>NZ_JABXJG010000001.1:0-2457500 GCF_013375535.1 Sphingobium sp. 15-1
ATGAAGGATATTGCGGCAGTGATTGGAAGTTTGAGCGGTCTCGACACGCAGCAAAGCGCGCGCCTGGAGACTGTCTGGGCGACCATTCGCGCCGGCCTGCGCCGCGACATTGGCGCGCGCATGTTCGATCAGTGGCTGAAGGCCGCGCAACTGGGCGACTATTGCCCCGAATCGCAGACGCTCGATCTGCTGTTCGCTTCCGACTTCACGGCGAACTTCGTGTCGGGTCAGTTCGGTGACCGCCTGCGCATGGCATGGCGCTGCGCGGGGGCGGGCGTGCGCGAGGTCCGCCTGCGACGGGCGCCCAATGCGGTGGGTCCGCGCGTCCTTGAACTGCACCAGACGGAGACGGCGGCCGCCGCCGACAGCGTCGTGATGGACGTTCAGGGCCCCGCCTCGAATTTTCAGCCGCGCCACAGCTTCGACGAATTCGTGACGGGCGAAACCAATCATCTCGCCTTTTCGGCGGCGCAGGCCTTGGCCGGCAAGAGCCAGCCACGGTTCAGCCCGCTCTTCATCCATGGCGGCACCGGCCAGGGCAAGACGCATCTGCTCCACGCCATCGCCCGGCTCTTCTCGGAGCATTCTCCGTCGGCGCCGGTCCTCTATATGTCGGCCGAGCGGTTCATGATGGAATTCGTGAACGCGATGCGGGCCAATGAGACCATGATGTTCAAGGCGCGGCTGCGCGCCGCCCGCTTGCTGCTGATCGACGACATCCAGTTCATCGCCGGCAAGGGATCGACGCAGGAAGAGTTTCTGCACACGATCAACGATCTCATCGATTCGGGCGCCCGCATCGTCGTGACCGCCGACCGCGCACCGCAAATGCTGGACGCGATCGATGCGCGCATCCTCTCGCGCCTGGCCGGCGGGCTGGTGGCGGACATCCGCCCGGCGGGGCTCGACCTGCGCCTCGCGATCCTGGAGGCCAAGCGCGCCATTGCCGGCGATCCGCCGGTGCCCGACGCCGTGGTGGATTTCCTTGCCCGCTCGATCCGCTCCAATGTCCGCGAGCTGGAGGGCGCGTTCAACAAGCTGATCGCTTATGGCCAGCTCACCGGGCGGTCGATCGATCTGGAGTTCGCGCAGGCGATGCTGGCCGACGCGGTGCGCGCCAATGCCCGCCGCATCACCGTCGACGAGATCCAGAAGGCCTGCGCCGCGCATTACAAGATCGACGCGGCGGAAATGCGGTCCAAGCGCCGGGCGCGCGCGGTGGCTCGTCCCCGCCAGGTGGCGATGTATCTCGCCAAGAAGATGACGCCGCGCTCCTTGCCGGAGATCGGCCGCATCTTCGGCGGACGCGACCATAGCACCGTTATCCATGCCGTGCGCACAATCGAGGAATTGCGGCAGAGCAATCCGGATATCGACGCCGATATCCGCGCTTTGCAGCGCCAGTTGGAAGGCTGACAGGCGAGCGGCTTTGGATTAGGCTTCACGCATGATCCGACAGCTTGCTCTTTTCCTCGCCGCTTTTTTCTGTCTTGGCCCTGCCTTCGCGCAGACCGTTTCTGCGCCGTCACCCGCCGATGTGCGGGTCGCGCTCGAAACCAGCGTCGGGCGCATTGTTGTAGCCGTGCATGTCGCCAAGGCGCCGGTCACGGCCACGAACTTCCTGCGCTATGTCGATCAGAAGCGGCTGGACGGCACGCTATTCTATCGCGGTGTCGGCACGGCCGATTATGGCTTCGTGCAGGGTGGCGCGCAGAACAATCCCAAGCGCGTCCTGCCGCCGATCAAGCATGAACCGACAAGCCAGACGGGCCTTACCCATGATGATGGCGCGCTTTCCATGGCCCGCTATGCGCCGGGCAGCGCGACCGGCGATTTCTTCATCGTGCTGGGCAAGATGCCGGGCATGGACGCGCATCCGGAGGCGGGGGGAGACAATCAGGGTTTCGCCGTCTTCGCCCATATTGTCGAAGGCATGGACGTGGTGAAGGCGATCCTGGCCGCGCCCAAATCGCCCACGGCTGGCGAGGGCGTGATGAAGGGGCAGATGCTGGAGCAGCCGGTGAAGATTCTGACGGCGCGGCGCATGCCCTGAAGGATGGCGATTGAGGGTGGGTTGCGGACTTTCAGTTTCCGTTCGCCCTGGCTTGTCGAAGGGCCCTGCTGAGCGAAGGCGAAGCATGGGAGCCTCGCTCTGCTCGGTTGAGGGCTTCGACTTCGCTCAGCCCGAACGGATATCCCACGTCAGCAATTGGCCAAAACCCATCCATCAACAAGCCGAACGCTTCTCCCAAAAGAAAACCCGGCGATCCTAGACCGCCGGGTCATTGGGCTAGGCCGGGAGCCGCTCGTCTGGAAAGCCGCTCAGCCCTTCTTTTCGGGCGGCAGGGTGATCTTCACATTCTCCCCATTTTGCCCAGGGAAGCCGGTGAACATCGCGTCGATCAGGTTCGGCACCAGATAGGTCAGCTTGTTAGACAGCGACTGGGCCTGCGCCTTGCCTTCGAACAGGCGGCGATTGTCGGCGGCGCGGTCGATCTTCATGCTGAGGTCGCTGGTATAGACCGTATAGCTGCTGATGTCGTTATAGCTGCCGGGGCCGAACAGCCACGGGTCATAGAAGCCATAGCCCCAGGGACGGCCCCAGCGCCCGCGCCAACCCCAGCCGCCGTAGAAGAAGGGGTCAGGCGCACTGATGCCGGTCGAGCGCACCTTCTCGCGCCCATTGTCCACGCCGTAGGACACCCTGACGATCAGGTCGGCCCGCGCCGGGTCACCGGCCGCGACATAGCCGGTTTGGGTCAGGCGCTGGCCGACGAGATCGGCATAGTGCGAAAATTCAAGACCACCGGCGAGACGCGGATCGTCCGCGACGATGGTGAAGCTCTGCCCGGCGGGCGCCGGGAGCTGCTGAAAGCGGGCGACATCCGCCTTGAAGGAAGTTGCGCAGCCCGACAGAGCCACGAGCGCCAAAGCGGGCGCCGCGATCAGGCCGATCTTTTTGAAACGGGTCATTTTTCTGCGTCCTGTATCAGGCACTACGCCTGCCAAACATCTTGCGTCTTGCCATAGCAAAACGCAACTGAACATCGTTTGAACGCGCGTAACGGGCGAACGGGCGCAAACCATGTCCTGCCATCCTTACGACGGCGCGGGCAGGATTATTCCGTCGCGGGCAGGGAAGGGGCCGCCGCTTTGGCGACCCCTGTGGCATCAGCGCATCAGTCCCATGGCGTCATAAGCGGCACGCAACGTCGGCGCGGCTGCGGTGGATGCCTTGGCCGCGCCTTTTTCCAGGATCGCGTCGAGCGCGGCGTCATCCGTGCGCAATTCCATGAACCGCGACCGGATCGGCCGAAGCGTTTCGACCAACAGCTCGCCCAGCGCGGGCTTGAACGCGCCGAAGCCCTTGCCCGCAAACTCGGCGCAGACGGCGTCGGCAGTGGTGCCCGCCAGCGTCGCATAGATGCCGACCAGATTGTTCGCTTCAGGACGCCCGGCCAGCCCTGCGGCGGTTTCGGGCAGCGGCTCGGGATCGGTCTTGGCCTTCTTCACCTTCTGCATGATGGCATCGTCATCGTCGGTCAGGTTGATGCGGCTCATGTCGGAAGGGTCGGACTTCGACATCTTGGCCGTGCCGTCGCGGAAAGACATGATGCGCGCCGATTCCTTGGGGATGATCGGATCGGGCAGGGTGAACAGCTCCACGCCGAAATCAGTGTTGAACTTGGTGGCGATGTCGCGGGCCAGTTCCAGATGTTGCTTCTGGTCCTCGCCCACCGGCACATGGGTGGCGTTATAGACGAGGATGTCCGCCGCCTGGAGCACCGGATAGACGAACAGGCCGATGGAGGCGCCTTCGCGGTCCTTGCCGACCTTGTCCTTGAACTGGGTCATGCGGTTGAGCCAGCCGATCCGCGCCGTGCCGTTCAGCAGCCAGCAAAGCTCGGCATGGGCGGGCACCCGCGCCTGGTTGAAGAGTACCGAGCGGTCGGGATCGATCCCCGCGGCGACCAGAGCCGCGGCCATGTCGCGGACGTTGCGGATGCGTTGCTCGCGCCCTTCATGCACGGTGATCGAATGCATGTCGGCCAGGAAGAAGAAGCACTGGCTGTCGGCGTCCATCTCATCCTGCATCCGCACCCAGTTGCGGATCGCGCCCAGATAATTGCCCAGGTGCAGATTGCCGGTCGGCTGGATGCCGGAAAGGACGCGCATGACTTATCCGTTCTCTTCTTTGGTTGCACTTTTGCGACGCATCAGCGCCTTGAGGTCGGACAGCCGATAGGCGCCCGTGATGAAACAGGCCACCCCGTAAAGCGCAATGCCGGCGCCGACAAGCAGGGCAAGCGCCACATAACGCTGGAGCATCACCCCGCCGAGCCAGGGATCGAGCAGGCCTTCGCCCGCATAAAGCGCCGCGCCCATGGCGATCGCCGCCAGCGCGAGGCGGGGCAGGCGCCGCCGCAATTGCGCGTCGGCGGCGAAATGGCCGCGCTTCACCAGCGTCGAATAGAGCATGGCGACATTAACGGTGGAGGACAGCGCCGTCGCCAGCGGCGGGCCGACATGCCCCATGCCCACCCGAGCCAGCAGCGGGATCAGCAGGAAATTGCCGATGATGTTGATGACGATCGACAGCATCGCATAGCGCACCGGCGTCCTGGTGTCGCCCCGCGCATAATAGCCGGGCGTCAGCACTTTCACGAGGACATAGGAGGGCAGGCCGATGGAGAAGGCCGACAGGGCCCAGCCGCAGCGCTGCGCATCCTCGACCGTGAAGCGGCCATATTGGAACAGGCCGCGCACGATCGGCTCGGCCA
Organism: Sphingobium sp. 15-1; assembly: GCF_013375535.1. Classification (GTDB taxonomy): domain Bacteria; phylum Pseudomonadota; class Alphaproteobacteria; order Sphingomonadales; family Sphingomonadaceae; genus Sphingobium; species Sphingobium aromaticivastans. The sequence goes on from NZ_JABXJG010000001.1 coordinate 4,782, forward strand.
CGGTGATGAAGGCGACGGTGGCGGGCAGGGTCAGGAACAGCGCCAGCTCTATGCCGCGATTCTGCGTGTCCATCGCCACTTGCTCCTGCCCCGTCGACAGCAGGCGCGAGACGGTGGGCAGCAATATGGTGCCAAGGCCGATGCCGATCAGGCCCAAAGGCAACTGGTTCAGCCGGTCGGCATAATAGATATAGGTGATCGATCCCGAAGCGAGCAGCCAGCCCGACAAGGCGGTGGAGATCAGCAGGTTGATCTGTGACGCGCCCGCGCCCGCCGCTGCCGGAACGATCAGGCGGAGCAACTCCTTCACATCCGCGTCGAAACGCGGCCGCTTGAGCTTCATCGACACGCCCGCCCGGCGGCAGGCCCAGACCAGCCAGAGCAATTGCAGCGCGCCACCCACAGTGACGGAAATCGCCTGTACCCGCGCCGTTTCATATTCATTGGCACCGTGGAACAGCCAAAGTCCCGCGATCATGGCGACGTTGAGCAGGATCGGCGCGGCGGCATTCACCCAGAATTTGTCGAGCGAGTTCAATATTCCACCCAGCAGCGAGGCTAGGCTGATCAGCGCCAGATAGGGCAAGGTGATGCGCGACAGCATGACCGCGAAGGCGAATTGCTCGGCCGTCGGATGCTGGCGCGAAAAGCCGCCGGATAGCGCCCAGGTGATCGGCCAGGCCGCCGCGATCAGCAGCGCGGTGAAGACCACCAGCACCGGCAGCAGCACTGCCAGCGCCCGCTCGGCAAAATGATAGCCTTCCGCGATCCCGCCCGGTCCCGCCGCCTTGCGGTTGAACATCGGGATGAAGGCGGCGGAGAAGGCCCCCTCGGCAAAGAGGGCGCGGAACATGTTGGGCAGGCGGAAGGCGACGCCGTTGAACGCGTCCGACGCGAAACCCGCGCCGACATAGCGCGCCGCCAGCGAATCGCGCACCAGCGCGAGTATCCGGCTGGCGAGCGTCAGTCCGCCGACCGAGCCCAGCGCCCTGGCCAGTTTCATGCCATGGCTTCCCGTTCGTCCTGAGTAGCCGCTGAGCGAAGTCGAAGCGGCGTATCGAAGGATGGTTGCGGAGCTGCTTCGATACGGGCCTTCGACAAGCTCAGTCCCTACTCAGCACAAACGGACAGGAGAATATTCTGGCTTTGCTCAGGCGTGACCGGCCGGCTCGCCCGTCGTCTGCGCCATGGCTTCGGCCTGCTGGACATAGAGGCCGCCGAAATCGATCGGGTCGAGCAGCAGCGGCGGGAAGCCGCCGTCGCGGATCGCGTCGGCCAGCACGCGGCGGGCGAAGGGGAAGAGCAGGCGCGGCGCTTCGGCCAGCATGAAGGGCTGCATCTGGTCCTCCGGCACGTTGCGCATGCCGAAGATCGCGGCATAGACCAGCTCCACGGCGAAGGCGGTGCCCTGCGGCGCGGTCGCCTTGACCTCGATCTTCAGGGAGACTTCGACCACTTCGTCGCCCACCTTGTCGGCGCCGATGTTGAACTGCACGTCGATCTGCGGCTGGTCCTGCCACTGGTAGACGGCGGGTGCGTTCGGGTTCTCGAACGACAGATCCTTCACATATTGGCTGATCAGCGCGATTTGCGGGCCGTTGTCGGCGCCATTGCCGGTGGTCTGAATGGTATCGGCTTCCTCGGCCATCTTATTTCCCTGGGTGTTTAGGTTTGCCTTGGCAGGCAGAATGCCCGCGCATGTCGATCCGCGCGCTTAGCAGGGGCGGCAGGGCGGAGCAATGGCGGCCCCGCGAAAAGCCGCCATTTGAATATGCGGGGAAACATGCTTATGTTGGTTGCGTTACAGTAATTCAGATTCAATCCAAAGGGTGCCTGACCCCGTGTATGTGATCGTCATCCTCGCCATGATTGCCGGTTTTCTGGCGCTGCGGCTCTATTCCGTGCTCGGCAAGCGGACCGGGCATGAACAGGAGCCTGCTCTGCGTCCGGCGGAGGAACGCGCCAAGGTGACGATCGTGCAGCCCCGGCCGGTCACGGAAATGGCGGGCGATTCGGTACGGCTGTCCGATGGCCTGATCGCGCCCGGCGGCGAGGCGTGCGTGCGCGCCTTGATCGCGGCGGACCGCAGCTTCGACGTGCCCCAGTTCGTCGAAGGCGCCAAGGCTGCCTATAAGATGGTGCTGGAAGCCTTCTGGCGGGGCGACCGGCAGGAACTGGAATGGCTGTGCGACGCCGATGTGCTGGCGTCGTTCGAGGAGGCGATCGCGGCGCGGGAGGCGGAGGGCCATGTCCTCGACAACCGTCTGGTCCGCATCGAGAAGGCGCAGATCGTCGACGCCAGCGTCACCGGCCGAATGGCGGAGATTTCCCTGCGGTTCGAGGCGGACATCGCCGCCGTCACCCGCGACAGGGACGGCCATGTCGTCGCCGGTTCGCTGACCGACGCCGTCGGCACCAACGATATATGGACCTTCTCGCGCGATCTGCGCAGCACCGACCCCAACTGGAAGCTTAGCGAGACCGACGAGGCGGCATGAGCCTGCGGTCATTGGGTGGCGTGCGGGCGGGAGGCGCGCTGGCCACGGCCCTGCTGCTGTCCGCTTGCGCCGGCGGCGTGATTCCGCCGGGTGCGGGCGGTCCCGCGCCAGCCCGTCCGCCCCGCGGCAGCGGCGAGACGACGACCCGGCCGATTCCCTCAACGCCCAGGCCGCCCGTGCCCGTCACTCCGCCACCGACGACTATGCCCGCCGATACCGCCAATGCGGCCAGCGCGGGCGTCACGCGCGGACCCGACATTGCCGATCTCATTCCCTCGGGCGAACGCTCGCGCAAGGCGTTGCAGGCTTTCCGCCTCTCCTGCCCCTCGCTGATGAAGCGCGGTGACCAGAGCGGGCTGACGCGGGGAACGGACTGGAACAGCGCCTGCGCCGCCGCCTCTAGCTGGCCCGAGGCATCGGCCAACGAGTTTTTCTCCCGCTATTTCGAAGCGGTGCAGGTGGGCGAGGGGAAGGCCTTCGTCACTGGCTATTATGAGCCGGAGATCGCCGGATCACGCAACCGCCAGCCCGGCTATCAGGTGCCGATCTACCGCCGCCCGGCCAATCTGATCGACGTCAATCTGGGCCTGTTCAGCGACAGCCTGAAGGGCAAGACCATCAGGGGCAAGGTGGACGGCAGCAATTTCGTTCCCTTCGACGACCGGTCGCAGATCGTGGGCGGATCGCTGGCGGGCAAGGGGCTGGAACTGGCCTGGGCCGCCGATCCGGTCGAATTCTTCTTCCTCCAGGTGCAGGGCAGCGGCCGGTTGCTGCTGCCCGATGGCGGGGTGATGCGGATCGGCTATGACGGGCAGAATGGCCGCGATTATACCGGCATCGGCAAGCTGATGAAGGATCGCGGACTGATCCAGGCCGGGTCGATGCAAGACATCATGGCTTATTTGCGCGCCAACCCCGCAGAGGGCGCGGCGATCATGGACGAGAATAAGAGCTTCGTCTTCTTCCGCGAGCTGACCGGCGCTGGGCCGCTGGGGGCGCTGGGCGTGCCGGTCACGCCGGAGGCGACGGTGGCGGCCGACCCCAAATATGTGCCGCTGGGCGCGCCGGTGCTGCTGTCGCTCGACCGGGCCGAACCCAATGGCATCTGGATCGCGCAGGATACGGGCGGCGCGATCAAGGGCGCCAACCGCTTCGACAGCTTCTGGGGCGCGGGGGCCAGTGCGCGCAGCATCGCGGGCGGCATGTCGGCGCGGGGCAGCGCGCTCATCCTGCTGCCGCTGGGGTCGGCGGCCCGGCTCGGCCAGAACTGACGCCATGCTGCCATGGGTCGGCGCAATCTCTCCTCCGAAGAACAGGCGCTCTGGACGGCGCTGACCCGGTCGGTAAGGCCGCTGCGTCCTGGCGCGCGGACGCCTTCTCCGCCGGCGGTGCCAGTCAAGGCTGCGGACGCAACAGGGTTAACGCTTCCCTCCGTTCAGACGGGGGCCGCAGCCCCGGCGCGAACCCCGACGGCCACGCTGGATTCAAGCTGGGAGCGCAGAATCCGTAGCGGAAATATGGCGCCGGACATGGCCATCGACCTGCACGGGCATAGCCTTGCGGCGGCGCATGCCCGGCTTAACCAGGCGCTGGCGGCGGCATGGGCACGGGATGCGCGCATCCTGCTGGTGGTCACCGGCAAACCGCCGAAAACCGCCTCTGCCGGCGGATCGCGCCGGGGAGCCATTCGCGGCGAGATTGGTCACTGGCTGGAGACCAGCAGCTATGCCGACCGCATCGCCAGCGTGCGGATCGCGCATCAGCGCCATGGTGGCGAGGGTGCGCTCTACGTCATCCTGCGGCGCAAGAAATAAGCCCTTTTCGAGCGATACACTGACCTTTTCTTAACCACTGTCCTTCATATCCGGCTGATCCGGGATCGGATCGCGCGGGTAGGGAGGCACATGCAGGGCGTGACATTGACGAGCCGCGCCACTGCCTTCGCCTGCGCCGCGGGGGCGCTGGTGTTCATCCTGTCGCTGGTGCTGGGCCAGGGGCAGGCCACGGATATTGACGGCATCGGCCGGTCCCTCATCATCGCGATCCTGTGCGGCACTTTGAGCTGGGCTTCGGCGCGCCGAACCGTGGCGACGACGGCCAGCGCCATTGACGGGGCGACGGAGCGGTTGCTGGCGGCAGCGCATGGCGACCTGCAATCCGCCGTGCCCGCCGACATAGGCCAGGAACTGCCCGACCTGTCGGTGGCGATGGAGAGCCTGTTCAGCCAGGTGCGCACCAATCTGGATCATGTGCAGGCGCTGGCCCTGTTCGATCAGGTGACCGGCCTTGCGAACCGCGCCAGCTTTTGCCGGCAGGTTGAACGGATGCTGGCCGAGCGCAGCGAGGAGGGGCTGGCGGCGCTGTTCTTCATCGATCTCGACGGGTTCAAGGGCGTCAACGACACGCTGGGCCATGCGGCGGGCGACCAGTTGCTGGCCCGCGTCGCCGGTCGACTGCGCGAAGTCGCCATGGCGCAGGCCAGCGCGGGGACGGGCGATTGCCTGATCGGCCGTCTGGCGGGGGATGAATTCACCCTGTTCGTGCCCGCCATGCCTGATCTGGACACTGCCGGCCGCATCGCCCGCGCCATCCAGTTCGCGCTGCGCGAGCGCTTCGACCTGGGCAGCCAGCATGTCGATCTGGGCGCGTCGATCGGCATCGCCTGCTATCCCGAACATGGCGACACGCTGCCCGCGCTGCTGCGTTCGGCCGACATCGCCATGTATCATGCCAAGCATCAGGGCCGTAACCGGGCCGAGATGTTCACCACCGAACTGGCGCTGGAAGCCGCCGACCGCGCCGAACTGGAGCGCGATCTGCTGCTGGGCCTGCAGCGAGACGAATTCCTGCTGGAATTCCAGCCGCAGATCGAGATCGGCAGCGGCCGCGCGGTCAGCGCCGAAGCGCTGGTGCGTTGGGTCCATCCGGAACGGGATCTGGTCATGCCCGGTTCTTTCGTGCCGGTGGCGGAGGAAAGCGGCGCGATCGTGGCGCTGGGCGATTGGGTGATGGGGCGGGTGTGCGAAACGGCGGCGCGCTGGGCGCGGGCCGGGGTTGGGCAGCGCATCGCGGTCAACATTTCTTCGCGGGAATTGGCGCAGGCCGATTTCTTCCTGCGCCTGCGTCATGCCATGGACGCGCATCAGGCTCCGGCGGTCATGCTGGAACTGGAAATCACCGAATCGCTGGCGATGGACATGAAGGCGCAGACGCTCGATCAATTAAGCGCCCTGAGGCGCGATGGCGTGCGCGTGGCCATCGACGATTTCGGGACGGGCTATTCCAACCTGTCGCGCTTGCGCGAACTGCCCGTCGACCGGGTGAAGATCGACCGCTCTCTGGTCCGCGACATCGCCGTTTCGGCCGAGGCGCGCACGATTTGCAGCGCCGTCGTCGGGCTGATCCAGGGCCTTGGCATGGAAGTGGTGGTCGAGGGCGTGGAAACCGAGGCGCAGATGGAGATGCTGCGCGTGATCGGCTGCTCGCTGTTCCAGGGCTATCATCTGGCGCGGCCGACGGGGGAGGCGGATTATCTCGCCCGTTTCGCCTTCGTGCCAATGCCGGAGCGGCGCTCGGTCTAGAGCATCGTGCGCAAAAGTGGGAACCGGTTTTGCGCTTAAAATTATGCGACAACAAAAGCTTAGAGCGCGCGGCCTGCGTCCGATTTAACGCAGTGCGCTCTAAATCCGATATTCGTGTTCCTGCGAAGGCAGGAATCCAGTTCGGGCGGTGGAACTGGACTCCTGCCTTCGCAGGAGTACGGCTTGCGTTCGGGACGGGTTCTTATTCGCTCAAGGCGCGCATTGTCACCAGCCGGTAGATTTCCGTCAGATCCTTGAGATCGGCCAGCGCCACCGCCTCGTCCAGCTTGTGCATGGTCGCATTGTTCAGGCCGAATTCCACGACCGGGCAAAGGCGCGAGAGGAAACGGGCGTCCGACGTCCCGCCGGTGGTCGACAGTTCCGCCTCCACCCCCGTCACTTCCCGGATCGCGCCCGCCACCAGGTCCGACAGCGTGCCCGGCTCCGTCAGGAAGGGTTCGCCGCTGATCTTCGCCTCCACCGTGCCGCCTTCGGTCGCGGCGAGCGCCGTGATGAGGTCGACCAGTTCCGCGCCGCTATGTTCGTTGTTGAAACGGATCGAGATGCGCGCCTGCGCGGCGGCGGGGATGACGTTGGTGGTGGGATTGCCGACGTCGAGATTGGTGATCTCGATATTGCTGGCCTGGAACCAGTCATTGCCCTCGTCCAGCACAATGGCGTCGATGGCCGACAGGATGCGGATGAGGCGCGGGATCGGGTTGTCGGCCAGATGCGGATAGGCGACATGGCCCTGCACGCCCTGGACATTGATCCACATGTTGACCGAGCCGCGCCGGCCGATCTTGACGACGTTGCCCAGCCGTTGCGAGGATGTGGGCTCGCCCACCAGGCAGAGGTCGGGGCGCAGGCCATGGGCGGCCATGCGATCCATCAGGGCGAGCGTGCCGTGGACAGCCGCGCCTTCCTCATCGCCGGTGATGATCAGGCTGATCGTGCCGGGCAGGTCTTCGGGCAGGTCGTGCAGCGCGGCGACATAGGCGGCGATGGCGCCCTTCATATCCACCGCGCCGCGGCCGTAGAGCAACTCGCCGCGCCTTTCCGGCTGGAACGGATCGCTGGCCCAGCCATTGCCCGGCGGGACCACGTCCAGATGCCCGGCGAAGGCGAAATGCCTGCCCGGCCCGGTCGTCCGCCAGGCCAGCAGATTTTCCACTGGTCCGTCCGGCGCCTCGCCGGTCAGGAAGCGATCGACGGTGAAGCCCAGCGGCTTCAGCATCGCTTCCAGCACCGCGAAAACCTCCCCCGTGGCGGGCGTGACGGATGGGCAGGCGATCAGCTTCTCGGCTATGATGATCGGGTCGGCATCGGTGCTGGTCTTGGTCATGCGGTTGCGTTAGAGCATTTTGAAGCCGGCTGGAACAGCCGGCGGCTCGCAAAATGCGGCGGAAAACGGCAGGGCATTTTGAAGCCGGCTGGAACAGCCGGCGGCTCGCAAGATGCGCCTGCAACGGCGCCGGGCAGCTTTGCCGGCAAGGAGGATGTGTCATGCCCAAGATCGACCTTGCGGCCATCGAACAGAGCAATCGGACCGGCTATCCGCCGCAATATGCGGGCGCGGTGGCGGAACGATGGGTGCGCAAACTGGGACCGGCGACCGGCCTTTCCGATTTCGGCGTCAGTCATGTGGTGCTGAAGCCCGGCGCGGCATCCTCCCAGCGGCACTGGCATGAGGATGAGGACGAGTTCGTCGTCATGCTGAGCGGCGAGGCGGTGCTGGTCGAGGAAGGCAGCCGGACCAAGTTGCGTGGCGGCAACATGGCGTCCTTCCCCAAGGGCGAGCCCGATGGCCATCATCTGGTCAATGAGAGCGACGCGGACTGCGTGTTCCTGGCGGTGGGGCGCGTTCCGCTGGGGGATGCGCACTATCCCGACATCGACATGCAATGGGTCAAGGGCGCCTATCGCCGCAAGAATGGAAGCGGCTTTTGAAGCTGGACCGGCGGGCGTCGATGGCGTTGCTGGGCGCGGCGATGGCGGCTCCCCGGGCCTTGGCCGCGGCTCCGGCGGGGGTGGTGAAGCCGCCCCGGCTGCGTCCTGGCGACATGGTGGGGCTGGTCGAGCCGGCGGGCTTCACCGATGACGCCTTCGACCTCGATCTGGTCAAGGAAACGATCGTCGCCATGGGGCTGGTGCCCAAGCCGGCGAAGCATCTGGTGGAACGCTACGGCTATCTGGCGGGGACGGATGCGGACCGGGCGGCGGACATCAATGCGATGTTTGCCGATCCGCAGGTGCGGGCCGTGTTCGCGACGCGGGGCGGATGGGGGTGCGCGCGGCTGCTGCCCTATCTGGATTTCAAGGCGATCAGGGCCAATCCCAAGCTGCTGATCGGCTTTTCCGACATCACTGCGCTGCATCTGGCCTTTGCGGCGCGGGCGGGGTTCGTCACCATCCACGGGCCCAATGCGGCGAGCAGTTGGCCGCGCTTTTCCTGGGATGCCTTTCGCGCCATTGCTTTCGATGGGGCGACGCCCTTGCTCGCCAATCCGGAGGGGCGTGAGGACCGGCTGGTGCAGCGGAGCGGGCGTATCCGGACCTTTCGCGGCGGGAAGGCGAGCGGGCGGTTGCTGGGCGGGAACCTGACCGTGCTTTCGACGCTGATGGGCACGCCCTGGGTGCCGGATTTCGACGGGGCGATCCTGTTCATCGAGGATGTGAGCGAGCAGCCTTATCGGATCGACCGGATGTTGACGCAGCTCTCGCTGGCCGGTGTGCTGGGCAAGGTGGCGGGCGTGGTGTTCGGGCAATGCACCGATTGCGGACCGAGCGGGGCTTCCTATGGCGGCTTCACGCTGTCGGAAGTGTTGCAGCAGCATCTGGCGGGCTTGGGCGTGCCCGCCTTTCAGGGCGCGCTGTTCGGGCATGTCGCCAGCCAGTTCAGCCTGCCGGTCGGATGCCGGGCGGAGATTGATGCCGATGCGGGAACGATCCGGTTGCTGGAGGCGGCCGTCCGATAAGCGACGCCATGATAGAGCGCCGCAGCGGTTCAGTCCTTCTCGTCGGCAGGGCGGACATAGGCGCCATGGCCGTCGGGCGGGATCAGGGACTTGCCCTTGATGGTGAGGGCGAGGGTCTGGAAGCCGGGTTCGGGCACGTCCCTGGTCTTTTCCGCCGCGAGGATGACGGTGCCGTCTTTCTCTGTCCATCTGCCCTCCGCGAAGAGGTCCAGCGCGCCATAGACCAGATACCATTGGAACCGGCCGTCCGGGTGGAGCATCAGTTCGGAGCCGGTTTCCATGACCCCGCGTAAATAATAATGACCGGCGCGTTCGGGGGTTTGCGCCCATGCCGGACTGGCGAGGAAGGCGGCGAGGGGCAGGAAGGCGGTGAGGACGCGCATCCGGCGATGATGGCACAGCATGGCGCGGGGGAACAGGCTTACCAGGCGCGGGGGCTGTGGCCGACGCGATGGGAGACCTGCTGCTCGATCTCGTTGAGCTGGGCCTGGCTGAGCACGCCGGACAGGAGCAGCTTGCGCATCAGCTCGTCCACCAGCGCCGCGAGGAAGTGCAGCTCCGCCCGTTCGGACAGGGTGTCGTTGCTGTCGACGTTCATGGCTCGGGCCCTCCGGCGTAAAGGCTTAATTTTACGAGGGAACACAGCAAGGCATAGAGCGCGGGGACGCAGGGCATCCCTCATTCGAGGCGGCCTGGCGAATATGGTTAAGGATGAGGAAGGCGTGAGGGCCGCGGGTGGCCAATTTCCTGATGTGCGCCATGTTCCTGCGAAGGCAGGAACCCAGTCCAGACGGTGCGATGATGCTCTAAGAGCGGGACTGGGCTCCTGCCTTCGCAGGAGCATGTTTTGACCGAACATCAATTGCCCGCCTTCCACCCTAGCCCGCCGTGAACGGCAGCAGCGCGTCATAGACGGGCAGGGGCGGTTTGCCCTCCACTGGAACCCCGCGCCGCAGCAGAAAGGCATGGCGCGCAATCTCCGCCTGCTGCTCCAGCCCATAGCGGCGGAAGGGCCGCCCCGGCACGATCTCATAGCCATAGCGGCACAAGGGATGGCGCATCAGCGGCAGATACCATCTGCCGCCCCGCTGCGCCTGCCAGACATGGGTCATCTCATGGATGAAATGGCCCTGGATATGCAGAGGGCTGTCGCAGAAATCCGCGCAGAACAGGCCGCCTTCCGGATGGAACCAGAGGTCGCCGTCAGGCGCCATGGTGACGCCCCTGGGCTGAAGCGGCCACCATTTGCGATTATGCACCCGCACCCGCCCATAATCGATCGCGTCTCCGAAAACCGACCGAGCGAGGGCGGTTTCCGCCGCCGTCAGCGGGCGGCCGGTCAATGCGCCGCATGCTCCCCGGTCTGGGGGGCGGGAGCGGCCGCGCCGGGCTTCTGAATGACGGCGTCGACCAGCAGGCGGTCGCCATTGGCGAGCAGGAAGGTGAGCGTCATCTTGCCCCGATTGATCGCCGTGTCGTTGATACCCCAGAGCATCAGATGCTTGCCGCCCGGCGCGAAGGCGACCTTCGACTTGGCGGGGATGGGCACGCTGTCGAGCGGCTTCATCGTCATCTTGCCGCCTTCGCTCATGCTCTCATGCATCTCTACCTTCAGCGCATAATCGGTCAGCACACCGCGCAGGGCTGTGTCCACATCGCCGCCATGGGCGACGAAATAGCCGGAGGACGGCGTATCCTTATTGGGGCTGAGCCGCACCCAGGCCTGGTCGACATAGGTGGGCGCGGGGTCGCCGCAGGCCGCCAATGCAAAGGGCAGCGCAAGGGGGACAAGGGCGATAAGGGAGAAATAAGCGCGCATGGACAAGGCCTTTGTGACTGTCTCGTTTCCGGTCGATTGACTAGCTAATGTCCGCAGCTTCTTGTGCCAAGCAAAAGCGCGCCTATATCCCTTGCGCAAACGCCCTTGCCTTGGCGCTTTCGTGAGGTATGGGGCCGTCAACCGCTGAATATGATTTGGGGTTCAAAGAGGACAAGATGGCAAAAGTAATCGGTATCGACCTTGGCACCACCAATAGCTGCGTCGCCGTGATGGACGGCGGCAAGCCCAAGGTGATCGAAAATGCGGAAGGCGCGCGCACGACGCCCTCGATCGTGGCCTTCACCAAGGATGGCGAACGCCTGATCGGCCAGCCCGCCAAGCGTCAGGCCGTGACCAATCCCGACAATACGGTTTTCGCGGTCAAGCGCCTGATCGGCCGCCGCTTCGACGATCCGATGACCAAGAAGGACATGGAACTCGTCCCTTATGAAATCGCCAAGGGTCCGAACGGCGACGCCTGGGTGCAGGCTGGCGGCAAGGATTATTCGCCTTCGCAGATTTCCGCCTTCACCCTCCAGAAGATGAAGGAAACCGCCGAGAGCTATCTGGGCGAGACGGTCACGCAGGCGGTCATCACCGTTCCCGCTTATTTCAACGACGCCCAGCGTCAGGCGACCAAGGACGCCGGCCAGATCGCTGGCCTGGAAGTGCTGCGCATCATCAACGAGCCGACCGCGGCGGCGCTGGCTTATGGCCTCGAAAAGCAGGACGGCAAGACCATCGCGGTCTATGACCTTGGCGGCGGCACCTTCGACATCTCGATCCTGGAGATCGGCGATGGCGTGTTCGAGGTGAAGTCGACCAATGGCGACACTTTCCTGGGCGGTGAGGATTTCGACGCCAAGCTGGTGGAATATCTGGCGGAGGACTTCAAGAAGGCTGAAGGGATCGATCTCACCAAGGACAAGCTGGCGCTGCAACGTCTGAAGGAAGCGGCTGAAAAGGCGAAGATCGAGCTGTCGTCCGCGCAGTCGACCGAAGTCAACCTGCCCTTCATCACCGCTGACCAGAATGGTCCCAAGCACCTCGTCAAGAACATCACCCGCGCCGATCTGGAGCGGCTGGTGGCCGACCTCATCAAGCGGACCATGGAGCCGTGCAAGAAGGCGCTGGCCGACGCTGGCGTTTCCGCGAGCGAGATCAGCGAAGTCGTCCTCGTCGGCGGCATGACCCGCATGCCCAAGGTGCGCGAGGCCGTGAAGGATTTCTTCGGCAAGGAACCGCATACCGGCGTCAACCCGGACGAAGTCGTCGCCATGGGCGCTGCCATTCAGGCTGGCGTGTTGCAGGGCGACGTCAAAGACGTGCTGTTGCTGGACGTGACTCCGCTGTCGCTGGGCATCGAGACGCTGGGTGGCGTGTTCACCCGCATGATCGACCGCAACACCACCATCCCCGCTAAGAAGTCGCAGGTCTATTCGACCGCCGACGACAATCAGCAGGCGGTGACGATCCGCGTGTTCCAGGGCGAGCGTGAAATGGCGGCGGACAACAAGCTGCTCGGCCAGTTCGATCTGGTCGGCATCCCGCCCGCGCCGCGCGGCGTGCCGCAGATCGAAGTCACTTTCGACATCGACGCCAACGGTCTGGTCAACGTCCATGCCAAGGACAAGGGCACTGGCAAGGAACAGCAGATCCGCATTCAGGCTTCGGGCGGTCTGTCGGACGCCGACATCGACCAGATGGTCAAGGATGCCGAGCGCTTTGCCGAGGAAGACAAGAAGAAGCGGGAGTCGGCCGAGGCGAAGAACAATGCCGAGAGCCTGATCCACACCACCGAGCAGCAGCTTTCCGAGCATGGCGACAAGGTGGACGCTGGCCTGAAGTCGGAGATCGAGACCGCGATCGCCGCCACCAAGTCGGCGGTCGAGAGCGGCGATGCGGAAGCCATGAAGACCAAGGCGCAGGAACTGGCGCAGGTCGCCATGAAGCTGGGCCAGGCCATTTATGAGAAGGAGCAGGCGGCTGCGGCTGCTCCGGGTGCGGATGCTCCGAAGGCGGACGATGATGTCGTCGATGCCGAATTCTCCGAAGTGGACGACAACAAGGCGTAAGCTGATGTGCTTGCCCCGTCAGGACTGTTATGGCCGTGACGGGGCAGGGACGCCGGGGGCGAGATGAGCACCGAAATCGATTATTACGAACTGCTCGAAATTGAGCGCACGGCGGATGCCGGGGCTATCAAGAGCGCCTATCGCAAGCTGGCGATGAAATATCATCCGGACAAGACCGGGGGCTGCACCGACAGCGAGGCCAAGTTCAAGGCCGTTTCCGAAGCCTATGAGTGCCTGAAAGACCCGCAGAAGCGCGCGGCCTATGATCGGTTCGGCCATGCGGCGTTCCAGAATGGCGGCGCGGGCTTTGGCGGCGGGCGCGGCGGCGCGGGCGGCTTTTCCGACCTTGGCGATATTTTCGAGACGATCTTCGGCCAGGCGGCGGGCGGTTTCGGCGGCGGGCGTCAGGCCCAGCGGCGCGGGGCTGACCTGCGCTATGACATGGAAATCACGCTGGACGACGCCTATCACGGCAAGAAGACCGAGATCGAGATCGAGGTTTCGGCGTCTTGCGAAAGCTGCGACGGCTCCGGCGCGCAGCCGGGCACTGGGGTCAAGAGCTGCGGTACCTGCCATGGTCATGGCCAGGTGCGAGCGCAACAAGGCTTCTTCGTGGTCGAGCGGACCTGTCCCGCCTGCCATGGCGCGGGTCAGGTGATCGAAAGCCCCTGCCGTAGCTGCCGGGGCGAGGGACGGGTGGACAAGCCCAAGACCCTCTCCGTCAACATCCCCGCCGGCGTCGACGAAGGCACCCGCATCCGCCTGTCCGGCGAGGGCGAGGCCGGGGCGCGGGGGGCTCCTGCGGGCGACCTCTATATCTTCCTGCATGTGAAGCGGCACTCGATCTTCGAGCGGGACGGGACGACCCTGTTCGCTCGGGCGCCGGTCAGCATCACGACGGCGGCTCTGGGCGGCGTGATCGAAGTGCCGGGGCTCGACGGCCAGCGGCACGAGATCAAGATTCCGAGTGGCATCCAGTCGGGCAAGCAGATCCGCCAGCGCGGCGCGGGCATGCCGGTGCTGAACGGGCGCGGGCAGGGCGATCTGGTGATCCAGGTCGATGTCGAGACGCCAACCAAGCTGAGCGCCAAGCAGCGAGAATTGCTGGAGGCGTTCCGCGAGACGGAGACGGGCGAGGAATGTCCGCAATCGACGGGATTCTTCAGCAAGCTCAAGGAATTGTGGGGGGATTGATTTCTCCCCATATCTTTTAAGGGATTCGCAGGAGTACGGAGCGCCAAGTTTATCTGCTTCTGCGCTCCCGCCGCGCCCAGGCGTAAAAGGGAAAGCCCCCCGCCATCAGCAGGAAGCTGGCCCCGCTCGGCACCAGCCCCGCGCCCCATAGCGTCCATAGCGCATAACCCAACCCGACCAATGCCGCCGGAACCACCAGCCGGAACCTGAGCGCCGCCAGCGCGCACCCAACATAAAGCCACAATGTGGCAGAGGTCGACAGCAGCGCCATCGCGGTGAACAGCGCGACCAGCCCCTGCAGGCTGTTGGCGATCAGCATCAGCGTCCCCAGCATGCAGGACAGCAGCAGTGCGCGGACCGGCGTGCCGCGCCCATTGGTCCCGGCCAGCCAGCGCGGCAATTCCCCGCCCCGCGCCATGGCGAGCGGCACTTCGCCTTGCAGCAGCGTCCAGCCGTTGAGGGCGCCAAGGCAACTGATGGTGGCGAAGAGGGCGATCAAATGCGCCGGGCCGGGTGACCAGTAATGGGCGACGAAGGCGGCGAAGGGGGAGCCGGACTGGCTCTCCGCCGCAGGCAGGGTGAGCGCTATGCCGGAACATACGAGCAGGTAGATGAGGCCCGTCACCGCCGTGCCGATCAGCGTGGCGCGGGGGATGGTCCGGGCGGGGTCGCGAACCTTGTCGGCGGCGACGCTGGCGGATTCGAAACCGAGCAGCGCCCAGAGGGTCAACGCGGCCGATGCGGTGATGCCGGCGCTGGTGAAGCCCTGGGTGGGGAAGGGGGCAACCTCCGCCATGCCACTGCCCAGCGTCAGCGCGAGCAGGATGAGGACCGCGACGATCGGCACCAGCTTGAGCGCGGTGGTGACGAGCTGGGTCATGCCCGCCGCCCGCGCGCCGATCAGGTTGATGCCGGTCGTGGCCCAGAGAAAGCCGATGGAGACGAGCGCGCCAATGCCGGGGCGGTTCAGCGCGGGCAGGATGCTGCTAAGGTTGGCGGTGGCGGCGACGGCGATGGTGACGTTGGTGAAGATCACCGAAATCCAGTATATCCAGCCGATCGCGAAGCCCGCGAGCGGACCATAGGCGCGGGTGATGAACTGCGCGGTGCCGCCCGCATCGGGCATCAGCACCGTCAGCCGGGCGATGACATAGGCGAGAATCAGCGATCCGGCGATGGTGAAGACCCATCCCGCCACCGCGTCCCAGCCATAGGGCGCAAGCGAGGCGGGGAGGAGGAAGACGCCCGACCCGATCATATTGCCCATGACCAGCGCGATGCAGGCGGCCAGGCCCAAGCTGCGCGGGGTTCCGATGCTGCCGTGGCTGGCGTTCATGGCGGAATGCTATCCGTGCCGGTGGAGCTTGGCCAGTGCGGATTGGGGCGCGATTTCTGGGTGGTTGGCGGACAGTCCGCTTCCTTGAAGTACACCGTCCTTGAAGCGCGCCGTGCTCCTGCGCAGGCAGGAGCCCAGTTCAGATGGTGCAATGATCCACTAAGGGCAGGACTGGGCTCCTGCCTGCGCAGGAGCACGTGCCGCTTAATGGCAGCCAATGGCCGACTCCAGTCACGGGGCCGGGCTCACGCCGCCAGGAACATCTCCGGGTCGAGCGCCATCAGGCTGTCGGCGCCGCCCTCGATCTTGCGGCGGAGCGCTCCGGCGTCGGGCATGATGCGTTCCGCGAAGAAGCGGGCGGTCACCAGCTTGGCTTCCAGGAATTTGGCGTCCTCCGCCCCCGTCGCAAGCTGGGCCGCAGCCGCCTTCGCCATGCGCAGCCACATCAGGCCGGTCGCGACGATGCCCAATATGTGCATATAGTGCACGGCGCCCGCCCCGGCATTGTCGGGGTTCTTCATCGCATTCTGCATCAGCCACATGGTCGCCGCGCCGAGCTGGGCGCTCGCCTTTTCCAGCGCTTCGGCCAGCGGTGCCAACTTTTCGTCGCTCTTGGCCCCGGCCACCTCGTCCGCGACAATCTTCAGGAAGGCCTGAAGCGCCCGGCCGCCGTTCATGGCCAGCTTCCGCCCGACAAGGTCCATCGCCTGCACGCCGTTGGTGCCTTCGTAAATCTGGGCGATGCGGGCGTCGCGGACATATTGTTCGACGCCATTTTCCCAGATGTAGCCATGGCCGCCGAACACCTGCTGCGCCGTCACCGCGACGTCGAAGCCCTTGTCCGTGCCATAGCCCTTGATCACTGGGGTCAGCAGTTGGACCAGATCGTCGGCGGCCTGCCGTTCCTCTTCCGTGGCGGCCTGATGGGAAAGGTCGACCTGGAGCGCGCCCCAGAGCATCAAGGCGCGCAGCCCTTCGGTGAGCGCCTTCGCCTCCATCAGCATGCGGCGGACGTCGGGATGGACGAACAGCGTGTCGGCCTTCTCCTCCAAATCTTTAGGGCCGGTCAGGGCGCGGCCCTGGCGGCGGTCATGGGCATAATGAGCGGCGTTCTGATAGGCGATCTCCGCCTGGCCAAGCCCCTGGAGACCGACGCCCAGCCGCGCCGCGTTCATCATGATGAACATGGCGGCCAGGCCCTTATTCTCCTCGCCCACCAGCCAGCCGGTCGCGCCGTCATAGTTCATGACGCAGGTGGCGTTGCCGTGGATGCCCATCTTATGTTCCAGCGAGCCGCAGGAGACGGCATTGCGATCGCCCAGTGAGCCGTCCTCTTTCACCAGGAATTTGGGCACGACGAACAGCGAAATGCCCTTGCTGCCCTCCGGCGCGCCAGGGGTCTTGGCGAGGACGAGGTGGATGATGTTCTCCGCCAGGTCATGCTCGCCCGCCGAGATGAAGATCTTCGTCCCGTTGATCGCATAGCTGCCATCGTCGCGCTGGACCGCCTTGGTCTTGATGAGGCCAAGGTCGGTGCCGGCATGCGGTTCCGTCAGGTTCATCGTGCCGGTCCATCGGCCCGACACCATGTTGGGAAGATAGGTCCGCTTCTGCTCCTCGCTGCCCTTGGCGATCAGGGCGGCCACGGCGCCGCTGGTCAGGCCGTGATACATTTCGAAGCTGTGATTGGCGGAGAGGATATATTCGCTGACGGCGGTCGCGACGACATGGGGCAGGCCCTGGCCGCCATATTCGACCGGCGCGTGCAGCGTGGTCCAGCCGCCCTCGACATAGGCGTCATAGGCCGCCTTGAAGCCGGTCGGGGTGGTGACGCTGCCGTCCGGGTGGCGGGTGCAGCCTTCCTTGTCGCCCACCGCGTTCAGCGGGAACAGCACTTCGGCGGCGATCTTGCCGCCTTCGGTCAGGATCGCTTCCACCAGGTCAGCGGTCGCATTTTCGAAGCCGGGCAGGTTGGTGTAGCGGTCCAGCCCCAGCAGATGGTCGAGCACGAAGCGGGTGTCGCGGATGGGGGCGGTGTAGCTGGGCATGATCTTCTCCGGACGATTCTGTTCTGGGGGAGGGGGATTATTTGTGAAGGACGGCCACGAACTGGGCCAGTTCCGCTATGGCGGCGTCGATGTCGTCCTTTTGCCGGGTCAGCAGGTCGATGCGCGCCTCGCACTTCGCGATGGTGACGCGGCGCTGTTCCTCATGCCCCTCGTCAGCGTCGTAGAGGTCGATCATCTCGCGTATGTCGGACAGGCTGAAGCCGACCCGCTTGCCGCGCAATATCCAGGCGAGGCGGGCGCGGTCGCGGCGCGAATAGATGCGGGCGAGGCCCTGACGTTCCGGCGCGATCAGTCCCTCATCCTCATAGAAGCGCAGGGCGCGGGCGGTAACGCCGAATTCTTCCGACAGGTCGGTGATGGTATAGCTCTGCCGATCGCTGTGATCGGGCAGTTCGATGCCGGCGATGCTGGTGCGTTTGTCCATGCTCGGTGATGTAGCGATGCTTTACGTTTACGTCAAGGTGAGTATGGGCCATGGCGCTTTTGTCCTAGTGACAGGGCCGGTCCCCGCCGCTAGAGCCTGGCGCCATGATGGGGGCAATCAGAGGATCGGAGCGCGCGAGGGGCCTGTTGGCCGCGCTGGCTCTGCTCGTGCTGGCGATCCAGCTCATTGCGCCGTCGGGCTTCATGCCAGTGCGGACCGATCGGGGCGTCGTGGTGACGCTGTGCACAGGGCAGGGCGCGGTCAATGTCGTGGTCGACCGGGGTGCCTTCGACCGGCATGGTGCGTCGGGCGAGCATCGGACGCCGGATGACGGCATGACGGGGCAGCAGCATTGCCCCTTCGCCGCGTCGGTGCAGCCGGCGGTGCCGCCGCTGGTGCTGGCCGACCTGCCCTTGCCCGCTTGGCAGCTTGGCTTCGGGCCGATTGCCTTCGCGCTCAAGACCGGGCTGATCGCCCGCCTGGCCGCGCCGCCGCCGCCTTCCTCGGGACCGCCTGCCGCCTTCTGAAATCCGCCGGTTTTTGCGCTTTTTCAGTAAGGTTGTCTGTTCATGTCCCTATTTTCCGTTTCGCGCGGCGTTTCGTTGTGCGCGCTTGCCTGCTCGTTGTCCTCTCCCGCTTTGGCCGATGAGGCGGTGGAGCAGAGCCGGATCATCGTCACCGCCAGCCCCGTGGTCGAGGAGGCGGCGGCGAAAGTCGTCCGCACGCCCGGCGGGGTGGATGTCGTGTCCGCCGAGGATTTCGACGACAAGCTGGCCGTCTCGCTGCGCGACGCGCTGAGCTTTTCGCCCGGCGTCTATACCCAGCCGCGCTTCGGGCAGGAGGTGCGGATTTCCATTCGCGGGTCTGGCCTGTCGCGTGGTTATCATATGCGCGGGCTGACGCTGTTGCAGGACGGCATTCCGATCAACATGGCCGACGACAATGGCGATTTTCAGGAGCTGGACCCGCAGGTCTTCCAGCATTTGGAGGTCTATCGCGGCGGCAATGCGCTGCGGTTGGGCGGGTCGACGCTGGGCGGCGCGATCAATGCGGTGACGCCGACCGGGCGGACGGCGCCGGGTGCGGAGATGCGGGTCGATGGCGGGTCGTTCGATACGCTGCGGGCCAAGGCAGCCTATGGCTATAGCGACGGGCGGGGCGACGCCTGGGCGGCCGTCACCGCCGACCGGTCCGATGGCGATCGCGACCATGGGCGGCGCAAGGCGTTGCGCTTCAACGGCAATGTTGGGTTGAAGCTCAATGACCGGGTGGAGACGCGCTTCTATGCCAGCGTGCAGACGATCCGGCAAAAGTTGCCGGGCGCGCTCAATGAAAGCGACGCACTGGAACATCCGGCGAAGGGCAATTTTGTCGGGGATCAGGCGCGCAACATCGATTCGATCCGCTTGCAGAACCGCACCACGGTCGCGCTGGATAGCGGGGAACTGGCGTTCGGCGTCTATTACAACGCCAAGGCGCTGAATCATCCGATCTATCAGGTCGTGGACCAGAAATCGGAGGACCGCGGCGTATTCGCCAGCCTCGATCTGGCAGGGGAACTGGGCGGGATGCCGGTCGAGCTGACGCTGGGCGGCCAGGCGCGTTTCGGCCAAGGCCGCTTCCGTCAGTTCGTCAATCTGAACGGCAGACCCGGCGCACCGACCTCCTATCAGAAGGCGCGGGCGCAGACGATCAACAGCTATGGCGAGGTGAGGATCGCGCCGCTTGCGGGGCTGTGGCTGATCGCGGGCGGGATTTACACCCATGGCGAGCGGCGGCTGGACAATCGTTTCGCTCCGGCGCGGAGTGGCGATGTATCGTTCGATGCCTTCGCGCCGAAATTCGGATTGCTGTTCGATGCGGCTCAGACGATGCAATTTTATGCGAACTATAGCCGGTCGGTGGAATTGCCGGGCTTTATAGAGCTTGGCCAGACGCAGTTCGATACGCTGGCCGTCGGCTTCGTCCCGCTCCAGCCGCAAAAGGCAAGGACAGCGGAGATCGGCACTCGCGGGACGCTGGGCATGGCCCGTTGGGACATCAGCATCTACCGGGCCGATCTTCGCGGCGAGATGCTGCAATATGGCGCGGGCGACAGCGCCATTCCGGCGGCGACCTTCAATGCGGGCCGCACGCGCCATCAGGGCGTCGAGGCAGGACTGGACCTGACGCTGACGCCTTGGGCGACGCTGCGGCAAGTCTATCAATATAGCGATTTCCGCTTCCGCGACGATGCGCGCTACGGGGACAACCGCTTGTCGGTGGCGCCGCGCCATTTCTACCGGGCGGAACTGAAGCTGGGGACGGACCGGTTCAGCGTCTCGCCTGCTGTCGAATGGCTGCCGCAGGGTGCCTGGGTGGACTATGCCAACACGAAGCGGGCGGGCGATTACGCGACGCTGAACCTGGGCGCGCAGGCGGAAGTGCGGAAGGGGCTGGCCCTGTTCCTCGATGCGCGCAACCTGACCGGCGAGCGGGCGGTCGGGGACATCAGCGGCGTGGTCGACTATTCGAAGCTGGCGCCTGCGAGCCGGGCGATCTTCTATCCGATCGAAAGGCGGGCTCTTTATGGCGGGCTAAGGGCCCGCTTCTAACAGCACTGGAGCCGACTCGGTAATAGGTTTAGGGGCAGGCGGATGTTGCGCCTTTCCGGATTGAAACTGCCCCTCGACCATCCCGCCGAGGCGATGCCCGTCGCCATTTGCGAGCGCCTCGGCCTCGAACCGCAGGAATTGCTAGGCCATGTCATCGTGCGCCGGGGCAATGATGCGCGGCGGAAGAACGCGATCCAGCTCGTCTATACCGTCGATGTCGAACTGACCGACGAAGCGGGCGTGCTGGAGCGTTTCGCGGGTGATCATGACATCCGTCCGCGCCCGGACACGGACTATAAGTTCGTGACCAGGGCGTCGCCGGATTGGTCGGGCAAGCGGCCGGTGGTGATCGGCGCGGGGCCGTGCGGGCTGTTCGCGGGGCTGATCCTCGCGCAGATGGGCTTCCGTCCGATCATCCTCGACCGGGGCAAGGTGGTGCGGGAGCGGACCAAGGACACATGGGGCCTGTGGCGCCGGGCCGAACTCAATCCCGACAGCAATGTCCAGTTCGGGGAGGGCGGGGCCGGGACCTTCTCCGACGGCAAGCTTTATTGCCGGGTGAAGGACCCGCTTTTCCTGGGCCGCAAGGTGCTGGAGGAATTTGTCGCGGCGGGCGCGCCGGACGATATTCTAACCGAGGCGCATCCGCATATCGGCACCTTCCGCCTGGTTTCCATGGTGGAGGCGATGCGGCGGCAGATCGAGGGGCTGGGCGGTGAATATCGCTGGCAGCACCGGGTCGATGAGCTGGAGCTGGAAGAACAGGCGGACGGCACGCGGAAGCTGCGCGGTCTCCACCTGCACGACGGTACTTTTATCGAGACGGATCATGCCGTCCTGGCGGTGGGCCACAGCGCCCGCCCGACCTTCGAGATGCTCCATGCCAGGGGCGTGCATATCGAGGCGAAGCCCTTTTCCATCGGCGTGCGCATCGAACATCCGCAAAGCTGGATCGACCGGGCGCGCTACGGCAATTGCGCGGGGCATCCGCTGTTGGGCGCGGCGGCCTATAGCCTGGCCCATCATTGCGCCAATGGGCGCACGGTCTACAGCTTCTGCATGTGCCCCGGCGGGCGGGTGGTGGCCGCGACTTCGGAGGAAGGACGCGTCGTCACCAACGGCATGAGCCAATATTCGCGGGCCGAATTCAACGCCAATTCGGGCCTGGTCGTCGGCATCGATCCGGAACGGGACTATCCCGGCGGGCCGCTGGCGGGGATCGCATTGCAGCGCCATTGGGAAAGCATGGCCTTCGTCGCGGGCGGGGAAAGCTATCATGCGCCGGGGCAGAAGGTGGGGGATTTCCTCGCGGGCCGGGCTTCGAGCGAACTGGGCGAGGTCATCCCCTCCTACAAGCCGGGCGTCACCATGACCGACCTGTCGCGCTGCCTGCCTGAATTCGTGCTGGAGGCGTTCCATGAGGCGATTCCGGTCTTCGGCCGCCAGATCGCCCATTATGATCATCCCGACGCGGTGATGACCGGGGTGGAAACCCGCACCTCTTCCCCGATCCGCATCACCCGGGGCAAGGATTTCCAGAGCCTCAACGTCGCGGGGCTTTATCCCGCCGGGGAGGGGGCGGGCTATGCGGGCGGCATCCTCTCCGCCGCGATCGACGGGATCAAGGCGGCGGAGGCGGTGGGCCTGAGCATCGCGGCGGGCTGATTCCCGCCATCGCCGCCGCTCCGCCGAAGCGCCGAGTCGACGCGCCGGGGCGACCGGCGCCGGTCGCAAAAGCGCTTGATTAAAATCACTTGGGAATGGGCCTTGCGACGGCGCGGAAGCATTGCATCAAAATGGGACAATATGGCCGGATTTTGAAATATTATTTATGTCGATGAGATCATTCATTTATATTGGTTACTCAATCGCTCGCCTTTGTAATATATAACATCACGCAGCTTTTCGGCCGGCGAGGATGCCGCCGCAGCCGCTTCAGCAATAATCCGACATTATGGCAGAGGAGGCCCTCATGCATGCCAAGCCCTTGATTTTGGCGCTTTGCTCATCCCTGCTGCTGTCAACAGGGGTGAGTGCCAGACAGCCAGGCGACCAATTGACCGTCATCGCGTCACCGGAAAAGGAGATGACCTTCGAAAAATGGCAGGACCGGACGGCGAACCGCCTGACCAGCAGCATCCGCCGGACCGCCGGCCTGGATTTCGACCATAGCGCGACCGGCTATGCCAGGGTCCAGTTCCGTCTGGATGAGGGGGGACGGCCCCAAGCCATCGCCCTTGCCCAGCCTTCATCGTCGCGCGCCATCGACAGGATCTCCGTGCGGGCGGTCAGGACGATGGGGCGCCTGACGCCCCTGCCGTCGCAAATCGGTGCGGATTCCAAGTTCGAGGCGTGGATCATCGTCGCCAATGATGCGTGGGAGCGCGACGATATGCTGAGCCGACTGCGCACGGACCATCGGGCGCAGACTTTGGCGCGGGCAGGCGGCGAACAGCCGGTTCTGATTGCGTCGCGCTGAATGCCGCCCTTCCCCCGGATGGCGTGAGCGCGATGCGGAGTCTGGAGGAGCGGGCCGGTTGGCGGCACGATGCGGCGCGGGTTAGCCGGCGCTCATCCGCCTCCTTCGCTCTTCCAGCTTCCGCTTGTCCTCAATGGACATGCACGGCGGTATAGGGGAGCTGGAAATAGTTGAGCCCGCTGCCGATCGCGCGTCCCAGGCGCGATCGGCTGTTGCGGAAGAAGAGCTGCTTGATGTTGAGGCCGACGCCGAAGAAAATGTCGCGATCCGGCCTTATCCCGGCGGCGCGATCCGCATTGGTGAAATTCTTGCCGCGATAGCCGACTTGCAGTTCGACGAAGCGCAGCGGGCCGTCTCGCAATCCTTCGAAACCCGCCAGTTCAAGCGAGAGCAGAAAGCGCTGCTGCTCATAATGGCGTTTGCCCTTGAAGCTGTAGACCTCTGAATTGGGCATCATCAGCAGACGGAAATCCAGCTTCTCCTCCAGCCCCGGCACCGTATGGCGGAGCACCGAAAAGGCTGCGCCGCCCGTGTTGAAGAGGACGTCCTGCGGCGAAAAGCCGCTGTCCTTCTTATGCGCGTCCCACATCTCGCCATAGAGCATCAGCCCGATGGAAAGCAGCGCGGCCGGAGCAGCCGCCCTGGCCCGGTCATCGGTCTTGCGGGCGATCCGCGCCCCCAGAAATTCCGCGAACAGATAGGCGTTGAAGGCATGGGTCAGCTTGTCGATGCCCAGATTATTGGTGTTCTTGCCGAACCAGCCTTCATCCTTGAAGTGGAAATCAGTCGTGCCGTCCGTCCAATAGGCCTGCGTCGCAGTGATATAGGCGAAGAGGCCGATGGTTTCCCATTTGGCGGCGCCGATGCGGCTGCCCAGCGAGCGGTAGCGCGGTTTCGTTTCCTTATCCGGGGCGTCCGGGGGCGGCGGCGCGCTTTGCGGATCGACGGGCCCCTGCGGTGCGCTGCCCGCAGGTGGGGCTTGGGGCGTCATGGCGGCAAGGTCGAACGCGGTGTCCACCAGGGCCATTTGGCCGGAGGCGCCGGAGCGAAGGTTCGGATCGCCGCCACTTTGCGCGATTGCGGGGGTGGAGCCGATGCCCAGCGACAATGCGGGCAGGAAGGTCCATGCAGGGTGCATCCCATACTCCCCCTTTTACCCATGCCCATTTGGTCATTTCGCATGAGTTATTGATTTATCGGGATAAATTAGCGCCGACCGATGATGCGGGACAATTTGCGAAAATGGGTACTGGGCTGTCCATTAATGCTTATTTCCTCCGTCAGATGGCGGGATATGCATGGCTATATGGCTTTGGTCGCGGTCGCGATGCGGCCCGCGGATTGCGGCGCAGATCCGGCGGCGAGCGATCAGTCCGATATATCCGATGGCATATGGTGAACGAAGGGAATTTATTCTTTCGTGTCAAAGCGATACAGACTTGTTGGAATATTGCAAAAATTCGGGTGAAGAGATTGATGGACGGCTTACAGATGGATTTCTCGGTCCAAAATTGAGGTGGGGCTGGGGAATTCGGCGGGGCGCGCGCAAGCAAGGAGAGGTCGCGCTCGCGACTGGGCCTGGGGACGGCGATGATGGGGAGAGGATATGATCTGTAGCCTGGACGCCGCGCCGATCATGATGGGGCGGGAAGAGTGATCACCGGCCTGTTCTTCGCAGCCGCCTTGACGGTGGTCGATGGCGGCATGCTGCGCGTCAATGGCGAACGCATCCGGCTTTTGGGCATCGAGGCTCCGGACGTCGCCCGCCGCTGCGGCAAGGGCGGGACTTGCGTGCCCGTCAGTTCCCGGCAGAGCAAGGAGAGCCTGAAGCACGCCTTGCGCGATCCCATCACCATCGTTCCGGTGGCGCGCGACGCCAATGGCCGGACCGTCGCGATCGTCTATGCCGGAGGGCTCAACATGTCCTGCGAACAGCTTCGCAAGGGCATGGCCGTTTATAGGCCCGCATGGGATATGGGCCGCCGTTTGGCGAAGGAATGCCGTTTTCTGTCGAGGCGATGACCGGGCTTGCCTAGAGAAGCCCGGCGCAGCGCGTTTCGCCGGCGATGTGCGCTTTTCGAGGAAAAGTCTGGATGCCCGACAAGGATTCGAACCTTGATTGACGGAGTCAGAGTCCGCTCTCTTACCATTAGAGGATCGGGCATCAGGGTGGGCCAGTGGCTCACCGGAGAGGCGCAAATAGGCGGCGATTCCGGATTGGTCAAGAGGGTTTGCGACAGGCTTGCCGGACAATTTCATGGCTTGCCGGGCGCCACCCCAAAAGAAAACCCGCCGGACAGGCTGTCGCTTCCGGCGGGCTCTTCATCGACCCCTTATAGGGTACGAAGGGCTGGGAGCCGCTTCCCGAGATAGGAAGCGGCTCCCTTATTTTCAAAGCGCTTATTCCATGTCCTCGGTGGTGAAATCCTCACCCTGGACAGCGCCCAGCGGATCGTCACCGATGGCCGCTTCCGGACCCTGGCGCAGTTCGGCGGCATGTTCTTCAGCAGCCGTCTTGGGCGCGATCAGGTCGACCTGGCTGGAAGCGCGCAGCGCGGCCCGCATCGCCGCGTCACGCGACGAGGCGGCAACGCGCATGCGGTTCATGCCAGCGCCCGTACCCGCCGGGATGAGGCGGCCGACGATGACGTTTTCCTTGAGGCCAACCAGCGTGTCCTTCTTGCCCTGAACCGCCGCTTCCGTGAGGACGCGGGTGGTTTCCTGGAAGGATGCCGCCGAGATGAAGGAACGCGTCTGGAGCGAGGCCTTGGTGATGCCGAGCAGCACCGGCTTGCCCGCGGCGGGCGCGAAGCCCGGCTGGAGCTTGGCGTTGATCTCGTCCATTTCCTCGCGGTCGATCTGCTCGCCCACCAGCAACGTGGTGTCGCCGGACTCGATGATCTCGACCTTTTGCAGCATCTGACGAACGATCGTCTCGATGTGCTTGTCGTTGATCTTCACGCCCTGCAAGCGATAGACTTCCTGGATTTCCGCGACCAGATATTCGGCCAGCGGCTCGATGCCGAGCACTTCCAATATGTCGTGCGGGTCAGGCGAACCGCCGATCAGGTTGTCGCCGCGCTTGACATAGTCGCCTTCCTGAACGTCGATCACCTTGCTCTTGGGGATCAGATATTCGACCGGCTCGCCGCCATCCTCGGGATTGATGGCGATCTTGCGCTTCGCCTTGTAATCCTTGAGGAACTGGACGCGGCCCGACACCTTGGCAATGATTGCATTGTCCTTGGGCTTGCGGGCTTCGAACAGTTCAGCGACGCGCGGCAGACCGCCGGTGATGTCGCGGGTCTTCGCGGCTTCGCGGCTGACACGCGCCAGCACGTCACCGGCCTGAACCTGCGCACCGTCGTCGACCGACAGGGTCGCACCCACCGCCAGCATGTAACGGGCGGCTTCGCCCGACTGATCGTCGAGCAGAGTGAGGCGCGGCCGCAGATCTTCCTTGGTGCGGGCGGCACCACGATGCTCCGTCACGACGCGCTGGGCGATGCCGGTCGCTTCGTCGGTTTGCTCGGCCAGCGTCTTGCCGTCGATCAGGTCCTGATACTTCACGATACCGGGCTTTTCGGTGATCACCGGCATGGTGAAGGGATCCCACTCGGCAAAACGCTCGCCCTTCGCCACGGGGTCACCATCGGCAATCAGGACGGTGGCGCCGTAGGGCAGGCGGTGCGTTTCGCGTTCGCGGCCTTCGGAGTCGATGATCGCGATCTCGCCGTTGCGGGCGAGCGACAGGCGGCGACCATTCTTGTCGGTGATGGTCGGCATGTCGCGCAGCTCGATCGTGCCGTCCGACATGGCTTCCAGGTTCGACGTTTCGTTGAAGTTCGCCGCGCCGCCGATGTGGAAGGTCCGCATGGTGAGCTGCGTGCCCGGTTCACCGATGGACTGCGCCGCGATAACGCCGACCGCTTCACCGATATTGACCGGCGTACCGCGGGCGAGGTCACGGCCGTAACACTTGCCGCACACGCCCATCTTGCTTTCGCAGATCAGCGGGCTGCGGATCTTAACGGCCTGCGTGCCGATGGCTTCGATCTGGGCGACCAGCGCTTCGTCGAGCAGCGTGCCGATCGGCACGATGACCGAACCGTCCTTGCTGTCGACAATATCCTGCGCCGTGGTGCGGCCCAGGATACGCTCACCGAGCGAGGCGATGACCGAACCACCCTGAACGATGGCCTTCATCTCCAGCGCCTTTTCGGTGCCGCAATCTTCCTCGACGATGGTGCAGTCCTGCGACACGTCGACCAGACGGCGGGTCAGGTAACCCGAATTCGCCGTCTTGAGCGCGGTGTCGGCAAGCCCTTTTCGAGCACCATGGGTCGAGTTGAAATATTCAAGGACGGTCAGACCTTCCTTGAAGTTCGAGATGATCGGCGTTTCGATGATCTCGCCCGACGGCTTGGCCATCAGGCCGCGCATGCCGGCGAGCTGCTTCATCTGGGCCTGCGAACCACGGGCACCGGAGTGCGCCATCATGTAGATCGAGTTGATCTGGGCCATGCGGCCGGTCTGCGGGTCCTTAGGCTGAGCGCGGATCTCGTCCATCATGGCGTTCGCCACCACGTCGCCGCAACGGCTCCAGGCGTCGATCACCTTGTTGTACTTTTCCTGCTGGGTGATCAGACCGTCCTGATATTGCTGCTCATAGTCGGCCACCAGCGCCTTGGTTTCGGCAACGGTGCCTTCCTTCGAGTCCGGGATCACCATGTCGTCCTTGCCGAACGAAATGCCGGCCTGGAACGCGTGGCGGAAGCCCAGCGCCATGATGGCGTCCGCGAACAGCACCGTGTCCTTCTGGCCGGTGTGGCGATAGACCTGATCGATGACGTCCCCGATTTCCTTCTTGGTGAGAAGGCGGTTGACGACGTCGAAGGGCACCTTGTGGCTCTTGGGCAGACATTCGCCCAGCAGCATGCGGCCCGGCGTCGTTTCGAAGCGCTTCATATACTGATTGCCGGCTTCGTCGGTCTGCGGCACGCGGCTGGTGATCTTCGAGTGCAGCGTCACGGCCTTGGCATAGAGAGCCTGATGGACCTCCTGCATGTCGGACAGCAGCATGCCTTCGCCCGGCTCGCCTTCGCGTTCCATGGACAGATAATAGATGCCCAGCACCATGTCCTGCGACGGAACGATGATCGGTTTGCCGTTCGCGGGGCTGAGGATGTTGTTGGTCGACATCATCAGCACGCGGGCTTCAAGCTGGGCTTCCAGCGAAAGCGGCACGTGCACGGCCATCTGGTCACCGTCGAAGTCGGCGTTGAAGGCCGAGCAGACCAGCGGGTGCAACTGGATCGCCTTGCCCTCGATCAGCACGGGCTCGAACGCCTGAATGCCCAGACGGTGGAGCGTCGGTGCGCGGTTCAGCATGACCGGGTGCTCGCGAATGACTTCGTCGAGGATGTCCCAGACTTCCTTGCGCTCCTTCTCGACCCACTTCTTGGCCTGCTTCAAGGTCATGGAAAGACCCTTGGCGTCGAGGCGGGCGTAGATGAAGGGCTTGAACAGTTCGAGCGCCATCTTCTTGGGCAGGCCGCACTGGTGCAGCTTGAGTTCCGGGCCGGTCACGATGACCGAACGGCCCGAATAGTCGACGCGCTTGCCGAGCAGGTTCTGACGGAAGCGGCCCTGCTTGCCCTTGAGCATGTCGGACAGCGACTTCAGCGGACGCTTGTTGGCGCCGGTGATGACGCGGCCGCGGCGGCCATTGTCGAACAGGGCGTCGACGGCTTCCTGCAACATGCGCTTTTCGTTGCGGACGATGATGTCCGGCGCGCGCAGTTCCATCAGCCGCTTCAGGCGGTTGTTACGGTTGATCACGCGACGATAGAGGTCGTTCAAATCCGAGGTCGCGAAGCGGCCGCCGTCCAGCGGCACCAGCGGGCGCAGTTCCGGCGGAATGACCGGCACGACGTCGAGGATCATCCATTCCGGACGGTTGCCCGAATCCAGGAAGCTCTCGACGACCTTGAGCCGCTTGATGATCTTCTTGGGCTTGAGTTCCGACTTGGTGACGGCCAGCTCGTCCAGCAGCGCCTGCTTCTCGCCCTCAAGGTCGAGGTCCATCAGCATCTGCTTGACGGCTTCGGCGCCGATGCCGGCGGAGAAGGCGTCCTCGCCATATTCGTCCTGCGCGTCGAGCAGTTCGTCTTCGGTCAGAAGCTGGAACTTTTCGAGCGGGGTCAGGCCCGGCTCGGTGACGATGTAGGATTCGAAATACAGCACGCGCTCAAGCTGCTTGAGCTGCATGTCGAGCAGCAGGCCGATGCGCGAGGGCAGCGACTTCAGGAACCAGATGTGCGCGACAGGGGCGGCCAGTTCGATATGGCCCATCCGCTCGCGACGGACCTTCGATACCGTGACTTCGACACCGCATTTTTCGCAGACGATGCCCTTATATTTCATGCGCTTATATTTGCCGCACAGGCATTCATAGTCCTTGATCGGACCGAAGATGCGGGCGCAGAACAGGCCGTCACGCTCGGGCTTGAACGTGCGATAGTTGATGGTTTCCGGCTTCTTGATCTCACCGAAGGACCAGGATCGGATGCGCTCGGGCGAGGCGAGGCCGATCTGGATCTGGTCGAAGGTTTCCGGCTTCTGCACCGGGTTCGCGAAGTTGGTCAGTTCGTTCATGATTCATGTCCCTCTAGAGGGTAAAATTTCTCGGGCGAAGAAGGGGAGGGGCGCCGCCGACAGGCAGCGCCGGACACGCCTTATTCCGCTGCCTGCGCGAAGCCGTCGCCGTCGTCCTCGACCTCGTCCATCGCGGCGAGTTCGACGTTGAGGCCCAGCGAGCGCATTTCCTTGACCAGCACGTTGAAGCTTTCGGGAATGCCGGCTTCGAACGTGTCGTCGCCCTTGACGATCGCTTCGTAGACCTTGGTACGGCCGACCACGTCGTCCGACTTCACCGTCAGCATTTCCTGCAAGGTATAGGCGGCACCGTAAGCCTGAAGCGCCCACACCTCCATTTCACCGAAGCGCTGGCCGCCGAACTGCGCCTTGCCGCCCAGCGGCTGCTGGGTGACGAGCGAGTAGGGGCCGATGGAACGGGCGTGGATCTTGTCGTCGACCAGGTGGTGCAGCTTCAGCATGTAGATGATGCCGACAGTCACCTTGCGGTCGAAACGGTCGCCGGTGCGGCCATCATACAGGTCGCTCTGACCCGATGAGTGCAGGCCCGCCAGCTCTAGCATCGCGGACACGTCCGCTTCGCGGGCGCCGTCGAACACCGGGGTCGCCATCGGCACGCCGCGCTGGAGATGCTGGGCGAGGTCGATGATCTGTTCGGCCGTGCGGCCGTTGATCTGGTCGGCATATTGCTCGCCATAGGTTTCCAGCAGGCGGGTCTTGACCGCATCCGGCATTTCGCCAGCCTGCGCGTTCGGATTGGCTTCGCGCCAATCTTCCAGCGCATGCTTGAGCTGCTGGCCGAGGCCACGCGCGGCCCAGCCGAGGTGCGTTTCGAAAATCTGACCGACGTTCATGCGCGACGGCACGCCCAGCGGGTTCAGCACGATGTCGACATGGGTGCCGTCTTCGAGGAACGGCATGTCCTCGATCGGCAGGATGCGCGAGATGACACCCTTGTTCCCGTGACGGCCGGCCATCTTGTCGCCCGGCTGGAGCTTGCGCTTCACCGCGACGAAAACCTTGACCATCTTGAGCACGCCCGGCGGCAGCTCGTCGCCGCGCTGGAGCTTGTCGACGCGGTCCTCGAACTTCTCGACGATCAGCTTCACCGCTTCGTCATACTGCGCCTTGACGGCTTCGATGCCGGCCTGGCGGACGTCGTCCGCGACCGCGAACTTCCACCATTCATGACGCTCGACTTCGCTCAGCAAAGCTTCGTCGATCTCGACGCCCTTGCGCACGCCCTTGGGCGCGGCCGTGGCGGTCTGACCCAGCAGCATTTCCTGAAGGCGGTTGAAGGTCGCGCGGTTGAGGATGGCGCGTTCGTCCTCGCGGTCCTTGGCGAGACGGTCGATTTCCTCCCGCTCGATGGCCATGGCGCGCTCGTCCTTGTCGATGCCGTGGCGGTTGAAGACGCGCACTTCCACGACCGTACCGGCAACGCCCGGCGGCAGACGCAGCGAGGTGTCGCGCACGTCGCTCGCCTTTTCACCGAAGATGGCGCGGAGCAGCTTTTCTTCCGGGGTCATCGGGGATTCACCCTTGGGGGTGATCTTGCCGACCAATATGTCGCCCGGCTCCACTTCGGCGCCGATGTAAACGATGCCCGCCTCGTCGAGGTTGCGCAGCGCTTCTTCACCGACGTTCGGAATGTCGCGGGTGATGTCTTCCGGCCCCAGCTTGGTGTCGCGGGCCATGACCTCAAACTCCTCGATATGGATCGAGGTGAAGACGTCATCCTTCACGATCCGCTCGGAGATCAGGATGGAGTCTTCATAGTTGTAGCCGTTCCAGGGCATGAACGCGACCAGCGTATTGCGGCCCAGCGCCAGCTCGCCAAACTCGGTAGACGGGCCGTCTGCGATGACATCGCCGCCTTCGATCAGGTCGCCCACCTTCACCAGCGGACGCTGGTTGATGCAGGTGTCCTGGTTGGAGCGCTGGAACTTCTGGAGCGTGTAGATGTCGACGCCCGACTGGCCCGGCGCGATGTCGCCGGTGGCGCGGATGACGATACGGGTCGCGTCCACCTGATCGACGATGCCCGGACGCTTGGCGGCGATGGCGGCGCCGGAGTCCCGCGCAACCGTACCTTCCATGCCGGTGCCGACGAACGGCGCCTCGGCATTGACCAGCGGCACGGCCTGACGCTGCATGTTCGATCCCATGAGCGCGCGGTTGGCGTCGTCATTTTCCAGGAATGGAATGAGCGAGGCCGCGACCGAGACGAGCTGCTTGGGGCTGACGTCCATCAGGGTGATGTGGTCCTTGGGGGCCATCAGGAATTCGCCCGCCTCACGCGCGGAGATCAGGTCTTCGGCCAGCGTGCCCTCTTCGGTCAGCTCGGCGTTCGCCTGCGCGATGGTGTGCTTGGCTTCTTCCATCGCGGACAGATAGACGACCTCGTTGGTCACCTTGCCGTCGATCACCTTGCGGTACGGCGTCTCGATGAAGCCGTACTTGTTGACGCGGCTAAAGGTGGCCAGCGAGTTGATCAGACCGATGTTCGGGCCTTCGGGCGTTTCAATCGGGCAGATGCGGCCATAATGGGTCGGGTGAACGTCGCGGACTTCAAAGCCTGCGCGCTCACGGGTCAGACCGCCTGGCCCGAGCGCCGAAACGCGGCGCTTGTGGGTGACTTCCGACAGCGGGTTGGTCTGGTCCATGAACTGCGAAAGCTGCGAGCTGCCGAAGAACTCGCGCACCGCGGCCACGGCCGGCTTCGCGTTGATGAGGTCGTTCGGCATCACGGTCGACACGTCGACGGACGACATGCGCTCCTTGACGGCGCGCTCCATGCGCAGCAGGCCGACGCGATACTGGTTTTCCAGCAGCTCGCCCACCGAACGCACGCGGCGGTTGCCGAGATTGTCGATATCGTCGATCTCACCCTTGCCGTCCTTCAGGTTCACCAGTTCCTTGACCACGGCGAGGATGTCCTCGACGCGCAGGGTGGTGACGGTGTCCTCGGCATCGAGGTCGAGGCGCATGTTGAGCTTCACGCGGCCCACGGCCGAGAGGTCATAGCGCTCCGGATCGAAGAACAGGCCCGCGAACAGCGCTTCGGCGGTTTCCTTCGTCGGCGGTTCGCCGGGGCGCATCACGCGGTAGATGTCGGCCAGCGCCTGGTCGCGTTCCTCGGCCTTGTCGGCCTTGAGCGTGTTGCGGATCCACGGGCCCGTGGTGACATGGTCGATGTCGAGCAGTTCGAGACGGTCGATGCCCGCCTTGTCCAGCTTTTCGAGGTTTTCCGGCGACACTTCGTCACCAGCCTCGATGTAGATTTCGCCGGTGCTCTCATTGATGAGGTCGTAGGCGCTGTAGCGGCCATAGACTTCCTCGGTCGGGATCAGCAGCGTCTCAAGCCCGTCCTTCTCCGCCTTGTTGGCGGCGCGGGGCGAAATCTTGTGACCGGCGGCGAACACGACTTCGCCCGACTTGGCGTCGACGATGTCGAAGGCGGGCTTCTGGCCGCGCCACGCTTCGGTGACATAGGGAATCTGCCAGCCGCCTTCGCCGCGGACGAACGTCACCTTGTTGTAAAAATAGCCGAGCATGTCCTCGGGCGTCAGGCCCAGCGCATAGAGCAGCGCCGTGACCGGCAGTTTGCGCTTGCGGTCGATGCGGACGTTGACGATGTCCTTGGCGTCGAATTCGAAGTCGAGCCACGAACCACGGTAAGGGATGACGCGGGCGGCGAACAGATATTTGCCCGACGAGTGGGTCTTGCCACGGTCATGGTCGAACAGCACGCCCGGCGAGCGGTGCATCTGCGACACGATGACGCGCTCGGTTCCGTTGACGATGAAGGTGCCGTTCTGGGTCATGAGCGGCATGTCGCCCATGTAGACGTCCTGCTCCTTGATGTCCAAGACGGAGCGGGTTTCGGTGTCCTGGTCCACCTCGAACACGATCAGGCGCAGCGTGACGCGCATCGGCGCCGCATAGGTGATGCCGCGCTGACGGCATTCCTCGACGTCGTATTTCGGGTCTTCCAGCTCGTAATGGACGAAGTCCATTTCCGCCGTGCCCGCGAAGTCGCGGATCGGGAAGACCGAGCGCAGGGTCTTTTCCAGGCCGGAAACATAGCCGATCGACGGATCGGAACGCAGGAACTGCTCATAGCTCTCCCGCTGGACCTCGATCAGGTTCGGCATCTGCACCACTTCGTGGATGTCACCGAACACCTTCCTGATGCGCTTCTTCGCGCCGGTATTGCTGATCGTGGGGAGAGCTTTGGTCGCCATTGCGTATCCTGCCTGTTTGTTCGTCGCATTTTTTCGCATCGCAGCGAAAATTCAGCCTGGCATGTCGATTTCGGGGGTGATTCGCCCTTCTATCGCCACGCAAAAAAGTGCGGGCCGGGACTGTCCGATCCGCACTGTCAGCATGTTGTAACCCGCCGTTTTCGCCCCATTCCGCCGGCTTCGCGCGCTAATCGAAGCCGGTCCCCGGGCGATCCGGGGGACGGTTCCCACCCTGCCCTGGGGCATGGCGCGAACCGGATTTGAAGAACCCATATAGACCCCGCCCCTTGCTTTGTGAAGAGGGGAGGATGTCTGATCCAGTTTAGTTGCCGGGGTAAGTCGTTGCTGTAGAGAGATGGAATGATTCTCTCCGGCATTCAACTCCTTCCGACCATGGCGCGCCTGGCATGGGGATTGGGCATGAGGGAGCGGGCGTGAAAGGGTGGGCGCGCCTGTGCTGGCTGTCCGCGCTGGCGATGGCGGGGCCTGCCTTTGGTCAGGATGAGGATGAATCCCAGGGCCAGTTGGCGGGTCACAGGATCGTCTTCGTCACGGCCCGGCGGGTGGCCGAAGCGCAGGACAAGGTGCCGATCAGCCTGGTTCGCCTCGACCGAAACGATCTGGAGCGGCGCGGCATCGACACGCTGGCCGACCTGGCCGGGGCGGTGCCCAATCTGACCATGCCGACGGTTGGCGCTTTCGGGGCGCGGCAGCCTGTCATGCGCGGCGTCTTTTCCCCCATCGGGGCGTCCACGGTGGGCCTTTACGTCGACGATGTGCCGGTGCAGATCCGGTCGCTGGAGGTGGCGGGCAATCCTGACCTGCGCCGGTTCGACCTGGAGCGGGTGGAGGTGCTGCGCGGGCCGCAGGGGACGCTGTTCGGCGCGGATTCCATGGGGGGGACGATCCGCACCCTGACCCGCCAGCCGCAACTGCAAGGCCTGGAGGCGCGGGCCAGCGGCGAGGCGGCGGTGGTGAGGGGCGGCGGCCTTACCCGCGAGGTGCAGGCGGCGCTGGGCGGCGCGATCGTCCCGGACCGGATCGGCGCGCGGGTGAGCGGCTATTATCGCCGGGATGCGGGCGTGATCGACCGGTTCGATCCCGCTTCCGGGGCGTTGCTGACGAAGAATGCCGATCATGGCGAGGCGCTGGGCCTGCGCCTGGCGGCCAAGCTGGCGCCGGGCGAGCATCTGGAACTGACGCCCTCCCTTTTTTACCAGAGGACCGATCGAGGCGACCTGCCTTTCTACGAAAGTGACCTCGGGCCTTTCCGCCAGTCCGCGACCTTGCGCCAGCCGGGGCGCGACCGCTTCCTGCTGCCGAGCCTGACGGCGCGGCTGGACCTGAGCGGCGCCACGCTGACCAGCGTCACCGCCTGGCTGGATCGCCGGAACCGCCAGATCGTCGATTATTCGGGCTTTTTCGGGGAGATCGTGCTGGGCGGCGCGGTGCCCGGCATCCGCACGCCGGGCGGCAGTTATAGCCGCACCATGGTGGACCAGCGCAATTTCACGCAGGAAGTGCGGATCGTTTCGGATAGGGAAGGGTCGGTCCGCTGGCTGATCGGCGGCTTTTACGGCCAGTCGCGCATCGTCATGGAACAGCGGGTGGTGGAACCGGGCATCGCGGACCTCGCCCAATCGCAGCTTGGTCTGTCGATCGAGGAGATTTTCGGCCTGCCGCTGCTGCGGGGCGGCCAGAGCTATCATAGCCGCCAGCAGATAAGGGAACGCACGCTGGCCGCCTTCGGCCAGGCGACCTGGGCGCCCGCGCCCCGCTGGGAGGTGACGGCGGGACTGCGCGTGTCGCGCAATCCGCTGACCTTCCGCCTGATGTCGGAGGGGCCGTTCGCGGGCGGCAGCAACGCCGTCGGTCCCCGGCGACAGACCGGCACGCCCGTCACCCCGCATGCCAGCCTGTCCTGGCGTCCGGGCGGCGACAGTCTGATCTATCTGAGCGCGAGCAAGGGTTTCCGCAGCGGCGGCACCAATGGGGCGGTGCCGACGGGCAGTTGCGCCGCAGATCTGTCCGCGCTGGGGCGCGCCGCCGCGCCGGACAGCTATGGTTCGGATTCGCTCTGGAGCTATGAGGCGGGGGTGAAGGCGGAGTTTCCGCGGCGTGGGCTCCATCTCTCCGTGGCGGCCTTCCGCATCGACTGGCGCCGCATCCAGCAGTCGATCACCTTGCCCAATTGCGGCTTTTCCTATGTCGATAATCTCGGTTCGGCGCGCAACCAGGGGGTGGAGCTGGCGGTGCGGGCGGAGCCTTTGCGCCGGCTGACGCTGGATCTGGCGCTGGGCTATGTCGATGCGCGGTTCCGGCGGAATGTCGGACCGGGCGGGGCGGGTAGCATCGTCGCCGCGGGAGACCGGGTACCCTACGTGCCGCGCTGGTCGGGGACGCTGGCCGCCGATTATGGCTTTGCGCTGCCGGGCCGGCTCGACGGATTCGTCCGGTCGGAATGGCGGTATGCGGGCCATTATCGCCGCGCGCCTTCGATGCAATCGGTCGCCTATGATCCCCGCGTCTATGCGGGGGATGGGAGCGACCTGCTGTTCCTGCGCGTCGGGCTGGGCCGGGACGGATGGCAATTGTCCGCCTTTGCCGACAATCTGCTGGACAGCCGGGCGGTCCTCTACCGCAATGCGGAACTGGTGCCGGTTACCGGATCGCCGCTGCGCGAAATGGCGCAGCGCCCGCGCACCATCGGCCTGTCAGCCAGCATCGGCCTTTGACGGGCGCACCAGCGCGATGACCGGCGCGGCGGCCAGCGCCAGCGCGGCATAGACCAGGACGGGCAGGCCATAGCCGCCGCCCGCCGCCCGCATCTGGTCGGTCCAGAGCGGCGCCAGCGCGCCGAGCAGGCTGATGATCGCGGTATTGAGGCCGAGCAGCCGGGGAAAAGCCTCCGCCTCCACCGCATCGGCCAGCAGCATCGATCCGGACTGGCCAGGCAGCGCGCTCGCCACGCCCCACAGCAGGACGAACAGCCAGACGCCGGTCATGTCCATGGCGCGGACTCCCAGCAGCGCGGCCGTCCCCGCCGCCAGCAGCAGCGCGGTTGCGATCAGGCTGCGCCGGGGGCCGATGCGGTCGGCCAGCATGCCGCCCATCAACAGCGCGGGCAGGCCCAGCAGATTGGCGCTGCTATAGGCAAGGACCGCACTGGATTGCGTCAATCCCTGCGCCATCAAACTGTCCACCGCCGCGAACAGCACGCCGTTGATCGCAAGCTGTAACAGCGTCATCGCCAGGACGATCCGGCAGAAATTAGCGCTGCGCAGGGCGGCTCCCGTCGCGTGCGGTCCGGCTGCCGTCCGGCCGCTGTCGATCCGTCCGCCGGGCACCAGCAGGACCAACGGCGGACAGGCGAGCGCTATGACTGCGGCGCAGAGCAGCATGGCCGGGCGCCAGGACCAGAGCGCCATGGCCGATCCGACGAAGGGCGGCACCACCGCGCCCGCCACGACGGCGGCGCCCAGGAAGACCGCCAGCGCCATGCCGCGCCGCGCCGCATGACGCCGGGTGATGACGGCGATGCCGGGCACGATGGTGGATGCCCCGACGCCCAGGCCCGACAGCGCGAGGGCGGCGGTCAGCGCGATCCGGTCCTGCGCCAGCGCGGCAAGGCCATATCCGGCGGCGCTGAGCGCGATGCCCGCCAGCAGGACCGACCGGGCGCCGACCCGGCCCAGCGCCCAGCCGACCGCCAGGCTGGCCAGGCTCATCGCCAGCAGGAAGGCCGTGGCCGCGCCGCCCGCCCGTCCCCCGAAATCGGGCGCAAGGCCGGGCAGAAGCACGCCCAGCGACATCAGCGTGCAGCCCTGGATCAGCAGGGTGATCGCGGACAATGCGACGACCGGAGGCCAGGGGTTTCGCGCACCGCCATCTGCGGAAACCGGGGGAAGGGGGAAGAGGCGGCGGAGCACGATAGCAGCAATATCCGTTTTTTCAGCGATTTGAATGGGCTGATGTCCGATTTGTGCAATGCGGCAAGTGGAAGCTGCGTATATTCCCCCTGACGCCGGATGGCGTGGGGAGTAAGGACAGCTTGTGATCCGGACGGAGGAAATCTACGACGCGGCGACCGATGACGCGCTGTTCGAGCGGTTGGCCTCCACCTTGGCCGAAGCGGTCGGCGCCCGATCGGGCGTTCTGCATTGGGGGCGGGCGCCCCAGCATGTCGCGGAAATCTCCTATTCCGGCTATTTTTCCGACGCGCAAATGGCCCTTTACGATCAGGAATTCCAGGACGACGATATTTGGGGCGTGGCGCTCGACCGGGCCGAAGCGATCAATCGCCTCTGGAATATCGAAGCGTTCGTGCCGAGCAAGGCCTATGAAGGCAGCCGGATCTATAATGAGTGGATCAGGGGCATGGGCGACGACACCTTCCGCTGCCTGGGCGGGGTGATCCAGAAGGATGGGACGACCGGCCATATCGGCCTGCATCGCGGGCGCGCGCAAAAGCCCTTCAGCGAGCGCGAGGTGCGGGCGATGCAGGACAGTATCGATCATATCGGCCGCATGTTCGCGATCCGCAGCAAGCTGGACCGCGCCCATCATTATGGCCGGTCGCTGCACGCGACGCTCGACATGGTGGGCCATGCCGTCTTCACCTTGCGTCCCAATGGCGTGCTGATCGACTGCAACCGCCCGGCGGACGCGCTGCTGCGGCGGGCCGACGCGCTGACCCTGCGCCAGCGGCAATTGAAGGCGCGGGAGCCGCGTGACGACGAAGCCTTGCAGACCGCGCTGAGGGCGGCGGCGGCGCGGCAGGGCGGTCAGGCGAGCGCGATCTTCATCCATCGCGAACAGGGTCTGCCCTATGTGCTGTCGATCGCTTCGGTGCGGGTCGGCATGGAGCGGCAGATCGTCGCGATCGCGACCGATCCGGCCGACCGGGATCTCAGCCTCACCAGCCGTATCCGCGCGCTTTACGGCCTGACCCGGGCGGAGGCGGAGGTGGCCGAAGCGCTCTGCGCCGGGCGCGGGCTGGAGGAGCTGTCGCAGGAACGCGGGGTGGCGCTCAATACGGTGCGCACGCAGATCAAGAATATCTATGTGAAGCTGGATTGCAGCCGCCAGTCCGAACTGGTCGCCCGCATCGGCGCGCTGCCGCGCCTGAGCAGGTTCGACGAGGAATAGCCCTTCCTCTTACGGCTTGACCGGCGGGACCATGACCTGGGGCGGGGTTGTGGGCGGCGCGATCTTCACCACCTCGAACCGTTCCTTGCGCCGGACGCCCGCCAGTTCCGGCGCGGCGGCGGCTGGCGGCGCCGTGGCTGTGGCCGCCGGAACCCGCTGGCGCATGCATTCGTCCTTATTGCCCCTTGGCGTCAGGATGCAGTTCCACAGCGACCGCTGCAAACCCGTCGCGCTGTTGTGGATATAGGCGAAGGCCATGCTTTCCATCTGATCGCCCGACAGGGGCAGGCCGGCCGGCGCGGTGCCGGTCCGCCAGGCCATGATCCGGCATTCCGGCCGGCCGGCGCAGAAGGTCTGCGACAGCATCGGCCAACTGTCGGGCGAAGCGGCGCGGCCCAGTTCGACGAGGAAGCTCTTCGCCCCCGGCGCGATGGCGATCAGCCGCACGCCCGCCATCATCCGGCCCACGGATTCCGTCCCGATCATCTGTTGGGGCAGGGCCGCGAGATCCACGACCGTGCCGCCGGCCGGAACCGGCATCCCTGCGGCTCCATCCGGCCCGCCCTGATGCACGGCGGACAGGCGGGCGATGCGCTCGACCAGCGGTTCGCCGTTCTCCCCCATGCGGCGGAAGGCGGGCGGCGTCCCCCACCAGCCCTTCCAGCGGAAGAAGAGATGGGTGCCGACCGCGCCGATCTTGTCCAGGCTGTCGCTCCAATAGGGGACGACCCAGTCGGTGTGATAATGGGTGGCATAGCCGACCGGCTTGTAGACCTTGCCCGCCAGCGCCGATTTCGCGATGTCCCGCGCCCTTTCCCACGCCGCCTGGGTCGGGGTGCGGGCGAGCGCGCCATCGCAGGTGAAGGTGAACTGGCACCCGGTCGCGCGTTCCTGCCCCTGGAAGACGACGCCGCAGACCGTCTTGGGAAAGGCGGGATGCCGCACGCGGTTCAGCACCACCTGTGCGACCGCCCGCTCGCCCACGGCATCGTCGCCCGCTTCATAGATTTGCGCCGCCGCCAGACAATCCGTGGCGCGGGCGAGGTCGATCTGCGAGCCTGAGAAGATGAACGGCCGGGCCGCCGGATTGGGCAGGCGGGAAATGGGGATGCCCGCGTTGAACGCCCGGGCCTGATCGCGGTCCAGCGCGTAGAGCTGGACCGGCGCGACCGCCGGGGGCGGGGTGGTTGGGCGCTTGAACCGGGCGGCGGCGACCGCCTCCAGACGCGGCTTGCCTTGCGGCACCCGCGTCTCCCACGCGGCGACAAAAGCGGGCAGGCCGACGAACAGCATCAGCCAGAGCAGCCACATCGAACGATGCGGCTGGCCGGTGGAGGTGGCGTCGGTCATGCCCGGTCCGGCTCTTGCCCGTTTCTGGCCTTATTCGGGCAGGAAATCGGGCACCGACAGATAGCGTTCGCCGGTGTCATAGTTGAAACCCAGAACGCGGCTGCCCGCCGGGAGTTCCGGCAGCTTCTGATGGATGGCCGCCAGCGTCGCGCCGGATGAGATGCCGACCAGCACGCCTTCCTCCCGGGCAGCGCGGCGAGCAAACTCCTTGGCGTCGGCGGGATCGACCTGAATCACGCCGTCCAGCAACTGGGTGTGGAGGTTCGCGGGGATGAAGCCCGCGCCAATGCCCTGGATCGGGTGCGGGCCGGGCTGGCCGCCGCTGATGACATGGGACAGGGTGGGCTCGACCGCATAGACCTTCAGATGGGGCCAGAGCTGCTTAAGCACCTGCGCCACGCCGGTGATATGGCCGCCGGTGCCGACGCCGGTGATCAGCGCGTCGATCGGGCTGTCCGCAAAGTCGACGGCGATTTCCTGCGCGGTGGTGCGGACATGGACGTCGATATTCGCCGGATTCTCGAACTGCTGCGGCATCCAGCTATTGGGCGTCTGCTCGACCAGCTCCAATGCGCGCTCGATCGCGCCCTTCATGCCCTTTTCCCGCGGTGTCAGATCGAAGCTGGCGCCATAGGCCAGCATCAGGCGCCGCCGCTCCAGGCTCATGCTCTCGGGCATGACCAGGATCAGCTTGTACCCCTTGACCGCCGCGACCATGGCCAGGCCGACGCCGGTATTGCCGGACGTCGGCTCGATGATGGTGCCGCCGGGTTTCAGGTCGCCGGACGCTTCGGCGGCCTCGATCATGGAGAGGGCGATTCGGTCCTTGATCGACCCGCCGGGATTGGACCGTTCGGACTTGATCCACACTTCGGCGTCACCGAACAGCCGGTTGACGCGAATATGCGGCGTATTGCCGATGGTTTCCAAAATGCTGGATGCCTTCATTGCGCTTTCTCCTGCATGGGCTCGGCCGCCCTTGTTTCGGGTGGGTCGAAAGTACGGGCAAGGCGGAGTTCTGGAAAGAGCCGTGCCCAGATAAGGGTTATCATAATGGCGCCGATGCCGCCGCCGATCACCGCCGCGACCGGGCCGACGAGCGCGGCGAGGAAGCCGGATTCCGCCTCGCCCAGTTCGTTGGAGGCGGAAATGGTGAGCTGCGACAGGCTGGACACCCGGCCGCGCATCTCGTCCGGCGTATGGAGCTGGATCAGCGACTGGCGGACATAGACCGACACCATGTCGGCCGATCCCAGCAGGACCAGCGCCGCGATGCCCACTTCCGGCGCGATGCGGCGCGGCAGGAAGGCGGTGGAGCCAAAGATGATCGTGGCGATGCCGAACAGGACGACCGCGCCCAGCATCTTGAGCCCGACCTCCGTCTTCATCGGTCGGAAGGAGAAGAAGAGCGCGGTAAGGCCCGCGCCGACGCCCGGCGACGCGGCGAGATGGCCGAGGCCCGCCGATCCCACGTGCAATATGTCGCGGGCATAGACCGGCAGCAGCGCCGTCGCCCCCGCCAGCAGCACCGCGAACAGGTCGAGCGTGATGGTCGCCAGGACCAACCGGTTGGTGCGGACATAGGTGAGGCCGTCGATCATCTGGCGCACTGGATGGCGGCTGGTGTCGCGGGGCGGCTGGGGCACCGGGCCGATCAGCATCATGCAGAGCAGGGCGACGGCGAACAGGCCCGACGCCAGCGCATAGGCGCCCCAGGGCTGCATGGCATAGGCATAGCCGCCCAGCGCCGGGCCGGCGATCATGCCCGTCTGCCAGACGACGCTGGAAATGGCGATGGCGTTGGGCAGCACTTCACGCGGCACCAGATTGGGGGCGAGCGCGCTATAGGCCGGGCCGTTGAAGGCGCGGGCGATGCCGACGACGGCGGCGATGCCGAAGATCAGCGGCAGGCTGACCCGGCCTTCATAGGTGGCGAAGGCCAAAGCTCCCGACGCCAGCATCATCAGCAGCAGGGTGAAGCGGGTGATCATGCGGCGGTCGAAATGGTCGGCCACCCAGCCGGTCACTGGGGTCAGGAAGAAGAGGGGCAGGAATTGCGCCAGGCCGATGAGGCCGAGCTGGGCGGAGGCGGCGCCCGTGCTCATCGTTTCGCGGGCGACATTATAGGCCTGCCACGCGAGCACGATCATCATGCTGTACTGCGCCAGCACCGCCGTGAACCGCCCCAGCAGATAGGCCCGGAAATTGCCGAAGCGCAGGGGATGGTGGGGAACGGAGGGGCTATGCATGGCCCCTCCTTAGCGCCTGCACAACGACTCTCGCAACCGCGCCGGTAGAGAAAAGGGACAGCAATATTTGGGGTGGGGAAGGTGTGGCTTTAGGTGGGATTGGGGGAGTTCTTTAGCCATTCGTCATGCTGAACTTGTTTCAGCATCCATTCCTCCCCACGAGATGCGGCCTGTGGGGCACGATGGATGCTGAAACAAGTTCAGCATGACGGTTTTCCGATGGGTAAGCTTTTCGTCTCGAGTTGAGTTGAACCCTACCGATCCGGCTGCAACATGATCCCGCTCACAGATCCATTCCGCACAGAACAGACGAAAGGCACCGACCGCCGGTCGCCAAAGGGGCCGACTTCGCCTTCCACCTCCCAGCCGGTGGACATGGTGCTGGCGGCGATCCTTCCCAGGATTTTCGCGCCCGGTCCCGCCTCTTCCCGCACCTTGGCGGCGCAGACGTTGCGGGCCGCCGTGGCGCTATGGATCGGGCCATAGCCGGGCGAGGCATAGGGCTGACGCTTGGCATCGCGCTCGGCCTGACGGTCGCGGGCGATGTCGCTGGCGATGGCGGCGTCGGCGGCGCGGTGCAGGTCGCGATAATCCTGTGCATGAACGGGAATGGCGAGCGCCAGACCCAAGGTGCATATGCCCCCAATGCAGATGATCATCTTCCGCATGACGTTCCTCCCGCGCTTATTTGAACAGGCTGCCCAATATGCCCCGCACCAGTTGTCCCGCGATTCCGCCGGAGCTTTTGCGGCTGGACCCGCCGAACACCGCGCGGCCCAGCTCATTGGCGACCTGACGGCCGACCGATGAGGCGGCGGAACGGGTCGCGGACTGGATCGCCTTGTCGATGCCGGATGGCCTGGCGGCGTCGCGGGCCGCCGCGGCGTCCTGCCGGGCCTGTTCCTTGAGTTGCGCCTCGCGCTGCTTGGCCTCGATCTTGGCCTGGGCGGCGGCGGCCTTGTCGGCTTCGGCCTGCGCCTTGGACGCCTGGGCGGCGGCAGCGGCGGCCTGACCGCGCGCGGCCAGAATCTCCTCGGCGGATTCGCGATCCACCGTTGCATCATAT
Organism: Sphingobium sp. 15-1; assembly: GCF_013375535.1. GTDB lineage: Bacteria > Pseudomonadota > Alphaproteobacteria > Sphingomonadales > Sphingomonadaceae > Sphingobium > Sphingobium aromaticivastans. Next base: position 48,546 of record NZ_JABXJG010000001.1, read on the forward strand.
TTGCCCGCGCAGGGGGAGATGGACTGGATGATCGCCCGCTCCTTGGCATCGACCGGACCGAGGCGTGAGCGGGGCGGGGCGATCAGCGTGCGCTGGACGATGCCGGGCGAACCATCCTCCTGCAACAGCGATACCAGCGCCTCGCCCACCTTGAGTTCGATGATCGCGGTTTCGACGTTCAGGTCCGGATTGACGCGGAAGGTCTCCGCCGCCGCCTTGATCGCCTTCTGGTCGCGGGGCGTGAAGGCGCGCAGCGCGTGCTGGACGCGGTTGCCAAGCTGGCCTGCCACATCCTCCGGAATGTCGATCGGGTTCTGCGTCACGAAATAGACGCCCACACCCTTGGAGCGGATCAGGCGCACGACCTGCTCGATCTTGTCGGTCAACGCCTTGGGCGCGTCGTCGAACAGCAGATGCGCCTCGTCGAAGAAGAAGACGAGCACCGGCTTGTCCGGGTCGCCTACTTCGGGGAGCGTCTCGAACAGTTCTGAGAGCAGCCAGAGCAGGAAGGTGGCGTAGAGCTTGGGGCTCTGCATCAGCTTGTCGGCGGCCAGCACGTTGACATAGCCGCGCCCCTTGTCGTCGAGCTTCAGCATGTCGTGAATGTCGAGCGCGGGTTCACCGAAGAAATGCGCGCCGCCCTGGCTTTCGAGCTGGAGCAACTGGCGCTGGATCGCACCGACGCTGGCCTTGGTCACATTGCCATATTGGGCGGACAGACTGTCGGCATTTTCCGCGCAATAGGCCAGCATCGCCTGCAAGTCGCCCAGATCGAGCAGCAGCAGCCCTTCCTCATCGGCATATTTGAAGGCGATCGAAAGGACGCCCTCCTGCGTCTCGTTCAGATCCATCAGCCGCGACAGCAGCAGCGGCCCCATTTCGCTGACGGTGGTGCGGATCGGATGACCCTGCTCGCCATACAAGTCCCAGAAGATGGCGGGATTGTCGGCATAGCTGTAATGTTCGAGGCCGATTTCCTTGGCGCGGGCGACCAGCTTGTCGGCATTTTTGGCGGTGGGGGAGCCGGCCATGGAAATGCCCGCCAGGTCGCCCTTCACATCCGCAAGGAAGACGGGGACGCCGAGCGCGGAGAAGCTTTCGGCAATGCCCTGGAGCGTCACGGTCTTGCCAGTGCCGGTCGCGCCCGCGATCAGGCCGTGGCGATTGGCCCTGCGCAGGTTCAGCGTCTGGGGGATGCCGCCATCCTTGTCCGGCGCGCCAAGGCCGATGAAAATGCCGTCGCTCATCTCGCGTCATGCTCCCTCAATGCTGCGGGCCGCGCCCGCCGGAGTCTGCCGCCATCGTTGTAGATGGGAGACAGGGCTTCCGGCAAGCGCGGCCCATAACGATCGGCTTTATTTCAGCCTTTTATTTGTCGCGCAGCCGCACGGGCAGGAATACGGCGGGCTGGCCGCGGCGTAGCACTTGCAGAAGGATTGCACTGCGGCCCTGCGCCGACACTGCCTTCACCTGCGCGTCCAGTTCCGCCTGGGTGGCGACCGGACGATTGTTGGCGGTGATGATCACGTCGCCACGGCGCAGACCCTTGGCGCCCGCATCGGTCGAACCATCCACCGCCGTGATCACGATGCCGCGCGTGTCGGCTGCAATGCCGAGCTGGCGGATGATGGTCGAGGTCAGCGGGATGGCGGAAATGCCGAGGGACTGCTGCGTCGCCTGACCACTGCTGGACTGGTCGTCCTGCTGCTGCTGGCTGAAATCGTCATCCTGCTGCTGGGCGAAGGCGTTCAGTTCGTCCTCGGAAGGACGCTCCCCGACTATGGCGGTCACCGTCTGGCGCTGGCCGTTGCGCAGCAGCACGATGGGGACGCGGCCGCCGATGGGTTGGTTGGCGACGATGGACGAGAGATTCTGGTCCGGCGTCACTTCCTGGCCCGCCACGCTGACGATCACGTCGCCTGCCTTGATCCCAGCCTTGTCGGCGCCCTTGCCGGGCTCGACGCCCTGGACGAACTCGCCGCGATTCTTGGCAAGGCCGAGCGAATCGGCCAGATCCTCGCCCAGCGGGCTGATCTGGATGCCGAGATAACCGCGCTTGACGGCCTGACCCTTGCGCAGCGTGTCCACGATCGGCGCGGCCTGTTCCGACGGGATGGCGAAGCCGATGCCGACATTGCCGCCCGAAGGCGAGAGGATCTGGCTGTTGATGCCGATCACATTGCCGCGCATGTCGAACATCGGGCCGCCGCTATTGCCCTGGTTGATCGACGCGTCGGTCTGGATGAACTTGTCGTAGGTGCCGCCGGTGCCGCGATGCACGGCGGAGATGATGCCCGCCGTCACCGTGCCCGACAGGGCGAAGGGATTGCCGATGGCGATCACCCAGTCGCCCACGCGCGCCTTGGTGCTGTCACCGAACTTCACGAAGGGCAGGGCTTTTTTCGGCTCGATCTTCAGCACGGCGATGTCGGTCGCGGGGTCGCGGCCGATCAGCTTCGCCGGATATTCCTCGCGGTTGGTCAGCGTGACGGTGATCGAGTCCACCGACGCGCCTTCCGCGCCCGCCGACACCACATGGTTGTTGGTGACGATATAGCCGTCGGCCGAGATGATGAAGCCCGATCCCAGCGACTGGGCTTGGCGGGTCTGGGGCTTGCCGCCCTGCTGCCCCTGGCCGAAGAGGTCGCCAAAGGGGGTTCCGGCGAAGGGATTCTGCACCTGCACCCGCTGGCGGGTCGAGATGTTGACGACGGCGGGCTGCAGCTTTTCGACCATGTCGGCCAGGCTGGCCGGGGCGCCGGCGGGCGCGGCGGCCTGCATGCCTTCATTCTGGGCGACTTGCGCGCCGACATTGGAGCTGGTCGTGACGGCGATGGCGGTGCCGCCGAGCAGCAGGGCGCCGGTAATGGCATAAGCGTAACGCACTCGTGACGGTCCTCTCATGAACTGGGCGAAGGAAAGGCGGGACTCTGCGAAGAGAGCGGGATGCGCCGCCTTGCCTTAACCGACTTTGAATGGCGCTGGTTCCGTAATGAATTCAACGCCTACTCAACGTCCCTGAAACTGCTTCAGGAAATCATTGTCGCGGGAGAGGACCATGGAGGTCGACCCCTGCTTGTCAGGTGAGAAAGTATAGCGATAGGCCTGCATGGCGCGATAGAAATCGTAAAATTGCGGATCCTTGCCGAAACTGTCCGAATAGATGCGCGCGGCGTTGGCGTCGGCTTCGGCGCGGATGATCTGCGCCTGCTTGGCGCCCTGCGCGCGGATGGTGAGCGCTTCCTGCTCGCGCGCGGTGCGCATGCGGGTGAAGGCGCTTTCCAGCGGCGCGCCGTCGGGCAGGTCGGCGCGCTTGATCCGCACGTCGACGATCTGCGCGCCATATTGCCGGGCGACGCGGTTCAGGCCCGCCTCGATATTGTCCATCACCTGCCCGCGCTCCGGGCTGAGCAGCGCCGCGAAGGGCCGCTTGCCCAATTCGTTGCGCAGCGCGGAGCCCAATATCGGGCGCAGCGCGTCGGATACGCGTTCCTCGCTGCCCGCCGCGATATACATGCGCAGCGGATCGACGATGCGGTAACGGGCGAAGGCGTCGACCTGCAACCGCAACTGGTCGGTGGACAGCACTTGCTGGCGCTCCATCTCGACCGACAGCACGCGCTTGTCGATCCAGACCACCTGGTCGATGAACGGCCAGCGCAGGATGATGCCCGCGCCGGTCTTGCCGAAATCCTCGTTCGGGCGGTAGCGGTTGATGATCTTCTTGGGATCACCGAAGCGCACGACCACGCCCTGCTTGGTTTCAGGCACGATGGCGATGGTGCTGCCGATCAGCAGCAATGCGGCGATGGCGAGCAGCGCGAGCGCGACGGGATGACGGATCAGGCCCTGCATCACTGGCCCTCCCCGGCGGCGGCGCCCTGCGCGGCGCTAGCCTGCGCCCTGCGCTTGAGTTCGGGCAGCGGCAGGAACGGCGTCACATTGCCGCTTTCGACGATGGTCTTGTCGACGTTCGACAGGACGCCCTCCATGGTTTCATAATACATGCGGCGGCGGGTCACGTCGGGCGAGAGCTTATACTGCTCATAGACCTTGTCGAAGGCGGCTGCCTCGCCCTGCGCCTTGGCCGTCACCTGCTGCGCGGCGGCGCGGGCTTCGTTGAGATAGGTCTGCGCGGTCTGCTGCGCGGCGGACACGGCCTTGAACGCATCGTTGACGGCGGTGGGCGGGTCGGCTTGCTTGATCGCGACGCCCTGCACGCGGATGCCGGACCGGTAGCCGTCGAGGATTTCCTGCATCCGCTGCTCGACCTGCTGCTCGATCTCTGTGCGGCCGGCGCCCAGCGCATCCTCCAGGCTGACGCTGGCGACGACGGAGCGCATCGCGCTTTCCGCGACCTCGCGGACGGACGCGTCGGGATCGGACAATTGGAACAGATAAAGTTCCGGGCTGCGGATGTTCCAGCGCACCGAATAAGCGAGGTCGATGATGTTCTGGTCGCCGGTCAGCACCAGATTCTCGCTCTCCGCCCGCGTCGATCCGATGTCGATGGTGCGGATTTCCTCCACATCGACGGTCGTCACATTTTCCAGCGGCGCGGGCAGGGTGAGGCTGATGCCGGGGGAAAGGGTGCGGCTATATTTGCCAAGCAGGGTGACGACGCCGCGTTCCTGCGGGCCGACGCGGTGGAAGCAGGTCAACACCAGCCACAGCACGACCAATATGCCGATGGCGGCGGGCCACAGCGCCTTGCCCGAAGGCCGGGGCGGAAGATTGCCGAAGCCGCCCCCGCCGCCCTGGCCGAAGCTTTCCTTGCTGCGGCGGAGCAGTTCCTCGATCGCGGAAGGACCCTTGGCGCCGAGGCGTCCGGGTTGGGTCCAGGGGTTGCGCGGGCCGCCTTCGCCCCCTTTGCCCTGACCGTCATTGCCATCCGGCCCGTCGCTCTTGCCGCCCCAGGGACCCTGGGTCATGGCGCTCGCACTGCCCTGCATCCACCCGAAAATTCTCTTCATCGCTCCTCTATAGGAAGGCTTTCCGGCGAAAAACAGTGCCCTTCGCAACGATTATTGTTTCGAATGATGTCGCTACGGGACAAAAAAGGGGTTGGGCCGGTTTCGCCGGATGTCGAAAGCCATTAGATGGCGCTCCCATGACCGAGCTTGAAGATTTCGCCGCCCGCCTGAAAACGCTGACCGAAGGGCGCGCCAGCGCGCCGCGGTTGAAGGACGGGATTATGACGTTGGCGCTGGACGTGGCGGGCCTGTCGTCCGATCAGCGCGACGCCGTGGCCGCCGCGATCCGCGAGGGCGCGCTGACCGTGCCAGGCGTCAGCGACGTGCGCATCGCCATGACCGCCGAGCGCAAGCCGCTGAAGATCATCGCTGTCGCTTCGGGCAAGGGCGGGGTCGGCAAATCGACCCTGTCGGCCAATCTGGCGGTCGCGCTCCAGCGGCTGGGGGTGAAGGTCGGGCTGGTCGACGCCGATATTTACGGCCCGTCGCAGGCGCGGCTGATGGCTAGCGAGGACCGGAAGCCGCAGGCCAAGGACAAGCAGCTCATCCCGGTGCAAAGCCCGCTGGGTATTCCGATGCTGTCCATGGGACATCTGGTCGAGCCGGGCAAAGCGCTGGCCTGGCGCGGGCCGATGGCGGGCAACGCGCTCGCCCAGTTGATCGAGGCGGACTGGGGCGATGCGGAGGTGCTGATCGTCGACATGCCGCCGGGCACCGGCGACGTGCAATTGTCGATGGTGCAGAAGCATAAGCCTGCCGGGGCCGTCATCGTTTCGACGCCGCAGGATCTGGCGCTGATCGACGCGACCCGCGCCGTCAGCCTGTTCGAGCAGACCCATGTGCCGATGATCGGGCTGGTCGAGAATATGGCGGGCTATGCCTGCCCCCATTGCGGGGAGTCGTCCGATCCCTTCGGTCAGGGCGGCGCGGAGGCGGCCGCCGGGGAGATGGGCATGCCGTTCCTTGGCCGGATACCGCTCGCCATCGACATTCGCCGCCGCTCCGACGCGGGCGATCCTCCAGCGGCGGGGGACGATGTGCATGGCGCCGCCTTCCGCGCGATTGCGGAGAAGGTGGTGGCGTGGCTGAGGGGCGGTGGGATTTAAGGGGCAGGTCTTTCCCCCAACTCGTCATGCTGAAACAAGTTCAGCATGACGGGGGATGGGGCGTTGGTTCGGCTACGACCGCCTGTGTTCGTCCCGCATCGTCATTTCAAGGGAACGGCTTGTGTCCCTCCCGCGTGCTTCCCATGTCCGAGGAATATGGAGGTCCGTTACATGCCGCTTACCGCTGCGCAGGATATTGCCGATCTGTTGAACGAAACCCGCACCATCGCGCTGGTCGGCATTTCCGACCGGCCCGACCGACCCAGCTATGGCGTCATGAAGACCCTGCAGGACCACGGCTATCGCGTGCTGCCGGTCAATCCGCAGATCGCGGGCGAGCATGTCCATGGCGAGTTCGTCTGGGCGAGACTGTCCGATATCGGCGTGCCGGTCGACATGGTCGACATCTTCCGCCGCAGCGAGGCCGCTGGGGACGCGGTGGACGATGCCATAGCCGCCGGCGCCAAGGCGGTATGGATGCAGTTGGCCGTGATCGATGATGCCGCGGCGGCCCGAGCGGAGGCGGCTGGTCTCAAAGTGGTGATGGACCGTTGTCCGGTGATCGAGATACGCCGTCTCCAGCTCCAGCCGGTCGACGCGCAATAGGGCTTTCCAGAGCTTCCAAGCCTCTTTATCAGCGGACTTATGGGGCGCGCACCGCGGAAGCAGGGTCAGCAGACGGAAAAGGGTTTGAACCGGCGCACGCTGTTGATCGGCGGGGGCGCTGCGGCGGGGCTGTTGCTGGCATGGGCGGCGTGGCCGCGAGCCTATCGCCCCAATCTCAACACCGCGCCGGGCGAAACCGCCTTCAACGCCTTCCTCAAGATCGACCGGTCCGGTCAGGTCATCGTCATCGTGCCGCAGACGGAGATGGGGCAGGGGATCAGCACGCTTTTGCCGCAGATATTGGCGGACGAACTGGGCGCCGACTGGCGCACCGTGGGGGTGCAGAGCGCGCCTGTCAGCCCGCTTTACGCCAATAATCTGCTGGCGCGAGAATGGCTCGCCAATGACTGGAGCCGCTTGGCGGGCGAAGCAGGCGAATGGGCCATCGATCAATATGCCACGCGCAGCGCGCTGATGCTGACCGGCGCGGGCACGTCGATCCCGATGTTCCATCAGGCCTATCGCGAGGCGGGCGCGGCGGCGCGGGTGCTGTTGTGCAAGGCGGCGGCGGCGCGCTGGGACGTGGCGTGGGAAAGTTGCGACATCCAGAACGGCATGATTTCCGATGGCGGGCAGCGCAAGCTGAAGCTGGGCGAGGTGGTGGAGGATGCCGCGACCTACGACCTTCCGGACATTTTGCCTTTCCGTCAGGCGGATGTGGACCGGCTGGCGGGGCAGGAGCTTCCCCGGCTCGACACGCCGTCCAAGATCGACGGCAGCCATAATTTCGCCGCCGACATCCGCCTGCCCGACATGGTCTTCGCCTCCATCCGGCAGGGGCCGATCGGGGACGCGGTGCTGAAAAGCGTCGATGAGGGCGCGGCGAAATCCGTCACCGGTTTCCTGAAGCTGGTCCGGCATGAGCGTTGGGTGGCGGTGGTCGCCAGCAACTGGTGGGCGGCGAACAAGGCGCTGGACCTGGCCGATCCTGTGTTCGAGCTGTCCGGCAGGCCTGTGGACAGCGCCGGGATGGAGGCGGCGCTGGAGCAGGCCTTTTCCGGCTCCGGCGAGCGGCTCTATGCGCGGGGCGATTTGAAGCCGCTGTTCGAGGACGCGACCATCCTTGCCAGCGAATATCGGGTGCGGCCCGGCCTGCATCTGGCGCTGGAGCCGATGAGCGCCACGGCGCGGATCAGCGAAGACGGCGCGGAAGTCTGGATGGCGACGCAGGCGCCCGGCCTGGCCCGCGCCGCCATCGCCAGCGCGCTGGGGCTGTCGGCGGAGGCAGTGACGCTCTATCCGCTGCATGCTGGCGGGGGCTATGGCCGCCATATGGAGTTCGGGGCGGGCGTGCAGGCGGCGCTTCTTTCCCGCGCAATGGGGCGGCCGGTGCAACTGCTCTGGTCGCGGCTGGAGGATGTGATCCAGGACCGGCCCAGCGCCCCGGCCCATGCGCGCATGGCGGGCAAGCTGGGTCGCAACGGCGCGATCGAAGGCTGGTCCGCGAAGGTCGCCGCCCCTTGCGCGATGACCCAGACATGGGCGCGCATCGCCCGTGGCAAGCTGCCGCATGAGGCCAGCGCCGAAGCTGCGGGCGTTTCGACCCGGCTGGCGGTGGCGGGCATGGAGCTGCCCTATGCCGTGCCCAATTGGGCCGTGGATCATTTCCCCGCCGATGTCGGCCTGCCCTTGGGGTTCGCGCGGGGCAACGCGCATCTGCACGGCGCCTTCTTCACCGAAAGTTTCATAGACGAGCTGGCGCATCAGGCGCAGATGGAGGCGATGTCCTTTCGTATCCAGATGCTGGGCGGCAATCCCCGGCTGGCGCATTGCCTGACCACGGTGGGCGCCATGGGCGGCTGGCAGGGCGGCATCGAGGGAAGTGGGCAGGGGCTGGCCGCGCATGTCATGAACGGCGCCTTCATTGCGATCATGGTGGAGGCGGGCATCATCGAAGGCAAGTTGCAGGTCGGGCGGATCGTCGCCGCCGTCGATGGTGGGGAGCAGGTCAATCCCGACATCGCCCGGCAGCAGATCGAAAGCGGCCTGATCCATGGCTTGGCGCTCGCCATGGGGGCGTCCGTGCCCTATGCGAAGGGCATGCCCACGCGGGCGATATTGGGCCGCATGGGTTTGCCACGTCTGGGGGATGTCGGGGAAGTGACCGTGGAACTGATCCGCAGCACCGCGCCGCCCGCCGGACTGACCGATCTGGGCGCGCCGCTGGTGGCGCCCGCGGTCGCCAATGCGCTGTTCACCACTACCGGGCGGCGCTTCCGCAGCCTGCCCTTGCTGATGGAAGGGTGAAGGCGATGGGCAGGATCGGTATCCTTATCATCAATCTCGGCACGCCGGACGGGCCCGATCCGGCGTCGGTGCGGCGTTATCTGGCCGAATTCCTGTCCGACCCGCGGGTGGTGGAGATTCCGCAACTGCTCTGGCAGCCGATATTGCGCGGCCCGATCCTGCTGACCCGGCCGAAGAAATCAGCCCATGCCTATCGCCAGGTGTGGATGAAGGAGGGATCGCCGCTCGCCGTCTACACCCGCGACACGGCGCGGGGATTGCAGGAAAGGCTGGGATCTGCCGCGATGGTGGATTGGGCCATGCGCTATGGCAATCCCTCCATCGGCGCGCGGCTGGCGGCGATGACGGCGGCGGGGTGCGACCGCATATTGCTGGCGCCGCTCTATCCCCAATATTGCGCGGCGACGACGGCCACCGCGCTCGACGCCGCTTATGCGGCGCTGGGCAAGATGCGGTCGCAGCCGGCGGTCCGCACCCTGCCGCCTTATTACGCCGATCCTGCTTATATAGAGGCCCTGCGTGCATCGACGCAGGCGCAGCTCGCCGCGCTGGATTTCGCGCCCGACCTGTTGATCGCCAGTTTCCATGGCATGCCGGAGCGGACGCGGCAATTGGGCGACCCTTATCGCGACCAATGCGTGGAGAGTGCGCGCCTGCTGGGCGAGGCTCTGGGGCGCGAGGTGCGGGTCACGTTTCAATCGCGTTTCGGTCGCGCGAAATGGCTGGGTCCGGCGACCGATGCGGTGCTGCGTCAGCTCCCCTCCGAAGGTGTCGGAAATGTTGCTGTCCTGACCCCCGGATTCTCGGCGGATTGCCTGGAAACCCTAGAGGAAATCGCCCTGCGCGGCAAAGAGGATTTTATCGCTTCCGGTGGTAATAATTTTGTCCATTTGAGTTGTTTGAACGCGTCTGCGGACGCTATGAACCTATATGTGAATCTGGCCCGGCGCGAACTGGCCGGTTGGTTGGAGAGGTAAGTTTCGTCCCGTCATTTTTTGCTGAGGAGAGCCACTATGAGCAAGGTTGCAGTCGTCACGGGCGGAACGCGTGGAATTGGCGAGGCGATCAGCCTGGCGCTCAGGGAGATGGGGTTCACGGTCGCCGCCAATTATGCGGGCAATGACGCAAAGGCGCAGGCCTTTTCGGACAAGACGGGGATCGCATCCTTCAAATGGGATGTGGGCGATCACCAGGCCTGTCTGGACGGTTGCGCACAGGTGGCTGAAGCGCTCGGCCCGATCGATGTCGTCGTCAACAATGCGGGCATCACGCGGGACGGCGTGCTGGCGAAGATGAGCTTCGACGACTGGAACGAAGTGATGCGCATCAATCTGGGCGGTTGCTTCAACATGGCGAAGGCGACCTTCGGCGGGATGCGGGAGCGTGGTTGGGGCCGTTTCGTCAATATCGGATCAATCAACGGGCAGGCGGGCCAATATGGCCAGGTCAATTATGCCGCCGCCAAGTCGGGCATTCATGGTTTCACCAAGGCGCTGGCGCAGGAGGGCGCGAAATATGGCGTCACCGTCAACGCCATCGCGCCCGGCTATATCGACACCGACATGGTCGCCGCCGTTCCTCCGGCCGTGCTGGAGAAGATCGTCGCCAAGATTCCGGTGGGCCGTCTGGGCCATGCCGATGAAATCGCGCGCGGCGTGGCCTTCTTCTGCAGCGAGGATGGCGGCTTCGTGACCGGCAGCACGCTGTCGATCAACGGCGGGCAGCATATGTACTGATGGAGGAAGAGGGCGCTTCCGATGACGCCTCGGCGTTGGCGGGATCGCCCTTCGCTCCGCCCATCAAGCGCAGCGTGACCATTGCGGGCCATCAGACCGCGATCAGTCTGGAACCGATCTTCTGGCAAGCCCTCCGTGCGGTCGCCGCGCGGGAGGGCTTGCCTGTCAATGCGCTGATCGCGCGCATCGACGTCGCGCGCATGGCGGCGGCCGATCCCCCCAATCTGGCGAGCGCTATAAGATGCTGGCTTTTCAGGGATAATATGCAGCCATGAGATAATAATTATTCGCAATAGCATTGACTATGCGAACGAGTCGCAATAGCAGAAGCCCCAAGGTTCAAAAAGGGGTTCTGTTTTCATGTCCAAAGCAATGTCACGTCCTTCCTTCCTGGCGCTGAGTTGCGTCGGCGCGATGGCCTTCGCCTCCACCGCCCATGCGCAAAATGCTACGCAGGACGGCGCGCAGGGCGCCAAGCTCGGCGGGATGACGGTCACCGACACGGCGATCGACGAGTCACCGATCAAGGTCGAGAAGGCGGAATCGCCCAAATATACCCGGCCGCTGCTGGACACGCCGCAGACCATCATGGTGATCGGCAAGGAAACCATCCAGCAGCAGAATTTGCTGACGCTGCGCGAAGTCCTGTCCACCGTGCCCGGCATCACCTTCGGCGCGGGCGAGGGTGGCTTCGGCTATGGCGACCGCATCATCCTGCGCGGCCAGGACGCCAAGAACGACGTCACGGTCGACGGCGTGCGCTCCGGCGCGTTCCTGAACCGCAACGAAGTCTATAATATCGAGCAGGTCGAAGTCACCAACGGCGCCAATTCGGTCATGAACGGCGGTGGTTCGGTCGCGGGCACGATCAATCTGGTGACGAAGCGTCCGCTGGCCGATGATCAGACCATTTTGAATGCAGGCATCGGCACCGACAACTATTATCGCGCGACCATCGATACCAACAAGCGGGTCAACGATCTGATCGCTGTGCGCCTCAACGTCGTCTACCACAGGAACGACGTACCGGGCCGCGATGTCGAGGATTATGAACGCTGGGGCATCGCGCCCGCCATTACCATCGGTATCGACGGGCCGACCAGCCTGACACTCCAGGGCGAATATCTGGATGACAAGGCAATGCCGCAATATGGCATTCGTTACTTCCCGGCGATGGGTGGCATCGTCAAGGACTTCGATCGGTCGGGCTATTATGGTTTCGCCAATCTCGACCATCAGGACAGCAAGACCAAGTCGCTTCAGGCGATCTTCAGCCATGCCTTCAGCGACACGGTCAAGATTCGCAACCTGACGCGCTACGAACATATCCGCCAGGACACGGTGACCAGCCAGCCGAACGGCGTCTTCTGCCTCGACAACGGCACGGCGGGCGGCTTCAATCCCGATACCGGCGGCGCGTGTACGCTGCGCGTCGGATCGACCGCCGCAGGGCAGACGCTCACCATTCCGGTCGGCTATTATGTCCCGACCGGCGGTCGCGGCAACCAGCGCTTCATCACCAATGAGACCGCCTATGACCAGATCGACCTGAGCGCCGATTTCGACACCGGCGGCATCGGCCATACGCTGGTCGTCGGCGGCTCGGCCTTGTGGGAGCGCTACGATCAGTTGCAGGGCAGCATCGGCCGCACCGCCACCGGTTTCGATCCCTATGCCGCGCCGTTCAGCGCACCGGCCAGCGGCAATGGCACGGCCACAGCGACCTATAGCGCCGGGAGCAGCCTTGGCTTCTACCTTCCGCTCGTCAACATAGCCGATCCGTCTTCGGGCATCGTCGGCCCGGCCGCCACCAGCGGCCTGGCGCGCGTCTATGGCAGCAACGCTTATGTCGGCCCGGTCAACTTCATCCTCGGCGCGCACAATGTTGGCGAGCAGACCAGCTATGCCGCCTATCTGTTCGATACGATGAAGTTCACCGACTGGTTCGAGATCAACGGCGGCCTTCGCTACGAGAGGGTGAAGGGCTTCAACCGGACCTTCAGCTATGTGACCGCGCCGGGCGCCACGCTGGGCCAATTGTCGGTGCCGGCGGCGGGAGCGACCAATCCCACCTATTTGAAGGTGGAGGATAATCTCTTCTCCTTCCGCGTCGGCGCGGTCGTGAAACCGACCCCGAACACCAGCCTCTATGTCGCCTATGGCAACAGCAAGTTGCCCTCCAAATCCTCGGTCGACGGAAGCTGCACGGCAGACAACGCATCGGGCGGCAGCGGCACCTGCAACGTCAAACCGGAAACGACCAAGAATTACGAGATTGGCGCCAAGGCGGACCTGTTCGAAAAGAAGCTGCTGCTGACCCTGGCCCTGTTCCGCAACGACCGCGACCAGATCAAGGTGGTGTCGGGCGATCCGACCCTGCCCGATCAGGCGACGGATGGCTTCCAGCGGGTGGAGGGCGTGTCCTTCGGCGCGTCCGGCAACATCACCAGCAACTGGACGATCTCCGCCAACTACATGTACCTCAAGAGCAGGATCAAGCAGGGCGTTTCAGACTATTGCCTCGCCCACCCCGGCGCGACCGATCCGGCGGCAGGCACTTGCGCCAACAGCGCCGCCTTCCCCGATCCGACGGCGGGCTATGCGCTCACCAACACGCCCAAACATTCGGGCAGCCTGTTCACCACCTACCGCTTCGGCTTCGGTCTGGAACTGGGCTATGGCCTGACCTATCAGGGCAGCTTCCTGCTCAACCAGCCGACTCTCGCCCAGTTGGTCGCCAACAGCTATGTCGGCTATCGGGTGCCGAGCTACACCATTCACCGCTTCATGGCCTCCTATCCGATCACGGAGAATCTGAAGGCGCAGGTGAATGTGCAGAACTTCACCAATGAGAAATATGTGACGACGGTGCGCAACAACACCAACAATAGTTGGGCACAGCCGGCCCCGACCCGGTCGGCGGTGTTCAGCCTCAACTATATGTTCTGACCGGTCCAGGGCATGTTCGATTTGCTGAACCGGAACATGCCCTGATGGTCTTTTGTTTTCCGCGATTTCCTGACGGTCAGATGGTCCGGCTTGAAATCGCTTCGGTCCCCCCGGCACTCGTCCCTTGCCGGGGGAAACGGGCGGGCGGCGATGCACTCCTCTCCTCCTCGGGTCGCCGCCCGTCCGGTCCCTTCTTAAAGGTGCGATTGATTCGCATTAGAGTTCTCGTTATGACCGGGCCTTCCCGGCACGGCCGCAAAGGGGATCTGGCATGCTTCGCGTAGCGGATAGATTTGGTGAAGAGGCGGTGGATGGCCCGTTCGTCTCGCCACCGGCAGCTCTGGCGCTTGTTTCCAGCGCGGCCATGCAACCCGGCGCGCCGCCCGCCCGCTATGGAGCGCGGAGCGGGGTGAATGTGCCGGCGGTCGTTTTGATCGTGCTGCTTCACGCTGTCCTCATCGCCGCGCTGATCCAGGCCCGGCAGCATGTGCAGCGCGTGCGGGAAACGCGCTTGTCGGTGGTGAACCTGCTGCCGCCCCCCCCTCCACCGGCGGCTGATACGCCGCCTCCGCCTTCGCAACCGCAGATCGTCGCGCCGCCGCCGCTGGTGCAAGTGCCCGTGCCGCCCATGCCGACCGTGGCCACCACGCCGGAAAGCCTGCCGCCCGCGCCGACAGCTCCCCCCGCGGCGATCTCCGCTCCGCCCGCTCCGCCGGCCGCATCGCCAGGCGCCAGCATCGTTCAGGGCGGCGACCTCGGCACGCAGATGGTCGCGGGCAAGCCGCCCCGCTATCCGATCGAAAGCCGCCGCAAGCGGGAGCAGGGCACGGTCGTCCTCGCGCTGACGCTGGGCCTCGACGGCGGGGTGGACAGTCTGGACATCGCCCGGAGCAGCGGCTTCCCCCGGCTCGACAATGCGGCCCGCGACGCGGTGCGCGGCTGGCGCTGGAAGCCTGTGATGCGCGACGGGCAGGCCTTCCGCGTGAAAGGGGTCGTCGAAATCCCCTTCATTCTGCGCACCGACGGATAAAAAAGGGTCTGCCTTTTCCGCTTGCGCTGCTTTTGTTTCTCAATAGTGTTTGACTCTGCGAACGCGTCTCAATAACTGGGCCTCCAAAATAAGGCAAGAAAAGGGGACCGACCGCCATGCAATCCGATAACCGCCGACGCTCGGCGCCCGCCTTTCTGGCGCTTGGCTGCGTCGGGGCCTTCGCCTCGAGTCCCGCTTTGGCGATCGACAAGGCGGACGAGGCGGCGGTCGACCAGCAGGCGGACGCAGGCCAGATCGTCGTCAACGGCCGCTACAATCAGGAAATCATCTCGCCCAAGGCGACCGCGCCGCTGATCAACACGCCCCGGTCGATCGCGATCGTCAGCGAAAATGTGATCAAGGACACGGGCTCCGCCACACTGGTCGAGGCGCTGCGCACCGTGCCGGGCATCACCTTCGGCGCGGCGGAGGGCGGCAATCCGATCGGGGACCGGCCTTTCATCCGTGGCTTCGACAGCCAGGGCAGCACCTATGTTGACGGCGTGCGCGATACCTCGGCCCAGTCGCGGGAAACCTTCGCGATCGAGCAGATCCAGGTGGTGCGCGGTTCCGACAGTTCGCTGGGCGGGCGCGGCAGCGCGGGCGGTTCGCTCAACATCATCACCAAGCTGCCCCGCGACCGCGATTTCGCCGCCATGGACCTGTCCTACGGCACCGCCGACTACAAGCGGATCACGGCGGACATCAATTACAAGCTGACCGACTCGGTCGCCTTCCGCGTGGCGGGCATGTGGCACGATCAGGACGTGGCCGGTCGCGACGCCATCTGGCAGAAGCGCTGGGGCGTGGCGCCTTCGCTCACCATCGGGATGAACTCTTCGACGCAGCTCACCTTGTCCTGGTATCATCTCGATACGGACGAGCTGCCCGACAGCGGCATTCCCTACACCTATGTCTGCTCGACCACGACCTGCAACGCGCCGACCGGCTTCACCTTTTCGGAGCCGGCGATCGGGGATGTGACGCTGGCCAATGGCGCGACCGGCCATGTCGACCGCGACACTTTCTACGGTCTGAAGAACCGCGATTTCCGCAAGAGCAAGACGGACCAGTTCACCGTCCGCGCCCAACATGATTTCGGCGGCGTGACGCTGCGCAACACGGTGCGCTACAGCCACAACAACCAGGCCTATATCTATACCCAGCCCGACGACAGCCTGGGCAATGTCTATAATAACGGCCTGGTGTGGCGCCGCGCCAACAGCCGCTACGGCTATGTCGACACGCTGACCAACCAGACCGACCTGTTCGGCAAGTTCAACACCGGCGGCATCGAGCACAGCTTCGCCGCCGGCGTCGAATTTTCCTGGGAAAAGGCGCGGCGCGGTTCCTATGTCACCCGCGGCCTGCTCAACACCAGCGGCAATAATGTGGGGAGCGAGGCGCTGACGACCGGAGGGACTCAGGGCGCCTCCACCCGTTGTTCCGCCGCAGCCCAGTTGCGCTATAATTGCACCAGCCTGTTCGCGCCCAATCCGGCCGATCCCTGGGTCAACTATGCCAATGAAACCTCCCCGGTTCCGGCGGCGATCTCCAGGACTCTGCCAATCGCGGAAACGCAGACCGACGCCGATACGCAATCGGCCTATCTGTTCGATTCGATCACGCTGACGCCCTGGCTGATCGCCAATCTCGGCCTGCGTTTCGACAGCTTCAAATCCTCGGTCCTGCCCGGTCAGCCGATCGCGGCGACCCAGAGCTTCCGCCTGACGCGGGAGGACGATATCTGGAACTGGCAGGCGGGGCTGGTGGCCAAGCCGACACCGAACACCAGCATCTACGCCTCCTATTCCACCGCCGCCACGCCGCCGAACAGCCTGGTGGGCGAGGGGCAGGAAGGCAACAGCTTCGGCACGGTCAACAATGCGGCGGGCGTCGACGCGCTGAAGACCGAGCGGACCAAAAGCTACGAGGTCGGCGCCAAGGCGGACCTGTTCAATTCCCGCCTGTCGCTGAACGTCGCGCTGTTCCGGACTGAGACGAAGAACGCCCGCGTCACTGGCCCGAACAATACGGTTAAGTTCGTCGGTGAGCGTTGGATCAAGGGTGTGGAACTGGGCTTCAACGGCGAAATCCTGCCCAAGTGGAGCGTCTTTGGCGGCTATACCTATATGGACGCCAAGATTGTCGACGGAGGTTTCACAGCGCTGACGGCGGCGGCGGTCGGCGCTCAGGCGGCCAAGACGGTGCTGGTGCAGTCCGTCAACACCGGCCGCCAGTTCCCGCAGACCGCCAAGCACAGCTTCTCGCTCTGGACCAATGTCGAAGTGCTGCCCAAGCTGAATGTCGGCGGCGGCGCCTTCTATATGAGCCGGGTGTTTGGTGGCTATGCTGACAACCGCACCGCGACGCAGAATAGCTCAGGCATAGTGACCGTCAGCCCCGCGAGCAGGATCATCGCCCGGTCGGTGCCGAGCTACTGGCGCTTCGACGCCCGCGCCAGCTATGAATTCAGCGACAAGGTAGGCCTCAGCGTCAATGTCCAGAACCTGACGGACAAGCTCTATTTCAGCCAGGCCTTCTCCAACCATTATGCGACCATGGCGGCGGGACGGTCGGCCTTCGCGACGCTCAGCGTCAAATATTGATGGCGCAAGCGTCCCCGCCTTCGCTGGCCGATCTGAGCGTCATGAGCGCACAGGCGCTCGCGGCGCGGCTGGCAGGGCCGGGGGCGGATCGCGCTGCGCTGATCCGCGTGGCGGCGGAGGGCGGCATCGCCCAGGCGCAACTGCTGCTCGGGCAGATGCTGCTGGACGGGGTCGAGCTGCCCGCCGATCCGCGAGCCGCTTTCGGCTGGTTCAACCGGGCGGCGGCCCAACATGACATGTTCGCGCTCAACATGGTCGGGCGTTGCTATGAGCTGGGCTGGGGCGTCGCCATCGATCTGGATCGCGCCGCCGAATGCTATCGGGTCGCGGCCGGGCAGGGGCTGGCCGAGGCGATGTATAATTATGCGACGCGCCTCGCTCTGGCGGAGGAGCATGATGCGGCGCTGGACTGGTTCCGGCGTGCGGCGGGCGATCCGGGGCTGATCGGGGCGAAGGCAGCCAATTATATCGGCAGCTTTTACGAGGACGGCTGGTCCGTCGCGGCGGACCGGGTGGAAGCACTGCGCCATTATCGGATCGCGGCCGAGGGCGGAGATTTTCGCGGCCAGTTCAATCTCGCGCGGTTGCTGGCGGAAGATGGCGCGACGGATGAGGCGCTGCGCTGGCTCCGTCGGGTGCGGGAGACGGCGACGCCTGCCTTCATGGAGAAGGCGGCCGACTATCTGCGCCATTCATCATTGCAGCGGGCGGGGCTGGCCGCTCTGCTGGGACAGGAGTTGCCGACATGCTGACCGTCATTCCCGAACTGCTGGATGCCGAGACCGTGCAGCGCGTGCGGGCGCTGATCGACGCGGCGGAGTGGGTTGACGGCAATGTCACCTCCGGCCATCAATCGGCCCTGGCCAAGCGCAACCTGCAACTGCCCGAAGACTGCGCCGAAGCGAGGCAGGCGGGACAGATTGTGCTGGATGCGCTGGGCCGCTCGCCTTTGTTCATTGCGGCGGCCTTGCCGCTCAAGGTCTTTCCGCCGCTGTTCAACAGCTATGCGGGCGGGCAGGCCTTCGGCACCCATGTCGACAATGCGGTGCGGATTCAGGCGGGGACCGGCTTTCGTGTGCGGTCGGACCTGTCGATCACCATCTTTCTGGAGGAGCCGGAAAGCTATGATGGCGGCGAGCTGACGGTCGAGACCAATTTCGGCGTGCAGCGGGTGAAGCTGGCTGCGGGACATGCGGTGCTCTATCCGTCATCCTCGCTGCATAGGGTGGAGCCGGTAACGCGCGGGCGGCGGGTGGCGAGCTTCTTCTGGCTCCAGTCGATGGTGCGGGACGATGCGGCGCGGCAGATGTTGTTCGATCTCGACAGCAGCATCCAGCAACTGGCGGGGGAGTTGGGGCATGACCATGCGCAGGTCATTCGGCTGACGGGCGTATATCATAATCTGCTGCGGCGCTGGGCCGACGCCTGATTTTGGCCAGTTGCGGCCGGTAAGCGCGCCGTACTCCTGCGAAGGCAGGGCCCCAGTTCAGGCGGAGCGATGATTCACTAAGGGCAGGACTGGGCTCCTGCCTTCGCAGGAGCACGGTCTACTGCAAGGAAGGCAACCGGTCCGCTCCCCCAGTCACTCCAGCATCACCGCCAGCGCTGGTGTCATATATTCCTGCCCCCCTGTTTCCGTCCGCCGGATCAGGTACGCAGCGATGCCTTGGCGGGTGGCGAGGGCCATGCCCCGATCCTGGCCGAGAATGGTGATCGCGGTGGCCCACGCGTCAGCCAGCATGGCACTTTCGTGGAGGACGGTGACGGAGGCGACGTCGTTCGCGATGGGCGCGCCGGTCGACGGGTCCATGCTGTGGGAAAGGCGAGTGCCGCCTTCCTCGCGGAAGCGGCGATAGTCGCCGGAGGTAGCGACCGACAGGCCGCACAGTGCGATGCGCAGCATGGGAAGCGACAGGCCGGGAGGCGCCTCCACATCGACCCACCATGGCTGGAGGTCGGGTTTGACGCCATGCCCCCGCAGTTCGCCGCCAATCTCGATGAGGAAATGCGCCGCGCCATGGTCTTGCAGCGCCGCCGCCACCGCATCCACCGCGAAGCCCTTGGCGATGCCGGAAAAGTCCAGCGTCACATCGGCGGTGCGGCGGGCACGGTCGTCCTCGATCTCGATGGCGGTCCAGGGTGAGGAGTGGTTGGGCGCGGTGGACAGGCCTGTGAGGCCCTCGGGGCCGAAACCCCATGTCGCGACGAGACGGCCTATCGCGGGATCGAACGCGCCGCCCGAAAGCCGCGCCATGTCCAGTCCCGCGCGCAGTACCGTCAGCATGTCGGCGGGGAGGGACATCCATTGGCCGACCGGCGCGGCGTTGAAGCGGCTGATGGCGGAGTCCGTTTCCCAATTGCTCATCTGCGCGATGACGCGGTTCAGCACTGCCTTGATCGCCGCCGCGCTGCCCGGCGGCGCATCGACGATGCGGGCCGACCAGCTTGTGCCCATGGTCGGCCCGCCAAAATCGCTGATCCGGCCCAGCCCGCCCCGTAACGCGAAGGCGTCGGGCGACAGGCCAGGCGGGATGGCGATG
Source organism: Sphingobium sp. 15-1 (assembly GCF_013375535.1). Lineage (GTDB taxonomy): Bacteria > Pseudomonadota > Alphaproteobacteria > Sphingomonadales > Sphingomonadaceae > Sphingobium > Sphingobium aromaticivastans. Next base: position 68,402 of record NZ_JABXJG010000001.1, read on the forward strand.
CGGATGGGAGTTGCGCTCAGCCCTGCACCTCGATCGTCATGGCATAGGTGGCGCGATCCTGCGGCGGACCCATGAGGCGGGGACCGCCTTCGCTTGGCGGTCCGCCCTGGCCCTGCGGATTGCCCGCGCCCAGTGCACCGCCGGGGCCTTCACCCGGACCACGTCGCCCGCCGGTGCCCAGACTGACCCAGTACATGCCCGCTTCCGGCCAGGTGAAGGTGACCTTGCCCTGCGCGTCGGTCTTGGCGTTCATCTGCTTCAGGTCGGCGCGGTAGCGAATGCCGCCGGGGATCGCGACGACGTCCAGCCCCGCGGCGGGCTTGCCGTTCAGCAGGAACTGGAAGGTCGCCGCTTCGCCCACGGCAAGGTCGTTCGGATGGGTGACGGGGACCATCTCCAGCCCCTTGCCGGTCGTGGCGAAGACCTTGCGGTCCGGCTCGCCCGCCGTCACGAAGGTTTCGATGCGGGTGGTCGCCGTGGCGGTCTGCACATCCGTAGCGCCCTGCGGCACGGCGGTCGCCAGCGTGGCGGCGGTGGTGCCGCGCGGCAGCATCTTGCGCTCGCCGTTCAGCATGTAGCTGCCCATCAGCATCTCGTTGACGATGGCGATCCTGTAGGTGCCCTTCGCCTTGATGCCGAGGTCGAAGGTCTGACGCAGCTTGCCGACGGTGCGGTTCTCGACCTGCGCCGTGCTGCCGTCAGGGGCAGTGACGACCGGCTGCCAGTCCTGGCCGGGATGGTCGAAATAATAGAGGTCGCTGGAAATGGCGGCGTCTACCGTCAGCCATTCATTGCCGGAGCCTGCGAACATGGTTTCGGAGGGCAGCATCCAGGGACGCGCCGCCCCCGCCATTTGCGGCAGGGCAATGGCGGCGGTGGCGGCGAGCAACAGCAGCTTGCGGAATTTGGTCATGGCTTATCCCCTGTTTGGGTGCGTTTTGTTTGCTCTTCCGTGCTCACGCGAAGGCAGGAGCCCAGTTCCACCGTCTGGTCTGGGTTCCTGCCTGCGCAGGAACACGGGGGAGAGTTGGATTGGCCCTAGCGCGACAGCACGGCGCTGACCGCACCCAGTTCGAACTGGCCGGTGGCGCTGCCCTTGCCCCCTGCGGCGGTCACGTTGAGCGGCACGCGCACGACTTCACGGCCGCCATTTTCGCGGGCGGCTTCGACCACCACCATATATTTGCCGGGCGTCAGCGTCGGCATGCCGCCCTTGCCGGCGGTGAAGCTGAGCTTATGCGTGCCGGGCGCGCGGGTCGCGCCGGATATGCCGTCGGCGGGCAGGGTCAGCGAGCGGCCGGAGGCGCGCCACCACATGCGGATGTCGCGCAGCCATTTGGCGCCGCCATTGTTGCGCTTGTCGACATCGTAGAGGACCGACAGGGTGCGGGCCGGCGCGCCCTCCTTCTCCAGCCAGATCGCCACATAGGGGCGGTGATATTCGGCCACTGACAGGCGCGGCAGGGTGAGGGTGACGTCCAGCGTCTGCGCGCTGGCGGGCGCGGCGAGGGCGCTGGCGGCGCTCAAGGCCGCGCCGCCGGTCAGGACGATCTTGTGGCTGATCTGCATGAGGCGAAAATTCCCCTTAATGGATGAAGATGATGGCGAGGACCGCCGGGATGGCGAGGCCCATGGCGACCAGCGGCCAAGTGGTCGGCCGCTTCCTGGCGTGGAGCCAGAGCAGCAGCAGGCCGGTCAGCGCGAAGAGGAAACAGGCGACGGCGAAGATGTCGATGAACCATTTCCACACATTGCCCGCGTTGCGGCCCTTGTGCAGATCGTTCAAATAGCTGATCCAGCCCCGGCTGGTCGCTTCGCTGGTGACTTCGCCGCTGTGCCGGTCGATCGACACCCAGCCGTCGCCGCCGGGGCGGGGAAGGGCGAGATAGACCTCATCCGCCGACCATTCCGCTTCGCCCTTGCCGTTCTGGCCCATCTGCTTTTCCACCCATGTAGCGATGGGGGCGGGGAGCGGCTTCTTGGCGTCCGGCGTGTTATCCGGCGCGACCTGCTTCAGCAACGCGGGCGGTAGGGTGGCGGATTGGGTGACGGTCTGCGGCGACCCCTCCACATCGGCTGCATGGTTCAATGTGATGCCGGTGAAGGCGAACAGCAGCAGGCCGATCAGGCTGATGGCGGAACTCACCCAATGCCAGGTGTGAAGCTGTTTCAGCCAAAAGGCCTTGGGGCTCTTCTTCTTGTTCGGCTGAGCGCGGGCGGGAGCGTGCATCGGGAGCGGGACGAGTCCTGTATGGGATAAGGTCGGTTGCATAACGCGAACGACTCGCAATTGCAAATCTTGGTAGCCCGCGAAAATTGTATCAAAATGTACGACAGGCGTGTCGCAGTGACACTCTCCCATATCGTCACCCTGGGCTTGACCCGGGATTCCGCTTCTTGAAGCTGTGACAAAGGAAAAGCGCGGCCCCGGATCCAGCCCAGGGTGACGAAGCGGACGTCTATTTCACCTTTCGCCTTATTGTCGACAACCAGGTGAGGGTGGCCGGCGGCGTCATGCTATTGACGGGTCGCGCTATCCCAACTAGCCGCCTGTGAAATGGGGGTGACATGAAATCGTCATCGGTTCCGATGGCTTACCCGCAAAGGACGACACTATGCTGACGCCAGCCGTTGCCGCTGGAATGCTGATGATGGGTGTGCAGGCGGAGGCGGCGGGTACGCCGCAACCTGTCGCGCCTGTCGCCGCGGCGCAGGCGGCCGATCCGGCCCCCGGCCCGCAGGCCGCGCCGGAAAGCGAACCGCAGGTGCTGGTCGTGCCGCCGCCGCCGGTGATGCCGAACCTGCCGGGCGCCAGCGCCGAGCCTGCCCTTCCGCCAGCGCGGCCGGGCGACATCGTCGTCACCGGGCGCACGCGTCCGCCGCCGGGCGATCCGCTGGAGCGGCTCAACGAGAAGAGCTTCCAGACGGTGCAGGCGGTCGACAAGGCCGTGGTGGAGCCGGTCGCCAAGGCCTATAACAAGGGCCTGCCCAAGCCGGCGCGCAAGGGGCTGCGCAATTTCTTCTCCAACCTGCAGGAGCCGGTGGTGTTCCTGGCCTATATGCTGGAGTTGAAACCCGGCAAGGCGATGGAGACGGTGGGACGCTTCACTATCAACACGACGCTGGGCGTGGCGGGGCTGTTCGACGTGGCGAAGCGCAAGCCGTTCTTCCTGCCCTATCGGTCCAATGGCCTCGCCAATGTGCTGGGCTATTATGGGGTGGGGCCGGGGCCGTATATGTATCTGCCGATCGTCGGGCCGACGACGTTGCGCGACATCATCGGGGATACGGTGGACAAGATGATCGTGCCCTTCGCCGTGGGCAAGCCGTTCAACGAGCCCAAATATGTCATCCCCGCGACGATCCTGAACCAGTTGGGCGAGCGGGCCGCGTTCGACGAGACGATCCAGAATATCCGGCAGCAGGACAATCCCTATGCCGCCTATCGCGAACTCTATCTGAACCAGCGTAAGGCGGAGATCGAGGCACTGCACGGGCGCGCGCCGGAGGAACCGGTGACGCCGGTGTACGGGCCGGGGCTGGGTAAGGTGCCGGTGGTCGTTGGGGATGATGAACAGCCATAAGCTGGTTTAGGATGTGTGGGGATTCAGTTCAGGGTGGAGCGAAAATGGTGGATTTCGAGAACCGGCGCGCAGCGTACTCAAAGTACGTGAGCACTGGAAGCGCAGAAAGCCGCCATTTGCAGCCCGCCATGGGCTGAATCCCCACACACCCCAGAGCGCGCTGCGTTAAATCGGACGCAGGCCGCGCGCTCTAAGCTTTTGTTGTCGCATCGTTTTAAGCGCAAAACCGATTCCCACTTTTGCGCACGATGCTCTAAGTCGTCGTTCCCGCGAAGGCGGGAACCCATCTCCTGACCATGCCCCTTGGGGCTGCTAATGGGAGATGGATCCCCGCTTTCGCGGGGATGACGGCGTAGTTGGGGGGAGCGGAGGTCTACCGCCCCAGCAACCCCCGCGCTTGCCCCGCAATCTCCGCCAGCATTGCGACATTGGGGATGGCGGCGGCCTTGGCGCGGTGGACCAGGGCGCGGAATTGCTGGATGCGGGCGCCCTTTTCCTTCAGCCATTCCTCGACATGATGGCTGATATCCTTGCCTTTGCCCAGGGCGAGGAAGTCGAGCCGCACCTGCTGCATGTCGCGCGCCACGCCGGAGATCAGCAGCCGCTCCCATGGGTCGGAGGGCGCCATGCGGGCGGCGGTGGACTGCACCCAGTCGATGCCCACCGCCTCGCCCAGATGGGTGAAGGCGCGGGTCAGGGCGACCTCATCCACCGACAGCCGCCCGGCCAGCGCGGCGATGCCGACCGCGCCGTCCAGCTTGAACAGGCCGGCGGTGCGGCGGGCGAGATCCTGCGGCGCGCCGAGCGACAGCAGGCGATCCGTCGCTGCCGTGACGCGGCGCAGCGCTTCGCTGGTGAGCAGATCGTCCACCTGCTTCGCCAGCTTGCCCACGCCCTTGGCCAGAGCGGCATGGCCCGCCTCCGGCAGCGTGCCGGGGGGCAGGCTGCGGAGGACGTCCGCGATCTGCGCGCGCATGCCATTGGCGATGTCCCCGAACAGCGCGAGGCGGGCGGCTTCGGACATGTCCGCCGCGTCGATGTCGTCCCATAGCTGCCGGATGTCGTACAGCCGCTCCGCGATCAGGAAGGCGCTGGCGAGGTCGGCCAGCGAACAGCCCTCCTCCTCCGCCAGTTCGAACGGGTGGATGAGGCCGAGGCGGTTGACGATGCGGTTCGCGACCTTGGTGGCGATGATTTCCTTCTTCAGCGCATGGGCCGCGATGGCGTCGGCTTCCTTCTTCTGCATCGCGGGCGGGAAGGCATGCGCGAGTTCGCCGCCCATGCTGGCGTCGGTGGCCAGGTCGCCATGCTCGATCGCATCCTGCAAGGCCAGCTTGGCGGTCGACAGCAGCACCGCCAGTTCGGGACGGGTGAGGCCAAGTCCATCCTGGCCGCGCCGCAGCAACTGGTCGTTGGCGGCAAGGCCCTCTACCTGGCGATCCAGCCTGCCCGACTCCTCGAAGGTTTCGATCAGCCGCACATAGCTGGCAAGGTCCGCCGCGCCGCCCGCCTCCGCAATGGAGAGGCCCAGCGCCTGAAGCCGGTTGTCCTCCAGCACGATGTCGGCCACCGCGTCGGTCATGCTGACCAGCAGCTTGTTGCGGTCGTCGAAGGGCAGACGGCCTTCCGCCATTTCCTTGTTCAGCGCGATCTTGATGTTGACCTCATTGTCGGAGCAGTCGACGCCCGCGCTATTGTCGATGAAGTCGGTGTTGATCCGCCCGCCGCGCAGGGAGAAGGCGATGCGAGCGGCCTGAGTGGTGCCCAGGTTCGCACCTTCGCCCACCACCTTGACGCGCAACTGCTCGGCATTGACGCGCAGGCGGTCGTTGGCCGGGTCAGCGACGTCGCCATGGCTCTGCGCGGCGGCCTTCACATAGGTGCCGATGCCGCCGAACCAGAGCAGGTCGTTGGGGCTTTTCAGGATCGCGGCGATGAGCGCGGTCGGCTCCATCTCCGTGTCGGTGACGCCCAATATGGCCTGCACTTCCGGGGTCAGCGATATGCTTTTCAGACTGCGCGAAAAGACGCCGCCGCCCTTGGAGATCAGCTTCTTGTCATAATCCTCCCAGCTGGAGCGGGGGAGCTGGAACAGGCGGTTGCGTTCCTCCCACGACCTGGCCGGATCGGGATCGGGATCGAGGAAGATATGGCGGTGGTCGAAGGCGGCGACCAGCTTGATCGCCTTGCTGAGCAGCATGCCGTTGCCGAACACGTCGCCCGACATGTCGCCGCAGCCGACGACGCGCACTGGCTCGCTCTGCACATCGATGCCCATTTCCGCGAAATGGCGCTTCACGCTGATCCACGCGCCTTTGGCGGTGATGCCCATCGCCTTATGGTCATAGCCGTTGGAGCCGCCGCTGGCGAAGGCGTCGCCCAGCCAGAAATCCCGCTCCAATGCGATGGCGTTGGCCACATCGGAGAAGGTCGCCGTGCCCTTGTCGGCGGCAACGACGAAATAGGGATCGTCGCCATCATGGATGACGATCTGCGCGGGGTGCCTGACCTTGCCCTTGACGATATTGTCGGTGACCGACAGCAGCGAACGGATGAAGATGCGGTAGCTTTCCGTACCCTCCGCGAACCAGGCGTCGCGGTCGGCCTGCGGGCTGGGGAGCTGCTTGGGATAGAAGCCGCCCTTGGCCCCCGTTGGCACGATGACGGCGTTCTTCACCCGCTGCGCCTTCATGAGACCCAATATTTCGGTGCGGAAATCGTCGCGCCGGTCGGACCAGCGCAGGCCGCCGCGGGCGACTGGCCCGGCGCGCAGGTGGATGCCCTCGACGCGGGGGCTGTAGACCCAGATTTCGCGCCACGGCAGCGGCGCGGGCAGGCCCGGAATCTGCGCGCTGTCGAGCTTGAAGGCCAGTGCCTCCTGCGCCGCCGGGGCGTAGAAATTGGTGCGCAGCGTCGCGGTGATGACGGCGCGCAGCAGGCGCAGCACGCGATCCTCGTCGATCGCGATGACCTGTTCCAACCCCTCGTCAATGGCGGTCTGCGCTGCCTGGGCGCGGGCGGCGCCATCCTTGGCCTGCGGATCGTGCAGCGCCTCGAACAGTTCGATGAGCTGCCGGGCGATGCCCTGTTCGCGCCGCAGCGTCTCGGCAAAGGTCGCCATGCCATAGGCCATGCCGGTCTGGCGCAGATAGCGGAACAAGGCGCGCAGCAGCACGACCGACCGCTGGTCGAGGCCCGCCGTGACGATCAGCTCGTTGAACCGGTCATTCTCCGCCACGCCCTCGGTCACCTGGGCGATGGCTTCGGTGACGATGTCGGCGCGGGCGATCACGGCGTCGGCATCGCCGCCCGCGGGCAGCTCCAGCACGAAACGCTGGACATGGCCGAGCGCGCCGCCCTCCACCGCCGTCATCATCTCGTCGATCACGCGGAAACCGAAATTCTCGAAGGCAGGGACGACTTCGGACAGGGCGATGGCGTCATGGCTGTAGAGCTTTAGCCGCAGCCGCTGAGACGTATCCTCCGCATTGCGGTAGATGCGGATCGATTTGTCGCCGGGTCCGGACAGACCATGGAGCAGGCGGATGTCGATCGCCGCCTCCGCCGGGCCGGCGCCGTTGCGATAGCCCATCGGAAAGCCGGGCGCATAGCGTTGCGCGAGCGTCGCGGCGCGGCCCGCCTCCTCGCTGTCGGCCAGCGCTTCCTCCACGGCGGGCAGCCAGCCCCGCACCATCTGCTTCAATTGGCGGTCGAGCGGTTGTTCGTCCGGCTCCACCCCGCCGTCGCGCAGGTCGAGCGTGATGCGCAGCAGGGCGAGGCCGCTTTCCTCCAACGCGATCGACCAACTCAGCACCGGGCCGTTGCAGGCCTGGCTCAACATGTCCTGCACCGCCACGCGCCGCGCAGTGGTCAGCTCCTCGCGCGGCAGCCAGGCGAAGGCGTAGAGATGGCGGGCGAGCGCGCTGGTGCCCAGCACCAGCTTCGGGCGCGGCCGGTCGGTCAACGACATGAAGGTCAGCACCAGCCGTTCCAGCGTCTCGCGGTCGAAGCCGATGAGGATGTCATGCGGCAAAGCGGTCAGCGCATGGGCTAGCACCTTGCCCGCATGGCCGTGCGGATCGAAATTGAACTTGTCCATCAGCGCCGACAGGGCGGAGCGCAGCAGCGGCACCTTGTCCGGCGTCGTCGCCAGCCCCGCGCTGGTCCACATGCCCGCGTGGATGGAAAGGGCGGTGACCTGCTTCCCTTCCCGCACCGGCACGATGATCAGGTCGAGCAGCACCGGGCGATGAACGCGGGAAAGGCGGTTGGACTTGATGATGAGGGGCGTGCGCTTGCCTTCCTCGAACCAGGTGAAGGCGGCTTCGATCGTGGCGGGCGCCAGCAGCGGCTGGTCGCGCAGGCCGCAGACGCCGATACGCAGATCCGCCTTGCCGTCGCGGCCGCGCCGTTCATGGCCGATCTGGGTGAAATGGCGGGCGAGGAACCAGCGGAGCAGCGCCGCGCCTTCCTCATCGGGCACGGCATCGGCGTCGGCGGCCATCGCCTCGCGCATTTTCGGCCAGTCGGTGACGGCGGCGCGGACATCGGCCAGCGTCTCTTCCAACGCCTTCTCTAGCGCGCGGCGGGCCTTGGCGTCGGCCCGGTCCGCCTCGATATAGATCATCGATTCCCGGCGGGCGCCGGGGGTGTCATCCTCCAATATCGCCTTTAAATGGCCGTTGCCGTCCCGCTCCACCGACAGGACGGGATGCAGCAAACGGTGGATGATGATGTCGGCGGCAGCCAGAGCGTTGGCGATGGAATCGACCAGAAAGGGCATGTCGTCATTGACGATGGCGATCCGCATGAAGCGGCCGGTCGCCCCTTCGCCCAGTGTCTCCATGGCGATGGCCACAAGGCCGGGGCGGCGGGTGGCGGCGGTGCGGGCGATGAAGCCGGCCGCGTCCAGCACGGCGTCGTGATCGAAGCCCTCGCTTTCGCCGGGGAGCGCGCCGCGCGCCAGCGCCATTTCCAGGGCGTCCCGGATGCTGTGGTCAACCTGCCTCGATTCAGCCAATGCCGTCATGCGCTTGCCTCTTGCCCGCGGGATTGGTTCCCGCTTCTTGTGAACGGAGAAGACGCCGGAGAACCGCCACGCGACTTCTCAAACCGATGCCGTCCACTATGCGCCACTGCGTCGTGAGGCTCAACCCAAGACAAGAAATAAAGTTACTCGATATTGAAATAATATGATGCAGCGCAACATGGGGGACGAACGCCCCGAAGGATAAGCCAGGGAATCGGACCATGATCCCGTTCTGTCAATCCGACGCGGCGGTTTCTGCCGATAAAAGGGGTCCGAGCCGCGATAAGGTCGCGATTAAGGATGTGCTCCGATTAAATCGCCACGTGCTGCTGCGCAGGCAGGAGCCCAGTTCGACCGGTGGGACTGGGCTCTCACGAGCTCCCTGTCTGGTTCGAGTGCCTGCGCAGGAGCATGTGGCGCCTCAACTCCTAATTCGCCGCGGCGACGATCGCCCGTTGGCTGAGGTCCGATCCTTCCGGCAGGGCGCCGACGATGGCGAGCGACCCGTCCTTCTCGCGCCGGGCGATGACGACCGCCAGCCCATCGCCGTCGGTCGCGACGGTGAAGGGATCGATCGCGGCGGCAGCCTTCATGGCGGCGCGGGCGGTCTGCTGGCGATCCGGCTTGGCCGGGCCGTCGCCACGGCGTTGGGCGCGCTCGTCGCGGACCAGGGCCTTGAGGCCGCCTTCATATTGAGCGAGATAGTCGCCAAAGCTGCCCAAGGCGATGCCGTTGGCGCGGGCATGGTCCAGCGCGGTCGCATATTCGGTGATGCGCGTCTTGTCGTAGCTGGAGCCGAAGACCAGCTTCACCACGGCGGTCATTGGCGCGCGCGCCTGAACCTTCAGCCCGCTATTGTCCAGCAGCTCGGCATATTCCTCCGGCCGGGCGATGGTGACGAGGGCGAAGTCGTAGCTGAGGCCGATGGCGCGGTAGAGCGCGGCATGGCTGCGCGCTTCGCTGGTGCGGGCCTGCTCCGCGCTGTCGCGGGCGAGGGCGAGCCAGTCGGCCAGCGGAGCATCTTCGTCGGGGCTTTCCATGCCGCTGAGGTCGAGCGTGTCGAAATCCTCGGCGGCCGGGCCATCGGCCCAGATCGGCGCGACCGGCGGCGCGGCGGGGGTGGAAAGCAGGGCAGCCTCCACCTCCCGGTCGATTTCCGCGGTGACGGCCTGGCTGGCCGCTTCCTTCCAGTTGATGACACCGAAGACGAAATCGATCGTCTCATCGTCGGAAGAGAAGGGCATCAATATGCCGCGATAGAGGATTTCCGCGCCGCGCTGGTTGACGAAGCCCGCCTCGAAGCCGATGGGCGCGGCATTGGCGATGATCTGGAGATAATGGTCGGTCAGCCGCGACAGCAGCGATCGCGTGGGCACGTCGTTGATATATTGGATCGGCCCTTCAATCTCGCACTCCTCGCGCAGCGCGGTGCCAAGATAGACGATCGCGGGATTTTCCAGCCCTGTGCTGAAGTCGAGCAGGACGCTGTAAGGACCGAAATCCTCCAGATCCTCCGGCGCGAGGTCTTCGATTGAGGGCAGGCTGCGCTCGCCCAGCAGCGACGCCCAATAATTATAGGCGCGCACCTGCATCCGGCGTTCGTCGGAACCGACGAGGGGCGGCGTTTCGATCGCCGCGTCGTCGGCAGGACCGAAATCATCCTCGTCATCCGGGATTTCATGCCCCCGCAGAGTGTCCATCAATCGGTCCTTAGCCCAGGTAAAAGCTTTTCCTCGAGACTCGACAGTGCCACGGGATGGTAAACATGGTGTAAAGGCGGGGCGAAATGATGGTCCGATGCGGTTTGATGGCGGATGGCGCGGATGAATCGCATTTGCCCGCTTGTCCTCCAGCCAAAGCGCTGTTATCTGCCCGCCCCAACGCCGCTTTAGCTCAGTCGGTAGAGCATCGCATTCGTAATGCGAGGGTCACGTGTTCGAGTCACGTAAGCGGCACCAGTATCTTGGCCTTATCGGCCGGATTTTCCCTACTGAAAGTGCTTTGAGACGGGTCCGTCGTGGGTTCCCCAATAGGAAGCGCTTGCGCTGAACCCTATCTTGAAATTTATCGGGTGATGTTCGCGTATATGTTGGCCGGCCGCCCGGCGCTTGAAGATGGGAGGCGGTGCTTCCGCACGGCCGATGATTAGGTTCAATCTTGCAGCGCCAGCGACCCATGCGAGGGGATTTTCGGGAAGCCTTTGATGTCCCGTGACGCACCGCCGAGCGCATACGGGGTCAATAGAGGCTGGCTCACTCATAAAATTGGATCATCTCGCCCATCTTTTGCTTGTTGCGAAAGAAAAACTGGAAGGTGATTTTGATCTTTTGGCAGAGAAGGTTCGTGCGCCTAACGAAGCGTTGGATAAGCTGACATAATAGCGAGAGCGGCAATAAAATTCATAATATCTATTTCTACGCCATTCATTGATCGGGACGGCAGAGATTCCTATTTCCCCGCGGCAATCCCGCCCATCCTTGGGCCGAGAATTAGAGGATTTAGCAAGCATCACAGGGAGGCAGATTGACTTTTGCCCCGTCGCCTGCCATATGGGACATGCTAAACGTCGCCTGCGACGGAATTTGCCCCATTGGGTGCTCCTTCCCTTCTCGCGCTATCAGCTCCGCTCGTGCTTTTGCGGGCGGGTATTCTGTTTTCGTGAAAGGAAACATCCCATGCCCATCGGCACCGTCAAATTCTTCAACGCCGACAAAGGCTATGGCTTCATTGCGCCCGAAGACGGCGGCAACGACAGCTTCGTGCATATCTCCGCCGTCGAACGCGCGGGCATGGCGACGCTGCAGAAGGATCAGCGGCTGAGCTATGAGGTCGAGACCGACCGTCGTGGCAAGCAGTCCGCCATCAATCTCGCAAGCGCCTGACAGGTCGAGAGGCGGATTTTCCGCTCTGGACCAATCTTTCCCGGCACGATCTTTGTCGATGCCGGGTCGGCATTCCCCGTTTGCCTGTCCTCATAGCTGAGGAGAGCGCGGGGAATGTCCAAGACTTGAGGAGGCCATCGCGCGCCTCTTGCCGTCGAGCCGGATTCCGGTCCGGCGATTTCCGTGCGCCGGACCGCAGAAAATCGTCCGCGCACATCCAGCCGCCCCTGTCGCGGCTGGCACAGGCGCCGCGGATATGCGCGCCACTCTTAATCATTGTGCGCCCACAGGCGTTCATCAGGATCATCATGAATTTCAAATTTCCGAATATCTCCGGCCTTTCCAATCGGCCTTCCTCTTTTCGCAGGATGCATCGGCCGGACCATAAGCCCGCGCCCGCAGGCATATTGTCGGCCCCGGATTTGCGCCGCATCGTGGCCGAAATGCTCGGCTGAACGCTGCAGCCAGACTTCATCCGGGAGACTGTCCATGTCCGTCACCAGCGATTTCTATCTTGCGCGGGTCGCTCAATGCGATCGCGAGGCAGGCGAGACCGATCTGGCCAATGTGCGGGACCGTTGCTTGCGCGCCAAGGCGGCGTGGCAGGCGATGGCCGACCGGGTTCTGAAGGGCGAGGCGGATAGAAAACAACAGGCCGCCGACAAGGTGGTCCATCGGGAGCGGCCCTTTGGCTAGACAATCAGGCAGACATTTCAACGGTCCCCGCCTTTCTTCGGAACAGGCGGCGCGGCAAGGCCGAATTTCCCAACTCGCCATCGCCCGGCTGGGCGCGCAGGACGCCATCGCCTTTCTCAACGGCAATGACGAGAAACTGGGCGGAAGACCGCTCGACCTGGCCATAGAAAGCGTCGAAGGCCTGCGCGCCGCGGAGCAGCGGCTGGAAAATCGGACGGACGGCTGACTTCCTCTTGCAGCCGGCTTCAAAATGCAGAAGGCGGCAAATCCTGATCAGCGTCGAGGCGCCGGTCTATCGCTTCGCCCAACTCATCAAGCTGGTCGAAGGATATGCCGATGTCGATAGTCGCGCCATCCTCCAGGGTCAGCCTCAGCCGATAGCGTTCCGCCTCGGCTTCGATCGCGAAACTGGCAAGGCGGCTGGTCATGACGGTCTCCGGCAAATGGCGGCCGCAAGGCCCCAAGGGATGCTCTTGCCCCTCACTTCAGGATGCGGCGTTCCGCTTCCGCAAGAGCAAGCCTTCTCCCCGTGACCAGCGTCTGGCCGATGAAAAGGAAGATCAGGATCGAACCGACGGTCCCCACGAATATGTCGAAGCCCGACCAGCGCCCGAATAGTCCGGGCGCCGTCCCCAGCGCCATCATCATGACGGTCAGGCCGATGAGCATCAGCCGGAGCTCCGTTGGTCCGGCGGAAAGATAGGAAAGCTTCAATTCGCCCAGCACCCGCGCCGACAGAAAGGCGTGGATCGACAGCAGCAGATAGCCCGCGAGCGCGATCATGGCGACATCCATCGTGACGAATGGGCTGAGGCCGATCCCGGCAAGGATGAGCAGCGTCGCCAGCCCGTCGCAGCTATGATCGATGAAATATCCGTAGGAAGGGCGCTCGATGCGCCGGTATCGCGCCAGGCTGCCGTCCATGGAATCACCGAACCATTGCACCGCATAGCCCGCAATGGCGAGCAGCAGCCAGGCCGAAGCGATGTTGCTGGCGACATATCCGGCGAAGATCATGACCGCGCCCGCCATGCCCGTCGCCGTCAGCCGATCCGGCGTTATCCAGGGCGGCATCCGGTGGCACAGCCAGTTGAGCAGCCGCCGTTCATTGGCGGCCAGCCAGTTCTGTTGAATCCTGGAGAGCGATTGGGGGGATTGGGGCTGGATCGTCATAGGCCTTCGATCATGGTCTGGAACAAGCGGCGCATCCGGGGCGCAATATATGCCGGCATCAACCGCCGCGTCCAAAGATGCGCCAGCCAAGAAAAATCAGCACTATCACAGATGCGACCAGCGCTACCTTAAAAGAGAGATAATCTTCCTGCACGGCATGCTTCCCTCTGCGCGGGAGCACTCAAGTCTCTCTGTCGGATCGTGCGTAAAAAAGACCCGATAACCCTCCGTAGCAGCCTTCATGCGAGCCGAACAGAATTTTCCCGGTTCTGCGCGCTTTTCCAACAGACGGGAAGGATCTTCCGTGCTATTAAGCCATTATTGCGCGAAATTTGCTGCAAGCATTCGCCGTGACAGAGAGACTATCGTGCTCCCGCTTGCCAGCCGAGGAGCATCGCCATGGAAGACCTGAATTATCTGCTGAAACGCGAGCAGGAGGAATTGCTGCGCGCCCGGATCGCGCATAGCCCCGCCGCATGCCGTGCCCATAAACGGCTTGCCCAGGGATATGCCAGCCGCATCCGCAATCACCCGCATCCCTATCGGTCCGAGAATGCCGATGGCTTGGTTTCCTTCAATCCCTTTCCGTTCAACGTGGAAGGCGGCGCGGCATGAGCAGGGTCGTTAATGTTTGGGCCACGCCGGACATCATCAAGGCCGCATGCGACAAGCACGCATTCCGGATATCCGCTCTGGAAGCGCTGGTTTCCGGTGGCGCAAGGGTCGTGATGCTGGACCCTAAGGATGCCGACGCCTTTCGCATATTGATGAAGGACAAGCTGATCGAAGGCGCCGTAAAGCGATCCGCATCCCACATGGCCCGGCAATGGTCCCCCTCGCTGCATCGGAAATAGTCATGAAGCGGTTCGACTATCTCGATCGCCGCAGACAGGCTGCGCTGAACCATGCCGATCTCGCCATCTGCCCGGTCGAGAGAAGGAAACATGAAGAGCAGGCTCGCGCCTACGCCAAGATCATTGCTGTGCTGCGCCGGGAGGAGGAGGCGTCACTCCACGCCCGATAGTGGGATGGAGTGGGCCGGCTTGGCCGCGAACCAGATATTATGCCAGCGCTCCGTGCTGCCGATATAGGCCGGCAGGATGATCTCGTCGACGTCGAAGCCGGACGCCTCAAGCCTGCCCGCAAAACAATCGTCCGCATAGGATGACCAGACGGACAGAAGCCCGCCCGGCTTCAGGGCGGCATAGGCCGCCGACAGACCGGCATGGGAATATAGCCGGTCGTTCAACGGCGTGATGAAGCCGTCCGGCCCATTATCGACATCCAGCAGAATGGCGTCGAAGCGATCCGGCGTCTCCGCGATGACATCATGGACATCGTGCAGGCGAAGGCTGACGCGGGGATCGGTGAGATTTCCCCTGAACAGATGCGCCAACGGCCCCTTGGCCCAGACGACGATCTGGGGAACCAGCTCCGCTACGGTCACAAGCGCTTCCGCAGCCCAGCAGGCCAGCACCGCGTCCAGGGTGAAGCCCATGCCCAGCCCGCCTATCAGGACATGCCCGTCTTTCCTGCCCAGCCGCTCGCCGGTCAGGGTGGCCAGCGCCATTTCCGACACATGGTCCTGACTTCCCATCAACTCGTCGCGGCCGAACTGGATGGAAAATTCCTTGCCGCATTTGAGCAGATGCAATTGGCCACCGCCCGGAATATCCGCGACATCCACCGTTTCTATGGGCAGACGGCTTGTTTCGGCGGTCCTGGTTTGCCGTTCATCGCTGCTATCAATCTGCATGGCGGAAGACCGCCTTGACGAAGCGCTGTCACGATTCATGCTGTTCCTGTCGCATTCTCGGGATCAATCGCGACGTAAACCAGCGTGGCGTCCATTGCGCGGTGACGCCGTGCAATGCCCGGCCTGCATCTTCTTTGCAAGGCCGTGCAGCAGATCGTTTTTGACAGGGGACGCACTGACGTGAAGCGATGGTTTAGGCCCTCAGTGACAAGGTGAAAGGGCGCAAGGACAGCTTCCTACCCAAATGCTCTCGATAGGAAGCTGTCGAAACCGGGCTTTCGCAGCGTTTGGGTCTGCCGCGTGAAAGGTGAATAGCCGCCTGCTCGGTTCCCGTAAGCTCACGACCGGGGCCAGTGCGCCTTCATCGGCGGCAAGCCGGGCAGATGAAGCCGCTCTTCCCGCAGCAGCAGCCCAGCATAATCTTCTGCCGGTGAGAAATATAGAAACCCCAGCAGGCGTTCTGCGAAGAGCCACTTTCCCTCGAGGCGGACATATGTGTCCCGATAACGAATGCCGCTGACTTGATGTTCGTTTGCGACGGTCACTTCTGCATGGCAACTAAGGATGCCATGGGCAAGATCCAGGTTGTCGTCTGTCCACTCGATCACATGGTCATGGTTGGTATGGAAGCTCACGCCGCCAGTCTGGATATTGGCTTTGAGCAGGGCCGCGATCTTCTCGGCGCCCTGTGCATGGATCTCGTCGTAGAAACCGTAGCGCGCATTTGGCGCCCATAGGGTTGCGAGGACATTAAAGTCGTGATCGTCGACGGCGAACGCGTAACGCGAGATCAGATTGCGGATCGCCTCGCGATCTTCCAACTGTTGGAGCCGGGCGGCCAGATCGTCGCTCATCGTAAAATCCTTCCTGTCTTGAAAGGCGCGTGGTTCAATGACGCGCCGATCATTGAATGGAACCGGCCACGCCGATGGCGCAGCATGCCCCGACGAGAAGGGCAAGCTTGGAAAAGGATAGGGCATTGCCGTAAACGAAATAATCCACCGCGATCGATGCCAGTGGAACCGATGCTGCGAACAGCGGCATGATGACGTTAAGCGCCACGCCCTGCCGGATCATGACGGCAATCAGCCAGAGGGAGATGAGGAACGGGATCACGCAGCAGATCGTCCAGCTTGCGTTGGCAAATCCGTTGGTCTGCGGCAAAAGCGATACCGAGACGACCTGAGACCCCAGCGAGATCAGGAATATGGCGATGACGCCGAACGGCATTGCGGCAAGGCTCATGTTTCGCTCCCGATAGGCTGATCCTTGAAGGACCAACTTGTCCTGGACTGTCCTCTCATTGCGCGGTCATCCCGCCATCGATGACCAGTTCGCTGCCCGTCATGAACGCCGCGCGGTCGGAAGAGAGGAAGACGACGCCATCCGCGATGTTGTCCGGCGCCGCTACGCGTCCCATGGGATTGAGCGCGGCGATTTGCTTCAGGCCCTCGCTCTCCTCTACGCCGATGGCCTGGGAATAGGCGGCTACCGCTTCGTCCGCCAGTGCGGTCATGGTAAGGCCGGGGTGGACCGAATTGACCCGAATCTTCTGCGTTGCGAGTTCGAGGGCAAGACATTTCGTCAGGAGACGCACCGCTCCTTTCGACGCGCAATAATTGCTGGTGTAGGCCGATCCCACAATACCACCCACCGAGGAAAGATTGACGATGGAAGCCCCTCCCGTCCACTTTCCGACCCTCTCGGCCAAGACGGGGATTGCGTGCTTGCAGCCCAGAAACACACCTTCGACATTCACCGCCTGCATGCGGCGCCATTCCTCGATCGTCGTGTCGACAAGCGGTTTGAGGCCGAATATTCCGGCATTGTTGACGAGTATGTCCAGTCCGCCCGCCTCTTCGCGGGCAAATTGCATGGCTGCCTGCCAATCCGGCTCGCTGGTCACGTCGAGCGAGCGGGCGACGCCGCCGATTTCGTGGGCGACTGCGCTCCCGTCCGCTATGTCGCCCACAATCACCTTTGCGCCGGCCCGCGCGAGGCTCCTGGCAATAGCCGCACCGATCCCTTGCGACCCGCCGGTCACCAAAGCGACCCTTCCCTCCAATTCGCGAGCACCTGCTTGAGAGGAACTATCCATATGGTCATATCCCTAGATTTTATTTAACTTTTAGAATAGCTTAGGAAAATCGCAGGCCTTCAGGATAGCTCAGCTATCTGCCAGGAGCATGTCCGCCGCCTTCTCAGCGATCATGATCGCGGGCGCGTTGGTGTTGCCGCTCTGAATCTCCAATATGCCGGCAAGTCGACAGCAAAGCTTCGGTCGATCGGAGAGATATTTCGCCATTCAGAGATTTGTTCACCGCTCATGGAAATGCCCGGAACGTCAGCCGAAGCGGCGTTCCAGGCATAGGGATCAGTATTTCACGGTAATGGTTCCGCCATAGGTGCGCGGCGCCGCCGCAACGCCACGCCAGCCGCTGGCGCCAAAGCCGTAAACATTGCCCTCAGAGAAGGCGTAATATTGTTTATTGCCGATATTCTTGCCCCAGAAACTGATCGTCACATTGTCGAGAGACGAAGGAGTGAAGGAGAGCGACGCATTCACAAGCGCCATCGGTCGCTGCCAGATGCCATTGTAGGAGTAGGTAACGCCCCAATTATACTTGCTCGTATGAGCAAGGCTCACATCTGCCACGAATTTGCCGATCTGCGCATCAAGCGCATAATTGGCTCCGACGCTGAAGCTCCAGGTCGGCGCGTTCGGCATCCGGTAGCCCGTCGCGTCGAAGGTGGTCGGGAAGATCGAAACATCATTGATGTCGGTCGCCCCGGTCAAGATCGGATATGGCGAGCCGGAGCCCGGAACACCGCCTTCATAATGCGGCGCGTTGACGAAATCGGTATATCTCGCGTGGAGGTACGTCACGCTGCCGCGCAGTTGAAGCCCTTCAGTGGGGATGGCGGTCAGTTCAAGCTCGAATCCCTTGGAGCGCGCCGAACCGGCGTTGATCAGGCCGGCAGCCGCGTTCGGCGGGGTGCCGACGACGGTCTGGACCTGCGGGTCCTTGATGTCGCTCAGGAACAAGGCGCCGTTCAGGCGGACACGGCGATTGAAGAACTCCGATTTGAAGCCGATTTCATAAGCATCGACGATTTCGGGCGCCGCCGGCTCGGCGCTGAGCGGGATGGTGTTGTAGGTGCCGGACTTGTAGCCGCGGCTGTATGAAGCATAGGCCATAAGATCAGGCGTAAAATGATGGTCGATGGCTGCCTTCCAGGTCACGCGCTGGAACGAGTGATGGGCGCGAGAGACGCCACCGGCCAGATAAGTGCCGACCGCCGGATCGTCGATATAGGTATAGCCCTTGCCCTTCAGGCGATCGTAAGTATAGCGAAGGCCCCCGGTCACGTTGGTGCTGTCGTTCAGGGGAACGGTCGCCTGGCCGAAGGCCGAATAGCTGTCGACCGTCTGGAAGCCGTACTGGTTCTGAATCGCACCCGGCGCCACGAAGAAGTTCGTCAGGTCGCCTTTGAACACGGCCGGATCGTACCCGGCATAATAGTGCATGTAGAAAGCGCCGACAATCCAGTTGACCGGGCTACTTGCCTTGGACTTGATCTGGAATTCCTGAGTGATCTGATTGTCGCGGTTGCCGACGTCAATTTCGAGCCATCTGGGTGAGACCCAACTGATCTGATTATAGGTGAACCCAAATGAGTTTTTGAAGGCGCTGATCGATACGAGATCGGCAAAGGCGGTTTCCTGATCGATCCTGAGCGATGCGCCGTACGTCTCTATGTCGGCATCGGTGCGGTAGATATTGCGCGAGTCGTAAAAGCCCCCCGAATCCGCAAGCGAGGGATATATCACCACCGGATCGGGATAGCCCGTGGCGGTGGGCACCACCGATGCTATATTCGTCGTACCGGAGACTGTGCCTTTCAGCACGTCATGCTCTTGGCCGAAATCATCCTGCTGGCGTGCATAGAAACCCACGAGCTTGACACGCGTCGTCGGCGTGGGCTCCCATAGCAGTTTGGAGCGCACGGTCCAATTTTTGCCCAGATATTCTTTCTGGCCATTCACGATGCTGCGCCCCCAGCCATCGCGCTGATTGCTCCAGCCAGCCGCCACATTCCATGACAAGGTGTCGGTCAGCGGCGCGGAAAGATAAGCATGGGCGCTTAATGTGTCATAATTGGCGTATCCGACATCTGCATTGACCTCCAGCTTCTTGCCGGGGTCCTTCGTAAATATCTGGATTGCGCCGCCAGAAGCATTCCGGCCAAATAGCGTGCCTTGCGGTCCCTTCAGGACTTCGACATGCTCGACATCGTTCAGACCGACAATCGAGGAATATAGACGAGTATAATAGAAATCGTCGACATAGATCGCGACACTTGATTCATTGCCGATCACGCCGGCAGCCATGTTGCCGATGCCGCGCAAAAAGGGGAAGGCGATGCCCTGGTTGAAGTTCGTTTTAACCGAAGGATCGACATGTCCCAGTTCAATGGCCGAGGTGATGCCGCTGGCCTGCAATTGGGCGCCGTCGAACGCGGCGACCGAGATCGGCACGTCCTGCGCACTTTGCGCGCGCCGTTGAGCGGTCACCGTGATCTCATGCAACTGATCGCCGCTGCCGGTCGTATTCGCGTCGACCGTGTTATTGGCGACCGTGCTTGCTTCCTGCGCGAAAGCGATTGACGAACAAGTGGCGCTCGACAGCAACATCGCCGTATAGGTGATGCAGGAAGATACCGAATAATTTTTCAGGTTATTGCGGCGAGCCGGCGCGGGAAATTTATTTCTGCTCATTTTAAAAGCCTTCATCATTCTTGAGGCCCGACTATCTCCGTGGGCCAGAAGGTGCCTAGAACATAGCGAAAACTGCAATTCGGCCTTTATTTTCAAAGCCGTTGCCAAGCCTATTCGCTCACCTGCATCGGGACGTCCTTGAAAACGGCGGTGCTATTTTCAGTTTCCTTCATGACGGGGAAGTGGAAGCCGCATTTGGGGCAAGGCTCCGCCAGTGCGGCCTGTTCCATGTTCACGTCATAGACTGTGTCTGAAATATGCGCGCAGGCCGGGCATACCCGGATCAGGCGGGCATTCTTGAACTCAAAATTGGTGATGATGTCTTCCATGATCGCACCAGTGCGCACGGCCCATTCTTTCGCGTGCTTGTGGTACGTGTCCATGTGCCAGTCCTTGAGCGCGTCGAAGCTCGTCCAGAAACTGACCTCATTATACCAGCGCGGATCATCCGGATGGACCCACCAGGTCAGATGCAGGAAGCCCGGCAACTGCATCAATTGGTGACGGACGTTGGCAAAAATGGTCTGAAACTTGTTGTAGCCATCCTCGCTTGAGAATCTTACGCGCTGCATACTTTGATATACTGGCATTCCGCCCTCCCTTTGAGCCGACGCCCCTGATGCGCCAACATTGAAAGGTTACATCGATTTGTCACATGACATTGCACCACTTGCCCTTTTACTCTTTGGTCCACCTCTACGACGGAAAATTCTGTGGATATTCTATGGCTTACTCTCTCGCGATCGAGAGAGGCGCCCCCGCTCGGAGCATCATATCGCTGCCATAGGGTGGGGGAGCCACTCTCAACCGGGGAGCGGGGCATGGGATCTTCCCGGCGTCGCAGGATTACGCAATGTCGTTTCGAGGAAGCTGAAAGCATGATGTCGCAGAATATCTCTGCTAAGTGATGCTCCACGATCGACATAGTCCGGCCAGCGCCGGTTTCGTCTGATGAAGCTTCCAATCCGTGGCTGTGCCAACTGGCCGGCAATGAACGGCATCACAAGCCGTAGCATGATCCTGATGCAAGCCGGCGGCCTAAAGGAAGAACGGAGGAATTCCGGCATCGGGCGTATCCCCAGCGACTTGCGCACTGACCCCATATGCCGGCATGAAGGCTACGATAGTCATGGCGATCAGAATCGAGCCGACATAAGTGCTCAATTCTAGGAAGAACTTTCACATACCCTTTCATTCAGGCAGGGTCGAATTGAATTCACGCCACTCATTTGAAATTTACTCGGATTCCATCCAGATATATCCATTCATCTAAATATATCGGCCATGGCGTTGCAAGACTTCGATCTTGTAGCCATCTGGGTCCTGAATAAAGAAAAATCGCGCCATCAAGGAGCCGTCTCTGAAGAATTCCTTGATCGGCAGCGGGTTGATGCCGGCTTCATCCATCCGCGCATGGGCCGCGTCGAGGTCTGCGACCGTGACGGCGACGTGGCCATATCCATCGCCAAGGTCGTAAGGCTCGGTTCGGTCGTGATTCACGGTGAGTTCGATTTCCACGTCATTTTCCTGGTTGCGTAGGTAGATGAGCGTGAAACCGTCGAACGGGAATCGGTCCGCCACGTCGAGATCGAGGGCCGCTTTGTAAAAGGCGACCGATCGTTCTTCTTCAAGCACGCGGATCATGGTGTGAATATATTTTGCCATCGATTTAATCCATTTTTTCGTCGGCAACCGACTATTCCGCGCGGAGACTGCGGGTCAATCGGTATCGCTTCTGGACCCAGGACAATAAGTCTCACCGGACAAATTGACACTCTTTCGCAGCAGTGGGACTGAGACGCCCCTTGGGCAACGGAGCCGCTGCGAAGGCTGCAAGGCATTGATGCCCACCCGTATTTGTCGTGACCATCGTGCAGACAGGATAGTTTATCGATATGACGGACTCAAAATCTGCTCGTGCTGACCTGGTCGATGCATTGCGATCGATCGTCGGCGCCCATGAAGTCTTTACGGACGAGTCCTGCACGCGGCGCTTTACGACCGGTTATCGTTATGGCGAGGGTGCCGTGCTCGCTGTCGTGAGGCCGCGCAATCTCGTCGAATTATGGCGAACGCTGAAGGAGTGCGTGAAGGCCGGCGTCATCATCATCATGCAGGCGGCGAATACCGGCCTGACGGGCGGCTCGACCCCCTATGGCGACTATGATCGCGACGTCGTTCTTATCAATAGCCTGCGCATGAAGGGCATTCATCTGATCGTTGGAGGACGCCAGGTCGTGTGTATGCCGGGCGCGACGCTCTATGAGCTGGAGGATGCGCTCAAGCCCCATGGTCGCGAGCCGCATTCCGTAATCGGATCCTCGTGCATCGGCGCTTCGGTATTCGGGGGCATCTGCAACAATTCGGGCGGTGCGCTGGTCCAGCGAGGGCCTGCCTATACTGAACTCGCGCTCTATGCGCGGATCGACGAAGAGGGCGAGCTGCAACTGGTCAACCACCTCGGCATCAGGCTGGGCAGCGATCCTGAAGAGATGCTTCGTCGCGTCGAGGCCGGCGGGTTCGATAATGCGGATATTTTGCACGATGCGGTCCGTCGCGCTTCGGACCATGATTATTCCGCCCATGTTCGCAAGGTGGGCGAGGCGACGCCCGCGCGATTCAATGCCGACCCGAGCCGGCTTTTCGAAGCGTCGGGAAGCGCGGGGAAAGTGGCGTTGATGGCCGTGCGGCTCGATACCTTTCCCAAAGAAGCCGATACGGCGACATTCTATATCGGCACCAACAGCACGAACGACCTGGGTCGGATCAGGCGGGAAATTCTGCAGAATTTCCAGACTTTGCCCATCGCGGGAGAATATATCCACCGGGACGCCTTCGACCTTGCGGCAAAATATGGCAAGGACATGGTGATCGCGATCGAACGGCTGGGAACCGCGCGACTGCCTTCGCTATTCGCCCTGAAGGCCCGCGTCGATGAGTGGGCGCGCAAGCTTCCGCTGCTGCCGCGGCGCATGAGCGATCATATCCTTCAGATGAGCGGTCGGCTGTTTCCCGATCATCTGCCCAGACGCATGTGGGACTTTCGGGATGGTTACGAACATCATCTGATCCTGAAGATCGGCGCGGACGGGATTGCGGAAGCGCGCGCTTATCTGGAGGCGCGCTACCCAAATGGCGACGGCGATTTCTTCGAATGTACTAAGGCAGAGGCGGAAAAAGCCTTTCTGCACCGCTTCGCGGTAGCGGGCGCGGCGGTCCGTTATCGCGCGGTCAACAGCAGGACAGTCGAAGATATCATCGCGCTCGATGTCGCGCTGCGCCGCAATGATAGCGAATGGTTTGAGGTGCTGCCTACGGCCATAGAGAAGCATTTGGTGAAGACGCTCTATTACGGCCATTTCTTCTGCCATGTGTTTCACCAGGATTATATCGTGGCGAAAGGTGCCGATCCGGTGGCACTCGAGCATGAGATGCTCGAAATCCTCGACCGGCGCGGCGCTGAATATCCGGCCGAGCATAATGTCGGTCATCTCTACAAGGCCAAGCCCGCGCTGGAGAGCCATTATCGCGCGCTTGACCCCGGCAACAGCTTCAATCCGGGGATCGGGCAAACGGCGCGGGGAGCGAACTGGCAGCCCTGAGTTCGGCCATCAATTTGAAGGGAGCGGCCTTATGGTTCGAAAGGGTGTGGCGGGATGGCGTGCATCTCACCTGGCTCGCCTGGACCAACTCCAAATTCCCGGATTGGAGCAAGCGCTCCCTAAAGAGTCAGCCTAGAAAACAATGGATACACGATCGCAAAGTGGCGGTAGCGGCCATTTGCCCGTGTGACCGGCCATTGCTGTCAACGCATCATGGCCGTTTGTGGGGGAGGATAGCGTGACCCTTTCTGGATCAATGCCGCATCGACTGAAGTCTGTCGCTCCAAGCGACGCTTCAGACTGCGTCGAATATCTTGTCGGAACCGCTTCGCAATCAGTTTGCGACCCGATGTTGCAGGCGTTTGCGCTGGTCGACTGTGCGTGGGCTTTACGGTGTGATCATGTCGCAGCTTGAATTCACCGGGCAGGTTGCCATCGTCACTGGGGGCGGGCGCAATCTTGGCCGTGGCTACTGCATCGACATCGCTCGGCGTGGTGGCGCGGTCGTGGTCAACGACATCGATTGCGCCGCAGCGGATGCGGTGGTTCAGGAGATCGTTCGGGCGGGTGGAAAAGCCGTTGCTTCCTATGACACGGTCGCGACGCGCGAAGGTGGAGGGGCTATCGTCGCCACGGCGGTGGAGCATTTCGGGACTGTCGATATTCTCATAAACAACGCCGGCAATGTGCGCGCGGGCGATTTTGCCGACATGGCCCTCAAAGATTTTGAGGATGTTCTTGCGGTGCATCTCAAGGGAGCTTTCTGCGTGACCCAGTCGGCTTGGGCGATCATGCAGGAAAAAGGTTATGGCCGGATCGTCATGTCCGGGTCCGCCGGCGGTGTCTTCCCGGAGCAGGGCTACAGCGAATATGCTACGGCCAAGGCCGGGATCGTCGGCATGACGCGCGCGCTTGCTGCGGAGGGCAGGGAGCACGGAATTCTGGTCAACGCGATCCATCCTCAGGCGGGGGGTTCCTCCATGACGGCTGCGGCAAACCCGATTCCGGGCCTGAAGGATAAAAGCCATGCCGGCCCGGACGCGGCGCTTTCGCCTTACAAGTCCGTCGCGGCGGTAAGCCCGTTGGTCCTTTATCTTTGTTCCGCGCAGTGCGACCGGACAGGCTTGATCCTGGCTGCTGGCGCTGGATGGTTTGGCCGCGTTTTCCTGGGTCTGACCGGTGGCTGGATCGCGCCCGAATTGGGCGTGGCGCCGAGCCCGGAGGAGGTTGCCGACCATTTCGACGAGGTGGTCGACACCCAAAATTATATCGTCCCGCAGGGCGCATCGGAAGAAATGAGTCACATAGCGACGCGGCTCGGTCTTTCGACCTGATGAAATCGGAAGGCGGGCGGTTCGGGTGACGATGGGACCGAGAGGAGATCGAATAATGAAAAGAGCAAGGCCTGGCCGGGTCCATTCCGAGCTTCCGCGGCATCCGGATATGGCGTGGATGGGTTGCGCCGCATGATCCGGGGCATTCATCATGTCGGCATCCACACGTCCAATCTGGATCGTTTGAGGGACTTTTATGAAAAGGCGTTCGGCTTTGAAGCGGTCGGTGAAGAAATGCGCTTTGAGGACTATCCGGTCGGCGCGCTTGTCGTTGGGGTTCCCAATCCCGTGGCGCGCGTTTTGATGATGAAGACAACGAACTGCTACATCGAATTATTTGAATGGCGGTCGCCGGAGAGCGAAAAGCTTGCGCCCAGCAAGCCCTACGACTTCGGCTATACGCACTTCATGGTCGATGTCGACGATATTGACGCCGAGTATGAGCGCCTGTCCGCTCTGGGCATGAGGTTCGTGCATCCTTCCCCGCTGCATTTCGGAGGGGGCAATGCCTCGGTCTATGGTCAGGACCCGGACGGGAACATCATCGAGATCGGCCAGATTCCGCCCGGGAACGGTTTTCACCTTGAGGTCAAGGCCTGAACGGTGGCGATAATGAAGACATCCGGATTTGAAGGAGATTTCTCTTGAGCGCCAAGACAGTTTATATGGTTTACGGTGGGCCTACTTCGGATGAAGTCGAGGAAGAGGTGGCCCGCTGGTACGAAACCCATCTCATCGAGATGTGCACGCTTCCGGGCCTCATCTCTGCGCAGTTGTTCAAACCCGCAGAGGCTCAACTGCCGCGGCTGACGGTCAAGCTGCCGAAGACCATGGCGATCTATGAGTTCGACACCGACGACTTGGCCGGCGCGTTCAGGACATTGTGGGCCAGCAGCCTGACCAAACGGCTTCCCCCGCCGCGCGAAGGCACGTTCGAACTGCATCCCGGTTTCCAGTCGTGCGTATATGAACTGGACCGGGAGTTCCCGGACGATCATGGCAATCAGTCGCCGGGCGAGGGTCTTCCGGCCCTGCCGCCGGCACGCAAGCACGTCATGATGGTTTTCGGCTCACCGACGTCCGAAGAGGCGAAGCCGATCGTCGACGCCTGGTGGGGGCCGCATGTCGAGGAAATGACCACGGCGCCCGGCCTCATCGCGTGCAGTTTCTACCGGCCCAGCAAGGTGCAGTTGCCCCGGCTGGTGGGAGATCTGCCGCAGAATTTGGCGATCTGCGAATTCGACACGGACGACATCAAGCGCGACATTGCCAAGCTCGTCCGCATCGGGATGGAAGGGCATCGGACCGGCAAGTTCGTTCCAGGCGAGTCGATCGCGTCCCCGCCGGAAGGCTCGTTCCTGCTCGATCCGGTCTACCAGACCGGGGTCTTCGAGCTGGTCTCCCAGTGGCCCAAGCCGGTCTGAGAAGAAGCCGGAAGATTTTCAAGGATAGAGATATGGATCAGGGGAAAAGTTTCGACCCGCGGAACCCGGCGGCCGGCGCCAGCATTGTCGCGGACGGTCTTCGCACGCATTATCTGGATGCCGGCCGCGGCGAGCCGATCATCCTTCTCCATGGTTCGGGTCCGGGCGTTTCGGCCTGGGAGAACTGGGCCGGGCTTATCCCCGTGATGGCGCAGCACCGCCGCGTCATCGCGCTCGACATACCGGGATTCGGGGCGACGGAGCGCAAGGCGGACGGTCAATATGACATGGATTTCTGGGTCGGTCACCTGTTCGCGTTCATGGATGCGCTTGGCATCGCCAGCACGCCGCTGGTCGGCAATTCGTTCGGCGGCATGGTCGCGATGGCCGCATCGCTGCGCGACTCCAGCCGCACGTCGGCATTGATCCTGATGGGCTCGGCTGCCGGCGACATTCCGATGAGCGAGGCGCATAAACTGGCATCCGTCTATGACGGCACGATCGAGAAGCTGGAAGAGATACTGCGCATCTTCCCATTCGATCCCGCCTTGCTGACTCCCGAGATGCTCAAACGCCGTCACGCGCAGAGCATTGATCCGGAAGCGAAAAAGTCTCCGCATCCGGTGCCGGTCGTCAAGAACGATCAGGGCGAGACCGTCTTTCGGGTCTCGTCCGAAGCCGAACTGGAAGCCATCACCACCCCGACGCTGATCCTGCATGGCCGCGACGACCGGGTGCTTCCGCTCGAACTGGCGATCCGCGTGCATCGCGCGATCAAGACCTCGCAGTTGCACAGCTTCGGCAATTGCGGCCATTGGGTGCAGCTTGAGCGCTCCGACGATTTCGTGAAGCAGGTCGTCAGCTTCCTGGAGAAGATGTCATGACCTTCCATTCGGGGCAATCGGACACCCCGAACTCGGCCGTGGCCTCGCCGCACTGGCGGGCGAGCCAGGCCGGACGGGACGTGCTCGCCGCGGGTGGCAACGCGCTTGACGCGGCGCTGGCCACCAACGCCATGCTGTGGGCCTGCTATCCCCATATGTGCGGTGTGGGCGGCGACATCTGGATGCTTTATTACGACGCGGCAACCGCACGGGTTCATTGCCTCAACGGCTCGGGCGGAGCGCCGCGCACCGCGACGCCGGAGGAATTCGCGCGACGCGGGCTTTCGCAGATTCCCGTCAAAGGACCGATGTCGCTTGCCGTGCCGGGGGCGGCCGCCGGATGGCATGACGCAATGAAGCGTTTCGGCACGATGCCGGTAGCCGACCTGCTTCGCCCTGCCGCCCAGGCGGCGCGCGAGGGCGTGGAAATCACGCTCCGGATGTCCGGCTGGATGGATAAGGTCGCGGACCTGCTCCCGACCGATCCGACGCTTGCGAAATCCTTTGTCGTCAATGGCGCGCTCTTGCCGGCAGGCTCCATCTTCCGCCAGCCCGACCTGGCCGACGCGATCGATCGCCTGGCCGATGCCGGCTTTGCCGACTTCTACTCCGGCGATCTTGGCGCGCAGATCGCCAAGGGCATCGCTGAGGCGGGGGGCATGCTCACCGCAGAGGATCTCAGGACGCATGCCACGCTCTGGGTGGAGCCTGTGAAGACCCGCTTCGATGGCCTGGAGGTGCTTACCACGCCGCCGAACAGCCAGGGCGTCGCGGCTATCGAGATCCTTAACCTGCTTTCGCTGATCGAGGGCGGACGTTCCGCTCCGGGCACCGCCAGGCAGCTCAACGCCTTTCTGGAGGCGAAGCGCCTCGCCTAT
Source organism: Sphingobium sp. 15-1 (assembly GCF_013375535.1). Classification (GTDB taxonomy): domain Bacteria; phylum Pseudomonadota; class Alphaproteobacteria; order Sphingomonadales; family Sphingomonadaceae; genus Sphingobium; species Sphingobium aromaticivastans. The sequence continues at coordinate 96,424 of NZ_JABXJG010000001.1, forward strand.
CTCGACCGCAACAGCTATGTTGCCGATCCCGCGCATGTCCCCGTTCCGGTCGACAGGCTGACCAGCCTCGACCATGCACGCTGGCTTGCCGAGAATGCCGGAGCGCTGCCACGCGGCGGCGCTGCGCCGATGGAAGGCGATACGGTCTATCTTTGCACCGTGGACAGGTGGGGCAACGCATGTTCGGTGATCCAGAGCCTCTATCACCCCTTCGGCTCGTGCTTCGTGCCGGCCGGCACGGGCGTGGTCATGGCGAACCGCGGGTCCTATTTCTCGCTGGACAGGAGCCACGTCAACGTCGTGGCTCCGGGCAAGCGGCCGGTGCACACGCTGATGGCCTCGATGGCGCTCAAACGAGGGAAGCCTTGGCTCGTTTTCGGGACGATGGGTGGCGAGGGGCAGCCGCAGACCTCCGTTCAAGTGCTGCTGCGCGTCCTGAACGGGGATGGCCCGGCCGAAGCGGTGGCCGCGCCGCGCGTGCTGAGCGGGCAGATTTATCCCGGCGACGCGGATGATCAGCTCCATATCGAGGAAGATTTCGGGGAGCAGGTGATCAACGAGATCGTGCGCTGTGGCTACAGCGTGAAGTCCGTTCCCAGGCATGACGAGATGATGGGGCACGCCCATGCGATCCTCATGGAAGACGGGAAGATCGAGGCGGGCGCGGACCCCCGCAGTGATGGCGCGGCAATTGCCATTGCCGCCAATGCTCCCGCGCTCCCCGCAACATCATAAGGAAAACAGGCATGACGACATCTTCCACCGACGCGAAGCACATGCTGATGGCATGCTGGAAAGTGAACCAGGCGGGCAATGAAGAGCATTTGCGAGAACTCGTCGACGCGATCGAAGCACAGGTCCGGATTCCGGGCGTTCTCGCCATCGAGCACGGCCCAAGGACCGCTCAGGTCGATTGGGAAGGCCCTGACAAGGATTTCGGCTATGCGATGCTGGTGACTTTCGATGGCATCGGGGCGGTTCGGGCCTATCCCTCGCACCCGCTGCACCAGCAGCTCGTGGGAACGATCTATTATGTCGGGGACGACATCCGCTGGTTCTGGATGGACTGCTGAAACAGGCGCGGGGGCCTGCATCCACGGGCCGCGAACATGATCAAGGATGAAGGATCGAGATGGTGTCGAACGATAAAGCCAAGCATATCCTGACGGTCTTCTGGGTGTTGAGCGACCCTTCCCATGTCGAGAAGATGGGAGAACTTGTCGCGGCGGTGGAAGCGCAGCGGGAAATACCGGGCGTCCTGTCGGTCAAGCACGGCCCCCGCACGTCCGAGGTGGATTGGGAAGGCCCTGACAAGGCGTTTGACTATGGCATGGTGCTGACGTTCGATAATTTCGACTCCGCCCGCGCTTACGTGCCGCATCCTATCCATCAGACGCTGGTCTCGACCATCCTGCGCCTTGGATCGGAAGTGTCCGACATTCGCGGGTTCTGGATTGATCGTTAATTTATTATACCGCAAACGCGGCTTGAAATGGCAGCATTATGACCATTGATCCCAAGACTATTCAATATCATGGCGACGCGCTCTACGATGCGTTCGTTACTCGCTCGACACTGCCGCCTTTGCGCGACCGCGTCGAAGGCCTGACGATCGAAGATGCGTATCATATCGCGGCCCGCATGGTGCAGCGCCGGGTCGATGCGGGTGAGAGGATCATCGGCAAGAAGATCGGCGTCACCTCGAAGGCTGTGCAGGACGCCATTGGCGTTTTCGAGCCTGATTTCGGGCAACTCACATCGGGAATGGCCTTTGACGATGGCGCCGTGATCGAACTGGATTCCCTGATACAGCCCCAGGCGGAAGCAGAGATCGCCTTCATCCTGAAGTCCGATCTCAGTGGACCGGGAATAACGCCCGACGACGTCCTGCGCGCGACTGACCATGTGCGCTGCTGTTTTGAGATTGTCGACAGCAGGATTCAGCGCTGGGACATCAAGATTCTCGATACTGTGGCTGACAATGCATCCTGTGGCGTCTTCGTTCTTGGCCATGACAAGGTCGATCCGCGCGAAGTTGACCTGGCGCTCGCGGGCATGGTCGTCCTCAAGAACGGCGAACTGGCCTCGACAGGGGTGGGCGCCGCCGTACAGGGATCGCCGCTCAATTCGGTCGCTTGGCTGGCCGATACGCTGGGCAGGCTGGGAGTGCCGCTCCTTGCAGGAGAAGTCGTTCTTTCCGGCTCGCTTGGGCCGCTCGTTTCCGTCGATCGCGGGGATAGCCTCGAAATGAAGGTTCTTGGGATCGGATCGTGCTCGCTTCGCTTCGCGTGAGCTGGCGGCCGATAGTTGATGGTCTCTCAATCGTAAACCGCCCTGTTCACAGGCTGCTTCATTCAGTGCGACGAAGAAGCGGCATCAGAGCAGCGGCCTCAAATAACGGAGCTCTCAGGTGAGCAAAATCAAATGCGCCATTATCGGGCCGGGGAATATCGGCACGGATCTGCTGTACAAGCTGCTGCGATCCGATGTGCTGGAGCCGATCTGGATGGTCGGCGTCGATCCAACGTCGGCTGGCCTTGCCAGGGCGCGCGAACTTGGCCTCAAAACGACCGAGGAGGGCGTTGATGGCCTTGTGCCGCATGTCGTGGCCGATGGCGTCCAGATCGCCTTCGACGCGACTTCGGCCTATGTCCATGCGGAAAACAGCCGCAAGCTCAATGCGCTTGGCGTGCTGATGATCGATCTCACGCCCGCCGCCATAGGGCCATATTGCGTGCCGCCCGCGAATTTGGACGAACTGGTCGGACGCAAGGTGATGAACGTCAATATGGTCACCTGCGGCGGTCAGGCGACGATCCCGATGGTATATGCGGTCAGCCGCGTGCAGCCCGTCGAATATGCCGAGATCATCGCGACGGTGGCCTCGAAGTCGGTCGGTCCCGGCACGCGCAAGAATATCGACGAATTCACGCGCACCACGTCCGGCGCGGTCGCCAGGGTCGGGGGGGCGAAGGCGGGCAAGGCGATCAACGTCATCAATCCGGCGGAGCCGCCGCTGATGATGCGCGACACGGTTTATTGCGAGACGGAGGGGGAGCCCGATCGCGAGGCGATTACCCGCTCCGTGCACGAGATGGTCAAGGAGGTTCAGAAATATGTGCCGGGTTATCGGCTGAACAATGGTCCCTTGTTCGATGGACGCAAGGTTTCCCTGTTCCTGGAAGTGGAGGGGTTGGGAGACTTCCTGCCCAGATATGCTGGAAATCTGGACATCATGACGGCCGCCGCGGCGCGCACCGCGGAGATGTTCGCGAACGAGATCATGAGCGGCAAACTGACGCTCGAACCCACGACCGAGGAGTCTGTCTGATGAGCGAAGAGACCAAAGTCCGCGGTCGCAAGGTGAAATTGCATGACATGTGCCTTCGGGACGGCATGCATTCCATGCGCCACCAGATCACGGTCGAGCAGATGGTCGACATCGCGACCGGGCTCGATGCGGCCGGCGTGCCGTTATTGCAGGTGACGCATGGCGATGGGCTGGGCGGTTCGTCGCTCAACTATGGCCGCGGTCTGCACAGCGACAGGGAATATATCACTGCCGTCGCCTCGCGGATGAAGAATGCGGTGGTGTCCGTGCTGCATGTGCCGGGTATCGGCACGCTCGACGAACTGAAGATGGCGGCCGATTGCGGCGCTGGCTGCGTGCATGTCGCCTCGCACTGCACCGAGGCGGACGTGACCGAGCAGCATATCGGTCTTGGCCGGAAGCTTGGCATGGACACTGTCGGTTTCCTGATGATGGCCCATATGGCGCCGGTCGAAACCATGGTCGGGCAGGCCCTGCTGATGGAAGGTTATGGCGCCACCACCATCTACTGCACTGACAGTGCGGGCTATATGTTGCCCGGCGAAGTGACCGAAAGGATTTCGGCGCTGCGTTCGGTCCTGCAGCCTGACACGCAGATCGGGTTTCATGGCCACCATAATCTGGGGATGGGCGTGGCTAACTCGATTGCGGCCGTTGCCGCGGGGGCCGATCGCATCGATGGATCGGCAGCAGGGTTGGGCGCGGGCGCGGGCAACACGCCGCTGGAACTGTTCGCCGCCGTTGGCGAGCGAATGGGCATTGAGACCGGCATCGACGTCTTCAAGCTGATGGATGTGGCGGAGGACCGGGTTCTGCCGATCATGCCGCAACCGCCGCGCGCGGATCGGGATGCGATCACGCTGGGCTATGCGGGCGTCTATTCCACCTTCCTTTATCTCGCGAAGGATTGCGCCCGCAAATATGGTGTTCCTGCCCGCGACATCCTCATGGAACTGGCCCGCAAGAAGATGATCGGCGGCCAGGAGGACATGATCGAGGATACCGCGCTCACCATGGCCCGCGAACGCGGTCTGAATGTGGGCGGAACCGTCTCCGCCGGCGGTTGATCAACGAGAGGCGAGGACGTCCCATGCCCTCTGCCCGGCCATGACAATGCGACAATAATCAAGGGGGGCGGATTCATATGGAGCAGGCGACTTCGGCAGACATTGTCGTGGTGGGTTCCGGGCTGGGCGGGATGATGACCGCTTTGCGAGCGCATGATCGCGGGTTGAAGCCCCTGATCATTGAGAAATGCTCGCATTATGGGGGCACATCCGCCTTTTCGGGCGGTGGAATCTGGATTCCCAACCATCGCTGGCTCAAGGGCGTGGATACGCCCGAGAAGGCGCTGACTTACCTGCGGGCGATCACCAGGGGGCAGGGCGACGACGACAAGTTCCGCGCATTTATCGACAACGCGCCGGCCATGGCGGAATATGCCATGTCGCTTGGCGCGGACCTGTTCATGCTGGAAAGCGTGCCGGACTATTTCTCCGAAGAGGAAGGGGCGGTGTCCGGGCGGCAGCTTTCGCCCAGAGATTATATCGCCAAGCCGCTGGGCTTGGAATTCCACCGCATGCGTTCAGCTTATCCGGGCTTCTTTGTCGCGGGCCGCTATCAGTTGGGGCTGAATGCGCTTGGACCGCTGATGAATCGCGGGAAAGGCTGGATGCGGGAGGGTTTCAAGCTGGTCGGGGGCTACTGGGCCGATCTTGGCTGGCGCCTCAGAACCCCGCGCGACAGTCGGCTGTCGATGGGCAGCGCTTTCGTCGGCTATATGCGAAAGGCGATGGTGGACCGTGACATCCCTCTGCTCCTCAATACAGCATTGGTCGGGCTGGAAAGGACAGGCAATCGGGTTACCGGAATTCGCGTCAACCATAATGGCAATCATCGGGTGATAGCGGCTGGAGCGGTGATGCTGGCCGCAGGCGGGTTCGACCAGAACCAGGCGATGCGGGATCAATATCACTCCGTCCACACGAAGGTGGCCAACTCCCTGACCCCACCGGGCGGGAATGAAGGGGACGCGATCCGGGCGGGACAGGAGATCGGGGCGGCCATAGAGAATATGGAAAATTCCTGGTGGTGTCCGTCCTTTTCCATTCCAGCCCAGAACAATTTGCGTGAGCCCGCCGGCCAGTTGATATTCGAGCGCGCGCGGCCCGGATCGGTCTGCGTCAACCGGTTGGGCAAACGTTTCGTCAACGAAGCCTGCTCCTATGATCGCTTCGGTCATGCAATGATCGCGGATCACAGGAAGACGGGCGCGAACCTGCCCTGTTGGATGGTCTTCGACGCTCGCTACCGTCACAGATATAATGTCAGCAACCTCCTGCCCGGATGGCTCTGTCCGGACAAAAGGCTTCCGCCCGAATATCTGGACAACATCATCTATCGCGCCGGTACGATCGAGGAACTGGCGCGCAAAATCGAAATCGATCCCGATGCCTTGGCAGCAACCGTGCGCAGCATGAACGACTATGCCAGGACCGGAAAGGACCCGGAGTTCCATCGCGGCGATTTCCTGTTCGACAGGGCGTTCGGGGACAGCGGCGCGGGCCCCAATCCCAATCTCGGCCCGATCGAGAAGGCGCCCTTTTATGCCATAAAGGTGGAGCTTGGCGACCTTGGCACGAAGGGGGGCTTGCGTGTCGATGAATGCGCCCGCGTTCTGGATATGTCGGGCGATCCCATCGAGGGGCTCTATGCCACCGGCAATACGACCGGTTCGCTGTTCGTCGATACCTATCCCGGACCCGGCAGCACGCTCGGGGCTTCAATGACATTTGGCTTTGTCGGCGCCAATCATGCGGCCGATAGGATGTTGGCGCGATAAGGCGCAGACAGGTCTAGGCTGGACAGCTACCTCCATCCGATCCGGATTGGTCGTGAACCACCCGTTTGAGCAGATCGATCGCGGAGCCGATCTGTTGAGGGGTCAGGCAGGCATATCCAAGCAAGATAAGGCGATCGTGATCGGGGCTTGGCACGATCTGGCACGTCGGGCTGCCAGCCAGGCTGTAGATTCCCACGCCCAGCTTGCGGGCCGCCGTTTGTAGATCGAATGCAGGTTCGAATTTCGGGCTGGTCTTCCAGACCAGATGCATGCCGCCTTCATATCCGCTTGTCTCCGTATCCGGAAAGGCGGCGGCAATTCCCGCGATGACGGCGCTTCGCCTTTCGAGGTAATTTTTGCGCATGCGTCCCAGATGTTGTTCGAAGGCGCCGGAACTGATGAACTGGGCCATGATGGATTGTTCCAGCCACGGATGCCCATTGTTCATGACTGATTTGATGGCGGCCGCCGGCTCAGCGAGATGTTCGGGGAAGACCGCATAGCCCAGCCGCAGACCGGGGCCGATCGACTTGGAGAATGTTCCCAGATAGACCACGCATTCAGGACCTGCCGCCTGCAAGGCCATGAGCGGCGTTGAATTGTGCCGGAAATCGCTGTCATAATCGTCCTCGATCACCAATGTGCCGCTTTTCCGGGCCCATGCGATCAACGCCATGCGGCGGTCGGAGGACATGGTCACGCCCAAAGGGAACTGATGCGATGGCGTGACGTAGGCGAGGCGCGCGCCCTTCTCGGGCAAGGCGTCCGTGTCGATCCCATCCCTGGTCACGGCGACGGGATACAGCTTGCCCCCCAGGCTGCGGAACACCTGCGCGGCGCCGTTATAGCATGGGTCCTCGACGATAACGTCCTCGTCATGAATGCCAATCAAGCGGGCGACGAGGTTGAGTCCTTCCTGCGCGCCGGCCGTTATGATCACCTGCTCCGGGCGGCATACTATGCCCCTTGTCACGCGCAAATGGTGAGCGATGGCTTCCCTCAGCAGTAAGTGGCCCGCCGGCGGAGTGTAGTCGATGGCCATTTTGGTAAAGGTATCAAGATGTTCTGAAGCCAGGCGGCGCCAATGGTTTCGCGGAAAAAGATGCGGATCGGGTCTGCCGATGCGAAAATCATAAGGCAACCGTTCGCCAAAGGGTTGAAAGAGGTTCATCCCTTCAACCCTTTGCTGCACCTCGGGAAGAATATTGACGCTGGACTCAGCAACCTTTGGCGGAGGAGGAATACGGATGCCCAGGCTGGGCAATTGATTGCATATGAAGGTGCCATGACCTGGCCGTGTTTCGATCAACCCTTCATCGATCAGTCGCTCATAGGAAAGCACGACCGTCCGCCGGGAAAGGCCGAGCAAGTCTCCCATTTCACGGCTGGACGGAATCTGATCTCCAGGCTGCAGGACTTTCGATGAAATCAAATCTCGGATTTGATCCACGAGCTGCTGTTGGAAAGACTTTTCTTTTGAGTAGCGTACCGAAACCGGAAGCTGCATGATGGGATCCCCGTGCAATCTGGGCGCTTATGGTCTGTCCAGCTCTTTGGAATCGCGTGCAATCCATTGCTTCGTCCCCGACACATTCTGGGCCTGAACAGGCTAGATGGATTGAGCAACCTCTCTGCTTCGACCAGCGACTCTATTTCGTCCGCGGATAATATCAATCAAAGCGGACTCTTGACAAGCGGATCAGTTGTTCACATAAACGGATCACTGATACGTTTTATGATCGTCGATCTGGACATCCGTTCGGAAATTGCCGGCGATCCGCTTTGGCGAAGGCAGCATTCATGGCTGATAAGCTTGATCTTTCGACGGAATTTCGCGGTCGTCGCGCTCTTGTGACCGGGGGCACGCAGGGTATTGGCGCAGGGATAGCGCAACGCCTTCTCGACGGGGGCGCGCAGGTGGTGGTCGCGGGACGTTCCCGCAGCGAATCCACGCCCCAGAAGGCAATCTTGGTCACGGGCGACCTCAGTGTCGCGGAAGGGGTTGAGGCTGTCGCGCGCCAGGCGCTGGATGCGATGGGCGGACTTGAAATCCTGGTGAACAACGCAGGCGGGTCGCCTATCTTTCTGGATGGCGTGACGGCGATCCCGGATGAGGAATGGCAAAATAGCCTTGCGCTCAATCTCATGGCTGCGGTCCGTCTCACCAATGCCGTGCTTCCTGCGCTCCGGCAATCCCAGGGCGGCGCGGTCCTCAACATGTCATCGGTATCCGCTACGATGGCCTTTCCCTTCGCCGCGCAATATGGGGCCGCAAAGGCGGCGCTGGATTATTATTCGCGTACGCTGGCCGTCGAATTGGGGCCGATCGGCATCCGGGTCAATGCGATTTCGCCCGGCCCTGTCTCAACGCTGAACGCGGATGAGCAGCGCAAGCAATTTCCCATGTCCGATGACGATTGGCGCCGGGCCGTACCGCTGGGAAGCATGGGCATGATCGATGACATTGTCGAGGTTGCTGCACTGCTGCTGTCGCATCGCGGAAGCTTCTTAACCGGTGTGAACTATGTTGTCGACGGTGGAATGACCGCTCGTCGATGAGTGGCTGTCGCTTCGACGGTCGCGGACCAATATGAAAATCGGCCATTGGTCCAATCATATAATCAAAATTTCTATAAGTTTATTCGTAGCAAGACGCAAATCTCTCTTTCGAGGATTGGCAACGAGTAAACATAACTATTTTCGAAAATTGATCTTGTTCCCGAAGCCAATTCTGTCGGGAGCAGGGGTCGAAAGCTGCCAATTGTTTTTGAGAGGTGAGTTGTGGGTAAACTTGATGGCAAAGTTGCGGTTGTGACGGGTGCGACGAGTGGCATGGCCTTGGCGAGCGCAAAGCTTTTCGTTGAAGAAGGGGCTTATGTCTTCATCACTGGCCGGCGGCAGGATCTTCTGGAGGAAGCAGTCCAGGAAATCGGCCGTAACGTGACGGGCATCAAAGCCGATTCAACAAATCTGGATGATCTCGATCATCTATATGATGTCGTGCAGCGCGAAAAGGGCAGTATCGACATACTCTATGCCAGCGCCGGCATGGGCGAGCCCATGCCGATCGGAGAGATCACGCTGGACCATTATGACAGACAGTTCAATCTCAACACGCGGGGCACGCTGTTCACCGTGAACAAGGCGATCCCCCTGTTCAACGATGGCGGGTCGATCCTGATGACGGGCTCTATAGCTTCGGTCAAAGGTTGGCCCGGCTGGTCGGTCTATGCGGCGAGCAAGGCGGCGCTCCACGCTTTCGCGCGCGGCTGGGTGAGCGATCTCGCGAAGCGCGATATTCGCGTGAACGTGCTCAGTCCGGGCCAGGTCTTTACGCCGACGCAGGAAGAGGTGATGAAGGACCCGGATATGAAGGCGGCCTTTGAAGCCATGATCCCGCGAGGAAGAATGGGCACGCCGGAAGAGATTGCGGGGGTCGCTCTTTTCTTGGCAAGCGATGATTCAAGTTACGTAAATGGAATGGAGTTGAAGGTCGACGGAGGAACCTCGTCGATCTGATTCGACTGACCGCAAGGCGGGGGAGAAGGGTAGACCGACTTCCCTCTCGCAAGATATTCTCCAGAAAATAATCGACACGCGGCGCTTAGGGCAGGGACACGGGAATAAAGCAATGAACGGTGTGACGGAGCTTGGTTATCTGGTGCTTGGCGTGAAGGACATGCCGCGCTGGCGGGCCTATGCGGGCGATTTTCTCGGACTGGAGGTCGTCGATGGCGAAACTTCGGCCGAAACCTTTCTTCGCATGGATTTTTGGCATCACCGGTTGATCCTGGAAGAAGATTCCCTCGACGACGTCACAGCTTTGGGACTGCGGGTCGCTGATGAAGAGGAATTCGAAAAAATGGCCCGCCGCTTGAACGATGCGGGCGTACGGCACCGCATCTGCTCGAAAGAGGAAGCGCAGGCGCGGCGAGTCCTTCGTTTGATGAAGCTGGAAGATCCCGACGGTCATCCGATCGAGATTTTCCACGGTCCCCTCGTCGAGTTCAACAAGCCGTTCCATTCGGGACGGAGGATGTATGGCCAGTTCGTGACCGGCGCGGCCGGGCTGGGCCATTGCCAGATCGCGGGGGCCAACATCCCGGAATTTCTAAGCTTCTATCGACTATTGGGCATGCAGGGCGATGTCGAATATAAGGCTGAACTCAGCCCCGGCAAGGTGACGGAGCTTGCGTTCGTGCACACCACCGGTCGCGAACGTCAGCATGTGATCGCCTATGGCCTTCCAGGCACCAAGCGCATGAATCATATCATGTTCGAAAGCAATTCGATCGATGATCTGATCTATACATATGAACTGGCGCAATCCATGGACATTCCCATCGTGCTGGCGCTGGGACGGCATTCGAATGACCACCAATATTCCTTTTATTGCGCTTCACCGTCCGGCTATATGATCGAATATGGTTGGGGTTCACGTCCGGCTACAGTTCAGACGGAATATTACAGCGCCGACTTTTACGGACATCAGTTGCTGACCACACCTCCATGGAATCAGTGACATCTCCAATCCACTTCGCGAACGAACCTGAGTTCTGACCGCGTCTGTTTTCCGAGGAATGAAGCAAATGGCAATTCGTGTTATCCAGTGGGCGACCGGTGCGGTCGGGGCGTCCACGCTGAAGGCGATCATCGAGCATCCTGACATGGAACTGGTCGGCGTGTGGGTGCACGCGGCGGAAAAGGTGGGCAAGGATGCTGGCGAATTGGCCGGTTTGCCCCAGAGGACCGGCATATTGGCCACCAATGACGTGAATGCCCTTATCGCGCTCGACGCTGATGTCGTCGTTCATGCGCCGGCGGGGCAGGGGCCGATCGAGGAGCGCGACCAGGTCGTGTTCGATCTGTTGCGTTCGGGCAAGAATGTGGTCTCGTCCACCGGTCCGTGGTTCGTGCCCGAACTGCGCAGCCCCGAATATCTCCAGCAGATTGAGGAGGCATGCCGCGAAGGCGGGACCACGCTGATGTCCGCCGGCGCGAACCCGGATGTCGTCGTTCCTTGGCTGGGCGCGGCAATGACGCGCATGTCGCTGGATGTCGATCATATCTACTTGGCAGAAATCGACGATTTCTCGCCCAATCCTAATCTCAACATGATGGTTGAATTGCTGGGCTTGGGAAAACCCGCCGAAGAATTCGAGCCATGGATGGAAGAAGGCGGTTATTTCCAGCAGAGTGTCCTGGAATGGCTGCACCTGCTGGCCAGGAACACCAACATCCAGCTTGGAGAGGTGAGGGGCAGTTACGACTTGTTTCTCGCAACGCGCGACTTTGAGATCGCCGTCGGTGAAATAAAGAAGGGCACCGTTTGCGGCGCGACATTCCGCTGGTCAGTGCCGCGCCTTGGCGAGACAAAGCCGTTCATCGACTTCGAGTTCATCTATACCGTGCAGCGTGATCATCCCGATTTTCCGGGTTTGTCAGACGAGGTGCGCTTGGTGGTGGAAATCGAGGGCGCGCCGTCCACGCGTACGACAATCGATATTGCTCCCACCTTCACGGGGAACGGCAGGTCTATCGAGGAATGGCCGGCTTCGGGCGTCTTTCTCGCCGCCGCTGCGAGCGTATTCAACTGCATCCCGGTCGTCATCGATGCCCCGGCCGGATTGTTCACCATGCCAGTGCCCGGTGCGTGGAAGGCGCCCTGATTGGCAGGTCGGCGCCAGCAATCTTTTTCTCGGGCACAGCAGGTCCAGTCCCCAGGCAGTATGCGTGTGACGCTGCAGAAAGGGGAACCGCTGGGCCCGATTATAAGATGGGCTTTGTCGGATCAGTCAGAATGGCGCGTGCGATAACGTCGGTGAGATACTGGGAACGGTGCGCAAAGGAGGATTGATCGCGTAGCCACCCCGCCGCCGCAATAAGGGCGAACAGATCGGCGCCATCAAGGTCCGTTCGCGCTTTGCCGTCATGTTGCGCGCGCGCAAGCAGCCGCGTGCCCGCGGAGCGCATGGTTTTGCACGATTTGTAAAGCGCGGATGCCGGATCGGCATCGGCCGCAGCCATGAGGTCGGTTACGCCTCTGTAGCGTTGAAAAAAATCAACGCCGCTCCGGAACCAGGCGACAAGTCCTTCTCCCGGCTGTTCGGAACTCTCAAGTTCTTCCGCTTTGTTCGTCAGGGCGTCAAGATCCGTGCTCAGCAAAATATTGATCAATGCTTCACGAGAGGGGAAGTGCCGGTATAGCGTAGCCAATCCTACATCGGCTTTGCGGGCGATGTCGCGCAGGGAAGCGTTCGCGCCTTGCTCCGAGATGACATCCCGCGCGATCACGAGCAAATGATCGTAATTTTTTTTTGCGTCGGCGCGCATTGCTCAAGCTCCGAGTCAATTCGACAGAGGTTCTCGCGTTCAATAGCGTTTGTTGAGTAAAGCGCAATGCACGGCTTTGTTGATCCGCCCGGCAGATCTAGAATTGCGGACGATTTCCGATGCGCACTGGACAGTCCTAATGGCCGGCCATGTGGACCAAAGTCGAAACTCGCGACTGGTCCAAAGCCGTGTCGATTATGGCTCTATGATGTCCGTTCCGAAGCTTGATGAAGCGCTTTTGAGAGGGTGCTGTGCAAATCTGCGTCAAGCCTCATCATTTCTTGTTTCACCTAGTGGAAGGCGAATTTTCAAGATGGCAATGAATCTTCACCACATCAATATCAGCACGCCGGACATGAAACGTCTGCAAGACTTTTATGAAAAGGCATTCGGTTTCGAAGCGGTTTTCGTACATGATTTGGAAGATTATCCAGAAGAAGCGGAGCGGGTCATCGGCATCAAGGATGCGGCCGCAACGACCGTCACGTTGAAGGGGGGCAATGTGTATATTGAGCTCTTCCAGTGGTCGAACCCGAAAGGCCGGCCGCTCGAACCGCTCCGTCCCTATGATTACGGCTATACGCATCTTTGTTTCGCCGTTGATGACATAGATGCCGAGTTTAAGCGTTTGTCAGATCTTGGCTTGCCCTTCGTGCACGAGTCTCCGGTAAAGTCGGTCTTTGATGGTAAGACCTATGGGTCAGTCTATGGTCGCGATCCGGATGGCAACCTGATAGAAATCATGCAGTCTCCGTCTGACAGCGTTATGGCTCTTAACAAGTGCGAGGCGCTGGCCACGCCCATTATCTCGTAACCGTTAGCTGAACGCCGAAATCCCCGTCAGCGTCCGCGCGATAATGAGCTTCTGTATTTCCGTCGTTCCGTCAGGGATGGGCAGGATGATGGCTTCGCGCGCGAGCCGCTCGACAATGAACTCGCTGGTGACGCCGTTGCCGCCATGGATTTGGACCGCCTGCCGGGTCGCTTCGACGGCGATCTCCGTTCCGTACCATTTCGCCATGGCACATTCGGCGTCGCAGCGTTTGCCCTCATCGATCATCGACGCGGCGCGAAGCGCCAACAGGCGAGCTGCGTCGATCCGGGTCGCCATGGTCGCGATCTTGTCTGCGATCAACTGATGCGCGGCGATCGGCTTGCCGTGCTGGACGCGATCACGCGCATAGCGGATCGCTTCGTCTTTGGCACGGCGCGCCAGGCCATATCCCAGCGCGGCGACGTGCACCCGTGCCCGCTCGAACACGGATAGCGTATTGCGGAGCCCGTCCCCCACCTGGCCGATCATATTGGTTACCGGAACGCGCACATCGTCGAGGAAGATCTGGGCGGTCGACTGGCCGTTCAGCGCGATCTTCTCGATGCCGCGCACCTCATAGGGATGCTTGTCCCGCTCCAGGAGGATATGGGTCAGTTCGCCCTCGCCGGTGCTGCATGTGCAGATCAGGAAATCGGAATGGGCGCCATTGGATATCCATGTCTTTTCGCCGGAGATGATCCAGTGATCGCCGTCGCGGACCGCCCGCGTGCGCACGCCGGACACGTCCGATCCGACATTCGGTTCGGATATGCCCATGGCGGCGATCGTCTCGCCGCGCAGCAATGCGGGAAGATAGCGATCGCGAAGATGCCGGGGCGCGAGCTGATGGATGATCGACGCGCATACCGTGTTCATCAGCAGCGGTATCGCCAGATCGATGGAGGAATAGGCGACCTCCTCGAACAGGCGCAGATGGAGGCGCCAGTTCTGGCCAAGGCCGCCTGCCTCCTCCGGAAGCGGCGCGTTGATGAGGCCGAACTCCGCCAATTCTCCCATCCATCCGGCAAGCTGGGCCTTGGAGAAATGCGCCTGTCCATGGGCCCGGATTTGCGGCTCCAGCCTTTCGTCCAGGAAGCGCCGCAGCGCATCGACGGCGAGGCGCTCGTCATCGTCATAACCGTAGAGCGTGTCGGTCATATCTCCACCTCCGCTGTGCGGCCGTGGCGGGAGAGGGAGGCGAGCGCGTCGCGATATTGCCGCTCGATCTGCGCCGTGAGATCCCGAACCGAATGGATGCCGTCGATCGGACCCACGCCATGTCCGGCGGTCCAGATGTCGCGCCACCGTTTCGGGCTGATCTCCTCGGTGACGTTGAACTCGCCCTCCGGCCGGGTGAGGGTGTCGGGCACGGTCTGGCGCAGGAAATTCGCATGGAGCCCCGAGACGCGGTCGGTATAGACGATGTCGCTCGCAGAGGATGCGACGATCATCTCCTTCATTTCCTGGGCCGCCATGCTCTCGAGCGTGGGGATGAACACCGTTCCCATCGACACCATGTCCGCTCCCGCCGCGATCGCCCCCGCCACGCTGTGGCCATTGCCGATCGCGCCGGCCAGGATCAGCGCTTTGTCGCCCAATATGGGGCGCAACTCGGAGATGAAGGCGAAGGGGTTGAGCGTGCCGGCATGGCCGCCCGCTCCGGCGCAGACGGCGATGATGCCGTCGACATTGGCGTCGATCGCCTTGCGGGCATGGCGCATGTTGGTCGCGTCATGAAACACCAGGCCGCCATAGGAATGGATGGCGTCCGTCACCTCCCGGCTGATGGCGAGCGTCGTGATGACGACCGGCACCTGATGCCGGATCGTGATTTCCAGATCCGCTTCCAGACGTTCATTGGTGGCGTGCACGCTGAACTGGACGCCGAAGGGCGCGTCGGCGGAGGTCAACTGCCTCCTGATCTCGACCAGCCATTCCTCATAGCCTTCCGCCGTGCGCTGGTTGACTGAGGGAAAGGTGCCGAGCAGCCCCGCGCGGCAGGCCGCCACGACGAGATCGGGTCCGGAAACGAGGAACATGGGGGAGGTGAGGGCTGGAACGCGCAGGCGGTCCGCAAGCGAAGCAGGCAACATGATCATGATTCTCCGGCGTTGGATTGCGGCCAAAGGGGGCGCCGCTTTTCAAGGAAGGCAGCCACGCCTTCGTGGAATTCGGGACTGCCCAGGCAGGTGCTGGCCGCAATCCGTTCCGCTTCGAGATAATCCTCGAACGGCAGGGTGCAGTCGCGAAGTAGCGAACGGGTCTGGCGCAGCGCAAGCGGCGCCCGGTCAGCGAGGCGGCTGGCAAGGTTCACCGCCATTTCCTCCAGCGCGGCATCGTCCGAAAGCTGGTCGCACATGCCAAGGGTGAGGGCGCGCTCCGCTAGCACCGGCTCGTCCTGAAGGACGATATGGCGCGCAGTCTGCGGACCGACGCGCCGGGCCAGCCAGTAAGGCAGCGCCATGTCGGGCGTGAGGCCGATCCGCATGAACGGGATCAGGAATCGCGTCGTCGTTGAGGCCAGAAGCTGGTCGCACGCCAGCGCAAGCCCCATCGCGCCGCCCGCGCAGGCGCCGCGTACCGCGCCGACGATGGGCTTGTCGGCCCCGCCGATGATGCGGCACAGATGGAGCAGACGGCCGTGGAAGGCGGTGAAGGCATCGGCTTCGAGCTGCCGCATATATCTTATGTCTCCGCCCGCGGAGAAATTCGCGCCCATGCCCGTCAGGATGATTGATTTTATCCCGTCGTCCGCCAGCGCATCTTCCAGCGCCTGTTGCAGTCCCGCGCGGGTTTCTTCATCGATGGCGTTGAGGCTTTCGGGCCGGTTCAAGGCGATGCGCCGAACCCCCAGAGCGGGGCTGTCGGCGGTCACTTTCAAGGCAGGAGCGCTCATGCGCGGGCTCCGTCGCGTGGCGGATTGCGGAAAAACATGGTCATCAGCTTCTCTCCGAAGCGGGAGTCCGGCCAGCGAGATCGCGAAGGGCCTTTTTGTCGATCTTGCCCACGGCGGTCAGCGGAAGCGCGTCGACGAACTCCACCCGTTTCGGGGCGTAAAGCGATCCCTTGCGCGCCTTCACATGGGCGGCGAGCGCCTGCTCGGAGACGTCCGCTCCGGCCTTCCGGATCACATAGGCGGTCACCGCTTCGCCCCATTTGGGATGCGGCGTGCCGATGACGGCGCAAATGTCGACCTGCTCGTGGCTGGTCAGGGCATCCTCGACATCGCGGCTGTAGATGTTGAAGCCGCCCGAGATGATCATGTCCTTCTTGCGGTCGACAATGTAGAGATAGCCGCGTTCGTCCTGCGTCCCGATGTCCCCGGTGTGCAGCCAGCCGCCGGCCAGCGTTTCCGCCGTGAGTTCGGGCAGATTATGGTAGCGGTCGAGCGCGGCCGGGCTGCGCACGCAGATTTCGCCCGGCTCTCCTGTGGGAACGGGCTTGCCGTCCTCATCCAGCAGCGCGACCGTCGCGGACGCCGCCGGGAAGCCGCACGAAGACAGAAGATGCGGCGCATCGGCCCGGTGATCGGCGCGGCGAAGGATGCTGAGCGGCAGGCATTCGGTCTGCCCATAGCCCTGGGAGAGTATTGGCCCCAGCCGTTCGACGGCTTCCAGAAGCCGTGGCGGCGCGATGGCGGAGGCGCCGTAGAAAAGCGTCTCCAGCGACGAAATGTCGCGGCGTCCCAGCGCCGGATCGTCGAGCAGGGTGTAGATCATCGAGGGAACGAGGAAGGTGAAGTTGATCCGCTCCCGCTCGATGATGGCAAGGGCCTGCTCGACGTCGAAGCCTCGCATCAGATGGATGGTGCCTCCCCGCCAGAGCAGCGGCAGGATGAAGGTACCGGCCGCATGACTGTTGGGCGCGACGCCGAGATAGCTGGGCAGCTCCGGCAGCTCATAATCGCTCAGCGGCGCGAACAGTGCGAAGGCGCTGGCGGTCCGCTGAAGCCGGACTGCCCCTTTCGCCCGCCCCGTCGTGCCGCCGGTATAGTGGATCATGGCGATGTCGTCAGGTTCGGCGCGGCTGCAGGGAGTAGCCGTCCCCGTCTCTTCGGCCAGGCGGACCAGATCGGGGGCGAAGTCGGCCTTGCCGATCGCCAGCACATCGATGCCTGGCTCCAGCGCAGGCAGCAAGGCCGCCGCCGTCGCCCCATGTCCCAGCGCGTCGATGATGAGGCATTTGGCGCCGGCATCCTTCACCTGGAAAATATGGTCGGTGATGGCGTTTTTGGGATGCAGCGCCGTGACGCCGCATCCCAGTGTCTGCACGGCGATGGTGGCGCACCAGGATTCGAAACTATTGTCGGTCAGGATGGCGACGATGTCGCCGTTCCGCAGCCCGCGCCCCGCGAACACGGCCTGCATCCGCCCGATCAGTTCGAGCGTTGCGCCGTAGCTATAGCTTTCCATGTCGGTCCGGAACGCGATCCTGTCCGGGAAACGGCGCAGCGCGAGCAGGGCCTGGGCGCCGAAATTCACGGCATTATGATTGGATTGAGACATCATACCCTCCGATGGAGCGTCAGCGTGCCGTCATGCGCGCGCCACCGTCGAGATCGATGGTCGCGGCATTGAAATAGGCATTTTCCACGATCTGCCGGACAAGGCTACCGAACTCCGCCGGATCACCCATGCGGTTGGGAAAGAGGATCGTGTTCTGCACCAGCGAATCCACCACCTTCTCGGGAAGTTCCAGCAGCATGGGGGTCGCGAACACGCCCGGCGAGATCGTCATGATCCGGATGCCAAGCGGCGCCAGATCGCGCGCGACGGGCAGGGTGAGGCCGATGAGGGCCGCCTTGCTGGCGCTGTACGCGGCCTGACCGACCTGTCCCTGCGTCGCGGCGCCCGATGCGGTGCTGATGATGACGCCACGCTCCGCCCCCGGCTCTTCCGGCGCGTTGTTCGCCATGTGGACGGCCGCCAGCCGGATGATGTTGAAGCTGCCGGTCAGGTTGACGGCGATCACCCTGTTCCAGAGGTCGAGCGGGAAGGGCTTGCCCTTCGACACCGTCTTTGCGGCTCCCTCGATCCCGGCGCAGTTCACCGCGATGTCGATCGATCCGAAACGGTCGACCGCCCCGTCAAGTGCGGCGGCGACGGCCTGTTCATCGGTGACGTCGACCGCCAGGGTCAGGCAGGCGTCGCCCAGCTCGTCGCCTAGCGCGGCAAGGCGATCCTTATGCACATCGAAAGCGGCGATCCGGCTTCCGGCGGACGCCAGGGCGCGCGCGGTCGCAAGGCCCAGTCCCGACGCCGCGCCTGTGACGACCGCAACCTTATTTGTTGGATTCATGTCCTCTTACTCTCTTTTTTGAATTTCACCGGCCAAGGATCGTGATGCAGGCGACCGCTTCCTCGATGCCGAACAGCCCGCCGCCATTTTCAGCGAGGCCGATGCGGGCGCCCTCGACCTGACGGTTCCCGGCGTCGCCCCGCAGTTGAAGCACCAGCTCGTGCAACTGGCCAAGGCCGGTTGCAGCGATCGGATGGCCCTTAGATTCCAGTCCGCCCGATGGATTGATGGGAATATGGCCGCCGATCGCGGTTTCTCCGCGTTCGGCCAGCACCCCGCCTTCACCGAACGCGCAGAAGCCCAGATTCTCGGTCTGGATCACTTCGCCCACGGCGGTCGCATCATGGACTTCGGCAACATGGATGTCGTCCGGCCCCAGACCCGCCTGCGCATAAGCGTGCCGCGCCGCCAATGCCGTCAGATGTTTGTCGGACGCCAGCGGGTCCCGCGTGCTGCCGGTCTGGATCACCGACGCCAGGATGCGAACGGCCTGTCGCTCCGCAATACCCAACCGCTTCAGCCCGTCGCGCGATGCGACGATGACGGCGGCGGCGCCGTCGGAGATTGGCGAGCACATGGGCAGCGTAAGTGGATAGGTGATCGGCGCGGCGGCCAATATCTCATCCACTGTGAACGGGTCGCGAAACTGTGCCAGCGGATTATGGACCGAATGCTGGTGGTTCTTCGCCGCGACGCTTGCGAACTGCCGCTGGGTCGATCCGAACTGGCGCATATGTTGCCGGGCGAATGCCGCATAGACATCCATGAACACGCTATAGGGTTTGGGAGAGGTGGTTCCTTCCGGAATCTCGACGCCCCCGCCCAGCGCCGTCAGCCGCGCGCGGTTGGCTTCGGCATCGGCCATCTCCCAGCCGCTGTCGAAGACCGACATCATCCGGTCCCGGTCGGGGGAGAACATCTTCTCCGCGCCGACGGCCAAGGCGATGTCGCAGCCGCCGGCCCGCACATGATTGACGGCCAGCGCGAAGGCGGTGCTGCCGCCCGCGCAGGCATTTTCGACATTGATGACGGGAATCCCCTCTATCCCCAGCGGACGCAGGGCGATCTGACCGCGGATCATATGCTGCCCGTCCATATGGCCTTGCGTGGAATTCGCGAAATAGGCCGCGCCCACGGCACCGACCTGCGCACCGGCATCGTCGAGCGCTGCCCGCACGGCTTCGCCCGCCAGCGATTTCAGCGTCCTTTCCGGCCATCGCCCGAATGGCGTCATGCCCGTGCCGACTATGAACACCTCTCCCATCATGCGTCTCTCCCTTGATTCGTCTTATTAGAATATATATTGACCCATTAGTCAAATCGACAAATCGGGATTTTTGCAGGAGGGAAGAAGCGTGACCGATCGAATGGGCAATCCGGCGCTGATCAGCGAACTGAAGGCGAAAATGATCTTGCCCGTTATCGCCGGGCCCATGTTCCTGGTGTCCAGTCCAGAGCTGACGATGGCCTGTTGCCGCGCCGGTATTATCGGGTCCCTGCCTGCGCTCAACGCGCGTACATCCGACATTTTCGAAAGCTGGATGGCGGAGATGGCGCCGCAAGCGCGGGAAGAAGGGATGGCGCCTTACGCCATCAACCTCATCGTCCATCACAGCAATCCGCGTCTTGAAGCGGATCTGGCGATAACGGCCCGATATGAAGCGCCGATCATCATCGCGAGCGTGGGCAATCCCGCTCCCGTCGTCGACAGGGTCAAGGGCTATGGCGGACTCGTCTTTTCCGATGTGGCCTCCGTCCGCCATGCGCGGCGGGCGGCGGCAAGCGGCGCGGATGCGCTGATCCTGCTGTGCGCGGGGGCGGGCGGCCAGACCGGCTGGCTCAATCCCTTCGCCTTCGCTGCCGAAGTGCGGGAATTTTTCGACGGACCCGTCATCCTGGCCGGCGGCGTCACGCGTGGCTCCCACCTGCGTGCCGTCGAACAGGTCGGCGCGGACTTCGCGCTGCTCGGCACGCCCTTCATCGCGGCGACCGAGAGCTTCGCGTCCGAAGCCTATCGCGAGATGCTGATCGAAAGCGGCGCCGACGACATCGTCACCACATCTGAGGTGACGGGCATCCCCGCGAACATGCTGCGCCCCAGTCTGGAGCGGGCAGGCTTCAAGCCGTCGAAAGAGGTGAAGGAGGGGCCGTTCAGCGTGATTTCCGAAACCGACACGCTGCGGGCCTGGCGCGATGTCTGGAGCGCCGGCCATGGCGTGGGCGACGTGCGGGCGGCCGAGCCTGCGGCGGCGATCGTTGCCCGGCTCGCCAGCGAATATGGGGTGGCGGGCAACTCCTCCTGATCAGGCCTTGATCGCGGCGGCCAGCAGATTGGCGAACTGGGCGGCGACGAGGCTGCCGTCCAGTTCCCCGTCAGGATCGAACCAGCGGGTCGCCCAGTTCACCGCGCCCAGATAGAAAAATTCGGTGATCTTGGCATTGATCTCGCTCCGGATCGAACCATCGGCCTGGCCCCGCTCGATCAGCTCCCGGAAAAAGCCGCCGAAGCGCGCGCGTCCGGCCGCGACGATCTTGCGGTTTTCGGGTTCCAGCGCGTCGAACTCGGTGAGGACGGCGAAGGTGCCGGTCTCACCG
Source organism: Sphingobium sp. 15-1 (assembly GCF_013375535.1). GTDB lineage: Bacteria > Pseudomonadota > Alphaproteobacteria > Sphingomonadales > Sphingomonadaceae > Sphingobium > Sphingobium aromaticivastans. The sequence continues at coordinate 117,637 of NZ_JABXJG010000001.1, forward strand.
ACCAGCAACTCCATATAACGATGCGCCAGCGCCACCACGGCGTCGAAGCCGCTGCCTTCGATAGACCGGGCATAGTCGATCGCCCGGTCGCCCAGATCGATCGAGCTTTTGTGACATTCGAACAGGATTTCCTGCTTGCTCTTCACATAATAATAGAGCGCGCCCTTCGTCACGCCCAGCTCGCGGGCCACGTCGACCAGCGATGTGTCGTGATAGCCGCGCGCGGTGAAGGCGCGGGCCGCCTCCTGAATGAGCGCCTTGCGCTTGAGATCATATTGCTCATCGCGGCTCAGGACTGCGTCCTTCCAGACAGAAGCTTTTCCCAAATCCGCCACTGACGCCTGCTCCATTTCTGCTCCCGCGGGCACGACGCCGCGGATGGGCCTCCTCCATGTCGCATTCCAATCCGACAATCAACATTCCCTAAGGCATATCTATTGACTCATGGGTAGAATCAGGAGTAATCCCTCCTTCGGACAGGGGACAAACCCTGCCAGCCAATCCTGGGACATCCTTGGGAGGAGGGGATTAATGTCGAACAAGCCATATTCTTATCGTCACCGGTCATGGGCTATTGCTGCGCTGGCGGGCGCGTCCTGCTTTGCCTTCGCGACACCGGCGCTGGCGCAATCGGCGCAGGCGTCGGCCACGGCCGGGCCGGAAGAGCAGGGGAGCCTTCAGGACATTGTGGTGACGGCGCGCAAACGCGCCGAGAATCTTCGCGACGTTCCGGTCGCGATCACCGCCATCGGCGGCGAGATGCTGCAACAGAAGAACATCACGCAGGTGATCGACCTGCCGCAGATCACGCCCAATTTCAGCTTCAGCTATGGCGCGGTCCAGCCTTTCACCTTCATTCGCGGCTTCGGTTCCGGCGCGAACGCCTCGTTCGAACAGTCGGTCGGCAAGTTCATCGACAATGTGTCCTTCGGCCGCGACCAGGACGGCCGCATTCCGATCTTCGACGTCGAGCGGTTGGAGGTGCTCAAGGGGCCTCAAGTCCTGACCTTCGGAAACAGCGCGACGGTGGGCGCGATGAACATGACCACCAGGAAGCCCGGCAGGGATTTCGAGGCGGACGGGTCGATCGGCTATGAATTTTACAATCACGAATTTCAGGTGCAGGGCGGCGTGACCATCCCGATGGCGGACTGGGCCAGCCTCCGTCTGGCGGGCTTGTATCAGGATCTTTCAAAGGGACGGCTTTACAATCCGATCAAGGACCAGTCGGAACCCAGGACGCGGAATGTCGCGGTCCGCCCGTCACTGTTGCTCTCGCCTGTTCCGGGCCTGGAAATATTGCTCAAGGCGGAGGTGGACCGCCTGCGCGACTATGGCAATGCGGTCGTGCCGGTCGCGCAGCCGCTGGCGGCCGGGCGGGCGCCTTATCCGGTCGTCGGGGACAAGGACCGGCGTTACGTCACCTATGATGTCGCGCCCTATTTTACCGACGAATTCAGCTTCATGAACGCCAATCTTTACCAGATCGACGTCAATTACGATCTGCTTGGCGGCAAGCTCACATCGACGAGCGCATGGCGTACTTCACGATCCGATGTCCAGTTCGGCACGGACGGCGTCAATCATGCGCAAACCTATCTGAACGCCCTGTGGCAGCATTATCAGCAGTTCAGTCAGGAACTTCGCTTCAGCGGCACCTATGGACGTCTGGACGTGACGGCGGGCGGCTATTATCAGCGCGACACGCTGGGGATCGAACTGCTCCAGGAATTCACACTCGGCGGCTTTGGGCTGACGGGCGCCGCCGCCACCCCGATCGGCCGCGTGGCGACCTATGACCAGAATAATCGCGTCTATTCCGGTTTCGTCGATCTCAGCTACAGGCTGACCGATCGACTGAGCCTGTCCGGCGGGGTGCGCTATGTCGACATCCGCAAGATCGCCGGACAGGCGATGTTCGGCACCGGCATCATAGCCGCCGTCGATTTCGACACGAGCCGGGCCGATCTGGTGGCGGGCCGCAACCCCGCGCTCGATCCGATCTTCGCCGCCGTCTTCCGGTCGACGCAGCATGATTTCCCTTATGGAACGCTGCGGCTGTCGGAGGATCATTGGCAACCGCAAGCCATCATCCAATATGAGATCGCTCCGCGCAACAAAGCCTATCTGAAGTTCGTGCGCGGCGCGAAATCCGGCGGCTTCGACTATGCCTATGCGGGCGGCACGGCTTCGGCGGCGATGTTCCGGCCCGAATTCGCCTCCATGTTCGAAGCGGGGATCAAGGGTCTGATCCTCGACAACAAGCTCGAATATTCGGTCGCCGCGTTCAGGACCACCTTCACCGCGCTTCAGCAATCGGTCTTTCAGAATCTTGCCTTCGTCGTCTCCAATGTGGGCAAGGCCCGGTCGCAGGGCATCGAACTCGACCTGACGGCTCATCCGGCGGCTGGGCTGGAGATCGGTTTCAGTGGCTCCTATCTCGACGCGAAGTTCGTGGATTTTCCGGGAGCGGCCTGTTCCAGCGCGCAAAATGCCGGCTTGCAGTCCGGATGCGTCGGAGGGGCCCAGGACCTGTCCGGAACGCCGACGCAATATGCGTCCAAATGGACGGGTTCGCTGCGGGTTGACTATTCGCGGCCGATAGGGTCCGGCGCCTATCAGGTCGCAGGCGGCGCTTCGATCTTCGCGCGTTCCCGATATAATGCGGGCGCCTATAACGATCCCCGGATGGAGCAGGGCGGGTTCGCGCAGATCGATGCCCATCTCGACTTCGCTCCCTCCGACGATCGCTGGCGCATCTCCCTGTTCGGCCGCAATCTTGGTGACAAGCGCACCCTTGAATATGCGGTGACGCCGCCCGCTCAGCCTTCGGCGGTCGTGGGCACCTATTCGCGCGGACGGCAGATCGGCCTGAAGCTCAGCTTCTCGACGCGCTGATCTCATGGAACCGATCACCCCATCGATGATCCGGAAGGGTGGCCTGTCGGCCGCCCTTCCATGCCGTTTCGCAAGATGACGACGTTCCTGCTGATCCATGGCGGCTGGCATGGGGGATGGGCCTATCGTCCCCTCGCGCAAAGTCTCTCCGGCCATGGTCATGAGGTCTATCGACCTACCTTGGCCGGCCTGGCCGAACGCGCATGGGAGGCGCGCCTCGGGATCAATCTCCAGACCCATGTCGAGGAGATCAGGGCGCTGATGGACTGGGAAAATCTCGACGATGTGGTCCTTGTCGCTCATTCCTATGGCGGATTTGTTGCAACGGCGGTCGCTGATGCCATGCCGGAACGGTTCAGGGCGCTTCTCTATCTCGACGCCTTCGTGCCGGAGAATGGCGATACGCCCTTCGATCTTGTGCCGCGCTCCGATGCTCTCGTCATTGGGGCAGCCGCCGAGAACGGCTTGACCATGGCCTTGCCGCCCGGCGATGCCCTTGGCCTGGAAATGGATCACCAGCGTCGCGTTGCCCATTATCCCATCGGCCACCCGCTGGGCACAATGATGCAGCGCGTCAAGCTGTCGGGCCGATACGCGCAAATAGCGCGCAAGGCCTATATATTGGCCGAGGGAGAAGAGGGGGAAAAGCGCGTGACGCCCTTCCGGCGCTTCTATGAAGCGGCATCCCGGCATCCCGGCTGGGACGTCCACTCGCTTCCGGGCGGGCACAATCTCATGCTTCACGATCCCGCTGGCGTCGCTGCCATATTGATGCGCTACGCCGACAATGAAGATGAAGGCAATTCTCATGATATTTGAACAGATCGCACTGGAGCGTCGCGGACCTGTCGCGTGGATCGCCCTCGACCGGCCCGATGACCTCAATTGCCTCAGTCCGGCGATGATCACCGAACTGAACGCCGCATTGGATGGGATACAGGCGGACGAGGAAATCCGTTGCGTCGTGCTGACCGGCCGCGGCCGCGCCTTCTGCGCCGGCGCTGACCTCAAATTCGTCGGGGACTTCGCACCGGCCGAACGCGATGCGGCAACGGCACGCTTCCTTCGCCATGCGACCGATCTCGTTTCCCGCATCGAAGCCTTTCCCAAGACGGTCATCGCAGCCGTCAACGGCATTGCGACCGCCGGGGGGATGGAGATCATCCTGGGATGCGACATCGTGATCGCCGCGGCCGGCGCGCGGCTTGGCGACGGTCACGCCAATTACGGTCTTTTGCCCGGAGCTGGCGCTTCGGCCCGTCTGCCCCGCCGGCTCGGTCTCAATCATGCCAAATATCTGATGTTCACGGGTGACCTGCTCAGCGTTTCGAATCCGCTTTTCGCATCGCTGGTGAGCATGATCGTTCCGGATGCCGAACTGGCGGAGGCGGCGAACGAACTGGCGATGAAGATCGCCTCCAGAAGCGCATTGGGCCTGCGGCATATGAAGCAACTGTTGAACGCTGCTTTGGAGGCATCGCTGGAGAACGCGATCGAGCGGGAGCTTCAGGTCAATTCGACCTATTCCTCATCCTATGATCGCAATGAAGGATTGGCGGCGTTCCAGAACCGTCGAACGCCTGAGTTCAAGGGCATCTAGAGCATCGTGCGCAAAAGTGGGAACCGGTTTTGCGCTTAAAACGATGCGACAACAAAAGCTTAGAGCGCGCGGCCTGCGTCCGATTTAACGCAGCGCGCTCTAGAGCGTCGATTCCCCGCTGAGAGTTCACCCGGGATTTTCACCGAGAAGTGACCCAATAGGAACACCGCGGCGCCTTTGATGAGCGGATCGGATATATTCCAATCACTCGGCCCCACACACCCTAGTTGGGGCGACGATCAAGATAGCCGTGAAGGCGATGGAAAGTCAGTGGAACCATGTTGACCGCCAGCATCGCTCAGGCGCGGGTCGATGCGCGCGACCGGAGCGGCGTGGCGCCATATCCCATGTCCCGGCTGATCGCGGCAGCCAGCTCGACCACATGGGGAACCACGGTCTTGCGATATTGGGCGACGGTCGATCGCCCTTTCGATGTCCAGGAAGCGAGGGCTGCGATCACTTCGCCGTCCGCGTTGAAGACCGGCGCCGATACGGACAGCAGCCCTTCCTCAAGCTCTTCGTCGATGATGGAATAGCCATCCTTGCGCACTTGATCGAGTATGTCCCTGAAGGCTTGCGGTGATGTGACCGTCCGCGGCGTGAAGGCCTGGAATGTGATCGCGGCAAGATAATCGTCGATGGCGGCGGGGCCCCGCCAGGCCAGGAGAACCCGGCCCATGGATGTCGGATAGGCGGGCGTGCGCATGCCGACCGACACATTGACGCTCATGATGCGGCGGACGGGAACGTCAGCGATATGCACGACTTCCATGCCGTCCAGCGCGGCCAGCGAGGCCGGTTCCGACGTCCGCTCCGCCAGCGCGGCCATATGCGGTTGCGCGATCTCTATGAGGGCATGGCTTGCCGTATAATGCTGGCCGATGCTCAGCACGCGCGGCGTCAACGTCCATCGCCCGTCGGCGCCGGCGACATAGCCCAGTTGTTGCAGGGTCAGCAGGATGCGGCGGACCGCCGGGCGCGACAGGCGGGTCTTCTTGGCGATCTCCGCAAGGGTGGGGCGGGGCAGATCGGCGTCGAAGGCCGTGAGAACCGCGAAGCCCCGTTCGATGCTCTGGATGAAATCGCGATCGCTGACCTGGTCGTTCAGCGTGTCGGGGCTGTCCATTTCGAAATCGTCTCCGCGCCATGTGCTTGCGCCCTCCTTGACACAGCAGGTTTCGCAAGGCAAACATCCGTATCTGACGCATAGCGTTCATTATATACGCATAGCGTACATATCTGGCATGTCGGCCTTGGCCTGATCGGGCATGGTCGATGGGATTGGAAAGTCGGCAAGGAGCGTGGCGGCGGTGAGAGGAGCGAACATGAACATGGACGATGAAGTCGCCACGGGGCGAGCGGGCGGGCAACCCAAGGTTCGCCTGGCCGTGGCCCATGAAAAGTCGCTGCCGCGCATCCCTGGCCGCCGCGATTGGGTCGAGTTTTTCGACTATGGCGTGACCGACGCGACGGCCGGCCGGATGCGCGTGCAACGGGCCATGGTCAAAGGGCGGCCCGAGCCCACCGGCTGGCACTATCATCTTTGCGAGATGCAATATGTCTATCTGCTGGGCGGCGGATATACGCTGCGGTTCGAGGACGGGCGCACCGTGCGGCTGGAACGCGGCGACAGCATCCTCATCCCCGGCGGCTGCAAGCATAGCGAAGTCGATATTTCCGAGGATTTCGACGTGCTCGAAATCTCCATCCCGGCCGACATGGGCACCCGTCCCTGCGACGTCCCTGACCATTGGCGCGCTGAATTTCCGTGAAACCAAAGGAGCTTGTTATGGAGAGTGATGCTGTTGCCGGACCTGCGCGTCTGGCGCTTGTGACCGGGGCTGGCGGAGGATTGGGGCGCGCGATGGCGCTGGCCCTGGTCGATGCGGGACATCGCGTCCTGTGCGCTGAATATGATCAGGGGTTGCTGGACGAGTTGCTGAGCCAGCTTCCCAAGGATGCGAGTGACCGCGCCTATCCCGTCCTCGTCGATCTGACCCGCGCGGACGAGGTGGACGGCCTGATCGCGAAGCTGGAAGGGCAGTTCGGGCCGATCGACATATTGATCAACAATGCCGGCGTCGCGACCAGCATCATCCGCGGCGATATTTTCCGCCGGCCCGTCACGTCCGACGAGATGACGCCAGCGGTCGCCCGCCGCATGTTCGAGATCAATGCGATCGCGCCCTTTTCGCTCTGTCTCCAGCTCTTGCCGGGGATGAAGAGCCGGGGATGGGGCCGGATCATCAATGTGACGACCAGCCAGGATTCGCTACTGCGTCTCGGCAATATCGGCTATGGCGGGACCAAAGCTTCACTGGAGGCCCATTCCGCAATTCTGGCGCAGGAATTGCCCGGCACAGGGGTCACGCTCAACGTCATCGTGCCTGGCGGCGTCACCAACACCGCGATCATCCCCGACGATTGCGGCTGGGACCGGGCGAACATGCTGCAGCCCACCGTCATGGTGCCGCCTTTGCTGTGGCTGCTGGGCGAAGAGGGCGGCGATGCGAACTGCAAGAGGATCGTCGGCGCGGAATGGCGGCAGCCGGATGGCGCGGACGGGATTGCGGCGATGGACCCGATCGGCTGGCCTACGCCCAGCCGCGCTTTCTTCCCGGAACTGGCCGAAGCCGAAAGCTGAACGTCCGGTCTCTTTATCCGTCTCATGATCGGGAGAACGGCCCAATGCTCTAGCTAGGGCCGTTCTCCCGGCAATCGCTGCGCGGGATCGGTACGCCGGCCAGCCCCTTGGGGTGGAATTCTCCACCCTCTATTCGGGGCGCACGACATTCTCGATCGCGCCTATCCCCGCTATCTCCACCCGCACGACATCGCCGTCGCGAAGCCATCGCGGCGGTTTCATGGCTGACCCGATTCCGCTGGGCGTGCCGGTGAAGAAGATGTCTCCCGGTTCGAGCGTCATGGCCTGCGAAAGATGGGCGACCTGATCGTAACAGTCATAGATGAAGTGGCGGGTATTGGACCCTTGCCGTTGCTCGCCATTCACGAAGGTCCGGATGTCGAGCCCATGCGGGTCGATGGCGTCGGCGGTGACGATCCACGGTCCCATCGGGGCATGGCTGTCGAACGACTTGCCCAGATTGAACTGCGACGTCCTGAACTGCCAGTCCCGCACCGACACGTCGTTTCCGCAACAGAAGCCGAAGATCGCCTCTTTCGCTTGTGCGCGGGTTGCATGCCGGATGCGCTTGCCGATCACGAAGACCAGTTCGCCTTCATAATCCAGAGCATTGGACATTTTGGGAAGCTGGATCGTGCCGTAGGGATCGTTGACGGTGGTCGCCTGCATCGCGAACCAGAGCTGATCCTTGGGCATTTCGATACGGGCTTCGCTGACATGATCGGCGTAATTGAGGCCAAGGCCCATGATCTTGCCTGGACGCGGGACGGGCGCGTGCAGGACGATATCGTTCAGCGCATGGGTCGGCGTCGCGCCGGCAAGCGAGCGCACCGGCGTCTCCCACGCTTCCCAGTCGCGCATCAGATCGATCATGGTCGTGGGCGCTCCATCGAGCCGGGTTAGCGCGATCACGCCATTTCCCTCCACGAGCCCAACTTGCAGCGGGCCGCCGTCGCGCGGCGAAAAGCTTGCGAGTTTCACCTGTCTCTCCTCACTGCTTTGAAAAATCGATCGGCGCGCTTTGCTCAGCCGTCGCCTTCTACGCATCGACCTTGTTCCGCCACGCTTCCGGCGGATCGCAGGGGACCGTGCCCAGATCGGCCGGAACGGACAGTTCGAGCGTGTCGAAATCCTCTGAAATATCGATCTCGGCATGTTTGTAGCCGCCCGGAATGAAGCCGGCATCGCCCGCATCCAGCCGCAATGTGCTGCCGTCTTCCAACTGGAAGACGATATGGCCCTTCAACACATAGAAGAACTGCATCTCGCACACGTGATAGTGCCAGTCGGTCCCCTGGGTTTTGCCGGTCACGATGATCCGTTGCGCGCGCATGCGGCCGCTCGTCGCATCGGTGACGCCGAAATCCAGATAGTCCATCCAGTTGCGCCGCCCTTTGAGCACGGGAAGATCATTGCCGTGCGCGGCAACGAAGCGGAACCCCTGTTCCTTGCCCAATTTGCCGGGCTTCCCCAGGCTTGCGTCCGCCGTCCCATTCTCCGTCATGGAAATCCCTCCACCTATTTGCTGCCGCCGCGGGGCCGGTGGCCTGGGCCGCATATGCGTTGTGTACGAATTGCGTACTATATGAACGCTATGCGTCATGCAATCTCCTGTCTGCCGCGCGGCGCATTTTACGGATCGGATTGTGGCGACCGCCTGTCGCGGCCTCTGTCTTGACGGCCGCCGGCCTCGCTTATATATGAACGCAATGCGGTCAGGTGGTACGCATTGCGTTCAATCGAAGAAGCAAGCTTTTTTGGGGAGGCATGGCGATGAAGGTGAAAATAGAGGCGAGCTGGTGCGTCGCCAGCGGTTCCTGCGTCCTCGCATCTCCCAAAGTCTTTGGTCAGGACGAGAATGGCGTTGTCGTCTTGCTCGAAGGCGCGCCTGGCCCTGAATTGCACGAAAGCATCCGAACGGCGGCCTCCGTCTGTCCGAGCGCCGTCATCACGATCGAGGAAGACTGAGAAGATGAGCATGCCCGAAGATCCCATCCAGTTCCCGCCGCCACGCAGCATGCAATGCCCGTTCGACCCGGCGCCGGCGCTCACCGATCTCCAGCGGTCGGTTGGCATCGCGCGCGTGAAGATCTGGGACGGCAGCGAGCCCTGGCTGATTACGCGTCATGCGGATGTGAAAGCCATCTTCATGGACGAAAGCCGGGTCAGCGCGGACCCGGACAAGCCGGGCTATCCCGAACAGAATGCTGGCTACAAAGCGACCGTGGGAGCCGATCGGTCCTTGCGTACGCTCGACAACCCCGAGCATGACATCCAGAAGCGCATGATCATGGGTAGTCTGTCCGCCCAAGCCGTCGAAGCGATCCGGCCGAAGATCCAGGAGACGGTGGACGGTCTGATCGACGCCATGCTGCGCCGGGGGACGCAGGCGGATCTGGTTGCCGATTTCGCTGCCATAATTCCGATGATGGTCCTGTGCGACCTGCTTGGCATCCCCTACAAGGATCGGGATTTCTTCAGTGAGAATGTGGAGATCAGTTTCTCTCACGCCTCCACGCTGGAAGAGGCGCAGGCGGCCGCCGACGCCTTTTTCGACTATCTGGACCGGCTGGTCGACGAAAAGCTGGCGCAGCCCGACGATGCCTTGATGAGCCGGCTGGTTCACCAGCAGATGGCGACCGGTCGGCTGACCCGGCAAGAGGTGAAGGAAATCACGCGCTCGCTGGTCTTTGCGGGCACGGAAACGACGACGTCGTCGATCGCCCTGGGCATGCTGACGCTGATGCGTCATCCGGACCAGTTGGCGGAGATCGCGGCGAGCGATGATCGCAAACTCATCACCAAGGCCGTCTATGAATTGATGCGCTATCTGGGCATCACCCATACGGGCCGCCGGCGCGCGATCACCGCGCCGGTCGAAATATGCGGCCGGACGCTCCAGCCCGGCGATGGCGTCATCATCGCCAACACGCTGGCGGATCGGGATGAGGCCATGTTTCCGGAGCCGGACAGGTTCGACATCCACCGGGCCAATGCCAATGCGACATTGGCGTTCGGCTATGGCATCCACCAATGCCCCGGACAATATCTGAGCCGCGTGGAGCAGCAGGTGGTGCTGGGCACCCTGCCAAAGCGGATACCTTCGTTGCGCCTCGCCATTCCCTTCGACCAGGTGCGGTTCAAGGAGACGGGGACGATGTATGGCCTCCATGACCTGCCCGTCGAATGGGATCGGCCGGCCTGACCCATGTCCGAATGATGGCGTCGCGATCCGCGCATCGCGCCGCCATCGCTTGGCCGTTGCCGCAAGCCGCCCCATTTCCTTGCGGTTTCAGCCCGATAGAAGCTAATATGAGTCATGCTTGACCGCAGAATCAACCATGTCGTGGCCATCGCCCATGCGGGCTCGTTCACGAAGGCGGCGCTGGCCGTCGGGATTTCCCAGTCAGGCATCACGAAAAGCGTGGCGGACCTGGAGGATGAGCTCGGCATCTCGCTATTCTATCGCACGGCGAAGGGCGCCACCTTAACCGAAGAGGGGCGGGATTTTGTCGAGCGGGCCGAGCGCCTGCTGGACGATGCGCGCATGCTTCTGGCCGGCAGTCATGAGCGCCGGGATATTTTTGCCCAGACCCTCCGGATCGGCGTCTGTCCTTCCTCGCTGGAATCGTTGTTGGTGGACACGTTGGTCACCTTGCTCAGCCGCCACCCCAGCATCAGGTTCGATGTCGTGCGCCTGACCTTCGAACATGCGGCTCAGCTCTTGCGGACGGGGGCGATCGACATCGGGATCGGCTTTGAGGAAGCCTTTTCCGAATGGGGCGAGTTCAAATGCGAAAATATCGCGACGATGCGGCTCAGTTTCTTCGTGCGGAAGGGGCATCCGATCCTGGACGTGGAAGAGGTTAGCGCCGCGGAACTGGGGGCGTATAACGTCATTCTGCCGAGCGATTCCCGGCCTTATGGGCCAGCCGTTCGATCGCTTCTCGGGGAATATGGGGATTGGCGGCGGCGGCTGCACGTCATCGATTTTTTCCCGATCGTCACGCGCATCGTCCAGTCGTCCGACACCATTGGTCTGGCGCGTCAGGGCTTCACGCAAACGGCGGAATTTGCGGAGGCCTTCGCCCATGTTCCGGCCGATCATCTGCTGCCGCAGATGCGCCTGTGCTGCGCTACGCGCGCGCGCCGGGACCCCAGCCCGGCGGTGCGCGCGCTGATACAGGTCTTGCGGGAAACCCTCTCGCCCAATCTCTAGCGGATGTCAGCGCCTGCTCCTTGAGCGAGAGGGGCGGCGCGCCTCGATCCTGGGCGACCCCCCAGGATTCTGGCGCGCCCGCCGGGATCTGCGCTATGCGTCGATATTCCGCCGGAAGGTTTCGGGCAGGAAGATCAGGCCCAGGACGACGGTCCCCGCCGCCACCACCACCGGATACCAGAGGCCGTAATAGATGTCGCCGGTCGCGGCGACCATCGCGAAGCCGATGGCCGGCAGCAGCCCGCCCAGCCAGCCATTGCCGATATGATAGGGCAGCGACATGGAGGAGTAGCGGATTCGGCTGGGGAACAATTCGACCAGCATCGCGGCGATCGGACCGTAAACCGCCGTCACCAGCAGCACGAGGTAGAAGAGCAGCGCGACGACGAGGGGCTTGTTGATCTCGTCGGGATTGGCCTTGCTGGGATAGCCGACCCTGGCGAGTTCCCCCGCGACAGCAGGCTGGGCTGCGACGGCGGGCTTGCCGCCCTCGGCCGCCTTTGCGGGGCTGGCGGGCGCGCCGATCAGTTGGGCGGAGAAGGCCGCGATGGCCGCTTTCTTCTCTTCGCCCGAAAGCCGGGACGGATCGGGCGCGGTGAAGCGCTTGTCACCGACCGCGACCGTCGCGACGGTGCCGGGCGCGGCGACAACATTGGTGTAGTTGACGCCCGCTTTGGCCAGCGCGTTCTTGACGATGTCGCAGCTCGTCTTGTCGAACTTGTTCGCGCCGACCGGGTCGAACTGCGAAGAACATTCCGCCGGATCGGCGGTCACGGTCACGGGGGCGGCGGCCTGCGCCCTGGCGAGCGCCGGATTGGCGGCGTCGGTGAGCATGTGGAAGACCGGGAACAGCGTCAGCGCGGCCAGCGCGCAGCCCGAAAGGATGATGGGCTTGCGGCCGATGCGATCCGACAGCCAGCCGAAGAACAGGAAGAAGGGAGCGGCCATCAGCAGCGCGACGATGATGAGCGTGTTGGCGGTCAGCCCGTCGATCTTCAGCATCTTTTCCAGGAAGAACAGCGCGTAGAGCTGGCCGCAATACCAGACCACCGCCTGGCCCGCGATCGCGCCGAAAAAGGCGATGAATACGATCTTGAGGTTCTTCCACTGGCCGAACGCCTCCTTGATCGGTGATTTGGAGCCGGTGCCTTCCGCCTTCATCTTCTGGAAGACAGGCGATTCATGCAGCTTCAGACGCAGCCACAGGCCGACGATCAGGAACAGGCCGGAGACCAGATAGGGAATGCGCCATCCCCAATCCTTGAACGCTTCCTCGCCAACGCCGGTGATGGGCGAGCGGACGCCAATGACGATCAGCAGCGCCATTGCGAGACCGGCGGTCGCGGTGATCTGAATCCAGCTCGTGTAGAAGCCGCGCCTGTTGTGGGGCGCATGCTCCGCGACATAGGTCGCCGCGCCGCCATATTCGCCGCCCAGCGCCAGTCCCTGGAACATGCGCAGCACCACCAGCATAATCGGCGCGGCGACGCCGACCGACTTGTAGGTGGGGAGGCAACCCACCAGGAAGGTGGAGAGGCCCATGACGAGCAGCGTGATGATGAACGTGTATCGCCGCCCGAACAGGTCCCCGATGCGGCCGAAGACGATGGCGCCGAAGGGGCGGACGATGAACCCCGATGCGAAGATCAGCAGCGCCATGATGAAGGAGGTCGTCGGGTTGAGGCCCGTCAGGAACTGCGCCGCGATGATCGCGGTCAGCAGGCCGTAGAGATAGAAATCATACCATTCGAACACGGTGCCGAGCGAGCTGGCGGTGATGATCAGCTTCTCGCTTCGCGTCGCCTGGTGGTGCTTTGGCAGTCCGTCATATGTCGAAGCCATAACAGTCCCTCCTGTCAGAAATTATACTTCGCCGCGACGTCGAAGCGATCGACGTGGCCGTTGAGGTCGTTGACGAGCCGGCGCTCGCCATGTCGGTACTCGATGCCGAGGTCGACATTCTTCACCGGGGAATAGAAGAGGTTGCCCGCGACACTCCATGCCTGACGATTGAACATCGCTATACCCGCAGTCGTCGCTGGATTGAGGGTATCGGCGTAGAAGATGCGCTGGTAGCTTGCGATAAGATTCACGCGCCACTGATCGTCCAGCGCATAGCGGCCCGCGCCGAACAGCGCGAGGTTGCGGACGCCCGCAAGCTTCCCATTGGTCTGGAGAACCGCGTCCGGCCCGAAGTTCAGGCCAAGATAGCGTCCGATCCCTTCGCCATAGGTCGCCTGGAAGCGGATGTCGCTGCCATGCTTGTCGTCCAGGAAAATCTTGCCGGAGGTGCTGATGCCCCATCCAAGCCGGGAGTCGACGATATGGGCAGCGCCCGTCTTCGCATTGTCGACGCGCAATTGGCGCCCCAGCACTGCAAGATCGAGGAAACCGAACCCGCCCGCATATTCCAGCCGCCCGGTCATGTCGGGCGCATGATCCTCGCCATTTTCGATGAGGGCGGGCGCGCCGATGGTGGCCGAAGCGGTCTCCGGATTTTCGGCGGCCAGATGCAGGGTCAGGCCGTGGCTGAGCGGCATGCTGTAGCGCACCATCGGCTGGCGCACGAAGATCAGGCCGTCGACGCCGCCGACATAATCCGTGCTCTCCGGGAACACCGCCGGGTTCGAGAAATTGGTGAAATCCTGGCCGAAGGTCCAGCGGTCGAACTGGATGAAGGCGCGCCGCATCGCCAGATCATAGGCGTTGGTCGTACGCTGCGTGCCCTGGCCCAGCGCCTGCGGGGTGCCGGGGGCAGCCTGGAAATCGAATTCGATATAGGCCTTGAGCGCGTGCGTGCCGAGCTTGGTCGTGGCGTCCACCCAGAAGCGCGTCTGTTTGGCGGAAAAATCGGTGACGCGGGTGGGCGACGTCGGGGATGCGGGATTGAAGATCGGGATCGACTGCGGCAGGTAGAGGTCCCGTCCCAGCGTGTTGCTCGGGTCGTCGCCGCCGCTGTAGCGGGCGCTGCTGGCGAGCAGCTTCACATAGCCGGACAGGACGACATTGGTGTTGCCTGAGCGGAAGCCGAGCTTGGGCGTGCTGTCCGCCAGCTTGGTCACCTGCGCGGAAGCCTCATCGCTCTTGCGGACCGCGTTCGCGGCGGTGGTTGCGGTTTCCTCCTGCTGGTTGCGCGCGGCGGCGAGTTCGGTCCGAAGCTGGGTGACTTCGCCCTCCAGCCGCGCCAGCCGCGCCGTCAAATCCGTCTCTTCGCTGGTCTGCGCATGGGCCAGTTGGGACGCGGCGAGCGCCGTCGCTCCCAGCAGGATGCGCAACAATGGCCTGTTTGTCCGTGACATCGACCTCTCCATGGCCCGGCATCTTTTTCCGGATTGGGAGAGGATCGCGCAGCTTTGGGAAAGGCGACAGCCGAACCATGGTCGGTGATCTACGACCTTCGTCTAGGGTCCGATATGCGCCTGCGCCCTTTAGGATAGCCCCTACGGATCGGTAGCGATCGAGGAGAGGAGTGCGAGATTATGGACCAGGGCATTTATCCCGTCCCGGAGCATTGGGCGAAGAACGCGCTGGTCGACGCCGCGCAATATCAGCAAATGTATGCGCGCTCGGTGACCGAGCCGGAACGCTTTTGGGCGGAGGAGGCCCAGCGTCTCGACTGGATGCGGCCCTTCAGCCAGGTGAAGACGACGAGCTTTTCGGCGGACGATTTCGGGATAAGCTGGTTCGCGGACGGCACGCTCAACCTGTCGGCCAATTGCCTTGACCGGCACTTGGCGGAGCGTGGTGATGCCATCGCGATTCTCTGGGAGCCAGACGATCCGGCGGAGTCCGAGCGCCGCATCAGCTATCGCGCATTGCATGAGGCGGTGTGCCGTTTCGCCAATCTGCTGAAGGCGCGGGGCGTCAAGCGCGGCGACCGGGTCACGCTCTATCTTCCCATGATACCCGAGGCGGCGGTCGCGATGCTGGCCTGCGCGCGCATCGGCGCCATCCACTCGATCGTCTTCGCGGGCTTCTCTCCCGAAGCGCTTGCCGGCCGCATCGAGGATTGCGCGAGCCGCATCGTCGTCACCGCCGATGAAGGCCTGCGCGGCGGCAGGAAGGTTCCCTTGAAGGCGAATGTCGACGCCGCTCTTGCCCATTGCCCCGATGTCGAGACGGTCATCGTGTTCCGCCGCACGGGCGCCGCGGTGCCGATGGTCGAAGGCCGCGACATCGACTGGACCAAGTCGGTCGAAAGCCAGCCCGCCGAGTGCGAGCCGGAGGAAATGGGCGCGGAGGACCCGCTTTTCATCCTCTATACGTCCGGCTCTACCGGCAAGCCGAAGGGCGTGCTGCACACGACGGGCGGCTATTCGCTATGGGCCGCGATGACGCATGAATATGTGTTCGACTATCGCCCCGGCCAGATTTACTGGTGCGCCGCCGACATCGGCTGGGTCACGGGCCACAGCTATGTCGTCTATGGGCCGCTGATGAACGGCGCGACGACCGTGATGTTCGAGGGCGTGCCCAATTTTCCGGACGCCTCCCGTTTCTGGCAGGTGGTCGACAAGTTCGGCGTGGAGATTTTCTACGGCGCCCCCACCGCCCTGCGCGCGCTGATGCGCGAGGGGGACGAATGGGTGCGCAAGACCAGCCGCCAGTCGTTGCGCCTGCTGGGCAGCGTAGGTGAACCGATCAATCCCGAGGCGTGGGAATGGTATCATCATGTCGTGGGGGAGGGGCGCTGCCCCATCGTCGACACCTGGTGGCAGACCGAGACCGGCGGCGCGATGATCAGTCCGCTGCCCGGCGCCACGGCGCTGAAGCCGGGTTCCGCCACCTTGCCGATGTTCGGCGTGAAGCCGGAGCTGGTCGATGGCGAGGGGCGGCTGATCGAGGGGGCGGGAGAAGGCTGCCTCGTCCTCGCGGATAGCTGGCCGGGCCAGATGCGGAGCGTCTGGGGCGATCATGACCGCTTCTTCCAGACCTATTTCACGACCTTCCCAGGGCGCTATTTCACCGGCGACGGATGCCGTCGCGACGAGGATGGCTATTATTGGATCACCGGCCGCATAGATGACGTCATCAACGTGTCCGGCCATCGCATGGGCACGGCGGAAATCGAGAGCGCGCTCGTCGCGCATCCCAAGGTGGCCGAGGCGGCTGTCGTCGGCATGCCGCATGAGGTCAAGGGGCAGGGCATCTATGCCTATGTCACCACCAATGCCGATGTCGAACCGGACGAAGCCCTGCGCGGCGAACTGATCCGTTGGGTCCGCAGCGAGATCGGCCCGATCGCCTCGCCGGACGTGGTGCAGTTCGCGCCCGGCCTGCCCAAGACGCGCTCCGGCAAGATCATGCGGCGCATCCTGCGGAAGATTGCGGAAAACGATGTTTCGAACCTAGGCGACACGTCGACGCTTGCCGATCCCTCCGTGGTCGATAATCTGCTGGCCAACAGACCACGGTTGGAAGAGGCGCAATAGAGACGATTCTCATCGCGGACGACCACCCGCTCTTCCGTCAGGCGCTGATGGTGGCGGTGATGAAGGTCGCTCCGCAAGCCAGCATCATCGAGGCAGGCACGCTCGCCGCCGCCGTGCGGGCGGCGAGCGAGGCCACGTCCCTGCGCCTCATCCTGCTCGATCTGAAGATGCCGGGCGCGGTCGGCTATTCGGGCATCGCGCTGCTGCATGCGGAGCAGCCGGGCGTGCCGATCCTTGTCGTCTCCAGCGCCGACGGGGCGAAGGCGGCGGAGGAAGCCCAGGCATTGGGCGCGGTCGGCTTCCTCTCGAAAGACAGCGACCTGTCCGTCATCGAGACGGCGATTGCGCGGGCGCTCGGCGGCCATAAGCTTCCGCCCGCCCCGCCGCGGCCCGAAGATGCGGTGCAGAAGGAGATTGCCTCCCTGACGCCGACCCAGTTGAAGGTTCTGCTGGAAGTGCTGAACGGCAAGCTCAACAAGCAGATCGCGCACGACCTCACCATGAGCGAGGCGACCGTCAAGGCGCATATGACGGCGATCATGCGCAAGTTGGATGTGCAGAACCGCACTCAGGCGGCGTTGGTCGCGCGTTCGCTAGGGCTCGACCTCAGGCACTGATCAGGCACTGACGCGCGCGAGGAAGGCGGAAATGGCCTCCGGCGCGGCGGGCTTGGGGATGAAGGCGATGTCGAGCATGGCGGCGCGGGCGGCGATGCTGGCTTCGTCCTCCGCCGTGACCAGCGCGGCGGGCAAGCCGGGATGCCGGTGGCGCAGCGCCGCGATCAGGGTCAGCCCGTCCTCCTTCTCGCCAAGCTGAAAGTCCACCAGGGCGGCGTCCGCTCTGCGCGCCAGCTTGCGGGCGGTCTCGCCATCCCCGGCGGTGAGCGCCCGATGGCCGAGGCTGGCCAGCAGCGCTTCTGTCGCCGCCACGATCATCGGATCGTCATCGACCACCAGCACCGCAAGATCCTGCGCCTCCGGCATGGGCGTCTTGTCTGCCGGCGCCGGTTCCGGCGCGGCGCGTCCCGTGCCTTCGGGCATGAGCAGGCTGAACCGGCTGCCCTTTCCAAGGACGGAATGGACCTCTATGCTGCCGCCGAGCAGCCGGACGATCCGGCGGGCGAGGGCTAGGCCAAGGCCCAATCCCTCGACGTCCAGCGCGCCCAGGCGGGTGAATTCCCCGAATATCGCTTCGATCTGGTCGGTGGCGATGCCGACCCCGGTGTCGACGATGTCGATCCGGATCATGCCGCCCCTGCGCCGGACGCCGATCAATATCCCGCCATGCTGCGTGTAGCGCAGGGCGTTGGAGACGAAATTCTGAAGCACGGAACGGAGTAGCCCCGGATCGGTATCGAGATGACCGGCAAGCGGGCCAGTCAGCAGCCGCAGCCCTTTCTCCTTCGCCATCGGCGCGAATCCTTCGGCCAGGTTCGTGAGAAAGGGCGCGAGATCGATCGGCTCCGGACTCGGTTCGACACCGCCCGCATCGAGCTTGCTGATGTCGAGGAGTGCGCGAAGCAACCCCTCCGCCGCGACGATCGCGCCGTCGATGCGCTGGGCAAGCACATGCGGCGTTCCCTCTACCTCGCGTTGCAGGGCGGCGGTGAACAGCCGCGCCGCGTGGAGCGGCTGGAGCAGGTCATGGCTGGCGGCGGCGAGGAAACGGGTCTTGTCCCGCGTCGCTTCGGCAAGCTGCAAATTGGCGGTGCTGAGTTCGCGGGTGCGGTCCGCGACGCGGGTCTCCAGCTCCCCCAGCGTCCGGCCCAGCTCGTCGCGGACGCGGGCATCCTCGGTGATGTCGATGAAGCTGGTGACATAGCCGCCGCCCGGCATCGGACCGCCGATGGTCCGGATGACGCGGCCGTCCTTGCGCCGCCGCTCGAAACTGTGCGGCAGGCCCCGGCGCATGTGACGCAGGCGTTTCTTGACGTGGAATTCGATGTCCTCATCCCCGAAATCGCCCAGCCTGCCATTATAGCGGATCAGTTCCGCGATCGGCACACCCACCCGCAGGAAGCCGGGAGGAAAGTCGAACAGGTCGAGATATTGGCTGTTCCAGGCGACCAGGTTCATGTCGGCATCGACGACGCTGATGCCGGCGTCGATATGTTCGAAGGTTGCGGCGAGCAGCTCGCGGGAGAAGCGCAGCGATTGCCCCCGCTCGCCCAGCAGCCGGGTGACGTCGGAAAGGCTCATCTGCCCCCCGGCCAGCGCAGAGGCGACCAGCGCGCGCGCCGATGAGGCGCCGACGACGCGGGCGATCAACTCGCGGGCGCGTTGCGCCGACCGCCTGTCGATGGGCGTGCCGCGTGCTGCCGCCGGAAATTCGCGGGCTGCTTCTTCGTCACCGATGAAGCTGGCGGTGAGCTGCGCGAGTTCGGCCAGATCGGTGATCGGGCGTTGGCCGCCGAGGCTGGGCAGGACGGGCGCCTTCACCTTGCGCGCCGCGACGAGCGCGAAGACGAGGAGGTTGGCGCCCAGGCTCCATGCGACGCCATGCACCAGCGGGGAGGCGGCTCCGATGCCGAACAGGCGCAGCGGATCGAACGCGCTTCCCGCAAGCGCGGCCAGCCAGGCGGACGGCAATATGGGCGGCAGGGCGAGGGTGTAGAACCAGATGACCAGCCCGACGACGAGGCTCGCCCGTGCCGCCAGGGCATCGCGGCCTGGCGCATAGGTGGCAAGGATCAGGTGCGGCGTGAACTGCGCCATGGCGGCGAAGGCGACGAGGCCGATCGAGGCGAGCGACTGTTCGGCCGAGACCAGCAGCGCCCAGGCGAGCGCCGCCGCGATGATGGCGACGATCGAGAAGCGGCGCACAAGCAGCATCCGCCGGCCGAGCGTCCCCGCGCCAGTCTCGGCCCCGCTCTCCCGCGCCAGCAATGTGGGAAAGAGGAGGTCGTTCGAGACCATGGTCGCGAGCGCGGTCGAATCGACCACCACCATCGACGCCGCCGCCGCGATCCCGCCCAGCAGGGCGAGCGCAAGCACGATGCCCTGTCCGGTCATTTCGGGCAGTTGGAGCATGTAGAGATCGGGCTGGGCGCCGCGCAGCAGGCTGGCCCCGGCCAGCGCGATGGGCAGCACCATCAGCGCCATCGCGCCGAGATAGGCGGCGAGTCCCCAGCGGGCGCTCACCAGATCGCCGGGCTCGCGAGCCTCGACCAGCCCCATGTAGAATTGCCGGGGCAGGACGATGATCGCCATGACCGAGATGAGGAAGATGATGCCGACCTCGATCGACAGCCGTTCGGGCTGGAAATTGGCCGAGAGGATGGCGAACCCGCGCGAGAGACCGACGGCGTTCGCCTGGCCCAGCAGGACGAGGGCGAGGACCGCCACAGTCGTCAGCGCGATGATCTTGAGCAGGGATTCGATGCCGATGGCATAGACGAGCCCCTCGCTGCGTCCCGCCAGTTCGAATCGGCGGGCGCCGAAGAGCATGGCGAACAGGGACAGCAGCCAGGCGGCGGCCAGCATGGCCAGCGTGGCGACGGGGCGGCCCGTGACGATCGAGATCGCGCCGCCGATGGAGCGGAATTGCAACGCGACATAGGGGACGGTCCCCAGCAGGGCGATGACCGTGACGAGGCGGGCCACGACCACATCATGGCCGAAGCGCGCGGCGATGAAGTCGGAAACAGTCGTTGCCCGTTCTTCCGCGACCGCCTCGGCAAGCCGGCGCAGGAAGCGGGGTGCGGCGATCAGCAGGCAGATCGGCGCGAGATAGATGGGCAGATAGTGCCAGCCGTCGCGCACCGCGCTTCCGACCGCGCCGTAGAAGGTCCAGCTAGAGCAATAGACGCCCAGCGCTAGCGCATAGGCGCCGTGGCGCACATCATAGCGGCCAAGCGCAAGGCCGCCGCGCCTTTCCACGATGGTGGCGATCCCGAACAGCAACAGGACGATCGCAAGCGCGAGAAGGGCCGCCGAAAGCAAACTCATGGCTGATGTCTACTTGCTCCGCTGCGCTGGAACAATGCGTGGCCTAGTGCGGTGAAAACGAAGTTTGTTCCATTACCGTCACCCCGGGCTTGACCCGGGGTCCCGCTTCCTCTTGTCCGCTGACGGAAGAAAAGCGGGATCCCGGGTCAAGCCCGGGATGACGAAATTATGTGGCGAACTTCGGATACAGCCTAATCCAGGATCAGGCGTCGATCCAATCCTTGCGCAGCGCCTTGCCCGCGAGCGCCATGAACAAGCCTGCGAGCAGATAGAAGCCCAAAGCCGCTACGATCGCGTAGCGCAGCGCCTCGCCACCGAATTGCGGGGTGAGCGCATCGGACAGGGCGCCGACGCTCCAGCTCCCCAGACCCAGGCCCACCAGATTGTTGATCAGCAGGAAGGTCGCGGACGCGCTGGCGCGCATATGGGAGGGGACCAGATTCTGCACGGCGGTCAGCACCGGACCCAGCCAGACATAGACCAGCGCTTGCGGGATCAGGAACAGGCAAAAGGCGAAGGTGACGCTGTTCGACAGCACGCCGATCACGAACAGCGGCATGCCGACGATATAGCTGACGGCGGGAACCCAAGCATAGGCGGCCTTGTCGCGCCCGCCAAGACGATCCCCCAGCCAGCCCCCCAGCAGCACGCCCGCCACGCCGCCGATCAGCAGCAGCGCGCCAAGGAACTGGCCTGCGCCCATCAGGTCCAGCCCGAAGCTGCGCATCAACAGGCTGGGGAGCCAGAAGGCCACGCCATAGCCGCAGAGCGACGAACAGGCCGCGCCCAAAGCGAGCAGCCAGAAGCTGCGTTTGGCGGCCAATATGCCGAAGACTGCGGAAACCGGGATGACGTTCCCCTGCATCGCCGGGCGCGCCGGTTCCCGAACGGTGAGGCGGAAGATCGGTGCGATCAGCAGGCCGGCCAGGCCGACGACGATGAACGCCGTCCGCCATTCGACCGTCTGCGCGATATAGCCGCCCAGAAGCACCCCGCCCGCCGACCCCAGCGGAATGCCGAGCGAATAGATGGACAGGGCGCGGGCGCGCTGTTCCTGCGGGAAATAGTCGGAAATGACGGCATAGGAGGGCGCGACGCCGCCTGCCTCCCCCACCCCGACGCCGATGCGGAAAAGGAACATCTGGGCAAAGCTGCCCGCGAAACCGCACAGGGCGGTGAAGCCGCTCCAGACCGCGAGGCTGGCGGTGATGACCCAGGTGCGGCTGGTGCGGTCCGCCAGCAGCGCCAGCGGGATCGCCAGCGTCGAATAAAGCAGCGCGAAAGCGATGCCGCCCAGCGCGCCGAGCTGGCTGTCGCTAAGACCCAGCTCCGCCTTGATCGGCCCGGCGAGGATGCCCAATATCTGCCGGTCGAGGAAGTTGAAGGTATAGACCAGCAGCAGCATGGCGAGGACGAGCGAACGATAGCCTTTGCTTGCTGTTTCCCGCGCCTGTCCCGTCATGCCGCCGTTGGTCCCTTATCAGTTAGAAGCGGAAGCCCGCAGTGATCGTCCAGGTGCGCGGGTCGCCATAATAGACCGTCTGGATATTGCCGACGCTGGAAAATTCCTGGCCATCGGTCTTGTACAGTTCCTTGAAGGCGTTCTTCACCGCGCCGCGCAGATAATATTTGCCCTGTGCGAAATCGGCCTGAACATAGGCGTTGGCGATGGTGTAGCCGTCTTCATAGAGGCCGGGGCGGTTGTCGACCGACAGCCATTGCTTGTCGACGAAGCGCATGTCGCCGCCAAGGGTCAGCGATGCGCTGCCCAGCGGGATGGTATAGTCCGCCGCCAGCCGCATCGTCATCGGCGGAGCGAAGGGCGGCTTGCAGGTGATGGCGTTGCCGGTCGGGTTGCAGGAGAAGGTGGGCGCGCGGCGGCCGTCGTTGAATTCCTTGTAATCGGCATTGAGATAGCCGACCGATGCGGCCAGGTTCAGGTTGCGCACGGGCTTGACCGACGCCTCGAACTCGACGCCCCAGATGCGCAGCTTGCCGGCGTTCACGACCGGGAAGGACCCGCCCGCAATGCCGGTCGCGCCGCCGCCGACGCGGGCCTGGAAATCCTTGTAATCGGAATAGAAGGCGGCGGCGGACAGGTTGACCCGGCCGCCCAGGAAGCTGCCCTTGGCGCCCGCTTCGTAGCTCCACACCGTTTCCGGCTTGAAAAAGGGGACGATGGTGGTGACGCCGTCCACGACCTGGGTCACGTCGCCCAGGCTGTTGACGCGGCCATTGAAGCCGCCCGACTTGAAACCCTTCGACACGGTCGCATAGAGCAGCGTGTCGCGGGTCGGCTTGTAGGACAGCGTCGCCATCGGCGTCCACGCGTCGAAATCGACATGGTCGAGGCTGTTATAGGGCGCGGGCAGGCTGGCGGGGAAGAGGAAGGGGGTGGGCGCCAGTGTCGTGGTAGTCGAACGGGTATAGCGCTTGCGTTCCTTGGTATAGCGAAGGCCCGCCGTGATCGAGAGCTTGTCGGTGAATTGATAGCTCATCTGCCCGAAGGCGGCGTAGCTTTTTACATTCTGATGGTCGTCGATATAGCGGGTGAAGGGCAGCGGCACGATGACGCCGGGCGCGAGCTGCACCTGGAGATAATTGTCGTCATAGGCTTCCTGATGGGAGCGGATCGTCTCGTCCAGATAATAAAGGCCGAATACGCCCGACAATGGCCCGCTGTCATATTTGAGCTGCAATTCCTGGCTGAACTGCTTCTGGTGCACGCCGACGAAGGCATCGGCCACTTCCAGTTCACTGGCGTCGAAGTCGATATAATAGTCCGGGCGCAGCTTGCGGTAGCCGGTGATGGAGGTCAGCGTCACCGCCTCGTTCAACTCGACATTGGCGGTGAAGGACAGGCCCCAATGGTCGAGCCGCTGGCCCTGGCCCGGCGCCAGGCTGGTCGACGCCTTGTAATCATATTTGCCATAGGGATAGGCGGGCTTCACCACCGGCACCCCGATCACCTGGAAGGCGGAGTTGTAAAGCACGTTGGTGAGCGGCGCGGTGCCATAGCCCAGCGTCGGTGCCGTCCGCTGGCGGGTATAGTCGCCCGACAGGATCAGCTCCACCCGCTCGCTGGGCGTGGCGCGCAATATGGCGCGGCCTGCCTTGGTGTTGCGGTCATTATATTTGCGATCGGTCAGCGGGTCGGTGACGGTGCCGTCGCGCTTGTCGTAGATGCCCGCGATGCTGAGGGCGAGCTTGTCCTGCACCAGCGGCGCGGAGACATAGCCGTTCGCCAGCCAGGTGTCGTAGCTGCCATAGGTCAGGCTGCCCATTGCCTTGAAATCCGTGGTGCTGGGCTTGCGGCTGACGATGTTGACCGCGCCGCCGATGGTGTTCTTGCCGTAGAGCGTGCCCTGCGGGCCGCGCAGCACCTCCACCCGCTCGACGTCGAACAGGTTCACGAGCGCGCCCTGGATGCGGCTGAAATAGACGCCGTCGACATAGGTGCCGACCGCCGGGTCGAAGGTCTGGAGCGCGTCGGGCTGGCCAATGCCACGGATGAAGAAGTTGGAATTGGAGGTGGAGCCGCGTCCCTGCACCAGATTGACGTTCGGCACCGCGCCCTGGATGCCGGACATGTCGTTCGCCTGGAGCCTGGCGATGCTTTCGGCTGAAATGGCGGTGACGGACACCGGCACGTCGAGGATATTCTCCTCCCGCCGGCGGGCGGTCACGATGATCTCGCTGCCGCTGTCGAAGGCGGGCGTTTCATTTTGCGCAATGGCGGGAAGCGCGACGGCGCCGCCCCATGCGGCGGATGCGAGCGCGGCGATATGCAGGGAATGACGAGCCTTCATGGACGGTTCCTCTCCTGAAATGACGCCCGGAAATCCGGGTCGTGCAACTATTCTTCCGATTCGATAATGAAAGTTGAACCGACTTTCAACTTGAAATAAGAACGCATGACGGGATCGGGTCCGCTGCGGCAAAAAGATCACGGATGGGGAGGATGAGGATGACCGAATCGGCGGGCGAAAGGGACAAGACGCCGCGCACCGCACGGGGGGAGCGGACCCGCCGGGCCTTGCTGTCGGCGGCGGCCGAGGAATTTGGCGAAAAGGGATTCCACGAAGGGTCGATCAGCGGCATCACCCGTCGGGCCGGATGCGCGCTGGGCAGCTTCTACACTTATTTCGACACGAAGGACGATATTTTCCGGGCGCTGGTGGCGGATATGTCGGGGCAGGTCCGTGATTATGTCGGGCCGCGCATCGCCCAGGCGCGTGATGGGATAGACGCAGAACGGCTGGGGCTGCTGAGCTTCCTGGAGTTTGCGCGGGGGCATAAGGAAATCTACCGCATCATCGACGAGGCGGAATTTGTCGACCAGGCCGCCTATCGGAACCATTATGAAAGCACGGCGGCGCGCATATTGGCCCGCTTGCACGAAGCCGCGGCCCGGGGCGAAGTCGGCGGCGAACCGGACGAAGTCCATGCCTGGGCGATCATGGGGATGAACGTGTTCCTGGGTCTGCGCTTCGGCGTGTGGGACGACAGCCGCCCCGCCGAAGAGGTGGCGGCGATCGCCAACGGCTTGATCGAGCGGGGGATTGGGATAAGCGGCAGGGATTGACCGTTGGACGACCGATGACCGCCATCCTCTACAGTTTCCGCCGTTGCCCCTATGCGATGCGGGCGCGCATGGCATTGCTGGCAAGCGGCCTGTCCGTCGAACTGCGCGAAGTGGCGCTGCGCGACAAGCCCGCGCCGATGCTGGCCCTGTCCCCCAAGGGCACGGTGCCGGTGCTGGTCCTGCCGGATGGACCGGTGATCGACGAAAGCCTGGACATCATGCGCTGGGCGCTGGCGCAAAATGATCCGGAAGGCTGGCTGGCGGGCGATGATCCCGACCTGATCGCCGTCAATGACGGGCCGTTCAAGCATCATCTGGACCGCTATAAATATGCGGATCGCCATGGATCGGACCCGCTGGTCCATCGCGCCGAAGCTGTCCGGTTGCTGGAAAAGCTGGAGGCGCGGCTGGAGCAGGGCCGTCACCTATGCGGCGAACGGCGCATGCTGGCCGATGTCGCCCTGTTCCCCTTTGTCCGCCAGTTCGCGGCGACCGATCCGGACTGGTTCGCGACCCAGCCTTTACCGCGCCTGCGGGCATGGCTGGCCGATCATGTCGCGTCGGCGGTCTTCACCCGCGCCATGATCCGCGTCGCTCCCTGGCGGGAAGGCGATCAGCCGCAATTGCTGGGCTGAACGGCCTTCTGGAGCTTATGAAAAATCGGCCAGATCGTATAAAGGCCGGATTTCGATCTCGCTCGGTCCCGGCATGGGATTGGGGCAGCGCTGCACCCAGGCGACGGCCTCTTCCATATCCTTGACGTCCCACAGCCAGAAGCCGGCGACCAGTTCGCGGGGCTGGGCGAACGGCCCGTCGATGACCGTGCGGCTCGCGCCGTCGAACGCGACCCGCTTGCCCTGCGAAGAAGGTGTCAGGCCGTCCGCGGCGAGCAATATGCCGGCCGCCTCCAGTTCGTCGTTGAAACGGCCCATCGCCTCCATCGCGGCCATCGCCTCGGGCGTGGGAACGAAGCCCTGTTCGCTCTCCTCCGTGGCCTTCACGAGCACCATCACGCGCATTGCCGGTCTCCTGATCCCTTCAGGCCCAGAGTGCAGGAGAAGGTCCGCGCGATCAACAGGCTGGTCTTGCCCGACTGCTTTCCCGCCCGGTCATGGCCCGGCCGCGACGAACCGACTCCCGCTCGCCCCGGAGATGCGCTAACATGAACAGTTCGCCAGCCGCTGGCGATCCTTCATTGGGGCACTCATGGCAATCGAGATCGAACGGAAGTTCCTGGTCGTCAGCGATGAATGGCGCGCCCTGGCCGATGGCGGACGGCCCTTGCGCCAGGGATATGTCGCTTATGACGGCCATGGCAGCGTTCGCGTCCGCCTGTCCGCCGACGGAGCGTGGCTCACCGTGAAGAGCGCGCGGACGGGGTTGGTCCGGGACGAGTTCTGATCTGCCCCCACCGAGTGGACCGATAGGTTTGTTAGTGGATTAAGCCCATCGCCGCCATATCCGGACGGAGGTGGAGCGAAGCGGAACCGGAGGCCGGATATGGCGGTGTCGCCGTTTCCGGTGCCGGTGGCCGGTATCCCAGACTGCTATGCGGGCGGACGGTGTTGTAATGCCGCCGCCAAGCTTCGATCAGCACCTTGGCTTCGGCGAGGCTGTAGAAGATCTCGCCGTTGAGCAGTTCGTCGCGAAGCGACCCGTTGAAGCTTTCGTTATAGCCATTCTCCCATGGTGATCCCGGCGTGATGTAGAGCGTCTTCACGCCGATCTGCCCCAGCCATTGCTGGACGGCGGTCGCGATAAATTCGCTGCCATTATCGGACCGTATATGTGCCGGAGGGCCGCGCGAGATGAACAGGTCGGCTAAGGCCGCCAGAACATCCTCATGCTTGAGCTGACGCGCCACGACGAGCGCCAGGCACTCCCGGCTGGCCTCATCGATGATGGTCAGGATGCGGAACTTGCGGCCATCATGCGTGCGCCCTTCGACGAAGTCGTAGGCCCATACATGTCCCGGATATTCCGGCCGCAGGCGGATGCAGGATCCGTCATTGAGCCATAGACGCCCGCGCTTTGGCTGGCGCTGCGGAACCTTCAGCCCCTCACGCCGCCAGATCCGTTCGACCCGCTTATGGTTCACCGTCCACCCCGCATGGCACAGCAACGCCGTCACCCGGCGGTAGCCGTATCGACCATATTGCTTTGCCAGTGCGATGATGTCCTCCGTCAGCGCCTGCTCGTCATCCGCCCCGCGCGGCACCTTGCGCTGCGTCGATCGATGCTGACCCAGCACCCGGCATATCCGTCGCTCGGATACCGGAAACTCTCGTCGCACATGATCAATGCAGCGTCGCCGCCGCGCGGGGCTTAGAAGTTTCCCTTTGCCGCCTCCTGCAGGATCAGCTTGTCCAGGGTCAGGTCGGAAATCGCACGGCGAAGCCGCTGGTTCTCCTTCTCCAGATCCTTCATCCGCCGCGCTTGGTCGGTCTTCAGCCCGCCATATTCCTTGCGCCAGCGATAGTAGGTCTGCTCGCTGACCGCGATCCGCCGGCACGCCTCGGCGGTCGAGGCTCCCTGCGCCAGCACGATCTCAACTTCACGCAGCTTGCCGATAATCTCTTCCGGCTTGTGCTTCTTGCTCGGCATTCAATGTCCCTTTCGTGGTCCAGACTATCATAGTCTCTGGGCCACTCAGCAGGGGGCAGATCAGTTCGAATATCCGATTCCGGCGACCGATGCGGAAGAGATGCTCGATCGGCTCTGCGCCGACACCGTGATCAGGAAGACCCGCTATCGCGTGCCGCATGACGGCAAGATTTGGGAGGTGGACGTCTTCGCCGGTCCGGCGACGGGGCTGATATTGGCGGAAGTGGAGATGCGCTCCATCGATGAACGGTTCGACCTGCCCGATTGGGTGGGGGATGAAGTGACCAACGATCCGCGTTTCCGCAATTCCGCCATCGCCCTGATGGAAGGTTTCGAGGCGGCCTGACCATAACGGCGTCAGCGCCGCATGAAGCCCAGCCATCGCAAACCCATATAGGTCGCGATCGCCGCGCCGATGGCGATCAGCGTCGCGTGCATCGTGCCGTAGGGCCCCTGGGCCAAGGGCAGGCCGCCCGTATTCATGCCGAAGATCCCGGTGACCAGCGTCGCCGGAAGCATGAGCGCGGTGACGATCGACAGGATATAGAGATTCTGGTTCGTCCGTTGCGCTTCCTGAATGTCCAGCTCCTCCCGCAACAGCCGCAACTGGCCTTGCACCCCGAAAATGTCGGCATCCAGTTCCTGGAGTCTCTGCGCCAGCTTTTCCACGCTGGGGCGCAGCGCGTCCGGCAATTCCTCATCCTGTTCCAAGCGCTGGAACACGCCGCGCATGCCCGACAACAGGCGGTGTATCTGAGCCAGCCTGCGCCTGATGCCGATCAGGTCGCGCGCCTTGGGCGGATCGCGTCCTTCCAGAAAGCTGTCCTCGGCCTGTTGCACGTCGGTGCTGAGTCTGCGGCTGATCTCCGTGATATTGTCGCCTATGGCGCCGACCAGCAGCTCAAGCGCCTGCGCCGGACCCAGGATGCCGCGCGACAGGCGGTTCCTGACGATGTCGGCGGACCGGATCGGGTGCAGGCGTGTGGTCAGCATCAGGTCGGGCGTCAGGGCGATGCGCATCGCGCCCACCCGGGCCGTGTCCGCCACGTCGAAATCGCGCTCGAAATCGTGCAGCACGCATCCCACGGCGCCGCCGTCGACCAAGGCGCGTTGGTGCGTGTCGGCCGACAGCAGCAAATCCCGCACAGCCAGCGGCAGTTGTTCCGCCCGTTCGATCCAACTGCGCGTGCCATGATCGGCCAGATTGAGATGCAGCCAGCGGAAATGCCCGGCAGGCGGGCTTTCGCAATGCTGGACGGGCACGGTCCCCCGGCCGGTGACGTCGATGCCCCAGATCAGCCCCGGCGCCATGCCTCGGGCTGGCGCGGGAACCGGGCCGGGGATGGGGCCGTCGGCGGTTATGGCAGGCTCCGCCCGATGATCCGCGAAAGGAACTGGGGAAGGGTCATAGCCGCCATGGCCACGGTCGCGCTCATCGTCTCGCCTCGATCCTATGGGCTGGCTGAGGTTAGGCGTGGTTGATGACAGGCTTGTTGCAGGCGGCCATCGCCGGATTGTCGCTATCGTCCTACCGGGGTCGGCGCGATCTCGTTGGCGACGACTTCGTTCTTCGCCCGATCGATCGACCAGAGGCGGCGCGGCTGCGCGGGATCCCAGTCGATCGCCTGGCCAGGCGTCGCGATGCCGATGATGCGGCGCAGCTCCAGCGTCGACCCGGCCTCCGGAAAGGCGAGTTCGTAGAGTTCCGGTCGGTCATGGCCCGTCACGTACAGCCGGCCGTCGGCGCTCCAGCTCGCGCCGGAGCAGCTATAGGGGGTGAAGCGGGCCAGCACTTCCGGCGGGAAGGTCCAGGCGGCCTCCTGCCGGAACTGGTCGTCCATGCGGACCAGCAGCGTATAGCGCGTGTCGCGGCCCGGCTCCCCGCCCTTGCCGGCATAATTGGCGAAGACCGCCCACCATTTGCCATCATGTCGGTCCAGCGCCGTCAGCGATCCGGGGCCGAAACCCAGGCTGACCGTGCGGATATGGCGCAGCGTGGCGGTGTCGAAAAATTCGACCGCGCTGGTCTGCGGCACCGCCGGATAGTTGGACGCGGCGCAGACCAGTTCGCGCCCCGCCACGGTGCAACTGTTCATATGCGGAAAAAGCCGCCGTTCGCCCTGCCATTGGGCGACGCGTTCCCCGGTGGCGATGCGATATTTGCCGATCCGGTCATTGTCCACGGCATAGAGGAACTTGCCGTCGGACGCTGCGCCCTGATTGGCTTCGGGCGCGGTCATGCGGAAGGTCACAGGGGACGGGGCGGGCGATGGCGCGTCGGACGGCTGCGCGCCTGCCATGCTGGCAAGTGTGGCCATAAGCGCCGCGGGAACCAGAAAATTCGCTTTCATATCGGCTCGGGCGATCGAATCCTGTCGGGGATGGGACTATCCCATGCTCCCGCTTTTACGGGAATGGGGTGCTGCCTGGATGGAGCAGGCCTTAGGCCGGTTGCGTGACAATTTCATGTTGGCGTCCGCCTCACCAAAGGAATTCGGCCCCCAGCATCAGTCTGCGCGCCTGCTCGGCGGCAAGGATGGACCCGGACGGAGCGTCGCTGAGCAGGGCGGTGCTGGCGAGCCGGTCGGGATCGGTCAGCCGCAGCGTGATGGCGAGCGGGACTTCGGGGCTTTGATACCGCATGTCCGCCTCTATCCTGAAGCGGCGCGGCGATGTTCGCGCATCGCTGGCAAATGCGGGCAGGCTGCCGCGCGTGCCGCGCAGCGTCGCCCTGAGCGGCCCGCCGGTCCAGCCCGTCTCGATGGCGAGGCTATGTTCCCGCGCGCCATGATCCGCCGCATGGTCGAGGCGCGCCTCGCCATAGCGCAGGCCCCAATGCCAGTTCGGCGTCAGGCGATGACGAAACCCGATGCTGACGCCGCGCAATTGGGCCGAACCGCCGTTGAGGGGCAGGGCGGAGCGGTCCGCGAAGGACAGGCGGTCGCTGATCCGCCCCCGATAGGCCGTCACCGCAAAGCCAAGGTCGCTTGATGCTTGCCAATCCGCGTCGAAGCGCGTGCGGCTGATCCTTTCGGGTTGCAGGCGGCGGGCGAGGGCGCGAAAATCCTCATGCGCCAATCCCAGGGGGCCGGAACGGCCGGTCTCCCCAAAGCCGCGCATATTTTCCCTGTACCCCAAGGACAGGGCAAGGTCGGAGCGCGGGGTGAAGGCGAGCGTCCCTTGAGGCAGGAACCAGTCGCGCACCCGCAGCCGGCCGTCCCGGCCGGTCGCGGTCACATTGGCGCTGCGGTTGCTGAGCTTCATGCCCTGGAATCCCAGCACGGCGGTCAGCGTGCCGCTGAGCGGCATCTGGTCTTGAACGGTCAGCAGGACCATGCGGCTCCGCGGCGCGAAGCCGGGGAGCGGTTCGGCCATCATGGCCGTCGAAACGCTCTGCTTCTGTCGTCGGAGCATGATCTTCACCATGTCGGCCCGGTCATCGACCGGCGCCAGGTCCAGCCGGTCCATGCGCGCCCGCGACGACCTGACCGGGAAGGCGGAGCGCATCATCCGCAGCCCGGCGCGGGGCTTCAGCGAGAAAGCGGCGCTTTCGGGGGATAATTGCGCCGTAGCGGGCGGATGCGCCGCCAGCAGCGTGGCGGACAAGGCGAGCGCCAGGGGGCGGCGGTGCATCAATGCCCCTCTCCCGGACGGATGGGCAAGGGATCGCGGCTGGCAAAGTGGACCGGTTCATGCGGGCGGCGCACCGGCATGCGGTAGCGGACGACATAGCCGAAATGATCCGACAGCGGTTCGCCTCCGGCCTCGCTGCCGAACGGCACTTGCGCCCGGAGGACCGCCATGGGCCTGTCCCTGCCGTCGCGGGCGAAGATCCAGTCCTTGCCATGTTCGACTGCGTGGAGCAGGTCGCGGCGCGCGCCCTTGTCGGCCGCCGCCTGGGCGAGAGCCTGGCGGGCGCCGTCCAGGGCGGGCGCGACAAAGCGCAGGCCGGACCGGTCGAAGCCGCTGAAGAAGGCGTTGCGCCGCCGCATGTCGCCGCCGATGTTCATGTCGCCGCCCAGGATTAGCGCCTGTCCTTCGGGAACATGGCCGGCCACGAAACGGGCCATCAGTCCGACCTGCCGCGCAAAGGCCTGCTGCGTCCGGTCGATGGGCACCATGGCCGCGGCGCGGGCATTCAGATGCGCGTTGACGATGCTGACCGGTCCCGCGCCCGGCACATGGAGATGCGCGATCAGCACCCCCTTGTTCGCCATGCAGTCCAATCCGGCGCAGGCGAAATCGGGAAAGGCCATCCGGTCGATTCCGGCGATCCGATAATCGGACAGGATCATGAGTCCGCTGCTCAAGGATTTCCCCATCCGCTCGCCCCGGTCCCAGCGCGCCGTCTGGAGATAGGCGAGGTCGGCCGCATCCGTGCGCGTCTCCGTTCGCAATGCGCTGTCGGGACCGAAGGCGACGTGCCGGTAGCCCGCCTGGGCGGCAAGCGCCTGCGCCTCCGAAGAAAAGGCCTCCTGCAACAGCACGACATGGGGTTGGCGGCCCGTCCGGCGCATGGCCACCAGTCTTTGGCCGATCCGGTCCAGCGCTTCGTCCCGGCCCAGGGCCAGCGGCCATGGCAGTCCCTTGATATTATATGTCATGACGGACAGGACAGGGCTGTCCGCCGTCGCCATGGCGGACGCCGCCGCCATTGACGCGAGATGCGGATCTTCCCTGCCCGATCCCGATGTCGCAAGCATGGCCAGCCCGGCGAAGAGCAATGGCTGAAATGCCTTGAGCATGATGATGACCCCCCGGTTTGAGGGCGCAATTAGCAGGGCATTGGGTCAGGGCAGTGGCGGTAGCGCTGCAACGGGATGAAATTTCGGAGTCAGGTTTTTCATCGAAATGCCATCACTCTGTCATGATTCCATTTTGGAAAGAGCATAGGTCGGGGAACGGCCGCTTCGTTCGTCTTTGTTGATGCGCAAAGAAATTTTTTGAATTTATAATAAAAAACAGTTAAATGCTGAAATATTGAAAATATATTATAATATATATTACGATAACTACATTCATATATTTAGTTATAATTGTAAATTGCGGCGATATATGTGAAATATACAAGATAAAATCCATGAAAAGATGGATTATGAAACGAAAATTACAGGAGATAGAGGGTTATTGTTACAGTTGATGTAACAAAAATGTTGTGATCCCGACCTAATGGCGGCCCCGCAAAACATCCACTCGATGGGTTTGAAAAGGGGTTACACGCATGATTCGTTCTTCCGCCTCCTTGCTGCGCGCGTCGCTGTGCGGCCTGCTGCTGGCGTCGGTTTCCGCGCCCGCGCTGGCCAGCGCCGCCGCCGATGAGCAGCAGCCCGCAGACGCCGCCGCCGTCGACGATGCCGGCCTCGGCACGATCGTCGTCACCGCCACCAAGCGCGAAACCAACCTGCAGGAAACCCCGATCTCCATGGCGGTGATGAGCACGGAAGCGCTCAAGGACCGTCACGTCGCCAGCCTGTACGACCTGGCCGACGGCGCCGTCCCGTCGCTGCGCATCGCCACCTTCGAAGCGCGCCAGTCGGCTCTTACCATCGGCATTCGCGGCATCGTGCCGCTCGACGCCAACCAGCCCGCCCGTGAACAGGGCGTCGGCATCTATGTCGACGGCGTCTATATGGGCCGTCAGCACGGCCTGAACGCCGCGCTGTTCGACGTCGAGCGCGTCGAAGTGCTGAAGGGCCCACAGGGCACGCTGTTCGGCCGCAACACCGAAGGCGGCGCGCTCAGCATCGTCAGCAAGGCGCCGACCGGCGAATGGGGTGGCCGTGTTGAGGCTGGCGCCGGCAATTATGGCGGCCGTACCGCCGATGCCCATATCGACCTGCCCAAGATCGCCGGCTTCTCGATCAAGCTGGACGGCGTGATCCAGCATCAGGACGCGACCACCCGCAATCCGCTCGCTGGCCAGGCCGGCTTCAACTATTATAACCGCAAGGGCCTGCGCGCCGCCGTGCGCTGGCAGCCGACCAGCAGCATCACCAACGACTTCGCCTATGACGTCGCGAAGGATGAAAACACGCCCTTCTACAGCCAGTTGCTGAACTACAACCCCAATGGCTGTCATGCGGGTACCCAGGCTTCGCAACCCGCCTGCACCCTGCCGGGCACCGCCTATACCAACCTCGCTTTCAGCGGCACGCAGACCGCTGTGCGGCCGCTGCTGCCTGGCGTCGTGGTCAATGGCGACACCCGCATGAAGGTGGCCGACATCGGCGTGCCGCAGCAGCCCAGCGTCGACAAGACCCACGGCTTCACCAATACGCTGAAGTGGGAAGTCTCGCCGGAGATCGAGCTGCGCTCCATCACCGCATGGCGCGGCGTCGACGCGACCCAGTGGGACAATAGCGGCGGCGCCCATCGCGTGCCGCTGGTCAATCTGACCGCGTCGTGCACCCAGGCCGCACCCTGCGGGTTTAGCCGCTACAGCCTTGCCGACCTGCGCCAGCGCCAGTTCAGCCAGGAACTCCAGGCCGTCGGCACCATCAGCAACATCGACTATGTCGTTGGCGGCTTCTACTTCAACGAACATGTCAGCGACGACGCCGCCACGCCGAATTCGGTGGGTGCGGTTGCCGTACTCAACAATCTGGGCCAGGTGGTCGGCGCGAATTATGTGACCCTCAACCCCTGCACCGGTTCGAGCGGTTTCGGCTCGCAGGTCGGCTGCCGTTCGATCGACCGCGCCTCGGAAGTCTGGTCGAAAAGCTATGCCGCCTATGGCCAGCTCACCTGGAACGCCACTGACGCGCTGCACATCACTGTCGGCGGCCGCTACACGCATGACGAGAAGAAGGGCGTTCTGCACTTCTCGCGCAACGTGAATTATGACGTCAACACGACCGCGGCGACCGCTGCCGGTTACAAGCCGCTCGACAAGACGTGGAACCGCTTCAACCCGATGGCGACCGTCGCCTATGACGTCAGCAACGACGTGCATGTCTACGCCAAATATGCGACCGGCTACCGCGCTGGCGGCGCCAGCTCGCGCACGGCCAACTATCAGCCCTTCAATCCTGAAGATGTGAAGTCCTATGAAGTCGGCCTGAAGAGCGACTTCTGGAACAACCGCGCCCGCTTCAACCTGGCCGGTTACATCATGGACCGCAAAGACAGCCAGGTCGACATCAGCTCGATCCAGCCGTTCAACGGTTCCAACTTCAACAATCTGGTCACGATCAATGCGCCAGGCACCACCAAGATCCGGGGCATCGAGGCGGACCTGACCGTCGAGCCGGTCGACGGCCTGACGCTGAACGCATCCTATGCCTATACCTACACGCACATCCCGCTGGTGCCGATCACCTATACGGCGGGCGGCGCCTCGACCACGGTCCTCCAGCAGTTCTACATCGTCTTCACGCCGCGCAACGCCGCGAGCGGGTCGATCGACTACGCGCTGCCGATCGGCAGCGGCGACACGGCGCTGAAGTTCCACTTCGACGGCAATTATGCGCAGGCCACCCAGGCCTTCGACCAGTTCGCCACGAAGGCCGACAGCTCGCTGATCTTCAACGGCCGCATTTCGTTGGCCAATATCGGGACCGGCCATGGCCGCAACCTGACGCTGAGCGTCTGGGGCCGCAACCTGTTCAACGAGCAATATGTCTTCCGCCGCGATCCGTCGAACAGCCTGCCTGCCGCGCCGACCTCCAGCGTGTCGACCGGCAATATCAGCAACATCCTGGGCGACTACGGCAACTTCAACGCGCCTCGCACCTACGGCGTGGAAGCGTCCATCAAGTTCTGATCCGGACAAAGGAAGAGGCCGTGGCGTGCAACCCAGCACGCCACGGCCTCTTTTTTATGCGCGAGAGTCCTTTCCGGATTGGGCTTGGGGGGATTGCGAGCCGTCTTTTGTCTTGAAGTGCACCGTGCTCCTGCGAAGGCAGGAGCCCAGTTCCTACGGTGCGATGATCCACTAGGGGCGGGACTGGGCTCCTGCCTTCGCAGGAGCACGGCGCGCGCAATGGCCGCTACTGACCAAAGCCGGTCAAATCCCAACACAGCCTGCAACAAGCCCTAGGCTTGGGGCAGCCGCACCGTCACCCGCAACCCCGGCTGCGCATTGCCGAGGTCCAGCACCCCCCCATGCAGTTGCGCGATCGACGCCGCCAACGGCAGGCCGAAGCCATGTCCCTTTGCATGGCCGCCGCCTGACAGGCGCCCGAAACGGTCCAGCGCTCTGGCCCTGTCCTCTTCCGCGATGCCCGGACCGTCGTCGGCAATGACCAGCGAAACCGCCGTTCTGTCACGGCGCAGGGCGATGGAGATGGCGGTGCCCGCAGGGGTGTGCCGCAGGATGTTTTCGACAAGATTGACGACCATCTGCACCAGCAACTGCCGGTCGCCATTCACTGTGAGGGCTTCCAGAGCCAGAGCCGCGATCCGATGCCCGCTTTCCTCGATCACGGGTTCCAGCGCCTCGATCGTCTCCTCGACCAGGGCATGCAGATCGACCGGCGCGAAATTCGCCCGCCGCGCGCCGCTATCCACCTCCGCAATGCGCAGCAGCGCCGCGAACAGCGCCAGCAGCCGGTCGGCCTCTGCTTGCGCCGCCTCTATGCCTGGCCGCACCGGATCGGCGGCAGGATCGGTCCCGATCAGGCTGAGCTGGTTGCGCAGCCGCGCCAGTGGCGTGCGCAGTTCGTGCGCGACGCCGTTGGTGACGTTGCGGACCTCCTCCATCAGCTCGTTGATGCGATCCAGCATCCGGTTGAAGGCGGCGGCCTGGCTGTCGAAGGCGGTGCCCGATCCGTCGACCGGCACACGCTGCGACAGGTCGCCCTCGAATATCGCCTCCACCGTCCGGCGCATGTCGACGATCCGCCGCCGCACGATCAGCGTGAAGGTGGTCGCCGCGGCCAGCGCAATGGCGATGATCGATCCGAAGCCGATCAGGTAGATGCGTTTGCGCGCCGCATTATAATGGTCGAACGGCTCGGTTTCCGCGATCACCGCGAGGCGCAGGCCCTTGCCCAGATCGCGCACCAGCACCTTGCCGTGGGTGAGCCCCTTGATCCTGTCCGCGACATCGACCCGCGACGGGCCAAGCGGCAGGGGCCGGGTCACGCGCACATTGCCCGCGATCTGCCGCCCGTTTTCGAACAGGATGAAACCCAGGTCGCCCGTATCCCGGTCCCGCGCCGCCGCCATGATCCGCATGCCGATGCGCCGCGCCTGATGCACCTCTCCCTCCGGCGCGACCGACGCGCTGGCGCTTTCCAGGCGCTGGCCAACCAGATGGTCGATCGTCCGGAAGGTCGCGAAATAGATGCCGAAGGCGGTCGCCAGCGTCGCGCAGAGAAAAACCGCAAAGAAGGCGAGCGTCAGCGCCCGCAGCGATCGCAACTGCAAATCATCCCCTCAACATATAGCCGACGCCCCGGATGGTCCTGATCGGATCGTCGTCGCCAAATTCGGTGAGCTTGATCCGCAGCCTGCGGATATAGGCCTCCACAATGTTGGTAGCTGGCTCGAAATCATAATTCCAGACGCGCTCCAGCAGCATGGCGCGCGTGACCGTGCTGTCGGCATTGCGCACCAGTTCGGTCAGCAGCTTGAACTCGATCTTCTGGAGATTGAGCACCTTGCCGTTGCGCCAGGCGCAATGCTTTGTCGGGCTGACCAGCAGGTCGCCGGCGCGCAGCGTCTCGTCCGACCCGCGCCCCACCCAGCCGCGCGCCCGGACCAGCGCCTGGAGCCGGGCGTTGAGTTCGGCCGGGTCGACCGGCTTCACCACATAATCGTCGGCGCCGCTGTCCAGCCCCTCGACCTTCTGCCGGGACTGGCCCAGGGCGGTCATCATGATCACGGGCGTCAGGATATTGTTGGCGCGCAGGCTGCGCAGCACGGCGATGCCGTCCATGCCGGGAAGGATGCGATCGAGGATGATCGCATCGAACTGGGTGCCCGCCACGGCTTCCATGGCGCTGCGGCCGTCGGGCATGATGACGGCGCTATGCCCGATCAGGCGGAGTTGTTCGGCAAGTTGCAGGGCGAGGGCTTCGTCATCCTCGACGATCAGCAGATGAAGGGACACGCGATCCATTCCGTGATGAAGATTGTCCCCTGCCGTCCGGCGTTAGCATTTCTGGCCTGCAATGCCAATGAAATGCGGGGGTCGGGGGAGGCGGCGTTTGTTTTGTTTGGGCCAGGGCCAATCGCTAGCGTGAATGGCGACTGGCAATCGCCGTTCTGAAATCGTCATGCTGAACTTGTTTAACTGCGTTGGCCTTCGGCTCAGCATCCATTGTGCCTCCAGGTATGTTGGTCGCCTGGGGAGAAATGGATGCTGAAACAAGTTCAGCATGACGAAGGAGGATGAGACCGGGGATTATGGCCGCAGATCGACCGGTGGCTTCTCGGCCTCCGGCAGCTTGGCCCCCATGATCTGCGCCAAGGTGGGAGCAATGGCGCGCATGTCCATCTGGCCCAGCTTCTTGCCCGCGGGGATGCCCTGGCCCATCAGGAGGAAGGTCGACTGCAAATGGGCCGGTCCCGGGAAATAGCCGTGCATGCCCTTGATCGGGGCGGGCGCCACCAGCGGCGCGTCTGGCCCGCGGAAAATATCGGTCACGAAGCCCGGCTGAAGATCGACATAGAAGACTGCCTGGGGATTGCCGCCCATTTGCGCCACCTGCCCGCGATCCGCGATCCGGGCGATGCCATGGGTGGGATCGGCCGCCAGCCTGTCGAGCAGCGCCTTGACCCGGTCGGTCAGGGCCTGATCTTCCGGCCGGGCCAGCATGATCGCAGCCGACCCGCCCGAAATCCAGGGCATGGCCAGCCAGGAGGCGACCTTGCCGTCCTTGTCGAGCGTGATCAGCTTTTCGTCGAGGAAGGGGCGGAACAGGTTGACGGCGCTGTGCGTCGCTTCGAATCCGTGGTCGCTGACCAGCGCGATGACCGCGTCGGGATGCGCCTTGCGTTCCGCGGCGATGAGCTGGCCGACGATCCCGTCGATCTTTTCCAGAACCGCCTTCGCCTCCGGCGAACCCGGTCCCTTCGCATGCTGTTCATGGTCGAGCGCGGTCAGATAGACGGTCAGAAAATCGGGCTTGTGGTTTTCGATCAGGGCGGTGGCGAAGCGGCCCCGATTTTCGTCGCCCGACAGGCTTTCGTCGATCCCCATGGCATAGGATGCGCCGGTCGCGCGCTCCAGTTCCGCCTTCAGGCCGGGCGTCGACAGCGCGTCGAGCAGCTTCGCGTCGTCGGCATGGCCGGTGCGCCAGATTTGCGGCAGGTTCCAGGTCACGCTTTTCGCCGCGACGCTGACCGGCCAATGGACGTTGCCGGTGGTGAGGCCTGCCTTCGCCGCTGCTTCCCACAAGGTCGGCACCTGGATGTCGGAGGCATACCAGGTCCAGCCGCCCTGATTGATCTGCATGGGATCGAAGCTGTTATTGGCCGTGATGCCATGCCGGGCGGGCGCCGCGCCGGTGATCAGCGTCGTATGGCTGGGATAGGTAAGGGTGGGCAGCACTCCCGTCACGCCCGAGGCCGAGGCGCCCTCCTTCACGAAACGGCGCAGATGGGGAATGGCAAGGCCGCGCTTGTCCGCCTCCAGCACATCGCCGGGCCGCAGCCCGTCGATGGAGATGAGCAGGACGGGATTCGCCAGCGCCGACCCCGGAAGGGCAGCGAGGGCGATCGCGAACAGCGCGGCCTTGGTCATCGCCCTAGAACCCCGCCTTGATGGTGGCGAAGAACTGGGCCGGGGCGCCGACCAGCAGGGTCTGGGCGTCGCCGCTATTGCCGAAGCCGCCCGACCCGATAGTGCCAACATAGCGCTTGTCGAGCAGGTTGGTGGCGTTGAGCTGCAACTCAAGATGCTCGTTGAAATGATAGCCGACGCTGGCGTCGACGATCACCCGGCCCGGCACCGACACGTCATTGGTATAGCTGTAATAGCGGCGCGACATGTAATTGACGCCGATCCGGCCATAAGCGCCCTCATGCTCATAGCTGAGTTCGCCGCGCGCGATATGCTTCGGGCTGTCGACCACCGTCTTGCCCTTGATCGCCGCGACCAGCGTGCCGTCGCTGTTCACCACATCGTCGCGATAGGTGGAGTCGGTGTAGCTGTAGGAGGCATAGAGGCTGAAGCCGCCGCCCAGCTTCAGGTCGCCCGCCGCTTCGACGCCCACGGCGCGGACATTGCCGACATTCTGAAGCGCCGAGGCGAAGCCCTGGATCGGGCTGCCGACCTGCACCGCCAGCAAGCGGTTGCGGAAGTTGACCAGATAGGCGCCCAGCACGCCGTTGAACACTGACGTGTTGTAGCGCAGGCCCAGTTCATATGTGTCCGACGCTTCCGGCTTCAGATTGTCCTTGATCGCGTCGAAGCCGGTCTGGTTGGTTGAGAAGGGGCCGGTCGTCGTGGCGCTGGCAAAAGCGCGGGTCGCCTGGGTGAAGCCGCCGAACACTTCCGCCTCCGGGGAGAGTTCGACCGCAAAACCGGCATGGGGCTGGAACCAGTCCTCCGCCTTGATGCGGCCCTGCGGGAAGGTCGCCTGAACCACGGCGTCGGCCTCGTTGGTGACCTTGAAACCCTTCCAGCCCAGGTTGATCTTCACCATGCCGAAATCGATCTGGTCCTGGACATGATATTGGATCGTGTCGGTGGTGAAGTCGAACTCCCACTGGGTCGCGAAGGGATTCTTCGGATAGTCGCGGAAGCTCAGGCCCGGCTCGGTCCGGCTGGCGAAGGCGTAGAAGCGGCGGGCCTGGTTGAACTTGTTATTCTCATACCAGCCGCCGACGGTGAAATTCTGGATGCCCAGCGCGAAGTCGACGCTGCCGAACACGCCGATCCGGTCCATCTGATATTCGGTGGTGCGCACCGACATCGGGACGCCATTGGGGCTGGGGGTATAGGGCGTCGCCCACAGACCCATGC
Organism: Sphingobium sp. 15-1; assembly: GCF_013375535.1. Taxonomy (GTDB): domain Bacteria; phylum Pseudomonadota; class Alphaproteobacteria; order Sphingomonadales; family Sphingomonadaceae; genus Sphingobium; species Sphingobium aromaticivastans. Next base: position 158,479 of record NZ_JABXJG010000001.1, read on the forward strand.
CCTTGTTGTTGTGATAATAGCCCTTCAGCTTGAAGCTGGCATGCTCGCCCAGCGGCGCGGCGACGCCGATCGCGCCCAGCCAGTCCTTGCGCAGGCCCGACGCGTCATAATAGGCGTCGTCGGCGCTGGTGACATTGCCGGGATAGACCTGACCTCCGGCAACCAGCGCGCCGCTATAGTCGTAGCGCCCATCGGGGAAGGGCGACCCGCCGCTGTTGCTGATCCGATCGACGTCGTTGAGGCGGCTGGCATAGTCGATGGCGCGGGCATAGTCGGGATATGTATTGTCCCAGTTCCAGCCCAGCCGACGGATCATCGACATCGACATGTCCTGATAATCCTGCTCGCGCCGGTCGGAATAGCTGAGCCAGCCGTCGACCGTCACGTCACCGACGGGGATCACGACCTTTGCATTGCCCATATGCTGGTCCTGCGTGCCTTGCCCCTTATATTTATCGGTCGAGCCATAGCCATAGGAGACATAGCCCCGAATGCCGTCGCGGCTGCCCAGCGCGAGGCGGGCGAAGGCGCGCCAGGTCTCATCGCTGCCATAGGTGAGGTTGCCCTGCCCGGCGAGCGCGCCGCTGCTCAGGAAATCGGCCGGATCGGCGGAGAAATGCTCGACCGTGCCGCCCAGCGCATTGGTCGCCTGGGTGCTGATGGAGCCCGCCCCCTGCGACACGCGCACGCTGCCGATATTTTCGGAGCTGATGGCGCGGGTGATGTGCAGGCCGTTATGATTGCCATAGCTCATGTCGCCCAGCGGAATGCCGTCGAAGGTGAAGCCGAGCTGGTTCTGGTTGAAGCTGCGGATGGTGACGCGCTGCGACCATTCATAATTGCCGAACGGATCGGCCGACTGGAAATTGACGCTGGGCAGCTTTTCGATGGCCTTCAGCGGATTGGTGCCGGGTGTCAGGGTGACGATGTCCTGCGCCTGGATTTCCTGCACCTGGCGGGTTTCGCCCCGCCCGAAGACGATGATGTTCGCGCTTTCTGCCGCGGCGTCGGCGGATGCCGAGGCGGGCGCGGTTTCTTGCGCGAAGGCAGGCGTGGCGGCCATGGCTGTCGAGGCCATCAGCAGGACGGTGGCTATACGCATGTGGACTTCCCCTTTTTCCGCAATCGTGGATTGGGGGGCGCCCTAGCCGTTCAATGTTGCACTGCGATGTGGGGTGTTTGACTGGGGTGAGACTTTTCCGTGACGGGGGTGTCACAATGAAGAGTGCTATCTCATCTGTCATGCTGAACTTGTTTCAGCATCCATTGTGCCTCCAGGAGCCGTGGTCGCCTGGGGAGAAATGGATGCTGAAACAAGTTCAGCATGACGAGTCCGGAAACCTCCTAACCCTCGCGAGCGACCTGGAACCCGGCGAAGGACTGGGTGACCGGCATCAATTCGATCCGGTTGAGGTTGATATGCGCCGGCTGGGTGGCGACCCAGAACAGCGTTTCCGCAATATCCTCCGCCGTCATCGGATTGGCGGTGCCGTAGAGCGCGTCCGACGCCGCCTGGCTGCCGGTGCGGACTAGCGTGAATTCGGTTTCCACCATGCCCGGCTCGATCGACGTCACCCGAACGCCGGTGCCGTGCAGGTCCGACCGCAGCCCCAGCGAGAACTGGCTGACGAACGCCTTGGTCCCGCCATAGGCATTGCCGCCCGCATAGGGATAGGTCGCCGCGACAGAACTCAGGTTGATGATGACGCCCTTGCGCTCGATCAGGCGCGGCAGCAGCTTGTGGGTGATGGTGACGAGACCAGTGATGTTGGTGTCGATCATCTGGCGCCACTGGTCAAGATCGGCCTTATGCGCGGGCGCAGTGCCCAATGCCAGCCCAGCATTGTTGATCAGCAGGTCGATCTGCGCAAAATCGGCGGGCAGGGCGGCCAGCGCGGCGTCGATGGCCGCTTCGTCGCGCATGTCGAAGCTGATCGCATGCACCTTGTCCGCGCCCAGTTCCGCCACCAGCGCGTGCAGCCGTTCGGCGCGGCGTCCGGTGACGATCACCTTCCAACCCGCCGCGACGAAACGCCGCGCCGATGCGGCGCCGATGCCTGCGGTCGCTCCGGTGATCAGCGCGGTTCCTGCCATGCTCTTTTCCATCCTTTCAGCCCGATGGGCCGGGATGTAAGCCTATTTGCGGCAATGCCAAGCGCCATTTGTCAGGCAATGGTCACGACGCGCGCGCGGCCCTTCCGGTCGAGCGGCTTCACCACCACCTTGTCGCCCATGCGGTCGAAGGCGATGTCGACCGCCGCATCCCCCACGCGCAACCCGTAAAGCGTGAGCTGGTCGATGAAACGGGGCAGGGTGGGTTCCCGCAACGAAATCTCCGCACCGTCGACATCGAAGCCCAGGCCCAGGCTCGACTGGATCAGCGACAGGGGGGCGGCGGCCGACCAGGCCTGCGGGCTGCACGCGACGGGGTAGAAGGTCGGTCCCTGCGCGCGCCGCCGCGGAAAGCCGCAGAAGAGTTCGGGCAGGCGCATCAGGTCGACATAGGTCGCCGCCGCGAACAGCCCCTCGAAGATCTGCGCCGCCTGCGCCCGATAGCCGTAGCGGGAAAAGCCCGCCGCGATCAGCGCATTGTCATGCGGCCAGATGGAGCCGTTATGATAGCTCATCGGATTGTAGCGCGCTTCGGTCGAGGCGATGGTGCGGACGCCCCACCCCGAAAAGGAGGAGGGCGCCATCAGCGTATGCACCACCATGTCGACCCGCTCTTCCTTGGCGAGCCCGGTGAACAGCACATGGCCCGCATTGGAGGATCGCACGCGGCAGGGCCGTTTCTCCCCGTCCAGCGCCAGCACATAGGTGCCGATCCCGGCGTCGAAGAAGGTGGCGTCGAACCGTTCCCGCAAACCCTCCGCCCGCGCGCGATAGTGCAGCGCCCTCTCCGGATCGCCCAGCGTCACGAAGATCGCCTCCGCCGCCCGCCAGGCGCCATAGACATAGGCCTGCACCTCCGCGAGCGCGATCGGGCCGCGTGCGATGCTGCCGTCGGCGTGGAAGACGGAATCATGGCTGTCCTTCCAGCCCTGATTGACCAGCCCCTGGTCGGTCAGCCGCCCATATTCGACGAAGCCGTCGCCATCGCGGTCGCCATGCTCGTCTATCCATGTCAGCGCGGCCTGGACATGCGGCAGGATTGAGGCGATGAAGGCGGCGTCCCCGGTCCGCTCCAGATAGGCGCCCGCCAGCATCACGAACAAAGGCGTGGAATCGATGCTGCCATAATAATGTCGGAAGGGCACTTCGCCCAGTTCTGCCATCTCGCCATGGCGCACTTCGTGCAGGATCTTGCCCGGTTCGGCATCCGCGGTGGCGTCGAACGCTGTCGCCTGATGCGCGGCCAGGTAGCCCAGCACGCCCCGGCTGATCGCCGGGTCCATCCATAAGGTCTCCAATGCGGTGATGATGGCGTCGCGTCCGAACACCGTGCTGAACCAGGGGATGCCGGCATAGGGGTAGGGGCCATATTCGGTGTCGGTCGACAACATGGAGATGTCGGCCACCGACCGCCGGGCGACTTCGTTGAAAAGCTGGTTGGAGGAGCACAGCGTCGCGCCGCGCGATCGCGCCTGCTTGAGCGCCTGCATCGATTCCCGCAGGGTCTTGAGGAAATATTTGGAAAGATCCCCGACGGGCTGCTCCTTGGGCTGGCAGCAGATATTGAGATAGATGGTGCGCCGCTCACCCGGCGGCACCGTCACCTGGAATTTGGCCTGGCTCTCCGTCAATGACTGGGGGACCGGGTCGAAGCGCAACAGCGTCTCGCGCCGCTTGTCGTCCCGCCCGTCATAGCCCAGCAGCACGGCGTCCGCGCCGATCACCGGCTCCCGCAGCGTGCCCCGCCGCAGCCGCGTCATGCCCCGTATCTCGAAGAGGTCCGCGAAATCGGCGGCAAAGCCGATATTCACCTCGACCGTGCGGATTTCGGTGTCGAAATTGCGGATGGTGATGCGCTCATGCACCGCCCCTTCCCACAGGAAGCGGGTGCGGCGCAGGTGGATGAGGTCATGCTCCACCGTCACCCGATCGTCCCCCCCGGTGAAGTCGGGGTTGGTGAGGTCGCAGGTCAGCATCGCATTGTCGTCGCGCAGCCCCGAACTCAGCAATATCGGCCGCGTGTCGTTGATGGTGAGGTAGAGATGCGACAAATGCCGCGTGTCGCGATGATACAGCCCCTCCGGACTGCCCGGCCCGGCGATCGCGTCCCCGCTATGGTCGAAGACGGCGAAACTGTCCCCATGTTTCAGCGTCCGGGGGCGCCGCTCATGCAGCGACGCCGTGGCCGGGATGAAAAACTGGGTCTGCGCTTGCGACAGGGCCTGTCCGGGGTTGATGTTCTGGACGGAAGGGCTCGGGTCTTCCGGCTTCAACTGGCTTGCCGTCATGCCTTTTTTCCTCCGCTATCCCACCACCAGAAGTTCGGCGCCCTCTCCGCGCAACCGGCGCAGCATGGCGGCTTGGGTGCGCGCGCCGGGGAGGTCATGATAAAGCTGGACATAGTCGGCGGCCATCCGTTCTGCCGTGAAGCGTGCGTCAAAGGCGGCGCGCACCCGCGACCGGTCGAGCGCCGCCAGGTTCCGGACGGCGGCTACGGCCTCATCCTCGCTTTCGACGATGAAACCCGACACGCCATGATCGATCACCTCCGGCACCGATCCGCAGCGGAAGGCGACGACCGGCGTGGCGCAGGCCATCGCCTCGATCATCACCAGGCCGAAGGGTTCGGGCCAGTCGATGGGGAAGAGCAGGGCGCTCGCCCCGCCCAGAAATTCGGCCTTCTGCGCTTCGTTAATCTCTCCGATATAGTCGATATTCGGGTATCGCTCGACCAGCGGGGCGATTTCCTGTTCCCAATAGAGCCGGTCGACCGCATCGATCTTCGCCGCGATGCGCAGCGGCAATCCGGCTCGCGCCGCGATGCGGATCGCCCGGTCGGGCCGTTTTTCGGGGGAAATCCGCCCCAGAAAGGCCAGATAGCCGTCACTATGGCCCGTGCGGGGCTGCAACAGGTCCGCCGGCAGGCCGTGATGGATGGTCCCGGCCCAGTTGACCGGCGGCATCGGCAGACGCTGATGGTCGGAGATCGACACCAGCCCATGGTCGGGAAAGGCGCGGTAGAAGGCGGGCAGGTCGGGCAGGTCCAGCCGCCCGTGCAGCGTCGTCACGCACCGGCCGATGAAATCCTGCACCAACGGCATGTGGATGAGGTCGATGTGGAAATGCAGCGCATCGAACTCGTCCGCCCGGCGCCGCACCGCGTCCAGCAGGATCATATGATAGGGAATGGGATCGCGCACCGCGGGGTTCAGCCGCAGCGCCATCTCCGTCACCGGCACCAGTTCCGCCGCCGTGACCGAATCGCCGCTGGCGAACAGCGTCACATCATGGCCCTGACGGACCAGTTCCTCGGTCAGATAGGATACGATACGTTCCGTGCCGCCATAAAGGCGCGGCGGCACGCTTTCGGCAAGGGGGGCGATCTGGGCAATTTTCATGGCCGGGCATTCCTCTCGATGGTCGCGCCGTCACCGATCCCCCGACCTGCGGTCGACGCCCCTCTTAAAAGCCTGAGGGCCTCGCAAGTTGCATGACGATTGCATCCGCATGTCGGGATTTTGCCGAAGCATGATCCTGTTCGGCTGGTCGATGGAAAGCGCCCGTCCGCATCATTTTTGGCGCGGCTGACTTCGGACTGACATAGTCCACATGCATGAAGGGAGCATCGAAAAGCTGGCTGGCCGGTCTGAAGAGGGGCGGACATGGCCTTGAAATATGGAGAGTAAATTGACGATCCTCACGATCGATTTCGAGGCGTCGTGCCTGCCCCGGCACGGCCTGTCCTACCCGATCGAAGTCGGTATTGCTGGCGATGGTAGAGCGCAAAGCTGGTTGATCCGGCCGCATGACGATTGGGCCGGATGGCATTGGTCGGCGGAGGCGGAGGCGCTGCACGGCCTCAGCCTGGAGCGGGTGAATCGCGAAGGCCTGCCCGTCGAAACCGTACTCGCGGAGCTGACGGCCGCTTGCGACGGATGGCGGATGGTGGCCGACAGCATGATCGACCAATATTGGCTGGACACGCTGGCCGACGCGGCAGGGCAGGCGACGCCTTTCCTGATCGATCATGTCTCGCTGTTACTGGACGAGCATCGCGCGGATGAGCAGCGGATCGGCGCCGCCGTCGCCTTTGCCGACGGACGCCATGCCGAGCGCCACCGGGCCGCGAGCGATGCCCTGTGGCTGTCGGCGCTGCTCGATCATATCGCGGCCGGGAGGGTCCATCGCCCCGCCCTGATGCGCGTGGCTTGAGACAAATCCTCCCCATCGAAAGATGGGGAGGGGGACCGTCGGCGCAGCCGAGGGTGGAGGGGAATCGCGCAGGTCGTGCCATTTTCCCGTCCGCCGGCATGGGAAGGATTTTTGCCTGTGCCTTCGCCACATGGAAAATGCTTGAGCAACAATTTGTAACGCCCGGCAAATTACGGAGACATTCAGGGGGCCTAAATCCCGACCGACCATTTCCGGTTGTTAGGGAGCAGACCCCATGTTTCTCATTCTCGCGTCCAGCGCGGCAGCCCTGGCGGTTGCGACGCCGATCCACAGCGCTGAAATCACCCACGCATCCAACGCCTATCTGGCGAGCTACAAGACGGAATCGACCCTCCGTCTGCGCGAAGTCGAATCCCGTTTTGCCAATCGTCCGTCGGTGCCAGTGTGCCGCTGGCAGGCCGAGCTGGTCGTGAACCGCGACGTCGCGGCCCAGGGCCGCACCCTCGCCGCCGTCGCCAAACCGATCCATCGTTTCGCTCCCCTGTCGGGCAGCCATGCGGGCAATTGCACCGCAGCGCGCGGCCAGATCGAGGCGGAAGTGGCGCGCCACAGCGCCGCCCGTTCGGCCGAGGCTGTCGCCGTCGCGCAGCAGGACCGCGCAGTTTTGGTCAATGAGCTGGACGGCATCCATGCGCTGTCCGTGAAAGGCGCCGTGACCGGCGGATGACCCCGCCGCTCATATTGATTGCGGAGGCCCAGCAGGAGGTGCGCCATGAGGTGCGCCAGTCGCTGGAGGAAAGCGGGTTTCGCGCCCTTTCCGCCGCCTCCGCGAACGACATATGGAGCGCGATGGACAGCATGGCCGTGGGTGCGGTCGTGCTGGACGCCGCGCTGCGCGGCCCGGACGGCATGGATTTGTGCCGTGACGTCCGGGAACGCAGCGACGTGCCGATCATCCTGGTCGGCGCCAACAGCAGCGAGGTCGACCGGGTGGTCGGGCTAGAGCTGGGCGCCGACGACTATATGGCGAAACCCTATTCGACCCGCGAGCTGGCCGCGCGGCTGCGCGCCGTGCTGCGCCGTGGCCGCAATGAGCGCGCGCTGGGCCAGAAGCGCCCGGCCGAGGCGCGCTTCGATGGCTGGGTGGTCGATTCTTCCCGGCGCGAGGTGCTCGATCCCGACGGCGCGCCGGTCGACCTGACCGCCGCCGAATTCTCGCTGCTGCTCGTGTTGCTCGACCATCCACAGGTGGTGATCGCCCGTCCGCGCCTGATGGAGCTGGCCGGGGTGCGCGACGCGCCATCCTCCGACCGGAGCGTCGACGTGCTGGTCAGCCGGTTGCGGCGCAAGCTCAGCCATGGCGGCCGGCCCGCGCCCATCGTCACGGTAAGGGGCGGCGGCTATATGTTCAGCGCCGTCGTCGACCGGCGTTAGCGCATTAATCCGTCATCCCGGCTTTATCCGTCATCCCAGCGCAAGCTGGGATCTCAGGCGATAGGGCACAACCCAGCCTCACGAGATCCCAGCGTTCGCTGGGATGACGGATTCATGCAGGTCCGGCATTGGCCAACTGCATGGCCGAACTGGAAAATTTTCCGGACACATTATTTAACAAAGCCGCTGCGCCGCAGCAAAACCGCATCCCTATCCTTCATCCTCAATGCTGGTCTGTCCTCCGACCGGCCCCCATTTAGAAGGATGCAACGACATGAACGATCTGATCGGTCGCGTATTCAGCTTCGAAAGCCATGTCTTTCCCAACCAGAGCGCGCTCTACAGCCGTCTGGTGAACGAAGGGCAGAGCCCCAAGGCGCTGATGATCTCCTGCGCGGATTCGCGCATCGTGCCGGAACATATCATGCAGGCCGACCCCGGCGACCTCTTCGTCTGCCGCAACGCGGGCAACATCGTGCCGCCGCATGCGACGCAGAATGGCGGCGTCACGTCGACCGTCGAATATGCGGTGATGGTGCTGGGCGTGCGCGACATCATCGTCTGCGGCCACAGCGATTGCGGCGCGATGAAGGCGCTGTCCACCGACGCCGATCTGACCGCCATGCCCAATGTCGCCGCCTGGCTGCGCCACAGCCACGCCGCGCAGAAGGTCTGCCGCGAAAGCTATCCCGACGATCTGACCGACGCCGACAAGCTGCGCAACATGGCGCTGGAGAATGTCGTGGTGCAGCTCGCTCATCTGCGCACCCATCCCTCGGTCGCGTCGGGCATCGCCCGCGGCGAGATCGCGCTGCATGGCTGGTATGTCGACATTCATGCGGGTCAAGTTCTGGGTCTGGACGGCGAGACTGGCCGCTTCCTGCCGCTGCGCGAAGGCCAGCCGCTGCCAGTCGCGCTGCCGCATGCCCGGCGTCTGGCCGCCGGCATCGCCTATGCCGAGGCCGCGGAGTAAGCTTATGCTCAAGGCATTTTCCGGCGGCACTTTCAGCCGCGACTTCACGGCCTCCATCGTCGTCTTCCTGGTGGCGATGCCGCTCTGCATGGGCATTGCCATCGCCTCCGGCGTGCCGCCGGAAAAGGGGCTGATCACCGGCATGATCGGCGGCCTGATCGTCGGCCTGCTGGCGGGTTCGCCCTTGCAGGTCAGCGGTCCGGCGGCGGGTCTGGCGGTCATCGTCTTCGAAATCGTGCAGAAACAGGGGCTGTCCGCCCTTGGCCCGATCCTGATCCTGGCGGGCGCCATTCAGGTCGTGGCCGGGCTGCTGCGGGTTGGCGGCTGGTTCCGCGCCATCTCTCCGGCGGTCGTGCACGGCATGCTGGCGGGCATTGGCGTGCTGATCGTCGTCGGTCAGTTTCATGTGCTGTTCGATGACAAGCCGCTCTCCAGCGGTCTCAAGAACCTTGTCGCCATGCCGGGCCAGATTCTGGGCCTCTCCAATCAGGATGCCGCCACCGCCTTTGCGGTCGGTCTGGTGACTATCGGCGGCATGCTCGGCTGGGAAAAGATTCGGCCCGCCTCGATGAAGCTGCTGCCGGGCGCATTGGTCGGCGTGGTGCTGGCGACGCTGGTGGCCTTTCTCTTCAGCCTGCCGGTCGCCCGCGTGGTCGTACCGGAATCGATCGTCGCCGCCATTTCGCTGCCGGAACAGGGGCTGCTCCAGCAGCTCATGAACCCCACGGTCATCACCACCGCCATCGCCATCGCCTTCATTGCCAGCGCCGAAACCTTGCTGTCGGCGGCGGCGGTCGACCGGATGCATGACGGCGTGCGCACCAATTACAACCGCGAACTCAGCGCGCAGGGCGTGGGCAACTTGCTCTGCGGCGTGGCGGGCGCGCTGCCGATGACCGGCGTCATCGTCCGCAGCTCGGCCAACGTTCAGGCCGGGGCCAAGACGCGCCTGTCGACCATCCTGCACGGCGTCTGGATTTTGGGCTTCGTCGCTTTGCTGCCATGGCTGCTGCGCGAAATCCCGATGGCGGCGCTGGCGGGCATATTGGTTGTCACCGGCATTCGTCTGGTCAGCCTTGATCATGCGAAGCATCTGTTCCACCGCTACGGCCCGCTCCCCGCCGTGGTGTGGGCGGCGACGCTGATCTGCGTCGTGGCGACCGACCTGCTGACCGGCGTTCTGGTCGGCATCGGCCTTTCCATGCTGGAAATGCTGCCCCATGTCCGCCGCCTGCGCCTTGGCATGGACGAGGAAGCGCGCGACGATGCGCATGAAGTCGCGCTGCACGGCACCGCCACCTTCCTCAGCCTGCCGAAGTTGTCGGCCATGCTGGAATCCGTGCCCGCCGGCCGTCTCGTCATCCTGAATGTCGAGCGCCTTGGCCATATCGACCATACGTGCGCGGAAATGGTCCGCGAATGGGTCGACCGCCGCCGGGGCACGGGCGCGCAGGTCGAACTGTTCGGCGCTACGGGCCGCATGCGTCATCTCGTCGCCTGACACCCATTCCCCTCGTCAGGCGATGAACGAACCGCCGCATCATCTCCCAGTGATGCGGCGGTTTTGCGTTGCCGATCAGAAACCGAACAGAAACATTCAGAACGCCATAAGAAAATAATCGTGTTGCCGACAACACAGTGGCGCCATTCCTTTGTGCATCTGCGAAAAAGCCGTTTCCTGTATCCTCCGCATGACCCTAATCTGCTTTCGATCCGCCGGTATCGAAGACGAATGAAAGAAAAGATCTTCGGACGGAGCGGACGCAGGACGGAACATTCTTGCCTAAAAGGGGAATGTTCATGAAGTATCAGATTGCCTGTGCCGCGCTTGCGCTGCTTTCCAGCGCTCCGGCTTTCGCTCAGGAAGAGCCCGCAGGCCCCGTCACCGTTTCCGGCAGCGTCGCGCTGGTCTCCGACTATCGCTTCCGCGGCGTGTCGCAGTCCGACAAGGCCATGGCCATCCAGGGCGGCGTCACCGCCACGCATGAAAGCGGCGTCTATGTCGGCACCTGGGGATCGAGCCTGGCCGGCTGGGGCCAGTTCGGCGGCGCCAATATGGAACTCGACCTGTTCGCGGGCTATGCGATCCCGCTGGGCGGCGCGACGCTGGACGTTGGCCTGACCTGGTACATGTATCCGTCGGGCGCGGACATCACCGACTTTGCCGAACCCTATGTGAAGCTGTCGAGCCAATTGGGTCCGGTCAAGGGTCTGATCGGCGTCGCCTATGCGCCTAAGCAGGAGGCGCTGGGCAAATGGTGCAGCGACGCGGCCTGCACCGTCTTCGATCCGGGCGACAAGGAAGATAATCTCTATGTCTGGGGCGACATCAGCGGCGCCGTGCCGAACACGCCGGTCACGCTGAAGGCGCATTTGGGCTGGTCGAACGGCAATAGCGGCCTTGGCCCCAACGGCACGTCGGTCGCGCCGACCGGCAAATATCTCGACTGGCTGGTGGGCGCGGACGTCGCCATTCCGGGCACGCCGCTGACGCTGGGCATCGCCTATGTCGACACGGACATCGCCCGGGTCGAGGAAAATTATCTCCGCCCGAACTTCATGGTTCAGGATGGCGACAATTTCGGCAAGTCGATTGCGCGCAGCCAGGTGGTCTTTTCCCTTTCGGCCGCCTTCTGACGGGATGCATGCCGGGCCTTGGAAAGAGGCCCGGCATGACAAAAATTGCTGCGCCGGGACGGATGATTGTCCGGCGCGTGACAAATTGTTGCTAGGGTTCCTTCGCCCTGTTGCTGCGGCAACGTCCGGTTGACCCTCTGCGCAGGGGAACCTATCTCGCTCCCCATGTGCAAAATTCCCTGCTTCCCGGCATGACCGCCCCGACCATCATCCTGGTGGAAGACGACCCGCCGCTGCGCACGCTGACCGCGCGGGCGTTGCAGGAACATGGCTATCAGGTTCGTCCCGCCTCCTCCGGCCCGGAAATGTGGGTGGCCTTTGAGGCGGGACCGGTCGATCTGGTCGTGCTGGACGTCATGTTGCCGGGGACCAACGGCATCGACCTATGCCGCCAGATCCGGCGCAAGAGCGACGTCCCCATCATCTTCATCAGCGCCAAGGGCAGCGAGACCGACCGCATCGTCGGGCTGGAACTGGGCGCGGACGATTATCTGCCCAAGCCCTTCGGCACCCGCGAGCTGATCGCCCGCATCCGCGCCATATTGCGCCGCGTCGGCGTGGAGCGCGGGCCGGACGAGCATCGCGAGAATGAAGCCCGCTTCGACGGCTGGACCGTCAACTTCCCCCGCCGCGAATTGCGCTCCCCCACCGGCGCGGTGGTCGACCTGACCGGCGCGGAGTTCGATCTGCTGGGCAGCTTCCTCAGCCACCCGCAGCGCGTCATCGCCCGCGAGCGGCTGATAGAACTGTCCCGCACCCGCATGGGCGACAGCAGCGACCGCAGCATCGATGTGCTGGTCAGCCGCCTGCGCCGCAAGCTGACGACGGATGATCGGTCGGCGCCGATCACCACGGTTCGCGGCGTCGGCTATATGTTCAATGCGGAGGTCAGCCGCGCTTGAGACGGCATGTCAGCCTGGTCGGGCAGATTTTCGCGATCCTGCTGCTGACCCTCATGCTGGAATTTGCCGTCGGCACGCTGGTCTATGAGCGGGCCAACCATCTTTCGTTGCAGGATGACGAGGCCCGCCGCCTGGCCGAGCATCTGGTCATCGCCCGCAAGCTGCTGATCGAGCAACCGCCGGACGAGCGTCACGCGCTGGCGCTGCAACTGACCACCGACCGTTACGACGTGCACTGGACCTCATCCTCTCCGCCGCCGCCGCCGCTGGCGCCGGGGCTGGAGCGGATGCGCCGTCAGATCATCACCTGGGAACCGTCGCTGGAACAGTCCGGCCTGTGGCTGAGGCTGGCCTCGCCGGGGCGCGTGTCGGAGATCAACGGCGGGCTGAGGCTGGCGGACGGAAGCTGGCTCTATTTCGGCATGCGGCATAGCGGCGGCAAATGGACCTTCACCATCGGCCGCATGGGACTGGCGCTGATTCCGGTGCTGGCGCTGCTGATCGTCGGCGGCATCCTGATCCGCCGCACGCTGGCGCCGTTGCGCGACCTGACCAGGGCGACGGAGCGCATTGGCCTGACCGACGAAGTCGTGGTGGAGGAGGGCGGCTCCAACGATGTGCGCAACCTGATCCGCGCGTTCAACGCCATGCAGAAGCGCATTCATCGCCTGATCACCGAGCGGACCGAGACGCTCGCCGCCGTCGGTCACGATCTGCGCACGCCGCTGGCCCGGTTGCGGTTGCGGCTGGAAAATCTTCCCGAAAATGAAGCGCGGCAGGCGATCGAGGACGACCTCACCGAAATGGGCGAGATGATCGACTCGCTGCTCGCTTTCCTGGGTGGCGAGAAAAATGGCGAGCCGGCGGTGCGCACCGATCTGGCGGTGCTGGTAGCGACGGTGGTCGACGCCTTTCAGGATCAGGGCCGGCAGGTCGACTATGCCGGGCCTGACCATCTGGAACTGGCGGTCCGTTCGCTCACCTTGCGGCGGGCGATCGTCAACCTCATCGAAAACGCCCTGCATTATGGCAGCCGCGCGCGCGTCATGTTGCAGCGTCAAGACCGGGAAGTGTTGATCCGCGTCGATGACGACGGTCCCGGTATTCCGCGCGACAAGCTGGACGAGGTGCTGAAACCCTTTGCCCGGCTGGACGAGGCGCGGCAGCGCAACACGCGGGGGCTTGGCCTGGGTCTTGCCATCGTGGCGCGCGCGGTGGAGCTGGAAGGCGGGGCACTGACCCTCGCCAATCGGCCGGAGGGCGGGTTGAGGGCGGAAATCTGCCTGCATCTGCCAGCTTAGAGCGATTCTCCCCTCAAATGGAATCGTGCTCCTGCCTGCGTAGGAGCACGCTGTCCTGAAATCCCGCAGACGGCATCTGGCTCCGACAAAAGAGAATCTGCCCGCCCCCAAGCAAAACTCATTTACCGCGCAGCGCCGTGGCGCGCTATGCGGGGCGCCTGTACCAGAAGAGGCGCATATGACAGCGGAAGGCGAAAAGGAAATCGCCCAGGGTTATTGGGATATAGACCGGCTGGCGACCGAATTGGGCGCGGTGCGGCGGCGCTGGCGGCAGGCGCAGGACCATCATGCCGAATATGGCGCGGAGGGTTTCCCCTCCCGCGCCACGCTGACCAAGATCATGGCGGCGCTGTGCGGCGCGCTGTTTCCGCTGCGCCTTGGCCCCAGCTTCGTGCGGCTCCACAATGAAGACGCTTATGTCGCTCAGACATTGCAGACGGTGCTGAGCCGCCTTTACGGGCAAATCCGGCTTGAGCTGATCTATGCGATGAAGGACCATCCGATCGAGGATGTGGACCGGGAAGCGACGCGGATCATTGGCGCTTTCGCGGAAAGCCTTCCGGCCCTGCGCGAACTGCTCGACAGCGATGTGGAGGCGGCGTTTCTGGGCGATCCGGCAGCGCGCAGCGTGGACGAGGTGCTGATCTGCTATCCTTCGATGATGGCGATCACCCACCATCGCCTGGCGCACCGGCTCTATCAATTGGGCGCGCCGCTGGTGGCGCGGATCATTTCCGAAATCGCGCATGGCAGCACCGGGATCGACATTCATCCGGGCGCGAAGATCGGCCGCAGCTTCTTCATCGACCATGGCACCGGCGTGGTGATCGGGGAGACGGCGATCGTGGGGGACCGGGTGCGCATCTATCAGGGCGTGACGCTGGGCGCGCGCAGCTTTCCGGCAGATGAGAAGGGCGCGCTGGAAAAGGCCCTGCCGCGCCATCCGATCATCGAGGACGATGTGGTGATCTATGCCGGCGCGACGATATTGGGCCGCATCATCATCGGCAGCCGGTCAGTGATCGGCGGCAATGTCTGGCTGACCGACAGCGTGCCCGCCGACAGCAATGTCCGTCAGGCCAAGGCGCATTATGAAGTGACCAGCCGGGTGGAAGTCTCCGCACCCCATCGCGTCCACGCGCTGCTGGAGGAAGGACGCGAAGGGATAGCGGAGAATATTTAGGCAGCGCTAAGCGCCTCGTGCTCCTGCGCAGGCAGGAGCCCAGTTCCACAGTTGATCCGATGAGGCCAGGTTTGAACTGGGCTCCTGCCTGCGCAGGAGCACGGTGCTTGATATTAATTGGCGCAGCTATCCCCATCCCCCGCGATCAGGTCCAGGCAGCGGCCGTCAATCTCATCCTTCTGCACAGGCAATTTGATCAGCGCGGCAAGCGTCGGCATGATGTCGACCGTCTCGATACCCAGCGGCTGTTCGAAATGAGTCAGCCCCTTGCGCCAGAACAGGATCGGCACGCGGCGGTCGGTATCCCAGGGCGAGCCATGGGTCGCGACCGATCCCATCACCGCCGCTTCAGGGATCGACATGACGCGGGGCTTGAGCAGCAGGAGCAGGTCGCCCGAACGCTGCGGGTCGAAGCTGGCCCGCGCCTCCTGGATCAGCGACCAGCTTTCCGGCGGGCCGGAGGGCGAGGAGGTCGCCGCGATCTCCGCCTTGGTGAAGACGGTCTGGACCTGCGGATGGGCGCGCAGCAGGGCGAGCGTCGCCGCTTCCACCCTGGCGCGCTGGACGGCGGTCAGGCTGCGGTCGAAATAGAGGTCGCCTGCGGGGCCATCGCCCCAGATCAGCGTCTTGCCGGTAATGCCGGTCTTTTCCGCGATGGCCGCCGACAGCGCCTTGGGCGTCAGTGCCCTGTCGACGCGCTGCTCCATCGGCATGGCGTTCAGCCGATGGCGTTCAGGCAGATCGTGGCCGCCATGGTCGGCGGTCAGCACCACCACATAATCCAGCCCATCCTTGTCCAGCCGGTCGAAAAAGGCGCCCAGCTCGCGGTCGAGCCGGTCGACCTGGATGCAGCTTTCCGTGCCCTCGGTGCCGTAAGTGTGACCGATATAATCGGTGGCTGACAGGCCGATGGAGATGATGTCGGTCTGCGCCTGCTTGCCCAGCGCCATAGCCTCAATGGCCGCGGCGGCGAAGGCCAGGGTCATCGCATCCTGTTCGGGCGAGATGCGGAAACCATTGTAATCGCCTGCGTCTCTGGCGAAGCGGCCGGTGCCGACGGTGCGGTCGCCCGCCTTGACCGGGAAGTCCTTGGCCGCGCATTGCGGCGGCAGTTCGAAGCCGGGATTGGGCTGCGCCAGCCGCTGCGCCATGACCTCATTGACCTTCGCGACCAGCGGCGGCGTCGCCACGCCCTTGTAGCTGACATAGCCCTTCGGCCCGCCCAGCCACCAGACCTGATCGGCGGTCGATCCGCCCATCATGATCGCGGCGCGATCCTTGCCCGCGACCGATACCACGCGGGTGGCCGGATTGGCGGTCTTCATCCGCCCGCCCAGCGTCGGCACCTTCAGATGTACAGGGGAGGCGACATAATTGTCGCTGCTAGTTCCCGGCTGCGTCTCATCCTCCGCGCAATAGACCGACTTGTCGGCACGGGCGGCGCCCAGGTCGAACCAGCTATTGGCGATGATGCCGGTGCGCGACGGGCGGCTGCCGGTCAGGATGGTGCTGTGGCCGGGGCAGGTTTCGGTCGCGGCGTGGCTCTGATAGCCGCGTGGGAAGACGATCCCCCGCTCGGTCAGCCGCTTGAGGCCGCCCGAATAATATTGCCGATATTCGCTGAACAGATCGGCGGAGAACTGGTCGACGGAGATGGCGACGATCAGCTTGGGCGGGGTGATAGGAGCGGTTGCCGGGGCGGGAGGCACCACCGGGGTCTGAGCCAGGGCCGGCAGCGAACTGGCCAGAAGCAGGGCGGCCACGACATTTTTCAACATTATGGGATACCTTCTGATGCCTTGACGGCGGATGCATCGGGACCTAGCCCCCTTGCGTCCACCGGAACAGAGGCCCGATGCGGTTTTTTCATGTCCTTCTGATGACAGTCTTTTTGTTGCTCGCGCCGACTGTGGCGCGGGCGCAGGGCGCCTTTGGTCAGGGCACGCCCCATATCGCGGCGGAACTGACTGCGGAAAGCGCGACGCCGCAGCCGGGGAAAGGCACGGCCATCGCCTTTTCCATGACGCCGGAACCGGGCTGGCACGGCTATTGGGAAAATCCCGGCGATGCGGGCCTGGGCATGACGGTCAAATGGACTTTGCCCAAGGGCGTGACCGTCGGCGCGCTGCGTTATCCGGTGCCGGAGACGCTGACGATCTCTGGCCTGATGAACCATGTCTATGAAGGCCCCTATGGCGTGCTGGCGAACCTGACCGTTGCGCAGGACGTCCCGACAGGCACCAAGCTGCCGATTCGGGTCCGCGCCGACTGGCTGGCCTGCACGGACAAGGTCTGCGTGCCCGAAGGCGCCGAACTGACGCTGGACCTGACCGCGGGCGACGGCGCGATCCTGTCCGGCAACAGAGCGCAGTTCGACGGCTGGCGCGGTCATCTTCCGCGCCCCCTGGGCAGCGAGGCGAGCTATGCGGTTGTCGATGGCCGCCTGCGCCTGTCCGTGCCGTTCCCGGCGGCGGCGATCGCCCGCGACGTCCATCTCTTCGCGCTTGCCGAAGGCCTGACCCGCTATGCCGCGCCGCAAAAGGTCACGCGCCAGGGCGACCGGCTGCTGATCGAAACCGAAGCCGGGCAAGGCCTGAAATCCGGCCCGGTCCAGGCCGTGCTGCGCACCGGCGATCATGTGGGTTTCCTGCTGACGGCAAGGCCGGGCACGGTTCCTGCCGTGCGGGCGGCAACGGTCCAGACCGTCCTGATCGCGCTGGGCGGCGCGTTGCTGGGCGGGCTGCTGCTCAACATCATGCCCTGCGTCTTCCCGATTCTCGGCCTCAAGGCGATGAAGCTCGCCCGCGCAGGCGGCGATGAGCGCATCGTCCGCCGCGAAGCGCTGGCTTACAGCTTTGGCATCATCCTCACCTGCCTTGCCCTGGGCGCTCTGCTGCTCGGCCTGCGCGCTGCCGGTACGGCGGTGGGTTGGGCCTTCCAGTTGCAGGACCCGCGCATCATCCTACTGTTGCTGCTGCTGGTGACGGCCATCACGCTCAACCTTGCCGGGCTGTTCGAACTAAGCGCGTTCGGCGGCGGCGACAGGCTGGCGGGGAAGGGCGGGGCGCAGGGCGCCTTCTGGACTGGCGCGCTGGTCGCCTTCGTTGCGACGCCCTGCACCGGGCCGTTCATGGGCGCGGCCATGGGGGCGGCGCTCGTCTTACCGCTTGGCGCGGCGCTGGCGATCTTCGCGGGGCTTGGTCTTGGCCTGGCACTTCCCTTTCTGGCGCTGGCCTATGTCCCCGCGCTCCGCACCCGCCTGCCCAAGCCCGGTCCGTGGATGGCCCGCCTCCAGAAAATCCTCGCCATCCCCATGGCGCTGACCGCGCTTGGCCTGCTGTGGTTGCTCGGCCAGCAAAGGGGCGTTCCGGCCATCCTGCTCGGTCTTGGCACCGCGCTGATCCTCGCGGTCGGTCTCTGGTGGCTGGGGCGTCGCCAGCGGCAGGGTCTGCGCGGCGGGCTCGCGCTGATCTGCGCGGCGTTCATCCTCTTCGCCGGAACCGCAATCCTGCTGCCGAACCATGCGCCTGCCGCTGCTGCCTCGGCGCACGGCATTCCCTTCGACGAAACCCGGCTCGCCAGCCTGCGCGCCGCCAGAAAGCCGGTCTTCCTTTATTT
Source organism: Sphingobium sp. 15-1 (assembly GCF_013375535.1). Lineage (GTDB taxonomy): Bacteria > Pseudomonadota > Alphaproteobacteria > Sphingomonadales > Sphingomonadaceae > Sphingobium > Sphingobium aromaticivastans. Next base: position 176,812 of record NZ_JABXJG010000001.1, read on the forward strand.
CACCGCCGACTGGTGCCTCACCTGCAAGGCCAATGAAGCCGCCGCCATCGACCGCGCCGAAACCCGCGCCGCCTTCGAAAAGGCGGGCGTCACGGTGATGGTGGGCGACTGGACCAATGCCGATCCCGCCATCACCCGCTTTCTGGAGGCGCAGGGGCGTTCCGGCGTCCCGCTCTACCTCTGGTATGCGCCGGGAAAGGAGGCGCAGACCTTGCCCCAGCTCCTGACTCCCGCCACGCTGACGGCTCTAGTGCCCTGATGGCCAAGGTCCGCGCCGATCAGTTGCTCGTCGACAATGGCCTGGCCGAAAGCCGCGCCCGCGCACAGGCGTTGATCCTCGCCGGCCTCGTCTTCCTGGGCGACCGGAAGATCGACAAGGCCGGCCAGCAGGTCGCCGCCGACGCCGCGCTGGAGGTGAAGGGCCGCGACCATCCCTGGGTATCGCGTGGCGGCATCAAGCTTGCCCATGCGCTGGAGCATTTCCATATCGACGTGACCGGCGCCGTCGCCATCGATGTGGGCAGTTCGACCGGCGGCTTCACCGACGTCCTGCTGACCCATGGCGCGGCGCGAGTCTATGCGGTGGACAGCGGCACCAACCAGCTTGCCTGGAAGCTGCGCTCCGACCCCCGCGTCATCGTCCATGAGCAGACCAGCGCCCGCATCCTGACCGCCGATCATATCCCTGAATCGGTCGACATCATCGTCTGCGACGCCAGCTTCATCTCGCTTGCCAAGGTGCTGGACCGCCCCTTGAGCTTTGCCCGCCCCGGCGCCCGCCTTGTCGCCCTGATCAAGCCCCAGTTCGAGGCGGGACGGGAAGAAGTCGGCAAGGGCGGCGTGGTGCGCGATCCTGCCATCCATGAACGGGTGTGCAATGAGGTGCGGGACTGGGCGCTGTCCAAGGGGTGGCAGGTCGAAGGCATCACCGCCAGCCCGATCACCGGACCGCAGGGCAATGTCGAATTTCTCCTGTCCGCAATATTTGGCGGATAATCCCGCGCTATTCGTTTCGCCGCTATAGTTACCATCCGCGACAAATGCCCATTTGAGTCGCTTGCAAAGGCCCGTTAGCCCCTTCCCATGCGCACCCTTTCGCCTATCCTCCTGATCGCGCTCACCCTTTCCGCCTGTGGCGGTCAAAAGGAGAAGAAGGCGCGTCCGCCAGCGCTGGTACAGGCCGCGCCCATCGCGCGGGAGACGTTCACCGACAATCTGGACGCCGTCGGCACCGCCTTCGCCAATGAACAGGTGGTGCTGTCCGCCCCGGTGACGGAGCGTATAACCTCTATCCATTTCAGCGACGGCGGCTTTGTCAGCAAGGGGCAGGTGATCGCCACTCTGGCCGTGGGGCAGGAACAGGCCGAACTCGCCGCCGCCCAGGCCCAGGCGCTTGCAGCACAGCAGCAACTGGACCGCATCCAGGCGTTGAAAGCGCGAGGCTTCGCGACCGCCGCCAGCCTCGACCAACAGGTCGCGCTGGCCAATGCCGCCCGCGCCAGCGCGCAACAGGCCCGCGCTTCCATCAGTGACCGAGTGATCCGCTCGCCTTTCCCCGGCTGGGTCAGTCTGCGCACTGTATCGCCCGGCGCGATCGTCACCGCTGGCACGCCGATCGCGACGGTCAGCGACATTTCGCGGATCAAGCTGGACTTCACCATTCCCGAAACCCGCCTGTCGATGATCCGGGAAGGGCAGGCGATCAAGGCGGTCTCCGCCGCCTGGCCCGACCGGCCCTTCACCGGCACGATCGCGACCATCGACCCGGTGATCGATCCCGCCACCCGCGCCGTCAGGATACGCGCCATCCTGCCCAACCCCGACCGCGCCCTGAAGCCCGGCATGCTGCTGACGGTCAATGTGATCGCAAAGCAGCGCCAGTCGCTGGCCGTCCCCGAACTGGCGGTGGTGGGCGACGGCGAGGATCGCTTCGTCTTCGTGGTGGAGGACGGCAAGGCCAAGCGGACCAAGGTCGATACCGGCATCCGCCAGAACGGCCTGGTTGAGATATTGGGCGGGGTGAAGCCGGACCAGACTGTCGTCACCGATGGCGTCGTCAAGCTGACCGACGGCGTGCCGGTGCGGCTGCCGGGCGACAAGCCGGAAGCGAAAAGCGCGAGCGCCGACCGGGCGGCCGGTTAGGGAGGCAGGGCCATGCAGCTTTCGGACCTGTCCGTCCGTCGTCCAGTCTTCGCGGCGGTCATCGCGGTGCTGCTCTGCATCGTCGGGGTGGTCGGCTATCTCAGCCTTTCCATCCGCGAATATCCCGATACCGACCCGCCGATCGTTTCGGTCGAGACCAGCTATACCGGCGCGGCGGCTTCGGTGGTGGAAACCCGCATCACCCAGATCATCGAGGATGGGGTCGCGGGCGTCCAGGGCATTCAGAACATCACCTCCACCTCCCGCGACGGCGTGTCCACGATCAGCATCGAATTCGACCCGTCGCGGGACATCGATTCCGCCGCCAATGACGTGCGCGACCGGGTGGGCGGCGTCGTGGAGGACTTGCCCGAGGATGCGCTGGCCCCGGAAATCCGCAAGGTCGACGCCGATGCGCGGGCGATATTGTTCATCGTCTTCACCAGGGACGGCTGGACCCCTACCCAGATTGCCGATTATCTCGACCGCAACATATTGGACCGCTTTTCCGCCATTGACGGCGTCGCCCGCGTCACCGGCGGCGGCGACGAGCGGCCCTCCACCCGCATCTGGCTGAATGCGGAGAAGCTCGCCGCCTTCGGCATCACGCCGGGCGACATCGAAAGCGCCCTGCGCGCCCAGAATGTGGAATTGCCCGCAGGACGCTTCGAATCGAAGGACCAGAACCAAACGCTGCGCGTCGAGCGCGCTTTTTCCACGCCCGAACAATTCGCCCAGTTGGTCGTCGGGCGCGGGGCGGACGGCTATCAGGTGAAGCTGGGCGATGTCGCGCGGATCGAGCAGGGGGCGGAAAATCCCTATACCTCCTTCCGCTCCAACGCCGCGACCGGCGTCGGCGTGGGCATCATCCGCCAGTCGGGCGCCAACACGCTGGAGGTCGCGGAGAAGGCGAAGGCGCTGATCGCTGAACTGCGGCCCACGCTGCCGGCAGGCATGAAGGTCACCGTCGGATCGGACGAATCGCTATTCATCAGCCGCGCCATCGACAATGTCTACGACACGCTGGGCGAAGCGGCGCTGCTGGTGGTCCTCGTCATCTTTCTCTTCCTCGGCTCGTTGCGGGCGACGATCATCCCGTCGATCACGGTGCCGATCTGCCTGCTGGCGACCTGCGCCGTCATGTGGCTGCTGGGCCTGTCGATCAACCTGCTGACCCTGCTCGCCTTCGTGCTGGCGATCGGGCTGGTGGTGGACGACGCCATCGTCGTGCTCGAAAATGTCTATCACCGCATCGAGCAGGGGGAAGACCCGCTGGTCGCCTCCTATCTCGGCACGCGGCAGGTGGGTTTTGCCATTATTTCGACGACGCTGGTGGTCTGCGCGGTGTTCGTGCCGGTCATGTTCCTCGCCGGGCAGACCGGCCTGCTGTTCCGCGAACTCGCCATTGCGATGATCGCCGCCATCGCCTTTTCGGGCTTCATCTCCTTGAGCCTCGCGCCGATGCTCTGTTCGAAGCTGCTGCGCCATTCCGACCGGTCCCGCCTGTCGCGCTGGGTGGATGATCGGTTCCAGCGGCTGGAGGCGGCCTATGCGCGCCTGCTCGACCGCGTGCTGAAACGGCCTGCCATCGCCTTCATTCCGGTGGTCCTGTTCCTTGCCGGTGCGGGCGCCCTGTTCACCATGCTGCCGACCGAACTCGCCCCGGCGGAGGATACCGGCGTGGTCGATGGCCAGGTGACGGCGCCCGAAGGAACCGGCTTCGACCGCATGATGGCCTATATGAAGAGGATCGAAGCCGATCTTCAGCCGTTGCGCGACAAGGGCATTCTCCAAGTGCTGAACATCCGCGCGCCCGCCGGTTTCGGCAGCAGCGACGATTTCAACGGCGGCAACATCATCGCTTTCCTCCGTCCGTGGGAAGACCGCACGATCACCACGGCGCAGGTGGCGGACACGATCAACAAGATTATCGCCAACCAGCCGGGCGTGCGCGGCAATGTCGCGCCGCGTTCGGGGCTTGGCCGGGGACGCGGCCTGCCGGTCAATCTGGTGCTTGCCGGATCGACCTATGAGGGGCTGGTCGCCGCGCGCGACCGCATCATGGCCGCCGCCGCGACCAATCCCGGCTTCATCAACCTCGATTCCGATTACAAGGAAACCAAGCCGCAGATGCGGATCGAGGTGGATCAGCAGCGGGCGGGCGATCTGGGCGTGTCGGCCAACGACATCAGCCAGGCGTTGCAGACGCTGCTCGGTTCCCGCCGCGTCACCACCTATGTCGACCGGGGCGAGGAATATCGCGTGCTGGTGCAGGCGGAACGGGAGGGGCGTCAGACCCAGGCGGACCTGGAACGTATCAACGTGCGCAGCCGCACCGGCGTCCTGGTGCCGCTGTCCACCGTCGTCACCGTCCGCGAAGTCGCCGGTCCGCGTCAGCTCAACCGCTACAACAAGCTGCGCGCCATCACCCTGACGGCTGCATTGGCCCCCGGCTATTCGCTGGGCGAGGCGCTGAATTTCCTGGAGGATCAGGCGCGCCAGTCGCCCGAAGTGCTGGCGCTCGGCTATCGGGGGGAGAGCCAGTCGCTGCGCGAGACCGGCGGGTCGATCTGGCTGGTCTTCGGGCTCACCATATTGATCGTCTATCTGCTGCTGGCCGCGCAGTTCGAAAGCTTCATCCATCCCGGCGTCATCATCGCCACCGTGCCGCTGGCCGTGGCGGGCGGCGTGCTGGGCCTTGCGCTGACGGGCGGGTCGGTCAACCTCTACAGCCAGATCGGCATCGTCATGCTGGTGGGGCTGGCGGCGAAGAACGGCATATTGATCGTCGAATTCGCCAACCAGCTACGCGACGAGGGGCTGGAGATCGGCGCGGCCATCCGCCAGGCCGCCGCTCGCCGCCTGCGCCCGATCCTGATGACGTCCATCGCCACCGTCATCGGCGCGGTTCCGCTGGTCATTCGCGGCGGGGCGGGCGCGGCGGCGCGCCATTCGATCGGCGTGGTGGTGGTTTCGGGCGTCAGCCTGGCGACGCTGATCACGCTGTTCCTGATCCCGATCCTCTATTCGCGGGTTGCAGGACGAACCGTTTCACCGCAAACCGTCAGTCGGCGGCTTGACTCGGCCTTGAAGGATTCGCCCGAAGCCGCTGAGTAAATCGTGGAGCTTCGTTGCCGATGAACGAGATTGCGTCTCCGGGTCAATTACGTCTCGCCTATGCGCGCTGGGCACTGGTTACTGTGCCTGCCATTGTTTTCCTTGGCTTTCTTTCGGGCAAGCTCGCCAATAGTGGCTATGGCAATCGCTGGTTCGCGGCGCTGGCCAAGCCGGAGCTGATCCCCCCTGGCTGGGTCTTCGGCGCTGCCTGGAGCGTGCTCTATGTGCTGATGGCGCTGGCCTTCGCCATCGTCCTCCACGCGCGCGGCGCAAGGGGCAGGGCTGCGGCGATCATCGCCTTCATCGCGCAATTCATCCTTAATCTCCTCTGGTCCCCGCTTTTCTTCCGCGCGCATCAGGTGGATCAGGCCCTGGTCCTGATCGTCGCGCTGGCCGTGCTGGTCGCCGTCACGACCGTGCTTTTCTGGCGCGTTCGCCGGGTCGCGGGTCTTTTGCTGCTGCCCTATCTGTGCTGGCTGGCCTTCGCCTCCTACCTCAACTATGAGATCGGCCGCCTCAATCCGGACGCGGAAAGCCTTGGCAAACCCGCATTCCAGACCCAGATATGATTTTTGGCGCCCGCATCAGGGCGCCGCACGGAAGGACGAAGCATCATGCAGAGCGAAAACCGCTTTTTCGACGATCTGGCCAAGCTGGTGAACGGCGCGGCCGGAACGGTTGCGGGCATGAGCCGCGAATTCGAGACCAACGCCCGCGAAAAGGCCAAGCAGTGGATCGGCGGGATGGATTTCGTCAACCGCGACGAATTCGACGCGGTCAAGGCGCTGGCCGCCGCCGCCCGCGAGGAGGTGGAATTGCTGAAGGCCCGCCTCGACGCGCTGGAGGGCAAGGCACCCGAACCGGTCAAGCAGACGGTCCGCGCCAAGCCCAAGGACGCGGAATAACTGCCGGCTTCCACGGCAAAAGCGGAGTTGTCCACGCATTTTCCATGCCGCCCCGGTTTCCCCCGGCGGCAAAAATGCTTTAAGGCGCGCAGATGATGGACAGCGACGAATATGAAAATGGCGGCCAGGAAGCCGCGCCGATCGACATGCTGGCCGCCTATTTCGAGGCGCATGGCTGGAGTTACGATCAGGTCGGTGAGGATGAGATCGTTGCCAGCACGCAAGGGTCGTGGGCGCAATATGAGCTGCGCGGCATCTGGCGCGACGAGGATCAGGTGCTGCAGATGCTCGCCTTGCCCGACATAAGGGTGAATGAGGACAAGCGCACCGCCATCTACGAAACGCTGGGCCTGATCAACGAGCAGCTCTGGCTCGGCCATTTCGAACTCTGGTCATCCAGCGGCATCGTGCTGTTCCGACATGGCGCATTGCTGGGGGCGGGTGGCACGCTGACGCTCGATCAGGCGCAGATACTCGTCGAAACCGCGATCGACGAATGCGAGCGCTTCTATCCGGTGTTCCAGTTCGTCCTCTGGGGCGGCAAGACCCCGGCCGAAGCCCTTTCCGCCAGCCTCATCGAAACGCGCGGCGAAGCCTGAGACTCTTTCCCATGACCGATATTTGGCCCGACCATCTGTTCCTTGTCGGCTGCGGCAATATGGCGGGGCAGATGCTGACCCGCTGGCTCACCTGCGGTCTTGATCCGGCGCGCGTGACCGTGTTGCGTCCCAGCGGCAAGGCGGTGGCGGACGGTGTGCGGGTGGTCACAGATTATCCCACAGCGTTGTCGGGCGGGACGACCGTGCTGCTGGGCATGAAGCCCTATCAGCTTGGCGATGTGGCGGCTTCGCTCGCGCCATTGTGCGGAGCCGACACGCGTATCCTCTCGATCCTGGCGGGAACGCCGCTGGCCGACCTGCGCGCCGCCTTCCCGGCGGCGGCGGAGATCGTCCGCGCCATGCCGAACCTGCCCGTCGGCATAGGGGAGGGCGTGACCGCGCTCCATGCGGACGCCGCTGTCCCGGCCGCTGCGCGCCAAGCGGTGCAGGCGTTCATCGCCCCGCTCGGCCTTGCCGAATGGATCGCGGATGAGGGGCAGTTCAACGAAGTCACCGCCCTGTCGGGATGCGGTCCCGCCTTTCTGTTCCGCTTCATCGACGCTTTCGCCCGCGCCGGCGAAGCGCTGGGCCTGCCGTCCGATCAGGCGGCCCGCATGGCGCTCGCCACGGTGCGCGGTTCGGCCAGCATGGCGGCTATGGCCAGCGAAAGCCCGGCTGTCCTGGCCGATCGCGTCGCCAGCCCTGGCGGCATGACGCGGCAGGGGCTGAACGTCCTCGACGCCGATGACCGGCTGCTGAAGCTGCTGACCGATACGCTGGCCGCCGCCCGCGACCGGGGCGAGGAAATGGCCAGGGGCGAATAGGGCGGCAGCGGTTCACCTCTCTCTGGAAATGCTCTAAAGCGGCGGCCTTCCCCCTTTGGAGTCCCGCAATGCTGTCGCCCGAAACGCCCATTCTTGTCCTCACCACCGGCGGGACGATCGACAAGATCTATTTCGATGCGCTGTCCGATTATCAGGTGGGGGAGACGGTGATGGCGAAGCTGCTCGACATCGCCCGCGTCAAGCGGCCCTTCCGCATCGAGGAAGTGGTGCGCAAAGACAGCCTCGAACTGGACGACGCCGACCGCGCGCTGATCCGCGACCGCGTCGCCGCCGCGCCGGAAAGCCATATCATCATCACCCATGGCACCGACACGATGACGGAAACGGCGAAGCTGCTCTCCGCCATTCCCGGCAAGACGGTGGTTCTGGTCGGCGCGCTCGCCCCTGCGCGCTTTGGGGAGAGCGATGCCAGCTTCAATCTCGGCATGGCGTTCGCCACGGCGCAGGTTGCCGCGCCGGGCGTTTACATCACGATGAGCGGGTCGGTCTTTCGGGCCGACAAGGTGGTGAAGGATCGGGTCAAGGGCGCCTTCGTTCCGACTGGGGATTGAGCTCGAAACCGGGGCTGATTCTGGCAATTCCAAGACATTCCCCTCCCGTAAACGGGAGGGGTTAGGGGTGGGCGCGAGCGAAGCGAGCTTCCGGGTTAGCCGTTGTAAATTGCCGCTGATGTCGCGCCAGCCCACCCCCTAGCCCCCTCCCGCTTGCGGGAGGGGGAATGTCCACCCATTGCCCTTTCGTCATAACCCGCCGCATCAAGGCGTCCCGGCATTGGCCGCCGCCGCCGGAACCGCGCTGCCCTCCGGCGTCTGGGCCTTGGGCGCGAAGATGTGCAGGCTGTCCAGCGTCTTTTCCGCCATCGCCTGATATTGCTCGCTCAGCATTTCGGGATAGACGAAGCTGGCGGTGACGATGGCGCCGTCCGGCTGCTTCATCAGGCGCAGGGCGACATTATTGCCTTCCCCGTCATTGGCCGTGCCGCGATATTCATTGTCCCCGATATAATCGCCGCTCACTCCTTCGGAGCCTTCGCTCACCGTCTCGACGATCTGTTGCAGCGTCTGCTCACCATCCTTCTTCTGCCAGAAGATGCGGACGTCCGCGCCCGCGCCGGGATCCTGATAGACCACGCCGTCGGCATTGCTGGAGGCGGCGTCCTTTTCCCAGCCTTCAGGAAAGGTGATGGAAAAGCCGCGCTCGACATTGACGTAATTGCGCGAGGCCGGGGTGTCGGCCTTGGCGCTGGCCATCGCCTTGGCCGCGGCGGCATTGGCGGCGGCGGCCAGTTCCTCCTGGCTCGGCAGATCCTCGACCGGTTCGGCGCGGCCGCAGGCGACCAGCAGCAGGAGAGGCAGGGTGATGGCAAGGGAGGCTCTCTTCATTCCCCTCCCAAAGCATAGCCGCCGCGACATTTCAACGCCGCAGCCGCCGGTAGCGCGATGGGGGATGGCGGGACGGGGCTGTCCGGCCCGCGTCCGGCGCCCGATCAAGCGGCGCTGTCGATCCCCAGTTCGGCCAGCTTGCGGTAGAGGGTCGAACGGCCGATGCCCAGCCGCCGGGCCACTTCGGTCATGCGCCCGCGATAATGGCCGATGGCGAGGCGAATCACGTCCGCCTCGATCTCGGCCAATTGGCGGACATGGCCGTCGCCTTCGAACAGAGTGATGCCGGCGGCCTCGCGATGCGGCTGCGGCACGGCGCGGAGCCGGGCCTGCGGCATGTCGCCCGACGCGCGGCTGCGGATATGGGCTGCGATCTCCGGGAAATCCTGCGCGGTCAGCGCGTCGCCTTCGCACAGCACGGCCGCCCGGAACAGGGCGTTCTGAAGCTGGCGGACATTGCCCGGCCAGTCATGCTGCATCAGCAGCGCCAGCGCATCGTCGGTCAGGCCCAGCCCCCGCAACCCCGGCTGGGTAGAGATGCGGGTGAGCAGATGGCGGCAGAGCGCGGGCACGTCGCCCAGCCGCTCGCGCAGCGGCGGAATGGTAAGCTGGACCACATTGAGTCGGTAATAGAGGTCTTCGCGGAAGCGCCCCGCCTCGATCTCGTCATGCAGCCGCTTGTTGGTGGCGGCGATGACGCGGACATCGACATGGACCGGACGGCGCGCGCCGATCGGCTGCACCTCGCCATCCTGGAGCACGCGCAGCAGCTTCACCTGCGCGTCGAGCGGCATTTCGCTGACTTCATCCAGGAAGATGGTGCCCATGTCGGCGGCCGCGAACTTGCCCACCTGTCGCTCGAAGGCGCCGGTGAAGGCGCCGCGCTCATGGCCGAACAGGTCCGATTCGACCAGATTGGCCGGAATCGCGCCGCAATTAACCGTCACCATCGTCTGCTTGTGGCGCGGCGAGGCGGCGTGGATGGCGCGGGCGATCACATCCTTGCCGACGCCGCTTTCGCCCTCGATCAGCACCGGCACGCGGGCGCGGGCGGCCTTGGCCGCGATGGCAAGCGCGGCGCGGAACTGCGGCGCGGCGCCGACCACATCCTCGAAGGAGAGGGCGGCGGGAATCTTCTCGGTAAGCGGCCGCAGCTCGCCCTTGCCATGGTCGCCGTTCAGCGTGGCGTTGAGCGCGGCGAGTAGCCTTTCAGGGGCGATCGGCTTGGCGAGATAGTCGGTCGCGCCCGCCCGCATCGCCTCCACCGCCACGGCGACATTATTGTGCGCGGTTAGGATCATGATCGGCAGGGCCGGACGGCGGGCGCGCAGCTCGCGGATCAGGCCAGTCGGCTCATAGCTCGGGCTCCACTGGTCGAGCAGCACGGCGTCGAGCCGCATGCCGTCCTGCGTGCCCAGCATCGCGATCGCGGTATCGCCGTCATTGGCGAAGATGGTGCGCCATCCCGCGCGGGCCGCCAGAGCGGAGACCAGCCTGCGCTGCGCGGGCTCGTCATCGATCAACATCAGCATCGGAACGCCGTCGCGCGCCATCTTACCCCTCATATGCGAACTGACGCCCGAAGGTAGAGGGGAGGGGTAAAGACCGGCTTAACCGAAAAGATTTTCTTGTCCGCTCCGGCTTGAGAGGGGGAAGGCTTGACGATAAGAGGATGCCGGCGAACGGATTGGAGCATTTTCCACCTGACCCTTGGGGGTCAGTGGCTCGGGCAAATGCGGCACCGCAAACAGAGAGGGACAGTGCATGGCTTCGGAAGGAAATATGAAGAGCGCAACCCAGACTTATGAAGGGTTCATATCGCTCGTCAAATGGGGAACGATCGCCTGCGCCTTGGTCGCCGCCCTGGTTGTGGTGCTGATCGCCAGCTAAAGCGGGCGATGGCGGGGCAACTGCCGTGCAAATCGCGATCACAGGTCTCACTGACGGTGAGCGCAGCTCTGCCTGACGGATAGAGCAGGGGCCCATAGCCCTTCGTCATGCTGAACTTGTTTCAGCATCCATCCCGCCTTCGGAGACTGCCGACTGCGGGGAAAAATGGATGCTGAAACAAGTTCAGCATGACGGGCTTTCGAGGGCGCAGCTTTGAAGAAAAGAAGAAGCGATAGGTCCCGGTCTGATTGAGCGGACTTGACCATCGGTGACTTCCTGCAATGAGGAGGAACAGATGACCCTGTTCCTCCTCATATGCTTTCTGGCGGCCTGCGCTTTGGGGACGGTCGTCGGATGGCGGGCGCGGCCGGATGACGGCTGGGCGCTGGTCTCCATCCTTCAGATGCTGCCATCCGCCATTCTCATCGGCGCGCTGATCGTCTCGGCGGAGGTGGGCAGCAGCGCGGCGCGGACCTTGGGGCTGCTCGCCATAGTGGCGGGCAGCGCCGCGCTTTGCGGCGGTTTCATCGCGGCGCGCCGGCTCGATACGCCGCCAAAGCCGTGATGGAGGATTTGAATCCGACGATCCTGACCGGCTGGTCGCTGGCGGCATTGCTGTTCGCGGCGGCTCTGTTGGCACCGCTTGGGCGTGGGTTGCGGAAGGGCGTACATCTGGCGATGACCGCGATGATGGTGGCTGGAGCGGTGACGCTCTACAGCCATGATGTCATGGCCCTGCCGCAAATCTGCGCGGCGCTGATCACCGGAGGCGCGGTGGGGCTGGCGCTGGGGCGGGGCATGCCGCGATCCGCCCTTCCGGCGCTGTTGGGCGGACTGGTCGGGCTGGCCGGTCTGGCGGCCGTTTTCATCGGCGCGGCGGCGTGGCGCGATCCCCACGCTTTCGGCCTGCTCGACGATGCGACGGACCGGCTGCGTGCCGACGGCGCCGCGGCGATCGGCGCCGCCGTTGCTTGGGGAGCGATGGCTTGCGCGGGGGCGATGACGATCCTGTGGGGCAGGTCAGGCGGACACCCTGTTGCCGCGGGCGCCATGCTGCTGGCGACGGGGGGACTCATCGGGGTCTTCGCGGCGACTCCGGACATGGGCTGGCTGCTGGCCTGCGCTGGAGTCGCGCTGCTTGCGGGACGGGGGCTGGCGAAATGGTCGATCACCGCCGGGACAGGCCCCGGCTTGGCGTTGGTCGGCGGTTTTGCCGGTTGGGCCGTCGCCGCGTCCGCTTTCCTGATGGAAAATATGCCGATGGCCGTCGCGGGTGGGCTGGCGGGGGCGGCGGGCAGCCTGTTCGGCGCGCGCCTTTGCGGTGGGGCGGGCAGGAAGGGGCTTGCCGATGGGGAACGCCGTCCCTAACGCTTTGACGGGAGAGACGGGCCTCTTTGGCCCTGTCGGCGCATTGGGGTAGGCGGATTCATGAAGAAGCTCGGTCTGATAGGCGGTCTTAGCTGGACGTCGACGGCGCGCTATTATCAGATCATCAACCAGGCCGTGTATCGCGCCCGGGGCGGCCAGCACAGCGCGCCGCTGCTGATCGAGAGCCTGGATTTCGCGGACATAGGCCGCTCCACCACCGAGGAGGAATGGGCCCATGCGGCGGACGTGCTGACCGCTTCGGCGCGGCGGCTGGAGCAGGGCGGCGCGGCGGCGCTGCTGATCTGCGCCAACTCCATGCACCGCGTTTACGGCGAGGTGCAGGCGGGCGTCGACATTCCGATCATCAACATTGCCGAGGCGGTCGGGCGCAAGATGCAGGCGGACGGCATCGAAAAGGCGGCGCTGATCGGTACGCGCAATGTGATGACCGAGAAATTCTACCGCCAACGGCTGGTGGCGCACGGCATTTCCCTGCTGCCGCCCGATATGGAACTGGCCGAGCGGATCGACCGGATCGTCTATGACGAACTGACCATCGGCAAGGTCAGCCGCGAATCCGAACGCTATATGAAGTCCGAACTGACCGACATCGCCAAGGAGCATGTGCAGGCGGCGATCCTAGCCTGCACGGAACTGGAGATGATCGTCGACGTCAAGGCGAACGTGCTGCCGATCTATGACGGGACGAGCATCCATGCCCGCGCCGGGGTGGATGTGATTTTGGGGGAATAGCGGCAGGTTTTGGCTAGGAGCTGCCGTTAAGCGATACGTGCTCCTGCGCAGGCAGGAGCCCAGTTCCGCCCTGAGTGGATTGTCGGACCGTCTGAACTAGGCTCCTGCCTGCGCAGGAGCACGTATCGCTTCAAGGAAAGCAGGCGGTCTGCTCCAACCCGCGTCGAACATCATCTCAACGCACCGGCGTCCAGATCTGGGTCTTGCAGAAGAACATGATGCAGCCCTGCACCTTCAGCGTGCCGTCGCCATTGCGGCTGACCTTGCTGTTATAGGTCTTGCCGCTTTCCGGATCATAGATCGACCCTTTCCAGAGATCGCCCGCATCCGCAAAACCGGTAAGCAGCGCCAGCCCGGCCAGGGGCTTGCTGCGCAACGCCGCATCGGGGTTCTTGATGTCGGTCTGGGGACGGCCGGGGGTGGGTTTCACGATCTTCTCGATCCGTCCGCAGAGCGTCTTGCCGCACGGGGCGATCTGGACGATGGCCTTGCCCTCGACCGTGGCCCAGCGGCCGGTGATGGGTTGGGCGGCCTGAGCGGGCAGAGCCGCGGCCAGGGGCAGAATGAACAGCGCGGCGCGGGCGGCGATGCGGGTGATGGCGACCATGAACCTCTCCGGATTTGCGTCTTTGCGGCAAGGGATAAGGCAGGACCATCCACTTCGCCAAGGCGGAAAATCAACGGCTTTCCGTGGATTACGAAGGGACGCTACGGCAGCGTCCCTTCGCCCCTCTCAACTTTTTAGAAGGCCTTGCTGATCGAACAGGCTGCCGGGCCCAGAATGACGACGAACAGCGTCGGCAGGATGAAGAGAATCAGCGGCACGGTCATGATCGCGGGCAGGCGCGCGGCCTTTTCCTCGGCGCGCATCATGCGTTCGTGGCGGAACTCGGCGGAGAGCACCCGAAGTGCGGACGCCAGCGGCGTGCCGTATTTTTCCGTCTGGATCATGGTCGTCACCACGCCCTTGACCGCGTCCAGCTTGACGCGGGTGGCGAGATTCTCGAACGCCATGCGCCGTTCGGTCAGGAAGCTGAGTTCGATCGCCGTCAGGTGGAATTCGTCGCCCAGTTCCGGATAGGCCTTGCCCAGTTCGCGGGCGACGCGGCTGAAGGCGGCGTCGACGGTCAGGCCCGCCTCGGCGCAGATCACCAGCAGGTCGAGCGCGTCGGGCAGCCCCTTGCGGATCGCGGCGGAGCGCTTGGCGATCTTGTTGTCGATGAAGATGTCGGGCGCCTTGTAGGACAGCAGCAGCGCGCCGGCAAAGGCCATGAAGCGCTTCGCCCCGCCCCATTCGGGGAAGATGCCGACGGCATAGAGCAGCAGCGCCGCCAGGCCGCCGATCACGATCGGCAGGATCATCCGGCCGAAGATCACCGCGACGGCCCAGTCCTTCGACCGGATGCCGGCCTGCGCCAGCTTGATCTGCGCGTCCTTGAGCTGGTCGTCCTGCAACACCTTCAGGCTGGACAGCAGCGACCGCATCTGGTCGGTCGCCTGATTCTTCTTCACCAGCTTGGCGCGGCGGCGACCAGTCGAGGCGGTGATGCCCGCCTTCAACTGCTCGCGGCGTTCATTCAGCGCCTTGACGCGCTTCGCCATCGGATCGCGCACGGTCATCACCGTGTAGAGCGCGAACAGCATCGCCATGGTCGCCAGCGCCGCCAGCAGCGTGCCGAAATCAGTGGCGGTCAGTCCGAAGAGGGTGCCGGCGGGGACGGGTGTGCTTTCCATCTTGTCGGCTTCCTTAGATCTCGAAGTTGATCATCTGCGCCATGATGAAGGCGCCGATGCTCATCCAGCACATGCCGCCGATGCCGATGACCTGCATGGTCGAAAGGCCGAAAATCCCCGCCGGATCGGGCGTGAAGAAGGGCGACATATAATTATAGTTGATGTAGCAGATCAGGCCGAAGACCAGGAACGGCAGCACGCCGATGATATAGGCGGACGCCTTGGATTCGGAGGACATGGCCCGGATCTTGAGCTTCATCTGCGAACGCTGGCGCAGCACGGTGGCCAGGTTCGACAGGGTTTCGGCCAGGTTGCCGCCGGTCTCCCGTTGGATCGCCAGGCTGATGACGAAGAACTGGAATTCCGGCGTGCCCAGCCGGTCGGCGGTTTCCTGCAGCGCCTGGTCCATGGTTTTGCCGATCTTGATACGCTCGGTGATCATCTTGAACTCTTCGCCCACCGGGCCGGGAACTTCAGTCGACACGACGTTCAGGGTTTCCGCGATGGGAAGGCCGGAGCGCAGGCCGCGGGTCAGCAGTTCCAGCGCGTCCGGGAATTTGGCGTTGAACTTCTGCACCCGGCCCTTGATCAGCCGGCTGACCCACATATGCGGCAGGCCCAGCCCGGCGGCGAGGCCGAGCATCAGCGCGAATAGCGGTGGGAAGCCGCGCAGCATCAGCAGGGCGCACAGCACCAGGAATATGACCGCGCAAGAGGTCATATATTGGCTGACCGTCCATTTCTTGCCGGTCATGCGGATGCGCTTGGCCAGATTTTCCGGATTGGGCACCAGCGACACCAGCATCGTCGATTCCGCACCGACGGGGCGGTTGGAAATCGCCTTGCGCATGCGCGCTTCCAATATGGCGTCGGTGGAATCGCTGTGCCGGCCGCGGATCAGATCCATGCGGCGCTTGCGCGCCTTGTCGGGCGAGGGACCGGCAAAGGCCATGGCGACCAGGCCCAGCAAGCTGGCGAGCAGCACCGCGATCAGGATGAAATTGCCGTTCATGTGCCTGCCCGTTTCCAATCCGGTTCCGTCAAACGAGTCGCGCCGCGTTCAAGCGGCATGACCTGTCCCGTTCAGGCCGAAGCCTTGGCCTTGCGGCGAGAGGGGATCATGCTCTTGAGATCGGTGATCTTGCCGAGCAGGGAATCGCCCTTCTTGGCCGGGGACGAGCCGCTTTCCGCCTCCTCGCCTTCCTCCGCCGCGCCTAGCACGCTGTCGAGCAGCATGGTGCAGGCCGCGCCGACCTTGCTGCCCTTGGCCGTTTCCGCCAGCGTCTTGCCCAGCTTCGCCGCTTGCGACGCGACCTTGATGTCGAAGGGGATGAGGATGTCGACCTTGCGCTCGATCGATTGTTCGAAATCCTTGCGGCTGATTTCCGGCGAGCCCGGATGGACGCGGTTGGCGACCACCAGCACCCGCGATTGCGGCGCGTTGGTCTTCAGCCAGGAGAGGATACGGATCGAATCGCGGGCCGCCGCCAAAGTCAGCTCCGTCACCACCACGGCGACGTTCACGTCGCTCATCAGGTGCGGATGCTGGATCAGCATGGCGCGCGGCAGGTCGATGACGCTGCATTCGAAGGCCGCGTGGAATTCCTCCAGCAACTGGTAGAAGGCGCCGCCGTCGGTCAGCATCGGCTGGCTGATCGGCGCTTCGGCCGACAGGATCGCCAGATTGTCGCTGGCGCGGACCATGGCGCGCTCGATGAACAGCCCGTCGATGCGGCTGGGATTTTCGATCGCGTCGGTCAGGCCCCGGCCCGGCTCCAGGTCCATCGCCAGCGCATTGGTGCCGAAATGGACGTCGAGGTCGAGCAAGGCGGTCGACCGCTTCTTCTTGTCGCTGAGCAGCCAGGCGAGCGAGGTGGCGATGCTGGACGCGCCCACGCCGCCGCGGGTGCCGATGACCGCCGTGGTCATGTGCGGACGTTCCGGCCCTGCGTCGCGCGGGGCGAAGAACACGGCCTGCGCCTGCGCCAGCGCGTCACGCAACTGGTCGGCGCCGAAGGGCTTCAGCAGATAATCCTGGATGCCGCTGGCCAGCAGGTCGCGATAGAGGCGCACGTCATTGACCTGACCCGCCGCGATCACGACCGTGCCGGGTTCGCAGACTTCCGCGAGGCTGTTGATGTCGTTCAGCGGGTCGCCGCTTTCCGACATGTCGATGAACAGGATCTGTGGCGAGGCGGTGATCGACAGGCTCTGCACCGCGTTGCGCATGCCGCCCTTGTTCACCTTTTCCGGTGCCCAGCCCATTTCCGCGGCGACCACGCGCAGCAGGTCGAAGCTGTGATCGTCGCAGACGAAGGCGTGGAAGGGATCACGCTGACCGGAGGCGCCGGGTTTCCAGGGTGCATTCATGTCAATTGCCTCCCGACAGGGTCTTGAGATCGCCGGAACCGGTCGGCGCCTTTTCGCGATAGGTGGAGATGGCGCGGTTGGACGTGGCGGTGCGCAGGTCGCTGTCGGTGGTCTGGCCGCGAACCAGATCCTCCGGATTGGCGATCATCGCGGCCAGATTGCCGTTCACGCCGCAGCCGAAATTGGTCGATGCGCCCAATTGGATGTCGGTTTCGGGCTTGTCCGACCAGTTGGGGCAGCCCGGCACGCTGGCGGTGGCGCGGCGCACGATCAGGCGGACGGCACCCTGCGGCGCGGTGCCGGCGACGGCAGAGCTGTCCTCGCCCACCAGCATGCCGTGGCGGGCGACGACATCGGCTATGCCTTCGCGCAGGGCAGGGCTGTAATAGGCGGCGTCCGTCGCGACGGCGACCTGGTCGCCATAGCCAAGGCCGATGGACGCGAACCAATCGTCCAGGCGGCGGGCTTCCGAACCGGTCAGGCCGCCGTCGGGGCCGGCCTGCACGTCATAGGTGAAGGTGGTGTGGCTGACGACCGGCTGGTGGACCGACTGCACGCCGCGATTGGCGGCCTGGTCGGTCTGGCAGGCGGCGAGCGGCAGGGCCATCAGGGCGAGGGCACCGAAGCGGACGAGATTTTTGTGGGACTGGAAAGTCATGTCTTTCGTCCTTCCGATCAGAAGCTGAAGCCCGGCGCGGCGTCCTTCGAACGCTTGCCGGAGTCTCGGGAAGCGACGGGCGGCAGCGCGGCCGATGCCTGCGGACCCGGCGCGGGGACCGGAGCGCCCGGCGCACGGCTCGGCATGGGCGATCGGGCGCCGCTGACGCCGTCATGCATCTGCTGCAGAAACAGGCCCTGGCCCTCATTGGCGTTGCGGAAGCCGTCAGTCGGCAGGCGCACGTCGGATGCGTTGATCGGCTTCACCAGATAGGGGGTGACGACGATGACCAATTCCGTTTCGTGCCGCTGGAAATTGCGCGACTTGAACAGGCTGCCCAGGATCGGCAAGTTGCCGATGCCGGGAACCTTGTTGATATTGTTGGCGGTGTCGTTGTTGAGCAGGCCCGCAATCATGAAGGCCTGGCCCGAACCCAGCTCGACCGTGGTTTCGGCGGTGCGGCTCTTGAGCGCGGGAACGCTGGAATCGACCGAGAAATCGAGGCTCGATACGGTCGGGCGAACCCGAAGGGAAATGCGGCCGTCGGCCAGCACGGTCGGCGTGAAGGCCAGTTGTACGCCATATTGCTTGAATTCGATGCTGTTGCCCTGCGTGCCGTTGCTGACGGTATAGGGATATTCGCCGCCTGCCAGGAAGCTGGCGGTTTCACCCGACAGAGAGGTCAGGTTGGGCTGGGCGAGGGTGGTGGCGAGACCGCTTGATTCCGCGAGGTCCAGCACGGCGCCGACATCGATGCCCAGCACGCGTGCGACGCCGCCCAGGCTGTAACCGCCATCCGCGGTGAAGTTGAACGTTCCCCCTCCGCCAGCGTTGAAGGTGAGGGCGTCGCGCGTGCCGCCGCCGATGCCGCCCGCCCATTTGCCGCCGGTGGAGTCCTGCGATTTCCAGTTCATGCCGATTTTGTGCCCGATGTCGCGGGACACTTCGGCAATCTTGACCTGCAGATTGACCTGAAGGGGGGTGGCGGTGCGCAGGCGGCTCACTACCGTCACGTCCTTGCCGACGAAGGCTTGGGTCAGCCGTTCCGCCTCCGCCGCGTCTTCCGGCGCGGCGATGGTGCCGGTCAGCAGGACCATGCCGTTCATCTTGTTGACCGCGATGTCGGCGTTCGGCATCGCCAGCTTCAGCATCTCATCGACGCTGGTCAGGTTGTTGCCGACGCGCACCGTGCCGGAAAACAGCACCTTGCCGTTGGTCGCGGTCACGAACACGGTGGTTTCGCCCGGAGCCTTCGCGATCAGGTAGAGCTGGTTCTGCGACCGGACATGAACGTCGACGATATTGGGATTAGCGATCACCACGTCCGACATCTTGGCCGACAGGTTGATGACCTTGCTGCCGCCCACAGACAGCAGGATCGCATTGTCCTGCATGGCGGCGGGCGCGGCGTTGAGTGCGGTGGTGGGCGCAGCGGCGGCGGCGACCGCCAGGCCGAGCGCGACGGCCGGGCCAAGCAGCGGCCTGGCCGCGCCGGAGTGAATGTTGAACCCCTTCATCTTACTTCCCCCCGACCGGAACGACGGTCACACTGGTTCCGCGAGCGACGCGGATCACTGGGCCCTGGCCGGCGATGCTGCCGCCGATGGGCACGCCCATGGCCGGAGCACCGCCCGCGCCCATGGCCTGCAAAGGCTTGGCGGGGACGCTGCTGCGCTGGTAGCGCGAGACGTCGGCGCCGGTGGAATAGGTGCCGCCCTTGTCGACCGGACGGGTCGAAAGGCTGGCGAGCAGCTTCTTTTCCGCATTGGGATTGCTGGCGGCGGACAGGTCGACATCGCTGCCCGCGATGGCCGCGTCCAGTTCCGAACTATTGTCGGCCAGCGAACGCAGCGAGAGCGAGAGCGAGCCGATGGTCTGCGCCACGGCGATCTTCTCCGCGATCTTGGGCGTCACTTCGATGGTGACGTTGGAATAGGTCTGAACCACCGGCTTGCCGTCGGCGCCCAGCGCATCCATGCGCTGGTCGGTGGCGAGCACGCGCAGATTGCGCAGGATGGTTTCGGAAACCTTGAGCGGTTCGCCGTCGCCGCCGCCGCTGACGCTCTGCGTCAGCATCAGGTCGACGCGGTCGCCCGGGAAGACGAAGCCCGCGACCGAATTCTGCGCCGACACAGGCACGGTCACGGCGCGCATGCCCGGCCCGAGGGCGGCGGCCAGGAAGCCGCGCTCACCCGGCTTGATCACCGAACCCAGCGTCATCGGCTGGCCGGCGGAGATGGCGGTGCGGATGACGCTGCCCACCAGCTTCTGCGGGTCGGACTGGCCCTTCAGATAATAGGCCTGTTCGATGAGATCCTTGGGCCAGGGCTGGAAGCGGAAGCTCTCCGCGTCCAATATGGTGCCCACCGGCAGCGCCTTGGTCGCGACCAGCACATGGGGCTGGTCCGCCTCGACCGGCATGGACGATGCGCCTGCCTGCGGAGAGCCGGACGAACTCAGCATGTTGCGTGCAAGCAAGGCTGTAGTGACCGCTATGATAAGCGCCCCCACCAGCAGCACGATCTTCTTGGCATCCATGATGAAATTCGCCTCCCTCAATCAGACGAGTTGCGCCTGAGCCCCTTTGTTTCACGCAAATTGGTTAATATATCGTTCGCCAAGCAGCCAAAGCGCCGCGACCGATATGGCAATGCCATAGGGGATTTGCGGCTGACCCAGCCGCCGGGTCATGCGATGGTGCACGACGGTCACGATGGTGACGATGCCCCCCAGCACCGCCATCAGCATCAGCATCGACAGGGTCGCCTGCCACGGGAACCATAGCGCCAGCGCGCCCAGCAGCTTCACGTCGCCGCCGCCCATCGCGCCCATGGCGAAAAGCAAGGCGAAGAGGATGAAAACGATCAGTCCCGCCAGCAATTGCACCGCCATGCCCGGCCAGAGCGGCAGGCCGCAGGCAATCCACCAGAGCGGCGCCAGCGCGGCCACCGTCAGGTTCAGCCGGTTGGAGATGATCCGTGACCGCAAATCGGTGACCGAAGCCACGATCAGCAGCAGTGCCAGGGCGCCGATCAGCGCCATTCTGAAAATATCCCCCATCATGGGTTCGAAACTGTAGACCCGATGGCTTACCAAAGCGTAACCATGCCGCCGATGGATTCGCCCCGCTTCGTTCCCGCCCTGTTTGACCGCCGTGCCTGGCCGATGGACGGGCGGCTGGATTATTGGAGCGCTTCCGACGGCTGGCCGCTGCGGCGCTACCGATTGGGCGATGGCAAGCGCGGCCGCATGCTGGTGCTGGGCGGCCGGGGCGACATGATCGAGAAATATCTCGAAGTGATCCACCATTGGGCCGGACGCGGCTGGGCCGTCACCAGCTTCGACTGGCGCGGCCAGGGCGGGTCGGGGCGGCTGACCGACGATCCGCTCTGCGGGCATATCGAGGATTTCGGCCAGTGGATCGCTGACCTCAACGCTTTCGTCGGGGACTGGCGGGCGGAAGGGCAAGGACCGGCAGTGATCGTCGCGCACAGCATGGGCGGGCATTTGCTGTTGCGAGCGCTGGCCGAGGGGATGATGGCCCCTGATGCCGCCGTAACGGTCGCGCCGATGATGGGGGTGCACAGCGCGCCCTTGCCCCGTTGGCTGGCGGTGGCGATTGCCGAAACCATGTGCGCCCTGGGCTTCGACCGGAAGCAGGCCTGGACGCAGAAGGAGGAGTCGGAACGGCAACGGCACATGCGGCAGAAGCGGCTGACCCATGATCCGGAGCGCTATGCCGATGAACTCTGGTGGCGCGACCATAGCCGCGACGTGGCGCTGGGCCCGCCGAGCTGGAAATGGGTGGAGCAGGCGCTCTCCTCGACGCACAGGCTGGCAACGCAGCCGGGGCTGGAGCGGATAAGCCTACCACTGCTGATCCTGGCGGCGCGGAACGACCAACTGGTTTCGACTCCGGCCATCAGGCGGGCGGCGGCGCGGGTGCCGGGCGCGCGGCTGCACGTTTATGGGCGGGAGGCCGCGCATGAAATATTGCGGGAGCTGGACCCGGTGCGGCTGGACGCGCTGGCGCGGATCGACGGCTTTCTGGATGAAGCCGCGCCCCGATGAACCGGCCTGATATCGTCATCGTCGGCGGCGGGATCGCCGGGGCGAGCCTTGGCACGGTGCTGGCGGGGCAGGCGCGCGTGCTGCTGCTGGAGATGGAGGCCAGCGCGGGTTATCACGCCACGGGGCGGGCGGTCTCCTTCTGGGAGGAAACCTATGGCGGACTGGCGGTCCAGCCGCTGACCACCGCGTCGGGGCCGATGCTGGCCGCTCCCGATCCTGATTTTTCCGAGGCTTCCTTCCTGTCGCCGCGCCGGACCTTGCATGTCGGGCGGACAAAGGATGCGGCGGCGCGCGACCGGCTGCTGGAGGAATTTGGCGGCAAGGTCGCCTTGCACGCCGTCGATCCGGCGGCGCTGGTGCCGGGGCTGCGGCCGGAATGGACGCTGGGCGTGCTGGAGCCGGGCGTGTGCGACATCGATGTGGCGGCGCTGCATCAGGCCTGGCTGCGGCAGTTCCGGCGCTTGGGCGGCGAGGTACGGCTGGCGACGGCGTTGCGGCGGGCCAGGGCGCTGGACGATGGCTGGCGGATCGAGACGGATGCGGGCGCGATCGACTGCGGCCTGATCGTCAATGCGGCGGGCGCCTGGGCGGATCATGTCGCCAGAGCCTGCGGGGTGGAGCCTATCGGCATCCTGCCGCTGCGGCGGACGGTGGTGCAATTGCGCGTGCCCGCCATGCCCTCGGCCGATCTGCCGCTGGTCATGGACCTTGCCTCGCAATTTTATTTCAAGCCCGAGGGGGAGGGGCGCGTCTGGCTCACGCCCCATGATGAGGAACCCTCGCTCCCCTGCGACGCCGCGCCCGAGGAACTGGCCGTGGCGGAGGCGATTGCGCGGTTCGAGGCGGTGGTCGATTGGCCGGTCGAGGCGGTGGAGCGCAAATGGGCGGGGCTGCGCAGCTTCTCCCGCGACCGGGCGCCGATCTATGGGTTCGATCCGGCGGCGCGGGGCTTTTTCTGGTTCGCGGGGCAGGGAGGATTCGGTATCCAGACCTCTCCCGCCGCGGCTTTGCTGGCTGCCGGTCTCATCAGTGGCGAAGCGCCGCCGCAAGCGGTTGCCAGCATCGATGCGCGTCCTTATTCTCCGTCGCGGTTTCGGTAACGTGACAAGTCTGGAGGTCTACCATGGCGCACAAGTTCGTGATCGAGAAGAACAAGGCCGGCGAGTTCGTCGCGAAGTTCAAATATAATAGCGAAACGATCTTCTGGACCGAAGGCTATACCAACAAGGCCGGCGCGAAGAACGCGATCGAATCGATCCTGAAGAACGGCCCCGCCGCGCCGATCGAAGAAGCCGAGTAACCCAGCCCTAAGTTAATCCTCCCCATGCACGCATGGGGAGGGGGACCATGCGAAGCATGGTGGAGGGGAATGCGCAACGCTTGCCCCCATTTCTTCCGGCTGCCCTTATCTCCATCCTCGGTAGAAACGCCGATCATTCGGCACGCCGTTCCACGGCTCTCCGGCTCGCCAGCCCCATCATCGCAAAGCCCACGACCGACGCGACGATATTCGCGCTCGCCGCCCCGACCGTCCCATAGATCGGCAGCAACGCCGCCTGCATCCCCAGCAGCAGCGTCGTCGAAATCAACGTGATGCGCAGCGAAAGGCTCGCCCGGTCGGTCGCCATCAGCAGCGGGCGATAGCTCACCCCGACCAGATCGATGCAGGCCGCAATGCCCAGCAACAGCAGCAGCGGATAGGCGGGCAGAAATGCCTGGCCCGCGATCAATCCCAGCAGCGGATGGCCGATGGTCAGGATCAGGGCGATGATCACCGCGCCCGCGATCATCGCCAGCCGGTTCGTCCGCCGGAACAGCGTCCCCAGCGCCTCGTGACCATGGCTCGAATGGGTGCGGCTCAATTCCACGAAGATGCTGCGCGAGAGCAGGCTGGAAATCTTGGTCAGCGAATTGGCGAGCTGGTTGGCGAGCCGGTACAGCCCCGCTCCGGCCGGACCCACGAACAGGCCGACCACCAGCACGGCCACCTGCTGACCCACCGAGGATAGCGTCGTCTGCAAATTGGTGGCGGTGAGGAAGCCGACGATGCCGGGATTTTCCGCCCGCGCGTCCAGTGCCCGGCCCGCCCGCCAGCTCCCCAGCTTCTCCCCCCCGACCCGCAGCGCCAGCCACCAATAGCTGATCGCGCACAGCAGTTCCGCCGCGCCCCAGGCGATCAGGAAGCCGGTGACGTCGGGCATCAGCACCCAGGCCAGCCCCGCGCCGATCATCCGCCCGACCGGGATCATGGTTTCGGCAAAGGCGCCCGAATCGAATCTGTCGAACAGCCGCAGCACGCCGGTCGGGCTGGAGCGGATGGTGATCATCATCACCATGCAGAAGATCCAGGCCTGCCACCCCATGCCCGCCGACAATTCCATCAGCGGCCCGAAGGCGAGGATGATGAAGGCCGCGATCAGCCCCCCCGCCACGGCGGAACCCAGGTCGATCAGGATGCAGAAGCGCAGCACCCGGTTCAGCGCATTGCTGTCGCCGGACGCCAGATGCGGCTGGCCGTAGCGCACGACGATCTGCCAACTGTCGAAGCTGACCAGCGTCTTGATGACGTTGGCGGCGCTCAGCACCAGCGCGAACCGGCCGAAATCCGCGACGCCCAGCGTCCGCGTGACGATGGCCAGATAGGCAAGGCTCAGAACCGCGCCCACGCCCTTGCCGCCCAGCAGCCAGCCGGTATTCGCCAGAATGCGGGCGAAGCCTTCCTGAGCGCCACCCGATCCGCGCTTGCTGTCCACTGGCATTCCGGCCTTTCGATGCAACGCCTTCGCTGGGGCGCGCGCCTATCTAGGATTGGGCCGGGTGTGATGCAACACACCCTGTCCATCCGCCTGTCTTTGCTTTAATGCCCCCGCCCATGACCATTTCGAAAGCCATCATCCTTTCCGCAGGCCAGGGTTCGCGCCTGCTTCCGCTGACCCGCGACGTGCCCAAATGCATGATCGACTTCAACGGCCGCACCCTCATCAGTTGGCAGGTCGCCGCGCTGGTGGCCAATGGCG
The DNA here is from genome assembly GCF_013375535.1 of Sphingobium sp. 15-1. Lineage (GTDB taxonomy): Bacteria > Pseudomonadota > Alphaproteobacteria > Sphingomonadales > Sphingomonadaceae > Sphingobium > Sphingobium aromaticivastans. The sequence goes on from NZ_JABXJG010000001.1 coordinate 201,663, forward strand.
TGACCGACATCGTCGTCGTCACCGGCTTCCGCACCGAACGGGTCGAAGATCATGCGCTGCAACTCTATCGCGACACCGGCGCGCGCATCCGCACCGTGTTCAATCCCTTCTTCCAGGTGGCGGACAACCTCGGCACCTGCTGGATCGTGCGGGAAGAGATGGATCGCGACTTCATCATCCTGAACGGCGACACCATCGTCTCGGACGAGATCGTGGCGAAGCTGATCGCGGGGGCGGAGGACGCCATCACCGTCACCGTGGACGTCAAGCCCGGCGACTATGACGATGACGACATGAAGGTGAACCGGGATGAGAGCGGCCGCCTCCACGCCATCGGCAAGCGGCTGCTGCCGCACGACACCAATGCCGAATCCATCGGCATGCTGGCTTTCCGGGATGAGGGACCGGCGATCTTCCGCAACCAGATCGACCAGATGATGCGCACCCCCGAAGGGGTGGAGCGCTGGTATTTGCGCGCCATCGACATCATCGCCAAGGGCAACCGCGTCGGCACCGTCTCCATCGAGGGGCTGGACTGGCAGGAAGTCGACTTCCCGCAGGATGTCGAGGCGGCGAAAACGCTCACCGCCCGCTGGCTGGCCGAGGGGCGCTACGCGAAATAAGGCCTGAGCCAGCCCGTCAGCGCGGCGATCTGATCAGGGTCGAGCTTCACCGCGCTGCCCAGGTCGGGCTGCCCCGGCCATCCGGCGTCCGCTATCGCAAGGCCCGCATGCTCGCGGCTGCCCTCATGGCGGGGCAGCACATGGAAATGGACATGCGGGTCCACCATCATCAGCATCAGATAATTGATCTTCTGGTAGCCGACTGCCTGAGCCAGCGCGCTTTCGATTGCCTTGGTGGCAACCGCCAGTTCGGCATGCGCTTCCGCCGGCAGGTCGCCAAAGGCCGTGGCATCGGACTTCGCCGCCAGCACCAGCGATCCGAGCGTCGGCTGGGCGGGGCGCAGCAACACCAGCCAATGCGCGAACTCCGCGATCAGGGTCGCGGGGTAGCCGAATTTCTCGATGGTCGCGTTCATGCCCTTGCCTCCATCCAACTGACGATGGGCCGCCCGGAGCGCTTCACGCCATAGGCCTGCATCAGCCGCACCGCATGGACGCCCAGCGAGATGATCGTCCACCATGCGAGCGCGATCAACCCGATGTCCGGCCGCCCGGCCAGCAGCGCCACGAACAGGATCACCATATTCGGATTGCGCCGCGCGGTGATCAGCCGGAACCAGCTATCGAACCGGCCCCAGACATGGATGTCCATGCCAAAATCCTTGATGAACATCCCCTCGATCAGCCGCTGGAGCACATAGCCCGCGATCACCGCCGCCATCACCAGCGCGAAAGTCTGCGTCGACAGCGCCAGCCCCCAGGCCGACAGCCCGACGCCCCAGAAATACCACCAGAAGGGCGGATGGATCAGGTCGACGCCATGGTCCGCGACATTGCCCCATTTGGAGGAGGTGATGGTGCAGCGGGCGAGCTTCCCGTCCACCGTATCCAGCACCATGAAGACGAAGCCGGCGAGTATGCCGGTCCAGTAAAGCCCCTGGGCGAAGAACCAGGTCGCCAGCACGCACAGCGTCGCGCCGATGGCCGTCACCATATTGGGCGTCATGCCGATGGAGGCGGCCAGCCGCGTCAGCCACAGCGCCAGTTCGGGCCAGAGATATTTGGTCAGCAGGTCGGTGACGCCCTTATAGGCGCCGAAATAGCTTTGCCGCTCGATGCCGCGCCGGGTCGCGGGGGTCAGTTCCCGGACGAAGGGTTGCTCCAGCTTGCGGAGCTGCCGGTTGTAAAGCTTTCGCCCGTCGGACAGGTCGACGACAAGCGCCGCGCTCAGCGGATCGCCGTTCGTCGGCACCTGCCCGACAATCGGCGTAATACCCCAGGCGAACACCGTGCCCGGCTCCTCCAGCACCAGCCGCAGCAGCATCGGATCGAAGGCGTAGCTCAGGTTGAACAGCAGTTCATGGCCGTCCGCCAATGCGCTGCCATTCTTCGCGGCGCTTTCGGCCATGCGGCGGCAGCGCTCGGCATTGGACATGCCCCATATGCGGGTCGCATTGTCGCCCAGCAGCCGCACTGGCCCCAGACCGGTCGTGATCGTCTGCGTCATCGGGCGTCCGTCCTCCCGGACTTGCGGGCGAAATCCAGAATGAGGTCGGCCTGCCGTTCGGAGGCGGGAATAGGGGATAGGTCGATGGAATCGGACATGGCCGCTTCCTGAGCATCAACGAACGCCGCTTGCAAGCCCGCGGCGCGATGAAGCGCTTCGGGCAGGGCTGCGATGTCTTCGACCACCTGTCCCAGCCGCCAGTGCGCGAAGGTCTCATCGCCGCGCCAGTCGCACTGTTCGAGGTTCAGGAAGATGCATGGGCGAGGTTCCAGGAGGAACTCGTAGACCTGGCTCGACACGTCACCCAGATAGACGTCCGCGCTCATCGTGTAGCTCATGTCGATCGAATGACGGCTGCCCATGTCGACGCGGATATGCGGGGCAGTGGTCCGGATGGGAGCGGCGCGGGCGCCGAGCTTGGTATGCGGGGCGATGATGACGTTCCAGCCCTCCAGCGCCTCCAGCGTGGCGAGCACCTCCTGTCCATGCCGCACCCATGACGAAAGCTTTGCATCGAAATGGGGAATGTAGAGCAGCACCGGCCGGTCATTGTCGAAGAAACGCTGTCGCGGCGCCTTCAGCTCGAACTTGGCATAGCCGCCGACGGCGCAATTCTCCGGCGTGCAAAGACCCCGGCCGATCATGCGCCGCCGGTCCTTTTCTCCACCCACCAGGGTCAGGTCGAAGGCGGCATGGCGCGCCTTGTAGCCGCCCTCGCGGTCGCCCGCGCCATGTTTGATGAGCGCCATGCGCGAGGAAAAACCCGGCACCTTGCGCAACCAGCCGCTCGATATCTCGGTCGTGACCAGCAAGGGATAGCGGCGGATGGTCGAATAGTTGAGCGCCAGCGTCAAAAGCCGCGAAGGCTGCCGGAACAGCGAGTCGGGCGGGAAGGGTGGACGGCGCAGGCGCACGAGGTGGAGCGCTCCGTCAGGATCGTAGCTCGCCGCCAGGTCCAGAATGCTGGCGGATGGCGAAAGCACATGCACCTTGACCCCTGCCCGGCGCGACAACGCAAGCGCAGCGGGCAGCCAGTGGTAGATTTGATGGGCTTCGGCAATGGCCAGAAAGGCTATGTCGGTCGGCAAAGGCGGGCTCTCCAGGATGTGCTGCGCCGTAACGACAGAAACGGCTTCAAATCAAGCAAGCCCGTTTTTGCATTGCGTCAGTGCTGGACCTTTGCAGATTTTTTGTTATGCGCAACGCCGACTGAAGGATCATCCGAAGAGGCGTGACGAGCAATGGCCGAATTTGCGTTGCCCAAGAACAGCAAGATCAGCGCCAAGGGCGTAACCCACAAGGCGCCTGACGGCGCCACCAACGTCAAGAGCTTCAAGGTCTATCGCTACGACCCCGACTCCGGCCAGAACCCGCGCTACGACACGTTCGAGATCGATCTCGACAATTGCGGCCCGATGGTTCTGGACGCGCTGCTGAAGATCAAGAATGAATATGATCCGACGCTGACCTTCCGCCGTTCCTGCCGCGAGGGCATTTGCGGTTCCTGCTCGATGAACATGAACGGCCGCAACGGCCTGGCCTGCACCACCTCGATCGAGGAATGTTCGGGCAAGGAAGTGCGCGTGACGCCGCTGCCGCATATGGATGTGATCAAGGATCTGGTGCCTGATTTCACGCATTTCTACGCCCAGTACAATTCGATCAAGCCCTGGCTGCAAACCGTCAGCCCCGCGCCCAGCGGCAAGGAGCGGCTTCAGTCGCCCGCCGACCGTGAGAAGCTGGACGGGCTTTATGAGTGCATCCTGTGCGCCTGCTGCTCGACGAGCTGCCCCAGCTACTGGTGGAACAGCGACAAGTTCCTGGGTCCGGCGATCTTGTTGCAGGCCTATCGCTGGTTGGCCGACAGCCGCGACGAATATACCGGCGAGCGTCTGGACGAATTGGAAGATCCCTTCCGCCTCTATCGCTGCCACACCATCATGAACTGCGCGAACGTCTGCCCCAAGGGTCTGAGCCCGGCCAAGGCGATCGCGGAAACCAAGAAGATGATGGTCGAGCGGCAGCTCTGATAGGGTGAGCGACGGAGCGGGTCATCTGAGCCCCGTGGTCGATGGGCCATGGGCTGGCTGGCTGTCCTGGACCGACACGGTGCCGGGAACGTTCCTCGACTCGGCCATCGGCACCAGCTATTCGCGCAGCGATGCAGCGGGCAGGGCGACGGTCATGCTGGAAAGCCTGCCGTCGCACGCCAACCGGCTGGGGGCGCTGCATGGCGGCTTTCTCGCCGGATTTGCCGATCACGCCTATTTCGCGGCCTTGGCGGCCATGGGCCGGCCGGAACAGGCGGCGGCGGTGACCGTTGACCTTGGCATGCAATATTGCGGTTCCGGGAAAATTGGTCCGACCCTGTGCGCGGAGGTCGAATTGCTGCGGGAGACGGGGCGGCTCATGTTCCTGCGCCTGACCATCGCGCAGGATGGCAATCTGATCGCGGCGTCGACCGCGACCGTGCGCAAGGCGCCTGCGCCGCAAAAGCCCGATCCGAAATGACCGGCGTCATCGCCCGATATGACGCGCTCGTCGCGGCGGGCGAATTGCGGCCCGATCCCGATCAGCGGGCCGCGGCGGAGCGGCTTGACCGTCTGCAACAGGAGTTGGAGGCCGCGCCCCCGCGCGGTTCGACCCTGTGGAAGCTGCTGCGCAAGGCGCCGGAGCCGCCGCGCGGCCTTTATATGTGGGGCGGCGTCGGACGCGGCAAATCGATGCTGATGGACCTGTTCTTTGATACGGTGCACGTCCAGCGCAAGAAGCGTGCCCATTTCCATGAGTTCATGCTCGACGTGCACGCCCGGCTGGCCGAAGCGCGCAAGTCGGAGACGGGCGATCCCATCCCGCCGGTGGTCGAGTCGCTGGCGGAGGAAGCGCGGCTGCTTTGTTTCGACGAGATGGTCGTCAACAATATGGCCGACGCCGCCATCATGTCGCGGCTGTTCACGGGTTTGCTGGAAAAGCGGGTGACGATCGTCACCACCTCCAACCGCGAGCCGGACGAACTCTACAAGAACGGCCTCAACCGTCAGCTTTTCCTGCCTTTTATCGATCTCATCAAGGCGAAGTTGGACGTCATGACGCTGAACGGGCCGACCGACTACCGGCGCGATCGCCTGGGCGATGCCGAGCTTTGGCACGCGCCCAATGGTCCGGCGGCGACCAAGGCGCTGTCCGAAGCCTTTTTCCGCCTGACCGACTATCCGGTCGAGGATCGCGCGAAAGTTCCCGCCGAAGACATCAAGGTGCAGGGCGGCCGCACGCTGCATGTGCCCAAGAGCCTGAAGGGCGTGGCCGTCTTCTCCTTCAAGCGCCTCTGCGCCGAAGCGCGAGGCGCGCCGGATTATCTGGCGATCGCCCGCAAATATCATACCGTCATCCTTGTCGGCATCCCGGTGCTGGGGCCGGAAAAGCGCAATGAGGCGGCGCGCTTCGTGACGCTGATCGACGCGCTTTACGAATATAAGGTGAAGCTGCTCGCCTCCGCCGATGCGGAGCCCGCCATCCTCTATCCGGTGGGCGACGGCGCCTTCGAGTTCGAGCGCACCGTCTCGCGCCTGATGGAGATGCAGTCGGACGACTATCTGGCCTTGGGCCACGGCGAGAAATAATCTCGTGCCGCGGCACATTCGTTCCTGCCGTAACAGTCCAGACTTAATTCTGTTTAAGCACAGCCGTGCTTCCATCTCATCGGCACAGGGCTCTATTATCAGGAAAAGAAGGCCCGCACGCTCCCCGTGAGGGAGGCGTGCGGCAGGTGGCCGCTGTGGGGAAGGGCCATGCGCCAGGGTAGGAGCGCGTAGGCGACAGGGGCGAAACGGTCGTTAACGCAATTGCGAATGAATTGCAAAGATAATTTGGAACTGGTGCTTATGCGCGGTTGAAACCTGGGCGAGATAGGCCTAAGCGCTCTGCAATTCCGGTTTTCATGCCTTGGAGGATGATTGCATATGGCCCGTAAGAAGATCGCGCTTATCGGCGCTGGTAATATCGGTGGCACCCTCGCGCATCTCGCGGCCCTCAAGGGCCTTGGCGACATCGTTCTCTTCGACGTCGTGGAAGGCGTGCCGCAGGGCAAGGCGCTCGACCTGTCGCAGTGCGCTTCGGTCGAAGGTTTCGACGCCAAGATCACCGGTTCCAACGATTATGCCGATATTGCGGGTGCGGACGTCATCATCGTCACCGCCGGCATCGCCCGCAAGCCGGGCATGAGCCGCGACGATCTGCTCGGCATCAACCTCAAGGTCATGAAGGCCGTGGGTGAGGGCATCGCCGCCAACGCGCCCAACGCCTTCGTCATCTGCATCACCAACCCGCTCGACGCGATGGTGTGGGCGCTGCGCGAATTTTCCGGCCTGCCGCACAACAAGGTCGTCGGCATGGCGGGCGTGCTCGACTCGTCGCGCTTCAACCATTTCCTGGCGGAAGAATTCAACGTGTCGGCCAAGGACGTCACCAGCTTTGTGCTCGGCGGTCATGGCGACACGATGGTCCCGGTGATCGAATATTCGACCGTCGCGGGCATCCCGGTTCCCGACCTCATCAAGCAGGGCCGTTCCACCAAGGAGCGCATCGACGCCATCGTCCAGCGCACCCGTTCGGGCGGCGGCGAGATCGTCGCGCTGCTCAAGACCGGTTCGGCCTTCTACGCCCCCGCCACCAGCGCGATCGCCATGGCTGAAGCCTATCTGGGCGACAAGAAGCGCCTGCTGCCCTGCGCCGCGAACCTGACCGGCCAATATGGCGTCGACAATCTCTATGTCGGCGTGCCCGTGATCATCGGCAAGGACGGCGTCGAGCAGGTCGTCGAGATCGCGCTGGACGACGAGGCCAAGGCGAACCTTCAGGTGTCAGTCGACGCCGTCAAGGAATTGCTGGAAGCCTGCAAGGGCATCGACCCTTCGCTCGCCTGAGCCTTTTCAAGAGCTGCACCAGCCCGCTCCAGGTAAGTGCGCAGCCTGGGGCGGGCTGCTTTTAGACCCAAAGTGCCACGTCCACAGAAGATAAAGGGACTGACATGTCCATTCTGGTGAACAAGAACACCAAGGTCATCACCCAGGGTATGACCGGTGCCACCGGTACCTTCCACACCGAAACCGCCTTGGCCTATGGCACGCAGATGGTCGGCGGCGTCACGCCCGGCAAGGGCGGCACGACCCATATCGGTCTGCCCATGTTCGACACCGTCGCGGAAGCCAAGTCGAAGACCGGCGCCGACGCTTCGGTCATCTATGTTCCGCCGCCGTTCGCAGCCGACTCGATCCTGGAAGCGATCGACGCCGAAATCCCGCTGATCGTCTGCATCACCGAAGGCATTCCGGTGCTGGACATGGTGAAGGTGAAGCGCTCCCTGTCGGGCAGCAAGTCGCGCCTGATCGGCCCGAACTGCCCCGGCCTGCTGACGCCCGGCGAATGCAAGATCGGCATCATGCCCGGCAACATCTTCTCCAAGGGTTCGGTCGGCGTCGTGTCGCGTTCGGGCACGCTGACCTATGAAGCCGTGTTCCAGACCACCAATGCGGGCTTGGGCCAGACCACCGCTGTCGGCATCGGCGGCGATCCGGTTAACGGCACCAACTTCATCGACGTGCTGGAACTGTTCCTGGCTGACGACGCCACCGAATCGATCATCATGATCGGTGAAATCGGCGGTGACGCGGAAGAGCAAGCTGCCCAGTTCCTGATCGACGAAGCGAAGAAGGGCCGCAAGAAGCCGATGGCCGGCTTCATCGCGGGCCGCACGGCGCCTCCGGGCCGCCGCATGGGCCATGCCGGCGCGATCGTGTCGGGCGGTAAGGGCGACGCCGAGAGCAAGATCGCGGCGATGGAAGCGGCCGGCATCAAGGTCGCTGCCAGCCCGTCGGAACTCGGCACGACCCTGCTGGAAGTGCTGAAGGGCTGATCCAGCCATGAGAGATGGCCGGGCTGCACCCCGGCCATCTGTTACCCCGCACCCGCGACTGCACGCGGTTGGCATGGGACGAGAAAAATGGGTTACGAGAACCAGGAAGTTTTTGAAGGGGTCGGGGAGATTGAGCGCGGACCGAGCTGGGCGCGCACCAACTGGCCGCCGATCGACACCGACGACCTGACCGGGGCGCTTGACCCCACGCAGATGCAGGTGGCCGTGAAGGCCGCCGCCAAGGCCAACGGCAAGGCGGTTTCGGACGCTGATGCCGTCAGCGCGGCCGACGATGCAATCCGCGCGCAGATGCTGATCCGCACATATCGCGTACGTGGTCATCTGGCTGCCAATCTCGACCCGCTGGGGCTGACCCAACGCGACCTGCCGGCCGACTTGACGCCGGAATATCACGGCCTGACCGATCTGGATAAGAAGGTCTATCTGGGCGGCACGCTGGGCTTGCAATATGCGACCGTTCGCGAGATCGTGGCGATCCTGCGCACCAATTATTGCGGCAATGTCGGCCTGGAATATATGCACATCGCTGATGTGGAGGAGCGCCGCTTCCTGCAGGATCGCCTGGAGGGCAAGGACAAGGAAATCCACTTCACGCCGGAAGGCAAGAAGGCGATCCTGTCCAAGGTGATCCACGCCGAACAATATGAGAAGTTCCTGGGCCGCAAATATGTCGGCACCAAACGCTTCGGACTGGACGGCGGCGAATCGATGATTCCCGCGCTCGAAGCCATCATCAAATATGGCGGCGCGCAGGGCGTTCGCGAGATCGTCTACGGCATGGCCCATCGCGGCCGCCTGAACGTGCTCGCCAATGTGATGGCCAAGGGCTTTCGCGTCATCTTCCACGAATTTTCGGGCGGTACCGCCAATCCCGAAGATGTCGGCGGTTCGGGCGACGTGAAATATCACCTCGGCACTTCGACCGACCGGGAATTTGACGGCGTCAAGGTTCACATGTCGCTGGTTCCCAACCCCTCGCACCTTGAAACCGTCGATCCGGTGGTGCTGGGCAAGGTCCGCGCGCAGCAGACTTTCCGTGACGACCTGACCAAGCATGAGCAGGTTCTGCCCGTGCTGATCCATGGCGACGCGGCTTTCGCCGGCCAGGGCATCGTTTGGGAATGCCTCGGCTTCTCGGGCGTTTCCGGTTACAATACCGGCGGTTGCATCCACTTCATCGTCAACAACCAGATCGGTTTCACGACCTCGCCGCAATTCTCGCGCGGGTCGCCCTATCCCAGCGATGTCGCGAAGGGCGTTCAGGCGCCGATCCTGCACATCAACGGCGACGATCCGGAAGCGGTTACCTTCGCGTGCAAGCTGGCGATGGAATATCGCCAGACCTTCCACCGCGACATCGTGATCGACATGTGGTGCTATCGCCGCTTTGGTCATAATGAAGGCGACGAGCCGTCCTTCACCCAACCGCAAATGTACGCGAAGATCCGCCAGCATCCGCCGGTCAGCGACGTCTATTCGGCGCGGTTGAAGGCTGAAGGCGTGGTCGACGACGATTTCGTCAGCCAAGTGACGGGCGATTTCGTCAATCATCTGGAGGAAGAGTTCGAGGCGGCGAAAAGCTACAAGCCGAACAAGGCCGACTGGTTCGCCGGTCGCTGGTCGGGCCTGCACAAGCCCGCCGACGCCGAAACCACCCGCCAGAGCGTCGAGTCCGCGATCAGCCAGAAGCTGTTCGACAGCCTGGGCAAGACGCTGACGACCATCCCCGAAGGGCATAACGTCCACAAGACGTTGAAGCGCGTGATCGACGCCAAGGCGGAGATGTTCAAGTCGGGCGAGAATTTCGACTGGGCGACCGGTGAGGCGCTGGCCTTCGGTTCGCTGCTGTCGGAAGGCTATGGCGTCCGCCTGTCGGGTCAGGACTCCGGGCGCGGCACCTTCAGCCAGCGTCACGCCGTCTGGACCGATCAGGATACGGAGAACAAGTACATCCCGCTCTCGACCGTGCCGCATGGCCGTTTCGAGGTGCTGGACTCGCCGCTCTCCGAATATGGCGTGCTCGGCTTCGAATATGGCTTCGCGCTGGCGGACCCGAAGAGCCTCGTGCTGTGGGAAGCCCAGTTCGGTGACTTCGCCAATGGCGCGCAGATCATCTTCGACCAGTATATCGCGTCGTCGGAGACCAAGTGGCTACGGTCCAACGGCCTCGTCTGCCTGCTGCCGCATGGCTATGAAGGGCAGGGTCCGGAACATAGCTCGGCCCGTCTGGAGCGTTATCTCCAGCTTTGCGCGGAAGGAAATATCCAGGTCGCGAACATCACGACCCCGGCCAATTATTTCCACGTCCTGCGCCGTCAGATGCTGCGGCCCTTCCGCAAGCCGCTGATCATCATGGCGCCCAAGTCGCTGCTGCGTCACAAGTCGGCGGTCAGCAAGGCTGAGGACTTCCTGGGCGAAACGCACTTCAAGCGCATCCTGTCGGACCCCAATGCGGCGCCCGACCAGGATACCAGGCGGCTGGTTCTATGTTCCGGCAAGGTCTTCTACGACCTGATGGAAGCCCGGGACGCCGCTGGCGACACGGACGTGCAGATCGTTCGCATCGAACAGATCTACCCGTTCGCGACCGAGGCTCTTGCCAAGCGCATCGAGCGCATGACGAAGCTGGAGCATGTCGTCTGGTGTCAGGAGGAACCGCGCAACAACGGCGCCTGGTTCTTCGTGGAGCCTTATATCGAGGAAGCGCTGGCCCAGGCCGGCAAGGCGCCGATGCGCGCCCGCTATGCCGGTCGCAAGGCCTCGGCGTCGCCCGCAACGGGCCTCGCCAAGCGCCATGTGGCCGAACAGGGCGCCCTTGTTGCCGATGCGCTGGGTCACAGCGTCCGTGAAGAAATCCGTCGCCAGAAGAAAGGCTGAACAAGCTCATGGCCACCGAAGTCAAAGTCCCCACGCTGGGCGAATCCGTTACCGAAGCAACCGTTGGTCAGTGGCTCAAGAAGCCCGGTGAGGCCGTGAAGGCCGACGAGCCCATCGTGTCCCTGGAAACCGACAAGGTCGCGGTCGACGTGCCCGCGCCGGTTGCGGGCGTGCTGGGCGACATCGTTGCCAAGGAAGGCGACACGGTTCAGGTCGGCGCGCTGCTGGCCTATGTGAATGCGGGCGCGGGCGCTGCGGCCGCTCCTGCCGCAGCGCCCGCCGCCAAGGCGGAGGCTGCTGCAACGGTGCCAGCGGCTTCGGTTGCGGCGCCTGTCGCTTCCGATGAGGAGGAAGGCGGCAATCTGACCCTGTCGCCGGCGGTTCGCCGTCTGGTGCTGGAACATGGCCTTGACCCGAGCAAGATCAAGGGCACCGGCAAGGACGGCCGTCTGACCAAGGATGACGTCGTGGCCGCTGCTGCTGCCGGTACCGCCAAGGCCGCCGCTTCGGCCGCTGCCGCTGCGCCCGCCGCCGCTGCCCCGACCGCCGGTCCCAGCCGCGCGCAGGAACGCGTCAAGATGACCCGCCTGCGCCAGACCGTCGCCAAGCGGCTGAAGGAAGCGCAGAACAACGCCGCGCTGCTGACCACCTACAACGACGTCGACATGACCAACGTCATCGAGGCGCGCGCCAAATATAAGGACCTGTTCGAGAAGAAGCATGGCGTCCGCCTGGGCTTCATGGGCTTCTTCACCAAGGCCGTCTGCATGGCGCTGCGCGACATTCCGGGCGTCAACGCGCAGATCGAGGGCGACGAGATCGTCTATAACGATTTTGCCGACATCTCGGTCGCCGTGTCGGCCCCGAACGGTCTGGTCGTGCCGGTGATCCGCAATGCCGAGAGCCTGAGCGTCGCGGACATCGAAAAGACGATCGGCGGCTTTGGCAAGAAGGCCAAGGAAGGCACACTGACCATGGAAGATATGAAGGGCGGCACCTTCACCATCTCCAATGGCGGCGTCTTCGGCTCGCTATTGTCGAGCCCGATCATCAACCCGCCGCAGTCGGCGGTGCTGGGCCTGCACCGCATCGAGGACCGTCCGGTCGTCCGCGACGGTCAGATCGTCATCCGCCCGATGATGTATCTCGCGCTCAGCTATGACCATCGCCTGATCGATGGTCGCGAGGCAGTGACATTCCTCGTCGCGGTCAAGAACGCGATCGAGGACCCGACCCGCCTGCTGATCGACCTGTAAAGGAGAAGCATTCCATGGGGATGGTTGCGTATCTTCGACAAGCGTCCACCGAAGAGGTGGCGGCAATTCGGAAGCATCCGTCCACCATAGATGATTTTCTTTTCCCAGAGATCGAGGACGGTCGATTAGTCGATTTCGACAAGGCGTGGCATGCTTTGCATTTCATGCTTACCGGCGAAATTGGCTCGACCGATCATCCTCTGAATCTGCTTGTCGCTGGCGATGCTGAGTTATTTGGCACCGACGAAAACGGCTTTGGCGGATTTTGGCTGGCGGAACCAGATCGCGTAAGTGTCTTCGCGAGCACATTGTCCCAAATATCGGACGAAGAGATTGCTGCTCGGTATAATCCTGAACGCATGAGTGCTGAGCAAATTTATCTGAGCGATGTGTTTGAGGATGAAGGCGCAGAAGCGCTACCCTATGTTCTTCAAGGGCTACCGAGCCTTCGCCGGCTCGTCATCCAAGCATCGCAAAGCGGCGCTTATATCGTTGGTGCGCTACGTTAAACCCGAAGGTAGAGTAAAATGGCAGACTTCGATTATGACGTTCTGGTTATCGGCGCCGGTCCCGGCGGCTATGTCGCGGCGATCCGCGCCGCGCAGCTTGGCCTCAAGACCGCATGCGCCGAAAGCCGCGAGACGCTGGGCGGCACCTGCCTCAATGTCGGCTGCATCCCGTCCAAGGCGCTGCTACACGCCTCGGAACTATATGAGGAAGCCGCCAACGGCGCGCTCGCCAAGCTGGGCGTCAAGATCGACAAGATGAGCTTGGACCTCGACACCATGCAGGGCCAGCGCAAGGAAGCGGTGAAGGGCCTGACCGGCGGCATCGAGTATCTGTTCAAGAAGAACAAGGTCGACTGGCTGAAGGGTCTCGCGACCTTCACCGGCGCCAATACCGTGCAAGTCGCGGGCAAGACGGTGACGGCGAAGAACATCGTCATCGCCACCGGTTCGTCGGTGACCCCGCTGCCGGGCGTCGAGGTCGACAATGCGGGCGGCAAGATCGTCGATTCGACCGGCGCGCTGGAGCTGGACAAGGTTCCCGGCCATCTGGTCGTCGTCGGCGGCGGCGTCATCGGGCTTGAACTGGGTTCGGTGTGGCGCCGCGTCGGTGCGAAGGTCACGGTGGTCGAGTTTCTCGACCAGATCCTGCCCGGCATGGACGGCGAAGTCCGCAAGGAAGCGAACAAGATCTTCAAGAAGCAGGGCTTCGAGTACAAGCTCGGCACGAAGGTCACGGGCGCGGAAGTCGGCAAGAAGGGCGTGACCCTGACTGTCGAACCGGCTGCGGGCGGTGCGGCGGAGAAGGTCGAGGCCGATGTCGTGCTGGTGTCGATCGGCCGCCGTCCGAACACCGAGGGCCTGGGTCTCGACAAGATCGGTCTGGAGCTCAACGCCCGCGGTCAGATCGAAACCGATCATGATTTCGCGACCAAGGTTCCCGGCGTCTGGGCGATCGGTGACGTCATTCCGGGTCCGATGCTGGCGCACAAAGCTGAGGATGAAGGCATTGCCGTGGCCGAGAATATTGCGGGCCTGACCGGCATCGTGAACCATGACGTGATCCCGTCGGTGGTCTATACCAAGCCGGAGATCGCGGGTGTGGGCCTGACCGAAGAGGCCGCCAAGGAAAAGGGCGCGATCAAGGTCGGCAAATTCCCGATGATGGCGAACAGCCGCGCCAAGACCAACCATGAGCCGGACGGCTTCGTGAAGGTGATCGCGGACGCGGAAACCGACAAGGTGCTGGGCGTCTGGATCATCGCCTCGGTTGCCGGCACGATGATCGCGCAGGCGGCGCAGGCGATGGAATTCGGCGCGTCGAGCGAGGATATCGCCTATACCTGCCACGCCCACCCGACGCATAGCGAGGCGATCAAGGAAGCGGCTATGGCCGTGACGGGCAAGCCGATCCATATGTGATCGGTTTCGCTCTGCGTGAGAATGAGGAGGCCGCCCTTCGAGGCGGCCTTTTTCATGGTGTATTGATGATCAGAAGGCGGGAATCCAGTCCCGGCGTCTGAACTGGGTTCCTGCCTTCGCAGGAACACGCTTTCAACTAAGCTCTAACGGCCGTGGGCGCGGGGCCTTGGATCGTCAGCAAGCCTGTTCGGCACGGCGAGCGCGCGCCGCACGCAGACCCTGTTGCGGCCGCGTGTCTTGGCTTCATAAAGCGCCGCGTCCGCTCGCGCGATGGCGTCATGGATCGCGGCATCGCCGCGCTGGACGGCGGACAGGCCGAAACTGGCGGTCAGGGGGTGCGGAAGACCGAGCTGTTCAGCGACGTGCCGGGCGATGCTCTCGCGAATGTCGTTGGCGATCGCGGCTGCCCTTGCCGCATCGCTATCGGGAAGGAACAGGATGAATTCCTCGCCGCCGAAGCGGGCCGTGACGGCGTCGGCTGGCGCGAATTGCACCAATATCCGCGCCAATGCGACGATGACCCGGTCCCCCAGCGCATGACCATGGGCATCGTTGACCGTCTTGAAATGATCGATGTCGCAGACGATGAGGCTGCCCTGCGCCGGCAGCCTGCGCATCTTCTGGCTCACCGCTTCGTCGAAGCCCCGCCGGTTGAGCAGGCCGGAGAGCGGATCGTGCAGCGCGTCGCGCCGATAGCGGGCGAGCAGATCGAGCATGTTCGCCGCCAGCGCCGCCAGGGCGAGGAACAGGCCGAAGATGCAGGCCAGCGCCTGCATCAGAAAGGCATAGTCGCTGCTCTGGAAGCTGCCGTCCGACAAGGTGAGCGGGACGGTGCTGCCCCGCACCAGATTATCCAGCGCAACCAGTGTCGCTGCGCTGAACAGGATGCGATCCGACCAGTTGCCCAGATGATCCTTGCCCGCGATCAGAGGCAGGCCGATCAGCAGGAAGCAGCCGAAATCGGACGCCACCAGTTCGAAGGGCAGATTGTCCAGCGCCAGCGCCACCGCACAGAGCAGCACGGACAATGCCCAGATTCCGACCCGCACCCATAGCAGCCAGTTCGGCCGCCAGCGTTCCAGCAAGGCCTGGCTGAACAGCAGGAAACCGCTGGCGAACAGCAGGTCCGCCGCGAAACCCCAGAGCGGCGTGGGGATGAGCGCGAATCCCGCCGGTACGGCAAAGCCCCCCGCCACGCAGGAAAAGGCCCCGCACCAATAGCCTGCCGCGCGTATGCGCAGGCTCCAGACGAAGCCGAAAACCACGCCGAAGCTCGCCATCATGACGGGCAGGAAGAAGGCGAAATTCTCTCCCACGCTGCTGGGCCTGTTCCTTTTATCGGTCGAAAGTCATGCGCGCGCGGGCTCCGCGCCGGGAAGGCGGTAGATGCTGATCCTTAACAAATTTTTCCGGATCGGATGAGTTGTTGGTCCGATTTGGATGAAATTCTCGATGGTTGCGTCAGAAGCGCGGCCGCCGCTTGTCCCGGAAGGCCTGCACCCCCTCGCGAAAATCGGGCCGGGTGAAGGCGTCGCGGAACATGGCCAATGTGTCCGCGTCGTCATCCGCCTGCCCATCCAGGATGCGGCGGATGATCGCCTTGGACGATCGGATCGAATGTTGGGCGTTGCCCGCCATCACATGGGCCAATTCCATCGCGGCTTCCAGCGGAGCCGCTGCGATCTCGTCGATCAGGCCGATGGCCAGCGCATCCTCCGCATCGTGCAGCGCGGCGGTGAACAGGATGCGCTTGGCCCGCGCCGGTCCGACCAGATCGACCAGCAGCTTGGTGTCGAACAGCCCATAGACGATGCCCAGCTTGGCCGGAGTGATGCCCAGGCGGGCGGCGGGGGAGGCGATCCGCAGGTCGCAGGCGATGGCCATGCCGCATCCGCCGCCGATCGCGTCCCCGTCTATGGCTGCGATCACCGGCTTTTCGGCATGCGCCAGGGCATATTGGGTGTCCCGGATCGCCGCCTGATTGGCGATGCGCCAGTCTTCCTCGCCCGAATGGAGCGCGAATTCGTGGATGTCGGCGCCCGCGCAGAACAGGCCGGGCGTCGCGGATGTCAGGATCAGCACGCGGATCGCCTCGTCCGCCATCGCCTCCCGCACCAGTTGCGGCAATCGTTCCCACATCGCCTGGTTCATGGCGTTGTGCTGCCGGGGGCGGTCGATCAGCAGCGTGGCGACCGCGCCATCGCGCTCCAGCCTCAATCCCCCCGGACGCGTCATGCCGGCCAGCGTCCCAGCAGCGGCACCAGCTCGTCAAAATGGTGGATGACGGCGTCCGCCTCCAGCTCCTCCACCGGCCCGTCGAGGAAGCCGAAGCTGACGGCGATGCTGGGGATGCCCGCGTTGCGCGCCCCGGCGATGTCGTTGATCGTGTCGCCCAGGAAAATCGTCCGCCCGCCGCCCGCACGCTCGATCATGGCATGGATCGGCGCCGGATCGGGCTTGGCGACGCCGACCGTGTCGCCGCCGACGACGCTGGCGAAACGCTCCGACAGGCCGATCTGGTGCAGCAGGGGAATGGTGAAGCGTTCCGCCTTGTTGGTGCAGATGGCCAGCTTCACGCCCGCCGCCTCCAGCGCGTCCATCGCCGCGATCAGACCGGGATAGGGCAGGGAATGGATCGCCAGATTCTGCTCATAATAATCCAGCAGGATCGGCAGCATCCTCGCCAGCATCGGCTCGTCATAACCGCCCGAGGCGTCGAGCGCGCGCTGGAGCATGACCTTCGCGCCCTTGCCGACGAAGGGGTGGATCGCCTCGACCGGAAAGGGCGACCGTCCATCCGTCGCGATGGCGTAGTTGACCGCCGCCGCCAGGTCGCCGCTGGTGTCGAGCAGGGTGCCGTCAAGGTCGAAGCCGACGATGTCGAAGGGAATGGCCATGGCCGGCTCATGCCGCCTGGTGGGTGGCAAAGGCAAGTCAAACATGGCAGAGAGCGCTCAGATTCTTGGCCTCTTTTCGTGAAGGATGCCCCTGTGACTGCCAGCCGCCCCCTCGCTGTGATTATCCTTGCCGCTGGGCAGGGCACGCGCATGAAATCCGCCAAGCATAAGGTGCTCCATCCCATAGCGGGGCGGCCGATGTTGCTCCATTTGCTCGCCAGCGTGGCCGAATTGCAGCCGGAAAGGCAGGTGGTGGTGGTCGGCGCCGGGCGCGATCAGGTGGAAAAGGCGGTCGAGGGCAGCGGCGCCGTCATCGCCGTGCAGGAACAGCAGCATGGCACCGGCCATGCCGTGGCGCAGGCGCATGACGCGCTGGCCGGTTTCGCGGGCGACATCTTGATCCTCTATGGCGACGTGCCGCTGGTGCGGACGGAAACCCTGCGGACCATGCTGGAGCGCCTGAATTGGGGTGATGAGCCGCGCGCCGTGGTGCTGGGCTTCCGGCCGGAGGACGCCGGGGCCTATGGCCGGATCATCGCCCGGGATCAGGGCGTGATCGAGAAGATGGTCGAATATAAGGACGCCAATGCCGAGGAGCGGGCGGTGACGCTCTGCAATTCGGGGCTGATGGCGGTGCGCTCGACCGATCTGTTCGTGCTGCTTGACCAGATCGGCAACAATAATGCGGCGGGCGAATATTATCTGCCCGACATTGTCATGCTGCCCGGCGCGCAGAGCGCGGTGATCGAGGCGGAGGCCTGGGAAGTGGCGGGGGTCAACAGCCGCGCCGAACTGGCGGGTGTCGAAGCCGTCTGGCAGGACCGCCGCCGGGCCGAGGCGATGCGCGAGGGCGCGACGCTGATCGCGCCGGAAACCGTCTTCTTCGCGCATGACACGCTGTTGGGCCTCGACGTGGTGATCGAGCCCAATGTCGTCTTCGGCCCCGGCGTCAGCGTGGCGGACGATGCGACGATCCACGCCTTTTCCCATCTGGAGGGCGCGACGATCGGCAAGGGTGCGGAAATCGGCCCCTATGCCCGGCTGCGCCCCGGCGCGAAGATCGGCGTGAAGGCCAAGGTCGGCAATTTCGTCGAGGTGAAGAAGGCCGAACTGGGCGAGGGCGCCAAGGCCAACCACCTGTCCTATATCGGGGACGCCAGCATCGGCGCCGGCGCCAATATCGGCGCGGGCACCATCACCTGCAATTATGACGGCTTCTTCAAATATAAGACGGAGATCGGCGCAGGCGCCTTCATCGGCTCCAACAGCGCTCTGGTCGCGCCGGTCAAGATAGGCGACGGCGCGATCGTCGCGGCGGGCAGCGTCGTGACGCAGGCGGTGGATGCCGATGCGCTGTGCCTGGTCCGGCCGAAGCAGGAGGCGAAGCCGGGTTGGGCAGCGCGCTTCCGGGCGAAGATGCAGGCGCGCAAAGCCGCCAAGTGATGGCCTTTTTCCGAAGGCGGCGTTGGCTGACGGCGCTGCTGCTCATATTTTTGCTGCTGTCGGGCGGGATCGCCTGGCTCGTCGCCAATGCGCGGGCGATGCCGGTCGTGCGGCGGCTGGACGTCGCGCTGCCCTTTCCGGCGGATGCGCCGCGCCGCCCGGTGACGGTGGCGTTGCTGACCGATAGCCACTTGTCCGGCCCGGACAACAGCCCTGAACGCATGGCGCGGATCGTCGCTCAGGTGAATGGCCTCAGGCCCGACCTGATCGTGCTGGGCGGTGATTATATCGGGGATCACAAGGGCGGCGCGATCTATGGCCCCGTGCAGAGCATCGCCCCGTTCGCCGCATTGCGCGCGCCGCTCGGCGTGGTGGCGGTGCTGGGCAATCATGATGCGCGCAAACATGCGCTGATCGGCCGCCGTGACTGGCACAACCTGTTCGCCCGGATCGGCATCCGGCTGCTCGACAATCAGGCGGTGCGGCGGGGACCGTTGGCAATCGGCGGACTGCGCGACATCTATACCGGCCGACCCGATATTCCCGGGACGCTGGCGGCAATGCAGGCGCTGGGCGGCGCGCCGCTGATGCTGTCTCATGGGCCGGATGCCTTTCCGCTGCTGCCCGACCGGCCGATGCTGACGCTGGTGGGGCATACCCATTGCGGACAGGTGGCCTTGCCCTTTGCGGGCATCGTCTATGTGCCCTCGCGCTACGGCACGCGCTATGCCTGCGGCGTGTATCGGGAAGGGCGGCGGACCATGGTCGTTTCGGCGGGGCTCGGCACCAGCGGCCTGCCGATCCGGATGCTCGCGCCGCCGGATGTCTGGCTGATTACAATTCATCCACGATGATGCTGCCCCCTGTCGCCGGAGATGGGAACATGGCATAGGCGACATAAGTATAGAGTTTTCACGGCTTTGGGACTGACTATCCATGTGCGGTATCATCGGAATCATCGGCAAGGACGACGTGGCGGAGCGGCTGGTGGAGGGCCTCAAGCGTCTGGAATATCGCGGCTATGACAGTGCGGGCGTCGCCACCGTCCATGACGGGCAGATCGACCGCCGCCGGGCCGAGGGCAAGCTCGCCAATCTGGTGAAGGAACTGGCAGCCGCGCCCCTGCCGGGCACTACCGGCATCGCCCACACCCGCTGGGCCACCCATGGCGCGCCGACGACCAGCAACGCCCACCCCCATGCCACGAAGGAAGTGGCGCTCGTCCACAACGGCATCATCGAGAATTTCAAGCCGCTGCGCGAGGAGCTGATGGCGCGGGGCCGGACCTTCGACAGCCAGACGGACACGGAGGTCGTCGCCCATCTGGTGAGCGAACTGGTCGAGCAGGGCGCATCCCCGAAGGACGCCGTGGCGCAGGTGCTGCCGCGTCTGCACGGCGCCTTCGCGCTGGCGATCCTGTTCCGCAGCCATCCCGACATGCTGATCGGCGCCCGCCTGGGCTCGCCTCTGGTGGTCGGCTATGGCCCAGAAGGACCGGATGGGGGTGAGACCTATCTTGGCTCCGACGCGCTGGCGCTGGCGCCGTTGACCCAGCGCATCGCCTATCTGGAGGAGGGCGACTGGGTCGTCATCACCCGCGACGGCGCGGAGATTTTCGACAAGGACAACAACCCCGTCGAGCGCCCCGTCACCATTTCCGGCGTGACCGGCGAGCTGATCTCCAAGGGCAATCACCGCCATTATATGCTCAAGGAGATTTACGAGCAGCCGGTGGTCGTCGCGCAGACGCTGCGATCTTATTTGCAGCGGATGGAGGATCGGGTGTCGTTGCCGATCCCGGATTTCGATCTGGGCGCCATCCGCCGGGTCACCATCGTCGCCTGCGGCACCAGCTATTATGCGGGCATGGTCGCCAAATATTGGTTCGAGCAGTTCGCCCGCGTCCCCGTCGACGTCGATGTGGCGAGCGAGTTCCGCTATCGCGCCCCGGTGATGGAGGAGGGCGGCTTGATGATCGTCATCAGCCAGTCGGGCGAAACCGCCGACACGCTGGCCGCGCTGCGCCATGCCAGGGCCGAGGGGCAGAAGATCGCCGCCGTCGTCAACGTGCCCACCAGCACCATGGCGCGGGAGGCCGACCTGCTGCTGCCGACCCATGCGGGGCCGGAGATTGGCGTCGCGTCGACCAAGGCCTTCACCTGCCAGTTGGCGGTGCTGGCGGCGTTCGCGGCCAATCTGGCGCGGGCCAAGGGGCGGTTGGATGCCAGGGCCGAGAAGGAGTTGGTCCGCCATCTCGCTGAAGCGCCCGCCGCGCTCAACGGAGCGCTGGCCTATGACGAATCGATCGAGGCGATGGCGCATCTGATCGCCGGGGCCCGCGACGTGCTCTATCTGGGGCGCGGGCCGGACTATCCGCTGGCGCTGGAAGGGGCACTGAAACTCAAGGAAATCAGCTATATCCATGCCGAGGGCTATGCCGCGGGCGAGATGAAGCATGGCCCCATTGCGCTGATCGACGACAAGGTGCCGGTGATCGTGCTGGCGCCCAGCGGGCCGCTGTTCGAAAAGACCGTCAGCAACATGCAGGAGGTGCAGGCGCGCGGCGGCAAGGTGGTGCTGATCTCCGACTATGACGGGGTGCAGGCGGCGGGCGAAGGCTGCATGGCGACGATCACCATGCCCAAGGTGCATCCGCTGATCGCGCCGATGGTCTATGCCGTGCCGGTACAGTTGCTGGCCTATCATGTCGCCGTCGCCAAGGGCACGGACGTCGATCAGCCAAGGAACCTTGCCAAGTCCGTCACCGTCGAGTGATAGATGGCTGGCGAGTGATAAGTCACTGGCGAGTGAAGCGGTAGCGGTCCCGGATGCGGCGGTTGAAATAGCCGCCCTTGGACGTGGCGGCGCGCATGCCTTCCGCGACGTCCATCGGGACATCATGATAGCGGTAGCGCCGCCCGCTGACGAACTGCACGTCCAGCCGGCGCTGGGCAGCGTCATAATCGAAGCGGGCAATGGCGGTCGACGGCATGCGGATGATAATGATCCGCGACGGGGGAGGTTGCGTGTCGGCGGGCGCCAGCCGTTGCTGGCCGAACCGGGCTGCTCTATCCTCTCGGGAATGATCGAGACGGAAAGACTGCGCCTTCGCCCCTACACGCTCGCTGATTTCGCGCCCTATTGCGCCATGTGGTCGGACATGGACCTGATGCGGCATATCGGCGGGGGAGCTCCTTCGGCGGAAGACGCCTGGAACCGCATCTTGCGTTATGAGGGGCACTGGTCCCTTCTGGGCTACGGCATTTTCGCGGTGATCGAAAAGGCCAGCGGCCGCTATGTCGGAGAGACTGGGCTGGCGGATTTCCATCGGGGCCTTGGCGATGATTTCGACAAGGCGGGGGAAGCGGCCTGGATTTTCTCATCCGAGGTACATGGCCGCGGCTATGCGTTCGAGGCTGCCTGCGCCGCGCACGACTGGTATGCGCAGCGCAAGGACGCCGGCCGAACCGTCTGCCTCATCGATCCCGCCAACGAACCATCGCTCAGGCTTGCGGCCAGGCTTGGCTATGCGCCGTTCAGGGAAGCGGTCTACAAGGGGCGGACCGCCGTCATGCTCGAAAGATCGCCCGCATAGAGGCGATCGGCAGCGGCGAAGGTCAGCCACCGCCCGGCGCATTATGCCCGCCCGCCGGCACCGGCCCGCCGCTCGGCGCATGGGCGTGGTCGGGATTGCTGTCCCAGTCGATATGATAGAGGTCGAACCGCCGGTCGCGCAGGTTGCGGACCGTACCCTCCGCCCGCGCCCAGCTCAGGTCCGCCAGGTTCACGTCGGCCATGGTCAGCGTTTCGACATTCTCCGTCGATTCCGCCGCGATCCCGTCGCGCGCAAAGGGCAGGTCGCAGGGCGTCAGGATCGCGCTCTGGGCATATTGGATGTCCATATTGTCGACATTGGGCAGATTGCCGACATTGCCCGACATGACGACATAGCATTGATTCTCGATGGCGCGGGCCTGCGCGCAATAGCGCACGCGCATATAACCCAGCCGCGAGTCGGTGCAGAAGGGCACGAAAATGATCCGCGCCCCCTGGTCCACCAGCCGCCGCGCCAGTTCCGGAAATTCGCTGTCATAGCAGATGAGGACGCCGATCGGCCCGCAATCGGTCTGGATCACGTCCAGCGAATCGCCGCCCTTGATATTCCACCAAAAGGCTTCGTTGGGCGTCGGGTGGATCTTCTCCTGCGTATGCAGCGAGCCATCCCGAAGGGCGACATAGGCGATGTTCTGGATGTCGCCATCCTCGGCCCGCGTCGGGTGGGAGCCGCCGATGATGTTGATATTATATTCCAGCGCCATCCGCTCCAGTTCTTTGGTCAGGCGCGGGGTGTAGCCGGTCAGCTTGTCGATGGCCTCGACCGGGGAGAGCTTCTTGGTCTCATAGGAGAGCAACGGCAGGGTGAACAGTTCGGGAAAGACGATGAAGTCGGAACGATAATCCGCCGCCACGTCGACGAAATATTCGATGTTGCGGATGAACTCGTCGAAATCCTGCACGGCGCGGGCCTGCAACTGGCAGGTGGCGAGGCGGACGCTCTCCACCCCGCGCGGCACCCGCATTTCCGGGGCTTCGTCCGGGTCGACATAAGGGTTGCGCCAGACCAGATGGGCGGCGTGGCCGTCGGACTGCTTGTCTTCGGGCAGGTAGTTTTCGAGGACGCCCAGCGGCTCGAACTGGTTTTTGAGCTGGAAGCTGATCACCTGATCGCGCAGCTTGCCGTGGACGACCTTGTCGAAATAATCCGCCGGGCCATCGACGCGCCGCTTGGCGCGGGCATAGCCGGGCATGCGTCCGGCGATGACGATGCCGTGCAGGTCCAGCTCCTCGGCCAGTTCCTTGCGTTCGTCATAGAGGCGCTGGCCGATGCGCAGGCCGCGCAGCTTGGGGTCGACGGCCATTTCATAGCCATAGAGCCATTCGCCCGCCGCGCTGTGCCGGGTGCCGAAGCCGTTTGCGGTGATCTCCTCCCAGTCATGATGGGAAAAGGCCATGGCCCTGCTGACGCGCATGGTCGCGCAATAGCCCACGACCTTATTGTCGTAGAGCGCGACGAAGCATCCGGTCGGGAAATTGTTGATCTGGCCGCGCAGGGTGGCGAGCGAATAATTGGGCATGCCCGGATAGACGCGGGCGATCAGCCGCTGGATGCCGCGCACGTCGGCAGGAACCGCGGCGCGGACCTCCAGGCGTTTCTTGGCCGTCGTCGTCATCATCATGGCTCCCGTCCGATGCTGCCCATGGAAAAGGCGACGCCGATGGGGCGTCGCCTTGTTCCGTTACCGTATTGAACCGCGCAGGCGCGGATCAGTTCCGTCCCGTCAGGCCCACTTGCCCATGGCTTCTTCCAGGTTCACGCGGATCGCCTCGAAGAATTGCTCGGTGGTCATCCAGGCCTGTTCCGGACCGATCAGCAGGGCGAGATCCTTGGTCATGGCGCCGTTTTCGACGGTTTCGACGCAGACCTTCTCCAGCGTTTCCGCAAACTTGGTGACTTCCGGCGTTTCGTCGAACTTGCCGCGATAGGCCAGGCCCTGGGTCCAGGCGAAGATCGACGCTATCGGGTTGGTCGACGTCTGCTTGCCCTGCTGGTGCTGGCGATAGTGGCGGGTGACGGTGCCGTGCGCGGCTTCGGCCTCGACGGTCTTGCCATCGGGCGAGAGCAGCACGGAGGTCATGAGGCCGAGCGAACCGAAGCCCTGCGCCACCGTGTCCGACTGGACGTCGCCGTCATAATTCTTGCAGGCCCAGACGAACTTGCCGCTCCACTTGAGGGCGGAGGCGACCATGTCATCGATCAGGCGGTGTTCGTAGACGGCGCCGGCCTTCTTGAACTCGTCGGCAAACTCCTTGTCGAACACTTCCTGGAACAGATCCTTGAAGCGGCCGTCATAGGCCTTGAGGATGGTGTTCTTGGTCGACAGATACAGAGGCCAGCCGCGGCCGAGCGCATAGTTCATGCTGGCGCGGGCGAAATCGCGGATCGAGTCGTCCAGATTGTACATGCCCATGGCGACGCCGGAGCTGGGGAAGTTGAACACGTCCTTCTCGATCTTCTCGCCATTGGCGCCGTCCCACACCATGCGGAGCTTGCCGGGGCCGGGGACGAGGAAGTCGGTGGCGCGATACTGATCACCGAAGGCGTGGCGGCCGATGACGATCG
This sequence comes from Sphingobium sp. 15-1, assembly GCF_013375535.1. Classification (GTDB taxonomy): domain Bacteria; phylum Pseudomonadota; class Alphaproteobacteria; order Sphingomonadales; family Sphingomonadaceae; genus Sphingobium; species Sphingobium aromaticivastans. The sequence goes on from NZ_JABXJG010000001.1 coordinate 226,307, forward strand.
GGTCGGTCCAGCCCGGCACCAGGCGGGGAACGTTGCGGATGACGATGGGTTCGCGGAACACCACGCCGCCCAGGATGTTGCGGATCGTGCCGTTGGGCGACTTCCACATTTCCTTCAGGCCGAATTCCTCGACGCGGGCTTCGTCGGGGGTGATGGTGGCGCACTTCACGCCGACGCCATGTTCCTTGATCGCGTTGGCCGAATCGATGGTGATCTGGTCGTTGGTCTCGTCGCGCTTCTCGACGCCCAGGTCGTAATATTTCAGATCGACGTCGAGATAGGGGAGAATGAGGCGCTCACGGATCCACTGCCAGATGATCCGCGTCATTTCGTCGCCGTCGATCTCCACGACGGGGTTTTTCACCTTGATCTTAGCCATAGCGCCTATTCGCTTTCTTCGTTCGGGTGGAATTTGGGACCGCCCTAGGCAAAGCGGCGGCAATGTTCAACTGGGGTGTGCAGGGATTCGACCGGAAATGGGTGGTCTTGCCTGATAAGGTACCGTGCTCCTGCCCGCGCAGGAGCAAGGCACGCCCAGGCCGGCCGCTCTCAACCCAATCTGAGTTCCCAGGCCAAATCCCACGCATTTGGATATGGCCTTCGCAAAGCAGGATCATTTCCTGGCTCTTTGGGCGGCATCGGACGTTGTCACTCCAAACGACTGTGCCTAAAGACGATGCCCATGGAAAATGACGAACTGACCGTCGCGCTCGGCGGCAATGTGAAATGGCGATTTCCCTCCGTGCATCCGGAGGGGATCAAATTCGGCCTGATCGCGGCGGCCATCACCGCGCTGCTGTTCCTGGTCGGTTGGGAGATTCTCGGCTGGCTGATGGTGATGGTGACCATCTGGGTGCTGGCCTTCTTCCGCGATCCGGTGCGCGCCGTGCCGCAGGACGAGCGCGCCATCGTCGCGCCCGCCGACGGGCTGGTGACGCTGATCCAACGGGTGCCGCCGCCGCGTGAAATGGCGGGGGCCGATGGGTTGGGCGATCAGCCGATGATCCGCGTATCGATCTTCATGAGCGTGTTCGATGTCCACATCAACCGCACCCCCATCGGCGGCACGGTAAAGTCGGTCGTCTATATCTCAGGCAAGTTCCTGAATGCCGATCTCGACAAGGCGAGCGAGGATAATGAGCGCCAGCATATATTGGTCGAGCGGCATGACGGGGTGCGCATCGGTTTCACCCAGATTGCGGGCCTTGTGGCGCGGCGGATCGTGCCCTTCGTGAAACCGGGCGACATGGTGGCCGCCGGACAGCGCATCGGCCTGATCCGCTTCGGCAGCCGGGTCGACGTCTATCTGCCCGCGGGCACCGCGCCGCGGGTGGTGCTGGGTCAGCGCACCGTGGCGGGCGAGACGATCCTCGGCCAGATCGGTGACATGCGCGTGATTTCGGGGATTCAGCAATAATGCGGCAGCGGCGCGCCATCCCACGCGGCCTGCGCCGGGGGATCACCCTGCGGATGGTGGCGCCCAACGCCGTGACGGCGATGGCGCTATGCTTCGGTCTGACTGGCGTACGCTACGGCATATCGGGCGAATGGGAGAGGGCGGTGCTCTCCATCCTGATCGCCGGGGTGCTGGACGGACTGGACGGACGGATCGCCCGTCTGCTGCGCGGGGAAAGCCGCTTCGGCGCGGAACTGGATTCCCTGTCGGACTCCATCGCTTTCGGCGTGGCGCCCGCCTTGGTGCTTTACCTCTGGTCGCTGAACGCCATGCCGAAATTCGGCTGGATATTCGCGCTGGCCCACGCGCTGTCCTGCGCGCTGCGGCTGGCGCGGTTCAACGCCAATATCGATGCCGATGTGCAGCCGCATAAATCGGCCGGTTTCCTGACCGGCGTTCCGGCGCCTGCGGGAGCGGGGCTGGCCTTCGTGCCGCTCTATCTCTGGCTGGTGACGGGCGAGCCGCTGTTTCGTGAATGGTATGTGGTGGCGCCCTGGACCGCCTTCACCGCTTTCCTGATGATCTCCAACATCGCGACCTATAGCTGGTCGGCGCTCCGCCTGCGCAAGCGGATCAGGCTGGAGGCGATCGCGCTTGCGGGGCTGTTGGCCGCGCTGCTGATCACCGATCCCTGGCTGACTTTGCTGGCCCTGTGCGCCTTCTACCTCGCCCTCATCCCGTTCGGCGTGATGTCCTATGCCAAGGTGCGCCGTCAGCGGGTGGACGAGGGGGCCTGATCCTCAGGCCGCAAAGGCGGCCGGGATGAAGGCGGGAATGGCCTGCCGCGTCGACGGGCGGGCGCGGCGGCGGCTGATCCGCAGGCGATAGACCGGCGCGTCCTGCGGGATTGGTTCGAACGTCAGCGCCGCGACCATCTTGTCATGATAAGCCAGGAACATGCCGACGATGGTGCCTGCGGCCAGCAGGAACGATCCGATGAAAACACATGCTGCGACCAGTGCGAACATAAGCAGATCACTTTCTGTCTTGCCATTTTCACGGCTTGGTTCACTATACCGGCGCAAACCGCGCAAATCCGCTGTTTGTTCCCGATGTTCTTCTTATGTTCCATCCGGAATGGAGAGTCAACCCCCTTGCATATGCTTTCCTGCGCGGCTAAAGGCGCGCCCATTCCACATGGGAATCGACATATCCGGTGCTGTGCGTGACGCCCAGTTCCTGATTCCCAGAGGTGTAACCGGAAGGAGAAATATTATGGCGGCACCTGTCGTCACCATGCACCAATTGATCGAGGCTGGCGCCCATTTCGGCCACCAGACCCACCGCTGGAACCCGCGCATGAAGCCGTATATCTTCGGTGAGCGCAACGGCATCCACATCCTCGACCTGTCGCAGACCGTGCCCCTGTTCGGCCGCGCCCTGGACTTCGTTTCCGCGACCGTCGCCGCCGGCGGCAAGGTGCTGTTCGTCGGCACCAAGCGCCAGGCGCAGGATCCGATCGCTGAAGCCGCCCGCAAGTCGGGCCAGCATTTCGTCAACCACCGCTGGCTGGGCGGCATGCTCACCAACTGGAAGACCATCTCCGGCTCGATCAAGCGTCTGAAGACCCTGGAAGAGAAGCTGTCGGGCGACACCCACGGCTTCACCAAGAAGGAAGTCCTTCAGATGACCCGCGAGCGCGAGAAGCTCGAACTGTCGCTGGGCGGCATCCGCGACATGAACGGCATCCCCGATGTCATGTTCGTGATCGACGCCAACAAGGAAGAGCTGGCGATCAAGGAAGCCAACACGCTGGGCATCCCGGTCGTCGCGATCCTCGATTCGAACGTCTCGCCCGACGGCATCGCTTTCCCGGTTCCGGCGAATGACGACGCCAGCCGTGCGATCCGCCTCTATTGCGACGCCATCGCCGCCGCCGCCACCAAGGGCAACCGTGGTGCGCAGCAGGCTTCGGGCGTTGACCTGGGCGCTCTGGACGAGCCCGAGGCCGAAGAGGTCGTCGCTCAGGCCTGATAGCGGTCTTCGAACTGCAAGATTGACAGGCTAGGGCGCGCTCCGATGGATCGCGCCCTAGCGCTTATTGGAAACACCCGAAACATTTAGGAGCCGAAACATGGCCGAAATTACCGCTGCCGCCGTCAAGGAACTGCGCGACCGTTCGGGCGCGGGCATGATGGACTGCAAGAAGGCGCTCACCGAAGCCAATGGCGACATCGAAGCGGCGACCGACTGGCTGCGCGCCAAGGGTCTGGCCGCCGCGCAGAAGAAGTCGAGCCGCACCGCCGCTGAAGGTCTGGTCGGCGTTGCCGTCGCCGGCACCAAGGGCGTCGCCGTCGAAGTGAACAGCGAAACCGACTTCGTCGCCAAGAACGACCAGTTCCAGGATTTCGTCCGCACGGTTTCGACCATCGCGCTGGAAACTGGCGCTGCCGACGCCGAGGCGCTGTCGAGCGCGGCCTATCCTTCGGGCGGCACCGTCTCGGAAAAGCTGGTCGCGAACATCGCCACCATCGGTGAAAACCAGACCCTGCGCCGCATCGGCCAGGTCGAAGTGAGCCAGGGCGTGGTCGTGCCCTATGTCCACAATGCGGCTGCTCCGGGTCTGGGCAAGATCGGCGTTCTGGTCGCGCTGGAAGGCGATGCGTCGGCTGACGTTCTGGAGCCGCTGGGCAAGCAGATTGCGATGCACATCGCCGCTGCCTTCCCGCTGGCGCTGTCGGCCGCCGACATCGATCCGGCCCTGCTGGAGCGTGAGCGCGCCATCGCCGCTGAGAAGGCTGCCGAATCGGGCAAGCCCGCTGAGATCGTCGCCAAGATGGTCGACGGCGCAGTCGCGAAATACGCCAAGGAAAACGCGCTTCTGTCGCAGCTCTTCGTGATGGACAACAAGACCCCGGTCGCTGATGTCGTCGCCAAGGCGGCGAAGGAAGCCGGCGCGTCGATCACGCTGAAAAACTATGTCCGCTTCCAGCTCGGTGAAGGCATCGAGAAGGAAACGAGCGACTTCGCGGCGGAAGTCGCAGCGGCCGCCGGCGTCTGATCCGATAGATCGTTCGCTTCGGACGATGTCGGGAGGCTGAGGCTTCTCGACATCGCCCGCACGAACGCTAAGGAAGTTCGGGACTTAAAACCCCGCTTCACAATATGGCGCGCGCTGCTTAAGGTGCGCGCCATTTCCTTGCCCGGTTAAATGGGCCCGTTCATAAAGGAATATTGCCCGGCATGACCCGACCTGCCTTCAAGCGCATCTTGTTGAAACTCTCGGGCGAAGTGCTGATGGGGCAGGGGCAGTTCGGCATCGAGCCGGAGACCGTCAACCGGGTCGCGGGCGAAATCGCGGCGGCCAAGGATGCCGGTTTCGAGCTGTGCGTCGTCGTCGGCGGGGGCAATATCTTCCGGGGTCTGGCGGGGGCGGCCAAGGGCTTCGACCGGACGAGCGCCGATTATATGGGCATGCTGGCCACCGTGATGAACGCGCTGGCGGTGCAGAATGCGCTGGAAAAGCTGGGTTATGATACCCGCGTCCAGTCGGCCATTCCCATGGCATCCGTCTGCGAGCCCTATATCCGGCGCAAGGCGGTGCGGCACATGGAAAAGGGCCGGATCGTCATCTTCGCGGCGGGCACGGGCAGCCCCTTCTTCACCACCGACACCACGGCGGCTTTGCGCGCGGCGGAAATGAATTGCGACGCGCTGTTCAAGGGCACCAGCGTCGATGGCGTCTACAATGCCGATCCCAAGAAGGTGGCGGGTGCCGTCCGCTATGAGCAAATCGGCTTCGATCAGGTGCTGAACGACAATCTGAAGGTCATGGACGCGAGCGCCATTGCCCTTTGCCGCGAAAACAATATCCCCATCGTCGTGTTCAACATCCGCGAAACCGGCAATCTGGCCAAGGTGCTGGCCGGTGACGGTGTGGCGACGATCGTGCAAAATCAGGAGCGCTGAAATACAATGGCTCAATATGACAAGGCCGACCTTGAACGCCGCATGCACGGCGCCGTCGAATCGCTGAAGGGCGATCTGGCGGGTCTGCGTACCGGCCGCGCCAATATCCAGCTGCTCGATCCGGTGACGGTCGAGGTCTATGGCGCGCATATGCCGCTCAACCAGGTGGCGACCGTTTCCGCGCCCGAACCGCGCATGCTGTCGGTCCAGGTGTGGGACAAGACCAATGTCGGTCCCTGCGACAAGGCGATCCGATCGGCGGGCCTGGGCCTGAACCCGATCGTCGATGGCCAGACGCTGCGCCTGCCGATCCCCGACTTGACCGAAGAGCGCCGCAAGGAACTGGCCAAGCTCGCCAGCAAATATGCGGAGGGCGCCCGCATCGCCGTGCGCAACGTCCGTCGCGACGGCATGGACAGCCTGAAGACCGACGAGAAGAGGGGCGAAATCAGCGAGGACGAGCGCAAGCGCCTGGAAACCGAAGTTCAGAAGCTGACCGACAGCACCATCGCAGACATCGACGCGGTGACGGCGGCGAAGGAGAAGGAAATTCTCGGCCAGTGAGCCGCGACCTTCCATCCTTCCCCATGGCGCGATCGATCCTCTGATGGCCAGCCAGGCAAAGCCCGATCTCAGCAGCGGTGCGCCAGCCCATGGTGCGCGCCACGTCGATGGCATCCGCACGGGGTCCCCCGGACCCCGTCACGTCGCCATCATCATGGACGGCAATGGCCGCTGGGCGAAGAAGCGCTTCCTGCCGCGCATCGCCGGGCATCGCGCCGGGGTGGAGGCGGTGCGCCGCGTCGCCCGCGCCGCCAGGGAGCTGGGGCTGGAATGCCTGACGCTCTACGCCTTTTCCTCGGAAAACTGGAAGCGTCCGGCGAGCGAGGTGGCGGACCTGATGGGCCTGCTGCGCCATTTCATCCAGTCCGACCTCGACGAGTTCCATGCCAATGGCGTGCGGCTGCGGATCATCGGCAATTATCAGGCGCTCGATCCGTCGCTGGTCGACCTGATCGAAGGCGCCGTGGCGCGGACCGCCGGGAATAGCGGCCCGATCATCGCCATTGCGCTCAACTATGGCGCGCAGGATGAGCTGGTGCGGATGGCGCAAGTCCTGGCGCGCCGCGTCGCCGCCGGAGAGATTGCGGCGGAGGAGATCGGCATCGGGGACGTCGATGCGGCGCTTTATACTGCCGACCTGCCGCCGCTGGACCTGATGATCCGCACCTCGGGCGAGCAGCGGCTCAGCAATTTCATGCTGTGGCAGGCCGCCTATGCGGAGCTTTACTTCACCGACATGCTGTGGCCGGATTTCGATGGGCGGGCGCTGGCCGCCGCGCTGGATGCCTTCCGTTTGAGGGACCGCCGTTTCGGCGGGCTGTGACGCGCATGTCGAGCGAGCTTCGTACCCGCGCAATCGTCGGCGTCCTCCTTATAGCGCTGGCTTTGGGCGCGCTGTTTGCGGGCGGTTTCTTCTTCTGGATGCTGTTGTCCGTGGCGGGCGTGCTGATGCAGGGGGAGTGGGGCGATCTGACCGGCGCCTCGCCAGAGAATCGCAAGCTGGGGATGTACGCCGTGTCGGTGCCGCTGGCGATCCTCTGTCCGCTGGCGGCTGGCGTGTCCTGGCTGGCCTTCGCGTTGACGGCGGCGGCCTTCTTCTTCGTCGCGCTGGTGGGCCGGTCGTTGAAGCTGGCGCTGGGCGTGCCCTATATCGTCGTGCCGGTGATGGCTTTGCTGTACCTTCGTGCTCAGGGCGCACCAAATCCCTCAGGCCTGCTGCTGACCCTCTGGGCGCTCGCGCTGGTCTGGGCGACCGACATCGGCGCCTATTTCGCGGGCCGTGCGATCGGTGGGCCAAAGCTCGCGCCCCGGATCAGCCCGTCCAAGACCTGGGCGGGCCTGGGCGGTGGCGTGTTGGCAGCGCTGCTGATCGGGTTCCTGCTCCACCGTTTCGCCGGGTTGCCGGTGCAGCTTGCGGCGGCCAGCGGCCTGCTGGCGGTGGCTGCGCAACTGGGCGACCTGCTGGAAAGCTGGATGAAACGGCGCGCGGGGGTGAAGGATAGCGGCACGCTGCTGCCCGGCCATGGCGGAGTGATGGACCGGCTGGACGGCGTGGTCGCGGCGGCGCCCCTCGCGGCGGCCTGCTATATGTTTCTGGTGTTCCCCTGATGAAGACGGTTTCGATCTTTGGTGCGACCGGCTCGGTCGGCATGTCGACGCTGGACCTGATCCAGCGCGATCCTGACGCCTATGGGGTCGTCGCGCTCACCGCGCATAACGATGTGGCGGGTTTGGCGGCCGCGGCGCGGCAAAGCAATGCTAAGCTGGCCGTTATTGGCCAAGATGCCCATTATGAAGCGCTGAAGGACGCGCTGCGCGGTTCCGGCGTGGAAGCGGCGGCGGGAGAGGGCGCGCTGGTCGAGGCTGCGCAGGCGGGAGCCGACTGGAGCATGGCCGCGATCGTCGGCTGCGCGGGTCTGCGTCCCACCATGGCGGCGCTGAAGGCCGGCGGCACGGTGGCGTTGGCAAACAAGGAATCGCTGGTGTCGGCCGGCGCGCTGATGATGGATGCGGTGTCGGCGTCGGGCGCCACGCTGCTCCCGGTCGACAGCGAGCATAATGCGATATTCCAATGCCTTGCGGGCAGCCATTTGGAAGATGTGGCAAGGATCACGCTGACCGCCAGCGGCGGCCCCTTCCGCACCCGCAGCCGGGAGGAGATGCGCGGCATCACCCCGGCCCAGGCGGTGGCGCATCCCAACTGGTCGATGGGCGCGAAGATCAGCGTCGATAGCGCGACGATGATGAACAAGGGGTTGGAACTGATCGAGGCGGCCCATCTTTTCCCCATCGGGCTCGACCGGATCGAGATCCTCGTCCATCCGCAGTCGGTCATCCATAGCATGGTCGAGTATCGCGACCGTTCCACATTGGCGCAGCTCGGCTCGCCCGACATGCGCATCCCCATCGCCCACGCGCTCGCCTGGCCGGAGCGGATCGCCACGCCCTGCCAGCCGCTGGACCTGGCCCGGATCGGCCGTCTGGACTTCGAGGCGCCGGACGAGGCGCGCTTCCCGGCGCTGCGGCTGACGCGTCAGGCGGCGCAGCAGGGCGGGGCGGCCCCCGCCATATTGAATGCCGCCAATGAAGTCGCGGTCGCGGCTTTCCTCAAAGGCGCCATCGGCTTCCTTGATATCGCCATGATTGTGGAGGATGTCCTGAACCGCTATAGCGCGCCTGTGCCCCGCCAGATCGACGATGTGCTGGAAGCGGACGGGCAGGCGCGTATGATGGCTGGCCTCGTGATGGAAAGATTGACCGCTTGATCCAGAATCCCGGTTTCCTGCTGACTGTCATTGCTTTTGTCGCAGTCATCGGACCGCTCGTCTTCGTGCATGAGCTGGGCCATTATCTGGTGGGCCGCTGGTGCGGGGTGAAGGCGGAGGCCTTTTCGATCGGCTTCGGTCCGGAAATCGCGGCCTGGACGGACAGGCGCGGCACCCGCTGGCGCTTGGGCGCGCTGCCGCTGGGCGGCTATGTCCGCTTCAAGGGCGACATGAACGCCGCCAGCCAGACCGATCCGCGCTGGCTGGAAATGCCCGCCGCCGAACGGGCGGAAAGCTTCCCGGCCAAGCCGCTGTGGCAGCGGGCGGCCATCGTTGCGGCTGGCCCCGCGATCAATTTCCTCTTCGCCATTCTGATCCTCGCGACCTTCGCCTTCGTCCATGGCGAAAGCCGCACGCCCGCCGTCGCGGGTCAGGTGCAGCCGGGCAGCGCGGCGGCGGCGGCAGGCATCGTCGCGGGGGACCGGATCGTCTCGCTAAACGGCCGGGAAATGGCGACTTTCGACGATATCCGCCTGTTCGCGCAGATCCGTCCGGGCGAACCCGTGACCATCGTGATCGACCGCAAGGGCAAGCTGTTCGAAAAGCAGGGCAATGTCGGCGCGGTCCAGGAGGATGACGGCTTCGGCAACAAATTCCGCATCGGCCGCTTGGGGCTGGCGCCCGGCGAACCGGTGATCGAGCCGGTCAGTCTCGCCCGCGCGCCCGTCGTCGCGATCGAGCGTACCGGGCAGATCATCCGCACCATGGTCGAGACGCTAGGCCAGATCGTCGGCGGCGGCCGGTCGGTCAAGGAACTGGGCGGCCCGCTCAAGATCGCGGAGGTCTCCGGGCAGGCGGCGACGCTGGGGGTGGAGAGCTTCGTCTTCTTCATGGCGCTCATCTCGATTAACTTGGGGTTCATCAACCTCTTGCCAATCCCGATGCTGGATGGCGGCCATTTGCTGTTCTACGGGGTGGAGGCGATACAGCGGCGGCCGGTCAGCCCGCAGGTGCAGGAATGGGCCTATCGCTCCGGTCTGGCCGTCCTGCTGGCGATGATGGTGCTGGTAACATTCAACGATTTATCCTCTTTTGGCCTGTGGGATCGTCTGTCCGGCTTGATCGGCTGAGCCGTATCGGGCAGGAGGACGCGATTTGGCGCCGTCTTTCCGGATGTGAACGGAATGGGTCCGGTGTGAACGGCATGTTGCTTTTTTGTAGAAGGTGGAGCGGGTGACAGCGATGATGAGCAGCAACAGGCAGCGCCCGGTCGTCGTGGCCCTGTTGGCGACGACGATGATCGCGGGCATGTCAGCGGTTCCGGCTGTAGCGCAAAACGCCCCGGCGGCTCCTGCCCCTGCGCCCGTCCCTGCGGCGACGCCCGCAGTCGGAACGATCCGCAACATCGCCGTGACCGGCATCCAGCGGCTGGAACCGGACACGGTGCTGTCCTACACCAAGCTGCGGGTCGGCCAGCCCTTCACCCAGGAATCGCTCGACCAGGCGCTGCGCGACCTTTACGAGACGGAGCTGTTCGCTGACGTCCAGATCCGCAACGACAATGGCGCGCTGACCGTCGAGGTGAAGGAAAACCCGGTCATCAACCGCATCGTCCTTGAAGGTAATAAGCGCCTCAAGGAAGACAAGATACGTCCTGAAATAAAACTGGCTCCGCGTCAGATCTATACGCGCTCCAAAGTCCGCGCCGACGTCGCCCGCATCATCGAACTCTATCGCCGTCAGGGCCGCTTCGCCGCGACCGTCGAGCCGAAGATGGTGCAGCTCGACCAGAACCGCGTCGACATCGTCTTCGAAATCTCCGAAGGGCCGAAATCCAAGGTCCGCCAGATCAACATCATCGGCAATGAGAAGTTCAAGGACGGCGAACTGCGCAGCCAGATGGTGACGAAGCAGTCGCGCTGGTTCCGCATCTTCTCCTCGGGCACCAGCTACGATCCTGATCGGCTGGCGTATGATCAGCAGAAGCTGCGCCAATTCTACCTGACCGAAGGCTATGCCGATTTCCGCGTGATCTCTGCCGTGGCGGAGCTGACCCCCGACAAGCAGGACTTCATCATCACCTATGTGGTGGAGGAAGGGCAGCGCTACAAATTCGGTGACGTGAAGGTCAACAGCGACATTCGCGACCTGTCGGGCGATTCGCTGACCAAGATGCTGCCGATGAAGAAGGGGCAGTGGTACAACGCCAAGCAGGTCGAGGACACGGTCGACACGCTGAGCGAGACGGCGGGCCTGTTCGGCTATGCCTTTGCCGACGTGTCGCCGGACTTCAACCGCGACAAGGACACGCTGACGATGGGGATCGATTTCCGCATCGCCAACGCGCCGCGCGTCTATGTCGAGCGGGTGGACATCAACGGCAACACGCTGACGCAGGACAAGGTGGTCCGCCGCGAATTCCGCCTGGCGGAAGGGGACGCCTTCAACAGCTTCCTGGTCAAGCGTTCGAAGGACCGCATCAATTCGCTCGGCTTCTTCCAGGAAAAGCTGGATGTCGAGCAGAAGCCCGGTTCCGCGCCCGACCGCATCGTGCTGGAAACCAATGTGCAGGAAAAATCGACCGGCGAACTGTCGCTGTCGGCCGGTTTCTCCTCGCTGGAGCGGTTCATCGTCTCGGCGTCGATCACCCAGCGCAACTTCCGCGGCAAGGGTCAGGAACTGCGCACCAGCGTCAACTATTCGGCATACAGCAAGTCGGTGGAAGTGGGTTTCACCGAGCCCTATTTCATGGACAAGAATATCGCGCTGGGCGGCGACATCTATCGCCGTGACCTTAACAGCTTCCGTTATCTGAACAATAACGACCGCGACACGACCTATCAGCAGACCACCACCGGCTTCCAGTTGCGGGCGGGCGTGCCGATCACCGAATATATGTCGCTGGCGCTGCGCTATACGCTGAACCTGGATGATGTGACGCTCGACAAGAGCACTTATTATTCCGATATTGACGGCAATGGCACGCTGGAATGCGACCCCTTGCTGGCCGGGCGCTATCTTTGCGATGCGATTGGCAAGCGCACGACATCGTCGCTGGGCTATTCGCTGATCTACGACACGCGTGACAACCGTATCCGTCCGACGCGTGGGCAGAACATCGTTCTCAGCCAGGATTTTGCCGGTCTTGGAGGCAGCGTCAAATATGTGCGGACGCGGCTCAACGGGTCGAAATATTGGCCCTTGGGCAAAGGGTTCATCTTCTCGATTTCGGCCGAAGGCGGCTATATTCATAGCCTGGAGGGCGACCGCCGGGATGCCACGGGCGCTCTGGTCGATCCGATCCGTCTGACCGACCGCTTCTTCCTGGGCGAGCCGCAGATTCGCGGCTTCGACATTCGCGGCGTCGGCCCCCGCGTGAAGCGCTGGTATCTGACCAAGGACGAGAACGGCAATTATGTCCGTCAGGCCGGCAACAGCAATGTCAGCGACGATGCGTTGGGCGGCCGCATCTATTATATGGCGCGGGCGGAGGTTGAAATTCCCCTCGGTTCGGGCGCTCGCGAAATGGGTCTGCGTCCGTCGGTCTTCGTCGATGCGGGCGCCGTTGCCGGTTTGCGCAATCCGTCGGTGATCGGCCATTCGCCGGGCGTGTGTTCCAACATTGCCACGGGCCAGCGTACACAGGCGGTGAGCGATGGCGTCTGCCCGGGGGACAACACCACGGACCCGACGCAAAACACGCACACGCTTATCATCGGGCCGTTTGAAGAAGAATATCTGGGCGACACGCTGAAACCGCGCGTGTCCGTCGGCTTTGGCGTCAACTGGAACTCGCCCTTCGGCCCGTTCCGCATCGACATCGCCAAGGCCCTGCTCAAGGAACCAGGGGACGACACCAAACTCATCACCTTCAACGTAGGGACTCAATTCTGATGAAGACGATTTTCAAGGCTGCCGCGCTGGTTCTGGCGCCGATGACCGCCATGGCGCTGACCAGCGTTCCGGCCGCTGCCCAGTCGAAGACCGGCATCGCCGTCGTCGACCTGCAGCGCGCCGTCGCCACCAGCTCGGCCTATTCCACCGCGCGCACCCAGATCCAGACCACCTACAAGGCGCAGATCGACAGCTTCACCGCGCGCAAGAATGCGATCGACGCCGATCTGAAGGCGAAGGGCACCGCTCTGGAAGCCGCGATGAAGGCTGCCGGCAACAAGCCGACCCCGGCGATCCAGACTCAATATGAAGCCTATCAGAAGGCCGGTCAGGACGGTCAGGCCGAACTGCAGCGTCTTGGCCAGCCGATCGCGCTCGCCAACGCCTATGTCGAGGAGCAGATCTCGGCCAAGCTGTCGGACGCGCTCAAGGCTGCCATGACCCAGGCGAAGGTCGACCTGATCCTGTCGCCCGACGCGACCGTGTCCTATCAGCCGACCGTTGACATCACCCAGTCGGTAGTGACCCAGCTCAACGCGCTGGTGCCCAGCGTCGGCATCGTCCCGCCCGCCGGCTGGCAGCCGGGCCGTCAGGGTCAGGGCGGCGCGCCTGCCGCAGCGCCCGCCAACCCGTCGCAGCAGCCGACGTCGCGCTGATCGTTCGATGACGGATCAGGTTGACGCCGTGTCCGGCGCCATCGGCCCCTTCGATATTCGGGGGGTCATGGCGTCGCTGCCGCACCGTTATCCGATGCTGCTGGTTGACCGCGTGGTTTCGATTGTGCCCAACACATCGATCCACGCGATCAAGGCGGTGTCGATCAACGAACCTTTCTTCCAGGGCCATTTTCCCGGCCGCCCGATCATGCCGGGCGTGCTGATCGTGGAGGCGATGGCGCAGGCGGCGGGGGTGCTGACGGTACAGTCGCTGAACCTCGCCGGTTCGGGCAAGCTCGTCTATTTCATGAGCATAGACGGGGTGAAGTTCCGCAATCCGGTTGAGCCGGGGTGCCTGCTCGACCTGCATGTCGAAGTCGTGCAGATGCGCGGCGCCGTCTGCAAGTTCAGCGGCAAGGCGATGATCGACGGCAAGCTCCACGCGGAAGCTCATTTCGTCGCGATGATCGCTGATCCGCCGAAGGATTGAGCGTCAGGCCCGCTTATTTTTGTCATTCCCGCCTTCGCGGGAATGACCGTTTCTGGGAACATCCCTTGCTTTCGCGGCGAAACCCATGTAACGGCGCGCCTTCGCAATTTTTCGCATCCATGGCCGGTCGGAAACCGGCCCATAGACGGAGCAGACCCATGAAGGCCGATACGCATCCCGATTACCACTTCATCACCGTCCAGATGACCGACGGCACCACCTTCCTCACCCGCTCGACCTGGGGCAAGGAAGGCGACACGCTGGCGCTCGACATCGACCCCAAGTCGCACCCTGCCTGGACCGGCGGCACCCGTCAGTTGGAGCAGGGCGGCCAGGTGGCGCGCTTCAACAAGCGTTTCGGCGGCCTGACGCTGAAGAAGTAATCGACCCTTCCAAGGGAATGATGGGAAAGGGCGCCTTCGGGGCGCCCTTTTTGTTTGTGTTGGATGGAGACGGGTTTTGGCCAGTCAATCATTCAGCGCACCGTGCTCCTGCCTGTGCAGGAGTACAGTGTAATTCGAGGAAAGCAGAAGGTCCGCTCCCCGTCCTCGCCAACATTCCCGTTTCGCGCTTAACCCGCCGCAGCGCGATCCTCGTCCAGAAACGCGGCGACATCCTCCAGCACGACATCTTTCGACAGGAAGGTCCGCCCGATCCCCCGCGCCAGCAGGAAGGGCAGGGTGCCCGCCGCCATCTTCTTGTCGTGCAGCATATGCGCGACCAGCGCCGCGCCGTCCGCCGTCACATGCGCGCTGGCAAGGTCATAAGGCAGGCCGACGGCTTTCAGATGCGTCGTCACGCGTTCCGCCTCTTCCGCCGCGCACAGCCCCAGCCGCACCGAATAGCGGAAGGCCAGCGCCATGCCCGCCGCCACGCCCTCGCCATGAAGCAAAGTCTCGGAAAAGCCGGTGTCCGCCTCCAGCGCGTGGCCGAAAGTATGCCCCAGGTTCAGCAGCGCCCGGCGGCCGGACGTCTCCCGCTCGTCATCCGCGACGATCGCCGCCTTGGCCTTCACGCTGCGCTCGATCGCATATTCACGCGCCTGCGCATCGCCCGACAGCAGCTTATGCCCCTCCGCCTCGCACCAGGCGAAGAAGTCGGGATCGTCGATCAGGCCATATTTCACGACCTCGGCATAGCCCGCCCGCGTTTCCCGCGCCGGCAGCGTGTCCAGCGTCGAAGGATCGATCAACACCAGCGCGGGCTGATAGAAGCTGCCAATCAGATTCTTGCCCGCCCGCGCATTGATCGCGGTCTTGCCGCCGACCGAACTGTCCACCTGCGCCAGCAATGTCGTCGGCACCTGGATGAAATGGCACCCCCGCTTCAGGATCGAGGCGGCGAAGCCCACCAGATCCCCGATCACGCCGCCGCCCAGCGCCACCACATGGTCGCCCCGCTCGATCTCCAGCGCCAGCAGCGCGTCGAGCAGTTCCTCCAGATGGCGCCAGCTCTTGGTCTGCTCGCCCGGCGGCAGGATGATCGGCTCGACCGCGATATTGGCGGCGCGCAGGCTCGCCTCCAGCCGGGGAAGCTGCGCCTTGGCGACATGGGCGTCGGTCACGACCACCAGCCGCCGCGTATCTGCTCTTTGGCGCGCATAGCCCGCGAGATGCGTGCCCGCCCGGTCCAGCGCTCCTTGTTCGATCACGATGTCGTAACTGCGCGCATCCAGCGCGACGCGAACTAGTGCCATTGGGAAAGCTGCTCCATGATGCTGTCGACCGCCACATCATGTGGCGCGGCGGCGCTTTTCACATGGATGGGGCAGAGCGCGTAAACCGGATTGCGGATCGCGGCGAGTTCGGTCAGCACGACGCGGGGGTCCTTGCCTTTCAGCAGCGGACGCCCCTCGCGGCGCGACACCCGGTCGACCAGCGTGTCGATGTCGGCGTTCAGCCAGATCGCCAGCGCATGATCCAGGATCAGCGCCCGCGTCTCCTCCTGCATGAAGGCGCCGCCGCCGGTGGCGATCACCTTGGGTGCGCCATCCATCAGCCGGGCGATCACGCGCCGCTCGCCGTCGCGGAAATAGGCCTCGCCATAGCGTTCGAACATTTCGGTGATCGTCATGCCCGCGGCCTTTTCGATCTCCTCGTCCGCGTCGACGAAGCCGACCCCCAGCCGCGCCGCCAGCCGCCGCCCGACGGTCGATTTGCCGACGCCCATCATGCCCACCAGGACGATGGGGCCGCGCTTCGCACGCGCTTCGGCGGATTTGCTGTTTCGCTGCATGGCGAGCGGGGCTATACATCCCCGCGCCGACAAGGCAAATCGCAACTTTCCTTGAGCTTTGGCCCAGCCAGACACAGCCAGCCAGAACAGGACCCATGAAGCGCAACCGTTCCTACAGCAGTTTTGAAGGCAGCTCGCGCCGTCGCAAGGCGTCCCTGCCGATCATTCCCATCATCGCGGTTATCGTGCTGGTCGCGATCGTCGGCCTGCTCTGGTCGCGCGGCGGCGAAAAGCCGCAGGCGCGCGTGGAAAAAGTGATTCCCGCCGAAAAGCTGGGCCAGTAAGCGGCATGGGCCAATAATGGGCATGAAGGAGCGGCGGGTGAACGCGAAATGGGCGCTGGGCAGCTTTGCGCTGGCACTGGCGCTGCCGGTCGTCGCGCAGCAGGCGCCCGAATCCCTGTTGCCGCCCGGCTTTGGCGATGCGCCCGCATCGCCCGCTCCCGCGCCGTCCCAGCCCGCCCGTCCGGCGCAGGGGCCTGCCGCACCGACGACCGCCGCGCCGTCCGTACCGGTCCAGCCGCCCAGCTTCGCGGTGACGGACGACAGCGCCGACAGCACCGATAACGCGGCTGCAGAAGGGCTGTCCGAGGAAGAGATCGCCGCGCAGAAGGCGAAATATGATCTTCCCGAAAATGCGCATCGCTCGCTCGACCGGGTGGGGCCGCTGACGCCTGAGCGATTGGGCCTCGCGCCCAATGCCTTCGGCGCGCAGTCCGGCCAGTTCCTTGCCACGCTGATGAAGGAGACGCATGCGCCGATCGCATCGCGCTGGGCCTCCATCCTGCTGCGGCGGGCGCTGCTGTCCGCGACCGATACGCCCAGGGACATTAACGGCGCCGACTGGGTGGCCGAACGCGCCTGGCTGCTGCTCCGCATGGGGGAGGCGGACAGCGCCCGCCTGCTGGTGCAGAGCGTCGATTCCGACCAGTTCACCCCGCGCCTCTACGCCATTGCCATGCAGACCTATCTGGCGACGGCCGATCCGGCGGGCCTGTGCCCGCTGTCGGCGGGCGCGCTGCGGTTCAGCAAGGAGCCGGGCTGGGACATGACCCGCGCCATCTGCCCGGCCTTGTCGGGGGATCAGGGATCGGCCAGCGGCGCGCTCAACCAGGCGCAGCGGCGCGGCGTGGTGCGCGGCATCGATTATCGCCTGGCGGAAAAGGTCGTCGGCACCGGCTTCAACGCCCGCCGCTCGGTCAAGATCGAATGGGATGCGGTCGACCGCCTGACCGCCTGGCGTTTCGGTCTGGCGACGGCGCTCAATGTCGAAATCCCGGACGATCTCTACGGCACGGTCGGATCGCATGTCCGCGCCTGGGAAGCGCGCGCGCCTGCCTTGTCCGCCGTTCGACGTTTGCCGGGCGCCGAAGTGGCGGCCCGGCTGGGCGTCTTTTCCAACAAGGCGCTGGTCGGTTTCTACAGCCAGTTGCAGGCCGATGGCGATGTGCCCGCCAATGCCGCCGACCGGATGGATGCGCTGCGCACCGCATATTCGGGGGCAGGCGCGGACGAGCGGCTTCAGGCGATGCGGACGCTCTGGCAGAATGAAGCCCGGCCCGATTTTGTCGGCCTGATCGCGACGGCGCGGGCGGCGGCGGCGCTGCCTGTTTCGGACCTCGGCGCCCGCGATGCCGCCAATCTGGTCGCGGCGATGTTCACCGCCGGTTATGATCGCAGCGCCGCCCAATGGGCGCGGCTCGCGGCTCAGGCGGATGGCGATGGCGCGGGCGATCTCTGGGCCTTGCTGGCGGTCGGCGCGCCCAGCTCCGTGGTGGAGATCGGCTCGGGCCGGGTCTCCTCCTTCGCCAAGCAGGCCGATGCGCGCAAGACGCAGATGCTGATCGCGGCACTGGCGGGACTGTCCCGCCTCAACGCGCAGGACAGCGCGTCACTGGCGCAGGATAACGGCTTCAACCTGAACGCCGCCAGCCGCTGGTCACGCGCCATCGACGCGGCCGCCGGACGGGGCGAGAAGGGCAGCGTCGCGCTGCTGGCGGCGGTCGGCATGCAGACCGCCGACTGGAACCGCCTGCCGGCTTTCCACCTCTATCATATCGTTGCGGCCTTGCATCGCGTCGGGCTCGATCCCGAGGCGAGGATGATCGCGGCGGAGGCGATGACGCGGCTCTGATGGGCGACGATGCCGCGCTGATCGACCGCTTTCTGGAGATGATGGCGGCCGAACGCGGCGCCTCCCGCAACACGCTGTTGGCTTACCGGGCCGATCTGCTGGGCGCGGGGGAGATTGTGGGCGGCCTCGCCACCGCGACCAAGGACGGCATAGCCGAACTGGCGACGGCATGGGCGGAACTGGCCGCCTCTTCGGTGGCGCGGAAATCCTCGGCCTTGCGCGCCTTCTATGGGTTTCTGGAGGAGGAGGGGCTGCGGGCCGACAATCCCTCGGCCGCCCTGCCGCGCCCCGTGACTCGCCGTTCCCTGCCCAAGATCCTCTCGACGCAGGAGGTCGATTCGCTTTTCACGCTGATCGCCGGGAAGCTGGCCGTCGAACATCCCTCGCCGCTCGACCTGCGCCTGTCCGCGCTGATCGAACTGCTCTACGGTTCCGGCCTGCGCGCGACCGAACTGATGTCGCTCCCGCGCCGGGCTTTGGCGTCCGACCGGCCCTTCCTGATCCTGAAGGGCAAGGGCGCTCGCGAACGGCTGGTGCCGATTTCCGACCGAGCCCGTGCCGCCGTGGCCGCCTGGCTGCATCATGTGCCCGCCGACAGCCTTTGGCTCTTCCCCTCCGGCAAGAGCCATGTCAGCCGGATTCGCCTCTACCAGATGGTGAAGGCGCTGGCCGCCGCCGCCGGGATCGCGCCCGAACGGGTCAGCCCCCATGTGCTGCGCCACGCCTTCGCCACCCATTTGCTGGAGGGCGG
Source organism: Sphingobium sp. 15-1 (assembly GCF_013375535.1). Lineage (GTDB taxonomy): Bacteria > Pseudomonadota > Alphaproteobacteria > Sphingomonadales > Sphingomonadaceae > Sphingobium > Sphingobium aromaticivastans. The sequence continues at coordinate 245,160 of NZ_JABXJG010000001.1, forward strand.
GGCGGACCTGCGCGCCCTGCAATCCATGCTGGGCCATGCCGACATCGGCACCACGCAAATCTATACCCATGTCGACAGCCGCCGGCTGGTCGAACTGGTCAACAGCCGCCATCCGCTGGCTTCCATGACGCATCGGCGCGTTGACGGCGACGTGTCTCCGCCCTAACGCCATGCGCCATGGTTAGTTTTCTCGAATTCGAAAAGCCCATCGCGGAGCTGGAAGCGCGGATCATCGAACTGCGCGCGACCGCCAATGCGGGCGACATCGACATCAGCGGCGAGATCGACAAGCTGGAGCAGCGCGCTTCGAAAATGCTGGTCGACACCTATGCGAAGCTGTCGCCCTGGCAGAAGACGCAGGTCGCCCGCCATCCCGACCGTCCGCATTTCAAGGACTATGTGGCGGGCATGTTCGACAATTTCATGCCGCTCGCTGGCGACCGCGCCTTTTCGGACGATCAGGCGATCATCGGCGGATTCGCGACTTTGGGCGACCGGCGCGTGGTCGTGATCGGCCATGAAAAGGGCGACGATACCGCCAGCCGCGTCCGCCACAATTTCGGCATGGCGAAGCCGGAGGGCTATCGCAAGGCGATCCGCCTGATGCAGTTGGCCGACCGTTTCAGCCTGCCGGTGGTGACGCTGGTCGACACGTCGGGCGCCTTCCCCGGCGTGCAGGCGGAGGAGCGCGGACAGGCGGAAGCCATCGCCCGCTCGACCGAACAATGCCTGGCGCTGGGCGTGCCGATGGTCGCGGCCGTGGTGGGCGAGGGCGGCTCTGGCGGCGCGGTGGCGCTGGCGGCGGCCAATCGCGTGCTGATGTTCGAACATGCGGTCTATTCGGTGATCTCGCCCGAAGGCTGCGCGTCGATCCTCTGGCGCACGGCGGAAAGGGCGAGCGACGCCGCGACGGCGATGCAGGTGACGGCGCAGCATTTGAAGTCGCTGGGCGTCATCGACCGCATCGTGCCGGAACCGGTCGGCGGCGCGCATCGCGAGCCGGTGCAGGCGATCGCCAATCTGGGCGCCGCCATCGGCCAGGAACTGGATTCGCTGTCGGGCATGAGCGCCGACGCGCTGCGCACCGACCGCGCCGACAAGTTCCTCGCCATCGGCGTGTGATCGCTCAACCCCCTATTTCGGGGAACTTGCGCCTGCTATCCCTCGTTACGCCATGGTAACAGGGGATGCAGGAGGTACCGTGAAGCAGCTATCATATCTGGCTTATGCGGGCTTGGGCTTGATCGCCCTGGCCGCCGCGCCGTCTGTGGAAGGCCAGCAGCGGGCGATTCGCACGGTTTCGTCGATCAGCCCGCAGGAAAAGGAAGCCGGCGCCAAGCAGCATCCCCAGCTTCTCAACGAATTTGGCGGCGCCTATGCCGGACCTCAGGCGAAATATGTGGAGGGCGTCGGCCGCCGCATCGCGGTCCAATCCGGCCTGTCCAATGCGCAGGGGGATTTCACCGTCACCCTGCTCAATTCGCCGGTGAACAACGCCTTCGCCATCCCCGGCGGCTATGTCTATGTGACGCGCCAGCTCATGGCGCTGATGAATGACGAAGCGGAGCTTGCAGGGGTGCTGGGTCATGAGATCGGCCATGTCGCGGCCCAGCATGGCCAGCGGCGGCAGCAGACGGCGCAGCGCAACGCCATTGGCGGCACGTTGCTTCAGGTGCTGACCGGCGCTTTGCTGGGCGATTCGACGCTGACGGGCTTGCTGCAAAAGGGGATCGGCCAGGGTAGCCAGTTGCTGACGCTCAAATTCTCGCGCAGCCAGGAATATGAGGCGGACGATCTGGGCATCCGCTATCTGGCGTCGGGCGGTTACGACCCCAAGGCGCTGTCGACCATGCTGGCCTCGCTGGCGGCGCAGAGCAGCCTGGACGCCAAGGTTGCGGGAAGCGCCCGCTCGATGCCCGAATGGGCGAGCACCCATCCCGATCCGGCCTCCCGCGTCGGCCGTGCCGCCCGTAACGCGGCGAACAGCGGTTCTACAAGCACGGTGCGCAACCGGGACGCCTTTCTGAATGCGTTGGACGGCGTGCTGTACGGCGACGATCCGAAGCAGGGCGTGATCGACGGCAACCGTTTCCGCCATCCCGACCTGCGGCTGAGTTTTGCCGCGCCGTCGGGCTTTGGCATGGAAAATGGCGCGAGCGCCGTCACGGTCGCGGGATCGGGTGGGCAGGCGCAGTTCAGCGCGGCTCCCTATAGTGGCGACCTGTCCGCCTATATCGATTCGGTGTTCGCCAAGCTGGGCGGCGGCAATGGCGGCGTTCCGCCCGGCGAAGTCCGTCGCACCACCGTCAACGGGCTTCCCGCCGCCTGGCGCACCGTCCGGGCCAGCACCCAGTCGAGCCAGGTCGACGCAACCGTCTTCGCTTATGATTTCGGGGGCGGGAAGGCCTATCACTTCCTGCTGCTGACGGCGGCGGGACAGGGAATCGGTCCCTTTTCGACCATGGTCCAGTCAGTGCAGCGCCTTTCGGTCCAGGAAGCGGCGGCGATCAAGCCCCGCCGGGTCGATGTCGTCACCGTCAAGGCTGGCGACACCGTCCAGTCCTTGGCGAAACGCATGGCCTATACGGATTATGCGCTGGACCGTTTCCTGACGATCAATGCCCTGACAGCCAACAGCGTGTTGCGGCCTAGCCAGCGGGTGAAGATCGTCACTTGGTAAGACCGAAGCGCAATAAAAGGGCGGCGGAATTGCTTCCGTCGCCCTTTTTCGTTAGAGCGCTTGATCTGATTGCATGAGATCAAGCGCTCTATTTCTTTGCTTTTCCGCGATTTCTTAACCAGCAATCGATTTCGATGGCTTGGAAATCGCTCTAATGTGTTCGAGCTTACTTCAGGTTGCCCGAGACATTGTTGAAGGTGTTGCCGAGCTTGCCGCCCAGGCTGGTCATGGCGCCGATGGCGGCGACAGCGATGAGAGCGGCGATCAGACCGTATTCGATGGCGGTCGCGCCCTTTTCGTTCTTCATCATCTTGCGGATGAACTGCATTGGAAGTCTCCTTGCCTCAAGTTACACGTTTAACTACCCGGCCGCCCCCCGCTTGAAATGAAGGTCAGCTTCAACTGGTGTAGAATGGGTGGGTTGATAAAGATTTAATGAGAGGACAGGGGTGTCAGATATAGATGGTTAATGCGCCAGTACTTCGGTTGCGACATTGTTCCACATGCCGATGGTCTTGTTGGCGACGTTCGACATGGCGCCGATGATGGCGAGACAGATGAGGGCGAGAATCAGTCCATATTCCACCGCCGTCGCGCCGCGCTGGCAGTAGATCAGCTTCCAAAAGCTGAAGTTTTTAAACAATGCGCGCATGCCACACCCCATTTACACACAGCCCAGAATGCCCTTGTAAAAGTGGCAGAGTTAACAAACCCCTCAAGTCGGACCATTATGACGATAATTTCTCCCCTTTTGGTGGTCGCCGCCGCTTTGGTCGACGCGGACGGCCGCGTTCTTTTGCAGCAACGCCCGCCGGGAAAGCCGATGGCGCATCTCTGGGAGTTTCCCGGCGGCAAGGTGGAAGCGGGGGAAGCGCCCGAAACCGCGCTGATCCGGGAGCTGGAGGAGGAATTGGGCATCCGCACCCATGCGAGCTGCCTCGCGCCCGCGACCTTCGCGAGCGAGCCGCTGGGCGACCGCCATCTGCTGCTGTTGCTCTATGTCTGCCGCAAATGGCAGGGCATAGCCGAAGCGCGGCATGCGACCGCGCTCCAGTGGGTCAGTCCCGCGCAAATGTATGCGCTGGAGATGCCGCCAGCGGACCTGCCGCTGATCGGTCTGCTGGATTCGCTGATTTAGCTTGTCTAGATGCTGCCTGTTCCTGCGAAGGCACTCGAACGAGACAAATGGCTCGTGAGAGCCCAGGCGAAACACTGGAACTGGACTCCTGCCTTCGCAGGAGCGCAATGTCATTCAAATGGTTGAGTCATTCAAATAGCGGGAATCCGAAGGCAGTGATGATAGGGCCGGCGCGCCGGATGGGCCAGCCCTGTCGCGCCGCTTATTCCTCGGCAGCCTTGCTCTGTAGCTGGATGTAATTCTGGATGCCCATGCGGTCGATCATCTCGAACTGGGTTTCCAGCGTGTCGACATGCTCTTCCTCGCTTTCGAGGATGTGCTGGAACAGGTCGCGGCTCACATAGTCGCGAATCGATTCGCAATAGGCGATGGCGTCCTTCAGCACCGGCAACGCTTCATATTCAAGCTCAAGGTCGGCCTTCAGTATTTCTTCCACCGTCTCCCCGATCTTCAGCCGGCCAAGCAACTGGAAATTGGGCAGGCCGTCGAGGAACAGGATGCGCTCCGCCAGCTTGTCGGCGTGCTTCATCTCGTCGATCGATTCCTCATATTCGAACTTGGCCAGCTTCCCGATGCCCCAATGGTTCAGCATGCGATAGTGGAGGAAATATTGGTTGATCGCGGTCAGCTCATTTTTGAGCACCTCGTTCAGATATTCGATGACCTTGGCGTCGCCCTTCATGGCGTTCTTCTCCGGCTGTCAGGAAAGTGCCGGGATCATAAGCGTTTCGGATCCGTTTGTTAATCCGGAAAGCCGCGGAAATCCGCCATTTTATGCCGCGCTATTGCGTCGAGTTCGCGGCAGCCGGATGCGCTTGATTCGCAGTGGCCTCAGATGGAGGCGCGTTCCGCCGCAATGATCGTGCGGGCGAAGGGCACGCACTGGCCGCATTTGGGCCGGCGGCCGAGGCGCGCATAGGCGCTGCAAGGCGTTGCGCAGCCTTCGCGGGCCACTTCCTTCAGGTCCTTTTCCCGAATGGCATTGCAGACACAGACAACCATGCACATCTCCTGAGCAGGGAGATAGCGCAGATGATAATAGGTCGCAATAGAGATTCAGTCGCTGTTGCGAATCTTTTGCGTTTTGCCCCGCGCCAGGCTGCGCCACAGCCATTCCGCTGGCCCCAGTGCGAATCGGCGCAGCCAGAGCGGCGACCAGATCAGCATGGCCGCCCATGCCCCCAGGACGAACAGCGGCATCGCGCGGTGCGGCACATGGCCGAACAGTCCAAGCCCCCAGCCATAGAAGATCGCGCACATGACGATGCTGCTGCCCAGATAATTGCTGAGCGCCAGGCGGCCGACGGCGGCGATTCGCGCCATGAGGGGCCGGTCGCGATGGCGCGTGAACAGCCACAGGATCAGGGCGGCCCAGCCCACGGCCAGCGGTATGCGGAAGGGAAAGGACCAGGCGAGCACCGACCCCAAGGTGGTGAGCGCCGCGAACCGGCTGGAGATGATCCCTATCGCGAGCGCCGCCATCGGGATCAGTCCGATCAGGAAGCAATGCCGCGCCGTCCGCCAATATTGCTCCGCCTGCCAGCGTCCGGTCAGGAATCCGCCCTTCAGCATCGCCATGCCCAGCAGCATGAAGCCCAGCGTATCGAAGGCGACGAAGGGCAATGTCGTCAGCCACTGGCCGCTGAACAGCGCGACATGATGCAGGAAGATGCCGGCATAGCCGCCGCGATAGATGCCATATTCGCTTCGGATCGCCGGATGCGCGGGGTCGGAAAGCGAAGCGATGAAATTGGCGAAACCTGCGCTGACATGGCTGGCCCCGTCGGGCGCTGTGGCGGCATGGCCCCAGGCGTAAAGCGTGCCGATGAATCCCGCGCACACCAGGAAATGCGCGAGGAAGAAAAGAAAGGCCCATTTGACGAGCGCCAGCGGCTCCTTGCGCGCGAATGGCAGAGCGGCCAGCCCCACCAGCGCGTAGATCATCAATATGTCGCCCCACCACAGCAGCAGATAATGGGCGAGGCCGAAGACGAACAGCCAGGCGGCGCGGATCATCTGTGCCTGCCGTCCGTCGCGTCCGGCCATTTCCTCCCGGTCGATCAGCAGCAGCATCGACGCGCCGAACAGCATGGAGAACAGCGCCCGCATCTTGCCGTCGACCGCCATGAAGCTGACCGTCCAGAAAGCGGTGTCGCCCATGGAGAGCGGACCTGCCGCCGCCGGGCTGAAATAGGCCTGTTCGGGCAGGGCGAAGGCCGCGATGTTCATCCAGAGGATTCCCATGACCGCGCAGCCGCGCAGCACGTCCATGGCGGGAATCCGGGAAGAAGGGGCGGTCATCGGTCGGGGCTGTCCTTGAAGAGGGCTGGAAAAGTGGCTGGAAAAGAGTTCGGGGCTCTGCCAATGCGACTAGCCATGAATGGTCGGCGCAAGCAACGAATAAGCGACGCTTTCGGCGCGGCGGCGGGGCATTATGACGATCATGCCGGGCCGCAGCGGTCGGCTGCCGCCCTGGTGGCCGATCTCGCCCAGCGGCAGAAGCCCGGCGGCGTCGGCCGGATATTGGAGATTGGCTGCGGCACCGGTTTCCTGACGCGCGACATCCAGGCGCGCTGGCCCGGCGCTGAGCTGGTGGTGACGGACCTGTCGCCCGACATGCTGGCGCGGGCGGCGACGGGGGGGCTGGTCGCGGGCACATTCCTGACGATGGACGGCGAAGCGCCGATCTTCGAAGGGCAGTGGTTTGACTTGATCCTTTCCAGCCTGGCCTTTCAATGGTTCGACGATCTGGAAAGCGCCATCGCTCGTCTGGCCGGATTGTTGCGGCCGGGGGGGAGTCTGATCTTTTCGACCATGGGGCAGGGCAGTTTCGCCCGCTGGCGCGCGGCGCATGCGGTTGGCGGGTTGCGGGCTGGCATTCCCGACTATCCGTCTTTGGCAGCGTTGCAGGGGATGATGGGGCGTTTCGATGACGCCTTTGCCTTTGACGAGGATTATGGATTGGCCTGCGGCGGGGCGAAGGGGTTGATCGCGCATCTGAAGGGCATTGGCGCGGTGGTGCCGGATGAAGGCCGCAAACCGCTGCCGCCCAAGGATTTGCGCCGGGTGATGGCTGCCTTCGAGGAAAGCGGCGGGGATGATGTGTATCAGGTGCTGTTTGGTCGCGTGACGCGGGCGGGTTAGGGGGAGCTGAAAGGCTGCAATGGGTCAATTGCCGCCGTTCAGCGCACCGTGCTCCTGCGCAGGCAGGAGCCCAGTTCAGGTGTTGGGATGATACACTGAGGGCAGGACTGGGCTCCTGCCTGCGCAGGAGCACGGTGCAGGTAGAATGTCCGCTCTCACCCTTATTCGCCGTAAACGATCCTGACCTTGTCCGCGGCTTCCGCCGCCACGGCCCTTGCGCTGTCCGCATCCTCCGCCTGCGCCAGAGCCACGCCCATGCGGCGATAGGGGCGGGTCGTCGGCTTGCCGAACAGGCGCAGGTCGACTTCCCCGCCGGGCGTCGAGAGCGCTTCGGCCAATCCTTCGAACCGGAAGTCGTCCGACTCCCGATCCGCCAATATCACCGCCGAAGCCGCCGGACCGCGCAGCGTCACCTCCGGTACCGGCAGGCCCAATATGGCGCGGGCATGCAGGTCGAACTCGCTCATATTCTGCGAGATCAGCGTCACCATGCCGGTATCGTGCGGGCGCGGCGACAATTCGGAGAAGATCACATCCTCTCCCTTCACGAAAAATTCCACGCCGAAAATGCCGTAACCGCCCAGATTGTCGACCACCTTGCGCGCCATGTCCTGCGCGGCGGCCAGCGCCGCGTTTGACATGGGCGTGGGCTGCCAGCTTTCCTGATAGTCGCCGCGCTCCTGCCGGTGGCCGATGGGCGGGCAGAAGCTGACGCCCTCGCGGCTGCGCACGGTCAGCAGGGTGATCTCATAGTCGAAGGCGATGAACTCCTCGACGATCACCCGGCTGCGGTCGCCGCGCATATTGGCGACGGCGTAATTCCATGCCGCTTCCAACTCGTCGGCGGTGCGGACAGTGCTCTGCCCCTTGCCGGAGGAGGACATGACCGGCTTGATGACGCAGGGCAGGCCGCTATGTTCGGCGCCCGCCAGCACTTCCTCCAGCGTTTCGGCATAGCGATAGCGAGAGGTGCGCAGGCCCAGCTCGACCGCCGCGACTTCGCGGATGCGGTCGCGGTTCATGGTCATGATCGTGGCGCGGGCGGACGGCACGACGGTCACGCCGCGCGCTTCGAAATCGGCCAGCACCTCGGTGCGGATCGCTTCGATTTCCGGGACCACGAAGTCGGGTTGATGCTTTTCGATGGCCTGAGCCAGCAGGTTGGCGTCGAGCATCGAGAAGACCTCATAGCCGTCCGCTACCTGCATGGCTGGCGCGCCGGCGTAGCTGTCGCAGGCGATGACCTCAGCGCCCAGGCGCTTGGCGGAGATCACGAACTCGCGGCCCAGTTCGCCCGAGCCGAGGAGGAGAATCTTCGCGGTAAAGGCCATGGAGTTTCTCCTCAAAGCCGGCCGTGAAAAACAACGTGCTCCTGCGCAGGCAGGAGCCCAGTTCGGACGGCAGGACTGGGTTCCTGCCTGCGCAGGAACACGATTGCTTTTTGTCTTACAGTTCCGCGTCCATCAGCGCGGGGAAGAAGCTCTCATGCGCGCCGCGCAGCTCGGCCAGCGCCACGCTCGCGATCTTGTCGCCGCCGGTCGTCCCGATCTTCACCGCGCCCGCAATTTCCACGCCCTGCGCCGCGGTCACGATGTACCGGCCTTGATCCTCGCCAAACGCACTCGCCGTCGTAAGGGCGATAGTCAGTTCCGCGCCGATCTTCCCGGCCAGCGCCATTTCGGTCACGGCAACCAGCAAGCCGCCGTCCGAAATGTCATGCACCGCATTGACCTTGCCTTCCGCGATCAGTGCGCGGACGGCTTCGGCGTTGGCGCGTTCGGCCGCCAGATCGACCTTGGGTGCATCGCCTGCTTCCTGACCGGCGATCTCGCGCAGCCAGATCGACTGGCCGAGATGGCTGCCTTCGCCGCCGATGACCCAGATCGCATCGCCTTCCTGCTTGAAGGCCACGGTCGCCATCACATCGACATTCTGGAGCAGGCCGATGCCGCCGATCGCTGGGGTCGGCAGGATAGCCGAACCGCCGCCGGTCGCCTTGGACTCGTTGTAAAGCGACACATTGCCCGACACGATCGGGAAGTCGAGCGCGCGGCAGGCGTCCCCCATGCCTTCGAGGCAACCGGTGAACTGTGCCATGATCTCCGGCCGCTGCGGATTGGCGAAGTTCAAACAGTTGGTGACAGCCAGCGGCGTCGCGCCGACCGCGCTGATGTTGCGATAGCATTCCGCAATTGCCTGCTTGCCGCCCTCATAGGGGTCCGCATAGCAATAGCGCGGCGTGCAGTCGGTGCTGATTGCAATGCCCTTCTGCGATCCATGGACGCGGACCACCGCCGCGTCGCCGCCGGGGCGCTGCACCGTGTCGGCGCCGACCATATGGTCATACTGTTCCCATATCCAGCGACGCGACGCGATGTCGGGCGAACCCATCAGCTTGATCAGGTCCGCGCCAATGTCCGAAGCCGGAATATCGCCCAGCGGCTTGACGCCCGACCAGAGCTTATATTCGTCCTTCGGCATCGCCGGACGGTCATAGAGCGGCGCATCGTCGGCCAGGGGCCCAAGCGGAATGTCGCACACCGTTTCGCCCTTGTGGACCAGCACCATGCGGCCGGTGTCGGTCACATGGCCGATCACCGCGAAGTCCAGCTCCCACTTGCGGAAGATCGCTTCGGCAAATTCTTCCTTGCCCGGCTGGAGCACCATGAGCATGCGCTCCTGGCTCTCCGACAGCATCATTTCGTAGGCCGTCATGCCGGTTTCGCGCTGCGGCACCATGTCCATGTCGAGCAGGATGCCGACGCCGCCCTTGGACGCCATTTCCACCGAGGAGGAGGTGAGGCCCGCCGCGCCCATGTCCTGAATGGCGACGATCGCATCCGACGCCATCAGTTCGAGGCAGGCTTCGATCAGCAGCTTTTCGGTGAAGGGGTCGCCCACCTGCACGGTTGGGCGCTTCTCTTCCGAATCCTCGCCAAAGTCAGCCGAGGCCATGGTCGCGCCATGAATGCCATCGCGGCCGGTCTTGGACCCCACATAGACGATCGGATTGCCGACGCCGGACGCCGCCGAATAGAAAATCTTGTTCGTCTCCGCGACGCCCACGGTCATCGCATTGACCAGAATGTTGCCGTCATAGGCCGGGTGGAAATTCACCTCGCCGCCCACGGTCGGCACGCCCACGCAATTGCCGTAGCCGCCAATGCCATGCACCACGCCGGCGATCAGATGCTTCATCTTCGGATGATCCGGGCGGCCGAAACGCAGCGCGTTCATGTTCGCCACCGGCCGCGCGCCCATGGTGAACACGTCGCGCAATATGCCGCCCACGCCGGTCGCCGCGCCCTGATAGGGTTCGATGTAGGACGGATGGTTGTGGCTCTCCATCTTGAAGATCGCGGCCTGGCCGTCACCGATGTCGACCACGCCCGCATTCTCGCCGGGGCCGCAAATGACCTGCGGCCCTTCGGTCGGCAGCTTCTTCAGATGGATTCGCGAGCTTTTGTAAGAGCAATGCTCCGACCACATGACCGAGAAGATGCCGAGTTCGGTGAGATTCGGCTCCCGGCCGAGCGCGTGCAGGACGCGATCATATTCTTCCGGGGAAAGCCCGTGTTCGGCTACGACCTGGGGCGTGATCTGGGGTGCGGTGCTGGACATGTGCGCGCCTTTAGCGGGGGAGCGCCCGATAGACAATGCTGACGCTCGCGCACGGGCGAAAACATGATAGCTTTCGCAGGTCGGACGACAAAAGGGGAGTTGCCCATGGAATGGATGCTGTTGCCGCTGCGCCGCTATGCCAAATTCTCCGGCCGGGCGCGGCCCAAGGAATATTGGATGTTCGTCCTGTTCCTGCTGCTTTGTTTCATCGCACTGTCGCTGGTCGAAACGACGCTGGGCCTCACCACGACCGACCGCTGGTTCCAGCGGGGCCCTTGGTGGGCGAGTGCGGGTTACAGCACCCGCGGCGGGCCGCTGACCGGGCTGTTCGCGCTGGCCATGCTGATTCCGCATATCGCCGTGTCCGTCCGCCGGCTCCATGACAGCGACCGCAGCGGCTGGTGGCTGCTGATCGTCGTTTTTCCCTTCATCGGCAGCATCGTGCTGCTCATTTTCCTCATCATGAGCGGCACGCGTGGGGCAAACCGCTTCGGCCCCGATCCGGTGGAGGTGGGAGAGCCGGAGTTGCGTTGATGGTCTGCCTTGTGAAGCGACGTGCTCCTGCGCAGGCAGGAGCCCAGTTCTGACTTCACCTTTGAACGCAAGCTGGGGACTGGGCTCCTGCCTGCGCAGGAGCACGTCGCCCTAACAGCCCTAAGCTTAAGCCAAAGCCTCGCTTGAAAGAAAAAGGCCGGCCTCCGCATGGGAGGACCGGCCCGAACTTGCAGGAAAACGAAAAGGATCAGCCCTTGCAGCTAACCGCGCTCTTGCCCGGCAGGGTGGCGGTGATCTGCTTGCCCGAACCCTCGACCTTATAGCCAGCGCCTTCATAGGGCTTGCCCGCTTCGGCGGCAGTCAGCTTGGTCGGCGCGCCGTCCTTCTCGGTGCGCAGGTTCGCCGTCTTGTCGTCGCTCATGAAGTCGACGAAGATCAGGCTGTTGTCCTTGCAGCGATACTGATGGCTTTCCTTCACCATCGGTGGCAGCTCGACGGGGGCGGCATTGGCCAGCTTCTCGGCCATGGGATCGGCGGGGCCGCCCACGACTTCGGGTTCGTCATTCTTGTTGCAGGCCGACAGCAGCGCCAGCGCCGCCACGGAGATCAGGGAAAGATGATATTTCATAGCGGTCCTTCTATGTGCACTAGCTACGCCAAGCGTCAACGCAAAACTGCCATAAGTCCGCCAGCCACTGACGCGACGTCATGACGTTTTCATGACGGGAAACCCGGAATCGGCCGTAATGGCCCCAATGCGCTGACTGCGGGCTTGACCGGGCGGGCGGGGGCGGCCAATGCAGGGAAATGGCGCAAGACAGCATGATAGAGCAAGGCGATCCGTCACAAATGTCGTTCGAGGATGCGCTGCGCGCGCTCGAATCGATCGTCCGGCGGCTGGAGAGCGGGGACGTGCCGCTCGACGAATCCATTTCGCTTTATTCGCAGGGTGAAGAATTGCGGAAGCGCTGCATGGAACGGCTCCAGGCGGCGGAGGCGCGCATCGCCAAGCTGACCCTGGACGCCAGCGGGGCCGTCACGGGCGCGCAGCCCTTCGGCACGGACTGAAAGCCGCAGGCATGAGCGGAGCCTCCTCCGCCTCGTCCCTGGTCGCCAGCCGCGCCGCCGCCCTTGCGGCGGAGGTCGACCGCGCATTCGACATGCTGCTGGCGATTCCCGACGATCCGCGCAGGCGCCTTTATGAAGCGATGCGCCATGCCGCCATGGGTGGCGGCAAGCGGCTGCGTCCGCTGCTGGTGCAGGCGGCCAGCGATCTGTTCAACATCTCGCGGGATTCCGCGCTGCGGGTCGGCGTCGCGATCGAATGCATCCATGTCTATTCGCTGGTGCATGACGATCTGCCGGCGATGGACGACGACGACATGCGCCGGGGCAAGCCCACCGTCCACAAGGCGTTCGACGAAGCGACCGCGATCCTGGCGGGCGATTGCCTGCACGATCTGGCCTTCGAAGTGCTGGCGGACGAGGAAACCCATCCCGACCCCTTCGTCCGCGTCGAACTGGTGAAGGCGCTGTCCGTCGCCAGCGGCACCAGCGGCATGGCGGGCGGCCAGATGATGGACCTGGAGGCGGAGAAGGCGAGCTTCGACCTGCCCACCGTCACCCGGCTCCAGCAATTGAAGACCGGCGCGCTCATTGCCTTCTGCGTGGACGCGGCGGCGATCATGGCGCGCATCCCGCCCGAAGCGCGGACCCGCCTGCACGGCTATGCGCGGGACATCGGCCTGGCCTTCCAGATTGCCGACGACCTGCTCGACGTGGAGGGCGACGCCGATGTCGCCGGCAAGGCGCTGGGCAAGGATGCGGCGGCGGGCAAGGAAACCTTCGTCTCGCTGCTGGGGGTGGAGCGGGCGCGGGAACAGGGCCGCCTGCTCGTCGAACAGGCCAAGGCGCATCTGCACGGCTTCGGTCCGGAGGCCGACCTGCTGCGCGCCATCGCGGATTATATCGTGGAAAGGGATCGCTAGGGGCATGAGCAAGCAGAGGGTGGGGGTTTATCCCGGCACATTCGACCCGATCACTCTGGGTCATATGGACATCATCCGGCGCGGCGCGAAGCTGGTCGACAAGCTGGTGATCGGCGTCACGACCAACATCTCCAAATCGCCCATGTTCTCCGACGAGGAGCGGCTGGACATGGTGCGCCGCGAATGCGCCGGGATCGACACGGAAATCGTCGTCACCGGCTTCAACTCGCTGCTGATGGACTTTGCCGAATCGCAGGGGGCCAGCGTCATCATCAGGGGTTTGCGGGCCGTCGCGGACTTCGAATATGAATATCAGATGGCGGGGATGAACCAGCAGATCAACGGCCGGGTCGAGACGGTTTTCCTGATGGCGGACGTTTCGCTCCAGCCGATCGCCTCGCGTCTGGTCAAGGAAATCGCGCTTTACGGCGGGCCGATCCATAAATTCGTCAGCCCGGCGGTGCGCGACGATGTGGTGGAACGGGTGGCGAAGCTCGGCCTTAAGGGCCAGTAAAGCTTCGACTCAGCCTTCGTTCAGTTGCCAATCGCCAAGAGCACGCTATCAGGGGCACATTCGTCCCTGGGCAAATATGAGGAAAGCTTCGTTCATGCGGTTCACGTCGGCGCTTAAGACCGTGGCGATCGGTTTCGCTCTCTATGCATCGAGCGGCGCGGCTCTGGCTCAGGGCGGGCGCAATGCGGAAGAAGCGAAAAAGGAAGAGGCTGCCGTCCGCGCGGAGCAGACCGCGAAGCAGCTCGGTCTCGATCCCGCCTCCAAGCTGCCGCCCGCGACGGTGCCGGCCGACCCCCAGAATATCTGGGATCTCGACCTGTCGAGCGGCGGTCGCGTGCGCATCCAGTTGCGCCCCGACATCGCGCCCACCCATGTCGAGCGGATCAAGGAACTGACGCGGCAGGGCTTCTATAACGGCCTCAAATTCCACCGCGTCATCCCCGGCTTCATGGCGCAGGGCGGCGATCCCAAGGGCGACGGCACTGGCGGATCGACGCTTCCCGACCTGAAGGCGGAGTTCAACCCGATGCCGCATCTGCGCGGCACCGTCTCCATGGCCCGCGCCCAGAGCGATGACAGTGCGAACAGCCAGTTCTTCATCGTCTTCCTGCCGCGCATGCAGCTCGACAAGAAATATACCGTCTTCGGCCGGGTGATCGACGGCATGCAATATGTCGACGCGATCCACCAGGGCGAACCGCCCGCCGATCCGACGCTTATCCTGCAGGCATCGATCGAAAGTGACGGCAAGCCGCCGGTAACGGTGACTCAATTGCTGCCCCCTGTGGCGCCTCCGCCCGCCATCATTGCTCCTAAGCAGGCTAAACCAGTGAAGAAGCCGGTTGCGACCAAGAAGAAGTAACAAGGCGGCGTCTCATCATTCACCCGTCATGCTGAACTTGTTTCAGCATCCATCGTGCCTCACCACTCTCCGCTCGATCCGGCGAAATGGATGCTGAAACAAGTTCAGCATGACGATTTGTACTGAGGACGGCGCCCCATGCGCGTAGACCTGTTCGATTTCGACCTCCCGCCCGAAAGCATCGCGCTGCGGCCCGCGTCCCCCCGCGATTCGGCTCGGCTGCTGCTGGTGTCCGGCGACGTGCCGTTCGAGGACCGGATCGTCCGCGACCTGCCCGGCCTGCTGCGCTCTGGCGACGTGCTGGTGTTCAACGACACCAGGGTCATCCCCGCCCAGCTCGAAGGCCTGCGCGGCGAGGCGAGGATCGGCGCGACCCTCCACAAGCGCCTCGGCCTGCGCCAATGGCAGGCCTTTCTCCGCAACGCCAAGCGGGTGCGCGACGGCGACCGGATCGATTTCGGCGCGGGCGTCACCGCCATCGCCGGGCCGCGCGACGAGGATGGCGGCGTCACGCTGAGCTTCGAAGGCGAGGAGCCGGTGGAAGTCCTGCTGGAGCGCGCCGGGCGGATGCCGCTGCCCCCCTATATCGCCAACAAGCGCCCCACGGACGAGCGCGACCGCAGCGACTATCAGACCATGTTTGCGCGGGAGGACGGTGCGGTGGCCGCGCCCACGGCGGCGCTGCATTTCACGCCTGAGCTGACGGCGGCGCTGGCGGCGGCGGGCGTGGGGACAGAGACGCTGACGCTGCACGTCGGCGCGGGGACTTTCCTGCCCGTCAAGGCGGAGGACACCGACGATCACCGCATGCACGCCGAATGGGGACGGATCGACCAGGCGACGGCGGACCGGTTGAATGCCGTGCGGCAAGCGGGCGGGCGGCTGATCGCGGTGGGCACCACCAGCCTGCGGTTGCTGGAAAGCGCGGCGGGAGAGGATGGGATTATCCGTCCCTTTGCCGACGAAACGCGGATTTTCATCACGCCGGGCTATCGTTTCCGGGCGGTGGATGGGCTGATGACCAATTTCCATCTGCCCAAATCGACCCTGTTCATGCTGGTCAGCGCGCTGATGGGGCGTGAGCGGATGCAGGCTGTCTATGCCGACGCGATTGCGCGGGGGTATCGCTTCTACAGCTATGGGGATAGTTCGCTGCTGCTGCCTTGAGTGGCTGATTTGGGTGGTTAGCGAACGGTCTGCTTGCGTCGTTTCCTAGAATGCACCGTGCTCCTGCGAAGGCGGGAGCCCAGTTGAGACGGTGCGATGATTTACAGAGGGCAGGATTGAGCTCTCACGAGCCGCTTGTCTCGATCGAGTGCCCTCGCGGGAGCACGTATCGCTTAACATCCGCAGTGGCCAAACTTCCCCCTACACCCCCAACGCCGCCTCCAACGCCTTCAGCACCGGCACCCCGCGCAACCCCGCCGCCCGCGCGCCGTAAAGAAACCCCACGCGCCGCCGCTCGCCAAAATCCTTGAGCGCCACCCGCGCCATGCCGGGCCAGCGATAGCTGTCCGGCATGACCGTGATGCCCAGTCCCGCCGCGACCATCTGCATCACCCGCTCGTCATTGGTCGATCGGAAGGCGAAATGGGGCCGCACGCCGCGGTCGACGAAATAGCGGCTGGTGGCCGACAGAGCCTCGCAATGCCGACGGACGATCATGGTTTCGGCGCCAAGCTCCTCCGCCGTGACCATCTCCCGCCCGGCCAGCCGGTGCCTGTCCGACAGGGCGATGCCATAGCCTTCCTCTATGATCGGCTGCGTGGTGAAGCGGTCCGTGCCCGGCCGGATCAGCGTGAGCGCCACGTCGATCCGCTCCGCATCCAGCCGTCCCAGCAATTCGCGTTCGCTGCCGGGGATGAACTCGATCCGGCCCTGTTCGGCAGGGGCGCAGCTTGCCACCGCGCAGGCCATAGCTTCTCCCGCTATGCTGAGCAGTACGCCGACGCGCAGCACGGGCGCCTGCTCGGCCTTCTCCCCCGCCAGTTCGGCCAGGTTGAACTCGCGCTCGATCCGCCGGGCATGCGTCAGCAACCGCGCCCCGGCCTCGGTCAGTTCTACGCGCTGGTTGCTGCGCAGGAAAAGCGGCGCGCCCACGGCCTGTTCCAGCTTGGCGATGCCGACCGACAGCGTCGGTTGCGACACCAGGCAATGGGCGGCGGCGCGGGAAAAATTGCCATGGTCCACGACCGCGAGGAAATAGCGCAGGAGATAGCGTTCGATCATAGATAGAAACTATACACTTTCCCGCGCCGTTTCAATTTTTCTTGCACGGCGTTGGGCGATAGGATGCGCAGCAAGGAGAGCCTGCCATGACCGATTTCGATTTTGCCCTTGGCGAAAATGCGGAGATGATCCGCGAGACGACCGCGCGCTTTGCCAGCGACCGCATCGCCCCGCTCGCGGCGGAGATCGACGCCAAGGACTGGTTCCCGCGTGAGCTGTGGCCTGAAATGGGCGCGCTCGGCCTGCATGGCGTCACCGTCGATGAGGCGGATGGCGGCCTTGGCCTCGGTTATCTGGAGCATGTGGTCGCGCAGGAAGAGGTGGCGCGGGCTTCCGCCTCCATAGGCCTCAGCTATGGCGCGCACTCCAATCTATGCGTCAACCAGATCCGCCGCTGGGCCACGCCGGAGCAGAAGGCGCGCTATCTGCCCAAGCTGATCTCCGGCGAGCATGTCGGATCGCTCGCCATGTCGGAAGCGGGGGCAGGGTCGGACGTCGTCTCGATGAAGCTGCGCGCCGAGAAGCGCGGCGACCGCTATGTCCTCAACGGCACCAAATTCTGGATCACCAACGCCCCTCAAGCCGACACGCTGGTCGTCTACGCCAAGACCGGCGAAGGGTCGCGTGGCATCACCGCCTTCCTGATCGAGAAGGATTTCAAGGGCTTCTCCATCGGGCAGAAGATCGACAAGGTCGGCATGCGCGGATCGCCCACCGCCGAACTGGTCTTCGACGATTGCGAAGTGCCGGAGGAAAACATCATGGGCCCGCTCAACGGCGGCGTCGGCGTGCTGATGTCGGGCCTCGACTATGAGCGCGCCGTGTTGTCCGGCATCCAGCTCGGCATCATGCAGGCCTGTCTCGACGTGGTGCTGCCCTATGTGCGGGAGCGCAAGCAGTTCGGCCAGCCCATCGGCGCCTTCCAGCTCATGCAGGCCAAGGTCGCGGACATGTATGTCGCGCTCAATTCGGCGCGGGCCTATGTCTATGCCGTGGCGCAGGCCTGCGACCGGGGCAGGACGACCCGCTTCGACGCGGCAGGCGCGATCCTGCTGGCGAGTGAAAATGCGATGAAGGTCTCGTTGGAGGCGGTCCAGGCGCTGGGCGGCGCGGGCTATACGAAGGACTGGCCGGTCGAGCGCTACATGCGCGACGCCAAGCTGCTCGACATCGGGGCTGGGACCAATGAAATCCGCCGCATGCTGATCGGCCGCGAACTGATCGGCGTGTGAATGTGATCCTATCATCGCCCAAGCCCGTTACGTGTTCCTGCGAAGGCAGGAACCCAGTTCAGACGACGGGACTAGGCTCTTGCCTTCGCAGGAACATGCCGCGCTCTCATGTCCGCCCCACGAACAGAAAACCCACCGCCGCCATGATGCAGAGGAAAGCGGCGAGATGGCGCCAGTGCAGCGGCTCGCCCAGCACCGTCACCATGAATCCGCCGAAGATCAGCAGCGCGATGGCTTCCTGCGCGATCTTGAGCTGGCCAGCGCTCCAGCCGCTGACGAAGCCGATGCGGTTGGCGGGCACGGCGAAGCAATATTCGACGAAGGCGATGCCCCAACTGATCAGAATGACGGCGAAAAGGGGTTTATTCATCCCGCCCTTCAGGTGCCAATACCAGGCGGTGGTCATGAACAGGTTGGATATGGTGAGGAGCAGGATGGTCGGCATGGATAGCCTGGGATATGCAACCGCAGGGCAGGGGAGCGCAAGAGCATGAGTGCGCCTATTTTCGACACGAAGCTCTCGGCGGAGAGTGATGCCTTCCGCGCCAACGCCGCGCATAACCGGGCGCTGCGCGACGAATTGCACGCGAAGGTCGCGCAGGCGGCGCTCGGCGGCAGCGAGGCGGCGCGGGCCAAGCATGTGGCGCGGGGCAAGCTGCTTCCCCGCGACCGGGTGGAGCGGCTGCTCGATCCGGGCAGCCCGTTTCTGGAGGTGGGCCAGCTCACCGCCAACGACATGTATCATGGCGAGGTGCCCGGCGCGGGCATGATCGCGGGCATCGGCCGCGTGTCGGGGCGGCAGGTGATGATCGTCTGCAACGACGCCACGGTGAAGGGCGGCACCTATTATCCGCTGACTGTGAAGAAGCATCTCCGCGCCCAGGAGATCGCGATGGAGAACCGGCTCCCTTGCGTCTATCTGGTCGACAGCGGCGGCGCGAACCTGCCCAACCAGGCGGAGGTTTTTCCGGATCGCGAGCATTTCGGCCGCATCTTCTACAATCAGGCGCAAATGTCGGCGCGGGGCATCCCGCAGATCGCCTGCGTCATGGGAAGCTGCACCGCGGGCGGCGCCTATGTGCCCGCCATGTCGGACGAGACGGTGATCGTGCGCAACCAGGGCACGATCTTCCTCGCCGGCCCGCCGCTGGTGCAGGCCGCGACGGGCGAGGTCATTTCCGCCGAAGACCTGGGCGGCGCGGAAGTGCATGGTCGCCGCTCCGGCGTGGTCGATCATGTCGCGGAAAATGACGAGCATGCGCTGACCATCGTGCGGGACATCGTCTCGACGCTGCAACCGGCGGCGGAGATCGACCTCAACCTGCGCGAGCCCAAGGCGCCGAAATATGACCCGGCGGAACTGTACGGCATCATCCCCCAGGATGTCCGCGCCCCCTATGACGTGCGCGAAGTGATCGCCCGCATCGTCGACGGCAGCGAATTTCACGAGTTCAAATCGCTCTACGGCACCACGCTCGTCTGCGGTTTCGCCCATATCTGGGGCATGCCGGTCGCGATCCTCGCGAACAACGGCGTGTTGTTCAGCGCGAGCGCGCAGAAGGGCGCGCATTTCATCGAATTGGCCTGTCAGCGTCGCATTCCGCTGCTGTTCCTCCAGAATATCTCCGGCTTCATGGTCGGCGGCAAATATGAGGCGGAGGGGATCGCCAAACATGGCGCCAAGCTGGTGACGGCGGTGGCGACGGCCAGCGTGCCCAAGATCACCGTGCTGATCGGCGGCAGCTTCGGCGCGGGCAATTACGGCATGTGCGGGCGGGCTTATGGGCCGCGTTTCCTCTTCACCTGGCCCAACAGCCGCATCTCCGTGATGGGCGGCGAGCAGGCGGCGAGCGTGCTGGCGACCGTCCACCGCGACGCCGCGAAATGGACGCCCGACGAGGCGGAAGCCTTCAAGGCCCCGATCCGCCAGAAATATGAGGATGAGGGCAACCCCTATCACGCCACCGCGCGTCTGTGGGACGACGGCGTGATCGACCCCGCCCAGACCCGCGACGTGCTGGGCATCGCCTTCGCCGCCACGCTCAACGCCCCGGTCGAGGAGGCGCCCCGCTTCGGGGTGTTCCGCATGTGAGGGGAGGGACAATGGCACACCCCGTCCCCACCCGTCACGCTGAACCTGTTTGGCTTGCGCCGACCTACGGTTCAGCATCCATCGGGCCTAAGGCGCGGAGTCATGAGCGTCAGGCGCTCATTAGCCGCAGCGCGTCCAATCTACATCGGGGCCCAGAGGAGAAATGGATGCTGAAACAAGTTCAGCATGACGCGTTGGGAGGGCACAGTGCTTAAATCCCTGCTCATAGCCAATCGCGGCGAGATCGCCTGCCGCATCATCCGCACCGCCCGGCGTCTCGGCATCCGCACCGTTGCGGTTTATTCCGACGCCGATGCGAAAGCGCTCCACGTCCGCGAAGCCGATGAAGCCGTGCATATCGGCCCATCCCCGGCGCGCGAATCCTATCTGATCGGTGATCGCATCATTGCCGCCGCCCAGGCGACCGGGGCCGAAGCGATCCACCCCGGCTACGGCTTCCTCTCGGAAAACGCCGCCTTCGCGCAGGCCGTCATCGACGCGGGCCTCATCTGGGTTGGCCCCAATCCCTCCAGCATCACCGCCATGGGCCTGAAGGACGCCGCCAAGACGCTGATGGCCGACGCGGGCGTGCCCGTCACCCCCGGCTATCTGGGCGAGGACCAGAGCGCAGAGCGCCTGCAAGCCGAAGCCGACGCCATCGGCTATCCCGTGCTCATCAAGGCGGTCGCAGGCGGCGGCGGCAAGGGCATGCGGCGCGTCGAAGTGGCGGCGGATTTTGCCGACGCGCTGCTTTCCTGCCAGCGGGAGGCGGCGTCCTCCTTCGGCAACGACCAGGTGCTGATCGAAAAATATATCCTCTCGCCCCGCCATATCGAAGTGCAGGTGTTCGGGGACAGCCACGGCCAGGTCGTGCACCTGTTCGAACGCGACTGCTCGCTCCAGCGCCGCCATCAGAAGGTGATCGAGGAAGCCCCCGCACCCGGCATGGACGCGGCCACCCGCGAAGCCATTTGCGGCGCTGCGGTCCGGGCGGCGCAGGCGGTGGATTATGTCGGCGCGGGCACGATCGAGTTCATTGCCGACGCCAGCGAAGGCCTGCGCGCCGACCGCATCTGGTTCATGGAGATGAACACGCGCCTTCAGGTCGAGCATCCAGTGACGGAAGAGATCACCGGCGTCGATCTGGTCGAATGGCAACTCCGCGTGGCGAGCGGCGAACCGCTGCCGAAAAAGCAGGAGGAGCTGTCGATCAACGGCCACGCCATCGAGGCGCGGCTTTATGCCGAAGACCCCACCAAAGGCTTCCTGCCCAGCCCCGGCAAGATCGACCGGCTGCTGTTCGACAACCGAGCCCGCGTGGAAACGGGCGTGGAGGAGGGCGATACCGTCAGTTCCTTCTACGACCCGATGATCGCCAAGGTCATCTGCCATGGCGAGGATCGGGAGGAAGCGCGGGGCGACCTGATCCGCTGGCTCGACAGCAGTTTTGTCGGGCCGCTGCACACCAACAAGCCGTTTTTGCACGCTTGCCTTTCCATGGCCGATTTTGCCGAGGGTCGTCTCGACACCGGCCTGATCGAGCGGCAGGGAGAGGCGCTGACAACGATCGATGGCCCCTCAGGCAGAGTCCTTGCGGCGGCGGGCGAGCGATTCCGCAGGGACTGGCTCGCCCGGAGCGATTGGGACGATCGGTCCTTTCGCGACGGCTTGTTCGGCTTCCGCCTCAACGGACAGTCGAAGACCAAGGTCGACCTGTTCGTGGACAGCCGCCATGTCGTAGCGGAAGCGCAATCGGATGATCCGCGCACCGGTCTCTGCTCCGACATGGAGCGCGACGGCACGATCATCGTCACCGAAGCCGGGCAAAGCTGGTTCTTCAGCCAGACCCCGCCCGTCAAGGCAGGCGGCCTGGCCGCGTCCGACGGCGCGATCCTCTCCCCCATGCCGGGCCGCATCATCGCCGTCGCCGTGGCGCAGGGCGACAAGGTCGCCAAGGGCCAGAAGCTGGTCACGCTGGAGGCGATGAAGATGGAGCATAGCCTGACAGCGCCCTTCGACGGCATAGTGGCGGAACTGGACGCGTCCGAAGGTGGCCAGGTCAGCGAAGGCGCGCTGCTGGTGCTGGTTGAGCGGGAGGAAGGGTGATGGCGGGCCGCTATTATGACGAATGGCAGATTGGCGACCGGATAACCCATGACATCCGTCGCACGGTGACGGAAACCGACAATCTCCTCTTCTCGACCATGACCCACAATCCCCAGCCGCTGCATCTGGACGCCGAAGCCGCGAAAGCATCGGAGTTCGGCCAGATTCTCGTCAACGGCACCTTCACCTTCGCGCTGATGGTGGGGCTGTCGGTGGGCGACACGACCCTGGGCACGCTGGTCGCCAATCTGGGCTATGACAAGCTCGTCATGCCCAAGCCCGTCTTCATCGGTGACACGATGCGGGCGGACAGCGAAGTGACGGACCTCAAGGAAAGCCGCTCGCGCCCCGAAGGAGGGATCGTGACATTCACGCATCGGCTCTATAACCAGCGGGACGAAATCGTCTGCCAATGCCTGCGCATGGCACTGCTGAAGAAGAGGCCCGCATGAAGCTCCGTTCGCTGCTTTTCGTTCCCGCCGACCGTCCCGAACGCTTCGCCAAGGCGGCAGCCAGCGGCGCCGACGCCATCATCCTGGATCTGGAGGATTCGGTCGCGCCGGAGCGCAAGGCCTATGGGCGGGAAGCGATTGCGGAATGGCTGGCCTCGCCCCGCGACTGCGTGGCCTTTGTTCGGGTGAACCCGCTGGACGGCGATCACACCCGCGCCGACCTGGCCGCCGTGCTGCCCGCTTCGCCGGACGGGATCATGCTGCCCAAGGCGGAAGGCGCGGCCAGCATCCAGGCGCTGATCGCCTTGGCCGACGGCGCCAATGTGCCACCGATCCTGCCCATCGCGACCGAAACGCCCACCGCCATCTTCGAGCTGGGCACGTTCCGGCAGGTGCGCGACAGGCTGGCGGGCCTGACCTGGGGGGCGGAGGATCTGCCCGCCTCGGTCGGCGCCTCGACCTCCCGCGAGGAGGATGGCCGCTACACCGCGCCGTTCGAAATGGCGCGCAGCCTGACGCTGTTCGCCGCCCATGCCGTGGGCGTCCCGGCGATTGACACGGTCTTCCCCCGGATCGAGGCGATGGACGATCTCAAGGCTTATATCGGGCGAGCGCGGCGCGACGGCTTCACCGGCATGATGGCGATCCATCCGGTCCAGGTCGCCGCTATCAACGAAGGCTTTACCCCGACCGAAGCGGAAATCGCCCGGGCGAGGGCGGTGATCGACGCCTTCGCCGCCAATCCCGGCGCCGGGGTGTTGAAACTGGATGGCAAGATGATCGACCGGCCCCATCTCATCCAGGCGCAACGGGTATTGGCCGCGGCCGAATGAAAAGGCCCGGCCTGGGGCCGGACCTTTTCATTCATTCTGCCGTTCATCGGCCGGTCCGCCGATGTCCGGATGGTCCGGAGCGCGCCTCCCTTTCGATGGCGCGCTCCCGGTCAGGGCTGTCCCGACCCTAAGGGATCATCGATAACGCCCTTTTTCGTAGGTCGAACTGCTGGTGTCGTAGCGATCATTATCGTCTTCGCGCGACCCGAACAGCGCCTGCTGTTCGCGCTCGGCCCGCCAGGCGGCCTGCGCCTGCTCGGCGGTCTTCTCCAGCGTGACCTTCTGCGCGTCGACCGACTGGATCCAGGAGGAGGGGATGGAATGATGCACGCCGCCGGCATCCTGGTCGTTCTTGCTCAGGATGATGCGGTCGCCGCGCAGCTTGTCCACCGTGCCGACATGCTCGCCGTCGCTGCCGACGACTTCCATATGCTCGCGAACCTGCTGGACAGCCTGGCGTTGTTCCCCCCGGCGGGTACGCCAACTGCCGAACTCATTGTTGAACCGCTGGCGATGTTCATTCTGATATTCCGCATAGTCGCGGTCCAGCTCGTTGATCCGCTGCTGGCGCCAGGCATAATAATTGGCGTCGTGATGCTCGCCATAATCATGGTTCGCACCAAAGGCGCGCACCCGGTAGCCATGATCCTCGCTGCCAAAGCCGCTGCGTTCGCCGGTATAGGGCGCATAGCCGCGATTGGGCAGGTAGCGGCTGGAATTGGAGGCAGAGGCATAGCCGATCCGGCTGCTCTGGTCGCGCGGGTCGCCATAGGGGCGATTATAATAATCGTCATATTCGCGGCGCCGCTCTGCCTCTTCGTCCCCGAACCAGCTCCGTATCTCGTCACCGGCGCGGTCGAAGAAGCCGCGTTCGTCGGGATCATAATCCTCCGGCGGGCGCCTGGACCCTGACCCGCCATATCCCGAACCCGGTCCCCCAAACTGGCCGCGCGTGCCATAGCGATAGCTGCGATCGTCCCGCCACTCGCGCCGCGCGCCGTAACGGTCGGAATCGCGGTCCCAATCCGTCCAGTTCCGATCGCCGTCACCATAGCGACGTCCACCTTGGTAACCCATTGTCCGTCTCCTTGTCTGCTTTTCCACGGCGTTCGATCACGATCGCCGTTAGGGCACCAATGAGCATGCGGCCGCATCGTTCCGCCCGTTACGCGGGGGTAATGTCCCGCCTTTGCCCCGACAGATCGGGCCTGTCGCGCCGCCGTCCACGCCGATCGGCAAGGCGCTGCATTTTTGCGCAAAAAGACCGTTGCATGGGCGCAATCGCTCGCTTATAGGCAGCGCTCCTTTGGGGCCGTAGCTCAGCTGGGAGAGCGCGTCGTTCGCAATGACGAGGTCAGGGGTTCGATCCCCCTCGGCTCCACCATTTCCCTTTGAATTGATGGATTATCCCCATTTGGGGATGGACCTCATTTCTGTCGCGGATTTTTCGGTTTCCGTGCGCTGGCTCATTATTGCCCGCTGCAGCGTCTACATTCAGCGCGTCGACCAAAAGGGCGCAGGTGTCAGAACTCCTCTTCCAGCGCAGGTGGAACCTCATAGCCCCATTCGGAATATTTGCGGGCGACCACCGCCGCCATGAGCGCGAGTTCGGGCGAACGATCGCCTAGCCGGTGGCTCATGATGATCGGTGATGTGGCCGGCTCCGCCAGTTCGCGAAAGGCGACGTCGTGGCTGCGCGCGCGTTGCACCGATTCGGGGACGATCGCTATGCCCTCCTCGGCCGCGACGAGGCCGATGGCGATTTGCAGCTCCCTCGCTTCGTGGACGATGCGCGGTTCGATGGCATGGTCGCGGAACAGCGAAATGACCTGATCGGCATAGCTGGGGCGGGGCGCGCGCGGATAGATGATCTGCGGCTCATCGGCCAGGTCGCGCAGCGAAACCGGCCCTTCTCCGTCGGCCAGGGGATGTCCCAGCGGAAAGGCGGCAACCAGTTTTTCGTCACGCAGGATGATGCGCCGCACGGACGGGTCCTCCAGGCGGATGCGGCCAAAGCCGACATCGATGCGCCCCTCCCTCAGCGCGGCGATCTGTTCCAGCGTCGTGCTTTCGACCAGGACCAGCTCGACATTTTCGGCCGCCTTGCGAAATTCGCGGATCAATTCCGGCAGGCGCGCATAAATGGTCGAAGCGACGAAGCCGATCACCAATTGCCGCCGCTGGCTGGTGGCGGCCGTCTTCACCATCGTTTCCACATCCTCCATCCGCGACAGAAGCTGCAACGCCTGCGCGTGGAGGAGCCTGCCCACATCGGTCAGCCGCAGCGGCCGGCTTGCGCGGTCGAGCAATGGCGCGCCGACTTGCGCTTCGAGTTGCTGGATGGCGCGTGACAAGGGGGGCTGCGCGATGTGCAGGCGCTCTGCCGCGCGATTGAAATTTCCCTCTTCAGCGACGGCCACGAAATAGCGCAGAAGGCGGAAGTCCATCATGTATATACCTCCCCGGTATGGCGTTATGACCTTATTGATCTTTGAACGCCGCTCGCACCCAGCTTAATATCGCAGCGAAACCTAGACTTTTAGGAGAGTCGCCGCAATGGCCGCATTGAGCCGCGCAGATACCTTCATCGTCGATGTGCCGACGATCCGCCCGCATGTGCTGGCGATGGCGACGATGCACGCCCAGTCGATGGTGATCGTCCGCCTGACCGACGCCGACGGTGTGGAGGGCATTGGCGAAGGCACGACCATCGGCGGCCTCAGCTATGGCGAGGAAAGCCCGGAAAGCATCAAATCCGCGATCGACACCTATATCATTCCCGTTCTGGAAAGCTGCGATCTGGCGCAGGTCGGCGCGGCGATGGCGAAGGTCGCCCGCTGCGTGCGCGGCAATCATTTCGCCAAATGCGCAGTGGAAACGGCGCTGCTCGACATGGCCGGAAAGCGGCTGAACATTCCGGTTTCCGAACTGATCGGCGGCGGTCGCGTGCGCGACGATCTGCCGGTCGCCTGGACGCTCGCCAGCGGCGACACCGCGCGGGACATTGCGGAGGGCGAGGAGATGCTCGATCGCCGCCGCCACCGCATCTTCAAGCTGAAGATCGGCAAGCGCGAGGTGCGCGACGACGTCGCCCATGTGGGCGCCATATGCAAGGCGCTGGGCGACCGGGCGAGCGTGCGCGTCGACGTCAATCAGAACTGGTCGGAAAGCCAGGCCAGGATCGGCATGGCGATGCTGCATGATGTCGGCTGCGACCTGGTGGAACAGCCCATCGCGGGCGATGTGGTGGCGGCCATGGCGCGGCTGTCCAAGGGCCAAGCCATTCCGCTGATGGCGGACGAGGCGCTGAACGGCCCGCGCAGCGCGCTGCGCATCGCCTCCGCCAATGCCGCCGGGGTCTTCGCGCTGAAGATCGCGCAGTCGGGCGGCCTTTTCGCCACGGCGCAGGTCGCCGCGATCGGCAGCGCGGCGGGCATCGGCCTTTATGGCGGCACGATGCTGGAGGGCGGCGTCGGCACCGTCGCCTCGGCCCATGTCTTCGCGACGCTGCCGGAACTGGCATGGGGCACGGAATTGTTCGGCCCGCTGCTCCAGACGGAGGATATTTTGAGCGAACCGCTCGCTTATGGCGACTTTTCGCTCGCCGTACCGACCGGGCCGGGGCTGGGCATCGCCTTCGACGAGGACAAGCTCGCCTTCTTCCGGCGGGATCGCGCCGCGCCGCTCTTCCACCCCGTCGCCGCAGGAGCCTGAAGCCAATGCTTTTCATGGTCGAAATGGACGTCAACATCCCGCTGGACTTCGACCCGCAGGAAGCGGCGCGGATCAAGGCGGCGGAAAAGGACTATTTCCAGACGCTTCAGGCGGCGGGCGCCTGGCGGCACATCTGGCGCAAGGTGGGGCTTTATTCGAACGTCTCCATCTTCGACGTGGAGAGCAATGCGGCGCTGCACGACATGCTGATCGCGCTGCCGCTCTATCCCTTCATGACCATGAAGGTGACGCCGCTGTGCCGCCATCCTTCATCCATCCACGACGACGATCGCTGATCGCCGGACCCCAATCAGGAGAGAATGCCATGGACGTCAGCTTCGTGAAGACCCCGGAAATCCAGCAATTGCTGGACCGCGCGGCAGGCGTGCGGGAAAGCGGCGGTGATCCGCGACTGAAGGCGATCATGCGCGATCTCACGGAAAGCGTGATGGAATTGATCGTGAAGCACGACATCAGCGAGAGCGAATTCTGGCTGGCCATGAAATATCTGGCCGACAGTTCGTCCGAGATCGGCCTGATCGTGCCGGGAACCGGCCTCGAACATTTCCTGGATCTTTATATGGATGCCAAGGATGCCGAAGCGGGGCTCAGCGGCGGCACGCCGCGCACCATCGAAGGTCCGCTCTATGTCGCGGGCGCGCCGCTGGTGGAGGGCGACGTCAATCTGAGCGTCGACGCCGATGAGGGCACGCAGACGCTCCATATGAGCGGCGCCGTCACCGGTCCGGATGGCGAGCCGGTACAGGACGCGATCGTCCATGTCTGGCACGCCAACAGCAAGGGCTGGTATTCGCATTTCGACCCGACCGGCGAGCAGACGCCGTTCAACAACCGCCGCCGCATCAAGCTGGGCCAGGATGGCCGCTACGCCTTCCATTCAAAGCAGCCGAGCGGTTATTCGGTGCCGCCGCAGGGCGCGACCGACCAGTTGATGCGGGCCTTGGGCCGTCATGGCAACCGTCCGGCCCATGTCCATTTCTTCATCGAGGCGCCCGGCTACCGCACGCTGACGACGCAGATCAACTTTGGCGACGATCCCTTCGCGGCCGACGATTTCGCTTTCGGCACCCGCCAGGGCCTGCTGCCCGTGCCCAGCCGTCAGGGCGACAGCGCCACGATCGCCTTCGACTTCCAGCTTCAGCGCGCTGCAAGCGAGGGTGACGAGGGCTTTTCCTCCCGCATCCGGGCCGAGGCGAAGGCCGAACCGCAGGTCGAGGTCGCCTGACCTTCAGGACCATGGGAGACAGGATCATGCATGAACATCTGATGCAGCGTGTCGCGACCGCCGTGGTCGACGACGCCGAAAGCGGCCTGTTCCGCTGCCGCCGCGATGTCTTCACCGATCCCCAATTGTTCGATCTGGAGATGAAATATATCTTCGAGAGCAACTGGGTCTATCTCGCGCATGAAAGCCAGGTCGAGAAGAAGAACGACTATTTCACGACCTGGATCGGCCATACGCCGGTCATCCTGACCCGCGCCAAGGACGGCGGCCTCAACGGCGTGGTGAATGCCTGCGCCCATCGCGGCGCCAAGCTGTGCCGCCGCAAGCGGGGCAACCAGCCGCTGTTCGTCTGCCCCTTCCACGGCTGGAGCTTCAAGACGGACGGCAAGCTGCTGCGCGCCAAGGACGCCAGCAG
This sequence comes from Sphingobium sp. 15-1, assembly GCF_013375535.1. GTDB lineage: Bacteria > Pseudomonadota > Alphaproteobacteria > Sphingomonadales > Sphingomonadaceae > Sphingobium > Sphingobium aromaticivastans. The sequence continues at coordinate 273,921 of NZ_JABXJG010000001.1, forward strand.
CGGCGCCTATCCCGACAGTTTCGATCATGAAGGGTCGCATGATCTGACCAGAGTTCGGGTCGAAAGCTATCGCGGTTTCATCTTCGGCTCGCTCAATCATGACGTCCTGCCGCTGGAAGATCATCTGGGCGAGGCGAAGATCATCATAGACCAGATGGTCGATCAGGCGCCCGAAGGACTGGAGGTGCTGACTGGAAATTCCACCTACACTTTCCACGGCAACTGGAAGATGCAGATGGAGAATGGCTGCGACGGCTATCATGTCAGCTCCGTCCACGAAAATTACCAATCGACCATGGGCCGCCGCGCCGAGGGCGGGACCAGGGCGGTCGACGCCAATGGCTGGTCGAAGGCGCCCGCCAGCGGCGTCTATGGCTTCGAACATGGGCATATCCTGCTCTGGACCCAGGTGCTGAACCCGGAAGTCCGCCCAGTCTGGAGCCATAGGGACCAGCTTGTGGAGCGGCTGGGCGAGGACAAGGCCCGCTTCATCCTGGAGCAGACCCGCAATCTGGCGCTCTATCCGAACATGTTCCTGATGGACCAGTTCTCGACCCAGATCCGCGTGGTGCGGCCGATCGACGTCCATACCACCGAAGTGACGATCTATTGCTATGCCCCCAAGGGCGAGAGCGCGCAGGACCGCGCCCATCGCATCCGCCAATATGAGGATTTCTTCAACGTCACCGGCATGGGCACGCCCGACGATCTGGAGGAATTCCGCAGTTGCCAGTCGGCCTATGAGGGCGCGGGCGAGCTGTGGAACGACCTCAGCCGGGGCGCCGCCCGCTGGATCGCCGGGCCGGACGCCAATGCGGCGGCGATGGGCATGAACCCGCTGCTGTCGAGCGAACGCAGCGAGGATGAGGGGCTGTTCGTGCGCCAGCATGAATTTTGGGCACGGATCATGCTCGACGGCATGGCCAGGGACGCGGGCGCGGCGCCCATGATGGAGGCGGCGGAATGACACTGGTTCTCGACAAGCAGCGCGCGGCGCTGTCCTACCGGCAGGTCTGCGCTTTCCTCTATCGGGAGGCGCGGCTGCTGGACGATCGCGCATTCGACGAATGGCTGTCATGCTATTCGGAACAATGCGAATATTGGATGCCGGCCTGGACCGACGACGATGCGTTGACAACCGATCCCCACAGTGAAATCTCGCTGATCTATTATAGCAATCGCAAAGGGTTGGAGGATCGCGTCTACCGGCTGAAGACGGAACGATCGTCGGCCAGCACGCCCGAAGCGCGCACATCCCATTTCATCGCCAATGTCGAACTGCTGGAGACTTGCGAGGACAGGATAGACCTGCGCTACAACTGGCACACGATGAGCCATCGCTACCAGCAGACGGCCCAATTCTTCGGAACCAGTTTCGTGACGCTGGATATTGCGGGCGACACGCCGAAGATTCTGAAGAAGAAGATCATCCTCAAGGATGATTATATTCATCAGGTCATCGACATCTATCATCTCTGAAGGAACGAGCGATGATCTTCCAGGGACGTTTCGCCGGCAAGGTCATGGTGGTGACCGGCGCGGCGCAGGGCATAGGGGCGGGCGTCGCCACCCGCGCTGCGGCCGAGGGCGCCAGTCTGGTGCTGGTGGATCGCGCCGACCTCGTGACCGATGTCGAGCAGGCGATCGTGGCGGCGGGCGGCCGAGCCGTTTCGGTGCGATGCGACCTCGAAGCCTATGAGGGCGCCGCGCAGGCCGTGGCGGCGGCGGTTGCGGCGTTCGGGCGCGTCGACATCCTCGTCAACAATGTCGGCGGCGCGATCCGCATGCGGCCCTATGCGCGGTTCGAACCCGCGCAGATCGACGCGGAAATCCGCCGCTCCCTGATGCCGACGCTTTATGGCTGTCACGCGGTCTTGCCCGTGATGCTGGGGCAGGGCGGGGGTACCATCGTCAATGTCTCGTCCAACGCCACGCGGGGCATCCGCCGCGTCCCCTATTCGGCGGCGAAGGGCGGGATCAACGGTCTGACGCAAGCGCTGGCGATGGAATATGCGCAAAGCGGCATCCGCGTCGTCGCCACCGCGCCCGGCGGGACGGAGGCGCCGCCGCGCCGCGTTCCGCGCAATGCGGAGGGTGACGATGAGCAGGAACGGGCCTGGATGGCCGAGGCGGTGGCGCAGGTGACCTCGTCCGCCTTCATGAAGCGCTACGGCACGCTGGACGAGCAGATCGCGCCGATCCTTTTCCTCGCCTCCGACGAGGCCAGCTATGTGACCGGATCGATCCTGCCCGTGGCTGGCGGCGATATGGGCTGAAGGACGGGCCAGATGCGGAAAATCCGCGACAGCCATCGCGCCGCCCATTCCCGCTTGTCGGACCAGTTGACGCTGAGCGCCGGGCCGGACGGCCTGCGCGTCTCCCCAATTCCGGAGGATTGATCATGCCCTTTACCCCGCGTCCCGGCGCGCGCCTTTATTGGAAAGTCGATGGTCGGGACGATGCGCCCGCCCTGGTGCTGCTCAACAGCATCGGCACCGACATGGATTTGTGGGATGGGATGCTGCCCCATCTGCGCGATCATTTTGCCCTGCTGCGGATCGATACGCGTGGTCATGGCGCTTCGGCCGCCGAGCCGGGCGACTATTCGCTGGAGATGCTGGCGCAGGACATATTGTCGGTGGCGGACGCGGCCGGATTCGACCGCTTTTCGGTCGCGGGCGTGTCGCTGGGCGGGATGATCGGGATGGAGCTGGCCTTGCGCGCACCGGGGCGGATCGAGCGGCTGGTGCCGATCTGCACTTCCGCGGCGATGGACGCCGCCTCATGGAGCGACCGCATCGCCACGGTCCGCCGCGAAGGCATGGCCGCCATAGCCGATCTCGCCATGGGGCGGTTCCTGTCCGACGCCGCCGATCCGGCCATCTTCGAAGCGGTGCGCCGTCAGCTTCTGACCATGGATGCGGAGGGCTATGCCGGCTGCGGCGCGGCGATCCGCGACATGGATCTGGCCGGCCGGATCGCGGCCATCGCCTGCCTGACGCTGGTCGTCACCGGCACGCGGGACGCGTCGACTCCCTTTTCGGGCCATGGCGAGCATCTCCTCGCCCGCATAGCCGGCGCCAGGCATGAGTCGCTGGATGCCGCGCATCTTGCCCCGCTCGAAGCGCCGGACGCGCTGGCGCGGGTCATCGCCGCCTTTCTGAAAGGCTGATGAAGGGGGGCGCCGCCTAGGCCTTTCGCTTGAGGCCGAGCAGCCAAGGCTTCACCCCACGCGTCGGATGGGGCGTGCCGTCAAGCCGCTTTGCGCGGATGATCCGGACCGGCTGGACGATCATCTGTCCGCGCATCGGCCCCGAACCGCAGCAGGTCGGCACGGCCAGAATCCGCTTCACCACATCCATGCCCGCGACGACATGGCCAAAGGCGGCATAACCGATATAATCGCCGCGCGCGTCCATATTCGGGGTCGGCCCCACGGTGATGAAGAAATTGCCCATCGCGGAATTGGCGCGGTTGGGCCGCGCCATGGAGAGCGTCGCGTCCAGATGTCTGATCCCCGTCCGCGTCGTTGGCTCGTGCTGGATCGGCGGCAGCGAGCGGCGCGCATCGGTATCGATGCCGCCCTGGATCAGCCCCAGCTTTGGATCATTCTTGCGCCGCGCCGCGCGGTAGAAGGTGACGCCGTCGAAACGGCCGTCATCGACATAGGTCAGGAAATTGGCGGCGGTTATCGGCGCCCGGCGCGTATCGGCCGCGACGATGATGGTGCCAAGCGAGGTTTCGATCGCCACCCGGGCATAGCCCGGCTCCGCGCGGTTGGCGGGCACTGCGAGAGCGGAAGCGGAAACAAGGGCGATCGACAGGGAGATGGCAAGCAGGGCAGCAGGACGCATTGGCAAAAGGGCACGCTCTTTAAGGACTGGCATCAGGCCCCAGGCTAAAGCGCCCGCAAGCATGGTTCAACCGGATAACCGCCGGAGCAAGCGCCCGCAATCGGGAAGCGGCGGCTTGACGACAGGGAGGCGCTCTTCGCCATTCTCTCATGATCGGATGAAATATATGGGCCGTAACGATGCCCTATTCGGCACATGCGCGCATGTGCTGTCCGCTCTTTCGAAAGAACAGTGATCCTGCGTCCGAACGACATGATGCAGCTCGTCGGGAAGGGATTATTTTGCCTGAATTATGCTCTCGCCGGGTCATGGCGACGATGGGGTAAAGGGATTACATCGACCGACGAAAGCCATAGTGTCGTTCGGCCTATTTCATCGGATGGATGGACGACTCACCTGCATGAGCGCATGGTGACGCCGCTCGCCTTTGGAGAAAATTGAAGCGAGGGAGCGCGCCATGCGGCGACGCATCCACCAGATTCGATCTTTGCGGAAAGCTCGGTCGAGCGGCTGAGCCGTCCGCCGGTCGGTGGCATTTTTGCATCTTGCACAAGGCTTTGCCCCAAGGGCGAAGTCGATGCCTATTTGCGTAAGCAGGCCATGTTTCCGCTCGCTGCAAGAGTTCTCGGGTCGCATGCTATATCCGGGGAACCTTCAAAATGGCGTCGATCACGATCACAGAAGCCAAGATTCCAGAAAAATCATCTGATTTTCAGAATATTGGTTCGTTCGATATTGCCGATGACAGTATCCTCCGCATCCGCCAACCAGCGGCGGCGACGCGAAAGCTTATAGCCGGCACCGGCTATAGAAATTCTTACAAACTATTGATCGGCAAAGGAATCCGACAATTTGAGAATCACTTCGGTGGCGCCGCAAATCTGGCGCGCCGCCATCGGCACGCAAGCTGACTGTCCGATAATCAGGGGGTTCTCCCCTTAGCCAAGGAGAATGATCATGGCGCTCGATATCCTGGCCCAAGACCTCGTCGTCGACGAAACCACCGGCCTGCAGGACGATGATGTCAACTCGGCCCTTGCGCCGCACAATAATGCGACGGTGCAATATCTGCTGTCGCTCGACAGCGCGGGCGGGTTGAGTTCGCCGCAGGTCGCCTACCAGGCGAATTTCGTGCAGGCCACGGCCAGCGCGGGGGAAAGCATCACCTCGGTCGTTCTGGCCCAAAATGCCTCCGGCACGCCCTTTTCCACCACCGTGGGCGTGAACAGCGGCATTCAAACGGTCGACGGCAACTATGTCTGGCTGTTCCAGGACGCGACCCATGCCAATGTGGTAATCGGCGTGATCGGCACCTCCAACCCGAACGCCATGCCCGCGGCGACCGGGGCGCTCGCTTATTCCTTCGCGCTGATGAGCACCAGCGCCACCACGGCGGACCTGTACACGGTGCAATATGTGCCGTTGCTCCATCCGGTCGCGACCGACCCGGATGACCGCATCGATTTGACCGATCATGTGTTCGCCTCGGTTTCGGGGACGACTACGGTCAGCTTCTCGGGCCAGAATGCCGCGCCCGGCAATCATGAATTCTACGTGATCAATTCGCCCACCGACGCATCCAAGCAGATATTGGTGACGGGCTTCCTGGGGGCGGCCAACGCCCAGGCCAATGTGAGCACGCAGGGATTCGGCGTCAGCAACCAGAGCATCAATCCGACCGAAAGGCTTCAGGTCGATTTCGTGACCGGCGGCACCCTTGCGGCGGGGAGCGCCTCGGAAATCCAATATGCCAATCATATCGAAACGATCACGCGGGCCGGGTTCACGATCAATCAGATCACGCCTTCCAATCCGAATTTGCGGGTGGACATCACGATCAGCGCCTTCAACGTCCAGGGCAATGAGCAAGGCCTGAACTTCTGGGACGGCAGCCCGACCACCGCCGCGCCGATCACGAGCATCAAGCTGACGGGGCAATCGGGATTGACGAACCCCATCACCGCCGACGGCACTTATGATGTCGCGGGGAGCGTGGACATCGTCGTCAGCGGGATAGGCACCAACGCCGTCACCATCAGGGGCCTCGACAATATCACGACGGTCGACATCACCACCAGCAGCCCAATGGATCGGCTGACCATCACCGGGGTCGATTCCAACGAAGGGCTCGACGTCACGGAATTCCATTTCTCGTCGCAAACCCCCAACGCCTATGTCGAGCAGGTCGGCTCTTTCATCAATTTCGACGATGACGGACCGACGCTCTCGATCACGGCGGCCCCGGTTGTCGGCGCCGCCGAGGTGGTGGAGGCGAGCGGAGCCGGCGGCCAGAGCCAGGCGACGATCACGCCGCCCAGCTACACCGCAAGCGCCGCCGACGGCTATAACGCGAACGTGACCTATGCGCTGGCTTTGGCGGGTGCCTCCGCGACCGGACTGGTGACGACCTCCGGCAACCATCCGATCACGCTGGTGGTGGATTCGGCCAGCCAGATTTCGGGCAAATATGACAGCAATGGCGACACCGTGCTCGACGCGACGGCCTTCACGGTCACGCTGTCCGGCACGACGGTGACGCTGACGTCGCAAGTCGCGCTGGAGCATGCGAACGCACCGCAAGGCGCGGGCGAGGACAATACGCTCGACCTCAACGGCCTGATCAACGTGGTGGCGACCGTGACGGTGACGGACGGCGACAATGATGTCGTATCGTCGCAGAGCACGAGCGCGGGGCTGTCGCTGACCTTCGACGACACCGATCCGACGCTCTCGATCACCGCGCCGCCGGTCGTCGGCGCCGCCGAGGTGGTGGAGGCGAGCGGAGCTGGCGGCCAAAGCCAGGCGACGATCACGCCGCCCAGCTACACCGCGAGCGCGGTCGACGGCTATACGCCGAACGTGACCTATGCGCTGGCGCTGGCGGGCGCCTCCGCGACGGGACTGGTGACGACCTCCGGCAATCATCCGATCACGCTGGTGGTGGATTCGGCCAGCCAGATTTCGGGCAAATATGACAGCAATGGCGATACCGTGCTCGACGCCACGGCGTTCACCGTGACTCTGTCGGGCACGACTGTGACTCTGACGTCGCTGGTCGCGCTGGAGCATTCGAACGCGCCGCAAGGCGTGGGCGAGGACAATACGCTCGACCTCAACGGCCTCATCAACGTGGTGGCGACTGTGACGGTGACGGATGGCGACAATGACGTCGTGTCGTCGCAAAGCACGAGCGCGGGCCTGTCGCTGACCTTCGACGACACCGATCCAACGCTCTCGATCACCGCGCCGCCGGTCGTCGGCGCCGCCCAGGTGGTGGAGGCGAGCGGGGCCGGCGGTCAGAGCCAGGTGACGGTCACGCCGCCCAGCTATACCGCAAGCGCGGTCGATGGCTATAATGCGAACGTGACCTACGCGCTGGCGCTGGCGGGAGCGGCCGCGACCGGGCTGCTGACGACCTCCGGCAACCATCCGATCACGCTGGTGGTGGATTCGGCCAACCAGATTTCGGGTCAGTATGACAGCGACGGCGACACCGTGCTCGACGCGACGGCCTTCACGGTCACGCTGTCCGGCACGACCGTGACCTTGACGGCTTTGGTCGCGCTGGAGCATGCGAACGCACCGCAAGGGGCGGGCGAGGACAATACGCTCGACCTCAACGGCCTGATCAATCTGGTCTCGACCGTGACGGTGACGGACGGCGACAATGACGTCGTGTCGTCGCAAAGCGTGACCACGGGCGGCCTGTCGCTGACCTTCAACGACACCGATCCGACGCTTACGGTCGCGTTCGACGCCGATCCTGGAACGCCGGGCAATCAATCGCCCGAGGAACTGGGCAACGCGGTGGGGGCATCGGCCAGCGGCGCTTTCGGCTACGACATGACGGATAAGCGGTCGGCGGCGGAATATGCGGCGGGCGGTAGCGATTTTGTCGATACCAACGCTTCTCTCAATGGAGTGCAGATCGCCCTGACGGGCACGGTCGACAACCCGCAGAACCCCGGCATCACCAATGCGGTCGCGACCCTTACGGCGGAGGACGCCAGCTCTGCGAGCTTCGCCTTCTCCTTCCATTACGACAAGGACCCGATCACGGCTGGCGTGCAGGATGGCACGGCGGGCGGCACGCTTGTCTTCGACAAGGATGCCGACACCTATACGATCACCCTGAACGACGTGATCGACGGGTTCAGCTTCAATGTGCTGCACACCAGCGAGTTGCTGGCCAAGCAGCCCACCGGCAATACCGGCCACCCGCTGATCGTCGCGGAGCAACTGACGCCGAACGCCGATCCCAATCCCTTCTTCGTTCAGTTCACCGCGAACTCGACCACCCAGCAGATCGGGTTCGGGTTCAACTCGACCGGGGATGGAGCGCCCAACGGACCCCCCACCGACACCGCATTCACGCAGGGGGCCCACGACCTGGTCACCAACGTCAATGAGGATTGGGTCAGCGCCACCCAATCGACCAATGGCGTCGCTGGCGATACCATCCAGAAGGGAGAATTGCTGACCCTGCGGTTCTTCCAGGAAAATATCCTGAGCGACGTCAATCCTGGCGCGGCCGGGGGCGGTGATGAGCGGCTCGATCCGACGGCAAAGGCCAGCGGCATCGTCGTCAAGTTCGACGGCGTGGGCAACTCCGAAGACCTTATCGTGATCCTCGACCTCAAGGACGCGAACGGCAATGAAATCACCAGGGCCGTCAACGTCCAGAACTCTGACTTGATCAAGGGCAACGCCAATGTTCCCGCGCCCTATAATGCGGAGTTCACGCTCGACAATAACGATGCCTTGCTGATCATTGAACAGAATGACTATACGGTCGCTGGCGAGACCTATCAGATACAGGGCATCCAGATCATGCAAAGCGCCAATGGGTTGACGGGCAACGCCATCAACCTGATCGGCGCCGTCGGCCCCAATGGCGGCAGCAGCGCCACCAGCGGCCTGACGGCGTGGGACGCCACCGACAATGATGTGCTGAAGATCGTGGACATCGGCTTCGTGCAGCAGACGAGCGGGACGATCGACGCCAATCTCGATTTCGCCTTCAACATAGCGGACGCCGATCTGGACCTGCTCGGCGTGCAGCACATCAATGTGCAGATCAGCGGTGATTTCATCTAGTTACCTGAATCCGAAATTCGCTGCATTGATTTCGTCACCCCGGGCTTGACCCGGGGTCCCGCTTCCTCCTGCGCACTGGCTGAAGAAAAGCGGGATCCCGGGTCAAGCCCGGGATGACGATAATGTAATGAACTTCGATTCCGCCATACTAGGACGGACCGACATTCAGTTCTGACGGGCTGCAAATGGCGTATTTCGGTGCTTCCGGTGCTCACGACCTTGTAGGTCGCTGCGCGCCGGGTCACCGAAATCGACCATTTTACCTTCGGTGGCCTTCGGCTCGCTCCGCCATCTCCTGAATGTCGATCCGTCCTAGGGTAATAATGCCGATGGGCGGAGGGGAGGGGTGGCGCGCCATCTCTCCCCTCCGGCGCATCGGCCCGGAGGCGGCTCATTGGCCCAAGGGGCTTTACCCCTGGCGATTCCAAGGCCTATTGCGGTTGCATGACAGAGAATATTCCCGAAGGTCGCGCCGCAGCGACGGTGGTCGTCCTGCGTCACCGTTCGGACGGCGCGCCCGAAATCCTGATGATGGAACGGGCGCCGAGCATGGCCTTCGCCGCGGGCGCGCTGGTCTTTCCGGGGGGCGCGGTGGATGCCGCAGATCATGCCCTGGCCGCGAAGATAGCGGATGGCCTGCCGCCCGACGAAGCGGCGGCGCGCATCGCCGCGATCCGGGAAACGCTGGAGGAAAGCGGCCTCGCCATCGCCTTCACCCGTCCGCTGGAGCCGGACCGGATCGGCGCGATGCGGCGGGCGCTGGCGGAAGGGGCGGGGCTGGGCGACCTGCTGGACGCCCATGGGCTGGAAGTCGCGCTGGATGCGCTGGTGCCCTTTGCCCGCTGGCAGCCGGCGGGGCTGGAACTGGTGCGGCGCATGTTCGATACCCGCTTCTACCTCGTCCGGGCGCCGGAAGGCCAGGCCGCCAGCGCCGATGAAACCGAAAATGTGCAGCTCTTCTGGAGCAGCGCGGCGGACACGCTGGCGCGATGCGATCGGGGGGAAGGGCAGATCATCTTCCCGACCCGGCGCAATCTGGAACGGCTGGCGCAATTTGACAGCATCGATGATCTGGCGGCGCATGCCCTGTCGATCCCGGTCGAAAAGGTGACGCCCTGGTTCGAGGAGAGAGATGGGGAAACGCATCTCTGCATACCCGCTCATCTCGGCTATCCGGTCACGTCGGAACCCATGGGAACCGTCCGGCGCGTCTGAAGCATGGCGCTGGCGGCTCTTTCATTGAGGTCTAGGGCCAATATCGCCACTCGAACCGGCGGCGTGAAAGGCGTACAGTTTGTGCGCCTTCAGATGGGGAGGATGCCATGCCGCAATTTGTGATTGAACGGGACATGCCGGGCGTCGGCCAGTTGTCGGGCGAACAGCTCAAGAGCGCGTCGCAGGGGTCCTGCAATGTGCTGCGCCAGCTTGGGCCGGACATCCAATGGGTGCACAGCTATGTGACGGACGACAAGATCTACTGCGTCTACCGCGCGCCCAGCGAGGAACTGATCCGCCAGCATGCGGAAATGGCGGGCTTCCCGGCCAACAGCATCGCGCAGGTGCGGGCGACAATCGATCCGACCACGGCGGATTGAGGCGTTGGGATTTGGGTCTGCGCATAGGATCGGTAGAGAGCGGCCTATGAAAATCCCTCGCCCCAACGGGGAGAGGGTTGCGCAGACTTGGCAGCTCGCTGCCTAGTCGTAGCTGGGAGAGGGGGCTGATGCGGTGCCCATCCCCCCTCTTCCAACTCCGCCTAACCCGCTACGCGGTCAAGGCTTCGTATCCTTCTCCCCCAGCGGAGAAGGGAATTAACGTCCGCCACTGGCCCACTTCACCACAGGCCCATCCCAACGAAGCTACTGCCCGAACCCCGCCGAGCGCGCCAACTCCACCGCTTCCCGCGCCGCCGCCAGCAGCGCCCCACTCTTCGCCTCGCATTCGCGCTGCTCATATTCCGCCGTCGAATCCGCGACGATGCCCGCGCCCGCCTGCACATGCATCACCCCGTCCTTCAGCACAGCGGTGCGCAGGACGATGCAGCTATCCATATTCCCATCCGGCCCGAAATAGCCGACGCCGCCCGCATAAGCCCCCCGCGTCTCCGGCTCCAGCTCCGCGATGATCTCGCAGGCCCGCACCTTGGGCGCGCCCGAAACCGTGCCCGCCGGGAAGCCCGCGAACAGCGCGTCCAGCGCGTCCTTCTCGGGCGCCAGCCGCCCCACGACATTGGAGACTATATGCATGACATGGCTGTAGAATTCGACGGTATAGCTGTCTGTCACGGTGACGGTGCCCGCCGCCGCGACCCGGCCCACATCGTTGCGGCCGAGGTCGAGCAGCATCAGATGCTCCGCCCGTTCCTTGGGGTCAGCCAGCAGGCTTTCGCGGTTGGCGGCATCCTCGACGGCATTCTTGCCGCGTGGGCGGGTGCCGGCGATCGGCCGTATGGTGACTTCGCCGTCCCGCGCCCGGACCAGTATTTCCGGGCTTGACCCAATCAGCGCAAAGCCGGGCAGGTCGAGATAATAGAGGAAGGGCGATGGATTGATCCGCCGCAATGCCCGATAAAGCGAAATCGGCGGCAATGTGAAGGGGCTGGTGAAGCGCTGCGCCAGCACCACCTGAAAAATATCGCCCGCGACGATATAGTCCTTCGCCTTGTTGACCATCGCGGCGTAGCGGCCCGGCTCCAGCACCGGCGTCACCGCCACATCGGCAATCTCTGCGGGGGCGGCCTGCGCAGGCAGCGGCGCGGCCAGCCGGGCGGCGACGGCGTCGATCCGCTCCAGCGCCTGTTCGACGGCGCGGTCGGCGTCGGCAAAGCTGTCCTTCCACACCGGCGCCACCAGAAAGAGCGCGTCGGCCAGCCGGTCGAACACCAAGATCACCGTCGGCCGCACGAACAGCATGTCGGGCAAGGCAATCGGATTTTCGGCGGGACGGGGCAGCTTTTCCACCAGCCCGACCGTCTCATAGCCGAAATAGCCGACCAGACAGGCCAGGGCAGGGGGCAACGCCGGATCAAGCTCCGCCCGGCATTCCGCCACCAGCGCCCGCAACGCATCGAGCGCGTCCGCCCCTTCCGGCACGAAGGCTTCCCGGTCGGTCGCCCATTGCCGGTTGATCTCCGCCGCATGGCCCTGCGCCCGGAAAACCAGATCGGGGGCCAGCCCGATCAGGCTGTGGCGACCCCGCACCGCGCCCCCCTCGACCGATTCCAGCAGGAAATCGCCGCGATCGGGCTCGAACAATTTCAGCGCGGCGGAAATCGGCGTGTCGGTGTCGGCTATCTGGCGCCGCCACACCAGCGCGGATTGCCCCGCCGCCAGCGCCTTGCGCGCGCTCTCGATGCCGTCCATCCCCGCCGTTCCCCCCGCAACCATCTTACTGACCGCCATTATTGGCGTTGGCGAGCGCGCGCTGCACGCCGGCCACCGCATTGGCGTTACGCTTGACGCCTAGCTCCTTCTCGACGGCGCGCTCGAACTGCTGGCCATATTCCTGGCCGACGACGTCGCTGAGCTGGTCGCGGACCTGGTTGACCAGCGCCTTGTCGCCGCCCGCGTCACCGCGCTTGATGGCGTTCAACTGCACCACGAAATAGCCGCGATCCTGCCCGGCGGGCAGAGTCTTCACGCTGCTGGGCGCCATGGTGAACAGCATCGCGACCTCGGCGGGCGGACGCTGCCCGTCGCGCATGATGTCGGCGCGACGGCCGCCCACGACCTGCGGCTTGGGCAGGGCGACGCCAGCGGCGGCGACCGCCTCGTCCAGCTTCGCGCCCTTGGCGACCTTGGCGCGGATCTGTTCGGCCAGCGCCTTCGCCTTCTCATTGCCCTGGGCGAGCTTGTACTGCATCGCCACCAGCGCCTTGACCTTGGCGAGCGGCGGCGGCGCTGCGGCCTGAATGTCGCCGGGCGCGGCCAGCGCATAGCGCTGGTCGGCGGCGATCGGGATCAACTGCGCATCGTCATCCTGGCTCATTCCAAAGACGGGGGCGAGCAGCGGCTTCACATCGGCCGGAACCTGATAGGCCGCATCCTCCACCTGCTTGCCGGTGGACACGAGGAACGGCGTGGTCTCCAGCTTCAGGCCGTTATCCTTCACCACTTCCTCGAAGCTGCCGCCATTGGCGACCTGATCCTCGATCTTGCCGGTGAAGTCGTTCAGCAGCTTCTTTTCCTTCTGCGTCCGCAGCGTGGCGACGATTTCGCTCCGCACGGCTTCCAGCGCGCGGGCAGGGGTCGACTTGACCGCCGCGACGCGCAGCAGCACCCAGCCCAGCGAGCCGCGCATCGGGCCGATCAGCTCGCCCTGCTTCGCGGCGAAGCCCGCATTGGCGACGGCGGCCGAAGCGGCGGAGGCCAGCCCCTCGCGGCTCTGGTCCGTCAGCTCGGACACGGAAAGACCCGCGCCCTGCGCCGCCGCGGCGAGCGATTTGCCGCCCTTCACCTGATCGGCAATCGCCTTGGCGCCCGCTTGCGTCGGCAGGATCAACTGCTCGAAATTGCGGCTTTCCTTGGCGGCATAGGCGGCCTTGTTCTGGTTATAATAGGTCGCGATCTCCGCATCGGTGGGCTGCGCCGCCTGGGCGAAGCGCTCGACGTCGATCACGGCATAGCGGATGCGGCGCTGTTCCGGGATGGTGTAGCGCGCGGCATTCTTCTTGTAGAAGTCGCCTAGCTGCGCGTCGGTCGGCTCCTTGATGTCCCTGAACGCGCTGGCGGGAATGACGGCGATGGTTCCCTGGCGCGCCTCCAGCAGCAGCGAGGCATAGGGCAGCACCATGGAGTCGGTCAGCTTCACGCCCAGGCCCAGGGGAGCGAGCATCTGCCGCTCCAATATTTCGCGGCTGATATCGTCGCGCAGCGCTTGTTCGGTGATCCGCTCGCGCAGCAGCAATTGCCGGAAATTCTCCTGGCTGAAATTGCCGGCCGCATCCTGAAAGGCCGGGATCTGCGCGATCTGCGCGTCGACCAGACGCTTGGAGATATGCACCTTCTGGTCGCCCGCATATTCCTTCAGCGTCATCGACGCGACGAGCTGGTCATAAACCTGTGCTCCGCCGCCTTGCGCCAGGAAATCGCTGATCTGAAGCCCCGGATTGGACCGGCGCGCATTTTCGAACACGCGCTGCACCCGGTCCTGCAATTCCGTCATCGTCAGGCGCGATCCGCCCGCCTTGGCCACGGTTTCGCCCGCGCCCAGCGACGTGCCGAACTTGCCGCTGGTGATGTCCCCCATGATGAAGGCGGCCGCGACGATCCCAAGGAAGATCAGCGCCGCGAAAGCGCCGAATTTGGAGTGGATGAAACGGCGAAAGACTGAAAGCATGGAGGAAAGTCCGTAAATGCGGCTTTGATGGCGGCCCGCTTTAAGGGCGGATCGTCGCGTGGGCAAGGGGCGCGACGGGCGCGAGGCTGGACAAATGCCCGTGCGCCGTTCATCGGCTCGGCCAACCCGGCGGTCCTGTTGGAGAGCGGCGCCGTTGGGGACCGTGCAGCAATAACCATAAGGGGAAAGATCGATGGGCAGGCGGAAGCTGGTTGTCGGCAACTGGAAGATGAACGGCCTGCGCGCCCAATTGGGCGAGGTGGAGGCGATCGGCGGCCTGGCGCAGGAGCATCCGGCGGTGGAAGTCGGCCTGTGCCTGCCCGCGACGCTGATCGCAGCGGCGGACGGCGTGAAGGGCGCGGCCTTCGTCGGCGCGCAGGATTGCCATATGAAGGCCAGCGGCGCGCATACCGGCTGCCTTTCCGCCGCGATGCTGGCGGAGGCCGGGGCAAGCTGGACCATTGTCGGCCATAGCGAACGGCGGCAGGACCAGGGCGAAGCCGACGCCGACATCGCAGCCAAGGCGCTGGCGGCGAAGGCGGCGGGGCTGAAGGTCATCCTCTGCGTGGGCGAGAGCCTGGACGTCCGCGACGCAGGCAATGCCGAAGCGGTGGTCTCGGCGCAATTGCTGGCGTCGCTGCCGGAAGGCGCGGCGGCCGATTGGCTGGCCATCGCCTATGAACCGATCTGGGCGATCGGCACGGGCCGAATCCCCACCATGGAAGCGGTCGCCGCGATGCATGCAGCCCTGCGCGCCGCTCTGGCGGGCCGGATCGGCGCGGATGCGGAGGGGATGCGAATCCTCTATGGCGGATCGATGAACGGCGACAATGCGGCGGAGCTGCTGGCGCTGGCCGACGTCGACGGCGGCCTGATCGGCGGGGCGAGCCTGACGGCGGAAAAATTCGCCCCGGTGATCGCGGCGGCGGGCTGATCCTTAACCAATAAAACAAAATAATAAGCCCCTCCCGCTTGCGGGAGGGGGAAGGGGAGGGCGCGAGCGTAGCGAGCTTCTGCCCTATCGGCCAGGTCAGAACCGCCGCTGGCGCGGCGCACCCTCCCCCGACCCCTCCCGCAAGCGGGAGGGGAGGAATAGGCAGGCTCCCGGTTGCCCCCGCGCCCCTTCATCGCTATGTGCGCGGCAACGCACCCCATTACCGGACAGAGTTCGCCCCCATGTTCACCTTCATCCTCGTCGTGCAGGCCATTGTCGCCGCTCTGCTGGTCACCGTCATCCTGATGCAGAAGTCGGAAGGCGGCGGGCTGGGCGTCGGCGGCAGCCCGGCGGGGTTCATGTCGGCGCGCGGCGCGGCGGATTTTCTGACCCGCTCCACCACGATCCTCGCCGGCATCTTCGTGACGCTGTCGGTGGTGCTGGCGGTGATCGCCTCGGTCCAACATCGGCCGAGCGACATCGACACCTCGCTGGTGAAGCAGGCCCCTGCCGCTCCGGCGACCGCTCCGGCTCCGGCAACCGGCAACGATCCGCTGGCCGGCGCGGCGGGTGCAGCCGGCAGCAACAGCTCGAACGGCGCGGTTCCGCTCGCGAACTAAGCCGCTTAGCGATCATTTCGATCTTTTTTCGCACGCGCGATGATTCGCGCGCTTGCCCAACTCGTTTGTAAAAGGCTAAGCCTCTCCTCCCATGGCGCGGTATATTTTCATCACCGGCGGCGTGGTCTCCTCGCTTGGCAAGGGCCTTATGGCCGCTTCGCTTGCAGCTCTGCTGCAGGCGCGAGGTTTCCGTGTGCGCATTCGGAAATTCGATCCCTATCTCAACGTCGATCCGGGCACGATGAGCCCGTATCAGCATGGCGAGGTCTATGTGACCGACGACGGGGCGGAAACCGACCTCGACCTCGGCCATTATGAGCGCTTCACCGGCGTTTCGGCGCGGCAGTCGGACAATGTGACGCAGGGCCGGGTCTATCAGACCATCATCCAGCGCGAGCGACGCGGCGACTATCTGGGCGCGACGGTGCAGGTGATCCCGCACGTCACCGACGAGATCAAGGCCTTCGCCCTGGCGGATTCGGACGACCTCGATTTCGTGCTGTGCGAGATCGGCGGCACGGTGGGCGACATCGAATCGCTGCCCTTCATGGAGGCGATCCGCCAGCTCCATAACGATCTGGGCCGCAATCGCTCCATCTTCGTCCATGTGACGCTGGTCCCCTATATTGCGGCGGCCGGCGAGCTGAAGACCAAGCCGACCCAGCATAGCGTGCGCGAGTTGACGTCGCTGGGCATTCAGCCCGACATATTGCTCTGCCGCTGCGAACATCCGCTGCCCGACAGCGAGCGGAAGAAGATCGCACTCTTCTGCAACGTCCGCCCCGAAGCGGTCATCCCAGCGCTCGACGCCAGCAGCATCTATGCCGTCCCGACGCAATATCATGCCGAGGGGCTGGACGACGAAGTGCTGCGCGCCTTCGGCATCGAAAATGCGCCCGCGCCCAAGCTCGACCGCTGGCACGACATCATGGATCGCCAGCAGAATCCGGAGGGCGAAGTCACCATCGGCGTGGTCGGCAAATATGTCGGCCTGCTCGACGCGTACAAATCGCTCTACGAAGCCCTGCATCATGGCGGCTTCGCCAACCGGGTGAAGGTCAACATCCGGTGGATCGACGCCGAACTGTTCGAGGAAGAGGGCGCAGACATCGCCGCCCGCCTGGAACCGATGCACGGCATCCTCGTCCCCGGCGGCTTCGGCGTGCGCGGGTCGGAAGGGAAGATCGCCTCCGTCAAATTCGCCCGCGAACGCAACGTGCCCTTCTTCGGCATTTGCCTGGGCATGCAGATGGCCTGCATCGAGGGCGCGCGGAACACGGCGGGCATCGAAAACGCCTCGACCACCGAATTCGGGGAAACCAGCGAGCCGGTCGTCGGCCTCATCACCGAATGGATGAGCAAGGAAGGCCTGCAAAAGCGCACCGCCGAAACCGATCTGGGCGGCACCATGCGGCTGGGCGCCTATCCGGCGAAGCTCACCGGCAACAGCGTCGTCGCGGGCATCTACAACGCCACCGACATCAGCGAGCGCCATCGCCACCGCTATGAAGTCAATGCCGGCTATCGCGAGCCGCTGGAAAAGGGCGGCCTGATCTTCTCCGGCATGTCGCCTGACGGCACGCTGCCGGAAATTGTCGAGCGGCCCGATCATCCCTGGTTCGTGGGCGTGCAGTTCCACCCGGAACTCAAGTCCAAACCCTTCGACCCGCACCCGCTCTTCGCCAGCTTCATCGAAGCGGCGGTCAAGCAGAGCCGGTTGGTGTAAGAGAAGCGGGGCCGGAAGGGCCCCGTTTTTCGTTTCGGCTCCCCTATGCGCAACGTGCTCCTGCGAAGGCAGGAGCCCAGTTCCGCCGTTTCGATAGTTAGGCACCGTCTGAACTGGGTTCCTGCCTTCGCAGGAACACGCAGGGAATCACCCCTGAACAGGCGTCAACTTCAACAACCGCCCCTGCGACCCATCCTTCCCATCCTCCAGCAGCCACAGCGCCCCGTCAGGCCCTTGCTCCACCTCCCGGATTCGCGCGCCCATATCCCACTGATCGGCCTTGGAAGCCTTCTCCCCCTCCAGCTTCACCCGCACAAGCAACTGGCTCGACAGTCCGCCGATAAACAGCGAATCCTTCCACTGCGGAAACAGATCGCCCGAATAATAAACAAGCCCACCCGGCGAGATCACCGGATTCCACCAGAGCTTCGGCGCCTCATACCCATCGCCCACCTTATGATCGGGAATATCCCGTCCATCATAATGGCTACCGTTGGAAACCCTGGGCCAGCCATAATTCAACCCCGGCTTGATGAGATTCATCTCATCCCCGCCCTGCGGCCCCATCTCCTGCTCCCAAAGCCGCCCATCCTTGTCGAAGGCGATGCCCAGCAGATTGCGATGCCCATAGGACCAGACCGCCGGATGAAATCCCTTGGCCGCCAACGGGTTGCCCGCCGCCGGCGTCCCGTCCAGATTCAACCGCAACACCTTGCCTAAGGTCGATTTCGGGTCCTGCGCCGGATCGAATTTCTGCCGCTCGCCATTGGTGAAGAACAGATATTTCCCATCCGGCGAAAAGGTGATTCGTCCCGAATAATGGCCATTGCCGTCGACATAGGGGCTGACCCGGAAAATCACCTTCACCCCGTCGAGCTTCGTCGTCCCGTCGCTCGCCTGATGGAAGATGCCGGTGGTGAGCGCCACGCCCTTGCCGCCCCGACCGGCCTCGGAAAAGCTGAAATAGACCTTCTTATTCTCCGCGAAACCGGGCGCCAGCACCACATCCATCAGTGCGCCCTGTCCCGCGCTGTCGACCTTTGGCATCCCCGCGACCGGGATTTTCGTCCCGTTCTTCGGATCGAACAGGATCATCTCGCCCGCCTTCTCGGTGATCAGCATCCGCCCGTCCGGCAGGAAGGTCATCGCCCAGGGAGAATCGAAATCCGCGATGACGGAGGTCTTGAACGGCTTGCCCGTGGCGGCGTTCTGCCCGGTGGCGTTGTCCGCCGAGCAGGCGATCAGGGCCAGCGGCAAGGCGGTCAGGGCGAAATGGCGCATCTTTTTTCTCCTCGTCGGGCGCTGAAATGCCTCGCAACAATTAATGTTGCAGCTTTGCAGCATCGCGCTTATATCGCCCTTGCTTCCTTACATCGTCAAACATGTCGGGGTCGCGGGCTGAAAGCCTGCGGCAACAGGGAAGCTGCACATTTGCGTTTGGAGACACCATGGCGGACATCGCCGTACTGACAGCCCTGATCGAACCGGAGGTAAAGGCCCTGGGCTTTGCCCTCGTGCGCATCAAGCTGTTCGGCTCGGGCGATGACTATACGCTTCAGATCATGGCCGAACGGCCCGAAACGAAGCAGCTCGTCATAGAGGATTGCGCCACCATCTCCCGCCGCCTTTCAGATATTCTGGACGAAGCAGACCCGATTCCGGAGGCCTATCGCCTTGAAGTCAGCTCGCCCGGCATCGCCCGCCCGCTGACCCGCCTCACCGATTTCCTCGAATGGGCCGGGCATGAGGCGAAGATCGCCGCGACCGAAACCGTCTCCGGCCGCAAGAGCTTCCGGGGCGTGCTGAAAGGCGTTGAGGGCGAGGATATTTTGTTCACCGACGCCAAGGCGGGCGACGTCGTCATCCCCTTTGCGCTGGTGGGCGACGCCAAGCTGATACTGACCGACGCGCTGATTGCTGCTAGTATGCCGCTCTCCTCCGATGGGGCGGATGAGTTCGAAACCGAAGAATAAGGGTTCAACGATCATGGCCAACGCCATTTCCGCCAACAAGGCCGAGCTGCTCGCCATTGCCAATTCGGTGGCCAGCGAAAAGATGATCGACAAGGCCATCGTCATCGAGGCGATGGAGGATGCGATCCAGCGCGCCGCCCGCGCCCGCTATGGCGCCGAGAATGACATTCGCGCGAAATTGGACCCGGACACCGGCGACCTGCGCCTGTGGCGCGTCGTGGAGGTGGTCGAGGCGGTCGACGATTATTTCAAGCAGGTCGATCTGCGTCAGGCGCAGAAGCTGAAGAAGGACGCCGTGATCGGTGACTTCATCGTCGACCCGCTGCCCCCGATCGATCTGGGCCGCATCGACGCCCAGTCGGCCAAGCAGGTGATCTTCCAAAAGGTCCGCGACGCCGAGCGCGAGCGCCAGCATGAGGAATTCAAGGACCGCGTGGGTGAGATCATCACCGGCGTCGTCAAGTCCGTCGAATTCGGCCATGTCGTCGTGAACCTGGGCCGCGCCGAGGGCGTCATCCGCCGCGATCAGCAGATTCCCCGCGAAGTCGTCCGCGTGGGCGACCGCATCCGCTCGGTGATCCTGAACGTGCGCCGCGAAAATCGCGGTCCGCAGATTTTCCTCAGCCGCGCCCACCCCGAATTCATGAAGAAGCTGTTCGCGCAGGAAGTGCCCGAAATCTATGACGGCGTGATCGAGATCAAGGCCGCCGCCCGCGATCCGGGCAGCCGCGCCAAGATCGGCGTCATCAGCCGCGATTCGAGCATCGACCCGGTCGGCGCCTGCGTCGGCATGAAGGGCAGCCGCGTGCAGGCCGTCGTGCAGGAAATGCAGGGCGAGAAGATCGACATCATCCCCTGGTCGGAAGATACGGCGACCTTCGTCGTCAACGCGCTCCAGCCCGCGCAGGTCGCTCGCGTCGTCATCGATGAGGAAGAGGAGCGCATCGAAGTCGTCGTTCCCGACGATCAGCTCTCGCTCGCCATCGGCCGCCGCGGCCAGAATGTCCGCCTCGCCAGCCAGCTCACCGGCAAGGCGATCGACATCATGACGGAGGCCGACGCGTCCGAGAAGCGCCAGAAGGAATTCGTCTCCCGCTCCGAAATGTTCCAGAATGAGCTGGACGTGGACGAAACCCTCTCGCAGTTGCTGGTGGCCGAAGGCTTTGGCGAGCTGGAGGAAGTGGCCTATGTCGGCATCGACGAACTGGCCGCGATCGAAGGCTTTGACGAGGAACTGGCGCAGGAGCTGCAAAGCCGCGCCCAGGAAGCGCTGGACCGCCGCGAAGCCGCTGCCCGCGAGGAGCGTCAGGCGCTGGGCGTCGAGGATGCGCTGGCCGACATGCCGCACCTCACCGAAGCCATGCTGGTGACGCTGGGCAAGGCGGGCATCAAGACGCTCGACGATCTGGCCGACCTCGCCACTGACGAGCTGATCGCGAAGAAGCGCGTCGACCAGCGCCGCCGCCGCGAGAATAAGGACGAGGACAAGGGCGGCATCCTGGCCGAATATGGCCTGAACGAAGAGCAGGGCAATGAGATCATCATGGCCGCCCGTGCCCACTGGTTCGAAGACGAGGAAGCGTAAGCCCAGATGCCCTTCGTCGACATCCGTCTGGCCGGAAACGCCACCAAAGAGCAGAAGGCGGCCATCGTCGCTGACGTCACCCGGTCGCTCGTCGAGCGTCTCGGGAAGTCGCCCGCTGCCGTCCAGGTGGTGATTTCCGAGATTTCGACGGAAAATTACGGCGCGGGTGGTCAGCTCATAGCTGACCGCGATGCGCTCAAAGCAGGGGAGGACGCCCATGCTGCGGTCACTTCCCGATGAGAGGTTAAGCTCCAACATCGCCGTTCGGGAAACGTGCTCCTGCGAAGGCACTCGCACGAGACGAGTGGCTCGTAAGAGCCCAGTTCCGAGCTTGCGCGTTCTCGCTACGGTAGAACTGGGTTCCTGCCTCCGCAGGAACACGGCCGCTTGTGGGGAAGGTGTGGCATGACCGAACGCAAATGCATCCTCTCCGGCGACCGCGCCGATCCGGACCATCTGGTCCGGCTCGCCTGCGGTCCGAACGGCGAAATCCTGCCCGACATCCGCGCCAAGGCGCCCGGCCGCGGCGCCTGGATCGGCGTATCCCGCCCGGAACTGGAGCAGGCTCTCGCCAAGGGCAAACTCAAGGGCGCGCTCGCCCGCGCCTTCAAGACTGGCGAGCTGCACATCCCCGACACGCTGCCTGCGCTGATCGAGGACGGCTTGCGCAAGGCTCTGCTCGACCGCCTCGGTCTGGAGGCGAAGGCGTCCATGGTCCTGACCGGCTCCGAAAAGATCGATGTCGCCTGCCGCAAGGGCGACGTCACGCTGCTGCTCCACGCCGCCGACGCGGCCGCCGACGGCAACCGCAAGCTCGATCAGGCTCTGCGCGTCGGACAGGAGGCGGAAGGCACCGATTTGGCGGGCATCGTCTTGCCTGTGGACCGACACGCCCTATCTATGGCAATGGGGCGGGACAATGTCGTCCATATCGCAGTGACCGACTCGCGTGCGGCGTCGCGTCTGCGTGCGGCCATAGGCCGCTTGGAAAGCTATCTGGGTTGCGCTAACGGGGCGCCGGTGCATGGGGAGCGGGACTCCGCTGGTGCGCTGGGCGCCTGACGCAAGCTGTTGGAATATGAAGGCGCCGGCGGGCCTTACCGGCCGGGTTGATGTGAAGGGTATAGTTCAGTCGTATGAGTGACAGCAAGGAAGACAAGCCGGTTCTGGGCCGCAAGCCGCTGGGGATCAAGCGCACGGTCGAGTCCGGTCAGGTGCAGCAGCAGTTCAGCCATGGCCGCAAGAATACGGTCGTGGTTGAGGTGAAGCGGCGCCGCATCCTGGGCAAGCCGGGCGAAGCCGGTCACGCTGCGCCTGAGCCGCAGGCCGATCCCACGCCCGCGCCCGCCGCCGCTCCGGCAGCGCCCGCGCCCGCGCCGCAGCAGACTCGCGCGCCGCAGCCCGCCGCCCCTGCGCGCCCGGCCCCGCCGCAGAGCCTGATGTCGCGTCAGGAATTGCAGGCGAAGCTGCTGCGCGAGGCGGAAGAAGCCCGCATGACCGCGCTGGAAGACGCCCGCCGCCGCGAGGACGCCCAGCGCCTCGCCGCGACCGAGGAGGAAAAGCGCCGCGCCGAGGAAAATCGCGTGGCCGCCGAAGCCGCCGAGGTGGAGGCTGCGCGCCAGGTCGAGGAACAGGCCAGGGCCGCCGAGGATGCCGCCAAGGCCCCCGCCGCGCCGGAACCAGCCGCCGAGGCCGCCCCCACGGCCGAGGATGCGGCGCCCGCCGCCGAGCAGAAGCCGGCCGTGACGACCGGCGCCATGCCGCCGCCGCGCCGTTTCACGCCGGTCGCGCCGGTCAAGCGCCCCGAACCGGCCAAGCCCGATCGCGCCAAGCGCGGCGACGACAATCGCCGCCAGGCCGGCAAGCTGACCGTCACCCGCGCTTTGTCAGATGACGACAGCGCCCGCGCCCGCAGCCTTGCGGCGCTTAAGCGCGCCCGCGAAAAGGAACGCCGCGCCCATTATTCCGGTGGTAGCCAGCCCCGCGAAAAGCAGAGCCGCGACGTGGTGGTGCCGGAAAGCATCACCGTTCAGGAACTCGCCAACCGCATGGCCGAAAAGGGCGCGGACTTGGTGAAGGCCCTGTTCAAGATGGGCACCGCCGTCACGCTCAACCAGCCGATCGATCAGGATACGGCGGAGCTGCTGGTCGAGGAATTCGGCCACCGCATCCAGCGCGTGTCCGACGCCGACGTCGAAATCGGCATGGACGGCGAGGTCGACGCGCCCGAAACGCTGAAGCCTCGCGCGCCGGTCGTGACCATCATGGGCCATGTCGACCACGGCAAGACCTCGCTGCTCGACGCGTTGCGCGGGACCGATGTGGTCGCGGGCGAAAGCGGCGGCATTACCCAGCATATCGGCGCCTATCAGGTGACGACCAAGTCGGGCGACGTCATCACCTTCCTCGACACGCCGGGCCACGAGGCCTTCTCGGAAATGCGTGCGCGCGGCGCCAACGTCACCGACATCGTCATCCTGGTGGTGGCGGCCGATGACGGGCTGATGCCGCAGACCATCGAAGCCATCAACCACACCAAGGCGGCTGGCGTCCCGATGATCGTGGCGATCAACAAGTGCGACAAGCCCGAAGCCAATCCGCAGAAGGTGCGCGAGCGCCTGCTGAGCGAGGAAATCGTGGTCGAGGATATGGGCGGCGACGTCCAGGACGTGGAGGTTTCCGCGCTCAAGAAGACGGGTCTGGACGAGCTGATCGAGAAGATTCTGCTCCAGGCCGAAGTCATGGAACTGACCGCCAACCCCGATCGCCAGGCCGAAGGCAATGTGATTGAGGCGCAGCTCGACAAGGGCCGCGGCGCTGTCGCCACCGTGCTGGTCCGCAAGGGCACGCTGAAGGTGGGCGACACCTTCGTCATCGGCGCCGAAAGCGGCAAGGTTCGCGCCCTCATCAACGACAAGGGCCAGAATGTGAAGACCGCTGGTCCCTCGACCCCGGTCGAGGTTCTGGGTCTGTCGGGCGTTCCGCTGGCGGGCGATCAGCTCACCGTGGTCGAGAATGAGGCCCGCGCCCGCGAAGTCGCCGCCTACCGTCAGGAACAAGCGACCAAGAAGCGCACCACGGCCGCCCCGACCAGCTTTGAACATATGTTCTCGGCACTGAACACCACCGTCATCGAATATCCGGTGGTGGTGAAGGGCGACGTGCAGGGGTCCGTCGAAGCGATCGTGTCGTCGCTGAACCGCATCTCGACCGACGAGATCAAGGTCCGCATCCTGCATTCGGGCGTCGGCGCGATCACCGAAAGCGACGTCACGCTGGCCGCCGCCAGCCGCGCGCCGCTGATCGGCTTCAATGTCCGTCCCAACGCCAAGGCGCGTCAGTTGGCGGAGCGCGAGAAGATCTCGCTGCGCTACTATGACGTGATCTACGACCTGCTCGAAGAGGTTCGCGGCGAAATGGCGGGCCAGCTCGCGCCGGAACGCATCGAAACCATCGTCGGCCGCGCCGAGGTGCTTCAGGTCTTCCCGGCGGGCAAGAAGGACAAGGCGGCAGGGCTCCTCGTCCTCGACGGCATCATCCGCAAGGGTCTGTCGGCGCGCCTTACCCGCGACGACGTCATCGTGTCGCGCACCCACATCGCCTCGCTCCGCCGCTTCAAGGACGACGTTTCCGAAGTCCGCGCCGGCATGGAGTGCGGTGCGGTCCTTCAGGACACGAACGACATCAAGCCCGGCGACACGCTGGAACTGTTCGAGGTCGAGGAACGCGCCCGCACGCTCTAACACAGTCAAAGTCCCCCTCCCGCAAGCGGGAGGGGTTAGGGGTGGGCGCGAGCGAAGCGAGCCTCGGGCCTGGCCCCAGAAGCGATTGCCACCGCAGTCGCACCCACCCCGGTTTTGGGTAAACAGCGCCTTGCGCTGTTTAGGTCAAGCCGGGGGCTTGACCGACCCAAAACACCCTCCCGCCCGCGGGAGGGGGGAGATTTAGGCTATGGCCCAACAATCCGAAGGCCCCTCCGTCCGCCTCCTCCGCGTGGGCGAACAGGTGCGCCATGTCCTGTCCGACATCCTCCAGCGCGGCGACGTGCATGATGACGTCCTCGCCAATCATGTGGTGAGCGTCACCGAAGTCCGCATGTCCCCCGACCTGCGCCATGCGACCGTCTTCATCAAATCGCTGCTCGGCCAGGATGAAGAGGCGGTGCTGAAGGCGCTGCGCACGAACACCGCCTATCTCCAGCGCGAAGTCGCGACCCGCGTCCGCCTGAAATATGCTGCCAGGCTCAAATTCCTCGCGGATGAGAGCTTCGACGAAGGCAGCCATATCGACAAGCTGCTCCGCGACCCCAAGGTCGCCCCAGATCTGGAGCAGCCCGAGGGCGAGGACGAATAAGCGCGCCGCTTCCCTAATCTGGCAAGCGGTGCAAGCTAATGTAGGAATCTAAGGCGCGTGGAGATTTGGCCTGAGATGGCCACTCTCAGCCATTAAGCGCGCGGTGCTCCTGCGAAGGCAGGAGCCCAGTCCCGCCCTATAATGGATCATCGCACCGTCTGAACTGGACTCTCGCGAGCCACTCGTCTCGTTCGAGTGCCTTCGCAGGAGCACGGCGTGGCCTAGGGAGAGGGCCGCACTCAGACTATCCGCTCTCCGCCCAATTTTCCGTCTCGAAGCCAAACTCCCATACATCATCCCATATTTATAACCTTAATTCGCACCGCCTCTCGGATCATGGAAGCATCTTCACCCTTCTATCCCATCGACGCGACGGCGCAGCCCGGCTAACAGCGTCTCTCCCGCAGGCAAGGCAAGGGGCAGGGCTGATGAAAAGAACCGGCATAGTCGCAACCGCGCTTTTGGCCCTGGCCACGCCCGCCGCCGCCAAGGAAGCGCCGGTCCACCCCGCCGTCACCACCGATCCGGCTCCCGACGCCGCCTATCCCGCCGGCATGAGCGCCTTCACCATCCCCTCGGAAGACGGCGCGCTCAACGCGGTCCTCTACACCGCCGCCGGTTCGGGCCTTCACCCGACTTTGCTCCTCCTCCACGGCTTCCCCGGCAATGAGCAGAATCTCGATCTCGCCCAGGCCGCCCGCCGCGCCGGATGGAATGTCCTGACCCTCCACTATCGCGGCTCCTGGGGCAGCCCCGGCAGCTTCTCCTTCACCCACGCCTCGGAAGATGCGTGGAACGCGTTGCAATATCTTCAGCAATCCGCCGCCGTCGCCAAATATCGCATCGACACCAGCGCCATCGTGGTCGTGGGCCACAGCATGGGCGGCTTCATGGCCGCCGATGTCGCCGCCGCCGAACCCCGTGTCGCTGGCCTGTTCCTGATCGACCCGTGGGACCCGGCCGAAACCGTCGCCGCCCTCTCGACCCCGCAGGGCGAGGCCGCCTGGAAAGCCGAAGTCGCCAGCGACCTGCCACCCCTGCAAGGCGCCAGCTATGACAGCCTGACTGCCGAAATCCGGGGCAAGACCGAGAAATTCGACCTTGGCCGTCAATTGGTCGGCTATGGCCGCCGCCCGCTCACCATCATCGGGGCGGAGCGCGGCATCGGCGCCATGGCGCGCAAGGTCACTGCCGACGCGCAGTCCGCCAATCCGGACACGCGGCTGATGGTCTGGCCGACCGACCACAGCTTCTCCGACAAGCGCATCGCCCTGGCCGACGCGCTGGTCCGCTTCCTCAAGCAGATCGCGCCTCTGGCGCGTTGAAAGCCACGCCGATGGCCAAGCTCTATTTCTATTATAGCTCGATGAATGCGGGCAAATCGACGACCCTGCTGCAATCCAGCTTCAACTATCGCGAGCGCGGCATGCAAACCATGCTCTGGACCGCCGCGATCGATGACCGCTACGGCCAGGGCCGGATCGTCTCGCGCATCGGGCTGGAGGCCCAGGCGCATCTGTTCGGCGCCGATACCGATCTGTTCGCCGCCATTGCCGTCCAGCACGGGCTGACGGCCCTGTCCTGCGTGCTGATCGATGAAGCGCAATTTTTGAGCGAAGATCAGGTGTGGCAGCTTGCGGCGGTGTGCGACCGGCTCAGCATTCCGGTGCTCTGCTATGGCATCCGCACGGATTTCCAGGGGCAATTATTCGGCGGCAGCGCGGCGTTGCTCGGCCTGGCCGACACGCTGACCGAGATCAAGACGATCTGCGATTGCGGGCGCAAGGCGATCATGAACCTGCGCGTCGATGCGCAGGGGCGCCCGATCCGCGAAGGCGAGCAGACCGAAATCGGCGGCAATGACCGTTATGTCGCGCTCTGCCGCCGCCATTTCGTGGAACGGCGCTCCGGCCATTGACCCGTTGTCAGATGCCGTGCGGCCCAACAAGGGCTGACAACAGGCCATCGGACGGCTAGAGCGCGCCGCCATGCACGGCTGGATCATCCTCGACAAACCCCATGGCCTTGGTTCCACCCAGGCGGTGAGCGCGGTGAAGCGCGCGCTGCGCCAGAGTGGCGCGGGCAAGTGGAAGGTCGGCCATGGCGGCACGCTCGATCCCCTGGCGACCGGCGTGCTGCCGGTGGCGATCGGGGAAGCGACCAAGCTTGCCGGACGGATGCTGGACAGCGACAAGATCTACGATTTCACCATAGGCTTCGGCGTCCAGACCGATACGCTGGACCTGGAAGGCAAGGAAATCGCCACCAGCGACCATCGCCCGACGCTGTCGGATGTGGAGGCGATATTGCCCCGCTTCACAGGCCCGATCGAGCAGGCTCCCCCGGCTTATTCCGCCATCCTGATCGACGGTCAACGCGCCTACGACCTCGCCCGCAAGGGGGAGGAGGTCGAGATGAAGAGGCGGAGCGTGACGATCCATGACCTCACCCTATCCTCGCCCCAGGGGCTAGCGAAGCCTGGAGAGGAGGATGGCAGAGCAGAGATCAACGAAATCACCCTCCGCGCCCATGTTTCCAAGGGCACCTATATCCGCTCCCTCGCCCGCGACATCGCGCTCGCGCTGGGCACGGTCGGCCATGTCACCATGCTCCGCCGCGTCAAGGCCGGTCCTTTCACCCTGGAATCCGCGATTTCGCTGGACAAATTGGACGAAGCTGCTAGGGGCGGCGGCTTCGGTGGTCTTATGCTGCCGTTGACCGCAGGGCTGGACGACATCCCGGCTCTTGCAGTCTCTCCCGATGAAGCGCTGGCTCTCCGACAGGGGAAGGTGCTGGTCGGGAAACCGCATACCGGTCTCATGCTGGCGATGGAGGGTGATGTGCCCGTCGCGCTGGTGGAGTCCAGTGGCCCAGAAACCCTTAGGGAAATCCGGGTGGTGCGCGGCTTCAATCTCTAGATGTTATGAAAGGAAGCCGATGTCGATTACTGCTGAGCGCAAGGAAGCGCTGATCAAGGAACATGCCCGCGCCGAAGGCGACACCGGTTCGCCGGAAGTCCAGGTTGCGATCCTTTCGGAGCGCATTTCGAACCTGACCGAGCATTTCAAGGGTCACCACAAGGATAACCACAGCCGTCGCGGCCTGCTGATGCTGGTCAACAAGCGCCGTTCGCTGCTGGACTATCTGAAGAAGAAGGATGGGGCGCGGTACACCGACCTCATCGCCAAGCTGGGCCTGCGTAAGTAAGTCTGCTAAAGAAGGGACGGCCCCCCAGCGGGGCCGTTTCCGATTCTGGGGTTTGGAGCTGCCGTGCTCCTGCGTAGGCAGGAGCCCAGTTCCAAGGTCCGAACTGGGTTCCTGCGTTGGCTATCGCCGCCCTTCGGGTCGCAGGAACACGATGCTGGGGAGGTTGTGCAATCCGGCGCAATCCCTCGAAACCGGAGCCACACGATGCTCCGAAACCGCCGCGTGCCGGATAGCGCGCAACACAGGCCCCGCCCGGCAATAGGGCCAGGCGGGCGAAGGAAAAAACCAATGTTCGATGTAAAGAAGGTATCAATCGAGCTGGGCGGCAAGACCCTCACGCTCGAAACCGGCCGTATTGCGCGTCAGGCCGACGCCGCCGTGCTGGCGACCTATGGCGAGACGGTGGTGCTGTGCGCCGTGACCGCCGCCAAGTCGGTGAAGGAAGGACAGGATTTCTTCCCGCTGACCGTCCACTATCAGGAAAAATATTCGGCCGCCGGTCGCATTCCGGGCGGCTTCTTCAAGCGTGAGCGTGGCGCGACGGAAAAGGAAACGCTGGTTTCCCGCCTGATCGACCGTCCGGTCCGCCCGCTGTTCCCCGAAGGTTTCTACAACGAAATCAACGTCATCGCTCAGGTTCTGAGCTTCGATGGCGAAAGCGAGCCGGACATCGTCGCGATGATCGCCGCTTCGGCCGCGCTGACCCTGTCGGGCGTTCCCTTCCTTGGCCCGATCGGCGCTGCCCGCGTCGGCTACAAGGATGGCGAATATCAGCTCAATCCGTCGCTGGACGAAGTGAAGACCGGCGAACTCGACCTGGTCGTCGCCGCCACCGGCAATGCCGTGATGATGGTCGAATCCGAAGCCAAGGAACTGTCGGAAGACGTCATGCTCGGCGCCGTCCTGTTCGCCCACGAAGCCAGCAAGAAGATCGTCAACGCGATCATCGACCTCGCTGAAAAGGCCGCGAAGGACCCGTGGGACGTCGCCAAGGGCGATGATCTGGATGACCTCAAGAAGAAGCTCAAGAAGCTGATCGGCAAGGACATCACCGCCGCCTACAAGCTGACCGACAAGTCGGCCCGCTCCAACGCGCTCAACGAAGCCCGCGCCAAGGCGAAGGCCCAGTTCGCGGCCGACGGCCTCGATGCCCAGACCGTCATGGCCGGCATCAAGCTCACCAAGAAGCTGGAAGCCGAAATCGTCCGCGGCGCCATCCTGAAGGACGGCAAGCGCATCGACGGCCGCACCACGACGCAGATCCGCCCGATCGAGGCGATGGTCGGCTTCCTGCCGCGTACCCATGGTTCGGCCCTGTTCACCCGTGGCGAGACGCAGTCGATCTGCACCACCACGCTGGGCACCAAGGACGCCGAGCAGATGATCGACGGCCTGACCGGCGTTCATTATGAAAGCTTCATGCTGCACTATAACTTCCCGCCCTATTCGGTCGGTGAAGTCGGTCGCTTCGGCGCGCCGGGCCGTCGCGAAGTCGGCCATGGCAAGCTGGCATGGCGCGCGCTGCACCCGGTCCTGCCGACCAAGGACGAGTTCCCCTACACCATCCGCGTTCTGTCCGACATCACCGAGTCCAACGGCTCGTCCTCGATGGCGACGGTCTGCGGCGGTTCGCTCTCGATGATGGACGCGGGCGTTCCGCTGAAGCGTCCGGTGTCGGGCATCGCCATGGGCCTGATCCTGGAAGGCTCCAAATTCGCTGTCCTCAGCGACATTCTGGGCGACGAGGATCATCTGGGCGACATGGACTTCAAGGTGGCCGGTACCGAAGCGGGCATCACCACCATGCAGATGGACATCAAGGTTGCCGGCATCACGCAGGAAATCTTCGAAGTCGCGCTGCGTCAGGCCAAGGAAGGCCGCGCCCATATCCTGGGTGAGATGAGCAAGGCGCTGTCCTCGACCCGCACCGAATTGTCGGCGCACGCCCCGCGCATCGAGACGATCCAGATCGACAAGTCGAAGATCCGCGACGTCATCGGCACCGGCGGCAAGGTCATCCGTGAGATCGTCGCGGAAACCGGCGCCAAGGTCGATATCGACGACGAGGGCATCATCAAGATCAGCTCGTCCGACATCGCCCAGATCGAAGCCGCCAAGAAGTGGATTCTCGGCATCGTCGAGGAAGCGGAAGTCGGCAAGATCTACACCGGCAAGGTCGTCAACATCGTCGACTTCGGTGCGTTCGTGAATTTCATGGGCGGCAAGGACGGCCTCGTCCACGTCTCCGAAATGAAGAATGAGCGCGTCGAAAAGCCGACCGATGTCGTCTCCGAAGGCCAGGAAGTGAAGGTCAAGGTCCTCGAGATCGACCCGCGCGGCAAGGTTCGCCTGTCGATGCGCGTCGTCGATCAGGAAACCGGCGAGGAGCTGGAGGACACCCGTCCGCCGCGCGAACCCCGCGAACCCCGTGGTGATCGCGGCGAAGGTCGTGGGGATCGGGGCGATCGCGGCCGTGGCCCGCGCCGTGACGGCGGCGATCGTGGCGGACGCGGTGGCGACAGGGGCGGCGATCGCGGCCCGCGCCGTGACCGTGGCCCGCGCAGCGAAGGCCGTGGTAATGGGGGCGGGGACGATGATGGCGGCAACGCCGGCCTGCCCGACTTCCTGACCCAGGACTGATCGCGGCCGCATAGGTCGGAAGGAAAAGGGGCGTCCGGATCATCCGGGCGCCCTTTTTCGATGAGTCGACCCTTTTCCTGATTTCCATCAATTGGCAGCGGTGGAAGTTATGATATTGTAACAAAGGGTTCGGGGGGACAGATGCAGCGCAGGAACGAAAGATTCGTGGAGCGCCTGCCGCTTGTCCTGCGACGGCCCTGGCAAGCCTATGTCCTGACCACGGCCTTCTGCCTGACTGCGCTCGCGATCCGCAGCGCGGCGGAAATCGCCATGCCAGTCGGCTATCCCTTCGTTTCCTTCTTCCCCGCCGTCATCCTGTCGTCCTTCCTGTTCGGCGTGCGGCCGGGCATCTATGCGGGCGTGCTTTGCGGCCTGCTGTCCTGGTATTTCTTCATTCCGCCGCGCATGGACTTCTCCTTCCATCCCAGCGTGATCGTCGCGCTATGCTTCTACGGCGCCGTCGTCGCGGTCGACATCGCCCTGATCCATCTGATGCAGAAGGCGAATTTCAACCTGGCGGTGGAGCGCGAACGCAGCCGCGTCCTGGCGGAAAACCGCGAATTGCTGTTCCACGAACTCCAGCATCGCGTATCCAACAATCTCCAGGTGGTGGCCGCCATGCTCTCGCTCCAGCGGCGCCATGTCGATCATGATCTGGCTCGCCGCGCGCTGGACGACGCCTCGGCCCGGCTGGCGCTGGTCGGCCGCATCAGCCGCGCCCTCTACAACCCATCGGGCGAGGGCCAGAATATCCGCGCCTTCCTGATGACATTGACCGCCGATGTGGTGGAGGCGAGCGGCCGCGATGACATCGCCCTGCACATCGACGCGCCGGAAGACCTGATTCTCGAACCCGACATCGCCGTGCCGCTGGCCCTGATCGTCACGGAAGCGGTCAACAACGCGATCGAACATGGCCTGCCGCACCGCCCCGGCAGCATCCATATCGGCCTGAACGTCGCGGACGGCGCGATCACCCTGGACGTCACCGACGATGGCAAGGGACTCGCGGCCGATTTCGACCCCGGCTTCAACCAGAGCCTGGGCCTTCGGATTTCCAACGCGCTGGCGGAGCAGTTGAACGGGCGCTTCTCGCTCCGTTCCTCGGCGCGGGGCGGCGCGACGGCCCGGCTGGACCTGCCCGGCCGCGCATAGTGACCCCCTCCCACCATTCTGCCGCTTGGCGAGGCGCATTCGCTCGGCTATGACCCGGCCATGCTGACGAAAACCATGACGCGCATCGGCGCGGCTACCGCACCGCTTCTGCTTGCCGCACTTCTCGCCGGATGTGCCACGTCGAAGAACAAGGCTGACACCCAATATGTCGCGCGCGACGTGTCCACGCTCTATAATGCGGGCAAATACCGGCTGGATCGCGGCCAATACAAGCTCGCCGCCGCCCTGTTCGACGAGGTGGAGCGCCAGCACCCCTATTCGCCCTGGGCGCGCCGGGCGCAGCTCATGTCCGCCTTCAGCTATTATATGAACAAGGATTATCCGGAATCGATCGGCGCGGCGCAGCGCTTCCTGTCGATCCACACCGGCAACAAGGACGCGCCCTACGCTTATTATCTGATCGCCCTCTGCTATTATGAGCAGATTGCCGACGTCACCCGCGACCAGAAGATCACGAGCCAAGCGCTGGACGCGCTGGGCGAGCTGATCCGCCGCTATCCCGACACGCGCTATGCCGCCGATGCCCGGTTGAAGCTCGACCTCGTCAACGACCACCTTGCCGGCAAGGAGATGGAGATCGGCCGCTTCTACCAGCGCCGTGGCCAGTGGCTGGCCGCCACGCTGCGCTTCCGCACGGTGATCGACAAATATCAGACGACCACCCACACCCCCGAGGCGCTGGAGCGTCTGGTGGAAAGCTATCTCTCGCTCGGCATCCCCGCCGAAGCGCAGAAGGCGGCCGCCGTGCTGGGCAAGAATTATCCGGGTTCGAAATGGTATGAGCGCAGCTACAAGCTGATGCGCGAACATCCCAATAAAGCATAATCTGGTCCCCCTCCCGCAAGCGGGAGGGGTTAGGGGTGGGCCGCGAGCGAAGCGAGCGTTCCGCCCTAGCGTTGAAAGAAGCGCCGCTGGCGCGGTGCACCCACCCCCGGCCCCTCCCGCCTGCGGGAGGGGGGAGTCGCTCGCCTTTGCTGACTGCCCTGTCCATCCGCAACGTCGTGCTGATCGAGGCGCTAGACCTGGATTTCGGGTCCGGCCTCGGCGTGCTGACCGGCGAGACCGGGGCGGGCAAGTCGATCCTGCTCGATTCGCTCGGCCTCGCGCTGGGCGCCCGCGCCGACAGCGGCCTCGTCCGTACCGGAGAGGCGCAGGCCAGCGTCACCGCCACGTTCGAGGCGCCCCGCACCGATCACCGCGCAACCGACCTGCTGGCGGACAATGGCATCGACCTGGAACCGGGCGAGCCGCTCATCATCCGTCGCACGGTCAAGGCCGACGGCGGCAGCCGCGCCTTCGTCAACGACCAGGCTTGCTCAGCGGCGCTGCTGCGCGACCTTGGCAGCGCGCTGGTCGAAATCCACGGCCAGCATGACGATCGCGGCCTGCTCAACCCGCGTGGCCATCGCGCCTTGCTCGATGCCTATGGCCGCTGCGATGCGGGCGCGGTCGCCCACGCCTATCACGCCTGGCGCGCCGCCGCCGACCGCCTCGCGGAAAGCCGCGCCAGCGTCGAAAGCGCCGCCCGCGACCGCGATTACCTGACCCATGCGGTGGAAGAACTCACCCGCTTCGTGCCCGAACCCGGCGAGGAAGCGATGCTGGCCGAAGAGCGCGCCACCATGCAGAAGGGCGCGCGCCTCTCCGACGACCTCTCCGCCGTCACCGAATGCTTCACCGGCTCCGACGGCGGGCTCGCCCAATTGCGCCAGGCCGCCCGCCGCCTCGACCGCATCGTCGGTGAATATGAACCGCTGGCCGAAGTCCTCGCCGCCCTCGACCGCGCCGTGATCGAGGCGAGCGAAGCCGAGGACCGCCTCAACGAAGCCGCCGAAGCGCTCAGCTTCGATCCCGCCCGGCTCGACGCCATAGAGACCCGCCTGTTCGACCTGCGCGGCCTCGCCCGCAAACATCAGGTCCAGCCCGACGATCTCGCCGCCCTGCGCGACGACATGGCCGC
Source organism: Sphingobium sp. 15-1 (assembly GCF_013375535.1). Lineage (GTDB taxonomy): Bacteria > Pseudomonadota > Alphaproteobacteria > Sphingomonadales > Sphingomonadaceae > Sphingobium > Sphingobium aromaticivastans. The sequence continues at coordinate 308,383 of NZ_JABXJG010000001.1, forward strand.
GAAACTGGCCGCAATCGAAGGCGGAGAGGAACATCTCGCCGCCCTCGAAGCCGAGGTGAAGGGCAGGGCCGCCGCCTATCGCACCGCCGCCCAGGCCCTCTCCGCCGAACGCCAAATGGCGGCCGGAAAGCTCGACGCCGCCGTCGCCGCCGAACTCGCCCCGCTGAAGCTGGACGCCGCCCGCTTCCGCACCGTGGTCGCGCCGCAGGAGGAGGGGCAATGGGGCGCCCACGGCATGGACCGGGTGGAATTCGAAATCTCCACCAACCCCGGCGCGCCCTTCGCCCCGCTGGTCAAGATCGCCAGCGGTGGCGAACTGTCCCGCTTCATCCTCGCGCTCAAGGTCGCGCTGGCGGAGCAGGGCGGCGCGGACACGCTGATCTTCGACGAGATCGACCGCGGGGTAGGGGGCGCCGTCGCCTCCGCCATCGGGGAGCGCCTGTCCCGCCTGTCGCGGACCAACCAGATCCTCGTCGTCACTCACAGCCCGCAAGTGGCGGCACGCGGCGCAGACCATATGCTGATCGCCAAATCGAGCGACGGCACCGTCACCCGCACTGGCGTCCATGCGCTCAGCGACGGCGAACGCCGCGAGGAAATCGCCCGCATGCTCTCCGGCGCGGAGATCACGGCGGAAGCGCGCGCCCAGGCGGAAAGGCTGCTGGAGAAAGTGTAGGAGGCGACTGATGAGCGCACACAAAAAATCCTCCCCACCGACAGATGGGGAGGGGGAGCAGCCAAAGGCTGGTGGAGGGGAAAATGCGCAACGCTCCCCCACGTCCCTCAACCGCCGCGACATGCTCACCCTGACCGCCGCCAGCCTCGCAACCAGCGCCATCCCCGCCGCCGCGCAGGAGGCAAAACCCAAATTCGGCCTTATAGGCCAGATGCTCGCTCAGCCCGGCCAACGCGAAGAACTGCTCGGCACTCTCCGGGAAGCGACCGGCGCCATGCCCGGCTGCCTTTCCTACGTCATCGCGCTCGACACGGCCAATCCCGACGCCCTCTGGATCACCGAAGTCTGGGACAGCCGCGAAAGCCATATGGCCTCGCTCAAGCTCCCCGCCGTCCGGGCCGCCATCGCCAAGGCCCGCCCGATCATCGCCGGCTTCCCCCAGCGTTTCGAAACCGTGCCCGTCGCGGGGGTCTGACATGCAACACCGCCAGAATTGACGCTACCCGGCGGCAAAGCTGGGCGCTAAAGACAGCGCATGACCGATCCCACGCAAATGACCGAAGCCGAAGCCGCCAACCGCCTGATGCGCCTGGCGCGGGAGATCACGCGCCACAACCGCCTCTATCACGATCAGGACGAGCCGGAGATCGCGGACGCCGATTATGACGCGCTGGTCCGCGAGAATAACGCGCTGGAAGCCGCCTTCCCGCACCTTATCCGCAGCGATTCCCCCAACGCCCAGGTCGGCGCCGCGCCCACCTCCGCGCTCAGGAAGGTCCAGCACGCCGCCCGCATGATGAGTCTCGACAACGGCTTTTCAGACGAGGACATTGCCGAATTCATCGCCCGCGTCCGCCGCTTCCTCGCGCTCCCCGAAGACGCTCCCGTTGCGCTCACCGCCGAACCCAAGATCGACGGCCTGTCCTGCTCGCTGCGCTATGAGAGAGGCGAACTGGTCCTCGCCGCCACGCGGGGCGACGGCACGACCGGCGAGGACGTTACCGCCAATGTCCGCACCATCCCCGACATCCCGCAGCGCCTGACCGGCGAAGCCATCCCCGACCTGTTCGAAGTCCGCGGCGAAGTCTACATGGCCAAGGCGGATTTCGTGGCCCTCAACGCGCGCCTCGCCGCCGAAGCCGACGACCCGGAAAAGGCCCGCCAGTTCGCCAACCCCCGCAACGCCGCCGCCGGTTCGCTGCGCCAGAAGGACGCCACCGTCACCGCCAGCCGCCCCTTGCGCTTCCTCGCCCATGGCTGGGGAGAGGTCAGCGCCGTCCCCGCCGAAACCCAGCTCGGCGTCATGCAGGCGATCGCAGGCTGGGGCCTGCCCGTCTCCGACCGTCTGGCCTGCGTCGACACGCTCGAAGCCCTCATCGCCCATTATCGCGCCATCGAAGCCGCCCGCGCCGACCTGCCCTTCGACATTGACGGCGTGGTCTACAAGGTCGACCGGCTCGACTGGCAGCAACGCCTCGGCTTCGTCGCGAAGGCCCCGCGTTGGGCCATTGCCCATAAATTCCCCGCCGAACGCGCCCAGACCACGCTGGAATCCATCGACATCCAGGTCGGCCGCACCGGCAAGTTGACCCCCGTCGGCCGCCTGACCCCCGTCACCGTCGGCGGCGTCGTCGTGTCCAACGTCACCCTGCACAATGCCGATGAGATCGAGCGGCTGGGCGTCCGCCCCGGCGACCGCATCGTCGTGCAGCGCGCAGGCGACGTCATCCCGCAGGTGGTCGACAACCTCACCCGCGACGAGCCGCGCACCCCCTTCGCTTTCCCCGACCATTGCCCCGTCTGCCATTCGGAAGCGGTGCGCGAAGAGGGCGAGGTCGACATTCGCTGCACCGGCGGCCTGATCTGCGCCGCCCAGCGTTTCGAGCGGCTCCGTCATTTCGTCAGCCGCGCCGCGCTCGACATCGAAGGGCTGGGCGAAAAGAGCATAGAGGAATTTCTCGATCTCGGCTGGATCACCGAACCCGCCGACATCTTCCGGCTCAAATCCCACCGCCCGGACCTGCTGGGCCGGGAGGGCTGGAAGGAGAAATCCGTCGACAACCTCCTCGCCGCGATAGAGGCAAAACGCCGCCCCGACGCGGCGCGCCTGCTCTTTGGCCTCGGCATCCGTCATGTCGGCGCGGTGACGGCCCGCGACCTGCTGAAACGCTACACAAAGCTGGAGGCCATATATGCGCTTGCCGGGGAGATCATCGCCCTGCGCGACGCCGCCGTCGCTGCGGAGGGGGAGGAGGAAAGCCGCTTCCGCAACCGGCTCGACAAGGCGATTGCCGAACATATCGGTGTCGAGAATGTCGGATCGGCGGTCGGCCATGCACTGGCCGATTTCTTCCACGAACCGCATAATGTGGAGGTGTGGAACGACCTTTTGAGCGAAGTCGCGCCGCCCGACTATGTGGTCGAAACCACCGCCAGCGCGGTGACGGGTAAAACCGTCGTCTTCACGGGCAAGCTCGAAACCATGAGCCGCGACGAAGCCAAGGCGCAAGCCGAAAGGCTGGGCGCCAAGGCCGCCGGTTCCGTCAGCGCCAAGACCGACCTGGTGGTCGCCGGTCCCGGCGCGGGCTCGAAGCTGAAACAGGCGGCGGCGCTAGGCATAGAAGTGATCGACGAAGCCGCCTGGGCGGAGATCGTCAAGGCTGCCGGGTAAGGTGCGCAGGCCAACAGTCGGCCAATTGCAGACGTTAGCCCTTCGTCACCCCGGGCTTGACCCGGGGTCCCGCTGCCTTGAGCTAGGCGCGGACGAGAGAAGAAAGCGGGACCCCGGATCAAGTCCGGGGTGACGAGGGAGCGAATGGCAGGAAACAACCCCAAAACACAACTTCAAAATCTCTCAATCATACCAGCCCGTGGACAGCCCTCTCAACCCGCCCCCTCCAGCTTATCCTGCGTCCGCGTGGCAAAATCCCCCGCATCATGCCGCTCGTGCAACTGCTCCTCCAGCGGCCCGTTCGCCTTGTTGACCATCCGCCCCCGCTTCACCGCGGGCCGCGCATCGATCTGCTCCGCCCAGCGCAGCACATTCCTATAGCTTTGCACATCGAGAAACTCCGCCGCATCATAGGCGCGGCCCAGCGCCACCCCGCCATACCAGGGCCAGATCGCCATATCCGCGATCGTATATTCATCCCCCGCAATATATTCATGCTCGGCCAGTTGCCGGTCCAGCACGTCCAACTGCCGCTTCGCCTCCATCGCATAGCGGTTGATCGCATATTCGAACTTCTCCGGCGCATAGGCGTAGAAATGCCCGAAACCCCCGCCCAGCAACGGCGCGCTGCCCATCTGCCAGAACAGCCAGTTGAGCGTCTCCGTCCGCTTGGCCGGATCGGCCGGCAGGAAAGCGCCGAATTTCTCCGCCAGATAGACCAGGATCGACCCCGACTCGAACACCCGCCGGGGCGGCGAGACGCCATGGTCCATCAGCGCCGGGATCTTGCTGTTCGGATTGACCGAAACGAAGCCGCTGCCGAACTGGTCGCCGTCTCCGATGCGGATCAGCCAGGCATTATATTCCGCATCCTTGCCCGCCTCCAGCAACTCTTCCAGCAGGATCGTCACCTTCTGCCCATTGGGCGTGGCGAGCGAATAAAGCTGCAGCGGATGCTTGCCGACCGGCAATGGCTTGTCATGGGTCGGCCCCGCGATCGGCCGGTTGATATTGGCGAAGGCGCCGCCATTCTCCTTGTCCCAGGTCCAGACGCGCGGCGGGATATAGTCTTGGCTCATGCAGGCTTGCTCCGCTGATGGATCATGTCGCCTGCAGGTAGGAAGCTGCGCAGGGGACCGCAACCACCGTCCGCGTCCTATTCGTCTTGGGACGGATCGACATTCAGTTCTGGTGCGCTGCAAATGACGATTTTCCGAGCTTCCGGCGCTCATTTGCATTTGAGACGCTGCGCCGAAACCAATCTCGTGCCTCGGTTCAAGGATCGCAGAAAACCACCATTTTTCAGCTAAGCCATCTCCTGAATGTCGACCCGTCCCAATCATCAACGCATGAAAAAAAGGGCGACCCAAGGGAGGCCGCCCCTTTTCCCTTCCTTTCCCCTGGTCGAGGATCAGAACTTGAAGTTCGCCCCGACGCGGTAAGTCCGGCCGATCAGGCCCGGCAAGTGCCAAGAGGCCAGATAGTTAGGCTGCGTCGTATAGAGCGTGTTCGCATAGAGCGGCGCCCCGGCATTGGTGAAGTTGCCGATGAAGCCGAAGAAGCTGAAATTCTCGTTCACCTCCACCGTCGCGTTCAGATCGGCGTAGACGAAGGTCTTGATCTTGCAGAAGGCGGGTCCGCCGCCATAGAGCGTGGCCGCGCACGAGGTGTCCAGGTTGCCCTGATCGGTCGCGACGCCCTTCATGCTGCCGACATAATAGGTCGTCGCGGTCAGCGAGACCTTACCGACGGTCAGCGTGTTCTGCCAGTTGCCGCGCCACTTCGGCGTGCCGCCGCCCGACGAGAGATCGGCGGGGCCGACCGTGCCGGCGAAGCGTTGAACCTCGCCGCTGGCGAGGTGGCGATTGAACTTCAGCGTCGCCTGCAAATCCAGACGGCTCTGGAACCGGACATTGTCGTTGATGTCGAAATCGGCATTGGCGCCGAACTGCAGACCCGTGGTGACGTCGAAGTTCGAGTTCACATAAGGCGCGTTGACCACCAACAGACGCGGCAGCGCGTTGAGCGCGAAGGGATCGGCGCCGTCGATGACGTTGCACGAATAGCCCGCACCGACAGCGGCCACGGCGGCGCACCCAGCCGCCGAAGCCGCCGCCGCCGAGGCGAAGCTCTGGTTTGCGACCGAATAATAGGCATCGATTGCCCTACCCGCCAACGGCCCGGCCGTGATCAGTCCCTTCTTCTTCACGTGGAAATAATCGACGGTGAAGCTGATCCTTTTGGTCGGCTGGAACACAGCGCCCAGCGTGAAGCTGGTCGAGGTTTCCGGCTGGATGTCGGGATTGCCCACGAAGCCGCGACCGACCGAGTAGGTGGTGGTGTAGGTCGCATTATTGGGGTGCGCGGCGCGGAAGGCCGCGTCCGGCGTGTAGCCGACGAAGCCCGAGAAGGAGCTGCGCGGATCGATCTCGGCGAAGGTCGGGGCGCGGAAGCCCTCCGAATAGGTGCCGCGTAGCGCGATCTGCTTGATCGGGGTGAACTTCGCGCCGAACTTGGGCGAAAAGTGGCTGAAGCCTTCCGAATAATGGTCGTAGCGGCCCGATGCGTTGACTTCGAGGGAGTCGAGGATCGGGGCGTCGATTTCGAAATAGCCGGCCCAGACATCACGATTGCCATAGGCCTGTGCGGTCGAAAGGCCCGGAACGTCGAGGTTCGGGTTGGCGCTCCGGTTGGTCAGCTTCTCCTTGCGATACTGCCCGCCCACCGCGACCTGGAGGTCGCCGCCAGGCAGGGTAAACAGGCTGCGGCTGAGCGACGCATCGACGGTGAACTCGCTCGAGTTCGAGAGCGAGGTGATCGGCGGCAGCACGGAATCACGGACGGCCTGCGAATTCAGACTCGGATTGACGAAGTTGTAGGATCCGGTGTTGATCGCCTGCTTGAGGCCGTTGAGATTGGCCCAGCCCGTCTGGACGAGCTTCAGGTCGTCGCGCGAATAGCCCGCTTCCAGATTCCACTTCCAGCTGTCTCCGAACGTACCGTTGAGGCCGCTGGTGATGCGATACAGCTCGTTGGTGCGGACCGAACCCGACTTCACGTCCCCGAACAGATAGTAGATGCGCGCCGCGCCGGCTGCGGGGTTATTGGCGAAAGCAGCGGCATAGGGATTGTTCGGGTTCAGCGTGCGGCCCGGCGTTGCCGGATCGGCGCAGTTGACGCCCGATGGGCAGATCCACACGGGCAGCACGATGCCGGGGTTCGACGTCGAGGTCGACGGCGATCCGCCGAATGCCTGATTCTGCCGGATGCCGCGCGGCAACAGGGTAATGTCGACCTTGTTGTGCGAATAGCTGCCCGCGACATAGCCCTCGATATCGTCGCTCAGGCGGAAGCTGAGGCGGGCGACGCCGGCATAGCGTTCCTGCTTCGGCAGGATCTGGACATATTCGCGGGTAAGGTCATGCGCGCAGGCCGTGCCTATGCGCGACGTCGTATTCTCCGAAAAGGTGCCGTAGGGACAGTTGGCGAGCGGCGTCAGCGAAGTGAAGATCGCCGGCGACGTGGCGTTGGCGACGCTGCCTGCCAGCGGATTGTTGAGGTCGGTCTGGGTGACGCGCGTGACGACGGCGTTGGTCGTCGGGGTGGTCAGCGTGTCGTCGGCGCGGTTGTTGTCTCTGCCGCCGATGGAGGTCAGGTCCAGCGTATTGAACGGGAAGCCGCGCGAATTGGCCGTGACCTTGCCGCCCTTTTCATATTCGCCGCCGATATAGACGTTCCAACCCTGGCTGTCATAGTCGCCATAGCCGGCCAGCAGGCGCAGGCGGTATTTCTGGCCGTCGCCCTCTTGCGTGATGCCGGACTCGGCGCCGCCTTCAAGTCCCGTGAACTGCTTGCGCGTGATGATGTTCACCACGCCGCCGATCGCGTCGGCGCCGTAGGTCGACGATGCGCCGTCCTTCAGCACCTCGACCCGCTCGACATTGACCTGCGGGATGCTGGAGAGGTCGGCATAGCTATTGTGGCCGTCATCGCTGAGCGGGAAGTTCGCGGACCGCAGGCCGTCGACCAGCACGAGCGTCGAGGAAACGCCCAGATTGCGCAGCGAAACGGCGGAGCCGCCGGCCGAGAAGCCGCTGGTGAAGCCGATGCCGATCGAGCCCGCGCCATCGGCCGACGCCTGGCGGATCGCGTCGGCCATGTTGGTGACGCCCGCGCGCGTCAGCGTTTCGGCCGTGATCACGCTAACCGGTGAGGGCGTTTCCGCATTCGCGCGGGTTAGCAGCGACCCGGTGACGACGATGGTTGCACCCTCATCGGGCGCGGCGGAGTTTTGCGGCGGCGTTTGCGCAAGGGCAGGAGCCGCGGCGCTCAGGCTGGCTAGAGCAAATACGGAAAGGGCCGCGCCATCACGCAGCCGGGCGAATGTCTTCATCATAGACATCAGAATATCCCCTTTGTGGCGCGTGCCGCGGTCTGGGAATGCCGTGACATCGCGCTGACTTTTGCCGATGTCCCGGTGTTCGGGGGCGCCGGCGAAGGAATCTTGCTGTTCTGTTTTATATTCGTAAAGCAATATTCCGGCGCCATCCTCCTGACTTTGTCGCATTTTTTGCACGTAGAGGCATTTTGGCAACAGTTTGGTCATCTCCACCCGCACGGAAATCTGTTAGCGGTGCCGTCGCAGACTCCGGCGCGCCGAATTCCGGAACGGCCTAGTCAAAAAAATTGCGGGGAGGCTCTTGATCGCCGGGTTTCCCCGTCCATATGAAACGGCGCTGGCACTCCTTGATCGGGAGTGCTAACAGGCACGGGTTCATCGGGAGAAGGAGCCGGAGTCGCCGTCCATGGCGGTTCCACCTGATCCCATTCAACGTCGTAAGAGGGAAAGGCACACAACATGGCATTTCGTCCGTTGCATGACCGCGTTCTCGTCCGCCGCGTCGAGGCGGAAGAGAAGACTGCCGGCGGCATCATCATCCCCGACACCGCCAAGGAAAAGCCGCAGGAAGGCGAGATCGTCGCCGTCGGCACCGGCATCAAGGCCGAAGACGGCAAGGTGACCCCGCTGGACGTGAAGGCGGGCGACCGCGTTCTGTTCGGCAAGTGGTCGGGCACCGAGGTCAAGGTCGATGGCGAAGACCTGCTGATCATGAAGGAATCGGACATTCTGGGCGTCGTCGCGTAAAGCTGCGAACCGGAAGGCCATTCCTATTTTCCGCGATTTTCCGACACCAGCAACGGTGTGAACTTCGCAAGATTTGCAATTCTCAAGAGAGGTAAAGATCATGGCAGCGAAGGACGTAAAGTTTTCGCGTGACGCTCGTGAGCGCATCCTGCGCGGCGTCGACATCCTGGCCGACGCGGTCAAGGTGACCCTGGGCCCCAAGGGCCGCAACGTCGTCATCGACAAGAGCTTCGGCGCCCCCCGCATCACCAAGGACGGCGTCAGCGTCGCCAAGGAAATCGAACTGAAGGACAAGTTCGAGAATATGGGCGCCCAGATGGTTCGCGAAGTCGCTTCGAAGACCAACGACATCGCCGGTGACGGCACCACCACCGCGACCGTTCTGGCCCAGGCCATTGTCCGCGAAGGCATGAAGTCGGTCGCCGCCGGCATGAACCCGATGGATTTGAAGCGCGGCATCGACCTCGCCGTCGCCAAGGTCGTCGAAGACGTCAAGGCCCGCTCGAAGCCGGTTTCCGGTTCGCAGGAAGTCGCTCAGGTCGGCATCATCTCGGCCAATGGCGACGTCGAAGTCGGCCAGAAGATCGCTGAAGCGATGGAGAAGGTCGGCAAGGAAGGCGTCATCACGGTGGAAGAGGCCAAGGGTCTCGACTTCGAACTGGACGTCGTGGAAGGCATGCAGTTCGACCGCGGCTATCTGTCGCCCTACTTCATCACCAACCCGGAAAAGATGGCTGTCGAGCTGGCTGATCCGTACATCCTGATCCACGAGAAGAAGCTCTCGAACCTGCAGTCGATCCTGCCGATCCTCGAAGCCGTGGTTCAGTCGGGCCGTCCGCTGCTGATCATCGCTGAGGACATTGAAGGCGAAGCGCTGGCGACCCTGGTCGTCAACAAGCTGCGCGGCGGGCTGAAGGTCGCTGCGGTCAAGGCTCCTGGCTTCGGTGATCGCCGCAAGGCCATGCTGGAAGACATCGCCGTCCTGACCAAGGGCGAAGTGATTTCGGAAGACCTCGGCATCAAGCTTGAGAACGTCACGCTCGGCATGCTCGGCACCGCCAAGCGCATCACGATCGACAAGGACAACACCACCATCGTCGATGGCGCTGGTGATGGCGAAGCGATCAAGGGCCGCACCGAGCAGATCCGCGCGCAGATCGAGACCACCACGTCCGATTATGACCGCGAAAAGCTGCAGGAGCGTCTGGCGAAGCTGGCTGGCGGCGTGGCCGTCATCAAGGTCGGCGGCGCCACCGAAGTGGAAGTCAAGGAGCGCAAGGACCGCGTCGACGACGCGCTGCACGCGACCCGCGCAGCCGTTGAAGAAGGCATCGTCCCCGGTGGCGGCACGGCTCTGCTGTACGCGACCAAGGCTCTCGATGGCCTCAAGGGTGCGAACGACGATCAGACCCGTGGCATCGACATCATCCGCAAGGCCATCGAAGCGCCGCTGCGCCAGATCGCCCAGAATGCGGGCGTCGATGGCGCCGTTGTCGCTGGCAACCTGCTGCGCGAGAATGACGAGACCAAGGGCTTCAACGCCGCGACCGACACCTATGAAAACCTCGTCGCCGCTGGCGTGATCGACCCGACCAAGGTCGTCCGCGCCGCGCTGCAGGACGCCGCTTCGGTGGCCGGCCTGCTGATCACGACCGAGGCGACCATTGCCGAACTGCCCGCCGACGACAAGGCGCCGATGGGCATGCCCGGCGGCGGCATGGGCGGCATGGGCGGCATGGACTTCTAAGTCCTGCCCTCAAGCGAAACAGGAAGGGCCGGCGGAGCAATCCGCCGGCCTTTTCTATGCGGGTAGAGAGCGGAGTTTGATGTTCGCCCCAGGGTAAACCGTGCTTCCTGCGAAGGCAGGAGCCCAGTTCTTACGGTGCGATGGTCCACAGACGGCAGACTGGGCTCCTGCCTTCGCAGGAGCACGCTCCGCCTAATGGCTAAAATTGGCCGGAAATCGCCGTGAAAGTGATGTCGCTTTTTTGCTGTCCTACAGACATCCCGAAGGCTAGCGATCATCCCGCTGTTTGAACCGTAGACAAGCTATAGGCAAAGCGTTGGGGAAACAGCTCCCTGCCGCATCCCCATGGTGTCGCTCAAATCCACAGCAGGGACAGCAACAGAGTATCGCCTGAATTCCGAAGCGCCTCGCCAAATCTCCTTGGCCACACCGCCAGCCGTTTACTGCCGCAGCCTTTCGATCGCCTGGGCGAGCGCGACATAGAGCTTGCCCATATCCGACGACAGGATCGCGACGCCCAGGGCGTTGCCGTCGCGGGCCGACAGGATGATCCGCAGCATCGATTCGAAATCATGGATATAGCGGTTCACATGCTCCTGAAATTCAGGATCATTGTCGTAATGCAACGCGATTTCACGGGATTCCCCTGCATCCAGCAGCTTCACCGCCCGACGCGTGAAGACGCCGCGGTCCCCCTTCAGATAGGCTGACCATGCCGAATCCGTGACGTCGTTGGACAGGATCTTGGACACGTCAATTGCCGTGCTGTTCAGCGATTCGATGATCAACGCGGAGCGGCGCGCAAAATGGTCGCGGTCGCGATCTTCGGCGGCGCGTTCGGCCTCCTCGATCCGCGCCTCGACGCTGGCGCTGGTGTCCGCGATGGTCAGAAGCTGGCGGGTCAGGCGGTCGGATGCCTGGTGGGCAGCCTTCACCGCCTCCTCGGCCACCTGCGCGACCATCTCGATCTGCGCCGTGACCTTTTCCCCGATGGCGCGCTGCATCGCCTCTTCACTGGCGTCGGCCAGCGATTGGGCCGCCTCGGGAATGGCGCGGCTCAGCGCCTGGCGGGCGCGTTCGGCGGCCTGATCCGCAGTGTCCTTGACCCGGAGCAGGGCAGTGACGAGCAATGGCCCGGCCCCTTCGGTGATGCGGGTGGCGTCCTGATGCGCATTGTTGAGCGCGGTGCGCAGCTTTTCCACCAGTTCGCGATTGGCGTCGACGCCGCTCTGCGTGCTTTCCAGCCATTCGGTCAGGCGACGGCCCTGGCCGCGCAGCAATTCCTCGGCTTCCTGGGTGCGGCCCAGCAGCGCCTCGGATATGGCCTCCAGCCGCTCCATCTCGGGCGCGGCGCTGTCGAGCAGGGTACGGCTCGTCTCGATCCGCCCATTGAAGCGCTGGAGCGCCGCAGGGAAGGTCTCGTCGAGCTCGCGCACGCTGGAATCGAGCGCCAGCATCAGCGTTTCAGCGCTACCGATCAGCTTTTCGGCGGTCAGGCCCCCGGCGCCGAGCGCCGCGTCGATGCGCTGCGTTTCGACCGTCAGGCGGGAAAGCGCCTCGGTCAGCCGCTCATTGCGGGCCAGCGCGGACTGCTCCATCGCGGCGAAGCGGGATTGCGCGGAATCGACCGCGTCATCCAGGCTGCTCTGCAGGCCGAAGACCAGCGCCCGCTGCCCCTCAACCAGATCGTTGATCTGGTGCAGGCGGCTTTCGATCTCGCCCACATGATCCGCGAGATTGGTGACGGTTTCGTCGCCAATGGCCGCGATGCTGTTGCGAGAGCGGGCGATCAGCGCCTCCAGCGCCTCGGTCTGGCGGGCGACGCCATCGTCCGTCAGCCTGATGCCTTCACGCATCTGCACAATCGCCGCTTCGACCCGCTGGCGCAGCTCGGCCTCGACGGCTTCGCCATCGCGGGACAGGGTAGAGAGCGCCGACTGGCTGGTCGCCGCGATCCCAGCCTGCGCGCTCTCGATCAGCGATTTGAGCGACAGGGCCTGCGCCGTCAGATTGGCGTCGACCGCCGCCATGGTTTCCTGCGCGCGGCCATGGGTGGTTTCCAGGCGATGCAGCACATCGATTTCGACGCGGTTCAGTTCCTGCGTCAGAAGGGCGATGACGGACTGGGTGGTCTCCGCAATATCCGTCTTGGTGCGATCGGTCAGGCCGCTCAGCACGACGGATTTCTGCTCGATGTCGAGCCAGCTTTCCTCCATCGCCTTGCGCGCGCTTTGCGTCGTCGCTTCGATCCGGCCCGACGCGACGTCGGCCAGGCCCGTCACTTCCTGCGTGGCGGAGCGGGTGGCTTCCTGTAGATGGGTGAGTTGGCCCGAAAGGCTCTTGGTTGCGGAAAGCGTGCGGGCGCGGGCGTCGTCCGACAGTTCGCCCAGCGCGTGCAGCCGCGCCTCCAGCATGTCGATACGCTCCGACAGCGCATGGCCATTGTCCATGATCTGCGCCGACATGCGGGTTGCGCGGTCCTCCAGCTCGGGGATGGAGGCGATCAGCGTTTCCATCCGCTGGACCAGGGCAAGGCCGGCGCGTTCGGCGGCTTCGGCGCGTTCGGCGGTGCTGTTGGCGCGGCCCGCGATCAGTTCGGCCGATGCCTCCATATTGCTGCTGGCGGCGGCGCCATAGCTGTCGAGCAGCTCTGCCTGATCCTGCATGGTCTGGCGCGCCGTCTCCAACTGCCCTGCGATTCGGCCAAGGCGCAGCTCCAACAGTTCCGCCTCGGTCCTGAGCGCCCGGGCGGTATCGAGATAGCGGCGCGCTTCGCTGCGGCTGTTCCGCAGCAGCAGCAGATAGCAGACGCCGAGCAGGATCAGCGGCACCAGGACCGTCGCGACCAGGCCCGGCCAAGCCGCCGGCCCCGCGCGCCATTGCCCGGACGATAGCGTCGCCCAGCCGGCAAAGCCGATCCAGGCAATGGCCCCGGCGAGCAGCGCGCCCTGGACGCCGCGCGCCCCGCGCTCCGCATGTTCCGCGGGGACGCCTTCGTCCTCCAGATCCAGAACGGCCTGTTTCAAAAGCAAGGCGTCGTCTGCCTGCGCCGTGTCATCGGTCGCTGCGTCCTTGTCCCGCCAAAATTCGACGATTGTGCTGCCCCCATTCATGACGCCTATCCTAGCAGCTTTTGCGCGCACGAAAATGCCCTGTTACCAAAACTTAACGCAAGCCAGATAGCGTTGACCCCATGTCCTATGACCCAGGCGCCCTGAATGCGGCTTTGGCCGCCGCTGTCGGTGACGACAGGCCGTTGATCGACGATCTGCGCGTCGCCTTCATGGAAAGCGCGGAGCGGCATCTCGATCTGCTCGGTCGCGCCCGCTGCGACGCCAATTGGCAGCTTGCCGCATGGCGGTTGAAAGGGCTGGCGGCCAGTTTCGGCCTTACCAGCCTGATGGCCATGGCGGATGAGGCGGTCGACGCCGCGCCGGGCGATCCGCGCATCCTGCGGCGGTTGCGGGCGGTACTCGACGATCTTGCGCAGGGTTGATGCGCGACGCTGCTTGCGTGATCGCGTCCGCCTTGTAACAAGGTGGATCGAACAATAATCGGGTCGGTTTCATCACGCATGACTTTTGCGGCTATTCTAAGCGCCAGCCGGACCAGCAGCGATTCGGCCGGATCGCTGCGCGGCAGCTTGCATTTCGCCGGGCAGACGCTGGTGGAATATCAGGCGCGGCAGGCCGTGCGCGCTGGCGCCGACCGGGTGATGATCCTGGTCAGCGTCATCACCCCCGCGCTCTCCCAGGCGGTGGACCGGTTGTCGGCGGACGGCATCGCCGTCGCGCTGGTGCGGGACATGGTGTCGATGGTGCGCGACGCGCCACGTGACGCCGACACGCTGCTGGTGGCCGATGGAGCGATCATCGGGCAGCGCTATTTCGAGGCGATGGCCGGGCAGGAGGGCAATGCCTTGCTGGTGACGGACGACAGCCGCGCCAGCGCGCCGTTCGAACGGATCGATGCCGGCCAGCGTTGGGGAGGGTTGGCGCGGATCAGCCCGGATCTGCTGTTCAGCACGCTGGACATGATCGGTGACTGGGACTTGGCGCTCACCCTGGTGCGGGCGGCGGTGCAGGCTGGGGCGCGGCGCGTTACGGTGCCGCAGGACGATCTGCTGGAAGGCCGGGTGGCGCTGGTCGAGACGCAGGAGCAGGCCGATCTGGCGGCGCAGGCGGTGCTTTCCCATGGGCCGCGGCAGCGGCGCGCGCGGGGCGCCGCGGAACATTATCTGCTGGGACCGGGCGCACGGTTGATCAGCCCGGCGCTGATGCGCATGCAGGTTCCCGCCCTGCAGGTGCGGATCACGGCCATGGCGCTGGGCGCGATCGCGCTGGTGCCGATCGAGTTGCTCTGGACCGGAGCGGGCTTTTGCCTGCTGCTGCTGTCGCTGCTTCTGGCGGAAACGGCGGACCGGCTGGACGAGATGGCGTTGCGGCCGCTGCCCATGGGCTGGATGGCCCTTGTCGCGCCCGCCTTTGCGGTGGGCGGAATAGCCGTGGCGGGGGAGGGGGCGACGTCGGCCTATCTCGCGCTGATGCTGGCCATCATCCAGTTGGCGGATCGTTGGCAGAAGGTGGGCGCGGCGCGGCCATGGGCGATCTTCACCCCTGCCACCGCGCTGATTCCCTTGCTGGCGGCGTCGTTCGCCGGGGCGCTGGCGCCAATGTTCGGCCTGGCGATGCTATGCGCCATTGCGTCGGCCGGAATGATGATCCTGCAGCGGCGGGTTTGAGCGATTTTGCTCGTTACGGTTTAGTGCATTTTAACGACGTGCCTTTATGCTGGCCGATATGAGTGCCTTTTCGTCCCTGATCGGACCGACCCAGGCGGACTGCTGGCCGATGGCGCAAGTCATGGCGGGCATGTCCGCCGTTCCCGTTGGTCATGCCATTGATCTGGCGTTTTTCTTTCCCGATGAGGGGCGGGACCGGCACGATGCGCTGGTGGCGGAAACCCGGCGGCATCTGGGCGGATGCCTGACGGCGATAGAGATCGGATTGCGGCTGGCGCTGGAGGAAAGGCCTGAAATCGCGGAGGCTCTGGCGCAATGGCCGCAGCCGGTCTGCTGGCCGACCCTGCGCGCGCAGCCGACCCTGCTGGGACCGGCGTTGCTCGCCCATATGCAGATGCGCGGTGGGGTCAGCCTGATGCTGCGGCAATTTGGCGGTCCCGACGGTCATGCGGGCGGCGAATCGGAGGCGGATGCGCTGTTCCCCGCCGACGACCCCGCTTTGGGGGAGGCGCTGGCGGCGTTGATGCTGGCCGAGGGGCGCTGGCTGATGACGGCGGCGGAAGATCAGCCGATGCAGCCCGATCTGCCGGCGGGCTTTTTCGCGGAACTGCTGTGGACGGCCGGGGCTTGCCTGGCGGCGATCGTCCAGCGCAGCGGCGTGATCGAGCCGGAGGCGGTGGTGCCGCTGATGGAGGCGGCGGGGCAGCATTTGCTGACGCGGCATGACGAAGCCACGGGGCCGATCGCGGCGGCGGATCGCCTGGTTCGTCAGTTGGGCGATCGGGCCGATGCGCCGGATTTGATGGGGACCGCGCTGGGGCAGCGGCAATTCCTGCTGTTCGCCGCGCTGGCCGGACGGCGGTTGCGGATGGAAAGCGCGCAGGTCGCGGACATATTGGTGATGGCGCCAGTGGGCCAGGTCGCGGCGCTTTGCCGCGCCCTGGGGGGATCGGACGCCGATTACCGGCATTTGCTGATGGCGCTGCGGCCAGTGCGGCCGTCCCTGTCCGATACGGCGATCGTTGGAGAAGCGGCGCGCTACCAGGATCTGACCGTGGCGCAGGCCGATGCGGCGGTGGGGGCCCTGCGCGCGCCCGCCGCGCTGCGGGCCAAGCTGGATCATCTGCGGCGGATCAGCGGCTGATGAACATGCCGGCGCATCCCGCCGTCATCCGGGCGACGGTCGCCGCGGATGGCCGGCTGCTGAGTGCGGATGCGCCCTTGCTCGCCTTGCAGCAGGAGGCGGGCGGCGATCTGGGGAGCGCGTTGGCGATTCCGCAACTGGCGGCGATGGCGCGGCTGGCCGGACATTTGGGAATCGCGCTGTCGCGGCCCGTCGTCGCGGCGGCGGAGCGTGGCGACATCGACATGTGGGTCCGCGCCAAGCCGGACGCGGGCCTGGTCCAGCTTGCCGTCATCGACTGGCATGAGCGGCAGGCCGCTGTCGCGCCGGTCGATCTGGCGCGGCGCGATACCGACATCGCTGCCTTGTCGGATGGCTGGACATGGCAGATCGACACGCAATTGCGGTTTCAGATGGTGTTGGAGGGCTTTGGCGACGAGGGCGCGCTGCCTTCGGCCCCGCCTGTGCCGGGCAGCCGCTTCACCAGCTATTTCGAGTTGCGGCCGGACAGGGATGGCGATCTGGCGATCCTGCGCGGCTTTGCCCAGCGGCGCGCCTTTCGCGATCAGGCGGCGGCGCTGAGCGGCGATGCAGAGCAGCGCTTCATGCTGTCGGGCTTTCCGATGTTCGATCTGGCTGGACAGTTGGTGGGCTATCGCGGCAAGGCGCTGCCATTGGATCGCGCCGTGACGGCGCCGCGCATCGCGCCGGAACCGGCGATCTTCTATCCGGCCGAATTCGGGAAGAGGCTGGACCGGTCCTTACGCCAACCTTTGGGCCGGATCATCGCCAATGCGGATTCGATCGGCGCGCAACTGGAAGGACCGTTGCGGCCCGATTATGTCGGCTATGCCCATGACATATCGGCGGCGGGGCGGCATCTGATGGCGCTGATCGACGATCTGGCCGATCTTCAGGCGATCGACCGGCCGGATTTCAGCGTGACCGCCGAGGAACTGGATCTGGCCGACATAGGGCGGCGGGCGGCGGGATTGTTTCTGGTCAAGGCGCTGGATCGGAGCATTTGCATAGCGGCGCCCCCGGCGGAGGCGAAGGAGCCTGCCATCGGGGAATTTCGCCGGGCCTTGCAGATATTGATGAACCTTGTCGGCAATGCGGTGCGCTATGCGCCCGAAGGATCGACCGTGCGGATCGAGACCGGTCGGGACGCTGGTCAGGCCTGGATCGCGGTATTGGACCAGGGGGACGGCGTTCCCGTCGAGAGCCGCGAGCGCATCTTCGACAAGTTCGAGCGATTGGGCCGCAGCGATGCGGGCGGCAGCGGTCTGGGCCTTTATATTTCGCGGCGGTTGGCTCGGGCGATGGATGGGGACATCCGCATCGATGACGCGCCTGACGGGGGCGCGCGGTTCATGCTTTTGCTTCCGGCTTTGGGGGAGGTCTGAGCGAAAGGTCTGGAGAGGGCAGCTTCCTGCTATCGCCATAATCGTCACCCTGAACTTGTTTAGAGTCCTCCATCGGGAGAAACCCCTCCGACTTCAGTCGGATACTGGCTTCAGCCACAGACTCGGCCAGTAGCCTGTACCCTCGGAGAAAAATGAACAGCCCGAAGGGCGAGAGTTCATTTTTCTCCGAGGGTACAGGCTATGGGCTACAGCAGCGGTTGTCACACAACATTTCATCATCGCTACCATCTGGTCTGGGCGCCGAAACGAAGTTCAGCAAAGCTAAATATCGGTTCAAGGTGCTCCATGGTGAGGTACGCCTGCGGGTGCGCGAGATCATCCGACAGGTCTGCGCCGAGATGGGCGTGACCATTGTCCATGGCGTATTGTCTCGCGACCACGTCCACATGTTCGTCGAGATACCGCCCCACGTCTCGGTCAGCGACTTCGTGCGGCGCGCCAAGGGCAGGTCATCGCGCAAGATCCAGCAGGAGTTCGAGCATATCCGCAAGCGCTACTGGGGCCAACGCTTCTGGCAGCGGGGCTACTTCTCGACGACATCCGGCAACATCACCGATGACACCATCCTGCGTTATCTCGACAAGCATGGCCACAAAAATGGCTTCAGCCCCTCCGCATGATCCTACCGGCGTCAGCCGGTCAGTTATTCAGCTGCGCTGGCCTACGGCTCAGGGTCCATTTCTCCGGATTGAGCCTCGGTTCGTGGGGAGAAATGGATGCTGAAACAAGTTCAGCATGACGAATAAGGCAGGGGCAGCTTATGTCCGCTATTGGCCATTTCCCGACATTCCGAATTTGCCCAGGGCCTGACGTGAAGCCGCTTCAGGCGGCGGCGTCCCGAACCGGGATGCCTGCGATCCGCATGAAGTTCGCCAGCATGTCATGGCCATGTTCGGTGGCGATGCTTTCCGGGTGGAACTGGACCGAGTGGATCGGCAGGTCGCGGTGGCGGAAGCCCATGACCGATCCGTCCTCGCTGGTGGCGTTGACGACCAGCGTGTCGGGAATGTCCTCCACGATCAGCGAGTGATAGCGGGTGGCGGTGAAGGGCGAGGGCAGGCCTTCGAACAGGCCGGTGCCGTCATGGCTGACGGGGGAGGTCTTGCCGTGCATCAGGCCGCCGCGCACGACCTTGCCGCCGAAATGCTGACCGATCGACTGGTGGCCCAGGCACACGCCCAGCAACGGAGCGCCTGCATCGGCACAGGCGGCGACGAGGTCCAGGCTGACGCCCGCCTCATTGGGGGTGCAGGGGCCGGGGGACAGCAGGAAGGCCTGCGCGCCGGTGGAGAGGGCCTGGCCGGCGGAAATGGCGTCGTTGCGGACGACCTCCACCTGCGCGCCCAGTTCCATGAGGTAATGGACCAGATTCCAGGTGAAGCTGTCGTAATTGTCGATGACGAGGATCATGAAGCGGCTTTAGCGCGGGATTGGGGGTTGGGGAAGGGTCGGGATTTTCGGACGATGGCGATTTTGGGTGGGAAGCGGACGATCTAGTTGCACTGTTTCCTAGAAATGCACCGTGCTCCTGCGCAGGCAGGAGCCCAGTTCAAACGGTGCGATGATCCACTAAGGGCAGGACTGGGCTCCTGCCTGCGCAGGAGCACGTATCGCCCGACGGCAGCAATTGGCCCTTTCCCGTCATCGGCTTCCAGCAGGCCAATTGAAAGTCACACCGGTTTCCCCGGTCTGCACGCCGTCCGGATCGAAACGGCGTTCGTTGATCGTGCCATGACCTTCCGCATCAATGGCGATGACCGTGCTGCAGCGCGTGCCGTACGCCGGATTGCGGATGAAGATGGGGGAGATCAGCGCCTCGGCCGGAACGTCAGACGGCGTATCGGGTGCGATGCCTGCGTGCGGAAGGCTTTCCGACCGGAGGGTGTCGAAGAGGGAGAGGGGATCGTCAGCTCCCGCCACCAGCCAGTCGAGCAGGGCGGATTTGAGCGCCAGCGTCTTCGGCCAGGGCGCGTCGAGCGTGCCGTTGGAAAGACCGTAAAGTCCCGGAGTGAGATCCGTGCGCAAGGGAGCAGGCCGGTTGGTGAGGAAATGGGCCTGGTCGCCTTCGATCAGGATGAGGTTGAAGGGGTTGAAGCCATCCAACGGGGCGGCCTCGCGGCCTGCCAGCAGGTCCGTCACCAGCGCCCCGCGGGACGCGCGGTCGGGCTTGGGGTCGCCATAGCCGCGCAGGTTGGTGACGATGGCGGCGCGGCCCTGTTCCGACACGCCCAGCCATGTTCCGCCGGACAGCAAATCCTGACCGGCGATCAGATGATCGGGTTTCTCCCAGCGGGCGAGCGGCGCAGCGGGGCGGGCGTGCAGCTCGTCGCGATTGCCGATCAGGATCAGCCGCCAGCGCGGATGCGCTTTCCAAGCCATTGCCATGATGCACATGCCGTTTCCCTCCCTATGCGCGACGGCTTGATAAACGGTCCGCGCCTCTCCATATAGGCCCGTGCCGGGTTCGCCCGGCTATGGTGATAAATCGTGTCGTGCAATAGGCGCAGCGGACCCGGGGGCGGTACCCGGCGGCTCCACCATTTATCCCGTTGACCTTGATGGGTTGGGCGGGGTGATTGACGGGGCCGAACTAGGATCGACGTGTGTTGAAAAGCGATATTTTCACCCGGCCTGAGTACGCCGTAAAAAGGTTCAAAACACGTAAGTGCCAACGATAACGAGGCTCTTGCTCTTGCTGCGTAATTGATGGCCTCACGGCCGGACATTACTCAAAAAGAACGCGGTTGAACCCACCGGGCAACAGAAGGGAATTCAGCGGCCGCCGGAGGGGCCGGGCAACAGAACCCTCCGGACCTTCATGACATTTTCGGATTTTTCCCGGCGCGCGGTCCATGGATCGTCTTGCGCCCTTTTGCGATTCGAATCGGGCGCCGCGTAACTCATTCATTCGATTACACTTTTATGACACTATTGCGTAAAATTTATAAGATATTGTTTTAAAAGAGATAAAAATCCTTTTTTTGCCTTTGTTCCAGTCTTGTCCCCATGTCATCAAAGTGAAATACTCAGCGCTATTGTAGAAGGTTTTTTTGGGGAGAATCGGGATGAAGATGGTGGCTGCGACTTTCGGTCTGGCGCTGGCTTTTTCGTCGACCGTGGCTTTCGCGGCACCTGACGAGGTTGTCGTGGTGGGCGTGCCTGATGGCCGCCTGGCCTCCGGCGCGCTGGTCTCGGGCGATTATGCCCATGCGGCGCAGCGGCTGGAAGTCGTGCGTCCCGACGCGGCCAACGATCCCGCAAGGCTCATCAACCTTGGTAACGCCTATGCCGGCATGGGCAAGATGAAGGCGGCGCGCGCGGCTTACAAGGCTGCCCGGTTCGCGCCGGATTCGCTGCTGGTGACGGCCGACGGCAATGAATCTTCCTCGCGCGACATCGCGCGTCGGGCGATGGGCCGTCTGGAAGCGCAATACGCCATGCGCTGAAAATAGCATGGCGAAAGCCCTGGGTGCAGGGAGAGGGGGCGTCATCCTTAAGGGTGGCGCCCCTGCTTTATGCGGCGCATGCGCGATCCCGGGCGATGTCGTCTTCCACCCTGTCATGCAAATGAAACAAGAGTCTTCAAACCGTCATTTTTAAGACGCCAATCCGTCACGAAATCAAAATCACGCTGTCATCTACGCGCCCTAGCTGCCCCCTCGGAGGGCGACAGGGGGCGTTGTCCGATTCGCATTCCCCTTGCGCTCCGCATCCCATCACAAGCCGGCCTGGGCCGGAGCGGAGACGACATGGCCAAGATTAACCGTATCCAGACCATCCTGATGGCGGGCTGCGCCTGCGCGGCGCTGAGCGCTTGCGGCGCTGACGACATCGCTTCGCCCGGCGAGGGCACGATCGTCCTGCCGACGCCCACCCCGACGCCGACTCCGACCCCCACGCCGACGCCTACTCCGACGGCGGTGACGCCGGCTTCGGGTTGCCCGACGATCGCTGGTTCCGACCAGTTGCAGGATCTGGGCACCATCACCGACGGCAGCAACACCTGGCGCAATTGCGCCTTCCCCGCCCGTTTCAACAGCACGACGGCGATCGCGAAGACCGCGGGCGTCATCTACTCGCTGCCCGGCCGCGTCGATGTCGGCACCGATCAGGGCGCCGCGAGCACCGGTTCCAACGTCACTTTGTCGATCGATCCGGGCGTGGTGGTCTTCGCCAGCACCGGCAACGCCTATCTGGCGGTCAATCGCGGCAACAAGATCAACGCCGTCGGCACCGCCGCCAGCCCGATCGTCTTCACCAGCCGCGAAAACGTCACCGGCGCCGCGACCGACCAGTCTTCGGGCCAGTGGGGCGGCATCGTGCTGCTCGGCCGCGCGAAGATCACCGATTGCGACGCGCCCGCCGCCGCGCCCGGCACCACCGCCTGTACGCGTGATACCGAAGGCACCAGCAACGCCATTTACGGCGGCGCTGACGATGCCGACAATTCGGGCCGCCTCAGCTATGTCCAGATCCGCTATTCGGGCTTCGTGCTGGCCAACGGCAAGGAATTGCAGGGCCTGACCCCCTCGGGCGTCGGCACCGGCACGCAGATCGACCATATCCAGGTCCACAACAGCTCCGACGACGGTATCGAGGTCTTCGGCGGTTCGACCCATATGAAATATCTGGTGCTGACCGGCAATGAGGACGACAATCTGGACACCGACGTGGGCTTCCGCGGCACGGCGCAGTTCATCATCTCGATCCAGCGCGCCAACGCCAATATCGGTGACACTTTCACCGAGACGGACTCGAACGGATCGACCGTTAACAGCAATGCGAGCGAGGACGCGCTGCCCCGCCAATATCTGAAGGTGGCCAACTTCACCCACATCCAGCGGTCGAACACCGGCGACGATGGCGCGACCATGATGCTGCGCGGCGGCGCCGACCTGGCCATGGTGAACGGCATCATCGTCAGCCCCGACCAGAGCTGCCTGCGCATCAACAGCGCGTCGACCGTGCGCGATGCCGACGCCGCGCTGCAGGACGCGGGCAAGCCGCGCTACCTGTCGGTGGTGATGCAGTGCAACGCCACCCCGTTCAAGGGCACGGGCGGCGCGGACGTGGCGCTGGTCCAGTCGATCTTCACGACCGATCCGAACAGCAGCTTCAGCTACACGCCGTCGCTGACCAGCCTGTTCATCAACGGCGCGACCGAAACCGCCCGCACCGCGATCGACCCCAAGACGGTCGACAGCAACTTCACCACCACCAACTATGTCGGCGCGGTGAAGGACAGCAACGACACCTGGTATGCGGGCTGGACCTGCAACTCGGTGACGGCGAGCTTCGGCAGCAGCAGCAAGAACTGCACGGCCATCCCGACCACCTGATCGGTTCCTGACCTCAACAGGGGCGGGGAAGCGTGCATTCGGCGCTTCCCCGCCTTCTTTGCACTATATTCCTTTGGGGGACATTTTCATGTCACAGCCGCTGAACATGGCGCGCCTGCTCCTGATTTCCACCGCGCTGGTCGCGCCTGCGGCCATGGCCCAGAATGCCGCGCCCACGCCGCCCGTCACGTCGGGCACGCCGACCGCATCCGAGAAAGCCGATGCCGAGGCCGGCCGGGTCGACGTTTCCATTCCCGGTTCCGACATCATCGTCACTGGCCGCCGCACCAGCAACATCTCGCAGGCCGCGCCGCAGGTGGTGAACGTGCTGTCCGCCGCCGACATCAAGCGCACGGGCGAGGGCGACATCGCCGGTTCGCTCCAGCGCGTGACCGGCCTTTCGGTCGTGTCGGGCGGCTATGTCTATGTGCGCGGGCTTGGCGACCGCTATTCGCTGGCGCTGCTCAACGGTTCGCCGCTGCCCAGCCCCGAACCGCTGAAGCGCGTCGTTCCGCTCGACATCTTCCCGACCAGCGTGATCGCCTCGACCCTGGTGCAGAAAAGCTATTCGGCCAACTTCCCCGGCGAATTTGGCGGCGGCGTGATCAACCTCACCACCAAGGCGATTCCGGTCGAAAGCTATCTGGAACTGAGCGTCGGCAGCTCCGCCAATACCGAAACCTCGGGCCAGCTTGGCTATACCTATTATGGAGCGAAGTCGGACTGGACCGGCTTCGACGACAGTTCCCGCGACGTGCCGCCGCTGCTGGCGGAGGCGTTCAAGAGCGGCGTGCCCTTCTCGAACATTCCGCGCAGCGACTTGCAAGCGATCTCGATGCAGTTCCTCAACGCCAAGACCTCGGTGTTGCAGCGGACCAACAGCCTGCCGTTCAACTTCTCCGGGTCGCTGAACGGCGGCACCTCCTTCGACGTCGGCAGCGACGGGCGCATGGGGCTGTTGCTGACCGCCTCCTACAGCAACAAGTGGCGGACGCGCGAAACGCTTCAGCAGGCGTCGACCGACTTGACCCAGGCGCCGGGCAAGACCGGCACGCAGGTCAACACCGACAATGAAGTCACCGTCAACGCGCTGTTCGGCGTCGGGCTGGAACTGGGCGACCAGAAGCTCCGCTGGACCAATGTCTATATCCGCGACACGTTGAAGCGCGGCGCGCTTTCGCTCGGCCAGAATAATGGCGAGATCGAGGGCGCGGATTATATGAAGCAGAACACCGCCTGGTATGAGCGGCAGTTGATCGACACGCAGTTGGTCGGTGAGTTCAAGCTGGGCGATGCCCTCAGCCTGGACGTGCGCGGCGGCTATGCCAATTCGCAGCGCGAGGCGCCCTATGAGCGCGAGTTCGAATATGTGCGCACCAACCGCCCCCTTGCCATCGATCCGGTGGGGGATCGCTTCATCAACGCGCTCAACCGCCAGCGCGGCGATGCGTCGATCACCTTCAGCGATCTGACCGAGGATCTGTGGTCGGCGGGCGCTGACCTCAGCTACAAATTCTCGCCTGCCTTGACGCTGACGGCGGGCTATGCCTTTAGCGATACGAAGCGCAGTTCGTCCCGCTATGAACTGCATTTCGATGCGACCAATCTGCCGATCGGGGCGCAGCAGATGCGGCCCGACTATCTGCTGTCGGACGCGGCAATCCAGCTCTACGACATGACGCTGCTCGACTTTTCCGGCAATTATCCGGTCTATGACGCCGCGCTGCGCGTCCATGCCGGCTATGGCCAGGTGAAGGCGGAACCGCTGCCGGGCGTCACCATCGACGCGGGCGTGCGCTATGAAAAGGGTCAGCAGTCGGTCACGGGCGTCGATGTCTACAATACGGGCGTGACGCCGGTGAACAAGATCGACAAGAGCTACTGGCTGCCCGCCGCGACGGTGACGTTCGAAGCGTCCAAGGGGCTTCAGTTCCGCATCAGCGGGTCGAAGACCATCGCCCGTCCACAGTTCCGCGAACTGATCGCGCAGCCCTATATCGACACGGAATCCAACCGCTTCTATCGCGGCAATCCGTTCCTGCAGGACAGCATATTGTGGAACGCCGAAGCGCGGGCCGAATGGTATATGGGCCGCGATGAGCGGCTGACGCTGGCGGGTTTCTGGAAGAAGATCGACAATCCGATCGAAACCTACACCACCATCAACGACAAATATGACGTGACGACCAGCTTCGCCAATGCGCCCGAAGCGACGCTTTATGGTGCGGAGATCGAGGCGCAGAAATATCTGCCGCTGGACGGCGTGTCGGACGGCGCCTTCTTCCAGACCCGGCGGATCGTGCTGATCGGCAACTACACCTATACCAAGTCGAAGCTGAAGGTGAGCGACGGCGACACCACCATCCCCTACAGCTACACCACCGGGCCGTTGTCGGCGGCGTCGGACTATTTCCAGGACGGCGTGCCGCTGACCGGGCAGTCGGATCATCTGGTGAACTTCCAGATCGGCCTGGAGGATACCGACAGGCTGTCGCAACAGACGCTGCTGCTGACCTATGCCAGCCCCCGCGTGACCAGCCGTGGTCCGAACCTTCAGCCCGACATCAAGGAAAAGCCGGGCCTGACGCTGGACTTCGTGGCGCGGCAGGGCGTGAAGCTACCCGGCGGCATCAACAGCGAGGTGAAGTTCGAAGCCCGCAACATCACCGGCCGCAAGTTCCAGGAATTCCAGGAACTGGACGGCAACAAGGTGTTCTATAACCGGTACAAGATCGGCACGACCATCGCCGCGTCGCTGACCGTCGCCTTCTGAACATATCCTCTCCGGTTTCCGGCAGGGGAAGGAATGGCCGATCCGCATGGCGCGGATCGGCCATTCTGATTCTGGAACGATTGGCTCGCCCGGCGGGTTCATGGTAAAGGCTGCGCTTCATCGGCCCCGATCATGGCCCCCGCCATGATCCTGGAGTGCGTGGAGGCGGCGGGTGAAACGGGAAGTCGAACTGAAGCTGGAACTGGCGCCCGACGCGGCGGAGGCGTTCGGGCGGCTGGCCTTCCTTCCGGCGGACAGCGATGTCGCGCAATTGCACGCAATCTATTTCGATACGGCCGGCCGCGATCTGGCGGAGCGCGGGATCAGCCTGCGCATCCGGCGGTCGCAGGGCGAGCGGGTGCAGACGGTCAAGGCCGATGGCGAAGGCGGGGCCGGGCTGTTCGCGCGGGCGGAATGGGAAATGCCGGTCGCGGACGATGTGCCGGTGCTGGATGCCCGGACGCCGGTCGCGGCGCTGCTGGGGGAGGCGGTGCATGCCATCGAACCCGCCTTTCATGTCGATGTCGAGCGGCGGAAATGGATCGTCGAGCAGGACGGCGCGGCCATCGAGCTGGTGCTCGACCGGGGGCAGGCCATAGCGGGCGACCGCCAGGCGCCGATCTGCGAGCTTGAGCTGGAATTGAAATCGGGCGCGCCCGATGCTCTTTTCCTCTTTGCCCGGCGGATCGATGCGGAGATTCCGGTGCGGCTAGGCGTGCTGACCAAGGCCGAAAGAGGCTACAGGCTGCGCGACGCGGTCGCCGCCTTGATGAAGGCGGAGCCTGTGGCGCTCGATCCCTCCATGACGGCGGAAGAGGCCTTTTTGCGGATCGCGGGAAGCTGCCTGCGCCATTACCGGCTGAACGAGGCGCTGCTGCTCGATCATTATGACGCCAAGGCCTTGCATCAGGCGCGGGTGGCGGTGCGGCGGCTGCGGTCGGCCTTCTGGCTGTTCAGGCCGATACTGGCGAAGGCGGATGTCGCGCGCTTCCAGGGTGAGCTGAAATGGCTGGCGGCCATGCTGGGCGAGGCGCGCAATCTGGACGTGCTCGCCGGGCGGCTGGAGGTGGAGGAGATGCGCGAGCGGTTGGATGCCGCGCGGGCGGAAGCGCATGGCCGGGTCGGGCAATGGCTGGAATCGGCGCGGGTGCGCGGGCTGCTGATCGATCTGGTCGAATGGTTGACTTTGGGCGCGGGTCAGGTTGGGGAGGATCAGCAGCTCTTGCGCGCTGAATCGGCGGCGGATTTCGCGGCGTGGCGATCGCGGCGGCTGCACAAGCGGATCGCGAAGCGGGGCGCGCATCTGGCCGAGCTGACCGACGAGGCGCGGCATGAGGTGCGCAAGGACGCCAAGAAGCTGCGCTATGCCTCCGAATTTTTCGCCGGCCTGTTTGCGGACCGGAAGCAGCGGCGGCGGCAGGCGAAGTTCATCGCGGCGCTGGAGGAGATGCAGACCGTCTTGGGTGATTTGAACGATCTGGTCGCCGCGCCGGGGTTGTTGGCGAAATATGGATTGTGCGGGGAGGAAGATGCGCGGGTCCGCCCGAAGAAGAAGCGGAAGCTCATCGCCGCCGCCGCCGAGGCGCATGAAGCGTTGGTGGAGGCGAAGCGGTTTTGGTGAAAGATGGGCATTTTCGGCCATTTCTATTCCGTCACTCCCGATCAAGTCCGGGGTGACGAACTCCCAATCACCGCTAAATCCAAGGCCGCTCGCGATACCATTTGGTAATGACATGCTTGACGCCGCTGCGGACCTTCATGCCGTGGTGGATGCTCGCGGGATTATAGGCGCCGGGGCCTAGCCGGTTGTTCCAGGCCAGCAGCTTGCCGGTTTCGGGCTGCACCGTCTTGCCGATCTTGACGAAGCGGGTCGCGCCACCCGCCGCGGGTTCGTTCAGATAGACCATCAAAGTCCAGGTGCGATTGCCCGCGACCGCGCAAAACCGTTCGAAATCGGGGCCTTTGGACTCGAAATAATCGGTATGCGCCTTGAATTCCTGCCCCATGGCATAGCGCTGGCCCTGGATCGGTTCGCCATGGGCGGGATCGATGCCCGCAAAGGCCGCCAGCTTCGCGTCGATCGCCGCGACGAAGGGATCGGCGCCGTCCAGATTGCAGGTCTCGCTGGTGCGGAAATAGCCATCGCCATTGGCGTCCGCGATGGTGGAGGGACGGCGGTGGGCGTCGATCCGGTCGATCAAGCCCGCGCATTCCTCCGCCGAGAGGAAATCGCGCTGGATGAACAGGGTGAGATCGCGGCTAGGCACGCGCTGGACGCGGGGATGGGCGGCGATCCAGGCGGGGTTGGCGTCCGGGGCGGAGGGGGGAGGGCTGATGGCCATCATGGAGTCCAAGATGCGGAAATCGCACCGTTGCTATCGCTGGCCGCTTGAAATGCAAGCACCGTCGTTTCCGGCGTTGCGATTGTCATCAAAGCGTCACAAGAATGTCATTCGGTAGTAAGACCAGTTTCCTAGCAGGCGCCGGTATCAAGGGGGATCAACGACGCGCATGCGTGTGGCTTTCAGCGATAATATCCGGAATATGAGCGGACGGCTGCGGCCGATCGACTGGCTGTCGCTGGTCGAGAAGCTGTTGCTGGGCCTGTTGGCGCTGCAATGCGCGGGGCTGATCTGGGCGGTGCTGACGCCCGTCGGCAGTTTCGGCCCGTGGGAAGGGCGGCAGGCGCAGTTCCTGTCCGTCGCAGAGCGACAGGCGCTGTTTTCCGGCTTCGACCCCTTTTATCGCAGCGGGCCGCAACAGCCGGGCGGGGGCGTCGTGACCTCCCTGGCGCTGACCGTCTATGGGATCAGGTTGAATGAAGGCTCCGGGCAAGGCTCGGCCATCGTCGCCGGACCCGACGGGGTGCAGAACAGCTTTGTCGTGGGTGAGGAGATCATGCCCGGCGTGGTGCTGAAGGCCGTGGCCTTCGACCATATCACCATCGATCGGGGCGGGGCGGAGGAGCAGGTTTTCCTCGACCAGTCGCAGCCCGCGCCGACTGCCGTGCCGGACGGCGGAGCGCCCGCCGGTTCGCCGCCTTCGCCGGTGAAGGGGATGGACAATCCGACCGCCGACATGCTGAAGCGCGACGTCGGCTACACCCCCCGGATGCAGAATGGGCGCGTGACCGGCCTGATCCTGACGGCCAAGGGGCCGGGTTTCCAGAATGCCGGTTTCCAGCCCGGCGACATCGTAACCCAGATTGACGGCCAGCCGGTCGGATCGGTGAGCGATCTTCAGGCGCTGCAGGGCAAGATCATGCCCGGCGCGCGCATTTCCCTGACGGTCGAGCGTGGCGCCGCCACATCCTCGGTCAACCTGACACTGCAAGGCCAATGACCAGAAAATTCCTCCTTTCCGCCGCCATGGCTCTCGCTCTGGCGGCTCCCATCGCATCGCCGGTCATGGCGCAGCAGACGCTGAACGTGCGCGATGCCGACATTCGGGCCTTCATCCAGGATGCGGCGCGGGTGACGGGGCGGACCTTGATCATCGACAATCGCGTGGCGGGGAAGGTCTCGGTGGTGACGGACCGGCCCTTGTCGCGCTCCGAATATTTCGAGATTTTCCTGTCGACCCTGCGGGCGAACGGTCTGGTGGCGGTGCCTGCGCCGGGCGGAGCCTATCGCATCCAGCCGGCGGACGGGGCGGCGGGGCAACCCAGCGCCGTGGGCCGGGCGGCCAATCGCAACCAGTTCGTGACGGAGGTTTTCCGCCTGCGCTCCATCGACGCGGCGAGCGCGCTGGAAACGCTGCGCCCGCTTGTCAGCAAGGATGGCTCCGTGACGGCGAACCGGGCCGGGAACAGCGTGGTCGTGGCGGACTATGCGGACAATATCGGACGCATCCGGCAGGTGATTGCGCGGATCGACCGGGATACGGCCTCCACCACGACGGTCGTGCTGAGGAATGCCGGGGCGCGGGAGATCGCGACCTCGTTGCAGGCGCTGGTGACAACCGGCGGGGAAGGGGCGGCGAAGCCCGCGACCATCGTGCCGATCGACAGCAGCAACGCCGTCGCGATCCGGGGCGATGCCGGAACGGTGGCGCGGCTGGCGCAGATGGCGCGGGAGCTGGACCGCCAGGCGGCGAGCGGGACCGAAATCCGCGTCTACTGGTTGGAGCATGCCGATGCGGAGAAGCTGTTGCCGGTGTTGCAGCAGTTGGTGGGGCAGGCGACCAGTTCGCCGGTGACGGCATCGACTCCGGCGGCGGGCGGCGCGCCTTTGGCCGTGCCGGCGGCGGCTTCGGCAGTGGTGGCGAGCGCGGGCGGATCGGGCGGCAGCGGGATTTCGACGCGGGGACCTGCCATCGTGACCCGCTATGAGGGCGCCAATGCGATCATCGTTGCCGCCAACAGCGACGTGCAGCGGATGCTGGGCGAGACGATCCGCCAGATCGACACCCGGCGCGAACAGGTGCTGGTGGAGGCGATCATCGTCGAGATCAGCGACGCCGCCGCCAAGAAGCTGGGCGTGCAGTTCCTGATCGGCAGCACCAAGACGGGCTTCGCCGCGACCAACTATTCCAACGCTTCGCCCAATATATTGACGCTGGCGGGCGCGATCGCCGCCGACCGGCTGGGCGAGACGACGACCACCGTCGTGGCGCCGGACGGCACCCGGACGGAGACGAGGACGCGGGAAAATGGCGACCTTGCCAACACGCTCCAGCAGGCGGCGGTCGACAGCATCATGAACGCGACCGGCGGCTTCGGCGGGGTGGCGACCTCGCTTGGGCGGAACGGCGTGTTCGGCGCGATCATCAATGCGGTGAAGTCCGACACCGACAGCAATATCCTCTCCACGCCCTCGGTGATGACGCTGGATAACCAGAAGGCGTCGATCCTGGTCGGCCAGCAGGTGCCGGTCACGACGGGCGAGGCGCTTTCCCAGAATTTCGACAACCAGTTCCGCACGGTGCAGCGGCAGGATGTCGGCATCAAGCTGGAGGTGAAGCCCCAGATCAACACCGGCGGCGCGATCAAGCTGTTTCTGAAGCAGGAAGTGTCGAGCGTCGCCGGGCCGGTTTCCAACGGCAACAGCGACCTCATCATCAACAAGCGCGAGATCGAGACGACCGTGACGGTCGATGATGGCGAGATATTGGCGCTGGGCGGCCTGCTGGACGACAATGAGCGAAAGACGATCGAGCGGATTCCGCTGCTGTCCGACATTCCCGGCATTGGCGAGCTGTTCAAGTCGCGCAGCAAGAGCCGGACCAAGACCAACCTGATGGTCTTCATCCGGCCGACGATCCTGCGGTCGAAGGAAGATGCGCAGAAGCTGACGCAGCAGCGCTACGGCTATATTCGCGGCATGCAGTTGCAGCGCAATCCGGATCAGGAGCCGAGCATCGACGAGCTGGTGCGCGACTATATGGGCGCGACCCCGCCCGCCGCCGCGCCGCAGCCGGGCGATGCCGTGGTGCAGCCGCCTGCTGAGATCATCGAACCGACCGCCCGTCAGTCGAGCGGGGTGGTGCGACCCGTTCTGCCAAGTGAGGCAAAGCCGTGAATGACAAGGAACAAGGTGCTCCTGCGCAGGCAGGAGCCCAGGGCCAGATTGCGCTTTCCCCACCTGGGCTCCTGCCTGCGCAGGAGCACGATGGTGGCATCCCCCCGCATATCGCGCCGCGCGCCGTCGACATACCCTATGTCTTTGCGCGCAAGCATGGCGTGGTCATGTTGCCGCTGGAGGGCGAACGGCTGACCATCGCCGTGCGTGAGGGCAGCGATCCGCGCATCCTGCTGGAAGTGCGGCGGCATCTGGCGCGCAGCTTCGACGTGCGCTTCGTCGACGCCGCGCAGTTCGACCGGCACCTGTCCGATCATTATGCGATGGAGGGCAGCGCCGCCGCCATGGCCGGATCGCTCGACGTCGGCGCGGACGAGCTGGACATTCTCGCCGCCGACATCCCGACGGCGGACGATCTGCTCGACAGCGCCGACGATGCGCCCGCGATCCGCCTGATCAACGGCATCATTGCCGAGGCGGCGCGGCAGGGCGTGTCGGATATTCATATCGAGCCTTATGAGACCGGCCTGATCGTCCGGATGCGCGTCGACGGCGTGCTGCGCGAGACGCTGCGCATGCCGCCGCACGTCGCGCCGGTCGTGGTCAGCCGCATAAAGGTCATGGCGCGGCTCGACATTGCGGAGCGGCGCGTGCCGCAGGACGGGCGGATCGGGCTGACGCTGGGCGGAAAATTGCTCGACGTGCGCGTGTCGACCCTGCCCAGCCGGGCGGGCGAGCGGGTGGTGCTGCGTATTCTCGACAAGGAGAATGCGGGCATGAACCTTGACCTGCTGGGCATGGCGGGCGCGGCGGACCGGATTTTCCGGGAAGGCTTGCAGGAACCGAACGGCATCATCCTCGTCACCGGGCCGACCGGGTCAGGCAAGACGACGACGCTCTATGCGGGCCTGCGGCAGCTCAACGACGGAACGCGCAATATCCTGACGGTGGAAGACCCGGTCGAATATGCGATCGAGGGCGTCGGCCAGACGCAGGTGAATGCCAAGGTGGGGCTGACCTTCGCGGCGGGCTTGCGGGCGATATTGCGCCAGGACCCCGATGTGGTGATGGTCGGTGAAATCCGCGACCGGGAGACGGCGGAGATCGCCGTACAGGCGTCGCTGACCGGGCATCTGGTGCTCTCGACCGTGCATACCAATGACGCGGTGGGCGCAATCACGCGGATGCGCGACATGCGGGTGGAGCCGTTCCTGCTCGCCTCCACCCTGCGCGTTGTGATCGCGCAGCGGCTGGTGCGGCGGCTGTGCCAGCATTGCCGCGAGCCGGTACAGGCGGATAAGTCGGCCAGCGCTCTGCTGGGCTTCGACCCCGGCACGATCATCTACCGGGCGCGGGGATGCGAGGAATGCAACGGCTCCGGCTACAAGGGCCGGATCGGCGTGTTCGAGGCGATCCGGGTGGATGACACGATCCGTCGCCTGATCAATGACGGCGGCGATGAATCGCTGATCGCGCGCCATGCTTTCCTGAATGTGCCCAATCTGGGGTCGGCGGCGCGGGCGCTGGTGCGCGACGGCCAGACCACGGCGGAGGAAGCCATCCGCGTGTCCCGGCGCGATGCGGCGGAGGCGGAAACCATCGCTGATGGCTGAATATGACTATATCGCGATCGACCCCACGGGGAAGGAGCGTAAAGGCTCGGTCAAGGCCGACACGATGGACGATGCCCGCGCCCGGCTGGACGGGCGCAAGCTGTTCATCGTGCGGATCGAGCCGGGCGCGGCGGAAAAGGCGCGCAAAAGGGCGGGCCTGTCGCTGCGCGCGCCGCGCCTGTCGGCCAAGGAACTGACCCTGTTCACGCGCCAGCTCTCGACGCTGATCCAGGTCAGCCCGCTGGAGGAATCGCTGCGCACCATCGGGCGGCAGAGCGAGCAGCCGCATGTCCGCGCCATCGTCGGCAAGGTGCATTCAGGCGTGTTTGAAGGGCGGCGCCTGGCCGACGCCCTGGGCGCGGAGCCGAAAAGCTTTCCCGCGCTTTACCGGGCGATGGTCTCGGCGGGCGAGAGTTCGGGCAGCCTGCCGACGATCATGGAGCGGCTGTCGGATCTGATGGAGCGGCAGGCGGTGATCCGGTCCAAGGTGCTGACCGCCATCGCCTATCCCAGCGTGCTGGCGGCCTTCGCGGTGTGCGTGGTCGCCGCGCTGATGATCTTCGTCGTGCCCAAGGTGGTCGAGCAGTTCGATACGGTGGGCCAGCAATTGCCGCTGCTGACGCGCATGGTGATGGCGGTTTCGGCCTTTCTCGCGGGCTATTGGTGGCTGCTGCTGATCCTGATCGGGCTGGCGGGGCTCGGCTTTTGGCGGGCGATGAAGGTGGAGAGTTTCCACTATCGCTTCGATGCCATGCTGTTGCGTTTGCCCCTGCTGGGGCGGCTGATCCGCGACCTGCATGCGGCGCGGATGGCGCGGACGCTCTCGACCATGGTGGCGAGCCGCCTGCCGCTGATGGAGGGGCTGTCGCTCACCACCCAGACCGTCCACAACCGGGTGCTGCGCCAGGCTTCGGAGGAGATTGTCGAGGCTATTCGCGGCGGCGGCAGCCTGTCGGCGGCCTTGCGGCGGGCGGGCGTGTTTCCGCCACTGCTGGTCTATCTGGCGGCGAGCGGGGAAAGCGCCGGGCGGCTCGACACGATGCTGGAACGGGCGGCGGATTATCTGGAGCGGGAGTTCGACAGCTTCACCTCCACCGCGCTGGCGATGCTGGAGCCGCTCATCATCATTTTGATGGGCGGCATTGTCGCCGTCATCATCCTGTCTATCCTGCTGCCCATCCTGCAATTGCAGAGCCTTACGGGGGCTTGAAGGAGTGTTTATGCGTCAACTTTTCACCCGTCATCCCGGCGAAAGCCGGGATCCCGCTTTCTTTCTTCGACATGCCACGCCTTCAAGGAAGAAGCGGGATCCCGGCTTTCGCCGGGATGACGAGGTGGAGGAACGGGTTGGCGAAGCTGGCTTCACGCTGGTCGAACTGATGGTCGTCATCGTCATCATCGGCCTGCTGGCGACGATCGTGGCGATCAACGTCATCCCGGCGACCGACACGGCGCGGGTCGAGAAGGCGAAGGCCGACATCTCCACCATCGAACAGGCGCTGGAGCAGTATCGGCTCGACAATCTGACCTATCCCTCGACCACGGACGGCCTGCAGGCGCTCATCAGCCCGCCCGCCTCGCTGACCCAGCCGCAGCGTTACCGGCGCGGCGGCTATATCAAGAAGCTGCCGAACGATCCCTGGGGCCGGCCCTATGCCTATGCCGTGCCGGGCCGGAAGGGCGCGTTCGACATCAGTTCGCTGGGCGCGGACGGCCAGCCGGGCGGCGAGAACGAGAATGCCGACATCACTTCCAGCGAGCTTTGAGGCGAGAGCCGCCTCACCCCGTTCGGGCAGGGGTTTCGCCAGGCTCAGCCCGAACGGAGATGGGTGCAGCGGCTTCATGCCTTTGAAACACTCCGCCGAACACGGCTTCACGCCCCTGCGGTGTTCCGCCGAACACGGCTTCACGTTGATCGAACTGATGGTCGTGCTGACGATCATTGGCTTCATTTCGGCGGCGGTCGTGCTGGCCATTCCCGATCCGCGCGGGCGGGTGATCGAGGATGC
Source organism: Sphingobium sp. 15-1 (assembly GCF_013375535.1). Classification (GTDB taxonomy): domain Bacteria; phylum Pseudomonadota; class Alphaproteobacteria; order Sphingomonadales; family Sphingomonadaceae; genus Sphingobium; species Sphingobium aromaticivastans. The sequence continues at coordinate 343,167 of NZ_JABXJG010000001.1, forward strand.
CGACCGCTTCGCCGCGCGCATTGCCGCTGCGCGCGACGAAGCGGTCGTGACCTCGCGGCCCATGGGGGTTTGGGTTTCGGCTTCGGGCTACGGCTTCCAGCGCCGCGACGGGGGCCAATGGGTGGAGCTTGAGGACAAGCCCTTCCTCACCGCCAACTGGAAAGGCGGCACGCGGGCGCTGGTCGGCAAGGATGGGCGGCAGCAGATCGGCTTCGACGGAACAGGACTGCCGACCGATCCCATGACAGTGACGTTGGCGCGAGAGGGCGAGCGGGTGTCGATTTCGGTCGACATGGCCGGGAAGGTCATGGTCGGTGGGTAAATTCGTTTCCTTGCCGCCCAAGCTCCGTGTTCCTGCGGAGGCAGGAACCCAGTTCGGACGGTGGGACTGGACTCCTGCTTTCGCAGGAGCACGGCGTGCCCAAGAACGAGGCTTCACCCTCCTCGAAATGCTCGTCGCGCTGGCCGTGTTCAGTCTCGCCGCGCTGGCTCTGGTGCGCTTACAGGGCGTAACGCTGCACACTGCCGCCGATCTCGACAGCAAAGCCATGGGCCAGATCATAGCGCGCAACCTGATGGTGGAGGTGCAGACCGATCCCGCCCCGCCTTCGCTCGGCAAGGAAGAGGGCGAGGCCGATAATGGCGGCCGCCGCTGGCACTGGACTCGCGAAGTCAAGGCGACCGACGACAAGCGGCTGTTGCAGGTGAATCTGACCGTCGACGGTCAGGCCGGATCGTCGCCGGTGGTGCTGAGCTTCGTGCGGGCAGTGCCATGACGCAGACCCCCCGCGCCGAAGGCGGCTTCACCCTCATCGAACTGCTCGTCGCCCTGATGATCTTTGCCATGCTCGCAGCGGCGGGGGTGCTGCTGCTGGGCAACAGCGTGTCGGCGCAGGCGCAGATCAAGCTGCGCCTGGACGACATGGCGGCGGTGCAGCGGGCGGGCGGCGCGCTCGCGGCCGATCTGGGGCAGGCGGTCCCGCGCATCAGCCGCACCGAAGCGGGGACGCTGGCGCCCGCTTTCTGGTCGCATCGCGAGGGCGAGAGCCTACCCATGCTCCAGTTCGTGCGCGGCGGTTGGGATAATCTGGGCGATCTGCCGCGGCCTTCCTTGCAGAAGGTCGAATATTGGGTGCGCCAAGGGCGGCTGGAGCGGCGGACCTATGCGCAGGTGGACGGCGCGGCAGGCGACGAACCAGCAGCGCTGCTGGATCATGTCGAGGATGTCGCGCTGCGCTTCCGCGACGCCAAAGGCGACTGGCGGGACGAATGGGCGCCGACCCAGCCCGACCTGATGCCCCGCGCCGTGGAGATGACCGTGACGCGCACGGGCGAGCCCCCGGTGACGTTGCGCTTCCTGGTCGGGCCGGGCCCTGTGGAGAAGCTGGAAGGAGAGGCCGCCAGTGGCTGATCCTCGGAACGGCAATGAACGCGGAGCGGCGCTGCTCACGGTGCTGCTGCTGGTGGCGGTGATGGCGGTGGTCGCCTCGACCGCACTGGAGCGGCTGGCGCTGGCTACGCGGATGACGGGCAATGGCGGCGCGGTCGATCAGGCGCGGGCCTTTGCCGATGCCGGGGTCGAGATTGCGCGGCTGCGGATCGGTGACCTGGTGGCGGCCAATCCGGGCAAGACGACGCTCGCCGGGAACTGGATGGGCACGCCTCAGGCGATTTCGGTGCCGGGCGGGATGGCGACGGCGCGGGTGACGGACGGCGGCAATTGCTTCAACCTCAACAGCGTCGTGGCGGGCGAGAATGAGGCCGATCTGAAGGTCCGACCGGTGGGCGTGTCGCAATTCCAGGCGCTCTTGCAGGCGCTGGGCGTCGACGCGCGGCAGGCGCAGGTGGCGGCGGCTTCGCTGGCCGACTGGATCGACACGGACGCCGTGCCCCAGCCCGGCGGGGCGGAGGATGAGACCTATGCGCAGGCGGCGCGGCCCTATCGCGCGGCGAACCGCTTCATGGTCGACCCCAGCGAATTGCGGGCGGTGCATGGGGTGACGCCGGCCATTTACGGGCTGGCGCGGCCCTGGGTGTGCGCCTTGCCGACGGCGGATCTGTCGCCCATCAACATCAATACCCTGCTGCCCGATCAGGTGCCGCTTTTCGCCATGCTGATGCAGGGGCAGTTGAGTGTCGCGCAGGCGCGGCAGTTTCTGGCGCAGCGGCCTGCGGAGGGATATGGCAGCACGGTGGCTTTCTGGGGAGTGCTGGCCCGGGCGGGATTGAACCCGCTGGAGGAAGCGGCGAATCAGGTCAAATTGACGACGGGATTTTTCGGAGTGGAAGTGTCGGTGGATGTCGGGGGGACGCAGGTGGTCGAACGGGCGCTGATCGATGCGCGGCACAGTCCGGCCATGCTGATACGCCGCAATTGGGGGACCGGCGCGTGAGCCAGAGCGAGGGATTGATCGTGACGCTGGCCGAGGAGCCGGGGGCCGAGCCGCTGTGGATGCGCGTGGCGAACGGCGCCGTGGTGCAGACGGGCGCGGGCGCGAACTGGCTGGCCGCCTGCGGGCTGGCGGCGTTGCCGGACGACATGACGGTGATGCTGGTGCCCCCGGCCGCTCTGGTGACGCTGCATGCGGCAAGCTATCCCGACCTGCCCGCGCGGCAGGGGCGGGCGGCGGCGCGGCTGGCGGCGCTGGCCGGCGGGATCGTGCCCGCCGATCAGCTTTTCGCGGCCGCCAATGAGAATGACGATCCGGCGCGGCCGCATCTGGTCGCGGTGGCGGCGCGGGCCGACATGCAGCATTGGCTGCTCTGGGCGCAGCATCATGGGCTGGACCCCGACATCATCGTCCCGGCGCCCTTGCTGCTGCCGGAGGCGCAGGATGGCTATCAGCGCGGCTTGATCGGCGGCGTGCCGGTACTGCGCGGCGTGGATGTCGCCCTGGCGGGCGATCTCGCGCTGCCGGAGCTGATCGGTGACGCGCCGGTGCGCGACGTGCCGCATGAGCAGATCGATGCGCGGGCGATCGCCGCGCTGGACGCGCCGCCGCTCGATCTGCGGCAGGGCGATTTCGCCAAACGGGTGCGCCACTCGTTCGACAAGCGGACGCTGGGGCGGATCATGCTTTGGAGCGGGCTGATCCTGCTCGTCAGCCTGTTGATGGCGCTGGTGGGGCTGGCCAAGCAGCATGTCGCGGCGAGCGGGCTGGACGCGGAAAGCCTGGCCCTGGCGCGGCAGGTGGTCCCCGGCGCGACCGATCCGGTGCAGGCGGAGGCGGAGATGGACCGCCAGCTCGCGGTGCGCGGGGCGGGGGGCTATGCCTTCACCGCGCCGGTCGCGGGGGTGCTGAACGCGTTGCAGGATGTGCCGGGCGTGTCGCTGACCGCGCTGTCGCGTGACCCTGACGGCATGGTGCGGGCGACGCTGGCGGCGGCGAAGATGGAGGACATCAACAGCGTGTTGCTCGCTTTGCAGGCGGCCGGCTTCACGATCACGGCGACGCCTTCGCAGGACCCCGGCGGGCGGATGCTGGCGGACATTACGGTGCGGTCATGATGGAACGTCTGAAGATCCTGTGGAGCGAGCGCTCCCCGCGTGAGCAATGGATGCTGGGCGCGATGTTCGCGCTGCTGGCGCTGGTGATCCTGTGGCTGGGGGTGTTCCGTCCGCTGGATGGCGCGCAGCGCTCGGCCCGCGATGCGCTGCGTGAGGCGACGGACCGCAATGCTTCCATCCGGGCCAAGGTGAAGCTGCTGAAATCCCTGCCGCGTTCATCCGGGACCGTCGATGCGGGCGTGCCGTTGGATCAGTTCATCGGGCAGAGCGCGGGCGAGGCCGGGCTGACGCTGGAACGGGCGCAGGCGCAGGGGACGGACCGGCTGGACATGGCGATCGCGTCGGTGCGGCCGGTGGCGCTGTTTTCCTGGCTGGCGGCGCTGGAGGCGCAAGGCGTGCGGGTCGAGACGATGAGCGCGCGGCCGTCACCGACGGCGGGCAGCGTGTCGGTGCAGGCGGTGCTGGTGCGGGGCGGGGGGCAATGATGGGCCTGTCGCTCTCGCGCCGGATGCGCCTGGCCCTGATCCTGCTCTTTGCCTTGGGTTTCCTCCTTTTCCTGCCGATGCGCATCGCGCTCGGCATGGCGGGGCTGGAGCGGCTGGGCGTGGCCGCGCGCGAAGTGCAGGGCACGGTGTGGAGCGGCGGGATCGACCGGCTGATGCTGGGCACGACCTCGCTGGGATCGGTCCATGCGGGTCTTTCGCCCTTGTCGCTGCCGGTGGGGCGGGCGCGGTTCGACATCTGGCGGCGCAACGGCGCGGCCGATGATCTGAGCGGAGCGTTGACGGTCGGAATCGGGCGGATCGGGATCGACGACGTGACGGGCGCCGTGCCGCTGGGGCGGACCTTTGCGCCTTTGCCGGTCAGCAGCTTCGTGATGGAGGACGTGTCGGCTTATTTCTCCGGCGAGCGTTGCGGCCATGCCGAAGGGCGGGTGCGGGCGCAGATGGCCGGGCAGTTTCCGGGCCTCAATCTGACGCAGGGCCTTTCGGGCGTGGCGAGCTGCGATGGAGAGGCGCTGCTGCTGCCGCTGGTCAGCCAGTCGGGGCTGGAGAAGGTCAATCTGCGCATCTGGCGCTCGGGCCGCTATGTGGCGGAGATGCGGGTAGAGACGGCGGATGCGACCCTGGGCGGCGCGCTGGCCAAGGCGGGCTTTGCCGATGCCGGGGGCGTGCGCGTGCTGAAGGTCGAAGGAACGCTGTGATCCACGTCTTTCCCGCCTTGCTGAGCGGCATAGCGGGGGCCATGGCCGGAAGTTTCCTCGCCACGCTGATCCTGCGCTGGCCGCAAGGGCGTGGGGTTGCGCGCGGGCGGTCGGCCTGTGACGGGTGCGGGCGGGTTCTGAGCGCCATCGACCTCATCCCCATGGTGAGCGCACTGGTGCAGCGCGGACGCTGCCGGACCTGCGGCGCGGCGATCGATCCGCTGCATGGGCGGATCGAGGCGGGCTGCGCGATCGTCGGTGCGCTGGCCCTTGGTTTCGCGCCCGACCTGGGCGGCATCGGCTGGGCGCTGCTCGGCTGGCTGCTGTTGACGCTGGCGGTGCTGGACAAGCGGCATTTCTGGCTGCCCGACGCGCTGACCCTGCCGCTGGCGTTTCTGGGCTTCACCATCGGCCTCTGGACCACCAATGCGGCGATGGGCGACCGCGTGATCGGCGCCGTGGCGGGGTATCTGACGCTGCTGTTCGTCGCGCTCGGCTATCGGCGGGTGCGGGGCCGGGAAGGGCTGGGGCTGGGCGATGCCAAGCTGCTGGGCGCGCTGGGGGCGTGGTTCGGCTGGCAGGCGCTGCCCTTCATCCTGCTGCTGGCGGCGAGCCTGGGGCTGCTGGCCGTTTTGGCGGCGATAGCGGCGGGCCGGTCGGTCGACGGCGCGACGCGAGTGCCGCTGGGCACTTTCCTGGCGGCGGCGGCGGTGCCGGGCTGGTGGCTTTCGGTGCTGGCCACCGGAGCCGGAGCATGACCCGCGCAGAGAATTTTCACGATGCAGTGAAACCCCGTTGACCCGTCCGCCCGCTCTGCTTATAGCGCCGCCTCACCGCAGGGCGCCGCCCGGCGGCATGCCCATGGGGCGGAGTAGCTCAGCTGGTTAGAGCAGCGGAATCATAATCCGCGTGTCGGGGGTTCAAGTCCCTCCTCCGCTACCATCCTTTCGATCCTGTTAGGCATAGGCGGATTTTCCGCTTGCATTCGTTCGTCCCTATTGCACTAATGTTGCAATGCACAACCGGGGGTCATCCCCGAAGGGAGGAACGACACTTTGCCCTTCCACGAAATGTTTGAGCCGGACGGTTCGATACGCCCCTGCTATGCGGAAGTGCAGAATTGGGTGGAGCGGACGGGCATTGCCGGTCTCAATCGTCGAATGGATGAGGCGGAGGCGATTTTCCGGCGCATCGGCATCACCTTCGCCGTCTATGGCGAGGGCGGCGACCCGGAACGGCTGATCCCCTTCGACCTGTTGCCGCGCATCTTCACCGGCCAGGAATGGCGCATATTGGACAAGGGCATCCGCCAGCGGGCGCGGGCCTTGAACGCCTTCCTGCACGACGTCTATCATCGTGGCGAAATCGTGAAGGCGGGGATCATGCCCGCCGACATCATCTACCAGAACAGCGCCTATCTGGCCGAGATGGCCGACTTCACCCCGCCGGGGAAGGTCTACAGCCACATCGTCGGCATCGACATCGTCCGCACCGGCCCGACCCGGTTCGAGGTGCTGGAGGATAATTGCCGCACCCCCTCCGGCGTATCCTACATGCTCGAAAACCGCGAGATCATGACCCGCATGTTCCCCGAACTGTTCGCGCAGGGGATAGTGGCGCCCGTCGACGATTATCCGGCGGAACTGCTGAAGAGCCTGAAGGAAGTGGCGCCGCCCGCCTGCAAGGGCGATCCCGTGGTGGTGGTGCTGACGCCCGGCTCGCTGAACAGCGCCTATTATGAGCACAGCTTCCTCGCTGATCTGATGGGCGTGGAACTGGTCGAACCGGCGGACCTGTTCGTGGACAATGACCGGGTGTGGATGAAGACCACCCTGGGGCCGAAGGCGGTCGACGTCATCTACCGCCGCATCGACGACGAATATATCGATCCGCTGGTGTTCCGGCCGGACAGCCTGTTGGGCGTGCCCGGCATCTTCAACGTCTATCGCAATGGCGGGGTGACGCTGGCGTCGGCGCCGGGATCAGGCATCGCGGACGACAAGGCCGTGTATATCTACGTGCCGGAAATGATCCGCTTCTATCTGGGCGAGCAGCCGATCTTGGACAATATCCAGACCTGGCAATGCGGCAAGCCCGACGAATGCGCCTATGTGCTGGAAAATCTGCACGATCTGGTGGCCAAGGAAGTCCATGGATCGGGCGGCTACGGCATGCTGATCGGGCCGAAATCGACCAAGGACGAGGTCGCCGCCTATGCCGAGCGGATCAGGGCCAATCCGGGCGAGTTCATCGCCCAGCCGACGCTGGATTTGTCGACCGTGCCCACGCTGGGCCCGGCGGCGGTGGTCGGGCGGCATGCGGATTTCCGCCCCTATTGCCTGGTGGGCAAGCAGATCAGGCTGGTGCCGGGCGGGCTGACGCGGGTGGCGCTGACCGAAGGATCGCTGGTGGTGAACTCCAGCCAGGGGGGCGGAGTGAAGGATACTTGGGTGTTGCAGGATTGATGATGGTGGACCTGTCCCTTTTCTTTCTCCGTCATTCCCGCGAAGGCGGGAATCCATCTCCTGACCTCACCCCTGGCTGCACGCTTGGGAGATGGATTCCCGCCTGCACGGGGATGACGGAAGAGAGGGAGCGTGCCCCATGCTGAGCCGGACCGCCGAAAATCTCTTCTGGATGGCCCGCTACATGGAGCGGGCGGAGGCCACCGCCCGCCTGCTGACCATGGGCCAGCGCATGGCGATCCTGCCCGGCGCACATCACCGCGACGAATGGCGCTCCGTGGTGCGGGCCACAGGCGCGCTCAACCATTTCCCCGAAGGCGCGCAGGTGACGGAAAGCGACGCCATCGCCTTCCTGATGCTGGACCTCGACAATCCCTCCTCCATCCGCTCCTGCCTGCTGAAAGCCCGCGCCAACGCCAAGTCGGCCCGCACCATGCTGACGCAGGACATGTGGGAGGCGCTGAACGAAGGCTGGCGCAAGCTCGACAGCTATGACGTGGCGGAGGCGCGGCAGCAGCTTCCCGCCCTGATCGACTGGGTGAAGACGCGGGTGATGACCTTTCGCGGCGCGGCCCATTCGGGCCAGCTCCGCAATGAGGGCCATGATTTCCTGCGCACCGGGTCGGCGCTGGAGCGGGCGCAGATGACGCTGCGGTTGCTCGACGTCAAATATTATGTGCTGTTGCCGGAGACCGAAGTGGTCGGCGGCAATCGCGACCATTATCAATGGACGTCGGTGCTCTATGCGCTGTCGGGCGCGCGGGCGTTCCACCATATCTATGGCGGCACCTACACGCCCTGGCAGATCACCGATTTCCTCGTGCTGAACCGGCTGTTTCCCCGCAGCATCGCTTATTGCTACGACCAGCTTGCCTATCGGCTCAACCGGCTGGCCGGATGGCACGACGCTCGCGCCGCCTGCCACGACACGGTGCGGGAGATGGTGGCCGATCTGGAGAAGCTGGACAGCGGCGAGATTTTCCGGGCCGGCCTGCATGAGACGGTGCAGAACGGCCTGATGCGCACCAACCGGCTGGGCGTGGAGATCGCCCAGGCCTATCATTTCGGCTGAGGGGAGGGCGCGCATGAAACTGCTCGTCCGCCACCAGACGATCTACCGCTATGAGGCTGCGGCCGGGCGGGTGGCGATGCGGCTGAAGCTGATGCCGGTCGACACGCCTGCACAGAAAGTGCTGGACTGGCAGGTCAGTGTCAATGGTGAGCCGCTGACCAGCTTCCGCCCCAACAGCTATGGCGAGATGGAAGCGATCTGGGTCCGGCACGACCGGACGGACAATGCCGTCATCGTTGCGGAAGGCCTGGTCGAGACGCGGGAGAGCCATGGCGTGGTCGGATGGCTTGGCGGCCGGGTCGATCCCCGCTATTTCCTGCGGGAGACGCGGCTGACCACGGCGTCTCCGGCGATCCGGGACGTGGCGCTAAGCCTGCCCGATGAGGAGGGGACGCTGGCCCGCCTCCATGCCCTGTCTGCGGCGGTCAGCGATGCGGTGGCCTATCGCGCTGGCGTGACGACCGCCAGCACCACGGCGGCGGAGGCCTTCGCCCTGGGGGCGGGGGTCTGCCAGGACCATGCGCAGGTCTTCATCGCCGGGGCGCGGGCGCTGGGGATTCCGGCCCGTTACGTATCCGGCTATCTGCTGGCCGACGAAGGCGACGTGCTGCACGAAACCCATGGCTGGGCGGAAGCGTTGGTGCCCGAACTGGGCTGGGTTGGCTTCGATCCGTCCAACCGGGTCTGCGTGACGGAACGTTATCTGCGGATCGCCTGCGGGCTGGACGCGGATGAGGCCGCGCCTATTCGCGGCTCCGTAACGGTGGCGGGCGATATCTGGATTGACGCGGACGTCCGGATCGCGCAGGCGGAGGATGGGGTGGAAGAGCGGCAACTGCAACGGCAGCAACAACAAGGCGCCCAGACCACCACGCAGGGTTGAACGACGATAGGAGCCCTTGGGGCCATGACTTATTGTGTGGCGGTGCGCGTCGACCAGGGGCTGGTCATGCTGTCCGACACCCGCACCAATGCGGGAATGGACAATATCGCGCGCTTCCGGAAGAGCTTCACCTACAGCGTGCCGGGCGAGCGGGCCATCACCATGATGTGTTCGGGCAATCTGTCGATCACCCAGGGGGTGAAGGCGATGCTGGGCCGGGCGATCAAGGATTCGGCGCTCGACCCGCAGATCGAAACCATCCTCAACTGCCCAACCATGCATCGCGTCGCGCAGATCGTGGGGGAAGCGATGTGCGCGATGCAGGGCCGCTATCGCAGCACGATCGAGATGCAGGGCGCGGCGGCGGACGCCTCCATCCTGATCGCCGGGCAGCGCAAGGGCGGCAAGCCGCGGCTCTACCTCATCTATTCGGCGGGCAATTTCATCGAGGCGACGGAGGACACGCCCTTCTTCCAGATCGGTGAGCATAAATATGGCAAGCCGATCCTGGACCGCATCATCAAGCGCGGAACCAGCCTGGAGGATGCGACCAAGGCGGTGCTGGTGTCGATGGACTCGACGCTGCGGTCCAACCTGTCCGTGGGCATGCCGCTGGACCTGACGGTGATCGAGCGGGACGCGTTCGACTTCCGCGTGCGGACGCGGATCGAGGCCGACAATGAGGAATTCCAGCTTCTCTCGCATAGCTGGTCGGCGGCGCTGCGGAAGGGGTTCGAAGATCTGCCCAACGTGATCGACTGATTTCGTCCGTCACCCCTGGCCATCCGAATCCGAAGTTCGCCCCACCAATTTCGTCACCCCGGGCTTGACCCGGGGGTCACGCTTCCTGTTGCGCACTGACGAGGTGGAGGGGAGGAGGTCCAAGGCTCAGCTTCTCCCCCTTCAAGCAAATCCATCGCTTGCGCGTCCGCCTGCTTGGCCTATCTCATCCCGACACACGAATCGCAGCCGGAAAGACGTTCATGACCGCAACCCATTCGACCCGCATGCTGATCCTCGGTTCCGGCCCAGCCGGCCTGTCCGCCGCCATTTACGGCGCGCGCGCGGGTCTGGCGCCGATCGTGGTGCAGGGCATGCAGCCGGGCGGGCAGCTCACCATCACCACCGACGTCGAAAATTATCCGGGCTTCCGGGACGTCATCCAGGGCCCCTGGCTGATGGAGCAGATGCAGGCGCAGGCCGAACATGTCGGCGCGCAGATGATGTACGACCAGATCGTCGACGTCGACCTCAGCGAACGCCCCTTCCGCCTGAAGGGCGACAGCGGCACGCTCTATTATGCCGATAGCCTGGTGATCGCGACCGGCGCGCAGGCCAAATGGCTGGGCGCGGAAGGCGAACAGCTTTTACAGGGCAAGGGCGTATCGGCTTGCGCGACCTGCGACGGTTTCTTCTATCGCGGCAAGAAGGTGGTGGTGATCGGCGGCGGCAACACCGCGGTCGAAGAGGCGTTGTACCTCACCAATCACAGCCATGATGTCACGCTGATCCACCGCCGCGATTCGCTGCGGGCGGAGAAGATTCTCCAGCAGCGCCTGTTCGCGCATCCGAACATCAAGGTGCTTTGGAACCAGGCGATCGAGCGCTTCGTCGGCGGCGGCAATCCGGAAGGGCTGGTGGGCGTCGACCTGATCGACACGGTGACGGGCCACAAGTCGCATATCGAGACGGACGGCGCTTTCGTCGCGATCGGACATCAGCCCGCGACGGAGCTGTTCGTCGACAAGCTGCCGATGGACGAGGGCTATCTGCTGGTCGAGAAGGGCACGACCAGGACCGCCATTCCGGGCGTGTTCGCGGCGGGCGACGTTAGCGACAAGGTCTATCGCCAGGCAGTGACGGCGGCCGGCATGGGCTGCATGGCGGCGCTGGATGTCGAGAAATTCCTGGCCGAAGCGGATTTCGAAGCAGTCGCGGCGGAATGAAGCGCCTCGGCGGGTGGCTATGAATGGCCACCTCCCGCCATTAATCACCCCGTGCTCCTGCGAAGGCAGGAGCCCAGTCCCGCCCTTTGTGGGTCATCGCACCGCCTGAACTGGACTCCCGCCTACGCAGGAGCACGCTGTATTTCAAGGAAAGCAGAAGGTTAGCGAACCACCCATCCAGAAATTCACCAACGCGCAAAAACCCGCTCTTCGGCACCGCAAATCCGGAAGTTCAGCCCCCGACCTTCGCCGCCGCAAAGGCAACCAACGACCCGAACGTCTCAAACGTGTCGCCGTCAATATCCTCATCTTCGATCAGGATGCCGAAGCGGTCTTCCATTTCGGTCAGCAGGCCAGCGACGGCCATGGAATCCAGTTCCGGCAGCGCCCCGAACAGCGGCGTGTCCGCCTCGAAGACGTCGACGCGATCCTGGGACAAGGCCAGCACGTCGCGCAACAGGGCGCGCATCATTGTTTCAATATCCATAGCCCGGTCGACCGGTTGTGCATTGTCCGCCCGCATGATGGGCGCCTACCTAGTCGTTCCGCCGCTAACCTACAAGCGCGGAAATGGCCGTGCGGGCGGCGGGCAGCCAGATGGACGCGCGCCGGGGGTTGAAGAAATCCAGCCGATGGAGCGTCTCGCGCCGTTCCATCCAGTCGGTCTTGTAGCCATTGTCGCCCGTGCCATAGTCGATCGTCGCGACACGATCCCGGTCGATGGCGTCAGCGAACATGGCGTGGCTGAGCAGGCTGCCGGGCGAAGCGCCGTCGAACGCCTGGTCATGGGCCAGCTTGTGGATCAGGGCGGTGCCGTTTTCCACGGTCCAAAGCTGGGTGGCGACGGGTTGATCCTCCAGCCGGGCAAAGCCCAGGCGGAGCGTTCCGGCGGCGCTTTCCCGGGCGGAAAGCGTTTGAAGGAAAGACAGATTGGCTTCCGGCTGTTTCCAGCTTCGCTCATGGACCGCGACATAATCGCGCCACAGCGCGTCGGTCAGCCGGTCGGTGATGTTGAGGGTGAAGCGGCTGGCGCGGCTCTTGCGCGCGATCAGCGTGCGCAGGCGGCCCGGCCTTTGCGCCCAATAATCCTCGAAGCTCCGGCCGTTCAGATGCAATAGATGCCGTCCCCCATCGGCCGCCGAACGCTGAACCAGCCAGCGCGACGGAAGGCGTCGAGCAGCAGACTCGATGCTTCCGTCACCGGATAAAGGTCGATCTGGGCGCTGTCCTTCAGCAGCGTCTGGGCGATGACTTCGATCAGGCGACGGCGGACCGTCCAGTCCTGCGGGCCAAGGAAGATCGGCGTCCAGTCGAAACTGTACCAGTTGGCAAGCGCGCTCACCCGTCCGGTTATGGGGGACAGCAGGAAAAGCCAAGCCTGGTGCTCTCCTTCCATTGCCTGGAAAATGCGGATTTCCATTGAGCCGAAACAATGCGCATGGAGCGATTCGAACCAGTCGATACGGTCGAACAGCGAAGACATGGAGGCCCGGTCGAGCGCAGCGCCGAGCGCTTGGCGCGCTTGCGTGAAGCTGCGATATTCCCTTGCGACCAGCAAACCATTATCTCCCCGGCAACATCATGGCGTTTAGGAAAAAAGTCTGGAGATGGAGTTAAGCGATTCCCCCCCGCCAATAATGGTCGACGGCGCGCAAGTGCTGCCCATCGACCATCTGCTGCTGCGCGGCGACCCGGCGCGGCCCGCGCTGGACGGGCGGTCGGGCACGCAGACCTATGCCGAGCTGGAAAGGACGCTGGGACGGCTGGCGGCCTGGCTGGCGGGCTTCGGGCTGGAGAAGGGCGCGCGAGTCGCAAGCTGGGTCGCCAAGGGCCCGGTGGCGGCGCTGATGCCGCTCGCCGCGCCCCGCGCCGGACTGGTGCATGTGCCGGTCAACCCGCTGCTCAAACATGCCCAGGTCGCGCATATCTTGGCCGACAGCGGCGCGTCCCTGCTGATCGGAACGGCGAGTCGCCTGGCGACCCTGGAACCAACCGACGTGCCCGAAGCATGCCATCTCCATCGGGAGGACGATGCGGCTTGCGCGATGAGCGGCGGGGACGCGCTGGACCCATCCGACGCCGCGCCTGACGATCTGGCGGCGATCCTCTACACCAGCGGCTCTACCGGCAGGCCCAAGGGCGTGATGCTGAGCCACGCCAATCTCTGGCTGGGCGCGGTGTCGGTGGCCGATTATCTGAAGCTGACCCCGCAGGACCGGACGCTTTGCGTGCTGCCCTTCAGCTTCGATTATGGGCAGAACCAGTTGCTTTCGACCTGGTTTGCCGGAGGTTGCGTCTATCCGCTCGACTATCTGACGCCGCGCGACGTGGTGAAGTCGGTGGACCGGCGGGACATCACGACGCTCGCCGGGGTGCCGCCGCTCTGGGTGCAGCTCACCGAACTGGACTGGCCGGAGGAGGTCGCGGCGAAGCTCAGGCGCCTCACCAACAGCGGCGGCGCGCTGACCCGGCCCCTGGTTGCGAAATTGCGGGCGCTTTTCCCGAAGGCGGACCTGTATCCCATGTACGGCCTGACCGAAGCCTTCCGCTCGACCTATTTGCCGCCCGCATTGGTGGACAGCCATCCCGACAGCATGGGATCGGCCATCCCCCATGCCGAGATATTGGTCGTGCGCCCCGACGGCAGCGTGACCGACGATGATGAACCAGGCGAACTGGTGCATTGCGGTCCTTTGGTGGCGCAGGGCTATTGGCGGGACGAAGCGCGCACGGCGGAGCGGTTCAAGCCTGCCCCGAAAGCCTCACGCTATGGCGGCATGGCGGTGTGGTCGGGCGATACCGTGCGCCGGGATGCCCAAGGCCTGCTCACTTTCGTCGGACGCGACGACGCGATGATCAAGTCGGCAGGCAACCGCATCAGCCCGACCGAGATCGAGGAAGCCGCCGTTGCCGTCAAGGGCGTGGCCGAAGCCGTGGCGCTGGGCGTCAAGGACGAGCGATTGGGTCAGGCGGTGCTCTTGCTGTTGCGTGGCGTGTCGCCCGAATTAAAGGGCGAAGTCGAGGCGCGGCTCAAGGCCGAGCTTCCCAATTTCATGCAACCGCGCGAGATCGTCATGCTGCCCGAATTTCCCCGCAATCCCAATGGCAAGATCGACCGCGTGGCGCTCGCTAAGGACTATGCCGCATGAAGCCCATGGGCCCAATCCCGCCTTTTTTCGAGGGCGAAGAAGGCATGTTGCTGATCGGCGGCAGCGGCGCGGCGAGCCTGGTCGACGAAGCGGGCGACACGCCGTTGTTCGTCTATGACATGGGCATCGTGGAGACGCAGGTCCGCGCCTTCCGCGACGCCATGCCCTCCCTATTGTCCCTCCATTATGCGGTGAAGGCGAACCCGTACGCACCCTTGCTGGAGCGCATGGCGAAGCTGGTCGACGGCTTCGATGTCGCCTCGGGCGGGGAACTGACGCGGGCGCTGCAAGCCGGGATGGACGCCGCGCATATCAGCTTCGCCGGGCCGGGAAAGCGCGACGACGAGCTGATCGTCGCCATCGACAGCGGCGCGACGATCAATCTGGAATCGGAAGGCGAGGCGCGCCGGGCCATCGCGCTGGGCGAGCAGCGCGGCAGGACGCCGAAGCTGGCCGTGCGCGTGAACCCGGATTTCGACCTGAAAGGCTCTGGCATGCGCATGGGCGGCGGCGCCAAGCCCTTCGGCGTGGATGCGGAGCGGGCGGCCGATCTGGCGCGCTGGGTGATCGATGCGGGCGCGGACTGGCGTGGCTGGCACATCTTCGCCGGCAGCCAGGCGCTGGGCGCGGAAGCCCTGATCGAAACGCAGGCGGCGGCCATCGGCCTTGCGACCCGCCTGTCCGATGCGGTGGGAGCAACGCCACCGCTGGTCAATCTCGGCGGAGGCTTCGGCATCCCCTATTTCCCCGGCGACGAGCGTCTCGACATCCGGCCCATCGGGGAAGCTTTGGACACGCTGCTGGAGAGCCGCGCCGACATCCTCAAGGACAGCGAGTTCGCCATGGAACTGGGCCGCTGGCTGGTCGGAGAGTCCGGCGTCTATCTGACCCGCATAGTCGACGTGAAGAAAAGCCAGGGCGAAAGCTTCGTCGTGGTCGACGGCGGCCTGCACCACCAATTGGCCGCCAGCGGCAATTTCGGCACGGTGGTCCGGCGCAACTATCCCATCGCCGTCGCCAACCGCTTCGGGCAGGCTCTGGCGCAGGAAGCCGTAACGGTCGTGGGCTGCCTCTGCACCCCGATCGACAGGCTGGGGGACAAGGTGGCGCTGCCGCCGGTGGAGGAGGGCGACCTGATCGCGATCTTCCTCGCGGGGGCCTATGGCGCCTCGGCCAGCCCCGCCGCTTTTCTTGGTCATCCGGCTCCTTTGGAGCTGTTGGTCGGCTGATTTAATGGGCTGATTTGCCAACAACTTAACTCCTAACGGTATCTTTACCCTTTGCGGGCAAGAAGTCGGTCAAAGCCCCGTGCCCGACGGCCCGCCTTGTCCCTTGGCGGCCCTTTGCGCGCGGCAAGCAAGCAAGAGGGTGAAGACCATGCGTTTCCTGTCGGTTTCCCGGGCGTTGATCGGCGTATCGCTGCCTGCCGTGGCCCTTTCCGGCTGCGCTTCGAACGGCAGCGCGCCAAAATTGCCGCCCGCTTCCTTCGTTTCGACGCAGGAGGGACCGGGCGAGGAATATGTGATCGGCCCGCTGGACGACCTCACCATCTTCGTGTGGCGCAATCCCGATCTGGGCGCGAAGGTCCAGGTGCGGCCCGACGGGCGCATCACCACGCCGCTGATTTCGGACATGCCCGCCGTCGGCAAGACGCCCAAGCAACTGGCCGACGACCTGAAGGTCGCGCTCGGCAAATATATCGAAAATCCGCTGGTGTCGGTGATCGTCAACAATTTCTCTGGCACGTTCAGCCAGCAGGTGCGGATCGTCGGCGCGACGGAAAAGCCCGCCTCCATCCCGTTTCGCGCCAACATGACCCTGCTGGACGCGATGATCTCCGTCGGCGGCCTTTCCGAATATGCGGCGGGCAACAAGGCGCGGCTGGTGCGCTTCAACCGCGAAACCGCCAAGCAGCAGGAATATCAGCTCCGCATAGGAGACCTGCTGAAGCGCGGCGACAGCAAGGCCAATGTCATGCTGGCGCCCGGCGACGTCATCATCATCCCCGAAAGCATGTTCTGACATGGCGGCGCTGGTCGACGAACTGCTGGTCATCCTGCACGGCATCTGGCTCCGCCGCTGGCTGGCGCTGGCCGTCGCCTGGGGCGTGTGCCTGCTGGGCTGGCTGGGCATCGCGCTTATCCCCAATAGTTATGAATCGAAGGCGCGGGTCTATGTGAACACCCAGTCGCTGCTGGAGGACAAGGTGGGCATCACCCAGCTCCAGTCGCAGCAGGATCTGGACCGGGTACGCCAGACGCTGGCCAGCACGGCCAATCTGGAGCGGGTGGTCAAGGAAACCGACCTCAACCAGACGGTCGACGGCCCACGCGACATGGCGGCGAAGATCACGAAGTTGCGCGAAGGCATCATGGTCGTCGCCCAGCTCGACCCCAGCATGATCGACATCAGCGCGACGTCGGCGGACTCCGGCCTGTCGGACGGCGCCAATGCGCGCATCTCGCAGCAGATCGTGCAGAAGCTGGTCGACATCTTCCAGGAAACCAACCTGTCCTCCGACAAGGTGGAAACGAAACAGAGCCTCGCCTTCCTCGACCAGCAACTGGCGGGGCGGGGCAAGCAGCTCGCCGCCGCCGAACAGCGCCGCGTCGAGTTCGAGCAGCGCTATGCCGGGATGCTGCCGGGCGCGGGATCGATCAGCCAGCGCATGGACGCGGCGCGGTCGGAGATCAACAGCATCGATTCGCAACTGGTGCAGGCGCAAAGCGCGCTGGCGGCGATGAACGGCCAGTTGGCGGGCACGCCGCAGACCTTGCCGGGCGTCGGCGCTTCGGGCGGACCTTCGGCGCTCTCGCAGGCGCAGGCGGACCTTTCTTCCATGCGGGCGCGGGGCTTCACCAGCAGCCATCCGGACGTGATCGCGGCGCAGCGGCAGGTCGATCTGCTGCGCGGTCAGGGCGGCGGCAGCGTCAGCAGCACCCCTAATCCGGCCTATCTCTCGATCCGGTCGATGCAGGCGGAGCGCGCCGCGACGGTGCAGGGGCTTTCCGCCCGCAAGGCGCAGTTGCAGGCCGATCTCAACGCCATGGCTTCGCGCCAGACGGATGAGCCGGGCCTCGCCGCCGAGCAGGAGCGGCTCGACCGCGACTATCAGGTGCTCAAGACCCAATATGACAAGATGCTGGCCG
The DNA here is from genome assembly GCF_013375535.1 of Sphingobium sp. 15-1. Lineage (GTDB taxonomy): Bacteria > Pseudomonadota > Alphaproteobacteria > Sphingomonadales > Sphingomonadaceae > Sphingobium > Sphingobium aromaticivastans. Next base: position 360,543 of record NZ_JABXJG010000001.1, read on the forward strand.
ATCGGGAGGAAATCCGCCTGCGCGGCGACGTGAAGTCGGAGACCGGCTCGGTCCAGTTCCGTGTCATCAATCCGCCCAATCTGCCGACGGTTCCGGCGGCGCCCAACCGGCCGCTGCTGTTGCTGGGCGTGCTGATCCTGGGGATGGGCGCGGGGGTCGGCACGGCCTTCGCCATGGCGCAGTTGAAGGGCGGCTTCCCCAATGCGGCGCGGCTTGAAAAGGCGCTGGGCGTGCCGGTGATCGGATCGATCAGCCAGACCGTCAACGCGGCGCAGGTCGCGGTGGAGAAGCAACGGCTGAAATGGTTCGCGGGCGCGAGCGGCGGGCTGGCGGCGCTGTGCCTGCTGCTGGTCGTCATCGAATTCGTCCAGCGCGGACTGGCCTGAAGGGGGGACGGACGATGAACAAGCATAAGTCCCCGTCGGGCGGATCGCTGATCGAACGGGCGACCGAAATCTACGATTTCAGCGCCGCTCTGCGCGGCCGCGCCGCGCCTGCGGTGGAAGTGCCGGAGGATGAAGCGGCCATTGAGGTTACGCCGCCTGCGCCGGTCGCCGCCGAGATACCGGAAGCGGGCCATCGCGCCCCGGACTGGACCGGCCCGGTGCAGCCGATCGACCGCATCGCGCTGGTCGAGGCGGGCTATCTGCTGCCCGACGGCCCCGTCACCGCGATGAGCGAGGAGTTTCGCTTGCTCAAGCGCGACCTGCTGGCCGAACTGGCGGGCAATGGGCGGGGCAACCGGGTGCTGATCTGCTCCGCCCATAGCGGGGAAGGCAAGAGCTTCTGCGCGATCAACCTGGCGCTCAGCCTGGCAGCGGAGAAGGACCGGGAAATCCTGCTGGTCGACGCCGATTTCGGCAAGCCTGGCATCCCGGAGGCGCTGGGGCTGACCGCCGGACCGGGCCTGATGGACGCGCTGGCCGATCCGGCGATTGCTATCGAGAATATCGTGCTGCGCACCGACATCCCTTCGCTCTCCGTGCTTCCGGCCGGACAGCGCAGCAATAACGACACCGAATATCTCGCCTCCGCGCGCACGGAAATGCTGCTGGGCCGCCTGACCGAAGGACGGCCCGACCGCATCATCCTGTTCGATTCGCCGCCCTTGCTGGCGGCCTCGCCCGCCGCGGTGCTGGCGAGCCATGCGGCGGTCGCCCTGCTGGTGGTGCGGGCCGACCGGACCACGGAAGGCGCGCTGCGCGATGCGGCCAGCCTGCTCAAAGGCGCGTCCAAGGTGAAGCTGCTCCTGAACGGTGTGAACTTCGCCAGCGGCGGCCGGCGTTTCGGCAGCTACTATGCTCAGGGGAATGCGGACTGATGATCTCCCGCATCGCCCTTCTTCTCGCGGGGATCGCTTTGTCCTCGCCCGCTCTTGCGCGGGACGAGCAGCGCAAGGTCGACGTCACGCCCTATCTCGGCATCGATCAGGTCGTGGTCGCGCCGATCAAGGGCGGCGGCGACGTGCTGACCTATACCAACGTCACGGCGGGCGTGACCGCCAGCGTGCAGACGCGCCGTCTGGAGGCGGCGGCCGACCTGCAATATGCGCACAGCTTCGGCTGGGGCGATGAGCTGAGCGATCAGGACATCATCAGCGGCATCGTCAGCGGCCAATATGGCTTGGCGCGCGGCCTGACGCTGAACGCGGGCGGGCTTGCGACGCGCGTGAGGACCGATGGCCTGTCGGGCGCTTCGGTGCGCAATGACGGCTACAGCAGCCAGGTCTATGCCGGCTATGTCGGGCCGTCCTACACGACGCGGCTGGGCGATCTGGACATCAGCGCCTCCTACCGGCTTGGCTATGCGCGGGTCGAGGATGACGTGAATGTCGATTTCCCCGGCGCGCCGTTGGGCAATGGCTTCGCGGAATCGACCACCCATGACCTGATGGGGTCGGTGGGCGTCGGACCGGGGGTGTGGATGCCGCTGGGCCTCGTCGCCAGCGCGGGCTACAGCCGGGAGGATGCGAGCCAGCTCGACCAGCGGTTCGAGGACAAATGGGCGCGGCTCGACGCGACATTGCCGGTCTCGCCCACGGTCGCGCTGATCGGCGGCGTCGGCTATGAGAAGATGGAGATAAGCCAGCGGTCGCCGCTATTGGACTCCAATGGCGTGCCGGTGATCTCCTCCAGCGGCCGTTATGTCACTGACGACAGTTCGCCGCGCCAGCTCATCTATGATTTCGACGACATCATTTGGGACGTCGGCGTGCTCTGGCGGCCGAGCCATCGCACCTCGCTGACCGCGCGGGTGGGCGAGCGCTATGGTGGCATGACCTATTCCGGCAGCTTCATCTGGCAGGGGCGGAACAAGTCCTTTGCCCTTGTCGTGTTCGACGGCATCGACAGCTTCGGGCGGGTCATCACCTCCGACGTGGCGGCGCTGTCGGGCAGCAACCTCAATATCGTGCGCAATCCCTTCACCGGCGATTTCACTGGCTGCGCTTTCTCCACCACTGGCGGCGGGCAGTGCTTCAACGATGCGCTGGCAGGGGTCACAGGGGCGAATTTCCGCTATCGCGGCGTCGCGGCGCAGTTCGCGGCGGAGCGCGGGCCGTGGGGAATGGGCATCGGCCTTGGCTATTCGCAGCGCAAGTTCGTCACCCCGTCGGGCGAAACGGTGCTGGTGCGCGGCACGCGGGACCAGAATTGGTACGGCAATGCCTCGCTCACCTATCGCGTCGACAGCCAGTCGAGCATCGATACGGCGGTCTATGCCAATTATTTCGACGCCAGCGGCAATCGTCTGGACGTGCTGAACCTGGGCGCCTTCACCAGCTATTACCGCCTCGTCACGCGCAATCTGCAGGCGTCGGCCTCGGTCGGCGTGGACAGCGCCAAGGCGGACAATCTGGACGCCGTCATCAACGCCATGGGCCAGCTTGGCCTGCGCTACACTTTTTAAGCCAATGCCCGGTCGGGTGGAGAGATAGACATGTACGATCAGTTCTACGGATTGCAGGGACGCCCGTTCCAGCTAACGCCGGACCCGCATTTCTATTTCGAGAGCGCCACCCATCGCAAAGCGCTGTCCTACCTCGGCTATGGTCTGGCGCAGGGTGAAGGTTTCATCGTCATCACTGGTGACATCGGCGCGGGCAAGACGACGCTGGTCGGGCACCTCATGAACACGATCGATCCTTCGCGGCTGACGGCGGTGAAGATCGTGTCCACACAGGTGGAGGGCGACGATATGCTCCGCCTGGCCGCACAGAGCTTCGGTTTGGCGGTCGACGGCATGCCCAAGGCGCAGATATTGAAGCAGATAGAAGCTTATCTGCATGCGCAGGCGCGGGCGGGCAAGAGGTCGCTGCTGATCGTGGATGAGGCGCAGAATCTGCCGATCTCGGCCATTGAGGAATTGCGCATGCTCTCCAACTTTCAGTTGGGCGGGCAGTCGCTGTTGCAGATATTCCTGCTGGGCCAGCCGGAATTTCGCGACCTTTTGAAGTCGCCGGAACTGGAGCAGCTTCGCCAGCGCGTGATCGCCACCCATCATCTCGACCCGATGATGCGGCGGGAGGTCGAGCCCTATATATTGCACCGCCTGTCGCTGGTCGGCTGGCAGGGCGATCCCCAATTCACGCCGGAGGCCTTCGCCGCCATCTATGCCGCAACGGGCGGCGTGCCGCGCCGGATCAACGTGCTGGTGAGCCGGGTGCTGCTGCTGGGCGCGCTGGATCAGCTTTCGGTGATCGATGCCGAGGTGGTCTATGCGGTCGTCAACGATATGGGCGCGGACGCTGATGTGACGCCCGAGCCGATGGCGCATAGCGTGCTGGACGATGCCGAAGAACTGGCCGAGGTGCCTGCGCCGATCGCGGTCGATCCGGCCGTGTCGGATGAGGTCGCCGTGCTGCGGGCGGAGGTCGAGGCGCTTCGTTCCACGCGGGCGGAACCGGCGGTCGGCCTGCTGGACGAGATCGCCTCGCTCCGGGCAGAAATCGACACGTTGCGGGCGGAGAACGACTTTGCCCGCGTCGTGCCGACCGTCGATCCCGAGGCGCTGAAGGACTGTTTCACTTTGATCGAGGAGCGGCTGTCCACGCTGGAATTCCGCGTGACGGAGCAGGATACGGCGCTGCGCCGGGTGCTAACGCTGCTGGTCGAATGGGTCGAGCGCGAGGAACGGATGGGCGATGCGCCGCACAGCGCCGCTGCGTGATCCATGCGCAATGCCCTATCCGTTGACGTAGAGGACTGGTTCCAGGTCGGCGCGTTCGAGCGCACAATCCGGCGCGAGGACTGGGCCAGCCTGACCCATCGGGTCGAGCGCAATACGGACGCGGTGCTGCAACTGTTCGAGGAGGCGGGGGTCAAGGCGACCTTCTTCACGCTCGGCTGGGTGGCGGAGCGCTATCCGGCGCTGGTGCGGCGGATCGTCGATGCCGGGCATGAGCTGGCGAGCCATGGCTATGACCATAAGCGGGTGTTCACCTTCGACGGGGCGCAGTTCCGCGCCGATCTGCGCCGCTCGCGGGCGATATTGGAGGATGCGGGCGGGCAGGCCGTGACCGGCTATCGCGCGCCGAGCTTCTCCATCGACCGGCGGACCCCCTGGGCGCATGAGGTGCTGGCCGAGGAGGGCTATGCCTATAGCAGCAGCGTGGCGCCGATCCGGCACGATCATTATGGCTGGCCGGAAAGCCCGCGCTTTGCCTGGAAGCCGGTCAAGGGATCGCCCCTGGTCGAGCTGCCGGTGACGACGGCAAGGCTGGCGGGGAGAACGCTGGCGGCGGGGGGAGGCGGCTTTTTCCGGCTGCTGCCCTATGGCTTTTCGCGCTGGGCGATCCGGCAGGTGAACGAGCGCGACCGGCGGCCCGCGATCATCTATTTCCATCCGTGGGAGATCGATCCAGACCAGCCTCGCGTCGAGGGCGCGCCGCTGCGGTCGCGGGTTAGGCATTACACCAATCTTTCGGTCATGGCCGCCAAGCTGCGCCGCCTGACGCGGGATTTCGCCTGGGGCCGCGTCGATGCGCTGGCCGTGCAGGAGGCAGAGCGGGCGGCATGATGACCGGGGAGATTCTCGTCACCGCGTTGGACCTTGCCGATCCGGCTCAGCGGCGGGCGGCGGATGATTTTGTCATGGCGCATCCGGAGGGCACGCCTTTCCATCGCCCGGCCTGGCTGACGAGCGTGGCACGAGGGACGGGAAACCGGGCGCATATGCTGTCCGCTGTGGCGCCCTCCGGTCAGATCGTCGGGTTGTTGCCGCTGCATCATGTGAAGAGCGCCTTGTTCGGACAGGCGCTGGTGTCGTCGGGTTTTGCCGTCGACGGCGGCATCCTCGCAAGCGATCCGGCGGCGGTGTCCGCGCTCGCCGCAGCTTGCGAAGGCATGGCGCGGGATGGCGGCATCGGTTCGGTGGAACTGCGCGGCGGGCCGATGCCGGGCGAAGGCTGGGCGCTGCACGAGGGGAGCCATCTGGGCTTTGTGCGGCCCATCGCAGCGGATGACGAAGCCGAACTGCTGGCCGTTCCGCGCAAACATCGGGCGGAATTGCGCAAGGCTCTGGCCAATGACGCGCTGCGCATTGAGATCGGGCGGGATGCGCGGCATCGACAGGCGCATTACCGCATCTATTCGGAAAGCGTCCGCAATCTCGGCACGCCTGTTTTTCCGGCGCGGCTGTTCCGGGAGGTGCTGACGGCCTTTGGCGAGGATGCCGATATATTGGTTGTGCTGGAGGGCGAACGGCCGGTTTCGGCGGTGCTGACGCTCTATCATCAGGGCAGGGTGATGCCCTTCTGGGGTGGCGGGATCGCGGATGCGCGGCGGCTTCGGTCCAACGAACTCATGTATTACCGGCTGATGGGCCATGGCCGGGCGCGGGGCATGCGCGTCTTCGATTTCGGCCGGTCCAAGACGGACAGCGGGCAGGCGGCATGGAAGAAGAGCTTCGGCTTCGTGCCCGTTCCGCTTTCCTATCATAGCTGGTCCGCGACCGGCGAACGGCGTGACATCAACCCCAACAGCCCGCACTATCAGCGGCGGATCGACCTCTGGAAGAAGCTGCCCCTGCCGGTCGCGAATCTGGTTGGGCCTTTCATCGCGCGGGGGCTGGGGTGACCGGGGAAATCCTCTTCCTCTGCCATCGCATTCCCTTTCCGCCGGATCGGGGGGATAAGATCCGCTCCTATCATCTGCTGGAGCGGATGGCGGAGATTGCGCCGGTGCATGTCGGCTGCTTTGCCGACGATGCGCGGGATAAGGGTTTTGCGCCGGACATGGCGAAGATGACCGCCAGCCAATGCGTGCTGATGCGCGACCGATCGCGCCTGCTGGCGGGCATCAAGGGATTGGCGACGGGGCGATCGCTGCTCGTATCGCTGTTCGATCATCCGGACTTGCATCGCTGGGTCGCGAAACTGCTGGCGGAGCGGCCCATCGCTGCGGTCGTCACTTATTCGGCGCAGATGGCGCATTTCGTGCCGGTGCTGCCCGATGGCGTGCGCTTCGTCATGGATTTCGTGGATTTCGATTCGGCCAAATATGCCGCCTATGGCGCGCAGGGTTCCGGTCCGATGGCCTGGATCAACCGGCGCGAGGGCCGCGTGCTGCTCGATTTCGAACGGAAGGTGGCGGAACGCGCAGACCTCTGCGCCTTTGTGAGCGAGGCGGAGGCGGCCCTGTTCCGGCAGTCGAGCGGGTTGGGGGCGGACCGGATCGTCGGGATCGATAATGGCGTGGCGCTGGATTATTTCGATCCGGCGGCCGATTTCCCGGCGGTGGAGCGTCGGGACGGGCCGCTGCTCGTCTTCACCGGACAGATGGACTATCGCCCCAATGTCGAGGCGGTCGAGAGCTTCGCCCGCGAAACCTTGCCCGCCATTCGCGCCGCATGTTCGGACGCGACTTTCGCGATTGTGGGCCGCAACCCATCGAAGCCGGTTCAGGCTCTGGCCGCTTTGCCCGGCGTGATCGTGACCGGCGCCGTGCCCGATGTGCGCGGCTGGCTGGCGGCGGCGGATGTGGTCGTGGCGCCGCTGCGGATTGCGCGGGGCATCCAGAACAAGGTGCTGGAGGCTATGGCGATGGCGCGGCCCGTGGTCGCATCGCCGCAAGCTGCCGAAGGAATCGATGCGCAGGATGGGGAGCATCTGCTGATCGCCGCCGACCCGGCGCGGGAGGCGGAGAAGATCGCCGCATTGCTGTCCGACAGGGATTGCGCGGAACGTCTCGGCCGGGCGGCGCGGCTGCGGATGGAGGAACGCTATCGCTGGTCCGCGACGCTGGCCCGGCTACCGGAGATGCTGTTCGGATCGCCGGCCGCTGCCGATATGAGGGCCGCATGATCGAGCGCGTCTTGCGATTGGGGCCAGCCCAATCCGGTCTGGCGGGCTGGCGCGGCCATCTGACAGCGCTCGCCATTATCGCCTTCACTCTATTGGCGCTGTTCCATCGCGATGTGCTGGGCATGATGGCGATCTGGTGGAACGCCTCCACCTACGGCCATTGCCTGTTCATTCCCATATTGGTCGCATGGCTGGTGCAGCAGCGCCTGCCGGGGCTGCGGCAATTGGAACCAGGCGCCTGGGCGCCGGGGCTGCTCTGGCTGGGGCTGGGCACCTTTGCCTGGATGCTGGGCGCGGCGGCGGGGGTGGCGGTGGTGCGCCATGGGGCGCTGATCCTGATGTTGCAGGGATCGGTGATCGCATTGCTCGGGCCGGCCGTGTCGCGGGCGTTGCTGTTTCCGCTGTTCTACGCCTTTTTCATGGTGCCCTTCGGGGAGGAGATCGTCGCGCCCCTGCAACTGGTGACGGCGCATATCAGCATGATCCTGCTCCATCTGACCGGCATTCCCGCGCAGATGCAGGGCATTTTCATCACCACGCCCAATGGCTATTTCGAGGTGGCGGAGGCTTGTTCCGGCGCCAAGTTCGTCATCGCCATGACGGCTTATGGCCTTCTGGTCTGCAACGTCTGCTTCACCCGTTGGAAGCGGCGGATCGCCTTCATGGCCGGGGCGCTTTCGCTGTCGATCCTGGCCAATGGCGCGCGGGCCTTCGCTACGATCTTCGTCGCGGAGGTGACGACGATCGATGCGGCTGCGGGGTTCGATCATGTCGTCTATGGCTGGGTCTTTTTCGCCGTCATCCTGACGCTGGTGATGGCTGTAGCCTGGCCGTTTTTCGACCGCAAGCCCGGCGACCCATGGTTCGATCCGGAACGGCTGCGGAGCAAAGGCGGTTCGGGCGCGGGTCTGATCGCGGGCAGCGCACTGGCGATCATCATCGCGGCGCCGCTTTGGCTAGCGGTAAGTGCTGCGGCGGGACAGCCTCTTCCCGGCGCGCCCGCCATGCCCGAGTTGAAGGGGTGGATACGCAGCGGCGAAAATCCGCTCCATCCCTGGCGGCCGCGTTTCGACGGCGCTGATTGTCTGAGCATGGCGCGTTATCGCAACGCAGCGGGGCAGGTCGTCGATCTCGCCATCGCGACCTTCGACAGGCAGGATGAAGGCCGCGAACTGGTGGGCTTCGCGCAGGGCGCGGCCGATCCCGACGGCGATTGGACATGGTCGCAGCCAGCTCCCGCGCCGTCCGACGCGCGGGGGGAGCAGATCACCGGCCGCGGCCGCCTGGTCCGCCATGTGGTGAGCTTCTATGTCGTTGGAAAGGAGCGCCCGACAGGCAGCGGCCATCTGGTCAAGCTGGAGACGATGAAGGTGCGGCTCTTGGGTGGCGACCAGCGTGCCGCCGCTATCCTGGTGTCGGCGGAGGAACGGGAGGGGCATCCCTCCGATGCCGCGATCAGCGCTTTCCTCCATGATCTGGGCGATGTGAAGGATTTGGCTGACCGCAGCCTTAGAAGCCGCTAAGACCCTTCGCATGTGCGGAATTGCAGGCATCTTCCATCTTGAAACGGCCAAGCCGGTCGATCCGGCGCGGGTCGGGCTGATGCTGGACGCCATGCCGTGGCGCGGACCGGACGACAGCGGCATCTGGACCGCGCCGGGCGTGGGTCTGGGCCATTTGCGCCTGTCGATCATCGACCTCGGCAGGGGCGCGCAGCCCATGCTGACGGAGGATGACAGCCTGGCCGTCGTCTTCAACGGCGAGATCTACAATTTCATGGAGGTGCGCGCTGAGCTGGAGGCCAAGGGCCATGTCTTCCGCACGCATAGCGACACCGAAGTCATCCTCCACGGCTATCGCCAATGGGGCGAGGCCTGCGTCGAGAAATTCAACGGCATGTTCGCCTTCGCCCTGTTCGATGCGCGGGCGCAGGCGCTCTGGCTGGCGCGTGATCGCTTGGGGGTGAAGCCGCTCCATTATGCGCTGCTGTCGGACGGGAGCCTGATCTTCGGGTCGGAACTCAAGAGCCTGCTCGCCCATCCGTTGCTGCGCCGCGCTCCCGATCTGTCAGCGGTCGAGGATTATCTCGCTTACGGTTATGTCCCCGACGACGCCTGCATGGTCGCGGGCGTGCGCAAGCTGGGCGCGGGCGAGACCTTGCGCATCGTGCGCGGACGGCCCTTGCCGCAGCCGCAGCGCTATTGGGACATCAGCTTTGCCGATCGCAGCAAGGCGAAGCCCGAAGCGCTGGAGGAGGAGCTGGTCGCGCTGATGCGCCAGGCGGTGCGTTCGCGCATGGTGGCGGATGTGCCTTTGGGCGCATTCCTGTCGGGCGGCGTGGACAGCAGCAGCGTCGTCGCCCTGGTGGCCGAGGCGTCGAAACAGGCGGTTAAGACCTGCACCATCGGCTTCGACGTCAAGGAACTGGACGAGACCGCCTATGCCGACCGGATCGCGCGGCGCTTCGCCACCGATCATCGCACCCGGATCGTGTCGCCCGACGATTATGGGCTGATCGATGCGCTGGCCCTGCATTTCGACGAGCCTTTTGCCGACGCCTCCGCGCTGCCCACCTATCGGGTGTGCGAGCTGGCGCGGGAGCAGGTGACGGTGGCCCTTTCTGGGGACGGCGCGGATGAGGCCTTCGCCGGCTACAGGCGGCATCGCTTCCAGATGCAGGGGGAAAGGCTGCGCGGGCTGATCCCGGCTTCGGTGCGCCAGCCCTTGTTCGGGACGCTGGGGCGCTATTATCCCAAGGCCGATTGGGCGCCGCGGGCCTTGCGGGCCAAGTCGACCTTGCTCGAACTGGCGGGAGAGGGCGGGGAAGCCTATGCCGCCTCGGTCGGGGTCACGCCTCATGCGCTGCGGCAGCGGTTGTTCAGCCAGGACATGAAGACCCGGCTGGGCGCCTATCGTGCCGAGGATCGGTACGTCAAGACCATGGCCGAAGCGCCTGCCCGCGACCCGCTGGACCGGGCGCAATATGCCGACCTTCGCATCTGGCTGCCCGGTGACATCCTGACCAAGACCGACCGGATGAGCATGGCCGTTAGCCTGGAGGCTCGGGAGCCGCTGCTCGATCACCGGCTGGTCGAGTTTGCGGCCCGCCTGCCGGTCGCCCAGCGGATTCGCGGCAATAGCGGCAAATATCTGCTGAAGAAGGCGATGGAGCCCTATCTGCCGCAAGACATTCTCTATCGGCCGAAAATGGGCTTCGTGACGCCGATCAGCGCCTGGTTCCGCGGGCCGCTGGCCGGCGAGGCTATGGCGATCGCGGGAGGATCGGCGCTGGCCAAGACCGGCTGGTTCGACCCGAAGATGCTGGGCAAGGTCGCGGCGGATCACAAGGCCGGGCTGGCCGATCATGGGCGGCTGTTGTGGCAGTTGCTGATGCTGGACAAGGCTTTGACGCGGCTCTTTGCCCTTTGATCCGGGCAATAGGTGCTCCTGCGCAGGCAGGAGCCCAGTTTGGACGTCGCGATCTTATGCAAGGGCGGACTGGGCTGTCGCGAGCCACTCGTCTCGCTCCAGTGCCTTCGCAGGAACGCGCTGCTCTCTATTCAAACCCTTGCAAGCGATGCTGAGCAGTGCCAACGGAGCAGGCACGCTCAAGCTGATCAGGGTCCCCAGGTGACAGTCTCCAAGGAAATCGTGCGGGTGCGCCTGTACCTGCTGTGTCTGCTGGGGGACATGGCGGGGCTTTTCCTGTCCTTTCTGCTTGCGAACTGGCTGGTGCTGGGGGCATTTTCGGGCGAGCCGGGCAAGCCCCACGGCCTGGTCATGTTCGCGATGATCGCGCCGCTGTACGTGCTTCTTGGCGTGCAGGGCGGCGCTTACGGCATCCATATGCTGGAGAATCTCCGGCGTGGCATTTTCCGTGGATTGCTGGCCTTGGCGCAGGCGGCGATGCTGATGCTGCTGATCGTCTATCTGGGCAAGATCGCGGAGCAGTTGTCGCGTCTCACCTTCATCGTCGGACTGGCCCTTTCGGCGGTCAGCGTCACCATGGTGCGGCTCGCTATCGGTCGCCTAGGCGCGCAGCTCTTGGGCGAGGTGCCGCATCTGACCGTCGTGATCATGGACGGCGTGGCGATCGACACCGGCCCGCATATGCATGTGATCGAGGCCGCCGCCGCGCAGCTTTCGCCCAAGGGGCATGATGCCGACATGGCTGCGCGTCTGGCCGCCGCCGTGGGCATGGCGGAGCGGGTGATCGTCGCCTGTCCGATGGAGCGGATGGACGACTGGTCGGTGGCGCTGAAATCGCTTTCGGCGCGGGGCGAGATCGTCGTGCCGGAACTGCTGCGTTTCGCCCCGGCGCGGGTGGACGAGTTTGACGGTCAGCCGACGATCATCGTGGCGGGCGGGCCTTTCCAGTTCCGCGACCGGCTGATCAAGCGCTTCTTCGACATCGTCGTGGCGACGGTCGCGACCATCGCGCTCTCGCCCGTGCTGATCGCGGCGGCGCTGGCGGTGAAGCTGACCAGCCCCGGCCCGATCATCTTCCGCCAGCCGCGCATCGGCCGCGATGCCCGGCCGTTCAGCATCTACAAATTCCGCTCGATGCGGGCCGAAGCCAGCGATCATAAGGCCGACAAGCTGACCGGACGCGACGACGACCGAGTGACGGCGGTGGGCCGCTTCCTGCGCAAGACCAGCATCGATGAACTGCCGCAGCTTTTCAATGTGCTGCGCGGCGATATGAGCATTGTCGGTCCGCGCCCCCATGCCGCCGCCGCCAAGGCCGGGGACAGCCTTTATTGGGAGGTCGACGATCGCTATTGGGAGCGGCATTGCATTAAGCCGGGCATGACCGGTCTGGCGCAGGTGCGCGGCCATCGGGGGTCGACGGATCACCATCAGGATCTGATCGACCGGCTCCAGTCGGACCTGGAATATGTCACCCAATGGTCGATCTGGCGCGATCTGCGCATCATCTTCGCGACCATCGGCGTGCTGGTTCATCACAAGGCCTATTGATGGACGCGGTCGATCTCGTCGCCGGGCTGGTGCTGCTGTTGTCGCTGGTGGCCGTGGCGTGGCCATTCCTCATCTATCCGCTGGTTTTGCGCGCCCTGCCGACCCGGCCGGAGCAGCCGGTCGCGGGACCGGTGCCATCCGCCTCGCTGCTGTTCTGCGCCTATAATGAAGCGACCGCGATGCCTGAGAAGCTCGCCAATCTGGCGATGCTGAAGGCGCGTCACCCGGAGCTGGAAATATTGGCGTTCGACGACGGCTCCTCCGACGAGACAGCGACACTGATCGCGGCGCAGCGCGATCTGGTGACGCTGCTGCGCGGGCCGGGGCGGAGCGGCAAGGCGCATGGCATGAAGCTGCTCGCGGCGAAGGCTCAGGGCGATGTGCTGATCTTCACCGACGCCAATGTGATGCTGGACGCCGATGCGATCGGCAATTTGCTGGCGCGCTATGCCGATCCGGAGATTGGCGGCGTGCTGGGATCGCTCCACTATATGGGCGATGGGGAGAGCGCGACGGCTTCGGTCGGTTCGCTCTATTGGCGGATCGAGGAAAGGTTGAAGGATGAGGAATCGCGCACTGGCAATGTGCTGGGAGCGGACGGATCGATCTTCTCGATCCGGCGGGAGCTTTATCCGGAATTTCCCGACAGCGTGCTCGATGACCTGACCGTATCCATGGCGGTGGTCTTTGCGGGCAAGCGGCTGGTCAAGGCGAAGGACGTGATCGCGCGCGAGCGGCTGGTGGCCGGGCGGGGCGACGAATATCGGCGCAAGGTGCGGATCGCTGCGCGGGCCTGGCATACGCATAGTCATTTGCGGCCTCGGTTGCGTCGGATGGGGCGGTTGGACCGCTTCAAATATGGCTCGCGCAAGATCGTCCGCTGGTTCGGCGGCATCTTCATTCTGACCGGAATCGTTGCAGCGGGGACGCTGGCGATGCGGATTTCGCCTACGCTCTACATGATAGGCGGCCTGACGGGCGTGTTCATTCTGTGGCGCGGTTTGCGGTCCAAGGGCGGGCCGTTCGCGGCGGTGGCGGATATAGTGATTGCCTATTTCGCGACGCTCCAAGGGGTGGTTAAGGCTATGACGGGTCGCACCGTCACCATCTGGAATCCAGCCAAGTCGCGCTGAAATATGCCGAAGCCTTTATTGTCATTCCCGCGCAGGCGGGAATGACGGGGGGTGGGCGACCGAACGCCATGAATCGCTCGCCAAAGCGTCGGCATATTGTATAGGCGAGCGATCCTTTAGCGGAGCCAAGGCGTGATTACTTTCCAGCGGGTGGCGAAAGCCGCCGGCAAGCATCTGACCCGGACCATGCTGGCCGTGCGCAAGGCGCTGGGCGGGCGGGCGAACCGGGGTTGCCCGGCTTGCGGGCAGACAGTGGTCGGCTTTTTCCGCTATGGCGACAATGGCGAATGGGGATGCCCGAATTGCGGCGCTTCTCCCCGCGAGCGGCTGATGAACCATCTGATCGCGAACCATGTGCTGACCGTGCCGGAACAAGGTGCTGTGCTGCACATGGCGCCCAATGAAGCCAGCCTCGTGCGCCGCTTTTCCGCCGCCGCTGACTATATACCCGCCGATCTCGATCCGGGCCGTTACCATGTGCCGAACATGCGGCGCGTCGACTTGATGGCGCTCGATGACAGCGAGCGCTACGACCTGTTCTACGCCAGCCATGTGATGGAGCATGTGCCCGACGACCATGCCGTGCTGCACAATATCCACCGCGCCCTGAAGCCGGGCGGCGAGGCCTGGCTGATCGTCCCCCTCTGGAACAAGCCGACCGAGGACGGCAGTTTCGACATCCCGCCCCGCGAACGCGAACGGCGCTTTGGCCAGTGGGATCATGTGCGTCAATATGGCCCGGATTTTGCCGACCGCATCCGCGCCGCCGGCTTCGACCTGGAGGAGATCGACGCCAGCGGCATCGATGCCGACACGCGGCATTATCATGCGCTGGACGACCGGCTGTTCCGCGCCCGCAAGCCGCTGGGAAGCAGCGCCCGGTGAGCGAACCGCTCGGCAGGGCGCTCGCCCGGATGGAGGCTTCGGCCCGCATCCTTGCCCTGATCAAGCTCGCCAATGTCGGGCTGACGCTGATCTGGGGCTTTGCCGTCACCTATGTCTTCGTGCGCGTCCTGCCGCTCAGGGAATTCCAGTCCTTCCTGCTGCTGGTGGCGTTCGGCAATTTCACCATCTCCGCTGAATTCGGCCTCACCAGCATCATCTATGCGCGGCTGCGGCGGCATTGGTTGGGAAATTTGGGGCTGGGTTTGGAGAAGGATGAGGCGGGCGGCTTCCGGCTGGAGGAAATGGGCGTGCTGTTCCTCTTCCTCGGCCTGCTGATCATTGGCGGCTTGGCGATCCTGCTGGCCGCTTTGGCGCTGGGCGGGCTGCATACCGGCATGCCGCTGCTGTTCCTGCTCTTCTTCCTTTCGGCCTGCATCAACCTGCCCGCGCTGCTCGCCAAAAGGGCGCTGGCGGCGGTGGACGGCAATTTCCTCTGGGAAGCGCTCGATTGCCTGCGCCGGGTGATGACGATCGCGCTGCTGCTGTTCATCCTGCAAGGGCTGGACCCGCGCCTGTCGGTGGCCTTGCAGCTTTGCGTCAGCGTCGCCGTGATCGGCTATGCCATAGCGCTGGTGCATCGGCGCCTGGGTATGGGGGCGTGGCACTGGCTGTCCTTCCGGGTCGGCGGAGGGCATGTCCGGGCCCATTATCTGCGCGACATCGGGGCATCGGCGGCGTTCACCATCTCGGAAATCCTGGCCTATAACGCGCCCTATTTCACCATCGCCGCCGCGACCCAGGATGCCCGGCCGATGCTGATCTTCGACTTCTTCTTCAAGATGTCGCGGTCGCTGTCGATGCTGGTCCGGGCAACGGTAGAGGCGGCCTTGCCCCGGATCACGCGGGCCTTTCATGCGGGGGACAGGGCGCGTTTGCGCCAGTTGTTGGGGCGGGCGCTTGGGGTGGCCCTGTTCTTCGCGCTGGGCGCTTCGGGCGCTCTGCTGCTGCTTGGGGAGTGGCTGTTCGCCAAGCTGTTCGATGGCCGCGCGGCGATCGACCGGGTCGACCTGCTGCTGATCGGCGGCGCTTTGCTGGCGCTCGCGCTGATCTGCGTGTCGGTCTATGTGCAGGGCGCGCTCGGGCGGTTCACCCTGTTGCTGGGGCGGTCATTGCCCTTTCTGGCCGGTTCGCTGCTGAGCGTGCCGTTGGCGCGGATTTTCGCGCCTGACCGGTTCGATCTGCTGTTCCTGATCCTCTATACGCTGACCCTGGTCGTCGCGGCCGCCATCCATGGCCTTTCGCTGCGCCAGTTGATGGGAAGCCGTGCATGAAAGTCGCCATGGGCGATCCCTCGCTGTTCACCGGGCGCTATGACGACAGCCTTTGCGCCGCGTTGGCGGCGGAGGGGGTGGAGGTGACGCTGCTCGGCCGGCCCATGCGGGCGACCGATGCCATCATGCCGCAGGGCTACCGCTATGATGCGCGCTTCTTTCGCCGGAGCGAGGCGCTACGCGACCGGATCGGTGAGGGGCGGGCCTTTCGCCTGCTCAAAGCGGCCGAATATGGACTGAGCTGCGCCATGGGCGATCTGAGCGCCTTTTCCGGCGCTGACGTCGCGCATATGCAATGGCTTCCGCTGGCCCCCGCCGACCGGATGATGCTGCGGCGGTTGAAGGGCAGGATGGCCCTTGTCCACACCGTTCACAATGCAGACGCCTATCATGCCGATGCCGGGGTGCAGGGCAGGGGCTATCGCGAGCTGCTGGACATGTTCGACGCGCTGATCGTCCACGGCGGGACGACCCGCGAGGCGCTGGAGCGGCAAGGGGTCGATCCGGCGCGCATCCATGTCACGCCCCATCCGCCGATGCGCCTCGCCCCGGCCGGGTCGGACGATCTGGCGCAAGTGCCCGACGCCGCCCTGCCGCGCCTGCTCTTCTTCGGCACGATCCGGCCCTATAAGGGCGTCGATCTGCTGGTCGAGGCGTGCCTGTCGCTCTGGCGGGCGGGGCATCGCTTCGAACTGGCGCTAGCGGGCAAGCCCTTTATGGACATAGCGCCATTGCTGGACAGAGTGCGCGAGGCCGGTTTTGGCGAGCGGTTGATTGCCGATCTGGGCTTCCTCACCGAACAGCGGCTCGACGCGCATATGGCGAAGGCGGACATATTGGTCTTTCCCTATCGGCATATCGACAGCAGCGGCGCTTTCCTGTCGGCGCTGCACCATGGCAAGGCGATGGTCACGTCCGACGCAGGCATGTTCGCGGATCTGCCCGAAGAGGTTGCCGTAAGGGCGCCTGCGGGAAATGCGCCGGCGCTTGCGCAAGCCCTCTTGCCCCTCGTAGAAAGCGCGGCCATCAGGCAGGCTTTGGGAGCGCGCGCGCGCACCTATGGAGATTCAATGGGCAATTGGAAGGACATGGCGCTGGCCACCATCGCCATCTACCGCAGCGTGATCGCAGCATGAGCCGCTATGTTCGTGAACTGCGCGACCGGGCGCTGGCGGTGCGTCTGGCACTGGGCGGCCGGGTCCATCAATATCCCGAAATCCAGGCGCTGCGCCGGTTTCTGAGCGCCTTCGCGGTGGATTGCGTGTTCGACGTCGGCGCCAATCGCGGCCAATATGCGACGATGCTGCGGAAGGATGCGGGGTTCAAAGGCACGATCCTGTCCTTCGAACCCAATCCCGATATTTTCGCGGAACTGGAACGAAGCGCCGCGTCCGACAGCAAATGGCATGCGTTCAACATGGCGTTGTCCGATTTCGACGGCACGGCCAGCTTCAACATCATGGCCGCCGATCAGTTCAGCTCCCTGAAGAAGCCGTCCGGAGAACAGGATGCGATCTTCGCGGAGCGCAACAAGGTGACGCGCACGGTCGAGATGCAGTGCCGCCGCCTCGAAAGCCTGCTGCCGGAGCTGAGGAGCGCCCATGGCTTTGCCCGGCCCTTTCTGAAGATGGACACGCAGGGCCATGACCTTTCCGTCTGCGAAGGCGCGGGCGTCCTGTTGCGCGAAATAGCCGGGGTGCAGACCGAACTCGGCGTCCGGCCGATCTATGAAGGCGGCACCGGCTATCGCGCGATGATCGACTGGCTGGGCGAGCGCGCTTTCGTCCCTTCCGCCTTCTTCGCCAACAATAAGGGGCATTTCCCCCTGCTGGTCGAGATGGACGGCATTTTCGTCAACCAGGCGCTGTTGCCGCAGGACCGCTGATGTTCGCGTCGCTGCGTCCCATCAGCGCCACGCGTCTGTTCCTTGCGGGGGCGATCGGGCTGACGCTCTGGCTGGGCGCGAGCTTCCTCTGGCATGTGACCTATCGGCAGGGCATCAGCCTGGCCGTCATTCTGTTTCTCGATCAGGATTTCCCCGCGTTGCTGGGCGGGCTGCTGTTGCTGACGCTCGCCGCGCCCTTTGCCGAAGGGCTGGGCTGGCATCTGCCCTTGCCTCGTGCGCGGGTGATGGTGCCGCTGGTCCTGCTGTTCGGGCTTGTCGCCTGGGCGGGGCATTATTGGCTGTTCCAGGACTATTCCATCTCCCGCGACGAGGAAGTGGCGCGCTTTGCCGCCGCCTATATGCGGGAGGGGTTTCTGGCGCGGCCCATTCCGATGGAGTGGGAAGCCTATCGCCGGGCGATCATGCCGGAATTCTTCTCGCCCTTCGGCGCGGCGGATTATTGGACGGCGGCCTATCTGCCGGTGAACAGCGCGATCCAGGCGCTGTTCTGGCAGTTGGGCGATCCCAATCTGGCGGGCCCCGCGCTGCTGATGGCGGGGCTGTTCGCGCTGTGGCGGGTGGCGCTGCATCTGTTCCCGGATCGGCCCGATGCGGTATGGGTGACGATGCTGCTCGCGCTGTCCTCGGCGCAGCTCTGGGTCACGGCGATGACGCCCTATGCCATGACCGGGCATTTCGCGCTCAACATGGTCTGGCTGGCGCTGGTGCTGCGCGGTGGGCTGGTCGGGCATCTGAGCGCCGGGGTCGTCGCGCTGGCGGCGGCGGGGCTGCACCAGTGGCATTTTCCGCCGATCTTCATCGCGCCCTTCATCCTCTGGATGCTGCTCGGGCGGCGGTGGAAGATCGCGATCTTCCATATCCTCGTGCTCGCGGCGATCGTTATTGTCTGGGCGAAGCTGTGGCCCGCTTTCCTGACTCATGTGCTGGGTCAGCCGACCGACGTGCGCCCTTCCGCGGGCGTGGCGGACAAGGTGGGCAGCCTGTTCGAGCGGCTGGGCGACCGGTGGCAGCCGCTGGTCAATCTCAGCCGTTTCGCCGCCTGGAACAATATATTGATGGTGCCGCTGGCGACGCTGGGCGTGTTCGCGATGCGCTGGCGCAAGGCGATCCGGGGGCAGGAGATCGCGCTGCCCCTTGCCCTGGGCTGCTTCGCGGGATGCGCCCTGGCTTTGGCGCAAGGCTATGGCTGGGGCTATCGCTATGCCCATGGCTTCATCGGGCCGTTCTGCCTGCTGGCGGGGCTGGGCTGGGCGCGCTTCCGCACGGGAGCGATACGGCCGGTGTTCCTGGGGGTAGGGATCACGCTTCTCAGCAGCGCTTATCTCGTCTGGCGCACGCACATCTTTGTGGCGCCCTATGCTGCGAGCCACCGGATGATCGACGCGTCTCAAGCTGATGTCGTGCTGGTCGATCCGCGTGGCGGGCTTTACGTCACCGACCTTGTGCGGGGGCGCAATGGCGTGCCGGGCAAGCCGATGGTGATGAACCTGGGCATGCTGACGCTCGATCAGGTCGACAATCTCTGCAAAAATTATGTGGTGGAGCTGTTTGACCGGGCGGAGTTCCGGCCTTTGGGCGTGCCTTTGGCGCGGTGGAATTTGGGGCGGATGGACGCCCTGCGCGCCCATATGAAGGAACAGGATTGCGACAAGCCGGTCCAGCCGCCCTTGCCGGAGACGGAGGAAGAAGCCTTCAACGCGGCGGGTGATGTGCTGTAGCGCGCCCCGTGCTCCTGCGCAGGCACTGGAGCGAGACGAGTGGCTCGCGACTGCCCAGTCCCGCCGTTGGTGATATGCGCTAGCGTTTGGACTGGGTTCCTGCCTGCGCAGGAACACGGCGCTTCCAATGGCGAGCTACTGCCCCTTCACATAAACCCGCTTGCCGCCGATCCAAGTCTCCAGCACCTGCGTTGCGCGGATGTCGTTCGCGCTGGCGGCGGAAATATCCCGGTCAATCAGCACGAAATCCGCCCGCTGTCCTGGCACCAGACTGCCGAAGCGCTTCTCCGCGAAGCCCGCATAGGCCGCCTGCCGCGTGAACCCATCCAGCGCCGCCACGAAGCCCACCCGTTGCTCAGGCATCCAGCCGCCCGTTGGCTGCCCTGACGCATCCTCGCGGCTCATGGCGGCGGCGATCCCGGCGAAGGGGTTGGGGCTTTCTACCGGCACGTCCGACCCGAAGGCGAGGGGCACGCGATTGTCCAGCATCGCCTTCCACGCATAGGCGCCCTTCAGCCGGGCCTCGCCCAGTCGCGCCGTCGCCATGCGCCAGTCGGACGTCTCATGTACCGGCTGCATAGAGGCGACGATGCCGAACTGCCCAAAGCGCGGCAGCTCGGCCGGATCGACGATCTGCGCATGTTCGATGCGCCAGCGCCGATCGCCCTTGTAGGTTTCGCTGAGCTCCTGAACGGCATCCAATATTTCGCTGTTGGCCGCGTCTCCGATGGCGTGCACCGCGATCTGGAAATTGTCCATCGCCGCCCGACTCATGATGTTGCGGAGCTGGGTCGAGGGGATCATCGGCAGCCCACGCTGCCCCGGCGCATCGGCATAGTCCGCCTTCAACCAGGCCCCGCGCGATCCCAGCGCGCCGTCCAGGATCAGCTTGATCCCGCCCATGCGCAGATGGTCGTCATAGAGCCAGGGCGTCGGCTCCGGCCCGGCGATCAGCACCATGTTGTCAAGGCCATAAGCGTAGGAGATGATCCGCACCCGCAACGCCCCGCGATCCGCCGACCGCCGGAACGCCTGCCAATCCTCGATGCTGGTGCCCATGTCGGCAATGCCGGTGATGCCCTCCCTCAGCAGCGCCTGCTGCGCCTTTTCCAAGGCGATGTCGCGATCCTTGGGGGCAGGCGGCGGGACGACCCGCGTCACCAGCTCCATCGCCTTGTCCACGAACACGCCCGCAGGCTTGCCCGCCGCCATTTCGATGCGTCCGCCGGAAGGAGCCTTGGTCGCGGCGCTGATGTTCGCCGCCTTGATGGCCAGCGAATTGGCCCAACCCGCATGGCCGTCCACCCGCTCCAGCCAGACCGGCACATCGCTGACCGCCGCATCCAGTTCGGCGGCGGTCGGGAAGCGGCCAAGCCCCCATATCTCCTGGTTCCAGCCCGTGCCGATGATCCATTTCCGCCCCGGATTGGCGGCGGCATAGGCCCTGATCTTCGCCTGCGCATCCGCCAGCGATTTGGTATCCGACAGGTCCAGCGTGATCAGCGACAGGCCATAGCCCATGACATGGCCGTGCGCGTCGATCAGGCCGGGGATCAGCGTCTTGCCACCCGCATCCAGCTTGAAATCGAGGCGCTTGGCTTGAACCGGCTCCGGCTCATTCTTCCTGCGCTTTTTGGGGCGCACATATTCCGGTTCCTGATAACGATCGGGCAGCAGCCTTTCGACCTTGCCCTCATCGTCGACGGTCAGCGCCTTGAAGCGCACCAGCCGCCCATTGGCGTCCAGCGCGATGCCGTTCACATTGTCGATCACGCCCGAAGCCAGCGCCACGCCGGGCAGGGCAAGCGCGGCAACCGCCGCCAGCAGCGCAGCCCTCATGCCCGCGTGATCCGCCGCACCAGCGCGCTGGTATCCTGCCGATGCCCGCCCATCGCCTGCACATCGGCAAAGAACTGATCGATCAGCGCCGTCACCGGCAAGGTCGCGCCATTGGCCCGCGCTTCCTCCAGCGCCAGCCCCAGATCCTTGCGCATCCAGTCCACCGCGAAGCCGAAGTCGAAACTGTCCGCCGCCATCGTCTTCCAATAATTGTCCATCTGCCAGCTTTGCGCCGCGCCGCCTGAAATCGCATCGAAGGTCTTGTCCAGGTCCAGCTCTGCCGCCTGCGCGAAACGCAGCGCTTCCGCGAGGCCCTGCACCACGCCCGCGATGCAGATTTGGTTCACCATCTTGGCGGTCTGGCCCGCGCCGGCGCGCCCGACATGGACGATGCGCGGCGCATAAGCCTGCATCACGATCCTGGCCGCAGCGACCGCCGGTTCGCTGCCGCCGCACATGATGGCAAGGCGGCCCTTTTCCGCGCCCGCCTGCCCGCCCGTCACCGGCGCGTCGACGCAATGCAGCCCCCGGCTTTCGCCCTCCACGAACAATTGCCGCGCAATGCGCGCCGATACCGTCGTATGGTCGATGAACAGCCCGCCGGGCTTCATCGATCGAAAGGCGCCGTCGCGGCCCAGAGTGATCTGGCTGAGGTCATCGTCAGTGCCGACGCAGCTTATGACGATCTCCGCATCCTCGGCCGCCTTGGCCGGGCTGATCGCGACCGCGCCGCCATAGGCCTCCGCCCAGCGCTTCGCCTTGCCGATGGAGCGGTTGTAGACGGTGAGCTGATGCCCGGCCTTCGCCAGATGTCCCGCAATTGGGCCGCCCATGACGCCCAGGCCGATAAACGCGATTTTAGCCATATGCCTCGATCAGTTAGATGCGCGCCCGCAAGCCATAGGCAGAGTTTTCCGTCAGTGCCAGTTCCTTCCGCCGCAATTTTCGGTTAGGTGCGCACCCATGAACACGCTGACCAAGATCGAGAGCGCCACGCCGCTGCCCATTTCCGTCGACGACATATTGGCGGCGCGGGTGCGCATTTCGGGCTCCGTCGTGCATACCCCGACGCTGGTCAGCCAGACGCTGTCGACCATGTTCGGCTGCAAAGTCTATCTGAAGTTCGAGAATCTCCAGTTCACGGCGGCCTATAAGGAGCGCGGCGCGCTCAACCGCCTGCTGCAACTGGACGAGAAGGCGAAGAAGAAGGGCATCATCGCCGCATCGGCTGGCAACCATGCGCAGGGCCTGGCCTATCATGGCAAGCGTCTGGGCGTGCCCGTCACCATCGTGATGCCGACCACCACCCCGACGGTGAAGGTCACGCAGACGCAAGGACATGGCGCCACGGTCGTCCAGTTTGGCGAGAAGTTCGACGACGCCTATGCCCATGCCCGCAAGCTGGAGGTGGAGCAGGGCCTGACCTTCGTCCATCCCTTCGACGAGCCGGACATCATGGCCGGGCAGGGCACGGTTGCGCTGGAGATGCTGGAGGACGCGCCGGAGATCGACACGCTGATCATCCCGATCGGCGGCGGCGGCCTGTTTTCCGGCGTGGCGACGGCGGCCAAGGCGATGAAGCCGGACATCAAGGTCTATGGCGTGCAGGCTGAGCTGTATCCCTCGATGTACGATTATATCAAGGGCGCGAACCTGCCCTGTGACGGCGACACGCTGGCGGAGGGCATTGCCGTCAAGCAGCCGGGCGAACTCACCCGCCGTTTCGTCGAGCGGCTGGCCGACGATGTGCTGCTGGTCAGCGAGCGTCATCTGGAGGAAGCGGTGAGCCTGCTGCTCCAGATCGAAAAGACCGTGGTGGAGGGGGCGGGAGCCGCGGGCCTCGCCGCGCTGCTGACGCACAAGCAGGAGTTTGCCGGGCGCAAGGTCGGCCTGATCCTGACCGGCGGCAATATCGACACGCGCCTGCTGGCGAATGTCCTGCTGCGCGATCTGGCGCGATCGGGCCGGTTGGCGCGGTTGCGGATCATCCTTCAGGACCGGCCGGGCGCGCTGTTTCATGTGGCGCGCATCTTCGACCAGGAGGCGGTCAATATCCTCGAACTTTCGCACCAGCGGATTTTCACCAATCTGCCGGCCAAGGGCCTCAGCCTCGACGTCGAGTGCGAGACGCGCGACGGCGCTCATCTGGAGCGCCTGATCGCCGCGCTGCGTGAAGTGGGCTATGAGGTTGCGCCGATCGAAGTCGCCTAGGGTGTGGGGATTCAGCCCATGGCGGGCTGCAAATCGCGGCTTTCTGCGCTTCCGGTGCTCACGACCTTCATGGTCGCTGCGCGCCGGTTCTCGAAATCCACGATTTTCGCCTCACCCTGAGCTGAATCCCCACACACCCTAGGCCGGGCAAGGGGTTGGGGACGAAGATGGGTGGGTGGCAGACGGCTACTTGCGCCGTTTTCCAGAAACATACCGTGCTCTTGCGAAGGCAGGAGCCCAGTCCTGCCTTCCGTCTATCATCGCATCGTTTGAACTGGGCTCCCTGCCTTCGCAGGAGCATGGTGTGCATAACGTCCGCAACCGGCCATTTCCGGCCTATTCCATAAGTCCCTGCTTCTTCTCTGCCGCTTAACCATTTTTCGTGGTAAATAAACTTTTCACAGCGGCCCGCGGACGGCATAGTCGACTCATGAATCAGGGGTCGGGCAGCGCTGTGGGGGAGATGCGGTTGTGAGTGCGCCTTTCCGCTTTCCGCGCTTCTTTGTGACCAACCCCAGCCCTTGCCCCTATCTGCCGGGCAAGAGTGAGCGGAAAGTGTTCACCGAACTGAGCGGCGACAACGCATCGGAGCTGAACGACGCGCTTGGCCGCATCGGCTTCCGCCGCAGCCAGAACGTCGCCTATCGCCCAAGCTGCGCGGATTGCTCCGCCTGCGTGTCGGTGCGCGTCGTCGCGGGTGAGTTCGAACCCAATGCGACCCAGCGCAAATTGCTGCGCAAGAATGAAGACCTGGTCATCACCGCTTGCAAGCCCTGGTCGACGGAGGAGCAGTTCGCGCTGCTCCAGCGCTATCTGCGTGCGCGTCATCCCGGCGGCGGCATGACCGAAATGGATGAGATGGACTTTGCCGACATGGTCGAACAGACCCCGGTGGAAAGCCATGTCGTCGAATATCGCGAACCGGGCGAGGATGGCCGTCCCGGCAAGCTGATCGGCGCCTGCCTGACCGATCGGCAGGGCGATGGCCTGTCGATGATCTACAGCTTCTTCGATACGGAGCTGGAGCATCGCAAGGGCCTCGGCAATTTCATCATCATGGACCATATATTGCGCGCGGCGAAGGCCGGGTTGCCCTATGTCTATCTGGGCTATTGGGTCGAGGGATCGCAGCGGATGCAATATAAGATCCGCTATCGGCCGCTGGAAAGACTGAGCCGCAACGGCTGGACCCGGTTCGATCCTGAGGAGCAGGTTCAGGCCGTGCGGGAGGCGGAGAGCCGCGATGAGCCCGCGCTGCCGCGTGAACTGGCGGCGATCTTCCGCAAATAGCCGCATCATCTTGATCGCTGAGCATCGGTCCGTCTCAATCCGCGTGGTTGGCCGGGAACGGCTTTGCGCCGTTGCGGATTGATTTCACGCTACGGCATTGGAAAGCTTATTTAACTTTTTACGCTACTGCATTCGGATGGATGGCAGGAACAGCGATGGATCAGGGCCGGTAGATGGACCGTTTTGCTGATCGCAGATTTGGCGGATTTGCTTCCGAACTGGCTCAGGACGGGCTGGAATGGGATGCGTTTCATTACCGCAACGAATTGCTCTTCTCTCCGGTCTTTCAGCGCGTCTCGCCGCCGCTGATTCGCTGGATCGCGGATTCTCGCGGGCGCGTCTTGTCGCGGGAGATCGCCTCGGAGCTATTCGCGCGCCATTTTTACTCCGACATGACGGGCAATAGCTGGCGCGCCATGCTGGACCGGCGCGACTGCAAGGCGCTGGCCGACGCGGCGAAGCAATCGTCCAGGCCCGGCCCGATTCCCGTCCGGATGCGTACCGTGTCGGGGGAGACCAGATCGGGGATCGTGCGCATGACGCTGGTCATGGAGCCGGACGAGGCGCCGCTCTGGTACGGCACGCTAGAGGATATTGACGAGCGCCATGACCGGGATCGCCGGGCCTTGGCCGATGCGCTGGCGGAAAGCCGGCAGCATTATCGCTGGTCGGTCGAACTCAACCCCCAGGTGCCCTGGACCGCCGCGCCCAACGGTGCGATCGAGGAAATCGGGCCGCGTTGGCAGGATTTGACCGGCATGGCCCCGGTCCAGGCGCAGGGCGTTGGATGGATCGATGCGCTGCACCCCGACGATGTCGAACGGACGATGGCGATCTGGTCGAAAAGGCTGCGCTCGGGCGACCCGGTGGATGTGGACTATCGGCTGCGTCTGGCCGACGGCAGCTATCGCTGGATGCGCTCGCGGGCGTCGGCGCGACGGGACGCGAAGGGCCGGATCGTGCGCTGGTACGGCACGCTGGAGGATATTCACGCGCAGAAGCTGGCGCAGCGTGAACTGGCGGACAGCGAGGAACGGTTCCGCCTGGCGGTGCAGTCGGCGCGCCTGGGCATTTGGGATTTCGACGCGGTCGCGGGCACGCGGACATGGTCGCGGGAGTTCCGCTCGATGCTGGGCCTGTCCGATACCGAACCGGCGACCAGCGAACTGGCGCTAAGGCTGGTGCATCCGGAGGACCGGTCCCGCCTGGCCGCGATGCTCGACGCCGTGGCAAGCGATCGCATGCCGCCGCATTTCGAGGCGACGCTCCGGGTATACAGGGCCGATACCGGCGCCCTGCGTTGGATCAAAAGCGTCGGATGGAGCAGTTTTTCGGATTCCGGCCGGCCGCTGCGCGTCATCGTCACCTTCCAGGACGTCACGGAGGAGAGGAGCAGCGAGGAACGTATCCGCTGGGCCGCGACTCATGATCCGATGACCCGCATGCCCAATCGCGCGCTGTGGCAGGCGACGCTGGACGACATGACGGAGCAGGCTCGCCGGACGGGCGAGAGCTTTGGCCTGATCCTGGTCGATATAGACGATCTGAAACGGACCAACGACATGCTGGGCCATGATGCGGGCGATGCGCTGCTTTGCGGTTTCGCCCAACGGTTCGCCTCTTGCGCGCCGGCTGACGCCATGGTCGGGCGGCTGGGCGGCGACGAGTTCGGCATGATCGCGCCGTCGCTGGCCAGTTGCGCGGCGCTGGCGGAATGGAGCGCCGAATTGCTGGGCGGCGTGCGCGCGCCCTATGTCCATAATGGCCGCTCGCTTGATTACGGCATCAGCATGGGCGGCGCCGTATTTGGCGAACATGGCAATGACGCGGCCGAATTGCTGAAGGCGGCGGACCTGGCGCTTTACGCATCGAAATCATCGGGACGGGGCCGGTTGACGCTCTTCCAGTCGCAACTGCGCGCCGAAGCGCAGCAGCGCAGTTCGATGATCCACATGGCGCGGCAGGCCATAGCGGACGATCTGGTGGTGCCCTATTATCAGCCCAAGTCCGATATGAAGACGGGCCGGATATTGGGTTATGAAGCGCTTTTGCGTTGGCAGCATCCCCGCACCGGCGTCCATGCGCCCGACAGCATCGCCGCGGCGTTCGACAATGCGGAAATCGCCGTCGAACTCACGGAAAAGATGCTGGCCAAGGTGGTCCGCGACGTCGATCGCTGGCTCAGGGCGGGCTATGATCCGGGCCGCGTCGCCATCAACGCTTCGGCCGCCGATTTCATGCAGCATGACTTTGCCGGCTATGTCCTCGACCATCTCGCGCGTTGCGCCATCCCGCCGCAGCGGTTCGAGGTCGAAGTGACGGAGACGGTGTTCCTGGGCCGTGGCGCGGAGCAGGTGGAGCGCGCCCTGCATCGCCTGTCCGCGGCGGGGGTGCGGATCGCGCTGGACGATTTCGGCACCGGTTACGCGTCGCTCAGCCATTTGAAGCAATATCCCGTCGACGTGCTGAAGATCGATCGCAGTTTCATCAACAATATCGAACAGGATGCGGGGGACGCCGTCATCGTCGACGCCATCGTGAAGCTGGGCAGCAGCCTGGGCATGGAGGTCGTGGCCGAAGGCGTGGAGACGCCGGGGCAGGTCGACCTGCTGATCGCGCGCGGCTGCACCATCGGTCAGGGCTATCTGATGGGCCGGCCGCGGCCCTGGGCGGCGGTGCGCTCGCAGGCCGCGTAAGGTTTTACCTACTCAGGAAAACGCTAGCGCGCCTTTCGCCTTCGCGCGGGAACCTCGGTCACATAGGTGCGGGTGGTCGTGACAGCGGGTTGGATCACCACGGTCGTGGTGGTGGTGCCCGGATAATAATAGCCGCCCGATAGGAAGCCGGGAGTCTGTGTCGTCGTGACCACCGGTTCGCCCGGAGCGGCAGGGCGGCTCATCGGATGCGGCGCGGCGGCATAGGGCGGCGGGTCGAAATCGACGCCGGGGCCGCGGCTCACCTGACCTTCGAAGCGGCCTTCATAATCGCCGCTATAGGTCTTGCCGTCCTTGTCGCGCCAGGTGCCGCTCCAGCGGCCTTCGTAGCCCAGCGGCGGCGAAGGCGGGCCTTCAGGCGCCGTTACTTCGTCGTCATAGCGCAGGCCGGGCGGGGGCGGGCCGTCACCGCCCTGATCCCCCCACTCGACATCGCTGCGATAGTCGCGCACGCGGCCGGCGCGATCGGTCATCACCGCATCGTCATAATAGCGCGACCAGCCATAGCCGCTGGCCGGCGCGGGTAGGCTGTAAGCGCCATAATTGCGGATATAATAAGCAGGGCTGATCCAGTAGCGGGGCAGCACATAGCCGACGACCGGCCGGCGATAGGCGGCCCAGCCGCCGGGCGCGTGCCAGCCCGCATACCAGCGGCCGCTATAGCGAGGGCCCCAGCGGTGAACGGCCGTCCCCCAATTCTGCGCCGGCCGCGCCGTGCCGCCTTTCATCACGGGACCGTGTGCGAAAACAGGTGTCGTCATCCCGATCGTCAGGCAGGCCCCCGCCAGGATGATGCTCCGGATATGCATGCTCGAAACCCCGTTTTCGGCTGATTTGTTAACGGCTTGTTTAGCATGATGGGACGCGGCGATCCACGCGTTGGCGGCCTTGTCCTTGTCCCGAAACGGGGCAGAGCCTGTTCAGCCCAGCCGCGATCCGATCCGGGCGATCAGCGCCTCCAGTCCGGCCTTGTCGGCATCGTCGAACCGCGCGGCGACCGGGCTGTCGAGGTCGAGCACCGCGACGATCCGGCCGCCCGCGATCACCGGCACGACGATCTCCGAAGCGCTGGCCGCATCGCAGGCGATATGGCCGGGGAAGGCGTGGACATCCTCGACCACCTGCGTCTCGCCGCTGGCCGCCGCCGCGCCGCATACCCCCTTGCCCAGCGGAATGCGGATGCAGGCCGCCTTGCCCTGAAAAGGGCCGAGGACCAGTCCATCCCCAACCATCCGATAAAAGCCCGCCCAGTTGAGGTCCGGCAGGAATTGCCAGATGAGCGCCGAGACATTGGCCATATTGGCGATGGCGTCGGGTTCGTCCGCCGTCAGCGCGTCGGCGGCGGAGAGCAGGTCGTCATAGAGCGTGGCTTTGTCGGCGTCGGCCGGGGGAGCGAAATCGAACATGGCCGGGATATAGGGGGTGTCGGGCGCGTCGGCCAGTGTCCCGGTGGAAGGGAGGCATGATCCGCGCCGCCCGTATCAATCCAGCCGAACCTTGCCGCGCCCGGCCTTCACCGAACTGCGCGCCTTCTTCGCATCGACGCGGCGGGCCTTGGCGGCTTTGCCGGGCTTGGTCGCCTTGCGCGCCTTGGGGACGATGGTCGCCTCCCGGATCAGCTCGACCAGCCGCTCCACCACTTCCTGCCGGTTCAGGAGCTGGGACCGGGAGCCTTCGGAACGCAGGATCAGCACGCCTTCCGCCGTCATCCGCCGCCCGGCGATCGCCGCCAGCCGGTGCTTCACCGCTTCGGGCAGCGACGGGCTGTTCGCCACGTCGAAGCGCAATTGCACGGCGCTGTCGGTGGTGTTGACATGCTGGCCCCCCGCGCCGGTCGAGCGGACGAATGTCTCCGAAAGCTCGTCAGTGTCGATGGCGATCGACCGGGTGACGGGGATAAGCGTCAAATCCTATAGCCCCACCTGTTCGAGCAGTTCCTGCCCGAAACCCGCCGCCGCGAAGGTCTCCGGCAGCGGTGCCGTCGCTTCCGCAGGCGCTTTCTCGCCGCGTGGAATGCTGAGGAACCGGCTGTGGAGCAGCATCGGGCCATCGCCGGTCCCATAGACCGGATCGCCCACGATGCCGAAGCCCAGGCCATGCAGCGCATGGGTGCGAATCTGGTGGGTCCGTCCAGTGCGTGGGGTGAAGACGATCAGCGACCGGCCGTCCTTCTCTGCGATCTTGCGCCATTCGGTGACCGCTGCCTTGCCCGCCTTGGCCGGGATCATGCGCCAGCCCTGTGCCTGCGTGCTGATCTTCTTGAGTGCGAGTTCGATGGTGCCGCTGTCCTCCGCCGGGATGCCGTCCACGACCGCGACATAGCGCTTGGTGACGGTTCCCGCCTCGAACGCGGCGGCGAAGCGCTTGTGCGCCTTGGGATTGCGGGCCAGCAGCAGGCAGCCGCTGGTGTCCCGGTCAAGCCTGTGCACCGGTAATGGCCAGCGCTGGAAGCCGAAGGTCAGCGAGGAGAGATGGTTTTCCAGCGCGAGGGACCCGTCACGCGGCGCGTCGACCGGCAGGCCAGCGGGCTTGTCGAGGATGATGGCCTCGCCATCGATGAACAGGACTCGATCGTGAAGCAGGGACAAAGGCGTTTCCGTGAATGAAGGGGAGCGATTGACGCGCGTGCGGCTTCCTATAGGGCGTCGTGCTTATGGAGAATAGGGGGCATGAGCCGCACCCGCCGGGCGGGGGAAGGCTGGAGTGGATCGATGTCGCGCGCGGCATCGGTATCATTGCCGTGGTCATAGGCCATGTGTGGACGCGCGGGGGGCTACGCGATGCGATGTACAGCTTCCACATGCCGCTATTCTTCCTGCTGTCGGGCCTGTTGTCGCGCCCGCAGCCGGCGGCGCGCTTCGCCCGGCGGCAATGGGCGTCGCAGATGCGGCCCTATGCGGCTTTCCTGATCCTGCTGGTCGTGGCCGACCAGATCATCGAGGCGATGAAGGGCGGGCGGCCGATCTTTCACGACTGGCCGAGCGATGTCCTGCCGATCCTGCTGGGCGGCTCCTGGCTGCGCGGGCCGTTCACCATCTTCTGGTTCGTGCCCTGCCTGATGATGGCGCGGATATTGTTCAATATGGGGCTGGCGCGCTGGCCCGACCCGCTCGACCGGCGCTGGGCTTGGGCGATGTTGCCTTGTTTGGCGGTCGCCTATGGGGTGGGCAAGGTCACTGGCCTGTCGCCCCTGGGGGTGATTACCGTGCCGATGGCGCTGGTCCTGCTCTGGATCGGCGCGGCCTGGCAGCTCGTGACATGGCGGAACTGGATGGTCGTGCCGCTGGCTCTGCTGTCGCTCGCGGGGCTGATGGCGCTGCTGCCGACGCTCAATATGAAGGCGGCGGATTATGGCTGGCCGTTGCTCTCCATCGGATCGGCGGTGGCGACCTGTTTCCTGCTGTTCCGCTTCTCGGTGCGGATCGCGCCTTTCAGTGGTTGGATAGCGGCGGTCGGCCGGGCGTCACTGGTCATCATGTATCTGCATGTCGCGGTGATCCACTATCTCTCGCCCTATCTGAGCAAGCCGTGGTTGCTGATGCAGGCACTGCTGGTGCCGCTTGCGGCCTATTATCTGATCCGATCCGTGCCAGGCGCGCGGCGGATTTTTCTCTAGGGCTGTCAAATCCCACACATCATGCATGCAGTGGATGGCCCCGACAAATCTCCATGCCCGATCTCAATGCAGATGCCGCAGTTTGTCGGGATTGCGCATCACGTAAATGCCGCTAACGCGTCCATCCTCTATTTCGAGCGCGGTCGTCTGCAACTCGCCATCCGCCTCCCGCGTTACAAAGCCGGGCAGCCCGTTGATCAGCCCCACGCGCACCAGCGTCGAGCCATATTTGCCGAACAGCACCGCCAGCGCCTTGTGCACCTGCATGACCTGGGCGATGCCCAGCACCGGAACCACCGCCGCCGGCCGCTTGCCGCCGCCATCGCTATGCAGGCTGACATCCTGCGCCAGCATCGCGCCGAGCGCCGTCATGTCGCCGCTCCGCGAAGCCGCGAAAAAGGCGCTGGCGATTTCCAGCCCGCGCTGCTTTTCAAGCTTGTAGCGCGGCCGCGCCTCCCGCACATGCGTTCGCGCCCGGGCGGCCAATTGCCGGCAGGCGGCCGGATCGCGATCGACGGTCGCCGCGATCTCCTCAAAGCCGACGCCGAACACATCATGCAGCAGGAAAGCCGCGCGCTCCAGAGGCGACAGCCGCTCCAGCGCCAGCATCAGCGGCAGCGTCACATCCTCCTCTTCCCCATCATCCTCGACCAGCGGATCGGGCAGCCAAGGCCCGATATAGGTTTCGCGCCGATGCCGCGCCGATTTGAGCTGATCGAGGCACAGCCGCGTCACCGTGCGCCGCAGGAAGGCCTCCGGCTCGCGCACGGTTTCGCGGTCCGTGCCCATCCAGCGGATGAAGGCTTCCTGCACCGCATCCTCGGCATCCGCGACGGACCCCAGCATGCGATAGGCGACGCGAATGAGGCGGGGACGCAGCGGGTCGAAGCTCGCCGCCGCGTCCGGATGCGTCCCCTGCGCCATCAGGCGGCGGCCTTGGCCGGGGTTTCGTACCAGAGGCCGAAACCCACCGCGATGCGGTTCCAGCCGTTGATGACGTTGATCATCAGGGTCAGTTTCACCTGTTCCTCCTCCGAAAATTCGGCGGCGAGCGCCGCATGGGCCGCGTCATGCCTGTGCCCTTCGGACAGGCGCGTCAAGGCCTCCGTCCATTCCAGCGCGGCCCGTTCGCGGGGGGTATAGCAGGGCGCCTCGCGCCAGGCCGACAGCAGGTAGATGCGCTGTTCCGTTTCGCCCTGGGCGCGGGCGTCGGCCGTATGCATGTTGATGCAGTTGGCGCACTGGTTGATCTGCGATGCGCGGATCTTCACCAGTTCGATGAGGCTCGGCTCAAGGCTGGCGTTGACGGCGTTGGAGGTGGTGAACCAGCTCTTCATGAGCTGAGGCGCGGCGGCGAAGGGATCGAGCTTGGCAGTCATGGTCAGCACCTTTCTTCCTGGGTTGTGCCGACATGACGAGACAGGGTTGGTGGCTGTGACATGGGTGGTGAAAAAATTTTGCGTGTTTGGCAGAAAAGGGGTGGGGAACGGACGTTCCGCTTTCCTTGAAGCGCACCGTGCTCCTGCGAAGGCAGGAGCCCAGTCCGGCCCTCGGTGGATCAGCGCATCGCCTGAACTGGGCTCCTGCCTTCGCAGGAGCACGTATCGCTGAACGGCAGCTATCGGCCAAAAACCACAGCCATCCGCCCCGCTTGGCGCCAAAAAAGAAGGGAGCCGACGCGCAGTCCGATGCGCCGGCTCCCCGCTGGCGTTGATGCCTTGCGACCCAAGGCTCTCAACAACCGTGTCGCCTGAAGCGATGGGAAATTGCCTCAAACAAAAACCAGACGGCGCGGCAACGGCTTATCCGTGCAGCTTCAGCGCCGTTTCCGCGATCCGGCGGCCCTGATAGCGCGCACCTTCCAGTTCTTCCTCGCCCGGCTGGCGGCTGCCGTCGCTGTCCGCCAGCGTGGTCGCGCCATAGGGCGACCCGCCGCGCACCTTGTCCACGCCCATCTGCCCGGCAAAGCCATAGTCCAGGCCGACGATCACCAGACCGAAATGCAGCAGGTTGGTGATGATCGAGAAAAGCGTGGTTTCCTGGCCGCCATGCTGGCTGGCAGTCGAGGTGAAAGCCCCGCCCACCTTGCCGTTCAGCGCGCCGCGGGCCCAGAGGCCGCCCGCCTGATCGAGAAACGCCGCCATCTGGCTCGACATGCGGCCAAAGCGCGTGCCGGTGCCGATGATGATCGCGTCATAGTCGGCCAGATCGGCAACGGTCGCGACCGGCGCTTCCTGATCCAGCTTGAAATGCGCGGCCTTCGCGACTTCCAGCGGCGCGGTTTCGGGCACGCGCTTGATGTCGACCTGCGCGCCTGTCGAAGCGGCGCCTTCGGCCACGGCCTTCGCCATCGTTTCGATGTGGCCGTAGGAGGAATAGTAGAGAACCAGAACCTTCGCCATGAGTGTCTCCATTTCGTCTAATGCATTGATCGTAAAAAGGTTTCGAAAAGTCTGGCCGCCCGCGCGAGGGGGGAGGTTGCGCGGGCGGCCTTTCGGCCCGTCCAAGGGGGAGGGGGGAGAAGGACGGTCCGGATTTCCTGTCGCGGCATTCTTAAGGTCGTCGGCGTGGCCGCCTGACCGGAAAAATGCCTATTCGCTGTCCACCAGGACGATTTCGGCGTCCTCGATGGCCTTGATGGTGATGGGCGCGCCGCCGATGATCGCGGCGCCATCCCGCGCCTCGAAAATCTGGCCATCAATCTCGATCCGGCCGGTTGCCGGGACCAGATAGAGGTGACGCCTTTCCGCGCTGTCATAGGTCACGCTATCGCCCGCCTTGACCGTGCCGCCCAACAGGCGGGCATCGGCGCGGATTCGCAGCGCTTCCTTGTCATCGTCCTGGCCGCTGGCCAGCACCACCAGCTTGCCGGACCGGTCGCCCTTGGGGAAAGGCTTGGCGCCCCAGCTTGGTTGCCCGCCCCGGCTGCGCGGAATGACCCAGATCTGGAAGAGCGTCGTCGTCTCGTCCTCCAGATTATATTCGGCGTGGCGGATGCCGGTGCCCGCGCTCATCACCTGGACGTCGCCGGCCTCGGTGCGGCCCTTGTTGCCCAGGCTGTCCTGATGGGTGATCGCGCCCTTGCGGACATAGGTGATGATTTCCATGTCCGCATGGGGATGCGGCGGAAAGCCGGAGCGCGGGCCGATTTCATCGTCGTTCCACACCCGGATCGCGCCCCAGTGCATGCGGGCGGGATCATGATAGTCCGCGAAGGAAAAATGATGCCGCGCATTCAGCCAGCCATGGTCGGCATGGCCGAGCGAGGCGAAGGGGCGGCGCTCGATGCGGCTCCCGACGGTCGTGCTCATATGCTTGCCTTTCGAATGTTGCCGTCCGCTTCCCAAACGGGCGCTTCCGGCTTGCTTTCCGATAATCTAGCGATCAGGATCGTTTCTTGAATAAGCAGCATTGAAACGGATTGTTTCCTTATGCGTCTTCCCGATTTCGAGGCCTGGGCGATGTTCGCCGCCGTGGTCGAGCATCGCAGTTTCACCGACGCCGCCAAGGCGCTGAGCGTTTCCAAGGCTACCGTGTCCAAGGCCGTGTCCCGGCTGGAGCAGCATCTCGACACCAGCCTGTTCAGCCGCACCAGCCGCCGCCTGGCGCTCACCGAAAGCGGTAAGCGGCTGGCGGATCATGCCGCGCGCATCCTCTCCGAAGGACAGGCGGCTGAGGAGGCGGCGCGGGACGAAACGGCGGAACTTTCCGGCACGGTGCGCCTGGGCGCGCCGATGACCTTCGGCCTGCTCCGCGTCGCGCCGCTGATGGCCGAGTTCACCAAGCAGAACCCGCAAGTGGACATCGACCTGCACCTGTCCGATGCGCGCATCGACCTGGTGGAGATGGGGCTGGACGCCACCATCCGCATTGCCGACATGCCCGACAGCTCGCTCCGCGCCCGGCGGCTCGCGGACGTCAAGCTGCATGTCGTCGCTTCCCCGGCCTATCTCGCGGAACGGGGGCGTCCCACCCATCCCTCCGACCTCGGCAGCCATGATTGCCTCTGCTATTCCAACACGCCGACACCCGATGTCTGGCGCTTTTCAGGGCCGGGGCAGCAGAATGTCGTGGTGCAGGTCCGCGCCCGAATCACGGTCAACAGCGGGGAGGCGATGCTGCCCGCCTTGCGCGCTGGCGTCGGTATTGCCCGGCTGCCCGACTTCATCGTTGGGGACGCGTTGGCGTCCGGCGAGCTGGAGGAGATTCTGGTGGACTGGCGCCCGCCGCCGTTCGGCATTCATCTGGTCACGCCGCCATCCCGCCTGCGGCCCGCGCGGGTCGACGCGGTGCTTGATTTTCTGACCCGTCATCATGGCTGTTGAACGCTTGTTTCGCAGACGAATCTATATTGACTCTATCTGAATCATTTCGACGTCAAAACATCGCAAACTGATTCAAAATCACGCGACTCGTGGATTCCTGCCGGTTAGCGAAAAATTAACCTTTGTCCTTCAGAAGTTTTTTGGTTAATGAATTGGAGCGGCTGCCGTTCTCTGGGGGTGAACGGGACTGCTACGCAAAGGGGCTTCACATGCGCGTGCTGCTAATCGAAGACGAACCGACAACCGCCAAGGCGATCGAGCTGATGCTCACGACCGAGGGGTTCAACGTCTATACGACCGACCTTGGCGAAGAGGGTCTCGACCTCGGCAAGCTCTACGACTACGACATCATCTGCCTGGACCTGAACCTGCCGGACATGCACGGCTATGACGTGCTCAAGAAGCTCCGCGCGGCGAAGGTCCAGACCCCGGTGCTGATCCTGTCCGGCGTGGCGGAGATGGACAGCAAGGTCCGCTCCTTCGGCTTCGGCGCCGACGATTATGTGACCAAGCCGTTCCACCGCGAGGAACTGATCGCCCGCATCCATGCGGTAGTCCGCCGGTCGAAGGGCCATTCGCAGTCCGTCATCCGCACCGGCAAGCTGGCGGTGAATTTGGACGCCAAGACCGTGGAAGTGGACGGCAACCGCGTCCATCTGACCGGCAAGGAATATGCGATGCTGGAGCTGCTCTCGCTCCGCAAGGGCACGACGCTGACCAAGGAAATGTTCCTGAACCACCTTTATGGCGGCATGGACGAACCTGAACTCAAGATCATCGACGTCTTTATCTGCAAGCTGCGCAAGAAGCTGGCGCTGGCCTGCAATGGCGAAAATTATATCGAGACCGTCTGGGGCCGCGGCTATGTGCTGCGCGATCCGGATGAGGCGGAAGAGTTCGCCACCAAGGTCGCCTGACGCGCCCGACATCGATTTGAAAAGGGAAAGGGCCGACGATCCGCAAGGGGTGGTCGGCCCTTTCCGTTTTCATTGCCGGAAAAGCTTCAATCCAATTTGGAACGCGTGCCCAGGCCCGGAGAGCGGGTTCTGAAGCCGGGCCTTTTCGTCTCGACGGAGACCCGGAAATTCGCGGGAACCCGATAGGACGACTCTGTCGGCTTTTCGGCGGGGGCGGGGCTTTTCACATTGGCGGGGTCGATCGAAGCGCCAAGCTGCACGCCAAAGGCCTGCCCTCTGCGCCAGGCGATCCTACCTTCCGCGGGCGCGCAATCGGGTAGGGTGATGACCACGCTGTCCCCCAGCGCCAAATCCAGTTCGCATCGCCCGCCAATGCCCAATTCCGAAACGTCGCGGACCAATATGTCGATTTCGCCATGGCGCGGATGGCGCATGCGGGCCTTCAGCAGCCTGCGCTGCCGCTCATATAGGCGCTTCGACAGAAATTCGGGATCGGAATCGGGCATGAATGTCCCGCGACTTTTCCTTGCTTGGCGTCTGACGACCCCGATTGCGACCTCATTCCACTCGAACATCTATTCGGAGGAATATCTATAACTTTAGTTTAGCTCCTTTGCCGGGGAATGGGAAGTTGGATCATCTTATCCTGCGTAAATCAACCGGTTTTGACCGAAGCGACAAAGGAAAGGCCGACCATCCCGATGGGGAGGGCCGGCCTTTCGATCAGGCGGTGGGGCGCGGTGGGTCGGCTGAAAGCCGGGTGGGGTGGGGGGAGCGCCCCGTCAGGATGTTATTGGTCCGCCTGATCCGAAGAGGAAGAGCTGCCCGACCCCGAAGCCTGGCCGCTGCCCGAAAGCTGCCCGGCAGCGCCGATCGAAGCTGCGCCATTTGCGCCGTTCGCAATGCCGCTTGCCGTACCGGCGGCGCTGCCGGCGGCGTTGGCCGTAGCCGACCGGGCCCGTCCGGCCGCATTGGCTGCGCGGTCATGGGCGGCACTGGCCGTTGCGCTTGCGCGGTCCCGCGCCGCGCCGGCCGTGCTGGCGGCCTGATCGCGCACGCTGCCCACGGCGTTGCTCACGTCGCTGGTGCCAAGCGTGTCGGCGGTCAGACTGCCGCTGGCCGATCCATTGGCCGATCCGGAGGCGCTGCCGCTATGGCTCTTGCCGTGGCGGCTGACCGAGCCACTGGCGGAGCCGTTGCCGCTGCCATGGCCCGAACCGCCAGCGCCCACGCGGCCATTCTCCAGGTCGATGCTGCGGTCAAGGCCAATGCCGCCCGAACCGCCAAGCGTGCCGCCCAGCGATCCGCCTACACCGCCCAGCGCACCGCCAAGGCCGCCGCCGAGCGCGCCGCCACCGCCGCCGCCCAGCAACTGAGCCGAGGCAGGGACCGCCGTCATGGCGGCAAGAGTGGCGGCGGCAAGAAGGAATTTCACTTTCATCGATCGTCTCCTTGTTCGTTGTCGATCCGATGAAAGGAGAACGGGAGGGCGATCCTATTTAATCCCGACCCCTCGAAAAAATTCTGCAAGCTACTGATATTCAGTCAATATTTCTGCATTCGCCGCAGATCACCACAGGCCCCGCGCCGCGTTTCCCCTCTGCGCGCAGGGCGCTAAGGCTGCCTGTGACGAACAGCCGCCCGGTCACCAGGGGAGCTGCGAAGGACGTGCCCCGCACCTTGCCCTTGCCGCCATCGGGGCGGGCGGCGTTCATGTCCGCTCCCGGCGCGGCGAAATCGACATGGCGCGCCCGTCCCGCTTCGGGCAGGACGCGGCCGCGCCCGTCAATGCCGGTGACGGCGATCACATCGGCATAGGAGGCCGGATAGGCGGGAGGCGCCGCCGGTCCGTCATTGCCGACCGCCGCGACAACGGTCACGCCCTTGTCCCGCGCCAGCCGGATCGCGCCCGCCAGCAGCGGATTGTCCGGTCCCACCAGGCTGACCGTCACCACGCTCACCCGCCGCGCTGCCATCCAGCCCAAGGCCCGGGCGATCGCGAAGGCGCCGCCGCCTGCGGGATCGTCGCCATAGACATCCGCCACCAGCAGCGGCGCGCCCGGCGCCGCGCCGCGCACGCTGCCCGTCCCGCTGATGAGCGACGCCACCGCCGTACCATGGGCGCTGGCGCGGGGCGCGCCGCGGGCGAAGCCCTGCTGCTCGACCGGGCCGTTCAGCGCCGGATGACGCGCCACGCCGCCATCGATCAGCCCCGCCGCCTTGCCCTGCACCGGACCCGCCTCGGTCAGCGCGGCGGCCGTCATCCCCATGGAGGGGCCGCTGGGGAAATAGAGATTGTCGGCGCTGGCCTGCGCTTCCGGGGCGATTGAACGCACTTGCCTCAAGGCGCGGGAGAGGCTGCGGCCCTTCGGCACGGTCAACCGGGTGATGCTGAGGTCGAGCCCTTCGACCGCCGCATCCTCCACCCCATAGCCGGCGGTGCGCAGCGCCTCGATGCTCTTCCCCCGCGCGCCGGTCAGCAATATGACGCCGCGCCGCGCCGGTTCGCGCCGGTCGTCCAACTCCACCGAGTCCGCATGACGCCGCAGCAGATCGCTGACCCGCGCCGCCCGCGCCGTCGCCAACCGGTCCGCAAGGCGAGCGGGCGACAGCCGGTCGAGGCCCGCCTGGTCCAACGTTCCCTCCACCCGGTCCAGCACATTGGGCACGACGCCGCCCACCTGCCCCAGCGCGCCGCCGGGGGAAGAAAGCAACTGCGCCTGCGCGCCGGGCGCGGTCAGCAGCAGGCCGGCGACGATCCATGAACGTGCGAATTTCATCTCGACCTCTCTACCACCGGCGCACTTTCCGGTCCTTTCGTTTTCAAAATGATTCATCGCAAAAAAATTTCCGATAGAAGATGCGGGCTTCAGGGATGAAACGGCGGCTGACGGTCGTTTCATCCCTGACGGACAGAAATGGAGACCGGATGTCGTTCGAAAGCGATCTGTTGGCGATCCTGCCCCGGCTGCGGCGCTTTGCCGCCAGCCTGTCGCGGGACCGCGCCGATGCGGACGATCTCTGCCAGGCGGCGCTCGAAAAGGCGCTTCGGGCTCGCGATCAATGGCAACCGGGGACGAGACTGGATAGCTGGATGTATCGGATCATGCGCAATCTCTGGATCGACGAGGGCCGCTCGCGCCAGCGCGCCGCCCGGACCTTTGCTCCGGAAGAGGCGGGCGAGCATGTCGGCCATGCCGGCGACCGCGATGTGGAGGCGCATGTCATGCTGTCCGACGTGGATCGCGCCATGCACGCCTTGCCCGACGAGCAGCGGGAGGCCATCGCGCTCGTGCTGGTCGAGGGGCTGTCCTACAAGGAAGCGGCCGATGTGCTGGGCGTTCCGATGGGGACGCTGACGTCAAGGCTGGTGCGCGGGCGCGGCGCGCTGATCGAACTGTTGGGGGAAGCGGCATGACGGACATCGATGAAGCCATGCTGATCGCCTGGGTCGACGGTGAGCTGGATGAAGTGACGCGGCGGCGCGTCGACCGCGCCGTGGCGGAGGACCCCGCGCTGGCTGAGCGTCTGGAGATGCACCGCCGCCTGCGCGAAAGGCTGTCGGGTCATTATGCGCCGGTCGAGGCGGAGCCGCTGCCCGCCGGAATGCAGGCGTTGCTGGCGGAGAGCGCGAAGATCGTCCCGCTTTCCCGGCCTGCGCCGCGTTGGGGGCATTGGGGGCGGCATTGGGGCACGGGCGGCGCCATTGCCGCGAGCCTCCTGCTGGGTTTGGGCGTCGGGCATTGGTCGAGCGGGCCGGACGGGCTGGTCGCGGTGGGGAAGGATGGCATGGCCGCGCGGGGCGAACTGGCGTCGGCGCTGGAAAGCCAACTCGCTTCCGCTCAGGATGATGCGCCGATCCGCATCGGCCTCAGCTTCCGGCGCAAGGGCGGCGGCTGGTGCCGCAGCTTCGAAGGGCAAGCTGTATCCGGCGTCGCCTGCCGCGAGGGGGAAGGCTGGCAAGTGCAACAGCTTGTGCCGGGCGCAGGGCAGGGGACGGCCTATCGACAGGCATCGTCCGGCGATGCGCGGGTCATGGCGACGGTCGATGCGTTGATGGATGGCGCGCCGCTCGACGCCGCGCAGGAAAAGGCGGCGAAGGATAAGGGGTGGCGTTAGGACGGCGGCTGTTTTTGGTGGAGAGCGGACATTGAGGTTCGGTCTGGGGCGCACCGTGCTCCTGCGAAGGCAGGAGCCCAGTCCTGCCGTCAGTGGATCGTCGCACCGTTTGAACTGGGCTCCTGCCTTCGCAGGAGCACGGTGCGCTTAATGGCTGGCAATAGCCACCAACTGCCACCACCAAGGCCAGCCCAATCCCGCCCCGCATCCTCTCCGATCAAAATTCGAAGTTCAACCGGCCATAATAAAAGCCCCCGCTGGTCCCATAGGGCGAATATTGGTTGTAGAGCGAGAAGCCATTGCCCTGCAGCGCGGGCAGCAATTTATCGGGATAGCTGTTGAACAGATTGTTTGCGCCCGCCGTCAGCTTGATGCCCTTGCGCAGTTCCACTCCGGCTTCCACGTCGACGATGATCTTGGGGTCGATCTCCGCATCCAGCGAAGGCGTGGTCGGATGGACCATCATCACCCTGCCATAGCGGGTTGCGCGCAGGTTCAAGCTCGCCGGACCCTTGGTCCAGAGGATATTGGCGATGAACTTGTCGCGTGGCGTGCCCTTGGTGAAGTCACCCTGTTTCGAGCGGCCGATCAGCGCCAGCCCGGAACTGGCCAGTACGGATGGAACCGCATCCACATGGGTGAAGACGGTCTTGTTGAAATTGGCCGACAGGCTGAACACGGCATGGCCGAAATCGCTGAGATCGGCGCGCCAGGTGCTGACCACGTCCAGCCCGCGCGTCCGCGTATCGGCCGCGTTGGAGAAGTATAAACCGCCCGCCGAAGAAGTGATCCCCGCCGCCGCCAGCACGCTGCGCACCAGCGTGCCTTGCAGCGTTTCGGACAGCAGGATGCGGTCCTTGATCTTGATCTGATAGGCGTCGACCGTGATGTTGAGGCGCGCCGTCGGCGTAAGGACGATGCCGGCGGAGAGGTTCCTCGACTTTTCCGGCTTGAGCGGCGTCGCGCCCAGAGCGACGGCGGCGGCGGAATCCACCGGCAGCGCCGATACAGGCAGCAGCACGCCGCCCACGTTGATCGTGCTGGCGGAGGAATAATGCTGCTGTTGCAGCGTCGGGGCGCGGAAGCCCGTGCTTGCCGTGCCGCGCAGCGCCAGGCCGCGCACTGGCTCGATGCGGAAGGATGCCTTGCCGGTGTCGGTGGTGCCGAAATCGGAATAATCCTCATGCCGCCCCGCCAGCGCGACCTCGAACCCTTCCACGACCTGCTGTTCCAGGTTCAGATAGGCGCTCCAATTGTCGCGGCTCCATTTGCCGGCGGAGGAAAGCGGGAAACCCGTCACGCCCTGCGATCCGGATGTCCGCAGCACGCCGGCGTTGGCGCCGCTGGCCGACCGGTAGCCGCCGTCGACATAGGATTCCGGATCGCCCGCGCCGATGGCGTAGCTGTTCCATCGATATTCCGCGCCCAGCGCCACCAGCAGGGGTTCGGCCAGGCCCAGTTCGACCGTTTTCCGGAAGTCGAGATTGGTCGTCCATTCCTTCGCCGTGACGGAGCCGATATACATGTCGGTCGGGCTCGCCGGGCCAAGCGACGCGTTGACCACCGAGCTTTCCCGATATTTCACCCAATTGCGGGAAAAGCTGCTGGACAGGTCGTAATGGAACGTGTCCGACAGATCGCCGCGCAGCCCGGCCGCTGTCTGGAAATCCTCGTCATAGATATGGAGGTGGGGGCTATAGCCGTTGGGGAACAGTTCCGGGATATTGTTCGGCGCATCGGGGAAGCGATAAGTCAGCCAAGCATCGCTATGCCGCCGGGAAGCCGTGCCGAACAGGTAGAATTCCACGGCGTCGTTCACCGGAAGCGAGGCGTCATAGGCGAAGTTGATGCCCGAAACCTGCGGCTGGCCGCCTTTGTTGACGTTGCGGTCGACGGTCGCTTCGCGCGGATCGAGCGCGCCGGTGGTCGATGAATAGAGCTGGCCCACCCGCGCATAGAATTGGCCGGGATTGGGCGCGCTGCGATAGGTGCGTCCCTGAATGAAGCCGTCCAGCGTGAAATGCACATGGCCGCCGTCCCCGATGCCGAAGCCCTTGCTGATCTGGAACCGGCCCTGCTCGCCGCCGCCGTCGGCCGTGGCCCCGCCCAGCAGGGAGGCGGTGCCGCTGGCATCGTCTTTCAACAGGATGTTGACCACGCCCGCGATCGCATCGGACCCATATTGGGCGGACGCCCCGTCACGCAGCACCTCGATCCGTTCGATGGAGGAGGAGGGGATGAGGTCCAGGTCCGGCGGCGACTGACCGTTCTGGGTCGTGCCGTTGATGAACAGGGTCGCCGTATTGTGGCGCCGCTTGCCGTTCACCAGCACCAGCAACTGGTCCCCCGCAAGCCCGCGCAGCGACAGCGTCTTGACCGCGAAGCTGGCGCCCGCGCCGCTGTTCGACACGTTGATCGACGGCACCAAGGTTCCCAGCAGGTCGCGGACCGACTGCTTGCCGCTGGCTTCCATATCCTTGGCGCTGAGCACGTCGATCGGGGCCAAGCTTTCCGCGACGGTGCGGGTGGTCTGGCGGGTGCCGGTGACGATGATGGGGGCGGCGGCCTCCTCCGCTTCGATGCCCGGCGCCATGGCGACCGGCGCCGTCGCTCCCGCAAGGCCGACCTGCGCGACTTGAACGGCCAGCGGCCGGCGGTGGGCCGCGCTCCGGTTGGCCGGGATGGCGAGCGCGATGACGCCGACGCCTGCCTCGCTATGTTTGAGCGCGGTTCCGGCGAGCAGCCTTTCCAGCGCGTCCTCGGTCGATAGCCATCCTTGCACGCGCCGGCTGCGGATCGCCGCCACTTCGTCATAGGGAAACAGGATGCGTACGCCCGATTGCGTCGAAAGCTGGCGCAGGGCGCTGCTCAGCGGCTGGGGCGCGATGTCGAACTTGTGGCGTTGCGACAGAGTGGCGTCCGTCCTGGAGCCCGCCAGAAGCTCCGTGGGCGAAACAAAGCAGGTGGCGAGGGCGAACCCCGCCAGTGCATGGCGAATACGCATCGGTTGTTCCCCTGTGGCGGACTGCATTATCGTGCCGTTCCGATTGCATCGAACGAAGAAACGGCTCCGACCCGCTATCCGGCGGACAGGAACGATCCGATGTGGGGATAGATGATCGGAAAAATCACTTAAAATGAGAGTTTCTTATTATAATATTGAAAGCGCTGCGGCGGCGCGGTCGTTCAGGCGCCGGTTTGCAGAAACCAGCGCCGATCGCCTTCCAGCCCGATTGCCGTCAGCCGGCCGCTGCGGAAAGCGCCAGTGTCTATGCCGATCCGGTTGGGCTGAACGTCCGCATCCTCGCTGATGCTATGGCCGTGGACGATCATCTTGCCGAACGGTCTCCGATGATTCAGGAAATCGCCCCTGATCCAGCGCAGATCGGCGGGAATCTGGGCATCCAGCCCAATGCGAGGCCGCACCCCGGCATGCACGAACAGATAGTCGCCCACCGGCAGCATATCGGGAAAATCGTCCAGGAAGTCGACAGGGTCGCGGGGAATATGGGCCAGCATCCATTGCGCCAGCGCCTCGTCGCTCATGACGGCGCTCTCATCGGGCGGCAAGTCGTAGCTGGCCAGCGTTTCGATCCCGCCGAAGCGCCGGAAGAAGCGCACCGCCTGCGCGCTGCCCCGTGCGGCGGCGATGAACACTTCCTCATGATTGCCCTTGATGAAGCGGACATCTTCGTCCGATCGCGCCAGTTC
Organism: Sphingobium sp. 15-1; assembly: GCF_013375535.1. Classification (GTDB taxonomy): domain Bacteria; phylum Pseudomonadota; class Alphaproteobacteria; order Sphingomonadales; family Sphingomonadaceae; genus Sphingobium; species Sphingobium aromaticivastans. The sequence goes on from NZ_JABXJG010000001.1 coordinate 404,538, forward strand.
CATCGCCCGTTCGACGACTTGCGCCGATTGCGGCCCGCGATCAACCAGATCGCCCAGCAGGATCAGCAGCCGGGGCAGGGGAGGCCGACCCGCCTCATCCCGAGCGATCCGGTCGAGCAGTTCCACAAACAGATCGTCACGCCCATGAACATCCCCGATCGCATAGAGGCGCACATCCTCTCCCACATGCGGCAGCGGCAGGTCTTCAGGCGCTTTCCGGCGGCGGAAGGGCATCAGCATGGCGGGCAAGGCTCCCACATCATGGCCGCCAATGTCGCACAGCGTTACAGGCGCGGCAATGTGACGCCCTGCTGCCCCATATATTTGCCGGCGCGGTCAGCATAGCTGGTCTCGCACGGTTCATTCCCTTTCAGGAACAGGAACTGGCAGGCGCCCTCATTGGCGTAGATCTTCGCGGGCAGCGGCGTGGTGTTGGAAAATTCCAGCGTCACATGGCCTTCCCAGCCCGGCTCCAGCGGGGTGACGTTCACGATGATGCCGCAACGCGCATAGGTCGACTTGCCCAGGCAGATCACCAGCACGTCACGCGGCACCCGGAAATATTCGACCGTCCGGGCCAGCGCAAAGCTGTTGGGCGGAATGATGCAGACGTCGGTCTTGCGGTCGACGAAGCTGTTTGCGGCGAAATTCTTGGGGTCCACCACGGCGCTGTCGACATTGGTGAAGATCTTGAATTCGTCCGCCACCCGCGCGTCATAGCCGTAGGAGGAGAGGCCGTAGCTGATGCAGCCGTCGCGCCGCTGGCTCTCCACGAACGGCTCGATCATGCCGCTGGTCTGGGCCTGTTCGCGAATCCACTTATCCGACAAAATCGACATGGCTGGTTCAGTTCTTTCCTGGGAGTATGCCAAGATCCCTGGGACCAAAGGCATGAGGCAATAGTTCAGCGAGGCTATGTTCGACCACCGCGCCTCCATCCGGAGCCGCGCAGTAGATGGCAAGCGCCCGCCCGGCCATTTGCTCGGCTTCGTTCATGATCTGGCGGCACCGGCCGCAGGGGGTGACGATGGCGTCGCCGCTCACCACGCCGTCCGCTCCCACCGCGCCCCCCACGACCGCGATCGCTTCCACATCGGCAAGGCGTCCTTGCGCGTTCACCGCTGCAAGCGCCACCGTTTCCGCGCAGAGCGACAGGCCGTAGCTGGCATTTTCGAAATTGCAGCCGGTCACGATCCGGCCATCGATCAATCGCACCGCGGCGCCGACGGCGAAGCGACTATAGGGCGCATGGGCATGGGCCATCGCCCCGCGCGCCGCCTCGATCAGTTCTTCCGTCGCGTTCATCGCGGCATCACATCCCATTTCACCGGACCGTCAATGCCGTCGATATGCCGCATATCGCTGGCTGTCCACATCACCCATTTGCGCTTTTCGCTATTGGGCGGGAAGAAATTGCGGTCCAGCCACAGCGTCCGGTTGATGCCTGAGGCTATGCCATATTGCGCGTCGAAATCGTCGCTGACGTTCAGCACGACCGGCGTGCCCGCATGGCTTTCGATCAGGTTGATGAGCGTGTTCAGTTCCGACAGCACCGCATCCTGCTCCGGCCGCGCGCGGCACCCCGGCTCGAAGGCCAGCCGGATCACCGGCGGCAGGGCGGCATTGTCGCGCGGCACCATGGTCATGAAGCCGGTCGCCTGATCGCTGGCCTTCGCGCACAGGCTGAAATCCAGCGACGCGCCATAACGCATCCCCGCCGCCCGCGCGCCCGCCCAATTGGTCTCGAACGCCGGATCGCGGAAACGCCCGCCGCTCGCGGCACGGATATAGGCGAACTCCGCGCCTTGCGCTGCCAGCGTGCCCCATTCGATAGGGCCATTTTCGGACGATATGGAGACGCCCTGGGTCGGAAACTCTTCACGGCTCGGCGCCCAGTCGCGGGCATAGAGCCATGCGCCCAGAACCAACAGCCCCAGAACGGCAAAAACCACGCCAAAACGAGCCAGCAACTGGCCGGCACTGATGATACGGATGCCCCTTACCCCTTGATGTGCAGGACGCAGATCAGCGTGAAAAGCCGCCGGGCCGTATCGAAGTCGACCTTGATCTTGCCCTCCAGCCGCTCGATCAGCGTCTCGGCGGCGGCATTGTGGATGCCGCGGCGCGCCATGTCCACCGTTTCGATCTGGGCGGGCGACGCATTGCTGATGGCCTGGAAATAGCTGTCGCAGATCGCGAAATAGTCCCGGATCGGTCTGCGGAACCGACCCAGGCTCAGGATGATCGCCTCCAGCGGGTCGTCATTCTCCCGCCGGATTTCGATGACCAGCCGCCCCTCCTCGACGCGCAGCAGCACCTTGTAGGGGCCGGCATAGCCGTCCTCATGGACCCGCTGCGGCTCGAAATAATTGTCTTCCAGCAGGTCGAAAATGGCGATGCGTCGTTCCTGCTCGACATCGGCGTTGCGCCAGAGGATCGTCCGCTCGTCGAGCGTGATATCGATGATGCGCGGGTCGGCCATGGACGCTATGGTCAGTGCGGCGGCGCCCCGGGAAATGCAACCGCGAAATGCAACGGAAACTCTTGTCCACAGCTTTTCCAAATGCTTTCAACCTTCCAGCTTGCAAGGGCGGGTGCGCGGCGCGATGAGGGGGCCATGGTCGAACTCGTGCAAATCAATGCCGCCGTCGAGGCAGGCGTCACCGAACTTCCCCGCAATGTCGAAGCGGAGGCGGCGCTGCTCGGTGCCTTGATGATCGACAACCGCATTGCCGAAGACGTTCAGTTGAAGCTGAAGGCCGAGCATTTCTTCGAGCCTTTGCACGGCCGCATCTACGAATCCGTGATGAAGCTGGTGGAGCGCGACATGGTCGCGAACCCGGTGACGCTGAAACCGATGTTGGAGCAGGACCCGGCGCTCAAGGAATTGGGCGGGGTCGGCTATCTGGCGCAACTGACCGGCAATGGCGCCGCATTGCTCGGCGCGCGCGATTTCGCGACGCAGATTTACGATCTCGCACTGTTGCGACAGCTTGTGCATGTTGGCCGGGAACTAGTTGAAAATGCTCTGGATACAAGCGAAGATGTCAATCCGCGCGAGCAGATCGAGCAGGCCGAAGTCGCGCTCTACAAGGTCTCAGAAGGCGAGGGCGAAACCGGATCGGTGAAGAGCTTCGCCACCGCCACCACCATGGCGGTGCAGGTGGCCGAACGTGCGCTCAACAGTGGCGGCCATGTGTCGGGCATCACGACGGGCATCAACAGTCTCAATGAGAAAATCGGCGGCATGCACAATTCGGACTTGATGATCCTGGCGGGTCGTCCGGGCATGGGGAAGACATCGCTCGCCACCAATATCGCCTATAATGCGGCGTCGCGCTGGCTGCGTGATCATGGCGACGGCATTCCGCCCGAAAAGAATATGGGCGCGAAGACCGCCTTCTTCAGCCTTGAAATGTCCGCCGATCAGCTTGCCACCCGCGTATTGGCGGAACAGTCGGGCATTAGCGGTGAAGCGCTGCGCATGGGCAAGATCAGCCGCGCCGACTTCCAGAACCTCTCCCGCGCGGCGCGGGAGTTGCAGGAACTGCCGCTGTTCATCGACGACACGCCGGGTTTGACGATCGCCGCGCTGCGTACCCGTGCCCGGCGTTTGAAGCGGCGCCACGACATCGGCTTCGTCGTGGTCGACTATCTCCAACTGCTCCAGGGCACGGGCAAGGGCGACAATCGCGTCAACGAAATTTCGGAAATTTCCCGTGGTTTGAAGACCTTGGCGAAGGAACTTAACTGCCCGGTTCTGGCATTGTCGCAGCTCAGCCGCGCCGTCGAACAGCGCGAGGACAAGCGGCCGCAGCTTTCGGACCTGCGCGAGTCCGGCTCGATCGAACAGGACGCGGACATGGTGTGGTTCGTGTTCCGCGAGGATTATTATGTCGCCGCCAAGGAGCCGGGAAACAAGGAAAGCTCCGAGCATCTGGAATGGGCGCAGGAAATGGAGCGCATCTACGGTCTGGCAGAAGTGATCGTGGCCAAGCAGCGCCACGGTTCGACGGGCCGCATCCGCATGAAGTTTGACGCTCGGATCACCCGCTTCTCCGACCTGGCGGAAGGCAGCTATCTGGAGGATATTGAGTAAACCGTCATTCCCGCCTTCGCGGGAATGACGATAGTGCAGGGGGTTAGGTGTTTTAATTTGGCTCCGTTCGTTTCGAGCGAAGTCGAGAAACGGGAAGCGTCTCACTCACCCCACAAAAGCCTGAAAAACCAACGCCAGTCCCACCATGCTCGCCGCATAGACCAGCGTCCGCACCAAAGGCACGCCCATCCCGTACAGCGGCAGATATACCGCCCGCGCCCCCAGCCAGAGCCAGCCGCCAAGCGCCGTCATGCCGCTGGTCTTTCCTGCGATAACCACGCCCAGCAGCACGATGATCGCAATCGGATAGGTCTCCAGGAAATTCGCCTGCGCCCGCACCAGCCGCCCGCCGACAGGATCGAGCGGCGGCAATTCCTCGTCCCGCGCGCCCATATTCCATTTGGTGCCATATTGCCGGGTCTTGATATGCGCCGCCGCAAAGATGTGGACCAGCAGCAGCACGCAACTCCACGCCAATATCCTCAGCTCGACGGCCATATCCCTCTCCCTGTTCAATCATCCATCACCGGCAACCATATCGCGCTCGCATGGCCCGCGCCATAATGCACGCTCTGCGTCGCGATCCGGTAATCCCCCTTCTTCGCGTCGAAGATCGACGGCACGAAGCTTTGCGGATTGCGGTCATAGAGCGGGAACAGGCTCGACTGCACCGTCACCATGATCCGATGTCCCGGCTGGAACACATGGTTCACATTGGGCAGGCCGAATTTATAATTCTCGACCTTGCCCGGCACCAGCGCCTCCGGCTTGTCGAAGCCATGGACATAGCGCCCGCGATAAATCTCGATCCCGATCGGCAGTTCATAGCCCGCCATCTTGGGCACATTGCTATATTGCTCCGGATAGACGTCGATCAGCTTCACCACCCAGTCGCTGTCCGTGCCTGAGGTCGCCGCGAACAGATCGACCATCGGCTGCCCGGCGATATGCACCGCCTTGTCCAGCACGGGCGTCACATAGCTCAGCACATCTGTTCGCCCGGCCACGAAACGCTGGTCCTTCACCAGCCATGTCTTCCACGCATCGTCCTGGTTCGGCAGGACGGGGCGGGGTAGATAAGGCACAGGCTTGGCCGGATCGGACACATAGCTGTCGTTGCCTTCGGACCCCGGCTTGCTCCAGCTCAGTCCATTGCCGCCCGCCAGATAGAGCGCCTTGGGCGATCCGCCCGGCCACTTCGCCATCACCTGCCATTTATCGATTCCTGTGGCGTAGGTGAGGGTGCCCGGTACCTTATATCCCTTGGGAGGATTGTCCTTCAAATAATGATCAAGAAAGGGTTTCATGGTATCGCGCCGGAACTGAAGCCCCGTATCCCCCACGAAATCCAGATCGCCCAGACGCGACCCGTCATAATTGACGCCGCTGTGACGCCACGGCCCGATGACCAGGCTCACCATGTCGTTATTCTTGTCCTGCGGCTCCAGCGCCTTGTAGACCGCCGGGGCGCCATAGCTGTCTTCCTGGTCCCATTGGCCGACGACGAGCATGGTCGGCACGGTCAGCTTCCGCTTGGCGAGCAGCTTGTCGACGGCTTGCTCCTGCCAATAGCTGTCATAGGCCGGGTGCTGCATCAGCTTCTGGGAGAAGGGGAAGGCGTCCAGGCCATAGGCGCGGGCGAAGTCCCCCGCCGATCCTTCCTTCAGATAAGCATCATATTCATCGCCCGTACCAAAGGGCACCGCCCCGCCGCCCTTCTTCGCGGTCTGGCCCAGCACATAGCCGAAATTGGGTTCCCTGAAGGCGCCGTTATGGAACCAGTCGTCGCCCACCCAGCCATCCACCATCGGGCTTTGCGGCACGGCGGCCTTCAGCGCGGGGTGCGGATCGATCAGCGCCATCAGCGATGTGAAGCCTAGATAGGAGGAGCCAGTTATACCAACCTTTCCATTGCTTTCCGGCACATTCTTCACAAGCCAGTCGATCGTGTCATAGGCGTCGGTGCTATGATCGACCTGCGTATGGTTGATCGGCCCACGCAAGGGCCGGGTCATCACATAATCGCCCTCCGACCCGTCCAGCCCGCGCACATCCTGATAGACGCGGATATAGCCGTCATTGACGAACTCGGCGTCGGAGACCGGCAGGATTTCCTCGATCTTCTGGCTGCGGTTGCGGGATGTCGCTTTGCCCGCATTATAGGGCGTGCGGCTGAGCAGGATCGGTCCGTGCGTCGCGCCCTTGCGCATGACGATCACGGTGAAGAGCTTCACCCCGTCGCGCATCGGGATCATGACTTCGCGCCGGATATAGTCGGCCTGTGGGCGCGCCGGGTCGTAGCTCTTGACCGTATCCGGCGTCATCGGATCGATCTGCGCACCCAGAGGCGGCCCGAACGCCGCGACAGCCAGAGCCAGAACCGAAATCCGCGCGAATATTTTCATGGCGTTTGCTCCCTTGCTGGCGGCAAGGGGTAATCATTGAACGATTGTATAGCAATGCCCGCCAAAATCCTCCCCATAGGAAGATGGGGATGGGGACCGCCGCCGAAGGCGGTGGTGGAGGGGAAATGGGCGAACCCTGCGCATTTTCCCCTCCGTCAGCGCTGCGCGCCGCCACCTCCCCACGCTTCGCGTAGGGAGGATTAAGGAAGAAGCGTCAGAACACCGGCTGGTTGGCTGGATCGTCCGGATCGGCGGCAGGGGCAGGGATCGCCGTCACTGGCGAGTGAATCCCGCACTCCACCTTGTCCCACCCACGCCAGCGCCCAGCGCGGGGGTCTTCCCCCGGCAGCACCTTGGACGTGCAGGGCTCGCAACCGATGGACAGATAACCCTGTGCTTCCAGCGGATGGCGCGGCAGATTTTCCGCCTCGAACCAGGCTTCCAGATCGTCCTTGGTCCAATCGCCCAGCGGGTTGATCTTCAGCCGCCCATCCTCGATCTCAAAGCGGGGCAGGTTCTGGCGAGTCACCGACTGAAACGCCTTGCGCCCGGAAATCCAGGCATCCAGGCCGTTCTTGGCGCGGTTCATCGGCTCGACCTTGCGGATTTCGCAGCAGCCGTCCGGATCGTAGGACCAGCGCAGGCCTGTCTCGTCCTTCTTCGCCAGCACCTCGGCGTTGGGCACGACCGCCCGGCTGTCGGTAAAGCCCAGCGTGCTGATCAGCGTCTCGCGATAGTCCAGCGTTTCCGCAAACATCTTGAGCGTATCGACGAAGATCACCGGGATAGTCTTGTCGGCCTTGGCGATCAACGACAGCAGCACGGCGCTTTCCGTGCCGAAGGAGGAGACGACCGCTACATTCCCCGCCAGCCCTTCGGCAAAGACGGTCTTGAGCATCGACAGCGTGTCGACGCCTTCGAAACGCGCGTTGAGCGCGTCCGCATCGGCCTGGGTAAAGGCGGGGCGGGCGTCGATGACGTCAAGCTTGCGGGCAGGTTCAGCCATTCACAGTCTCCGGGTGCCGTTTCGCCCACACCGGGCGGCGGCCGTCGACGGTCTTCTGATAGACGTCGGCATAACGATTGAGCGCGCGCTCCACGGCGGCATCGTCCAGCGCCTTGTCAGGCCGGAAGCTGTCGAAACCGCAGCGGCGCATCGCGACAAGCTGGTCCACCAGCACATCGCCCACAGCGCGAAGCTCACCCTCATATCCGGCCTCGCGCAAAATCCGCGCCGCCGAATAGCTGCGCCCATCGCCAAAGGCCGGGAAGTTCACCTCCACCAGCGACAGCCGATCGAGGAAGGGCAGCAATTCGCGCGCATCCTCGCCCGCTTCGATCCGCACGGCGGTTGAATTGGACTGGCCGGTGAAGGATTCGACCGTCACGGCCGGTTCCTGGGCCGCTTCGCCTTCGCGGAAGGACAGGAACTCAACCATAGATCGCCTCCTTGAAGGGCTTCATGCCAAGACGGCGATAGGTGTCGAGGAAGCGTTCGCCTTCCTCCCGCTCAGCGAGATAGAGGTCCGTGACCTTCTCGATGGCATCCACGACGCCATCTTCCGAGAAGCCGGGGCCGGTGATCTGACCGACGGCGGCGTCCTCCGCGCCCGATCCGCCGAGCGAGAGCTGGAAATTCTCCACGCCCTTCCGGTCCACGCCCAGCACGCCGATATGGCCGGCATGATGGTGGCCGCAGGCGTTGATGCAGCCGCTGATCTTGACCTTCAGCTCGCCCAGATCCTTCTGCCGCTCCGCCGAAGCGAACCGTTCCGACAGCTTCTGCGCCAGCGGGATCGACCGCGCATTGGCAAGGCTGCAATAATCCAGGCCGGGGCAGGCGATGATGTCGGTGATCAGGTCCAGATTGGCCTCTGCCAGCCCAGCCTCATCCAGCTTCTGCCAGATGGCGTAGAGATCGGCCTTCTTCACATGCGGCAGGACGAGGTTCTGCGCATGGGTCACGCGCAGTTCATCGAACGAATAGGTTTCGGCCAGATCAGCCACCAGCCCGATCTGCTCCGCCGAAGCGTCGCCCGGAATCCCGCCCTTGGGCTTCAGGCTGATGTTGACGATGGCATAGCCCGGCTGCTTGTGCGCCGCGACCTGACGGTCGACCCACAAGGCAAAGGCCGGATCGGCGCGGTCGATTTCGTCGGCCAGACCCTGCTCATAGGCCGGACCCGCGAAGAAGGGCCGGATGCGGTTCAGTTCCTCGGTCGGCGGATTGAGGCCGAGCTGCTTCATATGCGCATACTCTTCCTCGACCTGACGCTTATATTCCTCGACGCCCAGTTCATGGACGAGGATCTTGATCCGCGCCTTATACTTGTTGTCGCGGCGGCCGTAGCGGTTGTAGACGCGCAGGCAGGCCTCCAGATAAGAGACGATCTCATCTTCGGGCACGAAGTCCTTGATTTGCGGCGCAACCATCGGCGTGCGGCCCATGCCGCCACCGGCATAGACTTCCGCGCCAATCTGGCCGTCCCGCGACACCAGCTTAAGACCGATGTCATGCAGGCGCATCGCCGCCCGGTCTTCCTCCGACGCGATCACGCAAATCTTGAACTTGCGCGGCAGATAGGTGAACTCCGGGTGGAAGGTCGACCACTGGCGCAGCAATTCCGCCCAGGGACGCGGATCGGTCACTTCATCGGCGGACACACCCGCATATTGATCGGACGAGATATTGCGAATGCAGTTGCCGCTGGTCTGGATGGCATGCATCTCGACCGTCGCCAGCTCGGCCAGAATCTCCGGCGCATCGGCCAGCTTGATCCAGTTATATTGCAGGTTCTGGCGCGTCGTGAAATGGCCATAGCCCTTGTCGTATTTCGCTGCGATCTCGCCCAGCTTGCGCATCTGCTTGGCGCTCAACGTGCCATAGGGAATGGCGACGCGCAGCATATAGGCGTGGAGCTGGAGATAGAGGCCGTTCATCAGCCGTAGCGGCTTGAACTGATCCTCGGTCAGCGCGCCTGCCAGGCGGCGTTGCACCTGATCGCGAAATTCCTCGACGCGGGCGTCGACGATGGACTGGTCGTAGCTGTCGTAACGATACATGGTTCAGATCACCCAGTTGCCGGCATCGGCGTCATTCGGTTTCAGCGTCAGGTCGGGTCGCACGGTCGGCCCCAGCGCGCGGATGCGGTCCTTGATATGGGCCGGGCGCACGCCTTCCTCCGTCACGGTGGCGTCGATCACATAGGCACCGACCACGCGCAGCGCGGCTTCCTCGGCCCGCGCCAGCTCATCGCCCTTGTCAGTCACATCGACCGAGTCGCCCACCAGGCGCGACCAGCCGTCGCCCGCCCACCAGATCACGTCGCCGGTGCTGAGGTCATTGCCGGTCAAAATCTTCACGAAAACATCTCCGCCCCATTGTCCCATTGCGCGGGCACAGCCGCCAGCACATCCTGCGCCAGCGCATAGGCCGCCACGTCCCCGACCACAATCAGGGCCGGGCTTTTAACCTGTTCCCGCGTCACCATGTCGCCCAAATCGGCCAGCAGGGTGCGCAGGGTCCGCATGTCGGCGCGCGTGCCGTTCTCCAGCACCGCCACCGGGATGCCGGGGCTGACGCCATCGGCCATCAGCTTGTCGGCAATGTCCGCCGTCGTCGCCACGCCCATATAGATGACGAGCGTGCGCCCGGCGCCGGCCAGCCCCGACCAGTCCTGATCGGTCAGCCCCTTGCACTGTCCTGCGACGAAAGTGACGGCGCTCGCCGCGTCGCGATGGGTGAGGGGAAGCTGCGCCTGCGAAGCGCAACCGATGGCGGCGCTGATCCCCGGCACGATCTCCACGGGGACGCCCGCGGCGCGGCAGGCCTCCATTTCCTCGCCGCCGCGTCCGAAGATGAACGGATCGCCGCCCTTCAGCCGCACCACGGATTGCCCCGCCAGCGCCAGCTTCACCAGCAGCGCATTAATGCCTTCCTGCGGCACGGAATGGCGGCTGCGCTGCTTGGCGACGGAAATCAGCTCGGCTTGGGGCGATGCCAGCGCCAATATCTCCTCCGACACCAGCCCGTCATGCACGATGACGGCGGCGTCGCGGATCAACCGGACGGCCTTGATCGTCAGCAGTTCCGGATCGCCCGGACCTGCGCCGACAAGATGGACAGTGGCAGGTGCAATTTCAGCCATGCTGGGCAAATGGCGAAACCGGCCAATGGTTTCAATTCAGAATGCTTTGCCCGGCGCGTAGGAAAATTTGGGGAGGGGCTAATTTATATACAACGCCGTGCTCCTGCCTTCGCCGGAGCACGGCGCGTGTCGAAATAAGCCCTCAATCCCCCATCGCGCCGGTATCGATGTCCTTCAACCCCACGCCAATGGACGCACGCGGCTGCTCGATCTCGACCGAAACCACCGGATAGGCGCAATAATCGGCCGCATAATAGGCGCTTGGCCGATGATTCCCCGAAATCCCCACGCCGCCGAAAGGCGCGGAGGAGGAGGCGCCATTGGTCGGCCGGTTCCAGTTGACGATCCCCGCCCTGATATTGGCCCAGAACTGGTTATATTGCTCCGGCGATCCGCCGATCAGCGCCGCCGACAGGCCATAGCGTGTATTGTTCGCTTCCCTGATCGCGGATTCGAAGTCCGGCACCCGAATGACCTGCAGCAAAGGCCCGAACAGCTCGTTATCGGGCCGCTCCGCCATGGCGGTCACGTCGATGATCGCGGGGGTCAGGAAAGGCAGCCCCTTGGTCGTGCGGACCATATGCTTGATGGGCCTGCCGCCATTGCTCATCAGATAGAGGAAGCTTTCGGTCAGATGATCCGCCGCCTGATTGTCGATCACCGGCCCCATATAGGGCGCGGGGTCCGCATGGGGATGGTCGATGATCAGGCGGTCGGCCAGTTTCTTGACCTCTGCGATCAGCGTGTCGGCCAAATCCTCCTTGACGATCAGCCGGCTCGCCGCCGTGCAACGCTGCCCGCTCGACAGGAAGGCGGACTGGACGATCAGCGTTGCAGCGCTGGCGATGTCGGCCGTGTCCCAGGCGACGATCGGATTGTTCCCGCCCATTTCGAGCGCCAATATCTTGCCGGGATTGGCCGCGAACTGCCGGTTGATCGCGATCCCGGTCTGCGCCGATCCGGTAAAGAGAATGCCACCCACATCGGGATGCGCGGCCAGCGCCTTGCCCTCATCCGGTCCGCCCAGCACCAGCCGCACGGCATCCTCCGGCACGCCCGCCTCATGATAGAAGCGCACCAGCATCTCGCCCACGGCGGGCGTCTTTTCCGACGGCTTGAACAGCACCGCATTGCCCGCCAGCAGCGCAGGCACGATATGCCCATTGGGCAGATGCGCCGGGAAATTATACGGCCCCAGCACCGCCATCACGCCATGCGGCTTGTGCCGCACCGACTGGCGAGCGCCCATGGCCGCTTCCAGCCGCCGCTGCCCGGTTCGTTCGGAAAAAGAGGCGACGGAAATGTCGACCTTGTTCATCACTGCCGTCACTTCGGTCCGCGCATCCCACAGCGGCTTGCCGGTTTCGCGCGCGATCAGGTCGGCCAGCGCCTCCTCATTGGCGCGCACGACATTGACGAAGCGGCGCAGCGTCTCGATGCGATAGGCGATGGGCTGCGCGGCCCATTTGGGCCAGGCGGCGCGAGCGCGGGCGACTTCCGCCTCCACGTCGCTGGCAGTCCCCTGCCACAAGAGAGCACCAGTGGCGGGTTCGATCGAAGTCAGCGCGGCGGACATGATGCAGATATGGAGGATAATGGGGCGTTAGGGAAGGGTGTAAACCTCCCTCTCTCCTTGGGGAGAGGGCCGGGGATAGGGGGGCGAGCGTAGCGAGCGGAACAGGGCGCCGACGTACCGGAAAGGTCGCCCCCCTCTCCCTAACCCTCTCCCCAAGGGGAGAGGGAATCAGGGCACGTCCGGGGCATCGCCCAGCGCATCGCCCATGCGCCGGATCGCTGCGACCTTGGCATGGAGCGGTGCCCAATCGTCCTGTTCGGCAATGGCGCTCCAGATCGCCTCCACCTCGTCGATATGCATGGAGCAGGGCGCCGCATCCGTCCAATAGGGGTGATCCTTCGGCCCGCTGGCCTCAAATCCGGCGATGGCTTCGCGGAACCCGGCCCATTCCTCGCCTGCATAGGGCGCGCCGTTCCGCGGGTCGCCGCCCCGCCAATCCTGGAAGAAGCGATCGATCGGCGTCTGGCTGGCAGTCATGCCCCGCACCGCCGCCTCGACCATGGCCGCGGCATCCTTCGTTCGCGCCACGCCCAGACGCCAGCAGAAGCGGCGCGCCATCGCCTCGCCATAAAGCTGCGGAAAGCGCTCCAGTTGCGCGATCAGCGGTTCCGCCTCCACCAAGGGCCGCAGCGACACGGCAAGCTGCGCCACGTCCCAATGGATTGCCTCCGCCTGCCGCCCAAAGGCATAAAGCCCCGCATGGTCGAAATAGGCGGCGGTGAAGCCCGGCTCCCACAGCGGCGTGAAGCGCCAGGGTCCATAATCGAAGCTCTCCCCCGTCACATTGATATTGTCGCTGTTGAGCACGCCATGGACGAAGCCCGCGACCATATAGCTCGCCGCCAGATCGGCGGTGCGCTCGACCACGCGGCCCAGCAATTGCGCGGGCGGATTGTCGCCCGGCACTTCCCCATAAAGTTGCGTCAGCGCATAATCGGTCAACCGCTCCAGCAAGGCCTTGTCGTCGAAATAGGCGGCGCGCTGGAACGACCCGATGCGGATATGCGAATGGCTGAGCCGCACCATGGCCGCGGCGCGGGTCGGGGAGGGTTCGTCATTGCGCTCCAGCGCCTCGCCCGTCTCGATGATGGAGAAGGTCTTGGACGTGTTGACGCCCAGCGCCTCCAGCATCTCGGTCGCCAATATCTCCCGCACCCCGCCTTTCAGCGTCAGCCGTCCGTCCCCGAAGCGGCTGTAGGGCGTCTGCCCCGAACCCTTGGTGCCCAGGTCGAGCAATCGCCCGGCCCCGTCCCGCAATTGCGCGAACAGGAAGCCGCGCCCGTCCCCGATCTCCGGATTATAGACGCGGAACTGATGCCCATGATAACGCAGCGCCAGCGGCTGGGGCAGCGATCCTTCCAGCGGGGCGAACCGTCCGAAATGCGCCACCCATTCATCATCGCTCAGATCGCCAAGTCCCACAGTCGGCGCCCAGCGGTCGTTGCGGAAGCGGAGGATCGTCCGGGGAAAGTCCGCCGCCGCGACCGGATCGGCAAAATCGGGTTGCAGCGCGGCGATTTCGTTCGCGGGGCTGAATTTGGCGGGTTGCAGGGTAGAGCGCATGCGGCGATATGGGGGATGCAGGGCGGAAGGATCAAGCAGCTTGAGCAGCTATAGCGACGGATATTGGTGGTCCCCCGATGGGCTGAGGCTCCATTATCGCGATTATGCCGGGGGCGAGGATGGCCGTCCGCCCTTGCTCTGCCTGCCCGGCCTGACCCGCAACGCCCGTGATTTCGAGCCTCTGGCGGCGCGCCTCGCCGGGCAATGGCGGCTGATCTGCCCGGACATGCGCGGCCGCGCCGAGAGCGCGCAGGCGAAGGACCCGATGACCTATGTCCCGCTGACTTATCTGCAGGACATCAGCCGTTTGCTGGCCGACCTTGCCATCACCCGCTTCGTCGCCATCGGCACGTCGTTGGGCGGCATCATCACCATGTTGATCGCCGCCACCCATCGCGAATGGCTGGCGGGGGCGCTGCTGAACGATGTCGGGCCGACGCTGGAGGAGGCAGGCCTTGCCCGCATCCGCACTTATGTCGGCATCGGCCAGTCGCATCCAAGCTGGGTGCATGCCGCCCGCGCGCTGGAGGAAGGCAATCGAGACGTCTATCCCGGCTATGGCCTCGATCAATGGCTGAGCATGGCCAAGCGCCTCTACCGCCTCAACAGCGCAGGGCGCGTCGTCCTGGACTATGACATGCGCATAGCCGAGCCGCTGCGGGTCGCGGGGAGCGAGGCGGGCGTCGACATGTGGCCGGTCATGCAGGCCTTTCGCGGCATCCCGACGCTGGTCCTGCGGGGTGAGCGGTCCGACTTGCTGTCCGCCGACACCGCCGCCCGCATGGTGGAGGAAATCGGTCCCGATGCCGAATGGGCCACCATCTCCAATGTCGGCCATGCGCCCCTTCTCGACGAACCGGAATCCGTCGCCGCCGTCGACCGGCTGCTGGCGCGGGTGCTGAATGGCTGATGCGATAACTGGTCCGCCCCGGCTGCTTCACGTCCATGGCAGCTTCTCCCTGGGCGGCAAGGAAGCGCGGGCCGTGCGGCTCATGAATCTGTGGGGAGACCGCGCCCGTCACAGCATCGTCAGCGCCGCGCCTCAGCTTATGAGCGCGCGCGACGCGATCGATCCCGCCACGCCGGTCGATTTTCCCGACGCCCCTCCGTTCGCCGGCAAGCCGAGCCTCAAGCGCTACAGGGCGATCGCGGCGTTCCTGTCGGAATATGACCTCATCCTCAGCTATAATTGGGGCGCGATGGATGCGGTGATGGCGCACCGCATTCATGGCGGTCCGCCCCTGATCCACCATGAGGACGGGTTCAACGCGGACGAAGCGAACGGCCTGAAGCCCCAGCGCAACCTCTATCGCCGCGTGGCGCTCCAGCGCGCTCATGCGCTGGTGATCCCGTCGATCCGTCTCGACGCCATCGCCCGCAGGGTCTGGCGCCAGCCTGCCGCCAAGGTCCATCTGATCCGCAACGGCATAGACACGGCCCGCTATGCGCGGCCGCTCATGCCCGATGCCATTCCCGCCCTCCGCCGCGCGCCCGGCAAGCTGCTGGTCGGCACGGTCGCGGGCCTGCGGGCCGTCAAGAATATCCCCCGCCTGGTCCGCGCCGTCGCGCCCCATCGCGACCGCCTGCAACTGGTGGTGGTGGGGGAGGGGCCGGAGCGCGACGCCATATCGGCCGAAGCCGCGGCCCATGGCCTGGATGACATCTGCCTGACCGGCTTCATGAGCGAGCCCTGGCGTTTCATGGGCCTGTTCGACATTTTCGCGCTGTCTTCCGATAGCGAGCAATTCCCGATCTCGCTGATAGAGGCGATGGCGGCGGGCCGGCCGGTCGCTTCGACGGACGTGGGCGACGTCGCCAACATGGTTGCGCCCGAAAACCGGGCGTTCGTCGTCCCGGACGAAGCGGCTCTGGCTTCTGCGCTTGGGTCGCTGGCCAGCGATCCCGATATGCGCCGACGCCTGGGCGATGCCAACCGCCACCGCGCCCAGCGCGATTTCACCGAGGCCGCCATGGTCGACGCCTATGCGAACCTTTATGGCCAGGCACTATCCAGCCCCCATATTTTGCGGTAGGGCGCCCCCAAATATTCGTCATCCGACCGTAAAGCTGCTATAGGGCCGCATTTAAGTGGTCGGGGGCCATTGGATTTTTGCGCGGGAGATTGCGTTGTTCAAGGGGTTGAAGCCCATCATTTACGGCGGCCGCGAAGTATGGCCGCTGGTCGAGGGCGGCAAGGGCGTAGCCGTTTCCAACCATGCCAGCTCCGGCGCCTGGGCGGCGGCCGGGGGGATCGGCACGGTGTCGGCGGTGAACGCGGACAGCTATGACAGTTTCGGCAACGTCATCCCGCAAATCTATCATGGCCGCACCCGCCGCGACCGGCATGAGGAACTGATCGCCTATGCTATCGACGGCGCGGTCGAGCAGGTGAAGCGCGCCTTCGAGATCGCGGGCGGCAAGGGCGCGATCAACATCAACGTGCTGTGGGAAATGGGCGGCGCGCAGCGTGTCCTGCACGGCGTCCTGGAAAAGACCAAGGGCATGGTGGCGGGCGTCACCTGCGGCGCGGGCATGCCGTACAAGCTCAGCGAAATCGCGGCGTCCTATGGCGTCAACTATCTGCCCATCGTCAGTTCCGGCCGCGCCTTCCGCGCATTATGGAAGCGCGCCTATTCCAAGGCGTCGGAATGGCTGGCGGCGGTGGTCTACGAAGACCCCTGGCTGGCGGGCGGCCATAACGGCCTTTCCAACGCCGAAGACCCCAAGGTGCCGCAAGACCCCTATCCCCGCGTCCGCGACCTGCGCGCCACCATGCGCGAGGGCGGCATTTCCGATGATGTGCCGATCGTCATGGCGGGCGGCGTCTGGGCGCTCAAAGATTGGAACGACTGGATCGACAATCCCGAACTGGGCGCGATCATGTTTCAGTTCGGCACCCGTCCGCTGCTGACGCAGGAAAGCCCGATCCCGCAGCTCTGGAAGGAGCGGCTGATGCAGCTCGAGCCCGGCGACGTGCTGCTGCACCGTTTCTCGCCCACCGGTTTCTACAGCTCGGCGGTCCGCAATCCCTTCCTGCGGTCTCTTGAAGCCCGCTCGGAACGGCAGATTCCCTTCAGCACCGAGCAGGCGGGCGACCATACGCATCAGCTTGACGCGGGCGTGAAGGGCAAGAATTTCTGGGTGACGCGGGGCGACCTGCTGCGCGCCCGCGAATGGGTGGGGCAGGGCTTCACCTCCGCGCTCAAGACCCCGGACAACACGCTGGTCTTCGTGACCGAAGAGGAAAAGGCCGAAATCCGCAAGGACCAGACCGACTGCATGGGCTGCCTCAGCCAGTGCGCCTTTTCAAGCTGGATGGACAGCGAGACCAACTCGACCGGCCGTCTGGCCGATCCGCGCAGCTTCTGCATCCAGAAATCGCTGCAGGAGGCTGTCCATGGCGGCGACCTCGACAAGAATCTGCTCTTTGCGGGCCATGGCGCCTACAAGTTCAAGCAGGACCCCTTCTATTCGAACGGGTTCGTGCCGACCGTGAAGCAGCTTGTCGATCGCATCCTGACCGGCGACTGATGGCGGACATCCAGGGACTGGCGGTGCTGCATTACGGCACGCCGCATTTCGACATCGTGCGCCCGGGGCAGTTCGTCCTCTGTGCCGTTTCGGGCGCGCGGATCGATCTCGACGACCTCAAATATTGGAGCGCGGAGTTTCAGGAGGCCTATCGCGGGCCGGAGGAGGCGACCCGGTCCTTCCTGAAGCATCGGGGCCAACTGCTCTGACAAGCTTCTGCTTTTAAAGGAAAGTCATCGAATTTTCGGCCCGGCATGCGATTTTCGCGGTGCCGCGTAGCCGCAATTCAAGGCATCGCCTATTCGATATGGCGCATTCACGGGCCTTTTCGTCGCACTTCTGCTATTCCTTTGCCCGCTCTGATGGTTTATCCTTCCCGAACGAAGCGACGAAGATCGCTCGATTGAGGAAGGATGTAAGCGATGTCGCGTATCGACATTTTTGGTGATCGACTATGTGTGGTGACGAGCCTGCTGATCGTGGGCTGGTTCCTCTACAATGTGGCGTTCTGACGGACGCATCTCACCCGCTTCCTTGCAAGGATTTCGCTTTCCCATCGGAAAAGGCGGCGCCGCCGCGCATCAGCCCCTGAAACCTGGCGTCAGGGCGGCTTAAGCAAAGCTATCTTCCATATCTCTACAAATGACGTAGATATATGCCCGAGCCACCGCTCCGCGGCTTTTGAAGGATGTCAGCTTGCTCCGCGTCACCAACGGCTAAAGCGCACGGTACTGAAGCGACCACGCAAGGTTTCGTGTTCCTCCTCATCAGGAGAAGACGATGACCCAAAATGCTCCCCGTACCCGCCGGTCGCGCCGTCTGGCCGCCAGCCCGCAAATCCATATCCCCCATTCATCGTGGAACCGCGTGGAACGCGCGCCCGAAAGCGCCGCGCCAGTGAAGCCGGATGAATTCTGGAGCCGCCTGGGGCTTTAGCGCGGTGGCTGTGGGTTCTCACCTGCGACAACCATGGAGGGGGAGCGGACTGCTTGCTTTCTTGAAGCGTATCGTGCCTTGAAGCGCACCGTGCTCCTGCGTACGCAGGAGCCCAGTCCTGCCGTCGGTGGATTATCGCATCCTCTGAACTGGGCTCCTGCCTACGAAGGAGCACGGGTGCGCTTAACGGGAGCAATTCCCCATTTCCCGCTTTCAGCCGGGGCCGAGGGCGACCAAAACGCCACCCCACATCCTCACTTCACAATCTTTATCTCGAACAACTTGGCCCAATTCTTGCCGGTCACGAACAGCCGGTCGGCCTTAGCGTCATAGGCGATGCCGTTCGCTACCGCCTCGCTATCTTGGGCGCCGCTGGTTTTCAGAAGCGGCGCGATGTCGAGCCAGTCGATGACCGCTCCAGTGCGGGGATCGATCCGCGCAATATGGCTGTCGTACCAGATATTGGCCCAGATCTCGCCCTTCACATATTCCAGCTCGTTCAGCCGGTCCACAGGACGGCCATTCCACGTCACCGTGATCCGGCGCTCTTCGGTCAGCTTGTCAGGGTCCAGAAACCGCAATTGGGCGGTGCCGTCGCTCATGATGAGGCTGCGCCCGTCCTGCGTCAGTCCCCAGCCTTCGCCCTCGTAGCGGAATTGGGAAATGGGCGAAAAATCATTCAGTTTCCAGACGAAGCCCTGCCGATGCCGCCAGGTCAGGCTGATCAGGCGGTCCTTCCAGTTGACGATCCCCTCACCGAAATAGGGGCGAGGCACGATCCGACGGCTTAGCACCTTGCCGTTCTTGAGATCGACCTTGCGGATTTCGGATTCGCCCTCCAGCCCGGTGCTCTCATACAAAGCCCCGTCATGATAGAAGAGTCCTTCGGTAAAGGCGGCCGGATCATGCGGATAGCTTCGGGCGAGCTTCCACCGCGTCTCCGCCTGCGCCGGAGCGATCAGCAGCCATGCGCCCAGCAGCGCAAACAGGGCGCGCTTCATTCGGCGGCCCGCTCCGCCATCGCGCCGGAAAGCCAGCCGGGCAGGGCGGCAGGATCAATGTCCTCGACCCGCCGCAATTCGATCGACAGGCCAAGGTCGGGCAGCGCCGCCTTCTGGCGCTTCTCATCGGCCTCAGCGAGCGGCACCGCTACCAGGCGCCGGTTCACCTTGTTGCGATAATGCATGCGGGCGGTGTTTTCCTGCCCGACATAGCAGCCCTTGTCATAATCGACGCCGCCCAGTTCCGCGGCATTGGTTTCGAGCCATAAAATCTGGTCCTGCCCCAGTTCGCCGGCCCCTTCGAACACGCCCAGCGACAGCCGGTGCGCCCGGAATGCCGCCGAAGCGTCGCCCTCGTCCGGCGGCGCGACCCAGCGGTGCCCCAATGCGGGCAGGCGGGGATCGAAGGGTTTATCCGGAGCCTCCAGCGACCAATGCACCGCCAGCGCCTCTTCCCGCGCGATCGCGACCTTGCGCCGCAGCCGGTAGATGGTCAGCCGCTTCGCCAGTGCGCCGATCTGCGCCGCCTCGCAATCGATCAGCACATCGTCGCCATCCGCCCACAGGATGAAGTCGAACAGCGCCTTGCCCTGCGGCGTCAGCAGCGCCGTCCAGCGCGGCTCGCCCGGCTTCAGCCCCGGCACGTCGCGGGTCAGCAGGCCTTGCAGGAAAATTTTCGCCTCCTCGCCCGAAATTCTGAGGAGCGCGCGGTCGGTTAGGGTGGTGCCGGTCATCGGCTTTAGGTAGGACACTCGGCAACCATATCCAAGCCCACCCCAAAGCAGGCGACACCGACATGACCTTCGACCTTCTTCTCAAGAACGGCACCGTCCACACTCCCGGCGGCGCGGAAAGCGTGGATGTGGGCGTCAGCGGCGGCAGGATCGTGGCGATCGGCACGTCCCTGGGCGACGCCGGAGAGGTGATCGATTGCACCGGCCTGGACGTGCTGCCCGGCTGCATCGACAGCCAGGTCCATTTCCGCGAACCGGGGCTGGAGCATAAGGAGGATCTGGAGTCGGGCAGCCGCGCCGCGGTGCTGGGCGGCATCACCGCCGTGTTCGAGATGCCGAACACCAACCCCAACACCGACACCGCCGACCGTGTGCACGACAAGCTGAAGCGCGCCTATCACCGCATGTGGTGCGACCATGCCTTCTATGTCGGCGCCACCGCCGACAATGCCGAGCAGTTGAAGGAGCTGGAGCGGATTCCCGGCACGTCCGGCGTCAAGATCTTCATGGGCGCTTCGACCGGCAGCCTGCTGGTGGACGATGACGACGCCCTGTCCCGCGTCCTTGCCAGCGGCACCCGCCGCGTCGCCATCCATGCCGAGGATGAGGCGCGGATGAACGCCCGCAAGGATCATCGCGTGGAGGGCGACCCGTCCTCCCACCCCGTCTGGCGCGATGATGAAAGCGCGATGATCGCGACCAAGCGCATCATCGACCTCGCCCGCAAGGCCCGCCGCCGCATCCACATATTGCATGTGACGACCCCCGCCGAGCTGGAATATATCGCCCGGCACAAAGACATCGCGACCTGCGAAGTCACGCCCCAGCATCTGACCCTGGCGGCGGAGGATGCCTATCCGCGCCTTGGCACCTATGCGCAGATGAACCCGCCGATCCGGTCCGGAGCGCATCGCGACGGGCTGTGGCACTGGCTGAATCAGGGCGTGCCCGACGTGCTGGGCAGCGATCACGCCCCCCATACGATCGAGGAAAAGGCGAAACCCTATCCCGCGTCGCCCAGCGGCATGCCCGGCGTTCAGACGCTGGTGCCGCTGCTGCTCAACCATGTCGCGGAAGGGCGGCTGTCGTTGCGTCGTTTCATCGAACTGACCTCCTCGGGCCCGCAGCGCGTCTTCGGCCTGGTGGGCAAGGGCCGCATCGCGCTTGGCTATGACGCCGACTTCACCGTGGTCGACCTTAAGAAGCGCTGGACCGTCGGTGGCGACTGGCTGGCCTCGCGCTGCAACTGGTCGCCCTTTGAGGGCATGGAATTGACCGGCAAGGCTGTCGGTACCATCATCCGCGGCCATCGCGTGATGTGGGAGGATGCGCTCGCCAACCAGGCCGTGGGTGAGGCTGTCCGGTTCGAAGCAACCGAATTCGCCTAAAGTTGGTCGGGTTCAAATTGCAGCGCAACGTGCTCCTGCGAAGGCAGGAGCCCAGTTTCGACAGTTCCAGTACTTTAAGCCGTCGCCAGGCGATTGCGGCGGGCAGCGGTCAGGCTGTCCGTCGCGAATAGGATCAGGCTCAGCCAGATCAGCGCGAAGCTCACCATCTGCCCCGTCGTCAGCTTTTCCCCGAAAAGCAGGACGCCGCACAGAAATTGCAGCGTCGGCGCCAGATATTGCAGCAGGCCGAGCGTCGTCATCGGCAGCCTGTGGGCAGCGGTCGCGAACAGCACCAGCGGCACTGTCGTTACCGCGCCGGCGGTGATCAGCAGGATGGTGGTCGGCATATCCTGGCCGAAGCTGATGCCGCCATGCGCCGACAGCCAGAACAGATAGGCCATGGCCGGCGGCGTCAGCAGCAAGGTCTCCACCCCCAGTCCCACCATCGGCGCAACCGGCGTCAATTTCCGGATCAACGCGTAAAAGGCGAAGGTCAGCGCCAGCGCCACGCTGATCCAGAGCGTGGTCAGCGCGGTCGCAGCCATGATGGCGACACCGACCGCCGCGATCCCGACCGCCGCCACCTGTCCGCGCCGCAGCCTTTCATGAAGCAGCAGCACGCCGAGCCCGACAGTGACCAGCGGATTGAGGAAATAACCCAGGCTGGCGGCAAGCACATGTCCGGCGTTCACCGCCCAGACATAGGTCAGCCAGTTCATGCCGATCATGAAGGCCGATCCGGCGAGAGACGAAATGAGCCGCCGGTCGCGGAATATCGGCCCCAGCGCCGCAAGGCCCCGCCGCGCCAGCAACAGCGTCAGGATCAACAGCAGCGACCACAGGATGCGCTGGCTGACGATCTCCACCGGGTTCACATGATGCAGCAGCCTGAAATAGATCGGCAGAAGTCCCCAGGCGCCATAAGCGGCCACCGCCGCAAGCAAGCCGCGGCGGACCGCCTGTTCCGATGGCTGGGAGGAGGTCAGAAGATGCCTCCGCCCAGAAACAGCCGCAACGCTCCGAAAGCCGCCACGATCAGGCAGAAATTGCGTCCGCCATTTTTGGCCGAGAACATGCCG
This sequence comes from Sphingobium sp. 15-1, assembly GCF_013375535.1. Classification (GTDB taxonomy): domain Bacteria; phylum Pseudomonadota; class Alphaproteobacteria; order Sphingomonadales; family Sphingomonadaceae; genus Sphingobium; species Sphingobium aromaticivastans. Next base: position 426,998 of record NZ_JABXJG010000001.1, read on the forward strand.
ATCAGCGCGCCAAACAGCGCGACCGGCACCAACAGCCAGTTGAGCGCGCCCAACAGCGGAAACACCGCCGGGATCATCAGGATCAGGGTGAAAAGACCGATCAGCGCTGAAAGGATGTTGAGCATGGCCGCTCAAATGGTGCTTTCGCCCGCCAGGGGCAAGCCGGATGGCGATGCCACTTGGCAGAAACTGGCCCGTCCTCGGCAAAAATTCCCGGATTCACCAAAATCCCTAACGGAAAATTAACCTCTGCTCTTCATCCCTTGTTTACGAAGGAGTGAGGCCATGGCGTTTGTTCGATCTTTCTGCGTGCTCGCGCTGCTTGCCGCCCTGCCGCTCGCGGGGTGCGGCAAGAAGGATGATGATCTGAACGCGCTGGACGCGCAACTCACCAACAATGCGGTCGACGCGCTGGCTGGGCAGATCGTGGTCGATCCCAGGCTTGCCGGCCAATCGCAGCGGACCGCCAAACTGCCGGTGCTGAGCGGGGTGGCGGCCAAGGCGCTGGCCGATTCGGTGAAGCTGGCTGGCGGCAGCCTGCTCGCCACGCCCGCGCCGGCGCAGGACGATGCGAAGGAATCGCCATCCATGCTCGCCGCCGTGGCCAGCGAACAGAAAAAGCCCGGCGGCAATGCCTTTTGCCGCGAGCAACTAATTTACGGCGCCCAATGGGCCAGCCGCCTGCCCGAACCCTTCACCGTCTATCCTGGCGCGCAGCTTGTCGAGGCGGCTGGAGCGGAAAAGGACGGATGCACGCTGCGCGCGGCCACGTTCGTGACGCCGGTGCCGCGGCAGAGCGTGATGGACTTCTACTATACCCAGGCCCGTCGCGCCGGCTTCGATGCCGAACATAAGCTGACGGGCGGCGACCATATATTGGGCGGATCGCGCAAGGATGACGGCAGCGCCTTCCTCCTGCTGTTCACGCAAGCGCCCGGCGGCAAGACCAGCGTGGACGTGCTCGCGGATAACGGCCGGTAGGGCTGGGGGCGTCGCTTTTGGCCAACCGCTGCCGTTCAGCGATACGTGCTCCTGCGAAGGCAGGAGCCCAGTTCCAGCGGTGCGATGATCCATTCAGGGCAGGACTGGGCTTCTGCCTTCGCAGGAGCACGGTGCGTTTCTAGGAAACGGTGCCACTAGATCGTCCGCTTCCCACCCTTAGCTACCGCCGCCACTCTCCGCTGCATCAGCGCATCACTCATTCCCCATGCCAATGATCGCTTCCCAACGCTTGCAAAAATGCTCTAGGGCGGGCGGCATGACCAATATCTTTCTCGTCATGGCAGGCGGCGCCGTCGGATCGGTGATGCGTTACCTGCTCGGGCGTTTCGCAGGCCATATGATTCCGGGCGCTCCATGGCCTTGGGGAACGTTCGGCGCCAATATCATCGGCGGTTTCGCCATGGGCTTGCTGGCTGGATGGCTGGCGCGGTTCAACACGGGCGCCGGGGAGCCGATCCGCCTGCTGCTCGCCGTGGGCGTGCTGGGCGGTTTCACCACTTTCTCCTCGTTCAGCCTGGAAACCATATTGATGATGGAACGCGGCCAGTTCGGCATGGCGCTGGCCTATGCCGCCTTTTCGGTCATCGGCGCGGTCGGTGCGCTGGCCGGTGGCCTCGCCGTGATGAGGAGCGTCGCATGAAGGGCCGTCCTCCCGGCAAACCCTCCGGCCCGCGCAAGCCCGGCGCCGCTCCCCAGGGGCGTGCCAGAGGTGCCGCCAAGGCCGCTCGCGTCCGCAAGCCCGACGCGCCCCAATCCGGTCCCAAGCCGCCCGCAGCGAAGCCCGCGACCGCGAAGCCGCCCGTCCGGCCAGCCAAGCCATCCCCGGCCAAGGGCGTTTCGCTGGACGTCCGGCAGTTCCGCGTCGGCGCGGATGACGACGGCATCCGGCTCGACCGCTGGTTCCAGCGGCATCTGCCCGATGTCGGCTTCAACACCGTCTCGCGCTGGGCCCGCACCGGCCAGTTGCGCGTCGACGGCGCCCGCGCCGCGCCGGGCGACCGGGTCGCGGAAGGCCAGAGCATCCGCGTGCCCCCCGCCGAGCCCAAGGCCGCCGAAACCGCCAAGCCCAAGCGGGTCCGCCCGCAACTGACCGACGATCAGGTCGCCTTCGCCCAGAGCCTCGTCATCCACCGCGACGCCCAAGCGATCGTCATCAACAAGCCGCCGGGCCTCGCCACGCAGGGCGGCACGAAGACCGACGATCATGTCGACGGCCTGCTCGACGCGCTGGAATATGAACTCGACCAACGGCCCAAGCTGGTCCACCGGCTCGACAAGGACACGTCCGGCGCGCTGCTGATCGCCCGCACCGCCCGATCGGCCGCCTTTTTCGCCAAGGCCTTCTCCAGCCGCACCGCGCGCAAGGTCTATTGGGCCATCGTCATGGGCGTCCCCTCGATCGAGGACGGCATGATCGAACTGCCCATCGCCAAGCAGCCCGGCACCGGCGGCGAGAAGATGCATGTGGATGAGGAGGAGGGGCTTCCTTCCCGCTCGCGCTACCGCGTGATCGAGCGCGCGGGCAACCGCGCCGCCTGGGTCGAGTTGCAGCCCTATACCGGCCGCACCCACCAGTTGCGCGTCCATATGGCGGCGATCGGCCATCCTATCGTGGGCGACGGCAAATATGGCGGCAAGGAAGCCTTTCTGAGCGGCACGATCAGCCGCAAGATGCATCTCCACGCCCGCCGCATCAGGGTCGACCACCCCGATGGCGGCCGGGTCGACGTGCGTGCCGAACTGCCCGAACATTTCGCCGCCAGCCTGGCCTCGCTGGGTTTCGACCTGTCCGCCGGCGATCTGCCGCTGGATGAGGAGATCGCCCGCGCGCCCACCCGCGAGGATGAGAAGAAGGCCGCCCGCGCCCATGCCAAGCAGATCCGCAAGGGCCGCAAGGGCGAAAGGCGCGCGCGCGGCTCCGGCGGTGGGCCGCGTAAGAAATGACGCCGGGCGCGCCCTATCGCTGGCAGGACGAAGCCGCCATCCGCGCATTCGTCGCGGAAATCGGCTTCGGCCTCCTCTGCGTGGCCGCGCCGGAGCGGCAGCATGTCGTCCATCTGCCGCTGATCTGGATGGATGAGGGGCATGTCGGCATCCACCTCCATCGCGCCAATCCCATCGTCCGCCATCTGGACGGGCGGCAGGCGCTGATCGTGGTGACCGGCGCCCATGCCTATGTCAGCCCCGACTGGTACGGCCTGCCGGACAAGGTGCCGACCTGGAACTATCAGTCGGCGGAACTGCGGGGTATCATGCGGCCGCTGGACCATGACCGCACGGTCGCCCAGATCGATGCGCTGTCCCAGGAGCAGGAACGCCGCCTCTCGCCCAAGCCGGAATGGACCCGCGACAAGATGAGCGAAGGCCTGTTCGATCGCATGGTAACGGGCCTGATCGGCTTCGAAATGGCGGTGAGCGAGATGCGGGGCACGGTGAAACTGGGGCAGGACAAGCCGGGTGCTGCCCGCGCCGCCGTGGCCGATGCGCTCGCGGCGAGGGGCGATGCCGCCATGGCCGGTCTGATGCGGGCGGGAAGCCTATGAGCAATCGCCTTGCCGTATTCGATTGCGACGGCACGCTGGTGGATAGCCAGCACAGCATCTGCACGGCCATGATCCGCGCGTTCGAGGGGGAAAGGCTGGCCGCGCCGGACCGGGCGACCATCCTGTCGGTCGTCGGCCTGTCGCTGCCGCTGGCCATGGCCCGGCTGCTGCCGGAGGCGGACGCCGATTATCACGAGCATCTCTCCGAAAGCTACAAGCTCGCTTTCCAGCAGCTTCGCCGCGAAAACGCGGTGTCGGAGCCGCTTTATCCCGGCATAGCCGAACTCATCCGCGAACTGGATGCCGATGGCTGGCTGCTGGGCGTCGCGACGGGCAAATCGGACAGGGGGCTTCAGCTCTGCCTTACCCATCACGGCATCCATGCGCATTTCGTGACGTTGCAGACCGCCGACCGCCATCCATCGAAGCCGCACCCCTCCATGCTGCTCGCCGCCATGGCCGAAGCGGGCGCCGCTCCTGAGACGACGGTGATGATCGGTGACACCAGTTTCGACATCGACATGGCCCTGACCGCAGGCACGCGGGCGCTGGGGGTGGGCTGGGGCTATCACACGCCGCAGGACTTGATCGCGGCCGGCGCACACAGCGTTGCGATGGACAGCGCGGAATTGCGCGGCCATATTCACGCGCCCGGCATCATCGGATGACCGACATGCCCCCTATCCCGCCGGTCGACCCCGAAAAGGTCGCCCGCCAGCGCTTCTTCGCGCTGGGCCTGTTCCGCCTGTCGGGCGCGTTGCTGGTGATGTTCGGCTTCCTCATATTGATGCAGCGCTTCCATTGGGTGCAGGGGAGCAAGGCCAAGGCGATGGGCGCGATCTTCGTCGTCGTCGGCCTGTTCCAATTCGTGATCGTGCCGCGCCTGCTGCTCGCTTTGTTCAGGAAACCGCCACAAGCATGAAACGCTTCTACAAGGATGTCACGGTCGTTCCCGGCGAGACCGGTTTCGAAATCCGGCTCGATGGCCGCCCGGTGCGCACGCCGGCGCGCGCGCCGCTGGCTCTGCCCAACGTCCGGCTTGCCGATGCGATCGCCGGGGAATGGCGCGCCCAAGGCGATATGGTCGATCCGCGCTCCATGCCCTTCACAGGCCTCGCCAATGGCGCCATCGACCAGATCGCGCCCGATGGCGGGAGCTTCGCTGCCGGTATTGCGCGTTATGCGGAAAGCGACCTGCTTTGCTACCGCGCGGAGGGGCCGCTGGAACTGGTCGCTCGCGAAGCCGCCGCCTGGGACCCGTTGCTGGACTGGGCGCGGGGCCGCTATGATGTCGCCTTCAGGGTGACGCAGGGCATCATTCCCGTCGAGCAGCCGGCCGAGACGCTGGAGCGGTTGGGCGCGGTGGTGGCGGCCTTCGATCCCTTCACCCTGGCGGGCCTGTCGACATTGGTGACGCTGTCCGGATCGCTGGTCTGCGGCCTTGCGGTCGTGGAGGGGGGGCATGACGGCGATGCCATCTGGACCGCCTCGGAAATCGACGAGGCGTGGGAAGTCGAACAATGGGGCGAGGATGCGGAAGCTGCGGCCCGTTCGGCGCGGCGCAGGAATGAATTTGCGATGGCGCGGGCTTTTTGCGAATTGAGCCGGGCGTGAGTAGAGGATATGCGGCCCGCAATCCTTGATCCCAGCTATAGTCGGGGTTCCGTGGTGCGGGAATTTGTCTTGTTCAAACTGAACCGTGCTCCTGCGAAGGCAGGAGCCCAGTTCTGCGCTCTGATCTGGGCTCCTGCCTTCGCAGGAGCACGGTTCAGCTTTTAAGCCGCCCCGCCGAGGATCTTATCCGCAAAGAGCAGCCGGCCCGGCCCCATCAGCCCGATAAATTGCGGCAACATATGGCGCGCCAGCGCGAAACAGCCTTCGCTGCGGCCGATCTTGCCCCAGGTCGCGATATGATCCTCGCTCACATAATCGGCGCCATGCACGACGATGGCGCGCATCTCTGCATTGTTGTTCTGCGGGTCCAGCCCAGCCAGGCGCATGGCCCGGCCATGCTGGCCTTCATAGATTTCGCCGGTCTTGAACGCCCCCGAACAGCTCGCCAGCGAATTGGGCTCGTTGGAAAAGGTCTGGAGCCAACCGGAATGTCCGGGGTCGGAACCACGGCCATGGGCGACCAGATAGGAACTGGCCTGCCCGCCGATCAGATCGACCACATGAAAGCGCAATTCCCGCGAAGGCGCGTTGAAATCGGCCAGCGCCACCCGGTCCCGCAGCGCGAACATATGGCCATGCTGGTCGAGCGCGGCCTTGGCGCGCTCCAGCAATTTCGCATAGGGTTGGGTGGCGAGCGGCCCAGCGGAGACGGGGCGTGGGGCGGGCGGGACAGCCGGTTGCGGCGGCGTTTCGCCCAAGGATGCAGCCCGTCCGGCGCTGTCCGCAAGGAATGAAAAAGCCAGCCCGCTCAAAGCGAGCTTGGTGAAACTACGACGATCCATGAATCGCAATATAGCAAAGGAGCGGCGCCGGTCCAAGGGGACCGCCGGGATCGCGCCCGTCAACCGCCGGACTCCTGCTCGCAAAACCGCCATCCCGCCTCCTTTTCGGGGCGGGACGCACCGATCCTACTGGGTGGCGTTCGCGCCTTCGTCCGCGCCGTCGCGGTTCAGGCGCGCGGTCATGCCAGTGGCGGCGGCGTCATCCTCGATCTGCTGCTGCTCCGAAATGGTCGGGGCGGGGGCAGGCGCGGGCGCGGCATTGTTGCTGGGCTCAGGCGCGGGGGCTTCCGGCTCCTCGACGATCACATTCTCGACCGGGGGTTCGACCAGATTGTTGGTCGCCGGCGCCTCTTCCTCCTTCTTCCCGCAGGCGGCGAGGGCAAGCGCCCCGGCAAGGGCGATGAGGGCGTATTTGCGCATGAAGATCAGTCCTTGGATGCGATGGAGGCCGCAGGCGCGGCAGTCGGGTCGACGCGGCGGCTGGACGCTTCGATCTTGGCGGCCAGCAGCTTGTCCCAGCCATAGGGATCGGAACGGAAGCTCATCGTGCCGTTATTGCTGGCGAAGGCGGTCCAGTAAAGCAGATACACCGCCACTTCCTTGGGCAGCGAGACCCGCTGGGTCTTGCCGGTGTCGATCAGCGACTGGATCTGCCCGGCAAGGTCGGGATTGCTGGCCACCATCAGCTCCGCCAGCGGTACCGGCTTTTCCAGGCGAATGCAGCCATGGCTCGCCAGCCGGTCATAGCTCGAAAATTTCGCCCGCGACGGCGTGTCGTGCAGATAGACGGCGAAGGGATTGTTGAAGTCGAACTTCAGCCGCCCCAGCGCGCTGTTCGGCCCGGCGGGCTGCACGATCCGCTCGCCCGTCTCCGGCGTGCCGACGATCTTGTACCCCTGGCGGACCAGCGCGGCGCGCCCCTTGGGCCATAATTCGCGCTTGGCGATGGAGGCGGGCACGTTCCACGGCGGATTGACCACGATCGAATGGATGCTGGACGACAGCATCGGCGTCGCATTGTCGGGCGCGCCGGTCACGGCGCGCATCGACGTCACCGGCTGATCGCCCTCGAACACGGTCAGCACGGCGGCGGCGATGTTCACCTGCACCCGGTTGACCGGCAACTGGCGCGGCATCCAGCGCCAGCGCTCCATATTCGCCATGATCGCGCCTATACGATCGTCGACCGGCACGTTCAGTTCCTTGAGCGTCCGGGCGTCCAGTAGGCCTGTGGGGTTGAGGCCGTAGCGCCGCTGCGCCCGTTGCAGCACGTCGACCAGCTTTTCGCCGGGCGTGACGCTCTTATCCTCTATCGCGATGCGCGCCCGCACCGTGTCTGGCGAGGATTGCGCCGTCAGCGTGGGCCAGCCGCTCGCGTCGCGAATCCGCTCATAATTGGCCAGGCCCTTGCGCAGCCCGTCATAGCCCGCATAGGGCGGCGTCAGGTTGAGCGCCCATTGCGGCAGTCTGTCCTCGCTGATCGCTTTGGCCAGGCCCGGACGCGGATCGAAAGCGGCAGGGCGCAACGCCCAGATTTCCAGGAAGTCCGCCGTGTCGACCCGGCCAGTGCTGAGCGCCCTGGCCCGATCCAGCGCCGCCGAAAGCAGGGCGTCGCCCTTCAGGTCGCCGGTCGCCTTGCTGCGCGCCATCAGCCCTTGCTGCGTGCCGCCCTTCAGCCAGTCGTTGAGCCAGCGTTCCTGCGCGGCGGACGGCTGGGGCAGCGGCACAGGGGGCGGCGTCACGATGGATGGCGGCAGGATCACCTGAGGAGCAGGGGGAGAGTATGGGGGCGCGGGCAGGGTCGGCGCCGCCGCCGGGGGCTGCGCCACGGACGGCACGGCGGCCGCACCCAGCAGACAAAAAACGGAAAAACGGATCATTTCGGGACGGTTCATGCTGGACCAGATAGCGCAAAGCCCGCATCGTTCAAACTCGAAGATAGCGGAAAAGATGATGCTGCACGTCGTTCACCATCCGGCCTATGTCTCTCCGGCAACAGCGGGCAATTCCTTTCGCTTCGACAAATATGGGCTGGTGATGGAAGCGCTGACCATGGCCGCCGCGCCCTTTACCGTGCATGAACCCGCGCCCATGCCGCGTCCGTGGATAGAGGCGGTCCACGATCCCGCCTATGTCGATCAGGTCGCGACGCTGACCGTGCCGCGCGACAAGGAACGGCGCATCGGCTTTCCGGTGACGGATCGGGTGATGCTCCGCTCCATGCTCTCGCCTGGCGGCACCTGGCTGGCGGCCCGGCTGGCTCTACGTCATGGCTATGCCGCCAATGCGGCGGGCGGCAGCCATCATGCGCTGGCCGACAGTGGGGCGGGCTATTGCGTGTTCAACGACCTTGCCATCGCCGCGAACCGGTTGATCGGGGAAGGGGAGGCGCGGCGGATATTGATTCTCGACCTCGACGTGCATCAGGGGGATGGCACCGCCATGCTCATGAGCGGGCGGGAGGACATTTTCACTCTCTCGATCCACGCGGAGAGCAATTTCCCGGTGCGCAAGGCGAACTCGACGCTCGACATCGGCCTGCCGGATGGAACAGGCGATGATGCCTATATGGATGCGCTGATGCAGGCCCTGCCGCCCGTGCTGGACGATTTCCGGCCCGGTCTGATTCTCTACCAGGCCGGAGTCGATCCCCATGCGGACGACCGTCTCGGCCGGCTCGCGCTCAGCGATGAAGGCCTGGACCGCCGCGACCGGAGCGTGATGCGCGCTGCGAAAAGCCGGGGCATCCCGCTCGCCAGCACCATGGGCGGGGGCTACGGCGCGGATCGGATGGCCATCGCCCGGCGGCATGCCGACTGCATGATCCGGCTGGCGGAAGAGGCGGATCATGGTCATTTCTAGCCATTAAAACCACCGTGCTCCTGCGCAGGCAGGAGCCCAGTTCGGACGGTCCGATAGTCAACAAAGGGCGGGACTGGGCTCCTGCCTCCGCAGGAGCACCGTGCACCCTAGGGCGAATATCCGTGTCCGCCAACCACCCCATCCGCGCTTAATGCAGCGTTGCCTCCCCCATTGCATCGGGGCCGGTCGTGCGCCTGCTCTCCATGATCCTCGCCGCCGCCAGTCCAGCCGCAACCAGCGCGCCGAAATCGCTAAAGGCCAGATAAAGAACATACCCCCAAGGCGCATGGTTGAACACGGCCTGCCCGACATGCAGCCACAGCACGGCGCTGAGCGCGAACAGGATCGTCACCCGCACCCGTCCGCCCAGATCGCCGCTCACGAATCGCAGCATCAGTGCGATCAGCACGCCGACCACCAGCGCCAGGATCAGGCCGCCGATCAGCGCGCTCGCATCCGTCACTGGAAAGCCGCCGCTATTGTAGAAGACCATCGCGACCGGCCCCTTGCCGTAAAGCACCGTGCCTTCGGCGGTGGCCGGATCGGGAATGACGTAAACGCCGGTTCCCGACGGCGTCAGCGCCTGCGCCATGGCGGCCTGCAAATTGCTGCCGGCTCCGGCTTCGGCCCGGTGGAAGGCAAGGGCGCTCAGCGGCGTTCCCCAGAAGATGAAGCCGACCAGATACATCGCCACGCCGCCGATCAGGCCGCCCAACAGGGTCTTGAACATATGCCCTCCTGTCCTCTCGATGGATGGAGAGGCTGACGGACAAACGCCGGGGCGGCAATATCTTTCCGGAAAAGGGCTTAATCCGGCTTGCGCGCAGCCTTTTCCGCGATGCCCGACACGCCCTCGCGCCGGTCGAGTTCGTCCAGTACATCGTCCAGGTCGATGTCGAGATCGGCCAGCAGCACCAGCAGGTGGAACAGCAGGTCCGCGCTTTCCCCGATCGCGCCTTGCCGGTCGGAGGCCATGGCGGCGATCACCGTTTCCACCGCTTCCTCACCGACCTTCTGCGCGATCTTGGCGCGCCCCCTGGCGGTCAGCTTGGCCACATAGGATTGGCTGGGATCGGCTTGTCGCCGCTGACGAATGGTCTGTTCAAGGTCGAAAAGGGTCGCGCGCATGGCGCCATCAAGCGCTGCGCGCGCGACCCGTCAAATGAAAACTTACTTCCGCTTGCGCCGGGCGACGAAAACCCGCGCGCCCAAAGCCGCCGCGCCCAGGCCGAACAGGGCCATCTGCTCCGGTTCGGGCACCGGCGTGGGCGCGCCGCCGGAGGACGAACCGCCCGAGCTGCTGGAGCCACCGCACTTCTTGCCCCAGCACCATGTCGCCTGCGCCGGAGCGGCAAGGCCCATCAGGGCCGCCAGGCCCGCGGCCAGAAACAGCTTGTTCACATTCATTTCCTTCACCCCTTTGTTGGTTGAGACCGGTGAAGAGAAGAAGTGCAGGGCCTGTGCCAGATCTGCGGAATGCAGGCCTGGCAGGCGGGTTATGGTTAACGATCACTGCCGATTTTTGGTTAATGTCAAGGCAACCGACGCTTTTGCCCGGAAACGGCTAATCAGCCCGCCCGGACAGGCACGCCCGCAGCCGCCAGCGCCTGATGCGCTTCAGCAATGCTGTGTTGACCGAAGTGAAATATCGATGCCGCCAGCACGGCGCTGGCATGACCCTCGATCACGCCTTCGACCAGATGATCCAGCGTCCCGACGCCGCCGCTGGCGATCACCGGGACGGATACCGCATCGGCAATGGCGCGGGTCAGCGCGAGATCATAGCCTGCTTTGGTGCCGTCCCCGTCCATGGACGTGACCAGCAATTCGCCCGCGCCCAGTTCCGCCAGCCGGATCGCATGCTCCAGCGCATCGATGCCCGTCGGCTTGCGCCCGCCATGGGTGAAGATTTCCCAGCGATTCGCCTCCACGCGCCGGGCGTCGACGGAACCGACGACGCATTGGCTGCCGAAGCGGTCGGCAATGTCCGCCACCACTTCGGGGCGGACGACCGCCGCGCTGTTCACCGCCACCTTGTCCGCGCCCGCGAGCAGCAGCGCCCGCGCATCCTCCGGACTGCGCACGCCGCCGCCGACCGTCACCGGCATGAAACAGACCTCGGCGGTGCGCCGCACCACGTCCAGGATCGTCCCGCGCGCCTCATGCGTCGCGGTGATGTCGAGGAAGCACAGCTCATCCGCACCCGCCGCGTCGTAGATCTTGGCCTGCTCGACCGGATCGCCGGCATCGCGCAGGTCGACGAAGTTCACGCCCTTGACGACGCGCCCATTGGCGACGTCCAGACAGGGGATGACGCGGGTGCGGACCGTCATGGCTGTTCTCCTAGGCCGCAGCCCGCGCCACGGCCAGCGCTGCCTTCAGATCCAGCCGACCGTCATAGAGGGCGCGGCCCGTGATCACGCCTTCGATCCCTTCATCGGCATGCAGGCTGAGTATTCTAATATCCGCGATCCCCGCGACCCCGCCGCTGGCGATCACCGGAATGTCTGTTGCCCGCGCCAGATCGACGGTCGCGTCGATATTGCAGCCCTTGAGCAGCCCGTCGCGGCCCACATCGGTGAAGAGCAGGCTGGCGACGCCCGCATCCTCGAACCGGCGGGCGAGTTCGACCACCGGCATGTCCGACTTCTCGGCCCAGCCGTCGGTCGCGACGAAGCCGTCGCGGGCATCGACCGCCACAACGATGCCGCCGGGAAAGTCGCGTGCCGCAGCCTTGACGAAATCAGGGTCCTTCAGCGCCGCCGTGCCGATCACGATGCGCGATACGCCCAGGTCGAACCAGCGTTCGACGGCTTCACGGTTGCGGATGCCGCCGCCCAATTGCACATGGCCGGGGAAGGCCGCGACGATCGCCTCGACCGCCTCGGCATTGACCGCATGGCCCGCGAAGCTGCCGTCCAGATCGACGACATGCAGATGCTGCGCGCCCGCCTCGGCAAAGAGCAGCGCCTGCGCCGCCGGATTGTCGCCATAGACGGTGGCGCGGTTCATGTCGCCTTCGGCCAGACGGACGACCTGGCCGCCCTTGAGGTCGATGGCGGGAAAAACGATGAGGCTCATGGACGCCATTCCAGAAAGCGGGAAAGGAAGGAAAGGCCATAGCTCTGGCTCTTTTCCGGGTGAAACTGGCAGCCGATGATGGTGTCGCGCGCCACTGCGGCGACCAGCGGGCCGCCATGATCGGTGACGGCGGCGATATGATCGTCCTGCGCCACGTCGAAATGATAGCTGTGCAGGAAATAGGCCTCGCCCGTTTCCAGCAGGGGCGGATGGCCGCGCAGGGTCACGTCGTTCCAGCCCATATGCGGCACCTTGATCGCCGGATCGTGCGGTTCGATCAGGCGCACCGTGCCGCCTATCCAGCCAAGCCCCTCATGCCGCCCGAATTCCTCCCCGGCGTCCGCCAGCAACTGCATGCCCACGCATACGCCCAGAAAGGGCACGCCGCGCTGGTGCACGGCCTCATTCATCGCCTCGACCATGCCGGGGATCGCGACCAGCGCGTCGCGGCAGGCCCGGAACGCGCCGACGCCGGGCAGGACGATCCGATCCGCCTTCGCCACGACATCGGCGTCTGCGGTGATGATGGCGTCCGTCGCGCCCGCTTTGCGCAGGGCGTTATGCACCGAATGAAGGTTGCCCGCGCCGTAATCGATGAGGGCAAGCGTCGTCACAATATCCCCTTGGTCGACGGAATGGCGTCGGCCTTGCGCGGATCGATCTCCACCGCCTGCCGCAGCGCGCGGGCGAGCCCCTTGAAGCAGCTTTCGACGATATGATGGTTGTTGCTGCCGTAGAGATTTTCGATGTGCAGCGTAATCCCCGCAGCCTGGGCGAAGCTGTGGAAGAAATGCTCCACCATCTCGGTGTCCCATTCCCCGATGCGCTGCACGGTGAAGGGCGCCTTGAACACCAGCCAGGGACGGCCGGAAATGTCCAGCGACACGCGGGTCAGCGTCTCGTCCATCGGGGAATAGACGCTGCCGTAACGGGAAATGCCGCGCTTGTCGCCCAGCGCCTTGGCCACGGCTTCGCCAATGGCGATGGCGGTATCCTCGGTCGTGTGGTGCTGGTCGACATGCAGGTCACCGACCGTCTTCACATCCATGTCGATCAGCGAGTGGCGGGACAGTTGCTCGATCATATGATCGAAAAAGCCAATGCCCGTCGAAACGGTGTAGATGCCGGTGCCGTCGAGATTGACGGTCACGTCGATCTGCGTTTCCGCAGTGTTGCGGTGAATGTCGGCCGTGCGCATGGCTGCGCCCTATAGCGAACTGTGCGGCTGTTGCAATGTGCCCGGCAATCTATGGCACGCTCTTGACCCGCGCCGCCGCGCCGTTAGGACATTGGCGCATGAGCGAAGACCTGCCCGACAGCCTGATTCCCTATGACGAAATCGTGCAGGAGGCCCTGCGCGCCGTGGTTGGCCGCGTATTGGGGGAAATCGAGCGGTCCGGCGGGCTGCCCGGCGCGCATCACTTCTACATCACCTTCAAGACTCAGGCGTCCGGAGTCGATATTCCGCGCCATCTGGTCGAGCGCTTCCCGGATGAGATGACCATCGTCCTCCAGAATAAATTCTGGGATCTGAAGGTCAGCGAAGACGCCTTTGGGGTCAGCCTGACCTTCAATCAGGTGGCGGCGCATCTGCATATTCCCTTTGCCGCGATCACCGCCTTCGTCGATCCGGCGGTGAATTTCGCCCTTCAGTTCCAGGCGCAGGCCGACATCGCGCCCGAACCGCATGAAGAGGCGGAAAATGACGCGCCGCAGGTCACGACCGAAGACGGCTCCAATGTCGTCACGGTGGATTTCGGCAAGAAGAAATAAGCTCTGGAATCGGGGAGGCGGCTTCCCCAGATTGGCGGCACTCCGTTAATTTCCGGGAGTGCCAGAGTTGAGCGAGACCCGTACCGAAACAGACAGCATCGGCGCCATCCAAGTGCCTGCCAGCGCCTATTGGGGCGCGCAGACCCAGCGTAGCATCGAAAATTTCCCCTTCGGCGCCGATGAACGGATGCCGATCGGCATCGTCCATGCCCTGGCGATCGTGAAGCAGGCGGCGGCGCGAGTGAATCGCGGCCATGGCCTCGACTCGGGGCTGGCCGATGCGGTCGAGGCAGCCGCTGCCGAAGTGATTGCGGGCCGCCATGACGATCAATTCCCTCTTGTGATCTGGCAGACCGGCAGCGGTACCCAGTCCAACATGAACGTGAATGAGGTGATCGCGGGCATCGCCAACGAGGCTTTGACAGGCAAGCGCGGCGGCAAAAACCCGGTCCATCCCAACGATCATGTGAATATGGGGCAGTCGTCCAACGACAGTTTCCCGACGGCGCTGCACATCGCGGCGGCGCGGGCCGTGACGGCGCAGCTATTCCCCGCGCTGGACCGGCTGCATGCCGCGCTCGACGCCAAGGCCAAGGCCTGGGCAGGCATCGTGAAGATCGGCCGCACCCATTTGCAGGATGCGACGCCGCTGACGCTTGGCCAGGAATTTTCCGGCTACGCGCATCAGCTTTACCGGAGCCGCAAGCGGATAGAACCCGCGACCATGCACGGCATGATGGCGCTGGCGCAGGGCGGCACGGCTGTCGGCACCGGCCTCAATGCGCCCAAGGGCTTCGACGCGGCGGTGGCGAAGGAGATCGCGGCGCTGACCGGATTGCCCTTCCGAACCGCCGACAACAAGTTCGAGGCGCTCGCGTCCAACGATCCGCTGGTGCATCTGTCCTCGACGCTGGCGACGCTGGCGGTGGCGCTGACCAAGATCGCCAACGACATCCGCCTGCTGGGCAGCGGGCCGCGTTCGGGCCTTGCCGAACTGGACCTGCCCGCCAATGAGCCGGGCAGTTCGATCATGCCCGGCAAGGTCAATCCGACCCAGTGCGAGATGCTGACCATGGTCGCCGCCCAGGTCATCGGCAATCATCAGGCGGTGACGGTCGGCGGCCTGCAGGGGCATCTGGAGCTGAATGTCTTCAAGCCTTTGATCGGCGCGGCGGTGCTGCGCTCGATTCATCTGCTGAGCGTGGGCATGGACAGTTTTGCCGAACGCTGCGTCGAAGGGCTGGAGGCGAATGAAAGGCGGATAGCCGAACTGGTCGATCGCTCGCTGATGCTGGTGACGGCGCTGGCGCCCGAAATCGGCTATGACAATGCCGCGAAGATCGCCAAGCATGCCCATGCCGAAGGGCTGACGCTGAAGGAGGCGGGCCTGGCATTGGGGCTGGTCGATGAAGCCACCTTCGACCGTCTGGTGCGGCCGGAAAATATGGTCTGATCCAGATCAACATGGCGGAACCGCTCGGGCTGCGGTACATTGACGCCCCATGAGGAACAAATCGCCCGACAAGCCGCTGATCGCCGTCCGCCCGCCGCGCAAGGATGGGCTGCTCAAGAAGGCGGCGCGTGTCGGGGCCACGGTCGTCGCCGCCCGCGTGGCCGCGGATACCGGCAAGAAGGGCGTGATCGGCCTGCTTGCGGGCATGGGCGCCAAGCGGCTGATCATGCGCTATCCCGCCGGAGCCTTGTTCGTCACCGGCGCCTATATGGCGGGCAAGATCTATGAGGCGAAGCGCGAAGCGGACCGGAAGCGCAAGACCAAGGCGCTGCCGGACAAAAGCGCGCAGCCGATCCTGATCGAAGAGGCGCGCAAAGCCCGCAAAGGCTGACGCCCGGATAGTTCCTCTTGCCAAATCGCATCCATGGCGGCACTAGCGGCCATGGCCGACAGCACCTCTATCGAGACGCCCGATTTCAAGCGCCGCGGCGTCCTGTTCGTTCTCTCCTCGCCTTCGGGCGCCGGTAAATCCACCATTGCGCGCAAGTTGCTCGCCGCCGAGCCGGATCTGGCGATGTCGGTGTCCGCAACGACGCGGCCGGTGCGGCCGGGCGAAGTCGACGGCAAGGATTATCATTTCGTCGATCTGGAGGAATTCCGGCGGATGACCGCCGACCACGAGTTCCTGGAATGGGCGCATGTCTTCGGCCAGCGCTACGGCACGCCGCGCGCGCCGGTGGAGGCGATGCTGAAGTCGGGGCGCGACGTCCTGTTCGACATCGACTGGCAGGGCGCGCAGCAGCTCCACCAGATCGCCGGGGGAGATGTCGTCCGCATCTTCATCCTGCCGCCGTCGATGGAGGAGCTGGAGCGCCGTCTGCGGGGCCGGGCGACCGACAGCAATGAGGTGATCGAGGGCCGTATGTCCCGTGCCGCTGGGGAAATCGCGCATTGGGACGGCTATGATTATGTCCTCTGCAATGTCGATGCGGAGGATTGTTTCCAGCGCGTCCAGACCATCCTGCATGCCGAACGCATGAAGCGCAGCCGGCAGACAGGGCTGATCGGCTTCATCCGCAAGCTCAGCCGCTATCATCAGGACGATTGAGGGTCTGGGCGCACCGTGCTCCTGCGAAGGCAGGAGCCTAGTTCTGGCGTTTCAACTAGACTCCTGCCTTCGCAGGAGCACAATATGCTTCCGTCAAATCCTTATCCCTCAAACCCCGCCGGGTCGGCCCAGTCCGGGTGAACCCAGGCCATGGCCTTGAACAAGCTTCCCATCGCCTCGTCGGCGGTCAGCCGATGGCGAGCAGCCTCCACTTCCTCCGCGCGGGCGGGCGCTGTCCGGCGGAGCTGATCGGCGCGGGCGTCGATGCCGAGCCGGCGCAGGAATGAGCCCTGACCGACCGTCCGCGTCACCCGCAACCCGGCTTGGCGCGCCATATTGCCGATCATCGTGAAATCGACATGGGTGGTGAGGTCGCTCTCGCCCGGCTCCAGAAACGGATCGGCATAGCGATGCGCCCTGACCGCCTGGAGCGTGTCGCCGGTCGCGGGGCCTTCATAGCCATAATCCACGATGATCGCTGCTCCGCCTTGCCGCGCAATGCGATGCGCCAGTTCCAGCGCGACGGCCGATCCGGCGAGCGGCATTTCGAGGATCGTGCCCTCAGGCGCGTCGGCGGCCATGGCGGGGATGCCCGATTCGATGCGGCGATAACCCGGCATGGGGGCGAAGCGGTTGGGTTCATCCGCATCGGGGCGGACGACCACCCGCTCGCGCCATTCCTGGCCGACGCGGACAAGCTGCCGGACGGGCAGGGCGTCGAAAAATTCATTGGCGACGACCAGCAGCGGCCCCTGCTCCGGCAGGCTGGACACGGCGTCATGGTGCAGGACATTGGGGATCAGGGCGCTTTGCCGTTCGCGCAGGCTGGGGCTGGTTTCCACGAAATGGACGCGGGGATGGAGCGCGGCGCCGGCCATGGCCCGCAGCGCGTCGGAAGCGAGCGTGCCGCGGCCCGGCCCCAATTCGACATAGTGAGCTTCCGGACGGCTGCCGGATCGCATCCAGACGTCCGCGAGGCAGAGGCCGATCAATTCCCCGAACATCTGGCTGATTTCGGGCGCGGTGGTGAAGTCGCCCGCCACGCCCAGCGGATCGCGGGTGCCGTAATAATGCTGGTTCGCCTCCGCCATATAATGGGCGACGGAGATCGGGCCGCCCGCCGCGATCTGGCGGGCGAGCCGTTCGGACAAGGTCAGCTCAACTGACACTCGCGCTGCCTGCGGTGGGTTCGACGCGGACGCGGCGGCCTTTGGCGGTGACGATCAGGTAGAGGCCGCCCAGGATCATCGGCACGCACAGCCACTGGCCCATGTGCAGGCCGGTGCGGGCGGCGAATTCCATGAGCTGGGCGTCCGCCTCCCGGAAATATTCGACGCCGAAGCGGAAGATGCCATAGCTCAGCAGAAAGATGCCGACGAGCATGCCGGGCTTGTAGCGGGCGCGGGTCTTCCAGAAAGCGAAGGCCAGAATGAGGAACAGCACTATGCCTTCGAGAAAGGCTTCGTAAAGCTGGCTCGGATGGCGGGGGAAGGGACCGCCGGTCGGGAAGATGATCGCCCAGGGCACGTCGGTTTCCTTGCCCCACAATTCCCCGTTCACGAAATTGGCGAGGCGGCCGAAGAACAGGCCGAAGGGGACGCAGCAGGCCACGAAATCATGGATGCGCAGCCAGGAGAGCTTCTCCTTGCGCGCCATGTAGAGGATGCCGAGCGACACGCCGATCGCCCCGCCATGGAAGGACATGCCGCCGTTCCAAAGCTTGAAGATGTCGAGCGGGTGCGCCAATATTTCGGGCTGGTAGAAGAAGACATAGGCCAGCCGCCCGCCGATGATGATGCCTAGCGTCGCGTAGAAGATCATGTCGTCGGCATGGCGGCGCGCCATGGGTGATCCGGGCTGGGCGATCAGCTTCAGCAGATACCAGTAGCCGATCAATATGCCCGCCAGATAGGCGAGGCTGTACCATTTCAGCGTGAAGAAGCCGAGGTCGAGCGCGACCGGGCTAAGGCCGAGCTGGTCGAAGCGGATGGCGCCCGAAGCGGCGGCGGCAAGGTCAAGGATCAAGTTGTCGTTCCCCTTGGGAAATTCGTCCCCGCCATAGAGCAAGCTTGGGGAGGGAGGGAAGGGAGGAAGTGGATTTGGGTGACTTGGGCGCCACGATGATGATGGTGGCCATGCGGCAATTCGATCCAGGAGGAAAGGGATGAGCCATCATTAAACCGTCATCCCATCCAAATCGTCATCCCAGCTTTCGCTGGGATGACGATAAGCCATTTGAATTCGCTCATATTCCGACATGTGTCTGGTGCTTCAGGGAATGGGGATTTGCGTGTCCGACTTGACCCGGTCGAGCGCGACCAGCGTGCGGAAGCTGGCGACGGACTCGTTTTCCGCGAACAGGCGGCGGGTGATGGCTTCATAGCTGCGCATGTCGGGCGACAGGATGACCAGCACGAAGCTGGTGCCGCCGGTCACATAATAGCATTGCTGAACCTCCGGCGCGGCGTGGAACAGGGCCTTGGCGCGGTCGACCGTCGCGGATTTCTCGTCAGTGAGGTGGACCTCCACGATCGCGGTGATGGCGAGCGACAGCGCGTCGGGGTCCAGGATCGCCACATTGCGGGCGATGATTCCCGCCTTTTCCATGGCGGCGATGCGGCGTTGGACGGCGGCGGTGGAGAGGTTTACCGCTTCCGCGATGGTCCGCTGCGGCACCTTGTTGTCGCGCTGGACGATGCGCAGGATCGCGCGGTCGAAGAGGTCGAGCGGACGGCGAAGATCGGGCATGAGCGAGTAATTGTTGCATTTGCAGGAGCAATCAAGAGCACATTTCTTGCCCGGATGATGATATTTCCCGAACCCCTTTTGATATTGGGCAAGGGTGAAGGGATGGCGGATCGGTCGGGCAACTTGGTCGGGATCCTGTGCGGCATGGGCGCGGGCGCGCTGTGGGGGCTGGTGTTTCTGGCGCCGGAACTGGTGCGCGCTTTCGGGCCGCTGGAACTGACATTGGGGCGCTATCTTTCCTATGGGGCAATGTCGGCGGTGCTGATCGCGCCGCGCTGGCGGACGCTGGCGCCCCGGATCGAGCGGCGGGAATGGCTGGCTCTGGCATGGCTCGCTTTGGCGGGGAACACGCTTTACTACCTGCTGCTGTCGAGCGCGGTGCAGAGGGGCGGGATTGCGATGACTTCGCTGGTCATCGGCTTTCTTCCCGTGGCGGTGACGATCATCGGCAGCCGGGACCGCGATGCGGCGCCGCTGCGCCGGCTGGCGCCTTCCCTGTCGCTGTGCGCGGCAGGGGCGCTTTGCATCGGGTGGCAGGCGGTGGCCCTGCCAGCCTCGGGCACAGTCGGGAAGCAACTGACCGGCCTGCTCTGCGCCATCGGCGCGCTGCTGTCCTGGACGGCTTATGCGGTGGGGAACAGCCGGTGGCTCGGGCGGCTGCGGCAGGTTTCGGCGCATGACTGGAACCTGTTGACGGGGATCGTCACGGGCGGGCAGGCGCTGCTGCTGGTGCCGGTGGCGCTGCTATGGGGGTTCGGTCATCATGACGGGCTGGCCTGGGCGCAACTCGGAGCGGTTTCGCTGGGCGTGGCGATGCTGTGTTCGATCGCGGGCAATGCGTTGTGGAACCGGATGAGCCGGTTGCTGCCGCTGACGCTGGTCGGACAGATGATCCTGTTCGAGACGATGTTTGCGCTGCTCTACGGCTTCTTATGGGAGCAGCGCTGGCCGACCTTGCTGGAGGCGATGGCTTTCGGGCTGGTGGTGCTGAGCGTCCTGTCCTGCATCGCGGCGCATCGGCGGCCGGCCGGCGTCATTGCGCCTGGCCCATATCCTGAGCGGTCGGTGGAGGCAGCATGACGCGGGCCGCCGTTCCCGACAGGATCAGCAGGGCGAAAGCGAGGATCGCTGGCCCGGTGGCGCGGAGGGAAGGCCGGGGCGGCCAGAGGATCAGCCAGCCCAGCGCCGACGCCATCATCGCCCAGAGATGATAGCGCAGGTCCGACGATATGCTGAGCGCGAGGAAGCTCGCCTCCTGGAAAAGCGCGGAGGTGAACAGGGCGAGGGCCAGATCGCGCGGGGCGGATGGCGGCTGGCCGCGGAGGTTCCACAGGCCCCATAGCGCGGCCACGACCCAGAAGATCGGCCAGGCGACCGGCATTTCGGTGAGCCAGCCGGCTGATTTCTGCCATGGGATAACCAAGGGGTTGGCGGGACTGGCGAGGCCGAGGCGATTGGGCTCGCCATGGGCGGGCGGCGCGGCCAGCGGCCAGTGATAGGGTATCAGCCAGCGTTCTGTCGAATTCAGATGGGCGAGCCGGTGCGCCAGATAAGCGACGGGGTGGGCAAGCGCGGCGCTGGCCCATAGGCGATAGAGCGGGCCAACCGGCGCCTTGTCCCAGGCACGGATGAGCGCCGCGCAATCGGGCGCGTCGCCCAGAGGGTCCCAGAACAGGGGGAGCACGCAATGATGGGCCGCCAGCGATGGGGCGGCTTGCGGGGGAAGGCTGGGCGCGTCGCCCGTCCTGACGGCGATGGCGGCGAGATCATAAATGGGCTGGGTGCGGCGGACGCCGCTGTCCCTGGCGCCGAGCAGGCCGTGGTTGATCGGCTGGGACAGGAGCAGGACGGCGGGGATGGCCGCGACGGTCACGGCCAGGCGGGCGAGGCCGTTCCGGGGATAGGGGATCAGCAGCATCGTCAGCGGGACGGTGGAGAAGGCCGCATTGGCGCGAAGCAGCGTGGCATAAGCGAGGCAGAGGATCGCGATGAGAAGCGCCGGCACCGGAAGCGGCCGGTTGCGCAGACGGTATGTGCCGATGATGCCGGTGGCGAGGGCCAGCGCGCCGATTGCCTGACTGTCCTTGATCACGATGGCGAGCCAGCCGAGCAGCAGGGGATTGGCGCCGATCAGGAGCAGGGCGATGGCCTTGCGGCCGCCGAGGGCCTGGGCAAGCAGGCCAAGGCCCAGCCAATAGGTGGCGATCTGGAGGACGAACAGGGGGGCGGCGCCGGGTCCGGAGAAGGACAGGAGCGACCAGAGGCGCGCCATGACGGGTGGGTGCCAGTCGTCATAGCTTCGTGTCAGAAGCTGTTGATATTGAACGATGGTGTCATATTCCGCGATGCCGGGCCAGAAGAACAGCAGGGAGCAGATGAGGAACAGAAGCGCCGCCAGAAGCGGCTTGCGGGAAAAGGACTTGGCCCGTCGTGACGCGGTAATGGCGTGCATGAATGTCCCCTTCGGTTTGGGAATGGGTGACGGGAATTGGGGCGGTTGTCGAGGGGGAAGAGTGAAGGTCGATGGAAGGGGTGGTTGGCGGACAGTCAGCTTTCCTTGAAGTATGCCGTGCTCCTGCGCAGGCAGGAGCCCAGTTCTGCCCTCCGTGTATCATTGCATCGTCTGAACTGGGTTCCTGCCTTCGCAGGAACACGGCGCGCTTAACGTCCGCTATTGGCCACCAGCCGCCATCCCCAACAAAAAAGCCGCCCGGTGAAGGGCGGCTTCTCTGTTCGGTCCGATGTCGAAACTCAGGCTTCTTCGGCCGGGGCTTCTTCGGCTTCCACGGCGATTTCGCCGGGTTCCGCGTTCGGATCATAATCTTCGGTGAAGCCGCTCTCGTCCTTTTCGAACAGGTCGGCCATCACGTCCACGCCCTGCGACTGCAGATCGGCTTCTTCCGGCGAGCGGGCGACGTTCACCGTGATGGTGACCGCGACTTCGGGGTGCAGCGCAACCTTGACGTCGAAGACGCCCAGGGTCTTGATCGGGCGTTCCAGCACGACCATCGCCTTGGTGACGTTGGTCACGCCGTCAGCGTGCAGCGCTTCGACGACGTCACGGACGGCGACCGAACCATAGAGGTGGCCGGCGTTGGACGACTGGCGGATCAGGACGATCTGCTTGCCGTTGACGCCTTCGGCAGCCTTTTCGGCGTCCGTGCGGCGGGCGGCGTTGTCGGCTTCGATCTTCGCGCGGTTGGCTTCGAAGACCTTCTTGTTGGCGTTGTTGGAGCGCAGCGCCTTCTTGTTGGGCAGCAGATAGTTACGCGCGTAACCATCCTTCACGGTGACGACGTCACCGATGGCGCCCAGCTTCTCGATCCGTTCGAGGAGAATGATTTCCATGAGTCTTACTCCCTCACTTCACGATGTAGGGCAGCAGGCCCAGATGACGGGCGCGCTTGATGGCCTGGGCCAGCTCGCGCTGCTTCTTGGCGGAAACCGCGGTGATGCGGCTGGGGACGATCTTGCCGCGCTCGGACACGAAGCCCTGAAGCAGACGGACGTCCTTATAATCGATCTTCGGCGCATCCTTGGCGGCGAAGGGGCAGCTCTTGCGGCGGCGGAAAAACGGGCGTGCCATTGGTCAGATCTCCTTATTCGCCGGCCGGGGCGGCTTCTTCGCGGTCGCGGCGCGGGCCACGATCTTCGCGATCACCTCGGGGGCCGCGATCGCCACGGTCACCGCGGGGGCCGCGATCACCACGCTCGGAGCGTTCCTGCTTGCGCATCATGACCGAAGGGCCACCTTCCAGCTCATCGACCTTGATGGTCATGTAGCGGATGATGTCTTCGTTGATCTGGGTCTGGCGCTCCAGCTCAGCAACGACGCCGGCGGGGGCGTCGATGTTGAGCATCACATAGTGCGCCTTGCGGTTCTTGGCGATCTTGTACGCGAGGCTGCGCAGGCCCCAGGTTTCCACCTTGGTCACCTTGCCAGCATTTTCCTCGACGATCTTGGTGGCGGTTTCCGCCAGAGTGTCCACCTGCGCCTGTGCCAGATCCTGGCGCGCAAGGAACACATGCTCGTAAAGAGCCATGGGTATTGCCTCATCTGTTGGCCGATCGCTGACGCCCACCCCATGTGGAACGCCCCTCCGGCTGTCGTCTAAAAGCATTCTTCCACGCGGCCGCGAGTCACCCCGTGGTCGTGCGAAGCGGCGCCTATGACGGAAATGCGGGGGAAAGGCAAGGACGGATTGGTGCAGAACCAAGCCGCAAATCCGCCGTTCGGGTTGAGCTTGTCGAAGCCCCTTACTTCCTCTTATCCTCATAAAAAGAAAGAAAAGCACTTCGACATTTTATCGAGAAAAGTGGCTCGATCAAACAGTGCGAACGGATGTCGGGATTGAAGGGGGGTATCTTATGGCGGTCGGGATCGCGGCCTTGTCGCTGATATTGCTGATGATCGCGGCCTATCGGGGGATGAGCGTCATAGTGATGGCGCCGCTGCTGGCGATGCTGGCGGTGTTCCTGACCGATCCGGCCGCCGTGCCCGCCGTCTTTTCAGGACTCTTCATGGAGAAGGTAGGGAGCTTCCTGAAGCTCTATTTCCCGGTCTTCCTGCTGGGCGCACTATTCGGGAAGCTGATCGAGATTTCGGGTTTTTCGCGGGTGATCGTGACGGCGGTGATCCGGCTTGTCGGCGCGCAGAGGGCGATCCCGGCGATCATGCTGGTGACGGCGCTGCTGACCTATGGCGGGGTTTCGGTCTTCGTGGCGGTGTTCGCCGTCTATCCCTTCGCCGCCGAGATGTTCCGGCAGGGCGATATTCCCAAGCGGTTGGTGCCCGCGACGATCGGGCTGGGGGCGATCACCTTCACCATGGATGCGATGCCGGGGACGCCGCAGATCCAGAATATCATCCCGACCAGCTTTTTCGGAACGACGACCTGGGCGGCGCCGGTGCTGGGGCTGATCGGGTCGCTCTGTATCATGGGGCTGGGGCTGGCCTATCTCGGCTGGCGGCGGCGTGCGATGCAGGCGGCGGGCGAGGGCTATGGCGCGCCGGAGACGCTGGTGAACGAGCCGGACGCGGTGGACGTGGGGGAGCGGTCCGCGCATCCTGTGATCGCCTTGTTGCCGTTATTGGTCGTGGGGCTGGGGAATCTGGCGCTGACCATGGTCATCCCCCGTATGGTGCCGGGGGAGGAGGTCAGCGTATCGCTGGTGGGCTTGACCGAGCCTGTGGTGGTGAAGGTGGCCCAAGTCTCGGCGCTCTGGGCGGTGGAGGGCGCTTTGCTGGCGGGGATCGCGACGATCCTGCTTTTCGCCTTCGCGCAAGTGGCGCGGCGCTTTGCCGATGGGTCGCGGGCGGCGGTGGGCGGAGCCTTGCTGGCGGGCATGAATACGGCGGTCGAATATGGGTTCGGGGCGGTGATCGCGGCGCTTCCCGGCTTTCTGGCGGTGAAGGAGGCGCTGAAGGCCGTGCCCAATCCTCTGGTCAATGAAGCGATCACCGTGACCTCGCTGGCCGGGATCACGGGGTCGGCTTCGGGAGGGCTGTCGATCGCGCTGGCGGCCATGGCGGAACAATTCGCGGCGGCGGGCGATGCGGCGGGCATCCCGCGCGAGGTGCTGCATCGCGTGGCGTCGATGGCGAGCGGGGGAATGGACAGCCTGCCGCACAATGGGGCGGTGATCACGCTGCTGGCGGTGACGGGTCTGACCCATCGGCAGGCCTATAAGGATATTTTCGCGCTGACCCTGATAAAGACCTTCACCGTGTTCGTGGTGATCGCGGTCTATTATCTGACGGGGCTGGTATAGGAAAACGCCCCGGAGCGGTGGCTCCGGGGCGTTTCCTTGTCTTAATCCGGCTTAGCGGATCGCGCCGGTGATGACCGAGGCGATGATGCCGCTGGTGATCGCAACCAGCACCGCGTCATTGCCCGAGCGGACCCAGTGATAACCGCGCGGCGGGGTGCGCAGGCGATAGCCGCGATAATTGTCGATCACGCGATAGCTGGTCGCATAACGGCGGTCGAAGCGCTGGTCCTTGGCCCAACGGCGATGATTGTCGCGGCGGTCGTCCTTGCGGATGACGGTCGTCCGGGTGACGGTGCGGCCGTGGGGGCCTTGCTTCACGGTCTGATGGACTTCCCGCTGGGGCGCGGCCTGCGCCTGCGAGGCGACCATCGGGCTTGCGATCATGGTGGTGGCGGTCAGGGCCATCAGAAACTTCTTGAACATGACTTGCTCCTTCTTCCTCGATTTCTTGCCGCCGCTTCGGGCGTCGAAGACAGGGATAGGATGCGTTTGTCGCAGGCTTGTGCCACCCGTGCGCAAAGAATGTCGGAAATTGTAACAGGAGCAGAATTGGTGTGAATATCCGTTCAGCAATGCCTGTTTTCCCAACAAAAACCCCGGAGAGATGACTCCTGGGCGAAGATGAGGGGAGGATGTCTCAGTTGGGGAGAAGGGTGGCGGTGACGACCATGCGCTGGAGCAGGATGGGATGATCCTTGCCCTCCAGGACCGGCGCGGGTCGGGCGGTGGCGAACGGAGTGAGGCTAACCCCAAGCATCAGAGCTGCGGCGGTCAGGCTGAGGGCGATGGTCTTCATGAGGCTTTCCTTTCCATGGCGTGATGAAAGGGCCCTAGAAGGCGGTTGTCGCAGGACTGTGCCGGGCGTTCGGAAATATGTGAGAAAGTGTAACGAGTTGAATCTTTTGTGTTCCTGCCTTCGCAGGACCATGTGCGAGCCATGACTTATTCGTGGCGCAGCGCGTCGATGGGGTTGAGCGCGGCGGCGCGGCGGGCCGGGAAATAGCCGAAGACGACGCCGATCGCGGCCGAGAAGAGGAAGGCAATCAGGTTCACTTTCACGTCGAAGATGAAGGGCACCTGCATCAGCGGCGCGATGGAGACGGACGCGATCAGCGCCAGGAACAAGCCAATCAGCCCGCCCAGACAGGACAGCACGATCGCTTCGACCAGGAACTGCATCAGCACTTCGCGGGCGACCGCGCCGATGGCGAGGCGGATGCCGATCTCGCGGGTGCGTTCCGTCACGGAAACCAGCATGATGTTCATGATGCCGATGCCGCCGACCAGCAGGGAGATCGCCGCCACCGCCGCCACGATCTGGGTCAATATGGTGGTGGTGCCGGTCAGCGTGTCGCTGATCTGCTTGGTGTCGAAGACGTTGAAATTATCCTCCGCGCCCGGCTTCACCTTGCGTCGCTCGCGCATCAGTTCTTCCAGGCTGGTCTGGACCGTGCTGGTGTCGTAGGCGTCGTCCACCGCGACCATGATCTGGCTGATGTCGCGATCTCCGGTGAAGCGGCGCTGGACGAACTTGATCGGCATGACGACGACATCGTCCTGATCACCGAAGCCGCCCTGTCCCCGTGTCGCGAGCGCGCCGATCACCTGGCAGGAGACGCCCTTGATGCGTATGCGCTTGCCGACCGGATCATTGCTCTGGAACAGGTTGGTGCGGACCGTATTGCCGATGATGCAGACGGGTTTTCCGGCTTCCTCCTCCTCCGGCATGAAGAGGCGGCCAGTGTCGGCCTTCCAGCTTTGCACTTCGAAATAGGCGGCGGTGGTGCCGTAGACGGTGGTCGACCAGTTGCTGCCTTCATAGATTGCGGTGCCGCTGGACTGGACCATCGGCGCGACGGCGCGGACGCCGGTAAGCTGGTTTTCGATGGCGGTGAGGTCGGCGGGCTTGAAGTCGGGCGGGCGCGGGCCGCCGCCGCCGCGGCCGAAGCCCTGGCCGGGGCGCAGTTGCAGGACATTGGCGCCGAGCGAGCTGATTTGCTGGCGCACGGCTGCCGTGGCGCCGTTCCCCAGCGTGACCATGGTGACGACGGCAGCGACGCCGATGATGATGCCCAGCGTGGTCAGAAAGCTGCGGAGCTTGTGTCGGTTGATCGCGCGGAAGGCGAGGATGACGGTGGTGCCTAGCATCTCAACTCTCCCTCGCCCCTCCGGGGAGAGGGTTGCGCAGACTTGGCAGCTTGCTGCCTAGTCGGAGCTGGGAGAGGGGGATGCGCGCCGCCTCTCCCCCTCTTCCAACTTCGCCTAACTCGCTGCGCGAGCAAGGCTTCGTATCCTTCTCCCCCAAAGGAGAAGGTTTTAGCAGCGCCATCACGCCTTCACCCCTTGCTCGATGCTTTCCACCAGCCCATCCTTGAAATGCACGATGGTCCGCGCAAACGCCGCCATATCCGGCTCATGCGTCACCATCAGCACGGTGATGCCGCTATTGCGGTTGAGGTCGGTCAGCAGTTCCATGATCTCCACCGAGCGTTCCGAATCGAGATTACCGGTCGGCTCGTCCGCCAGCAGCACGTCGGGCTGGGTCACGATGGCGCGGGCGATGGCGACCCGTTGCTGCTGTCCGCCGGAAAGTTCCGCAGGCGTGTGGTCCCACCAGTCCTTCAGGCCCACCTTGTCGAGCGCGGCCATGCCCGAGTCATACCGGGTCTTCTTGTCCTCGCCCCGATAGAGCAGCGGCAGTTCGACATTCTCCAGCGCCGTGGTGCGGGAGAGCAGGTTGAACCCCTGAAACACGAAGCCGAGATAGCGGCGGCGCAGCAGGGCGCGCTGATCGCGGTCGAGCGTTTCGGCATGGCGGCCCTTGAACAGAAACTCACCCGCCGAAGGCACGTCGAGGCAACCCAAAATGTTCATCGTCGTCGACTTGCCGGAGCCGGACGGGCCCATGACCGCCACGAAATCGCCCTGCGCGATGTCGAGGTCGATGCCCTTCAGCGCCTGAAAGGCGGTCGGGCCGGAGCCATAGATTTTGGTCACGCCGCGCAGGGAGATGATCGGATCGGCTGCCACCGGCGTCAGATCCCGCTCTGCCGGCCGGTGCCGCGCGGCTCGCTGCCTTGTCCTTGCGGCGCGGAGGGCGCGACCGGCGCGGTTTCCGCTTTGTCGTCGCCGGAATTGCCGAGCTTCCCGACGGTCGCGGGGCTGCCGTCGGTGGAGCGGTTGCGGTCGCGGGGCTTGCCGCCCTGCGATCCGCCGTCGGCCGCCTGATCCTCCGCGGGCGCCTGCTGGCCGCTGGCAAGCTGGCCGGTGATGACGCGCATGCCGGGCTTAAGGTCGCCGCCGGTGATGACCGTGCGCGCGCCGTCGCTGGCGCCGACGATCACCTGCACCGCCTTGGGATTGCCGTCCGCGCCCACGACATAGACGGTCTGGCTGCTGCCGACGCCAAAGCTGACCTGGCGGTTGGCGCCGCCCCGGCGGAAGCGGCGGGGGCCGGGGACGATCTGGCTGGTGATGCCGCCATCGCTCTTGCCCGCGCTGGGCTTGAAACGCAGCGCGCTGTTGGGGACAAGCAGCACGTCATGCAGTTCCTGCGTCACGATGTCGGCGGTCGCGGTCATGCCGGGGCGCAGGATTTCGTCCCTATTGTCCACCGACAGCACCGCCGTATAGGCGACGACGGTGCCGCTGGTGCTGCTCGCCGTGCTGCTGCTCGATGAGGAGGAGGAACTGCTGCTGGCGCTGTTGGAGCCGACATTGACCCGCGTCACGCTTGCCGGGAAAGTGCGGCCGGGGAAGGCGTCGACCGAGAAATTGGCGCTCTGGCCTTCCTTCACCTGCCCGACATCGGCTTCGTCGACGGAGACTTCGACCTCCATCTTGGTCAGGTCTTCCGCAATGGTGAAGAGGACCGGGGCGTTGAGCGAGGCGGCGACGGTCTGGCCCGGCTCTATGTCGCGGGAGAGGACGACGCCAGTGACGGGCGAGACGATCTGGGCGATGGAAAGGTTGGTCTGCGCCGTGGAAAGCTGCGCCTGCGAGACGCGCACCTGCGCCTGCGCCGAGTGGAGATTGGCGAGGGCGGAACTATAATCGGCGCGGGCCGAATCCAGCTCCGTCTTGGCGGGAACGCGGCCGCCCGACAGCTTGTAGACGTTGAGCTGGCGGTCCAGCGTGGCCTTCGCCAGCGCTGCCTGAGCCTGGGCCTGCGCGACGCTGGCCTGGGAAGAGGCGAGCTGCGCCCGGTTCTGGTTGATCGTGTCCACCAGCCGCCGGGTGTCGAGTTCGGCCAGCTTCTGCCCCTTGGTCACGCGGTCGTTCACGTCGACATAGACGGCTGTGATCTTGCCCGACTGTTCGGAGCCGACATCGACCTGATTGATGGGTTTGAGGTTCCCGGTGGCGGAGACGGAGACGGTAAGGTCGCCCTTGCGCGCTTCCCTTGTGGCGTAATTGGGCTTGTCCTCCCCCGCGAAGCAGCGCGCCACTAGCAGGATGAGGATGAGCAGGACGATGCCGATGCCGCCCCGGATCGCCCATTTGCGCCACGGCTTTTCGGGCTTCGCGCCCAGAAAGTCGTTGAGGTCCTGATCGGTCGTCACATCATTGCTCATTTGGGCGGTTTTCCATGTTCTGCCAGCCGCCGCCCAGCGCATTGTAGAGCTGGGCGATGGCAAGCACCTCGTCGGACTGCGCTGCGGCAAGGCTGTTGCGCGCGCTCAAAAGCGTGTTTTCGGTCTGGGACAGCGTCTGGAAGTCGATCAGGCCGGACTGATACTGGCTGCGGGCCATGATCGCGGCGCTGTTGGATGCTTCGTAGGCGGTGGCGAATTCGGCCTTGCGGGCGCGGGCGCTGGAGAGGGAGGCCATGGCATTCTCCACATCCTCCAGCGCGGTCAGCACCGACTGCTTATAGGCGGCGAAGGCGCCATCCGTGGCGGCTTTCTGCGAACGGACCTGAGAGGCGAGGCGGCCGCCGTCGAAAATCACCTGCGCCACATTGGCGAAGACGCCGCCGGTGATCAGGCTGAACAAATCCTTGAAGCTGTTCGCGCTGGTGCCGATGTTGCCGCTGATGCCCAGCGAGGGGTAAAGCTGCGCCTGGGCCACGCCGATCCGGGCAGTGGCGGCGGCCAGGGCGCGTTCGGCGGAGCGGACGTCGGGGCGCTGGCGCAGCGTGTCGGCGGGGATGCCGGTGGCGATCCGGGTCGAGGCGGCGGGGATCGGCGCGGGGGTTTCGAGCGTGCGGGTGGCTTCGCCCGGCGCCTGTCCGGTGAGGACGGCGATGCGATTGAGGCTGCCCTTCAGGCTGGCTTCGAGTTGCGGGATGGTCGCGTTGGTCTGGGCAAGCTGGGCCTTGGCCTGCTGCTCGTCCAGCGAGGAGACGAGGCCGGCCTGGAGCCGCCAGTTGGCGATATTGTAATTGTCCTGCTGGATGCCCTGGGTTTCGCGGGCGACGCGGAGCTGCTCCTGCGCCAGACGCGCCTGCACATAGTTGGCGACCAGTTCGGAGACGATCGTCATCCGCACATTGGCAAGGTCGTAGCCCGAGGCGGCGAGGTCGGCGCGGGCTGCTTCGGTAGAGCGGGAGAGTTCCCCGAACAGGTCGATCTGCCAGCTTGCATTGGCGCCGACGGAATAGCTGCTCGACCAGTGGCTGGAACCCGAACTGATGGGCACGCCGTTGGAATCGAAGCGGTTGGCGGAGGTCTGGCTCGTATAATTCCTGCCGCCGCTGGCCGAACCGTTCACTTGCGGCAGGAAGGCGGCATTGGCCTGACGCAGCGACTCCCGTGCCTGACGCAGCCGGGCCTGCGCCTGCACGATGTCGAGATTATGGGCGATGGCGCTGTCGATCAGGCTGTTCAGCGCCGGATCGTTGAGGCGGGTCCACCAGTTGGCGAGGTCGGTTTCATCGATCGGTGCAGCGCCACCCTGGCTATAGGCCGCCGGCACGCCAAGCGTGGCGGGAGCGGGGGCGCGATAGTCGGGACCGGCCGCGCAGGCAGACAGGGTCAGCGCCGTTCCCGTGATCCATACAATGCGATATCGCACCTTTTCCTTATACTCCGTCATCGTTAAAGGCGGTCCTCCAATGAGAACTGCCGAAATGGGCCGGGGGGCTCAACGGCATTTGTGTCTCAAAGTGTAACGACTTTGAAAAATTGCGCTTTTGCAGGGCGCGCGTGTCAGAAGGTGGATGATGAGGGCATTTCTTTTTCCGGGGCAGGGCAGCCAGTCGGTCGGCATGGGCAAGGCGCTGGCCGATGCGAGCCCGGCCGCGAAGGAGCTGTTTCAGGAGGTCGATGACGCTCTGTCGCAGCATTTGTTCCGCATCATGGTGGAAGGTCCGGAAAGTGACCTGACGCTGACGGAAAACGCGCAGCCCGCGATCATGGCGAACGCGCTGGCGACCTTGCGCGTGATGCAGAAGGAAGGCGGTTTCTCGCTGGCCGAAAAGGGCGATTACGTCGCCGGTCACTCGCTGGGCGAATATAGCGCCCTCTGTGCCGCCGAAGCGTTCGACATCGGCACCACGGCGAAGCTGCTGAAGTTGCGCGGACGGGCGATGCAGGCGGCGGTGCCGGTGGGCGAGGGCGCGATGGCGGCCCTGCTGGGCGCGGACATAGAGAAGGCGCAGGCGCTGGCCGAGGCTGCCGCCGAGGGTGAGGTCTGCGCCGTCGCCAATGACAATGATCCGACCCAGGTGGTGATTTCCGGCCATCGCGGCGCGATTGAGCGCGCTGTGGCGCTGGTGAAGGACCATGGCATCAAGCGCGGCGTGCTGCTGCCGGTTTCCGCGCCCTTCCACTGCCCGCTGATGCAGCCCGCCGCCGAGGCGATGGAGGAGGCTCTGGGCAAGGCCGCGATCAACACGCCGCTGCTGCCGGTCTACGCCAATGTGCTGGCGAGCGCGATTGCCGATCCGGAGGAGATCAAGCTGCGGCTGGTCGAGCAGGTGACGGGCCGCGTGCGCTGGCGCGAATCCGTCGCCGCCATGTGGGATGCGGGCGTCACCGAATTCGTCGAGCTGGGCGGCAAGGTGCTGGGGCCGATGGTCAAGCGCATCGCGCCGGACGCCACCGTGCGCAGCATCGTGACGATGGACGATATTGAGGCCGCCCTGGGGGCGATGTGAGCAGCGCTCCCGTCCTCACCAGCCGAGACGGGGCCGTATTGACGGTCACGCTCAACATGCCGGACCGGCGCAATCCGATCTCCGACCCGGCGATGGTTGATGCCCTGTGCGCGGTGTTCGAGGAGGCGGAGCGCGACCTGTCGGTGCGCGTGGCGATCCTGACCGGGGCGGGCAGCGCCTTTTCCTCGGGCGGGGACCTGAATGCGATGCGGCCCGATGCCGGGGGCTTGCGGGCGGCGCTGCCGGCGCAGACGCGGCGCAATTACCGGGCAGGAATCCAGCGTTTGCCGCTGCTGTTCCAGGCGATCGAACTGCCGGTGGTCGCGGCGGTCAATGGCCCCGCCATCGGTGCAGGCTGCGACCTGACATTGATGTGCGACGTCAGGATCGCGGCGCAATCGGCCAAATTCGCTGAGTCCTTCGTAAAGCTGGGCATCGTGTCGGGCGATGGCGGGGCTTGGCTGCTGCCGCGTATCGTCGGCTTTTCCAAGGCGAGCGAACTGGCGCTGACCGGCGAGACCATCGATGCGGAAGAGGCTCTGCGGATCGGGCTGGTGAGCGAGGTGGTGCCGGATGCCGACCTGCTGGCGGCGGCGCGGACGGTGGCTGACAAGATCGCCGCCAATCCGCCTCATGCCACCCGGATGACCAAGCGGCTGCTGCGCGCCGCGCAGACGGCGGAATTGAACCAGATCATGGAAATGGCGGGCGCGATGCAGGCGCTGGCCCATGCGACGGCGGATCATGATGAGGCGATCGACGCCTTTTTCGAGCGCCGGACGCCGAACTTCAAGGGAGACTGACATGTTCGATCTGACAGGCATGACCGCGCTGGTGACGGGCGCTTCGGGGGGCATCGGGTTTGAAATTGCCCGCGCGCTTATGAAGCAGGGTGCCAAAGTCGCTTTGTCTGGCACTAGCGCGGAGAAATTAGAAGCTGCGCGTGCCAAGATGCAAATTCTGCGTGATGGTGAAAGTGTTCACTTTTCCGTTTCACAGGCAAATGGCGGCCCGATTGATCATCCGATTTTGCCTTGCAACCTCAGCGATCCGGCGGCGGTCGACGCGCTGGTCGGGCAGGCGGTGGAAGCGCTGGGCGGCAAGATCGACATTCTCGTCAACAACGCGGGCATCACCCGCGACAATCTGATCCTGCGCATGAAGGATGAGGAATGGTCGGACGTGATCTCCGTCAATCTGGAGGCGGCCTTCCGCCTTGCCCGCGCCGCCGCCAAGCCGATGATGAAGGCGCGTTTCGGGCGGATCATCTCCATCACCTCGGTCGTGGGCGTCACCGGCAATCCGGGCCAGGCCAACTATGCCGCGTCCAAGGCGGGCATCATCGGCATGTCCAAGTCGCTGGGCCAGGAACTGGCGAGCCGGGGCATCACCGTGAACTGCGTCGCGCCGGGCTTCATCCGTTCGGCCATGACCGATGCGTTGAACGATGCGCAGAAAAGCGCGATCCTCACCAAGATTCCGGCGGGCGACCTGGGCGCGGGCGAGGACATCGGCGCGGCGGTCGTCTATCTGGCGAGCAAGGAAGCGGGTTACGTCACCGGCCAGACGTTGCACGTCAACGGCGGCATGGCGATGATCTGATTTTGTCGGGCGCGGCGGGTTTATTCCATCGCGCCCGAAAATTTTGGGCATTTGCAAAACGGCAACCTTGTGCCATCGGGGCTGAGGAGTCGAATGCAGGTGGGGCGTGCCACCCGATTGTCTCTTGCCTCTTGCCTCTCGTTGGGCTTGCCTCTAGGGCATGCCTTAACAAATATTCAGAACCATCAACGATACCCAGTAAAAAGGACCACTCATGAGTGAGACCGCGGATCGCGTAAAGAAAATCGTCGTCGAGCATCTGGGCGTCGAAGCCGAAAAGGTGACTGAGGATGCGAGCTTCATCGACGATCTGGGCGCTGACAGCCTGGACATCGTCGAGCTGGTGATGGCGTTCGAGGAAGAATTCGGCGTCGAAATCCCCGACGACGCGGCGGAAAAGATCGCCACCGTCAAGGACGCCATCGATTATATCGACAGCAAGCAGTAAGAGCGCTTTGGCGGCCTGCCTGACCACGGGTGGCCGCCGCGTTTGAAGGAAATGGCTCCTCCTGTCCGGCGAAAACCGGGTCTTGGGGAGCCTTTTCGTATCTGCTCCCCGTTCACAAGACCGTCTTGAATGGCTAGATGGGCGGCGTTGAGCCAAAGAAGAATTTTCGGAGCAAGCATATGCGTCGTGTTGTCGTCACCGGCCTTGGCATGGTCAGCCCGCTCGGCGGGGATGTGGAAACGACCTGGAAGAACATCATCGCTTCCAAGTCCGGCGCGGCCACGATCGCGCGCTTCGACGCCAGCGAATATAAGTGCCGCATCGCCTGCGAGGTGAAGCCGGCGGATCACGAATATGGCTATGATGCCGGGCTGGACGTGGACCACAAGATCCAGCGGCAGGTCGATCCCTTCATCGTCTATGGCATTTCCGCCGCCAGCCAGGCGCTGCGCGACGCAGGCCTCGACAATATGTCGGAAGAGGAACGCCTGCGCGCCGGTTGCTCGATCGGTTCGGGTATCGGCGGTCTGCCGGGCATTGAGAGCGAATCGCTGGTGCTGGCGAACAAGGGGCCGGGCCGCGTCTCGCCGCACTTCGTCCATGGGCGTCTGATCAATCTGATCTCGGGTCAGGTTTCGATCAAATATGGCCTGATGGGGCCGAACCATGCTGTGGTGACCGCCTGCTCGACCGGCGCGCACTCGATCGGTGACGCGGCGCGCATGATCGCGATGGACGATGCCGACGTCATGCTGGCGGGCGGCGCGGAAAGCGCGATATGCCCGATCGGTATCGCCGGATTCGCCCAGGCGCGGGCGCTGTCGACCGCGTTCAACGACCAGCCGGAAAAGGCTTCGCGTCCCTATGACGTCAACCGCGACGGCTTCGTCATGGGCGAGGGCGCGGGCGTCGTCGTGCTGGAAGAATATGAGCGGGCCAAGGCGCGTGGCGCCAGGATCTATGCTGAGGTCATCGGCTATGGTCTGTCGGGCGACGCCTATCACGTCACCGCGCCGCATCCGGAGGGCAATGGCGGCTATCGTTCGATGCAGATGGCGCTCAAGAAGTCGGGGCTTTCGCTGGCTGACATCGATTATGTGAACGCACATGGCACCTCGACGCCGCTGGGCGACGAGCTGGAGCTGGGCGCGGTCAAGCGGCTGTTCGGTGAACATCTCGGCACCATGTCGATGAGCTCGACGAAGTCGGCGATCGGCCACCTGCTGGGCGGCGCGGGCGCGGTGGAGAGCATCTTCTGCATCCTGGCGATCCGCGACCAGATCGTGCCGCCGACGCTGAACCTCGACGAGCCGAGCGAAAGCTGCAAGGGCGTGGACCTGGTCCCGCACGTCGCCAAGGAGCGCAAGGTGCGCGCTGTGCTGAACAATTCGTTCGGTTTCGGCGGCACCAACGCCTCGCTGATCATGAAGGCGGTCTGAGAACAGCCCCATGCGGCGGCTTGGCTGGAGCATCCTGGCTGTTGGCCTCGCCGTCGCGGCCTTCGTCGCGTTCCGCTTCGTCTATGGATGGACGGAGGCGGGGCCTGCGGCAAAGGACATCACGATCGTCGTGCCGGAGGGCGCAACCGTCGCGGATGCCGCCGTGTTGCTCAAGCAGAAGGGCGCGGTGCGCTCCGCCGATGCCTTTCTGACGCGGGCCAAGGTCTTCGGGCGTGGCAAGTCGATCAAGGCGGGCGAATTCCTGATCCCCAAGGGCGCCAGCAACAGCGACATCTTCAAGATATTGGGCGGCGGCAAGACGCTGACCCGGCTCGTGACCATACCGGAGGGAATGCCATCCATCCTGGTCCATGAGCGGCTGATGGCGAATGAGGAACTGACCGGGGATATAGCGGTCCCGGCGGAAGGCAGCGTGCTGCCCGACAGCTATGCCTTCGACAAGGGCGAGAGCCGCGCCGTAGTGCTGGGCCGCATGCAGTCCGCGATGAGCAAGGCGCTGGAGAAATTATGGGCGGAGCGGGCGCCCAATACGGTCGCCAGGACGCCGAAAGAGGCGATCATTCTGGCCAGCATCGTCGAGAAGGAAACCGGCGTGCCCTCCGAGCGGCCGATGGTGGCGGGGGTCTATGGCAACCGGCTGAAGGTCCGCATGATGTTGCAGGCGGACCCGACGATCATCTACCCAATCACCAAGGGCAAGCCGCTGGGGCGCCGGATCAAGAAGTCGGAGATCGCGGCGGTCAATGACTATAACACCTATGCGATGGTTGGGCTGCCCAAGGGACCGATCGCCAATCCGGGGCGGCTGTCGATCCTGGCCGTGCTGCATCCGGCGGAGACCAAGGCGTTGTACTTCGTCGCGGACGGCAAGGGCGGGCATATCTTTGCCGATACGCTGCAAGAGCATAATGATAATGTGCGCAAATGGTTTGAGATCCGTCGGGCCCGGGGGGAGCTTTAGGCGCTGAAATAGGTGGAGGGCGGAGCTCCTGTCCTTGAAATACACCGTGCTCCTGCGGAGGCAGGAGCCCAGTCCTGCCCTCAGTGTGTCATCGCAACGCCTGAACTGGGTTCCTGCCTCCGCAGCAACACGACGCGTTTAAACGCAGCAACTGGCCACCATTAGCCACTTCCCGCCTCAACTTTTCCTTTTCTTCCGTAAAGCAGCGATTGCCAAACGCGCGCCATCCGCCTATCTAGCCGGCAGCATCAAGAGTTGGGGCGACGCCCAACGCCAACCTGCCGATCCGGGCAAGGTGGTACTCCGTGAAGGAGGATGTGGCCGATCCGGCAACCAAGCGGACCCAAGCCACATCGTCAGCGTCGCTCCGGA
The DNA here is from genome assembly GCF_013375535.1 of Sphingobium sp. 15-1. Taxonomy (GTDB): domain Bacteria; phylum Pseudomonadota; class Alphaproteobacteria; order Sphingomonadales; family Sphingomonadaceae; genus Sphingobium; species Sphingobium aromaticivastans. The sequence goes on from NZ_JABXJG010000001.1 coordinate 463,738, forward strand.
AAAGGGAATGACGTGAAGTGCCGATCAAAATAGCCGACGACCTGCCCGCCCGTCCCATATTGGAGGCCGAGGGCGTCGACGTCATGCGCGAAGTCGATGCGGTGCGGCAGGACATCCGCCCCCTTCGGATCGCGCTGCTCAACCTCATGCCGAACAAGATCAGCACGGAGACGCAGCTTGCCCGGTTGCTGGGGGCGACGCCGCTCCAGGTCGAACTGACGCTGGTGCGGATCAGTGACCATGTGTCGCGCAACACGTCCGCCGATCATATGGCGTCCTTCTATCGTCCCTGGAGCGATGTGCGGGGCGAGCGGTTCGACGGCTTCATCATTACCGGGGCCCCGGTGGAGCAATTGCCCTTCAGAGCGGTGAGCTATTGGGATGAACTGCGCGCTATTTTCGACTGGACCCAGACCCATGTGCATCGCTCGCTCAGCATCTGCTGGGCGGCGCAGGCGGCGCTGCATCATTTCCATGGCGTGGAGAAACATGCGCTGGAGCGGAAGGCCTTCGGCCTGTTCCGGCATCATAACCATGTGCCGTCATCGCCCTGGATGCGCGGCTTTTCCGACGATTTCTGCGTTCCGGTGTCCCGTTGGTCGGAAGTGCGGCGGGAGGATATTCCCGAAGGGCAGGGCTTGCAGATATTGGCGGAGAGCAAGGAATCCGGGCTTTGCCTGATCGGTGATCCGGGCCGGGGCTTCCTGCATATGTTCAACCATCTGGAATATGACACGCTGACGCTGGCCGAGGAATATGCGCGGGATGGGGCGAGGCAGTTGCCCGCCCATTATTTCCCCGGCGACGATCCGGCGCGGGCTCCGCATAATCACTGGCGCAGTCATGCCCATCTGCTGTTCGGCAACTGGATCAACGAAATGTACCAGACGGTGCCCTTCGATCTGGACTCGGTCGGGCAGGAGGCGGTGCTGTCGGCGGCTTAGGGCGCTTTTTGCGCGGATGAAGCTTGGAGCAGCGGGCGGATGCAGTTGGATCAGCATTGCTCTGGATGCGTGAAATTGCTGGATATTGTCTAGTTGTCGTCATTGGACGGTACGTGCTCCTGCGAAGGCAGGAGCCCAGTTCTTGCGGTGCGGTGATCCATAGGCGATGAGACTGGGCTCCTGCCTTCGCAGGAGCACGCTATCCTCAAATGGAATGAAGGTTTGCTTCCCGTCCCATTACGTCCTCACGCTAAACGCTCCACATGCTAGCGGAGAACGCCCTTCGCGATCAGCCCCCTGGCATAGCGCCATTGGAAGAGGGCGACGATCAGGATCACGGCCGGGAAGATCGCGGCGGTGAAGCCCTTCACGGCCAGCAGGTCGGTGTGGATGAAGCTGTAGCCGAATTGCACGATCACGGCGATGATGGAGAGCAGAAACAAGGGCGCGGCGGCGGCCTTGCGGAGCAGCAGCAGGATCGCGCCCATCGTGCCTGCGCCGACAGCGACCGCATAGGCCGCCCAGACCCAGCCGGGCATGGAAGCGAATATCCTGGCGGTATAGGGATCGGTCTTCGCCAACTGGTTGAGGTCTGCGCTATATTGCATGATGAAGGCGGCCATCCCCATCAGGTTCCAGAGCAGCAACAGGATTCCAATGGCCCGAAAGGATCGTGACGCGGTCATGGCGGTTCCCCCCTGTATCGGCGGCCTGCCCGTCGGGCCGCCGGAGCGGATCATAGCGGCTGACGGGATTTCGCGAAAGGAGATGCCGGATTTTGGCAGGTGAGGCTGTGGCGGCGCCGATCATCGTGACGGCTTTGATGGGGGCGGCGGATTTCGCCTGGGCGGACGGCTTGCGCCGCGCGCATTTCCCGGCCGGGCGCAATCTGGTGCCGGCGCATATCACGCTGTTCCATCATCTGCCGCCTTCGGCTTTGGCGGAAGTGGCGCTGCGGTTGAAGCGGCTCTGCGCGGGTCCGCCGCCCGTTGCGAGACTGGCGGAGGTGATGCTGCTGGGGCGGGGGGTCGCCTATCGGGTGGAAAGTCCGGAACTGATGGCGATACGGGAGGAACTGGCGGAGGCCTTTGCGGGCCTGCTGGCGCCGCAGGATCAGGGGCGGCCGCGTTTCCACGTCACGGTGCAGAACAAAGCCGAACCGGCCGAGGCGAAGGCGCTGGCGACCGACTTGCGGCGGGGCTTTAACCCAAGGCCGCTTGCCATTGCCGGTCTTGCCGCCTGGCATTATCGCGGCGGGCCTTGGGAATTGGCGATGAAGGCCAGCTTTCGGGGCTGACCTTCATCCATCCATTCAGGCGAGGCCGACTTCCTTGAGCGGCACGCTCGCATCGGCCAACTGCGCCTGATCCAGCGCCGCGCCGGAAACGACATGGGCGCGGCCCTGCACATAGTCCTTGACCGCATTGACGCAGTCGAGCGCGATCAGCTTGCCGCCCTTCATGTACAGGACAGAGAAGCTGCGGGTCGCCGGATCGCCGCGCAGGATCGTCTGGTCATGGCCGGTCGACAGGCCCACCGTCTGGAGCTTCAGATCATATTGGTTCGACCAGAACCAGGGCACGGCATGATAGGCCTCTTCCTTGCCCATGATGTGGGCAACGGCCGTCTTCGCCTGATCATTGGCGTTCTGCACCGACTCAAGCCGGATCTGCGCGCCCCGGGCGAAGCTGTTGGCGTGGGCGGCGCAATCGCCCACCGCATAGATGTCGGGCAGGCTGGTGCGGCAATATTCGTCCACATCCACGCCATTGCCGCCCGCCGCGCCCGCCGCGATCAGCGGGCCGGTTTCGGGGATGATGCCGATGCCGACGATCACCATGTCGGTTTCGATCCGCTCGCCATCCTGCATCAGCACGGCGGTCGCCTTGCCGTCGGTGACCTCGATGCAGTCCATGCGGGCGCCCGTGCGCAGGTCGACGCCATGGGCGCGATGCTCCGCCTCATAGAAGCGCGACAATTCCTCGCCCGCCACGCGCGCCAGCACGCGGTCCAGCGCTTCCAGCAGCACGACCTTCTTGCCGAATTTCGAGAGGACGGCGGCAGCCTCCAGCCCGATATAGCCGCCGCCGATGACGGTCACATGCTCGATCTGGTCGATCTTCGCCATCATCGCGTCGACATCGTCGCGGCGGCGGACGGCATGGACATTGGGCGCGTCGGCGCCGGCGCAGCTCAGCATGCGCGGGGAGCCGCCGGTGCACCAGATCAGCTTGCCATAGCTGATTTCCCGGTCGCCCGCAGTCACGAACTTGCCGACCGGGTCGACCGCCTTCACGCGCAGGCCGAGTAGCATGTCGATCTTACGCTCTTCCCAGAAGCTGGCCGGGCGGATCAGGATGCGGTCGAAGCTCTTGTCGCCCGCGAAATATTCCTTGGACAGCGGCGGACGTTCATAGGGCGGGTCCTTTTCATCGCCTATCATCGCGATGGACCCATCGAAGCCGAGCTGGCGCAGCGAAATGCCCGCCTGCGCCCCGGCATGCCCGGCACCTACGATCAGAACGTCATAATAGCTCATCGACGCGCTATCCCCTCATTTTCTGTTGCCGCGTGCTTGGCGCGCTTTCGCCGGGCTGGCAAGCGGATTGTCGTCTGGCGCTCCATCGCCGGGTTGGCCGGGCGGACCCGGCCAACCGCGCCTTAGCGGATCGCGCCGCCGATCATGCGGGCGAGGCGCGCGGAAAAAGCGCGGGGATCGGATGGCAGCTCGCCATCCGCGATCCGCGCCTCGTCGAGCAGCAGCCGCGCCGCATCCTCGCGCAGATCGCTGCCCTCGGCCAGCGTGCCGAGTTTCGCGATCAGGTCATGGCGGGGATTAATCTCCAGCACCGGCTTGGCCGCATTGTCGAGCCGCCCGGCCCCGGCCAGCAGCTTTTCGAGCTGGCGGTCCATCGCATTGTCCGGCGCCACCAGGCAGACGGCGCTTTCCGTCAGCCGTTCCGATGCGCGGACGTCGGAGACCTCCTCGCCCAGCACATCCTTGACATAGGCGATGAAGCCGTCGACCTCCGCCGATGCCTGCGTGGCGGGCGTCTCGCCGTCGGCCAGCGGGATCAGGCTGAGGTCGGCCAGGCCCTGCGTCACGGACTTGAACGGCTTGCCCTGATAATCGACTCCGGCCGTGACCCAGAAGCTGTCGACCTGATCGGTGAGCAGCAGCACCTCGATTCCGCGGGCGCGGAACCCTTCGAGCTGCGGCGAGGAGGCGAGACGGTCGAGATCGGCGCCCGTCGCATAGTAGATCGCGGTCTGATTGTCCTTGATCGCCTCGACATAGTCCTTCAGCGAGCGCCAGCCTTCCCCCGACGCCGTGCTCTTGAAGCGGGCGAGGCCAAGCAGCGCCTCCCGCCGGGCAAAATCCTCGTACAGCCCTTCCTTCAGGACCGCGCCGAAATTGTCCCAGAATTTGAGATAGGCTTCCCCATCCTTCTCGGACAGCTTGTCCAGTTCGGAGAGGATGCGGTTGGCGACGCCCTTCTGGATGGCGGCGAGGACGGGGCTTTCCTGGATCATCTCGCGCGAAACGTTGAGCGGCAGGTCGTTGCTGTCGACCAGACCGCGCACGAAGCGCAGGTAGCGCGGCAATATCTGCGCCTCGTCGGTGATGAACACCCGGCGGACGTAGAGCTTCATCCGCCCGGCGCGATCCGGATCGAACAGGTCGAACGGCCGCATGGAAGGGAGGAAGGCAAGGACCGAATATTCGTGCAGCCCCTCGGCGCGATAATGGAGGGTCAGCGCGGGCTCATCGAACTGGCCGGCGGTGCTGCGGTAGAAGTCGGTATATTCCTCCGCCGTGATGTCGGACTTCGGACGGGTCCAGAGCGCCGCGCCATCCGCGATCTGCTTTTCCTCCGCATCCGGCTTTTCCTTGAGGAAGATGGGGACGGGGACGTGGCCCGACTGCGCGGTGACGATGCGCTGGGTGGTGAATGGCTCGGTGTAGCTGGCGGCGTCTTCCTTCAGGTGAAGGACGATGCGGGTGCCGCGGGCGGGAGCCTCCGCCGGATCGACAAGCTGGATGGTGTAGCTGCCCAGGCCGTCCGACGCCCAATGCGCGGCGGTGTCGGCCCCGGCGCGGCGGGAGAAGACGTCCACCTTGTCCGCGACCATGAAGGCGGAATAGAAGCCGACGCCGAACTGGCCGATCAATTGAGCGCCTTCTCCTTCCTTGGAGGCGGTGACGCGCTCCATAAAGGCGCGGGTGCCGGAGCGGGCGATGGTGCCCAGCGCTTCGGTCAGCTCCACCTCGCTCATGCCGATGCCATTATCCTCGACGATGAGCTGGCGAGCATCGGGATCGAGCGTGACGGTGATGCGGGGCTGCCCGTCATCCCCGGCCAGCGCCGGATCGCTCAGCAGTTCGTAGCGCAGCTTTTCGCAGGCGTCCGCCGCGTTCGAGATCAGCTCGCGCAGGAAGACGTCCTTGTCCGAATAGACCGAGTGCACCATCATGTGCAGCAGCCGGGCGACATCGGCCTCGAAGGAACGGGTTTCGGGTGCGGTGCCGGTCGTGGTGGTCATGGCGGTTTCGAAAGCTCTCCCTGATGGAATCCGGCCAATGGAATCCGAACCGCCAGATGGCGGGAGCGGGGACGGCTTTCAAGTCCCGATGCCTTGCTTCATGTCGGGGAAATCGCGGCGGCGCGCCTTAGTCCCCTTGCGGGAAGATCCGCGATCCTGGGAAAAGGGTCAGCCGCGCTGCAATTGCAGGGCCTTGGCCTGATAGCGCACGGCCAGTTCGGCATGAACCGCGATCATCGCGCCATTGTCGCCGCGCAATTTCGCATCGCTTGCCTTCTGGATTTCCTCTTTGGCCCGGGCCTCGAAATAGGACGCATCGTCATGGCGGGACACGGGCTCTCTCCCTGTCATTGCCGCGCGATGATAACCGCAGCCGCGCTGACCGCCATCACACAGGTTAGTCCGCGGGGCGATGCCGAAAAGCGCGCCCCGCGAACCGACCGGAGGGAATAAGGTTCGATGCGCGCCGATCAGGCGGGCAGCAGATGGATCGCGCGGGGCTTGGCGGGCGGAAGGCCGCCATTTTTCGCCTCCCGCAACAACTGCGCCTTGCGCGTCATCATCGCATCGCGAAGCTGGACCAGATCGACGTCCGTCTTCCGGCATTGGGCGAACATGCCTTCGCCCCGCATCTCCTCCTCACGGACATGATGCTTGATCTCTTCGGACAGCACCTTGACCTTGGCGTCGAAGAAATCGTCGGCCGGGTCGCCTTCCTCTATGTCGTTGACCAGCATCTTGGCGCCGTCATGTTCGACATAGGCTTCGTCGAGCGTGTCGTCCTCTATCTTCCCGCGAAATGTGGGGTAGAAGATTTCCTCCTCGATCAGCGTGTGGACCTTCAGCTCCAGGCAGATCTGCTGGGCCAGCGCCTTTTTGCGCGCCGCCGATCCGGCCTTTTCGAACTGCTCGAACAAATCCTCCACCTTGCGGTGATCGGCTTTCAGAAGGGCGATCGCATCGGTGAATTGGGGGTCGGCCATGGTCTCTCTCCTCCTTGGATGGTCACGCGATGGAAGTCGTCAAGGGACGTGTCGGTTCCACGCGAACGGTTCGCAACAAGGGAAATATCGCCGCCGCTTCCTGGCCGCCCCGCCCAGATCGCGGGATCAGGGTAGGGCAGCCGTCAGCGGGCGCTCCATCAGGGCCGCTATTTTCTCATGCGCCTGGTAGATGGCGGCGTAGCGTCCACCATTGTCCAGCAGGGACCGGTGCGATCCGATTTCCCGCACCTCGCCATTTTCGATGACGGCGATGCGGTGCGCCGACCGGATGGTTTCCAGACGGTGGGCGATGACGATGGAGGTCCGCCCCTCGCAAAGCACCCGCAAGGCTCGCTGGATGCGCCTTTCGGTGCTGACGTCGACGGCCGATGTGGCTTCGTCAAGGATCAGCACCGACGGATCGGCCAGATAGGCGCGGACGAGGCAGACCAGTTGCCGCTGGCCTTGGCTGAGCTGGCTGCCGAGCGGCCCGACATGGGTCGCATAGCCGTGGGGCAGGGCATTCAGCACGTCGTCCGCGCCGATGCGCCTCGATGCCGCGATCAGTTCCTCGTCGCTGGCTTCCGGCCGGGCGAGGCGGAGATTTTCCAGCACGGTGCCGCCGAAGAGAACATTGTCCTGAAGCACCACGCCGATATGGCGGCGCAGGCTGCGTTCGGAGATGCCGCGTATGTCGCGTCCATCAAGCAGGACCGATCCTTCGTCCACATCGTAGAAGCGCGTCAGCAATTGGACGAGCGTGCTTTTGCCATGGCCGGTCGGGCCGACGATCGCCAATAGCTCGCCCGCAGCGATGTCGAGCTTGAGGTCGCGAATGACCGGCTGGCCGGGGCGGTAGCCGAAACGGACGTTGCGGAATTCGATCCTGCCTTCGACGGCCTCCAGCACGGCGGTATCGGCCCGGTCCACGATCTCGGGCCGCGTATCGAGCAGCAGGAAGACGCGCTGGGCGCAGGCGGTGCCGTTGGCGAAACGCTCGAAAAGGTCGCTGAATTCCTGCAAGGGCGCGAGGAAGAGGAAGACGTAGAACAGGCTCTGCGTCAGTTCGCCCAGGGTCAGCGTGCCCAGCGCGATCCCACGCCCGCCGACCACCAGCGTCAGCGCCAGGCCCGCCGTGGTCAGCAGGCCGGTAAAGGGCGCGAACCAGCCCGAGCGGACGGAACCGTAGATCAGGGAGCTGTTGAAATCCTCCAGCAACCCCTGATATTTGGCCAGATTTTCCCGCTCGCGGCCGGATTGCTTGATCAGGCGGATGGCGGCCACGGTTTCCACCAGATGGGCGGTGAAGCGGCTGCGGTTTTCGGCCACCTTGGCCCAACTGCGCTGCGCCACCCGCTTGAAGAGGAAGGTGGCGACGATCAGGACCGGCACCACCGCCACCAGCCCCGCCAGCAGAACCGGCGCGATCAGCCAGAGCAGGAAACCGGACAGGCACAGCCGCAATAGGGCGGAGAGGAATTCCGGCGGTCCCTGGATCAGCAGCGGTTCCAGCGTGTCGACGTCGCGGTCGGCGCGGGCGATGATGCGGCCCGCCTTGGTGCGGTCGAAATAGCCGACGCTCAGCGTCTGAACATGAGCGAAGACGCGGCTGCGCAGGTCGTTGAGCAGGCGGATCGCCGCAACCCCGGCGCAATATTGCGATAGGCCGCCCAGCGCGAAACGCACGGCCCAGCTTGCCGCCAGCCCGGCGCAGGCCCAGGCGATCAGCGGGGCGTCGATGCCGTCCCCGGCCTTGGTCTCAGCATGGCGCAGCCCTTGGTCGATGACGAGGCCGATCAGCAGCGGCCGGGCGAAGATCGCCAGCACCTGCACCATCTCTATGCCGATGACCGCCGCGATGGGGCGCCAGATCGGCGCAAGCAGCGGGATCAGCCGTTCGACCACGCTCTGGTTCAGGCTGCGCTGGGAGAATTTCTCCTCCAGTTCGATGTCGGACAGGGCGCTGTCGCCTCTGAATGCGTTCATGTGTCTTACAGTCCCATCAGGTCGCGATAGGCCGCGCTGTCCTGCGACAATTGCTCATGCGTGCCCTCTGCGACGATCCGGCCGCCGCTCAGCACCGCTACCCGGTCGGCGGCGAGCGCGGTCGACAGGCGGCTGGCGACGATCAGCAGAGTGACCGGGCGTTCGGCGCGGAGCTTGCGGATATTGTCGATGGCCCGCCTTTCGGTCTGCGCGTCGAGGGCGCTGGTGGCGTCGTCCAGGATCAATATGTCTGCGTCCGCCAGCAATGCGCGGGCCAAGCACACACGCTGGCGCTGGCCGCCCGAGAGGGTCGCGCCCCGGTCGCCCACCCGCGTTTCCAGCCCGTCCTCAAGGCGGGCCAGCAATTCGCCCGCCGCCGCCTTGTCCAGCGCCGCGCGCAGATCGTCGTCGGTCGCATTGGGCGCGCAGAGGCGCAGATTGGCGGCCAGCGTGTCGGAAAAGAGGAAGCTTTCCTGCGGCAGCACATGGACGCGGTGGCGCAACTCATGCAGGTCGCTCGTCCGCACGTCCCGCCAGCCGGTTTCCGCCGACCCCAGTTCGACGCGGCCCTCGTCCACCTCCACCAGCCGGGGGAGCAGGGCGGTGAGGATGCTCTTGCCCGATCCGGTCGCGCCGACCAGCGCCACGACCTCGCCCGGCCGCACGGCAAGGCTGAGGTCGCGCAGCACGGTTGCCCCATCACCCAGCGGCGAGGCGGCGACATGCGACAGGCGGAAACCGATGGGGCCTTCGGGCAGCGGCGCATTGCCCGAATTGATGACCGGCTCCGCATCCAGCACTTCCCAGATGCGCGCAGCCGAAGCGCGGGCGTCCGCGATCACTTGCAACAGGCGGCCGATGCTCTCGATCCGCAGGACCAGCGTGTTGACGACCAGCATCGCCGCCACCAGCGCGCCCAGGCCGAGCGCGCCATGCGCCACCATCCAGGCGCCCAGGCCCAGCACCCAGGCATGGGATAGGGCGATGATCGTCTGGGGCAGGGGAATGCGGCGGCAGGCGTGGCGGATCGCCGCCCGCGCCTCCACCCGGAACAGGTCGACATGGCGGCGGAAGCGCTCGGCGCGCGCCTCGCCCAACGAGAAAGCCTTGATGACGCGGACGCCGTTGACGCCTTCGGACAGGTCCTGCGTCACGGCGTCATAGGCATCCCCGATCCGCCGGTCGAGCGCCACCAGCGTGTCGGCTTCCGACCAGAGCAGGCCGATGCCGAGCGCCAGCAGCACCAGCGGACCCAAAGCGAGCCAGGGCGAATAGAGCGCCAGCAGTCCAAGCGAGATGGTCACGATCAGCCCGGTTTCGAAAATCTGCCGCCAGAAATTGATCAGCGCGTCGCGCACCTTGTCGGCGTCGCGGGTCATGCGCGTCACCATCTCGCCCACGCCATGGCTCCAGTGATAGGCAAGGTCGAGGCGCTGTATCTGCGTCAATATGCGCCCGCGCAGGATGGTCAGCAGCCGCTGGCCGATGGAGAGGGAGAGGAGGCTCGCGCCATATTGCACCGCCGCCCGCGCCAGCGAGAGGCCGATCAGCAGCGCGACCCAGAACCAGGCGCGGTCATAATGCAGCAGCCCGTCCGGTCCGGCGACGACCAGCCTGCCATGCTGCGCTTCCTGCACGGCATGGCCGACCATCACCTGCTGGCCGACCAGCGCGACGTTGACGGCGGCCAGCAGCACCGCCGTCAGCGCGAACCGGCCCGGCATCTCGCCATAGATGGCAAGGCAGCGCAGCAACGGGCTGCGTTGCAGAAATCCTCTCTCCCCCATGGTCTCGTTCAGCTTGCGAGCGCGAGCGACTGCGCCGCTTCCAGCGGACGGGCGTCGATCCAGTCGCGCACGTCGAAGCTTTGGGGCAAGAAGTTCCAGCGGTGCAGGAAGTTGGTGAAGTCCTGAATGGCCGTGACCGACTGTTCGGCAAGGTCTGTCTTCAGCTTCGTCTGCGCGTCCTCGCCATAGGCGATGCTGACCCAATATTCGCTGCTGTTGGTTTCGCGGGCGAGATAGCGGCGGACTTCGGACGGGTGGGACTGCGCCCAACGCTCGGCGCGCAGCACTTGCTCGACAATGGTGACGGCGGCGTCGAAATGATGGTCAATCAGATGGCCGTCCACCGCCAGCGTGCGCGGCGTGCCGTTGTTGGAGCGCACCAGCGGATCGGGATGGATGCCGGTGTCGATCACCGTGGTCAGGCCGAATTGATGCGCGATCTGAGCGCCGCTCGCGCCCTTCAGGAAGATCGCGTCCACCTCGCCGCGCAGCAGGGCGATCAGTTCGAGATTGTTAGCCCGCGCCCGGCTGGTGCTGCGCCCGTTCCAGGCGAGCGTGCCACCGATGGTCTGCGCCTGTCCGTCGCTATAATGGGTTTTGATGTCCTGATCGACGATCTCGACGTCGGAGACTTCCAGTCCCTCCAGCCGCAATGCATTTTCAAGGCCGCGAATGGCCTGTGCGCGGGTGAAGTCGATCTCGACATTCTTCCAGTTGGGCAGGCCAAAGCGCCGGCCTTTCAGGTCGCGCACCGTCTCGATGCCGGATTCCGGGCTGGCGAGGATCAACTGTGTCTCGTCCGCCCAGGACAGGCCGATAACCCGCGTGTCGCGGCCCCGCGCCTTCGCGCTGATCGCCGGGATATTGCCGCCATGGCGCACGCTGTTCTGGACGGTGTGCGAGAAATGCGACTCGCGCTTGGAAAAATCGCTGGATTCGAGCAGCGAGGACAGGCTGGTGCCCTGTGCGCGGAAGGCTTCCTCCAGCCAGCCTTGTTGGATGGCGATGCCAAGGCCGGTGGGGACGGGACAGCGTGTGTACCAGAGCGTGTCGAGTTTGTTGCTCATTCGGCAATCCTTTCGATTTTAAATGCGACATGCTCCTGCGCAGGCAGGAGCCCAGTTCAGAGGGTGCGTATTTTCAGGCGGCGGGCTTGGGCTCTCACGAGCCGCTTGTCTTGTTCGAGCGCCTGCGCAGGCGAACGGCAGTTCTAAGCGGCGGACTCCAGAACGGCTTCGGCTGGAGCAACCCGCTCATTCGGATTCTCCGGACGCGGCAGGTTCAGATGCTCGCGCAGCGTCGTGCCCTCATAGTCAGTCCGGAAAAGCCCGCGCCGCTGGAGTTCCGGCACCACGAGGTTCACGAAATCCTCCAGCGAACTCGGCAGCAGCGGCGGGATCAGGTTGAAGCCGTCGGCGGCGTCGCGCTCGAACCAGTCCTGTATCTGGTCGGCAATGTCGACCGGCGTGCCCAGCACCACTCGATGCCCGCGCACCGCGTTGAAGCGCAGGAAAAGCTGGCGGATGGTGAGATTCTCGCGCCGTGCCAGCGCGGTGAGCTGCCGCCAGCGGCCCTTGCCATTCTCCGGCTCCGGCAGGTCGGGCAGCGGCCCATCGAGCGGATAGGCGCTGACATCATGGCCCATTAGATTGAGGTCGCCGGAAAAATCGACTTTCTCCTCCAGCGCGCCGAACTTGTCCTGCGCTTCCTGAAGGCTGGAACCGATGGTGAAGGACAGGCCCGGCATCACTTTCAGCGTGTCGGGATCGCGCCCATAGCCCGCCACCCGCGCCTTCACATCCTTGTAGAAGGCCTGCGCATCCTCGATGAACTGGGCGGCGGCATAGATCATCTCGGCATGGCGGGCGGCGAAATCGCGGCCGACCTCCGAATTGCCCGCCTGCGCGAATACGGGATAACCCTGGATCGGGCGCGGCATGTCGAGCACGCTGTCGATGCCATAATAAGGCCCGCGATAATGGACCGGATGCACGGCGTCGGCATTGAGGTAGATGCCGCTCTCCTTGTCCGCGCCTTCGAAGGCGTCGTCTTCCCAACTGTTCCACAGCGCTTTGGCCAGTTCCACGAAATCATGGGCGCGGGCATAGCGTTCGGCATGGCTGGCCGGCTGGTCGATGCCGAAGCTTTTCGCTGCGCCGTCCGCCAGCGAGGACACGATGTTCCAGCCGATCCGTCCGCCGCTGATATGGTCGAGCGAGGCGAAGCGCCGCGCCAGCGCATAGGGCTGCTCGAAATTGGTGTTCACCGTCGCCACCAGCCCGATATGGCTGGTGATGCTGGCCAGCGCCGCCGTCGCGGTCAGCGGTTCGAAATCGAGGAAAGCGTGCCGCCGGGCGATCCCCTTGGTGCTGTCGCCGCTCTGCCCCACGAAATCCGCGAAGAAGGCGGCGTCCAGCTTGCCGCGCTCGGCGGTGCGGACGAGGTAGGCCCAATAGCGGAAATCGGGCTTGCCGGTATCGGCGGTGCCCGGCTGGCGCCAGGCGCCGGGATGATGGCCGTGGCGGGTGAGGAATACGGCAAGCGCGAGCTCGCGCTTCTTCTGGGACATGGGATCGCTCCGGAAAGCGACGCCTGCTGCTGGAGCATGGCGCGGTTGACCGGAAGCACCCCACCTCCGTTCGGGCTGAGCTTGTCGAAGCCTCTTACTTCTTCAAGAGAAGGAAGGCCTTTCGACAGGCTCAGGGCGAACATAAGGATAAGGAAAAGTGTCCCGATTGACCGCAGCCCGCTCAGCAACGGGCGCCGAACTTCAAATGTTACTCAGCGGCCTGCACAGCCGGTTCGGGCAGGTGGATCGTGCCGTCATCGTCGACGCGGGCGTCGGGCGGGACCAGCTTGCCCATCTTCCACTGCTGCTCCAGCACGCCGGGGCCGAAGGGTTTCGATCCGCCCAGCGCCTGCCCCAATATCTGGAACTGCGCGCCTTCCTCCAGCAGCACGATGGTGTTGGTAAGGTCGCGGAGGCTCTTCCAGCTCCAGATGGTCGCGCCGCCATTGGCTTCCACGATGCCGGGGACTTCGCGATCCTGCTCGATCGCCTCCAGGATGAAGTCGGGCTCAGGCTGGCGGCGGTTGATATAGACCGGAAGCTGCGCAGTGAAGCGGAACCGGCGGTTGGGCACGTACAGCAGTGGCAGTTCCGAATGCGCCTGCGAATAGGCGCCCAGATGCGGCGTGTGGACATGGCTGATCGCCTGGAAGTCCGGATATTTCTTGAAGATCTTGAGATAGCGCGCCGCGCCGCCCGGTGCGTTGCCCCAATGGAGGGTGCCGTCGAAGCCGATGACGCTGGTCACGGCCTGGTCGGGATCATCCTCCCAAAGACCAGCATAGTTCAGCGTGATGATCTTGTCTTCGTCGGGGATGCGGACGGCGAAGAACAGGGTGCCGCTGGCCGAGATGGTATGGGTCTCGCGCAGGACGCGGAAGGCGCGGCGGGCGTCCTTCTCGGTTTGCAGCACGAAGCCGATCGTATCCCTTGAAAGTCCGTTGGTGTCAGACATGCTTATTTCCTTTCAGGCTGGAATGGCGACAGGTTGGGGACGCTGGGCGTTGAGGGCGCGGGCGGCTTCCAGCGGCCTGGGATCGACCCAGTCGGACAGCGCGAAATCCGCGTCGAGGAAGCCGTGCGTGAACAGAAATTTCTTCTGGAGATCGAACAGGGCGAGCCGTTCGTCGTCCAGCGTCGGGTGCAGCCCTTCGTGCAGCCGGGCATAGGCTTGGTCGACGGCCTGCGCGCTGCCTTCCGTCTCATATTCGAGGATGTCGCGCAGCCGGTCGGGCTGTTCCGCAACCCAATCGGCTGCGCGCAGGGTGACGGCCAGGAAGCGGACCAGCAGGTCGAAATGATCGTCGATGAGGCTCTGATGGACGGTGATCGGACGGGGCGTGCCGTTGTTCACGCGGAAGCGCGGGTCGGGCAGGGCATCGAGATCGATGGCGACGACCAGGCCGTTCTCCCGCGCCTGATCCAGCGCGGCGGCGCCCTTCACATAGATGGCGTCGACCTTCCCTTCGACCAGCGCCTCGATCGGCCAGAGCCGCCCGACGCCGCTGCGCTGGCCCGATCCGCGTGGTTGCAGGTCGCGCCCGCTGCCGCCGATATTGCGCAGCCGGTCGGGCGTCTCGATCAGATCGACATCGTCGAAGCTCAGCCCCGCCGACGCCAAAGCGCCCTTATGGCCCGCGAGCGACATGCCGCGCGCGATGCTGGTGCCGCGCACATGGCTTGGGATGTCATTATGGCTCCAGCCGGGCAGGGCCAGCCGCTTGCCCTTGAGGTCGGCTGCGGAGCGGATGCCGGAATCGGGCCGGGCGAGGATGAGCTGGCTCTCCTCGATCCAGGTGAGGCCGACCAGCTTCGTCGGCTCGCCCTGGGCGCGGGCGGCGATGGCCAGCATGTTGCCGCCCTCGCGGATCAGCGTGGGCAGGCGGTGGTCATAATGGTGCCGGCCGAGTTCCGATCCTGACTCCTGCAAGGTGCGCAGCGTAATGCCGTCGCCCTCGAAACTCTCGGTCAGCCAGCCCAGCTTGTAGGCGATGCCCGTGGCCGTCGGAACGGGGCAGCGGGTGAACCAGATCTCATCGGGCTGGTTGGCCTTTGTCGGGGCGCTGTCGGATAGGGTCGGCACGGCTGGCAAATCTCCGGTTGGTTGCCCGGAGAAAATCGCAAGAGCCGTGCCAATCCGGAAAATGGCGGAATTGCGTGGGATTTGGAGAGAGGCGGCCGGTCGGAGTGCGGCATATTGAACAGCGGGGCTGCTGCTTTTTCACCGTGGAGCGCTTGGGGGTCGTTCTGGGTCGTTAGCGCATCGGATGGTAGGGAGGTGCTGACCTTCTCCCTCCCTTGAATACACCGTGCTCCTGCGAAGGCAGGAGCCCAGTCCCACCCTCCGTGTATCATCGCATCGCTTGAACTGGGCTCCTGCCTTCGCAGGAGCACGTATCGCTTAACGGCTACAAAGGGCCACTCCGCCCTCTTAGATCAAATCCAGATTCTTCAGATGCGTCCGCACCACATTGCGGGTGATGCCCAGCGCTTCGGCGGTCTTGATCTGATTCTCGCTGCACAGCCGGAAGGCTTCCGTCACCGTGAAGGCCACCAGCCGGTCCAGCAACTGATCATGCCCATTTTTCAACAGCCGGGCGATGAAGGGCCGCACCGCCTCCTCCAGCGATGCGGCGTCGCCGCCCGGTTCGCCTGCCTCGCCCAGATCGCCCAATCCCAGGTCGGCCGGCTGGATGCGGCCATCCTCGCAGATCAGCGTCGCGCGGTGGATCGCATTTTCCAACTCGCGAATATTGCCTGGCCAGCTATGCTGGAACAGCGCCTCCTCGGCGGCGGCGCTCAATTCCAGCCGGTTGGCGCCTGCTTTCGAACCGTAGATTTCCAGGAAATGGCGCGCCAGCGGCAGGATGTCCGCCCGCCGCTCCCGCAAGGGTAGCAGGGGGATGGCCACGACTTGCAGCCGATAGAAAAGGTCGGACCGGAAACGCCCTTCCTGAACCGCCTGCTGCAATTCCACATTGGTCGCTGCGATGACCCGGACATTGAGCGGCACCGCTTTGCGCGATCCCAGCCGCACGACCTCCCGCTCCTGCAACACGCGCAGCAGCTTCACCTGCAAGGGTAGCGAGAGGTCGCCCAATTCGTCCAGGAACAGCGTCCCGCCATTGGCCGCCTCGAACCACCCAGGCCTTGCGACATTGGCGCCGGTGAAGGCGCCCTTTTCATAGCCGAACAGTTCGCCCTCGATCAGCGACTCGGAAAAGGCGCCGCAATTGACCGCGACGAAGGGCGTGTGCGCCCGGTTGCTGAGGCTGTGGACATAGCGCGCCACCAATTCCTTGCCGGTGCCCGTCTCGCCCATGATCAGCACATTGGCGTCGCTGGGCGCCACCCGCTCGATCAGCGGCAGCAGCGCGCGCGAGCGGGGATCGTTGAAGATGAGCGCGCGGGCGCGGGGGCCCACGGCATGATGCTGGTCGCAATCATAGGCCAGCAGGGGGCGGCCGTCGTCGTTCGTCGCAGACACCAAGCCGACTTCGGCCCGGTCCCCGGCGCGGCTGTGCGAACTGTTCCTCATAGCGTCTCCATCTCTGGCGCCGGAACGATAGCAGCTAATTGTCTTCTGATTCAGTAGAAAATAAACTTCAGGGACTAGCTGAGCTTTCAGCGCGACGGTCAGAGGGGCGGCGTCAGTTCCGCGCGGCGCTCCATCACGGCGCGCAACGGCGCCGCGCAGACCCAGCCGTCAATATCCACCGGCGTCTCCAGAAAACCGTGCAGCCAGAGGAAATGGGCCTGGATCTTCAGCATCTCGACCCGCTCGTCCGACAGGTCTGGGTGGAGAGCGCGATGGAAATTGTTGCGGTAGGCCGCCTCGACGCCCTCAATGCCGGACAGCGTCTCCTGCGCGATGATGGCGGTCAGTTCGGGCGGATTGCCCGCCGCCCAGTCGGCCGCGCGCAGGCTCTGTTCCAGGAAGCGTTCGACCAGATCGGGATGATGGTCGATCATATGCTGGTGGACGACGATGGGGCGCGGCGTGCCGTTGTTCACGCGGGCGAGGCGGCTGGGATAGGCGTCGAGATCGATGCTGACTTCCAGCCCAAGCCGCTGCGCCGCCTCGGCGCCCGCGGATCCCTTCACATAGACCGCGTCCACCCGCCCGGCGGCCAGCCATTCCAGGCCCAGCCAGAGCCGGCGCATCCCCTCCACGCTCGCCTGTTCGACGGGCGGGGCGGGGATTTCGATCAATTGCACATCTTCCAATGTCAGTCCGGCCAGCGCCAGCGCGCTCTTGATGCCGTGCAGCGCCATGCCGCGCGCGATGCTCTCGCCATGGGTCCGGGCATAGCCGGGCAGGGCGAAGCGCAGTCCCTTGAGGTCGCCCGGGGCCATGATGCCGACATCGCGCCGGACCATGATCGCCTGCCGCTCGTCGATCCAGGTGAGGCCGATCACCCGCGTCGGCGCGCCCAGCGCCCGCGCCGCCAGCGCCTGAATATTGCCGCCCTCGCGGAACAGATGCCGCGCCTGGTTGTCGGGATCGTCCGCGACCAGGTTCAGCCCCAGTTCCTGAACCCGTTTGACGACAATGCCGTCCTGCCCGAAGGCTTCCGCCATCCAGCCCTTGGCGCACGCCACGCCGGATGCCGCCGGGACCGGGCAGCGCGTCACCCAGACGCTGTCCGGACGCGCGACGCTGTTTGCCATCTTCATTCTCCATTCGGGGACTGGCCCTGACACCACCACAGGATGCACACATCGCAAAGCTCGTGCCAGATGCGCCGTGCCGCGACGTGGATAGTTCCTGGCCGCAGCGGCCGCTTCATTTCGCGCAATCCGGCCATCGTTTCTGCGGCAAAATCACCAGCCGGGGAGCCCTTGCGCCGGGCGAACCCACGCAGAGCCGCCGAAACGCCGGTTGGCACACGACATGCATTGAATGCCGGCATAGCCATCAACGGAGCCTGCATAGTGGCCTATCAGAACAGCGCGTCCTTCC
Organism: Sphingobium sp. 15-1; assembly: GCF_013375535.1. Taxonomy (GTDB): domain Bacteria; phylum Pseudomonadota; class Alphaproteobacteria; order Sphingomonadales; family Sphingomonadaceae; genus Sphingobium; species Sphingobium aromaticivastans. Next base: position 481,515 of record NZ_JABXJG010000001.1, read on the forward strand.
TTATCCAAGTCCGCAAGCGGCTGACCGCCATCATGGCGCTGTTCGGCTGCGCCCTGCTGGCGGGCTGCGGCGGAGTCCAGGACGGCGGAGCGGTCAAGACCCTGACTATCGCGTCGATCGCCTATCCCTATCAGGGCAAGCAGGTGTTCAACGGCTTGAACGGCGTCGTCATCCAGCAGGGCTGGCTGAAGGAGCAACTGGCGAAGAAGGGGGTCGAGCTGGTCTTCACCCCCGTCTCGACCGCGGTGGGCGGGCCGCTCATCAACGAAGGCTTTTCCGGCAAGCGGATCGACTTCGCCTCCTATGGCGATTTCCCCGCCGCGATCGCCGTCGCTGGCGGCGTGCCGCTGAAGATCGTGGCGCCGGTGGGGCAGGGGCAGGACGTCTATATCGTCGCGCGTAAGGGGCTGGCGGCGAAAAGCCTGGCCGACCTCAAGGGCAAGCGGATCGCGCTCCATCGCGGACGGCCCTGGGAACTGCCCTTTTCCAAGCTGGTCGACAGCAGCGGCCTGAAGCTCGATGACTTCAAGATCGTCAACATCAACCCGTCGGCCACGCCCGCCGCGCTGGAATCCGGCAGCGTCGACGCCGCCGTGCTGCTGTCCGACGGGCTGCTGGTCGAGCAGAAGGGTATTGGTCATGTGATCTGGTCGACCAGGGATGCGCCCGCCGACTGGAAGATGCGCGCCGAACTGTTCGGCCGGGCGGACTTTGTCGACGCGCATCCGGACCTGGCCCAATTGGTGGTGGATGCCTTTGTCCGCGCCGCCGCATGGTCCTCCGACGAAGCGAACAAGGCCGAAGTCATCCGCAAGGCCGCGCGCGGCGCCCTGCCGGAAGACATTGTGGCGAAGGATTATGCCAATAGCGGCATTCCGTGGCGGGAACGCTTCTCGCCGGTCTTCAATCCGGCGGTGCTGGCGCATTACCGTTCGGTCGCGGATTATGCGCTGGAACGCGGCCTGATCCGCAAGAAGGTGGATGCCGACGCGCTGATCGACGAGCGTTTCGTGGACAAGGCGCTCAAGGATTTGAAGCTGGAGCAGTTCTGGGCGCATGACGGCAGGGGGCGGAGCTGATTGCTTTTCCCCAAGGCAAGGCCGTCGCAGCAGCCTGGGCCGCGCCGATCGCGCTGCTGGCGCTTTGGCAGGTCGCCTGCCTCAGCGGCCTGTTCCCGCCGCAAGTGCTGGTGCCGCCCAGCGTCGTCGCCCAGGCGCTGGCCGACATGGCTGCATCCGGCGAGTTGCAGCGGCATGTCGGGGACAGCCTCACCCGGTTGCTGGTCGGCTTCGCCATCGGCGCGGTCGCGGGCATGGTCTTCGGCGCGGCGCTGGCCTTGTCGCGGCTGGTCGAAGCCGTCCTGTCGCCGCTTTTCCTGACGCTCTGGCAGGTGCCTGTCATCGCCTTCGTGCCGCTGATGGTCATGTTCCTGGGGATCGATGAGCCCTTCAAGATCGCGGTCGTCGCCATCGCCGCCTTCTTCCCGATGGCGCTCGCCACCTTCGATGGCATCAGGGGCGTGCCGCGCAACTGGTTCGACGTCGCGAAAGTCTATCGCCTGAGCCTGCTCCAGTTGATCCGCCGCATCCTGCTGCCCGCCACGGTGCCCGCCGTGCTCACCGGCCTGCGGATTTCCCTGACCCGCGCCTGGGTCGTGCTGGTGGCGGCAGAGCTGCTCGCGGCCGACAGCGGCATCGGCCAGATGATGGAGATGGGACGGCAACTCTTCCAGATCGACGTCGTGCTGGCCGGGGTGGTCGTCAGCGGCCTCATCGGCTTTCTGCTCGATCGCGGAGCCCGCTGGGTCGAAAACCGCGCCACCCGCTGGAGGACGGCATGAAGGATCAACTCGCCCGCTGGCCCGTCCGGCTCGTTATCGGCCTGTTCGCGCCGCTGCTCCTCATCCTCCTGTGGCAGTGGCAGGCGAGCGCCCATGCCGTGACCTTCGCGCCGCCCGCCGCCGTCGCCTCCGCGCTGGCCGAACTGCTGCGCAGCGGCGACCTGCTGCGCGACACGCTGGCCACGCTGCGACGCGCCTTCACCGGCCTTGCCATTGGCGCGCCGCTGGGCGTGGCGGCGGGGATTGCGATGGGCATATGGAAGCCGGTCGACCGGCTGCTGGGGCCGCTGCTTCACGCGCTGCGGCAGGTGCCGATGATCGGCTGGCTGCCGCTGATCGGCCTCTGGTTCGGGGTGGGTGAGGGGACGGAGCTGATCGTCGTCAGTATGTCGGCCTTCTTCCCCTCCATGCTCAACAGCCATGCCGGGGTCGCGCAGGTCGAGCGCCGCTATCTGGAGGTCGGCGGTATCTACCGCTTCACCACGCTCCAGCGCATCCGCTTCATCCTGCTGCCTGCCGCCATGCCGCTGGTGCTGACCGGCATCACCCAGGCGCTGGCCTTTGCCTGGATTTCCACCATCGGCACCGAATTGCTGACGGGCGCGGGATCGGGCCTGGGCGTCGCGATGCAGACCGCCCAGGTCCAGCAACGGCTCGACATCATGTTGGTGGTGATCGGCGTGACCGCCGCACTCGGCTTCCTCATCAACCAGTTGTTCCGCCGCCTGCGCCAGTCCCTGCTGCGCTGGCAACCCGCTCAATCATGATCCGGAGAAACGGCATGAACCCCCATCCCCATGCCCGCGAAGACCTTGCCCAAGCCGCCGCCAGCCGGGGCGCGCTGACCGTCAGCGGTCTCGACAAGAGCTTCGACATCGGCGGCAAGCCGCGCAAGATATTGGACGGCATCAACCTGAATGTCCGCCCCGGCGAGTTCGTCAGCATCGTCGGCGCGTCGGGCTGCGGCAAGTCGACGCTGCTGCGCCTGATCGCGGGCCTCGACACCGATTATAGCGGCGAACTGCGGCTGGACGGCGACCGGATCGCCACCACCAGCCTAGACCGGGGCATCGTGTTCCAGGATCACCGGCTGTTCCCCTGGATGACGCTGGAGCAGAATGTCGAACTGGCGCTGCTCAACACGGATACGCCGAAGTCGCGCCGGGCACAGATCGTGGCCGATCATATCGCGCTGGTGAACCTGAAAGGTTTCGAAAAAGCCTATCCCCACCAGCTTTCCGGCGGCATGGCGCAGCGCGCCGCCATCGCCCGCGCTCTGGTGACGGAGCCCAAGCTGCTGCTGCTGGATGAGCCCCTGGGCGCGCTCGATGCGCTCACTCGCGTCCATGTGCAGAGCGAACTCCAGCGTATCTGGATGGCGCAGCGGTCGACCATGGTGATGGTGACGCATGATGTGGAAGAGGCGCTGTACCTGGGCGACCGGGTGATCGTGATGTCGCCCAATCCCGGCCGCATCCGCCGCATCGTGGAGGTTGACCTGCCCCATCCCCGCGACCGTCGCGCCCCGCTGCTGCATCGGTTGAAGGACGAGATATTGGCCGAACTCACCTCAGGCGCGGACGCCGCCAAAAGCGCCGACAATCTCGTCCATCTGCCCAGCCGGGAGGCGCGCTGATGAGCCGCGCCGCCGATCATCCCATCGATCCGCTCTTCACCGATCGCTGGTCGCCGCGCAGCTTCACCGGAGAAGCGGTGCCGGATGCCGTGCTGCGCAGCGCTTTCGAAGCGGCTCGCTGGGCGCCCTCCGCGATGAACGCGCAGCCCTGGCGTTTCCTCGTCACGCAACCGGGCGATCAATGGTGGGATGCCTATCTCGCTTTTCTGATGCCGCGCAACCGGCTCTGGGCGGCGAAGGCGTCGGCGCTGGTGCTGATCCTGTCGGCGCGGGAACTGGAACGACGCGGCGAATGGGTCGCCAATGGCTCGCACAGTTTCGACGCAGGTGCGGCCTGGGCCAATTTCGCGCATCAGGCGCTGCTGCTGGGATGGCATACCCATGGCATTGGCGGCTTCGACCGGGAAGCGGCGCGGCAAGGGCTGAACATCCCGCAGGATTTCGCCATCGAAGCCGTCATCGCGCTCGGCCGCAAGGGCGATCTGGCAGGGCTGGACCCCGAATTCCATGGCGCCGAAGCCCCCAATGGCCGCCGCCCGCTCGATGAAACCGTCTTTGCCGGAACGCTCGAACAGCCGGCCTTTGTCAAGGAAAAGGACGTCGCATGACGCTCAACATCCACTGGCGGCTCGATCCCGCCGCTGATCCGCAACGCTCGGAGCCGGGCGCATGGCGGCCCCTGCCTGCGCTGGCGCGGGACCGCCGAACGAGTACGCAGAACCGCTTCGACTATTATGTCCAGGTCGCGCAGGCCGCCGCGCAGACGGCCTTTGACGGGCTGTTCGTGCGTCACCGCATCGCCGCCGATGAAAGCCGCATCATCGCCGCCATCGTCGCCCGCGCCGCGCCGCGTCTGAATGTCGTGCCCGAATTTCCCGCTTCGGTCGGATCGGCGGTCTATGCCGCCAAGCAGGCGACGACCTTCCAGCGCGCAACGCATGGCCGCCTCGGCTGGGTGATCGCGCCCGATGCCGATCCGGCCAGCCGCCGGGCCGAAGCCGATTTCGTGGAGGATGGCCATCTTCCGCAAAGGCTGGAGGAATTTCTGACCGTGGCGCGCGGCGTGCACGAACATCGCCCGTTCAGCTATAAGGGCGCTCATTTCGAGGTCGAGAATGGCGGTTTCGAAGCGCCGCTCAACCGGGTGCCCTTTCCGCGCATCTACTTGCAAGGCGAGGGGGAGGAGGCGCTGGCGCTTTCTGCCCGTCATGCCGACGTCCATCTGTTCCAGCCCGCCACCGCAGATGCGCTGGCCAATGATATTGCCCGGCTGAATGCGCTGGCGGAAGGCCGCCATGTCGAGGCCGGGCTGATCCAGCCGCTGCTGGTGCGCGAGGACCGGGAAAGTGCAGAGCGCGACGCGCAACGCCTGCCGCTCGCTCCGGGCACGCTGATCGCCAGCTATGACGAAGCTGCCGAGCGGCTTGCGGGCTTTGCAGCATCCGGGATCACGCAACTGGTGCTGGAGGCAGTTCCCTCGCTGGAGGAAGCCTATCGCATTGGTCAGCATCTTCTGCCTCGCCTGCGCGCCCTCACCGGCGTCGCGCAACAGGCCGCCTGAGGAGACCATCCCCATGTCCATCGACTTTTACTGGCGCCTGCCGACCCATGGCTGTCACAACAGCATCCAGACCAGCGGCTATGAGCGCGGCGACTGGTCGCCCCTCAAGCCCGGCAATATCGCCCCCGGCTTGGACCGCGACGGAGGCGCCGACGATTTCACCTATATCGACCATCTGGCGGCCATCGCGCAGGCGGCCGAGAGTGTCGGCTTTCAGGGCGGGTTGATCCCGTCCTTCCCCAATACCGACGATCCGTGGGTCATCTCCTCGCTGCTGGCGCGGGAGACGAAAAGCTTCCGCTTCATGATCGCCTTCCAGCCCGGCTTCGGCAATCCGGTCCACACGGCGCGCATGGCCGCCAGCCTGCAACGGGCGACTGGCGGGCGGCTGCTGTTCAACATCATCACCGGCGGCGGCGGCCCGGCCCAGCTCTGGTGGGGCGACAGCTTCGCCCATGATGACCGTTATGGACGCACCAGCGAATTTCTCGACATTTTCAAGGGCGTCTGGGAGTCCTCCGACTTCTCCTATGACGGGCGTTTCTACCAGTTGCGCGATGGCGGGCTGGCGCCGGTCATTCAGGGTGAGGAATTTCCGGAAATCTGGTTCTCCGGATCGTCCGACGCGGCGCTCCAGACCGCGGCGCGCCATGCGGACTATTATCTCTCCTGGCTGGAGCCGTTCGACCAGCTTGGCGACAAGTTCGCCCGCGTCAAGGAACGCACGGCGGCACTGGGCGGAGAGCAGAAATGCGCGGTGCGCGTCGATCTGGTCGCCCGCGCCACCGAGGAGGAAGCCTGGGCCGACATCGCCAAGGGCTTCGACAATGTGAGCGAGGAAACCCGCCAGCGCTGGCGCGGCCAAGCGACGGACTCCGTGGGCGCTGCCCGGCAGGCCGCGCTCCGCCCGACCGATGCGCGGCGCTATGACGAACTGATCGTCGCGCCCAATCTCTGGGGCGGCTTCAATCTGCTGCGCGGCGGTCCTGCGCTGGGGATCGTCGGCAGCTATGAGCAATGCGCGGCCCGTCTGGACGAGCTGATCGCGCGGGGAACCGACGCCTTCATCCTGGCGGGCACGCCGCATCTGGAGGAAGCCTATCGCGTGGGCGAGGAAGTGCTGCCGCTGCTCGGCCGCCAGGCTCCGGCCTTGCTGGCCGCTGCGGAATAGCTGCCAAATAGCGACATCGTGCTCCTGCGAAGGCAGGAGCCCAGTCCTGCCGTCTGAACTGGGCTCCTGCCTTCGCAGGAGCACGGAAGGCAAAAAGGGCGCCGGGAAATCCTCCCGGCGCCCTTTTCTTTTAACGAAAGGCCGGGGACCACCCGGCCTCCCTCCCATCAGAAGCGGAACAGCGCCGCCACGCCCGCCGTACGCGGATCGGCCCAGGCCACGGTATCGCCGGTCACGCCCTGCGCCGCATTGGCGGCGGGCAGCGAATGGTTGAGATAGCGCACGTCGAACAGATTGTTGATGAAGCCTGTGACGCTGAGCTTCTCGTTCGGCGTCGTGTAGGTGGCGCGGATATTGGTCAGCGTATAGGGCTTTTGCGCCAGATAATAGCGGTTCACCGTGTCCTGCGGCGTCACATAATAATATTGCCGCGACTGGTACCGCGCATCTGCCGCCAGTTCCAACGTGCCCAGTTCCGCCAGCGGGAAGGTGTAGGAACCGCCGACATTCAGTGTGACCTTGGGAGAGCGGACGAATTGCGCGCCCGCCAAATTGGCGCCCCCATTCAGCACCTGGAATTTCTTATATTCCGTGTCCAGCAGGCCCAGCGCCGCATTGAACTTCAGCCCCTCGACCGGCGCCAGCGCCAGTTCGAACTCCGCGCCGTCGACCTTCGCCTTCTCCGCATTCTGGAGGTAGGATACGGTCGCGCCGCCGACGGCACCCGGATTGGGGCCGACGACATTCACCTGCACATCCTTATAATCATAATGGAAGGCCGTGGCGTTGAAGGTCAGCAGCCCATCGAACCAGCTCGACTTGTAGCCAATTTCATAGGCATCCAGCTTCTCCGGTCGCACGGCCGTTAGTGCTACGGGCAGGGTCGCGGCGGTGTTGAAGCCACCCGACTTCACCCCATGCGAGAATTTCGCGTAGATCAGATTGTCGCGGTCGATGTTCCAGGACGGTGTCACATCATAGGTGAAGGCGTCCCATGTGCGCTTGAGATCATTGCTGAAGGTGCCCGCGCCGCCGATGCTGCCGGTATAGCTGTTCCACCATTGGGCATAGTTGCTCCAGGTGAAGACCGCGCCCGGCGTCGTTGCGGCCGGCGAAGCCCGGCGGTCGAAGTCCAGCGTCTTCGTCTCCCGCGTCCAGCGCCCGCCCAGCGTCAGCTTGAGTGCGTCGGTGAAGCGGAAGGTCGTGCTGCCGAACACCGCGCCGCTCTCGGCCTTGTGATGATAGGCTGTGTTGCTGAAAGCGAGCGAGGGCGCAGGCGTGATCGTCCGTGCAGGGATCGCTGACTGCGGTAGAGTGGCGGAGAAGGCGTTCGACCGGATCTTCTCGTTGAAATAGAAGGCGCCGACGATCCAGCTTAGCCGGTCCTCGCCGGAGGAAGCCAGCCGCAATTCCTGCGTCCACTGGCTGGAGCGCGCCTGCGTATAGCTGCGCGAGATTTCCAGCGGCGTATAGTCGGTGTCGCCCGCGCCCTTCGTGGTGAACCGCTCATAGCCCGCGATCCAGGTCAGCGCCGCGTTGCCCAGGTCCCAGTCGACATGCAGCGACCCGCCAAACTGCTTGTTGCGGCTATATTCGGGCGCGTTTGTGCTGATGTCGTTGATGTCGGTCGACGGCGCATAGCCGTTGCGCACCACGCCGCTGGGAAGGTAGCTGGCCGTCGTCCAATAGGTGCCGTTGGTGTCATAATCGCGATAATGGACGCTGAGCAGCGCTTGCAGATTGTCGGTCGGCTTGGCCAGCAACTGGCCCCGGATCACATTGTCCTTGATCTCGTTCGACTTGTTGCCGGTGTAGAGATTGTCGAACCGCCCGCCGCGATCGTCGAAGCGGAAGGATACGCGCGCCGCCAGTTTGTCGTCGACCAAAGTGGTGCCGATGCCGCCTTCCGCGATCTTGTTGTCGAAGCTGCCATATTCCAGCTTCACATAATTATCGTCCTGGCCGTTCAGCGACGGACGCTTGGAAATGATGTTGACCGCGCCGCCGGTGGTGTTCTTGCCCCAGAGCGTGCCCTGCGGGCCGCGCAGCACTTCCACCCGCTCCAGGTCGAACAGCGGCAGGCCGGTGGCGCTGCTGTTGCTGATATAGACATCGTCCAGATAGAAGCCGACCGGATTGGCGAGGTCGAGCTGCTGCTGGCCTGCGCCGACGCCACGAATCCACCAGCGCGGGCGGCCATGCTGCTGCGTGCCCGCGGAGGCGTTGGGGACATAGTTCAGCACCTCATTGGCGGAACGGCCGAGGCCACCGACGCTGAACAGATCCTTGTCGAAGGCGGTGACGGCGACCGGCACGTCCTGCAACCGTTCCTCGCGACGCTGGGCAGTGACGACGATGCCGGCCCCGGCCTCCGCGTCCACCACTTCGGCAGGGACGGGGAGCGTTTCGCCGGCATGGGCGCCGGTCGCGTGCGCCGCCGCGAGCAGGGCGAGCGCGCTTGCGCCAAGGGCACGGCGGAGCCGCGATGGATTGCTGATATTGGACAAGGAGATTCCCCCGGTTGTTGAAACTTGTCCGCGTTGCGCGGATCGGACGGGGGAACAGATGCAAAGCCTATGCCATTATCATAAGATGTTGTTTTTCTGTGATCTTATGTCCGCTAGGGTTCGAGAGGTGGTTGAAATTGCACAGCGGGTCACGGCGCTGCTGTTATCTCCGCAGCAGCCCGGAGCTGCCGTTCAGACGATGAGGATATAAGCCGCGCCGAGGGCCGCGCATGTCCCCAGCACGGGCAGCACGCCGATCTTGAACCGGAACACCGCGATCATCGCGCCGATCGACAGCAGCAGGGCGGGAATATTGACGCTGGACAGCACTGGCAGGTCCACTCCCGCGATCCGCTGGACCTGCCCGAACAGGGTGTGGATCGCGAACCAGATGGCGAGATTGAGGATCACGCCGACGACGGCGGCGGTGATGGCGGTCAGCGCCGCCGACAGCGCCGGATTGCCGCGCAGCCGCTCGATGAAGGGCGCCCCCGCGAAAATCCAGAGGAAGCAGGGGACGAAGGTGACCCAGGTGGTGAGGATCGCGCCCAGCGTTGCGGCGATCAGCGGATGCAGCACCCCGGAATCGCGGAAGGCGGCGAGGAACCCCACAAATTGCGTCACCATGATCAGCGGCCCCGGCGTCGTTTCCGCCATGCCCAGGCCATCGAGCATTTCGCCGGGTTTGAGCCAGCCGAAGGTGCCGACCGCCTCCTGCGCGACATAGGCGAGCACGGCATAGGCGCCGCCGAAGGTGACGACCGCCATCTGGCTGAAGAAGCTGGCGATATGGGTGAACACATTGTCCGGTCCCAGGGTCAGGAACAGCGCCAGCACCGGCCCCAGCCACAACAGCAGGAACACGGCCGAGATGCGCAGCGACCAGCCCGGATGGGGGCGGGCATGGTCGGGCAATTGCTCGCCCAACGCGGTGTCGCGGTCATGGACGACATCGCCGCCTGCCGGGCCATGGCCGCCGCCGCCCCGGAACGCCGCGACGCCGCTCCGTCCGCCGATGAAACCGGCGAGACCCGCCGCCAATACGATCAGCGGGAAGGGCGCGCCGAGGAAGAAGATCGCCACGAAGGCGGCGGCGGCGATCCCGCGCATGACATTGTTCTTCAGCGCCCGCGATCCGACCCGGACCACCGCCTGCATCACGATCGCCAGCACCGCCGCCTTCAGGCCGAAGAACAGCCCTTCGATGAGTTGCACATGGCCCAGCAGGACATAGATGTAGCTAAGGCCCAATATGGCGAGGAAGCCGGGCAGCACGAACAATATGCCCGCGATCAGCCCGCCTTTGGTCTTGTGCAGCAGCCAGCCGATATAGATGGCGAGTTGCTGCGCCTCCGGTCCCGGCAGCAGCATGCAATAGTTGAGCGCGTGGAGGAAGCGTTCCTCCCCGATCCAGCGCTTTTCCTCGACCAGCAGGCGATGCATGACCGCGATCTGCCCGGCCGGGCCGCCGAAGCTGAGCGCCGCGATCCGCGCCCACACGCGCGTCGCTTCGCCCAGAGAAATGCCATGGTCGCCGCCGGACGGGGAGGCTGCGGAAGGGGTGGAGGATGCGCTGGCCGTCATCGGTCCGTCTTTCTGTTGCTGAAAAAGGCGTGAAACTGGTTCAGGGCGTCGCTCGCCATGGCGATGCGCTGGAGGTCGTCGTCGGTCGAGGCGCAGACGCCGGACAATATGGCGCTGAGTCCCGGCGTTTCGGGACGGGCGAACTTGCCGTCGCCAATGTCGAGATCATGGATGATCTCCCCGATCGCGACCAGCGCGGGATCGTCCAGCAAGCCCGCCCGCAGCAGCAATGTCTCGAAGCTGCACCGGTCGCCCTCATGGGTGAATTCGGCATCGGCCATGTCGAAGCGCAGCTCGCTCTCCGCCGGATCATGATGGCGGCTGTCGACGAATGTGAAACGCGCGCCGGGATCGATGAAGCGCCGGATCAGCCAGGCGCAGGCGATGCGATCGACATGGACGCCGCTGCGCGTCACCCAGATTTTGCCCGTCAGATCATCCGCCTCGATCCCCTCCGCCGGATCGGCGCGGCTGACGTCCGGATGTTGGTAGCGCTGGCGGTCCAGCTCCGCGAGCGCGGCCTCCGCCTCCTGCCGCCCATGCGCGCCGAAGAAATCGAGTCGACCAATGTCCTCAAGCCGTTTCTGCAACCGGGCGATGTCCGGTCCGCCGGCGGGGCCGGTTTCCAGCAGGCGGCGGGCGGTCTGCGCGATCTCCTCATAATCGGCGTTGCGGGCGGTGTCGAACAGGGCGCGGACGTCGCCGTCCGACTGGCCGGCCAGCAGATGCGCCTCGATCAAGATCGCCTCGCCGCTATTGGCGGTGATCTCCGCCATGAGGCTCTGGAAGGCGGCGGCCGCCTCCGCCGAATGGGGCAGGACATGGACCGCGTTCTTGAGCGGCACCGCGCCGATCGCCTGCAGCCGCCGCCAGATCTTGACGCGCAGATAGGGCGGTTTCGCGGGAAGCTGATGTAGCAGGGCAAACCAGGGGGTGGCGTTCGACATGATGCATATGTATCAAGGATAAGGATTCGAAGAAATAGGAATATCAATGAAGCGAACTTTCTCCCTTGGGATGATCGGCGCAACGGCGGCGCTTTGTGGAGCCGCGCCTGCATCGGCGGAGGATGACGGTCTTGCCCTCAGCGGCAGCGTGCGCCTGCGCTTTGAGGAGATTGAGGGGCAGCCCCGCGCCGGGTTCGATCGCGACGACAGCCTGTTCAACATCCGCACGCAGCTTCTGGCCGAATATCGGTCCGGCCCGTTCAGGCTGGGAGCGGAACTGTTCGACAGCCGGGCCTATGGCGCCGATCCCGGCACGCCGATCTCGACCAATGAGGTCAATGCGATGGAGCTGGTACAGGCCTATGTCGCGGGCGACATAGCCGAGCCGCTGGGCAAGGGCAGCAAGCTTGGCCTGATGGCGGGACGGTTCACGCTCAACCTTGGTTCCCGCCGCCTCGTCGCCGCCGACGATTACCGGAACACGACCAACGGCTACACCGGCCTGCGCGCCGATCTGACCGCGCCGCAGGGGGTGAAGGCGGTCTTCATCTACACCCTGCCGCAGCAACGGCGTCCCGACGGACCGGATGACGTTCGGAACAACCGGGTGAGGATTGATCATGAAGGCTTCGATCTGGTGCTGTGGGGCGGCATCGTCAGCAAGGCGAAGGCGCTTGGCCCCGCCATGATGGAACTGAGCTATTTCCACCTGGGCGAGCGCGACGAACCGGGGCGGCTTACGCGGGATCGGTCGCTCGATACCTTTGGCGGGCGGATCATCCGTGAACCGGAAACCGGCCGGTTCGACTATGAGGTCGAGGCCTTCTACCAGACCGGCCGGATCAGCGCATCGCTGGCGCCGACGGCGGCGCGGCAATCGGTCGGCGCCAGCTTCCTGCATGCCGATGCGGGCTACAGTTTCGCTGGCCCCTGGAAACCGCGTCTGTCGGTCGAATTCGACCGGGCGAGCGGCGACCGGAGGGGAGGGCGCTATGGCCGGTTCGACACGCTGTTCGGCATGCGCCGGGCGGATCTGGCCCCCGCAGGCCTGTACAACGCCGTGGCGCGGGCGAACATCATGACGCCAGGCATCAGGCTGGAGGCGACGCCGGACAAAAGATGGGACTGGTTCGCGGTCTATCGCGCCCTGTGGCTGGCGTCGCGAACGGACGCTTTTTCGACCACCGGGGTCAGGGATACCGCCGGACGGTCGGGCAGTTTCGCCGGGCATCAGATGGAGGCGCGCCTGCGCTATTGGGTGGTGCCTTCGCGCCTGCGCTTCGAATTTGACGGGCTGCTGCTCGCCAAGGGGCGGTTTCTGCGGGACGCGCCCAATGCGCCAGCGGGAAAATGGACGCGCTACAGCTCGTTCAACTTGACCGCCAGTTTCTAGGTCCAATCGACATTTGGCTTAAAAATATAAGCGACGTCATGCTGAACTTGTTTCAGCATCCATTTCTCCCCAGGAGCCATAAGCGTGTAGAGGCACAATGGATGCTGAGCCGCAGGCCAACGCAGTTAAACAAGTTCAGCATGACGATTTGAAATGAAGGTGGTGCCAATCGCGCGAAATAGCTGAATGTCGATTGGCCCTAGATTGCAGCCCAGCCCGCAAGGCTGACGGCCGCCGCCGTCAGAGCCGCGAGCAGCGGCAATGCCGCCCTGATCCCGCCATGCCCCCAGCCGATGACCATCGTCATGACCGCCTTGGCAAGCGTGTTGGCGAGGACCGCGCTCCCCAGGATCAGTCCGGCGGCGCGATCATCGAGCAGGCCGGGCGGCAGCCCCGCCATGGTCATGACCGCCGCGTCGACGTCCGACATGCCGGTCAGCGTCAGGACGACCGCCATGCCTTGCTGCCCGAAATGCACCAGCGCCCAACGGGCGGCGAGCGACAATCCCGCCACGATGGCGGCCAGCATCAGCGCCGGTCCAAAGCCGAGCGGATTGGCGACTCCCATGCCGTCGCCCCCTTCGCCCTGGCGGCGCCAGGCGATCAGGGCGAAGGCCACGGCCACCAGCGTCGCGGGCGCCATGGTCAGCGCCAGAAAGGGGACGCCGCGCGGGATGAGGACGAGCGCCACCAGTTGGACTCGCACGAACATGACGATGGAAGCCACCGCTATGCCGGCCGACAGGATGGTTCGCGCCTCCGGCTCGTCGCGCAACCGCCGCGCATAATCGGCGGTGACCGCCGTGGAGGAGACGATCGCGCCAGTCAGCGCCACCAGCAGGATTCCCCGCTCTCGCCCGAAACGCCGCGACAAGGCATAGCCCGCGAAGGACAGGCCCATCACGAACACCACCACCATCCATATCTTGCGGGGGTTCCAGGCGTCATAGGGGCCATAGGCGGCATCCGGCAGCAACGGCAGGATGATGAGGGCGACCAGCAGGAAGCGGGATACGCTTTCGATCTCGCTCTCGTCCATGCCCCTCAGCATGGCGTGCATCGATTGCCGCGCGCTCAATATCGCGAAGGTGGCCGCCCCCATGCCAAGGCCGAGCGCGGGCGAAAGGCGCGTGGCGCAGAAGCTCGCGCCAAAGGTCAGGAGGCCCGCCAGCGTGGTCGTGGCCGACAGATGATCCTGATCGGCGGCGCGGAAATAGCCGACGGCAAGGATGACGACGACTCCCGCGCCCAGCGTGGCGGCGATGATGTCCGGCGCCAGCCCGCCCATGCCGCCCAGCAGCCCGATCAGGCCGAAGGTGCGAAAGCCGGCGACCCTGCGGCCTTTGCCAAGCTCGCGCTGGGTCCAGCCGCGCTCGAGCCCGACCAGCAATCCGATCGCGATGGCGGCGATCATGGACAGATAGGGCTGGCCGATGTCGGGCATGCCCTATGCGGCCCGTGGCGGCACGATCACGGCGGCGCCCTTCACCTTGCCGGTCCGCAAGCGCTGGAGCGCTTCATCGGCATCCTCCAACGCGAAGCTTTCCGTCACGGTGCGCAACGCGATCCGCCCCGCCAGTTCGAAGAAGGAAGTACCGTCCTCCCGGGTCAGGTTAGCGACGGAGAGCAGCGCCCTCTCTTCCCACAGATCGGCATAGGGGAAGGAGGGGATGTCGCTCATATGGATGCCCGCGCACACCACCCGGCCGCCCTTGCGCACGGCGCGCAGGGCCAGGGGGACGAGATCGCCCACGGGCGCGAAGATCAGCGCGGCGTCCAGCGGCTCCGGCGCGGCCTGCGACGAACCGCCCGCCCAGGCGCAGCCCAGCGACCGGGCGAAAGCCCGCCCCTCCTCGTCGCCATCCTTGGTGAAGGCATGGACGGTGCGGCCCTGGGCCTGCGCGACCTGCGCCACTATATGCGCCGCCGCCCCGAAGCCGTAGAGTCCGATCACGGGCGCTTCCCCCGCCAGCCGCAAGGCCCGCCAGCCGATGAGACCGGCGCAAAGCAGCGGTGCGGCCTCCACGTCCGAAAAGCGGTCTGGCAGGATGAAGCAATAGCGCGCATCGGCAATCGCATGGGTCGCATAGCCGCCATCGCGCGTCGCGCCGGTGAAGAGAGGCGCGTCGCAGAGATTTTCGCGATTCCCCCGGCAATAGGCGCATTGGCCGCATGTATGTCCCAGCCAGGGAATGCCGACCCGTTGGCCGATGGCGAAGCCGTCCACGCCTGGCCCGATCGCGGCGACCCGGCCGACAATCTCATGGCCCGGTATGATCGGATAATGGGCGGGAATTTCGCCGTCCAGCACATGCAGGTCGGTCCGACACACGCCGCAGGCGGTGACTTTGACGAGCAGTTCCCCGGTGCCCGGTTCAGGCACGGCGCGCACGATCTTCTCCAGCGGCCGGCAGGGCGCGCCGATCTGCATGGCGACCATATGTGTCATCGGAAGCCCTCCTGTTCCGCCCATATCCATAGATCATATCATGGCCGAAAGAGTCCGTACTTATCCTGATGGGCTGATGAGCGCAGCCCGTTGACATTTCCAGCGGCCGCGACCGATCAGGAAATTCGTTACGGGTTGAGAATTACTCGTTTGCCGCTGGCGGATTTTCACCGGCATTTCGTTTCACAAGAAAACTGAGAAATCGGCTGGATGCAGCGATGCGTCCGGCTTGTCCGTCTTGTGGAGAGAGATGTGGCGGCCATTGCCCGGCGCACGCCTGAACGGCCCATAACTGCCCGGAAAGGGCCGAACAGGGAGCCATTTATGCAGAAATTCTCGTCCATTCGCCGTGCCGCGCTGCTGCTGTCATGCTGTATCGGCGCCGTATCCCCTCATGCCTGGGCGCAGGAGCCGGCTGCGGAAGACGACGCTGGCACGATCACCGTCACCGGCCGCCGCATATCCCAATCGTCGGAGGCCATTGGCGAGGACAAGGTGAGCAATGTCGTGGCGATCACGCGCGAAGCCTTGCTGTCGGCGCCATCGGGTATTTCCGGCCTGAAGATGCTGGAGCAACTACCCGGCTTCAACGTGCAGACCGACGGCGCGCTTGGCCTTTACGAATTCGGCAACAGCGTCCAGACCCGCGCCTTCAACCTCGACCAGATCGGCTTCGTGGTCGACGGCATTCCGACCGGCCGCAGCGACGCCTTCGGCGGCAGCCCGGTCTTCCGCTATGTGGACAATGAGAATCTGGGCGTGGTGGAGGCCGCTGTCGGGGCCGGGGACGTCGGCCTGCCCAGCTATTCGACGCTCGGCCCGGTGGTGCAATATAACAGCATCGCGCCGCAGGATGAGATGGGCCTGTTCGTGTCGCAGAGCTTTGGCGATTTCGGCATGAAGCGCACCTTCATCCGCGCCAGCACCGGGCGGGTCGGCCCGTTCAAGGCCTATGTCAGCCGCACCAAGCTGGATAGCGACTTGTGGCGCGGCCCGGGATCGGTCGACCGCGAACATTGGGAAGGACAGATCCACGCCGATCTGGGCGGCGACAGCTGGGCGCGCTTCAAATTCGTGTCGAACGACTTTTTCGACTATGACTCGCCCACCATCTCTCGCGCCCAATATAATTGCACGGTGAAAAGCGTGGTCGGCGCCTGCGGCCGCGATTTCGCCTATATCGAGAATGTGCCGAACACCACGCCCGGCTTCGCGCCGACGACCGCAGGCGTCTATTATTCCAACAATAATTATGCGCAGGTCTACAACCTCGCGATCAACGTGCGGAAGGACAAGCTGTATGGCGCGACTTTCCACGCGGGCATAGCGGATGGCGTCTGGGCTGAATCGACGCTCTATTGGGAGGATAAGGGCGGTTATGGCGTGTCGCCTGACACCTATTCCAACTCCTTGACCCGCTACAATGCCCAGGTTGCCGTCGGCCTGCCGGTCACCCGGCCCAAGGGGGTCGAGTTCGGCCGCTCCGGCGTCGGCGGCGACCGCTACGGCATCACCACCAAGCTGCACTGGGAAATGGGCGCCAACACGGTCGAGGCGGGCGTCTGGGCGGAGGTCGACAAATATCACCGCACCCAGGCCCGCTACAACACGGTCGATGGCGCGCCAGATGGCGAACCCAATCTGGACGAGCTGGTCTATCTGCGCCGCGACTATCATTCCCAGCGTGACACGCTTCAGGTCTTCCTGAAGGACACGCTGAAGCTGGCGGACGAGCGCCTGGTGCTGGACTTCGGCTTCAAAGGGCTGATGCTCGACTATCGCTATAATGGCTATCGCGACTTCGACGATTATTACCGGATCGTCGGCGGCGTGGCGCGCGCGGGCTATGGCCCGAGCATCAACACCGCCCATTATAACGACATGTTCCTGCCGATGGCGGGCCTGCTCTACAAGATCGACGAGCGCACCCAGATGTTTGCCTCCTATGCGGAGAATATGGCGCTGCCCAAGGGGATGGACGACATCTACTCGGTCATCCGCCCTGGCGGCCTGCGGGTGCCGCAGCCGGATGCCGAACGTTCGCAGAATATGGAAATCGGCATCCGCACCAATCAGGGGCAACTCTACGCCTCGCTCGCGGGCTTCTACACCAAGTTCAAGAACCGTATCCAGTCGATCACGACCATCCTGCCGGGCAGCGGCGGCGCCGCGACCGAGACATTCTATCAGAATGTCGGGCGGGTGCGGGCCTATGGCGCGGAGTTCAGCGGCACTTACAAGCCGTCCTTCCTGAACGGCCTTGCCTATGGCAACCTCAACGTCACCTACAACAACGCCAAGTTCCAGGATGACATTCCGGCCGCCACGCCGATCCTGATCGCGGACAAATATATTCCCGACAGCGCGAAATGGATCGTCAGCGGCGGCGTGACGGTCGAACCGGCAAGCTGGCTGGTCGCCAACGTCTCGGGCAAATATACCGGCAAGCGCTGGTCGACCTTCACCAATCAGGCGGGATCGAGCGTGCCGGGCTTCACCGTGTTCAACGCCTATGTCGACATTGGCGACGGCTGGAGCTTCGGCCCGGTCAAGAGCGTCAAGGCGCGGTTCAACGTCGATAATATCTTCGACAAGGACAGATTGTCCTATATCTCCTCCTCCGTGACCGGCGACGGCTTCTTCCGGCCGCTGTCGCCGCGCACGTTCCAGTTCACCATTTCGGGCGAGATTTGATGCGGAAAAGGATGATGGCGGGGGCGGCGCTGATGGCGCTGCTCCCGATGGCGGCACCAGCGCAGGAGGTGCCGAAGAAGATCTACCAGCTTCACCAGAAATTGCTGACGCTCGACAGCCATCTCGATACGCCCGCCTCGCTGGACTTGCCCGGCTGGTCGATCGAGGAGGAGCATGGGGTACATAGCGACTATACCCAGGTCGACCTGCCGCGCATGAAGAAGGGCGGCCTCGACGGCGGTTTCTTTGCGATCTACACGCCACAGGGGCCGCTGACCGAGGAGGGGTTCCGCAAATCGCGCGACTTCGCTCTGCTGCGCGGCGTGTCGATCCGGGAGATGGTGGCGGCGGACCCGGCGAATTTCACGCTGGCGCTGGAGGCGAAGGACGCCGCGAAGATCGCGGCCTCGGGCAAGCGGGTCGTCTTCATGTCGATCGAGAACGCCTATCCGTTGGGCGAGGACGTGTCGCTGCTCAAGACCTTCTACGATATGGGCGTGCGCGTGTCGGGCTTCGCTCATTTCGCGCATAACCAGTTTGCCGACAGCTCGACCGATCCGTCGAAGAAGCCGCGCTATGGCGGCCTTAGCCCGCTGGGCAAGGAATTGCTCAAGGAAATGAACCGGCTCGGCATCGTGCCGGACGCGTCGCACAGCAGCGACCAGGTACTGGACGATCTGCTGGCGCTTTCCACCTCGCCGGTCCTGCTGACCCATTCGGGATGCAAGGCGGTCTATGACCATCCGCGCAATATCGACGACGATCATCTGAAGGCGCTGGCGGCCAAGGGCGGGGTCATTCAGATGAACGCCTATGGCGCCTATCTGCGCGCCTCCAAGCCCAATCCGCAGCGGCAGGAGGCGCTGAAGGCGCTGTTCGGCCAGTTGCGCGAGGACGCCAAGCTGACGCCGGAAAAACGCGCCGAACTGCTGGTGAAGCGGCAGGAGATCGACCGGCTCTATCCCGAGACGGACCGGGCGACCTTCGACGATTTCATGGCGCATATGCTCCATGCCTTGAAGGTGGTCGGGCCGGATCATGTCGGCATCGGCGCCGACTGGGACGGCGGCGGCGGCGTGGCCGGCCTGGAGGATGTGCTCGACCTGCCCAAAATCACCGCCGCCCTGCTCAAGGCGGGCTATAGCGAGGCGGACGTCCAGAAGATCTGGTCGGGCAATGTCCTTCGGGTTCTCGCCGCCGCTGAAGCAGCCAAGGGGTCGTAAGAGCGACGGGTCGCAACAGGGGCCGCCTGGATGGCGGTCCCTGTCCCATGATGACGGTTGGGAACCGTCAGTCCGGCTTTGTCCTGCGGCCGGAAATATGGCGGGACAATTCCAGGCCGTATTCTTCGGCCAACTTTCCCGGACGTTGCCACGGGCGGTCCTCTGCACTCGCCTGCAATGTCCGTTGCGAACCTCGACCCGGAAATTTCGCAATCTTGCGCAGATGCGCCATCGAGGATGCCGACGGTGCCTTCCAACCTGTCTGAACCGATGGCCGGCTGGTCAAGCTGCAAAATATGAATCTTATAATTGCAATCTGATATATTATATATCAAAAGTCCACTATGATCACCTCGCAACAGATGCGCGCCGCCCGCGCTCTTCTCGGCATCGACCAGCGGCAGCTCGCCGCGCTGGCCGGCGTATCGCTGCCGACGATCCAACGGATGGAAGCCTCCGACGGGCAGGTCCGCAGCGTCGTCGACACGCTGGTGAAGGTCATCAACGCGCTCGAAAGGGCGGGGGTGGAGATCATCGGTGAGAATGCAGGCTCTCACGGAATCGGGCGCGGGGTCCGTTTGAAGGAGACCGCCGCGGGCATGCAGCCCCGGCGCACGCTTTCGATGCTGTTCGATCAGGCGGGACTGCCAGCGGGCGAAGACGATGCATCGTGATGCGCGGCTTGCCGCCTTCACCCCCAAGCTCTTTACCATCATCGGCACAGGCTATTCGATCGGCAGTTTCCGCCGGGATGTCGTCGCCGGGCTGACGGTCGCGATCGTCGCCCTGCCGCTCGCCATGGCCTTGGCGATCGCGAGTGGGGCGTCGCCGGACAAGGGGCTCGTCACGTCCGTCGTCGCGGGTTTCCTGATCTCGGCCCTGGGCGGTTCGCGGGTGCAGGTCGGCGGCCCTACAGGCGCCTTTGTGGTGGTCGTCTTCAACGTCATCGCGCAACATGGCTATGACGGCCTGCTGCTGGCCACGCTGATGGCAGGGCTGATATTGATCGCCGCGGGCTATTCGGGCCTTGGCAGTCTCGTGCGGTTCATCCCCCAACCGGTGGTGATCGGCTTCACCGCGGGCATCGCGGTCATCATCGCGTCCAGTCAGGTGAAGGATTTCCTCGGGCTGTCGATGCAGAGCGTACCGGCGGATTTCATCCCCAAATGGCAGGCTTATGGGGATGCACTGGGCAGCGTCCGTCCCGACACGCTGATGGTCGGCATCGGATCGCTGGCGCTGATCGTCGTCCTGCGGCTATGGGCGCCGCGACTCCCGGCTTTTCTGATCGCGATCGTGGCGGCCGCCCTTCTGGCGGCGCTGCTGCACCTTCCGGTCGCGACGATCGGATCGCGCTTTCCGGACCTGCCGGCTGGGTTGCCCGCCCCGGCCTTGCCCGACATGTCGCTCGCCAAATTGCAGTCGGTCATGTCCTCCGCCTTCGTCATCGCCTTTCTCGCCGGAATAGAGGCGCTTCTTTCGGCGGTCGTGGCTGATGGCATGATCGGTTCCCGGCATCGGTCGAACCAGGAACTGGTTGGCCAGGGCGTGGCCAATCTGGCCTCGGCCCTGTTCGGCGGCCTGCCCGCAACCGGGGCCATCGCGCGCACCGCGACCAACATCAAGGCCGGCGCCATCTCGCCCGTCGCGGGCATGATGCATGCGATATTCCTATTGCTGTTCATCCTGTTCGCGTCCGACCTCATGGCCTATGTGCCCCTGGCGGCGCTTGCGGCGATCCTGTTCATGGTCGCCTGGGGCATGAGCGAGCATCATCGCTTCCTGCAACTGCTCCGCATGCCCAATGGCGATCGCGGCCTGTTGCTGCTCACTTTCGGCCTCACGGTGCTGGTCGACCTCACGGTCGCGATCGGCGTGGGCGTGACGCTGGCCTCGCTCCTCTTCATGATGCGCATGAGCGGGACGGTGGAGATTGCCAGCGACAAGGATCGCCCTGCGCGGGCCGAGGAGGAGGAAGAGGAGGATATTCATCAGCGCGACGCGCTTCCCGATGGCGTCGAGATATTCCGGATCGACGGACCGGTCTTCTTCGGCGTCGCGAACGAACTGTTGGACACGCTGCGCCGGATCGGCCCCGCGCCGAAAGTCATCATCCTGCGGATGCGGCGCGTCCCGCTGCTCGACGCCAGCGGCGTGACCGCCATAGAGGACATCGTCCGCCAAGCGGCATCCACGGGCACGCAGATCATCCTTTCCGGCGTGCAGACGCAGCCAAAGGCGATGCTGGAGCGTGTTTCGCTGGGACCGGCAAGCCCCCGGGTCATCCATAGCGACGACTTCCCCGAAGCGCTGCGCATCGCCGCAGCCATCACCGACGCGCCCGTGGCGAGCGGCGGCCGTCTCAATTGACCATCAACGATCTGGATTACGCCATGACCGACACGAACGACGACTATGTCTATGATGAAGCCTCCGGCGAGTGGCTGCCCGCTGCGGAAGCCGCTGCCAAAGCGTCCGCCGCGGAGGAAGTGGAGGTGCGGGATTCCGAGGGCAATCTGCTCGCGGACGGCGACAGCGTGATCACGATCAGGGATCTCAAGGTCAAGGGCGCAGGCCAGACGCTTCGCAAGGGCACGGTGATCAAATCGATCCGCCTCACCGGCGACCCGCAGGAAGTCGATTGCCGTTATGAAGCGATCAAGGGACTGGTCCTGCGCGCGGAGTTCCTGCGCAAACAGAATCGCCGTTAGGCGGAGGGCAGATGGCGGGAGATTTTGGTGACCCCTACGGTCACGCAGTAATCGCGGCAAGGTATTGATTTAACGTCGAAACTTGTTTTTGACGCTGCGTTTATACCATCACATGTGCCAACTGTCCATCGGGATTGTGTGAAACTGAATGGTGTTTCGTGGGCTAATGAAGCGGTTCGATCATCTGCAAAACACTACCGCTATTCTGCGCCATTGTTGGCGCCGGACAAATCGCAGTTGCCGTAGAAACCCATCTTCTTGTGTCGATAATCGAGCAGCAGTTTCAACTTCATTGCGGCAAGCAGCTTGTTGCCGACATTGGCGACGCGGGTATCTATCGAGCCGAGATCGGCATACGTGCTCATGGGGGTGCCCGGCGGAAGCGCGAACGGACCGAAACCGATCGGCGCGTCAAATTGCAGAACACGGCTCCGTATCGTTGCACTTCTATCCTTTCGGCGGGCTCGACAATGCCATCGACTGGATCGCCGCGCGGCGGGTCTGACCCGCCCGCGCCCGCCTTCTGCCGGAGCATCCAATGCCGTCTACCTGCATTCTCAGCCTGTCCTGCCCCGATCGCGCCTGCCTAGTCGCGCGCGTCGCTGGTCTGATCGCCGCCAACGGCGGCAACATTCCCGATGCCCAGCAATTCGATGATCGGCTGACTGAACGCTTCTTCATGCGCATCGAGTTCGATCCGGCCGCGATGACGGTGGATGCCTGGCGCAATGCGTTTTCCCCGTTGGGCGCTGAACTCGGCATGGACTGGAGGCTGCGGTGCGGCGCAGCACCGATGAAGGTCCTGCTGATGGTGAGCAAGTTCGATCACTGTCTTGGCGATCTGCTCTACCGTCACCGTATCGGGGAATTGAATATGGAGGTGGTGGGCATCGTTGGCAACCACCCCAAAACGGCTCTGTCGATCCCGGTTCCCGAAGACCTTGCCTATCGCCACTTCCCGGTCACACGTGATACGAGGGCCGAACAGGAAGCGCGCATCCGCGACGTTGTAACCGAAACCGGTGCGGAACTGGTTATCCTAGCGAGATACATGCAGATTCTCTCAGACGAGATGGCGAGCTTCCTGTCGGGCCGCTGCATCAACATCCACCACAGTTTCCTGCCAGGTTTCAAGGGCGCCAAGCCCTACCACCAGGCGCATCAGCGCGGGGTCAAGATGATCGGCGCGACCGCACACTATGTGACCGCAGACCTCGAAGAGGGGCCGATCATCCATCAGGATGTCGAACGGTGTGACCACCGCGAAACCCCTGAGCAGCTTGTCGCCAAGGGGCGCGACGTTGAACGCCGCGTTCTTGCCCATGCGGTCAGGGCACATGTCGAGGATCGGGTGCTGCTCAACGGACATCGCACCGTGGTGTTCGACTGAGAGGCCATGCAAGCTTGGTCGTCAGCAACGGTGGGCGGCTGGCGTGATAGCCTAACCCTGCCCATCAGTCATGCGCAAGGCAGAAGCAGATTCAACGGCGAACCCTTCGTTCTGCTTGATGAGGCCCGGAGAGGAGGGGGCGGCCTGTTGTTGTCTGAACCCGACCGGATCTTCGCGGCCTACAGTCCGCTGAGGTCACCGGCATTCTCGCAGCGGCCTGTGCGGCAGCGCCGGGCGGCGGCACGGTCGCTGGCTATCTGGCTACCAGGCTGGACTGGTGCTCGAGGGCCGTCTAGCCCCGCTGTCGGGAGGGACGAGCCTGGCTCCATTGGTCTGGTTTGGCGCGTTCACCCGATGTGAGCGGATCGACTCGGTCGAGGCATGGCTACCGACCCGCTGCCCAAGGGCAGCCTTGATCTGGAATGGAGCCGTGAGCGTTATCGCGGTGCCTGCGAGCGGGTAATCGACTATATTGAGCAAGGCGACGTCTATCAGGTAAACCTGACCATGCCGGCCCGGATCGGGGCGCCGGCGGGAGTATCAGGATTTTCGTGTGTGGGCGGGCGGTTGAACATTACGCTGCCATGGCTTTGATGAAGCGTTCGCCGAAGATGACGGCGAACTGGGCCTTGGCCATGGTCCACTCACGTGGGGCATTTTCCACTCTTTTTCGGATCGGTTCAAGATCAGATAGAGCAGTTTGGTTGCGGCGTCATCGCTGGGGAAGTGCCCCCTGGCCCTGACGGCCCGCCGAAGCTTTAAGTTCAGCGCTTCGATAGCGTTCGTCGTATAGATAATCCGGCGCACTTGGTCCGGGAAGGCAAAGAATGGGATGACCTCAGCCCAGGCGCGCCGCTAGCTCTGGCCGATGGCGGGGTAGCGTTGTCCCCAGGGGCCGGCCTCGAAGTCTGTCAGCGCCTGTTCGGCCGCTTCGGCATCGACGGCACGGTAGATTTCCTTGAGCGCGCTCGCCAGCCCTTTGCGGTCCTTCCAGGACACAAAGTCCATGGAGTTGCGCAGCAGGTGAACGATGCACGTCTGAACGATCGCGTCCGGGAATACGGCGGTGATCGCGTCGGGAAAGCCTTTGAGGCCATCGACGACGGCCAGCAGGATATCATCGACACCCCGGTTTTTGAGTTCGTTCATCACCCGCAGCCAGAATTTGGCGCCTTCATTCTGCTCGAGCCACAGACCGAGGACCTCCTTCGCGCCATCGGCGCGGACGCCCAGCGCGATATGGATCGCCTTGTTGCGGACCATCCCTTCATCCCGGATCTTGACCCGGATCGCATCGAAGAAGACGAGCGGGTAAATCGGATCGAGCGGCCGTTGCTGCCAGGTGGCCACTTCGTCGAGCACGGCATCCGTCACCGTGCTGATCAGATCCGGCGACACATCAATGCCATACAGTTCATGCAGGTGCCCGGTGATCTCCCGGGTGCTCATGCCCCGCGCGTACATCGACACGATCTTGTCGTCAAAGCCGGGGAAACGACGCTGATACTTGGCGATCTGCTGCGGATCGAAGCTCGACTGGCGGTCGCGCGGCACGTCGATCGCCAGCTTACCGGTATCGGTCATCACGGTCTTCCGGCCATAGCCATTGCGCGTGTTGCCCTCGCTTTCGTCGCCGGAGAGGTGATGATCCATCTCCGCGTTCAGCGCTCGCTCGGCCAGCGCCTTCTTCAGTGAATCCAGCAGGCCGCCCTGCTCGAATGCCGCACTGGCAGCGCCGCCAGCTAGCAACTGATCGAGAAGCTCATTTGGTATCGCAGGTTCTTTGCGTCGGGACATAGTGGGACTCCTTCTTACCCATTATGCCCGCCCACACACGAAAATCCTGACAGTCCCGGCGCCGGCTGCCCCATTGGCGCATTTCGCTTACCTGCGGCAGCGACTGCCGCGCGACAAACAGGATGAGAAGCGCCTCTCATCCAGATCGTCGCGCGATATTTTGACGGGAGAGACTGGTTATTGTCGTGATCTGCCCCCTGCTGAGTGGCCCAGAGACTATGATAGTCTGGACCACGAAAGGGACATTGAATGCCGAGCAAGAAGCACAAGCCGGAAGAGATTATCGGCAAGCTGCGTGAAGTTGAGATCGTGCTGGCGCAGGGAGCCTCGACCGCCGAGGCGTGCCGGCGGATCGCGGTCAGCGAGCAGACCTACTATCGCTGGCGCAAGGAATATGGCGGGCTGAAGACCGACCAAGCGCGGCGGATGAAGGATCTGGAGAAGGAGAACCAGCGGCTTCGCCGTGCGATTTCCGACCTGACCCTGGACAAGCTGATCCTGCAGGAGGCGGCAAAGGGAAACTTCTAAGCCCCGCGCGGCGGCGACGCTGCATTGATCATGTGCGACGAGAGTTTCCGGTATCCGAGCGACGGATATGCCGGGTGCTGGGTCAGCATCGATCGACGCAGCGCAAGGTGCCGCGCGGGGCGGATGACGAGCAGGCGCTGACGGAGGACATCATCGCACTGGCAAAGCAATATGGTCGATACGGCTACCGCCGGGTGACGGCGTTGCTGTGCCATGCGGGGTGGACGGTGAACCATAAGCGGGTCGAACGGATCTGGCGGCGTGAGGGGCTGAAGGTTCCGCAGCGCCAGCCAAAGCGCGGGCGTCTATGGCTCAATGACGGATCCTGCATCCGCCTGCGGCCGGAATATCCGGGACATGTATGGGCCTACGACTTCGTCGAAGGGCGCACGCATGATGGCCGCAAGTTCCGCATCCTGACCATCATCGATGAGGCCAGCCGGGAGTGCCTGGCGCTCGTCGTGGCGCGTCAGCTCAAGCATGAGGATGTTCTGGCGGCCTTAGCCGACCTGTTCATCTCGCGCGGCCCTCCGGCACATATACGGTCCGATAATGGCAGCGAATTTATCGCGACCGCCGTCCAGCAATGGCTGGGGCAGATCGGCGTGAAGACGCTCTACATCACGCCGGGATCACCATGGGAGAATGGCTATAACGAAAGCTTCAACGGGTCGCTTCGCGACGAACTGCTCAACGGCGAGATCTTCTACAGCCTCGCCGAAGCCAAGGTGCTGATCGAAGCTTGGCGGCGGCATTACAACACCGTCCGCCCGCATAGCAGTCTGGGATACCGGCCACCGGCACCGGAAACGGCGACACCGCCATATCCGGCCTCCGGTTCCGCTTCGCTCCACCTCCGTCCGGATATGGCGGCGATGGGCTTAATCCACTAACAAACCTATCGGTCCACTCGGTGGGGGCAGATCAGTCGTGCACGCCCGAGAAGCTTTTTCACCCTCCTGGGCTAGGAAGTCAGGTGCCGGCCAATGAAAGGCAAAAGAGGGCACCAAGCGTTAGAATCTCACCACTAAACGCCGGCCCATTACGGCATCTAGGTGTTGCCGCAGTCAGTCAGCAGACTTTGCGCCTATAAGCACAAATAGCATGACGGCGTCCTCGCCGCTCTTGTTGCGCCAGGCATGGCGGGTGCCACCCTGAACGACGACATCCCCTTGGCGGAGTAGTGTTTCAGCACCGTCATCGAGTTCCAACCAGACTTCGCCGTTTAACACAACGTCATAGTCGATCGTATTGGTTCGATGCATGCCGAAGCCGTTTGGCTCGAAAGCATCAATCAGTCCTGGCAAATGAATTGCCGCTTCAGCCTCATAACCGGGACCGTCAAACCGCGGGTCTGCAAATATCGTGTCAGGAGGGAAGCGAACAACCATCAAGCGGGTCTCGCCGGGTGCCGGAATGATATATGCTCCCGGCAGCGGCTGATCCCGTGCCGTGACGGGCAACAAGGGCGTTGCCGCTGTCGCCCAAAGCACCGATGTCATATGGCACGGCCACCCTGCATACTCGTGCAGGTTCGCCGGGTCTCCGTCCGCCAGAAAAACCGCTTTTCCGTCGACCACGCCCGTAATTACTCGCCGCATCATTCGATCTCCTCAAACAGACGACTGGATCCGAAGGCCGATGCGCATATTGTCGAGACATGAAAAGCTCTGCATCGGAAAGTGATGCCGGTTGCCGCTTCATAGTTTTACCGATGGCCGGAGTGGCGGTGCCGGGGCCAGGCCTCGACACCGCCGTTGGCAAGTCAGAACTCAAAGCCGAGCCGGACGTAATATTCGCGCGGACGGTTAGGACTGCCATATATCTGTCCGGCAGTGCTGGTCAGTCCGTTAACGATGAACCTCTCGTTGGTCAGATTGGTGACCCCCCCCGTGATCGACCAGCCCCTATCATGCTCGAACGCTACGCTGGCGTTGACCATGTTTGTCGCTGGGCGACGCAATGCAAAAGATCGCTGCGAATCGTTCCACACCGCCGAAGTGTATGTGTAATCGGCCTGGATGACGAAATTGTGGTCATTAACCGGCAATTCAATCCGGGGCGAGATGTTAAACTTGAAATCTGGAACCTTCAGCAATTCGGCGCCATTGACAATTCCGAGCTGGAGATAATTTGGCGGGCTCGTATTTGTCAGGTTTTTTAGTTTGCTATCCAAAACACCTAATGAAGATGTGAGGCTGATATTGTCGTTTAGCTTGGCTGTGAAATCGGCTTCGATACCTCTGATCGTGGCCGTACCAAAATTATTGATCCGGGGATTTGCTCCGACCTGTAGCAACAACTGCACGTCGTCATATTCGGTTGTAAATGCAGCGAGATTGGCCCGAATCCTTCCGCCAAGGAACGTGGATTTCACTCCGGCCTCAAATGTTTTGGCGGACTCCTCCGAAAATACCAGGGGCTGCGAAATCGGCGTGCTCGCACGAGTACTCCACCCGCCTGACTTGTACCCTTCGGTATATGACCCATAGATCATTATGTCATCAGTAGGATGCAGTTGAATTCCAGCTTTCATTGAGAAGTTGGTAAATTTGCGATCCGGCGTGTCGCGGGTGTACAGTCGCAAGGGATCGTCAGCATGCGGAAAACGAGCATAGGTCGAACAAGGGACTACCCCCAAGGCAGGGATAAATCCCGTACCGTTCACCGGGCAATTCAAAACGTCATAATTGAACGATGAAACGTCTGTTTGCCGAATGTCGATGCTCTTGTTTTCACGTGTATATCGCGCACCGAAGGTGAATCCCAGCCAACTCGATACGCGCCAGTCGGATTGACCAAATATAGCGATGCTGTCCGTGTCTAGATCAGTTGGGCCGTCAGCCTGCCAAATGCCTCCCCCGATATTTACATGATCGAGAGCCGATGCTTGTTCCTCGAAATAGTATCCGCCAAGAACAAAGTTCAATTTAGTTCGGGCGATATCAAGATCGCCGAGTAGCTGAAATTCCTGGCTGAACTGCGACTGCTCGGCCTTGTTTGAAACCGAGAAGAAATTTCCTGGAGAATTGTCGGCATCAAAACCAGCGGACCATTCGAGCTCACGGTAGCCGGTAATCGAACGTACGGTGAGTTCGTTTGACAACTCATACGCCAGATTCGCCGAAAAACCCCAGGTCCGTGTCTTTGAGAAGTTAATCCCTGTAGCATAGGATTTGTCCCAATCGGCGTTTATCCAGGTGTCATTCCAAACGGGCAGGTTGTTGTTTGGATCGCTATCAACATTTACACTACCCAGTGGCGGCAGCTGTTCACCCGGAAACAGTTCACTACCTCGCGGACTGTTACAAAGGCCTTGGGCATTGCGAGCGAGAATTTGCGCTTGAGTCGAACCGATACAAAAGTTGTACACGCCGGCAAAGTTAAAGCCGGTACCCGGCGTCAGTGCCGAGAACGGCACCGCTGGTGTGCCCGGGCCGGCAAAGTTGCCGGGGAAATCTTCAAGGACGTCGATGATGACATTCGGGAGGCCCGATGTATCGGATTTATAGTAGTCGCCGGTAAAGGTGGCTGTGATTCTGTCGCTCGGTTCCCACAGCACCTTTCCGCGCAACGACCAGTCATTCATGCCTCCAGCATCATCGTGGCTATCGTAGCCCGATTCGCGGAAAACCGTAGCGGACTCGCGCACGAACGGCTGGTTGGAAGTATAGGGCACACGGCGCTGAAAGCCGCGCCTGCTGTTCGAGGCGAATGTGACATTAGTGCGCAAGTTATCGGCCAGAGGGATGTCCACCGTGGCTGCTAGGTCGAAGCGATTGTAGCTGCCTGCCGTGACCGAGCCTTTGATAGCAAATTCGTGGCCCGGCGTGCGGGTCACAATGTTGATCGCGCCACCGATGGTGTTACGACCGAACAGGGTCCCCTGCGGACCTTTCAGGATTTCCACCCGCTCCACATCTGGTAGGGTCACGTTGGCACCCACCGTCCGCGCGAGGAAAATACCATCGATATAGACGCCCACGCCTGGGTCGACATTGACGGCGAAGTCGTTCTGGCCAATGCCGCGAATGGAGGCGCCAAGCGCGGCGCTGGAACCTGCGAAGGGCGTACCCGCATCAAGCGAAACGTTGGGCGTCACACCGCCGAGCTGTGAGACATCAGAAATCGCTCGATCTTGCAGTGCCTCACCTCCAAAAATGGTCAGGGCGATCGGCACTTCCTGAGCATTCTGTTCACGGCGCTGCGCGGTCACCACGATGTCACCTACAGCTTCTGCATTTTCGGTTTCGCTGGCTTGCGCGGCCTGCGCCATCGCCTGTCCAGAGGACAGCAGCGCAATCGCTGAAATGCTGCCAAATAGAGTTTTATGATTAGTAATCATTTCACCTCTCCCTTTTGTTTTCGCTTGTTCGAAAATCTCCAATTTCTACGTCTTATGCAGCCAAGCTTCTAAGTCAGCCTCCGGAAGTCACAGATCGCCACTACGCCCATCGGGTTGCCGGGTTGCGCATAGTCGGAGCATCGACAGGGGATCTGCTGGATCATGACAGCGACTCATCGGCCCTGGCTGTGCGCCGGATCAGCTTCCTTGGGCGCCGATCGGATAAGGCGCTGCACGCCATGCAATCCCCTCTTCCCGGCGAGCTTTCTGCCACCATCTTATACATACCGTTGACTTTGAGATACCAGGTGGTATTTAAGCTGTCAAGTCTGGTTTTGGGAGGTCGGATTATGATGTTACCCGGTAGGGTGTCCTCATCGGTGCAGAGACTTGCCCCACATGTGGTTGAGGCACTTGGCGCGCTTGGTGTGGCTACTGTGCATGAGGCACAAGGGCGCCGCGGCTTGCTCCCGGCGTCCCTACGGCCGATCTTTCCCGCCGCTGCCTGCGGCACAGCTTTAACATGTTTGGTCGCCCCGGGTGACAACTGGATGATTCATGTCGCACTGGGGGAGGCCCGGGAAGGCGACATGCTGGTGGTCGTGCCTTCCTCGCCTTGCGATGACGGCTATTTCGGCGACTTGCTGGCGACGTCGGCAATGGCGCGCGGATTGCGCGGCTTGGTGATCGAAGCGGGTGTCCGCGATGTGGCCGATCTGCGCGCAATGGGGTTCCCGGTTTGGGCGAAAGCGATCTGTGCCCAGGGAACGGTCAAGGAAACGCTAGGCGAAGTCCAGATGCCGATCATTTGCGGCGGCGTCCTGATCCAGCCTGGCGATGCGGTCATCGCCGATGAGGATGGAGTCTGTATCGTACCCCGGGAATCGGCCGAGGATGTGCTGTCAGCTGCAACGGCGCGCGCCGCGAATGAGGCGGAGAAGCGTGTTCGATACGCGGCAGGGGAGCTAAGCCTCGACGTGAACGCCATGCGCGACAGGCTCGCGCGCAAGGGATTACGCTACGTCTAAAGCCGAAAACGGCACTGCGAATGGGATGATGGAGAGACAAAATGACGTTTGCCCTTAACTGCTGGTATGCCGCAATTTGGAGTTCGGACCTTGGCCGCGAGCTGGTTGCGCGGCGCTATCTGAACGAGCCGGTGGTGCTGTTCCGCAGGCAGGACGGAACCCCGGTTGCCCTGGCCGATGCCTGCCCGCACCGCTTCGCCCCACTCAGCATGGGCATCCTGCATGGCGACGAAGTGGAATGCCTTTATCACGGCCTGCGGTTTGACTGTTCGGGCAAGTGCACGGACAACCCCAACGGGGCCGGCAACATACCGGCCGCCGCCAAGGTGCGAACCTACCCGCTTCATGAAGCCTGGGGCATGGTGTGGATCTGGATGGGCGACGCTGACGCGGCCGATCCGGCATCAATCCCTGATTTCCACTGGATGACCGACCGCGAAAATTACGCTGCGATCCATGGCTATCTCAAGATCGAGGCCAGCTACTTGCTGATGCTCGATAACCTGACCGATCTTTCTCACGCCTCGTTCATTCATGTGAAGACGCTGGAGCCGCGCGAGATGGCGCGGGAAATTTTCAAGGTAAGTGAGGATAGCGGCACGATCTGGACGAAGCTCACCTGCTCGGGAATGACGACGCCAGCGTTCTTCGCCGCCGTTCCGGGTATTCCGGAGAAGGTCGACCACTGGCTTGAAATGCGCTCCGACCCGCCCGGCGCCATGGTGACGATCTATGGTGTCACCCCGGAAGGTGCCACTCGCGAGGATGGCTGGAACACCTGCAATCCCAACCTCATCACCCCTGAAACGGAATGGACCACCCACTATTTCTGGGGTTCGGCACGCGATTTCCAGATCGATGACGAAGAGCTGAGCCAGACCTTGCTCGGCCTTGCCGAAATCGCCTTCACCACCGAGGACAAGCCGATCATCGAGGCGCAGCAGTCGGTCATCGGCAAGCGTGACATGATGGAACTTCGTCCCGTGTTGCTGCCCAATGACAACGGCTCGGGCCGCGCCCGGCGCGTGATCGACCGGCTGATCGCAGCAGAGCAACAGGTCTCGTAAGCAGGAAGGAGACGAGCTTATGATTGTCAGTCGCCGCAAGCTATTAGCGGGTCTTACCGCAGTTGCCACCACAGGCGGCGTTGCCTGGCCCGTGCACGGTGCATCGCGAGACGAACTGCCCAACATCGTGTTTATCATGGCCGATGATCTTGGCTACGGTGACCTTGGCTGCACCGGTGCCCGCGATGTGAAGACGCCCTACATCGACTCGCTTGCCGAAAACGGCATGCTGCTGCGCCATGGATATGCCAACAGCTCGGTCTGTTCGCCCACGCGAACCGCCCTGCTCACAGGGTGCTACCAGTACCGCTTTCCGATCGGCCTCGAAGAGCCTCTCGGCCTCGTAACACCTGACGGCATCGGCGTTCCCGCGGAGAGGCGTACAATCGCCGAGGTGCTGCGCGCCCAGGGATATGAAACTGCACTGGTTGGCAAATGGCATTTGGGCCATGCGCCGGGCAGCCTGCCTCTTGCGCAGGGATATGACCATTTTTTCGGTATCATTCACGGCGGGGCGGATTATTTCCGCCACCACTCCGTCATGGGTGGCAAGGACATCGGATCGGGCCTGTTCGATGGCAACAAGGAAATCGAGAGGGTCGGCTATATGACCGACCTGTTTGGAGACGAGGCCGTTACACGTATTCGCAAAAAGACGAAACCGCTGTTCCTCTCTCTGCACTTCACGGCGCCTCACTGGCCGTGGGAGGGACGCGAGGATGAGGAGGAAGCGCGCCGGATCAAGGACTTTTTCCATTACGACGGAGGCACCCGCGAAGTCTATACGCGCATGATCGCCGCCATGGATGACAATGTCGGCAAGGTTCTGTCGACGCTGCGTGAATTGGGCGAACTCGATAATACGATCATTGTCTTCACCAGTGACAACGGCGGCGAGCGTTTTTCCGATGTCTGGCCCTTCACAGGAATGAAGGGAGAGCTTCTGGAAGGCGGCATTCGCACGCCAATCCTGTTCCAATGGCCCAGGCGGATCGCGCGTGGGCGCCTAAGCGATCAGGTCATGATGTCGATGGATTTCCTGCCTACCTTGCTATCGATTGCCGGAGGGTCGTGGAAAGCCGGTGAATTCGATGGAGCAGATCTGTCGTCACACTTAATCGGCGCCCAGGCTCCGATCGACCGGACGCTGTTCTGGCGCATGAAATCGCACGAACAGGCCGCCGTTCGCGACGGCAAGTGGAAGTATCTCAGGCTCGGTGGCAAGGAGCACCTGTTCGACATCGTTCATGAGCCGCGCGAACGCGCCGTCCTGAATGATAAATTTCCGGACAAGCTACAGGAACTGCGAATCAAGTGGGACGCATGGAACTGCCAGATGCTGCCTTATCCAATCAGCAGCTACAGCGCGGACAACAAACTCAAAATGCCAGATCGCTACTGAATTCTTTCGATGAAGCTTTTATGTGGAAACGAAGGTCAGGACCTCCTTCTTTTGCTTGGTATCCGGGGCTTTCGAAACGGGCAAGTCCAGAGGTTGCGGACAAACAGGCAACCGTGACGATACGCAGAGGGCGCGCGGAGAGAAGAACTGGCACCAGCCTGCACCGCAAGTTGCACAAATCCTTGCCACGCCATTCAAATACCATTAGGTATCCGAATGGCGTGGCAAGGATTTGTGTGAAGGAGCACTGAAATGGCGGTAGACAGGCTGAAACTGGTTGGCGGGGCGCAGGGATTCAACTGGCTCCCGGTGTTCGTCGCGATCCGCAAAGGGTTATTCGCAGAGGTTGGCATCGAAGTTGAGCTGGAGCGTCTCGGCAGTGTCGACAGGGCGACCAGGGCGGTTGCCGACGGTGAAGCGGAGCTGGCGATCACACCGCCCGAAGGCGCGGTCAGCGATTTTGTCGCGGGAGGGTCCCTGCGTATTGTAGCCTCCAATTCCAACCGCCTGCCGATGTCACTGGTAGCCCGGCCGGAAATCCAATCAATCGCCGACCTGCGCGGCAAGAAGATCGGCACCTCTTCCCTGACCGAAGGCACGGCCATCTACACCCAGATCATGCTCGCCAAGCACGGTCTGAATTATCCCGGTGACTATGAATTCGCGCTGGCCGGTATCCACACCACCCGCTGGGAAGCCTTGCAAAAGGGCGAAATCGACGCTGCACCGCAACCCGCCCCGTGGAATTTTATGGCACAGGACCAGGGTTATTCGCTGCTCGGCGAGGTCAAAGACTACATTCCCGAGATCGTGTTCGCGGCGCTGATCGGTCGCTCGGAATGGCTCGCGGCCCATGGTGCCGTTCTGGCGAGGCTGCTGCGGGCACTGTGTCAGGCCCATGAATTCGTGAATGATCCAGCTAACGAGGCCGAATGCGTGGCGATTTTTCAGGAAATCACGACCAAGGACAGTCCTGACCTCGCACGGCGGGGTTTCATCTATATGCGGGATCTGGGGATGTGGCCCCGCGGCATGGCGGTGACCGGGAAGGCGCTCGACGCCACGATCGATCTTATGATCCAGGCGCGGCTGCTCGAAGCCGAACAACGCACGGCGGCCACAGGTGTTTTCGTCCCTTTATATCTCGGGTCTGCCATAGCCTGACAGGAATGGCGCGCTGAACTATTGGCAATGCTCCCATGCGGGCTTATGCGAGATACTTTATAGTATCTTATATGGTTCAAGAAGGAGCTAAAATTGGCGCGATTGACCCGGGAGGAAAGCCAGGCGCTCACGCGGGCACGTCTGCTGGAATATGCGCCACAGGTCGTCGCGCGCGAAGGCTATGAAGGCGCTTCGATCGACAAGATCACGGATGCCGCCGGCTACAGCAAGGGTGCCTTCTATTCCAACTTCTCAAGCAAGGACGAGTTTTTCCTCGAATTGCTGGAACGTCATGCTGGGCAGGATGTGGTTGAGATAGCCCGCCTGCTGGAAGGCGTGGAAGCACCGGGAGAGATAATCGAACGGGTAGCGGGTTGGTCCGTCGATAAATCGTCCGATCCAACCTGGGGTATCTTGCCCCTGGAA
Source organism: Sphingobium sp. 15-1 (assembly GCF_013375535.1). Classification (GTDB taxonomy): domain Bacteria; phylum Pseudomonadota; class Alphaproteobacteria; order Sphingomonadales; family Sphingomonadaceae; genus Sphingobium; species Sphingobium aromaticivastans. The sequence goes on from NZ_JABXJG010000001.1 coordinate 516,378, forward strand.
CTGTTCCGTCAGGCTCGCCGCGAGGCGACATTCACCAGCCGCCATGCCTCGCTGTTCCGCGAGCAGTGGCGCGGCGTAGGCGAGTTGCTGATGGCGCTGGTGCCGAACTGGCCGGAGTCGGAACCGGAATTGCTGGGCGCGATGGTGTTGGAACTGACCTACGGCGCGGCTTCCGCCTTCGGTCAGGGCGAAGGGCCGGGCGTTGGCGATCTGGTGCGATTGGCCCTCGGTTCGCTCCATCTCGCCTATGGCGACCGGATCTCCTGATCCTGGGTCAGGCGACTGGAACGGCCTCCTGGCTAAGCCGCCTGATCTCCATGAACTGTTCGCGCATCCGCCGCATCGGTCCGGAAACCACATATTGAAAAAACGGGAGGGCGTCCGGATCAATGCCGGACTGTTCGGCGAAGTGCTGTATGATCGCATCGGATTCGGTCATGTAAGCGTCTGGCGCATACTGCATCGCCGGTAAAGTGACGGTTTCCAGATGCGCGGCTAGTTCGGCACGGATCGGCTGTTCGCGTTCGTCGCCTGGCCAGAATTCACGCATATCACAGCCGTCGAGCAAGTCGGCTTCACACAGGAACGCCGCCACTTTCAGGCAGAAGGGACACGACGCCTTGAGATAGAGTACCGGTCGAAATTCAGACATGTTCATTGCTCCGGGTGAATGTCGTGATCGAGGATCGCTTTGATCCTGGCCAGTTCGGTGTCCTGGGCCTTGCTGGATGCGCGTTCCGCGAAGAACTCTCCCAGCGCACTGAACATATGCCCTTCGGCGGTTTCATTGCCCACGAAATCTGCTATTTCCTCGAACTCGGCGATCCAGCGGTGGGCCTTGGGATACATCGCCGGGACCGATTGCCGCGCCCGATCGCGGATGAAGCTTTGGCTGATGTTCCACTCATCCATGAGCGGGTCAGCGATGCCGGAGCGATCGGCTGCAAGCAATGCGGCGCTGGTGAGTGCCGTGATGCCCTTGTTGAGGCTTGCATAGCACATCTTGAGGGCTGCGGCTGTTCCGATCGCCCCTTCCAGAACGCGCAAATCGATACCCAGATCGCGCAGCGCCAAAGCCTCGGGCGCAAACTCTCCGCTCAGGTAGAATCTGGGGCCGGTCTCACCCGCGCGTGGGGGATGGCCGATGATCGCGCCATCGACAAAATACCCTCCGCCAGCCTCAATACGCGCCGCCATGGCGCACTTGGTCGCGGGAGCGAGCGCGTTGGCATCGATAAAGAGAGGCCCCCGTTTCGCGAGGAACGGGGCGACCTGATCGGCGACGCGCTGCGCCTCGGCGGGCGGCACGATCGACACTATCCACCGGGCGCTCGGCAGCTCATCGAATTCACAGGCCTGCATCCCGGCAAGCCGGGCGCGGTCACAACTTGCCTTGCTACGACCTGAGAGCGGCGTGATCACCGCAGCGCCATAAGCCAGGCACCGCGCGCCGATCGCCGAGCCCATCTGCCCGGCGCCAATGATCGCGATGATGGGCTTTCCACTCAATCGGGATTTCCTTTCACCGAATCTGATCCGGGGGCGCTATGACAGTTTCAGTTCCGCGATCCTGCGATCAAGCAGCGGGTAGACGCGCCGAACGTTGCCTTCGAACACCGCTCGCCTGTCGCTCTCGTCAATATCCAGCGCATCAATGTAGCGCTTTGTATCGTCATAGTGATGCCCGGTATCGGGATCGACGCTACGCACCGCGCCAAACATCTCGGATGCGAAGAGAATATTCTTTACGGGGATCACCCGAAACAGAAGGTCGATGCCAGCCTGATGATATACGCAGGTGTCGAAGAATACATTGCCTAGTACATGTTCGCGCGGATCCGGTTTCCCCAGGCGGTCGGCCAGGCCGCGAAACCGCCCCCAATGATAGGGAACCGCGCCGCCGCCGTGTGGGATGACGAAGCGCAGCGTCGGAAAATCGCGAAACAGATCACCTTCCAGGAATTGCATGAATGCCGTGGTATCGGCGTTCAGATAGTGCGAACCCGTGGCATGGAAGTTGGGATTGCAGCTGCCGGAAACATGCACCATCGCGGGTACGTCCAGTTCCACCATCTTTTCAAAGAAGGGATGCCAGGCCCGGTCGGTCAGTGGCGGCCCATTCCAGTGTCCCCCTGATGGATCGGGATTCAGATTGCAGCCAACGAATCCGAGTTCGAGCACGCAACGTTCGAGTTCCTCGATCGAATGAGCGATCGAAACGCCAGGTGACTGCGGCAATTGGCAGACACCGGCGAAATTGCGCGGGAACAGATCGACCACGCGCCCGATCAGATCATTGCAATGGCGTGTCCATATCTTGCTCGTGGCCTCATCGCCATCGTGATGGCCCATGCCGACTGCGCGGGGAGAGAAAATCGTCAGGTCGGCACCGCGCTCGCGGATGGCCCGCAACTGGTTCGACTCGATCGATTCGATGATTTCGTCATCGGAGATCTCGGGATAGACTGGAGAGGCGAGCCCCTTCCCGAAGCAATCGAGCTGACTGGCTCTGAAGGCGTTGTGGCTTGCCGGATCGGTCGTGTAGTGGCCGTGACAATCGATGATCATCAGGCGTCCCAGCGTGCTGGGAGGTTAGTCACGCCGCGAAAGCGCCATCCCTTGACATGGACGGGCTTGTCTTCATCCAGGCGAAGGTTCGGCATGGATTTGAAGGTTTCCATCAGGGCGATCCGCCCGGCTGCCCGGCTGAGATAGTGACCGGAACAGAAATGCGGGCGATAACCGAATGCGGCATGACTCTTCCGTTTGCGCCTCATGTCAAAGCCTTCGGCATCCTCCCAACGTGTTTCGTCACGATTGGCTGAGGCCAGAACGATAGCCACCGAAGAACCTTCCGCGATCTTTGTGCCCGCCAACTCAAAATCGCGGTAAGCGACGCGGGGGGTGACACCAATCGGTGCGATCCAGCGCAGACCTTCGTCATAGGCTTTCAAAGCCCATTCGGCAGGTTCGGCGTGCATCAATGCGGACTGTTCCGGATCACCCAGCAGTCCGTAGACGGCATTGGCCGCGCCATGGCCGGGTTCCTGCAACCCGCCAAGAATGATGACGCGCATGGTCGGCATGATTTCAGCAAAGGAACGGCGTTGACCTTCGGGCAATCCGCCATGAACAACATGCGAGAACAGCGAACTGTCGGGCTTCGCACAGACCTTCTCATACATGGCGCCCATGATCTGGTCGATTTCGGCAATGGCCTTGTCGCACCGCTCCCACACGGCCTGATCCTGGGCCACCGTGTTTTGAAGTCCGCCGTTGATTGCATGGAACCACGATTGTAAGATTTCGTTCGGTACATCCTTCAGACCAATGAGATCACCGATCAGCCGTACGCTAATTGGTTCGAAAAGCTCCTGCGTCAGGTCGGCTTCGCCCCGGCTGCGAATGGCCTGAATATATCCCTTCACGATCGGTCGGGCCAGTTCTTCGATATAGCCATCCACGCGCTGCTGCTGGACTTCATAGTCGATCCCGGCACGCAGCGCCTGATGCTCGGGGCCTGACATCGACAACACGTTGGGCATGCCGAAAACGCGCGCCTCCGGGCGGCTATCGGAATCGGATGGCCCAAAGACGGCGTCGTTGGCGCCGACAGTCTGGCAATCTTCCCAGCGCGTGACGAAATATTCGTGGGTTCCTTCGAACAGGGCTACCGGCGCCTCGCGCCGCAACCGCGCGTAAACCGGATAGGGATCCTTGAACAGGTTTTCGCCGGTGAGTGAATCATGCGACATTGCGGCCTCTCCCTGCCAAATATGAGATACTGTTTGGTATTTAGAATGAGGAAGCTCCTCCGTCAATCGCCTCCATATTGTCTTAGGCGCGATCCGGAAAGCTGCTTAAAGTACGGAAACCATACAACAAATCGCCCAAAATAAGATGAATTCCGGTCCCTGCTTCTGCCAGCGCCAATTCCACCCATTGATCCGGACGACGGCAAATCCAGCCCCGGCAAGCACGAACACGGCCAGACCTGCAGCGATGCGCGATTCGATTCCCGCGACAAGTCCGATCATGGCCAACCCTTCCAGCGCAACCGTGAGATAGAGAAACAGTTTCCCCGGTTTGAAGCCGGCTTTTTCAAAAGTGAGGTAAGCCAAATCCGCATGCATGACCTTGCCGATCAGATGCGGCAGGAACCAGATGCCGCACAGGATGCGCAGAATTTGCTGCGGATCGTCGAGTATGGACATGCTCTTTCCTTCTCTTAACTGAACAGCAGTTGACATACTAGAGGGTATCTGAATATCTAGAGGCACGTCAAGCCACCTGACTCGTTTCGGGATGGCAACTCCACATGAGCAAGAAGAAAGGTCTGGGAGGATATGGTCGGAACGATGCGCGCCGCGCGCTTACACCAAGTCGGCAAGCCGATGAGTATCGACGTTGTCGAAAAGCCGATGGCAACTGGCACGGATGTTGTCGTCCATGTGCAGGGATGCGGCATGGTGCCGAACCTCGCCAATGTCCTGGCGAACTGGCAGACTTGGTATCCGCAAATGCCTCTGCCGCCATTGCCCGCCATTTTCGGCCTGGACGCGGTCGGGGTCGTCCATCAGGTTGGTGATAGGGTCATCGGCTATCGGCCCGGCGACCGAGTCTACGTCAATCCCGGGCGGTCCTGCCGGACATGCCATGCTTGCCTGTCGGGCAGGCCCCAGCATTGCCAGTATTGGACCTTGGGCGGCTATTTCGGCTACAATCCCAATAGCCTGGAGATGTTCCGCCTGTACCCCGAGGGCGGATTTTGCGAGTATATGTGCGCGCCGCAGGAAGCGTTGGTCAAGCTTCCAGACAATGTCGCGCTGGGGCACGGTACGCGGTTCGGCTATCTAGGTACCTCCTACGCGGCGCTCAAGAAGTGCGGTCCGCTTGCCGGAAGGTCGCTCATCATCAACGGAGCGACGGGAACGCTGGGCGTAGGCGCAACCCTGTTCGCGCTCGCTCTGGGGATCGGCAAAATCTATGCGGTGGCGCGGGGCGAGGAATTGCTGGCCCGGCTCAAGCAGCTGGCGCCCGAACGGATCGACACTTTCTCCAACCGGACTGGTTCCACTGCCGACTGGGTGAAGCAATGTACGGGCGGCGTCGGAGCGGACCTGATGCTCGATACGCTGGGGGCAAAGGCCTCGCTCGAATCCATGAAGGATGCAATCGGCGGCGTTCGCCGCGGGGGCAGGATCGTCAACATCGGTGGCACGTCGGGCGAGCTCGGCATTGATGTGAAATGGTGGATGGACGAGCAGATGGAGCTGATCGGATCGGTCTGGTTCACCGCAGCCGAGGGACTGGAGATGGCTCGCCTGATCGAAGGTGGGGCCGTGAACCTGTCCGTGCTCGAGCCGAAAAGCTGGCCGCTCGATTCCATCAACGAGGCTATCAATGGCGTATCTTCGGGTGATGGCGGGTTTACCAACTACCTGGTGACCATCTGACGCGCGCTCATATCATTTCAAATACAGAAAGTTACTATAGATGAAGACTCGCGCCGCCGTTGCGTTCGAAGCGAAGAAGCCGCTCGAAATCGTCGAGCTCGATTTCGAAGGCCCCAAGGCCGGCGAAGTGCTGGTCGAGATCATGGCGACCGGCATCTGCCATACCGATGCCTATACGCTCGACGGGTTCGATTCGGAGGGCATCTTCCCCTCGGTGCTCGGCCATGAAGGTGCGGGGATCGTGCGCGAGGTCGGCGCGGGCGTGACCAGCGTCAAGCCGGGCGATCACGTGATCCCGCTCTACACGCCCGAATGCCGCCAGTGCAAGTCGTGCCTCTCGGGCAAGACCAACCTGTGCACCGCGATCCGCGCCACCCAGGGGAAAGGCCTGATGCCCGACGGGACCAGCCGCTTTTCCTACAAGGGCGAGACCATCTTTCACTACATGGGCTGTTCGACCTTCTCGAACTTCACCGTCCTGCCCGAGATCGCGGTCGCCAGGATCCGCGACGACGCTCCGTTCCAGAGCGCCTGCTATATCGGCTGCGGGGTTACCACCGGGGTCGGCGCGGTTATCAACACCGCCAAGGTCCAGGTCGGCGACAACGTCGTGGTCTTCGGGCTTGGCGGGATCGGGCTCAACGTGATCCAGGGCGCGCGGCTGGCCGGCGCGGACCGGATCATCGGGGTCGACATCAACCCCGCGCGCGAGGAATGGGGCCGCAAGTTCGGCATGACCCACTTCCTCAACTCCAAGGGCCTGAGCCGCGAGGAGACGGTCGCCAAGGTGGTCGAGCTGACCGACGGCGGGGCGGACTATACCTTCGACGCCACCGGCAATGCCGAGGTCATGCGCACCGCGCTCGAGGCCTGCCATCGCGGCTGGGGCACCTCGATCATCATCGGGGTCGCCGAAGCCGGCAAGGAGATCGCCACCCGCCCTTTCCAGCTGGTGACGGGCCGCAACTGGCGCGGCACCGCCTTCGGCGGAGCCAAGGGCCGCAGCGACGTGCCCAAGATCGTCGACATGTACATGGCCGGCAAGATCGAGATCGACCCGATGATCACCCACGTCATGGGGCTGGAGGAGATCAACACCGCCTTCGATCTGATGCACGCCGGCACCTCGATCCGCAGCGTCGTGGCGTTCTGAAATCAGACCCAAATCCTGAAGGAGAATTTTGATGAGCGTTATTTCCGGTGACGGCGCGTTTTCGCACGCCTGCGTTGGCACAAGTGATCTATCCTTATGACGCGGCGCTGGCACCGCTTGGCGTCAAGAACATGGGGCCGTTTGGCGATGTCTGCGTGCTCCATGGCAAGGACAAGGCGGCGTTCCTGATGCTGAAGCCGGGCAACGGCGGCGCGCCGTCAAGCAACGGTGCGAGGATCGGCGTCGCTGCCGCCAGCCCCGCCGATGTCGATGCCTTCCACGCTGCGGACCTCGCTGCAGGCGGCACGGACGAGGGCGCTGCCGGTCCGCGCAATCACTTGCCGGGTGCCTATGATGGATATCTTCGCGATCCGGCAGGCAACGCGTACACCTTCGTATAAGGTTGTGAAGCGGCACCAGCCATGATTCGAGCAGGTCAGCATCAATCGCAGCCACGGCGGCGCGCAGGGGGTCTATACTCACCTGAGCGCTGCCACTGGCACCCCGATGGCCTTTTCGGTCTTCGTGCCGGACCATGCACCGGGAGCGAGGCTCCCGGTGCTATGGTATCTTTCGGGGCTGACCTGCACTCATGCGAGTGTCCGAAAAGGGCGAATACCGGGCCGCCTGCGCTGAACATGGAGTGATATTAGTGGCCCCCGATACGAGCCCGCCCGGCGACGATGTACCGATCACGAAGGCTATGACTCCGGAAAAGGCGCGGGCTTCCATGTCGATGCAACCGCAGCGCCATGGGCCAAGCATTTCAGAATGCGCAGAGAAACTGAAAGGCGGACTAGGACAATGATTGAAGTTCATTTGACCAATCTCTCAGGCCAAAAAAAGACGATACCGACACAAACCGGCGTTTCTCTGATGGAAGCGCTGCGCGATAGCGGAGCGGACGAGTTGCTCGCGCTTTGTGGAGGCTGCTGTTCGTGCGCGACTTGCCACGTTTATGTGGAACATGGACCTGAGGGTACCGATCAGACCGCTTCGGCTGATGAAGATGATCTGCTCGATAGTTCCCATCATCGGCAACCAAATTCTCGCCTGTCCTGCCAGATCATGCTCGCAAATGAGCATGGCGGTATGAGCGTTCGCATCGCGCCTGAAGACTGATCGGGTGGCAATGGGACAAGATGCAATCCCGACACTCGACGTGGTTATCGTCGGAGGTGGCCACGGCGGCGCGCAGGTGGCTATTACCCTGCGCCAGAGCGGGTTTGCAGGCACAATTGCGATTGTCACCGATGAGTGCGAGTTTCCTTACGAGCGGCCGCCGTTGTCAAAGGAGTATTTCTCGGGCGAGAAATCCGCGGAACGACTCCGAATCCGCCCGCCAGCTTTCTGGGAAGAAAAAGGTATTGCGCTCATTCTAAACAAAAGAGTTGTGGCGGTTGATCCAGATAGGCACAACGTCACCACACGCGATGGCCTAGAACTAGGCTACCGCAAGCTGGTCTGGGCGGCAGGTGGCTCGCCCCGCCGACTCTCTCAGGCCAAAGGCCGGGATGCCAACGTATTGACGATCCGAACGCTCGGCGACGCGAACCGGCTCAAGGATGAAGCCACCCAGGCATCACGTGTCACGGTGATCGGTGGTGGCTACATCGGCCTTGAAGCGGCGGCGGTGTTGGCCAAGTCGGGCAAGCAAGTGACATTGGTAGAAGCACTCGATCGGGTGCTGGCGCGAGCTGCCGGTGTGGAACTTTCGCGATATGTTGAATCCGTCCATCGCTCGCATGGCGTGGACATCCGCTTGGGCGCGAAGATTCATGAATTCGAAGGCCAAGCGAAAGTGAATGCGGTGCGCCTGGCCGATGGCTCCCGGGTTGACTGCGACTTCGTGGTTGCCGGGATTGGGATCGATCCCGAGGTCGAACCACTGAAGGCAGCGGGGGCAAGGTGTGGCAACGGTGTTGAAGTGGACGAGTACTGCCGTTCGTCGCTGCCTGACGTTTTCGCCATCGGGGACTGTGCAGCACATCGCAATACCTATGCCGGATGTGCCACGGTCCGGCTTGAGTCCGTCCAGAATGCCGTCGACATGGCAAAAGTAGTGGCTGATTGCATCGCGGGAAGCTGCCAAGGGTATCATAACGTCCCCTGGTTCTGGTCCAACCAATACGACATACGTATCCAGACCGTCGGCCTTTCGATGGGTCACGATCAGACTGTAATCCGGGGAGACATGGATGGCGGCGCGTTTTCGATCGTTTATCTTCGTAGAGAACGCGTGATCGCCCTCGATTGCGTAAACTCGGTCCGGGATTTTGCACAAGGGAAGGCACTGGTCGTCGCCGGCGCGCAAATTCCGGTCGAACGACTGGCGGACACAAGCATGCCTCTGAAGGATATGTTCGCAAGATGATCGCTGCAACGGTTCTGGACGACATTATCGCGCAGCACATCCGCAGGGAAGGGCCGCTGCTTCCCATCCTACACGATGTGCAAGCGGCTTTCGGATGCGTCTCCCCCGAAGCGGAGGCTGTTGTTGCCAAGGCGCTCAACCTCAGTCGCGCCGAAGTGCATGGAGTTGTCAGCTTCTCATGACTTCACGGCCAGTGCCGATCCTCGGCCAGTTGTGCAACTCTGCCGTGCTGAAGCCTGCAAGGCGCGTGGGGTAGAGGCGTTGCTCGGAGCGGCTGAGGTGGCGGCAGGTGACCGAGTCAAGCTGGCGACCGTATATTGCCTCGGTCTGTGCAGTGTCGGCCCTGCAGCACGGGTAGGCGACGATCTTCATGCACGGCTAGACCAAGCAGAATTAGTCCGGCTGGTCGAACGCGCATGACAACGGAGCGGATCTCTGACGACGCCTTGGCCATGGCATGCGGTGCGGATGCTGTCGCGCGGGCTTTGGAGCGGGCTGGTTGTACGGTTGAACGAGTTTCGTCCTGGGGCATGCACTGGCTGGAACCGCTGGCCGAGGTGGACGGCATGGGCTTCGGGCCTATCGCTCCCGAAGATGTTGCCACAATTCTCAACGGTTCCAGTGCCAAGGCAATTGGCCGCATTGCCGAGCATCCGTTCATCAAACGCCAGCAGCGGCTGACGTTCTCGCGGGCTGGCCGCACCCGGCCGCTGAGTCTGGACGACTATCGGGCAACCGGCGGATGGGCGAGCCTGACGCGGGCCCGAAGCATGTCGCCTGACAGTGTGATTTCCGAAGTGCTGGATTCCGGCCTGCGCGGGCGCGGTGGCTCTCGGTCTCACCCCGAAACGATATCAATCGGGCGAAACCGATATTCAGGGTCGCGTCAGCCGGTGCGGTGACGAACTTGCCCGCATTTTACTGTATGAGGCAGCCCATACTTTACTGACCCGATGCAAGAAATGGTCGGCGCTCAAGGCGTGGGGCATGAACATTGCAAAGCGGCGCGGCATGGCGAAAGCCCGCGTTGCCGTTGCCGTTGCCCGCAAGCTCACTGTCATCATGCACCGCATGTGGAGCGATCAAAGCGCGTTCCGCTGGGGCAAAGCGCCAGTAGCGCGGGAAGCGTGAGGAGGCGCAAACCGGAACCCGCCTGACAAAGCGGGGAGTTGTCGTTCCCATGGGGACGAAGGGCAAAACGATCTCGCTTAGAGTCTCGAACCTCAGCAACGCCTGAAGGTCGCGAAACAGACTGAGACGGCTTGCTCTCCATGACCCCATTATGCGGCGGCCACGCGCCGACCGCAGAGAGAAGCGAGTGATCCATGGGAACGATCACGAAATCGAGGAAGCAGCTTGACCCAGGAAGCCCCAATCAGAGAGGGCTAAGTTCGGCGTTGGCTGTTCGACTGCTTGCCACCGCCCTGCCACGCTGGCTTATCCAAGGAGTCTATCACCTGTTTAAGGTGAACAGCCGCGAAAAAGTCGCCGACGTCGTCACGCAAGCGCAAGCATATCGGGCAGCTAAATCGAAGTGGCTCGCCTTCACCGCCGGATCGGCTGCGGCGCTATTGTGATCGTGCAGCGCACCGGTTGCTTGGCCTTTGCAGCCGCCTTCTGGCAGGCCGCGATGGCATCGCGGTTCTCGCGGACCATATCGGCGGCATTCACGATCGCCTGCCAGCCTTCGGGGTTCCCAGAGCGCATGAGCCGGATACCGGCATCCCACGCGGTGGCGTCACCCAGCACCCGACGTGCGGTGCCCTCCGGCCAATGCCAGCTTTGCGGGCCGATACCGGCCGCCCAGCCCGGATAGAGCAGCCACAAGAGCGAGACGGCCAGCGCCGTGCCCATGGCGGTGTATAGCATGTGCCTATGCTGCTGTGTCTTCGTGCGGACCTTGCCAATGGCTTCGCCAAGATCAGCATAAGCGCGGTGGTGAAGGTCGAGCGACTTGCTCATGGCGGCCTTGTCTGTCTCCCGCGCCGTCTTCGCGGCCTCGGTGATTCGTTCGGCCATGCTCTCCGGGGTCATCTGCAAGGCGGGCGCTTCCTGCATCGCCTTGGTCTGCGCGGCGATGCTGGCGAGGTGCCCGCCCATCTTGGCAAGCGTCGAGCTGTAGTCGGGAAATTCGATACTCTGTCTCTCGATGGCGATATGCTCAAGCGCGCGGGTCATCATCGCCATACGCCCGTCCAGCCGTTCCTCCATCCCGGCCACGCGCTGCGACAATGCCGCGAACGCCTCGGCCGCCGCGTCGGGCCGGGTGTCCGGTTCCGGCTCGTTGAGCAGCGATTGTTCTTCGTCGTCCATATCTTTGTCTCCTTGGGGTTAGCGGCTCATGCCTCGGCTGATGTCGTGGCCGTGATCGAAGGGGATGGAGGATGCGAGGTCGTGGGAGAGGCCGCGCCCCATCTGCTGACCAACCTCCAACCCAAGCTCGCGGCTGCGCAGGCCCAGCACCGACTCAAGCTGGGCGTCGCGCTCAAGACTTTTCGCCATGTCGGCCATTTGCTGCGCGGCAGTCTTCGCCCCCCGGAAATTGCCGTCGCGGACAAGCTCGTCATGAGCGCGCTGCAATTGCTGCCAACCCTCCAGAAAGCGGTCGGCTCGGCTGTAGGGATCGATGCGGATTTCCGTCTCCAATTGCATCGCCCGCATGGCGGCCTGGCCGCGCCCTTCGGCGGCCTCGCGGACAAGCTCCGGGCTGCTGCGCAGCGCGGTGTCGAGGTCCGATGCGCCTTCGGGCCGGAGCGAGTTCAGGGCATTCCTTGCACGGTCCAGCGCCTCGCGTTGGTGCGGCATGGCGTCCAATCCCTGCGCGCGGGTTTGCTGGATCGCGTCGAGCGCCTTGGCGTAACGCTCCACTGCGCCACGCACACCGCCCGCGCGGCGTGGCTGCTGGTCGTGGTTGCGCTGCTGCTGGCGGGCAGGACCATTTTCGGGCGTGGTAGCAAAACGGCCAAGATCGAGACCGTCAAACATGCCGCGCCGGGATTCGGGCGAGGCCGATGGCTCGTGCTGCTGACCGGGCAGCGCAAGGCGCAAGTCATCGAAGATCCCGCGCACTTTCTCGACCACGGGCCGCACGATCTCCGCAACGCGCTCGCCGAACGTGATCCCACGCCGCTCGGCAAACTCGCACACCGGGTCAGCCTTGGAATAGTCGGTCGCCATATCCTTACCGCGCTCGCGGGAGAGCGTGCGGACAAGCCGGGACTGATCGCGAAAATCATCCTTGCCATAATGAAGCTGCACGCCCTCCCGGTGACGTGACAGGGCGACATAGGAGCCGTGGCGATCCATCCCCGGCGTTGCCAGCACATGCGCCCTGTCCACGGTCATTCCCTGCGCCTTGTGGACGGTCGCCGCATAGCCATGGTCGAGGTCGCGATAGTCCTTGGTGTCGAATGACACGCTGCGTCCATCGTCGGTTCGCACCGCCATATGGCCGTCACTGACTTTCTCGACCGTGCCGAGCGTGCCGTTCTTCACCTCAAGGCTACGCTCGTTGCGCAGGAACATGATGCGGTCGCCTGATGCGAACATCCGGTCGCCACGCTCGGTCTTCACTTGGGTCTCGTCGCCCAGCTCGCCCGCTACCCGCATCGCCTCACGGGCCGCGTCGTTGAGATCGCGCACCTCGGCATTGGTGTGGGTGAGGATGATGCGGCTGGCATCCGGGCTGGCCTGCCGCTCGCGGTCCCAGCGTTCGACAAGATCGCGCCGCGCATCCTCGCGTGTCTCGGCGGCATGGACCATGCCCTTGTCGGCATAGGCGGTGATGGCCTCGCCGGTCCTGCCGGTCGCCAGATGCCGGGTGGCGTCCTGCTGCCAGCCCCCAAACTGGCGATGGACTTCGGTAATCTCCACGCCACCATGATGTTCATGGATCGAGCGGAACGCCGCGCCCGCTTCGATCGACTGCAATTGCTGCGGATCGCCCACTAGGACAACCTTTGCGCCAGCGTCGGCGGCATGGGACAGGACGCGCTCCATCTGGCGCGTGCCGACCATGCCCGCCTCGTCAATCACTAGCACGTCATGGCGAGTGAGAAGGTCGCGACCCTGCGCCCAGCCATGTTCCATGCTGGCGATGGTGCGCGACGCAATGCCGGAGCCATTTTCCAGCCCCTCGGCGGCGATGCCAGCGAGCGCCGCGCCGCGCACGTTGAGGCCAGCGCTTTCCCACACGTCGCGCGCCACGCCCAGCATGGCGCTTTTGCCGGTTCCGGCATAACCCAGCACCAGTGACAACCCGCGCCCGTCCGTTAAATGGCGTAGCGCGGATTCCTGCTCTGCTCCCAGAACAAGACCCTCACTCTCGGCGGCGCGAATGGCGTAAGTCGTTGCCGCCGAGAGACCATTGCTCCGTTCCATCGTAAGCCGGTCGGCGGCACGGCTCATCCGCTGCTCGGTCTCGATCATGTCGCGTGACGTGAACCGATCATCGCCGCGACCGTCCTTGCCCAGCGCGATCAGGTCGGGCGAGCCGCGTACCGCGCTCATGGCGGCGTCGAACTGCTCCCTGCCGTCGCTGTGCCGGTGGATGAACGCCGCTATGTCGCGGCGCGTGAACGTCGCCTGTTGATGCGTAATGGCGTCGAGCGCGATGCCGGGATTGGCGATGATGCGTTCGCCATTCTCCCGCGCGATCTCGCGGTGAAGCTCGGCGCGGTCGGCAAGCTGGCCCTTTTGCTCCATGCGCTGTGCGGGGCCGCCGATCTTGCTTTGCGGCTCAAGGTCGATGCCCTGTTCTGCCAAACTGCGGTGGTCGATGCGGGCGTCTATGTCGAGTTCGGCAAGGCGCTGATTAACGTGATCGGCCCAGCGTTCGCGCCATAGCTCGACATTGCCATGCTCGTTCCATTCGCGGACCTTCGCCCCGAATCCATCGGGTCCAACCTCGCGCATGGTGAGCATGACATGGGTGTGCGGCTTCTCCATACCGCTGGCGTCAATGTCCCGATGCACATTGAGGTCGGCGATCATGCCGCGATCAACGAACTCGGCCTGCACAAAATCGCGGGCCAGTTCGATGCCCTCGGCCTTGCTCATCTCACGCGGAATGGCGAACTCGACTTCGCGGGCAAGCTGCGCATCCTTGCGCTTCTCTTGCGTCTCGACTTCATTCCAGAGGGTTTCGCGATCCGAGAAGCGTTCAGGCGCGCCATCGGACAGGAGGATTTCGCTATGCTCGACCCCAGCGCGAGCGCGAAAGTCATGGTCGCGGTCGAGACGCTCGTCGTGCAGGCGCTCGCCCGCGCGATAGGCCGCCGCCGCGACGGCGGAGCGGCCCGAAGCACGGCCAATGACCTGAACGGAGAAATGGTATATCGCCATAGCGACATCCATTTACTACTGCGAAGCGCACGTCGGAACGACGTATAAGCGCGCCCTTCTCGACATTTTCTCGGAAGGGACTAGGCGGTGTCAGACCATCCCGACGACTCTACTGCACGGCGGCGAGGTTTATCTTATCATCAGCGCATCGTCACTAAATGGAGACTTTGCGATGCGTAAACCGCGTGATTTCGATTCGGAACTCAAGGCCCTTGCCGACAAGGCGAAGGCGCTCAAGGAACGCCGCGTGCGCCAGTTGGGCGAACTGGTGACGGCTTGCGGAGCCGACACGCTCGACGCCGATCTGCTGGCAGGCGCACTGCTTCATGCTGCCACGGTGAAGGACGCCGCCACAAAGGAGGTCTGGCGCAAGACGGGCGCGGCCTTCTTTCGCGGTGAGAAACGCCAGCCTGCGGGCAGAGCTGAACGCGGCCCGAGCGGCACTCTCCCGCTTGAAGGCGGCGCGGCATCGGCTTGAGGCAGGAAAGGCGCGAACCGACATGCGCGAATGGGCCATCAAACGCCGCGAACGCACGCGGCACCTGATCGAGCTTGGCGGCCTTGTCGCCAAGGCCGGATTGGTCGATCTGACCGATGATGACCGCGCCATCCTCTATGGCGCCTTCCTCACCGTCGCCGACAGGCTGCGAGGGCCAGAGCGGAGCAATGCGCTGGCGCTGTGGCAACGCAAAGGCAAACGCGCGTTCGAGGCGGAGATGCCATCGGCTAATTGATCGTCGCAGGTGTGGAAGCCAAATCGCGCAACCACTGTTCGAACCGATCCGGACCTCGCATGATATGGCGAATGGCGCGGAGCATGCGATGCCGCACGATCCATTGGAACGTTCCCATGCGTTTGGAAATCTGCGCGTAACTCAGTTGCTCGACGCGATTGAGGAAGAAGGTGTCGTAAACGCGTGGAGGCATGGCCGCGACGATCATCTGCATGAAGGTCTGGTCGTCGTCGCCATCCTCGGACCATGGGATCGGACCAGCGATGCCCAAGGCCGCCAACCGTTTCTCGCAATAGGCGCGATGGCGCCGATGCAGATCAGCCTCGGCAAGGGCGATGCGCGGATCGTCGCGGCGTCGGGGTTCTGCCCCATCAAGCATGATGCGGATCATGCCGAGCGCTTCGACGAGGCAGGATTCCACTGTCTGCGGGTCGATGGACAATCGGCGGGCGATTTCATCATAGGACAGAGCATCCAGACGAACGAGCAGGAATATGAAGCGAGTCAGCACGGGCAGGCGATCGACGGCTTTCCTGTAGGCGGCGAGCCGTTCGGCGTCGGGGTCAGGCGCGTCGGCCATGACATGCCTCTCCATGAACCGAGACCATGTCGTCCAACCGCTCGCGGCAGAACCGTTCGGTCAGGCCGCGCAGTCGCGTCACGCATTCCGTCGCCCATGCCAGTTCGTGGGGATCGATGCGATAGGACCGGCCGTAACGCACCTCGACATAGGCGCGCCGGATACAACCGAAGACCCGGCGCTCGAACGGGGTCGCACGCGGCCATGCGATGGACAGGCGCGGCTCGAGCGTCTCGGCCCGCTCGCGCAGTTCATCCAGCGCATGGGTGCGCGGGCCATGCAGGGTGATCGTCCAGAGGACACACTGGTAAAGATGTTCGCACGCCTGATGCAGCAACAGCGCCGCCATGGGCGCATTGCCCTCGCTTCGGTAGAAGGCCGCGCCCAGCAGGAAATCGCTTGCCCGATCATGCCAGCGGGCGAACTCGGACTGTCCCCGCGCATGCCGTTCCGGCATCGGCAGCAGGCTCGGCGATGCGAACCGGAAACCCTCCATCTCGTAGAGCGGGATACCTTCGTCCGCGATGGCCACGAAATGGGGAATACCCTCGGACAAGGCGCTGTTGATCTGTTCGAGACTATGGACGGTCAGCCGCACCGGGCGGGCGATCTCGCCAAATTCCCATGCGCGGCGCAGACGGTCGCGCACCAGCCGCCAATCCTGCTGCCTGCGCGTCAGCCGGGGATGATTGACGATCGCCAGCAGATGGAAGGCATCACCGGGATTGGCACGCGCCTGATCCGGCTCTGCATGAGGGCCATGCAGAAGCAGGGTAAGGATGCGGCCCGACCGATATTGTTCGGACAGTCGGCCCTTTGCCGTTTCGGCGAATGCGTCGAAAACCATCGCCGTGATCAGACGAAGCTCCTGATGCACCGGCCAAGGCAGATGCTCCCTGTCGATGGACGGCATCATGAACAGGTTTCCCGTTGTTCGCGACGCCAGCCGTTCGGGCGGCGATGGCCGGTGACGTCATGCACGCGATCAAGCAGCGCACTCAGCAGAGGGCGAACCTCGCTTATCGTGAACCCGCCATTGTCGGGGCATGGCACATCGATCCGATGGGCATGGCCCCATTTCCAATAGGGGGAAAGAATGGCAGCGAGCCGCGCCATGTCGGGGCAGTCATGCCCAAAGCCGGTCGCGTTGGCATGGGCGAGCGATTTGGCGACATCCAGCCGGATATGACGAGCGTTCCACTCATCGGCGAAGCCGACGTCGAGCAAGTGAGAGGAAAGTGCGAGCTGGGCAACAATGCCAGACTGGTAAAGCATCTCACCGCCGTCATTGTCGTAGAGGCCTTGCCCCAGTCCCCGGTAAAAGGACTCCGCATTGTGATAGCGGAAGCGGCTCAGGCTTCGTCCCGTTTTGGTCCGAACAAGGATTGCCGGTGAATCGCCGTAATGGCTGTGAAGATCGGCCAGGGCTGTCAACCGGCGCGCAAAGTTGACCCCCTATCGGCGCCCAACATTGACCCCCTTTTTGTGAGTGCCGGCGGTTATCCCGGTAGTCCATAGGAGGGACCCGCGGACGCCGCCGCGCGCCGTCAGGAGCGCTGGCGGCGGCGTCCGCGGGAGGTGCCTGTGGACCCACCGGGGTAACCGCCGGGGATGGGGGTCCGGGGGAAGGGGTTTTTCCTCGTCTCAGCTTCGGTTTTTGAACCGCCAGCTATCGTTGCCGGTCTCGATAATGTCGCAGTGGTGGGTGACGCGGTCCAGCAGCGCCGTTGTCATTTTGGCATCCTGGAAGACGCTCGGCCATTCGCCGAAGGCGAGATTGGTGGTGATGATCACCGAGGTCTTTTCATAGAGTTTGCTGATCAGATGGAACAGCATCTGCCCTCCTGAACGGGCGAACGGCAGATACCCGAGTTCGTCCAGCACCACGACGTCCAGGCGGGCCATCTGGGCGGCCAGGTTGCCAGCCTTGGCCTGCCGGGTTTCCTCCTCCAGACGATTGACCAGGTCGACAGTATTGAAGAACCGTCCTCTCGACCCGGCACGAACCACGGCAGCGGCGATGGCAAGCGCGAGATGTGTCTTGCCGGTGCCGGTGCCACCAACCAGTACGATATTGCGCCTTTCCGGCAGGAATGAACCGGCATGGAGTGAACGCACCAGGCTTTCGTTGATCGGTGTATCGGCGAACACAAAGCCGTCGAGATCCTTGATGGCCGGCAGCCTGGCCGCAGTCATGCGGTATCGGATCGAAGCGGCTTCTCGATGCGCGCCTTCAGCGCGGAGCAGGTCGCCGAGCATCTCCATGGCGGTCCGGTCACGACGGACGCCGTTGGTAACGGCATCGTCGAACGCGGCGATCATGCCCTTTAGGCCCAGCCCCTTCAGGGCTGCCAACATCTCATGCCGCTGCATCGAGGCCTCGCACCATGTCATAACGCGCGCAGTCGGCGATGGGCGGATGCTTGAGCTTCAGATCGACCAGGACGCTGATGGCCTGGGTGGGCTGGGGTTCGCGTCGGCGCGACAGGATGTTGAGGATCACTTCGTCATTGGCCGTACCCGCCATCATAGCTTCGCGGACGGCAGCTTCGACCGCCTCCAGCCCATCTTCGGGCACTGCTGCCAGCACCCGGACGAAGCGCCGATCTGCGTCATCGCTTTTGCCCAGCTTGCGGCGCAGTTGGGCCAGGGCCGGCGGAAGATCCCAGTCCTGGAAGGGAGCGCCGTTGCGCAATGCTCCCGGCTTGCGGATCAGGACCGGCAGATAATGCCAAGGGTTGAACGCCGTCTGGTTGCGGCCGAACACGCGAGCATGCTCGGCAACCGCTTGGCCTGCACAACGGATGACGATCCTGTCGGCATAGGCGCGCAGTTGCACCGCCTCCCGGGCCGCACTCGCCATGACCGAGTATCGGTTGCGATCGAAGCTCACCAGGCAGGTTGCGCTCGCCACATGTTCGCTCTCGAAGAAGCCGTCAAAGGGCGTGGCCAATGACTGCAGCGAGGATCGTTCCATCTCCAGCGCCTGCGCAATGGTCATGTCTTCCAGATCTGGATGGGCATAACGCTCGGCCCACCGTCGGCACTCGGCCTCCAGCCAGGCGTTCAGCTCTTCGAGGCTGGCAAAGCGCAACCGGGGCTTGAACAGCCGCTCCCGGCTGGTCTGGACCTGGTTCTCGACCTGTCCCTTCTCCCAGCCTGCCGCCGGGCTGCAAGCCACAGGCTCGACGCCATAATGATCCGTCATGATCAGGAAGCGCCGGTTGAACACCCGCTCCTTGCCGGTGAACACGCTCGTCACCGCGGTCTTCATGTTGTCGTAAATGCCGCGCGTCGGCACCCCGCCAAAAAAGGCAAAGCCCCGGGCATGCGCGTCAAAGAGCATCTCCTGGGTCTCGCGCGGATAGGCCCGCACATACGGCGCCCGCGACCAGCACAACCGCATATGAGCTACCTTCACCCGCATCGGCTTGCCGGCGATCTCCACGTCCTCGTGGCTCCAGTCGAACTGATAGGCCTCACCCGGCCGGAACATGAGCGGGATGAACACCTTGCTCATATCGCCGCCGTCGGTCCGGCGTTCGCGCTTCCAGCGTGCCGCATAGCGCCGAACCGCATCGTAGGAGCCGGTGAAACCCTCACGCTCCAGAAGATCGTGTATCCGTGTCAGCCGTAGCCGATCACGCCGGGGCCGTTCCTCGTTCTGCACCAACAACTCGTCCAGCCGTTCGCGAAATGGCCCGGTCTGCGGTCGAGGCTGCTCCTTGCGTTCGTAGCTGAAATCCGCCTCCGGCGCACGGATCGCCTTGCGCACCGTGTTGCGCGACAACCGTAAATCACGCGCGATCTCTTTGATCGGCTTACCTTCCCTGTGCTCCCTGCGAATCTTGGCAATAGTCTCCACAATCAACATCCCCATCCTCGCCGCCTGGAAGTCCAAGCCGCGACGCCTCACACTCTGGAATGATGGGGGTCAATTTTAGACGCCGATCACCCCGCTAAGGGGGTCAATTTTGCACGCCGCTCCACAGTGATCGCTCCTTTCAGTGGGACTGTGTATTCATCCCGGATGGACATGAGCTGACCTTCGCGGAGATGGGAGACGGAAAGAACGAAATATCGATGCGCCGGATCGCCCTAAACGCGTTTGCGGATCATCTGCGGGTGAAGACCGATGCTTGATATGCTTGCGCGCGAGATTCGAGATCGCAAGGTAATCCTTTTCGTAGGGGCTGGCTTGTCTCGGCCGCTCGGTCTTCCGTCATGGGGAGAGTTGATCGAACACATGGCCAGAGAGCTGGATTTCGATCCTGCTATTCTGGTCGGACCGGGCGCCGACTATCTACAGGTGGCAGAATTCTACAAGCTACGGAAGGGGGAGTATCGGGGACCTACGCAGCTGGATGGACAGGAGTTGGAACGTAACCGACGAGAAGCTGCTCGCCTCGAAGGTCCACAGCCAGATCGTCGATCTCGGATTTCCCCTCATCTACACAACGAACTACGATGCCAATCTCGAGCGCGCATTCCGGCTACGCGGACGCGAAGTTTCGAAGATCGCTTCGGTGGTCGATATCGCGGATGCAAAGCCGGACCACACCTATGTCGTCAAGTTTCATGGTGATTTTTCGGATGACAACTCACTCGTCCTGACCGAATCGGATTATTTCGAACGTCTGGAATTTGAATCGCCCCTCGACCTGAAGCTTCGGTCGGACGTACTCGGCCGCACAATCCTGTTCGTTGGGTACAGTCTCAAGGATCTGAACCTTCGCCTTCTCCTCTATAAGCTCAAGCGTACGTGGGACGGCACGGCTTACGCGAAGCGGCGGCCGGGATCGTTCATCTTTTTGGTCCGGCCGGACGTCGTTCAGGAGGAAGTGCTGGAGAGCCGCGGTGTTTCGCCGATCGTCTCTGACTCCCTGGATCCCGACGAGGCGCTGCCGGAGTTTTTTGATCGTCTGCTTGAAATGGTGCGCGGGGCCGGGTGAAACAGAGGCCGCTAGTCATCTGCGTCACGCCAAGCGCTGAATGTTAGACAGCTTCCGATGATCGATTTTTGCTTGTCAACGGCGGCCACGTCCGCGGCCCCCCGCTGGTGACTCGTGCGAGGCAAAGGCAGCTATCCAATTCAGGTAGCCGAAGTAGGTCGGCCTCTTGTCGGCCACCCGTGGCTCTGAAAAATGAGAAAGCGGACGGACCGGTCCCCGGAGCGAAAATTCGCTCCCGAGCGTCTGCGAAGGGTCGAAGAAACATGCCGCTTATTCCGCTTTTTTGAACTGGCCCTTGATTACCTTCGCGCCACCGCGAAGGTAATCAAGATGATCGGACCAATGCTGCATCATGCGGATGCGCTCATCCCAATATTCCCCGCGCGTATAGGCGCGGCGCACGGCATTGTTGTCGCAATGGGCGAGTTGGCGCTCAATCGCGTCGGGATGCCATAGGCCCATCTCGTTGAGCAAGGTGGCCGCCATCGCCCGGAAGCCGTGACCGGTCATCTCGTCCTGTGCGTAGCCCATGCGGCGCAGGGCGGCATTGATCGTGTTTTCCGACATGGGCCGGTCGACCGACCGCAGGGATGGGAAGAGGAAACGGCTGTACTCAGCGTCATGCTCAATGGATGCGAGAATCGCCAGCGCCTGATAGGAGAGGGGGATCGTATGTGCCCTGCGCATCTTGGTCTTGTGCGGCGGGATGGTCCACAGCGCCTTGTCGAAATCGAAATCGCTCCATTCAGCATACCGTAGTTCGCCGGGACGGACGAACACATGAGGGAGCAACCGCAAGGCGGCCTTGGTGTTGGAATGGCCTTCGAACGCATCCAAGGCACGCAGCAGTCCGCCAGCCTCATGAGCACTGGTAATGGCGGCGCGATGTACAGGCTTGGGCGCGATCAGCGCACCGCGCAGGTCGGCGGCCACATCGCGTTCAGCGCGGGCTGTGGCGATGGCATAGCGAAATATCTGTGAGCAAGTGCTGCGCAGGCGCTTGGCCGTCTCATATTTGCCCTTGCCCTCCATCTTGCGGAGCATCACCAGCAATTCCTGCGCGGAAATGGAGGCGATGGGGCGCTTGCCAACCGACGCGTTGATGAAATCCAGCAACCAGCGCAACTTCTTCATGGTGGCGGCGGAGCGGTCTTCGCGCTCGACCTTGACCAGCCATTCGTCGGCCACCGCCTTGAAGCTGTTGGACGCCGCCACCGTCGCGGCGATGCGGTCCAGCTTGATTCGCTCGCCGGGATCTTCGCCCCGCGCCAGCAGCTTGCGCGCGGCGTCGCGTTGCTCCCGCGCATCGGCGAGGCCGGTGTCGGGGTAGACGCCGAAGGCCAGGGTCTTCTGCTTGCCGAGATGGCGATAGTTCATCCGCCAGTAGCGTCCGCCATTGGGGGTCACATAGAGGAACAGCCCGTCGCCATCGGTAAGCTTATAGGGCTTGTCGCGACCCTTGGCCGCCTTGATGGCAACAGCAGTCAGACCCATGTGGTATCTCCCGTCAGGGGAGCTTGGCTCTACCATCATATCTACCATCAGATTGTTGGTATGAGGTGGTATCTGCCTGCTCCGTCTGAGACGAGTATACCACAGAAAATCCGCAGAAAACAGCTATTTACGAGACGTAATGACACCTTCCGGGAAGGGAAGGTGGTGACCCCTACGGGAATCGAACCCGTGTTTCAGCCGTGAGAGGGCCGCGTCCTGACCGCTAGACGAAGGGGCCACTGGCCGCGCTGGGCGACGAGCAGGGGGCCGCGTTTAAGAGGGCGCGTCGGTGTCGTCAAGCGAAACCCGCGCACTTTCCTTCGGCACATAAAAAACCACCCCATGCGATTCGCATGGGGTGGCCAAGGTTCAGGGAGGAGACGCCTCCAAAGGGGGAGGCGCCCATACGACACACCCGAAAGGGGGGCAGGTGCGCCGTATGTTCGGTAAATAGAGAAAGCCGCGCGGCATTTCAAGTGGCACTGCGCAACCTTTTTCCCTAAATATTTGTCATGAATGCTTAATTGTGGTTAAGCTTCCGCGGTTTCAGCGCTGGCCGGAACGGCGATCGGGCCCTTGCCCTGCGCCACCTGGGACTCGAACACTTCCCGCATCAGTTGCAGCGAGAAGAGATGAGCGTAGATCAGCGGCAGCATGCCGTTCTGGCTGATCTTGCGGAGCTGGTCGCCGCGCATGTCGCGCAGCTTTTCCTCGTTCACCATGCGGAAGCCGCGATAGACGAAGGGCTGCTCATTGCCGGGTACCTGAATGGCGACTTCGCCGTCCATCAGCAGGTCCAGATCCTTCAGATCCTTCATGAACTGGCCGGTGCGGGCGGCGGCTTGTTCGAAATCCTCGCAGAATTTGAGGACGCCCTGGGTCAGTTCGCTGGGCTTGCCGTCTTCGAACAGCGGCTGGCCGTCCTCGAACGCGCCGATGGCGTCGCTTGTCGGATCGAAGCAGAGCGAAAGTTCGTCGCTGTCGGGGCGCAGCTTCGCCAGCATCCAGGGATAGCGGCGGACATAGGCCGGGACATAGGCAGGGCCGCGCAGCTTGCCTTCATCGTCGAGGAAGGTGTTGACGCCCTCGTTAAGGCCCATCAGCGCCAGCGGAACCGGCTCGTCGCCGGCCGAGAAGATGATCGGCACGAAGCGCTGGGCGGCAACGAATTCGTCGACGGTCAGCGGGATCGCGTGCTGCTTGGTCAGGAAGGGCGCCGAATCGACGGAGCGGCTGCGATAGGCGGCGTGATCGACGCTGCTCAGCGGAATGAGGTCGTTGTAGAAGACGGGAAGGCCGTTCGCGGGGGCGCTTGCCATGATGTGCTAGTCCATTTCTAACAAAAAAGCGGCGCATTTTCCCTTGCGCCGCCGGGCCTGATACTGGGCCGAGGGGGATAAAGGGCTTGAGCGCGGGAGGCAATCGCTTTGTCGACGCCCGGTGGCTCAGGGTCGGTGGAGACTGGCTTAGCGCAAAATCGGTACGGTTCCCGTCATTACGTCTCTCCTGTTTCGTCACCCCGGGCTTGACCCGGGATCCCGCTTTCTTTGGTCATGGCACCCAGCTTTAAGAAGCGGGACCCCGGGTCAAGCCCGGGGTGACGGACTAAAAAAGTCAATCACCGCTCAGGGCAGGCCAAATCCCTTTCACATCTTCTGCCGTCAGCCTTCCTCCGGGCGAGGGATCAGCTTGTCCGGGTTCATGATGCCCTGCGGATCGAAAGCGGCCTTGATCGCGCGCAGGGCGTGGAGCCGCGCCGGGCTGGCAAGGCGGCCCAATTCGGCGCGCTTCATCTGGCCGATGCCATGTTCGGCGGAGATGGAGCCGCCCGCCGCGACCACCGCGTCATGGACGAAGGCGTTGATCGCCTGCCCCTCCGCCGCGATCCAGGCCGGGCCGTCGCTGGTGCCCTTGGGTGCGCGGACGTGGAAATGGACATTGCCGTCGCCCAGATGGCCGAAGGAGGAGGCGGTCGTGCCGGGGAAGGTTCGTTCCGCCGCCGCCGCCGCGTCCACCATGAAGGCGGGCATGCGGGCGACAGGCACGCTGATGTCATATTGCAACGCTGGTCCCTGTGCGCGTTCGGATTCGGATAGCGACTCGCGGATGCGCCAGAAGGCTTCGGCTTGCGTTTCATTGGCGGCGATGGCGGCGTCGACGGCGATGCCTTGCTCCAGCGCCTCGGCCAGCGCGCCTTCCAGCCGTTCTGTGGGGCTGGGTTCGCGCAGGTCGCCATGGTCGATCTCGATCAGCACATGCCAGGGCGTGCGCGTTTCTATCGGACAGCGGGTGCCGGGAATGTGCGAGAGGACATGGCCCAGCCCGTCGTCCGCGATCACCTCGAACCCCTCGACGCTGTCGCCCAGCCGCGCTTCGCACAGGCGCAGGAGAGCGAGCGCTTGCGTGGGGGAGGGGACGCCGACCCAACCGACAGCGCGGGCGGCGATGGCGGGAACCAGGCGCAGCGATGCGGCGGTGATGACGCCCAGCGTGCCTTCGGCGCCGATCAGCAATTGCTTGATGTCATAGCCGCGATTGTCCTTTTTCAGCGCGTCCAGGCCATGAAAGATGCTGCCGTCGGGCAAGACCGCCTCGATCCCTTCGACCAGCGCCCGCATCGTGCCGTGGCGCAGCACCTGCGTGCCCCCGGCATTGGTGGAGATGAGGCCGCCGATCGTGGCCGATCCCTTGGCGCCGAGGCTCAAAGGAAAGCGGCGCTCGACCGCGGCGGCGGCATCGTGGAGGTTGGAGAGGATCACCCCAGCCTCGCACAGCGCGAGATTGTCGTCCGGCGACAGGCTGCGGATATGGTTCATCCGGCGGAGCGACAGGATCAATGCCGATCCGTCCGCAGGCGGCGTGGCGCCGCCGACCATGGAGGTGTTGCCGCCCTGCGGCACCAGCGGCACGCCATGCTTTGCGGCTAGGCTGACGGCGGCGGCGACCTGCTCGGTCGAATCAGGCTGAAGGATGGCAAGCGCCGCGCCATGATAACGGCCGCGCCAGTCGCTGACCCAGGGGGCGATGTCCTCCGCATCCGTGATGACGCCTTTTGGCCCCAGCAGGGCCTGGAAGGCGGCGATAACATCTTGTCCTATCATGGGACTGTCCTATGCCTTGGAATTCATCGACGGTTCAACCTTTGGCCCATAGCGTCCGCGTCCCAAAAGGGGTTCGACTTGTTTTATTCCGTCCTGCTGCTGATGAATGCGCCAGCCGCCGAGCCCGTGCAATGGGCGCAGTTGACGATCGAGCAGCGCATCATCATCCGCGTGCCGATGGCGAAAAAGGGCCATGCCCCGGCTCGTCCGGCTCCGCAGGCGCGCGATGACTGGAAGGAGAAGAAGGGGCCGCGCTGCATCGCCCTGCGCTCGATTCGGTCGGCCAGCATCCTGATGGACAATGCCATAGATTTGCTGCTGGCGGACAATCACCGCTATCGCGCCCGGCTGGCGCGGGGGTGCAACAGCATGGGCTTCTATTCCGGCTTCTATGTCGAGCCGGATGAAGACGGATCGCTCTGTTCGGGCCGGGACGAGTTGCAGGCGCGCAGCGGCGCGAGTTGCGGGATCGACAGTTTCCGGCGGTTGGAACAGGCGGAACCCGACGAATAAGGGGCATCATTTTCGCGATTTTCTTGACAAGAGAAGGATATTTCCGCAAGGCGCGCGCGATTTCCCTGCGTGTTTGCGCGCGGTGGATAAAGCCTCCTGTCCCGGACATCTGAATGACCTTTGCCGATCTCGGCCTTTCCGACGAATTATTGAAGGCCGTAACCGAGGCCGGATATGACACGCCCACGCCGATCCAGGCGCAGGCGATCCCGCCCGTTTTGATGATGAAGGACATCATCGGCATCGCGCAGACGGGGACGGGCAAGACCGCCAGTTTCGTGCTGCCCATGATCGACATCCTCGCCCACGGCCGCGCCCGCGCGCTGATGCCGCGATCGCTGATCCTGGAGCCGACCCGCGAACTCGCCGCGCAGGTGGCCGAAAATTTCGAGAAATACGGCAAATATCATAAGCTCAACATGGCGCTGCTGATCGGCGGCGTGCAGATGGGCGATCAGCTCAAGGCGCTGGAAAAGGGCGTCGACGTGCTGATCGCGACGCCGGGCCGCCTGATGGACCTGTTCCAGCGGGGCAAGATATTGCTCAACGGCTGTTCGATGCTGGTGATCGACGAAGCCGACCGGATGCTGGACATGGGCTTCATCCCGGACATTGAGGAAATCTGCACCAAGCTGCCCGCCCAGCGGCAGACTTTGCTGTTCTCCGCGACCATGCCGCCAGTCATCAAGAAGCTGGCGGATCGCTTCCTCAGCAATCCCAAGTCGATCGAGGTGGCCCGCCCCGCGACTGCCTCCACCAATATCACCCAGCGGCTGGTGAAGGTCGATTCGCGCAAGAAGCGCGAGGCCCTGCGCGCCATGCTGGAGGCGGAGGAGGTGCTGAGCGCGGTGATCTTCTGCAACCGCAAGACCACGGTGCGGGACCTGAACAAGAGCCTGCAGCGCCACGGCTTCAAGTCGGGCGAGATCCACGGCGACATCGACCAGTCGGCGCGCATCGCGGAGCTGGAGCGGTTCCGGGCGGGGTCGGTGAACATCCTGGTGGCGTCGGACGTGGCGGCGCGGGGGCTGGACATCAAGGGCGTCAGCCATGTGTTCAACTTCGACGCGCCCTGGCATCCGGACGATTATGTCCATCGCATCGGCCGCACTGGCCGCGCAGGGGCGAAGGGCGTCGCCTACACCTTCGTGACGGCGGACGATGCCGAGGCGATCGACAATATCCAGAAGCTGATCAAGCAGCAGATCGAGACGATCGACGCGCCCGTGGCGGCCGCTCCGGCCGAGCGGGCAGACGAGCCGCGCAAAGCGGACCGGGATGGGCGCAAGGATCGCAAGCCCGACAGGCGACGCGACGACCGCCGCGCTGAAGAGCCTCGCGCAGCCCGTTCCGAAGGCAATGGCGCCCGCCCGCGCCGGCCCGAACGAGTGGACGACGGTCCGGATGATGGCTGGAACGGCCCGGTGCCGGAGTTTCTGTCGGTCGGCTTCGGGGCTTAGCGGCTATTTCTGCGGGTCCGTGTAGGGTTTGTTAATGGCTTTAAGCGCGTCGTGTTCCTGCGAAGGCAGGAACCCAGTTCAGACGGTGCGATGACCCACTGATGGCGGGACTGGGCTCCTTCCTCCGCAGGAGCACGGTTCACCTGAGGCGAACATCCATATCCGCCAACCGCCCACGGCAGGCGCTCCCCTAAATCAACCCCTTCGCCCGCAGGCTCGTATGCCCCTGCGACCCGATGATGATATGGTCATGCACCGCGATATTCAGCCGCTTGCCCGCCTCCGCGATCTGGCGGGTGATCTCTATATCCTGCCTGCTCGGCTCCGGCGAACCGCTGGGATGGTTATGCACCAGGATCAGCGCCGCCGAGCCTAGATCGATCGCCCGCCGGATCACCTCGCGCGTATAGATCGCCGCCTGGTCGATCGATCCGTCGCCCATATGTTCGTCGCGAATCAGCATGTTGCGGCTGTTGAGATGCAGCACCCGCACCCGCTCCACCGTCAGGAACGCCATGTCGGCGCGCAGATAGTCGAGCAGCGCTTGCCAGCTCGCCAGCACCGGCTTTTCCGCCACCTCGTTGCGCAGTGTCCGCAGCATCGTCGCCTGGACGATCTTGATCGCGGCGATGCTGGTGTCGCCCATGCCGGGCACGCGGGCGATGGCTTGCCAATCTGCCGTCATCAGCCCGCCTATGCCGTCGAATTCGCGCAGAAGCGCCTTGGCCAGCGGCTTGGTGTCGCGGCGGGGAATGGCCAGCGCCAGCAGATATTCGATCAGTTCATGATCGTGCAGCGCCTCCCCGCCGCTGTCCGCCAGCTTCCGGCGCAGCCGCGCGCGATGCCCTGCGCCGTCATGGGCCGCCTTCAAATCCTTTTCCGGCAATGTCTTACCCGTCCCCCGTTTGCGGAGCCGGACGCTATTCATTGCGCATTTATCGGGCAAGGATATTTAAGGGTGGTCGGACGTTGTGCAGGCGTTACGGACTGAACAGCGCTTTTGAAAGCCGGGGTTGGCGATAGGCATGGACGATGAAGACGGCGAAAAGGAGATTCGCCGGGGCTGGCTCCGCTGGCTTGGAGTGGGGACGGGATCGCTTGCGCTGGTCCTGGCCGCGCTGTGGACGCAGCGCGCGCCCATCGCTGAAAATTTCATCAGCCGCGAACTCAACAGGCGCGGGGTGGAAGGCAGCTATGACCTGACGAATATCGGCCTGCGCACCCAGCGGATCGAGAATATCGTGCTGGGCGATCCCGCCCGTCCCGATCTGACGGCGCGATGGGTGGAGGTCGACATCGCCTTCACCGGCCTGACGCCGCAAGTGGCGGCGGTGCGGGCCGGGGGCGTCAGGATGCGCGGTTCGCTGCGCAATGGCGCGCTGAATCTGGGGGAGATCGACAAGTTTCGCGATCCCCGTTCGACCGCGCCGTTCAGCCTGCCGGACATCGTGCTGGGGTTGCAGGATGCGCGGCTGCGGCTGGATACGGACGCCGGACCGGTCGGCATGCAGATTGACGGGCAGGGGAATTTGCGGTCGGGCTTCCAGGGCAAGCTGGCGGCGGCGATGCCCAATGCGGGAAGCAAGGGATGCGGCCTAGCCGATATGCGGGCGATGCTGGATATTGCCATGCGGGACGGACGTCCGCACCTCTCCGGCCCGGTGCGCGGTGAAGCGCTGGCCTGCCGCGATGCGGGCACCGCCATGGCGAAACCGGCGGCGGATGTGGATGTCTGGCTGGGCAAGGCGCTCGACCGTTGGAGCGGCCATGTCGATCTGGCGGGCGAAGCGCTCAAGTCCAACGGCATGGTGCTGGCGCGGCCTTCGGGACGGATCGATTTCGATGGGACCGCCGCAGCGACCGGGGGAAGGGCGCGAATCGGGGCGTCGGCCTTGTCGGCGGCGGGCGCCTTGGCCGGACCCGCCGACTTCCAGGGCGCCTGGCATATCGGCAAGGATGGCTCTCGGTTGCAGGGGCGGCTGTCGGCCCGGCAATTGCGCCTGGCCGGTCGCGATCCGCTGGCGGGCATGCGCGAATCGACCGCCGGCACGCCAGTGGGACCGCTGGCCGCGCGATTGGCCGACGCGGTGCGGCGGGCGGGAGACAACAATGTCCTGCAAACCACCCTGGCCTTCGCCCAGCAAGGAAAAGGCGGCAGCTTGGTCCTGACCGGTACCCGCTTTGCAGCGCGCAGCGGCGCCCGGGCAGAGATTCCCGGAGAAGGGCGAGTGACGGTCGGCTGGCCCGGCAAGGCCGGAACCGCGATCGACTGGGCGCTCGACGGCGCGGTGAGGACGGAGGGCGGCGGATTGCCCAAGGCGGCGCTGCGACTGGCGCGGCGGCCGGGTGGCGGCTTTGGCGGGCAATTATTCCTTGAACCTTATGCCGCGGGCGACGCCAGATTGTCGCTGGAACCGGTACGCTTCGTCGCGGGGCCGAAGGGCGACACACGCTTCTCGACGCAGGTGCGGCTCGACGGGCCGCTCCCGGCGGGCAGGTTGCGCGGACTGGTGGCGCCGGTCGAAGGGCAATGGAGCGCCGACGGCAGGCTGGCGATCAATCCGCGTTGCGTGCCGGTCTCGCTGATCGAGGCGCGCTATGGCAACTTCTCGGTCGGGCAGACCCGGCAGACCCTCTGCCCCATCGGACATGAGCCGCTGTTCGCCGCTGGACCTTCCAGCGTGCGCGGCGGGGCGGAAATCCGCAATCTGGCGCTGGTGGGCAGGAGCGGCGACAGCCCGATGCGCCTTGCCGCCGACAGGGCGCAGTTCGCCATCGGACGGGAAGGTTTTGCGATCGCCAACGCCGATCTGGCGATCGGATCGGGGGAATCGCCGGTCCGGCTGACCGCCGCGACCCTGGAAGGCAAGCTCGCAGGCAAGGGCTTTGACGGCACTCTGACTGGCGCGGGCGGCAGGATTGGTGCGGTGCCGCTGATCGTCGAAAATGGCGCGGGCCGATGGAGCTTCGCGGGCGGAACGCTGAAGCTGGCGGCCGGGGTGACGGTGCGCGATGCGCAGGCGCCCGGCCGGTTCGAGCCGCTGAAGGTTCCTGATTTCGCGCTGGCGCTCAAGGACGGGCGGATCGCGGCGACCGGTTCGCTGCGGGCGCCACGCAACGATGCCCTGGTCGCGCGCGCTGTGATCTCCCACGATCTGGGGAGCGGCAAGGGCAAGGCGGATCTGACTGTCCCGGCCTTGTCCTTTGGTCCAGCCCTGCAGCCTGAGGATGTGACCCGGCTGGCTCTCGGCGTGGTGGCCAATGTGAATGCGACGGTCAGCGGAGAGGGGCATATCCGTTGGGACGGCACCCATGTGACCAGCGACGGCCTGTTCCGCACCGACAATGCCAATCTGGCCGCCGCCTTCGGCCCGGTCGAGGGATTGTCCGGCGAATTGCGCTTCACCGACCTGCTCGGCCTGGTCAGCGCGCCGGGGCAGCAGGTGCGAATCAGGTCGGTCAATCCGGGCGTGGAGGTGCGCGACGGGGTGGTGCGCTACCGGCTGGGCGCGGGCCAGAAAGTGCATATAGAGGGCGGCGGCTGGCCCTTTTCCGGCGGTCAGCTCGTCCTTCTGCCGACGACCATGGATTTCAGCGCCGATGTCGACCGCTATCTGACGTTCCGGGTCATTGGTCTCGACGCGGGGGCCTTCATCCAGGCGATGGACCTCAAGAATATCTCCGCGACGGGGACGTTCGACGGTATCATGCCTCTGATCTTCAACGCGCAGGGCGGGCGCGTGGCGGGAGGCGTGCTGACCGCAAGGCAACAGGGCATGCCGCCATTGGTGATGCCGGAAGGGGTGCTGCCAGTGATTCCCTGCGATCCGGCGCGGCAGTCGGGCACGCTTTCCTATGTCGGGCCGGTGTCGAACGAGCAACTGGGCGCGATGGGGCGGTTGGCCTTCGACGCGCTCAAGAATCTGCAATATAAATGCCTGACCATATTGATGGACGGCGCGCTGGACGGCGAGATGGTGACGAATGTCGTCTTCAACGGCGTCAATCGCGGGCGGATCGGCGGCGCGCCCGCCGGGCTGGCGCGCAATTTCACGGGCCTGCCCTTCATCTTCAACGTGCGGATCGCGGCGCCCTTCCGGGGACTGCTGGGAACCGCCCAGTCCTTCATCGACCCGTCAACGCTCATACAAAACAGCATAGGCGACCAGATGCAGGAGAAGATGCGCCTGAAAATGGGCCAGGAAGGGGTTGCAGTTCAGCCTGCCGAAAGCGAAACTATGCGAAACGGGGAGCAGAAATGAAGAAGCGAACGATCATGACGGCGGCTTTCGCCGGTTTGGCCCTGGGGGGCTGCATCCAGGTGAAGGCCCCGGACAAGCCGATCGAAATCAACCTGAACGTCAAGGTCCAGCAGGAAGTGGTCGTCCGCCTGCAGCGCGATGCGCAGGACCTGATCCAGAATAACCCGGAGTTGTTCCCGCAATGACACGCAAGTTTTTGATGATCGCCGCCACCGCCGCGGTCGCGCTGGCGACCGGGCTGGTCATGACCTCTCCGGCGCGCGCGCAGTCGGGCGCGGTGGCCGCCGCCATGACGGCCGGTTCAGTGGGCGAGCAGGCCGACGGCTATTTGGGCATTGCCGGTTCGGTGAGCGACGCGGTGCGTTCGGAAGTCGAATCGATCAATATCAAGCGGCGGGCCGTTTATACGGACCTGGCAGGCAAGCGCGGCGTGACGGTGCAGGATGTCGCCGCCGCGACCGGATGCCAGACGCTCAGCAGCCGTGTGAAGCAGGGCCAGGTCTACCGCATCGGCGCGGGGGCGTGGCAGACCAAGGGCGCCGGGCCGATCGCCCTGCCGTCCTACTGCGCGACGGCGGGCTGATTTCCCCAAGGCTAGTGGACTTTCGGCCCAGCTTCGTCTGGACGGGAAATTCTCCTGCCCATCGACGGTTGACACTCCTGAAAGCCCTTTCTAAACGGGCCGCGCCTTGACGGGTGCAGCCGCAAGCGCCATGCCGCCTGACGTTGGGTTTTAAAGCCTTAACGGAAAGGATGGCTGGATGGCGGCGGATGCACCGGGGCAGGACCCGGCGGGGGAAGATGCGCGGATCGCTTCTTTGGAGGAGCGGATCGCGCAGGCCGAACACGCCGAAAAGGTCAGACAGGGGACACAGGTGCAACAGGCGGACGATGGGTCGCGCCTGGGCAACAGGGTTCTCGCGGAACTGATCGGCGGTCTTGCTGGCGGTGCCGTGGTTGGTGGGACTCTGGACTACTTTCTGCGGACATCCCCATGGCTCCTGTTGGCGTTCCTCGGTCTTGGGATCGTGGCGGCGTTCAGGAACATCATCAGATTGACGACGACGAAGCGTCCCGACCAATAGGGACGCTTTTGTCTTAGTCCGAAGGTTTAGGCGTTACAGGGGTCCAGCGTGGCAGAATCCGGCAAAATCGATCCGATGCACCAGTTTGCGATCGAACCGCTGTTCGGTACGGATCATCTGTCGTTGGGCGGCTTCAACATCGCCTTCACCAACAGCGCGCTCTATATGGTGGCCGCCGCTGTCGTGCTCTGGATCTTCGTCGTCGGCGGCATGAAGCGGGAACTGGTCCCCGGCCGCTGGCAGATGGCGGTCGAATATATGACCGGCTTCATCAAGAGCCTGCTGATCGCCAATGTGGGTGAGGGCGGCAAGAAGTACATCCCTTACGTCTTCTCGCTGTTCATGTTCATCCTGCTGGCGAACCTGCTGGGCCTGCTGCCGCTGGGTCTGGTCGGCCTGCACCCCTTCACCTTCACCAGCCATTTCACCGCGACCGGCGTACTCGCGATCATGAGCTTTTCGATTGTGCTGGCGGTGGGCTTTTATAAGCATGGCCTGCACTTCTTCTCGCTGTTCGTGCCGCACGGTACGCCTTTGCCGATGATCCCGGTCATTTTCCCGATCGAGCTGATCTCGTTCATGGTGCGTCCGTTCAGCCTTGGTCTGCGACTGTTCGTCGCCATGACGGCCGGCCACGTGCTGCTGAAGGTGTTGGCGGGATTTGTCATCAACGCATCGAATGCGGGCGTCGGC
Source organism: Sphingobium sp. 15-1 (assembly GCF_013375535.1). GTDB lineage: Bacteria > Pseudomonadota > Alphaproteobacteria > Sphingomonadales > Sphingomonadaceae > Sphingobium > Sphingobium aromaticivastans. Next base: position 549,578 of record NZ_JABXJG010000001.1, read on the forward strand.
TTCGGTCTTACCGTCGGCAGCGCCAGCTTCATCCTGATGATCGGCATCAGCGCTCTGGAAGTGCTGGTGGCGGTGATCCAGGCCTATGTTTTCGCGCTGCTGACCTCGGTCTACATCAACGATGCCGAGAATCTGCACTGAGAATTTCCGTTATTTCACCCACGTTTGATTAGAGTTTGGAAAAGGGAGTTTACGACATGGACGCAGAAGCCGCAAAGCTGCTCGGTGCTGGCCTGGCCGCCATCGGTGCGGGCATCGCCGCCCTTGGTGTGGGCAACGTCTTCAGCTCGTTCCTCGAAGGCGCGCTGCGCAACCCCGGCGCTGCCGACGGTCAGCAGGGCCGCCTGTTCATCGGTTTCGCCGCGGCGGAACTTCTGGGTCTGCTGGCGTTCGTTATCGCCATGATCCTGGTGTTCGTGGCCTAAAAAGCCGCTTTGGGGCGGGCATCGGGTGTCGCTTATGGCGCCCATGCCCGTCCTCTGATTGACCGCGCCCTGATCGGACGGACCGAAAAATGCCTCAAATCGCGCAAATTGCCGAAACCTATTCATCGCAGATATTCTGGCTGCTGTTGACCTTCGGTTTCGTTTTCTTCGTCATTGGCCTCGGCATGGTGCCCAAGGTCCAGGCGACGGCCGATGCGCGTGACGCGAAGATCACCGGCGATCTGGATGCCGCCAAGGCGGCTTTCGCCCGTGCCGATGAAGCGGAGGCGGACTATCGGGTCCGTGACGCCGAAAGCCGTGGGGCCGTTCAGGCCAGGCTGGCGAAGGCGAAGGCGGAAGCGGCCAAGGCCTCCGAAGTCAAGCTTGCAGCCGCGGATGCGGAAATCGCAGGCCAGATCGGCGCGGCCGAAGCCCGCATCAAGGCTGCGTCCAACGCAGCCATGGCAGAGATTGAAACCGTTGCCGCTGATGCAGCGCGCGACATGGTGGCTCGCATTTCCGGCGTGGACGCGTCGGACGACGCGGCCCGCAACGCAGTAAAGGCGGCACTGGCCCATGGCTGAGGCAGCAGCACAGCATAGTGAGGCGGAAGCCCCGCATTTGAATCAGGCAATTCATTCGGAAGGGATGGAGCCTGTCGGCACCGTCGCCCATGAAGGCGTCGCCCCGCATACGGACCCCAAGGCGGTCGGCATGGACGCCACGGCCTGGGTCAGCCTGGCGATGGCGGTGTTCATCCTGATCCTGCTCATCAAGAAGGTGCCCGGCCTGATCGGCGGCGCGCTGGACGGTCGTATCGCGCAGATCAAGGCGCAATTGGAGGAAGCCTCCAAGCTGCGGGCCGAAGCCGAAGCGCTGAAGACGGAATATGAAGCCAAGCTGGCGGCCGCCGCTGGCGAGGCCGACGCCATGCGCAAGTCGGCTGAGCATGAGGCAGCGACGCTGCTGGAAGATGCGAAGACGAATGCCGCCGCTCTCGTCGTGCGCCGCCAGAAGATGGCGGAGGACAAGATCGGCGCGGCGGAACGCGCGGCGATCGCGGACATCCGGACAAAGGCCGTGCGCGCCGCTACCAGCGCCGCCGCATCGCTGATCGCGCAGGGGCATGATGCCAAGGCCGACAAGGCGCTGGTCGATGACGCGATCAAGGGGCTTGGACCTAGCGTTTGAAACCTGTTTGAAGGTTGGAAAAAGGGCCGGTGCGGATCGTCGCGCCGGCCCTTTTTGTTTGGGCGGTTTGTGGTTGAGCGGCCTATGGCGGGGTTTGACCGTTCTTACCCTCAAAAGCGTGCCGTGCTCCTGCGCAGGCAGGAGCCCAGTTCCGAAGGTGCGATGTCCACACACGGCAGGACTGGGCTCCTGCCTGCGCAGGAGCACCGTGCGTTTCTAGCTTTACAGTTGCATTTTTGATTTGATATGAGCGCGCCGTGCTGCAGCCTGATGCGCTCGTCTCCAGCATGACCAAGCGATGATGTAGGCGGGCCGGATACGGCGCTGAGCAAGCTTGTTGGCGATCCGTCGGACTTCCTGGATCGACCATCGGATCAGATCCTGATGGTCGGCATCCTCAGTCTTTTTGGGGGCGTTGCGTCGTTTGCGCGATACCGGATCACCGCCATCATGGCGAAGGCGAGCATCACGAGCGAGACGTGGCGGTGCCAGCCATGCCATGATCGCGTTTCGTTGTGGTCAAGGCCGAGTTCGTTCTTGGCGGTTTCGAAGCCGTCTTCGATTGCCCAGCGATGGCCTTCGACGGACACAAGCGCCTGGATGTCTGTCCCGGCGGGACACCAGGTTGTGAAGAAAGCGAGATCGCCGTCGCTGATATTGCGGCGGATCAGAAGACCGCGGGTCCAAAGGCCCGATTTCGTCTCATCATATTCATCGGCTTCGAGATCGGCGAGTTCACAGTAAGCCCAGTCATGAAGCCGTGCGCCCTTGGTCCCCTCGCCAGCGGACAAGCGCTGCCACGCATGAGGCGCAAGGTCACGCGCGATTTCTTCCGCCGTGCCTGCAACCGGGGGCTTTCCTGCCCATGAGCCGAAATGGTGATCGGATTTAACCCCGAGGACATAGCCTTTGCAGGCTCGGCGCAGCGCGCCTTCAATGTCTCCGACGCCGTACACCGCATCTGCAGCTACCCATGAAAAGGGCACATCCACTGCCAGCGCGCGCTGTATCATATCGACAGCCAAAGCTGGCTTGGTGGCGAAGGCGACCGTCTCGGGAACGTGGGTGGCGGCCAGCCTTGCCGGGTCGCTCGTCCAACTCTTGGGCAAATAGAGCGCCCGATCGATAAAGGCGTGACCCCGCGCCGACACATAGGCAGCGAACACACCAATCTGGCAGTTCGTAATCTTGCCCGCCGAGCCGGTATATTGACGCGCAACACCACAGGACGCCTTGCCCTGCTTGAGAAATCCGGTCTCATCAATGACCAGAACTGCCTCCTGTGTGGCGAGGTTCTCGACAACATACTCCCGCACAATGTCGCGAAGCCCGTCCGCGTCCCAGCGCCCCCGGCCCAAAATAGCTTGCTGTCGCCAGGGGCCCGGATCACCCGCCGCCTCAGCGCGCATCCAACCCGTCTTACGACGCTCGTCGCCCAGCACACCATCCAGGAAAAGGTTCGCTGACGCTGCAACTCGTTCCTGCGTGAACAAGCCGCGCATACGAGCCTTCACGTCGCGAAGCGACGATGCCCATAGCTCCAGCGTGGTCTCAATCGATGTACCCGTCATCCACGGCCTCCTTACCATGGAGACCCATTGATTCAGAGTTTCAATCAATATGCAACTGTAATGCTAGGAAACAGCGCAGGTAGACCGCCCGCTTCCCACCCGAAACAGCGCATTTTGTCATACCGATCCGCCACCGCCATTGCGATCCCTGCCGGGGCCGCTATCTCTGCCGCATGTCCGGTCCTCAATCTCCCGATCGTTTCCATGAAGACAAGGCGACCTTCACCGTCACGGGCAGCCAGCCCGACATAGAGGCAGGCGTGGAGGCGATCCGCACGACATTGAAGACCCTGCCGACGCGTCCCGGCGTCTATCGCATGCAGGATGCGCGGGGAGATGTGCTCTACGTCGGCAAGGCGCGGGCGCTGCGCAACCGGGTCACCAACTATACCCAGGTCGACCGCCTGCCGAAGCGGTTGCAGCGCATGGTGGCGCAAACCCGCTCCATGACGATCATCACCACCAACAGCGAGGCGGAGGCGTTGCTGCTGGAAGCGCAGCTCATCAAGCGCTTCCGCCCCCCTTATAATGTCCTGCTGCGCGACGACAAAAGCTTTCCCTTCATCCTGCTGCGCGAGGATCATGATTTCCCCCGCGTGCAAAAGCATCGCGGCGCGCGCAAATATAAGGGCCGCTATTACGGCCCCTTCGCCAGCGCCGGATCGGTCACGCGGACCATCAACGCGCTGCAAAAGCTGTTCCTGCTCCGAAGCTGCACCGACAGCTTCTTCGCCAACCGCTCGCGCCCCTGCCTGCTCTATCAGATCCGGCGCTGCTCCGCCCCCTGCGTCGGACGGATCGACGACGCCCATTATGCCGAACTGGTGCAGGACGCGCAGGATTTCCTCGGCGGCAAATCGACCGCCGTGCAGAAGAAGCTGGGCGAGGCGATGCAGGCCGCTTCCGACGCGATGGACTTCGAGCAGGCGGCGGTGCTGCGCGACCGGTTGAAGGCGCTGACCTTCATCCAGGGCAGCCAGGCGATCAACGCCGAGGGGCTGGGCGATGCCGACATCTTCGCGCTGGCGACCAAGGGTGGGGCGATGTGCATCCAGGCCTTTTTCATCCGCGGCGGGCAGAATTGGGGCCATCGCAGCTTCTTCCCCGTCCACACGGCGGAGGTGGCCGAGGATGAGGTACTCAGCAGCTTCATGGCGCAATTCTACGAAGAAGTGCCGCCACCCAAGCTGATCCTGTCGGACCGCATGCCCGCCGAATGCGACCTGATGGCGCAGGCGCTGACCGAGCGCATCGGGTCCAAGGTGCGGATCGAGGTGCCGCAGCGGGGCGACCGCACCCGCCTCATCAAACAGGCGCAGCGCAACGCGGTGGAGGCGCTCGACCGCCGCCTTGCGGAAACCACCACCCAGGCCAAGGTGCTGGATGAGATGGTCGAGACGTTCGGGCTGGACGGCGTGCCCGACCGGATCGAAATCTACGACAACAGCCATATCCAGGGCGCCCATGCTCTGGGCGCGATGGTCGTGGCCGGGCCGGAGGGGTTCCGCAAGAACGCCTATCGCAAGTTCAACATGAAGAATCCTGAAACCTCCAACGACGATTTCGCGATGATGCGCGAGATGTTCGAGCGCCGCTTTGGCCGGGCCGCGCGGGAGGACCCGGATCGGGACAGCGGCGAATGGCCAGATCTGGTGCTGATCGACGGCGGCAAGGGGCAGTTATCGGCCGCCCGCGCCATTCTGGAGGATATGGGCATAGAGGATGTCTGCATGATCGGCATCGCCAAGGGGCCGCATCATGGCCGCGAAGGGCGCGAGGTCTTCCACATGCTGGACGGGCGGGAGATCATGTTCCCGCTCAACCATCCCGTTCTTTTCTATCTCCAGCGCCTGCGGGACGAGGCGCACCGCTTCGCCATCGGCGCGCACCGGCAGAAGCGCAGCAAGGCGATCACCGTCAGTTCGCTGGACGAGGTGCCGGGCATCGGCCCCTCCCGCAAGAAGGCGCTATTGATGCATTTCGGAACCGCCAGGGCTGTGAAGAGCGCCGCACTGGAGGATCTGCAAAAAGCGCCCGGCGTGTCCAAGGCGGTGGCGCAGCAGGTCTATGATTATTTCCACGGCTGACATGACGAAGCGCGATCCTGTGCCTTGGGCTGACCGCAACCCTATGTCCGATTATCTTTGCGACGAACGGATCGACATTTGACCGCGGCATGATTTCCTTTCCATAAGATGCGGCCAGAAAAGACATAAAGCATCGGGGTCGAACAAGGGGATGTGCATCACGCGATGGACGGACGGAACGAATCCGCGATGCGCTTGAGCTGGTGGGACATGCGGGCCCTGTCGGCGCTTCGTCCCTGGCAGACGCTGGATTTCACCCGGCTGCTGCTGGCCATCATCTATGCCGCCGTCAGCTTCGCCTTCTCCAGCGCCCGCCATTGGGCGGAGATGGCCGAGCATGTGCTGATCCTCCTCATGCTGCTGCTGGCGCTGTCGGCGGTATTCCTGTCGTCGCGCTCCTGGGTGACGGACATGCGGATTCGCGCGCCGGTCATATGCCTGGACACACTGCTGTTCCTCGCCCTGCTGCTGGTGACGAACCCGTCCAACAGCCCTTATTTCTCCGGCAGTTTCTTCGTGGCGGTGGAAGTAGCGCTGATCGTGCGGCGACGGTTCCACCTGCTCGTCGCGCTGGTCGCCGGCACGGCCGCGATCGGCACGACATGGATCGACGAGATCGCCTTGCTGCCTTCGGAACCCGAAGCGGAGCGGGTCGTGCTGCGGGCTTGCTATCTGGCGGTGGTGATCCTGGTGACCGGCGTGCTGTTGGGGCCGCGCCGGGAAACGCTGCTGGAATATGAGCGGGGCAAGCGGCTGCTGGAGGGCGAATTGCCCACCGCCAGGAGCGACCATGGTCCCTTCATGCTCCAGGCATTGAGGCTCGCCACCGGGGGCGGCGCGGTTGCGGTGCTGTTCCGCACGGCCAGCCACGAACCGCTGCGCTTCGCCAGCAGCGCGGCGCGCGAAATGCCCTCCATCGGTTTCGGCAATCTGCTGACGGCCGATACCGGCTGGCACGACCGGTCGAGAAATGCGTCGATTTCGCTGTCGCATGACGGCGTATCCCTGCTGGGCGCCTTGTCGGCGGGCGGGCAGGCGTGGACCGCGCTGCTGGATGCGAAGACGGTGCTGACCGTGCGGGTGACGATCGGCACCTTCGAAGCGGTGGGCGCGGCCTGCCTGGACGATCCATGCCATGAGGATCGCGCCGCCATCGCGCAACGCGTCTTCGAAAGCGCCTGCGAGGAACTGACCGTCCGCAACAGCCTGGACCTCGCCCATGTCATCGCCGGCGCGCGGGAGCGGGAGCGGTTGCAGCGCGAATTGCACGACAGCGTGCTGCAGGCGCTGGCCAGCATCCGCTTCCAGATCGCGCCGTTGCTGGGCGGGCAGTCCGTGCAGCCGCGCGCCGTGATCGAGAATGTGGATCGCATCGCCAAGGACCAGATCGCGACCATCCGCTGGATCATCAACCCTGAGGTCGATGAGGAGGATTTCGCCTATCTGCCCGAGACGCTGGCCATGGTCGTGCGGTCGCTGGGCGAGCAATGGGGCATAGATTGCGAGCTGAAGGTGGAGGACGGCAATTGCGCCACCAGCGCCATGATCGGCCGGGAGCTGAGCTTCGCCGTGCGCGAGATCGTCGCCAATGCGGTGCGCCATGCCGGGGCGAGCATGGTGAACTTCGCGCTGGAGCCGGATGGCAATCGCATTGTCCTTCAGGTGAGCGACGACGGCGTGCCCAATATGGCGCGCCTGGGGCCGAGCGGGGCGGTGCCGTCGCGCTCGCTGATGCGGCGGATCCAGATGCTCGGCGGCGAAGTGTTCCTGCAGAGCATCGGCGGACGCACGACGATCCGCATTACGATTCCGCGCAAGTGAGGACGGCCCGGGGCTTATCTTTTTCGAGCCGTCTCCCCATATCGGGACCATCGGGCAGAACTTTCCGCGCCGCCGCGCATTTACCGGGCGTTTACCAGGATCGCGGATAGTCGCGGCCAGGTTCAGGCGGTGAAGGCGAAGGAGGTCCGGTTTCCATGGTGCGATTGGTGAAGGACCATCTCTATCGCAAGAGCGTGGCCGTCGTGCTGTCGATGCAGGTCAATCTGGAGCGGATCGTCGCCATCTGGATATTGGCGGCCGCCTTCGCCTGCGGCCTGCGGCTGGCCTTTCCCGCGACGCCCTATGACGGAACCCCTTGGGCGAGCGGGACGGGGCTGCTCCCCTATCTGCTGGTCGTGGGCGCGCCGGTCGGCTCGCTGCTGCTGGGGCTGAAGCTGTTCCCTGCCGGGCGCGTCCATGCGCAGCCCGCCTTCCGGCTGGCGAAGCTGGGCCGTTGGCGCAAGCTGGATTGCCTGAAGGCGCGGGAGATGTCGCAATTCGGCCTTTATGGCGTGATGGCTTCGCTGCTGGTCGGGATCGCTGTGAACGTGCCGGTGCGGACGTTGGAGTTTCTGAGCTCCATTCCTGCCCTGGGCAGTTATTCGCCATCCTGGTTCGTCGGTCTTTACGGCGTGATGCTGGCCGACGTGGTGATCCTGTCGAGCCTCTACATGTTCGCCTTCGCCATGGCGTTGCGCCTGGCGCCGCTGTTCCCGCGTTTCCTGGTGATGGTGTGGGGGGTGGACCTGCTGGCGCAACTCAGCATCGCCAAGCTGGTGGCCGGGATGGACAATGTGCCGCATGGCGTGGATGCCGCATTGCTCGACATGCTGACGGGCAATGTGAAGAAGGTGCTGATCAGCGCCGCGATCTGGTTGCCTTATCTTCTCCTGTCGGATCGGGTGAACATCACCTTCCGCCAGCGCGTAAGCGTAAGTTAAAGCGAATCAGCGCTTTTTCCCAAAACGGGACATATTTAAACGCGATATTCCCCTGATCTTGCCGCGACGAGTCGCGGCTGATTCGCGGCGAGCCGTGCCGCCTGCCAGTTTTCCGGGCCAAAGTCGTCGCTCTCCCTTGCCCCGAATAGTCTAGTACGAAGGTATTAGCCATTCAGGCAATTCCAGCTCCGTTTTCCAACTATCCGGTCAAATAGGCATCTTCTTTGTCTATGATGACGTGCCATTTAATCTAAGTAAAATCCGGGAATTATTCAGTAACGTCGGATTTTAGTTGGATTTAGGAAGATCATGGGAAATGAAAGTCGTAGTAAAATCCGGAATAAATTGTAATTTTCTAAAGTCATATATCCAAAGATATATTTAAAATTGGCGTCGTTTACTTAAGGTAACAATCCTGGTTTCCGAAAAAGGTTAACAAAAAATTGCGATAAGCCACTGAGAAATATACATTTTTTTTACCGTGTTGACTTGCTTCCGCTTTGGTTCAATTTGATCCCAAGTTCTACGGGAACTGCCAACTACCTGGTGATCGGACCATAACCGGCGCCGGGGTCGCGAGGTGGACAGGCCCCTACCGTAGAGCTGAGCAAGAGCGACTGGGGGTTGCTCCCAGCTACTAGGGGTAAAAGACATGACTTTTGTGAAGAGCTTGTGGGCCGACCAGAGTGGTGCGTCGGCTGCTGAATATGCTTTGATCCTCGCGATCGTCGGCACCGGCATCGCGCTTGCCGCCTGGAACCTGGGTGGCGCGATCAAGAATTCGATGAACACGGCCACCAACTGCATCAAGACGGTCGGCACGAACGTGGCGCCGACCTGCTAAATCATCGCTATAGGGGTAAAAGACATGACTTTTTTCAAGAACCTTTGGGCTGACGAAAGCGGTGCTTCGGCCGCCGAATATGCTCTGATCCTGGCGATCGTCGGCACCGGCATCGCTCTGGCTGCCTGGAACTTGGGCGGCGCGATCAAGAGCTCGATGAACGCTGCCACCAACTGCGTCGCGACGGTCGGCACCGGCAATGCGCCGGCAGCGAACTGCTAAATTCATAAAGTTGGGAAGGCCGGTTACTTTGCTGGCCTTCCCGTAACTTCAATTCCGGGGGGAGTTGTCGTGGGGCAGCGCAGATCTCTCATAGTCCTAGGCCTCGCAATATTGCTGGGCCTTGCAGCCGTTTTTATCGCCAACTCCTATCTGACCAGCGCCGAAAAGGCGCCGCAGGCGGAGGGCGGGACGGCGAAGGTCGTAGTGGCGACCGTGTCGCTGCCCTTCGGATCGGCGGTCACCGCCGAAAAGATCCGCGTGGTCGACTGGCCCGTAAGCTCGGTTCCGCCGGGCGCTTTCCGCGATCCCATCCAACTGACCTCGCTCGGTAAGAGCCGGGTCGTTTTGCGTCAGATCGAGCCGGGCGAGCCGATCCTGGCTTCCAAGCTTTCTGGCGAAGGCGGGCGGGCGACCATGTCCGCGGTGCTTTCCCCGGAGATGCGCGCCGTCGCGGTTCGCGTGAGCGATGTGGCCGCCGCGGGCGGCTTCGTGCTTCCCGGCGATACCGTCGACGTCTTCGTGACGCGCACGCTGACGGACCCCGTCGCGGGCAGCCAGCAGATCACCGACGTGCTCCTGCAGGGAACCCGCGTGATCGCCATCGACCAGAACGCCAACGACACGTCCAAGGACCCGGCCGTCGGCAAGACCGCTACGCTGGAGGTCAACCAGGTCGACGCGCAGAAGCTGGTCCTCGCCCAGCAGGTCGGTCAGCTCACCTTGGTCCTGCGCAATCTCACCGACAAGCCCAATCCGGCGGTGCAGACCGTGGGGATAGAGGATCTGCGCGACGGCGCCTATGTCGGCGGCTATGCCGGCCCCCGGAGCCGCATGGCGGACGTCGCCTATCTGCCGCCGCGCCCGGCTCCGGCCTTCCGTCCGGCCCGCCGCGTGGTGCCGAAGAACACGAACGCCCTGCCGTCAACCGCATCGGTCGAGATCGTGCGCGGCACGACCGGCACCAGCTATGAGGTGAAGCGCTATGGTTCCCGCTAAGTCCTTGCCGATGCTGGCCTCCTGCCTGGCGCTCAGCGCCGGAGCGTCGCTGCTGCCCATGTCGGCGCAGGCCCAGGTCGCCTCCCTCAACGTCAGCAACGCCAATCATGCCGGCCAGCTCGACGTGCCGCTCAACAAGAGCCAGGTGCTGACCGTCGACCGCCCCTTTTCGAAGGCGCTGATCGGCAATCCGGAAATTGCCGACATCCTGCCCATGACCAACCGCTCGGTCTATGTGCTGGGCAAAAAGATGGGCACGACCAGCCTGACGCTCTACGACAGCCGCAACATGATGATCGCGGTGGTCGACGTGGCGGTCGGGCCGGACGTCGTGACGCTGAAGCGGCAATTGTCGGAACTCATTCCCGGCGAACCGGTCGGCGCGCGCATCTCCAACGACGCGGTCGTGCTGACGGGCACGGTCTCCAACGCTTCGGCGGTGGATCGCGCGGTGCAGATCGCCAGAACCTATGCGGGCGAAAAGGTCGTCAACATGCTGACCGTGGGCGCATCGCAACAGGTGATGCTGGAGGTCCGCTTCTCTGAAGTGAACCGGGCGGCAGCGAAGCAGATCGGTTTCAACCACAGCTTCCTGGGCAACAAGACCTATGGCAGCATAGGCAATCTGGCGCCTGACTCCGTCGTGGCGACGAGCAACACCTTCACCACGCCGGTCGGCAATGGCGTTGGCATCGTTCCTCGCCCGGTGATCACGGTCGATGGCCTGTCGGACGCCTTCGGCGTTGGCGCCTGGTCCTATACTTTGGGCAGCCTCAATATCTTCTCCGCTCTTGACGCGCTTGAGCGCAAGGGGCTGGTGAAGACGCTTGCGGAACCGACGCTGGTGGCCCTGTCGGGTGAGACCGCCTCCTTCCTGGCGGGCGGAGAATTTCCGATCCCCGTCATCCAGGGGAGTGGCGGATCGGGCGGCGGCGCGGGCGCTGGCGGCGGCGGCAGCGGCATCACCGTCGAGTTCAAGCCTTTCGGCGTCAGCCTCGGCTTCACGCCGACGGTGCTTAGCGACGGCATCATCAGCCTGTCGGTCGAGCCGGAGGTGAGCTCGATCGATCCTTCGGCGTCGGTGACGATCAATGGCCTGGTCGTGCCCGGCCTGCTGACCCGGCGGGCGAAGACGGTGGTCGAACTGCGCGACGGGCAGTCCTTCGCCATCGCCGGTCTGCTGCGGAACGATTTTCAGGATACGGTCCGGCAACTGCCCATATTGGGTTCGCTGCCGATCATCGGCACGCTCTTCCGGTCGACGGGTTTCCAGAAATCGGAAACCGAACTGGTGATCGTGGTGACGCCGCGCCTGGTGAAGCCGATCCGCGCCGCCGATGTGCGTTTGCCGACCGATCGGGTGGGCAATCCCAATGAGCTGGACCTGTTCCTGATGGGACGGACGGACAAGGCCGTGGGCATCAACCCGCTCGATCCCAACGCCATGCCGCCGGAAAAGCCCAAGGCGGCGCCCGCGCCGGCAGCGCCGGGCAAGGACGCAGCGGCTCCGGCGGCCCCTGCCGCCGCCCCGGCCGCCGCCACCTCGGGCTATGAGCTATGAGCGGGAGAGTGATCATGAGCAATATGCGCAAATTGTCCTTTGCCGTCCTGCTGCTGGCCCCGGCCCTGACCGCGTGCACGGCGAACGACCCGACCTTCGGGGGCGCTGTGCGGAGCAACTATGCCATGCAGGTCGTCAATCCCGAGCCGCAACATGAAGGAACGCTCGTGGAGGGCGGCGAAGGCACGCGCAGCGCCGCCGCGGTGGAGCGCTATCGCAAAGGCGCCGTGAAGGAGCCGTCATCCATCAGCACGACCCAGGGTAGCAGCAGCAGCCGCTAAAAGGAAATGATCCCATGTATGCCCGGCGGAAAAGTTTGTTGCAGTCGACCAGCGGCGCGGTTGCGCCGACGGTCGCGCTGTCGCTTTTCGCGCTGATCGCGGCCGGGGGGATCGCATTCGACTATGCGCGGATGGCCAGCCTTGATTCCGAACTGCAGAATGCGGCGGATCAGGCGGCTCTGGCGGCGGCGTCGCAATTGGATGGCAAGGCGAACGCGTGCAGCCGCGCTGCCAGCGCCGCCAGTGCGCTCCTCATTAACAATGCCCGTTTTGCCAATGACGGCAACGCCAGTGGCCTGGCCGTCACGGTCCCGAATGATGAGCCGACCTGCGACCGGACGGGCTTCATCAAATTCTACAAGAACAAGGATCGCAGCGATACGGGCACGCTGACCGACGCCGATGTCAATTTTGTCGAGGTGACGGTCAATTCGCGCACGGCCCGCTTCGCGTTGACGCCCATTGTGGCGGTGCTGTCATCCGGTCCGCTTTCCGCCAAGGCCTATGCCGGCGTGGGAGAAGCGATCTGCAAAGTGCCGCCGGTGATGATCTGCAATCCGGACGAGCCGGACGACAACACGAATGTGGATTATGATTTCGTCGTCAGCAACCGGATAGGCAAGGGGCTTAAACTGGTTTCGGTCGGCAATGGCAACAGCGCCTGGGCCCCCGGCAATTTCGGCTATCTCGATACCGGCTCATCGACCTCCAACCCGAATGTCGAATTGCGGCAGGCTCTGGGCTGGATTTCCGTTCCCGGCGACTGTTCGAGCCTGGAAGGCGTCAAGACGCGCACCGGCGCGGGCACGACCGTGACGCAGGCGATCAACACCCGCTTCGACATTTATGAGCGGGCCAACAACAATGCGCAGAGCGGAACCGGAAATAACGGCAATGGCAATAATGCTTCCTGCCCCAGCCCCGGTCTTTGCCCTCCATCCATCAACACGGTGAAGGACGTCATTCGCAAAGGTGCTCCCGCCAATGCGAATAAATGCGGCTTCGCCAACAATGAATGGGAACTGCCTTCCCCCGAATATTTGCCATCTTCCACCACGGACGATCTCCTTCTGGCGAACATGCCGCAGGCGATGGGCTATCCACGGGATAAATGCCATGCCGTCTCCACGGCGGGGTCTTGCAGCGCCGGCAAAGTCGGTGACGGAAATTGGGACAGAAATGCGTATTTCTATGTGAATTATGGTTGGATCAGCGCTGATTGGCCTAACTACACCAATACGGCGACCAATCCTCTTCCGTCCAATCCCACGCGCTATCAGGTGTATAATTGGGAAATCCAGCATCGCGGTGAAACCATCGGCGGCAAAGTCATCCTGTCCAGGCGCACGGCCGGCTCGTCGCCATCATCGGATGATTATGACTCGCCCATCTGCTCGCCTCTTCAGGGCTATGGGTCGGGGCTGGTCCCTGGCGGCAGCACCGTGGACCGCCGCAGGATTTCCGCGGCTGTCATAAACTGCCATGCCTATGATGTTCATGGCGGCGGCGGGACAGTGTATCCCGTCAGGAAATGGATCGAGCTCTTCCTCGTGGAGCCGTCCCTCAATCGTGCGCGGACGGACGCGAACGACGTCTATGTCGAAGTGATTGGCGAAACAACTCTGGATGGGGGCGGAGCGACTGCGAGCCAGGTCGTCCAGCGTGCCGTCCCCTATTTGATCGAGTGACGAAGATGACGAACTTCTTCTCACGCATCATCGCTTGCAGGCAGGGGGCCGCCGCGGCTGAAATGGCGCTGGTGACGCCGCTTTTGATCGTCCTCATGTTCGGCTCGTTCGAACTGGGCAATTATTTCCTGAGCGAGCATGTCGTGGCGAAGGCCGTGCGCGATGGCGCGCGTTATGCGGCGCGGCGTTCCTTCACGGACTTCACCTGCCCCAATACGGTGGCGACGGACGTGATCGACAAGACGCGCAACCTGACCCGGACGGGGCAGATCGCCAACGGCGGCATCGCCCGGTTGGCGGGCTGGACGACGGCGACGACCGTATCCGTGACGGTAAGCTGCACCGCCATCACAGGCGGCAATTATTCAGGCATCTACAAGGGGATGTCCAACGTCCCCAAGGTCAAGGTTTCGGCGGTCGTGCCCTATACCTCGCTGTTCAACAATCTCGGCTTCACCAGCAGATCGCTCAATCTGGTCTCCGAATCCGAAGCGACGGTGCAGGGGATATGATGCGCTGGCTCGCCCGCTTCGCCAGCGATACCCGCGCTTCGTCGGCGGCGGAATTCGCGCTGGTGTTGCCGCTGCTGCTGATCTTGCTGCTTGGCGTCATCGATGTCGGACGGTTGATGTGGACCTGGAACCGCGCCGAAAAGGCGACGCAGATGGGGGTGCGCTATGCCGTCGCCGCCGACATGGTTCCAAATGGGCTCTATTCCTACAGCTTCGTCAACGGCAGCACGATCACGCAGGGCGATCCCATTCCGGAAAGCGCTTTTGGCGGCGCATCCTGCCTGATCAACGCCGGCGCGGTGAACTGCACCTGCAAGACCGGCGCGACCTGCCCGGCCAATTTGATCGGCACCAGCAGCAGCGACCAGGCGAACGCGCTTACGGCCTTCAACAATATCGTCAATCGGATGCGGTTGTTCATGCCTGAAATCGCTTCGACCAACGTCACGATCGATTATAATTATTCGGGCCTCGGCTATGCGGGCGATCCCAATGGATCGGACGTTTCGCCGCTGGTAAAGGTGTCGCTCAAGCAACTGACTTTCCGGCCACTCCTTTTCAGATTTTTCGCAGGCACCATCACCTTGCCCAGTTTCAGCGCCGCTCTCACCATGGAAGACGGCCAGGGAACGGCATCAAATTGAGGGACAAGATCTTGGGCATCGTGACGAACGCAGCGGAACCCGCCGAGAGCTGGACCCTCAATATCGGGGATGAGGGGCTTCACCTCATCCTGTCCGAGCAGGAGGTGCAGGCGTCCGACATATTGGGCGACCGGCTGACCGGCCAGTCGCTGACCCTTTCCATGCTGGGTGCGAGCGCGCCGGTGCCGCCGCAACTGGCCGCCGACGCCAGGGCGATCATCATCGAGGTGGAGCCCGACAACGAAGCCTCCATGATGCGGCTCGCCGGGCTTAAGGCCGCCCATCCCAAGCTGATGCTGGTGGCGGCGGTGCGCGATGCGCAGATCGCGGTCGTGCGCGCCCTGCTGCGCAGCGGGATCAACGATGTCGTCGAACTGCCGCTGCGCGCGCATGATCTCGCGGCGATATTGGACGATCTCAGGAGCCGCATCGCGGCCAGCCGCCAGGACGACGTCAAGACGGGCCAGCTCGTGTCGATCATCAAGAGCGTCGGCGGCGTCGGCGCGACCACCATCGCGACGCAGGCCGCCAGCCTCCACGCCCGGTCCATCAAGCAGAATGGCGGCGAGGTCTGCCTGTTCGACCTGGACATCCAGTTCGGCAATGCGGGCACTTTCCTGGGCATTTCCTCGCCGTTGACGCTGGCCGACCTGCTCAATGCGGGCAACCGCGTCGACAACGAGCTGTTGCGCACCGTTACCCTCGAAACCTCCACCGGCTTGCGCCTGGTGACCGCCCCGCCGGAGATCATGCCGATCGAGGCGGTGAACGCCGATCAGATCTTCCGCATCGTCGAACTGGCGCAGCGCAATTTCGACACGGTCTATCTGGACCTGCCGGGCAACTGGACCAACTGGTCGATGTCGCTGGTGGCGCGTTCGCAGGTGGTGTTCCTGGTGTGCGAACTCACCATCGCCAGCTTGCGGCAGGCGCGGCGGCAGATTTCGCTGCTGCGCGATCAGGACATCGATCCTTCGCGCATCCACGTCATCGCCAATCGCGTCGAGAAGAAATTCTTCCGCGCCATCGGTCTGGAGGATGCGGCGGCCGCGCTGGACCATCCGGTGAAGCTCAGCATCGCCAATGACTTCCCGTTGGTCAGCTCCGCGCTCGACCAGGGCGTGCTGATCCAGGAATTGAAGGCGCGCAGCCGCATCTGCAAGGATTTGCAGGATGTCGTCGATTGCTGCACGCAGGCGGCTGAGGCAGAACGTCAGGCGGAGAAGGGCTGATGTGGCAGATCCGAAAAGGGGAACGGGGCGACGCTCGCGACGAGGTGGGGCCGACCGAGACGGAGGCGGTGCACTGGGAAGAGGACCGGCATACCGAGCTTAAGGTCGCGCTGCACCAGAAGCTGATCGACATCATCAACCTTTCCGCGCTGGAAACCATGTCGCGGGCGCAGGTGGAGGTCGAAGTGGGCGAGATCGTCCACGAGCAGCTTGCGCTTCAGAAGCATGCGCTCAATCTGGAAGAGCGCCGGCGGCTGGTTTCGGACATTCTCGACGAGCTGCTGGGGCTGGGGCCGCTTGAGCCGCTGCTCAAGGACCACAGCATCACCGACATATTGGTGAACGGCCACAAGGTCGTGTTCGTGGAACGCAGCGGCCGGCTGGTCGAAACCGCGACCCGGTTCAAGGATGAGAAGCATCTGCTGCGCATCATCCAGAAGATCGTGGCGGCGGTCGGACGGCGGATCGATGAAGCGTCGCCCTTCGTCGACGCGCGCCTGGCCGATGGGTCCCGCGTCAATGCGGTGGTGCCGCCGCTGGCGATTGATGGATCGCTCCTCTCCATCCGCAAATTCGCCAAGGTGCCGATCAGCATGGCGCGGCTTACCGAATTGGGCAGTGTGCCCGCGCCGATGGCGCAGGTGCTCTCCGCTGTGGTGGAGGCGCGCCGCAACGTGCTGATCTCCGGCGGCACCGGCTCGGGCAAGACGACGCTATTGAACGCCATGTCGGCCGCCATTGACGAACATGAGCGCATCGTCACCATCGAGGATTCGGCGGAACTGCAATTGCAGCAGCGCCATGTCGCCCGGCTGGAAACCCGCCCCGCCAATATCGAGGGCAAGGGTGAAGTCACCCAGCGCGACCTGGTGAAGAACGCGCTGCGCATGCGGCCCGACCGGATCATCGTGGGCGAAGTCCGCGCCGGGGAGGCGTTCGACATGCTCCAGGCGATGAACACCGGCCATGACGGTTCGATGACCACCGTCCACGCCAACACCCCGCGCGACGCGTTGTCCCGCGTCGAACAGATGATCGGCATGAGCGGCATCGACATTTCGCCCCGCTCGGCGCGGGCGCAGATCGCTTCGGCGCTGAACGTGGTCGTGCAGGTCGGGCGCTTGGCCGACGGCCGCCGCCGCCTGCTCAGCCTGTCGGAGATCACCGGCATGGAAGGGGAGGTCATCACCATGCAGGAAATCTTCCGCTTCAAGATGACTGGGCGGGACGAGAACAACATGGTGCGCGGCCATTTCGAGGCGACAGGCATCCGCCCCAAATTCATGGGCGAGCTGGCGGACCGGGGCATTGCGCTCCCCGCCGAACTCTTCCGTCCCGATGCGGTGATACACTGATGAACCCGCTCTATATCCGCGTCTTCGTCCTTGTCCTGCTGTTCGCGGCGGTGCTCCTGACGATCGAAGGCATTTCGAGCTGGCTGCGCGCCCGGGCGACGACGGATCGCGTCGTCAATCGGCGGCTGAAGATGATCGCCGCGGGCTTCGAACGCAGCACCGTCCTCTCCAAGCTGCGGCGCAACGATGAAGCGGTGAGTTTCGACCGCTCCACCCTGGTTGGCCGGGCGGGGCTGGGCGTCATGCGGGTGCTGCATGGCGCGGGGCTGACCTTCCCGGCGCGCACCGTGCTGATGGCGATGCTGATCGCGACAGGCATGCTGTTCCTGCTGGTGATGGTTGGCGGCATGGCGTCCGGCTACGCGTTGACGGCGGGCATGTTCGTGATGGCGGCGGCCTTTGCGGGCGCGCTGGGCATCGCCCTGCCGATGATGGTGCTGACCCGGCTCGCCCAGCGGCGCCGCAAGAAGATGGAGGAGCAATTTCCGGTCGCGCTCGACACTTTCGTGCGCGGTCTGCGCGCCGGCCATCCGATCGCCGCGGCGCTCGACCTTCTCACCAAGGAAATGCGCGATCCCATCGGCAGCGAATTCGGCATCGTCGTCGATGAAGTCACCTATGGCGCCGACCTGCGCGATGCGCTTCAGCGCATGGCGGAACGCTGGGACATGAACGAAATGCACATGTTCGTGATTTCCCTGGCAGTGCAGAGCGAGACGGGCGGCAATCTGGCCGAAATCCTGGAAAATCTGTCGGGAGTCATCCGGGAACGGGCCAGCCTGTTCATGAAGGTGCGGGCGCTCAGTTCCGAAGGGCGCATGACCGCCGTGATGCTGACGGCCTTGCCGATCCTGACCTTTGTCGGCCTGTTCCTGGTCAACCCGGCCTTCTATCTGGACGTCGCGCAGGACAGCATGTTCATCATTGGCTTCACCGGCCTCATTCTCCTCTACATCATCGGCTTCGTCACGATACGCCGCATGGTCGACCTGAAGGTGTGATGCGATGTTGAATTCGGCGCTCATGATCCAGTTGCGGCCATTCATTCTCGGCTTGCTGTTCTTTGCCATCGTCGCATTGGTGTTCGGCCTGTCGGATGTGGTCCTGCGCAATGCGCGGGTGCGCGGCCGGCTCGACCTGGTGGGGGAAGGCGGCAACGCCACGCAAAATGGCAGCCAGACGCTGCGCGGCGAGCGGAACAACAGCGAATGGAAGAAGCTCATCGACCGGATCGAGAAGATGGGCATTTCGCTGGTCGACACCAATAATGACAGCCTGCGCCGGCGGTTGATCGCGGCTGGCTTCGCCTCTCCGGATGCGCCGAAGCTCTTCACCTTCATCCGGCTGGTCCTGACCTTTGCCCTGCCGACGATTTTCGTCGTGACGTCGCTCGGCAATCCTGAGCCTCCGGCGCCGTTCACGCTCTATCTGGTCGCGTCGCTGCTCGCGGTGTTCGGGCTGTACATGCCCAACCTCTATATTTCGGCCAAGGCGTCGCGGCGGCAGGAGGCGATCATCCACGGCTTTCCCGACGCGCTGGACCTGATGCTGGTCTGCGTCGAAGCGGGTCTGGGCCTGGAGGCGGCGATGGACCGCGTCGGCCGGGAACTGGCCGTGTCGCATCCACTGGTGTCGGCGGCCTTGGGCAAGGTGGTGCTGGAATTGCGCGCCGGGCGCAGCCGGCAGGACGCTCTGCGGCGCATGTCGGACGATGTCGACGTGGACGAGATCCGCTCTTTCGCGACGCTGTTGATCCAGTCTGACCAATTGGGATCGAGCGTCGGCCAGACGCTGCGCGTCTATGCGTCGGAAATGCGCGAGAAGCGGCGGATGCGGGCGGAGGAAAAGGCGCATCGCCTGCCGGTGCTGCTGTCGGTGCCACTGGTCGCGTGCATGCTGCCGGTGATGATCGGAGTGCTGATGCTGCCCGCGATCGTCCGCGTGGTGCGGGACATCTTGCCGGTGATGAGCCATTAGATATTGAGGGGAGGGGGGACCATGAACAAAGCTGTGATGGCAGTCGCTCTCATTATTGCGACGACGGGGTGCAGTTCGACGCAAAAGGGCGTCTTTTCGATCAGGCCGGTCAATCAGCAACCGGACGGTCAGGCGCAGGACGCGCTGGCGCGCGGCGACCTCCTCTTTTCGCGGGGCGAATATGCGCTGGCGCTGGACGCCTTTCGCCGGGCGGTGCGCAACGATCCCACGGACGCGCATGGCCTGAACGGCGTCGCGATCAGCTATGCGGCCATGGGGCGGCATGATCTGGCGCGGGAATTTTTCGAACTGGCCTTGGCGCGCGCGCCGCAGGATGCGCGCATCACCCGCAATTTCGCCCGCAGCCTTTCGGCGCAGGGGCTGAAGGGGGAGGCTGACGCGCTGCTGGCGCAGGCGGGCGCGGCGACGACCGCCATGCCCAAGGCCATGCGCCCGACATTGGCGCAACTGGCCTCCGTTACGCCTGCCGCGCACTCTGCGCAAATGGCGAGCGTGGAGCTGGAGCGGGTCTCGCTGGGCGAAGTGCGGCTGCGCACGATGGAGGCGGTGGCCCCGGCGGAGCGAGGCAAGCCGCAACTGACGACGCGGATCGTGACCGTGGCGGAAACGCAGGCCCGGCGCGAACTGACGGCGCCGATCATCACCGTCGCCAGGCCTGAAATCCAGGCGGCGCCAAAACCGATCAGGATGGCGGGCGACGATGCCGATCCGGCCGCGACCCAGGCAGACGCCAATGCCGAAGCCAGGGATGGCGTGTTCGAGCGGCTTTGGAAGAGCATCATGCGTCCTGCCGGGCGCAAGGGCGCGCGGGGATGATCTGGGCGCTGCTTCTGTCGGCGGCCGTTCCTTCAGCGGCGGTCGCCCCGGCGGCGGCGGTTCCCGCTTCGCCGGCGCTGGATTATGCCCGGCTGGTGGATGAGGCGATCGAAGGCGGACGGATCATCCAGGCGGAGGCGATGCTGACCCAGTGGCGCGCCCAGGCGCTGGCCGGCGATCTCCGGCCTATCGAGATCGCGACGGCGCGCATGGCCCTGGAAAAGCGGCGCGATCAGGAAGCGGTGGCGCGCTTCACCGCGCTCGGCCAGAGCGGACTTAAGGATTGCCGCGTGGATGAGGGGCAGGGGATCGCGCTGATGCGGCTTGGCCGGTCGCAGGAGGCGCTGGAACCGCTGCGCCGCGCCGTCGATGCCTGCGCGGGCCGGTGGCGGGCTTGGAACGCGCTGGGGGTGGCCTATGATCAGGCGCAGTCCTGGGCGCTCAGCGCCGCCGCCTATGAGCGGGCCTTCCAACTGACGGACAAACCGACGCAGATACTCAACAATTACGGCCTTTCGCTGCTCAAGCAGGGCAAGGCGGACAAGGCGGCGGCGATCTTCGACAAGGCGCGCGAGCAGGCCCCGGACGATGCCCGGATCGTCAGCAACGGCGATGCCGCTTATGTCATGTCGGGGCAGGAAATCCATCGCCGTGCCGCCGACAGCGCCGATCAATGGGGCCGTCGGCTCAGCAATGCGGGGCAGGTTGCGATGCGGATGGGCGACATGCCCAGGGCGCAGGCCTATCTCAGCCGCGCGATGACGGAAGCGGACGGCTTCGTGCCGGAAGCGGCCGCCGCGCTCGCCACCATGGAGACTGCGGGGAAATGATGAAGGACGTGGTTCTGCTGGTTGTTTCCCTCGTCCTGATCGCCGCGGCCATTGAGGACATGGCCCGGCTGCGCATATCCAACGTCTTTCCGCTGCTGGTCGTCGGCCTTTACGCCGTCTGGGTCGCGGTGGCGGGGTGGGAGAATGACATCTGGCGCAACGGCACCGTTTTTCTGGGCGTGTTCGCGCTGGGTTGCGGCTTGTTCGCTCTGCGCTGGATGGGCGGGGGCGACATCAAGCTGATGGCCGCCTGCGCGCTCTGGTTCGACTGGCAGGGGGTGGTCCCCTGGTTCGTCTACATCACCGTGGGCGGCGGCGTGCTGGCGCTGCTGCTCATCGCCGGGCGCCGGATGGTGCCCCAAAGCTTGCGGGAAGGGTCCTCGGTCGCGCTGTTCGCGCAAAAGGGGCCGATCCCCTATGGCGTGGCGATCTCGCTTGGCACGATCATGGCGCTGTATATGGCGGGGCCTAATCCCAACGGGGTCGCGCGCCTGCCCGATTTCGTCCAGGGAATGCGCTGAAGCTTTCGGCGGTTATGGGCCAATAGCGGACATGAGTTCTCCGTCACCCCGGGCTTGACCCGGGGTCCCGCTGCCTTGGTCTAGGCGCGCACTCAAGAAGAAAAGCGGGACCCCGGGTCAAGCCCGGGGTGACGAAGCGAGGCATGGCAGGAAACCACCCCTTCAGCCTTCTAATGCTCCATCCCGACGGCGGGCATTTCGCTGTCCATCGACATCATCATGATGATCAGCTCGGAGCGCGACTTGATATTGAGCTTCTGGAAGATGCTGTGCAGGTGCACCTTCACTGTGCCCTCGGTCAGTCCGCAACGCCCGGCGATCTCCCGATTGCGCAGGCCGGCGCGGATCAGGCCGGCGATCTCCAGCTCCCGATCCGTCAGCACCGCCAGGACGTTGGTGTCGTTGGCGGGCGCGGAAATGCTGTGCACCAGCGCCTGTTCCATGACGAAGGGTGCAATGCTCTTGTTGCCGTTCATCACCTGCTGAATGCAGGACAGCAGGTCGTTGGGATCACTGTCCTTCAGCACCACGCCGTCGACGCCCAGCTTGATCGCCTCCAGCGTCTGTTCCGGACGGATATGCACGGTCATGAAGATCACCGGCACCGTGCTGCCGCTGTTCCGGATCGCGGACAGGATCGCAAGGCCGCCGCCGCTCTTCATGCTGACGTCCAGGATCAGCAGATCCGGCTCGCCCGCTTCCATCCGCTCCAGCGCCTCTTCGACCGACCGGGCGCAGAATAATATGTCATGGCCATGGGAGTTCAGGAACTGCGCCATGCCATCCAGGAAGATCGGATGATCGTCGACTATCGCAATCTGGGCCATCATATCGGAGACCTTGGTAAAGAGGTTGGTAGTCTGATCGAAATCAGTGAATTCATGCTTAAGTTATGAAAATACGCCGTTCCGCCGATTTTGCCCAGCCGCTTCATGATCGACTGAGACTGGAGTTCGAAGTCGCCGGTATAGCTTTCTTTGGCGACGGCCAGCGGCCCCGGATTATCCTTCAGCGCGATCAATATCTCATCGTCGACCTGGGCGATGGAGACGGTGATATGCCGCGCATTGGCGTGCTTCACCGCATTGGCGGCGGCTTCGCGGATCAGATATTCGACCTCCGCCGCGGTCTCGGCCGATACGGTCATGGAGCGCTCGACCAGATTCAGGCGGCAGTCGATCGCCCATTGCAGCGCGATGAAGCGGCAGCATCGCTCGACCTCCCGGCCCAGGTCGACGTCGCTTTCCGCCGGGACCGGGCTTTGCTGGCTGAGCAGGCGGCGCAAATGGGCCTGTTCCGCCGTCACCAGCTCTTCCATCGACTTGAGTTCCGCCAATTGTCCGGGGACGTCCGCATCCGCCAGACCGTGGATCGTGGTGACGAGACGGACGCGCAGCGCCGCCAGCGTCTGCAGCACGCTGTCGTGCAGATCGCGGCTCAGCGCCTGACGCGCTTCGGCAAAGGTCCGCTGGCGCCAGGCAAGGAAGAAGAAATGCCGTTCGAGGAAAAGGTCGATCCCCTCCTGTATGCGCAGGCAGCGCAGCAGCACGGCGGGCGACCAGCCATGGCTGGTCCCGATGAACAGCCGTCCGCGCAATTCCCCCGCCTGGATGTGGAAGCTCGCGCCCTGGCCGGGGCCGAACACGTCCGATATGGTCTCGGTCAGGTCCGCCGCGCGCTCGTTCCGCAATATGCCAAGGCGGCTGCGCAGCAGCAGCCGGGGCGATTGGGTGGAATAGAGGAAGGGCGCTTCCCGCGGCGTCACGTTCGACAGGCCGTCAATCTGCTTTTGCGGCAGGATGATATGGCGCGGGCCCTCCGCATCGGTCAATTCGCAATGGACGGCGGTGTCGTCCGTCATTTCCCAGATGAACGCGCAATAGCGGGAGTTCATCAATTGGGAGACCTGCTCCACCAGAAATTGCGCCAGCGATTTCTGGAAGGAGAGGCCGACGCCTTGCAGCCGCTCCGTCCAGCTTATCAGCCGTTGCTCCAATATGTTCATGCTCAGCATCGATGCCGCGATGACGCATCCGATGACGATGGTCAGGCTGTCGATGGCGCGATCCACGGCAGGCACATGGCGGGCCGGAACCCATGCCTCATAATAGCCGCGGGCGATGAAGGCGACGACCAGGCACAACCCCAATATGACGAGCGCGCCCCGCCCGAAACGGTCGGACGCCGACCATGCGACGAAGAACAGGCATCCCAGCGCCGCGATCTGCAAGGGGTCGCACAGCACGATGACCGTCAGGAAAACGATCAGGTCGAATATCAGGAAGATGGGGCGCAGCAGCAACCCTAGCGGCGGCGTCAGCGAATTTTGCGCGATGCTGATCGCCGTCCATGTCCACACGGCAGCCTTCAGCAGCAACGCCGTATGGGCGAATTCCGGTTCGTTGCTGAACATCGTCGCGATCTGCCAGGTCGCGGCAGCCGAAAAGGCGACGCGGGATATGGCGAAACCCAGCGTCGGTGAACGTCCCAGCCAAAGCACCAGGCGGTCCATCGCGGAAGAAGACGCCAAGGGCATATGATACATGGCGAAATTTGTCCCCCGACAAGTCCCCGGCGATAATTGTGCGCATGACCTGATGGAAAAGCAACCTATATCGAATGGCAGAAGGCTGGAAAACAGCGATTCTGCACGATTTCGGGACAGTTCGCTCCATGCCGGGCGTGGATGGCGCTGCGGGCCGTTGACCGGTAAGAGGGCGGCATGGCGACGCTGATCACCCCGGCCCTTGTCTGTGCCTTGCGGGCCCATGGCGAACATGGTGCGATCGCGCGGTTGCTGACGCCCGATCATGGCCTGCTTCCCGGCTATGTGCGGGGCGGACGCTCGCGCCAGTTGCGGCCGGTGCTGCTGCCGGGCAACGCCGTCAAGGCCGAGTTCCGCGCCCGGACGGAGGAGCAACTGGCCGGGCTGACCGTGGAGCTGGAGCATAGCCGCGCCCCCCTGCTGGCCGAGCCGCTCCCCGCGGCGGCGATCGACTGGGCCTGCGCATTGACGGCGGTCGCCCTGCCGGAAGGGACGCCCTATCCTGCGCTTTATCAGGCGCTGGACGGGGTGCTGGGTGCAGTGGAGGCGGCGCCGGCGGCAAGGGGCTGGGCGGCGGCGCTGGTCCGTTATGAACTGCTGCTGTTGGCCGAGCTGGGCTTCGGGCTGGACCTGACCCGTTGCGCGGCGACCGGCGGGAATGACGACCTCGCCTATGTCAGTCCCCGCAGCGCGGCGGGGGTCAGCCGCGCAGGCGCCGCCGGTTATGAGGACCGGCTGCTGCCTTTGCCCGCCTTTTTGCTGGAGGGCGGGGCAGGGGATTGGCCTGCCATATTGGACGGGCTGCGGCTGACCGGCTTCTTTCTCGAACGGTCCGTCCTCACCGATTGGCGCGTCGATGTGCTTGCGGCGCGGGAGCGCTTGGTGGACAGGCTGAAAAGAGCGGTTGCCTGAATTTTAGCGGTTGGTGTTCCTGCGAAGGCAGGAACCCAGTTCCAACGCCCGAGCCGTGTTCCTGCCTTCGCAGGAACACGCCGCGCCTCCTTCTCCTCCTCGCCTAAACGCTTGCGCTGGCGGCGGCGGCTTCATAAGGGGCGGCGACGCGTTTTTAGGAGGTGCCCCATGTTGATCGCCCTGTTCCCCGGAGACGGTATCGGTCCCGAGATCGTCGCGCAGGCGAAGCGCGTGCTGGACGCGCTGGCGATCCCCGGCATCACCTATGAGGAAGGCTTGGTTGGCGGCGCGGCCTACAAGGCGGTCGGCCATCCGCTGCCGCCCGAGACGCTGGAGCTGGCGAAGCGCGCCGACGCGATCCTGTTCGGCGCGGTGGGCGATCCCGATTGCGACTCGCTGGAGCGGCATCTGCGCCCGGAACAAGCGATCCTTGGTCTGCGCAAGGAACTGGGCCTCTTCTCCAACCTACGCCCGGCGAAGGTCTTCCCCGAACTGGCCGACGCCTCCGCGCTCAAGCAGGAGGTGGCGAGCGCCATCGACCTGCTGATCGTGCGCGAAACCAATGGCGACGTCTATTTCGGTGAAAAGGGCATGCGCAAGACGCCCGAGGGCCTGCGCGAAGGCTATGACATCATGTCCTATAATGAGGAGCAGGTGCGCAAGATCGCGCATCAGGGCTTCCAGGCGGCGCGGGCGCGCCGGGGCAAGCTCTGCTCGGTGGACAAGGCCAATGTGCTGGAAACCAGCCAGCTTTGGCGCGACGTGGTGATAGAGGTGTCGGCGGACTATCCCGATGTCGCGCTCAGCCACATGTATGTGGACAATGCCGCGATGCAGCTCGTGCGCAATCCGGGCCAGTTCGACGTCATCGTCACCGGCAACATGTTCGGGGACATCCTCTCGGATCAGGCGAGCATGTGCGTGGGTTCCATCGGTATGCTGGCTTCGGCCACGCTCAACGACAGCAACCAGGGCCTCTATGAGCCGATCCACGGTTCCGCGCCCGACATTGCCGGGCAGGGCAAGGCCAATCCGCTGGCAACGGTCCTGTCGGCGGGCATGATGCTGCGCTACTCGCTGAACCTGCCGGAACAGGCCGACCGCATCGAGGCCGCCGTCGCCAAGGCTCTGGCGAACGGAGCCCGCAGCTTCGATCTGGGCGGCACGATGAGCACGGTCGAAATGGGCGACGCGGTTCTCGCGGCGCTCAACTGAGGCCAGAAATACAAGGGTGGCAAGATGAAGCGCAAGAGCGGGCAGAACCCCGAAATCACCCGGAACTGGCGTCCGGCCACTCTGGCGGTGCGCGGCGGCAGCGCCCGTACCGAATATGGCGAGACGTCCGAGGCGCTGTTCCTGACCAGCGGCTACAGCTACGACCGGGCGGAGGACGCCGCGGCGCGCTTCGCGGGCGAGCAGCAGGGCATGACCTATTCGCGCCTCCAGAACCCGACGGTGGAGATGCTGGAAAAGCGCATCGCCCTGCTGGAAGGCGCCGAAGCCTGTCGCGCCACCGCGACCGGCATGGCGGCGATGACGGCGGCGCTGCTGTGCCAGTTGTCGGCGGGCGACCATGTGGTCGCGGGCAAGGCGCTGTTCGGTTCCTGCCGCTGGCTGACCGACACGTTGCTGCCCAAATTCGGGATCGAGACGACCACCGTCGACGCGACCGACAATGCGGCCTGGGAAGCGGCGGTGCGGCCCAACACCAAGGTCTTCTTCTTCGAGACGCCGGCCAATCCGACCATGGACGTGGCGGATCTTGCCGCGATCTGCGGCATCGCCAAGGCGCACGGCATCACCAGCGTGGTCGACAACGCCTTCGCGACGCCCGCGCTCCAGCGGCCGATGGAGTTCGGCGCCGACGTGGTGGCCTATAGCGCGACCAAGATGATGGACGGGCAGGGCCGCGTGCTGGCTGGCGCGATTTGCGGCACGGAAGAGTTCATCATCAACACGCTGCTGCCCTTCCACCGCAACACCGGGCCGACGCTCAGCGCGTTCAACGCCTGGGTCGTGCTGAAGGGGCTGGAGACGCTGGACCTGCGCATCCGCCGCCAGAGCGAGAATGCGCTCAAGGTCGCGAAATTCCTTGAAGGCCGGGTGGCGAAGGTTCTCTATCCGGGCCTCGAAAGCCATCCGCAACATGCCCTTGCGTGCAAGCAGATGGACATGGCTGGTCCCATCTTCTCGCTCTATGTCGGCGGCGGCCGGGCGGAGGCGCACGGTCTGCTCAATGGCCTGGAACTGGTCGACATCAGCAACAATATCGGTGACTCGCGCTCGTTGATGACGCACCCGGCCTCCACCACCCATTATGGCATGGCGGAAGCGGCGCGGCTGGAGGTCGGCATCACCGAGGATATGCTGCGCTTGAATGTCGGGCTGGAAGACCCGGAGGATGTGATCGAGGATCTGGATCGCGCCCTGAAGTCGATAGGCCGTTGACGGAACAGGGGGGAAAGGCGCATTTCTTACCCTGTGAACGCACTTTTCCCCTTCCACGCGACCACGCGTGACGTCAACGTCCATGTGGCCGTCACCTTCCTGCCCGAACAGTCGGAGCCGGACCGGGGCCGATGGTTCTGGGCCTATCATATCCGCATAGAGAATGACGGGGATCAGCCGATCCAACTGCTGACCCGTCACTGGATCATCACCGATGGGCGGGGCACGCAGCATCGGGTCGACGGAGACGGCGTGGTCGGAGAACAACCCGTGGTGCAGCCGGGCAAAAGCTATGATTATGTGTCGGGCTGCCCGCTCAACACCCCGACCGGTTCGATGAAGGGCCATTATCACATGATCGGCGCGAGCGGCGAGACGTTCGACATTGCCATCCCCCATTTCGCGCTGATCGCGCCGGCGGTGGCTGAATGAAGCGTACCCATTTGCCGCTGAACGGCCTGCGCGTGCTGGATGCGGCGGCGCGGCACCTGTCCTTCACCCGCGCCGCTGATGAGCTGGCGGTGACGCCTGCCGCCGTGGGCCAGCAGATTCGCGCCTTGGAAGACCTGCTCGGCGTCGTGCTGTTCCGCCGCACGCCCAAGGGGTTGGAACTGACCCCGGAAACCGAAGCGGGCCTTGCCGCCCTGCGCGCCGGTTTCCTGGAGTTCGAGGAAGCGGTGCGCGCCATGCAGGCGGGCCAGTCCAGCAGTTCGCTCACCATCGCCGCGCCGCGCGACATCACCGCCAAATGGCTCCAGCCGCGCCTCGCTGGCTATGCCGCCAGCCAGCCGGACCTGAAGTTCGCGCTGGTCGCGGCGGACGAGACGCTGGACTTCACCGAAGCCAATCTCGACCTCGCCCTGCGTCTGGGCGAGGGCCCTGGCGACAATGAAGGGATCAAGCTGGGCGAAGCGTCGTTCGTCACCATCGAAGCGGCCGAAGGCGGTCCCGACCATCGCATCGAATGGCCCGGCTGCCCCAAGGGAGACGCGCCCGCGATGATCCGCGTGGCCGATGCGGGATTGGCGATCGAGGCAGCGGCCAACGGTTTCGGCCATGCCTGCGTGCCGATTCTGCTGGCGCAGGCGGACATTGCTGCGGGGCGGGTTAGGCAGGTTGGCGATGCGACACCTTCGCCGCTCGCCTATTGGCTGATCGCGCCCTTGCCGCAATGGCGGCAGAAAAAGGTCAAGGCGCTGGTCGAGGCGCTGACGGGGTAATATAGAGAATGGAAACATACTCCTGCCTTTGCAGGAGCACGTTGCGCTCAAGCTGATGGATGTCCATCCGGTCATGCTTGCACTTTCTTAAGCCTGTTGCGCATAGCATCCGCCGGAAAGGGATTGGGAGAGTAGCCTTGGGCAGCGGCAAGAGAGTCTGGACAGTTGGCGGTGCCTTGCTGCTCAGCCTTGCGACGCCCTCATATGCGCAGGCCCCCTATGTGCCCGACCTCACCGAAGCGCGGGAAAAGGAGTGGCGCAAGCTGGTGGCGACGTCCCAGGCGGCCTATGCATCCGGCAAGCCAGCGGAGGGCGTCGATCCGGCGCGCAAGGGGCTGGCGCTGGCCGACGAGCTGTTCGGGGCGGACGATCCGCGTACGCTGATTTCCGCCAATGATCTGGCGCTGCAACTGGATTCGACCGGCCGTTACCGGGAGGCGGAAAGCCTGTACCGCCGTGCGTTCGACAGCTATTTGCGGACACGGGGGGAGGATGATCCCAACACCCAGCTCGCCGTTGAAAATCTGGTCGATTTCTACATGGCGCGCAAACGCTATGACGCGGCGGGGCCGCTGGCCGATTATGCGCTGCGCAGTTTTCGGCGGACCACGGGATCGGCCAGCTTGCGCAGCCAGCGGATGGAACAGATCATCGCCGCCATGCCGAAACCGGCCCCGGCAACATCCACGCCGGCCCCATCCGAAACAGCGGAGGGGACGGTAGTGAATAACCCGGATCAGACAGCAACGCCCCCGGCTGAACCAGCGCAGCAAGTGAATAATGTGGAAAAAGCGCCGTCCCCGACAGTGGAAGCGATAGACGAACAGCGTCCTTGAGCACGCATATCCTTGTCTTTCGGCCCCTGGTCTTGATGAATTAACCTTGGATATAAGTCATCGGGGTAATTGTTAAAAATAACGCAGCCGCTATTCCTGATTCTCGTCGGAGGGGGGTTGATTTTCCATAGCTTATCGCCAGTCACAGGCCGACTGGACGAAGCCGGGGAAAGGAAAGCACGGCTCCGCAAGATAAGTCTATGGGTCGCAATTCGGGCGGGCGGCTGGCTGCACAAGCCAGTCGCCCGTTTCCATTCACGCCATTGCGCGCCAATCCTGCCGGTGCGGCCCCGCCGCCTCTTCCCAATGACAGGAACGCCGTTTCAGGGGATTTCCGAATACGCCGGGGGAGCCATCGACTCGTCCGAGTCGCATATGTCGTAAGCCTTGTTTATTAACCAAATCCGAGTTCAGAATAGGCTAAAGGATATATTTTTATTTCCAAAACTATATCTTTAGTAATAGCTCTTAAGTTATTTTTTCGACCCTATCGCATTAAAATGGTTAACAAAACTTGAATCTTCGTGACTCGTTTCGCAGGGCAGCGAATAAGATCAGCCATCGGGTCAGTAAAAACACAAAAGCAGATGGTTAATCCGGGGCGGCAGTCGACTTTGGCAAAAGGTCCTGCCGGCGGGAGAACGTTGACTAGGGGCAATAGCTGATCCGCTGATTGCCGAATGTCGGTGAAGGTATCGAGTCCGCATGCATCGTGCATTCGGAGCGAGGCCTTCTGCGCGCTCCTTCCATGCCCCCATGGCGACAGGTGGGATGGACAATGGATTTCGAGCGCGACTGGAACAGCAAAGACACCGCCGACCATCAGCAGGCCCTTCATCCTGAAGCGGCTGCTCTGGCCGCAAAGGGCAAGGCGGTCCATCCCGGCAAGATGCATCATGCGGACGTCGTTCGGACGGTCGCTCCCAATCCCGACGGCACCGTCGTGCTGCCCGCCGGAACCGACATCAACCAGATCGAGGTTTCCGGACGCAATCTGATCGTCCACCTGCCCGACGGCACCGACATGGTGATCCTGGACGGCGCGGTGGTCATGCCCCGCCTGGTCGTGGGCGATGTCGAAATTCCTTCGGTCAACCTGGCCGCCCTGCTGATCGGGGAAGAGCCCCAGCCTGCCGCGGGTCCGCCGCGCAGCTCCGGTGGCAATTTCCTCGGTCCGGACGGCGATGTGGGCGATCCTCATGGTCTGGGCGATCTGCTGCCGCCTACCGAATTGCTGTTCCCTCAGCCCGAAACGCGGGAAATCCTGCCGATCGCGCCCGATGAAGAGCCGGAAGTCACCATCATCACGCCCGATCAGCCCACCGGCGCCACCGCCGCGACCGCTGGGGTGAGCGAGGCGGGCCTTCCCGCGCGCGGCGGCGAGCCTGCCGGTTCGGCGGCTGCCAGCGACAGCGAGCGCACCACGGGCACGATCGCCATTACCGCCAATGACGGCCTGGCGGGCGTGACCATCAATGGCGTCGCGATCGCCACGGTCGGTCAGACCGTGACGACGCCGCTCGGCGTCCTCACCATCACCTCGATCGCGCCGGGCGCCATCGGCTACAGCTATGTGCTGAGCGACAATGTGGTCGGCGCGCCGCCCGCCGAAGTCTTCACCGTGATTGTAACCGACAATGACGGCGACCAGGCGAGCGCGACGCTGACCATTTCCATCGCGGACGATGCGCCGACCGCCGTCAACGATGTCGACAGCGTGACCGAAGACGGCCCGCTGGTCGCGGACGGCAATGTCCTGACCGGCAGCGGCGGCAGCGATGCGAACACGACGGACGGCGTTGCCGACATCCAGGGCGCTGACGGCGCGGTGGTCTCGACCGCCGGCACATTCCAGGGCACATACGGCACGCTGACGCTGAGCGCGTCCGGCGCTTACAGCTATACGCTGGCCAACGGCAATGCGGCGGTGCAGTTCCTGGTTCCCGGCCAGACGCTGACCGACAGCTTCAGCTACACGATCACCGATGCCGATGGCGACACCTCCACGGCGACGCTGACCATCACCATCAACGGCGCGGATGACGGCATCACCATCACCGGCCTCAATGGCGCGCCGGGGATTGAGGGCGCGGAAGTCGTCCTGCTGGAAAACGACCTGGCGGACGGCAGCTCGCCCGACGCGGCGGGCCTCACCAAGACCGGCTCCTTCGGCGTCAGCGGCGCTGACGGCCTGTCGGGCGTCACGGTCGGCGGCGTGTCGGTGCTGGCCAATGGCGCCTTCGTCGCCGGGCAGGTGGTGACGACGCCGGTCGGCACGCTGACCATCACAGGCTTCACCGCGACCGCCACGCAGGGCGGCGTGCCGACGGCCGGAACCTTCACCTACAGCTTCGTATTGACCGACAACAGCCTGGGCCATGGCGCGGCGGGCGCGGACAGCATCCTGCAGAGCTTCGCCGTCGTCGCGACCGACCGCAACGGGTCGACCGCCAATGCGACGGTCGACGTGCAGATCGTTGACGACGTGCCGACCGCCAACAATGATGTCGATGGCGTCGCCGCCGGCACCTATGGCCCGGAAACCGGCAATGTCATCACCGGGGCGGGCACCGTCTCCGGCGCGGCGGGCGCGGACGTCAAGGGCGCGGACGGCGCCGTGGTGGCGACCACCGGCACGTTCGAGGGCGCTTATGGCACGCTGACGCTGAACGCCGACGGCAGCTACAGCTATGTCCGCGCCGCCGGAACGCCGGGCGGGGTGAGCGATAGCTTCAGCTACACGCTGCGCGACGGCGATGGCGACACCTCCACCGCGACGCTGCGGATCGACATCGCCAACAGCGACGTCATGATCATCTCCATCCCGAAGGTGGGCGAGGGCACGATCGTCGACGAATCCGGCCTGACCGATCCGATGGGCTCCAATGCGGGCAGCGGCGTCGACACGACGGACGGCACGATCACCTACACCGCACCTGATGGTCCGGCGAGCGTCACCATCAACAATATCCCGATCACCGGCGTCGGCCAGGAAATCGTCACCGACAAGGGCATTTTGACGATCACCGGCCTAAACGAAGGTAGCATCGACTATAGTTATACGCTGACCACCAACACGGCTGGCGACAATGTGACCGACAGCTTCGTCGTTACCGTCACCGATGTGGACGGCGACCAGGCGACCGACACGCTGACCATCACCATCATCGATGATGTGCCGACCGCCGTAAACGATGCGGACTCGGTGCGCGAGGATGGCCCGCTGGTGGCCGACGGCAACGTCATAGCCGGTTCGGGCGGCACGGACGCCAACGCGACCGACGGCAATGCCGACGTGCAGGGCGCCGACGGCGCGCATGTCAGCGCCATCGTCTTTGGCGAGACCGCCGGAACCGTCGGCGCGCCGCTGGCCGGGCTGTACGGATCGCTCGTGATCCAGGCGGACGGCAGCTATGCCTATACGCTGAACAATGAAAATGGCGTGGTCCAGGGCCTGGACAAGAACCAGACCCTGACGGAGACCTTCACCTACACGCTGACCGACGGCGACGGCGATCACAGCAGCGCGACCATCACCATCACCATCCAGGGCAACGACGATGGCGTGACCATCAGCGGCCTGGACGGCGAGGGCGCGGAGGAAACCGTCTTCGAAAACGACCTGCCGGGCGGCAGCTCGGAAGATGCGGCGGCGTTGACCCAGACGGGCAGCTTCACCCTGTCCGCGCTGGACGGCGTGGCGACCATCACCGTTGGCGGCCAGGCGATCTTCGGCGCGAACGGCTTCATCAGCGGCGTCACCCTGTCCAACGCCTATGGCACGCTCAGCATCACCGGCTTCACGCCGACCGTGGGCGCGGACGGCGACGTGATCGGCGGGACGGTCAGCTACAGTTATGTGCTGGGCGACAATACGTTGCTGCACACGGGCGCCAATGACGGCAGCCTGACGGACAGCTTCTCGGTCGTCGTCACCGACACTGATGGGTCGACCGACAGCGCCAGCCTGGACATCCGCGTGGTCGACGACGTGCCGACGGCGGTGGACGACGTCGCGGGCCAGCTCACCGAAAATGCGGCGGTCACGATCGACGTCTTCGCCAATGACGTGGCCGGGGCCGACGGCGTCAACCTCGCCAGCGGCGTGGCGCTGGAGACCGGCGCGGCCAAGGGCACCGTCGTCTATCAGGGCAATGGCGTCTTCCTCTACACCCCCAATGCGGGCGCGGAGGGCAGCGACAGCTTCACCTACACGATCACCGACGGCGACGGTGACAAGTCGACCGCCACGGTGACGATCAATCTGCTCCAGGATTCGACGCCGACCGTCAGCGTAACCGACATGACCGTGTCCGAAGCCGGCCTGCCCGGCGGCACGCAGGCGGAGGGGAACAGCGAGACGGCGACCGGCGCCATGACCATCGCGACCGGCGGCGACACGCTGACCAAGGTCGAGGTGCAGGACAAGAACGGCGCCTGGGTCGATGTGACCGCGGCGACGGCGGGAACGCCGGTGGTGGTCGCGGGCGCGGCGGGTGCGCTGACCGTGACCTCCGACGGGGCGGGGCATTACAGCTACAGCTATACGCTGGCGGTCAATGATCCAACCCATCCCGACAATAACCCGCTGGATGGTGACGGCATCAGCGGCGCGGCCGACCCCAAGGCGGGCGATGCCTTCGCAGTGCGCGTGACCGACAGCGACGGCGATCTCTCGCCGGCCGATACGATCAATGTCACCGTGCTGGACGACGCTCCGATCGCCACGGCCGACAGCGGTTCGGTGAGCGAGGGCGACTCGCTGATCGTCGCAACGGCCGACGGTGTGCTCCACAATGACCAGCCGGGGGCGGACGGCTATGCGCCGGGCGTGGTCGGCGTGGCGAAGGGCGGCGATGCATCCAGCCCCGTCAGCGGCCAGGTCGGCACGGCGGTCGCGGGCGATTACGGCACGCTGACGCTCTTTGCCGACGGCAGCTATCGCTATGATGCGACGCCCAACGTCATCTCCGCCGACAAGCAGGATGTGTTCGTCTACACCATCCGCGACGGGGACGGCGACCTCGCGACGACGACGCTGACCATCAACGTCGCCAATGTCGCGTTGGCGGCGGACAATCAGACGAAGACGGTCTTCGAGGCGGCGCTGGACACCAGCATCACCGGCGACGACATCGCGGCGGGCAGCGTCACGGGCAGCACGCCGGGCGAGCCCACCGAAACCGCGACCGGCCAGCTCAATGTCACGGGCGCGATCGGCTACACGCTGACCAGCTCCGCGACCGGCAGCCATGGCCAGATCCTGCTCAACAGCGACGGCAGCTACACCTACACGCTGACCTCGCCGGTCGACGGCCCGACCGCCAATGACGGCGCCCTGCCGCTGGCGGGGGTCGAGGTCTTCACCTATCAGGCGGTCGACGGCGCGGGCAATATCGCCAACGGCACCATCACCATCGACGTGGTGGACGATGTCCCGACGGCGGCGGACGACACTGCCCGCACCGTGGCGGAGGATGGCGCCGACATCAGCGGCAATGTCCTGACCAACGACACGCAGGGGGCGGATGGCGCCACCCTGACCTCGGTCACGATCGGCGGCGTCACGACGGCGATCAACGCCGTGGGCACGACCAATGTCAGCACCAGCTTCGGCGCCTATACCTTCACGGCGGCGGGGGCGTGGACCTTCAACCCGTCGACCAACCTCAACAATGCGAACGGGGTCAGCGCGGGCTTCTCCTACGTCATCACCGATGGCGACGGGGACCAGTCGACCGCCGTGCAGCCGATCACCGTCACGGACGGCGCGGAACCCGGCGCGAGCGGCCCGATCACCCTGGCGCTGGACGACCAGAATCTGGCGGGCGGCACCAGCTCCGGCAATCCGGACTCGACCAGCGGCACCATCACCTTCACGCCCGGTTCGGACGCGATCACCTCGATCGTGTTCGGTGGCATTGGCGGCCTGACCGGCGACCTGACCTGGCTGCGGGTGTCCGACACCAAGATCACCGGTTCGGACGAGCGCGGCGTCGTCGTGACGCTGGACCTGTCGGTCACCGGCAATGTCGCGACCGTGACCGCCACGCTCAACGACAATTATGACACGCATCCGGGCGTCAATGTGGACGATCTGGTCGCGCTCGGCTCCGTGCAGGTGATCGCGCAGGATACCGATGGCGACACCGCCACCGGCACCGTCTCGGTCACCGTGTCCGACGACCTGCCGGTAGTCAGCGCCAATCCGGTCGTGCAACTGGATGACGACGCGCTGGGCGGCAATCCGAACGGCACGGGCGACGATGCCAACAGCCTTAACGCCACCGGCACGCTGGGGCATGATTATCGCGCGGACGGCGCGGGCGGCATCACTCTGCTCGCCACCGGCGCGCCCGCCGGCTTCACCTATGAAAGCACCGGCAGCGTGCTGCTGGTGAAGCAGGGCAGCACGACCGTGTTGACCGTGACGCTGACCGATCCGGTCGCCGGCACCTATTCGGTGGCGCAGAATGCCGCGATCGTCCACCCGCTTGGCAGTGACGAGAACAATGTCAGCTTCGACATCGCCTATCGCGTCACCGACGCCGACAATGACACGGCGACCGGCACGCTGACCATCAATGTCGACGACGACACGCCGGTCGCGGCCGACGATACCGACGTCGTCAAGGAAGACGTCACACTGACCGCCAGCGGCAATGTGCTGACCGGCGCGGGCAGCGACGGCAATCCGGCGGGCGCGGACTCTCTGGGGGCCGACGGTCCGGCGGCGGGCGGCGCGGTGACGGCGGTCACTGGCGGCACGGTCGGCGGCAATGCGGTCGGCAGCTATGGCACGCTCGTCCTCAATGCTTCGGGCGGCTATACCTATACGCTGACCAATGGCTTGGCGGCGGTCCAGCATCTGGACGACGGCCAGACGCTGACGGACAGCTTCACCTATACGATCACGGACGGCGACGGCGACAGCACGACTGCCGTGCTACGCATCACCATCCAGGGCACCAATGACGCGCCGCAGGTCGGCAGCGGCATCGCGGTCGTCTCGGAAGAGGGGCTGACCGGCGCCAATGCCGACACCGCACCCGGCCTGCCGAACGACACCACCAATGCGACGGTGGCGACCGGCACGATCACCGCGAGCGACGTGGACGGCGACGGCATCAGCATGACGCTGGGCAATCCGGGCGCGGTGCTGACCGCCGACGGCCTGCCCGTCACCTGGAGCGGCGTCGGCACGCAGACGCTGACCGGCTCGGTCGGCGCGGTGCCGGTGATCACGATCACCATCACCAATGGCGGCGCCTATACGGTGACGCTGCTGCAGTCGGTCGATCACAGCGGCATCAATGCCGAGGATGTGAAGAACTTCCTGGTCCCCGTGAACGTCAGCGACGGCACCGCCACGGTCGCCACCAGCATCGCCGTCACGATCGAGGATGACAGCCCGATCGCCGTCGACGACAATGTGACGACCATCGAAAAGGCGGCCGCCTCCACTGGCAATGTCCTCACCAACGACCATGTCGGCGCGGACACGCCCGGCGCCGTCGTATCGGTCGGCGGCAACGCCATCGCCCTGGGCGGCAGCCAGACGGTCGTCGGCGCCTATGGCACGTTGCAGCTATTCTCCGACGGCAGCTACATCTACACGCCCAAGGCTTCGGTGCCTTCGGGATCGTTCGACAGCTTCACCTATGTCATGCGCGATGCCGACAATGATACGGCCAGCGCAACGCTGAAGTTCACCTTCCAGGGCGACGCGAACAAGCCGACGGCGGACAACACCGCCGCCAAGCTGGATGATGACGGCCTGACCGGCGGCAACGCGGCCAGCACGACCGGCGACGTCGACGCCAATGTGGGCGACAACGGCTTGGCCGGCCCCAGCGAGGCGAGCTACAGCGGCACCTTGCCCTTCACCTTCGGCGCCGACGGCGGCGGCAGCGTGAGCTTCGCCAATCTGAACGGCACGACCGGCACGGTTGGTACGGACACCGTATCCTATAGCTGGAACGGCACGACCAACACGCTGACCGCTACCATTACGACGGTCGGTGGCCGGGGCACGCCGCTGTTCCAGGTCGTCGTCAATCCGACGACCGGCGCCTATACGGTGACATTGCTCGACAATGTGCTGCACGCGGCGGGCGGGAATGAGAATGACGCCTCGGTCAGCCTCAATTTCCTCGTCACTGACGGCGACTATAACGCCACGACCAACCCCACATCCTCGGCCATCGGGCAGCTCAACATCTCGTTCAACGACGACATGCCCAGCGCCTTCACGCCGGCGGCGGGATCGGTGGCGAACAATGACAGTCCGGCGACGGCCTTCAACCTCAACTTCGCCAGCGTGGCGGGCGCCGATGGCGTCGGCAATGCGCTGTTCACTATCACAGACGGCGCGCCCGCCAAGGATACCAGCGGCGCGACGCTGCGCCTGGCCGGCGAAGACCTGTTCATCTTCGGCAACGGCACGAATGTGCTGACGGCGAAGACGGCGGACGGCGACATCGGCTACACCATCACGCTTCAGCCGGGGACGGACAAATATGTGTTCGACCTTTACGGCACGATCACCAACGGCAGCGAGATTTCGAT
This sequence comes from Sphingobium sp. 15-1, assembly GCF_013375535.1. GTDB lineage: Bacteria > Pseudomonadota > Alphaproteobacteria > Sphingomonadales > Sphingomonadaceae > Sphingobium > Sphingobium aromaticivastans. Next base: position 587,643 of record NZ_JABXJG010000001.1, read on the forward strand.
CAGCAGCTTCAGCGCGGCGAAGGCGGGCAACACCGACTATCGCGGCCTGGGCGTCGATACCACCGATGCCATTGACGTGCTGTTCTCCGGCCGCAGCGCTTCGGGCGCCCGGGGATCGGTCAACACCGACAGCGACTCGATCGGCGTCGACAACCAGTCGGTCAATCCCGACGAGGCGGTGCGCATCGACCTCATCAAGACGCTGGTAGGCAATCCCGCCACCACCACCGGCTTTGCCTATGCCGATCACCAGAGCGTGATCAGCTTCGAGCAGAATATCGCTCAGGTCGGCGGCAATCCCAGCAACACCGTGTCGATCAAGGTCACGGCCATCGATGCCGACAATGACCAGGATCTGGGCTTCTCTTCCGTGACGCCGGAAGCGGGCGAAAGCTTCGTCCCGATCGCCAAGGTGATCGTGACGGACGTCAGCACCGGCAATGTCTACAGCTTCACCGGATCGGGGACGCAGGGCAGCATCGGCGTGACCTTCGCTTCGGGCAGCGTCACCATCACCGGCCTGCAGGTGAACGACAAATATGAGATTGTCGGCACCAAGGGCTTCGATGCGGTGCTGGTGGAATCGCCGCACGTCAACAATCCGTTCGACCTTGGCGTCTTCTCGGTCGAGACGCTGAACAGCGGCGCCCCGATCAACATCAACCACGCCATCGTCGCTTCGGATGCCGACGGCGACAGCGTCAACAGCTCGGTCAGCGTCACGCTGACCCCGGTCGCCGTGCCGCCGGTCGCCATCGACCTGGACGGCGACGGGCTGGAGTTCGTCGGCCTGTCGGGTGGCGTGACCCACGACTATGGTCATGGTGCGGTCGCGACGGCCTGGGTGTCTTCCGACGATGGCCTGCTCGCCCATGCGACGGGCGGTGGCTATGACATCGTCTTTGCCGACGACGCGCCCGGCGCGGCGAGCGACCTGGACGGCCTGCGCCTTGCCTATGACGGCAATGGCGACGGCGTGTTCGATGCCAAGGATGCCGCATTCGCTGAATTCGGCGTGTGGCAGGACGCAAACGGCAATGGTGTGGTCGACGCGGGCGAATTCAAGTCGCTCACCGATGCCGGCATTGCCGCGATCGAACTGAACGCCGACGGCAAGAGCTACACCGCCGCCAATGGCGACGTCACCGTGCTGGGCGAAGCGAGCTTCGTCCGCACCGACGGCACCAAGGGCACGATTGGCGACGTGCTGTTTGCGACCGGCGCCAAGGAAAGCGATGCCAGCAAGACGGAGAGCACGGCCAGCGGTTTCAACCAGGCGCTGGTAGCGGCCAGCCTGGTCGCGGTGGCGGGCGCAACCGTCCCCACGACCGAGGAACAGCCCGCGCCCACCACGGGCGAAAGCGCTGCGCCGGTCACGGAAACCGCGCCCGCCGCGACGGTCACGGCCGAGCCGGCGACCACGCAGGAAGACTCGTCGAAGATCGCGGCGACCGAAGACAAGGCGACCCATGAGGAGCCCGCCGCGCCGGCCAGCCATGGCGGTGAGGAGGCTGCGCCCGAGCATGCCACCCTGTCCGGTGGCGGCGACGCGCATGGCGCGACGACCGAAACTGCCGAGGCGCCGCAGCCCGATCTGGGCAGCCACCAGGGGCTGCTGGCGCAGTCGATCGACCTGCCGCCTGCCTTTGATGGCAATGCGGCGGCGGTCCTGGCGGCCCAACAGGCAGCTCCGGCAGCGAATGCGGCCGAAGTCGTGAAGGAAGCGCTGGGCGCCCATGACGCGCCGAACATCGACGCGCTGTTGGCCGCCCTGCCGGGTGGCGAGCATCCCGCAACGCCCATTTTGCTGAGCCCGATCGCGGGCGAGGCGGTGGACAGCGGGCATCTGGCGGCGGCCACCGCCATCTTCGAAGCGGCGATGGTCGCGCATGAAGCGATGGCGGTCGCCCATGGCTGATTTTGGGGCCGATCTGGAAATTTTCTCGCGGGGAATCTTGGGGAGAGTGAATATGCGAAATGCAGTTGGAAAGGCGGCGGCCGTCGGGCTGGTGACTGCCATGCTGACGACTACGGCGGCCTGGGCTGCGCCTGCTTCGCCCTTGCTGCAACTGGGCAAGTCCGAACTGAGGGATGCGCTCACCAGCCGTTACGACACGGCGGTCAAGGCGGTGAACGACGCCACCGTGCTCGCGGCGCAGGACAGCCGCTGGACCTATGCCGTCGAGGCGAAGAACCAGTGCGGCATCGCCATCGGTTTCATCAAATCCGGCACGAAGGATGCGGACAGCATCAACAAGTGCGACGACTTTGTGGCACGCCTTTCGGCGCCGCCACCGCCGCCGGTGTCGGCAGCTTCAGCCCCACCCGCGCTGGACTGTACGGCACCGGCGGTGTCCATCTTCTTCGACTGGAACATGGACACGCCGCTTTCCGAAGGGGCGAGCACCACCTCCACGCTGACGCAGACGGCGGCGCAGTGCGGCTGGAAGCGCTTTGGCGTCACCGGCTACACTGACACGTCGGGCAGCAACCGTTATAATGACGGCCTGTCGCTGCGCCGCGCGCAGAATGTCGCCAGCCTGATGAGCCAGGGCGGCATCGCCACCGATGCGATGACCGTCAATGGCCTGGGCGAAACCCAGCTCAAGATCGAAACCGCCGATGGTGTGCGCGAACCGATGAACCGTCGGGTCGAAATCACCGCCAGCGCGAATTAAGGGGAGGAAGGCATGACTATCATGCGCAAGACATGCGGCAGCCTGATCGCCCTTTGTGCGGCGGCCATGGTGAGCACGGGCTGGGCCCAGACCACCGATCTCAAGAGCGCGATCGCCGCGGCGATCGACAGCCATCCGGAGATCAACCAGGCAATCCAGAACAAGGAAGCGATCGAGTTCGAACGCGAACAGGCGCAGGGGCTTTACCTGCCCCGCGTCAGCGTCGAGGGATCGGCCGGCGTCCGCCGTCTGGAAAACGCCACCCGCCGCGCTCTCAACCTTGACGACCAGACGCTCTGGCCGCTGGAAGCGAGCGTGCGGGCCGAAGAGACCGTCTGGGACTCTGGCTATCGCAGCGCTGAAAAGCGCCGGCAGGCGGCCCGCACGGACGGCGCGGCCTTGCGCGTCGGGGAGCGCTCGCAGTTCGTGGCGCTGAACGTCACCCGCCAATATCTCGACTATATGCTCCAGCAGCGGGTCGTGGCGGCGGCGGACGACAATATCGCCTTCCACCGCAAGTTGCTGGGCGATTTGGGCGAAGGCGTGACCAAGGGGTCGATCAGCATCGCTGACCAGCAGCAGGCCGAGGAACGGCTCCAGGCCGCCCTTGTCCGCAAGAGCGAGGCGGAGCAGGACATGACCAATGCGGCCATTTCCTTCCGCACGCTGACCGGCCTTTCCATCGATCAGGTCACCATGCCTGATCCGGTGACGAGCGCCGTGCCGCCGACGCTGGACGAAGCGATCGCCGCCGCGCGCACCCACAATCCGCTGGTCCGCGAGGCGGAGGCCGATATTCAGGCGGCCCATGCCGTGGTGGATGAGGCCAAGTCCGAGCTCGGGCCGACGGTCTCGCTGGAAGGAACCGGCCGCGTCGGTCAGGATGTGGACGGCTTCAAGGGCAACACCAACGACATTCAGGGCCGGGTGGTCGTGCGTTGGCAGCTTTACAATGGCGGCATCAACCGGGCGAAGGTCCAGGAAATGACCCGCCGGTCGAGCGAAGCGCGTTTCCGCCTGAGCCAGCGTCAGCGCGAAGCGGAGGAAGATGTCCGCACCGCCTGGAATCGCTGGGATACGGAAAAGAAGCGCGTTACCGACCTGTCGCGGCAGGGCACGGTGTCCGACGGGCTGCTGGTGTCCTATCGCGAGCAGTTCAATGTCGGGCGGCGCTCGTTGCTGGACGTTCTGGACAGCCAGAACACCCGCTTCAACACGCAGGTACGGACCGAGACGGCGCGTTTCTCCGAGATTTTCGCGCAATATCAGATCCTGGCCGCCACCAACACGCTGCTGGATACTCTGGGCATAGCGGCTCCTTCGGGCGCAAACCCCTATGCGCGGAAGAAATATGACGTCCCCGATCTGCCGCCCGCTGAATTGCAGCGGCGGCGTTATCCGGGCTAAGATCCATCTTTGGGGCCATCCGGGCGCAAGCCCGGATGGGCGGGGAAACAATGTTGGAACGAAGCACACTCAGTCTGGCCGAATGGCTGGACCATCAAGGCACGCCCAGCGACGAGCTGGTGGAGAGCATCGCCCATGCGGCGCGGCATTTCGACCGGTCGCCGGGTATCGTAAGCCTTCGCGCGGGCCTGGCCGTCGATGAATCCGGGCGCTTGCCCTTTCATCAGGCGGAATCCGCGCTCGACCAGATCGGTCTTTTGAGCGATCACGTCCGGGGCCGTCTGGACAAATGGCGGCCGGGCAATCTGCCCGCCATATTGCCGCTCCGTGGCGGACGCTTCCTGCTGCTGCTGGACATCAAGGCTGGCGATGTGCTGGTTCAGCTTCCGCATGCGGATGAAGCGGTCTGGGCGCCGCTCAGCGATCTCGAAGGCTATTTCACCGGCGAGGCGCTGGTGGTCATGGCCGATCATGGCCGTGAACGGGCCGAGGAACGCCCCTGGGACGAACGCGCCCGCCAGCACTGGTTCTGGCGCGAAGTGTGGCGCGCCCGCAGCGGCTTCGGCTACGTCATGCTGGCGGCAGGAATCATCAATCTGCTCGCCTTCGCGCTGCCGCTGTTCACGATGAACGTCTATGACCGGATCATCCCGAACAAGGCGGCTTCCAGCCTCTGGGTGCTGGGCGTCGGCGTCATGCTGGCCTTCAGCCTCGACTTCGCGCTGCGCATCGCCCGCGCCAGGCTGGTGGACGAGGCGGGGCGGGAAATCGACGAACGCCTCTCGCAACGCCTGTTCGAAAAGGTGCTGAACACCCCGCTCGCAAGCCGCTCCGGCAGCACCGGGGCGTTGGCGCGGCGCGTGTCGGAATTCGAATCCGTGCGTGAATTCTTCACCTCGACCACTGTGGTCCTGGTGGTGGACATCGCCTTCCTCTTCTTCTTCGTTGGCATTATCGCGCTTCTGGGGGGCTGGCTGGCCATCGTACCGGTCGTCATGATGGGGATCATGGCGAGCGCAGGTTGGTTCCTGCAACGGTCGATGGCCCGCCTGTCACGCGATGCCCAGGCGGACTCCAGCCTGCAAAGCGCGGCCCTGGTCGAAGCCATTGGCGGCATCGAGACGCTGAAGGCCTGCCGCGCCGAAGGACGGATGCTGGAGCGCTGGCGCCGCTACGCCCGGATGAGCGCGGCGACGCAGGAAAAGCTGCGGCGGCTTTCCTCCAAGAGCGTCACGCTGGCGGCCCTCTGCCAGCAGGTGACGAGCATCGCGCTGGTTATCGGCGGCTTCTACATGTTCGCGGCGGGCAATATTTCGATGGGCGCGATCATCGCCATCGTCATGCTGGCCGGGCGTTCGCTGGCCCCTGTCGGCCAACTCGCCTTCGTGATCGTGCGGGCGCGGCAAGCGATGACAACGCTCGACAGCCTCCAGACACTGATCGATCAACCCGACGAGCGGCTGGACGGCGCGCGGGGCATCATCCCCAAAATCCGCAAGGGCGCGATCGTCGCGCAGGGGCTGGAATTCGCCTATCCCGGCGCCAACCAGCCCAGTCTGCGCGGAATCGACCTGCGCATCGAACCGGGCGAGCGCATCGGCCTGATCGGCCGGGTGGCGTCGGGCAAGTCGACGCTGGGCCGAGTGATCTGCGGCCTTTATCCGCCGACCGGGGGTCTATTGACTATCGATGAGGTGGACAGCCGCCAATATCACCCGCATGAGTTGCGCTCCGCCTTCCGCTATGTCGGGCAGGATGCCGAGTTGTTCAGCGGATCGGTGCGCGAGAATCTGCTGCTGGGCGCTCGCGAAGCCAGCGACGAAAAGCTGCTGGAGGCGCTGGAACGTTCGGGCGCGGCGCGCTTCTTCGGACGCGATGCGGCGGGCTTCGACCTGCATATCGGGGAACGCGGCAGCCGCCTCTCGGGCGGACAGCGCAGCTTCCTGGTCATGGCGCGCGCGCTGGTGGAACCGGCCAAGCTGCTCTTCCTGGACGAGCCGACCGGCGCGATGGACAATCAGACCGAGAATCTCTTCATCGACCATCTGGAAAAGGCGCTTGAGCCGGACCAGACGCTGATCGTGTCGACCCACCGCCATGCGCTGCTGCGGATCGTGGACCGGCTGATCGTGATCGATCAGGGCGTGGTGCTGGCCGACGGCCCGCGTGACGAGATCATCGGCCAGCTCCAGCGGGGGGCTGGACAATGAGCGCGCAGCCTGCCCCCATGGCGCCACGTGCTCCGGCGAAGGCCGGAGTCCAGTCCCGCCGTTTGAACTGGGTTTTCCCGAGCCACTTGTCTCGCTCGAATGCCTCCGCAGGAACACGGGGCGCCTGGATCTGGGGGATGGGGTTTGTCGCCACGGCAGCATTGGCTACAACGATGGTGCTGTGGCACCACGACCAACCCCAGCCCGCCATGCAGGCGAAGATCGTGGAGGCCGCCCCCGCCATCCCCCGCCAATATCTCGCCCTCGTCCAGATGACCGAGCAAACCGCCCCGGCGGAAGAAGGCGACAAGGCCCGCGAGGAAAACCAACGCCTCGGCTTCTCTTCCGGCACGATCAGCGCCGCCAAGCCTTTCCACGCCCTCGCCACGGCGGGCGAGGACCATGACCGCGCCCTCCAATGCCTGACCCAAGCCGTCTATTATGAAGCCGCGCGCGAACCCGAAAGCGGCCAGCGCGCCGTCGCGCAGGTTGTGCTGAACCGCGTTCGCCACCCCGCCTTCGCCAAGACGGTGTGCGGCGTCGTCTACCAGCGCTTCGACGCGTCGGTTTGTCAGTTCAGCTTCGTCTGCGATGGCTCGCTGGCGCGCCGCCCGCTGCCGGACCTCTGGAACCGGGCGAAGCGGATCGCCGCCGACGCGCTGACCGGCCGGGTCGAGAAGGACGTGGGCACCGCGACCCATTATCACGCCGATTATGTCTTCCCCCGCTGGGCGCCGCATCTGGCGAAGCTGGCGCAGATCGGCGCGCATATCTTCTATCGCTGGCCGGGCGGTTGGGGCATGCCGGGGGCGTTCACCGGCCGCTATGCGGGCGGCGAGCATATCCCCGCCTTCGACCCGTCGCGCTTCGCCACGGCGGCCGAACCGGCCATCGACTATCCGCCCGTCGCGGCCCTGCCCGAACGGCGGGCGGCCAACGATGTCGGCGGCCGCATGGACCCGACCAAGGGCTGGAAACTCTCCATCCCCGATCCTCAGACAAGCGGCGGCGCGCTGAGCGACATGCTCGCCCGCCAGCAAAAAGCCGCACCCGTCACACTGGCGGCGGACGACCATCATCTCCAAGGGGTGCAACCATGATTTCGCGCTGGATAAGCTGGCTGCGGGGGCAACCGGGCAACAAGCAGGTCATTCTCTACAGCGGCGGCGGCATGCTGGTCTTCCTGATGTGGGCCAGCCTGGCGCCGGTGGATGAAGTGACGCACGGGCAGGGCAGGGTGATCCCGTCCAGCAAGGCGCAGGTCATCCAGTCCGCTGAACCGACCACCATCGAGGAAATCCTGGTCCGCTCCGGCCAGAAGGTCAGCAAAGGCCAGCTTCTGGTGCGCCTGGACGACGCGATGCTGGCGTCTGAGCTTGGACAGATTCAGGCGGAGACGCGCTCGCTGACCGCGCGCGCTGGGCGTCTGGAGAAGGAAGGCACAGGCACCGGCGCGGCCTGCGCGACCGGCGGGCCGGAATGCGCGCAGGAACAGGCGCTGGCCGCAGTCCGCCAGTCCGCGCTGCGCAGCAAGCAGGATGCGATGTCGGCCGCCGTCGACCAGCGCCGCCGCGAACTGGGCGAGGCGCAGGCGACCATCGACAGCCTGGGCGGCAGCGTCCAGCTTGCGCGCCAGCGGGTGGCGATGCTGGAACCGCTCGCGGCGAAATCGATCATCCCGCAGACCGAATTGCTCGACGCCCGCCGCGATCTGGTGGACGCGCAGGGCCGGCTGAATGCCGCGCAACAACAGGCTTCGCGCGCATCCGCCGCGATCCGCGAAGCGCAGGCGCAGCAGTCGGAGGCGAATTTCCAATTCCGGCAGGATGCGCTCAACGAACGCAGCCAGCTTGAAGCCAAGATTGCGGTCAACAGCGAGTCTCTTCGGGGCGCAAAGGGCCGGGCGCAGCGGGCGGAGATCCGCTCGCCGGTCGACGGCGTGGTCAACGATGTGCAGGTGACGACCATCGGCGGCTATGTCAGCCCCGGCCAGAAGATCATGCAGATCGTCCCGGTGGGCGAAAAGCTGCTGGTCGAGGCGCGGGTGAAGCCCAACGACATCGCCTTCATCAAGACCGGCGACCGCGCCGTGGTGAAGGTGACAGCCTATGACTTCTCCATCTATGGCGGGCTGACCGGCACGGTGCAGCAGGTCTCTGCCGACAGCGTCTATGACGAAGCGACCCGCGAAGCCTATTTCACCGTGGTCGTGGAGACGGACCGCGCCTGGCTCGGCTCAGGCGCGCACAAGCTGCCGATCACGCCCGGCATGGTGTGCGATGTGGAGATCATGACCGGCCGCAAGTCGGTGCTGGCCTATCTGCTGAAGCCCATCATGAAGGCCCGCTCGGAAGCGCTGCGGGAGCGGTAAGCCTACCCTCAAGGATTCCCCAAGGATGAGGTGCTCCTGCGAAGGCAGGAGCCCAGTTCCGCCCTGGGATGAGCGTTCTACCGTTTGAACTGGGCTCTCACGAGCCACGCGTCTCGTTCGAGTGCCTCCGCAGGAGCACGATTCACCAGGAAGGCGAGGGCGCCCTCACCGCGCCGCGAACCGCACAGGCTGCGGCGTCGTCACCCGATAGCCATGGGTCCAGCGCCCAAAGGCATTGAAGCTCATGATCGGCCGATAATCGCTGACGCTGGACGAAGGCAGCACCCGGTCGGTCATATTGTCGAGGATCATCAAATCCCCGCCGATCCGCACCGCCAGCACGGCGTGATCGGCCTGCCGCACGAGATCGCGGGCGATCACCAGGAACATGGCGTGCCGGTCGAACCCCGCCGCCTCCAGCAGTTTCATCTTGGCGATGGCATAATCCTCGCAATCGCCCGCGCCGCTTTGCAGCGTCCGCGCCGCCGAAGCCCAATTGTCGCCGCCCTGCCGGTCGTCCACGAAGCGCAGCCGCCGGTTGACCCAGCTATTGATCATCTCGACCTGCTGTTGCGCCGCCGATCCGCGAGCCGCGTTCAGGACACCGCTCCAGACCCCCTTGCCGGGCAGCGCCGCCGAAACGGAAGCCCATTTGCCGTCGAGCAGGGTGCGGGAGATCGGCATGGCGACCGATCCGAACACGTCGGGCTGCCCATTGCGCGGCGGCATGATCTGGCCCGAAAGTGCGGGAACCGGGCGAGTCGGCATGACGAAGCCGCTTTCCTGCGGAATTGCGGCAACCGACGGCGCCGGCAGGAACCCGCGCATGAAGCCCGGCACCAGCTCCGGCTGGCGATAGCTCACCACGGAAAGCTGGACGCCCTGCAACCGCCAGCCCGGCAGCTTGCCGCTGAAGTCGCTCAGGCGCCGGTCGTTGACGATCGCGTCGGGAACGACGGGTTGCGCCACCCAGGGGGCCTGGACATTGCCACTGCCCTGTTGCGCGCTGATCGCCGCCAGACGGCTCATGCCGCCCGCGAGAAGATTGGCGGAGACGCGGTCGGCGGGCGTATAGGCCAACCCGCTCTGCGTGAAAGCGTCCGGAAAAGTTCCCAGCGGCGCCTGAGCCAGAGCATTGCCGCTTGCCGTCACCAGCAGCAGCGCGGAGGTGGCGCGAAGCGCGAAACGGCGCAGGGCCGACGGGCGAAGGGGCGGGGCGAAGCCTGACATGCTTGCCCGTATCGCGCCGAAAATTGAACATCCGGTGCCCCGCGCTGGTTAACGCGGCGGTAGGCAAAAAATTGCCGGCAATTTTTTGCCCGGCAATTTCCCGGCCAATCGCGACAATCCAGTTCGCCGCGATTGGCCTGAAAATCGACAATTTGGTTTTGCGCGATTTTCAAGAAAATCGCCTGTCAGGCGTCGATCGTCTCTTCGTCGACGTTCGCGGCATTTTCCTGAATGAAGGCGAAGCGGTGCGCCGGATTGGTGCCCATCAGCCGCTCGACCAGTTCGCGGACCTGCTGCCGGTCCTCAATGTCGTCGGGCAGGGTGACGCGGATCAGGCTGCGCGTCTTGGGGTCCATGGTCGTTTCGCGGAGCTGCCCCGGATTCATCTCGCCCAGCCCCTTGAAGCGGCTGACGTCGACCTTCTTGCCCTTGAACTCCTTGCGCAGAATCTCCTCGCGATGCGCATCGTCCTTGGCGTAGAGGCTCTTGCCGCCCGCGACCAGCCGATAGAGCGGCGGCTGCGCCAGATAAAGATGCCCCCGCCGCACCAATTCCGGCATCTCCTGGAAGAAAAAGGTCATCAGCAAAGTCGCGATATGCGCGCCGTCGACATCGGCGTCCGTCATGATGACGATCCGCTCATAGCGCAGATTGTCCGGATTGCAGTCCTTGCGCGTGCCGCAGCCCAGCGCCAGGATCATGTCGGCAATCTCCTGATTGGCCAGGATCTTGGCGGTATTGGCGGACGCCACGTTCAAGATCTTGCCGCGCAGGGGCAGGATTGCCTGGGTCTTGCGGTCCCGCGCCTGCTTGGCCGAACCGCCCGCCGAGTCCCCCTCGACCAGAAAGATTTCCGCGCCCTCCGGATCGTCATTGGAACAGTCGGTCAGCTTGCCCGGCAGCCGCAGCTTGCGCGAATTGGTCGCGGTCTTGCGCTTGACCTCTTTCTCCTGCTTGCGCTTCAGCCGCTCGTCCATCCGGTCGAGTACATAGGCGAGCAGCGCCTTGCCGCGCTCCATATGGTCGGACAGATAATGGTCGAAATGGTCGCGCACCGCATTTTCGACCAGCCGCGCCGCCTCCGGGCTGGTGAGCCGGTCCTTGGTCTGGCTCTGAAACTGGGGATCGCGGATGAAGACCGACAGCATGATCTCCGAAGAGGTCACGATGTCGTCGGCGGTGATGTCCTTCGCCTTCTTCTGCCCCACCAGTTCGCCAAAGGCGCGGATGCCCTTCACCAGCGCGGCGCGCAGGCCGGTTTCATGGGTGCCGCCATCGGGCGTCGGAATGGTGTTGCAATACCAGCTATAGGAACCGTCCGACCAGAGCGGCCAGGCCACCGCCCATTCGACCCGCCCGGCTGCGTCCGGAAAATCCTGATTCCCCGAGAAAAAGGCGCTTGTCGCGCACTCCCGGTCGCCCACCTGCTCCTTCAGATGATCGGCCAGACCGCCGGGGAACTGGAACACCGCTTCGGCCGGCGTGTCGTCGCTGATCAGTTCCGGCGCGCATTTCCAGCGGATTTCCACGCCCGCGAACAGATAGGCCTTGGACCGCGCCAGCCGGTATAGGCGGGAGGGCTTGAACTTCTGTTCCCCGAAAATCTCCGTATCCGGAACAAAACTGACCGATGTGCCGCGCCGGTTGGGCGCCGCGCCGACCTTCTCCAGCCCGCTGCTGGGCAGGCCCTGGGTGAAGCTCTGGCGGAACAGTTCCTTGTTGCGCGCCACCTCGACCACGGTGATGATCGAGAGCGCGTTCACCACACTGATGCCGACGCCGTGCAGGCCGCCCGATGTCGCATAGGCCTTGTCCGTGAACTTGCCGCCCGAATGGAGCGTGGTCAGGATCACTTCCAGCGCCGACTTGCCCGGAAATTTGGGGTGCGGGTCGACCGGGATGCCCCGGCCATTGTCGGTGATGGTCAGCCGGTTGCCCGGCTCCAGCAGCACCTCGATTCGCGTCGCATGGCCAGCGACCGCCTCGTCCATGCTGTTGTCGAGCACTTCGGACGCAAGGTGATGCAACGCCCGCTCGTCCGTGCCGCCGATATACATGCCGGGGCGGCGGCGCACCGGCTCCAGCCCCTCCAGCACTTCGATGGCGGAGGCGTCATATTGCGGGGCGGAGGAGGGATTGGCGGCGAACAGGTCTTCGGACATGGATATAAGCTATAAGGAGGCAGACGGCGGGCGCAAGCGCGCGTTGGTCAAGGCAGCGGATCGCGCAGCGCGGCCCACAACTGCTTCACCCGCCCGTTGAGGTCGGTCAGTTGCGCCCCGTCCATGCCTGACCGTTCCAGCAAGGCTTCGCCCAGGCAGCCGCATTCCTCCCGCATGGCCGCGCCGCGCTCCGTCAGGCGCACGTCCACGCGCCGTTCGTCGGCCGTGCTGCGGGCGCGGGTCAGGAAGCCCGCCGCCTCCAGCCGCTTCACCAGCGGCGTCACGGTGCTGGATTCGAGCGACAGCCGCTCCGCGATCTGGCCGATGGTGCGGCCATCCTGTTCCCACAGGGCATGCAGCACCAGATATTGCGGATAGGTGATGCCCAGCCGGTCCAGCATCGGCTTGTAGACCCGGCCAATGGCCATGCTGGCAGCATAGAGCGAGAAGCAGAGTTGATTGTCGAGCGGCAGGGCGGCGGGCATGGCTGGTCTCCTTCACCGGTTCCATAGCATGAAAATATATATCGCGATAAATAAATCGCTGGACAAGAGACCGCGCTACGCTCATATGAAGTTTATCGCGATAAATATTATCGCAGACTATAAAGGAGCAAGCCGATGTCCATCGATGTGAAATATGTCACCCGCGCCACGGCCACTGGCGGACGCGACGGAGAAGCCCGGTCGGAAGACGGCCGTTTCGCCGCAAAGCTGTCGACGCCCAAGGAACTGGGCGGCCCCGGCGGCGACGGCACCAACCCCGAACAGCTCTTCGCGGCGGGCTATTCGGCCTGTTTCATCGGCGCGCTCAAGGTCGCGGGCGGCCAGTTGAAGATTCGCGTGCCGCAGGATGTCAGCGTCACCGCGACGGTGGGGATCGGCCCGCGCGCGGCGGGCGGCTTCGGCATCACCGCCGATCTGGAAGTCAGCCTGCCCGGCGTGGAGCGCGCCGACGCGGAAAAGCTGGTCGAGGCGGCGCACCAGATTTGCCCCTATTCCAACGCCACGCGCAACAATGTCGATGTCGGGCTGACCATCGCCTGATCGCACCACAGCCCAACGAAAAAGGGCCGCTCCTGACTGGAGCGGCCCTTTTCATGCCGGTATCAAAATCAGCGAACCCGCGGCCCGCCAAAAGGCAGGGGCGGCGGCGGACGGCGGGTGCCGCGGGGCAACTGCGCCTGATAGGCGCGCCCGCAATGCTCGACGCAATAGGGGAAGCCGGGGTTCACCGTTTCACCGCAGAAATGGAAGTCCGGCTCGCCGGGATGGCCCATAGGCCATTTGCAGATACGCTCGGTCAGGTCCAGCAGGGAGGTCTTGCCGGCGATTTCCGGGCTGGGCTTGGCCGGCACCAGACGGCGCGGCGGGGCGGGCGGAATCGGCGCCTGCTGGTCGCCCGGGCCCTGCCGCAAGAAGCCGCCGGGCCCGACCGAGATGATGCGCGGCTGCGGCTTGGGCGCTTCTGTTTCCGGAGCGGCCGCCACCGGGGCAGGCGCGGGCGCAGGCGCCGCCGGCCGGACGGGCGAGGGCGCCGCATGCTGCTGCACCGGAGCGGCGGGCTTGGGCGCTTCGGTTTCGGACGCGGGCTTGCGCATGGGCGGCGCGGCCTTTTTCGGCACTTCGTTGGCTTTCACCGGGGAAGGGCGCGATTGCAGGCCCAGGCGATGCGCCTTGCCGATCACGGCGTTGCGGCTGACCCCGCCCAGTTCGTCCGCGATCTGGCTGGCGGTCAGGCCCCGTTCCCACATTGCCTTGAGCTGGTCGATACGCTCGTCGGTCCAGGACAATGAATGACTCCTCAAAATTTCAAATTCGCGCCCTATATGGGGCGCGCCGGCCCGGGTTCAATTTCCCGTGCACAACGCCCTTGCGGCACAACCCCACAGCCGATAGTCGATCCGACCATGAACGACCAGACCAAAATTGCAGTGTCCCCGTCGCAACAGCCGCCTTTCCATGAGCCGGGCGAGCTGGTCATCCGCAATGTCAACTGGGCGGGCACCCGCGCGCTCTACAGGAAAGAAATCAGACGCTTCATGAAGGTGCAGCTCCAGACCATCTGGGCGCCCGCCGTCACGACGCTGATGTTCCTGGTTATCTTCACCCTGGCGCTGGGCGGAGCCAACCGGCAGGTGCTGGGCGTGCCCTTTGCCGATTTCATCGCGCCGGGCCTGATGATCATGGGCATGATGAACAACGCCTTCGCGAACAGCAGCTTCTCCCTGCTGGCGGGCAAGATGCAGGGCACGCTGATCGATTATCTGATGCCGCCGCTGTCGGTCAGCGAACTGCTGCTGGCGCTGGTGGGCGCGGCGGTGACGCGGGCCTTCTGCGTCGGTCTCGCGTTGTGGGCGGCGATGGCGCTGTGGCCGGGCGTGCATGTGACCCCGGCGCATCCCTGGGCGATCCTGTGGTTCGGGCTGATGGGCGCGGGGCTGACCGCCTTCATCGGCGTGCTGACCTCGATCTGGGCGGAAAAGTTCGATCATGCCGCTGCCATCACCAATTTCGTGATCGGACCGATGACGCTGCTGTCGGGCACCTTCTATTCCATCGACCGCCTCGCGCCCGCCTTTCGCGCGATCAGCCACGCCAACCCTTTCTTCTACGCCATTTCCGGCTTCCGCTACGGCTTCGTCGCGGCGGCAGACGGCGATGTCGTGGTGGGCAGCCTGGTGCTGCTGGGGCTGAATATCGCGCTCGGAGTGCTGTGCTACGCGCTGCTCAAGCGCGGATGGAAGCTGAAGGCTTGATTCCGGATGTGCGGGTTTCAATCATTTCTCACCTTGTCACCCCGGGCTTGACCCAGGGTCCCGCTACCTGAGGCTGACTGCGAGTGACAAAAGAAAAGCGAGACCCCGGGTCAAGCCCGGGGTGACGAGCTTCAAATATTCATCAGGTCAACCCGGCAATCACCGGCACCACCAGTGTCAGGACGAGCAAGGCAACCGCCCCCATCACCCAATGATGCAGCCGGGGAAGGGCGCGTTCATCGCACCCTTGCTCTGGTTTCAACAGCATCAGACGTTGACGCCCTTGCCCCCGACCCGCGTCAGCGCAAAGCCAGCCGCCTCCGCCTCCCGGCGCGGATAGATGTTGCGCAGGTCGACCAGCACCGGCTCGTTCATCGACGCCGCCAGCCGCTTCAGATCCAGCGCCCGGAACGCGTCCCATTCCGTCACCAGCACCAGCGCGTCGGCCCCGGTCGCCGCCTCATAGGCGTCCTTCGTCATGCTCACGCTCGGCATCAGCGGCGCGGCGACCTCCATGCCCTCCGGATCATAGGCGACGATCTTCGCGCCCGCATCCTCCAGCGCCTGCACGATGGCCAGGCTCGGCGCGTCGCGCATGTCGTCGGTGTTGGGCTTGAAGGTCAGGCCCAGCAGCGCCACCGTCTTGCCCCGCGCCTCGCCGCCCAGCGCCTTCACGATCTTGCGCCCCATGGCCCGCTTGCGCAGGTCGTTCACCTGCACGACCGTCTCCACGATGCGGATCGGCGTATCGAAATCCTGCCCGGTCTTGACCAGCGCCAGCGTATCCTTCGGGAAGCAGGAGCCGCCATAACCCGGCCCAGCATGCAGGAATTTCGACCCGATCCGGTTATCCAGCCCGATCCCCCGCGACACGTCCTGCACCTCCGCGCCGACGGCTTCGCACAGGTCCGCCATCTCGTTGATGAAGGTGATCTTGGTCGCCAGGAAGGCGTTGGCGGCATATTTGATCAGCTCGGCCGTCCGCCGCCCGGTGAACATGACCGGCGCCTGGTTGAGATTCAGCGGCCGATAGACCTGCGCCATCACGTCGATGGCGCGCTCGCTGCCCGTCGTGCCGACCACGACCCGGTCCGGCCGCTTGAAATCCCCGATGGCCGCGCCTTCGCGCAGGAATTCCGGGTTGGACACGACCTGGATGTCCAGATCGGGCCGCGCTTCCCGGACGATCCGCTCGACCTCGTCGCCGGTGCCGACGGGCACGGTGGATTTGGTGACGATGACGGTCGGCCCATCCAGCGACTCCGCGATTTCCTTCGCCGCCGCATAGACATAGCTCAGGTCCGCATGCCCGTCGCCGCGCCGCGAGGGCGTGCCCACGGCGATGAAGATCGCATCCGCGCCCTTCACGCCCTTCGCCAGATCGGTGGTAAAGGTCAGCCGCCCGGCCGCCGCATTGCTACCCACCAGATGGTCGAGGCCCGGCTCGAAAATCGGCATCCGCCCGGATTCGATCGCGGCGATCTTGCCCGCATCCTTGTCCACGCACACCACGTCATGGCCGAAATCGGCAAAGCATGCGCCTGACACCAGCCCGACATAGCCCGTGCCGATCATCGTGATCTTCATAAAATAACTGAGCCCCCGATTGGGAAGATGGTTGGGCTGGCCTCTAGCACAGCTTTTCGCCAATGCGAAAGCGGGCGTCGGGGGTACCCATGTTCAGGGGATGGTTACCATTTTCTGCCAGGCACTTACCCGAAAGACGGCTTGCAAAGGCCGGAAAATGGCAAAGGACAGCAAATGAAGGTTGCGCTGGTGTTCGGGACGCGCCCCGAAGCGATCAAGCTGTTTCCGGTGATTCACGCGCTGCGGGCGCGGGGCGACGTGGAAACCCGCGTGATCGTGACCGCGCAGCATCGCGGCCTGCTCGACCAGGTGCTGGAGATCGCCGGGATCGCGCCCGACATCGACCTGGACGTGATGACCCCCAACCAGACGCTGGACGGCCTGACGGCGAAGCTGATCGTGGAACTGGGGAGGGCGTTCGACGCGGAAAAGCCGGACCGCGTGGTCGTGCACGGCGATACCCTCACCACCATGGTCGCCAGCCTGGCGGCCTATTACCGCAAAATTCCGGTCGCCCATGTCGAGGCGGGGCTGCGCAGCGGCGACATCCACCACCCCTGGCCGGAGGAGGTGAACCGCCGCGTGGTCGCCTGCATAGCGGACATGAACTTCGCCCCGACTGAGGAGGCTGCCAATGCCCTGCTGGCGGAAAATCGCGACCCGGCGACCATCCATATCACCGGCAACACCGTGATCGACGCGCTGCTCGCCACCCGCCAGCGCGTGCTGAGCGAACCCAGCCTTGCGGCGGGCCTCGACGATCTGGCCCATCGCTTCGCGGGCAAGCGGATCGTCGCCGTCACCAGCCACCGCCGCGAGAATTTCGGCGGAGGCATGGAGGCGATCGCTCGCTCCATCGCTGAGATAGCGGCGCGCCCCGACGTGGCGGTGATCTTCCCCGTCCACCCCAATCCCCATGTGCGCCCGGTGATGGACGCGGTGCTCGGCGGCCTCCCCAATGTCGCGATGATCGAGCCGCTGGACTATCCGCATTTCGTCCGCCTGCTGGACCTTTGCCACCTCGTCCTGACCGACAGCGGCGGCGTGCAGGAAGAGGCGCCCTCGCTCGGCAAGCCGGTCCTCGTAATGCGCGAGACGACCGAACGTCCCGAAGGCGTGACGGCCGGCACCGCGAAACTGGTCGGCACCGACCGCGCAAAGATCGTCCAATCGGTCTTCGCCCTGCTGGATGACGAAGCCGCCTACGCCGCCATGTCCCGCGCCCACAACCCCTTCGGAGACGGCCACGCGTCGGAGCGCATCGCAGACATCATAGCCGCCAGCGCGCAGGCTGAGGATATGGAAGAGGCGGCCTAAACTCGATTCCGTCATGCTGAACTTGTTTCAGCATCCATTTATCCCCACGCTCCGCCGCCTGCGGGGCATGATGGATGCTGAGCCGAAGGCCAACGCCAGTTAAACAAGTTCAGCATGACGAATTGGGGATATGACGAATGGGGAACAGGCGGTCCGTTACCGAAATCTTCAGCATTTCCCGTCACAAACCGACGGAATTCAAAAGCTTCCCCAGGACCTCCATGCCCCTCGAAAAGCTCCAGCAGAAGGTATCCGTCATCGGCCTCGGCTATATCGGCCTGCCGACCGCCGCCCTGATCGCGCGCGGCGGCGCGCAGGTCGTCGGCGTGGACGTCAGTGCCCATGTCGTGGAGACGGTCAACTCCGGCCGCGTCCATATCGAGGAAGTCGACCTCGACGGCCTGGTCCAAGGCGTGGTTTCCCGCGGCAACCTCCGCGCCAGCCTGGAGGTCGAGCCCAGCGATGTCTTCATCATCGCCGTCCCCACGCCCGTAGCCGAAGACCGCGCCCCCGACATCAGCCACGTCCTCAAAGCCGCCCGCACAGTCGCGCAAGTTCTGAAAGCGGGCGACACCGTCATCCTCGAATCGACCTCTCCCGTCGGCACCACCGAAGCCATGCGCGACCTCTTCGCTCAGCTTCGCCCCGACCTCAAAATGCCCGAGCCGGGGGTCGCGGGCGACATCGCCATCGCCTATTGCCCGGAGCGGGTTCTCCCCGGCCGCATCCTGGTCGAACTGATCGACAATGACCGCTGCATCGGCGGCATCACGCCCCGCTGCGCCCGCAAGGCGCTGGGCTTCTACCGCCAGTTCGTGCGCGGCGCCTGCATCACCACCAGCGCCCGTGCCGCCGAAATGGTGAAGCTGGTCGAAAACAGCTTCCGCGACGTCAACATCGCCTTCGCCAACGAGCTGTCCGTCATCGCGGAGCGCATGGACATCGACGTGTGGGAGGTCATCCGCCTCGCCAACCGCCACCCCCGCGTCAACATCCTCCAGCCCGGCCCCGGCGTCGGCGGCCACTGCATCGCGGTCGACCCCTGGTTCATCGTCCATGGCGACCCGGAAAACAGCCGCCTCATCCGCACCGCCCGCGAAGTCAATGACGGCAAGACCGACCATGTCGTCGCCAAGGCCTCCGACCTGATCGACGCGTTCCCCGGCGAGGAAATCGCCTGCCTCGGCCTCGCCTTCAAGCCCAATATCGACGATTTCCGCGAAAGCCCCGCCGTGAAGGTCGCGGCCCGCCTCGCCAAACGCTATGGCCGCCGCATCAAGCTGGTCGAACCCTATGCCCATGACCTGCCGATGGAGTTCGCCGGAACCGGCGCCGAACTGATCGATCTCGATACGGCTCTGGAACAATGCGGCGTTTTCGTCATTCTTGTCGATCATGACATGTTCAAATCGGTTCCGGTGGACGAGCGCGCCGACAAGGCCGTCTACGACACGCGCGGCGTCTGGCCGGATCAGCCCCGGCGAGTCGTCCCGGATCAGGCCCGGATCGCCATCTGATCGGTGGCGCATACGCGCCTGCGGTTGCCATGTATCGGTTGCGCCGTTAACCCCGCCTGAAACGGCGCGTTTTGAACGCGCTGCCTGAATGATGCGGGGACTTTGACGGCATGAACCGGCCGACCGACAGCAAGAGCCAGATGCTGGCCACGATCATGGCCTGCGCGCTGCTCGGCGCCTGCTCGACCGTGGAGGACGCGCCGAAGGGGGATGCCGCCTATGCCGCCATCCCGCCCGCCCCAGCGGTCGGCATCGATTACCGCATCTCCCCCGACGACATCTTGCGCATCCAGATCTATCACGAGCCGGGCCTGTCGCTGGAAGACGCGCAGGTGACGGCGGCCGGCATGGTCCGCATGCCGCTGGTCGGGGACGTCTCCGTCGCAGGCCTTTCCGCCGGCGAAGCATCGGACGTCATCGCCGGGCGGCTGGGCGACCGCTATCTCGTCTCTCCGCAGGTGACGGTCTTCGTCAAGAAAGCGGTGGGCCGCCGCATCACCGTCGACGGCGAAGTCCGCGAACCGGGCCTGTTCCCGCTCGACGGTCGCCTCAGCTTGCAACAAGCGGTCGCGCTCGCCAAAGGACCGACCCGTCTCGCCAGCCTCAGCCGGATCGTCGTGGTCCGCCAATCCGATGGCCAGCGCAAGGCGGCGATGTTCGATCTCGGCGCTATTCGCAAGGGCGAGGCGCCCGATCCCGAAATCCTCCCCGGCGACACCATCATCGTCGGCCTCTCCCGCGCCAAGGCGATATTGGGCGGCGCACTGCTCGCACTACCAGCGGTCGGCGCAGGCTTCGTCGCGCTGGACGGAGGGCTCTGATGGGGGGACCGGGCCTGCTGATCGACGGCGCTTCCGCCTCCACCACGATGGAGGGCCGCGCAGCGCGCTTCGCCACCGCTGCGAACGGGGCATGGGTGGCGGTGCGACGGCATCGCATCATCCTGTTCGTCACCATGGCGCTGTGCGTGCTGGCGGGCGTGGTCTTCATTCTGCTTTCCACCCCCGATTACCGGGCGACCGCCTCGGTCGAGGTGGAGGATATTCCCGCCGGAGCCGCAGGTGCCGCCGCCGCGCAACGGCAGGCGACGCCCTCCGACAATGAAGCGTTGATGCAGACCGAGCTGGAGGTACTGCGCAGCCGCGCTCTGGCGGAGGATGTGGCCCGCGAACTGGCGCTGGTCGGCAGCCGCACCTTCTTCGACGGCATGGATGTGCGCCGTCCGGACCAGGGGGCAGGCTCGCTCAGCCAGCGGCAGGTCGAAACCGAAATGGTCGTGAACCTGCTGCGCGACAATCTCCACGTCGAACTGCCCGGCAAGTCCCGCGTCATCCGCATCAGCTTCACCAGCGCCGATTCGGTGCTGTCGGCCCGCGTCGCCAACAGCTATGCCGACAGCCTGATCCGCGCCGACCTGAAGCGCGGCTTCGAATCCGGGGTTCAGGCCCGCCGCTTCCTGCTGGGGGAGCTGGACGGCGCGCGCAAGGATCTGGAACGGGCGGAGCGCGACCTCGCCGTCTATGTCGCCAATACCGGGGCGATCGCGCCATCGGAATCGAAGGACGGCGAAAGCGGTGACACCCCGCCCGAAGGCACCACCGCGACCCGGCTCGCGCAACTGAATGCCTTCCGCGCCCAGGCGACAGCGGACCGGATCGCCGCGCAGAAGCGCTGGGAAAGCGCCCGCCTGTCCAGCGTCGAGACCCTGCCCGAAGTGCTGAACAACGGCGCGATGCAGCAGATCATGACGGAACGGGCGCAGGCGCGGGCGCAGGTCGTGCAGGAACGCCAGTTCCGCAAGGACGCCCACCCCGAAATGCGCGAAGCCCGCGCCCGGCTGGCCGCGCTGGACGATCAGGCGGAGGGTATGGCCAACACCATCCGCGCCTCGCTCAAGGAACAGTTCGACGTCGCCATCCATGGCGAAAAACAGATCCAGTCCGAAATCGCCAAGGTCGAGCGGCAGGCGCAGACCGAACGCGGCCGGGGCGTGCAGATGAGCATCCTGGAACGCCAGGTCGACACCTATCGCCTGCTGCACGACAGCCTGCTCCAGCGCTATCGCGACATGGCCTCGCAGGCGGGTTTCCAGGCGGGCCGCATCCAGCCGCTGGACCGGGCGGCGGTGCCCTCGCGCCCATCCTCGCCCAATATCGGCGTCACCATGTTGTTCGCGTCACTGGGCGGGCTGCTCCTGGGGCTGATGGCGGTCGCCGGACGGCATATTTTCGACGATGCCGTGACCTCCGCCGACACGCTAGCGGAGCGGGTGAACCTGCCGCTGCTCGGCGCCGTCCCGGCGGGCGAGAAACCCGCGGCGGAGATTTTCGCGCCCATGGCATCCTCGCTGCTGCTGGGATCGGCGGCGGGCCTGCCGCGCTCGATCCTCGTCACCAGCGCGCAGGAAGGGGAGGGGAAGTCCTCGACCCTCCATGCCCTGGCGAAAGCGCTGGCGAAGCTCGACAAGCGCGTGCTGGTGATCGACGCCGACATGCGACGGCCCAAGCAGCACAGCCTCTTCGGCATCTCCCCCACACGCGGCATCAGCGAATTGATGACGGGCCAGGCGAAGATGGACGATGTCATCGTGGACAGCGGCGTGCCGGGCGTATCCCTGCTCCCCTGCGGCGCGATCCCGCCCAGCCCGGCCGAACTGCTGGTCACGCCCGTGATGGATTCCCTGCTGGCGACGGTGCGCGAGCGCTACGACACGGTGCTGATCGACGCGCCGCCGGTCCTGGGCCTGTCGGATGCCTGCCTGCTGGCGAGCAAGGCGCAGGTGACGCTGTTGGTGGTGGAATGGGGCCGCAACCACCATGGCGGCCTGCGCGTGGCGGTCGACCGCCTCCGCCGGGCGGGGGGCGCGATCATCGGCGCGATCCTGACCAAACAGGAAGGCCGCCCCTTCGAATATGACTATCACCGGGGCGGCTAGAGGGCCTCCAACCTCCCTCCGTCATTCCCGCGAAAGCGGGAATCCATCTCCCCAGCGTTGCGCTTGAGGTAACGTCAAGAAATAGATTCCCGCTTTCGCGGGAATGACGAAGATGGGTGGATAGGAGACAGTCCGGTTTGAAGCTGACAACCGCTATAGCCGACCTTGCTCGCGATATTGACTTAAGACATGATCCGATTGGTGGATCACGAAGGATATAGGAACCCGGCTACAGGCGCAGGGCGGATTGGATGTGCAGTCGCATCCATATTCGGCATCGTTTTTGGTTTGCCGTTCTTCTTCATCGCCACCTATGCAAGTGGCGGCTGCGAAGGCGCTCCGCAGCCATGCAAAAGCGATAATACATGGTTCTGGCTCGCGCTGCTCATCATCGCGCTTTCATGTACAGGTGTGGGATTGTTGACACGTAGTACTATTCTGCGCTTTCAACGCCGCAAACGGTAAGGTTGGGTGGATAGTGGACGGGCGGCTTCCAGCGGCAGAGAGTTGTAAGCTGACACCGCTAGTTACGGGTGACTTGACTGGTCGCACGCAAGGGCAGGCCACAATTTTCTTCTATGGCTTCGTTCACCTTTTTCATTAGGGGCATGAATGCGTCGAGTTGAGCCGCTGGCCAAGGCTCGCCCATTTTCTCCATGCCGTTATAATAAGAACGCTCTTTCCCATCGTCCGCGATTTGCAGGGCTGCATTCTGATTTGGTCCATATCTCCACTGATTTATGACGCTGATTATCTTTCCGCGATGAGGAAGAATTTGATAGCTCTCATTACGGTCAACCCGATGGACAACCTGTCCGACGCCATCAATTTTTCTGATCGTGTGATCAACACACGGTAAGTTCGCTTTTTCGGTCAGATTTGCTCGCGTCCTCACGCCGGAAATAGGATCGCACGCTGCGACCAAAAGAGCGATGGCAGGTATCCAACAGCGTATCTTCATATGACCGTTGTGGCATTTAAGTTGACGCAGCAAAAGTCTGCTTGTCAGCGTCTGCAAGCTTCCATCTTATGGCTCAAAATGGTCGTCAGGCGACTATCACGCCCACATAGCTATGGCGCTGATGGATAGTAGGATCGCGATAGCAATGCCCGCCCATGCGCGCCAAGGCAGTAGCGATCCAATAAAACCAGCTAAGAAATCCATCATCTCTTAGATGATGCAGTGTTCATTCAACGTTCGCAATCAGGAAACGCAACGCGGCGGATTCGTGACCGACATTGGTCGTTTTCAGACTCTCCTTTCAATCATCCGGCCCTGAGCTTGGATGACTGGCTGAGGATCATGCGTGACCCAAAGGTCACAGCATCTTCAAAAAACATCCTATTCCTCCAACAAACCCCGATTTCGCCTGTCCTATTCCACGCCACCCAGCCTATCCCGCATCCCTCTTTGAAACGTCCGACACATCGCGCCGCCACGCATACGCGCGCCCAGGCACGCGCGCGCATACACTGTGAACTTCGGGGTGAAACGCTCGATAGCGAACATGGAAAAAGGCCAGGAAACCGCAGTTTCCCGACCTTCCATAGCTCCAACTATGCCACTTGGCTCCCCCTGAGGGTCAGCGCCTCTCAGGCCCGCGCCAGCAACCCTTCGACCAGCCCATCGAACAGCCGCCGCCCATCGGTCGCGCCATGCGCCGCCTCGATCACGCGCTCGGGATGCGGCATCATGCCCAGCACATTGCCCGCTTCGTTCAATATGCCCGCGATATTCCGCGCCGACCCGTTGACGCTCTCCGCGTAGCGCAGCGCCACGCGGCCTTCGCCCTCCAGCCGGTCCAGCGTCGCCGCATCGGCAAAATAATTGCCGTCATGATGCGCCACCGGAAAGCTGATCGCCTCGCCCGCCTCATAGCGGCTGGTGAAGGCGCTCTGCGCATTCTCGACCGTCAGCGCGACGTCGCGGCACACGAAATGCCCGCCCGCATTGCGCAGCAGCGCGCCCGGCAGCAGTCCGCTTTCGGTCAGCACCTGGAAACCGTTGCAGATGCCCAGCACATAGGCCCCGCGATCCGCTGCCTTCGCCACCGCCTGCATCACCGGCGAACGCGCCGCCATCGCGCCGGAGCGCAGATAGTCGCCATAGGAAAAGCCGCCCGGCACGCCGATCAGGTCGAGATCATCGGGCAGTTCCGTGTCGCGATGCCAGATCATGGCGGGCTTCGCGCCGGTCGCCGCCTCGAACGCCACGGCGAGGTCGCGGTCGCAATTGCTGCCGGGGAAGACGATGACGGCGCTCTTCATGGCTCAGGCCTTTTCGATGCGGTAGTTTTCGATCACCGTGTTCGCCAGCAGCTTGCGGCACATGGCGTCGATTTCCTCGTCGCTGGTGCCGTCGGC
The DNA here is from genome assembly GCF_013375535.1 of Sphingobium sp. 15-1. Classification (GTDB taxonomy): domain Bacteria; phylum Pseudomonadota; class Alphaproteobacteria; order Sphingomonadales; family Sphingomonadaceae; genus Sphingobium; species Sphingobium aromaticivastans. The sequence goes on from NZ_JABXJG010000001.1 coordinate 612,179, forward strand.
CAGGTCCAGCTCGATCAGCTTGCCCGCGCGCACGTCATTGACGCCGCCAAAGCCAAGGCCTTCCAGCGCATGATGGATCGCCTTGCCCTGCGGGTCGAGGACACCGCCCTTGAGGGTGACGAAGATGCGGGCTTTCATGGGGCAGGGAACTCCGTAAACTTGGCCTTGGCGCACCCCCTAATCCCGGAGCGCCCGGCAGGCAAGGCATTATGCTTTTGTTAGCGACAGCCGCGCTATCCTCCGCGCCGGAGGGTAGGGTTTTCATGGCCGGTCTTGCTTTGGCGATGTTTGTCGGGTTGTTTGCCTTCGGTCAGCAGGTCATGGGCTATGACGATCCCCATGGCCGGGTTCAGCTTGCGCTGGTGGCAACCTTCACCTTTGGCGTATTGATCGGCTATCGCGCGCAAAACTGATCAATCCTGCAGAAAAACATGCTGCCCCCATCGGCGCTCTTGCTTTAGGCGGGCGCCATGAATGCGGAATATCTCTATTATGCCTGCGCCATCGCTGCGGTGATCCTGTCCGGCCTTGCCAAAGGCGGATTCGCCGGAGTCGGCGCGCTCGCCATGCCGATCATGGCCCTGGGAGTCGATCCGGTGAGGGGAGCGGCGATCCTGTTGCCGATCCTGATTCTGCAGGATGCCGTCAGCGTCTGGTCCTTCCGGCATAGCTGGGACCGGCATGTCCTGACGGTCATGTTGCCCGGCATGGCGACGGGGATCGGCCTTGGCTATTTTTTCGCGGCCCAGGTGTCCGAAGTCGCGGTGTTGGGGGTGCTCGGCCTGATTTCGGCGCTGTTCGGCCTGCAGCGGCTCTGGGTCGAACGCGGCGGCGCGATGGTGTTGCCGTCCAGTTCGCCGGACTGGATGGGGGTGCTGTTCGGCGTGGCGAGCGGCTTCACCAGCCAGATCGCCCATGCCGGATCGCCGCCCTTCCAGATGTGGGTGCTGCCCAAGCGGCTGCCCCGCGACATGCTGGTGGGGACGACCGCGATCGCCTTCGCCACGATGAACTGGATGAAGCTCTTCTCTTATGCCGCTTTGGGGCAGTTCACCCGGGCCAATCTGATGGCGACGGCGATGTTGATTCCGCTGGCTGTCCTGTCGACGCTGGCGGGCGTGGTGCTGGTGCGGCGGGTCGATGCGGCGCGCTTCTACACGCTCATCTATGTGCTGATGGTGCTGCTGGGGATCAAGCTGATGGCGGACGCGCTGCTCGCCTGAGCAGCGCGCCGGACTCCATCAATCCTTGCCGCGCTTCTTGCGGTGGGTGTCGAGGTCAAGGACGGTCGTGTCCGCGCCTTCGGGCATCAGGCCCAGGCGGCGGGCGACTTCCTGATAAGCCTCGACTTCGCCGCCCAGATCGCGGCGGAAACGGTCCTTGTCCAGCTTTTCGCCGGTCGTCATGTCCCACAGGCGGCAACCGTCCGGGCTGATCTCGTCGGCCAGGATGACGCGGCTATATTCGCCGTCCCACAGGCGGCCGAATTCCAGCTTGAAGTCGATCAGGCGGATGCCGATGCCCGCGAACAGGCCGCACATGAAGTCGTTGATGCGGATTGCCATGTCGGCAATGTCATGCATCTCGTCCTGCGTTGCCCAGCCGAAGCAGGCGATATGCTCTTCGGACACCAGCGGGTCGCCCAGCGCATCGTCCTTGTAGCAATATTCGATCAGCGTCCGGGGAAGCTGTGTGCCTTCCTCGATCCCCAGCTTCTTGCTGAGCGAACCGGCGGCGACGTTGCGCACCACGACTTCGATCGGCACGATCTCGACCTGACGGACGAGCTGCTCGCGCATGTTGAGGCGGCGGATGAAGTGGGTGGGAACGCCGATCTGGCCGAGTAGGGTGAAGATATGCTCGGAAATCCGGTTGTTGAGGACGCCCTTGCCTGAAATCGTGCCCTTTTTCTGGGCATTGAAAGCGGTCGCGTCATCCTTGAAATATTGGATGATCGTGCCCGGCTCGGGGCCTTCGTAAAGGATCTTTGCCTTGCCTTCGTAGATCTGGCGGCGACGGGCCATATGCGGTTCCTGTCTTCCCAATAATGAATGTGCCCCGGCAAACGCGAATCGGAAAGGATCAGCGGGTGCCGGGGCTGCTTGGGCTGGCCCTTAGACGAAAAGGGGCGGGGGTGCAAATGGATGGGTCCGGAAAGGAAACCCGTTACAATACGTCCCCGAACATGAACCAGATCAGCGCGAGCCAGGCAACCAGCCCGACCGCGCCCAACAGGACGCCCGACCGGGCGCGGATGGCGGCGATCGGGCCGCGTGCTTCTTCTTCATCTTCCATCGCTCCGACAGTAGCGCCCGATGGATGAAAGTTAAGCCGGTTCCGCTTCCGGCTTCACCGCGGCGTTGCGCTCTACCGCCATCAGCCGTTCGGTGAAGCGCTGGCGCCACCAACTTATGTCCTGCTGTTCCACGCTGTCCATCATGGCGCGCCAGCGGCGCTTGCGCTCATCGAGCGGCATGGCGAGAGCGCGGGTGATGGCGTCGGACATCTCCTCCGGGCTGTAGGGGTTGATCAGCAGCGCGTCCTTGAGCTGCTGGGCGGCCCCAGCAAAGCGCGACAGGATGAGAACGCCGGGATCGTCAGGATTTTGCGCCGCCACATATTCTTTGGCGACCAGGTTCATGCCGTCGCGCAGCGGCGTGACAAGGCCGATCTTCGCCGCGCGATAGATGCCCGCCAGCTTGTCGCGGGGATAGCCCTGGTTGACGTAGCGGATCGGCGTCCAGTCGACATCGCTATATTCGCCGTTGATGCGGCCGGCGAGGGAATCCAGCGTTGCGCGGATATGCTGATAGCTCTCCACCTCCCCGCGGGAGGGCGGAGCGATCTGTGTCAGCACGATGTTGCGATGGTGTTCGCTATGGTCCTTCAGGAAGCGGGCATAGCCGTTGAAACGTTCCTCCAGACCCTTGCTATAGTCCAGCCGGTCGACCCCCACGATCATGACGCGATCCTGGAGGGAGCGGCGGACCTTTTCATACATGTCGCTGGCCGCTTCGCTGACGGCAGCATGGGCATATTCCTGCGCGTTGATGCCGATTGGGCAGGCGATGGCCTGAATGGTGCGGTCGCCCAGCGTCACAAAGTCGCCGTCCACGGAGCCGTTCATTTCCCGTTCCACATAATGGCGGAAGGATTCCAGCCATTCCTCGGTATGGAAGCCCACGACATCATAGGCGAAAAGAGCCTGCACCAATTTGCTATGATGGGGGAGCGATACCAGCAGCCGGGTCGGCGGCCAGGGGATGTGCAGGAAGAAGCCCATGCGATTGTCATGGCCCCGGTCCCGCAGCATCCGGCCCAGCGGGATCATGTGATAATCCTGGACCCAGATGACGTCTTCCGGTTCGATCAGCGGGCTGGTGGTGTCCGCGAAACGCTGGTTGACGCGGTTGTAGCCGCCCTCGAAATCGCGCTCATATTCGGCCAGATCGATGCGGAAATGGAACAGCGGCCAGAGCGTCTTGTTGGCATAGCCGTTATAATATTCGTCGACATCCTGTTCTTCGAGGTCGATGGTCGCGGTCTTGACCCCTTCATCCTCGGAAAAGCCGATCTGCCCGGTGAAATTTTCCGTGACTTCGCCGGACCAGCCGACCCAGATGCCCCGGCTTTCGCGCAGGGCCTGCGACAAGGCGACGGCAAGGCCGCCCTGATTGCCGGTCTTGCTGGGTTTGCTGACCCGGTTGGAAATGACTATCAAACGGCTCATGCCAAGCGCCTCCATGCCAAGCGCCTCATCGCATCACGCTCCATGGTTTGCTCAATAGCACGGCGCAGTTGATAATGCCGACCAATGAGTAGGTTTGGGGATAGTTCCCCCATAATTCCCCAGAGACAGGGTCGATGTCCTCCGACAGCAGCCCGGCTGCGGTGCGGCGGGAGAGCATCTCTTCGAACAGGGACCGTGCCTCCTCGCCGCGGCCGGTGCGGTGCAGTGCCTCGATCAGCCAGAAGGTGCAGACGTTGAAGGCGGTGACCGGCTCCCCGAAATCGTCGGGCGCGCTGTAGCGGAGCATGTCGTTGCCGCGCCGCAGATCCTTTTCCAGTGCCGTCAGCGTCCCCACGAACATGGGATTGTCCGCGGTCAGGAAGCGCAGGTCGAGCAGTTGGAGGAGGGAAGCGTCCCGCGCATCATCCTCGAAATTGGCGGAAATGGCATTGCTGTCGGTCCGCCAGGCGGATTGGAGGATGCGGGCCTTCATCACCTCAGCCCGCTCGCGCCAATGGATTTCGCGTTCCGGCAGGCCCATGGCGGTCGCGGCATGGGCGAGCCGGTCGCATGCCGCCCAGCACATGACCGCGCTATAGCTGTGGACATGGGCGCGGGTGCGCAATTCCCATAGGCCCGCATCGGGCTGGTCATAGACCTGCCAGGCACGTTCGCCCACGGCCTCCAGCGCCTCGAAATCCGCCGGGCCGGCCATACGCAGCAGGCGCTGGTCTATGAAGCCCTGGACGGAGGACAGGACGATCTGGCCATAGGCGTCATGCTGGATCTGCGAATAGGCGGCATTGCCGATCCGCACCGGCCCCATGCCCCGGTATCCGGGGAGATTCTGCGCCTCCCGCTCCTCGAGCGTGGCGTTGCCGCGGACGTCGTAGAGCGGCTGGATATGGCCGCCCCGCGCGCCGTCGACGATGTTGCGCAGATAGACGAGATAGCTTTCCAACACGTCCAGCGCACCCAGGCGATTGAGCGCCTCGACAGTATAATAGGCGTCCCTGATCCAGCAGTAGCGATAATCCCAGTTGCGGCCGCTGTCGGCATGTTCGGGGATGCTGGTGGTCAGCGCCGCGACGATCGCGCCGGTTTCCTCATGCTGGCAAAGCTTGAGCGTGATGGCGGAGCGGATGACCGCCTCCTGCCATTCGGCGGGGATGGCCAGGCCCCGGACCCACATCTGCCATTCCAGGATGGTGTCGTCCAGCATCCGCTCCACCGCCGGGCGGAGGGCGTCGGAAAAGCTTTCATCCGGCCCCAGGAAGAAATGCATGTCATGTTCGATCCGGAACCAGCTTTCCTGGCTGATCAGGCCGATAGGCGCATTGGTGGACACGCGCATCGCCATGTAAGACAGCACCAGCCGGATATGGTTGGAGCCGTAGCTGATCGGCACTTTTTCCGAATGCCAGGAGGTGGTCGGGCGCAGCCGGACGCGGACGCGCGGGCTGCCGGAGATCGGCCGGACGATGCGGGCGAAGGCCACCGGACGGTACATGCGGCCCTGATGCTTGTGGCGGGGGCTGAAATCGTAAAGCTCTATCGCATTGCCCTGATCGTCGCTCTGGCGCGTGACCAGGACGGGCGTGTTGCGGATATAATGTTGCTCTATCCGGGTGCAGTTTTCCAGTTCGATGGCCCAGAAGCCGCGTGCCTCCGGCGTGTCCCATGCCGCATCGTCCAGCAGCGCCGAAAAGACGGGATCGCCGTCCACGCGGGGGACGCAGGCCCAGATCATCCGCCCGGCGCGGTCGATCAGCGCCGATGCCTGGCAATTGCCGATGGGCCAGAGGTCGAGCGTGCGCTCGCTGCCGCCCATTCTGTCGTTTTTCTGCGTCGCTATCGGTCCGTCCCCCTTGTTCGTGCACGAAAGGGGCGCCGATCGGATCAGTCGATGCCAGCGACCCCCTCGGCAAGATAATGCCTGACGGCGGCAACCTGTTCCAAAGAGAATGCGGCGAGCGTGGCCCGGGGCGCGCCGACCAGAACGCCCGCGCCGCCCAGAGCACGGGCGACGGCAAAGCCTTCCTCATCCGTCACGTCATCACCGATGAAGACCGGTTTTCCGCCCGCCATCGGCCTGCGCTGCATGAGGCTGTGGACGGCCGTGCCCTTGTCGGCGCCGCCGGGCCGCAATTCGTAGAGCATCTTGCCCGGCTGCAGGGCGAGGCCAAGCCGGTTCGCCAGCGTTTCGGCAAGGTCGCGGGCATCCTGGCCCCATTGCGGAGCGCCGCGAAAATGAAGGCCGACGCTGATCGTTTTGCGCTCGACCAGCAGGCCGGGCTTGTTGGCGGCAAAGGACTGGAAGACGGCTTCGGCCTCGTCGATGGCGGGCAGGCGGGCGGGCGCCTCCGCCGTTTCGCCGGGTTCCGCAAATTCCAGCCCATGGGTGCCCGCCAGCAGAAAGGCGCCAAAACCCAGCTCCCGCAATGTCGCGACGGAACGGCCGCTGACGATGGCGAGGCGGCCGTCCAGCCGATCGCGCAGCCGTTCCAGCAGGGCGAGCAGTTCCTCGTCTACTACAACGCCGTCGGGCGTGGCCGCGATCGGCGCCAGCGTGCCGTCGAAATCGAGGAACAAAGCGGCCCCGATCAGCAGCGCGGGCGGCGGAGGGGGAAGATCGGGAAGAGGGGAAAGACGGGAATCGGACACGCGCGCAAAGTGGCGCCTGGCGCGGAATGTGCAAGCCCCGTCGGACAGCCTTCGCGATTTTTGAGCGGCTTCACCGCCGTTCCTCCGTCCAGGGCGCGGACCAGGCGATGCGATGAAGCGTGCAGAAGGCCTGCATGACGGTGGCGATCAGGCGGGAAAGGGTGGGCAGGCCGGAGGGGGCAGCGGACCTTTCATGGCTGTTGGCGCACAGCCGGGCGTCGTCAGACTGGTGCATGACGGGCTCCTTTTTCCATGCTGGAAGGGCGAAACGCATTTGTTTCGGTCGAATGCCTATCGCTCTTTTCCCTAACGGCCGCCAACAAAAGGATGGACGCTACATATAAGGCTGGCTTATTGATGGGGCATGAGCCAATTGCCGCCCTTGTCCGCCATCCGCGTGTTCGAAGCCGCGGCGCGGATGGAGAATTTCACCGCCGCCGCGCAGGAATTGGGCATGACCCAGGCGGCGGTCAGCTATCAGGTGAAGTTGCTGGAAGAGCGGCTGGGAATCAGCCTGTTCCAGCGGGCGGGGCGGAAGGTCGCGCTGACCGACAAGGGGCGGGAGATCGCGCCCATCCTCACCCGCGCCTTCGATCAGATGCGGCAGGGTTTCGCCGCGCTGACGCAGGACCATTCGACAGTGCTGACGGTCAGTTGCTCCAACAGCTTCGCGCATCTGTGGCTGGCTCCGCGCATCGGGGCGTTCCAGATGCGGCAGCCGGGGCTGGCGGTGCGGATCGATGCGACGGACAGGGTCGTGGATTTCGCCCGCGACGGCGTGGATGTGGCGGTGCGGGGCGGAGAGGGGAGATGGCCGGGGGTGGAAGCGAAGTTGCTCACCCATAATCGGCTGGCGCCCTTGTGCAGCCCCGGCTGGCTGGCGAAGAACGGCCCGATTGCCGATCCGCGCGCCTTGCACGCCATGCCGCGCCTGTCGCCGGACGACATGTGGTGGCATGAATGGTTCGCCGGCGTCGGGGTCGAAGCCGACGACAAGGCGCTGCCGCCCGGCATCGCGCTCGATTCCCAGGTGATGGAGGGGCGCGCGGCCATGGCGGGGCAGGGCGTCGCCATCGTCAACCTCTTTCTCTGGAAAGCGGAGGTGGAGGCCGGGCTGCTGATGGAGGCGGTGCCATCCTATGTGAAGGAGCGGGCAAGCTATTGGGTGGCCTATCCGCCCCACGCCCGCAACACGCCCAAGGTGAAGGCCTTTCGCGACTGGATCGGCGCGGAGTTTGCGCGGGAAATCGCGGCTGATCCGGACGGGCGTTTTCTGCCCCAGTGATATGCGTTGATGTTGTGTGTTCCTGCGAAGGCATTCGAACGAGACAAGTGGCTCGTGAGAACCCAGTTCTGCCCTTGCATAAAATCGCGACCTTCGAACTGGGCTCCTGCCTTCGCAGGAGCACGTTGTAATTAGCCTCACTTTGGTGCCCTAAACCCCGTTTCCGTTTTGTCGCGGCACTGCTATTCCCTCCGCGATGACCGATTTTCGCGACCCGTTCGACGCTATCAAGGATCACCCGTTCGACGATGCGCTGTCCCAGCGCTACCTCGTCTATGCGTTGTCCACCATCACGGCGCGATCGCTGCCCGATCTGCGCGACGGGTTGAAGCCGGTGCATCGCCGCCTGCTATGGGCGATGCGGCTGCTCAGGATGGAGCCGGGCGGCGCCTCGCCCGACGTGCTGGTCGCCAATCCGGCGCGCAACACCACGGCTTACAAGAAATGCGCGCGCGTCGTCGGTGACGTCATTGGTAAATATCACCCCCATGGCGACGCGTCGGTCTATGACGCCATGGTGCGTCTGGCGCAGGACTTCTCGCTGCGCACGCCGCTGGTCGATGGGCAGGGCAATTTCGGCAATATCGACGGCGATAATGCGGCGGCGATGCGCTATACCGAGGCGCGGCTGACGCAGGCGGCGGCCGACCTGATGGCGGGGCTGGACGAGGGCACCGTCGAATTCCGCCCGACCTATAATGGCGAGGATCAGGAGCCGGAGGTCTTTCCCGGCCTTTTCCCCAATCTTCTCGCCAATGGCGCCACCGGCATCGCGGTCGGCATGGCGACCAGCATCCCGCCGCACAATGTTGCGGAACTGATCGACGCCGCCAGCCTGTTGATCGACAATCCGGAGGCGGAGCATGCCGATCTGATGCAGATCGTGCGCGGGCCGGACTTCCCGACCGGCGGTGTGCTGGTGGATAGTGCTTCCATCATTTCAGAGGCTTACACGACGGGGCGAGGATCGTTTCGAACCCGCGCGCGCTGGCACAAGGAGGATGGCGGGCGCGGCACCTGGGTCGCGGTGGTCACGCAAATCCCCTTCCAGGTGCAGAAATCCAAGCTGATCGAGCAGATCGCGGCGCTCATCAACGACAAGAAGCTGCCGATTCTGGCTGATGTGCGCGATGAGAGCGATGAACTCATCCGCATCGTCATCGAACCCCGCGCCCGCACCGTCGATCCCGATGTGCTGATGGACAGCCTGTTCCGGCTGACCGACCTGGAAAACCGCTTCCCGCTGAACCTGAACGTGCTGGATGGCTCGCGCACGCCGCGTGTGCTGGGTCTGAAGCCCGTGCTGATCGAGTGGCTGAAACATCAGATCGACGTGCTGGTGAAGCGCGCCCAGCACCGGCTGGACAAGATCGCGGCGCGGCTGGAACTGCTCGACGGCTATATCATCGCCTATCTCAACCTCGACCGGGTGATCGAGATCATCCGTACCGAGGATGAGCCGAAAGAAGTGATGATGGCTGAGTTCGGCCTCAACGACCGGCAGGCCGAGGCGATCCTCAACATGCGGCTGCGCAGCTTGCGCAAGCTGGAGGAGATGGAGCTGCGGCGCGAACATTCGGAGCTGCTGAAGGAGCGCGACGAACTCACCAAGCTGGTCGAAAGCCCGGCGCGGCAGCGGACGCGGCTGAAAAAAGACCTGGCCGACCTGCGCAAACGCTATTCGCCCGACAGCGATTTCGGCAAGCGCCGCACCTTGGTCGAGGAAGCGGCCCCCGCGCGGGAAATCCCGCTGGAGGCGATGATCGAGAAGGAACCGATCACCGTGATCCTGTCCGAACGCGGCTGGATCAGGGCGATGAGCGGGCATCGCGACCTGGCTTCGGCGGATACGCTGAAGTTCAAGGAAGGTGACGGTCCGATGATCGCCTTCCATGCGCAGACCACCGACAAGCTGCTGCTGGCGACGGAAACCGGGCGCATCTTCACCCTGGGCGCGGACAAGCTGCCGGGCGGGCGCGGCTTTGGCGATCCGGTGCGGTCGCTGGTCGACATGGACGGGACCGGCAATATCGTGGCGCTGATGCCTGCGCGCACTGGCGGCGAATTGCTGCTGGCATCTTCGGATGGGCGCGGCTTCGTGGCGGCGGTGGCCGACGTGATCGCGGAAACGCGGAAGGGCAAGCAGGTCGTGAATGTCCGGACCGGCGCGAAGCTCAGCGTCGTACATCCCGTCGCGCCCGAGGCGGACAGCGTCGCGGTGGTGGGCGAGAATCGCAAGTTGCTAGTCTTCTCGCTGATCGAAATGCCGCGCATGGCGCGGGGGCAGGGTGTGCAGATGCAGCGTTACCGCGACGGTGGATTGTCGGACGCCATTGCCTTTCGCCTATCGGATGGTCTGAGCTGGGCCATGGGTGGCGGCTCGGGCCGGACGCGGACGGAAGCGGACATGACGCCATGGCGTGTCGCGAGAGGCGCTGCGGGGCGGATGCCGCCTACGGGTTTCCCCCGCGATAACCGGTTCTGAGGACTGATTTTTTCGCTGCCGTCATGTCGGATACGGGAATGTCGTTTCCCGAAAATTTACCCATTGGTCCTATCGCCGGACCTATGGAATCCATGTCGATGCGCGATCGGCCGACTGAAATGCCGAAGATCGACCTCCTTGCGGGGGTAGATGACGCGCAACTTTCGCATCGCGTGGCGATAACCGACTGGTTGGCCGCCTTGCCCTATCCTGCAGCAACATTTTCATTTCAGAACAATAGTTTGTCGATGGTGGCGACTAACGCTGCCTTCGGCAATTATTTCAACCCCCGCGGGTCGGAAGAGGCCGAGCGGCCCCACGTCGCGGAGTGGCGCAAGCGCATCGCGCAATGCGTCTTGTCGGAACGCGATTCGGAGGGATTCGAATTGCGCCGCGACGGTGCTTTGGGGCCCGAATATTTTTATTGCACGGTGGGCCGCCTGCCCCAACTGAAGGGAGAGCCCAATCTTTTCCTGTTCACCGCCCTTGACCGCACCAGCGACCGGGCGATCGAAAAGAATTTGCGGCGGGAATTATTGTCGGACGGCCTGACCGCTCTGCCCAACCGAACCGGCTTTGGCGAGGAAATCGAAGACCGGCTGACCAACGCCCCCTGGCCGGACAATGCGCAGTTCGGGATCATCGCGATCGATCTCAGCCGGTTCAGTCGGGTCAATGAGTCCCTGGGGCCGATGGCCGGTGACGAGCTTTTGATCACCGTGGCCAAGCGGCTGAAGTCGGGTCTGCGCCAGGGCGATGTCCTGGCCCGCATAGGCGGCAATGATTTTGCCATTTTTGCGCGCTTGAACAATGGCTTGTCGGACGCTCTTCATATCGTTCAACGCATTCGCGACGCGCTTAGCTATCCCATCAGACTGAGCGATCTGCAAATCCGCGTCGATTGCGCGATCGGCTGCGCCCTGTCGACCAGCCTGCGCGAAGACCCGGAAGACGTGGTGCGCAAGGCGCAGGCGGCGGTGAAGATCGCCAAGCGCAGCGGCAAGGTGGAAATCTACCGCAATGGCGTGTTGAAGGAGGCGCAGCGGCGTTTCTCTGTGGAGAGCCGCCTGCGCGATGCGCTGGCGCAGGGTGGCCTGACTCTGGCTTTCCAGCCGCTCATTCATCTCCAAACCGGAGAAATGACCGGATTTGAGGCATTGGCGCGCTGGGAGGATGAAGAGCTGGGCCATGTCTCGCCCGTCGAGTTCATCGCCGTGGCGGAAGAAAGCGGGCTGATCACGCCGCTGGGTCGCTGGGCCGCCTATGAAGCGGCGCAGGCGCTCAGCCGGTGGGACGCGAAATTCGGCCAGCCGCTGCCGGTGGGCGTCAATGTGAACCTTTCCCCCATTCAGATGGCGCGCGACGATGTCGCCTCCATGTTCGAGGAATCGCTGCGCTATTCGGGCATTTCCGGCAACCGTCTAACCGCGGAACTGACCGAAAGCGCCATCGTGGCCGATCCGGAAAAGGCGCGGAAGCTGTTGTTCGCGCTCAAGGATCTGCAAATGCCGATCGCCATGGACGATTTCGGCACCGGCTATTCGAACCTGGCGAGCCTGCATAGCCTGCCGATCGACATATTGAAGATCGACCGCAGTTTCGTGACCTCCATGCTGGAGGATCGCGACAAGGAAATCATGGTGCGCACCATCCTGTCGCTGGCCGAATCGCTGGGCCTGCACGTGACGGCCGAAGGGATCGAGACGCAGGAATTGGCCCATGCGCTGCAGAATCTGGGCTGCTGGCAGGGGCAGGGCTATTATTTCGCGCGGCCGATGCAGGAAAGCGAAGCCTTCGATTATTGGCGCGCGCGCTGGAATTTCGAGACGGTCTGATCCGCGATCTCGGCCACGCGGGCTTCATCGGGAAAGCCCTCAGCCACCCAGATTTGCTGAACCTCCGCCAGCGCTTTGGCCACGTCCGGGCCGGGTTGCAGCCCGCGCGCGATCAGCGCGCCGCCGCCCAGCGGCAGGCGCGGCGGCGTCCAGTCCGCGAGCATCTTCAGGCCGTCCAGCGGCGCCGACGGATCGATCAAGATGCGGTCGACGGCCCCTTCGACGCCGATCTGAAAGGCAAGGGTGCGGGGCGTCATGCCGGCAGTGCCCCCGTCCAGCGCCGTGATGAGGCGCTTGCGGGCCTTGTTGGACAATTTGAGCCGGGCGCCGACCTGATCGGCGGTGTTCGGATCGGAAGGCAGAAGCACGGCCAGACGGCGCACCGCCGAAGCGCTGGTGCCGGAGGCGGCTTCGCGCTCGATCAGCACCGAAAGGCGGGCAAGCCCGTCCCCGTCGATTTCGGGGATGACCGGCAGCAATATGCCCCCGTCGATCATGAGCTTAAGCGAGGCAAGGGGGCTGCGGATCACCAGCAATTTGAGCAATTCGTCCGCAATCCGCTCCCGCGACAGCGCCATCAGGCTGTTGGCGGCGGCGCGGCAGGCGGCATAGGCCTGCGCATCGGGTTCGTCATGGCCGAAGCGGGCGAGGAAACGAAAATAGCGCAGGATGCGAAGATGGTCCTCCGCGATTCGGGCGTCCGCATCCCCGATGAAGCGGACCCGGTGGGCCTGAAGGTCCGCCACCCCGCCGAAGAAATCCGTGATCTCATGGGTGAGCGGGTCGGCATAAAGCGCATTGATCGTGAAGTCGCGCCGGGCGGCGTCTTCGCGCCAATCGCCGGTATAGGCGATGGTGGCGCGGCGGCCGTCGGTGCTGACGTCGCGGCGCAGGGTGGTGATCTCGACCGGCCAGCCATGGATGACCGCCGTGACGGTGCCATGCTCGATGCCGGTGGGAACGGCCTTGATCCCAGCGGCTTTCAGGCGGTCGATGACTCCCTGCGGTTCAGTGACGGTCGCGATGTCCAGATCGTTCACTTTCAGGCCAAGCAGCCCGTCGCGCACCGCGCCGCCGACGAAGCGGGTCAGGCCTTGTTCGGCACCCAGCGCCTTGAGCAGCGCGTCCAGGCCGGGCCGATGGCGCCACTCGGCATCAGGCAACAGGCTGGTCATGGCCTAGCCTCCGCGACAGATTGGCGAGGATGGCGGCGGTGATGCCCCAGATGCGCCGCCCTTCCCACATGATTTCGTAATAATGCCTATCAACACCTTGAAATTCTATCGATTTCCTGATCCGGTTGGCGGGGTCAAGCGCGAAGGAAAGCGGAACCTCGAACAATTCCGCCACCTCCGCTTCCTGGGGGAAGAGCGGCAGATCGGGCGGGATCACCCCCAGCACGGGGATGATGTCGAAACCGGTAAAGGTATGATAGCGATCCGTCGTGCCGACGATGTCGACCACATCGGGAAGGAGGCCGATCTCCTCCTGCGCCTCCCGCAACGCGCCCGCGATCTCATCCGCGTCATCATCGTCGACGCGGCCGCCGGGAAAGGCGACCTGTCCCGCATGCTTGCGCAATTTCGCAGAACGCTGGGTGAGGATGAGGCCGGGTTCGGGACGGTCGGTGATGGCGACCAGCACGGCGGCGGGGGCCAGGATGAGATCGCTCTCTATGCGCGGATCGCGCGTGTCCGACAGCAGCAGGCGAACTTCGCGCTCATGCCCTTCCCTCAAGGCGGTTCGCAATCGCTCCGCCAGCGTCATGCCGATCCGTCCAGCGCGAAGAAGGCGCCGTCGCTCCAGAGGCCGATGGGATCGGCGCCTTCGTCCAGCGCAAGGTTCATCAGCTCATAATAGACGCTGCGGGCGATCAGCGCCTCCAGCCCGCCGCGCACATGGAGATAGGGGTGCGGCCCGTCCGGCGTCTCGCGCAGCATCAGCGCATTGTCCGGACCGGCGGCGACCAGATCGCCGGTGTTGAGACGAAAGGCCAGGCTGCGTTCCCGGCCCTCGCCCTCGCTCTTGAGCTCTACGGCGACGAAGGGGGCATCCTCCACCTCGATCGAAAGCTTTTCGACCGGCGTGACGAGGACATAGCCGCCGTCCGCCTCGCGGCGCAGGATAGTCGAGAAGAGACGGACCATGGCTTCGCGGCCGATGGGCGAGCCTTGATGGAACCAGGTGCCGTCGCGGGCGATGCGCATATCGCTGTCGCCGCAATGGTCGGGATTCCATTTTTCGACCGGCGGCAGGCGCTTTTCCGCCAGCAAGCGCGCAATATCGGTGAGGGAAAGGCTGGCAAGATCGGGGGGCGGCTCCATCGGCATAGGGTCGAGATAGGAGCCAGCGCGCCCGAAGGCAAAAGGGAAATTTCAGGCCTGGACGGCGATCCGCGGGCTGAGCATGCCCTTGCCGCCGATGGCGCGCCCATCGACGGAGAGCGCCAGCAGGCGGCGCGCTTCGAACGGGCCGGGGCAATCCCAGCCGCCGGTGCCCTGCGCCGAAAAGCCCCAGAACCGGCCATAATATTCCGGATCGCCAATCATCATCAGCGGGTCGCTGCGATGAGCGCGGGCGGCGGTGACGACTGCGTCCATCATGGCGCGACCGTGACCGGTGCCCTGCACCGACGGGTCCACGGCGACGGGACCGACCATGATCAGCGGCGTCTGGCCGCCATCCTCATGGGTGAGGGCGACGGGCCAGCTTTGCAGGGAGCCGATGAGCCTGCCCTTCTCATCCTCGATCCCGAAGGACAGCTCGGGCAGCCAGTGCATGCCGTCCCGAATCAGATAGGCGGTGCGGCCGTGCCGGTCAGGGCCGAAGGCGGCGTCGAGCAGATGCTCGATCGCGTCCTGCGACATGATGTTGAGGGGCACTATAACAGACACGTCTTGCCGATCCGTCCTCAATGGCGCATGGACGCGCCAAGAGCGGCGGGCTTTAGCGCGTGGCTCGCAAAATAAAAGTCTAAACTGGACCCCGCCCGCAGCAGGGAAAGGTCGAATGTGGCGAGCTATGAACAGCGGATTTGACGATTTTCTGACGTTGGAGGTGAATAATCTGGACGTGGATGTCCTGACCGGCATCTATTCGGAGGAGACGCACCTGCCGCAGCCGCTGCGCATATCGATCCGCGCGAAACTGAAGATCGCGGATCATTATGAGCCGGATACGCCGCTGTCGCGCTCCAAAAACTATATGGACCTGAAGCATGCCGCGACCACGGCTTTGCCGGAAGGACAGCATTTCACGCTGATCGAGGCGGTAGCCGACCATATCATCGAGACGATCTTCCTTCAGGACGACAAGGTCAGCCATGTCGAGGTGAAGATCGTGAAACTCGCCCTCAGCGAGAAAGGCGAGGAGATCGGCATCACCATGGGACGCGGGCGGAGGTAGGCTTAAGTCTGACCCTTTCCCAATCGTCATGCTGAACTTGTTTCAGCATCCATTGCTCCTCATGCGCGGCCGTCTCCGGAGGCACGATGGATGCTGAACCTAGTTCAGCATGACGTTTCCCTAAATCTCCGTCCTTACCCTTTGATCAACCCGATCTCCCGCAACCGCTCCGTCAGATAATCATGCGCCGTGATCGGCGGATCGCGCCGGGGATGCTCCGCGTCCACGCATTGCGGCAGGGCGTCGATCAGGAAATCCGGCCGCAAATGCAGGAAGAAGGGCATGGAATAGCGCGAATAGCCGCGCCTTTCCGGCGGCGGATTGACGACGCGGTGGCTGGTCGAGGGCAGGGTATAATTGGTCAACCGTTGCAGCATGTCGCCCACATTGATGGCGAGCGCGCCCGGCGGTGGCACGACGGGCAGCCAGTTGCCGCCGCGATCCTTCAGTTCCAACCCGCCTTCCTCGGCGCCCAGCAGCAGGGTGATGAGATTGATGTCCTCATGCGCCCCGGCGCGGATGCCGGGCGCTCCCGCGGACACAGGCGGATAGTGGAGCAGCCGCAGGATCGAATTGCCGTTCTCGACCGGCTGGTCGAACCAGCGCTCTTCCAAGCCCAGATATAGCGCGATGGCGGAAAGCAGTTCAGCGCCCACCCTGTCGAACTCGGCATAAAGGCTGGCGAAAGTCTCGTGAAATTCGGGCAGTTCGTCCGGCCAGACATTGGGCGGCATGGTGTCCGCCAACGGATCGCCTTCGGGCAAATCCCGCCCGACATGCCAGAATTCCTTAAGGTCGTTCTCGCTGGCGCCCTTGGCGATTTCCACGCCGAAGGCCGTGTAGCCGCGCTGGCCGCCATTATATTTGGCATCGTAACGGCGCTTCGCCTCTTCGGGCAGCGCGAAAAACCGGCGGGCGAGCGTCCATCCCTTGTCGATCAGCGCCTGATCCATGCCATGGTCCTTCACCATGGCGAAACCGAAACGCTGGAAGGAACCTCCAAAGGCGGCGGAAAAATCGGCCTTCGTCATCTCCGCCATGGAGAGGACAGGCACTTGTTCCAGCACCGATTGCGACACTTTCATTCTCCGAAATCAATAGGATCGGCCTGGCGCGCCATCCGGGCGCCACGCGGCCATGCGCACATCCTTGATCGCCCTTCGCGGCTGATGCAAGGAGAAGCCATGAACTACTGGCTGATGAAATCCGAACCCGATGTCTTTTCCTATGACGATCTGGTCGCAAAGGGGAAGGCGGAATGGGACGGCGTGCGCAACCATGCCGCCCAGAACAATATGAAGGCGATGAAGAAGGGCGACCTGTCGATCTTCTATCACAGCAATATCGGCGTCGAGGCGGTCGGCATCATGCAGATTGTCGAGGAAGCCGCGCCCGACAGCACCGACGATACGGGCAAGTGGATCGCCGTCCATGTCGGGCCGAAGGAAAAGTTCGAAAAGCCGGTGACGTTGAAGGCCATGAAGGCCGATCCGGCGCTGGCCGAGATGGTGATGATCCGCCAGTCGCGCCTGTCCGTGTCGCCGCTGACCGAGGCGGAGTTCAAGCATATCGTCGCTTTATCAAAGGCTTGAGCAAGCGGTTGCGGGAAATGCAATCGTTTCGCCTTTGTTTGCGATTGTCGTTTTGCCGCAGCGCACCATAAATCGGCATCAACAGAAAAGAATGTTCCAGAGGTGTTTGATCGGCATTCACAAGGAGTTTACCCATGCGAATGCTGTCCAAGTTTGTCCTTTCCGCCCTTTTCGCCCTGGGCGCCGCGAATGCTTCGGCCCATGCCGAAGACGCCCCCAAGCAGAAGTTCACGCACGAAGGTTACACCTATGTGTATGACGTCAAGGACACCAAGACCGGCAAGGTGATTTCCGGCCGTCGTTACCCGGACGCCGTTGCCTTCAACCTGTCAGTGAAGAACGGCCGCGTGTCGGGCGTTTCGGGTGGCCAGGCCGTGGCTTTCAAGGTTGAAGACGCGCGCGGCGCCGCCGAATAAGCTTTTCGAAGCTTCACATATGAATAGGGCGGCTCCCCATCGGGAAGCCGCCCTTTTTCATGGCCTTCAGCGGCAGCGACGCTTGCTGTCGATTTCCTTGCCCAGCAGCGCGCCACCTGCGGCGCCCAGGATCGTGCCGGTGGCGCGGTCGCCACGGGTGTCGATCGCGCGGCCGACCAGCGCACCGCCGACGCCGCCGACGATCAGACCGGTCGTGCCGTTGGATTTGCGGCAATAGGTGCGACCGTCACGACCGCGCCATTCGCGATATTCATAATGGCGGCGGGCATTCGCGCCATCCGTGGGGACGGCCATCGAAACGGGAATGGCCAGCGAAACGGCGGCCAGGGCCATAAGGGCTTTACGCATTTTTTCTCCTCCAAAAGACGTGCTTTGGTCGTTCAACTCATCCATATTGATCGAGGTTGCATGAACCTGCGACAACGACACATCCTATTGTTTTTCAATGGATAAAATTCGAGGCGAGGCGATGGATGAACGCGACGGACGGGCGGCCAAGGCATTGATCGACGCCCTTGGCCTTTCGCCTCATCCCGAAGGCGGATGGTTTCGGGAGACTTGGCGGGCGGGAAATGCCCCTAGCGAGCGGGCCGCCGGGACGGCGATTTATTTTCTGCTGGAGGCCCATCAGCATTCTCGCTGGCATCGGGTCGATGCCGATGAACATTGGTTCTGGCATGCCGGCGCGCCGATCACCCTCGCCATCGCGGCGGAGGGCGGTCCAGTGCGGGAGTGTCTGCTCGGCGGCGATGTGCTGGCGGGGCAGCAGCCCCAAATAGGGGTTCCGGCGCATCACTGGCAGGCGGCACAGCCCATGGGCGGTTGGGCGTTGGTAAGTTGCACCGTGGTCCCGGGCTTCGAATTTTCGGGCTTTACGCTGGCGCCGGAAGGGTGGGCGCCGGGAGTCTGAATCGCCTGGAAAAAATTATCCACATTTATCCACAGCTTTAGGGCGAATCCGTCTTCGAAGTGCAAGATTCCGCTTTGAGCGACTCGCTTTTGGTGAGAGCATCTTCTTATCGGAAAGACCGGGAGACAGAGAAATCTGGATGCCAAAGTCAGTGAGAAATCAGTAACTTGAAGGGATTTTCGAGCGTCGGGAAAGAAGCATGGACCGGAAGGAAAATGTGGAAATCCGATGGTTCTCAATAGACGATGCCGTGCACGCGCGAAAGTGAACGTCGGGCATCGAATAAAGAGGACAGGCTGCGGGAGAACGGCCGACCGGCCGAACAAACGGAGCCGACACGATAGCAAAGCCTTTGAGGCGGACCTATCGCACGCCGAGTCCGATGATCGCATCTTGAAAGAGAAGCGGATCGAGAGACACGACGGAAGTGGGGACCGGCAGAAATGCCGGCCCCCATTTTGCTTTTTGGGGATATCAGGCGAAGCGGCGCATTGCCCAGAGGCCGGCCAGAAGCGTCACACCCAGCCACAGCAGGATAATCAGCACCATCGCGGTCCGGCTTTTCGGACGTTCCGCCATATTCCGCGCCTGGCTGCGGAATTCGGTCATCAGCGGGGGCGGGATAAGGCGGATCGCCAGCATGATGCCCAGGGGAAGGATGATGAGGTCGTCCAGATAGCCCAGGATCGGGATGAAATCCGGAATGAGGTCGACAGGGCTGAGCGCATAGCCCGCAACCCCCGCGGCAACGAGTTTGGCGATAAGGGGCGTGCGGCTGTCGCGGGCGGCAAGCCATAGGGCGACGATGTCGACCTTCAGCGCGCGTGCCCAGCTTTTCAGGCTTTGAAGTATCAGTGCCATGTCGCTGCTATCGGGTGAAGCGGCCCGCGCCGCAAGCGAATGGGCCGATATGGTGCCGGATGAGGGGATCGAACCCCCGACCTTCGGTTTACAAAACCGCTGCACTACCGCTGTGCTAATCCGGCGCGTCCGTTTCGGACGGGGAGCGCCTTACTATCAGATGATGCCGAACGTCCAGCCCTCTGTTGCGGCGATTTTTTCATCGAGCGGCGCGGGAGTCCACAGGCTGGGCCGGAGCGCGGCGCGGCGTAGCCAGGCGGCGGTCAGGATCGCGTCGGCGCCGTGATCGTCCGGCGGCAGGCCCAGATGCGGCTGCGATTCGACAGCGAACAGCGCGTCGTTCAGTGCGGCAAGGTCACGCATCTTGGCCTTGCCCTTGGGGCGTCCGGCGGCACGGGCGGCGACGCTGGTGTAGATTTCGACGACCAGCGAACCGATTTTGGGCGGCGGGTCGAACGGCCAGACCGGCACATGGGCGTGGACATGGTGGAGCAGTCGCATCCCAGCGAAACTGGCCTTGGCCACCTGCGCGGCGCCAATGGCGTCGTAGACGGTGGAGGGCTTGCCCCCGCCCTGCGCGTTGTAATGCGCTTCACAGGCGCGGTTGTGCATATAGTCGGCCTTGATGCCGTCCGCCTTGCCGAAATAGAAATGGCGGCGGTGAGTGCGTTCGAGCAGGCTGGCCGCGCCCAGATCCTCATCCTCGCAAATGCTGTCGACATAGGCCCAGAAGGCCGGGCCGGCGGTCGGCACCTCGTCGCCGGGAAGATAGCTCTGGCGGGCGACATAGGGCGGGGCGAAGCTGAAATCGAAGCCGAACAGGGTAGGGGCTTCGCGGGCCGTCCGGATCAGCCAGTCCGCGACCGCCCGGCGGGACCAGTAGCCGCCGCCGTCTGGATGCTGGAGCGTGGGAACCGCGTCTCCGGCTTCGCAAAGGGCGACGGCTATACCCTTGTGGCGCGATCCCTTGGCGCCCGACCAGTCGATGACGGCATAGCGGACGAAGCGCGGCGTCATTTCCCGCGGCGTTCGGCTTTCAGGCGGTCCCAATAGGCAAGACGTTCGGCAATGCGGGCTTCGAAACCTCGTTCGGAGGGAGCGTAGAAGCGCTGGGGCTGCATCTCCTCCGGCCAATAATTGTCGCCGGAAAAGCCGTCCGCCGCGTCATGGTCATATTGATAGCCCTTGCCGTAGCCGATATTCTTCATGAGCTTGGTCGGGGCGTTCAGAATATTCTGCGGCGGCATCAGCGATCCGGTTTCGCGGGCGGATTTCCACGCGGCCTTCATGGCGCTGTAGGCGGCGTTGGATTTGGGCGCGGTGGCGCAATAGAGGCAGGCCTGGACGATGGCCAGTTCGCCTTCGGGGGAGCCGAGAAACTCATAAGTGTCCTTGGCGGCGAGGCACTGGACAACGGCCTGCGGGTCGGCCAGGCCTATATCCTCCACGGCGAAGCGAACGAGGCGGCGCAGGACATAAAGTGGTTCCTCGCCCGCCGTCAGCATGCGGGCGAGATAATAGAGCGCCGCCTGCGGGTCCGATCCGCGCAGGCTTTTGTGCAGCGCGGAGATGAGGTTGTAATGGCCCTCCCGGCCTTTGTCATAGACCGCAACCCGGCGGTGGAGCAGGGCGGATAGGCCCGCCGGGTCGAGCGGCTGTGGAATGTCGATCGAATAGAGAGTCTCGACCTGATTGAGCAGGAAGCGGCCGTCGCCGTCGGCGCTGGCGAGCAGCGCTTCGCGGGCGGCGGCATCGAGGGGCAGGGGGCGGCCCGTCAGCGCTTCGGCGCGGTCCAGCAATTGTTCGAGAGCGCTTGCGTCCAACCGGCGCAGGATCAGCACCTGCGCGCGGGAAAGAAGCGCCGCGTTAAGCTCGAAACTGGGATTCTCGGTGGTCGCGCCGACCAAAGTGACGGTGCCGTCCTCCACGAAGGGAAGGAAGCCGTCCTGCTGCGCCCGATTGAAGCGGTGGATTTCGTCCACGAAGAGCAGGGTTTTTTCGCCGCGCCGGGCATGTTCCCGGGCGGCGGCGAAGACTTTCTTGAGGTCCGCGACGCCGGAGAAAACGGCGGAGATCGGTTCGAAGCGCATCCCCACCGCGTCCGCGAGCAGGCGGGAGATGGTGGTCTTGCCCGTGCCCGGCGGACCCCAGAGGATGATCGAGGAGAGCCTTCCCGCCGCGACCATGCGGCCGATGGCGCCTTCGGGACCGGTCAGATGATCCTGTCCGACCACTTCGGCCAGGGTGCGTGGGCGCAGCAGGTCGGCCAGCGGCGCGTCCGCCGGGGTCGTGGTGGGCAGGTCGTCAGGAGCGAAAAGATCAGCCATCGGCCCCGATATAGGAAGGCTTTGGCTTTCAGGGAACGCTCTTGATCAGGGAACCGGGCTGGACCGCACCAACGCCCCATGTTCCCGCTGGCGGATCACGCGGACATAGGTGTCGACCAGCGCCTGGTTCACCTGATCCCAGCCATAGCGCTCCGCTTCGCACATGGCGGCCGCCCCGGCGGCGGCGCGCGCGGCCGGATCGGTGCAATAGGCGCTCAGGGCATCGGCAAAGGCGGTGATCGCGCCGGGGCGGATCAGGCGGCCGGTCACGCCTTCGGTGACCAGGCTTTCGCTGCCGGTGGCGCGGGCGGCGACGGTGGGAAGGCCGCAGGCCATCGCCTCCAGCGTCACATTGCCGAAGGTTTCCGTGACGCTGGGGTTGAACAGCATGTCCATGCTGGCGACTGCGCGGCCCAGGTCCGGACCCTTCTGGAAGCCGGTGAAGACGGCACCCGGCAGGCGGTTTTCGAACCATTCGCGCGCCGGGCCTTCACCGACGATCAGGACCTTGTGCCCCACATTCCTGGACGTCAGATGGTCGATCGTGTCGGAAAACACGTCGAGGCCCTTTTCCATCACCAATCGGCCGATGAAGCCGATCACTGGTTCGTCATCCGCTATGCCCAGCGACCGGCGCCACGCCATGTCGCGGCGGCCGGGGTTGAAGATCTCCCGGTCGATGCCGCGGGTCCAGATGCCGACATCATAGCTCATCCGCTGTTCGCGCAGCAGTTGCGCCATCGATTCGGACGGCGCGACGATGGCGTCGCAGCGGCGGTAGAAGCGGCGCAGGATCGATTCGATCAGCGGCTCCAGAAAGGCGAGGCCATAATAGCGCGGATAGGTTTCGAAGCGGGTGTGGACCGAAGCGACGGCGGGCAGGCCGCGCGCGCGCGCCCAACTGATCGCGCGGTGGCCGAGCGGATCGGGGCTGGAGACATGCACCAGATTGGGCGCGAAGCGCTTGAGGTCGCGGCGGACGGCGCCCGAAAGACGATAGGGAATCCGATATTCGCTGCGCCCCGGCACGGGGACGGACGGCGCGCTGACCAGGTCGCCCGCCGGATCGAAGGCTGGGGTGTCGGTGGTGGGTGAATAGACCCGCACCGCCGCGCCCTGCCGCAGCAGATAGCCGACGAAGCGGTTGAGCGCCTGGTTCGCGCCATCGCGAACATAATTGTAATTGCCGCTGAAGAGCGCGACGCGAAGCCCCTTAACATCCATCCGCCGCCCTTAAACCAGACAATCGCAAAACCCAAGGGAACCGCGACCGCATTCGGGATTTTTGCTTGTCGGCAGCCATGATCACCGGCCGGCGCGGTTGTTCCCTATAGGAGAGAATGCTTGATGACCGAAAGCTTTCGCAAAGGAGCGAGGGTCAAGTGGAATTGGGGGCAAGGCGTCGGCCGCGGAAGAGTGGCCGAGCGGTTCGACCAGCATGTCGAACGCAAGATCGAAGGCGCGGTCATACGCCGCAACGGTTCCAGCCGGAATCCGGCCTATCTGGTGACGACCGACAGCGGCAGCGAAGTGCTGAAGCTGGGATCGGAGCTTTCCCCGGCCTGATGCCTTTTCCCGTCGAGCGGCCTTTCCCTGCCGACGGCTTCCGTGCCAAGGAAGGGCATGACCGCCTGTTTCATGACCGTCGATGCGCTGCTGACCGGCAGGCCGGTTCCGTTTCGGGACGGCGAATATAGCGCCATCGCCAAGACTCCGGTGAAGGGGGCCGTGCGGATCGGCTGGCTTGGCCTGGAAGGGGACGGCGTGGCCGATACCCAGCATCATGGCGGCTGGGACAAGGCGGTTCATCTCTATCCGCAGGACCATTATGGCTGGTGGCGGGACCGGAAGCCGGGCCATATTTTGCTCGACCAGCCGGGCGCCTTTGGCGAGAATATCGCGTCCCGCGGCATGACCGAGGCGGAAATCTGCCTGGGCGACCGCTTCTCCCTGGGCAGCGCGGTGATCGAGGTGAGCCATGGGCGGCAGCCCTGCTGGAAGCTCGATCATCGTTTCGGCGCCAGGGACGTGATGGCGACCATCGTGAAGACGGCGCGCTGCGGCATCTATTTCCGCGTCATCCGCGAAGGTGAGGCCGAGGCGGGCACGAGGATGGACCTGCTGGAGCGGCCCTTGCCTGACTGGCCGGTAGCGCGGGTGTTCCGGCTGCTGATCGGCGGGGGACACAAAGCCGAGCCAGAGGCGGTGTGGGCGCTGGCGGACATGCCGGTCTTGGCCGAAGCGTGGCGCGAACGGGCGCGGAAATTGGCGTGATAATCAGGGGGTGAGATAGGGTTGGCTGGCTTTGGCCAATAGGGGACATAAGCTGGCCTATCCCTCATTCGTCATGCTGAACTTGTTTCAGCATCCATTTCTCCCCACGAACCAAGGCTCAATCCGGAGGAATGGACCCTGAAACAAGTTCAGGGTGACGATTATGGAAACGGCAGGAAACCACCCATTCAAGCCGCCCCTCCACCCCAATCCTACCGGAACACCACCGTCTTCCCGCCATTCTGCAACACGCGCCGATCGGCCAGCCAGCCGACCGCGCGCGCCAGCACCTGCGCCTCTATGTCCCGCCCGATCCGGATCATATCCTCCGCCGTGGCGCGATGATCGACCCGCTCCACCGCCTGCTCGATGATCGGCCCTTCGTCGAGATCGGCGGTCACGAAATGCGCCGTCGCCCCGATAAGCTTGACCCCGCGCTCATGCGCCCGGTGATAGGGTCGCGCCCCCTTGAACCCCGGCAGGAAGCTGTGATGGATGTTGACGCAGCGCCCCTCCAGCGCTTCGACCAACTCCTCCGACAGCACCTGCATATAGCGCGCCAGGATCAGATATTCCGACCGCGTCCGATCGAAAATGCCCAGCAGCGCGGCCTCTTGCGCCGCCTTGTCCCCATTGGGCGGCAGTTCATGATAGGGAATGCCGTGCCACTCCGTGATCCGGCGCATGTCGGGATGGTTGGACACCACGCCCATGATGTCGACAGCCAGCGTCCCCGTCTGCCAGCGGTGCAGCAGATCCGCCAGACAATGCGACCCCTTGGACACCGCGATCAGCATGCGCGGTTTCTCATCCGCCGCCGTCAACCGCCAGTCCATCGCGAAGCGCGTCCCGACATTGGCGAATTCCTGGCGCAGCCGTTCGGTGTCGCTCATGCGCTCATCAGTCGCCTCGAACGCAACGCGCATGAAGAAGCGGCCCGCTTCCCGGTCGGCATATTGCTGGCTGTCGGTGATGAAGCCGCCGCGTTCGGCCAGGAACTGGCTCACCGCCGCGACGATACCCACCCGATCGGCGCAGGCCAAGGTCAGCACCCAGGATGGAACAACCGGATCAGTCAACGCGCATCTCCCCCGCAAATCAGGGGAACCCGTTGCCTCAAGCCCGCGCCTCGATCAACCCGTTACGCGCTTCCTTCGTCCTGCGCGCTCGTCATCGCGAAAATGCCTGTCGCGTTGCCGGTGTCGAAGGCCAGGTCCAGCCTGCTGGTTTCCGGATCGATGTCCCGGCTGATGAATTCATAGAAAGATCCCGGCACCCGCCGCAATTCATCCCCGGCGAACAGCCGCTCCACCGTATCGGCGCGGAAGGCCGTCTGCCGCACCCGCCCCGTTCGGGAGATTTCCAGCCTGTCCTTCATCGGCCAGTCCTCCGCCTTGAGCCGCTCCGCCAGCCCGGCGACATCCGCCACCCTGTCCGTCGCATGGTTGAAGGCATTGCCCTCCGTCGCGATCCAGGCGGCTTCATGGGATCGGGAGAGGAGCAGTTCATAATCCTCGATGCTGGCGGGCTCATGCTGCCGGTCGAAGGCCGCGACGATCACCGGCAGCGCCGCCGCAGCTTCCGCGAGGGAAACGGGGCGGCCGTCCGCATATTTTTCCAGCACCGCCTTGGCCTCGACCGTCAATGGGTCGCGGGAAGTGCCGAACACGCGTACTGCCGCCTCGGCAAATTCCGGGTCGAAGCGGTCGACATGCAGTTCCGAGAGGAAGAATTGCGGAATGGTTTCGGGCAGGTCCGCATGGCGATAGGCCCGCCCGGTCATCCGCAGCCGATCAAGCGGATAGACCGCCGCCATCTCATAGCCCAGGGGCGCCAATATCCGGCTGAACGCCTCTTCGCCCGGCGGCAATTCCCCGGTCGGTCCCTCGGCCAGCCGCACAGTGCGCAGGGCGCCATGATCGAACACCACCTTGCCCCCGCGCGCCAGCCGGTCAGCGACATAGGCCGCGCCGCTCGGCACCCGCTCCAGCAGGTCATTAAACAGGGCGATGTTCATCGCCATGGCGAAAGCGGCGCGGGAAACATGGGGGCCGCGTTCCGACATCAGCACGGGATCGACATCGAGCGCATTCAGCGTCGCCCGTGCCGCCTCCGCACCCAAAATCCCTTCCACCAACGCGTTGATCACCGTTTGATTTTCGACCGACATGGGACGCTCCGTGATGAAGCCCCATTATCGCACGCTTGAAATAAAATTCCAAGCGCTGGTAAGATTCACATCTTCTTGGGCATGCACTCCGCGCCCGCCGCCTTGATCGCGCCGCACAGCTTGCTGGCCTCGGCATTGCTCGCCACCGGTCCTGCCTGCAACCGGGTCACGCCGCCGCTCGTCAGGATATAGGGCTGATAGCCGGACAAGCCGCTGACCTTGGCGCTAAGCTGGCTCCAGAGCGTCCGGGCGCGCGCTTCCGCGCTGAATGCGCCGATCTGCACGCGCCATCCGCCGCTCGCCGCCTTGGGGACGGGGGGCTTGGGCAAGGGAGGCTTGGGCGCGGCAGGTTTGGCTACGGCCACTTTCGCGGCCGTGGCAGGCTTGGCGGCGGGGGCCGCTTCGACGGGCTTTGGCTTGGGCGGAGTCGAAGGCGGCAATTCCGCCGTGCGGATCGGCTTGGGCGCGTCCCGCGACACCGGCGCTGGAGGAGGCTCCTCGGCCGCCAACCCGGATTTCTCCTGCCGGCCAATGGATCGCGCCATGGCGATGCCGTCATTGCGCTGATCCTGCGGAATATATTTGTCCATCTGGCGAAGGCTTGCCGTCGCCTGCGCCAGTCCGGATTCGGACGCTCGCGTCATCAGCGCATAGGCCCGCACCCAATTCTTCGTCGTCAAGTCGCCGTTGAACAGGGCCGTGCCGACAATATATTGCGCACGCGGCTCGCCCCGGTCGGCGGCGCGCTGCAAATGAGGTAGGGCGCCTGCCCGGTCGCCCTGCTGGAACATCAGCAGCCCCAGATTGTCTTCGGCGCGGCTATGACCTTGCTTTGCCGCCTTGCGATACCAATCGATCGCGGTGGCCGGATCGGCCTTCACGCCGCGGCCCAGCTTATAGGCCTGTCCCATGTTGAACTGCGCATCGGGATCGCCGGCCTGCGCCAGCGGCTGCCAGACGGCGATGGCCTTGGCATAGTCGCCCTGCTGCCAGGCATCGACGCCGGTCTTCACATCGGCCAGCGCCGCGCCAGCCAGTCCCAGTTGCGCCAGGCCCAATATCGTTCCAGCGGCCAGCACGCCCCAGATACGCCTCATGTTCATGCTCCCAATGGGTTCTTGCCCGATCCTATGCCGCTGCAAGGTTAATAGCGACTTAGCATTAAGAACATCGCCTTTTTAACCGCCTTTCAGGCTTCCGCGCGGATTAACCAATTCTTAGGCGGGCCTGTGGCACTCCCTGTTCCCATTGGATTTTCTGGGGGAAGTTGCGTGCGCATATTGGCATTGGCATCGCAAAAAGGGGGATCGGGCAAGACCACCCTGTCGGGGCATCTGGCCGTTCAGGCCCAGATGGCGGGCGCAGGTCCGGTCGTGCTGATCGACATCGACCCGCAGGGATCGCTGGCCGACTGGTGGAACGAGCGTGAGGCCGAATATCCCGCCTTCGCCCAGACCACCGTCGCGCGCCTTGCCGCCGACCTGGAAATCCTTCGCCAGCAGGGTTTCAAGCTGGCCGTCATCGACACTCCTCCTGCGATCACCATGGCGATCCAGAGCGTCATTTCGGTCGCTGAGCTGATCGTCGTCCCGACCCGTCCCAGCCCGCACGACCTGCGCGCCGTGGGCGCCACGGTCGACCTGTGCGAACGTGCGGGCAAGCCGCTGATCTTCGTGGTCAACGGCGCGACGCCCAAGGCGCGGATCACCTCCGAAGCCGCCGTCGCCCTGTCGCAACATGGCACGGTCGCCCCGGTCACGCTGCACCACCGCACTGATTTCGCCGCTTCGATGATCGACGGCCGCACGGTGATGGAGGTCGACCCCAAGGGCCGTTCCGCCGGAGAGGTCACCCAGCTTTGGACCTATATTTCGGACCGGCTCGAAAAGAATTTCCGCCGCACCGTCTTTTCCGTGCCCCACAATGCGGTCGGCGCGGCAGGCACGGTCCGTCCGGCAAGCGGTGGCTTCGGCCGCCGGGTCTCGCAGTAAGGGGAGGGGAATATCATGGTCGAACCGAAACCGCTCGCCTCGCTGACTTCGGGCCTGCTGGCTCGCAAGGGCGCTGCTTCACCCGCCATGCGCCGTCCGGTATTTGGCCTGACCGCTGGAGCCAATGCGCTCCAGGAGGATCTGGGCTGGAACGACATGGGCTTTGACGTAACGCAGCCCGAACCGGCGCCCGCCGAATCCCGCTCCGTGGCCGGTCTGACGCCGATGACCGCCGTTCCTGTCGTGGCTCCGGTGCCCGTCGTCGTGACCGAGCGTGAGGAACTGGCCGAACGCATTGCCGAAGCCAGCGTCCCGGCCAAGGCCGCGAAGCCGAAAAAGCCCGCCAAGGCCCGCACTTCGGCCGTGGGGAAGGGCCGCAAGGCCGCCTTCACGCTGCGGCTCGATGCTGACCGTCATCTGAAGCTGCGGCTCGCCAGCGCTATTATCGGCCGTTCGGCGCAGCAGATGGTGACCGAAGCGCTCGACTCGTTCCTCAGCAGCCTGCCGGAGATCGACCGGCTGGCCCAGCAACTGCCGCGCGCTCGCGGCGACAATTAAGGGTTTGCAAGCCATGAAGCGCAAGGCCTTCGCCAAAGCAGCGGTTGCGTCGATGCTCATCGGCACGACCATGGTGGGATGCACTGGTGCGGCCTTCCGCCCCAGTGCCATCGCTCCCAAGCAGAATCCGGATCGTCTTGCTGCCAATGTCGAAAAGGCGCTGGCCGATCGCGATGGCGCCCAGGCGGTGGAACTGGCGGAAGCCGCCGTGCAGGCCGCGCCGCAGGATGTCCGCTATCGCCAGTTGCTTGGCCGCGCCTATGTGGCGGACGGCCGCTTCGCTTCGGCCGAAACCGCGCTGACGGACGCCATGACGCTGGGCAATCGCGATGCGCGCACCATCATCACTCTCGCGCTGGTGGAAGTTGCCTTGGGCAAGGATCGCGCCGCCCGCGACCTGCTCGCCAACCATGCCGACATCGTGCCTGCCGCCGACTATGGTCTCGCCATGGCGATGGCGGGCGACGCGCCGGAAGGCGTTCGCATCCTTTCCGAAGTGATCCACGATCCGTCGGCCACGGCGCGCACCCGCCAGAATCTGGCCTATGCCTATGCTTTGGCCGGCCGGTGGAAGGATGCGCGCATGATGGCGGGCTTCGACCTCGATCCGCTCGCCGCCAACGAGCGCATCACCCAATGGGCGCAGAATGCCGCGCCCGGCCTTTCGCAGCAGCGGGTGGCGGCCTTGATGGGCGTGACGATCAACGGAGCCGATGCAGGCCAGCCGGTCGCCCTGGCTCTCGCGCCCGCGCCGGTCCGGATGGCGGAGGCCGCTCCCGCCGAGCAGCCCTTGCCCGCCGCGCCAAGCGCCGAACCCGTACCGGTCGAGATCGCTTCTGCCGATCCGGCGCCACAGCCTGCCGCGGCCGAAGCGCCCGCGCCGATGATCCAGGCGCCGATGATCCAGGCGCCGATGATCCAGACGATCGCGGCTCCCTTCCGCTTTGCCGCACCGCATCAGGCCGCGCCGGTTCGCGCCGCTCAGCCTGTCCGCGTCCAGCAACCCGCGCGCGTCCAGAATGCAGCCTTCCACCCGGTCGGCAAGGGGCGCGGCAATTGGGTGGTTCAGCTCGGCGCTTACGACAACACGGCCATAGCGAAGGAAAAATGGTTCGCCATGGCCCGTCGCAACGGCGCTTTGGCGAACCTGCCGGTCGTCACCAGCCAGATCACGGTGAACGGCGCGACGCTGGCTCGCTTGGCCGTCGGCGGCTTCGACGACCGGGCCGAGGCGGCCGCGCTCTGCCGCGCCGTCCAGGCTCGCCGCGGCCAGTGCTTCGTGCGGGAAAATGTGGCTGACGCCACGCCGCAGCGCTGGGCCCTGGCGACCCGCGGACGTCAATACGCCTCCCGCTGACGCGGCATTGTTCAGGCGAGAACCCGCCGCCCTTATGTTCAGGCCAGGATGTTGCGGTCGACCTCTTCGATGCGTCTGCAACCCGTCAGGCTCATGGCGACGCGCATCTCGCGTTCGATAAGGTCCAGCATCGTTTCCACGCCAGCCTGGCCGCGCGCCGCCAGAGCATAGACCCAGGCGCGTCCCAGCAAGACGCCGTGGGCGCCGAGTGCGAGCATGCGCAGGACGTCGAGCCCCGTCCTCACGCCGGAGTCGGCCAGGATGGTGAGATCGCCCCTGACGGCGTCGGCAATCGCGGGGAGTGCGACGGCGGTCGAGACAGCCCCGTCAAGTTGCCGTCCGCCATGGTTCGATACGACGATCCCATCGGCGCCCAGGTCGCGCGCGGATCGCGCATCGTCCGGCTCGAGAATGCCTTTGATGACAAGGGAACCTTTCCAGACGGATCTTATCCATTCAAGGTCGCGCCATTCGATGGCTGGGTCGAAATTGGCGGCCAGCCAGCCCATGAAGTCTGCAAGTCCGCTGTTCGCGCCCAGGACCGGCGCGACATTGCCCAGCCGGTGGGGGCGGCCGCGAAGGCCGACATCCCATGCCCAGCCTGGCTTTCCCAGGGCCTGCATCAATCGCCGGGCCGGGGCGAAGGGGCCGGACATGCCGGAATGGGCATCGCGATAGCGGGCGCCCGGCACGGGCATATCGACCGTGAAGACCAGCGTTTCGCAGCCCTGTTCGGCGGCAACGGCCAGCAGGTCGCGCATGAATGCGCGATCCTTGATCACATAGAGTTGGAACCAGATCGGACCTGCGCCGCGCACCACCTCCGCGATGTCGCAGACCGAAACCGTCGAGAGGCAGAACGGAATGTTGCGGAGCCGCGCGGCGCGTGCGGCCTGAACCTCTCCACGCCGGGCGTACATCCCGGTCAGGCCGACAGGCGCCAGCCCGACGGGGAGGCCTAGTTTCTTGCCGAACCATGCGGTTTCGAGACTGACGTCCGATACGTCCCGCAGCACGCGCTGGCGAAGCTGAATATGCGAGAGATCCTCGACGTTCCGGCGAAGCGTATCCTCGCCATAGGCGCCGCCGTCTATGTAGTCGAAGAGGAAGCGCGGCAAGCGGCGCTTTGCTGCCTGCCGAAAATCCGCTCCCGAGCTTATGATCATTACAATCCCGACGCTGCTGGTTGAAGTTGGCTATTGCATGTGACGGCGTCGGCTCATCGAACGGACAATGTCGAGCGGGCCGAGCGCTACAGGTTCAAGATGTTCGATCGAACGCCGGAATGGCAAGGGCTTCATCACGCATGTCCCTGTCGCTGGACGGGGCACCCGCAAAGGGCCGTCGCGGCCCGGTGCGGAATATTCCGGGCTTCGATTCGTTGCGACTGCCGATGATCGGTTTATCCGTCATGCATCCTGTCCGTTTGGGCGGCAATTGCGCCGATCGGGCGCGCTCCCCCGGTCGATCATGCCTGGGATGCGGGCGGCAGGGCGTGATCGGGGGAAGCGGTGCGATCAACGATCCAGGCGTCGCCGTCAGGCTTCAGATAAATGCCGGTCGGACCGGAAAAATGCGATCCCAGCAAGAGGGAGCTTCGATCTGCGACACGTTCCAGGACGGTTCGGCGCGTCGACCTTGCCATGTCATGATCCCAGCAGAAATTGTCTCCGACATCCGGGATCGCGACTTGGACGGGATGGTGGATGAGATCCCCGGTGATGACGGCTTCCCGGCCCTGGGAAGAAATGACGACGCAGCAATGACCCGGCGTATGGCCCGGCGTGGGTTCCAGGCGGACTTCATCGACGACGGCAAAATCCGGATCGACGAAGAGCGCCAGACCGGCGTCGATCACTGGCCTGATCGAATCCCCCATGACGGCGATGGAGTCACGATGATCGTCGGTCCTGACATGCTCATATTCCGCCTTGGCGAAGATATATCGGGCATTGGGGAAGGTCGGCACCCAGGCTCCATCCACCAGCATCGTGTTCCAGCCGCAATGATCGAGGTGGAGGTGCGTACACAGCACATAATCGATGCTTTCGCGCGGCAGGCCCGCCTCTTCCAGACGCTTCAGGAAGGGACCATTGAGCTTGTTGAATGCCGGTATGTCACGCTCCTTGTCGTTTCCGACGCATGGGTCCACCAGGATGCGCTTGCCGCCGGCCTCGATGATGAAGGCCTGGAAGTGCAGCGTGATATTGCCTTCCTCATCGGCAAAGTCGGGGCAAAGCCAGTCTCGCCGCTTGACGACCTCTTCCTTGCTGGTCTGGATGAAAATGGCGGGATCGGCATTGACCGGAGGCAGTTCGAGAACACGCGTCACGCGCACCGCGCCAATCGTCCACCGCTTGAAGCTGTCATTGTCGGTCGAACGGGGTTCCATGGCTATGCTCCTCAGGATTTGCGGGCGACAAGGCCGACGGACCAGCAAGCGGTGGCATCGATGCGCCAGCCCAGACCCGACGTGGGCAAGCATCGACACAGCCATGACCTCTCCAGGCGCACCTTTTCCACCCTATGATGGCGAGCGACCGGCCGCCTCGCCAAACTGTCCCCTTCGCGGCGATCAGTTCAACCAGACGGCGGGGCACGTCGCGGAAGAATGCATCAACAAATAAGGCAGCGGCGCGTGAGAGGCTAGAATGATGCGATTATGCCAGCCATAGCCGAACTGCTATGAGAGTGGAGGAACGATCGACCATCGTCAGGCCCAATGCCCGGCTTTCGACGTGCCGCCGATTCCCGGGTTGAAGCTGTTGCCGGGATCGAGGGTCCGGTAATGCTCCACGAGCGATGGCTTCGCCCCATAGACATGGCCGACATTATGCTCGGCCGGATATTCCGCGCCCCGGCGATCGAGAATGTCCAGCAGCTCGCGCTTCACGGCTTTTGGCTCGACGCCCTTCGCAAGAATATAGTCCTGATGAAAGACATGGCAGAAGAAGTGCGCATAATAGAGTTTCTTGACGATCTTGCCGTCGAATGAACCGGGCAACCGTTCGAACCATTCGGCGTCGTTCCGCCGCAGCGCGATGTCCAGAGCGATAATATCCTCAACCTCGCGGCTGTGGAGCGCGCGATAGCGCATGGCCGCGCCGGCTATGGCGAACCGATGCAGGAATGCCTTCTCCGCTTCGTCTTTGACGCATTCGAAAAAATCGCCGTTGGAATCGGGGTATCGCTGTTCGAGATAATGCCGGGCCTCGGCAATGCCGTTTCCACCCATTTTGAGAAGGAGATGATGTTCGAAGCGGTCGCGATATTGCCGCATCCGTGGCGGCAGATGATCTCCGAACAATCGGCTGGCCGCTTGGAGGAGGTGATCGCTGAGGTGCCGCGGCAGCAGGGGGATCTTGCGCGCGAATTCGTCGACCCGGCTTTTAAGGGCAAAGAGCAAGGGGAGGCGGTTCGTCCCCAGCCTTTCTATCGCGATCACGGTGTCCTTGCCGTAGCGTGCCGCCACATCGAAAGCCTCACGGTGAAAATACTCGCCCGAGATCGGGAGCGTGTCGAAGCCTTGCAGGATGTCCCGGCGGATTTGCGTCAAATCCGCGACGCTGTTGCTGCCGATGTAGAAAGTCGCGGTGGCGGCATCCTTGGGGAAGGTGTCCAGGCGAACCGCGAGCAGCGCAACTTTCCCGGCGCTGCCGGACGCCTCGAACAGACGCGTCGGGTCGGCGTTGAAGCGTGCCGGCGTTTGCTCGTCGACCTTGCGCACATGCCCGCAATAATCATGGTCCGATGCCCGGCGATGATCGCCATGCTCGATGTCCCCCGGCGCGAATGCCCCGGCCTCGACGCGACGCAGGATTTCCTCCGGCTCATTGCCGAGCGATATGCCGAGATGGTTCACAAGGCGCAGTTCGCCGTCGCCGCCGAGCTGGGCGAACAGCGCGAGTTCGGTATAGGCTGGACCCCGCTGAACCAGCGAGCCGCCGGAATTGTTGCAGACGCCACCCAGCACGGACGCTCCAATGCATGAGGAGCCGATCACCGAATGCGGATCGCGGCCGAGCGGTTGCAGCGCCGTTTCCAGCTCATGGAGCGTCGCGCCCGGCAGGCAGACCACCTGGC
Organism: Sphingobium sp. 15-1; assembly: GCF_013375535.1. GTDB lineage: Bacteria > Pseudomonadota > Alphaproteobacteria > Sphingomonadales > Sphingomonadaceae > Sphingobium > Sphingobium aromaticivastans. The sequence goes on from NZ_JABXJG010000001.1 coordinate 646,143, forward strand.
GGCCTTCTTCGATCGGATGGATGCCTTTGATGCGCAGGGTGTTGATGACGACGACGTCGCGGTCATATGTTCCGTTCGGCGTAGAGCCTCCGGTAAGGCCGGTATTTGCCGATTGCATGATCATGATGACGCCGGCATCCACGCAGATGCGCAATGCCCGCCAGAATTCGACGAGCGATCCGGGCCGGATGACCGCGAGGGCAGGCCCATCGCCCAAGCGATAGCCCGTGGTGAAGCGGCGTGTCTTGGATGGACTCGTCAGAACGTGGCGCTTGCCGACCGTGTTTCGCAATGCGCGGATGAGCGATTGCGGCGGGACGGCGCGCGCGGCCGTCGTCAGATCGGCGCTCATGCCAGCAACTTCGTGCCGGGCCGAGCGCGGTCGCGCATGCAAGGGAATGGAGCGGTCATTTGCGTGTTCTTTCCCCTGTCGTCCAGCGTCGCCGCTTGAATCAGCGACGGTGAAAATGAAGGTCTCCGACGAGGCCGGTGATGATTTGACGTGACCGGAACACCCACCGTCCATCGCGCCGTCCGAAGCGGTCCTCATAGCGTCCGCAGGCGATCGGCTGGAGCGGAAGACCTTCGGTGGCCTGGAAGGTCGTGACATAGGAGCGCGCAGACGCCGCCAGGCGCGGCTCTTCGATCTCGATGATGATATTGCTCAAGACATGTCGCGTGCGCGGCGTGCCATCGTCATAGGTCTTCAGCGCTCTCTTCAGAAACGCCTCCACCGCGTCGGCGCCCGAGGCGGGGGCATTGTCGTTGAGGACGAGTTCGCCTTGAGCGAAGAGCCTGCCCACGCCGGCATAATCGCCATCATCCACCAGGAACGCGTAGCGCGCCATCAAATTGCTGATGGCGCGCTCGTCGCTAAGGATGTCGGACATGGCTCGATCCTCGAAAGCGTCGAAACCCAGAGGCGGCGGCCAATCCATGCCGCCTGCCCTTCGCGACGGTGGCGTCCGGGGCTGTCCTAGACACGCCTTCCGCCATCGACCTGAAGGGTCTGGCCGATCATGTAGCTTGCCTCCTTGCTGGCCAGGAAGCAGGCGACCGCCGCCATCTCCTCAGGGTCGGCCATGCGGCCGAGCGGGATATTGGCCGTGCGCAGCTTCATATGTTCTTCGGCGCTGTATTCGGGCTGCTCGGCGGCGATTTCCTCATAACGGAAACGCAGGGAAGGGGTGAGCGTCATGCCGGGGGAAAAGGCGTTCACCCGGATATTGTCCGGCGCCAGTTCGAGCGCCAGTATCTTGGTGAACTCCACCAGGGCATATTTGGCCGACAGATAGGCGGACATGCCCGCAATGCCATAATGGGCGGACATGGTGTTGGTATTGACGATCGCGCCGCCGCCGCTTTTGGCGATCAGCGGTGCGGCCCATTTGCAGCACATGAAGACCGAGGTGAGGCTGGAAGCGATCGTATAATCCCAATCCTTCCGGGATAGCTGGGTCACCGGCGTGTGGTGGATGGGGCCGGCGCTGCGTCCCCCCGCGGCGTTGTTGAACAGGAGGTTGAGCTTGCCGAAGCGGGCCTCCACCTGGCGCACCATGTCCTCGACCGCGTCCTCGTCGGTAAGGTCCGCCTTGATCGCGAGGCTGGTGCCGCCAGCGGCGGTCACGCGATCGGCCACGGCTTGCAATTCGTCCCATGAGGGGAGCTTGCGGCCGGGCGCGTCGGGATCGTCGTGACAAATGTCCACGACCGCGACCGATGCGCCGCTGCGCGCGAGTTTGAGCGCGATCGCTTCCCCGATCCCGCCTTCGCCGCCAGCGCCCGTGACGATCGCGACATTTCCTTCAAAATCCATCCTTATCTCCCGCATTTCCAACCTTCATGACCGTCCCGTTCGTGCAGCCCCGCCGCGAATGCGCGGCTGCCTGCCGGCAATCAGGGCATCGACATGGACGGCTCGCATCAAGCAGACGCGACTGTAGAGCAGCTCCATGGCTTCGAAACAGCACTGAAATCCTTATGGCTTTGATGCCCGTCCCCCTGGTGCGGATTGCCGGCTCGACCGGCGCCGAAAATAAGGCCAGCCCCGCCTGAACGACGCGCTGCCCAGGAAGGCGGCCAAGCTTATCGGCTGCATAAGGGTTTCGGATGTGGTTTTTGCGAGGGAGGCTGATACGCATCTTCGACGAGAGGATTGCAGATGAAATCAAATGTCGAAAAGGCCAGCCCGCAGCCCAACCGCGCCGGCCGCCGCTGGCGCAAGGCGATTGGTTCAACCCGATGAAGGGATCTGGACTGGCGTTCAGCCGCTGGGGCGTGACGGCCACCTTGTCGTTCTGCTTTTTCATGTCTTATGTCGACCGCTTGATCCTTGGCCTGCTGGTCGAGCCGGTCAAAGCTGCGTTTCAGGCCACCGACATTCAGATCGGGCTTCTCTTCGGCGCCACTTTCGGCGTCGTCTACGCCCTTGCGGGCATTCCCATCGGTATCATGGTCGATCGGGGCAATCGGAAATGGCTGGTCGTTTGCGGACTGACCGTCTGGAGCCTCCTGACGATCTCCGCTGGTTTCGCGACCGCATTGCAATGGTTGTTCATCTGCCGGATCGGCGTCGCGATAGGCGAGGCAACCTTATCGCCCGCGGCCACCTCGATCATCTCGGACCTCTTCTCGTCAAAGACGCGCGCCTTTCCCATCTCCATCTTCTTCGCCTCGGGCATGATCGGCGCGGGCGGCTCATTCATCGTGGGCGGCGCTGTCGTCGCGGCGATGACCGCATTGGTCGCATCCGGCATGGTGCCCGGCTGGGTTCAGCCCTGGCGCCTGACTTTCATCGCGGTTGGCGTGCCCGGATTGCTGTTGGCGATGCTGATGTTGCTCATGATCCGCGAGCCACAGCGAACCGAGGTGGACGCCAATAGCGAGCGCGCCGGCGCGCGAGAGCTGCTTTCCCTGGTGACGGGCAAATGGTGGGGGCTGGGGGCTTTCTTCGTCGCCATGGCTTCGTCGCAGCTTGCGCCCGCATCGATCGCGGCCTGGGTGCCCACCATCCTGCAGCGCGACTATGGCTACAGCATCGCTGAAGCCGGGCTGACGCTCGGGTTCACGCAGCTCCTCACGGCGCCGACCGGGCAAGTCGCCCTGGGCGCTCTGGCGGGCCTTCTTTTCCGGCGTATGCAGCGGGGCAACGCCTTTGTCCTGGTCTGCGCGATCGCCATTGTGGCCGCGACGCTGGCCTTCGCTTTGTTGCCGGTTGCAGCCGGTCCCGGCCATTTGCTGGTGCTGCTTGGCGTCGCCATGTTTTTCTCCATCGGCATCACCTCCATTCCGCCGATCACGGTTGGCCTGCTCTTGCCAAATCGCATGCGCGGGTCTGCGATCGCCGCCTATTATCTCGTCATCGCGCTTCTGGGGGTTGGGGTCGGCCCGGTGCTGATCCCCTGGATCGCGAGCTTCATGCCTGCGGGACCGGGCACCTATACGCGCGCGATGGCGATGATGGGCGGATTGAGCGGACTGGTGTCCCTGGTTTTGTGCGCCCTGGCAATGATTGGTCTGCGCCATCGCGTCGCGCAGACGGCGGCAATCGGGGCTGTCGCCGGAGCAGGAGACGAGATTTGAGCTTGCATGAACTGGCCGCATTGCCGGTCGAGGCGCTGATCGGTCCGCCCCCTTCGGCGGGCATTCCGACCTTTGAGGTCCGCAACCCTGCGGATGACAGCCTTCTGACTGTCGTTGCCGACATGGGCGTGGACGATGCGAGGGAGGCGGTTGCTGCTGCGGAAGCGGCGTTCAGAATCTGGTCACGGCGATCCGCCAAGGAGCGCGCGGCCATATTGCGCGGTTGGCACGATCTGGTCCTTGCGCATCGGGAGGAACTCGCCCTGCTGCTGACGTTGGAGCAGGGAAAGCCCCTGGCGGAAGCGCGGGCCGAGATAGAGTCAGCGGCGAGCTTCATCGCCTGGTTTTCCGAGGAAGCGCGTCGGGTTTACGGCGATATATTGAATCTGGATCAGGCCGACCAGCGCGGGTTGGTCCTCAAACAGCCGGTCGGCGTGGTCGCCGCCATCACGCCATGGAATTTCCCCGCCGCCATGATTGCCAGGAAAGTCGCGCCAGCGCTTGCGGCCGGGTGCGCCATGGTCGTGAAACCCGCCGAAGCCACGCCTCTCACCGCGCTTGCCCTCCGGCAGCTAGCGGTTCGGGCGGGCGTGCCGGAAGGCGCCTTTGCGGTGATCACATCCCTTGCAGCCCCTGCGATCGGTGCTGAACTCTGCCAAAATCCGACGGTTCGCAAACTGTCCTTCACGGGTTCGACCGCTGTAGGCAAGCGGTTGATGGCGGCCTGCGCGGAGACGGTGAAACGCCTGTCGCTTGAGCTTGGCGGCAACGCGCCCTTCATCGTCTTTGACGATGCCGATCTGGACGCCGCCGTTGCCGGCGCCCTCCTCTCCAAGTTCAGAAATGCCGGGCAGACCTGTGTCTGCTCGAACCGGCTTCTGGTGCAGGATGGCGTCCACGATGCCTTCGCTGAGCGGTTTGCGGCGGCGGTCAATGCCTTGAGCGTTGGACCGGGCGTGGCGGAGGGGGTAAAGATCGGCCCCCTTATCGACGAGCGGGCATTGGCGAAGATCGACGATCTGGTGCTGGATGCGATCCGCCAGGGCGCCTGCGTCCTGGCCGGAGGGCGGCGGCACGATCTTGGCGGCAATTTCTATGCGCCCACCGTTCTTGGCAACGTGACTGCGACCATGGCCTGCATGACCGCCGAGATATTCGGTCCTGTTGCACCGCTTGTTCGCTTCTCGACAGAGGAAGAAGCGGTGGCGATGGCTAACGATACCCGATCGGGACTTGCCGGCTATTTCTACTCGCGAGATCTCAGCCGGGCGTGGCGGGTGGCCGAGGCGCTTGAATGCGGCATGGTCGGCGTCAATACGGGCCTTGTCTCATCGGAGATCGCGCCTTTTGGCGGAATCAAGGAATCGGGCTTGGGGCGGGAAGGCTCCAAATATGGGATCGACGAGTATCTGGAGCAGAAATATGTCTGCTTCGGCGGGGTGAACTGAGCCTTTGCCTCGCCCGATTTCCCATCGCTGGGCTTATCGCGGACATAAGGCTTTCGTATCTGTTTTTCGCCTTTGCCCTCCATTACGCCTTCTCGCCGGAGGGGATTTCCGTGGACCAAGAGATGGAAGCGAAAGGCCGGTCGCGGCGCAGCATAAGCGTTGAACTGGGGCAGTTGAAGCTCTTCGCCAAGGCCATTGGAGAGAGCGATCCGATCCATTTCGATCAAGCGGCGGCGAAGGCGGCTGGTCTCCGGGCGCCATTGGCGCCGCCCACCTTTTCCTATGCGCTGGGCGCCCTGGCCTTCGGGTCGGAAAGCTGGTCGGAGGAGCTTGGCATCGACCCGGCAAGCCTTCTTCATGGCGAGCAGACGTTCGAATATTTCCAGCCCATCCATGCGGGGGACGTGCTTTTGCTGCAAAGACAGGTGGTCGACCGCTATGAGAAGAAGGGGGGCAAGCTTTCCTTTGTCGTGGTCGACACCAGCGCCACCAACCAGAGAAACGAACTCTGCGTCCGCTCGCGGATGGTCGGCGTGATCCAGAAGCCATGACCGATATGCCGCGCGCCAGCCTCCCCGGATCGGACCTGCCGCGTCCGTTGCCTTCTGTAGCCGGGAACGCTTTCACCCGGGCGCAGCTCGCGCTTTTCGCCGGAGGCTCGGGCGATCATAATCCCATCCATATCGATGCCGATGTCGCCCGGGAAAAGGGCTTCGAAGATGTCATCGTCCCAGGCATGCTCGTCATGGCGCAATTGGGCAAGATGCTCACCGATTGGGCGGGGCCATCCTCCATACGGCGTTGGACCGTGCGCTTTACCGATATTACGGCCGTTCTCGACGCGCCCGTCTATTTCGCGGAAATCGTGGAAGAGGTCGAATTCGCCGGAGAGGCCTGCTTGCGGCTTGCCTTATGGGTCGAGGTCGAAGGCGTCGGCCAGGTCGTCCGTGGAGAAGCGATCGTCGCAAAGCGGGAATGATTGCCGCAGGGGATCGGGCGCGCCTTAGGCATTGCTTGGGGGGACAAGGCGGCAACGGCTGCGCTTCGTTCGGTCGCCTCGGCGGGGCGCGGACGGCGCCTCTGGCGTTCGCAACCCCGCGTCTTGCAAATCCCGGCATGGAGGCGGCGCGCAACGCATCATCGACCGCGGCTTATGGCAACCATCAAAAAAAGCGGTGCTGTCGATCGGCGCGGAGGCGGATAGGGTCGGCGCATTGTGATCGACTTCATGATTTCGGTTGCAGGATTCCCCCCTCGCGCAAGTCGATGACGCTTGATGGGAATGTGCTCCGGAATTTCGGCATAATCATGTCAGCTAATTGGGTGTCTGTATGGAAAATAGTCAGGCGATCGAAGCCGCAAATCTCATTGCTTCCCTCTATCGCGGGGAATTGACGCTGGAACGGTTGCCGGAATCCTGCCGGCCGAAATCTATTGCCGACGCCCAGCAGATACTCAATGCGCTTTCGCGGAGCCTGGATCGTCCTGTGCAGGGTTATAAATGCTATTTCCCCTTCAAGGCGACACAACCCAATCTGTTCGCTCCGATCTTCAACATCCTGCCAAGCGGGAGCGCCATCACCCCTGATGTGGCGAACCTTCATCTCATCGAGCCGGAAATCCTTTTCCGTGCCGAACGGGATCTTCCGCCCCGCGAAGAGCCCTATAGCTATGAAGAGGTCGCGAGCGCCGTTGTGGCGGTGCCGGCGTTCGAGTTTCTGGCGACGCGCTTCAGCGCCGACTTCGCGAGCCTTCTCGGGCAGAAGGATCCGCAAATCTACGCCGACAACACGCTGAGCGGCGGGTTCGTCGTCGGTGAAGCCGACCCGAACTGGCGGGCGCTGGATTTCCTCAAAATGCGGATCGTCACGACGTTCGACGGAAAGATCGTCTCCGACGAGACAGGCGGCCATCCGGTGAAGGACCCCTTCATCCTCATCTTCGTCGGCGTCAACCTGCTTCGGTCGCTCCACGGCGTCAAAAAGGGTCAACTGCTGGCCACCTTGTCCCCAACCGGTCTTCTGACGGCGGAAAAGGGCGTCGAGATCGTGGCCGAATTCGAAGGGTTCGGAAGGGTCGAGACCCGCTACGCTTTCTAGGACCAACGGATAACAGGGCGAAGAGGATGGATTTGCAAGGTAAGACCGCGATCGTCACCGGCGGCGGCACCGGCATCGGTGAAGCCGTTTCGCTGAAACTCGCGGAGCGGGGCGCCAATGTCGTCGTCAACTATCGATCGAGCGCGGAGGAAGCGGAACAGACGGCGGCGCGCTGCGAGGCATGGGGTGTCAGGGCGATCGCCGCGAAGGGGGACGTGGGTGAGGATCAGGATTGCAGGCGCCTTGCGCAGCTTGCGTTCGACCTTGGCGGCTCGATCGACATGCTCGTCAACAATGCCGGAGCGACGAAATTCGCCGCGCATTCTGACCTTGACGCGCTTTCGGCCGACGATTTCCTCTCCATCTATCGCACCAATCTGGTCGGCGCCTATCAGATGATCCGGGCTGTCGAACCCGCCATGAAGGCTGTGGGAAGGGGCGCCGTCGTCAATGTGGCGTCGATTGCCGGCCTGTTCGGCGGCGGTTCGTCGACGGCCTATTCGTCATCGAAAGGCGCGCTGATCAACTTGACCAAGACAATGGCGCGGGCGCTCGCGCCGGCGATCAGGGTGAATGTCGTCTGCCCGGGCTTCATCGCGACCCGCTGGTATGAAGACCGGCTTTCGCCTGCCGATTACAGGGCGCTGCTGCAACGCATGAGCGATGTCCTGCCGCTCGCTCAACCGGGAACGGCTGAGGAGGTGGCGGACGGCATATTGTTCTTCTGCGCGGAAGGCGCAAATCTGGTGACGGGCGAGACGCTGATCATGGACGGCGGCGCCCATCTGGAGCTTGCCATGTCGCGCGCGGGCGCTGCGGCGTCAGTGGTCAGACATCCACAAGGGTGACCGCCGGCCATTCGCCGGATGCGACCTTGGGCTTGATGACTTCGCGCAGGAGGGTGTCGAACACGTCGATCGCCGCGGTCCTGGGGCGGGTCTTGAGGCGCCCGAACGTCCAGACCGTGGTCAGTCCATCGATCCGCACCGCTTGGACATTGTGCCCGCGCAGGGTGAGCGCGCAGCCGGGCATGACCACATATCCCTGGCCAGCTTCGACAAGATCGAGCAGCATCGAGGAACTTGTCTGGATGACGGTGTTCACGCTCAGGCCGTGACGGGAAAGCCTCTGGCTCATGCGCTTCAGGCTGACGGTGGCGTTGTGCTGGCGGATGATCGGCCGATGGGCCAATTCGGTCATCGGCACATGATCCAGATCCTTGAGGTCGGAATCCTTCGGCCCCAGCAGAAACTGATTGTCGTTGGCCAGCACGCGCGTCTCGATTTCGGCGTCGTCTTCCAGCATCGTCAGCACGGCGGCGTCGATATAATGGGATTTCAGCATGCCCTCCAACGTCTCGCTCGAATCGATGATGCAGCGGACACGGACCGCGGGGTGGAGCTCCCGAAAGCGGGCCAGCACCTCCACGGCGATCTGCGACCAGGCGTAAGGCAATCCGATGGACAGCTCGCCCTGCGGTTGCGTTTCCCGCGCCGCGAGTTCGTCCGCCAGATCTTCGATCTGAGCAATCAGGATTCCCGCCCGTTCGACGACGAGCCGGCCTGCTTCGGTTAGCTGGACGCCGCGCCCATGGCGCATCAGCAGTTTCGCCTGCAGCTCGTCCTCCAGCAAGGCGATATGCCGCGTCAGCGCGGGCTGGGTGAGGTGCAGGTCCGCCGCGGCACGCGTGACGTTGCCATATTCGGCTACCTTCATGAAATAGCGCAGGCTTCGGATGTTCACGGCGCGTCCTCTCCCTTTTCGACCCTATTAGCCGATCCGGTATAAATGAAAAATGCCTTTCCTCCCTTATGGCTGGAGAGAGGCTTCGATCAGCATCGGACCGCACGACGGGATTTGGCGCGCCGCATCGGCCAAAACGCTCATATTCCAGGCGTTTGGCGGGCGCAGATGGCCGCCCCGGCGATCCATCCCGTCTTATGCTATGGCTTCGATCACGAATTTCGAGGTGGTTGAACTGTTCGGCCGGCCATAGCCTGAGGGCATTAAATGGTTAGTGCGGAGAGATTGCAGCCATGGTCGAAGCGTCGTCGGAAAACCACTATATCCTCATTGATCAGCCGGCGCCCTTCGTTCAACGGATAACGCTCAACAAGCCGGAAAAGCGCAACGCGATGAGCAACGATCTCAGGATCGAGCTCTTCAGGGCGCTGGAAGCCGCCGACATCGACGATGACGTCCGCGTCATCATCCTTCGCGGGGCGGGGAAATGCTTCTCCTCGGGCTATGACCTGTCGTTCAAGCGTGACCGTTGGCCTTATCACACGTCGCGGGGCATCGGGCTTTGGTCCCGGCATGTCGTTGAAGGCTGTTTCCGCATCTGGGATCTTGCCAAGCCGATCATTGCGCAGGTGCATGGCTATTGCCTTGCCGGCGGCACGGAACTCGCCTCCTCCTGCGACCTGGTCTATGTCGCGGAGGACGCGCAGATCGGCTATCCGCCGGTTCGCATGATGAGCCCTCCCGACAATCAGGTCTTTCCCTGGCTGATGGGCATGCGGCGGGCCATGGAGATGATGCTCACCGGCGATTATCTCACCGGCGTTCAGGCTGTGGAGGCGGGCTTTGCCAATCGCGCTTTCCCGCTGGAAAATCTGGACGCCGAGGTGCTCGCCATGGCGGAGCGCCTGACGAAAGTGCCGCCGGCCCTTCAACAGATGAACAAGCGGGCGGTCCATCGACAGATGGAGATAATGGGCATCCGCGCTGGCGTGCGCGCCGGCGCGGAGATTCAGGCTCAGGCGATCTTCATCCCGGAAGTGAAGGAATATTACGACTCCCTGCGCAGGAACATCACTGGCGCGCTCGATGCGCGCGACGGCAAGTTCGGTGACTATCGCACCGCCGAAAAGTCCGAATAGCGGCCCGACGCCACATCGGCGCCGGTTTTCATTGATTGTTGGTTCGGGGTTAGAAACGATGAGCCGTGTTCCGCTTCTGGACATTGCGCTGTTGGAAGGGCCGGTGGGCGACGCGTTGCGGGCCAGGCCGGGGAAGCTCAACATCGTGGGGATGATGGCCCATGCGCAGGGCTGCGTCGTGCAGCAGTTGCAGCTCGGGCGCGCCGTCAATAGCCAGCAGGATCTGGACCCGCTGTCGCGGGAGCTCCTCGTCCTGCTCGCGGCGCATCTGGACGGGGGCGAATATGTCTGGCGCCAGCATGTCCCGATCGCGGTGCGCCATGGTGCGTCCCAGGCGAAGATCGACGCCTTGGAAAAGGGGGCCATTGCTTCGAACGCGTTCAGTCCCGACGAGCGCGCCTTGCTGGCTTATGGCGCGCAGGTGATCCGTGGCGGGCAGGTGGACGAAGTCACTTTCCGGGCGGCGGCCAGGCGTTATTCCCATCGCGAGCTGGTCGAGGCGATCCTCGCGATCGGCTATTACATGACGATGAACCGCATCACGGCCGCGACCCTTACGCCGCTCGAAGCCTCCGATGACGCGCCGCCAGCGAGCCAGCCGCTCGGATAAGCTGCGCGATGGGCAGGCATGGAGCCGCCCGATTGCGGCATTCCAGCCCCTAACGCCGACGTTGAGCGGGTTCGCGCTGACCGCTCAGCATGGCAAGAAGGAGAGAAACCATCATGTTGATGCCGATGGGCGATATTCCGGACTTTCATGTCAACCGTCTGGGTGGTGAGCGCCTGGCCGTCGTCCATGGCGAGGATCGGCTGAGCTGGGGAGAATTGGCGCGTCGGGTGACGCGGCGCGCCAACGCCTTGCTGGCGCAGGGGGTGGCCAAGGACGACATCGTCACGATCAGTCTGCCGAACTGCAATGCGCTCTATGAACTCGCCTTCGCCTGCTGGAAGGTCGGCGCCACGCCGTCCTTGCTGTCCTATCGCTTGCCGAGGAGCGAATTTACGGCGGTGCTGGATCTGATGCGGCCAAAGCTGGTTTTCGCATCCGATCCGGACATCATTGCCGCGGTCGACGCGCTGCCTGCCGCTTTCGGGTTGAACGAAGGCGGCGACAGGCGCGTGGAATCGGTCGTCGGCACCTATTGGAAAGCCATGACCTCCGGCGGTTCGACCGGACGTCCCAAGATCATCGTCGACCATCAACCCGGAGAGGTCGATCCTTTCGCGCCGCTCTTGAACGTGCCCCAGGACAAGGCGGTCCTGAACCCTGGCCCGCTTTACCACAATGCCCCGTTCCGCTTCACGGTGGGCGCGCTCCATCGCGGCAACGCCATCGTCAGCATGGCGAAGTTCGACGCTGAAGAGGCGCTTCGGCTGATCGAGCAATATGGCGTGGCCTGGGCGATGATGGTTCCCACGATGATGAACCGGATCTGGCGCCTGCCCGATGAAGTGCGCGCCCGCTATGACGTCGCTTCGCTGGAGGCGGTATGGCACAGCGCAGCCCCCATGCCGGCCTGGCTGAAGGAAGCGTGGATCGCATGGATCGGCGCCGAAAAGGTCTGGGAAATCTATGGCGGGACGGAGAGGCAGGGCAACACGATCCTCGACGGCGCGGAATGGCAGGCGCATCCAGGATCGGTGGGACGGGCCTATAATTGCAGCATTCGCATACTCGATGAAGCTGGCCGGCAGCTCCCCGCGGGAGAGATAGGCGAAGTGTTCCTGCGGCCGGATGCGGGACCGGGCAACACCTATCACTATCTGGGGGCAGAGCCGCGGCGGGCTTCAGAAGGTTATGAGACGATCGGTGACTATGGCTGGCTCGATGAAGACGGCTACCTGTTCCTGGCCGATCGGCGGACGGACCTCATCATCAGCGGCGGCGCGAACATCTACCCGGCCGAGGTGGAGAGCGCGCTCATGGAGCATCCGGACGTCGACATCGCCGTGGTGATCGGCGTTCCCCATGAGGATATGGGGTCTGTGCCCCATGCGATCATCAAGCGGGCGGCGGGCGGCGGGGATCTGGACGAGGGGGTGCTGCGCGCATTTGTCGAGCAGCGGCTAAGCCGCTCGAAAACGCCGCGCTCCTATGAGTTCACCGAGGAAGAATTGCGCGACGAAGCCGGAAAGGTCCGGAGGAGCGAATTGCGGTCCCACGTCTTGGAACGCATCGCGGCCGCTTGAGCCATGGGATGTGCTGTTATGGCCTCATTTGTCGAAGATAAGGGCGCCGGAAGGCGGATCGCCGCTGTGGCGCCATGCCGGGGGTCTTTCGATCTGCGCAAATATTCCCTGCACATGTATGGCTTCCATAATGAAAAGCGCGATGGTTCTGGGAAGGGCGCCGTCCTAGCCTGTCCCCATAAGAACAGAAGGTTCGGACCTTCAATGTCCAGAACGTCCGGCGAGGAGGTGGATGCGAAAGCTTTACCCCAAAAAATAACCGGCCCTGGCTCTCTGCGCGCAGCGCGGACCATGTGGGCTGTCCGGTAGCAATCCAGAGGCATTCCGAATTAGAAAAGCATTTATTGGAGGGGAAATATGACGGACGACCAGATTTCTGACAAGCGGCAACCGAACAAGTTGCTCGTATCCAGATTAATCTATGGATTTTTTCTGAGCACGGCTTTGACGCCGGTTCCCGCTCTGGCGCAGCAAGCCGCGGCTGGCGATGACAGCATGCAGGTTCAGGACATAGTCGTGACCGCTCAGCGGCGCAGCGAAAATCTGCAGAATGTGCCGATCGCCGTCTCCGCCATCACCGCCGATCGCGCGGCGCTTCAGGGGATCACCGGAACCCTGGCGCTGACGGCCGTGGCGCCGAGCCTGCAGATCAACCAGACCTCCAACTTCGGCAGCATCTATCTGCGCGGCGTCGGTTCGAACCTGGCTGACCCGACGTCGGAGCCTTCGGTCGCGACCTATATCGACGGCGTCTATATTTCGTCGCCGCAGGCGAATTTCTTCTCCTTCAACAATATCGAGCGGATCGAAGTGCTGAAGGGGCCGCAGGGCACATTGTTCGGCCGCAACGCGACCGGCGGCGTCATCCAGGTCGTGACCAAGGATCCCAGCCAGAATAGCGCGGTGGACATGAGCCTGGGCTATGGCAATTACGATACCGTCGATGCGACCTTCTACGGCACGACCGGCCTTGGACAAAATCTCGCCGCCGATGTCGCTGTGATCTATCATGATCAGAATGACGGCTATGGCCGGAACGTCACGCTCGACAAGGACATCTTCAAGAACAGCAATTTCGGCATACGCAGCAAATTGCTGTGGACGCCGACGGACCGGACCCGGGTCACGCTGATCGGTGACTATTCGCGCGCCTTCCACAATAACAGCTACCAATATGGGCCGGGCGTCATTTCGCCTTCCTACGGCGTGGAACTTTACGCGGGGCCGTTCAACTCCACCCAGAATCTTGAGCAGAAGGTGAAGACGAGGACATGGGGCGGGGCGCTGCGGATCGAACAGGATCTGGGCGGTCTGTCGCTCACGTCGATCACGTCCCGCCGCAAGTCCATTCCCTATTTCGTGCTGGACTCGGACCAGGGGCCTCAGACCCTGGGCGGGTCGATCTATCACAGCTATGTCCGCAACTGGTCGCAGGAACTTCAGCTCACCAACCAGTCGAAGGGCAAGTTGGAATGGGTGCTCGGCCTCTTCTATTTCGATGTGGTCGGCGGATATAATCCGTGGCAGTCGATCGGCGGCAGGTTCTTCTGGAACGCTGAACAGAAGACCCGCGCCTGGGCTGGTTATGGCCAGGCCACCTATCATCTGGGCACTGGCACCTCGATCACCGGCGGCCTGCGTTGGACGACCGAAGACCAGTCAATGTCGTCGATCAACCTGACGACGCCGGCGAATGTCGCCCACAATTCCATGAACCACAAGAAGCTGACCTGGCGGATCGCCGTCAATCAGCAGTTCACCGACGACATCATGGCCTATGTCAGCTACAATCGTGGCTATAAGAGCGGCGGCTATAATCTCCTCGATACGACCTCGCTCAACAAGGTTCCGGCGTTGCAGCTCGTCCCGAGCTATAATCCCGAAGTTGTCGATGCCTATGAAGTGGGTCTGAAATCCTATCTCTTCGATCGGCGTGTTCGCTTCAACCTTGCTGCATTCTATTATGACTATAAGGACATTCAGCTTCAGAAGACCGTTGCCGTCGGCAACCTGATCCTGAATGCCGCCAATGCCAAGGTGAAGGGCGTCGAGGCGGAGATCGAGGCTGCCGTGACCAGCCATCTCACGCTGCGGGCGGGCGCGTCCGTGCTGGACGCGAAATATAGGGATTTCCTCAGCGCTCCGGCCGTGACGCAGAATGGTGTCGGGTCGACGATCGACGCCAGCGGCAACCGGCTGGTCGCGTCTCCGAAGTTCACGGGGAATATCGGCGTCGAATATCGGACAGAGGTGGCGGGCGCCGAGGTGACGGCCGCGGTCAACGCCGTCCATAATGACGGCTTCTTCTGGCATCCCGACAACCGGCTCCGTCAGCCCGCCTATACCTTGCTCAACACGACCCTCACCATCGGCCTGGACGACAATCGATACCAGGTCCGGCTGTGGGCGAAAAATCTGACCGACGAGCGTTATTATATCTCGGAAGCCGAGGTGCAGGGACGTGGCGACTGGACGATGCTGGCGCCGCCGCGGACTTATGGCATGACGTTCCTCGCGCATTTCAAATAGGGGCGGCAGGAGGCGGGCCGGCGACATGTTGACGCCCATGTCGCCGGCCTCTCCTTCAGCCCAGGACGGGAAAGACCATGGATCTCAAAATATATGTTCTGGATGGCGGCCGCCTGGTTACGGAAGATGCGAGCATCTTCTCCGCCGACGGCAACTATAAGGGCGAGCATTGGGATATGGCCAATCCCTGTTATCTGGTCGTCCATCCCGAAGGCATGCTGATGTGGGATTGCGGCTTCGAGGACAGCCTGGCGGACCTGCCGGGCGGCTATAATTCGGGCCGATCCGTCTGGTCATTGCCCAAGAAGCTGGCCCAGCAGCTCGACGAGATGGGCGTTGATCCCAGGGACATAGACTATTTCACGCTGTCGCATTCGCATCTCGATCATTCGGGCAATGCGAACCTCTTCAAAAGCTCGACCTGGATCGTCGATGAAGCCGAGCGCGACTTCATGTTCCGGGAAGACGCGCGGCAGAGCAAGGAATTCAAGAATTACGATGCGCTCGAACGCGCCCAGGTGCGGCCGTTCGCATCCGATCATGACGTTTTTGGCGACGGCTCCGTCGTCATCCTCCGGGCGCCTGGCCATACGCCGGGCCATGCGGCGCTGCTGGTCCACTTGCCGCGCAGCGGTCCCTTCATCTTCACCGGCGACCTTTGGTATAGCTGCCGCTGCCGGTCGACGAGGAACATCCCTTCCAACAACACCGATCGGGAGCAGACCTTCGAGTCGATGGCGCGGATCGAAAGCCTCGCGCGCGAACTGGGCGCGCGGATCATCATTCAGCATGAGCGGGCGGACTGGGACTCCATGCCGCGCTTTCCCGAATATCTTCAATAATGAACGGGACCGATCACTGGCGCTTCGACGATGCGAAGCTGGACGATGACGTGCGGGAAATCCAGGAAGCGGCGAAAGCGCGGTTCGCGCAGATTCCGCCCTGGCAACCTGAATCCGCCAAGAGGATCAGGGAGGCGCGGGCGCAGGGTGGGGGAGTATATCTCCCGGTCGACCATTCTCCGCGCGCCCGCATTGTCGAAATCCCAGGCCCCGCAGGACCGATCCTGCTTCGCATCATCGCGCCGCCCGACCCCAGGGGCATCTATCTTCACATGCATGGCGGCGGCTGGTTCATGGGCGGCGCGGACCTGCAGGACCCAAGGCTTGAAGCGATCGCGGATCGGGCGCAACTGGCCTGCGTGAGCGTCGACTACAGGCTCGCGCCAGAAAATCCTTACCCGGCCGCGCCCGATGATTGCGAGGCGGCAGCCCTGTGGCTGCTCGCCAATGCCAAGGCGGAGTTCGGGACCGAGATCATCACGATCGGCGGCGAGTCCTCAGGGGCGCATCTGGCCGTGGTCACGCTCCTCCGCTTGCGCGACAGGCATGGCGTCACGCTGTCGGGCGCAAATCTCATCTTCGGCTTTTTCGATCTGACGCTGACGCCCAGCGCGCGCATGTTCGGTGACGATCGCATCGCGCCGAGGACGACGGATTTGCGCAGCTATGTCCGCGCTTTCGCCCAGGATGCGGATCTCACCGCGCCCGATGTCTCGCCGCTCCATGCCGATCTCAAGGGGCTCTGTCCGGCGCTGTTCACCATCGGAACGCAGGATCCATTGCTGGATGACTCCCTCTTCATGCACATGCGATGGCTCTCTTCCGGGAATGGCAGCGCTCTGGCCGTCTATCCGGGCGGCATCCACAACTTCATTGCCTTTCCAAGCGGCATTGCGCGAGAGGCCGAAGATCGCTCCATCGCCTTTTTGAAGCAGGTGACGGGTCAATAAGCCGTCGCGAACAAACGCGGCCTTCTGCCGTGCGGCGATCCCGTCAGACCCTTTGCCGATAGGGGCTACAGCGCACCTTCGATCAATGTCACGCCCGGCCAATCGCCGGCATCGACGCGCGCGCGGATGGCTTGACGCAAAAGAGCCTCGAACGCGTTGACGGCCGCGGTCTTCGGATGAGTGCGCAGCGTGCTGATCGTCCAGGTGACGGAAAGATCCGCGATCGGCACCGCCTCCATTTCATAACGCTTGGAGCCCATGGCGCATCCGGTCATCACGACATAGCCAAGACCCAGCTCCGCCAGCTCAAGCATCATTGAGGCGCTGGTCTTGATCACGACATTCTGCGATCGCCCAAGCCGGGCGAGCCTCTGGTCGGTGCGCTTGGCGACAACGGTTGCATTATATTGGCGGATCGTCGGCCGTTCCGCCAATTCGGCCATGGAAATCTCGTTGAGCCCGGCAAGGCCGCACCCCTTGGGTCCGAACAAATAGGCCGCGTCATGCGCGACGGGGCTGGATTCGATCTCGGGATCGTCCTCCACCATCGTGAGGACGGCGAAGTCGATATATTGCGATTTGAGCATGCTCTCGAGCGTCTCGCTCGAATCCGCGATGACGTTAAGCCGGACGTCGGGATACAGGTCGTTGAATTGCTTGATGACGGGCGCCGTGATGCCTTCCGACCACGACCAGGGGAGGCCGACCGACAGCTCGCCCTGCGGCTCGGTCTGGCGGGCCAGCAGTTCCTCGGAAAGAATGTCGATATCGGACAGGATGGTCTGCGCCCTTGTGGTGAGCAGGCGGCCCGGTTCGGTCAACCGAACGCCCCGTCCATGCCGCATCAGCAGCTTCACCCGCAGATGATCCTCCAGATGCGCGACATGACGGGTGAGCGCCGGCTGAGTGATGTGCAGCTCCGAAGCCGCGCGCGTTATGCTGCCATGTTCCGCGATCTTGAGGAAATACCGTAAACTCAGAATATTCATGTCGTCTCCTGAGGGCCTGTTTGAGAATGCGCCTATTGGCGCATTGCGGCACCAGCCCTCTCCCCCACCCGACCACCCAACGGCAGTATTTTATGGGTGGCCGGGTGGGGGAGAGGGCTGGTGCCGCCTCGGAAATCGCTCTTCCGCGATTTCTCAAACGGACTCTGAGGGCGGTTAAAGAAGAGCCGCCTTACAAGATCAAGTCATAACTGCGATGTTATAACGGGAATGCCGCGATGGGCGCTGTTTGGCCAAAGGGGCAGCGCCTAACATCAATCCAAGGGAGCGCCGCCTTGGGGCCAGGGCGGACCCAGGATGGAGTGATGCATGAACTTGGTCGCGATGGGCGATATTCCCGCTTGCTATGCTGAGCGGCTCGGTGGCGAACGATTATGCGTCGCCCATCAGGATGATGCCTTGTCGTGGGGAGACATGGCCCGCCGCGTCAACCGCCGCGCATGGGCCCTAAAGCAGCTTGGCGTAGGGAAAGACGATATTGTCGCCCTGGTGCTGCCCAATGAGAATGCGGTTTTCGAGCTTGCCTTCGCCCTCTGGAAGCTGGGAGCCACGCCGTCGCTAATATCCGCGCGGCTGCCCGCGGATGAGCTCAGGGCCGTGCTTGATCTGGCCCGCCCGCGCGCCATTTTCGCGTCCGATCCCGCCATTCGGGATGCGACCGGCGCGCGTCCTTCGGATTATGGCCTGCGGGAAGGAAGCGATGAGGCGCTGCCGTCGATCATCGGCAGTCATTGGAAAGCCATGACGTCGGGAGGTTCCTCGGGCCGGCCCAAGATGATCGTCGATATGGGTCCAGGCGCTGTCGACCCGGCCGTGCGGCCGCTCAATCTGCCCCAGGGCGGGGCGGTGCTGAACGCAGGCCCGCTCTGCCACAATGCGCCGTTCACTTTCATGTCGATGGCGCTCCATCATGGAAACAGCGTCATCGGCATGCCGCGCTTCGACGCCGAAGAGACGTTGCGGCTGATCGAGCGGCATGGGATCGGCTGGGCCAATCTGGTGCCGACGATGATGAGCCGCATCTGGGCGCTGCCCGAAGAGGTGCGGTCACGATATGATCTGTCCTCGCTCCAGGCCGTCTGGCACACGGCGGCGCCCATGCCCGCCTGGTTGAAGGAAGCCTGGATCGACTGGATCGGACCGGAGAAGATCTGGGAGATTTACGGCGGCACCGAAAGGCAGGGCAATACCGTCCTGAATGGCGGCGAATGGCTGGCGCATCGCGGCTCCGTAGGGCGGCCTATCAACTGCCATATCCGCATTCTGGGCGAAAATGGCGAGCCGCTTGCGCCTGGCGAGGTGGGGGAAATCCATCTTTTGCCCTTCACCGGCGCAGGCTCGACCTATCGCTATATCGGCGCGGAGCCGCAGCGGTCGAGCGATGGCTATGAAACCATCGGTGATTTCGGCTGGCTGGACGATGAGGGTTATCTCTACATTGCCGATCGGAGAGCGGACCTGATCCTGCGCGGCGGGATGAACGTCTATCCGGCGGAAATCGAGAATGCGCTGTCCGAACATCCCGGCGTGGACCTGGCTGTGGTCATCGGTCTTCCCGACCCGGATCTGGGGGCGGTGGTCCATGCCGTCGTGAGACCTCTGCCGGATGCTGAGGAATCAGTCACGGCGGAAGCGCTCGGCGCCTTCCTGGCAACCAAAGTCGCGCGATATAAATTGCCCGCAAGTTATGAATTCACCGATGAGCCGCTGCGCGACGAAGCCGGGAAAGTGCGCCGCAGTCAGCTTCGCGCGGAAAGGATGGCAGCGCGCTCATCCTCGAACGGCATCCCGGTCCAAGCGTGAAATGGGGCGGGAGCTCCGAAGGAAATCAGACATGGCTTTCATCATCAGCCTGTTCCTCTTTGTCGTCATCCACGGGCTTTTCGACCGCAAGCTGCCTTGGCCCTCCAGCAGAGAGGTGAAAAAATGATCGTCGGCCATTATGGCCTGGCCGCGGCGGTCAAGGCGCGGGAGCCCGCAATACCCCTGTGGATACTCATGCTCGCGACCGTCTGGCTCGACGTCGTCTTCATTCCGTTCCTTGCCGCTGGCGTCGAATGGATCGAGCGCGTTCCCGATGCGGCCCATTATGGCGGGCTGATCATCCACGCGGACTATACCCATTCCCTGGTGGGTGCGGCGCTTCTCTCAGTGGCGTTCGCCATTCCAGCGGCCTGGGCGTGGGGCGCTCGGAGCGGCATCGTCCTTGGCGCGGTGGCTTTGTCCCACTGGATGCTCGACCTGATCGTCCATCGCGGCGACTTGCCCCTGCTTCCGGGAAATGCCGGCGGTTTCCCCAAATGGGGTTTCGCCCTTTGGGCCCGGCCGGAAATGGCCATAGCTCTGGAGATGCTGATCTTCGTCCTGGGCGTTTTCGCTTATTGGCGGGCGGCGACCGAGGCTGCGCTGGCAGGCGGCGCCAGTCGCTACCTGGCCGTTCGCAGCGCGTTTAGAGCCTTGTTCTTCGGCGCTGTCGTCTTGATCCTCGACATGAGCGGATTGGCCGGCTGACATGTCGTCGGCGCATTAAATAAGCAACAGGCCGGTCGACCGAAATCTGGGAGGGAAGGGTGGACGTGCTTACATCATCGCTGTTCGACGGGAGCGAAGTCGCGGAGGACACGCTCGCGATGGCGGCTGAGGCCAAGGCTCGGATCGCTCGGTTGCCGCCGCTATGGACCGCCGACCACGCCAAGCCCATTCGTGACGCGCGGAACGTCGGCACGGGCGGCTTTCCCGCGATTGTCCGGTCGCCACGCGCCGAGACCCTGCGCATTCCGCATCCGGGGGGCGAGGTTCCCGTCCGCGTCATAGCGTCCGTGGCTCCCAAGGGCATCTACCTCCACCTTCATGGCGGCGGCTGGTTCATGGGCGCCGCCGACCTGCAGGACGCGATGCTCGAACATTATGCCGACAATGCGCATGTCGTCTGCATCAGCGTCGATTATCGACTGGCGCCCGAACATCCCTTTCCGGCGGCGCTGGAGGACTGCGTGGCGGTGGCGAACTGGCTGGTCGAAAATGCTGCGGACCGGTGGGGCGTAGACAGGATTGTCATTGGCGGCGATTCATCAGGCGCGCATCTGGCCGCACTGACGCTGCTCAAAATGCGCGATGCTCACGGCATCCGCCTTGCCGGCGCGCATTTCGTCTATGGCTTCTTCGATCTCGCGTTGACGCCCGGCGCGCAGCAATTCGGGGCTGAGCGCAGCACGCCGCGAACGGCGGACCTGCACGGCTTCGTGGATGCCTTTATCGGTCCGGATCGGGATCGGCGGTCCCCGGAAGTCTCTCCCCTTCATGCTGGCCTGGCGGGCGCATGTCCCGCGCTCTTCATCGTCGGCACGGAAGACGCGCTCCTTGAGGACAGCCTGTTCATGCATATGCGCTGGCTGGCGGCCGGCAATCAGAGCGCGCTTCACGTCTATCCCGGCGCACCGCACAACTTCGTTGCGATGCCCTGTCGCGCCGCCGCCGACGCGCATGAAAAGACTGTCGCTTTCATCGGGCGTTGCCTGGCCTGAACGGCGGCGAGCGGCGATCGACGGGCAATCCTGCATGGCTTCGATAAAGAGCGATTATTGGTCGTCGCTCGCGCGCGCCAATAGCATTGGCCAAGGCGGTATGCAGGGCAATGACTGCCAGGAACCGAAGGCGCAACAGGGGAAGGTCCGCATAGTGAGTTTTGAATATGGCGCCGCTGCGAGCAGCCGGGCGCAAGCCATCGCTGAACGGGTGGAGGTCTTCATTCGCGAAACGGTCATCCCCTATGAGCGGGACGAGCGTTTGGGCGGCCACGGTCCCTCGGACGACCTCGTCCGGGAACTGCGGGAAAAGGCGAAGGCAGCCGGCGTCCTGACGCCGCATATCTTGAGCGATGGAAGCCATTTGACGCAGGGCGAGACGGCCACGGTCCTGATCCGGTCGGGTCTGTCTCCCCTTGGACCGCTCGCCTGCAACACCATGGCTCCCGACGAGGGCAACATGTATTTGCTCGGCAAAGTCGGGTCCGCCGGGCAGAAGGCGCGCTTCCTCGATCCGCTGGTCATGGGCGCCGCCCGATCGGCCTTCTTCATGACCGAACCCGCCGAGGAGGGGGGCGCCGGTTCCGATCCGTCGATGATGAAGACGACATGCCGGCTGGATGGCAACCATTGGGTGATCGATGGCCGCAAGAAGTTCATCACTGGCGCCGAAGGCGCGAAGGTGGGCATCGTCATGGCGAAATCGGATGATGGGGCCTGCATGTTCCTCGTCGATCTGCCGGACCCTGCGATCCGCACGACCCGCGTGCTGGACACGATCGACAGCTCCATGCCCGGAGGCCATGCGGAGATCGACATCGTCGACCTGCGCGTGCCGGCCGACCAGATGCTCGGCGCGTCGGGCGAAGGCTTCAAATATGCCCAGGTCCGTCTGAGCCCGGCGCGCCTGTCCCATTGCATGCGCTGGCTCGGCCTGGCCATTCGCGCCCATGAGATCGCCAGCGACTATGCCTGCCGCCGCCACGCTTTCGGCAAGCCGCTGGTGGATCATGAGGGGGTGGGGTTCATGCTCGCTGACAACCTGATCGACCTCAAACAGTCCGAACTCATCATCTCATGGTGCGCAGGCGTGTTGGACGCGGGTTCGCTCGGCACGGTGGAGAGTTCGATGGCGAAAGTCGCGGTATCCGACGCGCTGTTCAGGGTTGCCGATCGCTGCGTTCAGATCATGGGCGGCAACGGCGTCAGCAGGGATACGATCGTCGAACAGGCCTTCCGCGAAATCCGCGCTTTCCGCATCTATGACGGCCCAACCGAGGTCCATAAATGGTCGCTGGCGAAGAAGATCAAGCGCGACTGGAAAAAGGTTCAGGAAGGCGCCGCGCCGTGACGGAGCAGGCCCAGACACATAGCGGCACGACCCCCGTCCGGGAGGGCTATGCCTTTGACGTCCCCGCCCTCGACGCCTGGATGAAGGCGCATGTCGAAGATTATGCCGGACCGCTGACCGTCGAGCAGTTCAAGGGCGGCCAGTCCAACCCGACCTACAAGCTCGTGACCCCGCAAAGGGCCTATGTGCTTCGCCGCAAGCCCCCCGGCCAGCTCCTCAAGGGCGCGCATGCGGTCGAGCGCGAGGCCAGGATTTTGATGGCTTTGGGCAAGGCCGCCTTTCCGGTCGCCCATGTCCATGGTCTTTGCACCGATGAGAATGTGATCGGCACCTGGTTCTACGTCATGGCGATGGTCGAGGGACGGATATTCTGGGACGCGACCCTGCCGGGCATGTCGCCGGATGATCGCGCCGCGCATTTTGACGCGATGAATGAAGCGATCGCGACACTGCACGGCATCGACTTCCAGGCCATCGGACTGGGCGACTATGGCCGATCGGGCAATTATTTCGAGCGTCAGATCGCCCGCTGGTCGAAACAATATCTGGACGATGCCGAAGCAGGCCGTGATCCCAATATGGATCGGCTGGTCGAATGGCTGCCCCGGAATATTCCGTCTGGCGATGAGACCAGCATCGTTCATGGCGACTTTCGCTGCGACAACATGATCTTCCATCCCACCGAGCCACGAATATTGGCGGTACTCGATTGGGAATTGTCGACGCTGGGTCATCCCGGCGCGGATTTCGCCTATCATGCCATGATGTACCGCATGCCCCCGCATATCGTGGCGGGGCTGGGCGGCGCGGACATTGCGGCGATCGGCATTCCCGCTGAAGCCGACTATCTGGCCGCCTACTGCCGCAGGCGGGGCTTGGCGGACATGCCGAGCTACGATTTCTACATCGCGTTCAACTTCTTTCGCCTGGCAGCGATTTTCCATGGGATCAAAGGTCGCGTCCTCAGGGGCACGGCGGCTTCGGCCCAGGCCCGCGAACGGGTTGCGGTGCTGCCGGAACTCATGTCGCTCGCCTGGCGCCAAGCCGAAAGGGTGAGGGCGTAAAAAGGATCGAGCCATAAGGGGGAGCTTATATCGGAAATGCGCTCGCCTCGCTGTTTGACTCCGGCGGACCTGCGTAACGTCCGTTCATCCTTGAATTGGAAACAGGAGAAAATCCGAATGCCCGAAGCCAAATCATTTCAAGATGTCGTTCGCAATCGAAGGTCGCCGCGCAGCTTCCTTCCCACGCCCGTTCCCGAAGCCTTGCTTCGGACGGTTGTCGAGGATGCCCGGAATACGCCCTCCAACTGCAATTATCAGCCCTGGATCATCCACATCGCTTCGGGGGAATCGCGGGACAGGCTGAGCGCCGCATTTCTGGAGGCTGCGGCCGAGCAGCGTTTTTCCTGGGACTTCCCGTTCGATTTCGACAGCTCCTATGGCGTTTACACCCAGCGTCGACAGGCCCAGGGCGCCGCTTATTACGAGGCGGCCGGCATTTCGCGGGATGCGACGGAGCAACGCAACTTCGCGGTGATGAAGAACCTCCAATTCTTCGGCGCGCCGCATGTCGCGCTTCTCTTCATGGCTCCGGTCTATGAGCCGGTGCGCGTCGCGGGCGACGTCGGCATGTACGGTCAATCCTTGCTGCTGTCGCTCGAAGCCCATGGGCTGGCCGGCGTGCCCCAGACCCTGTTGAGCTTCTTCGCCGGCACCGCGCGCGAGGTTCTGGGGATCGACCCCGCCTTCAAGATGTTGTTCGGCATCTCGTTCGGCTATCCCGAGCCCGGCAATCCGGTGAACAGCTTCCCGCTCGACAAGGCGCCGATCGCGGAGACGGTGACTTTCCACCATTGATGGGATGAAGGGTTTCAGGAACATCCGGACCGCATTTTGAGGCGCGCCGGATGTTCCTGGCGCCTTGCGGCTGAATTCCTGCTGCCGGAACCGGCTCGATTTCGCCTTGGGATGGACGGGTGATGCCGATGCGAACCGGCATCACGACCGCGATCATGGACGGGGATAATATGCGTCGTAGGCCTCGGCTTCGAGCTGCCAGATAAATGACCGGCTCAGCTTGCCATCGGCAATCTCATAAACGCACAGGCGAGGCACGATGATTTCGGGTTTCCCGGCCCGCTTGTGTCTCTCCTTGAGAAGGACTGCAACCATCGCGTCCCCGGCCAGCAAGATGGTTGGCATGCCGACGATCTCAAGGTTACCCTGGTTCAGTTCCAATATGCGGTGCAGGATTTTCTCCGATTCCGCGGGGCTGTTTTGCGTGCCGGCAAATTCTGAATTGCCGGCGGTGTAATTCGTCTTTCCTTCAGCGAAAAAGCTCAGCATCCGGGCAAGGCCCTCTGGGCCGCCTTCTCCGAAGGATTCGTAATAATCCGTTACCAGTTTATAGTTCTCGCTTGCGGTCGCCATGATCTTCTCCTCTTTCGATTGACGGCGTCGATTTGATTTTATCGATTCCCGATCAGTTTTCGTCCTGCGATCCCTTGCGCATCATCGTCTTTTCCGCGCCCGGCTCCAGCGGCGTTCGCGTCGCAAGCGTAAGCCGGTTCATCGTCATATAATAGCCGATGGCGATAATCGCTTCGATGATCTCCTGTGCGGTGAAATGGCGGGAGAGTCGCGCGAAAACCTCGTCCGCAACATCGCCGCTCTCGATCACCTGCCTGCCGAATGCCAGCAAGGCCCGCTCTGCCTCGTCAAACGCATCGGATGAGAGTTCGAGGCCCTCGATCGCCTCCACCATGGCTGGGGAGGCCCCCAGCTTTTCAGCGATGACGCGATGCTGCGACCATACATATTGCGCGCCGTCGATCCGTGCGGCGAGCAGGATCAGCAGTTCGCGCCGCAATCCCGGCAGCGACTGCTCGTTCATCACGGAGTTGCCCAGCATGAGCTGGGGAATCACGCAGCTTCTGGCATGCGCTGCCATGGCGATGATGTTCATCCGCATCGGGAGCGAGCGGAGCGTGTCTCCCGCGGCGCCTTCCATCGTCTCGACGTCGATCAGCGGAAGCCTGCTGGCGGTGGCGGTTTCGGTGGCCATGAATAGTCCTTCCCAATGATAATAGGCGATCAGGCGCGGCCGGTGGTGCGATAGTCGCCATATTGGCCGTCGCGTTGGTCCAGCGCGCCGGTGATGCTTTTGCGAAGTTCCGCGACATAGGCGATGACTTCAGGCGTGAACCAGGCCTGGGCCTGGATTTCCGTGCCCGCCCGCAGACCGGCACGGATGCCCATCACCTCCATCTGGCGATGGAGCGCGCGCTTGTTCATTTGTTGCAACGGAGCGGGCACCTTGGCCACGCGCTCGGCAATGTCCAGGACTGCCGTTTCCAGCTCGTCGATGGGGAATGACCGGTTCGCAAAGCCGAATTCCGCGGCCTGCTTGCCCGAGATGGAATCGCCCGTCAGCATCATCTCCGCCGCCTGGCGCATGCCCATGAGCCATGGGAAGACCTGATTGTCGGGCGGACTCATGAGGCGGATCGGCGGATAGCCGATCTCCGCGTCGTCAGCGACATAGACAAGGTCGCATGCCGAAGCGAGTTCGCTGCCGCCGGCCAGGCAATAGCCGTGGACCTGCGCGATCAACGGCTTGGCCAAGTCCCACATCCGGAAGCATCCTTCCACGACATGCCGTCCCCAATAGCCGATGCCGGCAGCGGTATGATAGGGCACCGGCCTCTCCCCGCTGCCTTCCACCGATCCTTGCGAAAGATCATATCCGGAGGAAAAGCATTTTCCCGCCCCGCGCAGGATGATGACGCGCACATCGTCATCGACATCCGCCTGCTCAAGCACGGTGAATAGCTCGCGCCGCAGTTCATTGCTCATGGCGTTGCGTTTTTGCGGGCGATTGAGCGTCACCCGCAGGATGGCTTCGCGGGGCCGGTCGACCTCCAGAAACTCGCAGCCATCATAATCATTGCTCATGCTGTCCCTCTCCACATCGCGTCGATTGTTGCAGTTTTAGCTGGGCAAGCGGCCCGGCGACCAATGCCGACCGCTTATTGGATTCATGTCCGGACATTGTTCTGTCCTTGCCCGACGGGCTATTCCTTGCCGACCGCCCGGCGCGAAATGGCCAGGTCCAGATGAGCGCCCGCATCCATGATGAGGGTCTCGCCAGTGATGGTGGCGGCGTCGGGCGAACAGAAATAGGCGATGCCGCCGGCAATATCCTCCGGCGTGGCGGCGCGCCCCAGCGGCATGGCGCTCGCCACCTCGCGCAGCGTGGCGGCATAGTCCTCCGCCGACAATCGTTCCTCGAACCAGCGCGTCGCCACGAAGCCCGGACATACCACGTTGATGCGGATGTCCGGCGCGAGGGCGCGGGCCAGCGTCTTCGTAAGGTTGATGAGCGCCCCCTTCGATGCCGCATAGGCCGAACAGGTGCCGCCGCCGAACAGTCCGGCGATCGACGCCACATTGACGACGGAGCCGCCGCCCGCCGCCCTCATTCCGGGAGCGGCGGCGCGGATCATCTGATAGGCGCCCGTCACGTTGGTGCGGAAGATGTCGGCAAAGTCCTCGCCCGACAGGCCGTCCAACTGCGCATGGGGCACGAACTTGGTGGCCGCTGCATTATTGACGAGAATATCGACATATCCGCCGAGTTCTTCCTTTGCCGCGGCCACCAGGAGCCGGCAGTCCTCATCGCTGCCGACATCCGCCGCGATTGCGGCCGCCCTGACGCCAAGCTGGCGGCATTCGCTCGCCGTGTCCTCAGCTTCATCCCGGCTGACCCGGTAATTCACCGCGACATGGGCCCCCCGCGCCGCGAGCTTGAGCGACGTCGCGCGGCCAATGCCGGTGCCGCCGCCCGTGACGATGGCGATTTTTCCGCTCAGATCCACGAGATTATCCTTCCCCGCCGCTCAATAGTCGAAGACGGTGGAAACGCCGCCCAGGCCTTCGAACTGGGCGCTGATCGCCGCGTTTGGCCCGGCGGTGAGCAGGGCGGACGGCGACAGCGTGGCGAGGATCTGGCCCTTGCGGATTCCCTGCCGCTCGCGTGCTGTATTGGCGCCGACGAAAACCAGGATGAAGGGGTCGACGACAGGATGACCGCCCACGGCCTCGCCCACGATCTTGTCGCCCTCTTTCGCCACATGCCGCATCTTGCCGAAGTCGATGGAACGCCAGTCGGCAAGCGCTTCACCGACGACGAAACCGCCACTCAGCGTGTTGTCGGCATAGGCTTCGAACGGGCGGTCGGCCATTTCCTGCATGCTGTTGACGTCGAAACGGAAGGCAAGGAATTCGATGGCCGGAACAGCGTCCACGGCCTGCGCCACCTCCTCATAGGTGTAGGGCAGGTCGCGCGGCGGCAGATCGCGGTTGGCGCGGAACACGATTTCCGGCTCCCAGATGCGGATGCGCGACATTTTCGGGGTGATATGGTCGCCCGACCGAAGCAGGTTGAAGATCGGCGCGACCAGATTGGGCTGGCCCGCCTTGAAGGGGAAATAGAGCTTCCATCCCTGCACCGGCTGGCCGAATTGCGCGACGAGACTGTCGAAGACCTTCTGCACGTCGAAGAATGACGCGGGGCGGCAACTCTCGGGAAAACGCGCCACGGGCCGCTCGGCGGTGCCGCGATAGAGCGAGATGACGAGATCGGCAGCCTGATCGGCACTTGCTTGATCCATGAACATGTCCTTCTTCTTTGAACGGTGGATAGGGTCGCGGAGCCACGCGATCGGCTCCCTTGGCGAAGAGCCTTCGGCGCCGCACTTCCCAGGTTGAAATTGTCCGGGACGGTTCGCCGGGCGCGCAGACGGCCGTCGCTGTGCACCGCTTCGAACGGCCGCCCTGCTGTGCCGAGATACCCCTCCTGGTTTTGCCGCACCCGGTTTCGAGCCTGTTCCCCTTATTTTTGAAGCGCCGGGCGGTCGCGACTAGGCCGGATTGCAACATCGGAAATATAAGGGGGAAAGCATTGGTGCGGTCTTCGATGGCCGTGCATATGGCGACCGGTCGCTCGCCAGGATCGAAGCGGTCGCTGCGGTGCAGGACGGCCGTCAGACTTTGCGCGGGGAGGCGGGGATCGCCCTTGGCCGCACGCCCTTGAAGCCCGCTTCCGGCCGGAACGGGAACCATATCGAGAGGATGACATATGCAGGCACTATCTCTTCCGGTCATCGGCGGATTTCTGATTTCGATGCTGAGCCAGTTTGCCGGCCTTGCGCTCATCCCGGCAACGCGAGGATTTACCGCGCCCTGGCAGACCGCAGCCTGCGTGGCGGCTTTCCTGCTCGGCATCGGGGTTTCGGCGCGGCTCGTGCACAATGGCGTGGAGCTCAGCATCATCACGCCGCTCATGACCGTCGCTCTTCAGTTGCTGGTCGTGGTCGTCGCGACCACCTTCTACGGCGAAAGCGCCTCCCTCCTCCGCATCGGCCTGCTGATCTGCGCGGCGCTGATGGTCGGCGCCGCGACACGACTTTGAACGGGTAACGGCCCGCTTTCCAAAAGGAGCATGTGATGTCCGACATTTTCAAACTTCTTATCGACGGCGATCTCGTCGACGGCGATTCCTCGATGGAGGTCATCGATCCCGCGTCGGGGATGTGCTTCCAGACCGTTCCGCGCGGGTCCGCCAGGCAACTCGATCAGGCGGTGGCCGCAGCGAAGGCGGCGCAGCCCGCCTGGGCAGAGCTTCCGCTCGAGGATCGTCGCGCAAAGCTCCTTGCCTTCGCGGACGCCGTCCGGAACAATGCCGGCGAACTGGCGCGCATGCTGGTGCGCGAGCAGGGCAAGCCGCTGCCGGAGGCCAATGTGGAGGTCGCCTTCACCGAAGGCCTTGTTCGCCATTTCGCATCCATGGATCTTCCTGTGGAGGTTCTCCAGGACGACGACACCCATCGCATAGAGGTGCATCGCAAGGCGCTTGGCGTGGTCTGCGGCATCACCCCGTGGAATTTCCCGTTGCTGCTCGCGGCTTTCAAATTCGCTCCCGCGCTGCTCCTTGGCAACAGCTTCATTCTCAAGCCCGCTCCAACGACGCCGATCACGTCCCTGATGCTGGCCCGGTTCGCGAAGGACATCTTTCCAAGAGGCGTGTTCAGCGTCCTGACGGATCTCAACGATCTGGGGCCGGTCTTCACGGCGCATCCGGACATCGCGAAGATTTCCTTCACGGGCTCCACCGCTACGGGCAGGAAGGTTCTCGAAAGCGCGGCCGGCAGCCTCAAGCGCGTCACGCTGGAGCTGGGCGGCAACGACGCGAGCATCGTGCTCGACGATGTCGATGTTTCGAAAGTCGCGCCCAAAATCTATGCCGCGGCTTTCGCCAATGCCGGTCAGGTCTGCATCGCCGCCAAGCGGGTTTACGCCCATAGCGCCATCTATGACGCTTTGTGCGACGAACTGGCCAGGCTGGCCGAGAGCGCGATCGTGGGCGACGGTCTGCAACAGGGCACGCAAATGGGCCCCGTTCAAAATGCCTTGCAGTTCGAGAAGGCGAAGGCCCTTCTGGACAGTGCGCGCCGCGAAGGGCGGATCATTGCTGGCGGAGAGGCGGGCGACGGACAGGGATATTTTATTCGCCCGACGATCGTCAGGGACATAGAGGATGGCGCGCAGCTCGTCGATGAGGAGCAGTTCGCGCCCATCCTTCCTATCATCAGGTTCGATGACGTCGACGATGCTCTGCGGCGGGTCAACAATTCCATCTACGGCCTGGGCGGTTCGGTCTGGAGCGCTGACAATGATCGCGCCTATGCCATCGCCCGCAGGATCGAAAGCGGTACGGTATGGATCAATCATCATGCCGACTTGCGGCCCCACATTCCGTTCGGAGGCGCCAAGCAATCCGGACTTGGCACAGAGCTTGGAACCGAAGGTTTTCTGGAATTCTCCCAGACATCCGTCATCAGCATTGCCAAGGAACCGGTCGGGTAGGGCGCTGGCCAAGGCCCTATGCGGGGCGTCCAGGCGCATTTCCCGACCCTCACGAAGCGCAAGCATAGCCGATGGTTTATGGCCCGCATAACCGGAACGGAGTGGTCGGCCGGTTCGGGAGGCGCTATCCGGCGAGGAGCGGAAAAATCTAAGCCATAGCGGCGCAAAACGGCGCTAAAATGTAGATGCGCCAGATTGCGGGAATGCCATGCGTATCCAGCCGGCGGCTGTTCGACATGAAGAGGGAACGGCCGGTTCTGGCGATGGCGTTCTCATGTGACGAGTGATGGGGAGGCAGCGTGTCTGAATTCGCGAAGAAAGCAGCGTTCGTTACGGGCGCGGGGAGTGGCATCGGACGGGCGACGAGCCTGGCGCTCGCCGCTCGCGGTGCCTTTGTGTGGGTCACCGATTTTGACTTCGCCGGAGCCGAACGCACGGTCCAACTGATCGAGGAGGCTGGCGGGCGGGCAAGGCCGTTCCGTCTCGACGTCCGGCTTGAAGAGGCGTGGCAGCAAGGATTGTCGCTCACGGACAGCCACGAGGACGCCTTGACGATCCTCGTCAATTGCGCCGGCAAATCCATGATCGCCAACAGTTTCGAAATGCCGCTGGATGATCTCAAGACCATCATGGCAATCAATGTCGAGGGCGCGTTCCTTGGCATGAAGCACGCCATCCCCCGGATCGCGGCGTCGGGCGGAGGCGCTGTCGTCAATATCTCATCCCTCGCTGGTCTGAAGGGGCTGCCCGGCATGGCGGCCTATTGCGGTTCCAAGGGCGCCATCCGGATGATGACCAAGGCCGTCGCGCTTGAGTGCGCCGGCCTGCGCAACAAGGTGCGTGTCAACTCGGTCCATCCGGGCGTTGTCGATACGCCAGCCTGGAGCAAGCATGGTCCGGACGAGATCGGCCATTCCCGGCACGCTTCCGCGGACACGCATGTCCTCGATCCCCATGAGGTTGCGAAAACCATGGTTCCGATCGGCGTGGCCTGCTCCGCCGAGGAGGTCGCTGAAACCATCTGTTTCCTCGCATCGGATGCTGCCCGCCACATTACGGGAGCCGAGATCGCCATCGACGGCGGCATGACGGCCGATTGAGCGCGGATGCCGGCTGCGGCGCCGGTCCGTCGGAACAGTTATCATAATGATTGAGAGTGAGGATTTCGAATGTCGGAACTAGCAGGGCAGGCAGCCTTTGTGACGGGCGCGGGAAGCGGCATCGGGAGGGGCATCGCGCTCGCATTGGCGGCCCGAGGCGCCTTCCTTTGGGCGACCGATTTCGACGGCGACAGCGCGGAGGTCACGGTTGCGCTGATCGAGCAGGCGGGCGGGCGGGCGCAGGCCGTCAAGCTCGACGTCCGGCACGAAGCGGAATGGCTGGACAGGCTGGCGCCGACCATCGGGAGGGACGACAAGCTGACGATCCTCGTCAATTGCGCCGGTACGTCGATGGTGACGGACACATTCTCGATGTCGCTCGACGATTTCAGGCGCATCATGGCCGTCAATGTCGAGGGGACATTTCTCGGCATGAAGCACGCCGTCCCGATCATCGCGAAGTCCGGCGGCGGATCGGTGGTCAATATTTCCTCCATGGCGGGTCTCAAGGGCATCGCCGGCATGGCCGCCTATTGCGCGTCGAAGGGCGCCATCCGGATGATGACCAAGGCCGTCGCGCTCGAATGCGCCGGTCTGCGCAACAATGTCCGCGTGAACTCCGTCCATCCGGGATTTGTCGATACGCCCGCCTTGCGCAAGCATATTGATGACGCCGCGAAGGCGGGGCATGGTCGGGGCCTGGAGACGATCGATCCGGACGAAATCGCAAAGACGGCGGTGCCGATCGGTGTCGCCTGCACTTCGGAAGAGGTGGGAGAGATGGTGGCTTATCTGGTGTCGAACGGGGCAAGGCACGTCACCGGCGCCGAAATGGCGATCGATGGCGGCATGACCGCCGGTTGAGACGGAGAAAAGGCGTGGCCGCCGGAGGTGATGCGCCTGGAACGGCTCGCAGCTTCGCGGCGCATGGCCTGGAGCGTTGCTGTCGCCGCCGGTCAAGCTGTGCAAGCGCTCGCCTGAAGCGCATCAATGGAGGGAATGAAGCATGGAAATATTCGATCTGACCGGCAAAGTCGCGATCGTGACAGGCTCGTCGCGCGGCATCGGCCGGGCGATCGCGGAAGCCTATGCGGAGGCGGGCGCTCGCGTCGTCATTTCCAGTCGGAAGCAACCGGCGTGCGAGGCGGTTGCCGATGCGATCAATGCCCGTCATGGAGAGGAGCGCGCGATCGCGATCGCCGCCAGCATTTCCGACAAGGCTGCGCTTGAAGCGCTGGTCGCCCAGACTCGGGAGCGTCTGGGGCCTGTCGACCTGCTGGTCTGCAATGCGGCGTCCAACCCCTATTACGGCCCCATGGCGGGCATCACCGACGATCAGTTCCGCAAGATATTCGACAATAATGTGCTCGCCAATCACTGGCTGATCACGATGGTCGCGCCGGACATGATGGAACGGCGGGAAGGCGCGATCATCGTCGTCTCGTCGATCGGCGGGTTGATCGGATCGGACGTCATCGGCGCCTATAATGTCTCGAAGGCCGCTGATTTCCAGCTCGTGCGCAATCTGGCGATAGAGTTGGGATCGCATAACATCCGGATCAACGCCATCGCGCCCGGTGTCATCCGCACCGATTTCGCCCGCGCATTGTGGGAAGATCCCGAAGCGGAGGCCGCTCTCCGGCGGGCGACCCCGCTCGGCCGGATCGGGGAGCCTGAGGAGATCGCAGGCACGGCGGTCTTCCTCGCGTCGAGGGCGGGCGCCTATGTGACCGGTCAGGCCATCGTCGTCGATGGCGGTTCGACGATCAAAGGGACGCTCTGACATGCCTCTTGCCAGCCGCGGCGTTCTTTGACCTCACACAAGCAGGACCATCATCATGCCACTGCGCTTTGCCGAGCCGGCCCCGGAAGCCTATCATTTCCCACTCACCATCCGGCATTTGCTGGACGGCGTGCTGACGAAGGCGGGCGATCAGCAGATCGTCTATCGCGATCAGGCGGCGTTCAGCTACCGGGAGTTCGTCGGGCGCGTCGGGCGGCTGGCATCCTTGCTGGACGGCCTGGGCGCCCAGCAGGGAATGACGGTGGCCGTGATGGACTGGGACAGCCACCGCTATCTCGAAGCCTATTTTGCCGTGCCCATGATGGGCGCCGTGTTGCAAACCGTGAACATCCGGCTACCGCAACCGCAGATCGCCTACACCCTGCAGCATGCGAGGGCGGAGATATTGCTGGTCCATCGCGACTTCTTTCCTATCGTCGAAGCGCTGCTTCCATCACTTCCGGCGGTGAAGGCGGTCGTCGCCATCGCGGACGGGGCCGACGATCCTCTGCCCGATTGGGTCATGGGCGAATATGAGGCGCTCTCCGCCGCTGCGTCGCCTGACTTTCCGTTCGCGGATTTCGACGAGAATGCAGTCGCGACCCTCTTTTACACGACTGGCACCACCGGCAATCCCAAGGGCGTCTGCTTCACGCATCGTCAACTCGTGCTTCACACGCTGGCCGTCGCGGGTCCGTTTGGCGCCTCCATCGCGTCGCCCAGCCTGGGCGTCGAAGACGTGTACATGCCGCTGACGCCGATGTTCCATGTCCATGCCTGGGGCGTTCCCTACTTGGCGACCATGTTCGGCGTGAAGCAGGTCTATCCGGGGCGCTACGATCCCGCGATGATCTGCAAGCTGCGCGGCGATCACCAGGTCACCTACTCTCATTGCGTGCCGACAGTCCTGGAAATGGTCCTGAAGGCCGCCGATCAGACCGGCGCCGATCTTGCCGGATGGAAAATGACCATCGGCGGATCGGCGCTGACCAAGGCGCTTTGTGGGGAAGCCCGTCGGCGCGCTATGCTCGTTGCGGCGGGCTATGGCATGTCGGAAACCTGCCCGACGGTCCTGAAGGCCGCCCGGCGCACCGGGGAGGAATTCCGCGACGAGGATGAGATGTTGTCGACATTCACGGCTTCGGGCACTTCTGTTCCACTTGTCGAGGTCCGGATCGTGGACGATTTGATGAATCCGCTTCCCCATGATGGGCGGACCCGCGGGGAGCTGGTGCTGCGCTCTCCCTGGCTGACCTCCTGCTATGTCGGTGATGCAAAAGCCTCCGAAGCTCTCTGGCATGGAGGCTGGATGCACACTCAGGATATAGCGACGATCGACGCCAATGGTCATGTCCAGATACGCGACCGGTTGAAGGACGTGGTCAAGACCGGCGGCGAGTGGGTCGATTCCATCCAGCTCGAAGAGCTGGTCGCGACCGCCGAAGGTGTCGTCGAGGCATCCGTCATCGCGGTGCCCGATGCGAAATGGGGGGAGCGGCCACTTGCCGTGGTGGTGGCCAAGCCGGACGCCATTCTCACGCTTGAGATCATCAACGGACCGGTCGAACGCGCCATCGCGAACGGCGAGGTCACCCGTTACGCCAAGCTCGATCGCTTCAAAATCGTAGACCAGCTTCCGCGCACCAGCGTCGGCAAGATCGACAAGAAGCAACTTCGCGCCCGCTTTGCGGAAGAGCCATGAGCGACGGCCGGGGCCGGACAGCGGGCGGCTGACGGCTTTCGATCAGGGAGGAATGTGCTAGAGCCGCGATCTGATAGCATCAGATCGCGGCTCTTAGTCTTTTCTTTGGTGCGATTTCTTGACCGGTGGCCGATTCCGGTCGCTATGCAAGTGCCGTGGGCCGGAGCGGACCAACGAAGACGGGCGCCGAGATGCCCTCGACGCCCGTCTCCCCCCAATGGATGCGGTCAGAATTTGACGGACAACGACCCGCCATAGGTGCGGGGCGCGGCAGGCGCAGCGGGATAGCCGCCGGTCCCAGCCGGTCCGGCCGATTCCTGTCCGATCAGATAATAGCGCTTGTTGCCCAGATTCTTGCCCCAGACGCTGACCGTCAGCCAGTTCATCGAAGCGGGCGTGAACCGAAGCGACGCATTCACCAGCGTCACGGATTCCGCGACGAGATTATTGTCGGCGGTCCAGGGATAGGCGCCCGTGTAGGAGAGGCCGACATCACCGACCCATTCACCGATGCCGGTCGTGACCGCATAGTTGGCGCCCAGGTCGAACCGCCATTTCGGCACGTTCGCCATCCGGTTCCCGCTGCCGTCGCCCAGGACTGGCCCGGTAATGATCGAACCGGGCGTGAGGCCGCCGGAGAAGATCGGCGTATTGGTGAACCTGGTATATTCCGCGTCCAGATAGGTCACCGCGCCGCGCAGCGTCAGGCCCTTGACCGGGACAGCCTCGATAGAGCCCTCCGCCCCCCGGATTCTCGCCTTCTGGGCGTTGGTCAGGCTGACGGCCGAGACGGTGCCCGTATTGATGGTGGTCAGCACCTGCGGACTCTTGATGTCGCTCCAGAACAAGGCTCCGTTCAGTCGGATGCGGCGATCCAGAAGCTCGGTCTTCAGGCCGATTTCATAGGCCTGGACCTTCTCGGGATCGGCGGCCTCGGTCTGAAGGGGAAGCGTATTATAGGCCCCTGCCTTGAAACCCCGGCTGACCGATGCATAGGCCATCACATCGTCGGTGAAATGATGATCGAGAGCGACGCGATAGGTGAAGGCGTTGGTCTTCGTCCTGTCGGTGAAGGGGTTCGCTATGCCGGGCGCCGCGGCGGAAACCTCGCCCACGCCGGGGATCACGTAATTCTGCTCGCCATAGCCCGTTATCTTGTCATGGGTGTATCGGGCGCCCACGGTCAGATTGGTTTTCGCGCCCAGCGGAGCGGTGGCCTGCGCGAAGCCGGAATAGCTGTTGACGATCTGCTCGCTGAAGAAAGTCAGTTGCGTGCCGGGGGCGACGAACAGGTTGAACAGGTCGCCATAGCCGATCGCCGGATTATAGCCGGCCTTCCAGTGCAGATAATAGGTGCCGAAAATCCAGTTGATCTTCGATCCGGCCTTCGACTTGACCTGGATTTCCTGTGTGATCTGATCGTCCCGGTCGCCCAGATCGGCGTTGTAGAAGGGCTGTCCGCTATAGTCCAAATCGGTGCGGTAGACGCCGTCCGACTTGCGGAACGCCGAAATCGAGACGAGGTCTGCAAAACCGATGTCCTGGTCGATCCGCAGCGACCCGCCATAACCTTCCTCCGACGAGTCGGGACGATGATCGAGGCGCGTATCGTAGAATGTATCCTTGCTGTTCTTCAGCGACGTCAGCACCGATGTTCCGCCAGGACTGACCCCGAACGTCCCTTCGTAGAAATCCTGTACCGAACCGATGTCGCTCCGCGACTTGGCGTAGAAGCCGACCAGCTTGATCCGGGTGCCGTCGGCCGGTTCCCAGACGAGCTTGGACCGGACGGTCACGAACCAGCCCAGATTGGCGTCCTGACCGGTGCTGAGGCTCTTGCCCCATCCGTCGCGCTGGTCCGATCCGCCGACGGAAATATTCCATGCCAACGTTTCGGTAAGCGGGGCAGAGGCATAGAATTGCCCGCTGATCTTGTCGAAATTGGCGTAGCCGATGGTGGCGTTGACCTCGGCATCGCGGCCGGGGTCCTTGCTGAACATCTGGATCGCGCCGCCCGACGAGTTGCGGCCGAACAGCGTTCCCTGCGGGCCGTTCAGCACCTCCACGCGATCGATGCTGCCAAGTTCCAGATAGGCGGTCGCGAGCCGGGTGTAATAGACATCGTCGATATAGGTCGCGACGCTGGATTCATTGCCCAGAGATCCGTTGTTGTTTCCCACGCCTCGCAGAAACGGCAGGTAGACGCCGGCCGTGGAGGAAACCTGAAGGGAAGGGGCGACGTGCGAGAGATCAGCGAGATTTGCGACGCCGCTGGACTTCAGCGTCTCGGCGTTGAATGCGCTGACGGCGACGGGGGTGTCCTGAAGACGTTCCGACCGTCGCTGCGCGGTGACGACGATGTCCTGAAGCTGCGCGTCGCCGCCGTTCGTCGCGGCATCCTGGGCGGATGCCGCGGTTGACGTGAGACCGGTGGTGACAAGAAGCCCGCAAATAAGCTTCGGCGCAATCAGGATGCGCTTGCGATGGCTGCGAGCAATTGAACGGCTATTCACTGTCAGTCCTCCCCCAAAATTTTCGACACGGCCATGGGTCAGTTCCAGGCCTGGTTATCGTCCAAAATTAGAAGGGAGCGCCCGTTCCGGACTAGCGTCATCGGCTGCATGTGAGATATAATGCGGACGTTATGTATGGGCGCCATGCGCGACATGGCTGAGGGGCGGAACCCACTTTATTTTCCGTCTGTTCGCCCCGTCATTGGCGCAAGAGGGACGGATCAAGTCCGCCCGCCCATGCCGCCGCCCCGGCCGCTAGACAGGCTCGAACATCGACTGGAATCGCGTTCGCACGATGCCCTCGGCCTGCGACATGATGCGGTCGATCAAGGCGCGGACGGTCGGCACGTCCTGGATGAGACCTGCCACCATGCCGCAGCTCCAGGCGCCGACATCGGTTTCGCCATCCTTCATGATCCGGCGGTAGACGCCGGCCACCTCCGGCGCGATGTCCTCGAACTTGATCGCGCCGCCCAGCCGCTTTTCCTTTTCCAGAATGCGCTCGACGCCGTCGTTCGTCAGGACGCGCTCCGTATTGCGCAGCGGTCGCATGATCAACCTCGTGTCGCGCTCGCTCGCCGCGACGATCGCCGCTTTCACATTGGGATGAACGGGAGCCTCCTGGGTCGCCAGAAAGCGCGTGCCCATGTTGATGCCGTCCGCCCCCAGCGCAAGGGCGGCCATCAGCGACCGCCCGTCGGCCATGCCGCCCGAGGCGACGAAGGGAATGCGAAGTTCGTCGGCTGCGCGGGGCAGCAGGATCATGTTGGGCACATCGTCCTCGCCCGGATGACCGCCGCATTCGAAGCCGTCGACGCTGACAGCGTCGCACCCAATGGCTTCGGCGGTCAGCGCATGCCGGACGGACGTGCATTTGTGGATGACCTTGATCCCCGCCGCCTTGAGCGTCGGCAGCCATGCCTTGGGATTGTTCCCCGCCGTTTCGACGATGCGCACGCCGCCATTGATGATGGCGTCGACATAGCCCGGATAATCGGGCGGATTCACCGAGGGCAGGAAGGTGAGGTTCACGGCGAAAGGCTTGTCGGTCATGGCCCGGCAGCGGGCGATCTCATCCGCCAAAGCCGCCGCGGACGGCTGGGTGAGGGCGGTGAGAGTGCCCAGGCCCCCGGCTTCGGACACGGCGGATGCCAGTTCGGCCAATCCGACATGATGCATGCCGCCCTGGATGATGGGATGCTCGATGCCGAAAAGGTCGGTGATGCGGGTGCGCATGAGTCTAAGTCCTGTCGGTGAATTTCAGTGGCGCGTTCAGGCGCCGGAGAAAACGGGTTCGCGCTTCTCGACGAACGCTGCGGTTGCTTCGCTATGATCGGCTGTGAACATGCAGTGCACATGATGGGTCGCCTCCAGATCGAGGCATTCGTCCATCGTGCCCGACATGGCCCGGTTGAGGTTTTCCTTCATATAGCGGTGGGCGATGCCCGGTCCCACGGCCAATCGCCGGGCAATGGCCAGGGATTGCTCCGCAAGCGCCTCCGGCGAGGCTTCCCAGTTCGACAGGCCAAGCTGCATGGCGCGTTCGGAAGAGACGCGATCGGACATATAATAAAGCTCCCGCGCCCGCGCCGCGCCGATGAGCTGCGTCATGAAGAAGGTGCCGCCAAAATCCCCCGACAGGCCGACACGGCTGAACGCCGTCATCAGGATGGCGGAGGTCGACATGATCCGCAGATCGCAGGCGAGCGCGAGCGAAAGGCCGGCCCCCGCCGCCGCCCCGTTGATGACGGCGAGCGTCGGCTTGGGCATGGAGAAGAGCTTGCCGGCGGTGGCGCGCTGAACCAGGCGCTGGCGGTGGATATAGTCGTCGGGCGCCCTGCCCGGATGAGCGCTGTCATCCTGCTCGTTCATCGCCTTGACGTCGCCGCCCGCGCAGAAGCCCTTGCCCGCGCCGGTAAGGACGATGCAGCGGACATCGGGCGCGACCTCCGCGCGGGCCAGTTGATCCGACAGGGCGGCCAGCATTTCAGCGGTCAAGGCGTTGCGCGCCTCGGGGCGGTTCATGGTCAGCG
Source organism: Sphingobium sp. 15-1 (assembly GCF_013375535.1). Taxonomy (GTDB): domain Bacteria; phylum Pseudomonadota; class Alphaproteobacteria; order Sphingomonadales; family Sphingomonadaceae; genus Sphingobium; species Sphingobium aromaticivastans. The sequence continues at coordinate 685,606 of NZ_JABXJG010000001.1, forward strand.
TCAAAATGCCGTCGGCAAGATGCGCCAGCAGGTGGGAGGTTCCCGTTTCAATGTCGTGGTGCGCCATGGCGGTGTTCCAATCCAGAGGGATGAAGTGTCGATGGCCTGCTATCCGCGTCCGGGCGGGAGCGCGGCTGGCGAAGCGGAGGGAATGACGACGACCTTGCCGATCGCTTCGCGGCTCGCGAGGCGGGCAATGGCTTCGCCTCCTTCGGCCAGCGCGTAAGTCCGGTCGATCCGGGGGCGGATGAGGCCGTCCCGCCACCAGATGAAGAGTTGCTCGACATGGACCTTGTGGCGCTCGGGTTCGCGCGCGATGAACGCGCCCCAGAACACGCCGCGCACGTCGCAGGACTTCAGAAGCGTCAGGTTGAGGGGGAGCCGGGGAATGCCTGCCGGAAATCCGACGACCAGATACCGCCCCTCCCACGCGATGCAGCGCAGCGCCGGTTCTGCATAGTCGCCGCCCACCGGATCATAGATGACATGCGCTCCATCCGGTCCGACCGCATCCTTGAAGGCCTGGGCAAGCGCCCTGGCGCCGTCCTTGTCGAAGGGGCCCCGGTCATAGATGATCGTGCGGTCGGCGCCCGCGGCCTTGGCCGCCGCCGCCTTGTCCGGGCTGGAGACGGCGGCGATGACGGTGGCGCCCATCGCCTTGCCGACCTCGACCGCGGCCAGGCCGACACCGCCCGCCGCGCCCAGCACGAGCAGCGTTTCGCCGGCCTTGAGCTGGCCTCGGTCCGCGAGCGCATGGATCGTCGTGCCATAGGTGAAAATGAGCGCGGCGCCTTCGACGGGGTCCTGTCCCTCCGGCAAGCGGATCGCCTCCTTCGCGGGTATGACGACCTCCTCCGCCAGTCCGCCATGGGGAAGAATGGCGATCAGGCGATCCCCGACCGCCCAGTCGCGGACGTCCGGCCCCAGCGCCACGACAACGCCGGAAATCTCGCAGCCCGGCGCGAAAGGCCGGGGCGGCTTGAACTGATATTTGTCGGCTATGATCAGCGTGTCGGGATAGTTGATCGCGCAGGCGAGGATGCGGACGCGAAGCTCTCCCGCCCCAGGCGTGGGGCTTGGCAGCTCCGTGAGCGCGAGCGTGTCGGGACCGCCGACCTGGGTGGAGAGCAGCGCCTTCATCACAGCACTTCGAACAGCCCGGCCGCGCCCATTCCGCCGCCGACGCACATCGTCACGACGACATATCTGGCGCCGCGCTTCTTGCCCTCGATCAGCGCGTGACCCGTCATGCGTGCGCCCGACATGCCATAAGGATGGCCGATCGAGATCGCCCCGCCATTGACGTTGAGGCGATCGTCCGGGATGCCGAGCACATCCTGGCAATAGAGGACCTGGACCGCGAACGCTTCATTCAGCTCCCACAGGCCGACATCGTCCATGGAAAGGCCGAAGCGCTTCAGCAGTTTCGGGATGGCGAAGACGGGGCCGATGCCCATCTCGTCGGGTTCGGTGCCCGCAACCGCCATGCCGACATAACGGCCAAGCGGCGTCAGGCCGCGCTGGGCCGCCAGCTCGCTCGTCATGATGACGCAGGCGGACGCGCCATCGGACAGTTGCGATGCGTTCCCCGCCGTGATGACGCCGCCGTCGACCACGGCTTTCAGGCTGGCCAGCCCTTCCGCGGTCGTTTCCGGCCGGTTTCCTTCATCCTTCGCGATCGTCACTTCCTTCAGCGACGTCTGCCCGCTGGCCTTGTCGGTCACCGACATGGTCGCCGTGACCGGAACGATCTCCTGATCGAAGGCGCCCGCGTCCTGGGCCCTCGCGGTGAGCTGCTGGGACCGCAACGCATAGGCGTCCTGGCGTTCCCGCGAGATGCCATAGCGCCGCGCCACCGTTTCGGCGGTCTGGAGCATCGGCATGTAGATGTCGGGCACCATGGCGACGAGTTCTGGATCGGGATCGACCCGCATGGCAGGCGTCTGGACGAGGGAAATCGACTCTACGCCGCCAGCGACGACCACATCCATATGATCGACGATCACCTGCTTGGCGGCGGTCGCGATGGTCATGAGGCCGGACGAGCATTGGCGATCGATGGTCATCCCCGCTACCGAGACTGGCAGTCCGGCGCGGAGGGCGGCCGTGCGCCCGACGGTCTGCTGCACGCCCTGCGGCAGCGAGCAGCCCAGCAGCACATCCTCGATCTCGCCGGGATCGACGCCTGCGCGCTCGACCGCGGCGCGGATCGCATGCGCGGCGAGGGTGGGGGAGGGGGTTGCGTTGAACGCGCCGCGATAGGCGCGGCCGATAGGCGTCCTGGCGGTGGAAACGATGACGGCGTCGCGCATGATAGGCTCCTTTGAACAGGCAATCAGATGAAGAATTGGCTCAGCCACGTCGCGGTCAGCGCGGGCTTTTCGATACTCTCGATTTCGATCACGGCATCGCAGCTCTGCTGGAATTGGCCGGGGCGCTTTTCCTCGATGGCTTTGAGGGTCGATGCTGCGCGGATGCGGCTTCCCGACCGCACGGGATGGATGAAGCGCACGCGGTCGAAGCCATAATTGACGCCCATGCGGATCTGCAGCGCGGGTGCCCTTATGATCGTCTCCGTCAGATGCGAAAGCAGCGAAAGCGTGAGGAAGCCATGCGCGATCGTCCCGCCAAATGGAGTCTCCGCAGCGCGATCGCCATCGACATGGATATATTGACGGTCGAGCGTGGCCTCAGCGAAACGATCGATCATGGATTGATCGACCAGCAGCCAGTCCGAATGGCGGGTGACGCCCACCTCCGGTCGCAGCATTGCCAGAACGTCGCTCATGCGAACGCCTCGACGGGCATCGAGCGGACGAGCGTGCTGTGCTGCGCGACGATGGCGAGCCAAGCGCGCGCCTGCGGCAATTCGCTCTCGAAGAAATAGCGGCAAGCGAATGTCAGGCCGGAACGGAAATGGGTGGGCGGGAGCGCGGCGCCAGAGAGCGCCTGATCCAGCCAGAGCCAGGCGATGACGCCATGTCCGAAAGCCCGCAGGAACAGGGTCGCGTCGTCGAACGAAGCAGGGCCGCGTCCTTTCAACCCCGCGACAACGCCCTCAATCTCCTCCCAAAAGGCGAGCAGCGGGGCCGCAAATCCCGCGAAGACCGCATCTCCTTTCGCGCGAACGGCGGTCGCGTCGATGCGCGCGCGCAACAGGCTAAGCGCCCGCCCGTCCGAGAAGAGAAGCTTGCGGCCGAGCAGGTCGATCGCCTGGATGCCGGTCGTGCCCTCATGGATCGGGTTCAGCCGGTTGTCGCGCCAGAGCTGCTCGACGTCGAAATCCCGCGTATAGCCATATCCGCCATGGACCTGGATCGCGAGGTCGTTGGCGATGACCCCGAATTCCGACGGCCAGCTCTTGGCGATCGGCGTCAGCAGCGCGAGCAGCGTTTCCGCCTCTTCGCTGCCCTGATCGAGCAGATGGGCGCAATATAGGCAGATCGCCAGGGCGCCCTCCGCATAGGCCTTCTGCTGCAACAGCATCCGCCGCACGTCCGGATGGTCGATGATCGCGACCGGCGCGCCGCCCTTGCTTCCGACCGGCCGTCCCTGGGCCCGTTCCTGCGCGTAGCGAAGCGACTGGCGATAGCCGCGATAGGCCAGCGCGGCCGCGCCCATGCCCACCGATATGCGGGCTTCGTTCATCATCTGGAACATTTGCGGAAGGCCCTGGCCCGCCGCGCCGATCCGCCAGCCTATGGCCCCGCCGCCCTCACCGAAATTCAGCAGGCAATTGGAGGTGCCGCGATTGCCCATCTTGTGATTGAGGCCCGCGACGGCAATGTCGTTGCGACCGCCGTCGGGAAGAATCTTGGGCACCACGAACAGCGAAATGCCCTTCGTCCCTTCGGGGAGGCTGCCGTCCTCCAGAGCGATCTTCGCCAGCACGAGATGGACGATGTTCTCGCTCGCATCCTGGTCGCCGCCCGAAATCCACATCTTGTTGCCGGTCAGCCGATACCGGGCGCCAAGTTCATCCTCGCCCTCCTGCACGGCCCTGGTCCTTATGTCTCCAAGGCTCGAACCCGCCTGAGGCTCCGAGAGGCACATCGTGCCGAACCAGCGGCCTTCGATCTCAGGCAATGCGAACCGCTCGATCTGGGCGGGCGTGCCGAAGGTCGAGATCACCCGCGCATTGGCGACGGCCAGCATCGAATAGCCTGCCGTCGACACATTGGCGGCGGCGAAGTTGGAGTGGATGGCGAGGGATGCCGCGAAGCTCAGGCCAAGGCCGCCGAGATTTTCCGGGAAGCTCGCGCCGAACAGGCCCATTTCCGCGAAACGGGAAAGCGCTTCCCGCACAGCTGGCAGGATGTGCACCCCGTCGGCGTCGAGATAGGGCTCCTCGATGTCGCTCTGCCGATAATGGGGCAGGAAGAGATCGACCGCGAGCCTTTGCGCCATGTCGAGCATCGCCAGCAACGTCTCGCGCTCGTCGCCCTCCGCTATGTTCAGCCAATCGAAGAGCTGGAAGGCGAGCAGCTCCGGCGACGGCAGGGCATCGGCGCTCATGCCGCGCATTCCGGTGCCGAAAAGCGGTTCGGATGACGATCGATCATCGTCAAGCGCGTCGCATGGTGCGAGACGGGCATTTTCCACGTCATCCCTCTATCTCCCTGAATTTGAAAGGGCTTGATCGACAGCCAGCGTGCCGATGCGCCCGATTGCGGATGTAGCGGCCAAGCGGGCCTGCGCATCCATGACCTCCGCCTCACTTGTCGAGCGGCGTGCCCTGCTCAGCGCAGCGCGCAAGCAGGGGTGAGATTGTGAAGTCAGCGCCAAGACGATCCGAATAGCGGCTGAGCGAGCCGACGATGGACTTGAGACCGACCTGATCGGCCCAGAACATCGGTCCGCCCTTGTGACGCGGCCATCCATAACCATAGTTCCAGACCACATCGACATCGGAGGCGCGCTGGGCAATATCCTCTTCAAGGATCTTCGCGCCCTCGTTCACCATCGTGTAGAGCGTGCGCACGACGATCTCCTCATCCGAGATCTCGCGCGGTTCGATCCCGGCCCTGGCCCGGAAATCAGCGATGATCTGGCTGACGGCGGGCGAAGGCGCGGGCTTGCGCCTGTCGTCATAGTCATAATAGCCCGCCTTCGTCTTCTGCCCCCAGCGTCCCTCGGCGCACAGCGCGTCCTGAAGGCTTTCGATCCGCGTCGGATCGCGGTGCCAGCCAATGTCCACGCCCGCCAGATCGGCCATCTGGAAAGGCCCCATCGGCATGCCAAAGCCGGTATGGACGCGATCAATCTGTTCGGGCGTCGCCCCTTCGAGCAGCAACGCTTCGGCATTGACCTGCCGCGGGATCAGCATGCGGTTGCCGATAAACCCATAGCAAACCCCGGAGACGACCGGCACCTTGCCGATCCGGCGGGCAAGGTCCATGCCGGTCGCCAGTACGTCTGGAGCGGTCCTGGCGCCGCGAACGACCTCCAGCAATTTCATCACATTGGCGGGCGAGAAGAAGTGCAGGCCAAGCACGTCTTGCGGACGCGTGGTCGCAGCCGCGATGTCATCGATCGACAGGAAGGAGGTGTTGGAGGCGAGTATGGCCCCGGCCTTCACGACGCCGTCTAGGCGCGCGAATATCTCCTTCTTCAGGTCCATATTCTCGTAAACGGCCTCGATCACCAGATCGCAGTCGGCCAGAGCGTCGAAGTCGAGCGTTGGGGTGAGCAGCGCCATCGCCTTCTCCACCTGCCCGGATGTCAGCCGGCCCTTCGCCGCCGTCGCCTCATAATTGCCGCGGACCACGGCGACCCCGCGATCGAGCGCGTCCCGCTGCGTCTCGACGATCGTGATCGGGATTCCGGCATTCAGGAAGTTCATCGCGATCCCGCCGCCCATCGTCCCCGCGCCGATCACGCCGATCTTGCCGACCGGGCGGAGGGCGACATCCTTGGGCAAGCCTTCGATCTTCGCGGCGGCGCGCTCCGCGAAAAAGACATGGCGAAGCGCCTTCGACTGTTCGCCAACCACAAGTCCGGCAAACAGGGCGCGTTCCTTCTCCTGACCCTGATCCAGCGGCAGCATGGTCGAAGCGCGCACGGCTTCGATGCAGGCCTTGGGCGCGTCGAGACCGTTGATCTTGCGCGCATTGTCGGCGGCGAAGGTCTCAAACGCCGCAGGGTCGGCGGACACGGTGCGATCGCCTGTGCGCCGGGGCGCATCGAGGCTGCGGGCAAAAGCGATCGCTTCGGCCGCCAACGCCGGCTCGTCGCTAGCCAGACGATCCACCAGGCCGATGTCCTGCGCCTTGCGGGCGGAGATCGGACTGCCCGAGACGATCATTCCCAGCGCCGCCTCGACGCCGATCAGGCGCGGCAGGCGCTGCGTTCCTCCCGCGCCGGGCAGGATGCCCAGCAGAACTTCGGGCAGGCCCAGCTTGGCGCTGGGGGTCGCGATGCGATAATGACATCCAAGCGCGATCTCCAGCCCGCCACCCAAAGCAGAGCCGTGAATGGCGGCGACGACCGGCTTGCCGCTCGCCTCGATCGCGTCGATCACTGCGGGCAGATTGGGTTCGGTGAGCGGCTTTCCGAACTCGGTGATGTCGGCGCCCGCCGAAAAAAGCCTTCCGCTGCCCCGGATCACGATCGCCTTCACCGCGCTGTCGGTCTGCGCGCCGGCCACCGTCTGGGACAAGCCGATCCGAACGGCGGCGGAGAGCGCGTTGACCGGCGGATTGTTCAGGACGATCTCAAGAATGTCGTCGTGCAGATGAGTCTCGATCATGGAATCCTCGTTTCAGGAAATCTTCTGAAGGCATGGAAATGGGAGAGGGTGCCGTCGCCCGTCCGGATTTCGCGGGTCTCCGGTCATTGCGGCGCACCGGCTATACGCGCCTGCGCCCAGCCCGCCTGCGCTATGAACGGCAATCGGGCGACCGTCTCGGCGGCCTGCGGGCTTGACGCGTTGCCATCGATCATCCGCTTCTTGATCCCCTGGATGATGCCGGCTGCCCGGAAGAGATTATAGGCGAAGTACCAGCGCAGATCGGGCAGCGCGTCGCGCCCGGTGGCGGCGCAATAGCGCGTGACCGCTTCTTCCAGGGTCGGGATGCCCGCCTCCGCCAGATCGACGCCGCCCAGACCTGCGCGGCCGTCGCAAGGCATCGCCCAGCACATGGCCAGATAGGTGAAATCGGCAAGAGGATCGCCAATGGTCGCCAGCTCCCAATCCAGAACGGCGCGCACTTCCAGCGTGTCGGCTGCGTAGATCAGATTGTCGATCCGATAATCGCCATGGATGATCGAAACGCCCGATTGCTCCGGCAATGTGCGCGGCAGCCATGCGATCAGTTTCTCGATCTCGGGAATGTCCTCGGTCTGGGAAGCGCGATATTGCTTCGTCCAGCGCTCGACCTGCCGCCCGATATAATGGCCCGGACGCCCGAAATCGCCCAGGCCGGCCGCTTGATGGTCGATCGAATGGAGCGCCGCCACCGTGTCGATCATCGCATCATAGCAAGCGCGGCGATCGGCCTTGGGAAGCTCCGGCAAGGTGCCGTCCCAGAAGGTGCGGCCTTCCACCATTTCCATGAGATAGAAAGTGGCGCCGATAACCTGATCGTCTTCGCAAAGCGCGACCGGGCGCGGGACCGGAAATCCGGTCGGATGGATGGCCGAGATCAAGCGGAATTCGCGCTCCACCGCATGGGCGGAGGGCAGGAGCGTGCCGAACGGCTTGCGGCGCAGCACATAATTGCCGCCATCGGTGCGGATGCGATAGGTCGGGTTGGATTGCCCGCCAGGGAATTTCTCCACCGCTTCGATGCCGGCGCCGCCGGGGACCGCGCCGCGCATCCAGCGCGCCAGCGCGGTCTCGTTCAGGTCGCTCACTGCGTAGCTACCCGATAGCGGCCGAATTCGGCGCGGGCGATGGCGCGGGCGTGCACTTCGTCGGGACCGTCCGCCAGGCGCAAAGTGCGGATGCTGGCCCAATCCGCCGCAAGCGCGAAGTCGCTGGTCACGCCCGCGCCGCCATGCGCCTGGACCGCATCGTCAAGGATGCGCAGCGCCATTTGCGGCGCCTGCACCTTGATCATCGCGATTTCGTTGCGGGCGGCCTTGTTGCCTGCGCGGTCCATCATGTCCGCCGCCTTGAGGCAGAGCAGCCGCGTCATCTCTATGTCGATGCGCGCCCGCGCAATCCGCTCTTCCCAGACCGAATGGTCCGCGATCCGCTTGCCGAAAGCGGTCCGGGAGGTGAGGCGCCTCGTCATCGCCTCCAGCGCTTCCTCGGCAATGCCGATGGTGCGCATGCAATGATGGATGCGGCCCGGCCCCAGGCGGCCCTGCGCGATCTCGAAGCCGCGCCCTTCGCCCAGCAGCAGATTTCCGGCAGGTACGCGCACATTGGTGAGCGTGATCTCGGCATGGCCATGCGGGGCGTGATCATATCCGTAGACCGGCAGTATCCGCTCGATCTTTACCCCCGGGGAGGCGAGATCGACCAGGATCATCGCCTGCTGACGGTGAGTCTCCGCATCGGGATCGGTCTTGCCCATGACGATGGCGATCCGGCAGCGCGGATCGCCTGCGCCGGACGACCACCATTTGCGTCCATTGATCACATATTCGTCGCCATCCCGGCGGATCGAGGTCTGGATATTGGTGGCGTCGGAAGAGGCGACCTCTGGCTCGGTCATCAGGAAGGCGGATCGGATTTCGCCCTCCATCAGCGGTTTCAGCCAGGCGTCCTTCTGCGCCCGCGTTCCATAGCGGTGGAGCACCTCCATATTGCCGGTGTCAGGCGCCGAGCAGTTGAAGACTTCCGACGCCCAATGCAGGCGGCCCATCTCTTCCGCGCACAGGGCATATTCCAGATTGGTGAGCCGCTCGCCGGTGAAGACGAAGCCGTCGTCCGCTTCGCCATGCTCGCCCGCGGGCGGCATGAAGAGGTTCCAGAGACCGGCCGCCTTGGCCTTTACCTTGAGTTTCTCGATCGTCTGCAGCGGCGCCCACCGATCCCCGCCAGCCAGTTCGGCCTCCAGCTCTGCGACCTTCGGGCGGACCTCCGACATCATGAATTCGCGGACCCGATCCCGGAAATGGCGCTCACGATCTGTTGGGGTGAAATCCACGGCTTGGCTCCTGTCTCCGACTGCCGCCCGCCTATCGGGCAACCGATACTCTATTTTCGATTCGTCCTTCACAATAAAAAAATATTTTTTAAAATCCAGAAAAATATGGGTCAATTGCCGAAATTATTTCCGCGCGGGTTGGAATGAATTTTCAAATATGTCGCAAAGGCACGGATTTTCCTGTATCCGCATATCGACAGCCAGCAAATCTTCGACGAGAAGGAAGGCATGACCGCAAAACTGCTCGAATCTCCCGCCGCGCCCGGACAGCCTGTCTCGGAAAGGAACTCCGCGCGGTTCGAGCGGCAGAAGCAGCGGATACTCGACGCCGCCACGGTCCTTCTCAATCAGAAAGGCGTCTGGGGGATGACGCTTCAGGAGGTGGCTGGCGCGCTCGGTCTCGGCACGTCCAGCGTCACTTATTATTTCAAGCGCCGCGAACATCTGGCCGCCGCCGTGTTCGAGGACAGTCTTTCCCGCCTGGCCGACATGGCGCGATGCGCCGCCCTGGAGCCTACGCCGCGATCACGCGTGGGCCGCTATGTCGAACTCTATATCGACCAGATCGCGCGCGGTCTGCGCGGCGAAGTCAGGCCCTTTGCCATTCTCTCGGAAATCCGGGCGATGGAGGAGGGCGTGCGCGCCCAACTGGTCGGTCAATATCAGGACATATTCCGTCAAGTGCGCGGCTTCTTCGGCCCAAGCGATACCGAGGAGCGCAAGCAGCACCTGACTGCGCGGGCGCATATCCTGAACGAAGCGCTGTTCTGGTCCGAAATCTGGCTGCAACGCTTTGCGATCGGTGACTTCCCGAACGTGTGCCGGCGCCTGCTGGCCGTTCTGGACGGAGGTTTGACCACGCCGGGCACGGATTGGCGGGCGATGGCCGTTCAGCCGCCCGCCGCGCCCGATCCAGGCGAGGCGGCGGAATTCCTCCGCGTGGCCACCCGCCTGATCAATGATTTCGGCTATAAGGGCGCGTCGGTGGAGCGGATCGCCGGAGAGCTCAACCGCGCGAAGACGAGCTTCTACCGGAAGATCGACGGCAAGGATGAGCTGGTGGCGGCCTGCTCCCGCGACAGCTATCACCGGTTGGCGGCGCTCAAGCGGCTGGCGGACGAAAGCCAGTCATCGGCCTGGGGCCGGATCGCGGCCACCCTGAGTTCGGCGCTTGCCCTCCAGTTCCGGGGCGACTTCCCGCTTTTGCGATCGTCCGCGCTTCAGGCCATGCCCGCGTCGGTGCGAAGCGCGGCGGTCGAGCGGTCCGAACGCACCGCCTTCGGTCTGATGGGTGTGCTCGTCGAGGGGATGGGCGAGGGAAGCATTCGCGTCGTCGATCCCCTGATTGCCAGCCATATCGTGCTGTCGTCGATCGACGCCTCTTACGACCTGAAGGGCTGGCGAACGCGACAGCCTCTGCAACAGGCGATCGACATGTATCTCGGGACATTGGCCACCGGCCTTTTCGATCCCGATTGATCGTCCCGTCCGCAAGCGACGGCTTCCTGCATCCATAGTGACGACTTGACGCGGGCCACGCGGCCGGAGCGCGCAGCCGTGCCGCGTGGCTTGGCGATGCCGTGGGCGGCTGTCGCTCTAGCTTTTGCAAGAAAAAATTGTTTTAATAAAAAAATAGTTTAAAATTGCCTTGGTTCGGGGTAAGCGATGCGTGGGCTCAATGCTGGCCCCCATCAAAGGAGTGGTGTTATGCAGGGTAAAGTGGTGGTCGTGACCGGCGGCCTGGGTTTCTTGGGCAGCGCGGTCATCGCGGCGGCAAAGGCGGCGGGCGCGAAGACCGTGGCGATCGATCTTGCCCAGGGCCAATCGGATGCGGACCTGACGCTGGGTGGGGTGGATCTGGTTCAGGATGCCGCCGCGGCGATGGAGCGCGTGGTCAAGGAATTCGGCGGCATCGACGGTCTCGCCAATATTGCGGGCGGATTTACCTGGACCAAGGTTGCGGACAGCGCGCTTGACGCCTGGACGTCGACCTATCTCGTCAATATCGGCACGACGCTGGGCGCATCGGTGGCGGCGCTGCCGCACCTGAAGGCGCGCAACGGCGCGATCGTCAATGTCGCGGCGGCCGGCGCCGCGAGTGCTGGCCTTGGCATGGGCCCTTATGCCGCCGCCAAGTCCGGCGTTCTGCGCCTGACCGAAAGTCTGGCGGAGGAGTTGAAGGAAGAGGGCGTGCGCGTGAACGCCGTCTCCCCGACGATCATCGACACGCCGGTCAATCGCACGCATATGGCGGATGCCGATTTCTCGCGCTGGGTCCAGCCATCCGATCTTGCGCAGACGATCCTCTACCTTCTGTCCGACAAGGCGGGCGCCATCACCGGCGCCAATCTGCTGACCGCCGGGCGGGTCTGACCGAGGCATCACCGGTCTCGCGCCATCGCCCGCTTGACGGGCGTAGCGCGGGATCGTGGACCCAGCCAAAGCGGCGAACCAGGGAATCAAAAGACGATGGCCAGGACAGGGCAAAGGGCATGAACGAAGCCATCCTACCGGCGGAGTGGCCCGCCATGTCGATCGAAGAGGCGGAGCGTCTCCTGACGGCTCCCGGCAGCCCCTATGAAATCGAGATTGTGGAGATTGACGGACGCCCGACGCGTTCCTGGAAACATGCGCCCGCGACCCTGCGGACCGTGCTGGAGGAGTCGCGCCGCCATGCGGAGCGGACGTTCCTCGTCTATGAAGAGGAGCGCGTCAGCTACCACGCCTTTCATCGCGCCGTCGCCGTTTTCGCGCAGGAATTGATCCGGCAGGGCGTGGAGCCGGGCGACCGCGTGGCGATCGTCATGCGCAATCTGCCGGAATGGGCGGTGGCGTTCTACGCCATCACCTGCATCGGCGCCATCGCCACGCCGCTCAATGCATGGTGGACCGGCGGAGAGCTTGCTTATGCCTTGGCTGACTCGGGCGCCAAAATCGTCATAGCCGATTTCGAGCGTTATCGCCGGCTGAAGGACCATATGCCGGCATGTCCCTTGGTCCAGAACATCTATGTCAGCCGTGCGGACAGCGACTTTGCCGAAGTCGATACTGTCGAGCAAGTGATCGGCAAGCCCGATAACTGGGCAACACTGCCCGACGCCGCGGTTCCTGGGCGGACGATGGCGCCAGACGACATCGCGACCCTCTTCTATACTTCCGGAACCTCCGGCAAGCCCAAGGGCGTCCTAAGCTCTCACAGAGCGATCAACGCCAATATCGTGGCCGCCGCAAGCGGAGGCGCGCGCGCCAGTCTGAGGCGCGGAGAAGGGCTGCCGATGCCCGATCCGGAAGCCCCGCAAAAGGCGGCGCTCCAGACCGTGCCGCTATTCCATGTGACGGGTCTGGTCGGCTTTCTCAATCTCCAGCTCGCCAATGGGGCTAAGCTTGTGCTGATGCACAAATGGGACCCGGTGCGCGCATTCCAACTGATCGAAAGAGAGCGGATCACCTCTACCGGCGGCGTGCCCACCATTGCCTGGCAACTGCTCGAACATCCGGCGCGGGCAAATCACGACCTGTCCTCGCTTGAACTGATCTCCTATGGCGGCGCGCCTTCGGCGCCTGAACTGGTGCGTCAGTTGAGGGCGGCTTTTCCTCATTCCGCGCCGGCCAATGGCTGGGGCATGACCGAAACCACGGCCGGGGTCGCGACCAACGCGGCGGAGGATTATATCGCTCGCCCCGACAGCGCCGGCCGTCCGGTCGCGACATCCGACCTGGAGGTTCGCGATCCCGTTGATGGCATGACCCGGCTTCCCGCCGGGACGGTCGGGGAGCTGTGGGCGAGGGGGCCGCAAATGGCCAAGGGATATTGGAACAATCCCGAAGCCACCGCGCAGACCTTCGTCGACGGCTGGGTGCGCAGCGGCGACCTCGCCCGGCTCGATGAGGAGGGCTTTTGCTATATTGTCGACAGGGCGAAGGACATCCTCATTCGCGGCGGCGAGAATATCTACTGCATCGAAGTCGAAAATATCCTCTACGACCATCCGGCGATCATGGATGCAGCGCTGGTCGGCCGGCCGCACCGCACCTTGGGGGAGGAACCGGTTGCCGTCGTCACTCTGAAGCCCGGCGCAACCGCCACGGAAGAGGAATTGCGAAGCCATGTGGCGGCGCGCCTTGCCGCGTTCAAGGTGCCCGTCGCCATCAGGATTTCGGCTGAGGTCCTGCCGCGCAATCCGAATGGCAAGATCCTCAAGCCTGAGCTGCAGAAGCTCTTTGCGGAGTGAAACTGTCGAGGGGGGAGAGGTGATGCAAACCCGCATGGCTTGCCGGGCCATGCGGGTTTGCGTGCCGTCTAGGGCGCTCAGCGCTGGGCGAGCGAAGCCTGCCCCAGATGAAGGCCCGCGTCCGCGAGCAGGGTTTCTCCCGTAACATGGCGACCGCCGGGCGTGGCGAAGAAGATCGCCGCGCCCGCGATCTCCTCGGCCTTTGAGGCGACCTTCAAAGGATTGGATTCCGCGATCGAGAGCCGCAAGGCGTCGACCGTCTCTTGGGGAAGGGCGTCGCCATACCATGGCGTATCGATATAGCCCGGGCAGATCGCGTTCACGCGGATCTTCGGCGCGAGCGAGCGCGCGAGCGACAGGGTCATGGTCACCAGCGCGCCCTTGGATGCCGCATAGGGAATTGACGATCCAAGCCCGGTCACCCCCGCGACCGAGGCCGTGTTGACCACCACGCCGAAGGGCGCTGCCTCCAGCAAGGTCTGTGCGGCGCGGATCATCTGATAGGCGCCGACGACATTGACCGAATAGAGGCGAAGAAAGTCCTCCGCGGACACCGTGTCGAGCTGCGCCTGATCGGCAAAGACGGTCGCCCCGGCATTGTTGAACAGGGCATCGATCCGGCCGAAGGGGCGGGCGGCTTCGACGATCTTCAGGCAGTCCGCGTCCTTGGCGACGTCGCCTTGGACGATGATGGCGGTCGCGCCCTCCCTTTCCACCAGGCGGGCGGTCGTTTCGGCCTCGCTCCGGTTCGAGGCATAGTTGATGACCACGACCTTCGCACCGCGCGCTGCCGTCTCGACCGCGATGGCGCGCCCAAGACCGCTCGACGCGCCGGTTATGAGGATGACGAGGTTCTTCAAATCCTGGAAAGCCATGACCGGGCTCCTCAAATCGTCGAACTGGCGAAGGTCACGCCGCCATCGACGGCAATCGTGACGCCGACGGCATAGTCGCCGGCCCGCGACGCGAGGTAGACGGCCACGCCCTGCATGTCTTCGTCCTGGCCGATCCGCCGCGAGGGTATCCGCTGAGCCAGCGCGTCGCCATGGTCGCGGGCATCGACGTTCATCTCGGAGACGAAAGCGCCGGGCGCGATGGCGTTCACGCAGATATTGTCGTCGATCAACCTTGCGGCCATGCGCCGCGTCAGGTGGATCAGGCCAGCCTTGCTCGCATGATAGGAATATGTCTCTTGCGGGTTGGGGCGCAGGCCGTCGACCGAGGCGATGTTGATCACCTTGGCGGGCTTCTGCGCGCTGGCGGCGGCCTTCAGCGGCTCGAAAAGCGCCTGGGTGAGGAAGAAGGGCGATTTGAGATTCAGATCGACCACCTTGTCCCACCCCTTTTCCGGGAAAGCGCCGAATTCAGCCAACCATGCCGCCCCGGCATTGTTGACGAGTATGTCGAGCCTGGATTCGCGGCGCATCAGCTCGGCGGCCAATGCCTCGCAGCCCTCGACGGTCGAAACATCCTGGGGAAGAGAGATGCAGGTGCCGCCAGCGGCCGACAGCTCAGCGGCGGCGGCGTCGCAGACGTCCGCCTTGCGCGAAGAGATATATACTTTGGCGCCGCGCTCGATGAAGCCGGCCGCAATCATCTTGCCGATTCCGCGTGAACCGCCGGTGACGAGCGCCGTGCGGCCTTCGAGCGAGAAAAGCTTGTCTGTCATGTGATCCCCTCCTTTTAAGGATGCCGCCTGCGGGGCCCGCCATCCAGGCGGGCCATCCGGAATCGACGCGCGCGTCGTGCCCTGCGGTCGATGAACTCTCACAGGGCTGGGGGATAAAATCAATATTTTTTTATGAGAAAAATTTTATTTTGCGCATTTCTCCTGCTCGCGCCGGACGAAGGATTCTATGATCAGGGCCGTCGTCCGCCGGAGATGATCCACCGTCGCCTGGACGAGCGCATCCGCATCCCGCGCCAGGGCGAATTTGACCATTTCATGATGTTCCTCATTGACGTCCCGGTCCGATTCCAGGTCGAACAACAAGCCGCGATAGCGCTCCGACTGCTCATATAATTGGCCATGAAGCGAGAAGAGCCGCCGATTGCCGCAGGCGCTGACCAGCGCCGAATGGAATTGGGCGTGATTTTGCGCCCATTTCAGCCGGGGATCTTCTCCGGTGGCGGGAACGGGCTCGCTTCTCAGCTTATATTCCGCCGCGAGTATGCCCGCTTCCCAATCCACATCGCCATTCTTGACCGAGAGCCTGAGCGCGATCGATTCGATCTCGCAGCGCAGGTCCGTCAACTCGATCAGGTCTTCGGGCGACAAGGGCGCGACCACGAAGCCGCGCTGATCCCGCGCTACGACGAGTTCTTCCGGCACCAGTCTCGACAAGGCTTCGCGGACCGCCCCCGGGCTCACCCCCAGCTCATCCGCGAGATCGGGGATTTTGAGCTTCTTGTCCGGCCTGTGCCGTCCCAGCAGAATATCGGTCCGGATCACCTGATATGCCAGCGATGTCTGATTGCGGGGCCCCTCAAGCTCCAGGGCAGAATTAGATTTTTTGTTCAGCATCGACGTTTTCCAGTGAGAGCATATATTTTCGGACCGATCGTTGCACTATGAAAGAGCCGATGCCAAGATTTTTGCTCAGAAGCCCGGCTGCGCCGTAACGATCGGGAAGGCGTTCCGCCAACGGTCCCCGCGCCAGGCGACATGCTGGTCCGGCCGGACGAGCACCATTTGCGCGCCGAACAGCCGCGCCGCGTCGATCCCTTCGGGCCGGATCACGGCTAGCGGAATGGCGAGCGCACGGGCATCCTCTTCCGCCTGGCTGACATCGCCCGGATCGGCCTGACCGCCGATCAGCAGCGAAAAGCCTTGGCCCAGGCAGTCATAGAGGGAACGGCCGTCCGCCAGCCAGGCATGGGGAAGAAGATAGCCGGGGCGCGCCGTCGGCTCATAATGTTCCGGCCTGTGGATCGGCGCGGAGGCATCTTCCCGCAGGATGATCGGTGAGGCTTCGTAACCAAGGCCGAGCACGGTGCCGAGCGTATAAAATTCCCGCCCCCGCGTCGCCTGGATCACGGCCCCCTGCCTTTCTCTCGCCGCCTCGCCCGCTGGCGTGTCGTCATCCAGTTCGGGGGGCAGCGGTGCCGCCGCCGCGCTCAATATGCCGATGGTTTCGTCGATCACGGCGCGGTGCACCGCCCTGCGCTCCGCCTCATAGCTGTCGATCAGCGCCGGGCCGCCCCATCCCTGAAGCATCGCCGCCAGCTTCCAGCCGACATCGACCCCGTCGGAAATGCCCATGTTCATGCCATAGCCGCCGAAGGGCGGATGGAGATGACAGGCGTCGCCGCCCAGGATGATCCGCCGGTCCGAATAGCGATCGGCCAGCAACTCGTTCGCGAACCAGGCGTCGGCGCTCAATATCTCGTAAGGCAGGTCGATTCCGGTGCACTGACGGATCATGGCCTTCGCCTCCTCCTCCGTCAGCGTCACGTCCTGCGGGACGCCGGGCATGAAGAACCAGATGTCGTCGCGATCCATGGGGCCTATGGCGCTCACGCCATGCGTGCTCACCTGCCAATACATGGCGGCCGGACCCCGGGGATGGGCATCGGCAAGTCCCGGCGCCCTGAAAATGATGTTATAGGCCCGCGCAATGCCGTGCCTGCCCTCCATCCGGGCGCCTATGACGTCCCGCACGCGGCTGCGCGCGCCATCCGCTCCGAACAGGAATTGCGATTCGATCATGGTGCGCTCGCCGTCGAACTCGACGATCGAGCGCACCCCGTTTCCGTCCTGCTCGGCATCCACGAAGAGCGCGCCGAACCGGATTTCGACCGAAGGAAGCGATCGCGCTTTCTCCAGCAGGACCTTCTCCAGCTTATATTGCGGAATGAACTGGCCATGTTCAGGGTAGAGGTCCGACCGGACCGGCGCGGCATTGAACGCGTCGGCAAAGCGGGCAAGCTCATGACCCCCTTCGCCAAGCCGGGTGAGGAAGACCATATTGTTCGGATAGTCGATGCCGAACGGCGATTCCTCCGCCAGCCGGCCGGCTATCCCCCACCGCCTGAGATGCGTGCGGGTCCGCACATTGGTGGTCTTGGCGCGGGGAGCCAGGCCCCCGCGCGCATTTTGCTCGACCAGCAGAACCGAAATGTCGCGCATTCCCAGTTCGATGGCGGCGGCAAGGCCGACCGGCCCCGCGCCAACGATCAGAACATCAGTCATCCCCACACCTTATTCTTATGGTTGCCATCGCTGGACGGCGATCAGGCCTTTGCCGGCGCGATCACCCGGTTCTCGATCGCGCCGATCCCGTCGACTTCGCAGCGTACGACATCCCCCGTCTGCAGGAAACGCGGCGGCACCATCGCCACGCCGACGCCGCTTGGCGTGCCCGTCGCCAGCAAGTCGCCGGGATTGAGGGTGAAGGCGGTCGAAAGATAGGCGATCTGCTGCCAGACATTATAGACGAGCTCGCCCGTATTGCTGTCCTGCCGCAGCTCGCCATTGACGTAGCAGCGCAGCCCCAGGACATGCGGATCGGGAATCTCGTCGGCCGTCACGATCCACGGGCCGATCGGCCCATGCGTATCGAACGACTTGCCGACCGTGAAGGTGGGTGCATGCGTTTGCCAGTCGCGCGCCGAAACATCGTTGCACACGACATAGCCGAACACATGATGCTTCGCGTCTTCGACGCTCACATGCCTCGCCGTCTTGCCGATGATCACGCCCAGCTCGACTTCATAATCGACCGCTTCGCTGACGCCCGGGTCCGTGTCGTCAAAGGGACCGACGATGCAACTGGTCTGCTTGTTGAACCAGAACTGGTTGGTCGGAACCGGCGCGCCCAGCCTTTTGGCTTCCTCCATATGCTTGCGATAGTTCATCCCTATCGCCAAGAATTTTTCCGGCCGCTCGATGGGCGCGAGCAGCTTCAGCCCATCCAGCGGGACAGCGCTGCCGGCATTGGCCTCCGCAAAGGCGCGGATGGCGTCCAGCGCGTCATCGCCGGCCGCCACGATGGAAAGCATGGTGGGAAAATGATCGGCCAGGCCATCCAGCGGCACGACCGTTTCGCCCCGCACCACCCCAAGCCGCGGCATACCCGCCGTGTCGAACCGAACCAGTCGCATATCTATTCTCCCTTATGGCTGCCGGACGGTCCCGGCCCCCGCAAATTCCGAGACACTGCATAAGCCAGAAAAAACTATTGGCATAGCAAAAAAATAGTTTTATGCCTTAACTCGTGCTGAACATAAGGCTGGCGTCGCCGGCTGAAGAAAGGCGGAAAGGGAGAGGAGGCGGCCATAAAAGGCGTCTGCTGCATCATGATGCGATCGGCTGGCGGCGCTCCCGAAGGCGTCGCCCATGACCTTGTCCCTGGAAAAATCAGCCCGGAATCTTGGAAATCATCAGGAGGTTTTTATGAGTGTGATCAAGGTCGAGGATATTGCTTTCGTTCGATTCCAGGCACCGGATCTGGGCGAAATCCGGTCCTTTCTCGAAGACTTCGGTCTGAAGTGCGTCGAGCAGGACGGCAGGCTCTATGCAAAGGGTACCGACGGCGCGCCCTTCGTCCACGTCACGGAGAAAGGCGAGAAACGCTTCGTCGGGCTGGGGTTCCGGGCGAAATCGCGCGCCGATGTGGAGCAGCTTGCCGCTCATGAGGGCTTGTCGGTGCAGACCGCCGACACGCCGGGCGGCGGCGTCTTCGTCCGCCTCACCGACCCTGACGGCAATCTGGTCGACGTGATCGCGGATCAGACCTTCGGTGAGCCGGAGCCTTATCCGCAGGAGACCCCTTTCAATTCCCTTGGCCAGCGCCGCCGTCTGCGCGCCCCGG
This sequence comes from Sphingobium sp. 15-1, assembly GCF_013375535.1. Taxonomy (GTDB): domain Bacteria; phylum Pseudomonadota; class Alphaproteobacteria; order Sphingomonadales; family Sphingomonadaceae; genus Sphingobium; species Sphingobium aromaticivastans. The sequence continues at coordinate 704,749 of NZ_JABXJG010000001.1, forward strand.
TCCGGATCGAGGCGGCGCCGTCGCATGTCCGCCGGCTGGGCCATGCCATGATCATGGTCGGGAATTTCGCGACCTCCGCCGCTTGGTACAAAGAACGTCTGGGGCTGATCCCGTCCGATCAGGTGGAGGTGGAACCCGACGCGCCGATCGGCGCCTTCATGCGTGTCGATAGGGGGGCGACGCCGACGGACCACCACACGCTGGCGATGATCGCGCCGCCGGACGGGCCGGGCTTTGGCCATGCGGCGTTCGAGGTGGACGGCTTCGACGATCTCATGAAGGGGCACTCCTATCTCAAGGAGCGCAAGCGCGAGCATGCCTGGGGCGTCGGCCGGCACAAGCTGGGCAGTCAGATTTTCGACTATTGGCGCGATCCGCAGGGCTTTGAGTTGGAGCATTGGACGGACGGCGATCTGCACACGGCCGACGACCCGACCGGGACCGGCAATATCGAGGATCTTCTGGGAACGCAGTGGGGGCCCAAGCATCCGTTGCTCGCTGGCGGCGAGTGACAGTTGCGCGGTGGCGCATCGGGCATCGCCCCGATGCGCCACGCCTCGCTCCGGCGAGGCCCAATCAAAACGCTTGCAAGCGGAGACGACAATGACCTTCCAGGGGCGCGAACTGCGATCCACCATCGCCGGGAACGGCACGCTCACCCTCAGCATCGAAGAGGTGGCGATTTCCGACCCCGCCGATGATGAGATCATCGTCCGCGTCGAGGCCGCGCCGATCAACCCCAGCGACCTTGGGCTGTTGCTGGGGCCAGCCGACCTTTCGACCCTGCGCGAAGTCGAGGGCGAGGGCCCCGGCCTCCTATTCGACGTTCCGGAAGCGCGGTTGAAAGCCATGGCGGCCCGCATCGACCAGTCGCTGCCCGTCGGGAATGAGGGGGCGGGGACCGTCGTGGCGGCGGGCAAGAACGCCAGGGGTCTTGAGGGCAAGCTTGTCGGCCTGCTGGGCGGCGCGATGTACGCGGATTATCGCAAGATCCGCGCCCAGGACGTGACGCCGCTTCCCGCGGGCGCGACCGCCGCCGACGGCGCTTCGATGTTCGTCAATCCGCTGACCGCCCTTGGCTTTGTCGAGACGGCCCGAAGGGAAGGGCACAAGGCGATCATCCATAGCGCCGCCGCCTCGAATCTCGGCCAGATGGTGCAGCGCATCTGCCTCGCTGACGGCGTTCCGCTGATCAATATCGTCCGTTCGCCGCAGCAGGTCGCGGTCCTTCAGGAGATCGGCGCCCAGATCGTCCTCAACTCGCGGGACGATGATTTCCATCAGCGGCTTGTCGCTGCCATTTCCGAAACCGGGGCGACCGTGGCGTTCGATCCCATCGGCGGCGGAACCCTCGGCGCCGAAATCCTGCAGGCGATGGAAGAGGCGGCGGCGCGCAAGATGACCGAATATAGCCGCTATGGCTCGGACACGTTCAAGCAACTCTATATCTATGGAACATTGGATTTCGGACCGACCGTCATCAATCGCCGCCCGCTCGGCTATGAGTGGAGCGTCTCCGGCTGGCTCTTGAACTTCTTCCTCAGGAAAGCGGGTCCGGAGGTGGAGAAGCGATTGCGCCAGCGCGTGGTCGATGAACTGACGACGACCTTCGCCAGCAACTACACCCGCGTCATCGGACTGGCCGAAGCCCTGCAACCCGACGTGCTGCGGGCCTATGAGCGCAAGGCGACGGGCGAGAAATTCCTGATCGATCCCAGGCGGGGATGACGCCGAAGGCCGATCGCGAGCGGCAGCCGGGCAGGCTGTCCTTCACTTCTTCTTGAAATGGGCAGAGCCTTTTGATGAGTGTCATTCCTTCATTCGACGACGTCGTCCTCGGTCGCCGCAGCATCCGCGGCTTCCGGCCAGAGCGCCCCTCCGTGGACTTGGTCAAGGAGGTGATCGCGCTCGCCATGCGCGCGCCTTCCTCCTACAATACGCAGCCGTGGCATTTCTTCGTCGTCTCCGGCGAACCGCTGGAGCGCATCCGCGCAGGCAATACGGAGCGGACGCTCGGCGGGGTGCCCGATTCCCGCGAATTTCGCAGCCACGGCGCCTATGAGGGGCCGCATCGCGAACGGCAGGTAGAGGTCGCCAAACAGCTATTCGGCGCGATGGGCATCGACCGGCACGATCAGGAACGGCGGCAGGACTGGATATTGCGGGGGTTTCGCCAGTTCGACGCGCCGATTTCGATCGTCGTGACCTATGATCGCTCCATCCATGGCGGCGACATCGGGCCGTTCGATTGCGGCGCTGTCACCAATGCGCTGGTCAATGCCGCCTGGTCGCGTGGCCTGGGCTGCGTGATCAACAGCCAGGGCGTGATGCAATCTCCGGTCGTTCGCGAACAGGCCGGGATTCCCGAGGATCAGGTGATCATGATCTGCGTGGCGATGGGTTGGCCCGACGACGGCTTTCCGGCCAATGCCGTCGTCTCGCGGCGCAGGTCCGTGGATGAGGCGGCCATTTTCGTCGGTTTCGAAGGCTAAGATGAGGAAGCAACCATGATCACCCTCTATGCCTGCAATTTCCATGACGCGTTCGCGCATGGCACGGTCCGCGACATCCGGGCGCGTTGGGCGCTGGAAGAGGCGGGCTTGCCCTATGAAACGCGGCTCGTCAGCCGGGAGGGGCTGGGCAGCGCCGAATATCGCGCAATCCACCCGTTCGGGAAAATCCCCGCCATTGTCGAGGAAGACGGCCTCGCCATCTTCGAATCCGCCGCCATCATCCTTCATCTGGGTGAGCGCAGCGACGTGCTGTTGCCACGCGACCGCGCCGGGAAAGCGCAGGCCACCGCCTGGATCTGCGCCGCGGCGACGACGCTGGAATGGACGGTCGGAACGCTTGGCCGCATCGACTTCTTTCCGATCGACCGCGACGCCGATCAGAAAATCCGCCCGATGACGGAAAAGGTTGTCCAGATGCGCCTGTCGGCACTGAACGAAGCGCTTGAGGGTAAGGACTATCTGGTGGGGCGCTTCACCGGCGCGGACATCATGATGCGCAGCGTGCTCGATATGCTGAGGCACACGCCGCTCGTCGCGGAATATCCGGTGCTGAGCGCCTATATGGCGCGCTGCGCCGATCGGCCGGCCTTCCAGCGCGCCATGCGCGACCACCTGGCCGCCTATCCCAAGGAGTCCATCTGAATGACGCGCATGCCGCTGATGAAGATATTCCGCGAGCAGGCGGGCAAGGCGGCGGGGCAGGCCTTTGCCGATTTCGAGGCATTGCATCGCTGGTCGGTCGAAGCGCCGGCGCAATTTTGGCGAACGGTCTGGGATTTCGACGGCATCGAATCCCCCAGCGCGCCCACGGCGATCATCGAAACGGACCGGATGCCGGGGGCGCGGTGGTTCGCGGGGACGCAAGTCAATTATGCGCGGCACGTCCTGCGCCATGTCGACAGGGCCCATGCCGCAGGACATCCGGCCATCATCGCGGAGGATGAGCGGGGACCGGTTGAAACCATTGAATGGCCCGAGCTTCGCGACCGCGTCGCCGCCTTCGCAACCTCCCTCCGCGCGCTGGGCGTCGGCAAGGGGGATCGCGTCGTCGCCTATCTTCCCAACCGGCCGGAGGCGATCATCAGCTTCCTTGCCTGCGCCTCCATCGGCGCGATCTGGGCGATATGCGCGCCGGACATGGGGGTGCCCGCCATTCTCGACCGCTTCAGGCAGATCGAACCGCGCGTCCTGATCGCGACGGACGGCGTCTATTATGGCGGAAAGGCGATCGATCGGACCGAGACGGTCGAACAATTGCGGCAAGCCTTGCCAAGTCTGGAAGCCCTCGTGCTGGTTCGATCCGGGCATGCCGTGGGCACGATCGACGATGCGATCGCGTTCGATTCCATGCTGGCGCAAAGTCCGTCCATGGACGAAGCCTCCGACCCTGAATGGCTGCCGTTCGATCATCCGCTTTGGATCGTCTATTCAAGCGGCACGACCGGAAAGCCCAAGGCGCTGGTCCATGGCCATGGCGGCATCCTGCTTGGCGCGGCAGCGTCCCGGCTCCACTCCGATCTTGGCGCGAGCTATGAGGCGCGCACGCCCGGCGAGCGTTTCCACTGGTTCAGTTCCACCGGCTGGATGATGTGGAACTCGCAGGTCAGCGGTCTGTTGAGCGGAACGACCATCTGCATCTTCGACGGCAGCCCGACCGGCGCTCGCCAGGCGCCCGACTGGGGGCTGCTCTGGCGCTTCGCGGCACGGAACCGCGTCACCTTCTTCGGCTCCGGCGCGCAATATTATACATTATGCGAGAAGGAGGCGGTCGACTTCCGCGCCGTCGGTGATCTCTCCGCGCTTCGCGCCCTGGGAAGCACGGCCTCTCCTCTACCCGCCGGAGTCCAGACGTCGATCTCGGATCGTCTGGCGGAGGCTGGAAGGCCCGGCATCTGGTGGTTCAACAGTTCCGGCGGCACCGACATTTGCGGCTCTTTCTGCGCGGGCAATCCCGAATTGCCGGCCGCTCCCGGACGGCTGCAATGCCGCCAGCTCGGGGCGGCGGTCGAGGCTTGGGACGAGAATGGCGTTGCGGTCGTCGATGAGGTCGGGGAACTGGTCTGCACCAAACCGATGCCGAACATGCCGCTCTTCCTGTGGGGAGACGCCGATGGCGCGCGCTATCGCGAATCCTATTTCGAACATTTCGAAGGAGTCTGGCGGCACGGCGATTGGCTGAAGATCCTGCCCGACGGAAGCTGCGAGATTTTCGGGCGCAGCGATGCGACGATCAATCGCGCCGGGCACCGGATGGGCACCAGCGAAATCTACGCGGCGGTCGAGGGGCTGGACGGCGTCGTCGATTCCCTGGTGATCGACGTTCGCATGGAGGGCGATGACAGCCGGTTGCTGCTGTTCATCGTGCCCGCGGCCTCTTCCGATGCGGGCGAAGCCCTTGTCAGCCGGATCAAGGACGCGATCCGGACAGGCTTGTCGCCGCGCTTCGTCCCGGATGAGGTGATCTTCGCGAGCGCCATTCCACGGACCTTGTCGTCCAAGAAGCTGGAGCTTCCCGTCAAACGCCTGTTCGAAGGCGCGCCGCTCAGCCGGATCGTCGAGCCCGCGGCGATGGCGAATCCCGAATGCCTGGAAGATTATGTGGCGATGGCCGGGCGCTTTCGTGGACAAGGCGGGGCGCGGGGGCAGTCGGCTCTGCCGACGCGGCAGGAGCGGGGAAGGGCGGAAGCCGCAATGCCGGCCGCCGATGGAATGGACAAGGTTTGAAGGAGAGACCAATGCTGTTTGCGACCTCCCTGGAGGAGAATGCAGGGGTGCTGGCCGGGCCGTTTCGCGCGCCGCGGCAGATGCTGGCCGTGCAGGATGACGGGGGCCACGCCTCGATCCATGATGACGCCACCGCCCAGGCGATCGGCTTCAAGGGCGGCACGATCGAAGGACCGACCCATTTCAGCCAATTCGCGCCGCTCGCATGCGCGGTCTGGGGTGATCGCTTTCTCACCCATGGCTGCCTCTCGGCCCATTATCGCGCGCCCGTGTTCGAGGGCGAGCTGGTGAGAGCCTATCTGCGTCGTCCGGAGGCGGGCGGCGCCCTGGCCGAAATTTGGATGCTGCGGGAGGATGGCACGGAAATCCTGCGCGGCACAGCCTCGGTCGGCCCGGATTTCCCGGCCTCCGCATTGGATGCGCGTCTCGACGAGCTCACGCCGCTCACCGATCCGGTGATCCTGGCCGATGCCAGGATCGGCCAGCGCACCCCGCGCAATCATGTGCGGATGGATTTCGACCAGCATATGGGCGCTCTATATCCCTTCACTCTTGCGGAGAAGCTGATGCGGATCACCGAACCCTCGCCGCTCTATGAGAAGGCCGGCAACGGATTCGAGCGGCCGATCGTCCCGATGGAGATGATCAGCGTCCTCATGCAATATACGGCGCGGGACGATGGTTATCCTGCGCGGGGGCCGGTCGTGGGGCTGTTTGCCGATCAGGAAATCCGGCTCCACGATGGGCCTATTCATGTCAGTGAGGACTATGACATTGAGCGCGAGGTCGTGTTCCTGTCGAGCAGCCGCCGGACCGAGAGCGTCTGGATGCGCTCCACCCTGTACCGCCCCGGAACCCGGAAACGCGTCGCTGAGATGTTGCTCAACCTGGCGTCGATCAAGGAAAGCTACGCCCCCTATGCCGCCGAATATGCGGCCCTTTACGGTTAGGACCGATCGACATTCAGTTCAGGGTGAACCGAAAATGGTGGTTTCCGTAACCCGGAATGCAGCGCACTCGAAGTATGTGAGCGCCGGAAGCACATACAAGTGCCATTGGCAGGCCGTCGGGGCTGCACGTCGATTGGCCCTAGGCGGCGTGGCAAATTCCAAGGCTCGCTGGACTGATTTGGGTGGATTCAGGACATTCCCCCTCCCGCAGGCGGGAGGGGGCTAGGGGGTGGGCTGGCGCGACATCAGCGGCGATTTTCAACGGCTAAGCTGGAAGCTCGCTGCGCTCGCACCCACCCCTAACCCCTCCCGCCTGCGGGAGGGGAATGTCTTGGATTGGCCATTTCCCGACATTCCGAATTTGTCCACGCGACCTTGGTATCCGCTTTAGCTGTCCGGGCCGATATAGTTGCGCATGAGGGCGTTGATCTTTGGCAGGGTTTCCTGCGAATAGCGGGTGGGCTGCCCGGTTTTCGGATTGATCCCGTATATGCCCGCATGCGGCTGTTGCTGCCCCTCTATATAGGTCACGTCGACCCCCGCCTCGCGCAACCGGGCGGCAAAGGCGCGGGATTCGTCCCGAAGGATTTCCCACTCGCCCGCCCAGATGATAGCCGGGGACAGCCCCTCCACGGATGGGACCAGCATCGGTGATGCGCGCCAGTCGAATGTGTCCTCCTTGGATCGCAAATAGAGGCGCGTCACCGACTCCGCCACGTCGCGGGTCAGGCTGTAGTTCGCGAACTCCTCGTAGGAGGCGGTGTTGTTCCGGGTGTCGAAGACCGGCGTCCACAGCCATTGCACCGCCGGTTTCTGGATGCCGGCGTCGCGCGCCATCAGCGAGACGACGGTTGCGATGTTCGCGCCAGTGCATCCCCCGCCGATGCCGATCCTGGTCCGATCCACGTCAAGTTCGTCCGCCTTTTCCAGAATATATTGATAGGCCGCGAAGCAATCCTCGACCTGCGCGGGGAACTTCGCTTTCCAGGAAACGCGATGGTCGAGCTGCGCGACGGCGCAACCCCAATCGAGCGCGTAGCTGCTGTTCTGGGTGTCGCAATTGTCAAGGCCGTCGAATCCCGCCCAGCCGCCGCCATGGGTGTGGAGGTAAAGGCCGATCGGGCCGGTCCGCTTCTCCGGCATGTAGATGCGCATCGGCAAAGGCCCGGCGGGACAGGGCACGTCGACGTTCCAGGCCTTCAGGCCGGGGGCCAGGACATGCGGGTCAGGCCATGGGGCGGGCTCGACTCCCGGCGGCAATGTGCCGAAGGGCAGGTTGATGAGCATCGTCTCCTCATCGACCTCGGCCATGCGGCGCTGCCGAAGCGCTTCATAGTCGATCTTGCTCTCCAGCGGCGGCATCGATCCCGGCATCGGAAGACGCACGGGCCCAGGCTGGAAGGAAGGGGGCGAGTCCGGCGCAACCGCGGCAGGATCGGACGATTCATAGTCTTGCAGGTTCATAGATGGCATCCCCAACCTTCAGCTTGTCCCGCCGCGCTTGCCTTCAAGCCGAAGCGGCAGATCAATATAGCCGAACAGGCCGCGATTGACTCCCGCTACAGGCGTTCCCGCGATCAAGGTCGCATCCGCCTCGATCAGCGCCTCCAGCATGACTTCCATTTCAAGGCGCGCCAGATGCATGCCCGCGCACATATGCGGCCCCGTGCCCCAGGCCAATTGATCGCGGGCGTCGCGATCAATGTCGAACCGGTCCGGATTTTCGTAGCGCCGCTCGTCCCGGTTGGCGCAGCCATAGAGCAGCATCACTCGCGAGCCTTTGGGGATGATCGTCCCGCCCGCATCATAATCCTCGGTCGCCACGCGCCCGAACCAGCGGAGGACCGAATTGCGCCGCACGCTTTCCAGCACGGCCGCGGGAACCTTGTCGGGCCGTTCCTTCAACTGGGTCCATTGCTCCGGATGGGTCGCCAGATCATGCAGCAGATGCCCCTTCGCCAAAATGGTCGTGTCCAGGCTGGGGAAGACATAGGCGCTGATCGCGGACATGGCTTCGACCATCGACAGCTTGCCGCTGTCGACCGCGGCAAACAGATCGCCGGCCCAACTGCCGGTTCGAACGTTCGCAGGGGTGAGGCTCGCCATGAAGGCGCGCGCCTCTGCCCAGACGTTCACGTCCTTCTCGTCGACGTCCGGACCGATGAGGTTGAAGGTCGCCGCTGCCCAATCGAGCATGCGCTCCCGCCCGCTTTCCGGAAGGCCGACCAGATGCGAGACGGCCTCGACCGGCAGGAAAGAGGCAAGCGCCTTCATCGCGTTGAACTGCCCCATGCCCAGCAGGCCGTCGACGCGTTTCACGATCAATTGCTTCAGCCCGTCGCGCGCTTCGCGAAGCTTGGCGGGCGCGAGCGGCCGCATGATGGTCGTGCGCATGCGCGCATGGACGGGGCCGTCCGTCTGGATGACATTCGTTCCCCGTCCGGCGCTATTCCAACCGTCATTGAAGCCAATCCCTTCGCCGCTGATCAGCCGGTCGGACGCCCTCAGCGCCGCCTGGACGTCCGCGAAGCGGCCGATCGCATAGACATCGGGCCGACGCAGCCGGACGGCGGGGCCAGCGTCGCGGATGGTCCGATAATCCTTGAAGGGATTTTGAAGGCTTGCGTCGGTGAACAGGTCGAGATCAAGCACCGGCGCGTCGGGCAGCAGCGTCGCCATGGTCAGTTCCGCCTCCGCGCCGCGCCGTGGCACGGCCATGATCGCCTGGAGGCAGATAGGAAAGGGAAGATGCTTTCGACACAATCCAGGCGATGATGGGGCGTTGCCTGCCGCATGAATATTTTCTCCTATCTGCTCTCGGCTTCACATCTTGATGCTGAATTGCAGCTTGATCGTCCGGGGATTCAGCGGGACGCCAAGGCTGCTCTGCTCGCCTGGAGGCGCGGCGACGAAGGGGATCGGGAAGGCGAAGCCATAGACATGCTGGTTCGTCAGATTTTGCCCGATCAGGCGCAGATTCCAGCTCTTGTCTTCGCCCCCGACGCCGATGCTGACGTTAAGCCGGTGCAAGGCGGCGAGCGGCGGCGTCAGATAGGGGACATCCTTGACTTCGGTCAGCGAGATCACCTTCGATCGATAGTCCATATTCACGTCGAGTTCGGCGCGCAGGCTGCTGGAAACATCATGCTCCCACGTGCCTCCGACCAGGCCGGACCAGCGCGGCGCGTAGGGAATGCGCACGCCGGTCCGCGCATCGCGGGCGTTGGCGTAGATATTGTTCCAGTAGAAATGCAGGTTCCTGGACGCTTCCCAATTCACCTGGGACTCGAAACCGTCGCTCGCCACATTCTGATTGAAGACGACGAAATTCTGGCCGTCGAAATTGACGACCTGGAAGTTGCGCACCCGCGTATGGAAATAGCTGCCATTCAATGTGAGACGCCGGTCGAGCAGCCTCAGCTTGAAGCCGACCTCCGCCGTACGTGCGCGCTCCGGCTTATAGTAAGCTTGGGTAAGATCGCTGACGGCGGTCGCGAAACCGCCCGGCTTCGTCCCTTGCCCAAAGGTCGTGTAGAGCAGGATGTCGCTGCTGGGCTTATAGGTCAGCCCCACCGATCCATCGAGGCTCTTCGTCACCGCCGAAAGGGTGAAGGGCGCGACCGGCGGAGCGAGGAACAGCGAATAGGTCCCCGGAACGACCAGATCGCGTGAGAGATCCGCGGTCTTCTTTTCCCGGGTGTAACGCAGGCCGAGCGTGAAGGTCAGCGGATCGGTGATGTGGTAATTGCCCTGCGCGAAACCGGAAATCGCCTCGTTGGTCTGCTTGAAATTGGTGGCGCTCGTCCCGGTGACGGGGAAGGGGATCGGCGTCGTTCCCAGCGGATAGTCGGCGGCCTGCGTCTGGACCTGCCGATAATGCCCCTTCAGATAGAAGATGCCGGCGATATAATCGAAGCGGGAGCCGACCGCGGACGCATAGCGCAGTTCTTGGGTGAACTGCCGCGACTTGTCCGGAATGAAGGCGAGCAGGGCATCGCCGGGCAGATAGGTGCTGTTCTGCGTCAGGTTCGCCCGCGATTTGGAATAAGCGGTCTGGGATGTGAGCGTTCCGTCGCCAATCCCGTAATTGGCCGTCAACACGCCCAGCCGCGCATTCAGCGTCCCGTGCCGCGTCAGGCCGAGCGCGGGCGAATATTGCGCCGAACGGCCATATTGGGTGGTGATGCTGTTCGGGAAGCCGAATGAAGCGGCGAGCGTCTCGGGCGCGGTGCCCGAGATCACGATCTGCTGGGTGTTGGGTCCGTTGGAAACGCCGCTGACAATCTGGCCCATCGCGGTGACGTCCAGGCGATCGGAGGGAGTCCAGACCGCCGTGATGCGCCCGCCGCCGGTGCGGTCGCGCTGTTCCTGGCCGCTGATGACTTCGCGCAGGGGGCCGCCACGGCTTTCGTAGAAGCCTGCGACCCGAACCTTGAACGCGTCCGAAAGCGGGAGGTCTACCGCAGCCTCGATACGGTCGGAGTCGAGCTTGAATTCATGTTCGTAGCGGCCGCTGAAGGCCAGCTTATCTCCGGGCTTCACGGTGACGACGTTGATCGCGCCCAGGCTGCTGTTCTTGCCGAGGAGCGCGGCCTGCGTGCCGCTGATCGCCTCGATCGTGCTCACGTCGAACAGCGATACGCTCAATTCCCGGTCCCGCGCCAGAAAGGCGCCGTTGAGATAGGTCGCGACCGAAGCGTCGAAGGACGGATTGCCCGGCTGCGACCCCAGGCCGCGCATCGTGGCGACGAATTGATAGGCGTCCGGCGAAACGGATGTGTTGAGCGCCGGGGCGACCTTCGCAATGTCGATCAGGTTGGAGACCGCCGCGATGGCGAGCCTGGTCTGGTCGACCACTGTCACGGTCGCGGGGGTCGACTGGACCGAGCGGCTGGATTTGAGCGCGGTGACGACGATGTCGCTGACCGTCGAATCACTGCCGGAAGGCACGACGGACGCGTCGCCTCCGGTCGCTTGCGCATGCGCGGCGCCGCCGGCCAGCAGGGCCATTGTTGCGACGGACGAAAGCCATTTCTTGGGCATCTTCCCCTCCTTGTTCGGCGCGCTGGAATGGCGCACTCTTTCGAATATGGGTCTGCCATAAAATATTCTTTTTATCAAATCCAATTTTTATTATTCAGAAAAAGTTCCTTTGACTGGGCGGCGCAAGCGAAATCAGTCCCGCGAAGGCCGAGATTTGCGGGGCGCAGCATAGCGGAATGCCGCCGGGGAATCGTGAGGAATAGGGCGTTGCCGGCCGGCGGCCGTTCCGTCGTTTGACGAAGCGGGCGTCTCAGCGCCGGAATGCTTTGGCCGTCCCCGCAGACCGAGTCTTCGAATGCGCGCGATGATCGGTCAAAACCGCGTGGGCAGCGTTAGCGCCGCAAGCGCCATGGACGCCGCCGCCGGGATAGATGCCCGGGCCAGCCAGATAGAGCCCCTCCAGACCGCCGCGATATTGGGCCGCGCCCATTTTCATGAGCATGCGCCGCTCGAAGGACGATGAGAGATCGCATGACATCGCCAAGGGCGGGTCGGCCTGGTCGGACCGGTAGCTGGCCCACATGTCCAGGAACGCCCGAGGGAAAGCCGCCTCGACCATGTTCCACTTATCCGCGTCCATGATGTCCGTGGCCGGAAAATTGCTGTCGACCACCGCGATATGCCGCCCTTGCGGGGCTTGCGGCGGATCCCAGAGACTGTGCACGCGGACCACGCCGGCTGGCCTTGGCAGCAGGCCGGCGCGCAGGTCGGCCTGTTGTTGCAGCACATCGGCGGGCGATTCATGCCCCACGACCGTTTTGAGACAGGCATCGATGTCGGGATCATATTGCGCCGACTTGTAGCGCGGTTGCCCTGCCAGGCAGAAGACGGTGCTTGCGATCGATGCGGGCCGCTGCCGCCGGAAGGCCGCCAATTCGTCGCGCATGCCCGGCGCAATGGCTTCGGCGTCCAGCAGGGCGTCGAACATGTCCAGCAAGGGAACCGCCGCCAGAATGGCGCGGGACGCGCCGATGATTGCGCCGTCCGCCGTCTCCACGCCGACGGCGCGCCCAGCGTCCACCATGATCCGGCGCGCCGGAGTCGACCCGGCAATCCGGACTCCCGAAGCGATCGCTGCCTCGCGCAGCGCTTCCGCATAGGCTCCCATGCCGCCCAGCGGGAGGCGCCAACGTCCAGCGATCCATAATGAATAGCCAAGAAAGGCGATGTCGCTGCCGCGTTCCTCCAACCCGACGCCCGTCTCGGTGGCGAGGTGATAGAGAAGGATACGAACCTCAGGTGCCTCGAACAGTTGGTCGATCAGGGTTCGCGCGCTGCCTTGTCCGAGCGGACCTCTCCCGCAATGGCCTTTATAGGCCTTTCGCACCGCATCGGCTTGTCCCGCAAACCATTGCGGGTCCGGCGCATGATATAAGCCGTTCCGGATGACGGCCCCTAAAGGCGCGGAGCGGCGCTTGAGCTCGGCATAGGTGGCGCCATCCTTCCGGGAATAGGCCGCGAAGCTTTCAACCGTCCGCGACAGAAGGTCCGGGCGGTGAAGAATGACCGGCGGCCGGCCATCCGCGAACGCGACGCCAAGCTGCGCCTCCGGCTGGTGCATGGGCACGCGTAACGTCCTGGGCGCAATCCGGTCGGGCATAATATCTGCGAAGAGAAAGCAGTTGGCGTGGGGGCTGTAGCGAAAGCCGCCGATGCGCGAGTCGACCGTCGTCGCGCTTCCGCCCACGGCCGCCTGCGCTTCCAGAAGCAGCACCGACCATCCTGCCCGCGCCAGGTCGAGCGACGCCGTCAGGCCGTTATGGCCGCCTCCGATGACGATGGCATCATAATCTTCCGTCATGACAGATGTGGTCCGCTCATTCTGATCGGCAGTCCTTGGCCGACTGTGCATCCGCTTTGGCCCGCAAGGCCTTTCTGCCTGTAATCGCCAGATGCGGAAAGCCGCTTTACCTGCTGGTTCCGAACGGCGCTCAGGCCCCCCAGCGCGTTGTTCGCGACTTTCCATGAATGGTGATAGCGCTTCGTCCGCAGAATCTGCGAGGCGGTCTGAAAGCTTGGAAAATGTGGCTCCCCGAGTAGGATTCGAACCTACGGCCATTCGATTAACAGTCGAATGCTCTACCGCTGAGCTATCGGGGAGCGACCCGGCTTCCGCCGGGCAGGCCGCGCATATGCAGCGGCTTTCGGCAAATGGCAAGGGTCTGGAAACCCTCGCGCCTCAAAAAAATGAATGACAATCCCGATCCGAAACAAGCCCATGTCGCAATCCGAGCGAACGCGTAAGGCTGCCGCATGATCATGGGGATTTCCGGGCCTCAGCCGCCGGATGAAAATTGGCTCCCCGAGTAGGATTCGAACCTACGGCCATTCGATTAACAGTCGAATGCTCTACCGCTGAGCTATCGGGGAGCGGCCTGGCTTCCGCCGGGCAGGCCGCGCCTATAGCAGCGGCTTTCCGGCAATGGCAAGCGCCAAATGACGGAATCTTTACGCGATGAACTGTTCCGCCGCGATCCGGTCGTCCAGCGTATGTTCCGGGTCGAAAAGCAGCGTCAGCGGCGTCGCCCGGTCGATCTTCACCTCGACCTGCGCGATGTCGCGCACTTCGCGTTGGTCGGCCACGGCGCTGACCGGGCGCTTAACGGGATCGAGCACGGTGAACTGGATCGCGGTATTTTCCGGCAGAATCGCGCCGCGCCAGCGCCGGGGACGGAAGGGGCTGATCGGCGTCAGCGCCACCAGCGCCGATCCCAGCGGCAATATCGGCCCATGGGCGGAGAGATTATAGGCCGTCGATCCGGCCGGCGTCGCCACCAACACCCCGTCGCACACCAGTTCGGGCAGCACGGTGCGCTCGTCGACCTTCACCTCCAGCTTGGCGGTCTGGCGCGTTTCGCGCAGCAGCGACACTTCATTGATGGCGGGGATGGAGAATCGCTCCCCATCCACCGTATCGACGGTCATGCGCAGCGGATTGACCTTGAACGGCTTGGCCGCCTCGATCCGCTGTTCCAGCCGTTCCAGCCGCCATTCGTTCATCAGGAAGCCGACCGTGCCCAGGTTCATGCCGAATACCGGCAAAATCCGCCGTCCCTCCAACATGGCGTGCAGCGTCTGGAGCATGAAGCCGTCGCCGCCCAGCGCGATGATCATGTCCGCCTGTTCGACCGGCACGAAGTCATAGGTCGCGCGCAGCCTCTCCTCCGCCGCCTTGGCGGCCGGGCTGGGGGAGGCGACGAGGGCGCGCCGAACCTCTTCGGTCATCCGCCGGTCACGCTCATATGCCGCCGCACCGCCGCCGCGGCGCCCGCACCGATGCGGAAGTCATGCGCCGCCGGCTTCAACCGCAGCGCCCGGTCGATCAGCGGCTCCACCGCCGCCGCCCCGCCCTCGCGGAAAGCGGATTTCAGGTCGACATGATCCTCATGCCCCAGGCACATGAAGATCTTGCCCTCGCAGGTCATGCGCATGCGGTTGCAGTCGGCGCAGAAATTCCGGGTCAGCGGCGTGATCAGCCCCAGCCGCACGCCCAGCCCCTCGACCGCATGATAGCGCGCCGGTCCGCCGGTGCGGTGCGCGATGGGGGTCAGCGCATGCTGCCGCCCGATGGCTTCGGCCACGCTCGTCAGCGGCAGATAATGATCGGTGCGGTCTTCCCCGGTTTCGCCCAGCGGCATGGTTTCGATCAGCGTCAGGTCGAAGCCCTGGCGGTCGCACCAATGCAGCATCGGCAGGATCTCATCCTCATTGACGCCCTTGAGTGCCACCATGTTGATCTTCACCGCCAGCCCGGCGGCCCGCGCCGCCTCCAGCCCCTCGAACACCAGCCGGATGTCACCGTTGCGCGTCACATGGGCGAAGCGGTCGGGATCGCGGCTGTCCAGGCTGACGTTGATCCGCCGCACGCCCGCATCGGCCAGCGCCTGCGCATGCTGCGTCAGCCTCGTGCCGTTAGTGGTGAGCGTCAGCTCGTCCAGCCCTTCGCCCAGATGCCGTCCGATGCGGCGGACCAGATCGACAATGTCGCGCCGCACCAGCGGCTCGCCGCCGGTCAGCCTGATTCTGCGCACGCCCCGCGCAATGAAGAGGTCGGCCAGCAGCGCGATCTCCTCCAGCGTCAGCACCTGATCCTTCGGCAGAAAAGTCATCCGCTCCGCCATGCAATAGCGGCAGCGCAGGTCGCAGCGGTCCGTCACCGAAATCCGCAAATAGCTGATCCGGCGGCCAAGCGCGTCGGTCAAGGCCGCGCGCCCGGGATCGACCATCTGCTTATCGACCTTCTCCATAGGCCCTAGCTAGGCGATGGACCTGCCCCGCGCAAGCGTCACCCGGTTGCGACAATGTAAACGGGTCGCTAACCGATAGGGATTAAGAGGGGGCGATGGGCCGTCCCGGGGAGCATCATGTGAGCGGCGAGACCGCACTGGACGGACAGCGCAGCCTCTTCATTCTGTCGCCGGGCGACCGCGACGGGCTGTCGCAACAGGCGCGCACCGCCGGTTGGCGGGCCATCGCCGCCCGCCGCGCCACCGACGCCGCGCAACGCTTCCTCCACAGCGACGCGCAGATCGCTCTGGTCGACATGCGCGGCGCGCGCGACGGCGACGTCCGCCTGATCGCATCGCTAGTTCCGGCGGTGGATGCAGGCGGCGGCGCGCTGGTCGCGCTGGTCGACGCGCAGGACATCGCCGCCGTGCCGCGCCTGCTGGAAGCCGGGGCCACGCATTTCCTTGCCGCGCCTTTCGCGCTGGGCGAGCTGTGCGCCACGCTCGCCTCGGCCCAGCGGCTGGTCGACCGGCTGGTGGGCGGCGCGACGCACAGCCGGCGGGCCCAGCGCATCCGGCGCGGCGATGCGCTGTTCTGGGAGAGGGAGGGGGATGGCATCCGCCTCAGCGACAATCTTGCCCGCCATCTCGGGCTGGAAGGACGGAGCATCGATCCGGCCGGTTTCATCCGCCGCCTGCCGCGATCGGAACGTCGTTCGGTGATCGCGGCGTTGCGCGGCATGATGCGATCCGGCCGTCCCGAAGCCTTCGCCCATGCCGCGCCGGGCCGTCCCGGCGACCGGCTGGTCCATCATCTGCGCTTGATCGACGGCGTGGTCGCGGCGGATGTGGAATGGCTGTCCGACGCCCATGGCCATGACGAGACGGGCCGCGACGACCTTACCGGCCTGCGCTCGCGCCCGGCGGCGCTCGACTGGCTCGAACGGCGCAAGGGGCTGGCGACCACGGTGCTGCTGCTCTCGATCAGCCAGTTCGACCGGATGAACGCCGCCTATGGCCAGATGGTGGGCGACGCGCTGCTGGGCCGGATCGCCCGCCGGATCGAGCGCATGACCGTCGACATGGCCGCCGAAGCCATGGTGGCGCGCATCGCCGGGACGGAGTTCCTGATCGGCCTGACCGGGGAGGCCGCCGCCGCCGAAAAGGCGACCTTCCTTGCCCGCCAGCTTATCGGCGCCATAGGCCGTCCGTTCAGCGCAGGCGACCATCTCATCCGCCTGACCGCCCGCTGCGGCATCGCCCAGTCGCGCGCCGACGATGACGCGACCCGCCTCATCCGCCGCGCCGGCACCGCTCTGGCCGACGCCAGGGTCGGGGGAGGGGAGGGCATCCGCATCTTCTCCTCGGAAAAGCGCAGCCGTCAGGTCGACGCCGACCAGTTGGAAACCGATCTGCGCCTGGCCCTCCATCGCGGCGAGATCGCCATATTGTTCCAGCCGCAATATCCGGTCGGCGGCGAGCATATGATCGGGGTCGAGGCGCTGGCCCGCTGGAACCACCCGCAATATGGCGCGCTGGGCGCGGGGATGCTGTTCGCCACGGCGGAGCGGTCCGACTATATGCTCCCGCTGTCGGCGCATATTCAGGCCGAAGCGCTTCGTCAGGCCGCCGCCTGGCCGCGTGCGCTGTCTCATCTGCGCCTGTCGATCAACGTCACGGCGGAGGACATCGCCCAGCCCGGCTTCATGCCGCAATTCCTCAATCTGGTGGACACCAGCGGCTTTCCCCGCTCGCGCCTGACGGTGGAGATCACCGAAAGCGGCCTGATCGAAGATGTCGACAATGCGACGGCGCTGCTGACGGCCTTGCGCGCCGAAGGACTGGCCGTGGCGGTGGACGATTTCGGCACCGGCTATTCCAGCCTCGCCTATCTGAAGAGCCTGCCGCTCGATTATTTGAAGATCGACAGCGGTCTGGCGCAGGACATCGCGGGCACGGCGCGGGACCGCATCATCGTGCGCGGCGTGATCCACATGGCCAAATCGCTGGGCCTCAGCGTGATAGCGGAGGGCGTGGAGACCGAACAGCAACTCGACCTTCTTTCCCGCGAAGGCTGTGATTTTTATCAGGGCTTCCTGCGTTCCGCCGGAGTCTCCTCCGCCGATCTGGTGGCGTTGGCGCTGAAACCCTGACCCACGATCACGATAATGTACTCCTGAGGAGGCAGGAGCCCAGTCCCGCCGATGGAACTCGGTTCTCACGAGCCACTTGTCTCGTTCGAATGCCTTCGCAGGCACGGCATCGCTAAAGGCTAAACCCGACCCGTCCGATCAAAGAAGCTCCGGCATGCCGCGCCCCCGGCCCATCGATGCTGCTATCCGCATAGCGCAGCCCGGCAATCCAGCGCCCCTTCAGATACTCGACGCCAACCCCATAGTCCCAATAAGCGCCATCCGGCCGCAACCGCGCTGCCCGCAGCGGATCGCGCACATTCCCCGAAGACCGCCCAAGCCGGGCCGAAACCGTCAGGGGCGTCCCCGGCACCCCCACCGCCGCCGAAGCCGACAGATGGAGATTATCCCCGCCGATGGCCGATTGCCGGGGCGCATAACTCCCGCTGAAATCGACGCTGGCCGGCCCGATCAGGAACCCCGCGCCCACGCCGATCTCCCCATAGCCTTGCCCGGAAGCACCTGGGAACAGATGATAGCGCCCCTCAGCCGAAAGCCGCCACCCGCCCATCTGCCGCCCATAAGCTGCGCCCAGATCGACCGCCGCATCCGCCCCGCCATGCCGGGCGCTGTCCCATAATGAGACAGCCGTGCCATCGAGGCTCAGCCCCTCCGCCACAGCCACCGAAACCGATCCGCGCACAACCGGATCGCCGTCGCTCCAGCTCAGCCCCCGGCGCCGCTCCTCGCTGGCGACCTCGACTGTCGCGGAAACGCCGTCGCCATATTGCGCAAGGGCAGGGGAAGCGCTGGCGCACAGCAAAATCCCGCACGCCATCGCTCCCCGCATCTCAGTTCGACGCCAGGCTGCGAACGGCATCAAGCTCAGCCAGCAACGGAGCGCGATCCTGTTCGGCAACCGCCGCCAGATGCTCGCGTATCTTGCCCTCATGCTGCGCCAGATTGCGCTCGCCCGGCTGGCGGCCGGGGGTGCAGGCGCCATGCTCGCTGCCCGAAAACTGCTTGTCGCTCGAAACGGTGCGGCTCAGCGCCGGTCCATGGCTCAACGCCCGGTCGACCATGATCGTGGCGGTCCACTGGCACCGTTGCATATCCATCCGGTTCGGGGTTCTGGCGCCGATGGTTTTGGTCCGGAACTCCGCCCGCGCGGTATAAGTCGCCTGCACCGGCGTCCCGCCATGGTCGATCTGAACGCTGTGCGTCGCGGCAGCCGCCGCCGCGAGCGCGATAAGAGTCAAGCTCATGCAAATTCTCCTGCTCGATGCCGGACTTTGCTGCCCGGTCATCGACGCAGGATGTAGATTGCGACTGTTGCTGGCTGTTTTCCGAGAGATAACAAAGCGGTGCTGGCGCTAGCCATGTCAGGAGCACCGCACGCTAACCCGCAGCCTTCGCCAACCCCTTCGAAAGCTGCAAGGCCCCATTCAACCGCGCGCCCGGATCGGCCCAGACCCGGTTCACCACGACCTTGCTGTCCGGCCGCAGCCGCGCCACGCCGTTCAGCCGCTGGATATAGGCCACCAGCGCCTCGGGCCGGGGGAAGCGATCCTCGAAGAAGCTGACCAGTGCGCCCTTTGGTCCCACGTCGATCTTGGCGATATTGGCGGTGACGCAATTCTGCTTGATCTCGATGACCTTGAAGAGATTCTGCGTCGGCGCGGGCAGCTTCCCGAACCGGTCGATCAACTCGGCTGCAAAGGCCTCCAGCCCTTGCCGGTCCTCGACCTCGTTCAAGCGCCGGTACAAGCCCATCCGCAAATCCAGGTCCGGCACATAATCCTCCGGAATGAGGATCGGCGCATCCACGCTGATCTGCGGCGAGAAGCTTTCCCGCTTCTCAATCCCCGCCCCACCGGCCTTTGCCTCCAGAATCGCATCCTCCAGCATCGACTGATAGAGTTCGAACCCGACCTCCTTGATATGCCCGGACTGCTCATCCCCGACCAGATTGCCCGCGCCCCGAATATCGAGGTCATGGGAGGCCAACTGGAATCCAGCCCCCAGCGTGTCCAGATCGGACAGCACCTTCAGCCGCTTCTCCGCCGTCTCGGTGATCACCCGGTTCGCGGGCGTGGTGAAATAGGCATAGGCCCGCGTCTTCGACCGCCCGACGCGACCGCGAAGCTGATACAGTTGCGCCAGCCCGAACCGGTCCGCCCGATGGATGATCAGCGTATTGGCCGAAGGAATATCCAGCCCACTCTCAACGATAGTGGTCGACAGCAGCACGTCATAACGCTTGTCGTAGAAGGCCGACATCCGCTCCTCGACCTCGCCCGCCGCCATCTGCCCATGCGCGACCACGGGCCGAACCTCCGGAATCTCGGTCCGAAGGAACTCCTCCACCTCTGTCAGATCGGAAATGCGCGGCACCACGAAGAAACTTTGCCCCCCGCGATAATGCTCGCGCAGCAGCGCCTCACGGATCACCACCCCGTCCCAGGGCATGATGTAGGTCCGCACCGCCAGACGATCCACCGGCGGCGTCTGAATCACGGACAGTTCCCGCAAGCCTGACATCGCCATCTGCAAGGTACGCGGAATCGGCGTCGCCGTCAGCGTCAACACATGCACATCGGTCTTGAGCGACTTCAACCGCTCCTTGTGCGTGACGCCGAAGCGCTGTTCCTCGTCGACGATGACGAGGCCGAGCCGTTTGAACTCCAGCCCCTTGGCCAGCAGCGCATGGGTGCCCACCACTATATCGACGGTCCCATCGGCCAGCCCCGCCTTAACGGCCTTTGCCTCCTTATCCGGCACCAGCCGCGACAGGCGCCCAATATTGACCGGGAAGCCCCGGAAACGCTCCTCGAAATTCATGTGATGCTGCCGGGCGAGCAGGGTGGTCGGACAGATCACCACCACCTGCATCCCCGCCATCGCCGCCACGAAAGCGGCGCGCAAGGCCACCTCCGTCTTGCCGAAGCCAACATCACCACAGACCAGCCGGTCCATCGGCCTTCCGGCGCCCAGATCCTCGACCACGTCCATGATGGCGCGATCCTGATCCTCCGTCTCCTGATAGGGGAAGCGATCCACGAACGCCGGATAACCCGCGCTATCCGGTTCCGCCACGGTCGCGGCGCGCAAGGCCCGCTCCGCCGCCGTCTTGAGCAACTCGCCCGCAATCTCGCGGATGCGCTCCTTCATCCGCGCCTTGCGCCGCTGCCACGCCTCGCCGCCCAGCTTGTCTAGGCTCACCCCTTCGCTGTCGGAGCCATAGCGGGAGAGAACCTCCAGATTCTCCACCGGCACATACAGCTTGTCGCCGCCCGCATATTCCAGCGCCACGCAGTCATGCGCCGCCTTGGCGACCGGGATTTGCGTCAGCCCCTCATAGCGGCCGATGCCATGGTCCATATGCACGACCAGATCGCCCGGCGAGAGCGTCGCCAGCTCCTGCAAGAAGGCGTCGGCATTCTTCTTCCGCTTGGCCCGCCGCACCAGCCGGTCGCCCAGCATGTCCTGCTCGGTCAGCACCGCCACATCGGGCGCGGCAAAGCCATGGTCCAGCGGCAACACGGTCAGCACCGTGCTCCCGCCCGCCGCGATCCCCAGCGCCTCCTGCCAGCTATCCGCCGCCGCGACCCGCTTCAGTCCATGATCGACCAACAACCCCGAAAGCCGCTCCCGCGCACCCCCGGAATAGCTGGCGATGACCACCTTTTTCTTCGCCCGCTGGAGCGAGGCGATATGCTTGCCCACCGCCTCATAGACATTGGCGTTCTGCGCCCGCTCCGGCGCGAAATCGCGTGGTCCGTCGACCTCGAAATCAAGGACGCTGGGGCTTTCCGGCTCATGAAAGGGCGTGGTCGCGTGCATGGGCCACTCGCGAACCAGCCCGTCCCATTCCCCCGCGTCCAGATACAGCGCTCCCGGCTCCAAAGGCCGATAAGCCCCCGGATCGGACGACTTCGCCTGCACTCGATTGGCATGATAGTCCCGGATCGCCTCGAACCGCGCCTCGGCCGCGCCCGCTACGCCGTGATCCAGCACGACCAGCGTGTCGTCGCCCAGATGCTCGGTCATTGGCACCAGCCGTTCCTCGAACAGCGGCAGCCAATGCTCCATCCCCGCCAGCCGCCGCCCGTCGCTCACCGCCTGATAAAGTGGATCGCCCGTCGCCGTGGCTCCGAACGTTTCGCGATAACGCCCCCGGAACCGCTTGATCGTTTCCTCGTCCAGCAGAGCCTCGGAAGCGGGGAGCAGCGTGAACCCCTCGACACTCCCGCTGGTCCGCTGGTCGGCCGGGTCGAAGCGCCGCACCGTCTCGATCTCATCCCCGAAGAAATCGAGCCGCAACGGCTGTTCCTCGCCGCCGGGGAACAGGTCGACAATGCCGCCGCGAATGGCGAACTCGCCCCGGTCATGCACGGTATCGGTCCGCACATAGCCATTGGCCTGCAACATCTCCGCCAGCCGTGAAATCGCGATCCGCTCCTTGGGCGCGAGCTTCGCCACCAACTGCCGCACACGGAAGGGGGTGAGGGTCCGCTGGGTAAGCGCATTGAGCGTCGTCAGAACAAGCTGCGGTCCCTTGGGCTTCCCCTGAAGCGCATAAAGCCCCGCCAACCGCGCCGAAGCCGTCCGCAGCGAGGGACTGGCCCGGTCATAGGGCAGGCAGTCCCATGCGGGAATTTCGACAATCTCGATCTCCGGCGCGAAATAATGCGCCGTATCCGCCACCGCGCGCATGAGCTGTTCGTCGGGCGCGACGAACAGGGCGCGCGAAGGCGCCGCCCGGGCAATGTCCGCCAGCAACCAGGGCTGAAATCCGGCCGGAACCCCCGAAAGGGTGATGGGGGTTTGCGCTTTGAGGATTTTCAGAAGATCGGTCATTTTTACTTCGTCATTCCCGCGGAGGCGGGAATCCATCTCCCGGCCTTGCGTCTGGATGCTCCGTCAGGAGATGGATCCCCACCTTCGCGGGGATGACGGAAAGGGGCGCTATTTCTTCCCCACTTCCACAAAATCCAGCTTCGCAAACTTGTCCCACATCGGCCCCTGCCACTCCTCCGGCACCGGCAGCACGCCCATGGCCCAGGCCATGATGTCGGCATCCTGCTCATCCATGAACCGCTCGAACCAGGCGATCTCTTCCTCGCCCCATTCCGCATGATAGCGATCGAAGAAGCCGCCCACGGCCAGATCCGCTTCCTTGATGCCACGATGCCAGGCCCGGAATTGCAGGCGGCGGATGCGGGGATCTTCGTTCACAATTTGTTCCTTGCGCAGACATGCCAAAATCACCGATCGGATGTTTGCGCATCGTCCCGGCTGGGCTAGAGGAAGGGCCATAACCATGCGCCCGGATATCCTCAACCCACTCTTCACCGAAATCGAAGCGCTGAAAGGCGTAGGGCCCGCGCTCGCCAAACCGCTGGAGCGCCTGGGTCTGGCCCGCGCCGTCGACGTGGCGTTCCACTTGCCCGTCAGCTTCATCGACCGCCGCATGGTGGACGAACTGATTCTCTCCGACTCCGGCCGCGTCATCGGAATAGAGCTTACCCCGACCGACTATCGCGCCTCCGGCAGCGCCCGCGCGCCCTTCCGCGTCATCGCGCAGGACAAGCATGGCAACAGTGTCGCGCTGGTCTATTTCGGCCGCAACAGCGCCTGGCCCCGCAAGCTGCTCCCGCTCAACGAACCCAAATTCATCTCCGGCAAGCTGGAAGCCTATGGCGACAATCTCCAGATCGTCCACCCGGACTATGTCCTTCCGCCGGAGGAAGCCGCGACCATCCCCTCCCGCGAGCCGGTCTATGGGCTGTCGGAGGGACTCACCAACAACCGCATGCGCGACCTCGCCGCACAGGCGCTGAGCCGCTCCCCAGACCTTCCCGAATGGATCGAACCCAGCCTGCTCGCGCAAAAGGGCTGGCCCACATGGCACGAGGCGCTCACCCGCATCCACGCCGACCCCAGCGACGCCAAGGCCCGCGAGCGCCTAGCCTATGACGAGATTTTCGCGGGCCAGCTCGCGCTGATGCTGGTCCGCCAGTCCTCCCGCAAGCGCAAGGGCGTTCCCATCGCCGGAGATGGCCGCCTGCGCGCCATGCTGCAACTGCCCTTCGCACCGACAGGCGCCCAGCGCCGCGCCTTCGGGGAGATTGAAGGCGACATGGCGCAGCCCGTCCCCATGCTTCGCCTCCTGCAAGGCGACGTAGGCTCAGGCAAGACTCTCGTGGCCCTGATGGCGCTCCTCAACACGGTGGAAGCGGGCGCTCAAGGCGCGCTCCTCGCCCCCACCGAAATCCTCGCCCGCCAGCATTATGAAACCCTGCGCAAGATGGCATCCGGTCTGCCGATCACCATCGCCATCCTCACCGGCCGGGAAAAGGGCAAAACCCGCGAATCCACCCTGATGGGCCTCGCGGACGGCAGCATCGACATCCTCGTGGGCACCCACGCCATCTTTCAGGAAGCCGTCCGCTACAAGAATCTCGCCCTCGCGGTGATCGACGAACAGCATCGCTTCGGCGTCGCCCAGCGCATGATGCTCACCTCTAAGGCCGAGCGCACCCCGCATTTGCTGGTGATGACGGCGACCCCGATCCCGCGCACGCTGACGCTGACCTATTATGGCGAAATGGACGTCTCCCGCCTGGACGAGATGCCCCCCGGCCGCCAGCCGATCCAGACGGTCGTCATGTCCGCCAACCGACTGGATGAGGTGGTCGAAGCCCTGGCCCGCCATGTCGAAGGCGGCGGCCAGGCCTATTGGGTCTGCCCCTTAGTCGAGGAAAGCGAAACCAGCGATCAGGCCGCCGCCGAAGCCCGCGCCGAAATGCTGAAAATGCGCTTCGGGCAACAGGTCGGCCTCGTCCACGGCCGCATGAAGGGGCCGGAAAAGGACGCCGCGATGGAGGCGTTCGCCTCCGCCCGGACGAAAATCCTCGTCGCCACGACTGTCATCGAAGTCGGCGTCGACGTTCCCAACAGCAACCTCATCATCATCGAAGGCGCCGAGCGTTTCGGCCTCGCGCAGCTCCACCAGCTACGGGGCCGCGTGGGCCGGGGCCAGAATCACAGCGTCTGCATCCTGCTTCGCGGCGGCGCGCTCAGCGAAACCAGCCGCGCCCGCCTCGCCCTGATGCGGGAAACCAATGACGGCTTCCGTATAGCCGAAGAGGATTTGCGCCTGCGCGGCGCCGGCGAAATTCTGGGCACCCGCCAGTCGGGCGAACAGCAACTCAAACTCGCCACCCCTGAACATCTCTCGGCCTTGCTCGATTCCGCCCGGGACGACGCCCATCTCCTCATCGATCGCGACGGCGGCCTGACCGACGCCAGAGGCGAAGCGGCCCGGACTTGTCTCTACCTCTTCGAGCGGGACGCCGCCGTAGGCCTGCTCCGCAGCGGCTAGCGAAACAGCTAGAAACTATCGTGTTCCTGCGAAGGCAGGAACCCAGTCCCGCCGTTCGATAGCCGCACAACCGCCCGAACTGGGTTCCTGCCTTCGCAGGAACACGCTTCACCCCGACCGATTGCTGCATCCGCGAAACCATCCGGCCCTCATGTCGTTGCAAAACCATGCAATCCGACATCAGCCTGCACCACATAACGCCGATGGCGGCGGTCTCCATCGCTCTGTCGGTCCTCGTCGCCTTCCTGCTCCACTGGTTCGCTTATTGGCTGGGCACCCGCATCGTCCGCCGCATGAAGATCGAGCCGGTCATCCTTCCCGCTCTCTATCACCCGACCCGCTGGCTGATCGTGCTCATGACCCTGGCGGCAGGTGTCCAATCGCTCACCTTCAGCGCAAAGGTCGAGGGGATCTGGTCCATCGGTTCGAAAATGCTGTTCATCCTGCTCATGGGCTGGCTGATCTTCTCGATGATGCGCGCCACCCGCATCATCCTGGAGCGGCGCAGCGACATCACGGTCGAGGATAATCTCAAGGCGCGCCGCCAGCATACCCGCATACGCATCCTCTACCGGGTGGCGCAGTGCATCATCGGCTTCCTCATCATTTCGCTGATGCTGATCGCCATCCCCGGCGTCCGCACCGTCGGCGTCACGCTGATGGCGTCAGCGGGCCTTGCGGGCCTCGCGGTCGGCGCCGCAGCCCAGCCCGCGCTCAAGAACCTCATCGCCGGTATCCAGATGGCTTTCTCCGAACCCATCCGCCTGGACGACGTGCTGATCGTGGAGGGCGAATGGGGCAGGGTGGAGGACATCAAGCTCACCTATGTGGTCGTCCGCCTCTGGGACGACCGCCGCCTGATCGTCCCCGTCTCCACTTTCCTTGAAAAACCCTTCCAGAACTGGACGACGAAAACCGCCGACCTGCTCGGCACCGTCTTCCTCTATGTCGATCCCGCCACGGACATAGAGCCGATCCGCGCCCAATTCATCGAAGCCGTCCGATCCAACAGCCGCTGGGACGGACGCGTCGCGATATTGCAAGTCACCGACCATCGCGCCGATGCGCTGGAACTGCGCGGCCTGCTCAGCGCCCGCAACGCCGGCATCGCCTTCGACCTGCGCTGCGAAGTCCGGGAAGCGATGATGCACTATCTGCGCACGCAAATGCCGCAAGCCCTGGTCCGATCGCGCCACCGGTTGGAGGCGGGGGAGGGCTTTACCAGGCCGTCTGCCGCGGCGGAATGAGGGAAAGCATCGCGTCATAGGTGCGGGCTTCGATCCGCTCGCGAAACTCGACGCCGATCCGGCCTTCTTCGGCCCAGCGCACTTCCCCGGCCTGCTCCTTCACGATGGGCAGCCAGATCGTCACCCGTTCCCCGATCGCCAGTTGCGCCTCGGTCCGGCACATCAGCCCAAGCGCTGAGATATTGATGATCCGCGTGCCGTGGGTCCGTCCCTGCGCCGTGATATGGCTCACCATATCGACCAGATCGCGTTGCGCGCGCCGCTGGTTGATCGCGGGATCGCGCGACTGGTTCAGATGGGAAAGGCTGGCGAACATCGAAGGCATGTCCCCAGATTAGAGTAGGGAAGATAGAATCTTCCTTACCCCATTTGGTTAATGTCCTATATACGCTCTTTTGATTTCAGGCGGTTACCAGCCCATGCTTCTTCGCGCCGAAGCTGAGCTTGTCGCCCGGTTTCAGCACCAGAGCTGGATCGCTGACCACCTCGCCATTCACCCGAATGGCCCCCTCCGCCAGCTTCCGCCGCACTTCCTTGTTGGACGCCGCAAAGCCCAGGGCGGTCGTGCCCTGAACGACGTTCAGCCCCTCTGCGCCCAGGCTGACGGTCGGCAGATTGGCATCCGAAGCGCCTTCCTCGAAAGTCTTGCGCGCGGTCTCCGCCGCCAGCGCAGCCGCCTCTGCCCCGCGGCAGAGCGCCGTCGCCTCATTGGCGAGTATCTTCTTCGCCTCGTTGATCTCCGCACCCTGAAGCGCGGCCAGCCGCTCCACCTCATCCATCGGCAGGTCGGTGAACAGCCGCAGCCGGTTCGCGACATCGGCATCGGCGGTATTCCGCCAGAACTGCCAATAATCGTAGTTGGAGAGCTGATCCTCGTTCAGCCACACCGCGCCGCCGACGGTCTTGCCCATTTTGGTCCCGTCGGCGTTGGTCAGCAGGGGCGTGGTGAGGCCGAACACCTGCGTCCCGTCCACGCGCCGGGCCAGTTCGACCCCGTTGACGATATTCCCCCACTGGTCCGACCCGCCCATCTGCAACCGGCAGGCGGACCGCCGCGACAGCTCCAGGAAATCATAGGCCTGAAGGATCATATAGTTGAATTCGAGGAAGGAGAGCGACTGCTCCCGATCCAGCCGCAGCTTCACCGAATCGAAACTCAGCATCCGGTTGACCGAGAAATGCTGGCCGATGTCGCGCAGGAACGGGATATATTCCAGCTTGTCGAGCCATTCGGCATTGTCGAGCATGATCGCGTCGGTCGGCCCGTCCCCGAAGGTCAGGAAGCGCTCGAACACCCGCTTGATGCTCGCGACATTCTCCGCGATCAGATCGGTGGTCAGCAGCTTGCGCGCCTCGTCCTTGAAGCTGGGATCACCGATCTTGCCGGTGCCGCCGCCCATCAGCACGATCGGCTTGTGACCGGCCTTCTGCAACTGCCGCAGCATCATGATCGACACCAGATGCCCCACATGCAGCGAAGGCGCCGTCGGATCGAAGCCGATATAGCCCGGCACGATCTGCTTGGCGGCAAGGGCGTCCAGCCCCTCCGCATCGGTCAACTGGTGAATATAGCCACGCGTTTCGAGCAGGCGGAGCAGATCGGAGGAATAGCTGGTCATAGTGCGGCGCCCTGTAGCATCGCGGTTTGTCATCGTCACCATTATGTTGATAGTCACGCCAAAGTTGATTCTCCGCATTTCAGGGGCAGCAAGACAGGCCATGACAGACAGTCACCCCATGCTGGCAATAGGCCTGATGTCGGGCACCTCCCGCGATGGCATAGACGCCGCGCTGATCGAGACCGACGGAGATGGCGTCAGCAAAGGCGTCGCCTTCCACGCCATGCCCTATGGCGAGGGTTTCCGCCTCCGCCTGGCCGAAGCCTGCCAGCGCGCCATGACCATGGAAAAGCCCGGCTTCGAACCCCTGATCCACGCGGTCGAGGAAGAACTGACCGAACTCCATGTGGAGGCGGTCTCCGACCTCCTCGCCCGCAGTGGTCATGTCACGCAGGACATCGCCATTATCGGCTTCCATGGCCACACCGTAGCCCACCGCCCCGAACGGCGCTGGACCTGGCAGATCGGGGACGGCGCGGCGCTCGCGGGCGCGTTTGGCATCCCGGTCGTGGCTGACCTGCGCAGCGCCGACGTTGCCGCCGGAGGGCAGGGCGCTCCGTTGCTTCCCGTCTATCACCGCGCCCTGGCTTATGACCTTCCCAAGCCGGTCGCCGTCCTGAACCTTGGCGGCGTCGCCAATATCACCGCCATTGCATCCGACGGAGAGATCGTCGCCTTCGATACAGGCATGGCGAGCGGCCTGATCGACAATTGGATGCAGACCCATAGCGACCGCAGCTTCGACGAAAATGGCGCCGCCGCCGCCAGCGGTGACATCGATCAGGCCCGACTGGCGCAGATGCTCTCCGACCCCTGGTTCGCCGTCGCGCCCCCCAAGAGCATAGACCGGGAAGCCTTCACCATCGACGCCATGCGCGGTCTCTCGCTGGAGGATGGCGCGGCTACTTTGACGGCCTTTTCCGCCGCCGCCGTGGCAAGAGCCCTCGATCATCTCCCTGAGCGCCCGGCTCGTATCTACGCTGCGGGTGGCGGTCGCCACAATGCCACGCTGATGCGGATGCTGGCCACCTATAGCGGAGCCGAGGTCCGTGCGGTGGACGAACTCGGTTGGGACGGGGACGCCCTGGAAGCGCAAGGTTTCGCCTATATGGCCGTCCGCCACCTGAAGGGCCTGCCGATCAGCTTCCCCGGCACCACCGGCGCGCCGCAACCTATGACCGGCGGCGTCCTTTTCAACCCGGCCTAGGTAGCATGGACAAATTCGGAATGTCGGGAAATGGCCAATCCAAGACATTCCCCCTCCCGCAAGCGGGAGGGGTTAGGGGGGTGCGAGCGCAGCGAGCTTCCAGCTTAGCCGTTGAAAATTCACGCTGATGTCGCGCCAGCCCACCTCCTAGCCCCCTCCCGCTTGCGGGAGGGGGAATGTCCTGAATCCACCCAAATCGGTCATTCCGGCGTGCCCTGAATTTGTCCACGCCACCTAGTCTGCCCACGGTCAAAATCGGCTGGCCTCCGTCACGCCGGATCAAGCGCGGGGTGACGAGAAAGGGAATGGCTGTATCCACCCCATTTCCGCCCATTCGGGCGCCTTTGGTCGCCCATTTTGCACATATCACCCGATACTTGACCGCGACGAACCTCTCCGAAAGCCTTATCTCTTCCTTCTATCCCGCCGTAAATCATCAATAATTCCGGCCAATATATTTCCCTGAACGGATGTTCATCTCCAATATTCCGAAACTAATTCTTTCGGTCGATTCCGCTTGGGAAAGAAATCAGCAACATAAGGGCGGGGCTTCGAACCGGAAGTGCCCGGGGGTGTCACATCATAGGAGAGTCGCAGTGACCAGATTTACCTTTCCCCTCATCGGCTTTGCCGTTCTGGCCGCCACTGGCGCACAGGCTCAGGACAGCAATGTGAAGGGGACCCTTCAGGACAGCAATGTCAAAGGCGTGCTTCAGGATAGTAATGTGAAGGGCACGTTGCAGGATGCCAATGTAAAGGGCACGTTGCAGGATGTGCAGGGCGCCACGGCGGTGGCCCAGGACGCGCGCACCGCATCGACCGAGGCCCGCAGCGCTGCCACCGATGCGCGCAGCAGCGCGTCGGAAGCCCGTTCCTCCGCCGTTGAAACCCGCCGCGCTGCGCAGGACGCCCGCGCCAATGCCAGCGCTGCCCGGGAAACGGCCACCTCCGCCAAGGAAACCGCCCGTTCCGCTCGCGGTAGCTGACCGCGCATGACGCATGAAAAGCGAGGGCGGGCCCAACAAGGGTCCGCCCCGCTTGGCCTATGGAGGGGAAATCCATGAAGGGGATCATGACGCTGGCCGTCGCCGGCATGGCCATGACGGCAGGCGAATCGCCCGCCCTGGCGCAGATCGCGGCGCAAAGCGGCCCGCAAACCGCCCAGGCCGAAGAACCGTCCACAGGCTTATCCACAGCTTCGTCCACAGGCGGCAGCCTGACCGCGATCACTGGCATCGATTACAGCAGCGGCGATTACGGCACCGGCTCCGACACCCATATCTTGGTCGTGCCGATGAGCCTGCGCTACCGCACCGGCCAGCTTCGCTTCACCGCGACCTTGCCCTGGCTGCGCATCAACGGCTCGTCCGCAATCGTCGGCGGCGGATCGGGCGGCGTCATCATCGATCCGAACGCGCCGCGCACCACCCGCAGCGGCCTGGGCGACCTGACCCTGGGCATCGGCTATCAGATTCCCGAAGAGCAGTTTGGCTTCGGCCTCGATCTTTCGGCTCGCGTCAAGCTCCCCACCGCCTCCCGCTCCAAAGCGCTGGGCACCGGCAAGACCGACGTGACGGTCGCGGCGGAAATCTCCAAGAGCTTCGGCGCCATCACGCCCTTCGCCAATGTCGGCTATCGCATGCCGGGCGACCCGTCGGGCTTCGACCTGCACAATGCCTGGACGGCGTCGGGCGGCGCGAGCGTGATGCTGGGCCGATCCGTGCTGATCGCCTCCTATGATTATCGCGAGTCCACCAGCGACTTCGCCCGCGACAGCCAGGAACTGTTCGGCGCCTTCAGCACCCCGGTCGCGCAAAAGTTGATCTTCACGCTTTACGGCACCGCCGGTCTCAGCAAAGGCGCGGCCGATTATGGTGTGGGTTCGATGATCGGCGTGAGATTCTAAAAGCTCCCCACCCATTTTAAGCCCCGTGCTCCTGCGAAGGCAGGAGCACGGAGTGTTTTTAAAAACCTGCTTCCCGCCTCGACGTTGACCGCAATCAAGACGCCAATTGAACCAAATTCAGCTTCGATTCACCGCTTCCGCGTCAATTCCCGCATCGCGTCATCGATCCCCTCGATGGTCAGCGGATACATGCGCCCGTTCATGATCTCACGGATCATCTTGGTCGACTGGCTATAGCCCCAATGCGCCTCCTGCGCCGGGTTCAGCCACACCGCCGCCGGATAGGTATGCAGCACCCGGCTGAGCCACGTCGCGCCCGGTTCTTCGTTCATATGCTCGACCGACCCGCCGGGATGGCTGATCTCATAGGGGCTCATCGCCGCGTCCCCGACGAAGATCACCTTATAGTCATGCCCATATTTGTGCAGCACGTCCCAGGTCGGCGTCCGTTCCGAAAAGCGCCGCTTATTATCCTTCCACACGCCTTCGTAGAGGCAGTTGTGGAAGTAGAAGAATTCCATATTCTTGAATTCGCTGGTCGCCGCCGAAAATAGTTCCTCGCAGAGCGTGATGAACGGGTCCATCGATCCGCCGACGTCCAGGAACAGCAGCAGCTTCACCGCATTGTGCCGTTCCGGCCGCATGCGGATGTCCAGCCAGCCCTGCCGCGCCGTCCCCCGGATCGTCTCTTCCAGATCCAGCTCGTCCGCAGCGCCCTCCCGCGCGAAGCGCCGCAGCCGCCGCAACGCCACCTTGATGTTGCGGGTGCCCAGTTCCTTCTGATTGTCCAGATTGGCGAATTCGCGCTTTTCCCACACCTTGATGGCGCGCTTATGCTTGCTTTCGCCGCCGATCCGCACGCCTTCGGGGTTATAGCCGCCATGGCCGAAGGGGGACGTGCCGCCAGTGCCGATCCACTTGTTGCCGCCCTGATGACGCTCCTTCTGCTCCTCCAGCCGCTTCTTCAGCGTCTCCATGATCTCGTCCCAGCTCCCCAGCGACTTGATCTTCTCCATCTCTTCCGGACTCAGGAATTTCTCCGCGACCAGGCGCAGCCATTCCTCGGGGATTTCCGCCTCGACGCCCTCATTGCCCAGCACGCCCTTGAACACGCGGGCGAACACCTGGTCGAAGCGGTCGATCAGCCCCTCATCCTTCACATAGGTGGCGCGGGCGAGATAATAGAAATCCTCCGGCCGCTGCCCGATCACGTCGCGATCCAGCGCCTCCAGCAGCAGCAGATGTTCCTTGATGCTGGCGGGGATGCCGGCAGCACGCAGCGCGTCGAGGAAATTGAGCATCATGACGGCGCCCTTGTCCGTCAGCTTGGCCGAGTATGCAAGCTCCGCGGCGTTGTCGGAATGTTAAGTGTTGCAATGCATCGTTAACAAGGCAGTATCCATATCGGGCGGAATAGGGCGGCGATCATTGGAAAACGGGGATTTATTGACTGATCTGGGGGAGCGATCGGGCGACATCGCATTGCAATGCAGCGAAACGGCGGGCTTCCTGGGGGAGCTGACGCGGCGCATCCAGGCGGATTCCGCGCATCTGGGCGAATTGCAATCGACCATGGAAACGCTGGCCGTCAGCCAGAATGAAAGCGTGCTGGCAGCGCAGGAACTCAGCCTGACGGCGCGCCGGGCCGGCACCATCATTGCCCAGGGGCACGAAACCATTGGGCGGTCGTTGGGGCAGATCACCGAACTCATCGAAAATGTGACGGGCCTGGAAGGGCATTTGCGCCAGTTTCTGCACGTCATCGAAACGGTAGGCGACATTTCCGACCAGCTTGGCGCCATCGCCCGCCAGACCCGGCTGCTGGGCGTCAACGCGGCGATCGAGGCGGCACGGGGCGGGGAGGCGACCCAGGGTTTCGCCGTGGTGGCGGACGAAATCCGGCGGCTGGCGGGGCAGGCGGGGGAGTCCGCCGCATCCGTGGGTGACAAGCTGGGCCAGCTCGACCGCGATGCGCGCCAGTTGATCGGCGGGGTGGAGGCCAATATCCTGCGCGGCCGCGATGTCGGTTCCCATATCGACACGCTGCGGATCAGCATGGCCGAAATCGCTTCTCTGGTGACGCAATTCGGGGACCGGTCGGACACGATCGTCACTTGCACGGACGAGGCCGACAGCGACGTGGCCGCGCTGCGGCAGGGCCTTGCCCGGTTCAGCCGATCCGCGACGGAAAGCGCCACCCGCGTCGAAACCGCGCGCGGCCATCTGGAAGGTCTGGAGGGGATGGCGAACGCCATGCTCAACACATCTGCCCATAGCGGTCTGGTCACGCGCAACAGCCGCTACATCGCGATGGCCGAAGAGGGCGCTGAAGAGATGCAGGCGCTGATCCAACAGGCGCTGGCCGAGGGGCAAATGGACATGGCGGGTCTGTTCGACACCGCCTATCGGCCGCTGCCCGGTTCCGAACCGGCGCAATATGAAAATGGCTTCACCACTTTTGCCGACCGTTTCGTACAGCCTTTGCTCGACCGGCGGACGGCGCAGGACAGCGCGATCGTCGGCTGCTGCCTGATCGACATGAACGGCTATCTGCCCACCCATATCAGTGCGCGCAGCCAGCCGCAGCGGCCCAGCCAGACGCGTTGGAATATGGAACATGCGCGCAATCGGCAGATATTCATGGACAGCCAGACCCGCCGCGCATTGGACGGGGAAGGGGACTTCTTCCTGTTCACCTACCGCCAGGATCTGGGCGAAGGACGCTATCGCGCGCTGCGCAGCGTGTTCGTGCCGCTGAAATTCGGCGGACGGCGCTGGGGTCTTTATGAGGTCGGCTATCTGATCTGAGTGCCAGTATGGCAAGATTGGGTGGTTTCAGGACATTCCCCCTCCCGCAGGCGGGAGGGGGCTAGGGGGTGGGCTGGCGCGACATCAGCGTGAATTTTCAACGGCTAAGCTGGAAGCTCGCTGCGCTCGCACCCACCCCTAACCCCTCCCGCCTGCGGGAGGGGAATGTCTTGGATTGGCCAATATTGACCATCAGATTAATCCCTCCATACCCAACTGACTGTCAGCGCAGCTTCGCGCTCGCCGTCCGCACCGTCACCTCGCCGTTAGCGGCATAATCGGCGGTCGCCCCGGCCTGGGCGGTCTGGGGATCTTTCCCGTCCAATATCTGCGCGATCTGCCGGGCGGTCGGCACCTTGTCATAGATGCCGTAAAGGTCGGTCTGACCCACGGAATGGATCGAAAGCTGATAGCCCTGGCCCGCCTTCGCCGGATCGAACGCGACCACGGTTCCCGCATCGTCCAACGGCACGATGATCGCGCCATCCGCAGCGCCGATTTGCTGAAGGATGTCGTAGCTCCCGTCCGCCGTATCGACCTTGCCCCGCACACAGAGCGGTTCCCGCCCTTCACGCGGCAGGGAAATATCGACAGGCCCAGCAGCGGTCCGCGTTGTCAGGCGGGCATCGCCTTCCTCTTGGGCGGGGCACGCCGCCAGCCGCGCCGGTTTCGTGGCGTGAAGCCCAGCCGGGTCATCGAACCGAAGGCCGGCCAGCATTCCGTCCAACCCGGCCAGCACTTCCTTGCGGCGCTCCGTCGGCCCGGTGACGCGCAGCTTCACCACCCAACGCCCCGCATGCAGGAAAGCCGCCGCCGTGGTGAGCGCTCCATCCGCCGCGTCATCATAGACGGCGCGGATCGCGCTGCCGTCCCGTCCCGCCACGGCCACGCTGGCATAAGCGGTGCGATGCGTCCTGGCGCCGAACCGCTCCATCACCGCCTTGTCCGTCATATAGGCAGCGAGGGAGGCGTCAGCATAGCTCGGCAGATAGACGTAGAGCGTTGCCTGGATCGCGCCGTCGTCCGACAGATATTGCGCGTAATTGTCGATACCCTTGCCGCCGTTGGAAACCTCCCCGCTCTTGGAGAGCGACAGGCCGGCCACGCTTTGCGGCATGCTGATCCCGGCGGCGTCCGCGCGCAGGGCGGTGGCAGTCGGTGTCCAGGCTTCCCGTTCCTCGGCGGCGCGCGCGAACGCGGGCGCTGACAAGGCCAGCACCGCCGACAAAAGGGACAACGCACGCTTGGGCATTGGCATCCTTCCCCATTCATGACCGTCTTTTCGCGGCTTTGAATCTCAGAAGGAAAGTTGAGCGGAAATGCAGGGTCCGTGCAAGCGGGCTTTTACGCTACGGGACGAATTTGTGCCGGATAATGGGGCAGATCAGGGTCCAGATGCGCCCAGGCGGGCGCCGCGTCGGTCCAAATGACCGCCTGAGGCCCCAGAAGATCGGGATCGTCCAGCGCTCCGGCCCGGATGAAGGTCAAATGCGGGCGCGATTCGGCCAGGCTGAACAGGGGCGTGCCGCATTCGGGGCAGAAGCCGCGCCGCATCGCATTGCCGCTGTCAGCGACATTTTTATGCCAGCGCACTTCGCCCGTGACCGTCAGTCTGTCGGACGGGAAGCAGACATTCACCGTCCCGGACCCGCCGCCCAGATATTGGCAGAGCCTGCACCAGCACATGCGCGCCGCCATCGGCTCCGCATCGATGCCGATCCGCACCTGTCCGCACAGGCATCCGGCTTGATGAGCCATGGGTCGAACCTTTCCAATCAGGCGCAGGGGATGGTCGTCACCGCCCCTGCCTTCGGGCCATGAAGGCAAGCCGTTCGAACATCATGATGTCCTGCTCGTTCTTCAGCAGCGCGCCGTGGAGCGGCGGGATCGCCTTGGTGGGATCGCGGTCCTGCAACACGTCGAGCGGCATGTCCTCGGCCAGGATCAGCTTCAGCCAGTCGAGCAATTCGCTGGTCGAAGGCTTTTTCTTGAGCCCCGGCACGTCTCGGATTTCGTAGAAAATCTCCAGCGCGCGATTGACCAATATCTTCTGGATGCCGGGAAAATGCACGTCGACGATCGCCTGCATCGTCTCCCGATCGGGGAATTTGATATAATGGAAGAAGCAGCGGCGCAGGAACGCGTCCGGCAATTCCTTCTCATTATTGGAGGTGATGACGACCACTGGCCGTTCCTTCGCCGCCACCGTCTCGCCCGTCTCATAGACATGGAAGGCCATGCGGTCGAGTTCCTGCAACAGATCGTTGGGGAATTCGATGTCCGCCTTGTCGATCTCATCGATCAGCAGCACCGGCAGGGTGGGGGCGGTGAAGGCCTCCCACAGCTTGCCCTTGCGGATATAATTGCCGATGTCGTGAACGCGCTGATCGCCCAGTTGACCGTCGCGCAGCCGGGCCACGGCATCATATTCATACAGGCCCTGATGCGCCTTGGTCGTCGACTTGACGTTCCATTCGATCAGCGGAGCATTGAGTGCCTTGGCGATTTCCTGCGCCAGCACGGTCTTACCCGTGCCCGGTTCGCCCTTCACCAGCAGGGGGCGGCGGAGCAGCACCGCGGCATTGACGGCCACCTTCAGATCATCGGTGGCGACATAATCCTGCGTGCCTTCAAACCGCATATGCTTGCTTCTCATCCTGTCTGCGTTTCGCCAACTATGGCAAAGCAGGGATGGAGCGCAAAGCCTTTATGCGCGGTTCAGGACCTGATCCTTGCCGGCGCGGATCTTTGCGCGGGCCTGCAGCACGTCCCAAAGCCCGCGATGCTGATTGAGCAACTGGCGCGCTCCGAACAATATGGCCCGATCGACCGCGTCATCCCCGCCGATTCCCCGGGCGACCTCCAGCGTCGCTGCGCGTTCGGGAAGATCGCAGACATGGGGTTCCAGCCCGACGCGGATCGCGGCGATGTCCAGCATATGGCGCACCGCCCGCCAATCGAGAACCAGCGCGATCGCCGCCCCCATGGCGCAGCCGCGACGGTCGGATTGGGCCAGCATGTCGAGCGCATGGCGCTGCTGGCTGACGACGGTTTCGCAATCGCTCTGCCCAGCGGTGCTGGGGGCGGGGCCGACGGCGACCGTCACCTGCGTCAGATAGGCCCGTTCCCGCGCAAAGGCGTCGGCCGCCTGGATCAGCCAGCTCCGCGCCGCATTGTCGGCTGAGCGCGTGGCGGCATGGTCGATGACGCCGGGATGCCGGCCATGGAGCAGGCAGAGATAATAGGCTGCATCGGCCAGATCGGGCAGGGACAGCGTTGCATTTGGACCGAAGCTCGTCCGCGCGCCGCTGGCATAGCTATGGCCGGCCGTGCCGTCGGCGGCAATGACGGCCTCCAAAATCTGCGATACGTCGCCAAATTGATAGCGCGGTGCTGCTTCGCTCATCATCTTCCCCTGGGCCCCGGTGCTGGCGCGGCCACGTCGAAGCGACCGTAGAGAGACGAGGTAAAAGAGGAGTTTACGCCATGAAAAAAGGGCGGTCCGAAAACCGCCCTTTTGGATCATTTTACCGCGCCTTAGCCTCGGCTTGCCGAGGCGCCCCTACCCATCAGAGGCCTCGGCTTGCCGAGGCGCCCCTACCTATCATAAGCCTCGGCTTGCCGAGGCGGCGTTATCTGTCAAAACGCCTCTATTGGTCGAGGAAGCTGCGCATCTTGCGGCTGCGGCTGGGATGCTTGAGCTTGCGCAGCGCCTTCGCCTCGATCTGGCGGATGCGTTCGCGGGTCACGCTGAACTGCTGGCCCACTTCCTCCAGCGTATGGTCGGTGTTCATGCCGATGCCGAAGCGCATGCGCAGCACGCGTTCCTCACGCGGCGTCAGCGAGGCGAGGACGCGGGTGACCGTTTCCTTGAGGTTCGCCTGAATCGCGGCGTCTACCGGGATGATCGCATTCTTGTCTTCGATGAAATCGCCCAGATGCGAATCCTCCTCGTCACCGATCGGCGTTTCGAGGGAGATCGGCTCCTTGGCGATCTTCATCACCTTGCGCACCTTCTCCAGCGGCATGGACAGGCGCTCGGCCATCTCCTCCGGAGTCGGCTCGCGGCCCTGCTCGTGCAGGAACTGGCGGCTGGTGCGCACCAGCTTGTTGATCGTCTCGATCATATGGACCGGGATACGGATGGTCCGCGCCTGATCCGCGATCGAGCGGGTGATCGCCTGACGAATCCACCAGGTCGCATAGGTCGAGAATTTATAGCCGCGCCGATATTCGAACTTATCGACCGCTTTCATCAGGCCGATATTGCCTTCCTGAATAAGATCAAGGAATTGCAGGCCGCGGTTCGTATATTTTTTAGCGATGGAGATGACAAGACGCAGGTTCGCCTCGACCATTTCCTTCTTCGCGATGCGCGCTTCGCGCTCGCCTTTCTGCACCATGTTGACGATGCGGCGGAACTCCGAAAGCGACATGCCGGTCGCCTGCGCGATCTCGCTCACCTCGGTGCGGATGCGCTCGACCGCGCGGCCCTCGGCGGCGGCGAAGGCAGCCCATTTCTTGTCCAGCCCGGAAATCTTGTCCAGCCAGCCGTCGTCCAGCTCATGGTTCACATAGCGGTCGAGGAAATCCTTGCGGCTGACCTTGTGCCGCTCGGCCAGGCGCAGCATTTGCCCGCCCAGCGCAGTCAGGCGCCGGTTATAGGCATAGAGCTGATCGACCAGATATTCGATCTTCTGCTGGTGGAACTGGACGCTCTCGACCTCGGCGGTCAACCGCTCGCGCAGTTCCTGATATTCGTCTTCCTCCTGCTGGCTCAGCGTCTCGCCAATGGCCATGGCGATCATGCGCGTTTCCTGCGCATTGGAGAAGGCGCGGAAAATCTCCGTGATGGTCGCGAATTTCTCCAGCGCCATCGGCTTCAGCGTCTCTTCCATCTGGGCGAGGGAAAGGGTGTTGTCCTCCTCTTCCTCTTCTTCGATCCGGCGGGCGCGACGTTCGGTCAGGCCGTCCTCATCCTCGTCGGCATCGGCGGATTCCTCCTCCGGCTCTTCCTCTTCCTTGAAGCTGGGACCAGCGGTCTTTTCGCTGATCTCGCCATCATCATCCTCGGCGCCTTCCTCCAGATTTTCCGGAGCCGGGTCCTTGGACAGCATGGCGTCGAGATCGAGGATCTCGCGCAACTGCATCTCGCCATTGTTGAGCGCGGTCGACCATTCGATGATCGCGTTGAAGGTCGTCGGGCTTTCGCACAGGCCCAGGATCATGGTATCGCGACCGGCCTCGATCCGCTTGGCGATGGCGATTTCGCCCTCGCGGCTGAGCAATTCCACCGCGCCCATTTCGCGCAGATACATGCGCACCGGGTCGTCGGTGCGGTCGACCGTCTCTTTCTTCTTCTCGGTTACCGGACGCGGAGATCCGTCATCCTCGGCGCCATCCTCGCTGCTGTCGTCATCGCTGTCGTCGCGCTGATCGTCGCCATCCTCGCTGGCTTCCTCATTTTCGACGATGTTGACGCCCATCTCGTTGAGCGCGGACATGATGTCCTCGATCTGCTCGGAGGACATCTGGTCCTGCGGCAGCGCATCGTTCAGCTCGTCATAGGTGATATAGCCGCGCTTCTTGGCGCGGGCGATCAGCTTCTTGACCGACGCTTCATTCAGATCCAGCAGCGGCGCATCGCCGGTATCCTGATCCTCGCCCGCACCCTTGCCGTTC
This sequence comes from Sphingobium sp. 15-1, assembly GCF_013375535.1. Classification (GTDB taxonomy): domain Bacteria; phylum Pseudomonadota; class Alphaproteobacteria; order Sphingomonadales; family Sphingomonadaceae; genus Sphingobium; species Sphingobium aromaticivastans. The sequence goes on from NZ_JABXJG010000001.1 coordinate 744,193, forward strand.
GCCTTGCTCGCCATTTATTCGCCTTAACTCCGCCAACCCGACAGGGTTGAACCCAATCATACAATATCTTCGGACTGCGCCAGTTCCGCCAGGCGGCTATCATGATCCAGCTTCAACTGCCGGACCCTTTGCTGCTCGGCAAAGGTATCCTCGTTGAGGTCGTCTCTCGCCCGCCGGGTGGCTTCCGCCAACGCCGCCTCCAGCTCTGGTCCTTGCGCCATCACCCGAATGGCCTCGTCCAGATCGCGCTGCACGCGATCCGAGTCGGCCTTGCTTCTGTGAGGGGTGAATGTGAACGTGTCGGCCCGAAGCATCCCCTTCGCCATATTATACACTTCACCTTGCCCCAATATGGTAAGGAGGCCACCTGTTTCAACTGTTTCTTTGCCGAAAGAGGCGGCGATCATCACGTTCAGCAGTTCGGCAAGCGCGGCATCAGCGATTCGCAGGCCGGAAAGCATTTCCCGGTGCAGCGCGATCTGCTCCGGATGCCGCAGCAGACTGGCGAGAACGGCCCGCAGCAGCCGCTGTTCCATGCCGCTGGCGCCAATCGCCCGAGCCTCGTTCCCGGCGGGCGGGAGAGGGGGCTTCCAATTGCCCCGCCGGTCCCGCTGCCATCCCGAGCGGGCGCCGCCGCCGCGCTGATGCCTGGGCGCAAAAGCCGGGCGCGCAAAGAACAGCGCATCATAACGTTCGCGGAATGCATGGACATAATGCGCCCGGACATCGGGATGCGCGATGGCGTCGGTGATCGTGGAAAGCCGTTGTTTGAGCGCGGCTTTCTGCTCCGGCGTGTCTAGTGGGGCGGCCGATTGCTCATATTTCCAGAGGCGTTCGACCAACGGTTCGGCCGCGCTCAGCACAGCCTCCATGGCCGCGGGCCCTTCGTTGCGGATCAGGTCGTCGGGGTCCTGCCCGCCCGGCAGGGTCGCAAAGGCGAGGCTCATGCCGGGCCGCAGCAAGGGCAGGGCGCGGGTCGCCGCCCGGATCGCGGCCTTCTGACCGGCCGAATCGCCGTCGAAACAGAGGATCGGCACATCGGCCATCTTCCACAGCCGTTCGATCTGATGCTCGGTGAGCGCGGTTCCGAGCGGCGCAACCGCCTCGCCAAAACCCGCCTGCGCCAGCGCGATCACATCCATATAGCCTTCGACGACGATGATCCGCCCGGCCTGGCGGCTGGCCGGTGACGCCCGGTCGATATTGTAGAGCGTCCGCCCCTTGTCGAAGAGCGGCGTGTCAGGCGAGTTCAGATATTTCGGCTCGCCCGCGCCCAGAATCCGCCCGCCAAAGGCGATGACCCGGCCCCTGATGTCCCGGATCGGCAGCATGAGGCGGCCCCGGAAACGATCGTAACTATCGCGCTTTCTGGTTTTTTCGTCATCCGGCTCGGCGCCGTCCGGATCGATCAGCAACCCCGCTTCGACCAGCAAGGGCTCGCCCAAATCCTTGAGCGCGGTCTTGAGCCGCCCGCGCCCATCCGGAGAGAAGCCGAAGCCGAAGGTCTTGAGCGTCGCCGCTTTGATCCCGCGTTTCTCTAGGTATGCCCGCGCCTCCGCGCCTTCAATGCCGCCAAGCTGCTCTTCGAAAAAGCCCTGTGCCGCCGCCATGACATCGTGCAGCCCCTTGGCCTGCTCCGCCCGTTTCGCCGCCCGGGGATCGGGAGCCGGGACGTCCATGCCGGCCACCTGCGCCAGCTCGTTGACGGCCTCCATGAAGGGCAGGCCGCGCTGATCGGTCATCCAGCGGATCGCATCCCCATGCGCGCCGCAACCGAAGCAATGGTAGAAGCCCTTCTCGTCATTGATGGTGAAGCTGGGCGTCTTCTCATTATGGAAGGGGCAGCAGGCCTTATATTCACGGCCTGCCTTCTGCACCTTCACTGTCCGCCCGATCAGGGTGGAGAGCGAAGTCCGGGCACGCAATTCGTCGAGGAAAGCGGGGGAGAGACTCATTTTGGGTGTGTCTCCCGAACTCCGTTCGTTTCGAGCGAAGTCGAGAAACGCTCACGCGGCGGCCGAGCCAGAAGCGACACCAAGGACCAGTTCCCCACGATCATCGCCTCTTTCTTGGCTCTGGACCAGCCACCCACGATCCGTTCCGCTTCCAAAGCCTCGACCCGCGAAGAAAAGGCCTCGTTCCAGACTAGCGTCACTGGCAAGCGCCTGCGCGTGAACTGGCTGCCCTGGCCAATCAGATGCTGTCCGATCCGATGCTCAAGATTATCAGTATGCCCGGTGTAATAGCGCCCATCCGAGCATCGCAGCATATAGGTCCAGAACGCCATGATTTGATTATGCCGGAACACACGCTCATGTCGAGCCACCCGCACCCACCTCCGTTCGTTTCGAGCGTAGTCGAGAAACGATATGTGAGTGCTTCCCGTTTCTCGACTACGCTCGAAACGAACGGAGGTTAGGGAGGAAATCGCCAGATGCTATTTCCTTTCCCGCAAAATCCTTAAGAAAGAGCCGCCTTCACCAAGCCACTGGCCTTGCTCATATCGATCACCGACCCGTGGCGCTCCTTCAGCGCGGCCATGACTTTGCCCATATCCTTGACGCTGGCCGCGCCCACCTCAGCCTTGATCCCCTCGATTGCGGCCTTGGTCTCATCCTCGCTAAGCTGCTGCGGCAGGAAGCTGTCGATCACCTCCAGCTCGGCCTGCTCCTTCGCGGCCAGCTCATCGCGCCCGCCGCTCTTGAACATGTCGATGGATTCGCGCCGCTGCTTCGCCATCTTCTGGAGCACCTCGACCACGATCACATCGTCATCCGGCACATTGGAAGCGGTGCGCAGCTCAATATCCCGGTCCTTCAGCTTCGCCAGGATCAGGCGCACAGCGGCCAGCCGATCCTTTTCCCCGGCTTTCATGGCGGCGACCTGGGCGCTCTTAATCTCGTCGCGAATCATGCGAATGAATCCTGTTTCTTCCGGAAAGGTCCAGATATAACGCCAAAAGAGATTTTTAACAGGAGTTGACCGCAGGGCCTCACCCGCATAGGTGACCGGCCGTTTAACCCGCTTGAGACGGGTTCCCGCAAAAGCATAAAGGACGATACGACCATGGCTGACGCCAAGACCCTCATTGTGCCCAAAGGAGCGACAGGGGTATTGGTTTTTGCCGATGGCTCCGCGGTGTTCGGCCGCGGTTTCGGCGCGAGCGGCGATGCGGTGGGCGAACTGTGCTTCAACACGGCGATGACCGGCTATCAGGAAGTGATGACCGACCCCAGCTATGCGGGCCAGATCGTCACCTTCACCTTCCCGCATATCGGCAATGTCGGCACCAATCTGGACGATGTGGAGGCGGACCTGCCCCACGCGCTTGGTTGCGTCGTGCGTCAGGACGTCACCGAACCGAGCAATTTCCGCAATGTCGAACCCTTCGATCAGTGGATGAAGGAAAAGGGCCGCATCGGCCTGGCTGGTGTCGACACCCGCGCGCTGACGCGGTTGATCCGCCTCAAGGGCGCGCCCAATGTCGTGATCGCGCACGATCCGGAAGGCCGGTTCGACCTGGAAGCGCTCGCCGCCAAGGCCGCTGGCTGGCCGGGCCTGGAGGGCATGGACCTCGCCATCGAAGTGTCGGGCAAGGAACGCCTCTGGAAAGACGGCGTGTGGAAGCTGGGTTTCGGCTACGGCCTCGATGAAGCGGGTGAAGAACGCCCCCATGTCGTCGCGCTCGATTATGGCGCGAAGAACAATATCTTCCGCAATCTGGTGAAGGCCGGCGCCCGGGTCACCGTGCTGCCTGCGACTGCCTCCTTCGAGCAGGTGATGGAGCAGAAGCCCGACGGCGTGTTCCTCTCCAACGGCCCCGGCGATCCGGCCGCGACCGGCGAATATGCCGTGCCTGTGATCCGCAAGGTGCTGGAAGCCGACAAGCCCGTTTTCGGTATCTGCCTTGGCCACCAGATGCTGGCGCTCGCGGCGGGCGCGAAGACGATCAAGATGCATCAGGGCCATCGCGGCGCCAACCACCCGGTCAAGCGCCTGTCCGACGGTCTGGTCGAGATTACCTCGATGAACCACGGCTTCGCGGTCGATGCCGACACGCTGCCCGCCAATGTGAAGCCGACCCATGTGTCGCTGTTCGACGGCAGCAATTGCGGCATCGAACTGACGGATAAGAGAGCCTTCTCGGTCCAGTACCACCCCGAAGCCTCGCCCGGCCCGCAGGACAGCTTCTACTTGTTCCAGCGCTTCGTAGAGGGGCTTAAGTGAGCCTCAACCTGCCCTCGGTTGACGAAGCCCGCCTCGCAGCAGAGTGGGAGGCGGACAAGGAAGTCCTCGCCAATCTCGCGGCGAATGGCGACGTGGCGCGCATCGCGCGCCCGGTCGACGTCAGCTTCAAGGGCAGCGAGAAGGATTTCGAGCGCGTTCTCACTATCGCCAGCCAGTTCGGCTTCGTCGAGCTGGACCGCGAGGAAGATGAGGAGGGCGACCTCTTCCTGTTCCTCGAATGCGAGCAGCCGGTCGATGAACAATCGATCCGCGCCCTGACGAAGAAATGCCTCCAGATCGAAATCCTCTGCGGCGTCGAATATGACGGCTGGGGTTGCGAAGCCCGGACGGGGGGCGTGCATTGAGCGATTCAAAAAGGATCGAAGACTACGCGCTTGTATATTTTCTATCGCAGGCTGAACAGCTTGGGTTTGCCGGTGGATATATTCGGGTTGACGAGTTTCGTCGTTCGCTTGAAGAGAGTTTTTCAAATTACTTCCGGGATAGCGACTACGATAAGGTAGTCAGCGTGCGTGATATGTCGGCATCTTTGTTTGACAGCATGTTGAGCGCTAGCATGATCGATACTGTCAGTGATGAATACGCTGGAGATTATTTTTGTCTGCGCGCCCCTAAGTACAGCAAATTTAGAGCGGACTTTTTATCCTCTAGTTCGATCTATGCCATGGCATCGAAAGTAGGCGATCGATTCTATAAGGATGTATTGGATAATTATATCCATAATTATCTTGCTGATGAGGGCGCTGTCCAAGTTGGGTTAAGTGACGAAATAGCGCCTGCTTCAGATAGGGTTGTTACGTTCTCCGATAATCAGATTTCAGAACTTGATCAGAAAGCTACAGAGGTAATTAACGCTGTTTCTGATCAAAACCAAATCGCTGATGAACCGGGTCTCAGAGAGATCGTTCTGGGACAGCTTAAGGCTGGTCGAGAATTGGTGAGAGCTGGTAGCTTTAAGCTATACGTGCTTGAAATTACTCTGATCGAAACGCTCCGCTTCTTGGTTAAGCGATACGAACGGGAAGCAATTGGCGGGTTAGCCGCTGCACTAATAACTGCGCTGATAAAGCATATCGGGATTGACGCATAATGCCCAAACGCACCGACATCTCCTCCATCCTCATCATCGGCGCTGGCCCGATCATCATCGGCCAGGCTTGCGAGTTCGACTATTCGGGCACGCAGGCGGTGAAGGCGCTCAAGGAAGAGGGCTATCGCATCATCCTGGTGAATTCCAACCCGGCCACCATCATGACCGACCCGGAATTTGCCGACGCGACCTATGTCGAGCCGATCACGCCCGAAATCGTGGCGAAGATCATCGAAAAGGAACGCCCCGACGCGGTGCTGCCGACCATGGGCGGCCAGACCGCGCTCAACACGGCGCTGGCGCTGTTCAATGACGGCACGCTGGAAAAATATGGCGTCAAGATGATCGGCGCCGACGCGCGCGCCATCGACAAGGCCGAAGATCGCCTGAAGTTCCGCGACGCGATGGACAAGATCGGCCTGGAATCCGCCCGCTCGCGCATTGCCCACACGATGGAAGAGGCGCTGGAGGCGCTGGAGTTCACAGGCCTGCCCTCGATCATCCGCCCCAGCTTCACGCTCGGCGGCACCGGCGGCGGCGTCGCCTATAACAAGGAAGAGTTCAAGCGGATCGTCTCCGAAGGCCTCGACGCTTCGCCCACCACCGAAGTGCTGATCGAAGAATCGCTGCTCGGCTGGAAAGAATATGAGATGGAGGTCGTCCGGGACCGGAACGACAATGCCATCATCATCTGCTCCATCGAAAATGTCGATCCGATGGGCGTCCATACCGGCGACTCCATCACCGTCGCGCCCGCGCTGACCCTGACCGACAAGGAATATCAGATCATGCGCAACGCGAGCATCGCGGTGCTGCGTGAAATCGGCGTAGAAACAGGCGGTTCGAACGTGCAGTTCGCAGTCAATCCGAAGGACGGTCGCCTGATCGTCATCGAGATGAACCCGCGCGTTTCCCGCTCCTCGGCGCTGGCGTCGAAGGCGACCGGCTTCCCCATCGCCAAGGTCGCGGCGAAGCTGGCCGTCGGCTACACGCTGGACGAGATCGAGAATGACATTACCGGCGCGACCCCGGCGTCGTTCGAACCGACCATCGACTATGTCGTGACCAAGATTCCGCGCTTCGCCTTCGAGAAGTTCAAGGGGAGCGAGCCGCTGCTCGGCACCGCGATGAAGTCGGTGGGCGAGGTGATGGCGATCGGCCGCAACATCCATGAATCGATGCAGAAGGCGCTGCGCGGTCTGGAAACCGGCCTGTGTGGTTTCAATGAGGTCGAGCATCTGGCCGGCGCAGCGAAGGACGACATCATCGCCGCCCTGGCGCAGCCGACCCCGGACCGTCTGCTGGTCGCCGCTCAGGCTTTGCGCGAGGGGCTGACCGTCGCGGAAATCCACGGCATCGCCAAGTTCGACCCCTGGTTCCTGGAACGGATCAAGGAAATCATCGACGCCGAAGCCGAAATCCTCTCCAACGGCTTGCCGCAGGATGCGGACGGCATGCGTCGCCTGAAATCCATGGGCTTCTCTGACAAGCGGCTTGCCTGGCTGGCGCTCAAGTCGGCCAATCTGCGCGGCATGGAGCGCGGCATCGCGCACGGTTCGGGCCTGATCCACGAAGCGGTCAAGGCGATGACCGGCGGCGTTACCGAAGATGAAGTGCGCGCGCTGCGCCACAGGCTGGGCGTGCGTCCGGTCTTCAAGCGCATCGACACCTGCGCGGCTGAGTTCGAGGCGAAGACGCCTTATATGTACTCGACCTATGAAGCGCCGATCTTCGGTGAAGCCGAGAATGAAGCGCAGCCCAGCGACCGCAAGAAGGTCGTGATCCTGGGCGGCGGTCCCAACCGCATCGGGCAGGGGATCGAGTTCGACTATTGCTGCGTCCACGCCTGTTTCGCGCTCAGCGAGGCCGGCTATGAGACGATCATGGTCAACTGCAACCCGGAAACGGTGTCGACCGACTATGACACGTCCGACCGTCTCTATTTCGAGCCGCTAACCGCTGAGGACGTCCTCGAAATATTGAGCGTCGAAATGTCGAACGGCACTCTGGCGGGCGTCATCGTCCAGTTTGGCGGCCAGACGCCGCTGAAGCTTGCGCAGGCGCTGGAGGATGCGGGCATCCCGATCCTCGGCACTTCGCCCGACGCCATCGACCTGGCCGAAGATCGCGAGCGTTTCGCCGCCCTCATCGACAAGCTCAAGCTCAAGCAGCCCGCCAACGGCATCGCCCGCAGCCGCGAGGAAGCGATCGCGGTCGCCAACCGCATCGGCTATCCGGTCCTCATGCGTCCGTCCTATGTCCTTGGCGGCCGCGCCATGGAGATTGTCGACGGTCAGGCGCAGTTGGAGGAATATATCGCCACCGCCGTTCAGGTGTCGGGCGACTCCCCGGTGCTGATCGACCAATATCTGCGCGACGCGATCGAGGTGGACGTGGATGCGCTGTGCGATGGCGACGATGTTGTCGTGGCGGGCGTGCTCCAGCATATCGAGGAGGCGGGCGTCCATTCCGGCGACTCCGCCTGCTCGCTGCCGCCCTACAGCCTGTCGGATGACATCATCGCGGAAATCGAGCGCCAGACCGAAGTGCTGGCCCGTGCCCTGTCGGTGCGCGGCCTCATGAACATCCAGTTCGCGGTCAAGGATGGCGTGGTCTATCTGATCGAGGTCAACCCCCGTGCCAGCCGCACCGTGCCCTTCGTCGCCAAGGCCATCGGCACCCCCATCGCCAAGATCGCCAGCCGCGTCATGGCGGGCGAAAAGCTCAAGGACCTGCCGAAGATCGACCGCAACGCGATCGATCATATCGCGGTCAAGGAAGCCGTATTCCCCTTCGCGCGCTTTGCTGGCGTCGACCCCGTGCTGTCGCCGGAAATGAAGAGCACCGGCGAAGTCATGGGCATCGACAGCGATTTCGCGACTGCCTTTGCCAAGGCGCAGCTCGGCGCGGGCACCGTCCTGCCCAAGAGTGGCACCGTGTTCGTGTCGGTCAAGGACAGCGACAAGCCGGTGATCCTGCCCGCCGTCCAGAAGATGGCGGCTCTGGGCTTCACCATCATCGCGACCGGCGGCACCGCCCGCTATCTGGAAGAACAGGGTATCGCCGTGCAGGGCGTGAACAAGGTGGCCGAAGGCCGTCCGCATATCGTGGACAAGATCACCGACGGCGACGTCGATCTGATCTTCAACACGACCGAGGGCTGGCAGTCGCTGAAAGACAGCAAGGCGATCCGCACCAGCGCGCTGCGCGCGAAGGTCGCCAGCTTCACCACGGCGGCCGCCAGCCTTGCCGCGGCGGACGCGATCGAGGCGCTTCGGGGACATGCCCTTGAAGTGCGGTCGCTCCAGTCCTATTATCCCGTGTCGCAAGCCTGATCCCCTGCATAGGAAACACGCTGCGGGTGGCCCCAAGGTCGGGGCCGCCAAAGGGAAGTTTTGACGAAGGATTTGCAAGAATGGCGACCGTCGAGAAGATGCCGATGCTGCAAATGGGCTATGACAAACTCAACACGCAGCTCCGCGAATTGAAGGCCGAGCGGCCCTTGATCGTGGACGCCATCGAAGAAGCGCGCGCGCATGGCGACCTCTCTGAAAATGCCGAATATCATGCGGCGAAGGAACGGCAGGGCCAGGTCGAAGCGACGATCGCGGACCTGGAGGACAAGCTGTCCCGCGCCCAGATCATCGACCCGACCACCCTGTCGGGCGACAAGATCGTGTTCGGCGCGACCGTCACGCTGCTGGATGAGGACGAGAAGCCGGTCAAATATCAGATCGTGGGGCAGGCCGAGGCGGATGCCAAGGCAGGCATGATCAGCTATAACAGCCCGATCGGCCGCGCGCTGATCGGCCGCCAGATCGGGGAAGAGGTTGAAGTGTCGGTGCCCGCGGGCGACAAATTCTACCTGGTCGACAAGATCGATTTCATCTGAAACCCATGAAACTGCCTGCCGGGCGCATGACCAACGGGATTGCGGCGATCACCTTCGTCGCCTTCCTGCTGATCTATCTGACGGGGCAGGTGGATAATGCCGCGATCATGGCCGGTTTCATCCCGGCCCGGGTAGAGGATGGGGCGCTGCTCGCCGGCATGGCGGCGGTGCCTGTCTGGCTGACGCCGATCAGTTGCACGCTGGTGCATGCCAACTGGCTGCATATCGGTTTCAACCTGTTCATGTTCGTCTTTTGCGGACGACAGGTGGAGCATGTGCTGGACAAGGGCGCGACGCTCATCCTTTATCTGGCGGGCGCTTATGGCGCGACGGCGCTGCAATGGGCTGTCGATCCGCAGTCGACCAGTCCCATGGTCGGCGCGAGCGGCGCGATTTCCGCGATCATCGCCACCTACGCGCTGCTCTACAGCCAGCAGAATGTCCGGCGGATCGGCCCGCTTTCGGCCAGTCTTGTCCGCGCGCTGTGGCTGGCAGCAAGCTGGATCGCGATCCAGTTGATGATCGGCCTGGCTGGAGGATTTGGCGATCTGGGCCAGATCGCCATTGCCGCGCACATTGGGGGCTTTCTGGTGGGGCTGGCGCTGACGCGGCCGCTGCTCCGCTGGCGTTTCCGCAAGCGTCCCCAGCCCCTGTCCTGAACGATTTAGGCCTGAACAATCTTGTCCTGAACGCCCTTAGCCGTTCGGCAATTCCGGTTCCAGCAAGCGGTGCAGATGCACGATCACATAGCGCATCTCCGCATCGTCGACCGTGCGCTGCGCCGCGCCGCGCCAGGCATTTTCGGCCGCCGCATAATCGGGATACACCCCAACCAGCTCGATGGAGTTCAAATCTTCGAATTCGAGCGTCTGGGGATCTTTGACGCGACCGCCCATCACAAGATGCAGCTTGCTCATGGTCTCTTATGTTCTCCTGTTCGGTGAACGCGGACATTAGCAGGCCGCCCGCGCCCATCCAAGGGCTGAGGCAGGCGTGCGAGCATGCTTTTGATGACGAAGCGATTACGTTTTGGGCAACCGCGCCTTCAACGCATCGCTGATCGCCTCGACCTTGGCCGCCACCAGCGCGACGACATCATCGGCAAGGCGGGAGGTTTTTCCCGTCAGGTCGGCGGACGCCACCACGTCCCGTGCGGAGGCGGCGGCTTCCTTCGTCCCTTCGGCGGCGTTGTTCAGCGCTTCGCCCGTGCTCGATTTCAGGCTTTCCGCGCTTTCCGCCGCGGCGGCCTTGGCGGCCAGGGCGGCCTCCAGCACTTTCGCGCCCGCGCTCGACGCCAGGCCGGGCAGCGCCTTCATCGCGGCGCGGCTCTTGGGGAACATCCAGGCGATGACAGCTCCCGCCGCCACGGCTCCGGCCACGGCGGCGATGGGATGTTCCTGGACGATCTCATTGGCGCGCGTGGCCACGCGCTGCGAACGGTCCCGCGCGTCGGCATAGGCGGCGCTGGCCTTGTCGCGCGCCCGATCCCGCGCATCCCCGGCCCGTTCCCGGCTGGTCTGGATCAGGCCGCCGGCGCCCTCCATGGCCCGGTCCGCCGTGTCGCGGAACTTGCCCGATGCGGTCTCGGCAATGTCGTTCGCCGCTTCGCGGGCGCGGGTGAGTTGAGCGCGGATGTCAGCCATCATCAGTCTCCGAAATCTCTTCTGTGCGGTTCCTTACCCGAACGTATAGCCGCTGGAAAAGGGTCCCAAGGGGGCGGCGCAGCAAATAAAGCGCCAAAGCGCCCACCGCTGCGGCGGTTGCGGCGGGCCGTTGCCGGACCTTCGCGGCCGCATAGGCGGTGCCGTCCAGCAGGGTCTCCGTTGCCTTCTCCTTCGCATCTCGTTTCAATCGGGCAGGCGCGACGCGGGCCTTGGCAGCCAGGGCGCTGGAAACAAGGGCGGCCTTACGCGCATCCGCCCGCGCCGCCGCCTCCCGATAGACCTGTTCCTGCTTCATGCCCTCACCGCCTTTTTCATCCGGTCGATCCGTCCCTTGGCGATCAGCAGCAGCAGCAATGCGACGATCAGAGCGCCCCCGAACACCGCGCCGGTCGCCCAGCCCGTGCCCAGATGGGGCGCCAACGCCAGGATAAGGCCGACAAGACCAGCGACGATCGCGGCGAAGATGAGCATGATGCCCACCGCCGCGAAGATCACTGCGTCGCGCACCCCCATGCCGACAATGCCTGCCCGCAGCTTCTGCCGTTCGACTTCCGCTTCCGCATAGGCGCGCCCATCGCTGTACAGGCGGGTGAAGACGTCGCGGACGGACTCGTCCTGCGCCTCGGTCTGCATGGGCTCTTGCGTCAAAACTTCCTCCGCCCCGGAACTGGGGCTTTATCGTCCGTCACCCGGGAAGGGCGGCATCAGGCGTCGTCGTCGGACCCTTTGGCCAGGCGCATCAGCACGAAGCCGACCACCGCAGCCGCGCCGATCGCCACGGCGGGGCTCTTGCGCACGAAATCGCGCGCTTCGGTCATCAACTGGTCGACATCCTTGCTGTCCAGCGTCTTTGCGGCGCCGGCGACCGATTCGGCGGCCTGGCGGGCATAATCGCCATATTGCGGGCCAAGCTTGGCGTCGACCGTGCCGGCCGTGTCGGAAATCAGCTTGGCCAGGCTCTGCATGGCCGATCCGGTCTTGTCCTTGGCGACGCCGGCGGCCGACTTGGCGGTTTTGGATGCCTGATCCTTGAGCGGATCGATATGCGCCTTCCAGTCGACCGCGTTGATCTTGTCCGCCGCCGCCTTCGCCGCTTTTTCGGCCTGCGCCTTGATCGGCGCGATCTGCGCGGTCCAGCCATGGGCGGCGGTGCCGTTGCCGGGCTTCTTCGGGGTGGCGGCCTTGCGGGTGGCGGCGGTCTTGACGGGGGCAGCCTTCACCAGCGTGCCCGACGCAGCGGACTTTGCCGGTTTGGCCTTGGGGGTCTTGGCCGGGCTGGCTTTTCCGGCGCGCTTGACGGGTGGGGTTTCCGGGGTGTCGGCCATCGTCCTAAGTCTCCCTTTTTGAGATACGGTGGAATTTGCGAAGCGGGCGCGCGGCTTTGCCTCTAATGCTTCGCCACCGCTCACAGTTCCGTTGCCGTTACTATTTTGAGCATCGGCATTTTTCGAGTCCTTGCAAGCCCCCGCATTGCCAAGCGGGAAGGTGGTGGCTAAGCGGAGCGCGAAAAGCGGCCCAAAGCCAGTCCCAGACCAGTCCAAGGAGCGATCCATGACCGCCATTCTCGATATTCACGCCCGTCAGATTCTGGATAGCCGCGGCAATCCGACCGTCGAAGTCGACGTGATGCTGGAGGATGGCAGCTTCGGTCGCGCCGCCGTGCCGTCGGGCGCTTCGACCGGCGCCTATGAAGCGGTGGAGAAGCGCGACGGCGACGCCGCCAAATATCTGGGCAAGGGCGTGCTGGCCGCCGTCGCCGCCGTCAACGACCAGATTGCCGAGCAGATCATCGGTCTGGACGCTGAGGATCAGGCCGAAGTCGACGCCGCGATGATTGCGCTCGACGGGACGGAGAACAAGTCGAACCTGGGCGCCAACGCGATCCTGGGCGTCAGCCTGGCCGTGGCGAAGGCCGCTGCCGATGCGCGCGGTCTGCCGCTTTACCGCTATGTCGGCGGCGTCAACGCCCATGTCCTGCCGGTGCCGATGATGAACATCATCAATGGCGGCGAGCATGCGGACAATCCGATCGATTTCCAGGAATTCATGATCATGCCGGTCGGCGCGGAAAGCATTGCTGACGCGGTCCGGATCGGTTCGGAAATCTTCCATACGCTGAAGAAGGGCTTGCACGACAAGGGTCTGGCGACCTCGGTCGGTGACGAAGGCGGTTTCGCGCCCAACATCGCCTCGACCCGCGATGCGCTCGACTTCATCATGCTGTCGGTCGAGAAGGCGGGCTACAGGCCGGGCGACGACGTCGTGCTGGCGCTGGACTGCGCGGCGACCGAATTCTTCAAGAATGGCAGGTACGAGATTTCGGGCGAAGGCCTGTCGCTCTCGCCGGTCGAGATGGCGGATTATCTTGCCGCGCTGACCGCCGACTATCCGATCAAGTCGATCGAGGACGGCATGAGCGAGGATGATTTCGAAGGCTGGAAGGCGCTGACCGACAAGATCGGCGGCAAAGTCCAGTTGGTGGGTGACGACCTGTTCGTGACCAACCCCAAGCGTCTGGAAATGGGCATCGGCAAGGGTCTCGCCAACTCACTGCTGGTCAAGGTGAACCAGATCGGTTCGCTGACGGAAACGCTGGCGGCCGTCGACATGGCGCATCGGGCGCGCTACACTGCGGTCATGTCGCACCGTTCGGGCGAGACCGAGGACGCGACCATCGCGGATCTCGCCGTCGCGACCAATTGCGGCCAGATCAAGACGGGTTCGCTTGCCCGTTCCGACCGGCTCGCCAAGTATAACCAGCTCATCCGCATCGAAGAAGAACTGGGCGACATTGCCGTTTACGCGGGCCGTTCGATCTTCCGCTAAGTTAATTTTTCGACGGTCGGCCGCACGGGCAATAAATTTTGCTTGCGGCCGGCCCGTCTGTGTGATTCAACTGGTCCATGGCGCATATCGCGAAACTCCGCATGTTGCTTTTTTCGGCTTTCGGGCCGGCGATTGCGGTGCTTCTTCTTCTATTCTTCGCCGGCTATGTGGTGCTGGGCTCCAACGGCGTCCTGGCCTGGGGCGACTATAAGCGGCAGCTCCATCATGCGCAGGCTGAGCTAAAGCAGGTCCAGGGCCATCGGCAGGAGCTCAAGAACCGGGTGGATCTGCTCAATCCGCGGCGCGTCGACCCCGATCTTTCCGACGAATTGATCCGCCGCGAGCTGGGCGTCGTCCATCATGACGAAGTGATCGTCCCGTTGAACTGATTATCCTGCCGGAACGCCGGTCCAAGCGCTTTTGCTGCGTTTTGAGGCTCCATGCCGCGTTGCATTTGGAGGTGAACTGCCGCTATACCGGCCTTCCTTCCATCCTCACCCACGCAAAAGGATAAAAGCCTTGGCGAAACCAACAACGCCGCGTTCGTCACGCGCAAAGGCAGCCAGTCCGGCTGGCGCGGACCATAACCGGCCGCGCCCCGACGCTCCCAAAGATTATAAGGCCACCAAAGAAGAGCTGCTGGAATTTTACCGGCAGATGGTCCTCATTCGCCGCTTCGAGGAAAAGGCGGGGCAGCTTTACGGCCTCGGCCTGATCGGCGGCTTCTGTCACCTCTATATCGGCCAGGAAGCGGTCGCCGTCGGCATCCAGTCGGCGCTGAAACCCGGCAAGGACAGCGTCATCACCGGCTATCGCGACCATGGCCACATGCTGGCCTATGGCATCGATCCCAATCTTATCATGGCCGAACTGACCGGCCGTGAAGCCGGCATCTCCCGCGGCAAGGGCGGTTCGATGCATATGTTCAGCGTCGAGCATAAATTCTACGGCGGCCACGGCATCGTCGGTGCGCAGGTGTCGCTGGGCGCTGGCCTGGGCTTTGCGCATAAGTACAACAATGACGGCGGCGTCTGCGTCGCCTATTTCGGGGACGGCGCGGCCAATCAGGGCCAGGTCTACGAAAGCTTCAACATGGCCGAGCTGTGGAAGTTGCCGATCATCTTCGTGATCGAAAACAACCAGTACGCCATGGGCACCAGCGTCAATCGCTCGTCGGCCGAAGACCAGCTCTATCGCCGGGGCGAAAGCTTCCGCATTCCGGGCATCCAGGTGAACGGCATGGACGTTCTGGCAGTGCGCGGCGCGACGGAAGAAGCGCTGAAATGGGTGCAGGGCGGCAACGGCCCGATCCTGCTGGAAATGAAGACCTACCGCTATCGCGGTCACTCCATGTCCGATCCGGCCAAGTACCGATCGCGCGAGGAAGTGCAATCGATGCGCGAAAAGTCCGATCCGATCGAAGGCGTCAAGAAATATCTGGCCGATATGGGCGTTGCCGAAGACGAGCTCAAGAAGATCGATCAGGACATCCGCAAGATCGTCAGCGATTCCGCGGACTTCGCTGAAACCTCTCCCGAACCGGAACTGCACGAGCTGTATACGGACGTGCTGGTGGAGCAATATTAATGGGTATCGAAATCAAGATGCCGGCGCTGTCCCCGACCATGGAGGAAGGCACGCTGGCGAAATGGCTGGTGAAGGAAGGTGACGAGGTCCGCTCGGGCGACATATTGGCCGAGATCGAGACCGACAAGGCGACGATGGAATTCGAAGCCGTCGATGAAGGCAAGATCGGCCAGATCGTCATTGCCGAAGGGACCGAAGGCGTGAAGGTCGGCACCGTCATTGCGACCATGGCGGGTCAGGGGGGCGAAGCGGCTCCGGCTCCCAAGGCGGCAGCGCCCAAGGCCGAGGCGGCTCCTGCGCCGAAAAAGGCGGAAAGCGGGACGGCGAAGCTGGTCACCCAAGCCAAGGCCACCGTCAAGGACCCTTCGCTTCCTGAAGGCACGGAATATCTCAAGACCACCGTGCGCGAAGCGCTGCGCGACGCCATGGCGGAGGAAATGCGCCGCGACGAACGCGTGTTCGTGATGGGCGAAGAGGTTGCCGAATATCAAGGCGCCTACAAGGTCACGCAGGGCCTGCTGGAAGAATTTGGCGACAAGCGCGTCATCGACACGCCGATCACCGAATATGGCTTTGCCGGCATTGGCGCGGGCGCGGCGATGGGCGGTCTGAAGCCGGTCATCGAGTTCATGACCTTCAACTTCGCGATGCAGGCGATCGACCACATCATCAATTCGGCGGCCAAGACCAATTACATGTCCGGCGGCCAGATGCGCTGCCCGATCGTGTTCCGCGGTCCCAATGGCGCGGCGAGCCGCGTCGCGGCCCAGCACAGCCAGAATTACGGCCCCTGGTATGCGGCGGTTCCGGGTCTGATCGTGATCGCGCCCTATGACTCGGCCGATGCGAAGGGCTTGCTGAAGGCGGCGATCCGGTCGGACGATCCGGTCGTGTTCCTGGAAAATGAGCTGGTCTATGGCCGCAGCTTCGACGTGCCGAAGGTCGACGACTATGTCCTGCCGATCGGCAAGGCGCGCATCGTCCGCGAGGGCAAGGATGTGACGCTGGTCAGCTACTCGATCGGTGTGGGCGTCGCGCTGGAGGCGGCTGAAACGCTGGCCGCTGAAGGCATTGACGCGGAAGTCGTCGACCTGCGCACGCTGCGTCCGCTGGACACCGCAACGGTTCTGGAAAGCCTGAAGAAGACCAACCGCCTGGTGGTGGTCGAGGAAGGCTGGCCGGTCTGCTCGATCGCGTCGGAAATCGCCGCCGTGGTTATGGAGCAGGGCTTCGACGACCTCGACGCTCCGGTGCTGCGCGTCACCAATGAGGACGTGCCGCTGCCCTATGCGGCCAATCTGGAAAAGGCCGCCCTGATCGACGCCGCCCGCGTGGTCGAGGCGGCGAAGAAGGTCTGCTACAAATAAGAGAAAGAGGGGGCAGTGCCGATGCGCTGCTCCCTTTTTTGGTCGCTGCGACGATCAGGCCGAAAAATAGTTGCAGGTCGCCTTCGCCGTTCCCGACAGATTCTGGGCATTTTGCAGAGTCTGGAGCGTGCGGTCGCGAACCGAGAAGGCCGAAGAATAGTGGATCGTGATCGGTCCGAACCAACGGTCCGTCATGATGGGCCTGTAATCGTAGAAGATGTCGACGACGACGACCGGGTTGCCCGGCGTCGCTGCGACCTGACTGCCCGCCGTTCCAATCCCGCTGGTCAATACCTGCCCTTCGCTGCCGATGGTCTGCGCGCTCGGCACATCTTTGATCCCCTTGCAACGTTGCCAGGTGATCTTCTGGTCGTCGGCGGGCGTTGTGGTCGCCGCATTATCTTCCAGCGTCGAAATGATGATCCGGCCGCGAGAGGTCAAATCCAGCGAATCCGCCGCATATTTCGCGCCGATGATGACATCGTTGATGTCATTCTCATCGATCCGGTCGCGCACGCGGGCCACGCCATCGGCAACCATGCTGGTGATGGCGCTGATCCGCGCATGGGTGATCGCGATGTTGGCGAGTTCCGCACCCCCGAAGGTCAGCAGAATGAGGAAGGGCAGCGAATAGGCGAATTCGATCAGGGCAAGGCCGCTCTGGTTCCGCCAAAGCTGACGCATAAGCATGATGGCGCTCCGTTCGATCCTGTTGGAAGGTTGTGCGCGCGGCATTTTCATACTCCGCACTTCACGGGCGGATCGACGACGCCCGCATAGGGTTCGTTGCGCATGAAGGTCGTCCGGGAAATCGTCACGCTATTCCCCATGCCGGCGAGGCGGGGAACCGGCGACAGGCGGTTGTAGGTGACGCTGATCTGATAGCGCACCACGTCTTCGGCCGTGCCGATGCCGGACGCGCCCTGGCTGGCCGCATCATAGCTGTTGTTGCGATTGTCATCGATGAAGCAATCGGGCCCGCTTTTGTCGTAAAGGCCGTTATTGTTGACGTCGGTGGTCAGCTTCTCCGGTTTGCCGATCTTGTTGTAAGTCAGGAAGTTGGAGGCGCTTATCTGCACGTTGGAGCCGCTGGCGATGCTGCTGAGCCGGTCCCGGACATAGGTTTCGACGGTAGCGGCGGTCGCGCCTTCCAGCGTCGCCTGGCGGGCGGCGGTATTGGCCGTTCCCTGAACGACTGCCGTCGCATAGGCCTGATAGCCCAGATCGAGCGCGCCCAGGATCAGGACGATCAGCGGCGTCGCGACCACCGCGAACTCCACGATGGTCACGCCTTCCTCATGGCGGACGAGGCGCTTCAGGCAGGCGGCGATCATGCGCCGATCCTCAGATTGCCGACCTTGTCGGATATGCGCTTGAATGCGTTGGCGAGGTCAGTGGCGTTGCTGACCGAAATGGCCTGGCTGCTGTTGGACGCGCAGGACGCAATATCCGAATTCATGGTCTGGCCGGACAACACCCCGATGACCCAAATATCGACATAATAGGGATCGGACTTCGCCTTCGCGCACATCAGCTTGAAGCGTTGCGTGTGAATGGTTTCGAGGTTCGTGTCGGATGTGCCGGTTGAGGCGGTTCTGCCGGCATATCGCGCGACGCCATAGGCGCTGTACGCGTCACGGAACGGCGACATTTCGCCATCGGTCATGAAGACGATCGTGCGGCGAACCTTCACATTATTATATTTGTCGGGGTTGCGCGTGCCGAAAATGCCGTTGTTCGCGATCATCCGCAGGCCCCAGATGATGCCGATGTCATGATAGGTTGCGCCGTCGCCCTGCACGATGGTGTCGACCTGCGTATCGAACTCGGACTGACTAGCCCATGCCTTCATGTGAACGGCGGGCTTGGGGCAGGCGGTCATATAATATCCCGAGCCGTAATCCTGCTCACCCGAAGAGGAAAAATCATAAGGCGCCCAGCGCGTGGCGTCGCTGTCGGGGATCTTCGCAATATCCAGATCCCATGCGTCGGACGGTATGGTCGTGCTGGTGGCGGTCAGGGCCGTGGATGTACCGCGCTCTTCGATGCAGCCCGCCCAGCTATTGTCGAACCAGTTCGTCGACCAGTCGGTGGCCGTCTTCAAGCTGCCGCTGCTGTTCCTATATGAATAGGAGGAGCGGACATAGGCGGTATTTTCAGCGCGGATCAGCTTACCCACGTTCACGGTACTGGAAAATTGCAGAAAGCCGATCCTCATGCGGAGATTCTTGGCTTCGAGCGCCACCTGAGCCGGGCGCAAGTTGGAGTATAAGGTCTTGAGAGCCTCGCGCATCTCGCGCATCTTCGATTTCTTGGTGCCGCTGGTGGTTTTCTCGGTCTCCTGCGAACAGGATAAGGCGTCCGAAAGATAGCAGTTCATCGAACCCGTCGTATCGAGAACCAGCATGAGGTCGGTATTGACATAATATTCCTCGCCCAGACATTCGGCGTTCACGCGCATCTGGTTGATGCCCACCACTTTGAGCAGCGTGGTCGGCACGCTGGTGGTGGCTTTCATGCGAAGCTGACCGTTATCCAGTTCGGTCGTCACGCGGTTGGCGGCGGTGCTGTCGGTCGTCGACATGACGGCGGAGCCCATCAGTCCGCTGGGGAAGTTGAAGTTGAAATATTTCAGGGCTTCATTCTTGTCCGCGGTCGCCAATATCGTCCCGCTCATCGAACGCCGCCCGGCAAGCACGCCCGCATCGCAGGCCTGCTGCATGCGCGCCTTCACCAGATAGGTTCGGCTGAAGTCGACGGCGGCGCCCACCATGCCTGTCAGCGGGATCATCGCCGCCGCCACGATCGCCAATGTATTGCCCGCCTGATTGCGGTGAAGCCGCATCAGAATGAACAGCGCGCGCTTGATCCGATCGCCCATGGTCCGCTTGCCTTTACTTGCCCCGCACCCCCAATTCAGGCAGGGCAGCCCCATGCCCAAAAAAGGGCCCTTGCCAGGATCACTATGTCGTTCGGGGTTAAAAAGCGGATAATTTCGGCAAAAACTATGTCTATCGGCATATGGGGTTGGTTATCTTGAGCGACGATCTTTCCCCATTGGCCTCGCTGCTGAGCGCCTATGCCGGGCCGGACGCGCCTCGCCATCGGCTTGTCTGGGCGCTCGACGCGCGGTTCGCCCGGCTGGTGGCGACGACCCGCGAGCCGATGATCGGCCAGATGCGCCTGGCCTGGTGGAACGATGCACTGACTGACGAAAGCGGCGTCAAAGGGCTGGGCGAACCGCTGATCGACGCGATGCGGGAACTGGCCGTGGCCCCGCCTTATGGGCTTTCCCAATGGCTGGATGGGTGGGATTCCCTGATCGGGGAGGTCGATCTGCGCAGCTATGCGGAGGGGCGGGGCGGGGGCCTGTTTCGCGCCTTGGCAGGGGCAGAGGATGTTCCGCTGTGGCTGGCTCAGGCAGGAGCCGCCTGGGCGCTGTGGGATTTGTCGGGACATATCAGTGACCGGGACATGGTCGCCCGGGCGATTGCCACGGCGCAGGACTATATATCGAAGGAAAGACCGATCTGGCCCAAGCAATGGCGCCCGTTGCGTATCGCTTATCATCTTGCGCGCCATGACATTGAAAAGGGCCGCTGCGCCCCGGCGGGATTGACCCCCGCACTGTATCTGAGATTGATGCGCGTCGCGTTTACGGCACGATAGGGGGATTTTGAGATGGGGCGGGTTCTGGGGGGCGCGATGGCCGCTCTATTGTTGGCGGCTGGCGGACTGTTCTGGTGGCAGGGACGCGCCAGCAATGAAGCCGTGCCTCAGCTGCTGATCGGATCGCCTCCGCCGCCCGCTTTGGAGGCTCTGCCCGAAGGCGATCCCGATGCCGTGGGCGACGCGCCGCCCATGCCCGGCGAGGCTTCGCCGCAGAGCCGCGAGCAGAAGCGCTTCGGCCGCTATGACCGCAATCGCGACGGCGTCATCACCCGGGTCGAGATGATGGGCAGCAGGGTCAAGGCGTTCAAGGCACTCGACAGCAACAACGACAATCTCCTCTCTTTCGAGGAGTGGGCGGTGACGACGTCGGACCGCTTCGCCAAGGCTGACGGCAATGGCGATGGCAAGCTGACCCCCGCCGAGTTCGCGACGACCGCGCCCAAACGCGCGGCCGCCCCGAAGTGCAAATGCTGAAATATCAGGCGGGCTGAAGCTCGCCCAGCCCCTCACCCAACCATTGCCCCAGAGCGGCGCGGGCGCGGGCGGTCATGGCTTCCTTGCGCTGCTTCTTCTTGACGTCGTCCAGCGGTGGGAACAGGCCGAAATTGACGTTCATCGGCTGATAGTCGGCCGTCTCGACATTGCCGATGACATGCCCCAGCAGCGCGCCCAGCGCCGTTTCGGGCGGCAGCGGCGCGAGCGGCTGGCCCAATATCTCCGCCGCGGTAAAGCGCCCCGCGAGCAGCCCGATGGCCGCGCTCTCGACATAGCCCTCGCAGCCCGTCACCTGTCCGGCAAAGCGAATATGCGGCGCGCTTTTCAGACGCAGCGTGGCGTCGAGCAGCTTGGGGCTCTGGATGAAGGTGTTGCGGTGCAGCCCGCCCAGCCGCGCAAACTCCGCTTTCTCCAGACCGGGGATCGTGCGGAACAATTCGGTCTGCGCGCCATGCTTCAACTTGGTCTGGAAGCCGACCATGTTCCAGAGCGTGCCCGACGCATTGTCCTGCCGCAACTGGACCACGGCATAGGGCCAGCGCCCGGTGCGCGGATCGTCCAGGCCCATCGGCTTCATCGGCCCGTGGCGCAGCGTTTCGGGGCCACGCGACGCCATCACCTCGATCGGCATGCAGCCCTCGAAATAGGGCGTGTCCTTTTCCCACTCCTTGAACTCAGTCTTCTCGCCGTCCAGCAGACCCTGGATGAAGGCCTGATATTGCTCCTTGTTCATGGGGCAGTTGATATAATCCTTGCCCTCGCCGCCGCCGGGGCCGATCTTGTCCCAGCGATTGGCCATCCAGCATTTGTCCATGTCTATGCTGTCGAAATGCACGACCGGCGCGATGGCGTCGAAAAAGGCGAGATGGTCGATCCCCGCCGCCTGGCCGATGCTGGCGGCGAGCGCGGGCGCGGTCAGCGGACCGGTGGCGACGATGGTCATGCCCTCCGTCGGCAGCACGTCGATGCGTTCGCGCGCGATCTCCACATTGGGATGGTCCGCCAGCGCGCGGGTGACGCCGTCGGAGAAAATATGGCGATCCACCGCCAGCGCCGATCCGGCGGGCACCTTGGCCGGTTCCGCCTGCGCCATGATGAGCGAGCCCAGCCGCCGCATTTCCTGATGCAGCAGGCCCACCGCATTCTTGTCCGCGTCGTCGGATCGGAAGCTGTTGGAGCAGACCAGTTCAGCCAGCCCCTCGGTCTGATGCGCGGGCGTCATGTCGCCGCTCCCGCGCATTTCCGACAGGCGGACCTTCACGCCGGCTTGCGCCAACTGCCATGCCGCTTCCGTGCCTGCCATGCCGCCGCCGATGATGTGAACCTGATGCTTCGCCACTTTGCCCATTCTTCAATTCAAGCGTTGTGGTGGGGCGTTTAGGTCAAAAGCGAGAAAAAGGAGAGCGCAAAATGATCGACCATATCGGCTTTGCGGTCAGTGACGCCGGACGATCGCGCGATTTCTACGATGAACTGCTGGGCGCGATCGGCCTTAGGCGGTTGCGCACGGTCCCGGCGGCGGAAAATGGCAGCGGCGGGGACGCCTATGGCTATGGCCGGGATGAGGATGCTTTCTTCTGGTTTGGCGACAATGAAGCGGTGGGTGAGGGGACGCATGTCGCCTTTCGCGTCGAGAACCGGGCGATGGTCCACGCCTTCCATGCGGCGGGGCTGCGCGCCGGGGGCAAGGATAATGGCGCGCCCGGCCTGCGGCCCCGCTATGGCGCGAGCTATTATGCGGCCTTCATCCTCGATCCCGACGGCATCAATGTAGAGGCGGTCTGCTATGCGATGGAGGAGCCGAGCGCTTCGGTGGACGGGGACGCGCCATAATAGGCGCTCTCGTCCAAAATTCCCTCTCGCTTGGCGACGATGGTGGTGACCAGCACCTGCCCGGCGACATTGACGGCGGTGCGGCCCATGTCGAGGATCGGATCGATGGCGAGCAGCAACCCCGCGCCCTCCAGCGGCAGGCCAAGAGTGGAAAGCGTCAGCGTCAGCATCACGACGGCGCCGGTCAAGCCCGCCGTCGCGGCCGATCCCACGACCGAGACGAAGACGATCAGCGCATAGTCCGCCGCATGGAGCGAGATGCCGTAGAAGCCGGCGACGAAGATCGCCGCCAGCGCCGGGTAGATGGAGGCGCAGCCGTCCATCTTGGTCGTCGATGCCAGCGGAATGGCGAAGGCGGCATAGCCCTTCTCCACACCCATGCGCTCGGTGACGGTTTCCGTGACGGGCAATGTCCCTACTGAGGAGCGGGAAACGAAGCCAAGCTGGATCGCCGGCCACGCCTTGGCGAAGAAGGGCAGGGGCTTGAGGCCATTGGCCGCCAGCAGCAGCGGGTAGACGACCAGCAGCACCAGCGCGAGGCCCAGATACACCGCCCCCGCGAAGCTGCCGAGTTGGGCCAGCGCGCTCCAGCCATAGGTCGCGATGGCGCTGCCGATCAGGGCGGCCGAACCGATGGGCGTCAGGCGGATGATCCAGCCCAATATGGCGCGCACCACGGCCAGCAGCGAACGGACGAAAGCCAGAAAAGGCTCCGCTTTCTCTCCGACCTTCAGCGTCGCAAGGCCGATGGCGATGGAAACGACCAGCAATTGCAGGATGTTGAAGGACAGGCTGGTGGTCGCGCCGGTATCCGTGATCTTGGTGCTGGCGGACAGGGCGAAGCTGTTGCCGGGGATCAGCCCTTTCAGGAAATCCAGCCAGCCGCCGACGGAATCGGGTTTTCCCACGGCCAGCGCCTGTCCGTGCAGGCCGGAGCCCGGCTGGACGATCAATCCGATGGCAAGGCCGATGACGACGGCGATCAGCGCCGTGATCGCGAACCACAACAGCGTCTGCCCCGCCAGCCGCGCCGCATTGTCGAGGGCGCGCAGATTGGCGATGGAGGCGACGATGGCCGCGAACACCAGCGGCGGCACGACGGCCTTCAGCAGCGAGACGAAGATCGACCCCGTGGTC
Source organism: Sphingobium sp. 15-1 (assembly GCF_013375535.1). Classification (GTDB taxonomy): domain Bacteria; phylum Pseudomonadota; class Alphaproteobacteria; order Sphingomonadales; family Sphingomonadaceae; genus Sphingobium; species Sphingobium aromaticivastans. Next base: position 768,004 of record NZ_JABXJG010000001.1, read on the forward strand.
TTGAGCGTGGTCGCCAGCCAGTTGAGGTCGCCATCCGGCCCGGACCCCATGGACCGCGCCAGCAGGCCAAGCAACAGGCCGACCGCCATGCCGACCAGAACCTGAAATCCGAAACTGCGATAGTTGATGGCCATGGGCTCATTTCCTTCGGGCGACAGGCGCGCGATGTGGGGAGCGACCCGGCCAAATGCGCGCAAGCAATTCTTTATGGGGGTGAACGCGGATAAGGACGCCCTCTTTCCGCAGCATGACAGCCAAACGGATTGGCCGCCGCAATCCGCTATGCCACATGGAATGGCGAAATCCAGCATGGAGATGCGATTTGATGAAGTGGTGGGCGGCGTTGATGATCCTGTGCGCGCCGCAGGGGGCGTCGGCGGCGGGCGATCCCGCACTGGCCAAGGCGGTGTTGATGAAGTCCATTGCCTTCCGGACGGTGGAGGGCGAAGGGCAGGTTCCCCGGCTCGCCGCTTATTATGCCTCCCTGTTGCGGGAGGCGGGTTTTGCGGCTGCCGATGTGGAGATCATGCCGGTCGGGGAGACGGCAACGCTGGCCGCAACCATCCGGGGCAGTGACCCCCAGCTCAAGCCTCTGCTGATGATCGGCCATATGGATGTGGTGGCGGCCAATCGGGCCGATTGGACGCGCGATCCGTTCCTTCCTGTCGAAGAGAATGGCTATATTTTCGGCCGGGGGGCGGAGGACAATAAATATGATGTCGCCATGATGGTGGCGACGATGGCCGGATTCCGGAAAGAGGGCTGGAAACCCCGCCGTAGCGTCATCCTGCTGCTGTCGGGGGATGAGGAAACCCATATGCGCACGACGCGGGCGCTGGCGGAAAAATATAGGAACGCCGAACTGCTGCTGAACGGCGATGGCGGCGGGGGCCTGCTGGATGAGAGCGGTCAGGCCGTGCTGTACCAGTTGCAGGCGGGCGAGAAGACCTATGCCGATTTTGAGATCGCCTTCACCGATGCCGGCGGGCATAGCAGCGCGCCGACGCCGGGCAATCCCATCTACCGGCTGGCGCGGGCGATCGACCGGATCGCGGCCTATCGCTTCGCGCCGATGCGCAATGAGCTGACCAGGGCCTCATTATTGCTGTCGGCGGACCGCATCGGCGGGGCGGCGGGCGGGGCGATGCGGCGCTATGCGGAGACGGGGGACAAGGAGGCGGCCGATCTGCTGTCCGACTATCCCGAATTTGTGGGGCAGGTGCGGACGACCTGCGTGGCGACCATGGCGCAGGCGGGCCACGCGCTTAACGCCTTGCCCCAGAGCGCGAAGGTCGATGTGAACTGCCGCATCTTTCCCGGCATCGCCATAGAAGCGGTGAAGGCGGAACTGAGCCAGGCGATCGACGATCCCGGCGCGACGATCACCATGCTTGACGATCCCAAGGCCAGCGATGCGTCGCCGTTGCGGAAGGATGTGGTGAAAGCGGTGACGGCAGCGATTGCGGCGCGCTATCCGAATATTCCGGTCATTCCCACCATGTCGGCGGGGGCGACGGACAGCCTCTATTTCCGGGCGCTAGGGGTGCCGAGCTATGGCGTGTCCAGCCTGTTCCAGCGGGGCGAGGACGGTTTCGCCCATGGGCTGGACGAGCGCGTGCCAGTGGCGGAAATAGCGGACGCGCTCGATCAGTGGGAACGGGTGGTGAGGGCGCTGGCGCGTTAGGCTGTATCGACATTCAGTCATTTCGTACGATTGGAGCAAACTCCATTCCCAATCGTCATGCTGAACAAGTTCAGCATGACGTCGCTTATATTTTTTAAGCTGAATGTCGATACAGCCTAAATCACCTCACCCGCAACGTGCTCCTGTGCGACCCAGTCCAAACGGCAGAACTGGGTTCCTGCCTTCGCAGGAACGCGAAGCATCATTATTCCGATCAGCGCCCAGCCGCGACGCTGTTCGCCGCCGAGAGCACCGCCTGGACCGAGGCCGTCGCCACATCCGTATCCGTACCGATCCCGAAGATCGTCCGCCCATCGGGCGTGCGGCATTCGACATAGGCCGCCGCCGCGACATCCGTGCCCGCGCCGATCGCATGCTCGCTATAATCCGCGACCTCCAGATCGACGCCCAGCTCGTCCCGCAACGCTGCCAGCACCGAAGAGATCAGGCCATTGCCGCGCCCGGATATGCTCCGCTCGCCGCCCTTATGCGTGATCTTGCCGGTGAAGATGCGGTCGCCCGCAGCCCCGCTCTCATGATAGTCGATCAGGCTGTAGGGCTGCTCGCCCGCCAGACGGTAATGGGTTTCGAACGCGCCCCAGATGTCCGCGGCGTTCAGTTCGCGGCTGCTTTCGTCCGCCAGCGCCTGCACGATCTTCGAGAAATCGGCCTGCATCCGCTTGGGCAGCTTCAGCCCCTTATCCTGTTGCAGCACCCAGGCGACGCCGCCCTTGCCGGACTGCGAATTGACGCGGATCACCGCTTCGTAATCCCGGCCCAAATCCTTGGGGTCGATGGGCAGATAGGGCACGTCCCAGATCCGGTCGTTGCGGGCCTCTTGCGCGGCGAAGCCCTTCTTGATCGCGTCCTGATGCGAGCCGGAGAAGGCGGTGAACACCAGCTCGCCCGCATAGGGATGGCGCGGGTGGACGGGCAGTTGGTTGCAATATTCGACGGTCTGGATGACCTCGTCAATGTCGGAAAAGTCCAGGCCCGGATTGATGCCCTGCGTGTACATGTTCAGCGCGACGGTCACCAGATCGCAATTGCCGGTGCGCTCGCCATTGCCGAACAGACAGCCTTCGACGCGATCCGCGCCCGCCATCAGGCCCAGTTCCGCCGCCGCCACGCCGGTGCCCCGGTCATTATGGGTGTGCAGCGAGATGACGACGCTGTCGCGCTTGGAAATATTGCGACAGATCCACTCGATCTGGTCCGCATAGATATTGGGGGTCGCCGCTTCGACCGTGGCGGGCAGGTTCAGGATCAGCGGGCGATCTGCGGTCGGTTGCAGGATGTCCATCACCGCCTCGCAGCATTCCAGGCTGAAATCCAGCTCGGCGGTCGAGAAGGTTTCCGGCGAATATTCGAAATGCCAGTCGGTATCGGGCTGCTTCGCCGCATTGTCGCGCAGCAGCTTGGCCGCAGTGATCGCGATGTCCTTGATCTGCGGCCGGTCCATCTGGAACACGATGTTGCGCCAGGCGGGCGACACGGCGTTGTAGACGTGGACGATGGCCTTCTTCGCGCCGCGCAAGGATTCGAAGGTGGTGGCGATCAGGTCTTCGCGGGCCTGGGTCAGCACCTGCGGGAACACATCGTCGGGAATCGCGCCGTCGCGGACCAGGCCGGAGATGAAGTCGAACTCGGTCGCGCCCGCGCTCGGGAAGCCGACTTCGATCTCCTTGACGCCGACCTTGACCAGCAGGTCGAAGAAGCGGCGCTTCTTTTCCGCATTCATCGGGTCGATCAGCGACTGGTTGCCGTCGCGCATGTCGGTCGACAGCCAGCGCGGCGGCGCGGTGATGACGTTCGACGGCCATTGGCGGTTGGGCAGGTCCACCTGGGGGAAGGGGCGGTATTTCAGCGAGGGATCGTTCAGCATCATGACGAAAATGGCTTCTCTGCATACGGGCGAGCGTGTCCAAAAGATTGGGGCCTGCCCGGTGGTACGACTATCTGCTTGATTATGCCCTTAGGCGGATTGCCGCGTCATTCAAGCGAAGAGCAGCACAAAAACCACGCCTAAGGGCGTGTAAGTCGTAGCAGGGGAAGAAGCGCACGCTGCATGATGGGTGGGCTTTACCCGCATCGGAGGAAAAGCGCAAGTTTCGTGATTTTGGTTGGCCTGTGGGGAGCAAGGAAGGCGGACGCCAAAAATCCTCCCTGCGCCGAAGGCGTAGGGAGGATTTGTTGTCCGCGCCGCTTATTTCTGGAACGCGACGACGATCTTCAGTTCCACGGCGTCACCGACCATCGGCACGCCATAGCCCATGCCGAAATCGCTGCGCTTGATCGTGGTCGTGGCGACGAAGCCCACATTCTCCTTGCCGCCCATCATCGCCGGGGCCTTGCCCGCGCCGTAGAATTCGGCGTCGAGCGTCACCGGCTTGGTGATGCCCTTGATGGTCAGGTTGCCGCTGATTTCCGCCTCGCTGCCCTGCACCTTGACGGCGGTCGACACGAAGGTCGCCTTGGGGAATTTGGCGGAATCGAAGAATTCCGGCTTCATCAGATGTTCGTCGAGCTTGGCGACGCCGGTCTTCAGGTTCGTCACTGGAACGTCGACCGAAACCTTGGCCGCCGCAGGATTTTTCGGATCGAGCGTCAGCGTGCCGGTCGATTCGGAAATGACGCCCAGATTGTTGGAAAAGCCCATATGGTCATAGGCGAAGAGGATCTGGGTGTGGCCGGGATCGATCGTATAGGTGCCGGCGGTGACGCGGGCCGGGTCTTTCGCGCCGGGCGCGGCGGGCATTTGCTGGGCGACGACGACGCTGCCGCCAGCGACGGCGATCAGAACCGCGGCGGGGATCAGATATTTGCGCATGAAGGATATTCTCCGAAAACGATCAAGGGACGCCGCTACGATAAGCGACGCCCCTCGGTTGTTCCAGAGCCGTAACCGGAAACAAAGGGTTACCGGATCGACTACCTGCCATCCCGATCCCGGAATGGCGGGCAGGGCTTAGTTCTTGTCCTTGTCGACCAGCTTGTTGGCGCCGATCCAGGGCATCATGGCGCGCAGCTTGGCGCCGGTTTCCTCGATCGGGTGGCGCTGGGCGGCGATACGGCTGGCCTTCAGTTCCGGCTGGCCGGCGCGGTTGTCGAGCACGAAGTCCTTGACGAAGCGGCCTGACTGGATGTCGGCCAGGACGCGCTTCATTTCCTTCTTCGTTTCTTCGGTGATGATGCGCGGGCCGGTCTTGATATCGCCATATTCGGCGGTGTTCGAGATCGAGTAGCGCATGGTGGCGATGCCGCCCTCATACATCAGGTCGACGATCAGCTTCAGTTCGTGGAGGCATTCGAAATAGGCCATTTCCGGGGAATAGCCCGCTTCGACCAGCGTTTCGAAACCGGCCTGGACCAGCGCGGTGGTGCCGCCGCACAGCACGGCCTGCTCACCGAACAGGTCGGTTTCGCATTCTTCGCGGAAGTTGGTTTCGATGATGCCCGAACGGCCGCCGCCGACGCCCGAAGCATAGGAGAGGGCGATGTCATGGGCGTTGCCGGTCGCGTCCTGATGAACCGCGATCAGGCAGGGCACGCCGCCGCCGCGCACATATTCGCCGCGGACGGTATGGCCCGGACCCTTGGGCGCGATCATGATGACGTCAACGTCGGCGCGGGGTTCGATCAGGCCGAAATGCACGTTCAGACCGTGCGCGAAGGCCAGCGCCGCGCCCGGGCGCAGATTGGCGTGGATGTCGTCGGCGTAGATGGCGGCCTGATGCTCATCGGGCGCCAGGATCATGAGCACGTCGGCCCAAGCGGCGGCGTCGGCGTTCGACAGCACCTTGAAGCCTGCGCCTTCGGCCTTCTTGGCGCTGGGCGAGCCGGGACGCAGCGCGATGGCGACGTCGGCAACGCCGGAGTCGCGCAGGTTCTGCGCATGGGCGTGGCCCTGGCTGCCATAACCGAGGATGGCGACCTTCTTGCCCTTGATCAGGCCGATGTCCGCGTCGCGATCGTAATAAACCTTCATATCCACATTCCCTCAAACCGTGCCATTTTTAGTCCTCGCCCCGGCACGGGGAGAGGATCCGAAATCTTGGCTCGGCGCAGCCGGGCCTAGATGGGGTTGGAGAGGGGCTTTTGCTCCCGCGAGGGCGCTGCCTCCTCTCCCAGCTTCGACTAGGCGGCAGAGCCGCCAAGTCTGCGCAACCCTCTCCCCCAGGGGGCGAGGGGAAGTCGTTATACCGGCTCCTTGCCGCGGATCAGGCCGACGACGCCGGTCCGGCCGACTTCGACCAGGCCGATCTGGCGCATCAGGCCGACGAAATTGTCGATCTTGTCGGTCGTGCCAGTGATCTCGAAAATGAAGCTCTCGATCGTCGTGTCGACCACCTTGGCGCGGAAGACGTCGGCCAGGCGCAGCGCCTCGATCCGGTCCTCGCCCACGCCCGCGACCTTCACCAGCGCCAGCTCGCGCTCGACGAAGGGGCCGTTTTCGGTGAGGTCCGTCACCTTGTGCACCGGCACCAGGCGGTCGAGCTGCGCCATGATCTGGTCGATCACCTTGGGCGGGCCGCTGGTGACGATGGTGATGCGGCTGATCGCATGGTCGGGGGTGATGTCCGCCACGGTCAGGCTGTCGATATTATAGCCGCGCGCTGTGAACAGGCCGGCGATGCGCGCCAATATGCCCGCCTCGTTGGAAACCATCAGCGACAGGACGTGCCGCTCGCTCAGTTCTTCCTGGATGTGCATCAGTTCGTTCCGTTATCCGGTTCTTCGCGCTCATGGCGCTCTGAAATCATGCCCGTGAAGGCGTAGTGCCATGCATTGTCGTCGCGATGAGCGATCCGCACCGGAAAGCCCGCAATCGCATCGAACATCCGCGCCAGATGCTCGCCCACATAGCGCGGGCTGACCAGCAGGCGGCCGATATGGCGCTCGTGAAAATCGAAGCCTTCATCCAGATGGACTTCCCACCCCTCATTCTCCGGATCGGCATGGTCCACCGTCCAGCCCGTCAACTCGGCGGTGCCCGCGATCCGTTCGAAATCGAAGGGCTCGCTCACATGGATGCGGAGCTTCAGATGAGCAGTCACACCCCCATCCTCACACCAAAGCCTTCGCCTCGTCCGACATGATGCCTTCGACCTGGCTGGGGTCGAGCAGCATGTCGGTATGCGCCGCGCCCGACGGGATCATCGGGAAGCAGTTGGAAAGCTTCGCCACGCGGCAGTCCACGATCACCGGGCCGGGCGTGTCGATCATCTGACGGATGCCGGCTGCCAGTTCCTGCGGCCCTTCGATCCGGATGCCGGTCCAGCCATAAGCTTCCGCCAGCTTCACGAAATCGGGCAGGCTGTCCGAATAGCTGTTGGAATAGCGGCTTTCATAGGTCAGCTCCTGCCACTGGCGGACCATGCCCATATATTCATTGTTCAGGATGAACAGCTTGACCGGCGTGCGGTACTGCGTCGCCGTGCCCATTTCCTGGATGTTCATCTGCACCGAGGCATCGCCCGCGACGCAGACGACCAGGCTGTCGGGATTGCCGATCTGCGCGCCGATGGCGGCCGGGAAGCCATAGCCCATGGTGCCAAGACCCCCGGAGGTCAGCCATTTGTTCGGTTCGTCGAAGCCGAAATGCTGGGCCGCCCACATCTGGTGCTGGCCGACTTCGGTGGTGATGATGACGTCCTTGGCGCTGCGCGAAGCCTTGTAGAGCTGGGCGATCGCCTCCTGCGGCATGATCTCTTCCCGGCTTTCGGGATAGGCGAGGCTGTTGCGCGCGCGCCAGCCGTCGATCCGCGCCCACCATTCGGTGAGGTCCGCCGCCTTGTGCCCGCGATCCTTCCAGAGCGCGATCATGTCCGCGAGGGCGTTGCCGACGTCCGCGATGATGGGCAGGTCGACCTCGACCGTCTTGTTGATCGAGCTGCGGTCGATGTCGATGTGGATCTTCTTCGCATGGGGTGCGAAGGCGTCCAGACGGCCTGTCACGCGGTCGTCGAAACGGGCGCCGACGCAGACGATCAGGTCCGCCTTGTTCATCGCCCAATTGGCTTCATAGGTGCCGTGCATGCCCAGCATGCCGACCCACTGGCCGGACGAAGCGGGGAAGGCGCCCAGACCCATCAGCGTCGAGGTGACGGGCGCGCCGGTCAGCGCCGCGATCTCCCGCAGCAGGGTCGAGGCTTCCGGGCCGGAGTTGATGACGCCGCCGCCGGTGTAGAAGATCGGCCGCTCGGCAGCCGCCAGCATTGCGACCGCACTGGCGATGGCAGCCGGGTCCGCCTTGGTCTGCGGGCGGTAGCTGGCATGTTCGAAGCTTTCCGGCTTCTTGTAGGGCGCGGTCGCGATCTGGACATTCTTCGGAATGTCGACGACGACCGGGCCGGGGCGGCCGGTGGTGGCGATGTGGAACGCCTCATGGACGACGCTCGCCAGCTTGCCGGGCGACTTCACCAGATAATTATGCTTGGTGCAGTGGCGCGTGATGCCGACCGTGTCCGCTTCCTGGAAAGCGTCGGTGCCGATGAGCTGGGTCGGAACCTGACCAGTGATGACGACCATCGGGATGGAATCCATCAGCGCGTCGGTGATGCCGGTGACGGCATTGGTCGCGCCGGGGCCGGAGGTAACCAGGACGACGCCGGGCTTGCCGGTGGAACGGGCATAGCCCTCCGCCATATGGGTCGCGCCCTGTTCGTGGCGAACGAGCACATGGCGGATCTTCGGATGATTGAAGAGTGCGTCATAAATGGGCAGCACCGCGCCGCCCGGATAACCGAACACGACCTCGACCCCCAGGTCGATCAGGCACTCAACCAATATGTCCGCGCCGCTCTTTTCGGCCACGATGGTTCCTTCCGTTGGATAATTGCTGCGCCCTCTGCTCCAGAAGCGGAACGATGGCAAGGCGGCAGCGTCTATTGGACATAAAATGGCAAGTCAATAGTTATTGTTGTAATTTTATTACCAATTCTTCCGCAATTTCCATATCAATCTGTCGCTGCTCTCGCGGCCATTCCGCCGGGGGCTGGCGCGAAAACCAGGTATATTGCCGTTTCGCATATTGGCGGGTCGCGATCCGGCCGCGCTCCATCATGGTCTCGCGGTCGATTTCCTCCGCCATCCAGGCGGCGATTTCCGGCACCCCGATAGCACGCATGACCGGCAGGTCGGGGGAGAGATTGCGAGCCAGCAGGGCTTCGACTTCCGCTACGGCGCCGCCGTCCACCATCTGCCCGAAGCGCAGGTCGCAGCGGGAGATCAGCCAGTCACGCGGAGGCAGCAGGATCATGGGCGATAGGGTGATGTGCTGGCCTATGCCCCCGCTCTTGTGCCGCTGCCATTCGGCCAGGGGCTTGCCGGTCGAGCGCATCACTTCCAGCGCGCGGGCGACGCGGCTGGTGTCGGCGGAGGCCAGGCGGGCGGCGGCTGCGGGGTCTTCTTCCGCCAGCGCGGCATGCGCCTCCGCCACCGGCATGGCGCGGATGGCAGCACGGACGGCGGGGTCTATGTCCGGGACCGGGGCGATGCCGTCGAGCAGGGTGCGCAGATAAAGCCCCGTGCCGCCCACCAATATGGGCAACCGCCCGGCCCGATGCGCCTTGCCGATTTCAGCGCGGGCTTCGGCGGCCCAGCGGGCGGCGGTGCAGGCTTCCGCGCCGTCGATATGGCCAAACAGGCGGTGCGGGACGCCGGCCATTTCCTCCTCGCTGGGGCGGGCGGAGAGGATCTGGAGGTCGGCATAGACCTGGCTGGCGTCGGCATTGATGACGATGCCGTTCGCCGCGTGGGCGAGGGCGACGGCAAGCGCGCTCTTGCCGCTGGCGGTAGGCCCGGCAATAAGCGCGACGCGCGGGCGGGATTCGCCCTGTGAAGTGTCAGGAGTATCCATGTTCGTTGCGACCTTAGTGGCAAGTGGCGCCTTGAGTCAGGAAGATATTGCCGAAGCGGCCGGGCGGCTGGCCGTAGCGGGTTGCGCGCCGGTGGATAACGACTGGCTGGACGAGGGCAAGGCGGCGGATATTTTCTTTGGGCTTGATCCCATTGCCGCGCGCGCCGCGCTGACCGGCATTGGCGACCGGGTGGATGTGATCGTCCAACTGGCCGAGGGGCGGGAAAAGAAGCTGCTGATCGCAGACATGGATTCCACCATGATCACCGTCGAATGCATCGACGAGCTGGCCGACTATGCCGGGATCAAGCCTCAGATCGCGGAGATCACCGAGCGGGCGATGCGCGGCGAACTCGACTTTGCCGGCGCGCTGCATGAGCGCGTGGCTCTGCTCAAGGGGCTGGCGGATGCGGCCATCGACCAATGCCGGACGGAGCGGGTGAAGATCATGCCGGGCGCCAGCGCGCTGGTGCGCACGATGAAGGCGAGGGGGGCGAGGACGTTGCTCGTATCGGGCGGCTTCACGCGTTTTACCGGACCGGTGGCGGAGGAGATCGGCTTCGATGCCGCCGTCGCCAATGTGCTGGAGATTGCGGACGGCGCCCTGCTGGGCACGGTGACGGTGCCGATCGTGGACGCGGCGCGCAAGCGGGCTGAACTGGAGGCGGCGATCGAGGGCGGGATCGACCGGGCGTTGACCCTGGCCGTGGGCGACGGGGCGAACGACATTCCGATGATCCAGGGCGCCGGGCTGGGGGTCGCCTATCATGCCAAGCCCAAGACACGCGAAGCGGCGGCTGCGGAGATCGTGCATGGCGACCTGTCGGTGCTGCTCTATGCGCAGGGTATCGCTTCGGCGGAGTGGGTAGAGGGCTGACGCTTGCTTTATGCGTTTCGTGCTCCTGCCTTCGCAGGAGCACGTTCCGCAAATTCCGCCCTCTCTAAACGGTTAATCGCTGCTTAGGCACGACTCGTCGTCATTGCGCAGCGGTAATGGAATCCAATCCGATTGCCGGTCGTTACACTTGCGCTGCGATCCGCAGTGTCCACATTCTAACCGGCGCACGGTCCTTGTGGCGCCAAGGGAGAGGCTATGAAAATCAGCTTTTTGGCACTTCTCGGCGGCACGGCGCTCGCTTTGAGCGCTTGCGCGTCGACGAGGGATGAGCCTGTCGCGCCTGCGCCGCCGGTCGGTCCGGGCGCGATCAGCGGCACGGTCGCGGCGGACCGCAATGGCGACGGCATTGTCGACGGCTATTATTCGCCCGACGGCATGTATCATGAGATCCAGGGCCCGCCCTGTCCGCCGCCCCCGCCGCCTCCGCCGCCCTCGCGTCGTGGAGAACGCGGCTGACAAACCCATCCGTTCGGGCGCGGCATCACAGCCGCGCCCCCTTTCTTCGCACGATCCTGGCTTCGGCGCTGCTGCTCGCGCCCTGGCAGGGACAAGCCATCGCCCAGACCGCATCCGCTTCCGATGCCGCGCGCACCAGCGTGGCGGCGGAAATCCGGTCGTCCGTCGGCGGGAAGCTCAGGGATTTCTACGCCCCTCGCGGTTACTGGCCGCTATGGGTAGAGAAGGGCAAGGTCGGACCGCAGGCCGATGCGCTGATCGCCTTGATCGAGAGCGCGGACGCGGATGGGCTGAAACCCAGGGATTATGATCCGCGCGAACTCAGGAGCTTGAGGCAGGAAGCCGAGGCGAGCGGCGATCCCAAGCTGCTGGCGCGGGCCGACCTGGCCTTTTCCAAGGCCTTCGCCGCGCTGGTGAGCGACATGCGCAAGCCTTCGCGCAAGATGAAGGTGCGCTATCTCGATCCGGAGGTGGAGCCGAAGGACGAGGAACCCAGGGAGATTTTGCGCGCCGCCGCCGTCACGCCCTCCTTTGCCGACTATGTGAAGAATGTCGGCTGGATGAGTCCCTTCTATGTGAAGCTGCGCGATGCGCGGGTGGGCTTCGCCAAGCGCTGGGCCAAGCGCCGGGACGGCCTGCCGCAGACGGCGGTGCCGGCTGGTGCGAAGCTACGCCCCGGCATGAAATCCGGCGCCGCGTCCTTGCGGCTGCGGCTGGGATTGGAAAGCGGCGCCGCCTATGACAAGGCGCTGGTGGCCAGGGTGAAGGCCTTTCAGGGCGACCATGGCCTGAAGCCCGATGGCGTCGCGGGTGCGGCCACGATTGCGGCGCTCAATCGCGGCGACGACTATTATGACCGGCTGATCGCGCTCAATTTGGAACGGACGCGCCTGCTGCCCGGCCCCTATGTGCGGCATGTGGTGGTGGATGCGGCCTCCGCCCGGCTCTGGTATTTCAGCAAGGGCGCGCAGGACGGCACAATGAAGGTGGTCGTCGGCGCGAAGGAAAGCCAGACGCCGATGATGGCGGGCATGGTGCGCTATGCAACGCTCAATCCCTATTGGAACGTGCCGTCCGATCTGGTCGAGCGGAAGCTGGCGCCGAAGATGCTGAACGGAGCGTCGCTGACCAGGCTGCATTATGAAGCGCTGTCCGACTGGAGCGCCAATGCGCAGAAGCTTGATCCGGCGACTATCGATTGGCGGGCGGTGGCCGACGGGCGGACGGAATTGCGCGTGCGGCAGCTTCCGGGCGGCGACAATGCCATGGGGAAGGTGAAGTTCATGTTCCCCAACGATCTTGGCATCTACCTGCACGACACGCCTTCGCGCGATCTGCTGGCTAAACCGGCGCGGCAGTTCAGCAATGGCTGCGTGCGGCTGGAGGATGCGCAGCGGCTTGGGCGCTGGTTCTTCGGCAAGCCGCTAAAGGCCGGCAGCGACAAGCCGGAGCAGCATGAACCGTTGCCCCAACCGGTGCCGGTCTATCTGACCTATCTGACAGCCGTGCCTTCGGGGGATGGGGTGCAGTTCCTGCCCGATGTCTACGGACGCGACGGGATTTAAGGCTTCATCCGCCATCGACCGCTTCGTGCTCCTGCCTTCGCAAGAACAGGAAACCCTAGGCGGAATGTCGATACAGCCTAAAACCCCGCCATCAGCCCATCGATCGCGCCTTGCAGGATGTAACTCGCCGCAAGCTTGTCGACCAGTTCATCGCGCCGCGCCCGGCTGGCATCGGCTTCCAGCAGAGTGCGCGTCACCGCCTGGGTGGACCAGCGCTCGTCCCAGAGCAGGATCGGCAGGCCCAGATCAGCGATATTCCGCCCGAAGGCGCGGCTGGCCTGGCTGCGCGGACTTTCGCTGCCGTCGAGGTTGAGCGGCAGGCCGATCACCACGCCCTTCACCTGCTGTTGCTCCATGAAGGCGGCGAGGGCGATCTTGTCCTTGCTGAACTTGCCCCGCGAAACGGTGTGGGCGGGGCTGGCGATCGACCAGCCCGCGTCGCACAGGGCAAGGCCGATGGTCTTGGTGCCGACGTCTAGCCCGATCAGGCGGCCGCCATGGGGTAATGCTTCGCGGAAAACCGCGCGGTCGGCGGTGAGGATGGACATGCTTATTTCTTCAGAAAGGCGGTCAGCCGCTGTTTCGCGTCTTCGCGCACATCGGCCCAGAACAGCGCATAGTCATAGACGTGATAATTATTGCCCGGCAAGGTGAAGGGGCCCATGTCCACCGGCTCCCCGATCATCAGCACGCCGCTGGTGTCGCAGCGGGCGGGCACGATGCCGGGAACGAGCCGGGTCGGCTTGTCCGCATCGCGCGCGTCCAGCGTGCCGCGATTGGCGCTCGCCGGGGCGGCGCCGTTGAAGGCGCCGGTAATGGGATTGGTGCAGAGCATGTGCGTGCCCTTGTGCGGCTTGCCGGTGAAGCTGGGCTTGCGCTCGAAACTCTCGATCACGGCGGAGGGATCGGCCGGTTCGGCATAGCTCTGCCAGCTCACGATGCAATGCGACTGGTCGCGCCGGGCGCAGGCGGGAAGGCCCAGGGCAGGGAGGTCGGCCTCGACCGAGATCGGCCAGCCCACGGCATAGACGGCGGCGATGCGGTCCGCGACCGGCTTGCCCGCGACCTGCTCGCGCAGCAGCCTGAGCAGGTGGAGCGACCCCTGGCTATGGGCGGCGAGGATCAGCGGGCCTTCGGGATTGGCCTTGAGGAACGCGGCAAAGGCCTGGGCGACGTCGCGATAGGCGGCGGCAAGGGATTGCTCGCCAGCGGGCTTGTCGGTCAGGAACGCCCCGTAATTGGCCTGGCGGTAGCGGGGCGCCCAGATCGCGCCGACGGCGTTGAAGGCGCTCGCCTGATTCTTCACGAAGCGCCGCGCCGTGGTGAGGGATTCCTGGTCGTCCAGCCGCATGTTCCAATGCGCGTCGCCCAGCGTGGTGATGTAGGAGGTCGGGTGGATGAAGAAGACCGCCGCCTTTTGCGTTGAAGGCGCGTCCTTCACGCCCTCGGGAGTCCAGAGGGCGGGATTGTCCTTCACGATGTCGGGTCGGGCGATCCACATCTTCGGATCGTCATAGGCGCTGACGGGGAGCGGTTCGATTTGCGCAAAGGCCTCCCGCGGGACCATCACCGCGCGGATCATCTGCATGCCCCAGATGCGATAGGCCAGCAATGCCGCGATCACCAGCACGATCAGGCCGGTTACGACATAGAGGAACTTGCGGGCCAACAGCTACTCTCCAATTGATGGACTGTTTCTGTCTGGCGCAAGCGGCGAGCGTGCGCAAGGTCTCGGAGGATCGGGACTTGAAGCGGACGTGCCCGGATGGTAGCGGCGGCGCATGTCGATAGACCTTCAGACCGTGAAAAAGATCGCCAGCCTTTCGCGCATTTCGGTGACCGACGCCGAAGCCGAAGCGATGGTGCCCGAACTCAACAACATCCTTGGCTGGGTGGAGCAATTGGGCGAGGTGGACGTGATCGGCGTAGAGCCGATGACCGCCGTCATCCCCAACCATCTGCGCTTGCGCGACGATGCCGTCACCGACGGCGACGTCCGCGACAAGGTGCTGGCCAATGCGCCGCAGGCCGAACATGGCTTCTTCGCGGTGCCGAAGGTGATCGAATAATGCCAAATTCTACAGACAAAAGCGCTTTGACCGATCTGACGGTCGCGGAAATCCGCGACGGTTTCCGCGCGGGCGATTTTTCGGCGCGTGAAGTGGCGGAGGCATTCAACGCCAATGTCGCCGCTGCCAAGGCGCTGAACGCCTTCATCGTGGAAACGCCGGAAAAGGCGCTGGAAGCCGCTGACGCCGCCGACAAAGCGAAGGCGGCGGGCGAGGCGCTGAAGCCGCTGTCGGGCGTGCCGATCGGCATGAAGGATCTGTTCTGCACCGAGGGCGTGCAGACGACCGCCGCTAGCCACATGCTGGAAGGCTTCATGCCGACCTATGAATCCACGGTTTCGAAAAAGCTGTGGGATGCAGGCGCGGGCATGTTGGGCAAGCTCAACCTCGACCAGTTCGCCATGGGTTCGTCCAACGAAACGAGCTATTTCGGCAATGTGATCTCGCCCTGGCGGCGGGGCGGCGGTGACAATGCCGCGCTGGCTCCGGGCGGCTCCTCGGGCGGTTCGTCCTCGGCCATTGCGGCGCGGCTTTGCCCGGCGGCGACCGGCACGGACACGGGCGGCTCGATCCGCCAGCCCGCGGCCTTCACTGGCATCAGCGGCATCAAGCCGACCTATGGCCGCTGCTCGCGCTGGGGCATCGTGGCTTTCGCCTCTTCGCTGGATCAGGCCGGGCCGATGGCGCGGACGGTGCGCGACAATGCGATCCTGCTGGAAAGCATGGCGGGCTTCGACCCCAAGGATTCGACCTCGCTCGATCTGGCCGTGCCGCAGTGGGAAGGCAATTTGTCGAGCGATCTCAAGGGCAGGAAGGTCGGCATTCCTAAGGAATATCGCCCTGATGGCCTGAACGCGGAAATCTCCGCCATGTGGGATCGCGGCATCGAGTGGCTGAAGGATGCGGGCGCCGAGGTGGTGGAAGTGTCGCTGCCGCACACCAAATATGCGCTGCCGACCTATTATATCATCGCGCCGGCCGAGGCTTCCTCGAACCTCGCCCGCTATGACGGCGTGCGCTA
Source organism: Sphingobium sp. 15-1 (assembly GCF_013375535.1). Lineage (GTDB taxonomy): Bacteria > Pseudomonadota > Alphaproteobacteria > Sphingomonadales > Sphingomonadaceae > Sphingobium > Sphingobium aromaticivastans. The sequence continues at coordinate 783,558 of NZ_JABXJG010000001.1, forward strand.
CGGCCAGCGCGACCTGCCCGATGGGGCGGGCTTGCAGGACATGTATGCCGCCACCCGCGCCGCCGGTTTCGGGCCAGAGGTCAAGCGCCGCATCATGATCGGCACCTATGTGCTGTCGGCGGGCTTCTACGACGCTTATTATACGCAGGCGCAGAAGGTCCGGGCGCTGATCGCGCGCGATTTCGAACTGGCTTTCGAAAAGTGCGACCTGCTGCTGACGCCGACCGCGCCGAGCGCCTCCTTCGCGCTGGGCGAAAAGCAGGCCGACCCGCTCGCCATGTATCTGAACGACGTCTTCACCGTTCCGGCTTCACTTGCCGGTTTACCCGCCATGGCGGTGCCGGGCGGGCTGGACGCGCAAGGGCTGCCGCTGGGACTCCAGATCATTGGCAAGGCGCTGGACGAGCAGACCGTGCTGAACGCGGGCCTCGCGATTGAAGAACGTGCGGGCTTCACGGCGCGGCCGAAGAAGTGGTGGTAATCATGTCAGATCACGAGGCAGAAGGCACAGCAGTTGATCTGACAACTTTTATATCCGAAGCGATCAACGGCATTGTTGAAGGGATTGCCAAGGGGCAAGCCAAGTTGGCGCCGCCTCGAACTTTGAGGCTTGGTCATCCATTCGCGCATTCTGTTTGTTTCTCTACGCCCAAAGAAATCAGCTTTGACATTGCCGTAACGGTAAATCGTCATTCTGCGGGAAGCGGAGGGGCAAAAATTGAGGTTATGGGCATCGGGTTAGGAGCAAAGGGAGAAGTCGCTCGCGACAATTCCATTACTACTCGATTGGCCTTTGCTGTGCCGATTGTGCCAGTTGGAGAAGAAAATGACTGAATATCGCATTCAGGGCGCAACCGGCGAGTGGGAGGTCGTGATCGGCCTGGAAGTCCATGCGCAGGTGACGAGCCAGGCGAAGCTCTTTTCCGGCGCGGCCACGGCTTTCGGCGCGGAGCCGAACACGCAGGTGTCGCTGGTCGACGCGGCCATGCCTGGCATGCTGCCCGTGCCGAACCGCGAGTGCATCCGCCAGGCGGTGCGCACCGGCATGGCGATCAAGGCGCAGATCAACAAATGGTCGCGCTTCGACCGCAAGAACTACTTCTACGCCGATCTTCCGCAGGGCTATCAGATCAGCCAGCTCTACCACCCGCTGGTGGGCGAGGGCGAGATCGAGATCAGCCTGGACGACAAGAACCCCGACGCCGTAACCAAGAGCATCGGCATCGAGCGCATCCATGTCGAGCAGGATGCCGGCAAGCTGATGCACGACCAGCATCCGACGCGCTCCTATGTCGACCTCAACCGCTCGGGTGTGGCGCTGATGGAAATCGTGTCAAAGCCTGACATGCGCTCACCCGCCGAGGCTGGGGCCTATCTCTCGAAGCTGCGGACGATCCTGCGCTATGTCGGCTCGTGCGACGGCAATATGGATCAGGGCTCGATGCGCGCCGACGTCAACGTCTCGGTCCGCAAGCCGGGCGAGGAATTCGGCACCCGCACCGAGACAAAGAACGTCAATTCGGTCCGCTTCGTCATGGCGGTGGTCGAATATGAAGCCAGCCGTCAGGTCGATGTGCTGGAAGCGGGCGGCAAGATAGTGCAGGAAACCCGCCTCTACGACCCCGACAAGAATGAAACGCGCTCCATGCGGTCGAAGGAAGATGCGCATGACTATCGCTACTTCCCCGATCCGGACCTGCTGCCGCTGGAACTGGACGACGCCTTCCTGGAGGAATGCCGCCAGTCCCTGCCTGAACTGCCCGACGCCAAACGCCAGCGCTATGAGCAGGCCCTGGGCCTCTCGGCTTACAACGCCGCGACGCTGACGGCGGACGCCGACACCGCCCGCTGGTTCGAGGCGCTGCTGGCCGAGGGCGCGCGCATCCAGAAGAAGAGCGAGGGCGAAGTCGCCAAGGCGTCGGCCAACTGGCTGCTGTCGGAGCTTTACGGTGCGCTCAATCGCCTGGGCAAGAGCCTTGAGGACAGCCCCGTCGGTCCCGAAGAGGGCGCGGAACTGCTGGCGCTCGTCGCGGACGGCACGATCAGTGGCACTATCGCCAAGCAGGTGTTCGAGATCATGCTCGAAACCGGCGACCGCGCGCCGAAGATCGTCGAAGAAAAAGGCCTGAAGCAGACCAGCGACACCGGCGCGATTGAGGCCGCTGTGGCCAAGGTGCTGGCCGACAATGGCGACAAGGTCGAGCAGTATAAGGCGGGCAAGGAAGCGCTGTTCGGCTTCTTCGTCGGCCAGACGATGAAGGCGATGCAGGGCAAGGCCAATCCGCAGGTCGTCAACGAACTGATCAAGAAGGCCTTGAGTTAAGCGACAGGACAAGCCTGGCATGGAGAATGCCGGGCTTTTTCTTTTTGGGGGGGGTGAAGATGAACAGGGGGATTTGGGCCGTGGGGCTTTGCCTCGCGGCGGCGATGCTGGCGCCTGCGAAGGCGAGCGCCGAAACGCTGAACAACGACAGCGTCGTCGCTCTTGTGGCGGCGGGCCTGGGCGATGAGGCGGTGATCGCCAAGATCAAGGCGTCGCCTGCCCAATATAAGCTTTCCACCGACGATCTGATCGCGCTCAAGAAAAGCGGCGTCTCAGGTTCGGTCATCGCCGCGATGATCGAGGCCGGATCGCAAGGCATCACCTCGGCCAAGGCCAGCATGTCGGCAGACTCGCCCGATCCGCTGGTGCCGCATCCCTCGGGCATCTACATGCTGATGGAGAGCGCGCAGCCGGCCCGCATGGCGCGGATTGATCCCACCATCTCCAACCAGAGCAAGACTGGCGGCATTTTGGGCTATGCCTTTACCGGCGGCATCGCGTCCCTCAGCATCAAGGCGGTCATTCCCAATGTCGGCGCCCGGATCGTCTCGGGCAAGGCGCGGCCGACCTTCTATTTCTATTTCGATGAAGCCAATCGCAGCCTGTCGCAAGCCGGGACGCCTTCGCTGTGGCTGGCTGGCCCGGCGACCGCGATCACTTCGCCCAATGAATTCAGCCTGATCCAGTTCGACGTGAAGAAGGGCCGCCGCGAAACCCGCGTCGGCAGTATGAATCTGGGCGGCGCCAAATCCGGCGTGATGGACAAGGATCGCATCGCCTTCGACTATGAACAGGTCGCGCCCGGCGTCTTCAAGGTCACGCCGAAGGGGGATTTGAGCGCGGGAGAATATGGCTTCCTTTATTCCGTCAGCGCCGGGTCCGGCCCCGGCATGTGGGGCGGCGGAACGGGCGGCGCGCGAATATTCGATTTCGCGGTTCGGCCTTGATCGGCGGATAAGAAAAAAGGGGCGCTGCCGGGGGAGGCAGCGCCCCTTCCATTTTGCGCCACGACGCCGTTGGGAACCGGCTCATGTCATGGCTGACTGGCGGACCGGGAGGGTCTGTGGGGTGTGGCCCGCCAATTCGGTACTAGAGCGATTTCCAAGTGATCGGCATCGATCGCTGGTTAAGAAATCGCGGCAAACAAAGGATTTAGAGCGGCGATCTGATTCAATCAGATCGAAAACCGCTCTAGGACGTCACAGGATGAAGTTAACCGTCGCCCGTAAGGAGATGGCGACGTGATTTTGCTGCTGCTCCGCCCCGAATTCGCCACCGATGCGGAAGCTTTCGGTCCCGCCGATCAGGCGCGCGCGTCCGGTCCAGCCGCTGGTGCGCTTGTCCGCGATCAGGGTGAAGTCCTCGCCGCCGGTGAAATGCGCCGTCGTGGCGCCCAGCGATCCGCCGATGATCTGGCGGCGGCCGCCTTCCAGCTCGAACCGCATCCAGCCATCCTCGCGGTCGAGGCTGCCGAAATCATAGCCGACCGTCACATTGCCGCTGGCCGTCAGTTCGTCGCTGGTGCGCCCGTCGACGATCAGGTTGAACGCATCGCCGCCGCCGGTTTCGCTATAGCCGTCTTCCTTCAGGCGGTAATAATCGATGCTGGCCGCCGGACGGAGAGAGAAGCGGTTGAAGCGCATCTCATAGGAGCCGCCCGCCGTCGCGGACAGCAACTTGCCCGTCCAGTTGCCGTCAGCAGTGCGAACCACATCGCCGCTTTCGAAATGGCGGCTGCCGTCGAATTTGATGTGGGCCGCCGACAGGCGGGCATAGGTCTGGAGCGGGCCGAAATCTCCGCGCCAGTGCGCCGCCAGTTCGAACTGGTCCGAATCGACGGCATTGTCGGTGCTGCCCGAGGAATCGCTGCCGTGGATATAGGCGAACGACCCGCCAAAGGCGCCGATCCCCGTCAGATATTCCGCGCCGAAGCTCGCGCCCCAGCCGTTGATGTCATAGGAGGCGGTGTCGCCCACGCTCTTGGAACTGCCGAACGCCACCTGCTGCAACCAGAAGCCCAGACGTCCGTCGGCTGTTCGATAGATGCCGCCGGGATCGGCCAGGATGCGGGCAGTCGCGCGCGAACCCGCCGTCACCGCCTCGAACGTGCCGCCCGCATGATCGGGCAGCATCTGTTGCAGATTGGCCTTCAGCGTGTCGCCGTCGGTGATGGCGAGATAGGTGCCGGCGAAGGTGCTGTCCTTGTCGAGCGCGTGGAAGATCGCATCATAGGCCCGCGCCTGCGATCCGGTAAGACCCAGTTCGGACACCGTCTTGGCGGCGATCGACAGCGTCACCTCCCCGGTCGAGGCGTTGCTGGCGATGGCGCCCTTGAACATATAGGGGATCAGCGTCGTGCTGGAGAGGACGGGCGCGCCGCTCAGTGATCCGGCGTGGACGATGACATAATCGCCCTCCGAGCCGACGACGCTGGTCAGGGTCGCCTTGACCTGCGAACCGCTGGCGAACGACGCGGCCCCGGCGACATTGTAGAGCGTGTTGGTGCCGTTGGCCGTATCGATCGTCACGCCGATGACGGAGGAGCCGCCGACCGCGAGCGAGGCCAGCGCGACCGTGCCCTTGTTGCTGGCGTTGAGCGTGCCGCCATTCACGACCACGGCGGTGTTGGCGGCGTTGCTGATCGCGCCGTTGAGCGCGGCGGTATCGGAAAGGGTCAGCGTCGACGCGCCGCCGCCGAAATCCACTCCGCCATTGATCCTGGAGCTTCCCGCCAGGCCGAGGCTGGAGCCGTTCCCGCCCAGCGTCACATTGCCCGTCAGGGTGGAGGCGCCGGACAGCGCCAGGCTGTTGCTGCCCGCGCCCAGATCGACATTGCCCGCGATGCTGCCTGCCGAGACGGTCACGACATCGTTGCCGGAGCCAAGCCGCACGTCGCCAACGATCTTCGGCGCGGCTGCCGTTGCGGAGGCGAGCGACTGGCTCAACGTGACGCCGCTGCCATTGGCGGTCAGATCGATGGCGACATTCGATCCGCTCTTGCCGCCCGATGCCGAGATGGTGCCGCTATTGGTCAAGGTCGACACGGTGCCGGAGGAATCGAGAATGGCGATGGCCGCGCCATCCTTGCTGCTGAGCGCCGTGGCGGAGATGGTGCCGCTGTTGACGATGGCGCGGCTGGTGGCGCCAGCGTCGATCACCAGCGCGCGCGCCGATGTGGAGGCCAGGTTCGAACCGGTCGCGCCGATGGCGCCGCTGACCTGGATCGTATCGGCGCTCGTGCCGCTGCCCAGGCGAATGGCCGTGGCATTGCTGTCATAGGAAACCGCGCCGACCGATCCCGCGATCAACATGCCCTTGGTCAGCGTCACATTGCCGCCCAGTCCGCCAATGACCAGGCCATTGGCGTTCACCCCGTCATAAATGCCGTAGCCCGCGATCGAACCCTTGACGATCAGCCCATAGCCGGAGCTTTCCGCCGCCACCGCGCCGATGGTCGTGGCGGCCGTGGCCGACCCGATCCGCACGGCGGGGGCGGAGCCATAGCTGATGACCGTGGCGGACCCTTCGCTGGTGTCCGTCAGCCCATCATTGTCGACGTCGGTCTTGGTGCTGTCCAGCGTCGGCGGAATGTCGAAGATGATCCCGCCCGTGACATTGCCCGCAATCGTCACCGCCGATCCGCCTTGCAGCAGGTCGTCCGCGTCCAGTTTCGAAACGTCGCTGGGGCGCGAGGTGGAACGATAGCCAGTGCTGGTGATCGTGCCCTGGATCTTCACCGCGCCCGCGACATCGCCCTGCAGCGCCACGCCGACGCTGTTCGCGCCCACCGCCGCGGTCGTTCCGCGAATGGTCACATTGCCGGCGACGGCGTTCGCCAGCACGCCATAGCCATTGTCGCCCACCACGCTGGTGGAACCGCTGGTCGACAGATTGCCTGCCAGCGGGCCGTCGACGCGGATGCCGGCGGATTGATTGCCTTCGATGGTGATGGTGCCGCTGCTGTCGATATTGCCGCTATGCGTCGCGCCCGATTGGACCCAGATGCCGTTGCGGTTCGAACCCTTGGCGAAGGGGCCATCGAGATCCCCGTCGCTGTCGCTGTCGGTGGCGGTATAATCCTCATCCAGCGTGATCGTGCCGCTGTGCGTGATATTGCCGCTGGTGCCCGCCCTCGCGAGGATGCCGGTCGCGCCGTCGGCGCCCGAAATCTTCAGCGTGCCGGCGTTGCTGACCTTGTTGTTGCTGTCCTGGGTGATGGCGGTGCCGCTCGTCAGCGTGATCGAGCCTGCGGAGCTGACCGTCACGTCATCGGCGGCGCCGTTGGCGGCGGTGGAGGTCTTGACGGCGGTGGTGGTGGCGGAACCGATGGTGGTTTCCGCCGCGGCGTCGGCCACCGCCAGGGCGGCCATAACGGAAGCGATGGCCGTGCAGGCCAAGAGATTGCGCATGATGTCTCCTCTGGGTGCGCCTTTTCATGAGCGCTCATGGGCGGGAGACGGCGCCGGAACGTTCCTTCCGTCAGATAAAAATAATGCGATGCAAGATCAGAAGGCGAAATCCAGCCCCAGCCGGACAGTGCGCGGGCGCAGCGGCGTCACATAATCCCCGCGCAGGTCGAAGGGCGTGCCGAGCGAAAAGCGGTTGCCGCTGCTGTCCAGCAGGTTGGAGAGTGACAGCGACCATTGCACCGGCCCGCGCGTCAGGCTGGCGTTGAGCGCGGTGTCGACATAGTCGCCCTGTTCCCGCCCCAATATCGGCCCGACGCCCAGCCTGGATTTGCCGACATAGCGGGCCGATCCGCCGAGATGGAACCGCATGTCGTCGCCCAGCGGTGCGCGATAGTCGAAGCCGATGCGTCCGCCCCAATTGGCGACATTGGGCAGGGTCAGCGACTGCCCCTCATAGGACAGCAGCCGCACGAATTGCGCGGGGCGGCTGAGACGGCTGTCATTGTAGATGATGCTGCCGTCCAGCGTCAGGCGCGGCACAGGGCGGACTGCGATGCGGCCCTCCACCGTATAAATCCGCCCGTCCCCGATATTGGCGGTGGTGGGAATGCCGATCCGGTCGGTGACGTCGGCCTGGATGTCCTTCCACCGCGTATAGGCGGCATTGCCGGTCAGCGCGACCGCATCGACGCCCGGCACGCCCTTGCGGAAGCCGAATTCCAGGGTTGAGGCGCGGTCGTTGCGGAAACGCTGGATATGCTGGTCGTCGACCGCAAGCCCGCCGGGACGGAAGCCCTGCTGGAACCGGGCATAGACCGTCATGCCGGGCAAGGCGTCGGTCAGCAGGGAGAAGGAGGGGAGGAAGATCGTTTCGTTCCGGTTCGCCTGCGCCTCCGCCCGCGCAATCGCCGCCATGGAGAGGACGGCGATGGGGTCGAGCGCCTCGCCCGTCAGGCGGCTGTTGGTCAGGCGCCCGCCGACCGTGGCGATCAGGCCCGTGACGGGTTCGAAGGAGGCTTCGCCAAACAGGGTCGCCTCCCGGATGCGGTTGCGCACGCCGGTGGAGGTCGCGGGCATGCCGCGCCCATACATCGGCACGCCCGGAATGACCTCCGACTGGATGGGGGCCGTGCCGTAGGAGGTCAGCGTTCGCTGGATGTCCGACGTGCTTTCCAGATAGGAGGCGCCCAATATCCAGCCCAGGCCATTGTCCAGATCGCGCACGATGCGGTTTTCGGTGGAGAAGATGTCGACCTTGTTCCTTTGCCGGAACAGCGCGGCGGGCCCATCCAGCCCAGCCGGGTCATACTGCGTCGCGTCATAGCTTTCCGACAGGATGTTGCGCACGAATCCGGTCGAGGACACGAAGCGCAGATCGTCCCATTGCCGCTCGACCCTGAGATTGGCGAGCGCATAATCCGACGAATAGGGCTGAGCGACGGCGGAGGCGCGTTCGAGGTTGCCGATCAGCTTGGCGGCATATTGGGCGTCGTCGGCCTTGATCCGCTGGTAGACGCCGGTGAGATCGATGGTCCAGTTCTCGTCCGGCGCGAACCGCAGCGCCGCACGGCCGCCATAGGTGCGGGTACGGTTGACGTCATCTTTGTGGCGCAGGACATCGTCGATATAGCCGCCATCCTGCACGCCATAGCCGACGACGCGCAGCGCGATCTTCTCCGTGACGATGGGCAGGTTGATCGTCGCGGCCAGATCGCCGCCCGGATCGCCATGCTGCGTCGCGCTGAGCCCGGCGGAAACCTGCCCTCCGGTCCGCGCCAGATTGGGCGCGTTGGGGATCATCCGGACGATCCCGCCCAGCGAACCCGCGCCGTAAAGCGTGCCCTGCGGCCCCTCCAGCACCTCCACGCCCTGCATGTCGTAAAGCTTCAGGTCCGGGTCCGGCGCGGCATAGTTGAGGCGCATGTCGCCCAGATATTGTCCCGTCGTCGCCTGGGTCGGCCCGGCGACGCCGCTATCGGCTATGGCGCGGATGAACAGCTTGTTCCGCCCCGCCCCGGCATGGGTCGAGCTGAGGCTCGCCACGCGGAAGATCAGGCTGGCCGTGCCGCCCGCCGCCTCGCCAGCGGTGAAGGCATTGTCGCCCACCACATCGACCATCCCGGCATAGCGGGGGAGGGGCGTGTCCCGCTTGGAGGCGGTGACGATGATCTCCGCCGGTTCCTGCTCCACGTCCGGAATGGGAGCGGCGACGGCGGCGCGGGGCTGTTCGCGCACCACCCGTTCCCGCACGATCCGGTAGGTGTTGCCGTCGATCCGCCGCAGGCTGGCGCCGCTGCCCTTGAGCAGCCGCTTGAGCGCCCCTTCCACCGACATGCGGCCATGGACGGCCGGGGTGGAAATCCCCGCCAGCGATTGATCCGACATGCCGATGCTGGCGCCCGTCTGGCGGCCGAGCGCTATCGCCGCCTCGCCCAGCCGTCCGGGGGCGATGCTGATCTGCTGTCTTTCCGCCGCTTGCACAGGCGAAGCGGCCATGGTGGCGAGGGCGGTGACGAAAAGGACGTCAGCGTGGCGGACCATCCCCCTCCTTCAACAACCATCCGTCGCCCTGCCTGACGGCGCTAAGCCCCATCAGCGGCGCGGCCTGGCCAAAGAAACGCGTCGGATCGCGGTCCAGGCGGATCGTGCCGGTAAAGCGCATCGCGCCAGCGCCTGGCGTGGCGTCCAGCTTCACGCCCAGCGAACGGGCGATGTCGCCGCTGATCTGCGTCACCGGGGCATTGGCATAGGTCAGGCGGCCCTGACGCCAACTTGCGACCGCATCGGTGGCGATGTCCATGACGCGCAGGCCGTTTTCGTCATTGGTCAGGGCGCGACCCGCTGGCAGAGCTATGGCTTCCGCCTTCGGATTGTAGATCACCTTGCCTTCCGACACGCCGATGCGGGTGGCGTTGCCGCTATGGACGATGTTGAAGATGGTGCCCGCATCCTCGAACACCGCGTCGCCCACGGTCACGCGGAAGGGATTGGCGGCGTCATGCCGCACGGTGAAGGCCGCCTCGCCGCTATCCAGCGCCGCGAAGCGCGCATCATGCCGGTCGAAGCGCATGGTCGTGCCGCCGTTCAGCTCGACGCGGGTGCCATCGTCCAGCGCGATGCTGCGCGTCTCGCCGGGCCGGGTGGCGACGGTGTAGATGTCAGACCGGTTCAGCATGCCAACCGAAACCACCCCGACCAGGGCCGCCGCGACCGCGCCGCCCGCCAGCCAGCGCACAGGCCGCCAACCACGCGGCCCCGCATCATTGGCGGGCATAGCGATGGTGACAGGCTCTGCCGGAACGATCTTCGCCAGACCGGCATCCGCCGCCATCAGCGCGTCATAGGCCGGCGCATGCGCCGGATCGGCCTCCAGCCAAGCGGTGAAGGCTTCCCAATCGGCAAATTCAGGATCGCGCGTGCGGATGACCCACCCGAGCGCCTCCTCATTCATCATGGTTCCAGCCCCGTTCATTGCAGCCCCTCATCTGAGCCAGACGCCGCCGCTCCGCTCATTCCGTATCCATTTTCTGCTTGAGGGCGATCATGGCGCGATAGGCCTTTTGCAGATCCTTCTCCACGGTGGTCAGGCTGACGCCCAATTCCTCCGCGATCAGCCTTTGCCCGACGCCCTCGATGCGGAAACGGCGGAACACCAGTTCGACGCGAGGGCCAAGCGACCGCAGCACGGCGCGGGCTTCCTCCAGCCTTTCGGTCAGGATCAGCCGTTCGTCTATCGCAATGTCCTCCGACGGGTCGGCCATGACGCCGCCCGCGCCTTCGGCCCAATCCTGTTCCCGCCGCTCCCGCCGCGTGGCGGAACGGTAGCGGTCCAGCATCAGATTGTTCGCCATGCGGTAAAGATAGGGCAGCGGGTCCGTGACCGGGCCGAGGTCTTTCTCCTCCAATTTCATCCACATGTCCTGCAACAGATCCTCGGACTCGTCGCCTGCGCCGCGGGCGCGCAGGAACCGCAGCAGGGCGGGCCGATTGTTCAGGAAGATGGCGGAAAGGCCGGTAGCCATGAAGAACTTGCGTCCAGTGGGATCAGGCGGTTGCCATAAAGGGCCGATGGAGACGTTGCAACGGGCAAGCGGGGAAGGGGGCTTGCGCCGACGCTCGTTCTGGGGTCAAGGGGCAGGTGGGCAGGAGGCATGATGCAGCTTACAGGGCAGGTTGACGCAGCGGCAGCGCAGGCGGCAGGCACGGATGCCGGGAAATTGCAGGCGCTGGCTGATTTCGTTCATGAAACCTATATAGCGCCCGGCAAGCTGCCGCATATGCAATTGCTGGTGTCGCGGGATGAGCAGCCGATCCTCTCGGTCCGCAGCGGCATAGCGCGGGAGACGGGCGAACCGCTGGCGCAGGATGCGCTCTATCGCATCGCCTCCATGACCAAGCCGGTGACGTCAGTCGCCTTCATGATGCTGGTCGAGCAGGGGCTGATCGCGCTGGACGATCCGGTGACGAAGATACTGCCGGAATTTGCCGATCTGGCCGTCGGCGCCGACGGTCGCGGACGGATGCACCGGCCTATGCTGATGATCGACCTGCTGCGGCACACCTCCGGCCTCACCTATGGGCTCCAGCGGCAGACGGCCATCGATGCGCGCTATCGCGACCTTGGCCTGGACGAATTTCAGCAGAAGCGCGGTTCCGATGACTTCATCGCAGCGCTTGCCTCGCTGCCGCTGGAATTTTCGCCGGGCGAGCGGTGGAATTATTCCGTGTCGACGGACGTGCTGGGCGTGGTGGTGGAGCGCCTCAGCGGCCTCGACCTGGAGCGCTATTTCCGGGAGCGCATTTTCGATCCGCTGGGCATGGTCGACAGCTTCTTCGAACTGCCGGAGGATCGCGTTGGGCGGATGACCGACGCCTGGCAATTGGGGCCGGACGGCAGGCTGTCGCTCTACGACCGGGGTTCGCGCAGCGGCTGGCGCAGGCCATTGAAATTGCGGTCCGGCGGCGGAGGGCTGGTCTCCTGCGTTGCGGATTATCACCGCTTCGCTCGGATGCTGTTGCGCGGCGGGGAGCTGGACGGCACGCGCCTGCTGAAGCCTGAAACGGTGGCGGCGATGCACGCCAATCATCTGCCGGGCGGCGGCGATCTCGCCAGCCTGTCCTCCTCCATGTTCAGCGAGGCGGATTATGCCGGGATCGGCTTTGGCCTCGGTTTCGCGACCGACCTTCGGACACAGGAATATTATTGGGGCGGGGTGTTCTCGACCTTCTTCTTCATCGATCCGGTGGAGCGGGTGATCGGCATCTTCATGACCCAGCATTTCCCCTCCAGCACCTATGCGGTGCGGGCCGAATTGCGGCGCGGCATCCGCAATGCGATCGTCGACCGCCGGAGCGATGCGGCGTAAATTTGCTGCGCTGCAAAATTTGCTGTTGGCGAGGCGCAGGGGCCGTGCAATCATCTGTCCTGACTCACGGCAAAGGGGCCCATCGCCATGAACCTCAAAGGCCAAACCACCCTCCCCAAGCCCGCTCCCCGGCAGGTCGATCCGGAGGTCCTTGCCCATGAGATCGTCGAGCGGCTGACCTATCGCATCGGCAAGAACGCGGCCGCCGCGAAACCGCATGACTGGCTGCATGCCGTGATCCTCGCCATTCGCGACCGGGTGATCGACGCATGGATCGCGTCCACCGAAAAAACCTATGAGGAACAAGGGCGCAGGGTCTATTATCTGAGCCTGGAGTTCCTGATCGGCCGCCTGATGCGCGACGCCGCGTCCAATATGGAGATGCTGGACGATATGCAGGCGGCGCTAAGCTCGCTGGGCGTCGACATCGACATCATCGCCGCGCTGGAACCCGATGCGGCGCTGGGCAATGGCGGCCTGGGGCGGCTGGCGGCCTGTTTCATGGAAAGCATGGCGACGGTCGACGTGCCCGCCTATGGCTATGGCATCCGCTATGTGAACGGCATGTTCCGGCAGGAGATTTCCGACGGCTGGCAGGTGGAATTGCCCGAAACCTGGCTGACCCACGGCAATCCCTGGGAATTCGAGCGGCGCGAGGCGAGTTATGAGATCGGCTTCGGCGGCCGCGTCGATCCTTCCGAAAGCGAAGACGCCGGCCCGCACCAGATGCGCTGGCGCCCTGCCGAACGCGTGATCGCGACGCCCTATGACACGCCCATAGCGGGCTGGCGGGGCAAGCGGGTCAACACGTTGCGCCTCTGGGAAGCGCAGCCGATCGATCCGATCCTGCTCGACCGTTTCAATGCGGGCGACCATCTGGGCGCGCTGACGGAGAGCAACCGGGCGGAGGCGCTGACGCGGGTGCTCTATCCCGCCGACAGTTCGCCCGCCGGGCAGGAATTGCGGCTGCGGCAGGAATATTTCTTCTCCTCCGCGTCCCTGCAGGACGTCATCCGGCGGCATATCCAATATTTCGGTGACGTGCGGACCCTGCCGGACAAGGCGGCGATCCAGCTCAACGACACGCATCCCGCCGTCGCCGTCGCGGAACTGATGCGGCTTCTGCTCGATAATCACGGCATTGATTTCGACGAGGCGTGGGACATCACGCGCCAGACGTTCAGCTACACCAACCACACGCTGCTGCCGGAGGCGCTGGAAAGCTGGCCGGTGCCGCTGTTCGAGCGCTTGCTGCCCCGGCATATGCAGATCGTCTATGCGGTGAACAGCCGCCTGTTGGGCGAGGCGAGGCGGTCCGGCAAGTTCGACGACCGGGCGATCGGAACGATCTCGCTGATCGACGAGGGCGGCGAGCGGCGGGTGCGCATGGGGAACCTCGCCTTCGCCGGATCGCACAGCGTCAACGGCGTGTCGGCGCTGCACACGGAATTGATGAAGGAAACGGTATTTGCCGACTTCCATCACCTCTATCCCGCCCGGATCAACAACAAGACCAATGGCGTCACCTTCCGCCGCTGGCTGATGCAGTGCAACCATGGCCTGTTCGAACTGATCCGCGAGGCGATAGGCGACCGCTTCATGGACGATCCCGAAGCGCTGCGCGACCTCGATCCCTTCGCGGACGACAGCGCCTTTCAGGAGAAATTCCTGGCCGTGAAGCGCGCCAATAAGGTGGCGCTGGCCGATCTGCTGCGGCAGCGGGTGAATGCGCGGCTCGATCCCGCCGCTTTGTTCGACATCCAGATCAAGCGCATCCACGAATATAAGCGGCAGTTGCTCAACATCATCGAGGCGGTGTCGCTCTATGACCAGATCCGCTCGCATCCGGAAAAGGATTGGGTGCCGCGGGTCAAGCTGTTCGGCGGCAAGGCGGCGCCCAGCTATCATAATGCCAAGCTGATCATCAAACTGGCGGGCGATGTGGCGCGGGCGGTCAATCACGATCCGGCGGTACAGGGGCTGCTGAAGGTGCAGTTCGTGCCCAATTATAATGTCTCGCTGGCGGAAATTATGATCCCGGCGGCGGACCTGTCGGAGCAGATTTCGACGGCAGGCATGGAGGCGTCGGGCACCGGCAATATGAAGTTCGCGGTCAACGGCGCGCTCACCATCGGCACGCTCGACGGCGCCAATGTCGAGATGCGCGACCATGTGGGTGAAGAGAATATCGTGATCTTCGGCCTGACCGCCGCCCAGGTGAACGAGCGGCGCGCCCAGGGGTATAATCCCCGTGAAGTTATTGCCCGAAGCCGGGAATTGGGGCAGGCGCTGGACGCCATTGCCAGCGGGGTCTTCTCGCCGGACGATCCGGGGCGTTACCGGGATTTGGTGCAGGGCATTTACGATCATGACTGGTTCATGGTGGCGGCCGATTTCGACAGCTATTCCTCCGCTCAGCGGCGTGTCGATGCGATGTGGCGCGATCAGACGTTATGGGCGAAGATGGCGATCCACAATGTCGCCCGCATGGGATGGTTCTCCTCCGACCGGACGATCAGGGAATATGCGCGGGACATCTGGAAGGTGCCGGTTTGACGGGAGGGCGCGGTTAGCGTGGAGTTGACGCCGGAACAGATTGCCCGGCTGCTGGAAGGACGCGAGGACGATCCTTTCGCGACGCTTGGCGTCCATCCGGCCGGCGCTTCCGAAGGGAAGGGGGGCTTCACCGCCTGCGTCCTCCTGCCCGAAGCGGTCAGCGTCACCGCGCACAGGCTGGACGGCAAGGCGGTGGGCAAGCTGGACCGGATCGATCCGGCGGGGCTGTTTTTCGGCAGGCTTTCCATCCGCAAGCGCCAGCCGCTGCGTTATCATGCGACCTATGCCGATGGCGGCGAATATAGGCTGATCGATCCTTATAGTTTCGGCCCGGTTCTGGGGCCGATGGACGATCATTATTTTGCCGAAGGATCGCATGCCCGGCTGTTCGACAAGATGGGCGCCCATATCATCGCCCATGAAGGGGTGGAGGGCACGCATTTCGCCGTCTGGGCGCCCAATGCCCGGCGGGTGTCGGTGGTGGGCGACTTCAACCGCTGGGACGGCCGCCGGGGGCTGATGCGGCGGCGACAGGATGCCGGGGTCTGGGAAATCTTCCTGCCCGAAGTGGGCGTGGGCAGCCCCTATAAGTTCGAGATTGTCGGGCCGGACGGCGAAATCCTGCCGCTCAAGGCCGATCCTTTCGCCTTCCGGTCCGAACTGCGGCCCGCCACCGCATCCATCGTGGCGGCGGTGCCGGATCATGTCTGGGGCGACGACCGCCACCGCGCCCATTGGCAAAGGGCCGATCCGCGCCGCGAACCCATCGCCGTCTACGAAGTGCATGCCGGGTCATGGCAGCGCGACGAAGACGGGAATTTCCTGACCTGGGACGCGCTGGCCAACCGGCTGATCCCCTATGTCGTCGGCATGGGCTTCACCCATATCGAATTTCTGCCGATCAGCGAATTTCCCTATGATCCTAGCTGGGGGTACCAGACCACCGGCCTTTATGCCCCAACGGCGCGCTTCGGTGATCCGGCGGGCTTTGCGCGCTTCGTGGACGGCGCGCATCGGGCAGGGGTGGGCGTCATACTCGACTGGGTGCCCGCGCATTTTCCGACCGACGCTCATGGGCTGGCGCATTTCGACGGCACCGCCCTTTACGAGCATGCCGACCCGCGCAAGGGCTTCCACCCCGACTGGAACACGGCGATCTACAATTTCGGCCGACGCGAAGTGGCGCAATATCTGGTCAACAACGCGCTCTTCTGGGCAGAACGCTATCATGTCGACGGGCTGCGCGTCGATGCCGTCGCCTCCATGCTCTACCTCGACTATAGCCGCAAGGAAGGGGAGTGGATTCCCAACGAACATGGCGGGCGGGAGAATGTGGAGGCGGTCGAATTCCTCCAGCAGATGAACAAGGCGCTCTACGGCGCCCATGCCGGCGTCATGACCATTGCCGAGGAATCGACGAGCTGGCCCAAGGTTTCCCACCCCGTCCATGAAGGCGGCTTGGGTTTCGGCTTCAAATGGAATATGGGTTTCATGCACGACACGCTGCGCTATCTGGCGCGCGATCCGGTGCACCGCGCCCATCATCATGACGACATCACTTTCGGCCTGCTCTACGCCTTTACCGAGAATTTCGTGCTGGCGTTGAGCCATGACGAGGTGGTGCACGGCAAATCGTCCCTGCTGCACAAGATGGCCGGGGACGATTGGCAGAAATTTGCGACCCTGCGCGCCTATTACGCGATGATGTGGGGCTATCCCGGCAAGAAATTGCTGTTCATGGGGCAGGAATTCGCCCAGCGCGACGAATGGAGCGAGGATCGGGCGCTCGATTGGCACCTCCTCGACCACAAGCCGCATCGGGGCGTGCAGTTGCTGGTGAGCGACCTCAACCGCCTCTACCGCTCCCGCCCGGCCCTCCATGCTCGCGATTGCGAGCCGGAGGGGTTCGAATGGGTGCTGGTCGATGCGGGGGCGGACTCGGTCTTCGCCTGGGTCCGGCGCGCGCCGGGCGCGCCGCCGATCGTCGTCATCAGCCATTTCACGCCGCAATTGCGCCACGGCTACCGCATGCGCCTGCCTTCGGGCGGACGCTGGCGGGAGGTCATGAACAGCGATGCGGCCGAATATGGCGGCAGCGGCGCGGGCAATATGGGGATCGTCACCGCCGATGAGGAAGGATGGGCCAATGTCACCATCCCACCCTTTGGCACGCTGATGCTGGAACTGGACTATTGAGACCGACGGGCGGAAGCCAAGCGCTCGCGGGCATGAAGGAGAAGATGCCGATGCAGCCAAGACACCAGCCGATCGCCCGTGACGCCATGGCCTATGTGCTGGCCGGGGGGCGGGGCAGTCGTCTGGCCGAACTCACCGACCGCCGCGCCAAGCCCGCCGTCCATTTCGGCGGCAAGGCGCGGATCATCGATTTCGCCCTCTCCAACGCGCTTAACAGCGGCATCCGCCGCATCGGCGTCGCCACGCAGTACAAGGCGCATTCGCTGATCCGGCACCTCCAGCGCGGCTGGAACTTCCTGCGGCCGGAGCGCAACGAAAGCTTCGACATCCTGCCCGCCAGCCAGCGCGTGTCCGAAAGCCAATGGTATGAAGGCACGGCCGACGCCGTCTTCCAGAATATCGACATCATAGAGGATTATGCGCCCGAATATATGGTCATCCTGGCGGGCGATCATGTCTACAAGATGGACTATGAGCTGATGCTCCAGCAGCATGTCGACAGCGGCGCTGACGTCACCGTAGGCTGCATGGAAGTGCCGGTGAAGGAAGCCAGCGGTTTCGGCGTCATGCATGTGGATGAGCGGGACGTCATCACCGCCTTCGTCGAAAAGCCGAAAAAACCGCCGCATATCCCCGGCAGTCCGGGCGTGGCGCTGGCGTCCATGGGCATCTATGTCTTCCGCACCGCCTTCCTGATCGAAGAATTGCGGCGGGACGCGGCCGACCCAGCCAGCAAGCGGGATTTCGGCGGCGACATCATCCCCCATATCGTCGCCCACGGCAAAGCCGTCGCCCACCGCTTTTCCAACAGTTGCGTGCGCGCCGAAAGCGAGCCGGTGCCCTATTGGCGGGACGTCGGCACCATCGACGCCTATTGGCAGGCGAATATCGACCTGACCGACGTGGTGCCCTCTCTGGACCTCTATGACCGGAGCTGGCCGCTCTGGACCTATTCCGAAGTCACCCCGCCCGCCAAATTCGTGCATAATGAGGAAGGACGGCGCGGGTCCGCGACATCCTCGCTAGTGGCGGGCGGATGCATCGTGTCGGGGTCGTCGTTGCACCGCAGCCTGCTCTTTTCCGGCGTGCGCACGCACAGCTTCTCCTCCGTCACGGAAAGCGTGATCATGCCGGATTGCGTCATCGGGCGCGGGGCGCGGCTGCACAAATGCGTGCTGGATTCCGGCGTCATCATCCCGCCCGGTCTGATCGTGGGCGAGCATCCCGATCATGATGCGCAGCGCTTCCGCCGCACCGACAGCGGCGTGACGCTGATCACCCAATATATGATCGAACGGCTGGTGGACTGATCTTGAGCAAGGCAGCGAAGATGCAGGTGCTTTCGGTCGCGTCCGAAATCTATCCGCTGGTCAAGACTGGCGGGCTGGCCGATGTGGCGGGCGCCTTGCCTGGCGCGCTGGCTGGACATGGCATTGCGGTACGGACGCTGGTGCCCGGCTATCCCTCCGTCCTCTCGCGGCTGGGCAAGGCAAAGGCGGTGCGGCGCTACGACGCGCTGTTCGGAGCGACGGCGTCGGTGTTGGCCGCGAAGCTGGGCGATCTCGACCTGCTGGTGCTCGACGCGCCGGATTTTTTCGCGCGGGAAGGCGGTCCCTATGGCGATCCCGGCGGCGGCGAATGGAGCGACAATTGGAAGCGCTTTGCCGCCCTGTCCCGCGCAGGCGCGGACATCGCGGCGGAAGGCGCGAAGGGCTGGCGGCCCGATCTGGTCCATGCGCATGACTGGCAGGCGGCGATGACCGCCACCTATATGCGCTTCGGGCCTGCCCATGCCGTGCCCAAGGTGGTGACGATCCACAATCTGGCCTTTCAGGGCCGTTTCGGCGCGGACATCTTCCCCCAGCTCGGCCTCCCTCCCGAAGCCTGGGGCGTCGACGGCGTCGAATATTATGGCGGCACGGGCTATTTGAAGGCGGGCCTGGTCTCCGCCGACGCCATCACCACTGTCAGTCCCACCTATGCCGATGAAATCCGATCGCCGGTGCATGGCATGGGGCTGGATGGGTTGATCAACGGACGCGCCGACCGGCTGCACGGCATATTGAACGGCGTCGATACAGCCATCTGGAATCCGGCGACCGATCCGCTGTTGGTGCGGCTGTATAGCGCCCGCGCGCTCAGCGGACGCGGCGCGAATCGCAAAGCGGTGGAGGCGCATTTCGGCTTGGACCGCGACGACGCGCCGCTCTTCATCATCGTCAGCCGTCTGACCTGGCAGAAGGGCATGGACATGGTGATGGATGCGATCGATCATCTGGTAGGCCTGGGGGGCAAGCTCGCGGTCCTTGGATCGGGCGACCATCCGCTGGAAGGCGCCTTCCTGGCCGCTGCGGACCGGCATCGCGGCAGGGTGGGGGCGCAGATCGGCTATGACGAGCCGCTGTCCCATCTGATGCAGGCGGGCGCCGACGCCATATTGATCCCGTCCCGCTTCGAACCTTGCGGCCTGACTCAGCTTTATGGGCTGCGCTATGGCTGCGTGCCGGTGGTGGCGCGGGTCGGCGGGCTGGCCGACACGGTGATCGACGCCAATGAGGCGGCCGTGAGCGCCGGCGTCGCGACGGGCATCGTCTTCCCGCCGTCTGATCCGCTGGCGCTGCACGGCGCGATTGCCCGGACGGTCCGTGTTCATGCGCATAAGCCGGACTGGCAGGCGATGCAGCGCGCCGGGATGCGCGCTGATTTTTCCTGGACCCGCAGCGCGGCGCGCTATGCCGAACTGTTCCATTCTCTGCTCCCCAAGGCGGCATGAGCTCAGGCTCGCTCGGCCCGGATGTCCATGGACGCGGAAGCCGGTTCCGCGTCCAATCCCCGGATGCGGAACGGCTCTGGCTGTGCCTGTTCGATGATGAAGACCGCGAGACGCGCCTGCCGATGGCGCGAGACGGCGAGGGTGTCTGGTCCATCGATGTGCCGGGCGTGGGGGAGGGCGCGCGCTATGGCATCCGGGCGGATGGACCCTATGATCCCGATGCGGGACTGTGGTTCGATCCCGACAAGCTGCTGCTGGACCCCTATGCCACGGCGATCGACCGGGCCTTCGCCCATGATCCCGCCCTGGCGGCGCGGCGCGGGGAGGGGCCGGATACCGCGGCCCTGATGCCCAAAGGGGTCGCGGCCGCCGCCTTGCCCCCGCTTGCCCCCTCGCCGCCTCTTTTCAGGCCCGGCGGCCTGATCTACGAAGTGCAGGTTCGCGGCTTCACCATGCTGCATCCCGACGTTCCGGAGGCGCAGCGGGGGACCGTCGCCGCGCTCGCCCATCCCGCCATCATCGATCATCTGCGCCGCCTGCATGTCTCCGCGATCGAACTGATGCCGGTCAACGCCTGGATCGATGAGCGGCATCTGGGGCCGCTGGGGCTGCGCAATGCCTGGGGCTATAATCCGGTCAGCATGTTCTCGCTCGATCCCCGGCTGGCGCCCGGCGGCATGGCGGAACTGCGCGGAGCGGTCCAGGCGCTGCATGAGGCGGGGATCGGCGTGATCCTCGACATGGTCTATAATCATGACGGGGAAAGCGACCGCCTAGGCCCGACGCTATCCCTGCGCGGCCTCGATGCGCGCAGCTATTTCCGGCATGAGCCCGATGGCCGCCTGATCAACGATACCGGCACCGGGAACAGCATCGACTGCAACCATCCCGTCGCGCAGCGGCTGATCCTGGATTCGCTCCGCCATTTCGTCCAAGCGGCGGGCGTGGATGGCTTCCGCTTCGATCTCGCGCCAGCGCTGGGGCGGTTGCCGACCGGTTTCGATCCGCAGGCTCCGCTGCTGCAGGCGATGCGCGCAGACCCGTTGCTGTCCGACCGCATCCTGATCGCGGAACCTTGGGACATCGGGCCCGGCGGCTATCAACTCGGCCGTTTCGGGGAGCGCTGGCTGGAATGGAACGACCGCTATCGGGACGATATGCGGCGCTTCTGGCGCGGGGATCGCGGCATGCTTGGCGCCCTGGCGACCCGCCTTGCCGGATCGTCGGACATTTTCCGCGACGGCCCAGCCACGCGCACCGTCAATTTCCTGGCGGCGCATGACGGCTTCACCCTGGCGGACCTGACCGCCTATGAACATCGACATAATGAAGCCAATGGCGAGCAGAATCGCGATGGCCATGGCGAGAATTTCAGTTGGAACAACGGCGTCGAAGGGGCGAGCCAAGACCCCGCGATCCAGACGGCGCGGCGCCGGGACATCAAGGCGTTACTGGCCACGCTGTTCTGCTCGCGCGGCACGATCATGCTGACGGCAGGCGATGAGTTCGGCCGCTCGCAGCAGGGCAACAACAATGCCTATGCGCAGGATAATGCGATCGGCTGGATCGACTGGGCCGGTCGCGATCGGGAGATCGAGGCGCACGCCTTCGCCCTCGCCGGATGGAGGGCGTCGCAACCCGACCTCAAGGAGACGCGCTGGCTTTCCGAAGCGGATGTCGAATGGCTCGACGAACAGGGCAATCCCTTGACCGTAGCGCAATGGGAAGACCCTGACCGCCACTGCCTGACGATGCAGTTCCGGCAGTCGGGCCTCACCATCTACATTAACGGCGATGACCGGTCCCGGACCTTTGGCGGCGTAACGGTCCCAGCCCGAACGGTCCTACCCGTCCCGGCTGAATAAAAAGGCCGTCGATTTCGCCAGTCCGTTGGAGATCGTCGCCAATGACCGCGAAGCGCCCGGCACCTGCCTTTCGCCTGCGCGATCGGTCACCTGCGCAATCGCTTCGGCCAACTGCGTCATGCCGTGCAGCCGTCCCTCGCCCAGCGCGCCCCCGCCCGTATTGACCGGCAGCTTGCCGCCCAGATCGCCATGCCCATCTCGCAGGAAAGCCAATCCCTCGCCAGCGCGGCAAAAGCCCATGCCCTCCAGCCAGGTCAGCACCAGCACGCTGAACCCGTCATAAAGCTGCGCATTGTCCACATCCGCCGGGGACAGCCCGGTCGCCTCCCACAACCGCCGCGCCACATCCTTCGCGCCGTCCCACATATCCTCCAGGTTCATCGGCGTGCCCCCGGCCCCTTGCCAGGCGGAAGCCACAAAGCCGGTGAGCAAGGCAGGCGGCTGGCGCAAATGCCGTGCCCGTTCGGTCGAGGTCAGGATCAGCGCGCAGCAGCCATCGACGGGAATGTCGCAATCCAGGATGGACATGGGATCAGCGATCATCCGGGCGCTCAAATAATCCTCCGCCGCGATCGTCTTGCCCCGCCAATAGGCATGGGGGTTCAACTGCGCATTGGCGCGATTATTGGCGATATAATGGGCAAAATCGGCCCGGCTGTAACCGTAAAGCTCGAAATAGCGGCGCAGCACCACTGCCGCCCATGCCGGCGGCATGCTGAAGCCATAGGGCGCCAGATATTGGTCCGCCCCCACCGCATAAGCGGATTCGAAATTCACATAACGCCCATCGGGAACATGCAAAGCGCGATAGACCAGCACATGGTCGCAAAGCCCGGCGACGATCGCCATCGCCCCGTCGATCAGGCTCTGCGTTACCATGCCATTGGTCGATCCGATCCATTGCACCCCGGACGTCACGCCCAGCAGGCCGGCCAGATACCAGGGCGTGACGACGTCGACTCCTTCGTCCACGCCCTTTTTGCCGCCATAACGAGGCATGGCGGGCGACGTCGCGATGCCGTCCAGATCGCTCCGCCGCAGCCCGGCATCGGCCAGCGCCGAATCGCAGGCGTCCAGCGTCAGCGCCGCCAAAGTCTGGTCAGACCGCCGTTCAAGCTTGCTGTAACCGACCCCCGCGACGGCCACCTTGTCCCGATAGTCCCACATGGCTCAGCGCTCCGCCGGGCCGAACTGCACCAATGTGCAGTCGTCCGTCACATCCTCGAACCGCGCCTGGAGCGGCAATCCGATCCGCAGATCGCCGGGCGCGATGCCGACAAGATTGCTGCTCATCAGCAGGCGCGCCTGTTCCTCCAGCTCGACCACCGCCAGGATCACCGGCAGCCGGTCGCGAAAACCGGGAGAGGGTGGATCGTGCAACACCGTCCAGCTATGCAATGTCGCCTGTCCCGAAACCGCCACGAAACCCAATCCGCTCCCGCCGCAGGCCCGGCAGGCGATTTCGGGCGGATAGGCCAGGCGGCCGCAGGCGTCGCATCTCTGCATATGCAGTTCATGGCGCCGCGCCGCCGCCCAGAAGGGATCCGAAAGCGGATCGGGCAAAGGGATCGGGCGTTGGGCGGTTTCCGGCATGGCGCTTTTACAATCCCTGAAAATGCGGCGGTCGCTTTTCGCGCGCGGCGGCGATGCCTTCCTGATGGTCCTGGGTCGTGGCCATCAGCGGCTGCATGGCGAATTCCAGTTCCAGATATTGGTCGAGCGACAGGGCCTGCGCGGCCTCGAACTGCCGCTTGGCCATGCCCGTCGCCAAAGTCGGCCCCTGCGCCAGCGAACCCGCCATTTCCAGCGCCCGCGCCATCAGCGCGCCGCTCTCGACCAGTTCCAGCACCAGCCCCAGCCGCAGCGCTTCCTGCGCGTCGACCATGCGGGCGGAATAGACGATTTCCTTGGCCCGCATCGGCCCGACCAGCCGGCTGAGCTGCCAAACGGCTCCCGCGTCAGGCACATAGCCGATCCGCCCGAAGCTCTGGCAGAAGCGCGCGCCCGGCGTGGCGATGGCGATGTCGCAGGCCAGCGCCAGGCTCCAGCCCGCGCCAACGCATGCGCCGTCGATCGCCGCGATCACGGGCTTGCGGATGCCGCCGACCGCTTTCACCATCCGGTGCAGCCAGCGCATCCGGCGCAGGAACGCCGCAGTGCTCTGATGGCCCATGTCGCCGGTATCCGCGCCCGAGCAGAATTGCCCGTTCGCGCCCGTCAGGATGATGGCGCGAACCGCGTCGTCTTCCGCCAATTCTTCGAAAATGCGCCAGATTTCCTCGCGCATTGCCATGGTGAAGGCGTTGGCTCGCCCCGGCTGATCGAGCGTGACGATGCCGACGCGCCCCTGGCTTTCGACCCGGACGGTCATGGTGTGGCCCTGCGCTTCACGGCCCTGCTCCCAAAATTTATCTTCGGTGCAATATTAAATCCGCAAAGTGTTGCGCTGTCAATTGAGGAGACGCGTTGACAAGTGCATAATATTGCACGATGGTGCAATAAAAGGCTGCGTCGCGACGCGCCCCGAAGAAAGAGGATGCGATCCATGAAGGCAAGATTTTCGGCGCTTGCGGCGGGGGCCGCGGTTCTGGCGCTTTCCACCGCCGTGATCTCCCGTTCGGCGGAGAGCGCCGGGCCGGCGGCGGCGAACTGGTCCAGCTTCGGCGGCGACGACAATGAGCAGCATTACAGCCCGCTCGCGCAGATCAGCGAAGCGAATGTCGGAAAGCTCGGCCTTGCCTGGTCCTATGACGTCGACACCTATGACAGCTACACCCAGCCGCTGGCGGTGAACGGCGTCATCTATTTTGCCGTGGGACTCAGCGTCGTCCATGCGGTCGACGCGCGCACAGGCAAGCTGCTGTGGCAATATGATCCCGACGTGGCGAGCCAGCCCGAGGCGAAATGGCGGATGCGCGCCGGTTGGGGCACGCGGGGCATAGCCTATAAGGACGGCACCATCTTCACCGCCACGCGTGAAGGCCGCCTGATCGCGGTCGACGCCAAGACCGGCAAGCCGCGCTGGTCGGTCAAGACGCTGGACGAGGCAGAGGGCGGCTATATCACCGGCCCGCCTTGGGTCGCTGGCGACAAGGTGGTGATCGGCTTTGGCGGCGCGGATTACAGCCCGACGCGCGGCTATGTCACTGCCTATGACATCAAGACCGGCAAGAAGGCCTGGCGCTGGTATGTCGTGCCCGGCGATCCGGCCAAGGGCTTCGAGAACAAGGCGATGGAGGCCGCCGCCAAGACCTGGACCGGCGAATGGTGGAAATGGGGCGGCGGCGGCTCCGTCTGGCACGCCATGGCCTATGACGCCAAATATGACCGGCTCTACATCGGCACCGGCAATGGCTTCCCCTGGAACATCAAGATCCGCAGCCCCGGCGGCGGCGACAATCTCTATCTCTCCTCCATCGTCGCGCTGGACGTGAAGACCGGCGAATATGTCTGGCACTATCAGGTGAACCCTGAAAACAGCCATGACTGGAACGACGCCATGGACATCGAGCTGGCCGACATCGTCATCGGCGGCAAGAAGCGGTCGGTGCTGATGCACGCGCCGAAGAACGGCTTCTTCTACGCGATCGACCGGGAAACCGGCAAATTCATCCAGGCGGGCGAGTTCGCCAAGCAGAATTGGGCGAAACGGATCGATCCCGTGACCGGACGGCCGGAAATCAACCCGGACGCCCAATATCCCGACGGCAAGCCGTTCATGATGTATCCCTTCCCCAATGGCGCGCACGGCATCCAGGCGATGTCGTTCAGCCCGAAGACCGGCTACAGCTACATCCCTGTGATGGAGGGCGGCCGCGTCTTCGTTGATCCGGCGAACATCAAGGACTGGAAATACAAGCCCGGCATGATGGTGAATACCGGCCTTGGTGCGCCGCCGGCCAACCTCGTGCCGCCCGCCGCGACGAGCAAGCTGGTCGCCTATGACGTCGCCAACAACAAGATCGCCTGGTCCGTGCCCCAGCCGGGCGTGTTCAACGGCGGCACGCTGGCGACGGCGGGCAATCTGGTGTTCCAGGGCACCAATGACGGCACGTTCAACGCCTTTTCCGCGACGACGGGGCGCAAGCTCTGGTCCTATCCGGCGCAGAACGGCATATTGTCCGCGCCGATCAGCTATTCGGTCGGCGGCAAGCAATATGTCAGCGTCATCACCGGCTTCCGCAGCAGCTTCCCCAATTCGCCCAATTGGGATTATCGCCAGCAGCAGCGGCGGTTGCTGACCTTCACCGTCGGCGGCGTGAAAAAGCTGCCCAAGGTCGATCGGGTGGATGAGCCGATCCAGGACGATCCGGCCTTCGTGGTGGATGCCGACAAGGCGAAGGTCGGCGCAGGCATCTACAATAGTAGCTGCGTCATCTGCCACGGTTCGGGCATGATGGCGGGCGGCGCGGCGCCGGACCTGCGCAAATCGGGCGTGCCGCTGGACGCCGAGACCTTCAAATCCGTGGTCCATGACGGCGCGCTGATGGCGCGGGGCATGGGTTCCTTCGGCCAGTTGACCGATGCGGAGCTGGAGGGGCTGCGCCATTATATCCGCCAGCGCGCGCGGGAAACCGCGCCCAAGGGCAAGTAAGGATGCAAGGTCCGCTTCACTCCCGGCGGACCGCAGGCTGCCCCGTCCTGCCCTCGGGCGGGGCGGGGCTTTCTATATTGTGGGACGATAAATTTGCACGTTCATGCAATCCCGCTATGATCCTGTCATAAATGGGATGGCTTTGGGAATGAAGGCGAGTGACTTTGGCGAGTAAAGCGAACGAAGAACTGAAGGAAGGCGGCGAGCGGCCACAGACTTATTCCAGTCCGGCCATTATCGAGCGCCGCCGCCGGATATTGGAGGAAACCCGAAAGGTCATTGCCGAACAGGGCATCGCCGCGCTCAGCATGAACGAGATCGGCCAGCGCGCGGGCGTCGCCAAGCGCACGCTCTACAACGCGTTCCAGACCAGGGAGCGGATGATCGCGTCGGCCATTCAGGAATATTTCGACGAATATGTGAGCCGCATCGCCTATTCCAGCGAACCGGGCACGATGCAGCATAATCTGGAGCGCATGATCTCCGTCGTGCAGCGCAACCGGAAGATCCGCAATTATATCAAGGCGATCATGGCGCTCTATTTCAGCTCCGACGTCGATCACGACATCTGGGCGGCGATGCATTCGCCGGCGGTCCATCATAACCGCCAGTGGATCGAGGTGCTGGAGGCGAAGAAGCAGCTCCAGCCCTGGGTGGAGGTCGACAAGCTGATCGAGGATCTCGTCCGCTTCGAATATGCGACGATCAACGACTGGGCGCAGGGGCGGATTCCGGACGACGAAGTGATCGTCCGACTGGTGAGCAGCTATCTCACCTCCTTGCTCGGCGCGCTGAAAGGCGCGGCCCGCAAGGACGTGGAGGCGTTGATCAAGGAGATAGCCGAACGCGGCATGGATGCCTTGCCCGTGCCGCAGCGTCCCAAGGCGGCTGCGGCGTGAATTTGCACATGGATGCAAATTTACTTGAAGAGGCGTGCGCCGTCGGCTAGTCAGTTCCCGTGCCCGCCGAAAGGCGCGGGAATGGAGAGCGAGAGATGAACGCGGTGAGCGAAAACCCCGAATTGCTGTTTGTTCTGGACGAACAGGGGATCGCGCATATCGTGCTCAACCGGCCCCGCGCGAAGAATACCGTGTCCTTCGCCATGTGGGAGCAATTTTCCGCCGCGCTGGACGCTCTGGAAAATGCGACGCCCGCCCGGCTGCTGATCATCAGCGGGGCGGAGGGCTATTTCAGCAATGGCGGCGACGTGAAGCTGCCTCCCGCAAGGGGGGAGGGCGCGCTGGCGCTGGCGGCGCGACTCGAAATGGGGCAGCGGATCATCAGCCGCGTGCGTGCCCTGCCGATTCCCACGGTCGCGGCGGTGGAGGGCGGAGCCTTCGGCGTGTCGTGGAGCCTCGCCATGGCGTGCGATATGATCTTCGCGGCGGACAATGCCCGGTTCGGCGCGCCTTTCCTGGAATTCGGACTGGTGCCGGACGGCGGCGCGGCCTGGTTCCTGACCAAACAACTGGGCCGGGCGCGGGCGGCGGAGATCATCTTTTCGGGCCGGACGCTGGATGCGGCGGAGGCGCTGTCGCTCGGCCTTATCAGTCGCGTCGTGGCGCCGGGCAGGGCCGTTGAGGAAGCGCTCGCTCTGGGCCAGACCATAGGTGACGGCAACCGCCATGCGGTCGAATTGACCAAGCGGCTGCTCCAGCAGGCGGAGAGCGGCGATCTGGCGACGACCCACGCGCTGGAACTGGTCTATTGCCATACATGCCAGGCAGGCGAAGAAGTTCCCCGCGCCCGCGAACGCTTCAAGGCCCGCGCCGCCGCGAAAGCCGCCGCCAAGGCCGCAGAATAAACGGAGGTCCGACCCATGCAATTCGACATGCGCGCGCTTCCGATGGTCACGCGGTACAAGATCGTCAATTCGACGATCACCCCGCGCCCCATCGCCTGGATCACCAGCCAGTCGGCGGACGGCCTCGTCAACGCCGCGCCCTACAGCTTCTTCAACTGCGTCGGCACGGAGCCGCCCCTAGTGGTGCTGGGGCTGCTCAAGGAACCGAAGTCTCGCGGGCTCAAGAACACCGCCTCCAACATCATCGCCACCGGCGAGTTCGTGGTGAACCTCGTCTGCGAGGCGGATGCGGAGAAGATGAACCTGTGCAGCGTCGACGCGCCTGCCGACGTCAGCGAAATCGACTATGCCGGCATCGAAACCACGCCCTCGGTCGTCGTCGCGCCGCCACGCATCGCCACCAGCCCGGTCAGCTTCGAGTGTCGCAAGGTCGCCGCGATGGACATAGGCGCGATGCAGACGGTGGTCATCGGAGAAATATTGATGGCCCATATCCGCGATGAATTCATCAGCGACCGGGAGCGGGTCTATTTCGACACGCCCGCGATGAAGCTGATCGGCCGCACCCATGGCAGCGGCTGGTATGTCCGCAACAGCGACAGTTTCCAGATGGAGCGGCCCCGCTACGATCCGTCGCACATGGCAGCCAAGGACAAGGCGGCGGAATGAATTTGAACCTATGGTGCAAAATTACTTGCGCTCGGGTTCAAACTGGTGTTTTCTGCATCAAAGATCATTTTTCGATCCGTCGGACGATGTGAAGCCATAAAGATAATTCCGTAAAAAGACAGCGGGCCTTGCCCGCCATAGGAGTGATGAGATGCCCGGTCCCCTGGATCATCTGACCGTCATTGAACTGGCGGATCAAATGCCTGTCGCCATCGCCGCCATGCTGCTGGCCGATCATGGCGCCGACGTTTTGAAGGTGGAGCCGAAAGGCGGCGCCTTCTTCGCCCATGACCTCAGCCGCAAGGCCTGGGACCGGTCGAAGCGCAGCGTCGAACTGGATGTGTGGGCGCCCGAGGGTCTCCGGTCGCTGCGTGGCCTGCTGGAAGGGGCGGACATCTTCATCCACGCGCTGGAGGAAGGGGATGCGGCGGCCCTCGGTCTGGACAGCGAGAGTCTGGCGCGCGATTTTCCCGAACTGGTCGTCTGCGCGCTCACCGCTTACGGTTCGGACACGCCATTTGCCGACCGCCCCCATGGCGAATCCCTCGCCGCCGCGCTGCTCGGGACGATGATCGATCGCTCCAGCAGCTTCCGCCCCGGCCCGGTCTATCTCGGCCACCCGGCGCTGCATTATGGACAGGCCTTCCTCGGCGTGATCGGTGCGCTGTCGGCCATCCGCGCCCGCCGCCATATCGGCAAGGGGCAGCAGGTGGAGGCATCGCTGCTCGACGCCATGCTCGCCCAGTCGCCCATGAACAATTGGTGGCAGGAAGAGGGCATCAGCTACATCAAGGCGGGCGATTCCGGCGCGGTGGACCGCTTCGGTAAGACCCGGCTGGTGACGGGCATGTTCGAATGCGCGGACGGCCTTTATCTTCAGATGCATACCGGCGGCCAGGGTGGCTTCAAGGCGGCGATGGACGTGCTGGGCTTTGGCGACCGGATTCAGACCGTGACCGCGCCGGAAATGTCGGTGCCGCTGACCGACGACGAATATCATATCGCCCGCGTCGAGATTTTCGAGGCGTTCAAGACCAAACCCCGCCCGGAATGGATCGCGCTGTTCCAGGCGGCGGACGTGGCGGCGCTGCCGGTGCTGGAACCGGCGGAAGTGCTGCTCGACGATCAGGTGGAGTTTGTCGGCCAGCGTATTGCCATGCCGGACAAGGATTTCGGCACCATCTATCAGGCCGCTCCTGCCGTGCGCATGGCCAATGCGCCCGCCGCCGCGCCGCGTCCCGCGCCCGAGATAGGGGCGGACAATGGCGCGCTGGCGGACCTGATCGCCCGCCGCCGGGCCGCGCTCGTAGCCGACGGCAAGTCGCTCGACCGGCCGCTGGAAGGCATTAAGGTGGTCGACTTCTCCTCCTTCTTCGCGGTCGGCTATGGCGGTCGTCTGCTGTCCGACCTTGGCGCCGACGTCATCAAGGTGGAGACCCCCGGCGGCGACCAGATGCGCCCGCTGCCCGACTGTTTCGACGCCGCCCAACGCGGCAAGCGCGACATCGTGCTCAACCTCAAGCATCCCGAAGCGCTCGAAGCGGCGCTGAAGCTGGTGGCGACGGCCGATGTCGTCACGCACAACCTTCGCCCCGGCAAGGCGGACAAGCTCGGCATCGGCTATGAGGCGCTGTCGAAGCTCAACCCGCGCCTGCTCTACGTCTATCTGCCCGGCTATGGCTCCAAGGGGCCGAAGTCACTGCTCAAGAGCTTTGCGCCGCTGGTGTCGGGCTGGACCGGCCTGCTCTATGAGGGCGGCGGCGAAGGCAATCCGCCGACCCGCGCCGTGTTCGGCAATGAGGATTATAATAACGGTTTCCTCGGCGCGGCGGGCATTTTGATGGGCCTTGAACATCGCGCCGTCACCGGCCGGGGCGACTATATGGAAATCCCGCAGCTTCATTCGAGCCTGTGGACCACGTCCGAACATTTCCTCGATGCCGACAAGAAGGTCGTCTACGGATTCCGGCTGGACAAGGAACAGGCGGGCTTCAACGCGCTCGACCGGATTTACCGGACCACTGACGGCTGGCTCTGCATTTCCTGCCGTTCGGACGAACGCTTCGCCGCGCTGGCCAAGGCCGTGGGGCATGAGGATTGGCTGAGCGATCCCCGCTTCGCCACGGCGCGAACCCGTTCCGCCAACGACGCTGCGCTTCTGGACGCGCTGAAGCCGTTCCTCGCAGGCAAGAGCAGCGCCGACGCCCACGCCCTGCTGGAAGCGGCCGGCGCCCCCAGCGAGATCGCCCGCGAAACGAGCTGGGTCCGCGAAGCGCTCTGGCAGGATTGGGCGACGGCCAGCAACCGCGTGATCGAGAATCTTGACTCCATGTACGGCCATGTGCGTCAATTCGGCAGCTTCATGCATTTCAGCCGCACGCCCGGCAGCGCCAAAGGCTCAGCCCCCCGGCTGGGCGAGCATACGCGGCAGATATTGGGCGAGATCGGCTATTCGGATGCTGAGATCGACGCGCTGATCGCGAGCGGCAAGGCGATGCAAGCGGCGGATGTGAAGGGCCGCATCCAGTCCCGCGTCTCCGCCGCCTGACACGATAAAGAGAGGAATCGCCAAGGTGCAACTCAACCTTCGCTACGACATGAACCGCCCGGATTTCGGCGCGCCGCATCCGCTGCTGTACCGCACCGCGATCGAGCAGGCGCAATGGGCCGACAGGCTTGGCTTCACCCAGGTCTTCCTGGCCGAACATCATGGCGCGGAGGGCGGCTATTGCCCGTCCTCCATGATCCAGGCCGCCTCGATCCTTGGCGCTACACAGAATATCGTCGCCCATCTTTCCGCCCTGGTGGTGACGATGCACGATCCGCTGCGGCTGGCCGAAGACCTCGCCGTGCTCGACAATATCGCGCCGGGCCGCATCTGGCTGACGGCGGGCATGGGCTATCGCCCACATGAGTTCGAGATGTTCGACCGCGACATCAGCAAGCGGCTCGCCATCATGAACGAAGCGATGGCGACGCTGAAGAGCGCCTGGACCGGCGAGCCTTTCGAATTTCGCGGCCGCACCGTCCGCGTGACGCCCGCGCCCGCGACGCCGGGCGGCCCCAAAATCTACATGGGCGGCTCGACCGACAAGTCCGCCATCCGCGCAGCCAAGGGCGGCTATCAATATTTCCCTGGCCATCCGGACCTCTTCACGCTCTACAAGGAGGAGCGGGCGAAGGCCGGCTTCGGACCGCCGGAGGAACTGCGCAAGCCCGCTGCGAGCTTCCTCTACGTGTCGGACGATCCGGACCGCGACTGGCCCCTGGTGGCGCCTCATATCGCCTATGCGACCAACACCTATGCGCAGTGGGCGCAGGAACGCGGCACCGGCCAGACCCGCTACAGCGCGGCCGAGACGGTCGAAGGGCTGAAGGCCATGCCCAATATCAAGCTGCTGACGCCGGACGAATGTTTCGCTTATCTCAAGGATCTGGGACGCGGCACGGCGGTCACGTTCCACGCGCTGCTGGGCGGCCTGGACCCCGAAGTCTCCTGGCGCAGCCTGCGTCTGTTCGAGAAGGAAGTGCTGCCCCGTCTCAAGGCCGAGCCGGGCCTGCTGGAAATTCCGGGAGAATGAGCATGGAGCAGAACCGTCGCGGCACGCTGGCCGCCATGCTGGCCGTTCCTTTCGGACTGGCCGCGGTGGGCCAGGCTTCGGCCGCGCCCGCAAAAGGGAAGGGCAAGCCGATGAGCATGGCCGAACGCCTCGACGTGATCGAATCCAAGCAGGCGATCACCGAATTGCTCCATGCCTATGCCCGATCCAACGACCGGGCGGACGAGGCTTTGCTGCGTTCGCTCTTCTGGCCGGAATCGACGCATAAACATGGCAAGTTCGAGGGCAAATCCTCCGATTTCGTGGGTTTCGCCTTCAAGATCATCTCGGGACTCAAATATGCCTGCCACCATATCTCGAACGTCTCGGTCGAGGTGAAGGGGGATAAGGCTTTTTCCGAATGCTATTATTTCGCGCAGCATCGCCGCGACCGGAAGGATGGCACGGGCGAGGAGGATGTCTTCTTCCAGGGCCGCTATCTCGACGATCTGGAACGGCGCAACGGCGTGTGGAAGATCATCCGCCGCCGCGGCCTGTCGGACTATACGTCACCCGCTTTCCCGTCGGAAACCACCTATGCGCAATGGCCGGCGGGGCAGCATAGCGAGAAATATCCGAGCGACGATTATTACAAGATGCGCCAGCAGTTCGAAGGGAGCTGATCCATGCGTGCTTTGCTGTGCGAACATCATGGGCCGCCGGAAGAGCTGGTTTTTGGTGATGTCCCGGCGCCCGAGCCGGGGCCTGGCGAAGTCCGCTTCCGGGTGAAGGCCGCCAGCGTCAATTTCCCCGACGCGCTGATGATCCAGAACCTGTACCAGAGGCAGCCGCCCTTGCCCTTCATTCCGGGCAGCGAGGCGGCAGGCATCATCGATGCATTGGGGGAGGGCGTCATCGACTTTCGCATCGGGGACAGGATCGCGACGATCCCCTTCGAAGGCGCCTTTGCCGAACTGGCGGTCGCGCCCGCCTATCGGACGACGGTGATCCCCGACGATATGGGGTTCGATGTCGCGGCGGGCTTCACCATGGTCTATGCGACGGCGCTCCATGGCTTGCGCCAGCGCGGGCGGTTGCAGCCGGGCGAGACGCTGCTGGTGTTGGGCGCTGCGGGCGGTGTAGGCCTCGCGGCGGTCGAGGTCGGCAAGCGGATGGGCGCGCATGTGATCGCCGCTGCCTCGATGGAGGAGAAGCTCGCCCTTGCCCGCGCCCATGGCGCTGACGAGACGGTCAACTATGCCCAGGACGATCTCAAGCAGGCGGTGAAGGCCCTGACAGGCGAACGCGGCGTCGATGTGATCTTCGATCCGGTCGGCGGAGCGCTGGCGGAACCCGCCTTTCGCACCATGGGTTGGGACGGGCGCTTTCTGGTCGTGGGCTTCGCTGCGGGGACGATCCCGGCAATCCCGCTCAACCTGCCGCTGGTGAAGACGGCCGCCATCATCGGCGTGACCTGGGGCGTGCACAGCCGTGTCGAGCCGGACATCCATGCCGCGAACATGGCGCAGCTCTATCGCTGGTATGAGGAGGGCGGCCTGCGCCCCGAAGTCAGCAAGCGCTTCTCCTTCGAGGAAGGCCGCGAAGCGATCCGCTGGATGATGGATCGGAAGGTGCAGGGCAAAGTGGTGATCGAGCTGGCTTAGTGCCGACTTTCCTCGCCGCGCACCGTGCTCCTGCGAAGGCATTCGAACGAGACAAGTGGCTCGTGAGAACCCAGTCCTGCCGTTCGAACTGGACTCCTGCCTGCGCAGGAGCACGTTACGCCTTAACCCGCGGGCCAGTTCGCCAACGGCAATCCAGCAACATCCGCCCGCGCCTTCACCACCATCCCGCTTGCCCGCGAGACGACGTAAAGGTCGCGCAAATCCGCCCCGCCCCAGCAAAGATTGGTCGGGCTGGAGAGCATCCTGCCTTCGGGATCATGGACAATATCCACCTTCCGCCCATCCGGCGTGATGGCGACGATCCGGTTGGCGAAGGGCAGCGTCACCCAGAGATTGCCCGCCGCATCGAAAGCGATGCCGTCGCAATAACCCAGATCCGCGCGCTCAGCAGCCGCCATGGCGCGAATGTCCTTCGCCTGATGATCGGGGATCACCACGCCCAATTGCGGCCCATAATCCTGCGGATCGATGAGCGATCCGTCCGCCTGCCGCCGCCAGCGCCTTATGCGCCCTTCAGCGGTTAGCGATGCATAAACAAAGCGTTCCTCACGATCGAGGCAGAGGCCGTTCACGCCGCGCAGATTGCGGGCCACGATGGAAGCCTTACCGTCTGGCGCGACCCTGTAGATGAAGCCGGCAGGCGTGGTCGTGCCGATATTCCCGATAGGCCCCCAACTGCTGTGCGTGCAGTAAATGTCGCCATTGCGCGCCGTCGCCGGACCGTTGGAGGTGACCAACTGCCGCCCCTCCAGTTCCGACACCAGCGTCTCGACCGTTCCCGTCGCGACATCGATCCGCTGCAATGGCCCCGGCCCCTTGTTGAGCAGGCCCATATTGGCGACGATGACGCGACCTTCGCGGTCGACCGCCACGCCATTGGGCGCCAGCGCCTTGCCGATCTGGCGCAGCGTTCCGTCCCGCTCCAGCACGCCGATGGCGCCACCGCCATTGGAGATGAACAGGCGGCCATCGGGGCTGCTCGCTATGCCTTCGGGCGCGTCCAGACTGCCGCGCACGAGTGTGAAATCGTTGAGAGCGAGAGGTTTTAGAGGTAGGGCTCGTCCAATTCCTGTTGATGGCACGCAACTGGTGAGAACCATGCTTGCCCCACCCAATAATATCTCGCGACGCCCGAGAGCGAGTTTGGGCAAGCCATCAGCCCAAACCTCCGTTCGCCCTGAGCTTGTCGAAGGGCTTTTCTTCTTCTCAAAAAAGGAAAGGGCTTCGACAGGCTCAGCCCGAACAGGGGTGAGGGAAGCTTGTTTCACCATACTCTCCTCACCCAACGGGCACAAAGCCGGCGATCTTGTGATCCCCCGCCTGCACGGGCTGGAACTTCAACCGCATCCCGCAGCACGGTTCCACGCCCTCAGCGCCAACCAGCAGCCCCGGTACGCGCACGCCCGGCGCATCGTCCGGCTCGAACAGGACGACGGTGAACGGCACCTCCGCCTTATGATCGCCTGGCAGCAGGCTGCGTATCACGGTGGTGAAGGTGTAAGCGCTACCCTCCGGCGAAACCGGCCGCCATTCCAGCACGGCGTCGGGCTTTCCGGGGATGACCTCGGGCGGATACCATATCCATTCCCCCGTCTCGGCGTCGGCGGTAATGCGCAGCTCGCCCGCTTCCAGCCCGTCATAATAGCCCTGGAACAGCGGGTCTTCGATCTTGGGAGGGTGTATCGGAATGCCCATGGATCAGCTCCGCGCCAGGATGGTGGTGGAATGATTGTTGCCGCCCAGCCCTGCGACGGCGCAGAGCTTCGCGTCCGGCACCTGCCGCTCGCCCTCTTGCCCGCGCAACTGCCGCACGGCCTCGATCAGCAGGTTCATGCCCGGCACATAGCCGCCCGACATATGCCCGCCGCTGGTGTTGATCGGCATCCGCCCGCCCGGCATCCCATGCCCCGCTGCATAAAAGCGCGGCCCTTCGCCCCGCTCGCACAGACCCAGCATCTCCGTCTGCACCAGCGCGGAGATGGTGAAGCCGTCATAAATCTGCGCGAGGTCCAAGTCCTTGGGATCGCAGCCCGCCATGGCATAAGCGAGCTTCGCGGACACCTCGCCGGGAAAGTCGTAGGTGCAGGGCGTCTGGGTAAACAGCACCCCCTGAGGCCAGTTGTTGAAGCC
Source organism: Sphingobium sp. 15-1 (assembly GCF_013375535.1). Lineage (GTDB taxonomy): Bacteria > Pseudomonadota > Alphaproteobacteria > Sphingomonadales > Sphingomonadaceae > Sphingobium > Sphingobium aromaticivastans. The sequence continues at coordinate 819,467 of NZ_JABXJG010000001.1, forward strand.
CAGGCCAAGCCCCTGCACGCTCACAACCGGATGCGGCATGTCCCGCGCTTCCTCGACGGCGCTCACCACATAGGCGCCGCCGCCATCGGTGGTGAGGCAGCAATCCGCCGCCCGCAAAGGCGTCGAGATCATGGGCGACTGGCGATAGGCTTCCAAATCCATCGGGTCACGCCGCTGCGCGCTCGGCGTCAGCACCGCCCAGGCCCGATAGGTCATGGGGATGGATGCCTGCTCCTCCTCCGTCATACCATATTCATGGGCATAGCGGTTCGCCATGCTCGCAAAATAAGTGGGCTGGCCAAAGAAGCCGACCGGCATTTCGATCCCCGCCTTTTGCGGTTCGCGCGCATGGAAGCCATAGACGCCGCCCGGCTTGGTCGACTGGATTGCATAGGGCACCAGCACATGCCGGGCCAGACCCGCCTCGATCGCCATCTGCGCCAGTTGCAGCGCCTGCCCCGAAGTCGCCGTGCCGCCCACGCTGTCGGTGGTGGCGCAGAAACGCTTTTCGCCAGCACCGATCGCAAAGGCAACCTCGTCCGACCCATGCCCCGCATATTTGTTGGAGATATAGCCGTCTATGTCCTTCGGCGTCAGGCCCGCATCGGCAATCGCCGCCAGGCTGGCGCGGGTCATCATCTTCATGACCCCTTCCTCGCCTTTGCGCAGGAAGGGGGTTTCACCGACCCCAGTAATGGCGATGCGGTTGCCTCCAAGGCCCTTCTGAAGCGTCATGCGTCCTTGAACCCCTTGCCCTGCGCCACCAGCCGCTCGATCAGCGGGGAGGGGCTGAACGCTTCGCCATGCGCGGCCTCCAGCGCCTTCAGCTTTTCGAGAACGACCGGCAGACCCTGCAAATCCGCCCAGAACATCGGCCCGCCGCGATATTTCGGCCAGCCATAACCCGTGATCCAGACAATATCGATGTCCGACGCCCGCGATGCGATGCCTTCATCAAGGATACGCGCGCCCTCATTCACCATGGCGAAGAGGATGCGGTCGTGGATTTCCTCGTCGCTCACCTCGCGCCGGGCAATGCCCTGCTTGGCGCCGAATTCCTTAATGACCTGCGTGGCGATGGGGGAGGGCGTCTGCTTGCGGTTCTCGTCATAGTCATAATAGCCGCCCTTCGTCTTCTGCCCATGGCGGCCCATCTCGTTGAGGATTTCCCGCACATTGGCGGAGCTGGTCGCCTCGCGGTTCCAGCCGACATCCAGGCCCACCAGATCGCGCATCTGGAAATGCCCCATGGCAAAGCCGAAATCATAAAGCACCTTGTCCACTGCCCATGGCGTCGCGCCCTCCAGCACCAGTTGGTCCGCTTGGCGGTTACGCGCCGCAAGGATGCGGTTGCCCACAAAGCCGAAACCATTGCCCACCAGCACGCCGATCTTGCCGATGGTCTTGGCGAGCTTCATGGCGGTGACGGTGATTTCGGGCTTCGTATCCTTGGTGCGAACGACCTCCAGCAGTTTCATCACATTGGCGGGCGAGAAGAAGTGCAGCCCGACCACACTTTCCGGCCGGGAGGTGGCGGCGGCGATGTCGTCAATGTCGAGATAGCTGGTGTTGGTGGCCAGAATCGCGCCCGGCTTGGCGATCCTGTCGAGCTTGGCGAACACCTCGCGCTTGACCTCCAGATTCTCGAACACCGCCTCGATGATCAGGTCGCAGTCGGCCAGATCCTCCATCGCCACCGATCCGGTCAGCAGGCCCATGCGGGTGTCGACATCCTCGGGCTTCATCTTGCCCTTCTTCGCGGTGGTTTCATAATTGCCGCGAATGATCTTGATGCCGCGGTCGAGCGCTTCCTGCTTGGCCTCGACGATGGTCACGGGGATGCCGACATTGGCGAAGTTCATCGCAATGCCGCCGCCCATGGTGCCCGCGCCGATCACCCCCACCTTGGCGATGGGCAGGGTCGGCGTGTCGGCGGCAAGCCCCACGATCTTGGCCGCCTGCCGCTCCGCGAAGAAGACATGGCGCTGGGCGGCGGACTGGCTGTCGGCCTGAAGCTCGTTGAACAGTTCGCGCTCATAGGCCATGCCTTCGTCAAAGGGCTTCTCCAGCGCGGCCTCGATGCAGCGGATGATATGTTCCGGCGCCTTGAAGCCCCGGAATTTCTTCGCATTGGCCTTGCGGAAGTCCGCGAAGATTTCCGGCTTGCCGCGCGCTTCGTCCAGTTTCTCGCTACGGTCGCGGACCTTGAGCAGCGGGCGCCCCTCGTCCAGAACGCGCTGGGCGAAGCCGATGGCGTCGGCGCGCAGATTGCCCTCCGCCGCCAGTTCATCGACCAGCCCCATTTCCTTCGCGGCCGTCGCACCAACCGGCGCGCCGGAAGTGATGAGGTCGAGCGCCTTTTCCACCCCGACAATGCGCGGCAGACGCTGCGTGCCGCCAGCACCGGGCAGCAGGCCCAGATTGACCTCCGGCAGCCCGCATTTGGCCGAAGGCACGGCGATGCGATAATGCGCCACCAGCGCCAGCTCCAGCCCGCCGCCCAGCGCCGTGCCGTGAATCGCGGCGATCACCGGCTTGGTCGCATTCTCCACGATCAGTTGCAGGTTGCGCAGCGAGGGTTCGACCTGCGGCTTGCCGAATTCGGTGATGTCCGCCCCGGCGAAGAAGGTGCGCCCCTCGCAGATCAGCACCATGGCGCCCACGCCACTATCCCCGATGGCCGTCTGCACCGCGCCCGCGACGCCCTGCCGCACGGCGTTGGAGAGGGCGTTCACCGGCGGCGAATTGACCGTGATGACCGCGATTTGGCCTTCCACCTCATAGGTGACGACGTCATTGACCTTCATTCAAGCCTCTATGTGTCTGGGCGCTCGGCTTGGCTGCGGCTTGCGCAGCCAGCACTTCACGAGCGCGTTGGCGGAAATAATGTTGAAGACCTTCGATCTCGGCGTCGGTCAGTTCCTCGAAGCGTGGCATGCCCCGCTCGCGCAAAATGCCCTTGTGCAGCACTTCCGCGAAACTGGCCTTGTCGAGCGGCACGCCCGATTGCAGCAGGTCCGGCGCCATGCCGCCCGACACCGCATTGGCGCCGTGGCAGATTCCGCAGCGCTGGCCGAACACGCCTGCGCCAAGGGTGGCCTTGGCCGGATCGACGGCGAAATCGGACATGTCGATCACGGGCGTTTCCACCGGCTGCACTGGCGGCAGGCTGGCCTTGCCTTCCAGCGCGAAGGTGAGGACGCGCCATTGCTGCGTGCGATAGTTCCATTCGCGCCCCATGCCCGTGGCGCTGGGGAAACGGGAACCCGCGATAACCGTCACATATTGCCGCCCACGCGCCTTGTAGGTGATCGGCTGCGCCATCACCGCCGTCTGCGCATCGAAGGACCAGAGCGGCCTGCCGCTATTTGCCGCATAGGCGACGAACTTGCCCGCCGCATTGCCCTGGAACAGCAGATTGCCCGCCGTGGTCGCCGTGCCGCCGCCGCCGCGCAGACCTGACATCGGCACGCGCCACGCCTCGCTCTGCGTCGCCGGGTTCCACGCGAGCAGGAAGCTCGTCGCTGGCCGATCCGGCGCCACGCTCGCAGGCGCCGCGCCCGTGCCGGTGCTGATGCGCTGGCCATTGAGATGTTTCCAGCCCTGCAACGGCTCGGCCGGATCGATATAGACCCGCCCCTGATCCATGGTCGGGATGTAGACCAGCCCCGTCCCCGGATTGAACGACATCGCCTCGATATTATGCGCGCCGAAGGGGGAGGGGTAGACGACAGCCGCCTTGCCACCCGGATAGCGCGCCGCCGGATTCTCGACCGGCTGCCCGCTCTTGACGTCGATGCCGCTCGCCCAGTTGACCGGCACGATATTGCGGGCGGAGATCAGCTTTCCCGTCTCCCGGTCGATCACATAGAAGAAGCCGTTTTTCGGCGCGTGCATCAGCACGTCGCGCTCTTTCCCGCCGATCTTGAGCCGGGCCAGCTCGATGTCCATCGCGCTGTTGAAGTCCCATGTCTCGCCGGGATTGGTCTGATAATGCCAGACATATTCGCCGGTATCCGCGTCCAGCGCGACGATGGAGCAGAGGAAGAGATTGTCCCCGCCACCCGGCGAGCGGATCTTCTGATTCCACGGAGAACCATTGCCGACCCCGATATAGATGCGGTTATATTTGGGGTCGTAGGCCATGGCGTTCCACGCGGTCCCGCCGCCGCCATATTTCCACCACTGGCCGGTCCATGTCCGGGCGGCCATCGCCATCGCCTTGTTCTCGAACCCCAGCTTCGGATCGCCCGGCACGGTGTAGAAGCGCCAGAGCTGCTTCCCCGTTTTCTGATCGTAAGCGGTCACATAGCCCCGGATCGGCGCGAAATCCGCGCCGCCATGGCCGATGATGACCTTGCCCTTGAACACCCAGGGCGCGCCGGTGACATAACGCTCGTCATCCTTGCCGATGGTCTGCGCGGTCCAGACGGGATGACCGGAGCGGGCATTGATCGCGATCAGCCGCCCGTCGATGGTCCCGGTGAAGACCATGCCATTATCATAGGCGATGCCCCTGATACCCCAGGCGGCGCGCATCTTCTGCCCGGCGACCTTCCAGCTTTGCGGGTCGTAGGTCCATAGCTCCCGCCCGGTCGAGGCATCCAGCGCATGAATGACGCTATAGCCCGAGGCATAATAGACCACGCCATCCACCGCGATCGGCGCTGAAAGGCTCGACCCGCCGCCGCTGATGTCATGATACCAGGCGAGCTTCAGCTTGCCGACATTGCCGTCGTTGATCTCTTTCAGCGGGCTGTAATGATTCTCATCGATCCCGCCATAGCCCGGCCAATCGCTCCCATCGCGCCTCGCCTCGCCCGAAGGCGCGCAGGCGGCGAGCAACAGCAGCAAGGGCAGAACAAAACGCATGAAACTCACCCCCCGATGGTGCGATCAGAAGGCCAGAAGCGCTGGCGCAGCGCCTTCTTGTTGACCTTGCCCATGACGGTGCGGCCGATGTCATCGACCATCTCGTAACCACGCGGGCATTTGTAACTGGCGAGGTTGGCGCGGCAGAAGGCGTTGAGTTCCTCAGCCGTCGGCGGATCGCCCGCATCCTTGGGAATGACCAGCGCCCGCGCTTCCTCGCCCATTTCGGCATTGGGCGCGGCCACCACCGCGACGTCCGCGACTTTGGGATGGCGCAGCAGCACATGCTCGGATTCAGCGGGGTAAATATTCACCCCACCGCTCACGATCATGTCGGACACCCGGTCGGTGATGAAGAGATAGCCCTCCTCATCGACATAGCCCATCTCGCCCAGCGTGAAGACGCCCGGCGCGATATGCGCAGCGGCGGTCTTTTCTGGATCGCCGCGATAGACGATGCCGTAACCGCTCGTGTCGCGGAAATAGACCTGCCCGACCTCATTGGGACCGAGTATCCGTCCATCCTCGCCATAAATAACCGTCTCGAACGGCGCGAGCGCCCTGCCGACGGAGCCCGGCCGCTCCAGCCATTCCTGCGAGGTGATGAAGGTGGTCGACCCCGCTTCGGTGCCGCCATAGGCCTCCACCAGCACCGGCCCGAACCAGTCGATCATCGCCTGCTTGACGGCACGCGGACAGGCCGCCCCGGTATGGGCAAGCCGCTGGATGCTCGACACATCATATTTTGCGCGCACTTCTTCGGGCAATGCCAGCATCCGTTGGAAATGCGTCGGCACCATCACCGAGCCTTTGACCTTATGCCGCTCGATCAGCGCCAAAGCCTTTTCCGCGTCGAAATGCTCGACCGTGATGAGGCTCATCCCGCCAAAGACGTTGCGCGCCATGCCCAGCGGCCCGGTATGATAAAGCGGCCCCACGGCAATGCCCGGCGAGGGCGTGATCTTCGGCCGGATCGCTTCGGCCAGCGCCTTCACGGTCGCGACGCGAGGGAAATATTGCGGCGGCGTCTCGGTCGCCTTGGGCCGTCCGGTCGTGCCCGAAGTATAATGCAGATGCGGCAAAGGCGGCACATCATGATCCGGCTCCTCGGTCGAAGCCGCCGCCAGCCATCCCTCCCAATGGATGATGCCTTCCCGTTCCGGACAGCGCCAGCCGATCACGGTCCCGACGCCCGCTTCCTCCGCGGCGGCAAGTCCCGCCTCCATCGTCTCCGGCCCGACGAGCAGCGCCACCGCGCCGCTGTCCTTCAAAATATAGGCCGCCTCCGAAGGCGTCAGATGAAAGCTCACCGGCACGCTCGAAATGCCCGCTTCCAGGCAGGCGACATAGGCGATCACCGTCTCCGCGCTGTTGGGTGCGAACACCGCCACCCGCCGTTCGGTCAGGTCCAGCCCGTTCAGCGCATTGGCCGCCCGGTTGAGCAGTTCGTCCAACTGGTGCCAGTCATAGGTCACCCGCTCGTCGGCAAGGGCAAGCTGGTCGCGGCGTGCGGGATCGACCCCGCCGATGGTCAAAGACATCAGACGTCCTTTCGGGAAGCTATGGCCGGCGCGAGGTATCTCAGCGCCATGCGGAAGGAGATGAGGGCAAGGATGGAGCTGATCGTGACCACGACCGCCAGCGACTGACCCAGCGCGCCCTCGTCGTGAAACACATATTGGGTCAGCGCCGCGACGATGGCGGGCCCCGCGCCCTGACCCAATATGGTGAAGACGAACAGGAAGGACGCCAGCATCCGCGACCGGATCGTCGCCGGCGCGATCAGCCCCATGACCGAGCAAACATAGACCATGAAAGGCACGGTGATGAACTGCGCCACGCAATAGCAGGCCAGGAACACATAGGGGTTCGTCGCGAAGAACATGTAGGCGATCACCGGCAGGAAACCGAGGATCAGCCAGCCGTAGAAGCGCAGATGCGCGTCCTTCATGCCCCGCGCGAACAGCCGGTCGACGATCCAGCCGTTCACCACCAGCGACACGGCCGACACGATGTTCATCAGGCTCAGCGCAAAGCCATATTGCACCGGCTTCCACCCGAAATGCCGCTCGATATAGGCGGGAACCCAGTTGGTCATGGAATAGCCGCACATGGCGAGGGCGGACGTGCCCACCAGCATCAGCGCCAGCAGCTTCCAGTTCTGCGTGACGAAGGCCTTTATCAGTCCCTTCTGCTCCCCGTTCGCGGCGGTACCGGGCGTCCGGCGGCGGCCCGGATCGGGGAAGGTGAACAGCAGCAGCGCCAGCAATATGCCCGGCACGCCGACCATCATCATGACCAACTGCCAGGGCTGGGCAGGGCCATGGAAGGGAATATGGATGCCGCTATGCGCCGTCGCAAAGGCGATGGCCACGCCGCCCAAGGCAAAGGCGGTGGCCGATCCCACCTTGCCCGCCGTCTGGAAGGTCGACGTCGCCCGCGTCAACAGGTGTGAAGGAAAGGCGTCGGCAATCAGCGAATAGGCGGCGGGCAGCAATGCCGCCTCCCCGATCCCGACGAAGATGCGCCCGATCAGCAGCGCCTCATAGCTTTGCGCAAAGCCGCAGGCCGTGGTCGCAACCCCCCATATCACCACGCCGCCGAAGATGATCCAGCGCCGGGAAAACCGATCCGAAGCCCAACCCAAGGGCAGGCCGAAAATCGCATAGAAGATCGCGAAGGAGGTCGAGGTGATCATGCTGATCTGCACGTCGGACAGCAGCAGATGCGCCTTGATCGGCGTCACCAGCATCGACACGATCAGCCGGTCGACCCAGCTCAGCACATAGAGGCCGAACAGAACCGCCACCATCCACCAGGCGCTGCCGAGGCCGGGCTGGGCCTGGCTGTCGGCTTGGTTCTGCGGGGTCATCAACATGATCCTTCCTCGCCTTTCCGCTCAAAATCTTCAGCGCACCGGCAGTTCGTTCAGTTCAGCGATCTTGAGCTTGCCAAGCTGCGCCATATGCACCTCGTCCGGGCCGTCCGCGAAGCGCAGGTAGCGCGCATTCATGAAGGCTGCGGCGGGCGGGAAATCGCTGGAAATGCCGATGCCGCCGAACACCTGCATCGCCCGGTCGGCAACGGTCTGGGTCATGCGCGGCGCGACGATCTTGATCGCGGCGATCAGGTCCTTGGCGACCTTGTTGCCATAGCGGTCCATCGCATCGGCGGCCTTCAACGTCAGCAGGCGCGCCTGCTCGATCTCGCAGAAGGAGAGGGCGATGTCCTGTCTTATGCTGCCCTGATCGGCCAGCTTGCGCCCGAAGGCGACGCGGTTTTCGACCCGCCGCGCCATATATTCCAGCGCCCGCTGCGCCTGCCCGATCAGGCGCATGCAATGATGGATGCGCCCCGGCCCCAGGCGACCCTGCGCGATCTCGAACCCACGGCCTTCGCCCAGGATCAGATTGGCCTTGGGCACGCGCACATCCTTGAACACCATCTCGGCATGGCCGCCGGGCGAATGCACTGCGTTCATGACGTCGAGTGGCCGGACGATCTCTATGCCGGGCGTGCCGGCCGGGATCAGTATCTGCGAATGCTGCTTGTGGCGCGGCCCGTCATTGGGCGTCTTGCCGAGCAGGATAAACACCTTCGTATGGGGATCGAGCGCCCCCGAAATCCACCATTTGCGGCCATTGATGACATAATCGTCGCCGTCCGCGATGATGGTGGTGGCGACATTGGTGGCGTCCGAGGAAGCGACCTCCGGCTCCGTCATCACATAGGAGGAGCGGATCGTGCCATCCAGCAGCGGCTTCAGCCACTTCTCCTGCTGCTCCGGCGTGCCATAGCGCGCCAGCACCTCCATATTGCCCGTGTCCGGCGCGGAGCAGTTGAAATATTCCGAAGACCCGATCACCCGGCCCATGATCTCGGCCAGCGGCGCATATTCCAGATTGGTGAGGCCGGGGCTCCATTCGCCATATTCATGCGGCAGGAACAGGTTCCACAGGCCCGCTTCCTTTGCCTTCGCCTTGATCTCCTCCGTCCCCGGCCAGCGCTTCCACAGGTTCGCGGGGTCATGGTGGAAATGGTCGCGCTCCTTCTCGATCGGATAGACATGAGCGTCCATGAAATCGATGAGCCGCGCCTGCAGCGCCTTCACCTTGTCGGAATATTCGAAATCCATCGCTCGATCCTTCCCGGATAAATTCAGCTAAGGGTGAGGCCGCCGTCCACGACCAGCGTCTGCCCGCAAATGTAACCGGCGAGGGGAGATGCCAGGAACAGCGCCACCCCCGCCATTTCCTCCACCGCCCCGAAGCGGCCCATCGGAATCTTGGCCAGTGCGCGCGCGCGCCGCTCGTCATTGTCCATCGTCACCTTGGTCATCTTGGTGTCGACCAGGCTGGGCGCGATGCCGTTGACGCGGATGCCGTCGCCCGCCCAGGCAATCGCCAGCGCCCGCACCAGATTGACCGCGCCCGCCTTCGAAGCCGCATAGGCCGGATTGCCGAACGTCGCCTTGAACGCGCCGATGGAGCTGACGACGATGATCGTCCCTTTGGCGGCGGCCAGCGCTTCGCGGCACAGGTTGGAAATATGCAGGATGGAGTCGAGATTGACCGCCATCACCTTGTTCCAGCCCTCGACCTCGAATTCCTGCCGCCGGTAGAGCACGGCTCCCTGCGAATGGATCAGCACGTCGAGCTTGTCGAAAGGCACCGGCGTCGCCGCAATCGCCGCCGCATCGCTGACGTCGACCTGCGTATAGCCGACGCCCTCAAGGTCCGACCCTTCCTCGCCCGCATAGTCCGCCGCGCTCGCCCGCGTGCCCCAGACATGGACCTGCGCCCCGCGCTGGCGGAAGGCCTGCGCCATGCCGTTGCCGATGCCGCTCGATCCGCCGACCACCAGCACTGTCTTTCCGGTGAAGTCGAGTTCGTTGGTCAAAGGAAATTCCCTCTCATGCATGTCAGCGGATCAGCGCCTCAGCGCGTTCGAACAGATGAATGGCCCGGCCATGCAGCTTGTCGCCAGTCTCGCGCGGCGCCTTCCCGGCGCAGGCGCGGGCATAGGTGCCCTCCAGCAATATGCCGAGCTTGTAGCAGGCCAGCACATGATACCAATCGACCGCCGACAGATCGCGTGCCGACCTTTCGGCATAGCGCGTCACCAATTCCCCCGCGCTCGGAAAACCGTCCCACGGCCTGACGGATACGGTGCTCTCGCTTTTCCCGTCGGGCCAGGTCGCCAACACCCAACCCAGGTCCAGCAGCGGATCGCCAATGGTCGCTAGTTCCCAATCGATGATCGCCGCCAGTTCCGGCCCATCCTTGCGATACATCACATTGGCGAGATGATAGTCGCCATGCATGATGCCGGGCGTGAACCGGTCCGGACGGTGCCGTTCCAGCCAATCCCCGACCGCGCCGACCGAAGGCAGCGCCTTCGGCCCCGTCCATCCGTCAAACTCGCCATAGCCCGCAAGTTGCGACCGCCAGCGATCCACCTGCCGCCCGAGGAAATTCTCCGGCTTTCCGAAATCGCTCAATCCCAGCGCCTGATGATCCTGCGCGCCCAGAGCCGCGATGCCGTCCACCAGAGCCAGCCCCATGGCATGGCGCATCTGCGGCGAATTCGCATGCGGTTCCGGCAATTGCCCGACCGGATTGAAGCCATCCACCGGCTCCATCAGGTAAAAGGCGACGCCCAACACGCTCTCATCGCCGCAATCCGCGATCAGCCCCGGATGCGGCACGTTCGTCCCGGCCAAAGCGCGCAGCAGCCGCGCCTCCCGCCGCATCGTCTCATTGCTGTTCGGGCGGGGGTGTGCAGGGGGGCGACGAAACACATAGTCGCGCCCGTCGCGGCTGAAGCGCAGCAGGATATTCTGCGTCCCTCCCGCGAGCGGCGTCACGTCATTGAGCGGACCGGAGCCAAGCCCCTGATCCGTCATCCACACTGCCAGCGACTCGATGTCGACCGCCGTTTCCACTTAGGCATCCCTCACTTTTATCGACTGTTCGAGCGTCGATTAGATCAATTGGATAATGCACTTGACGAACCCGCTTGGCAATGAGAAAAATGCACACATGGTCAGACTTCAACTTGCCAAGGCCGATGACGCCGCCCGCAGCGCCGCTGCCGAGCAGATCAAGAAGGTCGCCTTGCGCCTTTTCGCGGAACGGGGCGTCGACGGCGTCACCGTGCGGGAAATCGCGGCGGCGGCGGGGCAGAAGAATCACGGCGCGGTCGGCTATTATTTCGGGTCGAAGGAAGCGCTGGTGCGCGCCATCGTCATGGACGGCGCGATGGCGCTCGACCGCGAACGCAATGCCGCGCTCGACTCGCTGGAGCGGGAAGGCGGGCCGCGCACCATCCGCGAAGTGGCGAACATCCTGATCGATCCGGTTCTGCGCCTGCCGGATGAGCATTATGTCCAGTTCATCGTGATCTTCGCGATGACGCACAGGGACATGATGCTGGACGCCATCGATCCGGCGTGGAACGGGGCCTATGGCCGCTGCCTCGATCACCTGCGTCGCCTGATGCCGCATCTGTCGCCAGGCCTCCAGAACCAGCGCTTCGTGTTCATGGGGGCCTATATCAGCGCGGTCCTTTCGGCGCGGCAGCGCGCCCTGGCCGACCATAGCCGCGCCCATCCGATGTGGCGCAACGAATCCAGCCTGGAACATTTCATGCATTCCCTGGTCGCCTTGCTGGAGGCGCCTGCCGATCTCCCTGGCGAGATGCTTGCCGGTATCGGCGGAGGCGCCGCCGCAATTCCCGAACCGCCGGGTCCGGTCGGCTGAAACGGGCATGAAGATAAGATGATGGAGCGGATGATGACAGGCAGGAACCGGATGAACGAACAGGCGGCGGCATTGCTGGAGATGCCCTTGGCCGACCTGCTGCCGGCCGCTTCAGCGCTGCGCGATGAGGGGCATGGCCGGGTTCAGAGCTGGTCGCGCAAGGTGTTTATCCCGCTGACCCAGCTTTGCCGCAATCTCTGCCATTATTGCACCTTCTCCCAGCCGCCCCGGCCCGGTGAGAACGCCTATATGACCCGCGAGCAAGTGCTGGCGGTCGCCCGCGCGGGCAAGGCGGCGGGCTGCACCGAGGCGCTGTTCACGCTGGGCGACAAGCCGGAATTGCGCTTTGCCGCTGCGCGTGAGGAACTGGCGCGGCTGGGCCATGCGACCACCATTTCCTATCTCATCGAAATGGCCGCGCTGGTGCGGGATGAAACAGGCCTGCTGCCGCATATCAATGCCGGGGTGATGACCCGCGAGGAAATGGCTGCGCTCCGCAGCGTATCCGTGTCGCAAGGCCTGATGCTGGAGTCCGTTTCCGACCGCCTCTGCCGGAAAGGCGGCGCGCATTATCGTTCGCCCGACAAGGAACCGGCGGCGCGGCTGGAGACGATCCGGCTGGCGGGCGAACTGCACATCCCCTTCACCACCGGCATATTGATCGGCATCGGTGAAACCCGCGCGGAGCGGATCGAAGCGCTGGAAGCGATCCGCGACCTGCACCAGCGCTACGGCCATATCCAGGAAGTCATCGTCCAGAATTTCCGCGCCAAGGAACGCACGGTGATGGCCCATGCGCCCGAACCGGACATGGACGAACTGCTCTGGACCATCGCCGCCGCCCGCCTGATCCTGGGGCCGCAGATGAACATCCAGGCGCCGCCGAACCTGTCGGCCGCCGATTTCCCGCGCCTGCTGTCGGCGGGGATCAACGATTGGGGTGGTGTTTCGCCGGTCACGCCCGACCATGTGAACCCCGAAGCGCCCTGGCCGGAAGTCGAGCGCCTGCGCATGGCGACCGAAGGGGAGGGGCGGATGCTGGTGGCGCGCCTGCCGGTCTATCCCGCCTATGCGCAGGATAATGGGCGCTGGCAGGACAAGGCGATGGTGCGCCATATTCTCGCCCATGCCGATGCGGAGGGCTTCGCTCGTGAGGACAGATGGTCCCCCGGCATCGCGTTGGAACCCCGCATCACGCGCCCCTCGACCCTGCCGGTCGATCCCAAGATCGCCGCCATCGTCGACCGCGCCATGGCAGGCGCCCTGCTGGATGAAGAGGAGATCACCACTCTCTTCTCCGCCCGCGAAACCGACCTTGAACATATTTGCGACAGCGCCGACGCCTTGCGCGAACAGATGATGGGCGACGCCGTCACCTATGTCGTGAACCGCAACATCAACTATACCAATATCTGCCTTTATAAATGCAGCTTCTGCGCCTTTTCCAAGGGCGACAAGGCGGAGCAACTGCGCGGCAAGCCCTATGATCTGGACCTTGAGGAAGTCGTCCGCCGCACCCGGGAGGCATGGGATCGCGGCGGCACGGAAGTCTGCCTGCAAGGCGGCATCCACCCCCATTATACCGGCGACACCTATCTGGGCCTCGCCAAAGCCGTCCGCGCCGCCGTGCCGGAGATGCACATCCACGCCTTCTCGCCTCTGGAGGTATCGCAAGGCGCGGCGACATTGGGCCTGACGGTCGAACAATTCCTCACCCGTCTGAAGGAAGCGGGTCTCGACACGCTCCCCGGCACGGCGGCCGAGATATTGGACGATGAGGTTCGCGCCATCATCTGCCCCGACAAGCTCAACACCGATCAATGGCTGGACGTCATCCAAACCGCGCACAGGGTCGGTTTCCGCACTACCGCCACCATCATGTTCGGCCATGTCGACACGCCCCGCCACTGGGCGCGCCATCTGATCCGCATCCGCGACCTCCAGCGCCGCACCGGCGGCTTCACCGAATTCGTGCCGCTGCCCTTCGTCCATATGGAAGCGCCCATGGGCCTGCGCGGCGAAGCGCGCCACGGCCCGACCTTCCGCGAAGTCCGCCTGATGCACGCCGTCGCCCGCCTCGCGCTGCACCCGCATATCCGCTCGATCCAGACCAGTTGGGTCAAGCTGGGGGAGGAGGGGGTGAAGGCCTGCCTCACCTCCGGCGCGAACGATTTGGGCGGCACGCTGATGAACGAGAGCATCTCCCGCGCAGCAGGAACGCAGCATGGCCAGGAAATGCCTCCCGCCGCGATGGAAACGCTGATCCGCTCGCTCGGCCGCACCCCGCGCCAGCGCAGCACCGCCTATGGCGCGGTCGCGCAGCATATTCACGACCGCGGCATGGATGCCGCGGAACTCACGCCCATGATCCTTACGCCTCCGCGCAGGCGTCAAAAAGAACAGGAGAGGTTTGCATATGCAGAATGAAGCTCTGGCGAGCATCGCCGTCCTCGGCGGCACCGGCAAGGAAGGCGGCGGCCTCGCGCTCCGCTGGGCGCATAAGGGCCATAAAGTCATCATCGGCAGCCGCACCGCCGAACGCGCGCAGGAGGCCGCCGCCCAGATGAACGAAGTGCTGGGCGAGGGCACCATCACCGGCGCCGCCAACCCGGACGCCGCCGCGCAGGCCGACATCGTCGTCCTCGCGGTTCCCTATGCTGCGCAGCAATCGACGGTGAAGGACGTCGAACCGGCGCTGGCGGGCAAGATATTGATCGACGTGACCGTGCCTCTGGTCCCGCCCAAGGTCAGCCGCGTGCAACTGCCCGAAGGCGGCTCCGCCGTCGAAGCCGTCCAGAAGATGCTGGGCGAGGGGGTCCGCGTCGTCTCCGCCTTCCAGAATATCAGCGCCCATCACCTGACCAAGCTGGACGAGGAAATCGAATGCGACGTCCTGGTCTGCGCCGACGACAGCGAAGCCGCCGACACGGTGGTCGCGCTGGCGCAGGAAATCGGCCTGCGCGCCTGGAATGCAGGCCCGCTGTGCAATTCGGTCGTGGCGGAGGGGCTCACCTCCGTCCTGATCGCCCTCAACCGCAAATATAAAGTCCCCGGTTCCGGCATCCGCATCACCGGCGTCTGAAGAGGAGAAATAGCATGGCTGAAGCCTATATCGCCGCCGTCGCCCGCAGCGCCGGCGGCAAGCGGGGCGGCCGCCTCGCCGCCGTCCACCCCGCCGATCTCGCGGGCAAAGTCCTTGCAGGGCTGGTCGAGCGCTCCGGCATCGATCCGGCTGCCGTAGAGGATGTCATCATGGGCTGCGCCTGTCCCGGCGGCGAGCAGGGCGCGAACATCGCCCGCAACGCCGTGCTGGCGTCGGGCCTGCCCGAATCCGTCCCCGGCACCCATGTCGACCGCCAATGCGGCTCCTCCCAGCAGGCGCTGCACTTCGCCGCCGCGACCGTCATGTCCGGCGTACAGGATGTGGTGATCGCCGCCGGCGTCGAAAGCATGACCCGCGTGCCCATGGGCCTTCCCTGGACGCTGCCCGCCAAGCACGGCTTTGGCACCTATCGCAGCCCCGGCATCGAAGCGCGCTACCCGAACCAGCCCTTCAGCCAGTTCGGCGGCGCGGAGATGCTGGCGAAGAAATATGGCCTGACCCGCGATGTGCTGGACGCCTATGCCCTCGAAAGCCACCGCCGAGCCGCCGCCGCAACCGAAGCGGGCAAGTTCGACGCGGAAATCCTCCCCCTCGAAGTCGTGACCCCGGAAGGCGAGACCATCATCCACAAAATCGACGAGGGCATCCGCTTCGACGCCACGCTGGAAAGGATCGCGAGCGTCAAGCTGCTGACCGAGGAAGGTGTGATCTCCGCCGCCAACGCCAGCCAGATTTGCGACGGCGCCGCCGCGCTGCTGGTGGTCAACGAACGCGGCCTCAAGACGCTCGGCCTCACCCCGCTCGCCCGCGTGCACCAGATGACGGTGCTGGGCCACGATCCCATCATCATGCTCGAAGCCCCGATCCCGGCGACGGAAAAGGCGCTGACCAGGGCGGGAATGAAGCTCTCCGACATCGACCTTTACGAAGTCAACGAAGCCTTCGCCTCGGTCCCGCTGGCCTGGGCGCAGGCGCTCGAAGCCGATCCTACCAAACTCAACGTCCATGGCGGCGCGATCGCGCTGGGCCATCCGCTTGGCGGTTCGGGCGCGAAACTGATGGCGACTTTGATCAGCGCGCTCCATGACCGCGGCGCCCGCTACGGCCTCCAGACCATGTGCGAGGCGGGCGGCATGGCGAACGTCACGATCGTCGAGAGGCTCTGATATGGAGGGGCGGGATCATCCTCCCGCCCCGCCCATTGCCCATCACTCCAAGGGAGCTTGCTGCGGGACGGTCGTCGCCTATGCGATGAACCGAATAGGTGCGTTGAAGCGCGCCGGGAACCAGACGCCTGGTTAAGCCGTTCATCTTGCAGAAAGAATTGGAGAGGGCAGATGGACGACGCACTGAAGCCTCATGCCATGTTCGGCATCCTGTTCGGCCTGTTGGTCTCGTTCGAGATATGGTGCTTCGCCGCGCTCGTGATCACGGCCATGGGCTGAAGACCGGGATGATGCGCGGCTATCGGGGTGGTGAGCCCTGCTGGATTCGAACCAGCGACCTACTGATTAAAAGTCAGTTGCTCTACCGACTGAGCTAAGGGCCCTCATGTCCTGAGGTCCGCACGCACTAGAGGCGGCGATGCGGCTGGTCAACCTCCAGAAATCGCTTTTCGCAGGCGGAAGCGTAAATGGCGCACCGAAAGTCCCGAAACGGGGTCGCGCCACCCCGGCGCAATCGCGCAAAGCGGCGCCAGCACGAAATCCCGCTCGCGGAAGGCAGGGTGCGGGATATGCAGCGACCGGCTGCTCCAGCGGCCGCCGGACCAGAGGATGATGTCGACATCCAGACGCCTTGCTCCCCAGCGCATGAACCGCTGACGCCCCAGGACGCACTCAATCGCCTGCAACCGTGAAAGCATCGCCTCCGGCGGCAATCCACTCTCCACCAGCACCGCGCCATTGGCGAAAATCCGGCGAGACGGCCCCAGCGGTGGAGTCTTCAGGACAGGGGCCACCGCCAGAACGGTGCCCAACTCAGCGATCCGCCCGACCGCTTCCTTCAGCAAGCGGTCGGGCGTCAACCGCCCCGACAGCGGCCGGTTCGATCCCAGCGCGAGCGCATAAATATGAGGAGTGCTTGTCTTCACCATCCGACAGCGCCTATCCCGTCGCCATGACGCTGCAAAGCCCTATCCCGCAGAGCGAACCGCCGCATGATTGCCCGCTTTGCCCCCGCCTGGCGGCTTTCCGCGATGAAAACCGGGCGGAGCATCCCGATTGGTGGAATGCGCCAGTTCCGGTTTTCGGTGATCCCCTGGGCAAGATCGCGATCATTGGCCTCGCGCCCGGCAAGATGGGCGCCAACCGCACCGGCCGACCCTTTACCGGGGATTATGCCGGCGATCTGCTGTTCGCGACGCTCGGCAAATTCGGGCTGGCCGAAGGTACCTATGCAGCGCGCCCGGACGACGGCCTGACGCTGCGGAACGTCATCATCCTCAACGCCGTCAAATGCCTGCCGCCGCAGAACAAGCCGTTGCCGGAGGAAATCCGCAACTGCCGCGCCTTCCTGAAACCCGCGGTCGCGGCGCTGCCCCATGCGCAGGTCTTCATCGCGCTTGGCCAGATCGCGCACCAGTCAGCGGTCAAGGTGCTGGGCGGCAAGCTCCCCAAGGCGCGCTTCGCCCATCTGGCGGAGCATCGCATGCCCAGCGGCAAGATGCTGATCGATAGCTATCACTGCTCGCGCTACAACCAGAATACCGGCCGCCTGACGACGGACATGTTCGAGGCGGTGTTCGAGAGGGCGGTGGAGCTGGCGGCCGAATAGCTGCCGCACACGTCTCCTTTGATCTCAACTCGTGTTCCTGCCTGCGCAGGAACACCGAAGCAGATTCTATATGTCCTGCGCGATCCGCGCATAAAGCTCCGGCCGCCGGTCGCGGAAGAAGCCCATGCCCGCGCGGTGCATCCTCGCCTGCTCCAGATCCAGCGTCGCCACCAGCGCGCCATTGTCCTTCGCATTGGCCTCCGCGGCGAAATCGCCCCATTGATCGGTGATGAAGCTGTGGCCGTAGAATTTCTGACCGTCCTCTTCCCCGATCCGGTTGGCGGCGATCACCGGCATGCAGTTGCTGACCGCATGGCCGATCATCGCGCGGCGCCACATGCGGCTGGTGTCGAGGTCGGCGTCATAGGGTTCCGATCCGATGGCGGTCGGGTAGAACAGCATTTCCGCGCCCATCAGCGCCATCACCCGCGCCGTTTCGGGATACCATTGATCCCAGCAGATGCCGATTCCGACGGTGCCGAACTTCGTCTTCCACACCTTGAAGCCCGTATTGCCGGGACGGAAATAATATTTCTCCTCATAGCCCGGCCCGTCGGGGATGTGGCTCTTGCGATAGACGCCCATGATCTCGCCCTCATCGTCGATCATGGCGAGCGAGTTGTAATAATGATGCCCGTCCCGCTCGAAGAAGCTTGCCGGGATATAGACTCCTTCCGCCTTGGCGACCTTGCGCATTTCCTGCACGGCGGGATGCTCGTCCACGGGCAGCGCATTGGCGAACAGCGCTTCCTCCTCGACCTTGCAGAAATACGGGCCTTCGAACAGTTCCGGCGGCAGGACGATCCTGGCGCCCCGCGCGGCGGCCTTCACGACATGGCCGGCGACCATCTCGATATTGTCCGCCCGGTCATCGGAAAAGGCGAGCTGGAGCGCGGCGACGGTGACTTTGGTCATATTCGAAACCCTAGAGACGAATGCCCATCCGGGCGGCTACGGCAACGGTGAGGAGATAGAGCAGGATCGTCAGCACGCAACCCGCGATCAGCGCAGGCGCAAAGGAAACCCCACGCCGCAGCAGCATCGGGATCAAAAGGAACATCGGCAGCGAGGGGATGACATAATAGAATGTCGCCTCCGCATGGCGGGCCATATTCTCGACGTCCGGCTTGTCGTTCCACAGCCAGATCATCCCCATCACCGAAATCAGCGGCAGCGATGCAATCAACGCGCCCAGCCCCGGATAACGCCGCGACACCACCGACACGATGGCGATGATGATGCCGGAGATCAGCGCCCGCAGCGCCAGCATCGCGCTCATCTCAAGCCGACGGCATCTGCTGGCTGCAACAATGGAAGCTGCCGCCGCCCGACAGGATCGCGTCGCTGCGCAGCCCGACAACCTCCCGGCCGGGGAAGAAGGGCCTGAACGCATCGAGCGCCGCCTGATCATTGGGCTGGCCATAGATGGGCACGATGACGGCTGCGTTGCCGATGGCGAAATTCATGTAGCTCGCCGGAATGGTCTCGCCATCCACCACGACGCGGCCGGGGGAGGGGATGGACGCCACCTCCACGCCAAAGGCCCTGGCCCGCGCCCGCGCATCGGCATAGATAGCCGCATTGGGGTCATCCTCCGTACTCGCTTCGGGCAGGGCCAGCACGCCGGGCGCCACGAAGCGCGCCAGATTGTCGACATGGCCATCGGTGTGATCATTGAGCAGCCCGTCGCCCAGCCACAGCATGTCCGACAGGCCCAGCGATCCCGCCAGCAGGGTTTCGATCTTCCCCCTATCCAGCTCCGGATTGCGGTTGGGGTTGAGAAGGCACTGCTCGGTCGTCACGAATAGGCCGGTGCCGTCCGTGTCGACCGCCCCCCCTTCGAACACCCAATGCTGGGTCGAGGTCGGCAACCCCGTCGTCGCCGCCAGCCGCGCGCCAATATCCTCGTCGCCCGACATCTGATATTTGCCGCCCCAGCCGTTGAAGCCGAAATCCACCAGTGCCCGTTCCGGCCCGCGCTTCACCGCGATCGGGGCCGTGTCTCGCAGCCAGACGTCGCCCAGCTTCTGCACGATGATGGAGACGCCCGGCGCCGCCAGCCCGCGGGCAACCTGCGCATCGCCCTCATGGGCGCAGACCAGCCGCACTTCCTCGCCCTTGCCGTCCGCATGGAGCGCGCTGGCGAAATCAGCGATCTGCCGCCGCGCTTCGTCGAACGCGCCCGGCCACTCATCGGGATTTGTGGGAAAGCCGATCCAGGTCCAGTCATGCGGCGCCCATTCGGCGGGCATACGGAAAGTCATGGGCTTGGCTCCTGATCACGGCGTGTCCACTGCGCCCTCTACAGGATCGCGCTACGCATTCCAGAGGCATTATGATGAATGGCGGATTTGGGTGGAAAGCGGGGCGCCTGCTTTCCTTAGAGTACACCGTAGAGTACACCGTGCTCCTGCGCAGGCAGGAGCCCAGTCCCGCCCTCGATATATCATCGCACCGTCCGAACTGGGTTCCTGCCTGTGCAGGAACAGGGCGCGCTTAACGCCGGCAATTGCCCATTTTCAAACCCTCTCCACAATCACCAAATCCTCAGCCGGAACCTGTCGGTTGGGGTGATGCGTGTCCCATTGGCCACAAGCGCCGCAAAAGCATCCTATTTCCCAATCGGGCGCAATTCGCTCTGTCCTATTCCGAGCCGTCGGGCCTATCCCGCATCGCTCTTTGAAACGTCCGGCAAATTGCGCCCTCACGCATATGCGCGCGCGTGCCCGCGCGCATATGCGTGAACTTCGGCGCCAGCTTCTCCGAAAAATGACCGAAACCCGTTACTTCCCCGCCCGGATCTTGTCGCGAATGGCGCGGAATTCGTCCCCCGGCATCCAATTGGGCCAGTCGGTCGCGTTCGCCAGCGCCCGCCCGACATCATAATAAAGTTTCAGGTCCGCCTTCACCCCGCTCCAGTCCCATTTGGGATCATATTCATCCTTGGGGCCGTGATAACGATGCTCCTCATAATCCTTGGCGGCCTTGGCCCCGGCCTTGGGACCACCCTTCACCAGATCCTGCCCGCCCTCGAAATAAAGCATCGGCACGCCATGCTTGGCGAAGCTGAAATGGTCGGAGCGATAGTAAAAGCCCTTTTCCGGCGTCGGCTCCAGACTGGCGACCCGCTTCTGCGCCGCCAGCGCCCGGTCCAGATAGGTGTCGAGCTGCGACTTGCCCTTGCCGATCACGACGACATTCTTCGCCACCCCCGCCATGCTGAGCGCGTCCATATTGACGCCGCCCACCGTCTGCCCAAGCGGGAAGACCGGATGATTGCCATAATAGGCGGACCCCAGCAGCCCGGATTCTTCCGCCGTCACCGCCAGGAAAACCTGACTGCGGTCGGTCGGCCCCGCCTTCACATTCGCTTCCGCCAGCGCCACCAGCGCCGCCGTTCCGGTGGCATTGTCGATGGCGCCGTTGCAGATGTCGTCGCCGTCCGGCGCCGCCTCGCAATGGCCCAGATGGTCCCAATGCGCCGCGTAGAGCACATATTCGTCCGGCCGCGCCTTGCCGGGCAGCAGGGCGACGACATTCTTCGAACTATGCTTGCGGATCGCATTGTCGAAGGAGACGCTGGCCTTCACGCCCTTCAGCGGCACAGCCTTGAACCCGCGCTTCTTCGCCGTCGCCATCAGCGCGTCGAGGTTCAGCCCCGCGCTCGCCATCAGGGCCGCCGCCTTGTCCTTCTGCATCCAGCCGATGGCGGCGGACTGATCGGCATTGGCATTGGCGCTGTCGGCCACATGCTGCGCCCCGGTCCAACTCGACTGCACGACATTCCAGCCATAGGCGGCGGGCACCGTATCATGCACGATGATCGCCGCCGCCGCGCCCTGCCGCGCCGCCTCCTCGAACTTGTAGGTCCAGCGGCCATAATAGGTCATCGCCCGCCCGCTGAACGGCCCGCGCAGCGTCGGTGTCTGATAATCGGGATCGTTCACCAGGATGACGACCGTCTTCCCCTTCACATTCACGCCGGCATAGTCGTTCCACTTCTTCTCCGGCGCGTTGATGCCATAGCCGACGAAGACGACCGGACTGTCCTTCAGATCGATATGCGCCTGCCCGGTGCGATAGGTGGCGATCACCATTTCCGGACCATAACTGGCCGAAACCGGAGCCTTGCCGCCAGTGAAGGTCAGGGGAGACACATTTTTCGCATCGATCTCGACCAGCGGCACGTCCTGGAACCAGCTTCCCTTGTTGCCGGGTTTCAGCCCCAACGCCTCGAACCGCTGGACCAGATAGGCGAGCGTCTTTTCCTCCCCCGCTGTCCCCGGCGCGCGGCCCTCATAGGCATCGGATGAAATTTCCTTCACTACCTCCTTCATCGTGTCGATGGACGGGCCGCTGTCGGAAGGGGCCGCCACCGCCGCGTTTCCGGCGGTAAGGGCGATCAGGGAGGTCAGGATGAGGGCACGCATGGCAACAGCCTTGAAAAGACGAAGGGATGTGCCGTTTCTGCCAGTACGCCCCACGCCAAACAAGGCTTGTTGAACAAACAAAAAAGGCGGCCCCGAAGGACCGCCTTTCCGTACATGTTGTGACCGTAATCGATCAGCGCGAATAGAATTCGACGACCAGATTCGGTTCCATCTTCACCGGATAGGGCACTTCGTCCAGCGAGGGAACGCGGACATAGGTGACCTTGGCGGCGCCGTCGGGCGACACATAGTCGGGGATGTCGCGCTCGGGCAGGCTCTGCGCTTCCAGGACCAGCGCCATTTCCTGCGCCTTCTTGCCCAGGGTGATCTCGTCGCCCGGCTTCACCAGACGGCTGGCGATGTTGCACTTCACGCCGTTTACATAGATGTGGCCGTGCGAAACGATCTGACGGGCCGAAAAGATGGTCGGCGCGAACTTGGCTCGGTACACGACGGCGTCCAGGCGGCGCTCCAGCAGGCCGATCAGGTTCTGACCGGTATCGCCCTTCATGCGGGCGGCCTCGATGTAGCTCTTCTTGAACTGCTTCTCGGTTATGTCGCCATAATAGCCCTTCAGCTTCTGCTTGGCGCGGAGCTGGATGCCATAGTCGGACATCTTGCCCTTGCGGCGCTGGCCGTGCTGGCCGGGGCCATATTCACGCTTATTGACCGGGCTCTTGGGGCGGCCCCAGATATTCTCGCCCATGCGGCGGTCGAGTTTATACTTGGCGCTGGAACGCTTCGACATAAAATATTCCTCAAAACAATCGCTAACAACGTTATTCCCGGTCATCGCCTGCTTGCCGCAAGGGGGCAGGGCCGCCGCTTCACCGGGATGCGGGGCCAATCGCGAAGCGGCGCCTATGACGAAGCGATGACGCCATGTCAACCCTCGACAGGGCCTGTTTCCGGGCTTAGTCAGCGGGGCCATGAATCCCGAAAGCTACACGACCATGGCCGAAGTCCGCGCAGGGGTGGACGAAATCGACCGCCGGCTTGTCGCGCTGCTCGACCAGCGCTTCGCCCATATGCGCGCCGCTGCGCGGATCAAGCCGGAGCGCGGCGCTGTGCGAGATGAGGCGCGCAAGGCCGAGGTGATCGAAAATGTTCGCATCGAGGCGGAACGTCTTGGCATGCCTGCTGATGCGATTGCGGAGCTGTGGGACCAGTTGGTCGAAGCCTCGATCGTGTACGAGATGACCGAGTTCGATCGCCTTAAGGCTTGATGTAACCTGCTCCTGCGTTGGCTTCGCCGCCCTTTGGGTCGCAGGAGCACGTTGCGCTCGAACTAACGCGACCGTGGATTGCCCAACGCGGAAAGCACGCCCCGCAAAGTCCGAACCTCCAGGTGATTCCAGCCCGGCTTGGTCAGCAGATTCCGCAACGTCCGCTTGGTCGCAGGCGCCCGATCCGGCGGAAAGAAATAGCCCGCCCCTTCGAGCAGCGTCTCGAACTGCGCGATCATCCCCTCCAGCTCCACCTGCGGAGCCGGTTCGCCCAGATCGACCACAGTCGGCTGCTCCAAAGAAGCCTGCTTCGACCATTCATAGGCGCACAGGATCACCGCCTGCGCCAGATTGAGCGACCCGAATTCCGGATTGATCGGCACGGTCAGAATCTTCCGCGCCAGCGCGACATCCTCTGTCTCCAGCCCAGACCGCTCCGGCCCGAATACATAGGCCGAGCGTCCCGTAGCGGCATGGATTTCCCGCGCAGCCTCTTCCGGCGTCACGACAGGCTTGGTCACGCCCCGCTTGCGCACAGTGGTCGCATAGACATGCGCGCAGTCGGCCACGGCGTCGGCCAGCGTCTCGAACACCTCCGCCTTGTCCAGCACCACATCGGCGCCGGCCGCCGACGGCCCCGCATCCGGATTGGGCCAGCCGTCGCGCGGGCTGACAAGCCGCATCTCGATCAACCCGAAGTTCAGCATCGCCCGCGCCGCCTTGCCGATATTCTCGCCAAGCTGCGGTCGGACCAGCACGATGACGGGGGAGGGGGTGTTGCTATTGCTCATTATTCCGTTCGTCCTGAGTAGGGGCTGAGCTTGTCGAAGCCCCGTATCGAAGGACTTGCGCGCGAGCAGACTGATCATGTCCCAGTCGCCAGCGATCAGCGCTTCCTTTTTCTTCCGCGACCAGCCTTTGACCTGCTGCTCAGCGGACAGTGCTTCTTCGCGAGTTCCGAAATCCTGTTGCCAAACGAGCGATACAGGGCGTCGTTTCAGCGTGTAACCTTCAATCTCGCCAGCCTGATGCTGAGCTACGCGGCGTTCGAGATTATCCGTGTGTCCAAGATAATAACTGCCGTCCGAGCAGCACAGCATATAAGCGTAGAACGTCAAGGCAGGGTCCTTCGATACGCCATTTTGACTTCGCTCAATGGCTACTCAGGACGAACGGAGGGGAGGGGCAGGCAGCCTCAATCACTCCCGACCTCCTTCACCGTGGAGGCGAAATCCTCGAAGTCCCGCGCATCGGTAAAGTCCTTATACACGCTGGCGAAGCGGATATAGGCGACGCTGTCGAGGCGCTTCAGCCCCTCCATCACCATCTCGCCAATCGCCCGCGCCGGGACTTCGCCGTCGCCGCTGGTCTCCAACTGCCGCTGGATGCCGGAAATCAGCTTTTCCAGACGGCTGGGGTCGATCGGCCGCTTCCGGCACGCGATCCCGATGGAGCGCGCCAGCTTGTCGCGATCGAAGGCTTCCTTGCGCCCCTCGCTCTTTACCACCCAGATGTCGCGGAGCTGTATCCGCTCGAAGGTGGTGAAGCGCGCGCCGCAGGCCTCGCACTGACGCCGGCGGCGGATGGCGGCGCCATCCTCCGTCGGGCGGCTGTCCTTCACCTGACTGTCGTCATGGGCGCAAAAGGGGCAACGCAAGGGCGCTTACCCTTCGTAGATCGGGAAACGGGCGCAAAGGGCCGAGACGCGCTCGCGGACCTTGGCTTCCACGGCGGCATCGCCATGTTCGCCATTGTCACGAAGGCCTTCCAGAACGTCCGCGATCATGTCGCCAATCGCCTCGAACTCCGCCACGCCAAAGCCACGGGTCGTTCCCGCGGGCGAACCCACGCGGATGCCGCTGGTCTTGGTCGGCGGCAGCGGATCGCCCGGCACGCCATTCTTGTTGCAGGTGATGAAGCTGCGCTCCAGCGCCTCGTCGGCATCCTTGCCCGAGATGCCATAGGGACGCAGGTCGATCAGCGCCAGATGCGTGTCGGTGCCCCCGGAAACCACGGCAAGGCCGCGCTGCTCCAGCTTGCCCGCCAGCGCTTTGGCATTGGTGACGATGGCCTGCGCGTAGGTCTTGAACTCGGGACGCAGCGCCTCGCCAAAGGCAACCGCCTTCGCCGCGATCACATGCATCAGCGGCCCGCCCTGAAGGCCGGGGAACACCGCCGAGTTGATCTTCTTCGCAATGGCTTCGTCATCGGTCAGGATCATGCCGCCGCGCGGACCGCGCAGCGTCTTGTGCGTTGTGGTGGTCACGACATCGGCAAAGCCGAAGGGCGTCGGATGCGCGCCACCGGCCACCAGCCCTGCGAAATGCGCCATGTCGACCATCAGCAGCGCGCCGACCTTGTCCGCAATCGCCCGGAAGCGCGCAAAGTCGAGGTGACGCGGATAGGCCGAACCGCCAGCGATGATGAGCGTCGGCTTAGCTTCGATCGCCTGCGCTTCGAGCGCGTCATAGTCGATGACATGCGTGTCCTCGCGCACGCCATATTGCACGGCATTATACCATTTGCCCGACAGAGCGGGCTTCGCGCCATGGGTCAGGTGGCCGCCCGCATCCAGCGACAGGCCCATGATGGTGTCGCCCGGCTTGGTCAGCGCCAGCATCACCGCGCCGTTCGCCTGCGCGCCCGAATGGGGCTGCACATTGACGAAGCCGCAGTTGAAGATCTGCTTCGCCCGGTCGATGGCGAGCTGCTCAACCTCGTCCGACGGCGCGCAACCCTGATAATAGCGCTTGCCCGGATAACCCTCGGCGTACTTGTTGGTGAAGACCGAACCCTGCGCCTCCAGCACCGCCTTGGACACGATATTTTCCGAAGCGATCAGCTCGATCTGATTCTGCTCGCGCTTCAGTTCCTTGGTGACGCCCGCGAAAACCGCCGGATCGGCATCGGCCAGGCTGCGCGTGAAATAGCCTTCGGAACGGATGTCCGACAGGGTGGGCTGGGTGAGGGTTTCAGTGCTCATCGCAAGTCCTTTCAGAGCGCGGGCTGGGAGAGTTTCTCGACGCGGCCAGCATGGCGGCCGCCGCCGAAATCGGTGGTAAGGAAAGCCGTGACGCAGGCCTTGGCCATGTCGACGCCGATCAGGCGCGCGCCCAGGGCAAGGACGTTGGCGTCATTATGTTCGCGGCTGAGCGCTGCCGACAGCGGCTCCGACACCAGCGCGCAGCGGCAGGCGGGGTTGCGGTTCACGGCGATGGAAATGCCGATGCCCGACCCGCACAGCGCAATGCCGCGCTCGGCGCCGCCGGACGCCACCGCTGTCGCGAGCTTGTAACCGAAATCGGGATAATCCACCCGGTCGGCCGTCGCCGGGCCCAGATCGTCGACCTCATGGCCCTCGGCGCGCAGCCAGTCTGCAAGTTCAGCCTTCAGATCGACGGCGGCATGGTCGGAAGCGATAGCGATTTTCACGGCAAATTCGTCCTGTCACGCAAAAGGTGATTCGTTCCCGCGCCTCATAGGGGCAGAGCCGCGATATTGCCACAGTCCACCCGCCTGCCTATGGCCTGCTCCATGGCAGGCACGATTTTATCGATTCTCATGCTGGCGGGCATCGCTCTGACAGGCGGCGGCATCTACGCGATCGTCAAGAAGCGCGACCGCAAGCGGGGCACGCTGATGATCGTCGCGGGGCTGGTGATGTTCGCCAATGTCGCCATCTCCGCCATTCCCGGCCCGGACCTGCCCGCGCTGGAAAATAGTCGTTAAGCCCGAAGCGCCACTGCCGTCAGTAGATCGGTCTGGGTGATGAGGCCGCGCAGCATCCGGTCGTCATCCACCACAATCGCCTCGCGCCGCCCTCCGTCGGTCAGCGGGCGCAGCAGCGCCGCCACCGGCGTATCGGCATGCACGACATAGGGCTCGGAAGCGATGTCGCCCACGCGCTCGCCCGTCCGCGCCAGGTCCAGCGGGCCGACCACGCCATGCACGCGCCCGGCATTGTCCAGCACCGGCAAGGACAGCAGCCGCCGTTCGTGCAGCAGCTCCCGCGCCTCGGCCACCGGCTGGCCTTCCCGTACCGAGATCACGTCGCGGGACATGATCTCGCCGCAGGTCAGCCGCCCATGCGCCCGCTCGGCGGCGCGCATCTCCGCATCGTGCAGCACCACCTGCAAGTCCGCCGCATCCACGTCCAATGTCTCGCCATAGGCCTGCAAAGCCTCTTCGACATCCTGCTCCGACGGCGAGCGCAGCAGGGGAGCGGGATCGCTGGTGCCATGGGCGCTGGGCGTCTTGGGCACGATATGGGGATAATTATGCCCCGCCATGCGATGGAAGATGATGGCGACGGTCACGAGCAGCGCGGTGTTCACCGCCACCGGCACGAAGGCGAACATATAGCTGGGGGCGCCATGGGTGGCCCCCAGCACCGTAGACAGCGCTACCGCCCCGCCCGGAGGATGCAGGCATCGGAACAGCGACATCGCCCCGATCGCGCAGCCGACCGCCAGCGCAGCGGCGATGGTCGGATCGGGGATCAGCTTCGCCACGGTGATCCCGACCAGCGCCGACACCACATTGCCGCCAAAGACCGACCAGGGCTGGGCCAGCGGACTGGCGGGGACAGCGAAGAGCAGCACGGCCGAAGCGCCCATCGGCGCCACCAGCAGCGGATGCGCGATCCCGTTCCCCAGCATCAGCCCGCAGAGCAGGCCCGTAATCGCAATCCCGCCAATGGCCCCGCTCGCCGCCTTCAGCCGGTCTAGAAAGCCCGGTCCCGCCGGGGCAGGAACGAAGGCGCTGTAATAGCGGCTCCAGATCAGCCGGGCGTCATTCTTCTCTTCACTCATCGCGCGCCGCCGCTAAAGCCCGCAGCCCCCAAGGCCAAGCGCAAATTTCCTCGGCCGTCTCAATCCGAACTTTTCAGTCCCCCTCCCGCAGGCGGGAGGGGCTAGGAGTGGGCGCGAGCGAAGCGAGCCTCAACGCCACCCCAAAAAGAAAAGGGGCCGCCAAAGCAGCCCCTCCACCTCGTCAACTTCCAACCCAGCTCACCGAATGGGCGAATCCGGCGAAAGCCGCATATCCAGATAATTGTCGACCGACTTCATCAACTGATCCAGCTCATGCTCGAAAAAGTGGTTCGCGCCACGGATTTCGTCATGATGGATGGTGATGCCCTTCTGGGTACGCAGCTTGTCGACCAGCTTCTGCACGGCGCTGGCGGTCACGACCTCGTCGGCCGTCCCCTGCACGATGATGCCCGACGAAGGGCAGGGCGCCAGGAAGGAGAAGTCATACATGTTCGCAGGCGGCGCGACCGAGATGAAGCCGCGAATTTCCGGCCGCCGCATCAGCAACTGCATGCCGATCCACGCGCCGAAGGAGAAGCCCGCGATCCAGGTCGTCTGCGCCTCCGGATGGAAGCTCTGCACCCAGTCGAGCGCGGCTGCGGCGTCGCTCAACTCGCCAATGCCGTTGTCGAACGTCCCCTGGCTGCGTCCCACGCCGCGGAAATTGAACCGCAGCACCGCAAAGCCGCGCCGCACGAAGGTCTTGTAGAGCGCCTGGGTGATGCGGTCGTTCATCGTGCCGCCGCCCTGGGGATGCGGATGCAGGATCATCGCGACCGGCGCGCGCGGGCGGGGCGGGGGGCTGAAGCGGCCTTCAAGGCGACCTTCGGGACCGGGAAAGATTACGTCGGGCATGGCACCTGTTATGGTTCTGGGCGGCGGATGCCGCGAAGGAATGGGGCGCAGCAGCATATGCTGGCGCTGCGCGACAGACCGCCTATATAGAAGTCGCCACCATTTCCGCAATCAATGAGTGTTCCCAAGTCCGTGGCTTCCGACCGTCTCTATCTGGATCACGCCGCCACCACGCCCATGCTGCCCGAGGCGAAGGCGGCGATGGCCGAAGCGCTGGAAAGCTGGTCCAACCCCTCCAGCCCCCATGCCGACGGGAGAGCCGCCCGCGCCGTGCTGGAGGATGCCCGCCGCCGCATCGGCGCGGCGCTGGGCTGGGACGGCCATGTCATCTTCACCTCCGGCGCGAGCGAAGCCATCGCCATCGCCCTGACCCGCGCCAAGGCAAGCCGCATCCTGACCTCGCCGGTCGAACATGATTCGGTCCTGCGCGTCACGTCCAATGCGGATAGGCTGAAGGTCGACACCAATGGCCTTTTCATGAGTCATTCCCGCGAAGGCGGGAACCCATCTCCCAACATCTCCTCCCTTGCAGCGTCGGAGATGGATCCCCGCCTTCGCGGGGATGACAAAGGAGCGGCGCTCCTCGCCATCCAGCACGTCAACAACGAAACCGGCGTCATTCAGCCTCTCGACGCCATCGACCGCAAGGGCATCATCCTCTTCGCGGACTGCGCCCAGAGCGCCGCCAAACTCCCGCTCCCCGACGCCGACATGATCGCCATCAGCGCCCATAAATTCGGCGGCCCTCCCGGCATCGGCGCGCTCCTGATCAAAGACCTCACCCTGATCCACCCCAGCGGCGGCCAGGAACAGGGCTACCGTCCCGGCACCGAAAACCTCCCCGCCATCCTCGCCATGGCCGCAGCCCTCGAAGCCCGCACCGACTGGCTCCCCAAGGCCGCCATTCTCCGCGCCAAACTCGACGCCGCCATCGAAGCGTCCGGCGGCCAGATCATCGCCCGCAACGCCCCGCGCATCGCCAATATCGCCAGCTACCGCATGCCCGGTCTTTCGGCCCGCGCCCAGCTCATCCAGTTCGACCTCGCGGGCATTTCCGTGTCAGCGGGCAGCGCCTGCTCGTCAGGCTCGCTCAAGACCAGCCATGTCCTCCACGCCATGGGCTGGGACGAAGCGGAGGCCAGCGAAGTCATCCGGGTAAGTTTCGGCACCGCCACCAGCGAAGCCGACATGGACCGTTTCATCGCGGCCTGGACCAAAATGGCCGAGCGCGCCCGATGACCATCTATCTCGACTATCAGGCGACAACCCCGCTCGCCCCCGAAGCCTTTGAAGCGATGGTCCCGCTGCTCCGCGACCAGTTCGCCAATCCCCACAGCCCGCACCGCCTGGGCCGCGCCGCCACCGCGCAGGTCGAAGTCGCCCGCGCTGAAATCCTGAAGCTCCTCCCCGAAGGCGGCCGCCTCCTCTTCACCTCCGGCGCGACCGAAGCGCTCAACATGGCCATCCAGGGCGCGCCCGAAGGCGGCATCGTCACCATCGCCACCGAACATGCCGCCGTCCTCGACACGGTGGAGGCACAAGGCCGGTCGGGGGGCAGGGCAGGGCGGGCCACCACCATCCTCCCCGTCGGTCCGGGCGGCCTGATCGACCTCGACCATGCCGCCAAGGCCATCCGCCCCGGCGTGGCGCTGGTCGCCGCGATGCTGGTCAATAACGAGATCGGCGTTATCCAGCCGGTGGCGGAACTGGCCGACCTCGCCCATAGGGCAGGCGCGCTGTTCCTCTGCGACGCGGTGCAGGGCTATGGCCGCATCCCCATCCCGCCCCAATGCGACATGATCGCGATCAGCGCCCACAAGATCCACGGCCCCAAGGGGATCGGCGCCCTCTGGCTCCGCGACGGCGTGACCCTCACCCCCATCATCCACGGCGGCGGGCAGGAGGGCGGTTTGCGCTCCGGCACCCTCTCGCCAGCCCTCTGCGCCGGATTCGGCACCGCCGCCCGCCTGATGCGCGAACGCGCCGAAGCCGACCGGGCTCATGTCGAATCGCTATGGGAGGCGGCCCGCGCGCTTTTCTCCCAATGGACCCTCAACGGCAGCGAAACCCGCCGCTATCACGGCAATCTCAACCTCCGCCGCGCCGGAGTCGACGGCGCGCGCCTGTTGTCGGAATGCCGCGATGTCGCTTTTTCGCTCGGTAGTGCTTGCGCAAGCGGGTCCGGGCGGCCTAGCCATGTGCTGCGCGCACTCGGCCTTTCAGATGCGGAGGCGCGCGGATCGGTGCGGATCGGCTTTGGCCGCTACACGACACTGGCCGAACTGGAGGATGCCGCGAGGAGTTTGAATGGGGCAGCCCAAAAATGGGCGCCGTAAAGCGGGGAATGTCGCACGATGACCAGGATAGTCTTCATCAGCGCGGATGGAGAGCATAAGCAGGAGGTGGAAGCGCCGGCCGGTTCCGTGCTGCTGGAGGTAGCCCAGGCCGCCGGCCAGCCATTGGAGGGCACTTGCGAGGGCCAGATGGCCTGCTCCACCTGCCATGTCATCGTCGACGCCGCCGACTTCCCCAAGCTCAAAAAGGCGAGCGAGGATGAGGAGGATATGCTCGATCTCGCCGCCTCGGCGACCCGCACCAGCCGCCTGTCCTGCCAGATCGTGCTGGACGAAAAGCTTGAAAGCCTGACCGTCCGCATCCCCGGCGAATCCTATAATATGCAGGGAATGTAGCCCTTGCCCAAACGCCTGCTCCTTGCGGCCCTGCTGCTCGCCGTCCCGGCTTCGGCGCAGGAGGAAGCGCCGCGCCAGTCGCTGCTCCCGCCGCCGCCTCGCTATATGGTGAGCGAATCGGCCATGAAATCGGTCCGCAATCCCAAGGAGATCGAGACGGAGACAGGCGGCCGCCTCGGCGTGGCGCTGGTCGACAGCAAGGGGGCGCTGCTGCTCGGCTTCAACCGGGACGAGCGGTTCGCCATGTGCTCGACCTTCAAGGCGCCGCTCGCCGCCGCCGTCCTGACCGGCGCGGAAGGCGGCAAATTCGGGCTGGAGGGCCAGATCAGCTTCACCAAGGCCGACCTGCTGGACTATGCCCCGGTGGTCAAGAAGAACGCCAAGCGCGGCCGCATGTCGATGGAGGAACTGGCCGCCGCCGCCGTGGAGGTCAGCGACAACAGCGCCGCAAACCTGCTGCTGCCGATGATCGGCGGCCCCGAAGGCCTCACCAGATATATCCGCGCCCATGGCGACACCGTCA
The DNA here is from genome assembly GCF_013375535.1 of Sphingobium sp. 15-1. Taxonomy (GTDB): domain Bacteria; phylum Pseudomonadota; class Alphaproteobacteria; order Sphingomonadales; family Sphingomonadaceae; genus Sphingobium; species Sphingobium aromaticivastans. The sequence continues at coordinate 851,513 of NZ_JABXJG010000001.1, forward strand.
CCCGCCTCGACCGCACCGAACCGGCGCTCAACGAAAATGCCGAGGGCGACGAGCGCGACACCACCAGCCCCGCCGCCATGGCCGGCCTGATGGGCCGCCTGATCTTCACGGACTTGAAACCTGAAAGCGCCGCCAAGCTGCGCGGCTGGCTGAACGCCAGCACGACCGGGGCCAATCGCATCAAGGCTGGCCTGCCCAAAGGCTGGACCTCCGGCAGCAAGACCGGAAGCTGTGGCACCGCCTATAATGACGTCGCGCTGGTGAAGGCCCCCTCGGGCGAGGAATATATCCTCGCCATCTATCTCGATCATCCCACGGTGGATTCGAAGGCCGCCGAAGCCGCCATAGCCGAAACCGCCCGCGCGGCTGTGGATTTCGTCGGAAAAGCGCAGAAGACGGGGTTGGATTGAAGATCAACGCCAGCAACCATTGGCTTTATGCTCCTGCGAAGGCAGGAGCACGGTTTCCCTTCACCAAATAACCTTCGCCCTCATCGGCGGCCTTCGCCGCACCCCCTTGCCATCCCCCCAACCTTTCGCCATATGCCGCGCCGGGAGTCGGGCGGACGTAGTCGTCGCGAACCTGGTCAGGTCCTGACGGAAGCAGCCACAGTGATTTCGCTGCGGGTCGTTCCGGCTCCCACCTCCACACAGCGCCCGTTCGGACTGAGTCCGCCGTAGCCCACTTCTTCTTTCGATATTGAAACGAAGGCTGCCCTTCGGGTCGCCAAGCCCTGCACGAACGGCTAGAAGATTCGAATGTCCGATTCCCCTCAGCCCTATCGCGTCCTTGCGCGCAAATATCGCCCGCGCAATTTCCGGGAACTGATCGGGCAGGACGCGATGGTCCAGACGCTGGGCAATGCGATCCGCCGGGGCCGCCTCGCCCATGCCTTCCTGATGACCGGCGTGCGCGGCGTGGGCAAGACCTCCACCGCCCGCCTGATCGCCAAGGCGCTCAACTGCATCGGCCCGGACGGGCAGGGCGGCCCGACCATCGATCCCTGCGGCGTCTGCGATCCCTGCATGGCCATAGCGGAAGGCCGCCATATCGACGTGGTCGAGATGGACGCCGCCAGCCACACCGGCGTCGACGACGTGCGCGAGATCATAGAGGCGGTGCGCTACGCCGCCGTCTCCGCCCGCTACAAAATCTACATCATCGACGAAGTTCACATGCTGTCCAAGAACGCGTTCAACGCGCTCCTGAAGACGCTGGAGGAACCCCCGGCGCATGTGAAATTCCTCTTCGCCACGACCGAAGTGAACAAGGTGCCCGTGACGGTCCTGTCGCGCTGCCAGCGCTTCGACCTGCGCCGCATCCCGGCGGAACTGCTCGCTGCCCACTTCGCCCATGTAGTCGAGGCCGAGTCGGTCGCCGCCGAGCCTGACGCCCTCTCGCTCATCGCCCAGGCCGCCGAAGGCTCCGCCCGCGACGGCCTGTCGATTCTCGACCAAGCCATAGCCCATGCCGAAATGGGCGAAGGCGCGCCGCTCGTCACCGCCTCCCAGGTCCGCGACATGCTGGGCCTGTCGGATCGCGGCTCGACCCGCCGCCTGCTCGGCCTGCTGCTGGAAGGCGACACCGGAGCGCTGCTGGGCGCGGTGCGCGACCAATATGCGCTGGGCGTCGAGCCGCTCTCCCTGATGCGCGGGCTGCTGGAACTGGTCCATGCCGTCACGCTGGTCAAGGCGGGCCGCGACATCGCCAATCCCGGCCAGTCCGCCGAGGAACGGGAGGCGCTGGCCGACTGGGCGTCGCAACTGGGTTTCGCGCCGCTCCATCGCCTCTGGCAGCTTCTCCTCAAAGGCCATGACGAGGTCGCCAGCGCCGCGCTACCCATCGAAAGTTGCGAAATGGCGCTGCTCCGCGTGATGCATGCCGCGACCATGCCCGATCCGGGCGAGATCGCCCGCCTGCTCCGCGAAGGCGCGCCTGCTGCCTCAACAGCCTCCGCCCAGACACCCGCAGCGACTCCCTCCGGCGCACCAGCCGCCAAACTTCCAGCCAGTTTCGAAGATCTGATCGAACTGCTTTACGCTCGCGGAAGAGGGCAATTGTCCCAGCATCTCAAGGATTGCGCCGGTCTCTCCGACTATGCGCCTCCGCTGCTGGAAATCAGCCTGACCGACCGATGGTATGGCGAAGGCGATTTCTTTCGGGAGGTCGCGCGGGCGCTCAAGGCCATCACCGGCGTCGTCTGGCAGGTGCGGCAGGCCGATGGCCCGGTCGCGCCGACCCTGATGGCGCGGGAAAATCAGCAGCGCGAAGACGCCCGCGCTGAAATCATGGAAACCCCGGTGGTCAAGGCGGCGTTGGCGGCCTTCCCCGATGCCGAGCTCAGCGATGAGCTTGAACAATGGAGCGCAGAGCGATGAAGGATCTGAACGAAATATTGGGCATGGCCAGCCGCGTGCAGGAGGAACTGCAACGCGCCCAGGAAAATCTCGACAAGCTGGAGGTGGAGGGCAGCGCTGGCGGCGGTCTGGTCAAGGTCCGCGCTTCGGCCAAGGGGCGCATCCTTGGCGTCGCCATCGACGACAGCCTGCTCGCCGTGTCGGAAAAGCAGATGCTGGAGGATCTCATCACCGCCGCCTTCAACGACGCGCGCAAGAAGGCCGATGAAGTCTCCAACGCCGAAATGGGCAAGATGACCGCCGGGCTGCCGCTTCCCCCCGGCTTCAAGCTGCCTTTCTGATTGAACTTATGGCAGGATCAGCCCTTATTCATCATTCCGATCCTACAAGGCATGATTGAACGATGCGGCGACTCTCCCCATAAAGACGATGAACCGCATGATTGGGCTGACTTGATCGCCCCGGAGAGTGAATGACTACGCAATATCCCCTTCTTCCCCTGCGCGACATCGTCGTCTTCCCGCAGATGATCGTGCCGCTTTTCGTGGGCCGCGACAAAAGCGTTTCGGCGCTGGAATCCGCGATGGAAGGCGACAAGGAAATCTTCCTGGTTTCCCAGCTCGACCCCGCAGAGGATGATCCGGGTCAGGATTCGCTCTACGACACCGGCGTGATCGCGGTCGTCTTGCAATTGCTGAAACTGCCCGACGGCACCGTCCGCGTGCTGGTGGAGGGCAAGCAGCGCGCGCGCCTCGACGGCATCAGCCAAGCCGAAGGCCATATGCTCGCCAATGTGAGCGCGGTCGAGGAGCTGGCCGCCGAAGGGCCGGAAGCCGCCGCGCTGATGCGCTCGGTGGCCGAACAGTTCGAAAATTACGCCAAGCTCAACAAGAAGCTGCCCGCCGAAACCCCGGTGCAGTTGCGTGAGATCGAGGATGCGGGCCGTCTGGCCGATGCCATCGCCGCCAACATCAACGTCAAGGTGGCCGACAAGCAGTCGCTGCTGGTCGAGGCCGATCCGGTCAAGCGCCTCGAAATGGTCTTCGCCTTCATGGAAGGCGAGCTGGGCGTACTCCAGGTCGAGAAGAAGATTCGCGGCCGCGTGAAGCGGCAGATGGAAAAGACCCAGCGCGAATATTATCTGAACGAGCAGTTGAAGGCGATCCAGCGCGAACTGGGCAATGGCGAAGGCGAGGAAGGCGACGAACTTGCCGAACTCACCGAGAAGATCGCCAAGGCCAAGCTCAGCAAGGAAGCGCGCGCGAAAGCTACCGCCGAGCTGAAGAAGCTCAAGGGCATGCAGCCCATGTCGGCCGAAGCCACGGTCGTGCGCAACTATCTCGACGTGCTGCTCGGCCTGCCCTGGGGCAAGAAGGGCAAGGTCAAGACCGACCTCAAGAAAGCGCAGGCGATCCTCGACGAGGATCATTTCGCGCTGGAGAAGGTCAAGGACCGCATCATCGAATATCTCGCCGTGCAGGCGCGCACCAACAAGCTGAAAGGCCCGATCCTGTGCCTCGTCGGCCCTCCGGGCGTCGGCAAGACCTCGCTCGGCCGTTCGATCGCCAAGGCGACGGGCCGCGAATTCGTGCGCCAGTCGCTGGGCGGCGTGCGTGACGAAGCGGAAATCCGCGGCCACCGCCGGACTTATATCGGCTCGCTGCCGGGCAAGATCGTGACCAATCTCAAGAAGGCCGGGACGATGAACCCGCTCTTCCTGCTGGACGAGATCGACAAGCTGGGTCAGGACTTCCGCGGCGATCCGGCCTCGGCACTGCTGGAGGTGCTGGACCCCGAGCAGAACAGCAAGTTCCAGGATCATTATCTGGAGATCGACGTCGATCTTTCCGACGTGATGTTCGTGACGACCGCCAACTCCTTGAATTTGCCGCAGCCTTTGCTCGATCGCATGGAGATCATCCGGCTCGAAGGCTATACCGAGGACGAAAAGGTCGAGATCGCGCAGCGGCACCTGCTGCCCAAGCAGATCGACGCCCACGGCCTGAAGGAAGGCGAGTTCGAAGTCACTGAGCAGGCGGTTCGCGACCTGATCCGCTATTACACGCGGGAGGCGGGCGTCCGCACGCTGGAACGCGAAGTGGCGCGCCTCGCCCGCAAGGCGCTGCGCAAGATCCTCGAAGGCGCCTATGACAAGGTGACGATCACGCCGGAAAATCTGGCGGACTATGCCGGCGTGCGGAAATTCCGCCATGGCGTGGGCGAGGAGGAGCATCAGATCGGCGCGGTGACGGGCCTGGCCTGGACCGAAGTGGGCGGCGAACTGCTGACCATCGAAGCCGTGACCGTCCCCGGCAAGGGCGCGATCCGGACCACCGGCAAGCTGGGAGAGGTCATGAACGAGTCGGTTCAGGCGGCCTTCTCCTATGTGAAGGCGCGCTCGCCCGGTTATGGGATCAAGCCCAGCATCTTCATCCGCAAGGACATCCACATCCACCTTCCCGAAGGCGCGGTGCCCAAGGATGGCCCCTCGGCGGGCATCGGCATGGTGACGACCATCGTGTCGACGTTGACCGGCATTCCCGTCCACAAGGACGTCGCGATGACCGGCGAAGTCACCCTGCGCGGCCGTGTCCTTCCCATTGGCGGTCTCAAGGAAAAGCTCCTCGCGGCGCTGCGCGGCGGCATCAAGACGGTGCTGATCCCGCAAGAGAATGAGAAGGATCTGGCGGAGATTCCGGCCAATATCAAGGAAGGGCTGGAGATCGTTCCCGTGTCCCATGTGGACGAGGTGCTGGCCCGCGCTCTGGTGAGCAAGCCGGAAGCGATCGCCTGGACCGAGGAGGACGACCTTGCCGCCCAGCCGAATCCGGCGCAGGGGCGGGATGGGGAAGCCTCGATCCGGCACTGATCCGGGTTCAGGAACTTCGGGTTTGACGGCTATTCAACAAGGTTTTGACTGAAAATCTTGTCTGAGTAGCCGTCGATGCAGCTTTCCCTTTGACAAGGCCCGAAAGCTGGGCCTTATTGCGCCGCCTACGCCGCGATTCCTAAGTTATCCAAACAGCTAGAAGGGGGTTCCCAAGGCATGAACAAGCAGGATCTTATCAGCGCAGTCGCTGAAAGCAGCGGCCTTTCCAAGAGCGACGCCAGCAAGGCCGTCGAGGGCGTTTTCGACGCAATCACCGGCGCGCTGAAGAAGGGCGACGAAGTGCGCCTGGTCGGTTTCGGCACTTTCTCCGTTTCGCAGCGCAAGGCGTCGACCGGCCGCAACCCGCGCACCGGCGAAACGATGACGATCAAGGCTTCGGCCCAGCCGAAGTTCAAGGCTGGCAAGGGTCTGAAGGACTCGGTCAACTAAGAGTTTCAGGGGCGCTCTCTCAAGGGCGCCCTTTTTCATTTTTTAGCCGGCGTCGCGGTTGGCGAGAGTTTTTACGGAGAGAATGGCGCAGCAGCAGGGAGGCGGACTCCGATGCGCGCGCCGATGTCTGAAGTCGGGAAAAGGGGTGGGGGCGCCAGGCTCTTCGCCCCTTTTCTTTTTTATTTCGACGCCACGCCATTTTCCGCATCCATCCGCTTGACGGCGCGGGATGGGCCGCATATGTGGCCCTTCTCTCAGGGGCACAGCCCCTTGTGGCGATCGTAGCTCAGTTGGTTAGAGCGCCGGTTTGTGGTACCGGAGGTCGCGGGTTCGGATCCCGTCGATCGCCCCATTTTCTTCCTCCCTGGATCATTCGGGCCAGAGGCGATCGTTCGCTTTCTGCCCCCCGTTCGCACCGAGCGTGTCGAAGTGCCTTCTTCACCCCCCCATCATTCAGGGCTTCGCACAAGCGCCGCGGCCCTCTATAGCCGCGTCCATGGACGAAGCGCGCGACAAGGGCCTGACCCTCAATCCCAAATATGACAGAGACGGGCTGATCACCGCAGTCGTCACCGATGTGGACAGCGGCGAACTGCTGATGGTCGCCCATATGAATGCCGAAGCGCTGAAGCTCACCGTCGACACTGGCCTTGCCCATTTCTGGTCGCGTAGCCGCCAGTCGCTCTGGAAGAAGGGCGAGACGTCGGGCCATATGCTGCAGGTCCGCGACATCCGCATTGATTGCGATCAGGATGCCGTCTGGGTGAAGGCTGTGCCCGCCGGCCCTACCTGCCACACGGGCGCGCGCTCCTGCTTTTTCCGCCGGATCGGTCCGGAGGGCCTGACGCCTGTCGATGCGGCTGGCTAGCCTTTCCGCGCTGATCCTGCTGGCGGCGTGCCAGCGCGAAGCCACGCCCGCCCCACGCGAAAGCGGCGTTCAGACCAGTTCCGGCCTGGAACGCGCCGCTATCGAAACCGGCGTGATCGCGGACGCGGCGAAGGTGCCCGCAATCGGCCTCTATCAGCGCAATCATGAAGCAGGCCGCGATGCCTTCTGCGTGATCCCGGCCAGGAACGGCGATTACCGCTTTGGCCTGGAAGCGACCTTCGGTGAGGATCAGAGTTGCGCGGGCAGAGGCTCTGCACGGCGGGCGGGCGACAAGCTGATCCTCAGCTTCTCTCGCAGCGATCATTGCATCGTCGTCGCGCAATATGACGGCGATCAGGTCTCGCTGCCCGGCGTGGTCGATATGAAATGCGCCGACGTCTGCAAGGGACGAGGCTCGCTGGAGGGGGTCAGCTTCCCCCGCGTGGCGAGCGATGCGGCTGCGGCATTGCAGGTCCGCGACAGTGGTGGCGGCCAACTATGCGAGCCTGATTAGAGAATTCGGGCTATATCGTACTCCTGCCTTCGCAGGAGCACGATATATTACTCACACGGAACGGTAGCCAACCGCATGGACCGCTGCTGCAGGTTCAACGCCAGCAGGAATATCCCCAGCCCGCCCAGGGCCAGCGCCGCGCCGATCCACCCGGTCGACGTCAGCCCATAGCCCGCCGAAATCGCCATGCCGCCCAGCCAAGGCCCCAGCGCATTGGCAAAATTGAAGGCGGCATGATGCGCGGCCGCCGCCAGCGTCTGCGCGTCGCCCGCCACGTCCATCAGCCGGGTTTGCAACACGCTGCCCAGGCCCCCGCCGCAGCCGATCAGGAAGATCACCAGCGACAAGCTCCAGATATTCCCTGCCATCAGCGGGAACAGCGCCAGCGACGCCGCGCTCCACAGCAGCACGATGATCGCCGTCCGGCTCTGCGCCCGGTCCGCCGCCCAGGCCGCGACCAGATTGCCGATCGTCATGCCCACGCCAAAGACCGCCAGCACCACCGGCACCAGCCCTTCCGACACATGGGTCACGGAAATCATGGTCGAGACGACATAGGTATAGACCGCGAACAGCCCGCCGAAACCGATGGCGCCGGTCAGCAGCGTCAGCAGCACCTGCGGCTCGCGCAGCGCGCCCAGTTCCCGCATCGGGCTGGCCCCCGGATCGCCGGCGTCGCGCGGCGCGTACAGCGCCACCAGCGTCATGGTGATCATCGCCAGCAGCGCGACGATGCCGAAACCCCAGCGCCAACCCAGCGCCTGCCCCATCCAGTTCGCCACCGGCACGCCGATCACGGTCGCGACGGTCAGGCCGGTCATCACCCGTGCCACCGCTAGGGCGCGCCGGTCGCTCGGCACCAGGGACGCCGCCACCAGCGCCGCCACGCCGAAATAAGCGCCATGGGGCAGGCCGCTCAGGAAGCGGAACAGCAGCATGGTCGCATAATCGGGCGACGTGGCGCTCAGCCCATTGCCGATCGCGAACAGCGCCATCAGCCCGATCAGCAGCGTCCGGCGCGGCAACCGCGCACCCAGTACCGCGATCACCGGCGCGCCCACCACCACGCCCAGCGCGTAAGCGCTGATCGCATGGCCTGCCATCGGCTCGCTGATGCGCAGGTCGCCCGCGAAAAAGGGCAGCAGGCTCATCGCCGCAAATTCGGTCGTGCCGATGGCGAAAGCGCCCATGGAGAGCGCGAGAATGACAAGAGCGGGGTGAACCTCGCGGCTGGCTCGCGCCATCGGCTGCTCCATGTTGCGATGCAATAGGGGTTAAGTCCCGCACATGGGAGTGTTATTGGGCAAAATCAAGCGCTGGCCCGGATGACTTTATTGCAGGTGCGTCGGCCTGAAACGCAATTCAGGCGGCGGCTTTGGCATGGCTGGTGTCCAGCATCTTGCCGTCGGTGATGACGACCAGATCGCCCAGCTTCGCCACGCCGAACAGCTTTTTCGCGAAAGCCTTGGGCACGCCGATGCAGCCATGGGTGGCATTGCCCCATTGCACGTCGCTGCCGTGGATCGCCACGCCGTCGCTGGTCAGCCGCAGCGTGTAGGGCATGGGCGCGTTGTTGTAGGTGCGGGAATAATGGTCCGCATCCTTCTCCGTGATCGGAAAGGCGCCGATCGGGCTGGGCTTGTCGTCCGCGCCGTAAATGATGACCGCCGATCCAATTTCATATCCTGCGCGGAAGACGGACAGCGTCTGCGCCTTGAGATCGACGGTGATGATGACCGGTCCGGTCGCGGGCGCGCCGTTTTCGTCCCAGACATAGTCGCCATGGCGAAAGGGGCCGTCGATCGGCAGCACGCGTTTCACCATCAACGCATGGGGATCGACCGCCACAGGCTGGGCGCGGGTGCGTTCGACCGGCTTGGCAGGTTTTGGGGCGGGTTTCGCAAGGGTCGGCGTCGTGGCGGGTCGATCGGGCTTCTCCGGCCCCAGATCGCGCCCGCGGCCGATCGACAGGCCAAGCAGCAGCAACACGGCAGCCGCGCCGCCCCCAATTGCCAGCTTCACTCCGATCGAAACCCGTCCTGCCATGAACCATCCTTAGCGATCTTTGGGCGGCTCATGACGGAAAAAAGTTAAACTTCAGCCCTCGCGCTCCACCTCGGCCGCCGCGATGGCGGTCAGGTTCAATATACCCCGTGCCGTCACGCCGGGCGTCAGAACATGGACAGGCTGCGCCAGCCCCACCAGCATTGGCCCCACCGTGGGCGAGCTGGACGAAGCCGACAGCGCGGTCAGCGTGATGTTCGCCGCGTCCAGATTGGGCATGACCAGCAGATTGGCCGGCCCCTCGAACCGCGAATCCGGGATCAGCCGCTCGCGCAGTCCCTGGCTGAGCGCGGCGTCGGCGTGCATTTCGCCATCAACCAGCAATTCCGGCGCGGCCTTCTTCACCAGCTTGAGCGCTTCCCGCATTTTGCGCGCGCTGGGCGAATGCGACGCCCCGAAATTGGAGTGGGACAGCAGCGCCACCCGCGGCGTCAGGCCGAAATGCTTGAGCTCCGTCGCACCCAGCAGCGCCATTTCCGCGATCTGCTCCGGCGTCGGATCGGGCACCATATGGGTGTCCGTGATGAACAGCGCGCCCGCGTCCAGGATCAGCCCCGACAGCGCATAGACGCGGCTGTTGCCGGGCGTGCGGTCGATGATGCGCAGCACATGCTCGACCTCTCCCCAATATTCGCTGTTGCCGCCGACCAGCGCGGCATCGACCCGCCCGGTGCGCAGCAGCATGGCGGCAGTCACGCTGGGCCGCCGATAGACATGGCGCACCACCTCGTTGGAGGATACGCCGCGCCGCGCCGCGACAGCGCGGTAAGCTTCAACCAGCTCACCCATCAGCAGATGGTCGGTTTCGGGATCGACCACTTCGACATCGCGGTCCAGTTGGAAACGCAGCCCCAGATCGGGCAGCTTCTGGTCCAATATCCGCCGCCGCGCCACGATCACCGGGCGGACGATGCCTTCGTCCAGCGCGTCCTGAATGGCGCGCAGCACGCGCTCATCCTCGCCTTCCCCGTAAGCGATGCGCCGCTGGGCGCCTCGCGCCGCTTCGAACACCGGCAGCATCAGTTGCGCCGAACGCGTGTTCTGCTGCGTCAACTGGCGCTTGTAGACTTCAAGGTCGAGCTGCTTCTTGGCGACGCCGCTGTCCATCGCCGCCTTGGCGACGGCGCAGGCGATCTCCGCGATCAGGCGCGGGTCGAAGGGGGTGGGGATGATGTAATCCGGCCCGAAGACCAGCTTGCGCCCGCCATAGGCCTGGGCGACGCTGTCATGGGCGGGCATGCGGGCGAGGTTGGCGATGGCGTCGGCGGCGGCGACCTTCATCGCCTCGTTGATCTCGGTCGCCCGCGCGTCCAGCGCGCCCCGGAAGATATAGGGGAAGCAGAGGACGTTGTTGACCTGATTGGGATAGTCCGACCGCCCCGTCGCGATGATGGCGTCGGGGCGCACGTCCCGCGCCGCTTCGGGGCGGATTTCCGGCTCCGGATTGGCGAGCGCGAAGATCAGCGGGTTGGGCGCCATCAGCGGCAGCCATTCGGGCTTCAGCACGCCCGGCGCCGACAGGCCCAGGAACAGGTTCGCGCCAGGCAGCACGTCGGGCAAGGTCCGCGCATTGGTGGTGCGGGCATAGCGGGCCATGTTCGGCAACATGCCCTCGCGCTCCGAATGGATGACGCCATCCTTGTCGGTCAGCGTCACATTCTCTTGTCGAAGCCCCATCGACACCAGAAGATCGACGCAGGCCAGCGCCGCCGCGCCTGCCCCGGACGTGACGAGCTTCGCATCGGCCAATGTCTTGCCCTGCAACACCAGCGCGTTGCGCACGGCCGCCGCGACGACGATGGCGGTGCCATGCTGATCGTCGTGGAAGACCGGGATGTTCATCCGCTTCTTCAGCTCCGCCTCGATGGCGAAGCATTCGGGCGCCTTGATGTCCTCCAGATTGATGCCGCCGAAGGTCGGCTCCAGCAGGGCGACGGCTTCGATGAATTTTTCCGGGTCGGTGGTGTCGACCTCTATGTCGAACACGTCGATGTCCGCGAATTTCTTGAAGAGGACAGCCTTGCCCTCCATCACCGGCTTGGAGGCGAGGGCGCCGATGGCTCCCAGGCCCAGCACCGCCGTGCCGTTGGAGATCACCGCGACCAGATTGCCGCGCGCGGTATAGTCCATCGCCTTTTCGGGATCTTCGGCAATGTCGACGCAGGGCGCGGCGACGCCGGGCGAATAGGCCAGCGCCAGGTCGCGCTGGTTGACCATGCGCTTGGTCGGTTCGATCCGCAGCTTTCCGGGTTGCGGATAGCGGTGATAGTCTAGGGCGGCGCGCCGGGTGTTTTCGTCCATGGAAGGGCCTCTAAAGTGATTTGGCGCGAAATGGAACATTGCGCGGCTCGGAAATCACGCTTCAAAAATGCGGCTTTTCCGCGGGGGCAATGGCCGAACGTTCCCAAGGCGGGCTGGGGGCATATAGTCCGACAAGAAAATCGACGAAGGCGGTGATGGCAAGGGGCGGATTATTCTGCGGCAGATGAACGGCATAGAGGCCGACGTCCGCCGATCCTTCATGATCCGGCATGATCTGCCGAATATCGCCATGTTCCAGCGCATCGCTCACGTCCCATAGCGAACGCAGCGCGATTCCCACGCCGGAAAGCGCCAGTTCCCGCACCATTTCGCTGCTGTTGGTGCGGACATGGCTGTCGCCTTCGATGGAGGTCGCGCCCTTCGGCCCGATCAGCCGCCAGGGCAATTGCCCCTCCGCCGCGAGCAGGCGATGCTTTTTGAGATCGCCAATCGTCTCCGGCACGCCGAACCGCTCCAGATAGCCGGGCGCTGCGCACAGCACCCGCCGGTTCGTCGCCAGCCTGCGCGCCGCCAGCCCCGGCCCCGGATCGGCGCTGATGCGGATGGCCAGGTCTGCCCGCGTCGCCAGCAGGTCAGCATAGTCGTCCGACAGGTCGATCTGCATTCGCACCTTGGGATGTGCCTCCAGAAACCGGCCCAGATAGGGGGCGACATGCATCCGCCCGAAGGAGGTCGGCGCGGATACCCGCAGCGTCCCCGTCGCCTCCGCCGAAACGCCGGACACGCGCCGCTCCGCCTCATCCAGCGCCGCCATGATCGCGCGCAGGTCTTCGTGCAGCCTTTCGCCCGCCGGGGTCAGCGCCAGCCGCCGCGTCGTCCGGTGGATCAGCCGCGTGCCCAGCCGCTCCTCCAGCCGCACCAGCCGCTTCGACACCATGGCGGGCGAGATGTTCAGCCGCCGCCCTGCCGCCGCCATGCCGCCTTCGTCGACGATGGTCGCGAACAGGTCATAATCCGGGTCCATCATTTATTTCACCAGAGGAAAATCTGAATTTGAATAACATCGTCTACCGAACATAATGCAATCCGTCTATGGTCCCGCGCCAAAGGAGATCACCCCCATGACCAGCATGACCGACCGCGCCGGCCTGAAGGTTGCGCAGCCACTCGCCAGCTTCATCGAGGATCGCGCGCTTCCCGGCGCGGGCATCGACGCCGCCGCCTTCTGGCAGGGCGCCGCCGCGATCTTCGCGCAATTCGCCCCGGAAAACGCCGCGCTGCTGGCCAAGCGCGACGCGATCCAGGCGCAGATCGACGCCTGGCATCAGGAAAGGGCAGGGCAGCCCCTCGACGCCGCCGCCTATCAGGGCTTTCTGCGCGACATCGGCTATCTCGTCCCCGAACCCGCGCCGTTCCAGATCGGCAGCGAGAATGTCGACGATGAAGTCGCCCGTCTCGCCGGGGCGCAGTTGGTCGTCCCGATCCTCAACGCCCGCTTCCTGCTGAACGCCGCCAATGCGCGCTGGGGCAGCCTCTATGATGCGCTCTACGGCACGGACGCCATTCCCGGCGCGGCGGCGGGGAAGGGCTATGACGCGGCACGCGGCGCGCAGGTCATCGCCTGGGCGAAGGCCTTCCTGGACGAAGCCGTCCCGCTCGCCAACGGCTCCTGGGCAGACCTTGCCAGCGACGACATCCAACTGGCCGATCCCAGCCAATATCTCGGTCGGAGCGAGAAGGGCTGCCTCTTCCGCCACAACGGCCTGCATATCGAAGTCGTCTTCGACCGCTCGCACGCCATCGGCCAGAACGACCCGGCGGGCATAGCCGACGTCATCCTCGAATCGGCCCTGACGACCATCTGCGACCTCGAAGACTCGGTCGCCGCCGTCGATGCGGAGGACAAGGTCGCCGCCTATTCCAACTGGCTCGGTCTGATGCAGGGCGACCTTGTCGACACGTTCGAGAAGAACGGCGCCATGATGACCCGCGCCCTCAATCCCGACCGCGGCTACACCGCGCCGGACGGCAGCGCCTTCACCCTGCCGGGCCGCAGCCTGCTGTTCGTCCGCAATGTCGGCCATCTGATGACCACGCCGGCCGTCCTGCTTGCCAATGGCCAGGAAGCGCCCGAAGGTATTCTCGACGGCATCGTCACCACGCTGATCGCCCTTCATGACCTGAAGCGGGAAGGCGGCAACAGCCGCACCGGCAGCGTCTATATCGTCAAGCCGAAGATGCACGGCCCGGAGGAAGTCGGCTTCACCAACCGCCTGTTCGACGCCATCGAAGACCTTCTGGGCCTCAACCGCCACACCCTGAAGGTCGGCGTCATGGACGAGGAACGCCGCACTTCAGCCAATCTTGCCGCCTGCATCGAGGCGGTGAAGGGCCGCATCGTCTTCATCAACACCGGCTTCCTCGACCGCACCGGCGATGAAATGCACACGTCGATGCGCGCCGGCCCGATGATCCGCAAGGGCGAGATGAAGACCAGCGACTGGATCACGGCCTATGAGGACCGCAACGTCCAGATCGGCCTTGCCTGTGGCCTCTCCGGCCGCGCCCAGATCGGCAAGGGCATGTGGGCCGCGCCGGACCGCATGGCCGACATGCTCGACCAGAAGGTCGGCCATCCGAAGAGCGGCGCCAACACCGCCTGGGTTCCGTCCCCCACGGCGGCGACGCTGCACGCGACCCACTATCACCGCATCGACGTCTTCGCCCGCCAGGCCGAGCGCAAGGCCGAAGCCATCGCGTCGCTCGACAAGCTGCTGACCATTCCGGTCGCGCAGCCGGGCCGCAACTGGTCGGAAGAGGAAATCGCCCAGGAACTGGACAATAACGCCCAGGGCATCCTTGGCTATGTCGTCCGCTGGATCGACCAGGGCGTCGGCTGCTCCAAGGTGCCCGACATCCACGACATCGGCCTGATGGAAGACCGCGCCACGCTGCGCATCTCCTCGCAGCATATGGCGAACTGGCTGCTTCACGGTGTTTGCACGACGGAACAGGTCGATGCCGCCTTCATCCGCATGGCCGCCAAGGTCGACGCCCAGAATGCAGGCGATCCGCTCTACCAACCGATGAGCGGCAATCCTTCCAGCCTCGCCTGGCAGGCCGCGCGCGCTCTGGTCTTCGAAGGCGTTGCCCAGCCCAACGGTTACACCGAACCGTTGCTCCACAAATATCGCGCGCTGGCGAAGGCGGTGGCCTAAGCCCACGCGGGACCCCGGGCTTGACCCGGGGTCCCGCTTCTTGAAACTGGACGCAACGCAGAAGAGAAAGCGGGACCCCGGGTCAAGCCCGGGGTGACGAAATGGGGACTGTCCCCTAACCGCCCAATCCCCAACCCAAATCCCCACACACCCCAGCTTGCCAATCCCCCCGCGAAGAGGCACCCAATGCCGATGCCTCTTCTCCACCGCCGCCACCTCATCCAGCAAGCCGCAGCGCTCACCGGCCTGCTCCTCGCCAGCCCGCGCCTCTTCGCGCAGGAACGCGCCGCCGAGTCGCTGAAGCCCATCACGACCGACGCCGTCCCCATCGGCCGCGAGGAACGTGCCGCGCGCCTGACCCGCGCCCAACAAGCCATGCGCGCCCAGAATATCGGCGCGCTCCTGATCGAACCCGGCGCCAGCCTCATTTATTATACCGGCGTCCGCTGGTGGCGCAGCGAGCGCCTGACCGCCGCCATCATCCCGGCGGAAGGCGCCCCTATTATCGTCTGCCCCTTTTTCGAACGCCCCTCGGTCGAGGAATCGCTCGGCATCGAAGCGGAAACCCGCGTCTGGCAGGAACATGAAAGCCCCTATGCCGTCATCGCCGCTTATCTGAAGGAAAAAGGCCTCACCCAATCCCGCATCGCCATAGAGGAAAGCGTCCGCTATTTCGCCGTCGACGGCCTCCAATCCGCGCTCCCGCAAGCCCGGATCGTCCGCGACCCCGTCACCCGCGCCCTGCGCATGCGCAAGACGCCTGCCGAAATCGCCCTGATGCAGAAGGCCGCCGACGTCACGCTGGCCGCCTATCGCTGGACCTATCCCCGGATCAAGACCGGCATGCCCCGCCAGGACGTCGTCGCCCTGATGGACGCCGCCACCACGGCGCTGGGCGGCAAGACCGAATTCAACCTCATCCTGCTGGGCGAAGCCGCCGCCTATCCGCATGGCAGCGGTAAGCCCCAGAAAGTCACCCCCGGCGAAGTCGTCCTCATGGACTGCGGCTGCACGGTCGAGGACTATCAATCGGACATCAGCCGCAGCTTCGTCCACGCGACCCCGCCCACACCCCAGCAACGCAAGGTCTGGAACCAGGTCGCCCAAGGCCAGAAAATCGCCTTCGCCGCCGCCAAAATCGGCGCGCCCGCAGGCACGGTCGATGACGCCGTCCGTACCTATTATGAAAGCCTCGGCTACGGCCCCGGCTATCAACTGCCCGGCCTGTCCCACCGCACCGGTCACGGCATCGGCATGGAGGGCCACGAACCCGTCAACCTCGTCCATGACGAGAAAACACCCTTGGCGGAAGGTATGTGCTTCTCCAACGAACCCGGCCTTTACCTCCCCGGCATCATGGGCATCCGCCTAGAGGACTGCTTCCACATGACCGCCACCGGCCCGGCCTGGTTTTCCAAGCCGCCTGTCTCAATCGAGAACCCCATCGACTGATATTCAGATAAACGACGAAAAGCCCCGCTTGTGCGTTGGAGCGCTTCCCACTAAATCGCCCGCATGACCTCGACCAATGACATTCGCCGCTCCTTCCTCGACTATTTCGGGGCCAACGGCCACACCATCGTTCCGTCCGCGCCTCTGGTGCCGCACAACGACCCGACGCTGATGTTCGTCAATGCGGGCATGGTGCCGTTCAAGAATGTCTTCACCGGCCTCGAATCCCGCCCCTACAACAAGGCGACGTCCAGCCAGAAGTCGGTCCGCGCCGGCGGCAAGCATAACGACCTCGACAATGTCGGCTACACCGCGCGCCACCACACTTTCTTCGAAATGCTGGGCAATTTCAGCTTCGGGGACTATTTCAAGGAACAGGCGATCACCCACGCCTGGACCCTGCTGACCAAGGAATGGGGCATTCCGGCGGAAAGACTCACCGCCACCGTCTATCACACCGATGACGAAGCCTTCGACCTGTGGAAGAAGATCGCCGGCCTGCCCGAACACAAGATCATCCGCATCCCCACCAAGGACAATTTCTGGGCGATGGGCGACAGCGGCCCCTGCGGTCCCTGCTCGGAAATCTTCTACGACCATGGCGACCATATCTGGGGCGGCCCTCCGGGAAGCCCGGAGGAGGATGGCGACCGCTTCGTCGAGATCTGGAACCTCGTCTTCATGCAATATGAGCAGGAAGCGAACGAGATCGTCAGCGAACTGCCCAAGCCCAGCATCGACACCGGCATGGGCCTGGAACGCATCGCGGCGGTCCTGCAGGGCGTCCACGACAATTACGACACCGACACCTTCAAGGCGCTGATCGAGGAATCGGGCGCGTTGACCAGGACCGCCATCGACGGCGAGTTCAAGGCCAGCCACCGCGTCATCGCGGATCACCTGCGCTCGACCAGCTTCCTGATCGCGGACGGCGTGCTGCCCGCGAACGAGGGCCGTGGCTATGTCCTGCGCCGCATCATGCGCCGCGCCATGCGCCACGCCCACATCATCGGCGCCAAGGAGCCGTTGATGCACCGCCTGGTGCCCAGCCTCGTCTCCGAAATGGGCGGCGCCTATCAGGAACTGGTCCGCGCCCAGCCGCTGATCGAGGAAACCCTGTTCCGTGAGGAAACCCGTTTCCGCAAGACGCTGGAAAACGGCCTGAAGCTGCTTGACGAAGCCACCGGCGACTTGGCTGAAGGCGGCACGCTCCCCGGCGAAACCGCATTCAAGCTCTACGACACTTACGGCTTCCCCTATGACCTGACCGAAGATGCGCTGCGCTCGCGTGGCCTTGGCGTCGACCGTACCGGCTTCGACAAGGCGATGGCCGAGCAGAAAGCCGCCGCCCGCGCCGCATGGAAGGGGTCGGGCGAAAAGGCGTCGGACGAAATCTGGTTCGACATTGCCGAAAGCACCGGCAGCACCGAGTTCATCGGCTACACCGCCACCGTGGGCGAGGGCGAAGTCCTCGCGCTGGTGAAGGACGGGGCCCGCGTCGATGCCGCAGGGCCGGGCGATGAGGTCACCATCATCACCAACCAGACGCCCTTCTACGGCGAAAGCGGCGGCCAGATGGGCGATGCCGGCACGATCAGCTCGCAGGCGGGCCTTGTCGCGGACGTCGAGGACACCGCCAAGCCGCTGGGCCGCCTCCACGCCCATAAGGCGAAGGTCGGCGCGGGCAAGATCAAGGTTGGCGACACGGTGCACCTGAGCGTCGACACCCGCCGCCGCGACCGCATCCGCGCCAACCACAGCGCCACCCATTTGTTGCACGCCGCGCTGCGCAACGAACTGGGCGCGCATGTGACGCAGAAGGGCAGCCTCGTCGCGCCAGACCGCCTGCGCTTCGACTTCTCGCACCCCGAAGCGCTGACCCACAGCCAGATCGCCGCCATCGAATCCCAAGTCAACGAGCAGATCCGCCACAATGAAGCGGTGACGACTCGCCTGATGACCCCCGACGATGCGATCGCGGCAGGTGCCATGGCCCTGTTTGGTGAAAAATATGGCGACGAAGTCCGCGTCCTGTCGATGGGGAAGGGCGACGCGCACAGCTATTCGGTCGAACTGTGTGGCGGTACCCACGTCCGTGCGACTGGCGACATCGCGATCCTCAAGATCATCTCGGAAAGCGCCGTCTCGTCGGGCGTCCGTCGCATCGAAGCGCTGACTGGCGAAGCGGCGCGCCTCTGGCTCTCCGACCGCGAGGACCGTCTGCGCCAGTCCGCCGCCGCGCTCAAGACGACGCCGGAAGAAGTCCCCGCCCGCATCGCCGCGCTGGTCGAACAGAGCCGCAAGCTCGAACGCGAATTGGCCGAAGCGAAGAAGGCGCTGGCGCTGGGAGGCGGCGGTTCCGCCCAGGCCGCGGGCCCGGAAAAGATCGGCGCGATCAACTTCATCGGCCAGATCATCGAAGGCCTCGATCCCAAGGAACTGCGCGGCCTGGTCGATCAGAACAAGGCGACCCTGGGCAGCGGCGTCTCCGCCGTCCTCGCCGTGGTCGACGGCCGCGCAACCATCGCCGTCGGCGTCACCGACGACCTTGTGGGAAGCATCAGCGCCGTGGACCTGGTCCGCTCCGGCGTCGAAGCCTTGGGCGGCAAGGGCGGCGGCGGCCGCCCCGACATGGCGCAGGGCGGCGGCCCTGAAGGCGACAAGGCTGAGGCTGCGATCGAGGCGGTCAAGACCGCGCTAACCAACGTCCCAGCCTAACCGAAGCGCCAGTACATCCCGGGGAGGCTGGAAGGGAGTCACCTGCCTCCCGTGAATGGTAGGCACGAGTGACGCGAACCCTTCTGTCCGTTAAGGGTGGATTTCTGTCATTCCCCCTCCCGCAGGCGGGAGGGGGCTAGGGGGTGGGTTCGCGCAACACCAGCGGCGATTTTCAACGGCTAAGCTGGAAGCTCGCTGCGCTCGCACCCACCCCTAACCCTTCCTGCCTGCGGGAGGGGAATGTCTTGGATTGGCCATTTTCAGACCCTCTTCGGCCCTAAACCCGAATGACTGGCCAAGGATCATGCGTGACCCAATGGCCACAGCGTCCTCAAAAACCATCCTATTCCTCCAACAGCACAGGATTGCGCCTGTCCTATTCCGCGCCAACAAGCCTATCACGCCCTTCTTTGAAAAATCCGATGCATCGCGCCATCACGCATACGCGCGCGCAGGCACGCGCGGGTCGTGCCCCCGGTGATGGTGTAGCTCGGCGGTTAGCGAAGCTGACCGGACGCGCGCTCATCGATCAAGCGCAGTAGCGGCCGGTCAGTTTCGCGGGTGGCCATCGGAGATCTCGGATAGATTTGGGTTGCGAGACTCAAGCTATGGAGATCCCGATGACCAAGGAGATGATGGACGTTCAGGCGCTGCTGGGAAAGAGCGCCGACAGCGATTTTCTACGCGAGATGATCGGCTTTGCGGCGCAGCGGCTGATGGAACTCGAGGTCGGTGGGCTGACGGGTGCCGCTTATGGCGAGAAGAGCGCGGAGCGGCAGGCCCAGCGCAATGGCTACCGCGATCGGGATTGGGAGACGCGCGCGGGCACGGTCGAGCTGCGCATCCCCAAGCTGCGCACCGGCAGCTATTTCCCTGGCTTCCTGGAGCCCCGCCGGCTGGCCGAGAAGGCGCTGACGGCGGTGATCCAAGAGGCGTATATCCAGGGCATCTCGACGCGCTCGGTCGATGATCTGGTCAAGGCGCTTGGCATGAGCGGCATCTCCAAGAGCCAAGTCAGCCGCCTTTGTCAGGAGATCGACCAGCGGGTGAAGGCGTTCCTCGATCGGCCCATCGAAGGCGACTGGCCCTATCTCTGGGTCGACGCCACCTACCTTAAGGTCCGGCAGGCGGGGCGGATCGTCTCGGTGGCGGTCACCATCGCGGTCGGCGTCAACAGCGATGGTCGCCGCGAGGTGCTGGGCATGGCGATCGGTGCATCGGAAGCCGAAACTTTCTGGACCGACTTCCTGCGCAATCTGGCGCGGCGAGGCCTGCGCGGCGTGAAGCTCGTCATCTCCGACGCGCATGAGGGTATCAAGGCGGCGGTGTCGCGCGTCTTCAACGCCACCTGGCAGCGCTGCCGCGTGCATTTTGCCCGCAATGCCATCGCTCATGCCGGGCGGAGCCGGAACCGTGTCGTCTCCGCGCTGATCGCCACCGCGTACGCCCAGGACACCGCCGAGGCCGCCAAGCTCCAGTGGCGCAAGGTCGCTGATCAACTCCGACCGGCGGTGCCCAAGCTGGCCAAACTGATGGACGACGCCGAACAGGACGTGCTGGCTTACATGTCCTTCCCGCCGCAGCATCGCACGAAGTTGCATTCGACCAACCCGCTCGAGCGCCTCAATGGCGAAATCAAGCGGCGCACAGAGGTGGTCGGCATCTTCCCCAACGACGACGCCATCACCCGCTTAGTCGGGGCTATCCTGCTGGAACAAAATGACGAATGGGCGGTCCAGCGCGCCCGCTACATGACACTGGAAAGCGTCGCCCAAATCGGCGATGATCCGTACGTCACGCTGCCGCCCATGGGTGCGTGATCAACCCGGCTCTAGCCGGAGATCGCCATGGCTACGCCGGCGAACCTACACCATGCGTTGGGACACGATCCACGCGCGCGCATACACTGTGAACTTCGGCGTAAAAGCGCCGCTTCCCGCTGCGCATTACGCCCACATTTTCCTGTCCTACACCACCCCACTCAGGCTATGCCCATCTCGGCTCCTCGACCTGCACGTACTTCAAAAAGGCCGCGCTCTCGCGCTTCTATCGTGTAACCTGTGTCACCCAAATCCCATTGTGACGGACATTGATCTTCGCTCATGGACTTGCCCGCGATCCTTGCCGACATCGTTGCCCAAGCCGCGGCCCGGGAAGATCGCGGCACTGTCGCCAGCTACATCCCGGAATTGGCGAAGGTCGACCCTGGCCAGTTCGGCATCGCCATAGCCACCGCCGACGGCCGCCTGATCGAAGGCGGAGACGCCGATACCGGTTTCTCCATCCAGTCCATCTCCAAGGTCTTCGCCCTGACTCTCGCCCTCGGCAAAGTCGGTGACCAGCTTTGGGAGAGGGTAGGGCGCGAACCCTCGGGCAATGCCTTCAACTCCATCGTCCAACTGGAGCAGGAACGGGGCATCCCACGCAATCCCTTCATCAACGCGGGCGCCATCGTCGTCGCGGACATCAATCTGGGCGGCCATCAACCCCGCGTGGCCATCGGTGAAATGCTCCGCTTCGTCCGCTATCTGGCGGGTGACGACAGCATTGCCATCAATGAAACCGTCGCCGCGTCCGAAACGGCGACCGGCTTCCGCAACATGGCGCTCGCCAATTACATGCGCGCTTTCGGCAATGTCCGGCATCCGGTCGATCTGGTGCTCGGCACCTATTTCCATCAATGCGCGATCGAAATGAGCTGCCGCCAACTCGCGCTGGCGGGCCGCTATCTGATGCTCGACGGCCAGCATCCCGACGGCGGCCGGGTCGTTTCGCCCAGCCGGGCCAAGCGCATCAACGCCCTGATGCTGACGTGCGGCCATTATGACGCGTCGGGCGATTTCGCTTTCCGCGTCGGCATTCCCGGCAAATCGGGAGTGGGCGGCGGCATATTGGCGATCGTCCCCGGTCGCGCCTCCATAGCCGTCTGGTCCCCAGGGCTGAACGAAAATGGCAACAGCCAATTGGGCACATTGGCCCTGGAAGAACTGGCCCGCCGCACCGGATGGTCGGTGTTCAGCCCGCCGGGGGAGGGCGCCTAAGGCACCTCATCCGCCCGCAACCGTCGCAGCTTGGGCGCCGTCTCCATCTGCGCCGCGTCCTTGATGTCCATGCGCAGGTCTTCCCGCGTCTGATGGATGGAGGCGATCACTGGTCCCATCGCCACGCCCAGGTCGACCAGAGCGGTTTCCGCCAGTTGAAGCGAGCTTTCCAGCGTCTCCGGCACCGCGTCGCTCGCCCCCGCCCGGTATAGCTGCGCCGCATGATCGGTGTCTCGGGCGCGGGCGATGATCGGCAAGTCCGGCACCCAGCCCCGCACGCGTTTCGTCACCCGGATGGAAAGGACAGGGTCATCCATCGTCAGGATCAGCGCTCGCGCATGACCCAGGCGCAGCTTGTCGAGCATTTCGGTCCGGGACACGTCACCGAACAGGATCGGGTACCCCGCGCGCCGAGCGTCCGCGACGACATCGGGATCGGATTCCACCACAATAAAGCGCTGCTTGTGGAGGTTGAGCAGGTCGCAGACCATGCGCCCCACACGACCGAATCCGATCACCACGGCAGCGGCCTCCGCATGGTCTTCGCTGATTTCCGGGGCTTCTTCCCCCAGCGCCATTTCCAGCCGCCGGGCAATATCATGCCCCAGCCGCGCCAGCAGCGGCGTGATGGTGAGCCCGATCGCCGTCACGATCTGCCAGAATGCGGCGGTGGAGGGCAGGATCAACTGGGCGGCGGCGGCGGCGGACAGCACGATGAGGGTGGTTTCCGACGGGCTGGACATCAGCACGCCGACTTCCAGCGCGACGCCTTTCCTCGCGCCTGAGACGTACAGCAACGCTGCGGTCACGAGGGTCTTGGCAAGGACCACCCCGACCACTGCCAGAATGAGCGTCGGCCAATTGGCCAGGATCACCCGCACGTCCAGCCCCATGCCGACGGTGATGAGGAACACGCCTAGCGCCAGCCCCTTGAACGGGGCGGTCATGACCTCCACCTCGCCATGATAGTCGGTTTCGGCAATCAGCAGCCCGGCCAGCAGCGCGCCGACGATCGGGGACAGCCCGGCAATGGATGTCGCCATGCTGGATACGATGACGACCAGAAGGCTGGCGGCAAGGAACACTTCCGGGCTTTTCGTGCGCGCTGCCTGGCTGAAGATATGCGGCAGGCACAGGCGGCCCAGGACCAGCATGATGGCGATGGTGATGCCGCTTTTCATCAGCGTGTCGGCCAGTTCGCTCCAGGGACCCTCCGGACTTGCCGCGACCGAGGGCGCGAGGGCGCCCAGCATGAAGATGATCGGCACCAGCGCCAGATCCTCGAAAAGCAGCATCGAAAAGGCCGCGCGGCCCACGGCGCTCTGCGTGCCGACCATCGGGAGCACGACCGCCGTCGATGACAGCGCCAGGGCAAGACCAAGGCCGAATGCACCGGCGGGTGCCTGGCCCAACAAGTAAAGGCCAAGTGCAATAAGCGTTCCGCCGCCGATCAATTCTGCCGCGCCGACACCGAATACTTGCGCCCGCATGGTCCAAAGGCGGCGGAAGCTCAGTTCCAGGCCGATGGAGAAAAGAAGCAGGATGACGCCAAGTTCGGCAAAGGGCTCTATCGCCGCCCTGTTGGAAATGGTGACATGATAGAGCCAGGGATATTGGCCGACCAACGCCCCCAATCCGGATGGTCCCACCGCCAGTCCGACCAGGATGAAGCCGATGACCGGGCTGATCCGGAGCCGGGCGAAGCCAGGAATGACCAGTCCCGCTGCGCCCAGGATGACAAGGGAATCGCTGAAGCTTTGGGGATTGATTGCGCCGGCCATGACCGATCATCGCCACAAATGCCGCGGATAGCCAGCAATAAGGACGCAATGGCGAAATTGATGCCTGGAAGAAGCTGGTGCGGACGGCGGGACTTGAACCCGCATTCCCAGGGGGAGGCGGATTTTAAGTCCGCTGCGTCTACCGATTTCGCCACGTCCGCTCAGGCCGTTACCCCCTGAAGGCTAACGGCGCAGAGGTCAAGGATGTGCTTGGATCAGACCGCAGCTTTCGTGTTCAACCGTTCCCGCATTTCCTTTCCTGGCTTGAAATAGGGAACGCGCTTTGCGTCCACCGGAACCTGCTCTCCCGTTCGCGGGTTCCGTCCGGTACGCGCATCGCGTGCGCGTGTCGTAAACGCGCCAAAGCCGCGCAATTCCACTCGTCCGCCATTTGAGAGGCGGTCGACTATTTCCTTGAAGAAAAGATCGACGATCCTTTCCACTTCCTGGAGGTTGAGGTTCGGATTTTCCTCAGCCAGTTTCTGTATCAGTTCTGAGCGTATCATTGGTCCTCCAGACTCCCCCTTCTGGTTCCCGCTTGACTTATAATGAATCCCCAAGCTTCTGACAATTGGCCAATATCGGTATGTCTTTCTCATTATGGGAAAAGAAAAAGCCCGCCGGAGCGAAGTTCCGGCGGGCTCTATTACTTAAGTTAGATAACGAAGGAGGCCTTAGCCTTCGCTCTTCGCCTTCAGCGCTTCGCCCAGGATGTCGCCCAGCGACGCGCCGCTGTCGGACGAGCCATATTGAGCCACAGCCTGCTTCTCTTCAGCGATCTGCATCGCCTTGACCGAGAAGGTAGGCTTCTTGGCGCGGTCGAAACCAGTGACCATGGCGTCGAACTTCTGACCGACCTGGAAGCGTTCCGGACGCTGTTCGTCGCGGTCGCGGCCAAGGTCGCTGCGCTTGATGAAGCCGGCGGCGCCATCTTCGCCAGCCTGGACTTCCAGGCCGCCGTCGCGCACTTCCAGAACGGTCACGGTGACGATCGCGTTCTTGTTGAGGCCAGCAGCCGCAGCAGCGGTGCCGCCAGCGGCCGGACCGCCACGCTCAAGCTGCTTCATGCCAAGGCTGATGCGCTCCTTCTCGACATCGATGTCGAGAACGACGGCCTGAACCGTCTCGCCCTTGCGGTGCAGGGCCAGCGCGTCTTCGCCCGAAATGCCCCAGGCGATATCCGACATGTGGACCATGCCGTCGACGTCGCCGTCCAGGCCGATGAACAGACCGAATTCGGTCGCGTTCTTGACTTCGCCCTCGACGGTCGAACCGATCGGGTGACGTTCGGCAAAGCTGTCCCAGGGGTTGTTCTGGGCCTGCTTGAGACCGAGCGAGATGCGGCGCTTTTCGGGATCGACTTCGAGCACCAGGACTTCGACTTCCTGGCTGGTCGAAACGATCTTGCCGGGGTGGACGTTCTTCTTGGTCCAGGACATTTCCGAAACGTGGACCAGGCCCTCGATGCCGGCTTCCAGCTCAACGAACGCACCATATTCGGTGATGTTCGTGACGCGGCCCGACAGCTTCGCACCGACCGGATACTTGGCGGCGGCGCCTTCCCACGGATCGCTTTCCAACTGCTTCATGCCAAGGCTGATGCGCTGGGTGTCGCGGTTGATGCGGATGATCTGAACGCGAACGGTGTCGCCGATGTTGATCATCTCGTTCGGGTGGTTGATGCGCTTGTACGACAGGTCGGTGACGTGCAGCAGGCCGTCAATGCCGCCCAGATCAACGAACGCACCATAATCGGTGATGTTCTTGACGACGCCCTCGATGATCTGACCTTCGGCCAGCGTCTGGATGAGGCCCGAGCGCTGTTCGGCGCGGGTTTCTTCCAGGATGGCGCGGCGCGACACGACGATGTTGCCGCGGCGGCGATCCATCTTGAGGATCTGGAAAGGCTGCGGAATGTCCATCAGCGGGGTGACGTCGCGAACCGGACGGATGTCAACCTGCGAGCCGGGCAGGAACGCCACGGCGCCGTCCAGGTCGACGGTGAAGCCACCCTTGACGCGGCCGAAGATGACGCCTTCGACGCGGGCGCTTTCGGTGAATTCGGATTCCAGCTTGTCCCAGGCGGCTTCGCGGCGGGCGCGGTCGCGGGACAGCATGGCTTCGCCATGGGCGTTTTCGACGCGGTCGACATAGACTTCGACTTCGTCGCCAACCTTGAGGTCAGCCTTCTGGCCCGGCGCGGCGAATTCGCGCAGCGGCACGCGGCCTTCCGATTTCAGGCCGACGTCGATCAGCGCCATGTCGTTTTCGATGCCGGTTACGGTGCCCTTGACGACGCGGCCTTCGAAGCCGCCGTCCTCGCCACCGAGAGAATCATTGAGAAGCGCGGCGAAATCGTCGCGCGAGGGGAATGCCGTAGAGGCCATGTTGTAGTCCTTCACTCGTCATTGCTGGCCTACCGGTTGTATCCGGTGGTCTTTCAGGCCAAACCGTCCACGCGGCCGGATTGCCGCGCAAACATCCGTTCGGCCCTGACGAGTCGACGCCCCGTAGATAAGCGAAAAGGGCGCCTGGGAATCCCCGGCACCCGGCATCGCGTCAGGCCTTGCGCCGACGTTCCAACTGGGCGTCCACCAGTGCAATGGCCTGCTGGACGGCGGCGTCTATAGTCAAATTGCTGGTATCGAGCAAGTCCGCTCCATCGGCCATGCGCAGCGGAGCATGGTCACGGCTCATGTCGCGGGTGTCGCGGGCCTGAATGTCCGCGATCAGGCTGTCCATGTCGGGGCGGCCGCCATGCGACAGGGCGTCGTCATAGCGGCGTTGCGCGCGGACATGGACGCTGGCGGTGACGAAGATCTTGGCGTTGGCGTCGGGCGCGATGACCGTGGCGATGTCGCGGCCATCGAGGATTGCGCCGCCGGGCTGGGTGGCGAAGTCGCGCTGTCGTTTCACCAGCGCCTGGCGGACGCTTTGATGGATGGAAACGCGGGACGCGAGGGAGCCGACCGCTTCGCTGCGCAGCGCCGGATCGGCAAGGACGCCGTCACGGAAGGCGCAGGCGGCAAGAGCATCGGCTTCATGATCCGGATCGCCGCCGGTCTTGAGCACGGCAAGGCCCACCGCGCGATAGAGCAGGCCGGTGTCGAGGACGGGCAGGCCGTAATGGCGGCCGAGGGCCTTGGCGATGGTGCCCTTGCCCGAGGCGGCGGG
Source organism: Sphingobium sp. 15-1 (assembly GCF_013375535.1). Classification (GTDB taxonomy): domain Bacteria; phylum Pseudomonadota; class Alphaproteobacteria; order Sphingomonadales; family Sphingomonadaceae; genus Sphingobium; species Sphingobium aromaticivastans. The sequence goes on from NZ_JABXJG010000001.1 coordinate 878,281, forward strand.
GCCGTCGACGGCGATGATCATGATGCTTTGCCTTTCCGCAGCGCCTTGGCGAGTCCGATGAGGGCGATGAACGCCCAGACGACTTCCAGCGCCATCGACGCGACGTTGAAATGGACCATGAGCGAATAGATCAGCAGCAGCGAGCCGACCAGATTCAGCAGGTTGAAGAAGGTGAAGTTCAGCAGCTTCGCCATGTTGCTATAGGCATAGGCAATGACCATCAGGCCGCTGCCGATCAGGCCTATGACTTCGGCAAGGTCGAAACTCACGCCAATGCGCCGAGCGTCTGCAACAGGCCGGTGAAGCCGGGGAAGCTGGTCGCGACTGGGCGCATGTCGTCTATGGTGACGCCATTTTTCGACACGAGGCCGGCGATGGCGAAGCTCATGGCGATGCGGTGGTCGAGCTTGGTGGCGATGGGGCCGCCGCCGGGCAGCAGCGCGCCGCCGCTGCCCTCGATGATAATGCCGTCCTCCAGTTCCTCGACGGTGACGCCGACGGCGCGCAGGCCGGCGGCCATGGTGGCGATACGGTCCGATTCCTTGACGCGCAGTTCTTCCAGGCCGCGGAAGGTGCTGCGCCCTTCGGCAAAGGCGGCGGCGATGAAGGCGACGGGATATTCGTCGATCATCGATGGAGCGCGGGCCGGGTCCGGCTCGACGCCCTTGAGGGCCGAGGCGGTGATGACGAGATCGCCCACCGGCTCGCCGCCGACTTCGCGGGGATTTTCGATGCCGATGTCACCGCCCATTTCACGCAGCAGATCGATCAGGCCTGCGCGGGTGTCGTTGAGGCCGACATTGGCGATCGTCACCTTCGAACCCGGCACCAGCAGCGCCGCGACCATCGGGAAAGCGGCGGAGGAGGGGTCGCCGGGGACGGTGATCGACTGGGGGCGCAGTTCGGCTTCGCCCTTCAGCGTGATGATGCGGGTGCCATCGGCTTCGACTTCCACATTGAGGTCGGCGCCGAAGCCCTTGAGCATGCGTTCGCTATGGTCGCGGGTGGGGATGGGCTCGACGATCCGGGTGATGCCGGGGGCATTGAGGCCCGCGAGCAGGATTGCCGACTTGACCTGCGCCGATGCGACGGGAAGGCGATAGTCGAGCGGCACGGCGGGACAGGCGCCGCGCATGGTGAGCGGCAGGCGGTCGCCGGGGCTGGTGGTGAAGCTGGCCCCCATGCGGGAGAGCGGTTCGGTGACCCGGGCCATGGGGCGCTTGCTTAAGCTAGCGTCGCCCACGAAGGTCGCGGTGATCGCATGGCTGGCGACCAGGCCCATGAGCAGACGGGTCGAGGTGCCGCTATTGCCCATGTCGAGCGCGCTTGTCGGTTGAAGCAGGCTGCCGACGCCGACGCCATGGATATGCCAGATGCCGTCTTCATCCTTGCTGATCTCCGCGCCCATCGCCCGCATGGCGGCGGCGGTGGAGAGGACGTCCTCCCCCTCCAGCAGACCTTCCACGCGGCTTTCGCCCACGGCTAGCGCGGACAGCATCAGCGAGCGGTGTGAAATGCTCTTGTCGCCCGGCACGGTGATGGAGCCGGAAAGGGCCGGAGCGGCATGGAAAGTCATGGGGGTCGGTTGGTCGGAAGAAGCGGTCACGGGTCAATCCGTCTGCAAAACTTGAAAAAATGCGCCCGGCTTTTGACAGCGCGGTTTCGCTATGGCAAGGCGCCGTCTCTTCGCGGGCGACCCCTGTCGTGCCGCGTAATCTCTGTTTTGAGCACTCGCAAGAAGGACAAGGCCGGACATGGTCAAGGCTGAATGGGGCACGAAGCGTACCTGCCCGAAATGCGCCACGCGCTTCTACGACCTGGGCAAGGATGACCCGGTCACCTGCATCAACTGCGGAACGGCATGGGAGCCGGAGCCGGTGCTGAAGTCGAAGCAGCCGCTGCCCTATGAGGAAGCGCCCAAGAAGGTCATCGAAACCGCTGACGGTGAACGTGAAACGGCCGATGACGATTTGGACCTGGATCTGGACGTGGATGATGACGGCGATTCGCCGGATAACGACGTCGATCTGGGCGGTGACGACGATCTGGGCGTCGACGCTGGCGGCGACGATGGCGACGACGACAATTAATTGAATTTTGTGCTTGCCAAGGAGGAAGCCGCCACCTAATGGCAGCGACCTCCGAGGCGCCGCCCCAACGGCGCCGACACTGGAAACGGGGCCTTAGCTCAGCTGGGAGAGCGCCTGCATGGCATGCAGGAGGTCAGCGGTTCGATCCCGCTAGGCTCCACCAGTTTTTCGGGAAATGAAAATGTCCGGGGGCATTTTCCCGAAAAACGCCCGAGCGCCAGCGAAGGGTGTGGCGAGGTTGCAAATGACCTCGATCAACGCTGCTGATGATTGGGCAAGGGACGTCCAGACATAGGCCGACGGCGTCATGCCGGACATGGCCTGATCCATTGGGATGCGCTATGATGTCGCGCAACGATGGGGCCTTAGCTCAGCTGGGAGAGCGCCTGCATGGCATGCAGGAGGTCAGCGGTTCGATCCCGCTAGGCTCCACCAAATTTCCGGACAGGATGATGGTCGGAAGCATGTTTTCCGCGAACTTCAAAGCGAGAGTGACGGGCCTTGAGATGTCTATCAGGTCGTCATGGATTTGCTCTGACTAAAGAGCATGAGTCCTCATAGCTTGGCTGGATTATCGAAGAACCGGCCCTGATGCGATGCGGGGGGCATCCAGAATTGGCCAATAGGGGACGTAAGCTGGCCTATCCCTCATTCGTCATGCTGAACTTGTTTCAGCATCCATTTCTCCCCACGAACCAAGGCTCAATCCGGAGGAATGGACCCTGAAACAAGTTCAGGGTGACGAATAGGGGAATGGCAAGAAACCACCCATTTTATCCGGATTTTCGCAATTCCAACCACCGATGCCTCCCCCACATCCGAGCATGATTTCGTCACCCCGCACCAATTCTTTCCATCTCAGCGCTTCACGCTGCATCCCACTTGGGTTAGTCCCCCTCAGGATCATGGATGGGGGCAGATATTTCGCGATGAGGGTGAAGTAGGGCGTAATGACGTTGACCCCCCTTGCCGCCGTGATTCTCGGCGTCGTGCTGGCCGCATGGCTTGGCGCGGCGATCTGGGCGCTGTCGAGCGGCCAGCGGCGGCGTCGCGAAGGCATGCAGGCCCAGGGAAAGCTGGATCGGTTGTCGGTTCTGCTCGCTTCCGCGCCGGCCGCGCCCATTGTCGTGCATCCCGACGGCAGGCTGGAAGCGGCCGATCGCCTGGCCAAATGGCTGGGCAAGGAGAGGGTGCCGGCCTTCCTCTCCGAACTGACTGCGCCCGACGGCGGCCTGGAAGCGGATGACGCCGCCGCGCTGGCGCAGGAAATCGCCGCCGCCCAGCGTGCAGGCCGCAGCTTCGCGCTGCCGGTGCGGGGCGTCGATTCGTCGCGGCTGTTGCTGGTGCGGGGCGCGCCGGCCGGGCCGGTGCTGGCGGAAAGCGGCAGCGTCGTGCTCTGGATTTTCGACGCGACCGACAGCCAGTCGGAAATCCAGACGCTGAAGGGCAAGGTCGATCAGCTTCGCGAGGCGCTGGAGGCGCTGGCGGGGCTGGTGGAGGCTGCGCCCTTTCCAATGTGGCATCGCACGGCCGACATGCGGCTGAGCCTCGTCAACACGGCTTATGTCCGCGCGGTGGACGGCGAGAGCGCCCGCGAAGTCATTGCCCATGGCACCGAACTGGTCGAGACGGTCGGCGGCCTCACGCCGCAGGCCGCCGCCGCCCAGACGCTTGCGGACGGCGCACCCGTCGAGCGCATGGTTCCCGCGACGATCGACGGCGAAAGGCGGACCATGCGTGTCGTCGACGTTCCGCTCGGTGCGGCGGGCGTGGCAGGTTTCGCGATGGACCAGAATGATCTGGAGCAGGCCCGCGTCGAACATCGGCGGCTGGAGGCGGCGCAGCGCGACCTGCTGGACCGCCTGTCCGCGGGCGTGGCGCGCTTCGGATCGGACCGGGCGCTGCGCTTTTGGAACCAGCCCTTCATGAGCCTGTTCGGGCTGGATCAGGAGCGGCTGGCCGACAATCCGCTGTTCGAACGGGTGTTGGACCAGATGCGGGAGGCGCGGCGCTTGCCCGAGAATCGCGATTTCCCGGCATGGCGGGCGGAAAGGCGCGACTGGTTTCTTTCGCCCGATCCGCGTGAGGAGAATTGGCTGCTGGCCGACGGCACGCATTTGCGCGTCTATGCCCAGCCGCTGCCCGATGGCGGGCTGCTGCTGATCTTCGAGGATCGGACTGAGCAGGTGCAATTGTCGAGTGCGCGCGACACGCTGCTCCGCGTCCGCACGGCGACGTTCGACAATCTGTTCGAATCGATCGGCGTCTTTTCCTCCGACGGGCGCCTGCACCTCTGGAACAGCCGGTTCCGGTCGATCTGGGACGTGTCGGAAGACTTGCTGGCCAAGCATCCGCGCATCGATGAACTGATGCGGGCGGTTCAGACGCGCCTTGCCAAGCCGCAGCAGGCGAATCTCGTCCGTGAACTGGTGCGCGCCGCCACGGTGGAGCGCAAGCAGCGCGTCGGCCATGTCGGCTTCGCGGACGGGCGCATCTTCGAATTCGCCGCCATTCCGCTGCCGGACGGCAATGCGTTGTTCACCATGCTCGACGTCACCGACAGCCGCCGCGTGGAGCAGGTGCTGCGTGACCGCAACGACGCGCTGGAGCAGGCGGACAAGGTGAAGACCGCCTTCGTCACCAATATGAGCTACGAGTTGCGCACCCCGCTTACCACCATCGCCGGTTTCGCGGAGATGATGAGCGCGGGCTATGCGGGGGAGATGAGCGCCTCCGCCAAGGAATATGTCGACGGCATATTGCAGAGCACCAACCGGCTTTCCATGCTGATCGACAATGTGCTGGATCTGACGCAGGGCGAGGCGGGCATGCTGCCCATCGAAAAGGCGCCAGTCGACCTCGCGGTGGAGGCGCGCGACGCCGTGGCGCGGATCAAGGGCGACGCCACTGCCAAGGGGATCGACCTTGCCATGTCGCTCCAGTCCAGCCTGGGCATTGTGCAGGGTGACAAGCGCCGGATCGGCCAAGCGCTGGATCATCTGCTGGAAAATGCGGTGCGCTATTGCAGCCGGGGCGGCCGGGTGCTGCTGCATGGTGACGGGACGGCGGACAATGCGCGTCTTGTCGTCTCGGACAATGGGCCGGGCATCAGCGCCAAGCGGCAGGCGACGATCTTCGATGCCTCCTCCCGGACCGAACAGGCGCGCAATGGCGGCAAGGCGGGGATCGGCCTGCCGCTCGCCCGGCAATTGGCGCAGGCGCATGGCGGGACGCTGCAACTGGTGTCGGAACCGGGACAGGGCACCATGGTCGTGATCGAGCTGCCCCGTGGCTGAGGGTGAGATCGTCCTGGCCGGAGAGGTCGAGATGCTGGCGCTCGGGCATCGTCTGGCGGCCCTTGTCCGCATCGGTGACGTGATCGCGCTGGAAGGTGAGCTGGGCGCGGGCAAGACGACGCTCGCTCGGGGCATATTAGAGGGATTGGGGCTGGAGGGGGAAGCGCCGAGCCCCAGCTTCGCCATCGTCCAGCCCTATGAAATTCCGGAAGTCCGCCTGCCCGTCGCTCATGTCGACCTTTACCGGCTCGATGGGCCAGAAGAGGCGGAGGAACTGGCGCTGGACGAATATCTGACGGACAGCCTGCTGATCGTCGAATGGCCCGATCGGCTGGGCGAGGAGGCATGGCCTGACGCGCTGCGGTTCCACATCACCATCGAACCCGACGGCGCTCGGCGCTTGACAGCGGACGTGCCGGGCGCTTGGACGGAGCGATGGTCACAGATATGATCCCGCCCGTCGCCGCTCCCGCTTTTCTCGCGCAAGCGGGGTGGGGGCATGCCGCCATCGTGCCGCTGGCCGGGGATGCGTCCTTCCGCCGCTATTTCCGGGTGATCGACGGTGCCCGCCGGGCGGTGCTGATGGATGCGCCGCCGCCGCATGAGGACCCGCGCCCTTTCATCGCCATTGCCGAGCATCTGACGGCGAACGGTTTTGCCGCGCCGCGAATATTGGCGCGCGATCTGGAAGAAGGACTCGTCCTGATCGAAGATTTCGGTGACCTGCGCGTCAAGGAGCATGTCGAGGACGTGCCGGACGCCGAAGGGGATGTGTATCGCCGCGCCGTTGACCTGCTGGCGGCGCTGCATTGCCTGCCCGCCGCCGAGGTGCCGCCCTATGACCGCGCCGTCTATCAGCGGGAAGCGGGATTGCTGACAGAATGGTATTGTCCCGCCATCGGCCTGCCGGTGGATGAGGCGGGTTATGTCGCGGCATGGGACGCCGTGCTGCCGCTGGTCGAGCGATCGGCCAGCCCGGTCGTCACGGTGCTGCGCGATTATCATGCGGAAAATATCATGCTGATCGATCGGGCGGCGTCGCATGGGCTGGGCCTGCTCGATTTCCAGGACGCGCTGGCCGGGCATCCGGCCTATGATCTCGTCTCATTGCTCCAGGATGCGCGGCGCGACGTGCCGCCCGCGCTGGAGGCGGCGATGCTCGACCATTATCGCGCTATCGCCAATCCCCCGGCCGATTTCGACGCCGCTTATGCCGTGCTGGGGGCGCAGCGCAACGCGAAGATCATCGGCATCTTCACCCGCCTGTGGAAGCGCGACGGCAAGCCGCGCTATCTGTCCTATCTGCCGCGCATGTGGGACTTGCTGGAACGCGACCTCGCCCATCCCGCGCTGGCCCCCGTGGCGGCGTGGTTTGCGGCCAACATCCCCGCCGAAAAGCGCCATCGCGCCTTAGAGGATTTCGCCTCCGCATGATCGACACCGCGATGCTGATGGCCGCCGGACTGGGCAAGCGCATGCGCCCGCTGACCGCGACCCGTCCCAAGCCGTTGGTCAAGGTGGCGGGCAAGCCGCTGATGGATCATGCGCTGGACCGGCTGGCGGCGGGCGGCATCCGGAAGGTAGTGGTCAATGTCCATTATCTGGCCGATACGGTCGAGGCGCATCTTCAGGCGCACTGCAATGGCGTCATGCAAGTCGCCATTTCCGATGAGCGCAGGAAGCTGCTGGAAACGGGCGGCGGGTTGATCCATGCCAAGGATCAGTTGGGCGACGCGCCCTTTTTCTGCGCCAACAGCGACAATCTGTGGATCGACGGGCCGCAGGAAACGCTGGGCATGATGCGGAAGATCTGGAACCCGGAGCGGATGGACGCGCTGTTGCTGCTGGTGCCGCTGGCCCGCGCCAATTGCCACCGGGGGCCGGGCGATTTCCACATGGACGCGAACGGTCGGCTGACGCGGCGGAAGGCGTCCCATGTCGCGCCCTTCGTCTTCACCGGGGTCCAGATCATGTCGCCCACTTTGCTGGCCGATCCGCCGTCGGAGGTCTTCTCCACCAATATCTTCTGGAACCGGGCGATAGAGGCGGGGCGCCTCTATGGCGTTTCGCACCAGGGGCTGTGGTTCGACGTCGGCACGCCGCAGGCCATTCCGGTCGTGGAGTCGATGCTGGCCCATGGGTGATCGCACCCGCCCGGCCCTGTTCAACATTCCGGCGCACCGCGCTTTCTCCGACGCGCTGGTAGCGGGCATCCTCGCCCGGCATGGCGACAATCCGATGCGGCTGGCGCAGGGCATGATCCTGCTGCCCAATAATCGCGCCATCCGGTCGGTCAGCGACGCTTTCGTGCGGAAGTCGGGCGGCGGATTGCTCTTGCCGCGCCTTGTCGCATTGGGCGATCCCGATCTGGGCGAGCAGGTGGGCGGCGCGCTCGATCCATTGGGCGAGGATGATCCGGTGCCGCCCGCCATAGCGCCGATGCGCCGCCAGATGATCCTGGCGCGGATGGTGCAGCAGGCTTCGGCGCACCCGGTCGACGCGGGGCAGGCGTTGAAGCTTGCCCAGGCGCTTGGCGCGGTGCTCGACCAGATGCAGGTGGAGCGGCTGTCGGTCAGCGCGCTGGCCGACCTCAGCTTGTCGGACGAGCTGTCGCAGCATTGGCAGACATCGCTGAAGCTGTTCGGCATATTGCTGGCGCAATGGCCGGAGGAACTGGCGCGGCTTGGTTGCATCGATCTGGCGGATCGTCGCAACCGGCTGCTGGATCGCGTGGCGGCGCGTTGGGCGAAGGCGCCGCCCGAGGGATTCGTTCTTGCTGCGGGCATGTCCACCACGGCTCCGGCGGTCGCCATGCTGCTCCGGCGGATCGCGGTGCTGCCCAAGGGCGCTGTCGTCTTTGCCGGTCTGGATCAGGAGATGGACGAGGAATCCTGGGACGCCATCGGTCCCTTCGATGCCGATCCGCTGACCGGCCGCGCCCCCGCCGGGCACGAAACCCATCCCCAATATGCCTTGAAGCGCCTGCTCGACCGCATGAGCGCGACGCGGGACGATGTGGCGCTCTGGCGCTGGGGCAGCGAGCATGACGCCCGCGCCGTCAGGGGGCGGAATATCTCCAACGCCATGCTGCCGCCGCGTCTGACCAGCCGCTGGCGCGACCTCAAGACCGCCGACCGTTCGCTCGCGGGGGTGGAGGCGCTGGAGGTCGCGACGCCGGGCGAGGAGGCACAGGCCATCGCCATCGCCCTGCGCGAAGCGGTCGAGACGCCGGGCCGCACCGCCGCGCTGGTGACGCCCGACCGGCAATTGGCGACCCGCGTGTCCGCGCATCTGCGGCGCTGGGGCATAGAGGCGGACGATTCCGCAGGGCAACCGCTGTCGCGCCTGCCGCCCGGAACCTTGCTGATCGCCATGGCGGAGGCTCTGGCAGAGCGGTTCGCGCCGGTTGCGCTGCTGACGCTGCTCAAGCATCCGCTGGTCATGCGCGGGGACGAAAGGCTTGGCTGGCTGGAGGGCGTGCGCGGGCTCGACCTGCTGCTGCGCGGGCCACGGCCGCAGGCTGGGATCGTTGGACTCGACCTGCTGCTTGCCGAGCGCGAGGGCGAAGACCGGCAGCGCATCCTTCGCGCCCGCACGCGGCAGTGGTGGGCGGAGGCCCGCGTCCTGCTGGAGCCGCTGGAGCAGGCCTTTCTGGCAGCTCCCGACCTCGCGGGACAGTTGGCCGCCATTCGCGAACATGCCGGACGGCTGTCGCACGATGCGGTCTGGGCCGGGCATCAGGGGCATGCCGCCGCCGACCTCTTCGCAGAGATGGAGGAAGCCGCCAGCGAGGGGCCGCGTCAGGCCGACATACGCGCATTGCCTGCGTTGTTCGACCATCTTCTGGGCGGCGTGTCGGTCCGTCCGCCGCAGGGCGGGCATCCGCGCATCAGCATCCTGGGTCTGATCGAAGCGCGGCTGGTGCAGACCGACCTCATGATCCTGGGCGGGCTCAACGAGGGCACCTGGCCGGGCCTGCCCGCGCCCGATCCCTGGCTGGCCCCGCGCATCCGGCGGGAGATCGGCCTTCCAGGGCTGGAAAGCCGCATCGGCCTTGCCGCTCATGATTTCGCCAGTGCTCTGGGCGCGCCGCAAATCCTCATTACCCGCGCCAGGCGGGGATCGGGTGGTCCGGCGGTCGCCTCGCGCTTCTGGCTGCGGCTTAAGGCTATGGCGGGGCCGCAATGGAAAAGCGCTGACCGCTATGCTGTGCTGGCGCAGGCGATCGATCATGCGGCGGATCATAGGCCCGCCAGCCGACCCGCTCCTGTGCCGCCGCTGTCGGTGCGGCCGAAGGTCATTCCCGTCACCGATGTCGACCGGTTGAAGGCCGACCCTTATGCCTTCTACGCCAAGCGCATCCTGCGCCTCGCCCGGCTTGATCCGGTGGATGCCGACGCCGGGCCGGCCTGGCGCGGCACGGCGGTGCATGAAATCCTCCAGCAATGGGCAGAGGGAGGCAGTAGCGACCTGGCCGATCTGGAAGCCCGGGCGCGGGCAATGTTTGACCGGCCGGACGTCCACCCCCTGCTGAAAGCGCTCTGGCAGCCGCGTCTGATCGAAGCGATCCGCTGGATTGCCGCGGAGGTGGCGAGCGATCTTGCCGCGGGCCGCAAGATCCTCTCGGTCGAGATCGAAGGCCGGGCGGAGATCGCGGGGGTGACGTTGACCGGCAAGGCCGACCGCATCGACCTGTTGCCGGACGGGAAGCTCGGCATCGTCGATTATAAGACCGGCAAGCCCCCCAGCGCGCGGCAGGTCAAGGCGGGCTATGCGCTCCAGCTCGGCCTGCTAGGCCTGATCGCGGAGCATGACGGCTTTCCCGGTACGGATGCAGGTCCGGTGGCGGGCGGCTTCGAATATTGGTCGCTCGCCAAAAAGGGCGACGCCTTCGGCTATCGCGAAAGCCCGGTCGACGCCCTGGGCAAGCGGGACAAGATCATCACCGCCGACTTCACCTCCCTGGTCCACGCCCAGTTCGAGGATATTGCTGGGGCGTGGCTTACCGGCGGGGCGCCCTTCGATGCGCAGGTGAACCCGGAAGTCGCCAATTATGGGGATTATGACCAGCTCATGCGGCTGGAGGAATGGTATGGCCGCGACGATGGCTGAAAAGGCGAAGGCCCTGCAACCGCTGGCCGGCGCCCAGGCGCAGGCGGCCGCGCCCGACGCCCATGTGTGGCTGTCGGCATCGGCGGGCACGGGCAAGACCCATGTGCTGACCGCGCGCGTCTTCCGCCTGCTGCTCCAGGGGGTGCGGCCGGAAAATATCCTCTGCCTCACCTTCACCAAGGCGGGCGCGGCGGAAATGGCGGATCGCGTCCACGACCGGCTCGCCGCCTGGGTGCAGATGAGCGGCCCCGCCCTTGCCGCCGACCTGATGGCGCTTGGCGAGGATCATGGGCAGGAGATGCAGGACGTCGCCCGCCGCCTTTTTGCCGAGGTGCTGGAATCGACCGGCGGCGGCCTGCGCATCCAGACCATTCACGGCTTCTGCCAGCAATTGCTGACGGCCTTTCCGCTGGAGGCTGACCTGCCGCCCGGCTTCCGGCCGCTCGACCAGCGGGAGCAGGCGGTGCTGGCGCGCCAGACGCTGGCCGACATGGTGGTGGTCGCGCAGGAACAGGGCGACGACGTGCTGATCGAGGCCTTGCAGGCACTCAGCCTGCGCATGGGGGAGAGCGGCGCGGAGAATTTCCTGCTGCGCTGCGCCGCCCGGCTGGATGCGCTGGAGGCTCTGCCGGAGGATATTGCGCCCTGGCTGATGCGGGAAATGGGGCTGCCCGAGGGCGACATTGACGCGCATATCGCGGAGCAGTGCGCGGACGATCTGTTCGACATGCGTACGCTCATCTGGATCGCGCAGGCCAATGCGGATTGGGGTACCGGACGGGCGCTGGAGCGCTGCGACCGGATTGCGCGCTGGCGGAACCTCGATCCGGCGGAGCGGGCCGCTACGCTGGCCGATCTCCACGCCGTCTGGGCCAAGGCCGACGGTGAGCTGATCTCGACCGGCAAGGGTTGGGCGCCGCAGGTCGACGGCTATGGCGAGGCGATTGCGCGCATGCATGGGCGCTGCGCCGAATTGCTGGGGCTTCGGCTCCGCGCCGCCTATGCCGCGCTGCTGGCCAAGGCGCTGCATGCCGGTCGCATCTACGCGCGCGCCTATGCGGAGGCGAAGCAGTTGGCGGGGGCGGTCGATTTCAACGATCTGATCGCCAACACCGCGCAACTCCTGTCCCAGCCCGGCATTGCCGACTGGATACGCTATAAGCTCGATCAGCGCATCGACCATATTTTGGTCGATGAGGCGCAGGACACCAATGTCGACCAGTGGCAGATCGTCGGCGCGCTGGCGGCGGAATTTTTCGCGGGCGAGGGAGCAAAGGGCGACAGGGTCCGCACCATCTTCACCGTGGGCGATTTCAAGCAGGCCATCTTTGGATTTCAGGGCACCAGCCCCGAAGCTTTCCGCGCCGCGCAGATCGTCTTCCAACGCCATGCGGAGGATGCGAGCCATATTTTTCACGACCTTTCGCTCCAGCACAGCTTCCGGTCTACCCCCGCCGTGCTGGATGTGGTCGACCGCACCATAGCGACGCTGAGCGCTGAGCGCTTCGGGCTGGATGCGGGCGAAGTCCGGCATGTCAGCGCGAACCGCTTTCCCGGCGAAGTGCTGCTGTGGAAACCGGTGATCGCGGGCCTGTCCGACGATGCCGAGGGGGAGGAGGATTGGGCCGCCGATCAGGAACGGGTGCTGGCGCAGACCATTGCGCGCCAAATCAGGCAGTGGATCGATGACGGGCTGATGCTGGAGAGCCGGGGCCGCCCGGTGACGGCGGGCGACATCATGATCCTGGTCCGCCGCCGTAGCGAACTGGCGCGGCTGATCGTGGCGCGGCTTTATGAGGAGAAGGTGGCTGTAGCGGGCATCGACCGCCTGCGGTTGAACGCGCCGCTGGCAGTGCGCGATCTACTGGCAGCGTTGCGTTTCGCCGTGCAGCCGGAGGATGATCTGAACCTGGCCGCTTTGCTGGTGTCGCCGCTGATCGGCTGGACGCAGGACGAGCTGATGAACCGCCTCATCGGCCGCCGCGTCGGGCTGTGGCAGCATCTGACGCAGACGCTGGACGCCGCGCTGCTGGAGCCTTTGCGGGGGCTGCTGGGGCAGGCCGACTTCACCACTCCCTATCGCTATCTGGAGGCGATCCTGTCCGGCCAGATGGATGGCCGTCGCCGGCTGATCGAGCGTCTCGGGTCCGAAGCGGTCGATCCGATCGAGGAATTGCTGAACGCCGCGCTCGCCTTCGAGAATGACGATTATCCCTCGCTCCAGCGCTTCATCGACTGGTTCGACCGGGGCGAGGTGGAGATCGTGCGGGATGCCGCCGCTCAGGGGGATATGCTTCGCTTGCTGACAGTGCATGGCGCCAAGGGCTTGCAGGCGCCCATCGTCATCCTGGCCGATGCCTGCCTCGATCCGGATGCGGGCAATCGCGCGGATTCGCTGGAGTGGAATGGCCTGCCCATCATCGCGCCGCGCAAGGCGGAACGGCAGGGCGAAATAGGCCGGGTGGCGGAGGAAGCGAGCGCCGTCGAACGGGCCGAACATTGGCGGCTGCTCTATGTCGCGCTGACGCGGGCGGAGGAACGGCTGGTCGTGACCGGCTCGCTTGGCCCCCGGGCCAGGGGGGAGGTCAAGCCCGAGAGCTGGTATGCCGCCGTCGAGGGCGCGCTGGTCTCGCTGGAGGCGGAATGGGAGGCCGATCCGTTCTGGGGTGCGCGCCGCAGTTGGCGAGGGAGGGAGATTCTTCCTCCCAAAGCAGCGGAATCCGCTGTTGCGGAAAGCGGAACGGTTCATGGGGAGCCTACCTGGCTTCGCAAGCCCGCGCCTGTTGAAGCCCGGCCGCCGCGCCCTCTGGCGCCTTCGGCAGCGGTGGAGGACGATGTGCCTTATCCGCCGCCGACCCCGGCGATGCGGGATGCGGCTGAGCGCGGCCGCTGGCTGCACCGGCTGTTCGAGCGGCTGGCCGATGTGCCGCCTGACAGCCGCCGCGCTCGCGCCGACAATTGGCTGGCGCAGCAGGGGCTTGGCGATGCGGCGCGGCGGCATGACGTCATCGAACAGGCGCTACGCGTGATCGAAGACCCGCAATTCGCCACGCTTTTCGGGCCGGATGCGCTGGCGGAGGCGCCCATCGCCGCCGTCGTGGGGGAAGCGGTGATCGCTGGAACCGTCGACCGGCTGCGCATCGGGGACGAGCTGGTGCAACTGGCCGATTTCAAGACCGGGCGCATATCGCCGCTCGCCGTGGAGGAGGTCCCGCTGGCCCATGTCCGGCAGATGGCCGCTTATGCCGCCGCCTTGCAGGTGATCTTCCCCGGCCGCCGGATCGAGGCGGGGCTGCTCTACACCGCGGCTCCCCGGCTGATTACCCTGCCGCCGGAGCTGCTGGCGCGGCACAAGCCGGGCTTTCCATCCGCGCAGGAGAATTTGCCGCTTCCGACCGTTGAGACGGATGCGACACCGTCCTAAATAGCTGCCAACCGAAGGAGATACCCAAAATGGCTACCAAGGCAGTCACCGACCTCAGCTTCCAGCAGGACGTCATCGATGCGGACAAGCCCGTGCTTGTCGATTTCTGGGCGGAATGGTGCGGCCCGTGCAAGATGATCGGCCCGGCTTTGGAAGAGATTTCCGACGAACTGGCTGACAAGGTCGTCATCGCGAAGATCAATATCGACGAAAATCCCGACGCGCCCGGCAAATATGGCGTGCGCGGCATCCCGACGATGATCCTCTTCAAAAATGGCGAAGCCGCCGCGACCAAGGTCGGCGCGGCGCCCAAGAGCGCGCTCAAGGGCTGGATCGAAAGCGTTCTCTGATGCCGTGTCGGGAAAGGCCCGTCATGGCCTTTCCCATAAAGTGCTCCTGCCTTCGCAGGAGCACTTAGTCTTAAGTCAGCGGGATCATGACCGTCTCGGCATAAGCCGGCCGTTCGCGCAGCCTGTCATACCAGGCGCGCACATGCGGCACGTCGGGCCGCTCAATCGCCAGCGTGAAGAAGCTGTGAGCATAGACGCCCATCGGCACGTCCGCGACGCCGAAGCTTTGGCCCGACAGCCAGGGCTGCCCGGCCAAAGCGCGGTCGAGTAACTGCATGGCCTCTCCCGATTGCCGCGCCGACTCCGCGACCGCCGCAGCGTCCCGATCTTCCGCTTTCCTGCGGACGAGATTGACGAAGGCGCCCCGCTGCGCATCGGCAAAGCTGAATTGCCAGTCCATCCATTTGTCGCCCTGCGCCCGCGCCGCCGGATCGGACGGCCACATACTGTCCGGCGCATGGCGAGCCGCCAGATAGCGCAGGATCGCATTGGATTCCCACAGCACGACATCGCCATCCTCGATGGTCGGGATCAGCCGGTTGGGGTTCATCGCCACATAGGCGTCGCTCATGCCGAACTGGCCGCCGACATCGTGGCGGACATGGGGAAGGCCGATTTCGCCGGCGAACCAGGCGACCTTCTTCACATTATGCGAGTTGAGCCGTCCCCAGATCGTCAGCATATCCGTCCTTCCCTATTTTCAGCGGAACAGCCGGTCCGCCGCCAGATCCCAAAGGCGCGGGGATGAAGCCCCAAGCAGCCCGCGCCGCAGATCGCCCACGACATAAGGCGATCCGTCCAGCCGCTGGCACTGGCCGCCCGCTTCGTTCAGGAACAGCGTTCCCGCCGCATGATCCCAGGGCAAGGTGCGCGCGAAGACCGATACGTCATTCTGTCCCAGCACCAGGCGCGGATATTGCTCGGCGGCGCAGCGGGGAATATCGACCAGTTGGAAGCTGCCCTCCGACCGGCGCCTGATGTCGGCGCGCTCCTCTTCCGTCATGAAATAGACGGCGAGCGCGGCGACCGGCAGCTTTTCGCCGCTTTCCCGCGCATAGACCTGCTCGCCGTCGATATGACTGCCCGCGCCCAATATGGCATGACACAGACGCCCGGTCAGCGGGTCCAATATCCATCCCGCCAGGATCGTCCCCGCATCGGCCAGCGCGACCATGATGCCGAAGGGCGGCTTTCCGGCTGCGAAATTCCCGGTCCCGTCGATGGGATCGATGATCCAGTTCAGCCCTTCGCCAGCGCGATCCAATATGGCGGGATCGGCGGCGCAGGCTTCTTCCCCGATGATGCCCGCTTCCGGCAGAATGGCGGATAGCCCCTCGGCCAGCCGGATTTCGCTTTCCTTGTCCGCGATGGTGACGAAGTCGTCGGCCGCCTTCTCGCTGACCTCATGGCTGGCGAGATTCTGGTAGCGCGGCATCACGATGTCCCGCGCCACTTCGCGCATCAGCGCGACGACCGGCTCGTGCAGTTCGGTCGGCATCAGCTCCGCCTTATTCTCAACTACGCCTATGTTTAACTACGCCTATGTTTAACTACGATAGTCCGCGTTGATCGAGATATAGCCATGCGTCAGGTCGCAGGTCCATACCGTCGCCCGGCCATCGCCCAGACCCAGATCGACGCCGATCAATATGTCCTGCCCCTTGAGATGCGCGGCAACCGGGGCTTCGTCATAGCCCTCGACCGCCAGCCCGCCCGAAGCCACCTGAGTCGCGCCGAAGCGGATGGAGAGCTTGTCCCGGTCGGCAGGCTCGCCCGCCTTGCCGATGGCGGCGACCACGCGGCCCCAATTGGCGTCCTCGCCCGCAATGGCGGTCTTCACCAGCGGCGAATTGGCGATGGAAAGGGCGATGCGATGCGCGCTGGCGTCGCTTTCCGCGCCCTCGACGCTGATCTCGACGAACTTCGTTGCCCCTTCGCCGTCGCGCACCACCAGATGCGCAAGCTGGCGGCAGAGATCGCCCAAAGCCGCCGCGAAGGCATCGGCCCCCGCATCCTCCATGGAGGCGAGCGGTGCGTTGCCCGCCTTGCCCGTCGCGAAAGCCAGCACCGTGTCGCTGGTCGAGGTGTCGCTGTCGACCGTGATGCAGGAGAAGGTCTTCCGGTTGGCGGCGGACAGCATCTGCTGCAACAGCATCGGATCGATGGCCGCGTCAGTGAAGATATAGCCCAGCATCGTCGCCATGTCGGGCGCGATCATCCCCGATCCCTTGATGATGCCGACCAGCTCGACCCGCGTGCCGCCGATCATGGCGGAGGCATGGGCGCCCTTGGCATAGGTGTCGGTCGTGCCGATAGTCGTCGCCGCATCCTCCCAGCCGCAGGGCGTGGCGGTGAAGGCGGCTTCCAGCCCTGCCTCCGCCTTGTCCACCGGCAATGGAACGCCGATCACCCCGGTTGAGGAGATGAAGATGTCCGAAGGCTGGCAGTCGAGATGATTGGCGACCTTGGCGGCGATCGCCTCCACGGCGGCGCGGCCGCGATGCCCGGTAAAGGCGTTGGCGTTGCCCGCATTCACCACCAGAGCCCGCGCTGACCCCAGCGGAATCGCGTCCCGGCACCATTCGACCTCGGGGGAGGGGCATTTGCTCTGCGTCGTGACGCCCGCGACCGCTGTCCCTTCGCTCAGTTCGACATAGGTGAGGTCGCAGCGGTCCCAATTTTTGTAGCGCGCCCGCGCCACGCGTGCCGTGACGCCCGCAATGGGCGGAAGATCGGGAAAAGCGGCGGGGGCAAGGGGCGAGCGTTCGGTCATGCCCGTCGCTTAGCGCAATATGCCCGCCCGTCAACGGCGAGATGGGCGGATATAGAGCTTTCCGACGCCATCCGGCATGGCCAGCATCCGATAGGCGCGCTGCCTGGCATAAGCGATCAGGCCGTCATCGGGCCGCAGGGGTAATTTGCGCGTGCCCATTTCATAACCGACCAGGATCGCCTCGGGCGGGTCGCGGTCCATATCCGTCAGCGTCGCCGGAATCATCGCGTTGATGCTGCGGGCTTGCGCCTTGTCCATCGTCCATCCCGTCCGATAGGCGAAAGGCCCTGGGGCGAAGCGCCGGTCGATGTTCAGGCCGCTGTCGACCAATAGCTGGGGCGAGAGGCTGGCGATCTCGTCATCGCCGGTCAGCGCGCGTACCTGCGCGCCGGCCCAGCGGGCATTGGCGCTCGCCGCCAATATGGGCGATCCGTGGCGCGTCATGGCCACGACATGCCGACCCGCCGGCAAGAGTCCCGGCAAGGCGGCTAGGCAGAGCAAGCCGATCAGAGCGGGCCGCATGATCCCGCGCCATGAGCGCGCATCCTCCAACAGATAGCCGAGCGCCAGGCCCAATGGCGGCAGCAGCGGCATGACATATTGAAGCTGCGAGGGCGTCGGCAAAGCGGCGCCGACCAGCCCGCCGCCGATCAACCAACAGGCGAGCCGACGCTCCGGCGCGAAGGGGCGCCCGCGATTCGTCCAGCCATGGCCGATGATCAGCAAAAGGCTCGCCAAGGCAGGGCCTCTCCACAGATATTTCGCGAGATCCCCGAATTTCTCGCCCCATGCCAGCTCGTCGCCCGCGCCATTGGCCGCGTACCAGGCGAAGGGGCCGGTCGCGGCAAAGGTGATGACGCCATAGGAAAAGGCGGCTGGCGCCATGGCCCAGGCCATCAGCATCGGTGCGATTCCCATTGATGCGCCCAGGGCCAGCCAGGGCGCATGGCGGCGATGATGCATCAGGGCGAATGCCCCCGCGGCGGCGCCCAGCGGAATGAAATTGAGCTTGGCGGTAATCGCAAGGCCAAAGGCTATTCCCGCGCAGAACCAGAAGCGACGCCGCCCAATATTTAGCGCGCTAATCATCAGCAGCATCGCCAGCGTGGCCAGTATGGTCGGCAGCATGTCGTTGCGGGTCACGCTGGCGGTGAACTGGAACGCGGCCGTCGCGGCCATGCAGGCGGTCGCGATGGCGGCGCTGCCGCGTGAAATCCCCGCCAGCCGCTGCATGAGGCAAAGCAGCAGGAGCGCACCCACGGCACAGACGGCCGTGGCGAGCCGCATCGCCACCAGCATATTTCCTGTGAATATCCAGCCGAGCGGCGCGAACAGCCAGGCGTGCAGCGGCGGCTGAAGATAGAGGAAGTCGCGATAGATCAGCATGTGCGAGCTGAACCAGGCGCCCGTTATATATTGGCTCTCATCATGGTCGAAAGGCGTGGCGAGGGCCGTGATCCCGAACCAGAACAGGGCGGCAATCAGCGCCAGAATCATAAAAGTCGCGCCACGCAACTTCGCGCGGGCAGGGCCGGGAACCATCGTCAAACGCCTCTCATTCTCCAGGGCTTTGGCACAAGACGTCGCGATCCACCAATATCCGCTTGTCCCGATCGTTTCGCACCGGAAATCTGCCTTGCTGCGCCCTATTGCACCGTCGCGACATGCCTGCTCTGATTGACTAACGCCTGTGCGCCCCCTAAATCGCCGCGCATGTCTGCGTGCGTCGACTTAAGGGCGCGCGCGTCCCCTTTTGTCAGGAACTTGCATGTTCGGCGCACTCGCCAAGTCCATTTTCGGCTCCTCCAACGACCGCTATGTAAAGTCGCTGGGCAAGACCGTCGAACAGATCGCGTCTTTCGAACCCACCATCTCCGCCATGACCGATGAGGAATTGACGGCGCAGACCGTTCGATTCCGGGAGCGGCTGGCGCAGGGCGAGACGCTCGACGACCTGTTGCCTGAAGCCTTCGCCACCGTGCGCGAAGCGGCGAAGCGGACCCTTCACCAACGCCATTATGACGTGCAGATGGTCGGCGGCATCGTCCTCCATCGCGGCGAAATCGCGGAAATGCGCACCGGCGAGGGCAAGACGCTGGTCGCGACGCTCGCCACCTATCTGAACGCGCTGGAAGGAAAGGGCGTCCACGTCGTCACCGTGAACGACTATCTCGCCAGCCGCGACTGCGAATGGATGGGGCAGGTCTATCGCTTCCTGGGGCTCACCACCGGCGTCATCGTGCCCAACCTGTCGGAAGACCAGCGGCGCGAGGCCTATAACGCCGACATCACCTACGCCACCAACAACGAACTTGGCTTCGACTATCTGCGCGACAATATGAAGTACGACCGCGCTTCAATGGTGCAGCGGCCCTTCAACTTCGCCATCGTCGACGAGGTGGACTCGATCCTGATCGACGAAGCGCGCACGCCGCTGATCATCTCTGGTCCCACCGACGACAAGTCGGAACTCTATGTCTCCGTCGACGCCATCGTGAAGCGTCTGGACGAGAGCGACTATGAGAAGGACGAAAAGCAGCGCACCGTCACCCTGACCGAGGACGGGACCGAGAAGATCGAGCGCATGCTGGAGGAAGCTGGGCTGCTTCAGGGCGCCAACCTCTATGATTTCGAAAACACCGCCGTCGTCCACCACGTCAATCAGGCGCTGCGCGCGAACGTCATGTTCCGCCGCGACATCGATTACATCGTCAAAGACGGCAAGGTCATCATCATCGATGAGTTCACCGGCCGCATGATGGACGGCCGCCGCTGGTCGGACGGTTTGCACCAGGCGGTGGAAGCCAAGGAAGCGGTGAATATCGAACCGGAAAACCAGACGCTCGCCTCCATCACCTTCCAGAATTATTTCCGCATGTACCCGAAGCTGGGGGGCATGACCGGCACGGCCGCGACCGAAGCGACCGAATTTTTCGAAATCTACAAGATGAACGTCGTCACCATCCCGACCAACCGGCCGGTGCAGCGTGTCGATGAGGAAGACAGCTTCTACAAAAATCTGGAAGACAAGTTCCGCGGCATTGCCAAGACCATCAAAATCCACGCCGATCAAGGGCAGCCGGTCCTGGTCGGTACGGTGTCGATCGAAAAATCGGAAATGCTGTCCGAGTTTCTCAACCAGGAGGGCGTGAAGCATGCCGTCCTCAACGCCCGCTTCCATGAAAGCGAAGCGCATATCGTGGCGCAGGCGGGCCGCAAGGGCGCCGTCACCATCGCCACCAACATGGCCGGTCGCGGCACCGACATCAAGCTGGGCGGCAACCTTGAGATGCGCGTCGAGGACGAACTGCGCGACATGCCTGAGGGGCCGGAACGCGAAGCGGCCATCGCGCGCATCGACGCCGAGATCGAAGCGGAAAAGGCGGAGGTGCTCGCCGCCGGCGGCCTGTTCGTGCTGGCGACCGAGCGGCATGAAAGCCGCCGCATCGACAATCAGCTTCGCGGTCGTTCAGGCCGTCAGGGCGACCCCGGCCTGTCGCGCTTCTATCTCAGCCTCGACGACGATCTGATGCGCATCTTCGGCCCGGACACCATGTTCGCGAAGATGATCCGCTCCAATCTGGAGGATGGGGAGGCGCTGCCGCCCTCGAAGTGGCTCAGCAAGGCGATCGAGACCGCGCAGAAGAAGGTCGAGGCGCGCAACTACGACATCCGCAAGCAGGTCGTCGAATATGACGACGTCATGAACGACCAGCGCAAGGTCATTTACGAGCAGCGCAGCGACATCATGGATGCGGAGACGGTGGACGATGTCGTCACCGACATGCGGCATGAGACGGTCAACGATCTGGTCGGCGCCTCCTGCCCGCCGGGTACCTATCCCGAACAGTGGGATCTGGAACGGCTGAAGGTCCGCACGGCCGAGGTGCTGAACCTGGAACCCGATTTCGACGCCTGGCTGGCCGAGGATCATGTCGACCCTGAGATGATCGAGGAACGGCTGAGGGCGTTGGCCGACGAGGCCGTGGCCGATAAGGTAAAGGAACTCGACCCCGAAAACTGGCACATGATCGAGAAGTCGATCCTGCTCCAGAGCCTGGACCATCACTGGAAGGAGCATCTGTCGACCCTCGACGCGCTCCGTCAGGTCGTCCATCTGCGCGCCTATGCGCAGAAGACGCCGATCAACGAATATAAGCAGGAAGCCTTCGCCCTGTTCGAGCGGATGCTGGGCAATATCCGCGAAGACGTGACCGGCTCCATCGCCCGCGTCCAGTTCCGCATGGAGGAGCCGCTGCCGGAATTCGACCTGCCGGTGCTGCCCGACTTCATCACCACCCATATCGATCCGTTTTCGGGCGAGGATAATAGCGGCGACATCGACGGCGGCCAGATCAGCGGCATCACCACGACCCTGCCGCGTCCGCCTGTGGGCGCCGGCCAGGGCGGAGAATTCGCCAATCTGGACATCAGCCGCAATGCGCCATGCCCCTGCGGTTCGGGCCAGAAATACAAACATTGCCACGGCGCGCTCAGCTAAGCGCGCCGTCAAAGCTCCGGCGCTGGATCAAATCCTCAAGGGCGACGGGTTATCCCTGGTCGCCCGGCCGGTCACCATGCAGTTTCGCCCATAATTGGGCGGTGCCGGCTTCCTGCGCCTTGTTCACATATTGCGCGGCGATCAGCCATCCCTTGATCGGACGCAGCGGCAGAACCGTCGTCAGGATCAGCACCGGAACGCCAACCGCCAGATGCACCCACAGTCCCGGCCGCGCCAGTATCTCCAGCATGATGATGAAGACCACGCCGGGCACGCAGGCGAACAGTTGTACGAACACGGCCGGTCCGTCCGCCGGATCGGCAAAATCATAGTTCAGCCCGCAAACCTCGCAATGATCGCGCACCGTGAGGAACCCCCGGAAGATATGACCCTCGCCGCAGCGCGGGCAACGGCCGAACGGTCCCGTCTCGATTGGTGAACGCTTTTTCCAGCGCCCGCCATCTTCCGCCGCCGATTGCATCGTTGAGATTCTGTCCTGGTCGTCCATCGTCATGCCATCCTGTCCACAGCAGAGATGGCGGCATTTTGTGCGGATTTTCAATTGGGCTTTTTGCCCCAGGGGGAGGGCCGGTCCTCCGCCATAAGGTTTACGTTACGGAAAGCTGACCCTCTACCTTTGGGTAGATTGCCAAAAAGCCCGCCCCTTGTTATGCGGAGCGGGATTTGGATGCCCGACAGCAGACAAGTCGCGCTCCCGGCTATCCCTTGCCCGGGGGCGCTTTTTTTAAGTAATTCAGGACGCAGGCAAAAGTTCCCGTCAGCCGGTCACGGCTCTCTTTCCATTGCGTCGTGCAGAACCTGATCCGGACAGGATAGCGCCAACGCCCTGACCTTGTAGCGCAGGGCGAGTTCGCGATGGGCCGCGATTTCCTGCGATGATGCGCTTCGCCGCGCCGCGGCCTCGGCCTTCGCGGTTTCTTCTCTCGCCCGCCGGAACAGATAGCGGGCGTCGGTATCGCCAGACATCGTCACCTCCGATGATGGACGAGCCGATTCTAGCACCGGGAAAATCGCCCCGCTTTAACCGGGATCAATTTTCCGACTTCAGGGAAGGGATGGCGGACAGGGTGTCCTTAAACACGACTCACCACAAGCCGTCATAGGCCGTCAAAAGTCGAACTAACCAATTGAATATCCTTATATTTATGCCGTCACGGGCGGTCAGGGATAGTCAGTGTCAACCGGCGCGCAAAGTTGACCCCCTATCGGCGCCCAACATTGACCCCCTTTTTGTGAGTGCCGGCGGTTATCCCGGTAGTCCATAGGAGGGACCCGCGGACGCCGCCGCGCGCCGTCAGGAGCGCTGGCGGCGGCGTCCGCGGGAGGTGCCTGTGGACCCACCGGGGTAACCGCCGGGGATGGGGGTCCGGGGGAAGGGGTTTTTCCTCGTCTCAGCTTCGGTTTTTGAACCGCCAGCTATCGTTGCCGGTCTCGATAATGTCGCAGTGGTGGGTGACGCGGTCCAGCAGCGCCGTTGTCATTTTGGCATCCTGGAAGACGCTCGGCCATTCGCCGAAGGCGAGATTGGTGGTGATGATCACCGAGGTCTTTTCATAGAGTTTGCTGATCAGATGGAACAGCATCTGCCCTCCTGAACGGGCGAACGGCAGATACCCGAGTTCGTCCAGCACCACGACGTCCAGGCGGGCCATCTGGGCGGCCAGGTTGCCAGCCTTGGCCTGCCGGGTTTCCTCCTCCAGACGATTGACCAGGTCGACAGTATTGAAGAACCGTCCTCTCGACCCGGCACGAACCACGGCAGCGGCGATGGCAAGCGCGAGATGTGTCTTGCCGGTGCCGGTGCCACCAACCAGTACGATATTGCGCCTTTCCGGCAGGAATGAACCGGCATGGAGTGAACGCACCAGGCTTTCGTTGATCGGTGTATCGGCGAACACAAAGCCGTCGAGATCCTTGATGGCCGGCAGCCTGGCCGCAGTCATGCGGTATCGGATCGAAGCGGCTTCTCGATGCGCGCCTTCAGCGCGGAGCAGGTCGCCGAGCATCTCCATGGCGGTCCGGTCACGACGGACGCCGTTGGTAACGGCATCGTCGAACGCGGCGATCATGCCCTTTAGGCCCAGCCCCTTCAGGGCTGCCAACATCTCATGCCGCTGCATCGAGGCCTCGCACCATGTCATAACGCGCGCAGTCGGCGATGGGCGGATGCTTGAGCTTCAGATCGACCAGGACGCTGATGGCCTGGGTGGGCTGGGGTTCGCGTCGGCGCGACAGGATGTTGAGGATCACTTCGTCATTGGCCGTACCCGCCATCATAGCTTCGCGGACGGCAGCTTCGACCGCCTCCAGCCCATCTTCGGGCACTGCTGCCAGCACCCGGACGAAGCGCCGATCTGCGTCATCGCTTTTGCCCAGCTTGCGGCGCAGTTGGGCCAGGGCCGGCGGAAGATCCCAGTCCTGGAAGGGAGCGCCGTTGCGCAATGCTCCCGGCTTGCGGATCAGGACCGGCAGATAATGCCAAGGGTTGAACGCCGTCTGGTTGCGGCCGAACACGCGAGCATGCTCGGCAACCGCTTGGCCTGCACAACGGATGACGATCCTGTCGGCATAGGCGCGCAGTTGCACCGCCTCCCGGGCCGCACTCGCCATGACCGAGTATCGGTTGCGATCGAAGCTCACCAGGCAGGTTGCGCTCGCCACATGTTCGCTCTCGAAGAAGCCGTCAAAGGGCGTGGCCAATGACTGCAGCGAGGATCGTTCCATCTCCAGCGCCTGCGCAATGGTCATGTCTTCCAGATCTGGATGGGCATAACGCTCGGCCCACCGTCGGCACTCGGCCTCCAGCCAGGCGTTCAGCTCTTCGAGGCTGGCAAAGCGCAACCGGGGCTTGAACAGCCGCTCCCGGCTGGTCTGGACCTGGTTCTCGACCTGTCCCTTCTCCCAGCCTGCCGCCGGGCTGCAAGCCACAGGCTCGACGCCATAATGATCCGTCATGATCAGGAAGCGCCGGTTGAACACCCGCTCCTTGCCGGTGAACACGCTCGTCACCGCGGTCTTCATGTTGTCGTAAATGCCGCGCGTCGGCACCCCGCCAAAAAAGGCAAAGCCCCGGGCATGCGCGTCAAAGAGCATCTCCTGGGTCTCGCGCGGATAGGCCCGCACATACGGCGCCCGCGACCAGCACAACCGCATATGAGCTACCTTCACCCGCATCGGCTTGCCGGCGATCTCCACGTCCTCGTGGCTCCAGTCGAACTGATAGGCCTCACCCGGCCGGAACATGAGCGGGATGAACACCTTGCTCATATCGCCGCCGTCGGTCCGGCGTTCGCGCTTCCAGCGTGCCGCATAGCGCCGAACCGCATCGTAGGAGCCGGTGAAACCCTCACGCTCCAGAAGATCGTGTATCCGTGTCAGCCGTAGCCGATCACGCCGGGGCCGTTCCTCGTTCTGCACCAACAACTCGTCCAGCCGTTCGCGAAATGGCCCGGTCTGCGGTCGAGGCTGCTCCTTGCGTTCGTAGCTGAAATCCGCCTCCGGCGCACGGATCGCCTTGCGCACCGTGTTGCGCGACAACCGTAAATCACGCGCGATCTCTTTGATCGGCTTACCTTCCCTGTGCTCCCTGCGAATCTTGGCAATAGTCTCCACAATCAACATCCCCATCCTCGCCGCCTGGAAGTCCAAGCCGCGACGCCTCACACTCTGGAATGATGGGGGTCAATTTTAGACGCCGATCACCCCGCTAAGGGGGTCAATTTTGCACGCCGCTCCACAGCAAAGCTGACGGAAATTTCCGATGTTGCTGATTTGAAAGCGAAGCTGGCCGAATTGGAGCAGGCCGTAAATGCCAAGCGATAGCCTTCGTCGCCGGGTTGCAGCTTTATCGGAAATCGTTCGCCCACGCGCCAGCCTAGCCGCGAAAGTCGCGGCGTTGGACGATCATGAGCGGGCCGAATACGATCAATGGCGGCAAGAAATGGATCGTTGGCATGAACGCTTTCCGACGCAGGAAGGGGCGTATCAAGCGGCAATGAACGGCGATTGGATGCCACGCTTACCGTTGCATGTCGCTGATAATCTGTTCGGTCGCACGACACATATTCCCGAAACGGCAACCGTGGACGAAGCCCGCCAACTATATGACAATGTGAGGATCGCATAATGCAGCTTGTTCATGTTCTATCTGCATCTATCGTTTTACAACTAAATGATCAGTTGAACATCGATCGGATTTGGCGCGTTCCCCACCATCATCGTCCTGACCCATGCGTCATCCGCGTTTTTGATCTTTACAGCACGCCCAACGGTAAGCCCTGTTTTATGGATGGCGGCTTTCAAACGGACGGTCTTGGCTGCATGAGGCTCGCATATTGGGTTGGACAGGAACGACCTTCGGCATCTGATCAGGCTGCGCGAAACCGATTTCGCGCACTCTTTGCCGACAACCCGGATGAAGCATTAAAGGCGACGTTGCGGATTTATTTGGGAACCGATGTTCTAGCGCCGGGGGAGTGTGGCTATTTCTCCGCCCAACAATGGTTTCATCATCCTACGGAAATGCAGGCCATAGCTATGATCGGGCAGATTGCTCGCAACACTCCGCCAGCACCCTAAATAGATGACCATCCTGTTTGACGATCACGAATCGCCACTAGCCGTCACGGGCCGTCAGCTTTTTGGTGAGTGATTTGGTTAGTGGTTAGTCGGAAAATTCTCAAAAACCGGCTGTTTATTGGGCTTTTTGGGATTGACTGGCGGACAGGGTGGGATTCGAACCCACGGTGAGCGTAAACCCACGGCGGTTTTCAAGACCGCTGCCTTAAACCACTCGGCCACCTGTCCGTCGCCACGCTTCCTAGCGAACCCGGCGGCCATGCCAAGCGCAAAATCACCGTAGGGCGCTTTCGCCGCCAGAATGGCGCCGCGCACGAATAAGGGGATTCACGCCACGGCATCCCTGTGCAACAAAAGGGGATAAGGAGATTCTTCAATGCGTTCGTCGATCCTGTCGCTGTTGCTGGGACTTGCCGCCGTCATGGCGGGCGGCCTGACGGCGGACAGCGTCAGGGCGCAGGAGGATGTCGCATTCCGGGCCTATCTCGAATCCCTTCGTCCCAAGGCGCGCGCGCTGGGTATCCGGGATGCGACCCTGGACAGCGTATTCCCCGGCCTGACGCCCAATCCGCGCGTCGTTCAGCTCGATCAGAACCAGCCCGGCGGCGGCACCTATGCGCCGATCCCCAATTTCGAACCCTATCGCCGGCAGCATGTCGATGCGGCGCGCATCGGCCGGGGCCGCACCGCCTATCTCGCCAACCGCGCCCGGCTCGCCCGGATCGAGGCGGAAACCGGCGTGCCGGAGGAGATGATGGTCGCGATCTACGGCCATGAAACCAATTATGGCTCCTACACCGGCGATTTCGACCTGATCCGGTCGCTCGCGACCCTCTCTTATGAAGGCCGCCGCCGCACTTTGTTCGAGCCGGAACTGCTCGCAACGCTCAAGATGCTGGACAATGGCGTCCCGCGCAGCCGACTGGTGGGCAGTTGGGCGGGCGCGACCGGCTATCCGCAATTCCTGCCCAGCGTCTATCTGCGGCTGGGCAAGGATGGCGATGGCGACGGCCGGGTCGACATCTGGAACAGCGAGGCCGACGCGCTCGCCTCCATCGCCAATTATTTCGTCCATGCCGGATGGCGGCGGGGTCAGCCCTGGGGCGTCGCCGTGTCCGTGCCCGCCGGTCTCGATCGCGCAAGCATCACGGCGCGCACCAATCCGGCCCGCTGCGAGCGCGTGTTCAACCGGCATAGCCGCTGGCTCAGCATGGCCGAATGGCGGCGTCTGGGGATTGTCCCGTCCGGCGGAAGCTGGCCCGCCGACAGGGTGCTGGCAACGCTGCTGGAACCCGATGGCCCTGGCAAGACGGCTTATTTGCTGACCAGCAATTACCGGGCGATCCTGGATTATAATTGCTCGAACTTCTACGCCCTGTCGGTTGGCCTGCTGGCCGATGCGGTGAAGCAATAGAGCGCTTTGAGATCGCTCCTCTCATGGCTAATGACAACTCAAGGCCCTTGAAGAATCCACCAGTCCGAAGGCAGTCCCGCATGAAGAAGTCCATCGCCGCCCTCCTTTTCGTCGGGTTGCTGTCCCAGCCGCTGACCGCTGCCGCGCCGCCCTATACCAGCGAGGCGCCGATCGCTTATCTCAAGGACCTGTCGTCGGGCGCGGTCCTCTATGACCAGGGCGGCGAAACGCGGATGCCGCCCGCCTCCATGGCGAAGATGATGACGGTCCACGTCGCCTTCCGCCTGATCCAGAAGGGCGATCTGAAACTCGACCAGAAATTCACTGTCCGCCCGGAAACCTGGCAGCAATGGCATGGCCCGCAGGCCGGTTCGACCATGTTCCTGTCCCCCGGCGAGCAGGTGTCGGTGGAAAATCTGCTGCACGGCATCGTCACCCTTTCGGGAAATGACGCCTGCGTCGTGCTGGCGGAGGGCATTGCCGGGACCGAGCAGGCCTTCGTCGCGCTGATGAATCAGGAGGGTAAGCGGCTTGGCCTGAAGAACAGCAATTTCGGCACCAGCAACGGCTGGCCGGACGAAGGCGTGACCTATGTGACAGCCGCCGACCTCGCGAGCCTGGCTGAAGCGACGATCGAGGAGACGCCCAGCCTCTACAAGAAATTCTACGCCACCCGCGCCTTCACCTGGGGCAAGACGATGGGCGGCGCGGACATTGAGCAGGGCAATCGCAATCCTATTCTCGGCAAGGTGGCGGGCGCTGACGGGCTCAAGACCGGCCATACCGAGGAAGCGGGCTATGGCTTCACCGGATCGGCCGAACAGGAGGGCCGTCGTCTGGTGATGGTCGTCGCGGGCCTGACCAGCGCCAATCAGCGTATTGCCGAATCCGTGCGCTTCATGGACTGGGGCTTCCGGGCATGGAAGGCGCAGCCCTTGTTCAAGAAAGGACAGACGGTCGAAACCGCCGAAGTCCAGCTTGGCAGCGCCACCAAGGTCGCGCTGGTCGCGCCGCAGGACATGGCCGTGACCCTGCCCCGCGCGGCATCGTCCAACATCTCGGTCAAGGTCGCCTATACCGGCCCGATCAAGGCGCCCATCGCCAAAGGGCAGAAGATCGCCCAGTTGATCATCTCCACGCCCGATACCCCGCCGCAGATCCTGCCGCTGGTCGCGGGCGAAGATGTGTCTGAAGCGGGCATATTCGGCCGTCTGTGGAACGGGTTGAAGTCGTTCTTCGGGTGACGGCCACGGGAACGACAAGGGGCCGCTTCATTTCTCTGGAAGGCGGTGAGGGCGCCGGCAAGTCGACCCAGCTCAAGGCGCTGGCCGCAGCATTGCGGGCGCGTGGGCTGGAGGTTGTCGAAACCCGCGAACCCGGCGGCAGCGAAGGGGCGGAGGCCATTCGCGCGCTGCTGCTGACCGGCGGTGCGGATCGCTGGAGTCCTCGCGCCGAGGCGCTGTTGTTCGCCGCCGCCCGGGCCGATCATGTCGAAAAGACGATTCGTCCCGCGCTGGATCGCGGCGCATGGGTGTTGTCGGATCGTTTCCTGGACAGCAGCCGGGCCTATCAGGGCATGGGCGAGCTGACCGACGCCGACATATTGGCGCTCCACCGGATCGGCAGCGCGGGCTTTTTGCCGGATCGCACCCTCTTCCTCACCTTGCCCGAAGCGGAGGCGACGGCACGCGCGCGCTCCCGCGACGGCGATGTCTCCGACCGGATCGGCGGGCGCGATCGGGCTTTCCATCAGGCCGTTGCGAATGCCTTCACGCGGTTTGCCGAGCAGGAACCGGCGCGCTTCCTTGCGGTCGATGCGTCGGGCGACAGCGCAGCAGTGACGGAGCGGCTACTGCATGCGCTGCGGGATTTGCTGCCATGACGTCACTTCTCGGTCATGACGAACAGGCGCGGACATTGCTGAGCGCAGCGCGGAGCGGACGGCTGCACCATGGCTGGATATTGGCCGGGCCACGCGGCATCGGCAAGGCCAGCTTCGCCCGCGCCATGGCGCTGCGCCTTCTGGCCGAGGCAGCCGGTCCACCAGTGTTGGCCGAGGGGCTCGACGTGCCTCCGGATCATCCGATCCGCCGCCTGTTCGAAGCCGACGCCCATCCCGACTATGCGGAACTCTACTGCCTGGAAAAGGAGAGCGGCACCGCGCGCAACATCACGGTCGATCAGATAAGGGGGCTTCAGCGCCTGATCCAGTCGGCCCCTTCCATGTCCCCCCGCCGGATCGTGGTGATCGACAGCGCTGACGATCTGGAACGCGGCGCCGCCAACGCACTGCTCAAGAATCTGGAAGAGCCGCCCGCCGACATGCTGTTCCTGCTGGTCAGTCATGCGCCGGGGCGCCTGCTTCCGACCATCCGTTCCCGTTGCCGCACGCTACGCTTCGACACGCTGGGCGAGGATGCCATGCGCACCATAATGCGCGCTGCGGACGAGGCTTTGTCTCCGAAGGAACTGGAAGCCCTGATCCGTGCGGGGGAGGGCTCGCCCGGCAAGGCATTGCGCTATGCGGGCCTGAACATCGCAGACATCGAACAATCGCTCGCCGCCATCGCGACGGACGGCGATCCCGGCAATCGCCAACGCCTGCTCCTCGCCAAGACTCTGGCGTCGAAGGCGGCGCGGCCGCGCTACGAAGCCTTTCTGGAACGCGCGCCCGCCTTCATCGCGGATGCGGCCCGGCAGCGGCAGGGGAGCGATCTCGGCAAGGCGCTCGATCATTGGGAGGCGGCCCGCCAGCTTGCCGGGGGCGCGATCATCCTGTCGCTGGAACCGGGCGCTGTGGTGTTCGAACTGGCCGGGCATGTCGCGGCGCTCGCGCACTGAAAAGCGGCTTTGCGCAAGGGCTAACTATCGCTAGGGAAGGCCCATGTCCAAGCCCTATACCATCACCACCGCCATCAGCTACCCCAATGGCCGCCCGCATATCGGCCATGCCTATGAAGTGATCGCCACTGATGCGATCGCCCGTTTCCAGCGGATGATGGGCCGCGACGTCTTCTTCCAGACCGGCACGGACGAGCATGGGCTGAAAATGGCCCAGACGGCGCGCAACCGGGGCATCGAACCGCGTGAACTGGCGGATGAAATGTCAGGCTATTTCAAGGCTATGAACGATGGCCTGAATATCAGCTATGATCGCTTCATCCGCACCAGCGAGCCGGATCATCATGGTGCCAGCCAGGCCATATGGCAGGCGATGGAGGCCAATGGCGATCTGTATCTCGGCCGCTATGAGGGCTGGTATTCGGTCCGCGACGAGGCATTTTACGACGAGAAGGAACTGACCGAAGGAGAGGACGGGCAGAAGCTCTCCCCCCAGGGCACGCCGGTCGAATGGACGGTCGAGGAAAGCTGGTTCTTCCGTCTGTCCGCCTATCAGCAGAAGCTGCTGGACCTTTACACCAGCCAGCCGGATTTCATCCAGCCGGACAGCCGCCGCAATGAGATCATGCGCTTTGTCGAGGGCGGCCTTTCGGACCTCAGCGTTTCGCGGACCAGTTTCGACTGGGGCGTGAAGGTGCCGGGCAGCGAAGGCCATGTCATGTATGTGTGGGTCGATGCGCTCACCAATTATCTGACCGGCTGCGGCTATCCCGACGACGCCGAACGCATGGCCCGCTATTGGGCGGAGGGCGGCGACATCACGCATATCATCGGCAAGGATATTGTGCGTTTTCATACCGTTTACTGGCCAGCCTTCCTGATGAGCGCGAAGCTGCCCTTGCCAAGTCAAGTGTTCGGCCACGGCTTCCTCCTCAACCGGGGTGAGAAGATGTCCAAGTCGCTCGGCAATGTGGCCGACCCGATGGAACTGGCGGAGCGTTTCGGCGTGGACCAGTTGCGCTATTTCCTGCTGTCCGAAGTCACCTTCGGCAATGACGGCAGCTACAGCGCGGAGGCGATCGTCGCCCGGTCCAACAGCGACCTCGCCAACAGCTTCGGCAATCTCGCCCAGCGGACGCTGAGCTTCATCGCGAAGAATCTCGAAGGCCGTCTGCCCGAACCGGCGGCGCAGGATGTGGACCGCGACCTTCTCCAGACCGTCGCGGAGGCCGCGCAGACCTTCCAAGCCGCCATGGCGGAGCTCGCGCCCTCGACCGCGATCGAGGCGTGGATGCGGGCGGTTTTCGCCTGCAACGCCTATATCGACGCGCAGGCGCCCTGGACGCTCCGCAAGACCGATCCCGCCCGCATGGAGGCCGTGCTCGCCACCCTCTACGAAGCCATCGCCCATCTTGCCATCATCATTCAGCCGATCATCCCGGCCAGCGCCTCGGCTCTGCTCGACCAGATGGGCTTGGCCGACGAGGGGCGGAGCTATGCGGCCATCGGCAGCGACTGGTATGCGCGGCTCCGCGCTTCGGGCTTCACGCTCGGCGCGCCCAAGCCGCTGTTCCCGCGCCTCGAACTCCCCGCCGAAGAGGCATGACGCCATGCTGATCGACAGCCATTGCCACTTGAATTACAAAGGGTTGATCGAAGATCAGCAGAATGTGCTTGAACGGGCGCGGGGTGCCGGAGTTGGCCTGATGCTCAACATCGCCACCCGCGAAAGCGAGTGGGACGATGTGCTGGGCACGGCGCTGCGCGAGCCCGACGTCTGGGCGACTGTCGGCATCCATCCGCATGAGGCGGACGAGCATCCCCATGTCGACACCGCCAAGCTGGTCGAGCGCGCCGCCCATCCGCGTATCGTCGGCATAGGCGAAACCGGCCTCGATTATTATTACGACCATAGCGACCGCGAGCGGCAGCAGCGCAGCTTCCGCTCCCATATTGCGGCATCCCGCGAAACCGGGTTGCCGCTGATCGTTCACACCCGCGATGCGGAGGAGGACACGCTCGCTATCATGCGCGATGAAATGGGGAAGGGGGCCTATACCGGAGTCATCCACTGCTTCACTGCCAGTGGCGCCTTTGCCGATGCGGCGATGGAACTGGGTTTCTATATCAGCATTTCCGGCATCGTGACTTTCAAGAACGCCAGGGATTTGCAGGAAACGGCTGCGCGCCTGCCGCTCGACAGGCTGCTTATCGAGACGGACTCTCCGTTCCTCGCGCCAGTTCCCCATCGCGGCAAGTCCTGCGAACCCGCTTTCGTGGCCGACACGGCCCGTTTCCTTGCCCGGCTGCGGGGTGAAAGCGTCGAGCAACTGGCGGAAGCGACATCCGCCAATTTCCACACGCTTTTCAGCAAGGCGGCATGAGCCTCAAGCTCACCATCCTAGGCAGCGGCACCTCTTCGGGCGTTCCCCGGATCGGTAATGATTGGGGCGCCTGCGATCCCGATGAACCGAAGAACCGCCGCACCCGCGCATCGATCCTGGTCGAAAGTCCGACGACACGGCTGTTAATCGACACCTCGCCCGATATGCGCGCGCAATTGCTGGCGGCGGATGTCGTCCATATCGACGCGATCCTCTGGACGCATGACCATGCCGACCATAGCCACGGCTTGGACGATGTCCGCCAGCTTTACCACCATCGCGGCAGTCCCGTGCCCGGCTATGCCCGGCCCCAGACGCTCAGATTGCTGCGGGAACGCTTCGGCTACGCCTTTGAGGGGCGGCATGGCTATCATCCGACAATCGAACCTCATGCCCTGCCCGACGGCCTGCGCATCGGGGACATCGGCATCGCCTGCACCGATCAGCCGCATGGCGAGATATTTTCCACCGGGTTCCGCTTCACATATGATGGCCATTCTATTGGCTATGCTACTGATTTTCATGATATGACAGCCGATATGCTGGCCCTTTACGATGGGCTCGACATCTGGGTGGTCGATGCCCTGCGGGAAAAGCCGCATCCGACCCATGCGCATCTGGCGCTTACCCTGGATGCCGTGCAGGCGGTGCGGCCCAGCCGTGCCATATTGATCCATATGGACCAGAGCATGGACTATGCCAGCTTGCGCCGGACACTCCCGGAAGGCGTCGAACCGGGATATGACGGGCTGGTTGCGGAATTGGGCGGGACATAGAAGCGGGGGTTGGGGCATGGATGGCGATCAGGCGATGTCCAGTCTCTGGTATGTGCTGGCGCTTGTCCTGGTCGGATCGGCTCTGTTGGCCCGGCGCGCGCCCTTGGGCGGTCTCATGCGGATGGTGATATTGTGGATCGTCATCTTTGCTGCGCTGCTAGGGCTGTTCAAGGCTGGCGAAAAATTCGGCCTGTTCTCCAGCCGTCTGGATGGGGAAGGGGGCACGCCTCCCTCTCTCGCGAGCAACAATGCACCGGCGCGATTGCCCCCGGCCCAGACGGAAGGGCAGGCGTTGCGCATTCCCATTGCGCCGGACGGCCATTTTTGGGTCGAGGGGATGGTCAACGGCACGCCAACCCGTTTCCTGATCGACAGCGGCGCCAGCGTCACTGCCTTGTCCGTGACGTCCGCCCGGGCGTCCGGCCTCAATTTCGACCTGAACGCGCCCGGCGTCGACATGATGACCGCCAATGGCAAGATCGATGCAAAGCGCTCCACCATAGCCACGCTGTCTATCGGCCCGATCCGGGCCAGCGATCTCGACATCGTCATCTCGCCGGCTTTTGGGGACGTCAATGTGATCGGAATGAACATGCTTTCCCGCCTGAAAAGCTGGGCCGTGCAGGATGGCGAGATGGTGCTGACCCCATGACGTCACCCATTGCAGCGCCCGATCGGCGCCAGCGGCTGAAGGCCATCATCGGCGGGTCCACCGGCAATCTGGTCGAATGGTATGACTGGTACGCCTATTCGGCCTTCACCCTCTATTTCGCCCAGCATTTCTTCCCGAGCGAGGATCGCACAGCGCAATTGCTGAGCGCGGCGGGCATTTTTGCGGTGGGTTTCCTGATGCGGCCAATCGGCGCCTGGCTGATGGGCGTCTATGCCGACCGACATGGCCGCAAGAGCGGCCTGACGCTGTCGGTCGCGTTGATGTGCGCGGGATCGCTGCTGATCGCGGTCACGCCTTCTTACGGAACGATCGGGGTAGGCGCACCCTTGCTGCTTGTGTTCGCCCGGCTGATGCAGGGGCTTTCTATCGGCGGGGAATATGGCGCCAGCGCCACCTATCTGTCCGAAATGGCGGGCCGCAGTCGGCGCGGTTTTTACTCCAGCTTCCAATATGTCACGCTGATCGCGGGTCAGTTGGTCGCCATCTGCGTCTTGCTGCTGCTTCAGGCGATGTTGAGCGAAGCCGAACTGGACGCCTGGGGATGGCGCATTCCATTCCTGATCGGCGGCGCGCTGGCCGTCATCGTCTTCTGGCTACGGCGCGGTCTTTCCGAAACCCAAAGCTATGCCGTCGCCAAGGCGGAGGGCGCGCCCAAATCGGGCTTCATCGAACTCGTCACGCGGCATCCCCGCGAGACGTTGACGGTGATGATGCTGACGGCGGGCGGCACCATCGCTTTCTATGCCTATTCCATCTACATGCAGAAATTTCTGGTCAACACCAGTGGTCTCAGCCGGGAAATGGCATCGCAGATCAATGGGATAACGCTTTTTCTTTTCATGTTGATCCAACCGCTTGCGGGCGCGCTTTCGGATCGCATCGGCCGCAAGCCCTTGATGATCGGCTTCGGCATATTGGGCGTTATCGCCACATATCCGATCTTCGCCACGCTGGCCGTCACCAAAGACCCGATCATAGCGGGTCTGCTCG
Source organism: Sphingobium sp. 15-1 (assembly GCF_013375535.1). Lineage (GTDB taxonomy): Bacteria > Pseudomonadota > Alphaproteobacteria > Sphingomonadales > Sphingomonadaceae > Sphingobium > Sphingobium aromaticivastans. The sequence continues at coordinate 913,504 of NZ_JABXJG010000001.1, forward strand.
TGATGGCCGGGCTGATCATCGTGACGGGCTATACCTCGATCAACGCGGTCGTGAAGGCGGAGCTTTTTCCGGCTCATATCCGCGCGCTGGGCGTCGCTCTGCCATATGCGCTAGCCAACACCTTGTTCGGCGGGACAGCGGAATTCGTCGCGCTGTGGTTCAAGCAGATCGGGATGGAGCAGGCATTCTATGTCTATGTCACGGTGATGATCGGCATCTCGCTGGTCGTCTATGTCCGGATGCGCGACACGCAGCGGCATAGCCGGATATTGGAGGATTGAGCCTAGGGGGATGGTAGTGGATGGCGGAGGGTGTTGGATGGTGGTGAGTTTAACATAATCCTTATTATCGAACTAAGCGATGGCGTCTGGTGAGGCTGGCCTTTGCTCCCCCGAAGTCCTATCTCTCTCCCCATCTCATCAATCCAAGGTTCCGCATGTCTTCCTCCAGCAAGGCCAGTCCCGCCGACATCATGCCGCTTGCCAATGTCATGGCGCGGCTTCGCGATCCCGAAACCGGTTGCCCCTGGGACATCGAACAGGATTTCGCCAGCATCGCGCCCTATACGATCGAGGAAGCCTATGAGGTTGCCGACGCCATAGAGCGTGACGATATGGCGGCCTTGCGCGACGAGCTTGGCGATCTGCTCCTTCAGGTCGCCTTTCACAGCCGCATGGCGGAGCAGAACGGCCATTTCGCGCTGCAGGACGTGATCGACGCCATCACGGAAAAGATGATCCGCCGCCACCCGCACGTCTTCGAAGAAGGCGCGGCGCGCGAGGATGGCCATGTCCAATGGGAAGCGATCAAGGCGGCCGAGCGGGCCGACAAGGAGCCCGATCCCAGCGCGCTCGCAGGCGTGGCCATCGCCTTGCCTGCCCTGCTTCGCGCCGAAAAGCTGCAGAAGCGCGCCGCCCGCACAGGCTTCGACTGGCCGGATACCGATGGCGCCATCAACAAGATCGAGGAGGAACTGGCCGAGGTGCGGGCAGCGGAATCCCCAGCGGAACGGGAGGAGGAAATAGGCGACCTGCTGTTCGCCGTCGTCAACCTTGCCCGCCATCTGAAGGTCGATCCGGAAGTTGCCCTGCGCGCCGCCAATGCGAAGTTCGACAAGCGCTTCCGTGTCATGGAAAGCCTAGCGGGCGACGGTTTTCCTGCCCTTTCCCTCGATCAGAAGGAAGGCCTTTGGCAGCAGGCTAAGCGGCAGTTGAAGCGGCTCTGAGCGAGCGTTTTTTCCGACTAGATCAAACGCTCCCGTGTTCCTGCGTAGGCAGGAACACCGTTTCGCTTCAAAAAGGTCAATTCCCTCGCCGTTTGAGGAACCGCGCTAGCGCGGAATCGGACAGCCGGACATCCACCAGCATATCCTCGCCCTCCGCCCGGCTGGCGGTCACCTCGCCATGTTCGTGCAGCCAAGCCATCGCCGCACCGTCGGCCAAGGGCACGCGCAACTGATGAACCTGCGCGCCTGACGTCAACCGCGCGCTGATCGTCCGTTGAAGGCCGTCGACGCCCTCGCCGGTCAAGGCCGACAGGATCACGACGTCATCGCGCCTCGCCGCCGCCTCACGCGCCAGCGCCACCGCATCATCATCCAACAAGTCCAGCTTGTTCCAGGCCTCGATGATCGGCGGCGGCTCATTGCCCTCGCCCGCTTCGAGCGCGCCCTCCCCGGCCACGCCCAGTTCGCTCAGCACGTCGATGACGTCATCGCGCTGCGCATCGCTGTCGGGATGGGCTATGTCGCGAACATGGACGATCAGATCGGCCGACAGCACCTCTTCCAGTGTTGCGCGGAATGCGGCGATCAATTGCGTCGGCAGGTCCGAAACGAAGCCCACCGTGTCCGAAAGAATGGCCTTGTCCAGCCCTGGCAAGGCGATCTGCCGCATGGTCGGATCGAGCGTCGCGAACAGCAGATCCTCTGCCATGACGTCAGCGCCGGTCATCCGGTTGAACAGCGTGGACTTACCCGCATTGGTATAGCCGACCAGCGCGATCACCGGCCAGGGCGCCCGTTGCCGCCTGGCCCTATGCAGCCCGCGCGTCTTCGTCACCTGATCCAGCTCGCGGCGGATTTTCGCCATCCGGTCGCGGATCATCCGGCGGTCGGCCTCGATCTGCGTTTCACCGGGACCGCCCAGGAAGCCAAAGCCGCCCCGCTGCCGCTCAAGGTGAGTCCAGCTTCGCACCAGCCGCCCCGCCTGATAGTCGAGATGCGCCAGTTCGACCTGAAGCCGCCCTTCGTTGGTCGCCGCCCGCTCACCGAAAATTTCCAGGATCAGGCCGGTCCGGTCGATGACCTTGGTTTCGGTCGCCTTTTCCAGATTGCTCTGCTGCACGGGACTCAGCGCATTGTCGACGATGACTAGTTCAGCCTCTTCGGCTCTCGCCAGCGTCGCGATCTGATCCACCTGCCCACTGCCGAACAAGGTTGCAGGCTTGCGGTCGCGCACGCGAAAGGCCTGCGCCGCCCGCACGTCGATGCCGATGGCGAGGGCAAGCCCCCTCGCCTCCTCCAGCCGCGCATCGCTGTCGCGACGCTCCGGACCATGGACATCGGCGCGCACGACAATGGCACGCGCGCCACGCGACACTTCGTCAGCGGAATCTCGGTTGAAAACGGCCATGGAGGCTTAACGCTTCCGGCCCCGGCCGGCTTCATCGGAAACCGGGCGGGAACAAGAAAAAGCGATCAATCCTCGCCCTCACCTTCGCCGGTAAGGTCGAGCGCGTGCAGCGGCTGCACCGTCGAGATAGCATGCTTATAGACGAGTTGGACCATGCCGTCCCGCTCCAGCAGCATGCAGAACAGGTCGAAGGCCGCGATTTCGCCCTGCAACATGACGCCGTTCACCAGGAACATGGTCACGGGGCTGCCGGACTTGCGCACCGCGCTCAGGAAGATTTCTTGGAGCAGCTTCGACTTGCCATTGCCGTCGCTGGCCTTGCGCAATTCGCTCAGGTCCATGGGTTGCGCCGGCATGACGGTCGAAATGGCATGCTTGTACACCAGTTGCGACTGGCCATCGCGCCGCAGCAGCACGGAGAAATTGTCGAACCAGGTGATGATTCCCTGCAACTTCACGCCCTTGACCAGGAACATGGTTACCGGGGTCTTGCTCTTGCGCAGGCTGTTCAGGAAGATGTCTTGAAGGTTGTTCACTTTGTCGGCCATGGTCTTCACCATTCCTTTATTGGCGGGACGTTACCCGCTCTCGCACCCCTGGGCAGAGTGTCTTGCCTGCTCCCGCCTGTCGGAAGCAGGGCAAACCTACCGCAATTGCGAAGAGCCGTCCATGCCCTGATTGGGTGAAAGCGATCAACCGTCCTTGCCGTCCGTAATTCCCAACAATTTCAACTTCCTGTGGAGCGCGGACCGCTCCATACCGATGAAGGTGGCAGTGCGGGAGATGTTGCCGGAAAAGCGCCGGATCTGGATGCGCAGATATTCGCGCTCGAAGCTTTCCCGCGCCTCACGCAGCGGCGCGCCCATGATCGCGGACTGCCCCATGCCTTCCGAATTGCCGTTGCTGGTGAGTTCGGCGGGCAGCATGTCCAGCTCGATCCGTCCGATCCGCTCGCCGGGCGCCAGGATCATTGTGCGTTCGATCACGTTGCGAAGCTGGCGGACATTGCCCGGCCATTCATTGGCCTGCAGCGCGGCCATGGCGTCGCTGGCGATTTCAGGCGGCGGAACCCGGCGCTCCGCGGCGAAGCGCGCCAGATAATGCTCGACCAGCGGCGGAATATCGTCGCGTCGTTCGGCCAGCGGCGGAATGACCAGCGGCACGACGTTCAATCGATAGAACAGGTCCTCGCGGAAACGGCGTTCCTCGATCTCACTCGCCAGATTGAGGGCGGTCGAGGAAATGACGCGCACATCCACCTTCACCTGTCGCTGCCCGCTGACGCGGGTAAAGCTCTGATCGGTCAGCACGCGCAGGATTTTCGCCTGGGTGGTGAGCGGCATGTCGGCAATTTCATCGAGATAGAGCGTGCCGCCATGCGCCTGCTCCAGATAGCCGGGACGCACCAATCCGCTGGGGTCTTCGACGCCGAACAGCTCTTCCTCCACCCGGTCCGGGTCCATGCGCGCAGCGGCGACGATGATGAAGGGGGCATCGGCCCGCCCGCTCCAGCTATGGAGCATGCGCGCCGCGACTTCCTTGCCAACGCCGGCGGGTCCGGAGATCAGCACACGGCTGCCGGTGCCCGCTACCTTCTTGATGGTTGCCCGCACGGAATTGATCGCCGCCGAAGTGCCGGTCAGCTCATCATCCTGCCCGAAACGAGCGCGCAACACCTGGTTCTCGCGCCGCAGTCGTTCCGTTTCGGTCGCTCGGGACACCAGATGCAGCAGCCGGTCCGCCTCGAACGGCTTTTCGATGAAATCCGCGGCCCCCTTGCGAATGGCGGCGACGGCGGTGTCGATATTGCCATGGCCGGAGATCATCAGCACCGGAATGCTCGCATCCCGGCGCTTGATCTCGTCCAGCAATTCCAGGCCGTCAAGCTTCGAACCCTGAAGCCACACGTCCAGCAGCACCAGCGAAGGCCGCCGTGCATCCAGCGCTTCGATCGCGCTGTCGCTGTTGGCGGCGGTGCGGGTGGCGAAACCCTCATCCTCCAGCACACCTGCCACCAGATCGCGAATGTCCTCTTCGTCATCGACTATCAGAATATCAAGCGCCATTGGCTGTCACTTTTCCTTTGGGCAAGGCGATCACCTGCCCCTCTTCCAGTTTTTCAAGCGCCACGACCGGGAAGCGCAGCGTCACGCGCGCCCCGCCCCCTTCGGCATCGTCCAAGCGGATTTCGCCCATATGTTCCTCGACAATCTTCTTGACGATGGCGAGGCCCAGGCCCGTACCCTTGCTCCGGGTGGTCATATAGGGCTCCAGGATGCGCTCGCGCTCAGGGGGCAAGCCAATGCCATTGTCCTGCACCGCGATCAGCAAATTGCCCTCGTCCTGCCCCACTGTCATAAGCACATGGCCGCGCCGCTGGCCGTCATCGGCGGCAGGCTTGGGTTCGATCGCCTCCACCGCATTTTTGACGATGTTGGTGAGCGCCTGGCCCAATTGCCGCCGATCGCAGACCAATTCCACATCGGCGTCGACGGAATGATATTCGAACCGGATGTCGGGATGCGCGACCTCGTGCAGGAACAGCGCGTGCCGGGCGATGTCGTCCACCCGTTCCCGCCGGAACACCGGCTTGGGCATGCGGGCGAAGGAGGAGAATTCGTCCACGATCCGCCGCAGATCGCCCACCTGGCGGACGATGGTGCCGGTCAGCCGGGTGAAGGTCGCCTTGTCGCTCGTCACCTCCTCGGCATAGCGGCGCTGCAACCGCTCGGCGGCGAGCTGGATCGGGGTGAGCGGATTCTTGATCTCATGCGCGATCCGCCGCGCCACGTCGGACCAGGCGGCGCGCCGTTGGTCTGAAAGCTGCTGGGTGATGTCGTCGAAGGTCAGGATATGGCGCGAGGCGTCCTCGGACACTTTCACCGCAAGCGTGCGCGCGTCGCCATGCGCGCGGATCTGAACGATCCCCGCCCCTTCCTCCGATGTGATCAGCGCCGCCAGCTCCTGCGACACGTCGGTCAGCGGCCTGCCGACCGGATCGTCGCCCTCCCGCACCAATATCGCCGCCGCCGAACTGTTGAGCAGCAGGATGATGCCATCCCGGTCCACCGAGAGCACCCCGGCGGACACGCCCGACAGGATCGCCTCGATAAAGGCGCGGCGCTCGTCGAGCTGGCTGTTGGCCGCGACCAGGGCGCCCGTCTGCGCCTCCAGCCGCTGGGTCATGCGGTTGAAGGCGGAGGCCAGGGTGCCGATCTCATCGCGGGTCTGCGGGCTGGTCACGCGGGCCGACAGGTCGCCCGCGGTGATCCGCCGTGCCGCCATCACCAGCTCATTGACCGGCCGCACCATCCAGTCGGCCACCTTCAGCGCGATATAGACCGCGACGCCGACCAGCAGCAGCGATCCCACGAAGAGCATGATGTTGAAGCGCAACTGCAAGGCGCGGGATTGCGCGGCGAAAATGTCGTAATCCGACAACACTTTCTGCGCCCGCTCGACGTTGCTGAACGCCGTCGACCCGGAATCGCGGGTGGCATAGAGATAGATTTTCGCGTTGGGATAAAGCAGCGTCACCGCCTCGATCTGGTTGGGCTTGGCCGCGACGACGACATCCTCGCCGGCGTCCAGCCGCTTGACCACATCGGCGGTGAGCATTTCCGAAGCGGGCCGGCTTTCCGGGTCGACCGTCGCCGCCGTGCGCGCCACGCCGTCCTTGCCGATCTCTATGATCGCGGACCGGTTCAGCTTCCGCGTCACGACTTGATAGATATAGCCCTCCGCAAAGCGCGGGCTGGAGACCTTGGATTGGCTCAGATAGTCGCGCAGGTCGCTCGCCATGGTGACGGTTTCGTCGCGCACGTCGCGCAGATTCTGCTCATAATAGCCGCGCGCCAGATCGCTCGCATTTTGCAGCATTCCCCGGGCACTGTCGGAAAACCAGAATTGCACGCCATATTGGAACAGCAGCGAGGCGAAGATCACCACCAGCAGCATCGGCACGCTGGCGACGATGGAGAAGATCGCCACCAGCCGGACGTGCAACTGCCCGTCGCTGCCAATGGCCGATTGCGCGGCGCGCCGTTTCGCCACCCGCCGCCCGAGCAGCACCAACAGGGCGATAGCCGGCACCAGATTGGCGACCAGCAGCAGCGCCACGATCGGCGGCGTCAGCAATGTGTAGCTTTGCCCCTGTCCGGTCAGCAGGAAATAAGTAATGCCCGCCATCCCGAGAAACAGGATGAGCGTCACCGCCTCCACCACTGCGGCCAGACGTCGGCGCAGGAAGGGAGGGAAATGCCTTTTCCATGCCCGGCCCCGCACGGGGAGAGTCACTGCGCCTTCCATAGTGGCTTGGTTACAACATTAATGTGCCCGATCAAACACAGTAATTGAACGATGCCCGGCTTCCGGTCGAAAAGGGCGGGCGGTTCGTCTTGCCGGCCCTCAATCGCTGATCCGAAGCTGCAAAGGGTCGAGCCCATAGTCGGTCAGCTTCTTGCGCAGCGTGTTCCGGTTGATGCCCAGCAGGCCGGCAGCGCGGATCTGGTTCCCGTCGACGCTGGCCAGCGTTTCCTGGAACAATATCGGTTCGACCACGGCCAACAGATCGTCATGCAGGTTGCGGTTGGGCTGCGTGAGGCCGATGCCCAATTGCCGCTTCGCCCATTCCCGCACCGCTTGCCCCAGCAGGTCGCCAGAGGCGGCATAATCCGCCGGCACCGCATCCAGCGGCAGGCTGTTGCGCAGCATGTCGGCGGTGATCATATTCTCGCGGCTCAGCACAGCCAGACGCTGCATCAAATTCTGCAATTCGCGGACATTGCCCGGCCAATGATAGGCCATCAGCAACTGCGCCGCATCCTCCGCCAGCGATTTGCGCGGCAGCCCGTCCTGCGCCGCACGGTCCAGGAAATGGCGGGCGAGCAGGATCACATCCTCCCGCCGCTCGCGCAACGCGGGCAGCGCGATGGGCACCACGTTAAGGCGGTAATAGAGATCCTGCCGGAAGCGGTTTTCCTCGATCAGCCGGGGCAGATCCTTGTTCGTCGCGGCGATGATGCGGACGTCGACCTTGACCGATTTCGATCCGCCGACGGTCGTCACTTCTCCCGATTGCAAGACCCGGAGCAGCCGGGTCTGCGCCTCCATCGGCATGTCGCCAATCTCGTCCAGGAACAAGGTGCCGCCCTGGGCCTGTTCGAACTTGCCGGCCGTGCGGGCATGGGCACCGGTGAAGGCGCCCTTCTCATAGCCGAAGAGTTCCGCTTCGATCAGTTCGCGCGGAATGGCGGCCATGTTGATCGGCACGAAGGGCTTTGTCCGCCGCTGGCCCAGGCTGTGGATCGCCTCCGCCACCAATTCCTTGCCCGTCCCGGATTCGCCCAGCACCAATATGCTGAGATCGTTCGACAGGACGCGGGCGATCGTCCGATACACTTCCTGCATCGCCGGAGAGCGTCCGACCAGCGGCAGGCCATCATGCGGCAGGCCGGCGTCGGAGGCTTCCTCGTCTGCGCCCTTCCCCGAACCGATGGCGTCGGACACGGCCCGCGTCAGTTCGTTGAGGTCGAAAGGCTTGGGCAGATATTCGAACGCCCCTTTCTCCGTAGCCCGGATTGCCGTGTTCAGCGTGTTCTGCGCCGACAGGATGATGATGTTCAGCGCTGGCCGGCGCTCCAATATCTCCGATATGCCGTCAAGCCCGTCGCCATCCGGCAGCATGACGTCGGTGATGAGGACGTCGGGGGAAAAGCTTTCCAACAGGGCGCTGCGTTCGCGGATGGAGGCCGCCGTCTTGACCCTGTAGCCCTGCCGCCGCAGCGCTTCCCCGACGACCACGCAAATCGCCGGATCGTCATCCACCACCAGAATCGCGCCTGTTGCCGCCATCATCCCATTCCCATCGGCAGCAGGATGCGGAAAGTCGATTCCCCTGCCTCATGATCGCGCGAATATTGCACGAACCCGCTCATGTCGCGCACCAGCTTGTCCACCAGCGCCAGTCCCAGCCCCGTGCCGTCCCGCCTTCCGGTGATGAAGGGATTGAACAGATGGTCCAAAATATGTTCCGGAACGCCCGGCCCATTGTCGACGACCAGGATTTCGATGGGCAGCACCGCGCTGCCCTTCCCCTTCCCCACCACGACGGAGACGCCATGGCGAAAGGCGGTCTCGACCCTTATGCGCGGCTTTTCCTTATGCTCCAACGCTTCGGCGGCATTTTTGAGCAGGTTGATCATCACCTGCACCAGCGCATCGTCATTGATGTTGGCGAATGGCAGCGATGGATCATAACTTTTTGTGATACGGATATTTTTTGCAAATCCGGCAGCGGCGATATTGGCTGCCCTGTCGATCAGCGGATAGATATTCCCGCTCCGGCATTCCAGCGTCCGGTCGGTCGTGAAATCCTGCATGCGGTCGATCAAGGCAGCGATCCGGTCCACTTCGTTGCAGATGAGCTGCGTCAGCGCGGCGTCCTGCCCCTCATTGCCCGACTCCAGCAATTGCGCCGCGCCCCTGATGCCGGACAGCGGGTTCTTGATCTCATGCGCCAGGATCGCGGCTGCGCCCATGGCCGAACGCGCGCCGCCCGCCGTCCCGCGGTGGCCGATCTTGCGCGCCTGGCTCTGGCTATGGATCGACACCACGCGCCAGCCTTCATGATCGACGATGGGCGCGATCATCAGATCGACCTCCATCTCCGCCGTCCGCCCGGCATGCACGCGGATGTCATAGGCCGCGATCGGCTTGTTGCTGTGCCATATGTCGAAACGCGCACCCATCTCCGCCATGCGGATGGTCCGCGCTATGTCGCTGCCGACAATGGCGGAGCGCGCCATGTTAAGCAGCGTTTCGGCCCGGACGTTGGCATCGGCAATGCTGTTGTCCGGCCGCACCACCAATGTCGCGACCGGCAATGCCGTCATCAATTCGGAAAGCGAAGGTCCATCCTGTTGCGGCCGGAGCGACGGGATGGTCGTCATGTCCGCCGTCATGCCGCCTTGCGCGTCTCGACCAGACTTTCGTCAGCGATCAGCGGTTCGTAGAAGCGCGCCAGCATATCCAGCACGACATCGCCGTCCGGCTCCTGGTTCACGGCGTTGCGGAACTCGGCCGAACCTGGCAGGCCCTTGGTGTACCAGCCGATATGCTTGCGGGCCATGTTGACGCCGGTATGGTTGTCATAATGCTCCAGCATCGCGCGATAATGTTCTGTAATCACGCGATATTGCTCTTCCAGCGAAGGATCGGCCAGCCGCTCCCCGGTGCGGAACCAATGCATCACCTGCCCGATCAGCCAGGGTCGGCCATAGGCGCCCCGCCCGATCATCACGCCATCGGCGCCGCTCTGCTCCAGCGCACTTGCCGCATCGTCGATGGAGCAGATGTCGCCATTGACGATCACAGGCAGCGACACAGCCTCCTTCACGCTCCGCACGAAGGCCCAGTCGGCCGAACCCTTGTACATCTGACAACGGGTGCGGCCATGAACGGTGATGAGCTTTGCGCCCAGATCCTCTGCGATCCGGGCCAGTTCGGGCGCGTTGAGGCTGGCATGGTCCCACCCCATGCGCATCTTGACCGTGACGGGCACGTCGACGGCTTTCACCGTCGCCTCGATCAGCGAAGCCGCCAACGGCAGGTCACGCATCAGCGCGCTGCCCGCATCGCCATTGACGACCTTCTTCACGGGGCAGCCCATGTTGATGTCGATGATCGCAGCGCCGCGATCTGCGTTCAGCTTCGCCGCCTCCGCCATTTCGGTGGGCGAACAACCCGCCAACTGCATCGAAACCGGCTCCTCCAGCGGATGCCAGGCGGCCTTTTGCAGCGACTGGCGCGTCTCGCGAATCATGGCCGCCGTCGCGATCATCTCCGTCACGTTGAGGCCGGAGCCATAGCGGCGCACCAGCGTGCGGAACGGCATGTCCGTCACGCCGGTCATGGGGGCCAGCACGACCGGCATGTCAATCGTCACCGGGCCAATGGAAATCGGAGAAAGCGTCTGCATCACATGATCACTGCCTAAAAAACAGGCAGCCCTTAGCGGAAATCCGTCCCAACGGCAAGCAAGCCGGGTCTGGCGGTTCGTCCGGCACTGCGATACAGGCGCCGCCATGAGAGACAGAAACGTCGCATTGCTGGTCGCGGCAGGCCAGGGCAGCCGCGCAGGCGGCGACATTCCCAAGCAATATCGCCTGATCGGCGGCAAGCCGGTGCTCGCCCATGCCGTCGACGCGCTGGCAAAGCATCCGGCGGTCGACTCCATCGTCCTGGTCGTCGGCGCGGCCCAAGAAGGCGATGCGCGGACTGCGCTGGAAGGGCGTTCGGTGACCGCGATCGTTGAAGGTGCCGACAGCCGCCGTGGTTCTGTCCGCGCCGGTCTTGAGCACATCGCGTCCATCGGCGGTGCAGCGCGCATCCTGGTTCACGACGCGGCCCGTCCCTTTCTTCCTAGGACGGTGATCGACCGGCTTGTCGCCGCCCTGAACGACGCACCAGGCGCCATTCCCGCTTTGCCGGTCGTAGACACTCTGGTCAGGAACGAACATGACAGTGCCGGGGATGTCGTCGACCGTAATGGCCTGTTCCGCGTCCAGACGCCGCAGGCCTTCCATTTCGACGCTCTATTGGCCGCGCACCGGGCGTGGGATAGCGCGCAGGAGGCGACCGACGATGCCCAGATATTGCGGCATGCAGGCCATGACGTCACTCTCGTCGCTGGCGATGAAAGGCTGGAAAAATTGACCTACGCCGAAGATTTTCTCCGCGCCGAAGCCCGGCTGGGCGCCGCTCGCAGCATCCGGACCGGCATGGGCTATGACGTCCACCGGCTGGCGGCCGATGAAGAACTCTGGCTCTGTGGCGTCCGTATTCCCCATGACCGCGGCCTGACGGGCCACAGCGATGCCGATGTGGCGATCCACGCGCTGGTCGACGCGCTGCTGGGCGCGCTGGCGGAGGGCGACATCGGCAGTCACTTTCCGCCATCCGATCCGCAATGGCGCGGCGCAGCCTCCTCCCGCTTCCTGGATTATGCGGCGCAGCGCGTCGCAAAACGGGACGGCTTCATCGAACATGTCGACCTCACGCTGATCTGCGAAGCGCCGAAGATCGGCCCGCATCGGGACGCGATGCGCGCCCGGATCGCGGAAATACTGGGCCTTTCCCTCGACCGGGTCAGCGTGAAGGCCACGACGACGGAACGGCTGGGCTTTGCAGGTCGCCGCGAAGGCATCGCCGCGCAGGCTGTTGCCACCCTCTCCCTCCCCGCGCTATTCTGATCGCCATGCCCGATAGCATCCTTCCCGCTTCGCTGGTCGAATTGGCCGAGCGCGTCATCATCGCCAACCGCCGCGCCGGCCGCACCATAGCCGTAGCCGAAAGCTGCACCGGCGGACTGGTCTCCGCCGCGTTGACGGAGATCGCCGGATCATCGGAAGTGTTTGAGGCAGGTTTTATCACTTATTCCAATGACATGAAGAGTGAGCTTCTCAAAGTTTCGCAGGATGTCATCGAAACCTTCGGCGCGGTTTCCATCGCCACCGCCTGGGCCATGGCGCAGGGCGCGCTCACCAAGAGCCATGCCAATGTCGCCGTCGCCATCACCGGCATAGCCGGTCCCGGCGGCGGATCGGAGCAGAAGCCGGTCGGCACGGTCGTCTTCGCCCGCGCCGAACGCGGCGCCAGCCCCGACAAGATCGTGGCCGACATGCATCATTTCGGGGATACGGGTCGGGGCGGCGTCCGCCTTCAGGCGGCGCTCTGCGCGCTCGAACTGCTGCTGCCCGACTCGCCCGCGCCGTAAAGCTCCGCAGCGCGGGTCTCGAACGCGCCGATCATCTTGCGCAGCGCCTTGTCGAACACCTGGCCCGCCAGCATTTCGAACAGCTTGCTCTTGAATTCGAACTCAACCTCGAAATCCACCAGCACCCCGCCCTGGCCATCGTCGCGGAAGTTCCATTCATTGTGGAGATGCTTGAGCGGCCCGTCGAGATAATCGACCCGCACATGATCCGGTTGGTGCTTGTGGACGCGGGAGGTGAAGCTCTCCTTGATCCCCTTGAAGCCCACGATCATGTCCGCGACCATTTCCGACTCGTTGTCGGACCGCACCCGGATCGCGCTGACCCAAGGCAGGAATTCGGGATAGGCTTCGACATTTGCCACCAGGTCGAACATCTGTTCGGGCGTATAGGGAAGCGGCCTTGTTTCGTTATGCTTCGGCATCGCTCTTACTTGGCGGCCTTCGCCAGTTGCGCCTCGCGGGCTGCGCGCATTTCGGCAAAATCCTTGCCCGCATGGTAGCTGGACCGCGTGAGCGGGCTGGACGCCACCTGCAGGAAGCCCTTCGCCCGCGCAATCGCCGCATAGGCGTTGAACGCCGCCGGGGTGACGAATTCCATCACCTTGGCATGTTTCGGCGTTGGCTGAAGATATTGCCCCATGGTCAGGAAATCGATGTCGGCCGATCGCATGTCGTCCATCACCTGATGGACCTCTAGCCGCTCCTCGCCCAGACCGAGCATGATACCGGACTTGGTGAAGATGGACGGATCGAACTTCTTCACCGTCTCCAGCAGCCGCAGCGACGCATAGTAGCGCGCACCTGGACGGATGGTCGGATAGAGCCGGGGCACCGTCTCCAGATTATGATTATAGACGTCCGGCCGCGCCGCGACGATCATCTCGACCGCCCGTTCATGCTTGTTCCGGAAGTCCGGTGTCAGGATTTCGATGGTCGTATCCGGAGTCGTGCGGCGCAGCGCCTCGATCACCTTCACGAACTGCGACGCGCCGCCATCGGGCAGGTCATCGCGGTCGACCGAGGTGATGACGATATGCTCCAGCCCCATTTCCGCGCAGGCATCGGCCAGATTCTGCGGCTCGTTGGGATCGACCTTGCGCGGCATGCCGGTCTTGACGTTGCAGAAGGCGCAGGCCCGCGTGCAGACATCGCCTAGAATCATCACCGTAGCGTGCTTCTTGGTCCAGCACTCCCCGATATTGGGGCAAGCCGCTTCCTCGCACACCGTCGCCAGCCCCTTCTCCCGCATCAGCTTGCGCGTCTCATGATAGCCGGGGCTGGTCGGCGCCTTCACACGAATCCAGTCGGGCTTGCGGGCGCGTTCGGGACGATTGGCTGGGATCGGAGCAATATCGGTCATGCGCCCCAGATAGCGATGGAAGAGCGCTCTTGCCAGCCCCATCATTGTTCGGCACAGACCGGCGCATGACCGATTTCGCTGACATGCTCGCCGGCTACCGCCGTTTCCGCAACACCGGCTGGACGGAACAGCGCGAGCGCTGGGACGAACTCAATGAAGGGCAAAGCCCCCGCGTCATGGTGATCGCCTGCTCCGATAGCCGAGTCGACCCCGCGCAGATCTTCGACACCAGTCCTGGAGAGATCTTCGTGGTCCGGAACGTGGCCGCTCTGGTGCCGCCCTTCGAAACCAATCCCGGCCGCCATGGCGTCTCCGCCGCGCTGGAATTCGCGGTCCAGGTGCTGAAGGTGAGTGAGATCGTCGTCATGGGCCATGGCAAGTGCGGTGGCTGCAAGGCGGCGCTCACCCATTCGCTGAAGGACGCGCCTCCGGGCGAAGGCGGCTTCATCCATAACTGGATCGAATTGCTCGACGAGGCCCGCAAAAAGGTGGTGGAACGCTTTGGCGACGACAATAGCGGCCGCGACGCCGAACGCGCCATGGAGCAGGAAGGGGTCAAGGTCAGCCTGGCCAATCTGCGCAGCTTCCCCTGCGTCCGAACCAAGGAGCGCGATGGCGAGATCAAGCTGATCGGCGCCTTCTTCGCCATTGCCGACGGCCAACTTCATCTGTTGGACGAGGCGAACGGCGAATTCCATCCCGCCCCGCTGGACGCCTGACATGACGGCGCCGATCCCCAGCGGCAATATCGCCCTGCTGATCGACGCCGACAATGTGTCCGCTGACCATTTCGACCCTGTGCTGACCGTTCTGGCGGAACTGGGCACCGTCAATATCCGTCGCGCCTACGGCAATTGGAGCAAGCCCGCGCTCAAGGGCTGGGCGCGGCAGGCCGTGACTCAGGCGATCGAAACGCAGCAGCAGTTCGACCTCACCAAGGGCAAGAACGCCACCGACATGAAGATGACGATCGACGCCATGGACCTGATGGCGTCGGGCCGCGTCACCGGCTTTGGTCTGATGTCGAGCGACAGCGATTTCACGCCTCTCGTCACCCGCATCCGGCAGGAGGGGCTGCCCGTCTACGGCTTCGGCACGGACAAGACACCGCAAGCCTTCCGCAGCGCCTGCACCCGCTTCATCGATGTCGGCGCGCTGACCAATATACCGGAAACCCCCGTCGAGCAGGAGGTTCTGGATGACGACACTGATGCCGTCGACGGCACGGAGGTTGCGCCCGATCTCGTCAAGCTGCTGATCGACGCCTATAATGCGGTGAAGCGCGACGATCAGGGCTTTGCCCGGCTCAGCGAAGTGGGCCAGCTTGCGGGCAACCGCTCCAGCTTCGACACGCGCAATTACGGGTTCAAGCGGCTGTCGGACCTCGTCCGCTCGATCAAGAATTTCAAGGTGGAAAGCCGCGACGGCCAGACCTGGATCAAGCGGGTGCATTGATGGCGGTCATCGCCAGGCATCTGATAATCCTTGGCCGGGTGCAGGGCGTGTTCTACCGCAATTGGACCGTGGAAACGGCGAGTGGGCTCGGCCTTGCAGGCTGGGTCCGCAATCGCATGGACGGCAGCGTGGAAGCGCTGGTGGAGGGGGCGGAGCAGGCGGTTGGACAATTCATCAGCCTTGCGCATGATGGACCGCCCGCGGCGCATGTGGCGCGGATCGATGTTGCGAATGTCGATGTCGAGGGACTCGCATCCTTTCAGAAGCGGCCGACCTGCTGATCTTTCCCGCCGTTGCAGCCTAGTGGCGGGAATGACTGGTTTCCAAACAGTTTGAGTGCCGCCGTCTTCTTAGGGCATATCGTGCTCCTGCGAAGGCAGGAGCCCAGTTCAGGCGGTGCGATAATCCACTGGAGGCGGGGCTGGGCTCCTGCCTTCGCAGGAGCACGATGCGCTTAATGACCGCTCCTGGCCAAAACACATCCCCTCACACGGCAAAAAAAGGCCGATCCCAAGGGGACCGGCCTGAAAGTTTTAGGAGAGGATGCCTGAAAGGCCCTCTCTATGTGCACTGCAACATATCATTTTGCAAGTGCGAAAAGCGAAACAAAGATTGCAATCATTGCAAGCCCATCATCGCCCCCGCACCGCACAGGCAAATCAGCGGGTCAGCTTCTTGTAAGCCAGCCGCGTAGGACGATCCGCCGCATCGCCCAGACGACGCCGCTTGTCCTCCTCATACATTTCGAAATTGCCCTCGAACCATTCGACATGGCTGTCGCCTTCGAACGCCAGGATATGCGTCGCCAGACGGTCGAGGAAGAAGCGGTCGTGGCTGATCACCACGGCGCAGCCCGCGAAATTCTCGATCGCTTCTTCCAGAGCCGCCAGCGTTTCGACGTCAAGATCGTTGGTCGGTTCGTCGAGCAGCAGCACGTTGCCGCCCTTCTTCAGCATCTTGGCGATATGCACGCGATTGCGCTCACCGCCCGACAGCTTGCCGACATTCTTCTGCTGGTCCTGCCCCTTGAAGTTGAAGGCGCCGACATAAGCGCGGGTCGACATGTCGTGGCCGTTGACCTTCACATAATCGAGGCCGTCGGACACTTCCTCCCAGACATTCTTCGACGCATCGAGATGATCGCGGCTCTGGTCGACATAGCCCAGTCGCACGGTCGAACCGATGTCGATCTCACCCGAATCGGGCTGTTCCTGCCCGGTGATCAGCTTGAACAGGGTCGACTTGCCCGCGCCGTTCGGCCCGATCACGCCGACAATGCCGCCCGGCGGCAGCATGAAGGAGAGATTTTCGAACAGCAGCTTGTCGCCATAAGCCTTCGAGATGTTCTTCGCCTCGATCACCTTGCCGCCCAGGCGTTCCGGCACCTGGATGACGATCTGCGCCTTGCCCGGCGTGCGGTTCTCCTGACTGGCGACCAGTTCCTCGAACTTCTTGATACGCGCCTTGGACTTGGTCTGGCGGCCCTTGGTGCCCGCGCGAATCCATTCCAGCTCGTCGTTGATCGCCTTCTGGCGGCCGGTCGCCTCGCGGTCTTCCTGCTCCAGACGCTTGGACTTCTTCTCCAGATAGGTGGAGTAGTTGCCCTCATAAGGGAAATATTTGCCGCGATCGAGTTCCAGAATCCAGCCGACCACATTGTCGAGGAAATAGCGGTCGTGGGTGATCATCAGCACCGCCCCGGCATATTCCTTCAGATGGTTTTCCAGCCACTCGACGCTTTCGGCATCGAGGTGGTTGGTCGGTTCGTCGAGCAGCAGGATGTCCGGCTTCTGGATCAGCAGGCGGGTCAGCGCGATGCGGCGCTTTTCACCGCCCGACAGGCTGTCCACCGGCCAGTCCGAAGGCGGGCAGCGCAGCGCCTCCATCGCGATTTCAAGCTGGTTGTCGAGTGTCCAGCCATCGACCGCATCGATCTGCTCCTGCAACGTGCCCATTTCCTCCATGAGCGCGTCGAAATCGACGTCCTCCGGCGGATCGGCCATGATCATGCTGATCTCGTTGAAGCGATCCAGCTTGTCCGCGATCTCGCGCGCGCCGTCCTTCACGTTCTCCAGCACGGTCTTGCTCGGGTCGAGCTGCGGCTCCTGCGCCAGATAACCCACCGTGATATTCTCGCCCGGCCAGGCCTCGCCGGAGAAATCCTTGTCGATGCCGGCCATGATCTTCATCAGGGTCGACTTGCCCGCGCCGTTGGGGCCGACGATGCCGATCTTCGCCCCGCGATAAAATTGCAGGTTGATCTGGTTGAGCACCGGCTTGGGGGCGCCGGGAAAGCTCTTGGTCATGCTCTTCATGACGAAGGCGTATTGGGACGAGGCGGACATGGCTTGAAGCAGCTCCGAAGGGTCAATCGTTGGAAATCGGCGCCGGGTTAGCGGAGGCGGAACGCGTTGGCAAATGGGGGATGGCCCGCTAAGCCTTCATCCATGCAGAAAATCCGATCGGGCACGCTTGCCGCCCTTCTCCTCGGCAGCATCTTCACCCCCTTCCCGCTCCTTGCCGCGCCGTCTGGCGTGGACGCGATTCGCGCCGCCGCCCTGACGGACGGGGTCGCGATGGACTTCATCGAGGGTCTGACGACCGAAGTCGGCCCCCGCCCCGCAGGCACCCCGCAGGAGGCCCGCGCCCGCGACTGGGCTGTGGCAAAGCTGAAAAGCCTTGGTTTCTCCAACGTCCGCGCCGAACCCTATACCATGCCCGTCTGGCTGCGCGGTCGTGACGAAGCCCGCCTGATCTCGCCCTTCCCGCAGAATCTGGTGCTTGCCGCGCTCGGCAACAGCGCCTCCACTCCGGACAAGGGCATAGAGGGTGAAGTCGCCTATTTCCCGACCCTGGCCGACCTCGAAGCCGCGCCCGATGGCAACCTGATCGGCAAGATCGCCTTCGTCAGCCACGCCATGCACGCGACCCAGGACGGCAGCTCCTACGGCACTTTCGGCGCCGCCCGCCGCCAGGGGCCGAGCATCGCCTCGAAAAAGGGCGCGATCGCCATATTGATCCGCTCGATCGGCACCGACAATCACCGCCAGCCGCATACCGGCGTCCAGATGTGGGCGGATGGCGTGAAGCCTATCCCCGCCGCCGCGCTTAGCATGCCTGATGCCGAGCAGCTCGCTCGGATTGTCTCACGGGGGCAGCCGGTGCGGCTGCATCTGACGCTCAGCTCGAAAATGCTGAAGGACCAGCCATCGGGCAATGTCCTGGCCGAAATCCCCGGCAGCGATCCCAAGGCAGGCGTCGTCGTCGCCGCCTGCCACCTTGATAGCTGGGACCAGGGAACCGGCGCCATCGACGACGGCGCGGGCTGCGGTATTGTGGCCGCCGCCGCCCTCCAGGCCGCCAAGGCCGGGGCCCTCCGCCGCACCATCCGCGTGCTGATGGCGGGCGCGGAGGAAGTCGGCGGCAATGGCGGCCGCGCCTATTATGACGCCCATGGCAAGGAAGCCCATGCCATGGCGATGGAATCGGATTTCGGCGCCGACCGCGTGTGGCGCGTCGATTTCAAGCTGCCGCAAGGGCATGACCCCCTCGCCCGCCGCATCACGGCCGGTCTCGCCCCGCTCGGCATCGGCGCCAGCCGCCTGCCCGCGGGTGGCGGTTCGGACATCGAACCGCTGGTGAAGGCGGGCGTTCCGGTGGTCGATCTCCAGCAGGACGGCACCCGCTATTTCGACATTCACCACACGCCGGACGACACGCTGGACAAGATCGATCCGGCGCAGCTTCAGCAGAATGTCGCCGCCTGGGCAGTTGCACTTTTCGAAATCGCAAATGCGCCGGAATCGCTAGGCGATAATTGAACTTTTATTGTAGACAACTGCTTGTCGCGTGATTCTGTCGCTTCACCGACGCAGAAAAGCATTGATTTGTGCAGCGCACACGTTAATGCGGGTCGCTCGCGTAAGTCACGATTTTGGCGTGGCGACGCGGCAAAATGCTATGGGAGCCGTACACAATGAAGAAGATCGCTGTTGTTTTCGCTTCGGCCGGCCTGATGGCCCTCGCCGCTTGCGGTGAGAAGCCGGCCAACGAGACCGCGAACGCTTCGAACGCTGTTGTTGAGAACGTTGTCGAGAACGCTGCTAACGCTGCTGACAACGCCGCGAACGCTGCCGACAACGCCGCGAACGCTGCGAACGTCGCTGGCAACGCCGCGAACGCCGAATAATCTTCGCTTCAGCGAGATTTTCGAAAGGGCGGATCGTCTTGGTACGATCCGCCCTTTTTCTATGCGGGCAAGCCATTGAAGGCCAAAAGCGAGATTGACGGGCGGCACTTTTCACCGCTAAGGCCCGCGAGCGCCGGGGAGTAGCGCAGTCTGGTAGCGCGCCTGCTTTGGGAGCAGGATGTCGCAGGTTCGAATCCTGTCTCCCCGACCACCTACCTTTTCCACACTGTCTCATCCCTTCCTGAAACTGTTGCAAACGCGGCAGTTTTTGGCCATTCGGCCATGCCGGGGTGTCCCATCCCGTTGCACCCCTTCCCGACCACTTTGGGGGCGTTGTGGGGACGCGCTCCTTTGGCACTGGGGGCGTTGGATGTGGACGGACAAGGAGTGCAAGGCAGCGAAGGCTGGGGCGAAGTCGCTCAAGCTGTTCGATGCGCACGGCCTGCACCTATTGGTGAGCACCCCATCGATGGTCCGATTTCGCTTTTGCGTGGTCGCGGCGCGTTCTTCGCTACCGCATCCGTAGATGTCAGTGAAACAGCAGCCAGAGAATAATGATGATGGGGATCGGCACGCCCAGCAGCCACAGCAGAATGCCTTTGCCCATCTGACCTAATCCTCTTTTGTTCCTTTGCTTGTCCAACTGCCGAAGCCAGGCAGATGTTCCGCCATTGCCTTGGCGCTGCCTCTCCGCAATATGCACTCTACCGGCCGCCACAGCCTCCACATAGGCGGAACGCCACCGCCGCCGGTCCTTCCAAGACCCGGCAGCGATGGCGCCCCAGACAACGGCGGCGTCGCCCCGCCGTTACAAATCAGAGCGCATAATCGATCTGCGCCCAGAACTTCTTGGTGTCAGCATCGCCGGTGTAACTGGCGATTCCCTTGCGGTCATAATCGGCATATTTGACGAGCGCGCTCAGATGCTTGTTTATCTTCAGCGATACCTGCGCGTTATATTCGTCGCCATAATGGATCGACAGCCGGTCGCTGCTGAAGTGATGATAGGTGAAGGACGCCACCAGCGGCCCCGCCTTGCCCAGCTTCGGTACGGTATAGCCGATCCCTGCATAATAGTCCTGAATGCCGGTGCCCGGCGTGGTCAGGAACTTGTCGGCCCAGCCGTTGAACTTGTGCAACGTCGCAAAGGGCGTCTGGAAGGCGAAACCGCCCGCAATCCCCGTCGCGCCCGCATCCGACCCCAGAAGTTCATAGCCGCCCGTCAGCTTGAAGGCCGCGACGTCGAGCCCCAGTTCGGCCGCGACATAGTCCGCCGAATAATCGACCGGGTTGGTCGCATAATCGCTCTGCTTCGCATAGCTGACGAGGTAGCTGAGCTTCACCTTCTTCGTGAACGGCACCGCGCCCACGAAACGTGCGCCATAGGTCTGGCTGCTGTTCCGCCGCAGCGCGACGACAGCCTCATCCTCGTCCACCAGATAGGCAAAGCCGGTCAGCGTCCCCAACTTGGTCTTGTAGGAGATATTGGCGAAAACATTGTCGCCGTCGATGTTCGTCGGCCGGTTGGTCGCACCAAACTTGCCGCCGTCAATGCCCCAGATGGTCCGCGCCGAAATCGCATAGGTGACGTCGACCTTGAGATTCTTCACGCCCATATATTCGACGCGCACCGCATCGAAGGTCTGCTCATTCTGCCGCCAGGCGACCGAACCGACAAAGCGCTGATCGTCCAGATTGATCCGCTGCCGTCCCACGGTCACGATCAAAGGCTTGGTGCGATACTGGATCTGGACCCGATTGGCCTCGACATTTTCCGGATCAGCGACGATCGGATAGAGCGTCTTCCCATTGACGCCGCTATTATAATCCTCATCGATCGCCAGCGTGCCTTCGGCTTCGGCAAGGAATGCCCAAGGCCCCTTGGAAATCTCGCCGCCTGCGCGCACCCGCATCGTCACTGCATCGGCATCCCGGCTGCTGGTGAGTGGCGCGGGACCGGCCTGATCGACCGTCTCGTAACGCAGCCGCGCCTCGACGATCGGCTTGAACACAACATCCTGCGCCTGTGCCTGCGCCGGCGCCGCGATAGCGGCCAGAGCCGGTATCGATGCCGAAGCCGACAACAGGAAAGAAACCTTCTTCATAAATCCCCCTTCATTTGCTCCCGATGGCTTTTCTGGGCCTTTCCAGAGCATCCTCTCCAAGCTCGATTCTCTTGATTTCTCAGGCGGCGAGCGTCGCCGGATTGCGGTAGCGCTCGTGCAGGAAATGGATGACGGCGGAACGCGCCTCGGCATATTCAAGCGCGTCGATCGCCTCGAGCCGGTTCCGGGGCCGCGCCAGCGACACCGTCCGGTCCTCACCGATCCGCGCCGCCGGGCCGTTGGTCATCATCACCACGCGATCGGCCAGCAGCACGGCTTCGTCCACGTCATGGGTGATCATCAGCACGGTGTTGTTGAGCCGCGCCTGCAAATCCATGACCACATCCTGCAACGCCGCCCGCGTCAGCGCGTCGAGCGCGCCGAAAGGTTCGTCCATCAGCAAGACGCGTGGGTTCATGGCGATGGCGCGGGCGATGCCGACACGCTGCTTCATGCCGCCGGACAATTCGCCGGGGCGTTTTCCCGCGGCATGGGCCATCTGGACCAGCTCCAGATTGTGCATGACCCAATCCTTGCGCTCGGCCTTGTTCTTGCCGCCCGCCGTCTTATCGACCGCGAGGCGGACATTCTCCTCCACCGTCAGCCAGGGCAGCAGACTATGGTCCTGGAAGACCACCGCCCGGTCCGGCCCCGGCGCATCCACCACTTGTCCGTCCAGGAAGATGGCGCCGCGGGTCGGCTTGACCAGCCCCGCCACGGCATTGAGCAAGGTCGACTTGCCGCAGCCCGAATGGCCGATCAGCGCCACGAACTGCCCCTTTTCGACCTCCAGATCGATCCCGTCGAGGGCGCAGAAGCGGCCTGCCTTGGTCGGAAATTCGACGGTGATGCCCTCAAGCGCGAGATAGCTGCGCTGTTTCATGGAAATACCCTCCCCTTAACCAGCGCGGCCGATGATGCGGCCCGCAAAGGCAACGATGCGGTCCAGCGTGAAGCCAACCATGCCGATCCAGATCAGCGCGACGATGGTGTCGGTCAGCAGCGAGCTGTTGTAGCTGTCCCAGATGAAGAAGCCGACGCCGGTGCCGCCCTGCACCATTTCGGCGGCGACGATGGCGAGCCAGCTCATGCCGACGCCGATGCGCAGCCCGGTGAACATGTGCGGCACGGTCGCAGGCAGCATGATCCGCACGAAATATTCGAAGGGATTGAGCGCCAGCACCTTGGCGACATTGCGATAAGCGGTCGGCAGGGTCTGCACGCCCGCCGCCGTGTTCAATATGATCGGCCAGATCGCGGTGATGAAGATCAGGAAGATCGCGGACGGCTGCGCCTGCTGGAAGATGGCGAGGCTGATCGGCAACCAGGCCAGCGGCGGCACGGTGCGCAGCACCTGAAACAGCGGATCGAGCGCGCGGAAGGCAAAGACGCTCTGCCCGATCAATATGCCCAGCGCCACACCGATCACCGCTGCGATGCTATAGCCGATCAGCACGCGGCTGAGGCTGGTCAGCACATGACCGGCAATGCCGACATCGCCGCCATCCTGGATGCTGAAATGGGTAAGGCCGATCTCCACGCCCTTGAAGGGATGGGTGATCACTTCATGGCTTTCCTGCCAGACCTTGAGCGGGCTGGGGAAAGTCGCGTCCGGTGACCCGCAGAGCAACTGCCAGAAGGCCAGCAGCCCGGCGATCATCACGATGGTGGGCAATGCGTTCGCCGCCAGGGACCGGGCGCGCCGGACCAGTGGATGCACTGGCGCTGCCACCGGTTCGAAGCTGCGGCGGGCTATGGCCTCTTCCGGATAAGGCACGATGACCCCCAATTCGGTGGCGGTGGCGGCACCGCCGGCCGAAGCCGACGGTCCGCTTGTCTTGCTGCTGTGCGATGGCGACGCCATGCTCGTCTCCTTGCTCATCAGACCCGCTTGATCGCCAGGCTGGCGAGATAGGCCTTGGGATTGGCGGGATCGAAGGTCTTGCCGTCGAAGAATTTCTCGACGCCGCGGCTGTCGCTGGCCGGGCCCTTGCCGCCCAGCATCGCGGCGGCCTTGCGCCAGATGTCGGAGCGGTTGACCTTGGCAATGGTGCCCTTGGTATCGAGCGTCATGGGCAGCTTGCCCCAGCGCTGATTCTCGGTCAGGAACCAGAGGTCGTGGCTCTTGTAGGGGAAGGACGCGTAACCCGCGAAGAACTTCATCTTGAAGGCCGCGTTCGGGAATTTGCGCCCGTCGCCCATATTGAAATTGCCCTGCAAACGGTCGGCAATGTCGGTGATCGGGCATTTCAGATAGTCGCGGCCCGAAATCGTGCCCGCCAGCCGGGTGATGTTGCCCGGATTGTCGGCCCAGCGCTGCGCCTCGATGATGGCTGCCGTGATCGCCTGCGCCGCCTTGGGATATTTCGCCACCCAGTCGGACCGCATGGCGAAGCTCTTTTCGGGATGGTTCATCCACATCTGGCCGGTCGAAACCGCCGTATAGCCTAGCTGCTGCGCGACCAACTGGTCGTTCCACGGCTCGCCCACGCAGAAGGCATCCATCGTGTCGGCCTTCATGTTCGCCACCATCTGCGGCGGCGGCACGGTGATCAGTTCCACATCCTTGTCCGGATCGATCCCGCCGGCGGCCAGCCAGTAACGCAGCCACATGTCATGCGTGCCGCCGGGGAAGGTCATGGCCATGGTGATCTTCTTGCCCGCGCCCTTGCGCTGGGCGATCACGCCCTTCATCTTGCCGGCGTTCAGGTCCGCCTTGGCCCCCAGATATTCCTTCGAAACGGAGATCGCCTGGCCATTGACGTTAAGGCGGGCGAGGATGCTCATCGGCGTCGCCTTGCCGATCGCGCCCAGCGTCAGCAGATAGGGCATGGGCGTCAGGATATGCGCGCCGTCAATGCCGCCGCCCGCGCTGCCCAGCACCAGATTGTCGCGGGTCGCGCCCCAGCTCGCCTGCTTCGCCACCTGCACGTCGGGCATGCCGTACTTTGCGAAGAAGCCCAGCTCCTTGGCGATGATCAGCGGCGCCGCGTCGGTCAGCGCGATGAAGCCGAGCTTGGCGCCGGTCACTTCCGGCCCAGCTCCCTGCGCGAATGCGCCCGACGGAAAGGCCTGCTGCACCGCAGCGAACAGCGCTGCCGTACCGCTTGTCTTGAGCAATCCACGCCGGCTGACGTCGCCCGGATTATCCCCCTCTGCCATTCCCCAAATCCTTCCTTGTTAATCATCACCGCTGCGCAACATGCACAACCAGCCATCGCCGGAAGCCTGTCCAGCGCACGAAAATCGATGTAGAGAGCCGCCCGGCAGCACCCATGCCGCCAGCGAAAAACCAATTAAAAAAGCCGCCAGGACGAAGGTCGTAAAACCTGTCCGGGCGGCGTCATTGCCATGCGGTCTTTTGAGGACCTGGATCGAACCTTTGCCGTCATCGGCCGGTTCAACCTAAGCGTCGAAGCGCCCCTGCTTCGACAGATAGGAAGCTGTCATCGATTCGTTCGAGTCGCAAGCAAAATTTTTGCGTTGCACAAAATGCAACTGCTCGCCGCTTTTCTGCATTTGCAAAAGTCAAGTACGAACCGTGCACTATAATGCAGAATCTGATGTGCAACCAGAATGGGGAGAGGAAAGGAAATTGGTGGGCCCGGCAGGACTCGAACCCGCAACCTAGCCGTTATGAGCGGCCAGCTCTAACCATTGAGCTACAGGCCCCACCTGTTTGCCCGGATAGGCAGCATCAAGCCGCTTGGCAAGCCCGTCCGCGCACCTCGATCGCGCCAAGCAATTGATCGAGCGTCGCCGGTCGAACATTCCGCCGGTCCAGATGATTCAGCACGGCGTCCCACCAGCCGTAAAAAGCCAACCGGTCAGACTCGTCCCGGACATAGGGGGTGTGCCCCGGCTCCAGCGTCGGGGAATGGAAGCTGAAGTTCAGCACGGGCACGCCCTCCTCGATCAACGCATCGACCGCGCCAATCGCCTCGCGAGCGCTTATCCCCTCGGGCGTCAGCGGCACGCGGCTCAACATCCGCCCCCGCGCCAAGGCGCCCGCCACTGGACCCATGCGCTGCGCCGCCCGGTAAAGCCGCTCCCCGCCCCCGCGCAGCAGGCCAACGAAGGCAGTCGAGAGGGGCAGTTCCACCAGTTTCCGTTCTGGGCCGGCCCAATAGGGATATTGCGGCAAGCCCTGAAAATCCGGCCCATATTGTCCGCTATAGTCGAAGCGGCTGCGCACCGAACTGTCGAGCCGGAACCCGGCATCTTCCAGCAAGCGCGCGCTGTTGGGGCCTACGCCATAACGTCCGGCCCTGTAAGCGATCGGTCGCGCGCCGAAACGTTCCGCTATCCGCTGGGACAGAGCCTCCAGCTTGGCGCGTTCCACTGCTTCCGGCAAAAAGCCGACATAGCTGTTGGCCGCCGTCACTTCCTCGACATAGGGCGGATTGACCCAGGGATGGAGATGTGCGCCAATATCAGCCGTGCCGTCGGCCAGCCAGCGGCCCATCATTTCCGCTGCGGCATCGCTGTCGACCACCGGATAATCGGTCACATAGACCGGCTTCACCCCCGCTGCCGCAAAATAGGCCTGCCCCTGCGCCATGCCGGCAAGCGCCGTCACGCCATGGCCGGTCCGGCGGAAGGGCGCGTTCCAATCGAACTCCTCCTCCGTATCCACGAACAGCATGAAACGCGTGCCGAAGGCGGGATCGAACGTGATCCTGTCCTCTGCCGCTGGTGGGCGGAGCAAACTGCCGTCATGGGAAATCGGGGTCATTCCGCCACCGCTATCCGCATTTGGTTGCGATAGGGTTTCCCTGGCCTCCGATCAGGCGCTGCCGACAGCGTCCCCGCTCTCCGCCATGGCAGGCACGGCCAGCAGAAAACGGCCCGGCTCGATCTCCAGCGCGCCGCCGCATCCCGCGGCCAGGCTGCGGATCAGACGCAAGGAAAAGCCCAGCCCCAGCAACGGTCCGTCAGCCCAATTGCCATCCGGCATATAGCCGGGGTCGAGCAGCCGATCCTCCTCCATGCCCGCCAGGGTCGATGGCCGGTCGACCGCCAGCACGACGCGCCCGTCCGCGCCGTCGGGCTGATACCAGCAGGCCCCGGTCAGCGCTTCTCCGGCAGGCGCAACGGAAATCAGCGTGCGCAGCAGATGTTGAACCATGCGTTCGCCCTGCACGGGGTCGATCCGCACCATCGGCAGGCCACGCGCCATGGCGATGTCGATCTGCGTGCTGTCGCCCTGCTCGCGGAAGCGGGCCGAAACCTGCGTCACCAACAGCGCCGGATCGACCGCGCGCGGCGTCTCGCTGCCCTCCCCCCGCGACACGCGCGCCGCCAGGTCCAGATCGTCGAAAGCCGTCAGCAAATGCCGCGCATCCCCCGCGATCTTGCCCGCCATGTCACGATATTCATGCCCGGCCGGACCGAACAGCTCCTGCTCGATGATCTCGGCAAAGCCCAATATCGCATTCAGCGGCGTGCGCAGTTCATGCACCAGTTGCCGGATGGAATCGGCCGACAATCCGGCGATCGACATGGATTCTGCCCGCGGCTCGGCAGCGACTTCGTGCAGATAGGGCCGCCGCGCCTGGCCGCGATACCCCTGAAACCGGCCGGAACGCGCATCGAAAAAGGGCGTCGCGGACAAGCGCCACTCGCCCGCCATCGCGCCGCCGGCGATCGTATAGCGGCCATTCTGAAAACCGCTGCGGCGCATGAAGGCGCCCGCGACATGGCCATCGGGACCGCTGCCCCCCTCCAGCGCGGTTTCATTGAGCGCCAATCCGATCAACGCGGCTCGCGGCCCCTGATCGATCCAGACGATAGTTCCCGCCGCGTCGGTTTCGAAGGCGAAGCCGCGAGGGCCCGCCACCTCCGCGCGAGAGGGCGCTTCATCCGCCTCGCCCGTACGCTTCGCAATGGTGAAGCGCGCGATCCGGTCGACCAGATTGCGGATCTGGCTCCGATCCTCCGCCTCCTCCTCTACAGGCGCGTCCTGCGGCAGATCGGCTGGCGGATCGGCGTGGACGATCATCGCCTCGGTCAGCAGCATGTCTTCCTGCTCCGCCGCGACGTCGCTGGTCAGCACCAGATCGGTTGCGCCAAAGGCCTCCAGCCCCTGCAGCGTCGCGCTTCCCAGATCGCGTCGCGACCGCAGCACCCCGCGTGCCGTCGGCGTCAGGCGCGGCAGCATTTCCACCCATGCCGCATCGGACAAGCGCGCGCGGGACATGGCCGCCGCGGTGATGGCGGGCCGGTCATTCGCGAAGAATTCGACCAGGGCAGGCGACCGCAACCGCCCGCCCAGTTCGACGACGGTGGCGATCCGCTGCGTTTCCGACAGTTTCGGCAGCAGGCCGTTCAGCCGCTCCAGCAGCGCGGCGCGCTCGGCATCGGACATGATCGACCGGTCGTGCCGGTCATTTTGCGCCAGCAGATCCACGCATTGCCGCCACAGCGTCACCGCGCCCAGGCCGCTTCGGCCTTCCGCGGCAAGAACCGTCTGCATGAGATCGTTGAAGCGCACCCAAATTCCCCATTTCCGGCCCCGGCACGGCGCGGAAAAACCATCAGCCGGAGATGTCGTTACACAGGGATAATGCTTCGCGGGGCAAAGGGAAAGGGGCCGAAACGGGTTCTTATGCGAACGTCGCATAGTGGGACAATTGCATTGTCCTGAAATATTATTATGATAACCCGATATTAACAGGCAAGGAAATAAGCGGAATAATGGCCGGCCCCAATATTGACGACATCGACCTCCAGATCCTGGGCGAATTGCAGGGCGACGGCAGGATGACGAATGTGGAGCTGGCCCGCAAGGTAGGCCTGACGGCTCCCCCCTGCCTGCGCCGCGTGCGCGCGTTGGAGGAAAGCGGCGCGATCAACTCCTATCACGCCGTGGTGAACCCATCGATGCTGGGCTACACCATCACGGTCTTCGCCATGGTCAGCCTGAAAAGCCAGGCCGAGGCCGATTTGAAGGCGTTCGAGGATCATATCGCTACCCTGCCCGAAGTCAGGGAATGCTATATGCTGAATGGCGAGATCGACTTCATATTGAAGGTCGTGGCGAAGGATCTGCAGAGCTTCCAGCAATTCCTGACATCGAAACTGACGCCCGCCCCCAATGTGGTGAGCGTGAAGACGTCGCTCACCATTCGGACGTCGAAGAATCTGCCGGGCGTGCCGCTGCCGGTTTGAGGCATGGCGATAGGGGGGTGCTACCCTTACCATAGTCGTCACCCCGGACTTGATCCGGGGTCCCGCTTTTCTTCTTGAGTGCGCTCCTGAAAAGGGAGCGGGACCCCGGATCAAGTCCGGGGTGACGAAGAGCTTATGTCCGCTCCATGGCCAATACCAGACATGGAGGCCCCCCGTTCCCCCTTCAACTCGCGGGCGGCACGACCACCGGCGTGAAGGCCGTCTTGCGGCTCTGCTGATCGACCCAGACCGACCAGAAGCCCGCGACATTCGCCCAGTTGCCCGTCGTCACCTGCGTCAGCGCAGCCTTCGCACCCACCAGATCGCCCGAACGCGCCAGCGCCACGCCAAGCCGCGCATTGCCCTTGCCGGCATCGACCCCGCCCTTGCTCAGCGCCAGGCGATATTGCTCCACCGCCTGCGTGAACTGGCCGAGCGAAAAATATGTGTCGCCCACCGCCATCGCCGCCGACCCGTCCTTGGCGGCCGCGGCCTTCTTCGCCGCCGCGGGCAGGCCTGCAATCTCCTTGGCCGCTTTGGGTGTCGCGCTCTTCAGCAATTGCGCGGTCGTCGCCTGCGTTGGCGTCAGCTTGCCCGCCGAACGCCCCGCCTCGATGATCGCCTTGGTCTCCGCGCTATAGCCCGTCTTGTCGGCCAGTTGCGCATAGGCCTGATAGTCGCGCTCACTCGCCATGGCGCCATTGGCCGCCTGCAGGCGATAAAGGTCGAGCTGCACCTGCGCGTCCATGCCCGGCGCGCTCAGATAATTGGCCAGGGCCGACCGCCATTCGCCCGCCGAATCATAGTGACTCAGCCGTTCGCGATAGAGCGCGCCGACTTCGGCCCAATCCCCCGCCTGATAGGCCATGGAAATCGCCCGGTCATACCAGGCCGCCGGGATTGGCTGTCCCGCCGCCCGCTGCCGCGCCAGCGCCTCCTGCACGAAAGCCCGCGCATCCTTCGCCTTGTTGCGCCGGATGGCGATGTCCGCCCGCAACATCGTCGCGTCGATCGGGTCATAACCCAGCGTCTTGGCATAATCGAGCTGCGCCGTCGCATCGTCATAATTGCCGACGATGAAGGACAGATAGCCCGCAATATAGCGCAGGCGCGGCATGTCCGTCTTGGGCACGGAGGATGTCTTGAACATATCGTTCAACGCCACCCGCTGCGCTTGCCGATCCACCTTCAGCACCGCCAGCTCGAACCGCAGCCCGGCCGCCACATAAGCCTCGAAATCGCTGACCGGCATCAGGCCCGAAATCTGCGACTGCGCGGCCGCCACATTACCCGCCTTGATCGCGCTGTCCGCCGCCTGCGTCGCCGCGCGGAAGCTGTCCGACATCTCGATCACCGGCCCTACCGCCACCGGCTTCTTGGCAAAGGCAGGCGCCGATGCGATCAGCGCTGCCCCAGCCAGCAAGCCACAGGTCAAAATCGAATGTCGCATCATGGCCATGTCAGCCATCCCCCTTGTCGACCGGCATGCGCCGGCGCGTCATCATGTTCAAAACGGGAAAAGGCGCGCCACCCATAAGGATGGCGCGCCATAAATATCTGAAAAATCAGGCCTTCGTAGCGAGATAGGCCAGCCACAAGTCTGCGATCTGCTTGCGCGAACCGGCCTGCACCGACTGGAAGGCGGCCTTGGCGGAGACATTATCGCCGCCCAGCGCCTTGGCGATGCCCATGCGGGTGTTGATCTCATCCGCGTCGACGCCGCCCTTCTGCTTGGCGAGTTCGAACATCGCCGCCGCCTTGGCATAGTCGCCATAGCCCAGATAGGCGTCGGCGGTCGCCGCCGCGATCTTGCCATTGGCCGCCTTCTTGGCGTCCGCTTCGGCCGAACCCAGCGAGCTCTTGTCGCCCGCGATCTTCGCCACGGCGGGCTGGTACAGGTCGCCGCCCTGGCTGGCGTTCAGCACGCCCTTGCTCCGGCCTGCGTCGATCGCGGTCTTCACTTCGCCATAAATGCCGGTTTTCGACGCCATTTCCGCATATTCCAGATAATCCTGCGCCAGCACCAGCCCGCCGGACGTCGCCATCAGGCGCAGCACGTCCAGATTTTCGCGGTTGGAGATATTGGGATTGGCCTGCTGGAACAGGCGGACCAGCGTGCGCAGATTTTCGCCATTGGGAGCCGCCTGATAGGCCGATTTCGCCCATTCGGTGACTTCCGGCAGCTTGGCGGTCGCGGCGCGGCTGACGCCGATCTGATACCATTGCGCCGGCACCTGACCGCCCGCCGCCTTCATGGCATCCGCCGCCGCCTTCAGCGCGGCCAGGCCCTGCTGGTTCAGGCTGCGCTGCGGTTCGACGGAGGGATTGGCCGTGCCCGCCTTGCCGAAATAGGCCTGGGCCAGCGTGACGTTCACGGCCTCAGCCTTGTAGCCGGCTGAGGCAGCCGCCTTGGCGCGC
This sequence comes from Sphingobium sp. 15-1, assembly GCF_013375535.1. Lineage (GTDB taxonomy): Bacteria > Pseudomonadota > Alphaproteobacteria > Sphingomonadales > Sphingomonadaceae > Sphingobium > Sphingobium aromaticivastans. The sequence continues at coordinate 944,609 of NZ_JABXJG010000001.1, forward strand.
GTGATCGCCAGATCGTAATTCTTCGCCTGCAGCGCCTGGTCGGCGGCCACAGCGTTGAACTGTCCGGCCTGCTCCGGCGGGGTCAGGCCGCTGTCCAGCATCTGGGTCAGCGCCTCGCTCTGCATCGCCGCATCCTTGCTGGCGATGGAGGTGTTCAGCTTGATCGCCCCGATCTGATATTTGTCGTCGTTCGACTTCGCCTTGCTGTCGGCATCCGCCAGCGCCGCTTTCGCGCCCGCAAAATCGTTCTTCTGCGCCGCGGCCTGCGCGGTCTGCAGCGCCTTGACCACGTCCGGCGAAACATTCAGCTTGGGCGCGCCGCCCTTCTTCTCTTCCTTCTTCGCAAAGGCCGGAGCCGAAACGGCGCCGCCGGCCAGCGCAAGAGTCAGCGCGAGCGCCACGGGGGTAACAAAACGCATGTTCATCTTCTCCTCTGCGCCCGGGGGACAGGCGGCCTTTGTGTGACGCCAATTAGGGGTCGGCGCGTGAATAACGTTTGAACGACCTATATGCACCAGTTAACCGCCTGTCAGCCCCCGGAAACGATCTGGCGCGCCCGGCATGCATCTCATGGTCCATACAGCTCAGCTTGCCGCGCACGCACATGTGCGCGAGGCGTGACATTATTGTTTCGCTCCGCTAGTGCAGCGACACGAACCATATCCATCCAAAAAGAGAATCGATTTGACCGACGAGACTGCCCTCGCCGACCCTTCGGACATCAGCCCCATCTCCATCGTGGAGGAGATGAAGGCGAGCTATCTCGACTATGCCATGTCGGTCATCGTCGCCCGCGCCCTGCCGGACGTGCGCGACGGGTTGAAGCCGGTGCACCGCCGCATTCTCTTCTCGGCCCATGAATCGGGCTTCACCCACAACAAGCCCTATCGCAAATCGGCGCGCATCGTCGGTGACGTGATCGGTAAATATCACCCGCATGGCGACAGCGCGATCTACGACGCGTTGGCGCGCATGACGCAGGACTGGTCGATGCGCGTGCCGCTGATCGACGGCCAGGGGAATTTCGGTTCCATGGACCCCGATCCGCCGGCGGCCATGCGGTACACCGAAGCGCGTCTTGCCAAGGTGACGACCGCCCTGCTGGACGATCTCGACAAGGATACGGTCGACTTTCAGCCCAACTATGACGCTTCGGAAAGCGAACCGCAGGTTCTGCCCGCGCGCTTCCCCAACCTGCTGGTCAACGGCGCGGGCGGCATCGCGGTCGGCATGGCGACCAACATCCCGCCGCATAATCTGGGCGAAGTGATCCGGGCATGCCTCGCCTATATCGATAACACCGGCATCACCATCGACGAGCTGATCCAGATCGTCCCCGGCCCCGATTTCCCGACCGCACCGCTGATCCTGGGTCAATCCGGCGCCCGCAGCGCCTATCACACCGGTCGTGGCTCGATCATGATGCGTTCGCGCCATGTGGTGGAGGAAGGACGCGGCGACCGCCGCTCCATCGTCCTGACCGCCATCCCCTATCAGGTCGGCAAGAACGGCCTTGTCGAAAAGATTGCCGAAGCCGCCAAGGACAAGCGGATCGAAGGCATCAGCGACATTCGCGACGAATCGAACCGCGAAGGCGTGCGCATCGTCATGGACCTGAAGCGCGACGCCACGCCCGAAGTCGTACTCAACCAGCTCTGGCGCAACACCCCCGCCCAGTCGAGCTTTCCGGCCAACATGCTCGCCATTCGCGGCGGCCGCCCGGAACTTCTCAACATCCGCGACATCATCGAGGCCTTCGTCCGCTTCCGCGAAGAGGTCATCACCCGCCGCACCAAGTACGAACTCAACAAGGCCCGCGACCGCGCGCATATCTTGCTGGGCCTCGTCATCGCGGTCACGAACCTCGACGAAGTGGTCCGCATCATCCGCGGTTCGGCCAGCCCTGCCGAAGCCCGCGAAACACTGCTCGCCCGCGACTGGCCGGTGGCGGAGATCGCGCCCTATCTGCGGCTGGTCGAGGCGATCGAAACGGAAGTCAGCGGCGACAGCTATCGCCTGTCCGACACGCAGGTCCGCGCCATCCTCGACCTGCGCCTGCATCGCCTGACCGCGCTCGGCCGGGACGAGATCGGCAACGAGTTGGCCGAACTGGCCGCTGCCATCACCGAATATCTCGCCATCCTCAGCGACCGGGTGAAGCTCTACGCCGTCATGCGCGAGGAGTTCGAGGCGATCGAGCGTGACTTCGCCACCCCGCGCCTGTCGGAAATCACCGCCGCCGCCGACGGCATCGACGACGAAGACCTGATCGAGCGCGAGGAGATGGTCGTCACCGTCACCGTGCAGGGCTATATCAAGCGCACCCCGCTCGAAAGCTTCCGCGCTCAGGCACGCGGCGGCAAGGGTCGCTCCGGCATGGCGACCAAGGATGAGGACGCGATCACCGAACTGTTCGTGACCTCCACGCACACGCCGGTCCTCTTCTTCTCGACGGCCGGCAAGGTCTATCGCATGAAGGTCTGGCGTCTGCCCGAAGGCGGTCCCGCCACACGCGGCCGCCCGATGGTGAACCTGCTGCCGCTCGGCCCCGGAGAGACGATCCAGACCGTCCTGCCGCTGCCGGAGGATGAGGATAGCTGGAAGGATCTGCACGTCATGTTCGCGACCGCGAACGGCACGGTCCGCCGCAACAGCATGGACGCCTTCGCCAACATCCCGTCGAATGGCAAGATCGCCATGCGCTTCGACGATGAAAGCACCGACCGGCTGATCGGCGTGGCGCTGCTTTCCGAAGAGGATGACGTGCTGCTCGCGACCCGTCAGGGCAAGGCGATCCGCTTCCAGGCGACCGATGTGCGCGAGTTCCAGAGCCGCACCTCGACCGGCGTGCGCGGCATGACGCTCAAGAAGGATGATGAGGTCATCTCGCTCTCCATCCTCACCCGCTCCGGCGCCAATCAGGAGGAGCGTGACGATTATCTCCGCTTCGCTCCCTGGAAGGCGGAGAAGGAAGGATCGCCGCAGATGAGCGCGGAACGCTTTGCCGAATTGGCGGCCAAGGAACAGTTCATCCTCACCGTCTGCGCCAACGGCTATGGCAAGCTGTCCTCGGCTTACGACTATCGCCGCACCGGACGCGGCGGCCAGGGCATCACCAATATCGACAATATCGGCCGCAACGGTCCCGTCGTCGCCAGCTTCCCGGCGCGGCACGGCGATCATCTGATGCTGGTCACCGATCAAGCCAAGCTGATCCGCATGGGCCTTGAGTCCCTCCGCGTCATTGGCCGCAGTTCGGCGGGCGTGCGCCTCTTCAACGTGTCCGACGACGAACATGTCGTCAGCGCCGCGAAGATCGAGGAAAGCGACGAAGCCGAAGAGGCGGTGGAAACCGGTTCGGAGACGGGCGAGGCGTGACCGACCTCTTTGCATACAAGATCCTGACCAGGGATCAATATGACCAGCTAAAGACCGACGGCGTGTTCAAGGGCGCGCCCGTCGATCTTGCGGATGGCTATATCCATATGTCCACTCGCGAACAGGCGGCCGAAACCGCCGCCAGGCATTTCGCGGGCCAGGACAATCTGGTGATGGTCATGGTCGACCTCACCCCCTTCGGTGAGGCGCTCAAATGGGAGGAGTCGCGCGGCGGCGCCCTCTTCCCGCACCTTTATGGCGATCTGCCGTTGAATGCGGTAGCGGGCAAGGTTGTCCTGCGGCTGGATGAACAGGGCAAGCACCTCTTCCCGGCGGGGTTCTGACATCCCTTCGCTTGGAATGAAGTCGAGAAATGCTCGCATCGGGAATGACGGAAAGGCGAGCGAACCTTTCCTCTATCGTCATGCTGAACTTGTTCCAGCATCCATCAGGCCCGGAAGGCTCCGCTCAATCTGGAGAAATGGACCCTGAAACAAGTTCAGGGTGACGATTGGCGTGTAGTGGCTCCCATCATTTCGAATCAGCCCAAGGCTACCGCGACGAACGAACAACGCATTGTTGACCACCGCCACTGGTTCCTATGATTGCATAGGCTCGTTCAAATGGAGCGGACGAAACTTCTGCGTGTCGTCCAAATCATATGTCCGAAAATCGAAGGTGCAATACATCTCCCGACTGAACCAGTTCCGCCGGGTACTCGCACCAAGCATCATCACGAACGCCGCACCAGGTTTCGGCTGCACCTTTATGGCAAGAAAGCCTCCTACCGCGAATATGGTAGCGAAAACGATTGTTCCAATTAACGTCGACGTGCCCCTGCTCAATCTGACGAACTTATAGGTCAGAAATATGAGGAAACAGGAGAAGCTGCCGATCGGAAAACCTATCAGCAGCGCAATCCAAAATCTCGCTGGTCATTGATGAACCACTCTCTCCATCCGCACGACCTTCCCTTCCTTCACCCAATAATCAAACCCACCCCATCTGATCCGGCTCGAACAAGCTGCCGCCAACTGCATCGCCAGATGCGCCCAGCACACAGCGAAGGGCGCCAGCACATCCCACCAGAGCGACCTTCTCGCGGCCAGCGCCTGCCCCGGCTCCACAATATTCGCGATGATCCGCCGCCGGACCAGCGCCCGCGCCGACGCCGCAGCATAGCCCAAGGCCAAAGCGCCCCAACCACCCCAGCCCAACGCCCATATCCAGCCCAAAGCCTGCGCCGCCATCACCATCGTCGCCAGCGACCACATACCCGCGCTGTTGGTCACGATATGCCGATATTGCCGCACGCCGAACCCAAAGGCGCTCGCCCCCTCCAACGGACAAGCCACCAGCAGGTCCCGTACCGGCCTCAACCGCAGCTTCGCCCGCCAACCGGCCAGCCCGATCGCCATATCGTCCGACAAGCGCCCCGCCAGAGCCGCGTCCAGGTCCAGCCGCTCCGCCACCTCCCGCGTCAGCGCCATGGCCCCGCCCCAGGGCATGGTCGCGCTCGCCGCTCGCGGCAGCGTGGCCAATTGCATCTCCACCGCGCCCACCAGCGCGGCGCCGACCCGCGCCTCGGGCAATAACAGCCGATAGCCGGTCACGATCTCCGCCTTGCCCCGCACCAGCGGAAAGAGCAGCCGCCCCACCAACCGCGCAGGCGGCAAAATATCGGCATCGACAAAAACCAGATAGCGGTCACCTTCACCCAAGGATCGCAAAGCCGCCCGCAACTTATGAACTTTCTGCCCCTCATCGTCCGCCACCCCGGCGCGGACGATCTGGACCCAATCCCCCTCCCGCACCGCCAGCGCCTCCGCCGCCGCGCAATCCCCGGAGGTCGCGATCACCAGGCGAAAGCGCGCCGTCTGCGCCTTCAGCCGCCCGATCAGTTCCGCCCCGCCGTCCCAATCATCCCGCACCGACAGCAGCATGACGACGCCTTCCGGCGCTTCCTCCTGCCGGTCCACCGGCAGATGCCGCCAATAATTCAGCACGCCAGCCAAGCTCAGCCCCTGCAACAGCAGCCACAGCGCAAAAGCGAAACTCATTGCAAACCCAAGCCCTTTACCACCCCGATGGCTGCTGTATGACGGCAGGCGCGATGCTCTCCAACCCCTTTCTCTTCACCCTTCTCCGCATCCTTCCCGCGTCCTTCGCCTCCTGGCTGGGCGGCTGGTTGTCGGTGAACGTCGCCCGCAGGTCGATGAAGCTGCGCGACCAGCGCGCGCGCGCCAACCTCGCCATCCTGCGTCCCGACATTCCTGAAGCGACCCGCGAAGCGATGCTCACCCGCCGCTGGTTCAACCTCGGCCGCACCATGGCCGAACTCACCAATATCGACCGGCTGATCGACAATGGCCATGTCACGGTGGAGGACGCTGAGGGCTACCAACGGGTGCTCGATGGCCCCGGCCCGATGATCGCGCTGGCGGTCCACCTCGGCAATTGGGACCTGCTCGCCGCCCATATCAAGGCATCCACGGACCGCCCTGGCCTCGGCGTCTATGCCCCGCCCGAAAACCCGGAGCAGGCTGCGCAACTCAAGCGTGCCCGCTCCAGCTATATGGGCGAGGCGATCACCGGCGAAGGCGCTGCCCGAGGCATCCTCAAGCATCTCACCACCAAGGACCGCGCCACGCTCTACATATTGCTGGATGAGCGCCGCGACCGGCAGGTCTGGTTTCCCCGCTTCGGTCGCCCCCTTGAACCTTCGGGCAATTTCTCCGTCGCGCTCCGCCTCGCCCGCAAAGTCGGCGCGACATTCCTGCCCTTCTACATGATCCGCACCGAAGGCCCGCACTTCCGCGTCCACTGGCGCCCACCGCTGGACCCGGCCGCGCTGACCGACGGCCAGATCATGGATCAGGTCGACGCCTTTCTCGGCAAAGCCTGTGCCGATCATGCCGACCAATGGCTGGCGTTGCATGATATGGATCTGAGCGAAGACCACTCCGTGCAGGAGCCCAGTCCCGCAATCTGAACTGGGCTGTCGCGAGCCACTTGTCTCGCTCCAGTGCCTTCGCAGGAGCACGCGGCATATGGCCCTCGCTCACCGCACCCGCTAAAGCGCCCCCATGTCCCGACTCGCGATCAAAATCTGCGGCCTCTCGACGCCGGACACGGTAGGCGCCGCCATGCGCGCGGACGCAACGCATCTGGGCTTCGTCCATTTCCCCAAAAGCCCCCGGCATGTCGAAGCCGACCAATTGCGCGCCCTCGCCGCCCCGGTCCCCGCCCATATTGAGCGCGTCGCCGTCCTCGTCGACCCGACCGATGAGATACTGACCGAGCTTGCCGCCACGGGCGCCCTCACCGCCCTCCAACTCCACGGCAAGGAATCCCCCGAACGCGTCGCCGCCATCCGTCAACGCTTCGGGCTAAGCGTCTGGAAAGCCATCTCCGTCAAAACCCGCGCCGACATTGAAGCCGCCAACGCCTATGTTGGCGCCGCCAACTTCCTCCTGTTCGACGCCAAGACGCCGGACGGCGCGGCGCTCCCTGGCGGCATGGGTCTGCGCTTCGACTGGACGTTGCTCAGGGGTGCCCCCATATCCACGCCCTGGGGCCTGTCCGGCGGCCTGGGCATCGACAATGTGGCCGAAGCCGTCCGCATCACCGGCGCCCCGCTGGTCGATGTTTCCTCGGGCGTCGAAAGCGCGCCGGGCATCAAGAGTGTGGACAAGATCATGGCCTTCTGCAATGCGGCGTCCTCATGAGGCAGACGCTGATCCAAAACGGGCCGGGCCCCGCAGAGCGCATCGCAGGCCGATGGCGCTGATCGCTTCCCTTGTTCGCGAAGTGACCCCTATTGCCTGACGAGATGCAAGCGATGACCGATACCATCACCCCGCCTGTCACCCTGGCCAACAGCCTGCGTTCGCAGCCCGACGCCTCCGGCCATTTCGGTTCGTTCGGCGGCCGCTATGTGGCCGAAACGCTGATGCCGCTCATCCTGGAGCTGGAGAAGGTTTATAAGGAAGCCAAGGAGGACCCGGCCTTCGACGCCGAGTTCAGCGAATTGCTGCGTTCCTATGTTGGCCGCCCCAACCCGCTTTATTATGCCGAGCGCCTGACCGAAGCCCTCCGCGCCGAAGCTCCGGCAGGAAAAGGCGCCAAAATCTACCTCAAGCGTGAGGAACTGAACCACACCGGCGCGCACAAGATCAACAATTGCATCGGCCAGGCGCTGCTTGCCCGTCGCATGGGCAAGAAGAAGGTCATAGCGGAAACCGGCGCTGGCCAGCATGGCGTCGCCACCGCGACCGTCGCCGCCCTGTTCGGCATGGAATGCAAGATCTTCATGGGCGCGAAGGACGTCGAGCGGCAGAAGCCCAACGTCTTCCGCATGAAGCTTCTCGGCGCGGAGGTGATCCCGGTCGTCTCTGGCTCGCAGACGCTCAAGGACGCGATGAACGACGCGCTGCGCCATTGGGTGTCGAACGTCCACGACACATTCTACATCATCGGCACGGCGGCAGGCCCGCACCCCTATCCGGAGCTGGTCCGCGATTTCCAGTCGATCATCGGCAGGGAAGCGCGTGAGCAAATCCTCGAACTGGAAGGCCGCCTGCCTGACATGTTGATCGCCCCGGTCGGCGGCGGCTCCAACGCCATCGGCCTGTTCCACCCCTTCCTGGACGACGCGGACGTCAAGATGATCGGCGTCGAAGCAGCAGGCGAGGGGTTGCAAGGCAAGCATGCCGCTTCACTGGCGGGCGGCAAGTCCGGCATCCTCCACGGCAACCGCACCTATCTGCTCCAGGACGAAGACGGCCAGATCACCGAGGCGCACAGCATCTCTGCCGGGCTCGACTATCCGGGCATCGGCCCCGAGCATAGCTGGCTGCACGAGATCGGCCGGGTCCAGTACATGCCGATCACCGATGACGAGGCGCTGGCCAGCTTCCAGAAGCTTTCCGCGCTGGAAGGCATCATCCCCGCGCTCGAATCCGCCCATGCGGTCGCCAGCGCGGAAAAGGTCGCGCCCACACTGGACGCCGACCAGATACTGATCGTCAATCTCTCCGGCCGCGGCGACAAGGACATCTTCACCGTGGCCAGCGCGCTGGGAGTGGAGATGTGACTTCGCCCGCCGCATACCGTGCTCCTGCGAAGGCAGGAGCCGAGTTCAACCGTCACCTGTTCACACGACCCGTGGACTGGACTCCTGCCTTCGCGGGAGCATGTTGCGTGTCGGGTTTTGGAATTGAATATGACCGCTGACCGCCTCTCCGCCCGCTTCGCCGCCTGCAAATCGCAGGGCCGCGCCGCGCTCGTCACTTTCGTGACGGCGGGCGACCCGACCGTGGCCGACACGCCCGCGATCCTAGACGCGCTCGTCGAGGGCGGCGCCGACATCATCGAACTCGGCATGCCCTTCACCGATCCGATGGCCGACGGCCCGGCGATCGAACTCGCGAACCTGCGCAGCCTCGGCTCGGGCACCAGGACGAAAGACATTTTCGCCCTCGCCACCGCCTTCCGCGTCAGGCATCCGGAAACGCCGCTGGTCCTGATGGGCTATGCCAACCCGATGCTGGTTCGCGGTTCCGAATGGTTCGCGGGCCAGTGCAAGGCCGCAGGCGTCGACGGCGTGATCTGCGTCGACATCCCGCCAGAGGAAGACGCCGAAATCGGCCCGGCCCTGCGCGCGGCCGACATCCATCTGATCCGCCTCGCCACCCCCACGACCGACGCGGCCCGCCTGCCCGCCGTGCTGAATGGCGCCAGCGGCTTCCTCTACCATGTCGCCGTCGCGGGCATCACCGGCAAGCAGCAGGCCGCCCAGGCCGCCGTCGAACAAGCGGTCGCCAACCTGCGGACCGCCACCGACCTGCCCATTGCGGTGGGGTTCGGCGTCCGCTCCGCCGATCAGGCCGCCGCCATCGGCCGCGTAGCCGACGGCGTGGTGGTCGGTTCCGCCATCGTCGACATCATCGGCTCGCATGGGGATGCCGCCGCGCCCTTCGTCAAGGACTTCGTCGCGGCCCTTCGCGGCGCGCTCAACGCCAACAGCCCTCATTTCCGGGAGACCGCAGCATGAGCTGGATCAACCGCGTCCGCAAAGCCATTCCCTTCATCGCGAAGAAGGAAACCACGGTCGAGACGCTGTGGCACAAATGCCCGTCCTGCGTGGAGATGATCTTCATCAAGGAATGGGAAGACAATCTCTCCGTCTGCCCGCGCTGCGACCATCATGGCCGCATCGGCCCGTCGGAGCGGTTCGAACAGATACTCGACGCTGGTTTCATCCTGCTCCCCACCCCGCATGTGCAGGAAGACCCGCTCAAATTCCGCGATTCCAAGCGCTATCCGGATCGCATCCGCGCCGCCCGCGCCGCGACCGGCGACCAGGACGCGCTGATCAACGCCCGCGGCGCGATCGACGACGTGCCGCTGGTCCTGGGCGTGCAGAACTTCGCCTATATGGGCGGTTCCATGGGCATGGGCGTGGGCGCCGCCTTCATCCAGGGCATCAACGAAGCCATCGCTCATAAATGCCCCTATGTGATCTTCACGGCCGCTGGCGGCGCCCGCATGCAGGAGGGCATCCTGTCCCTCATGCAGATGCCCCGCTCGACCGTCGCAATCCAGAAACTGCATGCAGCAGGCCTGCCCTATATCGTGGTCCTCACCGACCCGACCACCGGCGGCGTCACGGCCAGCTACGCCATGCTGGGCGACATCCAGATCGCGGAACCCAACGCCCTGATCGGCTTCGCGGGCCAGCGCGTCATCGAAAGCACGATCCGCGAGAAGCTGCCCGAGGGGTTCCAGCGCGCCGAATATCTACTGGATCATGGCATGCTCGACATGGTCGTCCACCGCAGCGACCTGCGCGACACGCTCGCCCGGGTGATCGGCTACCTCACCCCCCGCGCCGCCGCCTGAGGGTGTATGGGTATTCAGTCCAGGACGGGCTGCAAATAACGGCTTTCTGCGCTTCCGGTGCTCACATACTTTTAGTACGCTCCGCGCCGGTTCTCGAAATCCATTATTTTCGCCTCGTCCTGAACTAAATCCCCACACACCCTGCAACTTTAGGACCAACGCCGATGGCCGACCACGCCGTCTCCGACGATCCGGGCGTCCAGGCCCAGCTCGACCGGCTCGCGACCCTGTCGCCGGGCGCCGACATATTGGGCCTGGAGCGCATCGGCCTCCTGCTCGACCGGCTCGGCAACCCGCACCGCGCCCTGCCGCCGGTCTTCCACGTCGCGGGCACCAACGGCAAAGGCTCGACCTGCGCCTTCCTGCGCGCCGCGCTGGAGGCGGACGGCAAGAGCGTCCACGTCTTCACCTCGCCCCATCTCGTCCGCTTCAACGAACGCATCCGCATCAACGGCGCGCTGATTTCCGACGAAGCGCTCGCAGCCTATCTCTCCCGCGTCCTCGACGTCGCGGAGGGCATCGGCGCCAGCTTCTTCGAAGTCACCACCGCCGCCGCCTTCCTCGCCTTCGCGGAGCATCCCGCCGACGCCTGCATCATCGAAGTGGGTCTCGGCGGCCGCCTCGACGCGACCAACATCATCGAAAAGCCGGTGATCTGCGGCATCGCCCAACTCGGCATCGATCATCAAAGCTTCCTTGGCGGCACGCTGAAGGAAATCGCCGCCGAAAAGGCCGGCATCGCCAAGCCCGGCGCGCCGCTGGTCACACAGCGCTATGCCGATTCGCTTTTCCCGGTGATGCTGGACGCCGCCGCCCGCAACCGCACCCAATGGTTCGCCATGGGCGAAAGCTGGGACGCCGCCGCCTATCGCGACCGCCTTCATTATCGCGACGATCAAGGCCGCCTCGAAACCCCGTTGCCGCGTCTTCCGGGCGCCCATCAAATCTATAACGCCGCGCTGGCCTTCGCCATGCTGCGCCATCAAAGCGTCGTGCCGGTCAGCGAAGCCGCCCTGAAGGCAGCCCCGCTCTGGGCACATTGGCCCGCCCGGCTGCAACGGCTGGATCATGGCCCGCTGCTGGCCCCGTTGCCGGAAAACAGCGAAGCCTGGCTGGATGGCGGCCATAATGCCGGTGCCGGCGAAGCGATCAGCGCCTTCTTCACCAGCGAAAGGCTGGAAGGGCACAAGCTGCAACTGGTCATCGGCATGCTGTCGAACAAGGATCTTGACGCCTATCTAATTCCCTTCGCCGGCCGGATCGCGCATATCCACACCTTGCCCGTTCTCGGTCACGATCATCACCCGCCGGAGCGATTTGCCGCCATAGCCGATCTCTGGGGCATTCCCTGCACCGCGCATGAAGGCCCCGCCGAAGCGATCGCCGCCATCGCCGCCGAGGGCATGGTAGCCCCCAAGTTGCTGATCGCAGGCTCCCTCTACCTGGCGGGAGAGATTTTGCGGCTGAACGGGCAATATCCCGACTGAATTTTCTTGCGATTGACTCGCAATAGCGTATTTTAACCTTCCCACGACAAGGCGGAAGGTATGAACGCATGGCCCATGGAGAGCCCACCTCCCTCGATCAGCCCCGTCCGCTCCCGGGCGGCTACGGCAACCGGCTATTCCTCTATGTCATGCGCCGCATGGCGACGGCGGGCGTCAACGACGCCCATGCCGCCAACGCGATGCTGGGTGCTTTCGGGCGCAGCTACCGCCGCCCGCTGGTGCTGATGCGCGCAATGATGCTGGAACTCGCCCGCACCTCCAGCCGCAAGATATTGATCGCCCCTTGCTGCTGCTCCCGCATGACGGCGGACGAGGCGCTGATGATGCAGGCGATCGGTAGCGCCCTGCGTAGCCCGCGCACAGCCTATGACCATGTCGCCGCCCTGCTCGGCAACGACCATGCCCTAGGCGCGCTCACCTGTCTGCAAGCCGTCGCCCAGGCCCATAACGACCTCGGCCGGCCCCTGGACCTCTGCGCCGCCGGTTAAGCCCTGCTCCTGCCTCCGCAGGAGCTGGTGGCTTCAGGAGGAAGGCACGCTCTCACTCGCCGCCGTCCCGACGCTGGCATCGATCAACCCCGCCCGCATCATCAGCCAGAACAGGACGATCCCCGGCACTGCCAAGGCGGTGGTGAGCAGGTAGAAATCTACATAGCCGAAACGCTCGATCAGCGTCCCCGCCGTCGTCCCGGTCAGGAAGCGCCCGACGATGCTCGCCGCCGCGGAAATCAGCGCATATTGCGCAGCGGTGAAGCGCAGGTCGCACAAAGCCGAGAAATAAGCGACCACCGTCACCCCACCGATCCCGCTGGCGAAATTCTCGAAACCGATCGCCCCAGCCATGCCCCAATTGCTTTTCCCCAGCGCGGCGAGCAGCGCGAAGCTGAAATTGGATACGCCCATCAGCAACAGGCTGACCAGCACGGACCGCTTCATCCCCATGCGCGCATAGAGCACGCCGCCGACGAAAATCCCGATCAGATAGGCCCAGAATCCGATCCCCACGTCATAAATGGCGATCTCGTCATTGGTGTAGCCCATATCGTCGAACAACAGGCGGAAGGTCAGGTTCGCCAGCGTATCCCCGATCTTGTGCAGCAGGATGAACAGCAGCACCAGCCACGCCCCGCGGCGCCGGAAAAACTCGACCAGAGGCCCTGCGATCGACTGCCACACCTCCCCCATTCCGCGCCGCGTGGTCGGCTCGCGATGCCGCTCCGGCTCGCCCAGCACCAACCCGGTCAGCATGGCGGGCAAGGCAAAGACCGCGCAGGCCAGATAAGCCCCATGCCACCCGATCCGCGCCGCCAGCACCAGCGCCAGCGCGCCCGCCGCGACCGACCCGATCCGCCAGCCATATTGCGACATGCCCGACCCGACACCCAATTGCTCAGGCTTCAGCGTCTCGATCCGATAGGCGTCGATCACGATGTCGAAGGTCGCTCCCGCCACCCCGACCAATATCGCCGCATAGGCCGTCTGCAACAGGCTGGTGGAGGGATCGACCAGCGCCAGATTGGCCACCGCCGCCATCACCAACAGCCCGGCAAGGATCAGCCAGGAAACCCGCTGCCCCAACCGCCCGATGACCGGCAATCGAACCCCATCGACCACCCAGGCCCACAGAAATTTGAGATTATAGACAAGGAAGGCGAGGGTGAAGGCCGTCACCGCCTTCTTGTCGATCCCGTCCTGCGCCAACCGCGTGGTCAGCGTCGCGCCGATCATCGCATAGGGAAAGCCCGACGAGACCCCGAGGAAGAAAGCCCCCAAAGGCGCCTTCTGAACATAGGGCTTCACCGCAGCCAGCCAGCCAGCGGAACCCTCTGCTATGTCAGTCATAAATGCGGCGGTCCCCGATGGTCTTGCTTGTTCCCACCATATGGCCAAACGCCGCCGAAACAACCCGCTAAACCTTCTCCCCTGGCGGAGAAGTTGGAAGAGGGGTGCAGTTATTAACCACCCTCAGCCCAAATCCCCAAACAAATGCAAGCCTTCCGGAAAGCGCGGCAGCGCCTTCCCGCGCAGCAGCGCATCCAGCACGTCGATCGCCGCCAGCAAATCCCGCGGCGCATAGGGCTTGGCCAGGCATCCCAAAGCCATCTCCCGCGCATCCATCGGGCAAGCGCCGGTCACGAACAGCACCGATACGCCCCGGCCCGCGGCGAAGCGCGCCAGATCGATCCCGGTCTTCTCGCCATGCAGCGTCACGTCCGCGATCACCAGATCGACGCTTTCCTCTTCGATCACGCTGACGGCATGGGCATAATCGTCGACGGTCGCGGCCACGCGATACCCCGCCATCTCCAGCACATGCTCATTGTCGAAGGCCACCAAAGGCTCATCTTCGACCACCAGAACGCTCCGAATGGCCTTGCGGCGCCCACGCGCTCCGGCTTCCCCTTTTACCAGCCCGAAAAACATTTGCCGATCCGCCCCAATTGCGCCATTCAGCCGACAAACGTGCAGCGCCCGATGCGGTTTCTCATGGTCCCCGCGCATAGGCGCAAGGACAGCACCATTCGTCAATTTCCTGGCCTTCCCGATATGGGAATGCCGCCCTGTTTTGAAAAGGAACTCTTTCGTGGAACCGCCGAAAAAATCTGGACCGCCGCGCCGGTCGGGGCCCGGCGGTCCCAAGCGCCCCGCAGGCGCCAGGACGAGCCCAACTTCCCGCCCTGCCCGCCCGCCGTTCAAGAAAGCGAAAGCGGCGCCCGCAGGCCCCAGCAATCCTCATCCCGCCCGCGCAGCCGCTGCCGCCAGCGGCAAGAACGAACTGCAGCGCATCGCAAAGCTGCTCGCCCGCGCCGGGGTCGCCTCCCGCCGCGAAATCGAGCGGATGATCGAGGAAGGCCGCATCACCCTCAACGGCGAAGCCCTCACCACCCCGGCCACGCTGCTCGCCTCGCTCCACGGCGTGGCCGTAGACGGCACCCCCGTCGCGGCCCCAGCGCCCACGCGCCTGTTCCTTTTCCACAAGCCCTCGGGCTTCCTCACCACGGAGCGGGATCCGCGTGGCCGCCCGACCATCTACGACAAGCTGCCGGCGGACTTGCCCCGCGTCATGCCGATCGGCCGGCTTGACATGACGACCGAAGGCCTGTTGCTGCTCACCACCGACGGCGAGTTCAAACGGCAGATGGAACTCCCCTCGACCGGCGTCCCGCGCACATACCGCGCCCGCGCCTTCGGGGAAGTCAGCCAGAACCAGCTAGAGGATCTGTTCGAAGGCATAGAGATAGACGGCATCCGCTACGGCCAGATCGAGGCCAATCTGGAGCGTCGCACCGGTCGCAACCAGTGGATCGAAATGACCCTGACCGAAGGCAAGAACCGCGAAGTCCGGCGCGTCCTCGAACATCTCGGCCTTCAGGTGAGCCGGCTGATCCGCACCAGCTACGGTCCGTTCCATCTGGGCGAGCTGGCGTCCGGCGCGGTCGAGGAAGTGCGTCAGCACGACCTCATCGTCTTCCGCAAAAGTTTGAAGGCCCCAAAATGAGGATCATCGCCGGCCAGTGGCGAGGCCGTCCCCTCACCGCCCCCAAAGGCGACGCCACCCGCCCCACGGCGGACCGCACCCGCGAAACCCTCTTCTCCATGCTGCTGAGCCGGATCGGCTCCTTCGAGGGGCTGAACGTGGGCGATTTCTTCGCCGGCTCCGGCGCATTGGGTTTCGAAGCGCTCTCACGCGGGGCGGCAAGCTGCATCTTCGTGGAACAGGACCGCGCCGCCCTGGACGCCATCCGGGCCAATGGCGACAGGCTGGGCCTTCGCCCCGACATCCGTCAGAGCAGCGTCCTGTCCCTTGGCCCGGCAAGCAAGGTGCTGGACCTCATCTTCATGGACCCGCCTTACAATAGCGGCGCGGGCATGGTGGCGCTCGACAAGCTCAGCCGCCTGGGCTGGACCGGCCCTGCCACCTGGATCAGCATAGAAACCGACCGACGCGAGGATGTCGCGGTCAAGGGCTTCACCATCGAGGCCACACGAGATGTCGGCAAAGCCCGCCTGACTCTCTTAAGAGCAGAACCCTAAACTCCCTCTCCCCTCGGGGGAGAGGGCCGGGGAGAGGGGGCTGCGCAACGCAGAGGGAACCACGCAGCGCCTCCCCATTCCCAACCCCGATCAAGCCGCCTCAGCATCCTCATAAGCCTGCGCTTCCTTGCCGATCAGGATATTGGCGAGGAACCAATAGGCCTGTCCCCAGGCATCCAGCACGGCGTCGGTAGCCACCTCAGCGCCCAACACATCCCGAATGGCGGGCAGCAAAGCCTCCGCCACCTTTGGATAATGCTCGGCCTTCACGCCGGTCTCCACATGCCGCTGCACCATCCGCGCGACCGCGCCGTCCAGCGCCTGCAGCTTGTCGATATTTTCGGCATAGCCCAGGATCGCCGCCGCCAGCCGCTTGGGCTGCTCGCCGCTTTCCTGCGCCGCCTGGTCGAACATGTCCTTGATCGACGCATCCTGAAACAGCCGCGCATACATGGCCGTCGTGATCTCCACCCCATGTTGCCGCAGAGCGGGCGCGGTGGCTTTGACGATGGCGATGGTGTCGGCGGTCAACTGGGTCATGGATGCACCTTTGCTGCGAGAATCGATAAAGGTGCATTTACGTTGCATCTTTTAAGATGTAAATAGAATGAATGTTTGAAAAAGGCTTAGCCTATCTCTACCGCCGGTTGCCATGCAGTTGACCCGCCACACCGACTATGCCCTGCGCGTCCTCATTCATCTCGCGGTGACGCCCGCGGGCCGGGCCACCATCCCTGAAATCGCGGACGCCCATGGCCTCTCCCGCAACCATCTGATGAAGGTGGTGCATCATCTCGGCCAGGGCGGATTCCTGGACACGCAGCGCGGGCGCGGCGGCGGCTTCACGCTGGCCCGCGCAGCCGAGGCGATCAAATTGGGTGAGGTCATCCGCTATACCGAGCCTGCCATGGACATGGCCGATTGCGGCTCCTGCGCGATTCGCCCGGCCTGCGGACTGTCCGGCATATTGATGGCGGCCACAGCCGCCTTCCTCGCCGTACTCGACCAGCATAGCCTGGCCGACGCGGCGCGCGACCGGGCCGGGCTGGCGGCGCTGATCGCCGCCCTGCCCAGCCCTGTCATCGATGACGTCAGCGCCGCTTGCGGGCAGAGCGGGACGCCTCGCCCGGATTGATGCAGCTATCCTGCACCGTCTTGCTGCATAGCGGATAATCCTTCTGTTCTGTCGGCGGCGGCGTCATGTTGCCGCCGACCGTGGCGGGATTGGCCGAGCTTCCCACTGGCGCCGAAGGATCATGCGGCACGCCGGCGGGCGCGGGCCGCATTCCCGTATCCGGCGGCACCGCGCCTGTGGGCTGTCCCGCATTGGGATCGGCACCGGGGGGCGGCGTAGCGGGCGTCGCCGGAGCAGCGGGCGACATAGCAGGATCGGCTGGCGTGGCTGGGGTCGCCGGCGTCGCGCCCTGGTCCGGCGGAGGCGGCGCATCGGTCGCGGGCGGCTGCGACGCCGGCACATCTTGCGCGATCGCAATGCCGGTAACGCCAGTGCCAAAGGCCAGCATGGCGGCACCCGCCAACAGGATCGATTTCATCGGGATCATCCTTTCCTTGTTCTTCACCCCGTTCTGCCGCTGGGGCTCGGAAAAGAACCGGACGCACGACGTCTACGTTCCGGCAACGGCGACGAACCGTGGCGCATGCGCCGCCAGACGATCCCTCACGGCTGCGGATAGCGTTCGAACCTGGGCAATTCGTGCGCGTCCGCCATCCATGAAGCCGCCTCGGCAAATTGCACATGAATGGCTGGAGGGAGAGCCGACGGGTCGTCGAACGTCCCGGTCTGAATATCGACCATGCCCGGAAAGACCACGGCATTGCGATAAAAGAGCCCCGACCCGCATGTCCCGCAAAATTCCCGCGTCACATTGTCGGATGACCGATAAGGGACCGGATTTCCCGTCACCGTCACCATATTCTCCGGAAACAACGCCCAGCCCACCATGGGCGCCCCGGCGCTTTTCCGGCAGTCGGAACAATGGCAAAGCGCGCTATAGACAGGATCGCCCCGCGCTTCATACCGGATCGCTCCACATTGGCATCCGCCCGAAACCATGGCCTTTCTCCTTGCATGATTCGCCTTTTGTTCTCATAGAAGAAGCGGCGGTGCAAGCCCGCTCGCCCTTGCCGCCTCCCGCCCAGCATCCTAGTTGGTAGCCTATGACTCTGCCCGCTCCTTCGCCCGACGATCCCGCCTATCTTCAGGGCCTCAATGAACCGCAGCGGGAAGCCGTGCTCACCACCGAGGGTCCGGTGCTGGTCCTTGCGGGCGCGGGCACGGGCAAGACCGCCGCGCTCACGGCTCGCCTCGCCCATCTGATCGCCACCCGCCGCGCCTATCCGTCCGAAATCCTCGCCGTCACCTTCACCAACAGGGCGGCGCGCGAGATGCGAGAGCGCGTCGGTCGCATGATCGGCCCCGCGGTGGAGGGCATGCCCTGGCTCGGCACCTTCCACGCCATCGCCGCCAAGATGCTGCGCCGCCATGCCGAACTGGTCGGGCTGCAATCCAATTTCACCATCCTCGACACGGATGACCAGCTTCGCCTGATGAAACAGCTCATCCAGGCCGAGGGGATCGACGAAAAGCGCTGGCCCGCCCGGCAGCTTGGCGGCCTGATCGACCAGTGGAAGAACAAGGGCCTGACTCCGGAGGAGATCGGCGCGGGTGAAAGCGAAGGTTTCGCCAACGGAAAAGGCCAGAAGCTCTATGCCGCTTACCAGGCCCGCCTGCGCGACGTAAATGCCTGCGATTTCGGTGACTTGCTGCTGCATGTTCTGGTCATATTGAAACGCCATCGCGACGTGCTGGAAAGCTATCAGCAGCGGTTCCGCTACATCATGGTGGACGAATATCAGGACACGAACAGCAGCCAATATCTCTGGCTGCGCCTGCTCGCCCAGACGCGCAAGAATATCTGCTGCGTGGGCGATGACGATCAGTCCATCTATAGCTGGCGCGGCGCGGAAGTGGCCAATATCCTGCGCTTCGAAAAGGATTTTCCGGGCGCGAAGATCGTCCGCCTCGAACAGAATTACCGCTCGACCCCGCACATCCTCGGCGCCGCCTCCGGCGTCATCGCGGAGAATGGCAACCGGCTCGGCAAGACGCTCTGGACCGACATCGACGTGGGCGAAAAGGTGCGCGTCATCGGCGTCTGGGATGGCCCGGAGGAGGCTCGCCGCGTGGGCGACGAGATCGAATCGATCGAGCGGAAGGGCGGCTCATTGGACGAAGTCGCCATATTGGTCCGCGCCCAGCACCAGACCCGCGAATTCGAAGACCGCTTCATCCAGATCGGCCTGCCCTATCGCATCGTCGGCGGCTTCCGCTTCTACGAACGCGCCGAGATCCGCGATGCGCTCGCCTATCTGCGCCTCGTCAACCAGCCAGCCGACGATCTTGCCTTCGAGCGAATCGTCAATGTCCCCAAGCGGGGCCTGGGCGACAAGGCGGTAGAAAAGCTGCACCGCCTCGCCCGCGCCGAGGGCATTCCCCTGGCCCTCGCCGCCGCCCGCATCCTCGACACCGATGAAATGACCCCGCAGGCCCGCCGGTCGCTGGGCGCGTTCATAGGCGACCTCGCCCGCTGGCGCGACCGAGCGGCGCAGCTTCCCCATGCGGAACTCGCCCGGCAGATATTGGACGAAAGCGGCTACACCGCCATGCTCCAGGCCGAACGCACGACGGAGAGCGCGGGGCGGCTGGAAAACCTCAACGAACTCACCCGCGCCATGGAGGAATATGAGACGCTGGGCGCGTTCCTTGAGCATGTCTCGCTGGTCATGGACAATGAAGCGCAGGCGGACGAGCGCAAGATCACCATCATGACCATCCACGCCGCCAAGGGGCTGGAGTTCGACACCGTGTTCCTCGCGGGCTGGGAGGAAGGCATTTTCCCGTCCCAGCGGGCGCTGGACGAAGGCGGCCTTAATTCATTGGAGGAAGAACGCCGCCTCGCCTATGTCGCGATCACGCGCGCGCGGAAGCTGTGCCTCATCCTCCATGCCGCCAATCGCCGCATCTACGGCCAATGGACCAGTTCCATCCCCTCGCGCTTCGTGGGTGAACTCCCGCCCGAGCATGTGGAGGAGGAAAGCAGCCTATCCGGCGGCGCATCGCTCTGGCGCGCCAACTGGTCGGAGCGGGCCGACCCTTTCGCCAATGTCCAGCGCGGTTCTGCAAGAGGCCCCGGCTGGCAACGCGCCCAGCAAAGCGGCCAGTTCGTGAAGGAACCTGTCCGGATCGTGGAAGCTCGCGCCTCCGCCATCTCGCTGGGCAATAAAGGCCGGGACGACATGAGCGTCGGCCTGCGCGTCTTCCACCAGAAATTCGGCTACGGCACCGTCGCGGAGATCGAAGGCAATAAGCTGGAGATCGATTTCGAGACCGCGGGACGGAAGCGGGTTATGGACAGCTTCGTTCAACCGGCTTGATCGGCCTTTCCCGGACCGCTGAATAGATCGGGCGACGATCCTCTCCGATGCCGTCCGGAAGAAGCGCGGGAAGTCCGCTTTGGGTGGTTTCCTGCCATTCCCCCTCCCGCAAGCGGGAGGGGGCTAGGGGGTGGGCTGGCGCGACATCGGCGTAAATTTTCAACGGCTAAGCCTGAAGCTCGCTGCGCTCGCACCCACCCCTAACCCCTTTCGCCTGCGGGAGGGGAATGTCTTGGATTGGCCAATTTCTGCCCAAACAAAAACGGCGCCCGATGGGCGCCGTTTCCCTTTGCCCGCCGTCAGCGCGGTTCAGCGCTTCTCCACCGGGACATAGTCGCGCTGCGCCGGGCCGGTGTAGAGCTGGCGCGGACGGCCGATCTTCTGCGCTGGGTCGGAGATCATTTCGTTCCACTGCGCGACCCAGCCGACGGTGCGGGCGAGCGCGAACAGCACGGTGAACATCTCGGTCGGGAAACCGATGGCCGAGAGGATCACGCCCGAATAGAAGTCGACATTCGGATAGAGCTTCTTCTCGACGAAATAGGGATCGTGGAGCGCGATCTGCTCCAGTTCCTTCGCCACGTCGAAGATCGGATCATTGACGCCCAGCTTGGCCAGAACGTCCTTCGCGGTCTTCTGCATGACGGTCGCGCGCGGGTCGTAATTTTTGTAGACGCGGTGACCGAAGCCCATCAGGCGGAACGGATCGTCCTTGTTCTTGGCGCGGGCGATATATTCCGGAATGCGGTCGACGGTGCCGATTTCGCGCAGCATGTTGAGCGCGGCTTCGTTCGCGCCGCCATGCGCCGGACCCCAGAGGCAGGCGATGCCGGCCGCGATGCAGGCGAAGGGGTTGGCGCCCGAGGAACCGGCCAGACGCACGGTCGAGGTGGACGCGTTCTGCTCATGGTCGGCATGGAGCGTGAAGATCTTGTCCATCGCGTCCACGACCACCGGGTCGAGCACATAGTCTTCCGCCGGGACCGAGAAGGTCATGTTCAGGAAGTTGGCGGTGTAGCTGAGGTCGTTGCGCGGATAGACGAAGGGCTGACCCACCGAATATTTATAGGCCATGGCCGCGATCGTCGGCATCTTGGCGATCAGGCGGTGGCTGGCGATCTTGCGCTGCTGCGGATCGTTGATGTCTGTCGAGTCGTGATAGAAGGCCGAAAGCGCGCCGACCACGCCGCACATGATCGCCATCGGGTGCGCGTCGCGGCGGAAACCGCGATAGAAGGTGGTGAGCTGCTCATGCACCATGGTGTGGCGCGTGATGGTGCGGGTGAAATCCTCCAGCTCCTTCTTCGACGGCAGTTCGCCGTTGAGGAGGAGGTAGCTGACCTCCATGAAGCTCGACTGTTCGGCAAGCTGGTCGATCGGATAGCCGCGATGCAGCAGCACGCCGGCGTCGCCGTCAATATAGGTCAGGCCCGAATCGCAGCTCGCGGTGGAGGTGAAGCCGGGATCATAGGTAAACATGCCGGTGTTGGCGTAGAGCTTGCGGACGTCGATGACCTGCGGGCCGACCGTGCCATTCAGAATGGCATAGTCTTTCGCGTCGCCCCCGACGCTCAAAGTGGCATTGTTATCCGACATGCTGTTCTCCTGATACTTCAATTGGCCGATGCGTGCCTCACAGCGGCCAATCGTTCCAAGCTCTCCGCCCTTCCCAAAAGGAAAAGGACGTCGAAAATTCCCGGCGAAACCGTGCGACCGGTCAGCGCCGCGCGCAAAGGCTGCGCGACCTTTCCAAGCCCGAGGCCGGCATCCTCTGCCACGCGGCGTATTGCTTCCTCGATCGCTTCGACCGTCCAGGACTGGACGGGCGCAAGAGCGTCGGCTGTCTGTCCCAGCAGCGCGCGCGCCGAGTCGTCTAGCAGAGCAAGGGCCTTCTCGTCAAAATCGAGCGGGCAATTTTTGAACAAGAACTCGGCGCCCTCCGTAATTTCGTTAAGCGTCTTGGCGCGGGGCTTGAGCGAAGGCATGGCGTCGGCAAGCAGTTTTTTGGCCGCTCTCCGGCAGGTTGCGGCCAAGGCGGGTCGCGATGCGCGGCGCAACCAGCGCGGCCAGGCGCGCATCGTCCGCCTCGCGCAGATAATGGCCGTTCAGATTTTCCAGCTTCTTAATGTCGAAGCGGGAGGGAGAACGGCCGACGCCCGCAATGTCGAACAATTCGACGGCGCGGTCGCGGGAGATGATTTCCTCATCGCCATGGCCCCAACCGAGTCGCAGCAGATAGTTGAGCACCGCTTCGGGCAACATGCCCATTTCGTCGCGATAGGCGTCGACGCCCAGCGCGCCGTGCCGCTTGGACAGTTTGGCGCCGTCGGAGCCATGGATCAGCGGGATATGGGCGTAGACCGGTTCTTCCCAATCCATCGCCTTTATGATGCCTAGCTGACGGAACGCGTTGTTGAGATGATCGTCGCCGCGGATGACATGGGTGACGCCCATGTCATGGTCGTCGACCACCACGGCCAGCATATAGGTGGGCGTGCCGTCCGAACGCAGCAGGATCATGTCGTCCAGCTCCGCATTCTGGACGACGACGCGGCCCTGCACGGCGTCCTCGATCACCGTCTCGCCCTCGCGTGGCGCTTTCAGGCGGATGACGAAGGGCGCGCCTTCCGGGGCTTCCTCGGGCGAGCGGTCGCGCCAGCGCCCGTCATAGCGCATCGGCTGCTTGGCGGCGCGCTGCTGCTCGCGCAGTTCCGCCAGTTCCTCGGGCGTCGCATAGCAGCGATAGGCGTGGCCGGCGGCGAGCATCTGGTTCGCCACTTCGGCATGGCGCGGCGTGCGCTCGAACTGGAAGACCGCTGGCTCGTCGCCGGCCAGGCCCAGCCATTCCAGGCCGTCGAAGATCGCGGCGACGGCTTCCTCGGTGGAGCGCGCCCGGTCGGTATCCTCGATCCGCAGCAGGAACTTGCCGCCATGATGGCGCGCGAACAGCCAGTTGAAGAGTGCGGTGCGCGCGCCGCCGATATGAAGAAAACCGGTAGGCGACGGCGCAAAACGGGTTACTACCTGCTTGTTCGAACCTGTAGCACTCACCGCTTCATTCCCTGACATTCGCCCTGATAACCACCGACCCATCCATGATCGCGACGCCCCCTAGCATGGCTTTCGAGCCACGACAAACCTCCGTTATCACTTCTCTTGGGGGGAGGGCGGAACGGCTTTGGCACGGCCTGGAGCTTTGGCTGGAGGAAGAGCGGGAGCGGTTGCCGCTTTGGGCGCCGGTTGCCTTGGCCGTGGGAATCGCGGCCTGGTTCGTCTTGGCTAATCGGTTGGAATGGCTGGCCTTTTGCTGCATCATGCTGGCGGCTGCCTGTTGCGCCCTTGTTCTACCGGTCGGCGGACGGGTGCGGCAGGCGATCCTTGCGGCCAGTCTTTTGGCCTGTGCGGGATGCCTGCTGGTCTGGGCGAAGGCGATGATCTGGGGCGCGCCGCCTTTGCCCAGCGCGGCTTTTGTCGAGCTGACGGGAGAGGTCCGGTCGGTCAACAGGCTCCCCGCGCAGAAGATGAGTCGCGTGCTGGTTCGTCCGGTCGACATGCCCGCGCTGCCGCCCCTGTTAAGGGTCAATCTTGACGATGGGCTGATGCCGGAGGGCATTGGGGAGGGGGCGATCATACGGTTCCGGGCGAGGCTGATGCCGCCTGCGCCGCCAAGCCTGCCGGGCGGCTATGACTTTGCGCGCCGCGCCTATTTCGACGGCATCGGCGCGACCGGGCGCGTGCTGCGGCCGATTGTCGTCCTGCGGCCCGCGACGGCGGGGCCGCCGCTGAGGGCACGGCTGTTCGCGCACATATTGGAGCGGGTGCCTGGGAAGGGTGCGGGCATTGCCGCCGCTCTGGCGACGGGGGATCAGGGCGCGATCACCAACGCCGATGCGACGGCGATGCGGCGGAGCGGGCTCGCCCATCTGCTGTCGATCAGCGGGCTGCATGTCACGGCCCTGATCGCGGCGGTGATTTTCCTGCTGATGCGGGCGATGGCGCTCAGCCGGCGGGCGGCGCTCGATTGGCCGCTGATGCTGGTCGCGGCGGGCGGCGGAGCTTTGGCGGGCATCGGCTATACGCTTCTGACCGGCGCGGAGGTTCCGACCGTGCGGTCCTGCGTCGCCGCCTTGCTGGTTCTGGGCGGATTGGCGATGGGGCGGGATGCGATCACGCTCAGGCTGGTGGCGGCGGGAGCGCTGGTGGTGCTGCTCCTTTGGCCTGAAGCGCTGGTCGGGCCGAGTTTCCAGATGAGTTTCGCCGCCGTGGTCGCCCTGGTGTCGCTGGGCGAGCATCCGCGATTCCGCGCTTTCCTGGCGGCGCGGGACGAGGAAATCTGGCGCCGGATCGCCCGCAATCTGATTGGCATGCTGGCGACGGGACTGGTGGTCGAACTGGTGCTGGCCCCGATCGCGCTTTTCCATTTCCACAAGGCGGGCATGCTGGGTTCGGTCGCCAATCTGGTGGCCATACCGCTCACCACCCTGGTCGTCATGCCGTTGGAGGCGATGGCCTTGCTTTTCGACCTGTGCGGATGGGGCGCGCCTTTCTGGTGGCTCACGGCGCGGGCATTGGATTTGTTGCTGCTAGTTGCGCATGGGGTTGCGTCCAGCCCTTGGGCGGTGGTGCTGGCGCCCGCGCAATCGGGGGCGGTGTTCGGCCTGATCCTGTCGGGCATGCTGTGGTGTCTGCTGTGGCGAAGCCGGTGGCGCTGGCTCGGTTTGACGCCCGTGACGGCTGGCGTGGCGATGATCATTGCCAGTTCTCCACCCTCCATCCTGATAACCGGCGATGGCCGCCATATCGCTGTCAGGACCGCGAACGGCGGAATGGCGATGCTGCGGGGACGTGCGGGCAACTATGTGCGCGAAGTCATGGCGGAGAGCGCCGGTTATGACGGCACGCTGGAGGCGATGGCGGCGCTGCCGCAAGCGCGTTGCTCCCCCGATCTCTGCGCCGTTCGCCTGACCGGCGGCGGGCGGAACTGGCACCTGCTGCTGACGCGGAGCAGCATGAAGATCGACAATGCGATATTGGCGCGGGACTGCGCACGTGCCGACATCGTCGTCAGCGACCGCCGCCTGCCGGGCGTCTGTCGCCCGCGCTGGCTGAAGGTGGATCGACGCTTGCTGACGGCGACCGGCGGTCTAGCCATCGATCTCGACCATGGCGCCTTGCGCAGCGTGAAATCAGCGAATGACGAGCATCCCTGGGTCGCGCGGCCTTCAACCCGGCCGCGCGGCCTTGCGGGACGTCAATTATAGCGCCGCAGCAACCCAGCCAGCTTGCCCTGGATGCGCACCTGCTGCGGATCGTAGAATTGCGGTTCATAGGCGCCATTGGCTGGATCGAGCCGGACCTTCTGCCCTTCCCGCCGGAAATATTTGAGGGTCGCCTCATTCTCGTCGATCAGCGCGACCACGATCTGCCCCTCCCGCGCCACGTCGGTGCGTTGGATGAGCGCGAAGTCGCCATCAAGGATACCCGCCTCCACCATGGAGTCCCCCGCCACTTCCAGCGCATAATGATCCCCGGTCCCGAGCAGCGCCGCTGGCACGGAGAGCATATTCTGTCCCTCCAGCGCCTCGATCGGCACGCCGGCCGCGATGCGGCCGTGCAGCGGAATCTCCAATATGTCATTGGCCGCGACCGGCGGCCTGCTCAACGCCGTGCCCGCCGCCAGAGGCGTTTTGATTGGTGCGACGACCTTGGGCGCTCGATGCATGGCCTCAGGCAGCTTCAGCACTTCCAGCGCGCGGGCGCGATTGGGCAGGCGGCGGATGAAGCCGCGCTCCTCCAACGCATTGATCAGGCGGTGAATGCCGGATTTGGACCGCAGGTCCAGCGCTTCCTTCATCTCCTCGAAAGAGGGGGACACGCCTCCCTCCTCCAGCCGGGTCTGAATGAAGCTCAGCAATTCCTGTTGCTTGGGTGTCAACATCTCGCCTTGCCCTCCTTGGAACGGATGGGGAACGCATAGGAAACGGAAAGGGGCAAGTCAAGCGCTTGGTGATTATCCCCTTGAAACAAGTATCCGGATATGGCATATGATGGGCATGAGCAACAAAGCCCCCACGCTGCGCCAGTTCCAAGATCGCTTCCCGACCGAAGATAGTTGCCTCGATCACCTGATGCGCGTTCGCTACGGGGATCGCCATAATTGCGAGAAGTGCGGCAAGTCGGCCCATTTCTACCGCGTGAAGGGCCGCCGCTCCTACGCTTGCGAATATTGCGGCGCTCAGATTTACCCGACCGCTGGCACCCCCTTTGACCGCACTCGCACGAGCCTGCGCGATTGGTTCTTCGTCATGTTCCAGTTCTGCGCCTCGCGAAACGGCGTTGCCGCCAAGGAAGTCGAGCGTCAGCTAGGCGTGACCTACAAGACCGCTTGGCGCATGTGCCACATGATCCGCGAATATATGGGGCAGGTTGACGGCGACGATCCGGTGGGTGGCTTTGGCAAGATTGTGGAAGTCGATGAAACCTACATCGGCGGTAAGCAGGAAGGCAAAGGCGCGGGGAACTATCGTGACAACAAAGCCATCGTGATCGGTATGCGCGAGCGCAACGGCGACGTTATCACCCGCGTTGTTCCGAACAGGAAAAAGGCCACGCTGGAACCGCATGTTTCCGCCAACGTGAAGCCGCACACCGAAATCCACACTGTCAACCGGCGCGCAAAGTTGACCCCCTATCGGCGCCCAACATTGACCCCCTTTTTGTGAGTGCCGGCGGTTATCCCGGTAGTCCATAGGAGGGACCCGCGGACGCCGCCGCGCGCCGTCAGGAGCGCTGGCGGCGGCGTCCGCGGGAGGTGCCTGTGGACCCACCGGGGTAACCGCCGGGGATGGGGGTCCGGGGGAAGGGGTTTTTCCTCGTCTCAGCTTCGGTTTTTGAACCGCCAGCTATCGTTGCCGGTCTCGATAATGTCGCAGTGGTGGGTGACGCGGTCCAGCAGCGCCGTTGTCATTTTGGCATCCTGGAAGACGCTCGGCCATTCGCCGAAGGCGAGATTGGTGGTGATGATCACCGAGGTCTTTTCATAGAGTTTGCTGATCAGATGGAACAGCATCTGCCCTCCTGAACGGGCGAACGGCAGATACCCGAGTTCGTCCAGCACCACGACGTCCAGGCGGGCCATCTGGGCGGCCAGGTTGCCAGCCTTGGCCTGCCGGGTTTCCTCCTCCAGACGATTGACCAGGTCGACAGTATTGAAGAACCGTCCTCTCGACCCGGCACGAACCACGGCAGCGGCGATGGCAAGCGCGAGATGTGTCTTGCCGGTGCCGGTGCCACCAACCAGTACGATATTGCGCCTTTCCGGCAGGAATGAACCGGCATGGAGTGAACGCACCAGGCTTTCGTTGATCGGTGTATCGGCGAACACAAAGCCGTCGAGATCCTTGATGGCCGGCAGCCTGGCCGCAGTCATGCGGTATCGGATCGAAGCGGCTTCTCGATGCGCGCCTTCAGCGCGGAGCAGGTCGCCGAGCATCTCCATGGCGGTCCGGTCACGACGGACGCCGTTGGTAACGGCATCGTCGAACGCGGCGATCATGCCCTTTAGGCCCAGCCCCTTCAGGGCTGCCAACATCTCATGCCGCTGCATCGAGGCCTCGCACCATGTCATAACGCGCGCAGTCGGCGATGGGCGGATGCTTGAGCTTCAGATCGACCAGGACGCTGATGGCCTGGGTGGGCTGGGGTTCGCGTCGGCGCGACAGGATGTTGAGGATCACTTCGTCATTGGCCGTACCCGCCATCATAGCTTCGCGGACGGCAGCTTCGACCGCCTCCAGCCCATCTTCGGGCACTGCTGCCAGCACCCGGACGAAGCGCCGATCTGCGTCATCGCTTTTGCCCAGCTTGCGGCGCAGTTGGGCCAGGGCCGGCGGAAGATCCCAGTCCTGGAAGGGAGCGCCGTTGCGCAATGCTCCCGGCTTGCGGATCAGGACCGGCAGATAATGCCAAGGGTTGAACGCCGTCTGGTTGCGGCCGAACACGCGAGCATGCTCGGCAACCGCTTGGCCTGCACAACGGATGACGATCCTGTCGGCATAGGCGCGCAGTTGCACCGCCTCCCGGGCCGCACTCGCCATGACCGAGTATCGGTTGCGATCGAAGCTCACCAGGCAGGTTGCGCTCGCCACATGTTCGCTCTCGAAGAAGCCGTCAAAGGGCGTGGCCAATGACTGCAGCGAGGATCGTTCCATCTCCAGCGCCTGCGCAATGGTCATGTCTTCCAGATCTGGATGGGCATAACGCTCGGCCCACCGTCGGCACTCGGCCTCCAGCCAGGCGTTCAGCTCTTCGAGGCTGGCAAAGCGCAACCGGGGCTTGAACAGCCGCTCCCGGCTGGTCTGGACCTGGTTCTCGACCTGTCCCTTCTCCCAGCCTGCCGCCGGGCTGCAAGCCACAGGCTCGACGCCATAATGATCCGTCATGATCAGGAAGCGCCGGTTGAACACCCGCTCCTTGCCGGTGAACACGCTCGTCACCGCGGTCTTCATGTTGTCGTAAATGCCGCGCGTCGGCACCCCGCCAAAAAAGGCAAAGCCCCGGGCATGCGCGTCAAAGAGCATCTCCTGGGTCTCGCGCGGATAGGCCCGCACATACGGCGCCCGCGACCAGCACAACCGCATATGAGCTACCTTCACCCGCATCGGCTTGCCGGCGATCTCCACGTCCTCGTGGCTCCAGTCGAACTGATAGGCCTCACCCGGCCGGAACATGAGCGGGATGAACACCTTGCTCATATCGCCGCCGTCGGTCCGGCGTTCGCGCTTCCAGCGTGCCGCATAGCGCCGAACCGCATCGTAGGAGCCGGTGAAACCCTCACGCTCCAGAAGATCGTGTATCCGTGTCAGCCGTAGCCGATCACGCCGGGGCCGTTCCTCGTTCTGCACCAACAACTCGTCCAGCCGTTCGCGAAATGGCCCGGTCTGCGGTCGAGGCTGCTCCTTGCGTTCGTAGCTGAAATCCGCCTCCGGCGCACGGATCGCCTTGCGCACCGTGTTGCGCGACAACCGTAAATCACGCGCGATCTCTTTGATCGGCTTACCTTCCCTGTGCTCCCTGCGAATCTTGGCAATAGTCTCCACAATCAACATCCCCATCCTCGCCGCCTGGAAGTCCAAGCCGCGACGCCTCACACTCTGGAATGATGGGGGTCAATTTTAGACGCCGATCACCCCGCTAAGGGGGTCAATTTTGCACGCCGCTCCACAATCCACACCGATGAACTGGTCAGCTATCGCGATCTGGGCGAGTTCAAGGGCTATTGGCACAAGACCGTCAACCACAGCGCCGAGCAATATGTCGGGCCGACCGGAACAACCGTGAACGGCATTGAAGGCTTCTGGGTGCAGCTAAAGCGCGGGATCAACGGCACTCACATTCATGTCAGCGCGAAGCATCTTCCGAAGTATCTCGCGGAGTTCGAATTTCGTCACAATATGCGCGACGTGCCGCATCTGATGCTTGATCGCCTGATGATTTCTTTTTCGCGCTGACAGGCGCATGGCCATGAGCCATAGCGTCTAGCAGGCGGTCGAAGCGCTTGTTCGTATCATCCGTCATATCGGTAAATTCCAAGCTTGTTTTGTGCTGACGTATCAAAAACGTCATCGCCCTCCTCTTGGACATAGAGGCATGGCGAAAGCTTTTGGCCAACGTGGCTGACCATTTCTATATAGATTTTTCTTCGCTGTGTCAGCCATCGCCCGTGACACTCAAGGATGGCTACGTTTCTCGACCCGCCAATAAAATTCTCTGTTTTGAGCGGCCCCCAGCCGCGCTTCCTTTTGTGATCCCATCCCGCTGTTGGGATGCCCATATCAACAATTGGAATATCAAGTGTCTGCCCTGCTTGGGCATTATAGCTGTTCGCGATTTTCAGCACATATTCAAAAGGTTGCTGCCCTCGACCTGTGCATGAGTATACGCGCAGAACTAAATCAACGCGCCGGACTTTGCGGATAAATCTTATCCTGAGCCGAACGCCAATATCGGTAGCAGGCATGACACCGCCCCACTCAGTGCCTGACCAATGCCCCGCATGGAGATGGGCAACCTCAAACTTGTCGCTAACTTTATGCCAGAACTGCCAAATGCGAGAGTCATTCCCGCGAAGTAGGTCATACCATAGCGTTGCAAGGGCGACTCCTATAGA
This sequence comes from Sphingobium sp. 15-1, assembly GCF_013375535.1. Taxonomy (GTDB): domain Bacteria; phylum Pseudomonadota; class Alphaproteobacteria; order Sphingomonadales; family Sphingomonadaceae; genus Sphingobium; species Sphingobium aromaticivastans. The sequence goes on from NZ_JABXJG010000001.1 coordinate 975,055, forward strand.
AAAAGGATATGCCCAGTCAGGCACCGCCGTGACCCATCGGTATTGCGGGTTGGCTTCCAGCCATTTCCCGCAGAGGAAAAGCAACGGGCTTTGCAAAATCAGTAGGTAATTTGCATCCGCCAGATGGATTCGACTCGGCATTCGCATGCGCTCGCATATCACGCACTCCTACTTGTCGGAAAGGGATAATAACCAAGCGCCTAACGGTTTGCCGCATTTGCGGGAACGGGGCGGCGAACGGGCCGTTTACATGGCTGCCTTCCCCGGAGAAGGTGAATAGGAGAGTAAGATGGCCAACCAGAACAACCAAGGCGGCGATCAACGCCGCGATCAGCAGGGCGGCGACCGTTCCAGCCAGGGCGGACGTCAGCAGCAGCAGGAAAACCGCCAGGGCCAGATGGGCGATGAACGTCGCCAGGACAAGGCGCCCGGCAAGCAGCAGCGCTGAAAAGGGTTGGTTGTCATTCAGCCCATGGTTTGAATGCCACCGCTGTTCATCAGGACTGCACTGGAAGGGGTCGCTCCGCGGCCCCTTTCCTTATGCGAGGGGGAGTACCGTGACGGCGTCGCCGGCCGCTGCGGCGGGGGAACCGGCGGGACGCAGGATGAGGCAGTCGGCCATCGCCATGGCGGCCGTGGCGGCGCTGTCCTGCGAGGTCACGGAAACGATACCGGCTTCGGTGCGGAAGGCGCGCAGATAATCGTCGCGCTCCCCAATGGCGGGGAGGGCGGCGCCAAGCGTTGCCGGTACCATCCGGGGCAGTGGCGATGCGGCACCCATCAGATGGCGGACCAGCGGCAGCAGGAACAATGTCGCGGTGACGAAGGCCGACACGGGATTGCCGGGCAGGCCAAGGAAGATGGCGGAACCCAATGTGCCCGCCATGAGCGGCTTGCCCGGTCGCATGCGGATCTTCCAGAAGTCGAGCGAGCCGCCGGCGCGGGTGAAGGCCGGGCGGACGATGTCATGATCCCCCACCGACGCGCCGCCGGTCGAGACGATGATGTCGGCGTCCCCGGCGCGGGCGAAGGCCTGAGTCATGCTGTCGAGATCGTCGGCCACGATCCCCAGGTCGATGACGTCGCAGGGCAGACCGCAGAGCAGCGCGGCCAGCATGGGCGCGTTGGAGGAAGGAAGCTGGCCCTCCAGCGCGGGCGCGCCGGGCGGGACCAGTTCATTGCCGGTGGAAAGCAGGGCGATGCGCGCACGCCGGGCGACGGGCAAGCTTCCATGGCCGCCCAGCACGGCAAGGGCGATCTGTGCAGGGCCGAGAGCCGTGCCCGCCTTCAGCAGAAGGCCGCCTTTGCCGAAATCGGAGGCAGCGGGGCGAACATTGCGGCCATGCGCCAGAGCGTCGCCCAACCCTCGCAGGATCGTTTCTTCCCGGACCGCATCTTCCTGGATCAGAACGCTGTCCGCGCCTTGCGGCAGGGGCGCGCCGGTAAAGATGCGGCAGGCTTCGCCGGGACCGAGCGGTGGAGGGAGCGGGCCGCCAGCCGCGCTTTCGGCCGTGACTCTCCATGGCCCCGGCCATTCGTCCGCGCGGATCGCATAGCCATCCATGGCGGAAAGATCGGCCCAGGGCTGGTCGCGCAGCGCGGCGATATCCTCCGTTAGCCAGCGTCCGGCGCAGGCGGGAATGGCCACCTGCTCCGTCGGCAGCAGCGCCGCGAGCGCTATCAGGCGGTTTTGCGCCTCCGCGACCGGGAGCAGGCTCATGACGCTTGCCCATCCCCGGCGATCCAGTCGCCGGATTTGCCGCCGGTCTTGGAGAGCAGACGGACGTCGCTGATGACCATGCCCTTATCGAGCGCCTTTGCCATGTCGTAGACGGTCAGCAAGGCGACCGACGCGGCCGTGAGCGCCTCCATTTCTACGCCCGTCTGGCCTGCGGTTTTGGCGGTGGCGGTGACGGTGACGCCGCTGTCGTCGAGGTCGAAGGCGATGCTGACGGAACTGAGCGGGATCGGGTGGCAGAGCGGGATCAGTTCGGCGGTGCGCTTGGCGGCCATGATGCCCGCGACACGGGCGACCGCCAGTACGTCGCCCTTCTTCACCAGGCCCTGGGCGATGGCGGCGGCGGCTTCCCCGCTCATGCTGATGCGGCCGGTGGCGACGGCTTGCCGGGCCGTCACCGCCTTGGCGGAGACATCGACCATATGGGCCGAGCCGTCCTTGTCCAGATGCGTGAGCTTGCTCATTGCCCCGTCAGCAGGTTGCGGGTGGCGGCTTCGACATCGGCCTGCCTCATGAGGGTTTCCCCGACTAGGAAGCAGCGGACCCCATGGTCCGACATGGCGATGAGGTCCGCATGGCTGCCGATCCCGCTTTCCGCGACGAAGGTGCAGCCTTCGGGGGCCTGGCCGACCAGCTCATAGGTGCGGGCGAAATCGACGGTGAAGTCGCGCAGGTCGCGATTATTGACGCCGATCAGGCGCGAGCGGAGCTTCATGGCGCGCTCCAGTTCCTGGGCGTCATGCACTTCGATGAGCGCGTCCATGCCCAGGCCAAGGGCGGCGTCCTCTATCTCCGCCATCTGACCGTCGTCCAGCGCGGCGACGATGATGAGGATGGCGTCTGCGCCCAGCGAGCGGCTTTCCAGCACCTGCCAGGGATCGACCATGAAATCCTTGCGGAGCACCGGCAGGGCGCAGGCCGAGCGGGCGGCCATCAGATAATCGTCATGGCCCTGGAAATAGGGCTCGTCGGTCAGCACCGACAGGCAGGCCCCGCCGCCCGCCGCATAGGCCTGGGCATGGGCGGGCGGGTCGAAATCGGGGCGGATCAGGCCTTTGGACGGGCTGGCCTTCTTGATCTCCGCAATCAGGCCGAAGCCGGAACGGGCGGCATCGTCCAGCGCCTTGCGGAAGCCGCGCGGGGGCGTCTGTTCGGCGGCGCGAGCGTGCAGAGTGGAGACGGTGATCGCGGCCTTGCGCCGGGCGACCTCCTCCCGCTTCACGTCGCAGATTTCGATCAGCTTGTTCGTCATTTGAAAGCTATCCAGCAATTGAGGAGCGCGTTGGCAAGGCCGCGATCGATGGTTTCGGCGGCTTCCTCCACGCCTTCGCGGAAATCGGATACGGCGTCCGCCACGACAAGGGCGGCGGCGGCGTTCAGCAGCACCGCGTCTCGATAAGGCCCCGCTTCGCCTTGCAGCAAGGCGCGCAGCGCGGCGGCGTTATAGGCGGGGTCGCCGCCCCTGATCGCCTCGACCGGATGGGTGGAGAGGCCGAGTTCGGCGGCGGTGAGGCGGCGCATCGCGACCAGGCTGTTGCCCTTCACCTCCGCCAGATCGTTGCCGCCCGCCAGCGACAATTCGTCCAGCCCTTCGTCGCCGGAGACGATCATGGCGTGGTCGGCGCCGAGTTCCGCCAGCGCCTCCGCATAGACGGGAACATAGTCCGGGCGGGCGATGCCGACCAGTTGGCGGCGCACGCCGGCGGGGTTGGCGAGCGGCCCCATCAGGTTGAAGATGGTGCGTTCGCCTATCGCCTTGCGAATGGGGGCCAGGCGCTTGAGCGCGGGGTGGTAGTTCTGCGCGAAGAGGAAGCAGATGCCGAGATCGGCCAGAGTCGCTTCGGCTGTCGCGGCCGCGCGGTCGAGGTCGAGCCCAAGGGCTTCCAGCGTGTCGGCGGCGCCGGCCTTGGAGGAGGCGGCGCGATTGCCGTGCTTGGCGACGGGCACGCCGGCGGCCGCCACGACCAGCGAGACGGCGGTGGAGACGTTGAGCGTGTGATGACCGTCGCCACCCGTGCCGCAGACGTCGATGGCGCCCCGCGGGGCCGTGATCGGGATCATGCGGTGGCGCATGGCGCGGGCGGCGGCGGCGATTTCGATGGCCGTCTCGCCCCGCCGGGCCATGGTGACGAGGAAGCCTGCGATCTCCTCTTCGGGAAGGTCGGCGTCGAACAGCAGGTCGAAAGCCATGGCGGCCTGTTGCGCGTCGAGCGGGGTGGCGGGATCGGGCAGGCGGGTCATCGACGCTGCCTTAATCATGGGAAGGCGCCGGAGTCGAGATGGGGAAGCGCGAAAGTCGTTATGGCAGCGCAATATAGTGCGGCTGGCGATAGGGTTGTCGGCGGCGAGATTGCGGGTTTTCCGCCACTTTCGATCCTCTGTGGACTCGCTGGACTGGCTGATTCGGGTGGGTTCAGGACATTCCCCTCCCGCAGGCGGGAGGGGAATGTCTTTGATTGGCCAAAACCAAAAAAGGGGAGGCTCGCCGCCTCCCCCTCCCCATCCGCTCAATAACGGTAATGATCGGGCTTGAACGGCCCTTCCGCCGAAACGCCAATGTAGGCGGCCTGCTTGGGCGTCAGCTTGGACAGCTTCACGCCCAACTTCTCCAGGTGGAGCGCGGCGACCTTCTCATCCAGATGCTTGGGCAGCACATAGACGTCGTTCTTATATTCGCCCGACTTGGTCCACAGTTCGATCTGCGCCAGCACCTGGTTGGTGAAGGACGAAGACATCACGAAGCTCGGGTGACCGGTCGCGCAGCCCAGGTTCACCAGGCGCCCCTTGGCCAACACGATGATCTTCTTGCCATCGGGGAACTGAACCTCGTCCACCTGCGGCTTGATCTCGGTCCATGCCATGTTGTTGAGCCCGGCAATCTCGATCTCGCTGTCGAAATGGCCGATGTTGCAGACGATCGCCATATTCTTCATCGCGCGCATATGATCGACGGTGATCACCGCTTCGTTGCCGGTCGCGGTGACGAAGATGTCGGCGCGGGTCGCCGCTTCTTCCATCGTCACAACCTCATAGCCTTCCATCGCAGCCTGCAGCGCGCAGATCGGATCGATCTCCGTCACCAGCACGCGCGCACCGCCATTGCGGAGCGAAGCAGCCGAACCCTTGCCGACGTCACCGAAACCGGCGACGCAGGCGACCTTGCCCGCCAGCATCACGTCGGTGGCGCGACGGATGGCGTCGACCAGCGATTCCTTGCAGCCGTAGAGATTGTCGAACTTCGACTTGGTGACGCTGTCGTTGACGTTGATCGCCGGGAAGGGAAGCTTGCCCTTCTTCGCCAGCTCATAGAGGCGGTGGACGCCGGTGGTGGTCTCTTCCGACACGCCCTTGATCGCGGCGACGGTCTGGGTCAGGTAGCCCGGACGCTCCGCCAGGAAGCGCTTCAGCGTCGCGACGAAGATTTCCTCTTCCTCATTGCCGGGGGTGAACAGCTCTTCCCCGGCCTCGACGCGGGCGCCCCACAACGCGAACATGGTGGCGTCGCCGCCATCGTCCAGGATCATGTTGCAGACCGTGTCGCCCCAATCGAAGATGCGGATGACATAGTCCCAATATTCCTCCAGCGTCTCGCCCTTGACGGCGAAAACGGGGATGCCGCGCTGCGCGATGGCGGCGGCGGCGTGATCCTGGGTGGAGAAGATGTTGCACGAGGCCCAGCGGATTTCGGCGCCCAGCTCGGCCAGCGTCTCGATCAGCACGGCGGTCTGGATGGTCATGTGCAGCGAACCGGTGATGCGCGCGCCCTTCAGCGGCTGGGCCGCGCCGAATTCGGCGCGCAGGGCCATCAGGCCCGGCATTTCGGTTTCGGCAATCTCGATTTCCTTGCGGCCGAAAGCGGCAAGGGCGATGTCGCGGATCACATAATCCTGCGCCTGGGTGGCGGGTGCGGTGGCCACGAGCGTGTCTCCATTGGTTAAGATGAGGCGACCGCTCGAACGAACGAACGGCGGCGATGGGCTGGGCTTTACCAATCGCCACCGTTCAAGGCAACTCAATATAAAGTTTTCTTTATGTCTCAATGCGCGGGCCCTATATCCTATTCCGCAGGGCCCCGTGATGCGACCTTCATCGGCTCATTATCGGCAATATCGTCGGTTTTCGGCGCTTTCCCGGCCAGTGCCATCACCACATCGCAGCGCGCGCCCGACAGATGCGGGCTGATCCCAGCCGCGTCCGCCAGTTCCAACAGCGCCGATCGCGTCGGCGGCAAGGCGTTGGCCGCATCGGTGATCGACTGGAGGTCGCGGCAGCCAAGACCCTCCGCTCCGGCGCCATAGACATTGGCGAGACCAGTGACATAATTGTCATAAGCGCCGAGCGCGCCCAAAGGCCCGGCGGCGGCACGAAAATGCTCGCGCAGTTCGTCATTTACCTGCGTCAACGCGCCGCGCTTGTCCCGGATGAACCGGTTATAACTGGCCAGGAAATCATTTCCCGTCGCCCTACACCGCAGCGCCGACACCATCAGCATCATTTCGAAATCGCGGATTTGCGCTGCCTCCACCGCAGTCTGCTTCCAGCAGGTCGCGGCTGTCGCCGGCGCAAGCGGCATCGTCGCGGCAAGCGCCGCTGCGATCAATTTCCTCATGGTTTGAACCCCCGTCCAATTGCCCGAGGATCAGGGTGCGCCCGTCCGGTTGCCGGAATCCCAATGGAAATCCTTAGCCGAATTTTACCGTAAACGGTTCAGTTACGCTGGGGAAACAAGCCGCCCATGCGGCCATGCCTTACGAAAGCGTACCGAAGCTGCGATCAGGCCGACCCAGCGCCGCTCACCAGATGGGAGGCGTCGACTCCGGCGGCGGCATAGGCGGCCGCCCATTTCCGCGTGGCGGGCACGTCGAACAGAAGCTCGGCGGTGCAGGCGGAGGGAAACCAGCTTTCGCCGCTCATTTCCTCATCCAGTTGCCCCGCACCCCATCCGGCATAGCCCAGCGCCACCAGATAGCGACTCGGGCCCCTGCCCTCCGCAATGGCTTTCAATATTTCGAGCGAACCGGACAGGCCCCAGCCCTCCCCCACTTCGACCATGTCATGACCGGTCCAGTCGAGCGAATGCAGCACGAAGCCGCGCCGCGGCTCGACCGGCCCGCCGCGCAGCACCGGCATGTCCGGAACGTCGCCCGGCTCGATGTCGAAGCTCTCCAGCAGATCATGCAGGCTCACGCCGTCAATCTCGTCGCTGACGGCAATCCCCAGCGCGCCATTTTCATCGTGCACGCACATGGCGATGACGGAATGATCGAAACGCATGTCCTCCATACCCGGCAAAGCGAGGAGAAATTGCCCTGTATAGGAGCGCGCGCTGTTCATCGGACGACTATACGCCCGTTAACGCCTTTGCCAATGGCGGGTTGTCGCTCAGGAGAGGCGGCGCGCCATATTCCGCGCCTCCCCCTTGACAGAAGGAGTGCCAGGGCCAACGTGCGGCCCGACCCAACACGGCCAGGAGACCGAAGATGACCATTTCGAAGGGCGATCGCATTCCCAGCACCACTTTCGTCAAGATGACCGAAAACGGCCCGGAGCAGGTCGCTTCCGACGACTATTTCGCGGGCCGCACGGTCGCGCTCTTCTCGGTGCCTGGCGCTTTCACGCCCACCTGTTCCGCCCGGCACCTGCCCGGTTTTGTTGACAAGGCGGAAGAATTGAAAGGCAAGGGCGTAGACGAAATTGCCTGCACCGCCGTCAACGACGCTTTCGTCATGGGCGCGTGGGGCAAATCCGCCAATGCCGACGGCAAGGTGACGATGCTGGCAGACGGCAATGCCGATTTCGCGCAGGCGGTGGGCCTCACCATGGACGGCAGCAAGTTCGGCATGGGCACGCGCGGCCAGCGCTTCTCGATGATCGTCAAGGATGGCGTGGTGAGCGAACTGAACGTCGAAGCGCCCGGCGATTACAAGGTGTCGTCGGCGGAATATCTGCTGGAACAGATCTGATTTTGCGGGATGCGCGCCCGCCATTTGGGCGCGCATCTTTCTTCGGTCCTATAAGTGCGTTACCAAGAGTCGATGACAAGAAGCATCGGCAGTGCGATCGTCGCTGAACTCGACGAAATCTATCGGAAATCCATCGGCAATCTCCGCGAGGCCATGCGCGCCTACGCCCGTGACGGCAGCGTGCCGCCGCCCGAAGCCAAGACGGACGGACGCTTCTGCTATCCGGAACTGCGGATCACTCATCATGGGGAGTCGGACGCGCCGCCGCCGGGCCGCTCCTTCGCCCGGCTGTCGAAACCGGGCCGCTATGTCACCACTGTCACCCGCCCGGCCATGTTCGGGGACTATATGGCGGAACAGATCGACCTGCTCGTCCGCGACTATGGCGTGACGGCGGAAACGGGGCTCAGCGACCAGCAGATACCCTTCCCCTATGTTCTGGACGGGCTGGACATGAGCGCGCTGGACGGCACGCCGCCCACGGAACTCGCCCGCCATTTCCCGGCGACCGAACTGGCGGAAATCGGGGATGAGATTGCGGACGGCCTGTTCACGCCGGATGCGGAGGGCGAAAGGCCGCTTGCGCTGTTCGACGGCCTGCGCACCGATTTCTCGCTCGCCCGCCTCAAACATTATACCGGCACCCCCGCCGAACATGTGCAGCGCTACATATTGTTCACCAACTATCACCGCTATGTGGACGAATTCGTGGCCTGGGCCTGCGCCGAGTTGCAACGGGAAGGATCGCGTTTCACGGCGCTTTCCGGGGCCGGCGGTGTCTATGTGACGCCGGAAACCGCCGATCCCGCACAGATGATCGCGGACAGCGCCTGGCGGAAGCATCAGATGCCCGCCTATCATCTGATCGCGCCGGACCGCAGTGGTATCACGCTGGTCAATATCGGCGTCGGTCCCTCCAACGCCAAGACGATCTGCGATCATCTGGCGGTGGTGCGGCCGGAAGCCTGGCTGATGATCGGCCATTGCGGCGGCCTACGTCCCAGCCAGCGGATAGGCGACTATGTGCTGGCCCACGCCTATCTGCGCGACGACCATGTGCTGGACGAGATGCTGCCGCCGGAAATCCCCGTCCCGGCCATCGCGGAAGTGCAGGTGGCATTGGCCAAGGCGGCGGAAGCCGTGCTGGGCGGCGGAGACCGCGAGGATTTCAAGCGGCGGCTGCGCACCGGCACGGTCGTGACGACGGACGATCGCAACTGGGAATTGCGCTATTCCAGCTCGGCCCTGCGCTTCAGCCTGTCGCGCGCGGTCGGCATCGACATGGAGTCGGCCACCATCGCGGCGCAGGGCTATCGCTTCCGCGTGCCTTATGGAACGCTGCTATGCGTGTCGGACAAGCCGATCCATGGCGAGTTGAAACTGCCTGGCCAAGCCAACCGCTTCTATGAGGAAGCCATTGCAGGCCATCTGCGCGTGGGCCTCATGACCTGCGAGCTGCTGCGGCAGGAGGGGCCGAAGCTGCACAGCCGCAAACTGCGCGCCTTCAACGAGCCGCCTTTCCGGTAAGTTTTGACGTGCTCCTGCGAAGGCAGGAGCCCAGTTCTGCCGTCTCAACTGGGCTCCTGCCTTCGCAGGAGCACGGTGTGCATGGCTCAATCGGTAAGAAAATCCACCATGGCCTGCCCTAGTTCCTTCCGCGTCACCGCATTCATGTGATTGCCGGGAACTTCCACATAGCGGCCATTGGGCAGCAGTTCCGCCAGCTCCTGCGCCACGCCATTGTCCCGGTCGTCCGCCCCGCAAATGACCTCAATGGGCTGCTGGAACCTGGCAATGACCTCCTTCGGCGTGTCGACGAAGGTGTTGAGGATGTGCAGCATCGCCACCGGATCGCCCTTGGTGGTCTTGAGGAAAGCCTCGGTCATCCACTCTGAAGTCCCACGCTCGAACGTGCCGAGATTGGTGAGGACGTTGCGATAATAGCCGCCATTGTCGAGCGTCTGGACAAGACCGCGCAGCCCCATGCCCGCCAGGATCACCTTGCGCGGCGTCGCCCCCCGCGCCAGCATCCGTACTGTCGTCCGCGCGCCCAGCGAATAGCCGCCCAGGTCGTAATCGGTCAGCCCAAGCTGCTCGACCAACGCCAGCCCATCCTCGGTCAGCGCGTCGGGCGGATAGGCGGCGGCATCATGGGGCTTGCCGCTTTCGCCATGACCGCGCAGGTCCGGCAAGATCAGGCGGAAACCCGCCTCGACCAGCTTCGCGGCATGGCCGTAGCGTATCCAGTTGGTCCAGGCATTGGAGAAATAACCATGGATCAGCACCAGATCGCGGCCCTCCCCCACGACATGCACCGCGATCGGCAGCCCGCCCAATCCCTTGATCTCCAGCTTTTCGATCGGCAGGTCGGACACAGAGCTACTCCTTGGATGAATGCGTGTCCGGCGATATGGCTTCGCTCCGCCCTTGTCGAGTAGCGGAAAGCCATATCAGCGCGAGGGTACTGCCGATCTGCGCCGCCGCCATATCCTTCTGCGGGTCCCACATGTCGCCCTGCTGGCCATTATACCAGTCCGCCGTCTGCCCGGCCGCGACCACGCTCAGCAGCCATTCGAAAATCTCGTAGAGCGCCCCCACCAAGCCGACCGCCGCAAAGGCGAAGGCCAGGCTCCAGCCCATCCGCATGACGCCATAACGCCGCGCCGCCTCCGCAAAAGGCGCGGTCAGCAGAGCACCGAAAGCGAAATGCACCAGCCGGTCATAGCCGTTGCGCGCAAAGCCGAAAGTGCCGGAAATATCATGCCCGCTGACCGCCCGCGCCCAAAGATCATAGGGCACATAGGAATAAATATACCGCCCACCCAGCGTATGCAGCAGCAGGAAGAGGAGGATGCACGCCGCCGCCCCGTTCGACAAAGGCCATCGGCGCAGCAGCCAGGGCGCGGCAAGGGCAAGCAGCACCGTCGGCCCATGCTGGAGCGGCGCGAGGTCGGGATAGGGCTGATCGATATTGGCGGCGACGATGGCCGCGACCAGCAGAACGATCATCCGGCGCTGCGCGGCTGGAACGGCTTTCCAGACAGCAGCGCCGGAGATCATGGGAAGGGCCTCAGCCCTTCTTCAGATGACGGCGGCCCAGCAGTTCCGCGATCTGCACGGCATTCAGAGCCGCGCCCTTGCGGAGATTGTCGCTGACGCACCAGAGGTTCAGGCCATTGTCGATGGTCGAATCCTCACGCACGCGGCTGATGAAGGTGGCATAGTCGCCCACGCACTCGACGGGGGTGACGTAACCGCCATCCTCGCGCTTGTCGACCAGCATCACGCCGGGTGCCTCGCGCAAAATGTCCTGCGCTTCCTTGGCCGAGATTTCCTTCTCGAACTCGATATTCAGCGCCTCGGAGTGACCGACGAACACCGGCACGCGCACGCAGGTCGCCGTGACCTTCACCTTGGGATCGAGGATCTTCTTGGTTTCCGCGACCATCTTCCATTCTTCCTTGGTCGAACCATCGTCCAGGAAGACGTCGATATGCGGGATCACGTTGAAGGCGATCTGCTTGGTGAACTTCTTCGGCTCCGCCGGATCACCGACGAAGATGTTGCGCGACTGTTCGAACAGCTCGTCCATGCCCGCCTTGCCCGCGCCGGAAACCGACTGGTAGGTGGCGACGACGACGCGCTTGATCGTAGCGGCGTCATGCAAGGGCTTGAGCGCCACGACCATCTGCGCGGTCGAGCAGTTGGGGTTCGCGATGATGTTCTTCTTCTTGTATCCGTCGATCGCATCCGGGTTCACTTCGGGCACGATCAGCGGCACGTCCGGGTCCATGCGGTAGAGCGAGCTGTTGTCGATCACCACGCAGCCCGCCGCCGCCGCCTTGGGCGCATATTCGGCCGTCGGGCCGGAGCCAGCGGCGAACAGGGCGATGTCCCAGCCGGTGAAGTCGAAATGCTCGATATTCTTGCATTTGAGCGTCTTGCCGGTGTCACCGAAATCGATTTCGGTGCCCTGCGACCGGGGCGAGGCGACCGCCGCGATCTCGTCAATAGGGAACTCGCGTTCAGCGAGAATGGTCAGCATCTCGCGGCCCACATTACCGGTGGCACCAACGACGACGACCTTGTAGCCCATGACTTAACACTCCACTCCATGCACAATTGCGGAGTGGGCGCCATAGCGGCATTGCGCCGTTTGTCCAGTGACAAGCCGTTTATTGCGTCAAAGCCCGGCTTCCTGGCACTGAGCATCCTATTGAGGTTCCGCGCTCCTGCGAAGGCACTGGAGCGAGACAAGCGGCTCGCGACAACCCAGTTCAGACAGCAGGACTGGGTTCCTGCCTACGCAGGAACACAAACCATTATTTGGCAGACGTTTCAGGTGCCGTCCCATGCCGCGCCAGGAAATCCTCGATCGTGCGCCACAGATGCACGCTGATCCCCGGCCCGCCGACGCGGTGCGTCTGGCCCGGATAGACCATCATCTCGAACGGCACGGCGGCGCCCTGCATCTTCGCTATCAGTGCGGTCGAATTGTCGAACACCACATTGTCGTCCGACATGCCGTGGATCAGCAGCAGCGGGTCCTTGATCTTCACCGCCTCATCCACCGCGCCGGAGCCGGGATAGGCGCTGGGCTTCTCCTGCGGCTGGCCCAGATAGCGCTCAGTATAATGGGTGTCGTACAGTTCCCATTTCGTGACCGGCGCGCCCGCCACCGCCGCAGAGAAAACTCCCGGCGCCTTCTCCAGCAGCTTGAGCGACATATAGCCGCCATAGGACCAGCCATAGGTCGCGATCCGCTTGGCATCGACATAGGGCTGGTCCTTGAGCCAGTTCACGCCCGCAAGCTGATCCTCCACCTCGACCGTGCCCATGGCGTGGTAAATCTGGTCCTCGAACGCCTTGCCGCGATCGGGCGTGCCGCGATTGTCGACCATGAAGACGATCCAGCCCTTGTCCACCAGATATTGGTAGATGGGTGATCCCCATGAATTGGTGACCTGCCGCCCGGTGCCCGGCCCGCCATAATGGAGCATGAAGACCGGATAGCGCTTCCCCGCCTCCAGCGGCGGCGTCATGATCCGGGTATAGAGCGTCGAGCCGTCCGCCGCCTTGATCGTGCCGAACCTGGTCTTCGCATGGCTGGCCAGATAGGGCGCATAGGGGTGGCTGCCCCGAACCGCATTCTCCGACAGCCAGTTCAACTGCTTGCCCGCGCTGTCGGCCAGATAGACCTGCTTGGGCTGATCGGTATTGCTGCGCGCGACCACGATGCGGCTCGCCGCGCCATCCATCACGGCGTCATTCCACCAGCCCGCCGCGGTCAACTGCCGGAGCGGCCCCGCCTTGGCGAGCGATGCCACGTAAAGCTGCTGCTCCAGCGGCGTTTCCTTGTTGCCGGTGAAATAGACGAGACGCTTACCCTCGTCCACGCTCACCACATCGCGCACTTCCCAATCGCCGCTGGTGAGCGCCGTCCATTGACTACCACGCACATGGTAGAGATGCCCATGGCCAGTCTTTTCCGACCACCAGAGGAAGCTGCCATCCTTGAGCGGCGTGAAATTGTTGCTGAGGTTGATCCAGCTCTTCGCCTTTTCGGTCAGGATCACCCGCGCCTTGCCGGTCGCCGGATCGACGGCCAGCAGGTCGAGCGTCTTCTGGTCCCGGCTCTCGCGCTGGACGTAGAGCGTCCTGCCATCCTTCGACCAGTCGACGCGGGCGAGATACATATCCTTCTCCGCCCCCAGATCGACTTTGACCGGGGCGCCGCCCTCCGGCTTCATCACATACAGATCGACCAGCGCATTAGGTGTCCCGGCGGCGGGATAGCGCTGGTCATAGACCTTGGTGCCCTCGCCGCCGATGGCCGTGCGCGTGACGATGCCGACAGGACTTTCATCCACGCGCGCGACCGCGATCAGCCTGTCGTCCGGCGACCACCAATAACCGGTGCGCCGGTCCATTTCCTCCTGCGCGACGAACTCCGCCACGCCCCAGCTCACCGTGTCGCTGGCGCCCTGGGTCAACTGCTTCTCCGCGCCGCCTATCGATTGCACGAAGAAATTGCCGCCGCGCACAAAGGAGACATAGCCGCCCTTGGGACTGACCACGCCGTTCAACTCGCCATCGGGCGTGTCGGTGAGACGCATGACCTTCCCGTCCAGCGCGGCCAGATAAAGGTCGCCATCGACGGGCACGAGGATGGACTTGCCGTCCGGCGCCCAGTCATAGCTGACGATGCCGGTGCTGCCCGCGACGGAACGATCCCGCTCCCGCTGCATCTTCTCCGCCTCGGAGAGTTCCGCGCCGCTGCCGGTCTTCTTCGAATCGACCAGCATCCGCTCCGCGCCCGTGGACGTGTCCACCGCCCAAAGGTCGAGCCGCTCCTTCTCGTCCGTCCGCGGCTTCAGCAGCGTCACCAACTTGCCGTCGGGCGAGAGCTTCAACGCCCGCGGCTGCGGGCCGGAGAGGTCCGGACTGGCGAACACCCGCTCCAGGGTCAGCTTTTCCTGCGCCTGGGCGGACATGACGGAAAGCATCAGCGCGCCGACAGCCGCGCCGCTTTTCAGATATGGCGACATTTTCATCCCTTGCCTCGCGGCGAAACCGCCGCATCACATGGCGCAGAGAATTAGCGCGAGGCGGATGAAAAGATCAATGTTGGGAAATAATATTTCTCCGCCATGATCGCCCGGATCATGGTGGGCGCGACAGGGATTGAACCTGTGACCCCACCCGTGTGAAGGGTGTGCTCTACCGCTGAGCTACGCGCCCCCTGTAAGGAGGAGGCGGCCATTGGCATCCACCGCGCCGGCTGTCAAGCGTTGCAAGGAACCAAATTCGCAAAATGGACTTATTGGCCCCTGCTGCGTTATAATCGATACGCTATCAAAAGGAGTGCCTATCCCATGCGTCAAACCGTCGCCCTCGTCATTGCGGGCCTGCTTCTTTCCTCGCTGGCCGCCTGCAACACCGTGAAGGGTGCGGGCCGGGACATCGAATCCGTCGGCCGCGCTGGGGAAAAAGCCATCAACTGATCCGACCGGATCGCCCGGTCACTGGAGGATGCGGCTGACCATGGCCGCATCCTTTTCCAGACGCACGCCGTCGCAGTCCGGCTCGCCGCAATCGCAAGCCGCGATCGTGTAGCGCACCCCGCACATCACCAGCACGTCCTGGTCGAAGGAATAGTTGGATATTCCCGCACGCTCGACCTTTTCCTGCGCTCTGGCCTTGAGGGTCATGATCCTGCCTCTCTGCAACATGGCTGAATGATTGTTGCTGCGTTGCACAATGTCAATTGCGCCAGGTTGGTTCCTGAACGAATTGAAATAAATCTGTCCAGAAAATGACACGATCCGGCGCTTATGAGCATGGCGCTTGCACGCTGCTTTCTTCGCTCCCATATGCCGGGCCATGAACGACCAACGCTCCCATTCCATGCCGGTCTGGCATGGCACCACCATCATGTCGGTACGCAAGAACGGTAAGGTGATCGTGGCCGGCGACGGCCAGGTCTCCATGGGCCAGACGGTGATGAAGCCCAACGCCCGCAAGGTCCGCCGCCTCCACGACGGTTCGGTGATCGGCGGCTTCGCCGGGGCCACGGCAGACGCCTTCACCCTGTTCGAACGGCTAGAGGCCAAGCTGGAGCGTCATAACGGCCAGTTGATGCGCGCCGCCGTGGAACTCGCCAAGGACTGGCGGACCGACAAATATCTCCGCAACCTGGAAGCGATGATGATCGTCGCGGACAAGGAAGTGACGCTGATCCTGACCGGCAACGGCGATGTGCTGGAGCCGGTAGGCGGTGTCGCGGCCATCGGTTCGGGCGGCAATTTCGCCCTCGCCGCCGCGCGAGCGCTGGTGGAATATGAGGAAGATGCCGAAACCCTGGCCCGCAAGGCGATGAAGGTGGCGGCGGACATCTGCGTCTACACTAACGACCAGCTTGTGGTCGAAGAGCTGGAATCTGTAGCTTAAACCTCGTTCGGGCTGAGCCTGTCGAAGCCCTTCCTTTCTTCAGAAGCAACGCCCTTTGACATTTGAATGAGCCAAGCGGCTCATGAAAACAGGGCGAACGGATTTTTAGAGATCCCATGAACGACAACCTGACCCCCAAAGCCATCGTCTCCGCCCTCGACGCGCACATCATCGGCCAGGCCGACGCCAAGCGCGCAGTCGCCGTCGCACTGCGCAACCGCTGGCGCCGCCAGCGCCTGTCCGCCGACTTGCGCGATGAGGTGACGCCGAAGAACATCCTGATGATCGGCCCCACTGGCTGCGGCAAGACGGAGATCAGCCGCCGTCTCGCCAAGCTGGCCGACGCGCCCTTCGTCAAGGTCGAAGCGACCAAGTTCACCGAAGTCGGCTATGTCGGCCGCGACGTGGAGCAGATCGTCCGCGATCTGGTCGAGGAAGCGGTGCGCCTGGAACGCGACCGCCGCCGCGAAGCCGTGCGCGAAGCCGCATCCGAAGCCGCCATGGCCCGCCTGCTCGACGCGCTCACCGGCAAGGAAGCGAGCGAGGCAACCCGCCTCTCCTTCCGCCAGCGGATCGAGAACAATCAGATGAACGATGTCGAGGTTGAGGTGGAAGTTACCGACAGCCCCTCCATGCCGATGGAAATCCCCGGCATGGGCGGCCAGATCGGCATGATCAACCTGAGCGACATGATGTCCAAGGCGTTCGGCCAGCAACAGAAGAAGCGCCGCAAGCTGCGCGTCGCGGAAGCGTGGGACAAGCTGGTCGAGGAGGAGCAGGACAAGAGGCTCGACCAGGACGATGTCGCCCGCGTTGCCATCTCCAGCGCGGAGCAGAACGGCATCGTCTTCCTCGACGAGATCGACAAGATCGCGGTGAGCGACGTGCGCGGCGGCTCCGTCAGCCGCGAGGGCGTGCAGCGCGACCTGCTGCCGCTGATCGAGGGCACGACGGTCTCGACCAAATATGGCCCGCTCAAGACTGACCATATATTGTTCATCGCATCAGGCGCTTTCCATGTGGCGAAGCCCAGCGACCTGCTGCCGGAATTGCAGGGCCGCCTGCCGATCCGCGTCGAGCTAAAGGCGCTGACGGAGGACGATTTCGTCTCGATCCTCTCCGACACAAAGGCGAGCCTTGTTGCGCAATATCGCGCGCTGCTGGCGACTGAGGGCGTGACCATCGACCTGACGCCCGACGGCATCCGCGCCGTGGCGAAGATCGCGGCGGAGGTGAACGGCGAGGTCGAGAATATCGGCGCCCGCCGCCTCCAGACAGTGATGGAAAAGCTGCTGGAGGATGTGAGCTTCGACGCCGAGGATCGCCAAGGCGAAACGCTGGTGATCGATGCGGCCTATGTGGAGACGCAGTTGAGCGCAGTGGCGCGTAACACCGACCTCAGCAAATATGTGCTGTAATTGCCCTTATAGCTCCCCTCCCGCTTGCGGGAGGGGTCGGGGAAGAGATTGTGAGGAGAGCGCTGTGACATGCCCTCCCCTGCGCTGTATCGGCATTCAGCTATTTCGAACGATAGGCATTAGCCCTCATTCCAAATCGTCATGCTGAACTTGTTTCAGCATCCATTTCTCCTCACAGGAGAACGGCGCCTGGAGGCACGATGGATGCTGAAACAAGTTCAGCATGACGTCAATTATGTTGTAAACCTCCCATATCGAACTGAATGTCGATACAGCCCAACCCTTCAAACGAGTCACGTGCCTTGTTTGAACGTAAACGGGAGGGAATTTTAGAGGCTCAGTAAGAACGCCCCACCAACACACGCTCCACCGCCTTCTCGCCGGTGAACACGCACAGCCCATCAGCCGCTTCCGCATCCGACGGCACATTGCGCAGCGTCAGCTTCTCGCCTTTCAGCCACTCGATCACCTTGTCGAGCGCCGCGCCGGTCGGCTTGGCCCATTGCACCAGCGCCCAGCCCGGCTTCTTGCTCGCACCGAAATAAGCCTTGAGCGCATCGAGCGACGTGATTGACCTGTCGATATTCCCCAACAGCCGCGCCTGCGCGTCCGCGAACAAACCCTGCTGGATTTCTTCGAGCAACTTGGTTGCATTTTCGACGAAATCCCATTTCGCCACAACCTGACTGTCGAGCTTCCCATCCTCGCGATAGAGCCTGTCGCGGCGAATGACGGACACATTGCCCCCGGCCACATCGCGGCCGCCGACCTCGATCACGACCGGCGCGCCCTTCTTCACCCAACCCCAACGCTTGTTCGCCGCCTTGGCCGGCCGCCGGTCCAGCAAGGCGCGTACCGGCTCGCGGAACACGTCCTGCCTGTTCAGCTCCGCCACCAGCTCGCCGCAATAATCCAGGATCGCCGCATCCTCGTCCGTATCGCGCAACATCGGCACCACGACCACCTGATAAGGTGCGACCCGAGGCGGCACGCGCAGCCCGTCATCATCGCCATGCACCATGATCAGCCCGCCGATCATCCGCGTCGACACGCCCCAGCTCGTCGTCTGCGCCAGTTCCTGCTGCCCCTCGGCATTCTGGAACTTGATATTCTGCGCCTGCGAGAAGGTGGTCCCCAGGAAATGCGAAGTGCCCGCCTGCAACGCCTTCCCATCCTGCATCATCGCCTCGATGGAATAGGTCGCGACGGCCCCCGGAAAGCGCTCATTCTCCGGCTTCTCGCCCGCGATCACCGGCAGCGCGACGCATTCCTCGGCAAAGCTGCGATAGACTTCCAGCATCTTGAGCGTCTCTTCCATCGCCTCATCGACGCTGGCGTGAGCGGTATGCCCCTCCTGCCACAGAAACTCCGCCGTGCGCAGGAACATCCGCGTGCGCATCTCCCAACGCACCACATTGGCCCACTGGTTGATCAGCACCGGCAGGTCGCGCCAGCTCTGCACCCAGCGCGAGAAAGCCGCGCCGATCACCGTCTCCGAAGTCGGACGCACCACCAGCGGCTCTTCCAGCTTCGCTTCGGGATCGGGTACCAGACGCCCATCCTTCTGGATCAGGCGATGATGGGTGACGACCGCCATTTCCTTGGCGAAGCCGTCGACATGCTCGGCTTCCTTCTCGAAATAGCTGAGCGGAATGAACAGCGGGAAATAGCAATTTTCATGGCCGGTCGCCTTGATGCGATCGTCCAGCAGCTTCTGCATCCGTTCCCAGATGCCATAGCCCCAGGGCCGGATGACCATGCATCCGCGCACGCCGCTTTCCTCGGCCATATCGGCTTCGGAAATGACGGCCTGATACCAGGCGGCGAAATCCTGTTCGCGGGTAACGGAAAGGGCGTGCTTCACGGGATCGACCTTAAAATTTCGAATGGATGGCGCGCCATAGGCCAAGCGCGCCCTCCCTGTCGACTCCCAAGGATAGCCGGAAGCGCGGCTTAGCTCAGCTTGTCGATCTTCGCGTTGAGCGCGGCAAGCTGCGCCTTCAACTCAGCAATCTCGTCATCCTTGGCCTCTTCGGAAGCGGACGACGGCGTGGGCGTGGGCGTGGGCGTGGGCGCCGCCATGCCAGGCATTCCGGGCATTCCCGGCATGCCCGTGCCAAAGGCGCTCGCCGCCGCCTCGAACATCTGCATGTTGCGCTTGGCGATCTCGGCCAGCGGGCCGCCGCCGAACGCGCCCTTCATCGCTTCCTGGAACTGCTGCTGGTTCTTGCGGAAGGCGTCCATCGACGCTTCCAGATATTGCGGCACCATGGACTGCATGGAATCGCCATACATGGCGATCAACTGGCGCAGGAAGTTGACGGGCAGCATGTTCTTGCCCCGCTGCTCCTCCTCCATGATGATCTGGGTCAGGACATTATGCGTGATGTCCTCTCCGGTCTTCGCATCGACGACGACGAACTCGCGCCCCTCACGAGTCATCTGCGACAAAAGATCCAGCGTGATGTAGCTCGACGTTTCTGTGTTATAGAGCCGCCTGTTAGCGTACTTCTTGATAACGACCGGTTCAGATTCGTTCGCGGTCTTAGATTTGGCCATGGATACCTCTCCCACACCTGCATTTTCCGCATTAGCACAAGCGAATGCCGCGCCGCAACATGGGCCGCGGCCCTTACCCCTTTTTCTCAATATCCTATGGCGGGAAACGGAGAGCGATCCCGAACTGCGGAAGCGCGCTTTCCTAGGTTTGCGGAAATATCAGGAGGCTGTGCGCCCTGCCCCGCCCCCCGCCGCCCCCGTCGCCGCCAGCGCGGGCAGCGCCAGACTGCTCCGCTATGGGACGGAAAATGGCCGTCATCCGGTGGTTTTCATCCCCTCGCTGATCAATCCCCCGCAAGTGCTGGACCTGTCGACCCGCCGTTCCATGCTGCGCCACATGAGCGCAGCAGGACATGACGCCTATCTGGTCGACTGGGGAACGCCGGCGGCGGACGACGGCGCAATGGGGTTAGACCGGCATGTGACGGAACGGTTGTTGCCGATGCTGGCGGCGCTGCCCCGCACGCCCCTGTTGGTGGGATATTGCCTGGGCGGGAATCTGGCCATCGGCGCCGCGGCCTTGCAACCGGCAAAGGCGCTGGCGACCGTCGCGGCGCCATGGGATTTCGACGGCTTCCCGCCCGCCGACCGGGAACAGATCGGCGCGCTATGGCGCAGTTCCAAACCCACCTGTCAGCGGCTGGGCTATGTGCCGATGGAGGTGCTGCAATCCGGTTTCTGGGCGATGGACCCCGCCCGCACGATTCGCAAATATGCGGCCTTTGCGGATATGGAGCCGGGTTCCGATGAGGAACATGCCTTTCTGGCGGTGGAGGATTGGGCCAATGGCGGCCCGCCGCTCAGCTATGCTGCGGGGCGCGATCTGTTCGAGCAATTCTATGCCGCAAATGCGAGCGGCCGGGGCGAATGGCCCGTCGGCGGACAAGCGATCGATCCCCGCCGCCTGACTTGTCCCACGCTTTCAATCCGTTCCGCCACCGACCGCATCGTGCCTGCCGACGCCGCGCCCGAAATGGCGGAGAACAGGACGCTGCGTCTTGGCCATGTCGGCATGATCGTGGGCAGCGGCGCGCGCACGTCGCTTTGGGAACCTCTGTCCCAATGGCTTTCCAGCCATGGCGGATGATGATATGTGCGCCTGCGAAAACAATCACCCCTGGAACTGAGGATCAAGGCTTTGTCAGACATCGTCATCACCGCTGCCAAGCGTACCGCCGTCGGCAGCTTCATGGGCGCCTTCGGATCGACCCCCGCGCATGAGCTGGGCCGCACCGCCATCGTCGCCGCTCTCGCCCAGGCTGGCGTCGCGCCGGAGGAAGTGGACGAAGTCATATTGGGCCAGGTCCTGACCGCCGCGCAGGGCCAGAACCCCGCCCGCCAGGCCGCCGTCAACGCGGGCATCCCGGTCGAGCGGACCGCCATCGGCCTCAATCAGCTTTGCGGGTCCGGCCTGCGCGCTGTTGCCCTCGCGGCGCAGGCGATCCGCGCCGGTGACGCCCGCATCATGGTCGCGGGCGGCCAGGAAAGCATGTCGCTCGCGCCCCACGCCCAATATCTGCGCGGCGGCGCGAAGATGGGGCCGATCTCCTTCATCGACACGATGACGCATGACGGCCTGACCGATGCCTTCAACAATTATCACATGGGCATCACCGCCGAAAATCTGGCTGAGAAGTACCAGATCAGCCGCGAAGCGCAGGACGAATTCGCCGTCGCCAGCCAGAACAAGGCCGAAACCGCCCGCGCATCGGGCCGTTTCAAGGACGAGATCGTTCCCGTGACGATCAAGGGCCGCAAGGGCGACACCATCGTCGACGCCGACGAATATATCCGCGCTGGCGCCACGCTGGAAGCGATGCAGAGCCTGCGCCCCGCCTTCAAGAAGGACGGCACCGTCACCGCCGCCAACGCCAGCGGCATCAACGACGGCGCCGCCGCCCTCGTCCTGATGAGCGCCGAAGAAGCCGCCAAGCGCAACGCGACCGTGCTGGCGCGCATCGCCGGCTTCGCGACCTGCGGCGTCGATCCGTCGATCATGGGCATCGGCCCGGCTCCGGCAAGCCGTCAGGCGCTGGCCAAGGCGGGCTGGTCGCTGGCCGATCTCGACCTGATCGAAGCCAACGAAGCCTTCGCCGCGCAGGCGCTGGCCGTCGGTCAGGAACTGGGCTGGGACCCGGCGAAGGTCAATGTGAACGGCGGCGCGATCGCCATCGGCCATCCGATCGGCGCTTCGGGCGCCCGCGTCCTCACCACCCTGCTCTACGAGATGCAGAAGCGCGACGCCAAGAAGGGCCTCGCGACCCTCTGCATCGGCGGCGGCATGGGCGTCGCCATGTGCGTCGAGCGCTAAGCCGAGGGTAAAGAGACGAAAAGGCCGCCGATCCCAATCCGGATCGGCGGCCTTCTGCTGTCAGCGCCAGATGCGGTCGAAACGCGCGCCCAGCCCTGTCAGCAACTCATATTGCGACAGCCCGGAAACCGCCGCCGCCTCCGCCAGCGCATAGTCGACGCCCAGCCAATCCCCCTCCCCGACCTCGGGCAGACCCGACACGTCGACAGCGGTCAAATCCATCGAGACCCGCCCAACCACCGGCAGATGCCTGTCCCCGAAAGTCATGGACCCCCGCCCGGAAAAGCCGCGCAAATAGCCGTCCGCATAGCCTAGATTCACCACGGCAATCTCCATGTCCGCCGCTGCGCGATGGGTCGCGTTATAACCGATCGTGTCGCCCGCCCGGACGCGGCGGCGTTGCAATATCTGAGCCTCCGGAAAGACGACCTGCCCGATCCGCCCCGCCGCTTCCGTGCGCGGCACGCCGCCGTAAAGCGCAATCCCCGGACGCGTCATGTCGAAAGCATAGGCAGCGCCCAGGCAAATCCCCGCGCTGTTCGCCAGACTGTAACGCGCCGCCCTGACTGCGCCCCGCAGCGCCGAAAACCGTTCCAACTGCACTTGGCTGAGCGGCACATCCTCGTCGGCGGAAGCCAGATGACTGAGCAATGTCGCCACCTCCAGCCCCGCAACCTGCGCCGAAACATCGCCCCGCCAATCCAGCCCCAGGCGGTTCATGCCGGTATCGACCATGACGTCGCAAAGCCCGCCGCCCGCCTCCTTCCAGCGCGCAATCTGCCCTTCCGTGCACAGCACCGGCCTTGCGCGGGAGGCGAGCGCCACCGCCATGTCCTCCTCCCGCACGCCATGCAGCACGGAAAGCGACACGCCCTCGCTGATCAAAGGCTCCAGCGCCATCGCCTCGGCCCAGTTGGACACGAAGAAGTCCCGGCACCCCGCGTCCAGCAAGCGCCGCATCACTTCCGCGCTGCCCAGGCCATAGCCATTGGCCTTGATCGCGGCCCCGCAGGCCGCCGCACCGCCCTGCCGCTTCAACCAGCGCCAATTGGCGAGCAAAGCGTCTCCATCCAGACGCAGGCGCAGCGGTGCGGAAAAATCAGTCATCGCATCGCGATAGCGCTCAACGGCGTAACCGTCGAGGCATCAGGTTTCCATCTCGGCCCCACGCGTTTCCGGCAGGGCGACGATGCAAGTCAGCAGCGCGACCGCCACCACCGCAATGGTGTACCACAGCCCCGCATAGGGATCGCCCGTCCGCGCCACGATATATTGGCTGACCAGCGGCAGGAACCCGCCGAAATAACCGGTCCCGATATGATAGGGGATCGACAGCGAGCTATAGCGTATCCGCGCCGGGAAATATTCCGACAGCAGCGCCGCGACGGGACCATAGGTCGCCCCCGACAGCGTCCAGAGCAGCAGCAGCGCCAGGAACAGCAACAAAGCGCGCGGCCAGTCCGGCGTGACGGGGGCCGATTCATATCCGGCCGCATGCAGCGCCGCATCCAGCCCTTCCGCGCTCAAGTCCGCGACCGCCACGGAACCGACGTTGACAGAAGGCGTCGCCGCCTCCCGCTTTTCATAGGCGATGCCGCGCTTGGAAAAATGATCGAGCAGCTTGCCGCAAACGGTCGGCTGCACCTTGGCGAAGGGATCGAAGCTGCAATCGGGGCCGCTCACGATCACCGGCGCGCGCTCCGCCGCCCGGTAGAGGGCCGGGTTCGCCACGCTCCCCATGAACTGATAGAGCGGCATGAGCAGCAGCAGCACCAGCGCATAGCCGATGACGATGGGCTTTTTCCGCCCCACCCGGTCGGACAGCCAGCCGAAGAAGATGAAGGCCGCCACGCCTGCAAAGGCGCTGCCGCCCACCAGCAACTGCGCCATTCCGGGCGCGACATGCAGGCCGTTTTGCAGGAAATAAAGCGCCTGGAACATCACCGTATAGGCGATGACGGTGAAGCCCGCCGCGATGCCGATCATCGCCACCAGCATCCGCCGCTTGTTGCCGGGATAGGTGAACGCCTCCTTCAGCGGGTTGCGCGATTGCTCGCCCGCCGCCTTCATCGCCGCGAAGATCGGGCTTTCGCGCAGCATCAGCCGCATCCAGAGCGAGATCGCCAGCAATGCCAGCGAGAAGATGAAGGGCAGCCGCCAGCCCCAATCGTCCCACACCGCCTTGCCGACGATCCATTGCGTTCCCACCACGACGATCAGCGACAGGATGAAGCCGCCGATCACCCCCGCCTGGATGAAGCTGGTGAAAAAGCCCCGCTTGCCCGGCGGTGCATGTTCCGCGACATAGATCGCCGCCCCGCCATATTCCCCGCCCAGCGCCAATCCCTGCGCGATCCGCAGCAGGATCAGGATGATCGGCGCGGCGATGCCGATGCTCGCGGCGGACGGGGTCAACCCGACGCCCGCCGTCGCCGCCCCCATCAGGACGATGGTGGCCAGGAAGGTATATTTGCGCCCCAGCCTGTCGCCCAGATAGCCGAACAACGCCGCGCCGAGCGGCCTGAACCCGAAACCGATGGCAAATCCGGCCAGCGAATAAAGCAGTTCGACGGTCGGATTGTCGGTCGGGAAGAAGGTCCGCCCGATGATCGGCGCCAACACGCCATAGATGTAGAAATCATACCATTCGAACAATGTGCCGAGCGCGGACGCGGTGATGACCAGCCGGTCCCGCCGGGCGTCCATCACATAGTCTGTACCGACCGCACTTCCACCCATTCCGCCCCCGCTCACCTACCCAATTTCTTCGCGCCCGTTCTAATGAAGTGCCGTACGCCAGCAAGCGGGATTAGCGTTGGTGCTTGATATGAAGGAGCGGACCGCCTGCTTGCATCGCTTTCCTTAAAGTACACTGTGCTCCTGCGCAGGCAGGAGCCCAGTTCCTACGGTGCGATGATCCACAAATGGCGGGACTGGGCTCCTGCCTGCGCAGGAGCACGGCGCGCCTAATGACGGCAACTGGCCAACAGCCGCCGCCCGCTCAAAACAACCGCGACCCATTCGGCACTACCCGATCCGGCGAAAACAGCACCACCGCGCCCGCATCATCCGCGAACCCCAATGTCAGCACTTCGGACAGAAATTTCCCGATCTGCCGCGGCGGAAAATTGACGACCGCCACCACCTGCCGCCCCGGCAAATCCTCCAGCGCGTAATTTTCGGTGATCTGCGCGCTCGACTTCTTCCGCCCGATGCCCGGCCCGAAATCGATTAACAGCTTATAGGCCGGTTTCCGTGCCTCCGGATAAGGCTCCGCCGACAGGATCGTGCCGACGCGAATGTCGACCTTCAGGAAATCGTCAAAGCCAATGAGATCGGCAGCCACCGCCGCAGGATCGTGATTCAGATGCATGCCAACATGCTAATGCCAGCCACCGGGCGAAGTCGAAAGACGCCATCCTCCACCTTCGCCCGGCAAGACGGCCGGATTATTCCAGTTCCAGAATGATCGCATCGACCGGCAGGCTTTCGCCCTGCGCGGCGGACACGCTCTTCACCACGCCCGCCTTCTGCGCGCGCAGGATATTCTCCATCTTCATCGCCTCGATCACCGCGAGCGGCTGGCCGACCTCGACCTTGTCGCCTTCCTTGACGTTCAGCGCGACCAGCAGGCCCGGCATCGGACAGATCAGGAAACGCGACAGATCCGGCGGAATCTTCTCGATCATATGCTTGGCATGCACCGCCGCATGACCGGGTAGGATGCGCAGCTTGTGGCTCGCACCATGAGCGGTCAGCACGAAGCCCGAGCGCACCGGCGCGATCTTCACCGCCAGTTGCTCCTCACCGAACTCCGCCTCGATCAGCCGGTCGCCGGGCGTATATTCCAGCGCCAAGTCGATCGCCTCGCCATCGACGGTGACGTCATCGCCGTCGATCACGACGTCATGGATCGCATCCCCGATCTTCACTTGCCAATCGGTCGGCGGAGCGAGACGCTTGCCCAATTGCCCCTCGATCCGGCGAGCCCGATCCGCCTGCGCCATGGCGGCAAAGGCGCCGATAGCCGACAGGCGCTTGAGCAGCGTTTCGGAAGCCGGAGCGCCGATGAAGCCCTCCGGATATTCCTCGGCAATAAAGCCAGTGGTGATGTTGCCGGAACGGAAACGCTCATGCTGCATCAGCGCGGAGACGAAATCGATATTATGCCCCGGCCCCTCGATCTCGAACTGGTCGAGCGCCGCGATCTGCTTGTCGATCGCCTCGAGACGGGTCGGCGCCCAGGTGATCAGCTTGGCGATCATCGGGTCGTAGAACATGCTGACCTCGCCGCCTTCAACCACACCATCATCGACGCGCACGCCGTCCACCGCTTCCGGCGGATTGTAGCGGATCAGGCGACCCGTCGACGGCAGGAAGCCGCGATAGGGGTCTTCGGCATAGACGCGGTTCTCAATCGACCAGCCGTTGATCTTCACATCCTCCTGACGGAAGCTCAACTCCTCGCCATTGGCGACCCGGATCATCTGCTCGACCAGGTCGAGGCCGGTAATCTCTTCGGTGACCGGATGCTCCACCTGCAAACGGGTGTTCATTTCCAGGAAGTAGAAACCATCGCCGGTCTTGTCCGCGCCCGACACGATCAGCTCGACCGTGCCCGCGCTGAAATAGCCGACCGCCCGCGCCAGGGCGACGCACTGCTCGCCCATCTTCTTGCGCATCTCGGGGCTGACGAAGGGCGACGGCGCTTCCTCGACCACCTTCTGATGGCGGCGCTGGATCGAACATTCGCGCTCGTTCAGGTAAAGGATATTGCCGTGCTGGTCGCCCAATATCTGGATTTCGATATGGCGCGGGCTTTCGATGAACTTCTCGATGAACACGCGGTCGTCACCGAAGCTGTTCAAGCCCTCGCGCTTGGTCGCCTCGAAGCCCTCCCGGACATCCTGTTCGGAATAAGCAAGGCGCATGCCCTTGCCGCCGCCGCCGGCCGAAGCCTTCATCATCACCGGATAGCCGATCTCGTTGGAGATGCGGACGGCATGTTCGGTGTCCTCGATCACGCCGACATAGCCGGGGACGACATTGACGCCGGCTGCCTTGGCGAGCTTCTTCGACTCGATCTTGTCGCCCATCGCGGCGATCGCGTTGGCGGGAGGGCCGACGAAGATGATGCCCTCGGCGTCCAGCGCCTTGCGGAAGCTCTCACGCTCGGAGAGGAAACCGTAACCCGGATGCACCGCATCGGCACCGGTATCCTTGCAGGCCTGGATGATCTTCTCGGCAATCAGATAGGATTGGGCAGCGGGCGACGGACCGATATGGACGGCTTCGTCCGCCATCAGCACATGCGGTGCGCGGGCGTCGGCGTCCGAATAGACCGCCACGGTCTTGATGCCCATCTTCCGCGCCGTGCGGATGACGCGGCACGCAATTTCGCCACGGTTCGCGATCAGGATCTTGGTGATTGCCATTATCTATCCTTGCCCCAGTCCTATTTTGTTGCCCTTTCGAGCCAACCCATCCCTATCTTCCAGCGTCACCCTGAACTTGTTTCAGGGTCCATTTCGCCTCCTCAACCGACGGGTCCGAAGGCGCGATGGATGCTGAAACAAGTTCAGCATGACGGAAGAAGGGGAAAATTACTCAGCCGCCTCCAGATGCCCATGCGGCTGTGCCATCATCGGCGCCAGCCCGAGCTTGGAAAGCAGCGCGCTATCCTTGTCATCCCCGGCATTGGCCGCCGTCAGCAGCTTGTCGCCAGTGAAGATGCTGTTCGCCCCCGCCATGAAGCAGAGCGCCTGACAGGCCTCGCTCATGCTCTCGCGCCCGGCGGAGAGCCGCACCATCGACTGCGGCATGACGATCCGCGCCACGGCAACGGTGCGGACGAACTCCACCTCGTCGATTTTGGCGAGCGGCGTATCCTTCAGCATGTCGCCCAGCACCGTGCCTTCGACCGGCACCAGCGCGTTGATCGGCACGCTTTCGGGATGCGGCATGGTGGCGAGCGCGTGGAGGAAACCGATCCGGTCGCTCCGCGTCTCGCCCATCCCGACGATCCCGCCACAGCACACATTGATGCCCGCATCGCGGACATTTTCCAGCGTCTCGATCCGGTCCTCGAAGGTCCGGGTGGTGATGACGTTGGCGTAATTTTCCGGCGAGGTGTCGATATTGTGATTATAATAATCCAGCCCCGCATCCGCGAGCTGCTTCGCCTGATCGGCCGACAGCATGCCCAGCGTCATGCAGGTTTCCATACCCATCTGGCGCACGCCCTTCACCATTTCGATGAGCTTGGGCATGTCCCGTTCCTTGGGATTGCGCCACGCCGCGCCCATGCAGAAACGGCCCGAACCATGATCCTTCGCCTGCGCCGCCGCCTGAAGCACGGCCTGCACGTCCATCAGCTTGGTGGCTTTCAGGCCGCTTTCGGCTTCGGTCGACTGGCTGCAATAGCCGCAATCCTCCGGGCAGCCGCCCGTCTTGATCGACAGCAGGGTCGAAAGCTGCACTTCGTTGCGCGGGAAAGTCGCACGATGGATCGACTGCGCCTCGAACATCAGGTCGTTGAAGGGCAGGTCGAACAGCGCGGCGATCTCGTCGCGGGTCCAGTCAGTGCGAGCAATGGTGGTCATTATGCGGCTTCCTCTAGCCCCGCCGGGGGCATGTTGTGGCCGAGGAGACGCAGCACATCGGCGGC
The DNA here is from genome assembly GCF_013375535.1 of Sphingobium sp. 15-1. Taxonomy (GTDB): domain Bacteria; phylum Pseudomonadota; class Alphaproteobacteria; order Sphingomonadales; family Sphingomonadaceae; genus Sphingobium; species Sphingobium aromaticivastans. The sequence goes on from NZ_JABXJG010000001.1 coordinate 1,003,661, forward strand.
GCACTCCACGACGTTGGAGCCCGGTCCATAAATCCCCTGAACGCCCGCGTCACGGAGGAAGTCATAATCCTGCGGCGGAATGACCCCGCCCGCGATCACCTTGATGTCGTTGCGGCCCTTTTCCCGAAGCTGGTTGATCAGCTCGGGAATGAGCGTCTTGTGCCCCGCCGCGAGGCTCGACGCACCCACGACGTCCACGCCGCTGTCGAGCGCCAGCACCACCGTTTCCTCCGGCGTCTGGAACAGCGGGCCCGACACGATATCGAAACCCATGTCCCCGAAAGCGGATGCGATCACGTTGGCGCCCCGGTCATGCCCATCCTGCCCCATCTTGGCGATGAGCAGTTTGGGCTTGCGACCGAGGCGCCGCTCGACGGCCTGCACCCCGTCAAGAACCTGTTTCCAGCGGCTGTCCTGCGCATAAGGCTTGCCATAGACGCCCTTCACCGGCGTCGGCTGCGTGCCGTAGCGGTTGAAGCTGTCCTCCATGGCGGAGGAGATTTCGCCCAGCGTGGCGCGGGCGCGCGCCGCTTCGACCGCATGGGCGAGGAGGTTGTTTTCGATCGACTGCGGCCCGGCAGCGGCTGCACGCAGCGCTTCCAGCGCGGCCTGACACGCTTCCTCGTCGCGTTCCGCCTTGACCCGGTTGATGCGGGCAATCTGGGCCTCGCGCACCTTGGTGTTGTCGACCTCCAGCGTTTCGAGCAAATCCTCGTTCGCCAGACGATATTTGTTGACGCCGACGATGACGTCCTCGCCCCGATCGACGCGGGCCTGACGCGCTGCGGCGGCGGTTTCGATCATCGCCTTGGGCCAGCCGGCACCGACCGCCTTCGCCATACCGCCTTCGGCCTCGACGCGGTCGATGATCTCCTGAGCGGCGTCGACCAGTTGCTGGGTCAGCGCTTCGATATAATAGCTGCCGCCCAGCGGATCGACGACATTGCACATGCCCGTCTCTTCCTGGATGACGATCTGCGTGTTGCGCGCGATGCGGGCCGAAAAGTCCGTCGGCAGCGCAATCGCTTCATCCAGCGCATTGGTGTGCAGCGACTGGGTGCCGCCCAGCATCGCCGCCATCGCCTCAATCGTGGTGCGCATCACATTGTTATAGGGGTCCTGCTCGGTCAGCGACACGCCCGACGTCTGGCAATGGGTGCGCAGCATCTTCGAACGCTCGTCCTGCGCGCCGAGCTTAGTCATGACCCGATGCCACAGCACGCGCGCGGCGCGCAGCTTGGCGATCTCCATGAAGAAGTTCATGCCGATGGCGAAGAAGAAGCTCAGCCGCCCAGCGAACTTGTCGATGTCGAGGCCCGACGCCACGCCGTAGCGCACATATTCCGCGCCGTCCGCGATGGTGAAGGCCAGTTCCTGCACCTGCGTCGCGCCGGCTTCCTGCATATGATAGCCGGAAATGGAGATGCTGTTGAACTTGGGCATCTCGCGGCTGGTATAACCGAAAATGTCCGAGATGATCCGCATCGAGGGTTCGGGCGGGTAGATATAGGTGTTGCGGACCATGAACTCCTTCAGAATGTCGTTCTGAATGGTTCCGTCGAGCAACTTGCGCTCGACCCCCTGCTCCTCGCCCGCGACAATGAAGAAGGCGAGGATCGGGATCACCGCGCCGTTCATGGTCATGGAAACCGACATCTGGTCGAGCGGAATGCCGTCGAACAGAATCTTCATGTCCTCAATGGTATCGATCGCCACGCCCGCCTTGCCGACGTCACCGACGACGCGGGGATGGTCGCTGTCATAGCCGCGATGGGTGGCCAGGTCGAAGGCGACGCTGAGACCCTTCTGACCGGCCGCAAGGTTGCGGCGATAGAAGGCGTTGGATTCCTCGGCGGTCGAGAAGCCCGCATATTGCCGAATGGTCCAGGGGCGCCCTGCATACATGGAGGCGCGCACGCCCCGCGTGAACGGCGCGAAGCCGGGCAGGCCCGGATCGACGGTCACGTCCTGCGCCGTGTAGAGCGGCTTCACCGTGATCCCTTCCGGGGTTTCCCAGTTGAGATCCTTGCCCTTCACCTCCTTGGCGGCGGCGGCGGCCCACTGATCCAGCGTCGGCTTCTCGGTCATTTGCGTCCCTATCTACCCAATCGTCACCCCGGACTTGATCTGGGGTCCCGCTGCCCTCGTCCCGCTCGCAAAGAAGCGGGATGCCGGATCAAGTCCGGCATGACGAAAAACTCAATGCGCCTCTTTCGGCGTCTCCATGATCTCCGTCAGCACCCCGTTCATATCCTTGGGATGGACGAAGAAGATCAGCGTCCCATGCGCCCCGATGCGCGGCTCGCCCAGCACCTTCTTGCCCAGCCCCTCGAACCAGGCCTTGGCCTCGTGAATGTCGGGCACTTCATAGCACATATGATGCTGCCCACCGGCCGGGTTCTTGGCGATGAAGCCGTGAATGGGCGAGTTTTCGCCCAAAGGCTCGATCAGCTCGATCTGCGTGCCCTCGGTACCATTCACGCCCGGCGTATCGACGAAGCACACCTTCACCCCCTGTGCGGGCAGGTCGAAAGGCTCGTGCGTCAGCGTCGCGCCCATGACGTCGCGATAATAGGCCAGCGAAGCCTCCAGCGAAGGCGTCGCCACGCCGATATGGTTCAAGCGACCGAGTTTCATAACTTCATTCCCATCCTTGTCATTCCCGCGAAAGCGGGAATCCATCTCCTGCGCGCGCCCCAGATGCAACGTCCGGAGATGGATCCCCGCCTGAGCGGGGATGACGGGTTCACCTCACAACGGAATATTGTCGTGCTTCTTCCACGGATTTTCGAGCGCCTTGTTCCGCAACTTGCGCAACCCCAGGGCGATCCGCTTGCGGGTCGAATGCGGCTGGATCACCTCGTCGATGAAGCCCTTGCTCGCCGCCACGAAGGGATTGGCGAAGCGGTCCTCATATTCCTTGGTCTTCTCGGCAATCTCTTCCGGCGTCTTGCCGCGGAAGATGATCTCCACTGCGCCCTTCGCGCCCATCACCGCGATTTCCGCGGTCGGCCAGGCATAGTTCAGATCGCCGCGCAGATGCTTGGACGCCATAACGTCATAAGCCCCGCCATAGGCCTTGCGCGTGATGACGGTGATCTTCGGCACGGTCGCCTCGGCATAGGCGAAGAGCAGCTTCGCGCCATGCTTGATGATGCCCGAATGTTCCTGAGCCGTCCCCGGCAGGAAGCCCGGCACGTCGACAAAGGTGACGATCGGAATTTCGAACGCATCGCAAAAGCGCACGAACCGCCCGGCCTTCTTGGACGAATTGATGTCCAGCACCCCGGCAAGCACCATCGGCTGGTTGGCGATGATGCCCACCGTCTTGCCCTCGACCCGGCCGAAACCGCATATGATGTTCCCCGCATGGGCCGGCTGCACTTCGAAGAAGTCGCCTTCGTCCACCACCTTGCGGATCAGCTCATGCATGTCATAGGGCTGGTTCGCATTGGCCGGGATCAGCGTGTCCAGGCTGTCCTCGATGCGGTCCCACGGATCGGCGCTGGGCCGCTCCGGCACCGGCTCCTTGTTGGACGCAGGCAGGAAGTCCACGAAATCGCGCACCGCCAGCAAAGCTTCGATGTCATTCTCGAAGGCCACGTCGGCCACGCCCGACTTGGTGGTGTGGGTGACCGCGCCGCCCAGTTCCTCCTGGGTCACGACCTCGTTGGTGACGGTCTTCACCACGTCAGGCCCAGTCACGAACATGAAGCTCGAATCCTTCACCATGAAGATGAAGTCCGTCATCGCCGGCGAGTAGACCGCGCCGCCCGCGCACGGCCCCATGATAACGCTGATCTGCGGCACCACGCCCGACGCCAGCACATTGCGCTGGAAAATCTCCGCATAACCGCCCAGCGACGCCACGCCTTCCTGGATGCGCGCACCGCCGGAGTCGTTGAGGCCGATCACCGGCGCGCCGACCTTCATGGCGATGTCCATGATCTTGCAGATCTTCATCGCATGCCGCTCCGACACCGCGCCGCCATAGACGGTGAAGTCCTGCGAGAAAACGTAGACCAGCCGGCCGTTGATGGTGCCCGATCCGGTGACGACGCCGTCGCCCGGAATGTGCTGCTCATCCATGCCGAAGTCGATGCAATTATGCTCGACATACATGTCCAGCTCCTCGAAGCTGTCCTCGTCCAGCAGCACTTCCAGCCGCTCGCGGGCCGTAAGCTTGCCCTTGGCATGCTGGGCGTCAATGCGGCGCTGGCCGCCGCCCAGGCGCGCAGCATCGCGCTTGGCTTCGAGCTGTTCGATGATGGCGAGCTTCGACATATAAGGCTTCTCTCCGGCTTGTCGCGGACATCTTCGCCCGCCCCTTCCAATCTTTTCGCATTTTCGCAAATGCAATTTTGCTAATTTGCAAATTGCGACTTTGCAAATTATGGACGAATCATGGCTCGTGGCAATCGAATCTTCGCAGGTCCGCGCCTGCGCCAACTCCGCCTGGATCATCGCATGGACCAGGCGACCATGGCGCAGGCGCTGGGCATATCCGTCTCTTATCTCAGCCAGATGGAAAATGACGACCGCCCCCTCACCGCCAAGGTGAAGGCCGCGCTTGCCAGCGCCTTCCCCACCGACTGGGCCAGCTTCGACAGCCGGGAGGAGGAGCAGCTTCTTGGCGCCTTCACCTACGCCCTCGCCCATCCCGAACTGCCGGGCGCCGCGCTGGAACCGGAGCGGATCGAGAAGCTGCACCTGCAATTTCCCGAATTCGCGGCGCGCTATGTCGACCTCTACAACGCCCATATGCGCGCCAATGAACGCATCAACATGATCGAGGAGGCGATCGCCAACGATCATGCAGTCCAGGCCCGCTTGCCCTGGGAAGCCGCGCGCGACTGGTTCCATGAGGCGGGCAATTATGTCCACGCTCTCGACTGCCTGGCGGAAGACATGGCCGCCAGCTTCACCGCCGGCCAGACCCTGGACGAAGGTATGCTGGTCGAAGCCCTGGCCCGCCGCCACGGGATCGAGACGCTGATCGCGGAGACCCCGGACTCCTCGCTCCGCTCCTATACCAGCAGCGAGCGGCGCCTATTCGTCAACGCCGCCCTGCCCACAGAAAGCCGCAAGTTCATGCTCGCCCACCAGCTCATGATGCTGGAGGGGCAGGCGGTGATCGCTGACGTTGTGAGCAAGGCAGGGCTGCCCGTCATGGGCGCCGACCGCCTGCTCGCCATCGGCCTTGGCAATTATGCGGCGGGCGCGTTGCTGATGCCCTACGCCCCGTTCCGCGAAGCCGCCCGCGAAGTCCGCCACGACATCGACCGCCTCGCCCGCCGCTTCGGCGTCAGCTTCGAACAGGCCTGCCATCGTCTTTCGACCCTCCAGCGGCCCGGCCTGCGCGGCATTCCCTTTTTCTTCTGCCGCGTCGACATGGCGGGCAACATCACCAAGCGCCACAGCGCCACGCGCCTGCAATTCGCGCGCTTCGGCGGCGCCTGCCCCTTGTGGAACGTCCATGAAGCGGTCGCCGTCCCCGACCGGATCAACATCCAGTTGGGCGAGACCCCCGATGGCGTGCGCTATGTCTCCATGGCGAAGGGGCTGGTGAAACCGTCAGGCAGCTACAGCCGCACCCCGCGCCGCTTCGCGGTGGTGCTGGGCTGCGAAATCGCCCACGCGGCGAATTTCGTCTATGCCGACGGCCTGCAACTGGAGGTGGAGGGCGCCGCGACGCCGATCGGCATCACCTGCCGTCTCTGCTCGCGCCAGAGCTGCGACCAACGCGCCTTCCCACCCGCCGACCGCCCCATCCGCGTCGATCCCGACAACCGGCAGATCGTGCCTTACTGGATCGGCTAGGCGTTCCAGTAGTTTCCCCGAAGGCAGCGAACCACCCTAATCCGGCAACATCAAAGCCTCATCCAGAAAATCAAGAAAAGCCCGCACCCGCGCCGCCAGCCGATCCTGCGCGGAATAAAGCGCATGAATATCCTCGCCATCCCCCGCGCTAAAATCCCCCAGCACTTCGACCAGCCTCCCATCGCGCAAATCCTCCGCGACATGAAAGCGCCCATGTCGCGCGATCCCGCCCCCCGCGACCGCCATCTGCCGCACCACTTCACCCGAATTGCCGAAGAACCGCCCCTGAACCGGCCGCTGCACGACCCGCCCGCCGATCCGGAACGGCCAGCTATCCACCGACCGGCGGAAACTGAATTGCAGGCAATCATGCCCCTCCAGATCCTCCGGCGTTAGCGGTATGCCCCGCGCCGCCAGATAGGCTGGGCTCGCCACCAGCACCATCCGACTATGCCCCAGCTTCTTCGCCCGCAGCCGCGTATCCCGCAAAGGCCCGATGCGGATCGCGATGTCGGCCCGCTCCTCCACCAGATCGACCACCGCATCGGACAACGCCAGATCGACGGCCACCGCCGGATAACGCGCCAGAAAAAGCGGCAGGATCGGCAGCAGGCACTGGTTGCCGAAGGACACTGAGGCATTGAGCCGCAACAGCCCACGCGGCCCCCGTTCCTCCTGCCCCAATCCGCTTTCGACATCGGTCATTTCCGCCATCAGCGCCGTCATCCGGTCGCGATAGGCCGCCCCCTCCAGGGTCAGCGCCAGCGAACGCGTCGTCCGGCGCAACAGCGTGACGCCAAGCCGCTGCTCTAACCGCCCGATGCTGCGGCTGACGGCGGAGGGCGTCAGCCGCAGCGTCTTGGCGGCGGAAGCGAAGCTGCCCTCCTGCGCCACAGCCAGAAATGTCTCGATGTCGCCAAAGCGGTTGTCCATGCGTCACCCATGATTTCAAATCACTTCTATTGTGATGACTGTCATTCTAATCATCAATGCATGGTTCGCTTATTTCTGCGTTCAACCCCGAACAAAGGAGTATCCCATGGACCTGAAACTCGCCGGAAAGACCGCACTCGTCACCGGATCGACCGCCGGCATCGGCTTCGCCATCGCGAAGCGCCTTGCCGAAGAAGGCGTGGAAACCGTCATCACCGGCCGCAACCAGGCCAAGCTGGACCAGGCCACCGCGCAGATCGGCCAGGTCGGCAAGGTTCGCGCGATCCTGGCCGATCCCGCCACTGCGGAAGGCGCGGCCACGCTCATCGAAGCCGCTCCGGACGTCGACATCCTCGTCAACAATCTCGGCATCTACGAAGCCAAGCCGTTCACCGCCATCTCCGATGAAGACTGGCATCATTTCTTCGAGGTCAACGTCGTCAGCGGCGCCCGCCTCGCCCGACATTATTTCCCGCGCATGCTGGACAAGGATTGGGGCCGCATCATCTTCATCGCCAGCGAAAGCGCCCTGCTGCCCCCCGGCGAGATGATCCATTACGGCATGACCAAGACCGCCCAGCTCGCCATCGCCCGCGGCCTGGCCGAACAGACGCGCGGCACCGGCGTGACGGTGAATTCGGTGCTGCCCGGCCCGACCCGCTCGGAGGGGATCGTCGACTTCATCCAGTCGGTGGTCGAGAATAAGGACGCCCCTGAAGCGGAACGTGAGGCGGAATTCTTCCGGACGCTGCGCCCGCTCTCCCTGATCCGCCGCCTGATCGAAGCGGATGAAATCGGATCGATGGTCGCCTATCTCGCCAGCCCGCTCGCCGCCGTCACCAATGGCGCGGCGATCCGGGCGGAGGGTGGGATCGTTCCCACTATCGCCTAATATGGGCGCCTGATCCATATCCTGCTTGCGGGAACTGGCCCTGTCGCTCGTCTGTCTCTCCGGATAAGGATGGATGGATGAGCGACGCGGACATTCTGACGGACACGCCCCTCCGGCATGAGCTGGCAGACGCCGGCTATGCCCGCCTGTCCGGCACCGACCTGGTCGAACGGCTCGCCATCCCCTCTGCCAACTGGAACGCGCTGGCGCGAAGCTGGGACGATCTCGGCCCCGACCTCTATATGGCCGATGGTGGCCGCTACCGCCGCCGCCGCCACGCGACCTTCGCCTGCGAGCAGGGCGTCTTCACGCGCCAACCGCACCAGCCGCATTTCCAGAGCCGCGACTATAATCCCCTGAATGGCGACGTGCAGCGCTGGTTCGATCCCGTCCAGCAAGGCACGGTCGACAATAGCGCGATGCAGGCGATCTTCGCCTTCTGCGCGCGCAGCTTCCCCCTGACCGGACGGCAGCATGTCGAACTCCACCAGTTCCGCATAGAGGCCCGCACCGGCGAACTCGGCCGCCCCACGCCCGAAGGCATGCACCGCGACGGCGTGGACTGGGTCTTCGTCATGCTGGTCGAGCGTCGCAACGTCCGCGAAGGCGTCACCCGCATCGGCACGCCGGAGGGCAAGGAATTGGGCGAATTCACCCTCGCCCGCCCCGGCGATGCGGTACTGATCGACGACCATCGCATCATGCACGGCGTCACCGAAATTCATGCGGTCGACCCGGCGCAACCCGCCTGGCGCGACGCGCTCGTCCTCACTTTTGTAGCCGACCGCTGAGCCGTTCGCCTGGAGCGAAATCGAAAAAGCTGTCCCGATTTCGCCCGGAAGCTTATTTCAACAGCACCAGTTCCTCGGCCATGCTCGGATGCAGGGCCACGGTATCGTCGAATTCCTGCTTGGTCAGGCCCGCCTTCACCGCAATGGCAGCCGCCTGCAATATCTCCGGCGCATCCGGCCCGATCATGTGCAGCCCGACCACGCGATTGGTCGTCGCATCCACCACCATCTTGTAGAGCGCCCGCTCATCCCGCCCGGCCAGCACATTTTTCATCGGCCGGAAGTCGGATGTGTAGACCTTCACCGTTCCAAGCTTGTTCTTCGCCTGCGCCTCGGTCATGCCTACGCCGGCCAAGGGTGGATGGCTGAACACGGCGGAAGGCACGCAGTTGTAATCCACGGTCCGCGGATTATCCCCGAACACCGTGTCCGCAAAGGCATGGCCCTCACGGATCGCCACCGGCGTCAGTTGCAGCCTGTCCGTGACATCGCCCACCGCATAGATGCTCTCGCAGCTCGTCCGGCTATAGTCATCGACCTTGATCGCGCCCTTCTCGTTGAGCTCGACCCCGGCATTTTCCAGCCCCAGCCCATCGACATGCGGCTGGCGCCCGGTCGCGAACACCAGCAGGTCACAGGCCACCGGATCGCCGCTCTTGAAACGGACGCAGAGCGTGCCGTCCTCATTCTTCTCGATCTTCTCCATCTCGGCGTTGAAGCGGAAATTGATCCCCTTCATCGTCGAAATCTGGAGCAGCCGGTCGCGGATTTGCTCGTCATAGCCGCGCAACAGCGTGTTCGATCGATTCACGATCGTCACATGGCTGCCGAACTGGTGGAAGATGCCCGCAAATTCATTGGCGATATAGCCGCCACCCACGATCACGATCCGCTTGGGGCATTCCTCCAGATGGAAGACCTCGTTGGAGGTGACGCCATGCTCAGCGCCCTCGATCTCCGGGACGATCGGCCATGCGCCGGTCGAGACGAGGATATATTTCGCGCTGATCTCCCGCCCGCTCGCGAGCTTCACGCCATGCGGCCCGGTGATCGTCGCCCGCTCCGGGATCAGCTCAACCTTATGGCTGTCGAGCGTATTCTTGTAGAGACCCTCCAGCCGGTCCACATCGGCCAGCACATTGTCGCGCAGCGTCGTCCATTCGAAGTCGCAATCCGGCACATTCCAGCCGAAACGCCGCGCATCCTTCAGATCTTCGGCAAAATGCGCGCCATAGATGAGCAGCTTCTTGGGCACGCAGCCCCGAATGACGCAGGTGCCGCCGACGCGATATTCCTCGGCCACCGCGACCTTCGCCCCATGGGCCGCAGCCACGCGCGAAGCCCGCACGCCACCCGATCCCGCACCGATGACGAACAGGTCGAAGTCGTAGTCGCTCATGCATGCCTCCGCTGGATTGCGCCCGCATATGGAGCGTCCCCAGCGGAGTTACAAATGAGAATCTGCTTACTCCCATCCCGCTTGCGGGAGGGGCTTGTCCGTCAAACCCCACCCAAGGCCAGATCGATCAAAGCCATGGTCGAGGGATCGAACCCCTTCGGCCCTTCGGCTTCGATGGACTTGGCGATCTCCTTGCCCAACTCGACGCCGAACTGGTCGAACGGATTGATCCCCATCAGCACCGCATTGGCAAAGGTCCGATGCTCGTAAAAAGCGATCAGCGCCCCCAGAGCCTCCGGCGTCACATCATCCAGCAGGATCGTGGTCGAAGGCCGGTTCCCCGGATAAGCCCGCGCCGGATCGGCCTCATTATCCTTGCCCCGAAGCAAAGCCGCACCCTGCGCGAAGCAGTTCACCAGCAAAGCCCGATGATGCGCCGGATCGAGCGCATGCCCCGGCTCGATGGAGGCGATGAACTCCACCGGCGTCAGGATCGTCCCCTGATGCAGCAACTGGAACACCGCATGCTGCGCATCCGTGCCGACACCGCCCCAGGTGATCGGCGCCGTCGGCCCATCCACAGGCGCGCCATCCCGCGTCACCCGCTTGCCGTTGCTCTCCATCTCCAATTGCTGAAGATAAGAGGGCAGCAACCGCAGCCTTTCGTCATAAGCGAACAAGGCCCGCGTCTGGCACCCCAGCACCCGCGCATAATATTGGTCGACAAAGGCCGCGATCAGCGGCGCATTCTGCTTGGGATCGCTCAGCCGGAAATGCCGGTCCATCGCCGCCGCGCCTTCCAGCAGGCTCTCGAAAGCATCCCATCCCAGCGCCAATGCCGCCGGAAACCCAATCGAAGACCAGAGCGAATAACGCCCGCCCACGCTCTCCGCAAAGGGCAGCACGCGCGTTTCATCCACGCCCCATTCGATGGCCTTGTCCGGCGAGGCCGTCAGCGCGATCACCCGGCCATAGGGGTCTTCCACCCCCGCCTCGACCATCCAGTTGATCGCGCTCGCCGCGTTCAACATGGTCTCCGTGGTGGTGAAGGTCTTCGAAGCCACGGCGATCAACGTCGCCTCCGGATCGAAGCGCGAAATCGCCCGCTCCAGCGCCGTGCCATCGACATTGGAAACGATGGCGACGTCATAGCGCGCCCCATCCCCGCCCAATGCATCGATGATCAGGTCCGGCCCCAGCGCCGACCCGCCAATGCCGATATGCAATATATGCCGGATCGGCCCCAGCGCCTCGCCCTCTATGGCGTCGATCAGCGCCCGCATCCGCGCATGGAACATCTTGGCCCGCGCCACGCTGTCGGCATTGCCCTCGCCACGCTCGGCGGGATGCTCGGCGGCGCGGCCCTCTGTATTGTTGACCGCCTCCCCCGCGAACAGCGCGTCACGCTGCGCGGCAAAGCCCTTTTCCTCCGCCAGCTTCACAAAGCCCGCGACCAGATCGTCCGTCAGATGCGTCTTCGACCAATCGAAGCGGACAGGCCCTTGGCGCAGGGTGAACTGGCTCAACCGGTCGGGATCGGCGGTGAAGATGGATTTGAGATCGGCCTGGGGAAGAGCCGCAAGCGCTGCCAGTGCAGGGCTGGACATTGGGGAATATCCTTTTGTTTTGCCGTTGATCGATACCGACGCTGCACCTGTCGATTCTTGCCCATCCTAGCCAAGTCGTTCCGCTATTGCACCGTTCGAACAGAAAAATCAGGTTGCAGGGCAGCATGGAGTGAATATCGCTTGGTCTCTAGCGCGCTTGACGGCGGCTTTACGAACCCGCAAAAGCCGCGACGGCCTGTTTTCAGGGCGAATTGAAGGAAAAGACGATCAAAGCATGAGCGCAAAATCCGAAACGCGGGATTTCCTCTGGTTTCTCGCAAAGCTGGCGGTGTTCGTCTTCGTCCTGCGCAGCTTCATCGTGTCGCCCTTCAACATCCCGTCGGAATCCATGCAGCCGCGCCTGCTGATCGGGGATTATCTGCTGGTGGCGAAATGGCCCTATGGCTATTCGCGCTATTCGCTGCCCTTCGGCATTCCGCTGATCCCCGGCCGCATCTTCGCCTCGACGCCCCAACGCGGCGACGTGGTGGTGTTCAAGGCGCCGCCGAACCAGAAGAACGACTATATCAAGCGCGTCATCGGCCTGCCCGGCGACATGATCTCCGTGCGCGGAGGCACTGTCTATCTGAACGGCCAGGCAATCCCGAAGCAGAAGGTCGCTGACCTCGTCATTCCCGTCACGCCCAATATGGAAGATGCCGCCGCCAAGGAAGGCAGCCCATCCCCCTGCTATCGCCCGAAGTTCGAGGAAGCCGTGCCGGGCGGCCGCCAATGCCGCTACCCGCAATATCGCGAGACGCTGCCGGGCGGCAAAAGCTATAATGTCCTCGACCTGATGCCAGACGGTGCGGCGGACGACCGCGACACGGTGGTGGTGCCCGAAGGCCATCTCTTCATGATGGGCGACAATCGCGACCGCAGCGCCGACAGCCGCTTCCCGGCGGTCGACGGCGGCGGCATCGGCTTGGTCCCGGAGGAAAATCTGGTCGGCAAGGCGATGATCTCGGTCTTCTCGACCGACGGCAGCGCCAATTGGCTGCTTCCCTGGACTTGGGTTTCCGCCGCGCGCTGGAGCCGCATCGGGGAAGGCTTTTGACGAAACCTGACACCGAAGGCTGGCTGAAGGCCCTGATCGGCCGCGCGCCGAAGAACCCGATCGCCTTCCATCAGGCGCTGACCCATGGCAGCGCCAATGCGGTGAATTATGAGCGGCTGGAATTTCTGGGCGACCGCATCCTCGGCCTGCTGATCGCGGAATGGCTTTACGACCGCTTTTCAGACGAACCCGAAGGCAAGCTCTCCCGCCGCTTCAACGCCCTGGTTTCGGGCGAAACCTGTGCCGAAGTCGCCCGCAGCGCCGGGGTTCCCGCTCATCTGGTGCTCGGCAAGCAGGCCCGCGACGATGGCGCGGCCGACAGCGACAATGTGCTGGGCGACGTCATGGAGGCGCTGATCGGCGCATTATATCTTGAGGGCGGGCTGGAGGAAGCCCGCACCCTCGTCCGCCGCCTCTGGAGCGACCGCGTAGACACCCAGTCCAGCGCGCCCAAGCACCCCAAGTCCGCGCTCCAGGAATGGGCGGCGGCCAACAAGCGCAAACCGCCCGAATATGCGATGACGGACCGCTCCGGCCCACACCATGCGCTGCGCTTCACGGTAACGGTCAGCATCAAGGGCGCCGGAGAAGCGAGCGCGACGGGCGGTTCGAAACAGGAAGCGGAAACGGCAGCGGCAAAGGCGTTGCTGGACAAGTTGGCAGGCTGATCAGAAATTTTGTGCTATTTTATATTATGACGTGTTCCTGCAAAGGCAGGAACCCAGTTCAGCCGTTTGATCTGGGTTCTCGCGAGCCGCTTGTCTCGTTCGAATGCCTTCGCAGGAACACGCTTCGCTTTTGTGAAACGGAGTAATTTTTGGACCTCAATTCCGACAATCAACGCTGCGGCGTCATCGCCATAGTCGGCGCGCCCAATGCGGGCAAATCTACCCTGGTCAACGCCCTCGTCGGCCAGAAGGTGGCGATCACCAGCCCGAAGGCGCAGACCACCCGCACCCGCGTCATGGGCGTCGCGATCGAAGGCGACACGCAGATGGTGCTGGTCGATACGCCCGGCATCTTCGCGCCCAAGCGCCGGCTGGATCGCGCCATGGTGCAAGCGGCCTGGGGCGGTGCGCAGGGCGCCGACCTGATCGCGCTGGTCGTCGACGGCAAGGCGGGACTTGGCGCCAAGATGGAACCCATCGTCAGCGCGCTCGCCGCCCGGCCCGAGAAGAAGTGGCTGATTCTCAACAAGGTCGACATCGCCATCAAGGAAAAGCTGCTGGTCCACACCCAGCGGCTCTACGAACAGCTCGACATTGCGGAGACCTTCTTCGTCAGCGCCGCGACCGGCGATGGCCTTGCGGAACTCAAGACCGCCTTCGCCAACGCCATGCCCGAAGGCCCCTGGCACTTTCCCGAGGACCAAGTCTCCGACGCCACCGACCGCATGCTGGCGGCGGAGATCACCCGCGAACAACTCTATCATCAGCTCCACGCCGAACTGCCCTATGCCGCCGCCGTCGACACGGAAAAATATAGCGAGCGGGAGGACGGCTCGGTCGAAATCCACCAGCAGATATTGGTCGGCCGCTCCAGCCAACGCGCCATCGTGCTGGGCAAGGGCGGCCAGCGCCTCAAGGAAATCGGCTCAAAGGCCCGCGCCGAACTGGCCAGCCTGCTCGGCGTCAAGGTCCACCTCTACCTCCACGTCAAGGTGAAGGAGGATTGGGAGGACGACCGCTTCATCTACCGCGACATCGGTCTGGATTGGGTGGAGTAGGCCCCAGCCGCAACGTGCTCCTGCGCAGGCAGGAGCCCAGTTCCAACGTCTGAACTGGGCTCCTGCCTGCGCAGGAGCACCGAATCTCTATTCCGCCGCCACTTTCTTGGCAGGTGTCTTTTTCGCAGCCGGCTTCTTCGCCGCACCCTTTTTCGCCGGCGCTTTCTTCCCCTTCTTCGCGGGCGCAGCAGCAGCCCGCGCATCGATCAATTGCGCGGCCTCCTCCAGCGTCAGGGCATCCTGCTCGATCGTCTTGGGCAGCGTCGCATTGGTCGTGCCGTCGGTCACATAGGGGCCATAGCGCCCGGCCATCAGCTTGATCTCGGCCTCAGTGCGCGGATGCTTGCCCAGCACCTTCAGCGGCTCACGGGAGGAAGACCCCCGCCCGCCCTTGTTCGCCGCATCCGCCAGCTTGGCCACGGCGCTATTCATCCCTACCTCGAAAATCTCGGCGGTGGAGGACAGCCGCCCATATTTGCCGTCATGCAACAAATAAGGCCCGAAACGCCCGATATTCGCCACGATCGGCTTGCCCGTCTCCGGATGCAGCCCGATTTCGCGCGGCAGGCTCAGCAACTTCACCGCCCAATCCAGCGTCATTTCGCCATCGGGCAGATCCTTGGGGATGGAGCCGCGCTTGGCCTCCTTGCCCTCGCCCATCTCGATATAAGGCCCAAAACGCCCGGATTTCCGAACAATATCCTGCCCGGTTTCGGGATGCTGGCCCAGCACTTCCGGCCCTTTATCCTCGCCGCCATCCTTGTCCCCGCCCGGCTGGCCGAACTTGCGCGTATATTTGCACTCTGGATAGTTGGAGCAGGCGATGAACGCGCCGAACCGCCCGCCGCGCAGCGACAATTGCCCATCGCCGCACATCGGGCAGGCACGCGGATTGGACCCATCCGCCTTTGGCGGGAACAGCATCGGCTCCAGGAATTTGTCAAGCTCAGCGGTGATGTCGGAAGGCTTCTGCTCCATCACCTCGGCGGTCTTGGGCTTGAAGTCGCGCCAAAAGGCTTCCAGCACCGCCTGCCATTGAGCGCGGCCGCCGGAAATCTCATCCAGCTCATCCTCCAGCCCCGCGGTGAAGTCGTAGGACACGTACCGCTCGAAGAAACGCTCCAGAAAGGCCGTCACCAGCCGCCCGCTCTCCTCCGCGAAGAAGCGGTTCTTCTCGATCCGCACATAGTCGCGATCCTTCAGTACCTGAAGCGTCGAGGCATAGGTGGACGGCCGCCCAATCCCCAGTTCCTCCAGCTTCTTGACCAGCGACGCTTCGGAATAGCGCGGCGGCGGTTGGGTGAAATGCTGCTCCGCCGTCACCTTCTTCTTGGCCGGCGCATCACCCGCGCCCAAGCGCGGCAACAGCTTGGAATCATCATCTTCCGAATCGTCCCGGCCCTCTTCATAGAGCGCCAGGAAGCCGGGAAAGATCACGACCTGCCCCGTAGCGCGCAGCGCATGCTGGCCAGTGCCGTCCACCAGATCGATGACCGTCCGCTCCAGCCGCGCCGAAGCCATCTGGCTCGCCAATGCCCGCTTGAAGATCAGATCGTACAGCCGCGCATGGTCGCCGCCGCCCATCTTGTCGCGGCTGAATTCGGTCGGACGGATGGCCTCATGCGCTTCCTGCGCATTCTTCGCCTTGGTCTGATATTGGCGGGGCTTCTCCGGCAGATAGCCGCCGTCATAGCGCTCAGCGATCGCCTTGCGCGCGGCGGAGATGGCGCTGCCGTCCATCTGCACGCCGTCGGTACGCATATAGGTGATCGCGCCATCCTCATAGAGCTGCTGCGCGATCCGCATCGTATGGCTGGCGGAGAAGCCGAGCTTGCGCGCCGCCTCCTGCTGCAAGGTCGAAGTCGTGAACGGCGGCGGAGGATTGCGCGAAACCGGCTTGGTCTCGACCTTCTCGACGGTAAAGCGTCCAGCCTCCACGTCCGCCTTCGCGGCCATGGCGTCGCCTTCCTTGCCGATGGTCAGCCGCTCGATCTTCTCGCCGCGCCAGCGCACCAGCCGGGCGGTGAAGCCCTGCCCCGCCTGCTCCATCTCGGCCGCGACCGACCAATATTCCTGCGGCACGAAGCTCTCGATTTCGCGCTCGCGCTCCACGACCAGCCGCAGGGCCACGGATTGCACCCGCCCCGCCGACTTGGCGCCGGGCAGCTTGCGCCACAGCACCGGCGACAAAGTGAAGCCCACCAGATAGTCGAGCGCCCGCCGCGCCCGATAGGCGTCGATCAGATCCTCGTCCAGCGCACGCGGCTGGGCCATCGCCTCGGTCACCGCCTGCTTGGTGATCGCGTTGAAGGTCACGCGGTCCACCTTGGCGGGCAGCGCCTTCTTGGCACGCAGCACCTCCTGCACATGCCAACTGATCGCCTCTCCCTCGCGATCAGGGTCGGTCGCCAGGATCAGACGCGTCGCCTTCTTGGCCTCGTCGGCTATGGCCTTGAGCTGCTTGCCCTTGTCGCCATAATTTTCCCAACTCATGGCAAAGCCGTTGTCGGGGTCCACCGACCCGTCCTTGGCCGGCAGGTCGCGGATATGCCCATAGCTGGCCAGCACATGGAAATCGCCGCCCAGATATTTCTCGATGGTCTTCGCCTTGGCCGGCGATTCAACGATGACAAGCTGCATTCAAGCCCCGGTTCTGAAAATCTCTCACGTACACGCGCGAGTCTGAAAGTTGTTGATGCCCCGCGTCAAGCGCCGCTGATGTGGGAATGTGAAGCCGTCATGACAAACTGACTCTTCCGCCCGCATGACGCTCCAGCCTGGCGGCCAGTTCCAGCTCCAGCAGCACGGTCTGCACCAGCGCGGGACCAAGGCCGGACAACCGGATCAGCTCATCCACCGGCACGGGAGCAGGCCCCAGCAAGGCGACAACCGTCGCCCGCTCCCGCTCGGCCACGTCGCAGGATGGCGGTTCGCCCGCAAAATCCGCGCCGGCCTGCCGCACCATGCGGGAATCGATCGCGCCGATCGCCTCGATCACGTCGGCGGCATTCTGGATCAGCACGGCGCCCTCGCGGATCAACTGGTTGCAACCCTGCGCGCGCGGATCGAGCGGCGATCCGGGCACCGCCATCACCTCCCGCCCCGCTTCGCCCGCCAGCCGCGCCGTGATCAGGGAACCCGATTTGGGCGCGGCCTCGACGACGACGGTTCCTTTGGCCAGCCCGGCGATGATCCTGTTGCGCGCCGGAAACTGCCGCGCCAGGGGCTGGGTGCCGGGCGGATGTTCGGTGACGACCAAGCCTTCGCTGGCCAGCCGCTCCTGCAATTCGGCATTTTCCGGGGGAAAGGCGATGTCGATGCCGCAGGCGATGACGGCCACGGTGCCGCTCTCCAGCGAACCCTGATGCGCAGCGGTATCGATCCCTCGCGCCAACCCCGACACCACCACCGCCCCGCGCTGCCCCAGATCCTGCGCCAGCAACCGCGCAAAGCGACAAGCCGCCGCGGAGGCGTTGCGCGCCCCCACCACCGCCACGCAATCCCGCGCCGCCAGCGAAACATCACCCCGCACGATCAGCGCGGGCGGAGCGCCCTCCATCTGGTCCAGCAGAAAGGGATAGTCGGCATCCCCCATGATCAGATAGCGCGCGCCCACGGCCCGGCTGCGCGCAATCTCCTGTTCCACCAGCTTCGCGTCGACGATGCTGGCCTTGCCGCCGCCACGCACCGCCAGATCGGGCAGCGCCTGCAGAGCCTCCCCCGCCGTGCCGAAGCGCGCCATCAACTGGCGGAACGTCACCGGCCCGATGCGCGGCGAACGGATCAGGCGCAGGCGGTTGAACCGCTCCTGCTCGCTCATTCGCTGGCAGCCGCCTTCTTCGATGCGCCGATCCTGGGCTCGCTCCCCCTGGCGAGCCGGGCGATATTCTCCCGGTGCCGCCACAGCACGATCAATGCCAGCGCCAACGCCACGGGAACCAGATCGAGCCGGCCGAAGCACCACATGGCGACAGGCGCGCTCACCGCCGCCGACATGCCACCGACGGAGGACCATCTGGTCCCGAACAGCGCGCCCAGCCAGACGAGCGCGAAAACGATCCCGGCAGGCCAGAACAGCGCCGTCACCACGCCCATCATGGTCGCCACCCCCTTGCCGCCCGCAAAGCGCAGCCAGACCGGATAGCAATGCCCGATAAAGGCCATCGCGCCCGCCATCGGCCCGCCGCCGTCGATCAGCGCCGCGCCAATCAGCACAGCCGCCGCGCCCTTCAGCAGATCGAGCAGCAGCGTCGCCGCCGCCAGCCCCTTCCGCCCGGTCCGCAACACATTGGTCGCGCCGATATTCCCCGACCCGATCTTGCGCAGATCGCCCGCCCCCGTGAAACGCGTCAGCAGCAGGCCAAAGGGGATGGAACCCAGCAGATAACCGATCAGCAGGACGAACGCGGGAAGAAGCCAGGGAGGAGTCATGATCTCGCCGTAATAGTTGCGGCGCGACCATAGCGTTCCCGGCGCACCGGGCAATGGCGAAGGTAACGAAGGACGGGTTGGAATGTCGGGGATGGGTGGATTCCTGCCATTCCCTTATGCGTCACCCCGGGCTTGACCCGGGGTCCCGCTTTTCTTCTCTCGTCGGCCCCCAGCCCAAGGCAGCGGGACCCCGGGTCAAGCCCGGGGTGACGCAGGGCTAACGTCCGCTATTGACCAATCTCCATCACCTCAAACCCATCCCCATGTTGACAGCCCCGCCCCATCCCGCGACATGTCGGGCATAATGACAGTCGCACCCCAAGCCCCTCTTCTGTTCTTCGATTCCGGCGTCGGCGGGCTATCCATCCTGGGGCCGGCACGCACAGCACTACCCAACGCCCCCATCGTCTACGCGGCGGACAGCGCGGGCTTCCCCTATGGCACCAGGAGCGAGGCCGAAATCGCCGCCCGCGTGCCCGCCTTGCTCGGCCGCCTGGTGGAACGCTATCGCCCGCGCCTGGCGGTCATCGCCTGCAACACCGCCTCCACCATCGCCCTGTCAGCCGTTCGCGCCGCGCTCGACATTCCGGTCGTCGGCACCGTGCCCGCGATAAAACCGGCCGCGCTGCTGTCGCAAAGCCGGGTCTTCGGCGTCCTCGGCACCGATGCGACCGTTCGCCAGCCTTATGTCGACCGCCTCGCCGCCGAATTCGGTTCGGACTGCACCGTCCTTCGCCACGGCTCGGCGGCATTGGTCCAACTGGCCGAAGCGAAGCTGCGCAGCGCACCGCTGGACCCCGCCATAGCGCGGGACGCCCTTGCCGGCCTGTTCGACCAGCCCGGCGGCGACCGCATGGACGTGGTGGCGCTCGCCTGCACGCATTTCCCGCTGGTCCAGGACGAACTGGCCGCCGCATCGCCCCGCCCCCTACGATTCGTGCACGGCGGTGAAGGAATTGCCCGCCGCATCGCCTATCTCACCCAGGGACAGCCATGGCCCGCCGCTCCACCCCCCGGAACCGCCGTCTTCACCCGCCTGGACGACAGCGTCGAAGCACTCCGCCCGGCCCTGGAACATTATGGTTTGCGGCAGATCGAGGGGCTTTGACCGGGGTGGACCTTTGGTCCAATCGCAAGCCATTCTATCAATGTGATAGGTATTTCTGCCTAGCGCTGCGAGCGTTTATCACTGGTAATAGGCCCGTGCAGCAGGTAAATGCCCCTTTCAAATGAGGGGATGCGGGAAATAGGGATAGGGCTTAAGTGAACTACAAGCACATCTTCACGCAGGCGATCGACCGGCTGCACAGCGAGGGCCGCTACCGGGTTTTCATCGACATATTGCGCAACAAGGGCGCTTTCCCGAACGCCCGCTGCTTCCACGGCCATAACGGGCCGAAGCCGATCACCGTCTGGTGTTCCAACGATTATCTCGCCATGGGCCAGCATCCCAAGGTCGTCGCCGCGATGGAAGAGGCGCTGCACGATGTCGGCGCAGGCTCCGGCGGCACCCGCAATATCGGCGGCAACACCCATTATCATGTCGATCTCGAAGCCGAACTGGCCGATCTCCATGGCAAGGAAGGCGCTCTGCTCTTTACCTCGGGCTATGTCTCGAACGAAGCGACGCTCTCGACCCTGGCCAAGATCCTGCCCGGCTGCATCATCTTCTCCGACGAGTTGAACCACGCCTCGATGATCGCGGGCATCCGCAATTCGGGCTGCGAAAAGCGCGTCTTCCGCCACAATGACGTCGACCATCTGCGCGAACTGCTGGCCGCCGAAGCGCCAGAAGTACCCAAGCTGATCGCCTTCGAAAGCGTCTATTCGATGGACGGCGACATCGCCCCCATCGCCGCGATCTGCGATCTGGCCGACGAGTTTAACGCGCTCACCTATCTGGACGAGGTCCATGCGGTCGGCATGTACGGCGCCCGCGGCGGCGGCATTTCCGAACGGGATGAGGTCGCTGATCGCGTGACCATCATCGAAGGCACGCTGGGCAAGGCGTTCGGCGTCATGGGCGGCTATATCGCCGCCGATCAGATGATCGTCGACGTGATCCGCAGCTATGCGCCGGGCTTCATCTTCACGACCTCGCTGTCGCCGGTGCTGGTCGCGGGCGTCCTCGCCAGCGTCCGTCACCTCAAGCAATCGAGCGAGGAACGCGAAGGTCAGCAGGCTTCCGCCGCGACGCTCAAGCGCCTGATGGCGGAGGCGGGCCTGCCGGTCATGCCGTCCGTGACCCACATCGTCCCGCTGATGGTGGGCGATCCGGTGAAGGCCAAGCGGATCAGCGACATATTGCTCGCGGAATATGGCGCCTATGTGCAGCCGATCAACTACCCCACCGTCCCGCGCGGCACGGAACGCCTGCGCTTCACACCGGGACCGGCGCACACCGAAGAGATGATGCGCGAACTGGTGGAGGCTCTGGTGGAAATCTGGGACCGGCTGGAACTGGAACTCAAGAAGGCGGCCTGACGGCGCCTTTGCAAATTCCGCTGGGGGTGGATTCTTGCCATTCCCCTATTCGTCACCCCGGGCTTGACCCGGGGTCCCGCTTTTCTTCTTGAATGCGTATGAAAAAGGCAGCGGGACCCCGGGTCAAGCCCGGGGTGACGGTAGGGCAATGTCCATAATTGGCCAAAAACCACCCAAAACTCACACCCGGATCAGCCCACCCCTTACCGCATACCCCCGATACAGGCTCCGGCTATGCGGAAAGCCGCCCATATCCGCCGCCAGCCCCTCTATCGCCTGCCGCAGCCCCGCCCGCGGCGACACATGAAAGCGCGCCAGCCACCCGAACAGCGCCCGCTTCCAGAAGCCCGGCAGATCATCCTGCTGCCCGAAATCCACGACCTCCAGCTTGCCCCCAGCCGCCACGCAGCCCGCCGCCTGCCGCAAAGCGCCTTCCCAATCCGGGATCATCGACAGCGCATAGCTGATGAACACCCGCTCGAACTCCGCCCGCCCGAACAGCGCCGCCGCATCGAACCCACAGGCATCCCCCCGCGCCAGCACCACGCGATCGGCCATGCCCGCCTTCGCCACGGCCTTGCGCGCCGTCTCCAGCATCGCCTCCGAAATATCGACGCCATAAAGCCGCGCCTCCGGCCAGGCCTTGCCCACCGCGATCAGGTTCCGCCCCGTCCCGCAGCCGATCTCCAGCACAGCCCCGCCACGCGGCGGCGCGAGATCGGCAATCAGCCCGTCCCGCCCCAGCAGATAATATTTCCGCGACAGGTCGTAGATATGCCGCTGATGCCGATAGACGCTGTCCATCAGCCCGCCCTGCCCGCCTTTGTCCGGCCCGCCACTCATCCCGCGTCCTTCAACACATAAAGGTGCACGCCGCCATAAATGGCCGACCGGTCCCGCGCCGTATAATCCAGCGATTCCTCCGCTCGATAATCCCAGCGCGACAGCACCGCGTCATCGACACGCCCCGGCAGGATGCTCGGCTCGCCCGCCGTCCGGAACAGCACCCGCGCCCCCGGCCTGGCCGTCCGCGTGATCTGCGCCCACAGCGCGTTCAACTGCGCATCGTCCATCCAGTCCTGCGCATCGAGCAGGATATAACGGTCCGCCGACCCAGCCTCCTGAGACGCCAGAAAATCCGTGAAGTTCACATGGCGCACATCCACCCGCCCGGCGCGCTCCACCACCGCCTGATGGTTCGCCGCCTGCAAATAGGGCGGCAACGGCCCCTCGCCCCCGGCATAGCCCCGCCCGAAAGCCTGCACCGCGAAATAATTGTCCTTGAGGTCGAAACCGCAGGCCAGCTTCTCCAGCCGCACCTTCAGCACGCTGTCCATCCGGTCGTCGCCCGCCAGCGCCTCATATTGCGCGGGCGGAATCCCCAGGCCGAACAGCGAAGCCGGCTGGCTCGTCAGCCACTTCATGAAGGCGCTGTCGAACACCGGCGCGAGCTCCTGCTCGAAGATTTCGCGCTGTTCCTCACGCGATTTCGCGTCCAGCATCCGCCGGGGGTCCACCCCATGCAGCCGCGCCAGCCAATGCGCCGCGCCGATAAAGCGCCCCAGCAGCCCATGCTTGTAGATACCCCGCGCAAAGCCGCCGATCCGCCGCCGCCCGATGAAATCGCGCCCCTCCCAATAGCGGCGCGTGGCGTCGTCCAGATGCGGCGCCACGAATGCGCGATAGGCGCTCACATTCTCCTTGCAGTCCGCCTTGGCGAAGAAGCGATGGAACGCCTCATGATCCGGCAAGGTCCGCGCCGCCGCCAACTTCAGCCGGTTGAGCGCGATATGCGCGGTATTAAGGTCGACCGCCGTGATCTTCGCCGGATCGGCCGTCAGATAACTCAGCACATTGCACCCGCCCGAGGCGATGGTGACGACATGGCTGTCCGGCGCGATCGCCAGCGCTTCCATGTCGACCTCCGGATCTTCCCAGATCTGCGCATAGACCAGCCCCCGAAACGCGAAGGTGAAGGCGCGCTCCAGCAATCCCTGCCTGGACAGATGCCGGTGCCGGTGCACCGCGCGGGTAACATTCTGATGAGCCGTAGATGCCATAAACCGCGCCTCCTGACTGCCGGGTCGTTCGGCGGCGCATAGGGCAACGGCATGTCGGCTGCGTGACGGTGCGGTTACGGGAATGTGAAGCCCCTTGCGGAACCAACCGGCCCGCTCCACCTTTTCCGGAAGCCATGGCGCATTGGATCGAACCTCACCCGACCGGCATCTATGTCCGCCCCGCCGACGCGTGGATCGACCCCTCCGTCCCTCGGGAGCGCGCGCTTGTCACCCACGGCCATGCCGATCATGCGCGGGGCGGCCACGGCCATGTCTGGGCGACGCGGGAAACCCTGGCCATCATGGCCCTGCGCTACGGCACCGCTTCCGGCACGGCCCTTTCCTATGGCGAGGAAGTCCGGATGAACGGCGTCACCATCCGCTATGTGCCCGCCGGCCATGTCCTCGGCTCCGCCCAGATCGTCCTCAGCCATGCGGGCGAACGCGTCGTCGTCACCGGCGATTACAAGCGCCGTCCCGACCCCACCTGCAAGGCGTTCGAACCCGTCCCCTGCGACATCTTCGTCACCGAAGCGACCTTCGGCCTGCCGGTCTTCCGCCATCCCGACACCGGCAGCGAAGTCGACCGCCTGCTCGCCGCGCTGCACGCCAATTCCGACCGTTGCGTCCTCGTCGGCGCCTATGCCTTGGGCAAGGCGCAGCGCCTCATCTGCGAATTGCGGGCCAGGGGCCATCACGATCCCATCCACATCCACGGCGCTCTGGAACGGATGTGCGCCCTTTATGCGGATTTCGGCATCGACATGGGCGACCTCCGCCCCGCCACCGGCCTGCCGCCCAAGGAGATGCGCGGCCGCATCGTCATGGCGCCGCCGTCCGCCCTCAACGACCGCTGGAGCCGCCGCCTGCCCGATCCCATCACCGCCATGGCGTCAGGCTGGATGCGCGTCCGCCAGCGCGCCCGCCAGCGCAATGTCGAGCTGCCGCTGGTCATCTCCGACCATGCCGACTGGGACGAGCTGACCGACACCATTCGCGAAGTCGCTCCATCGGAAACCTGGATCACCCACGGCCGGGAGGAAGCCTTGCTCCACTGGTGCATGACCCACCAGATGCGCGCCCGCGCCCTGGCCCTGGTGGGCCGCGAAGACGAGGATGAAGGCTGATGCCCCGCACCCCCGCCGTTCGGGCTGAGCGCAATCGAAGCCTTCCGCCGGGCGGAGCGAGGGTCTGGACAAGCGCCCTCCCCATGGAGGGCAGGACGTGAGACAATTCTCCCAACTGCTGGACGGCCTGGTCTACACCCGCTCCCGCAACGGCAAGCTGGCCCTAATCGCAACCTATATGCGCACCGCCCCTGACCCCGACCGGGGCTGGGCGCTTGCCGCGCTCACCGGCAATCTGGACCTCAAGGCCGTCAAAGCCTCCGCCATAGCGGAAATGACCCGCGCCCGGGTCGATCCGGTCCTGTTCGAAATGAGCCGCGACTATGTCGGTGACCTGGCCGAAACCGTGGCCCTGCTCTGGCCCAAGGCGGAAGATCAGCCGCCGGAGATGGACGACGGCTCCCTCACCCTTTCCGCCATAGTCGACCGCCTGCACGCCACCAGCCGCGCCGCCGCCCCCGCGACGCTTGGCGGAATGATGGATCATCTCGACGCCTCGGGCCGCTTCGCCCTCCTCAAGCTCGCGACCGGCGGCCTGCGCGTCGGCATCTCCGCCCGCCTGGCCAAGACCGGCTTCGCGCAGGCCTTCAACCTCGATGTCAACGATGTGGAGGAATGCTGGCACGCCCTCGCGCCGCCCTACGCCGCGCTGTTCGACTGGGCCGAGGGCAGGGCCGACCGTCCCGATCCGGCGGGCGCGCCCTTCTTCCGCCCCTTCATGCTCGCCCACCCGCTGGAGGCGGAAAGCGTCGACCTCGACCATTATGCCGCCGAATGGAAATGGGACGGCATCCGCGTCCAGATCGTCGGCACGCCCGGAGAAACCCGTCTCTACAGCCGCGCCGGCGACGACATCACCGGCAGCTTCCCTGACATAGCGCGCGCTTTCCGCCATCATGCGGTCCTCGATGGCGAACTGCTCGTCAAGGGCGAGTTCCAAGGCGGCGAGGCGGCCAGCTTCAACGCGCTCCAGCAACGGTTGGGCCGCAAGGCGGTGACCGCGAAGATGATGGACGATTATCCCGCCTTCGTCCGCCTCTACGACATACTGCTCGATGCCGAGGAAGACCTGCGCGCCCTTCCATGGGATCGACGCCGCACTCGGCTCGAAACCATCGTCCCGAAACTCGACCCGCACCGCTTCGACCTCTCCGCGCTGATCGAAGCGGAGGACTTCGCCCAACTGGCCGACATCCGCGCAGGCGCCCGCGACGCCGCCATCGAAGGCGTGATGCTCAAGCGCCGCGACAGCCCCTATGTCGCCGGACGAAAGGCCGCGCTCTGGTATAAATGGAAACGCGATCCGCTGACCGCCGACTGCGTGATGATGTACGCCCAGCGCGGACACGGCAAACGCTCATCCTTCTATTCGGACTATACGTTCGGCTGCTGGACCGAAGACGGCGAATTGCTGCCCGTGGGCAAGGCCTATAGCGGCTTCACCGACGAGGAACTGAAATGGCTCGACCGTTTCGTACGGACGAACACGGTGAACCGCTTCGGCCCGGTGCGCGAGGTCGAAAAATCGCTGGTGCTGGAGGTCGCCTTCGACAGCATCCACGAAAGCAAGCGCCACAAATCCGGCCTCGCCATGCGCTTTCCCCGCATAGCGCGGATACGGCGGGACAAGCCCGCGCATGAAGCGGACACGGTGGAAGGGTTGAGACGGCTGGTAAGCTGACATGCCACATCGGTGAACAACATGCCGCCAGCGAGATAGCCGATAACAGCCAATAACCGCCATTAAGCGCACCGTGCTCCTGCGCAGGCAGGAGCCCAGTCCCGCCCTCTGTGTGTCATCGCCACACCCGAACTGGGCTCCTGCCTCCGCAGGAGCACGATATATTTCAAGGAAAGCGGCCCATCCGCCAACCGCTCCAATCAACCCGTTCCCTTCCCGCCCCAACCCCCTTAAACTCCCCGAAAAAGGAGAGCCCCATGCCCTACACCGGAAGCTGCCACTGCGGCGCCGTCACCTTCACCGTCGCCGCCGACACGCCGACCGAGGCAATGAGCTGCAACTGCTCCCATTGCAGCCGCAAGGGCTTTCTGCTGACCTTCGTGCCCGCCGACCAGTTCGCTCTGGACAGCGGCGCGGACAAGCTGACCGACTATCAATTCTACAAGCACAGGATCACGCATCAATTCTGCAACATCTGCGGAACTGAAGCCTTCGCCCATGGCAAAGGCCCGGATGGCTCCGCCATGCAGGCCGTCAACCTGCGCTGCGTGCCCGGCATCGATCTCGACGCGCTCAGCATCAAGAAGGTGGACGGCGCGAGCTTCTAGCCCAATCCCATCTCCGTTCGAAGCGAACAGGCGTCAGGCGCATGTCTGACTTTGCTCTGTCACGCGCAGTCCCTATATGGGCGCTTTCGCGCGATTGCGCGGCTTGAGATATGGAGCAGTTGAATTGAGCAAGGTTCTGGTCATTGGTGCGGGTGGCGTCGGCTCTGTCGCGGTTCACAAAATGGCGATGAACTCTGACATTTTCAGCCATATCACGCTCGCCAGCCGCCGCATCATCAGCTGCGAGAAAGTGGCCGAATCGGTGAAGGCCCGCACCGGCGTCACCATCGACGTGGCGCAGGTCGACGCCGACAATGTCGAGGAAACCATCGCCCTCATCGAAAAGGTCCAGCCCAAGCTGGTCGTGAACCTGGCCCTGCCCTATCAGGATCTGGCGATCATGGACGCCTGTCTCGCGACCAAGACCGACTATCTCGACACCGCCAATTACGAGCCGCGCGACACCGCCAAGTTCGAATATAGCTGGCAGTGGGCCTATCAGGAACGCTTCAAGGAAGCGGGCATCATGGCTCTGCTGGGTTCGGGCTTCGACCCCGGCGTGACCAGCGTCTTCGCCAGCTACATCAAGAAGCATCTGCTGGACCGGATCGACACGCTCGACATTCTGGACTGCAATGGCGGCGACCATGGCCAGCATTTCGCCACCAACTTCAACCCGGAAATCAACATCCGCGAAGTCACCGCCCCATCGCGCCACTGGGAAGGCGGCAAGTGGGTGGAAGGGCCTGCGCTCAAGCACAAGCAGCCGTTCGTTTTCGACCAGGTGGGCGAAAAGAACATGTACCTCATGTATCATGAGGAACTGGAATCGCTCGCGAAATTCTACCCGGAAATCAAGCGCATCCGTTTCTGGATGACCTTTGGCGACGCCTATCTCAAGCATCTCGAAGTGCTCCAGAATGTCGGCATGACCCGCATCGATCCGGTGATGTATAATGGCCAGGAGATCATCCCGCTCCAGTTCCTGAAGGCCGTTCTCCCCGAACCGTCAAGCCTGGGTTCGACCACCAAGGGCAAGACCAATATCGGTGACATCGCGACCGGCATGAAGGATGGCAAGCAGAAGACCGTCTACGTCTACAATGTGTGCGACCATGAGGATGCCTATGACGAAACCGGCAACCAGGCGGTCAGCTACACCACCGGCGTCCCCGCGATGATCGGTGCCGCGATGATGCTGACCGGCGCGTGGAAAGGGGAAGGCGTGTTCAATATCGAACAGTTCGATCCCGATCCCTTCATGGACATGCTGAACAAGCACGGCCTGCCCTGGCAGGTGAAGGAACTGGCCGCGCCGCTGGATTTCTGACGATCCCATCCGGGATCGTCACCCCGGCCTTGAGCCGGGGTCCCGCTTCTTCTCCACCGTTGCTTGAGGCAGCGGGACCCCGGGTCAAGCCCCGGGGTGACGGTGGAGTAATCTAGAGTGGAACGATCCATGGAAACCAAAGCCGGCGATCCCGCCGCCTTCGCGCATTTCGACCTGCACCGCGTCCCCTCGCCCGCCTTCGTGGTGGACGAGGCGGCGATCCGCCGCAACCTGTCGATCCTGCGCGACATACGCGACCGCGCCGGCATCAAGGTGCTGGGCGCGCTCAAGGCCTTCTCCATGTGGTCGCTTGGGGGCGTGGTCACGGAATATCTTGACGGCGTCTGCGCCTCGGGCATCTACGAAGCCCGCCTCGGCCGGGAGGAATATGGCGGCCCCAATGGCGACAAGGAAGTCGCCACCTACTGCGCCGCCTACAAGCCCGAAGACTTGGCGGAAATCCTCAAAATCTCCGACCATGTCATCTTCAACAGCCCAGGCCAGATCGCGCGCCTGAAACCCGTCATCGACGATGCCCGCATGAACGGTGTGAACTTCGACATCGGCCTGCGCATCAACCCCCTCCATGCGGAGGGGGAAGTGCCCAAATATGACCCCTCGCAACCCCACAGCCGCCTGGGTTTCCCCATCGACCAGTTGCGCGCCGAACATCTGGAAGGGGTCGACGGCCTGCACGTCCATAATCTGTGCGAACAGGATTTCCTGCCGCTGGAACGCACCTGGACCGCGATCGAATCCCGCGTCATGCCGCATGTCGGCGGTCTCAAATGGCTGAATTTCGGCGGCGGGCACCATGTCACCCGCGCCGATTATCAGATCGACGATCTCATCGCCTTCCTTCAGCGCATCAAGGCGGAAACGGGCCTCGAACTCTACATCGAACCCGGCGAAGCCATGGCGCTCGACGCCGGCATCCTGATCGGTGAAATCCTCGACGTCATCGACAACGGCATGCCCGTCGCGATCACCGACATCTCCGCCACCTGCCACATGCCCGACGTCATCGAAGCCCCCTACCGCCCCGCCATGCTGCATGAGGAAGCGGAAGGCCAGACCACCCGACTCGGTGGCCCCTCCTGCCTCGCGGGAGACATTATCGGTGATTATCGAGTCCCCGGCGGCGCGACTCCAGGGCGCCGGATCGCCTTTCTCGACCAGGCGCACTACTCGATGGTAAAGACCAATACATTCAACGGCGTGCCCCTGCCCGCCATCTGGCTGTGGAACTCGGAAACCGACGAACTCAAGGAAATCCGCCGCTTTTCCTACGAGGATTTCAAGTCCCGTCTCTCCTGACGCACATTTCATAGCCGCCCGCGCAACAAAATTTACGCATGCGCTTTACAGGGGGACCCCTGCCGCATATATCGCCCTTCCGCTGCCCCATGGGACTTCCACCGCAAGGCAGCTTGATTGCCAACGACTACACTGGAGGTCCCTTGAGTTGCACAAGCATCATAGCGCGCTGGGGGTAGCGACCGCCCTCAAACCGGCAGCACCGGTAACGCTTATTCGTCCGCAGGCTGCGGCCCGCGCCGCCCGATTCTTCGCTGAGAAGTTTCCGGGGCGCTCGCTCTATGCGGTCAAGGCGAATCCGTCTCCCGATCTGATCCGCACGCTGTTCGCCAGCGGCATCACGCATTTCGACGTGGCGTCCATTGCGGAGGTGCGTCTGGTCGCGGAAACGCTTGAGGGTCAGGCGAAGCTCTGCTTCATGCACCCGGTCAAGGCCGAGGAAGCGATCGCGGAGGCTTACCATGTCCATGGTGTGCGCACCTTTTCGCTCGACACGATGGACGAGCTGGAAAAGATCCTGCGCGCTTGCGGCAATGCAACCGACCTTGAGCTGTGCGTGCGCCTGCGCGTGTCATCCGAACATTCGGAACTCAGCCTCGCGTCGAAATTCGGCGCTGAACTGGGCGAAACCCGCGAACTGCTGATGGCCACCCGCCAGGCCGCCGATGCGCTGGGCATCTGCTTCCATGTTGGCAGCCAGGCCATGAGCCCGCAAGCGTATAGCGACGCCATCGAGCGCGTCCGCGCCGCGATCGTCGACGCGGCCGTCACGGTCGACATCATCGATGTCGGCGGCGGCTTCCCGTCAGTTTATCCCGGCATGGAACCGCCCGCGCTGGAGGCCTATTTCGACGCGATCCATCGCGGCTTCGAAAGCCTGCCGGTCAGCTATTCGTCGGAACTGTGGTGCGAACCCGGCCGGGCGCTGTCGGCCGAATATAGCTCGGTCGTCGTGCGCGTCGAGCGCCGTCGCGGCACGGAACTCTACATCAACGACGGCGCTTATGGCGCGCTGTTCGACGCGGCGCATATCGGCTGGCGCTTCCCGGTCGCCCTGCTGCGGGAGGAAGAGAGCGAGGCGGAGCTGACCGGCTTCTCCTTCTACGGCCCGACCTGCGACGATATGGACCATATGGTCGGCCCCTTCATGCTGCCGGAAGATGTACAGGCGGGCGACTATATCGAGATCGGGATGCTCGGCGCCTATGGCGCGGCGATGCGCACCGGTTTCAACGGCTTCACGTCGGAAGCGATCATCGAGGTGGAGGACGAGCCCATGGCCAGCCTGTATGTCGACGCCATCCCGGCCCGCCGTCGCGCAACTGTCATCAAACTGGGGTAGAGGCGAAAACCTCCCCTTAGGAGAGGATGCAAGGTCCCTCGCCGCACTCCCCCCGCGGTGAGGGACTAATCTTGTCAGCGCCGGAAAATCCCGACCAACTCCACATGGGTCGACCAGCGGAACTGGCCCACGGGACGCACGCTTTCCAGCCGATAGCCCCCGCCGATCAGATGGACGGCATCACGCGCGAAACTCGCCGGATTGCAGGAAATATAGGCGATCACCGGCACGTTCGACGCAGCCAATTGCATCGCCTGCTCCCTCGCCCCAGCGCGGGGCGGATCGATGACGATACCGGCGAAGCGATCAATCTCCGCAGGGGTCAGCGGCCGCCTGAACAAATCCCGATGATCCGCCACCATCCGCCGCTGCGCCCGGTTCGCCGCCGCCTTCAGCGACAGGACGAGATCGCGGGCCGCTTCCGCCGCGTAGACCGGCCGGTTCCGTCCCAGCGCCAGGGCAAAGGTGCCCAACCCGCAGAAAAGATCGGCTATCGCGCCCTCAGGCGGCATGGCCTGTTGCGCCTCGCGGACCAGCGCGGCTTCGCCATCCATGGTCGCCTGAAGAAAGGCGAAGGGCGGGAAAGCGACCGGCACGCCGCCGAAGCTGACCGTGACGGGTTCCGGCTCCCACCGGGTTTGCGGGCCGTCCCCTTCATCAATGATCAACCGGGCGAGCGCCTGCTCCTGCGCGAAGGCCAGGAGCGCTTCATCGGCAGCCAGCCCTTCGATCCTGACCCCTTCCAGCAGCAGATCGACGCCCTGATCGGTCAGCGACATGCGGACATGGGCGGCGCGCTTGTCAGGCAGGATGATCCCGTACAAGGCCCGCAGCGGTGGGAGCAGCGCGAATAAGGACGGATCGAGGATTTCGCACATCGTCAGGTCGACCAGAATATGGCTGCCCGATTCCGCAAAGCCGATGACGACCTTTCGCCCCTGCCTGCTCGCCCGCAGGGAAGCGCGGCGGCGGACCTTCGAGGGCGAGATATGCGGCGGCAGCAGCATGCCCGCTTCCACGCCCTGCCCGGCCAGGGCTCCGACGACGCGCGCCGTCACGAAATCCGCATAGCTCGCATCGTCGATATGCTGGAGTTCGCACCCGCCACAGGTCGGGAAATGCGCGCATGGCGGATCGACATGATGCCGCCCCGGCAAAATGCCTCCATCCGCCCCGATCCGGTCGCCCGGCGCGGTCAGCGGAACATGGCGGCCATTGGCGGTCACGCCATCGCCCTTGGCGGCGATGCGGACGATGATGTCGGTGTCGAGGTCAGTCACAGGCGGGAGGCGATAGCCGCTGGCAGCTCCGCAAGCAAATCGTCCGCAATAAAAGCTGCGCCAGCGCGCCGCGCAGCTTCTCCATGCAGCCATAGCGCTTCGCACGCCGCCTGGAATCCATCGCCCGCAACGGCGAGCCGTCCGGCAACCAGGCCCGCCAGAACATCGCCGGTTCCCGCCGTGGAGAGCCAGGACGAACTGGCCGAAGACAGGACGGCTCGCCCGTCGGGCGCGGCGATGACGCTGTCCTTGCCCTTATAGATCAGGATTGCGCGGGCGCGTTTCGCCGCCGCCAGCGCCCGGTCGATCTTGCTGCCCGGCAAATCTCCGAACAAGCGCGTGAATTCGCCCTCATGCGGGGTCAGGATCGCGCCCGGCGGGATGGCGTCCGGTCCCTCCTCCGCCAGCAGGACCAGTGCGTCCGCGTCGAGAACGAGCGGGTGTCCGGCGGTCAGCGCCGATTTCAGCCGGCCCGAAGCGCTGCCGCCGCGCCCCAGCCCCGGCCCGACCAGAACCGCCCTGATCCTGGGATCGTTCAGCGATCCCGCAACGTCGGCGGCGTTGGCGGCATGCTGCGTGACGATCGCCCCCGGTCCCCCAGGATGCCCATCCTGAACGATATGCCGGACCATGCCCGCTCCGGCGCGCGCGGCTGCCTGGCTGGCGAGCAGGCCCGCTCCCGCCATTTCCCCGCCGATCACCGCGACCAGCCCCCGGCTATATTTGTGCGCGAAAGGCCCCGGCGGCTGCAATTGCGGCGCTGGCAGCCGATGCGTTTCCGCGCCTGACGCATCAATGCCGATGTCGGCGCAGACCAGCCTATGCCAGCGATCTGCGGCCGGTTGCAGCATATGGGCGGGCTTGAACGCGCCCAGTGCTATGCACACCCCCGATAGCGGCACGTCGGAGAGCAGCTCGCCCGTGTCCGTCTGCACCCCGCTCGGCAAATCCACGGCATAGCTGAAACTGGCCCGTTCCGTGAGCCAGCGCAATTTTTCGGCCAGTTCCGCGTCCAGGCCCCGCGTCAGTCCCGTGCCGAACAGCGCGTCCACGAGCTGCGTCGCTGGCGCGACGTCGGCCAAGGGCTCCACCGACGCCCCCCAGGCGGCCCGCGCCTTGAGGCTGGAGTCCGTGCGGCTTTCGCCCAGGGCGGCGACGCGAACCGGCACACCCCGCGCCCGGAGCAGCCGCGCTATCACGAAGCCGTCGCCGCCATTATTGCCCGGACCGCAGAGGACCAGCAGATCGCGCTTTCCGCCCGCTCGCCAGATGATCTCGGCAGCGGCGGCGCCCGCCCGCTCCATCAGGGCATATTCGGGAACGCCCGCAGCGACGGCCCCCTGTTCGGCCGCCCGCATCTGCGCCGCTGTCAGGACCGCGTGGCTCTGCATCATCATTTCCCTTCGGCAAAGCGCGCGGGCAGGCGGTAGCGATCCTGCCCGACGCTCAATTCGATCTCGTCCTTGCCCGCAATGCTGATGGCGGCGCGCTCCGCGCCATCTGCGGGCACGACCCCGCGCCCGTCATGCACGATGCGGAAGCGGCGAAAGCCTCCATCGGCATGGCGCACCGTCACAAGATCGCGCACCCGTTCGACCAGGCAATCGTCGCTCCACGCCGCATTGGCGCCGATCGCGCAAGCAATGGTCTCAGCGCCTCCGGAATCCGGGGAATGGCCGCATCCGGCCAGGACCAGGCATAGCAGCGGCCACCCTTTCCAGGCGTGATCGGGACGCATGATGCCCATCATCCGACGCAGCCGCCCATCAGGCAAGCCGATTGCGACATTCCAGAACGATGGGCGCCAACAGGGCGGCAAATCGTCTTTGCCCTTCGGCATCGCCCACCAGATCCTGCCGCATTTCCACGCCAAGATAGGGGATGCCGTTGCCCTCCGCATGGCGGTTCATGGTCGCGTTCAACACCCTGCCGGAATAGGGCAACTGGTCCCCCACCTTGAGCCCTGCTGCCTCCAGCAAAGGGATGGCGATGCGAGCCGCCCTGTCGTCCTGATTGTAAAGGACGCCGATGTCCCAGGGGCGCTGCTGGCCGGGATCGCTGGCCAGCCGGGGCGTGAAGCTGTGGACCGACAGGATGAACGGAGAGGACATGCCATCTAGAAGCCCGGCGACTTTATGATGATAGGGGTGATGGAAGCGGATCATCCGGTCATTCAAGTCGGCATGGCGGTTGCCTGGAATGACATGGCCGTCGCTCATCACCGGCAACAGGCCCGGCGCGTCATCTTCCCGGTTGAGATCGATCACCAGACGGGAAACGCCGCCCATAATGGCCCAGCAGCGCAGTTCTTCCGCCAACAGGGCGCAAACCTCCGCCACGCCGATGTCGACGGCGATATGATCGTTCAGCAATGCCGCGTCGATCCCCAGATCGACGTCGGCCGGAACATGGGCGGAGGCATGATCCGCGATGATCAGGATGTTGAGATCCCCGCCATAGATTTCCTGAAACGCCTCGCTCATGCCGTCCTGATCCTTGTTTCCGCGATCCACCATCCGCCATGGTCGGCGCGCAGCCTCTGCGCCGCCAAGTCCCTATGGCGATCCGTCTCGAACAGCGCGAAGCAGGTCGCGCCCGATCCCGACATGCGGGCGAGGCGCGCGCCGCCGCATGCCCGCAGCGCGGCCAGCACCTCCGCGATGACGGGCGCCGCCGCCATGGCCGGAGCCTCCAGATCATTGCGTCCAGCGGCGATCAACTGTTCCAGGCCTGTCGCCGCCAAAGGGCCGCGATCGACCCGGTCCCAGCCGCTAAAAACCTGAGCGGTGGAAAGGGCGACGCCCGGATTGACGAGCAGGATCGGCATGGCGGACAGCCCCGCGATCGCCTGCGGGCGAAGCACTTCGCCCCGCCCCCACACCATTTGCGAAACGCTGCCAATGCAGGCCGGAACGTCAGAACCGAGAGACAGGGCGATCCGTTCAAGCGTCTCGCTGGACAGCGGCGCGTGCCAGAGCCGGGTGAGCAGCCTCAGCGCCGCGGCCGCGTCGGCGGACCCGCCGCCAATGCCCGATGCGACCGGCAATGTCTTGCGCAACCTCAGATCGGCGCCATGGCCTTCCCCCAGATGCGCTTGCAAGGCGCGGGCCGCCTTCATCACCAGATTGTCCGGCCCTGCATCCAATTCAGAGCCGAAGGGGCCGTCAATATCAAGGCTGATCACCCCGTCCGACCGCGCTCGACCGGACAGCCTGTCGCCCAATTCGGTGAAGACGAACAGACTTTCCAGCGCATGATAGCCGTCCGTCCGCTTGTTCCGGACGTGGAGCGCTAGATTGATCTTGGCAAAGGCGGTTTCGACCAGTTCGCCCGCCTCCGCCGGGCAGGCCCCTTCCGCGTCAACGTGCGGCATATTCGGGCTTCATCCCCTCTCTGGTCTTGGCGGCCAGGCGCTGCGCCGTCTCACCCTCTGCAAAGACGGATGCTGCGCGCCAGGCATAGCGCGCTTCGTAACGCCGTCCGGCGGCCCAGAGCGCATCGCCCAGATGCTCATTGATGGTCGCATCCGACGGCGCGCCCGCCGCGGCCCGCTCCAGCATCGGCACGGCGGCA
Source organism: Sphingobium sp. 15-1 (assembly GCF_013375535.1). Classification (GTDB taxonomy): domain Bacteria; phylum Pseudomonadota; class Alphaproteobacteria; order Sphingomonadales; family Sphingomonadaceae; genus Sphingobium; species Sphingobium aromaticivastans. Next base: position 1,039,119 of record NZ_JABXJG010000001.1, read on the forward strand.
TCGATGTCGCCCGTCACGAACTGCGCCCAGCCTAGCGAATCCGTGATCGACGCATCCTGGGGCTTCAGGGCACTGGCCTTTTTCAGCAACTCCACCGCAACATCCATATTCTGCCGCCGCTCGATCTGCGCATAGCCGAGATAATTGAGGATGGTCGGCTCGTCCGGGGCCAGTTTGGCGGCCCGCTCCAGCACCGCTCGCGCTTCGGTCCAGTGCGCGCCCTGTTCCAGCGCGCTCCCCTCGAACAGGAGCAGCGTCCAGGGGATGGCGTCGGCCGGATAACGGGCCTGCGCGGCACGGAAGGCCGAGGCGGCGCCGTCAAAATCCTTCGCCTGCGCCAGCAACTGACCCAGCCGCACATGGCGTTCCGGTTCCGCATGGGGCACGACGGCCAGCCTGCGTGCAAGCGCAATCGCCTCCGCCCGCTCGCCCGCCGCCGCCAGCGCTTCGACCAGTTCGGCCTGCGCCAGCGCGCCATACCAGCCAGTGGCAGGCACCGCGCGCGCTTCCTCCACCGCATAGACCGCGTGACCGGCGCGGCTCAGCAAGTCGGCGGCGACGATGTGGGCGGCGGGACCGTCAGGGTCGGCAAAGGCGGCGATGCGCGCAAGCCGGATGCCCAGCGTTCCCGTGCTGCCGTCCGACGAAATATCGGACGCCAAACGAACAAGCAGGCGAGCGAAACCCTGCGCAGGCGTCAGGGCCTTGCCATGGAGCGAAAGCGCCCGACCGTTGGCGATCTCCATCCGGGCCTGCGCAAAATTCGCTTCGTCGTCCGGCAGGAGCGCCAATGCCTCCGCCTTCGCGCCGCGTGCAGCCAATTGTCCGGCGAAGAGCAGCCGCGACAGGTCCAGCTCTCCGGTCCGCAAGGACAGGGCGCGGTTGATCGCCGGCTGCGCATTTTCGCCATTGCGCAAGGCGAGAAGCGCCAGATGCTCGTCCAGATAGCGCCTCGCGAGCGATGCGAAGCGATCGGCGGGATCGATGACGGGCGGCGCATATCGCCCCTCGCCCACTGAAATCCAGCTCCGCGTGATCGGCGCCAGAAAGGCGAAATTGCCCTCCGCCACCATCCGGTCGACAAGCAGGCGAGCGGCCGGCCAATCCTTCCGGTTCAGCGCTCCGGCGATCTGGAGCAAGGTACCGTCCCGAGGCAGCAGGCCGTCGCTTTCCAGCACCGCGGCGGATCGCAGCGCCAGGGCCATGTCGCCGCTGATCACTGCCTGAAAATAGGAGCGCCGGGCAACTTCCAGGCTGGCGGGATTGCCCGCCAGGGCCATGCGATAGCTGTCCAGGGCAAGTCCGGGAGCGCCATCGCCATCGGCCAGGCGCCCCCGCATATAGGCGTGCAATGCGCTGCCGGGGTCCACCGATGCGCCCGCCATGGCGGGCAGCACCAGCATGATTGCAGCAAATGCCTGTTGAGGTAGGCGCCTACATGTTCGGATAGTTCGGCCCTCCACCGCCTTCTGGCACGACCCAGTTGATGTTCTGGGTCGGGTCCTTGATGTCGCACGTCTTGCAGTGGACGCAATTCTGCGCGTTGATCTGGAAGCGGGGATTGCCCTCGTCCAGCCCGACCACCTCATAGACGCCCGCCGGACAATAGCGTTGCGCCGGCTCGTCATAAAGGGGCAGGTTGTAGGAAATCGGGATTTCCGGATCCTTCAGTTGCAGATGGACCGGCTGATCCTCCTCATGATTGGTGTTGCTCAGGAACACCGAGGACAGGCGGTCGAAGCTGATCACGCCGTCGGGCTTGGGATAATCGATCTTCCTGGCGTGGTCCTTGGTCCACAGCTTCTCGCAATCGGGCTTGTGCTTCATCGTGAACGGCAGGCCGATCTTGAGCGTGCGCATCCACATGTCGATCCCGGCCAGCACCGTGCCGATGGTGTTGCCAAACTTGCTGAGCAGCGGTTCGGCATTCTTCACAAGCTGCAATTCGGTCGCGATCCAGCTCGACCGCAGCGTGGGTTCATAATCGTCCAGCACATCGCTCGACCGCTCGGCGCGGATGGCCGCAAAGGCCGATTCCGCCGCCAGCATGCCCGACTTCATCGCGGTGTGCGTGCCCTTGATGCGCGGCACGTTGACGAAGCCTGCCGAACAGCCGATCAGCGCGCCGCCGGGGAAAGCGAGCTTCGGGATCGACTGCCAGCCGCCCTCGTTGATCGCGCGCGCGCCATAGGACACGCGACGGCCGCCCTCCAGATATTTGCGGATTTCCGGATGCTGCTTCCAGCGCTGGAATTCCTCGAACGGATAAAGATAGGGATTGCGGTAGCCCAGCCCCACGACGAAGCCCAGCGCCACCTGGCCATTGGCCTGATGATAGAGGAAACCGCCGCCATAGGCATCGGTCAGCGGCCAGCCCTGGGTATGGATCACCAGGCCCGGCTTGTGCTTGGCGGGATCGATGTCCCACAATTCCTTCATACCGATGCCGTAGACCTGCGGCTCGCTGTCGGCATCCAGCGCGAACTGGCGCTTCAGGATCTTGGTCAGGTGGCCGCGCGCGCCCTCCGCGAAGAAGGTATAGCGGGCGTGCAGTTCAAGGCCGGGCTGATAATCGGGCTTGCGATTGCCTTCACGGTCGATGCCCATGTCGCCGGTCGCGACGCCCTTTACCGAACCGTCCTCATTGTAGAGGATTTCCGCCGCCGCGAAGCCGGGGAAAATCTCCACGCCCAGCCCCTCAGCCTGCTCCGCCAACCAGCGGCACAGATTGCCCAGCGATCCGGTATAGGTGCCCTTATTGTGCATCCAGCCCGGCGTCATGATGTGCGGCATCGCCTGTTTGCCGCCTTTGGTCAGGAACCAGTGCTGATTGTCGGTCACCGGCACTTCCGCCATCGGGCAGCCCATGTCGCGCCAGTCCGGGAACAGCTCGTCCAGCGCCTTCGGATCGACCACCGCGCCGGACAATATGTGCGCGCCGACTTCCGAACCCTTCTCCAGCACGCAAACCGACAATTCCTGTCCGGCCTCGTTCGCCAACTGCTTCAACCGGATTGCCGATGACAGTCCCGCCGGTCCTCCGCCGACGATGACGATGTCATAGGGCATCGAATCCCGTTCGCTCATAGTCCCTCCATCTTGCGGGCGCCGTCGGTTTTCCTCCCCAATCCGGTCGCCGCGCTACCCAAACGTTTTGACACAGAGGGCGATGAAGAAACTTGACCACGGCGTCAACCTCTGGCCCAAGACAATCAATGCGGGGATTATTGCTGGAAAATTCGGCGGAGGCCGCCAACGCCTATATGGGGTGGTGGAATCTGGCCGGCGTGGATTGCGCGGTCGGTGAAGAGCCGGTCGATTGGCTGCGCCCGGTTCAGGCGCCCGCCCCGCCGGCGATTTCGGTCCCCGACGACAGCCCGGCCCAGGCCAAACCTGCTTCCTATGAAGCTTTCCTGACCTGGCTTGCCGAGAATGCGGCGCAGCCGGAACGGCGGTGGCCAGGCGCCATGATCCTGCCGCAAGGTCCGACCAACGCATCCCTTATGGTGATCACCGACGTGCCCGATCCCGCGGACGTGGGCGCGGGAGCCTTGCTCAGCGATCGCGCGGGGCAGCTATTCGACGCCATGCTGCGGGCGATCGGCCTGAAGCGTGCGGATATTCACCTGGCCTCGCTTTTCCTGTCCCGCCCACCAGGAGCCATGGTCGAGGCATCCGACCTGACGGCAGCCGCCGCGCGAATGCGCACCCATGTGATGCTTGCCGCGCCGCGTCGATTATTGTTGCTGGGCGACAGGACCATCCGCACCCTGCTGCCGGCGGAAGAAACAGGTTCACCGATTTTTAACCATGATGGCGGCACTTTACCCGTCTTCGCCACATTTCATCCGCGTTTGTTGCTTGGCCAACCCGCAGCAAAGGCGGAATGTTGGCGTGTTTTACAAGGTTTGATTGAGGAAATGCCCGAGTGATTCGCGCCGTAACCCGTTCGGCCTGCCTGGCCGCCACTGCCGTCGCCGCATTGGCAACCATACCCGTAAACGCCGATACGGCCATTCCCGTTCCCGCCATTTCCAGGGACTTTTCTTCGTCCCCGCTCCAATTGAGCGATGCCGAGAGAAGCCGCTACAGCGCCATTTACATGGCTTTGCGCGACCAGAAGTGGACGGACGCCAAGGCGATGATCGCCGCGCTGGATGCGCAGGACGCCTTCCGCCCGGTCGCTCTGGCAGAGCTTTATCTGGGCAAGAATTCGCCCAAGGTCGAACTGTTCGAACTGCTCGACCTGATCAACAAGGCGCCATGGCTCGACAAGGCGGATCAGCTTTCCCGGCTGGCGCAAAAGCGTGGCGCGACCATCTTGCCGACGCTGCCGCAGGTGCAGAAGATGGTATGGCTGGGCAGCGCGCCGCGCCGCGAATATGTGCCGGCGGTCAAGACCGACGCCTTGGCTCAAAATCTGGTCGGCCAAATCCAGCCCTTCATCAAAAATGATGACCCGGCCGGTGCCGAATCCCTGCTCCTCACCGGCGAAGCGGGCCTGACGCCGGACGGTCTGACCGAAGTGCGGCAGCGCGTCGCCTGGGCCTATTATATCGAAAGCGACGACGCCAATGCCCGGCGCATGGCGGCACGAGCGCTGGAAAGCCGCAGCGGCGGCGACTGGGCGGTTCAGGCTCATTGGACGACCGGTCTTGCCGCCTGGCGCCAGAATGACTGCCGCGCCGCCGCGCCCGCCTTCGGCAATGTCGCGGCGCTTGCAGGCAATAGCGATATGCGCGCTGCGGGCGCCTATTGGGCGGCCAGAGCCTATATGGTGTGCGGAGAGCCCGAAAAGGTCGAAGCCCTGCTGAAGACCGCCGCCCGTTCGGACGAAAGCTTTTATGGCCTGCTGGCGCGTGAAACGCTGGCGGTACCGTTGGGGGGCGCGTCGGCCACGCCGCGCTTCGGCGCCATGGAATGGCAGCAACTCAAGGACAGCCCCAATGTGCGGGCGGCCATTACCCTGTCCGCGATCGGTGAAAATGCGCGGGCCGACCAGATGCTTCGCTATCAGGCGAAGATCGGCGGAACCGGGCAATATGATGCCCTGCTTCGCCTGGCCGGTGCGCTGAGCCTGCCGGAAACGCAGCTCTGGCTTGCCCATAACGGTCCGGCGGGCAAGCAGCCGGGCAGCTTCGCGCGCTTTCCCGCGCCCAATTGGCGCCCAGACGGCGGATGGCGCGTCGACCCCGCGCTGATCTATGCCCATACGCTCCAGGAATCGGGTTTCCGCCGGGATGTCGTCAGCAGCGCCGGCGCACGCGGTCTGATGCAGGTGCTGCCCAGCACCGGCAATCTGATGGGGCTTGCCGCGTCCGACCAGTTGTTCGTGCCGTCGACCAATATGGAATATGGCCAGCGCTATCTCGAAAATCTGCGCGACATGAGCGCGACCGGCGGGCTGCTGCCCAAGGTGATGGCCGCCTATAATGCCGGTCCCCTGCCGGTCGAGCGCTGGAACAGCGAAGTGAAGGATAATGGCGATCCGCTGCTGTTCATCGAATCGCTGCCCTATTATGAGACCCGCGCCTATGTGAACATCGTGATGCGCAATTACTGGATGTATCAGATCCAGGCGAAGGGCAGCGCGGACTCGCTGGCCGGCATGGCCCAAGGGCTGTGGCCTACTTTCCCGGGAGCCAAGGGCACGCGTCTGGTGCGCCTGACGCCGAGGACGCCGATCGCCAGCGCGAATGTCAGCGCCAGCATTGCGGGCGGTTCCGACTGATGCCGATTGACGAAAGCCGCCCGTTTCTGCCGGTACGCATTGCCCTGCTGACCGTGTCGGACAGCCGCACGGCGGCCGACGACCGATCGGGCGACATCCTGGCCGAACGCATCGCGGCGGCTGGCCATATCCTGGCGGCCCGCCATATCGAAAGGGATGAGCGCGCCGCCATCGTGGCCCGCCTTCATGCCTGGATCGACGATCCGCAGATCGACTGCGTCCTCACCACCGGCGGAACCGGAGTCACCGGGCGGGACGTCACGCCCGAGGCGTTGGCGCAGGTGCAGGACAAGGAAATTCCTGGCTTTGGTGAACTGTTCCGCTGGCTCAGCTATCAGACCATCGGCACATCGACGATCCAGTCGCGCGCCACAGCCTGCGTCGCGCGGGGCACCTATATCTTCGCGCTGCCCGGATCGACCGGAGCGGTGAGGGACGCATGGGACGGCATCCTCGTCAGCCAGCTCGACAGCCGTTTCCGGCCCTGCAATTTCGTGGAATTGATGCCGCGTTTGACCGAACGCTGAACCGGTGATTATTTGGCAGGCGCCGGGTTGTCCTTGAAGAATTTCCCGGCTTCTCCAAGCATCACCGCCCACCAGTCGACCACGTCCGCGAAATTCTTCCGGTTAAGCCCGCCCACCGTCGTCACATCATAGGCCAGGGCCAACGACCGATCGTCCCAAACGGACATCTGCGCGAACCTTTTGTCCTTGTTCCATTTATTGGCGAGCTCTGGCGTGTTGCCGCCATCATCCTCAAAGCTCACCTGAAACTGCAGGGAGCCGCACTGGCGCCCTTGCTCGCATTCATAGAAATAGATCGTGTAATTATAGCCGCTGGCGGCGCTCTCAATCTTCGGATTGCCCGTCTGGCTGCTCTTGCCCAGGGCGGCCTTATATCCTTCGGCCTGCAAAGCCTGAACCACGCTTTGCGGATCGCTTGCGCATACCAGATTGGCGCCGCAGGGTTCGGTATCCGCGGCCCAGCCTGGCAAGGCCAACGCCCCGATCCACAAGCCAGCGATAACGGCGATCTTCCGCATGACATCCCCCTGTTTTCTGCGCCTGGTAAGTGCCTTGGCCGGAACCCCTTGTCAATATGTTCTCTTTATGTTCTAGTACGGACATGGCTGCGGAAAAGGGCAGAGGCGCGACATTGAACGGCGAGAGCCGCCGCTTCAACCTGCCTGAACGGATCGCGGACGGCGATTGGCTTGACGCCTTGGCGGAGATTGACGGCGCGCCGCCCAGACGGCGCACGGAGGTCACGGTCGAGCAGCCCCGCACGATCATCAGCCGCAACAATTCTCCTGACATCGCCTTCAGTCAGTCGATCAACGCCTATCGGGGATGCGAACATGGCTGCATCTATTGTTTCGCGCGTCCCACCCACGCCTATCACGATCTGTCTCCCGGCATCGATTTCGAAACCCGCCTGTTCGCCAAGCCCAATGCAGCCGCGCTGCTGCGCAAAGAGCTTTCCAGCAAGTCCCATCTGGTGTCTCCGATCGCCATGGGGACCAATACCGACCCCTATCAACCGATCGAGCGGGATTGGAAGATCACGCGGCAATGCCTTGAAATATTGTGGGAATGCCGTCATCCGGTCTATATCACGACCAAGTCGGACCGCATATTGCGCGACATCGACCTGCTGGCCTCCATGGCGGCGGAAAGGCTGGTCGCAGTGATGATTTCGGTCACGTCGCTCGATCCGGCGACGGCCCGGACGCTGGAACCGCGCGCGCCGCACCCGCTGCGCCGCATAGAGGCGATCCGCCTCTTGTCGCAGGCAGGGGTGCCGGTGGTGGCGAGCATATCGCCTGTGATCCCCGCCATTACGGACCATGAAATAGAAGCGCTCGTCGCTCGCGTCGCATCGGCCGGAGCGCGGAACGCGAGCTTTATTCCCGTCCGCCTGCCGCACGAAGTCGCTCCTTTATTCCGTGCCTGGTTGGAGGAACATTATCCGGACCGGGCGTCCAAGGTGATGGCGATCATCCACAATATTCGGGGAGGTCGGGACAATGACCCGAATTTCGGCAGCCGGATGCGCGGTAAAGGGGTTTGGGCCGACCTGATCCGCGCCCGTTTCCAGAAGGCGCGCAAACGGGCGGGCTTTACCGGCGAGCGGGTGACGCTGCGCACCGATCTGTTCCGCAGGCCGGAAGGTGACCAGATGATGCTCTTCTAGGCAGTTTTAAAGATCGAGCATGCCATGTTCCTGCGGAGGCAGGAACATGGCGGATTATGGACCGCTCGAAGCCCGAACAGAAGGCAGGTCAGCCCGCCACCAACCGCAGGCCCGACCGCCGGTTACGGGCGCGATAGCCGTCCGCCTTGGCTTCCATCCGTTCGAACGAGCCGATGCGCAGCCCTGGGACCGTTGCAATGCTGTCCACTTGATCCGCGCCAATCAGATAATCGTCGCCCAGGAACAGGCGCGCCGCCCTGCCAGCGCCCACCGGCACCCGCAGGAACACTTCGCTGCGTCCTCCCTTGGCGCGCTCCAATAGCTGCGCCAGCGCTCCAACCGCCGCCGCATCGCTCGCATCGACGATCAATTCCATGCGGGAACTGTTGGCCAGTTGCCGGAACGGCTCGACCCCCCGGATCGTCACCCGTGGCGTTTCCTCGCCCGGCAAGCGATCCAGTTCTACCATCAGCAGGGCGCAATCGCCCTCGCGAGCCATTTCCTCTATCGCCTTGCAGGCGTCCTCATCGAAGCAGCTCGCCTGAAACTGTCCGCTGCTGTCGGAGAAGGTGGCGGCGGCGTAACGCGCACCACGCTTGGTTTCGCGCCAGCGCACATCCTCGACCATGGCCGCCATCACGCCATTGGCCCGGCCGCCCTCGGCCACCGGCTCAGCGCAAATGGCGCCATAGCTTTTCGCGCCCCGCGCTTCGGCCAGATGCCGGTAGCGATCAACCGGATGCGCGGAAAAATAGAAACCGAAGGCGTCCTTTTCCTGCGCCATCCGATCCGCCGTCGACCAGGTCTGATGCGGCGGAATGCGGACATCGGCATGCGGCGTCTCGACATCCCCGAACAGTCCGCCCTGCCCGCTTTCCCGCGCCTCGGCAGCGCTGGAGGCCACACTGAGGATCGTTTCAGCCGCCGCATGAACGCCCGCCCGGTCGGCATGCACGCCGTCAAATGCGCCTGCCGCCGCCAGGCTTTCCAACTGCCGCCGGTTGAGCAGACGCGGTTCGATACGGTCGGCAAAATCGTCCAGCGACTTGAAGGGCCCTCCCACCTCGCGCTCGGCAACCAGTTGCTCCATCGCCTTTTCGCCCACGCCCTTCAGGCCGCCCAAGGCATAGCGCACGGCAAAACCAAGGCGCGGATCGTCGCCTTCCTCCTCTATCGCCTCAACCGAGAAATCCGCCAGACTGCGATTGATGTCCGGTGCCAGACAGCTCAATCCCATGCGGCGCATATCGTCCACGAACACCGTCAGCTTGTCGGTCAGGTGAATATCGAAGGCCATGGACGCGGCATAGAACTCCGCCGGATAATGCGCCTTCAGCCACGCCGTCTGATAAGCCAGCAACGCATAGGCAGCAGCGTGCGATTTGTTGAAGCCATAGCCCGCGAACTTGTCGATCAAGTCGAACAGATCATTCGCCTTGCCGGCCGCAATGTCGCTCTTCGCGCAGCCCTCCACGAAGCGGGCGCGCTGGGCGTCCATCTCCGCCTTGATCTTCTTGCCCATGGCGCGGCGAAGAAGGTCGGCATCGCCCAGCGAATAGCCCGCCAATATCTGGGCGGCCTGCATCACCTGTTCCTGATAGACGAAGATGCCATAGGTCTCTTCAAGTATCGGTTTCAGGAGAATGTGAGGATATTCAATATCTTCCTGCCCGTTCTTGCGACGCCCGAACATCGGTATATTGTCCATCGGGCCGGGGCGGTAGAGCGACACCAGCGCGATGATGTCCCCGAAATTGGTCGGACGCACGGCGGCCAGCGTCTTGCGCATGCCTTCCGATTCCAACTGGAACACGCCCACCGTGTCGCCGCGCTGGAGCAGTTCGTAGACCGCTGGATCGTCCCACCCAACGCTGTTGAGATCAATCTCCACACCCCGCCCGGCGAGCAATTGCACCGCCTTCTGCAACACCGACAGCGTCTTGAGGCCAAGGAAGTCGAACTTCACCAGCCCCGCGCCCTCGACATATTTCATGTCGAACTGCGTCACCGGCATATCGGACCGGGGATCGCGATAGAGCGGCACCAGTTGCGACAGCGGCCTGTCCCCGATCACCACGCCCGCGGCATGGGTGGAACTGTGGCGCGGAAAGCCCTCCAGCTTCATCGCATAGTCGATCAAACGCTTGACCTGCCCGTCATTGTCATATTCCGCTCGGAACTCAGCCACGCCGTTCAGGGACCGTTCCAGCGTCCAGGGATCGGTCGGATGGTTGGGCACAAGCTTGGCGAGGCGGTCGACCTGACCATAGCTCATCTGCAACACGCGGCCCGTATCCTTAAGCACCGCGCGTGCCTTCAGCTTACCGAAGGTGATGATCTGCGCGACATGATCCGCGCCATATTTCTGCTGGACGTAACGGATCACCTCGCCGCGCCGGGTTTCGCAAAAGTCGATGTCGAAGTCCGGCATGGAAACGCGTTCCGGGTTCAGGAAGCGTTCGAACAGCAGCCCCAGTTGCAGCGGGTCGAGATCGGTGATCGTCAGCGCCCAGGCGACGACCGATCCCGCGCCCGAACCACGACCCGGCCCCACCGGAATGTCGTGATCCTTCGCCCATTTGATGAAGTCGGCAACGATCAGGAAGTAACCGGGAAAGCCCATCTGAATGATGATGTCGGTTTCGAACTTCAACCGGTCGAAATAGGGCTTGCGCGCTTCCTCATCCGTGATGCCCGCCTTGGCCAATCGCGCTTCCAGCCCGTCCGCCGCCTGTTCGCGCAGCATCATCGCCTCGCCCTCGATGTCTCCGGCGAGACTGGGCAGGATGGGTTTGCGCTTCGGCGCGGCCACGGCGCAGCGTTGCGCCACCACCAGCGTATTGGCGAGCGCTTCGGGCAAATCCTCAAACAGCCGCTTCATTTCCGCCGCCGGTTTCATCCAGGCGTCGGGCGAGCTGGTCCGCCGGTCGGGCGTTTCGACATAGGCGCTGTCGGCAATGCAGAGCATCACGTCATGCGCCTCATGGAAATGCGGCTCTGCAAAGCAGGTGGGATTGGTCGCCACCAGCGGCAGGTCGCGCGCATAGGCGAGGTCGAGCAATTCCGGCTCCGCCTTCCCCTCGATCGGGTCGAGACGGCGGCAGATTTCGATGTAAAGCCGACCGGGAAACAGCGCTTCCAGCCGCTTGGCATATGCGAGCGCCGCAACAGGCTGGTCCTCCGCGAACAGCCGCGCCAACGCCCCCTCTCCCCCGGCGGTCAGGGCGATCAGGCCATCGGTTCGCCCTTCCAGCATAGCCAGGCTGATATGCGGCACTTCCTCGACCGGGCGGTCCAGATGCGCCATTGAAACCAGCGCGCAAAGATTGTCATAGCCCACCGCATCCTGCGCGTAGAGGGCGATCCAGTCATGCACCGGCGCCGCATTGGCCGGGCGGTCGGGCCGGGCTATGCCCACCATCGCGCCGATGACCGGCTGCACCCCCTCCCCCTTGCAAGCGTCGGAAAAGGCCATGGACCCGTAAAGCCCGTTGCGGTCCGTAATGGCCGCTGCCGGGAAACCCAGCGCCTTGGCCTGTTTCGCGATCTTCTTGGGGTCGATCGCCCCTTCCAGCATGGTGAAGGATGAAAAAACGCGAAGGGGGACGAAACCGGCATGAGGCATGCGCTTATCTAGGCACCAGCGCCGATTCGGCACCAGCCCCCTGGCCAAGAAAGTCGTGGATGAAATTGCGCCGTCCGCGACCGGCGGTTAACGTCTCTCCAACAATTAAGGCCTAGCTTGAGGGGATTATGCGCTTATCCACCATCACAAACTATGCCTATGGCGCCACCGTAGCCCTGACGCTGGCCTCTGGCGCCGTCATGCTGATGGCGTCCAGCGCGGAAGAAAGGGAACGGGCCGCCGTCGAACAGCGCGCCCTTTTCGATCAGATGACCGCCACGCTGGAGGAGGACACTTACCGCCAGACCGAACAGGCGCGGGCCTATGTGATTACAGGCGATCCTTCGCATGTCATCGCCTATCGCCGGGAGAAGGCGGCGCTCCATTCCGTCGAGCAGAGGATCGTCCATCTACGCGACCGGGGAGCCAGCGTAAGCGAACTCGCGGCGCTGCAACAAGGCCTGCATTGGGCCGATGGGCTGACCGACGAACAGGAAGCCGCCATTCAGGCAGCCGAAAAGAACGACCTGGAAACCGCGCGCAAGATAGTGTTCGGTGACGAATATGGCCGGGAACTCGACCGCGTCGCCGCCCAGATCGGCAAGTTCCAATATATGCTGGACCAGCGGACGGAAAACACCGTCCGGCAGGCCACCGAAGCGGCGCGGCAATGGCGCTTCATGTCGGAAATCATGCTGGGTGCGACCGCCCTGCTGTTCCTGTGCGTCCTCTATTTCATCCTGAAGCAGCGCATCCTGCGCCCGGTGGTGCGGCTGAGCGATGTCGTGACGCGGCTGGCCGCACAGGATTTCGCCGCCGTTCCGCCCGACTTTCCCCAGGTGGACGAAATTGGCGACATGGCCCAGGCCATCCGCATCTTCCGGGAAAACGGCCTGGAAAGGCAAAGGCTGGAGCAGGAACGGGATGCGGACAGGATTACGCGCGACCAGCTTTCGCGCATGACCCAGCGCCTGCAAGGATGCGACAGCATAAGCGATCTGGTTGAGGTGGTTCGGCGTTTCGCGCCGGAAATCGCGCCCGGCTTCGCGGGGCGGCTCTATATTCACGACAGCCGTCGCAATGTAATGGCGCAGGCCTGCGACTGGCTGTCGCCCCGGCAATCGGGCGAGGAATTCGCGCCGGCAGCTTGTTGGGCGCTGCGGCGCGGGCAGATTCACAAGCCGACCGGCGAACTGGTGGACATTCCCTGCGAGCATCTGACCGGCACCGCCCCCGCCGCCACAATCTGCATCCCCCTGACGGCGCAGGGCGAGAGCATCGGCCTGCTCTATGTCGAGCAGCCGGAGGATGGCACCGCCGACCAGATCAGCCGCACCGAGAAATATCTGGAGATGCTGGCCGAGAATATCAGCCTCGCACTCGCCAATCTGCGGTTGCGGGACGTGCTGCGGCAGATGGCGATGGCCGACCCGCTGACCGGCCTTGCCAACCGCCGCCGTTTCGACACGGTGTTCAGGGAGCAGGTGGTTCATGCGGAAAGCACGCTGGCGCCGTTGGCCTGCCTGATGGTCGACATCGACCATTTCAAGCGGTTCAACGACACCCATGGCCATGATGCGGGCGATGCGGTGCTGCGCGCCGTAGGCGCCGTGCTGAACGAAGCGCTGCGCGAAAAGGATTGCGCTTTCCGCCTGGGCGGCGAGGAGTTCGTGCTGCTGATGCCCGGTTTCGCGCAGGATCAGGCGATCGACCGGGCCATTCAGGTGCAGCAGAAATTGCAGGAGCTGCGCGTCGAGCATCGGGGCGAGGAATTGGGGCCGATCACCGCCTCCTTCGGGCTGGCGGTCTTCCCCGACCATGGGCGGGCGGAGACGCTGGTCCGGACAGCCGATGCCGCGCTGCTTCGGGCGAAAAGCCAGGGTCGCAATCAGATCGTCATCGCAACGGTCCGGGATGCGGCGTCACATCTGGCCTGAGGCGTCCTCCAGCAGTCCTTCGTGAAGACGGACCACCCGGTCCATCTTCTGCGCCAGCCGTTCATTATGCGTCGCCACAAGAGCGGCTGAGCCTTCCTCCCGCACCAGGCGCAGGAACTCGGCCAGCACCACATCGGCGGTCCGCTCGTCCAGATTGCCGGTCGGCTCGTCCGCCAGAACCAGAGCGGGCCGGTTGGCGAGCGCCCGCGCCACGGCCACGCGTTGCTGCTCGCCGCCGGAAAGCTGGCTTGGCCGGTGTTCGAGGCGATGGCCAAGGCCCAGCGACCCCAACAGGGATTCGGCACGGGCGCGGGCCGTCGCCATGTCCGCATCGCGGATCACCTGCGGCAATATGACATTCTCCACCGCGTTGAAGTCGGGGAGCAAGTGGTGGAACTGGTAGACGAAGCCCAGCGCGTCCCGCCGCAATCGCGTGCGCCCGTCATTGTCGAGCTTCGCCGCTTCCTCGCCCGCGATGCGGATCGACCCGTCAAACCCGCCTTCCAGCAGGCCGACGGCCTGAAGCAGCGTCGATTTCCCCGAACCCGAGGGGCCAAGCAGCGCCACGATCTCCCCCGGCGCAACGGACAGATCGACGCCGCGCAGCACCTCTATGGTGACGCCGCCCTGGGTGAAGCTGCGTTTGAGGCCGCCGACCTTCAATATGTCATTCATAGCGCAGCACCTGCACGGGATCGGTATTGGCGGCCTTGAACGCGGGATAGAGCGTCGCAAGGAAGCTGAAGATGAGCGCCATCAGGCAGATGATGGCGATCTCTATCGGATCCGGTTTAGCGGGCAATTCGGTGAGGAAGCGGATCGAGGGGTCCCACAGATTTTGCCCGGTCAGGAACTGGATGGCGTTCACCACGCTCTGGCGGAAGAACAGGAAGGTGAAGCCCAGCACCATGCCCGCCGCCATGCCCAACGTGCCGATCGTGACGCCGACGGTCATGAAGATCTTGACCAATCCGACACGGCTCGCCCCCATGGTCCGCAAGATCGCGATGTCCCGGGTCTTCGCGCGCACCAGCATGATCAGCGACGAAAGGATGTTGAACACCGCCACCAGCACGATGATCGAGAGCACCACGAACATCGCCACCCGTTCCACCGCCAGCGCTTCGAACAGGGACGCGTTCATCTGGCGCCAGTCGGTGACGATGGCGCGTCCCGCAACCTTGCCGGCCAGCGGTTCCAATATGGCGGCCACCTGGTCCGCGTTCACCGTCTCGACCTCTATCATGCCGACGACGTCGCCCAGCAGCAGCAGGGTCTGGGCGTCCTCCATCGGCATGACGACGAACGCCTTGTCGTAATCGTAGATGCCGACTTCGAAAATGGCGGCGACCTGATAGGAGACCTGCCGTGGCACCGTTCCAAAAGGCGTCGAACGGCCCGCCGGATTGATGATGGTGATGCTGTCGCCCAGTTGGATGCCCAGATTTTCCGCCAGGCGCGAGCCGATCGCCACCTTGCCGCTGTTGGGCGAAAGGGCGCTCAAGCTGCCGGCGACGACCTTCGCCTTCAGGGTCGCATTGGTGCGGATGTCGTTCACGGTCATGCCGCGCACCAGCACCGCTTCCACCCGGCCCTGAAAGCTGCCCAGCAGGGGCTGCTCGATCAGCGGCGTGGCGCTGGTGACGCCGGGCGTCGCCTTCGCCTCCTTCAGCACCGCCTTCCAGTCCGGCAGCCGCCCGCCATAGCCCTGGACCACCGCATGGCCGTTCAGGCCGACGATCTTGTCGAACAGCTCCGCGCGGAAGCCGTTCATCACGCTCATCACGATGATGAGCGCCGCCACCCCCAGCATCACCGCCACCAGGCTGATGCCCGCGACGAGGAAGATAAAGCCCTCCCCCTTGCCGGGCAGCAGGTAGCGCTTGGCAATCATGCGTTCGTATCGGGATAGAATCATGACGGCGCGGACGGCCTCTCGATAGGGACAGGCAGTCCGTCTAGCATGCTCTCGACCAACGGCAAGCATTGCCGGATTGTTGCATGGGGGACACAGCCGTCCGGGGAAAATCACAGGCCCCGGAAATAGGCCGTGACAGCAGCCTGCTCTGCCCATAGCACAGGCTCCGAAGCACAGGTAAATGGCCGTGGTTCAGGGATACTGCATCCCGTTTCGAGCTTAGGGGGCTAAGAAGCGGTTGAGGCAGGCCAAGGGGGAGACGAGCAATCGTCCATTAGTACCCGGGTCGTGGCAGCACGGCCCGGGTACTTTTCTATTGGGCCTCTATCGACATCCAAATTCGCGTTTAGGCGCCCTCTTGAAACGCACTTCCACCAAACCATATCGAACGCGTCCGGCCGCCATCAGGGGTTGGACATGTTACGCCGGATGCCGTGTTCTGGGTCCGGCATGTTCATTTTGCTCTTTGGGAGATTATGACAATGCGTGGTTTTGACCTGACCCCCTATCGCCGTTCCACCGTGGGTTTCGACCGTCTCTTCGACCTGATCGAAAATAACGCCCGGTTGCAGCAAGGCGACAATTATCCCCCCTTCAACATCGAGCGGATTTCCGAGGATCGTTATCGCGTCACGCTGGCCGTTGCGGGCTTCCGCACGGATGAAATCGAGATCACGGCCCAGCAGAACCTGCTCCAGGTGACCGGGCGGAAGGAAGAGGCGCAGGGCGGCGACCGGGCACGCTTCCTGCATGTCGGCATCGCCAACCGCAGTTTCGAGCGCCGCTTCGAACTCGCTGATTTCGTGCGGGTCGAAAAGGCCGATCTGGCCGACGGCCTGCTGACGATCGAACTGGTGCGCGAAATTCCGGAAGCGATGAAGCCGAAGAAGATCGCCATCAACGGCGGCCAGCTCGTCGAGATCAACGGCGATCGCAACGCGGCCTGATCCGTCCTGAATGAGAATGGGGCGCGGCTGGCCAGCCGCGCCCCTTTTCGTCAGATTTCGACCTGACTGCCCAGTTCGACGACGCGATTGGTCGGCAGGCGGAAGAATTCCATCGCGCTTT
Source organism: Sphingobium sp. 15-1 (assembly GCF_013375535.1). Taxonomy (GTDB): domain Bacteria; phylum Pseudomonadota; class Alphaproteobacteria; order Sphingomonadales; family Sphingomonadaceae; genus Sphingobium; species Sphingobium aromaticivastans. The sequence goes on from NZ_JABXJG010000001.1 coordinate 1,055,594, forward strand.
CCGCGTTGCGAAGCATCCAGGCGAAGATCTTCTCCCGCCACAGCGGCATGCCCGGCTTCGCGGACGGCAGCAATGTCTGCCGGGCAAGGAAGAAGCTGGTGTCCATCATCCTGAACGCCTGGCCGCAGCCTGTCACATTCTTGAGCGCGGCCGGAACGTCAGGCTCCTGCATGAAGCCATATTGCAGGACCAGGCGGAAGAAGCCCCGGCCCAGATCCTCCAGCCTGCAACGTCCGTCATCCTCGACCACCGGCACATCCTTAATCTTGACGGTCAACAGGATGACGCGCTCATGCAGCACCTTGTTGTGCTTGAGATTGTGCAGCAGCGCATGTGGAACGCCATCGGGGGTCGAGGTCATGAAAACCGCCGTGCCCGGCACGCGGACGGCGCTGTTCGCCGCCGATGCGACGAACACCGGAATCGGCATGGCCGCTTCCCGCAGCCGGTCCTGCACCAGCCGGCGTCCCCGCGACCAGGTGGTGAGCAGCGTGAAGATCACGAAGCCGATCAGCAGCGGGAACCAGCCGCCAGCGGGCACCTTCGTGAGATTGGCGGCCAGATAGGCGCCATCCACCAGGAACAGCACCGACAGCAAGGGCGCGGAATAATACCAGCGCCACTTCCACAGACGGTAAAGCAGCACGGTGAGCAGCACATTGTCGATGAACATCGCGCCCGTGACGGCGATGCCATAGGCTGCGGTCAGGTTCGACGAGGTCTGGAACACCAGCACCAGCAGGATCACCATGACCATCAGTCCCCAGTTGATCAGGGGGATGTAGATCTGGCCTGCGGTCGACGCACTGGTATGCGCGATCCGCAGGCGCGGCATGAAGCCAAGCTGGATCGCCTGCTGCGTCACGGAGAAAGCGCCGGAAATCACCGCCTGGCTGGCGATGATCGCAGCCAGCGTGGCAAGGCCGACCAGCGGCAGTTGCGCCCATTGCGGCGCCAGATAGTAAAAGGGGCTGTGCAGGGCCGCAGCGCCCTCGCGAAACAGCAGCGCGCCCTGCCCCATATAATTCATCATCAGCGCGGGCAGGACGAAGGTCAGCCAGGACACCCGGATCGGGCTGCGTCCGAAATGCCCCATATCGGCATAGAGCGCTTCGGCGCCCGTCACCGCCAGCACGACCGCGCCCAAAGCGAGAAAGGCGGGCAGCGGGTCGGTCACGAAGAACATGACGGCCCAATAGGGGTTGAACGCGTAGAGTATGCCCGGCGTCTTGGCGATGCTGATGATGCCCAAAACCGCGATCGTCACGAAGTAGAACAGCATGATCGGGCCGAACAACGAAGCGACGCGATTGGTCCCCAATCCCTGTATCCAGAACAGGCCCAGCAATATGACGATAGCGGCAGGCAGGATCAACGGCGCAAGGCTGCTGTTATAGACCGCTAGCCCCTCTACCGCCGACAGCACGGAAACTGCGGGCGTGATCATCGAGTCGCCGTAGAAAAGCGATGTCGCGAACACGCCCAGCAGCACGATTCCCCGCGACCATCGCTGCGTCTTGGTCTGGCCGTTGATCAGCGCCAGCAGGGCCAGGCTGCCGCCCTCCCCCTTATTGTCGGCGCGCATGATGACGGTGACATATTTGAGGGTCACGACCAGCATCATCGACCAGAACATCAGGCTGATGACGCCCAATATATGATCGGGGTCCAAGTCCAGATGATGATGTCCGGCGAAGGTTTCGCGAAATGCGTAGAGTGGACTGGTGCCGATGTCCCCGAAGACGATGCCGATCGCGCCGACAACCAGCTTCAGCGTCGCCTTCTGTCCTGCATGGCCGTGTTCATGGGCGCTTTCCTCATCGGCGCGAGTGGCGCCGGCGGTGATCTCGTCAGCCATGGAGAAAATGCCGAATTGTCATGATCTTTGGACACCCGAACGGGGAAGCGGCCCATTTTGTCATTCCATAGCCCCCGCAAACCGCCGCGCCCTATCATGGCTCCAGGGTGGAGGCAATGATCGCTTATCGCCCCTCAGACCCCAGCATGGCATCGATACGCGCAATGTTGCTTTCGAGTTCCTTCTTGACCTCGCTGCCTTCGGGCGCGCTGGCGGCAAGCGGCGCCCAGAGAGAGCGGGCTTCCTTAAGCTGTCCCGCGCGGGCAAGTGCCAGCCCGTAGAAATAGCGCGGCGCCGGACCTTCCGGATCGATCGCCATCGCCCGGCGATAGGCGAAATCGGCCGACGGAGACAGCACCCCGCCCGCATGCGCGACCAGCGCATTGCCGAATCCCAGCCACAAATTGGGATCGTCGGGCGTTTCGCGAAGACCCGACAGCAGGACATTCGCCGCTTCCTTGGTCTTCCCCTGCCGCCCGAGGCCATCGGACAGCATCAGCCACTGGCCCGCCTTGCCATAGCGTTCGGCAAGGCCCCGACGCTGTTCGGCAAGCTTCTCGTCGAAATCCGCGCCGCCTTTGTCGGCGGCCTGCCGGGGCGCGCCCGCCAATCCGGGTTTCCCCTGCCATGCGTAGCCGGCAAGGCCCAGCAGCAGGGCCGCCGCCGTGATTTCCCACGCCGGGCGAGGTATCCGGCCGATCAAGACCAGTCCCGCGCTCACGAAAATCACCGATATGGAGGCGATGATCCAACCCGTCATGACCGCCTCCTCCGCTTGATCCGCCCGCGCAGCAACAGCAGCCCAAGCCCCAGAAGCACCAGCGGCGCAGCCCAGAGCGGCCAGAGGATCGGTTCGGCCGTCGGCTCATAGCTCACCCAATCGCCATAGCGTTCGATCAGCCAGGCGCGGATATGTTCGGGCTGCTCGCCCGCGATGATGCGTTCGCGGATCTGGGAACGCAGGTCGCCGGCCATGCTGGCATTGCTGTCGGCTATCGACTGGCTCTGGCAGGTGAGGCAGCGGATCGTCTCCATCAACGTCCGCGCCTTTTTCTCCAGCGCCGGGTCTTCGATCTGGCGGTCGGCATAGGGCGCGGGCGGCAAGGCGGACTGCGCAAGGACGGGGGCGCTCAGCATCAGCGCGAGCAGGGCGATCAGCATCCTCATTGCGCGTTCCTTAGCCGCTTGAGGATCATCGGCACGTCATCCTCGCGAATGTCGCCCACATGCTGGTAGGCGATGCGGCCCTTTCCATCGATGATGAAGCTTTCGGGAACGCCGGACGAACCCAGCGCGATCTGTACTTCGCTCCGCGCATCCAGGCCGATGCGGGAATAGGGATTGCCGTAGCGCTTGAGGAAGGCGTCGACATCGGGCCGCGCATCGCGGATGGCGATGGCGTCGATTTCCACACCCGCCTGCTTGAGCGCCAGCAATTGCGGCGCTTCGGCGGCGCAGGGCAAGCACCAGCTTGCGAAGATGTTGAGCAGGCGCGGCTTGCCGGTCGCGAGTTCGGCGCTGGTCAGCGGCGGCCGATCGCTCGCGGCGGCAGGCAGGACAAAGGCAGGCAGCGCCTTGCCCACCAGTTTCGAGCTGATGATCCGGTCGTCGGGACGCAACAAGCCGCTCGCGAACAGCCCGAAAAAGCCGAGGAACAGCGCCAGCGGCAACCAGATGAGCAGCTTCCTCATGCGAGGGCCTCCACGGCCTTTCGCGCACGCCATTTGAGCAGCCAGCCGCGCCGCTCCCGCCCGACAAGCGCCAGCGCGCCGCCCAGCGCGATCAGGAAGCCGCCGAACCAGATTAGCGTCACGAACGGCTTCCACCAGACGCGGAGCTGCCAGCGGCCTTCATCCGCCTCCTGCCCCAGCACGACATAAAGCTGCCCGTTCCACCGCGTCAGCAAGGCTGCCTCGGTCGTGGTCGTTGGCGGAGAAGCGAAGAAACGCGATTGCGGGTGTATCAGGACTGGCTCGCCCCCGTCGCGGCTCGCTTCCATATCGGCCTGGAGCGCGGTCCAGTTGTCACCCGCGATCGGCAAAATCTGCTTGAAACGGAGCGTCCAGCCCGCCGTCTCCACCGTGTCGCCGGGGCGAGCGGTTACCAGCTTCTCCACTGTGAAGGCCGAATCGCAGGCCATGCCGGCCAAGCTGACGGCACAGCCGAGATGAGCGATCACCATGCCCCAGGTGAAGAGCGGCGTCCGGCGCAGGTTGCGCTTCCAGAGCGGCGCGACGCTGCCCACCGCGACCGCCAACGCGATCACCAGGCCAAGGAAGGGCAATATCCCGATCCGGCCCCAGGCCAATGCCGCCAGCGTCAGGAAAACCAATCCTCCGACCGTCAGCGGGACCGCCATGCGCCGGGTCACTTCCCGTATCCGATCCCGCCGCCAGCGGGTCAGCGGCCCCAGGATCATCACGATCATCAGCGCCAGCGCGATCGGGCCTGCGATGCGGTCGAAATAGGGCGCGCCCACGGATACCTTATGACCGAAGGCTTCGGTCAGCAGCGGATAGAGCGTGCCGATCAGCACCAGACCCAGAATCACCGTGAGCAGCAGATTGTTGACGACCAGCATGGTTTCCCGGCTGACTAGCTCGAACGGCGCGCCTTCGCGAACCGCGCCCACGCGCCAGCCGAACAGCGCCAGCGCCCCGCCGATATAGATGCCGAGCAGCGCCAGAATGAAAGTCCCGCGCTCCGGATCGACGGCGAAAGCATGGACGCTGGTCAAGATACCCGACCGGACAAGGAAGGTGCCAACCATCGACATGGAGAAGGCGACCACCGCCAGCATCACCGTCCAGGCGCGCAGGGCGTCGCGGGTGGCCAGCACGGTCACGCTATGCAGCAGCGCCGTCGCCGCCAGCCAGGGCATGAGCGAGGCATTTTCGACCGGGTCCCAGAACCACCAGCCGCCCCAACCCAGCTCATAATAGGCCCAATAGCTGCCCGCCGTGATACCGAGCGTCAGCAATATCCATGCGCCCAGCACCCAGGGCCGCATGGCGCGGGCGAAGGCGGCGTCCACCTGCCGGGTCAGCAGCGCACCGACAGCAAAGGAAAAGGCGACGGACAGGCCGACATAGCCCAGATAAAGCGTCGGTGGGTGGAAGGCGAGACCGGGGTCCTGCAACAGCGGATTGAGCCCCTGCCCATCCGCTGCTGGCGGATCGATCCGCGCGAAGGGATTGGAGGCGAACAGCAGGAAGGCGTAGAAACCGAGGCTGATCGCCGCCTGCCCGCCCAGCGTCGCCATATGGGTTTCACGCCGCAAAGCCCGCTCGAACAAGGCGACGGCCGAACCGGCGACGCCCATCACCGTCACCCAGAGCAGCATCGACCCTTCGTGATTGCCCCAGGTGCCAGCGAATTTGTAGAGCCACGGCTTCATCGAATGGCTGTTGGTGGCGACCAGCAGGACCGACATGTCGGACCGCAGAAACAGCGTGATCAGCAGGGCAAAGGCCAGAGCGGTCAATACCCCCTGCGCCACAGCCACGGGGCGGATCGCGCCCAGCAATTCGCTCTTGCCGCCCGCCAGGCCGATAGCCGCCAAAGCAAGCTGAAGCAGCGCCAAAGATGCCGCGAGCCATAATGCGGCAAGGCCGGCTTCAGCGATCATGCTGCCAATCCCGCCTCAAACGCTTGTTGCCCCTGAACCGGATTCAGAACCCGTTTCGCCCAATAGAATTGCGGAGCGCGGGGCCTGATGGATGCTGAAACAAGTTCAGCATGTCGGTGGGTGTGGAGGTCGGGCTCGCTCACCGATCCGCCTTCATCTTGTGGGTCTTCTCGTCATATTGCATGCCTTCCAGTTCGCGCGGCATGTAGCGTTCGTCATGCTTGGCCAGCAGATTGGAAGCCTGGAAAGTGCCGCCAGCGTCGAAAGCCCCCTCCGCAACGACGCCCGATCCTTCGCGGAACAGGTCGGGCGTGATGCCCTTGAAGCTCGCGGGAACGGTCGCCTTGCCGTCGGTGACGTCGAAATGGATGGTGACGCCGTCGCTGGCGCGCTTCAGGCTGCCCTTGACGACCATGCCGCCCAGCCGGATCGCCTTGCCCGGCTCGACGCCCTTGGTCTTCACGTCATTGGGCGCGTAGAAATAGGCCGCCTCGTCCTTGAGCGCGGAAGCCGCCAGCAGGCCAGCGCCGATCAGCGCAGCCAGGGCCACCACGGCCAGGATCAGCCTTTGATGCTTCGCCTTCATGTCCTGTCCGCCGATGCCCTGCTTTCAGCGCGGCGCATCGCGCGCCAACTAAGCAGGCTGATGAGGCCGGTGCCCGATAAGGTCAGCGCATAGGCGCCGATGACGAAAGCCCACTGGTTCATAACCTCACCCTCGCGCCAAACGCTGCATGCGCGCTTCGATCTTGTTCTGCGCCAATATGGCGCGCATGCGCATCAGCACGATCGCGGCGAAAAGCAAGGTAAATCCGACCAGCGTGAAGCCGAGCGGCCAGAGCAGCGCGGTATCGATGCTCGACCCCCGCAGCGTGATGCTGGGGCCCTGATGCAGACTGTTCCACCACACCACGGACCGGTTGATGATCGGGATGTTGATCGCGCCGACCAGCCCGAAAATGGCGGTCACGGGGCTCACCCCGCCGCTGCCCTGCCGGGCGCTGGCATTGGCGAGCGCGATATAGCCGAGATAAAGGAAGAAGAGCACGAGCATGGAGGTCATGCGTCCGTCCCATTCCCACCAGGTTCCCCAGGTCGGCCTCCCCCAGATCGACCCGGTGACAAGGCAGATCGCGGTGAAGAAGGCGCCGGGAACGGCAATGGCGCGCCCCGCCACCGCCGCCAGCGGATGACGCCATACCAGTTGCATCAGCGCGGAGACGGCAATGCCGGTCCATCCCCCCATGCCGAGCCAGGCGGCGGGCACATGAATATAGAGAATGCGCACCGTATCGCCCTGAAGATAATCCGCCGGCGTCACGAACAGGCCGCAGCCAGCGCCGGCCAGCAACAGGATCAGCCCCGGCCAGAACAGCCAGACCGTCAGCGGCCGGGCAATTTTGAGGAAGCGTGCAGGATTGGCGAAACGATGCATGGGAAGAGGCTATTAGCCTCCCCAATGGCTCAAGGCCAGTAGGCCTTTTTCCCAATTTAAGTCGCCGTAAAATCGCGCTTGGCCGCAGTTGCGCCCCTTTTTTGTGACAGACAGGCGACAAATCGTCATCGACGCACTATATGCGCGCGAAAGCCGTCCCTATGGGAGCGGTCAGGATTGGCAGTGGACCATCAAAAACCCATGTTTACGACGAACCCGTTCGACGACGACAAGCTGCGTGAGGAATGCGGCATTTTCGGCGTCTTCAACGCTGACACCGCCTCCGCCATGGTCGCCCTTGGCCTTCACGCGCTCCAGCATCGCGGCCAGGAAGCGGCCGGCATCACGAGCTGGGACGGTCATGATTTCCACACCCATCGGGCGATGGGGCATGTGGCGGGCAATTTCGACCGCGATGAGGTGATTCGGGGCCTTCCCGGCACCGCCGCCTGCGGCCATGTCCGCTATTCGACCACCGGCGAAACCTCGCTGCGCAACGTCCAGCCGCTTTATGCCGAACTGAGTTCCGGCGGTTTCGCCGTCGCGCATAACGGCAATATCTCCAACGCCATGAAGCTGCGCCGCGAATTGATCCGCCGCGGCTCCATCTTCCAGTCGACCTCCGATACAGAGGTCATCATCCATCTGGTGGCGACATCCACCTACCGCACGCTGCTCGACAAATTCATCGACGCGCTGAAGCAGGTCGAGGGCGCCTATTCGCTGATCGTCATGACTTCCGAAGGCATGGTCGCCTGCCGCGATCCGTTGGGCATCCGGCCGCTGGTGATGGGCAAGCTGGGCGATTCGATCATCTTCGCTTCCGAAACCGTCGCCTTCGACGTGGTGGGGGCGGAGCATGTCCGCTCGATCGATCCGGGCGAGCTGGTCATCGTCACCCATGACGGCGAAGTGCGCAGCCACCGCCCCTTTGGCGAGACGCACGCCCGCCCCTGCATCTTCGAGCATGTCTATTTCAGCCGCCCCGATTCGGTCGTCGACGGCTCCAGCGTCTATTCCGTCCGCAAGGCGATTGGCGCGCAGTTGGCCATCGAAAACCCGGTCGAGGCGGACTATGTCATTCCCGTGCCCGACAGCGGCGTTCCCGCGGCGATCGGCTATGCGCAAAAATCGGGCATCCCCTTCGAACTGGGCATCATCCGCTCGCACTATATCGGCCGCACCTTCATCCAGCCGGGCGACAAGGTCCGCCATCTGGGCGTGAAGCTGAAGCACAACGCCAACCGCGCCTTGATCGAGGGCAAGCGCATCGTCCTGATCGACGATTCGATCGTGCGCGGCACCACCTCGCTCAAGATCGTGCAGATGATGCGCGAAGCGGGCGCCAAGGAAGTGCATATGCGCATCGCCAGCCCGCCGACCAAGCATAGCTGCTTCTATGGCGTCGACACGCCGGAACGGACCAAGCTGCTGGCGCACCGTCTGGACATTGGCGGGATGCAGGATTTCATCCACGCCGACAGCCTGTCCTTCATTTCGATCGATGGCCTGTACAAAGCGCTGGGTGAAGCGAAGCGCGCGGACATCCGGCCGCAATATTGCGACGCCTGCTTCACCGGCGACTATCCGACCACGCTCACCGACCAGGACGAAGCCGTGGTGCAGAACCAGCTCGAACTGCTGGCCGAACGGGTGGTCTGACCGCCCTTCCCCGATGCAATGGGCAGGCCGGAAGCGCTTTCGACTTCCGGCTTGCTTCCTCCTGACTCCCACGAGGGATATTCCATGTCGATCAAGCCTCCTTTTGGCCAGCCTCCTTCCGGCCAGCCTCTTTCCGGCAAGCTTGCCCTCGTCACCGGGGCCAGCCGCGGCATCGGCGCAGCCACGGCGGAAGCGCTCGCCGCCGCCGGCGCGCATGTCATCCTGACCGCCCGGACCAGCGGCGGGCTGGAAGAGGTGGAAGACCGCATCCATCAGGCCGGCGGAAGCGCCACCATCGCGCCGCTGGACCTGATCGACGGGGAAAGCGTCGGACGATTGGCGCAGGCCATTTCCGGGCGTTGGCAGGCGCTCGACATATTGGTCCTCAACGCGGCGACGCTGGGCAGCCTTGCTTCGGTGCCAGCCATCGACGCCAAGGAATTTGCGCGGCTCCTGACGCTCAACGTCGCCGCGCCGCAGGCGCTGATCGCCGCCTTTGACGGCATGCTCCGGGCGAGCCGCGATGCGCGGGTGATCGGCATCACTTCCTCGGTCGGCGCGGAGCCGCGGGCTTATTGGGGCGCCTATGGGGCTTCGAAGGCGGCGCTCGAAACATTGGTCGGCGCTTATGGCGCGGAGGTGAAGAATATTTCCGCCATCCGCACCCATATCGTCGATCCCGGCGCAACGCGCACGGCGATGCGCGCGCGGGCCTTTCCGGGTGAAGATCCGGCGGACCTCAAAGATCCGGCTGTTGTGGGTCAGGCGATTCTCGACCTGGTCGTTGCGGATACGCCCGACGGATACCGGACGCGCATCGACTAAGGCCCAGGCGCGCCGTGTTTCTGCGAAGGCAGGAACCCAGTTCAGAGGTGCGACGATATACGGAGGGCGGGACTGGGCTCCTGCCTTCGCAGGAGCACGTTTTACCCCAGGGCGAACTCAACGTCCACCAACCACCCATAGCTGCCCTGCACTAAACAACATTTCCGCTTACCCTAAACCCGCTTCACCAGCGTAACTTGCGCGACATCGATGGTGCCGCCGCGAAAGCCGCCTTCGCAATATCTCAGATAATAGCGCCAGAGATCGACGAAATGCTGATCGAAGCTGGCGGGCAGCAATCCCTTGTCGATCGCCCGGTCGAAGCGCTCCCGCCACCGCCTGAGCGTTTCGGCATAGTGTAGCCCAAAGCGCCGCACATCGCGCCATTCCAAACCCTGCGCTTCCGCCAGGGCGCGAAAGCGGCTTTCGGAAACCAGCATGCCGCCCGGAAATATATAGGTCTGGATGAAGTCGGCCCCGCGGGCATAGCTTTCGAATATCGCGTCATCGATCAATATATATTGGATCGCGGCCCGGCCTCCCGGCTTGAGCAGCCGGGCGATGGCGGCGATATAGGCGGGCCAGTAGCGTTCCCCAACCGCTTCCATCATCTCCACGCTGGCGATCGCGTCATATTGCCCCTGGGCGTCGCGATAATCCCGCAAGATGATGTTGGCGCCGGACCCCAGCCGGTCGCGGGCATAATGCGCCTGCTCGACGGAAAGGGTAAGGCCGTCATAGCGGATCGGACAGCGCGCCATCGCCTGTTCGGCAAGCCCGCCCCAGCCGCAGCCGATCTCCAGCAGCGAATCGCCTTCGCTAAGGTCGAGCCGGTCGATTATGGCGTCGGCCTTCCTCTGCTGCGCCCGTTCCAGGCTTTCGATCCGGTCGTCCGGATCGCGGAACAGGCCGCTGGAATAATGCATGCCGCTGTCGAGCCACAACGCGTAGAAATCATTCCCCAGATCATAATGATAGGCGATGTTGCGGCGGGAACCCTTGCGGCTGTTGCGGCGCGCCCAGTGCACCGCCCGGCCGATCCAGCGCGCCGGTCCATGCGGCCGGGCGACATTGCCCAGGGCAATGGCATTGGCCATGAACAGCGCGAAAAGCGGAACCGGGTCGGGACTGGTCCATTCCCCCCGCGCCCAGGCCCGATACCAGCCCGCCGACCCGCCCGCGATCAGGCGAAGGAGCGCCCGCCAGCGGAGCAGTTGCACCTCGCATTCCGGCCCCGGTGCGCGGCAGCCCAGCAAACGCTGGCTGCCGTCGGGCAGAATGGCGTGCAGCGAACCCTTCTCCAGCCCCTGGTCGATGCGGTCGAGCAGCTTGTGGAACAAACGACCTGCAAGTTGTCCCGGCCAGCCATGGCTGCGGCGGTCCAACGGTCTCCTCACCGGCACTGCCGCCTTGCCGCGACGGGGATCAATGGCGTTCATTTTTCCATTCTGCACGATGGTTTACGGCATCGCAATCATGGCCTGCTGTGGCGCCAGGCCGCCAAAGCCCTTTCCCGCCCCTCCCTGTGGCCGATGCATTTGGCCGGATAATCGGGTGAACGCACGCTATGAGAATCGGGGTCGTGAATATGATCATCGTCCAGATGCGCCAGTTCCGGCACCCATGTCCTGATATAGCCGGCGGCGTCGAACTTTTCCGACTGGGTCAGGGGCGCCATGATGCGGGAGAAGATATTGGCGTCGACGCCGCTGCCCGCAACCCATTGCCAGTTGACGCTGTTGTTGGCGTAGCTCGCGTCGACCAGCGTATCCCAGAACCAGCGCGCGCCATGACGCCAGTCGATCAGCAGATGCTTGATCAGGAAACTCGCCGCGATCATCCGCACGCGATTGTGCATCCAGCCGGTCGTCCAAAGCTGGCGCATGCCCGCATCGACGATGGGGTAGCCCGTGCGCCCGGTTTTCCACGCCTTGAAATCGCTCCCGGCCTCCCGAAGATCGCGCCAGGGCATGGCGTCGAACGCGGCCCGGGCATTTTCCGAGCCATAAGTGGGCATCGCCCAGATCTGGGTATGGGCATAGTCGCGCCAGATCAGCTCCTTGAGGAAAGTCGTCGCATCGCCGGACGCCCCGGCGACCCGATGCCAGACATAGGCGGGAGAAACCTCCCCGAAATGGAGATGGGGCGACAGGCGTGAAGTCCCCTCCCGCGACGGCAGGTTGCGCGCCCTGTCATAATCGGCCGCTTCGTCCAGAAATGCCGCCACATTGGCTTTCGCCCCCTCCTCCCCTGGAGTCCAGTCGCCCGAAAAGGCAGCCGCCCAATCCGGCTTCTTCGGCAAAAGACCCCAATCCTCGAGCGAATCGCTTTTCGGCCATTGCGCGGGTGGATGAATGCGGGAAGGCGCGAAAACCGGCGTCGCGGGCGGCATCTGTTCCATCACCGCGCGCGCGAACGGCGTGTAGATCCGATAGCTGTTCCCCCCGCCCGTCCGCACGGCGCCCGGCGGCAGCAGCAACGCGCCGTCGTACAGGCACAGCTCCAGCCTCTTGGCGAGCGCCTTCTCCGCATTGCGCCACCAGGGCTCATAATGGTGCAGTGCATGAACGCGCCTTGCCCCTGTTTCCCCGGCAAGGGCGACAAGTTCCTCTACGCAATCCCCTTGCCTCAGGATCAGGTGGGAACCCTTTTCCCGCAGCCTCTGCTCCAGGCTCGTCAGGCTGTGATGCAGCCACCAGCGCGACGCTCCGCCCATTTTCCACTGCCGGGCCACCTTGTCGTCCAGCACATAGACGGGAATCACCGGCCCTTCCCGCGCAGCGGCGGCCAGCGCGGCCTGATCGGCAAGGCGCAGGTCCTGGCGAAACCAGAGGAGAACGGGGTCCGGCATAAGGGCGGGCATGCCATGGCCGGGGCGCGGTTCCAAGCCTTTGTCCCCATTTGATGCGAAGCGCTGCACAAATCGCCGCTTGATTTGTTTTCCGCCATGGACGCGCGGCGTGGCGCCGATTATTCTCGCACTGCACAAAGCGGCTAGCCGGGCGCCATGCCTGGGCGGCATGCTGGGGATAACGACGGGGACTATGATGGCGTCGATGCCGAATGATTCAGAACTCGCCTACCGGCCTTGCGTCGGGATCATGCTCGTCAACATGGATGGCAAGGTTTTCGTCGGCCAGCGGATCGATAATGCGGTCGAAGCCTGGCAGATGCCGCAAGGCGGCATCGATGACGGCGAAGACATGAAGGCGGCCGCTCTGCGCGAACTGCATGAGGAGACGGGCATCGTCCGCGAGCATGTGGAGATCATCGCCAAGGCGCGCGAAGAGCATTTCTACGATCTGCCGCCGGAACTGATCGGCAAGCTGTGGGGCGGCAAATATCGCGGCCAGCGGCAATATTGGTTCCTCGCGCGCTTTCTTGGCGTCGACGAGGACATCGACATCCAGACCGCGCATCCGGAATTTCGCGAATGGAAATGGACCGAGCCGGAGAGCCTGCCGGACCTGATCGTGCCGTTCAAACGCAAGCTCTATCGCGACATATTGCAGGAATTCAGGGACTTGATCTGAAAGAGGGTTAAAATCCGCTGCCATGCCGGTATGAGAAGGCGCATGCGTTATTGCCTGGCCGTTCTTCCCCTCCTGCTGTCGACGCCGGCCTGGGCCGACTATCCCGTCCTTCTGCCGCCATCGGTGCGGGAGATGCTGGAGGCTGCGATCGCCAACGGCAATGAGACGGAGATCGCGACGGTCGCCAAGATCGCCAAGCAGACCAATCCCGGCTCCGCCGACGAAATCCAGCGCATGGTCAACAGTTGGAAGGAACGGACCAAGGCCACGCAGGAAACCGTGATTCGGGAAGCCCGCTTCACCGAATTATGGACGGGCAAGGTCGAAGCCGGCGGATTCCGCTCGACCGGCTCCACGACCGAACTCGGCATCAGCGCCAGCGCCGCAATCAAGCGGACGGGCATCCAATGGTCGCACAAGCTGGCCGCCAGCATCGATTACCGGCGCGCCAACGGCGTGACGTCACGCGAACGCTATACTGCGAGCTACGAGCCGCGCTATGAGTTCGATCCCAGGGGCTTTGTCTACGGCCTGACGCAGTTCGAGCGGGACACCTCGATCGGCTATGACGAGCGCTACACCGCCTCGGCGGGCATCGGTTACAAGGTGATCGTCAGCAAACCGATCGATCTTTCGCTGGATGCTGGCCCCTCGATCCGTCACGCCAAATATATCATCGGTGAGCGGGAGACCAAATTGGGAGCCCGCGCCTCCATGGACTTCGCCTGGCGGCTGGCGCCGACGCTGATCTTCAAGCAGGTCGCGTCGGGCTATGCGGAAAGCGATGTCTATACGCTCAATTCGCTGACATCGCTGGTGACGAAGGTGGGGACGCGCTGGTCGGCGGCCTTTTCCTACAATGTGCAATATGAATCGGAGACGCTGCTGTCGGCGCGGGATTTCGATACGTTGAGCCGTCTGACCCTCACCTACGATTTCTAGGCGGACGGCGACTTTTAGGGCCGGGGGTGGAGGCGCCGCCTCCGCTCTGATAGGGTCGGCGGCATGAGAGGCATTTCGTCGTTCGAACGGAGCGTCATGGAAAGCGCGGCAGAAGCGCCCATGCTGGCTCAGACCGAAAAATGGGCGGGGGTGAACAGCGGATCGCGCAATCTGCCCGGCCTCGCGACCATGGCGGCAATGCTGGCGGATGCCTTTGCCGGATTGCCGGGCGCGATTTCCCTTGTCGATCCCGACCCTGTCGAGGCGGTCCGGCCCGATGGCCGGTTGGACCTGCTCGCCCATGGAAGCCATCTCCGCCTCTCGGTCCGGCCAGAGGCGCCGGTGCAGGTCCTGCTCACTGGCCATATGGATACGGTCTTTCCGGCGGATCATTCCTTTCAGGGGCTGCGATGGATCGATCCGGCGACCTTGAACGGGCCGGGCGTGGCGGACATGAAGGGCGGGCTTGCCGTCATGCTGGCGGCCCTGAAGGCAGTCGAAACGGCGCCGGGCGCGGAGCGGCTGGGCTATGACGTCATCATCAATAGCGATGAGGAAGTCGGCAGCCCGTCCTCCGCCGCGCTGCTGCGGCAGGTCGCGGCGGGCAAGCTGGCCGCCTTCACCTATGAACCGGCTTTGCCTGACGGGACTTTGGCGGGTGCGCGAGCGGGCAGTGGCAATTTCGCCGTCGTCGTAACGGGCAAGAGCGCGCATGCCGGGCGCAATCCGCAGGATGGCCGCAACGCGCTGCTGGCGGCGGCTGATCTTGCGCTGCGGCTGAAGGCGGGCAGCGGGACCGGCTTTTCCTGCAACCCGGCGAAGATCGAGGGGGGCAGTCCCAATAATGTCGTGCCCGACCATGCCGTCCTGCACGTCAATTTCCGGCCGAAGACGCCCGCCGACGAACAGGTTGCGGACACATTGCTGAAGAACGCCATGGCGCAGGTTGCGCAGGAGCATGACGTGACTCTTCACCGGCATGGCGGCTTCGGCCGTCCGCCCAAGCCGATGGACGCGCAGGCAGAGGCGTTGTTCGGCCTCGTCCGGCAATGCGGGGCCGATCTGGGCCTTTCCATCGCCTGGCGGGACACGGGCGGGGTGTGCGACGGCAATAATATCGCGGCCTGCGGCGTGCCTGTGGTCGACACGATGGGCGTGCGCGGCGGCAATATTCACAGCGATTCGGAATATCTGATCGTCGACAGCCTGGTCGAACGGGCGCAATTGTCGGCCTTGGCGCTGCTTCGGATGGCCGAGGGACGTTTCACGAAAGGGATGAAGGCGTGAGTTTTTTCATGCGCACGGCGCGTGCCGACGATCTGCAGACCCTTTACGAGATGGCGAAGCTGACCGGGGGCGGCTTCACCAACCTGCCCCCGGACCGCAAATCGCTCGCCGCCAAGCTGGAGCGGACCGGGCAGGCCCTCGCGCGCCAGACCGAGGGCGTGGAGGACGAATTGATCGTCATGGTGCTGGAAAACAGCCAGACCGGACAGGTTCGCGGCACCTGCCAGATATTCAGCAAGGTGGGGCAGAACTGGCCCTTCTATTCCTATCGGCTGGGCGTGCTGACCCAACATAGCCGGGAGCTTTCGCGGACGTTCCGGGCCGAGATGCTCTCGCTCGTCACTGATCTGGAGGGATCGACCGAAGTCGGCGGCCTGTTCCTGCATCCCCGCGAGCGGGCGGAAGGGCTGGGCCTGTTGCTGGCGCGCAGCCGCTATCTCTACATCCGCAATCATCGCGCCCGCTTCGGGGAGCGGATCATCGCGGAACTGCGCGGCGTGATTGACGAGGCGGGCGGATCGCCCTTCTGGGACGGTCTCGCCGGACGCTTCTTCGGCATGAGCTTTCAGGAGGCGGACGAGTTCAATGCGGTGAACGGCAACCAGTTCATCGCGGACCTGATGCCCAAGACGCCGATCTATACCGCCATGCTGACCGACAGCGCGCGCGGCGTCATTGGCATGCCGCACCCCAATGGCCGGGCGGCAATGCGGATGCTGGAGACGGAAGGCTTCACCAATCCGGGCTATGTCGACATTTTCGACGGCGGCCCGACCATGGTGGGGCAGATCAATTCGCTGCGCACCATCGCCCATGCCGCCGACGTCACGCTGGGCGCGGTGCATGAAAAGGGCGGGGACAAGGTGCTGGTCGCGACCGGGCGGCTGGCGGATTATCGCTGCACCTATGGCTTCGTCGTCGAGCGGGACGATGGCAGCCTGTCGCTCGACCGGGATTCGGTCCAATTGCTGGGGCTAGAGCCGGGGCAGAATTTCACCATGGCGGAACGGGCATGACGGCGAGGGAAATTAATTTCGACGGGCTGGTCGGCCCCAGCCACAATTATGCGGGCCTTAGTCTCGGCAATCTGGCCTCATCGCGCAATGCTGGGGCGGTGTCCTACCCCAAGGCGGCGGCGTTGCAGGGGATCGAGAAGATGCGGTCGAACCTGCGCCTGGGGCTGACGCAGGGGCTGTTCCTGCCGCAATGGCGGCCCGACGGCGCATGGCTGGCGGCGCTGGGAACCGATGTCGGCAATGCGGAAGCGCATATCCGCGCTGCCGCCATGTCGGCATCCTCCATGTGGGCGGCCAATGCCGCCACGGTGTCGCCCGCGCCCGACACGGCGGACGGACGCACGCATCTGACGGTCGCCAATCTCGTCACCATGCCGCATCGCAGCCATGAATGGCCGCAGACGCTCGCCCAATTGCGACTCGCCTTCTCCGACCGGAGCGCCTTTGCCGTCCACGGTCCCGTTCCCGCCCCCTTTGGCGATGAGGGCGCGGCCAATCATATGCGCCTCTGCGACCACCACGGCGCGGCGGGCGTGGAGGTTTTCGTCTACGGCCAGTCCGGCGGCCCCTTCCCTGCCCGCCAGCATGTCGAGGCGAGCAAGGCCGTCGCCCGGCTGCATCAGCTCGATCCGGAACGCGCGCTGTTCGTCATGCAGTCCGAAGAGGCGATCGCGGCGGGCGCCTTCCACAATGACGTCGTCGCCGTCGCCAATGAGCGCGTGCTCTTCACCCATGAACAGGCCTTTGCCGACAAGGAGCGATTCTACGCCGACCTGCGGGAGAAACTGCCGTCGGTCGAGATCGTCGAGGTTCCCGCCAGCGCCATCAGCCTGTCCGACGCGATCCGCAGCTATATTTTCAACGCGCAGCTCGTGACCTTGCCCGATGGCACCATGGCGCTGATCCTGCCGACCGAGGCGCGGGACATGCCGGCCATATGGTCCTGGCTGGAACAGATGGTCGCGGGCAACGGCCCCATCCGGAAGCTGGTGCCCGTCGACGTGCGCCAGTCCATGGCCAATGGCGGCGGCCCCGCCTGCCTGCGCCTACGCGTCGTGGCCGATCCGGCCAATATCGATCCCCGCTTCCTGGTGGACGAGGCGAAGCTGGACGGCATTGCCGACATCGTCCGGGACTATTGGCCCGAAAGCATAGCGGCCGACGATCTGGCGGACACCCGGCTGATCGCCCGCATCGAACAATCATGGTTAACGCTTGTTGACCATTTGCGGCTTTCGGGCGATTTAATTCCCTAGCGACAGGCCGAGTGGAATCGGATGGAACGGATCAAGCGCCTCTTCACCATCAAGACCAAGTTCGAGGCGTTTCTGGTGATCTACGCCCTGGCGCTTGGCGCCACTGAGCGGGGCTTTGTCTATATGCAGCAATATCCCGGCACCGGCGGGCATCTGCTGGCGCTGGCCTGCACGGGCAGCGTGTTCATGGCCGGCGGCATGCTCCTGGACGCCGTGGAGATGCGGCGCAGCGCCTTTTAAGCTTCTAAAGGCTTGTATCCGCCGCCCGCGCCATGCAGGAGCGGCCCCATGGCTGCCATCATGCTTCAGGGAACGGGATCGGACGTCGGCAAATCCGTGCTGGTCGCCGGTCTTTGCCGCGCGCTGGTGCGGCGCGGATACCGGGTCCGGCCCTTCAAGCCGCAGAACATGTCCAACAATGCCGCCGTCACCATGGATGGCGGAGAGATCGGCCGGGCGCAGGCGCTCCAGGCCATCGCCGCCGGGGTCGAACCGCATACGGATATGAACCCGGTGCTGCTGAAACCGCAGGCCGACCGCACGTCGCAGCTTGTCGTCCATGGCCAGGTGCGGGGGAAATTGGGCAGCGACAATTTCCGGTCGGCGCGGGGCGAGTTGCTGGATGCGGTGCTGGCCAGCTATCGCCGGTTGCAGGCGCAATGCGACATCGTCGTGGTGGAAGGCGCGGGATCGCCCGCCGAGGTCAATCTGCGGGCAGGCGACATCGCCAATATGGGCTTTGCACGGGCTGCCGACGTGCCAGTGATCCTGGTGGGCGACATCGACCGGGGCGGCGTGATCGCGGCGGTCGCCGGAACGCAGGCGGTGATCGATCCGGCCGACGCGGCGATGATCCGCGGGTTCCTGATCAACAAATTCCGGGGCGATCCCGCGCTGTTCGAGGACGGCTATCGCCATATCGAGCAATTGACCGGCTGGCGGGGCTTTGGCGTCGTCCCTTGGCTGAGCCAAGCCAGCCGTCTGCCGAGCGAGGACGCCGTGGTGCTGGAGCGCAGGCAAGGTTCCCCGGGCGAACGGCTGGTGATCGCCTGCCCGATCCTGCCGCGCATCGCGAATTTCGACGATCTCGACCCGCTGAAACTGGAACCCAGCGTCGATGTCGTCATGGTGCCGCCGGGCCAGCCCATCCCGGCGGAGGCAGCGCTGATCATCCTCCCCGGCTCCAAAGCCACCATCGCGGATTTGCAGGCGGTTCGCGATCAGGGATGGGACATCGACATTCGCGCCCATCACCGGCGCGGCCGGCCGATATTGGGCATTTGCGGCGGCTATCAGATGCTGGGCCGCAGGATCGACGATCCGGACGGGATCGAGGGACCGGCGGCCACTGTCGATGGCCTGGGCCTGCTGGATGTGGAAACCCGCCTGACCCCGGTCAAGACATTGGAAAGGACGAACGGAATCGCGCTGGGCCAGGCATTTTCAGGCTATGAGATGCATGTCGGCGTGACGAGCGGCCCGGATTGCACGCGGCCTTTCGCCGTCATGGACGCCGGCCGGCCCGATGGCGGGTCCAGCAAGGACGGCATGGTCATGGGCACCTATATCCACGGCCTGTTCGCCAGCACGGGCCTGCGCTCGGCATTCCTGGCGCGGCTTGGCCATGAATCCACATCGGTCGACTATCGGGCTTCGGTGGATGAAGCGCTGGATCAGATCGCGGCGCAGTTGGAAGAGCATGTGAACATGGACGCTCTGATCCGCATCGCCATGGCGTGAAAGGGGGCGCGATGCGGGACGGGGAACTGCACCATTGCGGTACGGTTGCGCATCTATGCTATTGGTTATATTTACGAAAAATCGGCAAAACACTATAGTAGAACAACGGACATAGTGCTAATAATATAGCCCATATGGCAGGACGAGGCGGAGCTTATGTTGCGTGACCTTCATAAACCAGCCGCCCCGATGAAAGCCGCACTGTCATCGTGCAGGCGCCATTTTCTTTCTTCTTTGATATTCAGCGCATTGATGAACGTCCTTTATATCGGACCCGTTCTTTATATGCTGCAGGTCTATGATCGCGTGGTCGCCGGACAGGGCAGACTTACACTATTCTTTCTGACCGTCATCATCATCTTCGTTATCGCGACGCTGGCGCTGCTCGAACAGGTGCGATCCCGCCTGCTGGTGCGGGCGAGCATCCGGTTCGACCGGCAGCTTGCCGGCCTGTTGCTCGACACCACCCTGAGTGGGCGCGGCTCGACCGGCGAGACGATGAACAAGCAGGTTCTGCGCGAATTCGACACGCTGCGGCAGGCGCTGACGGGACCGACGATCCTGTCGATCTTCGATTTTCCCTGGAGCCCCGTCTACGTCATCGTCTGCTTCCTGATCCATCCGGCGATCGCGGCGATGGCGGTGGTGGGCGGCGGCCTGCTCCTCTTCATCGCGCTGTGCAACGAAAGGCAGACCAACGCGCCGCTGAAGCAGGCCAATGAAGCCGCGAACAAGGCCTATGTCAGCCAGGAACAGACGCTGGCCGGGGCGGAGGTCATCCGCGCCCTTGGCATGCGGGGCGCGCTGGTGCGGCGTCATCTGATCGAACGCCAGGCGATGCTCAACCTTCAGGCCAAGGCAAGCTTTTCGGGCGGCCATTATGTCGCCATCAGCAAGTTCATCCGGCTGATCCTGCAATCGCTGGCCCTAGGGCTGGGCGCCTGGCTGGCGATCAACAACCAGATTTCGGCGGGCGCGATCTTCGCCTCCTCCTTCCTGATCGGGCGAGCGTTGGCGCCGATCGACCAATTGCTGGGCGCGTGGCGCAGCGTCGTCCATGCGCGGGCGAGCTATGAAACGCTCAACGATCTGCTGGCCGGGCGGGACGCCGACATCGCGCTTACCCGGCTGCCCGCGCCGATCGGCCATATCGCGGTCGAGCATCTGACCTATTTCACCCCTGGCCTCGACAGGCCGATCCTGGCCGACATCAGCTTCACCGTGGAGCCGGGCGAAGTCATCGCCATCGTCGGACCGAGCGGCGCAGGCAAGTCGACCCTTTTGCGCATGCTGTCCGGCGCAGCCCGTCCCCTGCGCGGATCGATCCGCTATGACGGCGCGGACATTCAGGATTGGGATTCGGAGCGGCTGGCCGGCTTCGTCGGCTATCTGCCGCAGGATACCTCGCTGTTCGCCGGCACGATCAAGGAGAATATCGCGCGCTTCGGCAATTTCCTGTCGGACGATGAGGAAGCCATCGACAATGGCGTGATCGAGGCAGCCCGGCTGAGCGGCGCGCATGACATGATCCAGCATCTGCCGGGCGGCTATAATCTGACGCTCGGCTGGGGCGGGCGCGGGCTTTCCGCCGGGCAGGCGCAGCGCGTGGGGCTCGCCAGGGCGCTTTACGGCGCGCCGCCGCTCGTTTTTCTGGACGAGCCCAACGCCCATCTCGACGCGGAGGGCGAGGTGCGGCTGGTGGCGACGCTGGCCGACCTCAAGAAGAAGAACGCCTCGGTCATCATCGTTGCCCATCGCATGGGGATATTGGGCGTGGTCGACAAGATCATGGTGATGCGCGACGGACGGATGGAGGCCTTCGGCGGACGCGATGAAGTGCTGGGACGGTTGAAGGCGATCCGGTCCGAAGAGCATGTTGCCCCGCCACAGACTGCGGAGGGATAGGGCGGCCATGGGGGAGGTTCAGATCAGGGACGCCAGCGGAGCCGTCGAGCTTTATTATCCCGCCGGAAGCAGCGCCGAAATCATCGACGACCGGCCGGATCGCGACATGCGGACCGGCACCATCATCGCTGTCCTCTTCTTCGTCCTGTTCCTGGGCTGGGCGGCCTTTGCGCGGCTGGACGCGGCCGCCTATGCGCCCGGCCGGCTGACCGTGTCGGGACAGCGGCAATCGGTGCAGCATCGCGACGGCGGCGTGGTGGGCGCGATCTTCGTCAAGGAAGGACAGCATGTCCAGCAAGGACAGCCGCTGATGGAGCTGGCGTCCGCCGAAGTCCGGGCTCAGGCCCGCATGTACGGCACGCAATATATCGAACTCAGGGCGCAGCGGGCCAGGCTGATAGCCGAGCAATTGGGCGCGAGCCTTGTCGAATGGCCCGCCGAATTCGCCACGCTCAAGGGACAGGAGAAGGAGGATGCGGAGGAAGCGATCCACCTTCAACTGACGCAGTTCAATGCACGTTCCTCGGTGCTGACGGCGCAGACCGGCGTGCTGCGCGAACAGGCCAGCCAGGTGCAAGAGACGGCGCGGGGCTATCATTCGCAACTGGCGGCATCTTCGGAGCAGGCCCGGCTGATCGGGGAAGAGCTGGAAAGCCTGCGCGACGTGGCGGAAAAGGGCTTCGTTTCCAAATCGCGGATCAGGGCGCTGGAACGGGCGCGGGCCGATCTGCAGGGACAGGAGGGGCAATTTTCCGCCAGCATCGCCCGATCCGGCGCGGAAGCGGGGGAAAACCGGCTGAAGGCGCTGGAAGCCGAAAAAGCCTATAAGGAACGGGCCGCGTCGGAATTGCGCGATGTGGAATTCTCGCTCAACGAAGTGCTGCCCAAATATCGCGCAGCGAAGGATCAGCTTGCCCGGCTCCAGATTCGCGCCCCGGCGACCGGCACGATCGTCGGGCTAACCATCTTCACCGTCGGCGGGGTGATTTCCCCCGGACAGAAGTTGATGGACATCGTCCCGGACCGGGCAGGTCTGGTCATAGAGGCGCGCGTCGCGCCGGACGACATCGACGACCTGAAGGTGGGCCAGAAAGCCCAGATCCGCTTCAACGGCCTGCATGAACGCGACCTGCCGATCATGGACGGCCAGATCACACGGCTCTCGGCGGACAGCTTCCAGGATGAAAAGGCCGGCCTGTCATTCTACACGGCGGAGGTGACCGTGCCTTCGAAGGAAATCGAAACCATCAAGGGCGTGCGGGGCAAGGATTTCAACCTGAAGGCCGGGATGCCGGTACAGGTTCTGGTGCCGTTGCGGGGGCGGACGGCGCTGCAATATGCGTTCGAACCGCTGACTCAATCGCTCTGGCTGTCCTTCAGGGAGCACTGACCCTAGATCGCCCTGGCGCTAAGGGCATCATAGATATGCCGATATTCCGCGATGATGGCGCTGCGGCCATAATCCTTGATCACGCGTTCGCGTAGCGCCTCCCCCATGGCGCGGCGCAAGGACGGAGCGCGCAGCAGATCGAGGATCGCCGCCGCCGTGCACTCCGGATTGACCAATTGGGTGACGATGCCGCCGGGCCGTTCCAGGGCGGGCGCCCGCCCTTCGATCATTTCCCAGCAACTGCCGACGTCGGGGGCCACCACGGGCACTCCGCAGGCGTCCCCTTCCAATATGACGAGCGGCTGCGCTTCCGACAGGTTGGTGAGGACGATGAGGTCGATGCGGGGCAGCCATTCCGCCACATTGACCCGCCCGGCGAACTGCACGGCGTTGCCGACGCCCAATTCGGTGACGAGCGCCTCGCAATCCGCCGCATAATCGGGGTCTTCGTCCAGAGGCCCAATATGGCGAAGCGGACTGCCGGCATTTCCGCCAGAACGAGCGCGGCAGCCCTGATGAAGGTCTCTATATCCTTGATCGGCACGACCCGGCCGATCAGCGCCACCAGCGGACGCACAGGATCGCAGGCCCGCTCCATAAGCGCGAAACGGTCCGCGTCGATGCCGTTGGGAATGACGCGCAGCCGTTCCTGCCGGGCGCCCAGGCGCCGCTGCGTCTGGTTGTTGGCGCCTTAAAGCGCGATGATCGGATCGCGGGCGTCGTAGCAGGCGCAGGTATAGGTCTGGAAAACCGCCAGCCACAGATCGCGCAGGTCATGACCTTCCCGGTCGAGGGTCAGCCCGGTTTCGATCTGGTCCCCGATCCAGTCGGCCATCATGATCTCTATCTGCCGCTCCAGCATATAGATGCCATGTTCGGTGATGAAGGCGGGACGGCCGGTCTCATAGGCTGCCCGCGCCGCCAGCAGGCCCGCAAAGCCGGTGGAGATGGTGTGATAGACCCGCGCCTTGGGCAAAGGCGCGAACAGCTTCTTGAGCAAACCGCCCAGAAGCACCCGCATCGCCCAGAAGAAATGATGGAAGGAAGCTGAACGGAAGGCTGTGTCGTAATAATGGGTGAACAGGTCGAATATTTTCGGATTGGAGAGAAGGTCGCCGGCGGCAGGCGCGGGCTTCAACCCTTCAGTGCCTGCCGCAGACGGACCAACTCGTCCTTCCCACCGGTCGACAAAAAGGCCAGCAGCATGCGGCCGATCCGCTTCATCTGGGGCGCGGGATAGCGGCGCGGCAGGCAGGGTTCGATCAGCAGCGGGATTTCCACCACTTGGACGACATTGGGCGGCGGCACCATGCGCCAGGGCTGCGCATCGGCGCTCGCCTTGATCGCGACCAGGGAAAAGCGCAGATCCGGCATACTCAGGATCAGATCCTGCAACCAGCTTGAAACGGCGCCGCCGACGACGACGAAGGGAAAGGCGCCTTCGACGATCAAGATGCGCCGTCCGATGCGCGGACCGTCAGGCTGTAGACATTATTGCCGTTCGCATCGGCCGGTATGTCGTAATTTGGCGCTGGCAGGAAAGCGAGCGCGCCGGTCGAGGGATCGATCGCCCGTGACGCCCATCAGCACGGACCGCATCGGCAGGTCGATGATATGCGTCACATCTTCCGCCGCTGCCCCCAGGTTGATCTTGAAGCTTCCCCCGCTCTGGGGAAGGAAGACGCTGTCTGGTTTGCCCGGCGCTGAGCAGATTGGTGTTGTCCGGAGGGGTCAGGCTGTGCGTGCCGATCTCATTGCCCAGGTCGAGCAGCGCCTTGTAATGAGGCAGAGACACGGCCCAGTCGGGCCCGTGCCGTTGGCCCGGTTGCCGACGTTCAGATAGACGCTGCCGACGAAATTATAGTCCGCCTTGCACAGAGTCAGGATGGGCAGCAACCTGTCTTAGATGCCGGGCGTGCTGCCCGCCGGATTGACGTCCTCCAGCTCCTGGCTCTGATCCATGTCGACGCGGGCGGTGACGATGCCGGAATCGCGCGGCAGATGCAGGCCGACCGACGGGCCGGTGCCGTTGGCCGCATAGGAGATCGCCTCTTGCAGCATATTGGCGTCGGCCATGACGCCTTCGCTGGAGAACAGTACGTTGCGCGCCCATCCGGTCTGGGTGGCGAGCGCGGCCGCATGGACCGGTCCCCCGTTGATGGTTTCGGTGGCGATCTGATGGCCGGTGCCGCTGACGCTTTGCTGATCCAGGATTGATGTTCCGGAAGAACGGACGATGATTGTCCCTCTGGCGCGCCAAAAGCTCTTGCAGATCAGTGTCATCGCTATGGCGGCGCTGATCGTCGGCGCATGCGGCGGCGGAGGGGATGGCGGGTCGTCCAGCCCGACTCCGGCCCCGTCACCCGCCCCTTCTCCTTCGCCGTCCCCTTCGCCCAGCCCCAGCCCCTCGCCGGCTCCTTCGCCGCTATCCAGTTGGGATTGGATATTGCAGAGCCAGGGACTGTCCGCGACGCCGCCTGCGGTCGCCTATCTGGATGTCGACGGCTGATACGAGCGCAGCCTATGTGGCTTTGGCGGAATCGCAGGGGACGAAGACGATCTGCTATCTCGACATCGGATCGGCCGAAAGCAACCGGCCGGATTATGCGAGGCTTTCGGCCATTTCCGGCCTGTTGGGCAACAGCTATCCGGGCTTTGCCGGGGAACGTTATATCGACATACGCCGCTATCCCGAATTCATCCAGATCATGGACGACCGGTTGCGCATGTGCCAAGACAAGGGCTTCGATTATGTCGAATTCGACGTCATGGACGCTTTCGAGGACGGCTTGGCGACGACGGGTTAGCCTGACCGAACAGGACATGATCGATTATGTCACCGCCCTGTCCAGCCGGGCGCGGGGATATGGGCTGAAACCGGTGCAGGAGAACGCCAGCGGATCATCGTCGAAGCTCATCGAACTGTTCGACGGGGTGCTGTTCGAAGGATGCGTGTTGGGTAATTTCTGTTCCGACGGGGCGCCCTATGTTTCGGCGGGAAAGCCCGCCTTCAACGCGGAATATCCGGAGGAATGGCCGGCCGGCTCCTTCGACCGGGCGAGGACTTGCAGCGTATCGGCCAATGCGGGGATTTCCACGATCATCACCGTCGTGACCCTGGACCGGCCCGCCCCGAATCGATGCGTTTCCTAACGCCTGTACGCTGATTTCAGGAAATGGCGCACCCGGAACGATTCGAACGTCCGACCCTCAGATTCGTAGTCTGATGCTCTATCCAGCTGAGCTACGGGTGCGTTGTGGAGGGGCAGATAGAAGGGGCAGAGCGGTCTGGCAACCCCCAAACTGGACTATTTCAAATTAAAAGCGCAGTCCGCCCTCCCCTCGCGAACGCGCATAGTCTTAGCCCCATGAAACCAGGATTGGGCAGAGATGAAGGGGGAATGGCGCACCCGGAACGATTCGAACGTCCGACCCTCAGATTCGTAGTCTGATGCTCTATCCAGCTGAGCTACGGGTGCGTTGGAGTGGCGCAGATAGAAGCGCCCACGCATTTGGGCAAGCCCCTTTTTGCACTTTTACGACAGCCGGGCCGATCGAAGGCGGCGAACCGCAACCTTTGCCCGGTTCCGCTCGTTCGAGGGGCAGGAAAGGATGCCGAGATGACCTTTACCATCAACGAAATCGCGCTGTTGCTGATCGCGCTGTTCATAGGGCTGCTGCTGGGGCTCATCATGAGCGGGCGGGGCAAATATAAGCGCTATTGGCGTGATGAACAGCTCATCCACGCCGAGGCGCTCAAGGACCGGGATGCCCGGCTGAGCGCGGCGCAGGAGCGGATCGCGGAACTGGAGCGCCAGGCGCGTCCGATAGGTCCGGGCAGCGCCGCGGCTGCTGCGGAGACTGCGCATGGGCGCGACGATTTCGGCCGCATCCGAGGCATCACGCCCCAGGATGAAATCGCGCTCAATCAGGCGGGCTATCATCGCTATGGCCAGATCGCGGCCATCAGCAGCGAGCAGGAGGCCGCGCTGGAAACCCGATTAGGCCTTCGCCAAGGCGTGATTTCCCGGGAGGAGTGGCGCGAGCAGGCCCGATTGCTCGATGCCCGTCAGGATCATGAGCATGCGCGCCTATATGCGCAGCGCGCCACGCAGGTCTGAAAAATGAAGGGCGGGATCATCTCCCGCCCCTCTTCCCTTATTTGCGGTTGGCCAGCGCCGCCTGGGCTGCGGCTAGGCGGGCGATCGGCACGCGATAGGGCGAGGCCGACACATAATCGAGGCCAGTCTGCTCGCAGAAGGCGATCGACGCCGGATCGCCGCCATGTTCGCCGCAAATGCCGAGCTTGATGCCGTCGCGGGTGGCGCGGCCGCGTTCGGCCGCCAGTTCGATGAGCTGGCCCACACCCTCCACATCGATGCTGACGAACGGGTCGCGGGCGAAGATGCCCTTGTCGACATATTGCGTCAGGAAGCGGCCTGCGTCGTCGCGGCTGATGCCGATGGTCGTCTGCGTCAGGTCGTTGGTGCCGAAGGAGAAGAATTCGCCCACTTCCGCGATCTCGCCTGCCTTCAACGCCGCGCGCGGCAGTTCGATCATTGTGCCGACCAGATAGTCGACGCTGGCGCCCTGCTCCTCGAAAACCTGCTTGGCTACGCTGTCGACGATCGCCTTCATCAGCTCCAGCTCCTTCTTCGTTGCGACGAGCGGGATCATGATTTCAGGGATCGGCGCTTCGCCCGAACGCTGCTTGATGATCAGCGCGGCTTCGAAGATGGCGCGGGCCTGCATCTCGTATATTTCAGGGTAGGTGACGCCCAGACGGCAACCACGATGGCCCAGCATCGGATTGAATTCATGCAGTTCGGCGGCACGGCGCTTGAGCGCCTCCACGCCGACGCCAGCCGCCTTGGCCACTTCCTCGAACTCCGCTTCGCCATGGGGCAGGAATTCGTGCAGCGGCGGGTCGAGCAGACGGATGGTGACGGGCAGGCCCGCCATCACCATGAATATCTGCGCAAAGTCGTCGCGCTGCTCAGGGAGCAGCTTGTCGAGCGCCACGCGACGGCCCTTTTCGCTGTCCGCGAGGATCATCTCACGAACGGCGGTGATGCGGGCGGCGTCGAAGAACATATGCTCGGTGCGACAAAGGCCCACGCCTTCCGCGCCGAAATCGCGGGCGGTCTGGCAGTCCAACGGGGTTTCGGCATTGGCGCGGACCTTGAGGCGGCGAACCTTGTCGGCCCAACCCATCAGCACGCCGAAGTCGCCTGCCAGTTCAGGCTGCACGGTCGGCACTTCGCCCGCCATCACCTCGCCGGTGGCGCCGTCAATGGTGAGGATGTCGCCTTCCTTGAGGATGCGGTCGCCAATCCGCAGCGTCTTGTTGGCATTGTCGATCGACAGGCTACCCGCGCCGGAGACGCAGGGACGGCCCATGCCGCGAGCGACCACAGCCGCGTGGCTGGTCATGCCGCCGCGTGCGGTCAGGATGCCCTTGGCCGCGTGCATGCCGTGAATGTCTTCAGGGCTGGTTTCGACGCGAACGAGGATGACCGAATCGCCCAGCTCATTGCGGCGCTCGGCGGTGTCGGCGTCGAACACGATCGCGCCCGAAGCCGCGCCCGGCGAAGCGGGCAGGCCCTTGGTCAGCACGTCGCGGGGCGCCTTGGGATCGAGCGTCGGGTGCAGAAGCTGGTCGAGCGCGGCGGGATCGACGCGGGCGACGGCTTCTTCCTCGGTGATGAGGCCTTCATTCGCCATGTCGACCGCGATCTTGAGCGCCGCCTTGGCGGTGCGCTTGCCCGAGCGGGTCTGGAGCATCCAAAGCTTGCCCTGCTGGACCGTGAACTCGATGTCCTGCATGTCGCGATAGTGCTTTTCGAGGATTTCGAACACCCGCGCCAGTTCGGCATAGGTTTCCGGCATCGCCTCTTCCATCGACAGCGGCTTGGCCCCTGCCCGCTCGCGTGCTGCAAGCGTCAGATATTGCGGTGTGCGGATACCCGCCACCACGTCCTCGCCCTGGGCGTTGATCAGATATTCGCCATAATAGGCATTTTCGCCGGTCGCGGGGTCGCGGGTAAATGCAACGCCGGTAGCCGAGGTGTCGCCCATATTGCCGAACACCATCGCCTGCACGTTGACGGCAGTGCCCCAATCGTGCGGGATCGAGTTCAGGCGGCGATAGACCTTGGCGCGGTCAGCCTGCCAGCTACCAAACACAGCGCTGATCGCGCCCCAGAGCTGATCGTTCACATCCTGCGGGAAAGGCTTGTTCCAAAGCTTTGAAACCAGCGCCTTATATTCACTGACGAGCGCCTTCCAGTCGTCGGCGGTCATTTCCGTGTCGAGCGTGTAGCCCTGGTCTTCCTTGGCGATCTCCAGGGCTTCCTCGAAGGCGCCGTGGTCGAGTTCCAGCACCACGTCGGAATACATCTGGATGAAGCGGCGATAGCTGTCCCAGGCGAAACGTTCGTCGCCGGACGTCGCAGCCAGGCCCAGCACGGTTTCGTCGTTGAGGCCGAGGTTCAACACCGTGTCCATCATGCCGGGCATCGAAATGCGCGCGCCAGAGCGGACAGAGACCAGCAGCGGGTCGGCCTTGTCACCGAATTTCTTTCCGGTGACGCCCTCGATATGGGCGATGCCGTTGGCGACTTCCGCCTTCAGGCTCTCCGGATAGACGCCGCCGTCCTGATAATAGCGCGTACACATCTCGGTCGTGATGGTGAAACCCGGAGGCACCGGCAGGCCGATGGCCGCCATGCCGTCCAGATTGGCGCCCTTGCCGCCCAGAAGATTCTTGTTGCCCTTGCCCCCATCATCGACGCCGCCGCCGAAACGATAGACATAACGGGTCGCGGTCGTGCTCATGCTGGCCTCTTCCATTGTCAACATAATCGCGGCTCTCCTGCACTGATTGCCGTGTATTTGTGCGTTGCAACAAAACTTTAAAACAGGGGAGCGATAAACGCACCTGCTTTTACGATAATTGCTCTCTCACTTCACTGATTTTCCCGCTTGAGCGGGTATCTTTCGGTATTAACCCGTAATTTTTGAGAAATCCGCGACCGCATGCACAGCGTCCCGTACCCGCGCAAGCAGCGCGAGGCGAGTGGAACGCTTTGCCGGATCGGTATCGTTGACAGTGACGCTTTCGAAAAAGGCGTCGATCGGTGCGCGCAATGTTGCGAGTGCGGCCATCGCGCCCTCGAAATCCTCCGCCGCGACGGAAGCGGCAGCGCGAGGCTCGGCGGCATCGAGCGCGGCGATGAGGTCGGCCTCCGCCTGTTCGGGGGCGTAGGTCAATTCGACCTTCTCAGCGGTTTCGACGCCTTCCTTTTTGAGGATGTTGGCGGCGCGCTTGTAACCGGCGAGCAGGTTCGTGCCGTCATCGGTGACAATGAAGGACTGGAGCGCCTTCACGCGGGCGAGCAGGCGGACGAGATTGTCCTCTCCGCCGAGCGCGAACACTGCGTCTATCAGATCGTGACGGACGCCTGCTTCCTTCTGCTGGACCTTTAGGCGATCTGCGAAGAAGTCGAGGAGATTGTCTGCCGACCTATGCAATTTGCCTAGCACCTCATCAGGTTCTCCACCGAACCGAGTGCGCGAGAAGTGGTTATCCACCGTGGCTACACTTAGAACTTCTCGTAGTGACAGATTGAGTTCGTTGCGAACGATCAGTTCGATAATCCCAAGTGCGGCTCTCCGGAGCGCGAAGGGATCTTTCGATCCGGTCGGCGGCAGGTCTATCGCAAAGAAGCTGCCCAATGTATCGAGCTTATCTGCCAACGAAACGGCGACAGTAACCGGAGCGCTTGGCACTTCGTCCCCCTGCCCGACCGGCTTGTAGTGATCGCGGACGGCATCTACCACGGCATCGGACAGCACTTCGGCGCGGGCATAATAGCCGCCCATAACGCCCTGAAGCTCAGGGAACTCGCCCACCATTTCCGTAACGAGGTCGGCCTTGGCGAGGCGCGCTGCCTGTTCGGCCTGGTCGGCGTCGGCGCCCTTGACTACGCCTTCTTCGACCAGCCAGCGGGACAGTTTCGCGACACGCTCCGCCTTGTCGGCAACGGTGCCGAGCTTTTCGTGGAAGGTGATGCGCTCCAGCTTCTTCGCGTGATCCTCAAGCTTCGTCTTGCGGTCCTGCTCCCAAAAGAAGCGGGCGTCCGACAGGCGCGCGGCGAGAACCTTGCGGTTGCCCGCGATGATCGCCGCGCCGCCATCCTTCGCTTCGATATTGGCGGTGCAGATGAAGGCCGGGGCCAGCTTGCCGCCAGCGTCGCGCAGAACGAAATATTTCTGGTTGATACGAAGGGTTAGCTGAATGACTTCAGGCGGAACCTCAAGAAAGGTCGGGTCGAAATCGCCCAGCAGCGGCACCGGCCATTCGGTCAGGCCCGCATTTTCCGAGACAAGGCCCTTATCCTCGATCACCGTATAGCCATGGGCGGCGGCAGCTTCCGCAGCCTTGGCCTCGATGATCGACTGGCGCTCCTGATGGCTGACGATCACATGGCAGGCGCGCAGCTTCTCCACATAGTCGTGGGCGTTGCCGATGGTGATCTCACCGGGATGATGGAAGCGGTGGCCAAGCGTGGCATAGCCGGATTTGACGCCTTCAACCTCGATGTCGACCAGATCGTCGCCCCAGATCGCGATGATACCTTGCAGCGGGCGGACCCAGCGAAGGCTTTCCGTGGTCTGCGACGCCGCGCCCCAACGCATGGACTTGGGCCAGGGGAAGGCGCGGATGACGGTGGGCACGGCTTCAGCCAGTACCTGCGCCGTAGCACGGCCGGGCTTGTTGACGACCGCGAACCAGACGCCGTCGCGGTCCTCAAGCTGGTCCTGCGTCAAGCCCGTCTTGCGGAGGAAGCCTTCCAGCGCCTGAGCCGGAGCAGACGTGCGCGGGCCTTTATACTCCTCGCTGACAGCAGCCGTTTCGAGCGGCAGGCCCTTCGCGATCAACGCCAGACGGCGCGGCGTGACGAAGCTGTCGATGCTTTCCGGCTTAAGACCAGCCTTCGCCAGTTCCTCCGTAAAGAGGCGGGCGAGGTCTTCCGACGCCTTCAATTGCATGCGCGCCGGGATTTCCTCGCAGCGCAGTTCGAGCAGGAAATCGGTCATCACGCGGCCCACCCGTTCACTTCCATCCACTTTTCGCAGGCGCCCTTGGCGAGATCGCGCACACGGCCGATATAGCTGGCGCGTTCCTGCACCGAAATGACGCCGCGCGCTTGCAGCAGGTTGAACACATGGCTCGCCTTGATCGCCTGGTCATAAGCGGCGAGCGGAACCCCCGCCTCCAGCGACGCCTTGCACTCCGCCTCTGCATCCTTGAACCAGCGGAACAGCTTTTCGGTGTCCGCGATCTCGAAGTTCCACTTCGACATCTGCCGCTCATTTTCAAGGAACACGTCGCCATAGGTGACGCCGGCATCGTTGAATTTCAGGTCGTAGACGCTGTCGACGCCCTGAATATACATGGCGAGGCGTTCCAGGCCGTAGGTCAGTTCGCCCGCCACCGGCTTGCAGTCGAAGCCGCCCATTTGCTGGAAATAGGTGAACTGGGTGACCTCCATACCGTCGCACCAGACTTCCCAGCCCAGGCCCCAGGCGCCCAGCGTCGGGCTTTCCCAGTCGTCCTCGACGAAGCGGATGTCATGGACCAGCGGATCGATGCCGATCTCCACCAGCGAACCCAGATAGAGTTCCTGGAGGTTCGCCGGGCTCGGCTTCATGATCACCTGATATTGGTAATAATGCTGGAGCCGGTTGGGATTTTCACCATAGCGGCCATCCGTAGGCCGGCGGCTGGGCTGGATATAGGCGGCGTTCCAGGCATTCGGGCCAAGGCTGCGCAGCGTCGTCGCCGGGTGGAAGGTGCCCGCGCCCACTTCCATGTCATAGGGTTGCAGGATCACGCAGCCTTGGCGACCCCAATAGGCATGGAGCGTCAGGATCAGATCCTGAAAGGAGAGCGCTTTGCTTGTCGCCACGGATGGTCCCCAGAAATCACGGCTCGAAAAATGACGGTTCGATTGCGGCGCGCCTTGGCGCAGCGAGGGCGCAGGGTCAAGGAAAAGAGGGCGGGAAGAAGGGTAAATCCGCTTGCTCTGTCGCCTTGGGAAACGCATGGATGGGGCAAGATCGATCAGATGGACGTAAAAACCGCATGAAATGGCCCAATTTCCAATGGCTGGCACCCGCCATGATGTTGCTTGGCGGATGCGCGCTGGAGCGGCCCGCCATCGCTCGCGATACGGCGGCGCGCTCGACCTATGTGACGCCCGCGCTGTGGACGGTGAAGGATGCCGACACCACCATCTATCTGTTCGGCACGGTCCATGTGATGAAGCCGGGGGTCGACTGGTATAAGGGCGGGGTCAAATCGGCCTTCGAACGATCGGACGAGCTGGTGCTGGAAATCGTCGAACCGGAAGACCCCGGCGCCCTGGCTTCCACCATGGCGGGGGCGGCGCTGGCGCGGGACGGGGTGAAGCTGTCGGACCGGCTGGGCGCGGAGGAACGCAACAAATATCTGGCGGCGATGACGGCCAATGGCCTGCCCTGGCAGAGTTTCGAGATGTTCAACCCCTGGATGGCGGGCATGGCATTGTCGGTGCAGCCGCTGGAGAAGCTGGGGTACAAGTCCAGCCTCGGCGCGGAGAAGGTGCTGACGGCGGCGGCCAGCGCTTCGGGCAAGAAGGTCGGCGCGCTGGAGACGGTCGAGCAGCAGCTCGGCTATTTCGCGGGCCTGCCGATGGAGCAGCAGGTGAAGTTCCTGACCGCGACCGTAGAGGGCTTGCCCGACATGGACAGGGAATTCGCCAGCCTGGTCGCCCACTGGCAGGGCGGGGAACCGGAGAAGCTGGCGGTCGAAATGAACGAATCGCTGGAGGCGACGCCGGAACTGGCGAAGGTGCTGCTGATTCAGCGCAACGCCAATTGGGCGAAGTGGATCAAGCAGCGGCTCGACCAGCCCGGTACGGTGTTCATCGCCGTGGGCGCCGGGCATCTGGCGGGCAAGGGCAGCGTGCAGGATCAGTTGAAGGCGCTGGGAGTCCCCTCGGAGCGGGTGAAGCAATAGGATGATGCGTCGGTTGGTCTGCTGGCTGGGGCTGGCGGCCTTCTTGCTGTTGGCCGCTTGCGGGGACAGGCCCCCTGCCCCGCCGCCGGGCGGCGGGCCTGCGCTGTGGCGGGTCGAGGGCAAGAGTGTGGATGGCTGGCTGTTCGGGACCATCCATGTGCTGCCCGATAATGTGCAATGGCAGACGGGACCGATCAGGGACGCCATGGCGCGCGCCGACCGGTTGGTGCTGGAATCCGCGGAAATCCAGGACCAGGCCCGGACGCTGGCGCAGTTCGAGAAAATGGGGCGGAGTCCGGGGCTTCCGCCGCTGGAGGCGCGAGTGCCGGGCGAGGACAGGGCCGCGCTGGAGGCGATCGCCAGCGATGGCGGCGTCGATGTGCGGATGCTCTCCGGCTATGAGAGCTGGGCGGCGGCGATGCTGCTCTCCGCCGCAGCGCAGCAGGCGTTGCACGTCAGCCAGGATAATGGCGTCGAACCGGCCCTGATCGCCGCGTTCAGGGATGCCCGGAAACCGATCGGCGGGCTGGAGACGGTGGAGCGGCAGTTCCGGGCCTTCGATACCTTGCCTGACGCCGCGCAGCAGCGATTGCTGGTCGATACGGTGCGCGAGGCCAAGGATATGCGGACGCTCTACGACCGCATCCTGCAGGCGTGGATCAAGGGCGACATCGCCACCCTGGCGCGCGAGGATCAGATCGGTGAGGAACCCGATCCGGCGGTCGAGCGGGCCGTGCTGGCCGACCGCAACCGGGATTGGGTGAAGGCGGTGGAGACGCTCAAAGGGCGGCCATTCATCGCCGTGGGCGCAGGGCATCTGGCGGGCAAGGGCAATCTGGTCGAACTGCTGCAGGCCAACGGATATAAGGTGACGCGGGTGCAATAGGGCGCGCCCCTTGCTTTCCCGCGCTTTTCTGTTATTGGGCGCCGGTCCCGGCATGGTCATCCCTGGAGGCGTGACGGGCACCTACATCAATTTGCTTTTGGAGACACGCAATGAGCGAGCAGCTTACGCTGTCGGCAGAGGCACGCGATCGGGCAGGCAAGGGAGCCTCCCGCGCTCTCCGCCGTGAGGGCCGCGTACCCGCCGTCATCTATGGTAACAATGAAGAACCGCAGTCGATCCACGTCGAGGAAAAGCTCCTGGGCAAGCTGCTCGGCACCGGCCATTTCTTCAATTCGGTCGTCTTCGTCGAAGTCGGCGGCAAGAAGGTCCGCACCTTGCCCAAGGATGTGGCTTTCCACCCCGTGACCGACCGTCCGCTGCACGCTGACTTCCTGCGCGTTTCGGAACATGCCACCGTCCACGTCAACGTGCCGGTTGTCTTCAAGAATGAAGATGCCTCGCCGGGCATCAAGAAGGGCGGCGTCCTGAACATCGTCGCGCATGAAGTCGAACTGATCGTCGATGCGGCCGAGATTCCGGACGACGTCGTGGTCGATCTGACCGGCCTGGACGTGGGCGAATCGATCCACATCAATGCCGTGAAGCTGCCCAGGGGCGCCAAGGCCGCGCATGACGAGACCGACTTCACCGTCGCGACCATCGTTGCGCCCTCGGCCCTGAAGAGCGCTGAAGGCGACAACGAAACCCCGGCCGAAGGCGAATAAGCCTTTTCCGGTCAGCCCTTTCCGGGCTGGAAATTCCGA
This sequence comes from Sphingobium sp. 15-1, assembly GCF_013375535.1. Lineage (GTDB taxonomy): Bacteria > Pseudomonadota > Alphaproteobacteria > Sphingomonadales > Sphingomonadaceae > Sphingobium > Sphingobium aromaticivastans. Next base: position 1,090,786 of record NZ_JABXJG010000001.1, read on the forward strand.
TCCCGCTCGCCTACCCGGCGGGCGGGATTTTTCTTTGCAAGGTGAGGCGCGATGCAGATCTGGGTGGGCCTTGGCAATCCGGGCACCCAATATGCGATGAACCGGCATAATGTCGGCTTCATGGCCGTGGACGTCATCGCGGACATGCACCGCTTCTCTCCGCCCAAGAAGCAGTTCCAGGGCTGGGTGCAGGAAGGCCGCATCGGGCCGGAGAAGATCATCCTGATCAAGCCCGCGACCTTCATGAACGAGAGCGGACGATCGGTCGGTGAAGCCATGCGCTTCTACAAGCTGGCGCCCGAGGATGTGACCGTCTTTCATGACGAGCTCGACCTTGCGCCGATGAAGGTGAAGGTGAAGCGCGGGGGCGGCAATGCGGGGCATAACGGCCTGCGCTCGACCGACGCGCATATCGGGGCGGATTTTCGCCGGATCAGGATCGGCATCGGGCATCCGGGGCATAAGGACCGGGTGCATGGCTATGTGCTTGGCAATTATCACAAGAGCGAGACCGACGCGCTGGCCGACATGCTGGGCGCGATTGGAGCCGAAGCGGAATGGCTGGCCAAGGGGGACGATGCGCGGTTCATGAATGAGGTGGCGCTGCGGCTGGCGGATTAGAGATATTGGGTTTTTGGCCAATAGCTGCCATTAGGCGCGCCGTGTTCCTGCGAAGGCAGGAACCCAGTTCAGACGATGCGATGATACACGGAAGGCGGAACTGGGCTCCTGCCTTCGCAGGAGCACGGTGTACTTCAAGGAAAGCTGGTGATCCGCCTCCCACATAAGACGCCGGCACCTCTGCACGACAGGCGAGAATGCGCGTTCGTCCGCCCTGCCCTCGCGGCGAAGCGGGTAAGGCGCATTGCGGACTGCCGCATTGCCGGGCCATAGAGTAGGTCTGACTTTCCATTTTCCCAAGGGGACACGGGTGATACAGACCGTCTCGACGAAGCCTTTCGATGACCAGAAGCCGGGCACGTCCGGCCTGCGCAAGAAGGTCCGCATCTTCCAGCAGCCCCATTATGCGGAAAATTTCGTCCAATCGGTGTTCGACAGCCTGGAGGGCTATGAAGGCCAGACCCTGGTGGTCGGCGGCGACGGACGTTATCTGAACCGCGAGGTCATCCAGATCGTGCTGAAGATGGCCGCGGCGAACGGCTTTGGCCGGGTGCTGGTGGGACAGGGCGGCATTCTTTCCACCCCGGCGGCTTCCCATCTGATCCGCTCTTCCGGGGCCTTTGGCGGGCTGGTGCTGTCGGCCAGCCATAATCCGGGCGGGCCGGATGAGGATTTCGGGATCAAGTACAACGTATCCAATGGCGGCCCCGCGCCGGAGAAGGTGACGGACGCCATATATGCGCGGACGCTGGCGATCGACAGCTACCGCATATTGGAAGCGGGGGATGTTGACATTGACACGCTCGGCGCCAGCGATCTGAGCGGCATGACCGTGGAGGTGGTCGATCCCGTCGCGGGCTATGCCGATCTGATGGAGAGCCTGTTCGATTTCGCCGCCATCCGGGCGATGATCGGGGACGGCTTCACCCTTTCCTTCGACAGCATGAGCGCCGTGACGGGCCCTTATGCGGTCGAGATTTTCGAAAAGCAGCTGGGTGCGCCCGCCGGCACGGTGCGCAACGCGACCCCCCTGCCCGATTTCGGCCATCATCATCCCGATCCCAATCTGGTTCACGCCAAGGAACTTTACGACCGGTTGATGGCGGCGGATGCCCCCGATTTCGGGGCGGCTTCGGATGGCGATGGCGACCGGAACCTGATCATCGGGCAGCATTGCTATGTGACGCCGTCGGATTCGCTGGCGGTGCTGGCCGCCAACGCGCATCTGGCGCCGGGCTATGCGCGCGGCCTCAAGGGCATTGCGCGGTCGATGCCGACGAGCGGCGCGGCAGACCGGGTGGCGGAGAAGCTGGGCATTCCGCTTTATGAGACGCCGACGGGGTGGAAATTCTTCGGCAATCTGCTGGATGCCGGAATGGCGACCATCTGCGGCGAGGAAAGCGCGGGTACCGGCTCCGACCATGTGCGGGAGAAGGACGGCATCTGGGCGGTGCTGCTGTGGCTTAACATCCTTGCCGTCCGGCGGCAGAGCGTGGCGCAGATCATGGCCGAACATTGGGCGACCTATGGCCGGAACTATTATGCGCGGCATGATTATGAAGGCATCGCCAAGGACAAGGCCGATGCGCTGATGGCGGCGCTGCGCGGGAAGCTGGAGGCGTTGCCGGGGACGGCGAACAGAGGCGGCACGGTGAAGAGCGCGGACGATTTCGCCTATAGCGATCCGACCGACCATTCCGTCAGCCGCAATCAGGGCGTGCGCGTGCTGTTCGAGGATGGGTCGCGGGTGGTGTTCCGGCTTTCGGGGACGGGCACCGAAGGCGCGACCTTGCGGGTCTATATCGAACGCTATGTCGGTACGGATCGCGATCTCGGGCTGGAAACCGGCGAGGCTTTGGCGCCGCTGGTGCAAGCGGCGCAGGAAGTGGCCGATATTTCGGGCTTTACTGGCATGGAGAAGCCGAGCGTCATTACCTGACGCCAGTCGCCAACGCTTACCTTTGGGAAATCGGAGGGAAATGATGGCGCGCTAAAGCAGTGCCTGATTGACGTTCCGGTGGAGTGCGGAGATCCCGTCTTCGTCACCCCGGACTTGATCCGGGGTCCCACTGATCTTCGCGCTTCTAGCATCAGGAAGCGGGACCCCGGGTCAAGCCCGGGGTGACGGGATCACAAATGTCCTTCCCTGCCCGATGGCAGTCAATCTTCCCACGCTCTGGAAGAAGGGCGGAATTTCGCTCTTTCCTTGAGGACCCTGATGCGCCGCCTGTTCCGTGCCCTCCTTCCCTTTGTCACCCTGATGGGCTTTGCCGGAAATGCCATGGCGCGCACCACCGAAGAAGAGCAGCTTTGGGTCAACCTGACCGCCATGGGCGCGGTATCGGGAAAGCTCGTCTATTTCGCGGAGGTACAGCCTCGGATGGGCGACGGCGTGTCCCGGCTCGATCAGTTGCTGCTGCGGGGCGCCGTCGGGTGGAAGTTGTCACCCAGCTTCACTGTCTATCAGGGCTATGCCCATGTCGTGCTGCCGGTCGACGGCGGCCGGGACGTGAATGAGGAGCGCAGTTTCCAGCAGCTCAATTGGGTCATGGGAAAGCCCTGGGGCGGCGAATTGTCTTCGCGGACCCGGCTGGAACAACGCTGGCGGTCGGACGGGAAGGATATGGGCTGGCGGCTGCGCGAGATGCTGCGGTACGAGAAGCCGCTGAAGCCCGGCAGCCATGCGGTGAACGCGCTGATCTATGGCGAGGGGTTCGTGGCGCTCAACGACACCGATTGGGGCGCGAAGGGCGGGTTCGATCAGTTGCGCAGCTTTGTCGGGGCGGAACTGGGGCTGGGCGGCGCTTCGACGGCGGAGATCGGTTATCTCAACCAGTGGATCAACCAGCGCGGCGGCAATGCCCGCGTCAACCATGTGGCTTCGGTGACGCTATTCTTCCGGCACTGAGGCTGGCCTTTGCGCGCGGAAAAGGCTATCGGCGCGGCCAATCATCTTGACGTGAAGGCGGGTACATGGGTTTTCGTTGCGGTATCGTCGGGCTTCCCAATGTGGGCAAGTCCACCTTGTTCAATGCGCTGACCGAGACGCAGGCGGCGCAGGCGGCGAACTATCCCTTCTGCACCATCGAGCCGAATGAGGGCCGCGTCGCCGTGCCTGACGACCGGCTGCAGACCATCGCGAAGATCGGCGGATCGGCCAAGATCATCGAGACGCAGCTCAGCTTCGTGGATATTGCCGGGTTGGTGCGCGGCGCTTCGAAGGGTGAAGGTCTGGGCAACCAGTTCCTGGCTAATATCCGCGAGACGGACGCCATCGTCCATGTGCTGCGCTGCTTCGAGGATGGCGACATCACCCATGTCGAGGGCAAGGTCGATCCCATCGCGGACGCAGAGACGGTCGAGACCGAGCTGATGCTGGCGGACCTGGAGAGCCTGGAGAAGCGCGTCCCCAATCTCGCCAAGAAGGCGGCGCAGGGGGACAAGGAGGCCAAGGCCGCAGCTTCGGTGCTGGGACAGGCGCTGGAGTTGCTCCGCGACGGCAAGCCTGCGCGGCTCACCGTGCCCAAGGATGTCGAGGAAGAACGGCTTTTCGGCCAGGCGCAGTTGCTGACGGCCAAGCCGGTGCTTTATGTCTGCAATGTCGAGGAAGAGAGCGCCGCCACCGGCAACGCCCACTCGGCGCGGGTGTTCGAGAAGGCCGCGGCGGAAAATGCCAAGGCGGTGATCGTCTCCGCCGCGATCGAGGCGGAACTCGTCACCATGCCGGTCGAGGAGCGCGCCGAATATCTGGAAGCGCTGGGGCTGACTGAGGCGGGGCTCGCTCGCATCATCCGGGCGGGTTATGAGCTGTTGGGGCTGATCACCTTCTTCACCGTGGGACCGAAGGAAGCCCGCGCCTGGACCGTGACCAAGGGGTCGAAGGCGCCCCAGGCGGCAGGCGCGATCCATACGGATTTCGAGAAGGGCTTCATCCGGGCCGAAACCATGGCCTATGCCGACTATGTCCAGTATAACGGCGAGACCGGGGCCAAGGAAGCGGGCAAGTGGCGCTCCGAAGGCAAGGATTATGTGACGCAGGATGGCGACATCATGCTGTTCCGGTTCAACGTTTAAATCCCGATGCTGCGGCCGGGACAGGTGCCCGCCCGGCGCAAGGCGGCCTTTCCGCCCAGCGTCGATGAAGGGACGCGGCTGCTGATCCTGGGCAGCCTGCCCGGCGACGTTTCGATCAAGCAGGGCGAATATTATGCGCATCGCGGCAATGCCTTCTGGGCGTTGATGGGCGATGTTCTGGGGGAGGACTTGCGCGGTCAGCCCTATGCGCTGCGTCTGAAGCGGCTGAAGGCCCGGCGCGTGGGGCTGTGGGACGTGATCGAGAGCGCGGACCGGGAGGGAAGCCTCGACAGCGCGATCCGGGGCGCGGAACTGCGCGATCTTGGGGCTTTCGTTGATCGGCTTCCGGCGCTGGAGGCGGTGGCGTTCAACGGCAAGACGGCAGCGCTGCATGGGCGAAGGCAGATCGGGGAACGACCAGGACTGGCGCTGATCGACCTGCCCTCCTCCAGCGGCGCCTTTGCCAGCATGTCGCGGGAGGCCAAGCGGGAGGCCTGGATGGTCATCGCGCCTTATATCGGGGCATAGCGTCACTTTACCGTCATGGGCGGGCTGCTAAGAAATGCGCCATGCTTCTCCGTCGCTTTCCCTTCGTCTGCCTGTTCCTGCTCGCCACGCTCGGTGCTTGCGCGCCGGTCGGGCAGCGGCCGGTTTCCACTGCTGCTTCTGTCGAAGAGAGGCAGCCCGTCACGATCCTGGTGTCCATAGACGGCTTTCGGCCGGACTATCTGAAACGCGGGGTGACGCCGCATCTCTCTGCGCTGGCGGCTGATGGAGTGGAGGCGCCGATGCGGCCCTCCTTTCCGACCAAGACCTTTCCCAATCACTGGGCGATCGTGACCGGCGAGCGCCCGGACCATAGCGGCATCGTCGCCAACAAGATGGAAGATGCGTCGCGGCCGGACGAAACATTCACCATGGCCAGCGACGATCCCTATTGGTGGAAGGAAGCCGAGCCGATCTGGGTGACGGCGGAAAAGGCGGGCGTGCGGACGGGGACTTTGTTCTGGCCCGGCTCCAATGTCGCCTGGGGGGCAAGCAAGGCTTCGTCCTGGCCCTATCAGCGGACCGGCGGCACGCGGCCCAGCGACTGGGCACAGTTCAACCAGGAGATTTCCGGGGTTCAGCGGGTGAATAGCGTGCTGGATCTGCTGCGCCGGCCCGCTGCGATACGGCCGCGCTTCCTGACGCTTTATTTCGATGCGGTGGACACGGCCGGGCACGCCAACGGGCCGGACGCGGCGGAAACAGCCAGCGCCGTGCAGGAGGTCGACGGGCAGGTCGGCATGCTGGTCGATGGGCTGAAGGCGCTGGGGCAGCCGGCCAACCTCATCATCCTGTCCGACCATGGCATGGCGCAGAAATCCAGCGAGCGGGTGGTGGCGATGGACAAGGTCGCGAACCCGGCGGACTATCGGATCGTGGAGAGCGGCCCTTATGCCAGCCTGGCGGCCCAGCCGGGGCATGAGGCGGCGCTGGAGGCGGCCCTGCTGAAGCCGCAGCCGCATATGCAATGCTGGCGCAAGAGCGATATTCCAGCGCGCTTCCATTATGGGACGCACCGGCGCATCCCGCCCTATTTCTGCCTGGGGGAGACTGGCTGGGTCATTCAGCCGACCGCGCCCGCCAAGCCCTTTACCGGCGGCGATCATGGCTGGGACGACCGGGCGCCGGAGATGCAGGCGCTGTTCATCGCAAATGGGCCGTCGTTCAACGTGCGGTTTCAGCCCTCGGCGGACTTTGCCAATGTCGATGTCTACCCGTTGCTGGCGCGGCTGCTGGGGATCGCGCCCTTGCCGGGGGACGGCGATCCGGCGGTTCTGGCGGGCATTCTCAGACGTTGACGTTTTCGTTAACGGAAACTACTTCTCCGCTCGTTGCAGAAGGAAACGGGTATGAGCGAGATCGTCTATTTCGAAGATGTGATGGTGGGCGACAGGAACGAGTTCGGTCCGCTGACCATCAGCCGGGAGGAGATCGTCGCCTTCGCCCAACAATTCGATCCGCAGCCCTTCCACCTGTCGGACGAGGCGGCGGCTGAGACTCATTTCGGCAGCCTTGCCTCCAGCGGCTGGCATACGACGGCGCTGTCGATGAAGATGATGGTGGCGCAATGGCAACGCAATCCGGGCATGCAGGCAGCGAGCCTGGGGGCTTTGGGCGTCGACGAGCTCCGCTGGCTGCAGCCGGTGCGGCCAGGGGACACGCTACGCGGGACGTCGGAAGTGATCGAGACGAAGGCCTCCCGAAGCCGTCCGGAAATGGGGATCGTCAAAACGCATATCACGCTGTTCAACCAGCGCGACGAGCCGGTGCTGTCTATGAAGCCGATCGCGATGTTCCGGACGCGGCCGGCCTGATTCAGCGCGGCTGCGGCTGGTTGGCGCGGGCGTCGGCGGCCATGATCCGGATGGTGGGTTTCGGCGCGCTGGCGATCTGGATCGTATGAAGGCCGGGCGGCAGGTCGAACCAGACGATCTTGCGGATGCCGGAACAGTCCGGGCCGTGGCCATGATCCACCGATGGGAGCGCGGTCGCGCCGGTGGCGGCGTCGATCCAGGCGGCATCGGACAGGGCTATGCCGACGCGGGCTTGGTCCTTGACGGCGAGCGTGAAAAGGCCGGCATAGCTTTTGGGGAGGGTCTTTCCGGGCGGGACCGCGAACTGGACCTGCGGGCCGGGACGGAGCGTCGCCGTCAGCGGCTTGCCGAGGATAAGGCGGGGCGCAGTGGAGGCCGTGGCTCCGGCGGTAGCGGCGCCGCTTTGGGGCCAGCTCGTCCAGGGTTCGGCCAGCGGCGGCGGACTGGCGCAGGGGTCGGGCGCAGCCTGGGCGCTCAGTGGGGCGAGCGCGAAGAGGAAGAAAAGCCGCTTCATTCGTGGGTGCCTTTGAATGGGTCTGGGGTTAGGTTTGCGCATATGGCGGGTGGAGGCAAGCCATGTCATTTCAGTCGAGGATTGGACATCATTCCCGGCTGAACGGCTTTCGATGCCGCCATGGTGCAACTGGGCCGAGGCCTGCGTACAACACGGCATCACCGCCAAGTCCGATTTGAGTGGAAGACGGACCGTCTGCTTGCGCTGCTTTCCTTTAAGTACACCGTGCTCCTGCGTAGGCAGGAGCCCAGTCCTGCCCTCAATATGTCATCCTAACGCCTGAACTGGGCTCCTGCCTGCGCAGGAGCACGGTATGCGTAATGGCGGCGCTGGCCGAACTCAGTCACTCTTAGCCACGATCCTCCGCCTTCCGAACAATATCCGGCAAGAACCCATCCTATTTCCTGCCAAAAAGCTTCTCAATATCGCCATGACCAAGCTTCACCCAGGTCGGGCGGCCGTGATTGCATTGGCCACTGCGGGGGGTGATCTCCATCTCGCGGAGCAGCGCGTTCATTTCCGCGACGCTCAATATCCGGCCTGCGCGGACGGAACCGTGGCAGGCCATGGTGGCGGCGACCAGATCCAGGCGCTCCTTCAGGGACAGGGCGCTGTCATAGGCGGCCAGGTCGTCGGCCAGGTCGGACACCAGCCCCTGTACGTCGCCCTGCCCCAGCATGGCCGGGGTCGCGCGGACGAGCATGGCGGCAGGACCGAAGCGCTCCAGTTCCAGGCCGAAATCCTTGAGTTCCGCAATGCGCGCTTCAAGGCGGTCGCAGGCGGGCTCGTCCAGTTCGACCACTTCGGGCAGGAGCAGCGTCTGGGCGGCGACGCCCTGCCCCTCCATGGCCCGGCGCATGCGTTCCAGCGTCAGGCGCTCATGGGCAGCGTGCTGGTCGACGATGACGAGACCGTCCTCCGCTTCCGCGACGATATAGGTGCGGGCGACCTGGCCCCTAGCGACGCCCAGGGGGAAGCTGGTTCCTTCCAGCGCTGGCGCGGCGGCGGGTTCGGCGCGGGCCTGCGGCGGGGGCGTGAGGAAAGTCGGGCGGCGTTCGGCCACCGAGTAGCTCGGAACGGGTGCGCCCGCGGCTTCGAAGATCGGCATCGCGCCGATCGGCGTGGGGGAAATGGGTTCGGCCTTCCATGCAGAGAGCCCGGCGGGATCGGCATGCTGGACGGCGCGGAAACCCTCTGCATCGAGGGCACGGCGCAGGCCGGAGACGATCATGCCCCGGATCAGCGCCGGATCGCGGAAGCGGACTTCGGTCTTGGCGGGGTGGACGTTGACGTCGACCTCCAGCGGCGGAACGTCGAGGAACAGCGCCACGACCGGATGCCGGTCCCGCGCCAGCATGTCGGCATAGGCGCCGCGCACTGCGCCGACGAGCAGCCGGTCGCGCACCGGGCGGCCGTTCACGAACAGGAACTGATGATCGCCCACGCCGCGATTATAGGTGGGGAGCGAGGCCACGCCCGACAGGCGTACCCCTTCCCGCTCCAGCGCGACGATCACATGATTGTCCGCCAGCGCCCGGTCGGTGAGCGCGGCGACGCGATCCTCCCGCGCTTCATCGGCCTGCACCCCCATCACCCGGCGACCGTCATGCTCCATGCTGAAGGCGATGGCGGGATGCGCCATGGCCAGGCGGCGGATGACGTCAAGGCAGGCGGCATATTCCGCCTTGGCCGAGCGCAGGAATTTGCGGCGGGCGGGAACCCTGCCAAACAATTGCTCGACCGTGACCCGCGTGCCGGGCGGGAGGGCGGCAGGGCCTTCACTCACCACCACCCCATTGTCGACCGTGCGATTCCACCCGTCCTGCCCCTGTGGCCGGCTGTCGATGGAGAGGCGCGCGACGCTGGCGATGGAGGGCAAGGCTTCCCCCCGGAAACCCAGGGTGGCGACATTTTCGATGGCGTCGTCGGGCAGTTTCGAAGTGGCGTGGCGTTCCAGCGCCAGCGCGATCTCCCCTGAGTCCATGCCGCAGCCGTCGTCGCTCACTTCGATCCGGTCGAGCCCGCCGTTCGAAATGCGGATGGCAATCCGGCGCGATCCCGCATCCACTGCATTTTCAACGATTTCCTTGAGCGCGCTGGCGGGTCTTTCGACCACTTCGCCCGCGGCGATGCGATTGACCAGATGTTCGGGCAGACGGCGTATTGACATTGATTAGTGACTAGCCCAAGCGAGCGCTTTCCGCGAGACGCATGCCCATAAAAAATTGGTGACCGTTATCTGGTTATCTGGGGGGCAGGTGAATTGCGGGGCGAACTTTCCGACTGTCCCGGTTCGCTTCGCCGGGGGGTGGGCTGAACAGGAACAGGCATGTCGATCTTCTCGCGTCTCTTCAAACTCTCCTCTCAGGACATGGCCATCGACCTCGGCACGGCGAACACCGTGGTCTATGTGCGCGGGCGCGGCATCGTGCTCAACGAACCGTCGGTGGTGGCGGTCGAGACGCTGAACGGCGTGAAGCGGGTGAAGGCGGTCGGTGACGACGCCAAGCTGATGATGGGCAAGACCCCCGATTCGATCGAAGCCATCCGGCCGCTGCGAGACGGCGTGATCGCGGACATCGATGTCGCGGAGCAGATGATCAAGCATTTCATCACCAAGGTGCATGGCGGCAAGTCGCGCCCCTGGCGCTTCCCGGAGATCGTGATCTGCGTGCCGTCGGGTTCCACCAGCGTGGAGCGCCGCGCGATTCGCGACGCCGCGAGCAATGCCGGTGCGAGCCAGGTCTTCCTGATCGAAGAACCCATGGCCGCCGCGATCGGCGCCGACATGCCGGTGACCGAGCCGATCGGCTCCATGGTGGTCGACATTGGCGGCGGCACGACCGAAGTCGCGGTACTCTCGCTGCGGGGCCTGGCCTATACCACCTCCGTGCGCGTCGGCGGCGACAAGATGGACGAGGCCATCGTCTCCTTCGTGCGCCGCCATCACAATCTGCTCATCGGTGAAGCGACCGCCGAGCGGATCAAGAAGCAGTTCGGCGTCGCCCAGCCGCCGGAGGATGGCGTGGGCGAGACGATCCACATCAAGGGCCGCGACCTGGTAAACGGAGTTCCCAAGGAAATCTCCATCAATCAGGGCCAGATTGCCGACGCGCTGGCCGAACCGATCAGCACCATCGTCGAGGGCGTGCGCATCGCGCTGGAGAACACCGCGCCGGAACTGGCGGCGGACATCGTCGATCAGGGCATCGTGCTCACGGGCGGCGGCGCGCTGCTCAAGGGATTGGACGACGAGCTGCGCGACGAGACCGGCCTGCCCGTCACCATCGCTGAAGATCCGCTGACCTGCGTCGCGATCGGCACTGGCCGCGCGATGGAAGATCCGATCTTCCGGGGCGTCCTCCAAACCGCTTAAGGGAGCGAGTGGATGGCGCGGCCACCCAGCCGACGCCCCGGGCACAACCGGAAGGCGCAATATAGCCTCTTCGCCTCTTATGTCGTGGCGATGACCGGCGCCGCCGTCGGCCTGCTTCTGGTCGTCGTCGCCATTTTCGATCCGACCGGCTTCGCCGCAATCCGCATTGCGACGGCGGAGGTGACGCGTCCGGGGTCCGTCACACTCAAGAATATGGTGAGCGGCGTCGCCTCCATCGATGAGGTGCTGGCCAGCTATTGGCAGGCGGGATCGCAAAATGTCGCGCTGCGCCGGCAGGTGGAGGCCGACCGCAACCGGATCATCGAGGCGAAGGCCGTGGCGCAGGAGAATCTGCGTCTCAAGAAGCTGCTGAAGCTGGTCGAGGATGACGGCAGCGAAGTGCTGACGGCGCGGCTGATCGCTTCTTCTTCCTCCAGCACCCGACGGTTCGCGCGGCTGAACGCCGGGCGCTGGCAGGGTGTGCGGCCGGGCATGCCGGTGCGTGCGCCTGAGGGACTGATCGGGCGCATCCATATCACCACGCCCAACACCGCCGAGGTGCTGCTGCTCACCGACACCAGCAATATCGTGCCGGTGCGGCGGGCGAATGACAGCGTGCCCGCTATATCCACCGGGCTTGGCGACGGGACGCTGGAGATCAGGGCGCTGGCGGCGGGGCGCAATCCCTTCAGGCCCGGCGACCTGCTGGTGACGTCGGGCATTGGCGGGGTCTATCAGCCCAATATCCCGGTCGCCGTGATCGTGCGGATCGAGGGCGAGATCGCCTATGGCGTGCCGCTCGCCAACCCATCGAAGGTCGACGCGGTGGTGGTGGAGCGCTCCTTCGAGGAGGCCGTCACGCGTCCAGAGGGCAATGGGCAGGTCGCGCCAGTGGAGCCGGAAGCTGCGGCCAACGCAACCATGGCCCCGGGTCCGCCATGATCGATCCGCATCTGCAGCATGTTCCGCGTCTTGGCCGGCATCCGTCCCATTTCCGGCTGGCCGGGACGCCGGTGATCACGGTGATGCTGGGATCGCTGGTGACAGCGCTGCCGGTGATCGCGCAGTCGCCCGTCATGCCGCCCTTCGGCCTGCTGCTGCTGCTGTCCTGGCGGTTGCTGCGGCCGGATTTGTGGCGCACCTGGATCGGCGTGCCGCTCGGCCTGTTCGATGACATTGCGAGCGGCCAGCCCATCGGGTCGGCCATGTGCCTGTGGACGATCACCCTGATCGGCATCGACGCGATCGAACATCGCATGGTCTGGCGCAGCTATCGGCAGGACTGGTTAATCGCGGCGGCCGCGATTATCTTCTGCATCGCCGGCGGCGTCTTCTTCGCGCGGATCACCGGCGGAGGAAGTATCAAACTCTTGCTGGTCGCGCCGCAAATGCTCTGGACGGTCCTGCTCTTTCCCTTTGTCGTCCGGCAATGCGCCCGGATCGACCGCTGGCGCGTGATGGCATGAAGCTGCCCCTGCTCAAGAAAAAGACCGTCACCGAAGCATCCCTGTCCTTCACCTTCACGCGCCGGGCGATGGTCGTGGGGGATTGCAGGGCACGATCGGCGCGATGCTGGTCGCCCGTATGGGTTGGATCAGCGTGGCGGAGAATGAGAAATATAATCTGCTGTCGGAAAGCAACCGGGTCAACCTGACGCTGATCCCGCCGCGGCGAGGGTGGATCATTGACCGCAACGGGCGGCCGCTGGCGAACAACCGGACCGATTTCCGCGTCGACCTGATCCCGGAGCGCGCGACCGATGCGGAAAATACCATCCGCAGCCTGGCCCATCTGCTGGCGCTGAGCGATGACGAGGTGGAGCGGATCAAGGAGGAGCTGGACAAGTCGGCAGGTTTCCGGCCGGTGCAGGTGGCGGAGAAGCTGACCTACGACCAGTTCGCCGCCGTCAGCGTGCGCCTGCCCGATCTGCCGGGGGTGTCGCCCAGCCAGGGCTTTTCGCGCAACTATCCGGCGGGCGCCACCGTCGGGCATCTGCTGGGCTATGTCGGCGCGGCGTCGGCCAAGGAATTTGAGGAGCGCAAGAACCCGCTGCTGATCACGCCGGGCTTCAAGGTCGGCAAGGACGGGCTGGAGCGATCCTTCGACAAGGAACTCACCGGCAAGCCCGGCGCCAAGCGGGTGGAGGTGACGGCGCGGGGCAAGATCGTGCGGGAACTGACCACGCGGCCCGATACGCCCGGCAATCCGATCAAGCTCACCATCGATGCAGGCCTGCAGGAATATGCCGGACGGCGGCTGGCGACGCAGAGCGGGTCGGTGGTGGTGATCGACTGCCATAATGGCGACGTGCTGGCCATGGCGTCGATGCCCAGTTTCGATCCCAACAGCTTTTCCGACGGCATCAGCCATCTGGAATGGGACATGCTGTCGAAGGACGACCATGTCCCGCTGCGCAACAAGACGTTGCAGGGCCTCTACCCGCCGGGATCGACGGTGAAGCCGATGGTGGCGCTGGCGCTGCTGGAAGCGGGGATTTCGCCCATGGACACGGTGAATTGCGCCGGCGCGATCCGGGTCGGCAACACGCTGTTCCACTGCCACAAGCGGCGCGGTCATGGTTCGCTCAACATGCGCGGCGCGATCGCGCAGAGCTGCGACATTTATTTCTACACCATGGCGCAGCGGATCGGCATGGACCGGATCGCCAGCATGGCCCGGCGCGTGGGCATGGGGCAGAAATTCGCCCTGCCCTTCCCCAGCCAGAGCTTCGGCACGGTACCGGACCCGGCGTGGAAGCTGAAGAAATACAACCAGAAATGGCAGGTCTACGACACGGTCAACGCGACTATCGGTCAGGGCTATATGCTGATCAACCCGCTGCAGATGGCGGTGATGGCGTCGCGGCTGGCGACGGGCAGGCAATTGATGCCGAACTTCATCTTCGGCGCGCAGCGGCCCGCTCCCGCGCCGGTCGGGGTGAATGAGGAGCATTTGGTGACCATCCGCGACGCGATGAGCGCGGTGGTGAATGGCGGCGGCACCGGCGGCGCGGCGCGCATTCCCCTGCCCGGCGTGATGATGGCGGGCAAGACCGGGACGGCGCAGGTCCGACGGATCACCATGGCGGAGCGCGGTGGCGGCGTGCGCAGCAACGCCTCCCTGCCCTTCAAGCTGCGCGACCATGCGCTGTTCCAGGGCTTCGCGCCGTTCGACAATCCGCGCTACGCCATTGCCTGCATCATCGAGCATGGCGGGCACGTCAACCGGATCGAGGACGCGCCGATGATCGCGGCCGACACCATGACCTATTTGTTCGATCAGGCGAAGGCGATGGAGAAGCTGGAGACGATCGAAAAGGATTGGGGCGGCCCCCCCGCCGAGCGAATGGCGCGGCAGATGGCAGCCTACCGGCTGGCCAAGGCGATCGAAAAGGGGGAGGTTCCGCCGCCCGCCGCGGCCAATGCGATGAATGCGGCGGAAGGAAGCAACGCTGCGGCGGCTGGGGCCACGCCGCAATCCCCCGCTCCTGCGACAGCCCCCGCTGATGCCGACGATGCGCCCCCGCCTGCGGACACGGCGCGATGAGCATCGTTCCAGAACCCTTGACCGAATTTCCCTGGCGTGTGCTGGGCATATTGCTCGCCATTGCAGGGTTCGGAACGCTGGTGTTGTACAGCGCCGCAGGGGGCAGCATCACCCCCTGGGCGATCAACCAGGGGGTGCGCTTCGTCGTCTTTGCCGGCATGGCGCTGGTGCTGAGCCGCATTCCGCTGCAGACCTTCGCCCGCTTCGCCTTTCCCGCTTATGGCATCGTGCTGGGTTCCCTGTTTCTGGTCGAGCTGATCGGCGGCGTCGCCGGGGGAAGCCAGCGATGGATCAACCTGGGCTTCATGCAATTGCAGCCTTCCGAATTCATGAAACCCGTCATCGTGCTGGCGGTCGCGCGTTTCTATGCCCTGCTGCCGGTGGGAGAGATAAGGCGCTGGAACGCCATTTGGCCAGCGCTGGTGCTGATCGGCGTGCCCTTCATGCTGGTGCTGGTGCAGCCCGACCTCGGCACCGCGACGATGATCGCGGCGGGCGGGGTGACGGTGATGTTCCTGGCGGGATTGCCGCTGCGGCTGTTCGTCGGATCGGGGCTGGCCTTCGCCGCCATCGTCCCCATCGCCTTCAGCTTCCTGCATGATTATCAGAAGAACCGCGTGCTGATCTTCATGGACCCCGAAAGCGATCCGCTGGGCGCGGGCTATCATATCAGCCAGTCGAAGATCGCCATCGGATCGGGAGGGATATTCGGCAAAGGCTTCCTGCAGGGCACGCAGAGCCATCTCGATTATCTGCCGGAGGGGCATACCGACTTCGTCTTCGCCACCATGGCGGAGGAATGGGGGCTGATGGGCGGCGTGCTGCTGATCGGCGCCTTCATGCTGCTGTTCCGCTGGGGGATCGGCGTGTCGATGCGAACGCAGGACAAATATGCGCGGCTGGTGGCGGCGGGGCTGACGACGACGATCTTCTTCTATGTCGCCATCAATCTGATGATGGTCATGGGCCTGGCGCCGGTGGTGGGCATTCCCCTGCCCTTCATGTCCTATGGCGGATCGTCGATGCTGACGGTCATGCTCTGCGTCGGCATCATCATGGCGATCGAACGGTCGGGGCGGCGGCGCCGGCGGCCGGGAAGTTGGGGCTGAAACGGGCCTGTTCGCAAAAATTTGCGCAGGGGAGCGATTTCCTGTTTGCAAAGTCCGACACGACTGCTACCAGCCCGCCCACGCCAAGGCGACGGCCCATCCGGGACTAGCCGAAAGCGGGTGTGGACGCATAGCTCAGTTGGTAGAGCAGCTGACTCTTAATCAGCGGGTCCTAGGTTCGAGCCCTAGTGCGTCCACCACATTTCCGCAGACCAAGGCATAGGCCGAAAGCGGGCGTGGACGCATAGCTCAGTTGGTAGAGCAGCTGACTCTTAATCAGCGGGTCCTAGGTTCGAGCCCTAGTGCGTCCACCATATATTCCGATAAAGCGAGAACTTGCCCTGCATGACGGGTTGGTCGGTTACGCCGCGTCATCTTGAGCCCCGTTTGCCTAACCCACTGCCTTTTCGTCGTCGGCCTTGAACGGGTCGAGTTGGGGCCGTACCGGGACCATGCCGCTGGGACGAAATTTCACCTCCGGATCGCAGCCCGCAAGCAGTTCGCCATGCTCCAGCACATAGCCCACCGGAATCTTGGGATTGTTGATGTCCTTGCCGCCGTCCGCGTGCCTCTTCGCCTCCTGCTTGGCGAACCAAGGCTCAAGCTGCCAGGGCTTCAGGAGGTGGACGCAGACCAGTTCGATGCCGCGATACATTGCGAATACCCAGTCGACCTGACGATATTTGGCAAGGATGACGGGGTTGAGATGATGATGCGTCGAAAAATTCCTGGTCAGGTCGAGATCCACTGACTTCAGTTCATATTCCAGACCCTGTTCGTCCACCGCATCATTGCCCTCCCGGCCAGGCAGAACGGTCAATCCCAAAGTGAGGATGACCTGCAACAGCTTTCCGCCATTGTCCTGGAATATGTCATTGATGCCATGCTGATTCGCCAGCGCCTGATATTCCCGGATCGCGGGCATCAACGCATCCATCCGGGCCTTGTCGGGATGTTCCTTCATTCCTCGCCCCCGGCGAGCAAAAGCGCGGCCGGAACCGCGAGGGCGGTAGCCAGCTTCCCGATATTGTCGAGCGAAATATTGCGTTCGCACCGCTCGACCGCACCCACGAACGTCCTGTGGAGACCCGCCCTATCCGCCAGCGCTTCCTGGCTAAGGCCTTGTCCTTTCGCAGCCTCCGTAGATTGTCTGCTAGGGTAGCGCGTAGAAGCGAATCGTCACTGTCCATGCTTGCGATGGACGGGAAATGATGCATTTACGTCTACAGCATATACGTAGCATATTGAAGGATCACCTGTGCCGCCATCGCTTGCCTATCGGACTGTTCACGGAGAAGCATGGTGCGGCGATTCACTCGATCTGCTGGAACGACTGGACGACGACAGCGTCAATCTGGTGATGACGAGCCCGCCCTTCGCCCTGCTCAGGAAGAAGGAATATGGGAATGCGGATCAGCATGACTATATCGATTGGCTCGTGCAGTTCGCGGCGCTGGTGCATCGCAAGCTGACACCCGACGGGAGCTTCGTCCTCGATCTCGGCGGCGCCTATCAGAAGGGCGTCCCGACCCGCAGCCTATACAATTTTCGCATCCCGATCCGCTTCTGCGACGATCTGGGCTTCTATCTTGCCCGAGGATTTCTACTGGTATAATCCCGCAAAGCTGCCCAGCCCGATCGAGTGGGTGAACAAGCGCAAGATCAGGGTCAAGGATGCCGTCAACACGGTCTGGTGGTTCAGCAAGACCGAATGGCCCAAAGCGGATGTCACCAAGGTTCTGGCGCCCTATAGCAACCGCATGAAGAAATTGCTGGCGGACCCGGAAGCCTTCTACAAGGCGAAGGATCGTCCGAGCGGGCATGACATCAGCATGGGCTTTGGCAAGGATAATGGCGGGGCCATCCCTTCCAATCTGTTGCAGATACCGAACACCGACAGCAACGGCGGATACCTTCGGGGTTGCAAGACTGTAGGTGCCAAAGGCCATCCCGCCCGCTTCCCTGCCAAGCTTCCGGAATTCTTCATCAAGATGCTGACCGAGCCGGGCGATCTGGTGGTCGATATTTTCGCCGGCTCCAATACCACCGGGCAGGTGGCCGAGTCACTCGGGCGTCGCTGGCAGGCTCATGAAGTCAGCCGGGAGTATCTCGCCGCATCGGCGTTTCGCTTTCTCGATTCTGCGGCGAGCAATGAAGAATTGAAGTCGATCCATACCGCCATCTGTGGCGGCGAGGAGGTTGACCTGCGCGGTCAGTTCGGGATTCTCGCGGCGGCGGCGGAGTAGAGCCGGGCGCGGACATGCCTATACCGGCAGGGCGGTGGTGAATTTCGTCATGGATAGCGCGAAGTGGGAGGCGGCGCCCGCGACCGATGGGTGTCCGAGCAGGGTCATCATCAGGAAGCGGTTATAATCCGCGACATCAGCCACCACGACGCGCAGCAGATAGTCCCATTCCCCCGACATCGAAAAGCATTCGACGATTTCCGGCCGGCCATCGACAAATTGTTCGAAGGCGCGGCGCGATTCCTGGGCGTGGCTGCGCATGCGGATGTTGCAAAGGACGTTGACGCCGCGCCCGACCTTCTCCGGATCGACCAGCCGAACCGTGCCGGCAAGGATGCCCGCGGTCTCCAGCGCCTTGATCCGGCGCCAGCAGGAGGCGCTGGACGCCCCCACCCGTTCGGCCAGATCGGCATGGCTGAGGGTGGCGTCTTCCTGCAAGGCCGCGACGATCTTCCGGTCTATGGCGTCCATCTGTCGATCCTGTTTCATGATCGGCAGGATAGTCGCCGTCTCCATTTCATCCAAGCGTCGATTCGAATGATCCAGCGTGGATGCTTTTATACCCCAAATCCGCTTTTCCTTTCCGGCCAGTCGAGCTATTCTGTCGGCAGGTCGCATCTTGAGGATTGGGCTGCCTATATGATCGACCTTTCTCCTCAACCGCAAGACAAGGGCAACGGCGCGAAGGCGGCGTCCGCCACGCCGCAACACGACCCGGTGCTTCACGATGCGGCGGAAAAGGAAAGCGGTCGGTCCTGGCGGCGGTTTCCGCAGGAGGACATGGAGGCTGCGATCCAGCTTCTGTCGCGTTGGGCAGGGCCTTTTGCGTTGATCGCCACACTAGTTTTGCTGGGCTGGTGGATAATTCACTGATCCTGCTCATGATTCGGAGCGGAAGGCGCCCGACAGGCTGACAGAGCCATCAAATGGAATGGCGGCGCATTTCAAGTCGTCGCGATTATGGGGCAGAGCGTCCTTTGAGACGAACGGATCATCGGAAAAGCGGGTCCGCGCACCCCAAGCGCGATTGTAAGCTCCCGCCATTTATGCCCTGCTGCTGCGCAACATAAATCAAAAAGCTGCGGATGTCTGATGGTTAACGCATTGCCGCCTGGCGGTGCTCAGTTTGACGTCAAGACATAAAAAGGGTTGCAGATGTCGAAAATTGATCTGGCGATCGAAGGTGTCCCCAGTCGCCAGCCCGCTACTGCCGCTGGGCAGCGGAATGCACGGCTATGGCTATGTCTGCTGCTGCTGGTCGCAGACATGGTGGCGCTCGCCACGGGCTTTGCTTTAGGGTTGCGCGCCGCCGGCCTGCCATGGCTGACGGATGGACAATGGCAGCCGCTGGCGGGCGGCATGATCGTTTATGCGGTCCTGGCTTTTCATAATCAGGCCTATAATCCCCATTGCCTGACGCGCATGACCCAGTCTTGCCGCAGCGCGACCATGGCCTTTGCAGGGACATTGCTGATCTTCCTGCTTGTCGTATTCTCGCTGAAGGCGACGGGACAATTGTCACGCCTGGGGATTTCGGCCGGAATCCTGTGCAGCGGGACTTTGCTCGTGCTGCAACGGCTGATGATCGTGCAGACGGTTCGCCGGAACTTTGCCGATGGACTGTTCGCGCAATTGCTGATCATCGACGACGGCATCATTCCTGACGACGTCAGCGGCATGGTGATCGTGGATGCGGGCGCGATCGGGCTTCGGGCCGACCTCGACGATCCCTACATGCTGCACCGGCTGGGGACGCTGCTGCGCGATTACGATCGCGCCGTGATCTCCTGCCCCGCCGATCGCAAGGCCGACTGGGCGCAGATGCTGAAGGGCGGCAATATATTGGGCGAGATCATCGTGCCGGAACTGGACCCGATGGCGCCGCTGGCCGTGCAGGCCTACCGCGGGACGCCGACCCTGGTGGTGTCGCGTGGGCCGCTCAACCTTGCCAATCGGGCGAAGAAGCGGTTGCTGGACATTGTTTTGACCGTGCCGGTGCTGATCGCGCTCGCGCCGCTGATGGCGGTCGTGGCGATCCTGATCAAGCTGGACTCGCCGGGGCCGATCTTCTTCAGGCAGGAACGGATCGGACGCGGCAACATGCTGTTCCATATCCTGAAATTCCGCAGCATGAAGGTGGAGCAGTGCGACAGCGCCGGCGCCACCTCGACGCAGCGGGACGATAACCGGATCACCCGGGTCGGCGCCTTCATCCGCAAGACCAGCATCGATGAACTGCCGCAGCTCATCAACGTGCTGCTGGGCGAGATGAGCCTGGTGGGGCCGCGTCCCCATGCGCTGGGCTCGACGGCGGAGGAGCAGCTCTTCTGGCAGGTGGACCGCCAATATTGGCATCGCCATGCGCTGAAGCCGGGGATTACCGGCCTGGCGCAGATCCGCGGGTTCCGCGGCGCGACAGAGACGCGGCGCGACATATTGAACCGCGTCGAGGCGGATCTGGAATATCTGCACGGCTGGAGCCTGATGCGCGATATTGCGATCCTGTTCGGGACGCTGAATGTGCTGGTGCATAAGAACGCTTATTGAGGCGTCGGGCGGGAGGTCGCGCATTTCCCCTCCACCGCCTGCGGCGGCCCCCCTCCCCACGCTTCGCGCAGGGAGGATTTCGAAGGAAGCGACTCGGGGAAGCGGCCAAGACGCGCGAGGGAGAAAAAGGTTCCGCGGGAAAATTGAAAATTGCGGCGAATTGTTGCCTCGAACATTTCGTCGCAGAAAATCTTATCCTGGATTAAGAGTCCGGCGCTAAGTGCCTGTCATATGCGACGAATCGATGTCAGCGCCCCCACCTTCCCAACTATTTGTTAACCGCAAAATCGGATATGACCGTCATCACCAAATGGGCGGCGGGAATATCGACGTGACGGAAGATTTTGCAGCGGTTGCAGTGGCACCTTCTCTGATCGAAACGGCAGAGGTTCGCCGGGATATTCCGGTGCGCGTCGATAGCGCCATTTTTGCCGATCGGGCGGAACAGGGCGTGCGGCTCTTGTCGCGCTGGGCCGGGATCATCGCCTTTGCCGGCACGGTGGCGGCGATCGTCTGGCTGGTCGTCTGAGCGGAATCGCTCAAGCCTCAAGCTTTCTCCCAGATTAACAGCTTCAGGGCGCGGCGGGATGGTCCCGACGCGCCCTCTTTTGCGATGAACTGAGCCGTTGTTTTGCCACGATAAGCTGCTTCTCAGGCGGTGGCGTTACGGTGAAATCCCTCTAGCATGCCCGGATTGCTGCAATGCAATAAGGGTCGAATATTGATAATATGCAATAAACCGCATTTGCGGCGCGTCTTTTCTGCGCCTTGCAAAAATGAATCCCAATGGACGCGCGCCTGGATGGTCGCTGCGTTAAGTGGTGCGTCAATTGTCGCGTCCGTTCCTACCGTTCTTCTCGCACAGGATGACGATGGAACGACTGTACAGAAACGCGTCCAGAATCCCGAAGAGGAAAAGCGGCTCAGGCAATATGGCCTGCACCTGACCGCCGGGCTCGATCTGCTGTATGACGACAATATCTATCGCGTGGACGACCGGGTAGAGAAGCCGACCGACGATCTGATCGTGACGCCCTCCCTGGAGGCGACCTATGGCCGGCCGATTGGGCGGCACGACATATTGCTGCGCGGCAAGATCGGCTATGACCGCTTCATTTCCGAAGGCCAGCGCAGCAAGCTGCGGCTGGATACGGAGGCGAAGGCAAATATCCGCTTCGGCGCCACCTGCCTGATCACGCCGCGCGCGGCCTATCGCCAGCAGCGGGCGGATTATGGCGACATCAACTCAGCGACGGAAAATCTCCAGAAATTCTCGACCATCGGCGCGGATTTCACCTGCGAGCGGCCCGGACTGTTCCCGGTGGCGAGCTATGAGCACGACACCACGCGCAACGCCGATCAGTTCGACTATGCCGACCAGACCAGCGACACGTTCATGGGTGGCGTCGGCTATGCCATGCCCAGCCTGGGCACGCTGACCGCTTATTATGAGCGGGTGAACAGCAAGCGCGACACGCTGGGGATAGAGAACCGGATCAACAGCTATGGCGTGCGATTCCAGCGCGCCGTGACGCCGATCACCCAGATCGACGCGGATGTCCGCTGGCTGGACGTCAACAGCGACAGCGCGGCGGTGGGCGGCTATAACGGGCTGGGCTGGAAAGTCAGCCTTTCCACCCAGGCCATTCCGCGCCTGAAGCTGACCGCCACGACCGAGCGGGCGATCATCAACGACAGCCTGATCGCCAGCGGCTTCGCCATCGACACCAGCTATCGCCTGCAAGGCGAATTCTCGATCTCCGAACTGACGTCGGCGGGGCTTTATGCCGAGTGGGACCGGCGCAAGTTCCGGCAGGATGCGGCGCTTCGTCCCTATTCGATCACGGCCGATCGCAATCGTCGATTCGGCGCCATGTTGACGAGGAAACTTTCGGACCGTTTCGATCTTACGCTCGATGCCCAACATTATATCCGCAGAACCGACACCAGCATATCCAATTATAGCGGCACGCAAGTGACGTTGGGTGCAGCTCTGCATTTCTAGATCCTCAACATATTGGGAGCTTGCGCTGTGAAAGCCGATACTCTCCTGAAATCCATGTCCGCCCTGATGATGATTGCAGGACCCCTCTCCGCGACTGCGCAAACCGTGGCCGGAACCGCCGCGACGACTGCGGTCGCCTCCCCCGCCCCGCAGGCGGGGAGCGCCGGCTATCAACTCGGCCCGAACGATGAGCTGAAGATCTCCGTCTTCGGTCAGCCCGACCTGTCGACCACCACCCGCATCAAGGAGGACGGCACCGTCGTGCTGGCGCTGGTCGGGCCGCTGACGGCAAGGGGCAAGACGACGTCGCAGCTCGCTCAGGACATAGCGTCGGGCTATGCCAGCGGCGGCTATCTCACCAAGCCGTCGGTCAGCGTCGAGGTCAGCAATTATGTCAGCCGTTTCGTCACGGTCCTGGGCAATGTGCCGCAGGCGGGCAATTATCCGCTCGACCGCGACTATACGGTGGCGTCCATGCTCGCCAAGGCGGGCGGGTCGACCAAGGATGGCGCCAACGCCGTCATCCTGACCCCCGCCGACGGCAGCGGTCCGGTGCGCATTTCGCTGGCCGACATGGCGGCGGGCGCGATGCGGCCATTGAAGGCGGGCGACACGCTGTTCGTGCCGCCGGCGGAGAAAGTCTATGTCTACGGCCAGGTCCAGCAGCCCGGCGCCTTTTCCTATGTGCCGGGACAAAGCTTCCGGCAGGCATTGGCGCTGGCTGGGGGACCGACGCTGGCGGGTTCGACCAAACGCATAAAAGTGCGCCGGGAGGGGAAGGAAATACAGGCCAATCTGGACGATCCAGTGAAGCCTGAAGATGTCCTCATCATCCGGGAGAAGCTGTTTTGACGACACTCGATCAAGGCTTCACGCACCAACGATCCGGCCAGAAATCCGGTATTTTCGACCGGTTCCTGTCCCTCACCCGCAGCGGCGAGAAGCGCAATGAGCGCATCATTCCCGACGACGTGCCGCTGCATCTGGACGTGCCGGCCCTGCCCGGCTTCCGGCAGGAGGCATTGGAGGCGGCGGCGGAAGGCTCCTCTCACCGTCCGCTGTCGATGAGCGCCATGGCCGCGCCGATCAAGCCGATCAGCCTGCGCCGCGACAGCATCTATGCCGCGTTCAACACCGCCATGCCGGTGACGGACCGCCATGGGCTGGCGGGACGCAACAGCGAGCTGGAAAAGCTGGTCGAGGCGATCGTCGTGCAGCGCAAGCATGCGGTGATCTTCGGCACGCGGGGGTCGGGCAAGACTTCGCTTGCCCGCGTCTTCGGTGATCTGGCGGACGAGGCGGGCTGCGTTGCGCTTTACGCCTCCGCCAATGGGGAGGCGGATTTCGATTCCCTCTTCCGCCCCTTCCTGACCGAATTGCCGATGAGCAACGCGGGTCAGGAGCGGGCGCGCAAGATGATGAGCGAACCGCTGGACGTGTCCCGCCTCTCCGCCTTGCTGGTGGAGGAAGTGCGGGAACGCTCGATCCTCATCATCGACGAATATGACCGGGTGCAGTCCGACACGGCGAAGCAGGAAGTGGCGACGCTGCTGAAGCTGCTGACCGACATTCATTCGCCGGTGCAGGTCGTGCTGGTCGGTATCGCCAGCGACATTGACGGGCTGATTTCGGCCCATCCTTCGCTGCGCCGTCACCTCGCGCCGCAGCGGGTCGCGCCCATTCCCAAGGCGGGACTGGAACGCCTGCTGATCGCCTGCGCCAATAATGCGCGGCTGGCGATCGATGAGGACGCGCTGGACATGCTGGCGGGCGCGGCGATGGGGTCACCCTATCATGCGCGGCTGTTCGGCATGTCGGCGGCGCTGGTGACCGAAGCGGCGGCGCGCGACCGAATGCTGCTTTCTGATGTCGAGCAGGGACTGGTGTCGGCGTTGGAAGATTGGGAGGAGATGAGCGGCCAGACCCATGCGCTGTTCCGCCGCATCCTCTGGGAAGCGGGATCGGCGCGCCGCATGATCGCGCTGGCCGCCGTGGCGGCATCGCAGATGTCGGCCATTTCCTATGAGCGGCTGGTGAAGCTTGGCCATGAAGTGCTGGGCGGCGGATCGGTCAATGAGGGCCAGGCGCGGGATGCCATGGCGCGGCTGCAACCCGCTCTGGTCGCGACGCCCAATGGCGAGCTTTGGATGTTCGAGGACACGCTGGCGCCGCAATTCCTGTTGCTGATGGCGAAGCAGCCGGCGCAGAGCGCGCCGCCTGTCCAGACGCCCGCCGAGGAAATGCGGGCGCTGCTCAAGGGAGTGGACGGGCTATGACCATGAACCCGATGGATTTGCTGGCCGCGCTGCAGGCGCGCTGGCGCACGGCGGCGATGATCGGGGGCATATTGTTCCTGGCCATCGCGATCGCCGCCTTTCTTCAGCCGCGGCAATATATGGGCACGGCATCGCTGCTGCTCGACCTGTCGCAGACGGACCCGACCGACACCAATATGGCGCAGGGACCGAAGCCGGACACGGATTCCATCCTAGGCACCCAGACGGACATCATCCGCAGCGGCAAGGTGATGAACGCCGTCGCCAAGGAGGCGGGCTTCGTCGACGCCATGCCGACCGACATGCCCGCCGACGCAAGGCTGCAATCGGCGGCCGCGCTGGTGTCCAAGAACATGACCGTGACGACCGGGCGGCAGAGCAATGTGCTTCAGATCCAATATCTGGACGCCGATCCGCAGGTCGCGGCCAAGGTCGCGAACCTGATCGCCAAAATCTACATGCGCGAGCAGGTCGAACTGCGCGCCTCCCCCGCGCGCGGCTCCGCCAAATGGTTCGACGAGCAGACGCAGGAAGTGCGCCGCCGTTATGAAATCGCCCAGAAGAAGCTTTCCGACTTCCAGCGGGCGCACGACATCATCGGCATCAACCGCATGGACCTGGAGGCCGAAAAGCTGAAGAACATGTCCTATCAGCTTACCCAGGCGCAGGCGGAAGCGGCGGCGGCCCGGTCGAAGGCCGGGGCGGGTTCGGTGTCCGACATCGAAGGGTCGCTGATCGTCCAGAATTTGCAGGAACAGGTCGCTGGGCAATCCGCCAAGGTGTCCGAACTGCAAAAGACGCTTGGGCCGAACCACCCGACCATGGCGGCCGCCAATGCGCAACTGTCGGAGCTGCAATCGAAGCTGGCGGCGGCACGCTCCAGCCAGGCGGGCGCGGTCAACGCCAACAGCGTGGCGGCCAGCCGGCGGGAGGGTGACCTCAAGTCCAACATGGCGGGCCAGGAGGATCGCATGATCCGCATGTCCGACGTGCAGGATCAGTTGATGGTGCTTCAGCGCGACGTCGACGCGGCGCGGCAGACCTATGACACGGTGCGTCAGCGCTTCAACGAGGCGGCGCTGAAGAGCCAGATTTCGCAACCCAATGCCAGCCCGCTGGACGAGGCAACCATGCCCCTGCTGCCCGCCAAGCCCAATATCATGCTGTGGCTGATCGGCGGGATCGCCCTGGGCCTGGTCGGCGGGATCACGGCCGTCATCCTCATGGAAATCGTTCATCCGCGCGTTCGCTCGGCCGCTGGCGTGGCCCGCGCGACCGAAGTGGATGTCATCACCGAACTGATGCCGGTCCCCGTCCGCGGCGGCTGGTTCTTCAACCAGCAGGAGGCCGCATGAGACTGCGTTCCACGGCAGGCGCCCCGCCTCAACTCACGCCCGGCAGCACGAGCAATCTGCGCCCGCGTGCCCGCGACAGCCACAACTTCGCCCGCCTCGCGGTGGAGCATGGCTTTCTGGCCGAAGACGATGTGCACAAGGTCGAGGCCCATGCCCGGTCCCAGGGTTTGGCGCTGCATGATGCGGCGGTCGATCTGGGACTGCTGAACCCGGAGGATGCGGGGATACTCGCGGCGTTGCAGGGCGGCTTCGCCCTGCTGCCGGAGGGGGACCAGCGGCTCGATCCGCTGGTGGTCGCCGCCTTCGACCCCGCCAGTCCCTATGCGGCCAAGGTGCGGACGATCCGGGCCAAGATGCGCGCCGCGGCCAAGGACGGCGATCCCTCCTCGCTGCGGCTGGCGGTGCTGGCGATCGAGGCGGGCGATGAAGCGGCGATCATGGCGGCCAATCTGGCGGTCGTGCTGGCGCAGATGGACGGGCAGACGATGCTGATTGACGTCGACATGGGGCGGCCTTCGCTCGACCGGCTGTTCCGCATCGCCAACAAGGCGGGGCTTGCCGAGCAGTTGATGGGCAGCGCGGCGTTGCTGCCCGCCGCCAGGACGGCGGTGGAAGGGCTTTGGCTGATGACGGCCGGCCGGGCATCCGGCAGCGCGACCAGCCTCATCACCCGTGGGCCGCTGGCGGACACAGCCAATGGCTGGGGGCTTCGCGACACGTCGATGCTTTTCTATCTGGCCGAGCGCAAGGGCGACCAGACGCCCTATGGCAGCATATTGGCGGGCTTCGACGCTGTGGTCATCGTCGCGCGGCGCGGGGATACGGCCATTGCCGACATGCGGCGCGTGATCGACGATCTTGACCGCCATGGCGTGCCGATCGCCGGGACGGTGATTGCATGAGCGCCGAACAAGCGCTGGCGCGTCACCAGCCTCTTCCGTCACCCGGCATCGGGCAGGACGCGCCTGTAGCCCATGTCGGCGGCCTGCCGGTGTCGACCCTGTCGCTGGACGCGCTGATCGCCAAGATGCTGATCGAAGCGCCCTTGCGGCGGAGCCTGGACCAGCCCCCCCTGCTCGTGTTCGACGCCAATGGGCAGGGCCTGTCGATGAATGCCAGCGATCCGGATTTCCGGACCAATCTGGCGCAGGCGGACCTGATCCATGCCGACGGGCAGATCATCGTCGCAGCGTCCCGCTGGTTCGCTGGCTCTCCTATAGCGGACCGGTCCAGCACCACCGACATGTTCATCGACAGCCTGAAACCAGCGGCGGAAGCGGGCGTCAGCTATTATCTGCTCGGCGCCGAGGAGAAAGTGAATAGCGCTTGCGCTACCGAAATTCTGCGGCTGGCTCCGGGGCTGCAACTGGCGGGACGGCGCAACGGCTTCTGGAAGCCCGAGGAAGAGGATGCGGTGATCCACGCGATCAATGCGGCGGCCCCCGATGTCCTCTGGGTCGGCACAGGCAAGCCGCGGGAGCAGGCATTCTGCGTACGCAACCGGGAACGGATCAAGGCGGGTTGGATCGTCACCTGCGGCGGGCTGTTCAATTATATCACCGGCGATTATCCGCGCGCGCCGCTGTGGATGCAGAAGTCCGGCTTCGAATGGCTGCACCGCATGGCGACGCGGCCCAGGGAGCTGGCCTGGCGCTATATCACGACCAATCCGCATGCGCTCTGGCTCATCTGGAAGCATCGCCATGGCTGACGCCCAGGCGGTCGACAACCCGCCACTGACGGGCCGCGTCCAGCGCCTTGGCAGCCTGTTCGGCCGCTTCGGGCTGGCCAGCCTGTCTTCGGCCATCGTCTCGGCCAGCCATTTGCTGGTCCAGCTCTTTTCGATCCACCATCTGGGCACGGCGGCCATCGGCACGCTGGCCTTCCTGCTGGTGATCATCCAGTTCGGCTACAGCCTGTCCAATGCGCTGGTGTCGACGCCCTATACCATCGCGGTGAACCAGGGCGACGACAAGGAGGCGCGGAGCTTCGACTTCTTCTTTCCGGTCAATCTGCTGCTGGCGGCCAGCCAGGGGCTGATCTGCGCGGCCATCGCCTGGGTGACGGCTTCACCGATGGCGGCCTTGCTGTTCGGGTTGGCTGGAACCCTGTCGCTGATCCGCTGGTTCGGCCGGTCCAACGCCTATGCGCATCACGCCCCCGCGCGGGCTGCGCGATCGGACATGGCCTATGCCGGGACGATCCTGGCCGGGCTGCTGATCGCGATGCGGACGGGAGCGGACATGCCCGCCATAGGCGGCATGCTGGTGGCGGCCAGTCTGGTGGGCCTGCTACCCTTCGGCCTCGCCTATCTGCGGCGGCATTTCGCCATGGGCCCGGGCCGGGCGCTTGGCGCTTATCGCCCGGTGTGGAAGGAGCAATCGGCCTGGACGCTGGTCGGCGTGCTGTCGACCGAGGCGACATCCAACTCGCACAGCTATATCGTGACGCTGCTCGCCGGTCCGACCGCTTTCGCGCCGATCGCGGTGGGGATGCTGTTCTTCCGCCCGGTCAATGTCTGCATCACCGCCCTGACCCAGTTGGAACGCCCCCCCATGACCCGCGCCGTCGCGCGCGGCGATCATGGCGCGGCGATCAAGTCCGAGCGGGTCTTCATGGCGGCGCTGGTCATGCTGTGGCTGGGCACCTGCGCGGTGGCCGCGATCGCGCTTTACGCCTTTCCCGGACTGATCCTGAAGCCCACGCTGGACCACCGGCTGGTGATGATCGCGGTCGGTCTTTGCGCCCTCCTCTCCCTCGTCCAATGCGTGCAGACGCCGATGAGCGTCATGACCCAGGCCCGCAAAGCCTTCCGTCCCCTCGCCGCGCAGAGCATGCGCAGTTGCGGCGTCGGCCTTGTCGCGGTGACGCTGCTGGTGTGGGGCGCCGCGCCGGTCTTTTCCATCGGCGGCGTGGTGCTGTCGCAGCTCGTCATGATGCTCGGCATCTGGCAGCTCGACCGCAAATGGCGGCGCGACCAGCGGGGAGCCGTCTGACCATGACGACCAACTGGCAGCGCGGCGGCATCGCCGCTCCTCCCACCCCCCGGACCGGCGGCGGCGAGAGCATGCGCATGGTCTGGATCACCCAGATCTTCTATTTCGTCTTCCTGATGATGGTCTTCATCGGCCAGCAGCCCTTCGCATCCCGCACGCAGGACGAGCTGGTGGCGATGGCGCAGGAAAATGACGGGTCGGACCTGTTCAAGCAGATGCTGTTCATTGGTTTCGCCCTGTTGCTGACCGGCGTGCAAATCATCCGCAAGCATCCGCTGCAATATAAATTCACCTTCTGGCCGCTGGCGATCATGCTGGTTTGGTTCTTCATCTCCTGCACCTGGGGCGTCGATCCTTTCGTGTCCTTCAAGCGGGCGATGCAGCAGTTGATCGTGATCTACATCACCTTCTGCGCGCTCTCGCTGATGGGACCGCAAAGATTGTTCGACGCCTTGCGCGCGGCGCTGATCGTGTCGCTGATCATCTGCTGGGTATCCTTGCCGCTGACGCCCGCCGCCGTGCATCCGCCGACCGAAAGCGACAAGGCGTTGATCGGCGCATGGCGCGGTTTCTTCTTCCACAAGAACATTGCAGGCGCCGTCATGGCGTTGACCTTCATCGTCTGCGGCAATGCATGGATCGACCGGCGCAAATGGTATTACGCCCTGTTCGCAGTCATGGCCTTCGTCTTCGTGATCGGAACCAAGAGCAAGACTTCGCTGGCGTTGTGCGTCGGCATGCTGGCGATCAGCAACATCTATCGGGCATTGAGCGATAACACGCAGAAGCGCGCGATCCTGCTGCTGATGCTGGGGTTCGGCATGGTCGGCTTCCTGGCGCTCTACATCGCCTATCAGCCGACCATCG
Organism: Sphingobium sp. 15-1; assembly: GCF_013375535.1. Lineage (GTDB taxonomy): Bacteria > Pseudomonadota > Alphaproteobacteria > Sphingomonadales > Sphingomonadaceae > Sphingobium > Sphingobium aromaticivastans. Next base: position 1,120,678 of record NZ_JABXJG010000001.1, read on the forward strand.
AGCGGCTGTTCGCTGACCCGACCAGTTTCACCGGGCGCGTGTCGATCTGGCGGGTGGTGTTCGACTATCTCGCGGATCACCCCTATCTGGGCGCGGGTTTCGGCGGCTTCTGGCAGGTGGGCGTCAACAGTCCGGCGCATGACTATCTGAACCAGCAATTCCAGATGCTGACCGCCCATTCCCATGACGGCTATCTGGAGATCTGGGTGACGACGGGGCCGCTGGGGCTGATCATGCTGCTGATCAGCTTCCTGGCCCTGCCCGCCTACTGGTTCCTGACTGGATCGACCAAGGAGAACCAGTCGCTGATGGTCCCCGCCTTCGCGATCTGGGTCTTCGTCATGTACCAGAATCTGCTGGAAACCAGCTTTTTCGACAAGGATCGCCAGGTCTGGGTGATCTTCCTCGCGGCGGTCGCGACCGCGCACGCCACCTTCAAGGCCAAGCCGCGCCCGCAATGGTCGCGGCGGCATCGTCTCCCGCAGGAGAGCGTCAATGGCTAATATCATCGTCTGTATTGCGACCTGCAACCGGCCGCAGGGACTGCGCCGCACGTTGGACTCTCTCGCTGCGCAACAAACACAGCACAGTCTGGAAGTGCTGGTGGCCGACAATGACGCCGCCCGGCAGGATGGGCTAGCCGTGGTCGAGCAGCTTGCTTCGCAGGGCTATCGCTGGCCGATCGAGGCTCTGCTGGTGGCGGAGCGCGGCATTCCGCTGGTGCGCAACGCGCTCGTCGCCGCCGCGCTGGCACGGCCCGGCGCGACCCATGTTGCCATGCTGGACGATGACGAGGCTGCCTCCCCCGGCTGGATCGATGCTATGACGGATACGGCGCAGCGCTGGGACGCGGACGTGGTCGGCGGCGCGGTGCTGCGGGAGATGGATAGCGCCATCGCGCCCTGGGCCGTCCGCCATCCCCTGCTCGCACCCAAGCAACGCGGTCAGTCCGGCCCGGTCGCGCTGGTGGACAGCACAGCCAATGTGCTAATGGCCGCCACCGCCCTGCGCGCCATGGGCGAGCGGCCGTTCGATGAACGCATGGCGCTGACCGGCGGGTCGGACAAGCAGCTTTTCACCCGCATGCAGCGCAAGGGTTTTCGCTTCGCCTGGTCGGAGGAGGCGGTCGTCACCGAACTCATCCCAGCCAGCCGTGTCACCGCCAAATGGCTGCTGATGCGCGGCTATCGCGTGGGCATGACCGACATGATGGTGGAGCGCTTCCACAAGGGCCGCTTGCGCACATTGCTGGGCGAAGCGCCGCGCATCGTCGCGGGTTTCCTGATCGGCTCGCTGGGCGCGGTCGCGACGCTCGACCAAGGCAAGCGGGTCGAGCGCCTCGGCAAGCTTTATCGCGCCGCGGGCAAGATCGCCGGCCTCGCCGGATTTCATTATGAAGAATATCGAAAGGTGCATGGCGCATGACCAATGCAGCCCCCCAACCCTTTTTCTCCGTCGTCATCCCTCTCTACAACCGGGCGGAGATCGTCGGTGACACGATCCGGTCCGTGCTGGCGCAGGACTGGCAGGATTTCGAGATCGTCGTGATCGACGACGGATCACACGACAATCCCGGCCGGGTGATCGACGCCATTGGCGACCCCCGCGTCCGCTATATCCGGCAGGACAATGCGGGCGGCGGCGCGGCGCGCAACCGGGGCATCATGGCGTCGGACGGGCGCTATATCGCCTTTCTCGATTCCGACGACCTGTTTCTGCCGGGCAAGCTTTCCATCATGGCGCAGGCGCTTGCGGGAGACGATGGGCGCGCCGTCCTCTATTCGCGGATGAAGGTGGACCGGGGCGTCGACCGCTACTGGATCAGGCCCGATCGCGGCATTCGCGAGGGGGAGGATGTGGGCGAATATCTGTTCTGCGCCAACCAGTTCATGCAGACCAGCACCATGGTCGTGCCGACGCGAATGGCGCAGGAAGTGCTGTTCGACCCGGCGCTCAAGAAGGGACAGGATCTCGACTTCTGCGTTCGGTTGCAGGGTGCGGGAGCGCGGTTCCGGATGATCGATCAGGCGTTGACGGTCTGGCTCGACGCGACCGAGGCGGGCCGGACATCCTATGTGAAGGGCTATGAGACGTCCCTCGACTGGCTCGATCGCTGCGGCCATATGCTGACCAACCGGGCGCGGCGGGGTTATCGGGCGACGGTGCTCGCCTATCATATGGCGCCGATCAAGCCTGTCGTCGCGATCAAGGATCTGGCCATCGGCATGGTCGCGGGCGGCGTTCCGCCCCGCGTGATCGCCCGGCAGGTGCTGCGTTCCTATCTGCCCAAGCCGCTTTACCGGTCACTGGTCAACGGCTTCGTGCTGCGGTTCGGCAAGGCCGGGGCAGCCGCAAGTGGAGCCAGTTCGTGATGACCGCATGGCAACCTCCGTCCACTCTGAAAGCGGCAGCCGCCGCGCCGCTCTTTTCGATCATAATCCCGACCTATCAGCGGCGCGATGCGGTGGTCGCCGCCGTCATGTCCGCGCTCGAACAGACCATCGCGATCATAGAGGTCATCGTCGTGATCGACGGATCGACCGATGGGACGGAGGTGGCGCTGGGCGCGATCAACGATCCGCGCCTCAAGGTCATCGTGCAGGAAAATCGCGGCGCCGCGGCGGCGCGGAACAAGGGCATCGATCATGCCCGCGGGCGCTATATCGCTTTCCTGGATTGCGACGACCGCTTCCTGCCGCATCATCTGGCCGACCTGTTGCCGCTGGTGCAGGAGAGCGAGGATGTCGTCGCCTATGGCCAGGTGCTGGCGGATCGCGGCGAAGGACGCAATTTCCTGAAGCCCCCCCGCGCCATCGCCAGCGGCGAGACGATGGACCGTTATCTGATGTGCGATCGCGGTTTCATCCAGACCAGCAGCATGGCGCTCAGCCGGATACTGGCGGGGAAAGTCCGCTACCGCGAGGATGTGAAATTCGGTGACGATACCGATTTCGCGCTGCGCCTGTCGCTGGCCGGGGCGCGTTTCCTGATGACGGAGCGGCCCGGCACCATCTGGGCCGACCGGCATGCCGACGACCGGCTGTCGGCCGTGCGCGGCAGCATCGGCAGCTTGATGTGGCTCAGGGATCTGCGCCCCCATATCAGCCCCCGCGCCTTTTCCGCCTATATGGGCTGGCATGCGGCGAAGAGCATCTGGCCGACCAGCCGGCGGCAGGCGATGCGCTATTATCTGGGCGCGGTCTGCCGGGGCGCCTTCGGGCCGAGGCTGGCGGCGACGGTGCTGTTGCAGATCGTGATGCCCGACCCTGTCTATCGCCGCATTTCCGACCGATGGATCGACTTTTCCCACATGCTTGCAGGCAGAGGACAGCGACTATGAGGCGGCGCGAATTCCTGGCCGGAGCGGCGGCGCTCACCGCCTGTTCGCCCATTCCGCCAAGCGCGGCGCAGGTCGGCGGGACGGCGGGCCTTGCCGCCCATGCCCGCAAGTCGGGCCGCTATTTCGGCGCCGCGATCAAATCGCGCCAGTTGCGCGAAGACCCGGATTTCACGGCCGCCATCGCCCGCGAATGCGACATGGTGGTGCAGGAATATGAGCTGAAACGCGGCACGACCGAACCCAAGCCCGGCAAATATGATTTCAGCGGCGCCGACCAGATCATCGCTTTCGCGCAGGAGCATGGAATGCGCGCGCGGGGCCATGCGCTGGTCTGGTACGCCGCGCAGCCGCCCTGGCTGGAGCCGGCGCTAAAACGTGCGGACAAGGCGGGGCGGGAGGAGCTGATGACCAGCTATATCGACACCGCCATGCGCCGCTATGCTGGCAAGATCCGCGAATGGGACGTCGTCAACGAAGCGATTGAGCCCAATGACGGCCGCGCCGATGGCATGCGCGCGAAAAGCATGTGGCTGGACGCGCTGGGCGAGGAATATATCGACATCGCCTTCCACCGCGCCCGCGAGGTCGATCCCAGACCCATGCGGTTCCTGACCGATTTCGGGCTGGAACATGACTCGCCCCGTTGCGAGCGGCGACGCACCGCGCTGTTGAAGCTGCTCGACCGACTGATGGCGCGCAACGTGCCGGTCGATGCGGTCGGCATACAGGGGCATTTGAAGCCCTATAGGGAAGGCTTCAACCAGGCAGTGTTCGCGCGCTTCCTGGAGCGGCTCAACGGATATGGGCTGGCGCTGTCGGTGACCGAATTCGACATTGCCGACCGGGGCGGGCCGCCCAATCCGGACAAGCGGGACCGCGAAGTCGCCTCGGTGGCGAAAGCCTTTCTGGACGTGGCGCTGGACAATCCGGCAATGCGCTCGGTGCTCTGCTGGGGGCTGTCGGACCGCTATAGCTGGCTGTCCAATTTCAAGGATTATAAATGGCCCGACGGCCAGCTTTCGCGTGGCCTGCCGCTGGACGGGCAGATGCGCCGCAAGCCGCTGTGGAACGCCATGGCCGCCGCCTTCGACGCGGCCCCCGCGATAAGGAGCGCTGGCGCATGAGAATTTCCTCGCTGACGGGCCTGCGCGGCGTGGCGGCGGTATCGGTGCTGCTGTACCATATCCCGCATAATCCGACGTTCGAGGCGTTTCGCCTGCCCCTCTTCTCCCGGGCCTATCTGGCGGTCGACCTGTTCTTCATCCTGAGCGGCTTCGTGATTTCCTTCGGCTATCACGACCGGGTGGTGAACCATCTCGGCCGCGCCAGCTATGTCGATTTCCTGATCAACCGCATGGCACGGGTGTGGCCGCTGCATCTGATCGTCACGCTGGTGTTCATGGCCCGTATCCTGCTCAATATATCGGGCAATCAGGCGATCGACCTCAATGCCGCCAATGTGATCAGCAATATCTTCATGGTGCAGAGCTGGGGCTGGGGTACGGAACCGATCGCGGGCAATAGCTGGTCGGTCAGCACGGAGGTGGCGGCTTATCTCATCTATCCGCTGATCGCGATCATCGCTTTTTCGCGATGGTCGTGGGTGCAGGGGTTGCTGTGCGTCGGCTTATTGGCGCTGGTGGCGATGTCCGGCCGGGGATCGAGCGGCCCCTTGGACGTCAATGACAGCGATACGGTGCTGACGCTGCTGCGCTGCCTTGCTGGTTTTTCGCTGGGCGTGCTCAGCTATCGCTGCGCGGAAAAAGCGTGGTGCAAGCGGCTGATCGACCGGACGGGCGGCTTCGCCATGATCTGCGGGCTGATCGCGCTGGCGTTGCTGCTGCCCGGAAAGGCCGATCTGCTGGTGGTGTGCCTGATGCCGGCGCTGGTGCTGAGCTGCTATTATAACGGCGCGGCGGCGCGGGCGGTCATGGCCAATCCGGTCAGCTTCCATCTGGGCCTGATCAGCTATTCCATCTACCTCTGGCATCCGCTGGTGCGCGACGTGTTCGCGCGCGGCATGGGGGTTGCGCACAAGCATGGGATCACCGGCTTCGACGGACTGATCGTCACCGCCATGCTGGTCGCGACATGGCTGCTCTGCTGGGCAAGCTATGCGCTGGTTGAGGTGCGCGGACATCAGTTCATCAAATGGTTCCAGCGCGGCGGGCGCAGCCGCAAGCCCGCCGTGGAGGCCGCCGCCTGATGCCTGCGGTCTGGATCGCCATCCCCACCTTCCGCCGCCCGGAGCAGCTTCGCCATCTGCTGGAGACGTTACCGGGCATGGCCGGCCGCCATGACGTGATGGTGCTGGTGGCCGACAATGATCCCGAACGGCAGGAGGGCGCCGCTGTCGTGCGCGCCCTGCTGGCGGAGGGTTATCACCTGCCGGTGACGCTGCTGACCGTGGCGCAGCCGGGGCTTTGCGCGGTGCGCAATGCGATCGCCAACGCCGCGCTCGACGATCCGGCGATGCGTTTCCTGGCCATGATCGACGATGATGAATGGCCCCAGCCCGGCTGGCTCGACGCGCTGCTGATCTGTCAGGCGCAGGTGGGCGCGGATGTCGTGGCCGGACCGGTGGATAGCTGTTTCGTTGGCCAGCCACCACGCTGGGCGCGGGAAACATTGGTCTTCCGTGCAGAAGAACGGCCATGGGGCGCGACCGGCATGCTTTGGGCGAGCAACAACCTGCTGGTCAGCCGCCGCGCCTTCGCGATGATCGCCGCGCCCTATTTCGATCCGCGCTTCAACCGCAGCGGCGGCGAGGATTTGGATTTCCTCGCCCGGCTGCATGATGCCGGGGCGCGCTTCGGCTGGTCGCCCGATGCGCGGGTCAGCGAATGGGTGCCGGTAGAGCGGGCGCGCCTTTCATGGGTGCTGAAACGCATGTGGCGCATCGGCTGCACCGAAACCATGGCGCGGCGCAAGGCCTTGCCCGGCCGGATCGGTACGGCAAAGCTGCTGGCCCGGTCGATCGCGATATTGGGATTGCGGACGGCCGGGCTGGCGGCCCTGCTGCTGCCCGGCGCGCGCCGCGTCGACATCGCCGGACAATGGGTCAAGAGCTGGGGGCGCCTCTATGCCCTGGCAGGAGGCGCCCAGTCCTATTATGGCGCGCTGTAGATCTTGAAGCTCTTGACGATCATGTCGCCCGATCCATCGTCATAGGCGCTGTTGGTCTTCACCGCGACGTCCATGATCGGATAGAAGCGGAAGCCCTGGAAGGGATTGACCGACTGGTATGTTTCCACCCCGTCCACGAACCAGGTGATATAGTCGCGCTGGATGTCCACGGCGAAGCGATGGAAACCCTGACTATAGCCGCTGAGGCCATAGGCCTGCTGCGTCTGGATCGTGACGCCCCGCGCATCGTAGCGGGTGCTGTTGGCGCCGACATGGATGGTGTGCGCGACGTGGCGGTCAAAATCCCAAAAGCTCTGATAGCCAAAGCCCTCATAGATATCGATTTCCGGCGGCCAGCCGCTGGTCGACACCAGCCAGAAGGCAGGCCATGAGCCGCGCCGGCTGGGCATTTTCGCTTCCCATTCATATTGGCCATAGCCGATCTGCGTGGCCAGGAAGTTGCGCCCGTCCAGCACTGTCGAACCATAATACCAGGTCTGGCCGCCATAGCTGATCGGCGTCTTCAACTTCTGGCTGTGCAACACCAGCCCGCTCGTTCCCCAATAGACCGGCCCTTCGACGCCAGGGAAAAGGGTGGAATCGAGGTAGAGACCGGTTTCGCCATTGCCAGGTTGCGTCCGACCATTGGCGAGCGACGTCGCCCAGCGATCCCAGCCGCCGTCGGGAGAACGCTTGTGCGTGTCCTTGAGCAGCTCGAACTGAAGCGTTCCGCTGGCCGCGAATGTGCGCGGCTCGCGGAAGGTGCCGGTCGCCTTCAGCGTTGCTTCCACCAGGCTGCTGGCGGTAATCGTCGCGGTGTATTGCCCCTGAAGGCCGCCCCAGGGCACCTCCCGCAGCTTCACCTGGAACTGTTGCCCTTCCGTGGCGGCGATGATCGGCACCGCGACGGTCTGGATCAGCGGATCGCCGGGCCGGAAGATCACCACCGTATCGACCGTCTGGTAATTATAGCCCGACAGCGCGCGCAGCGTGCCCGATCCGTTGACGGTGGTGATCCGCGCGATCACCGTATTGGGCGTCGGCCGATCCAGCGTCACCGGGACATAGGCGATGCTGCTGCCCGGCCGGAAGCTGGCATTGCCAAGCGACAACGTCGCCTTTTCCGGCAGCTTCGTCCCATTGGCGAAGTCGAAATCGGAAAAATCCGATGTCGTGCCGATTGTTACGGAACCACTTGTCGTCGATGTCGTTAGTGTCGAGCTCGCGGTCGTATAAGACGGCGAAATGGTGGCTGTCGTCGACGTCCTATTCGATGTCGACCCTGAAGTCATAATCGTGGCAGCTCCCGCCGCGACGATAGAAAATATGGCTATTCCGGCTCCAAAAATGGAGCCAGTCATTTTGACAGGCATGTTTACGACCCCCGAAGTTATCCCCTGTAGGGTCTCCTATGAAGGTTAACAAAAACTTCCGGTCAATAACGACTCGTCGCAATCAGGCAGGAATTGCGATGAACTGATGAATAGCCCATTAAAGAATGGCGAAAACCGGCGCTTCTTTCAGAACCGGTATGATTGGAACAAAAATCAATTTGAAGAGTAGCGCGTCCATTCCGCTCCCAAGGGCGAAAGAAGATGCGCGCCATGGCGGCAACCACCCGCCGATAGAATAGAAAACCCCCTCCCGCCGGCGCGAGAGGGGGGGGGTAATTCGGGCGGCGGCTTATTCCGCTGCCTGGACCAGTTCCTCGAACTCCGGCGTAGCGCCACGACCGACGCTGACATAGGTGAAGCCCGCGGCCTCCGCGACCTCCGGCCGGTAGATGTTGCGCAGGTCGACCAACCCGTCGCCACTCATGATATTCTTCAGGCGCGGCAGATCGAGTGCCCGCAACGCATCCCATTCGGTGACGATGACGACCGCCGCAGCCCCTTCGGCGGCGCTATAGGGGTTCTGGCAGAACTCCACATTCGACAACATCGCCTTCGCCGCATCCATCCCCTCCGGATCATAGGCCCGCACCTGCGCGCCACCATCCTGCAAGGCCTGGATGATCGAGAGCGACGGCGCATCGCGCATGTCGTCGGTATTGGGCTTGAAGGTCAGGCCGAGCACCGCGATCGTCTTGCCGCGCACCGAACCGTTGCATACCGCCACCACCTTGCGCGCCATGGCTCGCTTGCGGCTTTCGTTGATCGCCACAGTGGTTTCGATGAGGCGGATGGGCGCGCCCGCATCTTCCGCCGTCTTGACCAGCGCCAGCGTATCCTTGGGGAAGCAGGAGCCGCCATAGCCCGGCCCGGCATGCAGGAATTTTGAACCGATCCGGTTATCCAGACCGATGCCCCGTGCCACCTGCTGCACGTCCGCGCCGACATTTTCGCACAGGTCGGCCATCTCGTTGATATAGGTGATCTTCATCGCCAGGAATGCGTTGGCGGCATATTTGATCAGCTCGCTGGTCCGGCGCCCAGTGAACTGGATCGGCGCCTGATTGAGATAAAGCGGCCGATAGACCTCCTCCATCACTGGGCGGGCGCGTTCGTCCTCGATGCCGACGACGATGCGGTCGGGGCGCTTGAAATCCTGGATTGCCGCGCCTTCGCGCAGGAATTCGGGATTGGAGGCGACGGCGAACTGCGCATCCGGATTGGTCTCGCGGATGATCCGGTCGACCTCATCGCCCGTACCGACCGGAACGGTGGACTTGGTGACGATGACGGTGAAGCCGCTCAGATTGGATGCGATTTCCTGCGCGGCGGCATAGACGTAGCTGAGGTCGGCATGGCCATCACCCCGGCGGGCGGGCGTGCCCACGGCGATGAACACAACATCGGCCTGACTAACCGATCCGGCGAGATCGGTGGTGAAGGTCAACCGCCCCGCCTTGACGTTGCGGGCGATCAGATCGGCTAGGCCGGGCTCATAAATCGGCACGCCGCCGCCCTGAAGCAACTCGATCTTGCGCGCATCCTTGTCCACGCAGATGACATCATGGCCGAAATCCGCGAAACACGCGCCGGAGACCAGGCCGACATAGCCTGATCCGGTCATAACGATCCGCATCTCTATTCTCCTTCTTCAAACGGCTTCTCGACCGGCGGTCCACCGATGATAGATGGACGCACGAATCCGTTCCGGAAAACCCGGATGCACGGACCCTCATCCCTCATCATGGGTTGGACGCCAGGCGAGCGAGCCTGATGTCCCTTTATGCCGGAACCAGCCGGCTGTTGACGCAGCGCAGCATACCGCCTGGCGCAGCATGGATGCAACGCAGCCCGCCGCTCCCAGAACACATATGGGCGCGGATCAGGGGCTTAAGCCAAGAAAAAGGGCGGAAGCATCGCTGCTTCCGCCCTTTCGTCCTCGCCCCGAAGAGCCGATCAGAATTTGACGCGCACACCCGCCGTGAAGGCGCGGCCGACAATGTCGTACACCGCGATGTTGGTCGGCGGATTGACGCCCGGAACGGTGCCGGGGATCAGCGGCGGGTCCTTGTCGAACAGGTTGTTGACCGTCGTGAAGAACTCGAAATTGCCGCCGTCGCCATGCGGAATGGTGTAGCGCAGCGTCAGGTCGGTGTACCAGACCGGCTTGACCTTCGGATCGACGAACTGGATCGGCGTCGTGCCACCCGGAATGTCCAGCCGCATCTTGCCGATATATTGTTCGCCAATCGTGATGCCGAACGGCCCGTTGGTGTAATCGACCGTCAGATTGCCGCGCCAGCGCGGGAAGCCCTGCGGGTTGCTGGTGACGACGCTGACGCCCGCATAATGAGCGATCGGCGCGGCTGCATATTGCTGGGCGTCGAACTTGTCGAGATAGTTGAGGTAGAGACGAACGCCCAGGCCGCCATCACCCACGGCGGTCCGATAGGTGAAGTCGAAATCGATGCCCGCCGTCTTCAGGAAGGCGATGTTCTGCGGCACCAGATGGACGAGCGTCGGGAAAGTCGTTGGCGACGCGCGGTCGATCTGGGTGCACTCCACAACGCCCGACCCGCCAGCATTCAGGCAGTTGGTCAGCAATTGCTGCGCCGACAGGGAGTCGATCAACTTGTCGACCTTGATATGATAATAGTCGATCGAGGCCGAGAAACCGCGCAGGAATTCAGGCGTGAACACCGTGCCGAAGGTGTAGGTGTTGGCGACTTCAGGCTTCAGATTGGGATTACCGACCGTAAGCGTATTGGCGTTGACGTTCTGGCCGCTGCCATAAGTCCCAGCCGCGTTCCTGACGTCGTTCACGATTCCGATGCCGCTCTGCGGACCTGCATAAAGTTCGTAGAGATTAGGTGCGCGGATGTCATGCGAATAGGTGCCGCGCAGCAACAAGCTGTCGACCGGCTTCCAGGTTGCGCCCGCCTTCCACGTCTTCACCGTGCCCGATGTCGAATAGTCGGTCACGCGGATCGCGCCGTTGACGCTCAGTTCCTGGAAGAAGGGCGTATCCTTGAGGATCGGCACCGCGATTTCGGCATAGGCTTCCTTGACGTTCAGCTTGCCGTGGCTGCCACCGACATTGGTCAGCCAGTAGGCCAACGTGTTGATCGGGCCGGTCGGATAGGGAAGCAGGGCGGTTTCCACCCGTGGAATCCCCCGTAGCCCAGCGAAATAGGCTTCCTTCTGCGCATCGGTCAGCAGCAGCGCCGGATCGGCATTGCTGGTCAGATTCAGCGTCTGGCGACGATATTCGACGCCGACGGCGATATCGACCGGGCCGGCAGGCAGTTCGAACAGGCTGCCGCTGATATTGGCCGCGAATGCATCCTGCTTGAAGCGCGCGCGATAGCTCGACGTGCCGGTAGCGTATGCATAGCCCGCCGGAGTCGATTTGGACGGATCGCCATGCATCACGTCGAGCGGCTGGCAGCCCGCAAATTGCGAGGCATAGGCCGGATTGAGCAGCACGCGGCAGGTAATCTGGCCATTAGCCGGGTTACGAACGGCATCCAACGCCGCATACAGCTTCTGATTGTTGTACAGCCCGACATTGTCCATCGAGTGCTTGGAGTCGCCATGATTATAGGTGACCTGCCAGTTGAAGTCCGCGAACTTGCCGGTCAGGCCCGCTGTCGCGGTCCAGTAATCGGTCTTTTCATAGGCGATCGGCTTGGGCTGGCCAGCATCCTGCTGCCCCACGACATAATAGTCGTTCGCGCCAGTGAGAGCCGAATCCAAAGCCGTTGAGAGATAAGGATTGCCCTTGTAGATGCGCGCCGATTCCGTCGCCGGGATCAGCGAATTGCCCTGGGTGAAATAATGATATTTGCTGCGGGCATAGACGCCCTGGACGAAGGCCGTGATATTGTCGGTCAGTTCATAGCTGACCCGGCCGAAGCCGTTATAATTGGTGAGCGGCGCGATCGCATTGGTGTCGTTCGGGATCTTGTAGCCGTCGCCGCCCTGCTGGAAGCCGGTGGTGCCCACCGCCGTGCCCAGACTGAAGGCGCGGGTCGTGCCATCATTGTTGATGACCCGGCCCACGAACGGATTGCCCGTCACGCTTGAGCCCACGATACGGCCATTGGCCGCCAGCGCGGAAATGCGGACGTCGGAGGCGATGGTATAGGGATTGGCGGCGGTGCCCGGCGCGGCAGTGCAAGTACGCTGCTGGCCGTTTGCCGAAGGACCGCAGCTCGTCGTCACGCTGCCGACGAAATTATAGCCCTGCGTCGAAAAGCTGCGATCCTGCCGCAACATGCCTTCGCTATTGGAATATTCCGCGCTCAGCAGCACATGGCCCCGGCCCCCGGCGAAATCCGATCCGAAGGCGGCGCCCAGACGCTGATTGCCGTTATTGCCGCGCTGGTCGACGCCGGCCTGGGCCAGCCCCTTGAAGCCGGTGAACTTCTTGTCGAGGATGAAGTTGACGACACCTGCGACCGCATCCGACCCCCATTGCGCCGAAGCGCCACCCGTCACCACGTCGACGCGCTGCATCAGCAATTGCGGTAGGACGTTGGTGTCGATCGTGCCGACATATTCGGTGGGCGACACGCGCATGCCGTCGAACAGCACCAGCGTGCGCAGCGGCCCCTTCGGGTTGTTGCTGGGCGTACCCAAGCCGCGCAGGTTCAGGACATTGCCGTGGATCGGCAGGTTCGAGAAGTTGTTGGCCGATTTGGACGGACTGAGCGAGTTGTTGAACTGCGGCAGCTTGTTGAGCGCGTCGGCCACGCCGGACGGCGTCGTCTTGGCCAGTTCCTCTGTCGATGCGACCGTCACCGGAGTCGGCGCGGTATAGCCGTCACGCACGATGCGCGAACCCGTAACGACGATGTCGGCGTTGCTCGCGGGCCCGGCCGCCTGAGGCGCCGTCCCTTCCTGAGCGGGGGCCGCGGCGGCCGTTTCCTGCGCCAAGGCGGGCACGGCCATTGCGATGATGCTGGCGCTGACGGCCAGCGACGAGATGAACAGATTGTTCTTCGTCATCTTTCCTTTTCCTCTCCCTGCACGATCTTGACCGGGCAATGTCACCCGGCTTGATCATTATTATCCCCGTGTGCACTTTTATAGTTATCCCACCGAGCGCCGATGTCAACAAATTTTGCACCAGTGGGAAAAGTTTATTGGAAAGACCCGGCCCCTCCTTCCTCCCTGAATTCTTCAGCGAAATTCCCGCGCGCGGCGACGGCGGCGCGACGCATCCAATGCCCGCGTCACGAACATATATTGACCCACTGTGCAAAAATGTGCGTTATAACGCGTGAACGGCGACGCGCCGGCGGATCGCCGCCGGACGGAACAGGGCCGGAAGATATGGCCAGAAGCTATGGAGAGTGTCCTTGCCGCATGATCGTCAGCCAGCGCGCGCCATCGTCGATGGGGTCGCGCAACCATGACACGGATTTCCGCGACGATGGCGCCATCGTCTGGCTCAGGTAGCACGCACGGAGATGCTGAAGCCAACATCGCGCCCCCTCTCCCTGAACAGGCCGCCTATCCGTCGCCTCCGATGGGCTGGTTGACCGTGGCGATCCTGTTTCTGCTCTACATCCTATCACTGACCGACCGAAATATCATGGCCTTAATGGTCGGACCGATCAAAAAAGACCTTGGCCTGTCGGACCTGCAGATCAGCCTGTTGCAAGGACCGGCCTTCGCCATCCTCTTCTGCCTGTGCGCCATTCCGCTGGGCATGGCGCTGGACCGGTTCAGCCGCCGAGTCGTGCTTTATCTGTCGGTGACGGTGTGGAGCATCGCGGCGGCGAGTTGCGGCCTCGCCGGAAGCTTCGCGGCGCTCGCCATGGCGCGCGCGGGGGTCGGCGCGGGCGAGTCGGGCTTCGGCACCGGCAGCTATTCGGTGGTCGGGGACAGCTTCCCGCCGCACAAGGTTTCGCTCGCCATGTCCGTCTTCATCATGGGCGGCGTGATGGGCGCGGGCATCGTGTTCCTGTTCGGCGGACCGATCGTCGCCGCCGCGATGAAGGCCGGACCCGCCGTCTGGCCAGTCTTCGGCCTGTTGCAGCCCTGGCAGCAGGTCTTCATCATGACCGGCGCGCCGGGCATGCTGCTGGCCTTCCTGGTCTTCGTCTTCCGCGAGCCGCCCCGGCGCAAGGCGATCAGCGCGGGCGCTGGCTATGGCGAGGCCTGGGCGTTCATGCGCCAATATAAGGCGCTCTATCTGGCCACCTTCGTCGGTTTCGGCCTAGCCTATGCCGCAACCATCGGCTTCCAGCTCTGGACTCCGGTCTATCTGGCGCGGGTCCATGGCTGGGAGCCGGGACGTATCGGGCCGGTGATCGGCCTGGCCCAGATCGGGGCGGCGGCGATGATCCCCATCCATGGCTGGACCGTCGACCGGCTCTATCGCCGGGGGAAGCGCGACGCGCATCTCTTCTGGTGCCTGTTTACGGTGCTGGCCGCCGCCCCCTTCGGCATCGCCGCCTTTCTGGTGAGCAGCCCTTGGGCCACCGTCGCCTGCTATTGGTGCTTCATGGCGCTCATCCTTTCGACCTCCAGCATGGGACCGGCGACGGTGCAGGTGGTGACGCCGCAATATCTGCGCGGGCGCGTGTCGGCGCTCTATGTGCTGGCGTCGGGCCTGATCGCCATGGCGGGCGGACCTGCATTCATCGGCCTGGTCACCGACAAGCTGCTGGGCGACGAGATGAAGGTCGGCCTGTCGCTCGTCATCAGCGTGTTCTGCGTGCTGCTGCCCGCCGCGTTTCTCTTTGCCTTCGGTCGCGCCTCGATGCGGCGCGCCCATGAAGCTTCTGTTTGAGGATGATCCTATGATCGAGACCCGCCGCCCCGCCTTCATCGACGGCAAGCCCAAAAAGCTGCTGATCGACGGCAAGCCAGTCGACGCCCTGTCGGGTGAAACGTTCCAGAGCTTCAGCCCATCGACCGGCGAACTGGTGGCCGAACTGGCGCTGGCGGGCGCGGAAGATGTGGACCGCGCCGTCCGCGCCGCCCGCGCCGCCTTTGAGGGGCCATGGAGCCGTTTCAAACCGGCCGAACGTCAGGCGGTGCTGCTGAAGCTGGCCGATCTGGTCGACGCGGAGTTCGATGACCTCGCTCTGCTCGACTGCATCGAAATGGGCCGCCCGATCACGGCGGCTCGTGGGTTGCGGGGTATGCTGCAACGTTCGCTGCGCCATTTTGCCGGCGCGGCGACGGCGATCCATGGGGAGACTTTGTCCAACAGCTTCCCGGTCGACTTGCTATCCTACACGCTGCGCGAGCCGGTGGGCGTGGTGGGCGCGATCATCCCCTGGAACGGTCCGCTGTTCAGCGCCGCGTGGAAGGTCGGGCCGGTACTGGCGACCGGCTGCACCATCGTCCTGAAACCCGCCGAGGATGCCTCGCTCAGTCCACTGCGCTTCGGGGAATTGTGCCTGGAGGCGGGCGTACCGCCGGGCGTCGTCAATGTCGTGACCGGCGCGGGCGGAACCGGAGGGGCGCTGTCGGCGCATCCCGATGTCGACAAGATCGCCTTCACCGGTTCCTGCGAGACCGGTCAGCGGATCATCGCCGCCTCCGCCGGGACGGTGAAGAAGGTGACGATGGAACTGGGCGGCAAGTCGCCCAATATCATCTTTGCCGACGCCGATCTCGACATGGCGACGCCAGCGGCGGCGATGGGGGTGTTCAACAATTCGGGGCAGGTCTGCGCGGCGGGCACAAGGCTGTTCGTGGAGCGGCCCGTCTATGAGGAAATGGTCCAGCGCATCGCCGCCTTCGCGAAGGCGTTGAAGGTTGGTCCCAGCCTGGACCCCGACACGCAGATCGGCCCGCTGGTGTCGGCCAAGCAATATGCTCGAGTCTCCTCCTATCTCGACCTTGGCCCGCAGGAAGGCGCGCGGCTGGTGACGGGCGGCAGCCGCGTCACTGGCGGCGATCTGGACAAGGGCCATTGGGTCGCGCCCACCATCTTTGCCGATGTGAAGGATGAGATGCGGATCGCGCGGGAGGAGATTTTCGGCCCCGTCTCCTGCATCATGCCCTTCGACGATTTCGACGAGGTGATCGCCCGCGCCAATGCGACGCGCTTCGGCCTGGCGGGTGGCGTGTGGACGAAGGACATCGGCAAGGCCATGACCGCCGTGAGGCGCATCCGGGCCGGATCGATCTGGGTCAATCATTATTTCGCAATGGACCCGGCCGTCCCCTTTGGCGGCTACAAGATGAGCGGCTTCGGGCGCGAAGGCGGCGCGGAGCATATCGACGCCTATTTGCAGACCAAAGGGGTGTGGATCAGGACTTAGGCGGGATGGAACGAAGGGATGGGGGTTTTGGCGACGATTGGCCAGTTTAGGACATAACTGCCCTTAATTTCATTCGTCATGTTGAACTTGTTTCAGCATCCATTTCTCCCCACATTCCGCCGTCCGTGGGGCACGATGGATGCTGAAACAAGTTCAGCATGACGGCTATAGTGAGGGCAACTTCCCACCCCATTCACCGTCCCGCATAACGTTTGATCAGCGCGTAGAGATAATCCCGTCCCTCATAGACACTCTTCACCCGGATGCGCTCATTGACGCCATGCGCGCCATTGCCATCGGGATCGAGAAATATGCCCGGCACGCCATAGGTCGGAATACCAACCGCACTCAGATAGCGCCCGTCCGTCCCCGCCGTCAGCAGATTGGGCACGACCGGAATGCCGGGAAATTGCTTGCGCGCCACCTCCTCCGCCGGGCCGACGATGGCCGGATCAAGCGGCGGCGGGACGGCGACCGCTTCTCCCTTGCCACCATCCCGGCTTAGGGCAATGGCCGGATTGCCGATCGCCTTACGCAACTGCGCCTCGACACCCTCGACCTTCTCGCCGGGGAAGAGGCGGCATTGGATCGTCGCCTTCGCCCGTTGCGGCAAGGCATTGATCGCATGCCCTGCCTCCACCATCGTCGCGACGCATGTCGTGCGCAGCATGGCATTATAGGTGACATCGCTCGTCACCTTCGCCACCACGGCGCCATCGGTCGAGCCCTTGCCCAGAGCCGCCATCGCCTGCCCCATATCCCCGCCGACGATGGGCGCCATTCGGGTAAAATAGCCCCGGTTGGTGGCGTTGAGCCGGATCGGAAAGCTGAACCGGCGGATCGCGGTCAGCGCGTCGGCCAGATCGTAGATCGCATTGTCCGGGCGGGGCCTGCTGCTGTGGCCGCCGGGATTGCGCGCTTCGATGGTGAAGCTCTGCGAATGCTTCTCCCCCACGGCCAAATAGAGCGCGACTGGCTTGCCGTTCGCGTCCGTGATGCCATAGCCGCCCTCGTTGAGTGCGAAACCCGCCTCCACCGCGTCGCGCCGATGCTGGAGCAGCCAGTCGACGCCATTCACCGCCTCCCCGCTTTCCTCGCCGCAGGTCAGCGCCACCTTGATCGTGCGCTTGGGCCAAAAGCCCTCCTTCTTCATCCGGATCAGGCTGTCGATCCAGATAGCCGAAAGCGCCTTGTCATCAATCACCCCGCGCCCGATGAAATAGCCATTTTCCTCGACCAGCCTGAAGGGATCGCGCGGCCAATCCTCCCGCCGCGCTGCAACCACATCGATATGGTCGACCAGCAGCATGGCCTTGGCGCTGGGATCGCTGCCGTCGATGCGGGCGATCAGGCCGCCTTCCTTCGGCCGCCCCTCAGGCACGAAGACCTCCGCCTGACTAGCGCCGAAGCCTGCCCCCTTCAGCCGCGCCAGCATCCGCTCGGCGGCCAGCGTGCAGCTTCCGGCCGGCGCGCTGGTGTCCGTCTCCACCAGTTCCCGGTAGATGTCGCGAAAAGCCGCCTGATCGACGCGCAACGGCACTGCGGCCGCGCCCTGCCCCGTAACCAGGACAAGCGCCGCCGCCAGCGCCCTATGAACGCCCTTCACTTCTGGATTTCAAGCGCACGTTCCGGGCAGGATTTCGCTCCCTTCCAGGCAAGCTTCTCATCCGCCTCCGCCACGTCGATGTCGCCGGGCTTGATATAGCCCTCATCATCCAGTTCGAAGATATGGGGCGCCATCGCCCAGCAACGCGCATGGCCCTGGCATTTGTCATTGTGCACGATGATTTTCATGGGAACGTCCCTCCTCCTCAGGACCAGTCGAGGACCAGATTTTCGATGCCGAACACATGCCCGCCGAAAGTGACGGGCGCGGTCCCTTCCTTGATGCGGAAAGCGGGAATGCGCTTCAGCCATTCCTCCAACCCCACCACAATCTCCCGCCGTGCAAGGTGCGATCCCAGACAGCGGTGCGGGCCATAGGCGAAGGCGGTGTGGCGATTATCCTCCCGCGCCAGGTCGATCTTCTCCGGATGCGGGAATTCCAGCGGATCGCGATTGGCGATCATCGTCGCGCAGGACACATAGTCGCCCTTGCGGATCGGCGCGCCTTCGAAATCGATGTCCCGGGTCGCCACGCGGATCATCTGAACGGTCGGATAGGCGCGCAGCAATTCCTCCGCCGCCAGCACGATGCGCGAGGGATCGCTGCGCAGCAATTGCTGGTCGTCCATATGCCGCGCCAGATAGTTGAGGTCGAAGCCGATGGCGGCCGCCACCGTGTCCAGTCCCGCGATGAACAGCAGCACCCCGGTCCCGCGAATTTCCATATCGGTCAGCGGCCGGTCATCGATCTTCGACTGCACCAGGAAGGACATGAAATCGTCGACCGGCCGCTTGCGCCGTTCGGCGGACAGTTCGTCGATAAAGGCGATGATGGTGCGCGCCGCGGCAGGACGCTGGACATTGTCGCCATGCAGCAGTTCATTCGCCCAGGTCACGAATTCGTCCAGCCGGTCGTCCGACAGGCCCAGGAAGCGCAGGAAGATATTCACGGCGAAGGGAAAGGCGAAATCCTCCATCACATGGCAACTGGTGCCGGCCGCCGCGATCCTGTCGATCAGGAAGACCGCCCGCTCCCGCACCGCGCTTTCCAGCGCCATCACCCGCTTGGGCGACAGCAGCGGATTGAGCAGCGAGCGGAACTTGCCATGCTCCGGCGGGTCCAGTTCCAGCGGGATCATCGGCCAGCTCTCGCCCAGCGCCGAGGCGAAGATGCTTCGATGGCTGGAGAAGGTTTCAGGATCCTGCAACACTTTCCGCTGATCCTGCGCGCGGGTGATGACCCAGGTGCCGCGCCCGTCGCGGGTGTTGACCGGGGAATAGAAGATGCGCGGCCCCTGATGCACCACGGCGGCCGCCGCCTGCGGATCGCCATTGGGCGTCGGCTGCATGCCGGGCGAGGAAAACAGGCTGAAATCCCCCACCATGGCCGGCGGAACATGGGCCGGAATCGGTTGGGTCGCAAAGGTTTCCATATGCGCGCTCTCCTATGCGGACCACACCCCCGCGAATCGCCCACGGCGGCGGCAGCCCTTGTCAATTTTGCATTTGAGTATAGTTTATGCCGCTATACGGGCCTGTCAACCATCGCAGCCATGATGAAGGCGGATTGGCACCAATTTTATCCTATGGTGCAATTTATACCTAGCCAGCGGTGCAGAATTGGCATAAGGATTCGGTCATGGAAGCGGGATGCCTCCATCGTGGGCCAATGGCCTTCGCGCAAAACAGGGACGGGATGCATGGCCGAGTTGGAGGGAATGGAAGCGCAGTTATTCCGGGAGGAAGCGCGCGCATGGCTGAGGGCGAATTTCCCGCCTTCGCTGACCAATGCCCCATCCATCCATTTCGTCAGCGACCGGCATGCGGCGGAATCCAATGCCGACTGGTGCCTGTGGCGCGAACGCATGGCGGAAAAGCGCTGGGGCGTGCCCACCTGGGAAGCGCGCTATGGCGGCGCGGGGCTTACCGAGGCGCATGGCAAGATCATCGGTCAGGAACTGGCGGCGATCGGCGGTTTCAACCCGATCCGCAGCTATGGCACGATGATGCTTGGCCCGACTTTGCTAGAATATGGCACAGAGGAACAGAAGCTGGAGCATCTGCCCTTTATCGCCACCAATGAACGGCGCTGGTGCCAGGGTTTTTCGGAGCCGGGCGCTGGGTCGGACCTCGCCTCGCTCCAGACCAAATGCATCGACATGGCCGACCATTGGCAGGTCAGCGGGCAGAAGATCTGGACATCGGGCGCCGATCAGGCCGACTGGTGCTTCGCCCTCGTCCGCACCGACACGAGCCGCAAGCAGGGCGGCATCAGCTTCCTGCTGGTCGACATGAAATCCGAAGGGATCGAAACCCGCCCCATCGTCCTCATCAGCGGATCGACTCATTTCTGCGAGGTCTTCTTCAATGACGTGAAGGTGCCCAAGGGCAATCTGGTGGGCGAGGTCAATCAGGGCTGGGCCATCGCCAAGCGCCTGCTCCAGTTCGAACGCAACAGCCTGTCGGACGTGAAGGCGGAAATCACGCCGCTGGCCCCGCTGGCTCATGAATATTGCGGCACGGACGTGCTGGGGCGGGTGGACAATCCGGACCTGAGGGCGCGCATGGTGCGCAACGCCATGCGGCACGAAGCCTATCTGGCGACGGTCGCGCGCCTGACGCGGGAAGCGAAAAGCGGCGGCCCCAGCAACGGCGTCTCGGCTCTCAAGAATCTCTGGTCGGGGATCATCCAGGAGCGGGCGGAACTGCTGATCGAGCTGATGGGCGCGAACGGCCTCGGCTGGTCGGGCGATGCCTACGCCGACGCCGAACAGGAAGCGACACGCGCCTGGCTGCACAGCAAGGCCTTCTCCATCTACGGCGGCAGCTACGAAGTCCAGAACAACATCACGGCGAAGCGCACGCTGGAACTGCCGGCCTGACAAAAGAGACGAATAAGGATGGGATCGGGAGGATGCTGAACGAAGAACAGCAGATGCTGAAGGACATGGCGGCGGAATGGGTGCGCGATCGCCAGCCCGTGACGGCGCTGCGGTCGCTCTATGGCCATGACGGCGGCGGACGGCCGGATGCGGAGGGCTATGACCCGGTGGCCTGGGCCGAAATGGCGCAGATGGGCTGGACCGGCATTTTGGTGCCGGAGGCGCATGGCGGGTCCAATTTCGGCTATCGCAGCATGGGATTGGTGCTGGAGGAACTGGGCCGGACATTGAGCGCTTCGCCGCTGCTGAGTTCGGCGCTGGTCGCGGCCTCCGCACTGCGGCTGGGCGGCACGGACGCGCAGCAGGCGCGCTGGCTGCCGGGCATTGCCGACGGATCGGCCATCGGCACGCTGGCGGCGGAGGAAGGCGCGCAGCATGGGCGCGAGAAGATCGCGCTGGCGGCCACGGCCGCGGCTGACGGTTGGACACTGAACGGCGTCAAGCGGCCGGTGCAGGACGGCATGGCCGCGACCTTCGCCATCGTCGCCGCCCGCACGGGTGGCGCGCCGGGCGACCGGGACGGCATCACCTTGTTCCTGTTGGAAATCGGCGCATCCGGCCTCTCGCGGGAAGCGCTGGATCAGATCGATGCGCGGCGGCCCGCCCTCTTCAGGTTCGACAATGTAACGGTGAGCGCTGACGCCGTGCTGGGCGAAGTGGGCAAGGGCGCCGACTTGCTCGACAGCTTGTTCGACCGGGCGGCCATCGGCCTTGCGGCGGAGATGCTGGGCAATGCGTGCCAGGCGTTCGACACCACGCTCGATTATCTCAAGACCCGCGTGCAGTTCGGGGCGATCATCGGCTCCTTCCAGGCCTTGCAGCATCGCGCGGCGGAAATGTTCGGGGAATTGCAGCTTGCCCGCTCGGCGGTGGAGGCCGCGCTCGACGCCATAGACGCCAATGATCCAAACCTCCCCGCTCTTGCCTCGCTGGCCAAGGCGACCGTGGGGGAAACGCTGCACGGCATCTCATCCCAGATGGTCCAGCTTCATGGCGGCATCGGCATGACCCATGAGCATGATGCGGGCCTTTATCTGAAGCGCGCCAGGGTGGCGGCGCAATGCTATGGCTCGACCGCCTGGCATCGCGAGCGCTGGGCGCGGCTCAATGGCTATTGAGGCGGGCATGATGCAATCGCGTGAAATCCAATTGAAGCGCCGCCCGGTCGGCACGCCCGTGGCGGAAGATTTCGCGACCGTCACGGTCGGCATAGCGCCTCCCGGTCCGGGAGAAGTGCAGGTCCGCAACCTCTGGATGGCGGTCGATCCCGCCATGCGCGGGCGGATGAGCGACGCCAAAAGCTATGTCCCGCCCTTCGCGCTCGATGCGCCGATGGAGGGACCAGCCATCGGAGAGGTCATCGCTTCCAACGATCCGGCCTTCGCGCCGGGCGATCTCGTCTTTTCGCGGTTGGGCTGGAGGGAGGTCTTCAACGCCCCCGCCAGCGCGCTCCAGCAGCGGGATAAAAGCGCCCTGCCCGCCCAGGCCTGGCTCTGTTTCGCCGGGATGCCGGGGCTGACCGCCTATGCCGGACTGATGCGGATCGCGCAGTTGAAGCCCGAGGATGTGGTGTTCGTCTCGGCCGCCTCCGGCGCGGTCGGCTCCATCGCCTGCCAGATTGCGCGCAATATCGGCTGCAAGGTGATCGGATCGGCAGGCGGCCCGGAAAAGACCGCCTTTCTGCGCGACGTGCTGAAGGTCGATGCCGCCATCGATTACAAGGCCGAAGCCAATCTCACCAAGGCGCTCGCCCGCGAAGTGAAGGCCATCGGCGCGACCGGCATCGACGTTTATTTCGAGAATGTCGGCGGCGATCATTTGCAGGCGGCGCTGTCGCTGGCGAATAATTTCGCGCGCTTCGCGGTGTGCGGGATGATCTCGCAATATAATGTCACCGACGCGCCGGTCGTCCCGCGCAACCTGACCATGATCATGACCAAGCGCATCCGCATGGAGGGCTATATCGCGCTCGACCATATGGACCTTGAAGCCGAAATGGTGGAACGGATGACGGGTTGGAACGCCGCCGGGCAAATGGCTTCGGCGGAGACGGTCTATGAAGGGGTCGACAAGGCGCTGGACGCCTTTTGGGGCTTGTTCACCGGCGCGAATATCGGCCGGACGCTGGTCAGATTTTGCGGGTGAAGCCTTATGTATGAACTGCTGAAAGGCCTGCGCGTCGTGGAAGGCGCCGCCTTCATCGCCGGGCCGTCCTGCGGCCTGCATCTCGCTCAGATGGGCGCGGAGGTGATCCGCTTCGACGCCATCGGCGGAGGGCCGGACTATCGCCGCTGGCCGGTCGCACCCAGCGGCGACAGCCTCTATTGGGAGGGGTTGAACAAGGGCAAGAAAAGCGTCGCCATCGACCTTGGCCGTCCCGAAGGCCGCGAACTGGCCGTGGCGCTGGCGACCGCGCCGGGGGAGAATGCTGGGCTGTTCCTCACCAACTATCCGGTGAAGGGGTTCCTCAGCCACGAAGCGCTGGCGGCGAAACGCGCCGACATCATCACTGTCCGGGTGATGGGCTGGGCGGATGGATCGCCAGCGGTCGATTATACGATCAACGCAGCGGTAGGGGTGCCGCAGATGACCGGTCCCGCCGATGACGAGCGCCCAGTCAACCATGTGCTGCCTGCGTGGGATTTGCTGGGCGGAGCCTATGCCGCCTTCGCCATGACATCGGCGCTGCTTCGCCGCAGGATTAGCGGCAAAGGCGCGGAAATCCGCGTTCCGCTGTCCGATCTGGCGGCGTCCAGCCTGTCGCATCTGGGTTCGGTGGCGGAAGTGCTGTCGGCGGGCGACCGTCCCCGCATGGGCAATGACCTGTTCGGCGCCTTCGGACGCGATTTCGTCACGGCGGACGGCAAGCGGCTGATCGTCGTCGCCATCACGCCGCGCCAGTGGAGCGGCCTGCTCAAGACGCTGGACCTCAGCGATGCGGTCAGCGCCATCGAAACGGAACTGAGCATCAGCTTCGCCAAGGATGAAGGTACCCGCTTCACCCACCGCGCCCGCCTCTTCCCGCTGTTCGAGGCGGCCTTTGCGACCCGCACGGCCGAAGCGCTAAAACCCGCCTTCGACGCGGGCGGCGTCACCTGGGGCGAATATCAGACGCTGCATCAGGCGGTGACCACCGATGCGCGCCTGTTCACCGCCAATCCGCTGTTCGAGACCCTCACCCATCCGAGCGGTCTCAGCTATCCCACCTCCGGTCCAGCCGGAACGCTGGCGAACGAAGTGCGTGGTTCTGTCGCCGCCGCGCCGAAACTCGGGCAACATACCGACGAAGTGCTCGCCGCCGTGCTGGGCCTCGACAGCGGCGCCATCGGACGGCTGCATGATGAGGGACTGGTGGCATGACCGTGACCGAAGCCGACATCGCCCATTGGCGCACCTGGATCGGCAGGACCGAGAGCCGTACTGAAATATTGGATGCCCAGGCGCTCACCCGCTTCGCCGCCGCCCTCGGTGAACCGCTGAATGTCGAGGAAGCCCAACCTTCTCTCGCCCATTGGGCCTTCTTCCTGCCCGTCGCCGCCGCCGACCAGATCGGCCCGGACGGCCATCCCAAGCGCGGCGGCTTCCTGCCCCCGGTCAGCCTGCCCCGCCGCATGTTCGCGGCATCCGACATGGCGTTCAGCGACCCCTTGTCGCTCGACCGGGAAGCGACCCGCATTTCCACCGTGCAGGATGTCGCGCATAAATCCGGCCGCAGCGGCGAGCTGATCCTGCTGACGGTCGATCATCGCATCGTCCAAGGAGACAGTGAACGCGTTCGGGAAACGCAGACCATCGTCTATCGCGACGCCGGCGCGCCGACGCCCGCCATCGCCCCCGCCGCTTTTCCGGCCGAGGCAAAGGACGCGCTTTGGACGCCGTCCACGGTCGACCTGTTCCGCTTTTCCGCCGTGACCTTCAACAGCCACCGCATCCATTACGACCTGCCCTACGCGACCGGCGAAGAAGGCTATCCCGGCCTGGTCATCCACGGCCCCTTCACCGCCGCCAAGCTGTTCGGCCACGCCCGCGGCGGGGGACGCGCACCCAGCCGCTTTGCCTTCCGCGCCGTCGCGCCGGTCTTTCAGGGGCAAAGCGTGCTGCTACGCGAGGATGAAGGCGGCCGCTGCCGCGCCATTCGCTGCGATGGGATGGACGCCATGGTGGCGGACGTCGCTTACTGAAGTTCTGAGAGAGGAGTTTTTCGAGATGGACGCCGAGACGTTCGACCTGTTCCGCACCACCGTCCAACGCTTCGTCGCGGAAAAGCTGATCCCCGCCGAGGATGAAGTCGAGGAAGCCGACGCTGTCCCCGAACGCATCATCCAGCAGATGCGCGAGATGGGCCTGTTTGGCCTTTCCGTGCCGGAGGAATTTGGCGGCCTGGGCTGCACCATGGCGGAGGAAGCGGCGATCATCCGGGAAATCACCCGCGCTTCGGTCGTGTTCCGTTCCGTCATCGGCACCACCGTCGGCATCGGCAGCCAGGGCATCGTCATGGACGGCACCGAGGAGCAGAAGCGCGAATGGCTGCCCAAATTCGCCACCGGAGAAGCCATCGCCAGCTTCGGCCTGACCGAACCGGAGGCAGGCTCCGACGCCGGTTCGCTGCGCACGGTGGCGATCAAGGACGGCGACAATTACCGCATCACCGGCACCAAGCGCTTCATCACCAACGCCCCACGCGCCAGCGTCTTCACGCTGATGGCGCGCACCGAACCCGATGTGAAGGGCGCGGCGGGCATTTCCGCCTTCATCCTGCCCGCCAACACTCCCGGCATCAGCTTCGGCAAGCCCGACAAGAAAATGGGGCAGAAAGGGTCGATCACCACCGACGTCATCCTGGACGATGTGGTGGTTCCTGCGAAGAACATCATCGGCGGCGTGCCGGGACGCGGCTTCAAGACCGCGATGAAGGTGCTGGATCGCGGGCGCATCCATATCGCGGCCGTCTCGCTCGGCATGTGCCAGCGGCTGATCGACATGGCGCTCTCCTACGCGCTGGAGCGCAAGCAGTTCGGCCAGCGCATTGCCGACTTCCAACTCGTCCAGGGCATGCTGGCCGATATGAAGGTCGACATGCTGACCGCCGAAGCGCTGATGCAATCGGTCGCAGCGAAGTTCGACGCGGGCGAACCCGTCAGCCTCGAATGCGCGGCGCTCAAATATCATGCATCTGAAGCTGTCGGCCGCATCGCGGACCGCGCCGTGCAAATCTATGGCGGCGCCGGCTATATGGCCGAATATAAGGTCGAGCGCTTCTATCGCGATGTCCGGCTGCTGCGCATCTATGAAGGCACCAGCCAGATCCAGCAGACCATCATCGCCAAGCAGATGATCCGCCAGGCCGAAGCCGCCCGTTGATTTCCATCCAAAGGACTTAATGCCATGCGCAGAGCCGCCATCGTCGCCCCCATCCGCACCGCCGTCGGCAAATATGGCGGCTCGCTCAAAGGCTTTTCGGCGGGCGATTTGGGCGCCGTCATCATCAAGGCGCTGATGGAGCGCACGAAGATCGACCCCGAGCGGATCGACGATGTCGTGTTCTCCCAGGGCTATGGCAATGGCGAAGCGCCCTGCATCGGCCGCTGGTCGGCGCTGGCGGCAGGCCTGCCCGAATCCATCCCCGGCGTGCAGCTCGACCGCCGCTGCGGTTCCGGGCTTCAGGCGGTGATCGACGCCGCCATGCGTATCCAGACCGGCGCGGCGGACATCGTGATCGCGGGCGGCGTGGAGAGCATGTCGAACGTCGAATATTATTCGATGGACCATCGCTGGGGCGCGCGTTCGGGCTCGACCCAGTTCCACGATCGCCTAACGCGGGGCCGCGTCATGTCGCAGCCGATCGAGCGCTACGGCATCATCAGCGGCATGATCGAGACGGCGAACAACCTCGCCAAAGATTACGACATCTCCCGCGAAGCCTGCGACGAATATGCCGCGATGAGCCATCAGCGCGCCACCGCCGCCTGGGAAGCGGGCAAGTTCGACAACGAACTGGTTCCCGTCGCCGTGCCGCAGCGCAAGGGCGAGCCCGTGATGTTCGCCAGGGACGAAGGCATACGCGCCGACGCGACGCCGGAATCGCTGGCGCTGCTGAAACCTATCGAGAAGGGCGGCGTCGTCACTGCCGGCAATGCCAGCCAGCAGAATGACGCGGCGGCGGCCTGCCTCGTGGTGGCGGAAGACAAGCTCAGCGAACTCGGCCTGGAGCCGATGGGCTATCTGCATAGCTGGTCGGCGGCGGGCTGCGACCCGTCGCGCATGGGCATCGGTCCGGTTCCGGCGGTGGAGCGGCTGTTTGCGCGGAATGGGCTTGGGTGGAACGACATCGATCTGGTCGAACTCAACGAAGCCTTCGCGCCGCAGGTGCTAGCCTGCCTCAAGGGCTGGAACTGGGATGACCGGGATAAGCTGAACGTCAATGGCTCGGGCATTTCGCTGGGCCATCCGATCGGGGCGACGGGCGGCCGAATCCTCGCCAACCTGCTGCGCGAATTGCAGCGCCGCGATGGGCGCTATGGGCTGGAAACCATGTGCATCGGCGGCGGGCAGGGCCTGGCGGCGGTGTTCGAGCGGGCCTGATAGCCGGTCTGTTTGGCCATTCTCTGCCATTGAGCGCACCGTGCTCCTGCGCAGGCAGGAGCCCAGTTCGGACAGTCCGATAGTCCACAAAGGGCGGGACTGGGCTCCTGCCTGCGCAGGAGCACGTGCACTTCAAGGACGGCGTATTTCAAGGAAAGCGGACTGTCGGCCACCCCCCCAAATCCATCACCAAGCCTCACCCCTCCTTCCGATCCGGCGATAACGCGATGATCGTCACCCCGATCAGCGCCAGCGTCCCGCCTCCGATCATCACCGCCGTGATCGGCGTCCCGAAATAGAGCGACGCAAACACCGTCGACATCACCGGCGCTGCCAGCATCAGCGGCATGATGGTCGAGATCGGATAGCGCTGAAGCAGCCAGGCAAGCGTCCCCTGCCCGATGATCGTCGCCCCCAGGCAGGTGAAGACGAACCAGGCCACCGGCACCCACCCCACATGCGCCAGCCCTGCGATCGCCGGCCGCTCGAACATCAGCGCGAAGGGCGCCAGCGTCACGACGCCCATCAGCCCGTTCCATGCCTGCCCGTTCATCACGCTCACGCCCACCAGCTTGCGCTGCACCAGCGTCGCGCCGCCCCAGGTCATCGCCGCGCTCGCCATCACCAGGACTGCGGGCACTTCGGTCAGGATATGCGGGTCGAACACCAGAGCCGCCACCCCCGCAAAGGCAAGGAGAACCCCCGCAATCTTCCGCCCATTCAGCTTCTCCCCCAGCAACAAGGCGCCCAGCAACAGGGAAAAGGGCACGCTCAACTGCCCCGCAATCGCCAGCGCGCCGACATTGGTCGCCATGAACAGCGCCAGATTGAGCAGCAACAGGAACAGCCCGCCATTCAGGAAACCATAAAGCGCCAGCCACCCCATCTTTCCCGGCAGCGGCCGGATCGCAGGCGCGCACAGCAGGAACACGACGCCCATGCGCAACGCCACCGACAGCAGCGGCGCGGTCGCATCCACCACCACCTTCATGGCGATCACGTTGAGCGCGAACATGAGATTCACTAAAAGGGCCAGAATCATGCCCATCGGCCCGAAACGCCGCGCCACCTCCGCTACCCCACCTTCCATCGCGCATCCTTCTTCAATCGCCATTCAGACTCAGGCTGCTATTGGTTTATTTATGCACACTGGTATAGAATCCAGTCGGTAATGAAGGGAAGAGGATAACAGATGATTTCGAAATTCGCCGCGTTCGCCACCGCCATGCTGATCGCGAGTCCCGCTCTCGCCCAGACAGGCGACGCCGCCAAGGGCAAGGCGGTCTTCGCCCGCTGCATGGCCTG
Source organism: Sphingobium sp. 15-1 (assembly GCF_013375535.1). GTDB lineage: Bacteria > Pseudomonadota > Alphaproteobacteria > Sphingomonadales > Sphingomonadaceae > Sphingobium > Sphingobium aromaticivastans. Next base: position 1,149,257 of record NZ_JABXJG010000001.1, read on the forward strand.
CCATTCGGTCGATCCGGGCGCGAACCGGCTCGGGCCGTCGCTGGCCGGGGTGATGGGCCGCACATCGGGCACGGTGGCGGGTTTCACTTACTCCCCCGCGATGAAGAACGCCAAGATTCGCTGGGACGCCAAGTCGCTCGACGCGTTCCTGACCAAGCCGACCGCCAAGGTGCCGGGCACCAGGATGATCTTCGCGGGCCTGTCCAATCCGGCGGATCGCGCCAATCTGATCGCCTATCTGGCCAGCGCGACCAAGAAATGATCTGAAAACTATCCTATAGTGCAAAAATCATTGCACTAGCCGCCCAGTCCCGCTATCTGTTGAATCAAGCGATGCAGCAGAAAGATGGGAGCGGATGCGGTTTTCCGGAGAGATGACGATGGGAGCGTGGGCATGAACGCCCGCGCTCTCGAAGGGGTGAAGGTGCTGGACCTTTCGCGGGTTCTCGCCGGTCCCTGGTCGACGCAGATCCTGGCCGATTTCGGCGCGGACGTGATCAAGATCGAGCTGCCCGGCCATGGCGACGACACCCGCGCCTGGGGGCCGCCCTATCTGACCGGCGCGGATGGGGAGCCGGAGATCGGCACCAGCGCCTATTATCTCTCCTGCAACCGCAACAAGCGATCCGCCGCGATCAACCTCGCCACGCCGCAGGGCGCGGACCTCATCCGCAAGCTGGCGGCGGAAGCCGACATATTGGTGGAGAATTTCAAGGTCGGCGGCCTTAAAAAATATGGCCTCGATTATGAGAGCCTCCGCGCGATCAACCCGCGCCTTGTCTATTGCTCGATCACCGGCTTCGGCCAGACCGGCCCCTATGCCGACCGGGGCGGCTACGACTTCGTGGCGCAGGGCATGGGCGGCTTCATGAGCATCACCGGGGAGGAAAATGGCGGCCCGCTGCGCGCAGGCGTGGCGATGGCGGACCTGTCGACCGGCATGTTCGCCACCGTCTCGATCCTCATGGCGCTGCGCCATGCCGAATGCACTGGCGAAGGGCAGCAGATCGACGTGTCGCTGCTCGACACCCAGATCGCGATGCTCGCCAATCAGGGGATGAACTATCTGGTCGGCAATGTGGTGCCGGGGCGGCTGGGCAACCGCCATCCGACCGTCGTGCCCTACAAGACGTTCGAGGTCGCGGACGGCGTGATGATCATCGCCATCGGCAATGACCGGCAATTCCGCGCCTTCTGCACGGAAATGGGGCATCCGGAACTGGGCACCGATCCCCGCTTCGCCACCAGCGCCCAGCGGCTCATCAACCGCGACGAGATCGAGGCGAAGGTGCAGGACATCGTCCGCCCCTTCCCCCGCGACGAGCTGATGGCGCGCTTCGTGGCGAAGGGCGTGCCCGCCGGGCCGGTCAACACGATCAAGGACGTGTTCGAAGACCCCTTCATCGAGGCGCGGAGCACCGTCCACTGCTATCGCCGCGAGGAGGATGGCGTGGAAATCCCGACCGTCGCCTATCCGGGCAAGCTGTCCGCCACGCCCGCCGACTACCGATATTGCCCGCCCCGCGTGGGCGAACATAGCCGTGAGATTTTGGGCCAGTGGCTCGGCCTCGACGACGCCGCGCTCGACGCGCTGGCCGCCGAGGGAGCGATCGCCCAACGCCCTGCCCAGGAGAGGACAGAAGCATGAAACTCGACAACAGCGTATCCGCCATCGTGACCGGCGGCGCCTCCGGCCTGGGCGAAGCGACTGCCCGCGCCCTCGCCGCCAAGGGGGTGAAGGTCGCCCTGTTCGACTTCAACGAGGAGACGGGGAACAGGGTCGCGGCGGAAATCGGCGGCACCTTCTGCAAGGTCGACGTGACCGACGAAGCCTCCGTCGATGCCGGGTTCGCACAGGCCCGCGCCGCCCATGGGCAGGAACGGATCATCGTCAACTGCGCGGGCACCGGCAATGTCGTCAAGACCGCCGCCCGCGACCGCGAAACCGGCGCGATCAAGGCTTTCCCGACCGACCAGTTCGAGCGGATCGTCCAGATCAACCTGATCGGCACCTTCCGCTGCTGCGCCAAGTCGGCGGCGGGCATGCTGACGCTGGACACTTTGGAAGACGGGGCGCGGGGCGTCATCATCAACACCTCCAGCGCGGCGGCGGTGGACGGCCAGATCGGCCAGGCGGCCTATAGCGCGTCGAAGGGCGGCATCGTCAGCCTGACCCTCCCCATGGCCCGCGACCTGATGGGCGAAGGCATTCGCGTCAACGCAATCCTGCCCGGCATCTTCGACACGCCGCTGATGGCGCGGGCGAGCGACAAGGTGCGCGATGCGCTGTCGGCCACGGTCCCCTTCCCCAAGCGCTTCGGCAAGCCGGAAGAGTTCGCGGCCATGGCGCTGTCGATGATCGAGAATGACTATTGGAACGGCGAATATGTGCGGCTGGACGGCGGCCTGCGCATGCCGCCGCGCTGAGGAGAGACACTATGTCCGAGGAAGTGCAGCCTGAGTTCGTGACCTACAAGGTCGAGGATGGCGTGGCCTGGGTGATGCTCAACCGCCCGCAATATAGCAATGCGCAGAATTACCGGCTGCTGGGGCAGCTCGACGACGCCTTCAAGCGCGCGGTCGAGGATGATGAGGTCAAGGTCATCGTACTCGGCGGCGAGGGCAAGCATTTCTCCGCTGGCCATGACATCGGCACGCCGGAGAAAGACAGCCACATGCCGCGCTTCCGTACGACCATGTGGTGGGACCATCTCAACAAGGGCGGCGCCGAACGGCAATATGTGCTGGAGCAGGACGGCTATCTCGGCCTCTGCCGTCGCTGGCAGGAGATTCCCAAGCCGATGATCGCCATGGTGCAGGGCGCCTGCATCGCGGGCGGGCTGATGCTGGCCTGGGTATGCGACCTGATCGTCGCGTCGGAGGATGCCTTCTTCCAGGACCCGGTGCAGCGCATGGCGCAGCCGGGGGTCGAATATTTCGCCCATGCCTTCGAACTGCCGCCACGCGTGGCGCGGGAACTGCTGCTGCTCGGGCGGAGGATGCCCGCCCAGCGCGCCTATCAGTTCGGCATGGTGAACGAGATTTTCCCTCGCGAAACATTGCGCGAGGAAGTGGCGAAGATCGCCGCCGAGATCGCCCAGCATGACCGCTTCGGGCTGGCATTGACCAAGCAGGCGTTCAACTTCGTGGAGGATCTGCGCGGCAAGCGGCAGGCGATGGACGGCGTGTTCCATATGCATCACCTTGCCCATGCGCATAATCAGCTCATGACCGGCAATCTGGTCGGCGGCCTGGATGCCAAGGCGATGGCGGCCTCCAACAAGAAGCAGGCAGGCGAAGGATGACCGCAACCGTGGAACTGGAGAAAAAGGTGCTGGTCCTCCCCGACCTCCCGGCGCTGCTTTCGGGCGCGGCTGACGCGGCCCAGGCCTTCGTCTCCGCCGCCCAGCCGCAGGTGAAGGCGCGCATCACCAATGACAAGGGCCAGGTCGACCGCGTGCTGGCCGATGTGGAACAGCACATCGTCCACGGCTTCGGCTGGTTCGCCTCCTATGCGGAGATGATGCGGGAAGTCGCCAACTGGGCCGCCAATCTGGCGGCGGACGGCGCGTTCGGAGAAATCGAGGCGCTGCTCGCCCAATTGCTCTTCGCTGAATATGGCGCGCAGATGCTGGGCGGCATCCCGATGAACCAGGGCGAGGTGATCCGCGCCACGGACCTGACCGACGACCTGTCGGCGCTCGACGCCCTCGCTTTCCGGACCCTCGTCCGGCAGGGCGGCGGACAGGCGGTCAAATCCGGCATCGCCCGTCATCTCGTCGCCCAGCGCGGCCATGCGACGCTGGAAAATTGCGGGCTGGACGACATGTTCACCATGATCCGCGAGCAATTCTTCGCCCTCTCGAATGAGAAGGTCGCGCCTTTCGCGCATGAATGGCACCTCAAGGACGAACTGATCCCCCTACCGCTGGTCGAGGAACTGGGCGAGATGGGCGTGTTCGGCATGACCATTCCTGAAGAGTTTGGCGGCCTCGGCATGGGCAAGACCGCCATGTGCGTCGTGTCGGAGGAGCTTTCACGCGGCTGGATCGGCGTCGGCTCGCTCGCCACGCGGTCCGAAATCGCGGCGGAACTGATCCTGACCGGCGGCACGGAGGAGCAGAAGGCCCATTGGCTGCCCCAGATCGCGAATGCCTCGATCCTGCCGACCGCCGTCTTCACCGAGCCGGATACCGGCTCCGACCTCGGTTCGCTGCGCACCCGCGCCACGCTGGCCGATGGCGAATATCAGGTGAACGGCAACAAGACCTGGATCACTCACGCGGCGCGGGCTGACGTAATGACCCTGCTGGTCCGCACCAATCCCGAGACGAAAAATTACAGCGGCCTCTCCATGCTGATCGCGCCCAAGCAGCGCGGCACGGTGGCCGATCCCTTCCCTACCCCCGGCATGAGCGGCGGCGAGATCGAGGTGATCGGCTATCGCGGCATGAAGGAGTATGAGATCGGCTTCGACGATTTCCGCGTGCCCGCGCAGAACCTACTCGGCGGGATCGAAGGACAGGGCTTCAAGCAGCTCATGGCCACCTTCGAATCCGCCCGCATCCAGACGGCGGCCCGCGCCATCGGCGTGGCGCAGGCCTCGCTCGACATTGGGCTTTCCTACGCCCTCGATCGCAAGCAGTTCGGTCGCCCGATCTTCGACTTCCCCCGCGTCGCCAACAAGCTGGCGATGATGGCGGCAGAGATCATGGGCGCCCGCCAGCTCACCTATTTCGCGGCGCGACGGAAGGACGAAGGCAAGCGCTGCGACCTGGAGGCCGGCATGGCCAAGCTGATCGGCGCCCGCATCGCCTGGGCGGCTGCGGACAATGCGCTGCAGATTCACGGCGGCAACGGCTTCGCGACGGAATATCAGGTGAGCCGCCTGCTGGCCGACGCGCGGATTCTCAACATCTTCGAAGGCGCGGGGGAAATTCAGGCCCAGGTGATCGCCCGAAGGCTGCTGGACGGAGGAAATTGAGAGAGCGGCTGATGGCTAATTGCAGTCATTATTAGCCACTAAGCACACGGTGCTCCTGCGCAGGCAGGAGCCCAGTCCTGCCGCCAGTGGATCATCGCACCGTCTGAACTGGGCTCCTGCCTGCGCAGGAGCACGGTTCATCTTGGGGCGAACATCACAATGTCCGCTCTCCACCCAAACCAGCACTCAGCCCATCAAATCCCCCCGGCCACTACCGGCCAACCGCCTTGCTCCAAGGCCGCGCTCAAATCCGCCACGCACCGGTCGAGCACCGCAGGGTCAACCGAGCGGATCACGAAATTCGCCCCGGTCTTTCCCTCGCGGAAAAAGGGATAGCTGCCGATCTGGCACCCCTCATGCGCCCGCTCCGTCGCGCCCAGCAGGTCCGCGATCTCGCTTTCCGCCACCCAGCAGCCAATGGTGGCCGACAGCACGGGCAGGCCGCCCTCCAGCGTCCCGGTCAGGCTGTCCAACATCCCGGCGGTGATATGCGGCACGCCCGCCATGATGAAGATATTGCCATGCCGCAGGCCCGGAGCGCCCGACATGCGGTTCTCTATCAGGCTGGACCCGGCGGGGGCCCGCGCCATGCGCAGCCGCGCTTCGGTCAGCCCGCCCCGCGTCTCATAATAGCCCGACAGCATCGCCCGCGCTTCGGCATGAATCTCCACCTCCACGCCCAGCGCGGCGGCGATGGCATCGACAGTGATGTCGTCATGCGTCGGCCCGATGCCGCCGGTCGTGAACAGATAATCGTTCCGTGCCCGGAGCGCATTCACCGCCTCCACGATCGCGTCGCTTTCATCCGCGACCACCCGGACTTCGCGCAGGCGGATGCCCTGCACATTCAGCCAGGTCGCGATCTGGGACACGTTCTTGTCCTGCGTCCTGCCCGAGAGAATCTCGTCACCGATCACGATCAGCGCTGCGGTCCATATGCGGGTGGGGTCGGCCATGGGCTGGCCATAGCCTCTGCCGCGCGCCCTGCCTAGCCGCCCCCTCGCATTATGCCGCGTCCCTGCCTATAATCACGCCCATGACCGAATATATGACGATGACGGCGGACGCGCCGATTTCCCGCTCGACCGCGATCAAGCTCTATGACGCGGCCGGTTTCGAAGGCATGCGCAAGGCCGGGCGGCTGGCCGCGGAAATACTGGACGCGCTGGTGCCGCATGTCGTGCCGGGCGTCACCACCGGAGAGCTGGACGACATCGTCCGCCGCATGACGCTGGACGGCGGCGGCGTGCCGGCGACTCTGGGCTATCGCGGCTATACCCATAGCTGCTGCATCTCGCTCAACAACGTCATCTGCCACGGCATTCCGGGCGATCAGAAGCTGAAGGACGGCGATATATTGAATATCGACGTGACCCCGCTGGTCGACGGCTGGCATGGCGACACCAGCCGCATGTATATTTGCGGCGAAGCGCCCATCAAGGCGCGCCGTCTGGTCGAGGTCACCTATGAATGCCTGATGCTGGGCATTGAGCAGGCCAGGCCCGGCAACACGCTGGGCGACATCGGCTACGCCATTCAGCGCCACGCCGAAAAGCACCGCTATGGCGTGGTCCGCGATTTCTGCGGCCATGGCCTCGGCCGCGTGTTCCACGACAGTCCGGAGGTCGTCCATGTCGGCCGCCCCGGCACTGGCCCTGAGCTGAAACCCGGCATGTTCTTCACGATCGAGCCGATGATCAACATCGGCAAACCCGGCGTGAAGATGCTGGAGGATGGCTGGACGGCGGTGACTCGCGACCGGACCCTGTCGGCGCAGTTCGAACACAGCATCGGCATCACCGAAACCGGCTGCGAAATCTTCACCAAGAGCCCGGCGGGTCTCGACGCGCCGCCTTATAAGCTCTGATCATCGGAGGCAGGCCTTTTGGCCTGCCCAAAATTTGGGCAACACGTCATGATATTGCCCGGAATCCGGGCAATATGGACAAAAGTTGTTGCATCGCAGAAAGCAGTTTCCGGCGATTCGCTATTTGGCACGGTAATTGATTAGGAAGAGAGGCGGCGCGTGCCTTCGGGGGGCATGATGATCGTCACTCGATCAGGACGAAGGGCGGGACCATACCCGCCATTTGGCGCGCGTTTGAGTTGGGATAATTGAAGATGAAGAAGATCGAAGCGATCATCAAACCGTTCAAGCTCGACGAGGTGAAGGAAGCGCTTCACGAAGTCGGCGTTTCGGGCATCACCGTCACCGAGGCGAAGGGTTTCGGCCGTCAGAAGGGGCATACCGAACTCTATCGCGGCGCCGAATATGTGGTGGATTTCCTGCCCAAGGTGAAGCTGGAGGTCGTGGTCGACGACTCGCTCGCGGAGCGGGTGGTGGAGGCGATTTCAGCCGCCGCGCAGACCGGCCGCATCGGTGACGGCAAGATCTTCATTTCCAACATCGAAGGCGCGGTCCGCATCCGCACCGGCGAGCGCGACAGCGACGCCATCTGATTTTCCACCGACTTCTCGCCGGCTTGCAGGAGATGATTTCCAAGAGTCTTGGCGGCTGACCACATCAACCTACCCCTTCGGGGGGGTATTCATGAAAGAAGGGCACGGTTCACATGGCTAACACGCCTAAAGACATCCTGAAGATGATCGAAGAAAAGGAGATCGAGTGGGTCGATGTCCGTTTCACCGATCCCAAGGGCAAGTGGCAGCACCTGACCATGGTGTCTTCGGTGCTGGGCGAGGATGAACTGACCCAGGGCCTGATGTTCGACGGTTCGTCGATCGAAGGCTGGAAGGCGATCAACGAATCGGACATGATCCTGAAGCCCGACCTGGACGCCGTCTATGTCGATCCGTTCAGCGCTACCCCGATGCTGATCATCTTCTGCGACATCGTCGAGCCCGACACCGGCGAACTGTACAGCCGCGACCCGCGCAGCACCGCAAAGAGGGCCGAAGCCTTCGTCAAGTCGGCCGGTTTCGGTGATACCGTCTATGTCGGCCCGGAAGCCGAATTCTTCATGTTCGACGACGTGCGCTTCGAGAATGACTACTCGCAGAGCTACTTCAAGATCGACGATATCGAACTGCCGACCAACACCGGCAAGGAATATGAAGGCGGCAACCTGGGCCACCGTCCGCGCGCCAAGGGCGGCTATTTCCCCGTCGCGCCGGTCGATCCCTGCACCGACATCCGCGCCGAAATGGTTTCGACCATGCTCGAAATGGGCCTGCCCTGCGACAAGCACCACCATGAAGTGGCCGCTGCCCAGCACGAACTCGGCCTAACCTTCGGCACGCTGGTCCAGACCGCCGACCGCATGCAGATCTATAAATATGTCGTGCAGATGGTCGCCCAGGCCTATGGCAAGACCGCGACCTTCATGCCGAAGCCGATCGCGCAGGACAATGGTTCGGGCATGCACACCCACATGTCGATCTGGGACGCAGGCAAGCCGCTGTTCGCGGGCGAAGGCTATGCCGGCCTGTCCGACATGTGCCTCTACTTCATCGGCGGCGTCATCAAGCATGCCAAGGCTCTGAACGCCTTCACCAACCCGACCACCAACAGCTACAAGCGTCTGGTGCCGGGCTTCGAAGCGCCGGTTCTGCTGGCCTATTCGGCTCGCAACCGTTCGGCCTCCTGCCGTATTCCTTACGGCGCCGGTGCCAAGGCGAAGCGCGTCGAGTTCCGCTTCCCCGACGCGATGGCCAACCCCTATCTGTGCTACGCCGCACTGCTGATGGCCGGCCTCGACGGCATCGAGAACAAGATCCATCCGGGCGCCGCGATGGACAAGAATCTCTATGACCTGCCGCCGGAAGAACTGAGCCAGGTGCCGACCGTTTGCGCCTCGCTCCGCGAAGCGCTGAACAGCCTGGAAGCCGATTACGAGTTCCTGCTGAAGGGCGACGTGTTCACCAAGGACCAGATCGATGCCTATATCGAACTGAAGTGGCCCGAAGTGTACCGTTGGGAAATGGCTCCCTCGCCGGTCGAATTCGACATGTATTACAGCGCCTGATTTTCTCAGGACTGTTCGGAAAAGTGGCCCGGTTGCGCAAGCAACCGGGTCTTTTCTTTGCCGCCAATCGGGCCACCAAAGAAAATCGCCCATTGCTCCAAGAGTTTACCGCGGATTTACCGAGGGCTGCGATGAAAAGCCCATGTCGCCCGGTTCCCGCCGCATTCGATCCATCCATTATCTGCGCATGATCGCGGCGATGATGGTGGTCGCCTATCATGTCTTCTCCTATCATCTGATGACGGTGGACGACCCCTCCACAGCCCTGTGGTTGAGAGAAGGCGTAGGGCTGTTCTTCGGAATTTCCGGCTATGTGATGGTGGTATCTACATCGGCATCGCCACCCGATCCCGCATCCTTTTTCTGGCGGCGCATCAAAAGGATCGGACCGCTTTACTGGATCGCAACCGCCTGCATCGTCGTCGGCACGGGTGAGGATGACGGGTGGAAAATCCTGTCCTCCATCCTGTTCCTGCCATCCCTGGGCATAGCGGACGGCCCTGTTCTTCCCGTCGGCTGGACGCTCAATTTCGAAATGGCCTTCTACGCCCTGTTCGCGCTCTTCCTGCCCTTGCCCCGGCGGATCGCAATTCCTGCTTTGGCGTCGATGCTCATCCTGGCCTCGTCCCTCAGCCAGTTCCCGAATGTTCCACCCCTGGCTGCTTATTATGGCCAGCCCATCCTGCTCGATTTCGTCGCCGGCATGTTGATCGCCCATTTCGATTTCCGGCTTCCCGGATGGCTGACGCCGCTTGGTTTTCTTCTGCTTGCCCTGGCACCGCAGTGGACGGACATGCGTCCGCTCACCGTCACCATGCCGGTCGCCCTGATTCTGGCCTCGGCCCGGTCATTCGACCATCAGTTGAAGGACTGGCCCCTGCCCTCGCTCCTTGGGGAAACCTCCTACGCCATCTATCTGTCGCATCTCTTCGTTCTGCTCCCGACCTTGCTCTTTTTCGGAGAGGGCCATGCAGGCGGCGGCGTCATCGCAATCCTCGCCTCCATCGTCGCAGGCGTCCTTGCCCATAAATATATCGAAATCCCGCTGAAGGAGATGTTCAGCCGGGCGGGACGATGGAGGATCAGCCTGGCGCGCAAAGCCAGTGGGCAAACCCTATAGGGGCTATCCCCCCGGTTGCATGATGCGCCGCCATGTCCAAAAATCGCGGTATGTCGCTGATCGAGTCGCTGGGCTTGGCCCATCCCATCATTCAGGCGCCCATGGCTGGCGTCTCGACACCCGCCATGGCCGCTGCCGTTTCCAACGCCGGAGCGCTCGGCTCGATCGCCGTCGGCGCGACCGACGCGGCAGGCGCCCGCTCCATGATAGAGGCCGTCCGCGCCCAGACCGCCCGCCCGTTCAACGTCAACCTCTTCACCCATGCACCCGCCCGCAGCGATCCGGCCAGGGAAGCGGCATGGCTTACCGCCCTAACGCCGCTCTTCCGCAGCCACGGTGCCGAACCGCCGACCACGCTCCGCGAAATCTACCGCAGCTTCGTGGAGGATGAGGAGATGCTCGCCGTCCTGGTCGACCTCGCGCCGCCCGTGATCAGCTTCCACTTCGGCCTGCCCGACCCAATCCGCATCGCCGCGCTCAAGCAAGCCGGATGCCTCCTGCTCGCCACCGCGACCAATATGACGGAGGCACAGGCCGCAAAGGAAGCGGGCATCGACGCCATCGTCGCCCAAGGTTATGAAGCGGGCGGCCATCGCGGCGCCTTCGATCCCGAAGCGCCCGACGATCAGCTCGGCACCTTCGCGCTCACCCGCCTGCTCGCCATCCAATGCGGCCTGCCCGTCATCGCCGCCGGCGGCATCATGGACGGTCAGGGCATCCGCGCCGCGCTTGATCTGGGCGCCGTCGCCGCCCAGCTCGGCACGGCCTTCATCGCCTGTCCCGAAAGCAGTGCCGACCAGGCCTATCGCGCCGCGCTCGCCAGTCCGGCAGCCCATCACACCATCATGACCCGCGCCGTTTCGGGCCGCCCTGCCCGCTGCCTGGCGAACCGCTTCACCGCATGGGGTAGCGAGACAAGACCGGAAGCCCCCGCCTACCCCATCGCCTATGACGCTGGGAAAGCCCTCAATGCCGCCGCAAAAGCCAAGGGCGAAGGCGGCTTCGGCGCGCAATGGGCCGGGCAAGGCGCGCCCTTGGCCCGCGCCATGCCCGCCGCCGATCTCATCGCCCTGTTGGCAAAGGAATTGCAGGAACCCGCTTAACGCACGTCGGGAATGGACGCTCCGAACAGCAGCACTGGTTCCCCGGCGGGCGACAGGGCGATCTCGCCCCCGGCGCTCGTCACCAGCGCCCGCACCATCCAGGCCGCCGACGTCCGCGAAGCCAGCCCTTCCGGCGGCAAAGTCCCCGCCAGCGCGGCGCGCAGATCGGGATCGAGCACCAGCTTCGGCCCCTCCGCCCGCACCACGATTTCCGTGACGCCCGGCCGCTTCTCCGCGCCGATGTCGAGCTGACCGCCGCGCACCAGCGCATCGCCCGCGATCAACGCCAAATTCAGCAGCACCTTCACCGGCAGCTTGTCGAGTATGTCATCCTCGACCAGCCAGCCGATCTTCACCCGCCCCGTAGCGGCGAACATGCCCTCGATCGCGACCCGCGCCTCATGCGTCGGCACCGCGTCCCCGAAACCGCCCGCCGAACCGAAGGCCAGACGGAAGAATTTCAGCTTGTTGGCCGAAGTCTTGGCGCTGTCCGCCAGCAGATCCAGGCAGCGCTGCCGCATTTCCGGGTCCGTCTCATCCGCCATCAGCTCCAACCCGTTATTGAGCGCGCCCACGGGGCTGAGCAAATCATGGCACAGCCGTGAACAGAGCAGGCTGGCAAATTCGATGCTATCGGTCGGATGGGTCATGAAGTTTCGCTGCCGCCGGAAAGAAAATCAGGAAGGGAATGAATGGCTAATGCGCTGCCCCGCCGCATGATGCAAGCCCGGCCCGCCGCCTTTCGCTCACAAGATAACGAGCGAAGCCTCAACAAAGCGTGCATTTTCATCCTGGCCCGTTGCAAGCCAAAGCCGCGCTATGCCGCCCCCGACGATCAGCCACAGACTGCCGTCGGCCGCCGCGCAAGCCGCATCGGTAGCCGAAGGGACCGGCACGCCCCCCGGATGCGAATGATAATGCCCCACGATCCGCGCCCCGCCCCCCCGCGCCGCCCGATGCGCCGCGATCAGCACCGCCGGGTCCAGCTCGAAATGGCGTGCCGGATCGGGCGCGACATTGGCGGCGGGCAGGATCGCCCCGATCCGGTCTGCCTCGCCCAACAGCAGGCCGCAAACCTCATGCGGGTCCGCCGCCGCTTCGGACATGATTTGTTCCAACAGCCCTCTTGAAATCCCGACCTTCATTCCTACATCCCTACGCAATGGGTCCGGGGGTTTCCATCATAGAAGCGACGATCAGCGAGGCGCAGAACGGCATGCGGCTCGACAAGGCGCTTGCCGAACTGGTGCCCGACCTGTCGCGCGAACGGCTGAAGGCTCTGATCGTCGATGGGCAGGTGACGACGTCGGGCCTCTCATCGACCCCTTCCATGAAGGTCGCGGCCGGGCAGGCCTTCGCGATCACCCTCCCCCCTCCGGTAGAGGCCGGGGCAGTGGCGCAGGACATTCCCCTCACCATCATCCATGAAGATGCCGACCTGATCGTCATCGACAAGTCGGCAGGCCTTGTCGTCCATCCGGCGGCGGGCAATCTGGACGGCACGCTCGTCAACGCGCTGCTCCATCATTGTGAAGGCCAGTTGTCGGGCATTGGCGGCGTGGCGCGGCCCGGCATCGTTCATCGCATTGATAAGGATACTTCCGGCCTGTTGGTCGTTGCCAAGTCAGACCGCGCTCATGAAGGGCTGGCGCAGCAGTTCGCCGCGCATTCGATCGACCGGCTCTATGCTGCGATCGTCTATGGCGTGCCACAGCCAGGCGCGGGCACGATCGATACGTGGATCGGCCGTTCCGACGCCGATCGAAAGAAAATGGCGGTTCATCGGGAAGGACGCGGCAAACATGCCGTGACTCATTATCGAACGTTGCAGAAGCTGCGTGGCGCGGCCTTAGTCGAATGCAGGCTGGAAACCGGGCGCACGCATCAGGTGCGCGTGCATATGGCGCATCTGGGACACCCCTTGATCGGGGATCCGGTTTACGGTAGAGAGAGAAAAGGTTTCAAATCGATACTGGAAACGCTGGGTTTCAAAAGGCAGGCATTGCACGCAAAAAGGCTGGGGTTCATACATCCTGTAACGGGTGAGGCGCTCAGCTTCGACAGCCAGCTCCCTGCCGATATGCAGGAACTGTTAAGCGAGCTTCACGTATAGATTTGGACAAGTTTGCGACGGCGCTTCGAACGCCTCTTCTGGGTTCCGCCGCGCATGAAAGGGAAAGGTGACGACATGGCCGGAAAGACCAATGTCCCCGCGGTTCCTGCGCTGGGCGGTGAAGCCAGCCTCAACCGCTATCTGTCGGAAATCCGCAAATTTCCGATTCTGACGCCCGAGCAGGAATATATGCTCGCGAAGCGCTATGCCGAGCATGCGGACTCAGAGGCCGCGGCCCAGCTCGTGACGTCGCATCTTCGCCTGGTGGCTAAGATCGCCATGGGCTATCGCGGCTATGGTCTGCCGGTTAGCGAGCTGATTTCCGAAGGCAATATCGGTCTGATGCAGGGCGTGAAGAAGTTCGAGCCGGATCGCGGCTTCCGCCTGGCGACCTACGCCATGTGGTGGATTCGCGCGTCGATCCAGGAATTCATCCTGCGGTCCTGGAGCCTCGTGAAAATGGGCACCACCGCGGCGCAGAAGAAGCTGTTCTTCAACCTGCGCCGGATGAAGAACAATATCGAAGCCTTTGAGGATGGCGACCTGCATCCCGACGACGTGGCCAAGATCGCCAAGGATCTGGGCGTGACGGAGGATGATGTCGTCTCCATGAACCGCCGCATGGCGATGGGCGGCGACACGTCGCTCAACGTGCCGATGCGCGAGGATGGCGAGGGCCAGTGGCAGGATTGGCTGGCCGACACCGATCCGTTGCAGGACGAACGCGTCGCTGACCGGCAGGAAAGCGAACTGCGCCACGACATGCTGGTCGAGGCGATGGACGACCTGAATGACCGCGAGAAGCATATCCTGGCCGAACGCCGCCTGGCGGAGGAACCCAAGACGCTGGAGGAACTCTCCCAGGTCTATGGCGTGTCGCGGGAACGCGTCCGCCAGATCGAGGTCCGCGCCTTTGAAAAGCTGCAAAAGGCGATGATGCGGATCGCGGGCGACAAGCTGGGCAAGATCGCCCGGCTGGCCACCGCCTGATCCGATCCATATTGAGAAAAATGGCCCCGGAGCGATCCGGGGCTTTTTTATGACAGGCAGGCGCAAGAATGGAAAAGGGTCAGGGACGGGGTGCGAAAAGGCCGCTGTCGAACGAACGGCTTTGCTGATAGGCGCTTGGAAATGATCAAACTTTCCTGCCTCTGCGGCCAGATACGCGTCGAACTCGCCAAGCGACCGGATTACATCCATGAATGCAACTGCACTTTATGCAGCAAGACCGGCGCCCGCTGGAGCTATTTCCACCCCTCGGAGGTCAGCGTCGATGGCGCGGCAAAGGGATATTGCAGACAGGACAAGGCCGATCCGGCAGCGGAAATCCGCTTCTGCGAGGATTGCGGGTCGACGACCCATTTCAACCTGACCGCCAGCGCGGCGTCGAAGTTCGGAAATACGCTGATGGGGGTCAACATGCTGTTGGCGGACGAGCGCGACCTCGCCGGGCTGGAGCTGCGTTTTCCCGATGGACGCGCCTGGACGGGCGAAGGAGAATTTGCCTATGTCCGCGAGCCTCGCATCATCGGGCAAACATAACCGTTGATCCCCCGCTATTCCCCTCCCCGCAAGCCGGAGGGCCAGGGATGGGCGCGAGTGAAGGAGTAAATGCACTCACCCATTCCACTTCAGGAAGCCGGCGCTTTCACGTCGCTCCATCCCGCCGCCCGTCTCGCCCACATGCCCAAAAGCCAGGGCTTGAACCGCCCGGCGATCCCGTTACGACGACGCTATGACCGCCAAAAAGTCCGCCTCCCCTCACCGCCGTTCGCGCTGGCTGCGTATCGCCCTCAAGCTTCTCGGCGGTTTCGTCGCCCTGTCGCTGCTGATGGTGGTGATCTATCGTTTCGTCCCCCCGCCCGTGACATGGACGATGCTGTTCGACCCCCATGGCATCACCAAGGACTGGATGAGCCTGGACAAGATGGACCCGAACATGGCCCGCGCCGCCATCGCGGCCGAAGACAGCCGCTTTTGCAGCCATCACGGTTTCGACGCCGTCGCCATCGCCCAGGCCATGCGCCACAACGCCAGCGGCGGCCGCATCCGGGGCGGCTCCACCATCAGCCAGCAGACGGCGAAGAACGTCTTTCTGTTCCAGGGCGGCGGCTTTCTGCGCAAGGGGCTGGAAGCCTGGTTCACCCTCCTGATCGAAGCGATCTGGGGCAAGCGCCGGATCATGGAGGTCTATCTCAACGTCGCGGAAACCGGGATCGGCACCTATGGCGCGCAGGCCGGCGCGATCCGCTATTTCCACCACGGCGCCCAGCGCCTGACCCGCGCCGAAGCCGCCCGCCTCGCCGCCGTCCTGCCCCTCCCCAAGAAGCGCGAGGCCATCGATCCGCACGGCTTCACCCGCCGCTATGGCAACAGCATCACCTCCCGCATCGGCATCGTCCAGCGCGACGGCCTGGACAAATGCCTCCAATAAGAAAAGGGCGCGGATCGCTCCGCGCCCTTTCTTTCCGCTACCAGAAAGGCAGGTTAGAAGCCGAACACCACCGAGCCGATGAAGGTCCGTGGCGAACCGATCTGCACGAAGGGCAGGTTGCTGGCCGCGGCAAAGCCGGAATCAAGACGCCCGTCGAAGCCGCCATAATAGAGCTTGTCGAAGACATTGCTGACGTTGAGCTGCAAATAGGTCTTCTCGCCCATCCCCAGCGGCGCAAGGCTGAGGCGCGCATCCAGATCCACCAGCGTGTAGGCAGGCGCCTTGGCGTCCATGACCTGCGTGCCGCCGCTGACGGCCACGCCGCCGATGATCGTCCCGCCCAGGGTGAACGGACGGTTGAGGTCGTTGACGTAGCGCGGACCGGTCCGCTTCACCTGCACGCCCAGTTCGACCGGACCCAGGATCGCCTGCGCGCGACCGCCGATGGTGTAGACCGGCGCGCCCGATTCCCGCTTGCCGCTGGTCTGGGCATAGATCGGATCACCCGCCGCCGCACAACCCGCGACACCCGCCAAGACGTTGGCCGCAGTGCATTCGCCGTACAACACGTCATCCTTGATCTTCGACTTCAGATAGGAACCGAAGGCATAGAAGACCAGCTCCGGGATCGGACGATAGGACAGGCTGCCGTCGATGCCATATTTGTCGACGCGGCCCAGATTCCGGTACAGCGTGCGATCCGTTTCCGGGTCATAGGCCGACGCCAGACGGTTCTGGTAGATGGTGTACCAGAGCGATAGCTGCGCCTGAACCTTGCTGCTGCGGTAGCGCACGCCCAGGTCGAAATTGTCCGTGGTTTCGGGCGACGGCTTGGCCGATGCCGTGTCGGGCGCGAAGAAGAAGCTGTTGTACAGATTGTCCGTGCCCGGAACTTGCAAGCCCTTCGAATAATTGCCGAACACGCCTAGCGCATCGGTCACGTCATAGGTCAGGCCGATATTCGGCAGAACCTTGTTATATTTGAATATGCGGCGCTGCGGCCCCTGGATAGTCGGGTTGAGCGCCGCATATTGCGCCGCGCCCGCACTGTTCGTGCCGAAGCATTCGACAAAGCCGGTGGCGCTCGACGTTGCGCAGTAATTGTTCAGGTCGCGCTTGAAAAAGGGTGCGCGCACGCCCGCCGTGACCGTCAGCGCGTCGAACTTGCCGCGATATTCACCGGCGAGCTGATTGAGGATCGCCTTGGAGAAGCGGTCGCGCTTCTGCAGGATCGAACCCGTCGCATCCTTGAGCGGATTGCCTTCCTCCGGGAAAGCGTGCAGCGGCTGGCCGTCATTACGCAGGAACTCGGTCTCGCCGGTCTGGCGATGCCGCGCATAATCAAGGCTGTATGCGATACGGACCGACTGATCCTCAGAAAAATTATAGCGCAACGAAGCGATCAGGCCGTAGCGGCGGGTGTTGGTTTCGCTGGGCGCGAGCACGCGGATCGAGTCCAGCAGATCGCCGTCGCCATTGACGTCATAGCCGAAATAGGGACTGCCGCCGAGATACCCGACCGCATTGGTGACGCCGCTGCCCGGATTGATGTCGCGGAACCCTTCACGCGCCGTTGCCGTACCGCCGCCATTGGCACGCACATATTGGAAGCTCGGATCGACCGTCAGGATCAGATTGTCCGCCAGCGTGAAGCGGGAATTGATGCGGATGTTGCCGGTCTTCGACGGGTTGACGCGCTCATCGAAGGTCGAGCCGCAACTCGTCGCGGCATCCGCAACGCCCGCAATCGCCGGCATCTGCGTGGTGCAATAGGGGATCACATAGTCGCGCTCGTCGCGATTTTCCGGGAAACGGCTGGGCACGGCGCCCACGCCGTCGTTGCGGAACGTCACCGAACCGAAGCGATTATTATAGGCTTCGTTATAGTGCGCCGCGATGGCGATGAAATCGCCATTATCACCGATCGGCTGATAGATTTTGGCATTATATTGCTGTTTGCTGATCTCGCCGCGATTATTGAAGATAGTGTCGTTGGTCGCCTTGCTGGCCGCGAAGAAGGCCTTGGTTCCCCAGGGCGTGAACACGCCGGTATCGATCGACCCAAACATGCGGAAGAAGGAGAAATCGCCAGCCGATCCAACGACCTTCACGCTGAAATCGTCAGTCGGGTTGCGAGTGCGGTAATTGACCGTCGAACCCGTCGCCGCGGCGGTGGGGCTGTCGACATCGGTCGTGCCGAGATTGACGTTGACCTGCTCGATCAGTTCGGAATCGAGCTGCTGGCTGGAATAGATCGAATAGCCGCCGGAATCGTTCAGCGGAACGCCGTCAAACGTCTGCGAAATGCGGGTATTGTCGAAACCGCGAATATACATGGTGCCGCCAGCCGAGCCGAAGGGGTCGTTGTTCTGAAAGCTGACGCCGGGCAGCAGGTTGATGATGTCGTTGACCGATTGCCCCGGAATCTGGCGCTCGATCAGTTCCTGGTTCAGAACGCCGCGAGCCTTGCTCGTTTCGGGCAGTTCAACGCCGGCCAGTCCCTTCGGGGTGGTCGCGCCGGTCACGGTGATCTCATTTTCAAAGTCGATCGAACCCGTCGACTGCGCGAACGCGGCGATAGGCGCAGCCACGGCGACGAGCGCAGCGCTGCACATAAGAAGCTGTTTCATCTGATTTTTGTCCCTTTAGCAGTTTGGCGCGTCGCGCCGGCTTTATTTTGCTCTTTGGAGCTGGCGCCGCCTGTGGCGGCCGATGGCGACGGCCCTGTGATGCTCTGATTACAGTTTTACGACAATATAACAGCCGTCCATCACCAGCAGCGTCCGCCGGATCGCACCGTTCCTAAGGGACTCATGGAATTCAAAATAACATATTGATATTAATGAATTTAATTAGATTAAAATCTCCCTGTTTAACGGTGGTGCAATTTTGCAACGCAACAAGAATTTTTGTGCACCTGCGATGCAGGCAAGGAAAAAGGGGCCGGCGAAGCACCGCCGACCCCTTTTCAAATTGTTGTTAGAGGATCGATTCAGGCCGCGTCTTCGGCCCGCTTGTCCTTCTCGCTGAACACGCGAATCGGTTCCTTGTTGCCGGCAACGACATCCTTGTCGACCACCACTTCGCCAACACCCTCCATTGAAGGCAGGTCGAACATGGTATCGAGCAGGATCGCCTCCAGGATCGACCGAAGACCGCGAGCGCCGGTCTTCCGCTCGATCGCCTTCTTGGCGATGGCGGTCAGCGCATCGTCCGTGAAGCTCAGTTCCACATTCTCCATGTCGAACAGCTTGGCATATTGCTTCACCAACGCATTCTTCGGCTCGACCAGGATCTTGACCAGAGCGGTCACGTCCAGATCCTCCAGCGTCGCGATCACCGGCAAGCGACCGACGAACTCAGGGATCAGGCCGAATTTCAGCAGATCTTCCGGCTCGCTTTGACGCAGCAATTCGCCGGTCTTGCGCTCTTCGGGAGCCGCCACATGGGCGCCGAAGCCGATCGACTTGGCTTCCAGACGGTCCCCGATGATCTTTTCCAGCCCGGCGAACGCGCCGCCGCAGATGAACAGGATGTTGGTCGTGTCGACCTGGAGGAATTCCTGCTGCGGATGCTTGCGCCCGCCCTGCGGCGGAACCGACGCCGTAGTGCCTTCCATCAGCTTCAACAGCGCCTGCTGCACACCCTCGCCCGACACGTCGCGCGTGATCGACGGATTCTCCGCCTTGCGGCTGATCTTGTCGATCTCGTCGATATAGACGATCCCGCGCTGCGCCTTCTCGACATTATAGTCCGACGCCTGGAGCAGCTTCAGGATGATGTTCTCGACGTCCTCACCGACATAACCCGCTTCGGTGAGCGTGGTCGCGTCGGCCATGGTGAAGGGCACGTCGAACGTTTTGGCCAGCGTCTGGGCGAGCAGCGTCTTGCCGCAGCCAGTCGGCCCGACCAGCAGGATGTTCGATTTGGCCAGTTCCACCTCGCCCGGCTTGGTGCCGTGGTTGAGGCGCTTATAATGGTTGTGGACCGCGACGGAGAGGACGCGCTTCGCCCGGTTCTGGCCGATCACATAATCGTCCAGCACATCGCAGATTTCCTGCGGGGTCGGCACGCCGCCATCCTTCTTGCCGACGAGACCGCCCTTGGTCTCCTCGCGGATGATGTCGTTGCACAGTTCCACGCATTCGTCGCAGATGAACACGGTCGGCCCCGCGATCAGCTTACGCACCTCATGCTGCGACTTGCCGCAGAAGGAGCAGTAAAGCGTGCTTTTAGAATCGGAGCCCGTAAGCTTAGTCATTCGCCAATCTCTCTTCCCTCTTTCAGGCGAACAGCCGCCTGCGCCGAGGGATATGGTGGTCCTAGGATCATCCTAGACCGCGACACGCCCGTTTCACAAGGGGAGAAAAGGGCGCGTCACGGCAAATATCGGGTTAGCCCTCGCTGCTTTCCGCCACAACCGGGCGCCGATCGAACACCTCATCGACCAAGCCGAACGCCTTGGCTTCCTCGGCTTCCAGGAAAGTGTCGCGGTCCATCGCCCGTTCCACTTCCTCCAACGAACGGCCGGTATATTCCACATAGAGATTGTTCAGGCGACTGCGGATTCGCAGGATTTCCTTGGCCTGAATCTCAATGTCCGACGCCATGCCCTGCGCGCCGCCCGACGGCTGATGGACCATGATGCGGGCGTTTGTGAGCGCGATGCGCTTGCCCGGCTCACCGGCGGCGAGCAGGAAGCTGCCCATCGAGGCGGCCTGGCCGATGCAGACGGTGCCCACCTGCGGACGGATATATTTCATCGTGTCGTGGATCGCCATGCCGGACGTCACCACGCCGCCGGGCGAGTTGATGTACATCCAGATGTCCTTCTTCGGGTTTTCCGACTCAAGGAACAGCAACTGGGCCACGATCAGCGAGGCCATATGATCCTCGACCTGACCGGTCACGAAGATGATCCGTTCGCGCAGAAGGCGCGAAAAAATGTCGAAGCTGCGCTCGCCCCGGTTCGATTGTTCGATGACGATGGGGACCAGAGCGGCCATGGGATCAGACATGATATCGGTCATTTTGCTCTTTCAGGGTGATTGCTTTTGCCCGTCCACTACATCGGGACAAAATGCAGATCGTTCAAGGGGTCGCGTGCAACGCGGATGACATGAGTGGTTTCAAAGCGGGCCAACAGGCCCGCTGACTCGGAAATCACGGCAAGCATATCTCAGTCTCGCCGGGCGAAATCCGACGGAGCCTTGAAGGCGAGATAAGCGAGCCGCCGCACCTCCCGCCGCCCGCGCACCACCGTATCCAGGATCAGCCCACACATGCCCGAAAGCGTGGCGAGGATCATCAGGCCCGTCACCAATATGGCGGTGGGAAAGCGCGGCACAAGGCCGGTCTTCATATAGGTGAGGATCAGCGGCGCGGCCAGGATCAGCCCGCTCGCCGCCAGCAACGCGGCGATGATCCCGAAGAAGAGGACCGGCCGCTCGATGCGGTACAGCGTGATGATCGTGCGCAGGATGCGCCATCCGTCGCGATAGGTGGAAAGCTTGCTGGACGAGCCTTCGGGCCGCGCGCCATAGGCGGTGACGACCTCCGCCACCGGCATGGCAAGCTCCAGCGCATGAACGCTGATTTCCGTTTCGATCTCGAAACCGGCCGAAAGCACCGGGAAGCTCTTCACGAACCGCCGGGAAAACACCCGGTAGCCTGAAAGAATGTCGGTGAAGCTCCGCCCGAAAAGCTGCTTCAAAAGGCCCGTCAGCGCCCAGTTTCCGAAACGGTGCCCCTTGCGATAGGCTTCCTCGATCTCGCTTTTGCGCGAGCCGACGACCATGTCGAGATTATCCTCCAGCATCGCGGCGACCATGCGCGGCGCGGCGGCGGCCTCATAGGTCGCATCGCCATCGGCCATGATATAGATGTCCGCATCCACGTCCGCGAACATGCGGCGCACAACATGGCCCTTGCCCTGCTGCGACACGCGGCGGACGATCGCCCCGGCCCCGGCGGCCAGTTCGCGGCTGCCATCCGTGCTGTTATTGTCGAAGACGTAGATTTCGGCCGACGGCAGCGCGCTGCGGAAATCCTCCACCGTCTGCACGATGGCGCCCGCCTCATTATAGCAGGGCAGGATGACCGCGATCCGCGGCGTGGCAATCCCCGCCCCGCTTTCCACTGCTGGAAATTCCTTCATCGACCCACAAACCTTTTTAGCGGCGCCGCATCACCCGAAAAACACCGTGTTCCTGCAAAGGCAGGAACCCAGTTCAGACGGCGGGACTGGACTCCTGCCTTCGCAGGAGCACGACTCCCCCGATCCTGCCGCCTGCCGACATGAACGGACCTGATTAACATTTCGTCTGCCATGCCGGGGCCGAAATGAAAAGCGCCCGGGCTTCCTTGCGAAGCCGGGCGCTTGTCCAGTCAGACCAGAATGGCCTTATTCAGCCTTGGCGGCAGCCTTCTTGGCAGGCGCCTTTTTGGCCTTGGGCTTGTCCTCGGCAGCGGCTTCCTCGGCCACAGCCTCGTCCTGCTTGGCGGCGGCCTTCTTCGCCGGAGCCTTCTTGGCCGGAGCCTCTTCGGCAACCTCGGCAGCCGGAGCGTCTTCAGCCTCAGCAGCCTTCTTCTTCGGAGCAGCCTTCTTCGCCTTGGGCTTCTCGTCATGATCATGGTCATGACCACAGCCCGGACCGTGGACGTGCGGCTTCAGATCGCCATCCTCGGCTTCGATCGCGGCTTCCAGCTCTTCGCGGCTGACAGCGCGATCGCTGATCTCGGCCTTCTCGAACAGGAAGTCGACGACCTTGTCCTCATAAAGCGGCGCGCGGAGCTGCGCGGCGGCCATCGGATCCTGACGAACATACTGAACGAAACGCTCGCGGTCCTGCGGGCTGTACTGCTGCGCGGCCTGCATGATCAGACGGTTCATTTCCTGATCCGACACGACCACGCCATTGGCCTGACCGATTTCCGAAAGCAGCAGGCCCAGGCGGACGCGACGCACGGCGATGCCGCGATAGTCTTCCTTCTCCGCTTCCATTTCCTTGAGGGCCGCTTCGGGGTCTTCCTCATGGGTGGCTTCGTGCTGAAGCTGCGCCCAGATCTGGTTGAATTCGGCTTCCACCATGCTCGGCGGCACGTCGAAATCATGAGCGGCGGCAAGCTGGTCGAGCAGCTTGCGCTTCATATGGGTGCGGGTCAGGCCATTATGTTCCTGCTCGATCTGGCCCTTCAGCAGCTCCTTGAGCTTGTCCAGACCTTCCAGACCCAGCGACTTGGCAAAATCATCGTCCAGCTTGGGCTTGTCGGCGTCCAGGATCGCCTTGACGGTAATGTCGAAGGTCGCTTCCTTGCCGGCCAGATGCGCCGCGCCATAATCTTCCGGGAAAGTGACGGTGATGACTTTCTCGTCACCCTTCTTCACGCCGGTGAGCTGCTCCTCGAAGCCCGGGATGAACTGGCCCGAGCCGATCTTCAGCTTCACGTCTTCGGCCGAACCGCCCTCGAAAGCTTCGCCGTCGATCTTGCCGACGAAATCGATGGTCAGCGTGTCGCCGTCCTTCGCCTTGTGGCTGGCGGCATGCTCTTCCAGCGCGCCCTGCTGAGTCGCGATGCGGCCGGCGGCTTCGTCGACCTGCGCGTCAGCGACTTCGACGGTCAGACGCTCCAGCTTCAGGCCTTCCACGCTGGGCGCGGCGATTTCGGGTAGCACTTCCAGCGCGACCTTGATCTCGGCGTCCTTGCCGAATTCGAAGGCTTCATCCAGCTCGACCGAAGGCTGCATCGCGGGGCGCAGCTTCTGGTCAGCGATCAGCTTCTGGATGCTGTCCTGGATCGAGCTGTTCAGCGCATCGCGCTGCAGCGATTCGCCGTGCATCTTCTTGACGAGGTTGGCGGGCACCTTGCCGGGGCGGAAGCCGGGCATGCGCACTTGCGGCGCGATGGCGGCCACTTCCTTTTCCACGCGGGCGTCGATGTCCTTCGACGTGATGGTCACGGTGTAGGCGCGCTTCAGGCCCTCGTTCAACGTTTCGACAGTCTGCATCTCTTCTCTCAAACGCTTTCTAAAGCTGAATTTCGTTGGCGCCTGCGCATCCTATAGAGTCTGGCGCACTGGTGCGGGCGAAGGGACTCGAACCCCCACATCTTGCGATACCAGAACCTAAATCTGGCGCGTCTACCAATTTCGCCACGCCCGCATCGGTCGCCGGTCGGCGCGGCATAGAGAAAAGAGTCTCGCGAAGCAAGGCCCAGAGGTCGAGCCTGTGGATAACCGGTGGATAAGTCGGCGGGGAACCCATCCGCCCACCTGCGCGTAGCTCCATTGAAGGAGAAACGCCATGGCCACCCAGCCCGATCCCGCGCCCGACGGCATCCCCCCGCCCGACATCATCGAGCCGCAATCGCCACCTGAGACCCCCGCGCCCGACACGCCTGACGAAAGGCCCGCCGGCGAACCGCCGGAAATCGTGCCCCAGGGACCGGATTTCGATCAGCCTGATCGCGCCCCGCCGGAAATCCCGCCGGGCTGATCGACGCTTTTCGGCAACAGAGAGTCGGTTTTCCACAGAAACGGGAAATTATGCGCCTGCAATCGCTGGACAGGCCCCTGCATCCATGATTGAACTATGACAAACAGATGAAAACGGGAGAGGCGCGGCTGACATCAAGGGGGTCAACGTGCACACGGTTCGCGCTAAGCTGGAATGGTTCAAGACAGTGATCCTGCCACAGGAAGCTGCTCTACGCGGGCGGCTGAGGCGGATACTTCCTGCCAATCAGGAACTGGAGGATATGGTCGCGGAGGTTCTCGCCCGCGCCTATGCCACGGAAAATTGGGAAAATGTCACCACGGGCCGGGCCTATCTGTTCACGATCGCCCGCAACCTGGTGATCGACACCGCCCGCCGCAACAAGGTGGTGAGCTTCGAGACCATTGCCGATCTGGAGCTGCTGCAAGGCGAAAACAATGTGGAAGCGCAGCTCCACGCCCGCGAAGCGCTGCGCCAGGTCGAAGCGATCGTCGATTCGCTTCCGACACAATGCCGCCGGGTCTTCATTCTTCGCCGCATTCACGAAAAATCGATGCTGGAAATAGCGGAGGAGATGTCTCTATCCGTTTCTACAGTTGAAAAACATCTGGCCAAAGCGATCGCAATAGTTATGCGGGCCTGGGCGGAACGTGAGGAAACGGATTTCGAACGTGCAGGCGTCGGGACCAGATTCGGGCTACGAAAGCAGGGACAAGATCGAGGCGGAAGCCGCGCGCCTGCTGGCAAGGCTTAATTGCGACCCCAGCGCGCAGGACGAAACCGAATTCTGCCGCTGGATCGAATCGGACCCCCGCCATGCCGTGGCGTTCGCCCGGGCCGAAGCCGCCTGGGAAGCGGCCGAGCGCTTGAAGAGCGCCGCCGCCGAAGTCAACCTGCCCCCGCTGGAAGCCATCGCCAGCGAAGAACAGCAGCGCCGCCTGTCGCGCAACATCATGATCGCCGCCGCCGTCGCGGTGATGCTGTTCATCGTCGCTGCCATCGTCACTGTCCGCACCTTCAGCGGCGTCGACCATTATGAGACCCGGATCGGCCAGATCAGCGACATCGCGCTCAACGACGGGTCGATCCTGCACCTCAATAGCGACAGCGCCGCGGAGGTCCGCTTCACCGACCATGGCCGCAAGGTCCGCATCCTGAAAGGCGAAGCCTCGTTCGACGTCGCGCACGACCGGTCCCGCCCCTTCGATGTGGAGGCCCGGTCCGCCGTCATCCGCGCCGTCGGCACCGCCTTCAACGTGCGGCTGCGGCCCTCCATGGTCGAACTGACGGTCACGCAAGGCACCGTCACCGTCCATTCGGGCAACAAGCTGGCCCAGCAAATCAGCGCGGGCAGCGGCGCCGTCATCCAGCCGCGCAGCGTATCGCTCACCCATCTCGACTCGCGCCTGATCGGCCAGCGCATCGCCTGGCGCGAGCAGATGGTGGAGCTGGACGGCGAAACCATCGAGCAGGCCGCCAGCGAGTTCAACCGCTACCGCTCTGCACCGATCCTGATTGGGGATACCCGCGTTTCCTCGCTTCGTATCGGCGGCCGGTTCCGCATCACCGACAGCAAGGAATTCCTCTCCGCCCTTCAACTCAGCCTGCCGATCCGGGTGGTGGCCGGCCAGGACGGATCGGTCATGCTGCTCTATCAGGACGAACCGGAAGCGGCGGATAATGCAGCCGGCATATAGGACTGTCGAAAATCCTCCCCATCATGGATGGGGAGGGGGACCGTTCGCGAAGCGAATGGTGGAGGGGAAATGCGCAACGTCGTCTGACTCCAGACCGCTCTATCCCAGCAACTCCCGCACCAATTCCGGCACCAACACACTGGCCGCTCCCATGCGGCTCTCCTCGAAATAAAAGCTCCCCGCTGACGGCTCCAGATTTAGCTCCAGCGTCCGCGCGCCCACATGGCGCGCCGTCTGCACGAACCCCGCCGCCGGATAGACCGCCCCTGACGTCCCCACTGACACAAACAGATCGGCCCGCCGCAACGCCTCGTCGATGGCCTCCATGTCATAAGGCATCTCGCCAAAGAACACGATGTCGGGCCGCAAAAGCGCCTTTCCGCAGCCGTCGCAAAGCGACCCCGGCGGCAAGACCCCCATCCAGGGCTTGGCTTTCCCGCATCCAGCGCAAAGCGCCGACCGCAACTCGCCATGCATGTGAACCAGCCGCCTGGCCCCTGCCCGCTCGTGCAGATCGTCCACATTCTGCGTGACGATCAGCAATTCCCCCGGCCATTGCGCATCCAGCGCCGCCAGCGCCTCATGCGCGGCATTGGGCTTCACCTCCGCCAGCTTCGCCCGCCGCTCGTCGTAGAAGCGATGTACTAGCGCGGCGTTGCGCGCCAGGGCTTCGGGCGTGCAGACATCCTCAACGCGATGCCCTTCCCACAGCCCGTCCGGCCCGCGAAAGGTCGCCAGCCCGCTCTCGGCGGAAATCCCAGCCCCGGTCAGGATCACGATGTTGCGAACGTCGTCCATTTCTTTTTCCTGTTCTTTTTCCTGTCCTGGGGGGGACGCCAGCGGCCGATATGTCACCTATGCCAGCCATTTCCCATTGCAAAGGCCAATAGCAAAAGGATGACAAGACGCGCCCATTCTGGCATCCGCCACCCGACTTTTTAAGGAATGACAGTGATGACCAGCATCGGGATTTTCGGAGCCGCCGGCCGCATGGGACGCGCCATCGCGCAGATCGCCCAGGAAGCCGGCCTGAAAATCGCCGGAGGCACGGATCGCGGCGGCGAGGGCGAACTCGCCCCCGGCATCCCCATCACCACCGACCCCCTGGCGCTGGCAGAACAGAGCGACGTGCTGATCGACTTTTCCGTGCCCGGCGCACTATCGGCCCATCTCGACGCCTGCATCGCGGCCAGGAAGCCGATCCTGATCGGCACCACCGGGCTGGAACCCGTGCACCACGCGCTGATCGACGAAGCGGCAAAGCAAATTCCTTTGCTCCAGACCGGCAACACCTCTCTTGGCGTCAATCTGCTGGCGGCGCTGGTCGAACAGGCGGCCGCGCGCCTCAGCGACGATTGGGACATAGAGATCGTCGAAATGCACCATCGTCACAAGGTCGACGCGCCGTCCGGCACCGCCCTGTTGCTGGGCGAAGCCGCCGCGCAGGGACGCGGCATCGCCCTGGCTGACCATAGCGAGCGTGGCCGCGACGGCATTACAGGCGCGCGGGTCAAGGGCGCGATCGGTTTCGCGGCCCTGCGCGGCGGCTCCGTGGCGGGCGACCATCAGGTCATCTTCGCCACCGAGGGCGAGCGGATCGAAATCGGCCATCGCGCCGAAAGCCGCATCATCTTCGCGCGCGGCGCGGTGAAGGGCGCGCAATGGCTGATCGGCCAGCCCATAGGCCGCTACGACATGAAGGGCGTTCTGGGTCTCTGAACGTGAACAAAGCCCAGATCTTCGACTTTTTCAGCCGCCTCGCTGAAGCTAATCCGGCCCCCCGCACGGAGCTGGAATATGGCAACGAGTATCAGCTTCTGGTAGCGGTCGTGCTGTCGGCGCAAGCGACGGACGTCGGCGTCAACAAGGCGACCCGCGCCCTCTTCCGCGACGTCCAGACCCCCCAGCAGATGGTGGACCTGGGCGAAGAGGGCCTTAAAACACACATCAAGACCATCGGCCTGTTCAATGCCAAGGCGAAGAATGTCATCGCCCTGTCGGAAATACTGGTCCGCGATTTTGGCGGGCAGGTGCCGCAGGATCGCGATCTGCTGACCACCCTGCCCGGCGTCGGGCGCAAGACGGCCAATGTCGTCGTCAACACCGCCTTCGGGCAGGAGACGTTCGCGGTCGACACCCATATCTTCCGCGTCGGCAACCGCACCGGCCTGGCGCCCGGAAAGACTCCGCTGTCGGTCGAACTGAAGCTGGAAAAGGGCGTCCCCGGTCCTTTCCGCCGCGATGCGCATCATTGGCTGATCCTGCACGGCCGCTATGTCTGCAAGGCACGCAAGCCCGAATGCTGGCGTTGCATCGTGGCCGACCTCTGCCGTTTCAAGCCCAAGACGCCCGCGCCCGGCACCACGAACTGATTATCGCGCGGTTCAGCCGAAGGGTGCTAGAAGGAGCGGAATAACGGATGAAGCGTTAGCGCGCCGTCATTCCTCTAGTCAAAGGAGAGACATCATGTCCGCCCATCTCACCCGCCGGCTCGCGCTCGTCATGGCACTGGCCTGCACCGCTGCCCCTGCCCTGGCCAAGACCGCGCCCGACAATCTCGTCCCTGCCGGCAAACCGGTCGATTGCGTCCAGATCACGTCGATCCGCTCCACCAATGTCCGCGACGACCGCACCATCGACTTCATCATGAACGGCAACAAGGTCTATCGGAACACGCTGCCCTATAGCTGCCCCAGCCTGGGCTTCGAAAAGCGCTTCCTCTACAAGACCAGCCTATCCCAGCTCTGTTCCGTGGACATCATCACCGTGCTCTATCAGACGAGTGGATTGCAACCGGGCGCCAGTTGCGGCCTCGGCAAATTCCAGCCGATGCAGAAACTCGCGAAATAACTTTAGCCTGAGGCGATTTTGGTGCTGGCGCGAGCGATTGGGCTTTGCTAAGCGGCCCTTCGCAGCAGCGACACGCACCCATAGCTCAGCTGGATAGAGCGTTGCCCTCCGAAGGCAAAGGCCAGAGGTTCGAATCCTCTTGGGTGCGCCATTTTTCAAATGGCTGCGAACAATCTTCCTTCCAGTCCAAGCAGGTAGCGCTTGGCCTTCAGGCCGCCCGCGAAACCGGTGAGCGCGCCGTTCGCTCCCACGACGCGGTGGCAGGGTGCGATGATCGAAATCGGATTACGCCCGTTGGCTGCGCCCACGGCCCGGCAGGCGGAAGGCTTGCCGATCTGGCTTGCAATATCGGCATAGCTGCGCGTTTCGCCAAAGGGGATGGTCAGCAGGGCCGCCCAGACGCTCTTCTGGAAATCCGTGCCTTTGAAGTCTAGCGGCAGGTCGAACGCCTCCCGCTGCCCGGCGAAATATTCGCCAAGTTGCCGCCCCGCCTCTTCCAGCACCGAATGATCGTCGGCCGGGGCACGGGGGTCCAGCTTCACCCGGCCGGGCACGTCATTTTCCCACAGGACCGCAGCCAGCCCTTTTGCGCTCGCCACCAGCGTCAGTTCACCGACGGGGGAGGCCATCGTCCGATATGCGTAGTTCATGCCCATTCCTTTCCATCATTGGATGGCGGAAGCATAGGGCATGACATGCGGAACGCCTTCCCGCCCCTTGCGGTCAAAGATTATTGGAGGCCGCCGCCCATGGCGCGATACAGTTCGACCATGTTCGTCGCCCGCGTCAGCCGCGCCGCCAGCAGGCTCTGCTCCGCACTGTAGAGCGTCCGCTGCGAATCCAGCGTGGTCAGGAAACCGTCGATCCCTGCCCGGAAACGTGCTTCGGACAGCCGATAGCCGACACGCGCGGAATCCCGCAAAGAGGTCTGCGCCTCCATCTGCGCCGTCATCGTGCCGCGCCGGGCAAGGGCATCCGCCACTTCGCGAAAGCCGGTCTGCACGCTCTTTTCATAAGTCGCGACCATCGCATCATAGGTCGCCCGCGCATAACGCAGATTGCCCTGATTGCGCCCGAAATCGAAGATCGGCAGGCTGGCCGAAGGGGCGACCGACCAATAGTCGCTACCTGATTTGAACAGGTTGGAGAGGCCAAGGCTCATCGTCCCGAACGCCGCCGTCAGCGAGATTTTGGGGAAGAAGGCCGCCCGCGCCGCGCCGATATTGGCGTTGGCGCTGAGCAACTGATGCTCAGCCGCCATGATGTCCGGCCGGCGCAGCAATGCCGTAGAAGGCAGGTCGGCGGGCAGGTTGGCCAAAGTCACATCACCCTCCGGCATCGCCGTCGGCAGATCGTCGGCGGGCACGGTCCCGCCCGCCAGCAGGTTCAGCGCATTCTGGTCCTGCGCCACCAATGTCGTCGCCTGCGCGATGTCGGATCGCGCCTGGTCATAGCTGGTCTGCGCCTGACGCACCTCCAGTTCCGAAGCGATCCCCTTGGCGAAACGCGCTTTGGTAAGGTCGAGCGTTTGACCGAAGGCCTTTTCCAGATCGCGCGCGATCTTCAGCCGTTCCTGATCCGCCGCCATGCCGAGCCAGGCGTTGGCGACCTCCGCGATCAAGGCGGTCTGCGCGGCATTGCGGTTCTCGACCGAGGCGAAATATTGCTCCTGCGCCGCCTTGGTCAGATTGCGCACCCGTCCGAACAGGTCGACTTCCCACGCCGACACGCCGACCGAGGCGTTGTAGATGTCCGTCCGCCCCGATACGCCCTGCTGGGCGAAGGGCTGATCCTGATAAGTCGCGCTGCCATTGGCACCCAGGGTCGGGAATATGCCCGCCCGCTGCACCTTATATTGCGCCCGCGCCTGCTCGACATTGGCGAGCGCCACGCGCAGGTCGCGATTATTGGCAAGCGAGGTCTCGATCACCCGAGCCAGGCGCGGATCGACGAAAAACTCCTTCCAGGCGGTATCCGCCGGGACGATCGCCTGCCCCTCGGCTCCGGCATAGGCCGGCCCCTGCGGACTGGTTTCCGGCACCGGCAGCGCAGGCCGCACATATTTGGGCGCCATGTCGCAGGCAGCAAGCGTCAGCGCCAGGGCAGCGGCCGGGAAGAGCTTGATCTTATCCATTATCCTCATGCCTCTTGGGGCGCCAATGGGGCGCTGCCGCCATGCCCCCCTTCATCCTGGCCATGATGTTCGCGGAACAGCCGCTTCACGACCGTGAAGAAGACCGGCACGAAGAAGATGGCGAGGATAGTGGCGGACAGCATGCCGCCGACCACCGCCGTGCCGATGGCGTTCTGACCGCCCGCACCCGCCCCCTTCGCCACCGCCAGCGGCAACACGCCGAAGACGAAGGCGAAGCTGGTCATCAGGATCGGCCGCAGGCGCAGCTTGCCCGCCTCCAGCGCGGCGCGAGCGGGCGGCAACCCTTCGCGCATCTTTTCTTCGGCAAATTCGACGATCAGGATCGCGTTCTTGGCCGACACGCCGATGGTCGTGATCAGGCCGACCTGAAGGTAGATGTCGTTGTTGAGTCCCACCAGCATCGCCGCCAGCACCGCGCCGAACACGCCCAGCGGCACCACCAGCATGACCGCGATCGGCACCGACCAGCTTTCATAGAGCGCGGCCAAACACAGGAAGACGATCAGCATCGACAGCGCATAAAGCGCCGGTGCCTGTCCGCCCGAGGTCTGCTCCTCATAGGAAATGCCGTTCCATTCGTATCCGACGCCCGCCGGCAGCTTGGCGGCCATTTCCTCCATCGCCTTCATCGCCTCGCCAGTCGAAACGCCCGGCGCGGGCGCGCCCATGATCTGCATCGACGGCACGCCGTTGAAGCGTTCCAGCTTGGCCGGACCATGGGTCCATTCGGTCGTCGCGAAGGAAGAGATCGGCGCCATCACGCCCGAACTGCCCCGCACATGCAGCACGCCGATTGAATCCGGCGTGGTGCGGAAGGGCGCGTCGGCCTGCACATAGACGCGCTTCACCCGGTCGCGGTCGATGAAGTCGTTGACGTAGCTGCTGCCCATCGCGGTGCTGATCGTGTCGTTGACGTCCGACTGTGCGATGCCCAGCGCCCCGGCCGCCGCCTGATCGACGTTCAGCTTGAGCTGCGGCGTATCTTCCAGGCCGTTGGGCCGCACCTGCGCCAGCCGCTTGTCGGCCATAGCCATGCCCAGCAACTGGTTGCGCGCCTCCAGCATCTTCTCATGACCCAGATTGCCCCGGTCCACGAGCTGGAAGTCGAAGCCGGTCGCATTGCCCAGCTCCTGCACGGCGGGCGGCACGAAGGCGATCGCCATGCCGGCGGAAATCTTGCGGAAGGCGCCATTGGCGCGCAGCGCGATGGCCGAGACCTTGTTGTCGGCGCCCTTGCGTTCCGACCAGTCCTTCATCCGGGCGAAGACGATGCCGACATTCTGCCCCTGCCCCACGAAGCCGAAGCCGGAGATGGTGAAGACGGCGGCGACATTCTTCTTCTCGTCGATCATATAATGATCGCGCACCTTGGCCAACGTGCGCTCGGTTTCCTCCAGCGTCGATCCGGTCGGCAGCGACACCTGGTTGATGATGATCCCCTGATCCTCGTCCGGCAGAAAACCGCCGGGCAGGCGCAGGAATACCAGCCCCATGCCGACCACGATCAGCGCATAGACCAGCATGGTCCGGCCCCAGCGCCGCTCGACCTTCTCCACCGTCCGTCCATAGCGGACGACATTGCGGTCAAAGGTCCGGTTGAACCAATCGAAGAAGCGACCGAAGCGCGAACCGAAAAAGCCTGTCCAGATATGGCTGTGCCCCTTCGGCCGCAGGATCGTCGCGCAGAGCGCCGGGGTCAGGATCAGGGCCACCAGCACCGACAGCACCATCGCGGAGACGATGGTGATGGAGAATTGGCGGAAGATCACCCCGGTCGAGCCGCCGAAGAACGCCATAGGCAGGAACACCGCCGACAGTACCAGGCCGATGCCGATCAGCGCGCCGCTGATCTCGTCCATCGATTTTTTCGCGGCTTCTTTCGGACTGAGCCCCTCTTCCTGGATGATGCGTTCGACATTTTCGACCACGACGATGGCGTCGTCGACCAGCAGGCCGATCGCCAGAACCATGCCGAACAGCGTCAGCGTGTTGATGGTGAAACCCGCCGCATAGAGGATCGCCAGCGATCCCAGCAGCACCACCGGCACCGCGATGGTCGGGATCAATGTGGCGCGCCAATTCTGCAGGAACAGGAACATCACCACGAAGACGAGCAGGGTCGCCTCGATCAAGGTGTGGATCACCTGCTCCACCGACAGCCGCACGAAGGTCGAATTGTCGACCGGGAAGTCATATTTGACCCAGCTCGGGAAGGTCTTGGAGAGTTCGTTGATGCGGCTCTTGACGCCGTCGACGGTATCGAGCGCGTTGGCGCCGGGCGCAAGCTTGATGCCGAAACCGGCTGCGGGATGGCCGTTGAACTTCGCGCCGAAGCTGTAGCTTTCCGCCCCCAGCTCGACCCTGGCCACGTCCGACAGATGGACGACCGACCCATCGCCGTTGCTGCGCAGCCTGATCTGACGAAACTCTTCCGGTGTCTTCAGCCGGGATTGCGCCGTCACCGTGGCGTTCAGCGCCTGTCCCTTGGGCGAAGGCGTGCCACCGATCTGGCCCGCCGAAACCTGGGCGTTCTGGGCCTGGATGGCCGATTTCACATCCCCGGTGGTGATGCCGAGATTGGCCATCTTATAGGGGTCCAGCCAGACCCGCATCGCATATTGCGCGCCCAATAGCTGGGTGTCGCCCACGCCATTGACGCGGCTGACCGGGTCCTGCAACGCCGAAGCGATGAAATCGCCCGCATCCTGCTGGTCGTGAATGCCGTCATCGGCATAGACCGCCATGATCATCAGGAAGGTCGAAGTGGATTTGGTGACGCGCAGGCCCTGCTGCTGCACTTCTTGCGGCAGAAGCGGCGTCGCCTGGGCCAGCTTGTTCTGCACCTGCACCTGCGCGATGTCGGCGTCGGTGCCCTGCTCGAAGGTCAGGGTGATGGTCAGATTGCCGGCGGAATCGCTGCTTGAGGAGAAATAGCGGAGATTGTCGATCCCCTTGAGCTGCTGCTCGATGATCTGCGTCGTCGTGCTTTCCAGCGTTTGGGCATTGGCGCCGGGATAGGTGGTGGAGATCGTCACCGCGGGCGGCGCAATGGCCGGAAACTGCGCTACGGCCAGCGACCGCAGCGCCAGCGCGCCGGCCAGCATGATGACGATGGCGATGACCCATGCGAAGATGGGCCTGTCGATGAAATAGCGGGCCACGGCTTACTTCGCCCCGCTCGCTTGCTGCTGCGGAGCCGTCACCTGCTGCGGCGCGCCCGGCTTCACCACCGTTCCGGGGCGCAGATTGACCAGCCCCTCGACGATCAGCCTGTCGCCCGCCCTCAGCCCCTTGGTGACGATCCACTTGTCGCCCACCGGGCGGTCGGTTTCGACCTGACGCAATTCGACTTTATTGCCTGCTCCCACCACCATGGCGGTGGCCCGGCCGCGGGCGTCGCGGGTGATACCCTGTTGCGGCGCCAGGATCGCTTGGGCACGCTGCCCCTCGACCAGCTTGGCGCGGACATACATGCCCGGCAGCAGCAGGCCGTCCGGATTGGCGAAGGTGGCGCGCAGCGTCACCGCGCCCGAACTGGGATCAACCGTCACTTCGGAAAATTGCAGCCGCCCCTCGATCGGATAGACGCTGCCGTTGGGCAACAGCAACTGCACCCGCGCGCCGTCCGCTGCGCTGACGCCGCCTGCCTGCATCGCCTGCCTGAGATCGATGATCTGCGCGGCCGATTGGGTCACGTCGACATAAACGATGTCGGTCCGCTGGATCGTCGCCAGCGCATCCGCCTGCCCGGCCTGCACCAAGGCGCCCGGCGTGAAGAGGGAACGGCCGATGCGGCCGGAAATCGGCGCCCTGATGCGCGTGAAATCCTGGTTCACCTGGGCCGCCTGGACAGCCGCCCGCTGCGCCGCGACATCGGCCCGCGCCTGCTGGGCAGAGGCGGTGGCATTGTCGGCTTCCTGCCGGCTGACGGCGTTGATGCCGACCAGCTCCTTGTAACGCTGCGCCTGCAATCCCGTGGCGCGGATCGACGCCTGCGCCCGCGACAGAGCGCCCTGCGCCTGGCCCAAGGCGGCGCGATAAGGCGAATCCTCAATCTCGTAGAGCAATTGACCGGCGCGCACCAAGCCACCCTCGACAAACAGCCGGCGACGGATGACGCCGCTGATCTGCGGCCGGACTTCGGCGGTTTCCACGGCGGCGATCCGCCCCGGAAGCTCGGTCATCAGCGGCGCTGCCTCTACCGTCACATTGACCACGCCAACCGCCGGGGGCGGCGGCGCAGGCTGCTCCTGTTGACCGCAGCCGCCCAGCACCAGGGTCGACGCGCAGGCAAGCAGTCCGACAAATATCCCCTTCTGCATCGGCCGATGCTCCGTTTCCCTGATGCTGACCATTGGAATGAACGTTCATTCCGCTTGCGCCGCAGGTAGGAACATGCCACAATTTGTTCAAGAGCAAAAAGAACCGGGTGAAGATTTTTGATTGCATCGCAACATGAACAGACTGCCCGCGACCGCATATTGAATGCGGCCCGCGACCTGTTCGCCGCCAACGGTTTCCACCAGAGCGCGATGGCCGAACTGGCCGCCGCCGCCCAGGTGTCCGTGGGTCAGATCTACCGCCTGTTCAAGGGCAAGGAAGACATTATCGAAGCCATAGTGGAGAGCGATACGCGCGACCGCGAAGCGATGATCCTGAACCTGCAAACCCGCCTGGACGCCGGAGAGATCAGCATCGAGCGGACCTTCGAACTGTTGCTGCTGGAGGTCATGGACGACCCGCATGAAGCCTTGTCCTTCGACATATTGGCCGAAGCGTTCCGCAATGCCCGCGTCCACGGCACCATCACCGACATGTGCCGGGGCTTGCGAAAGTCGCTGGGCGATTTCGCCTGCATCGCCAATCCCAATCTTTCGGGCGAAGCCCTGAAAAGCGCCGAAGAAATCATCCTCGCCTGCCTGTTCGGCCTTGGCCATCGCAGCCTGTCCGCTCCGGACATCAGCGCCGAACGCACCGCCAGTCGCGCCGCCTTCATGATCGTCGCGGCCCTTCGCGCCATGGACTGATCGATCCGGCGCAGCCTTCGCTCATTCCGCCGCGTTGCAGCAAGATTTGCGGTGCGACGCGGCAACCATTCGCCGCCGTGGAGCATTTTCCGCCCCAGATCGTTCCGGGAGGCAGGCAGTGGGCATCAACATCTCTTTTGATCGCAGCTATTTCGAGGCGCGGTTGGACCGTAACCGCCGGCTCGCGGCCCGCTCCAGAAATCCCGAAATCCGGGCCATCCACATGGGATATGTGCGCCTGTATAGCCAGTTGCTGGAACAAACGGGTCGCGTGACGGTCTCAAGGCCGGCCTGAGCCAGCCTATCGGGCGGCAACGCCGTCCGGCAGCACCACCGCCGACCAGCTTTTGCCCGGCAGCAGATATTTGGCCGCGAGAGCCTGAATATCGGCTGGCGTGACCGTCAGCATATCCTGCGCCATGGTCTGCATCGCCTGCACATAGCGCGGATCATGGGTGGCGCCCTCCATCTGGTTCATCCAGAAGGCATTGCCCGTCCCGGCGCGCATCAGCAACTGCCGCATCGGCGCGACGGCCCGCTGCAATTCATCCTCGCTCACGGGATTTTTGGCGAGATCGGCCGCCGTATCCTTTACCACCCCATAGAAATAGTTGACGCGATCGGGCCGCACTTGGCTCGTCACCAAAATATAGCCGCCGCTTTCATAGGAGAAAGGCCAGTTATTCTGAACGCTGGGCGAATAGGCGGCCCCCTCGGTCGAACGAAGCTTGTCGAACAGCCGGTCGTTGAATATCTGGGTCAGGATTTCCAGTTGCCGCGCCTCCTTCGTCAGCGCAAAGCCGCCCGCCGTGGGCCAAGCCATCACCGCCGCCGCCTGTTCCTTGTCCCCCTTGTGCCGCAGGATCACCGGCGCCTCGACATGGGCGGGGAAGCGCATGGCCTTGTTCGCCGCCGGAACCGGCACATCGGGCCGCGAGGGCAAGGCGCCGAAGGTCGCGGCGACCGCCGCTATGGCGTCATCTGCCTTCACCTGGCCGAAAATCTGGACCTCGATCGGCCCCGACGCCAATAGCGGTTCCCATGCGGCGCGGAACGCCTGCGGCGTCAGCCCGTCGATTTCCGCCCGCGAAGGCGTCCGGAACCGCACATCCTTGTCATGCAGCAACCAGTTGAGATCGCGCGCCAGCACGGAATCCGGCGCCCGCTCCATCGCGTCATAGGCGACCCCGGCCCCTGTCTTCACCCGCGCGATCGGCGCCGGGTCCCAACCGGGCGCGAACAGCTTGGCCGCGAATAGCTGAAGCTGGTCCTTGTAATCCGCCGGCCGCGTCACCGCCTGCAATTCGAAGGCGTCGTCGTCGATGGAAAAATCCATTCCCATGCGCCGGCCATTGGTCAGATCGTCCAGTTCCCGCTGACCCAGCTTGCCGATGCCGCTCGCCACCAGCGCATAGTCCGCCGCCCAGCCCGGCGCTGGCCTGGTCGGGGAGAAAGCCTGCTGGCCATGGCCGAAACGGACATTGATCCGCACCTTCTCCGTCTCCGCATCATTGGCGAAGAGGGTGAGCTTCACGCCGTTGGAGAAGGTGATGCTCTCCATCCCCGGCAGGCCGATCGGGCTGCGCGACACGACCGTGCCGGGCGCGCCCAGCTTCGGCAGGTCCGCCATGGTCACGACCTTGTCGTTGAGCCGCGCATTGGTCGCCGCCTTGATGGGCGCGGCGACGGCGGCCGCCAGTTTCGCATCGACGCCCGGCTGCACCTTCCCGGTGATCAGATGCGCGCGGAACACGCCCGCCGAAAAGAGCCGCCGGGTCGAATCCAATATCTTTTGCGACGTCATCCCCGGCTTGCCGGAGCGGAAGATGTCCAGCGCCGCCTGCGGGCTGACCGTCGTTTCGCGGATGTCGACCGCGCTCACCAGATCGCTCGCCTGCTTGGCGCCCGCTTCCGTATCCGCATTCTCGACCTGGATGGCGAGCGCCGTGTCCATCTGCGCATATTCGCGGTCGATTTCCAACTGGCTCGGCGGCGCGGCCTTGGCATCTTCGATGATGGCGCGGACGTCGCCCAGCGCCTTCTCCCAATTTTCGCCGGTCGGCACGATGGTGACGAACGTGCCGTCGACGGAGCGGCTGACATCCTGCTGATCCACGCTCGCCTGCAGGAAGCTGCCGCCGCTACGCGCCGCCTGCTCCAGCCGGCGGCTGATGATCTGAAGGGCCAGCACGTCGGTCAGCTTGTCCTGATTATAGACGATGGTGTCGGCGCGCGGCTTCCAGGGCCGCAGCCAGGCCATGGTGAGACCGGTAGGCGCGCCGGGTTCCACCGTCACTCTGGTCGCGGGCGCCTTGGCGTCGGGCTCCCCAAAATCGGGCAACGGCGCGCCCTTGCCCGGCACGGTCCAGGATGCGAAATTATCCTTGATCAACTGCTCGGCCATGGCCGGGTCGATGTCGCCCGCGATTGAGATCACGGCATTTTCAGGGCGGTACCAGCGCTGGTGGAAAGCCTCCATCTTCGCCGCCGTCACGGCATTCAGCGTCGCCACGGTGCCGATCGGGCTATGATCGGCCAAGGGCTGGCCAGCGAAGAAATGCCTTCGCGTCGCATCGGAAATCCGCATTTGGGGGCCATCGCCCTCGCGCTTTTCCGCCAGGACGACCGCCCGCTCGGCATTGACCGCGCCATCCACGATATTGGGATCGGCCATCATGCCGGACAGTATCTTGAGGCTTTCCCCCAGACTTGCCTGCGTCGCCTGCGGCAGATCGAGAGCGTAGGTGGTGCCGGTCGGCGTCGTCTGCGCGTTGCTGTCGCTGCCGAAGGTGACGCCCAGCCGCTGCCAGATGCGCTTGGATTCCCCATCGGGCACATGGCGGGAGCCGCGGAAGGTGAGATGCTCCATGAAATGGGCGTAGCCCAGCTCATCGGGCTGCTCCATCAGCGATCCGGCATCGACCCGCAACCTGACCGAGACCTGCCCCGGCGGCACGCCGTTGCGCCGGATCGCATAGCGCAAACCGTTGGACAGTTCGCCAAAGCGCCATGCCGGATCGATCGGCACATCGCTGTTTTCATAAAGCCATGGCCGGACTTGCGCCTTGGTGGAACTGAGCGCCGCAGAATTGG
The DNA here is from genome assembly GCF_013375535.1 of Sphingobium sp. 15-1. Taxonomy (GTDB): domain Bacteria; phylum Pseudomonadota; class Alphaproteobacteria; order Sphingomonadales; family Sphingomonadaceae; genus Sphingobium; species Sphingobium aromaticivastans. Next base: position 1,188,314 of record NZ_JABXJG010000001.1, read on the forward strand.
CAACCGGGTCCGTTTTCGCGGCCAGAGGCGCGGAAACTCCCGAAAGCAGCAAGGCGAGAACGGACAGCGAAGCGGCAGAACGCCGGAAGGGAAAGCTCATGAGGCCATAGCCTAAAGAGATTTTCCTGAATGACCACTGACAAAGAAGGCCGGAGGATGAACAGCTTGTCCTATCCTCCGGCCATTCCAAGCCGTGGCTGATGGGAAAGGCTTACCGCCCGCCCGTCCTCTGCACCGCGCCCTTATGCGCGCCGACGCCGCTGCCGCCGCGCCGGCGACGGAAGTTCTTCTTCGCGGGCTGGCCGGCTTCACCATCGGGGCGGTGTGCCCGCTCGGCATTGCCGCGCGGCTGCTTCTGCTGGTCCTGATAGCGGCGCTGACCATCGGCGCGCTTGGCCTTCTGCTCCGGCGTCTGCTCGCGGCCTTTGCGCGGCGGGGCCGCCTTGGGCATGTTCCGCACCGCCTCGACGAAATTCTCCGGCAGAGGCACGATCTCCAGCTTCACCTTGGCCGTCCGCTCGATCGCTTTCAGATAGGGCCGCTCGTCGTCCGCCACGAAGCTGATCGCGATCCCTTCCGCCCCGGCGCGGGCCGTGCGGCCGATGCGATGGACATATTGCTCGGGCACATTGGGCAGCTCGAAATTGATGACATGGGACACACCCGAAACGTCGATCCCGCGCGCCGCGATGTCGGTTGCGACCAGAAGCTTCACTTGGCCATGGCGGAAAGCCTGCAAGGCGGTGGTCCGCTGCGCCTGGCTTTTGTTGCCATGGATGGCGACGGCCTGAATTCCCGCCCCTTCCAGAAAGCGCACGACGCGGTCCGCGCCATGTTTCGTACGCGTGAAGATCAGTGCGCGGTCGATTTCCTCGCTCCTGACCGTCAGGTTGAGCAGCGCCTGCTTCTCCATCTGATTAACGAAGGTCGCCTGCTGACGCACCCGCTCCGCCGTGGTCGACTGCGGCGCGACGCTGACCTTTACCGGATCGCGAAGGAACTGCGCGGCCAGCGCCTCGATCTCACCCGGCATGGTGGCGGAGAAGAACAGGTTCTGCCGTTCCTTGGGCAGCAGCTTGGCGATGCGCTTCAAGGGATGGATGAAGCCCATGTCCATCATCTGGTCGGCTTCATCCAGGACGAAAATCTCGGTATCCTTGATGGTAAAAGCCCGCTGGTCGATCAGGTCGAGCAGACGGCCCGGCGTCGCGACGACGATATCGACGCCCCGGCCCAGTGCGCGGATCTGCTTGTTGATCGGCACGCCGCCGAACACGACCTCCACTGACAGCTTCATGAAGCGGCCATAGTCGCGGAAGCTCTGCGCGATCTGCGCCGCCAGCTCACGCGTGGGCGAGAGCACCAGCATCCGGCAACCCTGAAGCGGTGTCGGTTTGGGGTTGCGGGCGAAATGGTCAAGGCTCGGCAGCGCGAAGGCCGCCGTCTTGCCGGTGCCGGTCTGGGCGATGCCGCACAGATCCTTGCCCTTCAGCAAAACGGGAATGGCCTGCGCCTGGATGGGGGTGGGCAAAGCATATTTCTTGGCGGCGAGCGCCTTCAGGATCGGCTCGGCAAGGCCAAGGTCGGTAAATTGCATGGATGATAACTCACAAGTCGGCCCCGGCGTCTTCCGGCAGGACCGGGACGCAAGGCGGGTTACGAAACGACCCGCGTGAAAAGGGAAGCCTCAAAGCTTGGCGCAGACTTTCATTGGCCGGCCCCGATACCTGTCCGGCCGGAGCGATCACGCTGCCAATCGCTGAAAGGGCAATGACGCCCAACTGCTGCGCTGCAGCGCATATGGCGGGAATGACAGGAAAAAGCAAGCGGCGGCTTCAAATCCTCCTAAAGCGTCACTTCCACATGCTTGCTGCGCATCTCGTCGCGCACGTCGCCGCCGAACATCTGCCGGAACATGCCGCCCAGCGACATGTCCGCGCGCCAGATTTCCGCCCGGCCCAGATTGAAGCGGAGCATCATCAGATGCGGGTCCTGCCGTCCGCCGGGATACCAGCTCGCCACATCATGGGTCCAATAACGGTCGATCACCGCCGGGTCCGTCTCCTCGACCAGCGTGCCATCGATGCAGGCGAACAGGAAATGCCCCTTGGCGACGAACTGCGCCATCGCCGGCCCGCCAACGGCCAACCGGTTTTCCCGCGTCGTGTAGAACCAGAAACAATGGCTCGCGCCGGGATCGAGCTGCGCCGTCATCGGCATGCTATGCTCGTGCGATCCCTGCAACCCGACCATCACGAACGGGCTTTGCGCAAGCTCCGTCCAGAAACGGTGGCGGATGTCGGCCTCATTGCTCATCTTTTCTCTCCTTCGATCTCACGCGGGACTCAATCGACGGGGCCAAGCGAAGCTCCGGCATTCAATTTAGCACGAAAGCTTGATCTTGCGCAGTCTTCTCTCCACATAACGCGCATGTTGATCGAGACTGAAGCGACGCCCAATCCGGCCACCGTCAAGTTCATCCCCGGCCGCGTGGTCATGGGCATGGGCACCCGCGATTTCGCCACGCCGGAGGAGGCGGAAGCTTCTCCCTTGGCGTCCGCGCTATTCGGCCTGGGCGACGTGACGGGCGTGTTCTTCGGCGGCGACTTCATTTCCGTCACCATCGCGCCGGGTTCGCAATGGAGCGACGTGAAGCCCGACATTCTCGCGACCCTGCTCGAACATTTCTCCGCCAATATGCCGCTGTTCGCACCGGGATCGGCCGGCGAAATCTTCGTGCCGGACGAGGAGGAATTTGCCGACGACCCGGAAGACGCGGAAATCGTCGCGCAAATCCGCGAGCTGATCGACACCCGCGTCCGCCCCGCCGTGGCCAATGACGGCGGCGACATCATTTATCGCGGCTTCGACAAGGGCACCGTTTACCTGCGCATGCAGGGCGCCTGTTCGGGCTGCCCCTCCTCCACGGCGACGCTGAAAAACGGGATCGAACAGTTGCTCAAACATTATGTTCCTGAAGTGACCGAGGTTCGCGCCGTCTGAGCGGGAACGGCCAATTGGCAAATCGGTCTCGATCGACTAACCGCTGATCTACGCATCGCATCGGGCGATCGCTCTACAGGGGTTTTCTTTGCGCATATTGGTCATCGACACCGCGACACAGGCGCTGTCCGTGGCGCTGCTCGATGACGGCGCGCCCATCGGCCATTTCCATGAAATCGTCGACGCGGCCATGCCGAAGCGCTGCTGCCCGCCATCGCCGCAATGCCCGACGGCGGCAAGGCCGACGCCATCGCCGTCGATGTCGGTCCCGGCAGTTTCACCGGCGTCCGCATCGGCATAGCCGCCGCCCGCGCGCTGGCGCTGGCCTGGGGCATCCCGCTTCACGGCTATGGCGCGCTGAGCCTGATCGCGGCCAAGGCGGCGGCCGGGCATAAGGGCGAGTCCCTGGCCGTCACCATCACCGGGGGTCATGGCGAGCTGTTCTGGCAGAGCTTCTCCGCTGACGGACTGACGCCGCTCACCACCCCCGCTTCCACGCCGATCGCGACATTGGCGGAACGGCTCGACCATCCCCTGCTCTACGGCACGGGCGCCGAGGCGCTGGTGACAGCGCGGGGCCATGGCACGGCGGTCAGCCTTTATCCCGACGCCGCCGACTATCCGCTGGTCGCCGGGCTCCCGCCGCTCCCTCCCTCGCCCATTTATTGCCGCGACGCCGATGCGCGGCCGATGAGCGAGCGGATGCCGTCATGACCCCCGGCCTGATCCTCGACACCTATGACGAGGGCGAACGCAATGCGGTGAGCGACGCCATGGACGTCATGGCCCGCGCCTTCGACCCCGCCTTCGGTGAAGCCTGGACGCTGCCCCAGCTTGCCGGCGTGATGACGATGCCCGGCACCTGGTTGACCATCGCCAGGATCGACGCCGCGCCGCTGGGATTTGCCCTGGTCCGCTCGGTGCTGGACGAATGCGAGCTGCTGCTGCTGGCGGTCAGCCCGCTCTGGCGCGGCCGGGGCATTGGCGAGGCGCTGTTGCTCGACAGCCTCAGGACGGCGCGCAGGCGGGGCATTACGTCGATGAATCTGGAAGTTAGGGCGTCCAATACGGCAATAAGGCTGTATGAAAAAGCCGGGTTCGAATATGTACACCGTCGTCCCGGTTACTATCGCGGCAATGACGGACAACTTCATGATGCGCTAAGCTTTCGTATCGACATGCTTAGATGATTTAAATCCACTCTTGCAAAACAGAAACCATCGGTATAGCTGACCCATGCCGCTCCTGAAATGATTTTCCCTGGGCGGGTCGCATAACCAATAGCCTTCGCAAGGAAAAGAAATGGAAATCGAATCAGCGCAGAGCGAATTGCTCATTACTTTGACGTCGGATATTGTCGCGGCCCATGTCTCGAACAACAGCGTCGCCGTCTCTGACGTATCTACCCTGATCCAGAATGTGCACGCCGCGCTTTCGGGTCTCACCACGCCGGCCGCCGCGCCGGAAGTGAAGCCCGAGCCCGCCGTGTCGGTCCGCTCCTCGATCAAGCCCGACTACATCATCTGCCTGGAAGACGGCAAGAAGCTCAAGATGCTGAAGCGTCACCTGATGACTCATTATCAGATGACGCCTGATGATTATCGCGCGAAGTGGAGCCTGCCGGCCGATTATCCGATGGTCGCGCCCAATTATGCGGAACAGCGCCGCAGCCTTGCAAAGAAAATCGGCCTCGGCACCAAGCGTCGGCGTACGCGCGCCGCCAAATAAGCCGCGACCGAAGGCAAAAGCCCATGCAAAGGGGTGCGCCCACAGCGCGCCCCTTTTATACTAGGACAAAAGCCGCTAGGCTCTTGCCGACTTACGTACATTTCAGCCAAGTGAGCCTGCATGAACCGCAAGATCGACGTCGAAGCCCTTTGCCACGAAAAGGGTCTGCGCATCACTGAACAGCGCCGCGTCATCGCCCAGGTGTTGAGCGACGCCACTGACCATCCGGATGTGGAGGAATTGCACAGGCGCTCCGCCGCGATCGATCCGGGCATTTCCATCGCCACCGTCTACCGCACCGTTCGCCTGTTCGAAGAAGCGGGCATATTGGATCGGCATGATTTCGGTGACGGCCGCGCCCGTTACGAGGCGGCGCCCGAATCCCATCACGACCATCTGATCGATGTCGAGACCGGCAATGTCATCGAATTCGTCGATCCCGAGCTGGAGCAGCTTCAAAAGCAGATCGCGGAAAAGCTGGGTTTCCGTCTGGTCGACCATCGGATGGAACTGTACGGCGTCGCGCTCGACCGCAAGAACTGAAGCCGCTTGACCCGGCTCCGCCGCATGGTTCGGCGCTGGACGCGCATCGGGGCGCTCGGCGCCAGCCTGCTGCTATGCCTTCCGCTGCATTTGCTATGGAGCGCCGCCGGGCGGCATTCGCCCTGGCCGCGCCGCTTCCTGGCCATGGCGGCGCGATCCGTCGGCGCGCGCATGCGGATCGAGGGGCACCCCTTCCACGGCGACAGCTTCATCATCGCCAACCACGTCAGTTGGGTCGATATATTGGCCCTTGGCGGCGCAACCGGATCGGCCTTCGTCGCGCATGACGGCATAGCCGGCTGGCCGATCATCGGCTGGCTCGCCGCGCAGAACAACACATTGTTCGTCGCCCGCAACCGGCGCGGCGCGCTTTCATCGCAGCTTGACGCCTTGCGCGCCGCCCTTGCCGGGCATCAGCCGATCGCGTTGTTTCCGGAAGGCACGACCAGCGACGGCAGCGGCCTGCTGCCCTTCAAGCCATCCCTGCTTGCGGTACTCCTGCCGCCTCCCCGCTCCGTTCGGATTCAGCCGGTCCATATCGACTATGGCGCGGCCACCGCCGAAATCAGTTGGCATAGCGACGAACCGGCGGGCGCAAACGTCAAAAGATTGCTCGAACGCCAGGGCCGGCTTGACGTCACCCTGCGCTTTCTGGAGCCTTTCGACCCGGCAATCTGCCCGGATCGCAAGCTTTTGGCGATGATGACGCAGGAAAGAATCGCCGCCAGCATTACAGAGCACCTGCCGCCTTTTACTTGCGGCGCACCCCTTGTATAGCTGGACCGCATGAATCGGTACGACGCCCCAAAGACTCCAGCGACATTCCACGTCAAATCCTTCGGCTGCCAGATGAACGTCTATGATGGCGAGCGCATGGCCGAGATGCTGGGCGAGCGCGGCATGACCGCCGCGGCCGACGGCGCCGAGGCCGATCTGGTCATCCTCAACACCTGCCACATTCGCGAAAAGGCGGTGGACAAGGTTTATTCCGACATCGGCCGCATGACCCGCGAGGATGGCAGCCGCCCGATGATCGCCGTCGCCGGCTGCGTCGCGCAGGCCGAGGGCGGGGAAATCCAGCGCCGCGCCCGCAATGTCGACATCGTCGTCGGCCCGCAGGCCTATCACCGGCTGCCGGACCTGATCGACAAGGCCGGTCGCGGCGAGGCGGCGGTCGACACCGACATGCCGCTGGCGTCGAAATTCGCCGCCCTGCCCGGCCGCACCAAACAGGCGCGGCCCACGGCTTTCCTGACGATCATGGAAGGCTGCGACAAATTCTGCACCTATTGCGTGGTGCCCTATACGCGCGGCGCGGAAATCAGCCGGAGCTGGTCCGCCATCCTCGATGAAGCCAAGGCGCTGGTCGACGGCGGCGTTCGGGAGATCACCCTGTTGGGCCAGAACGTCAATGCCTGGACCGGAGAGGACGGCAAGGGCCGGATGCAGGGCATGGACGGCCTGGTCCGCGAACTGGCGAAGATCGATGCCCTCAAGCGCATCCGCTACACCACCAGCCATCCCAACGACATGAGCGACGGCCTGATCGCCGCCCATGGCGACGAACCCAAGCTGATGCCCTTCCTCCATCTGCCGGTGCAGTCGGGCAACGACCGCATCCTGAAGGCGATGAACCGCAGCCACAGCGCCGACAGCTATCTGCGCATCATCGAGCGGGTTCGCGAGGCTCGTCCCGATATAGCGCTGTCGGGGGATTTCATCGTCGGCTTCCCCGGCGAGACCGACGCCGACTTCGAAGATACTCTGAAGATCGTCGAGCAAGTGCGTTATGCGCAATGCTATTCTTTCAAATATAGCTCGCGCCCCGGCACCCCGGCGGCCGACATGGACGGCCAGATCCCGGCGGAGGTGATGGACGAACGCCTCGCCCGCCTGCAGGCGCTGATCAACCGCCATCAGGCCGAATTCAACGGCGCCACCGTCGGCCGCCGCACCGACATCTTGCTGGAGCGCAAGGGCCGCCACTCCGGCCAGCTCATCGGCAAGACGCCATGGCTCCAATCCGTCCACGTCACCGCGCCGGAACTTTCGATCGGTGCCATGGTGGAAGTCGACATCATCAGCGCCGGTCCGAACAGTCTGGCCGGCGAACCCAGCAGGAGGAAGGCCGCTTGAACCAACTCAAAGTCGTTCCCGCGAAGGCGGGAACCCATCTCCCAACCTGTCCACCAGGCGCAAACGACAGGAGATGGATACCCGCCTACGCGGGTATGACTAAAGAGATGGGAGGCTGCTGAATGTCGAAGAAACCGAACCAGAACCATCGCACCGACGTCGCTGAACGCGCGCGCCTGGAAGTGATTTTCGACCGCCCGCACCTGCTGGGCGCGCTCTTCGGGCAATATGACCAGAATCTGGTCGCCATCGAAAACCGCCTGGGCGTCTATATCGCGGCGCGCGGCAACAAGCTCCAGATCGAGGGCGAGGCCGAAGCCGCTGCCCGCGCCCGCGACGTGATGACCGGGCTCTATAACCGCATCGTCGCCGGGCAGGAAATCGACGCGGGCGCGGTCGAGGCGGTCATCGCCATGTCCGCCGAACCGACACTGGACGGCATCATCCGCCATGACGTGGCCGAACCGCCCAAGGTGATGATCCGCACGCGCAAGAAGACGATCGTGCCGCGTTCCGCGACGCAGGTGACATACATGGAAGCGCTCACCCGCAACGACATCATCTTCGCGCTTGGCCCGGCAGGCACCGGCAAGACCTACCTCGCCGTCGCGCAGGCGGTGAGCCAGCTCATCACCGGCAGCGTCGACCGCCTGATCCTGTCCCGTCCCGCCGTCGAAGCGGGCGAGCGCCTGGGTTTCCTGCCCGGCGACATGAAGGAGAAGGTCGACCCCTATCTCCGCCCGATCTACGACGCGCTCTACGACACGCTCCCCGCAGAGCAGGTCGAACGCCGCATCGCGTCCGGCGAGATCGAGATCGCGCCCCTCGCCTTCATGCGCGGTCGCACCCTGTCCAACGCCTTCATCGTGCTGGACGAGGCGCAGAACACCACCATCGCGCAGATGAAGATGTTCCTGACCCGCTTCGGTGAAGGCAGCCGCATGGTCATCTGCGGCGACCCGCGTCAGGTCGATCTGCCGCAGCCGGGCATTTCCGGTCTGGCCGACGCGGTGACGCGCCTTGAAGGCGTGGATGGCATCTCCGTCGTGCCTTTCGGCATCAGCGACGTGGTCCGCCATCCGGTCGTGGGCCGCATCGTCCAGGCTTATGAAGGCCCGGATGCCTGAGATGCACGCCCAACCACCGTTCGTTTCGAGCCCTTCGACTTCCTGCCAAGGCAGGCGCTCAGGACAGGCCAAGGGCGAGAAACGATGTGTCAGCCCTCACCATGTCTCGACTGCGCTCGACACGAACGGAATTCTTGAAGATGATTGAAGTCGCCGTCCTCCACGAACAGGGGTGGCCCGATACCGATTGGGAATTGCTGGCCCAGCGGGCCGTCGTCGCCGCGATCACGCATAGCCCCTATGCCGCCTTCGCCGCCGACGAGGCGCTCTATGAAGTTGCGGTCAAGCTTACCACCGACGAGGAAGTCCACCAGCTCAACCGCGCCTATCGGGACAAGGACAAGCCGACCAACGTCCTGTCCTTCCCGATGGTGCAGTCGGACCTGCTCGAAGCCACCGCCAACACCGACGACGGCGAGGTCATATTGGGCGACATCGTGCTAGCGGAAGGGGTCTGCGCCGCCGAAGCCGCTGAAAAAGGCATCTCCATTGCCGATCACGCGACCCATCTCATCATTCATGGGACTTTCCATTTGCTGGGATATGATCATATGGAGGACGCCGAGGCCGAAGCGATGGAGGCGTTGGAGACGCAATCGCTGATCAGCCTTGGCATTTCCGATCCTTATGGGGATCGCTGAAACAGGGGAACAGGAAACACAATGGCTGAAGGCAGTCCGAAGGACGGCAACGGTTCCAAGGAATCGGACAGTAGCAGCAACGAAGGCGGTTTATGGAGCGGCCTGAAGTCGCTGCTTTTCGGTGAGGAAGAGAGCACCAGCCTCCGCCGCGAGCTGGAGGATGCGCTCGACGAATATGATGAGGAGGAGCAGGAGGAAGGCGCAGCCCCTCCCGCCAAGGGCGACCTGTCCGCGATCGAGCGGCAGATGGTCCGCAACCTCCTCCATTTTTCCGAACATACGGTCGACGATGTGGCCGTTCCCCGCGCGGACATCATCGCCATCGAGGAAAAGGCGAGCTTTGCCGACCTTGCGGCGCTGTTCGCGGAAGCCGGGCATAGCCGCATCCCGGTCTATCGCGAGAATCTGGATAGGATCGTCGGCATGATCCACATCCGCGACGCCTTCGCCATATTGGCGGGCAAGGCGCCGGTGCCCGATACGTTGGAGCCGCTGATCCGTCAGCCGCTCTATGTTCCCGAAAGCATGGGCGCGCTGGACCTGCTCGCTGAAATGCGCGCCAAGCGGACCCATCTCGCCATCGTGCTGGACGAATATTCGGGCACCGAGGGCCTGCTCACCTTCGAGGATCTGGTCGAGGAAATCGTCGGGGAAGTCGAGGACGAGCATGACGAAGAGCCCGAGGTAATGCTGGTTCCGCTGGAAGGCGGCCTCTGGGAAGCCGATGCCCGCGCCGAATTGGAGGATGTCGCCAAGGAGATTGACGAAAAGCTGGCCGATATTGAGGAAGATGTCGATACGCTGGGCGGCCTGGCCTTCGTGATCGCGGGCCGGGTTCCGGAGCCGGGCGAAATCATCGAGCATGAGGAAAGCGGCTGGAAACTGGAAATCCTCGCCAGCGACGGCCGCCGCGTCAGCCGCCTGCGCCTGCACCCTCCCGCGGAACGGGAGATCGAGGATGAGGCGTGATCTTTTCGATTGCGGGTTGGCGGGGCTTGAGGTTCGGCTGAACATGCGGGCGGCATTGGGTGGAGATTGGACGTTCTAATCCTCCCCATCGATAGATGGGAGGTGGCAGGCCGCAGGCCTGACGGAGGGAAAAACGCGCAGGTCGTGCCAGTTCCCCTCCACCACCGCCTTCGGCGGTGGTCCCCCTCCCCATCTACCGATGGGGAGGATCAAGAATGTCAGCAATTGACCAACTGCCGGCACAATCCAGATCTAATCGACCGCCACGGCCTCATCCGCCAGCAGCCAATCCAGCGCCGGGCGGGCCAGCGGAAATATCCGCAAATAGGGCTGGGTCATCACGCGGCGCACCTGCATGCGCGCGATGACGCTGGGCGTGACGATGGCGATGCGCCGGGCTTTGGGGAAATCCCCCAGATAACGGCCGAAGGATTCGACCCCATATCGGCTCTGGACGGCGCTTTCCGTCATGTCCATCCGCAGCAGATAGCCCGGCTTGAAACTCTGCTCGACGAACTGGCGCTTCAATATGCGGGCATATTCAGCGATGATCTCATCCGTGAACAGACCTGTCCATTTGATGTCGAGCAGGTTCAGATCATGCCGGAAATCAATAAGATACATGATTTTTCTCCACCGCCGACCATGGCGCGGAAATATTACCGAAGACTTACGGGGAAACCGCCGAACATCCTGATGCAGATCAGAAAGAAGCGCGAAATATTAAGAGCTTGACGCTAGATCGACTGACCCAGAGCAGGACAAGGCGGGATCAGGGTCGATCGATGCGACAGGAAAGACAGGCATTCATGCGGACGCGGCGGCCCGTCGCGGGCGACATGCCATGGACCGGGCTCGAAAAGGGGCTCTATGCCCTGATCTGCATCGCCACGCTGTTCTTCGCCTGCATTACCCCGCCCTTTCAGGCGCCCGACGAAAATCAGCATTATATCAAGGCCCTGCTGCTTTCGGAGGGCGGCATCCTGACCGAACAGCGTGGCGCCATGATCGGCGCGGAGCTTCCCCGTGCCGCCATCGATCTGCACGACGTCTATTTTCCCACGCGCGCATCATCCGCTCCCCGCCTGTTCGATCGCGATAGGCTGGACGAGGCCTGGCATGCCGATGACGCGGCGGGCAAAGAGCGCGGTTTTGCCGATTTCCCCAATGTGGCCAATTATGCGCCCACCCTTTACCTGCCCGGCGCGATCGGCCTGACGATCGGAAACAGGCTTGGCCTGCCTCGGCTCGGCGCCTTTTATGGCGGCCGGATGGTCAATGCTCTTTTCTCCCTCATCATGCTGGGCGCGGCGCTTGGCCTTCTTCCCTTCGGCCGCAACGCCATGCTCGCCACAGCGCTGTTGCCGACTTTCTGCTATCAAAATGGCTCGCTCTCGCCCGATGCGGTGATCAACGGCATGGGCTTTCTAGGCCTTGCCCTGGCGCTGCGGGTGGGTTTCATGGGATGGACCGGCAAGCGCGGGCTCGCGCTCTATCTGACGGCGCCGCTGCTGGCGCTGGCGAAGGGCGTCTATCTGCCGTTGATGGCCGCGGGATGGCAATGGCCCGGAAACCGCCGCGATCTTCGCGCCGTGTCGATCCTTGCCGCGATGGCGCTCGGCGCGCTGGCCTTCCTAATCTGGATGAAATTTTCCGGGGGTAGCCAGGCGCTCTATCATATCATGTCGCGCAAGACGGGCGAGACGGTCATGACCGCGCCGCTCGGCCAGCAACTGGCCGTGATCCTCCACGATCCCCTCGCCTATCTCCATGTCCTCGTGACCAGCGTGACCGAGCGGGCACCGGTCTATGCGCTCCAGATCGTAGGCCGTTTCGGCTGGAACGCCATATTGCTGCCCTTACTGGCCTATCCGCTGGCGCTGGCGATGCTGGGCGCGGCAGTCCTCTGCGGATCGGCCATGCGCTTTTCGCTCGGCCAAAGGCTCTGGTGGCTCGCCATCGTCGCGGGTGTGGCCCTGCTGATCGAAACCGCCATGTATCTGACCGGCACGCCGCTTGGCGCGGACTATATTCAGGGGACGCAGGGCCGCTATTTCCTGCCCCTCCTGCCGCTGGCGCTGATGGCCTTCATGCCCGAAGAACCGCTTCGCGGCGCACGCATCCTGTTCGCCGGATCGGCGCTGCTGTTGCTGTCAGTCGCCGCCGCGACCGCGTTCGACAGCTTCTGGGTCCATGGCTTCGTCACCGCCGACGGCATGCCTCCCTATCGCAGCCTGACCCGCGCCCTCACCCTGCCCTCGCCGCGCTGGTAGCCAGACGCCGCAGAGCGCCAGCCAGCCCAGTCCCTCGATCCATCCGGCCACTACATCACTCGGCCAATGCACCCCTAGCCAGACCCGGCTGATCCCGATCACCGCAATCGCCAGCGCGGCCCCGACATAGGCGGACCGCCGCCCCGCCAGCATCGCCAGCGCGCCGAAGAAGATCATGTTCCCCGCCGCATGCCCGCTCGGGAAGCTATAGCTGTGCACGATGTCGAGATGCGGCAGCAAGTCCGGTCGAGGTTCCGCAAAAACCTGCTTGAGCGCCAGATTGAGCAGCGTCCCGCCTACGACCACCCATAAAAGCCAGAAGGCACGCGCCCTCGCTTTGCTCCAGAGGCCAACAAAACAGGCGCCCAATAGCGCAAAGCGCACCGCCGTTCCGCCGATCATCGAAGCCAGTTGCATCATCCCAGTGACGAGAACGCCCGCGCCGCTTTGCCGCGCCCGTCCCGCCATTCCCATCAGGCGGACATTCAGCCCGTCCAGCAATCCGTGCCGCTGCGCCAGCGCAATCATCAGAACGCAAAAAAGCGCGAGAGCCAAAGCTCCCGCGCCTTTTGCCACGGCTCTGCGCCGATCAGATATGAAGCGCGCGCCCATATGCAGCCAGCACGCTTTCATGCATGGATTCGGAGATGGTCGGATGCGGGAAGACCGTGTGCATCAACTCCGCCTCGGTCGTCTCCAGCGTCTTGCCGATGGTGTAGCCCTGGATCATCTCGGTCACTTCCGCGCCGACCATATGCGCGCCCAGCAATTCGCCGGTCTTGGCGTCGAACACCGTCTTGGTGAAGCCTTCCGCCTCGCCCAAGGCGATCGCCTTGCCGTTGCCGATGAAGGGGAACATGCCGACCTTCACCTCATAACCGGCTTCCTTGGCCTTGGCTTCGGTCAGGCCGACGCTGGCGATCTGCGGATGGCAATAGGTGCAGCCCGGAATGTTGCGCGGGTCCATGGCATGCGGATGCTTGCCCGCAATGGCTTCCGCCGCGATCACGCCCTCATGGCTCGCCTTGTGCGCCAGCCATGGCGGCGCGGTGACGTCGCCAATCGCCCAGATGCCCTCGACATTGGTATTGCAGGCGGGATCAGTGACGATATGGCCGCGCTCCGTCTTCACGCCCAGCGTTTCCAGCCCGATATTCTCGGTATTGGGGACGATGCCGATGGCGACGATGACATGGCTGTATTCGCCGTTGACGATCTTGCCGTCCTTGCCCTTGATCGCGGCCTTGACGCCATTGGCGCCGACTTCCAGCTTCTCGACGCCCGCGCCAGTCATGATGGTCATGCCCTGCTTCTTCAGCGCCTTTTCGAGGAAGGCGGAGACGTCCGCATCCTCGACCGGCACCACGCGGTCCAACATCTCCACCACGGTCACGTCAGCGCCCATGTCATTGTAGAAGCTGGCGAACTCGATGCCGATCGCACCCGAGCCAATGACCAACAGCTTGCTGGGCATTTCCGGCGGGGTCATGGCGTGGCGATAGGTCCAGACGCGCTTGCCGTCCGCCGGGGCGAAGGGCAGGTCGCGGGCGCGAGCGCCGGTGGCGACGATGATGTTCCTCGCCGTCAGTTCCTCGGTCTTGCCGTCCTTGGTGACGGAAAGCTTGCCTTTCGCGACCAGCTTGCCGTCGCCCATATGGACGGTGATCTTGTTCTTCTTCATCAGGTGCGTGACGCCCTGATTGAGTTGCTTCGCGACGCCGCGCGAACGCTTCACCACTGCCTCTATGTCTGCGCTGATCTTTTCAGCCGCCAGACCATAATCCTTGGCATGCTGCATATAATGATAGATTTCCGCCGAACGCAGCAGCGCCTTCGTCGGGATGCAGCCCCAGTTGAGGCAGATGCCGCCCAGATTCTCGCGCTCGACGATGGCGGTCTTCAGGCCCAGTTGCGCCGCGCGGATCGCGGCCACATAGCCGCCGGGGCCGGAGCCCAGAACGATGACGTCGTAATTCTCAGCCATGATCAAACTCGCTTTTCTCTGAAATCTGTCACGCCGCCGGAGGGGTGAAGGGCGGCACGGAACGGGGCTGGCGATCTTCCCCGATCGCCACGAAGGTGAAGGTCGCCTTGGTCACGCGATAGGACCGGTCGTCATGGCGGGCGCGGCGCCAGGCCTCGACGGCGATGCTCATCGACGTCCGCCCGACGGAAACCAGCCTGGCGAAGACCGACACTTCATCGCCCACGACGACGGGGCGCAGGAAGGTCATGCCCTCTACGGCGATGGTGACGGCGCGCCCATGGCTGTGCCGGGCCGCGACGGAACCCGCCGCCGAATCCATCAGGCTCATCAGCCAGCCGCCGAAAATATCCCCATAGGGATTGGTGTCGGACGGCATGGCGATGACGCGCACCGCCGGGCTGTCCGCCGGCGGCTGCTCGTCCTGTCCAGCCATCAGGCCAGCATGCCGATCGGGTTTTCGACCAGCTCCTTGAAGACCTGCATCAGCCGTGCCCCGTCGGCGCCGTCGATGGCGCGGTGGTCGAAGCTGCCGGTGGCCGACATGACGGTCGCGATCTGAAGCGAGTCATCGATGACGAAGGGCCGCTTCTCGCCCGCGCCGATCGCCAGGATCATGCCCTGCGGCGGGTTGATGACGGCTTCGAACTGCTTGATGCCGAACATGCCCATGTTGGAAAGCGAGGCGGTGCCGCCCTGATATTCTTCCGGCTTGAGCTTGCCGTCCTTGGCGCGGCTGGCAAGATCCTTCATCGCGGTCGAGATGGCGGCGACGCCCTTGCTGTCGGCTTCGGTCACGATGGGCGTGATCAGGCCGCCGGGGATCGACACCGCCACGGAAATATCGGCGCGCTTGAATTGCAGCATCTGATCGCCCGCGAACTGCACATTGCACTCCGGCACCTGGATCAGCGCGACGCCCAGCGCCTTGATCAGCAGGTCGTTAACCGACAGCTTGACGCCCCGCGAAGCCAGACCGGCGTTCAGCTCGCCCCGCAGCTTCAGCAGCTTGTCGAGCTGGACATCCACGGTCAGGTAGATGTGCGGCACCTGCTGCTTGGATTCAGTCAGGCGGCGCGCAATGGTCTTGCGCATGCCGCTCAGCTTGACGACTTCGTGCGGGATGCCGAAGTCCTGCGCGGCGGCGGGAGCGGCCGCCGGAGCAGCGGCGGGCGCTGCGGCAGGCGCCGGAGCGGCGGCCTTCGCGGCGGGCGCCGTGCCCTCAATATCCGCCTTCACGATACGGCCATTGGGGCCTGAGCCGGTCACAGCGGCGAGATCGAGCCCCTTCGCCTCCGCCAGACGGCGAGCGAGCGGGCTGACGTTCACGCGGCTGTCGGCGGGCTTGGCCGACGCGGGATCAGCCTTGACCGCAGCGGCGGGTGCGGCCGCCTCCGCCTTGGCGGGAACGGGGTCGGCCTTGGGCGCGGCCGCCGGCTTGGGCGCGGCATCGCCCTTCGCGGCTTGCGACACGTCCTCGCCTTCCTCCGCGATGATGGCGATGACGGTGCCGACCTTCACGCCTTCGGACCCTTCGGCCACCAATATCTTCGCCACGGTGCCTTCATCGACGGCTTCGAATTCCATCGTCGCCTTGTCGGTTTCGATTTCCGCCAGCAGATCGCCGGACGAAACCGTATCGCCCTCCTTCACCAGCCATTTCGCCAGCGTCCCTTCTTCCATAGTCGGGGAAAGGGCAGGCATCTGGATCGTCTTGCTCATGGGTGGAAGGCCTCTCATTTTTATCGGGCGTGGGGGCAATGAGGTTCGTTTCGGCGCTTTGGCCGGAACGGTCAAGGCCAAGCCTTGCGTGCACGCCGATAATCAGCCACATTTCACCAGTCTGGTTCATGGCTAACCATATGGGTTCAGCACATGCTCCGTGGCGAAGAAGACCAAATGGTCGTTACCCTGTAAGGACGCAGCAGATGCGGACATATCTGGTTGTCGTGGACGAATCGCCCGAGGCGGAAACCGCGCTCCGCTTCGCTGCCCGGCGCGCCGCCAAGACGGCGGGCGCGGTTCGTATCCTGGCGCTCATTCCGCCCGCCGAATTCGTCCAATGGGGCGGCGTGCAGGCGACGATGGAGGATGAAGCCCTGCAACGCGCCGAAGCGCTGGTGACGAGCGCGGCGGGCACGCTGACCGACGAATCCGGCATCCGCCCCAGCATCACCGTGCGGCAGGGCGATCCAGTGACGGTCGTGCGCCACACGCTGGAGGAGATGGACGATGTCGCGGCATTGGTGCTGGGGGCCGCCGCCAGCGGGCATCCCGGCGTCCTCGTCTCGCACTTCGCGGGCGCCGACGCGGGCAAGCTGCCCTGCCCGATCATGGTCATCCCCGGCGGACTGGATGCTGAAGCGATCGACCGGTTGAGTTAGGGCGTTGATCCGTGTTCCTGCGCGGGCAGGAACCCAGTTCAAACGGCAGGACTGGGCTCTCACGAGCCACCTGTCTCGTTCGAGTGCCTGCGCAGGAGCACGGTTGGATGCAACCGGACGCCTTGCGCGCCTTATTTCTTCAGGCGATAGCCCGTCCGGAACATCCAGCCGATGATGCCCAGGCAAAGCGCCAGCATCCCGGCGACGAACAGCAGGCTGAACTCGATCCCCACGTCGCCGCGTCCGAAGAAGGTCCAGCGGAAGCCGGAGATGAGATAGACGATCGGATTGAACAGGGTGATCGTCCGCCACGGCTCCGCCAGCATGTGGATCGAATAAAAGGCCCCGCCCAGAAAGGTCATCGGCATGATGATCAGCAACGGGATCACCTGCAACTGCTCGAAACTTTGCGCCCAGATGCCCAGGATGAAGCCGAACAGGCAGAAACTGACCGCGATCAGCATCATGAAGGCGACCATCGCCAGTGGATGGGCGACATGGATGTCGACGAACAGATGCGCGGTCACGAAGATGATGGTGCCCACGATCAGCGACTTGGTCGCCGCTGCGCCGACATAGGCGATGATCGTTTCCGCCGCCGACACTGGCGCCGACAGCAGTTCATAGATGGTGCCGGTGAATTTCGGCATGTAGATGCCGAAGCTGGCGTTGAAGATGCTCTCCGTGAACATCGACATCATGATGAGGCCGGGCACAATGAAGGCGGCGTAGGGAATCCCGTCAATCTGCGTCATGCGCGAACCGATCGCGCCGCCGAACACCACGAAATAGAGCGAGGTGGTGATCACCGGCACCAGCAGCCCGGTCAGCAGCGTGCGGCGGAAACGGTGCAGCTCGAACTTGTAGATCGACCAGATCGCGCGGTGGTTGAAACGGCTTGCGCCCTGGGGATTGAAGCCGCTCATGCCGCCTTCTCCTGATCCTGATGGACCAGACTGACGAAAATATCCTCCAGGCTGCTCTGCTCGGTGTTGAGGTCCTTGTAGCCGATGCCGAGATCGCCCAGCTTGCGCAGCAGCGACGACACGCCGGTCCGCTCCGCCTGGGTGTCGAACACATATTCGATCTCATGGCCGTCCGCCTTCAGCGTGACCTGCCATTGGGCAAGCTCCGGCGGCACCTCGACACGCGGTTCAGCCAGCACGATGGTCAGCGTCTTCTTGCCGAGCTTCTTCATGAGCGCGGTCTTTTCCTCGACCAATATCAGCTCACCCTTGTTGATGACGCCGACCCGGTCGGCCATTTCCTCCGCTTCCTCAATATAATGGGTGGTGAGGATGATGGTGACGCCGGTCTGGCGCAGTTCCCCGATCAGCTTCCACATGTCGCGGCGCAGTTCGACGTCGACCCCTGCGGTCGGTTCGTCCAGGAACAGCACGCGCGGTTCGTGCGAGAGCGCCTTGGCGATCATCACGCGGCGCTTCATGCCGCCCGACAGCTCCAAAATCTTGCTGTTGCGCTTGTCCCAGAGCGACAGATCGCGCAGCACCTTCTCGATATAGGCGTCGTTGCGCGGCTTGCCGAACAGGCCGCGGGAGAAGGTGACGGTGTCGATCACCCGCTCGAACGCGTCGGTGTGGAGTTCCTGCGGCACCAGCCCGATGGCGGATCGCGATCCGCGATAGCCGCGGATGATGTCATGGCCCGCCACGGTGACGCTGCCGCCGGTCGGCCGGACATTACCGCAGATGATGGAGATCATGGTGGTCTTGCCGGCGCCGTTCGGCCCCAGCAGCGCGAAAATCTCGCCCTCCTCTATCTCCAGGTCGACGCCCTTGAGCGCCTGAAAACCCGAAGCATAGCTTTTGGTCAGGCCGGAAACGGTAATGATGGATGCCATGCGCGGCAGTGCCCCCTTCTGCTGAAGCGCAAAGATAGGGTGCCGCCCGCGCAGCGCAACCGGGCGCTATTCGCCCTTGCGGAAAAAGCGGAAGACGGTGGCGGGCGGGAAGTTGCGGACCGTCTGCCCGACGCGGACGACGTCCAGCCCCAGCGCGTCCTGAATCTCGCGGCTGACCGGCGGACGCAGGGAATAGGTGAACTGGATGAAGGCCCCGCCGGGCCGAAGCATGCGGAAGCTTTCGGACAGGATGTCGGCATGCATCTGGCGGTCCATGGCGAGCAGCGGCAGGCCGCTGATGACCGCCTGATATTCGCCCGCCTCGCCCGCCGTCGCGGTAGAAACGATCTGCGCGGGCGTTTCAAGGACCGATACATGCGGGAAATGGCGCCGCAACCCGCGCGCGAAGGCCGGATTGATCTCCACCACCTCCAGCTTTTCGGGCGGCAGGCCGGTGCGCAATATGGCGCGGGTGAAGACGCCGGTGCCGCCGCCCAGTTCGATCACCCGGCCATCCTCCGGGACGATATGCTCGACCATCAAACGCGCAAGATAACGGCTGCTTGGCACGACCGACGCGGTCTGGCGCGGTTTCTTCACCCAGGCGGCCAGGAAATCCAGATATTCGGTCGCCCGCGTGCGAAATTCGCTATGGGGCAGGGCAACCGCCCGACTGCATTTTGACTTATGCTGCATGTGCGAGATGCGACCATTTGCGTGTCATGGAGACTCCCTTAGCGGGCCTGATGGGCGGCGTCGATTGGTTTTAGGAACGCTTTCCCGCCATTTGGCAAAGGGCGCTCACGCTTTCAAGGTCTCGATACGCTCCTGCAACCAGTGCGCGACCGCCGCGATCCGGGGCAGTTTCTTGAGGTCGCCATGGGTGACGAGCCAGAAACTGCGCATGATCTCCACCTGATCGGCCATAACCGGCACCATCGCGGAATCGCGCCCGGCGATGAAATCGGGCAGCACGCCGATGCCCGCCCCTTCCGCGATCATGCGATGCTGCATGTTGATGCTGGTGGCGCGCAGGCTGGCCTCCAGCCCCGCCTCCACCTCGTCCAGATAGTCGAGTTCGGGCGAGAAGATGAATTCGGGCACATAACCGACCAGCACATGAGCGCGCAGGTCCGCCGCGCTGCGCGGCGATCCGGCCTCCGCCAGATAGGCGGGGGACGCGTAGAGGTGCAGGCGATAGTCGCCCATCCGCCGGACCGACAGCCGCCCCCGCTGCGGCCGCGCCAGCATGACGGCCATGTCCGCCTCCCGCTTGGAAGGGTTGAGGAAACCCGAGGCGGTGATGAGGTCGAGCCTTATGCCCGGATGGCGGCGGCTGAAATCGGCCAGCCCCGGCGCCAGCACCCATGTCCCGAAACCCTCCGCCACCGACAGCCGCACCTGGCCGCTCAGATGATGTTCCCGGCCGGTCGCCTCCTCCATCGCCGCGAGCGCCGCGCTTTCTATGCTCTCGGCATGGCTGAGCAGAGCCTGTCCATGGGCGGTCAGGGTCCGCTCCCCTGCCCCCACCTCGAACAGTTCAGGCCCCAATGTGCGCTCCAGCCGGGCGAGCCGCCGGGCGATCGTCGTCGCGTCGATCCCCAGTGCGCGCGCGGCCGGGGCGATCTTGCGCGTGCGCGCCACCGCCAGAAACACCCTGAGATCGTCCCAATCGAACATCCACCGCCCACCAGACTGCAAAATCGCTGCGACGCTATGCAGAACTGCGTTGTTGCGTGCAATTCCGCATTATATCTAGAGGAGAGTTTAAAGTGCACGTCAGGAGAGCTTGTGAGCCAGTTCGATCTCACCGAGGACCAGTTGGCCATTCAGGAGATGGCGCGCCGGTTCACCGCCGATGCGATCACGCCTTTCGCGGCGGAGTGGGACGAAAAGCATATCTTCCCCCGCGACACCATCCGCGCCGCGGCGGAGCTGGGCTTTGGCGGCATCTATGTGTCGGAGGAAGCGGGCGGAATCGGGCTGGGGCGGCTGGAGGCGGCGCTGATCATGGAAGCGATGGCCTATGGCTGTCCGTCGACCAGCGCGTTCATCTCGATCCACAATATGGCCGCCTGGATGATCGACCGGTTCGGATCGCAGGCCGTGAAGGACAAATATCTGCCCTCCATGGTGCCGATGGAGCGGATCGGCAGCTATTGCCTGACGGAAGCGGGATCGGGATCGGATGCCGCAGCGCTGAAGACGCGGGCGGTGCGGGATGGCGATCATTATGTCGTCACCGGGTCCAAGCAGTTCATCTCCGGCGGCGGCGAGAATGAAATCTATGTCGTCATGGTCCGTACCGGCGACGACGGACCAAAGGGCATATCCTGCCTTGTCATTGAGAAGGACATGGCGGGCGTCAGCTTCGGCGCGCAGGAACGCAAGCTTGGCTGGCATTCGCAGCCGACCGCGCAGGTCAATTTCGACGGCGTGCGGGTGCCAGTCGAGAATCTGGTCGGCGGCGAGGGCGAAGGCTTTCGCATCGCGATGATGGGCCTGGACGGCGGGCGGCTGAACATCGGCGCCTGCTCGCTGGGCGGGGCGCAGCGTTGCATCGATGAGGCGCTCTCCTACACCAAGGACCGCAAGCAGTTCGGCCAGAGCATCGCTGATTTCCAGAACACGCAGTTCATGCTGGCGGACATGGAGACGGAATTGCAGGCGGCGCGCACGCTGCTCTATGCGGCGGCGGTCAAGGTGACGGAGAATGCGCCCGACAAGACGCGCTTTGCCGCCATGGCCAAGCGGCTGGCGACCGACACCGGCTCCTCCGTGGTCGACCGGGCGCTGCAACTGCATGGCGGCTATGGTTATCTGATGGATTATCCGATCGAGCGTTTCTGGCGCGATTTGCGCGTGCATTCGATCCTGGAAGGCACCAATCAGGTGATGCGCATGATCATCGCCCGCGACATGCTGCGGCAATGAGCGCGGGAGGCGATATGACTGATCAGGTTCTGATTTCCATAGACAATGGCGTGGGGCGCATCCGGCTCAACCGGCCCAAGGCGATCCACGCGCTAACGACCGAAATGTGCAGCGCCATCATCGACGCGCTGCTGGCCTGGCGGGCGGATGAGAGCGTCGTTGCGGTGATGCTCGACCATGCTGAGGGTCGCGGATTTTGCGCGGGCGGCGACATCGCCATGATCGCCAACAGCGCCAAGGGCGATTGTTCCAAGGCGGAGCAGTTCTTCTTCACCGAATATCGTATGAACCATCTGCTGTTCGTCTATGAAAAGCCGGTCGTCGCCTTCATCGACGGCATCGTCATGGGCGGGGGCGTCGGCATTTCCGACCCGGCGCGCTACCGCGTCGCGACCGAGCGGACCACTTATGCCATGCCGGAAACCGGCATCGGCCTGTTTCCCGATGTCGGCGGCGGCTGGTTCTTGCCGCGCATGCCGGGACGGACCGGGGCGTGGCTGGCGACGACCGGCGCACGGATCAAGGGCGCGGATTGCGCCGCCATCGGCATAGCCACCCATTATATGGCCTCTGACAAGCTGGAAGCGGTGAAGGCGCGGATCATTGCCGATCCGGACGGTCTGGCCGAGATATTGGACGAAATGGCCGACGCGCCGCCGCCTTCGGCCATGGCAGCGCATCGGGACCAGATCGACCGCCTGTTCGCCTCGGATCGTTTCGAGGAGATATTGGCGGCGCTGGACGCGGACGGATCGGACTGGGCGCGGGAGCAGCTTGCCACCCTCGCCACCAAATCGCCGCAGACCATCAAGGTGGCGCTGCGCCAGATGGTGGAGGGCGCGGCCTTCACCGATTTTGCCGACAATATGCGCAACGAATATCGCATCGGCCATCATGTCATCCGTCGCCCCGATTTCATCGAGGGCGTGCGCGCTGTGATCTTCGACAAGGACAATGCGCCGCGATGGAACCCGGCGCGGCCGGAGGATGTGACAGACGAACTGGTGGAAAGCCTGTTCGCGCCCCTGCCCCCGGAAAAGGAATGGACGCCGCTGCCCGAATTGCGCGGCTGAAGATGGCTTGTTTTCCGCGATTTCGGAGCCGCCAGATGATCCATCCGGCTTGAAATCGCTCTAGAGGAGTGCCTGAAATGAGCCAGACCATCGCCTTTATCGGCCTGGGCAATATGGGTGGTGGCATGGCCGCCAATCTGCTGAAGAACGGCTTTGCGGTGCGGGCCTTCGACCTGTCGGAAGAGGCGCTGGCCAAGGCCGCCGAAGCGGGCGCGGTGCGCTGCGCCAGCGTGGCCGAGGCTGTCTCTGGCGCCGATGCGGTCGTGACCATGCTGCCCGCGGGCAAGCATGTGGAGGGGGTCTATACAGGCGAGGTTTTCGGCGCGGCCAAGGCCGATGCGCTGTTCCTCGACTGCTCGACCATCGATGTCGCGACGGCGCGGCGAGTCGAGGAAGCCGCTGCCGCCAAGGGTTTCGAGATGGTCGACGCGCCAGTCTCAGGCGGCATCGCGGCGGCCAATGGCGGCACGCTGACCTTCATGGTCGGCGGATCGGACCAGGCGTTCGGCCGGGCCAGGCCGATCCTGTCCGCCATGGGCAAGGCGGTGATCCATGCGGGCGGCGCGGGCAATGGGCAGGCGGCCAAGATCTGCAACAACATGCTGCTGGGCGCGACGATGGTCGCGACCTGCGAGACCTTCGCCATGGCGAAGAAGCTGGGGCTCGATCCGCAAACCTTCTACGATATTTCCAGCGTGTCGTCGGGGCAGAGCTGGTCGATGACCAGCTATTGCCCGGTGCCGGGGGTCGGGCCGCAAAGCCCTTCGGACAATGGCTATCAGGGCGGTTTCGCCGTGGGACTGATGCTGAAGGATTTGAAGCTGGCGAGCGAGGCCGCCGCTTCGGTCGGCGCGAGCGTGCCGATGGGGAATGCAGCGGAGTCGCTTTATCAACTGCTCGCCAACAAGGGCGAAGCAGGGCGGGACTTTTCGCTGATGATCGAGATGCTGGAGGGGAAGTAAGCGCTTATCGTCTCCAAGCGTGTCGCGGATGGGTGGAAAGCGGACAGTCCGCTTTCCTTGACCTTGAAGTACACCGTGCTCCTGCGCAGGCAGGAGCCCAGTTCAGGTGTTACGATGACACATTGAGGGCAGGACTGGGCTCCTGCCTGCGCAGGAGCACGTGCTGCTTAACGGGAGCTAATGGCCATCATCAGCCCCCATTCATTCACGCCAATCAACGCCCCTTCCAAACCCCCGGACGCTTGGCGACGAAGGCTTCCATGCCTTCCTTCTTATCCTCGGTCGCGGTCAGGATCTGGAACAGGCGGCGTTCGGTCAGGATGCCCTGAGCCAGTCCGGTCTCGAACGCCAGATTGACCATTTCCTTGTTCACCATCGCGGCCATGGGCGGCATCCCGGCGATAGTCGCGGCGGTCTTGAGCGCGTCCTCCAGCAGATCAGCCGCCGGAACGATCCGCGCAACCAGACCGGCACTTTCCGCTTCTTCGGCGCCCATCATGCGGCCGGTCAGGCACATTTCCATCGCCTTCGCCTTGCCGACGGCGCGGGTCAGACGCTGCGATCCGCCCATGCCCGGCGCCACGCCCAGCTTGATTTCGGGCTGGCCGAATTTCGCGGTGTCGGCGGCTAGGATGAAATCCGCCATCATCGCCAGTTCGCACCCGCCGCCCAGCGCGAAACCGGCGACCGCCGCGATCCACGGCTTGCGGATGGAGACGACCTTGCTCTGCCAGCCCGCAAAGAAATCCTCCAGGAAGAAGTCGGCCGCGTCCTTCTCCACCATTTCCTTGATGTCGGCCCCTGCGGCAAAGGCCTTTTCGCTGCCGGTCAGGACCAGGCAGCGCTGCGACGGATCGGCGTCATAGGCGGCGAAGGCCGCGCCCAGATCCTGCAGCACCTGGCTGTTCAGCGCGTTCAGCGCCTGAGGACGGTTGAGCGTGACCAGCGTCACCGCGTCGCGCTGTTCCACCAGGATCGTTTCATATGCCATTGCCGTCTCCCTTCAGTCACCCATTGCGATCCGCTCTATGCAGCGCGACGGGCCTTGACCAGTCCTCGCGGGCCGCATCTTCGCAGCCGCTATCGGCACAGATGCATGAAATCTCGGTCATAGCTGCGCAGATGCGCGCCGCCGTCGATATAGAGCGTCTGCCCGGTCACGGCGCTCGCCCCCGCCAGATAGAGGACGGCTTCGGCAATCTGCTCTGCCTGCGGCAGCCGCTCCAGCGGCATCATCGCGGACAGGCGTTCCATCTGGCCATCGTCATAATCGGGCGTCGCGATGGTGAGGCCCGGCGCAACGGCATTGACCCTGATCTGCGGCGCCAATGTCGAGGCGGACAGCCGGGTCAGCCCGGCCAGCGCCATTTTCGAGAGGGTATAGGCCAGTTGGTCGCCATGCGGATGGTCGATCCGCTGGTCGAGGATATTGACGATGCACCGGTCCCCCGTGCCTGCGGGGACAGTGGCGAAGGCCTTGGTCAGCAAGGCGGGCGCCGCGCAATTAACGGCATAATGCCGCATCAGATCATCGGCGCTGACATTGTCGATCCGGTCCTGCCCGAAAATGGCCGCGCTGTTGACGAGGACGTCGGGCGGGCGGCCGAAGCGCTCCGCGACCAAAGCCACCAGTTCCTCCGCCCCTTCCGGATCGCTGAAATCGACGGTGAAGCCATCCCATTCGGTCGCATTCTCCTCCAGCGTCAGCGCCAGATGGGAATCGAGCCGGGTATCGTGGCTGCCATGGATCGCCAGCGAATAGCCCGCCCGCGCAAAGGCGGCGGCGATGATGCCGCCCAGCCGCCGATGGCCGCCGGTCACCAACGCAAGGCGCTTTTGCGCCAAGGGCCGCGCACCGGACTGTTCCGGGCGCTTCTTCGTGCCCCCCAGGGGCCGGTAGGCGGGGACTTCCTCCTCGCTCACGCGCCGATCAGCTTCAACACTTCTTCGCGGCTCTTCACATCGTCGCGGAAGACGCCGAGCATGCGGCTGGTCTTCATGACGACATTCGGCGTGCGCACCCCGCGCCCGGTCATGCAGCCATGGGTCGCTTCGATCACCACGGCCACGCCTTCGGGCTTCAGATGTTCCCAGATGCAATTGGCGACTTCGGATGTCAGCCGCTCCTGCACCTGAAGGCGGTGGGCGAACGCGTGCAGGACGCGGGCCAGCTTCGATATGCCGACGACATATTGGCCGGGCAGATAGGCGATATGCGCGACGCCGACGATCGGCGCCATATGATGTTCGCAATGCGACTGGAAGGGAATGTCCTTCAGCAGCACGATGTCGTCATAGCCGCCAACCTCATGGAAGATGCGCGAGAGATGATAGGCCGGATCATCATCATAGCCGCGGCAATATTCTTTCCAGGCGCGGGCGACGCGTTCCGGCGTTTCCACCAGCCCTTCCCGCTCCGGATTGTCGCCCGACCAGCGGATCAGCGTACGGATCGCGGCGGCAACGTCTTTTGGAACCGGGACCTTGACCGACTCGCCCGCAGCTTCGGCATCGGGATCATATTCCATGGACGGCACCACTCCTTCATTGCTCTGCGGGCATATGGCGACTGATTCGCAGGAACGCCAGTCCCTTCGCCCTGCTGGACAGAAGATCGTCCCGGTGGCACAGCATGGTCAAACCGGATGAACCGGGTCGCTACCATTACTCGCTAGGGAACCATGCGGACCGAACATATCGCCGCCGTCCTCCTTGCAGCAGGCACTTCCTCCCGGTTCGGGGAGGAGGACAAGCTGATGGCCGATTGGCGCGGAAAGCCCCTCGCCGTCCATGCGATGGAGACCATCGCCTCCATGATATTCGCTGAGCTGGTGGCGGTCGTGCGGCCGATCGACCAGGCGCCGGTGCTGCATCGCCGGCTGGAGCGGCGCGGTTATGCGATTCTGGTCAACGACCGGCCCGAAGACGGCATATCGGGCAGCATCATCAAGGCGGTCGAGCATGTCATGCCGATCCGCAAATGCCGGGGCATATTGATCTGCCTGGCCGACATGCCCGACGTGCCGCAGACGCATTACAACCGCATCTGCCTGGCGGCCGAGGACGTCCGGTCGGTCGTCGCCAGCACCGACGGTTTTTCCTCCTCGCCCCCCGCCTTCATCGGGCGAAAGCATTTCCCCGAACTGCTGGCGCTGCGCGGGGACCAGGGCGCGCGCGCTCTGCTCAGCCATGGCGTGCAGATCGAGACCATGGGCGCTAGCCTGCGGGACATCGACACGCCGGAGGATCTGGCCGAGCGGCGGCCGAAATAGCGGATCAGCTCGAACGGGTGGGATCGGTCATGGGATCGCCCAATTCCCGGGGATCGGCCGAACGTCCCAGCGGCAGCGAACCGGTCTGCCGCTCCACCATGCGATGGACGACCGGCGGATGCGGGCCGCGATGCAGGGCGTGGATGGCTTCGCTGTTCGCCATGTCGGCCACCGTCCGGCGGCTGTTATGGCGGACATAGTCCAGCCAGGTCGACACATGATAGCGCTCCACCCACAGTTCCGGATCGCCCAGGTCGCGCAGCAGCGACCAGCCATGGGCGCCGTCGCGGCGGCGGATGCGGCGGCGTTCGCTCATTGCCGTCAGGAAGGGAACGACCGATCCGGCGGCGATGCGATATTCGATGGTGACGACCACCGGTCCGCTGCGGGGTTCGATCGGAACGGCCGTCTCAGGCTCCCGCCACATATTCTGGAGGTCGAGATTCTCCTCACCCGCTTGCGAAAGCGGGCGGACATAGCCGATGATTACGGAGACGAACTGGACGGCGGCGGCGATATAGAGGGCGGCGGCGACGCCATGATCTTCCGCCAATGTGCCGAACAGCCAGGCGCCCCCGGCCATGCCGCCGAAGGCGATCATCTGATACAGGGCGACGGCCCGCGCCACGACCCAGCGCGGCGCCGACATCTGGACGGACACGTTGAAGGTCGAAAGCGCGACCACCCAGCCCGCGCCCGCCAGCAGCAGTCCCGCCAACGCCACGATCAGCCAGTCGCTGACGGCCATCAACGCCGTGCCGACCGCAAGCGCGATGGCGGAAGCGCGCACCATGGTTTCGACAGAAAAGCGGCGGCGCAATTGCCCGGTCAACAAGGCGCCCGTCACCGCGCCGATGCCGAAAGCGCCGCTGAGCGCGCCGAAGGTCAGCGCGCCGCCCCCCAGCAAATCGCGCGCCACCAGCGGCATCATCGCTGAAACGGCGCTGGCGCCGATGCCGAAGGCCGCGCTGCGCAGCAGGACGACCTGGATCTTCGGGGACATGGCGACATAGCGGACTCCCGCCCGCATCGCGATGCCCATCCGTTCTCGGGGCAGAAGCTGGGGGACGCTTTCAGGCCGCCAGCGGGCCAGCACCACGACCAGGCCGATATAGCTGACCGCATTGACCAGGAATGCGGTCGCCGCGCCGGCCGCCGCCACGATGATGCCGCCCAGCGCCGGGCCGATGCTGCGCGCCATGTTGAAGCCCATGGAATTGAGCGAGACGGCATGGGGCAAGGCCGCGCGCGGCACCATGTCCCCGACCGACGCCTGCCAGGCCGGTCCATTGATCGCAGTGGCGCAGCCGACGAGGAAGGTGAAGCCCAGCAAGGCCCAGGGCGTCACCCATCCCATCCAGGCGAACAGCGCCAGCAGGGCGGAGACGATGAGCATGAAGAGCTGACAGAGCAGCATCACCACCCGCCGGTCGCTATTGTCCGCCACCGCCCCGGCCCAGAGCGACAACAGCATAATCGGCAGGGTCGTCGCCGCAGGCACGAGCGCGATCATCTGGGGCGAGGCCGAAAGCGAGGTCATCATCCACTGCGCGCCGACCGACTGGATCAGCCCGCCGAAGTTCGAGGCGAGGCTGGCCCACCAGATCGCACGGAAGATCGGAATCGACAGGGGCGACGGCGCTTGGGAGGGGTCCGACTCTGACACGCTTTCCATGAAGCGGAATAAGGCGGTCGGGTCAAATCCGCGAATCATTAAAAGAATTGAATTGTCCGGCGGAGGACGAGGCGGAAAGCCTTTGGCGGGATGACGTTACGGTCGGGCGGGCTGACGATTGAGACTTGCACTTTACGTAAACGTAAATACATTTGCAGCGATCATCCGACGCCCAGCGGAGAGGAATGGAAAGCCATGGAAGCCTATATCTACGATGCCGTCAGGACGCCCCGGGGCCGGGGCAAGGCCGACGGGTCGCTGCACGA
Organism: Sphingobium sp. 15-1; assembly: GCF_013375535.1. GTDB lineage: Bacteria > Pseudomonadota > Alphaproteobacteria > Sphingomonadales > Sphingomonadaceae > Sphingobium > Sphingobium aromaticivastans. Next base: position 1,217,145 of record NZ_JABXJG010000001.1, read on the forward strand.
AATCACCCCCATCCAACTGGCGACGCAGATGCTGGAAGCGGTGCGGGACCGGACGCAGATCGACACCGCCGACGTCGATGACGTCATCCTGGGCTGCGTCAGCCCGGTGGGCGAGCAGGGCGCGGACATTGCCCGCGTGGCGGTGCTGAACGCCGACTACGCTCAGACCGTGCCGGGGGTGCAGATCAACCGCTTCTGCGCTTCGGGGCTGGAGGCCGTGAATATGGCGGCCGCGAAGGTCTATTCGGGCGAAGCGGGCCTTGCCATCGGCGGCGGCGTCGAGTCGATGAGCCGCGTGCCCATGGCTTCGGACGGCGGCGCCTGGGCGATGGACCCGGCGGTCGCCTACAAGACCTATTTCGCACCGCAGGGCATCGGCGCCGACGTGATCGCCACCAAGTTCGGGATCAGCCGGGACGATGTCGACGCCTATGCCGTCGAAAGCCAGCGCCGCGCCAAGGTTGCCTGGGACGAAAAGCGCTTCGCCAAGTCCATCGTGCCGGTGAAGGACGTCATCGGATCGGTCGTGCTCGACCATGATGAGCATATGCGGCCCGACGCGACGATGCAGTCGCTCGCGGCGCTGAAACCCAGCTTCACGGCGCTGGGCGAGGAGATGCCGGGCTTCGACGCCATCGCCCTGCTCCGCTATCCCGAGTTGGAGAAGGTCAACCATGTCCACCACGCCGGCAACAGCAGCGGCATCGTCGACGGCGCCGCCGCGGTGCTGGTCGGCAACAGGGAGATGGGCGAGAAATATGGGCTGAAACCCCGCGCCCGGATCAAGGCCATGGCCTCCATCGGGTCGGAACCGCTGATCATGCTGACCGGGCCTGAGTTCGTGGCGGGCAAGCTGCTCAATCGGGCGGGCATGAGCAAGGCCGACATCGACCTGTGGGAACTGAACGAGGCCTTTGCCAGCGTCGTGCTACGCTACATGCAGGCGATGGACCTCGACCATGGGCAGATCAACGTCAATGGCGGCGCCATCGCAATGGGCCATCCGCTGGGCGCGACCGGGGCGATGGTGCTGGGCACGGCGCTGGACGAGCTGGAACGGACCGGCAAGGGCACCGCGCTCATCAACCTGTGCGTGGGCGCGGGCATGGGCACCGGGATCATCATCGAGCGAATCTGAATCTCTCCTCCGTTCGGGCTCAGGGCGAACGGAGAGTAAAAGGCGGCTTATCATGCAGACCATCAATTTCGACATCGACGCCGACGGCATCGCCACCCTCACCATTGATGTTCCCGATCAGTCGATGAACGTCATCGGCCCGGATTTCCTGGCCGATCTGGACGCCGCGATCACGCGCATTGCCTCTGAAGAGGCCATCAAGGGCGCGGTCATCGCGTCGGGCAAGGACAGCGGCTTCATGGCCGGCATGGACTTGAAATATTTCGGGTCGATGCTGGTCAGCGAGACCGGCAAGGCCCCTGCCCCGGCCGCGATCTTCGACAAGGTTTTCGTGCTGAACCAGTTGTTCCGGCGGCTGGAAACCTGCGGCAAGCCGGTCGCCTGCGCCATTGAGGGCACCTGCGTCGGCGGCGGGTTCGAGCTGGCGCTGGCCTGTCATCGCCGGATCGTGGGCGACAGCCCGAAGACGCAGTTGGGCCTGCCGGAAATCCTGATCGGCCTGTTCCCCGGCGGCGGCGGGTCGCAGCGCCTGCCGCGCATCATGGGGGTGCAGGCGTCGCTGATGTACATGTTGCAGGGCAAGCTGTTCCGCCCGGCCGACGCGGCGATGATGAAGGTCGTGGATCAGGTCGTGCCGCAGGGCACGGCAGTCGAAGCCGCGCGCGAATGGGTGAAGGCCAATCCCAACGCCTCCGTGCAACCCTGGGACGTCAAGGGCTTCAAATTCCCCGGCGGCGCGGGCGGCTTCAATCCGGCCTTCGTCCAGACCATGGCGGGCGCTCTGCCGATGACGCTCAAGCAGACCCAGCGCAACATGAACGCACCGATCGCGCTGCTTTCGGCGGTCTATGAGGGGGCCTTCCTGCCCATCGATCGGGCGATCCGGGTGGAGAGCAAATATTTCGCCAAGGTCGCGGCCGACCCGCAGGCGGCGAACATGATCCGCAGCCTGTTCGTCAACAAGCAGGCGGCTGAACGCGGCGCACGGCGGCCCAAGGACCAGCCCAAGGCGCCGACGAAAAAGCTGGCCATGCTGGGCGCAGGCATGATGGGCGCAGGGATAGCCACTGTGGCCGCGCAGGCGGGGATTGAGGTCGTGCTGTTCGACCGTGACCAGGCCTATGCCGAAAAGGGCAAGGCCCATGTCGAGGAGGTGCTGAAGAAGCGGCTCGGCCGGGGCATGACGCCGGAGAAGATGGCGGAGACGCTGGCCCGCGTGACGCCGACGACGGATTATGCCGCGCTGGCCGGGGCGGACTTCGTGATCGAGGCGGTGTTCGAGGATGTCGCCATCAAGGCCGAAGTGACCAAGAAGGTCGAGGAGGTGCTGGGCGCGGATACGATCTTCGGGTCGAACACCTCCACGCTGCCGATCACCCGGCTCGCCAAGGCGTGGAGCAAGCCGGAGAATTTCATTGGCATCCACTTCTTCTCACCGGTCGAGAAGATGCCGCTGGTGGAAATCATATTGGGCAAGGAGACCGGTCCGGCCGCCATCGCCAAGGCGCTGGATTTCGTCGCCCAGATCAAGAAGACGCCGATCGTCGTCAATGACTCGCGCGGCTTCTATACCTCGCGCTGCTTCGGCACCTATGTGCAGGAAGGCGTGGAGATGGTGGCGGAGGGGATCAATCCCGCGCTGATCGAAAATGCCGGGCGGCAACTGGGCATGCCGGTGGGGCCGCTCGCCGTGGGCGACGAGGTTTCCATCGAGCTTGGCCACAAGATCGTCGTCGCCGCGCAGAAGGAGCTAGGCGACGCCTATGTCGCGCAGCCGTCCGACGCGGTGATGGCGCGAATGGTCGAGCTGGGGCGGCTGGGGCGGAAAAGCGCCAAAGGCTGGTATGATTATCCCGAGGGCGGGAAGAAGCATCTCTGGGCCGGTCTGGAGGAGATGTTCCCTCGCGCCGCCGTGCAGCCCGATGTCGAGGCGGTGAAGGAGCGGCTGCTCTATCGCCAGTTGATCGAATGCGCGCGTTGCTTCGAGGAAGGCGTGCTGGAGACGCCGGAGGATGGCGACATCGGCGCGATCTTCGGCTGGGGTTTCGCGCCCTATACCGGCGGGCCGTTCAGTCATATGGGCACGGTCGGCATCGGTCATGTTGTGGCGGTGCTGGAGCGGCTGGCGGCGACGCATGGGGATCGCTTTGCGCCTACGGTCCAGTTGCAGGATATGGCGGCGAGCGGCACGACTTTCTATCGCCCCGTTTCGTCTCGCGCCGCAGCATGAATGGGGTGGGAATCGTCACGAAGCTGATCTAGTCCTGACAGGCAAAGGGCTGTAACCTTCTCATTCGTCATGCTGAACTTGTTTCAGCATCCATTTCGCCTTCGGCAAGACCTGAGTCCGTAGGCGCGATGGATGCTGAAACAAGTTCAGCATGACGGGGGAGAATGGCGGCGGCCCTGATCTATCGGGAGACCTTCATCTTATGAGCGAAAAGCCGACGGTTCTGGTCACGGGCGGGGCCGGCTATATTGGCAGCCATGCCGTATTGGCGCTGCGCGATGCAGGCTATGGCGTCGTGGTGATCGACAATCTGGTGACGGGGTTCCGTTGGGCGGTGCCCGATGATGTGGCGTTCGTTCAGGGCGATATTTCGGATCAGCCGCTGGTGCAGAAGACCTTGCGCGACCATGGCGTGAAGGCGGTGATGCACTTTGCCGGATCGGTCGTGGTGCCGGAATCGGTCGAAAACCCGCTCAAATATTATCATAACAACAGCGCCAAGACCCGCGACCTGATCGAGAGCGTCGTCACAATCGGCGTGCCGCATTTCATCTTCTCCTCGACGGCGGCGACCTACGGCATTCCGGAGGAAAGCCCGGTCAGGGAAACGACACCGCAGCGGCCGATCAATCCCTATGGCATGTCGAAGCTGATGACCGAATATATGCTGCGCGACGTCAGCGCGGCGCATGCGATGAACTTCTGCGCGCTGCGCTATTTCAACGTGGCGGGCGCCGATCCGGCCGGGCGGACGGGGCAGTCGACGGCGGGGGCGACGCATCTCATCAAGGTCGCGGTCGAGGCGGCTTTGGGCAAGCGGAGTAATGTTTCGGTGTTCGGGACCGATTTCGATACGCCCGATGGGACCGGGGTGCGCGACTATATCCATGTCACCGATCTAGCGGCGGCGCATGTGCTGGCGCTGGAAGCGCTGATGGCCAAGCCGGAGCAGAATTATCTGCTCAACTGCGGCTATGGGCGGGGCTTTTCCGTGCTGGAGGTGCTGGACGCGGTCGACCGGGTGACGAACCTGAAGATCGACCGGCGGATGGAGGGACGGCGCGCGGGCGATCCGGATGCGCTGATCTCCGACAATCGGGCGATCATGGGGGAATTTCCGTGGACGCCGCAACATGCCGATCTCGACCAGATCGTGACCCATGCCCTGGCGTGGGAGCGCAAGCTGACGGAGATTCGGGGCGAATGAGCGCGGAGTCGGTTCGGGCCTTCTTCTCCGCTCATGCGCCGGATGTCGCCATCATCGACCAGGGGGTGAGCACCGCCACGGTCAATGAAGCGGCGGAAGCCTTGGGCGTGGTTCCGGCGCGGATCGCCAAGACGCTGTCGCTGCGGGTCGGGGATGAAGTCGCGCTGGTGGTGGCGCGGGGCGATGCGCGGTTGCATAATGGCAAGGCCAAGGCGGCGCTGGGGGCCAAGCCGCGCATGCTGGGGCTGGAGGAGGTCGAGGGATTGACCGGCCATCCGGTCGGGGGCGTGTGCCCCTTTGGGTTGGCGGCGCCGCTGCCCGTCTATTGCGACGTGTCGTTGCGCGATTTCGACACTGTGTTTCCGGCGGCGGGATCGCGGACGACTTCGGTGGAACTGACGCCGGAACGGCTGGCCGAACTGACCCGCGCGCGGTGGATCGACATTTGCACCCTTCCCGAAGAGAATTGAACGACATGCCTACCGAACATCTTTTCGTCGATGGCGCGCTGGCGGCGGCGGACATGGCGCGGCGGATCGCTGTGGTCCTGGGGGATGCCATCGCGGCGCGGGGAGTCGCAACGATCGCGCTGTCGGGCGGGCGATCGCCCAGGCCAGTGCTGGAGGCTTTGGCGGGGGTGGCGCTCGATTGGGACAAAGTGATCGTGACGCTGGTCGATGAGCGCTGGGTGGCGCCGGACCATGTGGACAGCAATGAGCGGCTGGTGCGCGAGACTTTGTTGCAGGGGAAGGCTGCGGCGGCGCGGTTCGTGCCGATGAAGAATGATGCGGCGGACGCCTATGCCGGGCAGGCCGAATGCGAGGCGGCTTTTGCGGCCCTGCCCTGGCCGCTCGACATCGTGCTGCTGGGGATGGGCGAGGATGGGCATACCGCTTCGCTGTTCCCGGGGGCGAAGGAATTGGCCGAGGGGCTTTCGACCGGGGCTTTGACGCTGGCCGTAACGCCGCCCGCCGCGCCGCATCAGCGCATGTCGATGAGTGTCGGAGCGATATTGGCGAGCCGGCATATGTTCCTGCAAATCGGCGGGGCGGCGAAGAAGGCGGTTTATGACCGGGCTTTGACGGGGGGGCCGGTGGAGGAACTGCCGATCCGGGTAGCGCTGTGCCAACATGCGGTTTCGGTGGAGGTTTGGATTTCGGAGTAGGTTCAGTCGCGGGGCTTGTGCTTTGAGAAGAGGTAGCGCCAGACGCCTACCATGTTGATGCCGAGCAACGCGATATTCTGGAAGCCTATGCCTTCGCTGTCTTTCGCGAGGAACCCCCAGCCGATCAGCGCGATGGAGGATGTCACGAACAGCACGAACGCCCAGCCCGTGATGCGGCGGCCAAGGTTCAACGATACGATCAGGGCGGCGATGGTGGCGGCGGCGGCGCCATAATATTGCAGCGCGTCGAGGATGGTTTCGTTCACGTCTTTCCCAACGCGGCAATTGTGACAAGGTTGCGGGGCGGGTAAGAGGCGGCGCATGGTTGCCAAGATCGATCCTTTTCACGCCATCGCCATCAGCCGGGAAGCCCATAAGCTGGAGGCCGAGGGGCGATCCATCCTGCATATGGAGTTCGGCCAGCCTTCGACCGGGGCGCCGTCCGCTGCGATTATGGAAGCGCATGCCGTGCTGGACCGCGACCCCATGGGCTATTGGGAAAGCCCGGCGCTGAAGGAACGGATCGCGCTGCATTATCGGGAGCGGTACGGCGTGGCGGTGGAGGCGGAGCAGATATTGCTCACCTGCGGGGCTTCACCGGGGCTGGTGCTGGCGCTGACCAGCCTGTTCGCGCCCGGAGCGCGGGTGGCGACGGCGCGGCCGGGCTATGTGGCCTATCGCAACACGTTGAAGGCGCTGTATCTGAAGCCGCTGGAGGTCGATTGCGGCCCGGCGGAGCGTTACCAGATCAGCGCGGCGGCGCTGGAGGCGCTGAACCCGGCGCCCGACGGCGCGATCATCGCCAGTCCGGCCAATCCCACGGGAACCATCATTCCGGCGGAGGAACTGGCGCGAATCGCACAGGTTTGCCGGACGCGCGGCATCAGGATCGTGTCGGACGAGATTTATCACGGGCTGAGTTACGGCGAACCGGCGCGGTCGATGTTGGAATTCGCGCCGGACGCCATCGTCGTGAACAGCTTCTCCAAATATTTTTCCATGGCCGGGTGGCGGCTGGGCTGGGTGGTGTTTCCGCCCGACCTGATCGACACGGCGCGGGCGCGGATGGGCAATCTGTTCCTGACGCCGCCTTCCCTCGCCCAACATGCGGGGTTGAAGGCGTTCGACTGCATCGATGAGCTGGAGGGGCATGTCGCGACCTATCGCCGCAACCGAGAGTTGCTGCTGGCCGCCCTGCCCGCGCTGGGATTGAAGGAGATCGCGCCGCCGGACGGGGCCTTCTACATCTATGCGGATGTGGGGCACCTGACCAATGACAGCCTGTCCTTCTGTCAGAGGCTGCTCCGCGAAACGGGTGTGGCGACAGCGCCCGGCATCGATTTCGATCCGGTGGACGGGCATCGGCATATCCGCTTCAGCTTCGCCGTTTCCACCGATCGGGTGGAGGACGCCATTGCCCGGATGATCCCCTGGTTCAACGCGCAGGGTGGCGCGACAAGAGATTGATCCATTTCGGTTGGATCGGAAAATTCCTCTGGTATCTTAAATATTTGCGGTTAATCGCAGGGGTGCGACCCGAAGCTTTTACCCTGTGAAAGCTCGCCTGCCCGGCAGCCCTGCTGCCGGGCTTTTTGGCATAGACAGGACGACCGACGCGATGCGCGTCGATCCTTTACAAATGTTGGAAGAGATCGCGTCCCAAAGCGGAGGCACCTCGAACCCAACAGGGTTCGCAAGGCCGAACGGCCGCCCGAGCTTATGCGAGAATAGCCAAGGCCGCGGATGCGGCCGCCCGGCGCTTGAGGCAAAATAAGATGGTGCGGGCGGTCGGAATCGAACCGACACTCCTTTCGGAACCGGATTTTGAGTCCGGCGCGTCTACCAGTTTCACCACGCCCGCATGCCCTTTGCTGCCTTTTCCGAGCCGGAAGATGATTCCATCGTCCTTGGGAAAGGCCAGGGTGGAGCGCCAATGGCAAAATCGGCGGCCAGCGTCCAGCCAAAAATCAACGCCTTCATCTTCTCGCGGTTGCGAGATGGTCCCCGCGGCGATAGCCTGCTTGCGTAACGAGTGCCGCAGGGTATAAGGGCGGCATCGTGCAGACCTGAAAACACTAAACGGAAAAGGGGTATCCTTTGACCGAACCGTCTGCCACGTTCCTGCTGTTCGGCGCCACCGGCGATCTGGCGCACAGGATGATCTTTCCCTCGCTCTACAATCTGCTGGCCGACGGCCTGCTGCCGGAGGATTTCCTGATCATCGCGTCAGGACGGTCCGAATTCACCGACGAGCAGTTTCGCGGCGACATCGACAATGCGCTGAAGAAATTCCTCGCCGCCGACCGTTATGACGCGGAAATCGCGGAACGGCTGCGGGACATCATCGTCTACCAGCCGGTCGAGGCGGGCAATGCAGCGCAGTTCAAGGCACTGGCGAAGCGGCTGGACGGGCGACTCGACAAGGGCGTATCCGTCTATCTTTCGACGCCCCCTTCCCTTTTCGCGCCGACCGCGCAGGGGCTGGCGGACGCGGGCATCATCACGCCCAGGACGCGAATCGCGATGGAAAAGCCGATCGGCAAGGATCTGGCTTCGTCCAGGCAAGTCAATGATGGCATCGGCGCGCTGTTCGCAGAAGATCAGATTTTCCGCGTCGACCATTATCTGGGCAAGGAAACGGTCCAGAACCTGCTCGCCCTGCGCTTCGGCAATGTGATGTTCGAGCCGCTGTGGAACACCACCGCCATCGACCATGTGCAGATCACCGTGGCCGAGACGGTGGGGCTGGAAGGCCGGGTTTCCTATTATGACGGCGTCGGCGCGCTGCGCGACATGGTGCAGAACCATGTGCTGCAAATCCTGTCGATCATCGCCATGGAGCCGCCCGCCCGCATGGACCCGACTTCCGTGCGCGACGAGAAGGTGAAGGCGCTCCGTTCACTCCGCCCGATGACGGCGGAGACGGTGAAGACGCATAGCGTGCGCGGGCAATATACGCCGGGCGCGGTCGGCGGGCAGATCGTCACCGGCTATGCCGATGAGCTGGGCAAGCCGTCCGATACCGAGACGTTCGTGGCGCTAAAGGCCCATATCGACAATTGGCGCTGGCAGGGCGTGCCCTTCTATCTGCGTACGGGCAAGCGCATGCCGACACGCCAGTCGGAGATTTTGATCCAGTTCAAGCCGGTCCGCCATTCGATCTTCGGGCGGAATGGCGGGTCGGGGCTGGAGCCGAACACGCTCATCATCCGGTTGCAGCCGGAAGAATATATCCGCCTGCTCATCATGAGCAAAAGGCCGGGGCTGGAGCGCGACGTGCATCTGGAGGAGGTGACGCTGGACGTGTCGCTGACCGCCGCCTTTGCCGGGCAGCGCCGCCGGATCGCCTATGAGCGGCTGATCCTGGACCTGCTGGCCGGGGACGCCACCTTGTTCGTGCGCCGGGATGAGGTCGAGGCGCAATGGACCTGGATCGATTCGATCATCGACGGGTGGAAGGAGGCGGGCGTGAAACCCTCGTCCTATTCTTCAGGGAACTGGGGGCCATCCTCAGCCATTGCCCTTATCGAACGTGACGGAGCAAGCTGGAATGACTGATCTTCATCCGGTGATCGCCAAGGTCACTGAGCGCATCACGAAACGCAGCGCGGCTTCGCGCCTCAAATATCTGAGCCTGATCGAACGCGGGCGGGACGCAGGGACCAACCGCGCCCAGCTTAGCTGCGGGAACCTGGCCCATGGCTTTGCCGCGAGCGGCGAAGACAAGGCTGTCATCCGCAACGGCGCGGCGATGAATTTCGGCATCGTCACCGCTTATAACGACATGCTGTCGGCGCATCAGCCCTATGGCCGCTATCCGGAGCAGATCAAGCTGGCGGCGCGGGAGGTGGGCTGCACCGCGCAGGTGGCGGGCGGCGTTCCGGCGATGTGCGACGGCGTGACCCAGGGGCAGGCGGGGATGGACCTGTCGCTTTTCTCCCGCGACACGATTGCGCTGTCGACGGCGGTGTCGCTGAGCCATGCGATGTTCGAGGGCGCGCTGCTGCTGGGCATTTGCGACAAGATCGTGCCGGGGCTGCTGATCGGCGCGCTGCGTTTCGGGCATCTGCCGACGATCCTGATCCCCGCCGGGCCGATGCCTTCGGGCCTGGCGAACAAGGAGAAGGTACGCATCCGCCAGCTCTATGCCGAGGGCAAGGTGGGCAAGGAGGAATTGCTGGAGTCCGAAAGCGCCAGCTATCATGGCGCGGGGACTTGCACCTTCTATGGCACGGCCAATTCGAACCAGATGATGATGGAGATGATGGGGCTGCATATGCCCGCCGCCTCCTTCGTGCATCCGGGCACCAAGCTGCGGCAGGAACTGACGCGGGCGGCGGTGCATCAGCTTTCGCGCATCGGTTGGGCCAAAGACGGACAACCCAATGACGATTACCGGCCGCTGGGCCATTGCGTGAACGAGAAGGCGATCGTCAACGCGATCATCGGGCTGATGGCGACCGGCGGGTCGACCAACCATGCGATCCACGTGCCCGCCATTGCACGAGCGGCGGGGATCATCGTCGACTGGACTGATTTCGCGGAGATTTCCGATGTCGTGCCGTTGCTGGCGCGAGTCTATCCCAATGGATCGGGCGATGTGAACAATTTCCATGCGGCGGGGGGCATTAGCTATGTGATCCGCGAGCTGTTGGAAAATGGCCTGCTGCATGGGGATATTCCGACCGTGGCGCGCCAGGGTCTGGCCGATTATGGGCAGGAGCCGGTGCTGGAAAATGAGGCGCTCGCCTGGAAGGATGTGCCGGAATCGCGGGATCAGACGATCTTGCGGCCGGTGTCCGATCCGTTCAGCCCGGATGGGGGGATGAAACTGCTCTCCGGCAATCTGGGGCGCTGCGTCATGAAGGTGAGCGCCGTCGACAAGGAGCGCTGGACCATCGAGGCTCCTGCGGCGGTGTTCCACGATCAGGACGATGTGCTGCGCGCCTTCAAGGCGGGCGAGCTGGAGCGCGACGTCGTGGTCGTGGTGCGCTTCCAGGGACCAAGGGCGAACGGCATGCCGGAGCTGCACAAGCTGACCCCGGCGCTGGGCGTGTTGCAGGATCGGGGTTTCCGCGTGGCGCTGGTGACGGACGGGCGCATGTCGGGAGCTTCGGGCAAGGTGCCGGCGGCCATTCACCTCTCGCCCGAGGCTTTGGGCGGCGGTCCCATCGGCAAGCTGCGCGACGGCGATCCGGTGCGGGTCTGCGCCGAGACGGGCGAGATCATGGCGCTGGTCGACGCGGCGGAGTGGGAAGCGCGGGATATTCCGGCGGCGCCCCCTGCCCCCTATGATACGGGCCGCGAGCTGTTCGCGCTGTTCCGGCATCATAGCGATCTGGCGGAAAGCGGCGCCTCGCCCATCCTCGCGGCGATGGAAACCGAAATTTAAAAGCTACACCCGTTATCCCGGCGGAAGTTGGGATCTCATGAGGCCAGGCAGTGCGTTGTCGCCTGAGATCCCAGCTTACGCTGGGATGACGGAATGAATGGAGAGAGGTCGTTCATGACCGAGATCATCGCAGCCGACATCGGCGGCACCAACGCCCGCTTCGCCCGCGCCAAGCTGGATGCGCGCAATGTCCCGACCTTGGGCAAGGTGCGCAAATATAAGGTCGCGGATTATCCCAGCCTTCAGGCGTGCTGGGCCGCGTTCGTGGAGGATGAGGGGGGCAAGCTGCCGACGTCCGCCTCCATCGCCTTCGCCACCGCCATCGGGCGGGAGGTGATCAAGCTGACCAACAGCGCCTGGGTGATCCGGCCCGATACGCTGGACGAGGAACTGGGGCTCAAGCATTTGCGGCTGGTCAATGATTTCGAGGCGGTGGCCCATGCCGTGGCGCGGCTGCCGCAGGAAAATCTGCCACTGCTGTTCGGGGAGGACAGGCCCTTTCCGCGCGACGGCGGGGTGACGATATTGGGGCCGGGCACGGGCCTGGGCGTGGCGATGATCGCCTTTGACGATGGCGAACCGCATGTCATCGCGACCGAGGGCGGGCATCTGGACTTCGCGCCGCTCGATCCGCTGGAAGAGAAGATACTCGCCTATCTGCGCGACAAGTTCCTGCGCGTGTCGACGGAGCGGATCGTATCGGGGCCAGGGCTCAACAATATCTACAAGGCGATGGCGACCATCGGCCATGACCGGGTGGTGCTGATGGAGGATGCCGAATTGTGGCAGGCGGCCATCGACGGCACGGATGAATTTGCGCGGGCGGCGTTCGAGCGGTTCTGCATGTCCTACGGTTCGGTCGCGGGCGATCTGGCGCTGGCGCAGGGGCCGCATACGGTGGTGTTGGCCGGTGGGCTGACCCAGCGGATGCGGGAGCTGCTGCCGCAGAGCGGGTTCCATCAGCGCTTCACCGCCAAGGGGCGGTTCGAGAGCCTGATGAAGTCGGTGCCGATCCGGCTCGCCCTGCATGACGAAATCGGGCTGTACGGCGCGGCCGCGGCCTTTCGGGAGAAGAAATAATGGCGCTGAGCGTAGAACAGGTGATGGAACTGGCCCCGGTGATCCCGGTGCTGGTGGTCGAACGGGTCGAGGACGCGCTACCGATTGCGCGGGCGCTGGTGAAGGGCGGGCTGCCTGCGCTCGAGGTGACGCTGCGGACGCCTGCGGCGCTGGACGTGATCCGGGAGATGGCGAAGGTCGAGGGTGCCATGGTCGGCGCGGGAACGGTGCTCAATCCGGCGCAACTGGATGCCGCGATGGAGGCGGGTGCGCGCTTCATCGTCAGCCCTGGCTTGACCGAGCCTTTGGGGAAAGCGGCGATTGCGGCGGGGATTCCCTTCCTGCCGGGCACGGCGACGGCGGGCGACATCATGCGCGGGCTGGACATGGGGCTGTCGCATTTCAAATTCTTCCCGGCGGAGACTTCGGGCGGACTGCCTGCGTTGAAGGCTTTGGCGGCGCCGTTGCAGGATGCGCGATTCTGTCCGACCGGTGGAATCACCGCGGAGAGCGCACCCAAATGGCTGGCGGAACCCTTCATCAAATGTGTGGGCGGCAGTTGGGTCGTGCCCAAGGGGCCGGTCGATGCGGCGAAGATCGAGGCTCTGGCGCGGGATGCGGCGGCATTGCCGCGCTGATCTTGCGTCCGGGCGCGCTCCATCCTAGATGCGGGCCATGATCCCGCGTCGGTTGCTTCCCTCCCTGGTCCTGTTCCTGTCCGGTTGCGCCAGCACCTTTCAGGGCTATCCATCGCTTGCCAAGCGGGCGATCGAGGACGCGCCCATGGCTGAGGCGGCGCCTGCGCCCTCCCCGGTCGCGCCGGAGCCGGAGCTGGTCCAGAATGTGGACCGGCTGACGGCGCAGGCGCAGGCGGGCGGCGCGGCCTTTGACGAGGCCTGGCCCGCGGCGGACAAGGCGACGCGGGCGGCTTTGGGATCAGCGGTTTCCAGTGAGGCCTGGGTGGCGGCGCAGACGGCGCTGAGCGCGCTCGAATCGGCGCGGAACGACAGCGTGTCGGCGCTGGCGAGCCTGGACGTGCTTTATGTCGAGCGCAGTAATGCAGTGTCGGAGGGCAAGGTCAGCGGCGGGATCGATGCGATCGATGCGGCGCGGGGTTCGGCCTTGGCGATCGTCGATGGGCAGAATGACCGGCTGGATGTGCTGAAGGGGCGGTTGGCGCAGCCTTGAAAACCCTCCTCCGTTCGTTTCGAGCGTAGTCGAGAAACGTGTGCGCAAGTTTCTCGACTACGCTCGAAACGAACGGAGGTTGTTACGGGACCAGTTAGCCGGCCGAAAACGCCGCCTTTACCGCGCCCTTATGCGCTTTCCCGTTATGGACATAATGTTCGACGCCTTCGCGCATGTCGACCACCACCTCGTCGGACAGATCGCGCATATATTTGGCGGGACGGCCTGCCCATAGCTGGCGGTGGGGGACCGTCTTTCCCGGCGAGAGCAGCGCGCCCGCCGCCAGCATGGCGTCGCTTTCGACCGTGCAACCGCTCATGACGATGGCGCCGAGGCCCACGAAAGCGCGGTCCTTCAGCACGCAGCCATGGACCATCGCCAGATGGCCGATCAGTACATCCTCCCCGATGACCGTGGGCCAGCCTTCGGACGGGCGGCCATCGATATGGTCGCCGGGGCTGTCGCAATGGACCACCGTGCCGTCCTGGATATTGGTGCGCGCGCCGATATGGATGAAGTTCACATCCGCCCGGATCACGCAATTATACCAGATGCTGACGTCGGGACCGATCTCCACATCCCCGATGATCCGGCAACCCGGCGCGATGAAGGCGCTGGGGTGGATCTTCGGCGTCTTGCCGTTGAAGGAGATGATGGAGGCTTCGGGATGATCGGTCATTTCAGGCTCCCAGCAGGCGGGCGGCGTGGAGGGCGTGATAAGTGAGGACGCCCGAGCAGCCCGCGCGCTTGAACGCCATCAGCGTTTCCAGCACCAGCGCGTCGCGGTCCCCCGCCCCCACGGCGGCGGTGGCCTCCAGCATCGCATATTCGCCGGACACCTGATAAGCGAAGACGGGTACTTCGAACCGGTCCTTCACTCGGGCGATGATGTCGAGATAGGGCAGGCCCGGCTTCACCATCACGCTGTCGGCGCCCTCTGCGATGTCGAGGGCGACTTCGCGCAGCGCCTCCTCGCTGTTGGCGGGGTCCATCTGATAGGTTTTCTTGTTGCCCTTTAGCAGCCCGCTCGATCCGACCGCATCGCGGAACGGGCCGTAGAAGGCGCTCGCATATTTCGCGGCATAGGCCATGATCTGCACATTGGCGTGGCCTTCCTCCTCCAGCGCCTCGCGGATGGCGCCGACGCGGCCGTCCATCATGTCGCTGGGGGCGATGATGTCCGCGCCCGCCGCCGCCTGGTTGAGCGACTGGCCGATCAGCACGTCGATGGTGGCGTCGTTGACGACATAGCCCGCCTCGTCGAGCAGGCCGTCCTGGCCGTGGGCAGTGTAGGGATCAAGCGCTACGTCGGTCAGGATGCCGATGTCGGGCACTGCGTCCTTGATGGCCCGGATGGCATGGCACATGAGGTTGTCAGGATTGAGCGCTTCGGCGCCGTCGTCACTGCGGCGTTCAGGCTGGGTGTTGGGGAAGAGGGCGAGGCAGGGAATGCCCGCCGCCTGCGCTTCCTTCGCGCGCTCGACCATCAGGTCCACCGACCAGCGGGAGACGCCGGGAAGCGACTTGATGGGCTCCTCCACTTGCCTCCCTTCGGTTACGAAGAGCGGCCAGATGAAATCGCTGGGGGTCAGGCGGTTTTCGGCGTGCATCGCCCGGCTCCAGGCCGAGGCGCGGGTGCGGCGCAATCGAAGCGCCGGATAGGAGGCATGAGTCATGGCGGGTGTGTAGGCCGCCCAGCCGGGGGGATCAAGGTTCCCGCGACGCGATCGCGGTGATATGGCACGGACATGCGCGCCGTCCATCATATCGCGATCATCTGTTCCGATTATGCACGGTCCCGGGCCTTTTATGCCGAGTTGCTGGGCTTTGCCGTGATCCGCGAAGTGTGGCGCGACGAACGGCAATCGTGGAAATGCGATCTGGACGCGGGCAATGCCCAGATCGAACTCTTCTCCTTCCCCGTGCCGCCGCCCCGTCCGACCCGGCCGGAAGCCTGCGGCCTGCGCCACCTGGCCTTCACGGTCGATGATCTGGACGGGGAAGTGGCGCGGCTGGAGGCTGCGGGCGTCGCCTGCGAAGAGGTCCGGACCGATCCTTACACTGGGCAGCGCTTCACCTTCTTCGCTGATCCGGACGGGCTGCCGCTGGAATTGTACGAGGCCTGATCCTCATTTCGCGAAGCGACGGAAGAAGCTGTCCTCGTTCCACGCCGGGCGATCCGGGGCATTGGCGACGCGCAAGGTGACGGCGGCGACATAGTCGTTGAGCTTCACCGACTCCGCCGGCATCACCGGCTGCTTCGCATCGTCCTTGGGCGAATGGTAGATATTGGCGCGCCAGGCCTTTTCCACCGTCGCCTCCGGCGTGTTCGCCTTGAAGCCATATTTGAAGAACAGCGCGGGGATGCCCGTGCGGATGAAGCTGTACTGGTCCGAACGGATGAAGACGTTGCGGTCCGGGAAGGGATCGGGCGTGATCGGCAGGTTCATGGCCGCGCTCACCGCCGCCGCGTCCTTGCCCAGACTGCTCTGGTCGTAGCCGATGGGGGTCACACTGGTCAGCGGGAAGATGGGCAGCGCCATGTCGAAATTGAGGTCCGCCACCAAGTCCTTATGCGGCACGGTCGGCCGCCGGGCGAAATAGGTCGAGCCGAGCAGCCCCTTTTCCTCCGCCGTCACGATGGCGAACAGGATCGAGCGTTTGGGCTTCACCTTGCCGTCGCGCAGGGTGCGGGCGATCTCGATCAGGCTGGCCACGCCGGACGCATTGTCGATCGCGCCGTTGTAGATCGCGTCGCCGTCGATCGGCGTGCCGACGCCATAGCCGTCGAGATGGGCGGAAAGGACCACATATTGCTTTTTGAGGCGCGGGTCCGTCCCCGGCATGACGGCGATGATGTTGGGCGATGAGAGGTCGGCGCGCCGGGCGGCGACCTTCGCGTCCAGACGCTGGGCGAGCGCGAAGGACGGGACCGGCGCGGATTGATCGGCGGCGGCGGCGATCTGAGTGAAATCATGGCCGGACCCGGCGAAGAGCAGCGCGGATTTGGCCGGATCGAACTGAGCGTTCAGGAAGGGCGTGGCGGTTTCGCGCAGGGCCGCGTCCTGGAAGAACAGGGCCGGCTGGCTGGAGAGCGCCATGCGGCGGTCCCAGGGGATTTCAACCTGCTTGGGCGTGACGAGCTGGATCAGCCCCAATGCGCCTTGCCTGGCGAGCCAGGTCGATCGTTCGGAGCGGGCATGGGATTTAAGCGCGCCGGACAGGGTCGAGGGGCCGCCGGAAACGACGACCACGATCTTGCCTTTGAGGTCCAGCCCGGCGAAATCGTCATGCCCCGCTTCGGGCAGATGCAGGCCATATCCGGCGAAAACCAGCGGCGCGCTGACGGTTTGCGGCGCGGGGCCGCCGCCGCCCGAGAAGATGATGTCGGCGGGCACGGCGAGCGCGGTTTCGCCCTGCGCGCCGGTCAGGCTGGCGCCGCTGTCCCGCGACAGGATCACCTGCTCGGTGAAGGCGATGGGCTGCTTATAGCCATGCGTGCCCGCGGGCCGGAGGCCGAGCGCCTGAAGCTGGCCGATCACATAGTCGGCCGCCTTGTCATAGCCCGGCTTGCCCGTGCCGCGTCCTTCATAGGCATCGTCGGCCAGGGTGCGGACGTGGCTCCACCAGGCTTCTGCCCTGTTATCCGGAGCGGCGGGAGCCGCCGTGCTGATCAAACCCAGGAGAAGTCCGGAAAACAGTTTGCGCATCAGCAGCATGCTCCTTTTTAGAACCTGATGATCTTGCCCGATCCGGTGCGACGAACAAGGGGCTTGGAACCGCTACGGCCTGTTCGTATCAGGATCGCGATGCCGATTGGGAGATGATGATGCCGCTTCCCCATTTTCTTGTTCTTGTCGCCGTGACGATGGCGGGGTTGGCGGCGCCCGCCGGGGCCGCGACGCGGGGCTTCACCATCACCAGCTTCGACGCGATCCGGGTGGATGCTCCGGTCGAGGTCGTGATCACCACCGGCGCGGGGGCTTCGGCGCGGGCGGAGGGGGATCAGGCGGTGCTGGACCGGCTGAAGCTGGACGTGTCGGGCCGCCTGCTGGCGGTGACGATGGAGCGGGCGCAGCCGGGCGAAAAATCCGGCGGGCGGGCCGTGTTGCGGCTGTCGACCGGCGATCTGGGACGCGTGGTGCTGACCGGGGGCGGATCGGTTTCGGTGAGCCGGATGAAGGGGCTGCGCGGGGAAATCGTGCTGGGCGGCAACGGCGATGTCAGCGTGGCGGCGGTGGATGTGGAGCAGCTCAATCTGGGCGTCGCGGGGGCCGGGCGGGCGACTCTGGCGGGGCGGGCCGGGACGGCGACGGTGCGGGTCACGGGGCCGGGCGCGGTGGCGGCCGAAGGATTGCGGGCGCGGCAGGCGATGGTGACGAATGACGGGCCGGGGAATGTGGCGCTGACGGCAGAGGTCACGGCCAAGGTGACGGCATCCGGATCGGGCGACGTGACGGTGGTGGGGAAAGCGGCGTGCAGCGTCGACAATCGCGGGACGGGGCGGATCAGTTGCGGGGGTGAGGCTTATTAGGTCGAGAAGCACTCAATTCGCTTGAATGATTGACGATGGATTTGTTGCCGTTCGTCATGCTGAACTTGTTTCAGCATCCATTTCTCCCCACAAGCGGATGGTCCCGAAGGCGCAATGCATGTTGAGCCGAAGGCCAACGCAGTTAAACAAGTTCAGCATGACGGGTTTCCCTGGGCCAATCGCCCCAGATCAGCATGAATGTCGATTGGCTTGAGGAAGGGATTACAATGGAAATATATAAGCGGCGGTTTTAGCGGACATGGCAGGAGCGCGCTGCGCTCGCGCCCACCCCCTGCCCCCTGTCCCCTGCCCGCTGTCCCCTGCCCGCTCCCGCTCCCGCTCCCGCTCCCGCTCCCGCTTGCGGGAGGGGAATTGGACAGGGTTAGGCAAGTCTTTACTTCGCTTGGGTTAGGGCGGGTCGGAATATTGGATCGCTGGATTGCCTGATGCATCGCCTGTTTGCCCTTCTGCTTCTTTCTGCCCTGATGGCGCCGCAATCCGCCATGGCGCAGGTCGCCGTGGCGGATAGCGGCGATACGGCTTGGATGATCCTGTGCAGCGTGCTGGTGCTGCTGGCGGCTTTGCCGGGACTGACGTTGCGTCATGCGGGGCTGGTCCATGTGCGCGGCGCCCTGTCGGTGGGCATGCAGGGTTTGGTGGTGGCCGCCGGAGTCTCCCTGCTCTGGGGGATCGTCGGCTACAGCCTGGCCTATGCGCCGGGGAGCGGCTGGCTGGGCGGGCGGGCGCATATATTGCTCGCCAATCTGGGGGCGTTGCGGGATGGGCTGACCGTGCCGGAATCGGCCTTCGTGCTGTTCCAGATGGGGCTGGCGATCTTTGCCGCCTGCCTGTTGCCCGGTGCGGTGGCGGAGCGGGTGCGTCTGGGATGGATGACGGCCTTTGCCCTGCTCTGGCTGTTGCTGGTCTATGCGCCGGTGGTGCATTGGGTCTGGGGCGGCGGATGGTTGGCGGGCCTGGGCGTCATGGATTTTGCCGGGGCGCTGGTCGTGCATCTCTGCGCGGGTTTTTCGGCGCTGGCGCTGGTGCTGATCGTGGGCAAGCGGCGGGCGGTTTCCGGGGGGCATGCCCCGCTTCTGAGCCTTGCAGGCGGCTTGCTGCTGTGGATCGGCTGGGCGGGGATCGTCGGTGGCTGGGCCTTTGGCGCGACGGACAATGCCGCGACGGCCATTCTCAACGCCCATTTCGCGGCCTGCGCGGGCGCCTTCGGCTGGATGCTGGTGGAGCGGATCGATCTTGGCCGGGTGACGACGACGGGCGCGGTGTCGGGAGCATTGGCCGGACTGGTGGCGATTTCCGCTTCGGTGGCTCTGGTCGGACCGGGCGGGGCGATGATGATCGGGCTGATTGCCGCCCTGCTCTGCCGGGTGGCCAAGGCGCTGCTGGGCGCGCGGATCGACGATGCGGCGGATGTGTTCCTGATCCACGGGCTGGGTGGGCTGATAGGGGTGCTGTTGCTGGTTCCCTTCGTACTACCGGCATTGGGCGGAGTCGGCTTCGCGGCGGGGATCAGCCTTGGCGGCACCATCGTCGCGCAGGTCATCGGCATAGCGGTGGTGGCGCTGTGGGCGATGGCCGGATCAGCGATCATCGCCCTGATGCTGTCGGTGATCGTGCCAGCCCGGATCGGCGCGCGGGAGGAGGAAGAAGGCCTCGATCTGACGCAGCATAAGCAGCAGAGCTGGGATTTCCGCTGAAGGTGCGGATCGCCGTCGGCATATTCGCGCATCAGGAGGAGCGGCGGATCGGGCTGTGCCTGGCGTCCTTGCCGCTGGACCGGGCGGACATCGTCTTTCACGTGCTGGTGAACGGGTCGACGGACACCACTGCGGCGCGGGCGCGGGAGGCGAGCGGCGGACGAACGAATGTCATCGTCCATGACATGGCCGCCGGTGGCAAGGCGCGGACATGGAATCATTTCGTCCACGACCTGCTCAGCGGCGATGAGGATGCCGTCATCTTCATGGATGGCGATGCCGAAATCGTCGCCGGGTCGATCGACGCGCTGACGGCGGCGTTGGCGGCACGGCCTGAGGCCCATGCGGCTGCGGGGATGCCGGTCAATGGGCGGTCGGTCGAGGCCTATCGCCAGAGCCTGCGGGATGAGCGGGGGCTGTTCGGTGATCTTTATGCGCTGCCCGGACGGTTCGTCGCGGCAATCCGGGCGCGGGGCTTGCGCTTGCCAGAGGATCTGGTGGGAGACGATGGGCTGGTGGCCGCCTGGGCGCATACCGATCTGGGGCGCGATGCCGATTGGGATCGAGAGCGGGTGCTGGCGTGCGAGGATGCGGGCTTTCGCTGCGAGGCGGTGAGCCTGCTGCGGCCCTCCACGCTGCACATGCAATATCGGCGGATGATCAATTATTCGCTGCGCTATTTCCAGAACCGGATCATTTCCGACATCATGGCACGTGACGGAGTATCGGGGTTGCCGGTTCGCATGGATGCGCTTTACGGCGAATGGTTGCCGCGTTTTCGGCCCCGGCCCTTGCCGACAGGATGGTTCGATCGCAGGGCTTTGGCGCGAATGAAGGGGAAGCGATAAGGCCTCCCCCCTTTCCTTCTCAGCGGTCGCGGGCCGCCAGTTCCTTGTTGACGTAGAGCGCCACCATGGTCGCCACCGCGCCCGAGAGCAGGTAGATGCCCGAGGCGGCCAGACCGAACTTCACCGACAGCAGCAACGCCACCAGCGGAGCGAAGCCCGCGCCGACCAGCCATGCAAGGTCGGAGGTCAGCGCCGATCCGGTATAGCGCGCTTCGGTGGCGAAGTTGGACGCCACCACGCCTGACGACTGGCCGAAAGCCAGGCCCAGCAGCATGAAGCCCAGGATCATGAAGGCGACCTCACCCAGATCGCCGCCATTGAGCAGCAACGGCGCCATGACGCTGAAGATCGCGATGCCGAGAGCCGACCATGCCAGCAGCGAGCGGCGGCCGATCTGGTCCGCGATGAAGCCCGAGACGACGATGGCGAGCAGGCCAACCGACGCGCCGATCATCTCGATGATCAGGAAGCGTTCCAGCGGCTGTTTCGTGAACAGCGCGACCCAGCTCAGCGGGAAGACCGTCACCATGTGGAACAGCGCGAAGCTGGCCAGTGGAGCGAAGGCGCCGATGATGATGTTGCGCCCTTCCGCCTTGACGGTGGGCAGCACTTCGGACGGTTGCAGATCCTTCTGTTCGAACAGGCGCTCGAATTCATGCGTCACGACGATGCGCAGGCGGGCGAACAGCGCCACGACGTTGATCGCGAAGGCGACGAAGAAGGGATAGCGCCAGCCCCAGTCGAGGAAATCCGCGTCCGACAGCGTCATCAGGAAGAAGGCGAACAGGCCGCTCGCCACCAGCAGCGCCAGCGGCGCGCCAAGCTGCGGCACCATGGCGTACCAGCCGCGCTGATGCCGCGGCGCGTTGAGCGAGAGCAGCGAGGCGAGGCCGTCCCAGGTTCCGCCGAGCGCGATCCCCTGCGCGGCGCGCAAAATGACCAATACGACCGCTGCATAGTGGCCAATGGTCTCATATCCCGGCATGAAGGCGATCGACGCGGTCGATCCGCCCAGCAGGAACAAGGCCACGGTCAGTTTCGTGCCCCGACCGAAATGGCGGTCGATGGCCATGAAGATCAGCGAGCCGATGGGCCGCGTGATGAAGGCGACGGAAAAGATCGCGAAAGAATAAAGCGTGCCGGTCAGGGCATCCACATAAGGGAATACCAGGTGCGGGAAAACGATGACCGAAGCGATGGCATAGACGAAGAAATCGAAGAATTCGGAGGTGCGACCGATGATGACTCCGATGGAAATATCACCCGGCGCGATCTTGTGGTCCCGCGCATTGATCAGGCGCGCATCATCCTCCAGCGATCGGGAGGTGAAGGTCATGGCCTGTGAACTCATAGGCATCCGCTCCTTGGCTTAAGCCACCGGAACCTTTTTCTGTTCTGCCGGTGGCCACGAACAGGCAACATAACAGAAAACCGGCAGAGTCTAAGCAGTATCCCGCAATCCAAGCATTTTTTGCACCTGCGCACTATGGGACAAATTGCCCACTGTTCGACTCCCTGTGGACGGGTTAGCGCGCGCTCATGCCACACCCCCTCTTCCCCAACTGGACCCGAATTTTCCGCTGGTCCGCTCCGATTCTGGCGCTGCCGCTGACGGCATGCAACTGGGTCGTGATGAACCCGTCGGGCGATATTGCGGTGCAGCAGCGCGACCTGATCCTGATCTCGACCGCGCTGATGCTGCTGATCGTCATTCCCGTCATGGCGCTGGTCGTCTTTTTCGCCTGGCGTTACCGCTCTGCGAACCAGGCGGCGGAAAAGGAATATGATCCGGATTGGGATCATTCGACCAAGCTGGAACTGCTGATCTGGTCCGCCCCGCTGCTGATCATCATCTGCCTGGGCGCGTTGACCTGGGTGAGCACGCACAAGCTGGACCCCTATCGGCCGCTGGACCGGATCGACGCGCAGACGAAGATCGACCCCAAGGTGAAGCCGCTGACCGTCGAGGTCGTGGCGCTCGACTGGAAATGGCTGTTCATCTATCCGGAACTGGGCATCGCCACGGTCAATGAGCTGGCGATCCCGACCAATGTGCCGGTGCGCTTCGACATCACTGCCTCGACGGTCATGAACAGCTTCTACATTCCTGAACTGGCCGGGCAGATCTATGCGATGCCGGGCATGAAGACGCAGTTGCATGCGGTCGCCAACAAGGCTGTGGGTGGCGTGGGCTTTTCCGCCAACTATTCGGGCGCGGGCTTCAGCCATATGCGCTTTGCCTACAAGGCGCTCGACCGGGCCGGTTTCGACGGCTGGGTGGCGAAGGTGAAGGCTGGTGACGTCAATCTGGACCGCAATGTCTATCTGACGCTCGCCAAGCCCAGCGAGAAGGCCCCGGTCGCCTATTTCTCCGCCGTCGATCCCAAGCTGTTCGACGCGGTCGTGAACCTCTGTCCCAAGCCCGGCCAGCGCTGCATGGGCGAGCTGATGCACATCAACATGATGGGCGGCGCGGGCAAGGAATCGGCGCATGAGACCGAAGGCCTTCGCTACGACTTCCCCAACAGCCATGTGATCGATCAGACCGAGCGCAATGAAGGCGTGCAGACCGCGCCGGACGCACCGGGGGCCACCGAGGCTCCAGCCGATCACTCTTCCCACAGCGGCGCTGACGCGCACGCGCAGCATCGGTAAGGCCCATGACTGGCACAATGACAACAGCACAGATGATCTTTGGTCGTCTGACATGGGACAGCTTCCCATGGCATGAGCCCATCATCGTCGCGACCTTCGCGGCGGTGGTGCTGGGTGGCGCGGCGGTCGTCGCGGCGCTCACCTATTTCAAGCTCTGGGGCTATCTCTGGAAGGAGTGGTTCACCAGCGTCGACCATAAGAAGATCGGCATCATGTACATGGTGCTGGGCCTCATCATGTTTCTGCGCGGCTTTGCCGACGCGATCATGATGCGCTTACAGCAGGCGCTCGCCTTCAACGGGTCGGAGGGCTATCTCAACGCCCACCATTATGATCAGGTGTTCACGGCCCATGGCGTCATCATGATCTTCTTCGTGGCGATGCCGTTCATCACCGGCTTGATGAACTATATCGTCCCATTGCAGATCGGCGCCCGCGACGTCAGCTTCCCGTTCCTCAACAATTTCTCCTTCTGGATGACCACGGGCGGCGCGGTGCTGGTGATGATGTCGCTGTTCCTGGGTGAGTTCGCCCAGACCGGCTGGCTTGCCTATCCGCCGCTTTCGGGGCTGGCCTACAGTCCCGCGACGGGTGTCGACTATTATATCTGGGCGCTACAGGTGGCCGGTGTCGGCACGACATTGTCCGGCATCAACCTGATCGCGACCATCGTGAAAATGCGCGCGCCGGGCATGTCCCTCATGAAGATGCCGGTGTTCACCTGGACCTCGCTCTGCGCGAACATCCTGATCGTCGCGTCCTTCCCCATCCTGACCGCGACGCTCGTCCTGCTGTCGCTCGACCGCTATGCCGGCACCGCCTTCTTCACCAATGATTTCGGCGGCAATCCGATGATGTACGTCAACCTCATCTGGATCTGGGGCCACCCGGAAGTCTACATCCTCATCCTGCCGCTGTTCGGCGTCTTCTCAGAAGTCACCTCGACCTTCTCGGGCAAGCGCCTCTTCGGCTACACCTCCATGGTCTATGCGACCTGCTGCATCATGGTGCTGTCCTACCTCGTGTGGCTGCACCACTTCTTCACCATGGGGTCGGGCGCCAGCGTCAACAGCTTCTTCGGCATCACGACGATGATCATCTCGATCCCGACGGGGGCGAAGCTCTTCAACTGGCTGTTCACCATGTATCGCGGCAAGATCCGTTTCGAGCTGCCGATGATGTGGACCGTCGCCTTCATGCTGACCTTCACGATCGGCGGCATGACCGGCGTGTTGCTCGCCGTTCCGCCCGCGGACTTCGTGCTGCACAACTCGCTGTTCCTGATCGCGCACTTCCACAATGTGATCATCGGCGGCGTGCTGTTCGGCCTGTTCGCGGCGATCAATTACTGGTGGCCCAAGGCATTCGGCTTCAAGCTCAATGTCTTCTGGGGCAAGGTGAGCTTCTGGTGCTGGCAGATCGGTTTCTGGATGGCCTTCACCCCGCTCTACATCCTCGGCCTGATGGGCGTCACCCGCCGTATGCGCGTGTTCGACGATCCGTCGATCCACATCTGGTTCATCATTGCCGCCGTCGGCGCTGCGATCATCGCGGCGGGCATCGGCGCCATGCTGGTCCAGTTCGCGGTCTCCATCTGGAAGCGCGAGGAGCTGAAGGACGAAACCGGCGATCCCTGGGATGGCCGCACACTGGAATGGGCGACCAGTTCGCCGCCGCCGGAGTATAATTTCGCCTTCACGCCGGTCGTCTATGACACCGACACATGGGCGGACATGAAGCGGAACAATTATCAGCGTCCGCTCTCCGGCTACCAGCCGATCCATATGCCGGGCAGCACCGGCGCGGGCGTGATCCTCGCGGGTCTGGCGACGCTCTGCGGCTTTGCGCTGATCTGGTACATCTGGTGGCTCGCGGGCCTCAGCTTTGTGAGCCTCGTCGCGGTCGCGATCGGCCACACCTTCAACTACAAGCGCGACTTCCACATCCCGCAGGATGTCGTCACGCGCACCGAGGATGAGCGCACGCGTACCCTCGCGGCGGTAGGAGCCTGACACTCATGACTAGCGCAACTGCAATGGCGCATCGGGAAGAGCGGGCCTACCACCTGCCCGTAGAGCCGCACCTCCACGAAGGCCACAGCACCAATCTGGGCTTCTGGATGTATCTGATGAGCGACTGTCTCATCTTCGCCATCCTCTTCGCCACCTATGCGGTGCTGGGCGGCAGCTATGCCGGCGGGCCAGGACCGAAGGACCTGTTCGACCTGCCGCTCATCGCGCTCAACACCGCGATGCTGCTCTTCTCGTCGATCACCTACGGCTTCGCCATGCTGGCGATGGAGAAGAACAGGGTCAGCGCCACGCAGGGCTGGCTGGTCGTCACTTTGCTGTTCGGCGGGGCGTTCCTGTTCATCGAACTCTACGAATTCTCGCACCTCATCCATGAGGGTGCGGGGCCGCAGCGTTCGGCGTTCCTGTCCTCCTTCTTCACGCTGGTGGGCACCCACGGGCTGCACGTCACCTTCGGTTCGATCTGGCTGATCACGCTGATGGTGCAGGTCGCGAAGAAAGGCCTGATCCCGGCCAACAAGCGCCGGCTGATGTGTCTGTCGATGTTCTGGCACTTCCTCGACGTCATCTGGATCGGCGTCTTCACCTTTGTCTATCTGATGGGAGTCCTGCGGTGAGCGACGCTGTCCATCCTCATGGCCATCATGACAGCCACGACCATGGGCATCATGAAGAAGGCTCGCACGGCAGCTACGGCAGCTACATGATCGGCTTTGGTCTGTCGGTGATCCTGACGGCCATCCCCTTCTGGCTGGTGATGAGCGGCGTGCTGGACGATCCGCAGCTGACCGGCGTGGTCATCATGGGCTTTGCCGCGGTTCAGGTGGTGGTCCACATGATCTACTTCCTGCACATGAACACCCGCGTCGAAGGCGGCTGGTCGTTCATGGCGATGATGCTGACCATCGTTCTGGTCGTCATCGTCCTGTCGGGATCGCTGTGGGTCATGTACCACCTCAACGCCAACATGATGCCGCATGCGGACATGGACATGAGCGCCATGCACGACATGTCGACGATGCAGAATATGAGCGAAATGCCGTGAAAACGGCCCAAGACGGGGCGCGCGGCAAGCGCTCCCCGGCCTTTCTGATCGGCCTGACGCTGATCGCCCTTTTCTTTTTCGCAGGATTTTGTGCGCTCGGCGGCTGGCAGATCCAGCGCCTCGGCTGGAAGCGCGACCTGATCGCCCGCGTCGATGCGCGAATCCACGCCCTCCCCATCCCCGCTCCCCGTGCCGCCGCAAGGGCCGATGAATATCGCCGGGTGAGGATTTCGGGCCATTTCCTTCACGACAAGACTGCGCTCGTACAGGCGGTGACCGTGCGCGGCCCCGGTTTCTGGGTACTGACGCCGCTCGTCACCGACCAGGGCTTTACCCTGATCGTCAATCGCGGCTTCGTGCCGCCCGACAAGCGCCGGGATTATACACGGCCGCAGGGCGAGGTTCATGTGACGGGGCTGCTGCGCCTGAGCGAACCGGGCGGCGGTTTCCTGCGCTCCAACGATCCGGCGGCGGATCGCTGGTTTTCCCGCGACGTCGCCGCCATCGGCGCGGCGCGCGGGATCAAGGGACCACTGGCCGATTATTTCATCGACGCCGACGCCGCCCGCGATCCCGACAGCCTGCCGGTCGGCGGCCTCACCGTCATCAAATTCCCCAACAGCCACCTGCAATATGCGATCACATGGTTCGTGCTGGCGGCGATGGTCGCGGGCGCGTACATGTTCGTCATGCGTCAGGAGCGGAAAGACCGCCGGGGATGAACCGGAACCTGCCGATCAGCACCCTCTGGCAGCCCAGCCAGTGGCCGGCCGATGCTGCGGGCCGCAAGAATCTGGCGCTGCTGGTGCAATTGCGCTGGCTCGCGATTGCGGGCCAGCTCATCACCATATTGGCGGTGCATTTCGTCATGGGCATCCGACTGCCCATCGCCCCGATGCTGCTGGTCGCGGGCATGGCGATATTGATGAATGGCCTGAGCTTCGGCGTTCTGCGCAAGCGGACCGACGTGTCCCACGCGGAACTGTTCCTCTCGCTGCTGTTCGACGTGCTGCTGCTGACGGCGCAGCTTTATCTCTCCGGCGGGGCGACCAATCCCTTCATCTCGCTCTATCTGGTGCAGGTGGCGCTGGGCGCGGTGCTGCTCGACCGCTGGAGCGTCTGGGGGATCGTCTTCGTATCGGCGCTCTGCGCGGGACTGCTGGCGCTGCATTATCGGCCGCTGGACCTGAATGGCGTGCTGGAAGGCCATTTGTTCGATCTGCATATCATCGGCGCCTGGATCTGCCTGACCATGATCGCGGTGCTGCTGGTGCTGTTCGTGCTGCCGGTGACACGCAACCTCCAGGTGCGGGACGCCTATCTGGCGAAACTGCGGCAACAGGCTGCGGAGGAGGAACATATCATCCGAATGGGCCTGCTGGCGTCGGGCGCGGCGCATGAACTGGGCACGCCCCTGTCTCAGCTCGCCGTGGTGCTGGGCGATTGGAAGCATATGCCGGAAATCACCGGCCATCCCGACCTGGTGGAAGAAGTGGAGGAGATGCAAGCGGCGGTCCAGCGCTGCAAGGCGATCGTGACCGGCATCCTCCTGTCTTCCGGCGAGGCGCGGGGCGAGGCGCCCGAAGTCACCAATGTGCGCGATTTCATCGACGGCATCGCCATGGAGTGGCGCAGGGCCAATCCCGGCATGCCGCTGCGCTGCGATTTCGGGCCGCATGACTATCCGCGCATCATTGCCGATCCGGTGATCCGGCAGGCGATCGGTAATCTGCTCGACAATGCGCGGGAAGCGGGCGCGACCTATATCGACCTTCTGGTCGGGCGCGACAGCAGTTCGCTCAACATCGCGGTGCGCGACAATGGCAGCGGCTTTTCCGAGGCCATGCTGGAGGATTTCGGCAAGCCCTACCGATCGAGCAAGGGCAAGGAAGGTCACGGCCTGGGCCTCTTCCTGGTCGTCAATGTCGTGCGCAAGCTGGGCGGCAGCGTATCGGCAAGCAATGGCGCGGATGGCGGGGCGCTGATCCTGTTGCGCCTGCCGCTGGGCACCGTGGCGATGGAAGAGGGAAATGCCGATGTCTGAGCGCTTGCTGGTGATCGTCGAGGATGATGAGGCATTTGCCAAGACGCTCAAGCGCTCCTTCGAGCGGCGCGGCTATGTGGTGCTGACGGCGGACAGCCATGCCGCGCTCGAACTGGTGCTGGCGGGCAGCAAGCCGGGCTTTGCGGTGGTCGACCTGAAGCTGGGGGCGGAGTCCGGGCTGGTCTGCGTGCAGACGCTCCATGCCCATGATCCGGCGATGGTGATCGTCGTGCTGACCGGCTTCGCCAGCATCGCCACGGCGGTGGAGGCGATCAAGCTGGGCGCGTCCAACTATCTGGCGAAACCGTCCAACAGCGATGACATAGAGGCGGCCTTCGCCCGGTCGGCAGGCGACCCCTCCACGCCGCTGGGGCCGCGCCCGACGTCGATCAAGACGCTGGAATGGGAGCATATCCATGAAGTGCTGAAGGATAGCGACTTCAACATTTCCGAAGCGGCGCGGCGATTGGGCATGCATCGAAGGACGCTAGCGAGGAAGCTCGCGAAGCGGCAGGTGGGGTGATTTTTTGGGGATGGCAGACATTTTAAATCCTCCCCATCGATAGATGGGGAGGGGGACCGTCGGCGCAGCCGATGGTGGAGGGGAAGAGGGCACGACCTGCGCAGTTTCCCCTCCACCAGCCTTCGGCTGGTCCCCCTCCCCACGCTTTGCGCAGGGAGGATTTCATGTCTGCAAATGGCCGGTTGCGCGCAATCGGGCCGTCAAGAACGCGCTCACGGCGAGTTCAACGCAATATATTGAAATATCAGAAAAATCTGGAGCGGGTGAAGGGAATCGAACCCTCGTCGTAAGCTTGGGAAGCTTCTGCTCTGCCATTGAGCTACACCCGCCCGGATGAAAGGCGACTTAGCCGTTGATCCGGATGGCGTCAACGACGTCGCTGCGGAGAATTTCAAAGGTCGGCATAGGGCGCGTCGGCGTCGCGGGCCGGGATGGCGCCGCGACGGCCGATGTTCCAGCCCGCAAGGCGATGGCCCGCCAGCGCGGCTTCCCGCGGGGATCGGCCAGCAAGGCGGGCATGGAGATAGCCACCGTTGAACGCATCGCCCGCGCCACTCGAATCGACGACGCTGAGCTTGGCGGGCGGAGCGACGACCTCGCCATCCACCAGACAGCCTTCGGCACCCAATTTCACCACGACCTCCCGCCCCTCCCCGGCGCCCCAGCGGCGGGCGGCGTCGGCGGCATCGTCCGCCTCGCCCATCTCGACCTCATCGGCCAGGGTGGGCAGGCCGATGTCGCTCAAGGCGATGGCGCGGTCGCGCCAGCCGCAGGCAGTCGCGGCGTCGGGCCAAAGGCGGGCGCGGTAATTGCCGTCAAACGCCACCTTGCCGCCGTTCGCGCGCACCGCTTCGCACAGGGCCAGCAGCTTTTCCCGCGCCTCTTCGGGCAGGATGGCCAGGGTGATGAGAGAGAAATAAAGCAGTTCCGATTCCGCCGCCTGCTGCGCCATGGCGGCACTTCCGGGCAGGTCGAACATGCGCTTGGCGGCGGCCTCCCCCCGCCAATAATGGAAGCTGCGCTCGCCCTGCGCGTCGGTTTCGATGGCGTAGAGCCCCGGCAAGCGCCCTTCGGCGGAGAGGAGCAGCGAGGTGTCGATCCCCTCCCCCTCCCAGGCGGCGCGCAGATCCGCGCTCATCGGATCGGCGCCGACCGCGCTGGCGAAACGCACCTTGTCGCCGCAGCGGGCGAGATGGAGGGCGGTGTTGATGACGTCGCCGCCATAACGCAGGTTCCAGCCCTCCTTCGAAGCGCGGCTCAATTCCAGCATCGCTTCGCCTATGACGGTGATTCCTGCGGTCTTGCCCATATGCGTCCAATCTCCCTGGAGAGGCGCTTCCTTGGCGCGGAGGGCACGGGCAAGTCAATGGCGACGGCGGCCCGGCGTCAGCGAACAATCGCTTTCGCAAGCGGAACGTCCGCCACGCAGGAGCGTTGTCCCGCTGCACAAGATTATTCCATGGGAACCCCTCAATGAGCACGGCGGCACCGGAAGGATCTGGAAACCGCTTCGAGCTGCTGGTCCAGAACGTCACCGACTATGCGATCTACATGCTGTCGCCCAACGGCATCATCGTCAGTTGGAACGCCGGCGCGCGCCGGTTCAAGGGATATGAAGCCGAAGAGATCATCGGTGAGCATTTTTCCCGCTTCTACACGCCGGAGGATCAGGCGGTCGGGCTTCCCGCGCTGGCGTTGGAAACCGCCGAGCAGGAGGGCCGGTTCGAGGCGGAGGGATGGCGCGTGCGCAAGGACGGATCGCGCTTCTGGGCGCATGTCGTCATCGATCCCATCCGCGAGCCGGGCGGTCAACTGATCGGCTTCGCCAAGGTCACCCGCGACCTCACCGAACGCCGCGCCGCAGAAGAGGAATTGCGGCGCAGCGAGGAACGATTCCGCCTGCTGGTGCAGGGCGTGACGGACTATGCGATCTACATGCTCGACCCGGTGGGGACGATCACGAGCTGGAATCCGGGGGCGGAGCGGTTCAAGGGCTATAAGACCGAAGAGATATTGGGCCAGAATTTCGCCCGCTTCTATCCGGAGGAGGACCGCATGGCCGGCCTGCCCTCTCGCGCGCTGGAAACGGCTGCGCGGGAAGGCCGGTTCGAGGCGGAGGGATGGCGCATCCGCAAGGACGGATCGCGCTTCTGGGCGCATGTCATCATCGACGCGATCCGGGAGGCAGACGGCGAGCTGATCGGCTTCGCCAAGATCACCCGTGACCTCACCGAACGGCGCGAGACGCAGTTAGCGCTGGATGAGGCGCGGGAGGCGATCTTCCAGGCGCAGAAGATGGACGCCATCGGCAAGCTGACCGGCGGCGTCGCGCATGATTTCAACAATCTGCTGGCGGTGATCGTCGGCAGCCTGGACCTGGCGAGGCAGCGGCTGGCGACCGGGGCGGACGTGTCGCGCTATATCGACAACGCCATGACCGCCGCCGAGCGCGGAGCCACGCTGACGCAGCGGATGCTGGCCTTTGCGCGCAAGCAGGAGCTGAAGCTGCAAAGCGTGGATTGCGTCGGGCTGGTGCGGGACATGGCCGATCTGCTGAAGACGACGCTGGGCGCGGGCGTGACCATCGAAACGCGCTTCCCCCTGCATCTGAGCGCCGCCAAGGCCGATCCGGCGCAATTGGAACTGGCGCTGCTCAACCTGGCGGTGAATGCGCGGGATGCGATGCCCGGCGGCGGGCGGATCATCATCGAGGGCGCGGAAGAGACGCTGCCGCAGGCGCAACGGCCCGTTCCGGACGGCGGCCGCTATGTGCGCCTGTCGATCATCGACGAGGGCGAAGGGATGGACGCGGCGACGCTGGAACGGGCGCGCGAACCCTTTTTCACCACCAAGGGGATCGGTAAGGGCACGGGCCTGGGCCTGTCCATGGTGCATGGCTTTGCCGAGCAATGCGGCGGTTCGCTGACCATCCTCAGCGAACCAGGACAAGGGACCACCGTATCGCTGTGGCTGCCCGTCGCGCCGGCGGGCACGATGGCGGAACAGGCGGCGGCCATGCCCGACATGCCGGCACTGATGGTCACGGAGCCGCTCGTCATCCTGGCGGTGGACGATGACGATCTGGTGCTGACCAACACTGCCGGCATGCTGGAGGAGCTGGGACATACGGTGTTCCTGGCGACATCCGGCCTGGATGCGCTGCGCGTTCTGGAACAGGGCAGCGTCGACCTGGTCATCACCGACTTCGCCATGCCGGGCATGAGCGGCACGCAACTGGCGGATGAGATTGAGGAGAGGCTGCCCGGCCTGCCGGTCGTCATCATAACCGGCTTTGCCGAATTGCCGCTGACCATGACCAAGCGGCCCCGGCTCGACAAGCCGTTCAAGCAGGCCGAGCTGGCGCGCATCGTGACGGCCGTGACGCAAGGCGGGCAGAAGCTCGTCAGGCTGGCCGCCCATTCGGACGATCTGTAAGTCCGATCTTTACCAAAATTTGACCAAACATGCGCAAAACAGGGATTTCCCTGCCCTTACCCCTTGCAAGCATGGGAGAGTTCGCCAAAGAGGCATGACCATCGTCCGCTCCCTTTCCACCAGTTCGCAGGATCGCATGAACTCGCAAGCCGCGCCGACTTCGCATTTCTACACGTCGCTGCGTATGCGCCTCCACTATCTGGACTGGGGCAACAGCGCGGCCCCGACGCTGGTCCTGGTGCATGGCGGGTTCGACCATGCGCGGAGCTGGGACTGGACGGCGCGGGCGCTGGCGAAGGATTATCACATCATCGCGCCCGACCTGCGCGGCCATGGCGACAGCGCCTGGTCGGCCGAAGGCTCCTATATGATGGAGAATTATGTCTACGACCTGGCGCAGTTGATCGAGCAACTGGGCCGTGATCCGGTGATATTGGTCGGCCATTCGCTGGGCGGTTCGATCGTCCTGCGCTATGCCGGGCTGTTCCCGGAAAAGGTCGCCAAGATCGTCGCCATAGAGGGGTTGGGCCTGTCGCCGGGCCGGATCGAGGAGCAGACGAAGAAGCCCGTGCCCGACCAATGGCTGCAATGGATCGAAAAGCGGCGAACCCGCGCGCGACAGACCCGGCGCCATTACCCGACCATAGAGGCGGCGGTGGCGCGCATGCGGGAACGCAACGACCATCTGTCGGTCGAGCAGGCGATGCACCTCACCATTCATGGCGTCAATCGCAACGAGGATGGCAGTTACCGCTGGAAATTCGACCCTTATCTGCACGATCCGGCGCCGCAGGCCTGGAGCGACATGGACCTACCCGAATTCTGGACGCGGATCACATGCCCGACGCTCCTGTGCCTGGGGCTGGATAGCTGGGCGTCCAATCCGGTGAAGGACGGACGCGCAGCGCATTTCCAGGATGCCCGGCTGGTCGAATTCGCGGATGCGGGTCACTGGCTGCACCATGACCAGTTCGACCGCTTCATGGCCGAATTGCGCGGATTCCTCTGATCCGACCGGCGAGGCGAAGGTGGTCGGTCACGCGCCGAAAGCGGTGACCGCAGCCTGATATTCCGCCTTGAGCTGCGCGATGAAATCGGCCGCGGGCTGAATCTTGTCGATCACGCCAATCCCCTGCCCCGCGCCCCAGACGTCGCGCCAGGCCTTCTTGTCGCCGCCTGCGATGCTGGCGAAATCCATGTCCGCCGCCTTGGGCAGCTTGTCGGCGTCCAGCCCCGCGGCGGCGATGCTGGGGCGCAGATAATTGCCGAGCACGCCCGTAAAATAGTCCGAATAGACGATGTCGCCCGCGCCGCTGTCGACGATCATCTGCTTATAGGCCGGTTCGGCATTGGCTTCCTCCGTCGCGATGAAGGGGGAACCCATATAGCCGAAGTCGGCCCCCATCATCCGCGCCGCCGCGATCGAGCGTCCGGTGGCGATCGCGCCCGACAAGGCGAGCGGGCCGTCGAACCAGGCGCGGATCTCCTCCACCAGAGCGAAGGGTGACAGGGTGCCGGCATGGCCGCCCGCCCCCGCCGCGACCGCGATCAGGCCGTCGGCGCCCTTCTCGATCGCCTTGCGCGCGAAGACATTGTTGATGACGTCATGCAGGACGATGCCGCCATAGCTATGCACCGCCTCGTTCACATGCTCCCGCGCGCCGAGCGATGTGATCACGATCGGCACGCGATATTTGACGCAGAGGGCAAGATCCTCCTCCAGCCGGCTGTTGGTCTTGTGCACGATCAGGTTGACGGCGAAAGGCGCATCCTGCTCCGTCAAAGCTTCTCCCAATTGCTGGAGCCATTGTTCGAACACACCCGAGGGCCGGGCATTGAGCGAAGGAAAGGCCCCGACGATCCCGGCGCGGCACTGGGCGATCACGAGCGACGGCTGCGAGACGATGAACATCGGGGAGCCGATCAGCGGCAGGGACAAACGGCCTTTCAAAAATGCCGGCAAGCTCATGGGCCAAGCCTCTCCTTCATGATTTCCGGGAAGGCGCTATCATTTACGCAGGCGGCGAAAAAGGCCGAATCTTGGAGCTGTGGGTGGGAAGGAGGCATCTTCCACAATGCCGTAGGGTCAGGGATGATCGCTCTTCTGATGATTCCGGTCTTGCCGAACGGCAAATCGCCGCGTTTGGCGGGAGGGTGGCCAGTTGCTGACATTAGTTCTCCGTCACCCCGGACTTGATCCGGGGTCCCGCTGCCTTGGGCTAGGCGCGGACGAGAGAAGAAAGCGGGACCCCGGATCAAGTCCGGGGTGACGAGGGGGGAATAGCGGGAAACCACCCAATATACACTCTTCCGCCGATGCCTCTGCGGACCGCGTACGCCTCAATCCCCCACGATCTTGAGCAAGCGCCGTTCGACAGGCGCGAGAATCCCCTGGAGTTCGGCGCCGCGCTTCAGCACATGGCCCGCCTCCCCGATCAGCGCCCACATGCCCTGCCGGTTGCGCAGGGAGGGCCGTTTTTCGATGCGGAATTCCGGACGTTCGGCCGCCCGGCGAAAGGCGGAGAAAATCGCGGCTTCGCGGCCCATGTCGATCGCATAGTCGCGCCAATGGCCGGCGGCGACCATGCGGCCGTAAAGATCCATGATCCGTTGGAGTTCGAGACGATCGAAACCGGTCTGACCGGAGGAAGCCCTTACGCCCTGGGCCTCTTGCGACGGAAACGGCGTCACATTGCTCATCAGGCGCGGCCACGCTCCTTAAGGAGCGGAACCTTCTCGCCAGGCGCATCCCCCCGTTCCGCAAGCAGTTCAGCCAGACGCTTTTGCAATTGCTCGACCTCGCACTGAAGCAGTTCCAGTTTCTGCTTTTCCGGATCGAAACAGTCGGAGCAAGGCGTGCCATAGGGCAGGAATTCGCGCTGATAGGCGGTCACGTCGACCAGCATGGCGCGGGCGGGAATGCCGACCATGGTGGCGCCTTCCTTCACATCCTTGGTCACGACGGCATTGGCTCCCACGCGGGCTCGGGCGCCGACGCGCACCGGGCCCAGGACCTGCGCGCCGGACCCGACAATGACGCCGTCCTCCAGCGTGGGATGCCGCTTGCCGGCGATGCCGTTCGCGGGGTCGGTGCCGCCCAGCGTCACATTCTGGTAGAGGGTGACGTCATCACCGATCTCCGCCGTCTCGCCAACGACCGTGAAGCCATGGTCGATGAAGAAGCGCTTGCCGATTCGGGCGCCCGGATGAATGTCGTTGCCGGTCAGGAATCGGGAAAAATGATTCACCGCCCGGGCCAGGAAATAGAGCCGTGTGCGATAGAGGCGATGCGCCACGCGATGGAAGGCCAGCGACCAGACGCCCGGATAGAGCAGGATTTCGGCGCGCGAGCGCGGAGCAGGGTCGCGGGATTTGACCGAGTCCAGATAAGCAATAAGATTGCGCAGCATGCAGCGCCCCTGATGAAACCGACCAACTGGTACATAAGCGCAAAAGGATGAATTTTCCAGATGGCAGGCTATTTCGGCTTCGCCCGATAAAACAGAAAGTTTCTTGGCGGCCCGTGATATACCAATCAAGGCGGTAGACAATCATAACAGGGACCATTGAATGATCGACACCTTTATCGCCCATTTCGGCGAAATTCTGCCTTTCATTCTTATCGGTTTCGGCGCCCAGATGATCGACGGCGCCCTAGGCATGGCCTATGGCGTCATTTCCAGCACGCTGCTGCTGGCGCTCGGCGTGCCGCCCAGCAGGGCGTCGGCCAGCGTGCATGCGGCGGAAACCTTCACCACCGGCGTATCCGCGATCAGCCATATCGCCCATCGCAACGTCGATTGGCGCCTGTTCGCGCGGCTCATCATTCCAGGCGTGATCGGCGGCGTCACGGGCGCCTATCTGCTGTCCCATGTCGACGGCGCCGTCATCAAGCCGTTCGTACAATTCTACCTGACGGCGATCGGCGTCTATCTGGTCTGGCGCGGTTTCCATTACCCGCCCCAGGCGCGCGATCCCAAATGGGTGGGGCCGCTGGGCCTTGTCGGCGGCTTCATGGATGCGACCGGCGGCGGCGGCTGGGGGCCGGTGGTGACATCGAACCTGCTGATCCAGGGATCGAGCCCGCGGCACACCATCGGCACGGTCAACAGCGTCGAATTCATCCTGACCCTGTCGATCAGCATCACCTTCCTGCTGCATCTGGGATGGGAAACCTTCACCACCTACACGATCGGCCTGCTGATCGGCGGCGTGATCGCGGCGCCCTTCGGCGCGAAGTTGGCCCGGCACGTCTCGCCACGAACGCTGTTCATCGCCGTGGGATCGATCCTCACGCTGACATCGCTGTTCGGCGTGGCCAAATGGCTTGGATATATCGGCTAAATCACTTATATTGCGCTTTCCAATCGAGGAAGGCGATCAATGTCGAGCTACATGCCCACGCTCAAGCAGCTACAATATCTTGTGGCGCTGAAGGAGCATGGCCATTTCGGCAAGGCGGCGGACAGTTGCTTCGTGACCCAGTCGACGCTTTCGGCGGGCATTCGCGAGCTGGAATCGCTGGTCGGCATCACGCTGGTCGAGCGGACCCGCCGGGTGGTGCGCTTCACCGCGCTGGGCGACCGCATCGTCGAGAAGGCGCATCGCGTGCTGCGCGAGGCGGAGGAACTGGCCGCCATTGCGGAAGCTTCGGGCAAGCCGCTGACCGGCGAATTGCGCATGAGCGTCATTCCGACCATCGCGCCCTTCCTGCTGCCCCGCCTGCTGCCCAAACTGCGCAACGAGCGGCCGGAACTGAAGCTTTACCTGCGCGAGGAAACGACGCAGGCGGCGATCGAATCCCTGCGGCATGGCAATGTGGATTGCGTGCTGCTGGCCCTGCCCTTTCCGACCGGGGAACTGGACAGCGAAATATTGTTCCAGGACCGGCTCTATGTCGCCTTCCCGCGGGATGATCCGCGCGATCCGCCCGAATGGATCACGCCAGAGATGATCGACGAGACCAAGCTGCTGCTGCTGGAGGACGGGCATTGCCTGAAGGACCATGCGCTGGCTGCCTGCAACCGGCCGGAGATCCGGGCGAGCGCGATGATGATGGGCACATCCCTGCATACGCTGGTGCAGATGGTGGATAACGGCCTAGGCATGACGATCATGCCGGAAATGGCGATCGCCAGCGGACTGCTGGACCATACGCAGATCACCGCCCGGCCGCTGCGGTCGGAACGGGCGCATCGCGACATCGCGCTGGTGTGGCGCAAGAACAGCCCGCGGGACAAGGAATTCCGGTTGTTGGCGGAGCTGCTGCGCGATGCCGCGGATTTGCCGGAGGTCAGCCGGGCGGCTTAGGCCGTAAACTCATAAATGTCGCGTTCGAGGCGCCAAAATGGCGAACATATCGGGCCGAAATGCGCGCGGCGAAGGTTGGACACCTTTGCAAGCGCATTTCGGTTCGAGATGGAAGCCATTTTGGCGTCCTGCGGATTTGACCAAAAAGGCCCATCCCGGCGTCGAGAGGGCTTGAAATATCGACATATTCCTGCGCCCTCTCTCCTTGTGCTGGGCCTTTTTGCCTCAAACCTCGAACGCGACATTTATGAGTTTACGGCCTAGACAACGAGCGTTGCCTTGGACGAAGAATCACCGTGCTCCTGCGTAGGCAGGAGTCCAGTTCAGACGGCGGGACTGGGCTCCTGCCTACGCAGGAGCACGGAGGTTTGGCAGCGTAAGTCAGAGCGCATTACCGCTTCCAACTATCAGCCTTCACATCATCCTCAACGCGGGCTTCGACCCAGGCGGTGCGGTCATCGAAATGCTCCTTCTTCCAGAAGGGCGCCTGCGATTTCAGCCAGTCGATGAGGAACGCGCAAGCCTCCAGCGCGGCCGTGCGGTGGCGTGAGGCGGTGCCGACGAAGACGATCCGCTCGCCCGGCTCCAGCCGCCCGAAGCGATGGATCACCCGCACCCCGAGCAAGGGCCAGCGTTCGCTTGCCTCCGCAACGATGCGTTCGACCTGCGCCGTCGTCATCGCCGGATAATGTTCGAGTTCGAGCGCGATCAGCCCGCCATCCCCCCGCACGATGCCGGTGAAGCTGGCGACGCCGCCACCGCCGCTCGCCTCCAGCGCGGCGAGTTCGACCGCCGGGTCGAAATCCCCGGTCTGGATGGAAACGCTGCTCATCCGCCTGTGACCGGCGGAAAGATCGCCAGTTCCTTCGCTTCCCCGATCGGGCTGTCGAGTGGCACGAAGCGATGGTCGAGCGCCGCGCGCAGCTTGTCCGGTCGCGCAAAGGCCTCGGCATAGCCGCCGCCCCGCGCCGCCAGCGTAGCGATAAGCGCGCCGATGGTGACATCGGCGGCGGGCCGCTCGACCTGCTCCTCATCCCGGCCGATGGCTTCGCGGACCCAGGCGAAATAGACGAGGCTAAGCCGTGCCATCGCTCAATCCATATGCTTGATGCCGACGCGCAGATAATCCCAGCCCGTGACCAGGGTCAGGATTGCCGCCGCCCACAACGTGGCGATGCCGACCAGTTGCACGAAGGGGAATTGCGGGACGGCGCCTGCGAGAATCAGCGCACCCAGGGCGATGAGCTGAAAAGTGGTCTTCCATTTGGCGAGGCGGGACACCGGCACGGACACCTGGAGTCCGGCAAGAAATTCGCGCAGGCCCGACACGGCGATCTCCCGCAGAAGGATGATCATCGCGGCGGCGATATGGATGCCCGAAATGTCGCGGGTGGCCGACAGCATCAGGATCACCGCGCCGACCATGATCTTGTCGGCAATGGGATCGAGGAAAATGCCCAGTCTCGACACCGCGCCCTGCGCCCGGGCGAGATAGCCGTCGAAATAATCGGTGATCCCCATCAGGCAATAGAGCGCGAAGGCCAACATATAGCCTGTGGTCCAGCGCGCACCGATTTCGGCGGGCCAGAGCAGGGCGACCAGCAGGGGTACGGTCAATATACGCGAAAGCGTCAGCAAATTGGGCAGCGTCAGCATGGCGGCGGACTGCCACAGTCAGCGCCCGCGCACAAGCGGGCGCACGAGCAAGGCGACACGCCTTCGCGCACGGGAGGATTGGACAGACCAGTCATCTATGGCTAGACCCCGCCACGCTCATCCACAGCGAAGAAGACCCCCTCGCCCATGCAAGCCTC
Source organism: Sphingobium sp. 15-1 (assembly GCF_013375535.1). Lineage (GTDB taxonomy): Bacteria > Pseudomonadota > Alphaproteobacteria > Sphingomonadales > Sphingomonadaceae > Sphingobium > Sphingobium aromaticivastans. The sequence continues at coordinate 1,256,477 of NZ_JABXJG010000001.1, forward strand.
TCTCAGGCTCCTCAACAAGCGACGTTTTCTGCCGCTTTTCATCACCCAGCTCCTCGGCGCCTTCAACGACAATCTGTTCAAGAATGCGATGGTGCTGTTCGTCGTCTATACCGTCTATAACGACGAGAAATCGGAAACCTGGTTCAGCGCGCTGGCGACGGGCGTCTTCATCCTGCCCTTCTTCCTGCTATCCGCCCTGTCCGGGCAATTGGCGGATCAGCGGGACAAGGCGACCATCATCCGCATCGTCAAGGCGGCCGAAATCGTCATCATGACCGTGGGCGCAGCCGGGCTGGCGCTGATCTGGAGCGGGATCGCGGTCCATACGCTCGCCATTCCGCTGCTGCTGGTCGCGCTGTTCGCCATGGGGGTGCATTCGACCTTCTTCGGGCCGATCAAATATGCGATTCTGCCGCAGCATCTGCATGATGAGGAAGTGCTGGGCGGAACCGGACTGGTCGAGGCGGGGACCTATATCGCGATTCTGGCCGGGACCATATTGGCCGGGGTCATCCCGGTACAGGCGGCGGCGGTCGGCATCATCCTGACCGCCGTGATCGGCTGGCTCGCCGGCCGCAAGGTGCCGCCCGCCCCATCGCTGCTGGAGCGGCAGCCGATCGATTTTCATATCATCCGATCCTCGATCACGCTGGTGCGGGGAACGATGCATATCAGGCGGCTTTACCTTGCCATCATGGCGATCAGCTTCTTCTGGGCCGTGGGCACCGTGCTGTTCATCCAGTTCCCGCCGCTGGTCAAGAATGTGCTGAGCGCCGACAAGTCGGTCGCCAGCCTGTTCCTGGGCATTTTTTCGATCGGCATCGCCATCGGTTCGGTCGCGATCAACCGGCTGCTGGGGGGGCATGTGTCGGCCAAATATGCCCCGGCTTCCGTGATCGGCATGGGAATCAGCATCATCGCCTTCCATATCGTGTGCGATCTCTGGATGGCGGGGTCCGACGGGCGGATGCTCTCGCTGGCGGGATTTCTGTCCCATCCACTGGCGATTCCGCTGTCGATCTGCCTGCTATGCGTGACAACCTTCGGCGGCATGTTCGTGGTGCCGCTTTATGCCTTCCTCACCACCACGGTCGAGAAATGCGAGGCGGCGCGGACGGTCGCGGCGAACAATATCGTCAATTCGGGCGCGATGGTGATCGGATCGCTGATCACCATCAGCCTCAGCATCGCCGGGCTGTCGGTGGTGAACCAGTTGCTGCTGGTGGCGGCGCTGTGCCTGCCCTGCGCGTGGATCGCGTGGACGCTGCACAAGGCCTGCGATTGATGGGAAGAAAGCGGACATTCCCCCTCCCGCAGGCGGGAGGGGGCTAGGGGGTGGGCTAACGCGACATCAGCGGTGATCTTCAAAGGCTAAGCTAGAAGCTCGCTTCGCTCGCGCCCACCCCTAACCCCTCCCGCCTGCGGGAGGGGGACGTCTTGGATTGCTCTAGAAAATGAAGCTGTAGAAAGCCGTGAAGAAGGCGCCGAAGCTCAGCATGAACAGCTTCCAGTCATTATCGTCGGAAACCGGTGGGCGTTCGCGCGCCACGCTCGACTCTTCGACGCGCAGGACATGGCGCGGCAGCCGCTGGCGGAACGGATGGCGGGCCGACTCGCTCGTCAGGACTAGAGGTCTCGTTCTCATGGGCGACAGGTTAAGAGATTCTTTACCATTTGTAACATCGCGATTCAAAGTTAACCCGGGGCTGTCCCGCGACGGGACATGCTTGACTGTATCAGACAAATAACACAGCATGACCGAAGCGATGAAAGACCCCCTGCCGATTCCGGAGCCCGAAACCCTGCCGCCCCGCGCCTTCGGGGCTGGCCCGCCAAGCGCCTTCGCGCCGCCAAGGCCCTGGAAACGGCGGGTGCAGATCGGCGGATGGGTAGTCGCGGCGCTGCTGGCGCTGCTGATGATCGTCATCGCCTGGCTGGCGGTGACGGCACCGATGTCCCGTTCCCTGAAGCCCATCGCGCCGCCCAGCATCAGCTTGATGTCGGCGGACAGCCATCTGATCGCCCGGCGCGGCGCGATCATCGACCGGCCCGTCACCGTGGCCGCCCTGCCCAAACATGTGCCGCAGGCCTTCATGGCAATCGAGGACCGGCGTTTCTATAACCATTGGGGGATCGACCCACGCGGCATAGCGCGGGCGGCATGGCATAATCTCTGGTCCAGCGGCTCGTCCCAGGGTGGCAGCACGATTACCCAGCAGCTTGCCAAAGGCGTGTTCCTCTCCAGCGACCGGACTTTCGGCCGCAAGGCGCGGGAGGCGCTGATCGCCTTCTGGCTGGAAGCGTGGCTGACCAAGGACCAGATCATGGAGCGTTATCTCTCCAACGTCTATTTCGGGGATAATGTCTATGGGTTGCGGGCCGCGTCGCTGCATTATTTCAACCGCCAGCCCGAACGGCTGACCATCCCGCAGGCGGCGATGCTCGCCGGGTTGCTGAAGGCGCCCTCCCGGCTTGCGCCGACCGCCAATCTGAAAGGTGCGCGGGAGCGGGCGGCGCTGGTGACGCAGGCGATGGTGGAGGCGGGCTATATCAGCCAGGCCCAGCGCAACGCCCTGCCCCCGGCCCGGCTCAACGTGCATGAAGCGCCCGATCCGACCAGCGGCACTTATTTTGCCGACTGGGTGCTGCCTCAGGCCCGCGACCGGGCGGGCGCGGTCTATGGCGCGCAAAATGTGACGACCACGCTCGACTGGCGCATTCAAAGGCTGGCGGAAGCCGCGATCCGCCGCGCACCGCTGGGCAAGGCGGAAGCGGCGCTGGTGGCGATGAAGCCCGATGGCAGCGTCGTCGCCATGGTGGGCGGCAAGGATTATGGCAAAAGCGCCTTCAATCGCGCTGTGCAGGCGAAGCGCCAGCCGGGGTCGACGTTCAAGCTGTTCGTCTATCTCGCGGCATTCCGCGCAGGCATGACGCCCGACGATTTCATCGAGGACACGCCGATCACCACCGGCACCTATCGCCCGGCCAATCATGGCGGCAAATATCGCGGCCGGATCACGCTGCGTCAGGCCTTTGCCGCGTCGAGCAACGTCGCGGCGGTGCGGCTGACGCAGAAGATCGGCGTCGACAATGTCATCAAGGTGGCGCGCGATCTGGGCGTCACCGCGCCGCTGACCGAGGATTTGAGCCTGGCGCTCGGCACCTCGGAAATCCCGCTGGTGGAGCTGACCGAGGCCTATGCGGCGGTGGCGGCGGGCGCCTATCCAGTGCTGGCCCATGGCCTGCCGCCCGAGGAACAGGGCTGGTTCGACCGGCTGCTGAGCCGCCGAAAAGCTTTCAGCGACGACCAGTTGGAGATGATCCGCGACCTGCTGTCCTCCGCCGCCAATCGCGGCACCGGAAGCGCGGCGGCATTGCGGACCAGCACCTTCGGCAAGACCGGCACGACGCAGGACAGCCGGGATGCGATCTTCGTCGGCTATGCGGGCGGGCTGGTGACGGCGGTATGGATCGGCAATGACGACAATACCCCCCTGCCCGGCGGAGCGGCGGGTGGCGGCGTGCCTGCGCGGATCTGGCGCAATTTCATGGCGGGCGCGATCAACGAGCCGGTCGAGGATGCGCCGGAGGAGACTAAGGACAGCGACCTCGTCAACGCCATCGCCAATGTCGCGACGGAGGCGGGCCTGGGCAATATGAGCGTTGGCCTGGATACGCAGGGCGTGACGGTGAATATCGGCAACGGACAGCTTCGTTTGCCGATCGACCAGCCGCCCGAACCTCCGCCGGGCGCGCCCGGACCGCAGCCCGGCACGCCACCGCCGCGCATCGTCGTCCCGACCGATCCGGCCGCGAGCGATCAAAGGCCTTGAGATGAGAGCGGCGTGGCTGCAACAAAACATGGGGTTGCGCCCTTTCTCCCCGGCGCATCCTGCCCTACATGGGTGGGGATGAGTGCCCCCCTCTACAATAAGGACATTTTGCGGCTGGCCGCGAACATTCCCCATCACAAGCGGCTGCCCGATCCGCAGGCGAGCGTGGAGAAACGCTCGCCCACCTGCGGGTCGCGGGTGACGGCGGATGTCAGGATGGAAGCGGGAAGGCTTGCCGATTTGGGACTGGACGTGAAGGCCTGCGCCTTGGGGCAAGCTTCGGCAGCGCTGATGGCGGCGCAAGCGATTGGCCTCACCGCCGATGAGCTGGCCGATGCGCGGGACCGGCTGACCGCCTATCTGGCCGGGGAAAGCGACGATCTGGATTTCTGGCCGGGGCTGGCGGTTCTGGCGCCCGCCCGGGGCTATCCGGCGCGCCATGCCTCCATCCGGCTGGGCTTCGAAGCCATTGCCGAAGCCGCGCGCATGGCCAACGCCTGATGCAGGGACAGGTTGCGCCGGTCGCCGCTTCGCCGGTTTCCGCCACCGACATATTGCTCTCCGAAGGGGTGGTCCTGCTCGGCGCAGCGGTGCTGTTCGTCATGGTTTTCCGCCGTCTGGGGCTGGGCGCCGTGCTCGGCTATCTGGTTGCCGGCGCACTGGTCGGGCCGCAGGGGCTGAGGCTGGTCGGTGGGGCAGAATCGAAGCTTGCCATTGCAGAGATCGGCATCGTTCTGCTGCTCTTCCTGGTCGGGCTGGAACTGCATCCGGCGCGCTTGTGGCGGCTGAAACGGGATATTTTCGCTCTGGGCACGGTGCAGGTGGTGCTGTGCGGATGCGCGCTGACGGCGATCATCTTCTACACCACCGGCTTCACCTGGGGGGCAGCGATCGCGCTGGGGTTGCCGCTCGCGCTTTCCTCCACCGCGCAGGTTCTGCCCGGCCTCAAGAGCAGCGGCCGCATCAATTCGCCCTTTGGCGAGAAGGTGTTTTCGATCCTGCTGTTCCAGGACCTGTCGATCGTTCCGCTGATCACCATCGTCGCGGCCCTGTCGCGCAATCCCGAAGATGTCGGCGGGCCGCCGGGATGGATGATGGCCGGCTATACGGTCGCGGCGATTGCCGGGCTGGTGCTGGCGGGGCGCTTCATCCTGCGCCCCTTGCTACAACTGGTCGGGCGGCTGGGCGAGCGGGAGCTGTTCGTCACGGTCGGGCTGTTCACCGTGCTGGCGGCGGCGGCGCTGATGCACGCCCTGCACCTCTCGACCGCGCTGGGCGCCTTTATCGCAGGCGTGATGCTGGCCGATTCGCCCTATCGGCACGAGATAGAGGCGGATGTCGAACCCTTCCGCTCGATCCTGCTCGGCCTGTTCTTCCTGGCGGTCGGCATGGTGCTCGACCTGCATGTGGTGGCGGCCAATCCCTTCTTCGTCATCGGCATGGCGGCGATATTGGTGCTGACCAAGGCGGGGCTGATCACCGGCCTCGCCCGGTTGTTCGGCCTGGAGTGGAATCAGGCCATCGGCGCGGGGCTACTGCTGAGCCAGGGCGGCGAATTCGGCTTCGTTCTATTCGCGCAGGCGCAGAACGCCCTGCTGATCGCGCCCCAGGCGGCCAGCCTGTTCAGCGCCATCGTCACCTTCTCGATGGCGACGACGCCCTTCCTGATGCTGTTCGCCCGCAGGCTGGAATTCGCCAAGCCCAAGGCCAGGCCGGACCTGCCCAAGCCCGAGGATGCGCCGCGCGGCACCGCCATCATCGTCGGCTATGGCCGTTTCGGGCAAACCGTTGCGCAAATGCTGATGGGCCATGGCTTCGGCGTCGTGCTGATCGACAAGAAACCATCCCAGATCGAAGTGTCCAGCCGCTTCGACATGAAGGTCTCTTATGGCGACGGCACGCGGATCGACCTGCTGCGCCGGTCGGGCGCGGAGGAGGCGCGGCTGATCGCCTTCTGCATCGACGATCCTTCGCTCGACGCGCGGGTGCTGGAGCCGATTGCGGAGGCTTTCCCGCAGGCGGCGCTGGTGGTGCGCGCCTTCGACCGGCGGCAGTTGCTGGCCCTCAAGGACATGGATCTGGCAGGCATCGTGCGCGAAGTGTTCGAATCCGCGATTCTCATGGGCGTTCAGGCGATGCAGGCGCTGGGCGTGCCATCCGAAGAGGTCGAGGAGGTCGAGCGCCAATATCGCCGGAATGACGAGCAGCGCATGGCGCTCCAGATCGAGCATGGCAATTTGCTGGCGGCCAAGGATTTGATGTACCGGCCCGGACGGCGCATGCACCTGATGGCGCGGGGCGAAGGGAAGGAAGAGGCATGATCGCGGTTCTGGCGGCGCTATCGGCGGCTTTGGCGATTGCGGCGGGGGCCTTTGGCGCGCATGGCGCGGCCAGCCCGCAGGCGGCGGAATGGCTGCGCACTGGCGGCATCTATCAGCTCGTCCATGCCGTGGCCGCACTCGCCATCATGGGGGTGGCGCGGGGTCCGGCGGCGCTGCACCTGGGCGGAGCGGCGATTTTCGCTTTCACCCTCTATGCCATGGCGCTCGGAGCGCCCAAATGGCTGGGCGCGGTGACGCCGATCGGCGGAACCCTGATGATCGCGGGCTGGATCTGGGCGGCCTGGATCTATTGGCGCGGCTGATTGCCGCCACTTGCCCCCGCCTCCACCCACGCTTAGATTGCAATCATGGCCGATCACCACCACCACGACCATCATGAACCGGCAGGCGACAGTCTGGCGGATGCCGCGCGCGCCACGCTGGAGGCAAGCCAGGAACAATGGACGCCGATGCGCGCCGCCATTTTCGACGCGCTGGCGGCGGAGGAAACGCCCGCCTCCGCCTATGACATAGCCGATACCGTGTCGAAGGCGCGCGGCAAGCGGGTGGCGCCCAACAGCGTCTACCGTATCCTGGACCTGTTCGTGAGCAACAATATCGCGATGCGGGTGGAAAGCGCCAACGCCTATATCGCCAATGTGCATCCGGGCTGTCATCACGACTGCATCTTCCTGGTGTGCAAAAACTGCAAGCAGGCCACCCATGTCGACGACGACAAGGTGACGGACAAGGTCCGCGCCGTCGCCAGGGCGGAGGGTTTCCAGCCGGAACGCCCGGTCATCGAGATATTGGGCACCTGCGCCAAGTGCGCGGCATGATGGGGGCGTTGCGTTGCGCCCCGGAACCGCCTAGCGCGCATCGGAGTCTATGTCTTTCATGAACGATCGCCCCTCCACCCCGCTGCTCGACCAGGTCGTCTGGCCTGCGGACTTGCGCAAGCTGCAACCCGACCAGCTTCGGCAACTGGCCGACGAGCTGCGGCAGGAAGTGATTTCCGCCGTCGGCGTGACCGGCGGCCATCTGGGCTCCGGGCTGGGCGTCGTCGAACTGACCGCCGCCATCCATTATGTGTTCGACACGCCCAGCGACAAGCTGGTCTGGGACGTCGGCCATCAATGCTATCCGCACAAGATATTGACCGGGCGGCGCGACCGCATCCGTACCTTGCGTCAGGGCGGTGGGCTCAGCGGCTTCACCAAGCGGGCGGAGAGCGAGTTCGACCCGTTCGGCGCGGCGCATAGCTCGACCTCGATCAGCGCGGCCTTGGGCTTTGCCGTGGCGAACAAGATGAAGGGCCAGCCCGGCAAGGCCATCGCGGTGATCGGTGACGGCTCCATGTCGGCGGGCATGGCCTATGAGGCGATGAACAATGCGCGGGAAGCCGGCAATCGACTGATCGTGATCCTGAACGACAATGACATGTCGATCGCGCCGCCGGTCGGCGGGCTGTCGGCCTATCTGGCGCGGCTGGTGTCGAGCCGGGAGTTTCTGGGCCTGCGCGACCTTGCCAAGCGGCTGGCGCGGCGGCTGCCCCGCCCGCTCCACAATGCGGCGCGCAAGACCGACGAGTTCGCGCGCGGCATGGCGATGGGCGGGACATTGTTCGAGGAACTGGGCTTCTATTATGTCGGCCCGATCGACGGGCATAATCTGGACCAGTTGATCCCGGTGCTGGAAAATGTGCGCGACGCGGCGGAAGGGCCATGCCTCGTCCATGTCGTGACGCAGAAGGGCAAAGGCTATGCCCCGGCCGAGGCGGCGGCAGACAAATATCATGGCGTGCAGAAGTTCGACATCATCACCGGCGCGCAGGCCAAGGCGCCTCCGGGTCCGCCCAGCTATACCGGCGTCTTCGCCAAGGCGCTGATCGCGGAGGCTGAGCGCGATCCCGCCGTGTGCGCGATCACCGCCGCCATGCCTTCGGGCACGGGACTGGACAAATTCGCCGCCGCCTTTCCCGACCGGACTTTCGACGTCGGCATTGCGGAGCAACATGCCGTGACCTTCGCGGCGGGCCTTGCCGCGCAGGGCATGCGGCCTTTCTGCGCGATCTATTCGACCTTCCTGCAACGCGCTTACGATCAGGTCGTCCATGACGTGGCGATCCAGAATCTACCGGTGCGCTTCGCCATCGACCGGGCCGGACTGGTGGGCGCGGACGGTTCGACCCATGCGGGCAGCTTCGACATCACCTATCTCGCCAGCCTGCCCAATTTCGTCGTCATGGCCGCCGCCGACGAAGCGGAACTGGTCCATATGGTCCACACTTGCGCCCTGCACGATGACGGGCCGATCGCGGTGCGTTATCCCCGCGGCAACGGCACGGGTATCGCCTTGCCGGAGACTCCGGAGCGGCTGGAGATCGGCAAGGGGCGGATCGTGCGCGACGGGCGTCAGGTCGCGATCCTGTCGCTTGGCACCCGGCTGGAGGAAGCGCTGAAGGCGGCAGAGGCGCTGGAGGCCAAGGGCCTGTCGACCACCGTCGCGGATTTGCGCTTCGCCAAGCCGTTGGACGAGGCCTTGATCCGCAAGCTGCTGACCACCCATGAAGTCGCCGTGACCATAGAGGAAGGCTCTATCGGCGGTCTTGGCGCGCATGTGCTGACCTTGGCGAGCGATCAGGGGCTGATCGACAACGGTCTCAAGCTGCGAACCATGCGCCTGCCCGACATCTTCCAGGATCAGGACAAGCCCGAGAAGCAATATGCCGATGCGCGGCTCGATGCGGAGGCGATTGTGGATATGGTGCTGACGGCGCTGCGTCATAACAGCGCGGGCATCGGCACAGAGGCGCGGGCCTGATCAGCAACCAAAGGGTTGCATAAATTCTCTGAACATCCATATCAGCAACCAGGAGGTTGCCGATATGACCGATTCCATCATCAAGACCATCGAGATCGCCGCGCCCGTCGAAAGGATATGGGACGCACTGATCGATCATGAGAAGTTCGGGACCTGGTTCCGAGTGGCGCTGGACCAGCCCTTTACGGTGGGCCAGGCTTCGACCGGATATATGACCTATCCCGGCTATGAGCATTATCGCTGGGAAGCGCGGATCGTGGCGATCGAGCCGATGACGCGCTTTGCCTATGAGTGGCCCGCGACCGGGGGCGACAAGGAATTGATGGAGAGCGGCGTCCCAGTGCCGGAATGGACGCTGATCGAGTTCGTGCTGGAACCGGTGGGGAACGGCACGCGGCTGACCGTAACCGAGAGCGGGTTCGACAAGGTGCCGGAGCCTCGACGGAGCAATGTCATGCGGTCCAACGACGGCGGCTGGGCCGAACAGGTGAAGAATATCCGCGACTATGTTGAGGGTTGAGCACTCCCCTGCCCCTGGGCCTGCCCGGCTGTTCGCGGCGCTGGGGGATGCGACGCGGCTGGGGTTGATCGGGCGGCTCTCCGAGGGCGGGGAGCGATCCATCGTTCAACTGGGCGATGGATTGCCGATCAGCCGCCAGGCGGTGGCGAAGCATCTGGACGTGCTGCTTGGCGCCGGATTGGTGCGGCGAACCAGAAGCGGGCGGGAGGTGCTGTTCACCCTTCGCCCGGAGGTGTTTGCCGAGGCCAGGGACTGGCTCGACCAGGTCGGGAGCCAGTGGGATGGGACTTTGGGCCGGTTCAAGGATTTTGTCGAGAACCAGCCCTAAGCGGCTGTTTTACTGCTGCGGCGTGGAGGCGCGGGCGTCCTGCCCATCGCCTTCCGGAGCGGCGATGATGTCGCGGGTTGTGGCGCCCTTGTCCACGACTTCGGTGCCCGGATCGCCCGCTGACGAACGGATGCCCGCGGCGGCATTGCCGCGGCCTGCGGCGTTCAGCGTGCCGGTTTCGGCGGCGCTGCGGGCGGCGGGGCCGCCGAACATGGCCTCCATCGCCGCCTTGCTCGAATCCACTTGCGCAGCGGCCGGGGTGCCCGGAGCGGGCGGCACCAGCGCGAAGTCGGGCGGGATCACCAGAGGAGCCTGGCGCGACACGGCGAACTCATCGGGGCGGGCGCGGTTGAAGAGGCCGCCGCCACCGCCGCAAGCGGACAGCATCGAAATCAGGCCAGCGGCGAGGATCAGTTTACGCATTAGTTCAATGACTCCGTCTTTGCGCCCTTCTCGCGCAGCAGAAGCGCCCGCGCAAGCAGGATCAGCACGCCTAAAGTGATGGCCGCGTCGGCCAGGTTGAAAATCAGGAACGGCCGCCATTCCCCGAAATGCAGGTCGGCATAATCGACCACATAGCCCAGCCGCACGCGGTCGATGATGTTGCCGATCGCGCCGCCCAGGACGAGGCCGAGCGCCGCGACGTCCTGCCGCGCCTTTTCGCGCCACATCCACACGCCCACGAAGCCCGCGATCAGCATGGTCATGCCGACAAGTATCCAGCGCATCATGTTCGTGTCAGCGTGGAAGAAACCCATGGAAACGCCGCGATTTTCCAGCCAGCGCAGGCGGAAGATCGGCAGGATTTCAATGCCGTCGTCCATCCGGCTTTTCAGCGCCAGCGGATAGGTGACGGTATATTTGACGAGCTGGTCGAGTCCGAGCGTGACGGTCGCGACGATCAAGCCCAGAGGGCGATGGTTGGCGGGATTTGGCATCAATTAGTGCTCAACCTGCATAACTTGTTCCCCCGTGCTCCTGCGAAGGCAGGAGCCCAGTTCGAGCGCCGGGACTGGGCTCCTGCCTTCGCAGGAGCACGGTGCACTGGCAAGCGCTTCATGCTCACGCCGACAACACCTCGTCGCAGCGATTGCAGAGCGCGCCGTCTTCCTCGACTTCCGGCAGCAGGCGCCAGCAGCGGCCGCATTTGTGCCAGTCGCTGGGCTTCACGACGATGCCGTCGCCCTTGCCCGTTTCGATGCGGGCGACGATGGCGATTTCCGCGAAGTTCACACCGTCACTGGGGACCAACTCGCCCATGGTGACGTCGGCCTCCAGGCTGGAGCGGACGATCTTCTCGCGGCGGAGCGGTTCGATGGCTTCGTTGACCTGATCGCGCTGGTTGCGGATCTCGGTCCATTTGTCGTCCAGGCTCTGGTTCCGCCAGCCCCCATCGACTTCCGGCCATTCCAGGAAATGCACGCTTTCTTCGGGGTTTGCGAAGCGGCTTTGCCAGACTTCCTCAGCGGTGAAGGGGATGATCGGCGCGGCGTAGCGGACCAGCGCGTGGAACAGCGTGTCAAGGACCGTGCGATAGGCGCGGCGCTTGGGGTCCGACTTCGCATCGCAATAGAGGCAGTCCTTCCGGATGTCGAAGAAGAAGGCCGACAGGTCGCTATTGGCGAAGTCCATCAGCGCGCGGGTGTAGCGGCTGAATTCCAGCCAATTCTCGCTGCCTGCGGCCTTGTCGACCACGCCCTTGAGGTCCGCGTCGAGCCTGGCGAGCAGATGCAGCATGTAGCGTTCCAGCTCCGGCATTTCTGAAACGGGCATCTTTTCCTCTTCCGAAAAATCGGAAAGAGCGCCCAGCAAGTATCGGAAACTGTTGCGAAGTTTGCGATAGGCGTCGGACGAGCCGGCGAGCACTTCCTTGCCGATGCGGACATCGTCGAAATAGTCGGTGCTGGCGACCCAGACGCGCAATATGTCGGAGCCGCTTTCCGCGATGACCTTCAGCGGATCGACCACATTGCCGAGGCTCTTCGACATTTTCCGGCCTTGCCCGTCCAGCGCGAAGCCGTGGGTGAGAACAGCATCATAGGGTGCGCGGCCGCGGGTGCCGCTGCTTTCGAGCAGCGAGGACTGGAACCAGCCGCGATGCTGGTCGGAGCCTTCCAGATAGAGGTCGGCGCGGGCATCGGGGCCATAGCGGCCCTCGACCACGAAGCTGTGGGTCGAGCCGCTGTCGAACCATACGTCGAGAATGTCGTTCACCACCTCATAGTCGGTGAGGTCGTAATCGGGGCCAAGCAGCGCCTGATGATCGGCGCCGAACCAGGCGTCAGCGCCTGCGCCCTTGAAGGCTTCGATGATGCGGGCATTGACTGCCTTATCAACCAGATAGTCGCCGGTCTTGCGATGGACATAAAGCGCGATGGGCACGCCCCAGGCTCGCTGGCGGCTGATCACCCAATCGGGGCGACCCTCCACCATCGAGCGGATGCGGTTGATCGAGCGTTCGGGCACCCAGCGGGTGTTCTCGATCGCGTCGAGCGCAGTGCCGCGCAGGGTCGCGCCGTTGCTTTGGGCAGCGAGGATGGCTTCTTCCTCGGCGCAGCGCGGGATGATGCCGTCCCCCACGGGGCGGTCCATGGGGATGAACCATTGCGGGGTGCAGCGGAAGATGATCTTCGCCTTGGAGCGCCAGCTATGGGGATAGCTGTGCTTGAAGTCGTCAGATGCAGCCAGAAGCCCGCCCGCTTCGCGCAGGTCGGTGCAGATCGGGCCGTCCTTGCTGACGAATTTCGGGTTGATGACGCTGCCCTGGCCGCCGAGCCAGAGCCAGTCCTCGCGATATTTGCCGTCATTTTCGACGGCGAAGACCGGGTTGATGCCGTTCGCCTTGCAGAGCGCGAAATCGTCCTCACCATGGTCGGGCGCCATGTGGACAAGGCCGGTGCCCGCGTCGGTGGTGACGAAATCGCCCGCGAGGAACGGGCGCGGTTTCGCGAAGAAGCCGCCGAGGGCGTGCATGGGGTGGCGGGCGATGGCTCCGGCGAGTTGGGAGCCTACCACCTGAGGCATATTCTTAAATGCCTCAAGATCGGAGAGTCCGCTCGATTCCAAACCACCAAGCAACTCGGGAGCACGTCGCAGCAAATCTGCTACGAGATTTTGAGCGACAAGATAGCGCACCCCGTTAGCCGTAAAGACGGTGTAGGTAATCTCTGGCCCATAGGCCAGAGCCTGGTTGACCGGGATCGTCCAGGGCGTCGTCGTCCAGATCACCGCATGGGCGCCGACCAGTTCCGGCGCGTTCGGCGCTTCGACAATCTCGAACGCCACGTCGATCTGGGTCGAGACGATGTCCTCATATTCCACTTCCGCCTCGGCCAGCGCGGTCTTTTCGACAGGCGACCACATGACGGGCTTGGCGCCGCGATAGAGCTGGCCGCTTTCCGCGAATTTCAGCAGTTCCCCGACGATGGTGGCTTCGGCGTCGAACTTCATGGTGAGATAGGGATCGTCCCAGTCGCCCATCACGCCCAGGCGCTTGAACTGCTCCTTCTGTACGCCGACCCATTTGTCGGCATAGGCGCGGCATTCGGCGCGGAATTCCTGGGGCGGAACCTCGTCCTTATTCTGCTTCTTCTTGCGATATTCTTCTTCGATCTTCCATTCGATCGGAAGGCCGTGGCAGTCCCAGCCGGGGACATAGGGCGCGTCTTTACCCAGCAATGACTGGCTGCGGACGATGATGTCCTTCAGCACCTTGTTCATCGCATGGCCCATATGGATGTCGCCATTGGCGTAGGGCGGGCCATCGTGGAGGATGAAGCGTTCGCGGCCCTTCCGCCGCTCGCGCAGCTTGCCGTAGAGGTCCATTTCCTCCCAGCGCGCAAGGATCGCCGGTTCCTTCTGCGCGAGGCCCGCCTTCATCGGAAAGTCGGTGACGGGGAGGAAGACGGTGCTCTTATAATCTGGCTGGTCGGTCATAATGGGTCCGGCGGTAAAAAATCTCCGTTCGCCCTGAGCTTGCCGAAGGGCTGCCCTTTTCTTCAAAGAAAGAAAGGGGCTTCGACAGGCTCAGCCCGAACGGGTGAGAAAAACGTGCCCAGTGCATTAGGCCCCGGTGCATTAGGCCCCGTGCATTAGGCGAGGTGTGGCGTTCCCGCAAGGATTTGCCGCGCATCGTCGCAATCCCTGGCGATGGCGGCCATCAGCGCGTCGAGGCCGTCGAATTTCGCTTCGGGACGGAGGAAGTGGATGAGCTGGACCTCGATCCTCTGGTCGTAGAGGCTTTCGGCAAAATCGAAGAAGTGCGGCTCCAGCAATTCCTTGGGCGGGTCGAAGCTGGGGCGGATGCCGAGATTGGCGGCGCCGTCCAGGACGCGGCCGTCGGGGAGAAGCCCGCGCACGGCATAGATGCCATAGGCCGGACGCAGATAATGGCCCATGTCGACATTGGCGGTGGGGAAGCCGATGGTGCGGCCGAGCTTGTCGCCGTGCTGGACCATGCCCTCGATGGTGTAGGGGCGGGTCAGCAGGCGGGTTGCGGTGGCGCAGTCGCCGGATTTGAGCGCCTGACGGATGCGGGTGGAGGAGATGATCTCTCCATTCGCGCCCGAGACCGGGGCTACCGCCTGCGCGGTCAGGCCGATGGGAGCGCCCAGTTCCGCCAGGGTTGCGGTGGTGCCTGCGCGATCCTTGCCGAAGGTGAAATCCTCGCCCGTCACGACCCCCGCGACGCCCCAGTCGGCCAGCAGGCGGACAAAGGCCTGCGGGTCGAGCGCGGCCAGTTCGCGGGTGAAGTCGAACACCAGCATCGCGTCGGCGCCCGCCCTGGCGAACAGGCGTTCGCGCTGGTCGAGCGTGGTCAGGCGGAACCAGGGCGTATCCGGGCGGAACAACCGCATCGGATGCGGATCGAAGGTGGCGATGATCGCCGGGCGCCCCTGCGCGTGGGCAAGCTCTATGGCGCGGCGGGCCACGGCCTGGTGTCCCGCGTGAAATCCATCGAAATTCCCCAGCGCCATGATGCTGCCGCGCAGATGGGCGGGCATCGGGGCGCTGCTGTGCAGCCGCTCCATGAGGCGCGCTATAGGGGCGCGTCCGGCCGCTGGCAATGCGCGGCCGTGCGGCGGAGGGTGACGAAGCTGTAGGCGGGACGGCCGTTATGCGCGGGGTGGTCTTCGCGGGCGACCTCCTGCCAGTCGGCGGGGTCGGGATAGGGGATGTGGGCGTCCCCTTCCGCGTCGATATGGACTTCGGTGAGTTCGATGCGGTGGGCGAGCGGCAGGAAGAGCCTGGTGATCTCCGCGCCGCCGATGATGGCGATGGTGGGGGCGGCGGAAATGGCGATGGCGGCTTCCACCGTGGGGACGGGTTCGGCGCCCTCCCCTGCCCATGCGCTGTCGCGGGTGAGGACGATGTGGCGGCGGCCGGGGAGCAGGCCGGGCAGGCTGTCGAAGGTCTTGCGACCCATGACCATCGGATGGCCCAGGGTCAGCGCCTTGAAATGCTTCAAATCAGCGGGCAGGCGCCAGGGCAGGTCGCCATCCTTGCCGATCACGCCATTGTCGGCGCGGGCGAGGATGAGGACGATTTCCGGCGTTTCGTTCACAGCGTCAGGCGCGTGACGTGGCCCATCTTGCGGCCGGACCGGGCTTCGTGCTTGCCGTAGAGGTGGAGATGGTTGGCCGGGTCGGACAATAGCTGCTGCCAGTCATTGGCCTGCTCCCCGATCAGATTGTGCATCTCGACCTTCGCGGCGGCAAGGCCAGTGTCGCCCAGCGGCAGGCCGCAGATCGCGCGGACGTGGTTTTCGAACTGGCTGGTGAGCGCGCCTTCGATGGTCCAGTGGCCGCTATTGTGGACGCGGGGCGCCATTTCGTTGAAGACCGGGCCGTCGGCGCTGGCGAAGAACTCCAGCGTCAGGACGCCGACATAATCGAGGGCGTTGGCGACTTTCGACGCCAGGGCGCGGGCTTCGGGGAGCTGGCTTTCGATCAGGGCGCCCGCGGGGACCGTGGACGTGTCGAGAATGCCGTCCTTGTGGACATTGGCGGCGCTGTCCCAGAAGCGGATGTCGCCATTGGCGCCGCGCACGAGGATGACGGAAAACTCCTCCGCGAAGGTGACGAAGCCTTCGAGGATGGCGCTCTGGCGGCCGATGGCGTTCCAGGCGCCGATTGCGTCGCCGGGCTCCTGCAAGCGCGCCTGCCCCTTGCCGTCATAGCCCATGCGGTTGGTCTTCAGGATCGCCTTGCTGCCGATCTGGTCGATGGCTTCTTCGAGATCGTCGAGGCTTTCGACCGGAGCGAAGGGCGCGGTCAGGCCGCCCAGGTCGCAGACGAAGCGCTTTTCCGCGAGGCGGTCCTGGGCTACGCGGAGCGCCTGCGCGCCGGGGCGGACGAGGCCGTGGGTGGCGAGGACTTCGACCGCCGAGGGATCGATATTCTCAAATTCGTAGGTGACGACGTCCACGCTGTCCGCGAAGGCCGCCAGCGCGTCGGCATCCTCATAGGCGCCCTGCGTCCAGCGGGGGGAGACGTCGGCGGCGGGGCCGCTCATTTCCGGGGCGTAGATGTGGGTGCGATAGCCAAGCTGCGCGGCGGCAATGGCGATCATGCGGCCCAGTTGGCCGCCGCCTAATATGCCGATGGTGGAGCCGGGCGGGATGATGGTCATCTTATTCGGGGGTGTCCGCTACGTCGTTGGTCTGCTTTTCGCGCCAGGCGTCGAGGCGCTGGGCTAGCGCTGCGTCGGTGGTGGCGAGGATGGAGGCGGCGAACAGCGCGGCATTGATCGCGCCGGGCTTGCCGATGGCGAGCGTGCCGACCGGGATGCCGCCGGGCATCTGGACGATGGAGAGCAGGCTGTCCATGCCCTTGAGGGACTTGGATTCGACGGGTACGCCGAGAACCGGCAGGCGGGTCATCGAAGCCGTCATCCCGGGCAGGTGCGCGGCGCCTCCGGCTCCGGCGATGATGACTTTCAGGCCCCGGCCGACCGCGCCGGTGGCGTAATCATAGAGACGCTGCGGGGTGCGGTGGGCGGAGACGACCTTGCATTCATGCGCGACGCCAAGGGCTTCCAGCGTTTCCGACGCGTGGCGCATCGTTTCCCAGTCGGATCGGCTGCCCATGATGATGCCGACTATTGCGGCTTCGGTTGCCCCGGTCATTATGCTTGGCACTTTCCCTGATAGTGCGGAAAGCAAAGCCCCTTAGCCGGAGGACTGGCGGGGGGCAATGCTGTTTCTCCCCTCCCAAGCGACACCCTGCAACGGTGGGGCTGGACACTCGCTGCGCTCGCCCCTCCCCTAACCCTCGAAGAAAATCACGTGCCTCTCTTCGACGCAAGCGGGAGGGGGATTTGAACGATTAGCGTTCGGACAGATAATAGCGGTCCTTTGCCGTCAGGTCGTCGTTGAGGTCATAGACGATCGGCTGGCCGGTCGGGATTTCCAGTTCGGTGATCTCGTCATCCGAGATGTTGGAGAGGTGCTTCACCAGCGCGCGGAGGGAATTGCCGTGGGCGGAGATGACGACGCGCTTGCCTGCCTTCAGGTCGGGAGCGATGAACTCTTCCCAATAGGGCAGCACGCGGGCGATGGTGTCCTTGAGCGATTCCGTCGAAGGGATGGCGATGCCGGCATAGCGGCGGTCCTTCGACAGATCGAACTCGCTGCCTGCCTCCAGCGGCGGCGGGGGCGTGTCGAAGCTGCGGCGCCAGATCTTTACCTGATCGTCGCCATGCTTGGCCGCCGTCTCCGCCTTGTTGAGACCGGTGAGGCCGCCATAATGACGCTCATTGAGCCGCCAGTCCTTCTCGACCGGCAGCCACAGGCGGCCCATTTCCTCCAGCACCAGGTTCAGCGTCTTGATCGCGCGGGTCTGGACCGAGGTGTAGCACTGGTCGAAATCCAGCCCCTTTTCCTTGAGCAGACGCCCGGCGGCGCGGGCTTCCTCGGCGCCCTTTTCGGTCACGTCGACATCCCACCAGCCGGTGAAGCGGTTTTCGAGATTCCAGGCCGACTGGCCGTGACGGATAAGGACGAGCGTGGGCATGAAGCGTGTCTCCTGCACGAAAAGCCATGAGTTGCGGCCTCCCATAGCGCGGGAATCATCCGACGCAAGCTTGCGCGGGCTCCGCCTCCCCCCACATTGCAGTCGGTCCGTCGATGGTTTAGCCCGGACGGCAGTCTAAGGAAGGAACCGGTAACTTGGCATTTGTGAAGGGCATGTGGCGGATATTGGTCGCCATCAAGGACGGGCTGGTGCTGCTTTTCCTGCTGATGTTCTTCGGGCTTCTCTATGCCGCCCTGTCCTGGTCGCCCAAGCCCGGCCAGAGCATGAGCAGCGGCGCGCTGTTGCTGAAACTGGACGGCAGCATCGTCGAACAGCCCGCCGAGGTCGATCCGATGGCCCTGCTGACCGGCGGGAACAACCGGACGAGGGAATATGGGCTGGCCGACATCGTCGCCGCGCTGGATGCCGCCAGGAACGACCGGAAGGTCAAGGCCGTGGTGCTGAACCTGGACGGCTTTGCCGGCGGCGGCCAGGTGGCGCTGGCGCGGGTCGGCAAGGCGCTGGACGCGGTGCGCGCCGCGAAAAAGCCGGTCTTCGCCTATGCGACCATCTATAGCGACGACAGCTATCAACTCGCCGCCCATGCCAGCGAGAGCTGGGTCAATCCGCTGGGCGGCGTGGCGATCACCGGGCGCGGCGGGTCGGGGCTTTATTATAAGGGGCTGATCGACAAGCTGGGGGTCAACACCCATGTCTATCGCGTCGGCACCTATAAGAGCTTTGTCGAGCCTTTCACGCGGACCGGCCAGTCCCCGGAAGCGAAACAGGCCAATCAGGCGCTCGCCAATGCGCTGTGGGAGGATTGGCAGCAGGAGATAGTCAAGGCGCGGCCCAAGGCGCGGCTGGCGGCCTATGTCAGCAATCCGGCGGCTCTGGCGGAGGCCGCTGGCGGCAATTTGGCGAAGGCGGCTTTGGGCGCAGGCCTGGTCGACAAGCTGGGAGATGAAGCGGCTTTCGGTGCGCGGGTGGCCGAAGTGGCGGGCGACGCGCCGGACGACAAGGCCGGGGACTTCGCCGCCATCGACCTTCGCGCCTATATGAAGGCGCACAAGCCCGCCAATGGCGGCGACATCGGCGTGCTGACCATTGCCGGGGATATTGTCGATGGCGAGGCCGGTCCGGGCACGGCGGCCGCCGACACGATTTCGGCGCTGCTTCGCAAGGCGCTGGCGGAGAAGGATCTGAAGGCGCTGGTGGTGCGGGTCGATTCGCCGGGCGGATCGGTGATGGCGTCGGAGAAGATCCGCAGCGCGATCATGGAGGCGAAGGCCGAAGGTCTGCCCGTCGTGGTCTCCATGGGCAATGTCGCGGCGAGCGGCGGCTATTGGGTGTCGACGCCCGCCAATCTGATCTTTGCCGAGCCGGATACGATCACCGGCTCCATCGGCGTGTTCGGCATCATCCCGAGCTTCGAGGGCACGCTGGCGAAGATCGGCGTGACCACCGATGGGGTGAAAACGACGCCGCTTTCCGGGCAACCCGACGTGGTCGGCGGCACGACGCCGGAGTTCGACCGGATCATGCAGATGGGGGTCGAGGATATTTACGGCCGCTTCGTCGGGCTGGTGGCGCAATCCCGGCGCAAGACGCCGCAGCAGATCGACGCCATCGCGCAGGGGCGCGTCTGGGACGGCGGCACGGCGCGGCAGATCGGGCTGGTGGACCGCTTCGGCGGGCTGGAGGATGCGATTGCCGAGGCGGCGAAGCTGGCGAAGATCGATCCGGCCAAGGCCAAGCCTTATCGCATCGCCAAGGAGCCGGACAAGTTCGCGGAGTTCGTCCAGTCCATCGTGGATCGGGAGGATGAGGACGATGCCGGGGCTCCGGATGGGGCGATGGGGCGCGATCTATTGGGACGGCAGGCGATGGTGCAGCGTAACTGGGCCTTGCAGGCCGTTTCCGACGTGCGGGCTTTGGTGAACGGCGCCGGGGTGCGGGCGGATTGCCTGGAGTGCCGGGGCTATGGCGCGCCGCGGGTGGCGACGGCGGCGGATGAGCGGGGGTTTATGGCGCTGTTGCTTGGGTTGTGGCGGTGATGCGCGGTGTTGCTTGATGTCGCATGGCGATTTGATGGCCAGTGGCTGACATTCAGCGATACGTGCTCCTGCGAAGGCAGGAGCCCAGTCCTGCCCTCAGTGTGTCCTCGAACCGTCTGAACTGGGCTCCTGCCTTCGCAGGAGCACGGTGTGCTTCAAGGAAGCGGACGGTCTGCTTACCACCCAACCCGGACACTTCGCCAAAGGCCGCTTCCCTATCCTGCCGCCACGATTTGAAGCGGTCCACACTGGCGCGGCGGAAACGCTCTCCCTATAGCTGGTCCATGGCATCGACCGAAAAGAAGAAGAAAACCGTCTCCGCCCGTACCAAGGTGCGGCCCGCAGGCTTCCCGACGCGCGAACAGGTGATGGATTTCATCGCCTCGTCCGAGCAGCCGGCCGGAAAGCGGGAGATCGCGAAGGCTTTCGGCCTCAAGGGGCAGGAGAAGATCGCGCTCAAGGCGCTGCTCAAGGATATGGCGGATGAGGGGCTGATCGACATCGGTCCGGCGCGGGCTTTTCACAAGATGGGCGGCGTGCCCAAGGTCACGGTGCTGCGGATCGTCGATGTCGACGACACGACCCTGATCGCCACGCCGGAGCGCTGGGAGGCTGAGGGGCAGCCCGCGCCCCGGTTGCGCGTCGTGGAGCGGGGCAAGCGGGGTGCGCTGACCATAGGCGACCGCATATTGGCGCGCACCGAGGAGGCCGGGCGCGGCTGGGTCGCGCATCCGATGAAGAAGCTTGCCAAGGCCAGCGAGGAATTGCTGGGCGTGGTCGAGGAAGGGGACGGCGGCAAGCTGTGGCTGCGCCCGGTCGACAAGCGCATTCGCCGGGATACGCCGATTTCCGATGCGGGAAGCGCGAAGAAAGGCGATCTGGTGCTGGCCGAGCCGGTGGGGCGCCCTCCCCGGATCACGGCGCGGGTGACGGACATATTGGGCGATCCCTTCGCGCCGCGCAGCTTCAGCCTGATCGCCATTCACAAGCACGGCATTCCCCACGTCTTTTCCGAGCGGGTGGAGGAAGAAGCTGTTTCTGCCTCCAAGCTCGCTCTGCATGAGGAAAAGCGGGAGGATTTGCGGCATTTGCCCATCGTCGCCATCGATCCCGTCGATGCGCGGGACCATGACGATGCGGTCTGGGCCGCGCCGGACGACGATCCCGCCAATGCGGGGGGCTACAAGGCGATCGTCGCGATCGCGGACGTCAGCTATTATGTGCGACCGGGGAGCGCGCTGGACCGCGAAGCGAGGAAGCGCGGCAACAGCGTCTATTTCCCCGATCTGGTCGTGCCGATGCTGCCGCATCAGCTTTCCTCGGACATGTGTTCGCTGCGGGCGGGCGAGGATCGGGCGGCGATGGCCTGTCATCTTGTGCTGGATGCTGCGGGCAAGGTGAAGAGTTGGCGCTTTTCCCGCGCCGTCATCCGGGTGGCGGCGGTGCTGGCCTATGAGGACGCGCAGGCGGCAATCGATGGGACGCGGGAGCAGCCGCTGCTGGAAACGGCGCTGAAACCGCTCTGGGCCTGCTGGGCGCTGCTGCGCAAGGCCCGGGACAAGCGGGAGCCGCTGGCGCTCGACCTGCCGGAGCGGCGGGTGGTGCTGGACGAATATGGCAAGATCGTCAGCGTGGCGGTGCGCGAGCGGCTCGACGCGCATATGCTGATCGAGGATTATATGATCGCCGCCAATGTCGCGGCGGCCAAGGCGCTGGAGGCAAAGAAGGCGCCGGTCATGTACCGCGTCCATGAACCGCCGAGCCGCGACAAGCTGGTGGCGTTGAAGGACTATCTGGCGACCTTCGACATCGAATTCGCGCTGGGGCAGGTGGTGAAGCCATCGACCTTCAACCGCCTCATCGAGCGCGTCGGAGAGGCCGAGGAGAAGCCGCAGATCATGGAGCAGATCCTGCGCAGCCAGACCCAGGCCTATTATGCGCCGTCGAATATGGGGCATTTCGGGCTGGCTCTGGGGTCTTACGCGCATTTCACCTCGCCTATCCGGCGCTATGCGGACCTGCTGGTGCATCGGGCGCTGGTGGGCGCCTATGGGCTGGAGCTGCCCACGCCCAAGGGGGATATTCCCGACCGATCCTCACTGAGCGGCGAGGATATGGAGAATATGGGCCGCGTGGGCGAGATGATCAGCCAGCATGAACGCCGCGCCATGGAGGCGGAGCGCGAGACCATCGATCGTTATGTCGCGGCCTTTCTGGCGGCGCATGTGGGCGATCTGGTGGAGGCGCGGATCACTGGGGTGCAGAGCTTCGGCTTCTTCGCCACGGTCGAGGGGCTGGGCGGCGACGGGCTGGTGCCGGTCTCGACCCTGGGCGACGAGCGATTCTTCTACGACGAGGCCGGGCGGGCGCTGGAGGGCGTCGAGAGCGGCGACCGCTACACGGTCGGACAGCGGCTGCAATTGCGGCTGGTGGAGGCGGACCCGATCAACGGCGCGCTGCGCTACGAACTGCCCGATGCCCTGCCCCAGCGGCCGAGCTTCAAAAAGGATCGCGTGCGGCCGGGCAGCGCCCGGCGCGGGCGGCCCGCCAATGTCCGGCATATCGGGGCGAAGCGGGGCAAGCATCGGCGGTGATGGGTCCGTGTGCCTCCAAATACCGTGCTCCTGCGCAGGCAGGAGCCCAGTTCTGCCGCCGGTGGATTATCGCACCGGTTGGACTGGGCTCCTGCATTCGCAGGAGCACGTAGTGTCGGAAGCTTAAACCGGATAAATTCAACGGGAAAGGGAGGCCTCACAGGACCGCCCTTTTTCGTTGTCGTGCTCGAGACCTCAGGCCGCCGCGCTCTCCGGCTCCACGGCGAACAGGGTCACGCCCTTATATTTGCTGTCGCTCTGATCGTAGAGGCCGTGCATCGCCTCGAACTTTTCCTCGATCAGACTGACGTCGTTCAAGCCAGCCAGCTTGAAAGTGCCCAGCTTCAGTTCCCGCGGCGGGCGGCCGTCGCGCTCGATCGTCACCGCGTCGATGAACATCTCGTCATGGCGCGTGTAAAGGATGTGCGGAGCCAGCTTCACGGCCATCTTATTATAGGTCGCGGTCAGACATTTCTGAAGCGCGATGGCTTCGAAGAACATGGTGGGAGCGGTCATAATGCGCTTTTCATGGCCGATTTGGCGCTCAGGTTCAATTGCTTTGTGCGTCGCACCATCGATGAGCGGCGCAACCAGGCGTATTTGCGGGATGAATGGCGTCAGATGCTTCGCGCATGCGGCAACAGGTTCAGCCGCTCGCGCAACGCCCAGCGCGTGACGAGCGACAAGGCCACGACTCCAAGCCCGCTCGCCAGCCCGAGCCAAATGCCCAGCCCCTGCAACCCGAGCGGAAAGGCCAGAATGACGCCGACGCCGATGCCAATCACCCAATAGCCGATCAGCGCGAAGATCATCGGCACCCGCGTATCCTGTATGCCCCTGAGCACGCCCGCGCCGACCGCCTGCGCGGCGTCCACCAACTGGAACAAAGCCGCCACGCCCAGAAAGCCGACCGCCAGCGCCGCCGTCCTCCCATTGGCCGGATCGCGCAGATCGAGGAAGGCCGAGATCAGCATCCGGGGGAAGGCGATCAGCATCGCCGCCGCCATCAGCGCGAATCCGGTCCCGATCGCCAGCGCCAGCCACCCCGCCCGGCCGACGCCTGCCCGGTCCCGCTTCCCATAGGCCAGCCCGACGCGCACTGTCGCCGCCTGGCCGATGCCCATCGGCACCATGAAGACCAGCGCGGCGATCTGGATCGCCACCGCATGCGCCGCCAGCGAGTCGCGGTCGATCAACCCCATCAGGAAGGCGGAGGCGTTGAATACGGTCGTCTCCAGCCCCAGGGTGATCGCGATCGGCAGGCCCAGTGCCCAGACCGCCCGGTGCCGTTCCCGATCCCGCGTCCAGAACCGCCCCAGCAGACGATAGCGGCGGAACCGCCGGTCGATCAGGATCACCGCCAGCAAACCGAAGAACAGGAAGGAGGATGACAGGCTGCTCGCGATCCCCGCGCCGAAAATCCCCAAGGCGGGGAAACCCAGATGCCCGAAGATCAGCGCCCAGCCCGCCAGCACGTTGAACGGGATGGCGCAGACCATGATGACCAGACCCCAGACCGGCCGTTCCAGCGCGGAGATGAAGTTGCGCAGCGTCGTGAAGCCCAGAAAGGGCAGCAACGCCCATTGCAGCCCGCGCATCAATTCCCCGGCTTGCCGCGCAAGGTCGGCTTCCTGCCCCATCAGCAGCAGGATCGCCTCGCTTTCCCACAGCAGCGCCCAGGCGGGCAGCACGAACAGCGCCGCCGCGCGCAGCGTCTGGTGCACGGTGCGCCGGACGTCGCGCACCGAATGCCGCCGCCGTCCCCGCTCCGTGGCGATCAGCGGCGCGGCGGCGGTCACCAGCCCCATGCCGAAGATCAGCAGCGCGTTGAACAGGTTGATCGCCAGCGCGCCCGAAGCGACCGCCCCAGCCCCAAGCCGCCCCAGCAGCAGCAGGTCGGTCGCGGCAATGCCCGCCCAGGCGATATTGCCCGCGATCATCGGCAACGCGAGCGCCGTCAGCGCCCCGGCCTCCAGGCGCCAGGGTGACGCCATCAATGCTTCTTGAAGAGGTGCAGAACCGCCACGACGATGCCGCCGACGATCAGGCCGACGATGCCCGCGCCCACGGCGTTCACGACCCAGTCGACCAGCGACGCGATGGCGGGCAGGCCGTGGGCGGCGCTTTCCGCGACATGATGGATGGCGCCGGGGATCATATCCCAGTGAAATTCGTGCAGGCCATGGACGATCAGCCCGCCGCCCACCCAGAGCATGGCCGCCGTGCCCACCACGGCCAAAATCTTCATCAGCACCGGCATCGCCTTCACCATCGCCCGGCCCAGCGCACGCGCGCCCGCCGACCGCCGTTCGGCCAGGTGCAGGCCAATATCGTCCATCTTCACGATAAAGCCGACCACGCCATAGACGCCCGCCGTGATCAGGAAGGCGACGACCACCAGGATGATCGCCTGTTCCCAGATCGGTTCCGCCGCCACGGTGCCGAGCGCGATCGCCATGATCTCGCCCGAGAGGATGAAGTCGGTGCGGATCGCGCCGGATACCTTCTGGTCCTCCAATTCCTTCGAACTGTGCGTTTCCAGCGCCTCTTCGGCCAGGTCATGGCCGCCCTGCACGGCTTCGAGCAGCTTCTCTGCCGCCTCGAAACAGAGGAACGCGCCGCCCAGCATCAGCAGGGGGGGCAGCAGCCACGGCGCGAAGGCGCTCAGCAGCAGCGCGGCGGGCAGCAGGAACAGCAGCTTGTTGCGCAGCGATCCCTTGGCGATCTTCCAGATGATGGGCAGTTCGCGGTCGGGCGTCAGCCCCATGACGTAGCGCGGCGTGACGGCGGTGTCGTCGATCACCACCCCCGCCGCCTTGGACCCCGCCTTGCCCGCCGCGGCGGCGACATCGTCCAGCGAACTGGCGGTAAGCTTGGCAATCCCCGCCACGTCATCGAGCAGCGCGATCAGACCCGAAGGCATTGATTAAATTCCCCTGTTGGTCCCGCTATGGAACCGGCAGCCGTCTCATAGAGGCGGGGCAAAGGCGGGGCAATGGATTGGATGGGCCAATTGCGTCATGCTGAACCCGGTTCGGCATCCATCACGCTCCCGGAGACCAGTGTGGCGGAATCGAAGTTCGTTTCATTGCCGTCATCCCAGGCTTGACCCGGGATGACGAAATCAATGTGGTGAACTTCGAATTCAGGGGACCAGCGCCGGCTCTTAGTGCAGGCCGCGATAATTGCCGGGCGGGTCGCTGGCGGGGAAGCTTTCGTCGATCTGCTCATCCACCAGGTCCCAGTCGCGCGCATCGATATGCTGCTCGTCCGGCCCGGCGTCGCGCACCCGGCCCGCAGTGAAGGCGGGGGTCCAATGGTCCTCGCTCTCGCGCCTGCCTTGCCATTCCTTCCACCCTTTCCAGGCCGCCGCGCCCAGCCCGGTAAGGAATGCCAGCTTCAACAACCCCTTCATCTCCGTTTCTCCTGTGCTTCGTGCAGATGAACCCACTCCGCGTGATTGCCGCCGACGCTGTCGGGCGGCAGCGGGATTTCGCCTTCCTCGTCGGTACCGGCCGGCGGATCGGCGGTGGAGGAGCCTGATGCGACCGTCCACCGTTCCCGCAGCGCGGCGTCGATCATGGCTTGCCAGACGCGCCCGTCGCCCGCCTCGCGCATCGCCTCGTCGGGATCTTTAATGATGGCGAGCAGGCTGGCGGCGTCCTCCACCTGATCCTGCCAGCGATCAGGATTGGCGGCGGCCAGATGGCGGGCCAGCCGTTCCAGAAGGGTGCGCTGCTCCATGGCCTGTTGAACGCTGGTGCCGCCGCTCTGTTCCCATTGCGCAACAATCTGAACGGTAGCGTCCGTCAGTCGTTACAGCGCGGAGGATCGAAAGGAGAAGATCATGCCACAGGGCGACAAGAGCAGCTACACCGACAAGCAGAAGCGCAAAGCCGAACATATCGAGCAAGGCTATGAGGATCGCGGCGTTCCCGGCGAGGAAGCGGAACGACGCGCCTGGGCCACCGTGAACAAGGAATCGGGCGGCGGCCACAAATCCGGGTCCGGCCGGGGCAAGCCGGACAGCCATGCCTCGTCGCGCAAGGGCGGCAGGAAGGGCGGCGGCGCATCGGCGCGGCGGCCAGCGGCGGATCGCTCCGCCGCGGCGAAGAAGGGTTGGGAAACCCGCCGCAAAAGGGCGCAGGGCTGAAGGCAGCGGGCGACGGCTTCAGTCCTCCGCCCTAATCCTCCGCCCTGTAATGCGGCAGGCCCAGGCCGCGCCAGATGGCGATGGCGCGCAGCAGGAAACCGAGCAGCGCGGCGATCAGCCCTGCGACGGGAATGTCGAGTCCGGCCCAGCGCAGCGCCACGAACAGGCCCGACGCCAGCGCGGCTGCGGTCACATAGAGTTCGGGGCGCAGCAATATGGACGGCTCCCCCGCCAGCAGGTCGCGCATGATGCCGCCGACGCAGCCGGTGACGACGCCCATCATCGCCGCCACGAAGGGCGGGATGCCATAGCTCATCGCCTTGGCCGCGCCATAGACGGCGAAGGCGGCGAGTCCCACCGCGTCCAGCCAGTCGAGGGCGCGGTCGCTCCACAGGCGGCGCGGGGTGAACCAGACGAGCAGCGCCGCGATCATGCAGGCGATGGCGGGCACGGCGTCGCGGACCCAGAAGACCGGCGCGCCAATCAGCAGGTCGCGCACCGTGCCGCCCCCTACCCCCGTCACCAGCGCGAAGAAAGCGAAGGTGACGAGCGTCTGGCGCAGGCGCGCGGCCGCCAGCGCGCCGGACGCCGCAAAGACGAAGGTGCCGACGATGCTCAGCGTTTCAAGGACCGGGCCGATCTGCGGCAGCAGCGTCTGGTGCATGGGCGGCGCGGGGCGTTATTTCGCCAGTTCGGCCTCGATGGCCGCGATCAGACCGGCGTCGTCAGGCGCGGTCGTGGGCGCGAAGCGGGCCGCGACCGTGCCGTCCTTGGCGATCACGAACTTCTCGAAATTCCAGAGCACCTCCGGTTCCGGATTGGGCGCGATGCCATAGCCCGCCAGTTTTTCGCGGAAGGCTGCGCCTTCGCCCTGGGCAACCGGCAGGGCGCTGGTGAGCGCGGCGTAGAGCGGGTGCTTTTCCGGGCCGGTGACGACGATCTTCTCGAACATCGGGAAATCGACGCCGAAATTGGTGGTGCAGAAGGTCGCGATCTCCTCATTGCTGCCTGGCTCCTGCGCGCCAAAGTCATTGGCGGGGAAGCCCGCGACGACCAGGCCCTTGTCCTTATAGTCGCCGTAGAGCTTCTCCAGCCCCTCATATTGCGGGGTCAGGCCGCATTTGGAGGCGACGTTGACCGCCAGCACCACCTGGCCCGCATAATCGGCCAGGCTGGCGTCGGCACCCTTGATGGTCTTGAGCGGGATTTGCTGAATATCGGTCATTTTTTCGTCTCCTTGGGAATGGGGTTGAACCGGTCCGTCATATGGCCGCGCCGAAAAGCTTGCCCACGCCCGACGTCGCGAGCATCGCGAACACGCCCCAGAAGACGACGCGGGCGACAGCGCGCAAAATTCCGCCGCCGCCGAGCCGCGCCCCGATATAGCCCAGCACCGCCAGGCAAAGCAGGGACGTCAGGGCAACGGCGACGATGGCATGAGACGGGCTGGCGACCGCGGCCAATACGGGCGCGACGGCGCCGACCGAAAAGGTCGCGGCGGATGTCAACGCGGCCTGGATTGGGCGCGCCGTGCTGATGTCGGAAATGCCCAGCTCGTCGCGGGCATGGGCGGCCAGCGCGTCGACATTCATCAACTGCGTCGCCACCTGACCGGCAAGGTCCGTCGTCAGGCCGCGATCGACATAGATGTCGCGCAGTTCCTCCCATTCGACATGCGGCTGTTGGGCCAGCGCCTTCTTTTCCTTGGCCAGATCGGCGCGTTCCGTATCGGATTGCGCGCTGACGGAGACATATTCGCCCGCAGCCATCGACATGGCGCCCGCGACCAGCGCGGCTACGCCGGACAGAAGGATGGTCGAGGATGCGGCGCCGGATGCCGCGATGCCGGTGAGCAGGCTGGCGGTCGAGACGATGCCGTCATTGGCGCCCAACACGGCGGCGCGCAGCCAGCCGACGCGATTGACATAATGGACGGCGTGATGGCCATCGATCACGTCATTGTCCTGCATCGTGGCGGATTGTTCCATGCGCTTTCCCCTGACTGGCTACCTTGGCTAACAGATGAGGGGATCGGCGCAAGGCCTTCTATCCGCTCAACCCCTCGGCCTTTTCCGCCAGTTCCAGCCAGCGTTCCTCCGCCGCGTCCTTTTCGGCGCGGGCCTGCTCGATCGCCTTGGTGAGCGCATCGAATTTCCGGGGATCGCGGCTGTAGAGGCTGGGATCGGCCAGCGCTTCCTCATCGCGGGCGATGGCGGCCTCTATCTCCTCGATGCGCTGGGGGATCAGGTCGAAATCGCGCTGATCCTTGTAGCTGAGCTTGGTCGCGGCGGTTTTCTGCGGGGGGGACGCGGCGACCTTCTTCTCCTGCCTCGGCGCATTTTTCGGCTGGCGCTTGGCCACCCAGTCGGCATAGCCGCCGACGATCACGTCGATGGTGCCAGAGCCGTCCAGGCCCAGCGTCACGGTGACGGTGCGGTCGAGAAAGTCGCGGTCGTGGCTGACGATCAGGACCGTGCCGTCATAATCCGCGATCACTTCCTGAAGCAGATCGAGCGTTTCGAGATCGAGATCGTTGGTCGGTTCGTCAAGCACCAGCAGGTTCGATTCGCGGGCGAATTCGCGCGCGAACAGCAGGCGGGAGCGTTCGCCGCCCGAGAGCGTGCCGACTTTGGCTTCGGCCAGCGAGGGATCGAAGAGAAATTCCTTGAGATAGCCATGGACATGCTTGCGCACGCCACGCACGTCGATCCAGTCGCCGCCCTCCGCCAGCACGTCCCGGACGCGCTTGTCGGGCTGCATCAGGCTGCGCTGCTGGTCGATGAAGATCATGTCGAGCGACTTGGCCTGTTTGACTTGGCCGGAGTCGGGCGCGAGTTCGCCGGTCAGCAGCTTCAAGAGCGTGGTCTTGCCTGCGCCATTGCCGCCGACGATGCCGATGCGGTCGCCGCGCTGGATGCGCAGGGAGAAATCCTTGATGACCGTGCGATCCCCGAAATTTTTCGTGACATGTTCGGCGGTGATGACGCTCTTGGTCTTGTTGTCGTCGCTGGCGACGGCGATCTTCGCGACGCCCTGAGGCCCGACCATGGCGGCGCGTTGGGCGCGCATTTCCCACAGTTTCGCGAGGCGGCCCTGGTTGCGCTTGCGCCGGGCGGTGACGCCGCGTTCCAGCCAGTGGGCCTCGATCTTGAGCTTGGCGTCGAGTTTCTCGGCGGCGCGGGCTTCCTCGGCATAGACGGCTTCCATCCAATCCTCGAAACCGCCGAAGCCAATCTCGTTGCGGCGGATGCCGCCCCGGTCGAGCCAGAGCGTCTGGCGCGTCAGGCGGGTGAGGAAAGCGCGGTCGTGGCTGATGACGATGAAGGCGCCGTTATAGCGGCTGAGCCAGCCCTCCAGCCAGTCGATCGCGTCGATGTCGAGATGGTTGGTCGGCTCGTCCAGCAGCAGCAGGTCGGGTTCGCTGGCCAGGGCGCGGGCGATGGCGGCGCGGCGGCGTTCGCCTCCCGAAGCGGTGGCGGCTTCGCGGTTGAGATCGGTGCCGAGCTGGCTGGCGATGGCGTCCACCTCATGGGCGGGCGGGGCGAACTGGCCCGCCAGCGCGAAGTCGCGCAGCGTGGCGAAGCCGGCGACGTCCGGGTCCTGCTCCAGCATGATGACGCGGGCGCCGGGACGGACCGAGCGGGTGCCCTCGTCCGGTTCGATCTGGCCGGCGATCAGCTTGAGCAGCGTGGTCTTGCCCACGCCGTTGCGGCCGATCAGCGCCAGCCGGTCCCGTTCCCCGACGAAAATGTCGAGATTGCGGAAAAGCCAATGGGTGCCTTGCGAGAGGCCGAGATTTTCGAAGGAGAGAATAGGTGCCGCCATCCGCGTGCAGCTAGGCGTTCCGGGGCTTGGGGGCAAGAGGGGGAACCGGAAGCTGTCTGACGGCTTTCAACGCATGTCAGCGTCCGTTCATCGCAACCGTCACAATAGATGTGCATTGCTTTTTGAGGAGAAAGCCCTGTGGAATCAAAGGCTATGAAATCAATGTTTGCCCTGGCCGCCCTTGGCGCCGCCCTGCCCGTTGCGGCGGTCGCGCAGACCAGCGTCACCATCGCGGAAACCGCGCCGATCGTAACGTTGAACGTTACGGAAACCGTGGAAGCCGCGCCGGATGTGGCGACGGTCGGCACCGGCGTCCAGACCCGCGCCCAGACCGCCGCGCAGGCCATGCGCGACAATGCGGCGCAGATGGACAAGCTGATCGCCGCGCTGGTGAAGGCGGGAATCCCAAAGAAGGACATCCAGACCAGCGGCATCAATCTGAGCGCGCAATATGATTATAGCAATCGGGACGGGCAGCCCTCTGGGCCGCGCTTCATCGGCTATGAGGCGTCGAACCAGCTTTCGGTGAAGCTGCGCGAGATCAAGAAGGTCGGGACGCTGCTCGACACGATGGTGGAGGCTGGCGCGACCAATGTGAACGGGCCGAGCTTCTCGATCAGCGATCCTACGCCGATGCTGGCGCAGGCGCGGGCGGCGGCGTTGAAGACGGCCAGGGCGCAGGCGGATTTCTACGCGCAGGCGGCGGGTTATCGCTCGGCGCGGCTGGTGTCGCTGGCGGAGAGCAACAGCGGCGGCCAGCCGCCCATGCCGATGATGGTGAGAGCGCAGTTCAAGGCCGACGCCGCACCCGCCACGCCGGTCGAGCCGGGGCAGGTCGGGTCTTCGGTGACGCTGACGGTGCAGTACGCGCTGGAGAAATAGGCGGCGAAGCGGCGGTTTTTGGTTATCGGGTGCCGTTAAAGCCGCCGTGCTCCTGCGCGGGCAGGAGCCCAGTCCTGCCCTTAGTGGATCATCGCATCGTCCGAACTGGGCTCCTGCCTGCGCAGGAGCACGGTTCACCTGAAGGCGCACATCGATGTCAGCCATCCCCCTACCCCCATTCACCACCTGTTCAATGCTGCGCGGCTATGCCAAGGTCATGACGATGAAGCGGTTCAGACTGATTGCAGGCCTGGGAGCCATGGCGGCGCTTTTCGTCGTGAATCCCGCCGCTTATGCCAGCAGCCAGCGCGACGAGCAGGATGCTGCGCGCCGCGCCATGCTGGACGGCCAGGTCATGCCCTTTTCCGTCATCAAGCGCCGGGTCGACGCCGCCATGGGCGGGGCGACCTATCTGGGCAGCGAATTCAACCCCTCCTCCAACCGCTATCGCCTGAAATATGTGAAAGACGGCAAGGTGGTATGGGTTGATGCGGACGGTCGCACGGGCGATATAATCGGCTGGGCGCGCTGAGCGCGCCTATGGGCATAACAAGAGAAACGAGGCCATATGCGTCTGCTGATCGTCGAAGATGAACCTAGCCTCGGGCAACAGCTCCGCAACACGCTGGAGGGCGCGGGCTATGCCGTGGATCTGGCCGACGATGGCGAGGACGGGCATTTTCTGGGCGCGACCGAAAGCTATGATGCGGTGGTACTGGACCTGGGCCTGCCGACCATCGACGGGCTGACCGTGCTCGACCGCTGGCGCAAGGAAGGGCGCGGCTTTCCGGTGCTGGTGCTGACGGCGCGGGATAGCTGGTCGGACAAGGTGGCCGGGCTGGACGCGGGCGCGGACGACTATCTCGCCAAGCCGTTTCAGAGCGAGGAGCTGATCGCCCGGCTGCGCGCCCTGATCCGCCGCGCTTCGGGCAATGCGTCGAGCGAGCTGACGGCGGGCGATGTGCGGCTGGACACCCGGTCGGGCAAGGTGACGCTGAAGGGCGAGCCGGTGAAGCTGACCGCGCAGGAATATAAGCTGCTGTCCTACCTGCTCCACCACAAGGGCAAGGTGGTGAGCCGCACCGAATTGATCGAGCATATCTACGATCAGGATTTCGACCGCGATTCCAACACGATAGAGGTGTTCGTGACGCGCATCCGCAAGAAGCTGGGCGCGGACGTCATCACGACGATTCGCGGCCTGGGCTACAGCCTCGACGAACCGGGCCGCTAACACCAACCTCCGTTCGGGCTGAGCATGTCGAAGCCCTGTTCTTCCTTTCAAAGAAAGTACAGCCCTTCGACAAGCTCAGGGCGAACGGAGGTGGGTGTTCAAACCCCGATGACCGACCCCCATTCCCCCATCACGGTCCATTCCACCGGATCGCTGAGCCGCCGCATGATCGGCATCGCGGCGCTGTGGATCAGCCTGCTGCTGCTGGGCGGCGGTCTGGCGCTGGACCGGGTGCTGTCCGACGCGATCACGCGCAATTTCGACGACGGGATGAACTATGTCCTGACCGCCATGATCGCATCGGCGGAGATCGGGCCGGACGGCGAAGTGCTGTTCAACCGCGAACCCGCCGACCAGCGTTTTCTGGAACCCAATAGCGGCATTTATTACCAGATCAGCGGCAAGGGGCATGAGGATTGGCGATCCCGTTCGCTTTGGGACCGGGCACTCAAGGTGAAGCCGGAGCATCAGGACGATGCCCCGCATATTTACGACAGCAACCAGTTCCCCGGCGAGGATCTGCGCATCCTGGAACGCAGCATCATCCTGCCGGGATCGAACACGCGCTGGATGTTCATGGTGGCGCAGGCGCGCGCGGGACTGGACGCGCAGATCAGGACGCTGCGATCGACCCTGTTCCAAAGTTTCGCGCTGCTGGCGCTGGGGCTGATCGTGCTGGCGACGTTGCAGACCATTTACGGGCTGCGCCCCTTGCGCAAGGTGCGGCATGAGATCGTGCGGATGCGAGCGGGCGAGAAGAATCGGGTGACCGAGCCAATGCCCGCCGAAGTGCTGCCGATGGTTGAGGAGCTGAACGCCCTGCTCGCCCATAATGAAAGGCAGGCGGAGGAGGCGCGGACTCATGCGGGCAATCTTGCCCACGCGCTCAAGACGCCGCTGACGGTCATCATGAACGCCGCCACCGCGCAATCGCCCGACCTGGGCGATACGGTGATCCGCGAGGCGACGACGATGCGACGGCAGGTCGATCATCATCTGGCGCGGGCGCGGGCAGTCGGCCGGCGCGGCGCGGCGCACAGCCGGGCAGAGGTCTGGACCAGCCTGGAGGCGGTGGAACGGGCGGTCCAGCGGCTCTATCCTGAGGTCCGGATCGACATGGATGGCGTGAAGGACGCCGCCGTCCGGGTCGAGCGGCAGGATCTGGACGAGATGCTGGGCAATCTGATCGAGAATGCCGCCAAATATGGCGGCGGCAGCGTGTTCGCGACGGTCGGGCGCAAGGGAACGATGGTCGAGATACTGGTCGAGGATGACGGCGCGGGCATTCCGCAAGCGGACCGCATGCGCATTTTCGACCGGGGCGTGAGGCTCGATTCGGGGAAGCCGGGGACGGGCCTGGGCCTCGCCATCGTGCGGGACGTCGCGGAAATCTATGGCGGGTCGGTCGCGCTGGAGGAAAGCGAGGATCTGGGCGGCGTGCTGGTGCGGCTGCGGCTGCCCGCGGCCTGATGCTGCGGCATTTCTATCTGATTTGCGGGTTTTCATCGCTCGGGCTGGGGGCAATCGGGGCTTTTCTGCCGCTGTTGCCCACTGTGCCGTTCATGATCCTGGCGGCCTTCTGCTTTGCGCGATCGAGCCCGGCATTGGAGGCGCGGCTGCTGGAGCATCGCCATTTCGGGCCGCATATCCGGCGCTGGCGGGAAAAGGGCGCGATCAGCCGGCGGGGGAAGAAGGCGGCGTTGGCGGCTTTTGCGTTCAGCGTGGTGCTGGCGCTACTGTTTTCGCCTTTTCCCTGGTGGCTGATCCCGGTTGCGGCTGCTTTGACGGGCGGAACATGGATCTGGACGCGGCCGGAAGCCTGAAATGCGACATGCGCATGTGCAGGCGGGAAGCTGGCGGGGTGGGTAAATTCAGGGCTTGCCGGATTGATTGATTTGGGTGGTTGGCGGACCGTCTGCTCCTTGAAGCAAAACGTGCTCCTGCGAAGGCAGGAGCCCAGTTCAGACGGTGCGATGATTTACTGAGGACAGGCCTGGGCTCCTGCCTTCGCAGGAGCACGGCGCGCTTAACGGCAGCTATTGGCCATTTCCTGTCATTCCAAATTTCTCCACGCCACCAGTTGAGAAGGCAGGACTGCACTCTCCCACGCCATTTGTCTCGTTCGAGCGCCCTCGCAGGAGTGCGGCGCATCTCCTCTTCGATCCGAACCGAACTTAACGTCGCTCAGTTCATCGCCAGGATCATGTTCCGCACCTGCGGATAGACCTGCTTTTCCCATTTGCTGCCGGAGAACACGCCATAATGACCGACGCCCGGCTGGAGATGATGGCGCTTCAGATGCGGGCGCAGGCCGGTGCAAAGCGCGTGCGCCGCCGCCGTCTGGCCCACGGCGCAGACATCGTCCTTCTCGCCCTCCACCGTCAGCAGGGCGGTGTTGCGGATGGCGCCCGGATTGACCTTGCGCCCGCGATAGGTGAGTTCGCCCTTCGCCAGCAAGGTCCGCTGGAACACCTTGTCCACGGTTTCCAGGTAGAATTCCGCTGTCATGTCGAGCACGGCGAAATATTCCTTGTAGAAGGTCTTGATCCTGTCGGCCTCGATCTCCTTGCCATCGGCCAGCAGTTGATACAATTCGCGATGCGCCGCGCCGTGCCGGTCCATGTTCATCGACATGAAGGCGGAAAGCTGGAGAAAACCGGGATAGACGCGCCGGCCGCGCCCGGCATAGCGCATCGGCACCATGCTGATCAGATTTTCCTCGAACCATTCGATCGACTGATCATTGGCGAGTTCGTTGACCACCGTGGGCGCGGCGCGCGTGTCGATCGGCCCGCCCATCAGCGTCATGGAGCGCGGGGTCGCGGGGTCCTTGTCCTCCGCCATGATCGACACCGCCGCCATCGCCGGAACGCAGGGCTGGCACACCGACACCAGATGCGATCCCGGACCCAGTTCCTGCATGAAGGTCATGATATAGTCGACATAATCGTCGAAACCGAAGCGCCCGGCGCTCAGCGGCACGTCGCGGGCGTTCTTCCAGTCGGTGATGTAGACGTCATGGTCGCGGAGCAGGGTCTGGCAGGTGTTGCGCAGCAAGGTCGCGAAATGGCCGGACATGGGCGCTACCACCAGCACCTTGGGCTGGGCGGTCTCCACATCGTCCTTGGCGAAGTGCAGCAGATCACCGAAGGGCAGCTCCAGCGCCACTTCCTCCCGCACCGCGACCACCGCATTGCCGCTACGCACTTCCGTAATGCCATAGGCCGGGCGGCGATGCGTCAGCTTCGCGCCCTGGAACACGTCCATCAGGGCGAACATGCGGCGCGGCATGGCCCAATCCGCCGCCGGACCCATCCTGTCCTTGAACGAAAGAGCGATCTGAGCGCCAAAACGCGCCGGGGCCATCATGTCGTTCCAGGCCTGATAGCCGCTATATAGCATCATCATCTTGCTCAAACGCGTCCTAAGCTCTTCCGGTACCGATTCGGTCCGCTGTATAATCGTTATACAGGTTTTCCATATTGCACCGCATCATGATTAATGAAACATAGGAAGCAAGCGGGAGGATTGCCATGGCCGACGCAGAATTGACCATTTCCAGCAAGACTTATTCGTCCTGGTCCCTTCGCGGATGGCTGTTGTGCCGCCTGGCGGGTCTGAAAGTCGTCGAAAAGACGATCGCCCTCAACGATCCTGAAAACAGGGCGGAATTGCTGCTCCTGTCGCCTTCGGTGCTGGTGCCGCGGCTGACCCATGAGGGGGCGAGTGTATGGGATACGCTCGCAATCGCGGAATATCTGCATGAGCTTTATCCGCATGCCGGCCTGTATCCGGCGGACCGGATCGCCCGCGCGCATTGCCGGTCGGTTTCGGGTGAAATTCATTCGGGCTTCATCAATCTGCGGTCCGCCCTGCCCATGAACCTGAAGGTGCGGCATGAGAAATTCCCTGTCTTTTCAGGCGCCAAGCAGGATATAGAGCGGATCGAGGAGATTTGGACCGAATGTCTGAGCGCCTATGG
The DNA here is from genome assembly GCF_013375535.1 of Sphingobium sp. 15-1. GTDB lineage: Bacteria > Pseudomonadota > Alphaproteobacteria > Sphingomonadales > Sphingomonadaceae > Sphingobium > Sphingobium aromaticivastans. The sequence continues at coordinate 1,293,041 of NZ_JABXJG010000001.1, forward strand.
CGGGCCCTGGCTGTTCGGAGAGCAGCCGACCGTGGCCGATGCGATGTTTGCCCCGGTGGCGCAGCGTTTCCTGACCTATGCCGTGGCGCTGTCGGCCAAATCCGCCGCCTATTGCAACTGGAGCAACGACTGGGACCTGATGCGCGAATGGATCGACGCCGCGCGCAAGGAGAAGGATGAAGTCGAAGAGCTGGAAGTCGAGTTTTAGCGCTCGATTCCGTTCAACCATTCGGCAATCATCGCGCGCCCGGCGGCGACGGCGCCGGGGCCATGATCGGCATGATCCTGCCGCAGCGCAATGCCGCATTGCTTCGCTATGTCGAGATCGGCCCAGAAATGAGTCAGCCAGTCCTCGAAACGCGGGTCTTCGCCCATTTCCGCGTGGAATTGCAGCGCGAGCAGGTTGCGTCCCCGGCGGAACGCCTGATGCGCGTAATTTTCGGTCGAGGCGAGCAGGTCGACACCGGCGGGCAGGTCGAATGTGTCGCTGTGCCAGTGGAGCACGGGCACGTCCCGCAAGTGCCGAAGCGGCGAATCGGCCCCTGCCCGGTTCAGCGTGACCGGCGCGAAGCCCAGTTCCATGTGGCCGCCGGGATAGACGTGCGCGCCCAGCGCGGCGGCGATCATCTGGCTGCCCAGGCAGACGCCCAGCGTCGGCAGATCCTGTTCCAGCCGGGCGGCGAGCTTTTCGATCTGGAGCGGAATCCAGGGGTGGAGGTCCTGTTCATAGACGCCCATCGGGCCGCCCATCATGATCAGCAGGTCCGGAGTGCAGAGGTCGACATCGGCAAAGTCCGCGCTGGCGACGTCGACCCGCTCGATCGCATAGTCAGCGGCCTCTATCGGCTGGAGATAGCCAGCCGCTCCTTCGCGCGGCACATGACGGACGATCAGCGCTTTTTTCATCTCTACCGGCTTGGTAGCCAAATGAAACGCAGGCCGCCACCCCAGCCTTTCTTGGCTTTGCGAAATAATGGCTATGGGCGGGCGATGCGGATCAGCGTGACCATGCCGATCGCGAGCCAGACGATGTTGAGCACCATCGACGGAATGGCGCCGTGCCATCCTGTGTTGAGGATGAACAGCGCGGAGCCGAGCGCGTTCATCCATTGAAACAGGGCCGACTTGCCCGAGACGCGACCGCTCGACACGAGCAGATAGGCGCCCAGCACCAATAGCGCGCCCAGCCATCCGGCGATTTCGATGAGGATCGGCAATCTATGCCTCCAAAGAAGGAACGATGATCTAGTGGATTGACCGGAACAAAAGAGTCCGATGGGGGATTCCCATCGGCTTGCTGGCGTGCGAGTCTGAGAGGATGCGCGATGGCATCACTTTCACCCTGTCCGCCGCCGACCGTCAGCGATTGTGCGACATTACAGCGGCCCCGCAGAGCCCGCAGAAGCACGTTTGGCGGGCCCGTATTGTGCTGCTGAGCGGCGATGGTCTGGGTACCTCGGCGATCATGGCCGCGACGGGCAAGTCCAAGACCTGCGTCTGGCGATGGCAGGAACGCTTCATGAACGAAGGCGTCGAGGGTCTGCTTCGCGATAAATCCCGTCCGCCCGGCAAGGCGCCGATCCCGCCCACGCATGTCGCCGAGATCGTCCGCCTGACGCATGAGCCGCCCCCGCACGAGGCGACCCACTGGACGTTGCGCGCCATGGCGAAGGTGGCTGGCGTTGCCGCCTCGACGGTGCAGGCGATCTGGAAGGCGCACGGTCTCAGCCCGCACCGCTGGCGCAGCTTCAAACTGTCGAACGACCCGGCGTTTGCCGAGAAGCTCACCGAAATCGTCGGCCTCTATGTCGATCCGCCGGCTCATGCGGTGGTGCTGTCCGTCGATGAGAAGTCGCAAATCCAGGCGCTCGACCGCACCCAGCCCGGCCTGCCGATGAAGAAGGGCCGCGCAGGCACCATGACCCATGATTACAAGCGGCACGGCACGACCACGCTGTTTGCCGCTCTCAATGTGCTGGACGGAACGGTCATCGGGCAGAACATGCAGCGCCATCGTCATCAGGAGTTCATCCGTTTCCTCAACCGTATCGAGCGCGAAGTGCCGGCGGACAAAGCGATCCACGTGATCCTCGACAACTATGCGACACACAAAAAGGACAAGGTCCAGCAATGGCTCGCCCGCCATCCGCGCTGGACCTTCCATTTCACGCCAACCTCCAGCTCATGGCTCAATGCCGTCGAGGGCTTCTTCGCCAAGCTGACCCGACGCCGGCTCAAACACGGGGTCTTCCATTCCCTCGTCGATCTCCAGGCCGCCATCAATCGCTTCATCCGCGAATACAACGCCGCAAACCCCAAACCCTTCATCTGGAAAGCCAATCCCGACGACATCATCGCAGCCCGAAACCGAGGGTTCCAAACGTTGGAATCAATCCACTAGGTTGTGAAATTTGGGGTTGTTTGGGTGGGAAGTGGACATTGAGTTGAAGCGTGTTCCTGCGAAGGCAGGAACCCAGTCCCGCCCGTAGTGGATCATCGCACCGTTTGAACTGGGCTCCTGCCTTCGCAGGAGCACGGAGCGCCCAATGGCTGAGAATGTCTAAAACCGACCTCCATACGGCTTTTGCAATCTCCCCCTTCCCAAAGAAAAAGGGCTCCTGCCGCAGCAGAAGCCCTTTCCCCTAACTCAGTGCGTCAGCCGATCAGGCGGCCAGCTTGCGCAGCACGTACTGGAGGATGCCGCCGTTCAGGAAATAATCCAGTTCGTTGACGGTATCGATGCGGCACAGCGCGGTGAAGGTGAAGGTCGAGCCGTCGGCGCGCTTCACGATCACGTCCACATCCTGGCGGGGCTTCAGGCCCGCGACATTCTGGATGGTGAAGGTCTCGTCGCCCGTCAGGCCCAGCGTGTCCTTGTTCTGGCCGTCCTTGAACTGGAGCGGCAGCACGCCCATGCCGACCAGGTTCGAGCGGTGGATACGCTCGAAGCTCTCGACGATGACCGAGCGGACGCCCAGCAGGTTGGTGCCCTTCGCCGCCCAGTCGCGCGACGATCCGGTGCCATATTCCTTGCCGCCGATGACGACCAGCGGCGTGCCGTCGGCCTTGTGCTTCATCGCCGCGTCGTAGATCGGCAGCACTTCGCCGTCATACTTCGTCATGCCGCCTTCGACGCCGTCCAGCATCAGGTTCTTGATGCGGATATTGGCGAAGGTGCCGCGCATCATGACTTCGTGATGGCCACGGCGCGCGCCGTAGCTATTGAAGTCGGCCTGCGCGACCTGACGCTCCTGCAACCACTTGCCGGCCGGCGAAGTCGCCTTGATCGAGCCTGCGGGCGAGATGTGGTCGGTGGTGATCGAGTCACCGAAGATCGCCAGCGGCTTGGCTTCGATGATGTCGGTGACCGGCGCCGGGGTCATGCTGAGACCCTCGAAATAAGGCGGGTTGGCGACATAGGTCGAACCGGCGCGCCAGCTATAGGTGTCCGAACCCGTGACATCGATCGCCTGCCAGTGCGCGTCGCCCTTGTAGACATTGGCGTAGCGTGCCTGGAACATCGCACGGTCCATGCAGCCCGCCATGGTCGTGGCGACCTCGTCATTGGTCGGCCAGATGTCCTTCAGGTAAACGTCATTACCCGCCGCGCTGACGCCGATCGGGGTGGTGATGAAGTCCTCGATCACCGTGCCCTTAAGCGCATAGGCGACGACCAGCGGCGGGCTGGCGAGGAAGTTGGCGCGCACGTCAGGCGACACGCGGCCTTCGAAGTTGCGGTTGCCGGAGATCACGGCAGCGGCGACGAGGCCGTTTTCGTTGATCGCCTTGCTGATCGGCTCGGCCAGCGGGCCGGAGTTGCCGATGCAGGTGGTGCAGCCATAGCCGACCAGGTTGAAGCCGACCGCGTCGAGGTGCGACTGAAGGCCGGCCCTCTCCAGATAGTCGGTGACGACCTGCGAACCGGGGGCGAGCGAGGTCTTGACCCAGGGCTTTGGCTTCAGGCCCAGTTCGTTCGCCTTCTTGGCGACGAGGCCGGCGGCGACCAGAACGCCGGGGTTCGACGTGTTGGTGCAGCTCGTGATTGCGGCGATGGTGACGTCGCCGTCGCCAATGTCGAAATCCTTGCCCTCGACCGGAACGCGCTGCTGCGCCTTCTTGTAGACGTTCGCCATGTCGGCGTTGAACACGTCATCGACTTCGGGCAGCGCGACGCGGTCCTGCGGGCGCTTGGGACCGGCGAGGCTGGGGACGACGGTGGCAAGGTCCAGTTCCAGCGTGTCAGTGAAGACGAGATCGGCGTTCGGGTCGATCCAGAAGCCCTGCTCCTTGGCATAGGCTTCGACCAGCGCGATATTCTCTTCGGTGCGGCCGGTCAGACGCATATAGTCCAGCGTCTTGTCGTCGATGCCGAAGAAGCCGCAGGTCGCACCATATTCCGGCGCCATGTTGGCGAGCGTCGCGCGGTCGGCCAGCGACAGCGAGGCGAGGCCGGGGCCGAAATATTCGACGAAGCGGCCGACCACGCCCTTGGCGCGCAGCATCTGCGTAGCGGTCAGCACCAGGTCGGTGGCGGTCACGCCTTCCTTCAGTTCGCCGGTCAGCTTGAAGCCGACGACTTCGGGGATGAGCATCGAGACGGGCTGGCCCAGCATCGCGGCTTCGGCCTCGATGCCGCCCACGCCCCAGCCCAGAACGCCCAGGCCGTTGATCATCGTGGTGTGGCTGTCGGTGCCGACGCAGGTGTCGGGATAGGCGACGGTGACGCCGTCAGGACCTTCGCTCGACCATACCGCCTGCGCGATATTTTCCAGGTTCACCTGATGGCAGATGCCGGTGCCCGGCGGCACGGCGTAGAAATTGGTGAGGCTCTTGCTGCCCCATTTCAGGAAGTCGTAGCGCTCCATATTGCGCTGATATTCGATTTCCACATTCTGTTCGAACGCCTTGGGCGTGCCGAATTCGTCGACCATGACCGAGTGGTCGATGACGAGGTGGACGGGCACCTGCGGGTTGATCTTGCTGGCGTCGGCGCCCAGCGCGGTCATCGCGTCGCGCATCGCGGCGAGGTCGACGACGCAGGGAACGCCGGTGAAGTCCTGCATCAGCACGCGGGCGGGGCGATACTGGATCTCGCGCTCGGCCTTGCCCTTGTCATTCTGCCAGGCGACGATCGCCTTGATGTCGTCGGTGGTGACGGTGACGCCATCCTCGAAACGGAGCAGGTTTTCCAGCAGCACCTTCATCGAGAAAGGCAGGCGCGAAACGTCGCCCAGCTTGGCGGCGGCCTTCTTCAGCGAATAATAGGCAATGTCCTTGCCGCCGACCTTCAAAGTGTCGCGCGTGCCGAGTGTGTCCTGTCCGATGGCGGTCATGAGTCGTGCGTCTCCTCGCATAGCCCCGACCATGCGGAGGCAGGATGACGCAGTTCCACCAGAGGCTCGCCGGACGGCGAAAAAATACCGGACGGCAAGGTGGCGGGATGCGCCCCAACTCATGGCCGAAGCAGGTATGTCCCGATGCGCGCCGCCATAGCGCCTGCGCGCCTCAAGTCAAATGCGAAGGCGCGAAAATGGGACAGTTGCGCGAATCTTTCTTGTAGACGCGGTCCTTCGGCGCGGGATACATTGGGATGCAGCCGCGTTCTGATGCAAGGAGCGGGCTCTGCGGAGATGATAAGGGTCGCTCGCTCTGACGTTCGTCGTTGCATCCATGCTGATGCAAAGCTCGGGGGTATTTCCGATTTTTGCGTCGATGCCGTGATATATGTGTGAGGAGGAAGAGACGATGCGCCCAGTGTCCAGCCTCGCGACCGGCAAGTCTTTTGACCCGGCCATAAGGGGTTACATCATTCATTATCACCCGGGGGAAGCCAATCATTGCCCCAGTTGCGGCCGCAGCCAGTGGATGGTCGGCCGGTTGATGGCGGAATGCGCCTATTGCGAAACCGCGCTTCCGCTGGAGAATAACCGGGGTTTCGGCGCCTGCGCGCGTTTTGTGAGCACGCATGACGTCATGACGTCTTACGACCCGCGCGACTCGATCAATCCCTGAAAGGAGGGGGGCCGCCGGTCGTCAGGCCGCGGCCACGCCTTCCACTTCCACGACGCCGTCTCCGGCATAATAACCCTGCACACGCACCCGTTTTTCGACATGATCGACGGGCACGCGCAGCAGCACCAGCCGGAAACTGCCGCCCAGATCGCGCTGGAGCAGGAATCCGGCCTCATCGCGTATCAACCGACCGGTTTCATCCACTCCAGCGCCAATATCCGTCATAGCGCATCAATCTATCGCGTTCTTGATGCCCTTGCCAGCCAATAGGCCAAGGACGAGGAAGATCGCGAACAGCGCGATCGCCAGCACGAACAGGATCTTGGCGATGCCAACGAATGTGCCCGCCGCGCCGCCAAAGCCCAATATGGCCAGCACGGCGGCGATCACGAGCGAAATGATGGCCAGACGGATCATGCGACACTCCTTTCGTTGAAAGACCTCGCTTTTCCAACGGATGGTGGCGCGGCGAGTTCCGGCGGGCGGCGCTTTTGCGAAGTTGCGACGTCTTAATCCTCGTCATCGCAATATGGGAGGGGGACCAGCCACAGGCTGGTGGAGGGGAAAGTGGCACGACCTGCGCGTTTTCCCCTCCACCGCCCTTGGCGGTCCCCCTCCCCACGCTTCGCGCAGGGAGGATTTGGGCCAGCACGCGCTATCATCTATTTGCGTCACTCATTTGAAATATTCTGCTTCCTCATAACCCATATTCGGCATCAAACGGCTGGTCGCTATCATAGCCTGCGCCTTCAAGAGGACATTTTGACCCATTGGAGGCCTGCCCCATGAAATTCACCCGCCTGATGAGCGCGACCCTGATCGCCGGCGTCGCCGTTGCCGCCGCCGCGCCGCTGAGCGCGCACGGCATCTGGTTTGCGCAGCGCGCCAAGCAACTGGCGCTGGTCTATGGCGTGGGCGCGGACGATCTGGATGCGGTCAAGCGCCTGCCGCTGGTCAAGACGGTGACCGGCTATGACAGCGACTGGGCGCCGGTGAACACCTCGCTTCGGGCGGCGGGCGCGATCCCGGTGGTGGACAGCGACGAACCGATCGCCGCTGTCGCCGCGATCATGGACTATGGCTATTGGAGCAAGACGCCCGATGGCGAATGGCACAATAAGGGCCGCGACGAAGTGCCCAACGCCACGCTGGCCGAGCATAATTTCAAATATGCCGTCCATCTGACCCAGCTTCCCACCAAGCCGGTGCCGCTGTTCGAGGGGCACACGCTTCAACTGGTGCCCGCCGACCTCGCCATTCCCCAGAAGATGGGCGAGCCGATGAAGGTCCGCGTCTATTACAAGGGCAAGCCCGTCGCCGGGGCGACCGTCATGCAGGATTATGTCAACGATCCCGACGAGGCCAATCCGGTCAAGACCGGCGCCGACGGCACCGCCACGATCAAGCTGCGCAACCAGGGCATCAACGTGCTGATGGCGATCTATGTCGGCCAGACCACCGACAAGAAGGTCGATCATGAGGAATATCGCGCCTCGCTCTCCTTCGTGCTGCCGCATCTGCCGGAATAAGCCCCCTTCCCCCTTTCACGGAGACTTCCCATGAAGATCGATCTTTTCCGCAGCGGCATCGCCGCCCTCGCCCTGATCGCCGCCCCGGCGGTCGTCCACGCCCATGGCAGCATGAAGCCGCAGCATGGCGGGATGGTCCAGATGACGGGCGAAACCATGTTCGAGCTGGTGACCGGCCTCAAGGGCGTCGACGTGTACCTCAGCGAAGAGGATGAGCCGATCCCGGCCGCCGGCTACACCGCCAAGCTGACCCAGACCGCCGCGGGCAAGAAGACCGAAGCGGCGCTGAAGGCCGCGGGCGGCAACAAGCTCAGCGCGCCGGGCTTCAAGGCGGCCAAGGGCGCGAAGATCGTCGTCGCGCTGGTCGACAAGAGCGGCGCCAAGACCTTCGCCACCTTCCAGACCAAGTAAGGACGGCCATGCACAGCGCGACCCTCACCCCACTTCTCAGTCCCACGATGCGGCGGGTCGCGCTGCTGGCTCTGGGGCTGGTGTTGGCGCTCATGAGTTCCACGCTCTGGGCGCATGGCGTCAACGAAAACGACAAGGCCTTCATCGAAGGCGCGTCGGGCGTCAACATCATCCCCTATATGTATCTGGGCGCCAAGCATATGGTCACCGGCTACGACCATCTGCTGTTCCTGGCTGGGGTCATCTTCTTCCTGTATCGGCTGAAGGATGTCGGCGCCTATGTGACTTTGTTCGCCATCGGGCACAGCACGACGCTGCTGCTGGGCGTGATCTTCGACATTCGCGCCAATCCCTTCATCATCGACGCCATTATCGGCCTGTCAGTGGTGTACAAGGCGATAGACAATCTGGATGGCTTCCGCACCTGGCTGGGCTTTTCGCCCAATCCCAAGGCGGCGGTGCTGATCTTCGGCTTCTTCCACGGCTTCGGCTTGGCCACCAAGTTGCAGGAACTGACGCTGGCGAAGGACGGGATGATCCCCAACCTCATCAGCTTCAACATCGGCGTGGAGATGGGCCAGTTCATGGCGCTGACCATCATCCTGCTGCTGATGAACCTCTGGCGCATGAGCGACAGTTTCCGCCGCAGCGCTATCCTCGCCAATGCCGCGCTGATGACCGCCGGCTTCGTCCTCATCGGCTATCAGTTGGCCGGCTATTTCACCCAAGGGGCCTGACATGAACACGCAAGCCATTTCCGCGCTGCCTGCCCAGATTTCTCCCTCTCCCTCGGCGCTGGCCAAGGCGACCGGCGGTGCGGTGATCGCCGCCGCCGCGATCCTGACGCTGTTCGTGCTGCCCGCCGAATATGGCGTAGACCCGACCGGCGTCGGCACGGCGCTGGGCCTCACCGGCATGGTGGCGGGCAAGGCCGAAGCCGCACCGGCCGCGCAGGCTCCCGCAACCGCGGCCGCTGTCGCCACGCCGACCAAGGAGAGCATCTCCAAAGCCACCCCATGGCGTCAGGATGAAATGACCATCACCCTGCCGCCCCACAGCGGCCAGGAAGTGAAGGCCCATATGGAAAAGGGCGACAGCTTCATCTTCACCTGGCAATCGAGCGGCCCGATCAAGGCGGAGATGCACGGCGAGGAGCTGAACGCCGCCGACGACGCCTTCACCGATTATTGGAAGGAGCTGGAGATCAGCGGCGGCCAGGGCGACTTCACCGCGCCCTTTGGCGGCATCCATGGCTGGTATTTCCGCAACAAGGGCGAAACGCCCGTGACTGTGACGGTCAAGACGGTTGGGTTTTACAAGGATCTCTATCAGCCCAAGGCTGAGTGAAGGCCGACATTGAGATTAAAGAAAACCGTCATGCTGGGATGGGGCGGCCCTCCCGTGAATAAGGCATAAAAGGACAGGTGCCATGAGCAGTATCGCGGGCCAAGCGCCCCCCATCGGCCTCCGGGCCACAGCAACCCCCATGGACGCAGCGAAAGCGCGCACGCGGCTGATCGCCATCGATGCGCTGCGGGGCCTTGTCATGCTGTTCATGCTGGTCGACCATGTGCGCGAGACATGGTTCCTGCATTTGCAGGTGACCGATCCGGTTAACGCCAACACCACCGATCCGGGGCTGTTCTTCACTCGCCTGCTCTCCACCTTCTGTGCGCCCACCTTCGTGGCGCTGACGGGGCTGTCGGCGTGGCTCTACGGCCAGTCGCACACCAAAGCGCAAGTGTCGGAATTCCTGTTCAAGCGCGGCCTGTTCCTGCTGTTCCTGGAATTCACGGTCGTCTGCTACGCATGGCCGACGCAGGCGAACACATTTCCGCCGCCGGTGCTGTGGATGCAGGTGATCTGGACCATCGGCCTCAGCATGATCTGCTTGGCTGGCCTCATCCATTTGCCCCGTCCGGCGCAGTTCGCGCTCGGCCTCGCCATCGTCTGTCTGCACAATCTGCTCGACCCGATCCGGCTGACGGCGGAATCGCCCTTCTTCATCCCTTGGGCGATCCTGCATCAGCGCGACAAGTTCGAGATCGCCGGCATGGCCTTCAAGACCACCTATCCCGTGCTGCCGTGGATCGGCGTGATCCTGCTCGGCTATGCCTGCGGGCCGTGGTTCGCGAAAGGCAGCGACCCGGAAAAGCGGATCAGGCGCCTCACCATGCTGGGCCTTGGCCTCGTCATTGGCTTCGTCGTGATCCGCTACCTCAATTTCTACGGCGACAAGCCCTGGTTCATCGCGGAAACGCCGCTGCGCACGGTGATGAGCTTCCTGGCGCTCACCAAATATCCGCCGTCGCTGCTGTTCCTGATGCCGACCATCGGCACGGGCTGCCTGCTGCTTGCCGCTTTCGAGAGCTGGCAGGACAGCAAGGCGATGCCGCACCTCGCCCTGCTGGGTGGCGCGCCGATGTTCTATTATGTGCTGCACCTCTACACGCTGAAGGTGATCTACAATATCGCGATGGTCCTTTACGGCCCGACCAAGGGAACGGTGTTCGGCGTCGATCATCTGCGTTGGGTGTGGATCTGGGTCTTCATCCTGATCCCGATCCTGTATTTCCCCACCCGCTGGTTCGCGCAGCTCAAGCAGCGGCGGAAGGATATATGGTGGCTTAAATATCTGTGATCCCGAGTGCCTGCGGGTTCCCTGGCCGCCTTCCACCCGGAAGGCGGCCTTTTTCTTGGGATTTTACGCCTCCGAAACGCTTGAAACCGCCCCAGTGAATCGTGCCGTCCAGAACCCCTTTTCACAATTTTTCACCGTCCGGAGCGGCAAGTTTGACGTAATATTTCTGCAACGAAGACATAGCCTGACTTCAACAAGAGGCGACAAAACGCCCCGTGGACCGGCCCCGGATAAAAGGACCTAGAAGATGTCCGACTGGAGAGAAGATAATGATAGGCCGGCTCACCCCGTTTCGCAGGACAAATGGGAACAGCGATTTTACAAGGGGTAAGCACATGCGTAATTTTTCGGCTTTTCGTCTGGCCTTGACTGCCAGCGTCGCTGCCACGGCATTGGCTCCGGCCGCGCAAGCCCAGACGGCAGGAGATGCCGACGGCACGATCGTCGTCACCGCCATGAAGCGGCAATATTTCGGGGACACGCCGGTCAAGGAAATCCCGCAGGCGGTGCAGTTCCTGGAAGGCAAGCTGCTCGACGATCTCAACATCACCCGCCTGGACACCGCGCTGGAACTGGCGAGCGGCGTGTCGAAGCAGAATAATTTCGGTGGCTTGTGGGACAGCTTCGCCATCCGCGGCTTTGCCGGGGACGAGAATTTCCCCAGCGGCTTCCTGGTCAACGGCTTCAACGGCGGACGCGGCTATGGCGGCCCGCGCGATGCCTCCAACGTCGAACGGATCGAAGTGCTGAAGGGCCCGAACTCCGCCCTTTTCGGTCGCGGCGAACCGGGTGGCACTATCAACATCGTCACCAAGAAGCCGGTGTTGGAAAAGACCTTCGGCAGCTTCGGCATCGCCGGCGGAAGCTGGAACACCTACCGGGTCGAGGGCGACTTCAACCTGCCCTTGAACGACATGTTCGCGGTGCGCCTGAATGGCGCGGTGGAAGATGCCGACAGCTTCCGCGACACGGTCCACACCCGCAAATATATGCTGACGCCGTCCTTCCTGGCCAAGTTCTCCGACCGCGACCTGCTCACCTATGAAATGGAATATGTGAACCAGGAAGTGCCGTTCGAGCGCGGCGTCGTGGCGATCCCGACCATCAACGCCAACGGCACGATCAGCTACAATCTGGGCGCCATCCCCAATTCGCGTTTCCTGGACGACCCCCGGAATGGCCCGACCAAGGTCGAGGTGTTCGGTCATCAGTTGCAATATCAGCATGACTTCAGCGACGACTGGACGCTGATGCTGGGCGCCGGTTACAAGGACACGACCTTTGTCGGCTATTCGAGCGATCCGGAACTGGCGTTCAGCAAGACCGCTCCGCTGACCGGGCGCCAGCGCATCTATGCCGACGGCCAGACCCTCTCCCGTCAGCGCCGCTTCCGCGACTACAGCACCAATCATATGGTGGTGCGCGGCGAAATCAGCGGCAAGATCGAGACCGGATCGATCGTCCACAATATCCGCATCGGCGCGGACTGGGACCGCTTCAAGATCGACACCTTCCAGACCCGCATTCGCCCGAGCGCCGCGGATCAGTCCTATTCGATCAACATCTTCAATCCCGTCTACACCCAACCGCTGCCAACCCCGACGCAGGTGATCCAGAACGCCACCGAAATCCAGAAGGCCTGGGGCATCTACGCGCAGGACCAGATCGAGATCACCGAGCAGTTCAAGGTTCGCTTCGGCGGCCGCTATGACGACTTCTCGCAGGATATTGATCTGCGGTTGAACAACACCAATCCGAAAAAGGCCTATACCAAGTTCAGCCCCATGGCCGGCCTAGTGTTCGAGCCGACCCGGTCAATTTCGATCTACGCCAGCTACGGCAAGGGCTTCCGCCCGAACAGCGGCGTGGGCGCCGATGGTCAGCCCTTCGCGCCGGAACTCAGCAAATCCTATGAGGTCGGTGCCAAGTTCGTGACGCCGGACGGCCGCATCACCAGCACGGTCTCGCTCTACAGCATGAAGAAGACCAACGTGTTGAGCACCGATCCGGGCAATGCGAACTTCTCCAAGCCGGTGGGGTCCGCCAAGAGCAAGGGCGTCGAGTTCGATCTGAACGCCAAGCTGCCGGCCGGGTTCGAAGCCTTCCTGACCTATGCCTATACCGATGCGGGCTGGGACAGCGCGGTGGGCGATCCCAATTTCAACCAGCCGATCCTGCCCGGCGATCCGCTGATCAACATTCCCAAGCATCAGGGCAATTTCCTGCTGTTCAACAATTTCGAGATTGGCGGGCATGACGCGATGCTGGGGGCTGGCGTGAACTATGTCGGCCGCCGCCTGGGCGAGACGGCGACGACCTTCTTCCTCCCCAGCTACACGCTGGTGAGGGTGATGGGTTCGTTCAACGTCACGGAGCAGATCAAGATCTCGGCGGACGTCAACAATCTGTTCGACAAGAAATATTATGCCAGCTCCTATGCGGCGCTGTGGGTCGCGCCGGGCGCGCCGCGTTCCTTCACGGTCCGCGCGACGTTCGACTTCTGATGCTCTGATGTCGGGCCTTTAGAGCGATTTCGAAGCGATCGGAAACGATCGCTGGTTAAGAAATCGCGGCAACTATAAGGCCCCGACCGGCCGCCGGCGACCACCCCTCCAAGCCTGATGGGTCGCCGGCGGTTTTTCTGTGTTAGGAAAAGATCATGAACCGGGCGCGATGGCTTCGCCTTCACAAGATAATCGGCCTTGCCATGGCGGCGCTGCTGCTGGTGCAGGCCGTGACGGGCATGCTGCTGCTTTATCGCGGACCGGTGGCGCGCTGGATCGATCCGGCGGGCATGACGAGCCATGGCGCGGCGCCCGCCATTTCGGCGGGAACCGCGGTGGCCGGGGCGGAGCGGGCATTGCCGGGCTTTGCTGTTGCGCGCCTCTTCGCGCCCGATGGGGATGGCGCGACCTATGTCGCGGAAATGACAGGGGCGCAGGGCACGCGTTATGCGTCGGTCGATCCGGCGGGCGGCAAGCTGCTTCGTTCCGGGCCGGTCTGGGCTTTTCCGGTCGAGGCGGCGCTCCAGCTCCATTACCGGCTGATGGCGGGCAAGGCCGGGATGGCGGTCGTGCTGCTCAATGCGCTGGCCCTGCTGGCGATGGCGGGGACAGGCCTTGCCTATTGGTGGCCCAAAAAGGGGCCTGTCTCGAAGCAGCTTTCGATCCGCTGGAATATGGCCTTCCGGCTGGTGCTGCGGCAGTTGCATCGGACGGCCGGCGTGCTGATGTCGGTCCTGCTGGGTTTCATGGCGGTGACGGGGCTTTTGCTGGTGGTGCCGGAACTGATCGGCGCCGATGCCACGCCCCTTCAGCGCCCGGCGGCGAATGCCATGGCGATCGACCGGAGCCTGGGGCTGGCCCAAAGCGCCTTTCCGGACAGCGTCCTGCGCGATTTCCGCCTGACCGACGAACGTCTGATCGCCAATTTCCACGCGCCCGAACGCAATCCCCGCGCCGTGCACCGCGCCATCGTGACGCTGGCGGCCCCGCATATCGTCAGCGCGACGCGGGCGGAGAATAACGGCGCGCTCTGGATGAGCGTCCTGCCGCTCCACGCGGGCAACAGTTTCGGCCTGATCGGGCCGGTCGCGGTCATGCTGGTCGCGCTGGGGCTGATCGCCCTTTCCCTTACCGGACCGCTGATGTGGTGGCAGGCCCGCGCCGTCCGTCGCCGGTCTACCGCAAGAAAGCAGATGGCATGACCTTGCTCTACACGTCCGACCCGGAACGCGGGCGCATCTGGCGGGAAATCTTCGCCGCCGAAGCGCCCGGCATCCCCTTTCTGACGCCGGAGGAGATGACTGATCCGGCCGCCATCCGCTATCTCGTCGCCTGGGACCCCTCGCGCGAATTGCTGGAGCGGCTGACCGGCCTGGAGGCGCTGTTTTCGGTGGGCGCCGGGATCGACCAGTTCGACATGAGCAAGCTGCCGCCGCATGTCCGGCTGGTCCGCATGATCGAGCCGGGGATCGTCCAGGGCATGGTCGAATATGCCTGCGGGGCCGTGTTGACGCTGCATCGCAATTTCATCGACTATGGCATGGCGCAGCGGGAGCATCGCTGGGCGCCGGTGAAGCTGGTCCCCGCCGCCGCCCGCCGGATCGGCGTGATGGGCCTGGGGCAATTGGGGCAGGCGGTGTTGAACGCCCTGCGCCCGTTCGGCTTTGCCCTGTCGGGCTGGAGCCGGTCGCGCCATGCGATGGAGGGCGTCACCTGCCATGCGGGCGAAGCGGAATTGAGCGGGTTTCTGGCGAGCTGCGACATCCTCATCTGCCTGGTGCCGTTGACGGCAGAGACCCGCGGCATTTTGTGCCGGGAAACGCTGGTCCAACTGCCGCGCGGCGCCGCGCTGATCAATGTTGGGCGGGGCGGGCACCTGGTGGAGCATGATCTGCTGTCCCTGCTCGACGAGCGGCATCTTTCCGCCGCGATCCTGGACGTGACCGAACCGGAGCCGCTGCCGGAACAGCATCCCTTCTGGGATCATCCGCGCATCCTGCTGACGCCGCACATCGCCAGCATGACGCGGGCGGACAGCGCGGCGCGGGCGTTGATCGCGAATATAAGGCGGCTTGAGGCAGGCGAGGCGATGGAAGGCGAAGTCAGCAGGGACCGGGGCTATTAACCCTCCCTTATCGTCATTCCCGCGAAGGCGGGAATCCATCTCCCATAAGAAGCACCAAGAACAACGGTCAGGAGATGGATTGGCTTTGCCGAACTGCGTTTCCCGCCTTCGCGGGAATGACGAAGAAGGAAACAGGATGGCGCTATTATCTGCTGCCCCTTGTTCTTTCATCCCTCCCGAAACGCCCCTCCACCCGCCCGTTTGCAGTCTCGATTGGCCCACGGCAAACTATGCCGAAACCATGGTATAAAAGGTCCAAATCTGCCCCTCGCCCCGAACCAATCGGAGACATGTTCCGGACAGCCCATGCCGTAATGGCTTCATCAAGAGACGGCCCACCGGCCACAGACGCCAACCAAGGGGAGTTCCACCCATGCCCAATTTCCGGCCCAAATATATCAGCTTCGACTGCTATGGCACGCTGACCCGTTTCCGCATGACGGAGATGGCGACCGCCTTCATGGCCGATCGCGTCGCGGCGGAAGATCTGCCCGCCTTCTGCAAGGATTGGGGCGCCTATCGGCTAGACCAGGTGCTAGGCCCCTGGGAACCCTATCAGGAGATCATCCGCAACTCGCTTCGCCGCACCTGCAAGCGCTGGGGCGTGGAATATCGCGAAGCCGATGCGGATGCGGTCTATAACGCCGTGCCGACCTGGGGTCCGCATGAGGATGTGCCGGGCGGCTTGTCCAAGATCGGGGACAAGATTCCGCTCGTCATCCTGTCCAACGCAATGAACGACCAGATCCATCACAATGTCGGCATGCTCGGCGCGCCTTTCCACGCCGTCTACACCGCCCAGATGGCGCAGGCCTACAAGCCGCGCATGCAGGCGTTCGAATATATGTTCGACCAGCTCGGCGCGAAGCCGGAAGAGATGATGCACGTCTCCTCCAGCTTCCGGTACGACCAGAACACCGCGAGCGACCTGCATTTCGGCTGCCGCGTGTTCGTGGGTCGCGGACATGAGCCGTCCAACGCCTTCTATCGCGACGTCGAAATCCCGCATATCGGCGCGCTGCCGGCGGTCGTGGGTCTCTGATCCCAGCGATGAACGCCTCCCCCCTCTCCTATTGGCTGGCGAGCGCTCCGTCCTTCACGGGCGGAGCATCCGGCGCGCCCGAAGAAGCTTTTGGAGGTAGGGCTGACGTCGCCATCATCGGCGGCGGCTTTACCGGGCTTTCGGCGGCATTGGCGCTGGCCAAGCGCGGCGCGAACGTCGTGCTGCTGGAGGCGGGGCGCGTGGTGGGCGAGGCTTCGGGGCGCAATGGCGGCCAGTGCAACAACGGCACCGCCCATGATTATGGCGCCCTCTCCGCCCGCTTCGGCAAGGATGTGGCGAAGGCCTATTATCGCGCCCATGTCGACGCGGTCGATCTGGTCGAGCGGATCGTGGCGGAGGAAGGCATCGATTGCGCCTTCAACCGCTGCGGCCGGGTGAAGCTGGCCGCCAAGCCGAAACATTATGACAAGCTGGTACGGGCGCATGACCTGCTGGCGGCCGAGGTGGATCAGAATGTCCGCCTCGTGCCCCCGGAGCGCATCCGCGAGGAAGTGGGATCGGACGCCTTTCACGGCGCGCTGATCCAGACGACCAGCGCGCAGCTCAACCCGGCGCGCTTTGGTGTCGGCCTCGCGGAAGCGGCAGCGCGGACGGGTGCGAAAATCTATGAAAATGCCGAAGTCACGGGACTGGATCGGCTGAGCAGCAACGGGGTTGGGGGCTGGCGGGTAACGACGCCCAAGGGACAGGTCACGGCCTCCCAGGTGCTGGTAGCGACCGGGGGTGCGCCTGCCGCCGCGCCCTTCGGCTTCTTCCGGCGGCGGATCGTGTCGGTGGGCAGCTTCATCATTGCGACGGAGCCGCTCGACAATGGGCTGATCGACAGGTTGCTGCCCGGACGGCGCAACTATGTGACCAGCAAGAATATCGGCAATTATTTCCGCCTGACCGCCGACGACCGGCTGATCTTCGGCGGGCGCGCGCGCTTCGCGAACAGCGATCCGCGTTCCGACCTGAAAAGCGGGCATATCCTCGAACAGACGATGGGCGAGATTTTCCCGGCGCTGAAGGGCGTGGGCGTCGATCATGTCTGGGGCGGGATGGTCGACCTGACCGCCGACCGCCTGCCCCGCGCCGGCGAGCAGGACGGGCTTTTCTATTCCATGGGCTATAGCGGCCATGGCGTGCAGATGGCGACCTATATGGGCCAGCAAATGGCGCGGGTGATGGCGGGGGACGATGCCGCCAATCCCTGGCGCGATCTCGACTGGCCCAGCGTGCCCGGCCATTTCGGCAAGCCCTGGTTCCTGCCGCTCGTCGGCCTGTGGTATAAATGGCAGGACGTGATCCATTGATGGACGATTTCTCCTTTTCCCGGCGGGACATGCTGGGCGCGCTGGGGGCGGGATTGCTGCTGCCCGAAACCGCGCTCGCCGCGCCCAAGCCGCGCGTGGGCGGACGCATTCGAGTGGCGAGCTTGTCCAGCTCGACCGCCGACACGCTCGATCCCGCAAAGGGCGCGCTGTCGACCGACTATGTGCGCCATTACATGTTCTACAATGGGCTGACCCAGCTCGACCGCAACCTCGTCCCTCGCCCCGCTCTGGCCGAGCGGATCGAGAGCAGTGACCAGCAGAACTGGCATATCCGCCTGCGCCGGGGCGTGACCTTTCATGACGGAGCGACACTGACGGCGAAGGACGTGGTCTGGTCGCTGCTGCGGCATAAAGACCCCGCGACCGGCTCCAAAATGGCGACCATCGCGGAGCAATTTGCCGAGGTGAAGGCAAACGGCCCGCTGGACCTGACGATCCGTTTGACTGGTCCCAATGCCGACCTGCCGACCATCCTCGCCCAGTCGCATTTCCTGATCCTGCGCGCCGGGACGAAGGATTTTCATAGCGCCAACGGCACCGGTCCCTATCGCTGCGCCCAGTTCCGCCCCGGCGTGCGGACGCTCGCCCGGCGCAACCCCAATTACTGGCGCAACGGCAAGCCCTATCTGGAAGAGATCGAACTGATCGGCATTCCCGACGAGGTCAGCCGCGTCAACGCGCTGCTGTCGGGCGACGTGCATCTGATCATCGCGGTCAATCCGCGCTCGACCAAGCGTGTCCGCGCTTCCAGCCATCATGCGCTGCTGGAGAGCAAGTCCGGTCTCTACACCAACCTCATCATGCGGCAGGACGGCGCGCCGACCAACAATCCCCATTTCGTCGCGGCGATGAAATATCTGGTCGACCGGCCGCTGATCAAGCGGGCGCTCTATCGCGACTATGCGACGATCGCCAACGATCATCCGATCCCGCCCTTCCACCCCTATTACCGCGCCGATCTGGCGCAAACCTCGCTCGATCTGGACAAGGCGAAATGGCATTTGCAGCGCGCCGGGCTGAATGGCGTGCGCTTGCCCGTCTATGCCTCCCCAGCGGCGGACGGTTCCGTCGACATGGCGTCGATCATGCAGGAATATGGCTCCCGCGTCGGGCTTAACCTGGCCGTGAACCGGGTGCCGGGCGACGGTTACTGGTCGACGCACTGGATGAAGCACCCGCTGACCTTCGGCAACACCAACCCCCGCCCGACCGCCGACCTGGTCTTCAGCCTCTTCTACAAGTCCGACGCCGACTGGAACGAGTCCGGCTGGAAGAATCCGCGTTTCGACCGGCTGCTGATCGAAGCGCGCGGCGAAGCGGATCAGGCGCGACGCAAGCAGCTTTACGGCGAGATGCAGGGGTTGGTGCATGACCGCTGCGGGGTCGCCATTCCGGTCTTCATCAGCCTGATCGACGGCTATGACCGGCGCCTCAAAGGGCTGCAATCCATGTCCACCGGGGGCCTGATGGGTTATCAATTTGCCGAACATGTTTGGTGGGAAGGCTGATGGCTGGCGCATCCTCCTCTTCCGGCGCGAAGGCGGCGCTCTCGCTGATCGGCAAGCGCTTCGCCTCCTCGCTGCTGACGCTGGTCCTGGTGTCGCTGGTGGTCTTCACCATCGCGCAACTGCTGCCCGGCGACGCCGCGCAGGAAGCGCTCGGCCAAAGCGCCACCGCCGAACAGGTCGCCGCGCTGCGCCATGAGATGGGCCTCGACCGGCCCGCGCATGAACGTTACGTCTCCTGGCTCAGCGGCATGGTGAGCGGCGATCCCGGCCAGTCGCTGGTCGCCAATCTCCCCGTTTCCGAAGTCATCTCCAGCCGCCTGCCCAACAGCCTGTTGCTGGCGGCGCTCAGCGCGCTGGTGGCGGTGCCTGTGGCGCTCGCCATCGGCATCGGGTCCGCGATGAACCGGGGCGGAAGGCTGGACCGGGCGCTCAATATCTCCACACTCTCCATGGTGGCAGTGCCGGAATTTCTGGTGGCGACGCTGGCGGTGCTGATCTTCTCGGTGAAGCTGCGCTGGCTGCCCTCCATTGCGCTGGTCGCGGACGATATGAGCTGGGGCGATTATCTGCGCGGGGCGGCGATGCCGATACTGTGCCTCAGCATCGTCGTCATCGCCCAGATGGCGCGCATGACCCGCGCCGCCGTGATCGACCAGATGGACCGGCCCTATGTCGAAATGGCGGTGCTGAAGGGTGTGGCGCCGGTGCGGGTCGTGCTGCGACACATCATGCCCAACGCGGTCGCGCCCATCGTCAACGCCATGGCGCTCAGCCTTTCCTACCTGCTGGGCGGCGCGATCATCGTCGAGACGATCTTCAACTATCCCGGCCTCGCAAGCCTGATGGTGAACGCCGTCACCAGCCGCGACATGCCGCTGCTGCAAGCCTGCGCGATGATCTTCTGCGCGGCCTATCTCATCCTCATGCTGATCGCGGACGTCACCGCCATCCTCGCCAACCCCAGGCTGCGAGCCCAATGACCGCTTCCTCCCTCCGCTGGGCCAAAGCCCTTCCGCTGTCCGCCAAGATCGGGCTGATCTTCGTCCTCTTCTGGCTGGCCGTCGCGGTCTTCGGGCCGATGCTGGCGCCCTATCCGGTCGGCGCTTTCGTCGCCTATGACGTGTTCGACGGCATGTCGGCGCAGCATTGGCTGGGCAGCGACTATCTGGGGCGCGATGTGCTGAGCCGGTTGCTGTCGGGCGCGCGCTATACGGTGGGCCTGGCCGCCGCCGCCGCGATGCTGGCGAGCGGGACCGGCACGGCGCTGGCGCTGACCGCAGCGGTGGGCGGGCCGAAGGTGGACGAGCCGCTGTCGCGCTTCATGGATACGCTGATCTCGATTCCGTCCAAGATATTGTCGCTGGTGCTGGTGGCGGCCTTCGGTTCTTCGTTGCCGCTGCTGCTGCTGATCGCCGCTGTGACCTATGTGCCGGGCAATTACCGCATCGCCCGCGCGCTGGCGGTGAACCTTGCGCAGATGGACTATGTGCAGGTCGCCCGCGCCAGAGGCGAAGGCCGCTTCCATCTAGCGCTTCGGGAAATTCTGCCGAACATGATCCATCCGCTGCTGGCCGATTTCGGTCTGCGCTTCGTGTTCATCGTGTTGCTGCTGTCGGGGCTGAGCTTCCTCGGCCTTGGCGTGCAGCCGCCGGACGCCGACCTTGGCTCGCTGGTGCGCGAGAATATCTCCGGCCTTGGCGAAGGCGCACCCGCGATCCTGATGCCTGCCATCGCCATCGCGACGCTGACCGTGGGCGTCAACCTGCTGATCGACGGCCTCAAGGGGAAACGTCCATGACCGCTCATGTCAAAGAGGCTCATGTCGAAGTCAAAGGGCTATGCGTCACGGCGCGCAACGCGGCGGGCGAGACCTTCCCCATCGTCAGCGACATCGACTTCGCGCTGAAGCGGGGCGAAGTGCTGGCGCTGATCGGGGAATCGGGATCGGGCAAGACGACCATCGCCCTCACCCTGCTCGGCCACGCCCGCCCCGGCGCGAAGATCGCGGGCGGCTCGATCCGCGTGGGCAAGTCCCAAATCCTCTCGCTCGACGCCAAGGGCCTCGCAGCCCTACGCGGCAACCGCATCGCCTATATCGCGCAGTCGGCGGCGTCGGCCTTCAACCCGTCCCGCACGATCATGGATCAGGTGATCGAACCGGCGCTGATCCACCATCTCATGTCCCGGGCAGAGGCGGAGAAGAAGGCGGTGGAGCTGTTCCGCGCACTGGCCCTGCCCTTTCCCGACATGATCGGATCGCGCTATCCGCACCAGCTTTCGGGCGGCCAGTTGCAGCGGCTGATGGCAGCGATGGCGCTCGTCACCGATCCTGAACTGGTGATCCTGGACGAGCCGACCACCGCGCTCGACGTCACCACCCAGATCGAGGTGCTGCGCGCCTTCAAGGCGGTCGTGCTGGAACGCGGCGCGACGGCAATCTACGTCTCGCACGACCTGGCCGTCGTGGCGCAGATGGCGGACCAAATCGTCGTGCTCAACCAGGGCCGCATCCGGGAGAAAGGCAGCGCGGATCAGGTGCTGCACCGCCCCGCCGACGATTATACCAAGACTTTGATGGCCGCTGCCCGCCCCGCCATCCGCCCCGCGCCCGGACAGGCCGACGCGCCCGCCGCCCCCTTGCTCGAAATCCGCGGCATGACGGCGGGCTATGGCAGGATCGGCAAGGATGGCCGCCCGCGCATCCCCGTGCTGCGCGACATCAACCTGACCATAGAGCGCGGCGCGACCCTGGGCGTGATCGGGGAGTCCGGTTCGGGCAAATCCACCATGGCCCGCGTGATCGCCGGCCTGCTGCCCCCCGCTCAGGGCGAGGTGCTGCTGAACGGCGAGCCTCTGCCGCCGGGTCTCAAGGGCCGTACCCGCGACCAGTTCCGGCGCATCCAATTGGTGTTCCAGAATGCCGACACCGCGCTCAATCCCGCGCATAGCGTCGGCCAGATCCTCTCCCGCCCGCTCGCCTTCTACCATGGGCTCAAGGGCAATGCCGCGCGCCTGCGGGTGCTGGAGCTGCTCGACCTTATCCGCCTGCCAGCGTCGGTGATCGACCGCCGCTGCGGCGAGCTGTCCGGCGGGCAGAAGCAGCGCATCAACCTCGCCCGCGCCCTTGCCGCCGACCCGGAACTGATCCTCTGCGACGAAGTGACCTCCGCCCTCGACACTGTGGTCGGCGCGGCGATCCTCGACCTGATGGCGGAGCTGCGCAGGGAATTGGGCGTCGCCTATATGTTCATCAGCCACGACATCTCGACCGTGCGCGCGATCTGCGACGACATACTCGTCCTCTATTCCGGCACGATGGTGGACATGGGCAGGCGGGATGCGTTCCGCGCCGCGCCCTTCCACCCCTATACGGACCTGCTGATCGGTTCAGTGCCGGAAATGCGCGCCGGCTGGCTGGAGGAAAGCGGCGCGGGCCGCCCCCTCCCCCTGATCGGCGCGCCTGCCGAGGAACCCGACCTCTGCCGCTTCCTGCCCCGCTGCCCGGCGCGGATCGACGGGCTGTGCAACCTCGCCCCGCCGCCGCGCCACAGGCTGGCCAAGGGCAACAGCATCCTGTGTCATCATGGAGAAGAAACTTTGACGCAAGTTCAAGGCGTCGCGGCATGAACGGACGCTTCGTTCGTCTGGGCGAGACGGAACGCCCCCCGGTCACGCTGCATGTCGACGGCCAGCCGGTGACGGCGCTGGAGGGCGATACGCTGATGGTCGCGCTGCTCAGCGCGGGCGGCGCGCTGCGCCAGTCGGAATTCGGTGACGGCCGCCGGGCGGGCTTCTGCCTGATGGCCGCTTGCCAGGATTGCTGGGTCTGGACGGAGGGCGGCGACCGCTTGCGCGCCTGTTCCACGCTCGCGGCTTCGGGCCAGCGCATCCTCACCAGCCAGCCGGAGGCGACATGGCCGAACCACGCATAATCATCGTCGGCGCCGGGCCGTCGGGCGTGCGCGCGGCGGAAGCGGTGGTGAAGGCGGGCCTGCGCCCCATCGTCATCGACGAAGCGCGGCGCGCTGGCGGACAGATTTACCGCCGCCAGCCGGACAATTTCACCCGCCCCTATGAGAAGCTCTACGGCACCGAAGCCGGGCGGGCGAAGGCGCTGCACGACAGTTTCGACGGGCTGGCGGACCGGATCGACTATCGCCCCGAGACTTTGGCGTGGAACGTCGCGGACGGGCAGGTCTGGACGGCTTGCGGCAACCGGCAGGAAACGCTGCCCTATGACGCGCTGATCCTCTGTACCGGCGCGACCGATCGGCTGATGCCGGTCAAGGGCTGGAATCTGGCGGGCACCTACAGCCTGGGCGGGTCGCAGGTGGCGCTCAAGTCGCAGGCGGTGTCCATCGGCCATGAAGTCGTGTTCATGGGTTCCGGGCCGCTGCTCTATCTGGTCGCCTCGCAATATGTGGAGGCCGGGGCGAAGGTTGCCGCGGTGCTGGACACCTCCCCAGCGGGCGCGCGGATCAAGGCGCTGCCCGACCTGCTCGCCATGCCGTCCGTGCTGTGGAACGGCGTCCAGCTCACCCGCAAGCTCGGCAAAGCGGGCATTCCGGTCCTTCACCGGATCACGCCGGTCGAGATAGTGGGCGATGCCGACAGCGGCGTGGATGGCGTGCACTTCCGCACCGCTTCGGGCGAGGAAAGGACGATAGCCTGCGATGCGGTGGCGATCGGCTATCACCTTCGTCCCGAAACCCAATTGGCCGATCTGGCGCGCTGCGAATTCGCCTTCGACGCGGACACGCATCACTGGTTGCCGAAGCGCGATGCGGATGGGCGGGCCAGCGCGGCCGGCGTCTATCTGGCCGGCGACGGCGCCAAAATCCTGGGCGCGAGGGCGGCGGAGGCGAGCGGCAGACTGGCGGCGCTGGCCGCGCTCTCCGACCTCGGCCTGCCGGTGGACAGCGGCGAAATGACCGCGCTGCGCCGCGATGTCGCCCATTATGCGAAATTCGCGCGCGGGCTGGCCACGGCCTTTCCCTGGCCCGCCCATCAGGCCGCGTCCCTCCCCGACGAAGCCATCATCTGCCGCTGCGAAGCCGTCAGCGCAGGCGACCTGCGCGCCGTCATGCGCGAAACCGGCGCGGTCGAAGCCAACCGCGCCAAGGCCTTCAGCCGCGTCGGCATGGGCCGCTGTCAGGGTCGCTATTGCGGCCTTGCGGCGGCGGAACTGATCGCCGCCGAAGCCCATATCCCGGTCGAGCAAGTCGGCCGCCTGCGGGGGCAAGCGCCGGTCAAACCGCTGCCCATCGCCATCGGAGAAGAAGAAGCATGAGCGCGGCCAGCGACGTCATCATCGTGGGCGGCGGGCTGATGGGCAGCTCCGCCGCTTTGTTCCTGCGCGGCCATGGCCTGTCGGTCACGCTGCTGGAGACCGACCTGATCGGGCGGCAGGCGAGCGGCACCAATTTCGGCAATGTCCGGCGGCAGGGGCGCGCGCTGCACCAGCTTCCCCTTGCCAATCGCGCCATCGCCATCTGGCGCAGGTCGCGGGAATTGCTGGGCGCGGATGTGGAATATCTCCAGTCGGGGCATATCCGCGTCTGCTATCGCGAGCGGCCCGAACTGGTCGGCGCGATGGAGGATTATGCCGACAAGGCGCGGCATGAGGGCCTGGACCTTGAACTGCTGAGCGGCAATGCGCTGCGGGCGAAATTTCCCTTTTTCGGCAATGATGTGCTGGCGGGGTCCTATTCCGCGATGGACGGGCATGCCAATCCCCGCCTCGCCGCTCCCGCCTTTGCGCGGGCGGCGCAGCGCATGGGGGCGGCTATCCATGAGAATAGCAAGATCGTGGACGCGCAGAAGCTGGGCGAGGATTTCCTTGTCACCGCCGAGGATGGCCGGACTTTCCGGGCGCCGATCCTGCTGATCACGGCGGGCGCCTGGGGCAACGCCCTTTCCTCGCAGTTCGGGGAGCCGGTGCCCATCGTCCCGCGTGGCCCGAATATGAGCGTCACCGAGCCAGTGCCCTATGCCATCCATCCCGCCGTCGGCGTCATGACGCCGCTGGAGGAGGAGACCGTCTATTTCCGGCAAGTGGCGCGGGGGAATATCGTGCTGGGCGGCTCGACGCGTGGACCTTCCTATCCGGATCAATATCGCAGCTATGTGTTGCCGCAGAATACGCTGAGCCAATTGAAGCAAATCCGCCGCCTCGCGCCTGCACTTGGCAAGCTCAACATCATCCGCGTCTGGTCGGGGATCGAGGGCTATATGCCCGACAGCCAGCCCGTCATGGGACCGAGCGCAACCACCAGCGGGCTATATTATGCCTTCGGTTTTTCGGGGGCGGGCTTCCAGATCGGGCCGGGCGTGGGCGAGACGATGGCGGAGATCATCGCCAAGGGTGCGACGGATATTCCGATGGAGCCGTATCAGATCGGGCGGTTTGCGGCTTGATGAAACGTGCTCCTGCGAAGGCAGGAGCCCAGTTCAGACGGCGGGACTGGGCTCCTGCCTTCGCAGGAGCACCGAGCACCCAGATCAAAACTCAATCAGCGCCGTCTTGGTCTTGAGGTTCGCCATATAGGCCTCCCGCCCCAGATCCTTCCCGATGCCCGACTGTTTGTAGCCGCCGGTCGGCAGGATGAAGTCATTGCTCCGCCCATAGCGGTTCACCCACACCGTTCCCGCCTCCAGCGACCGCGTGGCCCGCAACGCCCGCGCGACATCGCCGGTATGCACGCCCGCCGCCAGGCCATAATCGCTGTCATTGGCGAGCGCATAAGCCTCTTCCTCGTCGGCAAAGGTCTGCACCGTCAGCACCGGTCCGAAAATTTCGCCCTGCACGGCTTCGCTCTTCTGATCGACATTGCCAAGCAGCGTCGGCGCGAAATAGCTGCCTTCCTGTGGCGAAGTGGCCCGACCGCCACCGGCCAGCACCTCAGCGCCTTCGGAGATGGCCCGCTTCACGATCCCATCCATCCGGTCGAGCTGACCTTCGGAAATGATTGGCCCCAAGGTCGTATCCGTCCGCCAGGTCGGCCCCGCCTTATGCGCGTTGAAGGCGGCCATGATCCGATCGATCACCTGATCCGCGACCTTCTCCTGCACCAGCAGGCGCGATCCGGCGACGCACACCTGCCCGGCGTTCAGCGTGATCGCCCGCGCCACGATAGCCGCAGCCTTGTCCAGCCCGGCATCGGCAAAGACGATCTGCGGACTCTTGCCACCCAACTCCAAAGTCACCGGCTTAGGCCCGGTTTCCGCGCAGGCCGCCATGATCGCGGCCCCCGTCCGGGTGGAGCCGGTGAACGTCACCTTCGCCACCTCCGGCCGCCGCACCAGCGGATCGCCCACGGACCGCCCGTCGCCCTGCACGATGTTGAACACGCCTGCGGGCAGACCCGCCTCGACAGCCAGTTCCGCCAGCCGCACGATGCTGAACGGAGTCATTTCCGAAGGCTTCAGCACGACGCTGTTTCCGGCCGCGATGGCAGGCGCGATCTTCCACCCCGCCATCACCAGCGGCAGGTTCCACGGCGCGATCGCCGCCACCACGCCATAGGGTTCCGCGATGGTGAGACCCAGCTTGTCCGGCGTCGTCGCCGCCACCTCGCCGCCCACCTTGTCCGCCCATTCCGCGTAGAAGCGGATCGTCTCTGCGGTATAACTCAAATCCCAAGCGTTGATCTCATTGATCGTGCGCGTCGACCCAAGCGCCTCCAGCGGTGCCAGATGCGCGGCATCTGCCTCGATCAGATCGGCCCAGCGCCGCAGCACCTTCATCCGCCCCCGTGGGTCGGTCTGCGCCCAGCCGCTTTTCTTGTAGGCCGCCTGCGCATTCTCCACCGCCTCGGCCAACTGCCCGGCATCGACGCAATCCAGTTCCGCCTGCACGCGCCCATCGGACGGACGGCGCACGGTGATCGCCTGCCCCCGCCCTTCGACCCGGCGGCCGCCGATGAAGTTATTGGCCTTTGCCAGACTGATGAGATCGGGGTTGAAACCGTCCACGGCATAATCTCCTGCTACGCGCCTGCGCAGTAAAATAGGGTAGCGCCGCGGCATTTGTTGCAGTTGCGCCGGAAAGACTGCGCGATATTCTTCCAAAAAAAATGCTAACGCAGCAGCCAATGCTTGTGGGCCGCCCCTAATGTCCGGATCACTGATTCATGACCAAAGGCGGCCCCTAACCGCCAAGGAGCAAGACGCATGGCGACAGGCATAGAGGCGATGGTGGACCTGCGGCGCATGACCGCAGAGGATTTGGCCGCCGCCCACGACCTATCCCACGAACAGAAATGGCCCCACCGGATCGAGGATTGGGAGATGCTGTTCCAGCTTGGCTTCGGCTATGTGGCGGAGCGCGACGGGCCGGACAATCGGCGCGAAGTCATCGGCACCGCCATGGCCTGGCTCTATGGCGATGACGCCGCGACGCTGGGCATGGTGATTGTCTCTCCCCGCGCACAGGGCATGGGCATCGGCCGGCGCCTGATGGATGCGGTGCTGCACGATCTGGGTGACCGCACGGTAATGCTGAACGCCACTGACGAGGGGATGCCGCTTTATCGCAAGCTGGGTTTCGCGCCCGTCGGCCCCGTGTTCCAGCATCAGGGCGCGGCCTTCGCCGTCCCCATGGCGGAACTTATCCCCGACGAGCGCGTCCGCCCGTTGGGAAGCAAGGATATGGATGTGCTGCGCGACCTCGCTGCCCAAGCGACCGGGATGAACCGCGACGCGCTGCTCGACGCGCTGGTGCCGGGCGCGCAGGGCGTGGTGCTGACCCGCAGCAATGAGCCGGTCGGCTTCGCCCTCTTCCGCCGCTTCGGGCGCGGCTATGTCGTCGGGCCGACCATCGCGCCCGACACCGGCGGCGCGAAGGCGCTGATCTCGCACTGGCTGGGGTCCAACAGCGGCATCTTCTGCCGGCTCGACGTGCCGGAGGAAAGCGGCCTGTCGGGCTGGCTGGACGAACTTGGCCTGCCCTGCGTCGGCCGCGTCATGCGCATGGTGCGCGGCGAGCCGGTCGCGGCCCCTTCCACCTTCCAAACCTTCTCTCTCACGACGCAGGCCCTCGGATGACACTCTCCCTCGACAACCCATCGCTGCTGATCGAACGCGCTTATATCGGCGGCGAATGGGTCGGCGCTCAGGCCGGCGCGACCCTGCCGGTCGACAATCCCGCGACTGGAGCGATCATCGGCACCGTACCCGACTGCCGGGAGGCGGATACCGAGGCCGCCGTCGCCGCCGCCGAAGCCGCCTGGCCCGCATGGCGCGCAAAGACCGCCGCCGAACGCGCCGCGCTGCTGGAGCGCTGGAACGCGCTGGTGCTGGACAATATCACCGACCTCGCCCGGATCATGACCGCCGAACAGGGCAAGCCGATCGCGGAATCCGAAGGCGAAATCCGCTACGCCGCCAGCTTCATCAAATGGTTCGCGGAGGAAGCCCGCCGGATCGAGGGCGGCATCGTCCCCGCGCCGGAAGCCAATCGCCGTATCCTCGTGATGAAGGAGCCGGTCGGCGTTTCCGCTGCGATCACGCCCTGGAATTTCCCGGCGGCGATGATCACCCGCAAATGCGCCCCTGCCTTGGCGGCGGGCTGCCCGGTGGTGATCAAGCCTTCGGAACTCACCCCCTATACCGCGTTGGCGCTGGTGAAGCTGGCGGAGGAAGCGGGCTTCCCGGCGGGCGTCATCAACATGCTGACCGGCGACGCGGCCGCGATCGGCGGGGTGATGACCGGCAGCCCCATCGTGCGCAAATTGTCCTTCACCGGCTCCACCCGCGTCGGGTCGCTGCTGATGCGCCAATCCGCCGACACCATCAAGCGGCTGAGCCTGGAACTGGGCGGCAATGCGCCGCTGGTCGTGTTCGACGATGCCGATCTCGACCTTGCCGTCGCCAGCACCATGGCGAGCAAGTTCCGCAATGCCGGGCAGACCTGCGTGTGCGCGAACAGGATATTGGTGCAGGACGGCGTTTATGAGGCCTTTGCGGAAAAGCTGGCCAAGGCCGTCTCCGCTTTGAAGGTCGCGCCGGGCGATCAGCCGGGCAGCACCATCGGCCCGCTGATCAACGCCGCCGCCGTCGACAAGGTGAAGGCCCATGTCGAGGACGCCCTGTCCCACGGCGCGAAAATCTTCGCCCAGGCGCCCGAAGGCGCGACCGGCGAGCGCTTTGCCACGCCCGTCGTGCTGACCGGCGCGACCCGCGACATGCGGCTAGCGGAAGAAGAGACTTTTGGCCCCGTCGCGCCGCTGTTCCGCTTCACCCATGAGGAGGAAGGGATCGAACTCGCCAACGCCACCAGCTATGGCCTTGCCAGCTATTTCTACACCGAAAATCTCCACCGCGCCTTCCGCGTGGCGGAGCGGTTGGAAGCGGGCATGGTCGCGCTCAACACCGGCGGGATTTCGATGGAAATGGCGCCCTTCGGCGGGGTCAAGATGTCCGGCCTCGGCCGCGAAGGCGCGCATCTGGGGATCGAGGAATATCTGGAGGCCAAGGCTTTCCATGTCGGTGGGTTGAAGCTCTAGCCCCTCGCCCTTTTGTGTTCCTGCGAAGGCATTCGAACGAGACGAGTGGCGCATGAGAACACAGGCCCACCGTCAGAACTGGGCTCCTGCCTACGCAGGAGCACGCTGCTTATTTCTCAGGCGAAGGAAAAACCGCCATGGCACGCAACTACAGCATCTCCGTCATCCCCGGCGACGGCATCGGCAAGGAAGTCATGCCCGAGGGCATCCGCGTGCTGGAGCGCGCCGCCAGCCTCTACGGCTTCACCATCGAGCAGAAATGGCACGACTTCGCCTGCTGCGACTATTACGCCAGGCACGGCCAGATGATGCCCGACGACTGGAAGGAACGGATCGGCAACCCGGACGCCATCTTCTTCGGCGCGGTGGGCTGGCCCGATACGGTGCCGGATCATGTTTCGCTCTGGGGGTCGCTGCTCCAGTTCCGGCGGGAATATGATCAATATGTCAACTTGCGACCGGTGCGCCTGATGCCGGGCGTCCCCTGCCCGCTGGCGGGGCGCGAGCCGGGCGACATCGACTTCTGGGTCGTGCGCGAGAATACGGAGGGCGAATATAGCTCGGTCGGCGGCAAGATGTTTCCCGGCACGCCCCGCGAGGTCGTGATCCAGGAAACGGTGATGACCCGCCATGGCACGGATCGGGTTCTCCGCTACGCCTTCGAGCTGGCGGCGACGCGGGAGCGCAAGCATGTCACCTCCGCCACCAAGTCCAACGGCATCGCCATCACCATGCCCTGGTGGGACGAACGGGTGGAGGAGATGGCGAAAAACTATCCCACCGTCACCCATGACAAATATCATATCGACATATTGACCGCGCAGTTCGTGCTGAACCCGGATCGCTTCGATGTGGTGGTAGCATCCAACCTGTTCGGGGACATTCTCTCCGATCTCGGCCCGGCCTGCACCGGGACGATTGGCGTGGCGCCCTCAGGCAATATCAACCCGGATCGCACCGCGCCCTCGCTGTTCGAGCCGGTTCATGGCTCGGCGCCGGATATTGCGGGTAAGGGGATCGCCAATCCGGTCGGCCAGATCTGGTCGGCGGCGATGATGCTGGAACATCTGGGCGAAGCCGAAGCCGCCGCCGGGATCATGCGGGCTGTGGAAACTGTGCTGGCGGAGCCGAGCCTGCGGACGGGCGATCTCAAGGGTAAGGCGAATACGGTGGAGTGCGGCAAGGCAATTGCCGAGGCGCTGGCCTAAAAATCCTCCCTACGCGAAGCGTGGGGAGGGGGACCACCCGTAGGGTGGTGGAGGGGAATTGGGCTGACGTTGCTCATTTCCCCTCCGTCAGCGCTACGCGCTGCCACCTCCCCATCTTACGATGGGGAGGATTTTTGTGTCCGTTCTCCCTCCCTACCCCACAGCACAAAATGCTGCCCTGCTTCCTCAAAAAACCGCGTCCCTTTCATCACCTCCCTCAAATTGGCGCATCCGACCGCGGACGGGGGATAGTCTCTCCCTATAAACAACACCGCGAGTTTCCTGATGACGCTGACTCCCAACCGGTCCCTGATCGACATCGACCGCGATCACCTGATCCACCCCGTCACTTCCTTCCGCGGCCATGAAGCGCGCGGGGCGACCCTGCTGCAAAGCGGCAAGGGCATGTGGCTGACGGACATGGACGGCAATGAACTGCTGGACGCCTTCGCCGGCCTGTGGTGCGTCAATGTCGGTTACGGGCAGGAAAGCATCGTCGAAGCCGCCGCGCAGCAGATGCGTCAGCTTCCCTACGCCACCGGCTATTTCCATTTCGGCAGCGAACCGGCGGTCAGGCTTGCCCAGAAGCTGGTCGACCTCAGCCCCGGGGGGCTGGAGCATGTCTATTTCACGCTCGGCGGCTCCGACGCGGTGGACAGCGCCATCCGTTACATCGTCCATTATTTCAACGCCATAGGCCGCCCGGACAAGAAGCAGTTCATCGCCCTGGAACGCGGCTATCACGGCTCCAGCACGACCGGTTCCGGCCTCACCGCGCTGGCCAATTTCCACCGCAATTTCGACCTGCCGCGCCCCTGGCAGCATCATCTGCCGTCGCCCTACCCCTATCGAAGCGACCTGACCGATGACGCCGCGATCATCGCCCGCTCCGTCCAGCAGTTGAAGGACAAGGTGGCGGAACTGGGCGCGGACAATGTCGCCGCCTTCTTCTGCGAACCGATCCAGGGTTCCGGCGGCGTCATCGTGCCCCCCCGAGGCTGGCTGAAGGCCATGCGGGAAGCCTGCACGCAGCTCGACATCCTGTTCGTGGTGGATGAGGTCATCACCGGCTTTGGCCGCACCGGGCCGCTTTTCGCCTGCGATGCGGAAGATGTGTCGCCCGACCTCATGACGCTCGCCAAGGGCCTCACCGCCGGTTATGTGCCGATGGGCGCGGTTCTCATGTCGGACAAAATATATCAGGGCATTGCCGACGGCGCCGCGCCCGAGCTCGCCATCGGCCATGGCATGACCTATTCGGGCCATCCGGTGAGTGCGGCCGTGGGACTGGAAGTGCTGCGCCTCTACACCGAGGGTGGCATCCTCGCCAACGGCCAGAGCGTGGCGACGCGATTCGACGCGGGGTTGGCGGGTCTGCTCGACCATCCGCTGGTGGGCGACACGCGCGGGCGCGGCCTGCTCGGCGCGATCGAGCTGGTGGCGGACAAGGCGACCAAGGAACGCTTCGATCCCGCCCTCAAAATCCCCGACCGGCTGTTCGCCCAGGGCTACAGGAACGGCGTCATCTTCCGCTCCTTCCCGGACAATATCATTGGCCTCGCCCCGGCGCTCTGCGCGTCGGACGCGGAGATGGACGAGATTTTCGCACGCATTCGCAGGACACTGGACGATCTGCTTGAAGAAGCGGATATTCGTGCGGCGGTGGGATAAGAAAACGGGGGAGCAAGGCATATGTTGGGTGGCCCAAGACTGGACCGGATCGACCTCAAGATCCTGACGCAGCTTCAGCAATCCGGCCGCATCACCAATGTCGAGCTGGCCGATGCGGTGGGCCTGTCGCCCAGCCCCTGCCTGACGCGCGTGAAACGGCTGGAGAAGGCGGGCTACATCACCGGCTATGGCGCGCATATCAACCTGCACAAGCTGGGCGAGTTTCTAACCGTCTTCACCGAAGTCACCCTGACCGAGCATCGGGCGGGTGACTTTTCCCGTTTCGAAACCCGCATCCGCAAGCTGGACGAGATCGTCGAATGCCATCTGGTCAGCGGCGGATATGATTATCTGCTGAAATTCGTGACGCGCGGCGTGGCGCATTATCAGTCGATCATCGAAGGGATGCTGGAAAGCGACTATGGGATCGAGAAATATTTCAGCTATGTCGTGATCAAATCGCCCTTCATCAAACATCATTATCCGATTCAGCATCTGTTCGGTGAGCAAAAATGATCGACGACCTGCTCGAACCCCTGATTGCCTTTCGCCGCGATATTCACGCGCACCCTGAACTGGGTTTTTGCGAGCATCGGACGGCCAGGCGGATCGCGGAGCAGCTTCGGGCGCTGGGGCTGGAGGTGCATGAGGGGATCGGCGGCACCGGCGTCGTCGCGGTGCTGAAAAACGGTTCGTCCGGGCGCAGCATCGGCCTGCGCGCCGACATGGACGCCCTGCCGATCCATGAGCAGACCAACCTGCCCTATGCCAGCAAGACGCAAGGCTCTTTCCACGGCTGCGGGCATGACGGGCATGTCGCGATGCTGCTGGGCGCGGCGCAGCATCTGGCGCGCAGCCGAAATTTCGACGGCACGGTGAATTTCTTCTTCCAGCCCGCCGAAGAGGGGCTGGGCGGCGCCCGCGAAATGGTGAAGGAGGGGCTGTTCGACCGCTTCCCCTGCGACCGGGTGTTCGGGCTGCACAATTGGCCGGATCTGCCCGCTGGCACCATCGCCACCCGCCCCGGCCCGATCATGGGCGCGGCCGACAAGTTCGAGATCGCGCTGGAAGGGCGCGGCGGCCATGCGGCGATCCCGCAGGACACGCCCGACGCGATCCTCGCTT
Organism: Sphingobium sp. 15-1; assembly: GCF_013375535.1. Taxonomy (GTDB): domain Bacteria; phylum Pseudomonadota; class Alphaproteobacteria; order Sphingomonadales; family Sphingomonadaceae; genus Sphingobium; species Sphingobium aromaticivastans. The sequence continues at coordinate 1,326,659 of NZ_JABXJG010000001.1, forward strand.
CCGCCAGCCTGGTTTCTCAGTTGAACACCATCGTGGCGCGCCGCATTCCGGCGAGCTCCTCGGCAGTGCTTTCGGTCACGCAGATCAACGGCGGCCATGCGCATAATGTGATCCCGGCGGTGGTGAAGGTCGTCGGCACGGTGCGCACCTTCGACCCGGCGGTGCAGGACGTGATCGAGGACGCCATCCGCAAGATTACGGCGGGCGTGGCGCTGGCCCATGACGTCACCGCAACCGTCGATTATGACCGCTATTACCCCGCCACCATCAACGACGCCGAGGCCGCGCAGGAAGCGCTGACCGCCGCCGCGACCGTGGGTCATACAGAGCTTGCGCCGGAACCCGCCTTCACCTCGGAGGATTTCGCCTTCATGCTCCGGGCCTGCAAGGGCGCCTATATCTGGCTCGGACAGGCTAGGCCGGAAGGATCGGTGCCGCTGCACAATCCCCATTATGATTTCAACGACGATGTTCTGGGCCTGGGTATCCGGCTGCACGTCGCGCTGGTCGAGCAGCATCTCGCCCGATAACGGCTTCAGCCGATCCAGCCATCTTCGTCACCCCGGGCTTGACCCGGGGTCCCGCTATTTGTCGCTCGGCGCAAGTGAAGAAAGGCGAGCGGGACCCCGGGTCAAGCCCGGGGTGACGATGGGTAGGGCTTGGTCGTCCATCCATTCCTTCCGAATTCACAAACTGAACCCGAACCCCATCACCGCCACGGTCGACTTCACCGCCTCCCCCTGCGACCGCGCCAGCGTCCGCGTCTCGCCCAGCAACCGCTCATGCACCACGCCCGCATAGGCGTTGATCTTGTCCGTCAGCCGATAGCGCAAGCGCACCGTCGCCTCGCCTTCGGTGAAGCCCGGCCGTATCGCTTCCGCATCGATGCTTTGCGCCGACCAGCCGACCGCCACGCGCGGCTCCAGATAAAGCCGCCCGGTGATCGGCAGGGCATAGATGACCTGCGCTTCCCCGGTCAGATTCCCCTTGTCCGACAGAAAGGCATAGCTTTCCCAGCTCATCCGCGAACCGACCTGCCCCTGGATTCCGACGACGGCATGGGCGTCACGCGGATGGGGCTTGAAATCCTTCCGCACCCCCGCCAGCAGCACGGTATTTTCCCCGATGGTGCGGCCATAGAAGAGCCGCGCCTGAACCTCGTCGATCTGCCCGTTGAGCGCGCCGCCCCCTTGGAACACCAGCATCGCCTGATTGGTGGAATCGCCATAGGAGAATGTCCCATCCCACAGGAAAGCGTCGCCCTGATCACCCGTACGCATCTCGATCAGGTCGAAGCCGCCGCTGAGCGACGCCGCATCCTCATCCTGCGCCATGGCAGGAACCGCCCACAGCGCGCAGGCGCAGAAAAAAAGGCCCGGTAAGGCAAAGCGCACAAGTCTACCCTAAATGCTTTGTCGTTCAGCGGAGACTAGGAGACGCGGAGCGGCGTATACGTGCGAAGGACGGGCGCCGCGCCATCAATCATGACAAGTTGTCGCCGGATGGCAGCAGATCGTGCCGCGCTTCAACTATAGAGCTTTCATGCTCCTGCGAAGGCACTCGAACGAGACAAGCGGCTCGTGAGAGCCAAGCCCCGCCGTTTGAACTGGGCTCCTGCCTTCGCAGGAGCATGCTTGCCTAAAACCAGAAACGCACGCCCATCACGAAACTGAGCGCGGACGTCCGCTCCCCCTCTGCCCTTGCAAAGCGGGCCGTATCCCCCAGCTTCCGTTCCCAGTTCACGCCGACATAGGGCGCGAACTCGCGCGCGAATTCATAGCGCAACCGCAGGCCCAGCTCGACATCCGACAGGCCCGATCCGATCCCCAGTTCCGGCACGTCCTGCGCGGCGATGTTCAACTCCGCCGCCGGTTGCAGGATCAGCCGCTGGGTGATGCGCTGGTCGTAGCTGCCCTCCAGCCGCAGATGCGCGTCACCCTTGTTTGAGAGGAAAGCCTGCGCACCCAGCTCGAACCAATAGGGCGCGAGTCCCTCTATCCCGACCACTGCATAGGTCCGTTGCGGATCGGGGCGGATGTCGTGGCGGACCCCCGCTTCCAGGTTGAACCAGGGATCGATCGCCCGGCTGTAGAGCGCCTGAACCTCGGCACGCTCCAAAGGCCCGCCAATCTCGCCCTCCCCCTCGGTCTTGAAGGCCAGGCGGTCGATGTCGCCGCCGATCCAGCCCTCACCCTCCCAATGATAGCCGTCCGCCCCCTTGCCCATCCGATATTCCAGCCGGTCGAGCATGAGCTGGGAGAAGGTCATGCCGCCGCTTTCCTTCAGCATGGCGGCGCGGGCGCGCGCCATTTCGGCGGGGCTGTAAAAGGCTTCGGCGGCATGGTCGGACGGTACCGGCGGCGCCTCGCCCTTGGGAATGCCATCGTCGGCGGCGGGCTGACCATGGCCGGCATGGGGATCGGCGGCGGAAGGCGCCTCCTCCCGCGGCATGGACATGGCCCCATGATCCATCTGGCTATGATCCATTTCCTGGGCCAAGGCCGGGCCGGAAACGGAGGCCAACAGCAGGGCAGCGGCGGAAACCAGCATCTTCATGCCGCCTCTCCCTCATGCCGCACGGTCACGACGCGCATCATCCCCGTGTGCATGTGCATCAGCATATGGCAGTGAAAGGCCCAGTCGCCCAGCGCATCGGCGGTGAGGTCGAAACTCACCTTCCCCCCCGGCAACACATTCACCGTATGCTTGCGCGGGTTATATTCGCCCGCGCCTGTCACCAGCTCGAAGAAATGGCCGTGCAGATGGATGGGATGCGGCATCATCGTGTCGTTGATCAGGTTCACCCGCACCCGCTCCATATGGCGGAAGGGGATCGGCTCGGCCCCGTCGGACAGCTTCACCCCGTCGAAGGACCACATATAGCGCTCCATGTTCGCGGTCAGGTGGATGTCCAGCGTCCGCGTCGGCGCTCGGCTGTCCCTGTTTGGCTCCAGCGACTTCAGGTCCGCATAGGTCAGCACCCGATGCCCGACAGTCTCCAGCCCCGTCGGCCGATCCCCCGTCCGGTCGGCCGGCATGGGCGACAGAGTGGCCACCCCCGGCCCCATCTTCACCTGCGGGGCGACGGATGGATCGCGCATCTTCATCGAATGGCCTGACATGCTCTCATTGGCTGGCTGGCTGAGGTCGATGACGCCGCCATTGCCCATGTCCATCCCGGACATGTCCATGCCCATATCCTTCATGCCCAGCAGCGGGCGTTCGCGCAGGGCAGGCACCTCCGCCGCCATGCCAATGCGCGGCGCCAAAGTCGCCCGCACCAGCCCCGACCGGTCGATAGCCTCCGCGATCAGGCCATAGGGTTTCGCCTCGGTCGGCTGCACCACGACATCATAGGTTTCGGCAATGCCGATCTGGAACTCGTCCGTCTCGACCGGCTGCACATGCTGCCCATCGCATTGCACCACCGTCATCGGCAGCCCTGGCAGCCGCACATTGAAATTGGTCATGGCCGAGGCGTTTATGATCCGCAGCCGCACCCGCTCGCCCGGCGTGAAGAGGCCGGTCCAATTCTCCGCCGTGCCATGCCCGTTGACGAGGAAGCTGTAGGTCGATCCGGTGACGTCGGAAATATCGGTCGGGTCCATCCGCATCGCTCCCCATTCGAGGCGATCCTTCCCGCTCTGATCCTTCCCCGCCAATTGCCCGGCCAGCGTCTGCTTCTGCATGTTGAAATAGCCGCCCATCTGCTTGAGCCGCTTCAGCAGCACATGGGGGTGCACCGGGCTCCAGTCGGACAGCACGATCACATGCTCGCGGTCGCTCCGTACCGGATCGGCCCCTGCGGGATCGATCACGATCGGGCCGTAATGGCCGACCGCCTCCTGCATGCCGGAATGGCTGTGATACCAGTAAGTCCCCGACTGCCGGACCGGAAATTCATAGGTGAAGGTCTCGCCCGGCCTGATGCCCGGAAAGCTCACCCCCGGCACCCCGTCCATCTGAAAGGGCACGATCAGCCCATGCCAGTGGATCGACGTGTCTTCCTTCAGCCTGTTGGTGACGGCAAGCCGGACATTCTGCCCTTCCTTGAGCCGGATGAGCGGCGCGGGCAGCGTGCCGTTTATCGTCACCGCATGGGCCGAACGCCCGCCGGTGGAGAAATGACTCTCCCCCACGGTCAGCGCGATCGTCTCGCCGCTCAGTACGGCGGGAAGGCCCGCAGACCCGCTTTGCGCCCAGGCGGGAAAGGCGCGGCTGAGCGCCAGCGCGCCGCCAAGTCCGCCCAGGCCCCGGATCAGGCCGCGGCGGTCGACATCAGGAAAGGAAAAAGCCATGAGGATACAAGTCTCTGCGTGAAGGACCGTTTCCCTCTATACGCGCCCTGGCCCGTCATCCCTCAACTGTTCCGCCAATTTGTTGCGCGCCCGGTAAAGCCGCGTCTCCACCGCCTTCTCGCTCACGCCCAGAATCTGCGCGGCTTCCGCCTGGCTCATGCCCTCCAGCGTCCGCAACACCAGCACATCCCTGAGATTGCCGGGCAAGGCCGCAATCGCCGCATGGATTCGCGCCAGTTCTGCCTGGGACTGGATCGCCTCCTCCGGCGTCGGGGCAGCGTCCGCCACTGCCCCTGCCTCCTCGATGGGCCGGGCGAAGGTGAAGAAGCGCCGCACCGCCCGCCGCCGCGCCCAGTCATGGCATTTGTTGATCGCGATCCGCGCGATCCACAGCCGGAAAGGCCGCGCCCCGTCATAGCGGGCCAGCGCGGCGAAGGCGGAAATGAACGTCTCCTGCGTGATGTCCAGCGCCTCGGTCGCGTCCCCCACATGCCCCCGCGCCAGCCGGAACACGCCGTCGCGATGCCGCCGCATAAGCTCGCCATAGGCGCTTTGCTGCCCGGCAAGCGCCAGCCCGGCCAGTTCCGGATCGCCACGTTCGGTGAGCGGAGAGCCCACTGCTACCGGGCAGTCTGGCCGGGGTCGGTCAGAGCCTTGACGACGGCGGCGTCGAACTGCGCCGCCTGATCGGGCCGCAGCACGGCGCGCATCGCGAAGATATGCTTCAACGTCTCCTTCTGCAGCATGCCCATGACATGATGCGACCGGTCGACGGCTTCCGCGACCTTCGGCCCATAGCCATGCTCCGCCGCGATCGCCTCCGCCAGCCGGGCATTGTCGGCGCGCATCTCCGCCTCCATCGCCTCGCGCCGCTTCGCGAAATCGGCTTCCAGGGCGTGAATGCGCTGCTCCTGCGCGTCGTCCAGCTTCAGCTTCTTGTGGACGAGGGCATGCACCTCGCTCTCGACCCGCGGTTCCGGCGCGATCCAGACCCGCGCCACCAGCACCGCCGCCAGCGCCGCCGCGAAGGCGACCAGAGCGACCAGCCCATAGCGTCCCGCCCCCTTCACGACCCTATTGTCCCAACAGCCGCGAGGGCGCGTAATCGGACATGCCGATCACCACCGGCCGCGACGCCGCCTGCGCCGGGCTGCCGGGCACCACGCTGCCGATCCAGCCAATGCCGATGGCGACGATCCCCGCCAGCGCCAGGCTGCGCCGCGCCACCGCCCGTTCCCGGCGCGAGGCGACGCCCGCCATCACCGCCGCTTCCATCGTCTCCAGGCGCGGATCGCTCGGGCAATCCCGTATTTGGGCGCGGACATGGCCCAAAAGCTGATCGAGGTCGCTCATCACTCACACTCCCATTACACGCCTGAGAATACGCAGCGCGCCGTCCAACCCCTCATGCAAAAATTTATGCACGCTAGTCGAGGGGTGAGCCGCGTCGATGCGTAATATCCCGTAACCGCAACCGATCGGAGATATTCCCATGCGTCGCATCCTGTTCACCGCCGCCCTCGCCCTTGTCGCCCTGCCCTCCATGGCGATGGCGCATCCCAAGCTGCTTTCCTCCACCCCGGCGGCGGGCGCGACGGTGGCCAAGCCGACCAGGCTCAGCCTGACCTTCTCCGAAAAGATGCTGGCGCCCCTGAGCGGCGTCGACCTTACCATGACCGGCATGCCGGGCATGGCCAACCATGCGCCGATGCCGATCAAGGGCTTCAAGACCGCGGTCGAAGGCGACGGCAAGACCATGACCGTCACCCTGCCCCGCGCCCTTCCGGCGGGCCATTACGACCTCGACTGGCATCTTGTCGGCGCCGACCAGCACAAGATCGCGGGCAAGGTCAGCTTCTCGGTCAAATAAGAGCGATGGACGGGGTTCTCATCGCCGCCCGCTTCGCGCTCTATGCCGATCTCGCCGCGCTGGCGGGTCTGCCCCTCTTCTGGTGGAGCATGGGCGGAAGCGCGCGGCGCGGGGTGATCGGCACGCTGGCGGTGGGGGGGCTTGCCTTCTCCGCCCTGTGGCTGCTCGCCAGCGCGGCGGGCATGGCGGGAACCCCATTTCTGTCCCCCGACTGGAGCATCGTCAGCATATTGCTCAAGGAAACGCCGGCCGGAATGGTATTGGCGGTGCGGACGGCGGCGCTGCTGTCGATCCTGCCGCTGCTGCTCCGGCAAGGCGCGGGTTGGAACGTCGCCATCGCCCTGCCCGCCGCCATCGCCGCCGCGACCCTCGCCTGGTCGGGCCATGCCGCCGCCAGCGAAGGCCTTGCTGGGAGCGCCCATCGCATCGCGGATGCGCTGCACGTGCTGGCCGCCGCCGGATGGTTCGGCGCGCTGCTGGCCTTGCTCCATGCGGTGCTTTCGGGAAGGGAGACTGGAAGGACCGCCCGGATGCTGGAGCGCTTCTCCCTATTCGGCACGATATTCGTCGCGACGCTGATCGCGACCGGCGCATTCAACGCGGCGATGATCGTGGGGGTGGCCCAATTGCCCGTGCTTCTGCACAGCCTCTATGGCTGGCTGCTCCTCGCCAAGCTGGCGCTGTTTGGCGTCATGCTGCTGCTCGCGGCCGCCAATCGCTGGTGGCTGACGCCGAAGCTGGAGAGGAACGGGGGCCTTGCCCATCTGCGTCTGTCGCTGCTGGCGGAGACCAGTCTGGCGATCCTCATCCTGGGATTGGTCGCGGCGCTTGGGACGCTCGATCCTCTGGGTTGAAATGCGCGGGGTGAAGGGATGGCTGGGATTGGCCAATGCTACCGCTAAGCGCGCCGTGCTCCTGCGCAGGCAGGAGCCCAGTTCGGACGCTACGATGATCTACTAAGGGCGGGACTGGGCTCCTGCCTGCGCAGGAGCACGGCGCGCTTCAAGGAGGGTAGACTTCAAGGAAAGCGGACCCTCCGCTTCCCACCCATTTCACACCACGCCAACGACAGGATCAAACCCAGCCTTCCAGCACCTGATTGGGCGGCCGGTGCCCATCCACCCAGCTCCGGATATTGGCGATCACCCGCGCCCCGGTGGCGTCGCGCCCCTCGAATGTCGCGGACCCCATATGCGGCAACAGCACGACATTGGACAGGTCCAGCAACCGGGTATCGATCGCCGGTTCATGGGTATAGACGTCGAGCCCCGCCCCGGCGATCCGCCCTTCGGCCAGCGCGGTGATCAGCGCAGCCTCATCCGTGATCTCCGCCCGCGAGGTGTTGATCAGATAGGCGTCGGCCCGCATCAGCGCGATCCGCCGCGCCCCGATCATGTCGCGGCTGTCGGCGTTGAGCGGGCAGTGGATCGACACGATGTCGCTTTCCGCCAGCAGCATGTCCAGGTCGCCATGCCAATGCGCCTGCAATTCCTGCTCCACCTCGAAGGGCAGGCGGTGGCGGTTATGATAGGCGATGGAAAGGCCGAAGGCCGCCGCCCGGCGGGCAACCGCGCGGCCGATGCGGCCCATGCCGATGATGCCCAGCTTCTTGCCGCCGATGCGATGCCCCAGCATGCCCGACGGGCTCCAGCCGGTCCAGGCGCCGGATCGCACCAGCTTTTCCCCTTCGGCCAGGCGACGCGGCACCGACAGGATCAGCGCCATGGTCATGTCCGCCGTATCCTCGGTCAGCACGCCGGGCGTATTGGTGACGATGATCCCCTTCTTCCGCGCGGCGTTGAGGTCGATATGGTCGACCCCGCTGCCGAAGCTGGCGATCAGTTGCAGCCGTTCCGGCGCGGCCTCGATCAGCGCGGCGTCCAACTGGTCGCTCACCGACGGCACCAGCACGTCGCACTGCGCCATGGCGCGGGTCAGCGCGGCGCGATCCATCGGCACGTCACCAATATTGAAGACGGTGTCGAACAGGTCGGCCATGCGCGCCTCGACATTGGGAGGCAGGCGGCGCGTGACGATGACGCGCGGCTTGGCGGGGCGCGGTTTCTTGGCCATGTCTGGCCGCTATTCTTCGTAAGCGCGATGGTCAAGCGCTTATCCATATGCGCAAGAGAGCGGTTGTCGGTCATGGCGCCAAGCGGCTATGGTCGCGGGGTCACATGATGGGGAATATATGGGCATGAAGGGCTATCTGGGCGCAGGCATCGTGGCCGCCGCGCTGTGCTGGGCGGGCGGAGCTTGGGCCGCGCCCGCGAAGCCGGTGCCCTATTGGGCTTCGCTGACCCAGGCCGAAGCCCGCATGCGCGTCGGCCCCAGCCTGGATTACCCGTCCAACTGGGTCTATCGCCGCCGCGACCTGCCGGTGAAGGTGGTGCAGGTGCTGGGCCTGTGGCGCAAGGTCGAGGATTCGACCGGCACGCAAGGGTGGATGCATGTCCGGTTGCTGAGCGACACGCCCACCGCCATCGTCACCGCCGACATCGCTCCCATGCGCAATTCCCCGAGCGAGGACGCCCGCGCCCTCTTCCGCGCGCAGAGGGGCGTGGTGGGGCGGCTTTCCTCCTGCGGCAAGGGCTGGTGCGCCTTCGACGTGGGCGGGCAGAAGGGCTTTATCCGCGTGGGCGACATCTGGGGCGCGACGGAGTAGCCCCGCCTCAATCCCCTTCCTCCTCGAACCGGTCGGCGTGCATCAGCCGCTTCACCAGCGGCGCCAGCGCCATGACGACCAGCCCGGTGCCGACCGACCACCAGCCGATCTGGCTGTAGACCGCCAGCACGTCTCCGCGGGAGGCCGCTCCGCCCTCCCCGCCCGTCGCCGCCGCGATCAGCCCGGCGGCATATTCGCCCAGTGCCATGGCCAGGAACCAGATGCCCATCATCAGGCCGATCATGCGCGAGGGCGCCAGCTTCGACATGGCGGAAAGGCCGACCGGCGACAGGCAGAGTTCGCCCAGCGTGTGGCAGAGATAGAGCAGGAAGATGAACAGCACCGGCGTCAGCGTGCCGGGCGCGCCGGTCCCCGCCACCAGGATCAGGAATCCGGCGCCGACCAGCGCCAGCGCGATGCCGAACTTGGCCGGGGTGGAGGGTTCCCATCCCCGCTTCGCCAGCCAGATCCAGAGCGCTGCCAGGACAGGCCCGAACATCAATATGTATGCGGCGTTCACCGACTGGAACATGGAGGCGGGCACGTCGAAGCCCCATATATTCCGGTCGGTATAGCGATCCGTGAACAGGCTGAGCGACGATCCGGTCTGCTCATACAGGCCCCAGAAGATCGGGTTGATGACCAGCAGGAACAGCGCCGCCAGCATCCGGTCACGGCCAATCCGCTCCATCCGGCCGAAGGCTTCCCAGAGGATATACAGCACGACCGCGACGCTCGCCGCCGCCAGCATCCAGCCGACGACCACATGGTTCTGGATCAGGAACCAGCACAGCCCGATCGAGGCCAGGCTGGAGAGATAGACCAGCCATTCACGGCTGATGATGCCGCCGACACGCTGCTTCAGGCGCTCGGGGTCGCGCGGCTCGCCCTTGCCGCGCAGCAGCGGCTTGCACAGCATGAAGCCGATGACACCCGCGACCATGCCCACCGACGCCGCGCCGAAGCCCCAGTGCCAGCCCCATGTCTGGCCCAGATAGCCGCAGATGACCGGGCCGATGGTCGCGCCCAGATTGATGCCCATGTAGAAGATCGTATAGGCCGGGTCGCGCCGCACATCGTCGCGGGGATAGAGCTGCCCCACCAGGGCAGACGCGCTGGATTTGAGGAAGCCCGTGCCGGTGATCACCGTCGCCAGCCCGAGCCAGAACAGGCCGAGGCCCATCGCCCCCGCATCGTCGCTTTCCATGCCCAGGATGAGGTGGCCGATGGCGATCACGATGCCGCCGAACAGCACCGCCTTGCGCTGGCCGAGATAACGGTCCGCCAGATAGCCGCCCATCAGCGGCGAGATGTAGATCAGCGACATATAGGCGCCATAGGCGTAGCTGGCGTCGCGGTCGGAAAAGAGGAAATGCTGCGTCAGGTAGAAGATAAGCAGGGCGCGCATGCCGTAGAAGGAGAAACGTTCCCACATCTCCACGAAGAACAGCAGGAACAGCCCCCGGGGATGGCCGAGCCAGGTCTTGCCTGGGGGGATGGTCGTCGAAACTGAGGTCGCCATTCAGGCCTTTACCCTATCTTGTTGAGGGAACGCACGGAACGCGCTCCATTATCCCGCCAGCCTAGAGCCGAAATTATTCATCTGTCAAAGAAGGCCGATGCCCTTGCGTCACGCCGGCGGGCGATCCATCTGGAGCGCCATGTTCAATGACCGCAGCTCTCCGCTCTCGCTCCTCCAGACCCGCCGATCCGGCAAGCCCCGCGACCTGATCGCGCCGGGACCGGATGCGGGCCAGCTCCGCACGATATTGGAAGTGGCGCAGCGCACGCCCGATCATGGCAAGCTGGCGCCCTGGCGCTTCGTGATCGTGCCGCTGGAGAAGCGCGAGGCGCTCGCGGCGCTGCTGGAGACCGCCTATCGCGCCGAAAAGCCGGATGCCGGACGTCTGGAAATAGAGGCAATGCACCAGTTCGCGCATCAGGCCCCGGCGTTGGTCGTCGCCCTTTCTGCGCCGGTGGAAGGCAGCAAGATCCCGCTCTGGGAACAGGAGCTGTCAGCGGGTGCAGCGGTCATGAACCTGCTCCACGCGACCCATGCGCTGGGCTTTGCGGGCGGCTGGCTGACGGGCTGGCCCTGCTATAATGAGGATGTGCGGGCCGCCTTCGCGCCGGGGAAGGAGCGGATCGCCGGCTTCGTCTTCATCGGCACGCCGGGCAAGGAACAGGAAGAACGGCCCCGGCCAGAATATGACAATATAGTTTCCGTCTGGGATAGATAGTTACGCATCCGGCCCAGTGGCGCGCAAGAACATCGCTTGACCTGCAACGCTGTATTATGGCACTGATGCACCATGGCCGACGACTCCAAACCCGTCTATCTCCGCCTGCGGGAGATCATCGCCGCTTCCATTCTGGACGGCGAATTTCGCGACGGCGACTTGCTCCCTTCGGTGCGCGCCCTGGCCGCGCAGCAAGGCGCCAATCCGCTGACGGTGGCCAAGGCCTATCAATGTTTCCAGGACGACGAGCTGGTGGTCGTGAAGCGCGGCGTCGGCATGTTCGTCGCTGACGGCGCCACGCGGCGGCTGCGGGACATGGAGCGGGCGCGCTTCCTGGATATTGTATGGCCGCCGGTGGCGGAGCAGATCAAGCGGCTGGGGATCAGCGCAGCGGATTTGGGGGTTGAGAGGGTTTAGGACCAGCGCAACGTGCTCCTGCGCAGGCAGGAGCCTAGTTCAAACGGCGCGGTAATCCACAAAGGACGGGACTGGGCTCCTGCCTCCGCAGGAGCACGTTGCATTTTTGGGCCAATCGGAGGAGCCCTCAATTCTGCATCCGATATTGCTTCAGCAGATCATAAAGTGTCGGCCGGCTAATCCCCAGCATCTTCGCCGCGCCTGAGATATTCCCGTCCGTCCGCGCAATCGCCCGGCGGATGGCGCGGCGGTCGGCCATCTCCCGCGCCGCCTTGAGATTCACCACATCGCCCCCTTCGGCGCGATCCCCGTCCAGATCGAGGTCGGCGGCGGTGACATGCTTGCCATCCGCCATGATGACGGCGCGCTTCATCCGGTTCTCCAGCTCGCGCACATTGCCCGGCCAGCCCCAGGCATCGAGCGCCGCCAGCGCGTCGGGCGCCAGGCCCTTGACCTGCGGATTCATGTTCTTGGCGAAGCGGTTGAGGAAATGCCGTGCCAGCAGCGCCGGATCGCCAGGCCGTTCCCTGAGCGCCGGGATGCGCACAACGATCTCCGCCAGCCGGTAGTAGAGATCTTCGCGGAACGTCCCCGCCGCGATCATCTCCTCCAGATTCTGGTGGGTGGCGCACACGATCCGCGTGTCGACCGGGATCGGCTGCCGCCCACCGATCCGCTCGATCACTCGCTCCTGCAGGAAACGCAGCAGCTTCACCTGCAAGGCCAGCGGAATATCGCCCACTTCGTCGAGGAACAAAGTGCCGCCCTGCGCGAGTTCGATCTTGCCCGGCGTCGTCTTGAGCGCCCCGGTGAAGGCGCCCTTCTCATGCCCGAACAGTTCGGCTTCCAGCAGCGTTTCGGGGATCGCCGCGCAGTTGATCGCGACGAAGGCCCCTTCCCGCCTCGGGCTGGCGTCGTGAAGGCCCTGCGCCAGCAATTCCTTGCCGGTGCCGCTGGCGCCCAGCAACAGCACGGAGACGTCCGCCCCGGCAACCCGCTCAATGGTGCGGGCGACCTTCATCATCTCCGGCGCGGCGGTGATCAGCCGCCCCAGCACCCGCCCGCCTTCCGGCGCGGTCTCGGCCAGCCGCGCATTTTCCTTCTCCAGCGCATGGACGTGAAAGGCGCGGCGGACGATCAGCCCCAGCTCATCGATGTCGACCGGCTTCTGGTAGAAATCATAGGCGCCGCCGGAAATGGCGTGCAGCGCGCTTTCTCGCGCGCCATGGCCGGAGGCGACGATGACCTTCGTGTCCGGCTTGATCCGCAAAATCTCCGCCAACGTGGCGAAACCCTCGCTGGTGCCGTCGGGATCGGGCGGCAGGCCCAGGTCCAGCGTCACCACATCGGGCGCCTGCTCCCGCAGCATCTCGATCGCCTCCTCGCGGTCGCCCGCGATGAAGAGCTGATATTCCTCATAGGCCCAGCGCAATTGCCGCTGAAGCCCCGGATCGTCCTCGACGATCAGCAATTTCGGTCGCGTGTCGCTCATCAGGCGGCTTTCCCCCTAAAATCCTCCTGCGCCAAAGGCAGGCGCAACGTGAACCGGCTCCCCACGCCGGGCTTGCTTTCCACATCGATCCGGCCGTCCATCGCCTGGGCCAGCGCCCGCGCCTCGAACGCACCGATGCCGAAACCCCCCGCCTTGCTGGACGAGAAGGGCTTGAACAATTCGCGGCGGACGAATTCGGCGGTCATCCCCCGACCCCGATCAATGACGTCCAGCAACGCGCCGCCTTCATCGGCGGACAATCGCAATTCCACGGGGCTGTCCGGCCCGCTGGCATCGATGGCGTTCTGAAGCAGATGGATCACGATCTGCTCGACCCGCGCCGGATCGGCCAGCACGGGCGGCGCATCGCCGGAGACGAGTATCGCGTGCTGGCGGGATCGGGTGCGCGCCACCTGCTCCGCCACCTCCCGCAGCGCCATGGGACGCGGTTCTTCCGCCCGGCCTTTATTATGTTGCGACAGGCGGGCGAGCATGTCGTTCATCTTGCCCACCGACTCTTGCAGCGTCAGCACCATGTCGGCGCGGAAGTCCGGATTGTCGGCATGCCGCTCCGCATTGCGGGCGAGCAGCGAAAGCTGGCTCACCAGATTTTTCACGTCATGGATGATGAAGGCGAAGCGGCGGTTGAACTCCTCGAAACGCTGGGCGTCGTCCAGCGCCTGCTGGCCCTGCGCCTCACGCAGATAGCTGGCCGCCTGCCGCCCGGCGGCGCGCAGCATGTCGAAATCCTCCCAGTCCAGCCGACGGTCGATCGGCGGCCGGGCGAGCAGGATGGCGCCGATCAGCCGTCCGAAATGAATGAGCGGCACCAGCGCCCAGGCGCGGCGGTCAACCGTCATCCAGCCCGGCGCACTGACCTCTCCCGCGCCGCCGGGCGGCCGGTCGATGTCGATGATCCAGCCGCTCTGTTCGATCAGCGCGGCAAGCGGCGCCGGCACAACCGCGCCGTCGGGCATCTCGCCCGGCCAGTTCCATTGGGTCTCGAACGCCAGCGCGCCGTCGTCGGCCCGCAACATCAGCACCGCGGCGGGCGAGTCGGTGATGTCCGCCACCGCCTTCGCCACCCGCTCTCCCAAAGGCAGGGCGTTGTCGCCGGGGCGGCCTATCGTGTCGCCAAAGCGCATCCATTCCGTGCGATAATCATAACGGTGCTGGAAGAAATGCTTGGCCACCTGGACCTTCCAGAGAGCGCGCACCCGTTGGGAGGGCAGCAGCACCAACGCGCTCACCGCCATGAAGAAGACGCCGCCAATCTCGACCACCCGCGCATAGGGGCCGGCCACCAGTTCCACCACCACCGCCGCCGCCGCCAGCACCACGACATAAAGCGCGATCGCCGCCAGCGAGAGCGACTGCAAGGTCAACGCCCGCGACAATTGCAGCCGCCCGGCCATGTCGTTGCGCATCCCCACCGCGATCACCGGGGCGAGCAGCGCCATCATCGGCCCGCGCAGCGCGTAAAGCTCGTTGGCGCGATGCATGGCGAAGGTGGCGATGGCGTAGAGATTGAGGTCGTAGGTCCACATCGCCGCCAGCGCCCCCAGCAGCAGCGCCACCCGCCCCCGCTCCCGCGTCGGCCAACTGATGTAGAGATGATGGACCAGCATCAGGCTGCCGATCGCCGTCATCATGTGCAGCACCAGCGAGACGTGGACCAGCGCGCGATGCAGATCGCTGGACGAAGGCAATTGCCGCCAGATGAGGTCGGTGAAGGTCTGGAGCAGGATGATCCCCGCCACGGCGGCATAGACCGATCCGATCGCTACCATCGATCCGCCGCGCACCGCCCCGTTCCGCCGCAGCATGACGAACAGCAGCAGCAGCCAGGCGGCGTTGCGGATATTCTCGCCAACGCCAGTCAGCGGCTTTTCCACCCCGCCGAAGGAGACATAGAGCGACCAGCAGGAGGTGAGCAGCAGCGCGGCAGCCAGCAAGCGCTGTTCGGCGGCATCTTCCCGGCGGCGCAGGATGAAGATGCCCAGCGCCGCGAACAGCACCGCAGCCAGAGCATGGCCCCAATCCCCGACGAATTGCAGCAGCATGCTCATCGCACCCCCTCCGGCCAGAGGATGACGCGCAGCGTCTGGATCAGGATCAGCAGATCAAGGAAGGGCGTGTAATTTTTGGCGTAATAAAGGTCATATTCCAGCTTGTGCCGGGCATCCTCTATCGACGCGCCATAGGGATAGTTGATCTGCGCCCAGCCGGTGATGCCGGGCTTCACCATATGGCGCTCCGCATAATAGCGCAGATGCTGCTCCAGATCCTCGACGAACTGGCGGCGTTCGGGGCGCGGGCCGACGAAGCTCATCTCGCCTTTCAACACCGTCCAGGTCTGGGGCAATTCGTCGATGCGGAGCTTGCGCAGCCAGTAACCGAGGCGCGTGATGCGCGGATCGTCCTTTTCCGCCCATACCGCCTGGCCGGACGATTCCGCATCCTGCCGCATGGTGCGCAGCTTCACGATCCAGAATTCCTCTCCAAACAGGCCGACGCGCTGCTGGCGGTAGAAAGCGGGGCCCTTGCTGTCGAGTTTCACCAGGATCGCCGCGAGCAGGATGACGGGGCCGGTCAGCAGCAGCAGGATGGAACTGGCGATGATGTCGAACAGCCGCTTGGCGATGCTGGAAATCCGGCGGCCGGCGGAAAAGCCGTCGGAGAAGATCAGCCAGCTAGGATTAACGCTGTCCAGATCGACGCGGCCGGTTTCGCGTTCCAGAAAGGTGGATATTTCGTTCACATGGACGCCGGTGGTCTTGATGCGCAGCAGGTCGCCCAGCGGCAGCGCGTTGCGCCGTTCCTCCAGCGCCAGCACCACCTCGCTCGCGGCCAGGCGGACCACGAAATCCGCCAGATTGTAGATGGCGCCGCGGTTGATCGCTTCGGGGATCACCTGCGTGCCGTCGTTCATCGCGATATAGCCGACGACGAGGAAGCCAGAGCCCTTGCGCTGCTCGATCTCCCGGATGCGGTCGGCGCGATTGCCCGCGCCCAGCACGACCAGCCGCCGCTTGAACGCCTCGCCGCCCAGCATCGACCCCAGAAGAAGACGGATCGCCAGCAACAGCGCGATGGCCAAACCCATGGCGTAAAGCGAATTGGACCGCCAGAGCGTGATGTTGGGCAGCAGGAAATGCATGACCGAGAGGAACAGCACGCCCAGCGAGATCGCGACCAGCAACCGGGCCAGCGCGTAGCGGATCGACTGCAACGCCTCCGGCCCGTAGACGCCGACGGCGATCATCGCGGTCTGGATCGCGATGCCGAAGCTCAGCAGCGGACCGATGCGGGTGGCGATATGGTCGACATTCATGCCGATCTGATGCGCGCGCAAAATCCAGCCACCCTCGGCCGCGCCGATCAGCAGGATGAAGTCCAGCAGGCCAAGCAGCAACACTGCATGCGGCACATAATGTTTGAACAATCTTATCATTCGTCGCGCGTTTCCCGCTGCGCCCGGCGGGCAGGTCATCGCCGGATCGCCTTACAGGGGCTGTAAGGAAATCCGACATTGCCAGGCACGATGCACGACAATCGCAAAGATTTTCTGAACGGGGAGGCTGCCCCCTAGCCCCTTTCGTCATGCTGAACTTGTTTCAGCATGACGGCACTTCAGTAGGCGACCGCTGCGCGCTAAATCGCCGCATCCTCATCAATCATGGTTGCGAAGCGTATCCGCCGCGTTCTTCGCCGCGTCGCCCACCACATGGGCCGCGCTGTCGACGGAGCCGGCGGCTTCGGTCAGGGCATCGGCCCTGCTGTCGTTCCGTTCCTTGGTCATGTAGAAGAAGCCGATCGCCAGGACCAAGGCGATGGCCACCAAAGCGAAGATGATCAAGCTGCCGCGCGACCGGCCCGGTACGGAAGCCGGTTCGTAGGAATCATCCTTACGACCCTCGTCCATTCTCCTTCTCCCGATCCTCACATCCAGAGGTGGAGAGTGTAACACAGATCATTCCAGGTCCGAGTCGGTATCTTCGCTCACTTCCCTGGCTTCGCGACCGCGGCTGAGCCGGTCGACATCGTCCATGATCTCGTCCAGCACCGGCGTGTCCCTTGTCTCCTGGCTGCGGCGGGACGGCAGATCGCCATTTTCCAATATCTGCTCCAGCGCGGCGCGGCCGCGCGCGACGCGGCTCTTGATGGTGCCGACGGCGACGCCGCAAATCTCGGCCGCCTCCTCATAGGCGAAGCCGCCCGCGCCCACCAGGATCAGCGCCTCGCGCTGGGGCTGGGGCAGTTGCAGCAGGGCGCGCTGCATGTCCGACAGTTCGACATGCTTGTCCTGCCCGGCAGGCGCCGCAAGCAGACGATCTGCGGCGAGATCGTCCCAGTCGCCACGGAAGCGCGACCGGCGCATTTGCGAAAGATAGTGATTGCGCAGGATGATGAAGGTCCAGGCCCGCATGTTGGTGCCCGCCTGGAAACGGCTGCGCGCCGCCCAGGCCTTCAGCAACGTTTCCTGCACCAGATCGTCCGCCACGTCGCGATTGCCCGACAGGGACCGGCCAAAGGCGCGCAGATGCGGGATCACCGCTGCCAGCTCGCGTTTGAAATCCGCGTCCGACAGGGTTTCGCGCTCCACATCCTGGCTCACGCTCTCGCTCATGGAAACAACCCCCTCATCGGCTGTCGCCCTCGCTGCATGAACGGAAGTCGTCAAAGCCATATGTGCGTCCGCATCCTAATATTCTTCTTCTCAAGGACCAATTGCCGCAGCAGCATTCAATAGCCCCACAATATCACAATCATCACGATGATAGCGAGCGTCAGGGAAACGCCGAGCACATAGCGCACGATATGCGGCGTCGATCCTCCCCGGGCATCGTCGGTCGCAATATGCTGCTCCTGTTCGGCCATGGGTCTCTCCCGATCGTTACGCATCAATAACGCGAGTCGCGGATCGGGGTTCCCCTTTTTCCGGTCTATTTTAGAAAGCTGACCGCAATGATCAGGCCGGAGCCGTGGCTTCGTCGAAAAACAGCGCCTGGGAAATCGCCGCCTTGACGGTGGACCGTTGGAACGGCTTGGTGATAAGGAAGGTCGGTTCCGGCCGCTCGCCCGTCAGCAGACGCTCCGGGAAGGCGGTGATGAAGATCACCGGCACGGAGAATTCGGCCAGAATGTCCTTCACCGCGTCGATCCCGCTGGAATCGTCGGCAAGCTGGATGTCCGCCAGCACCAGGCCTGGCCGGTCCGCCATCGCCTCGCGCACCGCATCCTCGCGGGTGACGGCGATCGCGGTCACTTCATGGCCCAGGTCGCGGACGATGGTCTCGATGTCCATCGCGATGATCGGCTCATCCTCGATGATCAGCACCTTGGCGCGGGTCTGCGCCTCGATCTCGCTCAGCGCTTCCTTGACCAGCGCTTCCACGTCATCGCCGTCGAGGCCGATGAGATAGCCGACATCGTCCACCGTGAACCCTTCCAGCGCCGTGAGCAGCAGCGCCTGGCGCGGCAACGGCGTCAGCCGCGCGAGCCGCGCCTGGGCGATCGCTTCCTGCCCGTCGGCCCCGGTCAACACCGGCACGTCCTCCAGATGGGAGGAGGACCAGATCGCGTGGAAGGTCTTGTAGAGGCCAAGGCGCGGATCGACATTGGCGGGAAATTCGTCCGGCGCCGCCACGATCGCCTCCAGCGTGGCGCGGACATAGGCGTCGCCATGCGCCTGACTGCCCGTCAGCGCCCGTGCATAGCGGCGCAAGAAAGGAAGGTGGGGGTGCAGTTGCTGACCAAGCGACATGTGTACAAATTCTCCCAGCCCATCGGGCGCCTTATATGCCTTAACGAAGCCATGCCCGACCCATGCCGAAACATTCGCCGGATGGAGAGGATGGATGGACGATGCCGATGTGGCAAGCCCCCTTCCCCCTTTCGGAATGGAAAGCCGCCGGCGGGCAACCGGCATGCATTCCATTCTCGCCACCGGCTGCCGGCGGGCAAAAAATGCTTCGCCAAGGGAACCAACGACCGGGGGATTTGTTTCACTGCCGTTCGGTTTTTTCGAAATCTTTGGATTTTTGTGATTTGATTTCCCAGGCGCTGAATTGACGTCATAGGGGAAAGCCGCAAAAAGAGCAGGCTGGCATGACATTGATGGCTGCAGAGGGGCGTGTTTTGGTTGCTTCAACGACGGAACGGGATGTGACGGGAGGGGACAAGAAAGATGTCGGCACCAGCACTCCGGATTCTGGCGTGAAGGGCGCGGCCGCCCGCAAGAAACGCGTGTCCGCGACGAAGGACGACGGCCAGGTCGCCAACGCCTTGCGGTCCGTCTACCAGCGCGCGGTGGATGAGGATATTCCCGCGGAAATGCTGGATCTTCTCAGCAAGCTGGACTGAACTCCACCCTGTTCGAGCGGGCCGGAAGGAACCGGGAGCAAGCGGAGGGGATATGGCGCTTCTGGAAAAATCCGGCTTGTTGCCTTACCGGAAAAATCGGTGTTTGATGTTCAGCATCAGCTAAATGGACACAGACCCCGCAACAGCGCCGATCGAAGGCATGCCGCCCCCGGCCATCCCCTCTTTCATCCAGAGATTGAACAGGGTTTCCCAGTCGACCGGGGTCAAGATGTTCCTCATCCTGACGCTGGCGCTGCTGCCGCTTGGACTCATCGCGCTGGTCGCGTCGCTCCAGGCGATCCGCACGACCGACCTCGAAAAGGAAGCCCTGCTGCGCGTCGCGGTCACCCAAAGCGCGCGCAAATTGTCTGCGGATCTGGCGTCCGACCGCACGGCACTGATGCTGACTGCCAACAGCTTCGCCACTTCCGGGCCGGATGGGGCCATGTGTTCGCGCCTGTCGGTGTTCCTGACATCGCATGACCGTGGCGGGGGCCGCTATTATATCTACGACCGCGCCGGCCGGCGGCTCTGCGCTTCCAGCCTGCCGGAACCCGCCGGCCTGACGCCTCTGACCCGCTTCAGCGACGCGCCGGCGCAATTGCTTCCCGACTCGCCCTATCTCGTCAGCCGGGCGCAAAGCGGCAATGGCGCGGTCGTGGCCATCGCTTATTATTCCCGCGACTATCTGGAGGCCATGACCAACCCGGCGGGCACGTTGCAGAACCGGCAGATCACGCTGCATGACGGCCCCCGCAGCCTGCTCATCACCCGTCCGGCCAGCCTGTCCGGCGGCCGCAGCACGACGCTTTCGGCGCGGCTCGACTCACCGAACATGATCCTCACCATGACCTTGCGCGATCCGCCGGTCACGATCGCCCGCATGCTGTCGCTCTTCCTGCCGCTGGTGATGTGGTTCGCGGCGGCGGCCATCGGCTGGTTCGTGGTCAACCGCCTGCTGATCCGTCCGCTGGTGCTGCTGCGCCGGTCGGTGGCGGCCTATCAGCCCGGCGAGGTGCTGGAACCGATGCGCCGCATCCGCACCCCCGCGCAGGAGATCGTGGCGCTGGGCGACACGTTCCGCGAAATCAGCGAAGATGTCGCCACCCATGAGGCGGAAATGGCGGAGGGGCTGGAAACCCAGCGCAAGCTGACGCGGGAGGTGCACCACCGGGTCAAGAACAACCTCCAGATCATCGCCAGCCTGATCAACCTGCATGCGCGCTCCGCCCATGACGCCGAAGCGGTCGAGGCCTATGCGACGATCCAGCGCCGGGTCGATGCGCTGTCCGTCGTCCACCGCAACCATTATGCGGAGCTGGAGGAGCATCGCGGCGTCGGCGTGCGCTCGCTGATCAGCGAATTGTCGGCCAGCCTGCGCAGTACCGCTCCCGCCGAGGCGCGCCGTTTCGGCATTCAGATCGACAGCGACAATCTGCATATCAGCCAGGACGTCGCCGTGCCGATCGCCTTCCTGCTGACGGAATTGGTCGAACTCGCCATGTTGTCCAACCCGCGCACGGCGATGCATATTTCCGTGCAGATGGAGCCCGGCCGCACCGACCGGGCGATCCTCCACATCCTCTCGCCGGCGCTGCGCGGATCGCCAGACATGACCGCCCGGCTGGAGGAGCGCTACGGCAGGGTGCTGACGGGCCTGTCCCGCCAGTTGCGCGCGCCGCTGGAACATGATCCCGAGACAGGCGATTATGCGATAGCGATCACGGTGCTGGAATAGCTGCGCGGGGATTTGGCCATGGGTGCGGTTGGTCGGTTGCTGCTACTAAACGCACCGTGCTCCTGCGAAGGCAGGAGCCCAGTTCAGACGGGGCGATCATCCATTGAGGGCGGGACTGGGCTCCTGCCTTCGCAGGAGCACGGTGTAACCAGACCGCACTAAATGTCCGCTTTCCACTCATTATTTCACCCAGCCAGAAGCGGGGTCGATCTCCCCATCCTCGCCCAGACCCATCCGCTTACGCCCGCCGATAATCCCGCCGGAAATCCGCCGCGAACCCCGCGAACCGCCCTTCTGCGATGCTGTCGCGAATCCCATGCATCAGCGCCTGATAGAAATGGATGTTGTGCTGCGTCATCAGCATCGCGCCCAGCATCTCCCCCGCCTTCACCAGATGGTGCAGATAGGCCCGGCTCCAGGTCGCGCAGACCGGACAGCCGCAGCGCGGGTCCAGCGGCCCCAAATCCTCGGCAAAGCGCGCATTGCGGATGTTGAGCGGCCCGGCCCAGGTAAAGGCCTGCCCGTTGCGCCCGCTGCGCGTCGGCAGCACGCAATCGAACATGTCGATGCCGCGCTCCACCGCGCCGACGATGTCGTCGGGCTTGCCCACGCCCATCAGATAGCGCGGCTTGTCCACCGGCAGCATGTCCGGCGCGAAATCAAGCGTGGCGAACATCGCCTCCTGACCCTCGCCCACGGCCAGCCCGCCAACGGCATAGCCGTCGAAGCCGATCTCGATCAGCTTTTCCGCCGAAATCCGCCGCAATCCCTCGTCCAGCGACCCCTGCTGAATGCCGAACAAGGCGGCGCGCTCCGCATGCTCCCCGCCCGCGTCGAAGCCGTCGCGCGAGCGCTTCGCCCAGCGCATGGAGCGCTCCATCGACTTCGCCGCCTCGTCATGGGTGCAGCCATTTTTCGTGCACTCGTCGAAGGCCATGACGATGTCGCTGTCCAGCAGCCGCTGGATTTCCATCGAGCGTTCGGGAGTCAGCATATGCTTCGACCCGTCGATATGGCTGGAAAAGGCCACGCCTTCCTCGCTCATCTTGGTAAGCGCGCTGAGGCTCATCACCTGATAGCCGCCACTGTCGGTCAGGATCGGCCGGTCCCAGCCCATGAAGCCGTGCAGGCCGCCCAGCCGCGCCATGCGTTCCGCGCCCGGACGCAGCATCAGATGATAGGTGTTGCCCAGGATGATGTCGGCGCCTGTCGCGCGCACCTCGGCCGGGCGCATCGCCTTGACCGTGGCGGCGGTGCCCACCGGCATGAAAGCAGGCGTGCGGATGTCGCCGCGCCGCATCTTTATGGTGCCGGTACGGGCCTTGCCGTCGGTCGCGGCGATCGAAAAGGAGAAACGGGGATTGGTCACAGCGCGCGCTGTAAGGTCGAAAGACGCGCCATACAAGGCCGCAAAGGCGCGCTTCAGCCCTGCTTGCGCAACCCGTCCAGGGCCACGATCGCGTCGACGTTGAAGCCCTCCACCCGGCGATAATTGCCGATGAAGCAAAGGCAATCCGCAGACAGGCTGAGCCGCCATGACTCACCTTGCAGATCATGCAGCAGCAGGGTCACAAGCTGCGTATCGGTTCGGGGCGTGTTCATGCCGCCCGTCCTAATTAATAAAGGTTAACAAAGGCCTGCGCCCTATTTGCGACCCGTTTTCAAAAGAGCGATTTGTTGCATTTACGCAACATTTACCCTTCGATAACCCTCTTTTGGGCGACATGTGAGCAACAGTAGCTAATAAAAATGGTTAATTTTGGAACCATCTCCGAAGCGGCGGTTGCATAAGCGCCGCAACGCTGTTCTGCTCATTACCTGTCGCAGTTTGGGGGCTCAGATGGTTGATTCCGGGCGATTTAATTCCGCGCGCGAACATATGGACGACCTCATTCCCGCCCACCTTCCGGCGGAGGAAGGGGCGACCCTGGTTGCCGTTACGGAAAGCTTGGCTTCGGCGCCGGACATCGGCACGTCGACCATGTTCGATCTGGGCGAGATCGACGTCCGCTGGGACGCTGCGGAGGCCACTCTCTGGGCGTTCATGACGCCTGCGAATCGGCCCAATTTCAGTCCGGCGATGCTGCGTGACGTCCGTTACTGGTATGTGGAGACCAAGCGGCTGTTCGACACGGGCAAGCTGCCGGTCAAATATATGGTGGCGGGATCGCGCTTTCCGGGCGTCTTCAACCTGGGCGGCGATCTGGAACTGTTTGCTGGCTGCATCGAGCGGGGCGACCTGCCGGGGCTGGTCGATTATGGCCACGCCTGTATCGACGTGGTGCACCGCACCTGGCGCAATGGCGACCTGCCGGTGATTTCGATCGCGCTGGCACAGGGCGACGCGCTGGGCGGCGGGTTCGAAGCCTTGCTCTGCTTCGACGTGGTGATCGCTGAACGCAGCGCCCGTTTCGGCCTGCCCGAAATGCTGTTCGGCCTGTTCCCCGGCATGGGCGCCTATTCCATCCTGGCGCGCAAGCTGGGCCGGCTGATGGCGGAGCGCATGATCCTGTCCGGCAAGGTCTATAGCGCGCAGGAAATGTACGACATGGGCATCGTCCACACGCTGGTGGAGGATGGCGAGGGCGAGCAAGCGGTGCGCGACTATATAGCGGGCAGCCTGCCCCATCATGCCGGCCATGTCGGCGTGTTCCAGGCGGGCCGGCGGGTCGACCCGCTGGAATATGAGGAATTGAAGGACATCGTCGAAAATTGGGCCGAAACCGCGCTCAAGCTCGATGTGAAGAGCGTGCGGATGATGCGCCGCCTGGCGTCCGCCCAAACCCGCCTGCACCGATAGGATCAGGCGCGCCGCCGGTCCTGTGGCATGGCCACGGTGCCGCTGTCGGCGTTCATGCGCTGCATCATCTCCAGCACCTGGGCCGCGGGCACCGGACGGCTCAGCACGAAGCCCTGGACATTGGTGAAGCCCATCTCATGGGCGCAGCGGAGCTGATCCTCCGTCTCTATGCCTTCGGCCACCGTCTCCACATCCAGCGCGTGGGCCAGATAAGCGACCGACTGGGCGATCGCCCGATGGCGTGAATTGCCCTCCACCCCGCGCATGAAGCTCTGGTCGACCTTGATCGTGTCGAAGGCATAGTCGCGCAGATAGCCGAGCGAGGAATAGCCGGTCCCGAAATCGTCCAGCGCCAGCCGCAAACCGATGCGCTGCAGGTCGGACAGGATCAGGTTGGTCCGCCCGCTATCCTCCAGGAAGATCGATTCGGTCACTTCCAGTTCCAGCCGGCGGGCCTTCAGCCCCGACTGCATCAAGGCCGAGATCACCGCGCGGGGCAGCCCATCGCTCTTGATCAGCACCGGGGAGATGTTGACCGCGACGCGGACATTCTCATCCCATTCCATCGCATCCTCACAGGCCCGCTCCAGCGCCCAGGCGGTGATCGGCTCAATCATCGAGCTGCTTTCCGCGATCGGGATGAACTCCGCCGGGGAAATGCGGCCAAGCGTCGGATGATCCCAGCGCATCAGCGCTTCGCAGATCGCGATCTTCCCCGTCTCCGTATCGAAGATCGGTTGATAGTGCAGCATCAGCTCATCGTTGGCCATGGCGCTGCGCAGGCCCATTTCCAGCTCGTAGGTGCGATTCTGCCGCTCCTTCATCGACCAGGTGAACTGCGCGTGCCGGTTCCGCCCGGCATGTTTCGCCTGATAGAGCGCCATGTCGGCATGCTGGAGCAGCTCCTCGCTGTCCTGCCCATCCTCCGGCGCGACGGCGATGCCCATGGAGGCGGTCACGCCCAGACGATAGCCGCCGACGTCGAAATCATGCGCGAATTCGGCCATCACGTCGCCGGCGATCTGCTCCGCCGCCTGCCGGTCAGCGCCGGGACAGATCAGGACGAACTCGTCGCCCCCGAAACGCGCCACATGACCCCGCCCGTCCAGCGCATGGGACAGCCGTTCAGCGACCCGGCACAGGAGCTGATCCCCGATCATATGCCCCAGGGAGTCGTTGATTTCCTTGAACCGGTCCAGGTCCATCCAGAACACCGCCATCGGGTCTTGATCGGATCGTCGCCCGTCGAACAGCTCGCGCAGCCGCATCTGCATCGCCATGCGGTTCTCGACGCCGGTCAGGCTGTCGAACCGGGCCAGACGTTCGAACTTGGTGGCGAGCTGGGACTTCTCATATTTGCCCTGCAGCGCCTCCAGAACGATGCGGTGCGTCGTCTTAGTGATGTCCGCCATGGCGAAGATCATCAGGAAGCACAAAATGCCCAGCACCGAATAGCCCAGCCCTCCCGAAAGGATCAGGCCCAGCGAGGTCGGCAGCAGCGAAAAGCAGGTCTGCCCCACCGCGACATGGATGCGCCCCGCATTGCGGCCGGAAATGCCGCCGGAATAGGATGCCACCAGGCACACGGCCAGCACGTGCAGCTTCGCGTCATGGGACAGCAGGAGAGTCGCGAACGACAGGATTCCCAGCAGCGCCGCGTAGCACCAGGCCCCCAGTTCATAGGCCAGGCCCCAGATCGGCTGGGTCGGCCCATCCTGATGCGCCAACTGGCGCTGGAAATAGACGGAGGAGATCGACCGACTGAGCCCGACCAGGCAGATCAGCACGGTAATGACGGTGATGGCGGTCATCCGCGCATGCCAGGCGATGACCAGCCCCAACGCGCCGCCGGCCACCGCGCCGATCATCAGCGACGCCGGGGACGCGTAAAGGGATTTGACGAGATTCGCCTGCACTTCAGCGCTTTGCTGAGTGTCCGGCGCCAGGCGCCCGCGCAAGGTTGCGATCAAGTTTCGTTCAGGGCGTGGCACGTCATCGCCACCTTTGCCGAAACATGATTTCCATTTGGTAAATCACGCCCCGCAAAGACACTGGGAACAAGCGGATTGTTACGGAATCGACCATTTCGACAGACCGTCCGCCGGACCAGGTCGGGAAGGGCTTGCTTTCCTCGCTCCCGGCCGGAAAATAGAGCGGCCATGACGTCCCATCCTCTGCATCGCCCGGTCTGGAATGCCCTCAACAGCGGCTGGATGCCGCTGGCCCAGGGGGATGCGCATGCCCTGCGGATCGATCCGCGCTACGGCCCCTTTGCCGCCGCCGCGGACGGCGGGCCTGCGGCGCGGGCCGCGCTGGCGGCGCTGGTGCCGGAAGAGGGCGAGGCGTGGATCGTCGAACCGGAAGCGCAAACCCCGCCCCCCGGCACGCGCCTGGTGCGGGAAGCGATGCTGGTGCAGATGGTGGCGGACGAGATATTCGGGAGCACGGCGCACTTCGACGCCGTCGTCCTGACCGAAGAGGACGCTGCGGAGATGCGCGCCCTTGCCCTCATGACGAAGCCGGGGCCATTCCTGCCGCTCACCCACCGGCTTGGCCGCTTCATCGGCATCAAGGAACAGGGCCGGTTGATCGCCATGGCGGGCGAGCGGATGCGCATGCCCGGCTTTGCCGAAGTCAGCGGGGTTTGCACCCATCCCGATCATCGCGGACAGGGCCATGCGAAAAGGCTGATGCAGACCGTCGCCAGGGCCATGCTGGAGCGGGGCGAGACGCCTTTCCTCCATGCCTATGCCGCGCATGAGGCGACGGTCGCGCTTTATGAAACGCTCGGCTTCCGCGTGCGGGCGCGGATGCATATGATGGTGATCGCCGCGATCTAAGCCAGATCCCGCTTGCGGAGCCTGTTGAAGAAGGACTCACCCCTACTCAGGGCGAACGGTTCTGATTGATGGCTCCATGCTCCAGCTTGTGTGGGGATTTGGCGTGCAATGGCCCATTCGCCGCTGTTGAATGCGCCGTGCTCCTGCGCAGGCAGGAGCCCAGTTCAGACGGGAGTGATGATCCACTAAGGGCGGGACTGGGCTCCTGCCTGCGCAGGAGCACGATTCACCCTGGGGCGAACATAACGTCCGTGCGAACACAACGTCCCTTCTCCACCCCAATTTCCGTCCTGAAGCCAAATCCCCGCACGGCCTAAATCAACGCCATAGCCTTAACCGTCATGCTGAACTCGTTTCAGCATCCATTTCTCCGTATGCGCGGCGCTTTCCGTAGGCGCACTCCCCACTGGAGCATAAGTCCAACCCGACACAGGCGGTCCCGTAAGGGCTTTCAGGCGGCAATCAGCCGCGTCAGACACTCAGCCGACATGCGTCCATCGGTCCAGCGTGATCCAGCCTTCGACATAATTGGCATAATAGAGGCCGAACAGGGCCGCAGACAGGATCGTCGCGCGAACCGCGACGATGCCGGGCCGGAAATTGCTGGGCGCGCTGTCCGCCTGCCCCTTCAGCAACGTCTCGCCCGTTTCATCGGGCGTGCGAATGCCGAAGGGCAGCACGATGAAAGCGCTGATCACCCAGAACAGCACATAAATGGCAAGGATCGCATACCAGTTCATGGCCGTCAGGCTTAGGCGCGAATGAGCAGAACGTCCACCACCGGCTTCTTGCCGGTCCAGCGCGTGGCCGTGCGCCGCACCGCCAGCCGCACCCGCTCCCGCAAGGCTTCCTCATCCTGCGAACCCTTGGCGACGACGCCAGCCGCTTCCTCGGCCGCTTCGACGAGAAACGCCGCCTTGTCCTCCTCGACCGGCACGCCCTGGGTGCGAAGCGCGGGCGTTCCGATCACCCGCCCCTTGCCGTCGAGCGCCACGGCAACGCTGATCTGCCCGTGCAGCGCGACCTTGCGCCGCTCGTTCATGGTCGATCCGTCGGCCGGCAGGATGACGTCACCGTCCAGCACCAGTCGTCCGGTCGCTTCATGGCCGATGATCTCCGGCCCGTTCGGCGCCAATCGCAGCATGTCGCCATTGGACTGCACGACGGCGCTCGGCACGCCGCTCGCCAGACCCAGCCGCGCCTGTTCCGCCATATGCCGCCGCTCGCCATGGACCGGCAGCAAAATCTGCGGCCGCACCCAGCGATACATGGACTCCAGCTCCGGCCGCCCCGGATGGCCCGACACATGGACCTCCGCCTGACGATCCGTCACCATCAGCACGCCCTTGGTCGCCAGCGCATTCTGGATGCGGCCGATGGCGATCTCATTGCCCGGAATCTGCTTGGAGGAGAAGACGACAAGATCACCCTCGTCCAGCTTGATCGGATGGCTGTCGAAGGCGATCCGCGACAAGGCCGCCCGCGCCTCGCCCTGCCCGCCCGTGGCGATGATCATCACCTCATTATGCGGCAGCGCCATGACGTCATCCCAATCGACGGTCGGCGGGAAGTCCTTGAGATAACCCGCCGTCCGCGCGGTCGAAATGATCCGGTCGAGCGACCGCCCCGCCACGCAGAGCTTGCGCCCCACGGCATTGGCGACCTCGCCCAGCGTCTGCAAGCGCGCCGCGTTGGAGGCAAAGGTGGTGACTAGCACCCGCCCCTTCGCACCCTTGATCGTCTCCATCAGCCCTTCGCGTACATCGCCCTCGGAGCCGCTCGCCTCGGCATTGAAGACATTGGTGCTGTCGCACACCAGCGCCAATATGCCCTCATCCCCGATCGCCGTCAGTTCCTCGGGCGTCGAGGGCTGGCCCAGCAGCGGCGTCTCGTCCAGCTTCCAGTCGCCGGTATGGAACACTTTCCCATAGGGCGTGTCGATCAGCACCGCATTGCCCTCTGGAATCGAATGGGCGAGCGGCACATAACGGAAGCCGAACGGCCCCAGCGCGAAGCTGCCCTCATTGTCGATGACGTTGAGTTCGACCTCCTGGGTCAGCCCTTCTTCCTCCAGCTTCAGCCGGATCAGCCCCGCGGTGAAAGGCGTCGCATAGAGCGGCACGCCCAGATCGGCCGCCAGATAGGGAATGGCGCCGATATGATCCTCATGCCCATGGGTCAGGACGATACCGAGCAGATCGTCCTTACGCTCCTCGATAAAGGCGAGGTCCGGCAAAACCAGTTCCACGCCGGGATAGGCGGGGTCGGCAAAGGTCAGGCCCAGATCGACCATCACCCATTTGCCCTGGCAACCGTAGAGATTGACATTCATGCCGATCTCCCCCGACCCGCCAAGGGCCAGGAAGATCAGCTCATTTCCAGGTGTCATTATGTTTTCAAACTCCGTTCATACAGCAATGCGAGGCCCTGGATCGTGAGATCGGGCGCGATCGCATCGAAAATATCGCTATTGTCGTCAAAGAGGACCGCGAGGCCCCCCGTTGCAATTACCTTGGCGGGACGGCCGATCTCCGCACGAATGCGGGCAACCAGCCCTTCCATCATCGCCACATAACCCCAGAAGACGCCGATATGCATCTGCGCTTCGGTGGTGCGACCGATAACCGACCGGTTCTCCGGCGGGGAGATCGCGATCTTGGGCAGCTTGGCGGCGGCCGCCACCAACGCATCAAGCGACAGGTTGATGCCCGGCGCGATGATGCCGCCCTTGTAAGCGCCATGATAGTCGATCACGTCGAAGGTGGTCGCCGTGCCGAAATCGATGACAATCAGGTCTTCCTGATAGAGATGGTGCGCGGCAATGGCGTTTACAACCCGGTCCGCGCCGACGGAGGCGGGCTCGGCCACGTCCAGCTCGATCCCCCACTCGATGGGCGCCTGACCGGCGATCAGCGCGGTCGTCTTGAAATATTTCTCCGCCAGCACCTGAAGATTGTGCAGCGCGCGCGGCACGACCGTCGCGATGATCACCGCCTCCACATCCGCGATCTTATAGCCTTCCAGCATCAGAAGCTGGTTCAGCCACACCGCATATTCGTCGGCCGTGCGCCGGGGATCGGTCGCGATCCGCCATCGCGCGCGGATGTCCCGCCCTTCGAGCAGCGCAAAAACCACATTGGTGTTACCCGCGTCGATCGCGAGAAGCATGGCCCGTCCCCGGATGTCAGATGAGAAGGATGTCGCCGGCATGAATGGCACGGCTCTCGCCATTCGCCAAGCGCAGGATCAGCATGCCATGGCGGTCGAGCGTGTCGAATGTGCCTTCCACCGTCTCGCCATCGGGTTGCACCACGCGCATCGGCGTGCCGGTGGGATGGGCGTTGAGCAGCCAATGCGTCCGCACCGGCTCCAGCCCCTGCGCCCGCCACACCGCCAGCCAATGGGCGAACAATTCCGCCAACCGTGCCTGCAAGGACGCTGCATCGGCATCTGGCGCGCCCTGCGCGAACAGGCTCGTTACCGGCCGGTCGAGTCCGGTCGGATGCCCCGTCACGTTGATGCCGATCCCCGCAACGATCGCATCGCCCGCCCGCTCCAACAATATGCCGGCAATCTTCGCGCCGTCGACCAGCACGTCATTGGGCCATTTGATCCGCGCCTGGCCCTGGCAAAGCGGCGCCACCAGCGCATGCACGGCATTGGCGGCGACCAGGGCGAGCGTATGCGGCAACGGATCGCCATCGCGCAGCCGGATCAGCGTCGAACAATGAAGATTGCCGTCGGGGCTTTCCCAATTCCGCCCCATGCGCCCCCGCCCGTCGGTCTGGCGTCCCGCGCGCAGCCAGCAGCCCTCAGGCACGCCCTGCTCCACCAGGGCCAGCATATCGGCATTGGTGGAGCCAGTCTCCTCGACGAAGCGAAGCTCGGTCAGAACAGCGACGCCGCTGCCGCCGCGCTCGCCTTGTCGAGGACGGGGTTCAGGAAATAACCGAAGACGATCACCACGGCGCAGGCCGTCATGATGATATTCTCGACAGCGCCGCCGCGCGCTTCATAGGGCGCCGCCGGCTCGTCGAAATACATCGTCTTGATGATCTTCAGATAATAGAAGGCGCCAATGACCGACATGGCGATGCCGAAGGCCGCGAGCGCCGTCAGGCCCGCCGCGACCGCTGCGTCGAACACCAGGAACTTCGCCCAGAAGCCAAAGAGCGGCGGGATGCCGGCCATGGAGAACATGAAGATCGCCAGCGCCGCCGCCAGCCCCTTGCGCGAGCGCGACAGGCCCGCCAGGCTGGCGATGGTCTCGACCGGTCGCCCTTCCGCATCGCGCATCTGCAGGATGCAGGCGAAACCGCCGATGGTCATGACGACATAGATGGCCATATAGCTCATCGTCGCCGCCGCGCCGGCCGGCGTGCCGGTGGCAAGGCCGATCAGCGCGAAGCCGACATTGTTGATCGAGGAATAGGCCATCAGGCGCTTGATGTTGGTCTGGCCGATGGCCGCGACCGCGCCGAAGAGGATCGAGGCCAGGGCCACGAAGATCACGACCTGCTGCCAGTCCAGCCCCGCCGGACCCAGCGCCTCGATCGCCACGCGGACGGTCAGGCCCATGGCCGCGACCTTGGGCGCGCTGGCGAAGAAGGTCGTGACCGGGGTCGGCGCGCCTTCATAGACGTCGGGCGTCCACATGTGGAACGGCACGGCGCTGATCTTGAACGCGAGGCCCGCCAGCACGAACACCAGCCCGAACAGTTCGCCCTTCGACACGCCGTCGCCCAGCGCCACCGCAATGCCGTCAAAGCCGGTGCTGCCGGTAAAGCCGTAGAGCAGCGAAATGCCGTAGAGCAGGATGCCGCTCGCCAGTGACCCCAGGACGAAATATTTGAGGCCCGCTTCGGACGAACGCTCGTCCTGCCGCATGAAGCTCGCCAGCACATAGGAGGCGAGGCTGTTCATTTCGAGGCCGACATAGAGCGTCAGCATGTCGCCCGCCGACACCATCATCCCCATGCCGATGGCGGCGAAGAGGATCAGGATCGGATATTCAGGCCGCAGCGCGCCTCCGGTGATGAAATAGCGTGGAGCCAACAGGATCGCCGCCGCCGCCGCGCCATAGATCAGCGCCTTGGCAAAGACCGAGAAGGCGTCAGCCCGGACCAGCCCGTCAAAGGCCTCCGGCCCATGAGCGAGCGAGGTCGAGAGCGTCAGCCCGGCAATCGCCAGCGTGGCGACCGACAGCCAGTTGATCAACCGGGTCGTGCCATCGCCGCCATAGGCCGCGATCAGCAGCAGGATCAGGCCACCGGCCGTCAGCACCAGCTCCGGCAGGACCGCCAGAAGGGAAGCGGAATCAATCATCAGTGCGCCTCCCCCGACGCTTTTTCATGGGATATTGCAGCGGCAGGTTCATGATGAGCCTCAGCACCCGGAAGCACCGGACCCATCTTGATCTTGGAATCACCCGCCGGAGCGGCGGAGGCGATGCGCGCTTCGAGCGCGCGGATGTCGGAACGCATAGGGCTGAGGAAGCTCTCGGGATAGATGCCCATCCACAGCACCGCCGCAGCGATCGGGGCCAGCAGCCACATTTCCCGCATCGACAGGTCAGGCATGGCCGCCGCGTCGGCATTCTTCTGCTCGCCATAGCAGATGCGGCGATAGAGATAGAGCATATAGGCCGCGCCCAGAATGATACCCGTGGTGCAGACCAGCGCCACCCAGCTCGACGCCTGGTAAATGCCCATCAGCGACAGGAATTCCCCGACGAAGTTGCTGGTGCCCGGCAGACCGACCGACGCCATGGTGAACAGCATGAACAGCACCGCATATTTCGGCATGTTGATGCTGAGGCCGCCATAACGGGCGATCTCACGGGTGTGCAGGCGGTCATAGATGACGCCGACGCAGAGGAAGAGCGCGCCCGACACCAGACCATGGCCCAGCATCACCATCATCGCGCCTTCGATGCCCGCCTGGTTGAAGGCGAACAGGCCGACGGTGACGATCGCCATATGCGCGACCGACGAGTAAGCGATCAGCTTCTTCATGTCCGACTGAACGAGGGCGACGAGGCTGGTATAGACCACCGCGACCATCGACAGACCCCAGACCAGCGGCGCGAGCTGCGCCGAGGCTTCCGGGAACATCGGCAGCGAGAAGCGGATGAAGCCATAGCCACCCATCTTCAGCAGCACGCCCGCCAGAATGACCGAACCGGCAGTCGGCGCCTGAACGTGCGCGTCGGGCAGCCAGGTGTGGACCGGCCACATCGGCATCTTCACCGCGAAGCTGGCGAAGAAGGCGAGCCACAGCCAGATCTGGATCTTGGGATCGAAATTATACGCCATCAGCGTCGGGATGTCGGTCGTGCCCGCGTCATGCACCATCCACATCATCGCGATCAGCATCAGCACCGAGCCGAGCAGCGTGTAGAGGAAGAATTTGTACGAGGCGTAGATACGATCCGCGCCACCCCAGATGCCGATGATGAGATACATCGGAATCAGGCCGGCTTCGAACATGATGTAGAAGAGATAGAGATCCTGCGCCGTGAAGACGCCGATCATCAGCACCTCCATGAACAGGAACGCCGCCATATATTCACCGACGCGCTTTTCGATCGCCAGCCAGCTCGCCCCGATGCAGATCGGCATCAGGAAGACGGTCAGCATGATCAGCAGCAGCGCGATGCCGTCAATGCCCAGCGCCCAGGCGAAGCGCCCGAAGATCGGCGCATATTCCTGGAACTGCCACTGCGCGGCGGTGCCCGACTGGTCGAAATGCGCCCACAGCACGACGCCCAGCACCAAATCGGCCAGTGTCGCCACCAGCGCGATCAGGCGCGCCTGACTGGCGCCCGAGTAGAGACAGGCGATGGCCCCCGCCATCGGCACTGCCATCATCAGGGAAAGGATGGGGAAGCCGTCCATTATCGTGTCATCGCCCAGGTTGCGGCCGCGGCGAGGCCAATCAGCATCACCAGCGCGTAAGTGTAAAGGTAGCCGGACTGAAGCCGACGGGTGACTTTATTGCCCTGCACGACCAGCGCAGCCAGACCATTGGGCCCGAAGCGGTCGATGAAGCCGACGTCACCGAACTTCCAGAAGAAGCGGCCGATGGCGAAGGCAGGCTTGACGAACAGGAAATGATACAGCTCGTCGAAATACCATTTGTTGAGCAGGAACTGGTAGAGCGCACCGAAGGTAGCGACGAAGCGGCGCGGCCAGTCGGTGAACTTGAGATAGGCCAGCATGGCGATCACGAGGCCGGTCAGCATCACCGTGAACGGACCGAACTTGACCCAGGTCGGCACTTCATGGCTCGCGTGCATCAGGTGGCTGTCGAACGCGAGCGCGCCCTTCCAGAACTCGATGCCCCCTTCGGGACCAATGAACTGATCGTGGAACAGGAAGCCCGCGAACACCGCACCCAGGCTCAGCACCACCAGCGGCACCAGCATGACCCAGGGACTTTCATGCGGATGATAGCCCGCCGTGCCGGTCAGCTCATGGCCTTGCTCGTCATGATGGCCATGGCCGTCATGCTCGGTTTCTTCTTCCGGCGTCTCATGATGGCCGTGGACCGCATGCTGGATATGCTCCGAAGCGGCCCAGCGGGGCTTGCCGAAGAAGGTCAGGAACACCAGACGCCAACTGTAGAAGCTGGTGAGCAGCGCCGCGAACACGCCGACCAGATAGGCGCCGACGCCCGCACCGCCCGAAGCATAGGCCGCTTCGAGAATGCCGTCCTTCGAATAGAAGCCCGCAAAGCCGACGCCAACGAGCGGCAGGCCGACGCCGGTGATGGCCAGCGTGCCCAGCGTCATCGTCCAGAAGGTGATCGGGATCTCCTTCCGCAGCGCGCCATAGTAACGCATGTCCTGCTCATGGTGCATCGCATGGATGACCGAGCCGGCACCCAGGAACAGCAGCGCCTTGAAGAAGGCGTGGGTGAAGAGGTGGAACATCGCCGCGCCATAGGCGCCGACGCCCGCCGCGAAGAACATATAGCCGAGCTGCGAACAGGTCGAATAGGCGATGACGCGCTTGATGTCGTTCTGCACCGTGCCCACGGTCGCCGCGAACAGACAGGTGGCGGCACCGATGAAGGTCACGAAACCGAGCGCGGTTGGCGAGGTTTCGAACATGGGCGACAGACGGCACACCATGAACACGCCCGCCGTCACCATGGTCGCCGCGTGGATCAGCGCCGACACCGGGGTCGGGCCTTCCATCGCGTCCGGCAGCCAGGTGTGGAGGCCGAGCTGCGCCGACTTGCCCATCGCGCCGATGAACAGCAGCAGGCAAAGCACGGTCATCGTATCGAAACGATGGCCAAGGAAACCGATGGTCGAACCGGCCATGGAAGGCGCGGCGGCCAGGATTTCCGGGATCGAGATGGTGTTGAACACCAGATAGGTACCGAAAATGCCCATCATGAAGCCAAGGTCACCAACGCGGTTGACGACGAACGCCTTGATCGCGGCGGCATTGGCCGAGGGCTTACGGAACCAGAAGCCGATCAGCAGATAGGATGCCAAACCGACGCCTTCCCAGCCGAAGAACATCTGCAACAGATTGTTCGCGGTCACGAGCATCAGCATCGCGAAGGTGAAGAGCGACAGATAGGCGAAGAAGCGCGGCTGATCCGGCTCCTCCTCCATATAGCCCCACGAATACAGGTGGACGAGGCTCGACACGCTGGTGATCACCACCAGCATGACCGCGGTCATGGTGTCGACCCGCAACGCCCACTGAGCATCGAAGCTGCCCGACTGAATCCAGGTGAAGGCCGGGGCGACATAAGGCTCGGCATGGCCGGTCACGAAGCTCAGGAAAATCGGCCAGCTCATTGCGCAGGAGGCAAAAAGCGCGCCGGTGGTGACGATCTTCGCCGGCAGCTTGCCAAGAGTCTTGTTGCCAAGACCGGCGATGGCAGCAGCCAGCAACGGGAGAAGGACGATAAGCTGGATCATCGAGCTTTAGCCCTTCATCCGGTTGACATCGTCGACGGCGATGGTGCCGCGACCACGGAAGTAAATGACGAGGATGGCAAGGCCGATGGCCGCCTCACCCGCCGCGACGGTCAGCACGAACATGCTGAACACCTGGCCCACCAGATCGCCCAGGAAGGCGCTGAAGGCGACAAGGTTGATGTTCACGCTGAGCAGGATCAGCTCGATTGCCATCAGGATGATGATGACATTCTTGCGGTTGATGAAGATGCCCAGCACGCCCATCACGAAGAGGATCGCGCTGACCACCATATAATGCTGAAGGCCGATCACAGCTCCACCCCCTGCCCGACTGGCTGATTGATGTTACGCACCGCATCCTGCGGACGGCGGCGGTTCTGCTTAGCGACATTCTGGCCCTTCACGCCGCCGCGCGCGCGATGGGTCAGCACGATGGCACCGATCATCGCGACCAGCAGGACGATGCCCGCCGCTTCGAACAGGAAGATATAGCGGGTGTAGAGCAGCCCGCCGATCGCCTGGATGTTGGAAAGCTCCGGGTTCACCGGCGCGGCGCGCTGCGCCAACTCAATGGGACCGGCGCTCCACAAGCCAATGCCCAGCACGATCTCGGCCAGCAGCACCAGCGCGATCAGCAGTCCGAACGGCAGATAATCGACGAAACCGGCGCGCAGTTCAGCGAAGTCGATGTCGAGCATCATG
Organism: Sphingobium sp. 15-1; assembly: GCF_013375535.1. GTDB lineage: Bacteria > Pseudomonadota > Alphaproteobacteria > Sphingomonadales > Sphingomonadaceae > Sphingobium > Sphingobium aromaticivastans. Next base: position 1,363,028 of record NZ_JABXJG010000001.1, read on the forward strand.
ACGACGAACAGGAACAGCACGGCGACCGCGCCGACATAGACGATGACCAGAAGCATCGCGATGAATTCGGCGCCCAGCAGGACCATCAGCCCCGCCGCGTTGAAGAAGGCGAGGATCAGCCACAGCACCGAATGGACCGGATTGCGCGACAGGATCGTCAGCGCGCCGCTGCACACCACGATCGCGGCGAACAGATAAAAGGCAAGCACGTGAATCACAGGACCATGTTCCCCTTGGGCGGCTGCGGCTTAACGGTAGGGTGCATCGGCGGCAAGGTTCGCGGCAATCGCCCGCTCCCACTTGTCCCCATTTTCAAGGAGCTTGGCCTTGTCGTAGATCAGCTCCTCACGCGTTTCGGTGGCGAATTCGAAATTGGGTCCCTCGACGACCGCGTCTACCGGGCAGGCTTCCTGACAGAAGCCGCAATAGATGCACTTGGTCATGTCGATGTCGTAGCGCGTCGTCCGGCGGCTGCCATCGTCGCGCGGCTGCGCTTCGATGGTGATCGCCTGGGCGGGACAGATCGCCTCACACAGCTTGCACGCGATGCAGCGCTCTTCCCCATTGGGATAGCGGCGCAGCGCATGTTCACCCCGGAACCGCGGCGAAATCGGGTTCTTCTCATAGGGGTAGTTGATGGTCGCCTTGGGCTTGAAAAAATATTTCAAGGTCAGCCAATGCGCCTTCACAAACTCCCAGAGGGTGAAGGACTTGACATAATAGCCGAGGCTCATTGAGCGCCTCCGTAACGCGTGAACATGAGGAAGCCCGAAACCAGGAAGACGAACAGCAGCGAGGTCGGCAGGAAAATCTTCCAGCCCAGCCGCATAAGCTGGTCGTAGCGATAGCGGGGCACCGTCGCCTTCACCCAGGAGAAGACGAAGAAGAAGAACAGGATCTTGGCGAACAGCCAGATAATGCCCGGCACATAATAGAGCGGCGCCCAATCGAGCGGCGGCAGATAACCGCCCCAGAACAGGATGGCGTTCAGCGCACACATCAGGATCACGTTCGCATATTCGCCCAGCCAGAACAGGGCGAAGGCCATGGACGAATATTCGGTCTGATAACCGGCGACGAGTTCCGATTCCGCTTCGGTCAGGTCGAAGGGCGCCCGCGCCGTTTCCGCCATGGCCGAGATCAGGAACATGATCGCCATCGGGAAGAGCAGCGGGTTGAAGCCGTTGCCGTTCAGGAAACCATAATAGCCCTTCTGGCTCTCGACGATCGCGGTCAGGTTGAAGCTGCCCGCCCAGAGCACGACGCAGACCAGGATAAAGCCGATCGAGACTTCATAGCTGATCATCTGCGCACTGGCGCGGATCGCGGAATAGAAGGGATATTTGGAGTTGGAGGCCCAGCCGGACAGCACGATCCCGTAAACGCCCAGCGAACTGACCGCGAGAATATAGAGCAGGCCGACATTGATGTTGGCAACAACGACGCCGACCTGGAACGGGATCACCGCCCAGGCCATCAGCGCGACCGTGAAGGTGATGATCGGCGCGATCAGGAAGAGCGTGCGATTAGCCGCCGACGGGATGATGGTTTCCTGCAGGAAAACCTTGGCGCCGTCCGCGAAGGACTGGAGCAGACCGAAAGGACCGACGACATTCGGTCCCCTGCGCAGCGCCATGGCCGCCCAGATCTTGCGGTCGGCATAGATGATCATCGCCACGGCCAGCATGAGCGGCAGGGCGATCAGCAAAATGCCGATGATTGTGGACAACGCCCACGCGCCTTCGAATGGCAGGCCCAGATTTTGGAAGAAAGCGGTCACTCTGCGGCCTCCGCGAAGCTCTCGCCATGGATCAGCTCGGCCGAGCATTGCTGCATCGTCGGGCTGGCGCGGCAGATGGCGTTGGTCAGGTAGAAATCCTTGATCGGTGAGCCAAACTCACCGGTCGCGCCGGTCGGGAGCGGCGGAATGGACCAGCCATAATCGGCCAGTCCCTCTTGCCCGAGCGCCGGAACCGCCTTGGCCATTTCAGCGCGGAGCTGCTCGAAGCTGTCGAAGTTCAGGGTCGCGCCCAGCACTTCCGACAGCGCGCGGAGGATCGACCAATCCTCGCGGGCGTCGCCCGGCGCGAACACGGCCTTTTCGCCGCGCTGCACCCGACCTTCCAGATTGACATAGGTGCCCGCCTTTTCGGCATAGCTCGCGCCCGGCAGGATCACGTCCGCCGCATGGGCGCCCTTGTCGCCATGGTGGCCGACATAGACCTTGAAGCTGTCCTCGAACGCCGAATAATCGACTTCGTCCGCGCCGAGCGAGAAGAGCAGCTTGGGCTTAGCGGCCGCTATAGCCTTGACGCCGCCTTCGACCGCATAGCCAAGCATCAGCCCGCCCATGCGCGCCGCCGCGAAGTGCAGGACATTATAGCCGTTCCAGCCCCGTCCTGAACCTGTCGAAGCGGCGTCCTTGATCAGGCCCAGCGTCTCGACCAGCGCCAGCGTGTCGCCATGCGCGCCGTCCTTGGCCAGCACGCCGCCGCCGACGATCATTGCCGGACGGGCCGCCTTACCGAAGGCCTCGACCACCGCTTCCGGCAGCTTGGCGAGCAGCGAGGCGTCGTTACCCAGCCATTCGACCTTATAGGTGAGGTCGACCTGCGGGCCGAGGGCGAAGACCTTCGCGCCCTTCTTGATCGCCTTGCGGATGCGGGTGTTCACCAGCGGCGCTTCCCAGCGCAGATTGGTGCCAACCAGCAGGATCACGTCAGCGGTCTCCAGACCGGCCAGCGTCGTGTTGAAGTTCACCGCCGACAGGCTCGACACATCATAGGCAAGGCCGGTTTGACGACCTTCGAGCAGGTTACCGCCCAGCTTCTCGACCAGCGCCTTACCCGCGAACATCGTCTCGCAGTCGAGCAGATCACCGGCCAGAGCCGCGACCGAACCGCCATGTTTGACGGTGGCAATCGCCGCGAAAGCCTCGTTCCAGGTCGCCGGAACCAGCTTGCCGTCCTTGCGGATAAAGGGCTTGTCGAGGCGCTTGCGGACCAGACCGTCGACATTGTGCCGGGTCTTATCCGACGCCCATTCCTCGTTCACATCGTCATTGATGCGCGGCACCGCGCGCAGCACCTGACGGCCACGGCTGTCGAGGCGGATATTGGTGCCGACCGCGTCCATCACGTCGATCGCATGGGTCTTCGTCAGTTCCCACGGACGCGCCTCGAACGCATAGGGCTTGGACGTCAGCGCACCCACCGGGCAGAGGTCGACCACATTGCCCGACAGCTCGCTCTTCGCGGCATGTTCGAGATAGGTGGTGATCTGCATATTCTCGCCGCGATAGATGGCGCCGATTTCCGGCACGCCCGCGACTTCCTCGGCAAAGCGCACGCAGCGGGTGCACTGGATGCAGCGGGTCATGACCGTCTTGACGATCGGCCCCATATATTTCTCGGTGACGGCGCGCTTATTCTCTTCGAAGCGGCTGGTGCCCTTGCCATAGGCCACCGACTGGTCCTGAAGGTCGCATTCGCCGCCCTGATCGCAGATCGGGCAGTCGAGCGGGTGGTTGATGAGTAGGAACTCCATCACCCCTTCGCGCGCCTTCTTGACCATCTCGCTGTCGGTGCGGATTTCCTGGCCTTCACTGGCCGGGAGCGCGCAGCTTGCCTGCGGCTTGGGCGGTCCGGGCTTCACCTCGACCAGACACATGCGGCAGTTGCCCGCGATGCTCAGCCGCTCATGATAGCAGAAGCGCGGAATTTCCTTCCCCGCCAGCTCGCACGCCTGGAGGACAGTGGCGCCCGCCGGGACTTCGAGTTCTACGCCGTCTACTTTGACCTTCGGCATGGTTACTCCGCTGCCTCCATGACGGGGGCGCTACCCTTATTTTCGTTGATCCGGCGCTCGATTTCCGGACGGAAGTGCCGGATCAGCCCCTGGATCGGCCAGGCCGCCGCGTCGCCTAGCGCGCAGATGGTGTGGCCTTCGACCTGCTTGGTCACCTGCTGGAGCATGTCGATTTCGCTGATGTCCGCATCGCCCGAGCGCAGCCGCTCCATCACCCGCCACATCCAACCGGTGCCTTCGCGGCAGGGCGTGCATTGGCCGCAGCTCTCATGCTTGTAGAAATAGGAGAGGCGCGAAATGGCGCGGACAATGTCGGTCGACTTGTCCATGACGATGACGGCGGCCGTGCCAAGGCCGGAGCCGACGCCACGCAGCCCGTCAAAATCCATCGGCGCGTCCATGATCTCGCGCGCGGGGACCAGCGGAACCGACGACCCGCCGGGGATGACCGCGAGCAGATTGTCCCAACCGCCGCGAATGCCGCCGCAATGCCGGTCGATCAGTTCCTTGAAGCTGATGCCCATCGATTCTTCGACGACGCAGGGCTTGTTCACATGGCCGCTGATCTGGAAGAGCTTTGTGCCCTTGTTGTTCTCGCGGCCGAAGCTGGCGAACCATTCCGGCGAACGGCGCAGGATCGTCGGCGCGACGGCGATCGATTCCACATTGTTCACCGTGGTCGGGCAGCCATAGAGGCCCGCGCCGGCCGGGAAAGGCGGCTTCAGACGCGGCTGGCCCTTCTTGCCTTCGATGCTTTCGATCTGCGCGGTTTCCTCGCCGCAGATATAGGCGCCCGCGCCGCGATGGACGAAGACGTCGAAATCATAGCCAGAACCGCAGGCGTTCTTGCCGAGGAAGCCCTTTTCATAGGCCTGTTCGACAGCGGCGAAGAGGACCTTCGCCTCATAGATGAACTCCCCGCGGATGTAGATATAGGCGGCCCGCGCCCGCATCGCGAAACCGGCGACCAGCGCGCCTTCGATCAGCTTGTGCGGATCGTGGCGGATGATTTCCCGGTCTTTGCACGAACCCGGCTCGGATTCGTCGGCGTTGATGACCAGGAAACTCGGACGGCCATCCTTGCTTTCCTTGGGCATGAAGCTCCACTTCATGCCGGTCGGGAAGCCCGCGCCGCCACGACCGCGCAAGCCAGACGCCTTGATGCGCTCGATGATTTCGTCCTGGCCGATTTCCAGCAGCTTCTTGGTATTATCCCAATCGCCACGCTTGATCGCCGCGTCGATGCCCCAATCTTGGAAGCCATAGACGTTGGTGAAGATGCGATCCTTGTCGCTGAGAGGCGCAATCACGTCGCTCATGCCCACTCCCCCCGATAGTCGTGATTTTCGCCAACCATCTCTTTCAGCGTGGTCGGACCACCTTCGGGGCAGCTCGTCTGGCGATCGATCTGCGGCCCGATCTTGGGCTGCTTGCCAGCGGCGAGATCGTCGAGGATCGCGCTCATGCTGTCATAGGTCAGGTCTTCGAAATTATCGTCGTTGATCTGGACCATCGGCGCGTTGGCGCAGGCGCCCAGACACTCGACCTCGCTCAGCGTGAACAGGCCGTCGGGGGTCGTGCCGCCCTTGACCAGACCCTTGTTCTTGCAGGCCGAAAACACATCGTCCGAGCCGCGCAGCATGCACGGCGTCGTGCCGCAGACCTGCACATGATAGCGGCCGACCGGCGCGAGGTTGTACATGGTGTAGAAGGTCGCGACCTCGTAAACGCGCATGTACGGCATTTCGAGTTGGTCAGCGATATATTCCATCACCGGCACCGGCAGCCAGCCGTTCGTCTGCGTTTCCGCACCCACCTGACGCTGGGCGAGATCAAGCAGCGGCATCACCGCCGACTGCTGACGGCCGGCGGGATAGCGGGCGATGACCTTCTTCGCCTGTTCGGCGTTCTCGGCCGTCCACGCAAAGGCGCCCCAGCGCGCGCGGGTCTCGGCCTCGTCCGGGATATGAACTGCGTCAGCCATTAGCGGTCACATTCTCCAAACACGATGTCCATGGCGCCCAGGACAGCGGTGGTATCGGCCAGCATGTGGCCCTTCATCATGAAATCCATCGCCTGAAGGTGCGAGAAGGCGGTCGGGCGGATCTTGCAGCGGTAAGGCTTGTTGGAGCCGTCCGCGACCAGATAGACGCCGAACTCGCCCTTGGGGCTTTCGGTCGCCACATAGACTTCGCCAGCGGGTACGTGGAAGCCTTCGGTATAGAGCTTGAAATGGTGGATCAGCGCTTCCATCGAGCGCTTCATCTCGCCACGCTTGGGCGGCGAAACCTTGCGGTCGAAGCTGGCGATCGGCCCTTCCGGCATTTCATTGAGGCACTGCTTCATGATCCGCGCGGACTGGCGGACTTCCTCGACGCGCACCATGAAGCGGTCGTAGCAGTCGAAGTTGGTGCCGACCGGAATATCGAATTCCATGCGGTCATAGACGTCGTAAGGCTGCGCCTTGCGGATATCCCAGGGGATACCCGACCCACGGATCATCGGCCCGGAGAAGCCCCATTTGAGAGCGTCTTCCTTGGAAACGACGGCGATGTCGACATTGCGCTGCTTGAAGATGCGGTTGTCGACTACCAGGCTCATCGCGTCCTCGAACAGGCGCGGCAGACGAGTGTCGAGCCAGTCGGCAATGTCGGTCAGCAGCTTGAGCGGTACATCCTGATGCACGCCGCCCGGCCGGAAATAGGCCGAATGCATACGGGCACCCGAAGCACGCTCGAAGAAGTTAAGGCAATCCTCGCGGATTTCGAACAGCCACAGGTTCGGCGTCATCGCGCCGACGTCCATGACGTGCGAGCCGAGGTTCAGCATGTGGTTGCAGATGCGGGTCAGTTCCGCGAAGAACACGCGCAGATATTGCGCGCGCAGCGGCACTTCGAGATTCAGCAGCTTCTCGATGGCCAGAACGTAGCTATGCTCCATGCCGAGCGGCGAACAATAGTCCAGCCGGTCGAAATAGGGCAGCGCCTGCATATAGGTCTTATATTCGATCAGCTTCTCGGTGCCGCGATGCAGCAGGCCGACATGCGGGTCGCAGCGCTCGACGATTTCGCCGTCCAGCTCCATGACCAGGCGCAAAACGCCGTGAGCGGCCGGGTGCTGCGGACCGAAGTTGATCGTATAGTTCTGGATTTCGGTGTCGCCGTAGGTCGGGTCAGCGGCATCGACCTTATGGTCCAGCTTTTCGAGATAATCGGACATCAGGCTTTGCTCCCCTGGTCCTTGGCCTCAGCCTTTTCATCGCCCGGCAGCACATATTGCGCGCCTTCCCACGGGCTCATGAAGTCGAAGCTGCGGAAGTCCTGCGCCAGCTTCACCGGCTCATAGACGACGCGCTTATCCTCTTCGGAATAGCGCAGCTCGACATAGCCGGTCAGCGGAAAGTCCTTGCGCTGCGGATGGCCCTTGAAGCCATAGTCGGTCAGGATGCGGCGCAGGTCGGCATTGCCTTCGAAAATGACGCCATACATGTCGAACACCTCCCGCTCCAGCCAGCCGGCGACCGGCCAGAGGTGAGTGACGGTCGGAACGGGCGTGTCCTCATCGGTGGAGACCTTCACGCGGACACGATGGTTCCGCGTGACGCTGAGCAGATGGTAGCAGACCTCGAACCGGTCGGGACGATCGGGATAATCGACTCCAGCGATTTCCATGAGCTGCTGATATTGCCCGCGATCCCGCAACAGCATCATCGCCTCGGCCAGCTTTTCGCGCACGACGGTGAAGCTCAGCTCATCGGCATGGTCGACGGTCTCGACCAGCATCGATCCCAGCAGCCCGGCGATTTCCTGCGCGATCCCTTCCGGGTTCGCGATCTTAGGAGCAGAATGACCCATATTAACGCTCAACCGTCCCGATCCGGCGGATCTTCCGCTGCAACTGCATGATGCCGTATAGCAAGGCCTCTGCGGTCGGCGGGCAACCCGGCACATAGATATCGACCGGCACGATGCGGTCGCAGCCGCGCACTACCGAATAGCTGTAGTGATAATAGCCCCCGCCGTTCGCGCAGCTTCCCATCGAAATCACATATTTCGGATTGGACATCTGGTCGTAAACCTTGCGCAAGGCCGGAGCCATCTTGTTGCACAGGGTTCCCGCGACGATCATCACGTCCGACTGGCGCGGAGAGGCGCGTGGCGCAGCGCCGAAGCGCTCCATGTCATAGCGCGGCATGTTGACGTGGATCATTTCCACCGCGCAGCAGGCCAGGCCGAAGGTCATCCACCATAGCGAGCCGGTGCGCGCCCACTGGAACAGTTCCTCGGTCGAAGTGACGAGGAAACCCTTGTCGCTGACTTCGCTGCTCAGCGCGTTGAAGAAATCCTGGTCGGGCTGCGTGCCGGCCGGCAACAGCGTGCCAGGAACCGGACGGTCAAGTTCTACTCCCAATCGAGTGCTCCCTTCTTCCACGCATAGACGAGGCCGAGCACCAGCTCCGCTATGAAGATCATCATCGTCGCCCAGCCGGCCCAGCCGATCTGGTCGAGGCTGACCGCCCAGGGATAAAGGAACGCCGCTTCCAGATCGAAGATGATGAACAGGATGGCGACGAGGTAGAAACGCACGTCGAACTGGCTGCGCGGTTCTTCAAAGGCGGGGAAACCGCATTCATATTCGCTGAGCTTGGCCGGGTCGGGCTGATGAGAGCCGGTCAGGCGCCCCACGAGCATCGGCAGGAACACAAATGCGCTCGAAAGCAGCAAGGCGATCCCGAGAAAGATCAGGATCGGCAGATATTGGGCTAGATCGACCAACGGAGTCCCCTGGGCGAAAATGATTTACGGGCGCGCTTTAGGCCCGCTGCATATGCGAAGCAAGGCCCGCAGGCATGAGAATGATTCGCAACACGCAGATGTGTTAGACGAAAGGCCAACAAGCTTAGCGAAGCGCGCCCGCAACCAGCTTATGCAGCTTGCTGTGAACGGCGTCGTTGCCCGCAATGACTTCCTTGCGCTCGATCGCTTGGTCACCGCCGCGGAAGTCCGAGACGAAGCCGCCCGCTTCCCGCACCATCAGCAGGCCCGCCGCGACATCCCAGGGCTGCAATCCGCTTTCCCAAAAGCCGTCATAGCGCCCGGAAGCGACATGGGCGAGGTCGAGCGATGCCGCGCCGAAGCGACGAATGCCCGCGACCGAAGGCGCCACCGCGCCGAAGATGCGCGTCCACTGGGCAAAATCGCCATGGCCCATGAATGGGATGCCGGTCGCGATCAGGCACTCGCCCAGATCGCGCCGCGCCGACACACGCAACCGCTGATCGTGGCGCCACGCGCCCCGGCTCTTTTCCGCCCAATAGCTTTCGTCGGTGACGGGCTGGTAGATAAGGCCGGTCGTCACCTCCCGCTTGCCGCCGTAGAGCGGTTCCTCGACCGCGATCGAGATGGCGAAATGCGGGATGCCGTGGAGAAAATTGCTGGTGCCGTCGAGCGGATCGATGATCCAGCGCGGCTTGCCCGGATCGCCGGCAATCTCCCCGCCCTCTTCCAGCAGGAAACCCCAATCGGGACGCGCCTTCTGCAACTCCTCGACCAGGGTCTTTTCCGCCTGCTGGTCAGCCTTGGACACGAAATCCGCCGGCCCCTTGCGGGAGACCTGCAGATGCTCGACCTCGCCAAAGTCGCGGCGCAGCTTGGAGCCGGCCTTGCGCGCGGCGCGTTCCATGACGGTCAAAAGGCCCGAGTGCGATACCATTTTTCTTGTCTCCCCCCTCCCGTAAACGGGAGGGGCCGGGGGTGGGCATGCCGCAATAGCGGCACTCTAAAAAGGGAAAGGGCAGGAAGCTAGCTTACGCTCGCCGCCCACCCCCAGCCCCTCCCGCTTGCGGGAGGGGAGCATTTAATATCAGTCCGCGCGCTTCACATATTCGCGCTCATAGACATCAACGACGATGCGCGTGCCAGTGACGATATGCGGTGGCACCATGACGCGCACGCCATTGTCGAGGATGGCGGGCTTGTAGCTGGCCGAAGCGGTCTGCCCCTTCACCACGGCGTCGGCCTCAACAACCGTCGCTTCGATGGTTTCGGGGAGTTGCACGCTGATCGGGCGCTCTTCATACATTTCGAGGATGACCATCATGCCGTCCTGCAGGAAGGCGGCCGCATCACCGATCAGGTCCTGCGGCAGATTGATCTGCTCATAGGTCTCCGTGTCCATGAAGACGAGCATGTCGCCCTCTGCATAGAGATACTGGAAATCCTTGGTGTCGAGGCGGATGCGCTCGACCGTCTCGGCCGAGCGGAAGCGGACATTGTTCTTGCGTCCGTCGATCAGGTTCTTCAGTTCCACCTGCATATAGGCGCCGCCCTTGCCGGGCTGCGTGTGCTGGATCTTCACGGCGCGCCACAGGCTACCGTCATATTCGATGTTGTTGCCGGGACGAATCTCGACGCCGCTGATCTTCATGGGAAGAGCCTGCCTATATGTCTGAAGGTGAAAAGAGCCGGCCTCTGGAGGCTGGCCGCGCCCTTACATGGCTGAGGCCGAAAGGGCAAGGGGGAGCGGCCTATCGCGGTTTCGCCAGCAAGGGGTAGGGATTGACCGGCCGCCCGCCATACCAGGCTTCGCCCGGCCCCATCGCATGCACCGCGAAGTGCAGATGCGGCGCCGCCGGATCGGCATTGCCCGTGCTGCCGACGCTGGCGATCCGCTGCCCGCGCCGCACCGCCTGCCCCTCCGCCAGACCCGGCGCATAGCCGTCCAGATGCGCGTAATAATAGATGCTCCGCCCGTCCCGGGAGCGCTGATAGACGGTCCGCCCGCCCTCCTCGCTCCAGAACAGCTTTTCAATCCGCCCATCCGCCGCCGCCAGCACGGCCCGTCCCCGCGCCGCCATGATGTCGATCGCGTCATGCGGCCTCGCCCCGCTTGCCCGCGCCTGGGTGAAAGTGTCGCTGAGCGCGGTCGGCGGCACGCCCTCCACCGGGATCAACAAGGCCCCCGCCTCCGCCGCGGCGGGTCGTGCAGGCGGCGGAACCGGCCCATCGTCGGGCACGATCCGCACGCAAAACTTCAGAAAAACAGCGCCGAACAGGACGGCCAGCCCTAACCCGGCCCAGCCGCGCGCACTCATAACTCGAACACCGCCTTGACGCCGGACTGCACCATCTGCGCCAGCCGCGCCGCGTCCCAATTGGTGAGGCGGATGCAGCCATGGCTTTCCGTCCGGCCGATGGTCTGCGGCTCCGGCGTGCCGTGAATGCCGTAATGCGGCTTGGAAAGGTCGATCCACACCACGCCTACCGGGCCATTGGGACCGGGTTTCAGCACCGCCTTCTGATCGGTGGAGGATGCATCCCAGAACAGATCGGGATTATAATGAAAGTCAGGATTACGGCTCAACCCCTTGATTTCCCATGTTCCGATCGGCAGGGGATCATGCTGCGACCCCATGGTGGCGGGAAATTGCGCGATCAGCCGGTTCTGCGCATCATAGGCGCGGAGCACCCCGTCCGACTTGTCGACGACGATATGGTCCGCCTGCGGCTGGTCCTTGGCGACGCCCAGACTGGCGAGCGTCTCGCCCCAGCCGCGCTCGTCCCCCTCGATCCGCGCCACCGGCTGGTTGGCGATGGCGGGGACGCGGACGGTGGCCCCTGCCCCAACCTTCGTGTTCGGCGGATTGAGCGCCACCAGCGCCTCCGGCCGGGTGTGGAACCGCTCAGCCAGCTTCTCCAGCAGATTGCGATAGCCCAGCGCAGGCAGCTTCGCCTGATCGTTCAAATCCTTGGGAACCGCGAAGAATGGCCCCTTGGCGAATCCCGCCGGAATCTTCACCAGCCAGGTCGCGGGCTGCGGCCGCTCGCCCAGCAGCGCCTTGGCCGTCGCCGCGTCATATTGCCCGGTCGGCGGCAGTCCCCTCGCCTCCTGTAAGCCCTTGAGCGCGGTCGTAAAGGACATGCCCTCCTTCCCGTCCAGCACGCCCGGCGAAAAGCCCGCCCGATCCAGCGCCACCTGCGCCTGGAGCACTGCCTCTACTCGTGCGGGCGCTCCCGCCGGTTCCGGGACGATGACGAAGGCGTAGGGATCAGCGGCCGGGGCGGCGGGCCGAGGCGCGGCCTCCTTCGCCTGAGGGGAAGCGGCATTCGACCCGCCGCTCTCATTCGCTTCCGTCACGGTCATGTCGCAGGCTGCGCATAGCAGCGCGAGGATCAGGGCATGGTTTTTCAAGACGATACTCTCCCGATTGTGGAAGAGAAAACGCTCAAAGTGCGGGAAAGCTGCCTGCTCCGTTTTCCTGCGGTGGCCCAGCTTCCGGCCGTGCTCCTGCGAAGGCACTCGAACGAGACAAATGGCTCGTGAAAGCCCAGTTCCGTCCTCGATTTGCCATCGCTACGTCTGGACTAGGCTCCTGCGTTGGCTGCGCAGCCCTTCGGGTCGCAGGAGCACGGCGGTTTGCTTACTCGCCCTTCAACACCGCGCCAAACGCCGCCACGCCCGCCCGCGGCCCTTGCGGATGGCCCCACACCGCCCCGCTCACCGCCAGAAAATCCGCCCCCGCCTTCACCAGCGACGCGGCATTCTCCGCCGTGATCCCGCCAATGGCGACGCAGGGCAGTTCGAACAGCGCCGTCCACCAGCCCAGTATCGACGGATCGGGCCGATGATGGGTTTCCTTGGTCGTGGTCGGATAAAAGGCTCCGAAGGCGACATAATCCGCCCCCGCCTCGCCCGCTTCCATCGCCAGATGGCGGCTGTCGTGACAGGTGACGCCGATCTGCACCGACGGCCCCAGCAACCTGCGCGCCTCCTTCGGATCGCCGTCGCCCTGCCCCAGATGCACCCCGTCCGCGCCCAGCCGCTTGGCCAGCGTCATGCTGTCGTTGACGATGAAGGCGACATCCCGATCCGCGCAGAGTTTCTGGAGCGGCTCGGCGGCGCGGGCGATAGCGTCCTCATCCAAACCCTTCAGCCGCAACTGGAAGGCCGCGACGCCGCCCCCGTCGAACGCAGCCGCCAGATTGTCGACAAAGCCCGCCTCGATCACCGGCGGCGAGATCAGGTAAAGCTGACAGGCCGGGCGAAAGCCCTGCTCGAAACGGTCCGCGAAATTCGGGTCGAGGGCGAGTTCCTCGTCGGTGAAATCGGTCATGCACCCGCCTTAGCCGGATTCATCCGCCTTGGGAAAGAGCGGAGCCTATCTCGCCGCGCCGGCGTTCCTTCCCCATGATCAGGATCGGTTGCTCAGGATGGAATTACCGGGATTGGCGCGGGCGCTTCTATCCGGAGAAGCTGGCGGCGAAAAACTGGTTCGCCTTCTATGCCGAACAGTTCGACACGGTGGAGATCAACAACAGCTTCTATCGCCTGCCCGCGCCGGAAACGGTCGATAAATGGCGCGAACAGGCGCCAAAGGGCTTTTGCTATGCGGCCAAGGCGAACCGCTATCTGACGCAGATGAAGAAGCTCAAGGATTGCGAGGAGCCGCTGGAAAGGATGATGGCGTCGTTCGCGCATTTCGGCGCCAGTCTCGGCCCTATTCTCTATCAATTACCGCCGCATTTCACGTTCGACCTGGCGAGGCTGGAGGATTTCCTCCGCATCGTGCCGCGCCATCCGGTTCCCGTCTTCGAGTTCCGCCATTCAAGCTGGTATGTGGACGAGGTCTACGCAGTGCTGAAGCGCCACGGCGGCGCCTTTTGCGTGCACGACATGCCGGGGTCGGTCAGCCCCCGGCTGGGCATTGGCTCCATCGCCTATGTCCGCTTCCACGGCACGACGGGGAAATATCGCGGCGGCTATTCGCGCGAGCGGCTGGCGGACTGGGCCGAATGGATGAAGGCGCAGAGCCGGGAGGGGCGGACTGTCTGGGCCTATTTCAACAATGATTATGATGCGCAGGCCATTGCTGATGCGCGCATCTTGAGGGAGTTGACGGAGGGCGGTTAGTTTTGGCCGAACCGTGCTCCTGCGAAGGCGCTCGAACGAGACAGGCGGCTCGTGAGAACCTAGGCCACACGCTGCGGCAATTATCTGGTGTCGGAACTGGGCTCCTGCCTTCGCAGGAGCACGTCGAGCGCCGACCAACCGCATGACGGCGGCCGCGGACGCTTTACCAGCGCCCGCAGCCGCCGTCATCGCAGATCAGGCCGCCTTCTGGGTCGAAGCGCCGTGGATCTCGTCAATCGCTTCGCCCAGCGAGGCATTGAACTCATCATCATTCATCTGGTGACGCAGGTCGTTCAGCAAAGCGCGGCTGAAGCTGGCGATGATGCCGCGATTCTTGGCCAGTTCGACGCAGGCTTCCGAGCGCGAGAAGCCGCCCGATAGCGCCACGACGCGCAGCACGCGGGGATGGTCGACCAGCGGATCGAACAGCCCGGCCTTCACCGGCAGCGACAGTTTCAGCATCACCTTGTCGTCACCGGGCAGAGCGTCGAGATTCTTGAGGATTTCCTCCAGCAGAATCTGGTCGGCTTCGGCGCGCTCGGGGCTCTTGATGTTGACTTCCGGCTCGATGATCGGAACCAGCCCGGCGGCCAGTACCTGCTGGCCGACCTCGAACTGCTGCTTGACGACGGCGGCGATGCCCTCGCGATTGGCGAGGTTGATGACCGAACGCTCCTTGGTGCCGAACACGCCCAAAGCCTTGGCGCGGTGAAGCAGCGTGTCGAGGGTCGGATTGGGCTTCATCAACTGAACGCCGTTCGCCTCGTCCTCCAGACCCTTGTCGATCTTGATGAAGGGCACCACGCCGCGCTCGATCAGCGCTTGCGGCACGGACTGACCGCCCGCTTCACCGTCCATGGTGCGCTCGAACAGGATCGCGCCCAGCACCTTTTCGCCCGAAAAGACCGGCGAGGTAATGATCCGCGACCGCATGGCGTGAATCAGGCCGAACATTTCCTCTTCGTTGGTCCAGGCGTCTTCCTCGATGCCATAGCCCTTCAGCGCCTTGGGCGTCGAACCGCCGCTCTGGTCGAGCGCCGCGATGAAGCCGTTGCCGCCCTCGATCTTCGCCTTCATGTCCTCGAACTGCATCTGCACATACCTCTTGGTTGGATGCGCCGCCCTCCCGGCAGCGCGTCTATGGGGAAGGACGCCCTTGCACAGCGCCCATGTTCGAGCGAGGCGCGCCGCTCTCCAAGGCGCGCTCCGCAATCTGGTTAGGCCATCAGCGCCTTGACGCCCGGCAATTCCTTGCCTTCCATCCATTCGAGGAAAGCGCCGCCAGCGGTCGAAACGAAGCTGAAATCGCCCGCTACGCCCGCATGGTTGAGCGCCGCAACCGTGTCGCCGCCGCCCGCGACGGACGTCAGCCCGCCTTCCTTGGTGAGCGCGGCGGCCGTCTTGGCCAACGCCACGGTCGCCTTGTCGAAGGGCGCGATCTCGAACGCGCCCAGCGGGCCGTTCCATACCAAAGTCCGGCAGTTCTTGAGCGCATCGCCCAACGCCTCGACCGCCGCCGGGCCGACGTCGAGAATCATCTCGTCCTCGGCCACTTCATGGACGTTGCAGGTGCGCAGCGACGGCGGATTGGCGGCGAACTCCTTCGACACCACCACATCATAGGGCAGGTGGATGGTGCAGCCAGCCGCCTCGGCCTTGTCGAAAATCGCCTCGGCCGTCTCGCTCAGATCCTTCTCGCACAGCGACTTGCCGATGTCGACGCCGCGCGCATAGAGGAAGGTGTTGGCCATG
Source organism: Sphingobium sp. 15-1 (assembly GCF_013375535.1). GTDB lineage: Bacteria > Pseudomonadota > Alphaproteobacteria > Sphingomonadales > Sphingomonadaceae > Sphingobium > Sphingobium aromaticivastans. The sequence continues at coordinate 1,378,496 of NZ_JABXJG010000001.1, forward strand.
CCGCCGCCGATGATCAGATGATCGACCTTGGCGACGAGGTTGTTCAGCACGTCGAGCTTTGTCGACACCTTGGCGCCGCCGACGACCGCCGCGACCGGCTTCACCGGTTCGCCCAGCGCCGCTTGCAGCGCGTCCAGTTCCTTCTCCATCGAGCGCCCGGCAAAGGCAGGCAGCTTGTGCGCCAGCCCCTCGGTCGAGGCATGGGCGCGGTGCGCGGCGGAGAAGGCGTCATTGACGTACAGATCACCGATCGCCGCCATCGCTTCAGCCAGCGCGGGATCATTCTTTTCCTCGCCGGCATGGAAGCGGGTGTTTTCCAGTATGGCGATGTCGCCGTTGCGCATCACCGCGATGCCGTCGACCGCCGCCTCACCCTGACAGTCGGGGATGAACTGCACGTCGCGCCCCAGCACCTGAGTCAGCGGCCGGGTGATCTTGGACAGCGAAAATTCCGGGTTCTTCTGCCCCTTGGGACGACCGAAATGAGCGAGGATCAGCACCTTCGCGCCGCGATCCGCCAATTCCAGCACGGTCGGCATGGCGGCGCGCAGGCGGGTGTCGTCCGACACGGAGCCATCCTGCATCGGCACGTTCAGATCCTCGCGCACCAGCACCACCTTGCCCGTGATGTCCCCCATGTCGTCGAGTGTCTTGAACGGCTTTGCCATGATCGCTCCCTGTAGCGCGTGGAATTGGATGAAAAACCCCGCCGGAGCGGTCCGGCGGGGTTCGTGTCGTTTAGAGGAACTTCGCCACGACGCCGGTCGTGTCGATCATGCGGTTCGAGAAGCCCCATTCATTGTCGTACCAGCTCAGCACGCGCACCAGCGTGCCGTCGATCACCGCCGTTTCCAGGCTGTCGACGGTCGAACTGCGGGCATCGCCATTATAGTCGATCGACACCAGCGGCTCGTCCGAATAGCCAAGCACGCCCTTGAGCGGGCCGGATTCCGAAGCGGCCTTCAGCAGCTCGTTCACTTCCTGCACGGTGGTGGTGCGCTTGGCGTCGAACTTCAGGTCGACGACCGAGACGTTCGGGGTCGGCACGCGCACCGACGAGCCGTCCAGCTTGCCCTTCAGCTCCGGCAGCACCTCACCCACGGCGCGGGCGGCGCCGGTGGTGGTCGGGATCATCGACAGGGCAGCGGCGCGGGCGCGGCGCATGTCCTTGTGGAGCTGGTCCAGCGTGTTCTGATCGTTGGTGTAGCTGTGGATCGTGGTCATGAAGCCGCGCTCGATGCCGATTGCGTCGTGCAGGACTTTCGCGAGAGGAGCCAGGCAATTGGTGGTGCAGCTCGCGTTCGAGATCACGATGTCGTCGGCGGTCAGCGTCTCATGATTGACGCCGAACACCACCGTCTTGTCGACGCCGGTCGCCGGAGCGGAGATCACGACGCGCTTGGCGCCCGCGGTCAAATGCGCGCTGGCCTTTTCCTTGTCCGCGAAGATGCCGGTGCATTCCAGGGCGATGTCCACGCCCTGCGCGGCGTGGGGCAGCTTGGCGGGGTCGCGCTCAGCGGTCACGGCGATGCGCTTGCCGTCGACGACCAGGAAATTGCCGTCGACGCTGACTTCGCCGGCCCAGTTGCCGTGCACGGAATCGCGCTTGAACAGAAGGGCATTGGACTTGGCATCGCCCAGGTCGTTGATGCTCACCAGTTCCAGATCATGGTCGGTCCGCGACAGGATCGCACGGGCGACCAGACGGCCGATGCGGCCGAAACCGTTGATTGCTACCTTCGTTGCCACTGCTCTTGTCTCCCGGTTGGTTTGAATTTCAGTCGAGTGCCGCAGCGATCTGCGGCGCGATCTTGGCGGCGGTCAGGCCGAAATGATCGTAAAGCACTTCCGCAGGGGCCGATGCACCGAACGTGTCGATGCCGAAGCGCAGCCCGGCGATGCCGACATAACGCTCCCAGCCGAAGGTCGTCCCTGCCTCGATCGAGGCGCGCAGGACATGGTGCGGAAGGAGATCATCCTTATACGCCTGCGGCTGCGCGTCGAAATGCGCCCAGCTCGGCATGGAAACGACGTCCGCGCCGATGCCTTGCTCTTCCAGCAGCGCGGCGGTGGCGACGGCGATCTCCACCTCCGATCCGGTGGCGATCAGCACCACCTTGCGCTCGGCGGTCGCGGCCTTCAGGCGATAGGCGCCCTTGGCCGACAGATTCTCGCCCGCCTTCTCGGTGCGAAGCTGCGGCAGGTTCTGGCGGGTCAGCGCCAGAACCGACGGGCCGGTCGCATCCTTCAAGGCCAGTTCCCAGCACTCCGCCGTCTCGACGATGTCCGCCGGACGATAGACGTCGAGATTGGGAATCATGCGCAGCGACATGACATGCTCGATCGGCTGGTGGGTCGGACCGTCCTCGCCCAGACCGATGGAGTCATGGGTCAACACATGGATGGCGCGGATCTGCTGGAGCGCGGCCAAGCGGATGCCGCCACGCATATAGTCAGAGAAGACCAGGAAAGTGCCGCCATAGGGAATGACGCCACCATGCAGCGCCATGCCGTTCATCGCGCAGGCCATGCCGAATTCGCGAATGCCGTAATAGACATAGCGGCCCGAATAATCGTCCCTGGTCAGCGGTCCGGTCGACTTGGTCTTGGTGTTGTTGGAGCCGGTGAGGTCCGCCGAGCCGCCCAGCGTTTCGGGCAGCAGGTCGTTGATCGCGCCCAGCGCCAGTTCGCTCGCCCTGCGGGTCGCGACCTTCTGCGGATTGGCGATCAGCGTGTCGATATAGGCGTCGAGCGAGAAATCGGCGGGCAGGTCGCCAGCCATGCGCCGCTCGAACTCCGCCTTCTGCGCGTTGGAGCCAAGGCGATCCGCCCAGGCCGCATGGGCGTCGCCGCCCTTGGCGCCAATGGCCTGCCAGGCGGCGGCGATATCCTCGGGAATGACGAAAGGCTCAGCCGTCCAGCCAAGGAACTCGCGGGCCGCAGCGACTTCCGCCTCGCCCAGGGCCGAACCATGAACGCCCGAAGTGCCCGCCTTGTTGGGCGCGCCATAGCCGATCTTGGTGGCGCAGGCGACCAGCGACGGACGCGGATCGGCCAGCGCTTCATCGATGGCGCGGCGCACATCGGCCACGTCATGCCCGTCGCAGGACACGACATGCCAGCCGGTCGCGGCGTAACGAGCCCGTACATCCTCACTGCTCGACAGGTCGATCGAGCCGTCGATGGTGATCTTGTTATCGTCCCACAGCACGATCAGGCGGCCCAGGTTCAGATGCCCCGCCAGACCGATCGCTTCATGGTTGATGCCTTCCATCAGGCAGCCGTCGCCGGCCAACACCCAGGTCCGGTGGTCGACAATGTCGTCCCCGAACTGCGCATTCAGATGCCGTTCGGCAATCGCCATGCCGACCGCAGTGGCAAGGCCGGACCCCAGCGGCCCGGTGGTCGCTTCCACGCCCGCTAGCTCGAAATTCTCAGGATGCCCGGCGCAGGGGCTGCTGAGCTGACGGAAGTTGGCGATGTCTTCCATCGTCGGCTTGGCATAGCCGGTCAGATGCAGCAGCGAATAGATCAGCATCGACCCATGCCCCGCCGACAGCACAAAGCGGTCGCGATCGGCCCATTTCGGCGCCTTCGGATCGAACTTCAGATAATCCTTGAACAGCACTGTGGCGACGTCGGCCATGCCCATCGGCATGCCCGGATGGCCGCTGTTGGCGGCCTGCACCGCGTCCATGGAAAGCGCCCGAATGGCGTTGGCGAGGGACTTTTCGGAAACAGTCATCGAAGCGGCTTCTTTCCTGGCTTTTCAAGCGGCCCCCTGTTCAGGCCGTCGAGTCGAGTTTGCGCTCCCTTTGTCGACTCAGGGACAAGGCGTCAACCACGGGCGGCCCCCTGGGTACGCCAAGCCGCCGAATGACTGCTTTTGCGCGGCGAAAACTTTGTCTATGCGTGGGACCATGGCAAGCGACCGCATGATGCAGGCGATCCGCACGCTGGAGCGCGCGATCGACCGGCTCGAACAGGATGTGGACGGCTTTTCGTCGGCCGCCTCCTTTGAAACCTCCTCCGGCGTTGACGCTGCGGCTGCCCGAGCGGCGCTGCAGTCGCTGGACAGTCTCATCACCGAATTGAAGGGCCAGACTGGTGGCTGAAACCGCATTGCATATCGCCGGGCGCGTCTATGACATACGCTGCCGCGACGGCGAGGAAGCGCATCTTGCGCATCTCGCCAACCTGATCGAGCGCAAGGCGCGGTTGGCGCAGCAGAACACGCCGGGGCTGACCGAAGTGCGCACGCTGTTGTTCGCCGCGCTCTTCCTGGCCGACGAACTCAACGACCTGAAGCGCGAGGCGATCGGCCGCCAGCAGAGCCTGGCGCTGGAGCCGGAGGACGAACCTGCCATCCGCGCGCTGGAATCGCTCACCACCCGCATAGAAAAGCTGCGCGAAAGACTTGTCGCCGCAGCGCCCGAAGCCTAGATAGGTAGGCGACGGGCACTGCGCGGTACGAGCTTTAGCGAACATCCCTGAGGCGATAATCACATCCACGGGGACTGTCCCTGGGCGGGTTCCGGCCCGATCTACATGGTTCCCACCTGACGTTGAGGCGTCAGAGGATTTTCCAGCACACGGCCGAGGCGGTCCCGTCACCCTCCTCACAGTCCAAGGGTCAAGATGAGCGACGACACCGAAAAGGCGACCCTGCGCGCGATCGCCCGGGAAAGGCGGCGCGCTTTCGTGGCCTCGCTCGATCCGCTGGCGCACCGGCTGGCGTTCAAGGTGATCCCCTCCCCCCTCGCCCGGCGGCTGGCCGATGCGCAAGTCGTGGCTCTCTATATGGGGCTGGACGACGAAGCCCCGGCGCAGCGGCTGGCGCCCCCCCTGCAAGCCATGGGCAAGACGCTGGTGCTGCCCCGCGTGATCGACCGGCTGGGCAGCATGGATTTCCTGAGCTGGCGGCCGGAGGACCAGCTTTTCCCCGGCCTGTTCGGCACCAGCCATCCCGAGCCGGCCGGCGATCCCGTAAGCCCCGACGTCATCATCGCCCCGCTGATCGGCTTCGACCGGGCGATGAACCGGCTGGGGCAAGGCGGCGGCTATTATGACCGCGTGTTCGCGCGCTATCCCGACGCCCTGCGCATAGGCCTGGCCTGGTCGGTGCAGGAGCATGACGCCTTGCCCGCCGACCCCTGGGATCTGCCGCTGAATCTGATTCTGACCGAAATCGAACTGATCGAAGGCGAAGAGGCATGAGCATAGACCCCCGCCACAGCTACAAGCCAAGCTGGCGCAAACCGGCGGGCATGTTCATGATATTGGGGCTGATCGCGATCTGGGCGGTGCTGGTGGGCAGCCTGTCGGGGTTGATCGGCGGGCTCTCGATGATCGCGCAGGTGGTGGTCTATGTGTTTCTCGGCCTGATCTGGATTTGGATATTGCCGCTGAAACGCCTGCTCGCCTGGATGGAGACCGGGCGCTGGCGGAGATTTTGAAGGCGGTGATGGGTGGAGCGTGGATATTGATGTTCGCCCCCCCCGGGTGAATCGTGCTCCGGCGCAGGCAGGAGCCCATTTCCTACGATGCGATGATCCACAAACGGCGGGACTGGGCTCCTGCCTTCGCAGGAGCACGTATCGCTTAATGGCAGCCACTACCCAAAAACCAGGCACACGCCACCAATGTCAGGAAAGGCCAGCTTCCCGCCGGCAGGATCACTCGATCTTAAGCAATGGCGCGAGTGACGGGGCTCGAACCCGCGACCTCCGGCGTGACAGGCCGGCGCTCTAACCAACTGAGCTACACCCGCGCAGGGCGGCATCTTGGCGCGATCAGGAAAGACCGCCAGACGATGCTGATCTGAAAAACCATCCACTTGCCGCTAAGGAAAGTGGCGCGAGTGACGGGGCTCGAACCCGCGACCTCCGGCGTGACAGGCCGGCGCTCTAACCAACTGAGCTACACCCGCGTTCGGTGTGGGCGGGCATCTATGCGGCCCCGTTCCCCCTGTCAACTGTCTGCAACATCAGTTTCACGGCTTTCGTCATTTTCTTTGCGCGGGGCGACGGTCAACGTTCCCCGTTCGAACAGAAAACCAGCAATGTCGGGCGTGCCGGCGGCCGACACCACGGTCTGGATGATGATCAGCAGCGGCACGCCCAGCAAGGCACCCGGCGTTCCCCACACCCAGCCCCAGAAGGCCAGCGACACCAGAATCAACAGCGGATTCATCGTCAGCCGCCGCCCGAGAATCGTCGGCGTCACGAAATTCGCCTCCACCAGATGAAAGCCGATCTGGAGCGCGGCGGGCAACAGCGCCTTCCACACATCGTCGAACACCATCAATCCGCCCAGCGCCAGCAGCACCGCCACCAGCATCGGCCCGAAATAGGGCACGAAGTTCAGCAGCGCGACGATGCCGCCCCACATCAGCGGCGAAGGCATGCCGATCAACCACAGCGCGAAGGCGACCGCCAGACCCAGGCACAGATTGATGGTGGCGATGGTCAGCACATAGGCGGAGGTCGCATCCACGACATTCTGGATCACCCGCGCCACCGCCATGGCGCCATCGAAGCTTTCCCGGCTGTTGATCGTCCGCCGCCGCAGCTTCGTCCAACCGGCGAGGAAGAAATAGATGATGAGCAGCGCGAACACCATCTGGATGATGGCCGAAGGCGCGGAGGTCGCCGCGAATTGCAGCAACGACCGCGGCGCGTCCACCGCCGCCGTCTGGGCGGCCGCCACCGGTCCGGTCGCCAGCATCTGCACCGTCTCATCCACGAAACGCTGAAGCTGCGAATAGAAATCGATCAGAGGCGCCAGATTATTCTGAATCTTGGGCAGCCGCTCGGGCAAGAGCCGGAACCAGTCCGCCGCCGGAACGACGATCAGCACCAGCGCCGTGTTCGCCACCAGCAGGAAGGCGATCACCGCCGTCAGCGCGGCCAGCGGCGAAGGCACGCCCCGCCGCTCCATCCACTCCAGAAAGGGCACCAGCGCGATCGCGACGACCAGCGCGGCTGTCAGCGGCAGGAAGAATTCCGCCCCCTCGCGCAGAGCGAAGGGCATGGCCAGGACCAGCCCGATTCCGGTCGTCAGCGCGATCGACGCCAACAGCCGGTCCCGCCGCCTGTTGATCTCCTGCTGTTCCTGAGGTGTCACGCCTGAAATATCCCTGCCCGCCGCCCTTTTTGTGCACTGACGACCGCCACCCGTCAATTTGGGCCGTCAATTTACATCAGCGAAACAGATGGATAGCAAGGGAAACAAGGCCTTAACCAAATCTTCGGCACTAGCCGCCACATTCGGCCAGAACAGGGAGTCGGGGGACTGGAATGAAATCGGGGGTTTGGCTGATCGCTCTGGCCTGTTTGGCCGCGCCGCAAATGGCTTTGGCACGACAGCCCATCAAGCTGGACACGCAGATGTTCGTCGAGCGGACCAGCACCGACATCAACGGCCGCGCGCGCCGCATCCTGCAAAGCGCCGACCGCGCCGGATCGGGCGATCAGCTCATCCTGGTGGTCAACTGGCGCAACGAAGGCAGCCGCCCCGTCCGCAACCTTGCGGTCACCAACGCCGTTCCGCGCGGCGCGCAGCTCGACCTCTCCGATCCCGCGATGCAGGTTTCGGTCGACGGCGGCGCCCATTGGGGCCGCCTCACCGATCTATGGCTGCCGACGGCGCTCGGCGGCACCCGCCGCGCGATCCCCGCCGACATCACCCATGTCCGCTGGACCGTTCCCGATGAGATTTCACCCGGCGAAAGCGGCAGGCTCAGTTATCGGGCCACGGTGCGTTAGGGTATGGGGGATGGCCGGATTTGGCCAATCCAAGACATTCCCCTCCCGCAGGCGGGAGGGGTTAGGGGTGGGTGCGAGCGCAGCGAGCTTCCAGCTTAGCCGTTGAAAATTCACGCTGATGTCGCGCCAGCCCACCCCCTAGCCCCCTCCCGCCTGCGGGAGGGGGAATGTCCTGAATCCACCCAACTCCCCACCTAAACCAATCCCAAAACCTAGTCCGCAAACAGCAGAACCGGCGTCTCCAGCAGCTTCCGCACCGCCTGAACGAAGCTCGCCGCGTCCCAGCCGTCGACCACGCGATGGTCGCAACTGATCGACAGGTTCATGAGCTTCGCCGGCACCACTTCCCTGCCCCGGAACACCGGCCGCTCGATGATGCGATTCGGGCCGATGATCGCGACTTCCGGCCGGTTGATCACCGGCGTCGTCGCGACCCCGCCCAACGGACCCAGCGACGTCAGCGTCAGCGTGGAGCCGGACAATTCCTCCGACTTCGCCTTGCCCGTCCGCGCAGCCTCGGCCAGCCGCCTGATCTCCGCCGCGAGCTGCCAGACATTGCGGTCCTGCGCATCGCGGACCACCGGCACCATCAGCCCCGCATCGGTCTGCGTCGCAATGCCCATATGCACCGCGCCATAACGCGTCACCACGCCCGCCTCATCGTCATAGCGCGCGTTCAGCATCGGAAATTCCGGCAGAGCGCGACAGATCGCCACGATCAGCAACGGCAACATGGTCAACTTGGGCCGCTCTCCGCGATGGGCGTTCAACTGCTCGCGCGTCTCCTCCAGGGCGGTGACGTCGATCTCCTCGACATAGGAGAAATGCGGGATGGCGCGCTTGGAGGCAGCCATATTCTCGGCAATGCGGCGCCGCAGACCGATGACCTTGACCTCCTCGTCCGCCCGCCTGGCGGAGCGTCCGGCGGGGCGATAGCCTTGCCCGGAACCATATAGCAGAAAGGCGTCGAGATCGGAGTGCCGGATATGATCGCCGCTGGGTTTCACCTGGGCGAGATCGATGCCCAGTTCCTTCGCCCGAGCCCGGACAGCGGGGGAGGCCAGCACTTCTCCCTTCCCGGAACGGGAGGGGTCGGGCGTGGGTGCCGGCACAGCCGGCTTTTCTTCAACGACGGGAACAGGCTCGCTTTGCTCGCGGCCCTCCCCCGACCCCTCCCGTTCCGGGAGGGGAGCTATAGGGGCGGGCTCGGGAGCCGCTTCCTCGACCTTGGAAGAAGAAGTCTCCTCACCCTCAGTCTCGATCTCCACCAGCATGGACCCGATGGCGATCTGCTGCCCCGGCTCTCCCGCCAGACGCATCACCACGCCCGCGACCGGGCTTTCCATCTCCACCGTCGCCTTGTCAGTCATCATGTCCGCGATCGGCTGGTCTTCCTCGACCCGATCCCCGACCTTCACATGCCAGCCGACAATCTCCGCTTCCGCGATGCCTTCACCGATGTCCGGCAATCTGAATGTAAAAAGCGCCATGACAGCCCCTCAATCCTTCAAAATCTTGTTGATGGCTTCGCGAATGCGCACCGGCCCCGGAAAATAAGCCCATTCCAGACTATGCGGATAAGGCGTGTCGAAGCCGGTCACGCGCTCGATCGGCGCTTCCAGATGATAGAAGCAACGCTCCTGCACCTGCGCCATCAACTCCGCGCCGAAACCGCTGGTCCGCGTCGCCTCATGCACGATCAGGCAGCGCCCGGTCTTCTGCACCGACCGCTCTATGGCTTCGATGTCCAGCGGCACCAGCGTCCGCAGGTCCAGTATCTCCGCATCCACGCCCATCTCGGCCACGGTATTTTCGACCACATGAACCATCGTGCCATAGCAAAGCACCGTCAGCGCCTCGCCCGCCCGCGCCACCCGCGCTTCGCCCAGCGCAATCCGATAATAGCCCGTCGGCACCTGCGCCGCTTCATGCCCGGCCCAGCTCTTCGCCGGCGTGTCGTAATGCCCGTCGAACGGCCCGTTATAGATGCGCTTGGGTTCGAAGAAGATCGTCGGATCATTATCCTCGATCGCCGCGATCAGCAGCCCCTTGGCATCATAAGGCGTCGAGGGGATCACCGTCTTCACCCCCGAAACATGGGTGAAGATGCCCTCGGGCGACTGGCTGTGCGTCTGCCCCCCGAAAATCCCGCCGCCAAAGGGCGAGCGCACCGTCATCGGAGAGATGAACTCCCCCGCCGACCGGTAACGCAGCCGCGCCGCCTCGGAAACGAGCTGGTCAAGCGCCGGATAGATATAATCGGCGAACTGGATCTCCGGCACCGGCCGCAGCCCATAGGCGCCCATGCCCACCGCCACGCCGATGATCCCGCATTCGGTGATCGGCGTGTCGAACACCCGGTTCTTGCCATATTTCTGCTGCAACCCCGCCGTGGCGCGGAAGACGCCGCCGAAATAGCCGACATCCTCGCCCATCACGACCACGTCCGGGTCGCGGCCCATCATCACGTCCAGCGCGCTGTTGATCGCCTGGATCATGTTCATCTGCTGAATGTCGCTCATTTCCCTCTCCCCAAGGGGCGAGGAGTTTGCACGGTCATCACCATCACAGCCCAGCCGCCTTCCATTCATCCAGCATCGCCTGCTGCTGTTCGCGCAAATGCCAGGGCATCTCCTCGAACACATCTTCGAACATCGATTCCATCGGATGATGCAGGCCGTGGCCCAGAATGCCGTTCTTCTCTGCCTCCCGCGCCGCATCGCGAACCATCTCGGCCAGCTCCTTGTCCATCGCCGCGTGGCGTTCCTCGTCCCAGATGCCAAGGCCGATGCAATGCTTCTTCAACCGCGCGATCGGATCGCCCAGCGGCCAATGGCTTGCCTCGTCCGCCGACCGATAGGCGCTCGGATCGTCCGAGGTGCTGTGCCCCTCCACCCGATAGGTGAAATGCTCGATCAGCGTCGGCCCGGCATTGGCCCGCGCCCGGTCCGCCGCCCAGCGCGTCGCCGCATAGACCGCCAGCGCGTCATTGCCGTCCACGCGCAGCCCGGCAATGCCATAGCCAATGGCCCGCGCCGCGAAGGTCGTCGCCTCCGCTCCGGCAAAGCCCGAAAAGCTGCTGATGGCCCATTGATTGTTCACGACGTTCATGATCACCGGCGCTCGGTAGACGCTGGCGAAGGTGCAGGCCGAATGGAAGTCGCCCTCCGCCGTCGATCCCTCGCCGCACCATGTCGCCGCGATCCGCGTGTCCCCCCGCGCCGCGCTGGCCATCGCCCAGCCCACGGCCTGCGGATATTGCGTCGTGAGGTTGCCGGAGATGGAGAAGAACCCCGCCTCCCGCGCGGAATACATGATGGGAAGCTGACGCCCCTTCAGCCGGTCGCCCTTGTTCGAGTAGATCTGGTTCATCATGTCGATGATCGGCCAGCCGCGCGCGATCAAAATCCCCTGCTGGCGATAGCTGGGGAAACACATGTCGTCGCTCGCCAAGGCCAGCGCCGCGCCGATCGAGACGGCCTCCTCGCCCGTGGACTTCATGTAGAAGCTGGTCTTGCCCTGCCGCTGCGCCCGGAACATGCGCCCGTCGAAAGCCCGCGTCAGCGCCATCGCCCGCAACATCTTCAGCAGCGTGTCGGCGGGCAGCTTCGGATCCCAGGGGCCGACCGCAGCCCCATCCTCATCCAGCACGCGCACCAGCCCATAGGCCAGGTCGCGCATCACGCCCGGCTGCGCCGCCTCGTCCGGGCGCGCCTGCGCGCCTGCGGGCGGAATGTCGAAATCGCTGAAATCGGCGGTGTCGCCCGGCCGGAATTTCGGCTCGGGCACGTGCAGCCGGAGCGGAGGCAGATTGCGCCTCGATCCAGGCGCCGCCTCATCCCTTCCAGCGTCCGAATCGATCCGGTCGCTCATCCTGCCTCCTTTTGTGCATTGCAATAATATTGCGTAGTGCAATTATTATGTTACAACGCTCACAAAGGCAAGTCTTGCTGACCCATTTCGTCGCAAACCTGTCCCGTGCCGTCAGACCGCCACGGGCGCCGCGATGTGCCTTTGTGGTGCGTAATCAACCACTTCGAAATCCTCGATCCGATAATCGAAAATGGATGAAGGCCGCCGATTGATCCGCAATTTGGGGGCGCCATCCGGTTTTCGGCCGATCTGCTCCTCCACCAGATCGGCATGGTTCAGGTAGAGATGCACGTCCCCGCCCTGCCAGACGACCTCGCCCGGCTCCAGATCGCATTGCTGCGCCAGCATCCGCGTGATCATCGACAGGCCGAAGATATTGAAGGCGAAACCCAGCCCCAGATCGCAGCTCCGCTGGAACAGCAGCCCATTGAGCCGCCCGTCCGCCACCTGAAACTGATAGGTCATATGGCAGGGCGGCAGCGCCATGCGCGGCACCTCCGCCACGTTCCAGCCGGTGAACAGCAGCCGCCGCGACCCCGGACTGGTCCGGATCGCCTCGACCAGATCGGCAATCTGGTTATGCCCTTGCGCTGCCTTCCGGTAGAGCCCGTCCCCCACCGCCTCATAGCGCGGCCAGTTCACCCATTGCGCGCCATAGACCGGCCCAAGATCGCCCCAGCGCGCCGCGAAAGCGTCATCCTCGACGATCCGCGCCTCGAACGCATCGCGATCGATCTCCTCTCCCGTCGCGCGCCGGTACGAATCAAGCGGCCAGTCGGTCCAGATGTGCACGCCCTGCCGCACCAGCTCGCGGATATTGGTGTCGCCGGTCAGGAACCACAGCATCTCCCGCGCCGCGACCTTCCAATAGACCCGCTTGGTGGTCAGCAGCGGCACGGCGTCGTCGGCCAGCGAAAATCGCATCGTCGCGCCCAATATCGACCGCGTCCCCACGCCCGTCCGGTCGATCCGCTCGTCGCCATGCCGCCAGATATGCCGCATCAGGTCCAGATATTGCTGCTCATAATGCGGTTCGGACGAGGAAGGCAGGCTGGTCAAGGCGAAGGCTTTCATGATTCTGGAACGACATCCATGTAGCCCAGCCATCCGCCCGCGCCAAATGCTGCGAAATGGATCAAGTTGCACCCGATCCACTCGGAAAGGGATCATCCTTCCTCTATCGCGAGCGCGACGCAGGGGCATGCTCGGCGGCATGCGCGACCCCGCTTCCCTGCAACTGCTCGTCCTCGACGATGAATGGCATCCGCTCCACCGGTTCCATGCCACACATGACTGGCGCTGCGCCGTGGACGCGCTGCTTCGATGGGACAGCCATTGGCTCGCGATCGAACAGCGACGGCCCAACGGCTCCGTTCCTTATTGGGCGGACATCCGCCTGACCCGGGCCCTCTCGAAGCGCCTGCGTCCGATGGAAATCGGCCTGGCGGACCATGTGATTCACAGCGGCCAGGCCCGTTTCAGCTTCCGCGAGGCGGGGCTTTTATAAACCGCCCAAAAAAATCCTCCTCCCCCGCTTGCCAGCCGGAAAAGCCGCCTCTATAGGCTGCGGCCTGCCCAGCGGGACCGCCTCGAAACGGACCTGCTATCGGTCGGGGAGTAGCTCAGCCTGGTAGAGCACTGTCTTCGGGAGGCAGGGGCCGGAGGTTCGAATCCTCTCTCCCCGACCATTTATTTTCATCGGAAATTCGCCGGTTTTTCCGCGGCGTCCCGCTTTCAGGGCAAAATCCATGAAAAATCCGCCCGCCATGACCGAACTGGACGAATTCGATCGCAAGATCATCGCCGCCTTGGTGGAGGACGGCCGCATGACCGTCACCGATCTCGCCCAGGCGGTGGGCCTTTCCAAGACGCCCTGCCAGGTCCGCCTGCGCCGACTGATCGATACGGGCGTAATTCGGGGGTTCCGCGCCATCGTAGACCCGGCGAAGTTCGGCATGGATCATGTCGCCTTTGCCGAAGTGAAGCTGTCCGACACCCGCGAAAAGGCGCTCGACGAATTCAATGCCGCCGTCCGCCGCATTCCCGAGGTCGAGGAATGCCATATGATCGCCAGCAGCTTCGACTATCTGTTGAAGGTCAGGACGGCCGACATCCGCCGTTATCGCGCAGTGCTGGGGGAGAAGATCTCCAGCCTGCCGCATGTCGCCAGCACCTCCACCTATGTCGCGATGGAAACCGTACTGGACGCCAGCGGCCATCCGCGAGGCAAAGGGCGCGCCTGACTCTGGGGTCCGGACATGTGGCGTGCTCCTGCGGAGGCAGGAGTCCGGTTCAAATGGCGGGACTGGGCTGAATGCGAGCCGCTTGTCTCGCTTCAGTGCCTTCGCAGGAGCACGATAACCGCCGGGTTCTTTGAAACCAACACACGCTAACGGGGCGTGTTGCCGCGCCCTTTCAGCGTGTCGCCTATTTCACTCCGACCCTATTCCCCGAACACCCGGCGGAAGATGGTGTCGACCTGGCGGAAGTGATAATCGAGGTTGAACTTCTCCTCGATCTGTTCGGCGGTCAGCGCCGCCGCGACGTCCGGATCGGCCTTCAGCAATTCCATCAGCGAAAGCTGGCCGTCCGATTCCCAGACCTTCATCGCGTTGCGTTGGACATAGCGGTAGCTGTCCTCCCGCGACACGCCCGCTTGGGTCAGCGCCAGCAGCACCCGCTGCGAGTGGACAAGCCCACCCATCTTGTCGAGATTCTTCATCATCCGCTCAGGGTAGACGAGCAGCTTGTCGATCACGCCGGTCAGACGGCCCAGCGCGAAGTCCAGCGTGATGGTGGCGTCGGGACCGATATAGCGTTCGACTGAAGAGTGCGAAATGTCGCGCTCATGCCACAGCGCCACATTCTCCATCGCGGGCAGAGCATAGCTGCGCACCATGCGGGCGAGGCCCGTGAGATTCTCGGTCAGCACCGGATTGCGCTTGTGCGGCATGGCGGAGCTGCCCTTCTGGCCGGGCGAGAAATATTCCTCCGCCTCCAGCACTTCGGTGCGCTGGAGGTGACGCACCTCAACCGCCAGCCGCTCAATGGACGAGGCGATGACGCCCAGCGTCGCGAAGAACATCGCATGGCGGTCGCGCGGAATGACCTGCGTCGATACCGGCTCGATGGCGAGGCCCAGCTTTTCCGCGACATGCTCCTCGACGCGGGGGTCGATATTGGCGAAGGTGCCGACAGCGCCGGAAATGGCGCAGGTGGCGACTTCGGCGCGGGCGGCGATCAGGCGCGCCTTGCAGCGGCTGAACTCCGCATAAGCCTCGGCCATTTTCAGGCCGAAAGTCACAGGCTCGGCATGGATGCCATGGCTGCGGCCGATGGTCGGGGTCAGCTTATGCTCATAGGCGCGGCGCTTGATCACCTCCAGCAGCTTGTCGAGATCGTCGATCAGCAGGTCGGCGGCGCGGCTCAATTGCACGGCGAGGCAGGTGTCGAGCACGTCGCTCGACGTCATGCCTTGATGCATGAAGCGGGCTTCATCACCCACCTGCTCGGCCACCCAGGTCAGGAAGGCGATCACATCATGCTTGGTGACGGCTTCGATCGCGTCGATGGCGGGCACGTCGATGGCGGGCTGGGTCGCCCACCAGTCCCACAGCGCCTTGGCGGCGGATTCGGGCACCACGCCCAACTCGCCCAGCTTTTCGGTCGCGTGCGCCTCAATCTCGAACCAGATTTTGAAGCGGGCTTCCGGCTCCCAGAGGGCGGTCATTTGCGGGCGGGCGTAACGGGGGACCATCGGGCGAATCCTGCGTGCATGAGTTGAACGTCGCTGCGCCGCCTAGCAGCACCGCCTTTCCGGGGCAAATCAGGCGATGAAGAAGCATGGGGAGCGCCGCTTTTCCGTGCTTCGTCCCATTAATCGCAGCATCAGGCGACGAAACGAGCCAAATCGGAAGATGAACGGAGCAAGATGAACAAAAATTCAGGAACCGCATGTTTTATTTGGCTATTATCCCACGTGAAAATCGCACCGGCGGTCGTTGGGCCGTCCGCCGGTCCGTTCTGGAGAATGCAATGATCCGCGCATGTCTTTTGACGACGGCACTCCTGCTCGCGACGCCTGCTTTTGCGCAGGCGGGCGCCGCGCCGCAGACCGATCAATCCCAGCCCGCCACGTCAGGAGATGCGGTCGCGTCGATCGTGGATACGGAATTCCCGGCCTATGACCAGAATCACGACGGCCAGCTCGACAAGGCGGAATTCTCGCGCTGGATGGTGACGCTCAAGGATCAGGAGATGAAGGCCACCGGCAAGTCGCTGGCGCCCGCCGAAGTCACCGCCTGGGCCGACGGCGCCTTCGTCACGGCCGATGCGGACAAGAGCACGACCGTCAGCAAGCCGGAACTGATCGCCTATCTCAGCGGCGGCGCGGGATAAGATAAGGAGTTCCCCGTCCCGAGGCGGGGATAGAGCCCAAAACGGGTCGCATCATGAGGCGGCATGGAGCGAAGGCCATGCCGCCTCTTTTTTGCGGGGTGCGGAGAGTCAGCCGCGCTTCTTGTTCGCGTAGAGCAGCGCCGCGACGATCGCGGCGGAGCCGATGCCGACCGCGGTGCCCATCCAGACCGCCTTTCCCGCCGATTTGCGCGCGGCGGTGGCCATGTCGGTCTTTTCGGTGGTGGAGGAAGGGGCGGCGGCGCCGCTTTCGGGCGCTTCTTCTGTCGGCTTCGTCATGGTGATTCCCGATATGCAACAAAGCACAAGCGCAGAAAAGGCGGATGCGGCGAAAATCTTGCGTCCAGCAATCCTGCCCAGGCGGCGTGGACAAATTCAAGACTCGCCGGACTGAGTGATTTGTGTGAGAAACGGAGGATCTGCTTGTGCCGTTTTCTTGCAACGTGCTCCTGCGCAGGCAGGAGCCCAGATCAGACGGTACGATGATCCGCCAAGGGCGGGACTGGGCTTCTGCCTGCGCAGGAGCACGTCGCGCTCAATGGCTAAGAAAATAGCCATTTCCCGACATGCCGAATTTGTCCACGCGGCTTAATGGGCAGGCAGCGGCTGATGCGCCTCTCCCCAGCCGCGAAGATCGCGTGAAGAGGCGCGTTCCAGCAACAGGGCGGCATCCTTCACCGTGAAATGGGCGGCGCTGTCGAAGGAGTCCAACTCCTCCCAACTGACCGGCGCGGCGACGGACGCTTTTTCCCTGGCGCGCACTACATAGGGCAGCACGGCCGTCGCGCCGCGCTGGTTGCGCAGCCAGTCGATGAAGATGCGGCCCTTGCGCTTCGCCTTGCTCATGGTGGCCGTGAAGCGATCCGGTTCGGAAGCGGCCAGCGCGCGGGCGAAGCGGTCGGCAAAATCCTTGACCTGCGGCCATTCCGCCTCCGGCGTCAGCGGCACGACGACATGAATGCCCTTCCCGCCCGACAGCATGGCGAAGCTGGTCAGTCCCAAATCCTCCAGCGCCCGCCGAATGTCCCGGGCGGCCTTTTTGACAGCCTCGAAATCCAGCCCTTCATCCGGATCGAGATCGAAGATCATGCGGTCGGGCCGCTCGACATCCGCGACGCTGGAACCCCAGCCGTGAAATTCGATCGCCCCCATCTGAACGCAGGCAAGAAGTCCGTCGCTATCTTCTACATAGAGATAATCTTCCTCATTCCCCGCTTTCTCGCGGATCGCGACATGCTTCACATGATCACCGAAACTGCCGCTGTCATGTTTCTGGAAGAAGCATTTCTTCGCCCGCCCCTGCGGACAGCGGACCAAGCTGATCGGACGATGGGCAATCCAGGGCAGCATTGCCGCACCCATGGCGGCATAATAGTCGGCAAGCTCGCCCTTGGTGATCTTCGCCTCCGGAAAGATCAGGCGGTCGGGATGGCTGATCGTGACGTCACTGCGGGTTTCGGGCGTTGGCATAGCTTTCTCGCGTTGAACATCGCTGGCCGTCTTGTCCTCGCGCAAGCCGAGGAAGCTGGCATGGCGGACGATATTCTCCGCCGTGAACTTGGCAAAGGCGATTTCAGCGACCAGATCGGGGCGAACCCATTGCGCGCCACGGCTTTCGCTGCGGGGCACAGCCAGCGCGGCGGTCTTGCGTCCCCGCTTGCGCAGGGCAGCGATCAGCCCTTCGCTATTGGCGGCGTTGAAACCCGTGCCGACCTTGCCCGCATAGACCAGCCCTTCCCCTTCCCGCTGCCCGAGCAGCAGGTTGCGGATGGCGCGCCCGCTGGCGCTGCTGGGCGTCCAGCCGATGATGACGAATTCCTGGCGGCGGGTGCATTTGACCTTGAGCCAGTTTTTCGTGCGGGCGCCGCGATAGGAAGCGTCGGCGCGCTTGGAGACTATCCCCTCCTGCCCTGCCCCGCACATGGCCTGGAACAGCCTTTCCCCTGCGCCGACGACATGATCCCCGACATGGACATGCGCCGAGCCGTCCCCCAGCAAAGCGGCCAGCTTTTCCTTGCGCGCGATATTGGGCAACGAGGTCAGATCCTGTCCGTCGAGCTGGAGCAGGTCGAAGGCGAAAAGGTGGAACGCCGCCTTGGCTTCTCCCTTCAACATCTGCTGAAGGGTCGAGAAGTCCGGGTTTCCGTCGCTGTCGAGTGCGACGATCTCCCCATCGATCAACGCGGAGGGAAGGTCCATGGCGGCGACTTCGCTCGCAAGAGCCGCGAAACGCTCCGTCCAGTCGAGACCTGTGCGGGTGAAAATCTTGACCTTCTTCCCCGCCACGGAGAGGAGGCAGCGATAGCCATCATATTTGATCTCATGCATCCAGCCATTGCCGGTGGGAACGGCATCGACCAACGTCGCGAGTTGCGGCGGCTGGAAAGCGGGCGCGGGGCGCGTCCCGACCTTGGCTGACGGCTTGACCGGGGTTGCGCGAACGGCTTGTTTCATCGCCGCGTCGAAGGCTTTTCCCTTCTTGCCCTTCAGGGATATGGCCGGCGCGTCGGTCGCGATTTCGCCCATGGTCCGGCCGCTCCTGATGCTCGTCAGTTCGCGGGCGGTCAGGTCTTCCGCGCTGCCGGCATAGCCATCCCCGATCTTGCGCAGCAGCCAATTCTCCGCTTTCTCCCTGCCGCGGGGTTTCAGCCGGATCAGCAGCCATTCGCCGCGCATCCTCTGCCCATGCAGGATGAAGTGGAGATGGCCCTTCTCCAGATCGCGCGCGTTCTTGCCGGGGACCGGCTCCCACGTCCCCTCATCCCAGAGCATGACGGTGCCTCCGCCATATTCGCCCTTGGGAATCGTGCCTTCGAATGTCGCATAGGACAGCGGATGATCCTCCGTGCGGACGGCCAGGCGCTTGTCCTCGGGGTCGAGGCTGGGACCGCGGGTCACCGCCCAGCTTTTCAGCACGCCGTCCATTTCCAGGCGGAAGTCGTAATGCAGGCGGGTCGCGTCATGCTTCTGGACGATGAAGCTGTTGCCGCGGTCGCGGCCGCGCTTGCCCGCCGGCTCCTTCGTGCGGGTGAAGTCGCGCTTGCGGTTATAGGTGCTGAGCGGGTCGACCTCAGCCATGAGTCAGGCCCGTTTGCGGGTGGTGGGCTTGGCGGGCGCCTTCCGGGTCGATGTCTTGGCGGCGGGCGTTTTCCTTGCGCCTGATGCGGCGGCGCCCGTGCCGACCGACTTTTTGAGCGCGGCCATGAGGTCGATCACATTGCTGCCGCGCCGGGCCGGAGTTTCGGCTTCCTCCTCGATGATGCGGCGGCTCTTCGATTTTTTCTTCTTCTCGATCAGCCGTTCCAGTGCATCGACATAGCGGTCGTGAAAGCTGTCGGGCTTGAAGGGCGCCGTCTTCTTCTCGATCAGCGTTTCGGCAAGGTCGAGCAATTCGGCGTCCGGCTTCGCATCCTCTATGTCGCGGAAATAGCTTTGGGCGCGGTTGACCTCATCGGCATAGCGCAGCGTTTCCAGCACCATGCCCCGGCCGCAGGGCTTTAGCGACACGATATATTCGCGGCCCCGCATGGCGAGCTGGCCAAGGCCCACCTTCCTCGTCCGCCGCAGCGCTTCCCGCAGGACGATGAAGGCTTCCTCCGCCAGATCGTCGGCGGGGACGACATAATAGGGCCGCTCATAATAGAGGACGTCGATCTCGGCCGCATCGACGAACTGGGTGAGTTCGAGCGTCTTTTTGCTCTCCAGCTTCACCGCCTCGATCTCGTCGGGTTGCAGCAGGACATAGTCGCCCTTCGACACCTCATAGCCCTTGACGATGTCCTCGGGTTTGACCGGCCCCAGGCCGGGGACTGTCTTTTCGTAGCGGACCCGCTTGCCGCTGGGCTGATGGATCTGGTGAAAGGCGATCTGCGCGCCGGATTTGGTGGCGGCGTAGATCTCCACGGGGATGGACACCAGCGCCAGACGGATCTGGCCCTGCCAATATGCGCGCGCGGCCATGGCGTGCTGCCTCCTTTGCCAGGACGAAATGCGCGGGGTGCGGCGCGGGTTCCGAAGAGCGGCGGCGGAGACGGCGCGGGCAGGAAAAAGGCGCCTTTCCGCGCATCGCGGCCGGCATATCCGACGAAGCGCTTCCGAAGCGCGATAAAATCGCCTAAGCTGCATCGTTCAGCAGCTATAGGAGCGTTGATGCAATTTCTGCGGACTGCCTTCTGGGTCGTCATCGCCGTCGCCCTGGCGTTATTCTGCGTGGCGAACTATACTCGCGTGGAAGTCAATCTGTGGGGCGACCTGGTCATGGAAACCAAGCTCCCAGTCCTGTTGATCGGCGCCTATCTGTTGGGGGCGCTGCCTTTCTGGATCATGGCGCGGGCCACGCGCTGGCGGATGAAGCGCAAGCTGGAAAGCACCGAAAGAGCGCTGGTCGCCGCCACCGCAGCCCCTTCCCTCGCCGTCCCCGCCGCCGACAATCCGGCGGCTTCGGCCCCTTCCCTTTCCGTCACAGGACCAGCATGACCAGCCCGATCTACGTCGCCATCGATACGCCCGACCTGCGCAGGGCCCAGGAACTGGCGCAGCAGGTGCGCCATCATGTGGGCGGGCTGAAGCTGGGGTTGGAATTTTTCTGCGCCCATGGCCATCACGGCGTGCATGAGATGATGAAGTTCGGCCTGCCGATTTTCCTGGACCTGAAGCTGCACGACATCCCCAACACCGTGGCCAAGGCGGTGCAGGCGCTGCATATGCTGGAACCGGCTATCCTGACCGTCCATGCGGCGGGCGGGCGCGCCATGCTGGAGGATGCGAAGGCCGCGGCGGGCGTCAAGACCAAGGTGGTGGCCGTGACGGTCCTCACCAGCCTGGACAATGGCGACCTGCTCGACATCGGCGTCGGCGGCCGGGCCGAGGATCAGGTGGCGCGTCTGGCCGATCTGGCGCGCAGCGCGGGGCTGGACGGGATCGTCTGTTCCGGCGAGGAGGTCGGGCTGGCGAAAAAGGCCTGGCCCGACGGGTTCTTTGTGGTGCCGGGGGTCCGCCCCGCCGGTGGCGCGATGGGCGATCAGAAGCGGGCGGTGACGCCACGCGAGGCGCTGGATCGCGGGGCTTCGATCCTGGTGGTCGGGCGGCCGATCAGCCTGGCGGAGAAGCCGGACATCGCGGCTCGGGAGATTGAGGCGACGCTTTAGGCGCGTGGGTAAATTGGCCAATTGCCGCCCTTAAGCGATACGTGCTCCTGCGAAGGCAGGAGCACGTCCATTTGCTGGCCTGCCCTATCCATCTCCACCCATCTCCATCGTCCCCGCAAAGTCTCAATCCCCCTCAGGCGCGAAAAACCGCTGCACGACCTCCCGCGCCAGGCGCGCCGGGCGCAGGGTGGTGGCGTCGAGGCAGCACCAGCTTGACTTAACCTCCGCCAGCACTTCCTCGCCCCGGCGGATCACCGTTTCGTAAAAGACCCTCGTGCCCTGGACCTTTTCCAGCAGGACGGTCGCGATCACGTCATCCTCCAGAAAGGTGGGCTTGCGATAGATGATCTCATGCTTGAGCGCGACCCAGAGATGCCGGGCGACCGCCTCCGCCGGGGCGAGGGCGCGCTAATGGTCCTGCACGGCCGCCTGCACCCATTTCAGATAGCTGGCATTGTTGACATGACCCATGAAGTCGATGTCATCCAGCTCTATGCCGATGGAATAACGATGGGGAATGGCATCGTGCACAAGGGCGGTCATAGCCGTTTCGCAAGGACGCCGACAGGCCTGCGCGACATGGCGTGAGGTTAAGGGGCCGGAGCGAACCGGCCCCCGCCTCCGTCAGAAGCGCCAGCCCAGGCTGGCCACGACCTGATGACGGTCCGTATCGATGCCGAATTCTTCGCTCGTCGCGCCATTGGCGAAGTCGATATGCGCATCTTCATATTTGGAATAGCGATATTCCAGCTTGGCGAAGGTGTTGGCGTTGATCGCCCGCTCCACGCCCGCGCCGACGCGCCATCCATCCAGCTTGAAGTTGGTGTCGGTTTCCTGATTGGTGTCGCCCGCCAGCACGTCCAGCTTCGTGTTGGTATAGCCGCCCTTCACATAGACCAGCGTGTTCGGGCTGGCGAGGATGCCGGCGCGCGCGCCGATATAGAGGTCGCGGCCTTGCTTGACGCGGCCGAAGCCGAACTGGTCGGTAAAGTCCGTCCGGCTGCTCTTGGCGGTGGAGTCGGTATATTCGCCTTCCACGCCGACGACCGCGCTGCCAAGGTTCACGTCATAGCCAGCGCCGACGCCGTAGAGCAGACCGTCGATCGACTGATCGTTGCGATTATTGTCATTGTCGACGCTGCTGCCCGCGCCGCTATGGTCATAGCCCAATATCGCCTCGACGCGCGGGCCGGTGAAGGTGGGATTGGGTTCCTGCGCCAGAGCGGGGCTTGCGACCGCTGCGCCGGTCAGGAGGGTTGCGGCCAGGATCTTACGCATGTTCGGGTACTCCATTCTTCTTCTCTTCCCCCTGTCAGGAGGGAAGACGGTGAAGTCATGGAGATGCCGTCAGGTTTCATGAACCTCAGATAAACGATTGATTATGTGCCATTAATGTCACGAAACGGGTTCCATTCGTCCCGAAGGCGAGAGAGCGGAGCGACGAGCTGATTGGAATGTCGTGCGTTAAATCCGGATCACCACCCCGTTTTAACGCGCGATGCTCTAGTCACCTGAATCCGAAGTTCGCCACATTAATTTCGTCACCCCGGGCTTGACCCGGGGTCCCGCTTCCTTTCTCGCACTGACTGAAGAAAAGCGGGATCCCGGGTCAAGCCCGGGATGACTGTAATGAAACGAACTTCGATCCCGCCATACTAGCATTCCACCACGTTGACGGCCAAGCCGCCAAGGCTGGTTTCCTTATAGCGGCTGGCCATGTCCTCGCCGGTCTGGCGCATGGTTTCGATCACCGCGTCCAGGCTGACGATGTGGCGGCCGTCCCCTTGCAAGGCGAGATAGGCGGCGTTGATCGCCTTCACCGCGCCCATGGTGTTGCGCTCGATGCAGGGAATCTGGACAAGGCCGCCAATCGGATCGCAGGTCAGGCCGAGATTATGTTCCATGCCGATTTCGGCGGCGTTCTCGATCTGGCCATTGGTTCCGCCCAGGACGGCGGCGAGCCCGGCGGCGGCCATGGAGCAGGCGACGCCCACCTCCCCCTGACAGCCCATTTCCGCGGCGGAGATGGAAGCGCGCTTCTTGTAGAGGAAGCCGATGGCGGCGGCGGTGAGCAGGAAACGGCGCTCGCCCTCCCGATCGGCGCCGGGAACGAAGCGGCGATAATAATGCAGCACCGCCGGGATGACGCCCGCCGCGCCATTGGTGGGCGCGGTGACGACGCGGCCGCCCGCCGCATTTTCCTCATTCACGGCGAGGGCGAACAGGCTGACCCATTCGAAGATCTGCGCCGGGCCGATGGCATTTTGCTGGAGCACCAGCCGGTTGTGGATGCTGTGCGCGCGGCGGCGGACCTTAAGGCCGCCGGGCAGCAGACCCTCTTCCTTCAGGCCGCGATCGATCGAGGCGCTCATCGCGTCGATCACGCTGTCGAGAAAGGCTTCGGTCTCGCCCTGGGCGCGCCAGGCGCCTTCATTGCGCAGGACGAGGGTGGCGATGCTGAGGCCGGTAGCCTCGCCCAGCGCGAGCATTTCCGCGCCGGAGGAGAAAGGATGCGGCTGGACGACATTATGGCCGAGCGGCGTATCGGCAGCGATCTCCGCCGTGCCGGGGAGGACGGCGCCGCCGCCGACGGAATAATAATCACGGACAAACGGTTCTTCCTGCCCGTCGAACCAGGCGGAAAAGCGCATGCCGTTGCTGTGCGCTTCCAGAAATTCGCCCATGCGGAAGAGGAGGTCCGCCGCTTCGTCGAAGGGGATGAACTGGCCCGCCGCGCTGCCCGACTGGATGCGGCCATCGCCGCGGATGGCGGCCAGGATCGTGGGGATGGCGTCGGGGTCGACGCTTTCCGGGCGGTGGCCGGACAGGCCGAGCAGGATCGCCGTGTCGGTGGCGTGGCCCTTGCCGGTGAGGGCCAGCGAGCCGTACAGTTCGCATTGCACGCGGATCGGGGTCGCGGGCAGCGAGTCCATGAACATCAGGGCCGCGCGCATCGGGCCGACCGTGTGCGAGCTGGATGGGCCGATGCCGATGGTGAACAGGTCCGTGACGCTGATCGCGGCAGCGGCATCGATACGGGATTTGGTCACCTCAATAATCCTTCGAAATGCGGACGTTGGCGCTTTCGCGGCCAAGTGTCGAGATGGCGCCGAGCAGCGAAAGCCAGCGCGTGACCTGATATTCGATGCGGGTGGCGGAATAGCCCTGCCCGTCAGTGATCAGCTCCACATAGGTCTTGCGCGTCAGATATTTGCCCGCCGCGATCGATGTGCCCTGCCCCTGCGTTGGGTCGGCGGCGATGATGCGCAGACGGTCGAGGCCCGCCGCCTTGCGCACGGCGTTGATCGGATCGAGTCCGCCCTCACCCTGCAGCGATCCGACCGCCGAGGCCAGTTGCAGCGCTTCGGGCGCGGACAGGTTGGTGATCGACGTGCCGAAAAGGATGCGGGAGAGCAGCTCGTCCTGCGGCAAAGCGGGAATGCTGGTGAAGCTGATGACGGGTTTCAGGCCAGTGCCGCCGACATGGATGGTGGCGGTAAGGTCGCTGACATTCGCCTCCGCATCGATGTCCAGCATCGGGTTGACGGGGGTGCGGCCGTCGAACTGGATCTTGCCTTCCTTGAGGTCGAAGCGGCGACCGGCGAAATCATAAGTGCCGCGAACGAGGTCGGCGGTGCCCGCAATGGCGGGACTGGTGACCGTCCCGCCAAGATCAAGATCGGCGCGCCATTCGCTGTCGAGGCCAAGGCCGGTGACGATCAGCCGGTTGCGCGCGCGCGCCTTGATCGCCAGCGCCCAGGGGACGGAGGTGCGCGGGCGCTCTATCTCATCTCCCCGGCGGTTGATCTCGATCACCCGCAGTTCGGGAATCTGCGCTACGGCGGCGGCGCGGCCCATGGTGAAGCGGCTGCGGTTGAGGATGAGATCGCCGCCGATGGTGCCGCCCTTGCCGGTGGAGCTGAGCGTGATCGGGCCGGTGACGGTGGCGGCGATGTCGTCGCGCTCCAGCAGGGCGGCGTTTTCGGCTTGCAGGCGCAGGTCCATGCCGACGCCCGCTATGCCGTTGAAGGTGAAGCTGCCGGTGCCGGTCACGCTGCCGCCATTTTGCGCGGTGGCCGCAAAATTGGTCATGACCAGTTGCGCGCCGGAGAAGCGGCCCCGCGCCTTGACGCCGTGCAGGCGCATGCCGGTGACGGGGCTGTTGATCGCGGCATTGTCCGTCGCGAGCGAGCCGGTGATGGCGGGATCGCCCAGCGTCCCGCGCGCGTCGGCGGTCACGCTGACCGGACCGGAAATATCGACGATCTCCACGCCGGTCAGGCGCCAGAGCGTGTCGGCGGTGCCGTTATAGCGCAATTGCGCGAACAGCGGTGCGCGGTTCAGGCGCTCGACCAGATTGCCCTCGGTACCCAGAGGGGTGAGCAAAGCCTGGGCGCGGCCGATGGTCTGCCCGTCCGCGACGAAGATCATGCGGGTGGCGAGCCGGTCATGGGTGAGGACCACGTTGACGCCCGCATCGACCGGGCGGGAGCTGAGGGACAGGCCGGAACGGGACAGGCCGCGCACGCGCAACTCCGCCTTGCCGGTGGGCATGCCGCCCCGCGTGTGGACATAGCTGAGCGATCCGGTCGCCGTGCCGCCAAGTCCGAGATTGTCATAGGCGATGTCCAGCAATGAGAGCGGCAGCTTTTGCAGGCGCGCCTCGACGCTGGTGGTCTGGCCGCTCAGTTCCCCGCCAAGCTGGAGCGACCCGCCCGCGAAGCTGATCGAGGCGGGATCGAGCCGCCAGCCATCCTGGGTGCGGGTGAAGATGGCGGCGCGGGTCAGCCGGATCGGGCGCTTGTCGATGGTGCCGCTGGCCTGAAGCTGGATGCGGCCGGGTTCCACCTGCGCTTCGCCAGTAAGGTCGAACAGGCGGCCGCGCTGGCCGGAGATGCTGGCGCGGACCTTGCCGCTGCCGTCGACCAGTTCGGCATTGGCGGCAAGGCGGCCGATCTGAATCGCGCCGACGCGCAGGCCCCGCGCTTGGGCGGTGGCGTTGATCGAGGTGCCCGATGGGTCGAGCAGGATCGTCGCGTCCAGCTTGCCCCGGCGCACGGCGATGCTGGTGGGCCCGTCGAAGCTGGCATCGGTGGCGTCGAGCTTGAGGATGAGTTGCTGGATGCCGGTGACGGGCGCGAAGGCGATGGTGCCGGTAACGGGGCCGTTGACGTTGAGCGTGCCGTCAAGCCCACCCGTGACCGGGCGCAGGTCGCCGCTGGCGGTGACGCCGGACGCCGCGACGCGGGCGATGCGGACGATGGCCTGGCCGCCGGGCGGCAGCAGGATCGCGCCATTACCGGTGAAGGGGCCCAGGGTCGATCCGCCCTCCGCCGTGAAGCCGTAGCCCGCCGCGTCGGGGACCAGATGGGCGTGCATGTCGGTGACGCCGAGCGCCTTCAACGGGCTTTGCAGGACGAGGTCGACGGTCGGACGCTCGATCTTGCCGTCCAGCGTCAGGCGCAGCGGGCCGTAGCTCTTGTGCTGGCCGCTCCCTTCGAAATGGAAGGTGCCGTCGCGGCGGCGATAGCCCTTGGCCGCGAGGGTCAGCAGCGGCGCTTCCAGATGGAGATTGGTGAATTGAAGCTGCCCGTCGGGCCCCAGCGTCAGGCCGCTGCGCAGGACGGGCAGGCCGCCGCCCAGCGAGCGCAGGAAGCTGTTGTCCAGCCGCCGCACCCGCGCCATCGCGTTGCCGCTGAGGGTGAAGGCGCCCTTGGGACCGGGGACCGCGCGCAGCTTCGAGGTCAGGTCGACGATGCCGAGACCGCGAATGGCGAGGCCGTTTATCTGGCCGTCCAGACCGAAATCATAGCGGCCCGTCTTCAGGTCCGCGACCATGATGAGCTTGCCGCGCAGCTTGTCGGAGCGGACCGTCATTGGGTTGCTGACGATCTGCTGGTTCTTGAGCTGCAGCACGCCGTCGAGCACGAAATTGCGGATGATGCCCTCGACCAGAGGGCCTTGCCCATCCAGGCGTCGGGCGCGCAGATGAACCGGGATCAGCGCGGGGCCGCCCCTGGCCTTGCGGCCCTTGCCGTCGGCGCGGACGTCGTGGATCACGGTCTTGCCGAAGGCGAGCTGCTTCGCCGTCAGCAGATATTCGTAACCGAACGCCCCCAGCGGGCCGTCCAGCCGGATGCGCGCCGCGATGTCGCGGCCGGCCATCGACTTGAGCAAGGCCTGCGGGCGGGCGAGCTTCACGTCGACCAGCAGATTGTCGAGCGCATTGTTGCGCAGGTCGATGCCGCCGTCGGCGCTGAGATCGATGGCGGCGGAGCGGAGCGAGAGTTTCCCGTCGATCACCCGGTCGGCCATCGATCCGCTGGCCTGGATGGCGAGGCGTGGCGCGGAGAGGCGCTGGAACAGGCCCTGGCCCGCTATGGCGGACCCTTCGATGGTGCCGGTGGCGGCATAGGCTCCGCTGCGGGCGACGAGCTTCAGGTCGATCGCGGGTTCGCTGTCGAGCGTGCCCGCCAGACGGCCGTCCCAGCGGCTCCAACTTCCCTTGCCGCGGATGCGCAGATTGGCGTCTTGTTTCAGGCCCGCCATGACGGCCAGCACGCCGCCCCTGGGCGCGTTGACGGTGACGTCCAGGTCGAACTTGTCGTCATCCGGGCGGCTGTCGAGCGCAATGTTGAGCGCATCCTCCCCGTTCAGCACGCGGGCCGACAGGTCGATGATGGCGCGGCCGCCGCGAATGTCGGCGTCGCCCGACAATGTGGCCTCCTGCACCCTCCCGGTGACGCCCCGGTCGATGGTCAGGCGATCGACCGTAAATTGCATCAGGCGGATGTCGAAGCCGGGCAGGATCGGGCCCTGCCGCTCGCTGGGGTTGAGCTTCGGCAGCTTGTGCAGGGTCGCCTGCGGGATGACGAGGCGGTCGATGTCGAGCCGGTTGTAAGCCCAGGCGAAGGGCCACCAGTCCAGTTCCACCCTGGGCGCATCGAGGAAGGCGCCCTTGGGATCGGACAAGGTAAGGCCGTACAGGACGGCCTTGCGGTAGATGCTGCCCTCGATCCGGTCGACATGGATGCGCAGGCCCGAGGGCGGGCTGATCCGCGCGATGCGGGACACGAGGAAGCGATGGCCGGGCGCGGTGTCGAGCCAGGCCAAAGTGCCCACGGCGATCAGCAGCAGCGTGACGAGGACGCCCGCGACCCAGCGTTGCCAGCGGCCGTCCCAGGCGCGGCGGCGGCGCGGCCTGGTTTCGACCTGGGGCTCGCCGTCCGCCATCAGAAGGCCTGCCCCAGCGAGACGTAGACGGCGACTTTCGGATCGCCCGACTGCGGGTTGATCGGCGTGCCGACGTCGATGCGGATCGGACCGAAGCTGCTATAATAGCGCACGCCCATTCCCGCGCCGATGCGCAGGTCGCGGAAACGCGGCAGGAAGCTGGTTGAAATATTGCCCGCGTCGACAAAGGGCACGACGCCGAAATTGCCGAAGCGGATGCGCGATTCCAGCGAGAATTCAGCCAGGCTCTTGCCGCCGACCGGATCGTCGTCCGAGCCGTAGCGCGGGCCGATCGCCTGATAGCCATAGCCACGCACCGACGCGCCGCCCCCCGCATAGAAGCGCCGCGACGGGGCGATGCGGTCGACCGTCGACCCCAGGATCGTGCCGAAACGGGCGCGGGCGGCCAGCACGATGCGATCGCTCATCGGCTGATAGACGCTGCCGTCCAATTGCACGCGGGCATAGCCGAACGTGCTGTTCTGGAAAGAGAGTTCGGGACTGAGCCGCCCGCCCAGGCGGAAGCCCCGCGTCGGGTTCAGCAGGTCGTCGCTGCCGTCATAGGTGAGGCTCAAAGGAATGGCGCCGATGAAGAAGGTACGGCGGTTGCCGTTGCTGAACGCGTCGGCTTCGTCAGAGGCGATCAGTTCGCCGCCGATGCGCCAGACCCATTTTTTCTGGAAGAGGATGTTGGTCTGACGCTCCAGCGATCCCGACAGGGTGATGGTGCGCGCATCATAGGCGTCGCGCTTGATGTTGCTGACCGACAGCAGGCCGGTCAGCACATTGTCGCGGCGGCGGAAATTGTTGCGGCGATAGATGAAGGACGCCGTCTGCTCCTGCGTGCCGATCACGCCGCGCAGGGTCACGGCGCCTTCGGGCGGGAAGAAGTTGCGGTGGGTCCAGCTCACTTCCGCGCGATAGCCTTCGCCCGTGCCGTAACCCAGTTCGCCCGCGATGGTGCGCAGCGGCGCGGGCTTGGCGTCGATGGCAAGGTCGACATGCTCGCCGTCACCCGCATCCCTGGGCGTCATGCTGAGCGAGGAAACGAGGCCAGTGGCGACCAGCGCCTGCCGCAAATCCTCGACGTCCGAAGCCATATAGGTGTCGCCGGGGTGGAAGCGGGCGATGCGCTGGACATGGCGGGCGCTGAACAATGTCTCGTCGGCCATGACGATCTTGCCGAAGGTGCGATAGGCGCCGGGATTGACGACGATGTCGAGATCGCCCTTGCGCTCCTCATGGTCGATGCGGACTTCCGGTTCATCGACCTTGCCGAAGGGAAAGCCGTTTTCCAGGAGGGCGACCGTCAGCGATTGCTGACCCGCGAGGATGGCGTCGGCGTCGACCGGATCGCCGGGCCGGGGCGGGAAGGCGGCGCGCAATTTGGCTTCGCGCTCTCCGGTGGTTTCCAGGCCCTGCACATCGACCGAGGCGAGCAGATAGCAGGCGCCGGGCACGATCCGGAAGGTGACGGCCAGCCTGTCGCTGCCCGGCGGCGGCGCGGCGACCGCGCCCCGGACGCGGGCGGCATAATAGCCCTTGGCGCGCAGCAGGCGGTCCAGCAGGTCGCTGTCTTCCTTGATGCGGCGATTGATCTGGGCGAGGTTGGCGGGCTTCCCCTCCCCCAGATGCAGGACCGACAATTCGTTGAAACGAGAGGTGAACTGGGCGTCGGCCACCTCCTCCACGCCGGTCAGCGTGACGGTGTAGCGGCGCTCCTCACCCGTGTCAGCGAAGCTGCTCTCCTCCTCCGCCGGTTCGTCGGCGGTTTCGGGCAGGACAGCCTGCTGCTGCGCGTCGGGGGTTTCGGGCGGCAGCTCGACCATCGGGGTGACGGCGTCGGGCTGGCCCATGTCGGGCCAGTCGACGCCGATGTCCGGCATGGGCGCAAGGCCGGGATCGAGCGGCTGATCCTGATCGGGCTGGGCATTATCTTGGGGCGCCGTCTGCGCATAAGCGACGGGCGCGAGCAGAAGCAGCGGCGCGAGAAGGCATCGGGCAGCTTGCGGAAGGCCTGAAATGCGGCGGCAGGTCCGCAAACCGGTGTTCATATGCCTGATCTAAACCAGTTATCGGGCAAATGGCCAGCCCCCAAGATCATGCCGGGACAGGGTGTGCGGGGATTGGGGCTGGAATGTGGAGTGGGGCAGATTCCGGACCTTCCCCCTATGCGTCACCCCGGGCTTGACCCGGGGTCCCGCTTTTCTTCTTGATCACGCTCCGGAAAAGGCAGCGGGACCCCGGGTCAAGCCCGGGGTGACGGAGGGCTAATGGCTGGCAGGGCCAATTGCAATTCCGCGGACCTCCCGTCAAAAAGCGGCGTTGAGGCGATCCATCAAAGCCCGGGCGGGATTGGGTTCCGGCTGGGCGCGCGGGCGGACGATGCGGTCCTGCAGCCGGGCGACGCGTTCGTACAGATCCTGGCTCGCCTCGATCAGCGCGCGGGCGGCGAAGGGGAAGTTCGCGGAAACCGCCGGATCGGTGGTGGCGGCATGGCCAAGGCGATATTTCTCGTCCAGCATCTCCGCATCGTTGAGTTCGCCGCGCTGCCAGGCGCGCTGGCTGAGCAGCCAGGCGATGATGTGCATGAGGCGGGTCGTCACCTTCAGCGATTCGCAGGCGAAGGCGACCCGGCGCAGCGGATCGTCGGTTTCCGGATCGGATGTCTCGCGAACGTCGAAATAGGCGCGGGCCTCATCCGCCATGACCATGGCTTCGACATAAAGGCCATCGACCAGACGGCGGTGCAGGCCCCGGTCAAGAGAAGCGGCGAGTTTCATGGACGATAACTGCCATAAGCGCCGGCATTTGTCAGGCCCGATGCGGCCCGTTAACTCCGAATTGTCTCATTCGGGGGCGGTTGACGCCGCGTTAACCACAATCGGGCAAAAACCGGTCAGGCGATGATGTCGGGGACGAGCTGATCCTCCAGCAACGCCATTTCGTCGCGCAGGCGCAATTTGCGTTTTTTAAGGCGCGCGACCTGCATCTGGTCGCCCGATCCGGACTCGACCAGCGCGGCGATGGCGCCGTCCAGGTCGCGATGCTCGATTCGCAGCAATTCCAGCCGACGCATGATGTCTTCGCGGCTCACCATACACCTACTTTCGCACCCATTGCCGTCCCATCCCCCCTTGATAGCTTGGCGGGGCGGCACGAACCATCGCAAATTTTCATGCGGCCCATCGCAAAGCGCGAATCACCCGAAGACAAGCCCCGCGAATCGTGATCTACTCGTTCATCCATCACCCTCGTAAGGAGAATGTCATGGAAAATAGCCACATTTCAGCTCTTTCGGCCAAGCATGCAGGGCTTGAGGCACGAATCAAGGCGGAGACAAGTCGTCCCATGCCCGATGCGATCCTGGTAGCCTCGCTCAAGAAGCAGAAGCTTCGGCTGAAGGAGGAAATGGAGGCGCAACACTGACAGCGGTGACGCCTGAGTGAAAGGCATGGATCAGCGGTCCCTTGCCGCTGATCCGGCCCTTCCTCAAGATGATGAGGAAGCTCCGGGGCTGATGGGCCTGCGGGGCTTTTTTACGGGAATTGGAAGCCGGACATAGCTAAGGCCGTGTATATCCGTCATCCCGGCGAAAGCTGGGATATCGTGAGGCCAAGCTGTGCCCTATCGCCCGAGATCCCAGCTTTCGCTGGGATGACGATGACGGTTAAAATTGCTGGTAAGCGGGGCAAATTTCCGTGCAGGGGTCTTTTCAAGCTTCACGGTTTGTGATTCTCATGTCCGAATTCAAGAGTGAGGTCGCGGGCTTCCAACCGCCTCTTTTGGCGTGAGAGGATATTGGCTGTGCAGGGTCGGACGCGGCGGCAGTAAGACGACGGTTGCTCAGACTCTGATACGCGGGTTGGATACCGCAGGACCGTGGTTCGTCTCGGGCCTTCCTCTGTCTCACGTCGCGCGAACTGAAGATCGCCGAATCACATCGAGGGTTGCCCTGACCGGCCACCGCGCCCGACGCTGCACAGCATGATGAGAAATTTGCTGCTCCTTTTTGCCTGGTTGCGGGGGTTCAAGCGGTTTGCGCCGGAGCGGGAGTCTGGATGGCTATCGCCCAGACGAAGGCGGCGAGTTCGCGTGCGATGGCGACTGTCACGACATTCTTGGGCCGTCCTGACCGCAGCAATCGACGGTAGCGCGCGCAGAGGCGAACCTGCGCCTTCCACGCGATGTCCCGCGCTTCCTGGGAGAGATTGGCACTGCGACGGAGGAGGTCTCCGGCGATCCGCGCCGGGAGCCGATACGTCCAGGCGCTCTCCACCAACATGCGGCGGGCCCGGCTATTGCCTGCCTTGGTGATTTTGCCCTGTGAGCGGGTTGACCCCGACGACCGTTCGCGTGGCACAAGTCCGAGCCATCCCATAAGCTGACGCGGATTGGCGAAGCGCCGGAAATCACCCACTTCCGCGATGATGGTTACCGCCGCGATGAGCGATACGCCACGCAATGCCTGGATAGCCGCCACCACTGGATGGAGAGACCAGCTGGGAAGCAGTGCTTCGACTTGCTTCTCAAGTCGCGAACGGCGATCCTCAGCCTGCTCGATGGCCCGGTTATACTCCTCGAACGCTATCTGCTGAGCCGGATGATCGAAACGCTGGTCGCCGAGCCAGCGGCGGTGTTTTTTGCTCCAATGCTTGATGCCATCCTTATAGATCCGGCCGTGGCGCAGGAGGAATGACAGCAGTTGTTGTCGTGCCCGGCGCACCGTTTCCACCGCGGAAATCCGCGCTCGAACGAGATCACGCATGGCTTCGTGCTCCGTGTCGGGCACCCAGATCGATGTGAGTTCACCGGCGCGAAACAGGCTGGCCAGAACGACGGCATCGCGGCGGTCGGTTTTGACCTGGCTGCCGGGCCGGGCCGGCGTCATCGAAGGCGCCACTACATGACACGTATAGCCCAGTTCGATCAGTTGCCGATACAGACCATACCCGGTTGGTCCTGCTTCGTAAGCGAAGGCCAGCGACCCGTGCTTTGCCGTCAGCGTCTTGACCAGCTTGGCTACCGCCTCCGGTTTGCTCGAAATGGTTCCGTAAAACCGCACCTCGCCACGGCGACCACCGTCGGCGATCGCGACCGCGATCGTTTCCTTACTTACATCCAGCCCGATAAATGTTGTATTCCGTTCCATGGCTCGTCTCCCATGTCTGAGGCTCTGGTCGCAATACTAACCCTCGATACCGACATGTTCGAGGCGAGCCACCTGAAACCACCTCGGACATGGCGTCTCACACTTTGGATGACTCCCGGTGGATCTGGCCCTGACGACGATGGCGGTTTTGCCGATTTACGCCGTGTGGTTGGTGCGCTGGCGGCGCAGGTGAAGTCGCTTCAGGATTCTCAGGACGAGCATGCTGCGGTAGTAGCACTGAAAGATGCCGAGATTGCGGCCCTGAAGGACGAGATCGCGCGGCTGAAAGGGCTGCCGCCGCGACCGAAGTTCAAGACGAAGCCATCGGGGATGGAGCAGGCAACATCGAAGCCGAAGAGCAAGAAAGGCCGTAAACGCGGCCGGGGATCGGTGCGTGACAAGCTGGCTGTAACGTCAGAAGTGAAGCTGAAGGCGGATGCGCCTGCCGGATCGAGGTTTCGCGGCTACGAAGACGTGCTGGTGCAGGATCTGAAGATCAGCGTCGAGGTGGTCCGCTATCGCCGGGAACGCTGGGAGGCGGCGACGGGCGAGCGGATATTGGCGCCTCTGCCGCCGGGCATCCTGGGTGGCTTTGGCTCCGAGCTTCGCCGCTTCATTGCCGCAGGTCACTTCCAGGGGCAGATGACGAGTGAACGGCTGACAGCCATCTTGAACGGAATGGGCCTGCAAATCTCCAAGCGGCAAGTTGTCCGTCTTCTGAGCAGGGGACTTGAAGCCCTGGTGGCTGAAGATCAGGCCGTTTTGCGCACAGGACTGGAGACCGCCCGGTGGATCAGCGTCGATGACACCAGCGCTCCCCATGCCCGGCGCAATGGCTATGTCACGCAACTGGGTGACCAGCGCTTTGCGGTGTTCCGGAGTGGCGTGTCCAAGTCCCGTGCCGCCTTTCTGGGTCTGCTCCAGGCCGGGCGCAGCGAGCATGTCGTCAATGACGTGGCAGTGGCCCGGATGCGCGAGATGAACATGGCGGCGGCCCAGATCGATGCCCTTGCAAGCCATGGTGACAAGCGCTTCGCTTGTGCCGAGGCCTGGGCTGCCCACCTTGCGGCGCTGGACTTCGACAAGCTCAACGTCCAGCCCGATCCGGTCAAGGTCGCTACCGAAAGTGCCCTGTGGGGTGCCATCAGCGAACAAGGCTTGCTGGGCGACACGGCGATCGTCTCCGATGGTGCCGGCCAGTTCCGGGTCGGAGACAATCATGCTCTGTGCTGGGTCCATTGCGAGCGGCTGGTGCACAAGCTCCAGCCCAGCTCGAAGAAAGATCGTGACGCCGTCGAGCTCAAACGCACCCTGATCTGGTGGCTTTATGCCGACCTCAAGGCATGGCAGCGCTATCCCGATCCCAAACGGGCCAGAGCCCTGCGGGTCCGCTTCGACCGTATCTTCACCAGGCGCACCGGTTACGTGATGCTCGACCGGCTGCTCACGCGCCTCCATCGCCAGAAGGCACAGTTGCTTCGCGTCCTCGAGCGCCCGGAAATCCCCCTGCACACCAATGGTTCGGAAAACGATATCCGCGCCTTCGTCACCAAGCGCAAAATCTCCGGCGGCACCGTCAGCCAGGCCGGAAGGATCGCCCGCGACACCATGATTGGCCTGCTCAAGACATGCGCCAAGCTGCGCATCTCTTTCTACCAATTCCTCGGCGACCGCTTCGCTGTCCCCGGCGCACCACACGTCCAATGGCTACCAGACCTCGTCCGGCACGCCCCAGCCTGAACGCCCGGGAATCTGCCCCGGTTACAAATTGCTGCCGGTAACTGGTTGGAATCAAAAAAGCTCAGCGAATAAGGCGACGCTGGCGCAGATAATCGGGAACGGACACCTGCACGCCCTGCCCGGAGACCGGACGGCGGGCCAATTGGGGATCGATCTTCTCGTCAAAGACGATGCCGATCCGGTCGTCGCGCGACCAAACCACCGAGCCATCGACCCGTCCGATGCCGCGCAGGTCGAAGCGGATGCGAAGACCGGCAGGCACGGCGCGTTCGCAATCGGCCATCAGGCCCGTCGCGGAAAGGTTGCGGACGCGCGCGCGGCCGAGCGGGGTGCCGTCCACCGAACTCAGATCGGTGAGCAGGAACAGACTGTCCCGCGGCCCCGACCGTGCGGGACCCCGATCCGCATTTTCATTGCTATCCATCAACAAGGCCCTGCAATATCACCAGATTATCGCAGAGACATTGCCATGGCCGCGTGGACAAAAGGTTAATCGTCGCGAGAGACTTTTTCCTGCCGCTCGTGCCGTTCCTGAGCTTCGACCGTCATGGTGGCGATCGGGCGGGCTTCCAGGCGACCAAGCGAAATGGGTTCGCCGGTCACTTCGCAATAGCCATATTCGCCCTCGTCGATGCGGCGCAGCGCGGCGTCGATCTTGGAGATGAGCTTGCGCTGGCGGTCGCGGGTGCGCAGTTCGATCGACCAGTCCGTCTCGCTCGATGCGCGATCGTTGAGGTCGGGTTCGCGCAGCGGTTCGTTCTGCAAGACCGCCAATGTCCCCTCGGCCTCCGCCAATATCTGCTTCTTCCAGTCCCACAGGCGCTGCCGGAAATATTCCAACTGGAGCGGGTTCATGAACTCTTCGTCTGCGGAAGGACGATAGTCGGGTGGGAGTGTTACAGCCGATTTGGGCGGGTTTTGGCCGTCTTTATCGGAATTCAGGACCGATGCCATCTGGCTCTCCGACTCGCGGGACCCGCCGGTGCTGAAAGTGCCGGGGTGTCCGTGACTTGTGATTGACGGCGCCTAATAGCCAGCGGCAAGGCCCGAGACAAGCAGGCAATCGGTGGGCCAGCGCGCCGATCGTCCATTGTGCCGTGCATCCCCACGGAAAACCGCCGATTCCCCATGATGCGACACCATCCAAAGAAAATAGACAAGCCGTATTATCAAAGCGTCCAGCCGCCGTGTCACTATGGGACGTTAACCATCTTAATTCATGATTTGTTAGAATTTTCCTCGACTTGCCCCCGATATTCAGAGTTAACAGCATTGAATTTAACGCTTTGTTTTGCGTTGTTAGCAATAGGAAACGGCCCGGCGACCGTTACTGGATAATTCAGTGACGGAACCTTCAGGCGCGAAGACAAAAGAGTGGAACCTATGTCGGTACGGATGGCATTGGCTAAATTATGCGCTTGCGCCGCGGGCGGCGCGATCATCGGCGGCGGCGCGGTCCATGTCGCTGAAAGCGCGCGTCCGGCCGGGGTCCACAGCACCAAGAGCGTTAAGGCCGCCCCACGCAAACATTATGCCGTGCGCAAGGTGCAGCGGGTGGTGAAGACGGTGTCCTGCGCGCCGCAGACCGTGACGGTGACGACCCAGGCCGCGCCTATCCCCCTCCCCGCCCCGGTTGCCGCGGCGGAAATGCCGGTCATGTCCGGAGGCGGCGGTGCGCCCATCGTGATGGCGGGCGGCCCCGGCTTTGGCGGCGGCGGCTTCATCGGCGGCTTTTTCGGCGGCAGCGGCGGCAGTTCGGGCGGTTCGGTGGTGATCTCCTCCACCAGCAGCTCGACCGGCGGGATCACCAGCTCGACCAGTTCGACGACTGGCGGGGTGTCCACCTCCACCGGGGGCGTTTCGACGTCCACTGGCGGGGTTTCGACCTCTTCGGGCAATGTCTCCACCTCGTCCGGGAATGTCTCGACCTCCTCGGGCAACGTCTCGACGTCGAGCGGCAACGTGACCAGCAGCTCCTCCTCGTCCAGTTCGAGTTCGAGTTCGTCTTCCTCCAG
The DNA here is from genome assembly GCF_013375535.1 of Sphingobium sp. 15-1. GTDB lineage: Bacteria > Pseudomonadota > Alphaproteobacteria > Sphingomonadales > Sphingomonadaceae > Sphingobium > Sphingobium aromaticivastans. Next base: position 1,415,838 of record NZ_JABXJG010000001.1, read on the forward strand.
TTCCTCCTCCAGCTCGAGCGGCGGGCATCACGCCTCTTCGGGGTCGAGCGGCTCCAGCTCGTCTTCCTCCTCTGGCAGCTCCGGTTCCTCAGGCAGCAGCTCTACCAGCAGCTCGACATCCTCCTCTTCATCTTCATCCAGCTCTTCGGGCGGCGATCATCATCCGCCACCGCCCACCGACGTGCCGGCGCCGCCGATGGTGCTGCTGTTCGGAGCGGGCGCGGCGGCGCTGATCGCGCGCCGCCACTTCGCCCGCGCAAAAGGGACCCAGGCTTAACCGTGGGGCGATCCGGCCGGCGCATCCGGGGGGAAGCGCCGGCCGGATAACGGGTTCAGCTCGTCGCGATGATCCGCTCGATTTCCGGTACGGGGTGATTGGACAGATCCTTGGCGATCTCTCCCACCAGCCGGTTCTGCACTTCCTTGTGATAATGTTTGCGCATCTCCCCCAGGGCGGCGGGCGGCGCGACGACGATCAGCTTGTCATAATCATGCGCCAGCGCCCGGCGCTTGAGCAATTCGGCGGCTTCAGCGGCGAAGCGGGCTTCCTCCAGATCGTGGAAATTGGTCTGCTCTACGGAACCCCGGTGGCTGCCGACCGAATTGGGGCCGCGCCCCGTCCCGTCGGAGGCCTGCTCGCGGTCGGGGGGATTGTCCTGCTGCTTCACCTCCTCCGTTTCCAGATTGGGAAAGGCCGGGCTGCCCTTGTTGCGAAAGAACAGCATTTTGCGCCCATCGGCCACCAGCACCATCGCGTCATGGTCTATCTGCATCGTCCTGTTCCTCTCTTCCAGCGGTCGCTTTTACCACGAACGGACGGCGGCGTGCAGGGTTGCGCGGCTCGTCGCGGAACGGCATAGGGCTGACCCATGCACGACATTCGTTTCCTTCGCGAAAATCCCGCCGCTTTCGACGCCGGTCTCGCCCGGCGCGGGCTTGAACCCCTGAGCGCGGAACTGCTGGCGCTCGACAAGAAATGGCGAGAAAGCACTTCTCGAATTGAAGCTCTGCAAGCCAGTCGCAAATCGAGCTCGGCCTTCTACGGCCAGCTAAAAGGACAGGGCCAGGGCTTTACGCCGGAAGCTTTGGCCTATCAGCAGCAGGCGATTGAGGCGTCCAACGAAATCAAAGAACTCGAACCCGTCGTCATAGAAGCGCGCGCTCAGCTAGATGCCCGGCTGGCGGCGATCCCGAACCTGCCTGCCGACGATGTGCCGCTGGGCGAGGATGAAGCCCAGAATGTCGAGGTGGCGCGCTGGGGCGAGCCGAGGAACTTCCCCTTCGCGCCCCAGGATCATGCAGATTTCGGACCCGCGCTGGGGCTGGATTTCGAGGGCGGCGCTGCGCTGTCCGGCGCGCGCTTCACGGCGCTGCGCGGGCAGATGGCGCGGCTGCACCGGGCGCTGGCGCAGTTCATGCTGGATCGCCAGTCGGGCGAGAATGGCTATGAGGAGGTCAATCCGCCGCTGCTGGTGAAGGACGAGGCGCTGTTCGGCACCGGGCAGTTGCCGAAATTCGCGGAGGACCTGTTCAGGACCACCGACGGGCGCTGGCTGATCCCGACGGCGGAGGTTTCCCTCACCAACCTGGTGCGCGAGCAGATCGTGCCGGTAGAGAGCCTGCCGCTGCGGTTGACCGCGCTGACGCCTTGCTTCCGGTCGGAAGCCGGATCGGCGGGACGCGACACGCGGGGCTTCATCCGCCAGCATCAGTTCGAGAAGGTCGAGCTGGTCGCGATCTGCCAGCCGGAGGAGTCCGAGGCCGAGCATGAGCGCATGTGCGCGGCGGCCGAGGGCGTGTTGCAGGCGCTGGGCCTGCCCTATCGCAAGATGCTGCTCTGCACCGGCGACATGGGTTTCGGCGCGCGCAAGACCTGGGACCTGGAAGTCTGGCTACCGAGCCAGCAGACCTATCGCGAGATCAGTTCGGTCTCCAACTGCGGCGATTTCCAGGCGCGGCGGATGAATGCGCGCTACAAGCCAGAGGGCGAGAAGCAGACGCGCTTCCTGCATACGCTGAACGGGTCAGGACTGGCAGTGGGGCGGACTTTGGTGGCGGTGCTGGAAAATTACCAACAGGAGGACGGCAGTGTCATCGTGCCGGAGGTGCTGGCGCCCTATATGGGTGGCCTGACCCGGTTGCGGCCCCAGTAACACCCCTCCCCATTCGTTTCGAGCGAAGTCGAGAAACGGGGGGTGGGCAGGCTTCTCGACTTCGCTCCAAGCAAACGGAATCCAGGCATATGCGCATCCTGCTCACCAATGACGACGGAGTTCATGCTCCGGGCCTCACGGTGCTGGAGGAGATTGCGCGGACACTATCCGACGACATCTGGATCGTCGCGCCCAGCGAGGAGCAGTCGGGCGCGGGGCATAGCCTGACGCTGACGCGGCCGTTGCGCATCCGCCAGCATGGCGAGAAACATTATAGCGTGACCGGTACGCCCACCGACGCGGTGATGATGGCGGTCGGGCATCTGATGAAGGATGCCAAGCCCGATCTGGTGCTGTCCGGGGTCAACCAAGGCGCCAATCTGGCGGAGGACGTGACCTATTCGGGCACCGTCTCCGCCGCGATGGAGGGCGCGATCTCCGGGATCAAGTCGATCGCGCTCAGCCAGGTCTATGCGCGGGAGGGCATGGGCGACGCCGTGCCCTTCGCGGCGGCGCTGGCCTGGGGTGAGAAGGTGTTGCGCCCGCTGATCGCCATGCCGGCCAGTCCGCGATTGCTGTTCAACGTCAATTTCCCTGCGCTCGATCCAGCGGCGGTGAAGGGCGTGCGCGTGGTGCGGCAGGGGTTCCACGATGTCGACCGGACGAAGATCATCCAGGGCACCGATCCGCGCGGCTACGACTATTATTGGTTCGGACTCGGGAAAAGCAATTCCGTGCCGGAGGGGAGCGATCTGGCCGCCATTGCCGAGGGTTATGTGACGGTGACGCCGCTGCACTACGATCTGACGCAGGACAGCGCCATGGCGGCGACGGCGGCCGCGTTCGGAGGATAGGTGCCTGACGACGTGTTCCTGCGCAGGCAGGAACCCAGTTCCGCCGTTGATCCGTTAAGGCAAATGTCTGAATTAGGCTCTCATAGGCCGCTCGTCTCGTTCGAGTGCCTGCGCAGGAGCACCTCTATCTGTTGTGGAACTGAACAGAATCTAGCCATGGCAAAATCAGGGGATTAAAGACGTGGCAATGTCGCGCACATTCCTTCTTCCTGTTCCTGCCCTTGCCATTCCCGCAATGCTTCCCCTCCACATGATTGGAACAAAGGCCCGATGAGGATCGTGCCCGTCCGGCCGCCGTCCAGCGCGGCGGGTTTTCTGCGGCGGCGGTCTTCGCTACCGGTCTGGGCCGATCTCGCCTGGCGGGTGGCGCTGGTGTTCGGATTGATCGGGCTGGTGCTGCTGATCCACTGGATCGGGCGGGATGGCCTCAAGGACAATCTCGACAACCGGATCAGCTTTGTCGACGTGCTCTATTTCACGACGGTGACGGTCACGACGGTCGGCTATGGCGACATCGTGCCGGTCAGTCCGGAAGCGCGGCTGTTCGAAGCGCTGCTGGTGACGCCGATCCGGCTGTTCGTCTGGCTGATCTTCCTGGGGACGGCCTATAATCTCTTCTTCCGCAACATCCTCTACAGGTGGCGCATGGCTCGCATTCAGGCCGATCTGCATAATCATATCGTCGTGACCGGCTTTGGCACCAGCGGGGCCGAGGCGGTGCGCGAGCTGCTGGCGCGGGGCGTCGATCCGCGCGAGATCGTGGTGGTCGACCCGGTCGAGAAAGCGCTGGCCGAGGCGGAGGCGCTGGGCTGCAATGTGCTGTGCGGCGATTCGACGCGGGACCGGACGCTGAACGACGTGGCGATCCATCGGGCGCGGACGCTGATCGTGTCGGCGGGACGGGACGATACCTCCATCCTCATCACGCTGACGGCGCGGCATCTGGCCCCTCGCCTGCCTATCAGCATCGTCGTGCGCAATGAGGATAATGAACTGCCCGCAAGGCAGGCCGGCGCGACCACCGTGATCAATCCGGTGAGCTTCGCAGGGCTGCTGCTGGCGGGCAGCACCAGCGGCCAGCATATCGCGGACTATATGTCGGACCTCGCCGCTTCGGGCGGCCAAGTGAAGCTGCATGAGCGTTTCGTGCTGCCGGAGGAGATCGGCAAGCCCCTGTCGGCCATCGCGACCGGGCTTGGCGTGCGCATCCATCGCCAGGAACGGGCCATAGGTTTCTGGGAGGAGGATGCGGCGAAGCTCCAGACCGGCGACCTCATCATCGAGATCGTGCAAGGCGATGCGGCCGGGAAAGCCCGCAATCCGGCCTGATTTCGAGAGCTTTTGCGTGGCCCCGTGACATTCGGCGCAAAAATCCCTATGTGCGCGCCGATCATGGCAACCAAAATTCCCGAAGCGCCGAAGGTCGGCATGGTGTCGCTGGGCTGTCCCAAGGCGCTGGTCGACAGCGAGCGCATCCTGACCAAGCTGCGTTCCGACGGCTATCAGATGTCCGCCGACTATGCCGGCGCCGACGTCGTGCTGGTCAACACCTGCGGCTTCCTCGATTCGGCCAAGGAGGAATCGCTCGAAGCGATTGGCGAGGCGATCGCGGAAAATGGCCGGGTCATCGTCACAGGCTGCATGGGCAATGAGGCGGAACTGATCCGCCAGAAATTCCCGCAGGTGCTGGCCGTTACCGGCGCGCATCAATATGAGGCGGTGGTGAATGCGGTGCATGAAGCCTCGCCGCCGGTGCCCAACGCCTTCGTCGATCTGGTGCCGGAGGGCGGGCTGAAGCTGACGCCGCGCCATTACAGCTATTTGAAGATCAGCGAAGGCTGCAACCATCGCTGCTCCTTCTGCATCATCCCTTCGCTGCGCGGCGACCTGGTGTCGCGGCGCGTCGACGCCGTGCTGCGGGAGGCGGAGAAGCTGGTGCATGCGGGCACCAGGGAACTGCTGATCATCAGCCAGGATACGTCGGCTTACGGCGTCGACACAAGGCATGAGACGCGCCAGTGGAAGGGCCGCGACGTCCGCGCCCATATGACCGATCTGGCCCGCGAGTTGGGGCAGTTGCGCACGGCGGAGGGCACGCCGCCCTGGGTGCGGCTGCACTATGTCTATCCCTATCCGCATGTGGATCAGGTGATCCCGCTGATGGCCGAGGGGCTGCTGACGCCCTATCTCGACATTCCGTTCCAGCATGCCGCGCCTTCGGTGCTGAAGGCGATGAAGCGGCCCGCCAACGAAGCCAAGGTGCTGGACCGCATCCGCAAATGGCGGGACATCTGCCCGGACATCGCGATCCGGTCGTCCTTCGTCGTCGGTTTCCCCGGCGAGACGGAGGCGGACTTCGACTATCTGCTGCAATGGCTGGATGAGGCGCAGCTCGATCGCGTCGGCGCTTTCCGCTTCGAACCGGTCGAGGGCGCGGCCGCCAACGACCTGCCCGACGCGGTGCCGGAAGAGGTCAAGGAAGAGCGCTATCAGCGGATCATGGAAAAAACCGCAGCAATCTCCGCCGCCAAGCTCGCCGCCAAGGTCGGGCGCGTGCTGCCCGTCATCATCGATGAGGTGGGCGAGGCTGACGAGGACGGTTCGGTCGGCGCCACGGCCCGCAGCCAGGCCGACGCGCCGGAGATCGACGGCAATGTCTTCCTGCGCGATGTGGGCGAAGGGCTGGTACCGGGCAGCATCCTGAACGTGCTGATCGAGGATGCGGACGAGCATGACCTTTATGGGGTGCCGCAGAACGCCGGATCGTATTGAACCACGTGTTCCTGCGAAGGCAGGAACCCAGTTCCGACGTCAGAGCTGGGCTCCTGCCTTCGCAGGAGCACGGCGCATTGCAGGGCGACGTCATTCTGCTGCGACGAACGCGTCCTGATATTCCGTCTTGATCGCGTTGCGCATGGCCGCATCGACGGGCAGCGCAATGTCGTAATTGCCCTCCGCATAGGGACCGGCGCTATAGGGGCCGATGACCACGGTGACGCCGTCGATCAGCTTGCCGTCCTTCGACGTGGGCACCAGCACCTCCTTCATCGGATCGATGCATGTGGTGAAGTCGTCATCGTCGCTGCGCTTCACCGGCGCCCCCCGCTTTTCCGCCCGCGCCTTGTCGAGCGCGTCGCAGAAGCGGTCGCGAATGGCGGCAGCGAAAGTAGCCGGCGAGGTCATGAGCGCCTCCACCGCCGTTTCGCGCTTGCGATCCTTGTCCCACAGCAGGGCGTCATAGCCGGTCATGCCGTGCGCGCCGCCCGTATAGACATAGCTTTCCGATTCCAGCGCCAGGAAGCGCGGCGTGTCGGCGGTCACGGTCCAGCGGGTCTGAAGGGCATGGGCGTGGAAGGGGAAACCGGAAGCCTTCGCCGCCTTCTGATCTTCCCGCGCCATTTTGAGCGCGTCGGCCTTGGTGACTTTCAACGCATTGCCGAATTTATCGGCCAGCGCGGGAATCTGCGCCGCCTGGGCGGGATAGCTGTAGCCGAATTCCAGCAGATCGGTCTTTTCCTTCTGCTCGAACGGCTTGGCGGGCGGCGGCGGCTCGGGCTGGCCGGACATGCGGTTGGCGAAATTGCTGGCGGCAACGTCATTGCCGGGCGCAGCCATATCGTCCGCATCCCTGGACGCCGAACATGCGCCAAGCCACAGGACCGCCGCAAGCAGCGGTCCCGTCCGTCCCCTCCCCTTGATGGCGCGCATCAGTGCGCCTTGGCAGCCGCCATGCACCGTTCGCTGATCGCCTTGCGCGTATAGCTGCTCTGGAGCGCGGCGCCGGCATTGGGCCAGCCTTCCGCGATCAGCGCCTGTTCCACCGCATGCGCCCCGTCGAAGCGTCCGCTTTCCGCCAGCGCATAGGCGCGGGCGCGAAGGGCCTGGAGCCGGCCGTCATCGGTGTGCATCATCACATCTCTCCTTATTGTAGCTGCGTTCAATCTAAGCCTGCGAGCCGTCCGACGCAAATGATAGCGCGGCCGGAGGAGGCCCGCTGGCGACGAAAATTGCGCTTTCCATCCCGGCCGCCTTTCTTCAAAACAGATGCGTCATGACTGAATTTTTCGACCTGCTCAAAGCCGACAACAACCAGGCCGCCCGTTCGATCCAGATCGTGGATGCGCCAGCCATGGAAGCCTGGCTCGCCAGCCAGCCGGAGCGGGTGCGGGCCTTGGCCGCCGCGCAGAAATTCAAGGGCAAGGCCAATGAACTTGCCATATTGCCCGGCGACGATCCGGCGGACTGGTCCGTGGTGGCGGGCGTCGCTTCGCGCGAGAAGCTGGGGCCATGGTGCCTGGCGAAGCTGGCCGAAACCTTGCCCGAAGGGACGTATCGGCTGGCGGAGGGAACCGCTGGCGCGGCGATGCTGGGATGGCTGACCGCGCAATATCGGTTCGACCGCTATCGCAAGGAGGAGAATGGCGCCGGCGCCCGTGTGCTGCTGACCGGGGAGGTGGCGCAGATCGAGGGCACCGTGCGATTGGCGGAGGCGGTGGCGCTGGTGCGCGATCTGGTCAACACGCCCGCCGCCGACATGGGGCCGGGCGATCTGGAGGCTGCAGCACGCAAGGTCGCTGAACGTTTCGACGCCGAATGCAAGGTGACGAAGGGCGACGCACTGGAACATGGCTTTCCGATGATCCACGCTGTCGGCAAGGCGGCGGACAAGAGCTTCGCGCCGCGCCTGATCGAATTGCGCTGGGGCGACCCCAAGCATCCGAAGGTCGCCATCGTCGGCAAGGGCATCTGCTTCGACAGCGGCGGCCTCGACATCAAGCCTTCCTCCGCGATGCGGCTGATGAAGAAGGATATGGGCGGCGCGGCCCATGCGCTGGCGCTAGCGCAGCTCGTCATGGGCGCACGATTGCCGGTGCGGCTGCATCTGCTGATCCCGGCGGCAGAGAATGCGGTGTCGGGCAACGCCTTCCGGCCCGGCGACATATTGCGGTCGCGCAAGGGGTTGACGGTGGAGATCGGCAATACCGACGCCGAAGGACGGCTGGTGCTGGGCGACGCGCTGACGCTGGCGGGCGAGGACAAGCCGGAACTGATCATCGACTATGCCACGCTGACCGGCGCGGCGCGGGTGGCGGTTGGGCCGGACCTGCCCGCCCTCTTTGCCAATGACGACGCGCTGGCCGGAGAGATGGACGCGGCCGGAAGCGCGGTCGACGATCCGACATGGCGCCTACCGCTGTGGGATGGTTATGCGGAGATGCTGAAGTCGGACGTGGCGGACATCAACAATGCGGGCGAAGGCGGCTTTGCCGGCGCGATCACGGCGGCGCTGTTCCTGAAGCGCTTCGTGCCGGAAAACACCCCCTGGGTGCATCTCGACACCTTCGCCTGGCGACCTTCCTCGCGGCCGGGGCGGCCCAAGGGCGGCGAAGCGCTGGGGCTGCGCGCCGCCTTCCACATGCTGCAGGCGCGCTATAGCCATAAAAAGTAAAAAGAAAGCTGTTTTGGCGGGCCGTTACGCAACCGGATTGGCTATTGTGCGTTTGGGGGTGCATGGATGCCCAATCTGCCCCGAATGAAGCCGCAGAGTTGAACCGGCCCGGCCTGAAACCGCTCAGCCAATGGATGCGCACGCTGGTCGATTATGTGCGGTCGGGAAAGCCCGACCTCACCAACCGGCAGATGGCGCTGATGCTGACCGTCTATATCGGCGCGGGGCCGCATACGGTGAGGGGACTCGCGGAGGCGCTGAACGTCTCCAAACCGGTGATCACCCGCGCTCTCAACAAATTATCGGCGCTCGGGTATCTGCGGCGGGAGCGGGACTCCACGGACCGGCGCAATATTTTCATCACCCGGACCCCAAAAGGGGCGGAATTTCTTGACGCCTTTCACCATTTCATCGCAGGAACCGGCCGCGATGAACGCCACAATTTCTCCTCCGCGGGCCACTCCGCCTGAACGCATCCGATTCAAGCTGAACGGCCGGTCGGTCAAGCTCGACACGCGGGTCCATGCCGCGCGCGGCGACCTGGCCGATCTGGCGCTGGCCGGGGTGCTGTTTTCCGCCCATTATGCCCGCGCCGTCGAACTGACCTGCGTGGCGGCGGGCGCGCCGGTGCTGGCGTCCGATACGCCCAAGGCGCAGGCGGTCAGCGAATTGCTGCGCGGCGAAAGCTTCCACGCGCTGGACGTGACGGCGGACTGGGCCTGGGGCTTTTGCGGGCATGACGGCTATGTCGGCTATGTCCGGCGGGAGGCGCTGGACGTCCGGGAGGTGGTGAACAGCCGCGTGATCACCGGCACGGCTCCCCTGTTCAGCGCCGCCGACATCAAATCGCCCATTGCCGATTACTGGCCGCGCGGCGCGCAGTTCACCGCTGAGGCGGAGGGCGATTTCTTCGCCTGCGCCGAAGGTTTCGTGCATCGGCGCCATGTCGCGGCGATCGACGCGCTGGAAAGCGATTGGGTCGCGGTGGCGGAGCGCTATCTGGGTCAGCCCTATGTCTGGGGCGGGCGCGGGCATCGCGGCGTCGACTGTTCGGGGCTCGTGCAGGTCGCGCTCAGCCAGTGCGGGATCAAGGTACCGCGCGACACCGATCTGCAGCGCGAGGGGATCGGTTCCCCGATCGCGCCCGACGCGCCGCTCCGACGAGGGGACTTCATCTTCTTTCCGGGCCATGTCGGCATCATGACCGACGGCGACACTATATTGCATGCCAACGCCCATTGGATGAGCGTGGTAATCGAGCCCCTGGCCGACGTCGTCGGCCGGTTGGCGGCGGACCATGCGGAACCCATATCGGCGCGGCGGAGAATCGGCACATGACACAGATTTTTATCGACGGCGGCGTCGGGACTACGGGACTTGAGATCAACGAGCGGCTGGCGGGCCGCCCGGAATTGTCGTTCATCACGCTGGACGAGGACAGGCGGAAGGATGCGGCGGCGCGCCGGGACGCGCTGAACGCGGCGGACATCGTCATCCTCTGCCTGCCGGACGACGCGGCGCGGGAGGCCGTGGCGCTGATCGACAACGGCCGGACGCGGGTGATCGACGCGTCGACCGCGCATCGCGTGGCCGATGGCTGGACCTATGGCTTTGCCGAACTGGAGCCGGGGCATCGGGAGAAGCTCGCCAATGCGCGCTTCGTCGCCAATCCGGGTTGCTGGCCGACCGGCTTCCTGGCGCTGGTGCGGCCGCTGGTGCTGGCCGGGCTGTTGCCTGCCGACTGGCCGGTGACGGTGTCGGGCGCCTCGGGCTATTCGGGCGGCGGCAAGTCGATGATCGCGGAATATGAAGGCGCGGAGGGCGCTCCCAGCGCTTTCCGCCCTTATGGGCTGGGGCTGGCGCACAAGCACGGACCGGAAATGCTGCGCTATTCGGGCTTGCGGCACCCGCCTTTGTTCGCTCCTGCCGTCGCCAACGCCTATCGCGGCATGATCGTGGAAGTGCCGTTGCAGTTGCGCGCCATGCCGGGCGCGCCTTCGGTGGCGGATGTGCATGGGGCGCTGGCGGCGGCCTATGCGGGGTCACCGATCGTCAGCGTGGAGGCGCTGAAGGACAGCGCGGCCATGACCCAGGTCCGCCTGGAGCATGTCGGGGCGACCGACCGGCTGGCGCTGTTCGTCTTCGGCAATGAAGCGACGGGTCAGGCGCGGCTGGTGGCGGCGCTCGACAATCTGGGCAAGGGCGCGGCTGGGGCCGCGGTGCAGAACCTCAACATATTGGCCGGCTTGCCGGAGACATCGGGCCTGCGGCTTTAGATCCGCGTTCGACCATTCCTTCATTCGTCATGCTGAACTTGTTTCAGCATGACGAATAGAGAATCGGGCGAAGTTTCAGATCAATGGATAGTGCCGAGCGGCCCTTCATGCGTGAGCAGCACGATCAGCCGCTCGATCTGCCGCCAATGGCAAAAGCGGATATGGTTGCCCACATCGCGGCTGCGGTCGGCGCGCGCCGCCGCCTCATAGCCTGCATTGTCGCCAAACAGAGCCATTAATTCGGCCGCGTCCTCATAGCTCCTGCGATTCGCAAGATACGGTATGTTCATGACCAAGGCCCCCAAAGTCCCCACCCTGACGGTAGGGACACCGCTTCAATGCCCATGCCAGTTTCGCCTATCGACGGATCGGCGCGGCTTTCAAGGGTGAACGGTCCGTTATCCAAGTCCCGCCTTGGCACAGCCATCCCAAGGCGGGACAGGCCTGTCCCGAAACGGCGCAGGCGGGAAAGCCTCTGGCCATGCATCGCGGCGCGTGGCAAGGAACGGCCGATGACAAAGGCCAGAAAAGAACCGATCGGCGCGGGCGCCATTTTGGCGATCACCATTTTAGGCGGCACGATCGTCGGCGGCCTGATGGGCCAGCCCAGCGCGGGCCTGTTGGCCGGCACGGCGCTGGGGATCGTGATCGCTGTTCTGTTGTGGCTGCGCGATCGGGGAAAATAGCTTCGCTCCCGACGGTTGCGCGCCTTGCCAGCCTGTGGGGGCCAGCATAAACGAGGGATCATGAAGAAGCATCTGATCGCCCTCGCCCTCATCCTATTGGTCGTTCTTGGCGGCCTGTTCTTCTACTTTGCGCGAGGGGATACGGCGCAGCTTCCCGCCGGTGCGGATGTCGGCAAGGAGCCAGTCTTCACCAGCCCGCGCAGCGAGATGATCCCGACGATGAATGTCGCGGAAGCGGCGCCGTGGAAGAAGGGCGAGAAGCCGGTTCCCGCCAAGGGGCTGGGCGTCGACCGTTTTGCCGATGGGCTGGACCATCCCCGCTCGCTGCTGCGCCTGCCCAATGGCGACGTGCTGGTGGCGGAAACCAACAGCCCCACGCGACCGACCGGCGGCATCGTCAACCGGGTGATGAACTATCTGATGAACAAGGCGGGGGCTGGCGTGCCCTCCGCCAACCGCATCACCCTGCTGCGCGACGCCGATGGCGACGGACGGGCGGAGACGAAGACGGCTTTCCTGACGGGGCTCAATTCACCCTACGGCATGGCGCTGGTCGGGAACACGCTCTACGTCGCCAATACCGATGCGCTGATGGCCTTTCCCTATAAGGTGGGCGAAACGAAGATCGCCGCCAAGGGACGCAAGATATTGAGCCTGCCCGCGCAGGCACCCAATATGCACTGGACGCGCAGCCTGGCCGCCAGCCCGCAGGGGCTGCTCTATGTGGGGGTCGGCTCCAACAGCAATATCGGGGAAAATGACCTGGCGACGGAGGATAATCGCGCCGCCGTGCTGGAGGTCAATCCCAAGACCGGCGCCTATCGCATCTATGCCTCGGGCCTGCGCAATCCGGTGGGGCTGGCTTTCGAGCCCAAGAGCGGCGCGCTGTGGGGCGTCGTGAACGAGCGCGACATGCTGGGCAGCGATCTGGTTCCTGATTATCTGACGCGGGTGGAATTCGGCGCTTTCTATGGCTGGCCGTGGAATTATTGGGGCGGTTACGAGGATCGCCGGGTCCAGCCGCAGCGGCCGGAAATCCGCGAATATACCAAGCGGCCCGATTATGCGCTGGGCAATCATGTGGCGGCGCTGGGGCTGACCTTCGCAGACAAGGTGACGCTGGGTGGGCCTTACGGCAACGGCGCCTTTGTCGGGCTGCACGGCAGTTGGAACCGCAAGCCCCTGTCGGGATATAAGGTCGTGTTCGTGCCCTTTGGCGACAATGGCGAGGCGGGCAAGGCCAAGCCGATGGACGTGCTGACGGGCTTTCTGGGAGCCAAGGGCGAAGCGCGCGGGCGGCCGGTGGATGTCACGGCGGACGCCAAGGGCGCGTTGCTGGTGAGCGACGATGTCGGCGGGGTCATCTGGCGGGTAACGGCTGCCAAATGAGGTGACGGGTTCTTGGTCTGGTGTGGCCATGAGCGGACATTAGTCTTCGTCACCCCGGACTTGATCCGGGGTCCCGCTGCCTTTTCCAGCACGCGGCCAAGAAGAAAAGCGGGACCCCGGGTCAAGCCCGGGGTGACGAAAGAGGTAATGGTAGGAAGCCACCCATTGGCCTGACCGACCTCCGGCTGGCTTCACACCCTAGATAGTGAGGCCGTTACGCCCGGCCAGTTCCACCACATATTGCCAGGCCACGCGTCCGGAACGGCTGCCGCGCTGGGTCGCCCACTGGATCGCGTCCAGCGGCTCGAAGCTGAGGCCGAGACTGGCCGCATAGCCGCCGACGATGGCGACATAGGCATCCTGGTCGATCGCATGGAAACCCAGGCTCAGGCCGAAGCGATCGGACAGCGCCATCTTGTCGTCCACCACGTCGCGCGGATTGACCGGGTCGTCCTGCTCCGACAGGTGACGGGGGACGATATGGCGGCGGTTCGACGTCACATAGAGACGGACATTGGCCGGACGCGCCGCAGTGCCGCCTTGCAGCAGCGAACGGAGCGAACGGGCGTCTCCCACGCCATTTTCCTCAAAGCCCAGATCGTCGAGGAACAGGATGAAGGGCCGCTGCGTGTCGCGCAAAATGGTGAAGAGCTGCGGCAGGCTGGCCAATTCGTCGATCGCGCATTGCAGCAGGGCGATGTCCTGCCCTTCCGCCTGCAGCTTGCCGACGACCGCGGCGACCGCGGCCGACTTGCCGGTACCGCGCGCGCCCCAAAGCAGCACGTCATGCGCCGCATGGCCGGCGGCATGGCGGCGGCTGTTTTCAAGCAGCGCCTGCTTTTGCGCGTCGATGCCGGTCAGCAGGGCATAATCCACCGGCGCGAAGGTCTCTACCGGACGGATCGAGGCGCCGTTCCACACATAGGCAGGTGCGGCGGCCAGATCGGCGGAGGAAGCGGGCGGCGGAGCGATCCGTTCCAGCGCTTCGGCAATGCGGGTCAGCAGGGCATCGTTCATGGCGCCCTCGCTTAACCCTCCCCCGCTTCTGGGGCAAGCGCGGCGCATATGTCATTCTTCTGTAGCAATGGCCTTTTACTCCCCGAAATCGGGGCTTATATCGCTGGGGTCGTGACCATCCCAAATCCTGTCTTTTCCACCCGAATCTGCCGCTACGGCAGCGAAGCGCTGCGCGAGGCGGCGCTGCTGATCCGCGCTGGCGAGCCGGTCGCCGTGCCGACCGAGACGGTCTATGGCCTGGCGGCTGACGCCACGGACTCCAATGCGGTAGCAGCGATCTACACCGCCAAGGGACGGCCCAGCTTCAATCCGCTGATCGTGCATGTCGCGGACAGGGAGATGGCCGGGCGTCTGGCCGACTTTTCACCCGTAGCCGACAAGCTCGCGGAACGGTTCTGGCCCGGCGCGCTGACCATGGTTCTGCCGGTGCGAGCGGACAGCGGGCTGTCGCCGCTGGTGATGGCGGGGCTACCGACAGTAGCGCTGCGACTGCCCGCGCATCCGGCGATGCGGGCGTTGATTCGGGAAAGTGGCCGGCCGCTCGCCGCGCCGTCGGCCAATCGCAGCGGCGCGATCAGCCCGACGCGGGCCGAACATGTGATGGCGAGCCTCAACGGCAAGATCCGCATGATCCTGGACGAAGGGCCGACCAGCGAAGGGCTGGAATCGACCATCGTCGCGCCGGAAAGCGGCCGCATCCGGTTGCTGCGGCCAGGCCCGGTCACGGCGGCGATGCTGGAGGAAGCGACCCGGCTGCCGGTAGTGACGGGCGTGGAGAATGCGAAGATCGAGGCGCCGGGGCAGTTGGAAAGCCATTATGCGCCATCCAAGCCGGTGCGGCTGAACGCTCTGAAGGCCGAGAAGGACGAATATCTGATCGGCTTCGGGTTGATGCCCTGTCATGTGAATTTGAGTCCCGACGCCGATATGCGCGAGGCGGCGGCGCATCTGTTCGCGGCCTTGCACATCGCGGATGCGAGCGCGGCGGAGCGGATCGCGGTGGCGCCGATCCCGAATGAAGGAATTGGGGTGGCGATCAACGACCGATTACGGCGGGCGGCGGCTTAACATTCGCATTCATGCGGACCGCCTATGGGTACCGTCATGCTGAACTTGTTTCAGCATCCATTCTCTCCATGAGCGGCGGTTTCGAAGGCGCAATGGATGCTGAAACAAGTTCAGCATGACGCGTGGGAATGGGCCGGATAAAAGGGCGAGAAATCACTCACCCGCAATTATCATAACCCGCTTCACGGCATTCGCTGCGGCGGTGTTCTTCCTCTTTCTTCCGTTCGCGGGCTTCGCGCGCTTCCTGCTTGCGCATCTTGCGGCCGTAATTGCGGTCGGCTTCCTCCTGGCTGGTGGTGCTCCAGTCGACCACCTGGCTGCCAGCGCGCACCGGCGCCGTCACGATATTCGCCGCCGTCCGCGCAATGCAGCCCGGCAGGAACAGCAACAAAGCCGGCGCGGCCATCCATGCGATCTTGTTCATATCTCTTCCCCGGCTTGTCATTTCCGTCAGCTTAAAGACGCTGGCGGCCAGGGCAAGCCGTGGGCGACGAACCGTTAGGGCGCTTCGATCCGCTCGGCAAAGCCCTTGCGCAGCTTGGCGAGCTTGGGCGGGATCACCGCCATGCAATAGGGGTTCCGGTCCCCTACCCGCTCCCAATATTTCTGATGATAATCCTCCGCCGGATACCAGGGCGCGTCGGGTTCGATGGCGGTGACGATCGGGTTCGCCTGATCCGCCTGGGCGCGCTCGATACCCGCCCTCGCCTCCGCCGCCTGTTCGGACGAATGGGGGAAGATGGCCGACCGATATTGGGTGCCGATGTCATTGCCCTGCCGGTTGAGCGTCGTCGGATCGTGCGTGGCGAAGAAAATGTCCAGCAGGTCGCCATAGCCGATCACCGCCGGATCATAGGTGATGCGGATCGCCTCGGCATGACCGGTCGCGCCGGAGCAGACCTGCTCATAGGTCGGATCGGGCAGCGCGCCGCCGATATAACCGCTTTCCACGGCCTTCACGCCCCTCAAATTCTGATACACCGCCTCGGTGCACCAGAAGCAGCCGCCAGCCAGGGTTGCGATCTCTTCGGCCATATTTGCGTCCTTATCCTATATTGGCCGCTGAGATAGGAAGAGTCAGCCCGCGGTTCCAGTCTGCTGCGTCGCCGCCTCCGCCTTGGCGCGTTCCTCGGCCACCAGTTCCTTGCGGGACAGCTTGCCGACCAGCGTCTTGGGCAGGTTGAGGCGCACCTCCACCTCGCACACCTTCTCATGCTTGCCCAGTTGCGGGTTCAGCCAGTCCTTGAGCGCGGCGCCGTCTATGCCGGACCCCTCCTGCAAGGTGACGAAGGCCTTGGGGCACTCGCCGCGATAATGGTCGGGAATGCCGATCACCAGTGCTTCCTTGACCGCCGGATGGTGGTAGAGAATCTTCTCGACCTCGCTCGGGAAAACCTTGAACCCGCCCACGGCGATCATGTCCTTCAGCCGGTCGACGATCTTCACATAGCCGTCCGCGTCGATCAGCCCGACATCGCCGGTGCGCAGCCAGCCGTCGACGAACACCTCCTTGTCGGCGTCGGGCCGCTGCCAATAGCCCTTCATGATCTGCGGCCCGGCAAAGACCAGCTCGCCCGGTTCGCCTGCGGGCGCTGGGCGGGTCGGGTCTTCGCGGTCGACCAGCTTGACGCGGGTGCCGGGAACCGGCTGACCCACGGTGCCGGACTTGTTCAGCCCCTCATAGGGATTGGAGCAGACGACCGGACTGCTTTCGGTGAGGCCATAGCCCTCCACCAGCTTGCTATGGGTCATCGCCTCGAACCGCTGCTTGACCTCCAGCGGCAGGGGCGCGCCGCCGGAAATGCACAGGCGCAGGGAGGAAAAGTCGATATTCGGCGTCGCGGGATGATCCAGCAACGCCTGGTACATGGTGGGCACGCCGGGCAGCGAGGTCGCCTTGGTCCGCTGGATCGCGGCCAGCACCTGCGTGCCCTCGAAACGCGGCAGCATCACCATCTCGCCGCCGTTCAGCACCGTGCGGTTGAGCACGCAGGTGTTGGCGAAGACATGGAAGAAGGGCAACACCGCCAATATGCGGTCCGGCGCTTCGGGATGCGGATCGATCAGGCGAACCTGCCGCGCATTGGCGGTCAGATTCTGATGGGTCAGCATCGCGCCCTTGGGCCGGCCGGTGGTGCCGCCGGTATATTGCAGCAGGGCAATGTCCTGCTCCGGGTCGATCGCGACGGGCGCGGGGTCATCGCCATGACGCAGCAGATCGGCATAATGGGTGATGCGCGGATCATGCGGGACCGTGGCGGTCTCCTTGCGCTTGAACAGGCGGAACAGCACCGACTTGGCGGGCGGCAGCACCTCCGCCACGCAACCCACGACCAGCCGTTCCAGACTGCTATTGTCCAGCACTTCCAGCGCCGTGGGCAACAACGCCTTGGCCGACAGGGTGAAGAGGATCTTGGTGCCGCTATCCTCGACCTGATGCTCCAGTTCGGCGGCGGTGTAGAGCGGGGAGTAATTGACGACGGTGGCCCCGGCCATCATCGCGCCATAATAGGCCGCGACATAATGGGGCACGTTGGGAAGATAGAGGCCGACCCGATCGCCCTTCCGGACGCCCAGATCCTGCAATCCCCGAGCGACCTGGCTGATGACATGGAACATTTCGCCATAGGTCGTCTTGCGGCCCATGAAATCGATCATCACCGCTTGCGGATTGGCTGCGGCGCTGTTCGCCACCATGTCCACCATCGACAAGGGCGGGAATGTCTGCTCCCAGGCGGAGGGATGATTATAGCGGGTTTTCCAGATCTTTTCGCTGCTCTCCATTTGTACAGGTGTAAGTTACGCCTTCCCTTTACGCAAGCGTAAAGCACGACAAAAAGGGCCGCGCCTTGCAGCCAGGCACGACCCCTCTCAGCTTTCCGCCACCGTCATTCCGCGCGCGGCGGAATGACGTTACGGCATCAAACCTGACCCTTATTGTCGCTGAACGGATCGAGGATTTTCGCGGCGCCCGAAATCAGGTCGGACTCGCTTTTCAGCGCCTGTTCGGCGCGGCGGGTGGCGTCGTCGCGTTCGCGGCGCAGTTCGTTGATCAGCGCCTCGCGGTCGCCGTCCAGGCGCGAATCGGTGGGGGCTTCAATGCCCGCCTTCTTCGCCGCCTTCGTCACCAGCGCGTCCAGTTCGCGCTGCGAGCAGAGGCCGAGCGTCACCGGGTCCTTGGGCACGATGTTGGAGATGTTCCAGTGCGTGCGGTCGCGGATCGCGGCGATAGTGGTGCGGGTGGTGCCGATCAGCTTGCCGATGGCGCCGTCCGAAATCTCCGGATGGTTGCGCAATATCCAGGCGATGCCGTCCGGCTTGTCCTGACGCTTGGACACCGGGGTGTAGCGCGGCCCCTTGGTGCGGCGGACCGGCTCCGGGCCTTTCAGCATCTTCAGACGGTAATCCGGATTGCTTTCGCCCTTGTGGATTTCCTCCATCGTGATTTCATGGGCGCGCACCGGATCGCGGCCGGTATATTTGGTGCCTGCGGTATCGTCGGCAATCGCCTGCACTTCCAGGATGTGCAGCCCGCAAAACTCCGCGATCTGGTCGAAGCTCAGCGCAGTGTTGTCGACCAGCCAACTGGCTGTCGCATGGGGCATGAGAGGCTGGGACACGGGAATTCTCCGGCACTAAAAACAACAAGGGCCGCCCAAGCAGGGCGGCCACGCCCGACCTGAGATAGTGCATCCCGCCAGCAACGGCAAGGAAAAGCGTCAAGCCGCGCTGTCGAGCGCCTGGGGACCGATATTGTGCAGGCCGGCCAGGAATTCCTGCGCGCTGCGTTCCCAACTGAAGCTCTGGCCATAGGCGGCGCAGGTCTTGCGGTCGCAGAGGAGCGCAGCGGCGATGGCATCCTCCAGCCGGTCCGACAATGCGCCGGTTTCCGGGGTAACGATGTCGACCGGACCCGTGACCGGATAGGCAGCGACCGGCGTGCCGCAGGCCAGCGCCTCTATCATCACCAGCCCGAACGTGTCGGTGCGGCTGGGAAAGACGAAGACATCGGCGCCGGCATAGGCCCCGGCTAACTCCGCTCCGAACATCGGCCCCAGGAAATGCGCCTGCGGATAGGCCTTTTCCAGCATGGCGCGGGCCGGGCCGTCGCCCACCACCACCTTGGTGCCCGGATGGTCGCTGGCGAGGAAAGCCTCCAGATTCTTCTCGATCGCGACGCGGCCGACATAAAGCTGGATCGGGCGCGGCAGGTCGGCAAAGGTGGCGGGCGGCGTCGCCCGCGGCGTGAAGGCGGCCAGGTCCACCCCCCTGCCCCATGCGCGCACCTGCGCCAGCCCATGGGCGCGCAATTGCTGCCTGACCGACCCGGTCGACACCAGCACGGCTTCGGCCGGCCCATGGAACCAGCGTATATAGCGCCAGAACCAGGCTGCGGGCAGGCCGGTGCGCTGCGCCACATAGTCCGGAAAATGGGTGTGATAGGCGGTGGTGAAGCGGATGCCGCTGCGCAGGCACCAGCGCCGCGCCGCAAGGCAGAGCGGTCCTTCGGTCGCCAGATGGATCGCATCGGGACGGAAAGCGGCGATCATCTGCCCCACCACCGTCGACCGGGCGAAGGCCAGGCGGATTTCCGGATAGGTCGGGCAAGGGATGGAACCGAAGAGGTCGGGGGAGATCACCTTCACCTCATGCCCCATCTTCTCCAGTTCCGTCTGCATGGTCTGGAGCGTGCGGACGACGCCGTTCACCTGCGGGCTCCAGGCGTCGGTCACGATGATTATGCGCATGGGGGGCGGGCGCATCGGCTCCCCTCCCGTCAGGCCGCGATCCGCGACGGTTCGTCGGCCGTGCGCTTCGCGATCTCATCGGCCCAGTGCAATACTTCCATCCGGCCGTCAAAATGCTCTACCAGCGCGGTGCAGCCCTCCACCCAGTCGCCGTCATTATAATAGTGGACGCCCGCGATCTCGCGGATTTCGGCATTGTGGATATGGCCGCAGACCACGCCATCGACGCCGCGCGATCCGGCCTCATGCGCCACCACTTCCTCGAAGCGGGAGATGAATTCGACGGCGTTCTTGACCTTGTGCTTGGCCATTTTGCTCAGCGACCAATAGGGCAGGCCCATGCGTTGGCGCACCGCGTTCACGACGACATTCACGCGCATCAGCATGGTATAGGCCGCATCCCCGATGAAGGCGAGCCAGCGGTGCGCGAGCATGATCGTGTCGAACTCGTCGCCATGGAGCACCAGCAGCTTGCGCCCATCGGCGGTTTCATGGATCGCCTTGCGCCGGATTTCGACGCCGCCGAAGCTGAGGCCGGTGAACTGGCGGAACATCTCATCGTGATTGCCGGGGATGTAGACGACGCGGGTGCCACGCTTGGCGCGCTTCATCACGCGCCATACCACGTCATTATGCGCGGCGGGCCAGTAGAAGCGCCTCTTCAGTCGCCAGCCGTCGATGATGTCGCCCACCAGATAGATGGTGTCGCTGTCGACGCTGTCGAGGAAGTCGATCAGCATCTTCGCGTTGCAGCCGCGCGTGCCCAGATGAATGTCCGAAATCCAGATCGTGCGATAGCGGCGACGCTTCCCTTCCCGTTCGGGAATGGCGAATTTGTCGTCGGCACCATCGTCCAGATCCGCCAGAAAAGGCAGGCGCGTGATGGCGTTCATGATGCGGCCCCTGAGCTGTTTCCCTCAGAAGCGAATCCTTAGCGGGCCTATGTTACAACTCCGCAGCGAATATGACGGAAATGCTACGCTTTTGGCCAAAAGCAGCGGACTTCCGAACCTGGAAAACGCATCGGGCGGAGCCTGCATCCAGACCCCGCCCGACAAGCACACCCCAAAAGCCGAAGCGTTATTTCGGCGCCAACACCATCAGCATCTGGCGGCCTTCCATGCGCGGATAGGCTTCGACCTTGGCGATCTCGCCCACATTTTCCGCCACGCGCTGGAGCAACTGCATGCCGAGCTGCTGGTGCGACAATTCGCGGCCACGGAAGCGCAGGGTGATCTTCACCTTGTCGCCGTCACCGATGAAATCATGAACCTTCTTCATCTTCGTATCATAGTCATGATCGTCGATGTTCGGACGCATCTTGATCTCTTTGAGTTCCTGCGTCTTCTGGGTCTTGCGGGCGATATTCGCCTTTTTCTGGGCTTCGTACTTATATTTGCCGATGTCCAGAAACTTGCAGACCGGCGGATCGGCGGTGGGCGACACTTCGACCAGGTCCAGCCCGATCTCATAGGCGCGCTCGATCGCCTCCTGCGTATACATCACGCCCAGATTTTCGCCTTCGTCGTCGATCACGCGCACCTTGGGCACGGTGATGAACTCGTTGTAACGGGGACCAGACTTAGGCGGCGGCGCCATCGGGCGGCGCATCATTGGGGGACGTATAGCGGCTTCTCCTATGGAAGTTGTAACAACGACTCTGGCGGCCCTTTAGCGCAAAGCCGAAAGGGGCGGCAAGCCCGCAGTTGCGGATTCACCAGCCCCATGTGGCATTGCTGCCTCACCGCATATCAGGTGCGCGGGCCCCTTTTGCAAGACGGGCGATGACATCTTCGACCGAAAGGATGCTTTGTCCCTCCTTGCCGAGTTCGCGCAGCGCGACCGTGCCCTCATCCGCCTCGCGGCGGCCGACGACCAGCAAATTCGGCACTTTCGCCAAGCTCTGCTCGCGCACCTTATAGTTGATCTTCTCGTTCCGCACGTCGGTTTCCGCCCGGATTCCTGCCGCCCGCAGCTTCTCGACGACCGTCTGCGCATAGCCGTCGGCGTCGGACACGATGGTCGCCACAACCGCCTGCACCGGCGCCAGCCAGAGCGGGAATTTGCCCGCATAATGTTCGATCAAGATGCCGACGAAGCGCTCATAGGAACCGAAAATCGCGCGGTGGAGCATCACCGGCCGATGCCGTTCGCCATCCTCGCCCACATAGGAGGCGTCGAGTCGCTCCGGCAGCACGCGGTCCGACTGGATCGTGCCGACCTGCCAGGTGCGTCCGATCGCGTCGGTCAAATGCCATTCCAGCTTGGGCGCATAGAAGGCGCCCTCGCCCGGCAGCTCTTCCCAGCCATATTCGGGCGTATTGAGCCCCGCCGCGGCGACCGCATTGCGCAGCTCTTCCTCGGCCTGATCCCACATCTCCTCAGTGCCGAAGCGCTTGTCCGGGCGCAGCGCCAGCTTGATCGAATAGGTGAAACCGAAATCCTTGTAGATGCGGTCGGCCAGCGCGCAGAAAGCCCGCACTTCCTCGACGATCTGATCCTCGCGGCAGAAGATATGCGCGTCGTCCTGCGTGAACTGGCGCACGCGCATCAGGCCGTGCAACGCGCCATGCGGCTCGTTGCGATGGCAGCAGCCATTTTCGTAGAAGCGCAGCGGCAGGTCGCGATAGCTTTTGATCCCCTGCTTGAAGATCAGGATGTGCGCCGGACAGTTCATGGGTTTGAGCGCCATCCAGTCGGCGTCGTCCGATACCAGCGGGCCTTCATCCTCGACATTGGGCACTTCGTCGGGAATGACGAACATATTCTCGCGATATTTGCCCCAGTGGCCGGACTGTTCCCACTGGCGCGCGTCCATCACCTGCGGCGTCTTGACCTCGCGATAGCCCGCACCGTCGATGGCGCGGCGCATATAGGCTTCGAGTTCGCGCCAGATCAGATAGCCCTTGGGGTGCCAGAACACCGACCCATGCGCCTCCTGTTGAAGGTGGAACAGGTCCATCTCCGCGCCCAGCTTGCGATGGTCGCGCTTCGCCGCCTCCTCCAGACGCGTCAGATGCGCATCGAGCTGCTTCCTGTTGAGCCAGCCGGTGCCGTAGATGCGGCTCAGCATCGCATTCTTCTGGTCGCCGCGCCAATAGGCGCCCGACACGCGGGTCAGCTTGAACGCCGCCGGATCGAGCTTGCCGGTGGAGGCGAGGTGGGGACCACGGCACATGTCGAGCCAATCGGCGCCGGACCAATAGACCGTCAATTCCTCGCCCTCGGGCAGTTCGACGGCCCACTCCGCCTTGAACGTCTCGCCCTCGGCCTTCCAGCGGGCGATCAGATCCTCGCGCTTCCACACCTCCCGGCGCAGCGGCTTGTCGGCGGCGATGATCTCCCGCATCTTCGCCTCGATGGCGGGCAGGTCCTCCTCGGTGAACGGCCGATCCTTCGGCGCGAAATCATAATAAAAGCCATCGTCGGTCGAAGGCCCGAACGTGATCTGCGTCCCCGGAAACAAAGCCTGCACCGCCTCCGCCAGCACATGGGCGAAGTCGTGCCGCGCCAGTTCCAGCGCATCCGCCTCATCTCTGGACGTCACCAGCGCCAGTTGCGAATCCTGCTCCAGCGGCCGCATGATGTCGCGCAGCTCGCCATCGACTCGCGCGGCGATGGCGGCCTTGGCCAGACCCGGCCCGATCGCCGCCGCAATGTCCGCCGGGGTAGTGCCGGGCGCGACTTCACGCACGGAACCATCGGGCAGGGTGATCTTGAGCATGGCGGACACGGAGGGTCTTTCTGTGAAAATGGCATATTGCGCGGCCGAAAAAACCGCGCCTTCCCCATAAATGGGCCGCCCGTCCTGTCAATAGAGCGTTCCGAAGTCGACCGGAACAGCCAACGACCTGCATGATACGCCAAACAAACGCCGGTAGCCCTCTTGCCAGGAACGGTCGATCGAGGCATGTTTCATGTGTTGATATATCATTATCTCAACGAAAGGGACGCAAATGGCTTTGAGCTTCGCAAGACCCAACAGCGCCGGACAGGACACCCCCATGTCGGACATGAACACCACGCCGTTGATCGACGTGATGCTGGTGTTGCTGATCATGTTCATCATCACCATCCCGATCCAGACGCACAGCATCGCGGTCGATCTGCCGCAAACGCCGAAGGAACTGCTCCCGACGCCCATCAACACCGTCAAGAACAGGGTCGCTATCGATGCGTCCGGCGTCATCCGCTGGAATGGCGCGGCGATCGACCGGTTCACGCTCCGCCAATATCTCGCCGCCTCGCTGCGCCTTCCCGTCGAGCCCGAACTCCAGTTCCAGCCGGACGCCGCCGCCCGCTACGTCACGGTCGACGAAGTGCTGGCCGACATCCGCCGCGCCGGGGTCGAGAAGCTCGGCTTCATCGGCAATGAACGCTACGCCGAATTCTGATTTTTCAGCATAATAGCCGCCGAAACGGTTCCGATCCCCCTTGACCCGCTGCCGTTGCCATAGTCTTCTGCCGCAGGGCTACAGGGGGTTATCATGGATCAGGAACGCATTGGCGGCGACGGCTTCGCCTTTGAGGGCAATTGGCGCGATTATGCGCCGATCGCCTTCACCAACCTGCTGCTGACGATCGTCACGCTGGGCATTTATCGTTTCTGGGCGACGACGCGGACGCGGCGCTATCTCTGGGCGAACACGCGCTTCATCGACGACCGGCTGGAATGGACCGGCACGGGCAAGGAGTTGTTCCTTGGCTTCCTGATGGTGCTGGCGCTGATCGGCCTTCCCTTCCTCTTCCTGCAATTCGGCGCGCAGGCGCTCATCCTCCAGGGGCATGAGGGCATTGCCGCGATCCTGACGCTCGCGGCCTTCGTGACGATCTTCTACATGGTCGGCCTCGCCCGCTTCCGCGCGCTGCGTTACCGGTTGAGCCGGACCTGGTGGCACGGCATCCGCGGCGGCAGCGACGATCAAGGCTTCGGCTACGGCATTTCCTATATGTGGAAAAGCGCCGTCGGCAGCCTGGCGGCGGGGCTGATGATCCCCTGGTCGATGATGTCGCTGTGGAACGAGCGCTGGAACAAGATGAGCTTCGGCCCGCACAGTTTCGAGGCGGCGGGCGATCATGGGCCGACCTTCCGGCGGTTTCTGCTTTTCTATCTGTTTCCCATAGCGGCCGTCATCATCGGCGCGATCCTGGCCTTTGTGGCAGTTCCCTTTGGCGGCATGCAGCCCGGCGGCGATGCCGGGAAGGTCGCCGGCATGTTCCTTGGCATATTGGTCTTCGTGGTGGCGATCTATGCCGGTCTCGGCCTGATCGCGCTCGCCTTCTACGCCAGTTTCTTCCGGGAAGCGGTGGAGGGGCTGTCGCTCACCGGCCTCAACTTCCATTTCTATGCCCGGACCAAGGACTGGTTCCTGCTGTTCCTGGGCGACATCGCTCTGGTGCTCTGCACGCTCGGCATCGGCGCGATCTTCCTGCAATATCGCCACTGGAAGTTCTTCGTGACCCATATGGGCGCGACCGGCACCATCTACACCGACGAACTCACCCAGTCGCAGACGAAGACCAGCCGCCATGGCGAAGGCCTGCTCGATGCGCTCGACGTGGGGGCTTTCTGACCGGCATGTCGGATTTCCGGCTCTGGCATTATGACGGCGTGACGGCGGTCCGGCGAAACGTCCTGCTTCGCCCTGCCGGCGCCGGCTTCGTGCTGGAGGAACCGGAAAGCGGCTGGGTCGGCGCGCCCACCGACTGGAGCGACCTTACCGTCATCGGCGCCCAGGGCGGGCGTTCGGCCTATGGCCACGGCGCGATCCCCGGCTGGCGCATGGGCTTTTCCGGCGAGGCACCATCCAGCATCGCCGCGCATCTGCCCAAGGGGGAACGCTATGGCCGCTGGATCGACCGCTTCGGTTTCTGGCCGGCGGCGGGAGCCTTCACGGCGGTCGCCGCCCTGATCGTCTGGGGCGCGCTCGAAGCGCCCGGCGTCATCGCCCCGCTCGTCCCGCAAAGCTGGGAAAACCGAATGGGCGACGCGATGGTGGGCGATTTCGGCGGCCGCTTCTGCCACACCCCCTCGGGCGACGCCGCGCTCCAGGCGCTGGCGGCGCGGATCGACCCTCAGCACGAAGCCCGCGAAATTGCGCTCGCCAATATCCCGATGGTGAACGCGGTGACCTTGCCCGGCGGGCGCATCATCCTGTTCGATGGCCTTGTCCAGCAGGCCCAATCCGCCGATGAAGTGGCCGGCGTCCTTGGCCATGAACTCGGCCATGTCCGCCACCGCGACACGATGACGGGGCTGATCCGTCAGCTTGGGCTGAGCGTGGTGCTGGGCGGGGCCGGGGGCAATGCGGGCGGCTATCTGAACGGCGTGCTATCGCTCAGCTATGGCCGGGGGGCGGAAAGCGCGGCGGACGGCGTCGCCATCGACCAGATGCGCGAGGCCCGGATTTCCCCTGCCGCCACCGCCGCCTTCTTCCAGCGCCTGGGCGGTCAGGAAGGCGATGGGAAGGAGGCGCAAGCGATGAGCTGGCTCTCCTCCCATCCGCTCTCCGCCGACCGCCAGCGCCGCTTCGCTGCGGCCGTCAAACCGTACGCATCCCATCGTCCCGCTCTGGACCAGGCGCAATGGCGGGCGCTGCGGGATTCCTGCGCGAAAGACCCGAAGGTCGCCAAATTCTGGGGCAAGCCTTTCTAAGACGAAGGGGTGGCCGAGGTTGGCCAATAGGAGACATAAGCTGCCTTTGCCACACACGTCATGCTGAACTTGTTTCAGCATCCATTTCTCCTCACATTCCGCCGCCTGTGGGGCACGATGGATGCTGAAACAAGTTCAGCATGACGGCTACGGTGAAGGCAGCTTCCCACCCAAAGCAGACACCCCACTCCATCAAACCGTCAGCACGATCTTCCCGAAATGATCGCCCGCATCCATGCGCGCATGGGCCTTTGCGGCCTCCGCCAGCGGGAAGCGGCTGTCCACGGCCGGCCGCAGCTTGCCCTGCTCGATAAAGGTCCACACCACCCGCATCAGCTCATCGGCCACCAGGCTCTTGAACGCCACGGAGCGGGGGCGCAGCGTCGATCCGGTCAGGGTCAGCCGCTTGCTCATGATCGCTGGAATGAAGACCTCCGCCTTGGGTCCGCTCATCACCGCGATGGAGACATGGCGGCCATCTTCCGCCAGGCACTGGATGTTGCGCGGAACATAGTCCCCGCCGACCATGTCGAGCACGGCCTGCACCCCCTGCCCGCCGGTGATCCGCTTCACCTCCTCCACATAGTCCTGGGTGCGGTAGTTGATCGCATGATCTGCCCCCCAAGCCTTCGCGGCCAGGCATTTCTCGTCGCTGCCGCAGGTCACGATGATGGCAATGTCGAACAGCTTGCAGAGCGCAATCGCCATGGTGCCGATGCCGCTGGTGCCGCCATGGACCAATACCGTGTCGCCTTCCACCACATAGGCGCGCTCGAACAGGTTGCTCCAGACGGTGAACAACGTCTCCGGCAGGGCCGCCGCCTCCACCAGATCATAATCGTCGGGTACCGGCAGGCACTGGCCAGCCGGCGCGACCGCATATTCGGCATAGCCTCCGCCTGGCAACAACGCGCAAACCCGGCGGCCAACCAGCAGTTCGGCGCTCCCGCCCGCGGCGACGATCACGCCCGAAACCTCCAGCCCCGGAATGTCCGAGGCGCCCGGCGGCGGCGGATATTTGCCCTGGCGCTGCATCACGTCAGGCCGGTTGATGCCAGCAGCCGCGACCTTGATCAGCACTTCGTCGGGACCGGGCACGGGAACCGGCCGCCGCTCGGGCACCAGCGCCTCCGGCCCGCCCGGAACCTTTATGCCGACCGCCGTCATTTCACCCGGCACCGTTTCGCTTGGCCTTGGGCTTTCTATCGCCATGCTGCCCCCGCGGCAAATGTTGCACCGCACCTAAAATCGATGGGCGGAATGAAGGCCTTATTGACAGACTGGCCTACAGGGTCAACATTGCGATTCATGGACATGGATGACGATCGCCCCAGAAAGGCCGATGATCCGCTGACCCTACTGCTTCGACAGGATCTGGGTCCCCTGTCCGTGGCCGATCTCAATGCGCGCATCACCGCGCTGGAGGGCGAAATCGCCCGCACCCGATCGAAGATTGAAAGCGCCGTTAACCACAAGGCAAGTGCCGAGGCGTTATTCAAGCGATGAACCCGCGTCTTGCCCTTCGCGACTCCACGGGAGTTCAACTTCTTCGGGTTTCAAGGGGCATGGGCAGTCTGGCAATTCCGGTGGTCTCGGGTCGCACCTTGATCCATCGTCGAGCAATGCCGACATATGGTTCAAGTACAGCCCCTCCTTTGGGGTCAGGAGTATAAAAGACATGCCATCTTTCGCATCCGCCCTTGAAACCACCTTGCATAATGCGCTGACCCACGCTTCGGAGCGTCGTCACGAATATGCGACGCTGGAGCATCTGCTGCTCGCGCTCATCGACGATGAACATGCGTCGAAGGTGATGCAGGCCTGCGGCGTGGAGCTTGGCGAATTGTCCGACGCGGTGACGCAATATCTGGACTCCGAACTGGACAGCCTGAAGGTGGAGGGCGCAAGCGACCCCTCGCCCACCAGCGGCTTCCAGCGGGTGGTCCAACGCGCGATCCTGCACGTCCAGTCCTCTGGAAAAGATGAAGTGACGGGAGCCAATGTGCTCGTCGCGCTTTTCTCCGAGCGGGAGAGTTACGCCGTCTATTTCCTCCAGCAGCAGGATATGAGCCGCCTGGATGCCGTCAGCTATATCAGCCACGGCGTCGGCAAGGGCACGGCCGCCCCTGAGCAGCGCGAGACCAAGGGCGCTCAGGAGGAGGAAAAGAAGGCGCAGGACAGCAAGGGCAAGAAGGACAGTGCCTTGGAGCAGTTCACCGTCAACCTCAATGAGAAGGCGGCGCGGGGCAAGGTTGACCCGCTGATCGGCCGCGCTTCCGAAGTCGATCGGACGATCCAGATCCTCTGCCGCCGGTCGAAAAACAACCCGCTCTATGTGGGCGATCCGGGCGTGGGCAAGACCGCCATCGCGGAAGGCTTGGCGCGCAAGATCGTGGAGGGCGAGGTTCCCGATGTCCTCAAGGAAGCGGTGATCTACTCGCTCGACATGGGCGCGCTGCTGGCCGGCACCCGCTATCGCGGCGATTTCGAGGAACGGCTAAAGGCGGTCGTCACCGAGTTGGAGAAGATGCCCCACGCGGTCCTCTTCATCGACGAGATTCACACGGTAATCGGCGCGGGCGCAACGTCAGGCGGCGCGATGGATGCATCCAACCTGCTGAAGCCCGCTCTATCGGGCGGCACGATCCGCTGCATCGGCTCCACCACCTACAAGGAGTTCCGCAACCATTTCGAGAAGGACCGCGCCCTGCTGCGCCGTTTCCAGAAAATCGACGTCAACGAACCCACGGTCGAGGACACGATCAAGATTCTCGCTGGGCTGCGCAGCGCCTTTGAGGAGCATCACAACGTCAAATACACTCCCGACGCGATCAAGGCGGCGGTGGAACTGTCGGCGCGCTACATCAACGACCGCAAGCTGCCGGACAAGGCGATCGACGTGATCGATGAGGTCGGCGCGATGCAGATGCTGGTGGTGCCGAGCAAGCGCAAGAAGACGATCACGCCCAGGGAGATTGAGCAGGTCATAGCGACCATGGCTCGCATTCCTCCCAAGACCGTCTCGGCGGACGACAAGTCGGTCCTCGAAACGCTCGACACGGATTTGAAGCGCGTCGTCTTCGGCCAGAACCGGGCGATCGAGGTGCTGTCCTCCGCGATCAAGCTGTCGCGGGCGGGCCTGCGCGATCCCGACAAGCCGATCGGCAACTATCTCTTCTCCGGCCCCACCGGCGTCGGCAAGACGGAGGTTGCGCGGCAGCTCGCCCATCTGCTCGGCATCCCGCTCCAGCGCTTCGACATGTCGGAATATATGGAACGCCATTCGGTCAGCCGCCTGATCGGCGCGCCTCCGGGCTATGTCGGCTATGACCAGGGCGGCCTGCTGACCGATGCGGTCGACCAGAATCCGCACTGCGTGCTGCTGCTCGACGAGGTCGAAAAGGCTCACCCGGACCTGTTCAACATATTGTTGCAGGTGATGGACAATGGCCGCCTGACCGATCACCATGGCAAGTCGGTGGATTTCCGCAACACCATCCTCATCATGACCACCAATGCCGGCGCGTCGGACATGGCGAAGGAAAGCATTGGCTTTGGTGAGTTCACCCGCGAAGATGTGCAGGAGGACGCGGTGAAGAAGCTCTTCACCCCGGAATTCCGCAACCGCCTGGATGCGGTGGTGCCCTTCGGCTATCTGCCGCCGGAAATCGTGGCGCGGGTCATCGACAAGTTCGTGCTGCAACTCGAACTGCAACTGGCCGACCGCGACGTCCACATCACCCTGGACGACGAGGCGAAGGCCTGGCTCACCAAGCGCGGCTATGACAAGCTCTATGGCGCCCGCCCGATGGGCCGTCTGATGCAGGAGAAGATCAAGCAGCCGCTGGCCGAGGAACTGCTGTTCGGCAAGCTGGTCCATGGCGGAGAGGTCCATGTCCGGCTGAAGGACGACGCCCTCGCCTTCGAAATCACCCCCGCCGCCCCCAAAAAAGGCAAGAAGGGCGGCAAGGCGAAGCCGGCGGAATCAGCCAAGTAAAAGCCGGCGGGAATCAATGAAAAGGGCGGCCCAACGGGTCGCCCTTTTTCTTGAGCAATGCTAAACCCGCCGGATGGGACTGCCGGACCGCTTCCACGATCCGGGGCGCAATCCCCGCGCGATCCAGAAAGACGCCCGCTGACCGCAGGAGAGCATGCCATGGCTGAAACCATCACCTTCTACACCAACCCCATGTCGCGGGGACAGATCGCCCGCTGGATGCTGGAGGAAGTCGGCCAGCCCTATGAGATGATCGTGCTGGATTATGGCGCGGGCGGCATGAAGTCCGCCGATTACCTCGCGGTCAACCCCATGGGCAAGGTTCCGGCCATCGTCCACGCCGGCAAGACGATAACGGAATGCGCCGCCATCTGCGCCTATCTGGCCGACGCCTTTCCCGCCGCGGGCCTTGCGCCCTCGACCGGCAACCGAGCCGACTATTATCGCTGGCTGTTCTTCGCCGCCGGCCCTGTCGAGGCCGCCATCACCAACAAGGCGCTTGGCTTTGTCGTTCCCGAAGACCGCGAACGCATGGCGGGCTATGGCACATTCGACCATGCGATCGACGCACTGGAGCATGCCGTCTCCGGCCCCGGCTGGATTTGCGGTGACCAGTTCACCGCCGCTGACGTCTATGTCGGTTCCCAGATCGACTGGGGCCTGAGCTTCGGCACCATCCCCAGCCGCCCCAGTTTCGAAGCCTATGCCGCCCGCCTGCGCGAACGCCCAGCCTATCGGCGGCAGAAGGAGCTGGACAACGCCCTCATCGCCCAGATGCAGAAACCCGCCTAGAGCGCGTGGAGCACGGCCGGAAATGGCCAATTCCTGCCGTTCAGCGATACGTGCTCCTGCGCAGGCAGGAGCCCAGTTCAGACGTTGCGATGATCCACTAAGGGCAGGACTGGGCTCTCATGAACCACTCGTCTCATTCGAGTGCCTGCGCAGGAGCAAGGTGCGCTTCTAGGAAACCGCGCAAATAGATCATCCGCTCCCCATCCCCCACTAAGCCCAAAAAACAAAAGGCCCGGCGAACCACTCCGCCGGGCCTTCCTTATCTCAGCCAGGAACCGCTTTCAGTTCCGCTGATTGCCCATGAAGCGCAGCAGGAACAGGAACATATTGATGAAGTCGAGATAGAGGTTCAGCGCCCCCATCACCACCGACTTGCCCATCATGTCCGTACCCGCGACATAGGCGTAGATGCTCTTGATCTTCTGCGTGTCATAAGCCGTCAGTCCCGCGAACAGCAGCACGCCGATGAAGCTGATCACCAGATTCATCGCGCTCGACCGGAAGAACAGGTTGATGAGGCTGGCGACCAGCAGGCCGACGACACCCATGATCAGAAACGTGCCGAAGCCTGAAAGGTCACGCTTCGTCGTATAACCCCAGAGGCTGAGCCCCGCAAAAGCAGCCGCCGTCGCAAAGAAGGTCTGCGCCACCGACGTACCCGTGTAGACCAGCAGGATCGACGAAAGCGACAGGCCCATCACCGCGGCATAGGCCCAGAACATCGCCTGCATCGCAAAGGTCGACAGGCGATTGACGCCAAAGCTCATGACCATCACGAACAGCAATGGCGCGAACATGATGACATATTTCAATATCCCGGGTCCCGCCAGGATCTGATAGGCAAGGCCGCTCGACGCGAACAGCATGGCGACCACGCCAGTCAGCAGCACGCCACTCGCCATATAATTGTAGACCGACAGCATATAGCTGCGCAGGCCAGCGTCGAACGCCTCCCCGCGCGCAACCGTCGTGCCGCCAAAACCCGCAACGGAACGCGGATCGGACCAATTGGCCATGAGATAATCTCCTTCACCGGCATGACACAGCCGATACCCCTATTATCGGCTTATCCCACGCTCAATTCAAGCGGGGAGCGCGACCTGACTTATTGCGATGGAAAGGTTATAGGGAAATCATGCATCGTCTGTTCGTCGCCATCCGTCCGCCTGCCGACATCCGCGCCGGACTGCTCGGCCTGATGAACGGGATCGCGGGCGCGCGCTGGCAGGATGACGACCAACTTCACCTCACCTTGCGCTTCGTGGGCGAGGTCGACCGCCATCAAGCCAATGACCTGGCCGACGCGCTGGCCGCAATAAGATTTGCGCCTTTCGAGCTGACCCTGTCCAGCGTCGGCTGTTTCGACCGCAAGGGTCATGTCCACACGCTATGGGCGGGCGCCCAGCCGCACGATCCGCTCATCCAGCTTCACCAAAAGGTCGACCGAGCCTGCATCCGCGCCGGCCTCCCGCCGGATGACCGCAGCTATTTCCCGCATGTCACGCTGGCCCGCTTCGGGCGGACATCCGGTTCCATGGAGACGTTCATGGCCCGCCACACCGACCTCAAGAGCGCACCTTTCACCGTCGAAGACTTCGCCCTGTTCGAAAGCCATCTGGGCCAGGCCGGTCCGGCCTATCATATGGTCGAACGCTACCGGGCCGAAACAAGCTGAAGCACATCGCCCCCAATTCGATGCGGGCCGCCCGCCCCGACAGTCTTTCCCGATAAGCGGAAACGCGTCCTCACTTCGTTACCGCCTTCCCGAACCGCCGTCCTGAAAATGCCCTACCAGACAGCAGACGCGACGATCGGCCGCGCCTCTCCCGAGCCTATCCCGCCGACAGCACGCCGCAAGCAATTCGCCCGCCTGCATTGCCCGCCGGATCGGTTTTGTTGTCATCGGCCTGCGCATGGATGACGACCGCCGCGCCGTCAGCATCCAGAAGGGGTGTCGCCCCGCCATTGATCGTGCCGCCGGGAATAACATATTCCATCTCGCCCCCGCCATCCGCGCCAGCGATCATGTTGGGCATATCACCCATATGCATGCCGTCCGGATTATCCTTGCCATGCTTGTGCCCGGTCGGGTTCCAATGCCCACCGGCACTTGTGAAGTCGGGCGGCGTGCAGCTCCCGGTCATATGGATATGCACGGCATGCATGCCCGGCGTCAGCCCCTGCGCATGCACGACGACATGCAGGCCATCGCCCGCTTGCGTCACCATCGCCTCTCCCCGCGCGGAACCATCCCCGGCCAGCAGCTTCGCATGCACCATCGGCGCGGCAGCATCGGCAGCGGGCGCACCGCCCGACGAACTTGTCGCGCAGGCCGACGCCAGGACAGCCAGAGGCAGTGCCATAAGGATTGCGGCAATTTTCATGATGAACACACTCCCGAGAAGGACGCTGCCAGGGCGAACGCGGCAAGGCGCATTTTTGTTGCCTAGAGTGCGCTGCGTTAAATCTGGAGCAGGTCGCGCGCTCTAGTTTTTGTTATCGCATCGTTTTTTTGCAGAAAACCGGTTCCTGCTTTTCCGCACGATGCTCTAAGCGATCCAAATTGTCACCCGATTTCCATCTTTTGCCAGCCCGTCACAATCGGCCGACCGGATCACCCGCCCCGCACAGCCCGGCCCTAAACCCTGCATAGAAAAAGGGGCCAGTCTTTCGACCAGCCCCTCAATCCATTCCCATCCCGAAGGATGGAAGATCTTACTGACCCGAACCCGGACCGTAGGTGATTTCCACGCGACGGTTCTGCAGTTCGCGAACGCCGTCGGCGGTTTCGACGCGGGGGTTCGCTTCACCGAACGCCTGGGTCGTGATCACGCCGTCGGGGATGCCCTTCGAAGCGACATAGGCCTTAACGGCGTCAGCGCGACGCTGCGACAGACCGACGTTGTACGAGGCCGTACCGGAACGGTCCGCATAGCCCGCCAGCATGACCTGGGCGCTACCGCAGTTGCTGTAGGCCGAAACCGCGTTGTCCAGAATGGTGGCGGCGTCAGGCGTGATGTCCGACTTGTCCCATTCGAAGAAGACGATGTACGGCCCAGGGCTGCACTCGGCCACCGGCGGCGGAGGCGGAGGCGGCGGGGGCGGGGGGGGAGGCGGCGGCGGGGGAGGCGGCGGCGGAGCAGCCGGTTCACCACCGAAGTTGTAGGTCAGACCCAGCAGCAGGCTGTGGGTGCGCAGCTTGGTGTCAACCGACGAACCGGCGGGGCCACCGATGGTGGTGTAAGCCGGGATCAGCTTAATATCGTCCTGGTTGAAGAAGCGATACTTCAGCGAAACGTCGACATGGCTGGTCAGCGGATAGCGAACGCCAGCGATCGCCTGCCAGGCGAAACCGGTGTCGGAATCGTTGACGAGATCGTTGGCCAGCTTGCCGCGCGACACGCCGACGCCGCCGCCGACGAAGCCCTGCAGGCCATCATCGGGACCGAAGTCCAGCAAGCCGTTCAGCATGAACGACAGGGCCGAAGCCGCGCCACCGAAACCGCTCTTGTCGAGGTCGACCTTGGCGCGCTTGTAGGCTGCCTCTGCTTCCAGACGGAAACCGCCGAAGTCATAGCCGATATTGGCGTCACCATCGAAGCCCTTGTGGTAGTCCACACCGGCAACCGTGTTGCTGGCTGCACCGGCATTACCGGGGGTGAAAGTGATGTCCTGATCTTCGACGAGAACAACGCCGGAGTCGATGCCGACATACCAGCTATTGTCACGCGCCAGGGCCGGGGTGGCCAAGGCGCTGGTCGCAAGCACAGCCGCGAGGGCAAGCTTCCGCATCTGAATTCCCCTTTCAAAAGTGTCACGAAGGACTGCTGAAACCCTGTATCGGCTAGAAAGTTTCATGGCAAGTCCACAATTGGCAAAACTGTTGCAAAAATAACGCAGTTAACCCTGTTCGCCCTCTCCGGTCAGCTAATTCGCGGACGCCTTCTGGTAAAAGGCCGTTACACCAAAAGTCATGGTTCAATCAGGCCTCGATCAGCCCATGTGCGCGCAGTACAGCCAATATGGCCGAAAGGGCGGAACGCGCCTCCGCATCGACCGTCGCGCCCCCCGATGGCGCGGCGATTGCCGCCATCCGCGCACCAACGACGCGCGCGCCATCGACATACAATCCGTCATCCCGCGCGGAACAATCCTGCCAATCCACGCCATCATGTCGCATCGCATGCCCCCGGTCCACGACCCACAAGGAAAGCCCGGCACGCGGAGCGGCAAACCGCCATCCCCCTTCGGTCCAGCAGGCCATCGCCCCCTCCTGCCCTTCCCACGCCCCCGAAGCATCCGCCGCCACGATCCAGCAGGCGCCGATCGTAGGCGAAGCCGGCGGCGTTCCTTCGTCAGCGCTTTCCACCGCGCCGTGCAGCAGCATGTCGATCCGCGTCAGCGCCTCGTTATGAAAAAGCTCCTTCTGCGCCTGCCCGGCAAAAAGCTGGGGCAAGGCCCAACGGATAGTGGCATCCATCGTCATGATTCGATTGTCCTTTTTCGTTTGAAAGCAAAGCCCGATCAGCCAGCCAGCACGATGCGCGCCGCCCGTCCCATGGCGTAGGACCCGATCTGCCGCACCTCCACGGCCAGCTCGCCGCCCTCCCCCATATCCTCGGCCACCGCCGCCGCTTCATAGGTCCAGCCGGGTTGATCGGTGACGATCCGACGCAGCTCGTTCATCCCCGCCCAAAGGCGCAACTCGTAACTCTCCCGGTCCTCGCCCAGCGGCACATCGGTCCCGCTGGTCCAGCGCCATCCGTTCCGGCTCCGCCTCGTCCAGCCGATGATCCAGCCACCCGCGCCGTCAGGCCGCGCCGTCACATGGACCGGAGAGGGCGGCGCCACAGCCTCCCCCGTCACCGTCAACAGCGCATCACTCGGCTCACCGTCCCCCACGCCGATCGCCGCGACCCGGACAGACCCGCCAATCTCCGGCACGCCGCCATAAGCGGCAAGCGGCTCCACCAGCCGATCCTCTTCCAGCAACAGGAAATCCTCGCCCGCCTCATGGGACGCCATCGCCCATTCGGTTCCGAACAGACCCCGCCGCAACCCCTCCAGCCGGAAGCTCACCTCCCCGGTCTGCACCGCATGGCTGAACTGGATGAGTTCCCGCCCGACCAGACAGAGATTGCGCCCCAACGCCAGCGCCGCCTCATCCGCCCCGTTCAATTCCATATCCGCCGCCAGCAGCGTGACCTGAACGGCATGGACGCCATCGATCAACGTCGCGCTTCCCGCAGGCAGCGCAGCGTCCAGCCACCCCATCACCGCCCGCCCCGCCGTCCGCCCGACAGGCGAAGCCTCCCCCGTCGCGCCGATCGCGAAAAGCGCCGCCCCACGCCATCCTTCGCCGCCGCTCGCCGCCGCCACGATGACCGGCGCCGTCGCCAGCCCATCCCGGATCAGCGGCAAGTCCGCCAGCATCAGCGTCGTCGGCCCATGCGGCCTGTCCGCCTGCCGCACGACCGCGCCCGAAGACGCCCCCGCCGGTATCGCCGCGCCCGCCCCCGGCACGCGCCGAAGCGCCAACCGCACGGCCATGGCCTCCCATTCCCGCTCCTCGATCCGCCAAAGCCCCGGCACGCCCGCAACCGTCACCACATCGCCCGGCGCATGGCACAAGGCGTCCCACCCGCACCGCAGCGTCATCGTCGCGCGCCCGGTCCAGGCCATCCCCATCTTCCGCGCCGCCAGCGCCCGCGCCTCCTCGCCCGTCAGCACGGCCGGCAAGTCCATTCCCTGCTCCAGCCGCCCCGGCCCCGGCCTGCCGATCCGCTGCACGCCCGCCTGATAATCCCGCTCCGGATCATAATAGCGCACCGAAAGCGCCACCGGCACGCCATCGGCCGCGCCGCCCGACCGCTCGAACCCCTCCAGCGCCCGCCCATTCACCGACCGGCACAGCCCAGCGCCACCGACAACCGCCCCACCTTCCGTCCCGGAAGCGCGCAAATGCAACCCGCCATCATCAGCCACAAAGGCAAGATCGAACGCCTCCACCAACGGCGCCAGCGCATCGCCCACATCAGCACCGCTCGCCGCCATGCCGCCCAACGAACCCAGGCCGTCGCCCGTCAGCATCCCCCCGCTCAACTCGGCAGCCATCCCGGCAACCGAAACCGCGCCCTCATCCGCCTCGACCTCGAAGGTCAGGGAAGGAATCCGATTGCCATAATCCGCCAGCGCCAGATCCTCGAACACCGCATAGGCGATCCCCCGATGCCCCGGCGTCAAGCCCAAGCCCTCCGCCGCCGCGATCAGCGGATCGACCGCCTGATCCTCTCCCCCGCCATGCAGCCGGAAAGCCCCCAACTCCGTCTTGAAATCCCCCGCCACCCCGCGCAGCAAATTCCCGTCCGCCCAGATGCGCCGCACCGACCGCACCGACCGCGCCGACAAGGCCACGGCAAAACTCGCGGAATAGCTGTAGCTGGTGACGCTCGGCCGCCCCTTGCCCCCGCCGCTCTTATGCTTGGTCTCCTTGAGGTCCGTCGCCCAGATCACCGTCCCCGCCACCCGCAGCGTCCCGAACAGCTTCGGAATCTGCGACCCATAGGTGGAAGTCTGCACCTGCACCTCGGTCAGCCGCCGCCCCTCGACCCCCTTGGGCTTGAACAGCACCGCATGATCGAAGGCATTGCCGATCAGTCCGCCAATGGCGCCACCCAGCGGCCCGCCAATGGCCGTGCCAAGGGCGGTCAACACAATCGTCGCCATAAAAATATCCTCCTATCAGGCTCGCCAGTAGCCCAACACCGGCCAGGGCGACTCCCCCGGCATCTCCACCACGCGCCCCACACCCGCATGGGCATGGACATGCCCACCCGGCACGACGATCATCAAATGCAGTTGCAAAGGCCCCGGCCGCACCAACACCAGATCGCCAGCCCGCCCCGCCTCGACCCGCCGCAACCCCGCCGCCCGCAACCAGTCCGCAGCCAGCCGCTCATCCCCCGACCGCAGCCCATAACCCTCCGGCGCCGCCCGCCCCAGCACCAGCGCCGCCAGTCCCACGCAATCCAGCCCCCGCTCCGACACGCGCCCATGCAGCCGAAAGCGCACGCCCACCAACGCCCGCGCCGCCGCCACGACCGCGCTCAAGCCGCCCCCGGATAGCGCGTCAGCAAATCCGTCCCCGGCAGATAAGGCTCCCCGCGAAAGTTCACGACATTCCCGAACCGCCCGGCACAGGTCGCCAACTGCCGATCACACCCCTCGGTCAGCAAGGCCAAAGCCCCAGCCTCCACCGCAAAAGGCGGCGGATCGGCCAGGGTCAGCGCCCCGCCATCATTATCCACCACCCCCTGCAGGACCCCGCCATTGGCCCCGGTCAACCACCGCAAAGTCCCAAAGGCATAGGCCCCCGCCGCCAGCCCCGACACAACCACGACGGCATCCTCCACAGCCCCGACAGCCACCACCCGCCGCCGCCCGGCCAAATCGACCCGGCACTGCCGATCCCCCAGCGCCGCCCGGCAATCCGGCGAAGTCGAAGGCGCGACCGGCGCTTTCAAGGCCGCCATCGCCCCCACCAGCTCCGCCGTGAAAGCCCCCGCCCTGCGCGCCACCGCCCCGATCTCCCCGCGAGCCAGCAACAACCACAAATCGCCAGGAGCCTCCCACTCCGTCAGCCGCAATTCCAGCGCAGCCCCATCCCAGCGCCCCGCCGCCAGATCGGCCTCGCTGATCGCATCGGACACCAGAGCGCCCTCCACATCGGCATCGCTCCCCTCGACCCCGATCCCGCTCCGCACGGCGGAGGGCGTCATCCCCGGCGCCGCCCGATACAGCACATGCCCGACAGCCAAGTCCCGATCATGACTGGTCAGCCCAATCGTCACCCCATCCCGCCGCTCGATCCGCCAACAAAAGGCCAAAGTCGCCAACGGCCGATCCAAAGCCTCCAGCCCACTCATTCCCTGATCTCCACCAAAGGCACCGAAGGCGCTTCCCCCGCCGCAAAGGTCGCCCGGTTGATGTCCAGCCGATCCTCTGCAAAACGCACCGGCACATCGAACCGATAGCCAGCCGTCAACACCGCCCCCTCGGCAGGCGCGACATCGAAGGCGATCACCCCCAACCCCGCATGACTCCAGCCGCCAACCATCTCGACCCCATCCACGGCCACGCGGATGGTCCCCGCCACCGGCCGCGTAATCCGCCGCGCCTGCGCATCCTCGCCCAGCCCATAAAAGCGCTGCAACGGAAACTCAGCCCGCACCCCGTCACCCAGCCCCAGACGCTGGTCCAAAGGCCCCGGCCCCCCGCCCACGCCGCAACTCCGGTCATCATAAGGGTCCGCGAACCGAAACCCCCGCGCCGCCCCGCGCCGCGCCCGAAAGAAAGCGATCAGCGCCGCCATGTCCGCCTCCGACCGCACCCCCGGCCCAGCATCGAAGGACAGCCGCGCATCCGCCCAATCGCTGCTCCGCCGCTCATGCCCGGAAACGCTCTCGACAATCTGCGTCGAGAAAGCAGGCGCCACACTCGCCTCCCGCCCGATCGCCAGCGGAAAAGCCACATCATCAAAGGCCTGCACCGCATCCTCCCCATCCAGTCTGAAGCAGGTAAAGCCATCCCGCGCCACCTGCGGCAGCGCCCACACAAAGGTCGCCGCCGTTCCCCGCCGCACCGCCGCATCCGCGGCCGCCGCAATCTCCCGCCACTGCCCGGCATCCTCGCCGCGCAGCACGAAACCCGAAAAATAATGCTGCTCATGCACCGGATAACCCAGCCGCTCGACCGCCAGCGCGACCCCGCGCGCCGTCAGCCGCTCCCGCCCCTCCGTCACCCAGTCATAATCCTCCAACTGCAACACGTCGAAGGCCGGCGAAGCCCAGCCAATCGGCATATTCGCCCGCTTCGCTTCGGGCGCCAGCGGATCGAGCACGGTCGGCAGATAGGCCAGCAAATGCGTCACCGCCCCCGGCGCCACCCCCTTCACCCACCCACATAATGAAGCCGTCGAAGCCGCCAGCACCTCCCCCGCCCGATCCAGCAAGGCCTTCTGAGGCGCACTCAAACTCCCCCGCACATCCGGAATGGAAACCAGCAATCCGCCAAAGGCCGCCCGCGCCGCATCGTCATACAGGCAGATGCGCCCGTCTCCCGGCATCACCCACCACCACGGCTCCCCCACCTGAAACTTGATGGGAATCCCAGCCGCCAACCCAATGGCGACAAAGGCCCCCGCCACCAGCCGCAAATAGCTCATCGCCCCGTCATGCGCGGGGGAGAGCAAGGTCGAAGGCGGCGACCACCCCGTCAGCGCCGGCGCGCCATCCTCCGCCCGCTGCTTCCAGTCGTTCCAGCAATGCGCATCGAACAGTTCATAGGAAAGCGACCAGATCACCCCCAGCCCCAGCGCCTTCGCCCTCTGCGCGAAATCCGCGTGCCAGGCCGCGCAGGGCGCGTTCAGCACCCCGCCCGCCAGACTGATGTAAAAACCGCCCCCCAGCGGTTCGAGCCGGAAATAATGGCTCATCCCCACATAATGGTTGATGTCCCCGCGATAGCCGAGCGCATGGATCGCCCCGACAATCCGCTCCGGCGTCTGGTTGAAGCAATCGTCATAGCCCGTCGCCATCGACAGCCCATGCTCGGGCAACACCACATCACCGACGGCCAGCACCGAACCCGCCCCATCGCACCGCAGATCGGACAATTCACACCATCCCTCCACTCCGCCGGAAAAGGGCGTGCCGCCAGCATCATAACCCGGCGCGGCGAGCGAGATGAACATCCGGTCCACATCCCCCGCCCACACCGGATCGGCTTCGCCCGGCAACAGAAAGCCGCCAGCCAGATCGGAAAAATCGAGCGTGACGACAGCATCTTCCGGCCCACCGCTCGCATAATTCCACAAGCGCACATACCAGGAGCGCGGCTCACCCTCCGCATCCCGCCCCTCAATGGTCAGCGTCGGCCCATGCGTCTCATCCAACCGCCGCAGCCCCCCGCTCCGCCAGCGAAAGCGCAGCACGCAATCGCGAAAATCCCGATCCGTCTCATAGGCCAGCAGAGCATGGCTCCACTTGTCCTCCGCCTCCCAGATCAGCCCCGCCAGATCCCCCGACCCGTAAAAGACGGCATCCACCCGAAGCGCGTCCGGCGCGGTGGTGACGACACTCGCCATCATCGGCCGAGGAAAATTGACGGTCCAATGCGTCGGCGCGAACCGCTTCATGAACCGCGCCTCCTGCCCCCGCCGCGCATCGGCCAGCCAGTAAGCCAGTCTACTCATCCGCTTATCGCCCCCCTGACCGCCCGAGCCACCTGCCGCGCACTGCGCGCCAGCAATCGAGCGCTATCCGCCCCCTGCCCCTGCACCGCGATGCTCACCCGCACATCCCGCGCGCCGCCGCCGCCGTTCGGAACGACCTGCCCGCTCGCGGTGGGCACAAAGACCTCCGGCCCCCGCTCCCCCACGACATAGGCCCGCCCCGGCGCCACTGGCCCGCCGGTAGCCCGCCCCGGCAAGCCCAGCGCAGACGCCGCCAGCCCGATCAGCCCGCCATCGCCCCCGATGCTGTTCATCCCGGCCCGCAAGGCGCTGGCCGCGATGTCGTCCAGCACCCGCAACGCAATGGCCTTGAGCTCCTCAAAGCCGAACTGCCCGGTCCGCACCGCCCGCAACAACCCCTGCTCGATCCGCCGCCCGGCCCGCTCCGCACCCGTCGCAAGAGGCCCTTCCAGCTCCCCCCGCATGGCCTCGACATCCCGCGCAAAACCCTGCGTATCCGCCCGCACCCGCACGACCAGATTGTCGATCTCCTCGTCCATCCCTCTCACCTCGCAACCGAAAAGAAAAAGCCCCTCCCTTCAGGGAGGGGTTTGGGGAGGGGAAAGCCCCACATTCCAACCTCAATCCGGCATCACCGCCTTCAACCTCTCCAACTCCCCGAGATCCATCCCGACCTCCGGCGCCTCTTCCCCCCGGGCCGCCCGCAAAACGCCCTCCAGCTCTACCGGCGTCGACCGCCAGAACTCCTCCGGCCGCCACCCCAGCAACCACCCCGCGACCCCTGCCAGCCGCGCCGCCGCTTTGAAAAAGCTCATCGTCCCCCCAAAATCTGCCCGAGTATCCCGCGCAAAACCGGCGTCAGCTTCGCCAGCCCCGCCGCCACGATCGCCTCGCCCAAAGCCTCCCGCGTCAACCCGGCCGGCGGCTCCGCCAAACAATGCCAGAACAGCCCCGCCATCTCGCCCAGCGACAGCTTCCCGTCCGCCGCCCGCTCCACCAGCGCGAACAACGGCCCCAACTCCTCCTCAGCCGCCACCAAAGCCGCAAAACTGGGCCGCAGCACAAAGCGCTCCCCGCCCAATTCCAGCGCAGCCTCGCCCCGGGCGCCATTCGCCCCGCTCACAGCGACACCACCGGCCCGGAGCTTTCCAGGCTCAGCGCATAGTTGCGCTCGCCATTATAATCCCCGGCATAGTCCAGCCGCGTCACCAGAAAGCGCCCGCGCATCTTCTCGCCGCTTTCGAAGCTCAGCTCATAATCCTCGATGGTCCCGGCCAACGCATGGTTGCGCAGCCGCACCTCCGCCGTCGATCCTGTGAAGATGCCCGCCGCCGACACGCTGACCGACCGCACCCCCGCGCCCGACAGCAGCTCGCGCCAACCCCCGCTATCCTTGCTGGTGACGTTCACCGCCTCGCCGTTGACGGACAGTTGCGTGGTCCGCATGCCCGCGACCGTGGCGTAGGCGACCGGCGCCCCGCCATCCCCTATTTTCAATAGAAACGCGCTTCCTTTTTCCACACCCATGGAGCATTCTCCTCTAAGATAAACCGTGCAAGATTCGGGATTTGGAGAGAGGCCCAAAATGTTCGTGACCGCCCCCCTGATGCTTTTGCTGGCCGCCGCTCCGCAGAGCGCCGACGCTGTCGGCAACGGCCGCAAGGCCTATTCGGAATGCCTGTCGAAACAGATCCAGCCCGCCATCGACAAGAAGCTGACGCTTGGCGATTTCCAGGCCTCGCTAAAGGCCCAGTGCGGCGACAAGGAAGCCGCCTTCCGCGCCGCCGTCGTCGCGGACGACAAGTCCAGCGGCATGTCGGAAAAGGATGCCCAATCCGACGCCGACGACCAGATCAGCGAATATAGGGACAAGATCGTCGGAGAATTCGAAGACTATTCGAAGTCCTGATCCACACGCCAAATCCTCCCCATCAACGATGGGGAGGGGGACCACGCAAAGCGTGGTGGAGGGGAACGCCCGCAGGGCGCCGCAGGTCGGGCCATCTTCCTGAGGGCTCTCCCGTCCAGGTCAAACCATGTCCCTGCACAGCCGGGAACCAGTCCAGCCGTCGAAACAGCGCTCCGCCCCACGCATAAGCAGGGCGCGCTTCAACCTGGACGGCCGGTAGATTTGCCCAAAAATGGCTAATTCCGGACGTTTCCTTATTCGTCACCCTGAACTCGTTTCAGGGTCCATTTCTCCGGATTGAGCCTTAGAGTCCGTTTGAGAAATCGCGGAAGAGCGATTTCCGAGGCGGCACCAGCCCTCTCCCCCACCCGGCCACCCAACGGCAGTATTTTATGGGTGGCCGGGTGGGGGAGAGGGCTGGTGCCGCAATGCGCCAATAGGCGCATTCTCAAACACGCTCTTAGCTGATGGGGAGAAATGGATGCTGAAACAAGTTCAGCATGACGAGTATAGTAAGGACCAGAAACCAACCAAACTACACCCCCAACCAAAACCCTCACACGCCTTAACCAAGACGCACCCTAAACCCTCACCACCCGCAACCGATAATCCGCCAACGCCTGCCACCCGTCCCGCGCGCCCGTCCGCGCCACCCGCGATCGCACCAGCCGGGCTCCAATGACCCGCCAGCCCCCAACAAGCCCAACCGCCCGCAAGACAGCATCGACCCGCGCCAACAACCCGGCCAACCGCGCAGGCGCCTCCCCCACATCGAACAGGCTGACGGTCACCACCAGCTCGCGCCCTTCCACATCCTTCGCGCCCCAATCGAGCGCGAGACAATCCCCCACCACGCCATAAGGCGCACTGGCCCGCCCCGGCGCGCCGTCGAACAGCCCGTTCAACCCCGCCATCAATTCCGCATCGCCGCGCAGGGCCGCAACGATCGCCCCACGCACCGCCACTTCCGCGCTCATCGCCGCCCCCTTCCTGAATTTCGGCTCACTTCCCGCAGCGCCAAATCGCCCATCCACCGCCGCCTGAGCCCGGCCCCGGACAAGCGCACAATCTCGCCCTCGACCCCGGCCTCCCCGACCCCGCCCGCCAGAGCCGCCGCGACGATCCCCCGCCGCCGCGCCTCAAGCCGCTCCTCCACCAGCGCCAGCAGCCGCGCCATCATGCCAGCCGCATCCGCCGCCAAGGCCGCCACAGCGCGCTCACCACGGCGGGCGGCGTCGCCACCTCGCCGTCCCGCGCCACGAAATGCTCCGCCGCCAGCCGCACGATCCCCTGCCGGATCGCCTCGGGCAATGCCTCGACATCCGCCGCCAGTCCCGCCTGGTACCGCACCGTGACGCGCCCCGGTCCATCCGCCAGCCGCGCCCGCACCCAGCCATCCCCCGAAGCATCGATGTCGACCGCATAGGCCTCCGGCGCCAAAGCAACGCCCTCCACCTCCACCCCCAGGATCGCCACCACC
The DNA here is from genome assembly GCF_013375535.1 of Sphingobium sp. 15-1. GTDB lineage: Bacteria > Pseudomonadota > Alphaproteobacteria > Sphingomonadales > Sphingomonadaceae > Sphingobium > Sphingobium aromaticivastans. The sequence continues at coordinate 1,460,563 of NZ_JABXJG010000001.1, forward strand.
GGCCGCGCCATCAGCCGCTGCCAGCTCCCGTCCGCCAGCACGGTTTCGGAAGCCTCCCGCACCACCAGCCACTGCCCGATAAACTGCTCGCAAAGCCCCGAAGCGCTCCCCAACAGCCGCTCCAGCACGCCATCCTCATCATCCGACCCGATCCGCAACCAGGCCTTGAGATCCGCCAACATGGCCCCTCCCCAAGAAAAAGGGGACGCCCGGCAGGACGCCCCCCGTCATTCCTTCTCCCCTTGTGGGAGAAGGATACGCAGCCTTGGCGGCAAAGCCGCCTAGGCGAAGTTGGATGAGGGGTTTAGGACGCCGCGAACTTCATCAGCTTGATCGCCTCCGAATTCGCCACGGCCCCGCCGATCCGCTTTACGGCATAGAAATGCACGAACGGCTTGTTGCTGAACGGATCGCGCAGGATGCTCGTCTCGCTCCGCTCCGAAATCACATAGCCGGCCTGGAAATTGCCAAAGGCGATCGACAGCGATCCGGCGGCAATATCCGGCATATCCTCCGCCTCGACCACCGGATAGCCCAGCAAGGTCGCCGGCTGCCCCGCCGCCAGGGAAGGCTGCCAGATGAACGCCCCATCGCTGGTCTTCATCTTGCGGATGACCGCCAGCGTAGCCGAATTCATCACGAAGCAGGCCCCCTGACGATAGGGTGCGCGCAGGCTCTGCACCAGATCGATCAGCTTGTCCTGCCCCGACGCCGCAAAAGCGCCCGAAGCCCCCGACGCCACATATTGCAGCGATCCGAAGGCACGCGCGCTATCCGCCTCATTGGTGGCGGTATAGGTCAGGAACCCCTTGGGCTTGTTCGTCCCATTGCCATTGACGAAGGCCGCGCCCTCCGCCGCCGCGAACTCCCTGGCGATCTCGCCCGCCAGCCAGCCCTCGACATCGAACTGCGCATCATCCAGCATCGCCTGAGACGCCGCCGGATTGGCGTAAAGCTCGCCCGAAGGCGGCACGATCTCGTTGAAACTGGGCGTAGCCGTCTCCGTCCGGGCCCCCGTCTCGCTCGCCCACCCGGACACGATACCGCCCGAAGTCACCAGCTTGCGATAACCCGCCGTCCCCGTCCGCACGACATTGGCGATGGATCGAATAGGCGAAATGCCCTTCAGCGTCGCCCCGATGATCTGATCGATCTCCCGCGGCACCGCATAGCCGCCCGCCGCGCCCGAAGCGCCGGAAAAGCTCTTCAACTCGACCCCGGCCTCCAGCCCCTGCCGCACATAACGCTCGACAAAGGCCGCCCGACGCGGATCGATCGCCCCGCCCTTCACGCCATCCAAAGCCGGCCGCTGTTGGACAAGCAACGCCCCCTTCAGCGCCGCGATCTCATTTTCCAGCCCGGCGATACGCTCACCCTGCACCACCGCATCAAAGCTCGCTTCCAACTGATCCGTCATCCACCACTCCCACGAAAAAGGGGCGCCCAAAGGAGCACCCCTGCAAAACCTTCCCCCCTCGGGGGAGAAGGATACGAAGCCTTGCCAGCTCTGCTGGCTAGAGCGTTTTCCAAGCAGATAGAATCATCTGCTGACTCGGAAAACGCGGCAAAACAAAGGTCTAGAGCAGCCGATCCGATGCAATCGGGTCGGATTCTGCTCTAGGCGAAGTTGGAAGAGGGGGATTGCTCCACCCCCTCCACCGCAATCACCCGCGCCAGATCCTGCATCGGATGCGTCACGACGCTCACCTCCACGACCTCCAACTCCAACAACTCACGCGGCGCAGCCCCCCGGGCCTCCCGCACCCGATAGCCAAAGGAAAGCCCATCCACCGCCTTCTCGCGCAAGGCCCGCCCGGCATCCCGCCCGGCCGCCGTCCGCCCGGAAATCCGCCCGATCACGCGCAGCCCCCGCGCATCCTCCTCGACCTTCTCGACGGTCCCGATCACCTCCCCCGGCCGATGCTGCCACAGCAGCGGCACCCCCGCCGCCACCCCGGCGAAGGCCCCTGCCCGCACCACGTCCCCGCCCCGGTCCACCCGGTCGAACACCGCCGCATAGCCCGCGAACCGCACGTCACTCATGCGCCAGCCCCAGCAAGCCCAGCTTCACCGCCATCCCCAGCAGCACCAAAGCCATCACGATCCGAACGACCCAGGCGACCACAGCCCCCCGCGCCGCCTTCTTCGCATCGCGCCAGGCGCCCAGCAGCTCGCGCAATTCCCGCACATCATCCTCAGCGCCGCCATCCGCCAGCCCCAGCCGTTCCAGCGCCCGGCCGACGCCCAGCTCGCTCGCCTCCTCGATCAGCGCCCGGATCATCAGCATGTCCGTCCCCACCGGCTGCGCCTCGGCCTGCGCCACCAGCCGCGCCAGCATCTCCCCATCATATTTCATCACATCCTCCTTCCCCTCTCCCTTCAGGGGGAGAGGGCAGCGAGACTTGGCGGCGAAGCCGCCTAGTCGCAGCGGGAGAGGGGGCAATCCGCCCTCTCAACCGATCCCCAACATCGCCCTCTTCTCCTCCGCCGACAGGAAGTCCGCCGCCGCCACCCGCTCCCAAAGCGCGCTCCGCTCCTCCGACAGCGCGGGCACCGCATCCAGATTCGCCCGCAGGCACAGCTCCGGCCACCAGCCTTGCAGTCCCTGGCTCAACCCGCTGCAAATCTTCGTCACCAGGGGCAGGATCGTCTGCCGCCACAGCGCCCGGTTCGCCTCCCGGTAATTGGCGTAGCTATTATCCCCCGGCAGCCCCATCAGCATCGGCGGCACCCCAAAGGCGAGCGCGATCTCCCGCGCCGCCGCCGCCTTCAGCCCGACAAAATCCATCTCGGCGGGGGTCAGGCTCATCGCCTTCCAGTCCAACCCGCCCTCCAGCAGCATCGGCCGCCCGGCATTGGCGGCGCCGGAAAAGGCGACCTCCATCTCCCGCTTCACCCGCTCGAACTGCTCGGGGCTCATGACCGACCCGTCCCCCGGATCATAGACCATCGCGCCCGACGGCCGCGCCGCATTGTCCAGTAACGCCTTGTTCCACACCGTCGCCGCATTATGGATCGCCACCGCTCCAGCCGCCGCCCCGACGCAGCCCAGCCCATAATGGTCGTCCAGCGGATGCAGCGCCTTCAGATGCACGATGCCGGTCCGCCCGGCTCCGTCTTCCGGCGCCAGCCGCGTCACGCTTTCCCCCACGCGATAGAGATAGGCCGCCGGCCATCCCCGCGCATCCGCCTCGACGCTGACCCGCTCCGGCCGCAGCGCATACAGCTCCGCCGGCGCCCCGTCCGCCCCCGCGATCACTTGGACATAGGCATTGCCGTGCAGCAGCACATGGCTCGCCAGCGTCTCCACCAGCGACTGCCCCGCCGAACAGCGCGTCACCAGGGCCAGCACCCACTTCTGCGCCTCCGCCGTCACGCCTTCGACGGTCAGGGCGGTCCCGCCCGCCCCTTCCGCGATCAGCCGCATCGCGCGCTGCGCCACCGGATTGCCGACGACCCCGGCGCGCAATTGCGCCTCATAGCTTGCCGGCCATTCTCCCAGCGCCACGCCGCCCGAACCCCAGGCACGCGCCAGCACCGGCCGCGTGCCTGCCCGCGCCGCCTTCACCCCAAAAAATTTCATGAACCCCACCCCAAACAAAAAATCCTCCCCCAAGGGGGAGGATGGTGAAGCTTGGCAGCTCGCTGCCTAGCGAAAGCTGGAGAGGGGGACCCCCCTCACCTGCAAAAATCCTCCCTCCGGAACGGGGGGAGGATAGTGAAGCTTGGCGGCGCTCAGCCGCCTACCGAAACTTGGAGGGGGGCTGTCCCCTCAGGGATTCCGAGCCAAAACCCGATCGCAAGCCGAGTTCGTCCCCTCACTCTTCCCGATCACGCGCCCGGCCACGGCCCCCGCCGCGCCCGCCAGCAGGGACTCGCCCAAATTCCCCCCAGCCAGCGCCCCGACGCCCGCGCCACCGGCCGCGCCGATCACCGTGCCCCGGTCGCGGCCCTTCTTCGCCTGGAGCAGACAATAGCGCACATCGTCCCGATCCCGCGGCGCCGCCCGCGCCACCCGCGCCCGCTCCTTGCTGCTGAGCGAAGCCGCCATCACCGGCCCGCTCACCACAGCCAGCCCCGCCGCGGCCATCATCCATCCCGCCCATTTCATGACCCATTCTCCTTGCAAATCAGACCGAAGGATTACGCAGAACCCCGCGCCATTGTTCCCCCATTACGAATCCGTAATGTCCGTGGATAAAAACACACCGTGTTCCTGCGAAGGCAGGAACCCAGTTCCGCCTCAGCCCCGGCAAAACCAAACTCCCCTAAATCCCTCGCACCCGGGCATCCCCCCGCCGCCCAAGCATCAACTCCGTCAACCCCCAGACCAGCGCGTCGGCCCGATCCGGCGACCGCCCCGGCCCGGCATAGCCGCCCCCCAGCATCATCCCGCACAACTGGTCCTCCAGCTCCGCAAAGCCGCCCCGATGCGCCACCCGCCCAGCCTCGTACAAGGCCGCCACCGGCTCCGCCCGCGCCACCTTGCCCCGGCTCGCATGCACCAGCCGCACCGGCAGCCCGGCCTCCGCCGCGCGCAGCACGCTCTCGACCATGGCCCCGCCATTATTGGCCTCCGCCACCACCCGGTCCGCGCCATGCACCAGCGCCGCGCCGCTTGCCGCCCGCGCCCAGCCTTCCGGCGTCGCGCCCTCCACGGTCGCATCGGCAATCACATAAGCCCGCCCATCGTTCCCCAATCCAACCACAACGATCCCGCAGGCATCCCCATGCGCGGAGGCAGGCGGATCGACCGCCACCACCACCCGCGCCAGCGCGCCATGCACATGCGCCACCCGGCACCGCTCCAGCAAATCCCGGCTCCACAGCGCGCCCTCAACCTCCTCGATCAGCTCGCCGTCCAGCTCCTGCCGCCCCAGCCGCGTGCCGCCATAATTCCGCTCCATCGCCGCCAGGAACCCGTCGGCCAGATGCACGACATTGTCCGCCGTCCGCCCCCGCGTCACCACCACGTCGCCACCGGCCCGCTCCACCAACCCGCGCACCAAAGCCACAGGCCGCGGCGTCGTCGTCGCCAGCACGCGCGGCGCCGCGCCCAACCGCATCCCCATCATCAGATTGTCCCAGGCCGCCTGCCCGCCCGCCCATTTGGCGATCTCATCGGCCCAGCCATGGCTGAACTGCGGCCCGCGCAGGCTCTCCGCCTCCGCCGCCCCGAACAGGGTCGCCACCGCGCCGTTGCGCCACACCAGCTTGCGCAAGGCGGGCAGGAAGGCAGGCCGGTTCCACCAGGGCGCGACGGCCAGAACGCCCGAAGCGCCCTCCACCATCACCGCCCGCGCCTCGCCCAGCGTCGCCCCGACCAGCGCGATCCGCGCCGCCGGATCGCTCTCCGCGACCGACCGCACCCATTCCGCCCCGGCCCGCGTCTTGCCGAAACCGCGCCCCGCCATCATCAGCCAGATGCGCCAGTCCCCCTCCGGCGCCAGTTGCTCGGGCCGCGCCAGCCATCGCCAGTCATGCGCCAGCGCATCCGCCGCCGCCCCGCTCAGCCCCGCCAACACCCGCTCCCGTTCCGCCTCCGGCATCAGCGCCAACCGCTCGAAATCCGACAGTTGTCCCACGCGCCCGCCTCCATTCATCGATTTCCCCGGCCACGAATTTGGCCAGCCCGCATCGCGTCCCTATATGCCGGCGATGAGTTCGATCCGCCCCGCCCGCGCCGCCGACGGCGCCCGCCTGCTCGACATCTGGCGCAAGGCCGTCGACGCGACCCATGACTTCCTGACCCCGGCAGACCGCACCGCCATAGAGGGGGAAGTCGCCGCCTTCCTCCCCCAGTCCCCGGCCTGGCTCGCCACCGACACGGACGATCACGCCATCGGCTTCATGCTGATCGACGGCACGCATATGGAGGCGCTGTTCATCGACCCCGCCTGGCACGGCCAGGGCATAGGCCGCCGCCTGGTCGACCACGCCCTGTCGCTCCACCCCACGCTCACCACCGACGTCAACGAACAGAATGACAGGGCCATAGCCTTCTACGAAGCCCTGCGCTTCGCCCGCACCGGCCGCTCGGAACAAGACGGCCAGGGCCGTCCCTACCCCCTTATCCACCTCCGCTACGCCCCCTGACCGATGATCTTGGACAACGGCTGAAGCGAACCACACCGCGCTCCTCCGCAAGCACTCGAACGAGACGAGTAACTCGTGAGAGCCCAGTTCAAGCGGCGCGATAATACGCCAACGGCAGAACCAAGCCGCGTGGACGAATTGGAATGTCGGGAAATGGCCAATAGGGGACGTAAGCTGGCCTATCCCTCATTCGTCATGCTGAACTTGTTTCAGCATCCATTTCTCCCCACGAACCAAGGCTCAATCCGGAGGAATGGACCCTGAGCCGCAGGCCAGCGCAGCTAAACAAGTTCAGGGTGACGATTATGGAAACGGCAGGAAACCACCCAAATCACTCAGTCCAACGAGTCTTGAATTTGTCCACATCGCCTAGACTCCTGCCTTCACAGGAGCACGAAGCATCCCAAGGAAAGCAGCAAACAGTTCGCCTCCTCCCCCCAAAAAGTCACCCACCCCCACTCCTCTCCCGCACCAACGCCAAAGCCTTCCGCAACCGCGCCACGGCATCCTCGCCATCCGGCCGCTCGACACTCTCCTGCTCCCGCATCTCCGCCACTTCCTTATCATGCGCCTTGAGCACGATCGCCTGCACCATATGCGGATGCCCCCGCTTGATCTTCCGGCTCTTCACCGCGCCCTCGCCGTCCAGCACGATCTCCTCCTCCTCCGTACCGAACAGCGCCTGACGCAGCATCAGCGTCTTCAACTCCTCATGCCCGATGCTCAGCGCCTGCTTCCACGCCCGCGCAAAACCCGGATCGCGCCGCTTCAGATGATAGGCGCCCGACAAATTCCGCCCCACGACCCGCGCCGCCTCGCTAACGTTGCAGGTCACGGCCAGCGTCTCCAGAAACCTCTGCCGCAATTCCGCCGTCCAGCTATCCTTGCGCTGCGCCCGCATCTGCGCGCCGTTTCCCGCCTCGCCCTGCTGGCCGTTCGCCAGGACCAGCACCCGATCCGGAGCCTTCGCTCGCCCGCCAAAGCGCTGCGTCCTGCCCGCCTCCTTCACCTCATCCGCCATGCCCATCCTCCGCGCCCCAAGCAAAAGGGCCGGCCCCTTCGGACCAGCCCCCGCACGCCTCCTTGGCGACTCACCTTTTCCCAATATCGCCACAACTGCCAGAACAGCGTGACGATGTCAAGAAAAATGTTCCATATAGGTTAAATCATGCCGCAGCCATCTGCTTGATCGCCCGCGCCTCCGCCGCCAGTGCCGCCGCGAAGCTCGGCCGCTCCCGCATCTCCCGCAACCAGCCGCGAAGGTGCGACCAGCGCCCCTCCGCCAGCACGGAACTACAATAGCAGATGTTGATGATCGGGCAGGCGACGGCAATATCCGCCAGCGTGAAGCGATCCTCCACCAGAAATCCGCTCTCCAGCAGAATATCCTCCAGATAGTCGTACAGTTCCGGCAGCTTCTCCGCCTCCGCCCTTTCGGCGGCGTCCAGATCCTGCGCCACGCCCATGAACGGCGCGACCATCCGGTTGAAGAAGATCCGCGCACCCGTCGCCTGCATGATGGTGTCGCCAAATTCCTCGTACCAGATCGTCCGTGCCCGCGCCTTTGCCTCAACCGGGATCAGATTGGGCTCAGGACACAGCGTATCCAGATAGGTTATGATTGCCGTACTGTCGCTGATCAGGAAATCCCCATCCTGAAAGCCCGGTATCTTGCCGAAGGGCGACGCCTGGACAAAGGCGTCGCAACCCTGCCCGAAACCGCCCGGCTTCACCTCCAGATCGATGCCCTTCTCGGCGGCGAAGACGATGACCTTGCGCACGAATGGCGACGGCCGCGCTCCATAAAGGATCATGACAAAGGCTCCTGGAAAGAGAAGCGCCCATCATCGCCCTCCCGTCCCGACACGCAACCCCGTTCGCACGTCCGACGGAAAACCGCTCACCGCCCGGCCTCATCCGCCCCGGCGACGGTCCGCGAATAATCGATCCTGATCCGCACCCAGCTACCGACCATCACCTTGCCGTTGACGCGCGGCGGCAACACCAGGAACTGCCAGGCCGCCAGCCGCACCGCCTTCGCAAAGCCCGACCCCACGGGCGATTCGCCCAGCGCCTGGCAATTTTCGACATGATAATGGTCGACCGTCTTGCAGGCGACCAGGCCCCAGCCATTGCCCGGCGCATTGGCGGGCAGATAGCCGCCCAGTTCCGCCGGACTAGGCCGCCGATACCATTCCGCCTCGAACAACTGCACCCCGCCCGGCCCCTCGCCCGGCCCGGCCGCCGCCGCGCTGTTCCCCTGCCCCGAAGCGCCGTCGGCGGCTCCCTGCTTCGCCATCTTGCCGATGTCCGCCGACGCCATCTGCTGCCTGTCCATCACCAGGAAGGGCAGAGGCGATGGCTGCTGCTCGGTCGGCCTCACCACCGGCCGGTCGGGCTTCACCACTGGCCGCACCTGCCGCTGCGCCGATTTCTCCTGCCGCTTCTTCTCGCTCTTCTCAGCCTTGCTCTGCGCCTTTTCCGCCTTGGGCGCGGGCGCCATCTCGAAGGTCACGGGATTGCGAAAGTCGGGCAAGCGCACGACCGGCTTGGGCGCCAGCGCCAGCAGCGCCAGCAGCAGCAAGCCGTTGAACAGCAGCGCAAACAGCAATCCACTGCCGCGCTCGCGCCATTTCAAAGGGGATGAAGAGGTCAAATTCACATGGATGCGCCGGGCGGGGTCTCACAGGGGGTCATGCCCAGACGCCGCCGTCCCGTCAACGCCGTCGCGTCAACAGACATCCTCCTCCCGCACCACAGGACGGCTTTCCCGCGTCGCCCGCATCCGGCTAGCCTTGTCATCGGGATCGGACGTCAGCACGACATGATCCTCATGCACCTCTAGCAGCACACCGGCAAAGGGCATGCCCTCCAGACTGCCCGTCACCCGGTAGCTGACCGAATCCCCGACCTTGAACGTCGCCGGATCGGTGTTGAATTCAAAGGGGCAACCGCCCTCTCCCATACCAAGCATATATGTCTCCTGTGCCGGAACCCTAACGCGATGGCCCCCTGCCGATCAAGCATCTGTCGCTTCCATCACAGGCGCGCTACAGCCCCGCCATGGACATCCGCCCCGCCCTCCCATCGGACCTCCCAGGCCTCCACCCGATCATAGAGCGCGCCTATCGTGGCGACACCGCCCGCCAAAGCTGGGCCATCGAATCAGCCCCACCCAGCAGCCCCCGCACCAGCATCGCCGCGCTCGAAGCGATCCTCGCCAACCCCGCCGAACGCCTGCTGGTTGCCCTGAAAGCAGACGGCACCCCCTCCGGCTGCGTCCAGATCTCCGACAAAGGCGACGGCCGGGCCTATCTCGGCCTATTGTGCGTCGACCCCGGCCTCCAGTCGAGCGGCCTCGGCCATCACCTCATCGCCGCCGCCGAACAACTCGCCGCATCGGCCTTCGGCGCCCGGCAGATGGAAATGACCGTCATCTCCACCCATGACAAGCTTATCCAATATTATCAAAGACGTGGCTACCAACCTACCGGAGAGCAACGCCCCTACCCCGTCCCGCTCGATCCACCCCAGCAGATGCTCGTCCTGGCAAAAGCACTGGCGGCCTGAAAGCAGTTCGGCTACGGCCCGGTCAGTTCGATTTTCCGTTCAGGGCGAGGCGAAAATGGTGGATTTCGAGAATCTCGGAGCGAGTCACGTGCCTCGCTTCGACGCGGCGCGCTCAAGGCACGTGAGCACCGGAAGCGCAGAAATGCGCCATTTGCAGCCCGTCATGGACGGAAAGGCGAACTGACCGCCGATGCTCACCAAGCTCTACCAATGGACGCTGGCGAAAGCCGCCCACGCCCACGCCGAACGCTGGCTCTTCGTCATCTCCTTTATGGAAAGCAGCTTTTTCCCGATCCCGCCGCACCCGCTGCTCGGCCTGATGTGCCTCGCCCGCCCGGAACGCGCGATCCGCTTCGGGCTGATCTGCACCATCGCCTCGGTCCTGGGCGGCCTGTTCGGCTATGCCATCGGCCATTTCCTCTATGAGACCGTCGGCCAGCAGATATTGAACGCCCTCGGCCTCGCCGCCAAATTCCCCGTCGCCGCCTGCTATCTGCGCGATTACGGGGCAGAGATCATCTTGATCAAGGGCGCGACGCCGATCCCCTTCAAGCTGATCACCATCACGGCGGGCTTTATCGGCCTGTCGCTCTTCACCTTCCTCTGGGCGAGCGTTCTCAGCCGCGCCTTCCAGTTCATGCTGGTGGGCTTCCTGTTCTGGAAATTCGGCCGCCCGATCAAGGCGTTCATCGAGAAATATCTGGGCCTGCTCTCCGCCGGATTCCTGGTCCTGCTGGTCGGCGGCTTCATCGCGGCATCGGCCCTGTCGGGCGGCGGTGACAAGAGCGACAAGTGCAGCCACGCCACCATGGCCACCCTGCACTGATCCGCACCCCATGAAGGACATTCCGGCCCGCTTCCCGAAGCTCACTGCCCTGCTCGCGGGATTCGTGGCGGCGACCGGCTTCGAACCGCTGAAACTCTGGCCAGTCACCCTGGCCTGCTTCGCCCTGCTCATCGTCCTGATCGAACAGGCCCCCAACCGCCGCGCCGCTTTCTCACGCGGCTGGCTGTTCGGCGTCGGCCATTTCACCCTGGGCCTCAACTGGATCGCCCACGCCTTCACCTTCCAGGACGCGATGCCCCACTGGTTCGGCTACGGTGCGGTGGTCCTCCTGTCCCTCTACCTCGCCGCCTATCCCGGCTTGGCCACTCTCGCCGCCTGGTGGTTAAGAAACCACATGTTCCTGCGAAGGCACTGGAACGAGACAAGCGGCTCGCGACAGCCCAGTCCCGCCGTCAGAACTGGACTCCTGCCTCCGCAGGAACACGCCACATTTCCTTTCACCCTCCTCTTCGCCGCCACCTGGCTGGCCTCGGAATATCTCCGCGCCACCGCCTTCACCGGCTTCGCGTGGAACCCGCTGGGCGTCACCCTCCTCCCCACCGGCATAGCGATCGCCTCCACCCTGATCGGCACCTACGGCCTCGGCGCCCTCTCCATCCTCGCATCCGGCGCACTCCTCCTCGCCCTCCGCCGCCAGTTCCGCCCAGCCGCCGCCCTCGCCACGCCCCTCATTGCCCTGGCTCTCTGGGGCAATCTCTCCCCCGCCCCACCGACCCCCGCAGGCGCCCCAAAAATCCGCGTGGTCCAACCCAATATCGGCCAGGACGAGAAATATTCCCCCGAACTCGAACAGGCCCATTTCCAGACCCTCGCCGCCCTCTCCGGCACGCCGCGCCCGGCCCCGCGCCTGATCTTCTGGCCCGAAGCCGCCATCCCCGCCTATCTCGACATGGAGCCCGACTGGCGCGCGCGCCTCGCCGCCTTGCTCGGCCCCGGCGACCTCCTCATGACCGGCGCGACCAAAGTCTATTTCAAAGAAGGCGTCCCGGAAAACGCCCTCGCCGGCGCGAACAACAGCCTGTTCATCGTGAACGCCCAGGCCCAACTGCTGGGCCGCTACGACAAGTCCCACCTCGTCCCCTATGGCGAATATCTGCCGATGCGCCAGATTCTCCAGCCGCTCGGCCTGTCCCGCCTCGTCCCCGGCGCCGTCGATTTCTGGCCCGGCCCCGGCCCGCAAAGCCTGACCCTGCCCGCCACGCTGGGCCGCCCGCCGCTCAAGATGGGCGTGCAAATCTGCTACGAGATCATCTTCTCCGGCCAGGTGGTGGACGAAGCCAACCGCCCCGACTTCCTGTTCAACCCCTCGAACGACGCCTGGTTCGGCAGTTGGGGCCCGGTCCAGCACCTGGCCCAAGCCCGCCTCCGCGCGCTGGAGGAGGGCATCCCCATCATCCGCTCCACCCCCACCGGAGTCTCGGCGGTGGTCGACGCCCGCGGCCATATCCGCAGCAGCATCGGCCATCACCGCGCCGGTTTCCTCGACACCGCGCTGCCCCCCGCCCTGCCGCCGACGCTCTTCTCCCACCTCGGCAACTGGGCGGCATTCGGCTTCATGATCGCGCTCATCGCACTGGCCATTGCCACCCGCAGAACGACCCGCTAATAGCCACATAAACTTTTCTTTATGTCGCTTGCTCGAACAGCGTGCTAACGGGAGTCCCATGCGCAACAACTATCTCTTCACCTCGGAATCGGTTTCCGAAGGCCATCCCGACAAGGTCGCGGACCAGATTTCCGACGCCATCGTCGACCTGTTCCTGTCGAAGGACCCTGAAGCCCGCATCGCCTGCGAAACGCTGACCACGACCCAGCTCGTCGTGCTGGCGGGCGAAATCCGCTGCAAGGGCGTCTATGAAAATGACGCCTGGGCGCCCGGCGCGCAGGAAGAGATCGAACGCGCGGTCCGCGAAACGGTGAAGCGCATCGGCTACGAACAGGACGGCTTCCACTGGGAGACGTTCCGCTTCGAAAACAACCTCCATGGCCAGTCCGCGCACATCGCGCAGGGCGTCGACGCCGCGGGCAACAAGGATGAAGGCGCCGGCGACCAGGGCATCATGTTCGGCTTCGCCTGCGACGAAACCCCCGACCTCATGCCCGCCACGCTGGACTACAGCCACAAGATCCTGGCGAAGATGGCCGCCGACCGCCACAGCGGCCGCGCCCCCTTCCTGGAACCCGACGCCAAGAGCCAAGTGACGCTCCGCTTCGAAAATGGCAAGCCTGCAGCCGCCACCGCCATCGTCGTCTCGACCCAGCACGCGCCGGGCTATGACGAGGGCGCGAAGGAAGCCGAACTCAAAAATTATGTGAAGGGCGTTATCGCGGAAGTGCTCCCCGGCGAGCTGCTCTCTGACGAGACCGTCTATCACATCAACCCAACCGGCAGCTTCGAAATCGGCGGGCCGGACGGCGACGCAGGCCTCACCGGCCGCAAGATCATCGTCGACACCTATGGCGGCGCCAGCCCCCATGGCGGCGGCGCGTTCAGCGGCAAGGATCCGACCAAGGTGGACCGCTCGGCGGCCTACATCACCCGTTATCTGGCAAAGAACATCGTCGCCGCCGGCCTCGCCAAGCGTTGCACGATCCAGCTCGCCTACGCCATCGGCGTGTCGGAGCCGCTTTCGCTCTATGTCGACACCCACGGCACCGGCACGGTGGACGACGACAAGATCGAGGACGCGATCAAGGGCATCAAGGAACTGGGCGGCCTCACCCCGCGCGGCATCCGCACCCATCTCGGCCTCAACAAGCCGATCTACCAGCCCTCGGCCGCCTATGGCCATTTCGGGCGGAAGGCTGAAGGCGACTTCTTCCCCTGGGAACGCACGGACCTGGTGGAAAAGCTGAAGGCCGCCATCGCCTGACATAGAATGGAGGAAATCATGGGACGGAAGCACCGCACGACCATCGCCACTCTGGCCATGTCAGCGGCGCTCGCCGCTTCCGTCCCATTCCCAACCCTGGCCGCCCCTGCCAGAACGACCGCCGATGCAGTGATCTTCCGCTCCGCAGGCCTCAAGAACAACGGTCGCGGCTGGACCAGCGGCTGCGATGAATCCGGCCAGCCGCCTTCGCCCGCCACAATAGACGAACGCCGCGATCTGAACGGCGACGGCCGCCCGGAAGTTGTCGTCTCCGAATCCAGCGGCTATTGCTACGGCAATACCGGCCAGGCCTTCTGGCTGCCCAGCCAGCAGGCCGACGGCAGTTGGAAACTGATGGCCCATGAAACCGGCATCCCCGAATTTCTGGCCAGCAAGGGCGCGGGCGGCTGGCCCGATCTTTCGGTCGGCGGCCCCGGTTTCTGCTTCCCCGTCCTGCGCTGGAACGGCCGCAGCTACGCCTTCCATCGCCACGCCTATGAAGGAAAGCCCTGCCGCTGACAGACCCAGCATGGCGGCAAAATGACGAAAAGTTCATTAGCCCCGCACAGGAAAAACGCCCATAAGCAGGTCGTCGGGTCCGCACCCCTGTCGGGCCCGGCAACTCCCTCTTCCCAAAGGGGAATTGCGATGACTTCGGTATCCCGGAAACTGACTTCAGCCCTCCTCGGTCTCGCCCTCCTGGCCGGCAGCGCCGCTCCCGCGCTCGCCGCACCCTGCAAGGACGCCAAGGGCAAATTCGTCAAATGCCCGCCCAAGCCCGTCGCCAAAAAAGGCCCGTGCAAGGATGCCAAGGGCCGCTTCATCAAATGCAAATAAGCTGAAGGCAGCAACTCCCCAACCTCGCTCCCTTCCTCCAGGACAAGCCCGGCGCCGCTAGCCCCGACGCCGCGGCTCCCAGCCTCCTGCCCCCGGTCCATCTCCTCAACATCCGGGGGCAGGAGGCGCCCCCTCATCGCCGCTTGCCCCCATCGCCGCCGCCCGCTATCGGCGCGCCCATGAAGACGCATGAATCTGGGCATAAATCCGGACATCAATCCGGCGATCCCACCACGCTCAACCGCCTCTACGGCCGCCAGTCCGGGCACAAGCTGCGCGCGGCCCAGCAGCAACTGGTCGACACGCTGCTCCCCGCCCTCTCCGTCCCCGAAGAGGGCGAGATCACCGCCGCGAACCTCTTCGGCTACGACCGCCCGCTGCATTTCGAGATCGGCTTCGGCGGCGGCGAACATCTCGCCTATCGCGCCGACCTGCTGCCCGACCATGGCTTCATCGGCTGCGAACCTTTCCTGAACGGCGTCGTCACCGCGCTCGGCCATGTCCGCGACCAGGCACTGGGCAATGTCCGCCTCCACATGGGCGACGCGCTGTCGGTCCTCAGCCGCATCCCCGACGGCGCGCTCAGCTTCGTCTACCTCCTCCATCCCGACCCCTGGCCCAAGGCGCGCCACGCCAAGCGCCGCATGATGAACCCCGGCCCGGTCGCCATGATCGCGCGAAAGCTGAAGCCCGGCGGCGAATTCCGCTTCGGCACGGACCACCCCATCTATCTGCGCTGGGCGCTGATGGTGATGAACGGCCATCCCGACTTCGAATGGCTGGCCAGCGCCCCCGCGGATTTCCAGAACCGCCCCGGCGGCTGGCCCGAAACCCGCTACGAAGCCAAGGCCCGCCGCCTCGGCCATGAAGTCTGGTATTTCCGCTACCGCCGCATCTGAAAAGAAACCCCGCCGGAGCAAGCTCAACGACGGGGCCAAGGTTCAGGGAGGTGTCACTCCAAGGGGAAGAGTGACCCAACCTATCTAGGAACCTATCATGACAATTCAAGGACATGTCATCCTTTTGTCCTTCCGACGCGTCGCCCCGCCTCATCTCCCCAAGGCCGTCGGACGCGACCTTTACGAACCGTTCAGCCACCCCATATCAGGCTGACGCCAGAACCATATCGCTGCGAAAGGCCTTCATGTGCCGAAGTCCCGTTGGGCAATTCTCCTTCCGGCACTGCTCTCGTGGCCAGGCATCCTCGCCGCCGCCCATGCCGAAACCTATTATGTCGATTCCCGTCTAGGCGACGACAGCGCCAGCGGAACCACGGCCGACCGGCCCTGGCAGTCCCTTGCCCGCGTCAACGGCTGGTCGCTCCAGCCCGGCGACCAAATCCTGCTGGCGGCCGGATCGGTATGGAAGGAACCGCTGACCATCACCCGGTCGGGCAAAGCCGGATCGCCCATCACGATCGCCGCGACCGGCACCGGCCCCCGGCCGCGCATCGATGCGGGCGGCGTTTCCGAATATGCGGTGGGCGTGATCAATGCCGAATATGTCACGGTCGGCGGGCTGGAAGTCACCAATAACGCCCCCTCCCCGGCACCGCGCATCGGCATAGCAGTACGCGCCGAAAACCGGGGCGTGACGCGGGGCATCCGCATCAGCGACAATTATGTCCACGACGTCCGGGGCACCAACGACCGCAAGGATAATGGCGGCATCCTGTTCAGCGCCACCGGCCGCACAGTCGCCACCCGCTTCCACGATCTGGCGATCGAGCGCAACATCGTCTGGCGCGTCGACCGCTCGGGCATCGCCGGGATCAGCGACCGGGTGTCGTTTCTCGACTGGTTCCCCAGCGAAAAGGTCGTCATCCGCGACAATTATCTGGAGGACATCGGCGGCGACGGCATCGTGCCCCGCGGCACCGACGGCGCGCTGATCGAACATAATATCGTCCGCTACGCCGGCAGTCGCGCACCCGGCTATAATGCGGGCATCTGGCAATGGAGCACGGACAACAGCCTGATCCAGCTCAACGAAGCGGCCTATACCCGCACCCGTTACGACGGCCAGGGCTTCGATTCCGATTTTAACTCGCGCCGCACCACCTTCCTCTACAATTACAGCCACGACAATGCGGGCGGCTTCCTGCTGATCTGCTCGCCCCGGCGCAACGACAAGGACAATCTGGGCAATCGCGGCACGGTGGCCCGCTTCAACGTCAGCCGCAATGACGGCACCCGCATCTTCCAGCTTTCCGGCAATGTGTCGGACGCGCTGATCGAAAGGAACGTCATCCATGTGGGCAAGGCGATGGACGTCCAGATGGTCGTCGCCACCGAATGGCAGGGCTGGGCCCGCGACGTCCGTTTCCAGCATAATATCTTCAAGGTGGCGGGCACCGCCCGCTATGGCAGCGAAAATGGCCGCAGCGGCCCCGACTATCTGATCAAGGCGGGCTTCTCCCCCGTCGAAGCCATAAGGTTCAAGCGCAACAGCTATTTCGGCAGCCATATCGACTTGCCGGAGGACGGGCTCGGCCAATCCGTAGTGCCCTATCAGGAAGTCGCCTCGGACTGGCAGGTGCCGACATTCGATCCCGCCCAGCCGGACGGATTCACGGAATATCTCGCCCGCCACCGCGCCTGGATGCTGGCGATGCTGACGCGGGAACTGGGTGAAACGGTCACGCCCAAACAACCGCGCCGCAGCTCGATCTTCCAAGCGCGGCGCTGACTCGTCCTGCGAAGGAAGGCGGGGCTCAAGGTGGGTCGCGTGCAGGCTGACGCCTGCCGCGGCACTAGGACATAGAAGCCGGTCGAAGTCGATTGCGATAATTTAGACGTGGATCAAGCGAACTTCGCTTATTTTCAGGGCAAAGCAACCGGGCATGCGCGGAAGAAAGAACAACGGCCCAAAGAGTCCCGCCCGACGCATGGCAATGACGGTCTCCACCCGGCCGGAGCCCTCCCAACCCCGTCATGCTGAACTTGTTTCCGCATGACGACTAGGCGGCGTGGACGAATTCAAGACCCGCCGAACTGAGTGATTTGTTTGAGAAACGGACGATCTGCTTGTGCCGTTTTCTCGCAACGTGCTCCTGCGCAGGCAGGAGCCCAGCCCCGCGCTTGGCGGATCACCGTACCGTCTGATCTGGGCTCCTGCCTGCGCAGGAGCATGTTGCGCTCAATGGCTAAGAATAGCCATTTCCCGACATGCCGAATTTGTCCACGCGGCCTAGCAATCACCCCATCGGCAAAAACAATAACCGACCGGCCTAATTCGCCTTGCTCAAATCCACCTTCTCGACCCATTCGGGATAGAAGGTCGGCTCCCGGTTCGACCATCCGACCGCCGTCGCCGCCGCTTCGCTGATCGACTGGAGCAACGCCCGGCGCTTTTCCGGATGGAGATGCGGCAAACTCGCCGCCGCGCAGAACGCCCCTGGCAGCCACGGCCGGGCCCCCGCCCCCAGCAGCCGCTCATAGAGAAAGCGATAGGCCGAAAAACTGCACAGCCGGTCCTGCCCCAGATCGAAGGCGGAAATCGTCACCAGCGGCGCCATGAACGGCTCCATCTGGTCCAGCCCGCTATCGTCGGGGACGCGCGCCTTGATCTCCTCAAGCCGCCCATAAATCCGCGCCTGCGCCCGGATGCTCGCTTCCTCCACCATGTCCCGCGACCACAGCTTCATGGCGTCGCGCCGGTGGAGGCCGATGTCCAGCGATCTTCGGATATAGCGCTGCGTAGCGGCCGGGAAACTGGCGAATTCACGCAATTCCGCCAGGGTGATGGCCCCGTCCGCTGGTCTTGCACTCGTGCCCATGCTTTTGCCCTCCGACTTCAAGTCGTAAGCAGAACATGCGCCCGATATGGTTACTGCAAGCTTAAGCGCCGGTTCTGCCGACAAGCACAAGGAATCATTTTTCTTTGTGCAGCGCAACATGTAATTTTTATGAATGCGCCCAATCGAGTAACGAAGCGGTCACCCACCCCACTTGGTCCGCAGCGTCACGCCAATGGTGCGCGGCTCGCTGGGCGTTCCGACGATCAGCCCGCTATTCCCGGCCTGCACCGTCAGATTCTGCATATAGTCCTTATCGAACAGATTGCGTGCGAACACCGCCAATTCCCAATGCGGCGACCGATAACCGACGCTGCCATTGACCAGCGTATAGCCCTTGATGATGGTATAGGCCGACCCGGTGGCTTCCCCCAAGACGCGGGTCCGCGTCACCGCATCGCCCCGCAGGAACAACTCGCCCTCACGCGTTCCAAGCGCCAGCGGCACATGATATTCGCCACCCGCCGATCCGACCCATTTCGGCAGGCCCGGCAGCCCCTGCCCCGTCAGGTCGCACTGCGCCGTGCCCGTGCCGGTCCGCTCGATCGGGCAAGGCCCCTTGGGGTAATTTGCATATTTACCGTCCGAATAAGCGCCCGATGCCCGCAAGGTCAGCCGCGACCCGATCTGCGCCGCCGCGTCGAACTCGATGCCCTTCACCCTCACCTTGGGAATGTTGGCGAGATAGCTGCGCAGCGCCACCGTGGCCGAACTATCGACCACATTCGCCTGAAAATCCGTCACGTCGATATGATAGGCGTCGATATTGAAGGTCAGCGCATCATGGAACAGCCGCGTCTTGAACCCCGCTTCCCAGGTGGTGTTCGTCTCCGGCCGGACGACGGCGGTGGTCAGCACTGCCTGGTTGGAGGCATTGACCGGCAGACCCGACATGTTGATCCCGCCCGACTTCTGCCCCTTGGCGAAGCTGACATAGCCCATGATCCCCTCCATCACATCATAGGCGACATTCACTCGTCCCGAGGCGCTGCCATCGCCATCATGCGCGCTATAGCTCTGCGCCCGCAGGATCGACTGCTGGTCCGCCTGCAACGCCACCGTCGGCGCCACCCCGCCAAAGGTCCGCACGTCATAGACGCCGTCCTTCTCCTCATAGGTATAGCGAATCCCGCCCGTGATCGCGAGGCGCTCCACCGGCCGCCAGGTCACTTCCCCGAAAATGCCGTAGCTTTCGCTGCGGAAATCGGTCCGCCCGTCGGTCTGATAACCATCGAGCAGCGCCGCCGTCCGCGTCGCACTCGCTGGCAGCAACCAATAAGTCGCCAGCGGCCCATAAATGCTGATCGGCCGCCCGGTGATCTTCTGATGGAAATAATAGAGCCCCGCCACATATTCGACCGGCCCCGGCACATTGGACCCGATCCGGAACTCCTGGCTGAACTGGTCCTGCCGCGAGGGAATATGCTGCGTCGTCTGGATGTGCAGCCCGGTATAGTCGCGATCGTTCGCCGCATCCCAGTTCCAGAAGCGCCATGCGCTGATCGAGGTCAGCGTCGTCCCACCCAGCTTCCAGTCGGCGGTCGCGGACACTCCGCCCTCATCGGTATCCACGCCCAAGGGCGCGTCATTACTCGTCACCCGGTCATAGGGATTGAAGCTCGGCGGCGCATAAGGCCCACCCGGCGCATTGGCCGCCAGCGAAGCATAGCGCTGCGCGGCAGGCTTCAAGGTCGGCGCCACCCGCACGAAAAGCTGCGCGCAGCAATCATTCCTGAAATTCGCCCAATCCCCGATCAGCCGAAGCGAAAAGTCCGGCGAAGGCTGGAACAGCAACTGCCCGCGAATGGCGTCATTGCGGATATTATTCTGATGCTCGCCCCGCACCACATTCCAGATATAGCCATCCTGCCGCGTTACCGACCCCGACAGCCGGAAGGCCAGCACATCGCCCGCAACCGGCCCCGTCACCGCCGCCTTGGCCTGCACGAAATCGCGGCTTCCATAGGAAAGCTCCGCCTCCGCCCCGAAATCGAAGCCCGGCTTCTTCGTGACGATGCTGATCGCGCCCGCCACGCTGTTCTTCCCGAACAAGGTGCCCTGCGGCCCGCGCAGCACCTCCACCCGCTCGACATCGGCAAAGTCGAACGCCGCCGTCGCCGGCCGCGCATGATAGACCCCATCGACATAGAAGCCCACGCCCGGCTCCAGCCCGTCATTGGCCTGGCTCACCGCCACCACGCTCGACCCCAGCCCGCGGATGGTGAAGGCGGTGTTGCGCGGATTGGCCGAACTATAATTGAGCGCGGGCACCAACTGGCTCAACTGGTTGGTGTTGACCGTATAGGTCCGCGTCAACTCCTCACCACCGACCAGGCTCAGCGAAGCGGGCACATCCTGCGGGTCCTCCTCCCGCAACCGCGCCGTGACGAAGATCACACCCTCCGCCGCATCTTCGGCTTCCGGAATCTGCGCCCACGCAACCGCCGGAACCGCCACCGAAGCCAGAACCGCCGCCAAAACGCTCCGCGAACCGAATGTCATGATGCCCCCTCTTTTAGTCGGGGAGGCCCCTACACGGCCCGCAAATGATTCGCTATATATAATCGTATATAGCATCCAACACGCCATGTTCCTGCGAAGGCAGGAACACAAAACATCATCCCATCAAAGACACTATTCCCCGCCGTCCCCCTGCGCCGGCAGCGGCTCCAGCCGCACTTCCGCCGCCAGATCGGGCCAGTGCGCCGCATCAGCCACACCCGTCACCGCCGCCTGCATCGCCCGAAAGCGCGCCAAAATCCCCACGCCATAGTCGGTCAGCCGCGCCCCCTCGCTCGACGTCGCGACCAGCGGCATGGCCCAGCAGCGGTTCATCACATCCACCAGCATCCAGCACCGCCGGTAGCTCATCCGCAGCTTCCGCCCGGCCGCAGAGATCGACCCCTCACTGGCGATCGCGTCCAGCAGGTCGGCCTTGCCCGGCCCCATGGCGATCTCCGCACCACAATAAATCTGTATCTTGATCTTCAACGCCGGCCCACTCATGCGCCGCTTATGCCACGCCAGGCCAAGAAGGCCAATGCATGGGCGTGAACATCCCACCTCCGTCACCCCGGGCTTGACCCGGGGTCCCGCTGCCTTCGGCTAGGCCCGGACGGGAGAAGAAAAGCGGAACCCCGGATCAAGTCCGGGGTGACGAGCGCCGACGGCAGCTAATGACCATCCCCAACCGACCGACAACCTACCCCAACCGACGCTCCAGCACCGCGCCGATCATGCTGCGCCACACGGCCACATCGCCCGCCTGCGCCATTTGCGCATCGGGTTCGCGCAACGTGTGCAGGATCGCATAGGCGTCGTCGACATGATCCTTCCAACTGGCGTCGACTGCGCTCGCCGCGTGCGGATCGCTGCCCTCGCCGTTCAGGCTGAGCTGGCGCCCGGCCAATACGCGGGCGATACGCTCGATCGCGGGAGTGGCGGAAGTCGGCATATGAAGTGGCTCCTCTCACCTGCGGGAAGGCCGCGTCGCCGCCGCCTTCCCCACCGATCATATCATGATTTACCGCCTCGTCTATCGCTCGTCCTTCTTATGCTCCCCGTCCGGAAAGCCGGAAGACGGCACCGGATCGCCATGGTCTCCCGGCGCGGTCGCGGCGGGCGGATCGGACGCATCCATGCTATCCTTCAATCCTTCGTCCAGCTTCTCCTCCTGGGTCACGGCATGGTCCTGCGCATCCGTCGGGCGCTTGTCGTCCGCTTCCTCGCGGCTGTTGGGACGAATATCCGTCTTCTCGCTCATCCTATACTCCTCTCCGGCGCGGCAGAAGCGCCTCAACGGATCAACGGACGGCGGCGGAAGCCGGTTCCCCAGATCGCCCCTCGCCTATCGCCCCCTATCGACCAACGCATGGAACCCTTCGACCAGCTTCACCGCCAAGGGGCGACAGACCGCCCGCCCTGTCCTAGACTTCCGCCCATGAGCATAAAAAATGAAGACGGCGAGCCGGGCGTGCCGCCGACGGTCGCACTTTATTCGATACTGGGTTTCTGGTTCTTCTATGCGGTGCTGGTGACGCTGCGCGCCTCCGTCATGGGGTTCGAGGCGCAGGGGGCCATGGCCACCCGCCGCGCCGTGGTGACGGTGATCGGCATCGTCGTCACCTGGGTCCTCTATCTCTGCCTGCGCCGCTTCGACCGCAAGCCGCTCGCGACGCGCATCGTCGCCGCCTTCACCCTCGCCGCCCCCTTCGCGCTGGCGACGGCGGCAGCCAATTTCTACGTCTTCAACATCTACGACCCGGCCTCACTCTTCCCCGACGCCGATTATCAGAAATATGCCAGCGAACAGGGTTTCGCCCTGATGCAGATCGTGGAGGACGCGATCAGCCGCTATTTCTTCCTCGCCGCCTGGGCCGGTCTGTATCTCGCCCTTTCCTACGCCAGCGAAGCCCACCGCACCGAACGCCGCGCCGTCCGGCTGGAACAGGCCGCGCAACAGGCTGAACTGCGCTCCCTGCGCTATCAGGTGAACCCGCATTTCCTGTTCAACACGCTGAACTCGCTCTCCTCGCTGGTCATGAAGAACCGGCGCGACGAGGCGGAACAGATGATCCTCTCCCTCTCCAATTTCTACCGCACCAGCCTGACCGGCGACCCGCTGGAGGATGTGTCCTTGGAGGAGGAGGTCCATCTCCAGAAACTCTATCTGGACATCGAAGCGGTCCGCTTCCCCGATCGCCTGTCGACGAGCATCCGCATTCCGGACGGACTGCTCAATGCCTGCGTCCCCGGCCTGATCCTGCAACCGCTGGTCGAAAATGCGATCAAATATGGCGTGTCACGCACCTCCAGCCCCGTCACCATCGCCATCGCCGCGCGGGAGGAGGACGGCATGCTCCACATCAGCGTCACCGACAATGGCGACAAGCCGCCCAGCGAAGCCGACGCAGGCAGCGGCATCGGCCTCGCCAATGTGCGCGACCGCCTGACCGCACGCTTCGGCGCGCAGGGCCGGATCGACTACGGCCCGCGCCCCGGCGGCGGCTTCGCCGTCGACCTGACCCTCCCCATCATCCGCCGAAGCTAGGCTGTATCGACATTCAGCTATTTCGTACGATTGGAGCAAACTTCATTCCCAATCGTCATGCTGAACTTGTTTAGCATGACGTCGCTTATATTTGTAAGCTGAATGCCGATACAGCCTAGAGCGATTTCCAAGTGATCGGCATCGATCGCTGGTTAAGAAATCGCGGCAAACAAAGGATTTAGAGCGACGTGGACAAATTCAAGACTCGCCGGATTGAATGATTTGGGTGGAGAGCAGACGTTGAGGTTCGGTCTGGATACACCGTGCTCCTGCGCAGGCAGGAGCCCAGTTCAGACGGTGCGATGATCCACTAAGGGCGGGACTGGGCTCTCACGAGCCACGCGTCTCGTTCGAGTGCCTTCGCAGGAGCACGGTGCGCTCAATGGCTAAAAATGACCGCAACTGGCCATTTCCCGACATTCCTAATTTGTCCACGCGGCCTTAGGGTGGGCGGATATTCCGTCCGGGATGGAACAGAATCTCCACACCCTTGGCGCAATCTGTGAAAGGTTGAACCGATGCCCATCCGAACGCTGATCGTCGACGACGAACCCCTGGCGGTCGAACGCCTCCAGATGCTCTGCGCCCGCGAGCCGCGCATCGCCCTGGTCGGCACGGCCAGCGACGGCGAGGCGGCGCTTCGCCTGATCGAAGGGCTGGAGCCTGACCTGGTGATGCTCGACATCGCCATGCCGCTGCTCGACGGCATCGGCGTGGCGCGGGCGACCTCACGCATGGGCATCTGCCCCGCCGTGATCTTCGTCACCGCGTTCGAGGGCTTCGCGGTGGAGGCGTTCGACCTCGCCGCCGTGGACTATCTGCTGAAACCAGTCGCCCATGAACGCCTCGCCCGCGCCATCGACCGCGTCGAACAGGCGCTGGGCAACCGCCCCACGCCCTCCCCCGCCACCAGCACGGAGGATGAACCCGAATGGGCCGAGGAATTCTGGGTGCCGCACCGCTCCGAACTGATCCGCATCGGCGCCGCCCAGATCGACCGGATCGAGGCGGAACGCGACTATATGCGCCTGCATGTGGGGGCCAACAGCTACCTCCTGCACCAGACGATCAGCTCACTGGAAAACCGGCTGGACCCGCAGCAATTCGTCCGCCTGCACCGGTCCCATATCGTGCGCCGCGACCATATCGCCCGCCTGCGCCACGACGGCAGCGGCGTCTGGTCGGCCTGCCTGGCCGACGACACGGAAATCCGCATCGGCCGCACCTATCTGGCCAACGCCCGCGCCATGACCGGCCGCTAACCCCTTTCATTCCTCCCCATCAAAGATGGGGAGGGGGACCGCCGCCAAAGGCGGTGGTGGAGGGGAACTGGCACGACCTCACCCCACCCTTCTCCATCCCGACATGGGAGAAAACAAAAAAGGCCCGGCATCCACCGGGCCTTTCTTCAAAACTCAAAGGAAAAACTCAGTTCCCCGCGCCGACCGGCTTTTCCTTGCTCATATCGGCAAAACGCTCACCATCGCCTGCCTTGGCGATCGCCAGCTCCACCGAGCTACGCACATGGGCGGCGGCAACCGACTGACATTTCTTGATCTCGGCCGAGGTCGCGCCATGCTCGCAGACTTTCCACGCGGCCCGCCAGATGCGTCCCTTCAGGACATTCTGCCCCTTCGCGCTCGACAGATCCAGATCGTGGTAGCGAACATCGGCAGTCTTGCCGTTGGACTGGAATTCAACGGCCGAAGCCGTGGTGGCGACGCCCAGCAGAGCGGCGGCGGCGATCATTTTCGCGGCGATCATGGCAATGTCTCCTCAACTATATCCTGTCCGCTCGCAGCGGACCTCAGGCGAAGAGAAGAGCGGCCTCAACGAACAGATCATCATCCCTGTCTTCGCTCATTCTGTCTTAGGCCGATCGCCCATGCACCGCTTTCCGCTTTCGACCGGCGCCCCTCCCCGTCGGCCAACGACCGTCCTGTCGACCAAATGCAGTCTGGCTTGGACGAACGACAATTTTACGTTAAAAAAACAAGCTTTCCCTAGCGTAAAATTACAAATGTCCAACAAGCAGGGCACATAAAAAAGCACCCCCGGCGCAAGGGAAGGCCGGGGGTGCATCCAGGAAGCTGTCGGGCTCTCCGGGATCTCTTTTTCAAATTGTTATCAGCGAGACGGCCTCGCATCGGACGAACCGTATCGGGCCATCGCTGTATCGGCTCGCATCATAACACCAGCGCCGGAAGACCGTTTTTTCCCATTCGATGATCCGCCGACCCGCCCCGCCCGGCAGCATTCGCCGGGGACGAACCGACAACAGGCTTCCACGAACGACATCAGCGCCCCTGCGCGGAAAGCTGGGCACGCAAATTGGCCAGCGTCCGCCCGTCGACCGTCGGCCGCGCGGGCGCCTCCTTCCCCTCGCGCAGCGTCCTGCGGTCCTTCTCCGGCGGCTCCACCACCCGCACCCTCACCGGCGCATGGCCCGTCGCCCCGATCCCCAACTGCTCCGCCGCCCCCCGCGACAGGTCGATGATCCGCCCCCGCCCGGCAAAGGGCCCGCGATCATTCACCCGCACCAGGATCGTCCGCCCCGTCTCCAGCGACGTCACCTCGACATAGCTCGGCAAGGGCAGGGTCGTATGCGCCGCCGTCACAGCCTTGGGCTGAAAGCGCTCCCCATTGGCGGTCTGGCTCCCGCTCTCATGCCCATACCAGCTCGCATAACCCAGATAGTCATAAGCCGGATCGACGGCAGGCACATAAGTCACCCCCCGCACCGCATAGGGCTTCCCCACCCGCACCGGCACATCGCTCACCGGCCGGTACTTCACGCCCCCGCCGCAACCCGCCAACGCCACCGCGGCGGCCAGCGCCCCACACCGCATCCGAACCGAAATCCCGCTCATCCTCAAGCCCCTAGCCCAGCGGCCCGCCGGAGAAAAGCCGCCGCCTTTTCCTTTCACCGCACAGACCCTATCTTGCGCCCGCCCGAGCCTTGCTCTCAAAGAACAAATCTGGAACAACACGCCCCCATGAGTCTCACCACCATTTCCGTCCGCGGCGCCCGCGAGCACAACCTCAAGGGCGTCGACGTCGACCTCCCCCGCGACAGCCTGATCGTCATCACGGGCCTGTCCGGCTCGGGCAAGTCCAGCCTCGCCTTCGACACCATCTATGCCGAGGGTCAGCGCCGCTATGTGGAGTCCCTCTCCGCCTATGCCCGCCAGTTCCTGGAGATGATGCAGAAGCCCGACGTCGAACATATAGAGGGCCTCTCCCCCGCCATCTCCATCGAACAGAAGACGACGTCCAGAAACCCCCGCTCCACGGTCGCCACGGTCACGGAAATCTACGACTATATGCGCCTCCTCTGGGCGCGGGTCGGCATCCCCTACAGCCCCGCCACCGGCCTCCCGATCAGCGCCCAGACCGTCAGCCAGATGGTCGACCGCGTGATGCAGCTCCCGGAGGGCACCCGCTTCTACCTGCTCGCCCCCGTCGTGCGCGGCCGCAAGGGCGAGTATCGGAAAGAACTGGCCGAATGGCAGAAGGCCGGCTTCACCCGCGTCCGCATCGACGGCGAACTCTACGCCATCGAAGACGCCCCCGCCCTCGACAAGAAATACAAGCACGACATCGAAGTGGTGGTCGACCGCCTGGCCGTCACCGAAGACATGTCCACCCGCTTGGCCGACAGCTTCGAACAAGCCCTGAAACTGGCCGACGGCCTCGCCTATATAGACCTGGCCGACGGCACAGTCGCTGACCTCACCTCTCCCCCCCCGCAGGCGGGAGGGGCCGGGGGTGGGCAAACCGCAACCGCCGGCAAAATGAAAAACGCCGAAATCCCCGCCAACCGCATAGTCTTCAGCGAAAAATTCGCCTGCCCCGTCAGCGGCTTCACGATTCCCGAAATCGAACCCCGCCTCTTCTCCTTCAACGCCCCGCAAGGCGCCTGCCCCGCCTGCGACGGCCTGGGCGAGCGGCAGTTATTCGACCCCGAACTGGTCGTCCCCAACGAAGCCCTCAGCCTCAAAAAAGGCGCCATAGTCCCCTGGGCGAAATCCAACCCGCCCAGCCCCTATTACATGCAAGTCCTGGGCAGCCTGGCAAAAGAATTCGGCTTCTCCCTGGAAACCCCGTGGCAAAACCTCTCGCCCGAGGTAAAGATCATCATCCTCCACGGCACCGCCGGCAAGCCCGTCACCCTCCGCTTCGTCGACGGCAAGAAGTCCTACGAAGTCAAGAAACCCTTCGAAGGCGTGATCGGCAACCTCAACCGCCGCCTGCTCCAGACCGAATCCGCCTGGATGCGCGAGGAACTGAGCAAGTACCAGACCGCCATGCCCTGCGAGACCTGCGACGGCGCCCGCCTCAAGCCCGAAGCCCGCGCCGTCAAGATCGCCGGGGAGGACATCTCCCTCTCCACCCGCCGCTCCGTGGTCGACGCGCTCCGCTTCTTCCAGACCCTCCCCACCCACCTGGGCGACCAGCAGAACCAGATCGCCAAGGCCATCCTCAAGGAAATCGTGGAGCGCCTCGGCTTCCTCAACAATGTCGGCCTGGACTATCTGAACCTCGACCGCACCAGCGGCACCCTGTCCGGGGGCGAGTCCCAACGCATCCGTCTCGCCAGCCAAATCGGCAGCGGCCTCTCCGGCGTCCTCTACGTCCTCGACGAACCGTCGATCGGCCTGCACCAGCGCGACAATGACCGCTTGCTCATCACCCTGAAACGCCTGCGCGACCTCGGCAACACCGTCATCGTCGTGGAGCATGACGAGGACGCGATCCGCACCGCCGACTATATCGTCGACATGGGCCCCGGCGCAGGCGTCCACGGCGGCACCATCGTCGCCCAGGGCAGCCTCAACGAACTGCTCGCCCACCGCGACAGCCTGACCGCGGACTACCTCAACGGCACCCGCCGCATCGAAGTCCCGTCAAAACGCCGCAAAGGCTCAG
This sequence comes from Sphingobium sp. 15-1, assembly GCF_013375535.1. Lineage (GTDB taxonomy): Bacteria > Pseudomonadota > Alphaproteobacteria > Sphingomonadales > Sphingomonadaceae > Sphingobium > Sphingobium aromaticivastans. The sequence goes on from NZ_JABXJG010000001.1 coordinate 1,488,561, forward strand.
GCAAGAAACTCACCGTCCACAACGCCCGCGCCAACAATCTGCAAGGCGTCACAGCCAGCATCCCGCTCGGCACCTTCACCTGCATCACCGGCGTCTCCGGCTCGGGCAAGTCCAGCTTCACCATCGACACGCTCTACGCCGCCTCCGCCCGCGCCCTCAACGGCGCCCGCATCGTCGCAGGCCCGCACGACAAGGTGACGGGCCTCGAACATTGCGACAAGGTGATCGACATCGACCAGTCGCCCATCGGCCGCACCCCCCGCTCCAACCCCGCGACCTACACGGGCGCCTTCACCAACATCCGCGACTGGTTCGCCGGCCTCCCCGAAGCCCAGGCGCGCGGCTACAAGCCCGGCCGCTTCTCCTTCAACGTCAAGGGCGGCCGCTGCGAAGCCTGCCAGGGCGACGGCGTCCTCAAGATCGAGATGCACTTCCTCCCCGACGTCTACGTCACCTGCGACGTCTGCCACGGCGCCCGCTACAATCGCGAGACGCTGGAGGTGAAGTTCAAAGGCCACAGCATCGCGGACGTGCTGGACATGACCGTCGAGGATGCGGTGGAATTCTTCAAGGCCGTCCCCCCCATCCGCGACAAGATGGCGATGCTGGCCGAAGTGGGCCTCGGCTATATCAAGGTCGGCCAGCAAGCCACCACCCTCTCCGGCGGCGAAGCCCAACGCGTCAAACTCGCCAAGGAATTGTCGCGTAGAGCCACCGGCAACACCCTCTACATATTGGACGAACCCACCACCGGCCTCCACTTCGAAGACGTCCGCAAACTGCTCGAAGTCCTCCACGCGCTGGTCGAACAAGGCAACAGCGTGGTCGTGATCGAGCATAATCTGGATGTCATCAAGACCGCCGACTGGATCATCGACATGGGCCCGGAAGGCGGCGTCAAGGGCGGCGAAGTGGTAGCCGAAGGCACCCCGGAAAAGGTCGCGAAAAACGCCCGAAGCTTTACCGGGCGCTATCTCGCGCCGCTGTTGGGATTGGAGGCCGTGGCGGCGGAGTAGAAGACGATCGGCAAGGGGGGAAGACTTAGAATGCCATTAGAGAAAACTGACGAAAGTTCGTTGATAATTGCAATAACTGAAGCCATTCAAAACGGAACTGCTTCAAAGCGTGGCCTCGTTCTTCCTGAAGAGTGGGGGAAAAACACTTATAAACTACTTAGCGAATCTGCGCAGAAGCATTTCAAGAAGGTTTTGGACGATGGCGGTTTAGAAGCGTTCATATTACGCGAGTTGAATTACAACTACCGGCTGTCGGGCGACGAATTACCCGCTAATAAGATAAGAATTGCTGAAATGCCGTCGTTTTTGGACGCTTTAGCAACAGCCAAAAAAATAACCGCATTGCTCTCCAGTTTACCTAGGCAATATCGAATGATAGTTCGAGGGCCGGCAGAGCTTGGCGACAGACTAAATCGAAGTGACGTAAATATTAAAATTTCCGATAGATTAACATTAATTTCTGGCGCCTTAATATCGGATAATTTTAAAGTTTCCCATGAAAATGATAGCATAAATAAATTTATTAAGACATCAAACTCGGATGAAAAGGTACCAAACTCATTTGACGACAACAGCCTCTATTTCGAGTATAGAACATCAGGTTGCATATCCGATAGAACAGACACTAAAATCGTAAGAGATTTTTTTGAAGCCATCCGCTCTTTTTATGGCGCCGCTATGGCATTAGAAATCATAGACAATTTTGACCATAAGCAGCAAAACTTAATACCTTGGGTGGTTGCGAATGAATTAAGGGATGATGATTCTGAATTATGCTACATCGCAAGGTCGGACGATGACATTATAAAAGCAACAAATATCGCCACAACAATAGATTATGACAAGATAATCGATGAAAAATCCGAGGAATTGGAAAAATCTATTTCTCCGATTGTTAAAATGTTTTCATCAAAAGATGGACATAAACTTACAACCGCAGCAATATGGATATTCAGAGCTAACCTAAGTTCTAGACCTATGGACACAATTTTGGAATCAACTATTGCGATTGAAGTTCTTCTCGGAGACAGAGAAACTAGTGATCGTATTGGGTTATCAAAACTGATGGCTAATAGATGCGCCTATGCACTCGGTAAAAGTTTTAGCGAAAGAAAAGATATAATAGATTTCTTTGTAGAATTTTATAAGGTTAGATCTGATATTGTTCATAATGGGAAGTTTAGACTTGAAGACGGCGAAAAGAACGTAGTTGATAAGGGGCTGACGTTGTCCCAGCGGATTTTGCGGCACGAGATAAATCTTCTTAATTGATTTACGGGGAGACGCGGTTTCCATAGATGCCTCACTGAATAATAAGGCTTGTAACTGCTCCATCTCCCTGCTTTCCAATTGGCATCTCTCTACGCCTTTGATAGTCTGTAACAATGACCAAACTCACCCCCATCGAGTCCGAGTTCGCGACGACCGAGGAAGCCGAAGCCTATGACGCTTGGTTCCGGGCAAAAGTCGAAGCAAGGATGGCGAAGAAAACGCCCGGTATCCCGCATGACGAGGTCATGGCCCGGATGCAAAGGATCATCGACCGGCGCAAGCAGACCTGATGCTCCCACTGATCTGGCACGACGATGCCGTCGATGATCTCGAAAGCATCATCGACTATATAGAGGAACACAACCCTGCCGCCGCGCAGCGGCTCGGCAGCGTCATTCGCGACACCGCCGAACGCCTCCCTAATCACCCCTATATGTATCGCTCCGGTCGGATTGCAGGCACACGCGAAGCCTTGATCACCCCCAATTATGTCCTCGTCTATCGCGTCACGGAAATCATAGAGGTGCTGGCCGTCATCCACACCCGCCAGCAATATCCCTGATCAAAGGAGCGCAGCAATGATCTCCGAAAAGCCCAAGCGCCCCGCCATTGATCTTGAAGAGTTCGGTCGCCAACTCGCACGCCGCCGCGCCGAACTCGGCATAACCGACGCCGACATGCCCCGCAACAGCGGCACCCGCCGCACCGCCAGCAAGAAAGCCCTGCTCAAAGCCATCAAGGATGCAGGCGGCAACTGGTAAACCACCCTCCCCGCATGTTCCCATTTTGTTCTGTCCTACAACCCCTCCCTTATAATACCCTCCCGGCAAAGCCATTTCACAAAAGGGGCCTTGCCATGACCTGCCAATTCCCTTCCCTCCCCACCCCCGCGCAGCAAATCCGCGCCGACGGCTGGAGCCCCGCGCGCCAGCGGCACTTCCTCGAAACCCTCGCCGCCACCGGCATCATCCGCACGGCCTGCGAAGCCGCGCACATCAGCCCGCGCCCGCCTGGCCGACGATCTGCTCGCCCGCGCCCTCACCGGCAATGAGGACGTGATCCGCAAGGACGCCGACGCCCACGAAATCACCCGCCACCGCCACGACAACCGGCTCGCCATGTCGATGCTCGCCCGGCTGGACCGCATGGCGGACAGCCCGCCGCAGGGCAGCGACGCCGCGCTCGCCCGCGTCGTGGCGCAGGACTTCGCCGCCTATCTCGACATGCTCTGCCCGGAGGATCAGGCAGCGGCGGAGGCGGACCGCCTCGGCCTGCCACCCTGCCCGCCCGACCCCGCCGCCCTCGAAGCGCCGCCCGCCGTCGGAGAGGCCGCCGCCGCCCTGTCGCCGGGCGCCTCCGCCGCGCTGTTCGTCGCGGCACGCCTGGCGCTGAGCGAGGGCGGCAAGACCCAGCCCGACCCCCTCGATGAACGGTGTGAACTTCGGCCCATTCCGGCCGATCCGCTGGTCGAACGGGCAAGCCTTCCGCCGGAGGAAGCCGCCGCCCGGCTGCGCGGCATATGGTGGGACGAGGACAGGGAAGGCTGGCGCACCGACTATCCCGCCCCGCCCGATTTCGACGGCGATGAAAGCGACGACATATACGACATCGACGCCTATGAGCGCGACCTGACGGCGGAGGAAGAGGAAGCCCTGACTGCGCTCGCCGCCGCGCAGCGCCGCCCCTATGAGCATGCCGCCGCCCGCGCCCGCGACGCCTTTTTCGGCTTCGCCGCGCTGGAGGGGACCGGATGATGCGGCGGCGATGAACATCCAGCCCGGCCCGGTTCGCGCGGCGCCCGCGCGGCTCCTTGCATCGACCGCGCCGCTCGCTCTGCCGCACGGCTCCGGAACCGATCCCGGCGGGCAATGTTATCCCTGCAACCCCACCCGGAACAAGGAGTCCCACCCCATGATCCGCACCCTGATCTTCGGCGCGATCGCCGGCTATGTCGGCAAGAAACTCTATGACGAAGGCAAGCTGACCGAGTTCAAGGACGATCTCGTCGCCCGCTACAACCAGGCCAAGATCGACCTCGACAAACGCCGCGACAGCGAAACCCCGGACACCAGCCCAAGCCTCGCCACCCCGGCGACGCCGACGGTGCGCAGCGCGCCACTGGTGTCCTGACGCCCGTCAGAACCCTTTTCCAGCGGACGAACACCCTCTCACCGCTGGCTCCACTGCCCGCCCGGTTGCCTTTCCCCCTTTTGGGCGGCCGCGGCGGGCAGACTATTTCGCGCAACTTCTGCTTCTCGAACGGGTTATCCTTAAAGCAGGGATGAATGAGGAGAGAAGAACATGCGCACCCCCCTATTGGCAGCGGCGCTGCTGGCATTGCCGCTGACGGCCTGCGTTTCCGATGGCGACGGCAGCCGTTACGGCTATGACCGCCCCACCTACGGCCACGGCCCTGGCGGTCGCCCGATCGGTGAGAATGACTATATCTACCGCGACAATGACGGCCGTTATTATTGCAAGCGCGACGATGGCACCACCGGCACCATCGTCGGCGCCATAGCGGGCGGCGTGCTGGGCAATATCATCGCCCCCGGCGGCTCCAAGACGCTGGGCACGATCCTGGGCGGCGCTGGCGGCGCGCTGGCGGGCCGGGCGATCGACAAGAACGACGTCCGCTGCGAATAGGGCAGCCATGAAAAAGGGCGCGGACCCAAAGCCCGCGCCCTCCCATTCCGGATTAACCGCTCAGAGCTTTTCGACCAGCTCCGGCACGACCTTGAAGAGATCCCCGACAAGACCGATGTCCGCGACCTGGAAGATCGGCGCGTCCTCGTCCTTGTTGATGGCGATGATGGTCTTGGAGTCCTTCATCCCCGCCAGATGCTGGATCGCGCCGGAGATACCGACCGCGATATAGACTTCCGGCGCCACGATCTTGCCGGTCTGCCCGACCTGATAGTCGTTGGGCACATAGCCCGCGTCGACCGCCGCCCGGCTCGCGCCGACCGCCGCGCCCAGCTTGTCCGCCAGCGGGAAGATCGTCGCCTCGAACGTCTCCCCGTCCTTGAGCGCACGGCCACCCGACACGATCACCTTGGCCGAGGTCAGTTCCGGACGCTCCAGCTTGGCGATCTCCGCGCCGACAAAGCTGCTGAGGCCCTTGTCGCCGGTCGAAGCCACTGCTTCCACCGCGCCGCTGCCGCCTTCCCTGGCCGCCTTCTCGAAGGCCGTGCCGCGCACGGTGATGACCTTCTTGGCGTCCTTCGACTTGACGGTCGCGATCGCGTTGCCGGCATAGATCGGGCGAGTGAACGTATCTTCGCTCTCGACCGAGAGAATGTCGCTGATCTGCATGACATCCAGCAGAGCCGCAACACGCGGCGCGATATTCTTGCCGTTGCTGGTGGCCGGGGCGACAAAAGCGTCATGGTGGCCCATCAGTTCGACGATCAGCGGCGCCACATTCTCCGGCAGCGCATGGCCGAAAGCGGCGTCGTCCGCGACATGGACCTTGCCCACGCCCGCGATCTTCGCGGCTTCCTCGGCCACGCCGCCGACGCCTGCGCCCGCGACCAGCAGATGCACTTCACCCAGCTTGCCAGCGGCGGTGACGGCGGAGAGGGTCGCGTCCTTGACGACGCCGCCCTCATGTTCAACCCAAACGAGCGTCTTCGTCATGCTGCAACTCCCAGCGCTTTCAGCTTCGCGACCAGTTCATCGACATCGGCCACCTTCACGCCGGCCGAACGCTTGGGCGGTTCGGCAACCTTGAGCGTCTCCAGACGCGGCGCAATGTCCACGCCATAATCGGCGGGGGTCTTGTTCGCGAGCGGCTTGGACTTCGCCTTCATGATGTTGGGCAGCGAGGCATAGCGCGGCTCGTTCAAACGCAGGTCGGTGGTGACGATCGCCGGGACGTTGAGCTTAACGGTCTCCAGGCCGCCATCGACTTCGCGGGTGACGTTGACCTTGTCGCCCTCGACCTCGATCTTGCTGGCGAAAGTGCCCTGCGGCAGACCAAGCAGCGCCGCCAGCATCTGGCCGGTCTGGTTGCTGTCATCGTCGATCGCCTGCTTGCCCAGGATGATCAGGCCAGCGCCTTCCTCTTCCTGAACCTTGGCGAGCAGCTTGGCCACGCCCAGCGGTTCGACCTCATCGTCCGTCTGGATCAGGATCGCGCGATCCGCGCCCATCGCCAGCGCCGTGCGCAGCGTTTCCTGCGCCTTGGCGACGCCGATCGACACCGCCACGATCTCGGTCGCGACGCCCTTCTCCTTCAGGCGGATCGCTTCCTCCACCGCAATCTCGTCGAACGGGTTCATCGACATCTTCACGTTCGCCAGATCAACGCCCGTCCCATCCGCCTTCACCCGAGGCTTCACATTGTAATCAATCACCCGCTTCACGGGCACAAGGATCTTCATTTCAACATCCTTCCTTCATTCACGCCAAACACGGGCGCGGGCAGCCCGTTTCCGGACCACCCGCACCCTTTGGTGTCTTGTTCAGGCGAAAAGCTGCGTCAGGCTGCCTTCCTCACTTCCGCCACGATCTTCTTCGCCGCGTCGCCCAGATCGTCCGCCGGGACGATGGCCAGGCCCGAAGCCGCGAGAATGTCCTTGCCCTGCTGGACGTTCGTGCCTTCCAGGCGGACGACCAGCGGAACCGACAGGTTCACTTCCTTGGCGGCGGCGACAATGCCCTCGGCAATGATGTCGCACTTCATGATGCCGCCGAAGATGTTGACGAGAATGCCCTTCACCGCCGGGTCCTTCAGAATGATCTTGAAGGCCGCGGTCACCTTTTCCTTGTTGGCGCCGCCACCGACGTCCAGGAAGTTGGCGGGGAATTCGCCGTTCAGCTTGATGATGTCCATGGTCGCCATGGCCAGACCCGCGCCGTTCACCATGCAGCCGATATTGCCGTCGAGCTTGATGTAGGCGAGGTCATATTCCGAAGCTTCGACTTCCGCCGGATCTTCTTCGGTCAGGTCGCGCAGTTCAGCGATGTCCTTGTGACGGAACATGGCGTTGCCGTCGAAACCAACCTTGGCGTCCAGCACCAGCAGATTGCCCTGCTCGGTCAGCGCCAGCGGATTGACTTCGATCTGCTCGGCGTCGGTGTCGAGGAACGCAGCGTAGAGCGAGGCGGCGACCTTGGCGGCCTGCTTCGCCTGATCGCCGGACAGGCCCAGCGCGGCGGCAACGGCGCGGCCGTGGTGCGGCTGGAAGCCCGAAGCCGGATCGACCGAGAAGCTATGGATCTTTTCCGGGGTCGAGTGAGCGACCTCTTCAATGTCCATGCCGCCTTCGGTCGACACGACGAAGGCAACACGGCTGCTGGCGCGGTCGACCAGCAGAGCGAGGTAGAATTCCTTCGCGATGTCGGCGCCATCGGTGATGTAGAGGCGGTTAACCTGCTTGCCCGCTTCGCCGGTCTGGATGGTGACCAGCGTGTTGCCGAGCATGTCGGTAGCGTGGGCCTTCACTTCGTCCAGGTTGAAAGCCAGGCGGACACCGCCCTTCGCTTCAGGAGCCAGTTCCTTGAACTTGCCTTTGCCACGGCCACCGGCGTGGATCTGCGACTTCACGACATAGAGCGGCCCAGGCAGCTTCTTGGCGGCTTCGACGGCTTCCTCGACGGAGAAGGCGGCGTAACCGGCGGCGATCGGCGCGCCATACTTGGCCAGCAGTTCCTTCGCCTGATATTCGTGGATGTTCATGGGGCTCGCCCGTCCTTTCCGCTGAAACTTGATGTCCAGCGGCTAAGCACAGGCAAAGGGGCAACGCCAGCAGATTTCGCAAAATGACTTTGCAAAATTGCAAAACCTTTGCGAAGCGAGGCCCCGCTTTATTGCAAAATCAGCGGTCGATGGCGCAGATGATCGCGGCCTTGCTGGTCACCGCGAAGATCTCCGGGTCCTCCAGCGCACGGACCTTGTAGAGGAAGCGATCGACCGTCATATCACCCATGTGAGACTTGCGAAGCGAGGCCAGCGACTGAAGCCTGCGAAGCTGCGTCAGGCTCAGACGGTCCACCATTCTTTCAGCCATGCAGCCCGCCATGCGAGGCGATATTCCGGCATCGATCAACCCGACGCGCAGGCGCGATTCGGGCGACACCGTCGCACAGGATGCAAGAAGGAGCGAAGCGCCGAGCCCGCAGGCCAGCGAACGGAGAGGGATGGTTGTCATGACGCCTTCATGGCAAGCATGGGCTGAACAGAGGCTAAATATGGGCATGCCCAGGGAGAAAATAGCGATGGACAGGATTTTCACGGCCTTTGCGCACAAGATCGCCAGTTGGTCGGGCCAGCCAGCCGCCTTCATCCTGGCGGTCCTGGTGATTTTGGGCTGGATCGTGACCGGGCCGATCTTCCATTATTCCGACACCTGGCAGCTCATCATCAACACCGGCACGACGATCGTCACCTTCCTGATGGTCTTCCTGATCCAGAATGCGCAAAATCGCGACGGTTCCGCAATCCAGGCGAAGATGGACGAACTGATCCGCGCCGTCGAAACGGCGCGGAACGAGTTCATCGGCATCGAACATCTGACCGAAGCGGATTTGGAGAAGATCAAATCCGTGCTTGAGAAGGAATGCGGCGATGACGAAACGCACCGCCTGTCGATCGAGCACCTGATCCAAAGGCGGTGATGCCCATGCGCGCCAAAGCAGGCCGCGTCGAATGAGACGCACGCCACATATGGTCATTCCTGCTTTCGCAGCATTTCAGGCGCGAAACCGGTTACGGCTTTTCGCGCGCGCTAATGCGCCAGATCGACCAGCTTCTCATTCTCACGCCTATAGGCGTCGATCTGATCCGTATAGCCGCGCGCAAGGCCCTCATAGGCTTCCCGGCCCTTTGCGGACCGGCTCATTTGCGCGCGGATCAATGCAACTTGCTGTCTGTGCAGCAGATAGTTGACATCCATCTCCCCATTCATATTCGCCCTCCTACCTGATCGCTGAAAGAGATTGGTGGGGTTCGCATCCAGTGCGAGTCGCTCTACGGCCGGGGCAAGATAGCATCGGGCCGGGAGCCATGCGATTCCATCCAACGCATGGGCGGAGCAGTCTAGCGGATAATCCCGGCTTTCAAAAGCGTCTGGCGCTTCGCAAAACGCAATAACCCATAACGGCGGAGAGCAGCGAACCAGCGAGAATGCCGATCTTCGCCTGTTCGACCAATGCCGGAGAGCCGGGAAAGGCCAAGGTCCCGATGAAGAGGCTCATGGTGAAGCCGATGCCGCAAAGCAGCGCCATGCCGTAAATCTGCGCCCAGCTCGCCCCGGCAGGCCGTTCCGCGATCCGCCAGCGATCCGCCAGCCAGATCGCGCCGAAAATGCCGATCTGCTTCCCCAGGAACAAACCCGCGGCCACGCCCAGCGGCAAGGGCGTGAGCAGCGCGCCAAGCGCCGCGCCGTCAAGCGAGACGCCCGCATTCACGAAACCGAAGAACGGCACGATCAGATAGGCGCTCCACGGATGCACGGCATGTTCCAGGCGATGCAGCGGACTATCGGCGGCATCGGGCGCGCCGGGGGTGGGTTTGATCGGAATGAACATTGCCGTCAGCACGCCCGACACCGTCGCATGGACGCCCGAAAGCAAGGTGCAATACCACAGGGCCGCAAAAGCCAGCAGATAGGGCGCAAGCTTCTGAACGCCAAGGCGATTGAGCCCCCACATCAGAAGAAGTGCCGCCGCCGCGCCGGCCAGAGCGGGAAGATCGATGCCCTGCGTATAGGCGAGCGCGATGATCGCGACCGCGCCCATATCATCGACGATCGCGATCGCCGTCAGCATCAATTTGAGAGAGGCCGGCACCCCCCGCCCGAGCAGCCCCACAACCCCTATGGCGAAGGCGATGTCCGTTGCCGCCGGAATCGCCCAGCCGCCGGAAAGCCCAGCCCGCCCCGCAACGAAGAGGAGATAGAGGCAGGCAGGCACGACCATTCCCGCCGCCGCCGCGACGAACGGCAATCGCCTGCGTTCCCAGGTCGAAAGCCCCCCATCGATCATCTCCCGCTTGATCTCCAGTCCGACCAGCAGAAAGAAAACCGCCATCAGTCCGTCATTCACCCACAAATGGAGCGTCATGCTGCCCAGCCTGGGCGTCAATTCCGGACCGATCCGGGCGTGGACGAAAGCGTGATAGAGGTGCCCTGCCGCCCCTGGCAGGTTGGCGAACAGCATGGCCATGGCTGCGGCGGCCATCAGCAAGACGCCGCCACCGGCTTCACCGGTCAGGAAATCCCGCAGCGCGGAAGGCGGACGGTTCGACATGGCTGCTTACTCCCAGGCGCCATGCTTTAAGAAATATTATAGGCAGATCAAATCGATAAATATTACGACATGGCAACGAATATCTATTTGAGAATCAAATCTTTGCTGCCATAGGCCCCGCCCGGGGATAGAGGGAGCTCAATCCGTGGGGGAAAGCGTCTTCGCCTTTCTGGCGGGGGTTCATCATGAGATTCTGCTTTTCGCGGTGGTTGCACTGACGATAGGCGGCATTGATGATTTCATCATAGACCTTGTCTTTCTGTGCCGGCGCTTATGGCGCAAGCTGATCGTCTATTCCCGTCATCAGCGCATGACCACGGCCACCTTGCCGACTTCATCACAGCCCGGGCGCATCGCCATCTTCATACCGGCCTGGCAGGAAGCCGAGGTGATCGGGCCGATGCTGCGCAACGCGTTGGCCCATTGGGGGCAGCAGGACTATCGCATCTTCGTCGGCGTCTATCCCAACGATCATGCGACGTTGGAAGTCATAGCGCCTTTGGCCGCCGGGGAAGAACGGCTGATCATGTGCGTGAACCAACGGGACGGGCCGACCACCAAGGCGGATTGCCTGAACATCGCCTGGCGCGCCATGCTGCAGGAGGAGGAACGCGCGGGCATCCGCTTCAAGGCGATCGCGCTGCACGATGCGGAAGACGTGGTCCATCGCGACGAGATCCGCCTGTTCGACGTGATGACGGACCGGTTTCAGCTCGTTCAGCTTCCGGTTCTGCCCCTGCCGGGCCATGGCGGCTGGTGGGCAAGAGCCATCGCCAATCATTATTGCGATGAATTCGCGGAAAGCCATGGCAAGGCCCTAACGGTGCGCGAGGCCATGGGCGCCTCCATGCCGTCGGCCGGGGTCGCCTGCGCATTCGAACGGGACACGCTGGAACGGCTGGTAAACCCTGCCAATGGCGGGCCGTTCGATCCGGGATCGCTGACCGAGGATTATGAGGTCGGCCTGCGCATCAGCAATATGGGCGGGCGCGGCGTGTTCGTCCGCATGCGCGACAGCGACGGCCAACTGGTCGCGACCAAGGAATATTTCCCCGACAATCTGACGGACGCCGTAAAGCAGAAGGCGCGTTGGATGGTCGGGATTTCGCTCGCCGGATGGGATCGCATGGGCTGGCAGGGCGGTCCCGCCGAATGGTGGATGCGCATGCGGGATCGCGGCGCGGCGCTTTCCGCCTTCGTCCTGTTCACCGCCTATCTGGCGCTGCTGTTCTGGGGCGTGCTGCGGGTTGGCAGCCTGTTCACCACCTTCCCCGTTCCCAAGCTGTCACCGGCCATCAAGGCGCTGCTGCTGATCAATTTCGGCTTCATGAGCTGGCGCATGGCGATGCGCGCCATCTTCTCCGGCATGGCCTATGGCTGGGCCTTTGGGCTGGCCGCGATACCGCGCACTTTCATGGCCAATATCGTCGCGATGATGGCCGCCCGGCGGGCGGTGATCCTTTATCTCCAGTCGCTGATCGGCAAGCCGCTGACATGGGACAAGACGCAGCACCGCTTTCCCGATCTGAGCCCTCCGGCATGAACGAGGCGGCAAGCGGCAGGCCTGTCCGGTTCTTCGGCCTCGTCATGATTGGCTGGGTCGCGATCCGCCTGGCGAGTCCGGCGGGCGATCTCTTCAACGAAACGATGGAAAGCAACGGCAGAGGCGCTTTCCATCCGGCCAGCTATTTGAAGAAGGGCAGCTTTCCGGCGAAAAGAGATGAGCCGTTACCCTGGCGGAAAGTCGCGGAGCCGATGCCGGAGCAACGACACGCGGCGCACCCCATGTCTGCTCCGGCGCTGCCAACGCCCGGCGGAACCGTGGGGAGGAAGTACGCCATGCCTCCCATTGCTGCCGAAGCGCCCCCCATCGCGCAGGCGGCGAGCGAAACCGGAGAAGCCGCTCCGGCGATCAATCCGGCGCCCGCCTTGCCCCTGGCGCTCGCCCGTCCCGCAAGCGTCGACCGCTGGCGCGGCAGCGCCTGGCTGCTGTGGCGGGACGGGAGCGCGCCCCGCGCCGATGCCGTGACGGGAGGCCGGCTTGGCGGATCGCAGGCCGGGGTTCGCCTCGATTTCGACCTGAACCCGCACGCGTCCAGCAGAGCCACTGCCTATGCGCGAGCCAGCGCCGCGTTGAACAGCCCGGCTTCTGCCGAAGGTGCGCTGGGCATGGCCTGGCAGCCAGCTCGCGCCGTCCCGATCAGCTTCGCGGCCGAACGACGCATTACGCTCGGCAAGGGCGGACGCAACGCCAATGCCGTGATGGCGGTGGGCGGCTTCGGACCCGCGCAAGTCGCGCCCTCCCTGGAAGTGGAGGCCTATGCCCAGGGCGGCATGGTCGGTTTCCGCTCGAATGACTTTTTCATCGACGGCAAGATGTCGCTGCTCGCGCCGATCCATCATTCGCCGCTGCGGATCGGCGCCAGCCTCTCCGGCGGCGCGCAGCCGCAGGTCGAGCGGCTGGATATAGGGCCGGAGCTTCAGGTCCGCCTGCCCCTCAAGCCCGTGGCGGCAAGGCTGGGCATCGAATGGCGGGAACGGATCGCGGGCCGGGCGGCGCCAGCCTCTGGCCTTGCCGTGACCCTGGGGGCGGATTTTTAAGCGGGAGCGCCTTTATCTCTTTCGATATTGGGCTTAACCCCATAGCTCCATGGATCTCTATCTGCCCATCGCCAACCTGTCGGTGAATGCGCTGGTCATCATTGCCCTAGGCGGCGTGGTGGGCCTGTTGTCGGGCATGTTCGGGGTCGGCGGCGGTTTTCTGACCACGCCGCTGCTCATCTTCTACGGCATTCCGCCGACGGTCGCGGCCGCCTCCGCCGCGAGCCAGGTGACGGGCGCCAGCGTGTCGGGCGTCGTCACCCATATGTCACGGGGCACGGTGGATTTCCGCATGGGCGGCGTGCTGATCGCGGGCGGCGTGGTGGGGGCGGGCCTTGGCGTGCTGATCTTCCGGCTGCTGCAGGCCATCGGGCAGATCGATACGGTGATCGGCATTCTCTACGTGCTGATGCTAGGCGGCATCGGTTCGCTGATGGCGAAGGAATCGATCCAGGCGCTGATCGCGCTCAAGACCGGCAGGAAGGTCCAGGCCCGCAAGCGGCGGCACCACCCGCTGGTCGCGGCCATGCCGATGCGGTGGCGCTTCTACCGATCGGGGCTGTACATCTCGCCGCTGGCGCCATTGCTGCTGGGCATGGCGACAGGCATCCTCACCATGTTGCTGGGCGTGGGCGGCGGCTTCATCCTGGTTCCGGCAATGCTCTATCTGCTGGGCATGACGACGCAATCAGTGGTCGGCACATCGTTGTTCCAGATCTTGTTCGTGACCATGGCGACGACGATGATGCACGCGATGACGACCCATGCGGTCGATCTGGTCCTGGCCTTGCTGCTGCTGATCGGCAGCGTGACCGGCGCTCAGGTGGGCACGCGCATCTCCATGACGATCCGGCCTGAATATCTGCGCATATTGCTGGCCGCCATCGTGCTGCTGGTCGCGGCGCGCATGGCGCTGGGCCTGGGGTTCCGGCCGGACGAAATCTATACGGTCGAAGTGCGGTGAAGCGGAGAGCATTCCTCGCTTTGCCCCCTGCCCTGCTGCTGCTTTGCGCGGCGGATGAACCCATGCTGGTGCCGGACGTGTCGCAGCGCGATGTCGAAATCCAATACAGCTTCACCGGCGCGGACCTGCTGCTGTTCGGCGCGATCGTCTATCCCGACGGGCGGCGGCCGACAAAGCCCGCCGACATCATGGTGGTGCTGAAAGGCCCCGACCAATCGATCACCATGCGCGAGAAGCAGAAGGTCGCGGGCATCTGGGTCAATGCCGACAGCGCCCGCTTCCGGTCGGCGCCGAGTTTCTACGCCATCGCCTCGTCCCGGCCGATCGGCAAGGTGGTCGATGAGCGGACGGCGGCGATTTATGAGATGGGCGTGGACAAGCTCCAACTCTCTCCCTCCTCGCTCAACGACAGCGAGGAACTGGACCGGTTCCAGAAAGGGCTGATCGATCTGCGGGAACGCGCCGGGCTTTATGTCGAGCAGCAGGGGACGGTGGAGATCACCGACGGCGTGCTCTACCGGGCGCGATTGCCGCTGTCGGCGCGGGTGATTGTGGGGGATTATACGGCGGAGACCTTTCTGGTGCAGGACGGTCGCGTGGTGGCCGCCGCGGTGCGCGACATCACCATCCGCAAGTCGGGGTTCGAGCGCTTCATGGCGGTCGCGGCGGAGCAATGGCCGTTTTTCTATGGGCTGGTCGCGATGATCCTGGCGGTCGGCATGGGCTGGGCGGCAGGCGCGATCGCCAAGCGGATTTGAAGCGGCACTGCGCCATCGGATTTGGCTTAGTTTGACGAAATGGTGCACCTTGCGATGTTCGTCACCCCGGGCTTGACCCGGGGTCCCGCTTTTCTCTTTAGGTCACGCCTGGTTTCAGGCAGCGGGACCCCGGATCAAGTCCGGGGTGACGAGATAGGAAGATGGCAGGAAACCAGCCGACTTGCGTCTGTGAGTGAAAGCTCCACACATTCTAACGCCGCGCCGATTTCCTCGGCCGCAGGGCGTCGCGCATAGCGATGCTGCTGTTGATGCGGGTGACGCCGGGCATGCGGGACAATATCTCGCTGTGGATCGCCTCATAGGCGGCGACGCTTTCGGTCTGGACGCGCAGCCAATAGTCGACGCCGCCCGTCATAAGGAAGCATTCGCGGATTTCCGGGCACTGCCGCACGGCATGTTCGAAGCGGGCGAGATAATCCTCGGTCTGGCGGTCCAGCGTCACCTGCACCAGCACGTCGACGGCGCGGCCTTCCTGTTCGATGGGGGCGGTGACGATGGTATATCCACGAATGACTCCCCCAGCTTCCAGCATGCGGATGCGGCGGTGGCAGGCGGAGGGGGAGAGGCCGACTTCGGCGGCGATTTCGGAGTTGGGGCGGCGGGCGTTGAGGCGCAGCAGGCGGATGATGGAGCGGTCGGCCGCGTCGAGCGATTCTGTCATTTGTTGCATTTCCTGCGAAGGATCATCCGATAATTCGTCAACTCTAGACAATTCTGCGAATATATGGGAGCCTATTCGCAAGGCAGCGCGCTAGCCTTTTGTCGAAGGGGAGCGCGATGCAGTCCATTGACACCGCCGGAGCCGTGCTGCGCATCGATCTGGCAGCGCTGGCCGACAATTACCGGATCATCCAGCGTCAGGTCGCGCCCGCGACGGTCGCCGGAGTGGTCAAGGCCAATGGCTATGGCCTGGGCGCGGAGCAGGTCGCCGCGACGTTGATGGATGCAGGGTGCCGTCATTTCTTCGTCGCGCTGCTGGGCGAGGCGGTGGCGCTGAAGCCAGCCTTGCGCGATGGCGTTTCGCTGTTCGTCCTCAACGGACTGCAACCGGGCGCGGAAGCCGATTGCGCGGCGGTCGGGGCGATCCCGGTGCTGAACTCGCTCGACCAGATCGGGCGCTGGGCGGAGCAGGCGCGGACGCTCGGGCGGCGCTTGCCTGCCGCGCTTCAGGTGGACAGCGGCATGTCGCGGCTGGGCCTGCCGCCAGAGGAAGTCGCCATTCTCGCGGACGAGCGCGAACGGCTGGACGGCATCGACCTCAAACTCCTCATGAGCCATCTGGCCTGCGCGGACGATCCGGATGCAGCGTTCAATGAGAAACAGCGGGACAATTTCGAAACGCTTGCCCGGCATTTTCCCGATGTGCCGCGCGCGCTGGACAATAGCGGCGGCGCTTTCCTGAAGCGCGGGCATTTCGACTTGGTGCGGGCGGGGATCGCGCTTTACGGCGGCGCGCCGCAAGGGGAACCCAATCCGATGCGGCCCGTGGCGGCGCTGGAGGCGCGGATCACGCAATTGCGCACTATCCCGGCGGGCGCGGGCGTCGGCTATGGGCTTACCCATCGCTGCGACCGGTCGACCCAGATCGCAACCATCCCCATCGGCTATGCCGATGGCTGGCCGCGGCATCTGGGCAATGCCGGGTCCGTCTTCATCGCGGGCATCAGGGCGCCGATCGTCGGGCGGGTGTCGATGGACAGCATCACGCTGGACGTGACGGACGTGCCCGACATCTTCCTATATCCCGGAGCGCCGGTGGAACTGTTGGGACCACATCAGACGGTCGATCAGGTCGCCGCCGACGCCGGGACCATTTCCTACGAAATCCTGACTCAATTGGGGCAGCGTTATTGTCGCGTGGTGGACGCGGCGCCTGCAACCCGCAAGCGGAGCATCATGGCATGAAGGTCGCTATTCTCGGCAGCGGCGTGATCGGCGTCACGTCCGCCTGGTATCTGGCGCAGGCCGGGCATGAGGTGACGGTGATCGACCGGCAGGACGGCCCCGCGCTGGAAACCAGCTTCGCCAATGCGGGCGAGATTTCACCGGGCTATGCCTCCCCCTGGGCGGCGCCGGGAATACCGATGAAGGCGCTGCGCTGGCTGTTCATGAAACATGCCCCGCTGATCCTGCGACCGCAGATGGATTTGGCCATGCTGCGCTGGATGGTGGCGATGCTGGGCAATTGCAATGCGCGATCCTATGCGATCAACAAGAGCCGGATGGTGCGGCTGGCGGAGTATAGCCGCGACCGGCTGATCGACCTGCGGCGGGAAACCGGCATTTCCTATGATGAACGCAGCCAGGGCACGTTGCAATTGTTCCGCGAGCAGAAACAGTTGGACGGCATCGCCAAGGACATTGCGGTGCTGGAGGCGGACGGCGTGCCCTTCGAAGTGCTGGACGCGGCGGGCTGCATCGCGGCCGAGCCGGGGCTGGCGTCGAGCGGCGTGCCGCTGGCCGGCGGATTGCGGCTTCCCAATGACGAAACCGGGGACTGCTTCAAATTCACCAATGCGCTGGCCGACATGGCGAAGGCCAAGGGCGTGACCTTCCTCAACGGCCGGACCATCGGGCGGATCGCCGTGAAGGACGGGAAGGTCGCCCATATCGAGACGGACAAGGGCCATGTCTTTGCCGACGCCTTCCTGGTGGCGATGGGCAGCTATTCGCCGCTGTTGCTGGCGCCGTTGGGGATCAGGCTGCCGATCTATCCGGTGAAGGGCTATTCGATCACCGTGCCGATCATAGAGGAAGGGCGCGCGCCGGTGTCGACGCTGCTCGACGAAAGCTACAAGGTGGCGATCACGCGGCTGGGCGACCGGATCAGAGTGGGCGGCATGGCGGAGCTTTCCGGTTATTCCAAGGGATTGCCGAAGGCGCGGCGGGATACGCTGGAATATTCGGTCGGGTCGCTGTTTCCCGGCGCGGGCGACCTGTCGCGGGCAAGCTTCTGGTCGGGACTGCGGCCGATGACGCCGGACAGCACGCCGGTGATCGGGGCAACCAAAATCCCCAACCTGTTCCTCAACAGCGGCCATGGCACATTGGGATGGACCATGGCCTGCGGGTCGGGGCATGTGATCGCGGACATCATCGGCGGTCGGAAACCCGAGATCGAGACCGCCGACCTGGCCATCAGCCGCTATTCTTGAACTGAAAGGAATCTTCCATGACCATCACCCGCATCGACCGTGGCCCGCGCATGAGCGAGGCCGTCATCCATGGCGACACCATCTATCTGGCGGGACAGATCGGCGCGCCGGGCGAGAGCGTCACCGCCCAGACCCAGGCGGTGCTGGCCGAGATCGACGCCCTGCTGGAGCGGACCGGCAGCAGCAGGAACCATATGTTGATGGCGCAGATCTGGCTGGCGGACATGGCCGACTTTGCCGAGATGAACGCGGTCTGGGACGCCTGGATCGCGGATGCGGAGGCCCCTGCCCGCGCGACCGGCGAAGCGAAGCTGGCAAGCCCGGATTATAAGGTCGAGATCATCGTCACGGCGGCCAAGGCGGGGTGATGCGCGATCCGGCCTGAGACCCCAGCGTCGGCTTGCGCCGCCCTACGGGTCGCTGGGGTGACGGATTTGGATGGGGTGGTGGCGCCAGGTATCGCGGCCAGTCTTGATGCGGGAACGGGTCATCCCCCAAAAGCCTGTTTCATCACATCCGCGTCATGAATTGGCGCTTTTCCAATGCCTGTCCGACCGCTACGGCATAGCTCGATTCCCTGCATGGCGCGCATCCGCCGCCATTTCATTCGAGCGAGTAAGCCGCCTATGTCCATCACCCTCACCCGCTTCCTGATCGAGCAGCAGCGGGAGGCCAATGCCCTGCCCCCCGAGCTGCGCCTGCTGATCGAAACCGTCGCGCGCGCGTGCAAGACGATCTGCCATAGCGTGTCCAAGGGCGCGCTGGGCGAGGTGCTGGGCAGCCTGGACAGCGAAAATGTGCAGGGCGAGGTCCAGAAGAAGCTGGACGTGATCGCCAATGAGCTGCTGCTGGACGCCAATGAATGGGGCGGGCATCTGGCCGCCATGGCTTCGGAGGAGATGGAAACGATCCATCGCATTCCCAATCGCTATCCCAAGGGCGAATATCTGCTGCTGTTCGATCCGATCGACGGGTCGAGCAATATCGACGTGGACCTGAGCGTGGGCACCATCTTCTCCGTGCTGAAGGCGCCGGAGGAATGTTCGGGCCGCGAAGTGACGGAGCAGGATTTCCTTCAACCCGGCACGCAGCAGGTGGCGGCGGGCTATGCGGTTTACGGGCCGCAGACGCTGCTGGTGCTGACCATCGGCGCGGGGGTTTACGAATTCACGCTGGACCGGGAAATCGGATCGTGGCGGATGACCGACGGGCCGATGCAGATGCCGCAGGGCAATGCCGAATTCGCCATCAACATGGCGCGGCGGCGGCAATGGTCGCCGGGCATCGCCCGCTATGTCGAGGAGCGCATCCAGGGGACCGAGGGGCCGCTGGGCAAGGATTACAACATGCGCTGGACCGCTTCGATGGTGGCCGACGTGCATCGCATCCTGAAGCGGGGCGGGATTTTCCTCTATCCGGCGGATCATCGCTATGCCGACAAGGCGCGGCTGCGGCTGATGTATGAGGCGAACCCCATGTCCTTCCTGGTCGAGCAGGCCGGGGGCGCGGCCAGCAACGGCTATGCGCGGATCATGGAGGTGAAGCCGACCGGGCTGCACCAGCGGGTCGGCGTCGTGCTGGGCGACAAGGCCGAGGTGGAGACCGTGATCGCCTATGGGCGGGAAGGGTAAGCGGCGGAAACGAGCCGAAGCGATATAGCGCTTTGTAGGGGATAGAAGCGGGCCGTGCTCCTGCGAAGGCAGGAGCCCAGTTCAGACGGTGCGATAATCCACTGAGGGCAGGACTGGACTCCTGCCTTCGCAGGAGCACGGTGTACTTCAGGGAAAGGGCGGCCCGCTTTCCATCCACGCCCTGCCGTTCGCCCGCTGGCAGGCGGCTGTCAGGAAATGGTCAGCACGCCGTCATAGGCGCGGTCTTCCAGCGCCCGGCCTGCACCCATCGCCACGCAGATCAGCGGCTTTTCCGCGACCGTGACCGGCAGACCCGTCGCATCGGACAGGGCCTCATCCAACCGCTGGAGCAGCGCGCCGCCGCCGGTGAGCGTGATCCCCTCCTCTATGATGTCCGCGGACAGTTCCGGCGCGGTCTGTTCCAGCGCGGTCATCACCGCCATCTTGATCTGGCCGACCGGTTCCGACAGAGCATCGACGATCTCCGCCTCGCTGATCGTCATTTCCGCCGGGCGGCCATTCACCAGATCCCGGCCCTTCACGATCATGCGGCGGCCCTCGCCTTCCGGCGGGGTGGCGGCGCCGAGTTCGCATTTCACCCGCTCTGACGTGGCTTCACCGATCATCAGATTGTGCGTGCGGCGGATGTGGGAGGCGATGGCTTCGTCCAGCCGGTCGCCGCCGACGCGGGCGGAACTGCTGTAGGCTATGCCGCGCAGGGACAGCACCGCCACCTCCGTCGTGCCGCCGCCGATGTCGACCACCATCGCGCCGCGCGGTTCGGTGACGGGCAGGCCGGCGCCGATCGCGGCGGCCATGGGTTCCTCGATAAGCTGGACCCTGTAGGCCCCCGCGTTGGAGGCGGCGTCGCGCAAAGCGCGGCGTTCGACCATGGTGGAGCCGGTGGGCACGCAGATCACCACCTCATGGCGGCGGCCGAAGCGGCTGTGGCCGTTCAGCGCCTTGTCGATGAAATGCTTGATCATCTGTTCGGCCACGTCGATGTCCGCGATCACGCCGTCGCGCAGAGGGCGGATCGCCTGGATGCCGTTGGGGGTCTTGCCCATCATCAGCTTGGCTTCGTTGCCGACCACCTTCACCTTGCGGATGCCGTCGCGAGTCTCGATCGCGATGACGGAGGGCTCGTTGAGCACGATGCCCCTGTCGCGCACATAGATGACCGTGTTGACGGTGCCAAGGTCGATGGCCATGTCGCAGGCGGACGAGGAGAAGAAGCGCGGCAATTTCATGTGGCGGGCGAGCAATCTGTGCAGGGGAAGCGGGATGGCTCCCCCTGCACAGCCCCCTCGTCAAGCAGAAGCAGGGTGCGACAGCCCGTCCGGTATCCGGGTCCAGTTGAGGCGCTAATAGGACCGGCGGGTATAGCTGATCGACAGCGAAGGCGTTTGATAGACGATGAAATTCAGCGGCCGCGAATAGGTCATGGTGATTTCGGTATAGGGCACGCCATATTGGGTGCCGTGGGTGACGGTCGGATTGTTGGTATAGGCCGGGTCCAGGCCGAATTGGCGCGAAGTGACCTTGGCGATGATGTCGGTGTCGGACGGCGTGGGATAGATGCTGGCATAGCGCGCGCCTTCATCCACCGCATGTTGCAGGCCGGTGCGCGCACAGGCGATGATGCCGAGTTGCAGCGCGCCCATCAGCAGCATGATGAAGGGCGGCACGGCAAGGACGAATTCGACCGCCGCCGCACCGCGTTCGTCTCGCGCCAGCCGGATCATTGCAGCCGCACCGAGGCTGAACCGGTGAGCGCGATCCCCTGGGCCGACCAGTTACTGCTGGGCGCGAGTTTGGCGAACATCGGCGTATAAGTCCCTGAAATATTGATCGCGACATAGCGCTTCATCTGCTGGGTCGCGGTGCAGTAATCGGGCGTGGTTTGCGCCGTGCTGTCGCAAATCAGCGCGGGCGTGATGGTGACGTTGTTCGTCGAAACGCCGGCGGCTGCAGCGGCATCCGCCTTCAAATTGCTGTAATTGTTGGAGGATGTAGTGCTGTAACCGCCCGCAGCCGCCAATTGCGCCGCGCGTTCGGCAGCGCGCTGAAGACCGATCTTCGCCTTGAACGCCATGGCGACGTCCCCCGCCATGCAGATCAGCAGCACCAGGACCGGCATGATGATCGCCAGTTCGACCGTGCTGTTGCCGGATCGGTCCGAAAGGAGACGTTTCATCATCCCACCAGCCTCACCAGCGTCGCGACGATTTTATCGACGCCCTTATTGTCGCATTGATTGACGATATTGCTGTTGCCGATGAAGGTGACGCGCTTGCTGACCATCTTCACGCAGGTGGTGGTCATACCCGACGTGCCGCTGAACGCCATCGCCTGGCCCGGGAAATAGAAGGCGCCTTGCAGGACGGAACTCGCATTGCCGTTGATCGTGTTGGTTCCCGAATCCAGCGCCCGCCGGTCCTGGTAGAAGAGGACGCCGTGATAGGGGTTGGTCGTGTCCGTCGGCGCCGTCAGATTGAGCGTTGCGCCGCCATTGATGTTGACGGTGGAGATGGAACCGGGGTTGTTGGTCGCGTTGCCGCTGGTCAGGATGATGGTGACGTCGGTGCCGTTGACCACCGCCTGCGACCCGATGTCGAAGGTTGTGCTGTCGATGAAATAAGTGCCGGGCGCCATGTTGAGCGTGCCCTTGACGTCGAAATTCTTGAAGCAGCCTGGCGTGATGGACTTGCTGTTGTTGGGCTGAACATTGGCATTGCCATTGCAGCCTGACAAATCCGACGCGGTGGGCGTGGGCAGCGACGCATAGGGGTCCTGCACCGGGATGCTGTAGGGCATCAGCGTGGTTGGTGAGACATAGTTGGAACTGGACGTGAGCCCGCCCACAGCCGCGACCGGGGTCGCGGTTATCGTGCTGCTGCCGCCTGCCGTGACGGCGTTCGACGCGCGCGAATTGGTGGCCATGCCGCAGCCCAGATTGACCGTGGCGTTACCCTGGAGCGTAATGCCGACCGCGGTCGTCTTTTCGAGCGTGACGACGCAATAGTCGCCGCTGCCCACCACGGCCGCGGTCGCTTCGCCATAGATGACCGGCGTCCTCACCCCCAATATCTTCGAAAAGGGCAGTTCGGCCGAGGTTTGCAGCAGCACCCGCACCGCCTTGCTGTTGCCAGCATAAGAGCCGGCCGTGGGCGCGTTTTCGATCGTCGGCGTCTGCGTCAAGGTGACCAGCGACAAGCGGCTGATGTCCGATGTCGCGCTGTCCGACGCGCTGAAGCCCTGCGCCACCGCATAGGCGCCGGCGAGCGCCGCGCTGTCCGCCTGGCGCTGAACCTGCCGTTTCCAGAGGGTCCATTGCACCGTATCGGTCGCCAGGCCCGCCGCGCCGATCAATATAGGCATGGAGGCAGCCGCCATCATCAGGACATTGCCCGTCCTGTCCCGCAGCAACCGACCGACCGATCTGCCGAACATTCCCATTCCCTTCCTGCGCGCGGGGCGGCGCCCCGGATCACAGGCGGGATTTTAAATATTGTGAGTTAATGAAATATTATTTTCTAACATAATTTAGTTATACTAAATAGTATATATCTTTGGATATAGGTTTAATAGTTGACCTATACTTGGATGTTGCGCGAGATATTTGAATATATTTGGATTATTTTCAAGTGTCGTTGAAATATAGGTAGGAATGATATTGTGGTAGAGAAATTCGGGCTGCTGCTTGGATGGAGTGAGGTGGCGGAAAGAGGTGGAGAGCGAACGTCGATGCTCGCCCCTGGGTGAATCGTGCTCCTGCGAAGGCAGGAGCCCAGTTCAGACGTTGCGAAGATATACAAAGGGCGAGAGCCTTCGCGGGAGCACCGCGCACTTAATATCAGCAATTGCCCCATTGCTGCCCCGACTTTCCCTGATGGCGGCCCGTCACCTCTTCCCTTCTCGCAAGCGCTTCCCCCAGCGGCATTTTTTCTATAGGCTCCGTCGGCGGTCATTACCGAGGCGACTCGAAATTGCCGGAACGGCGGCGAGCGTCCTATGTAGGGAGAGGGCTTGTGCCGGTTGCGGTAGCCATCGCCATGCTTGTGGCCGGTTCGGTCGCCTTTCACTTGTTCAGTCCATGGTGGCGCACGCCCATCGCCTCCAATTGGGGATCGATCGATTCCGCCCTCGACGTGACGCTGTGGATCTGCGCGGCGGCTTTTGTCGGGTTGAACCTGTTCATGGCTTGGGCGCTGGTCAAATATCGCCATCGCGAAGGGCATCGCGCCCATTATGAGCCGGAGAATAGTTCGCTCGAAAAGCGGCTGACACTGTGGACCGCCATCGGCATTGCCGGAATGCTGGCGCCGGGGCTGGCGGCCTGGGGCAAATATGTGTCAGTGCCGAAAGAGGCCACCGTGATCGAGGCGGTCGGTCAGCAATGGCAATGGTCGTTCCGCTATCCGGGGCCGGACGGGGTGTTGGGCGCGGCGGGGGTCAAATATGTCACGCCGGACAATGGGCTGGGCCTGGACCCGCTCGATCCATTCGGGCGGGACGATATTTTGGTGGAGAGCGGCGACCTGCACCTGCCGGTCGGCAAGCCGGTGAAGATCGTGCTGCGGTCCAAGGATGTGCTGCACGATTTCTATGTGCCGGAATTCCGCGCGAAGATGGACCTGGTGCCGGGGATCGTCACTTATTTCTGGCTGACGCCGACCAAGACGGGGACGTTCGACATCCTTTGCGCCGAACTTTGCGGGACCGGGCATCATGAGATGCGCGGCAAGGTGGTGGTGGAAACGCCCAGGGCTTTTGCGGCCTGGCAGGCGCAGCAGAGCAGTTTCGGGCAGATATTGGCCGAAACGCCGCCAGCCGCCATGTCGATCCTGCTGATCAAGGCCAATGCCTGCATCGTGCCCCAAGCGATTTCAGGTCAGACAGCATCATCCGCCGCCTCTGAAATCGCGATCGACAAAACCGCCTGGAGCATTCGCTGATGGCTACCACACTGGCTGACGACCTGCGCCCGCTGCATCATCCGCATAGCTGGGTCACCAAATATGTCTGGAGCCAGGATCACAAGGTCATCGCCATCCAATATAGCTGCACCGCCATCGGGATCGGGCTGGTGGCGCTGGTGCTGTCGGCGCTGATGCGGTTGCAGCTTGGGTTTCCGGGGGCTTTTCCGGCGATCCAGCCCGACAATTATCTTCAATTCGTGTCGATGCACGGCATGATCATGGTGGTCTATCTGCTGACGGCGCTACTGCTCGGGGGCTTTGGCAATTATCTGATCCCGCTGATGGTTGGGGCGCGGGACATGGTGTTCCCCTTCGTCAACATGCTGAGCTTCTGGTTCTATCTGCTGTCGGTGATCGTGCTGGTGGCGGGATTCTTCGTGCCGGGCGGGCCGACCGGGGCGGGATGGACGCTCTATCCGCCGCAAGCGATCAGCGAGGGGACGCCGGGACATCAATGGGGCATCGTGACCATGCTGGTCAGCCTCGCCATCTTCGTCGCAGCCTTCACCATGGGCGGGTTGAATTACGTGACCACGGTATTGCAGGCGCGGACCAAGGGCATGACGCTGATGCGGATGCCGCTGTCGGTGTGGGGCATCTTCACCGCTTCGGTGATGGGCCTGCTGGCCTTTCCGGCTTTGTTCGTCGCGGCGATCATGATGCTGTTCGATCATCTGGCGGGCACCAGCTTCTTCATGCCGACTATGCAGGCGATGGGGCAGCCCATGGGCACGATCACCCCGACGCAGGGCGGCAGCCCCCTCCTCTTCCAGCATCTCTTCTGGTTCTTCGGCCATCCCGAAGTCTATATCGTCGCCCTGCCCGCCTTCGGCATCGTGTCGGACCTGATCAGCGTCCATGCGCGGCGGAATATCTTCGGTTATCGCATGATGGTGTGGGCGATCGTGATCATCGGGGCGCTAAGCTTCTTGGTGTGGGCGCATCATATGTATGTGAGCGGCATGAATCCCTATTTCGGATTCTTCTTCGCCACGTCGACTTTGATCATCGCCATTCCGACCGCGATCAAGGTCTATAACTGGCTGCTGACCCTGTGGCGCGGCGACATCCATCTGCGCGTGCCGATGCTGTTCGCCATCGCCTTCATCTTCACCTTCATTCATGGCGGGCTGTCGGGGCTGTTTCTGGGCAATGTCAGTGTCGACGTGCCGTTGTCCGACACTTTCTTCGTCGTCGCGCATTTTCATATGGTGATGGGCGTGTCTCCGGTTCTGGTGATATTCGGCGCCATCTATCACTGGTATCCCAAGATAATCGGGCGGATGTGGAACGAGACTTTGGGGAAGCTCCATTTCTGGATCACTTTCCTGGGCGTCTATGCGATCTTCCTGCCGATGCATTATCTGGGGATTTTGGGGGTTCCGCGCCGTTATTACGCTCTGGGCGAGACGGCCTTCATCCCGCAATCGGTGCATCTCGCCAATGCGTGGATCAGCATTGCGGCGCTGGTCGTGTTCGCCGCGCAGGGGCTGTTCTTCTTCAACATGATCTGGAGCCTGTTCCGGGGGCCTCGCGCCGACCCCAATCCCTGGGGCGCGGCCAGCCTGGAATGGCTGACGCCGGACACGCCGCCGGCGCATGGCAATTGGGGGCCGCATCTGCCGGTCGTCTATCGCTGGGCCTATGATTATAGCGTGCCGGGCGCGGCGCGGGACTTCATTCCCCAGACGGAACCGCGGGCATGACCATCCTCGCGCGCCTCACCGAAAAGAGCTGGGAGCCGGGCCCGCAGCCGGTCGAGCGGGATCGGCCGTCGGCGGGGGCGGTGGGGATGGTCGCCTATTTCGGCGTGGCCATGGTGATGTTCTCGCTGCTGCTGGCGGCCTATCTGATGCGCATGGGGCTGCATGCGGGCGCGGAGCATGTCCATGACTGGAAGCCGATGCCCGATCCGCCACTGCTGTGGATCAATACGCTGGTGCTGGCGGCGAGCAGCGCCGCCTGGGAAGTGGCGCGGAGAGAACGGGCCGCGCGCGCGGCAATTGCCGGATCGGCGCTGGGGGTGCTGTTCCTTGTTGGGCAATTGTTGCTCTGGCGGCATTATCAGGGGGCGGGCTATACGCTGTCGAGCAATCCGGCCAATGCCTTTTTCTATCTGCTAACGGCGCTGCATGGGCTGCACATCATCGGCGGGCTGTTTGCCGCCGGACGGGCGCTGGCGGCGGCCAATATGCGCAATGTCGCCCTTTGCGCGCTCTACTGGCATTTTCTGTTGATCGTCTGGCTGGTTCTGGCCGCTTTGCTGCTGTCGACTTGAGGATGTATCGCCATGGCTCAGGCTGTCCCAGATAGAGAAGTCATCGCTCCCACGTTGAGGGAGATTGCGTCCGACTGGTCCGCCGATCAGGAAGTCTTCCGCCATACCCATTGGGGCAAGGCGATGATGTGGATATTCCTGCTGAGCGACACCTTCATCTTTTCCTGCTTCCTGACCGGTTACATGACGATGCGGGCGTCGGCTGTATTGCCCTGGCCCAATACGGCGGAAGTGTTCGCCCTGAATATCGGCGGGCAGGATATACCGCTCGTACTGATCGCGATCATGACCTTTGCGCTGATCAGTTCCAGCGGCACCATGGCGATGGCCGTCAACTTCGGCTATCAGCGCGACCGGCGGAAAACGACGGCGCTGATGCTGCTCACCGCTTTGTTCGGGCTTGTCTTCCTTAGCATGCAGGCGTTCGAATGGAGCAAGCTGATCTTCGAAGAGGGCGTGCGGCCGTGGTATAATCCCATGGGCGCGCCGCAATTTGGCGCGACCTTCTTCATGATCACCGGCTTTCACGGGCTGCATGTGACCTGCGGGGTCATATTGCTGCTGATCATCGCGTCCAAGGTGGCGCGGGGACATTATGACAAGGCGGGCGATTATTCGGCGGTCGAGATCGCAGGGCTGTACTGGCACTTCGTCGATCTCGTCTGGGTGTTCATCTTCGCCTTTTTCTATCTCTGGTGAGGGGCTTCATGCAGCATAATCCTTCAGCGGCCCATGAGGGCCAGCAACATCCGATCAGCCTGTATCTGAAGGTCTGGGGCCTGCTGTTCCTGCTCAGCGCCATGTCCTATCTGGTCGATTACATGCATGTGCAGGGGATCGTGCGCTGGGTGCTGATCGTGACCTTCATGTTGCTGAAGGCGGGGCTGATCCTGTCCATCTTCATGCATCTAGCGTGGGAGCGGCTGTCGCTGATCTATGCGATATTGGTGCCGCCGCTGGTGCTGCTGGTGCTGGTGCGGATCATGACGATCGAGGCGAATTACGCCTTCTGGACCCGCGCCATCTTCATGGGCGGAGGGGGTTGAGCCATGGGCCGGATGCATGGGATGGCGGTGGGGCTATGCGTCGCGGGGGCGGCAGTGACGGCGCTGGGGCTGGGATGGTTCAGCGACAAGCTCTATACGCGGGTGCGGCCGGGGGAGCTGGCCTATAAGCCGATGGACGAGATGCCGCCCCGCGTCGACATGGCGTCGATCCAGCGCGACTGGCCCGCCAGTTTCAGCGAGGCGGGGGAAGGCAGCCGGGTGATCGCCTATCATCGGGATATGCGGGGGAAGGCGCCGATGCCCGGGACGGGCGCCGGCGGGGCGGCGGCTGCTCCTCAGGTTGATCTGGGCACCCTGCTCGCCAGCGCGGATGCGGGCGTGGGGAAGCAGAAGGTGCAGCTTTGCATGAGTTGCCATGACTTCACCCAGGGCGGACCTAACCGCATTGGGCCTAATCTGTGGGGCGTGGTCGGGCGGCCGGTGGCGAGCCATGCGGGCTTTGCCTATTCGCCCGCGATGCAGGGGCATAAGGGCAGTTGGAGCTATGAGGCTTTGTTCGCCTTCCTCGCCTCTCCGGGGCGCGATGTGCCGGGGACGAAGATGAGCTTTGCCGGATTGCGCAAGCCGGAGGACCGGGCGGCGGTGATCAAATATCTGGCGACCTTGGGGACCGAGGCGCCGCCTTTGCCGCAGCCGAAGGTGGTTGCGGTGCGGTAAGATATTGGGGACGATGTTGGTGGGTCACATCCCACCTCCGTTCGGGCTGAGCTTATCGAAGATCTGCTCTTTTCTTGAAGAGAAGTAAGGCCCTTCGACAAGCTCAGGGCGAACGGAGGTGGAGTGGTGCCAATTCACATAATTGCTAAGAGTCCGTTTGAGAAATCGCGGAATAGCGATTTCCGAGGCGGCACCAGCCCTCTCCCCCACCCGGCCACCCAACGGCAGTATTTTATGGGTGGCCGGGTGGGGGAGAGGGCTGGTGCCGCAATGCGCCAATAGGCGCATTCTCAAACAGGCTCTATGGACTAGGGCGCCGCCAGTCTTCCTCGACCAGATAGCGGCTGAGGAAGGTCGACCCCTGCCGCGCCGCTGTTCTGGCGATGTGGCGGCGGATGTCATTGTCGCTGGACGATCCCAATACGGCGCGGAAGGCCTCCATGGCCCTGGCCGTGGGTTCGCGTTTCAGGTCGACATAGGGTTGGAAAATATCGCCAAGCGCCTGTTCCCAGGCCTTTTCGATCTGGAGTAGCCGTTTTTCCATGGCTCGCCTCGCTGCGCAACATGCTGCGCCAGTGAATATGGTGTGGCGGACGGCCCGCGACAAGTGCGGCGTCCCTTGCAGGACGCTTGACTTCAATCAATTGCGTTAATATAAAAACTGCACCATAGGATAAAATATTGCAGCAGGAGTGTTCGATGTCCTCCCTTCGCTCAGCGTTCGCCCGGAAATGGCTGGCCGCCCTGCCCCTGCTCGCGATCACCGCCCTGCCCGCCGCCGCGCAGAACGCGCCCGCGCAGAAGGTCTATGGCCGCACGCCCGCCGAATCCTCCCCGCCCGTCTGGCCGCAGCCGGTGCGCGCCGCCAAGGGCGCGCCCAATATCCTGCTGATCATGACCGACGATGTGGGCTTCGGGTCCAGCAGCACCTTTGGCGGGCCAGTACCGACGCCGACCTTCGACGCGCTGGCGAAGGCCGGGTTGCGCTACAACCAGTTCAACACCACCGCCATCTGCTCGCCCACGCGGGCCTCGCTGCTGACGGGGCGCAATCCGCAGGCGGTGGGCATGGGCTATGTCGCCAATTGGGCGACGGGCTATGACGGCTATAACAGCGTCATTCCCAAGAGCGCCGGGACGATGGCGCAGATATTGAAGGAAAATGGCTATAACACCGCCATGATCGGCAAGGGGCATGTGACCCCTGAATGGGAGATGAGCCGCGCCGGGCCGTTCGACCGCTGGCCGACGGGATTGGGCTTCGAATATTTTTACGGCTTTCTGGGCGCCGACAGCAGCATGGCGGAACCCAATCTGGTCGAGAATATCAATCCCGTCTCCCCGCCCGCCGGGCCTGGCTATCATCTGGAGCAGGATTTGGCCGATCATGCCATGGCGTGGATCGACAGCCAGCATGCCGCCGCGCCCGACAAGCCTTTCCTGCTCTATTACGCCACCGGCACCGCCCATGCGCCCAACATGCCGCCGGCTGATTGGCTGGCGAAATTCCGGGGGAAGTTCGATGCGGGTTGGGACGTGCTGCGCGCCGAAACCGTGGCGCGGATGAAGAAGCTGGGCGTCATTCCGGCGGGGACGGACGATGCGCCGCATCCTGGCACTCTACCCCACTGGGACAGTCTGACGCCCGATCAGAAGCGGCTCTATGCGCGTTATATGGAGGCTTATGCGGCCTCGCTGGCCTATGCCGACGCGCAGATCGGCCGGGTGATCCAGAAGCTGCGCGACAATGGCGAGCTGGACAATACGCTCATCATCTACATTCAGGGCGACAATGGCGCGAGCGCGGAGGGCAGTTTCGACGGCAAGCTGTTCGAGCAGTCGGCTTTGAGCGGGGTGAAGGAAGACCCCGCCTATGCGCTGGCCCATATTGACGAGATCGGCACGAAGGACGCCTATAATCTGATGCCGGGCGGCTGGGGCTGGGCGATGAACGCGCCCTTCCCCTGGGCGAAGCGCTATGGGTCGCATTTCGGGGGCACGCGCAACGGCATGGTGGTGGCGTGGCCGGGGCATATCAAGGATGCGGGCGGGCTGCGCAGCCAGTTCCATCATGTCAGCGACATCATGCCGACCGTGCTGGAGGCGGCGGGGGTGAAGGCGCCGGAAATATTGGACGGCGTGCCGCAGCAGCCGATCACCGGGATCAGCATGGCCTATAGTTTCCAGGCGAAGGATGCGCCCTCGCGCCGCACCATGCAGGTGTCCGCGATGGCGCAGAATTTGAGCATCTACAAGGATGGCTGGGTCGCCGCGACCGCGCCGATGGTGACGCCTTGGGAGCGGACGCCGCCCAAGCCTGAGCCGCTGGATGAGCGGACCTGGCAGCTTTACGATGTTCGCAGCGACTTCAGCGAGGCGCATGATGTCGCGGCGGCCAATCCGCAGAAGCTGGAGGCGCTAAAGGCGCTGTTCTGGGCGGAGGCGGCACTGTCCAACATGCTGCCGATCCATGGCAGCGAGGGCGGGCAGAAGGGGCGGCCCGATCCCAATGAGGGGCGGACTATGTTCAGTTACAGCGCGCCGGTCAGCCATGTTCCGGAGAGCGCAGCGCCGGCTTTGGTGGGGCGGTCCTTTGCGGTGACGGCGAGGATCGGGGTTCCGGCTGAGGGCGGTAAAGGCGTTCTGGTGGCGCAGGGCGGGCGGTTTGGGGGGTATAGCCTGTTCTTCGATAATGGGCGGATCGCGTTCACCTATAATCTGACGCCGGCGCATATGACGCGGATCGTGGCGCCCTCTGCGGTGGCGGCGGGCGCGCATGTGGTCGGGCTGGACTTTGCGATGGACAAGGACGTGCCGACCAGTGGGGCCGATGTGACGCTGACGGTGGACGGCAAGGCGGTGGCGCGGGGGCGGGTCGAGCGCACCTTCGCGCAGGTGGTGTCGCATACCGAGGATTTCGATGTGGGGATGGATCTGGTGAGTCCAGTCGATCCGGTTGCCTATGAGAGCGCGGGGAGCTGGTTCAATGGGGTGCTGGAAAGGGTTGAGGTGGGGGTGAAGTAGGCTTGGTTCTGGCCCCTCCACACACGTCATGCTGAACTTGTTTCAGCCTCCATTTCTCCGGATCGAGCCTTGGCCTGTGGTGCACAATGGATGCTGAAACAAGTTCAGCATGACGGTATTTTCAAGGATGGCCGTCGCATAAAATTAGCTCAACCCCGCAAACCAATCCTCCACCGAAGCCGGGACTCCCCTCTCCTCCCCCGACGGCGCCAGCAGATTCGCCCGCGCCGTCATCATCACGTCGCGCACATGCTGGTCGAGTGCCACGGCGCGGTCCTCCGGCGCAGCATGGTCCCAGCGGACCAGCACGCATTGCAGCATCATGTTGCACAGGAGGATGCGGTTGCGGGCGATGTCGGGATGCACATGTCCGGCCAGCGCCGTCAGATGGCCCATCAGCCGCAGCAGGTTCGGTGCCCTGTCGCGGGTGCGGGCGAACAGGCTGGAGGTCAGGGACCAATATTGCGTCGCGAAGTGCAGCATGAAGGCGGCGTAGGGATGCTTCCCTCGCTCATCGGTCAAGCGCAGTTGCGGCAGGAACAATATGCCCAGCAGCGCCAGCGGATCGCCAAGCCTGCCCTGTTCCTCCAGCCGGCCCAGCATATCGCCGCGGATGCCGTCCATCTGTTCGGCGCGGGCGGCGAAGATGGCGGCGAGCAGCCCGTCCTTCGATCCGAAATAATAAGTGACCGCATTGGTGTCGCCGCATTGGGCGGCGGTCGCGATCTCGCGCATCGAGACGGCGTCGATGCCGCGTTCCGCGAACAGCGCTTCGGCGGCCTGGATCAGTCGGGACGCGGCGGGGACGGCGTGGCGTTTGCGGGGCGTGGGTCGGTTCGTCATGGGCGGCGGGAAGTATAGAGCGAAGTAGAGGCAAAAACAGCGCTCGACATAAATATTGCACTATTGTATAGTTTTAATACACTCCCCGCAAAAGAGGAGAGGAAAATGGCGCTTGCCCTGATGTTCGAGCCAATCCGCATCGGCGGAATGACCGTCCGCAACCGGATCGCCGCGCCGCTCGACCTCGCTGGCGCGGAGCGGCACGGGCTATCAGATCGCGCTCACCGGCTTTGCGGAGAATAGCTGCTCACCCGGCTTCGATCCGCAGGGCGTGGGATCGCGCAGGTGCGGCGTGTTCCGCCACCCGCTGGCCGAATGCGGTGGAGCTGCACGCCAATCATGACGATCTAATCAAATGGTTCCTCTCTCCGCTCACCAACCGGCGCGGCGACGATTATCGCGGCAGTTTCCAGAAGCGCATGAGAGGAGAGTTCGTCACGCCTTGGCGGACAAAGCGCTCAGTTCCTCCAGGTCGAGGTCGCGTTCCAGTTCCTGCAACGTATGTTCGTCGATCTCACCGGTGCGGTGGAGGCGGAGCAGTTCCTTGCGGCCGGCGGCTATGGCCTTCAGCACCAGGTCGAAATGGGCGTGGAGCGTGTCGGAAAATTCCTCCTCCTGCCCGGCATAATTGGCCGAAAGTTTGGCGTGGCGTTGGTAGCGCTCCAGCAGGCGGGGGTGGAGCAGCGTGCCTTCCGCATCATAGGCGTGGACCTCCACGATGCGGACCTGCGCCTGGGCCATGGCGGCTTCGGCCTCGCTCATGGTCATGCGCGGGCGGTCGCTTTCCGGTTCGACCAGCTTCACCAGACGGATCACCGCGCCCAATGTCGTGCCTTGCAGCAGGACGGTGCCGATGATGACGGCGAAAGCCGTGGTCAGGATGAAGTCGCGGCCGGGAAAAGCCTCCGGCACGCTGAGCGCCACCGCCAGCGTCACCACGCCGCGCATCCCGGCCCAGCCCAGCACGGTCGCTGAGCGGGGACCGAGCGGTTTGTAGCCGCAAATGCCCATCGCCCTCAGCCCAGCGATCACGGCGTCCGACCCGAACACCCAGAGGAAGCGCGCAACGATGAGCGCGGCCAGGATCGCCAGGATGGGCAGCGTCATTTCGTCCAGCACGACGCCCAGGCCGCCCACGCGCTCGATCACGCCGCGCAGCGACGATCCGATGAGGAGGAAGACGAACGCTTCCATGAGGAAGATCATCACCGCCCAGAAAGCCGTGCCATTCATCCGCACCATCGCGGGGAAGACGACATGCTGGTACCAGCCGCAGATGAGACCGGTCGTGACCGTCGCGATCACGCCGGAGGCATGGATGGATTCCGCCAGCAGATAGGATGCCCATGGCGCCAGCAGGGAGGAGGCGATCATCAGATATTTGTCGTCCAGCCGCCGGACCGTCAGCACCCAGAGCGCGCCGATGGCGGCCCCGACCAGCGCGCCGCCCGCCGCCAGCATGACGAAGCTCTGCAAGGCGTCGACCATGCTGAAGGCGCCGGTCACGCCCGCCGCTATGGCGAAGCGGAAGAGGACGAGGCCGCTGGCGTCGTTGAACAGGCTTTCCCCTTCGAGCAGGATCGAGAGGCGGCGCGGCAGATGGACGCGTTGCAGCACCGCGCGGGCGGATACGGCGTCGGGTGGCGAGACGATGGCGCCCAGCGCGGCGCAGGCGGCCCAGGGCAGGCCCGGCACCAGCCAGTGCGCGACCGCCGCGACGACCGCCGTGGTGAAGATCACCGCGCCGACCGCCAGCGCGACGATGCCGAACATATGCCGCCGCAGATGCCGCAGCGCGATGAACCAGGCGCCGTCCATCAACAGCGGCGGCAGGAAGATCACCAGCACCAGTTGCGGATCGAGCGAGATCACCGGCAGGCCCGGCAGGAAGGCGAACAGCGCGCCCCCGGCCAGCAACGCCACCGCCGGGGGCAGGCCCAGCTTGTTCGCGGTATAATGCAGGACGATGATCGCCAGCAGCATGACGATCACCAATTCGAACAACTGCATTGGGTGCATAGGCCCCTCCCCCGCCCGTTCCGCGCCACCACCCTATGGCATAAAATCGGTGGGGCCGGGGATGAAAATGCCAATGACGGCAACGGGTTCGGGAGGCGGAGTCTTTCGGCGGAAATATTCCCGGCGCGGCGCGGCTGGCGGCCGCCGGGCCTTGGCCGGACGCCCGTATTTTCAGATTATCATTCATTATCAATATGATGATCCTTACCACTGAATACGTATGTGGGATTCTGTGCAGACCATGGGCCGGGCGGCTATCGATGCGGCAAGAAACACAAGCAATGCGCTTTGGGGAGGGTCCACAAATGCACAAATTCCATCATTCCATCTTGCGAGCGGCCCTTCTGGCTGGCGCTTCGCTGTCGGTCGCGGCGGTCGCCTCCGCGCAGACCACGGCGGAAACCGCTGCACCGGCCGAACCGCAGGGGGATGCGATCGTCGTCACCGGCATCCGCGCCTCGCTGGCCTCCGCCGCGAAGATGAAGCGGGATTCGGTGCTGATCGTGGATTCGATCTCCGCCGAAGACGTCGGCAAGCTGCCGGACGTATCGATAGCGGACTCGCTGGCGCGCCTGCCCGGCGTGACGGCGCAGCGGCTTGAGGGTCGCGACCAACGGCTCTCGATCCGTGGCCTTGGCCCGGACTTCTCGACCACGCTGCTCAACGGGCGCGAGCAGGTGACGGTGGGCGACAATCGCGGCGTGGAATATGACCAATATCCATCGGAATTCTTCCAGAACGTCAATGTCTACAAGAGCGCCGACGCGGCGCTGATCGCGGCGGGCATTTCCGGTACGGTCGACCTGCGCATGCTGCGCCCGCTGGACAAAAAGGACCGGGTCGTGGCTCTGTCGCTGCGCGGTCAGATGAACGGGATGGATAAGCTCAATCCCGACGGCAAGCGCTACGGCTATCGTGCTTCGGCCACCTATATCGACCAGTTCGCGAACGACACGCTGGGCCTGTCGCTGGGCTTTTCCGCCTCGCAGACGCCTTCGCAGGATGAACGGTTCAATGCCTGGGGCTATCCGACCGATGCCAGCGGCAACCTCATCATCGGCGGCGCCAAACCCTATGTGCAGTCGAACCTGTTGAAGCGCTATGGCGCGGTCGGCACGCTGGAATGGCAGCCGAGCGACAATTTCCATTCGACCTTCGACGTGCTGGCGTCGCATTTCGAGGAGGAGCAGCGGCTGCGCGGCATCGAGTTCCCGCTGGTCTGGGGCAGCAATGTCGGCGTCAGCGACGTGACGGTCGACAATGGCTTCGTCACCGGGGCGACCTTCAGCAATGTCTATGGCGTGCAGCGCAACGACTATAACAAGCGCAAGGCGGATACGATCTCGCTGGGCTGGAACAATGATGTCCGCCTCAACGACACGCTGAAGCTCAATGTCGATGCGAGCTGGTCGCGGGCCAAGCGTACCGACTTCCTGCTGGAGACTTATTCGGGGACTGGCTATCTGCGTTCGGGCGTGCCGGATACTGTTCGGGTCGAGCGACAGTCGAACGGTCTGTTCCGGATTATGCCGACGCTGGACTATACCGATACTGACATCATCAGCCTGACCGATCCCAATGGGTGGGGCTATAACGGCACGACGGCGGTGGTGCAGGCGGGTTTCCTCAACCGGCCCAAATTCATCGACGACATGAAGTCGTTCCGCGCGAACCTGGTCGGGGATATTTCGGGCAGTCTCTTCTCCCAGTGGGAAGTCGGCGGCAACTATAGCCGCCGCAAGAAGACCAGTGCCTATACTTCCTATTTCCTCTGCCCGCCGGGCGGCACGAACTGCACGGTCTCCGGCGGGACGCCGGGGTCGGTGACGGTGCCGAGCGAGGCGCTGCTGGGATCGAACGTCTCGCTCGACTATCTGGGCGTGCCGGCGATGCTGACGCTCAACCCGCTCTACCTCTACGACAATGTGCTGGATGCGGTGTATGACAACCGCCCCGGCTCGCTGGTCCGCGACAATGTGGTGAAGGAAGACGTGTTCACCGGCTATGCCAAGCTGAGCATGGACGGGGAACTGGGCGGCAAGCCGCTGAAGGGCGCGATTGGCGTGCAGGTGATCCATTCGCGGCAGGCATCGACCGGGACCATTTCCAACTTCGCCAACGGCGTCGTGACAGTGCTGCCGGTATCAGGCAAGGACAGCTATACCAACGTCCTGCCGAGCGCGCAGATTTCCGTCGAGCTGGAGCCGAGCTTCTTCGTGAAGCTGGGCGCGGCGCAGACCATGGTGCGCCCGCGTCTGGACCAGGAACGCGTCAATCAGGAATTCAGCGTCGACCTGTCGAAGGTCGGCCTGGGATCGGACCCGCAATATAGCCCGTTCAGCTCGAACGGCGGCAACATCATGCTGCGGCCCTATCAGTCGACCAATATCGATCTGTCGCTGGAGAAATATTTCCGGGGCGGCGGCTATGTGTCGGTTTCGGGTTACTTCAAGAACCTGACCGACTTCGTCGATCCGAACAACAATATCGCCTATGACTTTTCCGGCGCGCTTTCGACGCTGCCGCCTGCGGCTCAGGCCATTGTGCAGCAGCAGGGCAGCACTATCGGCTTGCTCAAGGCGCCCGCCAACACCGGCAAGGGCACGATCATGGGCGTCGAGGCGACCGCGTCGCTGCCGTTCAAGCTGTTCAGCCCGGCGCTCGACGGCTTCGGCATCTTCGCCAGCGGTTCCTATACGCATAGCGAGGTCGAATATGGCAGCAATCCGACCGAAAGCGTTACCTTGCCCGGCCTGTCCAAATGGGTCGCCAGCGGCACCGCCTATTTCGAGAAGGCCGGTTTCCAGGCGCGGGTGAGCTATCGTTACCGCTCCTCCTTCCTGGGCGAAGTGGCGGGGCTTTCGGCGGCGCCGACCTTCCGCACGGCGAAGGCCGAAGGCATTCTCGATGCGCAGATCGGCTATGAGTTCCAGTCCGGGCCGCTTCAGGGGCTTTCGATCCTGCTGCAAGGCAAGAACCTGACCGATCAGCCCTTCGTCACCTATCAGAATGACGATCCGCGGCAGGTGATCGACTATCAGCGCTATGGCCGGGATTATTATCTGGGTCTGACTTACAAGTTTTAACGTCCCCACGACTGCCTGACTGCACGCAGGCAGTTCTCCCCCGGACCGCCGCCCCTTTCAGGGGTGGCGGTCCTCCCTTTTTATGTTCCCCTCCCGTAGACGGGAGGGGTTAGGGGTGGGTGCGAGCGGAGCGAGCTTCTTCACTATCGGTTAGGGAGGAACGCCGCTGCGCGGCTTGCCCACCCCCGGCCCCTCCCGCTTGCGGGAGGGGAGAAGTTAGGCAGTCATCCTCGTCACCAGCCTTGGCACCAGCAGCGTAGGCTCCAGCGGCTTGCGGTCGATCTGGCCGATAAGCGCGTCCACCAGCACCTCGCCCGCGCGCAGATAGTCCTGGGCGACGGTGGTCAGCGGCGGGCGCGTCAGGCTGGCGGCGGGGATGTCGTCGAAGCCGATCAGCGCCACATCCTGCGGCACGCGCATGCCCGCTTCGTCCAGCGCCCGCATCGCGCCGATGGCGATCAGGTCCGATCCGGCGAAGATCGCGTCGAAGGGCAAGCCGCGCGCGATCAGGCGGCTCGCCGCCTCATGCCCCGACTGTTCGGTCGAGAGGGCGTCGACATGCAGGCCGATGTCGACCGGCAATCCAGCCTCCCGCATCGCCTCGGTCAGTCCGGCATAGCGGTCGCGGAATTCGGGATAGCGGCTCGACGCATCGCCCAGGAAGGCGATGGTCCGGCGCCCCCGCTCGATCAGATGCTGTCCCGCTTCGCGCCCGCCCCGCCGGTTGTCGCAGCCGATGGTCATGCCCAGCGCATTGGGGTCGACCGACCCCCAGCGCACGAAATGGGTGCCCTGCGCCACCAGTTGCTCCAGCCGGGCGCGATAGCTTTCATAATCGCCATAGCCGAGCAGGATAATGCCGTCGGCCTTGCGGCTGTCCTCATAATCGACATGCCAGTCGGTCGAAAGTTGCTGGAAGGAGGTCAGCAGGTCATAGCCACGCTTGGCGCAGGTTTGCAGGATCGGTCCCAGCATCGAGAGGAAGAAGGGGTTGATATAGCTTTCGTCGGGCAACAGATCCTCGAAGAACAGCAGCGCCAGCGTGTTGCTCTTGCCCCGGCGTAGCGAGGAAGCATTCTTGTCGACCGTATAGTTGAGCTGGCGGGCGATGGCCTCTATCCGTTTGCGGGTGGCTTCGCTGACGGTGCGGTCGCCGCGCAGGGCGCGGGACACGGTCGGTTGGGAAACCCCCGCGAGTGTCGCGATGTCGAAGGACGTCGGTTTTTCGTTCACGGCCATCGCCTTATCCTACGCCTCGCCCCGACCGTTGGGAAGATAAGCTTTTGAATACGTATGTCGGCTGCTTGGCCCGGCGGGTCCGAACCGATTAAGACCCCCTATGAAAGCCGCTGCAATCAAGCCAGAAGGCGAAGGGAGGAAACGCCATGCGTGGAAGGAAAGCGATGCTGTTTGCCGCGCTGGCTGCATTTGCCCTCCCTGCCCTGTCGAGCGCCCAGCCCTCCGATTTCCGGGCAAGGTTGCCGGAGGATGAGGTCATCTATTTCCTGCTTCCCGACCGGTTCGACAATGGCGACCCGGCCAACAACAAGGGCGGGTTTCAGGGCGACCGGCTCGTCACCGGCTATGATCCCGCTTCCAAGGGTTTCTATCATGGCGGCGACCTGAAAGGGCTGATCCGGCGGCTCGACTATATTCAGGGGCTGGGCGCGACCGCCATCTGGGTCGGACCGATCTTCCGCAACAAGCCGGTGCAGGGGCCGAAGGGGCAGGAAAGCGCGGGCTATCACGGTTACTGGATCACCGACTTCACCCATGTCGATCCGCATTTCGGCACCGACGCCGATTTCGCGGCGCTGGTGGAGGCCGCGCATCGCCGGGGGATGAAGGTCTATATGGACATCATCGCCAATCATACGGCGGATGTGATCCGCTATCGCGAGTGCCCAAGCACAAATGCGGACACAACATGCCCCTATCGTTCGCGGGCCGACTATCCCTATCAGCGGCAGGACGGCGTCGGCGGCAAGGCGATCAACGCGGGCTTCACGGGCGATCAGGACCATGGCGAGGCGAATTTCGCCAGGCTGACCGATCCCTCCTATGCCTATACCCCTTATGTGCCCAAGGGCGAGGATCGGGTCAAAAACCCGGCTTGGCTCAACGATCCGATTTATTATCATAATCGCGGGGAAACGACCTATTTGGGCGAGAGCGCAACCATGGGGGACTTTGCGGGGCTGGACGACCTGATGACCGAGAATCCGCGGGTGATCGCGGGCATGATCGAGATTTTCGGCGGCTGGATCGACCGTTTCGGCGTGGATGGCTTCCGGGTGGATACGGCAAAGCATGTCGATCCGCATTTCTGGCAGATGTTCGTTCTCGCGATGCAGGCCCGCGCCAGGGCGAAGGGCATCCCGAATTTCCATATTTTCGGGGAAGTCTATGTCGAGACGGTCGATGCCGGGCCGCTCGCCTGGCATACGAAGGAGGGCGGCTTTCCCGCGGTGCTGGACTTCGCCTTCCGGCAAGCGGCGCTGGAGACGGTCGCGGGCCAAGGCGCGACGGCGATCTGGGAGCGGATGCTGGCCGGGGACGCGCTCTATCGCGATGGCGAGGCGACGGCGCGGCAATTGCCGACCTTCGTAAGCAATCATGATGCCGGGCGGTTCGCCACCTTCGTGCGCAAGGCTTTCCCGCAGGCGAACGACGAGGAGGTGTTGCGC
Source organism: Sphingobium sp. 15-1 (assembly GCF_013375535.1). Taxonomy (GTDB): domain Bacteria; phylum Pseudomonadota; class Alphaproteobacteria; order Sphingomonadales; family Sphingomonadaceae; genus Sphingobium; species Sphingobium aromaticivastans. Next base: position 1,528,875 of record NZ_JABXJG010000001.1, read on the forward strand.
CGGGTGATGCTGGCCAACGCCATGCTGCTGACGATGCGCGGCGTGCCGACCATCTATTATGGCGATGAACAGGGCTTTGTCGGGGACGGCGGCGATCAGGATGCGCGAGAGGATATGTTCGGCAGCCGGGTCGCGAGCTATAACGACAATCGCCTGCTGGGGACCGGCGCCACCACGGCGACGCCGCGCTTCGATACCGGCCATCCGCTTTATCGGGAGATCGCCGCCCTGGCCCGTCTGCGCACCGCCCATCCGGCGTTGCGGCGCGGCCGGGAGGTCATCCGGGCGCGGGGCGACCAGCCGGGCCTGTTCGCCCTCTCCCGTTTCGATCCCGACAGCGGGGCGGAAACATTGATCGCCTTCAACACGTCCATCGCGCCGGTCAAGGCGCAGGTCGAGGTCGATACGCGGTCCGACCGTTTCACCACATTGGCCGGAGCCGAATGCGCCGCAAGCGCCTCCGCCCCCGGCAGCATCGCCGTCTCCCTCCCCCCTCTCAGCTACAGCGTCTGCGCTGTCCGGAGTGCCGTACCCCAATGACCGACACGACCCTCCCCTGGTGGCGCGGCGCCGCCATCTACCAGATTTATCCCCGCAGCTTTGCCGACTCCAATGGCGACGGCATTGGCGACCTGAAGGGCATCACCGCCCATCTGCCCTATGTGGCGTCGCTCGGCGTGGACGCGATCTGGCTGTCCCCCTTCTTCAAGAGCCCGATGCGCGATTTCGGCTATGACGTGTCGGATTATTGCGACGTCGATCCGATCTTCGGTACGCTGGAGGATTTCGACGCGCTGGCGGCGCGGGCGCATGAGCTGGGCCTGCGCATCATCGTCGATCAGGTCTGGGCGCATACGTCGGAGGAGCATCACTGGTTCATCGAAAGCCGCTCCAGCCGCGACAATCCCAAGGCGGACTGGTATGTCTGGGCCGATCCCAAGCCGGATGGTTCCCCGCCCAACAATTGGCAATCGGTGTTCGGCGGCCCGGCCTGGACCTGGGATGCGCGGCGCGGGCAATATTATATGCACCAGTTCCTGGCGCAGCAGCCGCAACTGCATCTGCATCATCCGCAAGTGCAGGACAGCGTGTTCGACATCATCCGCTTCTGGCTGGACCGGGGCGTGGACGGTTTCCGCATCGATGCCATCAACCATTCGATGCACGACCCCAGGCTGCGCGACAATCCGCCCGCGCCGGAGGATGGCAAGGTAAGGACACGGCCGTTCGACTTCCAGATCAAGAAGTACAGCCAGAGCCATCCAGACATTCCGCTGTTCCTGGAAAAAGTGCGACAAGTGTTCGATGAATATCAGGATCGCTTCACCGTGGCCGAAGTCGGTGGGGCGGACAGCGATACGGAGATGAAGGCCTTCACGCAGGGTGATGGCAGGCTGAATACGGCTTATGGATTCGACTTTCTCTATGCGCCGGAACTGACCGCCGAGTTTCTGAGGACAGCGCTCGTCAAATGGCCTGCCGAAACCGATGAGGGCTGGCCGAGCTGGGCGTTCGAAAATCATGACGCGCCGCGTGCGGTGTCGCGCTGGGCCAAGGGGGTGGACCCGGACGCCTATTGCCGGATGAAGATGCTGCTGCTCGCCTGCCTGCGCGGCAATATCTTCCTCTATTATGGCGAGGAACTGGGGCTGCCGCAGGTCGACATCGCGTTCGAGGATTTGCAGGACCCCGAGGCCATCGCCAACTGGCCGCTGACGCTTTCCCGCGACGGGGCGCGAACGCCGATGCCGTGGCGGGCGGATGCCCCCTATCTGGGCTTTTCGGAGGCGAAGCCGTGGTTGCCGATCGGGGAAACGCATCGCGCACTCGCCGTGGATGTGCAGGAGGCGGATGCGGATTCGCTGCTGCACTGGACGCGGCGGGTGCTGGCGTTGCGCAACGGGTCGCCCGCGCTGCGCGTGGGAGCGATCGATTTTCTGGAGACGCCGGGGGAATTGCTGGCGTTCGAGCGGGAGCATGAGGGCGAGCGGTTGCTGTGCGTGTTCAACCTTGGGAACGAGCCTGTGGTTTGGACGCCGAGTGAGGCTGAACGCTGGAAGCCGTTACTGTCGACCGGCGGAGTCGAAGGATGGCATTTCCCCGCAGCTTCCGGCCTTGTCGTGCAGGTCTAAAAACAGCGCATAACGTGCTCCTGCGAAGGCACTCGAGTGAGACGAGTGGCTCGCGAGAGCCCAGTCCCGCCGTCAGAACTGGGTTCCTGCCTTCGCAGGAACACGGCTCAGATAAAGTGGCACGAGTCTTAAAGGAACACCCCATGAAGAAACTGACCGCGCTCGCCTTGCCGCTTCTTGCGCTTTCGCTGGTCCCGGTGGCTGCCCGCGCCGATGTGGTCGCGAAGGCCGCCTCGCCCGATGGCCGCATTACGCTGACCGTCAGCCTCGATAATGAAGGCCGCCCCAGCTACGCCGTGCAGCGCGACGGCAAGGCGCTGATCGCGGACAGCCGTCTCGGCTTCCTGTTCACCGACGCGCCGAAGATCGAGCGCAACCTGACGCTGGCCGACAGCAAGACGGGCAAGAACGACACGACATGGACCCAACCCTGGGGCGAATGGTCCAGCATCCGCGACAATCACAATGAAATCCGCCTCGCCTTCCGCGAGAAGAGCGATCTTCAGCGCGAGATGGATGTGACCTTCCGCCTGTTCGACGATGGCGTGGCCTTCCGCTACACGCTGCCCGATCAGGCCCATCTGCATCACGCCAATATCGCGGAGGAACTGACCCAGTTTGCCTTTGCCGAAAACGGCACCGCCTGGTGGAAACCCGCCTTCGAATGGAACCGTGAGGAATATCTCTATAACAGGACGCCACTCGATGCGGTCGGCACCGCGCAGACGGTGATGACGGTGAAGCTCGCCAGCGGCACCCATGTCGCGCTGCATGAGGCGGCTTTGGTGGACTATGCGGGGATGAACCTGGCGCGGGCGCAGGGCAATATTTTCCGCGCTGCGCTGACGCCGGGTTCCGGTGCGCCCAAAGTGTCACGCGACGCCGGTTTCTCGACGCCATGGCGCACCATCGCCATCGCGGACGATGCGGCTGGGCTGTACATGAACCATATGATCCTGAACCTGAATGAGCCGAACAGGCTGGGCGACGTGTCGGGCTGGATCAAGCCCGGCAAGTTCGTCGGCGTGTGGTGGAACATGATCAAGGGCGACTGGAGCTGGGCACGCGGACCGAAACATGGCGCGACCACGGCCAATGTCCGTCGCTATATCGACTTCGCCGCCGCCAACGGCATCCCCGCCGTGCTGGTCGAGGGATGGAATGTCGGCTGGGACGGCCACTGGTTCGGCAATGGCAAGGATATGAATTTCTCGCAGCCGACTGAAGATTTCGATGCCGATGCTTTGGCGGCCTATGCCAAGTCGAAGGGCGTGACGCTGATCGGCCATCATGAAACGGGCGGATCGGCCAGCCATTATGACGGGCAGATCGACAGCGCGTTCAAATGGGCCGCCGACCATGGCGAGCGGGTGGTGAAGACCGGCTATGTCACCGACGCCGGGCAGATCGAGCGGGTCGATCCCGACGGCTCCCAGCATCGCGAATGGCATGAAGGGCAGTGGATGGTGAACCACTATCTCCGCGTCGTGCAGACTGCCGCCAAGTACAAGGTCAGCATCGACAGCCATGAGCCGGTGAAGGATACGGGCCTGCGCCGCACCTACCCCAATTGGGTGGCGCGCGAGGGCGGGCGCGGCATGGAATATAATGCCTGGATCGGTGGCAAGAACCCGCCGGAGCATGAGGCGAACCTCGTCTTCACCCAGTTGCTGGGCGGGCCGATGGACTTCACGCCGGGCGTTCTCAGCCTTTCCGGGTCGGAGGGGAGCGCGATCCAGTCGACCGTCGCCAAGCAGTTGGCGCTTTATGTCGTGCTGTACTCGCCCTTCGTGATGGCGGCGGATACGCCGGAGAACTACGCCAAATATCCGGGGCCGTTCCAGTTCATCAAAGATGTGCCGACCGACTGGTCCGATACCCGCGTGCTGAACGGCGAGGTGGGCGATTATGTCACCATCGCGCGCAAGGCCAAGGGCAGCAATGACTGGTATCTGGGCGCGATCGGGGATGAGGAAGCGCGGTCGAGCCAGGCGAAGCTCGACTTTCTGGATGCCGGGCGATCTTATGTGGCGGAGATTTATCGGGATGGGCCGGGCGCGGACTATCGCACCGAGGCGCGCCATGCCATCGTGATCGAGAAGAAGGCTGTGAAGAAGGGCGATGTGCTGCGCATCGATCTGGCGCCGGGTGGGGGTGAAGCGATCCGCTTTGTGGCAAGGGGTGGGAAGACCCGATAGTGAATCGTGTTCCTGCGAAGGCAGGAACACGGGATGGACCATATGTGCGAATAGGCTGAGGATGCATGGATCAACCGCACGATAATCTGGCTTCTAATTCCCGCCCCCGCCAAGGCTTCTGGGGCCTGTGGAACATCAGCTTCGGCTTTTTCGGCATTCAGATCGGCTTTGCCCTGCAAAACGCCAATATGAGCCGCATCTTCCAGTCGCTGGGCGAAAGCCTGGACGATCTGGCGCTGCTGTGGATCGCGGCGCCGCTGACCGGGCTGCTGGTCCAGCCGATCATCGGCCATTATAGCGACAGGACATGGTGCCGCTTCGGGCGGCGGCGGCCTTATTTCTTCGCGGGAGCGCTGTTCGCGGCGCTGGCGCTGTTCGGCATGCCCAATGCGCCCAGCCTGCTGGCCGCCGCGATGATGCTGTGGGTGCTGGACGCCTCGCTCAACGTTTCGATGGAGCCGTTCCGCGCCTTTGTCGGGGACATGCTGGCGAAGGAGCAGCATATGGCAGGCTATGCGCTCCAGACCGCCTTCATCGGTGCGGGGGCGGTCATCGGCTCGTCCACGCCATGGCTGCTGGACCGGCTGGGCGTCGCCAATGTCGCGGTCGGTTCGGGCATTCCCGATACGGTCAGGATCAGCTTTTATATCGGCGGCGCGGCACTGTTTCTCGCCGTGCTGTGGACCGTTCTAACAACCCGCGAATATTCGCCCGAACAGATGGCCCGCTTCGAGCCAATAGAAGAAAAATCCGGAGCGGTCACTGCGCCGCCCGTCCCTTCCGGCGGCCCGCTCTGGATCGTAGCCGGACTGGCGGTCGTCGCGTTCGTCCGTCTCTGGGCGCTGGAGAAGGAACTCTATCTGCTTGGCGGCCTGCTCGCCACCTATGGCGCGGCGCGGATGGCGGCGCGCTGGCTGCAAAGGCAAGGCCGCAGCGATAATCTGCTCACCCATGTCGTCGGCAATTTCGCGGCCATGCCCGACATGATGAAGCGCCTGGCGCTCGTCCAGTTCTTCACCTGGTCGGCGCTGTTCATCATGTGGATATACACCACGCCGGTCGTCGCCCAATATGTCTTCGGCTCCGCAGATCCGGCGAACGCAGCCTATAATGAAGGCGGAAACTGGGTCGGCATCCTCTTCGCCACCTATAATGGCGTCGCCGCCTTCGCCGCGCCCTTCCTGCTCCAACCGCTCGCCCGCCGCATCGGCCAGGCGCAGACCCATGCGATCGCTCTGATGCTCGGCGCGCTGGGCTTCCTCTCCTTCCTGTTCCTGCGTGATGCGCAAGCCCTGCTGCTGTCGGAAGTCGCCATCGGCATCGCCTGGGCCTCCACCCTCGCCATGCCCTATGCCATGCTCGCCTCCAGCGTGCCGCAGGCGAAGCTCGGCATCTATATGGGCCTGTTCAACGCCTTCGTGGTGATCCCGCAACTGCTGGTCGCGACCGTGATGGGCACGATCATGCGGCATTTCTTCCCGACCGAGCCGATCTGGACCATGGCTTTCGCTGCAGGCGTGATGATGCTCGCCTCCATCGCGACATTGCGATGTCGGGACACAGCCGCCTGACCGAAAAAATTTCACGCGGGACGAATTGCAACTGCGGCGACGGCCGGGGCGTGGCGTCGTCGTCCCATGCGCATTGGATTTCTGTTCAACCACGACCAGATTCATCAGGTCGCCCATAGCTTGCCGATCGCCATGGCTCTGGCCAGCGGCGGCTTTCCCGGCGAGATCATCGTCGCCACCACCAACGACCGGCTGGCGGCCGAGGTGCAGCGGCTGGCCGGGCCGATGCTGGGTTCGTCGATCCAGCATGTCCGGCTTTCCCTGACGCCCCGTTCGGAACGCATTGCGGGGCTGCTGGGCAAGCTGCTCCCTGCGGCCAAGCTGCTCTTCTATCGCGACAATCTGGATTTTTTCCGCAGTCTCGACATGCTGATCGTTGCGGAAAAGACCTCGCTGCTGCTCAAGACGCGCTATGGCCTCGACAATCTCTTCATGGTGCACACCCGCCACGGCGCCGGGGACCGGGCCATCGGCTTCGACAAGGCCAGCGCCGGTTTCGACCATGTCCTCTGTTCCGGCGAGAAGATCCGCCGCCGATTAATTGCCGAAGCGGGGGTGGAACCCAACGCGATCAGCATCGTCGGCTATCCCAAGTTCGACATGGTCCGTCAGGCCGGACGCAGCCAAAGCTTCTTCCGCGAACGGCCGATCACCCTCTACAACCCGCATTGCTCGCCGCATCTGTCCTCATGGTACTGCCATGGCCGGCAGGTGCTGGACCATTTCCTGCGGCATGACGAGCGGGAGCTGATCTTCGCGCCGCATGTCATGCTGTTCGAACGGCCCTTCGTCGTCACCATCGACAGGCTGACCGTTAACCGGGCGGGTTCGATCGACCAGCGCTATCTGCACGGCGACAACATCCATATCGACCTGGGCAGCCGCGCCTCGACCGACATGAGCTACACCTTGCTGGCCGACCTCTATCTGGGTGACGCCAGCAGCCAGGTCTATGAATTTCTGCTGCGGCCCCAGCCCTGCATCTTCCTCAACAGCCATGGCATCGACTGGCAGGGCGACCCCAATTTCGCGCACTGGCAGGCGGGCGAGGTGATTTCCAGTCCCCGCGAACTCGGCCCGGCGCTGGAGCGGGCGAAGGATCTGCACGAAAGCCATTACCGCCCGATCCAGGAAAGATTGTTCGCGGAGAGCTTCGACCTGGACGGCCGCCCTTCGTCAGAGCGCGCAGCCGCCGTGATCGCTGAACTCACCGACAGGCGGGCCAAGGTCGTCCATCTGCCACCGGTCCGAGCCGCCTGATGCCGCTGCTCACCATCATCCTGCCCTTCTTCAATGAGCAAGGGTGGATCGGCGCCACCATCGACAGCCTGGCCGCGCAAAGCGACCAGCGTTTTCGCCTGCTGCTGGTCGACAATGGATCGACCGACAGCGGGACGGCGGAGGCCGCCATCCACGCCGCGCCGTTGGGCCAGCGCGCCACCATCCTCCCCTGCCCGACGCCGGGCAAGATTCACGCCATGGCCATGGGGCTAAGCTGGGTCGACACGCCGCTGGTCGCCATTTGCGATGCCGACACCCACTATCCCCCCGATTATGTGAAGCGCATCATCGCCCTGTTCGACAGCGACCCAAGGGCCGCCGCCGTCATGGCTATCGATCTCTACGCCCCCCAGGACACGGTGGAATCGCAGCAACGCATCGCCTTCATCCTGCGCAAGAGCCGCCGCTTCGCCGCCAAATGCCATGCGGGCGGCTATGCCCAGGCCTTCCGCGCCAGCGCCCTGCGCGCAGCGGGCGGGTTCGATGCGACACGCTGGCCCTATGTGCTGGAGGATCATGAGATCGTCCATCGCGTGATGGCGCATGGCCGGACCCTCTATCATCCCGGCCATGTCTGCTTTCCCTCCGACCGGCGCGCCTCGCGCAAGGCCGTCAGTTGGACGCGGGGCGAGCGGCTGCTCTACCGCTATGCCCCACGCGCCGCGATGAACTGGTATTTCTACCGCTTTCTGGGCCGGCGCCTCGCCGCCCGCAACAGCATGGGCATTGCCTTGCGACGGAAAGACTGGTCTTCCACTATCGCATGACGGAACGGGCCGGAATCACAGGGCGAATCTTCAAGGGGCTGGGACTGGTGCTGGGCGGAAAGGCCGGCGCCGGGCTGATCAGCCTTGTCTACCTCATCATCGCGGCGCGGGCATTGGGGCCGCGCGATTATGGCATATTGGTGCTGGTCCATGGCTATGTGACGGCGGTGGTCGGCATCGTTGAATTTCCCGCCTGGCAGGCCATCGTCCGCTATGGCGCCGAAGCGAGCACGGAGGATGCGCCGCATCGCCTCGCCCGGCTGCTGCGCTTCGGCACGACGGTCGAACTGCTGGGCGGGGCGGCGGCGATCATCGCGGCCATGGCGCTGGCGCCGCTGGTCGGGCCGCATCTGGGCTGGCCGCCGGAAACGGTCGCGTTCGCGATTCCCTACAGCTTCGCGGTGCTGGGGTCGGTGCGCTCGGCTCCGGCGGGCTATCTGCAACTGATCGACCGCTTCGATTTGATCGGCCTGCACAATATGGTGCAGCCGCTGGTGCGCTTGACCGGCGCGACGCTGGCGTGGCAATTGGGCTGGGGGTTGAAGGGTTTCCTCTGCGCCTGGCTGGCGGCCGCGCTGGCCGAGTTCGCGGTGCTATGGGGCATGGGCCTGATCTGCGCCCTCAACAGGCTGGGCGCGACCCTGCGCCACCCCGAGCGCGGCAGCGCGGTGCAGGACAATCCGGGCATCTGGCGCTTCCTGGTGGCGAGCAACGCCGACGTCACCTTGAGCGAACTGGCGGGGCGGATCGCGCCGCTGATCGTCGGCTGGGTGTTGGGACCAGCCATGGCGGGCCTGTTCGCCGTCGCCCAGCGCGCCACCGTCATCATCGCCCAGCCCGCGCAGATATTGGGCAACACCGCCTATGCCGAACTCGCCCGCATGGTCGCCGCCGGGCAAGGCGGCGCGCCGCTGCGCCGGACATTGCGCCGGGTGATCGGCATCGCGCTGGCCGCCGCCGCGCCGGTGGTGGTCATCGCCGCGATCTTTCCCATACCCATCGTCACGCTGCTGGCGGGCCCCGCGTTCAAGGCCGCGGGCAGCGTCATGGTCGTGCTGATCGCGGCGCGGATGATCGCGGTGATCGGCCCGCCTTGCAGTTCCGCGCTCTCCGCCATGGGCTTCCCCGCGCTATCGATGAGCGCCAATCTCTTCGCCAGCCTGATCTTCCTGCCGGTTCTCCCGCTGCTGCTTCATCAATGGGGCCTGATGGGCGCAGGGGTGCAGACGGTGGGGCAAGCGCTGCTGGCAAGCGCGCTGCTGGCGGGTCTCGTCTGGCGCAGGAGCCTTACCCATTGAGGATCGCCTACGTCATCAATTCGGTCGAGGGCGGCGGCGCGGCGCAGCCAGTGCCCGCCATCACCCGCGTGCTGCGCGATGCGGGGGCGGAGGTGCGCGTCTTCGCCCTCACCCCCCGCGACCGGCGCGGCCTGCCCGCCATGGTCGAAGCCGGCCTCGACCCGGCGGTGCGCGAGGGCGGCCTGACCGATCATCTGGCCGCTGCCCTGTGGTTGCGGCGGCAGTTGCTGGACTGGCGCGCCACCCATATCTGGACCTCGCTCAGCCGGGCGACGATATTGGGCCTGATCCTGGGTCCGACGATGGGCCTGCCGGTGGTGAGCTGGCAGCATGCCGCCTTTCTGAAGCCCTGGAACCGGCGGTTGATGCGGCTGCTTGCATCCCGCGCCCTGCTCTGGATCGGGGATTCGCAATCGGTGACGGCGCTGACGGCGGAACGGCTGGGCGTGCCCCAGGATCGGCTGACATGCTGGCCGATCTTCGCCGCTGATCCCGCCATGCCGCAGGCCCGCCCCTGGCAACCCGGCGAGACGGTCCGCATCGGCGCGCTGGGCCGCCTCCATCCGGTCAAGGGCTATGACGTGCTGATCGCCGCGTTGGCGCAGTTGAAGGGGGCAAGCTTCACCCTCTCCATCGCAGGCGACGGCGCGGAACGGGAGCGGCTCGAAAGCCTGGCGCGGGCGGCTGGCGTGGCGGTCCATTTCACCGGCTATACCGACGATCCCCGCGCCTTCCTGTCGGGCCTGCACCTCTATGTCCAACCCTCGCGCTCCGAAGGCTTCTGCATCGCCGCGCATGAAGCGCTGACCGCAGGCCTGCCGGTCGTCGCTTCAGCGGTAGGGGAACTGCCCTTCTCCATCCGTCAGGGCGAAACCGGCCTCACCGTGCCGCCCGGCGATCCCGAGGCTCTGGCTGACGCGCTAAGGACGATGCTGGCCGATCCTGCCCGCCTGCGCATCATGGGCGAGGCGGCCCGCCGGGACATGCTCGACCGCTTCTCGCAGGCGCGCTTCGCCGCCACGGGGGCCGCGATCCTCAACCAAATCCGCCAAGCGCGCGCCTGACGTCCAGCACCAGCCCGCGCAGCGACCGGTCGACCCGCTTCACGTCGAACAAGGTCATGTCGCCGCAGGCGGTCAGCGTGTGCATCCCGTCCCGATAGCCCCCTGCCGAGTCCGGCAACCCCAGGGCCTCCCCCGCCTCGGCCGCGAAGGCCCTTTCATCCAACCGGTTGATCCACAGCGGCCGGATCGCCCCGCCATAGGTCACCGCGCAATCCTGCACCGGCAGCATGATCCGCCCGTCGATCACCACCGGCGTGCCGCCCGGCCGGGCCGAACGCCGGTCGATCCGCACCGGATTGCCGGGATGCGCCGTCCACGGCCCGCACAGACGATCCGCCCAGGCGACATGCAGATGCGCGATCTTCGTCAGCTTGTCGGTCGCGGGCGAATAGAATAGCCACCAGCGCCCCTCATGCCGCAGGATACTGGCATCGACCGGCACGCAATCCAGCGCGATCCGGCATTCCGCCCGCCAGTCCACCAGCCCGCCATGATCGCGGTAAAGGGTCAACCCGCCCGAGCGGTGCGCCTCCGGCAGCATCCAGGTCGCCCCTTCCCCGGCAAAGACCTGCGGATAGGAAAGATGCCACGGCTCGACCAGACAGGGGCGGCGATCGAGCAGGCGCATCGCCTCATCGAACAACAGCCGCTCGATCGTCCCGTGCCGGGTGCGATAGTCATAATGTTCGGCAAAGAGATGCAGCCGCCCATCCTCGCCCCGCCAGCCGAACGGGTCCGCGAGGAATTGAAAGTCCGGCTGCTCCGCGATCCAGTTCACCGGCCCGCTGATGCCGCCCGCCGCGACGACCGCCGCGATCGGCTGCTTGACGAGGCCGCACCTCCATATGTCTTTCCGTCTTGGCATCGGTGCAGCCACTCGCACGCTCCACCGGCAGAAAACAAGCGATTCCTGTCGCAGATGGTGCGCCGATCAGCCCTGACTGGCCAAGGCTCCGCGCATCAGCATAAGCGATCCACCTTCCCCTCATTTTCGGCGGACATGAAGGCCTGCTGTATTTTCCTGTAGCGATCTATGATCTTTTCGCATTCCTCTTTCGATTTGAAAAATTCGTCATAATCCTTATGATTCAAGTTACGATCTTTTTCTGGTTTTTCCGATGTTAACCATGGCCTGAACATAGGCGATGTCTGATTGTCAGATGAATCTCTGAGATCGGTCCATTTTTTCCTGACAATCCCGCGCCCGAATGACGGGGCGGAAACATCAAATTTCGTCATTACCAATCCAATTACATTGAATGATGGCAGACCGGGCATTCACTCATTGACGTTCAAGGCAAAGCGGACTCCGGCAGAGCGAGGATGATTTCCGAAAATCGTTTGACGCCGAATTTCTTGATGATGCTGGCGCGGTGCATCTCGACCGTTCTGACGCTGATGTGCAGCGCGTTCGCCACATCCCGATTGCTCCTGCTGGACCCGAGCGCCCGAACGATGTCCAATTCCCTTTTCGTCAGGCTCTCCAGATGCGCCGCCGCAATCTCCCGCCGCCGCTGGATCTCCACGCGCCGCTCCAAGACCGGACGGACATGGGCGAGCATCTTCAGAAGCAGGCTTTCTGCAAAGGGTTTTTCCAGAAAATCCGCCGCCCCCCGCTTGATGACGTCCACCGCCGTCGGAATGTCGGGCGACGCCGTCATCACGATCAGCGGCATGTCCAGCCGCCGGGACAAAAGCGCCTCCTGAACGGCCACGCCGTCCATGTCGGCCAGGCGCAATTCCACCAGGGCGATGCCGGGGGCCAGGAAATCAAGCGATTCGATGAAATCGGCGCCGCAGGAAAAGGGCCTGGGCTCAAACCGCTCCCGCCGCAGGACGCGCACCAGATATTGGCGCATCTTGCTGTCGTGGTCGACAATATAGACTGGACATCCAGGGTTCATAGCCAATTGCCCAAACCGCCCTCTTCCCGCTAACGCGCGAAGCGCTCAATAGTTTCGGCGCCGATCCTTTTCTTGCGTTCAGCGTCAGCTCGCCGTCATCCGCCGCGGTTCGAAGAAGATGCCGATCATGCCGCCGCTCGACCATTGCACCCGCCCCATCCGCACATCCAGGCCGCGGGTCTTCACCAGCAACCGCGTTCCCTCGCTCACCCCGGCTATTTCGATCATCATGCCTTCCGCGGAAAGATTGCGGATGGTGCCGATCAGAACGGGGGTCGAGGTGACCAGCGTGGCCGAAAAATTCACGGTCAGCCGCTGGCCGCGCGGTTCATATGTCTGCGACGCCGGATTCGCATCCGGTTCCGTGCCGGGCACCCATGGCAACGCCTCTTCCAGAAGAAGGCCGCATCTGGACCCGTTGATCCAGCGGACCTCAGCCGTCCGGAAGCTGGTTTCGTCGAAGCTCACATGAACCTGCTGGTGCAGCCCCAGCGACAGGGCGCATCGCCCGCTCAGCCCGGCATGCGACACATTCTCCACGGAAAGGTTCGCCTCCTCGACGATCGGGTATAGCAACGCTGTCTTGAAGACCGTCTGCCGCGGATGACGGCGTTTCTCCCTCATCGCCTTCTCTGACAGTTGTTCTATTTCTTTAGCCATATAGTTTTCCCGCAGATTCAGGAATCCCTTAAAATAATGCGCTTACCCGCCCGTGTGGACGGAGTACGTAATTCTACGGTAATCCCTGGAAGCTTCGCATTAACCTTCATCCGCCTATATTGTCCAAGGTCGTTCCTCCGCAGGGAAAGGCCGCCAAACCGGCGAGGCGCAATTCCAGTCCCACCATGCGCCTCGCCTTTACTTTTCCGCGACGGATGGCATCATTGCCCCATGCTTGCACGATGGTCCTACATTAGCAAAAGCCGACTGGACACGACCGATGCCGAGGAAAGCATCCAGGAAATCGTCCACATCTCGATCCCCCGCAACCGTTCGCTGGACGTGACCGGCGCCCTGATGTTCACCGGGCGCCGCTTCGCGCAATATCTGGAGGGCGCGCCGGCCGCGATCGAGGAACTCAGAGCCAGCATCCTGCGGGACAGGCGGCACGAAGAGGTGAGGACAGTCGCGTCGGGCATCGCGCCCCATCGCCACTTCGTCACCTGGTCGCTCGCCTATGCGGGGCCATCCCATTTCGTGGCGGACATTGTGGAGCGCTCCCTGAACGACGCCCTGGAAATGGGGGATGAAGGAAGCGCGGCGCTGGTGCAGATGCTGTCGGAATTTTCGATCCGCGGCCATGGCTGACCGGCCCCGTCGCGGCGCGTCGATGGCGGCGGATTGCAGGAAAAGCGGCGGAACGGCCAAGCGCATGACCCGTTGACGGGGGAAAGGAGAGTCCGATGTCAGGACGGAGCGCCTGTTCCGACCAGCGCCTTGCCGATCGCGCCCAATATGTCGGCGCGGGCATAGGGCTTGGCCACGCGCGTGCAGCCTTCATACCGCTCAGGCAAGGCTTGGCCGTCATAGCCGGACACGATTACGATGGGCACGGAGCGGGCCATCAGCTCGTCCATCAGGGGAAAGCTCATCTCGCCTTGCAGGTTGAGGTCAAGCAGCGCGATGTCCGGCCGCTGCTCCGTGATCGCCTTGACCGCGCCGAACAAGCTGCCATGCGGCCCGATGACGGAAAACCCCTCCTCCGCCAGCAGGGCGCTGAGGTCGCTCGCCAAAAAATATTCATCCTCCACCACCAGCACGCAAGCCGTGCGGGGCGCCGCCATATCCGCCATTTGTCTCTCCTCTTCCGTCAGCCGTCGCATGCCGGTGGGCGGCAGAAAATAACATAAGTAAAAACCCGCCATGTCATCGCTCGATATGCCCCCATTGCGATGAAAGACAGCATCATTGCATTGAAACTGGCTGCCCATTGGCCGCTTCCTAAGCGGGCAAGGCGGCGACTTCGCGCAAGGCGCACAGTTCGGGAATCCGGAGCCAATTGGATTGCAATTCCACCAGGCCGCGCGCCCGCATGGATTGCAGCGTGCGGTTCACATGCACGGGGGTCAGCCCAGTCATGTCCGCAATCTCCATCTGCGTCAGCGGCATGGCGCATTGCTGGCCATAGGCAAGGCCCGCATGCCGCATGCGTTCGAACAATCCAGCAGCAGATGCGCGACCCGTTCAAGCGCGGTCTTCCGCCCCAGCGTGACCAGCCAGTCGGTCTGCCGCTCGAACGCGCTGGACAGCGCCTGCCAAAAGCCATGCTGCCTGTCGAAACCGGCATGTGGGGGAATCCGGCATGGCAACCGCAAGGCCCTGACATTGGTGATCGCGACCACCGACTGGGAGGGCACGCCTCCCAGCGCCCATTGCGGATCGCAATACTCCCCTGGCAGATAGAGGGCGGTGATCTGGCGGCGGCCATCGGACAGCAGCCGGACCGGTACGCCCACCCTTCCTGAAGACAAAGCATGGCGTCGGGCTTCTCATTCTCCCGCGCCAGAAATTGATGCATGCGGAAATGGACCTGGCTTTCGCCTTCGGCAACGTTGGTGAAACGGGGAAAAGAGCGGCAGCGCTCCTTTCGGGCTTATCCCTTCATTTCGGCACCAAGGGAACGTCGGATCAGGGAACGCGGCGCCCGGCCACGAGCTGATAGACGAGGACGATCAGCGCCAATACCAGCAAGAGGTGGATAAGTCCTCCGCCGACCGGCACGATGAATGCGCCCAGTGCCCAAAGAACAAGGATGATGATCAGGATTGTCCACAACATGATCGGATTCGCCTCTGAACAGTCGTATCAGCTCAATTGCTTCACGACAGGATGATTTCAGCTCGGGCGGACAGGACGGTAACGATGCACGAAACCGTCCTGTCCCGCTTTCATCGCTGCGTAACGGTCGTCGTCGTCTTTTCGACGACGGAAGCGCGGGCCGGCGCGGTCGACTTGCGGACGACCTTGCGCTTGACCGGCGCGGCCTTGCGCACGGTGACGGGCGCGGTCTTGACGGTTTCGGTCGTCACCGTGGTGGTCGCGGGCGCCGGGATGGCGGCGGCGCGGGCAGCCCGCGCATCGGCCGCGGCGGACGCAGCGGCGCGTTCGGCGGCGTCAGCCCGCGCATTGGCGGCGGCGGCATCCTGCTGCGCGGCCGTTGCGGTCGCCGCGTGCATATGCGCGTCGGCATCGGCACGCTCGCGGCTTTCCCCGATCGCCGTGTCCGCGAATTGCTGCGCATCGACGGCGGAACGGATGGCGGCCTGCTCCTTGCCGCTCTTGAGCTGTTCCTGCGCCAGCCGCAGCGACGCCTGCGCCTTCGCCAGCACGGCTGGATCGAAGTCGCCTGCCTTCAGCTTGGCGGCGGCGTCGATTTTCCCCTGAGCTTGCGCGATGGCGGCAAGCGCACGCTCCTCATCTCCGGCAAGCGCGGGCGCGGTCGCCAGGAACAGAGCGGAGGCAGCAGCGAAAGCACGCATGGAAAGGCTGATCTCACGCATATACTCTCCTGTGGTTATTTTAACCTATATTGGTTTTGGGACTGCGAAAACGAACCAGCCTGCGACTCTGTTCCACATGGATGTGGGAACAAGCGCTGGTTATTGTCCGATGACTCTTCATACTGGGCGGATAATTGCCGCTATTCCACCAACGGAATGGTGGCGTCCTCCACCACCCTGTTTTCGCTGCTGGAGGCGATCCTTGCTCCCCAAGAGCTGACCGAGGAACGGAGGCGGATATTCGTCGGCGGCCAGGACCTGCCGGTTGGCGGCGGCGCCTTCACATCGGTTGCGCTGCTGCTGCACGAGCTGGCCAAATATGGCGCCGTGTCGACGCCTGACGGGCGGCTGGACGTCACCGTCGGCGTTCAGGACGAGGATGTCCTGATCCGGTGGATCGAACGCGGCGGGCCGCGCCTGGACACTATGCCGGAGCGCGAGGGCTTTGGAACGGCGCTGGAGCAGGCCTCCCTCCGCGGAACGGGCGGAACGATCGACCGGGAATGGAAAGATGCCGGCCTGACGATCGAAATCCGGTTCGCGCGCAGCCGCCTCGTCGCCTGACCGCGCTCAATATCGCCGCAGCAATCGCTCGACGCTGGGCGCGGTCAACCCTTCGCGGCCGGACTTGTCCTGGATGTCGCGTTCCAGCGCGTCGCGGATTTCAGCGATCTGCGCGTCGGTCAGATGCTCGATGCCGACAAATTCCACCCGCGCCTTTTCCAGCGCCCGGATGATCTCGTCGAGCTTGGCCTGCATGGCCGCCCCGTCCCGGTTCTGGCTATTCTGTATCAGGAAGACCGCCAGGAAGGTCAGCACCGTCGTGGCAGTGTTCACGATCAACTGCCAAGTATCCGAAAAATGGAGAAACGGTCCCGATATGCCCCATAGGATGATCAGCAAAGTGGATATGATGAAGGCCTGGGGCTGGCCCATGAGCCGCGCGCTATTGGTGGCGATATTCGTGAAAATCCGGTCCATCATCTCTTCGCCTGCAAAAATATAGCCCCGCCGGGACAATAGAAGCGGCAGGCAGGCGGGTCATTAACCTATGATAGCGATGGGAAAAGGGGCGCGGCCGGATGCGGATCATGGCTCCTTGGCCGGCACCAGCCGCCCATAGATCGGCCGGGTGAGCTTCGCCGCGATGGAGCTGGCCCCCTCATCCTTGTCGTCGACGACGCCGACGCTCACGCTTTGTCCCGGCACCAGATTGTCGAGCGTGAGCACATATTCGCCCGCGCCGCTCAACGGCCAGCCGCTGGTCGTCGCGGCAAGATTGGCGCCGGACTTGGCCACTCCCACCACTTCCGCCCCTTCGACGGTCAGCGTCGGCTTGGCCGGCGCCGTGTCCACCTTCTCCGCCTTGACCATGATCGCCAGGCGTCCCTTGCCGGTCGCGTCGACCACGATGGCCGGCGCGGGCGCGGAGAGAGCAAAGGCCGGTTTCGCAGCGGCGGGCTTGATCTCGATGAAACGCAGGCTCGCATATTCCTGCTCCTGCGGCAGCGGACGGCCGTCATCCATCGCGCCCACCCGCAGCGTCAGCTTGTCGACGGTGGGTTCTTTAACGTCCGCGGCGCGCTTGATCGCCGGAAACAGCGGAAAGCTGAGCGCGACCGATGTGCCGTCCGCCGACACTTTGGCCGCATTCGACGGGACGATGACCTTGTCGCTCAGCTCCAGGGTGGCGCGCAGGTCGCGGGCGAGGCTGAGGTCCCGGCCCTGGAACAGCGTCGCCGTGACCGCGCTTTCCCCCTTGCTCAGCAACACCGTCTGCCCCTTGTCGGGCAGACTGGGCTGGACCTTGCGCAGCACGATCGGAATATTGGTGTAGGAAAATTCCGAGATCGGTCGGATGCTCTCCAATTCGGTCCAAAGTCCTGCCGACGCGACCTCGAACGCCAATTGTTCCGACATGCAGCCCGCGCCGAGATCCTTGTATTTGTCGCCGTATAGCGTCTTTACGGAATCGAGATCTTTCTGCGTCATCTTCCCGGAAATGCCCTTGGGCGCGAACAGCGCCAGCAATCCGAGGCTGGGCGACAGCCCCTCGCAGCCGCGCGGTCCGGCATCCTTGTAACGCGTAATCTTGTCCGCGAAGAATTGCTGATAGTCAGACCGGCGCTGCTGGCTGACCAACTGATAGAGACCGGCATATTCGAGATAGGTGAAGCGGTTGTTATATTTGTGGTTCAGCTCTTTCGAAAGGGCGAGCAGCCGCCGGCCCGCATTGCGATAGGGCAAGGTGCGGCCGGTAAAAATGTCGGTGAAGCTGGCCTTCGTCACCGCGGAGAGGATGCGCTCCTCCCCGCTCGGGTCGATCACTTCGGGCGCGCAGGGCTGGTAGATCACCAGAAGCGAGATATTGTGCGTGCGCGGCAGCATGGTGTTGCCGTAACGCGGGCTCTGCGCCGCGCCCAGCCGCACGCGGACGGTATCGTCGGTCAGCCTCGCCACGGTGAGCAGGCTGTTCGTGTCGCGGCCTTCCTCCCGCCGCAGCGCTTGCTGGGTGCGCGCAAATTGCCCCGAAGCGCCGACATTGCCCGCAGTCGCGAGCAGCGCCAGGCCAAGCTGCCGAACCGTGTCGGACGCTCTTGCCGCCGCCAGGCTCTCCAGATTGTCGGTGACGACGAGCGGCACGACATTGACCTTGTTCCACGTCCCGGTGCAGCGATGGACCGCTTGCGGGGCGCCAGGGGCGGGAACCAGGTTCAGCGCATAAAGCGCGACCTTCTCGTCACGTTGCGCAGCATAAGCGGAAACGCGGGCATTGAGACGCCTCTGTTCCTCCGGCGTGGCGCCCAGCCAGGCGGCCTTTTCGGCCTCCGCTTCGTCGAACCGGGGCGCGGCAAGCCCCGCCTCCGCCTGCATGTCGTCGGCATGGATGGTGATGTCGGTGGTCACATCATAAGGCAGCGCGCGGCGGCTGGGCAGGACCGACAGTTGCAACCGCACAAGATAGGCCTGCGCGCCGCGATAGCGCACCGCATCGCTGACATAGCGATTGAGGAGGTTGACCTCCTGATAGAGCGCGGTCGCGGCGAGATGGCGGAGCATAGGGTCCTGGCTGATCCCAACGCCCTGACCCAGCCCGGCCAGCGCCGCCGCGGTGCCGCCGGGAAGCGTCGCCGGCGAAACCTTCGACGCGTCGCCCGATTCACGCGTGGTCACGCTCTCGGTCGAGGTTGTGGTGGCGCCCGGCGCGCCGCTTTCGGTGGTCGTGACCGTCTTGGCGGAGGTCGGCAAAGCCACTTGCAAATTGGCGGTGATGATGTCCGCCAATCGCTCATCCAGCGTCTGGGTGGTCGGCAGCGCCGCCGCGAGCGCGGCCTCGCTGCTCATCGGGAATTTGGGTTGCAGAAGCGACGCTGCCTCCTCCCAGCGCAGCGACGCGATATGCGCGACGTTGACGGAACCCGCATCATCCGCCCAGTCGACTTGCGCGCTCTTCTCATACCGCCCCGCCGGCAAACTGGCGCATCCGGTGATCGCCAACGACGTGACCAAAGCTGTCCAAGCCCTACCGCGCATGCTGAATCCCCCTGTTCAACAAACCATATACGCCATGTAATGCGGACGTAAAGCCAGCAATAGACTTGATTTTTTCCAAGTTTCCATAAGAAACCATGAAGCTTGGATCAAAAACTATTATGGCCATGCCGCTTCGACCATGATGTGCTTCAGCAACAGGCGCCAGTTATTATACAATGGAAAAACTTCTCGCCCCTTCCTTCTATGCCGTGGAGATATGGGCTTTGCTATGATAGGCACAGTCCTTCCCACTGCGAACGCGTGCTCATGACCGAACCTACCCAGACCCAAGTCGAACAGCTAACCCAGGCATTCGGCAAATTCACGCGGCGCTTCAAGGTCGCTGAGGAGGCGACAGCGGCGGAAAATGCGCTCAATCCGCTCGATGCGCAGACGCTGATCTATGTCCGGGACCATCCCGGCTGCGGCTTGAGCGACGTCGCCCGCTATCTCAACGTCGCGATCACCACCATGTCGTCGGCCATCGACCGGCTGGTGCGAAGGGCGCTGATCGAACGCCGCCGTCCGGAGGATGACCGCCGCTCGGTCGCCCTGAGCGCGACGGACAAGGGCGAAACCGTGGTGAACGATCATATCGCGGCCTATCGGGAAACCTCCCGCTGGATGCTCCGGGCGCTGGACAGGGAGGAGCAGGAGCAATTGATCCGCCTGACGGAAAAGATGGCGTCGAGCGAAGCTTGAATAATACGAAATTCGTAGTATCTCTGCCCAGGCTGCTTTTCCTGCGTGGGCGCCGAAACCGATCGGAGATGCGCGATGGCGATTATGATCAACGGTTCCGATTACCCCTTGCCCGTCGATGCGCGGGTTTCCCTGCTCGATTTGCTGCGCGACCGGCTTGGGCTCACCGGCACGAAGCTGGGGTGCAATCAGGGCGCTTGCGGTGCTTGCACGGTGCTGGTCGACGGCCAGCGCATCCTGTCCTGCCTCACCCTGGCCGTGCAGGTCGACGGCCGGGAGGTCCGCACCATCGAGGGACTGGCGCAGCCGGACGGCGGACTCCATCCCTTGCAGCAAGCCTTCATCCGCCACGACGGATTGCAGTGCGGCTATTGCACGCCGGGCCAGATCTGTTCGGCCCTGGCCATGCTGGAGGAAGCCGGACGGGGCGACCCCAGTCATGTGACGGCCGATCTTTCGACGGCCCCTCGCCTCACGCGTGAGGAAATCCGGGAGCGCATGAGCGGCAATCTCTGCCGGTGCGGCGCGCATAACGGGATCATCGAGGCGATCGAGGATTATAGGACGGGGGCGAACGCATGACCCCCTTTTCCTATGGGCGCGCCGTGGATGTCGCGGATGCGATGCGGCGGGGCGCGGACGGCGCGGGGCGCTTCCTGGGCGGCGGCACCAATCTGGTCGACCTGATGCGGCAGAATGTGGAGAAGCCCGGCGCGCTGGTCGATCTTACCGGCTTGCCCGCCGCCATCGAGGAAATGCCGGACCGCGGGCTGCTGATCGGCGCGTCGGTGCGCAACGGCGCGCTGGCCGCGCATCCGGCCGTGCGAACGCGCTATCCGCTGCTGTCGCGGGCGCTGCTGTCAGGCGCCTCGGCCCAGATCCGGAACATGGCGACGGTCGGCGGCAATATCCTGCAACGCACGCGCTGCGCCTATTTCTACGATCCGGAAGGCGCCCGCTGCAACAAGCGACAGCCCGGCAGCGGATGCGACGCCATCGGCGGCTTCACCCGCTACCATGCGATACTGGGCGGTTCCGACCAGTGCGTGGCGACCCATCCGTCCGACATGTGCGTGGCGCTGGCGGCGATCGGCGCGGAGGTGCAGGTCATGGGCGCGGGTGGCGAAAGGACGATCCCCATCGTCGATTTTCACCGCTTGCCGAGCGACCGGCCCGATCTGGAAACCGTGCTGGAGCCGGGCGACCTCATCACCGCCATCCGCCTGCCGCCGCTGCCGGCCGCCGTCCATTCGGCCTATCGCAAGGTGCGGGACCGTTCGAGCTATGCTTTCGCCCTGGTCTCGGTCGCCGCCATTCTCGACGTGCAAGACGGCGCGATCGAGACCGTCCGTCTGGCATTGGGCGGCGTGGCGCCCAAGCCCTGGCGCGCGGCCAGGGCCGAAGCGGTGCTGCGCGGGCGCGCTCCGTCCGACGCGGCGTTCCGCGAGGCGGCCGACGCCGAACTGGCCGAGGCGCGGACATTGCCGGGCAACGCGTTCAAGCCCGACCTGCTCAGGCGCACGGTGATCGCGGTCCTTGGCGAATTGGCGGAGAAACGGGCATGAGCAAGCTGCAAAACGCCATCGTCGGCGGGGTTCGCGCGGTGCTGGGCCAGGTTCCCGCCGGATGGCTGCCCGGCGGCAAGCCCGACCCCCTGATCGAAAGGCGCGTGACGCTGGGCACGCAGCAGCCGCGCCTGGACGGGCCTGAAAAGGTCAGGGGCGCCGCCCGCTTTGCCGCCGAAATACCTTTGGACGGCCTGCTGTTCGCGGCGTTCGTCCATTCGACGATCGCCCGCGGCACGATCACGCGCCTCGACGTCGCCGCTGCTGAGGCCGCGCCCGGCGTGCGGCTTGTGATGACGCACCATAATGCGCCCGAAATGGCGGTGCCGCCGCCAATCGGCCTCACCAATCTGAAAGCGGCCGGCAACAATATCCTGCCCGTGATGCAGGACGCCGCGATCCGCTGGAACGGGCAAGTCGTCGCGGTCGTGCTGGCCGACACGCAGGAAGAGGCCGATCATGCCGCCACCCTTGTGACGGTCGCCTATCAGCCCTCCCCCGCCCGCACGCGCTTCGACGACGGCAAGGCCAAAGCGAAAACCCCGGCTTCCATTCTGATCGAGAAGAATCCGGTCGCCGTCGGGGATGCCGAAGCGGCGCTTGCCCAGGCGACGTACAAGGTCGATTCCGTCTATCGCACGCCCTGGCAGAATCACAATCCGATCGAGCCGAACGCAGCCACGGTCCTGTGGGACGGCGACCCGCTTCTGGTCCATGACGCGACGCAGATGATCCACGCGACGGCCATATCCCTCGCCAGGATTTTCGGCATCAAGGAGGATCAGATCCGCGTCCTGTCCCCCTTCGTGGGCGGCGGTTTCGGCAGCAAGGGACTGTGGGACCATCAGATATTGGCGATAGCGGCGGCCCGGCTGGCAAAACGTCCGGTCAGGATCATGCTGTCGCGCAAGTCCATCCACCGGCTGATCGGCGGACGCTCCGCCACCGAACAGCGTTTCGCGCTGGGCGCGGACGCCGACGGCAAGCTGAAAGCGATCATCCATAGCGGCTATTCCGTAAAGCCCGGGCACAGCGTCTGCGACGAGCAGTTCAGCTTGACGGGCCGCACGCTCTATGCCGCCGAAACCTTCAAGATCGAGCAGCGCCATATCGATCTGGATCTGCTCGCCAACAGCTTCATGCGCGCGCCGGGGGAAGCGGTTGGCACCTTCGCCCTCGAAAGCGCGATGGACGAGCTGGCGCATGCGATGAACATCGACCCCATCGAACTGCGGCGGCGCAATGTCGCGCATCGCGCGCCCTTGTCCGGCGCCCCGCATTCGCAGAGCGACATGATGCAGGCCTATGCCATGGGAGCCGAGCGTTTCGGCTGGGACCGGCGATCGGCGGAGCCTGGGACACAGCGGGACGGCGAATGGCTGATCGGCATGGGCTGCGCCAGCGGCACCTTTCCCTATGCCCGCATGCCCGGCATGGCGGCGCGGATCACCATCAACGCCAGCGGCCAGGCGACGGTCGCCAGCGCCGCTCATGAAATGGGCATGGGCACGACGACGGTGCAGCGTCAGCATGCCGCGGACCGGCTGGGCCTGCCGCTGGAAAGCGTCATGGTGGAGATCGGGGATTCCAGCCTGCCCTTCGGCAGCATGGCCGGCGGTTCGTCCCAGACGGCATCGCTTGGTGCGGCGATCAGCGCCGCAAGCGCGAAACTCATCCCGGACCTGATCCGGCTGGCGGGCAATGACACGCCGCTTGCGGGCCTGAGAGCGGCCGAGGTCGAGGCGGCCGATGGCGGCCTGCGCAAGATCGGTGACCCGTCGCGTCACGAAAGCTATGCCTCGATCCTGCGCCGGGCGGGGCGGAAAAGCGTGAGCGCAACCGGCCAGAGCGGGCCGCCGCTGGAAATGCTGAAATTCGCGATGCACAGCACTTCCGCGATTTTCTGCGAGGTCAGGGTCAGCCGGGTGACGGGCGAGGTGCGGGTGTCGCGGATCGTCGGCGCCTTCGATTGCGGCCGCATCCTCAACCCGCAGACGGCCGCCAGTCAGTTTCGCGGCGGGATCATCATGGGCCTGGGCCTTGCGTTGAGCGAGGAAACGCTGCTCGACGAACGCAGCGGGCGGATCATGAGCGGTTCGCTGGCCGACTATCATATCCCGGTTCATCTCGACGTACCGGAGATCGACGTGCTGTGGACCGACATCCCCGATCCGCGCGCGCCGATGGGTGCGCGCGGCATCGGGGAAATCGGCGTGGCGGGCGTCGCGGCGGCCGTTGCCAACGCCGTCTTCAACGCGACCGGCAAGCGCGTCCGCGACCTGCCGATCACGTTGGACAAGGTTCTGCCCTGACGCCTGACCGGCG
Source organism: Sphingobium sp. 15-1 (assembly GCF_013375535.1). Taxonomy (GTDB): domain Bacteria; phylum Pseudomonadota; class Alphaproteobacteria; order Sphingomonadales; family Sphingomonadaceae; genus Sphingobium; species Sphingobium aromaticivastans. The sequence goes on from NZ_JABXJG010000001.1 coordinate 1,552,716, forward strand.
GCTCCGCGACGGCGGACGCCCCCGGCCGGAGCGCTCTGAAAGGTCGAGCCTTTCCGGCCCATCTAGGCTAATATGGCCCCTGCTCGTCCATTTCTGGACTCGATCCGGCACGATATGCCGGAGAGGTGTCGTCATGCGGGGCCGGAGCGGAAAATCGGCACCCCAGGAAAGGGGGTCAGGCGCGTTGGCCGCCTTGGCCCCTTTTTGTCTCCGCAGAGCGGTGCTTTTCGGCCTGCTGTTTTGCGCCCTTCCATGCCTGGCGGGGCCTTTCGAGGATGCCGCCGCCGCTTACCGGCGCGGCGACTATGCCAACGCCCTGCGCCTGTTCCAGTCGCTGGCGGATGACGGCGATCCGCGCGCGCAGAACAGCCTGGGCCGCATGTATCTTCGCGGCCAGGGCGCGGGGCAGGATTATAAGGAAGCGATGAAATGGTTCCGCCGCGCCGCCGCGCTGGGCGTGGCCGACGCCCAGTTCAATCTGGGCGAGATCTACCTGCGCGAATTCGGCGTCGAGCAGGATCTGGTGGAAGCGGCGCGATGGTATACCAGGGCCGCCGAACAGGGGCATATCGGCGCGCAATTCACGCTGGCGGTCCTTTACATGATCGGCCGGGGCGTCACCAGGAACCAGCTAAAGGCCGTCTATTGGTTCGAGCGCGCCGCGTCCCAGGGCAATGCCGATGCGCAAGTGCAGCTCGGCTCGATCTACGGCGCCGGTCAGGGCGTGCCCCGCGATCCGGTGGCGGCCTATAAATGGTTCTCTTTGGGCCAGGCCAATGCCCGCACGCCCGCGCTCCGCGCCAAGGCCAACCAGAATATGGACCGCCTGTCCCGCGGCATGACCCAGGCGCAGATTGCGGAGGCGCAGCGTCAGGTTCGCGAATGGCAGCCGGTTCCCGCCAGGGGGGGCCAGTCATGAGCGAACCGGGGCCCCTTCCCTCCACCGTCTCGACCGGCTCCGGACGCTGGCTGAAGGGCGGCGTCAAATATTGGTTCGCCGTGATGGTCGGGATCGTCAGCCTGCTGCTGACGCTGGGCGTCTGGCAATGGCTCGCGATCGAGCAGGGCCGGTCGGCCGAGACCGAATTCACCTTGGAAGCCGAACAGCGCGCCGAAGGCATCAAGCGGCAATTCTTCTCCGAAACCAGCGTGATCCGGGCTCTGCTGGGCTATTATCAGGCATCCGAGGATGTCGCCCCGGATGAGTTCAAGGCCTTCGCCAAAGTCTATCTGACCGGCCTGTCCAGCCTCGATTCCGTCCAGTGGGTACCCTATGTCCCCCGCGGTAAGCGCCAGGATTGGGAAGCGAAGGGCGCGCACGCCAATGGCGGAACCTTCCGCTTCACCCAGATCAACGCCCGGGGCGGAACGATAGAGGCGGACCGGCGCGACGCCTATTTCCCAGCGCTCTACGCGGAATCCGCGATGGGCGGCGCGCCGGAGATGCCGGGCTTCGACTGGGGATCGGACCCGTTCGCGCGCGCGGCGATGCTGGCTGCCCGCGATAGCGGCGAAATCAGCGCCGCCGCCCATATCCGCCTGCCGCAAATGGGCGATGACGCCCCCCGCATCGCCGTGTTCGCCCCGATCTACGATGGCGGGGAGCAAATCGCCGTCGATCAGCGGCGCGCCCATCTCAAGGGCTTCGTGGTGGCCGTGCTGCGCATCGGGGACGTGATCCAGAGCGCGATCGACCTGATGCCCAGGAAGGGCGTGGACCTCTATCTGCTCGATTCCTCCGCCCCGGCGTCGCAGCGGGTGCTGCTGTCGGTCATGGCGCCCGGCAGCAAGACGAAGCGGCCGCCCGGCGCCGGTCCCGCCATGGATTCGGACCTGTTCCATTCCAGTTCCCTGGTCATCGGCAACAGCGTCTTCACCATCTACAGCGCGGCGACCGACGCCTATGGCGACAAGCGGGGCGCGACCACGCCCATCATCGCGCTCGTCGGGGGCATGGCCGTCACGCTGATCCTGTTCATCTACCTCGTCTCGCTCGCAAACCAGCGGGCGCGCACCGAACAGGTGGTGGCGCAGCGCACGGCGGAGCTGCGCGGCGTCAACATGCGGCTGGAGGAGCGTACGATCCAGTTGGAGGAATCCGAGACGGAATTGCGCACGGCCAAGAACCGGGCGGAGGAAGCCACCCGCGCCAAGAGCCAGTTCCTTGCCAATATGAGCCATGAGATCCGCACCCCCATGAACGGCGTGATCGGCGCGGCGGAATTGCTGAGCGATACAAGGCTGACCGCGTCGCAGCGCGAATATCTCTCCATGATCACGCAATCGGCGGACGCGCTGCTCCACCTGATCAACGACATTCTCGACTTTTCGAAGATCGAGGCGGGGCGGCTGGAACTGGAGCATGTCGCCTTCAGCCTGCGCGACGAGCTGGCCGACACTTTGCAGGCCTTTGCCGGGCGGGCGACCGAAAAGGGGATCGAACTCGCCTGCCATGTCGGGTTCGGCGTCCCGGACGCGCTGGAGGGTGACCCGCACCGGCTGCGGCAGGTGGTGATCAACCTTGTCGGCAACGCGCTGCGCTTCACCGAGCGGGGGGAGGTCGTCATGGACGTGGCGGTCGAAGAGACGGCGGATGAGCAGATTCGGCTGCACTTCGCGGTCAGCGACACCGGCCCCGGCATCGCGCCGGACAAGCGGAAACTGATCTTCGAGGCCTTTTCCCAGGCCGACACCTCCTTCACCCGCCGCTTCGGCGGCACTGGCCTTGGCCTCACCATCGCCTCGCAACTGGTGCAGCTCATGGGTGGGCGGCTGGAACTGGACAGCAGCGTCGGCCGGGGCAGCGTCTTCCATTTCACCATCCCCTTCGCGCTGGCGCAGGGCGAACCGGCGAGCGAGCCCGCCGAACCGCCCTCGCTGCACGGCCTGCCTGTCCTGATCGTCGACGACAACGCCACCAACCGCCGCATATTGGACGAGATGATCCGTGGCTGGGGCATGAAGCCGCTGGTGGTGGAGAGCGGCCCCAAGGCGCTGACCGCGCTGCGCAACGCGGCGGGGATCGGCCGACCGCTGCGGCTGGTGCTGCTCGACATGATGATGCCGGACATGGACGGCTTTGCCGTCGCGAAGGAAATCGCCCGGGGCAAGGAAGCCGACCGGCCGGCGGTGATCATGCTCTCCTCCGCGCAGAAGGACGAGATGACCCGCCGCACCGGGGCGATCGGCATCGGCGCCTTCCTGCTGAAGCCCGTGCGCCAGTCCGAACTGCTGGAAACCATATTCGCCGTGCTGAAGGTGACGGTCAGCGAAGAACCGGTCCTGCCGGAGCCTGCGCGGGACGACCGCCCGTCGCTGCATGTGCTGGTGGCGGAGGATAATGCCGTCAACCAGCGCCTCGCGCTCCGCCTGCTGGAAAAGCGGGGACATAGGGTGAAGATCGTCGGTGACGGCGCCCAGGCGGTGGAGGCTCTGGCGCAGGAGAGTTTCGACGTGGTGCTGATGGACGTGCAGATGCCGGAAATGGACGGATTCCAGGCCACCGCCGCCATTCGTGAACGGGAACGCGGCACCGGGGAACATATGCCCATCGTGGCGATGACGGCGCATGCGATGCGCGGCGACCGCGAACGCTGCCTGGAGGCGGGGATGGACGACTATATTTCCAAGCCGCTACGGGCGGAGGATTTTTACGAGGTTGTGGAGGGGCGGTTCGCCAGCGCGGCGAAGCCCCATAGCGAGGAAGGGTCCGGGCCATGAGCACGCTTCTTGATTGGACCAAGGCGCTGCAAAATGCCGATGGGGATGAGGCTTTGCTGATCGAACTGGCGGGCGTCTTCATCGACGAATGTCCGGAGATGATGCGGCAGGTCCGCGCCGCGATCGACGGCAGGGACGCGCAGGAACTTCGGCGCACCGCGCACAGCCTGAAAGGGTCGGCGCATCTCTTCGCCGCGTCGGAGGCGGGGGCCGCCGCCTTCCGCCTGGAGGAAATGGGCGCGGACAGCAATTTCCGGGACGTGGAAGACGGCTGGAACCTGTTGCGCTTCGAAGTGGAAGGCTTGCTGACCGAGCTGATCGCGCACGTCGGCAACCGCAATTCGGATGAGACCCAAGATAGGCAAAACTCGTGAAATGGGGTGAAAGGTCATGACGCACAAACGCATCACCGTCCTGCTGGTCGAGGATAATCCGGTCTATTCGCGGCTGATCGAGAAACTGCTTGGCCGATCCGACAATCCGGTGTTCGAAACCGTGATCGCTGGCACGCTGGAACAGGGGCTGGAACGGCTGGCCGTGGGCGGGATCGATGTCGTCCTGCTCGACCTGATGCTGCCGGACAGCACGGCGCTCGACACTTTCTACCGCGTCCGGGCGCACGACATGCAGACCCCGATCATCGTCCAGAGCGCGATGGACGATGTGGGCCTGGCCAGCAAGGCGGTGGAAGGCGGGGCGGAGGATTATCTGCTGAAGGACGGCATCAACAGCGCGACGCTGGTTCGGTCGATCCATTATGCCATGGAACGGACCCATGCGCGCGGGGCGGAATGGTCGTCGGCCATGCTGCACCTCGCCCAGCAGCAATTTCTGAAGGCCGCCCACATCGCCGGGCTGGACCCCAATATCCGGCAGCGCCTGCTGTTCCCCGAACGGACGCAGATCGCCGCCCTGCCCTTCAAGCGCGACGGCATCGACCAGGTCGAAACCGTCTTCGCCTATCGGGTGCAGCATGTGCTGACCATGGGGCCGACCAAGGGCGGCCTGCGCTATCATCCCGACGTCAGCCTGGGCGAAGTCGCCGCGCTTTCCATGTGGATGACCTGGAAATGCGCGCTCGCCAAATTGCCTTTCGGTGGGGCCAAGGGCGGGGTCCGGGTCGATCCCGGCGCGCTCAGCAAGGACGAGCTGGAACGGCTGACCCGCCGCTACACCTCCGAATTCATTGGCATGATCGGGCCGGACAAGGATATTCCCGCGCCCGACATGGGCACCGACGCGCAGGTCATGGCCTGGATCATGGACACTTATAGCGAGCATGTCGGCTATTCCGTCCCATCCGTCGTGACGGGCAAGCCGGTGGTGCTGGGCGGATCGCTGGGCCGTCATGAGGCGACGGGACGGGGCCTCGCCTATCTGGTGAGCGAGACCTGCCGCCAGATCGGCCTGGACCTCAACGGCGCGACCGCCGTGGTGCAGGGGTTCGGCAATGTCGGCATGCACGCCGCCACCTTCCTGGCCGAAGCCGGGGTGAAGATCATCGGCATCAGCGACGTCAGCGCGGCGCTGCACAATCCCAAGGGGCTGCCGATCGATCTCCTCAAAAACCATGTCCGCCAGCACAAGCAGCTTTTCGGCTGTCCTTATGGTGAGATCATCCCCAGCCGCGACCTGCTGGAACTGCATTGCGACATATTGGCGCCCTGCGCCTTGCAGAACCAGATCACCGCCGAAAACAGCTCGCGCATCAATTGCCGCATCGTGGCGGAGGGCGCCAACGGCCCCACGACGCTGGAGGCGGACGACATGCTCCAGGCGCGGGGCATCATCGTGCTGCCCGACATATTGGCCAATGCGGGCGGCGTCATCGTGTCCTATTTCGAATGGGTGCAGGGCCTTCAGAACCTGACCTGGCCGCTGGAGGAGATCAACATGCGCATGCGCGACATATTGACCGACGCGCTGGCCCGCACGCAGCGGCGGGCGCAGGCGGAGAAGGTCGACCTGCGCACCGCCGCCATGATCGAGGCGCTGAGCCGCGTGGGCGCGGCCAATCATCTGCGCGGCCTGTTCCCCTGAGCGACGGCGCCAGCTTGCCGGATCTGGGATTGGGACGATGGCCGCAAGGCAAGATGCTTGCCACCGCCAGCAGCGCTCTTTAGCCTGCGCCAGTGACGAAGATCGAGCGTATCGGAATGCCGCTGGCGAGGCGCATCGCCCTGTCGGCCCAGGGCTTTGGCGCCAGGCGCGGCGAAGCCGCCCGGCCCATCCATCTCCAGCGAATATTGGACCGGCTGCACCTGCATCAGATCGACAGCGTCAATGTCCTGGCCCGCGCCCATTATCTGCCGGCATTTTCGCGGCTGGGCGCCTATGACCGCGCCGATCTCGACAGGCTGGCCTGGGGTACGGGCCAGCGGCGGAAGCTGTTCGAATATTGGGCGCATGAGGCATCCCTTCTGCCCTTCGCCATGCACCCCTTGCTGCGCTGGCGCATGGCGCAGGCCGATCGCGGCGAGGCGGGATGGGGCCGGATGCGCCTCTATGCGACGGAGCGGCGGGCGGAGGCGATGGCGCTGCTCGACCGCATCAGGGTGGACGGCCCTTTAGCGACATCGGACTTCGAAGCGCATAAGGGGCAGTCGGGCTGGTGGGAATGGAGCGACACCAAGCGGACGCTCGAATGGCTTTTCTGGGCAGGGCACATCACGACAGCCACCCGCCGCCGCAGTTTCGAGCGGGTCTATGACCTGACCGAGCGGGTCATTCCGGACAATATCCTCTCTCTGCCCACCCCGACCGAGGCCGAGGCCCACCGCGCCCTGATCGAGCGCGCGGCGGCGGCGCACGGCATCGCGACCGAACGCGAGCTGCGCGACTATTTCCGCCAATCGCCCGAGGAAGCGCGCCCCGCCATCCATGCGCTTGCCGAGGAGGGCGTGCTGATCCCGGTGGAGGTGCCCGGCTGGCGACATGCCTGGCTGCACCGCGATGCCCGCCGCCCACGGCGGATCGAGGCGCAGGCCCTGCTCGCGCCGTTCGACCCGCTGATCTGGGAGCGCGACCGGGCCGAGCGGCTTTTCGGCTTCCGCTATCGGATAGAAATCTATGTTCCGGCGGAAAAGCGGCTGCATGGCTATTATGTGCTGCCCTTCCTGCTGGGCGACCAGTTGGTGGCGCGGGTCGACCTGAAGGCGGATCGCCAGGCGTCGCGGCTGATCGTGCAATCTCTCCACCTCGAACCCGATGCCCCCGGTCATAGCCGTGACGCCCTGCGGTCCGAACTGGCGAGCATGGCGGATTGGCTGGGGTTGGATGCCGTCCATTCGCCGTCGACATGATCTGCCGGTCGCCGCGCCGTGACTTGGCGCGCACGCCGCTTCCCAACTCGTCGCAAATCGGTTGCCTTGCATCGGCCGACTGGGGAATAGCGGTTGGGAGAAAATAGGGGACGCTGTTCATGAAGCTTGGTTCGTTCATTTGCGCCGTGATGATGGGCGCGTCGTTCTTGCCGGGTGTAGCGCTGGCCGACGATCCGAACGATCCCACGATGCGCAGCGCCGCGGCGCGGGCGCGCGACAGCGCGATCATCAAGCGCATGAACCAGCAGCAGCTCGCCTATGTGCGCCAGCGCGACGCCAGGAACAGGCAGAGCTATCGCGTGCGGCAAAGCGATCGCGACGCCTATGCCGAAGCCCGCGCCGATTATGCCCGCGAGATGGCGGCCTGGCGCCGCGCAGTGGCCGCCTGCAATGCGGGCCGCTGGGAATATTGCGACAACTGAACCGGCCGCGCCGTCGGCGCACTTCAAAGCAGCCGCGCTCAACGCTCTATGAAATTATCTTGAGTGACCCGCCTTCGTCAGCCGTTATGGAGGGGCCGAAATCTGGATAGGGATCGGCCATGGAATATCGCATATTGGGACGCACCGGGATCAGGGTCAGCCTGATCTGCCTGGGCACCATGACCTGGGGTTCGCAGAATAGCGAGGCGGAGGCGCATACGCAGCTCGACCATGCCTTTGGCGAGGGCGTCAATTTCATCGACACCGCCGAAGCCTATCCGGTTACTCCGGTATCCCGCGAAACGCAGTTCCTGACCGAAACCTATATCGGCAACTGGATCGCTGGCCGTGGACGCCGCGAAGACATCGTTCTGGCCACCAAGGTCGCCGGTCCCACCCGCGATCCGGTGCGGGAATTTCGCGGCGGCGACAACCGGCTCGACCGCCGCAATATCATGCAGGCGGTGGAGGACAGTCTGCGCCGGCTGCGCACCGACTATATCGATCTGTACCAGGTGCATTGGCCCGACCGGCCCGTGCCTGCCTTCGGGGTGCGCGGGCTGACCCGGCTGGCCGACACGGCGGAGACGGTTCCGATCGAGGAAACGCTGGGCGCGCTGGCCGATCTGGTGCGCGCCGGCAAGATCCGCCATTTCGGCGTCTCCAACGAAACGCCGTGGGGCGTGTCGGAATATCTGCGCCTGTCGCGGGAGAGGGAGCTGCCGCGCCTCGCATCGATCCAGAACGCCTATAATCTGCTCAACCGCACCTTCGAATATGGCTTGTCGGAATTCGCGCTGCGCGAACAGGTGTCGCTGCTCGCTTATTCCCCTCTGGCGGGCGGCAATCTCACCGGCAAATATCTGGGCGGGCAAATCCCCAGGGGATCGCGCCGCGACGTCAGCCGCCAGTTCGTGCGCTACGACCTGCCCAGCCAGGCGACGGCGTCGGCCCGCTATGTCGCCATCGCGCAGGCCCATGGGCTGGACCCGGCGCAACTGGCGCTGGCCTTCGTCAACAGCCGGCCCTTCGTCACCTCCACGATCATCGGCGCGACGTCGCTGGACCAGCTCAAGATCGACATCGGCAGCGTCCGCGTCCAACTGGAAGAGGATGCGCTGGCCGCGATCGAAGCGATCCATCGCGACCTTCCCGACCCCTGTCCCTGAGCCCCATCAAGCAGGCCATTATTTGAGCGGCGCGTCGATCGTGAAGCGCCGCTCAACAGTTTGACAAAAGCCATAGGTGGCCGTCCAATACGCGTTGGTCCTTGGCGCATATCCCTTCCAAAGCCCCTTCCACAAAATAATCCGAAGGGGGCAATATGCACATCAACCGTCTGCTGTTCTGCAATGTCGCGCTGTTCGCGATCGCCGCCGCCACTCCCGTGCTGGCCGAAGAGGCGCCGGCCGCCGAGGATAGCGCGGCGAGCGGAGAGATCATCGTCACCGCCGAACGCCGCGCAACCGATCTTCAAAAGACCGCCATCGCCATTTCCGCCTTCACGCCGGACCGGCTGGAGGAACGCAACATCAGCAACGTCCGCGATCTGGCCGGACAGGTGCCCAATCTGTTCGTCTCCCGCGCCTCGATCAGCCACACGACCCAGACCTTCTCGCTGCGCGGCGTGGGGGAGAGCGATCCGATCCAGGAACCAGTGCTGGCCGTCTATGTCGACGATGTCTATGTGCCCCGCCAGATCGGATCGATGAGCGAATTTGTCGATCTGGAGCGGGTCGAGCTGCTGCGCGGGCCGCAGGGCACGCTGTACGGCCGCAACAGCAGCGCCGGCGCGCTGCGCATCATCACCCGCGATCCCGACGACACCACCCATGTCACCGCCGAACTGGGCTATGGCAGCTTCAACGATGTGCAGGCGCGGGCGCTGGTCAGCGGGCCGATCGTCAGCAACGCGCTGTCGGGCAGCATCAGCTATATCCACCGCTCGCGCGATGGCGTGACCTATGACCCGACGCTGGGCCATGACGTGAACCGCATCGATCTGGACGGCTGGCGTGGCAAGCTGCGCTTCACCGGGATAGAGGGGCTGGACGCGCTGCTCACGGTCAACGTCACCCGCGACCGCAGCGACAGCCGATCCTATGTGCCGGTCAACCAGCCCACCCCCTTCAGCCGCCGCCGCTCCTATTCGGAGGTCGAGCCGCTCCAGCATCTCAACGCGCAAAGCGGTTCGCTGCGGCTGGTCTACACCCTCTCCCCCGCCCTTTCGATCAAATCGATCACGGCGGTCGGGGGCTTCAACCTCAATCCCGTCTATTATGATAATGACGGCGAGGCGGCGCTGATCCAGAAGAACCTCATCCATTATAATGACAAGTTCTTGAGCCAGGAGGTGCAACTGAACGGCGAGTTCGGTGATGTGAGCTTCACCAGCGGCCTCTTCTACCTCCACGAACGCTTTTTCGTCGAACGCGACGGCTTCAGCCGCACCGGCGCCGTGGCCACTGCCCCCGTCAGCAGGCTGCGGGCGCACAATATCACCTATACCGACGCCTATGCCGTCTTCGGCGAAGGCACCTGGAAGGCGACCGACATATTCAGCCTGACCGCGGGCGTGCGCGGCACGATCGAGAAGAAGCGCTTCGTCTTCGACAATAAGGTGATCGACAATAACCGCAATGTGGTGTCCCAGTCGATCGCCGGGGAGGCGGACAAGACATGGCATGCGATCACGCCAAAATTGTCGTTGCAGGCGCAATGGACGCCCAATCTGCTGCAATATCTGACCTTGTCGCGCGGGTTCAAATCGGGTGGCTTCGACAATCGCGCAACCCGGCTCGACCTCGCCACCCTGCCTTATGATCCCGAGAAGGTGACGACTTATGAAGGCGGCCTGAAAGCGACGCTGTTCGGCAGCGCGCTGCGCAGCAATCTTGCCGTCTTCTACAATGACTATAAGGATCTTCAGGTCTCCTTCTACGATCCCGCCTATGTCGGCTCGCGGCGCGGCAATGCGGGCAAGGCCCATAGCTGGGGCGTCGAGCTGGAAAATGAGCTGCGCCTGTCGGATCGTTTCAGCGTCCAGGCGTCGGGCGGCTATCTGAAGGCGATCTACGACGACTATAAGGGCGCGGGCGGCGCAGGCGTGAATGCGGACGACAACCCGCTGATCAATGCGCCCAAATATTCGCTGTCGGGCGGCGCGACCTATGACCTGCCGCTGGGCGCGAGCGGCAGCCATCTGCGCCTGTCCGCCAATGCCCAATATCAAAGCGGCTTCTATTCGAACGCGCTGGCCCGTCCGCAGGACCATGTGCCGGGCCAGAGCTTCGTCAACGGATCGGTCAACTGGGTCCTGCCCGACGAGCGGTTCCAGATCGGCGTGCAGGCCAGGAACATATTGGGCGCCGACAAGCCGGTCGGTTCCACCTACATTCCCTCGACCGGCGTCTATTATAAAAATTACGCCGATCCGGCGACCGTGCTGTTCAACGTCCAGTTCGCCTATTGACGCCCGGCGGGCCTGGGATGAGGATCAGGACCGCTGATCCTCATCGCCTGCATCAGCCCGCCTTCACCTGGTCCAGCCAATCGACCAGGTTGTAATGGTTGCTGACCCGCGCGATCAGGCCGTCGCGCAACACGAAAAAGGCGCCCACGCGCAAGCGGTAATGCTGGCCGGAAGCAGCAGGCAGATCGGAATCGGTCTCCAGATATTGCCCCTTCAGCATGAATTCGGCCGCCGCCCGCTGTCCGTCGGCGGAGACCATGAAGACCGGATCGATGACCTCTTCCTTGTAGCAGCGGTTCATATGATCCAGGAAATCGGCAAAGGCCGCCTTCCCTTCCCGCACCGCGCCCTGCGACGGTTCGTGGACGACATCCTGCGTCAGCAGGGCAAGCATGGCCGCGCTATCGCCTTCGTTGAAAGCCGCATAATAGCGGCGGAGTAGATCTGCACTCATATCGCTCATCTTCCGGTACCAGGTTCATCCGCAAGCCATCCCGTCCGGCCATGCGACATTTGGCGGGCGGGAACAGCCGCCCTCCCTCGCCCGAAGGGCCACGCCGCGTCAACGGCTATCGTGACGCGACCGGGCTCCGCTTGTGCCGCAGCAGCGATCCGTTCGTCTTGATCATCTCGACCAGCGTGCGCGCCGGGTCGCGCTTGGCCATTTGGCCTATCAGGATCACGAACTCGACATCGTCGAGCGGCGGCAGTCGGTCGTCGCGCAATTCGACAAGTCCGTCGGGCAACAGCGAACGGGCATGCGGCGCAACGCCCAACCCGGCCGCCACGGCAGCATGGATGCCGCTCTGGCTTTCGCTGGTGCAGATCAGGCGCCAGGGCCTGCCCGCTTCTCCCAGAGCTTCCAGCGCGCTCGTGCGCGTGATCGCCGGCGGCGCCAGGACGACCAGCGGTACCGGCAAGTCGTGGTCCAGGCGGAAATCGGCCGCCGCCATCCAGATCAACGGCTCCTGCCAGATCAGTTCGCCGGCCCCGCCGCCCCTGCGCCGCTTGATGAACGCGAAATCCAGCTCGCCCAGGGCGAACCGGTCGCGCAGCACTTCGCTGAGACCGACGGTCAGTTCGAGGACCACCTTGGGATGCTCCGCCGTGAACTGCCTCAGCAAATGCGGCAACCCCGCGAGCACGATGTCCTCCGAAACGCCAAGCCGGATTCGGCCCTGGAGATCGCCCCGGGCAAAATGACGCAGCGCCCGGTCCTGGGTTTCGAGTATCGCGGTGGCAAAGCCGATCATCGCTTCGCCGTCGCTGCTCAGGGCAACCGAATGGGTATCCCGGACGAACAGGCGGACGCCGCTCGCCGCTTCCAGCTTTCGCACATGCTCGCTGACGGTCGACTGGCGCGTGCCCAGAAGCGCGGCGGCCTGTGTAAAGCTCAATGTCCGCGCCACGAGGACGAAGCTGCGCAGCCAAAGAGGATCGAACATGGAAATTCCAATTTCCGATAACTGTTACCATGGAAAGCGGGATTTACAATAACAAGCATCGCCGTATCTATGCCTGATGCAAAAGATTCTGCGCTTCCTCGATCCCTATATCGGCCTCATGATCGCCACCGTGGCGCTGGCGGCGCTGCTGCCCGCGCGCGGCATGGGCGCGCAGATCGCCGGGGCCGTGGCCGACGGGGGCATCGTCCTCCTCTTCTTCCTCTACGGCGTGCGCATCTCTCCGCAGGCCGCGCTCGATGGCATGACGAACTGGCGGCTTCAGCTTGCGGTGCTGGGCTGCACCTTCCTGCTGTTTCCGGCTCTGGGCCTGATTGTCTACAAGCTGGCGCCGCCGGGGCTGTCCGGCGCCCTGCGCACCGGCATCCTGTTCCTGTGCCTGCTGCCCTCGACGGTGCAGTCGTCGATCGCCTTCACCTCGATCGCGCGGGGCAATGTGCCGGCGGCGCTGTGCGCGGCATCGGCATCGAACATCCTTGGCGTGTTCATCAGCCCGCTGCTCGCGGGCTGGCTGCTCCAGCATGGCGGGGTCGCACTGTCCTTCGACAATATCCTGGACATCGTCCTGCAACTGCTGGCGCCGTTCGCCGCCGGACAGGCGCTCCGCCCCTGGATCGGCAAATGGGTCCAGGATCACAAGGCCATCCTTGGCTATGTCGACCGCGGTTCGATATTGCTGATCATCTATGTCGCCTTTTCCAAGGGCATGGTCGACAATATCTGGACCGACATCGGCCTGACGGACATGGCCCTGCTGAGCAGCATTCTGGCCGGGCTGCTGGCGGCGGCGCTTGGCCTGACCTATGCCTTCGGGCGGAAGCTGATGCGGCTGGGCGTCGAGGATGAGATCGTGCTGCAATTTTGCGGGTCGAAAAAGTCCCTGGCCAGCGGCCTGCCGATGGCCACGGTCCTGTTCTCCGGACCGCAGCTTGGCCTGATCGTCCTGCCGCTCATGCTCTTCCACCAGTTGCAGCTCATCGTCTGCGCCGTTCTGGCGCGGCATTATGGCGCGCGCGCCACCAGCCGTTAGGCGGCGCCATCCCTCCTTCGGAACCGAAGACCTGAATGGATCGTCTATCCGCCATGGACGAAGCGGAAATGATTGAACGGCTGGCCCGCACGATCTGCAAGCAGCATGCTATACCGCCGGACGACCATCACGCCGATTTCGAAACCCAATGGCAGGCGGTGGCGCGCGATGCCAAGGGCCTGTTGATCACCATGCTCGACCCGACAGACGCCATGGCCCGCGCCGGAGCCGAAGCGGGCGACCTTGAACCCGGTCAGGCCCGTTCGATCTACCGGGCGATGATAGACGCGGCAGTGCGCGGCCGATCCAAGGAGAAGGGGAATGGCGAAGGGCAACCGGCTGAGCCATCGGCATGATCGGTCTTCATCCCAAAGGACGCAAATTGTCGGTGCAATAACCCGCACCTGAATGCCAATCTGGTAAGCTTCCACAGAGCTGTGCTGAAGAGCTGACGCGCGGCAGATGCAGTCCTGCGCTGACCGGCGCAAATCTGAACCAGGCAATACATGTCCGTTCATCCCCCGTTTATACGCGCCGGACCGACCCGAATGATGCGGCAGGGCGTTGAACTTGCTGCGTCTCCCTGCGCTTTCCTGTGATCCTCGTGCGCGGCGCGGGGGACAGCGAAATATCTTGAGGAGAGCATCATGCGATATGGAGTGATCATGGCATCCCTGGCCGCCGCCGGCCTGCTGGGAACAAGCGCCCTTGCCCAAACGACGGCTGGCGGCGGCGTAACCGCCTCCACGCCCGATGGTTCGGTGGCGGGCGGCGCCACCGCCGGCACCAATGATCGCGCACGCGACAAGCAGGACCGCAAGCGGCACGGCCGGGAAGACCGCCGCTCTCCCACGGCCAATTCCGCATCCACCTATGGATCGGGCACGATCTACACCGATCGTAACCGGGCGACCGGCGGCGTTTCGGCGGGCGGCTCCGCCAGCGGCACCGGCTCGCAAAGCACGTCGACATCGATCGACGCCTATGGATCGACCGACCGCAACGGCTCTACCGGAGAGGTCTATGGCGATTCGACGGCGGATTCCACCAATCCGGGCCGTTAATCCCCTTCCCACCTTTTGGGGACGGCATGCGGCGTCCCCAACAAAGGCATCATCATGGCCTATATCATCATGATAGCCGCGGTTGCGGCGGCGGTTCAGCCGACAGGCGAAACCTGCCGCCGCGTCCATATTTTTGCCGACGGTCATGTGGAGACGTCCGTGATTGCCGATGAAGGCCAGGGCGCCAGCGCCACCAGCGCCTCATCGGGCAAAAGCGCATCGTCCCACGTCTCGGCATCCTCCTCGTCGAGTGGAACTTCCTCGTCGAGCGCGATCAGCACGAGCGATGGAGAGCAGCGCTCCGTGACGATCACGCGCGGAGCGGAAGGGTGCCGCATCACGATCGACGAGCGACCCCACAGGAGAGAATGATGAAGCGACCTCTTTCACTCATGATCACGGCAGCGTTTCTGGCCAGCGCCAGCGCGGCCCCCGCGCAGACGAAGAGCGCCGGATCGCAATCTTCGACCCCGACGACCGGCGACGTATCAGCCGGAACCTATGGATCGGGCAGCACGGACGCGAACAGCGTCGGCGTATCCGGCGGCGGCACGGCCACGGCGGCCGATGGCGGAACCGCGACCACCGACTCGCGCGCGAAGTTCAACGACAATATGGCGCGCCAACGCTCCGTCGCCACGGCGCGCGATGACGATGAACGGGCGCGATCCATGACCAACACCCATGTCCGCAAGGATGGCGAGGTTCGATCGCGATCGATGTCGATCTACAAGGAACGTGGAGAAAAGCCGGTCATCGACCGCCAGACTTCGACGTCGGGTAATTGAGGAGAAGTATCTTCCCTACGAATTTCTTGGGCAGAGATTGAACCAATTATCCGTTGGCGAATTATTTCATCGACACCGTAGCAAAAACACTCCCCGCCTGCCCCGCAGGCGGGGCATTTTTGCTTATCAAGTCATTGGAAAATATGTAAATAATTTCACAATCTATATCCAACGATATATTTTCACGTAAAAATGCTGATGATTAAATAAAATGACAGGCTTTGCCTGTTTTGCGACCAACTGGCCTCACCCTTATAAAATAGGGTGAGGCTTTTTTTAACATGGATCAGCAATATTGCTTGGTCCCATGCAGATTAACATAAGTTCTAATATTTACCATTTTTCGAGTTATTCCAATAAAGCCACCATAAGCTGCCGACCGACTGTACGGGGAATCCACGAGCCGCACGCCGCATTCCTATCGCGACTTCGCATCCCCGATAGTCTCATCCGGGACGTCTGGCGGAAGCTTTGCAGATCATTGGCAGCGGCGAGAAGCGGCCCTCCGGTTCCCACGCAATGCCGCCTTGATCGCGCTGCAAACTTGAGGAACGCGCGAAGTCATGTACATGCTTGGCGGGACCGGGGGAGAGGCCAGCGGGAGAGGCCAGCGGGAGAGGAAAGTGCAACTCAGCCATTTTGATCTCAACCTGCTTCGCGCACTCGACATCCTGCTGACGGAACGCAATGTCACCCGCGCCGCCGAGCGGCTTTTCATCACGCAGCAGGCGGCCAGCAGCGCCTTGCAGCGGCTGCGGCGGCATTTTGACGATGAATTGCTCACGCGTGTCGGCCGGCATCTGGAACTGACGCCGCTGGCGCATTCCCTGGTCGTGCCCGTGCGCGAAGCTTTGCTCATGGTGCAGACGGCGCTCGACACGCGCCCGTATTTCGACCCCGCCACCGCCCGTTACGAATGCCGCATCGCCATGAGCGACTATTGCCTGCATGTCGTGCTGCCCCATCTGCTTCGCTATCTCACCGTCAATGCGCCGGGCGTCCAGTGCGCGGTGGAGCCGCTTACCCATGCCAGTTTCGAGCGGCTGGAAATGGGCGAGCTCGACTTCTGCCTGACGGCGCACGACCTTCGCCTCTACGGCTCGCACAGTCCCAGCAAGCACATTAGGCAAATGCCGGTGTTCCGCGACGACTTCGTCTGCGTGGCTGACCCGGAGCATGTCGACATTCTGAACGGCATGTCGCTTTCGGCCTATCGCAAGGCCCGGCACAACAAGGTCGAATTCGGCGCGGGCGTCCAGACCATCGTCGAACAGGCGTGGGCCGCGACCAAGACCCGCTTCGATATAGCGGCCAAGGTTCCCAATTTCGCCGCCCAACTGTTCATGCTGCCCGGCACGCCGCTTGTCGCGACCGCGCAGCGGCGGCTTGCGAACACGCTCGCGCCGCGCCTGGGCCTTGCGGTCGCTGAATGTCCGCTCAAGATCGAGCAGCTTCAGGAATTGCTGTTCTGGCACGAACGGACGGAGCAGGACCCTGGCCGCATCTTCATTCGGCAAGCGGTTGCCCAGATCACCAAGGAACTGGGCTGAAGGCCGTTTCAGAGGCACAAATATGATTTGTGCCAGACATCGGCCGATATAGTTTCTCAACGACCCCGGTGAGGCTCATGCTTTCCCTCACAAGACGCAAACAGCGTTCGTGAGGAGGGGAAGATGAAGCCATCCACTTATGTCCATTTTCTTGCCGGGGCGGCCATGCTCGCCTGGACCGGCACGGCTTGCGCCCAGTCGCGGGAAAGTGGCGAAGCCGCCGCCCCGGCGGACGCCGCCGACATCATCGTCACCGCGCAGAAGCGCTCTGAAAGCGTGCAGGATGTTCCCATCGCGGTCTCCGCGATCGGCGGCGCGGCGCTGGACCGCATGGGCATCAGCAATCCCTTGCAGCTTGGCGCGACGGTGCCGAACTTCAACCTTCAGACCAACAGCGGCGTCACCTATATCTATTTGCGCGGGGTCGGGAACAACTTCCTGGGCCTCGGCATCGACAGCAACGTCGCCTACCACGCCAACGGCGTCTACATCGCCCGCCCCCGTGCGCAGGTCGCCAGCTATTTCGACGTCGACCGGGTCGAGGTGGTGCGCGGACCGCAGGGCGACCTTTACGGCCGCAACGCCACGGGCGGGTCGATCAACATCATCAGCCGCAAGCCGACGCAGGATGTGAGCGCCAATCTGAGCGTCGATGTCGGCAATTACGGACTGGTGCAGGGCGAATTCGGCGTCGGCGGCGCGGTCGTTCCCGGCAAGATCGCCGTGCGCGCGGCGGCCTTCTTCATCGACCGCGGCGGCTATGGCAAGAATGAGGCGACCGGCAGGGACATCGACACCCGCAAGGAACAGGCCGCCCGCGTCACGCTGGAACTGACCCCCACGGAAAGATTGAGCGTCGAAGTCATCGCGGACTATTTCCACGCCAACGACAGCTTCGGCGTCGTGCATCAGGCGGGCGGCGCCCTGCCGGGCGTTCCCACCTATGCGGAGTCGCTGGGAAACCGGCCCGGCGACATCCGCAATGTCGTGGCGGGCCTCGCCCCCCGTCGCCGCGTGCGGGCCTGGGGGGTGCAGGGCACGGCCAATCTCGACCTGTCCGACACCGTCTCGCTCCGCTCCATCACCGCCTATCGCAAGTCGCGCTTCACCGCGCTTGACGAATTGATCGGCACCAATCCTTCGCAGGCCGCGATCAGCCAGCTCGAAGCGCAGCATCAATTCAGCGAAGAAGTCCAATTGCTCGCATCGGGCAACCGATGGGACTTCATCCTGGGCGGCTATTACTTCACGGAGAGCGTCGACGGCTTCATCAGCATCCCGCTCTATTTCGCGCCGGGCGCGCTGTTCGATCAGCGCGGGACAGGCGACACCAAGGCCTATGCCGCCTTCGCCCATGGATCGTGGGAATTTATCGATCGGCTGAAGCTCATCCTGGGCGCGCGCTACAGCCATGAAAAGCGCGGGTCCGAAGGCTCCTTCATCGCCGGTTTCGGCGCCATCCCGACCGGCGGCGACAAGAGCTTCAACGCCTTCACGCCCAAGGCGACGCTGCAATTCGAGCCGACCCGCGACCTCAGCATCTATGCGGGCATATCGAAGGGCTTCAAGAGCGGCGGCTTCACGATCGGTGTGCCCGGCCCCGGCACCGATCCGGAAACGCTGCTAAGCTATGAGGTAGGCATCAAGGCGCAATTGTTCGACCGCCGCCTGACCGCCAACATCGCGGCCTTCTGGTACGATTATAAGGATCTGGTCGTGACCAAGATCGTCGGCGCGTCGACGATCGACGAAAATGCCGCCAAGGCGACGATCAAGGGCATAGAGGCGGAGATCACGGCGCGGCCGACCGATCGACTGCGCATCGACCTGTCGGTGGGCCTGCTCGACGCGACCTATGACAGCTATCTCACGCCCGATCCGCTGAACCCCGGCGCGGGGCCGCAATCGCTGGCGGGCAATCGCCTGCCGGGATCGTCCAAATATACGGCGCGGGCGGGCGCGCAGTACGACATTCCCGTCGGCAATCGGGCGAAGGTGACGCTCAGCGGCGACGCCATGTTCTCCGGGAACATGTTCTTCGATCCCTATGAGCATCGGGCGGCGTACCAACCATCCTACGAGATCTACAATGCGTCGATCAGCTTCGACAGCGGCGCGGGCTGGAGCGTCACCGCCTGGGGCCGCAACCTGGCGAACAAGACGGTGATCTCCAACCAACTGATCTCCGCCGATTTCTGGGGCTACCCCCGGCTCACCTATCTGCGCGACCCGCGAACCTATGGCGTGTCGCTCAAGACCACCTTCTGACGACGGAGTGAAATAATGGCGATCACGGGCATCGAATCCCTGATCTATGGTGTGGAGAACATGGCCGAATCCATGCGTTTCTTCACGGATTTCGGCTTGCCGCTGGCGGAACAGGGGCAGGATTTCGCCCGGTTCGAGCTGGCCGAAGGGTCAAGCGTGGTGCTGCGCCACCGCGACGACCCGGCCCTCCCCAAAGGCGCGATAGAGGGCGACGGGGTGCGGCAGATCATCTGGGGCGTGGACGGCGCGCGGTCGCTGGAAGCGCTGGCCACGGGCCTTGCCCTGGACAGGGAGGTACGCCGCGACGAGACCGGCGCCCTGTTCTTCGACACGCCGTTCGGCATCCCGATGGGATTGCGCGTCTTCAACCGCCAGCCGGTGGTCTATGCGCCCGATCCGGTCAATGCGCCGGGCCGCGTCAACCGCCTGAACCAGCATCGCAAATGGCGCGAGCGGGCACGCCCGAAGGTGATCAACCACTCCGTCTGGGCGGTGCCGGATTATGAAGCGGGCTATGCATTTCTGCGCGACCGGCTGAACTTCCGGCTGTCCGACCATCAATGCCATTTCGGCATGTATCTGCGCGCCGACGGGTCGAACAATCATCACAGCATCCTGCTGCTGAACGCCAGCGCCCCCTTTCCGGGCATGGACGGCAAGGTGCGCTTCCATCACGCCAATTTCGGGGTCGAGGATATTGACGAGATCATGATCGGCGCCAACCATATGGCGCGCAAGGGCTGGGAACCTTCCCATCTGGGGCTGGGCCGCCATCGCATCGACAGCGCGCTCTTCTACTACCTCCCCTGCCCCGCCGGCGGAGAGGCGGAATATGGCGCGGACTCCGACTATGTCGACGACAATTGGGTGCCGCGCGAATGGGTGACGCCGCTCTTCGCCTTCTCTCATTTCGTGCATAATCTGCCGCCCTTCCTGAAGGACGAGCCAAGCTGGAACATCCGGTATCTGACCGAAGAAGCGCCGCGCATCGCGGGGGGAGAATAAGGATGGGCGCGATCGCCAAAGCACTTGTCATCGGCGGCGGCATCGGCGGCCTGGTCGCCGCCCGCGCCTTGCGGCAACAGGGCATCGCCGTCGATCTGATCGAACGGGAAGCGGCCTGGACCGTCTATGGCGTGGGCATCATACAGCCCAACAACGCCTTGCGCGCGCTCGACCGGATCGGCCTGGCGCAACGCTGTCTCGAACAGGGCGGCGCCTTCGACAACTGGCGCATCCACGACGCCGCCGGCCATGTGCTGGCGGACCCGCCGGGACATAATGAGGCCGCACCGCATCTGCCGCCCAACAATGGCATCACGCGTCCGAAACTGCACGACATTCTGATCGCCGGAGCGCGGGAGGCGGGCGCCGGCATCCGGATGGGGACGGTCGCGACGGCGCTGCATGACGATGGCGAAGGCGTGGACGTGACCTTCAGCGACGGCGAGACGCGCCGCTACGATCTCGTCATCGGCTATGACGGCGTATTCTCCGAAACGCGTCGCCTGCTCTTTGGGGAGACATGGCAACCGCGCTTCAACGGCCAGGGCGTGTGGCGCTATAATTTCGAGCGGACCGCCGATGTCGACACCGGCATGGTGTTTTTCGGGCCGGATACCAAGGTCGGGCTGGTACCGATGTCACCGACGCGGATGTACATGTTCATCGTGACGGCAGAAGCCGACAACCGCTGGTATGACGGCCCCTCCGCGGCGGAGGAGATGCGCTCGCGCCTGCGCGGCTATAGCGGCCCGGTCGAGCGGCTGTCGCATCTGATCACCGATCCTGCCGGCGTCGTCTACCGGCCGATGATGAATGTCCTGGTGAAGCAAGCCTGGCACAAGGGACGCATTCTGATCGCGGGCGACGCGGCCCATTCCACCACGCCGCATCTGGCCCAGGGGGCCGCCATGGCGATCGAGGACGCGGTCCTGCTGGCGGAATTGCTGGGCGGGTCCGCGCCGCTCGACGAAGCGCTCGACGGCTTCATGCGGCGCCGCTTCGACCGGGTGAAATATGTCGTCGACACTTGCGACCAGCTCGCGGCCTGGGAGCTGGAGGAATGGAGCGGCGTCCACAATCCCGGCGCCGATCAGGGCGGATTGCTGCACAATGCGACCGTCGCCCTGATGGCCGACTATTGAGGGGAGCCGAGCCATGTCCTTTCTGCGCAATTGCTGGTATGTCGCGGCATGGGACGATGAAGTCGCCGCCGAAGGCAGCATCCATCGCCGCATCCTGAACGAAGACATATTGCTGGCGCGCGACGCGCAAGGCGTGGTCCGCGCGATGCGCAACCGCTGCCCGCATCGTTTCGCGCCGCTCAGCATGGGGGAGCGAACCGGCGACGTCATCGAATGCCCCTATCACGGGCTGCGCTTCGATCTGGAAGGACGGTGCGTCCACAACCCGCATGGCGACGGCAGGATACCGCCCAACGCGAAGGTGCAGACCTATCCGATCGCGATGCGGCACATGCTGCTGTGGATATGGATGGGCGATCCGGCGAAGGCCGACGACGACGCCATTCCGGAACTGAAGGGGCTCGATCCCGACCGCTTCGCCATCAACAAGGGGTATATGCAC
The DNA here is from genome assembly GCF_013375535.1 of Sphingobium sp. 15-1. GTDB lineage: Bacteria > Pseudomonadota > Alphaproteobacteria > Sphingomonadales > Sphingomonadaceae > Sphingobium > Sphingobium aromaticivastans. The sequence goes on from NZ_JABXJG010000001.1 coordinate 1,574,405, forward strand.
ACGCCCGTCAATTACGAATATATGACGGACAATATCATGGACCTCGGCCATATCGAATTCCTGCATCGCGGCCTGCTGGGCAGCGAAGCGGTGCTCTCCGCGGAGATCGACGTGCGGCAGGAGGGCAATGTCGTCCATTCCAACCGCCTTACCCGCAACGAGATGCTGCCCGGCGCGCTGGAGGCGCTGTACCAAACAGGCGGCAAGCCGGTCGACCGCTGGCTGGACGTGGTCTGGCATGCCCCCGCGAACATGCAGCTCGTCGTCGGGGTGACGGATGCGGGCGGGGCCGAGCGGGTCGGCAAGGAAACGCCCGGCGTCCACCTCATGACGCCGGAGACGGAAAGCTCGACCCATTATTTCTGGTCGAACGCCCGCGATTTCCGGCGCGACGACGCGGAACTCCACCAGGCCCTGGAGCGCGGCTTCGAACTTGCCTTCGAACATCAGGACAAGCCGATGATCGTCGCCCAGCACGCCGCCATCGACGGCGAAGATTTCTGGGACCTCCAGCCCGTCATTCTGGAGGGCGACGCCGGCGCGATCCGCGCCCGGCGCATCCTGCGCAAACTCATACGCGAAGAAGAGGCTGCCCGATAATGGCCAAAGTCATCATTTCCTGCGCCGTCACCGGCAGCGCCCATGTGCCCAGCATGTCCGAGGCCCTGCCGATCACGCCCGAAGACATCGCCGCGGAATCGATCGCGGCGGCGCAGGCGGGCGCCGCCATCCTGCACCTGCACGCCCGCATGGCGGAGGATGGCCGGCCGACCGGCGATCCGGAAGTCTACAACCGCTTCCTTCCCGTCATCAAGCAGGCGACCGACGCGGTGGTCAACATCACAACGGGCGGCGCGATCACCATGACAGTTGCGGAGCGGCTGGCGGCGGCAGCGAAGTTCAAGCCGGAACTGTGTTCGCTCAACATGGGATCGATCAACTTCGCCTTCTTCCCCGCCGCGAACCGGATTCAGACCTGGAAACATGATTGGGAGGAAGCCTATGTCCGGGGCTCGGAAGACTATATCTTCCGCAACACTTTCCGCGACATCGCCTATATATTGGAAACATTGTCGGACGCGGGCACCCGGTTCGAACATGAATGCTATGATGTGGGGCATCTCTACAATCTCGCCCATTTCCTGGATCGCGGCCTGGTGAAGCCCGGTTTCTTCGTGCAGATGGTGTTCGGCATATTGGGCGGGATCGGCCCCGATCTCGACAATCTCATGTTCATGAAGCAGACCTGCGACCGGCTGTTCGGCAAGGACAGCTATCAATGGTCGGTGCTGGCGGCGGGCCGGCACCAGATGCCCTTCTTGACGCAAGCGGCGCTGCTGGGCGGGCATGTGCGCGTCGGCCTGGAGGACAGCCTGTTCATCGAACGCGGCGTGCTGGCCGTTTCCAACGCCCAGCAGGTCGAGAAGGTGAAGCGCATCCTGGCCGAAATGGGTCATGAAGCCGCCACCCCCGCTGAAGCCCGCACCATGCTGGGCCTCAAGGGCGGCGACAGGGTGGAGTTCTGACCATGGCGCGCCAGATCGTCGATCTTTCCATCTATCTGGAAAATGATGTGATTTCGGACCCGGCGCCGTTCCGGCCAAAAATCGAATATATCGACCACAAAATGTCGGTGCCCGAACTGGCGAGCTTCTTCCCCGGTCTTCAGCCCCAGGACCTGCCCGACGGAGAAGCCTGGGCGATCGAGCGGATCGAGCTGATCACCCATAACGGCACCCATCTCGACGCGCCCTATCATTATGCGTCGACCATGGATAAGGGCGAGCGCGCCATCACCATCGACGAAGTGCCGCTCGACTGGTGCTTCCAGCCGGGCGTGAAGCTGGACTTCCGCCATTTCGACGACGGCTATGTCGTGACCGCCGCCGATGTCGAGGCCGAACTGGATCGGATCGGGCACAGCCTCTCGCCGCTGGAAATCGTCGTCGTCAACACGTCGGCCGGCAAGCGATACGGGCGGGACGATTATGTGACCGCAGGCTGCGGCATGGGATATGCCGCGACCATGTACCTGCTGGAGCGCGGCGTGCGCCTGACCGGCACCGACGGATGGAGCTGGGACGCGCCCTTCGTCCACACAAGGGAGAAATATCTGGAGACCGGCAATGCCGGGCTGATCTGGGAAGGGCATAAGGCCGGGCGCGACATTGGTTACTGCCATCTGGAAAAGCTGCACAATCTCGAAGCGCTGCCCTCCACCGGATTCACCATCGCCTGCTTCCCCATGAAGATCCGCGCGGCGTCGGCCGGCTGGACCCGCGCCGTCGCCATTTTGGAGGATTGAATGGCACAACCCTATAATCCCCTGCGCGACTGGCGGGTCGATCCCGCGCTGATCCGCCATATCGGGCATGACCTGCAACGGCCCGAATGCATATTGGCGGAGGCGGACGGCACGTTATGGAGCGCGGATGCGCGTGGCGGCGTCATGCGCATCGCGCCCGACGGCAGCCAGCGCCTGATCGTTCAGCAGGCCGACCCCCATTTCAACGTCGCCGCCGATGCCGCGGGCAGCCTGCTGCGCGGCACGCTGCCCAACGGACTCGCCTTCACGCGCAACGGCGACATCGCGATCGCCAATTTCGGCACAGACCGGCTGGAGATCATGACCCGCGATGGGCAGACCCGCGTGCTCGCGGACAGGATCGACGGCAGTCCAATGGGCAAGGTCAACTTCGTGCTGCGGGACAGCCGCGATCGCCTGTGGGTCACTGTCTCCACCCGCGTCAATCCGTGGAGCGACGCGGTCACGCCGGCGCTGGCCGACGGCTATATCTGCCTGATCGACGAGCGCGGCGCGCGGATCGTCGCGGACGGGTTCCACTTCACCAACGAAATCCGCCTCGATGCGGAGGAGGAGTGGCTCTACGTCGCGGAAACGACGGGCAAGCGGGTGTCCCGCCTGCGCGTTCAGCCCGACGGATCGCTCACTGACCGCGAAGTCTACGGCCCCTCCAGCCTGGGCGACGGCGCAATCGACGGCATCGCCTTCGACGCTTTCGGCAATCTCTGGGCGACGATGATCTTCGCTGACCGGCTGGTGGCGATCACGCCGGAAGGCGATGCGATCGAGCTGCTCAACGATGGCGATCCGGTCGCCACGGCGCGCTTCGAGGCGGCTTTCGCTTCCGGCAATCCCGTCGATTTCGACACGCTGATGGCGTGCGGCGGCACGATCTGTCCCTGGCTGGCGAGCATCACCTTTGGAGGACCGGATTTGCGCACCGTTCACCTCGGCGGCCTGCGCGCCACCAGCATCGCCGCCTTCGACAGCCCGGTCGCGGGTCTGCCGATGGTGCATTGGCATGAGCGCGCGACCGGCAACCGGGGAGGGAATGGATGAGCTTCATCAGGAATTGCTGGTATTTCGCCGCCTGGGCGGACGAACTGGGCGAAGGGGAACGGCTCGCCCGCAGGATCATTGGCGACCCCCTGCTCTTCTGGCGGCAGGGCGGCCGGCTCTATGCCGTGACCGACAGTTGCCCGCATCGCCTGGCCCCGCTGCATATGGGCAGGACGGAGGGCGAGACGGTGCATTGCGGCTATCACGGCCTGGCCTTCGACGGCGCTACCGGAAAATGCGTCCACAATCCCCATGGCCCCATCACCGGCGCCCTCTCGATCCGCGCCTATCCCCTGGTTGAGCGGCACGGCGTCATCTGGATATGGATGGGGGATGCCGATCGCGCCGACCCGGCGGCGATCCCGGACATGGGCTTCATCGACGAAGCGCCCGAACATGCATTCAGCAAAGGCTATATGTACAGCGCCGCCGGGCACAAGCTGCTGGAGGACAATATCCTCGACCTCAGCCATGCGGACTATCTGCATCCCGCGACGCTGGGCGGCGGATCGATCACGCGCACCAAGGCCCATGTCGAGGAGCGCGGCGACACGCTTTTCGTGCGATGGCTCGCGAAGGACGAACGCGCCATCCCGATCTTCCGTCCCGAACTTCCCGATCCCGACATGGCCGCCGACATGTGGACCGAGGTGCTGTGGCATCCGGATGGCGTGATGCTGCTGCGCGTCGGCGCCAGCCCGGCGGGCGAACCGCGGGAGGCCGGGATCGACACCATGAACGCGCATGTCATGACGCCCGAAACCGAGACGACCACGCATTATTTCTACTGCAACTCCCGCAATTACCGGGTGGACGACGCCGACTATAATGCGGGCATGGCGAAGGGCCTGCGCATCGCGTTCGAAACCGAGGACAAGCCGATGATCGAGGCGCAGCAGCGCGCCCTGGGCGACGTCGACCTGTTCGAACGCAAACCCGCTTTGCTCGGCATCGACAACGGCTCCACCCGCGCCCGCCGCATCTATCGCCGGCTGGTCGACGCGGAAGCCGCCCCAATCTCCGAACCCGTTTGAAGGACATCCAATGTACGAACCTTTTCCCGGAAATTATGTCTGGAACCTTGGCGTCAACATCTGCCTGTGCATGGGCGCCGCCATGGGAGAAATCGACAAGGCGAATGACGAGGTGCGTGAAATAGCGCGGCAGGGCGCGGACCAGGGTACCGCCGCCTTCTTCGACAGTTGGGGCCGGATGGCCGACCGGCTGGTCGAGCTGGGCCGGTCATGCGAGGCTGCGGGCCACAAGCTGAGCGCCGGGGAAAAATATAAGCGGGCGACCGCCTATTATATGACGGCGGAACGCATGCAGGCCCGCGACTATGAACCGCGCAAGCGGATGTACCGCACCATGCTGGACACCATGGCCCGCGCCATCGAAGCGGGCGATCTGGGCTGGGAACGGGTGGAAATCCCCTACGAAGGGTCGCATTTTCCCGGCCTCTTCATCCCCGGCGAGGGCGAAGGGCCGCGCCCGACGATGATCTTCTGCAATGGGCTGGACAGCGTGAAGGAGATGATCGCCCTGTCCATCGGTGACACCTTTGCCCGGCGCGGCATCTCCGTGCTTGCCGTCGATCAGCCGGGCGTCGGGGAGGCGCTGCGGCTGAACGGACTTCCCGCGATCCACGACACGGAACGCTGGGCGGGCGCGGCCATCGACGCGATCGAAGGAAGAGCCGATGTCGATGGCGACAGGATCGGCATGATGGGCTGGTCGCTCGGCGGCTATTATGCCCCCCGCGCGGCGATCTATGAAAAGCGCTTCAAGCTCTGCGTCGCCTGGGGCGGCAATCATAATTGGGGCGAACTCCAGTCGCGCCGGCTGAAGAATGAAGGCGAAAATCCCGTGCCCCATTATTGGGATCATGTGATGTGGGTGTGGGGACAGCGCGACCTCGACAGCTTCATGGCGCTCATGCCGCAGGTGACGCTGGACGGCCATATGGACAAGATGACGGTGCCGTTCCTCATCACCCACGGCGCCAACGACCGGCAGATTCCGCGCGAATATGCCCTTCAGAGCCGCGACCAGGCGGTGAACAGCCCCCGCGTCGATTTCAAGCTCTTCACCGATGCGGAGGGCGGCGTCGAACATTGCAGCGCCGACAATATGGGGCCGGTCAAGAGCTTCATCGCGGACTGGGTGCGCGAACGCTTCGACGATATGGCGCATGGGCGACAAGGCCCGCTCCCGGCGGCCATATCCATCGGATAATTTCGATGGGTTATTGACCTCGCGATATGCATCGGATAATCACGATGCATGGACATGGACGCCGCGCTTTCGATTCTTTCGGCCCTTGGGCATCCGACGCGGCTCGACGCCTTTCGCCTGCTGATCCGGCATGAGCCCGACGGACTGTCGACCGGCGCCCTGGTCGAAGCGTCGGGGCTCACCCAAAGCACCTTCTCGACGCATCTGGCCGTGATGGCGAAGGCGGGGCTGGTGCTTTCCGAAAAGCGCGGCCGCCAGCAAATCCAGCGCGCCAATCTCGACGCCCTGCGGGAGCTGATGGTCTATCTGGCCAAGGATTGCTGCCAGGGGCGCGCCGAACTGTGCGAGCCGCTTCTGGCCGAACTCACCTGCTGCTGACGAGGCGATGATGACCGATATTGTGATCTACCATAATCCGCAGTGCGGCACTTCCCGCAATGCCCTGGCCATGATCCGCAACGCGGGCATGGAGCCGCATGTCGTCGAATATCTGAAGACCCCACCCAGCCGCGCACTGCTGGTCCAGCTCATCGAGCGGGCTGGCATGACGCCGCGCGCGCTGCTGCGCGAAAAGGGCACGCCTTATGCGGAGCTGGGCCTTGGGGACGAGACGCTGACGGACGAAGCCCTGGTCGATGCGATGATGGCGCATCCCATCCTCATCAACCGTCCCCTGGTGGTGTCGCCGCTGGGCGTGAAGCTCTGCCGCCCTTCCGAGGAGGTGCTGGACCTGCTACCCGCCGAACAGCGCGGCACCTTCGTCAAGGAAGACGGCGAAGTCGTCGAGGCGACCCGCCGGTGACCATTTCCGTCCGCCGGGCAACGGCCGACGATGCGGAAGCCATCGCGGCCATTTACGCGCATCACGTCCTGCACGGCACGGCGACCTACGAAATCGTGCCGCCGACCGCCGCCGAGACCGGGGAGAAGATAGCGGCGATCACCGGCCGCGGCTGGCCGTTCCTCGTCGCCTGCGACGGTCCTGACATTGTCGGCTATGCCTATGCCACGCAGTTCCGCGATCGCCCTGCCTATGCCTTCGCCTGCGAGAACAGCATCTATGTGGCGAATGACCGGCGCGGCGCGGGCATCGGCCGGCTGCTGCTCACGGCGTTGCTGGAGGCGGCCGAAGCCCATGGCTTCCGGCAGATGGTCGCGGTTGTCGGCGGCGGCGAGCCTGCCTCGGTCGCGCTACACGGCTCCTGCGGGTTCAGGCAGGTCGGCCGCCTGACCGGCATGGGCTGGAAGGCCGGGCGCTGGCTCGACACGGTGTATATGCAGATCGCCTTGGGCGACGGCGCCGCGAGCGCTCCTGACACATCCATCACGGACTAAAGATCATGCCCCTGTTCGAACGCTATCTTTCCCTTTGGGTGGCGCTGTGCATCGTTGCCGGGATCGGCCTTGGCCACTTGCTCCCCGGCGTCTTCGCGGCGGTCGCGGCGCTGGAGATCGCCAAGGTCAATCTCGTGGTGGCCGCGCTTATCTGGCTGATGATCGTCCCGATGCTGCTGCGGGTGGATTTCGGCGCGCTCCATGGCCTGCGCCAGCATTGGCGGGGCATCGGGATCACCCTGTTGGTGAACTGGGCGATCAAGCCCTTCTCGATGGCGCTGCTCGGCACGCTCTTCCTGGGCCATCTCTTCGCCCCGCTCCTGCCCAGCGGCGCGCCGTCCTCCTACATTGCGGGGCTGATCCTGCTCGCCGCGGCCCCCTGCACGGCGATGGTGTTCATATGGTCGAACCTCGTCGACGGGGAACCGAACTATACGTTGAGCCAAGTCGCCCTCAACGACATCATCATGCTGTTCGCCTTCGCGCCGCTGGTGGGGCTGCTGCTCGGCGTCGCTTCGATCACCGTCCCGTGGAACACGCTCGCGCTCTCGGTCGGGCTCTACATCGTCGTGCCGGTGGTGGTTGCGCAAATGCTCCGCCACCTGCTCCTGCGCGGCGGCGAGGCCCGGCTCCAGCGCACGCTGTCGGCATTGGGACCGGTCAGCCTGTCCAGCCTGCTGCTGACCCTTGTCCTGCTTTTCGGCTTCCAGGGCGAGCAAATCATCCGGCAACCGCTGGGGATCGCGCTGATCGCCGTGCCGATCCTGTTTCAAGTCTATCTCAATGCCGGCATCGCCTATTGGCTGAGCCGCCGGCTGGGCGTGGCATGGCGCGTCGCCGGTCCTTCGGCGCTGATCGGCGCTTCCAACTTTTTCGAACTGGCCGTGGCCGCCGCCATCAGCCTGTTCGGCCTTAGTTCCGGCACCGCGCTGGCGACCGTCGTGGGCGTTCTGGTCGAAGTGCCGGTGATGCTCTCGATCGTCGCCTTGGTGAAGCGGACCCGCCCCTGGTATGAGAAAGCCGTTACCGCATGAGACTGCGCGAACTCGCCGCCCCCGATCATCTTCCCGCGCTGGACAAGGCGTTTGCGCTGCCGCGTCCCGCCGCCGGCCTGGGCGCGGACGAGCCGCCTCCCCGCATTCTGCTGCTCTACGGTTCGCTGCGCCAGCGCTCCTTTTCGCGGCTGGCGGTGGAAGAGGCCGCCCGCCTGCTGCAATTCTTCGGCGCGAAGACCCGGATCTTCGATCCCGGCGACCTGCCATTGCCCGATCAGGTGGCGGGAGACGATCACCCCGCCGTGCACGAACTGCGCCAACATGCGCTCTGGTCGGAAGGCATGGTGTGGTGCAGCCCGGAACGGCATGGCCAGATTACCGGCATCATGAAAGCCCAGATCGACCATCTGCCGCTGGAAATGAAGGGCATGCGCCCGACGCAGGGCCGCACGCTCGCCGTCATGCAGGTGTCCGGCGGCTCCCAGTCGTTCAACGCGGTGAACACGCTCCGCCTGCTCGGCCGCTGGATGCGGATGTTCACCATCCCCAACCAGTCGTCGGTGGCCATGGCCTACAAGGAGTTCGACGAGGCGGGCCGCATGAGACCATCCAGCTATTATGACCGGATCGTCGACGTGATGGAGGAGCTGATACGGATCACCGTGCTGATGCGCCCTCATGCGGAGCAACTGGTCGATCGCTACTCCGAGCGCAAGGATCGCGGAGAGGGTGCGGAGCATCTCCGCTAGAGCGCGCTGCGTTAAATCGGACGCAGGCCGCGCGCTCTAAGCTTTTGTTGTCGCATCGTTTTAAGCGCAAAACCGTTTCCCACTTTTGCGCACGATGCTCTAGGGTGTGTGGGGAAAGGTTTCGGCAGTCATTCCGGCCCTCTTCCGGACCGCACTTCCCTGGGCACCAGACGAATCCACAGCGGGGCGTGATCGCTGGTCCGCTCCCAGCCGCGCGGCGCGGTGTCGACCTCCGCCTCGGCCAGCCGGGAAAGGGCGAAGGGGTTGAGCAGCACATGGTCGATCCGCAGGCCCGCATTGCGCTCGAACGCGCCGCGCCAATATTTCCAGAAGCTGTAGACCGTGTCGTGCGGATGAAGCTGACGGACCGCATCGGCCCAGCCCTGTTCGATCAGTCGGCGCCAGCCTGCGCGGACTTCCGGCGCGAACAGCGCGTCGTCGCGCCAGCGGTCTGGGGCATAGACGTCCAGATCGGCTGGAATGATGTTGAAATCGCCCGCGATCACGACCGGCGCATCGAGCGTGACGAGGCTTTGCAGATGCGCGTGGAGCCGATCCAGCCATCGGAGCTTGAAATCATATTTCGGACCGGGCCGGGGATTGCCGTTGGGAAGATAGAGGCCCGCGATCAGCACGCCGCCTATGGCCGCTTCGATGTAGCGGCTTTGCGCATCCTCCGGATCGCCGGGCAGCCCCCGGCGGGTTTCGTGAATCTCGCCCATGCCGCTCAAAATGGCGACGCCGTTCCAGCGGCTTTGGCCATGCCAGACGACATCATATCCCGCGTCGCGGATCGCGGCTTCGGGAAAGCGGTCCTGCGGCGCCTTCAGTTCCTGCAGACAGACGATGTCGGGCTCCGCCATCTCCAGCCAGCGCAGCAGGACGGGCAGGCGGCCGTTGATCCCGTTCACATTGTAGGTGGCGATCTTCATGATTCCGCCGGGCCTGTCATGGCTACCCGTTCGCCTCGGTTGCATTGGCCATATGCGACTGATCGGCGCCCGTTTGCGCCGTGTTGAAAAAGCCCGCCGCCAGCAGGGCCGCAAAGATGATGACGACAAGGCCAAGACTGATGGCCAGCACATAGCGGGTGACGTGCGTAGAGGCGCCGCTGCGAACCTCCTCACGCGAGATATGCGTGACGACCTTGCCGTCCTCCTCTTCCTTGTGCATCGCAATTCTCCTTCCTCGGGGAGAACATGCGGGGAAGCGGGCTGGTTCCTCCCTGCGCCCTGCGGCGTCTGTAGGAAGCGCGCCGGGGCGGGACCGCCGCAGCTCTGCGCGGCGTTGACGCAGAAGTCCTGGAACCATGTCCAAGCGTGGAGGCAACGGTCGATCTGCGAGACTCGCAGACGCCCAAGTGGTTGTCGAGCTGAACCGTCGCGGTGGCAGACCGCAATGCGACATCGCGCACGAACTTCAGAGCCAAGCCATCCCGTTTATCCTGATGACCGGCTACGATCCCGATGCGCTCCCCAAGGCACTGGAGGAGGTGGTGAGGCTTTGAAAACCGGTGGCGTTCCGCGCGATCGAGGAGGCTGTAAGCCGGCTATGAGGTTGCGATCAGCGCCGGGCCTGTTCGGCATCGTCCGAATCGCCGGTTTGACGGTATGTAGAGAAAACTGGCTGGGGGCGCAGTCCAGAGCAGCTCCCGAATTTCCGGTCCCTCGGCTTCGCCACCGTTAATGGTCACCCGCGGTCAGTCCGATGCCACTTTTTCAAGCGGATGGTCCTTCTCCCGCCATGCCGCCATGCCACCGTCAAGCGCGGTAGCGCGGTTGAAGCCCAGCTCGCGCAGCGTTGCCGCCGCCAGCGTGGAAATCTTGCCCAGTTCGCACACGGTCAGTACCTCGACGCTGGGATCAGGGAGGACTTCGTTGACGCGCAGTTCGAGCTGGCCGCGAGGCAGGTGAATGGCGCCCGGCACATGGCCGGTGGCGAAGGCATCCTTTTCGCGCACATCGAGAATGACGAAATCATTGGCGCGGATTTCCAAGCGGCTGAGCAGTTCATCCATCGCCATGAAGGGCACTTTGGCGCCCGCTTCGGCCAGCAACTGGCGCACGGTCTTGCCGCCCGACATGTTGGTGCGCAGCGCTTCGGTAAGGTGGGCGGGAGCCGACAGGTTGAGACTGTTCATCAACGTGACGAACTCGCCCTGGTCGGTATTGGCGAGGCGGGGATTGCTGGTGCGCTCTGCCCCGATGGTGGAGCCTTCGCGGCCCTTATAATCATGCGCCGGGAAAACCAGCGTGTCGTCGGGCAGTTCGAGCAGCTTGCGGAACAGGCTGTCATATAGTTGCACCGGATCGCCCGACGGCAGGTCGCTGCGCCCCGCACCGCCGATCAGCAGCGTATCGCCGGTGAATAGGCGATCCTCGACATGGATGCACATGGAATCGCGGGTGTGTCCGGGGGTGTGGAGGATACGCATGCGCATGTCGCCCAGGGGCAGTAAATGGCCGTCCTCCACATGCATGTCGATATAGGGCGCGGGGGAAAAGCGGTGCATCACGATCGGCGCGTGAAGCACATCCCGCAGCGCCCGCGCGCCGGAGAAATGATCGGCATGAGTATGCGTGTCGATGATGTAGCGGACGCGTAAGCCTTGCCGGTTCACTTCGCCCAGATAGCGGTCGACCAGATCCAGCGCCGGGTCGATGATGGCCGCGGCGCAGCACGCCTCATTGGCGATGATATAGGATTTGCACCCCTCGCCATCTTTAAAGACCGCAAAGAACATCTTCGCTAGTCCTGGGGTTGCGGGACGACGCGCATATAAGGCGTGACGGCGGTCCAGCCTTCGGGAAATCGTTCCTTGGCTTCCTCGTCCGAAACGGCGGGGACGATGATGACATCCTCGCCCCATTTCCAGTTCACCGGGGTCGCGACCTTGTGCTTTGCCGTCAGTTGGCAACTGTCGAGCAAGCGCATCACCTCGTCGAAATTGCGGCCGCTGCTCATGGGGTAGCTCAGCATCGCCTTGATGAGCTTGTCGGGACCGATCAGGTAGACGGTGCGGACCGTCTGGTTGTCGGCGGCGGTGCGGCCTTCGGATGTGTCTCCGGCACTGACGGGGAGCATTTCATAAGCCTGCGCCACTTTCAGGTCGCTGTCACCGATGATGGGATAGGTGACCTCGCCGCCGGTCGCAGCCTTGATGTCATTGAGCCAGCGCTCATGATTGCCGACCGGATCGACTGACAGGCCGATCACCTTGCAGTTGCGGCTGGCGAATTCGGGGGTCAGCCGGGCGAGATAGCCCAGTTCCGTCGTGCAGACGGGGGTGAAGTCCTTGGGGTGCGAAAAGAGGATGCCCCAGCTAGCGCCCAGCCAGTCGTGAAAGCGGATTTCGCCCTTGGTGGTCTGCGCGGTGAAGTCGGGGGCCTTGCTGCCGATCGAGAGTGTCATGGTGCCTCCCTGCAAAGACTCGCACCCGCCTGGATCGGCGGGCAGGGGAACCTATCATGACGGGGCAGATTAGGCGATTATTTCTTGGGCTCCGTGCTCCTGCGGAGCGGCACTGAGCGGTTGCTGCTGGGCAAAGGAAACGCATATTGGCCGCTTCTGCCGCAGATCCTTTTGCGTCATTCATCTACGAATTTCTTGTCCCCAGCTGCGGACAGTCAGCCCCTCTGGTTCACAGCACGGAGTAGTTATGTCGCTTTTACAACCGACCCAGGGTGGACACATTTCAAACGGATGCACGGCCAGCGGTCGGCTATCGAGTCGAACCGTTGCCATCGTCTATCATGCTGGATGAGGCCTGCCGGAGCTGAGAGCCGCCGCTGGTATGAGATGACCAGCGGCGGCCGCTTCCGGCTTATTCAGTCTTGTCGTAGGAGAATTGGATGCCTGCCGTTCCCCCGGTCTCGATGAACAGGCTCATGAAGGCGGGGACGGTTTCGGCGCGGCTCCAATCGCGCTGAAGTTCGCAGAAAAGCTGGACAGTGGAGATCAGCTTGCCGCCCGCCTGCTCGATCCGGCGGAGCGCCGCCTCATGCGCCGCCACCGAAGTGCCGCCCACCGCATCAACCGGCATATAGACCTCATAGCCTTCGGCCAGCGCGTCCAGCGCCGGGAAAGTCAGGCAGGCCTCGGTCCAGAGCGCGGTCATCACCAGCTTCCTGCGCCCGGTCTCCTCCACCGCCTTGCGGAATTCCACATCCTCCCAGCTATTGATGCTGGTCCGGTCATAGGTGGGATAGTCGCCCAGCACTTTGCGGACATGCGGCACGGGCGGCTTGTTAAGGCCCGTCTTCACATTGACCGTCGAATGGATGACCGGCAGGCCATAGGCGACCGCGGCCTTCGAGCAGCCGACGATATTGTTCAGCAGCAACTGCCGGTCCATCGAGGCGATCGAATTCACCTGCACCGGCTGATAGTCGATGATGATGAAGGCCGCGTTGTGCGGCGTGAGCAGATGGTCGGATTTCGGATCACGAATGGGTTCGCTCGACATGGTTTCGTCCTTCCCGTTTGCAGGCACCCGTCCTCATCTCCGCGCGGACGGCGATGTCCGGCGGCCGGGCGACGCGCGGATGCATCCGCCGTCCTGATCTTCGAACCGGAACGCCCGGCCCCCAAAGGAACCGGGCGCCCGATCAGGCCGCCTGCGCGAACCTGCCGTTGTTGAAGTCGTCGACCGCCTGGCGGATCTCATCCTCCGTGTTCATCACGAAGGGACCATGGCCCGCGATCGGCTCGTCGATCGGCTCGCCCGTCAGTACCAGCAGCGTCGCATCGCCATTGGCCCGGATGCCGACATCGCCGCCCTCGCGGCTGAGCAGCGCCATCTCCGCCTCCCCCGCTTCATGGCTGCCATTGACCGTGACATGCCCGGTCAGCACCACCAGCATGGCGGTATAGCCTTCGGGCAGGTCCAGCTTCAGCTCCGCGTCGCGGACCAGGCGCAGATCCCAGACATTGACCGGCGTAAAGGTCTTCGCCGGCCCCTTCGCGCCAAGCAGCTCGCCCGCGATCACCCGGCCCTTGCCCGCGCCATCGGGCAGGTCGACGACGGGAATGTCCGCCGAAACGATGCCCTGATAGCCGCCGGGCGCCATCTTGTCCTTCGCGGGCAGGTTGACCCAGAGCTGCACCATGCGAAACGGACCGCCTGTCTTCGCGAAGGCGGGCGCATGATATTCTTCATGCAGGATACCGCCCGCCGCCGTCATCCACTGGACGTCGCCGGGGCCGATGATACCGCCATGGCCGGCGCTGTCCCGATGCTCCACCTGCCCGTCATAGACGATGGTGACGGTTTCGAACCCGCGATGGGGATGCTGGCCGACGCCGCGCCGTTCCGTGGTGGGCTCGAAATAATGCGGCCCCGCATAGTCGAGCAGCAGGAACGGGCTGATATGCTGGCCCAGGCTGTTGTAGGAAAAGAGCGAGCGAACCGGGAAACCGTCGCCCACCCAGTGGCCGCGATTATTGCCGTAGCGGCCGAGAACCGTCTTGCTCATTATCTGTCTCCGTGGCGGCGAACGCCTGTTCGCGCCCTGTTGATCGGTAAATATCATCGCGACGACCCATGCGAAAGATTGCGCCATCCGACGCAGCGTCCTAAAAACAGGATGATGCAGGACCTCAACGATCTCTATTTTTTCGTGCAGGTGGTCGATCATGGCGGCTTCGTCGCCGCGGAGCGGGCCATCGGCGTGCAGAAGTCGAAGCTCAGCCGCCGCATCCTGCAATTGGAGGATCGCCTGGGCGTGCGGTTGCTCAACCGCTCCTCACGCCGCTTCTCCGTGACCGAGATCGGCCGGGAATATTATGACCGCTGCGTCGCCATGCTGGTGGAGGCGGAGGCCGCCGATCAGGTGATCGCCCAGGTGCAGGCGGAACCGCGCGGCGTCATGCGCGTCGCTTGCCCGGTCGCGCTCATCAATTTCCAGTTCGGCGCCCTGTTCGCCCGCTTCCTCAGCGCCTATCCGTCCGTCCAGCTCCATCTGGAAAGCACCAACCGGCGCGTCGACGTGATCGCGGAGGGCTTCGACATCGCCATCCGCGTGCGCTTCCCCCCGCTGGAGCCGACCGACCTCATCATGCGCAGGCTGGACGCCAGCACCCAATGCCTTGTCGCCAGCCCGGCGCTCATGGCCGGCGGGGCGCTCTCCTCTCCGGCGGACCTCAACCGCTTGCCCAGCGTCGCGCTGGGGCCGGTGCAGCGCGATTATCATTGGCATCTCGAACATGCCGGGGGCGAGACGGCAAGCGTCACGCATGTCCCCCGGCTTGTGACCGACGACATGGCGGCGCTGCGCGATGCGGCTCTGGCGGGCGTGGGCGTGGTGCAACTTCCGACCATGATGGTGTGGCGCCAGGTCGAGGCAGGCGATCTGGTCCATGTCCTGCCCGACTGGCGGCCGCGCGCGGGGATCGTCCATGCGGTCTTTCCCTCCCGCCGGGGACTGCTGCCCTCCGTCAGAACGCTGCTCGACTTTCTGGCGGCAGAATGCGCGGCGGCAAGAATAAGCGCGAGCGCGCACTTGGGATGATCGAATAGTCTCAGCTATCCGCCCCACACACCGCACCATTGTTCCCAGCCGCTCGGCACAGCCACAGCAGGCGCAGCACTCGACGCGAGGCATCAGTATCGATCCCTGGGCCTCGCCATCGTCGTTACCCCGGAACGGATCGAGGCATCGATCAGGCAGCGGCTGCTCTTGCATTGCTGGATGGCGTGGCGCCTACGCGGAGGATGATGGGTTGCGCATCCCGATTCCAGCCTCATTCAGCCCCATCGGCGTGGGCATAATCTCAAGCTTGTCTTGCGATCGGAGAAAGAGCGTCCTGCGAAGATCGATCCCGATCTGATCGCGCTTCTTCAAAAGGCCGAGGCCACGCGGCAGCAATTGTTCACCACCCTCGATCCCGAAAAGCCAGCGGATCGCGAGGCTGGGCGCATAGCGCGCATCGCCTTCCTCGCCCCCGACATCGTAACGGCCATTCTCGATGGGCGGCAGCCCTCATCGCTCACGCCGCGCCGTCTTGTGAAATATGCCCGCGTCCCCCTCGACTGGAAAAGCCAGCGCAAAGCGCTTGGCTTCTAACCCTCCCCGAAATCGTGGGACACAAAACAGGGCCTCGTTAGACGCCGGGCCTTTTTTATGATGCTTGCGCGGAAATCAGCGTCTCTGTGTCCCACGTTTTTTTAGGGCCAGACCCGAAAGCGCGCGGTTCCGCGCCACTCTGACGACACACCCAAGGAGGCGCTCAAAATAGCTTGCGGTGTCGGAACGCTTGGCTGGGGCGGCAGGATTCGAACCTGCGCATGGCGGTACCAAAAACCGCTGCCTTACCGCTTGGCTACGCCCCAGCATCGGCCGGACGTCGCCGGCGCGGACCGCCATATAGCGTGTGCTGCGTGAAAGGAAAGCCTAGTCATTATTTTCCGGAACGGCCAATATGCGCCGCGTCCTTCCCTTCAGCCTGGAATTGCCTGGCATGTCCGTTTCGAACTCTCCATCCGCCGTCTCGACATCGCAGATCGCGCCCGCTTCGCCGCTGTTCCTGCGCGAAGACGAGATTCGCCGCGGCATAGAGATGCTCTATTTCGGCTATTCCGCGCTGACCCGTTCGATCGACGAAGGCCTCGCCGCGCAGGGGCTGGGCCGGGCGCATCACCGCGCCCTCTATTTCATCTCGCGCCAGCCGGACCTGACCGTCAAGGATCTGCTGCGCCTGCTGGCGATCACCAAGCAATCGCTGGGGCGCGTGCTCAACGACCTGATCGAGCAGGGCTATATCGAAACACGCCAGGGCGCCAACGACCGGCGGCAGAAATTGCTGCGGCTCAGCCCCGCCGGGATCGCGCTGGAGGCGGAGCTGTTCCGGGCGCTGCGGGAAAAGATGGCGGCCGCCTACGCCCAGGCGGGACAGGGCTCCGTCACCGGATTCTGGCGCGTGCTGGAAGGATTGATACCCGATCAGGACCGGTCGATGGTGTTCGGCCTGCGCGGCCGCTGAAGCGATCCCGCGCCGGACAGCCATGGCGGCGCGGATCTTCGCGGACGCCGTTTCGCAACCTTATCGCCGCAAGGGCGCTTAGGCCTTTGGTTGAAGGCAAATAAGGGTGAATCATGCGCACATCATTTCTGGCCGCCCTGTCGGCGCTGACCGTCCTGAGCGCGTCCGCCTGTTCGGAAAAGGCATCGGACAATCTGGAAAATGCCGGTTCCGCCATCGGCAACGACCTGGGCAACGCGGTCGACCAGGCGGGCGACAAGATTGATCGGGGCCTCGACAGAGCGGGCAATGCGATAGACGAAAGTTCCGGCCGGATGGGCGCGGCGATGGACAACGCCTCCCGCGACGCCGAACGGGAAGCGCGCGAAGCCAAGCGGGATGTCGGTTCCGCCATGGAGCGCGCGGGCAACGACATCAGCAAGGACTGATCCTGCGGATCGGGAAGCGGCGCTTGACCTGAGCGGCCATCGGCAGCACCAATTCCGGCATGCATGGCGCCGCCTCCGAACCCTCCCCATCCCGGCTGATGATCGGACGCCCGGAACTGGCGCTGATCGGCATTACCTTGCTGTGGGGCGGCACGTTCCTGATCGTCCATCATGCGATGCGGCACAGCGGGCCGCTATTCTTCGTCGGCCTGCGCTTCGGCACCGCCGCGCTGATGGCGCTGCCGCTCGCCCTGCCCGCGCTGCGCGGCGTCACCCGGCGCGAATGGCTGGCCGGGGCGATGATCGGGCTGGGCATCTTCATTGGCTATTCGCTGCAGACATGGGGGCTGCGGACGATCTCCAGCAGCACGTCGGCCTTCATCACCGCCGCCTATGTGCCGCTGGTTCCGATCCTGCAATGGATCATCCTGCGCCGGCGGCCCCGGCTGGCGAGCTGGGCGGGCGTGGCATTGGCTTTCCTCGGCCTGCTGCTGATCGCCGCGCCGAAGGACGGGCTATCGCTGGGCCGGGGCGAGGCGCTGACGCTGGTCAGCACGCTCGCCATCGCGCTGGAGATCATCTTCATCAGCCTGTGGGCGGGCCGCGTCGACGTGGCGCGGGTGACGTTCATCCAGCTCGCGGTGACCTCCCTGCTGGCCTTCGCCTGCATGGTTCCGGCGGGAGAGGCGATCCCGCCCTTCTCCTGGACGGTGGTGCTGTCGGCCTGCGGCCTGGGGCTGATGACGGCGCTGATCCAGCTCGTCATGAACTGGGCGCAGCAGAGCGTATCCGCGACCAGGGCGACGCTGATCTATGCGGGCGAGCCGGTCTGGGCGGGGCTGATCGGCTGGATCGCGGGCGACCGCCTGCCCGCCACCGCCCTGCTGGGCGGCGCGCTGGTGGTCGCCGCCGTCATCGTCAGCGAAATCCGGTTCGGAAGGCGTTAGCGCCGGAAGACCGGCGGCCGCTTCTCGAAAAAGGCGGCGAAGGCCTCCTGCGCCTCGGCGGAGCGAAGCGTTTCCTGGAACAGCAGCCCTTCCTCCTCGATTCGCGCAGTCAGCGCAGCCTGATCGCCCTTCAGCAACCGGCGGGTCGCGGCGAGCGCCTGGGGCGGCTTGGTCGTCAGCAGCGCCGCCTTCTGCCGCGCATGCTCCAGCAGGCCATCGGCCGGGACGATCGCCGTGACGAAGCCCGCATGATCCGCCGTCTGCGCGTCCATCGGCTCACCCAGAAGCAGCATCGCGGCCGCCTTGGCATAGCCGAATGTGGCCGGCGCCAGCAGGCTGGAGCCCGCTTCCGGCACGATGCCCAGATTGACGAAGGGAGTGATGAAGCGCGCATCCGGCGCCGCATAGACCAGGTCGCAGTGGAACAGCATGGTCGTGCCCACGCCGACGGCAAGCCCCTGAACGGCGGCGACGATCGGCTTTTCGAAGGCGGCGATGGCGCGGATGAAGGCGAAGGCGGCTTCCCCGCCCTGCGGCCCCGCCATGAAATCCTTCAGGTCATTGCCCGCGCAAAAGGCGTCGCCCTTTCCGGCGAAGAGCACGACGCCGATCTCCTCGCGCGCGGAGGCGTCGGCCAGCGCGGCGGTCATGGCGCGATACATGGCGGCGGTCAGCGCATTCTTCTTGTCGGGTCGGTCGATATGGATTTCGATGACGCCCTGATTTTCGACGATGGCGATCCCTTCGCTCACGGCCAGACTCTCCTTTTGCTGTAACGGTTGTTTGGGCGACTGTTGGCCGATCGGCGCGGGCGCGTCTATCCTTTTCCGATGTGCCGAAAAGGACACAATGGCCTTCCCAAAGCACAGAGCTTCCGGCCGCCCTTGTTGCCGGGCAATCGCCACTGTTATACATACGTACAAATTAGGCGACGTGGGGGCGCGCGATAATGGACGGCAATGGGCAAGAGGATGATCCGGACGCGGCGTGGAGCCTGCCCGGCTGGACCTATCGCGATCCCGAATTTTTCGATGTCGAACTGCGCCGGATATTCCGGCCGTCCTGGCAGATCGTGGCCCATGAAAGCGACATCTCCTCCCCCGGCGACTTCCATCGGCTGGACTATATCGGGGAAAGCGTGATCGTCATGCGGGGCGAGGATGGACGGGTCCGCGCCTTCGCCAATGTCTGCCGCCATCGCGGGGCGCGGATCGTCGACGCCCTGTCGGGCTGCGCAAGGACGCTCACCTGCCCCTATCATGGCTGGACCTATGACAGCGCCGGGCGGCTGACCGGCGTGCCGATGAGGGCGAGCTACGCGTTCGACATGGCCGACCATGGGCTGGCGGCCGTGGAGGTGGAGAATGTCCACGGCTTCCTCTTCGTGCGGCTGGAGGATGATGGCGGGCCTTCCGTCGTGGAGATGCTGGCGCCCTATCTGGACGAGATCGCGGCCTATCGCTTCGAGGATATGCGGGCGCTGGGGCGCGTGACGCTGCGCCCGCGCGGGGTCAACTGGAAGCTCGTCGGGGACAATTATTCCGACGGGCTGCATATCGCGGTGGCGCATCCGGGGCTGAAGCGGCTGATGGGCGACGGCTATGGCGTGGAGGCCAGCGCCCATGCCGACAGGATGAGCGGCCCGATCCTCGACCGGCCCTCCGCCCAGCTATCGGAGCGAGCCTATCAGCATTTCCTGCCGCGCATACCGCATCTGGGGGATGAGCGGCAGCGGCTTTGGGCCTATTTCAAGCTGTGGCCCAATATCGCTTTCGACATATATCCCGACCAGATCGATTTCATGCAGTGGTTGCCGCTGTCCCCGACGCAGACGCTAATCCGGGAGATTCCCTATGCGATTCCTGATAAGCGCCGGGAAATGAGGGCGGCGCGCTATCTTAACTGGCGGATCAACCGGCAGGTCAATGCCGAGGACAAGACGCTGATCGACCGGGTACAGGCGGGGCTGGCTTCGGAAAGCTTCACCGTGGGGCCACTGTCCGATCGGGAGGTGGCACTCCGGCATTTTTGCGGGCGGATGCGGCAGATCATTCCGCAGGCGCGGCTGCATCGGGCGCCAGCGGCGGGATGGAGTCGGGCCGCATGACCAAAGGCTATGACGCGGTCATCATCGGGGGCGGGCATAATGGCCTGGTCTGCGCCTTCTACCTGGCGCGGGCGGGCTATAAGGTGCGCATCCTCGAACGCCGCGCCATCGTCGGTGGCGCCGCGGTCACGGAGGAGTTCCACCCCGGTTTCCGCAATTCGACGGCAAGCTATACCGTCAGCCTGCTCCACCCCCGGGTGATCCGCGACATGGCGCTGGCCGACCATGGCTATCGCGTGCTGGAACGGCCGATCAGCAATTTCCTGCCGCAGCCCGACGGACGCTATCTGAAGCTGGGCGGCGGGATCGAGCGGACGCAGGCCGAATTCGCCAAGTTCAGCGCGAAGGACGCCGCCACCCTGCCCGCTTATTATGACGCGCTGGAGGTGGTCGCGGACGTGCTGCGCGACATGACCCTGAAGGCGCCGCCCAATGCGGGGGACGGGCTGGCGATGGTCGTGGCCGCGCTGCGGCAGGGGCGGCGGATCGGCGGGCTCTCGCTGGAACAGCAGCGCGACGTGCTGGACCTGTTCACCAAATCGGTGCGCGGCTTCCTCGACGGCTGGTTCGAGAGCGAGGCGGTGAAGGCCGCCTTCGGCTTCGACGCGGTGGTGGGCAATTATGCCTCGCCCGATGCGCCTGGCAGCGCCTATGTGCTGCTGCACCATGTCTTCGGAGAGGTGAACGGGAAGAAAGGCGTCTGGGGCCATAGCGTCGGCGGCATGGGGTCGATCACCCGGATCATGGCGCAGGTGGTGCGCGCCATGGGGGTGGAGATCAGCCTGGAGGCGCCCGTCGCGTCGGTGCTGGTCGACGGAAAGCGCGCCGTCGGCGTCCGGCTGGAAAGCGGCGAGGAAGTGATGGGCAAGACCATCATCGCCAATGTCGGGCCGAAGCTGCTCTACGAGCGGCTGATGGACCCCGGCGACCTGCCGGACGATTTCCTGAAGCGCATCCGGGGGTTCAAGACGGCGTCCGGCACCTTCCGGATGAATGTGGCGCTGTCGGCGCTGCCGGACTTCACCTGCCTGCCGGGCGCGGGCGAGCATCACCAGTCCGGGATCATCATCGCCCCCACGCTGGACTATATGGACCGCGCCTTCATGGACGCGAAGCGGGATGGCTGGTCGAAGGAACCGATCGTCGAGATGCTGATCCCCTCGACCGTGGACGAAAGTCTGGCGCCGGCGGGTTCCCATGTGGCAAGCCTCTTCTGCCAGCAATTCGCGCCCGAACTGCCCGACGGGCGAAGCTGGGACGAGGAGCGCGAGGCGGCGGCGGACCACATCATCGCCACGGTCGACGCCTATGCGCCGGGCTTCGCGCAATCGGTGATCGCCCGCGACATCCTCTCCCCACTCGACCTGGAACGGAAATTCGGCCTGATCGGCGGCGACATCATGCATGGCAATATGACGCTGGACCAGCTCTGGGCGGCGCGGCCGGTGCTGGGCCATGGGGCCTATCGCGGACCGCTCAAGGGGCTGTACATGTGCGGCGCGGGCACCCATCCGGGCGGCGGCGTGACCGGCGCGCCGGGGCATAATGCAGCGCGGGAGATAATGAAGGACGGCGCGCTGCTGGGGCGGTTGTTCGGACGGGGTTAGCATACTTGCCCTCCCCCTTGCGCTCGCCTAAAGGGTCGGTTCATGCCCGACATCACCGTTCCACCCGCCCAGTCCGATCTTAAAGGGGGCGACCTGACCGGCCGGGCGCTGTTTCCGCATCGGCATCTGCTGTCCATCGCTGACCTGAAGCCCTGGGAAATCCGCTTCCTGCTCGATGAGGCCGAACATTGGGCGAAGAGCAACCGCAACGGCGCGCGCAAGCATGACGATCGCCTCGCGGGCATGACCCAGATCAACGCCTTTTTCGAGAACAGCACGCGCACGCTGCTGTCCTTCGAGATCGCGGGCAAGCGCCTCGGCGCCGACGTGGTCAACATGCACGCGGGCCAGTCCAGCGTGAAGAAGGGCGAAACGCTGATCGACACCGCCATGACGCTGAACGCCATGGCCGCCGACGTGATCGTCATCCGCCACGCCAGCTCCGGCGCGGTGGCGCTGATCGCGGACAAGGTGGACTGCCCCGTCCTGAACGCAGGCGACGGCTGGCACCAGCATCCGACGCAAGCCTTGCTCGACGCTCTCACCATCCGGCGGCGCAAGGGCGGATTCGAGGGGCTGATCGTGGCCATCTGCGGCGACGTGCTGCACAGCCGGGTGGCGCGCTCGAACATGCTGTGCCTGGCCGCCCTGGGCGCGCAGGTGCGGGCGGTGGCCCCGCCGACGCTGATGCCGCCCGAGGTCGAGATGCTGGGCGCGACGCCCTACACCCGCATGGATGAAGGACTGGACGGCGCCGACGTCGTGATGATGCTGCGGCTCCAGAATGAGCGGATGGACGGGGCGTTCATCCCTTCCCCGCGCGAATATCACATGCTCTACGGGCTGACGCCGGAGCGGCTCGCCATCGCCAAGCCCGACGCGCTGGTGATGCACCCCGGCCCGATGAACCGGGGCGTCGAGATTTCGAGCGTGGTGGCCGATCACCCGGAGCGCTCCGCCATCACCGAGCAGGTGGAAATGGGCGTCGCCATCCGCATGGCCTGCCTGGACGTGCTGACCAGAGGCGCGCGCGGCGTGGAGGGCTGGGCATGACGAGCCCCTCTCTCGTCACCCCCGCCCCCTCCCCCGTCATCCCCGCGAAGGCGGGGACCCATCTCCCGCCCCATCCCAAAACGCAAGGCAGGGGGATTGACGGCATTGGCCGCAAGGTGAATCCGAAATGACCAAACTCGCCATCATCAACGGAAAGCTGGCCGACCCCGCGGGCAATGGCCTCGCCACCGGCATCATCCTGATCGAAGACGACCGCATCGTCGCAGCAGGCGACGTCGCCGTGCCGCAAGACGCCGAAACCATCGACGCAAACGGCCTGGTCGTCGCCCCCGGCCTGATCGACCTGGGCGTCTTCGCCACCGACAAGCCCGCCTTCCACTTCGGCGGCATCACCCGCGCAGCGCTGATGCCCGACCAATCCTCCCCGCTGGACGACGCAGGCCTCATCCGTCAGGCGACGCGGGCGGGGAAGCCGGATTTCTGGGTCCATCCGATCGCGGCGGCGACACGCGGCCTCAAGGGCGCGGAACTGGCCGAGATCGGCATGATGCAGGCCGCAGGCGCCAGGGCCGTTGGCACCGGCCGCCAATGGATCGCGGATTCGGGCGTGATGATGCGCGTCCTGTCCTACGCCTCCGGCCTCGGTCTCACCGTCATCACCCATGCGGAGGATAGCGGCCTCACCGGCAAGGCCGTCGCGACCAGCGGCGAAACCGCCACCCGCCTCGGCCTCCCCCACGCGCCTGCCTGCGCGGAAGCCATGGCCATCGCCCGCGACATCATGCTGGTCCGCGCCACCGGGGCGGCGATCCACTTCCGGCTGGTCACCACCAAAGCGGGCTTCGACCTGATCCGCACCGCCAAGGCGGAGGGGCTGAAGGTGACGTGCGGCATCAGCCCGGCCTATCTGTTCCTCTCCGACAATGCGGTGACGGATTTCCGCACCTTCGCGCGCCTCTCCCCGCCCCTGCGGTCGGAGGATGACCGCAAGGCGTCGATCGCCGCGGTGGCGGACGGCACGGTCGACGTCATCACCTCCAGCCACGATCCTCGCGGGCCGGAGGACAAGCGCCTGCCCTTCGCGGACGCCGCGCCGGGCATGGCGGGGGCGGAAACGCTGCTGGCGCTCTCGCTCAACCTCGTACGCGAAGGACATGTGTCGCTGAACCGGCTGATGACGTTGCTCAGCGCCAATCCGGCGAAGATATTGGGCGTCGACGCAGGCAGCTTCGCGCCGGGCAGCGCGGCGGACCTCATCTTCATCGATCCCGACACGCCCTGGGTCGTCGATTCGACGAAAATGGCGGCCCAGGCCGGAAACACGCCCTTCAATCGCGTGCCCGTGCAGGGCCGGGCCCGGCGGATCATGAAGGGCGGCAATTTCCTGTAAGTTTCCCGCTTGCTCTCCCCGGCGGGCCACGCTAAAGCGCCCTCCTTCGCTGGCCCCGGCCAGTGCAGGAGTGTAGCTCAGTTGGTAGAGCGTCGGTCTCCAAAACCGAATGCCGGGGGTTCGAGTCCCTCCACTCCTGCCAAGCGAACTGGCCGCGAACCCTTGAAATATCGGGGTTTCGCGGCTAGCTGTGCTTGACGAAGTATGGGTCGCGGAGCGCGGCCGCACCCCCGGACGCCGAACAGGGCGGGATCGGGAGGGCGGACTGTTGCTTCGCGCTTTGGTGTTTGTTCGAAGGATTTGGTACGGGCGATGGCGAAGGTTTCTCCAAGCGAATTCGTCAATCAGGTGAAGACCGAAGCGTCGAAGATCGTGTGGCCCACCGGCCGCGAAACGATCATGACCGGCGTGATGGTGGTCATCATGACCTCGCTGCTGGGCCTGTTCTTCTTCGGCATCGACACCTTCTTCGGCGCGATCGTCCAGTGGCTGCTGGCGTTCGCCGCCGGACAGGCCTGAGCGTAACTGGGAGTTTGAAACGGTAACATGGCGCGCTGGTACATCATCCACGCCTATTCGGGCTTCGAGAACAAGGTCAAGGAATCGATCCTGTCCGAAGCCGAGCGCATGGGCCTCTCCCAGTTGGTCGAACAGGTGGAAGTCCCCACCGAGACCGTGACCGAGGTGAAGCGCGGCAAGAAGGTGCAGGTCGAGCGCAAGTTCATGCCCGGCTATGTCCTCGCCAAGCTGGCGATGAACGACGACATCTACCACCTCGTCAAGAATACGCCGAAGGTGACGGGTTTCCTGGGTTCCTCCGGCAAGCCGCAGGCGATCAGCGAGGCGGACGCCGCCCGCTATTTCGGCGCGCAGAAGGCCGCCGAGGCCGCGCCCAAGCACAAGATCAACGTCGATTACGAGATCGGGGACAGCGTCAAGGTGCTGGACGGCCCCTTCGCCAGCTTCAACGGCACGGTCGAGGAACTGGATTTCGAAAAGAACCGGGTCAAGGTGTCCGTGTCGATCTTCGGCCGCGCCACCCCGGTCGAGCTGGACTTCGAACAGGTCGAACTGTCGAAGTAACCTATTCCCCCTCGCCCCATCGGGGAGAGGGCAGCGAGACTTGGCGGCTTTGCCGCCTAGTCGCAGCGGGAGAGGGGGCAGCCCCCTCTCCAAATCGGTCTGGGCAAGCCGCCAAGACCTCCTATCCTCTCCCCGATGGGGCAAGGATAAATGCAGTGCGGGAGGCGGATTTTAAGTCCGCTGCTTGACCGCTAAACTTGAACCGGGCGAGCCTTCGGGCACGCCCAGCAACAGAGTGAGTGAAAATGGCCAAGAAGATTACGGGCTATATCAAGCTCCAGGTGCCCGCTGGAGCCGCCAACCCCTCGCCGCCGATCGGTCCGGCGCTGGGTCAGCGCGGTGTGAACATCATGGAATTCTGCAAGGCGTTCAACGCCTCGACGGAGAAGATGGAAAAGGGCACCCCGCTGCCGACCATCATCACCGTCTATGCGGACCGTTCGTTCAGCTTCGTCACGAAGCAGCCGCCCGCCACCTATCTGATCAAGAAGGCCGTCAACCTGAAGTCGGGTTCCAAGGAACCGGGCAAGGTCGTCGCCGGCAAGATCACCCGCGCCCAGCTCGCTGAAATCGCCCAGGCCAAGATGGTTGACCTGAACGCGAACGACATCGACGCGGCGACGAAGATCATCGAAGGCTCCGCTCGCGCGATGGGCCTCGAAGTGGTGGAGGGCTAAGACCATGGCAAAGCTGACGAAGAAGGCCAAGGTTCTGGCCGCCGCCATCAACAAGGAAAAGCTGCACGGCGTCGATGAAGCGCTGGGCCTGATCAAGACCCACGCGACCGCCAAGTTCGACGAAAGCGTCGAAATCGCGATCAACCTGGGCGTCGATCCGCGTCACGCCGACCAGATGGTCCGTGGCGTCGTCACCCTGCCCGCCGGCACCGGCAAGGACGTCCGCGTCGCCGTGTTCGCCCGTGGCGACAAGGCTGAAGCCGCGACCGCCGCTGGCGCCGACATTGTGGGCGCCGAGGACCTGCTGGAATCGATCCAGGCCGGCAACATCGACTTCCAGCGCGTGATCGCGACTCCCGACATGATGGGTCTGGTCGGCCGTCTGGGCAAGGTTCTGGGTCCCAAGGGCCTGATGCCGAACCCGAAGCTGGGCACCGTCACCCCGAACGTCGCTGAAGCGGTCAAGGCCGCCAAGGGCGGTCAGATCGAATTCCGCGTCGAAAAGGCTGGCATCATCCACGCCGGTCTGGGCAAGGCGAGCTTCTCGGCCGCCGATCTGCGCAAGAATTTCGACGCCTTCGTCGACGCGATCGTCAAGGCGAAGCCGTCGGGTTCGAAGGGCAAGTATGTTCGCAAGATCGCCCTGTCGTCCTCGATGGGTCCGGGCGTGAAGGTCGACGTGGCGGAAGTCGCCTCGGTCTGATCTGACGGATTAAACTGATAGGGGAGCCTCCTTCCTCCACGCGGGGAAGGAGGCTTTCTTCTTTTGTGCTACATAGCCTGAACCACAACGTGCTCCTGCGCAGGCAGGAGCCCAGTTCAGAGCATGGGACTGGGCTCCTGCCTGCGCAGGAGCACGGCATTTCAAACACCGCCGGGCACTCGTCCAGCAACGGTGTGAACTTCGGGGTGTGTGACCTTGCACCCCGGCTCCCGCAGCAGCCGGAGCACATCAGGTCATCCAGTATCCGTCGGGAATGGCGGGTCGCCTTTTACCGATGGAAAATATAATGTCTTTCGAACACCTCCCCCCTCTCCTCTCCGACGCGCTGACGCGGAAAGGCTATGAAAGCCTGACCCCCGTCCAGGCCGAAGTCACCCAGCCGGAAGCCGAAGGCCGCGACCTCATCGTCTCGGCGCAGACCGGCTCGGGCAAGACCGTCGCCTTCGGCCTGGCCATGGCGGGCGAATTGCTGGGCGACAGCAGCCGCCTTCCCGCTCCCGGCCTGCCGCTGGCGCTGGCCATCGCGCCGACCCGCGAACTGGCGCTGCAAGTCGCGCGCGAGCTGGAATGGCTCTATGGCGAGGCCCGCGCGCGCATCGCGACCTGCGTCGGCGGCATGGACGCCGCCAAGGAACGCCGGGCGCTTTCCCACGGCGCGCATATCGTCGTCGGTACGCCGGGGCGCCTGCGCGACCATCTGGAACGCGGCGCGCTGGACCTGTCGGGCCTGAAGACCGTGGTGCTGGACGAAGCCGACGAGATGCTCGACATGGGCTTCCGCGAGGATCTGGAGGAGATACTGGACGGCGCGCCCGAGGATCGCCGTACTTTGCTCTTCTCCGCCACCATGCCCAAGCCGATCGTGGCGCTCGCCAAGCGCTACCAGAAGGACGCGCTACGCATCTCCACCGTCAGCGACGAGCGCGGCCATGGCGACATCAGCTATCAGGCCGTCACCGTCGCCCCCGCCGACATCGAGAACGCCGTGGTCAACCTGCTGCGCTATCATGAGGCGGAGACAGCGATCCTCTTCTGCGCCACCCGCGACAATGTCCGCCACCTCCACGCCAGCCTCACCGAGCGTGGTTTCGCCGCCGTGGCGCTGTCGGGCGAGCATAGCCAGAATGAGCGCAACCACGCCCTGCAAGCCCTGCGCGACCGCCGGGCACGGGTCTGCGTGGCGACCGACGTGGCGGCACGCGGCATCGACCTGCCCAACCTCAGCCTCGTCGTCCATGTCGAGCTGCCCCGCGATGCGGAAACGATGCAGCACCGCTCAGGTCGCACCGGTCGCGCCGGCAAGAAGGGCACGGCGGTTCTCATCGTCCCCTATCCGCGCCGTCGCCGGGTCGAATCCATGCTGCGCGGCGCAAAGATCCCGGTCGAATGGGGCACCCCGCCGAGCAAGGAAGCGATCCAGGAACAGGATAATGCCCGCCTGCGCGAAAAGCTGATGGAGCGGGCCGAACTGGACGAGCAGGACTGGGCGCTGGGCGCGGAACTGCTGGAGAGCAAGTCCGCCAAGGAAATCGCCGCGATGCTGGTGAGGAGCGCCCGCGCCGCCCTCCCCGCGCCGGAGGAGCTGCTGGACGCCAGCGAAGCCCCCGCCCGCCGCGACGGGCCGCGTCCGGGCTTTGAGGACACGGTCTGGTTCCGCATGGACATCGGACGACGGCAAAATGCCGATCCGCGCTGGATACTCCCGCTGATCTGCCGTCGCGGCCATGTGTCGCGGCAGGACATCGGTGCGATCCGGATTGCCGCCAATGAGACTCTGTTCGAGATTCCGAGCACCATCGCCTCCCGCTTCGTCAGCGCGTTGAAACGGACCGGAGAAGCGTCCGACGAGGGAGCGGAAGTCGCTTTCGAGCAGGTCGAAGGTACGCCGCGTGAGGCAGCTCGCGACAATCGCCGCGAGGGTGGACCGCACGGCAAGGGCCGCCCCAATGGCGATCGCGGTCCGCGCCCGCCCGCACATGCGCCGCGCCCGTTTAAGGGCGGCCCCAAGCGGGGCGGGCCTCGCAAGCCTCGGTGATTTGGAGAGGGCCGTTCTATCAAAGAACGGCCCTTATTATAACACAACGCGCTCCTGCGCAGGCAGGAACCCAGTTTAGACGGCGGAGCTGGGCTCCTGCCTTCGCAGGAGCACCTCGCTCTTCAGTCAAAGCGGAACACCCTACCCCGCGCCGCAGAGTGCCAGCATCTTCGCCGCCAGTTCGCGTTCGCCCATGACGATATGGGGCACGCCCAGCCCCTCCAGATGGGCGACTTCGGCGTCCGAATGGGCGCGGGCGATGACCTGGATGTTCGGGTTCAGATAGCGCGCATGTCCGTGGATGGCGCCGCCCTCGAAACCCTCCGGCACGGCGATCAGCAACCGGCGGGCTTCGCACAGGCCCGCGGCGAGCAGGTGGCGGTCCTCCAATGCGCTGCCGCGCACGACTGACAGCCCGGCTTCTTCCGCTTCCGCAGCCCGGTCGGCATTGCCCTCCACCACCACGAAATGGACCTGCCGTTCGGCCAAGCGGGTAGCGATCAGCTTGCCGACACGCCCATAGCCGACCAGGATGACATGGCCGATGAGGGGTTTGGGCGGCGCCTTTTCGGCCTCTTCCTCATCCTCCTCCGGCTTGTGGCTGTGCACGATCAGGGAAAAGATCAGAGGATTGAGGAAGATCGACACGATCGCGCCCGCCAGGATCAGGTCGCGCGCTTCGGCGGGCAGCACGCCCAATCCCGTGCCCAGGGAAGCGAGGATGAAGGAGAATTCCCCGATCTGCGCCAGGCTGGCCGCGATGGTCAGCGCCGTGTCGCCGGGATGGCCGAAGGCACGGACGATGGCGAAGGCGGCGATGGATTTGCCGATGATGATGATCGCCACAGTGGCGAGCAGCGGCAGCGGCTGTTCGATCAGCACCGACGGATTGAACAGCATGCCCACGGAAACGAAGAAAAGCACCGCGAAAGCATCCCGCAGGGGCAGCGTTTCCTCCGTGGCGCGGCGGCTGAGCGGCGTCTCGCCCAGGATCATGCCCGCGAAGAAGGCGCCCAGCGCGAAGGAGACGTCGAAAGCGATCGCAGCCCCGAAAGCGACGCCCAGCGCGATGGCGAGGACGGCGAGGCGGAACAGCTCCCGCGAACCGCTATGGACGACCCAGTGCAGCGCCCAGGGGATGACGCGGCGGCCGACCACCAGCATCAGCGCGACGAAGCCCGCGACCTTGAGGAAGGTGCTGAGCAGCGGCGCCAGCAAGGCCCCTGCCCCGCCGGCCGCGTCGGCATTGTTCATGACCCCGGCCAGGGCCGGCAACAGCACCAGCGCGAGGACCATCACCAGATCCTCCACGATCAGCCAGCCCACCGCGATCCGGCCGCGGTGGGTTTCGACCAAGTCCGCCCCCTGCAACGCCCGCAGCAGGACGACCGTGCTTGCCACGGAGAGCGCCAGGCCGAAGACCAGCCCGCCCATCAGCGGCCAGCCCATATAATGCGCCAGTCCCATGCCCATCAGCGTCGCCACGGCGATCTGCCCGATGGCGCCGGGCACCGCGATATTCCGGACCGACAGCAGGTCGCGCAGGGAAAAGTGCAGGCCAACGCCGAACATCAGCAATATGACGCCGATTTCCGCCAGCTCATTGGCCAGCCCGGCATTGGCGACGAAGCCGGGCGTGAAGGGACCGACGATGATCCCCGCGATCAGATAGCCGACCAGCGGCGACAATTTCAGGCGATGGGCGATGGCGCCCATGATGAAGGCAACGACGAGGCCCGCGACGATCGTTCCGATCAGGGGCGTGTGATGGGGCATGGAGTGTCTTTCCCTGGCCGCCGGCGGTCCCCGATAGCGGGCTTCCCACCGGCAGCTTATCATATTTTCATTCAGCGACAGCCAGCATGGCCGCCGACAGCAGCGCGCCGGCCGCGCCCAGTCCCGCCAGGACGGCGGGCATGAACCACCAGGGCGGGCGGCGCCGGGGCGAACCCGGGCTGCCTCGCGATCTTCCGCGAGTCATGAGGAGGCTCCTTTTTCCTGACGGCGGCCCCCAAGGGGCCGCCAGAGAGTGATGCGTCAGGAAAAGGCAGGCGGCGCGCGAGCGCGTTGGCGGGAAAGCAGGTGGAAGGATGCCGAGGATAGAGAGGACGCAGAGAATCGATCGAGGGGCCGAAGCAACAAGGGCGCCAGCAGCAACGCCATGGGCCATAGCCAGATCACGGCGGGCACCGATAACGGCGCCCGCCCATCGCCATCCGGCTCCGTCACTCGCAGGGCAACCGGATTTGCGTCGGCGCGGACCTTCAGCACGACGCTGGTGGTCGCGGGATTGAAGGCAGAACCGGTGAGTCTGCTGGACGGAGGCCCCAGCGGCGCCAGCGCGCTGAGCAACGCCACGCTGAGCGACAACCACAAGGACAAGATGAAAAGCAGGCGTCCTTGCCCCGCTTCACTCCTGGCTGGTGGTGGCGTCATGCGTGCTGCTATCCCTTCGGTGGAACAAGATAGGGACGGACATCGCCAAAAACCAGCCCCGAAAGCGGGTGTTCGCGGTTGACAGGAGCGAGTCATTCCAGTAGCGGGCCACATTCCCGCGCGGGTCGGTAAGGACTTCTGTCCTCGACGATCTGCGTAAAGCAGATTTGAACGAGAAGAGAAGAGCCATGTTCGCAATCGTGCGCACGGGCGGCAAGCAATATCGCGTCGCCGCCGGAGACAAGATCGTCGTAGAGAAGCTGGCCGGTGAGGCTGGCGACAAGGTGACCCTGGACGACGTCCTGTTCGCCGGTGAAGGCAGCGACGTGAAGGACGCAGCCAAGCTGACCGTCGCCGCCGAAATCGTCGCGCAGGCGAAGGGCGAGAAGGTCATCGTTTTCAAGAAGCGCCGCCGGCACAACTATCGTCGCCGCAACGGCCACCGCCAGAATCACACGATCCTCAAGATCGTGTCGATCGCCTGAGCCGCAGCACATTCTAGGAGTTTGAGTCATGGCACATAAGAAAGCTGGCGGTTCGTCGCGCAACGGTCGCGATTCGGAATCGAAGCGCCTTGGCGTGAAGAAGTTCGGCGGTCAGGAAGTGATCGGCGGCAACATCATCATTCGCCAGCGCGGCACCCGCGTCTATCCGGGCCGCAATGTCGGCATGGGCAAGGACCATACGCTGTTCGCGCTGGGTGAAGGCCGCGTGGTATTCCACACCGGCAAGCTCGGCCGCAAATATGTGTCGGTCGACGCACTGGCCGAAGCAGCCGAATAACGGACGATCAATGACGGATCGTCCCTCGCAATCGGGGCGATCCTCCTGGCGGAACGGCTTTTAAGTCCACCGTCAGAGTTCGAGGGAAACAAGGGGCGCCCCATCCGGGAGCGCCCCTTTTCCATTTGCGCGGATGTCTCCCCCTTCAATTCCCTCAAGTCGCTGGAACCGCTCGCTTTCTCACGCGTCATGCGGGCGGGCCCCAGCCACAGAAGACCGTCGTCAAGCCGTAACTTTTTGCGGTCATTGGCGCGCCGGAGATTAGGAGACTTTCGATGTTCGCCCGTACCCCCCGTCTGTTGCTGCGGCCCGGCTGGATGGAAGACGCCCCTGCCCTGGCTGCGGCGATCGGTGATGCAGCCGTCCTGCGCAACCTGACCCGCGCTCCGGCCGACTATGGCCTGGCCGATGCGGAGACGTTTCTCGCCCGGCCGCAGGACCCCCGCCTGCCGAACCTGCTGGCCTTCACCCGCACCAAGGGCGCGCCGCGCCTGGTGGGCGGCTGCGGCATGCATGCGGCGGAGGATGGCGCGGTGGAGCTGGGCTATTGGATCGCCCGCCCCTATTGGGGCCTGGGCTTCGCGACCGAAGCCGCCCGCGCCGTCATGCACATGGCCCGGGCATCCGGCGTGCGCAATGTCCGCGCGCTCCATTTCGCGGACAATCCGGCGTCGGGCAATGTCCTGCGCAAGATCGGCTTCCGCCATAACGGGCGGATCGAAAGGCGTTTCAGCCTGGGCCGGGGCGCAGCGGCGGACTGCCTGGTGTTCGAGGAAGGCGTCTTTGGAGAAAAGGGCGCTGCCCGCATGGTGGCGGATTCGTCGATGGACCTTTACGGGGATGCCGCGCCCGCCCTCGCGGCCTGATCAGGGCGATCGGGAAGCGGCATGGGCGCCGCTTCCCGATGCGCTCTCGACCCTCTTGCAAATCACCGTCGGGCGCCGGGTTTAACTTCGCCGCATAAACCGCTATGGGCGCGCGATGCATTTTCTTGATCAAGCGAAGATTTTCATCAAGTCCGGCTGGGGCGGTCCCGGCGCGGTCAGTTTCCGGCGTGAGAAATATGTCGAATATGGCGGTCCCGACGGCGGCAATGGCGGCAAGGGCGGCGACATCATTTTCGAGGCGGTGGCGGGGCTGAACACCCTGATCGACTTCCGCTACACCCAGCATTTCAAGGCGCAGCGTGGCGGTGGCGGGGCGGGCAAGAACCGCTATGGCGCCGGCGGCGAAGACCTTGTCATCAAGGTGCCCGTGGGCACGCAGATCCTGTCCGACCCCACGCCCATAGAGGGCACGGAGGATGAGGACGGGACCATGGAATATGAGCAGGAACTGCTGGCCGACTTCACCGAGGTCGGGCAGCGCATCGTCCTCCTGCGCGGCGGCGACGGCGGACGCGGCAACCTGTCCTACAAGACCAGCACCAACCGCGCCCCGCGCCAGCACGGCACAGGCTGGCCGGGGCAGGAAATGTGGGTGTGGCTGCGGCTGAAGCTGCTGGCCGATGTGGGCCTGGTGGGCATGCCCAATGCGGGCAAGTCGACCTTCATCAACCAGGTCACCAACACCAAGGCGAAGGTCGGGGCCTATGCCTTCACCACCACCAAGCCGCAGCTTGGCGTGGTGCTGCATCGCGACCGGGAATTCGTGCTGGCGGATATTCCGGGACTGATCGAGGGCGCGGCCGAGGGCGCGGGAATCGGGGATCGCTTCCTGGGGCATATCGAGCGGTGCCGCGTGCTGCTGCATTTGATCGACGCGACCGGCGACGATCCGGTCGAGCAGTTCCGCATCGTGCAGGATGAGCTGGCGGCCTATGGCGGCGGGCTGGACGAAAAGCCGCAGATCGTGGCGCTCAACAAGGGCGACCTGCTGGGGCAGGAGTTGATGGAGGACATTGCCGAACAGCTTCGGGACGAGGCGGGGGTGGAGGATGTGTTCATCATTTCCGGCGCGACCGGCGAGGGCGTGCCGGCTCTGCTGGACGCGGTGCTGCCGCTGCTGGATCAGCCGGGCAGCGATGAGGAGGATGAGGCGGGCGAGGAAGGCGACGCGCCGTG
Source organism: Sphingobium sp. 15-1 (assembly GCF_013375535.1). Lineage (GTDB taxonomy): Bacteria > Pseudomonadota > Alphaproteobacteria > Sphingomonadales > Sphingomonadaceae > Sphingobium > Sphingobium aromaticivastans. The sequence continues at coordinate 1,608,357 of NZ_JABXJG010000001.1, forward strand.
GTCGCCCCTATGATTTCTCTCTCCCGCAGGCGGGAGGGGAGGAATAAATAGATGACCCCTTCCCTTTCCGGCTTCCCACCTTCCCAAATCCGCCGCCTGGTCATCAAGATCGGCTCCGCACTGCTGGTCGACTCGCACGGACAGGTGCGAGAGGCGTGGTTGCGTACGCTGGTAGCCGATGTCGCAGCGCGCAAGGCTGCGGGGCAGCAGATCATCATCGTCTCCTCCGGCGCGATCGCGCTGGGCGCGCGGCGGCTGAAGCTGCCCAAGGGCGGACGCGGTTCGCTGGAGGACGCGCAGGCCGCCGCCGCGACGGGCCAGATCGCGCTATCGCAATGCTGGGCAAGCCTGCTGCACGAAAAGGGCATCACCGCCGCACAGATGCTGGTGACGCTGGACGATCTGGAGAATCGCCGCCGCTATCTCAACGCCTCCGCCACGCTGGAGCGGCTAATGGCGCTGGACGTCGTGCCGGTGGTGAATGAGAATGACAGCGTCGCCACGGCCGAGATCCGCTTTGGCGACAATGACCGGCTGGCGGCGCGCATCGGACAGGCGGCACGGGCTGACGCAGTTGTGCTGTTGTCGGACGTCGACGGGCTTTACACCGCCAACCCGCATGTCGATGCGAACGCCATGCTGATAGAGACAATCGAGCGCATCGACGCGCGCATTGCCGGGATGGCGGACAGCGGCTCCGCCTCGGGCATGGGATCGGGGGGCATGACCTCCAAGATCGAGGCGGCGCGCATCGCGACCGGGGCTGGCGCGCATCTGGCGATCATCTCCGGCAAGGTCGATTCGCCGCTGTCGCTTTGGACGAACGGCGGGAAAGGCTCCATCTTCCTCGCCGCACCGGCCAAGGGTGCGCGCAAGGGCTGGCTGGCCGGGCGCCTGACGGTACGCGGGCGGATTGTGGTCGATGCGGGCGCGGAGGCGGCGCTGGGGCGCGGCAACAGCCTGCTCCCCGCCGGCGTGGCGCGGATAGAGGGCATCTTCGCCCGCGGCGACGTGGTCGACATATTGGCCGAAGACGGACGGGTGATCGCGCGCGGCCTGATCGAATATGACAGCGAGGAAGCGACGCGCATCGCGGGCAAGCGCAGCGAGGATATTGCGGCGCTGCTGGGGCACCTCCCCCGCTCCGTGCTGGTCCACCGCGACCATATGGCGATGGTCTGATCCATGTCGCTGCGCATTGCCATGACGGGCGCGACGGGTTTCGTCGGCGCCGAGACGCTGAATCAGGCTTTAGCGGCAGGGCATCATGTCTCCGCCATCACGCGCCGGGCACAACCGCCCCGCGCCCATCTGAAATGGGTGCCGGGCGCGCTGGAGGATCGGGCGGCGCTCAACACGCTGGTGCGGGACGCCGATGTGGTGATCCATATCGCAGGCGTGGTGAATGCGCCGGACCGCGAGGGCTTTGAGACCGGCAATGCGCGGGGCACCATGGCGGTGGTCGACGCCATGCGGCAGCGCGGGGTCAAGCGGCTGATCCATGTGTCCTCGCTTTCGGCGCGAGAACCGGGGCTTTCGGACTATGGCTGGTCGAAGGAGCTGGCCGAGCGGCATGTGAAGGCGAGCGGTCTCGACTGGACCATCATCCGCCCGCCCGCCATCTACGGGCCGGGCGACCGGGAGATGCTGGAGCTGTTCCGCATGGCCAAGCGCGGCATCATGCTGATGCCGCCGGGTGGTCGGCTGTCGGTGATCGAGGTGAGCGACCTCGCCCGGCTGTTCCTGACCCTAGCGGTCGAGAAGGACATGAAAAGCCTGACCCATGTCTATGAGGTCGATGACGGCACGCCGGGCGGCTGGGACCATCTGGACTTCGCGCAGGCGATCGGGCGCGCGGTCGGGCGGCCGGTGCGGACCTTCGCGACGCCGAGCTGGGCGCTGGGACTGGGCGCCCGGCTGGACCGGATGGTGCGCGGCAGGAATGCCAAGCTGACGCTCGACCGGGTGAGCTATTTCTGCCATCCCGACTGGGTGGTGAAGAAGCGCAAGCAGCCGCCCAAGAAGCTGTGGGTGCCGAAAGTGACGACCGAGGACGGGCTGAAGGCGACGGTTGAGGCCTATCGGGCGAAGGGCTGGTTGTAGCAAGGCTGGCGGGTTTGGGTGGATTCCCGCCATAAAAATCCTCCCTGCGCGAAGCGTGGGGAGGGGGACCAGCCGAAGGCTGGTGGAGGGGAAATGGGCGAACAGTGCGCATTTTCCCCTCCGTCAGCGCTGCGCGCTGCCACCTCCCCATCTACCGATGGGGAGGATTTGATGTCAGCCACTGGCCATTTCCATCCTCAATGGAAATCCCGCGATTGCGGCAATATCCGCACATTCCTCGGATGCCCTGACGCCCGCGCATGACGCATGCGGGAAGGCTCCACCCCCCCTGCCTCGGAAAGCCGCGACAATTCCGCTGTCCGGTCATGCACCCGGGCGGCCATCAGGTGGACGACGCCCTCCTTGCTGCGCTGCACTTCCCCTTCGACCACCATCAGCCGCGACGCCATGACCGGCCGCCGCTGCATTTCGAACAATCGCGCCCAGAGCAGGATGTTGGTGATGCCCGTCTCATCCTCGATCGTGATGAAGACCGCATTGCCCTTGCCCGGCCGCTGCCGCACCAGCACCACACCGGCCGTCTTCACCAGCGTCCCGTTCTTCGCCGCCGATGTCTGCGCGCAGCTCAACACCCCCTCCGCCGCGAAGACCGGCCGCAGGAACTGCATCGGATGTCCCTTGAGCGACAGCCGCGTCACCAGATAATCCGCCTCGACATGCTCCGACAAAGCCATGGCGGGCAGCATCGCATCCGGCTCCTCGCCCAGTTCCCGTGCCTTGGCGGCGGCGAACAGGGGCAATTCGTCCGAAGGCGTCCGCCGCGCTTCCCAGAGAGCCGCGCGCCGATCCTGCCCCAGCGACCGACAGGCGTCGGCATCCGCCAGCAGGCGCAAGGCCCGCGCCGGCAATCCCGCCCGCCGCGCCAGTTCCTCCATGCTGGCGAACAGCCCGTCCGCCCGGGCCGCGACCAGTTGCATCGCCCAATCCTCGCGGAAACCGTCGATTTGCCGCAATCCCAGCCGCAGCGCCAAGGCCCGCCCGCGCCCCTCGCCCCGCTTGCCGTCCCGCGATCGCAGCAGCGGTTCCAGCGCATTGTCCCACCCGCTCATATTCACATCGACATCATGCACGGTGACGCCATGCTCCCGCGCATCCCGCACGAGTTGCGCCGGGGCATAGAAACCCATGGGCTGCGAATTCAGCAGCGCGCAGGCGAACACGGCGGGCTGGTGGCATTTGATCCAGGCCGACACATAGACCAGCCGCGCGAAGGACAGCGCATGGCTCTCCGGAAAGCCATAGCTGCCGAAGCCCTCGATCTGCTTGAAGCAGCGCTGGGCGAACTCCGCCTCATAGCCGCGTTCGACCATGCCCCTGATCATCTTCTCGCGGAAATGATGGATGGTGCCGACATTGCGGAATGTCGCCATGGCGCGGCGCAGGGCATCGGCCTCCGCCGGCTTGAAACCCGCCGCCGTGATGGCAAGCTTCATCGCCTGCTCCTGGAACAGCGGCACGCCATAAGTCTCGCCCAGCAATTTCACCAATTCATCGGCAGGTCCGTGATGCGGCGAAGGCCGGGGATATTCGACCTTCTCCTCCCCGCATCGCCGCCGCAAATAGGGGTGCACCATATTGCCTTCGATCGGTCCCGGCCGGACGATCGCGACCTGGACGGTAAGGTCGTAAATCTTGCGCGGCTTCAGCCTTGGCAGCATGTTGATCTGCGCCCGGCTTTCCACTTGGAACACGCCGATGCTGTCGCCCTTGCACAGCATGTCATAGACGGCCTCGTCCTCCGCCTCCATATCGACCGTCAGTTGATGGTCGCCCAGCCCCTGTTCCCGCATCAGGTCGAACGCCCGGCGGATGCAGCTCAGCATCCCCAGCGCCAGCACGTCGACCTTCATCAAGCCGAGGGCGTCGATGTCATCCTTGTCCCACTCGATGAAGCTGCGTTCCTTCATCGCCGCGTGATGCAGCGGCACCGTCTCGTCGAGCCGGTTCTGCGTCAGTACGAAGCCGCCCACATGCTGCGACAGGTGACGTGGAAAGGGCTGAGACAGCAACTGGTCGACAATGGCCTTCAACTGCACGATCTGCGGATTGTCGAGCGCAAAGCCCGCCTCCACGATCCGCGCATCGCCCATATCGCCGGAATAGCTGCCCCAAACCGTGCTGGACAGACGCGTCGCCACATCATCGCTGAGGCCCAGCACCTTCGCCACTTCGCGCACGGCGCTGCGCGAGCGATAATGAATGACGGTCGCGGCGATCCCGGCGCGGTGGCGGCCATAGCGCTCATAGATATATTGCATGACCTCCTCACGCCGCTCATGCTCGAAATCCACGTCGATGTCGGGCGGTTCGTTGCGCTCCTCGGACACGAAGCGAGAAAAGAGCAGGTCGTGCCGACGCGGATCGACGGAGGTCACGCCGAGCAGGAAACAGACCATGCTGTTCGCCGCCGAACCCCGGCCCTGGCAGAGTATTCCCTTCGTCCGGGCAAAGGCCACGATGTCGTGAACGGTCAGGAAATAATAGGCATAGTTGCGCTTGGCGATCAGGTCGAATTCTTCCTTCAGCAACGTGCGCACCTTCAGGGGAAGGCGCGCCCCATAACGGGCATGGGCGGCCGACCAGGTCAGTTCCTCCAGCCATTGCTGCGCCGTCCAGCCCTCCGGCACGGGTTCATGGGGATATTCATAGGCAAGCTGGTCGAGCGTGAAATGCACCTGGCTCAAGAAACGCCCGCTTTCCGCCACCGCCTCCGGACAATCTCGGAACAGACGGGCGATCTCGGCAGGGCTGTGGACATGTCTTTCCGCATTCGCCTCCAGCAGACGTCCCGCCTTGGCGATGCCGGCGCCTTCGCGGATGCAGCTCAACACGTCCTGCAAGGGGCGCTGCTCCGGACTGGCGTAAAGCGCATCCATGGTCGCGAGCAAAGGCACGCCCGCCGCCGCCGCAAGCGCCTTGAACCGCGCCAGCCGCCGCGCATCCCGCCCATTCCGGCCCAGCGCGGCGGCGAGCCAGACACGACCCGGCGCCAGGCGCGACAATCGCGCCAGAAGCTCTTCCAGGTCGGAGGGAGCCGGCGGCGGCACAAGGCTGAGATGGCCCTGCCTGATCGCTTCCTTCGGCGGCCGGTCATCATAATCATAGTCCACCGGGTTGCGATGCGCGATCTGCTCGGTGGCGGTGGAACAGGGCATCACGATCAACAGCAGATCGTCAAGATAGGCGGTCAGATCCTCATAATGCAGGATGCAGTCGCCCTTGACCGACCGGAGATTGCCGACGGTCAGCAATTTGGTGAGTTCGCCCCAGCCCCGCCGCGTCGCCGGATAGGCGACGATGTCCGGCGTGCCGTCGGCAAAGACCAGCCGCGCACCGACGATCAGGCGCAAATCGGTCCGGCAAGCGCACTCCTCCTCCTCGCTGAGTTGCAGCGGCGCGCCCGCTTCCTTGCGCGCCTCCAGCAGAGCCTCGCGCATCCGTTCGGGCCAACGCTTGCGCGCGACATGAGCGCGGACCACCCCAGCAACCGTGTTGCGGTCGGCTATGCCCAGCCCCTCAAGGTCCAGGGCGATGGCCCGCGTCACCATATCCTGCGCATGGGACGCGCCGCGCAGGAAGGAGAAATTGGTCGCGGCCACCAGTTCGGCAAAAGGTGGGACACTGGCCGGATCGGGTCCGCCGTTCCGTTTCATGCGAACAGGCCATGGATATACCAACCCGGATGCACCACTTCGGTCCCGTAAAGCCCGTGGCGAAAAATCCAGTAGCGCCGCCCCCGCGCATCCTCGACCCGGTAATAGTCGCGCGTCAGCCCGACGCTTTCCCCCTCCAGCGCGCCGTCCTTGGCCTTCCACCATTCGGGCGCAATGCGTTCGGGGCCTTCGTAACGCGTCACTTCATGCAAAGCCCGCCGCCAGCGGAAACGATGCGGCGGACCGTCGGGCACCTCCGCCACCACATCGATCGGCTGGGGCGGATCGAACAGATGCAGCGGGCGCATCGGCGGATCGCCCGGCTCCTGGCCGTGCGGCCAGCTCATGGGGACGCGGCTTTCCACGGCGGGAAGAGCAAGCTGGGCCTGTTCGGGAATATGGCTGTCGCTCGGGTGAAGCCGCTGGATGCGCGCCCGTCCCGCCCGGATCGACAGCCGGTCGACCAGCGCCGCAACGCTTTCCTCCTTGCGCGCCTCGCCCCCTTCCAACGCCAATTGCGTCGGCGCCATCGGCTCGGCATGGGGCACGGAAAGGCGCAGCATGTCAAAGCCGAAGCCCGGATCGAGCGGATCGGACAACGCATCGATCCGTTCCTGCACCAGCCGCATGATCGCAGGCGCATCGCGCACCGGCAGGCTGGTCTCGACCCGCAACGGAAAGGCCAAGCCGTCGCTGCGGAAGAACAGCGCCTCGAACCGCCGGCCGCCTTGGCCGCGCTCCCCCAGCCGCTCCCCCGCCTCGGCCGCCATTTCTTTCAGCATTTTCAGGGCAAAGGCGGTGCTGCCCATCGGTTCGGCAAAGCGCCGTTCGATCCGGATCGCCGGACGCGGCCGCCGGGGGGCGAGCGGCCGCCGCCCCAGCCCAAGCAAGGCATGCAGCGCGTCCACCGCTTCCGCGCCGAAGCGCGAGGCCAGGACCGCCGCCGGACGCGCCGCCAGATCGCCCACGGTCCGCAACCCCGCCCGGCGCAACGCCACCCCGCTTTCCTCCTCCAGCCGCAATGCCTCGACCGGCAGGCGTCGCAGGGCCGCCTCCTCATCCGCCGCCGCGCCCACGGGAAAGCGGCACAGCGCGTGCGCGCCCTCCGCCGTCCCGGCAAGGGCATGGCGCACCCGCATGCCATGGCGCTCCAGCCGTTCGGCCGCCTCGCGCGCCAACATCTCCTCCCCGCCCCAGAGATGCGCGCAGCCCGTAATGTCGAGCATCAGGCCGAAGGGCGAATCGAGCGCCGCGACCGGCGTATAGCGGGCGCAGCCATCGCACAGCCGCTCCAACCAGTCCTGATCGCCATGGGGATCGGCATCGAACACGCGCAGATCGGGCTCCCGCGCGCGGGCGTCGGCCAGCGTCATGCCCGGCGTCAGGCCCAGCGCCACGGCATCGGCGTCCAACGTCGCCAGCCGCATCGCGCCGCGCACCTGCTCAACGACGACCGCCGGACCTTCGCCCTGCGCCGCCCAGAGATCAGGCCGCGCGATCCGCAGCCGGTCGATCGGCAGAAACGGAAACCACAGCGCCAGATAGCGGCGCTTGCCGGTCGCGTCCTCCGCCATCCCGTCTCCTGCCATTCTGTTCCCCGCCACTCCGGCCAAGGTCATGGCGTTCATCGCGCCCATCTCCACTCTCTTCGAACATGCCCCGGCCATTGTCCCAGACCAGCCGCCAGGCGAGCCCATCCCGCCCCGCCCGCCGCCGCAACAGGCTGAGGTCGAAGGCGCTCATGCCCGGCCCGTTTCCCGGCACGGGCAGCGAAGGCGCCGCCGCCACCCGCCAGCGCGTGTCCGCCGCGCTCGGCGCAGGATCGCCGCCTATCCGCAGCATGAAGGCCGTCACGCCCGACGCCTCCGCCGCCAGCGCCAGGCGCCGGCTGGCCGTCAGGTCGAGCAAGGGCGCCGCGCCGCGCAGCTCCACCACCAGCGCGCCCAGGGCCGGACAACGCAACGCATCCACCGCGGCGCGCAGCAGCGTGCCGTCATCGGCCATCAGGCCGATCACCAGCCGTTCGGGATCAATGCCCAATGCCGCCAATCCGGGACCGTAGAGCATGCCTCCGGCTCGGCCCGCCGCCAGCGTTCGCAGCCAGAGCAGGGGCGCTTCCCCTGCAGCCAGCCGCCCGAGAATCAGTGCCAGCCCCGCTCCCGCCGCAGCTTCCTCCGTCGCGGCGAAGAATTCATGCACCCGGCCCCGCGCCAAACCGCCATCCAGCGCATGGTCGAGCGGCGCATGGCCGGTTTCCACCCGCGCATGGGACTGCGCGGCTGGAACGCCCTCCAGCGATGCGATATGCCGCCTCAAGGCAGCGAGGCTGTTCACCGACTCGGCCATATATTTGTTCCTGATTTGTTCTTTTCGCGGGAATGCGACGCGCTGTCAATCGCGTCATCCCTCGCTTCGCCCTCATGCTTCAACGAGCAAGACCGCGTCTGTCGTGAAGTCTCTCCGAAGCCGCTGGAAAGCGGTGGTGATGGGGAAGATCAGACGCCCCCATTGCCCAAGCCTGAAATTTGTCCTGTTCAGGCTACCTCATCGGACAGGCAGTCCAGATCGGTGGCCGAGTAACCCGCTTCCCGGCCAGCATCAGGGCAAGCCAGCCCCGCCCTTACTCCGTCTCGACAGGCTTGCGCGCCCGGCGTTCCGCGACGAACTCGCTGATCGCCTGACCGCTGGCGTTGAGCAGCGGATAGGTGCGCGCGTCGGACAGCCAGTCCGGGCGACGGGCACCGCTGCCATAGAAAGTGTCGTAGACCAGGCTGAACGCCAGAAACACCAGCGTCGCGCCGATCAGCCCCTTGACCGCGCCGAAGCCCGCGCCCAGCACCCGGTCGACGGGACCGAGGACCGACTGGCGCGTGCGACGGCCGATCGCATGGGCAAGCAGCTTGCCCGCGCCGAAGGTGATGCCGAAGACCAGAGCAAAGGCGAGCACCGCCGCGCCGCTGGTGGTCCCGACGAAACCATCGAGCAATTCGGTGGCCGAAGCATGGAACAGCCGGATCGCGAAGATCCCCAGCACCCATGCGATCAGCGACAGCGTTTCCTGCACGAAACCGCGTATCAGGCCGAAGATCGCGCAGCCGCCGATCAGAAGGAGGACGAGAATATCGATCGCGTTCATCGCAGTGCTGGCTATCCGCGACCAAGCATCTGGTCAACAAGTTGCGCGAGGGCGCGGTAGCCGCTCACCGAAATGCCCTTGACCCCATCGGCCACGGCGGCGGGGACGAAGGCGCGATTGAAGCCCAGCTTGGCCGCTTCGCGCAATCGCAGCGGCGAATGCGCGACGGGGCGCAATTCCCCCGACAGCGCAATCTCACCGAACAGAACGACGTCGGCGGGCACCGGACGCTCGGATAAGGCGGACATGAGCGCCGCCGCGACGGCCAGGTCGGCGGCCGGGTCCGACAGGCGATAACCGCCCGCGACATTGAGATAGACTTCGCAGGTCGAAAAACTGAGGCCGCAGCGCGCCTCCAGCACGGCAAGCACCATGGCAAGCCGCCCGCTGTCCCAGCCGACCACGGCGCGGCGTGGCGTCGCGCCGCTGGAAAGGCGGACGACCAGCGCCTGAATCTCGACCAGCACCGGGCGCGTGCCCTCCAGCGCGGGGAAGACCGTCGCCCCGGTCACATTCTCGTCGCGATGGGTGAGGAAGAGCGCGGAGGGATTGGCGACTTCCTCCAGCCCCTCCGCCACCATGGCGAAGACGCCGATCTCGTCCGTGCCGCCGAAGCGGTTCTTGATGGCGCGCAGGATGCGATATTGATGGCTCCGCTCGCCCTCGAAGCTCAGCACCGTGTCGACCATATGCTCCAGCACGCGGGGACCGGCGATGCTGCCGTCCTTGGTGACATGGCCCACCAGGATCAGCGCCGTGCCGCGCTGCTTGGCGAAGCGGATCAACTCCTGCGAAGAGGCGCGAACCTGACTGACCGTGCCGGGCGCGCCTTCGATCAGGTCGCTGTGCATCGTCTGGATCGAATCGATAATGAGCAGCGCGGGCGGCGCGCCCTCCCCCAGCGTCGTCAATATGTCGCGGACGGAGGTGGCGCTGGCGAGCTGCACGGGCGCATTGCCCAGGCCCAGGCGCTGCGCGCGCAGGCGGACCTGATCCGACGCTTCCTCGCCGCTGATATAGGCGACGCTGTGGCCGGCCGTGGCGATACGAGCGGCGGCCTGAAGCAGCAGCGTCGACTTGCCGATGCCGGGATCGCCGCCGATCAGCGTGGCGGAGCCGGTCACGATGCCGCCGCCCAGCGCGCGGTCGAATTCCGCGATACCGGTGGTGGTGCGCGGCGGCAGTTCGACCTTGTCGTCCAGGCCCACCAGCGTCAGCGCGCGGCCGCCGGCATGAAGGTCGTGGCGGGCGGAAAAGACCGTCTCCGCCGCTTCCTCGACGATGCTGTTCCATTCGCCGCAGTCGTCGCACTGCCCCTGCCACCGGCTGGATACCGTGCCGCATTGCTGACAGACGAATTTTCGCTTTGCCTTGGCCATGAGGCACGCATATCAGAACATATGTGGAACACAATGCTCTTTGCATCTTCCCATGGAAACCGGGCGCGGAGTGGCGCATTGTTTCGCCATGAAGACCTTTCGCGTCGCGAGCTACAATATCCGCAAGGCCATAGGCACCGACCGCCGCCGCGTTCCCGAGCGGGTGATCGAGGTGCTGAACGAACTCGACGCCGACATCATCGCCCTGCAGGAAGCGGACCGACGCTTCGGCGGGCGGTCGGCGGCGCTGCCCCCCTGGCTGCTGGAGAGCATCAGCCCCTACAAGCCGGTGCCGCTCAACGTGCATGTCGATTCCATGGGCTGGCACGGCAATGCGATATTGGTGCGCAAGGATGTGGAGATCGGAACGCATGACGTTCTGCACCTGCCCTGCCTGGAACCGCGCGGCGCGACCATGGCGGAAGTGACGCTGGGCAAGGCGTCGATGCGCATCTTCGGCATGCATCTCGACCTGTCGGGGCTGTGGCGGCGCAAGCAGGCGTCGGCGGTGATCCACGCGGCGGGCCTGCGCGACACCATGCCGACAGTGCTGATGGGCGACCTCAACGAATGGAGCGCGGAACGGGGATGCCTGGCGGATTTTGCGCGGCATTACAGCTTCGCGCCCTGCGGCCGGTCCTTCCATGCGCGACGGCCGGTGGCGCGGCTCGACCGGATCATGCATTGCGGGCAGTTGAAGCTGGTCGATTGCGGCGTGCATGAAAGCGCGGGGGCGCGGAAGGCGTCGGATCATCTGCCGATCTGGGCAGAGTTTAAGCTGAGGTGAGGCCGAAAGAACCGGCCCACGCCCATTCGTCATGCTAAACTTGTTTCAGCATCCATTTCGCCCCATGCGCGGCGGTTCCAAGAGGCACGATGGATGCTGAAACAAGTTCAGCATGACAGGATGTTAACGCCCCCTCGACAAGCCTCCCCTGCTCTGCGACTCTCAACCCCATGAAAGAGCGGGAACTCAGGCTCGCACTGGTCTGCTATGGCGGGATCAGCCTGGCCGTCTACATGCACGGCATCACCAAGGAAATCTGGCATCTGGCCCGCGCCAGCCGGGCCTTTCACGACGGCGTACCGTCGGGCAACAGCAGCGAGGCGGTCTATCGCAGGCTGCTGGGGGATCTGGAAAAGGCCTGCGGCGTCAGATTGCGGGTGATGCCGGACATCATCGCCGGGGCCAGCGCGGGCGGCATCAACGGCATCTTCCTGGCGCAGGCGATAGAGACCGGCCAGTCGCTCGACCCGCTGACCGACATGTGGCTGGACAATGCCGACGTCGAAAAGCTGCTGGACCCCGACGCCCGCCCGGCGCGGCGGCTCACCAAATTCTGGGCGACGCCGCTCGTCTGGATGGCGGCGCGGCATCCGGGCGATACGGTCGAGCGCACCGTCGCCCCCGACACGCGGGAGGAGGTGCGGCACAAGCTGTCGCACTTCATCCGCTCCCGCTGGTTCGAGCCGCCCTTTGGCGGCGAAGTGTTCACCGCCATGATTCTGGATGCCTTCGACGCGATGGAGGCGACCGGGCGCGGCCCGGCGCTGCTGCCCGCCGGTCATCCGCTGGACCTGTTCGTCACCGTCACCGATTTCGAGGGGCACCCGCAGAGCCTGAACCTCAACAGCCCGCCGCAGGTGGTGGAAACGGAGCATCGCCTGTCCATCGGCTTTCGCGCGCGCGGGCGAAGCGGGCGCAGTCTTGCCGATCCGGCCGAGCTGGTCTTCGCCGCCCGCGCCACTGCCAGCTTCCCCGGCGCCTTCCCTCCCTTCACCGTGCGCGAGCTGGACCGGGTACTGAAGCGCCGTCATCGCGCCTGGCCGACGCGGGACGCCTTTCTGGCGCGGACCCTGCCCCGCCACGCCGCCCAGGGACGCGCCGAGGATGCGGTGCTGATCGACGGATCGGTGCTGGCCAACGCCCCCTTCGCGCAGGCCATCGGCGCGCTCAAGAATCGGCCCTCCCGGCGGGAGGTCGACCGGCGATTCGTCTATATCGATCCCAAGCCCGGCCACCGGTCGATCCAGCTCAACCGGCAGGGCGAGGCGGAGGAGGCCCCTTCGGGCGAGGAGGCGCCGCTGCCCGGCTTCTTCCGCACCATCTTCGGCGCGCTGAGCGACATTCCCCGAGAACAGCCGATCCGCGACAATCTGGAGGCGATCGACCGGCACAGCGCCCGCATCCGGCGCATGGTGCGCATATTGAACGCCTTGCGGCCGGGGATCGAGGCGGAGGTGGAGAACACCATCGGCGGCATGCTGTTCCTCGACCGGCCCACGCCTGCCCGGCTTTCGGCCTGGCGCAGCAAGGCACAGCAGCGGGCGGCCAATTCCGCCGGTTTCGCCTTTCCCGCTTATGGACATCTGAAGCTCTCCGGCATCGTCGAGGATTTGGCCGACCTGCTGTTCCGCCTGAGCGGGGAGGAAAGCCCGTTGATGCGCGAAAGCTACCGCCAGGCGCTGTGGAGCCATGTGCGCGCGATCGGCGCGGACCGATTGACCGAGGATGTCGGCCCAGCCTCCGCCCCGGTCGGCTTCTTCCGCCAGCACGACCTGCCCTTCCGCATCCGCCGCCTGCGCTTCCTGGCGCGGCGACTGGCCGATACGCTGGAGGTGGAGGCGGCGGCGGACGATGCCGCCGTCCAGAAGATGCACGACGCCATCTACGCCGCCCTGTCCCATTATACCGAATGCGAGGGCATCGATTTCTACAATAATGGTACCGGGGGCGAGATCAAGGCCGCGGCGCGGGAAGTGCCCAGCGATCCCGGCGCCGCGCTGGAGGCGGTGGCGCGGTTGCGCGGCCTGCGCGAACGCGACGAAGCCGCCGACATGATGCTGGCCGATGCTTTGGCGGCGCTGCCCAAGGCGGCGCGGCGGACGATGCTGCTCGCCTATCTCGGCTTTCCTTTCTACGACATCGCCACCCTGCCGCTGCTGCAAGGCCATGGTATGGACGAATATGATCCGGTCAAGGTCGACCGGATTTCGCCGGAAGATTGCGGCGCGATCCGGCCCGGCGGGGCGGAAGCGACGCTGAAAGGCATTGAATTCAACAATTTCGGCGCCTTTTTCAGCCGCGCCTATCGCGAGAATGATTATCTCTGGGGGCGGCTCCATGGGGTGGAGCGGCTTCTGGATATCGTGATTTCGGCATTGCCCGCGGCAAGCCGTCTTTCGCAGGAGGCGGTGCATCAGTATAGGCGAACCGCTTTTCTGGCGATCCTCGATGAAGAAGAAGAGCGGCTGGACCATGTCGCTGATCTGATCGCCAGCTTGCGAGAGGAGATCGGGTGAGGGCAGGCCAGACGCTGTTTCCGATGATGCTGTTGGCGCTGCTGGCCGGTTGTGCCCCCGCGCCCGGCAAGCGGGCGAACGCGGAGGAAGGCACCACTCGGCAGCCCACCCTGTCCGATTCGTCCATGACGCAGGATGCGCCGCCGCCCCGCGAAGCGGCGGCCACGGCATCGGCACCCGCGATTCTGCCCGACATTGATCCCGCCCTTGCCGATATGCAGGCAGCGCGGGAGAAAGAACCAAAAGCCCCGCGTCCGGCATCCTCCGACCCGGTCCGGACCGCGCCGATCAAGCCCTCTCCCGTCGACATGCCGGCCCCTGTCCCGGACCTGCCGCCCGCCGACGGCGCGGCCGACGCCCGGCCTTTCCCCGATGAGGTGACCCGCTACATGGTCGACCGCGACAGTTGCGACCATTTCCGCGGCGAGGAAGCCTATGATGCCGAGCGGCTCGCCTATTTGCAGGAGAATATCGCGGAGCTGTGCACGGGCACCGACACCCGGCTGGCGCTGCTGCGGCAACTTTATGCCCATGATCCGGCGGTCATCTCCGCGCTCAGCGGCTATGACGAGCGGATCGAGGGGAATGCGTCACAATAGCGCGTCGATCTTGGCGGCAAGGTCGATGTCGCGGCGCGACAGGCCGCCTGCGTCATGGGTGGTCAGCGTGATGTCGACCCGGTTGTAGACGTTCGACCATTCGGGATGGTGATCCGCCTTTTCCGCGAGCAGCGCCACCTGCGTCATGAAGCCGAAGGCGGCAGTGAAGTCCCTGAAGGTGAAAAGGCGCCGGATGCCGTCCGGTTCCTGGACGGCCGCCCATTCGGGCAAATCCTTGAGCGCCAAAGCCCGTTCCTCTCCATCCAGTTTCGCGATCATCGTCTTTCCTGCCTTTGTCTCCGCCCTCATTCCAGCGGCATTAACCCATTTTCCGGTGCGTCGAGAGTTTGCAGACGATTCGGAACATGCTTTATGTCCTCCCTATGGACGATGCCGGTCAACCACCCCGATTTGCGCCGACGCGCGAGGATATTGAAAGCTTGGCGCTGAAGGCGCTGTCGCGCCTGCCCGAACCGTTCCGGTCGCATCTTGCGAACGTCGTGCTGTTCGTGGAGGAATTTGCCGATCCGGCCATCCTCAAGGAGATGGAGATCGACGACCCCTTCGGCCTTACCGGCCTTTATTCCGGTCGGCCGGTGGGCGAAGCGGCGCAGACCGGCGACCTGCCGCCGACCGTGCATTTGTTCCGCCGCCCGCTGCTGGACGAATGGGTGGAAACCGGCGTGCCGCTCGACATGCTGATCACCCATGTGGTGGTGCATGAGATCGGCCATCATTTCGGCCTGTCCGACCTCGACATGCATGTGCTGGAGGACATGGTCACCCTATGAGCCGGGTGGGATTGCACCTGTCGGGCGTCGCCTGCGCGCGCGGCGGGCGGTTGCTGTTCCGCGGCGTCGACCTGGCGATGGAGCCGGGCGGCAGCGCGCTGCTGAAGGGGCCGAACGGCATCGGCAAGTCCAGCCTGATGCGCATCTGCGCAGGGCTGCTGCGCGCGTCGGCGGGGATGGTGGAGCGCCATGGCCAGGTCGCGCTGACCGACGAACGGCTGGCGCTGGACATGGAACAGCCGCTCGGCGCGGCGCTCGGTTTCTGGGCACGGCTGGATGCGGCGGCGCCAGGCGCGGTGGACGCGGCTTTGGCGGCAATGGCGCTGGAGCCGCTTCGCCAGGTGCCGGTGCGCATGCTGTCGACCGGGCAGCGCAAGCGGGCGGCGCTAGCGCGAGTGATGGCGGGCGGCGCGCCGATCTGGCTGCTGGACGAACCGGGCAATGGCCTGGACGACGCGGCGCTGGGACTGCTGGGCGAAGCGGTGGCGGCGCATCTGGAACGCGGCGGCATCGTGGTGGCGGCGTCGCACCAGCCGCTGCCGCTGGCAACGCCGGTGGTGCTTGCGATGCAGGACTATGTCGCGGCGGCGGAGGAGGAGGCGTGAACATCCTCCTGACGCTGGCGAGCCGGGATTTGCGGCAGGCCTGGCAATCCGCCGGACTGTGGCTGCCCGTCGCCTTCCTGCTGCTGGTCGCCAGCCTCTATCCCTTTGCCGTGGGGCCGGATGCGGCGCTGCTGCGGCGGACCGGCGGGGGGATGCTGTGGATCGCGGCGCTGCTCGCCAGCCTTTTGCCGGTCGACCGGCTGGTGGCGCCGGACCGGGACGCAGGCGTGCTCGACCAGATCGCCCTGCGCGGGATCGGGGAAGAGATGGTCGTGCTGGCGCGGCTGATCGCGCATTGGCTGGGCTTCGGCCCTGCGCTCATGATCGCCACCTTGCCCGCCGCCGCCCTGCTGAAGCTCGACGGGGCGACCATCGGCTTGCTGGAGGCGGGATTGCTGATCGGCACGCCCGCTTTGGCGGCGCTGGGGCTGCTGG
The DNA here is from genome assembly GCF_013375535.1 of Sphingobium sp. 15-1. Lineage (GTDB taxonomy): Bacteria > Pseudomonadota > Alphaproteobacteria > Sphingomonadales > Sphingomonadaceae > Sphingobium > Sphingobium aromaticivastans. The sequence goes on from NZ_JABXJG010000001.1 coordinate 1,624,382, forward strand.
TGGCGACGCTGACGGCGGGATTGCGATCGAGCGGGGCGTTGGCGGGATTGTTGGCGCTGCCGCTGGCGGTGCCGCTGCTGATCTTCGGCGCGGGGACATTAGGCGACGGCAGCGGCGCGGCGCTCAAATTTCTGGGGGCGGCATCGCTGCTGCTGGTCGCGATCACGCCCTTTGCCGGAGGCGCGGCGATCCGGGCGGGACGGGAATAAGCGAGACGTGCGGACACGCCCGCCGGAGACATAAGACGCACCGTGCTCCTGCGCAGGCAGGAGCCCAGTTCAAAACGGTGCATTGACCCACAGGCGGTGGGACTGGGCTCCTGCCTGCGCAGGAGCACGGTGCGTCAATTGGCAGCCATGGCCAAACCTCGACAGCCGGGCGCCGATAGGCCAAAGGCGCGACCATGATCGCCGCTGTCGCCGCCCTTCTCTTCGTCCTCATCTGGTCGACCGGCTTCATCGTGGCGCGAGCCATGGTGCCGCATGCCGCGCCGGAGCTGATCCTTGCCATCCGACTGTCGCTGACGACGCTACTGTTGGCCGGAGCCGCGCTCTATGCGCAGCAGGCCCTGCCGCGCGGACGGCGGCTGGCGCTTCACCTCGCGGCGGGCGCGATGCTGCATGGCTTCTATCTGACGCTCAGTTGGTGGGCGGTGAACAACGGCATGCCCGCCGGGATCATGGCTCTGCTGGGCGCGCTCCAGCCGCTGGCGGTGGCGGTGGCGAGCGTCGCTTTCCTGGGCGACCGGTTGCCGACGCGCGCCTGGGGCGGGTTGGGAATCGCGATCATGGGGGTCGGCTGCGTGCTGCTTCCCGCGATCGAACGGTCGGGCGCGGGGTCGATCGCGCTGTGGCCTGCATTTGCCGGAATGGTGGCCGTGCTGGGCATGGCGGGCGGCACGCTGATCCAGCGGGGCGCGATCGCCGGGGACGGCATCGCGGTTTCAGGCGCGGTGCAGAATGCGGGCGGCGCGCTGGTCGCGCTGACAGCGGCGCTGATCGTGGGTGAATATCGTTGGGACGGGAATCCCATCCTCTGGCTCGGCCTGGCCTGGTCCGTGCTGGTGCTGTCGGCGGGCGGGCTGTCGCTGCTGGTGTGGCTGGTGCGGCATCAGGGGCCGACGCGCATGTCGATGCTGTTGCTGCTGGTGCCGCCGCTCGCCGCCATCGAGGCTTGGGCCCTGTTCGGGGAGCGGCTGGGGCCGGTGCAGCTCATCGGCTTCGCGCTGGCGCTGGGCGGGGTGATGCTGGGGCGCTCCACCCGGCCGGCGCGCAATCAGGAAATCGCGGAACCGGCCTGACCTCAAGCCTGATTTTCGCGCAACCTTTCATGGTGGCGGATCACCTCATCGATGATGAAGCGCAGGAATTTTTCCGTGAAATCGGGGTCCAGATTGGCGTCGGTCGCAAGTTGGCGCAGACGCGCGATCTGGCGTTCCTCGCGCCCCGGATCGGCGGGCGGCAGATCGTGGGTCGCCTTGTGCTCCCCCACCGCCTGGGTGATCTTGAACCGCTCCGCCAGCATGAAGACCAGCGCCGCGTCGATATTGTCGATGCTCTCGCGATAGCGCTTCAAAGTCTCGTCCACTATGGTCCTCCGGTTATTCGAGGCGCTTTTTGCCGCTTCCGGGCGCCCGCGCAAGCTATTCCCGCTTGCCTTTAGCATTTCCCGCCGCCACATGGCGCTTGTCATGACAGCATCCGCCACCGGCAATGTCCATCCCATCGGCCGCGCCAGCAGCGCGCCTTCGCTCGCCCCCATGATGGCGCTGGTCGCTGAGGGCATGAACCAGGTGAATGCCGTTATCCTGGACCGGATGCAGTCGCGCATTCCGCTGATCCCGGAACTGGCCGGCCATCTGATCGCGGGCGGCGGCAAGCGGATGCGACCGATGCTGACCCTCGCCTGCGCCGATCTGGTGGGTTATGCCGGGTCGCGCCACTACAAGCTGGCCGCCGCGGTCGAATTCATCCACACCGCGACCCTGCTGCATGACGATGTGGTCGACGGGTCGGGGCTGCGCCGCGGCCGCAAGACCGCCAACATCATCTGGGGCAACAGCGCCAGCGTGCTGGTAGGCGATTTCCTCTTCTCCTGCTCTTTCGAGCTGATGGTGGAGGCGGAGTCGCTCAAGGTGCTGAAGATCCTCTCCAACGCCTCCGCCGTGATCGCGGAGGGCGAGGTCAACCAGCTCACCGCCCAGCGCAAGATCGACACCAGCGAAGAGCAATATCTCGACATCATCGGCGCCAAAACCGCCGCCCTGTTTGCCGCCGCGTGCCGGATTTCCGCCGTGGTGGCCGACCGCAACGAGGCGGAGGAGCAGGCGCTCGACGTCTATGGCCGCAATCTGGGCATCGCCTTCCAGCTCATCGACGACGCCATCGACTATGAGTCGGACGGCGCGACCATGGGCAAGGATGCGGGCGACGATTTCCGCGACGGCAAGGTGACGCTGCCGGTGATCCTGGCCTATGCGCGCGGTTCGGACGAGGAACGCAGCTTCTGGAAGCAGGCAATCGCGGGCAACCGGGTGAGCGACGAAGACCTCGCTCATGCGACCGGCCTGCTGCGCAAGACCGGCGCGATTGCCGATACGCTGGCGCGGGCCCGGCATTACGGCCAGCGGGCGATCGACGCGCTCGGCATGTTCGACAATGGCAAGGCCAAGGCAGCGCTGACCGAAGGGGTCGAGTTCGCGATTGCGCGAGCCTATTGAGGGTTTTGGCAGGCCAGTTCGTTTCAATTGTCGTGTTCCTGCGTAGGCAGGAACCCAGTCCCACCGCCTGAACTGGGCTCCTGCCTACGCAGGAGTACGGTGCGCTTCATTCCGCCAAGACTGCCCGCCACCCATGATCCCCTCCCCTGAAACCATCGCCTTCCTCATGGCCGCCGCGCTGATGGCGGGATGCATCGACGCGATGGCGGGCGGCGGCGGGCTGATCGCCCTGCCCGCCTTGCTCGCCGCCGGGATCCCGCCCGTACCAGCCGTCGCGACCAACAAGCTGCAATCCTCGCTCGGCACGTTCGGCGCCTGCATCGCCTATGCGCGGGCGGGACATATGGACCTCAAGGCCTATCGCTGGCCGCTGATCGCCGCCTTTGTCGGCTCGGCGGGCGGGGCATGGCTGTTGCAGCGGGTCGACCCGTCCATCCTCGCCGGACTGATGCCCGCGCTGCTGATCGCGCTGGCGGCCTATTTCACCTTTTCGCCCAAGATCAGCGAAATGGACCGGCACCAGCGGGTCGGCATCGTGATCCTCAGCCTGCTGATCGGCGCGATCGGCTTTTATGACGGCTTTTTCGGGCCGGGCGCTGGGGCGTTCTACACCACTATATTCATCGCTTTAGGTGGCCTTGGCCTTGTCCGCGCAACGGCACAGACGAAGGCGGCCAATTTCGCCAGCAACCTGGCCGGGCTGCTCATCATGATCGTGGGCGAGCATGTGATCTGGATCGTCGGCCTCGCCATGGCGGTGGGCAGCATCACCGGCGGGCAGATCGGATCGCGCCTGGCGATGCGCTTCGGCAGCCGGTTGATCCGGCCGCTGCTGATCGTCATGTCGCTGGCGCTCACCGCCAAGATGCTGCTGGATCCCAAGAACCCGATCCACGCGCTGCTGTTCGGCTGAATCATTGCGTTGAGGCGCGAATGGCGCGAGAGGGGGCAGCGATGACCGCCCTGCCGATCCCCTTGCCGATCCATGCCGTCCTGCCCGACCTGCTCGCCACCTTGCGCAAAGGCAGCAATGCCGTACTGGTGGCGCCGCCGGGCGCGGGCAAGACGACGGCCGTGGCCCCCGCCCTGCTGAACGAGCCATGGTGCACGGGCCAGCTTCTGCTGCTTTCCCCCCGGCGGCTGGCGGCACGGGCGGCGGCGGAGCGGATTGCCGAGTTGATGGGCGAGAATGTGGGCGGCACGGTCGGCTATGCGACGCGCCTGGATTCGAAAACCTCCAAGGCCACAAGGCTACTGGTGCTGACCGAAGGCATTTTCGTCCGGCGGATTCAGGATGATCCCGAGCTTTCGGGCGTGTCCGCCGTCCTTTTCGACGAAGTGCATGAGCGCAGCCTGGACGGCGATTTCGGGCTGGCCTTGGCCCTTGATGCCCAGGGCGCGCTGCGGCCCGACCTGCGGATCGTGCCCATGTCCGCAACGCTGGACGGGGCGCGCTTTGCCGCGCTGTTGGACGGCGCTCCGGTCGTGGAGAGCGAAGGCCGCATCCAGCCGCTGGCGCTGCGCCATGTCGGGCGCGCCGCGGAAAAGCGGATCGAGGATGAGATGGCGGCGACCATCCGCCGGGCGCTGAGCGAGGAAGCCGAGGGCGATCTGCTCGCCTTCCTGCCCGGCGTGGCGGAGATCGAGCGGACGGCGGATCGGCTGGAAGGCGCAGGCGTGGAAGTCCACAAGCTGCACGGGTCGCTCGATCCGGCGGCGCAGCGGGCGGCGATCCGGCCTTCGCGGGAAGGGCGGCGGAAAGTGATCCTCGCCACCTCCATTGCGGAAACCAGCCTGACCATCGACGGCGTACGGATCGTGGTCGATAGCGGGCTGGCGCGGCGGCCGCGCTATGACCGGGCGGCTGGGGTGACGCGGCTGGTGACGGAGCGGGCGAGCCAGGCGGCGACGACCCAGCGCGCCGGTCGCGCTGCGCGGCAACGGCCCGGCGTCGCCTATCGCCTGTGGGAAGCGGCGGCGACGGCGGGCATGCCGCCCTTCGACCCGCCGGAGATATTGGAGAGCGACCTTTCCAGCCTGATCCTCGACTGCGCGCTCTGGGGGGTGAGCGATCCGGCTGAGCTGCGCTGGCTGGACGCGCCGCCGGGCGCTGCGGTGGCGGAAGCGCGCAAAAGGCTGACCGTGCTGGAGGCGTTGGACGCGGACGGGCGAATCACCGCGCATGGCAAGGCGCTGGCGAAGCTGCCGCTGGAGCCGCGCATCGGCCATATGCTGGTGCGGGCGGGCGAAATGGGGCTGGCGGACATCGCGGCGGAGGTCGCCGTGCTGCTGGGCGAGCGGGGAGTTGGCGGACAGGACGTCGACCTGTCGCAGCGGCGCATGCGCTGGCGGCGGGAAAGCGGGAAACGGGCCGACGCGGCGCGGGCCATGGCAAAGCGCTGGAGCAAATTAGCGCCCCTCCCGCTTGCGGGAGGGGTCGGGGGAGGGAATGTCGGCGTGGGAGAGGGCCATGAAACCGGCCTCGCGCTTGCCCTCGCCTTCCCCGACCGCGTGTCCAAGCGCCGGTCCGCAGACGGCGCGGATTGGGCCAGCGTCGGCGGGCGCGGTTTCCGGCTCGATCCGCTCAACCCGCTTGCCCGAGAGGAATGGCTGGCGGTCGGAGAAGTCCAGGGCAGCGCAGCAGGCGCCCGCATCCTGTCCGCCGCGCCGATCAGCGAGGCGGAGGTCATCGCCCTGTTCGGCGCTCGCATCGCGGAGCATCGCACGGTGCGCTTCCGCCCGGCCAATGGCGGGATCGAGGCGCTGCGGGAACGGCGGTTGGGGGCGGTCAGGCTATCCTCCGGCTCCGACGACCGCCCCGATCCGGAGGCGGTAGTCACCGCCCTGACCGAAGGCGTGCGGCAAGGCGGGCTGGACCTGCTCCCCTGGTCCGAAGCGGCGCGCTCGCTCAGAATGCGGGCGGATTTTGCCGGAGTGGAGGCGCTGTCCGACGCCGCGCTGATGGAGACGCTGGACGAATGGTTGCCGCCGCTGCTGCAAGGCAAGCGCCGTCTGTCCGACATCGACCGGTCACAGCTTTCCGGCGTCCTCGAAGGGCTGATCGGCTGGGACGGCAAGCAGCAGGTCGATCGGCTCGCTCCGCCCGACTTCCGCTCGCCTGCGGGCAGCAACCATGAAATCGACTATGCCGCCGAGGGAGGCCCCCGCGTCGAGCTGCGCGTGCAGGCGCTGTTCGGGCTGGCCGAGCATCCAGTGGTCGGCAGCCAGCGCATTCCGCTGGTCCTTTCGCTCACCTCGCCCGCCGGGCGGCCCATTCAGACGACCCGCGACCTGCCCGGCTTCTGGGCGGGTAGCTGGAGCGCGGTGGCTAAGGAAATGCGCGGGCGCTATCCCAAGCATCCCTGGCCCGACGATCCGGCGGCGGCCAACGCCACTTTGCGCACGAAACGCGCCGACAGGGATTTCAAGTGAAATGGAACATTTCACGGCTCTGAAATCCCGGCGTATAAAGGATTGCCAAGGGGAAGCCTTGACTTCCGCTCGCCCGCTGGTGCAACGCAGCACCAAATTCCCTCAGGAGTCCTTATCGCGATGAGCGCGCGCATCTATCAGATCCAGAAGAACGCCCTGCAGTCCGGCAAGGCGCTGACCCATAAATGGGTGCTGGAATATGCGCCCGCCGAAGCGAAGAAGGCCGATCCGCTGACCGGCTGGGCCGGTTCGGGCGACATGAAGCAGCAGATCAAGCTGAGCTTCTCTTCCGAAGAAGCGGCGCGGGCCTATGCGGAGCGGGAGAGGATTGCCTATACGGTGATCCCGACGGCGCCCAAGACGTTGAAGATTCAGGCCTACGCGGACAATTTCCGGTAATTTGCCGGGGTCGCTCGAAGGCTGCCTCTCAATCCCCCGTCATGCTGAAACAAGTTCAGCATGACGTTCAGTGTTGATGCCCCACTCTGTTCAGCGCCACCCCAGCCCCAGATCGACCACCAGCGCCGCGAAACTCATCACCACACCTGTCAGAAACAACCGATACGCATAGCCCAGCCAGCGATATTTCCGCCGCTGGAGCACCTGCCCATTCTGATACATGTCGCGCAGCATCGCCCGGTACAGCGCGTCGTCATCCGATACCAGCGCCATCATCCGGTCGCTGAACTCGGCTTCGCTGAGGCTGGTGAAGATGCCGAAGAACAGCAGATTGTCGCCATCCCCCACACCTCCCCGCGACTGGCTGACGCTGGGCAGCACCGCCAGGATCGCGCAGGTCGCAGCCAGGAACACGCCCACCGCCAGCGCCGCCACCGGCCAGACCAGCGCCCCCGAGCGCAATTGCGCGACGCAAAGGGTGAAGATCACCATCGACGCGCCGATCAGCATGTTCGCCTTCTGATCGGCCATCTGGCTCAATTGCATATTGGTCTGCACCGCCGTGCGCAGCAGGTGGATCGCATTGGGCACCGGAACATTCGTCGCGTCCATCTTTTCCCCCTCCCCCTTTTTCGCGACACTCATGCCCGATTGCCGCCTTATTCCCTTGCCAAAGAGCGACGCTTGAGGGCAAAAGCCGCTCTTTCACGGAAAGCACCACGGATAATGACGGATCGCCAGCCAATTTTCGACAGCGTTTTGAGCCAGATCGCTCCCTTCAATAAAAAGGGCGTGGAACTGACCGAGGCCACGACCTTCGCGGGCGATCTGGAATGGGACAGCCTGACCGTGATGGACTTCGTCGCCGCGATCGAGGATGAATTCGACATCATCATCACCATGAACATGCAGGCCGAGATCGAGAGCATCGGCCAGCTCGTGGATGCCGTGGCGAAGCTGAAGGGCTGACGCTGCCTGAGAATTTAACTGCCGTTCGGGCTGAGCGAAGTCGAAACCCTTTGCTGAGCCAAGGCGAAGCATGAGCCTCGGCTCCGCTCGGCAAGAGGCTTCGACTTCGCTCAGCCCGAACGGTTTTGGGACGATTGAGACATGACCGACGCCACGCAAACCCGCGACCTTTTCTCCAAATTCGACCCTTTGATCGCTGAGCGCGAGGCGCTGCTGGCGACCGGCGTGCGCGATCCCTTCGCCATCGTCATGGACGAGGTGAAATCCCCCACCCAGGCGGTGATCAAGGGCAAGGACACCATCCTGCTCGGCACCTATAATTATATGGGCATGACCTTCGACCCGGACGTGGTCGCGGCGGGCAAGAAGGCGCTGGACGATTTCGGCGCCGGCACCACCGGTAGCCGCGTGCTGAACGGCACCTATCAGGGCCATAAGGAAGTCGAGGAAGCGCTCAAGGAGTTTTACGGAACCTCCGGCGCGATGGTCTTCTCGACCGGCTATCAGGCCAATCTGGGCATGATCTCCACGCTGGCGGGCAAGGGCGACTATGTCATTCTCGACGCCGACAGCCACGCCTCCATCTATGACGGTTGCTTCCTGGGCGATGCGGAGATCGTCCGTTTCCGCCACAACAGCGTCGAGGATCTGGACAAGCGCCTTGGCCGCCTGCCCGCCGACGCACTGAAGCTGGTGGTGCTGGAGGGCGTCTATTCGATGCTGGGTGACGTCGCGCCGCTGCCGGACATGGTGGCCGCCGTGCGCAAGCATCCCAATTGCATGATCCTGGTCGACGAAGCCCATGGCATGGGCTTTTTCGGCCCCAATGGCCGTGGCGTCTACGAAGAACAGGGCGTGGAAAAGGACGTCGATTTCGTCGTCGGCACCTTCTCCAAATCGGTCGGTACGGTCGGCGGCTTCTGCGTCTCCAACCACCCGAAGTTCGAGGTGCTGCGCCTCGTCTGCCGTCCCTATGTCTTCACCGCGTCGCTGCCGCCCAGCGTCGTCGCCACCGCCGCGACCTCGATCCGCAAGCTGATGCATGCGGGCGAGAAGCGCGCCCATCTGTGGAAGAACAGCCAGCGGCTGCACAAGGGCCTCACCGATCTCGGCTTCAAGCTGGGTACGGAAACGCCGCAATCCGCGATCATCGCCGTCATCCTGACCGACCAGACGCAAGCCGTGGCCATGTGGCAGGCGCTGCTTGAACTCGGCCTATACGTCAACATGGCCCGTCCCCCGGCGACCCCGGCGGGCACCTTCCTGCTGCGCTGCTCGCTTTGCGCCGAACATAGCGACGAGCAGGTCGAGCAGATCATCGCCATGTTCGAAGCGGCGGGCAAGGCGACGGGCGCGATCGGCTGATCGCGCCCCCGTCTCGACCCCACGACCGGGCGGGCATTTAACGCGACGGAATCCCACGCAAAATCGGAACTTTCCACCTGCGGCATTTCTCGCTTAATGTTGTTCGTCTAGTGTAACTGTCGATGGCGGACGGGTTTTTCATGGATGAACATGCGACCGGGTGGCGAGCAATCATAGCGCGCTTCCTGCCGCTGGTGCTGGTCGTCCTGCTGATGGGGTCGCTTGGCACGCTGCTGTACAGCGCCAGCCATGCGGCGCGCGACCATGAGCGGGCGCTGAAGGAACAGCGCCGCAGTTTCGAGGTCATCGCCCTTGCCCGCGCCTTCGAAGCCAAGACCGCCCGCGCCGAAGTGACGCTGGCCCGCTATGTCATCAGCCTCGACCCCGATACCGGCCGGCTGTTCCAGGACCAGTGGCGCACCGCCGCCAGCCAGCTCAAGACGCTGACCTATTCGACCCGCCATTCGGACTGGCAGCGGGGCAATGTGCTGGCGCTGCAAGCCGCCTTCGATCAGCGGGGCAAGACGCTGAGCGAGATCGGGCTGCGCACCACCTACGACCAGAAGATGGGCGCGCTCGCCCAGTTCCATCAGGCGGGCAAGTCCCGCGACCTGATGCGCATCACGGCCCTGCTGGACCGGGTTATCCAGGCGGAAAATGCCCGGCTGCGGGAACGCAGCGAAGCCGTGTCGCTGGCCGGGGACCGCAATGAATGGTTCGGCAAGACATCCCAGCTTTTCGGCCTGGTGCTGCTGGTCTGCGTGCTGTTCGCGCTGTGGTTCGCCAACGCCGCCTATAGCGAGCGGCGCAACGCGCGGCGGCAGGCGGAAAATGAGGGCGAGCGGGCCGACCGGCTGGAGACGGCGGTGGCGGAACGCACAGCCGAACTGTCGGACGCCTATGAGCGGCTCAAGAAGGAAACCGCCGAACGCGCCGCTGCCGAGGAAAATCTGCGCCAGATGCAGAAGATGGACGCCGTGGGCCAGCTTACCGGCGGCATCGCCCATGATTTCAACAATATGCTGGCGGTGGTGGTCGGCGGGCTTGAACTGGCCAAGCGCAAGCTGCGCCTGAAACCGCAGGAGGCGAGCCGCCACCTCGACAATGCGATGGAGGGGGCCAATCGCGCCGCCGCCCTCACCCGCCGCCTGCTGGCTTTCGCCCGGTCCGAACCGCTCTTGCCCAATGCGGTCGATCCCGATGCGCTGGTGGCGGGCCTTTCGGACCTGATCGACCGGTCGATCGGGGACCAGATCAGCATGGCCTTCGAGAAGGAAGCGCAGGGCTGGCGGATATTCGTCGACCAGCATCAGATGGAAAATGCGATATTGAACCTGTGCGTCAATGCGCGGGATGCGATGGACGGGCGCGGCCGCCTGATCATCCGGACGGCTCAGGCCCGGCTTGCCCCGCAGGAGATCGGGGAATGCGCCGGCGGCGAATATGTCACGCTGAGCGTCGTCGACGATGGCTGCGGCATGACGCCCGAAATCCTTTCCCGCGTGTTCGAACCCTTTTTCACGACCAAGCCGGTCGGCAAGGGAACGGGCCTCGGCCTCAGCCAGATTTTCGGCTTCGTGCATCAGAGCGAGGGCGAAATCCGCATCGAATCCGAAACCGGCAAGGGCACGAGCGTCCATATCTACCTCCCCCGCCATATCAGCGCGGAAGGAGAGGATGTGGCCGACGCGCATGCGCCCGACCGGGAACCGGTGCTGCATCCGCCGACGCGCATCCTAGTGGTGGAGGATGATCCCCGCGTCCTCAACCAGACCATGGCGGCGCTGGCGGAGCTAGGCCATCTGCCGGTCGCCTGCGACCATCCGTCCAAGGCGGCAAAGCTGCTGAGCAGTCATCGCGACATCGGCCTGATCATGAGCGACGTGCTGATGCCCGACATGACCGGGCCGGAAATGATCCGCACCCTGCCCGCCGCCCACGCCCATCTGCCGGTGCTGTTCGTCACCGGCTATGCGGGCGACACCGCCGGAAGCGCGGATTTCGCGGGCCATGAAGTGCTGCGCAAGCCCTATACGCTGACGGGGCTCGCCCAGGCGCTGTCCCATGCGCTCAACGGATCGCACCACCCCGGAACAGCCGCGGCAGCAGAGTAAGCGCGCCGATCAGCGGCCAGCGGCGCTGCCAGGGCTTGATCTCGATCGCCGTGCCGGCGTGGCGGTTGATCTTCCAGGCGAGATAATCAATGCCGCCCGCATAGGTGAAGCTGGCCTTGGCGAGACGGATGACGGAGAGCCATTTGCCCCGCCTTTGCAACCGCCGCCAGCGGGCAGCCGCTTGTTCGGGGGCAAGCGACGGCGGCAGCCCCTGCGCCAGCGCGGCTTCCCCGAAGCGGCGATAGCGGTCGGGGTCGGCGTCGACGATGGAGAGGGAACGGCCCTTCCGCTCGGCGCGCAGTTCCGCGCCATAAGTCAGGGTGAAGCCGGTCCGCCAGAGCGCCAGCGCATCCTTCTCCTCCGCCATCGGCCGGGCAAGCGACAGCAAGGTCGGCGTGGCGCTGGCGACGGCAGCGATGGCGCGCTGGCGGGCAAGGTCATCTGCCGCCCAAAGCAGCCGCGCCGGTTGGGCAAAGCGCGCCCAGACCGAGACATTATCGGCGGCGGTGCTGCTGAGGCGGGCAAAATCCGCCTCCGACAGCACGGCATATTTGGCGAGCAGGCCGTTATGCTCGAACGGGAAGACATTGGGCGGGATCAGCCGGTTGGCGGTCGCGAGCCAGCTTTTTCCATAAGCGGCGCGATAGTCCGACACGATCAGGTAGAAATCCAGCATCAGCCCGTCGAGATTCTTCTCCCGCAGGCAGGAGCCATAGAAAAGCACGGCCCGCGAGGCATCGGGATATTGGGCGGCCAGCGCGCCCGCCATGGCCGCCGCCCGAGGATCGGCCGGTGCGGCAAGTTCGGCGGTGACGAGGGAGAGGAGAGTGTGAGGCATTGGTCCTGTCTGCAGCGCACCGTGCGAGCATGGCGGTCTATCAATCCCGCTGCCGGAATATCAACGATAGATTGTTCGCGGGCATCTCAACCAGACGCCGAAATGCGAGCCCCTCCCCCTCGGCAATGGCGATCACATCTTCCAGCCGACGCAAGCCCCATTGCGGATCGCGTGCCTTGAGGGATGCGTCGAAGGCCAGATTGCTCGGCGCGGTTTCGACATTATCCCGGAGATAAGGACCATAGAGGTAGAGCAGGCCGCCCGGCGGCAGCACGGCCCCCGCTCCCCTCGTCAACCCGAGCGTCGCTTCCCAGGGGCTGATGTGGACCATATTAATACACAGCACCGCATCCGCCTTTCCCACCGGCCAGTCAGCGCTCGCATCGAGCCTGACCGGCGGGCTCACATTGGGTAATCCCGCTTCCACGCGCCATGCCTCGATGGAAGCCAGCGCCACAGGATCGGGGTCGCTCGGCTGCCAATCGAGCATGCGCAGCGCAGCGGCGAAATGGATCGCATGCTCGCCGCTGCCGCTCGCCACCTCCAGCACAAGGCCGGAGGACGGCAGTTCCTGACGCAACACCGACAATATGGCGTCACGGTTGCGCTCCGTCGCGGCGGCGTGGCGCTTCCCCGCCGCAACGGGGCCGGAACCGGGTTCCCACGGCTCCGGCCGATCCGTCATTCGGCGGCTTCCGCCAGCGCGGGATCGGTCCAGGTCAGGACTGGCTTGCGCGCAGCCAGCGTCTCGTCCAGGCGGCGGCGCGGGGCGAAATAGGGCGCGCCCTTCAGCGCCTCGTCACCCGCCTTGGCGCGTTCGGCCAGACTGCGCAGCGCCAGGATGAACTGGTCGAGCGCCGCCTTGCTTTCCGTCTCGGTCGGTTCGACCAGCATCGCGCCATGGACGACCAGCGGGAAATACATGGTCATCGGGTGGAAGCCCTCGTCGATCAGCCCCTTAGCGATGTCGAGCGTGGTGAAGCCTTCCGCCAGCCCCTTGTCGCTGAACAGCGCCTCATGCATGCAGGGGCCGCTGCCGCCAAAGGGTGCGTCCAGCACATCGTCCAGGCTGCGCAGGATATAATTGGCGTTCAGCACCGCGTCGCTCGCCACCTGCCGCAATCCGTCCGCGCCGTGGCTGAGGATATAGGTCAGGGCGCGGGTGAACATGCCCATCTGGCCGTGGAAGGCGACCATGCGGCCGAAGCTGCTGGCATGATGTTCGTCCGCCGTCTCTTCCTCGACCAGCACGAACTTGTCGCCCTGCTTTTCGACGAAGGGCAGCGGCGCGAAGGGGGCAAGCGCTTCGGACAACACCACCGGACCCGAACCCGGCCCGCCGCCGCCATGGGGCGTGGAGAAGGTCTTGTGCAGGTTGATGTGCATCGCGTCGACGCCCAGGTCGCCGGGGCGGACCCGGCCGACGATGGCGTTGAAGTTCGCGCCGTCGCAATAGACAAAGGCTCCGGCGGTGTGCACCGCGTCGGAGATCGTCTTCATGTCGCGCTCGAACAGGCCACAGGTATTGGGGTTGGTGATCATCACCGCCGCGACATCGGGGCCGAGGCGGGCCTTGAGGGCCTCCAGATCGACGCGACCGTCCGGGGTCGCGGGGATGTCCTCGACCTTATAGCCGCAGAAAGCCGCCGTGGCGGGATTGGTGCCATGGGCGCTTTCCGGCACGAGGATGACGCTGCGCGCATCGCCCCGGGCTTCGAGCGCGGCGCGGATCGCCAGCAGGCCGCACAGCTCGCCATGCGCGCCCGCCTTGGGACTCATCGCGACCGAATGCATGCCGGTCAGCGTCACCAGCCACTGCGCCAGCTCATGGATCACCGCCAACGCGCCCTGCACCGTCGATTGCGGCGCGAGCGGGTGGAGATCCGCGAAACCGGGCATCCGCGCCACCTTCTCATTGAGGCGCGGGTTATGCTTCATCGTGCAGGAGCCGAGCGGGAACAGGCCCAGGTCGATGGCGTAGTTCTGGCGGCTGAGGCGCGTGTAATGGCGCACCGTCTCCTGCTCCGACAGGCCGGGCAGGCCGATCCCGTCGGTGCGGGCGAGATTGCCGAGGCGACTGGCGACCTTGGGCGCTTCGGCAAAGTCGACGCCGGTGGTATCCGTCGAGCCGATCTCGAAGATCAGCGCTTCCTCCAGCATCAGCGCGCGGTTGCCGGTGGCGGTCGCGGGGGCGCCGCCGGCTTCGATGACGGCTTGCGGCGCGGTGGGGCGGCCTTCCTTCAACATGGTCATGCCGCAATCTCCTGAATCCAGAGGCCGTTCGCTTCGAGCGAAGTCGAGAAGCGGCAAGCGCACACGCATCGTTTCTCGACCTTGGCCTGTCCTGAGCGCCTGCCTTGGCAGGCAGTCGAAGGGCTCGAAACGAACGGAGGTTGGTTGCTATGCGTCATGCCAGTTCCTCCTCAAGCACCTTGGCAAAGGCTTCGATGTCCTCCGGCGTCACGGTTTCGGTGACGGCGACGACCAAGCCGTTGCCGATCTCCGGCGCGTCCGGGAACAGGCGGCCCAGCGATACGCCGCCCAGCACGCCCCTGTCGGCCAGGGTGCGGACGACTTCGCGGGCGTCCTTCGACAGCACCAGCGTGAATTCGTTGAAGAAGCTGTCGTTGAGCAACTTCACACCCGGCACCTTGGCGAGACGGTCAGCCGCCTGACAGGCAAGCGCATGGTTGAGGCCCGCCAGTTCGCGCAGCCCCTTTTCGCCCAGCAGGGTCATATGGATGCTGAACGCCAGCGCGCAGAGGCCCGAATTGGTGCAGATGTTCGACGTCGCCTTTTCGCGGCGGATATGCTGCTCGCGGGTCGAAAGGGTCAGCACGAAGCCGCGCTTGCCCGCCGCGTCCACCGTCTCGCCGCACAGGCGGCCCGGCATCTGGCGGACATATTTCTGCTTGCACCCGAACAGGCCCAGATAGGGACCGCCGAATTGCAAGCCGACGCCGATGGACTGGCCTTCCCCGACGACGATGTCCGCGCCCATGTGGCCCGGCGCCCGACAAGCGCCCAGCGCAACCGGCTCCGTCACGACGGCAACCAGCAGCGCGCCCGCCGCATGGGCAGCGTCCGCGAGCGGGGTCAGGTCAGCGATGCGGCCGAGAATGTCGGGATATTGGACGACGACGCAGCTCGTATCCTTGTCGATCCTGGCGATCAGCGCGTCGATGTCCGTGGCAGCGTCCAGGGTCGGCGCTTCATGCACCAGCGCGTCGCCGGTGAACTTCGCCATGGTGTTGGCGACCGAGACATAATGGGGATGCAGGCCGGAGGAGAGGATCGCCTTGTCCCGCTTGGTGATGCGGCGGGCCATGCCGATCGCCTCCCAGCAGGCGGTCGAGCCGTCATACATGGAGGCGTTGGCGACATCGCAGCCGAGCAGGCGCGCCACCTGCGTCTGGAATTCGAACAGCACCTGGAGCGTGCCCTGCGCGATTTCCGGCTGATAGGGCGTATAGGCGGTCAAGAACTCGCCGCGCTGGATCAGATGATCGACGCTGGCGGGGACATGATGCCTGTAGGCGCCTGCGCCCAGGAAGAAGGGCGCCTCCCCTGCCGACAGATTTTTCCGCGCCAAAGCCGCCATATGGCGCTCGACCGCCAGCTCGCTGGCATGATCGGGTAGGCCTGCGATCTTGTCGGAAAGCCGGGCTTCGGCGGGGACGTCCACGAACAGGTCATCGATGGAGGTCGCGCCGATGACAGACAGCATCTCCTGCCGGTCGGTGTCTGTAAGGGGTAGGTAGCGCATGATGTTTTCCTGCGGGCGTCATCCCCGCCTTCGCGGGGATGACGATGATAAGATCAGAGCGAGGCCACGAACTTCTTGTAGGCGGCTTCGTTCATCAGGCCTTCCAGCTCGCTCGCATCGGCAATGCGCAGCTTGAAGAACCAGCCGTCTTCCTCGGCGTCGCTGTTCACCAGCGCGGGTTCATCCTCCAGCGCGCCGTTGGTCTCGACGACTTCGCCGGAGATCGGCGCATAGACGTCCGAAGCGGCCTTGACCGACTCCACGACGGCGGCGTCGTCGCCCTTTTCGAAGCTGGTGCCTTCGGCGGGCAGTTCGACGAACACGATGTCGCCCAACTGTTCCTGCGCATAGTCGGTGATGCCGACGGTGGCGATTTCGCCCTCGACATCGATCCATTCATGTTCGTCGGTGAAATAACGGCTCATGGATTTACTCCCCACGGAATGATTTTCTTGAAAATCATGACCAACAAAAACCAGGAAAATTACGCCTTGCGGCGGTAACGATGCGGCACGAACGGCATCGGCGCGACGGTGGCGGCGATACGCTTGCCACGCACCTCGATCTCCAGCGCCTCGCCCAGCCCGGCATGCGGCAGGCTGACCCAGCCCATGGCGATCGGCGCGCCCACGGTCGGCGCGAAGCCGCCCGAAGTGACCTCTCCCACCAGCACGTCGCCCGCATAGATGGCCGCGCCTTCGCGGGCCGGCAGCCGGCCTTCGATCTTAAGTCCCACCCGCTTGGACCCCGGCCCGTCGGCCAGTTCCTTCATCACGCGGGCATGGCCGATGAAGCCGCCTTCCTCGCGGCGGCGCTTCTGGATGGCGAAGCCCAGATCGGCGCCGATGGTGCTGACGGCGGGCGTCAGATCATGGCCATAGAGCGGCAGCCCCGCCTCAAGGCGCAGCGAATCCCGCGCGCCAAGGCCGATCGGCTTCACCTGCGGCAGTTCGCAGAGCGCGTCCGCCAGCAACGTCACGTCCCCGGCCGGAACGCTGATTTCAAAGCCATCCTCGCCGGTATAGCCCGAACGGCTGATCCACAGCGGCACGCCGCGCCAGACGAACGGCCCGGACTGCATGAAGACCAGATCGGCGGTTTCGGGGATCAGGCTGGCAAGCGCCTCGCCCGCTTTCGGACCTTGCAGGGCGAGCAGGGCCTGCTCGTCCATATGGTTCATCACGACCTCATCGGGCAGATGCTCGATCATCCAGCCGATGTCGTCATATTTGGTCGCGCCGTTGACGACCATATAGACATCCGCGCCGTCAAACGCGCCCCCCTCTTCGTCTTTGGCGCCAAGACGCGACACCATCAGGTCGTCAAGAATGCCGCCCTCTTCATCGAGCAGCATCGAATAGCGCTGGCGGAACGGCTTCAACCCCTTGATGTCGCTCGGCAGAAGCATTTCCAGCGCCTCGTCCACGCCCTCGCCGGAGAAGGTCAACTGCCCCATATGGCTGACATCGAACAGCCCCGCATGCTCGCGGGTCCAGGCATGCTCGGCCATGATGCCTTCATATTGGATCGGCATATGATAGCCCGCAAAGCCGACCATGCGCGCGCCCTTCGCCCGATGCCAGGCGTCAAGCGGCAAGTCCTGCAGCGGCAATTCTTCTTCGATATGGGCGATGTCGTCATTGCCGGACATAGGGGCGGCCTTTCCATGCGAGGGTCGTTGGCGACAAACGCGCCTGCCCGGAATCGGACCGCAAGCGCCTGCCACCCCCTCTGTCACGGAACCTGAGAGCTTTGACCACCGATCATTCGACCGGACGGCTTACCCCTTCGGTGGGACGGCGATCAAACCGTCCGCTTTCCAGAGTGCCTGCCCATGATGCGGTCCTTTGGCCTGAGAGATTCCGGGGCGGTTGCTCCTTCGGCGACGGGGTGGCCTGAAAGGCTTCCCATGCTCTCCCGCATCAAGTCCGGAGTCGAATCCTCAACGCCGGAGACCTCTTCGCATTGCGTCAAACGCGGCCCGCCGTCAATCGGGCAATATCAGGCCATTTCCAGCGGGCCGAAGATTTCGGCATGGCGCTTCTCCGCATAGCGATCGGTCATGCCGGCGATGAAATCCGCGATATGGCGGCTGCGCTGCGGTTCGGACGAGACGCAATCGGCGCGCCATTCCTCAGGCATCAGCTTCGGATCGGCCTGATAGGCGCGGAAGAGATCGATCACGATCACCCTCGCCCGGTCGGCCGCCGCAAGCTGCGAGGGATGGTGGTAGAGCGTCGCATACATGAAGCGCTTGAGTTCGCGCTCCTGCGCCGCCAGTTCGGGCGAGAAGGCGACCAGCGTGCGCCCCGCGGCACGAACATCGTCGACCGTTTTCACGCCCGATTCCGCGATATTGGCGCGGGTGGCGGCGATCAGGTCGTTCGCCATGACGCCGATCTGCTCGCGCACCAGTTCGCGCAGCAGCCGATCCTGAGGCACGTCGGGATAACGGCCGCGCACCCGATCCCAGCATGTCTTGACCAGGGGGATGGTCAGCAACTGTTCCAGGCTCAGCAATCCGGCGCGCAGGCCGTCGTCGATGTCGTGATTGTCATAGGCGATGTCGTCCGCGATCGCGGCCAACTGCGCCTCCAGCGAGGCATGGCTCGGCAGGTCGAGCGGAAACAGCCCGTCCACCTCCCGCATCGCCCAGCCGGGGCGGATGACCGGACCATTATGCTTGGCCAGCCCCTCCAGCATCTCCCAGCTCAAATTCAGCCCCCGGAACAAGGGATAGGGGCTTTCGAGCAGCATCAGCGTGCGCAGCGTGTGCGCATTGTGATCGAAGCCGCCATGCTCCTCCAGCGCCGCCTCCAGCGCATCCTCGCCCGCATGGCCGAAGGGCGGATGGCCGATGTCATGGGCCAGGCAGAGCGCTTCGGTGAGATCTTCGTTCAGGCCCAGCGTCCGCGCCGTGGTGCGGCCGATCTGCGCCACCTCCAGACTGTGGGTCAGGCGCACGCGGAAATGATCGCCGTCGGGCGAGACGAACACCTGCGTCTTGTGCCGCAGGCGGCGGAAGGCGATGGAGTGGATGATCCGGTCGCGATCACGCTGAAACATGTCGCGGGGGCCGCGCATCTCGCCGCCGGGTTCGGCGTGGAGGCGGCCGCGACTCCTGTCGGGATGCGAGGCGTAGGAAGCAAGCAGCGTCATGCTGCGCCCTTTAGAGCTGTTTTCTGCAATTTTCGACTCGTCAGATAATCCATCCGACTCGAATCGCCCTATTTGGCCGGGAGCCGTTCGACCACCTCCCCGGCATCGCTTTTCCAGGCGAACACGTCCGCGCCCGCCGATTTTAGCTTGTCCTCCAGCGCCTTGGCGCGGGTGAAGCTGCTGAACGGGCCGACCAGCAGGCGGTTGGTCCGGCCCCAGCCCGCCACCCAGGCGTCCTGGGGCTCGAGCGAATCATATTTTTTGCGCAGCCCCTTCATGGTGAAGGCCAGCGCGCCCTTATTCGCGCCCGTACCCACCTGAAGCCAGTTGCGCGAGGGATTGGCGGCCAAGCGCGCCTTTTCCTCGGCGGCCTTCTTCTTTTCCTCAGCCAATTGCTTCGCCTTGGCGTCGGCTTCGGCCTTTGCCTTGGCGGCGGCGGCCTTCTTCGCCTTTTCCGCGGCAGCGGCGGCGGCCGTTTCGCGTTGGGCGCGGCGGGCGGCCTGCATCTGCGCGATTTCGGACAGGTCGACCGCGACGACGCTCGATTGACGCTCCGATTCCGGGACATCGATGGCGTGGATGATGTCGGCCAGCGACCGGGTCACGGCGGGATCGATCTGCGCGGTTGATGCAGGCGCGGCTTCAGCCACGGTGGCGGGAGGAGCAGCGGGCGGCGCGGCGGGAGGCGCGGCAGTGAACGCCGGCTCCGGCGCGCTCTGTGGTTGCGGTTGCGGTTGGGGTTGCGGTTGGGGCTGGGACTGCGGCTGGGATTGGGGCACGGGCGAACGAGGCGCGGACGCCTGCGCCAGCGTGATCGCGTTGAGCTGGCTGGCCGGCGGGTTGGCGGGCGTTGTGGGCTGGGCCGGGACGGACTCGAAGCCGGGCGCGGGCGGCCCCTGCACATTCGCGGCGGGAACCGTGGTCTGGGGAGCCGGACGGGGCGCGGCTTGAGGCGCGGATGCGGGGGGCTGCGCCGGTCCGGCGACGGCTTCCCGCCTTGGCTGCGGCTGATAGGAAGGTTGCGCCGCGGCCACGCGGGGCGGCCCTTCCGCTTGGGCAAGCGTGGCGCTGCCCGTCCCATTGCGGCGCGAACGGCGATCCTGCCGCGCCGTCCGGGCAGGTTGCGGGGTCTCGGCAACCGGCGGCCTGACGGTGGGCGCGGCCGATGCGAAAGCCGGGGGCGTCGGCGTCACGGCGACGATGGTCGTGCCGACATTGGCCGGGAAATGCCCGAAATGCACCGCCGCCGCTTTCTGGGCTGCCGTCAGATAGGGCATTTTCTGCATATAGGGCAGGATCGCGGTGGCGAGCTGCGACGGCATGGTCTGCTCCGCGATCTTCTTCGCGTCCGCCTGGCGGTTGTTCATCGCCAGGATGAAGGCGCGGTACCGCCAGGCGGCGCGGTCGCTCTTGTAGAGCAGCGGTTTCAGCACCCGTTCCGCCGCATCGACCTGGCCCGATATGCCAAGGGACGCCGCGTAGCGATGGGTCAGTTCCACATCGTCGGGCGTTCGCTGGAGCGCGGCCTGATAATCGCGCTGCGCCCCGGCCTGATCGCCGGTCATGTCCCTGGCAAGACCGCGATCGGACAGCAGCGTCGCTTCGGGATAGCCCAGCCGGACCGCCTGATCGAACAGGCGCAAGGCTTCACCCGGATTCTGGTTCTTGAGCATGACCCGCGCCAGCCCGGCCTTCACCTTGCCGTTATTGGGCTGGAGCGTGTCGGCGCGCGCGAAAAAGCCAGCCGCCGCCCGCGCATCGTCCATGTCGAGCGCCGCCTCGCCCGCGCCGATCAATGCCGCCACGTCCCGCGGATTGGACGCCAGCCGGGCGAGATTATTGTTGAGATTCTCGCCGCTGGAAGGGCGGATCGCCTGCACCTGAGCGGGTTGCGCCAAAAGGGGCCGTTCCAAGGCGGTGCCCGCTAGAAGCAGCCCGCCGAGAATCCATATGTCATAACGTCTCACAGACAGCCCTTTAGCGGAAGGAGGCGGGGCAAGGGAATATGCGACAAGAAAAAGCGCGCCCGGTTGCCCATGGCAGCCGATGGCGCGCTTGTTCTGGCGGGCGGGGCCGAAACCCGCGCCGGATTATTGGTTGCTCTGACGGTTCAGGAAGCGCGGAATGTCCGGAGACGCCCCGCCCTCATCGCTGGCGGCGGCGCCCTTGTCCGCGCCGCGGGTCAGGCCCGCCATGCGTTCGAACAGCGTGCCGCCGGTGGCGACGCGGGGAGCGGCCTGCGGCGCGGGGGCCGGAGCGGGCTTGGCTTCGGCCTCCTCGGCGCCCAGCAGCAGTTCGTCCTGCGACGGGTCTTCGTCCGAAAAGACGGCAGCCGGGCGCGACGGCGCGAAGGGCGCGGGCTTGGGCTGTTCCGCGACCGGCGGGGTCAGCGGCGCAGGCGCGGGCGCGGCGGGCACGTCCAGTTCCAGCGTCTCGGGTTCCGGTTCCGGCGCGGCAACCGGCGCAGGGGCCGGAGCAGCCGCAGGCGCGGGTTTGGCAGCGGCGGACTGCGGAACCGCGACGGCTGGGCGGCTGGCGAAGCTGAACGGCTGCGTCAGCGGTGCGGCGGCGGCGCCACTATCGCTGTCGATGCCCGTTGCGACCACCGATACGCGGATCTTGCCGTTCAGATTGTCGTTGAAGGCCGAACCCCAGATGATGTTCGCGTCCGGATCGACCAGCTCGCGGATATGGTTGGCCGCTTCATCGACTTCCATCAGGCGCATGTCGTCGCCGCCGACGATGGAGACGATCACGCCCTTGGCGCCGCGCATCGACACGCCGTCGAGCAGCGGGTTGGCGATCGCCTTCTCCGCCGCCTGGAGCGCGCGGCCGTCGCCTTCGGCTTCGCCGGTGCCCATCATCGCCTTGCCCATCTCGCCCATCACTGAGCGGACGTCCGCGAAGTCGAGGTTGATGAGGCCCGGCATGACCATCAGGTCGGTGATGCCGCGAACGCCCTGCTGCAACACCTCGTCCGCCATCTGGAAGGCTTCCTTGAAGGTGGTGTTGGGGTTGGCGATCAGGAACAGATTCTGGTTCGGAATGACGATGAGGGTATCGACATGCTTTTGCAGTTCTTCGATGCCGCTTTCGGCCGACTTCATGCGGCGATTGCCCTCGAAGGTGAAGGGCTTGGTCACCACGCCGACCGTCAATATGCCGCGATCACGCGCCGCCTTGGCGATGACGGGAGCAGCGCCGGTGCCCGTGCCGCCGCCCATGCCGGCCGCGATGAAGCACATATGCGCGCCGTCCAGCGCCTGCTCGACCGAGGCGATGGTTTCTTCAGCGGCGGCCTTGCCGATTTCGGGGCGGGAGCCTGCGCCCAGGCCTTCGGTGATTTGCGGACCAAGCTGGATGCGCCGTTCCGCCGGCGAGGCGTTCAGCGCCTGCGCGTCGGTATTGGCGACGATGAAATCCACACCCTCGACCGAAGCGGCGATCATGTTCGCGATGGCGTTGCCGCCCGCGCCGCCGACGCCGATCACCGCGATGCGTGGCTTCAACTCGTCCACATGCGGCGGGCTGATTTCAATGCTCATAAATATTAGCTCCCTCCAGCTTCGGTGACGTGAGCGAAACTGTCATCGAAGGTTAATGCAACAGATAATGGCGTAATTCACCAGTAAATTTCGTCTGACTTCACTTTATTTCAATAGTTGGTCTTCATCGCCTTGACCATTCTCTGCCACCATGCAGGCGCTCCGATACGATGGACCGTCTGAGGAGCGGGCGCTATCGTTCTAAGATCAACCGGGTTTGAAGCGCCGTAAAGCGCAAGACCAGCCAAGGTTGCAAAGGCCGGACCGCTATGCGCCTCAGGCAACGCGGCCAATCCGCGAGGCCGCCCGATGCGCACGGCGCGCCCTAGAGCACCTTGCGCATAGTCGGCAATGCCCTTCATTTCCGCGCCGCCGCCGGTCAGCACCACCTGCCGCCCGGTGGGCGTATTGAAGCCCATGCCCGCGAGCGCCGCATTAACCTCAACCATGATCTGGTTGAGCCGCTCGCAGATCACCGCCACCAGCGCGGCGCGGGTGATCTTGCCGCCATCGGCATTGGGACCGGCGCTCTGCCCCGGAATGGCGACATCGCCATGGGGCGCGGCGATCTCGATCATGTCGCGGAAGTCGCGGCGGTTCTGCATGGCGGAACCGTAGAAACATTTGATCCGCTCCGCCTGGCTGCGGCGGATACCGAAGGCCGACGCGATGTCGTCGGTGATGTCCGACGCGCCGATGGGGATGCTGTGCAGGCCGACCAGCATGCCGCCCGCGTAAAGCGAGACATTGGTGACCCCCGCGCCCAGTTCGACCAGCGCAACGCCCAGATCCCGCTCCTCTTCCGACAGGCAGGCAAGACCCGTCGCGATCGGGGACGCGACGATGGAGTTGACGTTGAGATAGGCCCCGCGCACGCAGAGGTCGAGATTGGCCAGCGGCGCGCCGTCGGCCAGCACCACATGGATGTCGACGCCCAGCAGGTCGGCATGCATGCCAAGCGGCTTCTTCACCGGCACCCGGCCATTGATGGTGAAGCAGGTCGGCTGCGCATGCAGCACCACCCGGCCCTCGGGGTCGATCCCCTGCTGGCCGGTCGTCAGAAGATCGTCAATATCCGCCTGCTCGACGCGATAGCCGCCCATGTCGCGCTCGACCGTCACGACATCGCTGACCAGGCTGCCACCCGAGAAACTGACCCAGACATCCTCGATATTCGTGCCGGCGACCCGTTCGGCCTGTTCGACCGTCTCGCGCACGGCAAGTTCGGTGCGCTCCATGTCGGCAATGAAGCCGCGCCGCACGCCCCGGCTTTCGCGCTGGCCCGTCCCCAAAATCGCCAGTTCACCATTGTCGGCGCGCCCCGCGATCAGCGCGGACACCTTCCACGACCCGATGTCGATCGCGGTGATGAACTTTTCGACCTTGGGTTGGGCCATCGGGCTTAGCCTTCCTCACCCTTGGCGGGCGCGTCGGCGCTCGCCGCAGGCTTTTCATCGGATGCGCCGGTTCCTTGACCCTGCGGCAAACGGAGCACGAACCGGTCGGGATCGCGCATGTCGAACTTGACGATGCCCCGGCCCAGCAGCCGGTTCACGCCGTCCATCCGCGCGAAATTGACCAGCGCCGTGGCCGATGGCTTGTCACCTTCCGGCAGGGAGAGCGTCTCTCCCGACTGAAAGCGCAGATCCCAGCGGCGGTTCCCGACCCAGGTCGCCCCCGCCAGCATCGGCTTCAATGCGGGCGCATTTTCCATCAGCTTGTTGAGGCCCGCCGTCTGAAGATTGGCGTTCGGCCCCACCACCAGCGGGAGATCAGGCATGGACCCCGACGATACCGATTGCAGCACCACGCCCTGCACGTCGATCAGGTGGAGCTGCCCGTCATGCTGCCACACCGCGACCGGATCGCGCTCGACAATGTCGACCACCAGCGTATCGGGCAGGCGGCGGGAAATGCGCGCATCCTTGACCCAGCCAAGCTTCAGCATGTCGCCGCGCACCTTGGGCAGATCGAGCGAGAGCATGGAACGGCTCACCTGCCCCAGCGCGATATTATAGATGGGCAGCTCGTCCATCCGCTCGACGCCGCGCACTTCGACCTTCTCGACCTCGAACCCGGCGCTGGCGGCCAGTTCGGAGGCTTTCTGCCCGGCCATGGCA
The DNA here is from genome assembly GCF_013375535.1 of Sphingobium sp. 15-1. Classification (GTDB taxonomy): domain Bacteria; phylum Pseudomonadota; class Alphaproteobacteria; order Sphingomonadales; family Sphingomonadaceae; genus Sphingobium; species Sphingobium aromaticivastans. Next base: position 1,648,808 of record NZ_JABXJG010000001.1, read on the forward strand.
GGCAGGCCCATCAATATCGCAATGCCCAGCACCGCCGCCAGCACGATGCCGACGATCGCCCAGCTTGCCATGCGCTGAAGCGTCTCTTCGCTGAAGGGCAGCAAGTCGAGCAAGCTGTCCACCCAGCTCCGGCGCTTGACCGAACGGCCCCGCCCTCCGCTGCGGCCGCGCGCGCCGGCGGTGCGCGTCGTCAGCCGCGCCGTCCCGCCACGCCGGATGCGTGCTTCAGCCATATGCAGCCCCCTTTTTCGGCCCCTTTTGCGCTCCCTCCAGCGCGTCCTCGACAATACGCTCCACCAGCTCGGCATAGTCAATGCCCAGCTTCGCCGCCTGTTCGGGAACGAGGCTCAAAGGGGTCATGCCCGGCTGGGTATTCACCTCCAGCAGAAACAGCCCCTCTACGCCCAAATTGTCGTCCCAGCGGAAATCGGAGCGCGACGCGCCCTTGCAGCCCAGCAGTTGATGGGCGCGCAGAGCGATCGACTTGCAGGCTTCCGCAATCTCGTTGGGAATCTCCGCCGGGCAGACATGTTCGGTCATGCCGTCGGTATATTTGGCGTCGAAGTCGTAGAAGCCGCTTTTCGGGCGCAGTTCCGTCACCAGCAGCGCCTCATCGCCCAGCACGGCGGTCGTCAGTTCCCGGCCGCGAATATAGGGTTCGGCCAGCAACTCATCGAAATGCAGCCACGGCCCCTCGACATCCCGGCCGATGGGCGAGCCATAATTGCCGTCCTGCGTCACGATGGCGACGCCGACCGAGCTGCCCTCATTGACCGGCTTCACCACATAGGGGCGCGGCAGCGGATCGGCTTCGAACAGGCTCTCGCTGGACACGATATGGCCGCCGGGCATGGGGATGCCATGGGGCACCAGCGCCTGCTTGGTAAGCTGTTTGTCGATGGCGATGACGGATGTGGCGAGGCCCGAATGGGTGTAGGTAAGGCCCATCAGGTCCATCATGCCCTGCACCGTGCCATCCTCACCGGGGACGCCATGGAGGGCGTTGAAGACGACATCCGGCTTGGTTTCTGAAAGGCGCAGGGCGACGTCGCGGTCCATATCAATGCGCGTAACCTTATGGCCGCGCGATTCCAGCGCCTTGGCGACGCCCTCGCCCGACGACAGCGAAACGGGCCGCTCGGCGGACCAGCCACCCATCAGGACGGCAACATGCCAGGGGCCACGGCTCACTTCTTCACTCCCACAAGATTTTCAACTTTGGCGTCGTCGGCGGACAGGCCGACACGCTGAATTTCCCATTCGAGGTCAATGCCGCTCTTTGCCTTCACCCGGCGGCGGACTTCTTCGCCCAAAGCCTCGATGTCCGCGCTTGTCGCGTCGCCAAGGTTGAGCAGGAAATTGGTGTGCTTCTCCGAAACCTGCGCGCCGCCCAGTTGCAGGCCACGGCAACCGGCTTCGTCCACAAGCTGCCAAGCCTTGTGCCCATCGGGATTCTTGAAGGTCGAACCGCCGGTCTTGCTGCGGAGCGGCTGACTTTCCTCGCGAGCGGCGGCGATGCGGTCCATCTCCGCCTGAATGGCAGCCGGTTCGCCCGCCACGCCCCGGAACACGGCGCTCACCACCACCGCGCCCTCGGGCAAAGTGCTATGACGATAGGTGTAGCCCAGCGCATCGAGCGGCAACGTGACCCGCTCGCCCGAGCGCAGCACGACCTCGCACTCCACCAATATGTTGCAGGTCTCACGCCCATAAGCGCCGCCATTCATCCGCACGAAGCCGCCGACCGTGCCGGGGATCGAGCGCAGGAACTCCAGCCCCGCGATCCCCGCATCCCGCGCCGTCGAGGACACGAGAATGCCCGAAGCCCCTCCCCCGCAACGCAGCGACGTCGCGTCCACCTGCTCGACCTTGGCGAAGGGCTTGCCGAGGCGCACGACCACGCCCGGAACGCCGCCATCGCGCACGATCAGGTTGGAACCCAGCCCCAGCCCCATCACCGGGATCGCCGGATCGAGTTCACGCAGAAGATCGGAAAGGTCTTCCACATCCTTCGGCTCGAACAGCCATTGCGCAAGGCCCCCCGCCTTGAACCAGACGAGGGGACCGAGCGGCGCATCCGCCTTGAGCGAGCCGCGAACCGAAGGAAGGGTCGTCGCCGCCAGCGTCAATCGCGCATCCCCCAGAGCCGCATCCAGCCCTTCATCGCCTTCATGCCCGCTTCGCCCGCCTGGGTCGCGGCGATCCCCGCATCGACATTGCGCTGGGCCGCATCGACCATCTGCTGCGCGACCTCGACACCCTGCATCTGGGCGTCGATCATGCGCTTCTGCATTTCGAGGCCGACATGGAAGAGCTCGAACATCAGGCCGCCTCTTTCGCTGCGACAGCCGGAGCCAGCCCCGCCGCCCATTTGGTGATGTCGCCCGCGCCCAGGCAGATGATCATGTCGTCCGCCTGGACATCGGCCGCGATCATGCGGGCAAGGTCGTCGGCGCCCTCGATGGTCGCGGCGTTGCGATGGCCGCGGCGCTTCAGGCCCGCCACCAATTCAGCGCTGTCGACGCCCTCGATCGGCTGCTCGCCCGCCGGATAGACCGGGGCGGCATAGACGATGTCGGCGTCGTTGAAGGCCTGCTGAAACTCGTCCATCAGGTCGCGCAGGCGGGTGAAGCGATGCGGCTGGACCACGGCGATGACCCGGCCCCCACTCCCCGAAGCAGACAGGCCTTCGCGGGCGGCGGCGAGCACCGCCTTGATCTCGACCGGATGGTGGCCATAATCGTCGATCACGGTCGCGCTGCCGCCGTCGACAGCGATTTCCCCGACCTTGGTGAAGCGGCGCTTCACCCCGCCGAACTTGGCGAAGCCGGTCTGGATGGTCGCGTCATCGATGCCCATCTGCAACGCCACGCCGATCGCCGCCATGGCGTTCAGCACATTATGACGGCCCGGCATCGGCATTTCGATGCCCTCGATCCGGCGAAGCGACCCATCGCGCTCGCGGATTTGCACGTCGAAGCGGTTGCCGCCGGGGATGGGCTGGACATTCTCGCCGCGAATGTCGGCCTGTGCCGAGAAACCATAGGTGACGATGCGCCGGTCCTGCACGCGGGGCAGGATCGCCTGCACCTCGGGATGGTCCAGGCACAGCATCGCCGCGCCGTAGAAGGGCACATTTTCGACAAACTCGACAAAGGCGTCCTTCACCTTGTCGAAGCTGCCATAATGGTCGAGATGTTCGGGATCGATATTGGTCACGACCGCCAGCGTGCCGTCGAGCCGCAGGAAGCTGCCGTCGCTCTCATCGGCCTCGACAACCATCCAGTCGCTCTTGCCGAGGCGGGCGTTGGAGCCGTAGCTGTTGATGATGCCGCCATTGATGACGGTCGGGTCCACCCCGCCCGCATCCAGCAACGCCGCGACCATAGAGGTGGTGGTGGTCTTGCCATGGGTGCCCGCAACGGCGACAGTGGACTTCAACCGCATCAGCTCCGCCAGCATTTCGGCGCGGCGGATGACGGGGACACGGCGCTCCAGCGCCAGATCGACTTCCGGATTGCCCTTCTTGATCGCGGTAGAGGTCACGACCACGGCAGCATCGCCCAGATTTTCGGCCTTGTGGCCGATCATCACGGGGATGCCCTTCTTGCGCAGCCCTTCCACGACATAGCCTTCCGCCACGTCGGACCCCTGAACCTTGTAACCCAGATTATGCATCACCTCAGCGATCCCGGACATGCCGATGCCGCCAATGCCGATGAAATGGATCGTGCCGATGTCGGTGCCGACACCCTTCATACGATATTATCCTTGCTATAATGCCCGTTCACCCTGAGCCCGCCGAAGGGCTTCACGTCTTCCTTCAGGAAAAAAGAGGGCTTCGACAGGCTCAGCCCGAACGGGGAGAGGTTGGCGTTCGTCATGCAGGAACACCCTGCAAATTGAGACTGGTCGGCGTCGGCCCGACCTTGAGCGGATCGTTCATGATCGGCGCCGGGCCGATGCTTTCCAGCAGGTCCGCCATGTCGCGCGCCGCATCCGGACGGCCGCAGGCGCGGGCGCGCTTGGCGGCGTTCTGAAGCGCGCCGGGTTCCAGCGCCATCTTCTGCATCTGCTTGGCAAGTTCGACGGCGGTAAAGCGCGCCTGCGGGATGGTCCTCGCACCGCCCGCCTCGGTCATTTCGCGGGCATTGGCGGTCTGATGGTCGTCCATCGCGCTGGGCAGCGGGATCAGGATCGCGGGCCGCCCCGCGCAAGTCAGCTCCGCCAGCGTCGAAGCCCCCGCCCGCGCAATCACCAGATGCGACCAGCCCAGCTTTTCCGGCACATCGTTGAAATAGGTCGCGAGGTCGGCGGGAATCTCAAGATCAGCATAGAGCTTGCGGACCCGCTCTATATCCTCGGCGCGACACTGCTGCGTCACTTGCAGTCGGCGGCGCAGACTCAAGGGCAACATGCCCAAGCCGTCGGGCACCACGCTTGAGAGGATCGTTGCTCCCTGACTGCCGCCGATCACCAGCACGCGGAAGACGCTCTCGTCGGTCAATGCGGGGAATTCCTCCTCGCGGAGATGCTTCACTTCCTCGCGAACCGGATTGCCGATCAGATGGACCTTATCGGCATATTTGTCCTTGAGCCGCTGCACGTCGGGATAGGCCGTCGCGATCGCATCCACCCGGCCCGCCAGATAGCGGTTCACCCGGCCCAGCACCGCATTCTGCTCATGGATGGCGGTCGGAATGCCATCGGCCAGCGCGCCGAGCAGCGCAGGCATGGCCGGATAGCCGCCAAAGCCGACCACGGCGGTCGGGCGGAACGTCTCGTTCAAGCGGCGCGCCATCGCCCGGCCCGCCAGGATCGCGTTCAACGCCCCGGCCCAGCTCTTCGGATTCTTCGTCATGCGCCCGGCGGGCATGACATGAACCTGCGCCTTATCGAAAATGCCGGGAATCTTGGCGCCGCGCTCATCCGTCACCAGCGCGACATGATGGCCGCGCGCCATCAGCTCCTCCGCGACGGCATGCGCTGGAATCATATGACCACCCGTCCCGCCTGCGGCGAGGACGAAGTGCCGGGAAATGCTCATCGACCACTCCATTTGACGACCGTGTGCCGACCCATGAAGGGATTGCGCCGCGTGAACGCGAGCAACAGGCCGACGCCGATACAAAGCGCCAGCATAGAGGAGCCGCCATAGCTGATAAAGGGCAGCGTCATGCCCTTGGACGGAAATATCTGGGCATTGACGCCCATGTTGATGATCGCCTGCAAGCCGAACTGGGTGGTGAGGCCCGCGGCGGCGAGGATGGTGAAATTATCGTCCTCATCCAGCATCCGCAGGAACACCCGCACGACGATGGCCAGATAGACGCAGGCGATGCCGATGCAGGCGAGCAGGCCGAACTCCTCCCCGATGACGGAGAAGATATAGTCGGTATGCGCTTCAGGCAGGCGGAACTTGTTCTGCCCACCGCCCGGCCCGACGCCAAGGAAGCCGCCATGGGTGATGGTGCGGAAGGCGAGTTCGGTCTGGTCCGGCCCGGTATCCTGCGCGATGCCGATGCCGAGGAAGTCGTTGATGCGCTGACGGCCATTTTCATAGAACATGTACATCAGCACCAGCCCGCCCAGCGCGGCCCCCGCCAGACCGCCAATGGCGCGCATCGACACGCCCGACAGCAGCAGCAACCCGCCCCAGCAGGCGAGGAAGATCACGGTCTGCCCGAAATCCGGCTGTTTCATCAGGATCGCCGCGATCAGCGCCGTGGTCACGCCCGTCAGCGGAATCACCGGCAGGCTCATATCCTTGCCGCGCAGCGACAGCAGCCAGGCCATGGTGACGACGTAGACGGGCTTCAGAAATTCGGACGGCTGGAAGCGGAAACCCGGCAGGTCGATCCAGCGCTTCGCCCCGTTCACCACGGAGCCCAACACGGGCACCAGCAACAGCGCCAGCCCAAAGACGATGCACAGGCAGAAGGCCAGCCGACGCGCCTGAGTCCGGGGCAGCATGGAGATCACCAGCATGATCGGCAGGCCGATGAACACCCACATCAACTGACGGTAGAAATAGATGAGCGGGGTCACGGAAACCGTGCTGGTCGACCGGTCGATCGCCGCCACGGGCGAAGCCGCCGCGACCGCCACCAGCCCGATCGCCATCAGCGCGACGATCAGCGACAGCAGCACGCGGTCGATTTCCCAGAACCAGATGGCCAGCGCCGTGCGCTCACGCGGGACGGTGCGGTTCCTGAACTCCTTTACAAGATCGCCTGCCCTCGACATGCCCCTTTTGCCCCTCTATTCCAGCGCGGCGACGGCAGCGGCGAAGGCATCGCCCCTCGCCTCGAAATCGCGGAACTGGTCGAAACTCGCACAGGCAGGCGACAGCAGCACCACATCCCCCGGCTGGGCCACCCGCGCTGCGCGACGAACGGCGGCGGATAGCATTTCCGAGTCATCCACCGCCATAGCGCCACGCAACAGCTCAGCGAACATAGGCCCCGCTTCACCGATGGTGTAGGCCTGCGCGACATGGCCGAAATAAGGGACGCACTCGTCGAGATTGTCGGTCTTGGCAAGGCCGCCGACGATCCAGTGCAGCCGCTTGCGCCCCTCGACTGGCGGATAGGCGGCCAGAGCGGGCGCGGTCGAGGCGGCGTTGGTCGCCTTGCTGTCATTGACGTAGAGGACGCCGTTCAGCTCCCGCACCCGCTGCATCCGGTGCGGCAGGCTGGCATAGCTTTGCAGGCCCTTCTCGATGGTCGCTTCATCGATACCGAGCGCCTTTGCCACCGCAATCGCAACGGCAGCGTTCTGGGCATTGTGCGGACCTTGGAGGGACGGCCAACCGGCTTGTGCGTCGGGATTGATGTCGCTCGACTGCACCTCCACAACCCCGTCATCCCCGCGAAGGCGGGGATCCATCTCCCGAGCGTCGCGTCCAGATGCAAGGTCCGGAGATGGATTCCCGCCTCCGCGGGAATGACGGACGGAAGAAAGAATCGCACGACTCGGCTCATCCTCCGTAGCAATCACCGCGACATGTCCCGCCGACTGCATGTCGAACAGCCGCGCCTTGGACGCCACATAGCCCTCAAAGCCATTATAGCGGTCCAGATGATCCGGCGTGATATTGAGCAGCACCGCCACGTCGCAATCGAGGCTCTGCGTCAGGTCGATCTGATAGCTCGACAGCTCCAGCACATAGACGCCGCCCTCCGGCAGCGGGTCCTGCCCCAGAATCGGCAGCCCGATATTGCCGCCCATGCGGGTCGGAATGCCCGCCGTCTCGATGATATGATGGACCAGCGCCGTAGTGGTCGACTTGCCGTTGGTGCCGGTGATCCCCACCACCCGATGCCCAGGCAGCGCCGGGCGAGCCAGCGCGAACAGCTCTATGTCACCGATGACCGGCACGCCTGCCAGCTTCGCATGCATGGCGATCGGATGCTTGTTGAGCGGCACGCCGGGCGAAACCACCACGCCATCGAAGCCCTTGAGGTCGATCTCCGTCGGATCGCCCAGCTCCGCCTTGCCCGCGACGGCGGCGCGGGCTTCATCGCGACTGTCCCAGGCGACGACCTGCGCTCCGCTCGCCGCCAGGCATTCGACCGTGGCCAGGCCGGAACGCGCCAACCCCAGCACCGCATACCGTTTGCCCGCAAAGACGTCCGAAATGATCCCCATGGCGCTCACCGCAGCTTCAGCGTTGCAAGGCCGGCCAGCGCCAGCACGAAAGAAATGATCCAGAAACGGATCACGACGGTCGGCTCGGCCCAGCCCAGTTGCTCGAAATGATGGTGGATCGGCGCCATCTTGAACACGCGCTTGCCGGTCCGCTTGTAGAAGAAGACCTGGATGATGACCGACATCGCCTCCACCACGAACAGCCCGCCGATCACGCCCAGCACGATCTCATGATGCGCGGTGACGGCGATCACCCCGATGGTGCCGCCCAGCGCCAGACTGCCGGTATCGCCCATGAAGACGGCGGCGGGCGGCGCGTTGAACCAGAGGAAGGCCAGCCCCGCCCCGATGATCGCGCCGCAAAGAATCGTGAGGTTGCCCGCCCCCGGCACATGCGGAATGCCCAGATAGGTCGCAAAGTCGGCGCGCCCGACCAGATAGACGATCGCCATGAAGGCGAGACAGGCGATGATCACCGGCATGGTCGCGAGGCCGTCCAGACCGTCGGTCAGATTGACCGCATTGCCAAACGCCACGATTACGAAGGCTGCGAACAGGAAGTAGAACGGCCCCAACTCGATCGCCGGGCCATTGTAGAAAGGCAGATAAAGCGCCGTATTGCCATGCTGGTTGACGATCAGCCACGCCGCGAAGCCCGCGATCAGAAATTCGAAGGCAAGGCGCATCTTGCCCGAAAGCCCCTTGTGGCTGGCCTTCGTCACCTTGTCATAATCGTCCAGGAAGCCAATGGCGCCAAAGCCCAAGGTCACGAACAGGCAGGCCCAGACATAGATGGAGGAAAGATCCATCCACAGCAGCACCGACGACACCATGGAGGTCAGGATCATCAACCCGCCCATGGTCGGCGTGCCCCGCTTGGCGAGGTGGGTCTGCGGGCCGTCGTCGCGGATCGGCTGGCCCTTGCCCTGCCGCACGCGCAGCCAGCCGATGAAGCGCGGCCCGATCACCAGCCCGATGATCAGGGCGGTCGCGATCGCCGCGCCGGCCCGGAAGCTCAAATAGCGGATGAGGTTGAAAACACCCGCGAAATCCATGGTCTGGGCCAGCCAGTAGAGCATCAGTTCGTCTTTTCCTTGAGCGCGGCGACCAGACGCGACAGGCCGATGCCGTTCGAGCCCTTGACCAGAATCGCATCGCCAGCGCGCATTTCACTTTGAAGGAGGTCGGTCGCCTTCGCCGCGTCCGGCACGTGATCGAAAGCGATCACGCCGCCTAAAGCCTCGGCCAAAGGCTGCATTTCGTCCCCGACCAATATGGCATAGTCGACCTGCCCCGCCGCCAGCGGCGCGACCAGCCCGGCATGCAGTTCCCGGCTGCGATCGCCCAGTTCGCGCATCCCGCCCAGCACGGCAATGCGCCGACTGGCCTGTTCGCGGCCCAATTGCTTGAGCGTCGCCGCCATGCTCAGCGGATTGGCGTTGTAGCTTTCATCGATCAGCAGCGCCTCGCCACCCGAGACCGGAACGATGCGCCGCTCGCCGCGCCCCGGCAGCCCCGGCATCTCCGCCAGCGCCAGGCCCGCCGCCGCCAGATCTCCGCCCAGCGCCTCAACCGTCGCCAGCACAGCCAGCGCATTGGACACCCAATGTTCGCCCGGCGCCCCCACGGTGAAGCACAGTTCCACCCCTGGCAACGCCGCCGTGACCAGCGTGCCCCCGCCCGCCGCAGGCACCATGTCGCGGGCATGGACGTCCGCCTGCGGATCGAAGCCGAAGGTCAGGATGCGCGCGGCATGTTGCTCCGCCTTGGCATAGAGGGTCGCGACATGCGGGCTGTCATAGGGGATGACCGCCGTGCCGCCGGGTTCCAGGCCCTCGAAAATCTCGGCCTTGGCCTCTGCGATCTTCTCTTCGGTGCCGAAAAATTCGATATGGGCGGGCGCGATGGCGGTGACGATGGCGACATGCGGCCGCACCTGCCGTGTCAGCGCGGCCAGCTCGCCCGCATGGTTCATGCCCATTTCGAACACGCCGAACGCCGATTCCCGGGGCATGCGCGACAGGCTGAGCGGGACGCCGACATGGTTGTTGTAACTTTTGACCGAACGATGCACCTCGCCGGGGCAGATGCGGTCCAGCGCATGGAACAGCGCTTCCTTGGTCCCGGTCTTGCCGACCGATCCGGTGACGCCAACCACCTTACCCTGCATCCGGGCGCGTGAGGCGCGGCCCAGCGCTTCCAGCGCCGCCGCGCTGTCGGGCACCAGCACATGCGGCTGCGCGATGGGTTCGCTGACGATGGCCCCCGCCGCGCCCTGCCCAAACGCCTTGTCGACGAAGCGGTGGCCGTCCGTGGCCTCGCCTTTCATCGCAACGAACAGATCGCCGCCGGTCACTTCGCGGCTGTCGAAGGCCACGCCAGAAACGGCGAAGGGCGCCGAAGCGACGCCCCCAGTTGCCTGCGCAATCTCTTCGGCGGTCCAGAGTGCGCTCATCCGGCGCATTCCCGCGCCACGGTCACGTCATCGAAGGGCAGCACCCGGTCCCCGATAATCTGCCCCTGCTCATGCCCCTTGCCGGCGAGCAGCACGATGTCGTCCGCCCCCGCCTGCGCGATGGCGGCGGCGATGGCGGCGCGGCGCCCGCCAATCTCCTCCGCCCCCGGCGCGCCCGCCATGACGGCGGCGCGAATGGCCGAAGGCTCCTCCGAACGCGGATTATCGTCAGTCACGATCACATGGTCGGCCAGTTCCGCCGCGACCTTGCCCATTTGCGGCCGCTTGCCGGCATCGCGATCCCCGCCCGCGCCGAACAGCGCGATCAGCCTGCCCTTCGTATGCGGCCGCAGCGCCTCGATCGCGGCGCGCAACCCATCGGGCGTATGCGCATAATCGACATAGACCGGCGCACCCGCCCGCGTGATGACGGCCCGCTCCAGCCGCCCACGCACGGGCTGCACCCGGCCGAGCAGTTCCAGCACCTTCGCCACATCCTCGCCGCCCGCAATCACCAACCCGGCAGCGGTCAAGGCATTGGCCGCCTGATAGGCGCCGATCAGCGGCAGATTGACCTTGTAGGACTTGCCCTCAACCTCGACTTCCAGCGTCTGACCCAACTGGGTCGGGGTGCGGTTGGCAAGGCGCAAGGCCTGCCCCTGCACCCCGACGCTCAGCACACGAAGCCCCCGCTTCGTAGCCCGCTGGATGACCTTGTCCGACCATGCGTCGTCGGCCCAGACGACCGCCGCGCCTTGCGGCTCGACCACCTCGTCGAACAGCCGCATCTTGGCCTCGAAATAGCTGTCCATGTCGCCATGATAGTCGAGATGATCCCGCGACAGGTTGGTGAAGGCAGCCGCCGATACCGGCAGTCCTTCGGTGCGATATTGCGCCAGACCGTGGCTGGATGCCTCGAACGCGGCATGGGTGATGCCCTCGCGCTTCAGCCCCGACATGTTGGACAGGAACGTCACGATATCTGGCGTGGTCAGCCCCGTCGACACCTGATCGACCGAGGTGGTGACGCCCAAAGTGCCGATGGAGGCCGAATGATGCCCCAGCATGCGCCAAAGCTGCCGCGCCAATTCCACCGTGGAGGTCTTGCCGTTGGTCCCGGTGACGGCAACGGTCACATCGGGGAACGGCGCGAAATAGCGCGCAGCCAGTTGCGCGAACAGACGGCGCGGATTGTCGGAAGCGATATGGATCGCGCCCTCGACCTTCGCTTCAGGCCGGGCGACCACCGCCACGGCCCCGGCATGCACGGCGGCGGGAATGAAGTCCTCGCCATTCACCCGCGCACCCTGGAAGGCCCCGAACACCGTGCCCGGCGCGACCTTCCGGTTATCGATCGCAAAGCCCGACACCGGCACATCCAGAGACGTACCCGTGCCGGGCTTTGCATCCAGCCCCTCGATCAGCGACCCGAGGCGCATTATTCTTTCTCCTTGTCGCCGTGCAGCAACGGCATGAGGTCGGAAATATCGACATCGCGCCGCTCGTCGGGCAGCACGCCCAGCATCGGCCCGGTACGCTCCACCACCCGCTTCACCACCGGCGCGGCGGTCCAGGCCGCCGTGCGCAGGCCATATTGGCCCGTCGCCTCGTCCATGGTGACGAGGACCACATAGCGCGGATTGTCCATAGGGAAGGCAGAAGCGAAAGTCGTCACCAGCGAAGTCTTGTTATACCGGCCCTCTTGGGGCTTTTCGGCGGAACCCGTCTTGCCGCCCACCCGGTATCCCTTGGCGTCGGCGCTGCGACCTGTACCCGCCGCCACGATCATGCGCAACAGTTGCCGCATCCTGGCACTGGTTGCGGCGGAGAAGACCCGGCGGCCCTCCGGCACCTCATCCGCCTTCAATTTGCGCAGCGTAGCGGGCCGCCACAGGCCGCCATTCACCAGCGCCGCATAAGCCGAAGCGAGATGTAGAGGCGTTACGGCGATGCCATGGCCATAGGAAACGGTCAGCGTGGTGATCCGCCCCCAATTGGCGGGCCAGAGCGTCCCGGCGCGTTCGTTGAGTTCGATCGGGGCGCGCTGGTCGAAGTGCAACTCCCGGAAAAGATGCTGCAAAGGTTCCGCGCCCATCTGGTCCGCGATGCGCGCCGTGCCGATGTTGGAGCTGTGCACGAGGATTTCCGGCACGTTGATCCAGCGGCCGAGGGGATGGTCGTCCTTGATCCGAAACCCGGCGATGGCGAGCGGCGCGGTCGCGTCATAGGTCTTGGACATGGAGGTGACGATCCCCCGGTCCATCGCCGCCGCGATCGACAGCGGCTTGAACGCCGAACCCAGCTCATAGCGCGCCTGCACCATATGGTTGCAGAGCGGCGATTCGCTGCACGTCTTGCCCGCATAATTTTGCAGCTTGTTGGGATCGAAGACGGGAATCGACGCCATGGCGATCACTTCGCCGCTATTCACGTCCAGGATCACGCCGCCCGCGCCCTTGGCCCTGGTCTGCACCAACTGCGCGTAAAGCTCGCTCTCCAGCGCGCCCTGCACCCGGCTGTCGATGGACATGGCGAAGGGCTGCCCGCGCAGCGCCGCGTCGGTCAGCCGGTCGTTGAACGCCGCCTCCACGCCCATGCCGCCCTTGCCGTCCGCATTGGGCGCGAAGCCGAGCACGTGCGCCGCCAGGGTGCGCTGCGGATAGAGCCGCTCCTTCTCACGCGGAAATTCGATGCCGATCTCGCCCAGCGCATTCACCGCCGCCACTTCTTCAGGCAGGGCGCGGCGGCGCAAATAGGCCCAGCCCTTGCCGGTCAGCTTCTTGTAGAAGGCCGCTTCCGGCTCATCGGGGAAGATTTCGTGCAGCTTGCGCGCAAGATCGGAAGGATCGCTGATCAGCTTGGACGGCCGGGCGGCGATGGAATAGGCGTCCATCGTCCGCGCCAGCGGCACACCGTTGCGATCCACGATGTCGGCGCGTGCAGGCAGGCCCGCCGCCGCATCGCCCCCGCGTCCGCTCCCCGAAAAAATCCCGACCCAAGTCAGCCGCAGGATCACCACGGCGGTGATCAGCATGAACAGGATCAGCAGCAGCATCAGCCGGTTATGCGCGATCGCCGTCAGGTCGACGCGCTGCTTGCCCGCTCGCGCACCCCCCGGCTGGACGATGATCGTCGCCATTTCAGCGATCCCCCTTCCGGCGCTCACGCTTTGCCCGCGCCGTCAGATCGCCCAGGGTGCTGTCATCCAGCAGCTTCGCGTCCAGCATCGCCATCCGCTCGGCGCGGCGGGCGACGGGATTGGGCTTCGCGCTATCGGCGTCGTCCTGCGCCTTTTCCTTGGCGGTCTTGACGGGCACGGCCTTGGCGATCTTGTCGACATTGTCGGCGGCATGGGCTTCGCGGATCACGGCGATGTCGCTGCGAATCTGCGTCGCGGCCGGGCTGGCCGGGGCAGCCTGCGGGGCCGAGGGCAGGTCGGCGGGCGTCTGCACCATCGCCACCATCACCGGCGGCGCGACATAGTCCGGCCCGTTGGGCTGCACCCCGTCCAGATGCGCCAAAGCACGCTCGCCCGCCAGATATTGCTGGGCGGTCGGCGTCGCATACATGAAGTCGTCCTGATTCCAGCGCTCCAACTGGCGCATGTTCGCCCGCGCGCTGAACTCCGTCTCCAGATAGCGGATATCCGCCTTCGCCCGCGCAATCTGCACCCGCACCTTCATCAGTTCGTTACGCTCGGTCGCCACCTTCAGCGACACCATATAGGCCCCCAGCGCGCCCAAGGCGACGAGAAGAATCCAGATCAGGCTCTGCAATCTCTTGACCGCGATCATGGACGGGCACTCCGGGGAGAAACTGGGGCAGAAGTACGAATGGCGCTGCGCAACGTGGCGGAACGGGCTCTGGGGTTGCGGGCCAGTTCCGCCTCTCCCGGCCGCACCGCCTTGGCGGGCTTGGCGAAGGTCGGCAGCGGCCCGGTTTGGCGTTGGGGCATATGACGCGAACCGCCCGCCTCCCCGCCGCTGCGGTTGCGCAGGAACTGCTTGACGATGCGGTCCTCCAGGCTGTGGAAGGTCACGACGGCCAGCCGCCCGCCTTCTTCCAAAATCGCCTCGGCCGCCTCCAGCCCGCGCTCCAGCTCCTCCAGCTCGCGATTCACATGGATACGGATCGCCTGGAAAGTCCGGGTCGCCGGGTCCTTCTTGTCATGCGGCTTGTAGCCAAGCGCCTTTCGCACGACATTCGCCAACTGCCCGGTGCGCTCCAGCGGGCGCGCCTCGACAATCGCCTTCGCCACCCGGCGCGAGCGCGGCTCCTCGCCGTAACGATAGAGGACGTTAGCGATTTCCTCTTCAGGGGCATTGTTCAGGAAATCGGCGGCGTTCATTCCGCTCTGGCTCATCGTCATGTCGAGCGGACCGTCGCCCTGAAAGGAAAAGCCCCGCTCCGGCCGGTCGAGCTGCATCGAGGAAACGCCAATATCCAGCGTCACGCCCGCAACCGAGGTCACGCCGCGTTCGGCCAGCAGCTCCTCCATCCGGGAAAACTCGCCCGCGATCAGGGTGATGCCTTTTTCATCGGCCAGCGCCTGCCCTTCGCGGATCGCATCGGGATCGCGGTCGAAGGCGAAGACCTTCGCCCCCTTCTCCGCCATCGCGCTGGAATAGCCGCCCGCGCCGAACGTGCCGTCGACATGCGCCTCGCCGGGGTTGATGGCGAGGGCGTCGAGCACTTCGTCGATGAGCACCGGAACATGGCGGTCATCGGCGCCGCTCACTTGCCGCCTCCCGCTTCGCGCTGGTCGAGCCAGCGGCGCACCTTGTTGCGGATCAGTTCCGGCCGGTCCTTGCTGTCGACCAGCGTTTCGGGCTTCCAGATCTGAATGTAGCGGCCCACGCCATAAAAGAATGCGACGTCGGTGATGTCATATTCTTGCCTAATGTCGGGGTGCATGGCGAAGCGGCCGCCTTCGTCGAAATTCACCTCCTCAATGGTGCCGAGGCGGCGTTCCAGTTCCAGATCGGCGTCATAGGCGCGGCCAGCGGCGCGCGCTTCGCGGGCCAGTTCCTCGACCTCAGTGAACAGGAAGCGGCGGTGCGACTCTCCAAAGGCCGTGGCGCAGGGGTTGCCGCCATGTACCGAAAGGAAAAGCCGCGTTTCATTGCCGCTGGACAGCTTGACCTGCCGGCGCATCTCCAAGGGCAGCACGAAACGGCCTTTGCCGTCCGCGACGCTGAACGCGTTGCCCGTAAAGAGAATGACTTCCGACACTTTTGGACCGCTGCCCCTCTGTTCCCAGGGCGCAGGCCGTCGCCAACCGGATCGCCATGACGACGAACCGGCTCACAGGACTAGCAAAGCCTGACAAACCCCTATGGCCTTCAAATACCAAGCCACGGGGTTCAAGAAAAGGGATATTTTGGGAAAAGCCGGGAAATCCTGTTTTGTTCTGGTATTTAATCCTCTTTTGCCGGTTTCGAGAGGGCCAGACGTTGCAGAGGAAGGCCCGAAGGAGGCTCCGGTCGCCGCCAGAACAGCGCCGTTCCCAAACCTGCCCAGAAAATCCCGGCCAACATCGCCCAACGAACGGCATTGACCAGCGCATCGCCCGACCGGACCCAGCGCCGCCCGTCGGGAAGCGCCCCGCCCAACAGCCCGGCGATGAATTGCGGCGTGTCCGCAGTCCATTGATCCGGCTCCAGCGGCGCGGCGGGATCGGCCAGCCAGAGCCGGTCATCGAGCAGGTCCGCATCGGCCACGATCGTCGCTACGCCCCTCCCCATGGCGCAACGCGCCACCAGGTCGCGCCCGACGATGCGGCAATTCGACCCCGCATCCGCGAACCGGGAGGCTGCATATGCAGTCAGAACCCGCCCATCGCCCAGAAAATGGCGCTTCTCTCCGGCTGCGGGCGGCAGTAATTTCACGCCCCAATATTCGATCATCGCCGCGAGCAAGGTCACAGCCGGAGGCCGGCGCCGGTCCCCAAGCGGCAAGTCCATCGGCCAGCGCAATTGCGGATCGGCCAGGATCAGCGCCTTGCCGCCCTTGCTGATCCAGGCGTCGAGGGCGACTAGCTCATCCATCGAAAAGGCGCGCGGCTGGGCGAGCAGCAATATCTTGGCGCTGCCCTTTTTCAGAGCGAGAGGACTGTCGACTGGTTGCACGTCAAAGCGCTGGCGCAGGACAGTGATGATCGGCGCGTCCGCTTTGACGCCATTCTCACGCCAGAATAACGGCAGGCCGCTGATGACCGCCAGTTCAGGCTGTTTTCCCGGCAAGCGTTCGATGCGAGGTTCATTCGCGAACCAACAGACCGCCAAGGTCAACAGAGCCAACCCAAGCCCCACACTATGCCGTGTTCCTGCGAAGGCACTCGAACGAGACGCGTGGCTCGTGAGAGCCCAGTTCAAACGGCGGAACTGGGTTCCTGCCTTCGCAGGAACACGGAACATTAATCCGGCAACCGTCGCCGCCAAAACCGCAGCCAAAAACCATAGCGTCGGCACCAATCCCGGCACCCGCCAAGCCGCCAGAAACGCACAGGACAGCACTGTCCCAACCGTTCCCAGCCCGACCCACCAAGCCGCCCCCTCACCCCGCCGCGCTTTCAACAAAGCCGCCGCCGGAACCAACAGCAGCGCCGGAACCATCCACCCACGCGGGTCGACCTGCCCCGTCCGCAACAGCGCAGGCAAGCCGCCAAGCAGCACCGCCACGCCCGGCAGGCCCAGCATCAAAAATGTCCGAAGCGCAGCCTTCAAGCCCGACCCGCCGCCAATCAGCGCGAAGCCGGCGGAATCTCGCGATCCATGGGTTTCTTCAAATTCGGGTCCGGCTGCAAGTCCGGCACGATCGGCGCCTGTTCCGGCGCGGGTTGCACGCCCAGTTCGGCCAGCGGCTCCTTGGGCGACACGGCATTGACGTCCAGCGTCGGCACGGTCGGCGGCGGCACGGTCGGATCGTCGATCCGCGCCTTGTCGATCACGATATTCGCCAGACCCACGAGCAACACCACGCCCGCCAGCCCGGTGAGGCCGATCTGGACACGCTGCAACCCTTCCTGTTGGCGGGGTGTTTCAGCCATGAAGCGCTCTTTTTTCTCGCTGTCGAGACCCGTATCGACAGTCAACGAGTGTGCGCGAGCCAGGGGAAGACAGTCAAGCCCTTCGATTCCAGCCACTCGCGATTGTAGAGCGTTGAAAGATAACGGAATCCGGTATCGCACAGGATCGTGACGATCCGCTTGCCCGGCCCAAGCTGCTTCGCCAGCGCCACCGCGCCCGCGACATTGATGCCCGACGAGAGCCCCAGGCACAGCCCTTCCTCCGCCAGCAGACGGCGGACCCAGAGCAGCCCTTCCTCATCCGAAATGCGGAACTGGGCATCGATCGGCGCGCCCTCCAGATTGGCGGTGATGCGGCCCTGCCCGATGCCTTCGGCCACCGAAGACCCTTCGGCCTTCAGCTCGCCATGGGCGTAATAATTATAGAGCGCCGCGCCGTGCGGATCGCTCAAGGCAATGGTGATATTCTCGTCATGCGCCTTCAGGCCCAGCCCGACGCCCGCAATCGTCCCGCCCGTCCCCGCCGCGCAGGTGAAGCCGTCGATCTGCCCGTCCATCTGGGTCCAGATCTCTTCCGCCGTGCCGATGATATGCGCCTTGCGATTGGCGATATTGTCGAACTGATTGGCCCAGATCGCGCCCTCCGTCTCCTCGGCCAGACGGCGCGAGGTATGCACGAAATGCCCCGGATTCGAATAGGGCGCCGCCGGCACCGTCACCAGCTCTGCGCCCAGGGCGCGCAGCGTGTCCATCTTCTCGCGGCTCTGCGTCTCGGGCATAACGATGATCGTCTTGTAGCCCTTGGCATTGGCGACCAGCGCCAGACCGATGCCGGTATT
Source organism: Sphingobium sp. 15-1 (assembly GCF_013375535.1). Classification (GTDB taxonomy): domain Bacteria; phylum Pseudomonadota; class Alphaproteobacteria; order Sphingomonadales; family Sphingomonadaceae; genus Sphingobium; species Sphingobium aromaticivastans. The sequence continues at coordinate 1,666,779 of NZ_JABXJG010000001.1, forward strand.
GCCCGCCGTGCCCTCGACAATGGTGCCGCCAGGCTTCAACAGCCCCTTTTCCTCGGCATCGTTGACGATGAACAGCGCCGCGCGGTCCTTCACCGAGGCGCCGGGATTGGCGAATTCGCATTTCGCGTAAATGTCGCAGCCCGTCTCTTCCGAAGGGCCAGTGAGGCGCACCATCGGCGTGTTGCCAATCAGGGCGAGGCTATCTTTCTGAACCAGCATGGCTTCCGCATAGCGGACCAAAGGCGGACTTGCCAAGCAAGGGAATGATGACCGCGCAAAAGTCCGGTTTGTCCCGTACTCCGTTAAGCTTTGCTCCGCCCGCCGTCCCATTGGGGGACAGGCCATAATCCTGGGAGGAAATAGCAAGGCTTTTCCCTTATGGCCGGTATCAAGCTACGGATTCTCCGAGGGAATTGGTCGGTTGGCAGGCGGCGGCACAGCGAGGGCGTTGAAGGCAGGACATGGCGCGGTCGCCGCATTGGCGCTTCTCGCCCTGGCGGCGCCGCGCCTGATCACCGCCGCGCCGCTCGACCTGCTGGCTGCCTCCGGCACCGAGGATGACCATGCGGAAAGGGCGGGCGAAAATTTCCCCGGCGCAGCCTTTTTCTTCGCTGAGGGCGCCTTCGATCCCGTTCCCGGCGCGGCCACGCTGCGCAGCGAGCATGTCCTGGGACTCGACGCGGTGCAGGCGGCTTTCCGCGGCCTGACCGCGCTCGACAGCTACCGGGCGCTCAATTGCCTCACCTCGGCCATCTATTATGAGGCCGGAAGCGAACCGGAGGACGGCCAGCGCGCCGTGGCGCAGGTCGTGCTGAACCGCGTGCGCAACCCGGCCTGGCCGAAAAGCGTGTGCGGAGTCATCTATCAGGGGTCGGAGCGGACCGATTATCGCTGCCAGTTCACCTTCAGTTGCGACGGTTCCATGGCGCGCATGGCCAGCGCCGAGGGCTGGGCCCGCGCCCGTCGTATCGCCGCCCAGGCTCTTTCCGGCCTCGTCTACAAGCCCGTCGGTCTCGCCACCTATTATCACACTCTGGCGGTGCACCCCGATTGGGCCGGGGCAATGCGACCCGTCGCGGTGATCGGCGCGCATATCTTCTACCGCCCGTCCGGCTTCGGCGGCACGCCCGCGGCTTTCCGCGCCGCCTATATGGGGCGGGAAACGCTGTCGGGACCATCCCGCCCGGCGACGTTCGCAAAGCCCCTGCCGTTCGACCCGGCCATTCCCGTATCTCCCTTCCCCGCCCCCTACGATCCAGCGATTGCCGCGCCCCTGCCTGGCGCCGCTGCCCTGCCCCAATCGACCGTCCGACCCGAATATCGCAACAGCGGCCGCCCGCTGATTTGACCGATCCCGGATTTTTTCGCCGGGCCAGGGAATATTTTATAATTACCCCATCATAAACCATCTAATGCATTGAAAAATAACAATTTAAAAAACTTAGGATTTTTCGTGGGCGGCGGAACCTAATGCGCTATCCGATAGTTCTGCTCTTCGGATAGCAAATCTTTTGCCCCCCGCTCTTGCTATCCAAAAAAACATGAGCCCGGAACGCATCTCCCCCCCCGACGCGTTCCGGGCTCAGAATTTTTGGGGCTATCTCACGGAAATCAGAGATATTTTCGCTTTCGGAACGCTTTTCCGGCCGATGGGTTGTTCTCTCGTCGCCGGCATGGCGCCGGTTGAGATTTTCCCGTCACGCACAAAGGCGGGACATGAAAGCTCTGAAAAGGAGAGGATGATGACCAGGAAGATTTTAGCCGCCCTGCTGCTGACGGGCTCGCTGATGGTCGCGGCCTGCAATACGGTCGAGGGCGCAGGCAAGGACGTGCAGAGCGCAGGCCAGGCGGTCGAGAACGCCGCCAACTGACCCGCTCATAGGCAAAAGGCTCGCCTCCCCGGCGAGCCTTTTTCGTTTCAGCTCGCGGTGTCGGCCGCTTCGGTCGCCGCCAATTCCTTCGCCTGCTTCCGGTCGGTGAACCAGATGGCGATGATCGTGATCTCATAAAGCGCCAACAGCGGGATCGCGAGCATCAGTTGCGACACGACATCGGGCGGGGTCAGCACCGCTGCCAGGATGAAGGCGGCAACGATCATGTAACGGCGCATGCCGATCAACTGGGCCCGGCTGACGAACCCGGCCCGATTGAGCAGCATCAGCAACACCGGCATCAGGAAACTGATGCCGAAAGCCAGGATGAACTGCATCACCAGCCCCAGATAGGCGTCCGCGCTCGGCAATGCCTCGACTTGCAAGCCGCTGCTATTCCCCTGAAATTCCAGGAAGAAATGGAAGGCTGTCGGCATCACCACGAAATAAGCGAGCGAAGCGCCGAGGCCGAAGAGAAAAGGCGTGGCGATGATGAACGGCAGCAGCGCCTTCTTCTCCTTCGCGTAAAGCCCCGGCGCGACGAAGGCCCAAAGCTGGTTGGCGATGATCGGAAAGGACAGGCAGAAAGCCCCGAAAACCGCGATCTTCACCTGCACGAAAAAGGCTTCGTAGAGCTTGGTGTAGACCAGCCGCCCGCCGCCGTCACCAAAGGCCTCCTTCAGCGGATGGACGAGGATGGCGAACAACTGCTCCGAAAAATAGAAGCAGATCGCGCCCGTGATGAACAAGGCATAGACGCATTTGAGCAACCGCCCACGCAGTTCGATCAGATGGTCGAGCAACGGCGCCTTGCTATCATCGATGTCCTTCATGCCGCCGCGTCACCCTTCCGCACCGGTTCCTGCGCCACATAGGGCGGACCGTCCGCCGCGGGCTGGACCGCCGACGGAGCAACCGGCGCCTCACTGGCCGCTACGGGCGCGGATTCCGCGACGAAGGGCGGATGCGTCCCGGCCTCATCCACCGGCGCGGGCAGCGCTTCGGGCGCTCCGGTCGTCTCCGGCGGATGCTCTTCCATGATCCGCTTGTTCTCCGCGGCCCATTTCTTTTCCAGCTCCTCCAGCTCGACTTCGCGAACCATCGCGTCGATGCCGGTGCGGAAATGGCGCGCCATGCCCTGCGCCTTCCCCACGATCTGCCCCACCTTATAGAGCGCGCGAGGCAAGTCCTTGGGGCCGATGACGATCACCGCAATGATCACGATCACCAGAAATTCGGACGAATCGATGCCAAACATGCGTGCCTACCGCCCCGGCCTGAGGAAAATCAGGCCTTGGTCTTTTCGTCTGTCGCCGTCGGCGCGGCAGTCGGCGCGTCCTGCTCAGGCACGCGATGGCCCTCGATGCGCGTGGCGGGCTTGGCCTGCGCGACATCGTCGTCATCATCGGCCATGCCCTTCTTGAAGCTCTTGATGCCCTTGGCGACGTCACCCATCAGCCCGGAGATCCGGCCGCCGCCGAACAGCAGCATGACCACCAGGAGAACGATGACCCAGTGCATCAGCGAAAAGGAACCCATTTTAACTTTCTCCTGAAACCCAGCCTATCTAGAGTGATTTCGAAGGAAATGGAACATTTCCCGGCTCAGAAATCACGGCAAACAAAGCGCGCAGATCATGTTCTCTAAGAACATGATCTAAGCGTCTTCCTCGTCATTTTCCACAACGGATTGGGCGCCAAGACCCTCAAGCGCCAAATCCACCGGATCGAGCAGCCCAGCGGCCCGCAGATCGTCGATGCCCGGCAAGTCCCGGCGGCTGCTAAGGCCGAAATGTGACAGGAATTCTACCGTGGTGGCGTAGATGAGCGGCCGTCCGGGCACTTCCCGCCGTCCCGCGGGCCGCACCCAGCCTGCCTCCATCAGCACGTCCAGCGTGCCCTTCGCCACCTGGACGCCGCGAATGGCCTCGATCTCGGCGCGGCTCACCGGCTCATGATAGGCGATGATGGCCAGCGTTTCCATGGCGGCGCGGGACAGTTTGCGCGTCTCGTCCTTCTCCCGGCGCAGGATATGGGCGAGGTCGGCGGCGGTCTGGAAATGCCAGCGCCCGCCCCGCTCGAGCAGGTTGATGCCGCGCCCGGCATAATGATCGCTCAGCGTCGCCAGCGCGGCCGCCAGATCGCCCGCCTCCCCCACATGCAGCTTGAGTTCGCCAAGGGTCAGCGGCTGTTCCGACACGAACAGCACGGCTTCGACCGCGCGGAGGAAATCGTCATATTCTTCGATCACAATAGGCGCCCCGCAGTCGGTTCCGGCACGGCGGCGCGCAGGAAGATAGGTTCGAAAATCCCCTCCTGCTGGATTTCCAGCCGCCCCTGCCGCGCCAGTTCCAGCGCGGCGACGAAGCTGCTGGCGAGCGCCGATCGTGCCATCGGCCCATCCTGCCCGCTCGGCAGGAAGGCTTCAAGCGCGGTCCAGTCGATCGCCGCGCCGACCAGCGTGCTGACCCGCTGGATCGCTTCGTCCAGCGTCATGACCGGCCGCACCGCGACCATATGCACCACCGGCTGGGTCCGGGCGCGAATCTGGCCGTAGGATTGGATCAGGTCGAACAGGCTCGCCGCCCATTTCGCCTTGCGGACAAGGCGCAGCCCTTCCGGCTTTTCCCGCACGAAGACATCGCGGCCGATCCGGTCCCGCGCCATCAGCCGCGCGCCCGCCTCCCGCATCGCGTGCAGGCGCTGGAGCCGCAATTGCAGCCTGAGCGCGAGGTCCTCGGGGCTGGGTTCAGGCTGCGCCTCCTTCGGCAGCAGCAGCGCGGATTTGAGATAGGCCAGCCACGCCGCCATCACCAGATAATCGGCGGCCAGCTCCAGCTTCAACTTCCGCGCACCCTCGATATAGGCGAGATATTGCTCCACCAGCGCAAGGATGGAAATTTCGCGCAGATCGACCTTCTGCGTCCGCGCCAGCGCCAGCAACAGGTCGAGCGGCCCCTCCCAGCTTTCAAAGCTGAGCATAAGGGTTTCAGGCAGCGTTTCGGGCCGGGGGACGGCGGGAGGGGTGAAAAGATCGTCCACCCTCAATGCCTCCCCGGGACGGGGAGGGGGACCGTTGCGCAGCAATGGTGGAGGGGGCGCGCGCTATCGATGGGGTGATACCCCTCCACCGGCTTCGCCGGTCCCCCTCCCCGTCCCAGGGAGGTATGACAGCCTATAGCTTTCACGCCGCAACCATCGCCAGCAGCGCATCACGGGTGGCGAGCAATTCCTCCAGCGGCGGCCCGTCCGGTAGCCTGTGCGTCGACGCCATCGCCCGATCGAGCCGCGCCTTGGCTTCGGGCGTGATCTCCGGCAGCAGCTCCGCAATCCCCACCATATCGTCCATGCGCCCCCAGCAATTGAGCGCCAGATCGCACCCCGCCGCGACGATCGCCGCCGCCAGTTCGGGGATGCTGCCCTTCAACGCCTTCATATCGAGATCGTCGGACATCAGCAGCCCATCGAAGCCGATGCGCCCGCGAATGATCGTCTCGATCACGGAGGGAGACAGGCTTGCCGGCAGATCCGGGTCCCATGCGGTATAGACGACATGCGCCGTCATCCCCATGGGCGCATCCTTGAGCGCCTGGAACGGCGCCAGATCGACCGCCAGCGCATCCTCGTCAGCAGTGACGATGGGCAGTTCATGATGGCTGTCGACCATCGCCCGGCCATGGCCCGGCATATGCTTGACGATGCCGACCGCGCCGCCATCGGCCAGTCCCTCGATCACCGCCCGGCCCAAAGCCGCGACCCGCATCGGCTCGGCCCCCAGCGTCCGGTCGCCCATGATGTCGCTCGCCCCCTCGTGCCGCACGTCGAGCAACGGCAGGGCGTCGACGGTGATGCCGACCTCCGCCAGCGTCGTCGCGATGGCGCGGGCATTGGCGCGGGCGGCGGCGATGGCGCTGGACGGCGCAACCTCATAGAGCCGGTCGAACGCCGCTCCGGGCGGAAAGCTCGGCCAGACCGGCGCCTGCATCCGCGCCACTCGGCCGCCTTCCTGGTCGATCATGATAAGCAGATCGTCGCGACCATGCAGTGCGCGCAGATCATCGGTCAGCGTCCGGAGCTGTACGCGATCCACGATATTGCGCCGGAACATTATATATCCGGCGGGCTGGGCCTCCGCGAAGAAGGCGCGTTCATCGGGCGTCAGAGTCTCGCCGGAAAGGCCGAAGATAACGGGTTTCATGATAGGGATGGTAGCGGCTGAAAGAGGCTCTGTCGAAGGGGTTATTCCGGCCTTGGCACAGGATTTGTGGGATTTGGCTGAGGGATAAAAATGGGTGGTTGGCGGACCGTCTGCTCCTTGAAGCAAAACGTGCTCCTGCGAAGGCAGGAGCCCAGTTCAGACGGTGCGATGATTTACTGAGGACAGGCCTGGGCTCCTGCCTTCGCAGGAGCACGGCGCGCTTAACGGCAGCTCCTGGCCATTTCAGGCCAAATCCTAATTCACCACCATGCAGCTCTCGCCCGCCACCTTCAACTTGCCGCAGAGCGTGCTCGCCTGCCCGCCCGCCGCAGCGCGCAGGCGATAGACGGTGCTGCCGCCGACCTCCGCCTGTTCGATCGACATGGGCAGCGGTTCCAGATAGGTGAAGCGCTTGGACAGCCGTTTCCACGCATCCTTCGCGAAGGCCTGGTTGCCATAGGCGCCAAGCTGGATGGTGCCGCCCCCGGAGGAACGGGCCGCCGCCGCGGCGGGCTTGGCGTTGGTCTCGTCAGCCACCTTCGCCGTCACGCTCTGGGCAGGCTTGCCGGGAACGGGCTTGGCGTCGCCTGCGGCCCCCGTCGGCGTGATCGGCGCCTCCGGCACCCGAGTCGGGTCGATCCGTCCATCCCGCGCCACGCCCTCGCTCGCGGCATAGCTGGCGTCGCCCTCGCCGTCGAACTTCTTGGCGTCGGCTTCCTTGGCCGGAATCTTATAGTCCCCGGCGGGCGCGGCGATCAGCTTGCCCTCGCCGCCTGCCCCGCCCGAACGATTCTGGATCAGCCACACGCCCGCGACGACCAGACCGATCAGCACCAGCCCAAAGAGAATGAAGCCCAGCAGCCGCAGCGGCGAGAGCCCCTGATCCTCCTCATCCTCGATGGCGGGCTCCAGCCAGGGCAGACGCTCATCGTCGTCCAGGTCCAGCCTGCCCCGCGCATAATCGCCCATCTCGTCCGTGCCTCCGCCGGTTACTGCATCTCGGTCAAGGCTGCGACGCCCATCAGCGCCAAGCCGTTCCGGATGATTTGCCCGATTCCCCGGCTCAAGAAAAGCCGCGCAGAGGTGGTGGCCGGATCGTCCATCAGGATGACCCGCGCCTGCGGATTGTCGTTGCCCAGATTCCACCAGCTATGGAAAGCCGAAGCCAAGTCATTGAGATAGAAGGCAATACGGTGCGGTTCGCGGGCCGAAGCCGCCCCCTCCACCACACGCGGGAACTGCGCGGCGAGCTTCACCAGCCCCAGCTCCTCCGTCCCAAGGCGGGACAGGTCGGGCGCGGGCAGATCGATCCCCGCCTCCTCCGCCCGCCGTCCAAGCGAGGAAATCCGCGCATGGGCATATTGCACATAGAAGACCGGATTGTCCTTCGACGCCTCCACCACCTTGGCGAAATCGAAGTCCATCTGCGCATCGGCCTTGCGCGTCAACATGGTGAAGCGCACCACATCCTTGCCCACTTCGCGGACCACATCGGCCAGCGTCACGAAATTGCCGGCGCGCTTGGACATCTTGACCGGCTCACCGTCGCGCAGCAGACGGACCATCTGGATCAGCTTGACGTCGAAGCGCGCCTTGCCCTCGGTCAGCGCGGCGACGGCGGCCTGGATGCGCTTCACCGTGCCGCCATGGTCGGCGCCCCAAATGTCGATCAACTGGTCGGCCGTCTGCGCCTTCTGGAAATGATAGGCCATGTCGGCGCCGAAATAGGTCCAGCTTCCGTTGGATTTCTTGATCGGCCGGTCCTGATCGTCCCCGAACTGGGTCGAGCGGAACAGCGGCAGTTCGACCGGCTCCCAATCCTCCGGCGTCTCGCCCTTGGGCGCTTCCAGCACGCCGTCATAGACGAGGTCATGCTCGCGCAGCCATTTTTCCGCCGCTTCGGGCTTCCCGGCCGCCTGCAATTCGGCCTCGGAGGAGAAGATGTCGTGATGGATGCCCAGCAGCGCCAGGTCGCTGCGGATCATCTCCATCATCGCGGCGACCGCTTTGGTGCGGAACGGCACCAGCCATTCGCTCTCCGGCGCGCCGACATATTTGTCGCCATATTCGGCGGACAGCGCCTGCCCCACCGGCACCAGATAGTCGCCCGGATACAGGCCTTCGGGGATTTCCCCCACATCCTCGCCCAACGCCTCGCGGTAACGCACATGCGCCGACCGGGCGAGCACGTCGACCTGCCCGCCTGCGTCGTTGATATAATATTCGCGGATGACCTTGTGCCCGATATGCTCCAGCAGGGTCGCCAGCGCATCGCCCACCACCGCGCCCCGGCAATGGCCCATATGCATGGGGCCGGTCGGGTTGGCGGAGACATATTCGACGTTGACCGTCACGCCCTCGCCCGTCGAGGAGTGGCCATATTCCTCCGCCTCCGCATGGATCGCGGCCAGTTCGGCGCGCCAGGTGGCGTCGGTCAGCCTGAGGTTGATGAAGCCGGGACCGGCGATGGAGGCGCCCTCCACCTCGTCCAGCCTTTCCAGGCCCGCGACGATCTTGTCCGCCAATGCACGCGGATTGGTGCCCGCGGGCTTGGCCAGCACCATCGCGGCATTGGTGGCGAGGTCGCCATGGCTGGCGTCGCGGGGCGGCTCGACCGTCACCGGCTTGCGGTTCAGGCCTGCAGGCAGCGTGCCGTCGGCCTCCAGCGCGTCGAGCACGGCGTCGAGATGGGCGGTGAAGCGGTTATACAGAGACAAGGGGCCAACTTTCCAACAGGCGCCGTTCGCCCTGAGCCTGTCGAAGGGTCGCCCTTTCTTCCAAGAAGTACGGGGCTTCGACAAGCTCAGCCCGAACGGGGAAATGAACTGAGCTTAGCGGGTGGCGTTATATTTGAGCTGATCCGGGGTTAGGTTGAACCCCACGAGCAGCTCGAAGCTGGTTCGCTGCAGGGCCGCCTTGACGTCCGGCTGCGCGAAGGGATCGATCGCCGCGTCGGCGTCGCCCGCCTTGCGCTTCTGCGTGATCATCGCCTGGATGGGCGCGGGCAGCGTCGCGGCGGCCTTGTTCACATAGGAACCGGCCTTGGCGGTCGCGCTGGCGCGATATTGCCCTGCCGGGAAGTCCAGCACCACCTGGCCCACGCGCTTGGCGACCACGGCGTTGCCGCCCCGCACCACGGCGGAATAATAAGGCAGCGTCACCTGCCGCGCCGCGCTCGCATCGCTGCGGCGGGCGTTCACGGTGAAGGTCGCCTCGGTATAAAGCTGTTCCCCATCGGCGCAGCTCGAGCGCAAATTGGTGATGTCCGCCACCACGTCGATGGCGCGGGCCTCAGTGCTGCTCGCCGGATTGAACAGGGTGACATCGCCGGTCTGGGCCGGGATCGCCGCCACCGGGCAGGCCGAACGAACAGCCACGATGCCGCCCGTAGGATCGATTTCGCCCCGCTGGGAGCAGCCCGCCAGGGCCATGGCGATCATTCCGGTCAGCGCAATTCGAGAAAAGGTCACAGGCAATCCCTTGGGAACAGGCGTTGGGCTTCTTATCCATAGCCTGCTTCCCACGCAACCGAAAGGAAGCGGCTTTCATCCAAAGCCACATTAGCCTAAGCGGCAAGCCATGACCTCTCACCCGCCCATGAAGCTGCTGATCGCTGCCCCGCGCGGCTTTTGCGCCGGCGTCGACCGCGCCATCGTCATCGTCGAACGGGCGATCGAGAAATATGGCGCGCCGGTCTATGTGCGCCATGAAATCGTCCACAACAAATATGTGGTCGACAGTCTGAAGGCGAAGGGCGCGATCTTCGTGGAGGAACTGGACCAGGTGCCCGACGGCGTGCCGGTGGTCTTTTCCGCCCATGGCGTGCCCAAGGCGGTGCCCGCCAAGGCGGAGGAACGCGGACTGGACTATCTGGACGCCACCTGCCCGCTGGTCAGCAAGGTCCATCGCCAAGCCGAACGCCAGGTGGAGGCGCGGCGCCACATCCTCTTCATCGGCCACCGGGGCCATCCGGAGGTGATCGGCACCTTCGGCCAGGTCGATGCGGGCCACATGACCCTGATCGAAACGGTCGAGGATGCCGAAGCCTTCACCCCCGCCGATCCGGGCAATCTGGCCTTCCTGACGCAGACGACGCTGTCGGTGGACGACACCGCCGCCATCGTCGCGACGCTTCTGCGCCGCTTTCCCGCCATCCATGCGCCCAAGGGCGAGGACATCTGCTACGCCACCTCCAACCGGCAGGCGGCGGTCAAGGCGATCGCAGCGCGGTGCGACGCCGTCTATGTGATCGGCGCGCCCAACAGCTCCAATTCGCTGCGGCTGGTCGAGGTGGCGGAGCGCGAAGGCACGCCCGCCCGGCTGATCCAGCGCGCCGACGATATGGACTTCGCCTGGCTGGAAGGCGTGCGCACGCTGGGCCTCACCGCGGGCGCCTCCGCCCCCGAAATACTGGTGCGCGAAGTGGTCGACCGGCTGGCCACACGGTTCGACGTGATCGAGGAGCAGGTGGAAACCGCCCGCGAAAACATTGCCTTCAAGCTCCCCCGCGGACTGGAGGCCGCGTAAATCCATGGCCGTCTATACCCAGGTTCCCGCCGAAGAGATCGACGCCTTCCTCACCCGCTACGACGCTGGACGCCTCGTGTCGGCCAAGGGCATCGCTGAGGGGGTGGAAAACAGCAATTACCTGCTCGAAACCACCGGCCATGACGGCGCCTTGGGTTCCGGGGGAGGCCACCGCTATATCCTCACCCTCTACGAAAAGCGGGTGAATGAGGCGGACCTCCCCTTCTTCATGGACCTGCTCGACCATCTGGGCGCGCGCGGCTGCCTTGTCCCCCGCTTCATCGCGGATCGCGAGGGCAAGCGGCTTCAGCAGCTCGCCGGTCGTCCCGCCTGTCTGATCGAGTTCCTGACCGGCATCTCCGTCAGCGAACCGACCATCGGCCAGGCCCGTGCCGCCGGCGCGGCGCTGGGCGAAATGCACCGCGCAGCGGAAGGCTTCACCGGCGAGCGGCGCAACGCGCTCGACCTGCCCGGCTGGCATGACCTCGCGGCCAGATGCGGCGAGGATTTCGACCAAATCGCCTCCGGCCTGGGTGCGCGGGTGGCGGAGGAACTGGCCTTCCTCGACGCGCATTGGCCCGCCGACCTGCCCCGGTCGGTCATCCATGCCGACCTCTTCCCCGACAATGTGCTGATGCTGGGCGATGAGGTGACGGGCCTGATCGACTTTTATTTCAGTTGCACCGACATTCGCGCCTATGATCTGGCCGTCACCCACAGCGCCTGGTGCTTCAGCAATGACGGCGCGATCTGGTTCGCGGACCGCGCCGCAGCCCTGGGCGCAGGCTATGCCGCGACCCACGGCCTGTCCGAAGCCGAACGCGCCGCTTTCCCGATCCTCTGCCGGGGCGCGGCGCTGCGTTTCCTGCTGACGCGGGCTTATGACTGGATCAACACGCCCGCCGACGCGCTGGTGACGCGCAAGGATCCGCTGGCCTATCTGCGCCGCCTCGATTTCTACGCCAGCGCCGACCCGGCGGCGCTGCTCGGCGCATGAGCGAGCTTCCAGCGGTCGAAATCTTCACCGACGGCGCGTGCAAGGGCAATCCCGGCCCCGGCGGCTGGGGCGCCGTGCTGCGCTTTGGGGACAAGGAAAAGGACATTTCCGGCGGAGAGGCGCAGACCACCAATAACCGCATGGAGATGATGGCGGCGGTGCAGGCGCTGGAGACGCTCAAGCGGCCATGCAAGGTGACGCTCTACACCGACAGCAAATATGTGATGGACGGCATCACCAAATGGGTCTTCGGCTGGCAGAAGAACGGCTGGAAAACGGCGGACAAGAAGCCGGTGAAGAATGCCGAACTGTGGCAGCTACTGGTGAAGGCCGCCGCCCGCCATCAGGTGACATGGCAATGGGTCAAAGGTCATGCGGGCCATCCGGAGAATGAGCGCGCCGATCAACTGGCCTGCGCGGCGGCGGAGAGTTTCCGGAAGTAGCGGCTGTAACGGGTGGAAGGCGGACCGTCCGCTTTCCGTGAAGTACACCGTGCTCCTGCGCAGGCAGGAGCCCAGTTCGGCTGTTGCGATGACACACTAAGGTGGGACTGGGCTCCTGCCTGCGCAGGAGCACGTGCCGCTTAATGGCGGCTACTGGCCAAACCCACCCCCACCCTCAAACCGCGCTCAACCCTGCATCCGCCAACCCGCGCCACAGATGCAGCGCCTGCACGCTTTCCTTGACGTCATGCACCCGCACCATCTGCGCGCCCAGTTCCACCGCGCGGAAGGCCAGGCCCACCGATCCGCCCAGCCTTTCCGCCGCTGGTGCCTCATTGGACAAAGCCCCGATCAACCGCTTGCGGCTCCCGGCGAACAGCAACGGCACTCCCAGCCCCTGGAACAGCGCCAAGCCGTTCACCAGCGCCAGATTGTCGCTCAACGACTTGCCAAAGCCCAATCCCGGATCGACCATGATCTTCTCGCGGGCCACCCCGGCCGCCAGACAGGCCTCGACCCGCGTCTCCAGCATATCGAACACATCGGCCACGACATCGCCATAACCGTCCGGATTCGCATGCGGATCGTCCCCAGCCGAGGGCGCATGCATCAGGATCACCGGACAGCCCGCCGAAACCACCACGTCCATCGCCCGCGAATCGTGCCGCAACGCGCTCACATCGTTGACGACCGCCGCTCCCGCCGCCAGCGCAGCCTCCATCACCGCCGCCTTGCGCGTATCGATGGACAAGGAAACGCCCGCCGCCGCGAGCTTCTCGATCACCGGCACGACGCGGGCGATCTCATCCCCTTCCCAGAGTTTCGGCGCCTTGGGACGGGTCGATTCCCCGCCTACATCAATTAGCGAAGCCCCCGCCGCCGCCATGGCGAAGCCCGCATCCGCCGCCGCCTGCGGATCGTCCATATGCTTGCCGCCATCGGAAAAGCTGTCGGGCGTGATGTTCAGGATCGCCATCACCTGCGGCGCGTCGAAGCGGATCGTCCTCCCGTCCAGCACCAGAGGCGGCCGCTGCGACGAGATATTGGCCGCCAACCGCTGCGCCCGCTCAGCCAGCGCATCGGGCAATCCCTCGACGGCATCGGCAAATTCCGCGACCGGCACCGTCACCCGAGCCACCCGCCGGCCATCCTTCCGCGCAGTCAGCTCATAGCCCTGAAACCAGATCAGCCCATTGCCCATCCGCGCCGCCGACCCTTCGGCCAAGCCGATGGGCGACGGCACGAACCAAGTGGGGCGCAGGTAAAGCCGGGCATCGGCAGGGATTTGGGAAAGCATTGCCATGTCCTTCGATCGGATCGAGAGCTTCCCTTAGCGTCCCGCCGTGCTCCTGCGAAGGCAGGAGCCCAGTTCTGCGGTAGCGCGCATAAACCAGGGTCTGAACTGGGTTCTCACGAGCCGCTTGTCTCGCTCGAACGCCTGCCCAGGAACACGGAGCCGCTTAAGGCTCGTTCGCCAGCAAATAGGTCTGCCGCAGCGTATCGATCGGCTTTAGCGCCCCATCGATCTCGATATGCCAGAAGGTCCAGCCGTTGCAGCTTGGCGCACCCTGGAGTGTGGCCCCCATCTTGTGGATAGACCCCGTATCCGCCCCGACGCTGAGCGAACCGTCCGCCCGCACCACCGCCTGCCAGCGGCGCTTGCTGTCCGTCAGCACCGCGCCGGGCTGCAAATAGCCCGTCTCGACCAGCGTGCCGAAGGCCACCTTGGGCTGCTGCCGCGCCGTCTGCATGATGGTGAGCGCGCTTTCATCCAGCGGCAACGCCGCCTCGATCCGCTCCAGCGCAACCTCGATATAATCGTCCTCGCGCTCGATCCCAATCCAACGTCGCCCCAGACGCTTGGCCACCGCGCCCGTCGTCCCCGTCCCGAAGAAGGGATCGAGCACCACATCGCCCGGCTTGGTACAGGCCAGCAACACGCGATAGAGCAAGGCCTCCGGCTTCTGCGTCGGATGCGCCTTGGTGCCGTTGCGTTTCAGCCGCTCCTGCCCGCCGCAAATCGGCAGCACCCAGTCCGAGCGCATCTGCAACTCGTCGTTGAGCGTCTTCATCGCCTTGTAGTTGAAGGTGTACTTCGCATCCTCGCCCTGGCTGGCCCAGATCAGCGTCTCATGCGCGTTGGTGAAGCGCGTGCCCTTGAAATTGGGCATGGGGTTGGACTTGCGCCAGATGATGTCGTTCAGAATCCAGAAGCCTTCGTCCTGCAGGGCCGTGCCGACGCGGAAGATATTGTGATAGCTGCCGATCACCCAGATCGAGCCGTTGGGCTTCAAAATGCGCCGCGCCTCACGCAGCCAAGCCTTGGTGAAGCGGTCATAGGACCCTAGCGTGTCGAACTTGTCCCAATCATTGTCGACAGCATCGACGCGGCTACCCTCGGGCCGGAACAGATCGCCGCCAAGCTGGAGATTATAGGGCGGGTCGGCAAAGATCATGTCGATGCAGGCGTCGGGCAGCTTCGCCATTTCGGAGATGCAATCACCCCGCAGCAGGCGGTCGGCCTCGATCGAGACCGGCGCAATCGCCTTTTTCCGCCGCGGCGCGACGCGTTCCATGACACCCATTAGTGACCCCCGTTTGCTTCTGAGGCCCAGCGATGAGTCCTCGGGAGTCCGCCGTCAAGATCAGCGGCTTAGGGTTCGAGCCTCACACAATGGTTAACGTCGCGGAGAACGAACCGGGTAGCCACTAGATATTGAGTCGAACGCGACTCGAAAGACTCAAGATCGGCTAGTGTGACGCAAAAGACTCAGCAGGAAAGGGCCAAAAAGTTTTTTGGTTAACGCCGCTTCAGAGCGCAAAAACGGACCTCCGCTTGACCATTTCATAACCATTTGATTATATTAAAACGATGATAGAACATATTTTGAGGGGGGACCGGTCCGCCTCCTGCGACGAACTTTTCAAGGCCCTGTCCGACGGCACAAGGCGGGCGCTGCTGGAATATCTGGTGCGCGAAGGGGAACAGAGCGTTCACGCCCTCACCGCCATTTCCGGCGTATCGCAACCTATGGTGTCCCGCCACCTCGGCAAGCTGAAACGCGCCAGCCTCGTGACGGCCCGTCGGGCTGGGCGCGAAACCTACTACATCGCCCGCGCCAAGGGCCTTGCTCCAGTGGTGCAATGGATGGCGGTCTATGGCGCACTCTGGTCGCAGCGCTTCACGGCGCTGGAGGATCTGGACGGCTATTAAGGAACATCGTGCTCCTGCGAAGGCAGGAGCCCAGTCCCGCCGTCTGAATGCCACACCACGGTCTGCACTGGACTCCTGCCTCCGCAGGAACACGAAAGTTCTATTCGACTGCGTTAGCCAAAATCGCCTCGATCAGCACCACATCATCAGGCTTGTCGGCATCGATGCAGGCCTCAGCCTTCTCCATCGCTACCAGCCGCGCCACCAGCCCGAACCGCCGCCCCACCCGCGCGATCCCGTCCCGCAGCGTGGAAATCCTGAGCACCGCCCCCAGCAAGGCCAAGGGCCCGAAGGCTGACAATATCTTCCACCCCTTCTTCCGGTCCTGCTCGACCTCCTGCCAGAGCGCGATCACCGGCCGCGCCTTGCCGCTGCCGAACCAGAAGATATTCGCACCCGACCACCAGCCGTCACGGAACTTCAGCCAGGTCCGCCGCGACTCCGGATAGCGCGCCAGCAGGGTAGCCCGCTCCACCATCGCCACGGCAATGTCCGCTCCGGACGCCTGCCTTACCATCTGGTCGAGCATCGCCACATCCAGCAGCACATGATCCGCCGTGGTCATCAGCAGCGGAAAGGGCAAATCCGCCCGGCCCAATAACGGCAGCAGCGAGGACGCGATCCCACCCCCGCTCCTCTCGAACCGCACCCTGGGATGCGCCGCCAGCCAGGCCGTCGCCGGATCGGCCGCGAACAATTCCGGCGCCTGCGTCAGCACGATCACCCGTCCGATCGCCGGATGCGCCAATAATGCCCGTGCCGGACGGTTGATCATCGGCTCGCCCGCGACCGGCACGAGCGGCTTCACCGCCACCCCGGCCGCAACCGCCAAGGGATCGGGAACCGGTCGCCCCCCGGCCAGCAATATTGCGGTGATGTCGGAAGCGGGTGCGTTCATGCCCGCGCGTTAGCGGACAGCATCCGCCACGAAAAGCTATTTCCCGGAAGCCGCCGGCGCCGCACTCGGGCCGGCTGCTTTTGAGCCACCTGCACAGGCAAGCCCACCCGCAGGCTCTTCAACTGCACCAGCCGCGCCCGGAAAGCCGCCAATTCCTGCCCGGCCAATTGCGCCGTGGTGGTGAAGCGCACCGACAGCGGATTGATCGTCTGCCCGTTGCGATACAGTTCATAATGCAGATGCGGCCCGGTCGACAGGCCCGAGGAACCGACATAGCCGATCACCTGCCCCTGCCGCACCCGCTGCCCCGGCGCGGCCGCGATCCGGCTCATATGCGCATAGCCGGTGGCAAGGCCACTGCCATGCTCCAGCCGCACATAATTGCCATGTCCGCCATGCCGCCCGGCATAGGACACCACGCCGTCGGTCGCCGCATAGATGGGCGATCCATAGGCCGCCGCGAAGTCGATCCCCGCATGCATCCGGGTATAGCCCAATATCGGGTGCCGCCGCATGCCGAAGCTGGACGACATGCGCCCCGCGACCGGCGCGGACAGCACGCCCCGCCGCTGGCCCACGCCCGACGCCTCGAACCATTGGGTCCGGCCATCCTGCGTCCATTTCAGCATGTCGATGCCGCGCCCGCTCGCCCGGTGCAACCCGGCAAACAACAGGTCGCCCACCTCGACATCGCCGGTATCGGCGCGATGATATTCGGTCACGATGTCGTAGCGATCGCCTGCCGAGATCGACCCCAGATCGACCTGCTGCGCGACCACCCGCAGGAATGTCTGGATCGCCTTGGGCGGCGCTCCGGCGGCCCGCGCCGAATGATAGAGGCTCTCCCCCACCACGCCCTGGATGCGCAGCGGCGTATTATCGACATGAATGGCGGTCCGCTGGACCTGCAACACCCCGCCGGCCCGCGAAACCTCTATCCCCAGGTCCAGCCGCGCCCGGAAGGCCAGCTTATCCAGCGGACGCGGCATGTCCCGGCTTGCCCGGCGGCCCAGCACGATGTCCAGCGGCGTGCCCGGCTTCATCCCCGCGCCGACATCACTGGCCACCAGACTCATCACCGTCGCCACATCGCCGCCGCTCACCCCGGCGCGGGTCAGCGCGCTGCCCAGCGAATCGCTCCCGCCAATCTGGGCGCGCAGCTCGATCTGCGGCCGCTCCGGCGTCTCGCGCAGCGGCTGCACCGCGTCGGTCGGCCCCATGCGCCGTCCACTGTCCGCGCCCATAGCGAGCGGCATGATCATCTGGCTGCGCACTTCGTCAAATTGCTTGGAGGCCATCAGCGGCTGCGGCTCGCCCGGCAGCGCGTGGAAGCCCGGCGACAGGTAGAGCGCCGCCGCGCATAGCCCGAAACAGCTCGCAAGTCCCCGGAACCAGGTGAAACTTCCGACCCGCTGCCCCAGGTCGGGAACCAGCTCGACATCCTCGGCCCAGTCGCGCAGCTTCTCGCGCCAGTCGCGCAAGTCCGCCGCCGGTCCCGGATTGCGCAGCGAGTCAGTCAGCCACAGGGACGCGGAGGCGCCCCCCTGTTGGGCGTTGATCTGACTGCCATGAAACACGGAAAAACAGGCCCCCGAGGCAATATCGCCACGACCCCCGCCGCGCGTTCATCCGGGATTTTGTAAAAGCACAAGGTTAAAGTCAAATAAACGCGGCTTTTTTAACCCTTTTTCTGCGCCCAGACGTGCCACATGGCGGACCGGCGGACCAATTTGGAGCATGGCGCCGATTTACCAAGCCTTTGCCCTTGCCCTTCCTTTCGCCATGCCCGACATGAGGGTCATGGCCCAGTTCGCCCGCTCGCCCATCACCGCCGTGTTGGGCCCGACCAATACCGGCAAGACCCACCTCGCCGTCGAACGCATGTGCGGCCATAGCTCCGGAATGATGGGCTTTCCGCTGCGCCTGCTGGCGCGCGAGGTCTATGATCGGGTCGTCGGCATGAAGGGGCCGCAGCAGGTCGCCCTTATTACCGGTGAGGAAAAGATCGTGCCGCCCGGAGCGCGCTATTTCCTCTGCACGGCGGAATCGATGCCGATCGGTGGGGGCCGCGAACCTGCGCAGGACGGCCTGAAGGATTACGCCTTCGTCGCCCTCGACGAAGCCCAGCTCAGCGCCGATCCGGAACGCGGCCATATCTTCACCGACCGCCTGCTGCGCGCGCGCGGCCGCGAGGAAACCATGATCCTCGGCTCCGCCAGCATCAGCCGGGTGGTGAAAGCGCTCGTCCCCGACGCCGAGATCATCGGCCGCCCCCGCTTCTCCACACTCAGCTATGCGGGCGCGAAAAAGCTCTCCCGCCTCCCCAAGCGCTCCGCCATCGTCGCCTTCTCCGCCGAGGAGGTTTACGCGGTAGCTGAAATGCTCCGCCGCTTCCGGGGCGGAGCGGCGGTGGTGATGGGCGCCCTCTCCCCCCGCACGCGCAACGCGCAGGTGCAGATGTTCCTGAACGGAGAGGTCGACTATCTGGTCGCCACCGACGCGATCGGCATGGGGTTGAACTTGGACGTCGCCCATGTCGCCTTCGCCTCGCTGCGCAAATTCGACGGCCGCCGCGCGCGCCGCCTGACCGTCAGCGAAATGGCGCAGATCGCCGGGCGCGCAGGCCGTCACCACAGGGACGGCACCTTCGGCAGCCTGGGTCATGAAGATGGCGACGCCGCCTTCACCCCCGAAGAGATAGAGGCGATCGAAGCCCACCGCTTCCCCCCGCTCGAGCAACTTTTCTGGCGCGACGGCACGCCGCGCACCGACAGGCTCGATCACCTTCTCTTCGACCTTGAACAGAAACCCGAACGCCCCGAACTGCGCCCCGCTCCCGAAGCGGTCGACCTGGCCGTCCTCAAGCGCCTGGCCGACGATCCGCTCGTCATCGAGCGCGCCAAGGGTCAGAAACAGGTCGAACGCCTCTGGTCCGCCTGCGGCCTGCCCGATTTCCAGAAGCTGGGCGCGGAGCACCACGCCCGCACCGTCAGCCGCATCTGGCGCTTTCTCTCCGAAGGGACCGGCCATATCCCCCGCGACTGGTTCGCCCAGCAGATCGCCCGACTCGATTCGGTGCAGGGCGACATCGACACCCTCTTCGGCCGGATCGCCGCGGCGCGCACCTGGTCCTATATCGCCCATCGCGCCGACTGGCTCGCCCATCCGGCGGAAATGGCCGAACACACCCGCACCCTGGAGGAAAAGCTGTCCGACGCGCTGCACGCCGCGCTGACGCAGCGTTTCGTGGACCGCCGCACCACGGTTCTGCTAAGGGATATTGGCCAGAGCGCGGCCAATCTGCCGGTCGACATAGAGCCGGATGGGACAGTCTGCGTCGATGGCGAGACGATCGGGCGACTTGACGGATTTCGTTTCTCGGTCGATCCCGCTACCCGGCATCAGGACAGGAAGATGCTGCTGGCGGCCGCTGAACGGCGCCTTGGAAGGATATTGCGAGTGAAGGCTGAAGAATTGCTGGGCGCACCCGATACTGATTTCGCGCTCATGGACGAAGCAGGACAGGCCCCCGGCATAAGCTGGAAGGGGGACGCGGTGGCCACGCTGCATGGCGGCCCCGCGCTGCTGACCCCCGAAATCCGGCTGGATCGCGCGCTTCTGGCCTTGGGTCAGGACGTGCAGAAGCAGGTGACGGCCCGTCTCGGCACATGGTTCGACGCGCAGAAGGAAAAGCATCTCCTGCCGCTTACCAAGATGGTCGCCAGTTCCTCCGATCCCGAAGTGCCTGCCGTCGTCCGCGCCGTTTTCGCGCAACTGGCCGATGCGGGCGGCGTGATCGCCCGCACCGATCTCGATTCGGCGCTCGGCCATCTCGACAAGGACCAGCGGCATCTTCTCCGCCGTGCCGGCATCGATATTGGCGTGCTCGACATCTACCATCCCGGCCTGTTGAAGCCCGGCTCCGCCCGCTGGCGCGCCGCCTTGCTGGCCGCCCGCCTCGGCAAGCCCTGCCTGCCGCTGCCCGGCTCCGGCCTCACCCTGATCCCGGCCGGCGAAAAGTTCGAGCAGATGGGCGCCCGCATCGCCGGTTTCCGCGGCTTTGGCGAGCAGATGTTGCGGATCGACATGGCCGAACGCATGGCCCGCACCGCCCATGAAGCCATCGCCAAGAATGAGGCCTTCACCGCGCAAAGCCCGCAGATCGTGTCGCTGGGCCTTTCCGAAGAAGCCTTCCTCCAACTGATGCGCCTCTCCGGCTTCCGCGCCGTGGAAGCGCCCGAGGAAGGCGGGCCCAACTGGGTCTTCCGCGGCCGCCAGAAGCCCCGCCCCCAACAGCAGCATCAGCGAGGCGACAAGCGCGGCCACTCGCCCCAAGGCAAGCCCCAGGGCAAAGCACGCGGCGACCGCGCCCCGCGCCCCGCCGCCTCGTCGGGGACCGCGCCCATCGGCAACCACGCTTTTGCGGGTCTTGCCGAACTGCTGGGCCGCAATGGCTGACGCGGGCATGGTGCCGGCCCACGGGCCAAGCCTGCGCATCGACAAATTCCTCTGGTTCGCGCGCCTCGCGAAAAGCCGCTCGGTCGCCCAGAAAATGGCGGAGGACGGCCATATCCGCCTCAACGGCCGCCGCATCGAACGCTCGCATGCCCCGGTGCGGGCGGGCGACCTCATCACCTTTCCCCACCCCAGCGGCGTGCGGGTGGTCCGTATCCTTCAGCTCCCCGGCCGCAGGGGCCCCGCCCCCGAAGCCCAATCCTGCTACGAGGAACTGACGGTCGGCGCCTGACGCTCCCCCTTTGTCATTCCCGCGAAGGCGGGAACCCATCTCCCCACATTGCCCCAAGTTCATCGGCAAGTGAGATGAATTCCCGCCCCCGCGGGGATAACGGGAAAAAGCCCACTACCCCCGCCCCAACAATATCCTCATTGACCTTCGCGCCGACCGCGCATAGCAGGGCGCCCATTGTCCCGTTTCCAAGAGTGTTGACCCATGACCTACGTCGTGACCGATAACTGCATCCGCTGCAAATATATGGATTGCGTCGAGGTTTGCCCCGTGGACTGTTTCTACGAGGGCGAGAATATGCTGGTCATCAATCCGAACGAATGCATCGACTGCGGCGTGTGCGAGCCGGAATGCCCCGCCGAGGCGATTCTGCCCGACACGGAGAACGGCCTGGAAAAGTGGCTGGAGCTGAACACGAAATTCTCCGCCGAATGGCCGAACATCACCGTCAAGGGCGACGCCCCCGCCGACGCCGACGCGATGAAGGGCGTCGAAAACAAGCTGGAGCAGTTCTTCTCGCCCGAGCCCGGCACCGGTAGCTGATCTGCCGCGCCGCAGCGTCAGCCGTGACCGGTCCGGCGCTGCCTCAAACAAGCTGTTGCGTTTAATTTGCAAGGCCACTCCCGGATTTTGTGTCCAGGGGTGGCAATTTTGTTACGAATCTGCTAAATAGGCGCCAACAGGTGGACATGGTCGCGTCCGCTACGGAGACAAATGCCTGATGAATTGATGGTGGCGCCGCATCCCCCTCGGCTCGTGCACCTGTTCGCACTTGCAACGCGAACGCCACCGCTCCCCCGGTAATATGGAAAGGTTTCAAATGGCTGCCAAGGCGCTGTCCTTTGACGTTGGTGATTATGTTGTTTACCCCAAGCATGGCGTTGGCCGCGTCATCGAGCTGCAGAAGGAGCAGATCGCGGGCATGGAGCTGGAGCTCTATGTTCTCCGCTTTGAAAAGGAGCGCATGACGCTCCGCGTGCCCACGAACAAGGCCGAAGGCGTCGGCATGCGCAAGCTGTCCTCCAACAAGACGCTGGAGGAAGCGGTCGAGACGCTGAAGGGCAAGCCCAAGGTGAAGCGTACCATGTGGTCGCGCCGCGCTCAGGAATATGAAGCGAAGATCAATTCGGGCGACCTGGTGTCGATTGCCGAGGTGACCCGCGACCTGTTCCGCGCCGACGACCAGCCGGAGCAGAGCTATTCCGAACGGCAGATCTTCGAGGCCGCCTCCAGCCGCCTCGCCCGCGAACTCGCGGCGATGGAGGAGACGGACGAGCCGAGCGCGCTCAAGAAGATCCTGCGCATCCTCAACGAAGCCGCCCCCAAGCATGCGAAGGTGGAAGGCTGACACGCTTCGGCTGAGCCGGCAACGGCATGCCAAAGAAAAGGGCGTCCCTTGATGGGGCGCCCTTTTTCATGCCGGGGATCATGCGGTGCGTCCGTTCGCTTCGAGCGAAGCCGGAGAGCATATATGTGCCTCGATTGCGCTCTCCACAGACGACACCGGCCCAAGCTGCATGGAGATTTAACTCGAGGATGATGCCTTATTGATGCCCGCCACTCCCCACTTCGTCACCCCGGACTTGATCCGGGGTCCCGCTATTTTTTCATCCGCAGCGTTCAGCCCCAGGCAGCGGGACCCCGGATCAAGTCCGGGGTGACGCGGGGGAATAATCCCCACATAGCCTAGAGCATGCCCCGATCGGATTGAATCGGAACATGCTCGACTTCTTCTGTTTCCGTAATTTCCGGGTCACCGGGTGGTCCATCCGGCTTGCATTCACTCTATTACTACTGATCCTTCACGGCTCCAGCCGCATCCTTGGCTGCATCACCGACATCGCTCGCGGCCTGCCCGACTTGCGTCGCGGCGCTTTCCACCGCGCTGTCCTTGCGGCTTTGGCTGCTGATCAGGAAGAAGGCGGCGATCGCCACCACCACGACCAGCAAGAGAACGGCTACCATGGTACCGCCGCCGCCACGCTTTTCGATGATCGTGGTCGTCGCGGGACGCTCCTGATAATCCGCCATACAAATCCTCCTCGTCTTCACGCCACCCGATGGCATAAATGCGCAAGCTGGCGGACGGGTTCCTGCACGGTCAGCGGCAATAGCCTTCCCGCCCCGGCGCCACGATCAGGCAATCCTGCCTGTCCGCCAAATATTTGAACCCCGTCTCTGCCCCCTTGCCCGGCCGGATGCGCAGTTCCTTGCCGTCGCGCACGAAGCGGATCGCCGCCCCTTCCGCCACCCCGGCATAGTCGCCCTGCCGATCCAGCATGTCCTTGTTCGCAATCGCATAATGGCCGCGCTGGCCATTGGGAGATGGCTGAATATCGAGGAAAAGGCCCTCCGGCCCGGTCCACCGCCCCACCCAGTCGTCGGTGGGCAGGCCTGCCGCCTCATTGGACGCAGCCCCTACGGCATCCGGCTCCTCGATCGCTTCCACATCCAGCGTCTGCGCGGCATTGTTCGCCACGGAACCCTCGTCCACGCTCTTCGCGCAACCGGACAGGGACAGGCCCGCCAGCATTAGCGGCAGCAACGCGCGGCTCAGATCAAGACGCCTCATTCATCTTTCTCCTTGCAATTGGCCCCATAAACGGCTGAACGCCGATCTTCGATCCATTTTCCTGAACGGGGGAGGGACCGCTTGCCAGCGGCTCCGGCGGGGAGCAGGATCATGGGCGGGGAAAAGAAATGGAGCACAAGGTTGAGGGGCGCCCGGAAAGGGCGCGTTTCGTTCGCGAATCCGCGGATGTCCGGCGGCTGGCCTTGATCGAGGCGACAGCGCGTTGCCTGGCGGAAAAGGGCGTGGGCGGCACATCCGTCCGGGCGATCTGCGCCTATGCGGGCGTGTCGGCCGGTCTGCTCACCCATTATTTCGACGGCGTCGACGCATTGATCCTGGCCACCTACCGCGATGTCGGGGAAAAAGTCGCCGCCGCCATGGAACGCGCCGTGGCGGAGGCAGGCCCCGATCCGCGCGACCGCCTCTGGGCCTATCTCCGCTCCAATTTCCAGCCGCCGGTGCTGGACCCCAATCTGCTGGCGACCTGGATTTCCTTCTGGAGCCTCAACAAGACCAATCCGGAAATCGCCGCCACCCATGCCGAAACCTATGGCGGCGGGCGCGAACGGATGGAAGTGCTGCTGCGCGAAGCCGCGCCGCAAATTCCCCGTCCCGACGCGCGCATCGCCGCCATTGGCTTGACCGCGATGATCGACGGCCTCTGGCTGGAACTGTGCCTCGATTCGTCCACCTTCACCATCGGGGAGGCATTGGGCATGATCGAGGAAGCGATGAACTATGTCCTGCAAAAGCCGAGAAACGGTCCGGTCGATCAATAAACCGGGCAGTGATCGCTTTTATCAATCAACCTGGCCAAGAAAACCAATTTCACGCCCCCATGCGCTTTCCCTACATGGGTCGGGCAATCAGCAAAGCCCCTAAAAAGGAACTGGAAAGCCCATGGCTCTTATCAACACGACCATCAAGCCGTTCACCGCGACCGCCTATAAGCAGGGCAAGTTCGTCGACGTCACCGACGCCGACGTGAAGGGCAAGTGGGCCGTTTTCTTCTTCTACCCCGCCGATTTCACCTTCGTCTGCCCGACGGAGCTGGAGGATCTGGCCGACATCTACCCCACCCTCCAGAAGCTGGGCGTGGAAGTCTATTCGGTGTCGACCGACACCCATTTCAGCCACAAGGCCTGGCATGACACCTCGCCGGCGATCGGCAAGATCAACTATTATATGCTGGGCGACCAGTCGGGCACCATCACCAACAATTTCGACGTGATGCGTCCGGGCGTCGGCTTGGCCGACCGCGCCACCTTCCTGGTCGATCCCGAAGGCGTGATCCAGTTCATGGAAATCACTTCGGAAGGCGTCGGCCGCAACGCGACCGAACTGCTCCGCAAGGTGAAGGCCGCGCAATATGTCGCCGCCAACCCCGGCGAAGTCTGCCCGGCCAAGTGGGAAGAAGGCGAAGCCACGCTGGCGCCGTCGCTCGACCTGGTCGGCAAGATCTAAGACCTGACAAGAAACCTGCCGGATCGGGTCGGGCACCCTTCCCGATCCGGCGGGGCAATTATACGCAACGTGCTCCTGCGAAGGCAGGAGCCCAGGCCCCGGCGTTGGACTGGACTCCTGCCTTCGCAGGAGCACGCCGCATCCGAATCTACAAAGTTTCGCAAAAACGCCGGGCCTTAGGTCGCACCACTCCGGCGAGCGGACAGCCGCGCCCCTGGCGCGCCCAACCCATGGAGAACAAGATGTTGGACGCAAATCTCAAGGGCCAGCTCAAGGCCTATATGGCGAACATCACCCAGCCGGTCGAACTGGTCGCATCGCTGGACGACGGCCCGAAAAGCCGTGAACTCAAGACCCTGCTGGACGAGATCGCTGAACTGTCGGACATGGTGTCCATCGCCACCGGCAATGACAAGCGCGTCCCCAGCTTCATGATCCGCCGCACCGGCACGGACATTGGCGTCACCTTCGCCGGCCTGCCCATGGGCCATGAATTCACCTCGCTCGTCCTCGCCCTGCTGCAAGTCGGCGGCCACCCCTCCAAGGCGGCGCAGGAGCTGATCCAGCAGATCAAGGATATTGACGGCGATTTCGCCTTCGAAACCTATTTCTCGCTCTCCTGCCAGAACTGCCCCGACGTGGTGCAGGCGCTGAACCTGATGGCCGTCCTCAACCCCCGCATCAGCCACACCGCCATCGACGGCGCACTGTTCAAGGAGGAGGTCGACGCCCGCAAGGTCATGGCCGTGCCCACCGTCTTCCTGAACGGCGAACCCTTCGCCTCGGGCCGCATGGAACTGGAGCAGATCGTCGCCAGGATCGACAGCAGCGCGGCTTCCCGCGCGGCCGAGAAGATCAAGGCCCAGGACCCGTTCGAGGTGCTGGTCGTCGGCGGCGGCCCCGCTGGCGCGGCGGCGGCGATCTACGCGGCGCGCAAGGGCATCCGCACCGGCGTCGCGGCGGAGCGGTTCGGCGGCCAGGTGCTCGACACCATGGACATCGAGAATTTCATCTCGGTCAGCCGCACCGAAGGCCCCAAGCTCGCCTCCGCGCTGGAGGCGCACGTCAAGGATTATGATGTCGAGATCATGAACCTCCAGAAAGCGGCCAAGCTGATCCCCGCCAAGACCGAGGGCGGCTATCATGAGGTGGTCCTCGAAAATGGCGCCTCGCTGAAGGGCCGCACCGTTATCCTCTCCACCGGCGCCCGCTGGCGGCAGATGGGCGTGCCCGGCGAGGACGACTATCGCAACAAGGGTGTCGCCTACTGCCCGCATTGCGACGGTCCGCTGTTCAAGGGCAAGCGCGTGGCGGTGATCGGCGGCGGCAATAGCGGGGTCGAGGCGGCCATCGACCTGGCCGGCATCGTCGCCCATGTGACGCTGATCGAGTTTGACAGCCAGCTCCGCGCCGACGCGGTACTCCAGCGCAAGCTCGCCAGCCTGCCGAACGTCAGGATCATCACCTCGGCCCTCACGACCAAGGTGGACGGCAATGGCGAGCGCGTCACCGGCCTCAGCTACAAGGACCGCAACAGCGGCACGGAGCATGATGTCGAGCTGGAGGGCATTTTCGTCCAGATCGGCCTCGTCCCGAACACCGAATGGCTGAAGGACGCGATCGCCCTCTCCCCTCGCGGCGAGATAGAGATCGACGCGCGCGGCGAAACCAGCCAGCCGGGCATCTTCGCGGCGGGCGACTGCACGACCGTGCCCTACAAGCAGATCGTGATCGCGATGGGCGCGGGTTCGACGGCGGCGCTGTCGGCCTTCGATTATCTCATCCGCCTGCCCGCGACGGAGGAAGCCGCGCAAGCGGCCTGATCGTCCAGGCAGAGAATCAGGGGCGGCTGACTCCGATGGGTCGCCCCCCTTTTAATATCCAAGCCATTTGAAAGACACGATATTGTAAGGTTAATGTCTTTTTCACCATGATCAGCGATCCTTGGCGGCGTCAATTACGCAAGCAGGTGTCGTCATGGCGCTATGTGCCTATCGCAATCCGGAATGGCTGTCGGCGGTCTACGCCATGGTGGATGAAGTCTGCGTCCAGGACGGCGCGCTTCCTCCCGGCACGATCGGCGCCCTGACCCGCCTTATCGACAGTGCGCATGGCGAGCGTTCGACAGATAATTTCCTTTCCCGCGCCCAGGACATGCTGCTCGCCATCCATCGCCTGCGCGCATCCCTGACGCATCGCGACGCGCGGGCGGCCGCCATCCGCGCCGAACTCCGCCTGATGTGCAACGACTGGATCAAGTCCGCCCGCTTCTGCTGACCCCCCAAAAATCCCCCCATCAAAGATGGGGAGGGGGACCATGCGCAGCATGGTGGAGGGGAGCGCCCGCAGGACGCCAATGGTCAAGCCTACCGCCGCATCAAGCGCAGCCGGAAAATCCCCGGATCGACCTCCAGAATCGGCGGCGCCGCCGCCTCATCCCGCTGCGCCAGCACCACTGGCGCTGCTTGGGGCGCGAAAGTCACGACGCCACTTCCCGGATCGCTCGCCACCAGCGCGTCCACCATCAGCACCGGACTCAAACGATCCGCCGTCACGCTGACCAAAGTCCCGACCTCCGTCATCCCGAACAGCTTGCGTGCAAAGGCATAAGGCAGGCGAATGCACCCATGGCTCGCCGGATAACCCGGATTGTGCCCCGCATGCAGCGCGATTCCGTCCCAGGTCAGCCGCTGCATGAAGGGCATGGGCGCATTGGAATAAATGTTCGACCGATGCCATTCCCGCTTCTGCAACACGGGATATTCTCCGGTTGGCGTGCGATGCCCATGCATTCCCGTCGACACGCTGGCGATCCCGACCAGCCGATCGCCGTCATAGACGTGCACCTTCTGCTTTTCGATGCTGATCACCAGATAGAGCGGCCCGGCGAAGGGCCCCTCCTCCAGCCAGCGATAGCCACCCGGCGCCACCGGCTGCTGCGCGGCGGCGGGCATGGCGATCCCGCAGAGCAGCAACAGCATCCAGGTCAAGAGGGCGCGCATAAACACTTTCTTAACCATAAGAAACGGCAGCGCCAGCCCCGAAAACCGGAAGCCCGGTGTCAGACCGGGACGACATTGGTCGGCGGTCCTGCGTTACTATGGCTTCGGATCCGCGAGCCTGCTTGTGCTATATAAAAGCGGTGTAAAGCTGATCCAACGCCTGGACTGGGTTCCTGCCTGCGCAGGAACACGGCGTAAAAGTGGAGATACCGTTGACAGAGCGGGGCGCGGAACTGGCCCGGCCTGTCTTGACTCCTCCCACCGCCCGGACCGGCATCTCTCCCACGCTTTCAGCACCATTCATGCCGATGGCAAGCCGGATGCGCTATGCCGCCGACACCTTACAGCAGGCTGAGCTGCGCGACCGGCGCAAAGCTCCTGCGATGCAGCGGCGTCGGCCCATATTCCCGCAGCGCCGCCAGATGCTTGGCGCTGCCATAGCCCTTGTTGCTTTCCCAGCCATAATGCGGATGGACGGCCGCCGCCTCGATCATCATCCGGTCCCGCGCTTCCTTGGCCAATATGGAGGCGGCCGCGATCGACAGGCATTTGGCGTCGCCCTCGACCACCGCCGTCGACGCCCAGCGCCATTGCGGGCAACGGTTGCCGTCCACCAGCACATGGGCGCAATCCTCCGTCAGCGCCTCGACCGCCCGCGTCATCGCCAGCATGGTCGCCCAGAGGATGTTGAGGCTGTCGATCTCCTCGACCGAAGCGATGCCCAGCCCCCAGCACAAGGCCCGCGCCTTGATCTCCCCTTCCAGCACGGCCCGCCGGGCAGCGCTAAGCTGCTTGCTGTCGTTCAGGCCTTCGGGACAATCCTCCCGCCGCAGGATCACCGCCGCCGCCACCACCGGCCCGGCCAGCGGCCCGCGTCCGGCCTCGTCCACCCCGGCGACCAGCCCCGGATGGTGCCGCAGTTCATGGACGAAATCAGGCATGGCGGTGAAATCCGAAAGGCGCGCCCATTGGCCCATGTCCCTGCCCCAGCCCCGGAGCAAGGGTCAATGCCTCGCGCACATATTTGCGGCCACGCTCGATCGCGGCGATCAGGTCCAAGCCCTGCCCCAGCCCGGTCGCGATCGCGCTGGCCAGCGTGCAGCCAGTGCCATGGGTGTGCGGCGTGTCGATCCGCGCATCGCTCCATGCTTTGAACACGCCCTGCGGCCCGATCAGCCGGTCGGTCAGCATCGGTCCCTCGCCATGGCCGCCCTTGGCCAGCACATGGGTGGCGAAACGGATCGCGATCCCCTCGCCGCCCAACGCGTCCAACTCCGGAATATTGGGTGTCACCAGAGTGGCGAGCGCCATCAGCCTTTCGAAAGCCGCGATGGTCCCCCCGTCCGCCAGCATGGAACCGCTGGTAGCGACCATGACAGGATCGAAGACGATCGGCACGCCCTCCAACGCCGACAAGCGCTCCGCCACCGCCGCCGCCGTTTCCGCCGATCCGATCATGCCGATCTTCACCGCATCGACGCCGATGTCGCTGATGACGCTCTCCATCTGCCGAAGCACCATATCGGTCGGCACGGCATGGACGCCCTGCACGCCCAGCGTGTTCTGCGCGGTGATCGCGGTGATCGCAGTCATGGCGTGACCGCCGAGCAGCGTCACGGTGCGGATGTCCGCCTGAATGCCCGCGCCGCCGCCGCTGTCGGAACCGGCGATGATGAGGATGCGGGCGGCGGTCATCCCTTGAAATGCCGCTCCGTCGAAGCGGGATGGCGCTTCAACGCGTCCCCCGCCCGCGTCGGCCGGTCCATCAATTCGCCGCCGCAATTGGGGCAACGGTCGTCCAACGCCTCCGCGCAAGGCGCGCAATAGGTGCATTCGAAGGAACAGATGAACGCCCCCGGCTCATCGGCGGGAAGATCGGCGCCGCAACGCTCGCAATCGGGGCGCATTTCAAGCACGCCCCTGCTCCATTCCGTCACCCATGCGGAGGCGGGAAGGACAATGACGATGAATCACGCCGCCGCCTTCGCCACGGCGTCGCAGATGCGCTCGACCACATCCTTGACCTGTTCCTCCCGGTCGCCTTCGGCCATCACGCGGATCACCGGCTCCGTGCCCGACGGCCGGATCACCAGCCGCCCGCTGCCGTTCAGCTCCGCTTCGGCCTGCGCGATCACCCGCTTCACATCCGCATGCTCCAGCGGCTTGCCGCCGGAAAAGCGCACATTCTTGAGCAATTGCGGCACTGGATCGAACTGGTGCAGCACTTCGCTGGCGGGCTTGCCCGAACGCACCAGCGCCGCCAGCACCTGCAACGCCGCCACGGTGCCATCGCCGGTCGTCGCATAGTCGGACAGGATCATATGCCCCGACTGCTCGCCGCCGACGTTGAAGCCGCCCTCGCGCATCCGCTCCAGCACATAGCGGTCGCCCACCTTGGTCCGCTCCAGCGCCATGCCCTGCCCCGCAAGGAAGCGCTCCAGACCCAAGTTCGACATCACCGTCGCCACCAGCCCGCCACCGCGCAACGTGCCCGCCTTCGCGAAATTCCCCGCGATCAGCGCCATGATCTGGTCGCCATCGACAATGGTGCCATGCTCGTCCACGACGATCAGCCGGTCGGCATCGCCGTCCAGCGCGATGCCGATGTCCGCGCCCGCGGCCACGACCGTTTCCTGCAAGGACTGCGGCGCGGTCGACCCGCACTTATCGTTGATATTGATGCCGTTGGGCGTAACGCCGATCGCCACCACCTCCGCCCCCAATTCCCAGAGAGTGGACGGCGCCACCTGATAAGCCGCCCCATTGGCGCAATCGATGACGATCTTGAGGCCATCCAGCCGCAGATCGGCCGGGAAGCTGGATTTGACGGCATGGATATAGCGCCCCCTGGCGTCCTCGACGCGGCGGGCGCGGCCGATGTCCTGCGACGCGGCGAGCGGGATGTCCTGACCCAGCATCGCCTCGATCTTCAGCTCATCCTCGTCCGACAGCTTGTAGCCGTCCGGGCCGAACAATTTGATGCCATTGTCATAATAGGGATTGTGACTGGCGGAGATCATCACGCCCAGATCGGCGCGCATCGAATGGGCAAGCAACGCCACGGCAGGCGTCGGGATCGGCCCGAACTGCACCACATCCATGCCGACCGCTGTGAATCCCGCGACCAGCGCATTTTCCACCATATAGCCCGACAGGCGGGTATCCTTGCCGATCACCACGCGATGGCGATGCATACCGCGCTGAAAATGCTTGCCCGCCGCCATGCCGACCTTCATCGCCAGTTCGGCGGTCATCGGCCATTGGTTGGTGCGCCCGCGAATGCCGTCCGTGCCGAAATATTTTCTGCTCATCGTCCTTACCCGCTTGTTCCCGCCCGCACGGTGAAGCCGCTCATCCTTCCCATAGCAATCTTTGTTCGACTTTCCAGCAAGGAGCGGCCATCCCTTTGCAAATGGACGGATTCAATGCAGCGGTCGACGCCCTTTCCGGCGCGGTGTTCTTCAAGGTGCCAGTGCTGGGGACGCAGATCGAACTGATCGTGCTTTATCTGGCCTTGCCGATGCTGTTCTTCACCGTCTGGCTGGGCTTCCCCAATCTGACCGCCGTAGGCAGGGCGCTGCATATCCTCAAGAGCCAGCCGCATGAGGGCGAGGCGAAGGGCGACGTCAGCCAATGGGGCGCGCTGTCCACGGCCCTGTCCGGCACCATCGGCCTGGGCAATATCGCCGGGGTAGCGGTGGCGCTGACCATGGGCGGTCCTGGCGCGATCCTCTGGATGTTCATCATCGGCTGGTTCGCGATGACGGTGAAGATGGCGGAGGTGACGCTGGGCCTCAAATATCGCACATTCGACAGCCGCGGCCATGTGCATGGCGGGCCGATGTATGTGCTCAAAGCCGTCGGCGCGGCGCGGGGCTGGCCGAAGATCGGGTTGGCGCTGGGCGGCCTCTACGCCTTTTTCGCACTGTTCGGGGCGATCCCCATGGTGCAGGTCAACCAGAGCTTCGCGCAGGTGAAGGTGGTGACGGGTTTCAGCAATGGCTGGGCCTATGGCACGATCCTCGCCGGGGCGGTGGCGCTGGTGACGCTGGGCGGCGCGGCCTGGCTGGGTGAGGTGGCGAAAAGGCTGACCCCGCTCAAGGTGGCGGTCTATCTGATCGGCGTGGCGACAGTGCTGATCCTGCATGCCGCCGCCATTCCGGGCGCCCTTGCGGAAATCTGGGAGGGTGCCTGGAGCGGACAGGCCGCGACCGGCGGCGCGGTCGGCGCTTTCGTCGCGGGAATGCGCCGCGCGGTGTTTGCGAGCGAAGCGGGCGTTGGCTCGGCAGTGATGGCGCACAGCCTGGCGCGGGCGCGCCATCCGGTGTCGGAGGGGCTGGTCGCGCTGCTGGAGCCGTTGCTCGGCACGATGATCGTCTGCGCCCTGGGCGGACTGGCGCTGGTGGTCGCGGGAACCTGGAAAAGTGGGCTGGAGGGCATAGCCATCACCTCCGCCGCCTTCGCGCAGGTGTCGCCATCCTTCCCATGGCTGCTGGCGGTGGTCGTGGTGCTGTTCGCCTATTCGACGCTGGTGGCGTGGGGCTTTTATGGCTTGCAGGCCTGGGGTTATCTGTTCGGCAACGGCCCCAAGGCGCAGTGGAGCTACAAGATCCTCTATATCGTAGCCCTGCCCCCGGCGGCTGCCATCGATCTGGGCCGGGTGGTCGGCATTGTCGACAGCAGCTTCTTCCTGATGGCGATCCCCAATGTGATCGCGCTCTACCTCTGCGCCGGGGAATTGCGGCGCGACGTACGCTCCTATTTGCAGACGCCCGAGGAGGATTAACGCGCCATCGCCGTTTCGATTTCCTCGACGGTTCGGGGAATGCCTTCGCTCAGGCGCTGCGATCCGGTCGGTGTGATCAGATAGAGATCCTCTATCCGGATGCCATAATTGGCGGATTGGACATAAAGGCCCGGCTCCACGGTAATGACCGCGCCCGCCGGCAACGGCTTGGACATGTCGCCCACATCATGGACATCAAGGCCGACCAGATGACCGAGGCCATGAGTGAAATCATCGACCCGCCCGGCCTTGCGGAAAACATCCTTCGCCGCCTCCACCAGATCCTCATAATAGACCCCGGCCTTGAGCTTGGCCACGGCAGCGGCCTGAGCGGCGAGTACCAGTTCATAGGATGCGCGCTGTTCAGCAGTGAACTTGCCGCTGGCGGGGAAGGTCCGCGTCACGTCGCAGGCATAGCCACCGACCGAAGCGGCCGCGTCGATCAGGATCAGGTCATTGGGTCCGATGACCCCGCTGCCGCCGGTATAATGCAGCGACGCCGCGTTGCGCCCGGTGGCGACGATGCTGTCATAGGCCAGCCCCTCCCCTCCCCCGGCGCGGAAACCATCCTCCAATATCGCCTTCAACTGCTTTTCGGTCATACCGGGGCGCGCCTGCTTCATCGCCGCGATATGTCCCCGCGCCGTCGCCGCCTGCGCCTTGCGCATCAGGTCGAGTTCGCGCGGCTCCTTGACGATGCGGAGCGAGGGAAGCAGGCCGCTCTCATCCTTCAGCGAGACGCCCGGCACGCGTTGCATCACCTTGCCGTAAAGCTCCAGCACCTTGGGCACCGGCGCCGAAGCGCTGACGATGGGGCCAAGGAAATGCAACGTCTTGGACCGCTCGGCCAAAGCGGTGACGAGACCCCCAAGGCTGCCAGTGCGGGATACGCGCGCAAAGCCGGTGCGGCGCTCCAGCTCCGTGCCCAGGGGCAGGCGCTCGACATCCCAGCGTTCGGCCTCCGCATCACGCGAGGGCAGGAGCAGCCATTCCTTGATCGTCCGTTCGGCGGGGGCCATGACCAGAATCGCGCCGGGTTCATCGACGATGCCGGTAAGCCAGGCGAAGTCGCCATCCTGCACGAAGGGCGGCGCGACCGCGGCGCTGCTTTCCACCGGCCCCGCGCCATGGACGACCGCGATGCCGTCCTTCAGCATCTCCATGACGCGGCGGCGGCGCTCGCGAAACACGTCGGGCGTGAAAGGCGACGTGCCCGCCGGGGTCGCGAAGCCCTGCGGCGGGAGTGTCTGTGCGATGAGTCGCGTGGAAAGGGCCAGCGACGCCGTGGCGCCCGCCAGCATGGTCCGCCGATTATACATAAGCATCTCCCTTGCTATGGCGGACAGGAGCATGAATGGGCGCGGGCGGCAAGAGGCGTATGAGGACGCTGATACAGTAAAGGCCCCGCCGGATGGCGAGACCTTTGGTGACGGTCGGAACCCGGATCAGATCTTGTCGCCAAGAGCGCCTTTAACGGAGCCTTTGATGTCCTGCACGGTGCCCTTGCCCTTCTGGGCCTGGCCCTCTGCGACCAGATCGGGATCGCGCTGGTTGCGGCCTACGGCTTCCTTGACGGCGCCAGCCGCCTTGTTGCCTGCGGCCTTCGCCTTGTCGGTCAGTTCGCCCATGGTGTCTCTCCTGTAGGTTGCTGTCGCAGGGTCAACCAGCGAGGCGCGCGGAAGGTTGCCATCGGTGCGGATGCGAAATGGTGGGCTTGGGTGGGGAATGGATGGTTTGCTTGTGCGTTTGCTCGCGACGTGCTCCTGCGAAGGCAGGAGCCCAGTTCAGACGGTGCGATGATCCACTAAGGGCGGGACTGGGCTCCTGCCTGCGCAGGAGCACGTGCCGCTTAAGGGCTTGATATACCCAATAAAGAAAAGGGCCGGAAAATCCGGCCCTTCCCAAAAATCCGTCTGATCGGAAGATCAGCGCTTCGAGAACTGGAAGCTGCGGCGGGCCTTCGCCTTGCCGTACTTCTTACGCTCGACGGCGCGGCTGTCGCGGGTCAGGAAGCCTTCAGCCTTGACCGCGCTGCGCAGCGCCGGCTCGTACTTCGACAGAGCCTGGGCGATGCCGTGCTTCACAGCGCCGGCCTGGCCCGACAGACCACCGCCCTTGACGGTGGCGATCACGTCATACTGACCTTCGCGCTCGGTGACGCCGAAGGGCTGGTTGATCACCAGACGCAGGGTCGGGCGAGCGAAATAGATTTCCTGATCGCGGCCATTGACCGTGATCTTGCCGGTGCCGGGCTTCACCCAGACGCGGGCGACGGCGTCCTTACGACGGCCGGTCGCATAAGCGCGGCCGAGGCTGTCGATTTCCTGGGGGCGCAACGGGGCCGAAGGCTGAACCGGAGCGATCGGCGCGTCGGTGGCAACGGTCTCGGCAGCGGCGGGCGCAGCGACCGGAGCGTTGGCGGCCAGCGAAGCGAGGTCGGACAGGGACTGGCGGTTATCGGACATTATGCACCCACCTTGTTCTTGCGGTTGCGCGACGCGAAATCGAGCACTTCGGGGTTCTGCGCTTCGTGGGGATGCTCGGCGCCGGCGAAAATGCGCAGGTTGCGCATCTGCTGGCGGCCCAGCGGACCACGGGGGATCATGCGCTCAACGGCCTTTTCGAGCACGCGCTCGGGGAAACGGCCTTCCAGGATTTTCTGGGGGGTGGTTTCCTTGATGCCGCCGGCATAGCCGGTGTGCTTGTAATAGACCTTGTCGGTCAGCTTGCGGCCGGTGAACTTCACCTTGCCCGCATTGACGATGATGACATTGTCACCGCAATCGACATGGGGGGTGAAGCTCGTCTTGTGCTTGCCGCGCAGGATGTTCGCGACGGTCGAGGCGAGGCGGCCGACGACGAGACCTTCCGCGTCGATCAGGATCCACTTCTTTTCGACCGTGGCCGGGGTTGCCGGCTTGGTGGTCTTCATCAGCGCCTTCATGGTGCCAATCTCCAGTTAAATGCATAAACCGATCGCCGTCGCCGGCTTTTCGGAAGATGCGCGCTAATGACGGGTGGGGCCGCCCAAGTCAAGAGATTCGGCGGCTTTGCTGACGGGTAAAATAATACCTGTCAGTCCGCGACCTGATCGTCCACCCATTGGGCGAAGGCGGCGTGGGCGGCGTCCACGGGCAGAGCGAGGATCGCGGGAACATCATAATCGTGCAGTTCCGCGATGCGCGCCATCAGCGCGTCGCGGCGCGAAGGCGCGGTCTTGAAGAGGACAGGCACCTCCGCCGCCGTCTCCATCGCGCCATTCCATTGGTAGAAGGAGGTCGCATCCCCCAGCAGGTTCGCGCAGGCCGCCAGCCGTTCCTCGACCAATTGCCGCGCGATGCGGGCCGCGGCCTCGCGCGAGCCGAACAATGTGTAGACGAGCGCGACGGCGCTCATCCCCGGCGTTCGCCCAGCGCATGGGCGCCCCAGGTCGCGGATGCGACCACCAGCGCACCGACCGCCTGATGCAGCACCGCCAGTGGCAGCGCGATGCCGCTGATGACGGTGGCGATGCCGAGGGCGATCTGCGTGCCCACCGCTGCGTTGATCGCGATGGAGGGGCCGCGTTGCCCCGCCTGTTTCGCCATGCGGGCGAGCATGATCAGCATGAATGCGGCGACCCAGGCCCACCAGCGATGGATGAAATGGACGAGATAGGGATCGCTGGAGAGCGTCGCCCAGAGCGAGCCGAGCCACGCAATACCCTCCGGCACCAGATGGTCGTTCATCAGCGGCCAGCTGTTGGAGACATAGCCCGCGTCCAGCCCGGCGGTGAACGCGCCGAACATCAACTGCACCAGCAGGACCAGCAGCGCGACCACGGCGAAGGGGTGCAGCATGGCGGGCTTCGCGAAGGGCGTCTTGGCGCGGGTCAGCAGGTCGAGCGCGGTCCAGATCAGCCCGCCCATGATGAACAGCGCCGTCAGCAGATGCACCGCCAGCCGGTAATGGCTGACGTCGGTGCGCACCGACAGGCCCGACTTCACCATCCACCAGCCGATCGCGCCCTGCAATCCACCCAGCGCCAGCAGCGCGACGAGACGGAAGCCATAGCCCTGCGGGATCGCACGTTTCCACGCGAACCAGAGCAGCGGCAGCGCGAAAGCCACGCCGATCAACCGCCCCAGCAGCCGGTGCACCCATTCCCAGAAGAAGATGAACTGGAAATCGCCCAGCGTCATGCCCTGCCGCAACTGTTGATATTCAGGGATCTGCTGATAGGCGCGAAACGCCTCCATCCACTGGTCGTGGGTCAGCGGCGGGATGGCGCCGGTGATCGGCTTCCATTGGGTGATCGACAGGCCGGATTCGGTCAGGCGGGTGATGCCGCCGACCACCACCATGCAGAAGACGAGGGTGGCGACCGTTAGCAGCCAGCGCGCGATCGGCGCGGGGCGCGGGACGGCGTTGGCGGGGCGGATCAGGGTCAGCGCAGTCATGGCGCCGATCCATGCGCGCTTGTTCCGCCTGTTGCAAGGATAACCGGATCGTTGGACAAAAGGTCATAACGCCTTGTGCATGAACGGATACAATTGATGGGACAGGCGTATCTGGCCCTATGGGAAAATTGATGCAGGATAATCGATGAGCGGGACGCAAGGCATTGCGGCCATGATCGCCGCGCAGGGGCCGCTGGGCGCCCTGACCGCGCGCATCGATGCCGGGTCGCCGCTGGGGCCGGTGGTGGGATGGTCCCCCGCTTTGGTGTCCACCGTGCGGCTGATGCTGTCGTCCCAGGCGGAAATCGTGCTGTTCTGGGGCCCCGATCTCTGCGCTCTCTATAATGAGGCCTATGCGCCCACCATCGGGGACAAGCATCCCCGCGTGCTGGGCCGCCCGGCGCGGGAGGGATGGTCGGAGCTGTGGGACGATCTGGAACCGCTGCTGCGGTCGGTGGTCGAGGGTGGGCAGTCCGTGCACGCCAAGGACCGGCCCTTCTATATCGAGCGGGACGGCCGCCAGGGCGAAGAGGTGTTTTTCGACATCAGCTACTCCCCGGTGTTCGAGGCGGACGGCTCGATCGGCGGTGCGCTCTGCATCGTCAGCGAGACGACCAAGCGCGTATTGGCCGAAAAGGAGATGCGGGCCGACCGCGCCCGGTTGTGGGCGCTGGCGCGCGATCCTTTCCTGGTCGCGGACCGGGACGGCGTGTGGCTGGCCGCCAGCCCCGCCTGGACCGAGATATTGGGCTGGAACGAGCAGGAGCTGATCGGCCGCACGTCGGAATGGATGGAGCATCCCGACGATCTGGCCAGGACGCGGAGCGAGATTTCCGGCCTGGCCAGGGGCATGCCGACGGTGCGCTTCGAAAACCGTTTCCGGGCGAAGGACGGCAGCTATCGCAATTTCAGTTGGACGGCGGTGCCGGAAAACGACCTCATCTATTGCGTCGCCCGCGACGTGACGGAGCAGCGCGCCCATGCCAGGGCGCTGGCCGACGCGGAAGCCGCGCTGCGGCAGGCGCAGAAGATGGAGACGCTGGGCCAGTTGACCGGCGGGGTGGCGCATGACTTCAACAATCTGCTGCAGATCGTGACCGGCAATCTGGAGCTGTTGCAACGCGGGCTGGAGAAGATCGGCGGCGACGATCAGGCGCGACTGCGCCGGGCGGCGGACAATGCGATGGGCGGCGCCGAGCGCGCCGCGCTGCTGACCCAGCGGCTGCTCGCTTTCTCCCGCCGTCAGCCGCTGGCGCCCGAGCGGATCGACCCCAATCGCCTGGTGAGCCGCATGTCCGATCTGCTCAACCGCACGCTGGGCGAGACCATCGAGATCGAGACGATTCAGAGCGCCCGCATCTGGCCGGTCGAGATCGACGTCAACCAGATGGAAAACGCGCTGCTCAACCTGGCGGTGAATGCCCGCGACGCCATGCCGGGCGGCGGCAAGCTGACCATCGAGGTCGCCAACACCCATATCGATGCCGATTATGCCGCGCAGGAGGCGGAGGTATCGCCCGGCCAATATGTGCTGATCAGCCTGTCCGACACCGGCGAAGGCATGGACGAGGAAGTGCTGAGCCACGCCATCGAACCCTTCTTCACCACCAAGGAAGTGGGGCGCGGCACGGGCCTGGGCCTGTCGATGGTCTATGGCTTCGTCAAGCAGTCGGGCGGCCATATCCGCGTCTATTCGGAGGCCGGGCATGGGACGACGGTGAAAATCTATCTGCCCCGCTTCTACGGGCCGCTGCCGGACAATGATACGGGCGCGGTAGACCGCCGCGCGCCGATCTGCCCCGGCGACGAGACGGTGCTGGTGTGCGAGGATGATGAGAAGGTCCGGGCCTATACCGTCGATGTGCTGAAGGAGCTGGGCTATCGGGTGATCGAAGCGGGCGACGGCCCCGCCGCGCTGCGGGCGCTGGAGGAGGCCGCGCAACCGATCGGCCTGCTGTTCACCGACGTCATCCTGCCCGGCGGCATGACCGGGGCGGATATAGCGCGGGAGGCGCAGGTGCGGCAACCCGGCCTGCGGGTGCTGTTCGCGACCGGCTATGCGCGCAATGCGATCATCCACCACGGCCGGCTCGATCCCGGCGTGGAATTGCTGACCAAGCCGTTCACCTATGCCGAGCTGGCGGCGAAGGTGCGGGACATGCTGGATCGCGCCAAGACGCGGCGGGTGGGGTGACAGACCGCTGGAGTTCAAGGTAGCCGCCAGTCGGGGGATGCCGCACGGCGGCGGCGATGGCACGGTGGGCAGGGCGGTATTTTGGCGCTAAGTTGCCATTAATTCTCCGTCACCCCGGGCTTGACCCGGGGTCCCGCTGCCTTTTCAGGCGCGCACTCAAGCAGAAAAGCGGGACCCCGGGTCAAGCCCGGGGTGACGGATTGGGGAATGTGGGGGAACCACGCAGCCCTGCTCGATGCGCAGAGCCGCACGCAGCAGTCGCTTCGATCACCGATGGCCATCAAATTCGTCGCCAACCACCAAGCCTCCTTGAATTTCTATTTGTCTGAGTATATCGGAGAGGCAAGCGCATCAATGTGCCCCCAATAGGATCAGCCCTTTTCTTCGACAGGATGCCCTTTCCATGAGCGATTCGCCCAAACCTGCTCCCAAGTTGCGCAGCCGCGCCTGGTTCGACAACCCCGACAATATCGACATGACCGCGCTCTATCTGGAGCGTTATCTGAATTTCGGACTGTCGCTGGAGGAATTGCGCAGCGGCAGGCCGATCATCGGCATCGCCCAGACCGGCAGCGACCTGTCGCCCTGCAACCGCCACCATATGGTGCTGGCGGAGCGCGTTCGCGAGGGCATTCGCGAAATGGGCGGGATCGCGCTGGAATTTCCGGTACATCCGATCCAGGAAACCGGCAAGCGGCCGACAGCGGGGCTGGACCGGAACCTCGCCTATCTGGGGCTGGTCGAGGCGATCTACGGCTATCCGCTGGACGGGGTGGTGCTGACCACGGGGTGCGACAAGACGACGCCCGCGCTGCTGATGGCGGCGGCTACCGTCAACATCCCGGCCATCGCTTTGTCGGTGGGGCCGATGCTGAACGGCTGGCACAAGGGCGAGCGCACCGGGTCGGGCACCATCGTATGGCATGCGCGGCAGTTGCTGGCGGCGGGCAAGATCGACGATGAGGGCTTCATCAAGCTGGTGGCGTCCTCCGCGCCGTCGACCGGCTATTGCAACACCATGGGCACGGCGACGACGATGAACTCGCTGGCCGAGGCGCTGGGCATGATGCTGCCCGGATCGGCGGCGATTCCGGCGCCCTATCGCGACCGGCAGGAGGTCGCCTATCGGACCGGCAGGCGGATCGTCGAGATGGTGGCGGAGGATCTGAAGCCCTCCGACATATTGACGCTGGATGCTTTCCATAATGCGATCGTGGTGAACTCCGCCATTGGCGGGTCGACCAATGCGCCGATCCATCTGGCGGCGATTGCGCGTCATGTCGGGGTCGAGCTGCCGCTCAAGGACTGGGAGACGGTGGGGCACAAGGTTCCCTTGCTGGTGAACCTCCAGCCTGCGGGCGAATATCTGGGCGAGGATTATTATCGCGCCGGGGGCGTGCCCGCCGTGGTGAGCCAGCTCATCGGGCAGGGGCTGATCCGCGAAGGCGCGATGACCGTCAACGGCAGGACGATAAGCGAGAATTGCCGGGGCGTGGAGATTGAGGATGAGAAGGTCATCCGTCCCTTCGGCCAGCCACTGAAGGAAGAAGCCGGATTCCTCGTCCTGTCGGGCAATCTGTTCGATGCGGCGGTGATGAAAACCAGCGTGATCTCCGAGGAGTTCCACCAGCGTTATCTGTCCAACCCCGACGATCCCAATGCTTTTGAAGGCCCTGCGGTCGTGTTCGACGGGCCGGAGGATTATCATGCGCGGATCGACGATCCGGCGGTCGGCATCACCCCCGACACGTTGATGTTCATGCGCGGCGCGGGGCCGATCGGCTATCCGGGCGCGGCGGAGGTAGTGAACATGCGGCCGCCCGCTTACCTCATCACCGAGGGCGTGTCCGCTCTGCCCTGCATTGGGGATGGGCGGCAGTCGGGAACTTCGGGCAGCCCCTCCATCCTCAACGCCTCGCCCGAGGCAGCGGCGATGGGCGGGCTGGCGCTGCTCCAGACCGGCGACCGGGTGCGGATGGACCTGAACAAAGGCGTGGTGAACGTGCTCATCTCCGACGAGGAACTGGAAGCGCGGCGGGCGAAGCTGGTGGCGGAGGGCGGGTTCCCATATCCCGCCTCGCAGACGCCGTGGCAGGAAATCCAGCGCTCCGTCGTCGGCCAGATGAATACAGGCGCGATCCTGGAGGGCGCGGAGAAATATCAGCGCATCGCCCAGACCATGGGCCTGCCCCGCGACAATCATTAAATTCCCCCTATCCCCGGAGATAAATCATGTTCAACGGAGCCATCCTTGTCGGCGCAAGCGAGCGCCAGGGCGGCGAGCCCTTCTTTGCCATCGACCCGTCGACCGGCGCGAAGGGCGAGGTCGCCTTCCACAACGCGTCGGCCGCCGATGTCGCGGACGCCTGCGCGCTGGCCGACGCGGCGTTCGAGAGCTTCTCGACGCTGACGCCCGACGCCCGCGCCACCTTTCTGGAGGCGGTGGCCGACCGGATCATGGCGATTGGCGACCTGCTGATCGCCACCGCCATGGCCGAGACCGGGTTGCCCCGTGGCCGTCTGGAGGGCGAGAGGGGCCGCACCGTCGGTCAGCTCCGCCTGTTCGCAGGCTATGTGCGGCAGGGCGACTGGCTGGACG
The DNA here is from genome assembly GCF_013375535.1 of Sphingobium sp. 15-1. Taxonomy (GTDB): domain Bacteria; phylum Pseudomonadota; class Alphaproteobacteria; order Sphingomonadales; family Sphingomonadaceae; genus Sphingobium; species Sphingobium aromaticivastans. The sequence continues at coordinate 1,708,729 of NZ_JABXJG010000001.1, forward strand.
CCACCATCGATCCCGCCCTGCCCGAACGCCAGCCCCTGCCGCGCAGCGACCTGCGCCGCGTCAACCAGGCGGTCGGTCCGGTCGCGGTGTTCGGCGCGTCCAACTTCCCCCTCGCCTTCTCGGTCGCGGGCGGCGACACGGCATCGGCCTTCGCCGCCGGTTGCCCTGTCGTCGTCAAGGGCCACCCCGCCCACCCCGGCACCGGCGAGCTGGTCGCCCGCGCCATCGCCGCCGCCGTCAAGGCATGCGACCTGCATGAAGGCGTGTTTTCCTACCTGCCCGGCACCACCAACGAACTGGGCAGCGCGCTGGTGGCCGATCCGCGCATCAAGGCGGTGGGCTTCACCGGATCGCGGGGCGGCGGGCTGGCGCTCATGAAGATCGCCGTGAACCGCGGCGAGCCGATCCCGGTCTATGCTGAAATGTCGAGCATCAATCCGGTCGTGCTGCTGCCGGGCGCGCTCGCGACCCGCGCCGAAGCGCTGGGCGCGGCGTTCGTCGGATCGCTGACGCTTTTCTCCGGCCAGTTCTGCACCAATCCCGGCATGGTGATCGCGCTGGACGGTTCCGATCTCGATCGTTTCGTGGCCTCCGCCGCCGAAGCCCTGTCGGCCAACGGCGCGCAGGTCATGCTGACGCCCGGCATCCACGCCGCCTATGAAAAGGGCGTCACGGCGCTGGCCGGCGCGGAGGGCGTCACCACCCTCGCCCGCGGCGCCGAAGCGGAAGGCGTGAACCGTGGCCAGCACGCCCTGTTCGCCGCCAGCGGCGAGCAGTTCCGGGCCAATCCAGCGCTGGCGCATGAGGTGTTCGGCTCCTCCTCCATCCTCGTCAAATGCGCGACCATCGAGGAAGTGGTCGCCACCATCGCCCAGATGGAGGGCCAGTTGACCGCCACGCTCCAGATGGACGAGAGCGACAATGGCAACGCCGCGAAGCTGCTGCCCACCCTGTCGCGCAAGGTCGGCCGCGTGCTCGCCAACGGTTGGCCGACCGGGGTCGAAGTGACCCATGCCATGGTCCATGGCGGCCCCTTCCCTTCAACCTCCGATGGGCGCACCACCTCGGTCGGGACGCTGGCGATGATGCGTTTCCTGCGGCCGGTCTGCTATCAGGATGTGGCCGACGCCGTGCTGCCGCCCGCGCTACAGGCCGCCAATCCCTGGAAGCTGACCCGCCGCGTCGAAGGCAGGCTGGAAGTCGCGGCATGACCATCAAGGCTGGCCTAGTCGGCCTGGGCAAGATCGCTCGCGACCAGCATCTGCCCGCGATCGCGAAGACCGAGGGTATAGAACTGGTCGCGGTCGCCAGCCGCAATGCGCAGGGCGAAGGGGTCAGCAATTATCCCGACCTGGGCGCCATGCTGGCGGGCGAGCCCGATCTGGACGCCGTGATCCTCTGCCAGCCGCCGCAGGTCCGCTATCAGGCGGCGCGGCAGGCGATATTGGCGGGCAAGCATGTCTTTCTGGAAAAGCCGCCGGGCGCCACCGTGTCGGAGGTGGAGGCGCTGATCGCGCTGGCGAAGGCGCGGAACCTCACCCTCTATGCAAGCTGGCACAGCCGCTATGCCGCCGCCGTCGCGCAGGCGAAGGACTGGATGGCGTCGCGCAGCATCGAGCGCATCTCGATCCAATGGCGGGAGGATGTCCGCCACTGGCATCCCGGCCAGCCGTGGATTTGGGAAGCGGGCGGTTTCGGCGTGTTCGACCCCGGCATCAACGCCCTGTCGATCCTGACGGAGATCGTGCCGGAGCCGGTGACTTTGCTGTCCGCCAGCCTGGAGGTGCCGCAGAACAAGGACGCGCCCATCGGCGCCGACCTCAAGATGGCGACCGCTTCGGGCGCGCCGGTGGAGGCCGTGTTCGACTGGCGCCAAACCGGGCCGCAGACCTGGGACATCGCGGTCGAGACCGCCAGCGGCAGCCTGCTGCTGTCGGAGGGCGGCAACATGCTGCGGCTGGACGGCGAAGTGCAGGTGAAGGCGCCGGACGAGGAATATCCGGCCATGTACCGGCGTTTCGTCGGGCTGGTGGCGGAAAGGGCCATCGACGCCGATGTCGCGCCGCTGCGATTGGTGGCGGACGCCTTCCTTTGTGGGCGGCATTGCCCTACGACGGCGTTCGAGGACTGATACGGGGAGCCGGGATTTTGGGGAGCGAGCGCAAGGACGGGACGGAACGCAAGTTCGTGGCGGAAGAAAGCTCGCTCCGCATCCATCAAGCCATTGCCCGGCAATTGGGCACCGCGATCCTGATGGGCACCCACAAGCCCGGCGACCTGTTCGAAGGGGAGATCGAGGCGTCGGAACGGCTCCACGTCTCCCGCACCGCCTATCGCGAGGCAGTGCGCATCCTGATCGCCAAGGGCATGCTGGAAAGCCGCCCCAAGGCCGGAACCCGCGTGCTGCCGCGCGCGCGCTGGAACGTGCTGGACCCGGAAATGCTCGCCTGGATGTTCGCGGGCGAGCCGGACCGGGATTTCATCCGCGACCTGTTCGAACTGCGCGGGGTGATCGAGCCGGCGGCGGCGGAGTTCGCGGCGCGACGGCGGACCGACGAGCAACTAGCCGTCATGACGCTGGCGCTGGAGGAGATGGAGAGCCATGGCCTCTCCACGCCGGAGGGGCGGGCGGCGGACCAGCGTTTCCACCATGCGGTGCTGGCCGCGACCCATAATGACGCGCTCGCCGCGCTGGCAAGCTCGGTCGGCGCGGCGGTGGGTTGGACCACGACCTTCAAGCATCGCAAGAAACTGCTGCCGCGCGACCCCTTGCCCGATCACAAGGCGGTCTATCAGGCGATCGCCAGCCGCGACACCGCGGCGGCGCGCAACAGCATGGTGGAACTGCTGCGGCTGGCGATGGCCGATATGGATATTGCGCTGGCGGAACCCGGCAGGAATTGAGGGTTCGCCCAATGGCTGCGCCAGGATCTGCCGCCAGCGGATAATCCGGCTTGCCAGCCTTTGCCGGGAACAGGGCGGCGGCATGCCTCTCGCCCCATTCCCTGGCTGCGCGAGCAAGTGGGCCATGCACCGCATCACACAAGTCCTGAGCGGCGATCCGCGCCACGTTTAAACTGGATCAACTTCCCTATATGGATAGAAATATTATGATATGCGTATAGCTATATATCTAATGATATAAAATGCCCCGTTTTGATACTGATGCTTTACTCCAACTGCATTGAAAATGACAAATTTCTACTTCATCTTCCCCTATGGCTTACCAAAGAAATATGTCGATTCGGGCATATTCTTAACGCGTTGGGTATGTGTCGGGCGCTGAGCCGCCCATATTCGGGGGGGCATTGTCATGGCAGGTGCAAGCGGTACGACCATTTTGAACGGCGGGACCGGCAGCGACAATCTCGTCGGCGGATCAGGCGACGACTTCCTGGATGGCGGCGCGGGGAACGACACGCTGAACGGCGGGTCCGGTAGCGACACGCTCGATGGCGGCGCCGGCATCGATCGCGTCCTGGGCGGATCGGGGGCCGACACCCTAATCTACAAGGCATTCGAAAATCAGTGGCTCAGCGGGTCCAGCTATTCCAGCGGCGCCGTTTCCGGCGGCACCTATATGGGCACCCCGAGCGGCACGAGCTATTCGGGCTACGACTATTATGACGGCGGATCGGGCTCGTCCAAGCTGGGCACGCAAAATGTCGCTGATGTGGACAAGCTGCAAATCTGGCTGAGCCCGACGCAACTTGCCGACGCGGCGATCCGCGCAGAGATCGACTATGTCCAGAATATCTGGATTCCCGCGCAGAAGAACGCCAATACCGGCCAGACCGGGCCTGCCATTTATCAGTTCAAGACGCTCAACCTGCAGATTTCCCAGGTCGAAACCATCGATATTCGGAACTTCAACGGAAGCACCGATATAATCGGCCCTAAGCTTATCTCCGTGACGATGAGCGACACGGCGCTGAAGATCGGGGACACGTCGACGGTGACGGTCACCTTCTCCGAAGCGGTGACCGGCTTCAACAATAGCGATGTGACGGCGGACAACGGAACGCTTTCGACCTTCACCAGCAGCCCGGACGGCAAGGTCTGGACGGCGACCTTCACGCCGACCGCGAATATCGAGGACAGCTCGAATGTCGTGACGGTGGGGTCGGGCTATACCGATCTTGCAGGCAACGCAGGCACCGGCGGGACGAGCGCCAATTATGCGATCGACACCAAGGCGCCGACCCTGTCGATCACCGATGACGAAGCGGCCGCCGTCGCCAACAATGCTGGCGGCGCAGTGGTGTTCACCTTCACCTTCAGCGAGGATGTAACCGGCTTTACCGCCGATGACATCACCATCAGCGGTGGCACCGCCGGAACGTTCACGGCGATCAATGGCCATAGCTATACGCTGTCGGTCATGCCGCACGCGAACAGCCAGGCGGGCACGATCGGCGTCTCCGTGGCCGACGGCGCCGCCACCGATCTTGCCGGCAACGCGGTCACCGGCGCCAGCGCCAGCCAGAATTACGACACGCTCAACCCCACCGTCGCGATCAGCTTTGCCGAGACGGCGCTGAGCGACGGCAATGGCGACACGCAGGTGAGCTTCGTCTTCAGCGAGGCGCCGCTCGGCTTCGTCCTGGGCGACATCAGCGCCAGCCATGGCAGCGTCAGCAATCTGGTGATGGACGACGCCACCCATTATCACGCCACCTTCACCGCCGATGACGGGTTCAGCGGCACCGGATCGGTGACGGTCGACGCCGCCAGGTTCACCGACGCCGCGCTCAACGCCAACGAAGCCGCGACCCCCGCCACCCTCGCCATCGACACGCTCAACCCGACCGTCACCAACGTGACGGTCAGCGACGCGCTGATCTCCGACAGCGACGCCGGGTCGAGCTTCACGGTGACGGTGACCTTCAGCGAGGCGATGGACCAGAGCATCGATCCGACGCTCAGCTTCTCGCCCGCCATGAGCGGCACGCTCACGCCCGGCTCCGGCACCTGGGTGGACGCGACCACCTATCAGGCGAGCTACACCGCCGCCGACGGCAATGTCGATCATGACAGCGTCACCATCGACGTCAGCGGCGCCAAGGACCTGGCCGGCAATCTGCAGGACGACTATGCCCCGCAGAGCGAGTTTGCGGTCGACACGCTCAACCCCACCGTCGCGATCAGCTTTGCCGAGACGGCGCTGAGCGACGGCAATGGCGACACGCAGGTGAGCTTCGTCTTCAGCGAGGCGCCGCTCGGCTTCGTCCTGGGCGACATCAGCGCCAGCCATGGCAGCGTCAGCAATCTGGTGATGGACGACGCCACCCATTATCACGCCACCTTCACCGCCGATGACGGGTTCAGCGGCACCGGATCGGTGACGGTCGACGCCGCCAGGTTCACCGACGCCGCGCTCAACGCCAACGAAGCGGCGACCCCCGCCACCCTCGCCATCGACACGCTCAACCCGACCGTCACCAACGTGACCGTCAGCGACGCGCTGATCTCCGACAGCGACGCCGGGTCGACCTTCACGGTGACGGTGACCTTCAGCGAGGCGATGGACCAGAGCATCGATCCGACGCTCAGCTTCTCGCCCGCCATGAGCGGCACGCTCACGCCCGGCTCCGGCACCTGGGTCGATGCGACCACCTATCAGGCGAGCTACACCGCCGCCGACGGCAATGTCGATCATGACAGCGTCACCATCGACGTCAGCGGCGCTAAGGACCTGGCCGGCAATCTGCAGGACGACTATGCCCCGCAGAGCGAGTTTGCGGTCGACACGCTCAACCCCACCGTCGCGATCAGCTTTGCCGAGACGGCGCTGAGCGACGGCAATGGCGACACGCAGGTCAGCTTCGTCTTCAGCGAGGCGCCGCTCGGCTTCGTCCTGGGCGACATCAGCGCCAGCCATGGCAGCGTCAGCAATCTGGTGATGGACGACGCCACCCATTATCACGCCACCTTCACCGCCGACGACGGGTTCAGCGGCACCGGATCGGTGACGGTCGACGCCGCCAAGTTCACCGACGCCGCGCTCAACGCCAACGAAGCCGCGACCCCCGCCACCCTCGCCATCGACACGCTCAACCCGACCGTCACCAACGTGACCGTCAGCGACGCGCTGATCTCCGACAGCGACGCCGGGTCGACCTTCACGGTGACGGTGACCTTCAGCGAGGCGATGGACCAGAGCATCGATCCGACGCTCAGCTTCTCGCCCGCCATGAGCGGCACGCTCACGCCCGGCTCCGGCACCTGGGTCGATGCGACCACCTATCAGGCGAGCTACACCGCCGCCGACGGCAATGTCGATCATGACAGCGTCACCATCGACGTCAGCGGCGCTAAGGACCTGGCCGGCAATCTGCAGGACGACTATGCCCCGCAGAGCGAGTTCGCGGTCGACACGCTCAACCCCACCGTCGCGATCAGCTTTGCCGAGACGGCGCTGAGCGACGGCAATGGCGACACGCAGGTGAGCTTCGTCTTCAGCGAGGCGCCGCTGGGCTTTGTCCTGGGCGACATCAGCGCCAGCCATGGCAGCGTCAGCAATCTGGTGATGGACGACGCCACCCATTATCACGCCACCTTCACCGCCGACGACGGGTTCAGCGGCACCGGATCGGTGACGGTCGACGCCGCCAAGTTCACCGACGCCGCGCTCAACGCCAACGAAGCCGCGACCCCCGCCACCCTCGCCATCGACACGCTCAACCCGACCGTCACCAACGTGACCGTCAGCGACGCGCTGATCTCCGACAGCGACGCCGGGTCGAGCTTCACGGTGACGGTGACCTTCAGCGAGGCGATGGACCAGAGCATCGATCCGACGCTCAGCTTCTCGCCCGCCATGAGCGGCACGCTCACGCCCGGCTCCGGCCTCTGGGTCGATGCCACTACCTATCAGGCGAGCTACACCGCCGCCGACGGCAATGTCGATCATGACAGCGTCACCATCGACGTCAGCGGCGCTAAGGACCTGGCCGGCAATCTGCAGGACGACTATGCCCCGCAGAGCGAGTTCGCGGTCGACACGCTCAACCCCACCGTCGCGATCAGCTTTGCCGAGACGGCGCTGAGCGACGGCAATGGCGACACGCAGGTGAGCTTCGTCTTCAGCGAGGCGCCGCTGGGCTTTGTCCTGGGCGACATCAGCGCCAGCCATGGCAGCGTCAGCAATCTGGTGATGGACGACGCCACCCATTATCACGCCACCTTCACCGCCGATGACGGGTTCAGCGGCACCGGATCGGTGACGGTCGACGCCGCCAGGTTCACCGACGCCGCGCTCAACGCCAACGAAGCCGCGACCCCCGCCACCCTCGCCATCGACACGCTCAACCCGACCGTCACCAACGTGACGGTCAGCGACGCGCTGATCTCCGACAGCGACGCCGGGTCGAGCTTCACGGTGACGGTGACCTTCAGCGAGGCGATGGACCAGAGCATCGATCCGACGCTCAGCTTCTCGCCCGCCATGAGCGGCACGCTCACGCCCGGCTCCGGCACCTGGGTCGATGCGACCACCTATCAGGCGAGCTACACCGCCGCCGACGGCAATGTCGATCATGACAGCGTCACCATCGACGTCAGCGGCGCTAAGGACCTGGCCGGCAATCTGCAGGACGACTATGCCCCGCAGAGCGAGTTCGCGGTCGACACGCTCAACCCCACCGTCGCGATCAGCTTTGCCGAGACGGCGCTGAGCGACGGCAATGGCGACACGCAGGTGAGCTTCGTCTTCAGCGAGGCGCCGCTGGGCTTTGTCCTGGGCGACATCAGCGCCAGCCATGGCAGCGTCAGCAATCTGGTGATGGACGACGCCACCCATTATCACGCCACCTTCACCGCCGATGACGGGTTCAGCGGCACCGGATCGGTGACGGTCGACGCCGCCAAGTTCACCGACGCCGCGCTCAACGCCAACGAAGCCGCGACCCCCGCCACCCTCGCCATCGACACGCTCAATCCGACCGTCACCAACGTGACCGTCAGCGACGCGCTGATCTCCGACAGCGACGCCGGGTCGACCTTCACGGTGACGGTGACCTTCAGCGAGGCGATGGACCAGAGCATCGATCCGACGCTCAGCTTCTCGCCCGCCATGAGCGGCACGCTCACGCCCGGCTCCGGCACCTGGGTCGATGCGACCACCTATCAGGCGAGCTACACCGCCGCCGACGGCAATGTCGATCATGACAGCGTCACCATCGACGTCAGCGGCGCTAAGGACCTGGCCGGCAATCTGCAGGACGACTATGCCCCGCAGAGCGAGTTTGCGGTCGACACGCTCAACCCCACCGTCGCGATCAGCTTTGCCGAGACGGCGCTGAGCGACGGCAATGGCGACACGCAGGTCAGCTTCGTCTTCAGCGAGGCGCCGCTCGGCTTCGTCCTGGGCGACATCAGCGCCAGCCATGGCAGCGTCAGCAATCTGGTGATGGACGACGCCACCCATTATCACGCCACCTTCACCGCCGATGACGGGTTCAGCGGCACCGGATCGGTGACGGTCGACGCCGCCAGGTTCACCGACGCCGCGCTCAACGCCAACGAAGCGGCGACCCCCGCCACCCTCGCCATCGACACGCTCAACCCGACCGTCACCAACGTGACCGTCAGCGACGCGCTGATCTCCGACAGCGACGCCGGGTCGACCTTCACGGTGACGGTGACCTTCAGCGAGGCGATGGACCAGAGCATCGATCCGACGCTCAGCTTCTCGCCCGCCATGAGCGGCACGCTCACGCCCGGCTCCGGCACCTGGGTCGATGCGACCACCTATCAGGCGAGCTACACCGCCGCCGACGGCAATGTCGATCATGACAGCGTCACCATCGACGTCAGCGGCGCTAAGGACCTGGCCGGCAATCTGCAGGACGACTATGCCCCGCAGAGCGAGTTTGCGGTCGACACGCTCAACCCCACCGTCGCGATCAGCTTTGCCGAGACGGCGCTGAGCGACGGCAATGGCGACACGCAGGTCAGCTTCGTCTTCAGCGAGGCGCCGCTCGGCTTCGTCCTGGGCGACATCAGCGCCAGCCATGGCAGCGTCAGCAATCTGGTGATGGACGACGCCACCCATTATCACGCCACCTTCACCGCCGACGACGGGTTCAGCGGCACCGGATCGGTGACGGTCGACGCCGCCAAGTTCACCGACGCCGCGCTCAACGCCAACGAAGCCGCGACCCCCGCCACCCTCGCCATCGACACGCTCAACCCGACCGTGGTGTCGGTAACGATGAGCGACGCGGCGCTGAAGATCGGGGACACGTCAACGGTGACGGTCACCTTCTCCGAAGCGGTGACCGGCTTCAACAATAGCGACGTGACGGCGGACAACGGAACGCTTTCGACCTTCACCAGCAGCCCGGACGGCAAGGTCTGGACGGCGACCTTCACGCCCACCGCGAATATCGAGGACAGCTCGAATGTCGTGACGGTAGGGTCGGGCTATACCGATCTGGCAGGCAACGCAGGCACCGGCGGGACGAGCGCCAATTATGCGATCGACACCAAGGCGCCGACCCTGTCGATCACCGATGACGAGGCGGCCGCCGTCGCCAACAATGCAGGCGGCGCGGTGGTGTTCACCTTCACCTTCAGCGAGAATGTGACGGGGTTCGCAGCCGGCGACATCACCGTCAGCGGTGGCACCGCCGGAACGTTCACGGCGATCAATGGGCAGAGCTATACGCTGTCGGTGACGCCGGACGCCAATGTTCAGGCAGGCACGATCACCGTCTCTGTGGCGAACGGCGTTGCGCTGGACAATGCGGGCAACCCGATCACCGGGTCGAGCGCCACGCAGAACTACGATACCAAGAACCCGACGGTAGCGGTCAACATCGTCGACGCGTCGCTGGACAATAACGATCCCACTTCTCAGGTGACCTTCACCTTCTCCGAAGCGCCCGTCGGATTTGGAGCCGGCGATATAAGCGCGGTCGGCGGGACGATCAGCAACTTCCAGTCGACGGCCGATCCGCTGGTCTATACCGCGACATACACCAAAAATGCGGGCTTCAACGGCACCGGCAGCGTGTCGGTGGGATCGGCGCTCTATACGGATGCGGCGCTCAATCCGGGCGCGACGGGATCGGACACGGTAGCGGTCAGCAGTGGAGACACGACTTCGCCAGGCATCGTTTCCATTACGGGCGTTCAGGGCAATGCCGGTCAAAACAGCAAATTGACCATCACCTTCAACGAAGCGATGAACACGTCCTTCTTCGACGCGTCGAAAATTCACCTGACGGCAGCCACCGGAACCGCCTCGCTCGTGACGGGAACCGGGGTCTGGTCCTCCGGCAACACGGTATTCACCGTAGACGTCGCCAAGACCAACGGGGCCAATAACGGCACATCCTATACGGCGACCATCGACGCAGGCGCGTTCAAGGACGTCGCGGGCAATCTGAGCAATGCGGGAGGGCCGCAGGGCGGCCTGAAACCGGCGGGCGTAGCGGGAGAGCCCATCAACCTTGGCCTATCCCTTCCGGCCGGACAGGCGGGCGAGGTTCTGGTCACCGTGACCAACATGCCCGACGATTGGAAGCTGGACGGCGGCACCCATAATGCCGACGGTAGCTGGACGGTGCTGACCGCCGATCCGCGCGCGCTTTCCGTCACCACGCCTGCCACCTTCGCGGGCGCCATAGTGCTGGATGTCGCGATGAGCTGGACGCAAGCGGACGGGTCTGTCGCGATCATGCACATCGCTGACAATATAGAGGCCTATGCCCCCGGCAACCCGATCTTCGCCTGGTCGGGCGACGACACGCTGACGGGATCGGCGCAAGCGGACATTTTCGTGTTCGCCCAGCCGATCGGCGCGGATCAGGTGCATGATTTCGACATCGGGGCCGACCGGGTCGATCTGATCGGCTATGCCGGGATCAGCGATTTTGCCGGCGTGCTCGCCCATCTGACCCAGGACGCGTCGGGCAATGCGCTGCTCACCCTGGCGGAAGGGCAGACGATCACGCTTCAGGGCGTGGCGGCGGACTCGCTGACGGCGGCGAACTTCCTGTTCGACGAAACGCCCGTGGTCCACAATCCGGGCGTCATGACGATCGGCAACGGGGCGATGCTTCCGCTGAGCGGCACAGTCGTCAACAGCGGCCTGATCAGCCTGGAATCGACGGGCGACGCCACATTGCTGCAGCTCATCCAATATGGCACGACGCTTCAGGGCGGCGGCCATGTGGTGCTGAGCGACGATGGCGGCAACATCATCAGCGGAACCGTGCCTTCCGTCACGCTGAACAATGTGGACAATATCCTGTCGGGCGCGGGCGCGATCGGCGCGGGCACGCTGACGCTCATCAACGGCGGGTCGATCATCGCGGACGGCGTCAATGCGCTCGTCATCGACACGGGCGCCAATGTCGTCAGCAATAGCGGCATCATCGCCGCTACGGGCAGCGGTGGCCTGATGGTGGCCAGCGCGATCGACAATGAAGGCGTGATCCAGCTCAGCTCCAGCCATGCGGTGCTGGCCGGGAACGTGACCGGCAGCGGCGACGTGCTGCTGTCGGGCACCGCGACCGTCGAATTTGGCGGCCATGTGTCTTCCGACATCGTGGTCGATGCGGGAGCGACCGGGCTGATCCTGTTCGACGACAGCATATCCTTCAGCGGCACCATCGCGGGGCTGGACAGCGACGATCGCATCGACCTGTCCGACCTGGCCTTCGACGCGGGGACCATGCTGAGCTATGCCGCCAACGAGGCCGGGACCGGCGGGGTGCTGACGGTCACCAACGGGACCGACGTCGCGCATCTGACGCTGATCGGCAGCTATCATGCCGAAGATTTCGGCCTGTGGTCCGACGGCCATTCGGGGACGCTGATCGGCTTCGGCTGATCAGGCCCCCACTCCCCGGCGGCGCTCAGGAGATGGTGCCGCCGTTCACGCAAAGGGCGTGGCGAACTCGATGCGGATTCCGCCCGGGATGAACACCAGGAAATGCCGCGTTGCCGAGCCGGGCCGGATCGGGCCGGGCGCGGCATCGACCACAACCTCCGGATGCGCGGTCACCCTTTGCCATGCGGCATCCAGCGCCGCGTCGTCGGCCACCGCCAGGGACAGATGGTGCAGGCCGACATTGGCGCGCCGATCGAAGGCCCGCGCCGTCAGCGGATCGGCGGCGCGCCACAAGGTCAGCAGGATGGTGCCGTCAGACACGAATATAGACGGATAATCCGGCACGCCGCCAACCTCATCAAAGCCCAGCACGCCGCAAAAGAAGGCCCGCGCCTGGTCAATGTCGGGGACGGTGAGGCCGATATGATGGACGCCGCGCGTCAGCTTGTCGGTCATGATGCAATTCCTTCCAGTTCGGTGACGCGGGCGCGCAGCAGGGCAAGCTCGTCCAGCAGGGGCTGGATGCCCTGCCTGAGTTCCGCTTCGGTGAAGCGCGGAGTGATATGTTGCGGGCAGTTCCAGTCGAACCCGATCACGTCGATCAGAAAGGCGCGCTCCGGTTCGGCGGCATAGCCCGGCACCATCAGCGCGGCGATGTCGGCGGGATCGTCGCTGCCATGGGCGCGACCGATCAGTTTGAGCCGCCGCCGGTTGGGATAGTCCATCAGGAACAGGGAAACGCGATCGTCGGCGGCCAGGTTCGCGGTCGACAGATATTGGCGATTGCCCCGATAATCGGCAAATCCGATCCGGTTTCCCGCGATCCGCCGCAAAAAGCCCTGGGGGCCGCCGCGATGCTGGACATAGGGCCAGCCGCCTTCGCTGACGCTGGCCATGTAGAAACTGTCGCGGGCGGCGATGAACGCGGTCTCCCGTTCGGTGAGGCTGTCCATCGGACCGGCGTCCGCCTCCATCCGCGCATAGGCGGCACGCGATCCGGCCGCCTGCTGCAAGGCGCGGGCGCCCGGCCCGAACAGGGTGTGAAGATAGGTTTGCACCATACGTTTGGAGGTAGCGCGTTTCGGTAGACATGATAATGAGGAGTCATTGATGTTCACTATTTCATTTTGGAGAATAATGGATCGGTTCGAGTCTCTGACCGCCTTCGTCGCGGTGGCCGACCGGCGCGGTTTCGCGGCGGCGGCACGCGCGTTGAAGGCGTCGCCGCCCGCCATCACGCGCGCGGTGGCGGCGCTGGAGCGGCATCTGGGCGTGACGCTGTTCCATCGATCCACCCGCGCGGTGTCGCTCACGGACGAAGGCGCCGCCTTTCTCGACCGGGCGCGGCGCATCCTGGCCGACCTGCGCGAAGCCGAGCAGATCGTGACGGGCGGGCGATCGGTGCCGCGCGGGCAGCTCTATGTGACGGCGCCCGTAATGTTCGGGCGATTGCATGTGCTGCCGGCGATCAACGCGCTGCTGGCCCAGCATGACGGGCTGAGCGCCCGCATGATGCTGGTGGATCGCAATGTCCGGATCGTGGAGGAAGGGATAGACGTGGCGGTGCGGATCGGCGCGCTTGCCGACAGCGCGCTGCGCGTGGTGGCGATCGGGTCGGTGCGGCAGACGATCGTGGCGAGCCCCGCCTATCTTGCGGCAAATGGCATCCCGTCCGCGCCCGCTGATCTGAAGGGTTTTCGCTGCATCGTCGGCAGCGGCGCGCGCGGCGGCAATATATGGACCTTCGGCATGAAGGGCGAGGAAACCGTCCAGGTCGTTCCCCGTATCGCCGTCAACACGACCGACGCAATGATCGCGGCGGCCGAGGCCGGGCAGGGCCTGGCCAATGTCCTGAGCTATCAGGTCGCGGAAGCGATCGTGGCGGGCCGGCTGACGCGGGTGCTGACGGAACATGCGCCGCCGCCGGTGCCGGTGAATCTGCTCTACGATGCCGGTCGCGCGGCGATGCCCGCAGTGCGGGCCTTCATCGAAGCGATGCGCGAGGGATCCCGCGCCGGGAAGTGGGATTGAGGATGCGCGGCGGATGCTGCGCGGCTTGCCCTAGCGCCCGATCCCGTCCAGGCCGAGACAGACATATTTCAGTTCCTGATAGTCCTCCAGCCCATGGCGCGACCCTTCGCGCCCCAGCCCGGACATCTTCACGCCGCCAAAGGGCGCGACTTCGGTCGAGATCAGGCCGGTGTTGACGCCGACCATGCCAGCCTCGATCGCCTCGGCCACGCGCCATGTCCGCGCCATGTCGCGCGCATAGAAATAGGCGGCAAGGCCGTATTCGCTTTCGTTGGCGAGGGCGACGACCTCCTCTTCGCTCGAAAAGCGGATGACCGGAGCGACCGGGCCAAAAGTTTCCTCCCGCGTGATCCGCATCGCCGGCGTGACGTCGCGCAGGACGGTGGGCGCGAAGAAGCGGCCACCCAGAGCATGCCGCGCACCCCCCGCGACGAGCGTGGCGCCATGCGCCAATGCGTCAGCGATATGCGCCTCCACCTTGACCAGCGCCCTTTCGTCGATCAGCGGCCCGATCGACACGCCTTCCTGCGTTCCCGGTCCGACCCGAAGTCCAGCGACCGCCCGCATCAGCCGGTCGACGAAATCCTCATAGATGCCGTCCTGCACATAGATGCGGTTGGCGCAGACGCATGTCTGCCCCGCATTGCGGAATTTGGAGAGGATGGCCCCCGCGACCGCCGCATCGACATCAGCGTCGTCAAACACGATGAAGGGTGCATTGCCGCCCAGTTCCAGGCTCAGTTTCTTGATGGTGGCCGCCGACTGGGCATAGAGCAGCGCCCCGATATGCGTCGATCCGGTGAAGCTGATCTTCCTGACGAGTGGATGTTCGGTCAGCGCGCCGCCAATCTCCGCCGCATCGCCCGTCACGACATTCAGGATTCCCGGCGGAAGCCCCGCCTCCTCGCCCAGCCGCGCCAAGGCCAGAGCTGTGAAGGGCGTCTGCGGGGCGGGCTTGAGCACAACGCCGCAACCCGCCGCCAGCGCCGGCGCGATCTTGCGAGTGACCATCGCCGCCGGGAAGTTCCATGGCGTAATCGCCGCGACGACGCCGACTGGTTGCCGCATGACCAGGATACGTTTGTCCGGCATGTGCGGCGGCACGATCTCCCCATAGCTTCGCCGCCCTTCCTCAGCGAACCAGCGCAGGAAAGAAGCGGCATAACCGATCTCGCCCAGCGCCTCCGCGCGCGGCTTGCCCTGCTCCGCGACCAATATGTCGGCCAGTTCCACGCTATTGGCTTGAACGAGATCGTGGAACCGGCCCAATATATCGGCCCGCGCCTGCGCCGTTAGGGCCGCCCAGTCCCGCATGGCGCGCTGCGCCGCCGCGACGGCTTGTCCGGTCTCCGCCCTCCCCATCATCGGGACGCGCCCGATGATCTTCGCCGTGGCTGGGTCGTCCACGTCCATCCACAGGCCATTGGTCCGCCATTCGCCGCCGATGAAGCAGGCCTCGCGTTTCAGGTCCAAAATCCGCATCCTGTTTCTCTTGGAGCCTGCCGTCAGGCGGCCTTGTTGATCGCGATCGCCTGGGGCGCGGTAAATTCCAGCAGTCCGGCAAGGCCATGTTCCGCGCCAAGGCCCGACTGCTTCCTGCCCGCGAACACGCGATCGGGCGACATGGTCTGGATTTCGTTGATCCAGACGGTGCCCGCCTCCAGACGCGGCGCCATTTTCCGCGCAAGGTCGATGTCCTTGGTCCAGACGGAAGCGGCAAGACCGAACGCGCCCGCATTGGCGCGGTCGATCACTTCATCGACATACTGGAATTTCAGCACCGGTACGACCGGGCCGAAAGGCTCCTCCACAACGATCCGGGCGTCGTCCGGCGGATTGTCGATGACCGTGACGGGTATGAAGAAGCCGGGACCATCCCACTCTCCCCCGCCCAGGGCAAAGCGATGTCCCCGGTCGTGCGAGTCCGCGATCAGCGCCTTGATCCTGTCATATTGCATGCGGTTCTGGACCGGCCCCAATTGCGTTGCGGGATCGCTTCCGCTGCCCATCCGGACGGTCCCGGCATAGCGGACGAACGTCGCCAGGAAGGCGTCATATATGTCCGCATGCACATAGATGCGCTTGGCCGCGACGCACAATTGGCCGCTATTCTGGAAAGCGCCCCAGAACAGCGCCTGCGCCGTCGTCTCCACATCCACATCGCACAGCACGATCGCCGCATCATTGCCGCCCAGTTCCAGCGTCAGCCGCTTGAGCGTGTCGGCCGCGCTGACCATGATCTTCTTGCCGGTCCCGGTCGACCCGGTGAAGGATATTTTCGCGACATCGGGATGGCTGGTGAGCGCCGGTCCAATGTCGTCCGCGCCGGATATGACATTCACCACGCCGGGCGGCAGGACGGACTGCAGCAACTCGCCCAGGCGCAGCGTCGTGAGCGGCGTGAAGGGCGACGGTTTGACCACGATCGTATTGCCGGCCAGCAGGGCGGGCAGGATCTTGAACGCAACGATCATCAACGGATAATTCCAGGCGGTGATCGCCGCGACGACGCCCAAAGGTACATGATGCACCTCGACCGTGCGTTCGGCCGTGTCCTCGATGATGTCGACGGGAATATCCATCCGCGCAAAGGCCGTGCACCAGTAAATCGAGCCGTCCAGTTCGCCCTCCGCATTGGCGCGCGGCTTGCCCTGCTCATGGATGAGAAGGCCGATCAGCTCCTCGCGATGCGCGGTCATGCAATCGGCTATCGCCCGGATGTGATCCTGCCGTTCGGTGAGGGAGAGCGCCACCCATGCCGGGAAAGCCGCCTTCGCCGCCGCCACCGCTTCGTCCACCTGATCGAGCGTCGCCCGCGGCGCCTGCGCGAACACGTCACCCGTTGCGGGGTTTGTGACGGGCAGCATGGCTGCGGCGGACACCGAGCGGCCACCGATCGTCATTGGAAATTGGCGCATATTGCCGAACATCCCTCTCTCATCCGCGCTTGTTATGGCTGGCCAGGCGCCAGCCCGGCGCGCTTATTTCAGGTTCATCTTCGCCTCATTGCCGTCCCACAGCTTGGACGGCGCATAGGCGTCGGGATCGACGATCACGTCGAGCACGGTGGTGACGTCCGCGTGGAGGGCAGCCTCCAGCGCGGGCTTGAGATCGGCGGGATCGACGATCACCACGCCCAGCGCGCCCGCAGCGCGCGAGACGGCGGCATGATCGACCGGGCAAAATGCGATCGCTGACGACGTCTTGCCGTAGAAGAGATTCTCCGCATGCCGCTGATAGCCGAGCAGGCCGTTGTTGAGGACGATGACGACCACGGGTATCTTCTCCCGCACGCTCGTCTCGATTTCCGACCAGACATGGGCGAACCCGCCGTCACCGACGATCGCCACGACGCGCGCACCGGGCGAGGCGAGCTTTGCCCCCATTCCGAGTGGCATGCCCCAGCCCAGCCCCGCCATGCCGCGCGGCAGCAGGAAGCGCTGCCCCGTGCGCTTGGCCGTCAGATAGCTGGAGACCCAGATCGAGGCGTAGCTGGCATCGGCCACCACGATGTCGTCGGGCGTCAGCAGCGCATCGAGTTCCGCGAGCATGCGCTGCGGCAGGATGGGCGTCTGATCGGACGCGAATATCGGGGCCATCACGGCCCTGTGCCGGGCGCGTCCCTCGGCAATCTGGCGCTTAAGCGCATCGGCGCCTTCGATCCGCAGCGAAAGATCGACCTCGCCCAGCGCTTCGGTCAGATCGTCCAGCGCGAGCCGGGCGTCACCGACAAGGCGGGTCGCCTCATAGGTGCGCCCGACCTCCATGCTGTCCACATCGATATGGATGTAGCTCGCGTCGGGCGCCGTCAGGCTCCATCCGTCGGTGCCATTCTCGTTGGTCCGCGACCCCACCAGCAGCACGACATCGGCGCCGGATATGATCGGCAGATGGAAATGCGCTGGCCCTTTCTCCCCCGTGACGTTCGCCGCGACGCCCAGCGACAGGGGATGATTCTCGTCGATCGCGCCCTTGCCCATGTTGGTCGTAGCCACCGGCAACTGGCCGCGCTCCGCCAGCCTCACCAGCGCCTGCGCAGCGCCGGAGAGATGCACGCCGCCCCCCGCAATGATCAACGGCGAGCGCGCTTCCGCCAGCAGCCTGGCCGCCTGGCGCACATTGCCCCGGTCGGGGCGTGCCCGGTCGAGCGGAAACAGGCCATTGTCACGTCGCCGGGCGAACCGCGACGGCTGCGCCGGCATGTCGAGCACGTCACGCGGCAACAGCAGCACAACCGGACCAGGACGGCCGGAATTGGCGGCCGTTATCGCCAGATCGACATAGTCTTCGGCCCGGGCGGGATCGTCGATCCGTCTCGTCCATTTGGAGACGCCCGCGAACAGGGCGAAATGGTCTATCTCCTGAAAGGCGTTGCGATCCCGCAGCGACGCCGGCACCTCCTGCACCAGCACCAGCATGGGAACGGACGCCGTCATCGCTTCCGACATGGGGGCGATCGCCAGCGTCGCGGCGGGGCCATTTTGCGCGACAAGGACGCTGATCCGGTTGGTGATCCGCGAAAAGCCGTCGGCCATCACGCCGCCGGCATTTTCCGTCCGGTAGAATATCTGGCGCATGCCGGCCTCCTCGGCCGAAATGCTGAAGGAAATGGGATTGCTCTGGCCGAAAAACATTGTGATGCCGTGCCGCTTGAGCGACGCGGCTATGACGTCGGAAACCTTCATGTGGACCCTCTCTCCAGTGCGCGAGCAGGCAGTCCCCGGCAGGCGGCGGGCGCATGCGGCGAAATGATGGTCGCCGCTCGATGCGCGTCATTCCCGTACCGGGTCAGACCCCCAAGAAATCGCTTGATGTCCGCTCCCTATTCGGTGCGGGCGCTGGCTGCGTCCAATTCCTTTTGGCCAAGGGGCATCCCTGCGGGTCATGCCCCTCGCAAGGACGCCGCCTTCCCGCCAAGAGTCATTCCTGTCAGGAATAGCCCTACAGGAAGAGCGATTTGCCGTGGGATATGGAGGGGAGCAGTAAGGAAGCCACACAATGAAAACGGATTAGGACGAGGGGAAAGATGATGGCGAAGCGCAAAGCTGCGATCGGGCTGCTTTCGACGACATTCATGGCGGTGCTAACCGTGCCGGCCTATGGCCAGGAGGGCGATGCTGGCGCTCCCGCGCTTGGAGAGATCATCGTCACCGCGCAGAAACGCTCGGAATCCCTTCAGAATGTTCCGCTATCCGTGTCCGCCCTGGGCGGCCAGGCGCTCGAATCCAGCTCCGTCACCAGCGTCAACGACGCCCTTCGCTCGGTCCCCGGCGTGACCAGCTACAACTCCTTCCAGGGCGGCATGACGAAATTCGCGGTGCGCGGCGTCGCGTCCAATCCGTCGCTCTTCAACGGCAGCAGCGTCGTTGGCTATTATCTCGATGAGATTCCGTTCGCCTTCGCCCGCTTCCCGGTATCGCCCGACGCCAACGCCTATGACATGGAACGGGTGGAGGTCCTGCGCGGGCCCCAGGGCACTCTTTACGGCGCCAATGCGCTCAACGGCGTCGTGCGCGTGCTGACCCATGACGCCGACCTGGACGATGTCCAGATCAAGGCCCGCGCCACGGGATCGACGACCCGAAACGGCGGCGAGAGCTTCCGCGGCGACGCGGCCGTGAACATCCCGCTGATACCCGGCAAGCTCGCGCTGCGCGCCGTCCTGGGTTATGCCGACACGGCCGGCTGGATCGACCTGCCCGTTGCCGGCATCCAGGATGTAAACGACGGCAAGACCAAGAATCTGCGTTTGAAACTGAACGCCGAACCGACCGACAATCTCAAGGTGGAGGGTCTTGTCTGGCTCAACCGCAACGAGATCGGCTCTTCGAACAATTCACGCGACGACCGGACCTGGCTCGCCCGCTTCCGGCAGCCCGCCAATACCAATTTCGACGCCTATGGCCTCACGCTTTCCTATGATTTTCCGACCTTTTCGATCCTGAGCGCAACGAGCCACATCAAGTTCCACAATGCGAGCCTGATCGATGCCCCCGTCGGCGGCGCAAGGCACTGGACCGAGCTGGGCGCGAGATTGTGGTCGCAGGAGCTGCGCGCTGTCTCGACGGGTGAAGGCCCATGGGGATGGTCGGTCGGCGCCATTTATCGCGACGCGCAGGACAATCAGCGGCAGCGTTTCGACACGCTGAATTCCGGTCTCTGGCTCGATTTCGACTATGGCTCCAAATCTTATGCGCTGTTCGGTGAGATCAGCCGGAAGTTCCTGGACGACCGGCTGACCGTCACGGGCGGTCTGCGCTATTACAAGGACAAGACCAGCTATCACGAAAATGCCTATTGGAACACCAATCCGCTGCTGCCCGATCGTCGTGAAGCCTTCGATGCCGTCACCCCACGGGCCGTCATTTCCTTCCGCCCGAACACGAACCTTTCGCTCTATACCAGCTATTCTCAAGGGTTCCGAAGCGGCTTCAGCCAGAACGGCCTTGTGCTCAGGATCACCGACGCGGCGCAATCCGTTCGCCCCGACCGCCTGCACAATTACGAAGTCGGCGCCAAGGGCAAGCTGCTCGATGGTCTGCTGGAATTCGACGCCTCGCTCTATTATATCGACTGGAAGGACACGGTTCAGGTCCTCAATGTCATCGTCAACACCCCGGTCGGCGTGTTCGGGGTCAATCAGGCGATCAATTCCAGCTCCGCCAGCGGCCTGGGCGCCGATCTGGCGGTGACCCTGCGCCCGGCGCGCGGCTTCAACATCGGCGGCACCGTCAGTTGGAACAATCTGGAGTTCGACCGGGACGTCTATTCGGGGACGGCCGTCCTCTTCCGCAAGGGAACGCGGCTGCCCGAGTCCGCGAAGCTGACAGCCACCGGCCAGATCGGCTATAATTTCGACATATCGGACGATTACAACGCCAGCTTCTCGGCGGCGGTGACGCATAGCTCCAGCATCTACAATACGGCCGGCTTCACCCTGTTGCAGGGCGACAACATCACCAAGCTCGACCTGGAGATGAAGCTGAAGTCCAAAAACGGCTGGAGCGTCTCCCTGTTCGCGGACAATATCACCGACGAAGATGGGCGCATCCGCCGCGTCGGCCCGCAGCCGGTCAATGACTATGCGGACAGGCTCCGCCCGAGGACCGTCGGCCTGCAGTTCGAATTCGAGATGTGACCGGACCGGATGAGGGCGCCGCGCCATGGCGCCTGCGTCCGGTCCCGTCCTCCCCAAGGAAGGAATAGCATGCCCCCAGCGCCGATGGGCCATCCCCAGATCAATTCCGACTTCATCCAGATATGCTTCGTCGTGGAGGATCTGGAGGCCGCCATGGCCGATTACTCCCGGATCTTCGGCGCCGGACCATGGTTCCTCTATGAGGAGCCCTCCCCCGAACTGGATCGTACCCTGTATCGCGGCAAGCCGACGGTGATGGGCACCAGGGTTGCGCTGGGCTATGCCGGCGACATGATGTTCGAACTTGCCTGCCCGCGCCCAGGCATGCCATCCATCTTCCAGGAGGTCGCGCAACGGGACGGCTATGGCCTGCATCATTTCGGCCTGGCTGTCGGAGACTTTGACGATGTCGCGGCCACTCTTGAGGCTGCGGGCCTTGAAAGCCTGCATTTCGGCGTGACCGCGCGCGGCGCGCGATGCGTGATGGTGAGGCGGGACGGCGCGCCGCATGCGATCGAGGAATTTATCGAGATGATCCCGGCCAGTCGCGCCTTCTACGCCTTCATGAAGAAATGCGCGGCGGAGTGGGACGGCGTCTCGCTGGTCTATGACGGACCGGCGCCAAGCGACGTCATCCTCAAATGAGCAGCCCCATGCGGCGCGCATGATCGACAGATACCGGGCGAGCGCCCGACGCGGAGAAGGACGAGAATGACAATGACCTCTCACCCATTGGCGGGGCAGAACGCGATCGTGACGGGCGCGGCGCGTGGCCTTGGTCGTGCCTATGCGCTTCGCCTGGCCCGGCTTGGCGCCGATGTCGCGATCCTCGACGCGAACCTGCGCTCGTTCGAGGATTTCGAGCAGGAACGATCGGCCATGACCGCCGAGTCCACCATGGCGGAAGTCGAGGCGCTGGGTCGCAGAAGCATCGGCATAGAGGTCGATGTCACGCGATCCGAGGACGTCACGGCGGCGATCGACAAGGTCGCGGCGACCCTTGGCAGCGTGGACATCATCGTCTGCAATGCTGGCGGCGGCATGGGCAGCCTTGCGGAAACGGGCGGCAGCGTCCTTCAGGACGATGTGCTGGACGCGGTGATCAAGCGCAATCTCTATGGCACCATGTATTGCTGCCGCGCCGCCGCGACCCACATGAAGAAACAGGGTTCCGGCCGGATCGTCACCAAATCCAGCCTAGGGGCGAAGCGCCCCGAACTTGATGGCGGCTATGCCCATTATGGCGCGGCGAAGGGCGGGATCGAAGCCTATACACGCTATCTGGCGCAGGAGCTTGGCCCCTACGGCATCACGGTCAACTGCATCGCGCCCGGTGTCATCCGGACTGGCAGGACAGCCCCCATCCACGACTCGCTCGGCAGCGAAGCGGTCAACAAAATCTCGCTGCGCCGCTTCGGCACGCCGGAGGATTGCGCCGGTGTCGTCGAATTCCTCGTGACGGACCTGGGCGCCTATGTGTCCGGGGCGACCATTCCGGTCGATGGCGGCTTCTTCTAGGCCGATGGCGGGACGCGCACGCGAGATGATGGCCGGCGACGGCGTCAAGGCCACCGGCCCCACATCGCTGGAGGAGATGCGCGCCCATTGGCGCATCATCGTCGGCGTCATCCTGGGATTGAGCGCGGGCGTCACCTCCACCCTCGGATATAGCCATGGCCCATTGATCGCGCCGTTGGAGGCTGAATTCGGATGGTCGCGCGCCCATCTGTCGCTGGGCATCACGGCATTCGGCTTTGCCCTGCTGTTCACCGGTTCGCGATGGGGGGCGTTGGCCGATAGATTTGGCGCGCGCAAAGTCACGGTCATCTCGCTTCTGCTGTACGCCATCTGCCTGTTCGCCACGCCCTTCCTGATCCGCGTCCTGCCCTTCTGGTTGGTCTATTTCATGAGCAGCATCCTGGGCGGCGGCGCATCCGCCGTCACATTGACCAAGCCGATCAATGACCATTTTTCGCGTGCGCGTGGCCTGGCGATCGGCATGGCTTTCGCCGGCATCGGCCTCGGGGCCTTCTGGGTGCCGCTGGCCACGATGTGGCTTATCGACACTGGCGGGTGGAGGTTGGCGTATAACGGCATGGCGGCGATGGCGCTGCTCGCAGCGCCGATCCTCTGGTATCTGCTCGCCCAAAGAGCGCCCGCCGCTGCATCGACGACGCGGAAAGACATCGACGCCGTCACGCCGGGCCTTACTCTTCATCAAGCCGTCCGGACGGCGGACTTCTGGGTCTTGATCGCGCTCGGCACGGCACTGACGCTGGGCATCGTCGGGATGACGACGCATCTCGTGCCCCTGATGCGCGGAGCCGGCGCCTCTCCCCAATATGCGGTTGGCATCGCGTCGATCCTGGGGCTTTCCTCCATGGCGGCGCGGCTTCTGGTCGGCGCCGCGCTCGACAGGATTCATGGTCCCGCCATCGCCATCATCGTCCCGCTGGTCGCATCCGCGGGCGTCCTGCTGCTCATGACCGGCACGGCAATGGCGCCCTTGGCCGTACTGCTGATCGGACTCGCCTTCGGATCGGAGGTCGACATGGTCGCATACTTCACTTCGCGCTATTTCGGTCGCAGGGAGTTTGGCGCGATTTACGGCTGGATGTTCGGCACCTTCGCGATTGCTGGCGGCTGCGCGGCCTATATCTCCGGCGCGCTTTACGATCATTTTGGCGATTACAGGATCGCGATGATCGTCTGCGTGGCGCTGACGGCCATCGCGGCTCTGCTGGCCACCCGGCTTGGGCCTTATCGCTATGCGGCGGGCAATCACTGACACCTGCCTATACGCGGCGTCCAGCGGCCGTCCAGGCATCCTCGAAATAGCGGCGCGGGTTGCCGATGACGACCTCGTCCAACTGTTCGGGCGACACGCCCTGGCTGCGCAGCACCGGGAAAATATTCTCGAACAGGTGCGTGATCTTCCAATCCGGCATGGCTGCGCTCAGCTCCGCCGGGGTCATGGCGCCCACGCCGCCCTTCCAGCAATTGACCGTGTCGTGCGACACCATCACGCGCTCCCCATGGCCATGATCGAGCATCGCCTTGAGGTTGCGAATACGGATTTCGTCCGCAATCTCCAGCACGGCGCCGAAGCGATCGAAGCCGACATAGGCCCCGCGTTCGGCAAGCGATCGCTGGTAGGGCGGATCGTCCGTGCCGCAGCTATGACCGACGAGCAGGCTTGATGGCGCGACTCCTTCCCCGGTCACGATGTCGATCTGGTCGTGGCCGCATGTGCACCGTTCGGTATGGGACAGGATCGGCACGCCGGTGATCCGCGCAGCTCTGGCGGCGGCAGTGATGACCTTACGCTCATAGTCGGTGACGACGCCCTCGCCGGTCGCGATCTTGATGATGCCGCACCGGATGCCCGTTTCCCCGACGCCATCCTCTATCTCCTTCACATAGGCTTCGACGATCTGATCGACCGACAGGGCAGCGAAGGTGAAGGAAATGCCCATCGTCTCGGCATAGGCGCCCGTCGCGCAGATCAGGTTGATGCCGCTCCTCTGCGACACTTCGGCCATGAACTCGACGTCCCGCCCCAGGTCCATCGGACAGGGATCGACGACCGTCTTCACCCCATGCTGGTGCAGCCCCTGAAATGCATCGACGACACGCTCGATCGCTTCCTTGCGCTTGAAGGGCGGCTGCCGCGCATCCATGAACCAGCCGGGAAAGCCGACCAGCACATGCTCGTGGATCAATGTCTTGCCGAGTGCCTCCGTCGTGCTTCGGCCAGTCACCATGTTGATCGGGACGGACATGCGGTTCCTCCTTGCCTGGCGCCAAACCAACGACGCCGCCTTTCGCGACGAGTACGGGACCATAGCGGCGACCGTCGGGTCCAATTCCTTTTAGGGTGGAGGCTTGCCCCTCCATCATGGTCGTCCGCCCCCTCACGCGGCCATGACCCGCGGAAATATCCTGCAATGAAAAGTGATTGGACGGCGCGAGGCCGGCGGCGCATCTGCCGCATTCAAGAATAGAAACTGACCAGGCCAGTCAGACAAGGGAGGGGAAGGATCACCGACGTGATCCGGCCAATGGTCCGTGCTGCGCCATGTGATTTGACGGCACCGCGTTCCTTGCGGGCCGGACCCTGCACGGGACCGAACACCCCCTCCCCCACTGCCGATCACGCAACGCCAGTTCTGAACATGGGGAGGAAAATATGCCTGAAGCTACCGAATATCGACCTGCGAAGACCCGCCGGAGATCGGCGCGCCTTCATGCGACGCTGCTGACAGGCGCCGCGATGGCGCTGCCGACCGCCGCCATCGCACAGGGCCACGCCGCAAGTCCGGACGGGTTTGACGAGATCATCGTGACGGCCAACAAGCGCGAACAGTCGGCCAGCTCCGTCGGCATGAGCATCAACGCGGTGTCCGGCGAGGAACTGCGTGCCCTGAACGTCAACAGCGTCCAGGATCTGGTGAAGATCGAACCCAGCTTCGTCGTCGGGCAGAGCCTGCTCGGCACGCCGGTCTACACGATCCGCGGCGTGGGCTATAATGCTTCGACCACGGCCTCGCCGGATGCGGTCAGCGTCTATGTCGATGAGGTGCCGGTCGCCTTCAATGCCATGGCGAAAGGCGCGACGCTGGACCTGGAGCGGGCCGAAATACTCAAGGGGCCCCAAGGCACGCTCTTCGGACAGAATGCGACGGCGGGCGCGATCAACTATATCGCCGCGAAGCCGACGGACGCCTTGTCCTACGGGATCGAAGGCAGCTATGGCCGGTTCGGGGCGGCGAATTTCAACGCTTTCGTCAGCGGGCCATTAAGCGGCACGGTCAAGGCCCGGCTTTCGGCCACGACCAGCCAGGGCGGCGGCTGGCAATATTCGACGACTCGCGATGACAAGCTGGGCGACAAGGACTTCGCCGCGGTACGTCTCCTGCTCGACTGGCAACCGTCGGACAGCCTCAAGATCGCGCTCAACCTCAATGGCTGGTGGGACAATTCCGAAAATCAGGAACCCGCCTTCTACGCGCTCGCGCCCTCGGTTCCCGCCTTCCTCGATCGCATTCCCAACCTGCTGACCGAGCAGCCCTCCTCGCGCGATCCCCGCGCAGCCAACTGGCAGGCGGGGACGCATCCGGCCAATAATCAGGATTATTATCAGGCGGCGCTCCGCGCTGATTATTCCGTGTCGGACGCGACGACGATCACCTATCTCGCGACCTATCAGCATTTCACCCAGGATGACGTCCATGACCAGACCGGCGCGGATGTCATTTTCAACGCCCGCACCAATGCGCGAATCGAAGCGACGGCGCAGGAATTGCGCGCCACTGGCACGCTGTTCGACAAAAGGCTGCAATGGCTGGTGGGCGGCACCTATTCGACCGTGCGCGATCGCGAGGACCAGTTCGACCTCGTCACGCAATCCACCAACGCCTTCGTGCTCACCGGCCTCGTCCCCGAACCACTGAACCTGGTTTCGGAATCGATGACGCAGGACATCGATACCAGGGCGATCTTCGGCAATCTGGAATATCATGTCTCCGACAGGCTCAGCATCCATGGCGGCATCCGCTGGACCCGCTCGGAAAACGACCATAGCGGCTGCTCGCGGGCGCAGGACGACGTCTATGGGGCCGCTTTCACCGCCCTTCAGTCGGGCTTGAAGGGCGGGGTCGGCGTCGTCCCGATCAACAAGGGCGATTGCTTCACATTCGACAACAGCTTCACGCCCACGCTGGTCCGCGATGCGCTGAACGAGAGCAACATGTCCTGGCGGGCCGGGATCGACTTCACGCCGGTCGAGCGGACGCTGCTCTACCTGACCGTCAGCAAGGGCTATAAGGCGGGCAGCTTCCCCAATATCGGTGCGGCTACCATCACCACGCTGGCGCCTGCCGTCCAGGAATCAGTGCTGGCCTATGAAGCGGGCATCAAATCGCGCCTCTTCGACAACAGGGTCGATATTGAAGGCGCCCTGTTCCGCTACGACTATCGCGACAAGCAGCAGCAGTTGCGCGCGCCCGATCCACTCGGCGTCTTCGGCTTCCTGAACGCGACGCTCAACGTGCCCAAGGCCCGCATCACCGGCGCGGAGCTGTCGATCAAGGTTCGGCCCGCCGCCGGCCTCACCCTGAGCGGCGCGGCAACTTACATCGATTCCAAGGTGTCCGGGGATTTTCTGAGCGTCAACCAGTTCGAGAATATCCTGATCAACTTCAAGGGAGAGCCGCTCCCCAACACCCCCAGATGGTCGGCATCGCTTGGTGCCCGCTATGATTGGGACATCAGCGACCGCTGGCATGGCTTTATCGGCGCGGATGGCCGCTACCAATCGCGGACCCAATCCTATTTCGGCACCGCCAATGCGATCGCGCACGGCTATCCGTCGCAATATAATGCCAGCTACGCGCTGCTCAATCTGCGGGCGGGTGTGGAGACCGGGGACGGCCGTTGGCGGATCCAGCTCTTTGGCGACAATGTGACCAACAGCTATTACACGACGCAGGCTGTCCGCACCGATACGGTCGCGCGATTCACCGGCATGCCCGCGATCTGGGGCGTGAGCGTCGGCTATCGCTATTGAAAGACAGGAGGGGGGCCGGCATCCCGGCTCCCCTCCCTCCATGGTAACCGATCAAGGGATCAGGCGTTCGCCCCGGCGGCCTCGGCATGATCGACATGCGCGAAGAGAAGCGTGATCACCTGGTCGGGGACTTCCAATATGGGGCTATGCCCGCAAGCGCCCAGGCGAACGAGGGTCGCGTTCGGCATATGCGCGACGACCTCTTCCGACCAGCTTGGCGGACGCACGCGGTCCTCCATCCCGGACAGCACCAATGTCGGCGCGTCGATCGACGGCAGGGCGTGGAGCACGCCCGGCCGTTCCACCACGCCGATCATCGGCGCAAGCCCCGACACGCCTACCCGCTCCATAAATGCGCGCCAGTGCCGCAGCATGGGCTGTTTCGAGGGATCGGCAAGGGTCGTCCTGCCGAACAGCGCCTCCATCAGAAAGCCCGTCCGTTCGCCCGCAATGCCCAGCGTCCGGCTTTCCGCGATCCATTTTTCGGCCCAAAGCCGCTGATCTTCAGGCTCCGCCCGCGCCGATGAGCCCATCAGCGTCAGGCTGCGCGCCAGTTCGGGCCTGCGGAGCATGAGCTGGAAAGCCACGTCTCCGCCCATGGACTGCCCGATGAGATGGATGTCGCGCAGCGCCAGCGTGTCGCACACCGCCGCCACATCCCCCGCGCATGTCTCGATGGCGATCGCCCGTCCGGCCGGACGGCCGCTGCGCCCCTGCCCCCGGAAATCCGGCCGGACGACGCGGTAGCAGCCCTTGGCCTCGACCATCAAGCGATCGAACATGCTGTGATCGAACCAGAGCGAATGCAGGCACAGCAGGACCGGCAGCGACGGTTCGCCGCTGTCGGCCACGAAGATGGTCGTTCCGTTCAGGTCCATGATCGTCCCAAGACCGGCCATCGTCACACCCCTCCCTTCAACTGGCGCCGCATCCAGGCGCCTGCGCGGGCATTGGCGGCTGCGCCATCTTCTATCTCTTTGGCGAACCAGGGAAAGATATGGATCAGCCCTTGCCAGACATGCAGTTCCACTTCGCCGCCTGCCATGGCGAGACGATCCGCCAGCCGCGTGGCGTCGCTCAGCAACACCTCGTTGGCGCCAGCGTCGATCATGGTCGGGGGGAAGGCGTCGAAGGAGCCGAACAGCGGCGATGCGCGCGGGTCGGCCGGATCATGCGCGCCAAGATAGATGCGGGCCAGGTCCGAGAGCGCGGCACGGCTGAGCAGCGGATCGCTGGCCGCGCGGCTGTCATAGGATGCGCCCGATTGGGTCAGGTCGGCCCAGGGGCTCATGGCATAGATGCAGCCGGGACCGGCCTGGCCCCGCGCAAGGGCATCCTGCGCCACGGCAAAGACGATGCCCCCGCCAGCGGAATCCCCCGCCAGCGCGATCCTGCCAGGATCAAATCCCTGTTCGATCAGCGCCTGATAGGCGGCGCAGCTATCCTCGATCGCCGCCGGGAAGGGATGCTCGGGCGCCAGCCGGTAATCGGGCAGGAAGCCGATGATGCCAGCCGCTTCGCAAAGGGCGGCGGCATAGGCCGCATGGCCGATCAGACTGCCGCTGGAATAGCCCCCGGCATGGTAGAAGATGATGGCCGCATCCTCATCCGCATCGGCCGGTACGATCCGCAGGCTGGGCACACCGCCCAGATCGACGGGGCTGGTCACGCATCCCGACGGCAACGGCACGGAGCTTCCATAGTCGCGCTCGATAGTCCGGGTCTGCTCGACCGGCATGTTCACATTGGGATCGAACAGATCCAGCACCGGCCGCAACGCGGCCAGCTTGTCTCGTTTTTCCATGATATACTCGCTTTCCAGCTATCGGGTCGACAGGACCACTTTTCCGAACTGTTGCCCCTGCTCCAGCCAGAGATGCGCCTTGGACGCCTCTTCGAGAGCGAAGGTCCGGTCGATGGGGA
Organism: Sphingobium sp. 15-1; assembly: GCF_013375535.1. Taxonomy (GTDB): domain Bacteria; phylum Pseudomonadota; class Alphaproteobacteria; order Sphingomonadales; family Sphingomonadaceae; genus Sphingobium; species Sphingobium aromaticivastans. Next base: position 1,738,231 of record NZ_JABXJG010000001.1, read on the forward strand.
TGGCGACGCGCCCCTCCTCCACCCACGGCCAGACATGCTGCCGGATGGCCGCCGTCAGGCGCGCCTTCTCCTCAGCGGGCCGTGCGCGCAGGGTCGATGCGGTGATCGTCAGGCGCTTGAAGATGATGTCGAAAAGATCGACGGTCACGGTGCCGCCGCCAAGCGCCGCGATCTGCACCAGCCGGCCGTCCGGATTGAGCGCCGCGACGTTCCCGACGAAATAGTCGCCCCCGACCATGTCGAGCACGATGGCCACGCCGCCCTCGGCGCGGCAGCGTTCGGCAAAATCCTCCCGCGCGACGTCGATCGCGACGTCGGCCCCAATCGCGATGGCGCGCCGCGCCTTTTCGGCGCCGCGCACCGTCGTCAGCACGCGCGCGCCGGCGGCTTTCGCCATCTGAATGGCGGTCACGCCGATCCCGCTATTGCCGCCATGGATCAGCACCGCTTCGCCAGCGGCAAGCCGCCCGCGTTCGAACAAATTGGCATAGACCGTGAAGACTGTCTCCGGGAGGCCGGCGGCCGCCTCCAGCGCGAGGTGATCGGGGACCGGCAAGGCGTGCCGCGCATCGACCACGGCATATTCGGCATAGCCGCCGCCCGACAGCAATGCACAGACCCGGTCGCCCACACGCCATTGATCGACCCCGCCCCCCGGCGCCTCGACGACGCCGGCGACCTCCAGCCCCAGGATCGGGGATGCGCCGGGCGGCGGCGGATAATATCCCTCCCGCTGCGCGATGTCCGGCCGGTTCACCCCGGCTGCGGCCACCTTGATCAGCAATTCGCCGGATTTCGGCTCCGGCTTTTCGGCGTCCACGACCTGCAATGCCGATGCCGGCCCCTTCCCATCGGCTATATCGATCGCGCGCATGGTCCTGATCCGTCCTCTCCAAATCCCCTTCTCACGCTGCCTTCCCGCTCATCCTTGCGCATGACCGCGCAGACCGGGACAGGATGGGGAAAGGACCGGGGAATCCACGCCGCGAAGCTGAAGTCCCCCCTCCGCCAAGTCCAATCGCTTTTCAGGGCTGGGCATGAAGGCGGGGCATGGCGCATGGGACGATGACTTCCTCTCATCGAGCGTCCGGCAAAGGAATTGGACTGCCGATGGCGGGGCAGGCACCTCATTCATCACGTCCGCAAGGATGGACCATGGACAAAAGGTTCAACGTCGGCGTCGGAGAGAAGATGCGTCCCATGAATGACAGTCCCCCGGCCAAAGGCGGTTTCACGCTCGATTCCGACTGCCGTCTGGCTCCCGGCTTCGAAGCGGTGGGGGACGCGTTCACCGCGAATTTCGAGGATGGTCTCGATATTGGCGCCGCCTTTGTCGTGACGCTCGACGGAGCCGTCGTGATCGACCTGTGGGGCGGGCATATCGACCAGGCGCGGTCAGCGCCGGTCCGAAGCGATACGCTGTTCGCCATCTGGTCGGCCACCAAGGGCGCGACGGCCACCTGCATCGCCCTGCTCGTCGAGCGGGGCGCGCTGGACTATGAGGAACCTGTGGCAACCTATTGGCCAGCGTTCGCGGCGAACGGGAAGGGCCGGATCACGCTCGCCCAACTGCTGTCGCATCAGGCGGGTCTGTGCGGCGTCCGAACGCCGATCACGATGCAGCATTATTACCGCCATGACGGCCTCGCAGACTTGCTGGCCCAGGAAACGCCCTTTTTCGAACCCGGCACGGCCTGGGGTTATCACGCATTGTCGCTTGGCATATTGGCCGACGAACTCATCCGCAGGGTGGATGGCCGGACCGCTTCGCGCTTCTTCGCGGAGGAATTCGCGCAGCCGTTCGGCCTCGACATGTTCATGGGGCTGCCCGATGCCGCAAGGGCAAGGTTGGCGCAAACGATCGTCCCGGACGGCGATCGACAAATGTCCCTGCCATCCATCCCCAACGCCGCCGCCTTCGCCGCAGCGTTCCAGAACCCGTCCATCGACGCTGGCTATGCCAATGACCCCGCATGGCAGGCGGCCGGCATTCCGGCCGGCGGCATGACGGCCAATGCGCGCGGCCTCGCCCGGCTCTACGCCATTCTGGCCAATGACGGAAAACTGGACGGATCAGCGCCGCTTTCCCGCGCCACCATCGCCGCCGCGTCCCGTCAACGCATAGAGGGCGTGGATCAGGTCACGGGCAACAACCGCCGCCATGCCGCTGGCTTTCACCTCAACGAACAAGGCTGGATGGGACCAAATGACGACGCCTTCGGCCATGCCGGATGGGGCGGATCGATCGGTTTCGCAGACCCACGATCGCGGCTCAGCGTCGGCTACACCGTCAATCGCATGCGCGTCGCGGGGCCGGGCCGGATCGACGAGAGGATCGAGAGGCTCGTCGCCGCCGTCTATGCGGCGATAGCCCGGATGTAGCGGCGCCAGGTCATGACCACGGCTCATGCCCATTCCGCAAAAATCATTCGACGCAGGACATTTCCGTCATCATCGTTCCGCCGACAGCCAGCTTTACCGTCAGGCGGGCAAAGAGCAGAGAGATTTCATCCATGACTGACGATATTGCCTTGGCATCCCCAACGGGCATTTTTCTTGATCCGCACGTCTATATCGCACCGGGATTCGAACCCGTCGCGGACGCCTTCGCCGCCAATTTCGAAGCCGGGCTGGAAGTCGGCGCGGCGTTCGTTGTGACGTTGGAAGGCGAGATCGTGGTCAATCTGCGGGGCGGCCATGCCGACAAAGCCCGGACCGCGCCTGTTGGCGAGGATGCGCTTTTTGCGATATGGTCCGCCACGAAGGGGGCCACGGCCACTTGCATCGCCCTGCTCGTCGAACGCGGACAGCTTGACTATGAACAGCCGGTTGCGACCTGGTGGCCCGAATTTGCCCAGAATGGAAAGGCCGCGATCACGCTGGGCCAGATGATGGCGCATCAGGCGGGGATCTGCGGCGTCCGGACGCCGGTCACGATCGAGGATTATTATGGGCATGATCGCGTCGCCCAGTTGCTGGCGGCGGAGACGCCCTTCTTCGAGCCGGCAACCGCGCTGGGCTATCATGCACTGACGATCGGCGTGCTCGTCGACGAATTGATCCGCCGGGTCGATGGCCGTTCCGCATCCGACTATTTCCGCGAGGAGATCGCCCTTCCCCTGCGCCTCGACATGTTCATGGGATTGCCCGCCACGGAGCGGTCCAGGCTGGTCGAAACCATTCCGCCCAGCGGCGAAACGCAATATTCGCTGACCGTCATTCCCAATCAGGCGGCGTTCGACGCCGCCGTCCTCAACCCGCAACTGGTCGCATCTTGGGCCAATGATCCCGACTGGCAGACCGCCGGCATTCCCGCCGGTGGCATGATGGCGAGCGCGCCGGGCCTTGCGCGCCATTATGCCCTGCTCGCCAATGACGGGCGACTGGGGGATGTGGCGTTGCTTTCGCCCGCGACGATCAAAGCTGCCTCGCGGCAGCGCGCCGAGGGGATCGATCAGGTGACCGGACTCCAGCGCCGCCTGTCGGCCGGTTATCAGCTCAATATCAAGGGCCGGATGGGGCCGGACAAGGGCGCGTTCGGCCATGCCGGATGGGCGGGGCCGCTTGGCTTTGCCGATCCCGCGAACCGCGTCAGCATCGCCTATATGGCGAACAACATGCTGATCGACGATCCGGAGGGCATGGACCTTCGGCTCGCCCGGCTCATCCCCGCCACTTATGCTGCGCCGGCCCTCAACCGGCCGGCATGAACAGGCCGTCATGCACGCCTCCCCGGTCGATATGCGTGACGGCATCGATCCCGCTTTCGTGGCGTTCGAGTTCGCGCAGGACGGGCTCATCTATACCGAGCGGCGGATCATAAGGCGCGCCAATGCGGCGTTCGCCGCCATGTTCTCGCTCACGCCCGCAGCGGTGGAGGGACTGTCCCTTGACGCGATCTACCCCTCGCCCGAACGGGCAAGAGAGCGGGTCGCGGTCTGGCAATCGACCTTGCGGATCGGCCCCTATGGCGACGAGCGGCTGATGATGCGGCATGGCGGACAGCCATTCTGGTGCTGCGTCAGAGGCCGTTCCCTGACACCCGACGATCCTTTCGCACGGGGCGTTTTTTCCTTTTCCGACCTGTCCGCCCGATGGATGCTGCCCGATCTGTCGCCCCGCTCGCGGCAGGTCGCGCTGCTCCTGTGCGAAGGTCTGACGGCCAAGGAGATAGCCCGCGACCTCGGCCTGTCCTTCCGCACGGTTGAGGCGTGTCTGGCGCGATTGAAGAAGCAGCTCCGCGCCCGCAACGTGGTGCAACTGGTCAGCAAACTCTATGCTTCGGGCGTGGTTCTCCACGCCCATTGACCGCCCCCGCGCGGCAGGCGCAGCGTATTTCTACGGCATTGGCATCCCGCCTGCAGATCGTCATGACTGCATGATCGCAGCCGACCGGAAATGGGTCGCGCGGCGAAGATCATAAAATCGGCGGGAGGATGACTATGTCGCTCAAACAAGGGCTTCTTGCCTGTTCGGCTGTGATTGCAATCACTTCGGGCGGGTCAGTGCAGGCACAGGATAGCACTTCCTCGCCGCCGGAGATCATCGTGACGGCCCAGAAGCGATCGGAATCACTGCAGAATGTGCCCATCTCGATCACGGCGGTCGGTACGGCGTCGCTGGAGTCCGGCAGCGTCGACAGCGTGAACGACGCGCTACGTTCGGTTCCCGGCGTCGCCAGCTTCAACACCTTCCAGGGCGGCATGACGAAGTTCACCGTACGGGGCGTCACGTCCAACCCATCTCCCTTCAACGGCGCCGCCGTCGTCGGCTATTATCTGGATGAAATCCCCTTCGCCTTCGTGCGCTTCCCCTATTCGCCCGACACCAGCGCCTACGACCTGGAACGGGTAGAGGTACTGCGCGGCCCGCAAGGCACGCTCTATGGCGCCAGTGCGCTGAACGGCGTCGTCCGGGTCCTGACCAAGGATGCGGATCTGGACGACGTGCAGGTCAAGGCCAGGGTCAGCGCTTTCACGACCCGTGCCGGCGACGAGAGCTTCAAGGGCGATGCCGCGATCAACCTGCCAATCATTCCCGGCAAGCTCGCGCTGCGCGCCGTGCTGGGCTATGCCGACCTGGGCGGCTGGATCGATCTGCCCAATGGCGGCATCCGCGACGTCAACGACAGCAAGACCAAGACCCTGCGCCTCAAGCTCAATGCGGAGCCGGTCGACGGGCTGAAGATCGAGACGCTGGCCTGGTTCAGCCGCAACGAAAGCGGATCGTCCAACTCGTCCCGCGACGATCGCACCTGGCTGGCGCGCTTTCGCCAGCCCGCGACCGCCGATTTCGACGCCTATGGCCTCACGCTGTCCTACGACTTTCCGACCATGTCGGTGCTGAGCGCGACCAGCTATATCGACTTTTCCAACAGCCTGCTGCTGGACGCCCCAGTCGGCGGCGACCGTTTCTACCAGACGCTCGGGTCGAAATTATGGTCGGAGGAGCTGCGGCTGGTCTCGACAGGCGAGGGACCATGGCAATGGTCTTTGGGTGGCATCTATCGCGATGCGAAGGACATACGCGACCAGAGGTTCGACAAGACCTTCCCCCTGCCCCTCGATTTCCGCTTCGGCTCGCGGTCCTATGCCCTGTTTGGCGAGCTGTCGTGGCGGCTGCTGGACGACCGGCTGACGATCACCGGCGGCCTGCGCTACTTCAAGGACCGCCAGACCTATCACGAAAACGGCTTCTTCACGCCCGGCCCGCTATTGCCCGACCGTGTCGACACATTCGATGCCATCACGCCCCGCGCCGTGATCTCCTTCCGGCCCAACCGCGACATCTCGGTCTATGCAAGCTATTCGCAGGGTTTCCGCAGCGGCTTCAGCAATGACGGCTTCCCACTGCGCCAGTTCGCCGCCACGCCCGCGGTAAAGCCGGACCGCCTGCATAATTTCGAAGCAGGCGCCAAGGGCAGGTTGCTGAACGGGCTTCTGGACATCGACAGCGCCATCTATTTCATCAAATGGAAAGACACGATCCAGATACTGAACAATATCGTCGTCGGTCCGACCGGCACCTTCGGCGTGCAATCCGCCCTCAATGCCGGATCAGCGAGCGGCATGGGCATCGATCTTGGCGCAACGCTCCGACCCGTTGCAGGGTTGGACATCGGCGGCACGATCAGTTGGAACGACCTGAAGTTCGATCAATCCATCCCGTCCGGAACGGTGATCCTGTTCGACAAGGGCGACCGGATGCCGGAATCGCCCAAACTGACGGCAACGGCCCAGATCGGCTACGGCTTCGACGTCAGCGATGCCTATAGCGCCCGCTTTTCCGCCAATCTCAGCTATTTGTCGAAAAGCTACAGCCTGGGCAGCATCGACAAACATTATGGCGATGCGATCACCCAGCTCGACCTGAACCTGAAGCTGTCATCCCGCAACGGATGGAGCCTCTCCCTGTTCGCCAACAACCTGTTCGACGAGGACGGCCGTGTCCGCGTGAACACCCTGCAACCCGTGTCCGACTATGCCGACCGGCTGCGCCCGCGCAGCGTCGGCGCGCAGTTTGAAATCGAAATCTAGGAGTTGTCCCGCATGACCGCCGCCACCAGCGCCACGATCGTGGGATGGAGCCATACGCCCTTTGGCCGTTTCGACGCTCTCTCGATCGAGGATCTGATCCTCGACGCATCGCGCCGGGCGCTGGCCGATGCCGGGATCGGCGGGAAGGATGTCGATGCCGTCTGGCTCGGCCACTTCAATGCGGGCCTTGTCGATGACGGCTTCTGCGCCTCCATGGTGCTGGGGGCGGATGCCGATCTTCGCTTCAAGCCGGCAGTCCGATGCGAAAATGCCTGCGCGTCAGGATCGGCAGCCCTCTATGCTGCAATGGACGCGATCGACGCTGGACGCGTGCGCGTCGCATTGGTGGTCGGCGTCGAGAAGATGAGTGGACTGGACCGCGATGGCGTGACCGCCGCCCTTGGCCGGGCCGGCTATCGCCCTGAGGAAGCAAGCCTGTCCTTCCCCGGCATTTTCGCTGGCTTCGCCCGCGCCTATGGGGATCGCCACACCGATCCGGTCGAGGCCATGGCCCGGATCGCGGTCAAGAATCATGGCAATGCGATCGACAATCCGCTGGCCCAGATGCGCAAAGCGCTCAACCTCGATTTCTGCCTGCATCCATCGGATCGCAATCCCATGATAGCCGATCCGCTGAAGATGACGGATTGCTCGCTCGTTTCGGACGGCGCCGCAGCGATCGTGCTCGTGCATCGAGACCTTGCGCGGCAGTTCCGACGGGCTGTGGGGTTCCGGGGCTTCGCGCAGGTGAATGATTTGCTGCCCCTGTCGGCAAAGGACCCGATCGCCTTCGAGGGGCCCCGCAAGGCCTTCGACAAAGCCTATGCGCAGGCGGGCGTGACCGTCCGCGACCTCGACTTCGCAGAGGTGCATGACTGCTTCACGATCGCGGAACTGCTCACGGTCGAGGCGATGGGCCTGTGCGCGCCCGGCGAGGCGCCCGCCCTGATCCGGGATGGCATCACGGAAAAGGATGGCAGCTTGCCGATCAATCGGTCGGGCGGTCTCAAGGCCAAGGGGCATCCCATCGGCGCGACCGGCGTGTCGATGCACGTCATCGCCGCGCGCCAACTGACTGGCGAAGCGGGCGCGATGCAGATCGCCGGAAGCGAGTTGGGCGCCTGCTTCAACATGGGCGGCGCTGCCGTCGCGAACTATGTCTCGATCCTCGAACGAGTAATCTGACGATGAATGTAGCACTCTGGCTCCAACGCACGGCTCTTGCCACGCCCAAGGCTCCTGCCTTGTTTCGCGGCAAGGAGCAGGTTGCGGACTACAAGCAGTTGGCGGCGCGGTCCGCCGCCATCGCGCAGGGCCTTCGCGCGACCTATGGCATAGAGCCGGGCGACCGCGTGGGCATATTCATGGCCAACACTGTCGAATATCTGCCGCAACTCTTCGGCATTTGGTGGGCCGGTGCGGTCGCGGTGCCGATCAACGCCAAGCTGCATGCGGTCGAGGCCGCCTGGATCCTATCGAACGCCGGCGTGAAAGCCGCCTTCGTGGGTCATGACGGCATGATGGACGGATCATCGGCCAGCCCTGATGAGGCTGGCTTCCCACAAGTGGTTGCAGGCAGCGCGGAATATCGGGCGCTGCTCGATCATCCGGCGCTGGCCGATCCGGCCGATCGTTCCGACACGGATATGGCATGGCTCTTCTATACCTCCGGCACCACCGGGCGGCCCAAGGGCGTGATGCTGTCCCACGGCAACCTCATCGCGATGACACAGGCCTTCCTGCTTGATGTCGATCTGCCCAGGCGCGGATCGTTCAACTATTATGCCGCGCCGATGTCGCACGGCGCCGGCCTCTACTGTCTTGCCCATGTGCTGCGCGGAAACGGCCATGTTGTGCCGACATCCAAGGGCTTCAGTCCCGCCGAACTGCTGGCGCTGGCCGAGCATTTCGGGGACCTCTCCCTTTTCGCCGTGCCGACCATGGTCAAGCGGCTCACGGATCATGCCCGGCAATGCGGGGCAAATGGTGCGGGCCTCGGGACGATCGTCTATGGCGGCGGCCCGATGTACACGGCGGACATAGAGGCGGCGACGACGATTTTCGGACCCCGCTTCGTCCAGATCTACGGTCAGGGCGAAACACCGATGACGATCACGACATTGTCGCGGGCCACAATCGCGGATCGGACGCATGCCGACTGGCGCGACCGGCTCGCCTCGGTCGGCATGCCCTTCACCGCGACGGAAGTGCGCGTCACCGACCAGTCCGGCCAACCACTGCCCCCTGGCGAGACGGGCGAGATATTGGTGAGGGGCGCCACGGTCATGCAGGGCTATTGGGATATTCCCGAAGCCACGGACGCCGCGCTGCGCGACGGCTGGCTGTGGACCGGCGATATGGGAGCATTGTCGCAAGACGGCTATCTGACGCTCAAGGACCGATCGAAGGACGTGATCATATCGGGCGGCTCCAACATCTACCCGCGCGAGGTCGAGGAAGCCCTGCTGACGCATCCCGATGTGGAGGAAGCCTGCGTCATAGGTTATCCCGATCCGGAATGGGGAGAGGAAGTCCTTGCCTTCGTCGTGCCGCGGGCTGGAGCGGTTCTCGATGAAGCTATATTGGACGCGCATTGCCTCACGCGGATCGCGCGTTTCAAGCGCCCCAAACAGTATCGATTTGTCGCTGACTTGCCGAAAAGCGATTATGGCAAGATCCTGAAAACAGTGCTTCGCTCCCGATTGGAAACAGAAACGCCAAGCCGTTAGACTTGGATATGCCAAGTCTGGCGTCAGATCGGCAGCGCGGTCTTGTAGACCACGGGCCGCAGCGCGAAACTGGTTGTCAATTGCGAGACTCCTTCGATCCGGGTGAGCTTGTAGCGCAGGAAATTTTCGAAAGCCTTCAAATCCTCGACCACCAGCCGAAGCTGATAATCGGAATCTCCGCTCATCAGATAGCATTCCATGACTTCGGGAAATTGGGCGACCGCTTCTTCGAAGATGGTGAGATGGCGGTCATCCTGCTGGTCCAGTCGGATGCGCACGAACGCGGTCACGCCCAGTCCCAACTGGTCGGGGTCCACCAACGCCACATAGCGGGTGATGACGCCCTGCGCCTCCAACTGCTTCAATCGCCGCAGGCAGGGACTGGGCGACAGGCCGACCTTTTCGGACAGCTCCAAATTGGTCATCCGCCCGTCCGCCTGCAACTCCGCCAGCATCCGTCGGTCCAAATCGTCCAGCAGGGCATTTGGCACAATATACTCCATATCATCAAAGAACAGAAATTATATGCCAAGTTCATAGTGTCATGCGCATAAATTCGCAAGGACTCTCCCTGCCCCCTTGGCTTAGATTGGACTGACAGACCCTTTAGGAAGCCCCATGGCAGACATATTCTCTCAAGACCGGCAGTCCCTCGTCAACTCGCTGGAGCAACTCGACACGCGCTTGCGCTGGCTGTCGTCCTGGATGATCCACAACGCCAATCATATTCGTCCCAAAACCGATGCCATGAAAGTGGGCGGGCATCAGGCGAGTTGCGCGTCGATGACGGCGATCATGTCCGCCCTCTACTTCCACGCGCTGCGCCCGCAGGACAAGGTCGCCGTGAAGCCGCATGCCGGCCCGGTCCTGCACGCGATCCATTATCTGCTGGGGCAACAGTCGCTCGACAAGATGCAACGATTTCGTGGGCTTGGCGGCGTGCAGAGCTATCCCAGCCGTACGAAGGACGCGATCCCCGTCGACTTCTCCACCGGATCGGTCGGCCTGGGCGTCGCCGTCACCGCCTTCACCAGCCTGGTCCAAGACTATCTGATCGCCCATGGCCAGGTGAAGGAGGAAGATGCCGGCCGCATGATCGCGTTGATGGGCGACGCGGAACTGGATGAGGGCAATATCTACGAATGTCTGATCGAGGGATATAAGCATGATCTGCGCAATTGCTGGTGGATCGTCGACTATAACCGGCAGTCGCTGGACGCGACGACCGCCGATCGCATGTTCCGCCGTTTCGACGACATATTCGAAACCTGCGGCTGGCGCGTCGTCACGCTGAAATTCGGCAAGCTGCAACAGGCCGCGTTCAAGCGTCCGGGCGGCCAATCGATCGAACAGTGGATCGACAATTGTCCGAACGCGGACTATGCGGCGCTGACCTATCAGGGCGGCGCGGCCTGGCGCGACCGGCTGATGGCCGACATCGGGGACAAGCCCCATGTGAAGAAGCTGCTCGACAGCTATGACGACCCGGCGCTGGCCGCGCTGATGACCAATCTGGGCGGCCATTGCATCGAGTCGCTGGTCGAGGCGTTCGACGGCGCGAACGACAACAGGCCCACCCTGTTCATAGCCTATACCGTCAAGGGCTTCGGCCTGCCGCTGGCCGGCCACAAGGACAATCATTCCGGCATGATGAACCCGGCCCAGATGGAGCAGTTCCGCGCCAGCCTGGGCGTACCCGAGGGGCAGGAATGGGAGCGCTGGGGCGGTCTTGGCGACAATGCCGCGACGCAGTTGCAGGCGTTCGTGGACGCCAGCCCGATCGCGCGCAAGCTGGCCGAGCCGGTTGCCGAACCGGTTCCGGTGCCGGCCAGCCTGCGCGCGCCCGACGGCGCCGAGCAATCGACGCAAGCCGCCTTCGGCCGCATCCTGCTGGACCTCGCCAAATCGGGCGAGCCGCTGGCCGACCGCATCGTCACCACCGCGCCCGACGTCACCCAGACGACCAACCTGGGCGCCTTCGTCAACCAGCGCGGCCTGTTCCGCCGGCAGGAGCTGGCCGACGTCTTCCACAAGGCGAAGATTCCTTCGGCGCAGAAATGGTCGCAGCATGCGGCGGGCCAGCATATCGAGCTGGGCATTGCGGAGAACAACTTCTTCATCATGCTGACCTCGCTGGGTCTGGCCGCCCCGCATTTCGGCACGCGGCTGCTGCCTGTCGGCACGGTCTATGACCCGTTCATTTCGCGCGGGCTCGATGCGCTCAACTATGGCTGCTACCAGGACGCCCGCTTCCTGCTGGTCGGCACGCCGTCCGGCCTCACCCTGGCGGCGGAGGGCGGCGCGCACCAGTCGATCAACACGCCGCTGATCGCCATGGGCCAACCCAACCTCACCTATTTCGAACCGGCCTATGCCGACGAGGTGACGGCGATGATGGCCTTCGCCTTCGATCATATGCAGCAGCCCGACGGCAGCTCGGTCTATCTGCGCCTGTCGACTCGTTCCATCCCGCAAATCAAGCGCGAGGATGACGGCTGGAAGGCGGACGCGATCAAGGGCGGCTACTGGCTGCGCAAGCCGGCGCAGGGCGCGGAAGCGGCGATCGTCTTCACCGGCGTCGTCGCGCCCGAGGCGCTGGCGGCATGGGAAGAATTGTCGGAGGATATTCCGGGCCTGGGCCTGCTGAACGTCACCTCCCCCGACTTGCTGCATCGCGACTGGTCGGCGCGGCGCGCGGCGCGCTGGACCGATGATTCCCCCCAGCCCTGCCATGCCGAAACGCTGCTGTCCGCGCTGGCGCCGGGCGCGGGCCTGGTGACCGTGCTCGACGGCTCGCCCGGCGCCCTGTCCTGGCTGGGCGGGGTCAAGGGCATGCGGGTCAGCCCGCTCGGCACCGACCGTTTCGGCCAGACCGGCAACCTGCCCGACCTCTATCGCACCTATCGCCTGGACAGCGACGCCATCGTCGAAGCCGCTGCCGAACTTTTCATGGGAAACTGACATGACAATCGAACTGAAGATGCCGGCGCTCTCCCCGACGATGGAAAAGGGCACGCTGGCCAAGTGGCTGGTGGCCGAAGGGGACATGGTGAAGCCCGGCGACATGATCGCGGAGATCGAGACCGACAAGGCCACCATGGAATTCGAAGCGATCGACGGGGGCCGGGTCGCCAGTCTGGTGATAGCCGAGGGCACGGTCGACGTTCCGGTCGGCACCGTGATCGCCATGCTGGCCGAAGATGGCGAGGCAGCGTCCGAACCGGCCGTCGCAGCAGCGGCGCCCGTCGCCGTCCCTGCCGCCGCGCCGGCCGCTCCCGTCGCACCACAGCATGCGCCGGAGGTGACGGCGCCCCGCGCGCGCCTGTCCCCGGCCGACAAGGTCCGCGTCAGCCCGCTGGCCCAGCGCATCGCGGAAGCCAAGGGAATCGGCCTGACCGGCATCATCGGCACCGGACCCAATGGCCGGATCGTCCGCGCGGACCTGGGCATTGGCCCGCTCGTCGCGCCGCCCCCGGCCCCTGCAACGGCCCCTGCTGCTCCCATCGCCGTCATCGCCCCGCCGCCCGCCGGCGTGCCGGTCGTGACCGAAAAGCTCAGCTCCATGCGCAGGACGATCGCCCGGCGCCTGACCGAGAGCAAGCAAACGGTGCCACACTTCTACCTGACCGCGCGCTGCAATCTGGACCCGCTGCTCAAGCTGCGCGGCGAGCTGAATGCGGGCCTTGCGGCACGGGGCATCAAGCTCAGCGTCAACGACCTCCTCATCAAGGCGATGGCGATGGCGCTGATCGAGGTGCCCGACGCCAACGTCCAGTTCGGCGGCGAGGAACTGCACCGCTTTTCCCGCGTGGACATTTCCATGGCCGTCGCCATCGACGGCGGGCTCATCACGCCCATCATCAAGGACGCGGGCGCGCTGTCCGTGTCGGCCATCGCCACCGCCAGCAAGGCGCTGGCGGCAAAGGCCCGCGACGGCAAGCTGGCGCCGGAGGATTATCAGGGCGGCACCGCGTCCATCTCCAACCTCGGCATGTTCGGCATCGACGAGATGTTCCCGGTCATCAACCCGCCCCAGGCGCTGATCCTGGGCATCGGCGCGGGCGTCGAGCAGCCGTGGAAGGTCGACGGCCAGATCGGCCTGGCCACCATCATGGCGGCCACGGCCAGCTTCGACCATCGCGCCATCGACGGCGCGGTCGCGGCGCAATTCATGGCCGCGTTCCGCACCTTGGTCGAACAGCCGATGCTGATCGTCGGCTGATATACCATAGCGGCGGGATCGGGGACTATCATGAACGAGTTGACCGGCGCGCAGATCATCCTGCGGACATTGGCCGATCTGGGCGTCGATGTGATCTTCGGCTATCCGGGCGGCGCGGTGCTCCCCATCTATGACGAGCTGCTGCACCAACATGCCATCCGCCATGTGCTGGTCCGGCACGAAGCGGGCGCGGCGCATGCGGCCGAAGGATATGCCCGCGCAACGGGCAAGCCCGGCGTCGTGCTGGTGACGTCGGGGCCCGGCGTCACCAACATCGTGACGGGCCTTGCAGACGCGTTCATGGATTCGATCCCGCTGATCGCCATCAGCGGCCAGGTGCCGACCCATCTGATCGGTACCGACGCCTTCCAGGAGTGCGACACGGTCGGCATCACCCGCCACTGCACCAAGCATAATTATCTGGTGAAGACGACGGACCGGGTGGAGGCCGTGCTGCACGAGGCGCATGCGATCGCATCGACCGGACGCCCCGGCCCCGTCCTGATCGACATACCACGCGACGTACAGGTCCGCAGGGCGCCCTATCCTTCGCCGCAACCGCGTGTCGCGATACCTCCGTCCCGTCGGCCCGCAGTCGAAGGCGCCGCCGATGCCATCGCGCATGCCCTCGCGATGATTGCGGATGCGCAGCGGCCGATCCTCTACACCGGCGGCGGCGTCATCAATGCGGGACCGCAGGCAGCCGACGCGCTGCGCATCCTTGCCGAACGAACCGGCGCGCCGGTCACATCGACCTTGATGGGCCTTGGCGCCTTTCCCGCATCCTCCCCGCAATGGCTGGGCATGCTCGGCATGCACGGCACCTATGAAGCCAATTGGGCGATGCACGACGCGGATCTGATCGTCGCTATCGGGGCGCGTTTCGACGATCGCGTCACTGGCCGGATCGACGCGTTCGCGCCCCATGCGCGCAAGATCCACATCGACATCGACCGCAGTTCCATCGGCAAGAATGTGAAGGTGGACCTTGGCATCGTCGCAGATGCCGGGGCCGCACTGTCGGCTATCAACGACCTCTGGATGGCATCGGGCCGGCGCGGCCGAAACCTGGCGCCCTGGTGGCAGCAGATCGCGCAATGGCGTGCCGTCGATTGCCTGGCTTATGAGAATGCCTCCCCCGACATGGCGCCGCAGCTCGCCTTGTCCACGCTCTGGAGCGCCATCCGCGAGCGGTCCCCCATCATCACCACCGATGTCGGACAGCATCAGATGTGGGCGGCCCAGCATCTGGGGTTCGATCAGCCCAATAAATGGCTGACGAGCGGCGGCCTTGGCACCATGGGCTATGGCCTGCCCGCCGCCATCGGTGCGCAGGTCGGCTATCCCGATGCCCTTGTCGTCGGCATAACCGGCGACGCATCCTTCCAGATGAACATGCAAGAGATGGCGACGGCCGTTCAATATCGGCTACCGATCAAGATGTTCATGCTGAACAACCGCCATCTCGGCATGGTCCGGCAATTGCAGGATGTCGGCTATGGCGGTCGCTATGCGGAATCCTATTCGGAATCGCTGCCGGACTTTGCAATCATGGCAGAAGCCTATGGCTGGACCGGCTGGACCATCGATCGGGCGGAAGAACTTGGCGAAGGCATCGCAGCCATGCTGGCGACCCCAGGACCGGTGCTGGTGGATTGCAGGGTCGCAAAGCTCGACAATTGCTATCCCATGATCCCCGGCGGAGCGGCGCATACCGACATGCTGCTCGGCCGGCGCACCGACACATCGCAGGATTTCGTAATTGATGAGACCGCCGTGTGATGCCGTATCCGGGGCCTGACACCGGCCAATTCCGACCCCGATTCAATTCTGGCCCCGGATTGCCGTCCGCTATAGTGTCGGAAAATATGGTTCGTCCCCCTTCCCATAGCGCAACGCAGAGGCCTGCTTCAGCGCAAGAGGCCCGATCCCGACAGAATCATGTCCGTTTCCTCGGGCAGCGGTTAGACAAGCTTCTAGGCTGGCTGCGGCAACAGGTCAGGAAGGGACTTTTCGCATGATCGCCAAGCAGAGTGCCTATCTTGTTCGAAAGTCGCTGGATTCGGTTCGCGCGGATGCCGCCAATACGGGACTGCGCCGGACTTTGGGGCCTGTGCAACTGGTCCTGATCGGCATCGGGTGCATCATCGGAGCCGGGGTCTATGTGATGACCGGGACGGCGGCGGCCAATTATGCCGGCCCGGCGGTGGTCCTGTCCTTCGCCATTGCAGGCATGGCCTGCGCGCTGACGGGCCTATGCTATGCCGAGCTGAGTTCGGTCCTGCCGGTATCGGGCGCCTCCTATACCTATGCCTATACCGCGCTGGGGGAAGTCTTCGCCTGGGCGCTCGGATGGATGCTGATGCTGGAGTTCGGGCTTGCGGGCTCCGCATTGGCGGTCGGCTTTTCGGGCTATCTGCAAAGCCTGCTGGGCGATTTCGGCGTCCATCTGCCGGCGGCGATCGCAACGCCGTTCATTCGCGGCACGGTGACGCCGGGGGGCATGGATTTCACTTTCGGACCGTCGCTCAACCTGGTCGCGCTGGCGAGCCTGGTGGTCGTCTGCCTCATCCTCATCCGCGGCGTCGCGCATTCGGCGGCGGTCAACACGCTGCTCGTCATCATCAAGATGAGCGTGCTGATCGGCTTCGTGGCCGTGGGCCTCAGCCATGTCGATACGCATAACTGGACGCCGTTCATCCCCGCGAACGAGGGCGGGTTCCGCTATGGCGTGCCGGGCGTCATCCGCGCCGCGTCGATCCTGTTCTTCGCCTATCTGGGCTTCGAGTCCGTCGCCACCGCCGCGTCGGAGGCGCGCACGCCGCAGCTCGACATTCCGGTCGGCATATTGGGCGCGCTGATCGTCAGCACGCTGATCTACGCCGCCGTCGCGCTGGTGATGACCGGCCTCATCCCCTTCCGCGAACTGAACGTGCCCGATCCGATCGCGGTGGCCGTGTCGGCCATCGGCATCCCGGTGGTGGCGCTGATCATCAAGGTAGGGGCGCTGACCGGCCTGGGATCGGTGCTGCTGGTCAACAGCTATGGCCAATCGCGCATCTGCTTCGCCATGGCATGCGACGGCCTGCTGCCCAGGGGGTTCGCCGCCATCCATCCGCGCTTCGCGACGCCCGTGTTCGGGACGATCGCGGTCACGGGCATTTCCGGCATTGCCGCCGCGCTGCTGCCGATCACGCTGCTCGCTGATCTGGTCAGCATCGGCACCGCCTTCGTCTTCATCGTCGTCGCCATCAGCGTGATGTGGCTGCGCTCCAGCCATCCCGACCTGAACCGCCCCTTCCGCGTGCCGTTGGGAGGCATTTGGGTGAAGGGTTTCTGGATCGGCGTGATCCCGGCATTGGCGCTGCTCTTCTGCCTGCTGATGATGGGGCCGGTGCTGCTCGACATATTCGGCAAGGCGATTGACGGCGAATGGATTCCGATGGCGATCCTGGTCGGCTATATTCTGGTCGGCATCGCCATCTATTTGGGGTTCGGCCGCCACCATAGCCGCGCCCGCGCCGCATTGGCCGCCGCCTGACCGTTCAGAACAGCGTGAGGTGAACGCGCATCCCGGCGACGATCGCATCGCGCCGGGATGGATTCCAGCCGGGATGGACGACATATTGCACATCCGGCTGAAGCGATATGCGCGGATGGACGCGATGCGCATAGCTGAGTTCGATGGCGGTTTCGGCGCGGCGCAGACCCTCCGCCTGCCGCGCTGGATCGCCCAGCCGGGCATGCGCGAAGGCAAGGCCAATGCGGCGATCCTCCGTCCCGAAGGTCGCGCCACCGCCCAGATAAAGGCCAATCGGATTCACCGCATCCGACGCGACACCGATGCGCAACCAGCCGCCCAGTTCCGCCGCGCCCCGCCGCGCCAACGGGCCTTCGACGAGCGCATAGACGCCCTGACTTTTGCCGGTCCTGCCGGTCGCATCGATGCGGGGGAAGCGTGGCGTATAGCGCCAGGCCCCGATCTGCAATTCGCTGTCCCCGCCGATCGCGATGTCGACTTCACTTACCATGAGCAGGCCAGTCGTGCCGGGAAAACGCACAACCGTGCGTCCCGGATGATCGGGATCGCCCGCCACCGCGTCGAACAGGCCCAGGCGCCCGGTCCATCCCCGCCCTTGCCACTGCGCGGTCACGGCGCTGGCGCTGGTGGGGAAGATCGAAGGACCATTTAAACCGCTCTGCGAGACATCGGGCGCGATGCCATGCGAACTGTTGAGGAAGAAGGCCCCATAGCGCTGAACGTCGAAATCGACGTTGAGGTCGATCAGGCCAAGCTTAAGCGCCCCCTGCCCCGCATCACCGAAGGGCAAGGCGAGATAGGCCTCCATCGGCCGCAGCGCGGACACCGCGTCGATATTGCTGACGACCTGCGCGTCCCCGACCAGATCGTTGGAAAGCGAATGGCCATGGACATATTGCAGGTCAACATGCAGCCGGGCGCCAGCGACGCCAACGGCCGACGCATCGGCGTCGAAGATGACGCCCAGCTTCCCCATGACCCGCGCGCCGGTCTTGATCCCCCCGCGCAGATTGGCGAAAGCGTCGCTGAGATAATAGCCGTCCAGCTCGACCGGCGCTGGGCCATCCTCCTGAGCCGCTGCCGGCATCGGCGCAGCGCCGGCCATGACGCCCGCGCACAGCCCGGAGAGCAGGCCCCTCATCATGCGCGGTCCACGGCATCCTTCATCCAGGCGGCGATCGGATGATCGCCAAGGCCGGTCAGTATTTCACCGAACACCGCCGGTTTTTCGTCCTGCCCCAATTTGAAACGGGCAGAGACGCCGGTGATCGTGGCGCGGAAGCCGATGACCCGCCGCTTCAGGCTTTCATAGCGTGCGCCCATTTGCGCCACCGTCCAGGGATCGGCTTGGTCCCGCTCCATATGCGCGACGGTGCAGCGCAGCGCTTCATCGGTCAGCCCTTCATCCAGGGCCACGTCCGCCGTCAGCTTGGCGACCGCGAAATTCCAGGTCGGCGCCCAATCCTTGTCGGTCAGCCAGGCGGGGCTGATATAAGCATGCGGTCCATGGAACAGGAACAGCGCACTAGAATCGGCGCGCAAGGCCGCGACGGCAGGATGCGCCAGCGGCAGATGCCCCAGCAGCGAACGCAGCGTCCCGTCCGTATCCGATTCCAGCAGCACCGGCATGGGCGTCGCCAGTGCGGGATCGGCCAGCGGCATCACCCAGGCCAGTGGATAGCCGTCGATCAACCGCGCAAGATCGTCCGGATGGACCTGATCGAATGGACCGCTCATGCCAAACGCTCCTTCAGCCAGCCTGCGGCATCGTCCAGCGCCCGGCGCGCCAGCGGGGAAATGCGCATCGCCTCCAGGAAGCTGTGCGTCGCCCCGGCATAGGTTTCGGCCCGCACGGCGTTGCCCGCTTCGGCCAGACGGCGGGCCATCTCATGATTTTCATCCGCCAATATGTCGCACTCCGCGATGCACAGAAATGCCGGCGGCAGGCCGTGCAGATCGGCCAGCAACGGCCGGGCCAGCGGATCAGCCGTGTCGATCGGGCCGCCGAGATAATCGGACCAGAAATCCATCATCTCCGCCGTGGTCAGCATATAGGCGTCGCCGTCATAAAGCTCATGCGAGGCGCGCAACTGATTGTCGAAAGCGCCGTAATTAAGCAGCAGGGCCTTCACATCGTCCCGTCCCGCGTCCCGCAACCGCAGCGCGGTCGCGAGGCTGAGATTGGCACCCGCCGAATCGCCGCCGATCGCCACCCTTCCGGCGTCGAGCCCATGGGCCATGCCCTCCGCGCGCAGCCAGTCCAGCACCTGGCCGATGTCGTCGAGCGGCCGGGGAAAGTGGGTTTCGGGCGCCAGGCTATAATCGATGCCGACCACCGCGCAGCCGGCGCGCGCCGCATATTCGCGCATCAGCCGGTCATGCGTGTCGAGGCTGAACAGCACCCAGCCGCCGCCGTGCAGATAGACCAGCACGGGCAGGCGCTCATCGCCGGTCGGACGGTGGATGCGGATGGGAACCTCATCCCGGCCCACGCGCAAATCCTGCGTGCGCGCCATCAGCGGTCCGCCGGTCCGCCACGGCAGACGCACCTTTTCGGCTACGGCGCGGCGCATCGCGACATCGGCATAGCCGGAGGCCGACAGCGCGGCATAGGCCGCCGAGGTTTCGCGGTGGAAGGTCCGAATGTCGGGATCGACGTCGTCGACCATGTCCGTCTCCCTCTGGAATGTCACCTTGGCGCTCCCGCCCGGTTGGGTTGAACTGTCCATGCGGCATGGCCCAGGCCGGGGCGGCGCGCCTGCGCATGCGGGTCAATCACTGTTCGATCCGGGCACGCGCAGCTTGCGCCTGTGCTGCCCGGGCCTGGGCTTTCGCCATCGCGACGCGGGATGCGCGCTTCTTCCACCAGACATAGAAGCCAGTGACGCACATCTCCAATGTCGCCAGGCCCAGCAGGAATATGATGGCGATCGTCACATTGCCGGCCACCTTGCCACTGTGCACGGGATAGAGGATGCGCAGCATCACCAGACCGGCGCTGTCGTCATAGGGATTGACCTCATGCGCGAGCGCGCCGGTCCGGGCGTCGAAATAATAATAGACGGGGCCCAGCCGATGATAATTGGTGATGCCGTTATCGGTGAAGGTTACGCCGTAGAAATTCCAGTCCGGCCGATAGAGCGCGGTCGCCGGTCGCCAATCGAGCCCATCCTTCGCCGCCTGCACGCGGGCGAGGCGCAGCGCGTCCGTATAATGGAGCGTGGGCCGGGCGCCGTCGGGAAAGGGCGCGGGCTGATCGAAAAGCGGGCGTTTGAGCGGCGCGATCTTCGTCGCCATCGGCGCATAGGCTTCGTCGTAGAAGTTGAACGCCACGGAGGTCAGCGCCAGCAGCGTGATGCCGATCAACAGCCAGAGGCCGCTCGCCCGATGCAGATCGAGCATCAGCCGCCCAAACATGCTGCGGAAGCTGAAGCGCCACATGCGCTTCCAGTTGGCGAAGAAGGGCCGCTTGCGCGGAAAGGTAAGGTAGAAGCCGACGAAATTGCTGATGAGCCAGGCAAGCGCGACCACCCCCATCAGCCAGCGGCCCCAGTCGCCCGCCAGCAGCCGGTAATGGAGGTCGAGCAGACCGGCGGTGAATTGCCGCCGGTCCCATCCCGGCGCGGTCGACCGGCCGCCGATCGGGTCGCCGCTTTCCCGGTCCAGAAAAAGCTGATCCTGCTCCGGAGCCGGTTTGCCGGGCGCGGCGGCGACCGAGACCGGGATGTTCCGATCGGCTGGCACAATGACCGGCACGGATGTCAGTTGGAGCGCCGGATGGGTACGGGCGAAACGGTCGGCGGCGATCAGCGGATCGACCGGACGGGCCGCTGGAGCTGCACGCGCGAACAAGTCGGCGTTCAGCATCTCGTCGAGCGGCTGGTTGAAGCACAGCAGACAACCGGTCAGCGCGGCAAGGCCCAGGAAGAAAAGGGACGCCAGACCCAGATAGCGATGGATCTGGACCCACAATTGTCCCGCGACGGCCGGATTCTGCTTTGCCTTCATCACCATCGGAACCCCGGTTTGTGTCTGCCGGCATCTAAGCATGTGGAGCGGGCAATAACCTTGTGCGCCGGATCGCTTGCTGTCGCAAACGGGTCACAGTCACCGAAGCATTTATTTTCCCGACCGAAAATCAATCGAAAGAGGCGCAGAAACATTTTATGAAACACGTGTTGGCCGGAACGCAACATTATGTGGCCCAAATACCAAAGCGGCGAAACGCTTTGGGCGTACCGTAACAGAAACAAAAAAGTCAGGGACCAGCAACTTTAGGGGGATCAGAGATGAAATTCGGCACCCATGCATCTGGCAAGGCTCAGCGGACCGTTCGGAAGGCGCTGCTATGCGGCGCAGCCGTGGCGCTGCTCCCGGCCGTGGCCCTCGCCCAACAGCAAGCGGACAATGGCGCGACGCTCGGCACCAGCCGCACGACCATCGACGGGCAGGACGTCATCATCGTGACCGCCCGCAACTATGTGCCCGAAGGCAGCCAGACCGCGTCGAAGGCGGACATCCCACTGATCGAGACGCCGCAGTCCATCTCCGTCATCACCCGCGACCAGATCGACCTATTGAACTTCGTCGATGCGCAGCAGGCGGTGCGCTATACGTCCGGCGTATTCGGTGAAAGCTATGGCCCCGACCTGCGCTTCGACTTCCTGACCGTGCGTGG
The DNA here is from genome assembly GCF_013375535.1 of Sphingobium sp. 15-1. Lineage (GTDB taxonomy): Bacteria > Pseudomonadota > Alphaproteobacteria > Sphingomonadales > Sphingomonadaceae > Sphingobium > Sphingobium aromaticivastans. The sequence goes on from NZ_JABXJG010000001.1 coordinate 1,759,937, forward strand.
CTTCACGCCGAAGGAATATATGGACGGGCTGGCGACGCCCAACTCCACCTCCATCTCCAGCGTAGGCGTCGATCTCTACGCCTTCCAGTCGCTCGACGTGCTGAAGGGGCCAGCGTCGGTGCTGTACGGCTCCTCGCCTCCGGGCGGTCTCACCAACGAGACCAGCCGCCGCGCCAGCAACGAGTTCGGCGGTGAATTGGGCGTCAAATATGGCACGGACGATTATGCCCAGGTCGCGGGCACCGTCACCGGGCCGGTCAACGACATGCTCGATGTCCGCTTCACTGGCCTGTATCGCAATCGCGATGCAGAGCGTGATCTGGTGCATGCCGAGCGTGTGCTCGTCGCGCCGACCGCGACGCTGAAACTGGGATCGTCCACGAAGCTGACGCTGCTCGGTTACTATCAATATGATACGGTGCGGGGCGACACGAACGGCTTCCTGCCGGTCTATGGCACGCTGCTCGACAATCCGGTCGGCAAGGTGTCGCGCCACGTCAATCTGGGCGATCCGCATAATCTCTACAAGCGCCGCCAATGGGGCGCGGGCTGGGACTTCAGCCATGAATTCGGCAACGTCACCTTCCGGTCCAACACCAAATGGACCCGCTATCACGAGGATACGCCGACTGGCATCTATGGCAGCATCGGCGTCGTCGACAATAATTTCGACGGCACGCCTGACGATTATCGCACCGTGGGACAGTCGAACTTCACCTATAAGGAGAATGTACGCAGCTTCGCCACCGACAACCGGATCGACGCAAAGCTGACGACTGGCCCGATCGAACATAATCTGATTGCGGGCGTCGACTATCGCAACACCTTCAACGACTCCGCCTACACGTTCAACTACGGTATCGGCACGGTCGATCTGTTCGATCCGGTCTATACCGCCTACAGCGCCGCGACGCTGCGGCCCGGTTACGGCACGCGCTTCAATACGCAATGGCGCAAACAGACCGCCGTCTACGCGCAGGACCATGCCGCCATCGGCAATCTCTATCTGACGGTCAGCGGCCGGTACGACTGGGTGAAGATGAGCTATATGACGCCATTCTTACCGGCGGGCGTCGATACACCGATCACCAGGGAGAAACAGCATAAGTTCACCTGGCGCGCGGGCGCCAACTATGTAACCGACAGCGGCTTCGCGCCTTATGTAAGCTATGCCACCTCCTTCGAGCCGATCGTGGGTACGGACGTGTCCGGCGCAGCCTATAAACCGAGTGCGGGCAAGCAATGGGAAGGCGGTGTCAAATATGATGCGCGAGGTCTGGGTGAAGGCATCAAGCTGCTGATCACGGCGGCCGCGTTTAAGATCAACCAAACCAATGTCGTCAACTCCCAGGTGACGGTTTCGCCCGTAGCGGGCACCCAGTCCGGCGAGGTCGAGGTGAAAGGCGCAGAACTGGAGTTCGTGGCCCGTTTGCACGATCAGCTTTCGATCAACGGCGCCTATAGCTATACTGACAGCGAGGTGAAGAAGAGCAACACCGCGCTCGAGATCGGCGAGCCGTTGCCCGTCACCCCCAAGCACAAGGCTTCGCTGTTCGTCGATTACACGATCCAGAAGGGCGCGCTGGGCGGCCTGGGCTTCGGCTTTGGCGGTCGTTACACCAGCCGCAGCGCGGGCAGTTTGCCAGTGTCCTACGCTCCGATCGTCTATTATGGCGAGGCATCGACACTGTTCGACGCGATCATCCATTATGACCGGCCGGGCTGGCGCTTCGCCGTCAACGGCTCCAACATCTTCGACAAGGTGTATGTAGCGCGTTGTGCCAGCGCGGCGGGCTGTACCTATGGCGCCGGCCGTCAAGTGATCGGCACCGTGACCAAGACCTTCTAAAATGTGTGGGGGTTTGGCTTGGGGACGCGAATTGGGTGGTTCCCGGTCATCGCCTTACTGCGTCACCCCGGACTTGATCCGGGGTCTCGCTCTCTTTCTTCCGTCCGCGCTTGGCCAAAGGCAGCGGGACTCCGGGTCAAGCCCTGGGTGACGGCGAAGAGATGTCAGTTATTAGTCAAATCTCACAAGCCCTTAGGAAGATGGCAGGCATGCGCGGCAGGATCGTTGGAAACCGTCCTGCCGCGCAGGCTTTTGCCATAGCGCTCGTGCTGAGCGCCGCGCCCTTGGCGGCGCATGGCCCCGATGAGTTGGGTGAACCGCCCCTGCCCTTCCTATCCCCGACGCAAGGGCCGTCGGGCACCGGCCCTTCCGGCACAATGGCGCGTCCGCCAGCCAGGCCCGGCCAGACGCTGCCGCTCAAGGGCACGCGCAAGATCCGCTTCGACACGAAAGAACTGACCGCCGCGTCGATCGACCTGTCGCCGGACGGGCGGACGATCGTGCTGGACATGCTGGGCGACATCTATCTGCTCGACGCGCAGGGCGGGCAGGCGCGGCCGATCAGCCGGGGCATGGCCTATGACAGCCAGCCCGTCTTTTCGCCGGACGGGAAGCAGATATTGTTCCTGTCGGACCGGTCGGGCGCGGAAAATCTGTGGGTCATGGATGCCGATGGCGGGTATCCCCGGCAATTGAGCTTCTACGACGAAGATCCGATCTTCGTCTCGCCGGTCTGGGCGCCCGATGGCAGGACCGCCTATGTCAGCCGCTTCTGGCCCGACCGCAACGCCTATGAAAGCTGGCGCTTCACCACTGACGGGACGGACCGGTTCGGCACGGTGCTGCTGCCCAACTGGGCCGATCCGGCGCAGACCGGCGACAAGGTGAGCAGCCTGGGCCTGGCGCCGACCGCCGATGGCCATGCGCTCTATCATGCGACGCTCAAGGGTTCGCCCGATTTCGACACGCTGACAGAATGGCAGATCGCGCGCCGCGATCTGGCCACCGGCAAGGACGAGATCGTGGTGAAGGCGATCGGTGACATCCGCCTCGGCCCCGTACAGTCGAGCGCTTTCCGTCCCATCCTGTCCCATGACGGCCGCACGCTCGCCTACGCGCTGCGCCGGGTGGGCAAGACCTTCCTCCACATCCGCGACATCGACAGCGGCGTGGATCGCGAACTGATCGAAATCGACCATGACCAGCTTCAGGCCTCAGCCTGGAGCGACATGGTGCCGCGTTTCGCCTTCACGCCCGATGACAAGGCGCTGATCATGAATCTGGCCGGGGGGATCAGCCGGATCGACATCTCGACCGGCGCGGCACAGGCCATTCCCTTCTCCGCCTATGTCGACATCGACCTTGCACCGCTCACGCGCCGCCCGATCCGGCAGGAGAGCGGGCCGGTCCGGGCGCGGCTGATCCAGACGCCCGCCCTCTCCCCCGACGGCCATACGGTGGCCTTCTCCGCGCTCGGCCATGTCTATACTGCTCCGGTCGAGGGCAATGCCACACCGCAGCGGATCGACGCCGACGACACGCCGCAATTTCATCCAAGCTGGTCGCCAGACGGCAAGCGCCTGCTCTATGTGACATGGACGGCGCGGGACGGCGGCTTCGTCTGGGAAAAGCCGGTGGACGGCGGCCCGGCGCGGCGGCTGACCGATCGCCCGGCCTTCTATACCCATCCCGTCTTCACTCCGGACGGCGGATCAGTGCTGGTCGTCCGTTCGCCGCAGGCCGACCGGTTGAACAGCTATGTCGAATTCGGCCAGTTGCGCGCTGCCGATCTGGTCAAATTGTCAGCCAGCGCATCGCCGCAAGTCCTGCTGAGCGGCCGGATCGGCGGAACGCCGCATTTCGGGCCCAGGCCGGGCATCGTCCATGTCAATGAAGGCGACGGCGTGCATGCCATCGCGTGGAACGGCCCGGCCAGCGACAGCCTAATGGTGCAGGCAGTCGGGCCGAACTGGTATTTCGCGCAGGGGCCGGCGGCGGCCGACGATATGCGGGTCAGCCCGGACGGCCATTGGGCGCTCGCCCAGATCGCGCAGCAACTGCACCTCTTCGCCATGCCGGACAAGGCGGGGGAGAGCGTGAATCTGTCCGCGCCCGCCGTCCGCCATAGCCGCATGACCGATGTCGGCGCGGACTTTTTCGGCTGGTCTCAGGACGGACGCACCATCTGGTGGTCGGTCGGATCGACGCTGCACCGCCGGGCGCTGGCCGATGTGAGGCTGGAGCCCGCGGGCGCGCCGCCCGGCCCGGCAGATGTCGGAGGACAGGCCCGGCCGCTGGCCGTCGCGGTGCCGCGCGACACGCCTCGCGGCACGCTGCTGCTGCGGGGCGCGCGGGCGATCACCATGAAGGGGGATGAGGTCATCCCCGACGCCGACATATTGATCGTGGACGACCATATCCGCGCCATCGGCAGCCGGGGCAGCTTTCCCGTACCGGCCGATGCGACGATCCGGATGCTGGACGGCGCGACGGTCGTGCCCGGCTTCATCGACATTCACGATCATGTCGCGGACATCCGCCGCGACATATTGGACATGCATAATTGGGGACCGGCGGCGAACCTCGCCTATGGCGTGACGTTGAGCTTCGACCCCTCCTCGCTCAGCATCGACATGCTGGCCTATCAGGATCTGCTCGAGAGCGGGCAGATGATCGGCTCGCGGATCATGACGACGGGACCGGCGCTCTTCTCCTTCAACGATTTCCGTTCCAAGGCGGAGGTGAAGGCGGTGCTGTCGCGCTATCGCGACGATTATCGCCTCGGCAATATCAAGCAATATCGCACCGGCAATCGCCGCACCCGGCAATGGGTGGTGGAGGCGGCGCGGGAGCTGGGCCTCAACCCGACGACAGAGGGCGCGCTGTCGCACAAGCTGGACCTCACCCATATCATCGACGGCTATTCAGGCAATGAACACAGCATTCCGCCGGTCGAACTGCATGAGGATGTGCTGAAGCTCTTCGCGCAGAGCGGCACCAGCTACACGCTGACCTTGCAGATCACCCATGGCGGGACGCCGGCGCAAAATTATTTCATCGCCCGCGACGCGCCGCATGGCGACGCCAAATATGCCCGCTTCGCGCCGAACTGGTTCCGCGACCAGAAATTCTGGCAGCGCGAATGGCGCGATCCGGGCGAATATGTCTTCGCGGACGTTGCGAAGAGCGCCGCCCGCTTCGTCCGGTCGGGCGGGCTGCTGGGCGTCGGCGCCCATGGCGAGGTGCCGGGCCTTGGCACCCATTGGGAGATGCAGGCCTATGCGATGGGCGGCATGACGCCGATGGAGGTGCTGCGCGCCGCGACCATCGGCGGGGCGAAGGCGATCGGCCGGGACGCGGATTTCGGCAGTATCGAGCCGGGCAAATATGCCGACCTCGTGATCCTGGACCTCAACCCGCTGGACGACATCGCCAACACGCTGTCGATCCGGCAAGTGATGAAGAACGGGCGTCTCTACGACGGCAGTAATCTGGACGAAATCTGGCCACGCCAGCAGCCAATGGCGCCCTTCTGGTTCAGCAAACCCGCGCCTTAGAGCGCACCGTGCTCCCGCGAAGGCGGGAGCCCAGTTCAGACGATGCGGTGATCCACTAAGGGCGGGACTGGGCTCCTGCCTTCGCAGGAGCACGGTGCACTTAATGGCAACTAATGGCCATTCAACCAAATCTCCGCAAATCTTAGTCATCGATGACCGGCGGAAAGGCGATGCGCCCTCCGGCGCCCACCTCCCGCGCATGCCCCTGCGACTGGGCGAGATAAGCGCTGGGCGGCATGCCGAAGACGCGGTGGAACATCGCAGTGAAAGCGCTAGGGCTTTCATAGCCGACGTCGAAGGCCACCGTGGTGATCGGCTGGCCCGACGCAAGCCGCGACAGCGCCGCCATCAGGCGCACCTGCTGCCGCCAGACGGCCAGGCCAGCGCCCGTTTCCTGCCGGAACAGCCGGGTGAAGGTGCGCCGCCCCATCCCCGCCACGCTGGCCCAATCGTCAATATCCCGCTGGTCGGCCGGATCGTCCAGCAGCGCGCGGCAGACCCGGAGCAACCGCCGGTCCGCCGGCATCGACAATTCGCTCGGCGTGCTGGGCATGCGCTCTATCTCTTCCAGCAGCAGGCGGGCGATGCGCCCTTCCCGCCCCTCCAGATCATAGCCGGGCGGAAAATGGCCAACCTCAAAGATCAGTGCCTTCACCAGTTCGGACACTTCGAACACGCGGCAATGCTGCGGCTGCCGGTCGAGCAGCGGATCGATATAGAGTGTGTAGGAGGACACCGGCGCCCGGCAGAACACTTCATGCATCATGCCGGCGGGAATCCAGATGGCGCGATAGGGCGGCAGCATGAAGCTGGACGTTTCCGTCGTGACCGACATGACCCCGGCGGCCGAATAGGAGAGCTGGGACCGCGGGTGACTGTGCAACGGATCGATGAATCCCGAAGGATATTCGTCCGCAAAGCCCATGATGGGCCGCGTTTCGAGCGGATAATCCGCCGATTTCTTCATGACCGAACCATAGCCCGAATGCAGGTCAATCTCCCGCCACTGTCAAGCCGTAAACTGACGCCCTGCGCCTTGTGACGGATCGTTTATGGAACCGCGCTGTCGCTGGAGCCTGACGAAACGGCGCAGCGTGAACCCGATATGGCCGGAGCCGCCAGCCGGTTGGCCAGCCTGATCGATGCCGTCCTGGCATCGACAAAAGACGCTTGCTATCTTGCAACCAACGCGGCGTCCGCTAACCGGAAAATACGGGGTTCGACCGCCAAGATCATGGCGTGTCCACATGGACTGCGATCATTATCGTGTGAGATGATCCACGACAAAACAACAAGATTTGGGAGGGGATTATATGTCCGGATTTTCAAACGACCATATCGTGGCGAAGCTTCTGACTTCTTGCGCTCTGATCTGGACGCCGCAAATTGCCTGCGCTCAGGCGGCGGGCGACAACGAGACCACGGCAGTGGGCAATAGCAGCGGCCAAGCGATCAAGGCGCAGTCCGATGCGCGATCTGACATGATGAGCGATATTGTCGTCACCGCGAACAAGCGGAGCGAGAACATCAACCGCGTCGGATTGTCAGTCACCGCCCTGCCCGCCGAGGCGCTGGCGGAGCGCAAGATCGTATCGCTGGCCGACATCGCCCAAGCGGTTCCCGGCCTTACCTTCGCCCAGACCGCATTCGATACGCCGATACTGACGCTGCGCGGCGTCGGCTATAACAGTTCAGCGGTGGGCGCCTATCCTGCGGTGAGCGCCTATATCGACCAGGCGCCCCTGCCCTTTCCGGTACTGGCGAGCCACGCCGCCTATGATCTTGAGCGGGTGGAGGTGCTCAAGGGCCCGCAGGGCACCCTGTTTGGGGCAAATTCCACCGGCGGCGCGATCAACTTCATCGCGGCCAAGCCGACCTCGGCCTTCCAGGCTGGCGGCGATGTCAGCTACGGCAGGTTCAACCGCATCGACGGCAACGCCTTCATCTCCGGCCCGCTGGCTGAGGGGCTTTCCGCGCGCCTTGCGGTCACCGGCGCAACCAGTGACGGATGGCAGGTCAGCACCAGCCGGCCTGGCGATCACAATGCACGTTCCCGCTACATCGCCGCGCGCCTTTTAACGGACTGGACCGTTTCCGACCGCATCCGGATGACGCTGAACCTCAACGGCTGGATCGACTCCTCACAGCCGCTGGCTCCGCAATTCATCGGGCTTCAGCCCCAGGCGCCAGCCTTCACCAAACCCGTGGAGCTGGCTTATCCATTTTCGCTCCAGCGGTCCCGCGCCGCTGACTGGTCCACCGGCGCCTTCACGCCCCGCGGCAAGCGCGAAATGTTCCAGGCGGCGCTCAACGCCACGGTTGATCTGACGGACGCAGTGACTTTGACGGCGATCAGTTCATTCGCCACCTTCGATCAAAGGCTGCAAGTCGACAATGACGGCACGGCGCTGAGCCTGAGCGACTTCAATGAACGCGCTTCGGTAAATTCCTTCACCCAGGAACTGCGCCTGGCCAATGACGCCTCATCCTCATTCCGCTGGGTTGCGGGCGGCAACTATGAACACAGCCGCACATCTGACCTTTACACGGCGACCTTCTCCAATCAGTCGAACAGCAATCCCACGCTGAACGACATCTTCTCCTCAACCAACACCACCAGCCAGCGGATCAACAATTACGCGGTCTTCGGAAACGCGGAATATGATCTGAATCGGCTCGTGACGATCAAGGCGGGGGCGCGGTACACGAAGTCGGTCAATAAAGGCGTCCTTTGCAGCATCGACGCCGGCGATGGCCGGACAGCGGAGTTGTTCAACATCGTCGGTTCTGCGCTTGGCACAGTGGCATTCACGCCGATCGGATCGAGCGGCCCGGCCAAAGGGCGATGCTATTCGCTGACCAGCAATCTTGTACCAAAGGGCGCGCCGACGCTGAGCACCCTTTCCGAAGACAATATCTCCTGGCGCGTGGGCATTGACGTCAAGCCGTCATCCACCACGCTGATCTATGCCAATGTCTCGCGCGGCTACAAAGCCGGCAGTTTCCCCGTCACGCCGGCGACGTCCGACGTTCAAAATCGTCCCGTGACGCAGGAGTCCGTCCTGGCTTTCGAAGCGGGTTTGAAAGCGGATTTCCTTGACCGCGTCGCGCATGTGAACGCCGCCGCCTTCTACTACAACTACAAGAGCAAACAGCTTCTGGGCAAAGTGAACGACGCCATTTTCGGGCCGATCGACTCGCTGGTGAATGTCCCGAAGTCGCGGATTTATGGCGCCGAAGCGGACCTCATGATCCGGATCGGAGGGGGCCTGACCCTAAGCGGCTCCGTCACCTATCTGAATTCGCGGGTTCTCCAGTATAGCGGCCCCAGCGTATTCGGCGTCGCGACCGATTTCAAAGGCAACCCCCTGCCCTTCACGCCCACCTGGACCTATGGAGCCAATATCGATTACCGGCCGATGCTTTCCAACGGCGGCACGCCCTTCATCGGGATAAGCGTCCAGGGCCGTTCAGGACAAGATACCGCAATCGGCGGCAGCCAGCTTGCAGTGCCTCAAACCGTGGGGACTCGCCTCCTGCCGGGTCTCGTCCACCCCTTCACGATCAATCCCTATGCCACTGTCGATGCCAGAATGGGATATGAAGCGCCGAATGGTCGATGGAAAGTGACCTTGTTCGGGAAGAATATATTGAACAAATATTATTGGAATAACGTGCTGTATAATGAAGCCATCACGCGCTACCCCGGAGCGCCCGCCACCTACGGGATAACGCTGGGGTTCAAGATCTGACGATCGCGCCGGGGTCCGACATCAGGCGGCTGTTCCAGTTGAAGACACGACGTCAGACCAGGACGGACCCTATATTTCAACGATGATGCGTTATTTGCAGCATCCAGCGAGAGAATAAAGACTATGCCGGATTCCGCCAGACATGTCTGCGCCGCGGTCACCCGTTCCCTGGGTGGCCGCATGTCGTTCGAAGACTTCGAACTGGGTGAGACGCGTGGCGATGAGGTCTTGGTCAAGATAAGCTCTGCCGGAATCTGTCATACCGATATAAATTTCCATAGCGGACATTATGGGATCGATCTGCCGGTCGTGCTCGGACATGAGGGCGCGGGCATCGTCGAAGAGGTCGGCTCCCTGGTTCGCAATATCTCGGTCGGTGATCGGGTCATCCTCACCTTTGGAACCTGCGGCGATTGTTCTCCCTGCAGAACCGGTCACCAGGCCTATTGCACCAGTGTTCCCGAGCTGAACCTTGTCGGCAATCGGCTCGATGGAAGTTCCGCGTTCGGCAATGACGTGCGCAGTCACTTCTTCGGACAATCATCCTTTGCGACACGCGCCATCGTCCCCGCCGCGAACATCGTCAAGGTGCCGGATGATGCGCCGCTCGACCTGCTGGGGCCTTTGGGCTGCGGAGTTCAGACGGGCGCCGGCGCCATATTCAATTCGCTCAAGGTGTCCGCCGGCCAATCGCTGGCGATCTGGGGTGCTGGCGCGGTGGGGCTCAGCGCCCTCATGGCGGCCGTTGTCGTTGGCGCCTATCCGATTTTCATGGTGGACCGGAACAGCGAGCGGCTGAAGCTCGCGTCGGAACTGGGCGCCACCTTCACCTGCGATGCGACCAGCGAGGATGCCGTGGCGCAGATCAGAGCCGAGTGCGGCCTTGGCGCAAACTTTTCCATCGAGGCGGCCGGGTCGCCCGCAGCGCTGAAGCAGGCAGTCGCGGCGCTCGGCCCGCTTGGCGTCTGCGGCATGGTAGGCGGCGTCGGAGCCGGAACTGAAGCCAGCTTCGATTGGCAGCATGTCCAACTGCATGGCATAGCGCTGCGCGGCATCATCGAGGGCGACTCCACGCCTTCGGAAATGATCCCGATGCTCATCGAGCTGCATCGGCGCGGCCGCTTCCCGTTAGAGAAGATCGTCCGCTATTATGATTTCGTCGATATAGACACGGCATTTGCCGACGCGGCATCGGGCGCGGTCATCAAGCCCATTTTGCGGATGCCCTGATCCCGGATTCCCTCATGAGCGGGCGACGCCCGTTGCGAACGCCGACACAACCATATCAGGGCGAGATGTCCCGATAGGATCGTGCCGGCGGTGGTCCTTATCGGCTCGAACCGAAGCCGGGAGGGATGTATCCCCCCGGGCCGGGCGTTTTACCTGTAGGCCAATGGCGCGTCGTCCAGGAGCATGGTCTTCGTTTCGAGATAAGGGTGAAGCCCCTGGACACCGCCCTCACGACCAAGACCGGACTGCTTATATCCGCCAAAGCCGATGCTGAGGTCCATGCGCAGATTGTTATGGCCGACATTGCCGGCTCTCAGCCTGCCTCCCATATCGCGGGCCCGGTTGGCATCGGCGGTGAATATGGAGGCGTTGAGGCCGTAAATGCTGTCGTTGGCGATGTCGATCGCCTGCTCCTCGCTGTCCGCAGGAATAACGCTCAGCACCGGCCCGAAAATCTCCTCCTGCGCGATGGTTTGCCGGTTGTCGACATTCGAAAAGACCGTCGGTTCGATGAAATATCCGCGATCGAGATGCGCCGGACGGCCGCCGCCAGTCACCAGCGTGGCGCCCTCTTCCTTGCCCTTCGCGATATAGCGCTCCACCTGATCGCGCTGGCGCTCCATGGCGAGCGGTCCCATCTGCGTGGCGGGGTCGAAAGGATCACCCACGCGCACGGCGGAAAATGCCGCCGCCAGCGCATCCGCAAACTCGTCGTGCCGGCCACGCGGCACGACAATGCGCGTGAGGGAGGCGCAAACCTGCCCGGTCAGAAGGCATTCGGCATTGGCCAGTGTGCTCGCCGCCTGATCGAAATCCGCATCGTCGAGAATGATGGCGGCCGACTTGCCGCCAAGCTCCAGCGTCAGCCGAGCGATCCGCTCGCCGCAGATAGCGCCGATCTTGCGGCCTGCCGCGGTCGACCCGGTGAAGGCGATCTTGTCGATCCGCGGATCGCGCACGAGGCGTTCGGACACCTCCCGGTCGGCCGTGACGACGTTGATGACGCCCGCTGGCAGTCCAACCTGTTCCGCGATCTCTGCCATCAGATAGCCGGCGCCCGGCGCCTCGGGCGAAACCTTGATGACCATTGTGCAGCCAGCCAGCAAAGCTGGGGCAACCTTGAGGGAAATGAGGTCCAGCGGCGCGTTCCAGGGGATGATCGCGCCGACCACGCCCACGGGTTCATGGACCAGCAGGCCGAACCGGCCGCCCGGCGTGGGCGAAGGTTGGGGCGGGATCACCTGCTCGAAGGGAAACGTCTCCGCAAGATCGGCATAGAAGCGATAGAGCATCGCATTGGTCGGTATCCTGGCTTGAGCGACCCCATGGACCACCCCCGATTCACGCGGCCAGATCTGCGCATAATCGGCCGCCCGCGCTTCCAGCGCATCCGCGATGGCATAGAGATAGGCGGCGCGTTCGCGATGAGTCATGCGTTGCCAGGGGCCGCGGTCCAACGCTGTCCGCGCCGCATGGATCGCGAGCTCCATGTCTGCCGCCTGCGCTTCAGGCACGGAGAAATAGCGTTGCTCGGTGATCGAGTCGTAAACCGCAATGGTCGATCCGGAGCTGGGCTTGACCCAGTCACCGCCAATGAAGAAACAGTCATGTTTGTGAAGAGGAACGGCGGGAATTGTCAGGGACATTGAAAAGGATCCTTGGTTGGAGGCTGATGATTTCGTTCTGGAGTCGCCATCAGGCGCGCAGGCGCAGCAGCTTTTCGGCGTTGCCGTGAGCGATCGCTTCGCGTTCGGCCTCGGTTATCGGCAAGCCTTCAAGCCAGGCGCGCGCGCCAGTCAGCGTCATCCACGGATAATCCATCGAGAAGATGATCCGGTCGGCACCGACCACTTCCCGCAGGAACATCATATGCGCCGTGTTCAACATGCCGCTGGGCGTCACGAAGACCTGATCGCGATATGTCTGGAGAATGCTGCGGCTTAGGCCTGTCAGGGCGATGGGCAATGTCTCATCGAGGCGGTGGAGATAATAAGGCACCATCTCGCCCAGATGCCCGCTGATGATCTTCAGGCCGGGGAAGCGGTCGAGCACGCCGGAAACGATGAGGCGCACGACTTGCAGGCCAGCCTCATGGTGGAAGCCCCAGCTAAACATGGATAGCCGGTTCGTCACCTCATTCTCAAAGCCCGAAAAATAAAGCCTTTGCACGTCCCGCATCGGCGGGCCGGGATGCAGGTAGAGGGGAACCTGCAACGCCTCCAGCTTCTCCAGAATTGGCGCAAATCGCGGATGGTCGAGAAATGTGTCTACTGCCGGAAGCCCCGCAAGCATCGTCCCTGTCAGGCCGAGTTCGCCCGCACTGCGTTCGATCTCCGCGATGGCGTGCTCCGGCGATTGCCACGGGAGGAGCGAGAAACCCGCGAAGCGATCGGGATGCTGCGCGACGGCGGACGCCATACGATCATTTGCCGCGCGAATACCGGCAACCGCCGCCTCCACTGGAGCATATTGGCAGTAGATGGGGTAGGACAGAACCTGCATGTCGATGCCGAACTCGTCCATTTCCGGAATGCGCGCGGCCATGGGAGCAGCTTCGATCTCCTCGGCCCGCCGGGGCGCTTCGCATTGCGGCATGCCGTTCGCATGGGCTTCCGGATCGTCCTGGAACGTAATGCCGTAATCGGCCAGATAGGACGCTTGCCGGGCAAGCTCCGGCCATGCAGCCTCCTTCAAACCTTTGTCGGTTGCGTGCTCTTCGATGCAGATGATCTTCAAAGGCATGGGTGCGCCACTCCTGCTTGACGGCGCGGCCGTTCATCTCTGCGGACTTTCAATGTCCCAGCCAGACCGTCGCCGCTTGTTGTCATGATGAATTTGCTGTCGCCAGAAGGCCATGCTTCTAAGCATGTTATATTTTGGCCAGCGTCCAAAGCTTGCCCCCGGCCCGCCACGCCACGTTAAAAGGGCGCGCCTGTAAAGACAGGCGCGCCCCCACCTGGCAAGCGATATGCCGGCTTATAAACGCGAGGGACGTCAGCTATCAGAAGTTGAACAGCTTCTGCGCCGTCCGACCCAGCACCTTCGCGGCATTTTCTTCGCCCAAGGCGTCGATCACGTCCTGGATCGCCTTCCAGCCGTAACCGAGCGTACCCTCAGGATGAGGATAATCCGGCGTCCACATGACGCGGTCGACTCCGACACTGTCGATAATCTTCAACCCCAGCGGATCAGACATGAACGACACATAGCAGTGGTTCTGCCAATAGTGGCGCGGCGGATGCGCAAGCTTCCAATCCGAAATCCTAGCTTGGCTCGCATAGGCGATCTCAGCGTCATGCAGACAGGACGCGGCCCAGAGAATGCCCGCCTCCTGGAATGCCACCTGAAGACTGGGATGACGGTCGAATATGCCGCCGAAGATCAACTGCGACAGCGGCTTGCGAAGACCGGCGAAGTTCAGCATCGTGCTGATCGGATAACCGCCGCGGCCATCCGCGAAACTCTCACCGATGTGGAAGTTCACCGGCAGCCCAGCTTCCTCGATCGCCGCCCAGCATGGCTGCATATCGTCGTCCTGATACACAATCTCCTTGCCCTGAGGATTCTTCCCGGGGTTGTTGGGAAGCACGATCGACTTCAGTCCCAGTTGCTTAATATGCTGCACCGATTCGACGAATTTACCGACATCCCAGAAGGCCGGGAAACCAACACCAAAGAAACGGCCATTGGATTTAGCCTGAAGCTCGGCAACATATTCGTTATAAATCCTCAGCATCCACTCCCGGACCTCGAAGTCCGGGTAGAAAACCGCTGCGAAAAATCCGTTTGGAAACACCATCTCCTTCTCGATACCTTCGATATTGAGGTCGTGAAGGCGTGCATTCATGTCGAAACAGCCGGGAACAACATCGAAGGTAGCGAATATTTTCTCGTAGAATTCGGGCAGAAGCGATTTCCCGTTGAACCCGACATGCCAGGTTCCGTTGCTCTGCCACACGTGGGGCGCTCGATCCTTAAGATGCTCGGGGAACCGATCGATGAAGATGTCTTCCGACAGCGACCAGTGATTGTCGGGAGCGACAATGGTCATGCCCGCAGGCAGGCGCCGCGACTTGCGATCTTCGGGAGTCCGATCGCACGGAAACCCTATATCGATCACGTGCTTATAATCATATGCTTCAAGCATGGGAGTACCTCTCGCAGTTTATGCATAGCCATGACGCCGCGTCGACCCGCCGGGCGGAAAGCGACAACAAGGACATCTGCATCAAATTTATGAGCTGGACTGGTGGTGCGACAATGCGTGATCGTCCGTTTGTTTTCTTCGATCGTTCAAGGATCTCGACTTCTTGATGCCCAGCAGGCATCGATGCGAGATGGATGCGATCTTGGAAGAAATGATTGCGAAATTCATCAGTCATGCTGTCGGTGACATGTGACGGAAATCACCCCTCACCTGACGCCGCCGGGTCAGTGCAGGCGCGAAGGCCAGGCGTTGCCCCATATCAGGCGGCATCTGGCGCGTGAAACATTCGCCCTCTCAAGAGAAGCGACGGGTTCGCGATTTGGGAGTGCAAACATCCCTAAGGAAGTTCTTACGATGAGAAACGAGACACTTCGGATAGCATCCGGCGAGTATTTCATCTCCACTCAAGTGGTTGGAAATGGTCCGCTGATTGTCCTGATGCACGGATTTCCTGAACTCGCGCTTTCCTGGCGGCACCAGATAGGACCGTTGGCGAATGCGGGCTTCACTGTCGCCGTTCCGGACATGCGCGGCTATGGAGCATCCTCCAAACCGACGCACGTGAGCGCCTATGGTTTCGACTCGATCGCGGACGACATAGCGGCGATTGCCGACGCCTTGGGTCATGACCGCTGGGTTTCGATCGGCCACGACTGGGGGTCCATCATCTCCTGGCGGACGGCGCTGCGCTTTCCCGAACGCACGGCGGGTGTATTCGCATTGAGCGTCCCCTATCGGCCCGCACCCGATGAGCCGATGACGGATTTCACGTCGTCAGCGTCGGACTCATTCAGCTACATCCGCTATTTTCAAGAAGTTGGCGTCGCGGAGGCGTAAGCGGGGCAAATTTCCGTGCAGGGGTCTTTTCAAGCTTCACGGTTTGTGATTCACACTTTGGATGACTCCCGGTGGATCTGGCCCTGACGACGATGGCGGTTTTGCCGATTTACGCCGTGTGGTTGGTGCGCTGGCGGCGCAGGTGAAGTCGCTTCAGGATTCTCAGGACGAGCATGCTGCGGTAGTAGCACTGAAAGATGCCGAGATTGCGGCCCTGAAGGACGAGATCGCGCGGCTGAAAGGGCTGCCGCCGCGACCGAAGTTCAAGACGAAGCCATCGGGGATGGAGCAGGCAACATCGAAGCCGAAGAGCAAGAAAGGCCGTAAACGCGGCCGGGGATCGGTGCGTGACAAGCTGGCTGTAACGTCAGAAGTGAAGCTGAAGGCGGATGCGCCTGCCGGATCGAGGTTTCGCGGCTACGAAGACGTGCTGGTGCAGGATCTGAAGATCAGCGTCGAGGTGGTCCGCTATCGCCGGGAACGCTGGGAGGCGGCGACGGGCGAGCGGATATTGGCGCCTCTGCCGCCGGGCATCCTGGGTGGCTTTGGCTCCGAGCTTCGCCGCTTCATTGCCGCAGGTCACTTCCAGGGGCAGATGACGAGTGAACGGCTGACAGCCATCTTGAACGGAATGGGCCTGCAAATCTCCAAGCGGCAAGTTGTCCGTCTTCTGAGCAGGGGACTTGAAGCCCTGGTGGCTGAAGATCAGGCCGTTTTGCGCACAGGACTGGAGACCGCCCGGTGGATCAGCGTCGATGACACCAGCGCTCCCCATGCCCGGCGCAATGGCTATGTCACGCAACTGGGTGACCAGCGCTTTGCGGTGTTCCGGAGTGGCGTGTCCAAGTCCCGTGCCGCCTTTCTGGGTCTGCTCCAGGCCGGGCGCAGCGAGCATGTCGTCAATGACGTGGCAGTGGCCCGGATGCGCGAGATGAACATGGCGGCGGCCCAGATCGATGCCCTTGCAAGCCATGGTGACAAGCGCTTCGCTTGTGCCGAGGCCTGGGCTGCCCACCTTGCGGCGCTGGACTTCGACAAGCTCAACGTCCAGCCCGATCCGGTCAAGGTCGCTACCGAAAGTGCCCTGTGGGGTGCCATCAGCGAACAAGGCTTGCTGGGCGACACGGCGATCGTCTCCGATGGTGCCGGCCAGTTCCGGGTCGGAGACAATCATGCTCTGTGCTGGGTCCATTGCGAGCGGCTGGTGCACAAGCTCCAGCCCAGCTCGAAGAAAGATCGTGACGCCGTCGAGCTCAAACGCACCCTGATCTGGTGGCTTTATGCCGACCTCAAGGCATGGCAGCGCTATCCCGATCCCAAACGGGCCAGAGCCCTGCGGGTCCGCTTCGACCGTATCTTCACCAGGCGCACCGGTTACGTGATGCTCGACCGGCTGCTCACGCGCCTCCATCGCCAGAAGGCACAGTTGCTTCGCGTCCTCGAGCGCCCGGAAATCCCCCTGCACACCAATGGTTCGGAAAACGATATCCGCGCCTTCGTCACCAAGCGCAAAATCTCCGGCGGCACCGTCAGCCAGGCCGGAAGGATCGCCCGCGACACCATGATTGGCCTGCTCAAGACATGCGCCAAGCTGCGCATCTCTTTCTACCAATTCCTCGGCGACCGCTTCGCTGTCCCCGGCGCACCACACGTCCAATGGCTACCAGACCTCGTCCGGCACGCCCCAGCCTGAACGCCCGGGAATCTGCCCCGGTTACCGCGGAGGCCGAACTCGGACGCGATCCGCGCGCCGCGCTCAAACAGATGTTCTTCGTCGGTTCGGGCGATGCGCCGCAGGACGAATGGATCAAGCCGCGGCCAGCAGGGAGCGGTCTTTTGGAAGGTTGGGCTACGCCCCCAGAGGGTCCGCTCTCCTTCATGAGCGACGAGGTTCTTGATGAATATGGCCGCACGTTCAAGGAGGGCGGGTTCTTTGGGCCGGTGTCCTGGTATCGCAACATCGGCTCCGACTATTACGAGATGCACGCCTATCCCGATCAGCGGATTCATGTGCCATCGGCCTTCCTTTGCGGCGACAAGGAAGTGGCCCTCTCCATGTTTCCCGAAGGACTTGAAGTGCAGCGCCAGTTCGTGCCGGGACTTCGCGTCGAGAAAATCCTTCCGGGCGCCGGCCACTGGATTCAGCAGGAGCGGCCGTCAGAGGTCAACGAGGCGATCATCGCATTCCTGTCCGACATCCGGTCGCAGATATGATTGCAGCCGCCTCGGCTCGGTCGCCTAAGACGTGCTGCAAAGCTTAGCAAGCTGACGGCCGCACAACCTGCTCTCGCAGAAACGGCTAATGGCAAAGATTTGTTTCCGGCATGGGGCTGACGCCCTTTCCTCGGGCCATGAATATGATTTGGAGAAGCGCATATGCGAGCAGCCTTCGACGGAGCCGAGTTTCGACGGATTCTCGGCCACTATCCTACAGGCGTGTGCGCCATAACGGCCATGCTGGACGGCGAACCAGTCGGCATGACTGTGGGATCATTCACCTCCGTGTCGCTCGATCCGCCGCTTGTAGCGTTCTTTCCCGATCGCCAATCGGCCAGTTGGGCGCGGATCGAGCAGGTGGGCCATTTCTGCGTCAATATTCTCGGCGCAAATCAGCATGATATATGCCGCACGCTCGCGTCCCGGGCAGAAGACAAGTTCGAACGCATCGACTTCAGACTGTCCGATGCCGGCTTGCCTATCGTCGCGGGAGTGGTTGCCTGGATCGACTGCCAATTGGAAGCAGTCCACGGAGCCGGCGACCACTTCATTGCCGTCGGCAGGGTGCTGTCGCTGGACATTGAGAACGGGCTGGAACCGCTGCTCTTCTACAAGGGCGGCTATGGACAATTCACCCCCCTCTCGATCGCGGGACTTTAGGCAAGGAGCGGATAGCGATGAAACTGAGCAATATCAGGGACATTCTTGCAGTCGCGGAGGCAGGCAGCCTACGCGGCGGGAGCCGCAAGCTGGGCATCACCCAGCCGTCCATGAGCCGCAGCATTCGCGACACCGAGCACGAGCTGGGCGTGTCGCTCTTTCATCGGCATGGCCATGGCGTGACGCTCACGCGCATGGGACAGGTCTTCGTCCAGCACGCGACAGCCATCCAATCCGAAATCCGTCACATTTTCGAGGCGATTGAACAGGAAAAGGGCAGGGCCAATGGCGAGATAGCAGTCGCGATGTCGACTGCCGCGACAATCGCCCTGATGCCAACCATGCTGCGGGTCTTCCAAACGGAATATCCTAAGGTTCTGCTCAAATTCACCGAAAGCCTGCTCTTCGAACATGTCGAACAGAATCTGCTTTCCGGTGAAGTGGACTTCTTCGTCGGCCCTGTCCACAACTTCCCCGTGAAGACGCCGCTGGTGTTCGAAAAATTGTTCGACAACCGGTTCGACGTCATCGGTCGCCGCGGACATCCGCTCGCGGGCGCCCGTACGCTGCAGGAACTGCAGGGCGCCCGATGGATTCGCCCGCTATTTGCCGACCATCAACGGCGCCCCGAATTCGAAGCGCTTTTCAGCCAGGCGGGACTCCCGCTTCCGGAAGTTTCCGTCCACATGCATTCGGTGATGATGACCCTTCTTGCGGTGACCAGTTCCGATCTTCTCGCCCTCCTCCCGGTTCAATGGCTGGAATCGGCCTTTTGCCGCGATCAGGTCGTCGCATTCCCGCTCGCGGAAACCTTGAGAGCAGGGCCTGTATATATCGTCCGGCGCGGCGACCTGCCGCTGACGCCGCTGGCGGAACGATTATGCGATGTGACGCTCAAGGCGGGCTTGAACTACGCTCTTAAACATTGACCTGGGCCGTTTCCGTCCGTCGGTCAGATGGCAACATGTTCCCGCCCCTTCAATCCGAGCAGGTGGCGCGCTTCTGCTGGACTTGCGACTTCGAGACCCATTTCCGACACTATGCGGGTTGCCTTCTCGACCTGTTCGGCGTTCGATGCGGCGAGCTTGCCATGCTCGATGAACAGGCTGTCCTCCAAGCCCACGCGGACATTGCCGCCAAGCAAGGCGGCCTGCGTTATGAAGGGCATCTGTTTGCGGCCGGCGGCAAGGACGGACCACTGATAATTGCCGGCGCCAAACAACCGGTCGGAGGTCTGCTTCATGAACATGAGGTTCTCCAGATCAGCGCCGATCCCGCCCATGATGCCAAAGATATGCTGGATGAAGAATGGTGGCTTGACCAAGCCAATATCCACGAAATAGGCGAGATTGTAGAGATGCCCTACGTCATAGCATTCATGCTCGAATTTCGTCCCATGATCTTGGAGACTTTCGAGAATATAGCGGATATCACGAAACGTGTTCCGAAAGATGTAATCGTCAGAATTCCGGACGTACGACTCCTCCCAAGGATGCTTCCATTCGGAAATGCGCTTGGCTGCATTGAAAAAGGCGAAATTTATGCTGCCCATGTTGAGCGAGCACATCTCCGGCTTGAACCGCATTGCAGCCGCCAGCCGGTCTTCCACCGTCATCCTGCTGCTGCCGCCCGTCGTTATGTTGATGACGGCGTCTGTCTCCCCCTGGATTTGCTGGAGGAAGCGGGCGTAGAGCTCCGGATCGCCGGTCGGCTCGCCCGTCTCAGGAACGCGAGCATGGAGATGTATGACGGCTGCTCCAGCTCTCGCCGCAGCCACGGATTGCTCCGCGATGTCCTGCGGCGTGATTGGCAATGCATCGGACATTGTCGGCGTGTGCGCCGAACCGGTCACGGCACATGAAATGATAACTTTCTGTTTGCTCATCTTGCAATCAACTTCACTGAAAAGAACGGAGACTGACCGGCTTCGCTAGAGCGCTTCGTCGATGACGGGGTTTTCTATATGGCCTATCCCCGCGATTTCGACCCGCATGACGTCTCCCGCATTGAGAAATATCGGGGGCGTCAGCGCGGCGCCAACGCCGCTTGGCGTGCCCGTCGCCAATATGTCTCCCGGCTTGAGCGTCATGACGGTCGAAAGATAGGCGATCTGCTCATAGATGTTGTGGATCATGCTTCCGGTGTTGCCGGCCTGGCGCTGCACGCCGTTGACATACATTCGGATGTCGAGATCATGCGGATCGGCTATTTCATGATCCAGGACGAGCCAGGGGCCGATTGGCCCATGCGTATCGAAGGACTTGCCCAGCGTGTGCGTCGGGGTGCGCAATTGCCAGTCGCGCGCGGACACGTCATTGCAGACCATATAGCCTCCGATGACGGAACGCGCTTTCTCCACGGGCACATGCCGGCAGGTCCGGCCGATCACCACGGCAAGCTCGGCTTCATAGTCCATCTTCTCAGTGACCGCCGGCTTCACGACGTCGTCGAACGGGCCCGCGATGCAGGAGACCTGCTTGTTGAACCATAGCTGGAAGGGAGGCGTTTCCAGGCCAGCCTTCGACGCTTCCGCAGCGTGATCGCGATAGTTCATCCCGATGCCAAGAAACTTTTCCGGACGGGGAACCGGCGGCAGGAGGCGGACGTCCTTCAGAGGAAGCGATGCCAGCCGATCATCATCGACCGCCTTGAAAGCCGCGACCGCCGCATCACCCGCCTCGAGAAACTCGATGATCGCAGCCGGAAGATCCGGCGCCGCGATCGAAAGGTCGACTATGCGATCTCCAAAAAGCTTGCCAAGCCGCGCGCGGCCGTCCTGTACGAAGTTGACTAGAGGCACAGACTTTTCCTTTGATTATCATTTTGCATCACGCGATCGACAGGAATCCCATGTGGCAGGTATTCTGTTTCCAGCCATCGGCACCGCGCACCCAGCTTTGCGTGACGATTGCCGAGATTTCATTGATCTTGTCGATGCCCTTGACGGAGACTGACTGGCTGAGCGGGCCTGTCACGATGGCGACATCGCCGTAGACGCGGATGTCAATCTCACCGCGTTCGATCCGGTGAAATATATATTTGCTTCGCAGCCCTGCGATATAGGCGGCTTTTCCGTCTATTTGCCCGGTTCCGTGGATATGAACCAGGTCATCGGCCACGAGGCTTTCCACCATGTCCGCATCGCCCGCCACCAATGCCGATATACGCCTGTCTTCAAGGCGCGCGATTTCCTGCCGGACAGCATATTGCATCACCTTCCATTCTCCCGATCAGCTTCCGAAAATATAGTCCGTGCCCGGCGCGCGCGGGGCGATGCCCTGACGCTTCAACTCCACCTCCGGAACCCCATCGCGATAAAGTTGGACAAGACGGTCCGGATCGAACTGTATGCCCAGCGGGTTCTCGCGAAACGCATCGGTCTGGAAGAATCCGACAAGCTCTTCATGCGTGTCGAAATTGTCGGTTTGCGTCTCGATCTGATTGCCGTCCCTATCTCGATAATAGAGGGATGTCGTCGATCCGTGGTTGATGCACCAATAAGGCAGGATGCCGAGATTTTTGAGCCGGAGATAATTTGCAAGAAGGTCGCCTATCGAACCGAATGCAAATGCGACATGCTCAATTCCGGCCGCCTTTCGATCGAGATCGGCAATGCCATCGAATTGGGCGATGGCAACGCGATGATGCTCCTGATCATAAGTGAGGAATGTCACTCCGTCCGATCCAAATACTTCCCAAGAATTCAGGAACTGGAGATAGAAATTCTTCTGCTCTTCAAAGCGGGCAGTCTTCAGCACGAAGTGAACGAACGCGCTGGGCCGGACGTCCATATTATTAAGCGTAGTTTCGCGGGACATGCCTCGCCTCTCCCATCCAACGATATGCCATGCGCTTCTTGCGACTGGACAGACCAATCGGACAAGATGCGAACTTCGCCGGATCGATGCCTGCTGCGCATCGCTGAGACACTTTAGCCAACTACCGCCCGGCCGCGCGCGCCCTTAGCTTTGCTGACGGTTTCGGGGCCAAGCCCGACCAGATCAGCAGCGCTTCGCAAAGGCCCCTCGCCTGCGGCGGCAGCACCCTCATTCCACCTCATAGCGGATGCTCCCCGATGCCAGAAGAACAAGCCGTGGCGGGCGATCGGACAGCAAGACGCTGGACCCTGGTCGCGCTCGCCGCAGCCATCTTTGCAGGGGCCGCTTCCATGCGGATTCTGGACGCGCTGCTTCCCAACATCGCCTCATTCTATGGGGTCAGCGTCGGTTCGGCGGGTCTTGCGGTCACGGCCTATTCGGGCAGCTACAGCCTCTGCCAGATCATTTACGGCCCGCTGGGCGATCGGGCAGGTCCGTACAAGGTCGTTTTGCTGGCGGCATTGCTTTCCAGCATGGCGGCCGCGGGCTGCGCCATCGCGCCATCGATAAACTGGCTGGTGGCCCTGCGCCTCCTGGCCGGAGGCGTCGCGGCCGCGATCGGACCGTTGGCGCTCACCTGGGTCAGTCTTGCGACGCGGATCGAGCAGCGCCCCGTGGTTGTTGCGAACGTCACGGGCGCATCGATAATCGGCGCCACTACAGGGCAAGTCGCTGGCGGAGTCATTGGAGAGCTATTCTCCTGGCAAGCGAGTTTCCTGTTCATCGCGATGCTTTTTGCGGTCACCGCGCTTGCCCTGTGCTGGGCCATCGTCAATCGGCCGCACTTCGCCACGCTCGGCAGAAGGCGGTTCGCGGACGGCGGGGCCGACAGGCTGGCCTTCAAGCAATTGCTGGCACGCCGCGCGGTTCGCGTTACCCTTGCCGGCGTGGGCGTCGAAGGACTGGCCACTTACATGACCTTCACCTACGCATCCGCATTGCTGCATCAGCGATTCACGACGAGCGCGGCAATCGTCGGCCTGCTCATAGCCCTGTTCGGCATCGGCGGGGTGATTTTCGTCCTGGCCGCGCGTCCACTGACCGCGAAACTGTCCGAGGCAAATCGCGCCAGGCTGGGCGGATCGCTGATGGCAGGCGGCTTTCTGTTCTTCGGCATGGCCCGCTCGCCGCTTGCCGCAGGGGCAGCGCTGCTCATCTTGGGTTTCGGCTTCTTCATGTTCCACAACATCCTGCAGGTCATGGCCACGAAGATGGCGCCGGATGCCATGGGATCGGCCATCTCGCTCTTTGCAGCGACCTTCTTCCTGTCGCAAGCGGCAGGCGCCTTGATCGGCGGCTGGTTCTTCGATCGTCTTGGCGCCTGGGCGAGCTGCGGCATCTCGGCATGCGTGCTAACGGGTCTCGGCTTCGCCATGGCGCGACACAGCGGGGGCAATGCGGCATGACTTCGCGCTATGGATGGCGCCGGAGGCGATGGCACGATGCCAACCAGGCATCGATGCGCGAATTTGGCAGTCTTTTCGTTCTATCCCCCCGTCTTTATCCTCATGCCCATAACGCGGGAATCCGCATGCTCACCCCTTTGGGTGGCGACGGTCGGAGTGGAGAGCCATAATGGCAGATATGCGCAGATATGAGTTGCTGTCCGACGACTGGGTGGCCATGCAGGAACGAGAGGTCGTGGCGGCATTTGCACGGTCGGATTGGCCGGACGCGATCAGATTCTCCCTGGTTGAGCGTTTCGTTGGGGCCGCCCCGCTTCCGAACGGGCTCGTCGCGGGCTTTCGCGTCGATGTGGCGGGGTCCAAGGCCATCTATCGCCGGGGCGCGGCCGCTGACGAAACGGGCGACGTCACCGTCGACATGACGATCGACGCGCTCAACGAACTGGTTCATATGTCGAGCAACGACCCCGGTCACGCAGCCGCCGTCGAACGCTTCATCCAGTCGGGCGACATCATGCGCAAGGGGGAGTTTGAGCCTTTGGCGGCCGTTTCGAAGGACGTCCACCATCGGATTCATTTGCAGACCTTGTGAGCGCCCTAGCCGCAGGTTCGGCAGGGCGGGATCACCAGAGCAGCCGACCTCCCTGCCCGCGCAGCTATCAGGAGAACAAGAGTGATGCACGAAGACCTGCTTGATTTCGAAGCGATCCGTCTTCTCAAAGCGCAATATTGCCGCTTGTGCGACACGCGGCAGTGGGACGCATTATTCGAACTGTTTGCCGAGGATGCGATCTTCGGCACGCCGGAGAGCGCTCCCCGCGCCGAGAATGATGTCAGCAGAGCCTATAAGGTGGGCTATAGCTGCGGGCGCCAGGCGATCAGGGATATATTTGTCGGCATGGCGGACTCGATTGACGCGATGGTTCATATCGCGCACACCCCCGAATTGAAGATCACCTCCGCCGATACGGCCACCGGCATATGGCAGCTTGAGGATTTGTTCTGGTATAATTCGGGGCCGATCAAGCGCTTCCACGGCTATGGCCATTATCATGACGGCTATATCCGGGAGGGGGGCGTCTGGCGCTTCAAGGAAGTCAGCGTCACCAGGCTTCACATAGAGTCGGTTCCCTTCGACGCCTCGCCCCCGGAATGAAGGCGCAAGGCGGTCGCGGGAAGCCTCGCTCTGGGGGGCGACCAAAGGGCGGCACGTCATCATCGATGATTTTACTGCCCAACCGAAATGCTCCTGCGTTTCGCGTTGCGCTCGTGAGGTAGCGTGGACCCTTTGTCGGATGTCCTTGGCTTGCTGCGGCCGCGCAAGGAGATGCACGTTTCCGGGTTCGAAGCAGGCGGCGATTGGGCGCTGTCCTTCAAAGCGCACGACGGGATCAAATGCTACGCACTGTCCAAAGGGTCCTGCTGGCTTTCGGTGGACCACGAACCAGAGCCCATCCATCTTGAACAAGGTCAATGCTTTTTCACGACCCGGGGCTATCCGTTCGTCATGGCATCCAATCTGGACGTCCAGCCGACCGATGCGGCGGCCCTGTTCATCCAGGCGGAGCCCGACGGGCAAGTCTCCCTCTGCAACCGGCCTGATTTTTCGGCTGTCGGAGGGCATTTCGCCGTCGAGGCGGATCATGCCAAAGCCCTTCTCGAATGCCTGCCCCCGGTCGTCTGCATTCGCGACAGGTGCGGTTCTGCCGTTCTGACATGGTGCCTTGAACAGATGACGGTCGAATTAAGCACCAGTCGCCCGGGTTCGGGCCTTGTCGTCCAACATCTTGCACAGATGTTGCTGGTGCAGGCCTTTCGCCCCTTCATTTCCAAGAACGCAGCCGGCGGGCCAAGCTGGATAGCGGCATTGGCCGACCGCCAGGTCAGTGCGGCGATGCAGTTCATGCATGAGCGGCCAGCCTATCGCTGGTCCCTTGAGGAGCTGGCGGCGGCCGTGGGCATGTCGCGTACCAGCTTCGCGATCCGCTTCAAGGATAAGGCCGGGCTGTCGCCCATGGAATATCTCACGCGCTGGCGCATGCTTGTCGCCAGCAGCAAGATGCGGACGACCAATTTGCCGATCTCCGTCATCGCCCACGCGGTTGGCTATGAATCCGAAAGCGCGTTCAGCACGGCCTTCAAGCGCGAAATGGGCCGTTCCCCAAGGGAGTATGCGCGGGCTGGCGGCCCAGGCTCCTCCTGGCCTCTGTCCCGTTCCCCTTGAAGGCGATCGGACGCCCTTCGGACCCAGGTCTTTTTCATTCGTATGAAATTTCTTCGCCAGCGTCCAACAAGGGCGGCAAGGGCTGCTTTATGTCACTCATATGCAGAATTGGCGTTGCCGCCGGACTTTCAACGAATATACTCCTGTGGTAATTTGCTGAGCGTACGAGGTTGATATGGATCCGCTTTCGGATGTGCTGAGCCTTTTGAAGCCAAGGCGGGAACTGCATGCTTCGGGATTCGAGGCAGGCCCCGAATGGGCGCTGGCGTTCCCGGCTCACGAAGGGATCAAATGTTATGCGATCGCTTCTGGCCGGTGCTGGCTTACAGTCCAGGAGGAGAGCCAGCCGATCCTGTTGGAAGCGGGAGATTGTTTTTTCACGACGAGGGGATTGCCCTTCATCCTGGCGAGCGACCTGGCCCTTGTTCCCGAACAGGCGCTCGAGGTGTTCGCGGGCGCCAAGCAAGGCGGCTTCGTATCCTATCGCGGACGCGGAGCCTTTTCGCTGGCAGGTGGGCATTTCCGTCTGGAAAGCGATCATGCCGGCCTGCTGCTGGGCCTCTTGCCGTCGGTTGTTCGTGTCCGCGACGAGTCCGGCCGGGCGGTCCTGCGGTGGTGCCTCGATCAACTGATCGAGGAGATCCGGAGCCGCAGACCCGGAGTTGATCTGGTCGCGCAGCATCTTGCGCATATGATGCTGGTGCAGGCGCTGCGCCTGTTCGTGGCGGATGATCTGCGGGAAGGCGCCGGTTGGCTGTTCGCGCTCGCTGACCGGCAGATCGGTTTGGCGATTGAACTGATGCACGAACAACCGGCGCGGCGCTGGTCCCTGGAGGATCTGGCGGCGGCCGTCGGCATGTCGCGTTCCAGCTTTGCCGTCCGTTTCAAGGATAAGGTCAGGCTGTCACCGATGGACTATCTGACACGTTGGCGGATGCTGAAGGCCGGGGACGAACTGCGCACGACGGATCAGCTTGTCGCAACGATCGGCAGATCGCTTGGGTATGAATCGGAAAGTTCGTTCAGCACCGCGTTCAAGCGCGTCATGGGGTGCACCCCGCGCGACTATGCCCGCCGCGATGCCGACGCAAGCGTTCATCCT
Source organism: Sphingobium sp. 15-1 (assembly GCF_013375535.1). GTDB lineage: Bacteria > Pseudomonadota > Alphaproteobacteria > Sphingomonadales > Sphingomonadaceae > Sphingobium > Sphingobium aromaticivastans. The sequence goes on from NZ_JABXJG010000001.1 coordinate 1,786,856, forward strand.
CAAGATCGCCTTGCCGGGGCGAACCATCTCCGGCTGGCGGCAGGCTGACAAGGTTTCGCAAACGCCTTGCTGGCGATCATTTCAAGGATCGCGGCGCTTGTTGAACTTTGGCGAAAGTAATTCGGACCGTGTAAGCTGTTGAAGGATCAGCGACGCCCCTACTCTCCCGGATGAATTGTTCAGGAGATCAGATATGCGCGTCTTTCTTACCGGAGCGACAGGCTTCATCGGCACAGCGATCACGCGCGAATTGCAGAGCGCAGGCCATCAGATTCTCGGCCTGGCGCGCAGCGAGGCTGCCGCCGCAACGCTGCGGCAGGCTGGCGTCGAACCGCATTTTAGCGATCTGCTGGACCATGACGCCCTGGCGTCCGGGGCTCGTGGAGCCGATGGCGTGATCCATACCGCTTATATCCATGACTTCTCGAACATCGCGGCACCCAGCGACATCGATGCAGCGGCGGTCTCTGTGATGGCGCAGGCGCTGAAGGGTTCAGGAAAGCCGCTCATCATCACCTCCGGCGTGACGGTCCTGCCACAAGGACGGCTGGGTTCGGAGGCAGATGCGCCCGATCCGGCTTCGGTGGCGAAGCACCGGCTGCCATCGGAGCGGCTGTGCCTGGAAGCCGTGGCGAACGGAGTAGGCGCCATGATCGTTCGCCCCGCGCCGTCCGTTCATGGATCAGGCGATCACGGCTTCATTCCCTTTCTGTACAGCATAGCGAAGCAACGAAGCTTCGCCGCCTATGTCGAAGATGGCGCAAACCGCTGGCCCGCGGTTCATGTCCTGGACGCCGCCAGACTCTATCGGCTAGCGCTGGAGAAAGGCGCCGCCGGGGCGATATATCATGCTGTAGCCGATCGAGCCGTGCCATTCCGCCACATTGCCGAGGTGATTGCGCGCCACCTCGGAGTCCAACTTGTCGCGTTGCGCCGCCAGGAAGCGGCAAGCTATTTTGGGGGCTTCGAAGGTTTCGCCGCGCTTGACCTGCCGACAAGCAGCGAGTGGACAAAGAAGGAGCTGGGTTGGACGCCAAGCCAGATCGACCTTCTCACCGACATCGGCAATCCCGGCTATTTCCGCCAGAGCGCGCTGCGTTAAATCGAAAGCGGGTCGCGCCCGCCAGTTCTTTGTTGGCGCATCAGTTTTTGCGATGGTTATCAATGACATCATATCCGATGCCGATTGGGCATCGATCTTACATGTTTGCTGTCTTGGGCCGCGCCTCAATCAAGCTAGCCTGGAGCAAATTCGTGAGGGGAGGAAATGATGTTTGAAACATCCAGCAGCAATATTTGCGTTCATTCGATGCGGAGCGCTTCGCCGCGACAGCTAATGTCCGGTGGAACGCTCGCAAAAATCATCGCGATCGCCTTGTTCGCGCCTTTTTCCGGTGCAGAAGCCTATGCGCAGACCGATGCGTCAGCCTCGATGCTGCAGGAGAGCGGAACCGCTTCCGCATCAGTAGGCGACATTGTCGTCACCGCGCAAAGACGCTCCGAGCGACTGCAGGACGTTCCCATCGCCGTCAACGCGGTGAGCGGCGACCGACTTGCGGCGGCAGGCATCAATGATCTTCAGGCGCTCAACACTTTGGTGCCTGGATTCAACTCCGTCAATTCGGTCGGGTCGTTCCGTCCTTCCATCCGCGGCATCGCGACGGGCAGCGATGTCGTCGAAAATGCCGTCTCCCTCTATATCGACGGCGTTTACATGCCAAATCAGCGCGAAGGTCTGCGCGAATTGGCTGATATTGAGCAGATCACGGTTCTCAAGGGACCGCAGGGCACTTTGTTTGGCCGAAACGCCACGGCGGGCGTGGTTCAGATCACCACGCAACGACCGCGCTTCAACATCGCGGGCCGGGCCAGCGCCGGTTACGACAATTACGGCACGTTCAGAGGAAAATTCTACGTGACCGGCCCGCTCTCCGACAAGGTCGCGGCGAGCGTCTCCACCAGCTATATTTCCCAGGGCGAAGGCTATGGCCGCAGCGTCACCGCCGGCTTTGACACCTATAAGCTGAAGCATGACCTGGCCCTTCGCGGCAAGCTTCTGTTTGCGCCGAGCGATCGCACCGACATCACATTGATCGGTGATTACCAATATCGGGAAGATTCCGGCACCAATTATCAGCCATATCCGGGCACCAGATTCTCCGTTCCCGGCTTTGGACCGACCAGCAGCCGCTATGACACCTATTCCAGCACCCCCGGATTCAACAAGTTCGATGGCGGCGGCGCCAGCATTGAAGTCGACCATGATCTGGACTTCGCCAAATTCATCTCCATCTCATCCTACAGGCACGGCATCAGCCGTTTCCGGTTCGATCTTCTGAACATCGAGTCCCCCGACATCCTCAGCAATGCCAGGGTGGTCAGCGAGAGCTACTCGCAAGAGGTTCAGCTCATCTCACCCAGTCGAGGGGACTTCCGCTGGGTCGCGGGCGTGTTCTATTTCCATAACAAGCTGGGATATGACCGCTTCATCAACAATTTCTCGGGCGCGTTCGCCGCGACGCCGACATCGACATCGGTTCAGAATACCTACGGCTACGAGACCGCAGAGTCGATCGCGCCCTTCGCGCAGGCGGACTATGAAATCCTGCCGTCCACCACCATTACACTTGGCGCCCGCTGGACTTACGAAAAGCGCTCGATCCGCGGAAATGACACGATCACGCGCGTCAACGGGGCCGTCGCGGTCAGCCCGGTCACCACGCCGGACACTCTTACGGTGAAGGAGCCGACATGGCGCGCCGCCATCAATTACAAGCCTTCCGACGATATGATGCTCTATGCATCCTACAGCCGCGGCTTTAAAAGCGGGGGCTTCAATATCGGGCGCCCGTTCGAGCCGGGGTATCTGCCCGAAAAGCTGGACGCGGGGGAAATTGGCCTGAAAACCGAACTGCTCGACCGGCGGCTGACCCTCAATCTTTCAGGTTTCTACTATGATTACAAGAATCTGCAGGTCGTCACCTTCGTCGGCCTGACGGCCCGGACGACGAACGGTGCGCAGTCGGAAATATATGGCCTGGACATGGATTTCCAGGCGAAGGTTTCCGATGCCCTCTCATTGAGCGGCGGCTTCGAACTCATGCACGCCAAGTTTACCGATTATAAAAATGCTTCCATCAGTTCCGCCCGCCCGACAGGTGGAAACTTGATTGTTCCCGGCGACGCCACCGGAAACCGCTTGCCGTTGGCCCAGAAATTTGTCGGAACTTTGGCGATTGACTATGATCAGCCGATCGGAAGCATCAACAGTCATTTCAATCTAACCGGTACCTACAATGGCGACTATTATTTCGAAGCCGACAATGTGCTCCGGCAGCCCTCTTATGTCATGCTGAATTCATCGCTCAGGCTGTCTGACAGTTCCGACAGGTTAAGCCTGACATTTGCGGTTTCGAACATTCTGAATGAGAAGATCATAGCTCGCGTGGCAACAAACTCGATTGGGTATCGCGCGAACTGGGGGAACCCGCCGCGCCTCTATTCGATCACGGCTGGCTTGAAGTTCTAGCATCCCGTGGGCGCCGGAATGCGCTGAGCATGGCTCATTCGCATTCCGGCACATCCGCCATTGCCCGGCGGTGACTGACGATCCATCAACACGATTTCAGTTGCTGAAGGATGCGGCATATCGAAAACATAGCCGCAAGCACCAAGGTCTTTTCCCCGCAACAGTTCAGACGTCTCCATGGATCATATGGCAGTCTTTAACCAGCCGGATTCCTATCCAATGCTCACCCAGGACATCGAAACGCTCACCGACACAGATCGGATGGTGCCATTGCAGTGGAAAATTCTGACGATCTGCCTGTTTGCATTGATGGTCGACGGGTTCGACGTGTATGTCATGGGCATTCTGACGCCCAGCATCGCAGCCGACCTGAATGTGCAGCCCAGTTCCCTGACATGGGCCTTTTTCGCTCAGCAAGCCGGATTAGCGGTCGGCGCATTCGCAATAGGTCCCCTGGCGGATCGGTACGGCCGGCGGAATTGCCTGGCATTATCGACGCTCGGCGTAGGAGCGTTCACCATCGCCGCCGGCTTTTCGGAAAGCGTCTTTGAATTGGCCGCCCTCCGATGCGTTGGCGGCTTGTTCATGAGCGGCCTCCTGCCCTCCGCCATAACACTCGCCACGGAATATGCGCCCAAACGACGACAGGCGGGCGTTGCATCCACCATGCTGGTCGGCTACACGCTGGGAATGACGTTGACGGCCGGGGCCGCATCGCTCCTCGTCAGTGGGTCCGACTGGCGGATGCTGTTCTGGCTTGGCGGTGGATTGGGGCTGGCGGCCAGCCTGCTGGTCACGATTTTCGCTCCTGAATCCCTCCAGTTCATGGTCCGCAAAAATCCACGCAATCCGGCAATTGGGCAAATAGTGAGCCAATTTCAGCGAACCTCGCCTTGTTCGCTCAAGGACATCCAGTGGACATTCGGATCATGTGCAGAGAGCCATGTGGCCAGCGCAGGCGACCTATTGATGACGGGGTATCGTAGACCCACTGTGATGCTTTGGTCGGCGCAATTTTCCACGATTGGGCTTTCAGCATTGTTCGCGTCCTGGGCATCGACATTCTTTCTCAACGGTCAGGGCGTAAGCGTGGCCAATTACGCGCGCGTTCAGGCTCTGGTCGCCCTGACCGCTATCGCTGGAACGCTTTTCATCGGCCCACTCATACAGAGGTTCGGGCCCGGGCGTGTCATGGTCCCGATTTTTCTCGGTTATGCCGCCTCGATCATTGCGGCCGGATTATTTCCATTCGGAAACTGGGCGAGCATGATAGCCTTGGCATTTCAGTACGGCTTCGCGGCCGCGGGGAGCGCGGGTCTCATCGTGATTGCCGTTCAACTATACCCGCCAGCGATGAGGGCAATGGGCATAGGATGGTGCTTCGGAATCGGGAGGGTCGGCGCGATCGTCGGGCCGGTACTCGGCGGCAGCCTTGTCGCATCCGATCTTTCCCTGCCGCAGATTTTCGCATTCATCGCCATCCTGCCTTTTCTTACCGCAATCATCTTGCTGGCGTTATCGCGGTCGCTTTCCATAGCCTCCCGCCAAAGCCGAAATATAGTCGGAGCAGCATGATGCTGCCCCCGGGTCTTGTGAGACATGCCGCCATGCCGTTGGACTGGAACGATCAGCGCAAGGTGTTTGGCTTCCGATGGGCGGTCGACCAAATCATGTGCTCGTGAGACGCGGGAGGTGCCTTGGCTGGCTCCCTATCTCGGAGCATTACCGGCTTCCTAGGCTTCGTGGACAAAGCGCAGCCTAGCAAGAAACGTCTAGAGGAATACCAAGCGCTTCCTCTCGCGGCAAGGACAGGCGCTCTTCTCCGCCTGCGGCCGGTGGTGATGACCGCGCTGGTCGCAAGCCTTGGCTTTGTCCTCATGGCCCTGGGAACCGGCGCAGGCGCGGAGGTGCAAAAGCCGCTCGCGACCGTGGTGATCGGCGGCCTAATCTCCGCGACGCTGCTGACCCTGTTCGTCCTTCCCACCTTCTACGCCCGCTACGGCCGGGAGACGATGATCGAAGAGGATGACGAAACCGCCGATCGGGAAGGCGCTGCGCAGGACGCGCAACCTCTGCCGCAACATTGACGGTTCGGGGGAGGCCGCCAGGGCGGCAGCCGGCGGATGACCAACCCGTTGCACCAACCTCTTGCGGAGCACGGCCCCCGCACCGAAATTAACGGCATGATCGTCGCGAGCATTCCATCGAACGCGGCCAGCGTCGCGCGTCATTATGACGAACTCGACCCCGCCTACCGGCGCATCTGGGGCGAGCATGTCCATCATGGCTATTGGCGGGAGGGTCATGAGAGTCCGGAGGAGGCGAGCGTCGCGCTGGTGGAACTGGTGGAGCAGCGACTTGCGCTAAAGCCGGGTCAACGCGTCTGCGACATTGGATGCGGATATGGCGCGACCGCGGCGGAACTGCTGAAACGCCATGATGTGGCCATCGTCGGGTTTACGCTGTCGGCGCGACAGCAGCGCATCGGCCAGGCCCGGGCGCCGGGCTTTGCCTGCCTGCGCCGCGACTGGCTGGACAATGGCCTGGCGACAGCCTCGTTCGAGCGCGCCTATGCGATCGAAAGCTCCGAACATATGGTCGACAAGGCGCTGTTCTTTGCCGAGGCGCGGCGCATCTTGCGCGACGATGGCCGGCTGGTTGTCTGCGCCTGGCTGGAAGGCGAGCATGTCCGGCCATGGGCGGTCAGGCATTTGCTGGAACCGATTTGTCGGGAGGGGCGCCTGCCCAGCATGGGCAGCCGGGAAGATTATGTCCGGCTGGCCCGCGACGCCGGATTTGTCCTGACCCACTATCAGGACATCAGCCGGCAGGTCCAGCGCACCTGGACCATCTGCCTTGTCCGTCTGGTCAAGGCCCTGATCCGCGATCCCGCCATCCGGCGGCTCGCGTTCGGCCGAGGGGTCGAGAGCCGCGATTTCCTGTTCAGCTTGCCGCGCCTCATCCTGGCGTTCCGCACCGGCGCCATGCGCTACGGCGTCTTCCAGTGGGACGCGGTCAGCCCACCCGCGTCCAACGCCGCGACTGACAGATGAAGAGGACGCAGCCAGTGACTTTGAGCGACCCGTCCGCATCGAGCTGAAGCGTCGAGCGATAGCTTTTGCCCGTCTGCGGGTCATAGGCGCGGCCGCCCCGCCAGACCTGGCCCGCGCGGCTGAATAACTGACCGGCTGACGCCGGTAGGATCATGCGGAGGGGCTGAAGCCATTTTTGTGGCCATGCTTGTCGAGATAACGCAGGATGGTGTCATCGGTGATGTTGCCGGATGTCGTCGAGAAGTAGCCCCGCTGCCAGAAGCGTTGGCCCCAGTAGCGCTTGCGGATATGCTCGAACTCCTGCTGGATCTTGCGCGATGACCTGCCCTTGGCGCGCCGCACGAAGTCGCTGACCGAGACGTGGGGCGGTATCTCGACGAACATGTGGACGTGGTCGCGAGACAATACGCCATGGACAATGGTCACGCCCATCTCGGCGCAGACCTGTCGGATGATCTCGCGCACCCGCAGGCGTACCTCACCATGGAGCACCTTGAACCGATATTTCGGCGCCCAGACCAGATGGTAGCGATGATGAAATGTTGTGTGACAACCGCTGCTGTAGCCCATAGCCTGTACCCTCGGAGAAAAATGAACTCTCGCCCTTCGGGCTGTTCATTTTTCTCCGAGGGTACAGGCTACTGGCCGAGTCTGTGGCTGAAGCCAGTATCCGACTGAAGTCGGAGGGGTTTCTCCCGATGGAGGACTCTAAAGCCCCAGAGCGTCGTCAGGCCTAAGATGGGGCGGTTCCTCAGGCGGCTGTCGGGATTGTTGACGTCGGTGCGCGGCACCGCCGGGTCGCGGTCCAATATCCTGGCGACGCGCCCGCACAGATACGGGCCGCAAGGCTCGATGCGGACCACCCCCTTATGATCGTCGGTCAGCCACAGGCCGGCAATGTCCGGCGAAGCGGCTGCGCCGGCCAGCAGGAGCAAGGATATGGGGATCAATCCCATGATAGCGCGCCAGGATGATGATAGGATGCGGAGCCGCCATGATAAAATAGCGGGCCGGAGGTGGAAAGGGCGTCATGGTCGACCCCGCCACCCGATTCCGGATAATAGCCGCGGCGCTGCTTCAGCCGCATCCAGATGGCGCGCGCCATGGCCGCATGAGCCCGCGCATCGGGATGGGCGTCCGGGAAAAGGCGCCAGGCGGGATCGAGCCGGACCGGAATATTGGGAATGCCCCCCTTATCGAGAACCGCGGCGCGCAGCGCACGTTGCTGGGGCGGTTCTGGCTGGAAGATGGGAACCAGCACCAGCGGCTCCGCACCGCGAGCGCGGGCCAACGCGACGCCTGCCCTAAGCAGTTGCCGGTCCGCGATCACCGCTTCTTCGATGGCGGCGGCGCTGTGATAGGGAAACAGGACGCGCTGCAGCCGCTTGAGATGCCATGTCCCTCGTCCCGGATGCCACTGTCCGGCGTGATCGATCCATGGGCGGTTTCTGTCCAGATCGCGGATCATCAGGCTCGGCCCAAAAAGGATGACGACAGCGACAGGGCGGCGGAATTTCGGCAGTTCGCGCTTCAGTTGAAGATAGGTCTGACTGGTCGAATATGCGGCGACGGCAAGATTGGCGCTCTGGATGCCGCTCCATGCCTCCACCTGCCCCGCCATGCTGCGGGACCAGTTCAGGCCCTTGCCGAACATGATCGATTCCCCCACGAAGAGGATCGACGGCGCGGCCCTGTCGACCGCTTGCCGTTGCGAGGGGACGCGATAGCCGTGGGCATCCAGGTCATAGACCGGCCGGGATGCAAAATCCCGATCGACAGCGTGTCGCATGGGGATATTGGTCCAGCCAAGCAGGGGGTCGTCCCGACGCAACGGCTCCCTCACCGGGCTCCATATCTGTCCCGTCGGCCGTCCGCCGACCAGGCGCAGCACCCCCTCGCTCGCCGGGAGGGCAAGCAAGATCCCTCCGCCTATGCAGCCCCATCGCCGGGCCATATCCGCCCACCCGGCCCTGTTGGCGATCCGGCCAATGCGGGGCAGCCGCAGCAAGAGCAGCCCGGCGAAGATGATCATCAACAGCCGTTCGACCTGCAGGATGGTCCGCATCCAACCGCGCGCGACAAGGATGTCGTCGAGCATGTGCCAGTCGGCCCATCGCTGGTCCATGATCGCCGCGCCATAAAGCAGCGCGATCGCGATCGCGGCGACGGCAACCTGCGCCACGTGAGCGCTCAGCCGCGCCGCTCGACCGGGAGCGATCCTTTCGGGACGAGCCGCCGGGGTTGCGGCATCGCTCATGTCACGGGGCAGCGGGGATGATTGGGATGCATGGCATGGCGTTGGTGCAGCATCGCGCCGCTTCGGTTCAAAGAGCGAGCAGGAGAGCAATCACCAGCGCGTCGCCGGTCCGGCGATAAGAGCCGTAGCGCCGCATATCCTGGGCATATCCATGCCAGGCGGCTTCCAAAGTGACGGCGCCGATGCGACGGCGCAGGCCCAGGCGCCAGTCCGTGGCGCTTCCCTGACCTTCCATCGCACCGCCTTCGCGCAAATAGATGAGGCGGCCTGCATGGACGAAGACCAGCGAGTTGCGGGTCAGGTCCAGATGGCCGTCCATCTCCATGTAGAGCGTCGGATGCCCCTTGCGGAAATAAGCGGGAGAGAGAAAGAGCCGGCCCGACAGGTTGCGGCCGATGATCCCGACATAGGCTTCCGTATAGCTGCCGCCGCCGGGAACGTCCGAATATTCGGTATAACCATTGTGGACCAGGCCAAGGTCGATCATCGTGCCTGACGACAGGCGGCGGGCGAAGCCGGCATATTGTTTGAACGCGAAAGGTCGAAGACCCGCGTCAGGGCTGGCCACGAGCGCGGCGGAGCCACCCAGATAGAAGCCGCCGGCGCCGTCATGCACCAGTTCCAGTTCCGCGACCGGGCGGTGGTCGCTGACTGGCCGTCCGCGCAGCCGCGCCTCGCTCGCAAGGCTGAGATTGCCGGCCAACTGAGCGGGCGCTGGTGACGTTGCGGCGATCAAGGCAAACAAGAGGGCAGCTTGGCAAAGACCCATCGCCGCCCTTCCTCGCCGGCGACGCGGGGCAGGAACCGTCGCGTCCCGCCGTCTTGCCCCGCATGCTGGCAAGCCCATCGTCTCCTCCTCCTGACATCACCAGCGCCGGTCGTCCCTGCCTATGACGATGCAGTGGCTCGATCAAGGCAATGAGGGTGTCCCCTGGGGGGCGGCGAGGCGAAGATCGTCCTCGGCACGCCAGCGCTCTTGCGCGGACAGGGTGTCAGCGAGTTCGACTTTTTTTTCGCTCGACCCATGAACCAAAGGGACGGAGAGCGTCACTCATCTCCATCCATCATGACGGAGGCGGCGGTACATGTCTCATCGACGATCGCTTGCGGTATTGGCCGCGCTCATCCTCTCCTCCTCGGCGGCGGCGCAAGGCGATCCGTGGAGCGCCGCGCGCCCGCTGACGATCAGCCTGTCGAGCTTCAAGTTCGAACCCTCTGGAATCATGCTGGAGCATGACGTCCCCTATCGCCTGCATCTCGTGAACAGTTCATCGGGCGGGCATGATTTCGCCGCTGCCGCCTTCTTCGCCGCCGCGCGCATCCGGCCGGAGGATGCGGCCAAGGTCAGGAACGGCCGCATCGGGCTGGCCGGCGGGGAAAGCGTCGACATCCAATTGATAGCGCCTTCATCGCCCGGAACCTACAAGCTGCGCTGCACCCATTTCATGCACGGCGCCTTCGGGATGACGGGGAGGATCGTCGTGCGGTGAGCGTGCTGAACAGCCATGGTTGGCGGATGCCGATCGACCGGATGGTCTGGGCAGACCCACGCCGTCGCGCGCGCAAGCTGCTGCAATTCGCGGAGGTCGAGGCGCAGGGCGCGCGCGACCTGTTCCGTGCCGCCGAGGTCACGGAAGATCCGATGCTGCGCCGCCGTTTCTTCGCCCATGCGAAGGACGAAGTGCGGCATGCCGGGCTGTTCCGCGCGCGCGGACTTGCCCTACGCCGGACTTTGGCTGATCCGGGGCCCGATCATGTTCTGGGCGATGGGCTTACTCCCGGCGAGCGCGGGTTCGACCGGCTGGAGGTGGAGAAGGAGGATGCGGCCGCGCTGCTCGCCTTCATCCACCTGTCGGAAAGGGCCGCCGCCCGCGTCTTTCACGGCTATGGCGCCGTGCTGGATCATGACCCGGAAACCCGCGCCGTGATCCAGCAGATCGCCCAGGATGAGGAAGGGCATATGCGCTATTCGCTTGGCGAACTCGCCCGCATGGCGCCCGATCGCGCTCGCCGGGCGCTGTGGGCGGCGCGATTGCGGCGGTTATGGCGGGCCTATCTCCGCTTCGCGATGATCCTCGCCGCCATGATGTCGCGCCTGATCCTGACCTTGCTCTATTTCCTGCTGCTCGCGCCCTTCGCCTGGGTCGCCAAGCGTGCTGAGCGGAAGGAGGCGCTCGGCTGGCATATTTGCGCGACACGGCGGGACGATGGCGGCGGAGGGCAATATTGATGAAGATCCTGGGCATCTCCGCTTTCTACCATGATGCCGCCGCCGCGTTGGTGATCGACGGCCTGCCGGTCGCCGCCGTGCAGCAGGAACGGCTGTCACGACGCAAGAATGACGCGGAATTTCCCCTGCAGGCGATCGAATGGTGTCTGGATCAGGCGGGTCTGGAGCCTGAGGCGTTGGACGCCGTCATCTTCTACGAGCGCCCGGCCCTCAAGTTCGACCGCGTGCTGATGACCCTGCTGCGCGGCTTCCCGCATAGCTGGCGCGCCTTTCCCAAGGCGATGAACAATATGCTGGGCGAGAAATTATGGGTTCGCGGCGTCATCGCGGCGCAACTCGGCATCAGTGCACGGCGCATCCATTTCACCGATCATCATCGCTCGCATGCCGCCGCCGCTTTCCTGACCGCGCCGACCGAGCGCGCCGCCATCCTGACTGCCGATGGCGTCGGGGAATGGGCGACGCTGACGGTCGGTCAGGGGAGCAAGAGCGCTGGCGGCGCGACCCGGATCGACCTGCTGCGCGAAGTGCGCTTTCCCCATTCGCTCGGCCTCTTCTATTCGGCCTTCACCGCCTATCTCGGCTTCCAGGTCAATGAGGGCGAATATAAGGTCATGGGCCTCGCCGCCTATGGCAGCTCGCGTCATGCCGACGACGTGCGGCGGATTTTGCGGCGGACGCCGGACGGCGCCTTCGCCCTCGATCTGGCGTTCTTCGACTATCATAGGGCGGTCGATTCCGCTTATTCGCGGGCCTTCATCGACCTGTTCGGCCCGCCGCGCGACCGGTTCGAGCCGATCGACCTTCAGACACCGCAAGGCCAGCATTATGCCGACGTCGCGGCAAGCGCCCAGCAGGTGCTGGAGGAGGTGATGGTGGAGATCGCCACGGCCCTGCGCAAAGAGACGGGCCTTGCCGACCTGTGCCTGGGCGGCGGGGTCGCGCTCAACGGCGTCGCCAATGCGCGCATCTTGCGCGAGGCGGGTTTCGAGCGGCTGTTCGTGCCCTCCGCGCCCGGTGACGCGGGCTGCGCGCTGGGCGCCGCGCTCTATGCCGATCGCGTGATCTTCGCCCAGCCGCATCGCAATTGCCCCGATCATCCCTTCTGGGGGCCAGCGGTCGATCCCGACGCTCTGGAGCGGATCGCGGCGGAGGATGACTTGCCCGTCACGCGTTCCGATGATGCAGAGCTGATCGGTGAGGTCATTGACGCCATAGCCCATGGCGCGATCGTCGGCTGGATGGAAGGGATGGCGGAATTCGGACCGCGCGCGCTGGGCCATCGCAGCATATTGGCCGATCCGGGCAGCGCCGCGATGCGCGACCGCCTGAACCGCGACATCAAGTTCCGCGAATCCTTCCGTCCCTTTGCCCCGGTTGTGCCGGCCGAACATGCCGACGCCTATTTCGCCCTCCCGCACGGCGGCATCCGGCTTGGCCGTTTCATGTCCGGGGTTTTTCCGGTTCGACCCGAATGGCGCGAACGGCTGCGCGCGGTCACTCATGTCGATGGCACCGCCCGCGTCCAGGTGCTGGAGCAGGCCATGGCGCCGCGCCTTCATGCGCTGCTGACCGCCTATGGCCGGCGGACGGGCATTCCGATCTTGCTCAACACATCGTTCAACCTGGCCGGCGACCCGATCGTCACCAGTGTGGCGGAAGGTTATTCGACCTTCCGCCGGGCAGGCATCGACCTTCTGGTGGCCGACAATCTTCTGGTCCGCCGACAGCGGGCGCAACGGGCGGAGAAGGTGGCATGATCCGGCGCAAGGGACGCCTGCGGCGTCAGTTCATCATCGTCGGCAATGCGGGCAGCACGATCGTCGATCTGATACGCGGTATGTGGCGGTCGCCCGGCGGCAGGCGCTGGATGATCCCGCTGGTGGTGTTCCTCTGTTCGGTGGGCGTGATCCTGACGCTGGCGTCCGGGGTGCAAGCGCTGGCGCCGTTCATCTATTCGATCTTCTAGGATGGACGCGCATTTCCTGACGCTGCTCGCCTGTCCCCGCTGCGGCGGCGATCTGGACGAGGGGCTGCAATGCGGGAATTGCGCAGCAGCCTATCGGGAGGCCGATGGGATAGCGCATCTGCGCCTGCCCGGCGACGCGCGCACGGAACGGGTGCGCAGCTTCTACGCGGAGGCTCCCTTCCCCGGCTATCCGCCGCGCGACAGCATCGACTGGCTGCGCGCGCGCGCCGAGCGCAGCCGGTTCGCGCAAATGCTCGATGCGGCGATCCCCTATGATGCGCGGATCGTGGAGATAGGGTGCGGCACAGGGCAGATGAGCCTCTATCTTGCCCGTGGCGAGCGAACCGTGATCGCGGCGGACCTGTGCCGCGCCTCGCTCGAACTGGGCGCGGCGGCGGCGCGGCGGTTGGGCATTGGGTCGGTCCGGTTCGTCGAAACCGATGTGCATCGTCCCGGCCTGCGCGCGGGGGCCTTCGACATCGTCTATTGTTCGGGCGTGCTGCATCACACGCCCGATCCGAAGGCCGCCTTTGCCCCTGTGGCGCGGCTGGCGCGGCCCGGCGGGCTGGTGATCCTTGGCCTCTACAATCGCTATGCGCGCCTGCCCCACCGAATAGGTCGGCTGGTCGCGCGGCTTTCCGGCGGGCGCTGGACGCCGGGCGACCGGGTGCTGGCGGAGCGTCGGACGCAAGCCGACCGCGAGCAGGCATGGCTGCGCGATCAATATCGTCATCCCGAGGAGCATCGGCATGGGCTAAGGGAGGTGCGGCGCTGGTTCACGGCGAACGGCATCGACTATATCCGCGCGGTGCCGAGCGCCCTGCTCGGGCAAGGCGAGGAGGACCAGGCGCTCACCGCCGTGGAAGAAGGCGGTTGGTGGCTCGAAGATATGTTCGCCCAATGGGGCTGGATGAATGTCCTGGCGGCGGAGGGCGGACTGTTCATTGCGGTCGGCCGCGCCAGGAAGCCGGACGTCAAGCGCACGACCGCGCCTTGTCCCGGAAGAGAGGCGCATCCCGTCCCGCCGTTGGTCAGCATAGGCATCCGATGAAAGGCCGCCGACACCGCTACAGAGTCAGAAGAGCGAGGGATAGCCGCTCAGGCCGACACTTTATGACGATGGCGGCTTCTCCGGCGGCAGCCTGGCGCGTCCCGCCCTCGCCCGCCTGCTGGCCCATGTGCGGAGCGGCAAGATCGCGCAATCTAAGAGCCAGGGACTTCTGGGTGGGCGGTCCCGTCCCTCTGGGCTATGATGTCATCAGCCGAAAGCTGGTGCCCAACGCAACCGAAGCAACGACCGCCGAGCTTATCTTCGCTATCTTGTTCTGCCCTCGGTCACTGCATTGATGGATGAGCTGAAGGCGGAAGGCATCATGCCGCCAACGAAAGAACGGCGCAGGGTGGCATTCCATAAAATCCGGCAAGAACTGCTTACTCCAAAATTTCTCGGCCTTGGGCGGCCGGTGGCACATCCGCATATCCTGCCGACACCCTTGGCATATCGTCTGGAAACACCATTGAAACGAGGTCGGCCGAAGAAAAAACGCACGCCCTGATTTTTCGCTTTAAACGTACATTTTTTTAGTACCACTGAACTGTCCTCCATCGAATCAAGGGGGACAATATGAGTTTGCGCCGTGGTGAACTGAACGAGATTCCGGGGCTGGGAGACAATCTGTCCGCCGTAGTCGACGTCCGGGTGGATGACCTTCAGGCACATCCCCGTCATCCATGGAAGATCGGCAAAGCGGACATCGACCGCGCAAAGCCAATAGTTGCGCGATACGACGACAGGGTGCTTCCGGTCCTGATCGATGACGAAAATCGCGTGATTTCCGGCGAGATATTCGTCGAAGCGGCTCGCCTTCAGAGACGCAAGATGATCCGGGCGATCAGACAGTCAGGCCTTTCCGGTGCCGAATCGCTGATGATGGGGACGGCTATCACCAAACTCCAGACGCTGGGTGGCTGGGACGCGCGGCGATGGAAGCAGCGCTGAGCGAATGGATGGCTCCCGCGTTGCAAGTACAAATTGATGCTTTGACGCTCGGTTGGTTGCAGTCATCTGTCCGGCTTGTTTTTACAGTCGGTAGAGACTGCTGGCCCTGATGGGGTTCGCGAGTTGGGTCCAATCAGCTTTGCAGGCTATTATGCCTTCGCCAGTCCTCGGGGTGTCCCAGCTCCCGGTCTAACCGGTATCGCCATCACATCGCATCGCGCTTACAACATCGTGAAGCTGATCTGCGTCAGCTAAGTCCTTTTGCCCGCTAATGCTGAGGCATGATGCGCTTGGTAGGTCTGACCGCGTGTCATGAGTGCCCATACGATGCGCGCCATCTTATTGGCCATAGCCACTGTCGCCACTCTGGCCGGCTTCCTCGCTAATAGCGCAAGAAGATGTGGATCTGCGGTCTGCGGCTTCGATTTGGCATATCGGACCAGTGCGGTCGCGCCGATCACAAGCAGCTTACGCTGTCAACCGGCGCGCAAAGTTGACCCCCTATCGGCGCCCAACATTGACCCCCTTTTTGTGAGTGCCGGCGGTTATCCCGGTAGTCCATAGGAGGGACCCGCGGACGCCGCCGCGCGCCGTCAGGAGCGCTGGCGGCGGCGTCCGCGGGAGGTGCCTGTGGACCCACCGGGGTAACCGCCGGGGATGGGGGTCCGGGGGAAGGGGTTTTTCCTCGTCTCAGCTTCGGTTTTTGAACCGCCAGCTATCGTTGCCGGTCTCGATAATGTCGCAGTGGTGGGTGACGCGGTCCAGCAGCGCCGTTGTCATTTTGGCATCCTGGAAGACGCTCGGCCATTCGCCGAAGGCGAGATTGGTGGTGATGATCACCGAGGTCTTTTCATAGAGTTTGCTGATCAGATGGAACAGCATCTGCCCTCCTGAACGGGCGAACGGCAGATACCCGAGTTCGTCCAGCACCACGACGTCCAGGCGGGCCATCTGGGCGGCCAGGTTGCCAGCCTTGGCCTGCCGGGTTTCCTCCTCCAGACGATTGACCAGGTCGACAGTATTGAAGAACCGTCCTCTCGACCCGGCACGAACCACGGCAGCGGCGATGGCAAGCGCGAGATGTGTCTTGCCGGTGCCGGTGCCACCAACCAGTACGATATTGCGCCTTTCCGGCAGGAATGAACCGGCATGGAGTGAACGCACCAGGCTTTCGTTGATCGGTGTATCGGCGAACACAAAGCCGTCGAGATCCTTGATGGCCGGCAGCCTGGCCGCAGTCATGCGGTATCGGATCGAAGCGGCTTCTCGATGCGCGCCTTCAGCGCGGAGCAGGTCGCCGAGCATCTCCATGGCGGTCCGGTCACGACGGACGCCGTTGGTAACGGCATCGTCGAACGCGGCGATCATGCCCTTTAGGCCCAGCCCCTTCAGGGCTGCCAACATCTCATGCCGCTGCATCGAGGCCTCGCACCATGTCATAACGCGCGCAGTCGGCGATGGGCGGATGCTTGAGCTTCAGATCGACCAGGACGCTGATGGCCTGGGTGGGCTGGGGTTCGCGTCGGCGCGACAGGATGTTGAGGATCACTTCGTCATTGGCCGTACCCGCCATCATAGCTTCGCGGACGGCAGCTTCGACCGCCTCCAGCCCATCTTCGGGCACTGCTGCCAGCACCCGGACGAAGCGCCGATCTGCGTCATCGCTTTTGCCCAGCTTGCGGCGCAGTTGGGCCAGGGCCGGCGGAAGATCCCAGTCCTGGAAGGGAGCGCCGTTGCGCAATGCTCCCGGCTTGCGGATCAGGACCGGCAGATAATGCCAAGGGTTGAACGCCGTCTGGTTGCGGCCGAACACGCGAGCATGCTCGGCAACCGCTTGGCCTGCACAACGGATGACGATCCTGTCGGCATAGGCGCGCAGTTGCACCGCCTCCCGGGCCGCACTCGCCATGACCGAGTATCGGTTGCGATCGAAGCTCACCAGGCAGGTTGCGCTCGCCACATGTTCGCTCTCGAAGAAGCCGTCAAAGGGCGTGGCCAATGACTGCAGCGAGGATCGTTCCATCTCCAGCGCCTGCGCAATGGTCATGTCTTCCAGATCTGGATGGGCATAACGCTCGGCCCACCGTCGGCACTCGGCCTCCAGCCAGGCGTTCAGCTCTTCGAGGCTGGCAAAGCGCAACCGGGGCTTGAACAGCCGCTCCCGGCTGGTCTGGACCTGGTTCTCGACCTGTCCCTTCTCCCAGCCTGCCGCCGGGCTGCAAGCCACAGGCTCGACGCCATAATGATCCGTCATGATCAGGAAGCGCCGGTTGAACACCCGCTCCTTGCCGGTGAACACGCTCGTCACCGCGGTCTTCATGTTGTCGTAAATGCCGCGCGTCGGCACCCCGCCAAAAAAGGCAAAGCCCCGGGCATGCGCGTCAAAGAGCATCTCCTGGGTCTCGCGCGGATAGGCCCGCACATACGGCGCCCGCGACCAGCACAACCGCATATGAGCTACCTTCACCCGCATCGGCTTGCCGGCGATCTCCACGTCCTCGTGGCTCCAGTCGAACTGATAGGCCTCACCCGGCCGGAACATGAGCGGGATGAACACCTTGCTCATATCGCCGCCGTCGGTCCGGCGTTCGCGCTTCCAGCGTGCCGCATAGCGCCGAACCGCATCGTAGGAGCCGGTGAAACCCTCACGCTCCAGAAGATCGTGTATCCGTGTCAGCCGTAGCCGATCACGCCGGGGCCGTTCCTCGTTCTGCACCAACAACTCGTCCAGCCGTTCGCGAAATGGCCCGGTCTGCGGTCGAGGCTGCTCCTTGCGTTCGTAGCTGAAATCCGCCTCCGGCGCACGGATCGCCTTGCGCACCGTGTTGCGCGACAACCGTAAATCACGCGCGATCTCTTTGATCGGCTTACCTTCCCTGTGCTCCCTGCGAATCTTGGCAATAGTCTCCACAATCAACATCCCCATCCTCGCCGCCTGGAAGTCCAAGCCGCGACGCCTCACACTCTGGAATGATGGGGGTCAATTTTAGACGCCGATCACCCCGCTAAGGGGGTCAATTTTGCACGCCGCTCCACATGCATAGGCGGCAGCTTGATTGAAAGCCGCTCGCAAATAGCCAAATAGTCAGAGCAACCGAACATAATCAGAAAGAGGCGCCTGCCACGCTCATGATATTGAGACGTCAGGCCGGCAACGAAGTTCCCGTATTTCTCTCCCCTGTTCCGGCATAAGGCTTAGAAACGGGGCCTATCAATGGCGTTCCCGACGGGCTGCCGCGCCCTTGGTGGCACCCAATAAGTGTGGAAAATCTTCATTCAAGGCTGCACATTCCATTCGACTTCCTTGATGGCATCCCCCTGCCACTCATCATCACCACGGCGCCTGATCAGCGTGGTCGCAATCTCAAGCTCGTGCTGAGGTCCAGCCAAGAGCAGAAGCCCAGCGTCAATCTCAAGTTGGTAGCTCTGCTCCGCAAAGCCGAAGCTGCTCGACAGCGGCTTTTCACCGAGTCATTCGGCATGAACGACCGCGCGGCAGAACGGATTGCACGATTGGCGTTTCTCGCTCCTGACATCATCACCGCCATTCTGGAAGGCCGCCAACCACCATCGCTGACGCCGCGGCGCCTCATGAAGCATGCGGCCATTCCACTGGACTGGAAGGATCAGCGCAAGGCGCTCGGGTTTGGTGAATAGGCCTCTCGCCGAAACCGTGTGCCACTCGAAGGGGCCCCGTAGACGCGGGGCCTTTTTTGTGGCGCTGGGGCCGAAAGGAGCGGCTCTGTGGCACCCGGTTGGTCAACGCCTCGGGATAATGGCGCGGAACTGCGCCATTTTGGAGTCCATGCACAGACCAGGCTCGGAAGACCTCGCAAAGCGAGAATGTGTGGTGCCTCGAACAAGATTCAAACTTTATGACAAAACTGCCCCAATATTCGTCATCCCATTATCAAACCTGATAACTAAAGAACAAAATGCCGGGCCGGACAGGGGCAACGCATGAAGATGGTCGTCACCGCACCCATCGGACGAAATTCAACGATCGATGAGGTGGTATGGAAAATTTCTCTTCTTTTCCAATAACTTAGCAATGTGTGGTGCACCCGACAGGATTCGAACCTGTGGCCCTCAGATTAGGAATCTGATGCTCTATCCTGCTGAGCTACGGGTGCCCGGTGACGGCTCTATTCCGCGAACGGGGCGCGGTCAATTCTTCGCTTCGGGCGGAACCACCGGAAAGGGCAAGGGCGCCACTTCCACGCCCTCCGCGATCAATGCTCGCGCCTCGCTGAGCGCGACTTCGCCGTGGATGCTGGCGCGATCCTGCTCGCCATAATGCATGGCGCGGGCCTGCTCGGCAAAATCCCGCCCGACCCAAGTGGAATCCTCCAGCGCCTTCTGCTGCGCCCTTGCCAGCGCCTGCACCAGCTCGCGCATCTTCGCCTCCTCGCCGGCCCCCATCGCAATCGAGGCGCCGTCGGAGGAAGCGGCGGCAGGCAGCACTTCCACGCGGCTGTTGCCCTTGGGCGCGACCGCCGGGGCCATCACCGCCTTGCCAACATGCGCGTCGCCGCACAGCGGGCAGCTCAGCAGGCCCCGCGCCTTCTGATCCTCATAATCGGCGCTGGAACCGAACCACGCCTCGAACACATGGCCTTGGGATTCGCATTTGAGGTCGAAAACGATCACGACACTGTCACATCCATGGGCAAGGATCGCCGGTTGGCGAGCGCGGGCACCCGCCCGCGCACGTCCTCTATGCGCGACAGGTCGATCTCCGCAAGAGCAAGACCCGCCTGCTCGCCCATCTCCAGGACAATGTCCCCCCATGGGTCAGCTATCAGGCTGTGCCCATAGGTGTCGCGGCCGTCGGCATGATGGCCGGTCTGGGCGGCGGCGATGACGAAGCAGCCCGCCTCGATCGCCCGCGCGCGCAGCAGGACATGCCAATGCGCCTTACCGGTCGGCACGGTGAAGGCGGCGGGCGTCAGCAGCACCGTGGCGCCCGCATTGGTGAGCGCCCGGTAGAGATCGGGAAAGCGCATGTCGTAGCAGACCGACAAGCCCATCCGCGCCCACGGGGTATCGACCGCGACGACCTGTTCGCCCGGCCCATAGACGGACGATTCGCGCCAGCTTTCGCCCGTCGCCAGATCGACGTCGAACAGGTGGATCTTGTCGTACCGGGCGCGGATTGCGCCGTTGCCGTCGATCATGAAGCTGCGATTGGCCCAGCGGCCGTCGGCGCGCTCATCCTTCAGCGGCAGGGAACCAAGATGGACCCACAGCCCCTGTTTCGCCGCGGCGTCGCGCACCGCCGCCAACACCGGATCGTCCGCCTCCGACCGCAGGGTCGCCGCCGCCCGCTGCCGGTCGCGGTCCAGATAGCCGGCCATTTCGGGGGTGAAGAGCATGTCCGCCCCCTCCCCCTTGGCGCGCGCGGCCATCTCCACGATCGCGGCGGCGTTGGCGGCGGGGTCGATCCCGCTGGTCATCTGGAAGATGGCGGCGCGCATCCTGCCTATGCTCCCAGCAATGCGTCGAGCTTGCCCTGGCGGTCCAGCGCCGCCATGTCGTCGCTGCCGCCGATATGCTGGCCGTCGATGAAGATTTGCGGCACCGTCGTCCCGCCATGGGCGCGGTCCAGCATCTCCTGGCGCTTGGGGCCGCCCATGGTAATGTCATATTCCTCGAACGCCACGCCCTTGCCGTCGAGCAGAGCCTTCGCCCGGGCGCAATAGCCGCACCAGGCCTTGGTATAGATTTCGACCTTCGCCATATTTCACTCCTTGATCGTCGAAATTGTGGTTCGGCGGCTATTTGTCAATCGGCGCTGTCCGGCAGCACCCGCGCCCAGCACAGCAGGTGAACGCTCGCCGCGCCGCCGCGTTTCAGCACGCGGGCGCATGCGGCGGCCGTCGCGCCGCTGGTGTGGACATCGTCGATCAGCAGCACGGCGCGGCCTTTGAGGTCATGGCCCGGCGCGAGCGCAAAGGCGCCGCGCACCGCCCTGGCCCGGAACTTCGGGCTCATGCCGCGCAGGGGCTGGGTGCGACGGGTGCGCAGCAGGGCGTGGTTGTCGACCGGCAAGCCCGTCAGCCGCGCCAGATGGCGGGCGATCAGGGCCGACTGGTTGAAGCCGCGCCACCAGAGTCGCCAGCGATGCAGCGGCACCGGCACGATGACCGCATCCTCCAGCGCCGGAACCTGCCGCGCCATCTGCTTCGCGATCAGCCGGGCGAGGCCGATGCGGCGGCCATATTTGAGCCGCAGCGCCACGGCGCGGGCGACATCGCCATAGGCCAGCACCGCCTGCGCGCTGTCGAAGGGCGGCGGATCGGCCAGGCAGGCGCCGCATTCGGCCCCGGCGCCCCGATCATAGTCGAACGGCACGCCGCAGCGGGCGCAGCAGGGCGCGCCCAGGAACCGCATTCCGCTCCAGCAACTGAGGCAGAAGGCGTCGTCCGCCTCCACAATCTCGCCGCAGCCGGGGCAGCGGGGCGGCAGGGCATAGTCGACCAGAGGGCGCAACAGGGTTTTGAGCAAAGGCGCGGTCTTGAGAAGCGGGGAAAGGGACATCATCTCCCTTGTTCCCGCTCCTCCGCCGTTGCACAAGGCCCGCCATGACCCATGCCGACATCTTCGACCGCGCCCTGCGCGCCAAAAGGCGCGACCGGATGATGGCGCGCTTTGCCGACCATGACTTCCTGTATCGGGCGATGTTGGACGAACTGCTCGACCGGCTGGGCGATGTGCAGCGGGATTTTCAGGAGGTCCTCGTCATCGGCTGTCCCGACGGCAGCGCCCGGGCGGCGCTGGAGGCGATGGGCAAGCGCGTCGTCTGCGCCGATCCCGGCTTTGCGGCGGCGAAGGCGCAGGGGGGCGTGCAGGTGGATGAGGACGCCCTGCCCTTTGCCGATGAAAGCTTCGATCTGGTGATCGCTTGCGGCACACTCGACAGCGTCAACGATCTGCCCGGCGCGCTGATCCTGATGCGGCGGCTGTTGCGGCCCGACGGGCTGATGCTGGCGGCCTTTACCGGCGCTGGTTCGCTGCCCCGGTTGCGGGCGGCGCTGATGGCGGGCGAAGGCGACCGGGCCGGGCAGCATGTCCATCCCCAGGTGGATGTGCGCTCGGCGGGCGATCTGCTGGCGCGGGCGGGCTTCACCATGCCGGTCGCGGATGGGGATGTGCTGACGGTGCGCTATGGCGATGTGCTGCGGCTGATGCATGATCTGCGGGGCATGGGCGCGGGCAATGCGCTGGTGTCGCGGGCGCCTGTGTTGCGGCGGGAGGCGCTGGTCGGCGCGGCCGGGCATTTCGCGGCGGCGGCGGATGAGGATGGGCGAACGGCGGAACAGATGGCGATCCTGTATCTGAGCGGGTGGAAGGCCGATCCGAGTCAGGCGGGGCCTGCGCGGCGGGGGAGCGCGACTGTTTCGCTGGCCGAAGCGCTCAAGCCGAAGCATTGATCGGGATGCGCCGGGATTTGCGGGACATAGGTTAGCGAGAAATGGTCGCGAATGGCGGTTTTGCGTCGAAGTTCACAGTGTATGCGCGCGCATGCCCGGGCGCGCGTAGGGGATCGCGGGGTTTATCGGACGTTTCAAAGAGGGATGCGGGATAGAGCGGTGGGTGCGGAATAGGACAGGCTGAAATGGGCGCCTGTTGGAGAAATAGGACGCTTTTTGGGGGGGCCTGTTGCCGTTGGGCTACCTATTGTTCTGGGGCAGGGTCTGGGAATGGCCAGTTGCGGACGTAAGCTGGCCTATCCCTCATTCGTCATGCTGAACTTGTTTCAGCATCCATTTCTCCCCACGAACCAAGGCTCAATCCGGAGAAATGGACCCTGAGCCGCAGGCCAGCGCAGCTAAACAAGTTCAGGGTAACGACTATGGAAGGACAAGAAACCACCCCAAACCGCCAAGTCACGCCGCCAGGCGGAGGAACGGCACTGGTTCGGTGGAGCGTAGGACGATGGGCTTGCCTTCCGAGGCTTCGAACAGTTCGCCGTCCAGGATGACGCTGCTGTGGTCGCCCTCTATGCGGATCACGTCGCCCTGTTCCAGATGAATGCCCTGCATCTGCGCCTTGCCCACGCGGTTGGTGACGCTCGCCCAGACGAGGCGCAGCAGCGCGGGGAGGTTCTGGTCGACGGCCATCAGCTTCATATTGCCGCGCCTGCTGTCGCCCGGCTGCACGCCCAGCAACAGCTTTTCCAGCGTCGTCACGATCAGCACGGCGAAACGCCCCGCCAATTGGCCCTCACGGATCAGCGAAATGCGCACCGGATGGCTGGATTGCGGCAGGAATCGGGCACGAATGCCGAACAGCAGCGACACGACCACGGCCAGCGCCGTCAGGAAATGGCTGATTCCATTGGACAGGCCCAGCGGATAGATCTGGTTGCGGCAATAGAGCATGTAATCGGCCAGCCCCGCCCCGCCCAGGAACATGCCCAGCACCGGCCGGCTTTCCGCCTGCCCGTCCGACAGCGCGATCAGTTCGCGCGCCACGACATGATCGTCGACGCCCGCCTTGGCGATCTGGACGATCCTCTCCAACGCCTTGATCGGATCGCCATGGATGCCGAGGTCGAGCGCGATCAGATTGGTCTTGCCGTTGGGCAGCACTGCGATCGGCGGCACGCGGCCCTGGAAATGCTCGCCCTGATAGAGTTCCGTCAGCGCCGCCTGCACCGTGCCATCGCCGCCGTTGATGACGATGACGACGGGATCGACGCGGGCGATGGTCTGAAGCGCCCGGCCGATCTGGTCGACATGTTCCACCTCATAATGGAAAATGTCGGGATTGCTGGCGCAATAGCTGCGCACGCGCGGAAGCGTCTGCCGGTTGCCCGTGGATTTCGGATTGGACAAAAGGGCGACGCGGACCATGCTCAGGGGATCACATATATTTGAGGTTGATGGTGATCTTCGTCACCCCCGGCCCTGCGTAGAAGGCCGCCTTTTCGACCCCCGGCTTGCCCAGGTTGAAGATGCTGATCGATGGATTGTTGGAAAAGCCGCCGCCGTCGCGGGAAATGTCGGTCTTACCGTTGCCGTCGCGGTCGTGGCGCACGGCGATGCCATATTTGCCGGGCTGCGGCACCGGCATGCAGAAGCGCATCTCGCCACCCACGACCTTCACCGGCACGTCGATGCGGCCCAGCCACTCGCCCTTGGCCAGCCAGGCTCCCTTGGTCGCGGGATAGGATTGCACGCGCACCTTCCCGGTCGGGGCGGCAAAGCCGCGCACGTCGACCAGCACCGCCGGGCCCTTGGCCGTGGCGGAGCAGCGTTCCAGGTCGTTGCCGATCTCCATACCATGGGCGATGGCCGGGGCGGCGGCGAACAAGGCCCCCACCGACATCAGACCCATTGCAACTTTGAACATGACCATCCAACTCCGTGAAGCTATAGCCGCCCAGTGACACCGGACGGCGAGCCCCTGTTCGCCCCGCAACTTACCTGACTCGCATATGGGGGGGGTTTGCGGCCAAATCATGGTGATGGGACGACCACATAGAGAAATGCTGACCGCCACCGACAGATACCTCGCCCGCCTGATCGCCCTGCCCATGTTGGGGACGCTGGTGATCTCGGCCATGCTGCTGGTGCTCGACAAGATGCTGAGCCTGTTCGACTTCGTCGCGGCGGAGGGCGGGCCGGTCAGCGTCGTGTGGCGCATGCTGGCGAACATGATGCCCGAATATCTGTCGCTGGGCATTCCCATCGGCCTGATGCTGGGCATATTGCTGGCCTTCCGCAAGCTGGCCATGTCGTCCGAGCTGGACGTGATGCGGGCCGTCGGCCTGTCCTACGGCCGGTTGCTGCGCGTGCCCTATATGTTTGCGATCGCGTTGGCGCTGCTCAATTTCGGCATTGTCGGCTTCGTCCAGCCGCTGTCCCGCCACGCCTATGAGGCACTGCGGTTCGAACTGCGGTCGGGCGCGCTGGGCGCATCGATCAAGGTGGGCGAGTTCACCAATCTGGGCAAGCGCATGACCCTGCGGATCGAACGCAGCCTGGACGAAGGCCGCAACCTGCAAGGGATTTTCGTCCGCGCCATCGGCAAGGACGGCCAGACCGTGGCGGTGACGGCGGCGCAGGGCGAATTCCTGGCGACCGACGATCCCGACACCATCATCTTCCGCCTGCGCGACGGCGTGCTGGTGAACGACGCGCCCAAATATAAGTCGCCGCGAATCCTGTCCTTTTCCAGCCATGACCTGCCCATCGACCTGCCGCAGATCGAGAAGTTCCGGGGCCGCGACGTCGACCGGGAGAAGACCATTCCCGAACTGGTGGTGATCGGCCATGATCCCGGCACGCCCGACAAGCTGCGCAACGAGATCCGCGCCAATTTCCATTTCCGCATGGTGGAGGTGGCGATGATGCTGCTGTTGCCGCTGGCCGCGCTGGCCTTCGCCATTCCGCCGAAGCGGTCCACATCGGCGCTGGGCGTGTTCCTCTCGATCGTGTTCATCGTGACCTATCACAAGGTCAACGAATATGGGCAGGGCGTGGGATCGCTGGGCAAGATCGATCCGATCATCGCGCTATGGGGGCCGTTCCTGCTGTTCGCGGGGCTGATCCTGTGGATGTACCATGTGATCGCGCATCGGCCGGGCGGCCAGCCGATCGCCGCGCTTGAATATGCCTTCGCCAAGATCGCCAAGCAGGTTTTCCGCCTGCTAGGCCGCATCCGGCGGCGGCCAGGGGCGAAAACCGTGGCGGAAGGAGCCGCCTGACCCATGCTTCAGCTCAATTTCTTCCCGTCGCGCCAGCTTAGCTGGTATATGGCGCGGCTATTCCTGACGCGGACCTTCGCGGTGCTGGCGATGCTGGTCGCGGTGCTGCAGACGCTAGACCTGCTGGGCGAATCGGGCGACATCCTCGCCTATGCCGGCAATGGCGACGCGCAGCTCTGGCATTATGTGGCCTTGCGCGCGCCGCAGATCGTCGCCCGCTTCCTGCCCTTTTCCGTGCTGCTCGGCACGCTGATCATGCTCGCCAGCCTCAACCAGAATAGCGAGATCATCTCAATGAAGGCGGCGGGGCTGTCGGCGCATCAGATATTGGCGCCCCTGCTGGCGGCGGCGCTGGGCGTGGCGCTGATCAGCTATGCCTTCAACGAGCGGATCGTGGCGCGATCCACGGCGCGGCTTTCGGCCTGGCAGGCGGTGGAATATGGTCCGCTGCCCCCTGAAACCGGCATCAAGGCCAGCCCCTGGGTGCGCGACGGCAATAATCTGGTGACCGCCGCCATCGTCGCCGGCCGGGGCACGGGAGTCCAACTCCGCAAGGTGGAGATTTTCAACCGCGTCAACAATACGCTGACCACCATCGTCCAGGCGCCCAAGGGGCATTATGACGCGGCCAACAAAAGCTGGGTGCTGGAGGGAGCGCGGCAGTTCGACGTGGCGCGGGGCACGGAGCGGCAGATCGGCACGGTGCGCTTTGGCCATGACATCCGGCCGGATCAGTTCACTTTGGCCAAGGTCGATCCCGACGCGCTGACCTTCACCCAGTTGCAGGCGGCGATCAGCGATCTGCACGATGCGGGGCGCCCTACGGCGGAGCTGGAGGGGAGCCTTTGGCACAAGCTGTCGGGGCCTTTGTCCGCGCTGTTGATGCCGATATTGGGGTCTGTGGCGGCCTTCGGGTTGGCGCGGTCGGGGCAGTTATTCGTGCGCGCCGTGATGGGGATGGCGCTGGGCTTTGCCTATTTCGTGGCGGATAATTTCTCGCTCGCCATGGGAAATCTGGGGGCTTATCCGCCGTTTCTGGCGGCTTGGGCGCCGTTTCTGCTGTTCCTGTTGGTGGGCGAGACGGTGTTGTTCCGGACGGAGGAGTAGCACACCGACCGTGCTCCTGCGAAGGCACTCGAACGAGACGGGTGGCTCGTGAGAGCCCAGGCCAAGCGTTGCGATGTTTCTGAGAGGGCAGAACTGGGCTCCTGCCTTCGCAGGAGCACGGAGCCTTAGAATCAGGCGTCAGCGCTTCGCCATCGTCGAACGGGCGATCTTGCCGACCAGCGGCCACATGCCGGGGTAGTTGCCCTTATGATAGGGCGAATCGCTCGCCAGCGTCGCCACCAGGCGGCGATGCGCCTCGCCCAGCGCGTGATAGGGCACGCTTGGCAGCAGGTGATGGAGCGCATGGTAGCGCAGGCCCACCGGCGCCCAGATCGCGGCGAAGGGCGATGGCGGCGGCACATTGACCGAGTCCAGATATTGCGCCGTGACGGTCATCGCCTCACCCTCATTTTCCCAGAGATGCGCGACCAGCGTGCGGAGCTGGTTGATGACGGTCATGGCCGAATGCACCGCCATATAGGTGAGCAGCGGCTTCCAGCCGAAGGCGAAGACGCTGACGACCAGCGCCAGCGCGAAGAAGCAGGCGCCCGCTTCCTCCAAGGCCCATTGGCGGGCGAAATCCCCCTCCGGCGCGCGGCGGCGATAGGCGGGATTGATCGAGAGCGCGGAAAATTCCGCCACCACTTTCCGCCGCAGCGGCGGGAACAGCAGGCTGAGCGGCGTCAGCAGGCCGAAGCGCAGGATCAGGCCGACCGGCGCCAGCGCCGCCACCAGGATGAACAAAGGCAGCGACCAGGGCTTCATCAGCGCGAGCGGCAGATATTCCGGATCGTTCGTCGTGCCGTAGCGGGTGCGGGCGTGATGCTGGGTATGCACCTCTTCGTACATGAACGAAGGGATCATCAGCGGAATGCCGACGAGCAGGTTCCAGCCAAGGCGGAAGCCGGGCAGCGCGCCCTTGCGGATATGGGTCAGCTCATGGATGAAGCTCGCCGCGCGGTAGAGCGCCAGCATCGCCACCACGCCCAACGCCAGCATCAGCGCGCCGTCGGTCAGGATCGCCCCGGCCAGCGCGGCATAGCCGATGAAAGCCGACGCCAGCATGTCGGGCCAGTAGAGGGAAGGCTTGGCCGTCGACAGCTCGCGGGTCAGGTCCGCCGCCGCGCGCAGCAGCGCCGCGTCGTCGGGGATCGCGCTTTTGGTGCGTGACGCGGCGGCAATAAGGGGGTCGTGCACAGTCATGCCGTGGTTCCTAAAGGGTAAATGCGCTGCAATTGGGGCAGCAACATGACGATTTGGTCATCATGATCCCATCCGCTCATGTCCCGATTGACATTCGCGAAACAAGCGACGATCCGTCCTGATCCAACAGTCTTGCTCTTGCGAAAGCTCCCCCCGCGTGGCCAATAACGAACTGGTTATCACCCCCGTCATGTCCAAGGCCGATCGCAAGGCTTTCGTCGACCTGCCCTGGCGGCTTTATGCCAATGATCCCAATTGGGTGCCGCCGCTGAAGGATGAGGTCTACAGCCTGATCACGCCGGGCAAGAACCCCTTTTTCGGCCATGCCGAGGCGCAATATTTCCTGGCGCGCCGGGGCGGTAGGGTCGTCGGGCGGGTGTCGGCGCATCTGGATCATCTGGCGCTGGCCCAGCCCGCCGAGCAGGGCATGGGGCCGGGCACGGGCAATTTCGGGCTGTTCGAGGCGGAAGATGCGGAGGTCGGCGCAGCGCTGATCGCGGCAGCGGAGGGCTGGCTGCGGGCCAAGGGGATGACCCGCTCGCTCGGGCCGATCTCCCTGTCCATCTGGGAGGAGCCGGGGCTGCTGATCGAGGGGTTCGACCATAAGCCGACGGTGATGATGGGCCATGCCAGGCCGGAATATCGGGCCATGGTCGAGGGCGCGGGCTATCGGCCGATCAAGCAGCTCAAAACCTATGAGCTGGACATCACCCATCAATTCCCGCCGCTGATCCAGCGCATCGTCCAGTCGGGCGAGAAGAATGAACGCATCCGCATCCGCAAGGTCGACAAGGCGAAATTCGACAGCGAGGCGGCGATCATCCTGGCCATATTGAACGACGCCTGGGGCAATAATTGGGGCTTCGTGCCGATCACCGACGAGGAGGTCGCCCATTTCGGCAAGCAGTTGAAGCCGATCGTGTTCAACGACCTGATCATGATCGCGGAGCTGGAAGGCGAGCCGGTGGCGTTCATGATGACGCTGCCCGATCTCAATGAGGCGATCGCGCCGCTCAACGGTTCGCTTTTCCCCTTCGGCTGGGCGAAGCTGCTGTGGTGGCTGCGCAAGCCCCAGGTGCGGACCATGCGGGTGCCGCTGATGGGCGTGGTGCAGCGGTTGCAATCCTCTCGCATGGCGAGCCAGTTGGCCTTCATGATGATCGAATATATCCGCCGCAACGCGACCGCGAACTATGGCGCGACGCGGGGGGAAATCGGCTGGGTGCTGGACGACAATCAGGGCATGAACGCCATCGCGGATGCCATTGAGAGCCGGGTGAACAAGATTTATCAGGTGTATGAGAAGGCGCTCTGAAGTCCCTCCCCGCAGGCGGGCTTGCTGCGCCAGCGACGACCTTCCCCTGACCGAGAGCGCAGAAGCTCGCTTCGCTCGCGCCCACCCCTAGCCCCTCCCGCCTGCGGGAGGGGAATTATTACGGCACCGCCACATCCACCGCCCCCGCCGCGATCCTGACCGTCGCGGGAGTCCTGGCCAGCACTTCCCCGTCAATGGAGATGCGCTGGGGCGGCACCGTTTCGATGCGGAAGGATTTGCCGCGAAATTCCTCCGTATGGGCGTTCCGGTCGCGCAGCCTGAAGAATTTGGCGTACCAATCCCAGGCGAGCCGCGCATGGCTGCGTCCGACCACCGCCTGGATCACTATCTCGCCCGTGTCCACATCGGCCTGATCGGACAGCGCCACCCCGCCATGATAGGGACCGTTCAGGATGCGCACCTCCGTCGACCACATGCGCCGTTCGCGCGCGCCATCATCCAGCACCAGCCGGAAGGCGCGGAAACCGATGGAACATTTGACCGCCCAGAGCAGATAGCCGATCCGCCCCAGATAGCGTTTGAGCCTGTGCGGCACCGTCTTGCCGATCATCGGGGACAGGCCCAGCGACGCCGCGTTCACGAAATAATCCTGGTCGATCATGCCAAGGTCGATCCGCCGCCGCTGGCCTCCGGCAATGGCCGCCACCGCCCCCTCCAGATCGAGCGGAATGCCCAGGGTCCGGGCGAAGCTGTTCGCGGTGCCGAGCGGCAGCACGCCGAAAACGCAGTCCTTGCCCACCAGCTCGTCCACCGTGCCCGACAGCGATCCGTCGCCGCCGCCGACGATCACCATCGGCGCGCCCTGTGCGACGGCCTGTCGGACCGTTTCCTGCAAGCGGTCCGGGTCGTCCACCGCATGGGCGGCGATCAGGCGCAGGCCCGCCTGTTCCAGCAAGGCCCTGGCGTCCTTGAACAGCGCCTCCCCCCGGCGGGAGTGGACGTTGACGATCAGCGCCGCTTCGCGGGGCAGGTCCTTGTGGAACAGGCTTTTTTGGGAGGGGGATTTCATTTCCATGCCTCAACAACACGCAACTGCGTCCTGAGGTCCGAAACCATTGGCGGCCCACGCTCATTCAGGGGGCATGGCCCGCATCGCTCATCTATCCGACATTCATTTCGGCGCGCATGATCCAAAGATCGTCGCCGCCGCCGAAGCCTGGCTGCAACAGCGCCAGCCCGACCTGGTCGTCATCAGCGGCGATTTCACCCAGCGGGCCCAGCGCGACCAGTTCCGGCAGGCCGCCGCCTGGCTGAACCGGCTGCGCGCGGCGGGGATGAAATTGCTGGTCGTTCCGGGCAATCATGACGTGCCGCTCTATAATCTCGCCCGCCGTTTCGGGGCGCCGCTGCGCCACTACAAACGTTATGTCAGCAACGATCTCTGCCCCTTTTACGAGGATGACGAGGTCGCGATACTGGGCCTCAACACGGCGCGGTCGCTGACGATCAAGGACGGGCGCATCAACCGCGACCAGATGCGCCTGCTAAGGCAACGCTTCGCGCATGTGGCGCCGGAGAAGGCGCGCATCCTCGTCACGCATCATCCGCTGTTCGCCATGCCGATCGGGAAAGGCGGGGAGTTGAGCGAAGCCGTCGGGCGGCATGAGGATGCGGTGCGGGCAACCGCGCAGGCGGGCATCCATATCGCGCTGGCGGGGCATTTCCATCGCACCTATGCGGCGGCGGCGGAGAAGATGGTGGCCGATGCCGGCGGGGCGCTGGTGATCCAGGCAGGGACGGCGACCTCCACCCGGCTGCGCAATGCGGAACCGCAAAGCTTCAACTGGCTGCATGTCCGCCGCCATGACGAGATCGAATTGCAGGTGGTGGTGTGGGACGGCGCCAGCTTCCAGCGCGGACATCATGTGGCTTATTTCCGGCAGGGCGGCGCATGGATCGGTCAGGATATGGGCGATCCGGGGGCCTTGCCGGGGATTCGGGTGGCGGAGGCGGTGAAGGGGTGAATGGTGGAGAGCGGCCTTCTTAATCCTCCCCATCGGGAGATGGGGACTTGAACGGATTCGCATACCTCCGTTCAACAGCGCGAAGCGCTGACGGAGGGGAAAATGCGCAGGTCGTGTCCTTTCCCCTCCACCAGCCTGTGGCTGGTCCCCCTCCCCACGCTTCGCGCAGGGAGGATTTAACCTTTCCCTAATGGTCAAAAACCGCCGTCAAAGGAGGTTACGACAATTCCACCCAGGTCGGGGCATGGTCGCTCGCCTTCTCCCGCCCGCGGAAATCCTTGTCGACCTGGGCGTCGATCAGGCGGTCGGCGGCGGCCGGGCTGAGCAGCAGATGATCGATCCGGAACCCCGCATCACGCGGCCAGGCGTTCATCTGATAGTCCCAATAGGTCCACACCCCGCCCGCCGGATGCCGGGAAGCGATGGCGTCGGTCCAGCCGTCGCCCAGCAGCCGGCGATAGGCGGCGCGGCTTTCCGGTTGCATCAGCGCGTCGTCCGCCATGGCCTTGACCGAATAGACGTCCTTGTCGCGGGGGATGACATTATAATCGCCCGCGAGGATGGCGGGGACTTCCTCCGCCCAGATTTCCGTGGCGCGGTCGCGCAGGCGCTTCATCCAGCGGAGTTTATAGTCGAATTTCGGGCCCGGCTGGGGATTGCCATTGGGCAAATAGATGCTGGCGACGCGCAGGCCCTTCACATCGGCTTCGAGATAGCGGCTATGCTCATCCTCCGGCTCGCCCTCCAGACCGCGGCGTACCTCGACCGGGGTTTCGCCCCGCGCCAGGATGGCGACGCCGTTGAACCCCTTCTGCCCGTGCCAGATCGCGCCATAGCCGACCTCTTCTATGTCCTTGACCGGGAAAGTGTCGTCGGAGGTCTTGATTTCCTGAAGGCAAGCGATGTCAGGGCGGGTCTCGTCCAGCCACTCCAGCAGACGCGGCAGGCGCGCCTTGATTCCGTTGATGTTGAAGGTGGCGATGCGCATGGGGGGCGTGTCTTTCGTTCGGTCGGCCTGAATCGCATCAAACCAGCGCGTGCCCTTTTAAGGAAATGAAGGGCTTCGACAAGCCTGCCCTGAGCCGGTCGAAGGGCTCAGCCCGAACGGGGAGAGAGTGCTATCAGACCGAGAAGCTGGTGCCGCAGCCGCAGCCGGCGGTGGCGTTGGGGTTCGTCACCTTGAACGCCTTGCCGCCCAGATCGGACACGAAATCGACCGCCGATCCGCGCACGAGGTCGATGCTGACGTCATCGACCACCAGCGTCACGCCGTCGCGCTCGACCGCTATGTCGTCCGTCTCCACCGCATCGGCCAGGCCGAAGCGATATTGGAAGCCCGAACAGCCCCCACCCTCCACAGCCAGGCGCAATATGGCGGGCTTGCCCTGCTTGGTGGCGATTTCGGCCACGCGAGCGGCGGCAGAAGAGGTCAGGTCTATATCGGTCATCGCTTTTAGATAGGATCAAGCAAAAGGCCCGGCAAGCTTTCGCGGACCGGGCCTTGGGAAAGGGAGATGAAAGACCCGCTTATTCGGCGGCCTTTTCCTGGGCCTTGGTGGGGCCACCCATGGCGATCGGCGGCTTGGTGTTCATCGCCACCAGATAATCCGGTCCGGCGACGAAGGGGATCGGGTTGATCGCCTGGCCGTCGACGCGCACTTCATAATGCAGATGGCTGCCGGTCGAACGGCCGGTCGAGCCCATCAAGCCGATCAACTGGCCGCGATGCACATAGCTGTTGGCGGCGACGAGCAGCTTCGACATGTGGCCGTAGCGCGTCTCCATGCCGCCGCCATGCGAGATCTGGACGAGATTGCCATAGCCGCTGGCCCAGCCGGCGCGGCTGACGATGCCGTCGGCGGTCGCGTAGATTTTGGTGCCCAGCGGGCCGGGGATGTCGATGCCCTTGTGCATGCGGGCGCCGCCGTTGAAGGGGTCGGAGCGGACGCCGAAATTGGAGGTCAGGGAAAGTTTCTCGACCGGACGTCCCGAAGGGATGTAGTTGGCCGTCTTGGCCTGGCCATCGAGCCGCTGAAGGCTGGAAAAGAGATTGGAAAAGCCGACATCGGCCGGACCGAGCGCGCTGGTGTTGATTTCCGACGCTTCGCCATAGGGATCGTCTTCGTCCGCCTTGGCCTGAGCCGGGACAGCAGCGCAGAGCGCTCCCGCCATGCTCATGGCTCCAGCAATTTTAAGCGCAGAACGGAACCATCGCGCAGCGCGCGCATTATCAGAATGAAGAACCAACATGCCGACCCCGACTCTCGACCGGAGGCTTTGCGCCTCTCGGCCTAATCCCCACGTTTCCAAAATGCGGCTGATGCCGCCACCCGCTGGAACAAAGAGGACATGTCCCGCCTTATTGTGCAAGCGGCGTGTAAAATTCCCGCGCTAAACCGGCTTGTCGGCGCGCCGAGTCGTTGAACGGAGGCTTCAACGCGCCCCTAAAGTGGCGTTTCACAAGGATTTGGTAATGATTGGCCGGGTCCACGCCCAGTCGTTTCGTCGCATGGCCGAACCATGTCGTCCCGGCCGCGACATGCCGAATCTCATCTGTCATAATGCGGCGCAACATGCGCGCCGACGCTTCGTCCCCCGCCCCTTCGAACCGCTCTATGGTGGCGGGCGTGATGTCGAGGGCGCGGGCCTCCAGCACCATCGGCACGATGGCGAGGCGGGCGAGCGCATCATGCGCCGTTTCGCTGGCCGCCTGCCAAAGCCCGTCATGAGCGGGCAAAGCGCCGTAGAAGCTGCCGAACTGGCGCAGTCTGCGGTCGAGCAGCGCGAAATGCATCGCTTCGTCGGCGCCGACGCGCATCCACTCGTCGGTAAATTCCGGCGGAAACTCCCCGCCGAAGCGCCCGATCAGGTCGAAGGCGAGGTCGATCGCGACGAATTCGATATGGGCAAGCGCGTGCAGCATCGCGATCCGCGCCCGCTCCGAGCCGATCTTGCCGCGCTTGGGCATCCGGTTGGGCGGCAGCAGTTCGGGCTTTTCCGGGCGCGCCGGGCGATCCGGCATGGCGACGTCGAAGCGATGCGCCAGCCGCCCCAGCCGCCAGTTCCGCGCCACCGCCCGCGCCGCCATCAGCTTGGCCAGCGGATCGGGCGTCAATAGCACATGGGCGCAGGCCGCGCCCACGCTGTCGAGGGAAACCGGCAGGGTCAAAGGGCTTGTCCGGCCTCCAGCACCTCGGCGGCATGGCCCTTGACCTTCACCTTCGGCCAGACGCGCAGGATCTTGCCGTCCGCGCCGACCAGGAAGGTCGCCCGTTCGATCCCCATATATTTGCGGCCGTAGAGCGACTTCTCGACCCAGGTGCCGAAGGCTTCGCACATGTCGCCCGGTTCGTCGGAGGCGAGCGTGACGGTCAGGCCATATTTATCCGCGAATTTCTTGAGCCTGGCGGGCTTGTCCTTGGATATGCCGACCACCGGCACGCCCAATGCTGCAAAATCGGCGGAAAGCGCGGTGAAATCCTTCGCTTCATTGGTGCAGCCGGGCGTGTCCGCCTTGGGGTAGAAATAGACGACCAGCGGCTTGCCCCGATAGCGCGCCAGGGTGAAATCGGCCCCGTCCGCGTCCTTCAGGCCCAGTTCCGGCACGGCATCGCCCACGTCCAGCATCGTCATTCCTCCTTGAAGGGCGCGGCCAGCGCCGCCCACGCGTCACCGACCCTTTGCCGGGCCTGCGCGTAGCTTTCAAGCAGGGCGTCCCAGCTTTCGACGCCGCAGGCGCGGGCCACCAGCGGGCGGGTGGCTTCGGGCGGCTCGGTCGATTTGGGCGAAACGAGGCGGGAAACGACCAGAAAGCGCGTGATGAGGTCGTGGGCGGAGATCAACTCGCCCGGTAGATGGCCCGCCGCGACCAACTGCTCCAGCGCGGCGCGCAGGTCAGGGTCGAACGCCATATTGTGGCGGAACTGGGTGACGTGGATCAGAAATTCCAGGTCGACGAGACCGCCGGGCACCAGCTTGACGTCGAGATCGCTGGCCGGCGGCTTATGCTTCCCGATGTCGCCGCGCATCTTCACCGCATGGCGCGCCAGTTCGTCGAAATCGCGGGGCCGCCCCAGCGTTCCAGTCAGGATCGCGCCCAGCGCGGCCCGCGCCGCATCGGAGCCGAAGACAGGCCTGGCGCGGGTGAGCGCAAGATGCTCCCAGGTCCAGGCCTCCTCCCGCTGGTAGCGGGCGAAGCTGTCGAGGCTGACCGCCAGCAGGCCTTGCGCGCCAGAGGGCCTGAGGCGCGTGTCGACCTCGTACAGCGGCCCCGCCGCCGTCTGCACCGAAAGCGCGTTGGTGATCCGCTGGCCGAGGCGGTTGAAATATTGCGTCGCGCCCAAAGGCTTGGCGCCGTCGGATTCGGTTTCGAAGCTGCCGGTGAAGAGATAGACGAGGTCGAGGTCCGACGCATGGGTCAGCACCCCTCCGCCCAGCCTGCCCAGCGCCAATATCACCATCTCGCCGCCGGGCACTTTCCCATGAGTACGCTCGAATTCCGCGACGGTGGCGGCGCTCAGCGCCTCGATCGCGGCTTCGGCCACGCGGGAATAGCCCCGCCCCGCCGCCAGCGGATCGCCGCCGCGGATGATCTGCGCGCCCAGGGCGAAGCGGCGGTCGTTCACCCGCTGGCGCACGCGGTCGAGCAGGGCCTGATAATCCTCGCCCTCCTCCAGCCGGGCGAACTGTTCGGCCAATATCGCGACGGAGGGCGGCGGATCGAAGGCGGAGGTGTCGATCAGGCCGTCCAGCAGCTCCGCCCGCCGCCCCAGCGCATCGGCCAGCGTCGGCGCATGGCTGAGCAGTTCGACCAGCAATTCCGCAAGGCCGGGGCGGGCCGCCAGCAGCTTGAAGAAGTTGATCGCGCTCGGCAGCCGCCCGATCAGGTCGTCCAGCCGGTTGAGCGCCCGCGCCGGATCGGGCGCGGCGGCCAGCGTGCGCATCAGGCCCGGCAGCAATTCCTCCAACGCCTCCCGCGAGGGGCCGCTGCGCAGCGCCCGGATCGTGCCCGATCGCCATCGGGCAATGCGCGCCAGCGGCGTTTCCGGATCGGCAAAACCCAGGCCGGAAAGCTGCGCCCTCAGCCGGTCCTCGTCATGGGACAGGGATTCCTCGGCCGCCGCCGGGGTAAGGCGGTCGTAATTGCCGCCCACCCACT
This sequence comes from Sphingobium sp. 15-1, assembly GCF_013375535.1. Lineage (GTDB taxonomy): Bacteria > Pseudomonadota > Alphaproteobacteria > Sphingomonadales > Sphingomonadaceae > Sphingobium > Sphingobium aromaticivastans. Next base: position 1,823,375 of record NZ_JABXJG010000001.1, read on the forward strand.
GCACCTGCGGGCGCAGCAGGTCGAGCAGCGCCGCGCCGTCCGCCAGGCCGTGGAGGCGCGCGACATTGTCCATCGCCTCAACCGATTTGGGCAGCTCATGGGTCTGGCGGTCCTCCACCATCTGCAAGCGATGCTCGACGGTGCGGAAGAGGACATAGGCATCGTCCAGCTTCGCCGCGACTTCGGGTTCGAACACCCCGGCCGCCGCCAGCGCCCGCAGCGCCTCCCGCGTATTGCCGGAGCGCAGCGAAGGATCGCGCCCGCCATGGATGAGCTGATGCACCTGGGCGAAGAATTCGACTTCGCGGATGCCGCCGCGCCCGCGTTTCAGGTCATAGCCCGGCCCAAAGGCCTGCCCTTGCGAATAATGGTCGCGGATGCGGCGGCTAATGTCGGTGATCGCGTCGATCGCGCCGAAATCCAGGCTCCGCCGCCAGACAAAGGGCCGGATCGCGTGCATGAAATAGTCGCCCAGCGCGATGTCGCCCGCCGCAGGCCGTGCGCGGATGAACGCCGCCTGCTCCCAGCCAAGCGCGGTCGATTCATAATAGCCGATCGCCGCCTCCACCGGCAGGGCGATGGGAGTCGCCTCCGGGGATGGCCGCAGGCGCAGGTCCACCCGGAACACATAGCCGTCGCCGTCGCGGGCGTTCAGCAATTCGCTGACCCGCCGTCCGATCCGGACCGCCGCGTCGGCCGGGTCCTCCCGTTCGCCATGGGGCAGCGTCTTGGGATCGTAGAGCAGGATTGGATCGATATCGGAGGAATAATTCAGTTCCCGGCTACCATGTTTGCCGAGCGCCAAAACCACGAAACCCCGGTTCTCCGCATCGGGATAGCGCTCCGCCATGGCGGCGGCGAGCGCCTCCTCCAGTGCCTGGTCGGAAAAGTCGGACAGGGTGCGCGTCACCCGGTCCAATCCCCATGCGCCCGCAAGGTCCGCCGCCGCCGTCACCAGCGCCACCGCGCCGCGCCTGCGCCTCAACGAGCGGGCGATGCCGTCGTCGGGCGCGGCGACTTGCTGCGCGGCTGTCCAGGCGCCTTCGAAGTCCCCGTTTTCCACCAGGCCGGCCACGTCCGGAAACCGATCCATCTGCCGCGCCAGAAAAGGCGAATGCGCCCGCATCCTCGCCGCAACCGCCGAACCGTCCGTCACCCTGACTCTCCCATAATGGAGCCGATATTGCGTGCGTTTGCGACGAATGCCAGAAACTTTTACGTGCCTTGACAGTTGTTTGAACATGGAAATGCAACGTAAACCCCTTAGCCGGTCGGCAAAGATACAGGATGGCGCGATCCGCCGCGTCCTGAATATCGGCGTGCCGCAGCCCTATGAGGGCATCGGCAATGCGCTGCGTTCCACCTTCCGCGCCGGGCGGGAATCGGTGCCGGACGACATGCTGGACCTGCTGGCAAAGCTGGATCGGCATTAGGATTTTAGAGATTGGGCTGGTTTTGGCCAGTGGCGGACATGAGTTCTCCGTCGCCCCGGGCTTGACCCGGGGTCCCGCTTTTCTTCTTGAGTGCGCGCCTAGACCAAGACAGCGGGACCCCGGGTCAAGCCCGGGGTGACGATGATCTTAACGTCCGCCTTCCACACTGAACGGCAGCATTTTGTTTACGCTCCGCACCTATGATGGCGCGATCATGAACGGATGCGCCCTATGATCTACAAGGCCTTTGCCGCCGTGACCTTGATCGCCGCGCCGATAATCGTGCTGACAGCGCAGAGCTTCGTCCCTGCGGCGAATGAGACGGCTGCGCCCGCGCCTGCGGCGCCGATTGTAGCGCCTCCAGTCCAACCGGCCCCGCCTTCGCCCCCGGTCAGCGATCCCGCTGCCGGGATCGCCGCCTTCGGCCAGCCCATGCCGGACGCCGGAAAGCCCTTCCTCGCGCCAGGTGCGGGCCTGCCTGAAGCTGCTGCATTGCCGCAGCCTCCGGTCGAGAACGCGCCGCCGCCAGACGAAGCGCCCCGATTAGGGGACGTCACGCCCCCTTGAACGTGTCGCACTGGGCGGGATCGCCGCGGTCCAGCCCCTTGCGCAGCCAACTCATCCGCTCCTCGCTGGTGCCGTGGGTGAAGCTCTCCGGCACGGGCCGCCGTCCGGCCGCCTTTTGCAGCGTGTCGTCACCGATCGCCTGCGCGGCCTTCATCCCTTCCTCCAGATCGCCCGGCTCCATCAGGCCGGTGCGCTTGGCCCAGACGCCCGCATAGCAGTCCGCCTGCAACTCCACCCGCACCTGCAAAGCATTGCCCTCTTCCTCGCTGACGGCGCGCTGGCGCTGGTTCACCTGGCCCAAAGTGCCCTCCAGATCCTGCACATGATGGCCGACCTCATGCGCGATCACATAGGCTTGGGCGAAATCGCCCGGCGCGCCGAAGCGCTGGCGCAGTTCGGTGAAGAAATCCGTGTCCAGATAGACCTTCTTGTCGTTCGGGCAGTAGAAGGGGCCCATCGCGCTTTGCGCCGCGCCGCAGCCCGATGACCCACTCTGCGAATAGAAGGACAGGACGGTCGGCTGATATTGCTGACCCGCCTGCTGGAAGGCCTGCCCCCAGACCCGCTCGGTCGATCCCAGCACCTTGAGCGACCAATGCTGGATGTCGCTGAGCTTCGACGCGTCGCGACTCACCTCTCCGCCTTGCGGCATCTGGCCGCCGCCGCTCATCAGGCTGAGGGGATTGACGCCCATCACCGCCAGGACGATCAGCACCACGACGATCCCGCCGCAGCCGAAGCGGCTGCCGATCAGCGGCAGCAACAAGCCCAGGCCACCGCCCAGGCCGCCCCCGATCCCGCCGCCGCGGCCGTCCTGAACTTCGAAATTGGAGCTTTCCCGTTCGTCGTCGAGCCGCATCTCGTCCCTCTCTTTCCTCGCCTTGCCTAATCCATTCCGCAGCCGGTGGGAACGGTCCCGCTTTGAACGATCCAATGAACAGATTGTAACGCGACATTCAGTTGGAATGCCGAAAGAGAATTCTATATTGCGCTGCGTCATGGCCGATATCGAACCCCAGCCGCGCCACCGCGCCAATATGCCGCTGCCCCTCCCCCGTGAGGTCGCCCTGTTGTTGCAGGGCGGCGGCGCGCTCGGCTCCTTCCAGGCGGGCGTGTATCAGCGACTCGATGAGCTGGGGGTCGACATAAGCTGGGTCGCTGGCATTTCGATCGGCGCGGTCAACGCCGCCATCATCGCCGGCAATCCGCCGCACAAGCGGCTCGGCAAGCTCAAGAAATTCTGGCTGACCGTATCGGGCGGCATGCCCAATGTCGTGCTGCCGGAAATCGATCATATCCGCGAAGCCGCCCATCTGATGGCGGCGGGCACGGTCGCGACCTTCGGCGTGCCGGGCATGTTCCGCCCGCGCCTGTGGCCCGCGCCGCTGATGCCGGAAGGCACGCCGGGCGCGATCAGTTTCTACGACAGCGCGCCGCTGAAGGACACGCTGGACGCCTGCGTCGACTGGGATCTGCTGAACGACGGGCCGGTGCGGCTGTCGGTGGGCGCGGTGGACGTGGAAAGCGGGAATTTCGCCTATTGGGACACGCGCGGACCCGGCGGCAACACCCGGATCGACGCCCGGCACATCATGGCGTCGGGCGCCCTGCCCCCCGGCCTGCCGCCGGTCGAGATCGACGGGCGTTGGTATTGGGACGGGGGCATCGTGTCCAACACCCCGCTCGCCCATGTGCTGGATCATCAGACCGACGACATGCTGGTGTTCCAGGTCGACCTTTTCCCCGCCGAGGGGCCGTTCCCCCGGCAGATGACCGACGTCTATTCCCGCACCAAGGACATTCAATATTCCAGCCGCACCCGGCAAGTGACGGACCAGTATCTGCGGCTGCGCAAGGAGCATAAGGCGATCCGCGCCCTGCTCGACAAGCTGCCGCCCGAAATGCAGGACGATGCCGACGCCCAGCGGCTGCGCCAGTTGCTGGACGTGGGTTCGGTCAATATCGTCCACCTGATCTACCGCAGCCGCGCCTGGGAAAGCGGCGCGCGCGATTTCGAATTTTCCCGCTCCACCATGCTGGATCACTGGTCTCAGGGCCGCGACGCGGTGGAGGAAGTGATGCACAAGGGCGACCTTATCGCCCGCAACATCGTCAACGGGAAAAGCTCCACCTTCGACCTCGACGCCCCCGACCATCTCAAGGAGAAGCAGGCATGAGCCAATCGGATTCCGGTAAATCTTTGGCCGGAAAGACCGCCCTCATCACCGGATCGACCTCCGGCATCGGCCTGGCCTATGCCAAGGCGCTGGCCGGGGAAGGCGCCAATGTCGTCATCAACGGCTTTGGCGACGCGGACGCGGTCGAGAAGGAGCGAGTCGGACTGGAGGCTTTGAGCGGCGCCAAGGCGCTCTACAGCGGCCATGACCTCACCAGCACCGACCAGATCGAGGCGATGATGAAGGAGGCGGCGGATGCCTTTGGCGGCGTCGACATCCTCATCAACAATGCCGGGATGCAGCATGTCGCGCCGGTCGAGGATTTCCCGGTCGACAAGTGGAACCTGATCATCGCGCTGAACCTGAACAGCGCCTTCCACACGTCGCGCCTCGCCATTCCTTATATGAAGCAGAAGAAATGGGGCCGGATCATCCAGACGGCTTCGGCCCATTCGCTGACCGCCTCGCCCTTCAAGAGCGCTTATGTGACGGCGAAGCATGGGCTGGCGGGCCTTACCAAGACGCTGGCGCTGGAACTGGCGACCTTCGGCATCACGGCCAACTGCATTTCGCCGGGCTATGTCTGGACGCCGCTGGTGGAGAACCAGATTCCCGACACGATGAAGGCGCGCGGCATGACGCGGGAGCAGGTGATGAACGACGTGCTGCTCGCCGGGCAGCCGACCAAGCAGTTCGTGACCGTGGAGCAGGTGGCGGCGATGGCCCTCTATCTGTGCAGCGATGCGGCGGCGAACATTACTGGGGCGAACATGAGCATTGATGGCGGCTGGACGGCGCAATAGGCGTCAGCGGAAAGCGGCCATTCTCTGCCATTGAGCGCGCCGTGCTCCTGCGCAGGCAGGAGCACGTTGCGTTTCCAGGAAACGGCGCAAACAGACTGTCCGCTCTCCACCCAAATCAGTTCCACTCCTCTTCAAACCCCGGCGCATTCCCCTTATGCTCCCGCCCCCATCTACGGAGACTGATAGATGCGTCATGCGTTGACGGCCATCATGGCCGCCGCCAGCCTTTCGTCCATTGCCCATGCGCAGTTTCCCGGCTCTCCGGCTGCTCCCATGGCGCCGGCCGCGCCGCCGCCCCCAGCCGCTCCACCGCCCAATGTGATCGCGACGACCATCGCGAAGGACATGGACGGCCTCATGACGCTCTACCGCGACCTGCACGCCAATCCCGAACTGTCGGAGCAGGAGACCGCGACCGCCGCGAAACTCGCCCGCCGTCTGAAGGCCATGAAATTCGACGTCACCGAAAAGGTCGGCGGCACGGGCGTCGTCGCCGTGCTGAAGAACGGGTCCGGCCCGGTGCTGCTGATCCGCGCCGACATGGACGGCCTGCCCGTCACCGAGCAGACGGGACTGGAGTTCGCTTCAAAAGCCAAGGCCAAGACCGCCGACGGCGCCGAAACCGGCGTCATGCACGCCTGCGGCCATGACACGCATATGACCGCCTTCATCGAAACGGCGCGGCTGCTTTCGTCGATGAAGGACAAGTGGAAGGGCACGCTGGTGATGATCCTCCAGCCCGCCGAGGAAGTGGGACGCGGCGCCCGGCTGATGCTGGAGGACGGGCTCTATACGCGCTTTCCGCGCCCTACCCACGCCATCGCCTTCCACGACGCGGCCAATCTGGAGGCGGGGAAGATCGGCTATACGCCCGGCTTCGCGCTCGCCAATGTGGACAGCGTCGACCTGCTGGTGCGGGGCACGGGCGGCCATGGCGCCTATCCGCAGACGACGCGCGATCCCATCGTGCTGGGCGCGCGGATCGTGACCTCGCTGCAGACGCTGGTCAGCCGGGAACAGGACCCGTTCGATCCCGCCGTGGTGACGGTCGGCAGCTTCATCGGCGGCGCCAAGCATAATGTCATCCCCGACGACGCGAAGCTGCTGCTGACCGTGCGCAGCTATTCGGACGAGACGCGGGCAAAGCTGATCCGGGGCATAGAGCGCATTGCCCGGGGCGAGGCGATTGCGGCGGGCCTTCCCGACGACAGGATGCCGGTGGTTTCGGTGAAGGATGAATTCACGCCCTCCACCTATAACCCCCCCGCCTTCGCCAGCCAGATGGCGGAGGCGCTGAAGGCGCATTTCCCCGCGGGCACGGTCAGCGAGACCAGGCCGTCCATGGCGGGGGAGGATTTCGGCCGCTATTATCGCGCCGACAAGAGCATCGAGAGCTTCATCTTCTGGGTCGGCGGCGTGCCTGCCGAGCAGATGGCGAAGGCGGCGGCGGGCGAGATCAGCCTGCCCTCGCTGCACAGCCCCTTCTGGGCGCCTCAGGCCGACAAGGTCATCGCCACGGCGAGCGAAGCCATGACGGTGCTGGCGATGAGCATATTGAAGCGGGATTGAGGGAGGAAGGGGTTTTCAGAAGCGAGAGTGGCTGTCGTAAGCTGGCCTATCCCTCATTCGTCATGCTGAAACAAGTTCAGCATGACGGCTGTGGCGAGGGCAGCTTACGACAGCCACTGATCAAGATCGCTCATTCCAAATCTCGCCAAATATCAAAGGCTGCCGTAACCCGGAGCTTCGCCGCGCGCGTTGCCGTCGATGCGGGTGGGGCGTTTCCAGCCTATCCGGGGGCGTTTGCGCAGGCGGAGCGTCGGCCAGTCGCCCCGGTCGGCGCGTTCGGCCAAGCGCATGCCCTGGGCCCGATAGGCGGCGAGCACCGCTTCGGCCTGCCCCTTGAGCAAGCCCGCCAGCACGATGGTGCCGCCTTCCTCCACCAGCGCGCAAAGCGACGGGGCGAGTTCGATCAGCGGGCCGGCCAATATATTGGCGATCAGAAGGTCATAGGGCGCGCGGGTGGCGATGGCGGGGTGGTCCACGCCAGCCGCCGTATAGAGGGCAAGCTGGCCCTGGCCCTTGCCGGGCGCAATGCCGTTTGCGGCGGCGTTGGCCGCGCTGATCTCCACCGCGACCGGATCGATGTCCGATGCCGTCGCATAGGCCCTTGGCCACAGGTGCAGCGCGGCGAAGGCAAGCAGGCCGGTGCCGGTGCCGACGTCCGCGACATTGCCGAATCGCATGCCGACGCGGCGCATCCGGTCGAGCATGATCAGGCAGCCCGCCGTGGTTTCATGTTGGCCGGTGCCGAAGGCGCGGCTCGCTTCGATCAGGAAATTGACGTGGCCGGGGGCTTCCGGATCGGCGGCGAGGTTGCGGACGTGGAAGCGGCCTGCCGTGACAGGCTCCAGGCCGCGCTGGCTCAACGTCACCCAATCTTCGTCCGGAAGCTGTTCGACCTGGGGCTTGACCCCGGCGGCGCTGGGGACCAGCGAGCGGAGCAGCCGGATCGCGGCGGGGCTGGGCTGACCCTCGAAATAGGCGTCGAGGCGCCAGCTTTGCTCGCCGCCGCCTTCGGCGGGTTCCGCCTCGCTGGTCATCAGCACGGGCGGACGGTCCATCAGGGCGAAGGCGGCGATGTCGCCGTCCAGCGCTTCCGCCTCGGCGCGAGTGCAGGGCAGGGTGACTTTCCAGCTTTGGGATTGGGGCTCGCCTGGCGCGGCCGGGGGGACGGCTTCGTTCATGCCGCCGCCTTTAGACCTTTGCGGGGAAGAGGGGAAGCGGGGGTGGTTGACGGTTGTGGGCTTTGGTTGGTTAAACACGCCGTGCTCCTGCGCAGGCAGGAGCACGGCGTGTTTAACGGCAGCTAATGGCCAAAAGCAGCCATCAAAGCCAAAGCGCCCCGGCCTTCCAGCCGGGGCGCTTCTGTTTTTCGACCTCTCGCCAGCCTCAGGCCGCCTTGCGCGCCTTGGTCAGCTTCTTCATCAGCATGTCCCGCTTCAGGCGCGAGAGATGGTCGATGAACAGTACGCCCTGCAAATGGTCCATCTCATGCTGGAGGCAGGTGGCAAGCAATCCCTCCAGCCGTTCCTCATGAATCCGGCCGTCGCGGTCCATCCAGCTCGCCCGGATGCTTGCGGGCCGTTCCACCTCGGCAAACTGGTCGGGGACCGACAGGCAGCCCTCATTATAGATCGACAGATCCTCCGATCCTTCAAGAATCTCGGGATTGATGAACACCATCGGCTTCTTGACCGGGGGCGCGCCTTCCTCGTCCGATTCGGGTTCCTGCAGGTCGATCACCAGAATGCGCTTGGGCACGCCGACCTGGATCGCGGCCAGGCCGATGCCCGGCGCGTCATACATGGTCTCCAACATATCGTCGATCAGACGCTGCAAATCGTCGTCGATCGCCTCCACCGGAGACGAGATGGTACGCAGGCGCGGATCGGGCGCCTCCAGGATCGGTAGAATGGCCATGGCGCTAAAATAATCCGGCGGCCGGGAAAATTCAAGCGACCGCCAAATTCGGCCAAGGACCCGAGTCAGCCAAGCGGACGCCGCGCCCGCAAAGCCTGCGCCAGCGTGCCTTCGTCCAGATAGTCCAGCTCCCCGCCCACCGGCACGCCATGGGCCAATTGGGTGAGGCGCACGGGAAAGCGCTCCAGCCGCTCCGCCAGATAATGGGCGGTCGTCTGCCCCTCCAGCGTAGCGTTCATCGCCAGCACCACCTCATCGATGCCGCCCGCCTCGACCCGGGCCACCAGCGCGTCGATGGAAAGATCCTCCGGCCGCACCCCTTCCAGCGCGGAAAGGCGCCCGCCCAGCACATGGAAGCGACCGGGGAACAGCCGCGACTTGTCCAACGCCCACAGGTCCGCCACATCCTCCACGACGCAGAGCGCCCGCGCATCGCGGCGCGGATCGGCGCATATGCCGCAGGGATCGACGGTATCGACATTGCCGCATAGGCTGCACGTCACCAGCCGGTCGTTCACCGCGTCCAATGCGCGCAGCAGCGGCTCCAGCGCGGATTCGCGCTTCTTGAGCAGGTGCAGGACAGCGCGCCGCGCCGAACGCGGGCCAAGGCCGGGCAGGCGGGAGAGCGCCTGCGTCAGCGCTTCGATCTCGGGAGAAGCCATGGAACCGGAATAAGGGCTTGCAAGTCATGGACACAAGGGGTTTGAGGTGCGGCCATGCGTATCGTCTATATGGGAACTCCTGATTTCGCCGTTCCGGCCCTGGTCGCGCTGGCCAAGGCGGGGCATGAGATCGCCGCCGTCTACAGCCAGCCGCCCCGTCCGGCCGGGCGGGGCAAGGCGCTGCGTCCCTCCCCCGTCCATGCCAAGGCGGAGGAAATGGGCATAGACGCGCGCACGCCGGTTTCGCTGAAGGATGCGGACGTGCAGGCCGCCTTCGCCGTGCTCAACGCCGATGTCGCGGTGGTCGCGGCCTATGGCCTGATCCTGCCGCGCCCGATTCTGGACGCGCCCCGCTTCGGCTGCATGAACATCCATGCCTCCCTGCTGCCCCGCTGGCGCGGCGCAGCGCCGATCCAGCGGGCCATATTGGCAGGCGACAATGTCACTGGCGTCACCATCATGGACATGGAGGCGGGGCTCGACACCGGGCCGATGCGGGCGAAGCATGTCACCCCCGTCGAGGACAAGACGGCCGGCGCGCTGACGCAGGAACTGGCCGAAGCCGGCGCGGCGCTGATGGTGGAGGTGCTGGATAACCTTTCGCTCCATCCGCCGGTTCCCCAGCCGGAAGAGGGCGTCACCTACGCCTCCAAGATCGACAAGGCGGAGTCGCGGATCGACTTTGGCCGTGACGCCCATCAGATCGAACGGCAGGTGCGCGCCTTCAACCCCTTCCCCGGCGCCTTCTTCGAATATCGCGGCGAACGGTTCCGCATCCTGGCCGCCCATGTCGAGGAGAATGAAGGCCCGGCCGGAGAGTTGCTCGACAACAGCCTGCTGATCGGCTGCGGCCATGGCGCGATCCGCCCGACGCTGATCCAGCGCGCGGGCAAGGGGGCGATGTCGGCGGGCGAATTGCTGCGCGGCTATGACATGCCCGCGGGTAGCCGGGTCGACGGCTGAGCCCCATGACGCGGTTCGCCTTCACCGTCGAATTTGACGGCCGTCCGTTCATGGGCTGGCAGCGGCAGGCCCATGGCCCCAGCGTCCAGCAGGCGATCGAGGATGCCATCCATGCCGTGACCGGCGAGCGGGCCGTGATCCACGCCGCCGGGCGCACAGACGCGGGCGTCCACGGCCTTGCCATGCGCGCCCATGCGGACATTGCGAAGGACATGACGCCCTTCCGCCTGATGGAAGCGCTGAATGCCCGGCTTCGGCCCGATCCGGTCGCGATCCTCGCCTGCGAGGCGGTGCCGGACGACTGGCATGCCCGCTTTTCCTGCATCGGCCGGTCCTATGTGTATCGCATCGCCAACCGCCGCGCCCCGCTGACCTGGGAAAATGGGCTGGTCTGGCGGGTGATCCAGCCGCTGGACAGGGACGCGATGCAGGACGCGGCGCAGCTTCTGGTCGGGCGGCATGACTTCACCACCTTCCGCTCGGCCCATTGCCAGGCGGAAAGCCCGGTGAAGACGCTGGACCGGCTGGACGTGGAGCGTTCGGGCGACCGCATCGCCATATATGCGCAGGCGCGGTCCTTCCTGCATCATCAGGTGCGGTCGATGGTGGGGTGCCTCGCCATGGTCGGCATGGGGCGCTGGTCCGCCGGGGATATGGAGGCGGCGCGGGACGCGAAGGACCGGGCGGCGCTGGGGCTGAACGCGCCGCCGGACGGGCTTTATTTTGTCAGTGCGCGCTATCCCGGCGAGTGATCGTGCTCCTGCGCAGGCGGGAGCCCAGTTCCACCGTTCGATTGCCGCTCAGTCGTCTGGACTGGGCTCCTGCCTGCGCAGGAGCACGATGCGTTAGAGACTGGCGCGGAACGGCGTGAAATTCGTGCCCTCATCGAACACGTCCAGCCCCTCGGCCCGCTTGAGGCGGCCGACCACGACATAGGTGACGGGCGTCAGCACCGCTTCCCATGTGACCTTCATCAGCCAGTTGGTGACCATCACCGTCGCCACCTGCGCGTTGGTCCAGTCGCCATAAAAAGCCAGCGGATAGAAAAGCAGGCTGTCCACCCCCTGCCCCACCACCGTGGAACCGATCGTCCGCATCCAGAGATGCTTGCCCTCCGTCAGCAGCTTCATCTTGGCGAGGACGAAGCTGTTGGCGAACTCCCCCGCCCAGAAGGCGGTGACCGAGGCGAAGACGATGCGCCAGGTGCTGCCGAACACGGCCTCATAGGCCTGCTGGTCGGGCCAGCCCTCCGCCGGGGGCAGCTTCACGACCACCCAGCTCATCAGCGCCATGAACAGCATCGCGCCAAAGCCCGCCCAGACGCAGCGCCGCGCCCGCGCATAGCCATAGACTTCGGTCAGCACGTCGCCCAGCACATAGCCCAGCGGAAAGAAGAGGATGCCCGCGCCGAAGGTGAAGCCGCCCACGGTCGACAGCTTGGCCGCGCCGATCAGGTTGGACAGCAGCAATATCGCGACGAAGGCCGCCATGCAGAAATCGAAATAGCGCAATGGGCGCGCGCCCAGCGCATAGGCGTCGATTTTCCTTATCCCCGCATCGCTCATGCGCCCCTGCATATCCGCCCGACGCGCAAATGCAATGCCGCCCATGATTGCAAGCCGGGCGAAGGCCCGCTATCGAACGCGCCGACGGCCCCGTAGCTCAGCTGGATAGAGCATTCGCCTTCTAAGCGAATGGTCACAGGTTCGAATCCTGTCGGGGTCGCCAATTTCCCGTCCCGCGCCAGGAACCGGCGCCGCGTCTGCACGGGATCTGCACGACAAATCCTTGGCAAGACCATCGGATCGATGGGCGAAGCTGCATGCGCTCATGCGATTGCGGACAGGCAATCAGGGAGTGTCCGCATGTTTCCCCCATCCTTCCTCAAAAGCTTCCGGTGGAAGCTCTGCCTGGCGCTGGCGATCGCCATGCTGGGCGATCAGATCTTTTACCGCCATGCGCTCCATGGCGGGCATATCGGCCTTTTCGCCCTGGCGGTGCTGCTTTGCCTCATCCTGGGGCGGCCCGGCATGGCGCGCCAGCGGCAGGCCGGGTTCGCCATCCTGTCCGCGCTGGTCTTTGGCGGCGCCCTGATCCTCGATCCCGGCCCGCTTGCCTGGACGCTGTTCTGGGTCTCCGTCAGCATGGCCGCGCTGCTGCGCGGCGCGGTCCCTTTTGACGACGGCTGGCTGTGGTTCCAACGGCTGTTCCTGCATGCGGCGCGCTCGCCCGCCGCGCCCTTTATCGACGCGCGCCGTCTGGCGCGCGCGTGGCGAAGGCCGCGGAGCGGCGGGCTTGGCCTCAGGACCATCCTGCCGGTCGTGGCCCTGCCGCTTGGCGGAAGCGCGGTCATCCTTGCCCTTTTCGCGACCGCCAATCCGATCATCGCTAACATGCTGGCGATGATCGCGCTGCCCGACCTGTCCAGCTTCCCGCCGGGGCGGCTGGTCATCTGGTTTCTGACTTTCGCGCTGGGCTGGAGCCTGTTGCGCGCGCGGGCGGCGCGGCGGCTGATCCCGACCTTCGACGGCAGCGGCGACATGCCGATCGCGGGAGTCTCCATCGCGTCGGTCACCTTGTCCCTCATTCTCTTCAACCTGCTCTTCGCCGTCGAGAACATGCTCGACATCGCCTATCTGTCGCGCGCCCTGCCGCTGCCCCAGGGCATGAGCATGGCGGAGTATGTCCATCGCGGCGCCTATCCGCTCATCGTCACGGCCTTGCTTGCGGGACTGTTCGTGCTCGTCACGCTGCGGCCCGGATCGTCGACCGCCCATGTGCCGGCGATCCGGCGGCTGGTCGTCCTGTGGATCGCGCAGAATGTGATACTGGTGGCGTCCAGCATCCAGCGCACGCTCGACTATATCGACGTCAGCATGTTCACCGCGCTGCGCATCCATGCGCTGGCCTGGATGGCGCTGGTGGCGTGCGGCCTCATGCTCATCTGCTGGCGCATGCTGCGGGAAAAAAGCGCCTCCTGGCTCATCAACGCCAATCTGCTGCTGGCGGGCATGGTGCTCGGCTTCTTCTGCTTTTTCGATGCGGGCGAAGCGGCGGCATGGTGGAATGTGCGGCACACCCGCGAGATCACGGGCAAGGGGCCTGCGCTCGACCTCTGCTATCTTCGCCGGCTGGGTCCGTCCGCCCTTCTTCCGCTTATCGAGCTGGAGAACCGTCCCCTGCCCCGTCCCTTCCGGGAGCGCGTGCAATGGGTGCGCATGACCATCCATGCGGAGATGATCGACGCCGATCGCCATGGCGGATGGACGCTGCGCAACGAACGGCGGCTGGCGGCGGCGCGGGAAAGGCTCAGGGCCGTCAGGCCGGTCCCGCTGACGCCCGGCGAACGGGACTGTCAGGCCATGCTCCTGCCGCCCCAGCCCGTCCCCGCGCCAGTCCCAGCGCCAGTCGACGCCCCAACCTCCACCCCAGCCCCTGCATTGACAGAAAGGGTGCAACGATGATCATGTGCCCCATGCCCCGCACGATCCTCATCGTCGATGACGATCCCCACATCCGCCAGCTTCTGGTTTTCGCCTTCGGCAAGGCAGGCCTCGACACCGTGGAGGCGGGCGATGGCGAAGCCGCCCTGGCCGCGGTGCGGACGCAGCAACCCGATCTCGTCGTGCTCGACATCAACATGCCCCGGATGGATGGATTGGAGGTGTGCCGCCGCCTCCGCGCGCAAGGCGACGTTCCGATCTTCTTCCTGTCCTCCCGCGACGACGAGATCGATCGCGTGCTGGGCATCGAGCTGGGCGCGGACGACTATGTGGTCAAGCCCTTCTCCCCCCGCGAGGTCGTCGCCCGGTCGATGGCGATCCTGCGCCGCACCGCCGGCAAGCCTCCCGCCGTGGAGAAGGCCGTGACGCTCCGGCATGGCGAACTCATGCTCGATCCCGACGCATGGACAGCGACGTGGCGCGACACGTCCGTTTCCCTGACGGTCACGGAATTCACGATCCTGCGAACGCTCGTGTCCATGCCGGCGCGCATCTTTTCGCGCGACATGATCATCGACCGCCTGCACGGCCCCGGCTTCGCCATCACCGACCGGACGATCGACAGCCATGTGCGCAACCTGCGCCGCAAATTCGCTGAAGCCGGCTGCGCGGATATTGTCGAAACCCGCGCAGGCGTGGGTTATCGCCTGGGGAATTGCACCGGCGCGGCGCCATGACCGCCGCCTTCAAGCGGCTCGTTGCGCGGCACTGGCCGGTCCTGCGCTTCCGCACGATCATCTTCGGGACATTGCTGTTCGTCGCTGCCCTGCCCGGCATTGGCGCGGTGTTCCTGCGCGTCTACGAAAATGCGCTGGTGCGGCGCACGGAGGCGGAGCTGATCGCCCAGGGCGCCGCCCTCGCCGCCAGCGCGGCGATCATCTGGCCGGGCGCGGGATCGAACCCGGCGCCGGTCATGGGCCCCTATCAGGAACCCGCGACCGAAGTCGATCTCCAGAGCGCGGCCATCCTGCCGGAGAGACCCGCGCCGGACCGGGCGCCCAGACCGGCGGAGATCGCGGCGGACAGGGCGGCGCTACAAGTGATGCGCGCCATGGAACCGGCCCTGGCGCAAACGAAGGCGGTCACGCTCGCGTCGATCCAGTTGCTGGACCGGAACGGCGTGGTGCTGAACGGCCATGGCGCCGGCGGCACCCTGGCGCGGGTTCCGGAAGTGGCGGCGGCCCTTGGCGGAAAACCGACGACGGTGCTACGCCGCAACGCCAGCTATCGTCCGATCTATCCGCTCGAATGGCTCAGCAGGGCGTCCAGCATCCGCCTGCACCATGTCCGTCCGATCCGCGTCAACGGCAGGATCATGGGCGCGGTGCTGCTGTCCAGATCACCACGCAGCCTGTTCAAAGGCATTTACGAGGATCGCGGCAAGATCGCGCTGGGCGTCATCCTGATCTTCGGGATGCTGGTCATCCTCTCGGCAGTGCTCGCGCGCGCCATCGTCAGGCCGGTCGAAAGCCTCAGCCGGGCGACCCGATCCATGGCCACGGGACGCGCGGCGATGCCGGACCGGCCATCCCTTCAGGTCGTGGAAATCCGCGCCCTCTATGACGATTTCGAAGCCATGGCCAACGCCATCGCCACCCGTTCCCGCTATCTGCGGGACTTTGCAGCCGCGCTCAGCCATGAATTCAAGACGCCGCTCACCAGCATCGGCGGCGCGATCGAGCTGCTGGAGGATCATGGCGAAACCATGTCCGACGACGACCGGCGGCGGTTCCTCAACAATATCGCCGCCGACGCCGCCCGCCTGTCGCGGTTGGTGCACCGGATGATGGAACTGGCCAAGGCGGACATGGGCGTGCCCGACGGCAGCGAACGCGCCCCTGTCGGCGCGATCCTGGCGAAGCTGGCGGACGGCTACCGGAGTTCCGCCTTCGACATCCGGACGGATGGACCGGACCACCTGCCCGACGTTCATATGGCTCCTGTCGGGCTGGAGACGATTGCGGCCACGATCATCGACAATGCCAGGCAGGCGGACGCGACCCGATTGCAGATCAGCGCGTCGCTGAAGGACGGTCAGCTCATGCTGGCCTTTGCCGACAATGGCGCCGGCATCGCGGAGGCCGACCGCCACCGGCTGTTCGAACCCTTCTTCACCAACAAGCGCGACAGCGGCGGCACCGGCATGGGCCTCTCCATCGCGCGATCTCTGGTCGAAGCGCATGGCGGCCGGATCGAGCTGGCCGAGACAAGCGCGGGGGCATGCTTCATCCTGACCCTGGTCGCGAGCGACGCCTTCCGGCCCGGCTGAAGGATCGCCGCGCCGGTCATGCCTCTTCACGCAAAGCCTCATCTCGGCCGCATCGCCTCATAGACCATGCCGCTCAGCAGCAGGCTGCCCTGGCGCGACAGATGGTCATCGTCGGAATAGAGCGGCACGCCATGCGCCATCGTCGCGCATTGGCCGGAACGGCAGAGAAAATGGTGCGGATAGAGGATTCCCGCCGCGAAACGCCGCCGCATTTCATCGAAAGCGCTGAAGACCTGCCGCTGGCGGCGCAGATAGTCCGCGCGCGACAGCGCAAGTTGCGCCGGTTCGCTGTAGAGTTCCGCCCGCGCAAGGCTTTCGGGCACGTTGCGGCGGAATTCCGGAAT
The DNA here is from genome assembly GCF_013375535.1 of Sphingobium sp. 15-1. GTDB lineage: Bacteria > Pseudomonadota > Alphaproteobacteria > Sphingomonadales > Sphingomonadaceae > Sphingobium > Sphingobium aromaticivastans. Next base: position 1,839,579 of record NZ_JABXJG010000001.1, read on the forward strand.
GGGCGCGACCAGGATGACCCGTTTGCCCATGGCCGTCAGCGTCCGCACCGTTTCCTTCAGGCCCGAGCGGAACAGCAAGGCATCCCGGCTGAGGCTCCTGTCGTCATTCTCGTCCCGGCCGAGATAGCAGGGCGTTCCCCCTTCGGGGCGGCGGCCGTTGGCGCACAGGCCCCAGCGGGAGACAAGGAAGACGGTGTGGATGGTGGGGCTGGCGCGCAGCATCGCCAGCACCTGGGCGTTGAAGGCGCTGCAATCATGGCTGGGCGGCTGGTCCAGCCGGTCGAGCCCCAGCAGCGTGGGACAGGCGGGGTAGGAGGCGATCCGGCCCGAAAGCCCCAGCGCATCGCCCGCCTGGTCGAAAGCAGGCTTCAGCGCGCGGGCGTGGGAATCGCCCCACAGCAGGAAGCTGGGCGCCGTGCCGTTATGCGCGCCGACCGCGCACAACGTCCGATGCCGCACCGCCGCCATGCCGGAGCAGCGCTCGGGCAGATAGGCCATGCTCCGGCTCGCCGCGTCGAGCGCCGCGACCGAGGGCGCCACTCGCGCGGGCAGACCGCCGGAGAGATAGAGCAAGGCCCCTGCTCCGCATCCGGCGGCCACCATCGCGCCCGCAAAGGCAAAGGCGCGGGCGGTGGTGAAGGACCGCGCCCTGCGAAACGGCTCCTCGATGAAGCGCCAGGAAAGGGCGGCGGCGAGGAGCGAGAGGAGCAGGACCAGCGCCTGCTCCCGCAATCGCCAGTCGCCATCGGTGCGATAGGTCCAAAAGACGACGATCGGCCAATGCCACAGATAGAGCGAATAGGAGATGCGACCGATCGCCACCGGCGCCGTGCCGCCCAGCATCCGGCTGACCGCCGACCCGCTCTGCCCCGCATGCAGGATCAGCATCGCGCCCAGCACAGGGTAGAGCGCGTTCAGCCCGGGAAAGACGGTCGCGCTGGAAAAGCCGAACACCGCCCAGCCGATGGAGGCGATCCCGGCCAGCGCGCAGAGCTGCGCCGCCCATCGGCCGCGCAACGACGGCAGCAGGCCGGTCGCCAGCAACGCCCCGGCCAGAAACTCCCAGGCGCGGGGAAAGGGCAGGTAGAAGGCCAGGACCGGCGCATGATAGACCAGCATCAGCGCGCTCCCGAAGGAAAGCGCCGCCACGATGCCCAGCAGGAACCGGCTGCGCCCGCCCGCCCGGAAAGCGCCCAGCATCAGCAGCGGGAAGAGGATGTAGAATTGCTCCTCCACCGCCAGCGACCATGTGTGGAGCAGCGGCGCTTCCTCCGCCGCGCTGCCGAAATAGCCGCTGTGCCCCGCGAAATAGAGGTTGCTGGCGAACAGCGTCGTCGCCGCCGCGCTCATGCCCAGGGCGCGGTAATCGAGCGGCAGCAGGATCTGGCTGCCCGCGACGATGGTGACGGCGATGGTCGCGAACAGGGCGGGGAATATCCGGCGGATGCGCCGCGCATAGAAGGCGGTGAGGCTGAACCGGCCCTCCGCCAGTTCCCGGCCAATGATCGAGGCGATCAGATAGCCGGAGATGACGAAGAAGATGTCGACGCCGACAAAGCCACCGGAAAAGGGCCAGAGGTCGACGTGATAGAACAGCACCGGCAGCACCGCCAATGCGCGCAGTCCGTCTATGTCGCGGCGATAGGCCGCGGACGGGCGGGCTTCGGCGGTGGGCAAAGCGGAACAGGACAGGCTGGCGGCGATGCTCCTTCCCTCCTTCTTTCCAGGGGCTGGGCAGGCCTCTCTGGTGATAGGGCCTGTAGCGCGGGGCGCATCGGCGCATCGGTACAGGTGCAGGGGGCAAAGGTGTTAGGCAAGGTGGGCAGATTCAGGCTCGCCGGAGTGAGCGATTTGGGTGGATTTCTGTCATTCCCCCTCCCGCAGGCGGGAGGGGGCTAGGGGGTGGGTTCGCGCAACACCAGCGGCGATTTTCAACGGCTAAGCTGGAAGCTCGCTGCGCTCGCGCCCATCCCTAACCCCTCCCGCCTGCGGGAGGGGAATGTCTTGGATTGGCCATCTGCCGACATCCGAATTGTCCACGCGACCCAGGAAAGAAAGGCGACCTTAGGCCGATCGGCCAGGCCCCCCTGCCGCGCGCAGCAGCAGATCGTCGGTCACGGTCATGGTGAAGATGGGATCGGCGTCGGGCGGCACTTCGGCAATGGCGTCGACAAAGGCGGCGCGGGTCTCCGGCTCGTCATAGACCATCTTCTGGTCGAACGCCGCGCGCCAGGTCGCCTCGTCCGGCCATTCGGCATAGCCGACGAAGCGCCCGTCGGCGTCGCAGTGCAGGCGGGAACCATAGCTGCCATATTTTTCGCGGATCAGGTCGGTTCCCCGGCGCCAGGCTTTGCGGAACTGCTCCTCCTTGCCGGGGTGGACGCGCCACCAATAGACCGCGACGAACATCGGCTCTCTCCTTTGGGGGGAGAGAATGATGCGCGATGCGAGAGGTTGCAATCACCGTGCTCCTGCGAAGCCAGGAGCCTAGGTCCAAGGTCTGAACTGGGCTCCTGCCTTCGCAGGAGCACGTCAGTCGTTCAGTTGAGGGAATGCGATCAGAGGACCGACTGGCCGGTCTTCTCCCAATCGGCCAGGAAGCCGGCAATGCCCTTTTCGGTCAGCACATGGTTGAACAGCGCCTTGATGACCGAGGGCGGCGCGGTCATCACGTCGGCGCCGATCTTCGCCGCTTCCAGCACATGGATCGGATGACGCACGCTCGCGACCAAAATCTCGGTGGCGAAGGAATAATTGTCGTAGATCAGGCGAATATCCTCGATCAGCTTCATGCCATCGAAGCCGTTATCGTCATGCCGGCCGACGAAGGGCGAGATGAAGGTCGCGCCCGCCTTGGCCGCCAGCAGCGCCTGATTGGCCGAGAAGCAGAGGGTGACGTTCACCATCACGCCCTCGCCGGTCAGCGCCTTGCAGGTCTTGAGGCCGTCGATGGTCAGCGGCACCTTGATGCAGACATTGCCGGCGATCTTCCGCAGCACGGCGGCTTCCTTCATCATCGTCTCATGGTCGAGCGCGACGACTTCGGCCGAAACCGGGCCTTCGACGATGCCGCAGATTTCCTCCACCACTTCCAGGAACTTGCGGCCCGACTTGTGGATCAGCGAGGGGTTGGTGGTGACGCCATCCAGCAGGCCCGTGGCGGCAAGGTCGCGGATTTCGTTGGTGTCGGCGGTATCGACGAAGAATTTCATGGGGTGGCTCCGAAAACTGGGCTCCGAAGGGAGAGGTGAGCGAATCGCGCCCCCTTTAGCGGCTGCTGGCGGATTTAGCCATGTTTGCCGGTGGATGAGGCTTTACCAACGCGCCTGCGCAACATTATGACGGCGGCACCTTTCCAAAGGACCGATCCATGCCCCGCCTTCAGCGTCCACGCCATATATGGGACGCGCCCCTGCTCATCGCAATGAGCGCCGCCGCCCCCGCATCCGCCGCGACCAGCGAAACCCAGGCCTGGACGACCGAATCACTGGTCATCCAGGCGAGCGACGCCGACACGATCAACCTCGACACCAGCCAGCGCTTCCGGCGCGACGCCTCCAATGGCGAGCAGCAGACCGTGCGGGTCCTGATCGACCATCGCATCGCGGCCGGGGTGCAGGTGGGCGGCGGCCTTGCCTATTTCCATTCCGGTCCGGAGCAGGAAATGCGCCTGTTCCAGCAGGTGACGCTGACCAAAGGCATCTGGCTGAGCCGCACCCGGATCGAACAGCGCTTCTTCGACACCGCCGACAGGGCAAGCTGGCGGCTGCGCCAGCGGGTGCAGGCGTCGGTCCCGCTGGACAGCGCGAAGAAATGGACGCTGATCGCCGCGACCGAACTGATGTTCCACCTCAACCGCGCTCGTCCGAGCGACAAGACCGGCCTTGCCGTCATGCGCAACCAGATCGGCCTGCGCCATCCGATCAGCAAGGCGCTGGACGCGCAACTGCTTTACATGCGGCAGCAGACCTTCCGCGACGGCCGCCCCGATGCGGTGGCGCATATCCCCTGGCTGACGCTGAGCTGGAAAATCTGACGCTTGCCTCGTCCGCCCCTGTCATTAGGGAGAGGTCAATGAGTTCGCGCGCCCGTGTCATCCTGCTCAACGCCGCCCTGGGGCCGCTCGACTATCGGGTGCCGCACGGGATGGCGGCCAAGCCCGGCAGCATTATCGTCGCGCCGCTGGGGCCGCGCCAGATCGTCGGCGTGGTGTGGGACGAGGACAGCTTTCCCGGGATCGAGACGGTGGGCGACAATCGCCTGCGCAACATTGTCGGCCCGGTCGACGCGCCGCCGGTGCCCGAAACGCTGCGCCGCCTGATCGAGTGGACGGCGGACTATTATCTCGCCCCCATCGCCGCCGTACTGCGCATGACGCTGGCGTCGATGGCCGCGCTGGAGGGTGCGCGCACCGTCATCGAATATCGGGCGACCGGCGACCTGCCGGAACGCATGACCGAACAGCGCACCCAGGCGATGGAGCGCATCGGGGAGCGGCAGGGGCTGATCCGCGAACTGGCGATGATCGGCGGGGTCAGCGACGCGGTGATTCGCGGGCTGATCAAGGCGGGCGCCTTCGAAGCGGTGGAGGTGAGCGTGGACACGCCCTTCCCCATGCCCGACCCCAACCATGCCCCGCCGCTGCTGTCGGACAAGCAGGGCGCGGCCGCCGATCAGTTCATCGAAGCGGTCAGGGAACAGGCCTTCGCCCCTTTCCTGCTGGATGGCGTGACCGGATCGGGCAAGACGGAGGTCTATTTCGAGGCCATTGCCGCCGCCATCAGGGAGGGGCGGCAGGCGCTGGTGCTGCTTCCCGAAATCGCCCTGACCGAGCCGTTTCTGGAGCGTTTCGAAAAGCGCTTCGGCACGGTGCCGGTCAACTGGCACAGCGGCCTGCGCCAGAGCGAGCGGCGGCGCGCCTGGCGGGCGATCGCAGCGGGCGAGGCGCCGGTGGTCGTCGGCGCCCGCTCGGCGCTGTTCCTGCCTTATCCCAATCTGGGCCTGATCGTCGTCGATGAAGCGCATGAAGCCAGCTTCAAGCAGGAGGACGGCGTCCATTATCACGCCCGCGACGTGGCGGTGATGCGCGGCCTTACTGAGAAATTCCCGGTCATCCTCGCCTCCGCCACCCCCGCCATCGAGACGCGGCATCAGGTGGAGCTGGGCCGCTATCGCGAGATCAAGCTGCCCTCCCGCTTCGGCGGGGCGGCAATGCCGGACATAGAAGGCATCAACCTGCTCACCGACCCGCCAGAGCGCGGCCGCTGGATCGCGCCGCCGCTGGTCAAGGCGATCGACGAGACTATGGCGAAGGAGGAGCAGAGCCTGCTCTTCCTCAACCGCCGGGGCTATGCGCCGCTGACGCTCTGCCGCCATTGCGGCTATCGCTTCCAATGCCCCAATTGCACCGCCTGGATGGTCGAGCACCGGCTGACCCATCGCCTCGCCTGCCATCATTGCGGCCATGTCATCCCCGCGCCGCGCTTCTGCCCGGAATGCAAGGAGGAGGATAGCCTTGTCGCCTGCGGCCCCGGCGTCGAGCGGATCGCGGACGAAGTGAAGGCGCTCTGGCCGCAGGCGCGCACCGCCATCGTTACTTCGGACACGCTCTGCTCCCCGGCCAAGGTCGCGGAATTCGTGAAATCCGTGGAGGCGGGCGCCATCGACATCATCATCGGCACCCAGCTCGTCACCAAGGGCTATCATTTCCCCAACCTGACGCTGGTGGGGGTGATCGACGCCGATCTGGGGCTGGAGGGCGGCGACCTGCGGGCGTCGGAACGCACCTTCCAGCAGATCGTGCAGGTGGCCGGCAGAGCAGGACGGGGACAAAAGCCGGGCCGCGTCTTCATCCAGACCCGCATGCCGGAGGCGGAGGTCATCAAGGCGCTGATCGCGGGCGATTCGGAGCGTTTCTACGAGGTGGAGACGGAAAATCGCCGCCACGCCAACGCCCCGCCCTTCGGCCGCTTCGCCGCGATCATCGTGTCCAGCGAGGATGCGGACGAAGCCGCCGAGGTCGCCCGGCTGATCGGCAAGTCCGCGCCTTTGATCGAGGGGATGCGCGTCTACGGCCCCGCCCCGGCTCCGCTTTCGGTGCTGCGCGGCAGGCATCGCCACCGCCTGCTGATCCACGCCACGCGGCAGGTCGACGTGCAGGGCGCGATCCGGGAATGGCTGGGCAATCTCACCTGGAAATCGGGCACAAGGGTGGCGGTCGACGTCGACCCCTACAGCTTCATGTGATGGCCTGAGCCCCATGGAAAGCCCCTGCGTCAACATCTGCAAGCTGAACAAGGCCGGGCGCGTCTGCACCGGCTGCGGGCGGACGACGGACGAAATCGCGCGCTGGAGGGGGATGAACAAAGCCCAGCGCCGGGCGATCATGGAGCGGTTGAAGAAAGGCTAGTGGATTGACCGGAACAAAAGAGTCCGATGGGGGATTCCCATCGGCTTGCTGGCGTGCGAGTCTGAGAGGATGCGCGATGGCATCACTTTCACCCTGTCCGCCGCCGACCGTCAGCGATTGTGCGACATTACAGCGGCCCCGCAGAGCCCGCAGAAGCACGTTTGGCGGGCCCGTATTGTGCTGCTGAGCGGCGATGGTCTGGGTACCTCGGCGATCATGGCCGCGACGGGCAAGTCCAAGACCTGCGTCTGGCGATGGCAGGAACGCTTCATGAACGAAGGCGTCGAGGGTCTGCTTCGCGATAAATCCCGTCCGCCCGGCAAGGCGCCGATCCCGCCCACGCATGTCGCCGAGATCGTCCGCCTGACGCATGAGCCGCCCCCGCACGAGGCGACCCACTGGACGTTGCGCGCCATGGCGAAGGTGGCTGGCGTTGCCGCCTCGACGGTGCAGGCGATCTGGAAGGCGCACGGTCTCAGCCCGCACCGCTGGCGCAGCTTCAAACTGTCGAACGACCCGGCGTTTGCCGAGAAGCTCACCGAAATCGTCGGCCTCTATGTCGATCCGCCGGCTCATGCGGTGGTGCTGTCCGTCGATGAGAAGTCGCAAATCCAGGCGCTCGACCGCACCCAGCCCGGCCTGCCGATGAAGAAGGGCCGCGCAGGCACCATGACCCATGATTACAAGCGGCACGGCACGACCACGCTGTTTGCCGCTCTCAATGTGCTGGACGGAACGGTCATCGGGCAGAACATGCAGCGCCATCGTCATCAGGAGTTCATCCGTTTCCTCAACCGTATCGAGCGCGAAGTGCCGGCGGACAAAGCGATCCACGTGATCCTCGACAACTATGCGACACACAAAAAGGACAAGGTCCAGCAATGGCTCGCCCGCCATCCGCGCTGGACCTTCCATTTCACGCCAACCTCCAGCTCATGGCTCAATGCCGTCGAGGGCTTCTTCGCCAAGCTGACCCGACGCCGGCTCAAACACGGGGTCTTCCATTCCCTCGTCGATCTCCAGGCCGCCATCAATCGCTTCATCCGCGAATACAACGCCGCAAACCCCAAACCCTTCATCTGGAAAGCCAATCCCGACGACATCATCGCAGCCCGAAACCGAGGGTTCCAAACGTTGGAATCAATCCACTAGTATGGCGGAATCGAAGTTCATTACATTATCGTCATCCCGGGCTTGACCCGGGATCCCGCTTTTCTTCAGCCAGTGCGCAGGAGGAAGCGGGACCCCGGGTCAAGCCCGGGGTGACGAAATCAATGCAGCGAATTTCGGATTCAGGTAACTAGAATTTGTTCCGCTTATCCCGCACCGTGTTCCTGCGTAGGCAGGAACCCAGTCCTGCCGTCCGAACTGGGCCCTCACGAGCCACTCGTCTCGTTCGAGTGCCTGCACAGGAGCACTGTGATTTATCTCTTCTCCCGCTCCAACAGCGCCTGCTTGCGTTCCGCGCCATAGGCATAGCCGCCCAGACTTCCATCGCCGCGCAAGACCCGGTGGCAGGGAATCAGCACCGCCAGATTATTGCCGCCACAGGCCGTGCCCGCCGCTCGCACGGCGCCGGGCTTGCCGATGGCCGCCGCGATTTCGCCATAGCTGCGCGTCTCGCCCGGCGGAATGGCGCGCAGCGCGGCCCACACCGCCTGCTGGAAAGCCGTGCCGCAGACATCCAGCGGCAGATCAGGCGCCTGGGCCGGATCATCGATCAACCGCGCCACCTGCGCCGCCAGCCCCTCCAGCCGGGCATCGGCGGAGAGGATCTCCGCCTTGGGGAAGCGCTGCCGCAGGTCCGCTTCCTCCTCATCGAAACTGATGCGGCAGAGGCCCCGCTCCGTCGCCGCCACCAGCACCCGGCCCAGACTGGTCGGCATGATCTTGTGGCGAATCACCACGTCCCGGCCGCCGTCCTTCCAGGCGCTGGGCGTCATCCCGAGATGCTTTTCCGCGTCCGCATAGGCGCGGCTCGGCGCATTATAGCCCGCTTCATAGATCGCTTCCGTCACGCTCCCGCCCTCGGTCAGCGCCGATTTCAGCCGCTCGGCCCGCAGGGATCGGGCATAGGCGGCTGGCGTCAGTCCGGTTTCCCGCTTGAACAGCCGGTGGAAATGATGCGGCGCATAGCCGGCATGCGCCGCCACCTCGTCCAGCGAGGGCGGTGTTTCAGCCGCTGCGATGAACGCCCGCACCGCCTCCACCGCCAGCCGGTCGCGGCCCACCTCATCCGGGCGGCAGCGCAGGCAGGCGCGGAACCCCGCCGCCCGCGCCGCATCCGGATCGGGCAGGAAGATCATATTCTCCCGCCGGGGATGGCGTGCGGCGCAGCTCGGCTTGCAATAGATGCCGGTGGTCAGCACCGCGCCCACGAACCGCCCGTCAAGGCCGCGGTCCCGGCGCAGAAACGCGTCCCAGCAGGTTTCGGCATCCGGCATCGCGTGCGTCGGGGCTTCGATCTGTCTCATCTCGGTCATAGATAAGGGATAGCCGCTTGGAAGACATCAGACTTCCCGCCGCTTGCGGTCAAAAAACGGTTTCGCGCATTTCCGCATTGCCTCAATCCCACCATCGCATATGAATGCCGCCAACCATGGTCGCTCACCTCCGTCGCCTCGCCGCTGTTCTGGCCGCGCTCCTCGCCCTTGCCGGGCCGATGAGCGCGCATGCGGAACAGCAGGACATCGCCGCCGCCGCGCGCGGGGTCGTCCGCGTCGTGCTGGTCGCGACCAACGGCTCCGACGCCTATTTCGTGGGGCATGGCAGCGGCTTCGCGGTTGCGCCGGACAAGATCATCACCAACGCCCATGTGGTCGAGCTGACGCGGGAGGAGAAGGACCTCGTCATCGGCGTCATCCCTTCGGAGGGGACGAAGACCTATGGCGGCCGGATCATCGCCTTCTCCCCCGGCAACGACCTGGCGCTGATCCAGTTGGAGGAGGGCAGCCTGCCCGTCAGCACCTTCTACGCCGGGGCGGTCAGCGACGGGCAGCATGTCACCGCCATCGGCTATCCCGGCACGGTCGACCGCGCGCAGGGGCTGGGCCTCAAGCAACTGGTCGAGCCGTTGGGCACGGTGAAGACCAGCGGCAATGTGTCGTCCGGCCGGTCCAGCCAGAGCTTCGATACGGTGCTGCATACCGCGCCGCTGGCGGCGGGAAACAGCGGCGGGCCGCTGGTCGACGATTGCGGCCGCGTGCTGGGGGTCAACAGTTTCGGCTCCGTATCCGACGGCAATGACGCGGAGTTCGGATTCGCCGTATCCTGGCGCGAAGTCGCCTCCTTCCTGCGGCAAGCGGGCGTGTCGTCGCTGCACACCGTCGTCCCCTGCCGTTCCATGGCGGAGGCCGACGCCGCCGAAGCCGCGCTCACCCAGCGCGAGGAGGCGCGGAGCGAACAATCGGAGCGCGCCCGCGCCGACGCCCGCGAAGCCGCGATAAACAAGGCCCGCGACACGGCCGAGCGCGACGTCATCTCCGCCCGCGAAAACGCCATGGCGGGCGCCGCCGTGCTGCTGGCGCTGGCGGTATTGGGCCTGGGCGCGGGCGGGCTGTTCTACAGCCAGGGCCGGGAAAGGCGCGCAACCTGGTGGCTGGCGGGCGGCGGCCTATTGCTGTTCGGCGCGATCGGGCTGTTCTTCCTGAAACCCAGCTTTTCCAGCATCGACGAGCGCATCTCCCTGCCCGACGACAAAAGCGTCACCGGCAACAACGCCTATGCCTGGGCGGGCGACAATATCTGCCGGGTCGACGTGAATCGCAGCCGGCTCACCGTGTCGGAACCCAATGACATCGGGTTCAACTGGGCTGAGGGCGGCTGCGTCGACGGCAACACCCAATATGTCTCGTCCGGCACCGGCTGGCAGCGGGCGAACCTGCCCGACGACCATGGTTTCGTGACCGTCAGCCGTTTCGATCCGGCCACGGGCACGCTCCGGGTCCAGCGCTGGCTGCCCGATCTCAACACCATGGCGAAGGCCCGCGCGCTCGGAAACGGCCCGATCAGGGGCTGCGGCGGCGATTCCGCGCTGCTGGGCAAAATCGCCTCGCTGCAGAGCGATCTCGCCGCCCTGCTGCCCGCCCAACCCAATGAGCGGATCGTCTATCATTGCCAAAAGGGCCGGCTGGCTCCGCCCGACGCCGGAAAATAACCGGCGGGACGGGCGATTCGGGCGCCATAAAAACTCAGTCAAATCGCGATGATTTCATACTGATGGTCGAATCGCGTTCCATGGCTTGCATAGTCACAATCCCACTGCTAACCGGCCCCCCAACAGGGGACCGGGGCAGTTACTGCTCCCCTCTTTTTGCATGACCGGCAAATGAAGTGCCAGTGAACGAATGGAGGACGGTAAGCGCGTGGAGACGACCGGCGGTATTCAGGCCAGCCTCAGCGGCCGCTATGCGGTGGCGCTGTTCGATCTGGCCCGCGACGGCAAGACGCTCGACACCGTCGCGGCGAGTCTTGCGGCGCTCAAGGCAGCCATTGCCGAATCGGCTGACTTCAAGGGTCTGATCAACAGCCCTGTTCTCAGCCGCGACGCAGCAGGCAAGACGATCGCGGCGGTCGCATCCTCCATGGGGATCGACGCGCTGACGACGAATTTCCTCGGCGTGCTCGCCCAGAACCGCCGCCTGTCGCAGCTTCCCGCGGTCATCCGCGCCTATGAGACGCTGCTGTCGAATCACAAGGGCGAGGCCCGCGCCGAAGTGACGAGCGCCCACCCGCTCAGCAAGACCCAGATCACCGCTCTGCAAAAGAGCCTCAAGGCCCGTGTCGGCCGCGATGTCGCGGTCGATGCCAAGGTCGATCCCGCGATCCTCGGCGGGCTGGTCGTTAAGATCGGCAGCCAGATGATCGATTCCTCCATCCGCACCCGTTTGAACACGCTCGCCCACGCGATGAAAGGCTGAAAGGCTGAACATGGATATCAACGCCGCAGAAATTTCGAAGGTCATCAAGGACCAGATCGCCAATTTCGGCACCGAAGCGCAGGTGAGCGAAGTCGGTTCCGTGCTGACCGTGGGTGACGGCATCGCCCGCGTCCATGGCCTCGACAACGTCCAGGCGGGCGAAATGGTCGAGTTCGCTAATGGCGTGCAGGGCATGGCGCTCAACCTCGAAGCCGACAATGTCGGCGTCGTGATCTTCGGCTCCGACGCCGAGATCAAGGAAGGCGACACCGTCAAGCGCACCGGCACCATCGTGGACGTTCCGGTCGGCAAGGGCCTGCTGGGCCGCGTGGTCGACGGTCTGGGCAACCCGATCGACGGCAAGGGTCCGATCGAATATACCGAGCGCAAGCGCGTCGAAACGAAGGCTCCGGGCATCATCCCCCGCAAGTCGGTGCACGAACCCGTGCAGACCGGCCTCAAGGCCATCGACGCCCTCGTCCCCGTCGGCCGTGGCCAGCGCGAGCTGATCATCGGTGACCGTCAGACCGGCAAGACCGCCGTCGCGATCGACACCTTCATCAATCAGAAGGGCATCAACGCTTCGGGTGACGAAAGCAAGAAGCTCTACTGCATCTACGTCGCCATCGGCCAGAAGCGCTCGACCGTCGCACAGATCGTCAAGCAGCTCGAAGAAAATGGCGCGATGGAATATTCCATCGTCGTCGCCGCCACCGCTTCGGAGCCCGCTCCGCTCCAGTATCTGGCGCCCTATACCGGCGTCACCATGGGCGAATATTTCCGCGACAACGGCATGCATGCCGTGATCGTATATGACGACCTTTCCAAACAGGCCGTCTCCTATCGCCAGATGTCGCTGCTGCTGCGCCGTCCTCCGGGCCGTGAAGCGTACCCCGGCGACGTGTTCTACCTGCACAGCCGCCTGCTGGAGCGCGCGGCGAAGATGAACGACGCCAACGGCGCCGGCTCGCTGACCGCGCTGCCGATCATCGAAACGCAGGCGGGCGACGTGTCGGCCTACATTCCGACCAACGTGATCTCGATCACCGACGGCCAGATCTTCCTCGAAACCAACCTCTTCTACCAGGGCATCCGTCCGGCCATCAACGTCGGCCTGTCGGTGTCGCGCGTCGGCTCGGCCGCGCAGACCAAGGCGATGAAGAAGGTTTCCGGCTCGATCAAGCTGGAGCTGGCCCAATATCGCGAAATGGCGGCCTTCGCCCAGTTCGGTTCGGACCTCGATGCTTCGACCCAGAAGCTGCTGAACCGTGGTGCACGCCTGACCGAACTGCTGAAGCAGGCCCAGTTCTCGCCGCTGCCCTTCGAAGAGCAGACCGCGTCGATCTTCGCGGGCACCAACGGCTATCTGGACAGCGTGCCGGTCAAGGACGTGACGCGCTATGAAGAGCTGATGCTCGCCTATCTGCGTCACGACCATGTCGACATCCTGACGGCGATCCGCGACAGCAAGGATTTGGGCGACGAGCCCAAGGCGAAGCTGAAGGCCGCGCTGGACTCGTTCGGCAAGACCTTTGCCTAAGACGTGCTGACCGCCCATTCCCTCCTTGCCTGGACCGTCATGGCGATCGGTCTGGTGCTGCTGCCGGGACCGGACACCATGCTGGTGGCTGGTCACGCGGCGCGGCGCGGGCTGAAGGCGGGAATGGCGGCGATCGGCGGCATCCAGCTCGGCGGGCTGTTCTACATGGCGCTGTGCGGCTTCGGCTTCCTCAGCGTCTTGAACGCGGTGCCGGGGCTGTTCGTGGCGGTGAAGATTGCTGGTGCGATCTACCTCGCCTGGCTCGGTCTTTCGATGCTGCGCGGCGCTGTTAAGCCAGCGCCCGCGTCGGAAGCGCCCAAGCTGCGGATCGGCGGATCGCCCTTCGCCCAGGGTTTCATCAGCACCGTGCTGAACCCGAAGGTCGCGATCTTCTTCCTCGCCGCGCTGCCGCAGTTCGTCGGCACCGGCCCGGACGCGCCGTGGCAGGGCATGCTGCTGATCGCGATCGTCTATGTGCTGGGCTTCTTCTGGTGCGCCCTTCTCGCCGCCCTCGCCACCAAGGCGGGGCGCAAGGTCGGGCAGAGCAGCGCGATGCGCTGGTTCGAAGGCGCCATGGGCGTCGGTTTCTTTGGTCTCGCGGGCCGTCTGGCCCTTGCTCGGAATGTTTGAACTATGGCTAGCCTCAAGGAACTGAAGCTGCGCATCGGGTCGGTCAAGTCGACCCAGAAGATCACCAAGGCCAAGCAGATGGTCGCCGCCGCGAAGCTGCGCAAGGCGCAGGCCGCTGCCGAAGCCGCCCGCCCCTATTCGAGCCGCCTCGAAGCGGTCGTCGCATCGCTGGCTTCGAAGATCGCAGGCGGTTCGGGCGAAGGCGCCTCCCCGCTGCTGGCAGGCACCGGCAAGGATGAGGTCCATCTGCTGGTCGTCGCCAACTCCGACCGTGGCCTTGCCGGCGCGTTCAACGCCAACATCGTAAAGGCTGCGCGCGCTAAGGCGGACGAACTGATCCAGCAGGGCAAGACCGTCCGCTTCTATCTGATCGGCCGCAAGGGCCGTCCGGTCATCAACCGCACCTTCCCCGGCATGATCGTCGCCCAGTTCGACACCACCGGCACCAAGGAACCGGGCTATGCCCAAGCCGAAGAGATCGCGCATGAGCTGACGCAGATGTATCTGAACGGCAAGTTCGACGTCGCGCACCTCTTCTTCTCGCAGTTCAAGTCGGCGCTCGCCCAGATCCCGACCGAACAGCAGATCATCCCGGTCAAGATTCCGGCCGACGCCGACCGCAACGCCATCGCCGCGACGGTGGAATATGAACCGAGCGAGGAAGCGATCCTCGACGACCTGCTGCCGCGCAACGTCACGGTGCAGATTTTCAAGGCGCTGCTGGAAAACAACGCGTCCGAACAGGGCGCGTCGATGACCGCCATGGACAATGCGACCCGCAATGCCGGCGACCTCATCAACAAGCTGACCATTCAGTATAACCGCAGCCGTCAGGCCGCGATCACCACCGAACTCGTCGAAATCATCTCGGGCGCCGAAGCCCTCTAAGATCACGCACGCAAGGAAGCAGTCATGGCAACCACCAACAATGTAGGCCGCATCTCGCAGGTCATCGGCGCCGTCGTCGACGTGACCTTCCCCGATGCGGTTCCGTTCATTCTCTCGGCGCTGGAAACCAGCAACAACGGCCAGCGTCTGGTGCTGGAAGTCGCCCAGCATCTGGGCGAGAACACCGTTCGTACCATCGCGATGGACTCGACCGACGGCCTGACCCGCGGTCAGGAAGTCACCGACACCGGCGCGCAGATCCGCGTTCCCGTCGGCCCGGCCACGCTCGGCCGCATCCTCAACGTCGTCGGTGAGCCGATCGACGAGCGCGGTCCGGTGGAAACCACCCTCTCCGCCCCGATCCACGCCAAGGCTCCTGAGTTCGTCGACCAGTCGACCGACGCGTCGATCCTCGTCACAGGCATCAAGGTCATCGACCTTCTCGCCCCTTACGCAAAGGGCGGCAAGATCGGCCTGTTCGGCGGCGCGGGCGTCGGCAAGACCGTGCTCATTCAGGAACTGATCAACAACATCGCGAAGGGCCATGGCGGCACCTCCGTGTTCGCGGGCGTCGGTGAACGCACCCGCGAAGGCAACGACCTCTATCACGAATTCCTCGACGCCGGCGTTATCGCCAAGGACGCCGACGGCAACGCGATCAGCGAAGGTTCGAAGGTGGCGCTGGTTTACGGCCAGATGAACGAGCCCCCGGGCGCCCGCGCGCGCGTCGCCCTGTCGGGCCTCACCATCGCGGAATATTTCCGCGATCAGGAAGGCCAGGACGTGCTGTTCTTCGTCGACAACATCTTCCGCTTCACCCAGGCGGGCGCGGAAGTGTCGGCTCTGCTCGGCCGTATTCCTTCGGCCGTGGGCTATCAGCCGACCCTCGCCACCGACATGGGCGCCCTTCAGGAGCGCATAACCTCGACCAACAAGGGCTCGATCACCTCGGTGCAGGCCGTGTACGTCCCCGCGGACGACTTGACCGATCCGGCGCCGGCGACCTCGTTCGCGCACTTGGACGCCACCACCGTTCTCAACCGCGCCATTTCGGAACTGGGCATCTATCCTGCGGTCGACCCGCTGGACTCGACCAGCCGCGTTCTGGAACCCCGCGTCGTGGGGCAAGAGCATTATGAAACCGCCCGCGCGGTTCAGGCGATCCTCCAGAAGTACAAGTCGCTTCAGGACATCATCGCGATCCTGGGCATGGACGAGCTGTCCGAAGAGGACAAGCTGACCGTCGCCCGCGCCCGCAAGATCCAGAAGTTCCTGTCGCAGCCCTTCCACGTCGCGGAGGTCTTCACCGGCATTTCGGGCAAGTTCGTCCAGATCGAAGACACGGTGAAGTCGTTCAAGGCCGTGGTCGAAGGCGAATATGACCATCTGCCCGAAAACGCCTTCTACATGGTCGGCGGCATCGACGAAGCCATCGAAAAGGCGAAGAAGCTGGCTGCGGAAGCGGCGTAAGCTGACATTCTTCTCCCTGCGGGAGAAGGATATGAAGACTTGCCAGCGTGCTGGCTAGTCGGAGTTGGATGAGGGCGGACCGGACATCGCCAGTCACCCTCACCCTCCCACCGCTTCGCGGCGGGCCCCTCCCTCTCCCATAGGGAGAGGGGTTCAGAGGACAAAAGAATGGCACTGCATTTCGAACTCGTGACCCCGGAAAAGCTCGTCCGCTCGGAAGAGGTCTATCAGGTGGTCGTTCCCGGCACCGATGGCGACTTCGGCGTGCTGGAAGGCCACGCGCCCTTCATGTCGACCGTCCGCGACGGCGCGATCCAGATCTTCGCCAGCGCCGGCAGCGCGCCCGAAGTCATCCCGGTCCGCGGCGGCTTTGCCGAAGTGAATGAAAAGGGCCTGACCGTCCTTGCGGAGCATGCCGGCTGACAAGCCGAAACTGACCCCCGCCTGACAAAAAGGCCGCGTTCCGCATCGGAACGCGGCCTTTTTGGTTAGCGGCTCCTTAACTTTGCGCCGCTAATCGGATGCTCAGTCGGGGAGTATCCATGTCCTATATGTTCCAAGACCTTGCGGGCCTTGCCCTCGCCACATTGCTGGCGCCGCTGGTCTTATATCTGCCGGGCCTGGGCCTGGTCCGCCTGCTGTCCAGAGCCGGACTTGCCGCCGAAAGCTATTGGCAGCGGATCGGCTGGGCCATGCTGCTGGGCTTGGCGGTCCTGCCCGTCTTCGAAATATTGCTGATCCGCATCGCGGGCATGCCGGCCATGCTCCTGCTGCACGCCGGCCTGGCTCTATGGGGCGCTCCACTGCTCCGGGCGCCCGATCGAAGCGCGTCGTTCGCGCCTTTCATCCTGCTCGGCCTCTTTTGGTGGCTGATCTGCGCATGGAGCATTGTCGATGTGGACGTAAACGGCAGGCTGTATCAAAGCCTGATCGCCGTCGACATGGTCAAGCATGCGGCGGTGGTCGAACAGATTGTCGGCCAGGGCGTCCCCTTTTCCGATCCGTTTTTCGCGCGCGAAGGCATTACGGGCTATTATCATTATTTCTATGCCTGGCCGGCCGCCATCAAATGGATCGGCGGTGAAGCGATCAGCGCGCGCATGGCCTTCAGCGGATCGGTCTATTGGACAGGGATCGGCGTCGTCGCGCTCCTGTGGCGCCTTGCCACCGACGCGGCCTTCATCCGCCCCGGCCGGGGTCCGCGCCTGCTGCTGCTCGCCGGCGCCTTGTGCTTCATCGCAGGCGCCGACCTGTTGTTCATGCTGTTGCGCTATCTTGTGGTCCATCGGATCGAACCGGAACTCGATAGCTGGAACACCGAAATCCGCATGCTCGGCACATCGGTTCTCTGGGTGCCCCATCATGTTTCCGCCATGGTCGCCGCTTGGACCGGGATGTTGCTCATAGTGCGGACGAGGCCGGGCAACCGGCTCTTGCTAGGGTCGGCGGCAGGGGCCGCCTTCGCCACCATGTTCGGTGAGTCGGTCTGGATCGCCCTCACCATTGCGCCGCTGCTGGCAGGTTGGACCATTTTGCGCCTATTGCGACGCGATCCCGTGCTGCTCATCGCCGGAACGGTCGCGCTGCTGCTCTCACTTCCCCAGTTGCACGACATCGTCCACGGCCGCGCGCCGGAAGCCTTTCCCATTGCCTTCGGCGTACGCCCCTTCACCGTCATCTTCGCGGCCGACACGCTGGCGGCGCAGCTTTGGTCCCTGATCCTCCTCCCGCTCAACTATGGGCTGGAGTTCGGCCTTTGCGGCGTGGGCGCCTATCTTTACTGGCGCGCGCGCAAGCGGCCGGAGCCCCAAGGCGTCGCGGTCCGCCAATTATTGCTGTGGAGCGCGATCACGGCGCTGCTCATCGCCAGCTTCTTCAAATCGGTCATCATCAACAATGATCTGGGCTGGCGCGCCGTTCTCTTCTCCGTCACGGCGGCCATGGTCTGGACGTTGAGACTGGGCCAGAGCATATCGTCCGTCCGAAAACTCCATCCGATGGCGCTTGCCCTGCTGGCCCTGGGTTCTGTCGGCACGGCCTGGGATCTGTTCGGCCTGCGGCTTATCCGGCAACCCCTATTCTCCGTGCGGCCGATCGGGCTCAACAATGCGCCCGCCATCAGCTATGCGCAGCGGCAGGCCTATGGCTGGACCGATCGTCACCTGCCGCCCAGAGCCGTGTTGCAGCATAATCCGGCCATCACGCTGAGAGCGGTCGATTTCGGCCTATATGGCCGCCACTGGCCCGCCGTCGCAGATGCGCAAGCCTATCTTTTCGGCGCCGGCACCAAGGCCACAGCCGATCGGATGGCGCTGCTGACGCCGATTTTCATGCGCTCTCTGCCCATGCACGACATGATCGACCGCGCCCGCAGCGCGCATGTCGACTTCTTGCTCTTTGCCGCGCGCGACCCGGTCTGGAGACTCCATGGCGGACCGCCACTCCCCTGTGTCTACCGCTCGGCCCTGATCTGCGTCGCCCCGGTGCCGAAGGAAAGCCGCTCATGAAGACTCTCATCACGCTCGCCCTAGCCTATGCGCTGACGATAGCCATCGGCTTCCTCCTCTATATCGGCCTGATCCGCAGTCCGTTGCTGGCGGAACTCGGCATCCTCTTCTACCGGGGCGTCATCATCGCGGCCCTGACGGCCCTGCTGCTGCTCGTCACGGGCCTGGCGCTGCGTCAAAGGCTGCGGCTCGACCCGGCGACGCTGGTCGGCGCCGTCGCGCTATCCCTCTCCTTCAACATCTGCTTCCTGATCACCTTCCCCGTGACCTTCGACCGGTCGATCACGATGTTCCTGCTCGCCCGGATCGAGCGGCATGACGGCGAACTGGACGCCGCCGGGCTGGAGCGGCTCTATATGCGCGAATATCTGGGCGACATGCGTCAGATCGACCGGCGCGTGGCGGAACAGGCCCTGTCCGGCAATATCCGCATCGACCAGGGGCACATCCACATCACCCCGCAGGGGCGGCGCCTGCTCGCGGGTGGACGAGTAATCGGCGGCTGGTTCGGCGCCGACCCGCGTTTCCTTACCGCTCCTTCGCCGGCTCCACGGCATTAGCCATTTATCAAAGTTTCCACTCTATTCACCTTTACCAATCAGAGCTGATCCAGATTATTTCGGCGGAGAATTATGAGCGCGTTTGGACGAAAAAATGGACCCGCCGGCATCAAGCCGGGCTTCGGCATCGCTCGGCCAATGCAGGGAGGCGCGCCCAAGGAAGAGATCAAGGGCGGCGAGCAATTCCCGCCGCTGGACATGACGGCGATCCCCTCGGAAACGCCGCTCGATCCGCTCTCCGCGCCCACCGGCCAGATGCAGCGCAACGCCGACGCGATGCAGCGCCTGTCGGAACGCGCCAATGCCGAACATGCCGCCGATGCCGGGCCGCAGGGCTTCGAAGCGTCGGTTCACAAGATCAAGGAGCAGGTCCTCCCCCGCCTGCTGGAGCGCGTCGATCCCGAAGCCGCCGCGACGCTGACCAAGGATGAGCTGGCGGAGGAATTCCGCCCGATCATCATGGAGGTGCTGGCCGAACTGAAGCTGACCCTGAACCGGCGCGAGCAGTTTGCGCTGGAAAAGGTGCTGGTGGACGAGCTGCTCGGCCTTGGCCCGCTGGAGGAATTGCTGTCCGACCCGGACGTCACCGACATCATGGTCAACGGCCCGGAGCAGACCTATATCGAAAAGAAGGGCAAGCTCCAGATCGCGCCGATCAAGTTCCGCGACGAGGAGCATCTGTTCCAGATCGCCCAGCGCATCGTGAACAAGGTCGGTCGCCGCGTCGACCAGACCACGCCGCTGGCCGACGCCCGCCTGCCTGACGGCTCTCGTGTGAACGTCATCGTGCCGCCGCTATCGCTGCGCGGCACCGCCATCTCCATCCGTAAATTCTCCGCCAAGCCGATCACGCTGGACAATCTCGCCCAATGGGGGGCGATGAGCCAGAAGATGTGCACCGCGCTCAAGATCGCAGGCGCCTGCCGCATGAACATCGTGATTTCGGGCGGCACCGGTTCGGGCAAGACCACGATGCTCAACGCCCTGTCGAAGATGATCGACCCGGGCGAGCGCGTGCTGACCATTGAGGACGCGGCGGAACTTCGCCTGCAGCAGCCGCACTGGCTGCCGCTGGAAACCCGCCCGCCGAACCTGGAGGGCCAAGGCGCGATCACCATTGGCGACCTCGTGAAGAACGCCCTGCGTATGCGTCCTGACCGTATCATCCTGGGCGAAATCCGTGGCGCGGAGTGCTTCGACCTGCTCGCCGCGATGAACACGGGCCATGACGGCTCCATGTGCACGCTCCACTCCAACAGCCCGCGCGAATGCCTGGGCCGTATGGAGAATATGATCCTGATGGGCGACATCAAGATTCCCAAAGAAGCGATTTCCAAGCAGATCGCGGACTCGGTCGACCTGATCGTGCAGGTGAAGCGCCTGCGCGACGGCTCCCGCCGCGTCACCAACGTCACCGAAGTGATCGGCATGGAAGGCGATGTCATCGTCACCCAGGAACTGTTCAAGTTCGAATATCATGACGAGGATGACAGCGGGAAGATCATCGGGGAATATCGCTCGATGGGCCTGCGCCCCTATACGCTGGACAAGGCGCGGCAGTTCGGATTCGATCAGCCTTTCCTGGAAGCCTGCCTGTAACGACCGGCCCGCACAGGCCGATCTGTAACAATCTGTTGCCGGCGGGACATTTCCCGCCGGCGCGCTTGCGCACAGCCTGCATCACCGGCACATCGGAGCCTCCCCCGTGAAGAGAGGATTGCCGATGAACCGTCTCGCCCGCGCCGCCCTGCTGCTGACCGGCCTCTCCCTGCCCCTGCTGCCGCTTGCCGCCCAGCATGCCGGGCATCATCAGGCCGCCGATCCGATTGCCGCCGCCATCGCCGCGCCCAGCCGCACGCCCGCCAACAGCGCGCGCGATCCCTATCGCCATCCGGCCGAGACGCTGGCCTTCTTCGGGGTGAAGCCGGACCAGACGGTCGTCGAATATGCGCCCAGCGGCGGCTGGTACACGGAAATCCTGGCGCCCCTGCTGCACGACAAGGGCAGCTTCTACGCGCTCCAGCCGACCGGGCGCTATCTGGACGGGTACAAGGCGTTCCTGGCCGCGAAGCCGGAGATTTACGGCAAGGTGAAGCTGGTTCCCTTCCCCGACCAGACCGGCCTGATCCCGGCGGGCAGCGTCGACACGCTGCTGACCTTCCGCAATGTCCATAATATGGTGATGGGCGGCACGGAAATGGCGACCTTCAAGGCCTTTTACGATCTGCTGAAGCCGGGCGGGACATTGGGCGTCGTCGATCATCGCCTGCCCGAAGGACGGGACGCGGCGCTGGAAAAGAGCAGCGGCTATTTGAAGGTCTCGACCATCCGCCGCCTCGCGGAAGCGGCCGGGTTCGAATATGCCGGATCGTCGGAGATCAACGCCAATCCCAGGGACACCGCCGACTGGGAAAAGGGCGTCTGGACGCTCCCCCCGACCCTGCGCAACGGAGAGGTCGACAAGGCGAAATATCTCGCGATCGGGGAAAGCGACCGGATGACGCTGCGGTTTCGCAAGCCGGTGAAATAGTTCGGAGATTGGGACGAGGCTGTTGAAAAGGAAGCAGACCCCATCCCCCTCATTCGTCATGCTGAACTTGTTTCAGCATCCATCGTGCCCCACCCGCCTTCGCTCTTGGGGAGAAATGGATGCTGAAACAAGTTCAGCATGACGGGTTGTCTAGAAGGCAACGCCGGAACGGGATACGACCCTTCAAACGCATCCCATATATCAAAGCCACAAGCCCCCTAAGCTGTTGCGTCCTCCGGCAGCCGGGCTAAGGCGGTCGCGTGCCGCCCCTGCCCCCTTCCAGCCGTCCGCATCGCCCCTTCACCGCCATCGGCCTGCGGCTGGTCGCGGTGATCTGCCTGTCGGTCATGTTCGTGACGGTCAGGCTGGCCGATGCGCGTGGCGTGCATGTGGTCGAATCGCTGTTCTACCGGCAGGCGCTGGCCTTGCCCGTGGCCTTCGCCTGGATCGCCGCGAGTACCGGCATGGGATCGATCCGCACCCGGCGCATCAGCGTTCATGCCACGCGCATGATCGTCGGCCTGACCGGCATGGTGCTGAACTTCCTGTCCTATATCCTGCTGCTGCCGGCGGAGGCCGTCACCATCGGCTTCACCATGCCGATCTTCGGCACCATATTGTCCGCCCTGATCCTGCGCGAAGCGACCGGCCTGCACCGCTGGAGCGCCGTTCTGGTCGGCTTTCTGGGCGTGATCGTCATGGTCCGCCCGGATGCCGGGCATTTTCCCGCCATCGGCGTCGCGGTCGCCCTCTCCGCCGCGTTCATCACGGCCAATGTCAGTCTGGTGCTGCGCGAACTGGGGCGGACGGAAAGCGCGGGGGTGATCGTCTTCTGGTTCACCCTGTTGTCGCTGCCGCCGCTGGGCGCGGCGATGCTGTTCTATGGGCAGGCCCATGACGCCGTGACCTGGGGGCTGCTGTTGCTGATCGGCGTATCGGGCGGCATCGCGCAGATCTGCATGACCGCCGCCCTGCGCTGGGCGCCCGTCTCCCTCGTGCTGCCGATGGATTACAGCTCGATCATCTGGACGACGCTGCTTGGCTGGGCGATCTGGGGCAACTGGCCGATGGCGACGACCTGGATCGGCGCCGCGCTGATCGTCGCGAGCGGCCTGTACATCGCCTGGCGCGAGCATGTCCGCGCCAGGCGCGCTCGCTCAGCCTAGGCCGCGTGGGCAAATTCGGAATGTCGGGAAATGGCCAGGAGCGGACGTTAAGCGCGCCGTGCTCCTGCGAAGGCAGGAGCCCAGGCCCACTGTCAGTGGATCGTCGCAACGCCTGAACTGGGCTCCTGCCTTCGCAGGAGCACGGTGTGCCATTAAGTGAGTGCTGAAAGCAGAACATCCGCTCTCCACCCAAATCACGCAGTCCGGCGAGTCTTGAATTTGTCCACGCCGCCTAGAGCAATTCAGCGTCCATGCTGATCTCCGCATTCAGCAGCTTGGACACGGGGCAATTGGCCTTCGCCTTGGCCGCCAGTTCCTGGAACCGGGCGTCGTCCGCGCCGGGGATAGTCGCCTTCAAGGTCAGCCTGCTGGCGGTGATGGCGAAGCCGCCCTCCTGCTGCTCCAGCGTCACGACGGCGTTGGTCTCCATCTTCTCCGCCGTCAGCCCCGCTTCGCCCAGGATCAGGGACAGCGCCATGGTGAAGCAGGAGGCATGGGCCGCCGCGATCAACTCTTCGGGGTTGGTGCCCGGCACCCCTTCGAAGCGCATCGCAAAGCCATAGGGATGCGCATCCAGCGCGCCGCTCTGGGTCGAGATCGCGCCCTTGCCGTCCTTCAGGCCGCCGCTCCATACCGCCGATCCGCTGCGATTGATCTTCATGACCATCCTCCTGTCTGCGCGCTGTTTGCAGGGGGAACCCGGCCGGTCCCCCATGGTTCATCACCATAGCGCGATTTCTTCGCAGGAGAGTGACAATGTCTGACATAGCGACGGAAAATCATGGCGACCTGATCGCATCCGACCGGGTCGAGGGCACCACCGTCTACAACCGCCAGGGCGAGCGGCTGGGCCATATTTCCAATTTCATGGTCGACAAGCGCAGTGGGCAGGTGCGCTATGCCGTGCTGTCCTTCGGCGGCTTTCTGGGCATGGGCAACGATCATTATCCGCTGCCCTGGTCGATGCTGAGCTACGACACCGACAAGGGCGGCTATGTCGTCGATCTGGCCAAGGATATATTGGATGAGGCGCCCCGGCACCTGCCCGACGAACGGCCCGACTACAACGATGCCTATGGCCGCAGCGTCTTCCAATATTATGGGCTGATCTACCCCTGGTGACAGGCCCGCGAAGGGGGTCGCGGCAAGGCCCAAAGGTGGTATTTCGCGACCCTTTCGGCTATATGAACCTCAGATGAATCGGGTTGCCCAGATTCCGACACATTTTGTCGCTTGACCATTGTCTACCGGATAAATAGAATTATCTCTCCCTCGACAATAGGACGAGGATCTGACCATGGAGCGATTCGGACATTCAGGAGACGCGCGCCAACCGGTTGTGCTGACCATACCGGGTCTCAACAATAGCGGACCCGATCATTGGCAGACGCTGTGGGAAAAAACCCGCGGGGATTGCGAACGCGTCGACCTGGGAAGCTGGGCCAGCCCCAGCCGCAATAGCTGGGTCACGCGCCTGGACGCGGCGATCCGGGCGGCGGACGGGCCGATCATCCTGGCCGCGCACAGCCTGGGCTGCCTGGCGGTCGCCTGGTGGGGCGCGTTGCAGAGCCAGGCCTATGGCTGGCCGGTGACCGGCGCGCTGCTGGTGGCGCCGCCCGATTGCGACCGGATGGAAACACCCGAGACGATCGGCGGCTTCGGCCCCACGCCGCGCGCGCAACTGCCCTTCCCGTCGATCGTCGTGGCCAGCCGCAACGACCCCTACATCTTCTTCGAACGCGCCCATAGCGTCGGCAAGAATTGGGGCAGCAGCTTCGTCGACGCCGGTTTCTGCGGCCATATCAATGCGGAATCGGGCCTGGGCGAATGGCGCTTCGGCCAGGCGCTGCTCGAAAAACTGATCGACAATGCGCATGAGCAGGCCTCTGCGATGCGCCAATTGCGGCCCGCCATCCCGCTGGCGCATCAGGAGCGGCGATTGGCGGCGCTGCGGGTCAACGGCTAGTCTGTAGTTTTTTGTTATCGCATCGTTTTTACGGAAAACCGGACCCACTTTTCCGAACGATGCTTTTGGGGCGCGACAAGAGAAACTTGAGCGCCCCTTATATTTGCTTTTTTGTCTATCAATCCAGTTGAGATAAAGAGCGGCTAAGAGGTGTTTATGAGTGAAAACCGATCGATTGAATTTGCCCGAAACGGCCGCAGCGAAGGGCAGCGCCACGACATCGCCGTCAGCATCGAAAAGGTGCGCAGCGTGCTGGAGGCGCTTCGTTTTGGATCTGTCACGCTGACCGTGCATGACGCACGCGTGGTGCAGATCGACGTCACGGAAAAGACGCGCCTGACCGCCTGAAGGAACAGCGGGGGCACAAGAATACAGGGTTGCTGAACAAGGCCCGCAAAAGGGCTGAATATAAGTGGCAAGGGGTGGGCCACATTTTCCATTCCCAGACCAACGGCTTTGAGCGGATCACCGCAGAGGCCGCGATCAACATTCACCGGACATCCGGAAGGGGAATATCCATGATTGCGCGTTTTCTGTTGCTCGCCGGCGTGGCGAGCGCATCCTTCATTGCGTCCACCGCATCTGCGCAGGACGCGCCTCAACCCGTTGCGGACAGCGCCGAACAAGCCACTGCCCGCGGGGAAGTGATCATCGTCACCGCCCGCCGCCGCGCGGAAACCGCGCAGGAGGTGCCGCTGGCGATCTCCGTGATTCGCGGCGACAGCATTGAGGCGACCGGCAATTTCAACGTCGTGAAGCTCCAGCAATTGGCGCCGACGCTTCAGGTCTACACCACCAACCCGCGCAACACCTCGGTCAACATCCGTGGCCTTGGCGTGCCGTTCGGCCTGACCAGCGACGGCTTCGAGCAGGGCGTCGGCATCTATGTCGACGACGTTTACAACAGCCGCGTCGCCGCCGCGACCTTCGACTTCCTCGATGTCGCCCAGGTCGAAGTGCTGCGCGGTCCGCAAGGTTCGCTCTACGGCAAGAACACCACGGCAGGCGCGATCAACATCACGACCAACCAGCCGACCTTCGATTTCGAGGGCCGCGCCGAGCTGACCGTCGGCAACCTCAACTACAAGCAGGCGAAGGCCGCCATTTCCGGCCCGCTGTCGGACACGATCGCCGCCCGCATCGCCGTCGCCGCGACCAGCCGCCGGGGCACGATCTACAACGTCACGTCCCAGCGCTGGATCAACGAGCAGGACAATCTGGGCCTTCGCGGGCAACTGCTGTTCAAGCCCACCGATAATTTCAGCCTCACATTGTCGGGCGACTACAGCAAGCAGGACCCGGAATGCTGCGGCACCGTGTTCGTGCGGGTGGGCACCACGCAGCGCCCGATCAACCGCCAATATGACGCGCTCGCCGCCGCGCAAAATTATGTCGTCCCCAGCCGCAACCCTTATGACCGGCTGACTGATCTCGACAGCAACCTGAATGCTGGCAACAAGATCGGCGGCGTATCGGCGCGGGTGAAGTGGGATGTCGGCCCAGGCACGCTGACCTCCGTCACTGCATGGCGCTTCTGGGACTGGAAGCCGGAAAATGACCGTGACTTCACCGGCCTGCCGATCGTGTCCAAGTCGCAGAACCCCTCGCAGCAGGACCAGTATAGCCAGGAATTCCGCTATAATTACGAGAGCCAGAAAGTCGACTTCGTCGTCGGCCTGTTCGGCTTCAAGCAGCGGATCGACACCCAGGGCACCGAACAGCAGGGCAGCGCCGCCGCCAAATGGAGTCTGAACCCTTCGACCTCTCCGACCAACATCGCCAACATTCCCGCGACGCTCGCAGGCCTGACCGCCAGCAACACGCAATGGCTCAAGAGCGAAAGCGCGGCGCTGTTCGGTCAGCTTAGCTGGAAAGTGACGGACGCCCTCACCATCCAGCCGGGCGCGCGCCTCAACTATGACAAGAAGTCGGGCTTCTACCAGCGCGTCGTGACCAACGGCCAGGGTCAGGTCATCAGTTGCACGCCTGCCCCCAGCTCCACCACCCAGCCAGTGTTGGCGGCGCAGTGCGGCGTCTACCAGCCGCAGGTCAGCTCGCCGTCCGACAGCGCGTGGAACTTCACCTACGACTTCAACGTCAATTACAAGATCGCGCAGGACATCCTTGCCTATGCGACCTATGCCAAGAGCTTCAAGACGCTGGGCATCAACCAGAACGGCCTGCCGCTCAATTCAGACAATACGGTGAACTACGCTGCCAGCACGGTGAAGCCGGAATCGGTCAACCATTATGAAATCGGCCTCAAGACGCAGTTCTGGGACCGCCGGGCGACCTTCAACCTCACCGCCTTCCGCACGGAGATCAAGAATTTCCAGGCGACGGTGAACGGCGGCCAGTTCGGCACCGTGCGCGGCTACCTCGCCAATGCGGAAAAGGTCCGGTCGCAGGGTATCGAGGCGGACCTCAAGATCGTCGCCAGCGACCGCTTCACCGCTTATGCCAACGGCGCCTATACCGACGCCAAGTACAAGAAGTTCACCAACGCGCCCTGCCCGCCCGAACTGTCCGGCGGCACGTTCGTGACTGGCACCCAGACGCCGGACGCACCCGGCCAGGCCGGCAACACGCCTAGCCACCCCGCCGCATCGCTCAGCCCACGGGCCTGCGACATTTCCGGCCAGGACCTGCCCGGCGTGTCGAAATGGGCCTTCTCCTATGGCGCGGAATATAACATTCCGGTCACGCTGCTGGACAAGGATGGGCAGCTTTATCTGGGCGTCGACGGCAATTACCGGTCGCATTGGAATTCCAATGCCTCGCCGTCCATCTATACGGAGGTGAAGGGCTATGCCCTGACCAACTTCCGCGCCGGCTTCCGGGGCGAAGGGTTCGACATCTTCGGTTGGGTCCGCAACGCCTTCGACGTCAACTATATCGAAAATCTGCAGGTCGCGCCGGGTAACACCGGCCTGATCGCCGGCCAGCCCGGCGACCCCAGAACCTGGGGCGGAACGATCAAATTCTCGTTCTGACCTTTTAAAAGAGGTTCACCCCCTGTGGGGAGCGACACGGCCCTGTCGCTCCCCGCATTTTTACGTTCCCGTGTTAGGATTCCCTGTTCCTGCGAAGGCACTCGATCGAGACAAGCGGCTCGTGAGAGCCCAGTCCTGCCCTCAGTGTATCATCGCACCGTCTGAACTGGGCTCCTGCCTTCGCAGGAGCACGGCATATATGCCGCCCGATTTGCGCCCCGCGCCACGCTGGGGTAGAGCGCATTCCATGTCCACGACCTTCACCCTCGACACGTCGACCAGCCGCGCCAATCCCACCCCTGCGCCGATGAAGCGCCTGACCGTGCCCGCCATCCAGCGCCGCAAGTTCGAGGGGAAGACGGAGCAGCCGCTGGTGATGCTGACCGCCTATACCGCGCGGCAGGCGCAGTTGCTCGACCCGCATTGCGACATGCTGCTGGTGGGCGATTCGCTGGGCCAGGTGATTTACGGCCTTCCCTCCACCCTTGCCGTCACGCTCGACATGATGATCGCCCATGGCGCGGCCGTGGTCCGGGGCAGCTATCACAGCGTCGTGCTGGTCGACATGCCCTTCGGCAGCTACGAAGCCTCCCCGCAACAGGCCTTTGCCAGCGCCAGCCGCATCATGGCCGAAACCGGCTGCGCGGGCGTCAAGCTGGAGGGCGGCGTGGCGATGGCGGAAACCATCTCCTTCCTCAGCCAGCGCGGCATTCCGGTGATGGCGCATATCGGCCTAACGCCGCAGGCCGTGAACGCGCTGGGCGGTTATGGCGCGCGCGGCAAAAGCCAGGAGGAGCATGCCAAGATCATCTCCGACGCCCGCGCCGTGGCTCAGGCCGGCGCCTTCGCGATGGTGATCGAAGGGGTGATGGAGGACATCGCCGTCGCCGTCACCGACAGCGTCGACGTGCCGGTGATCGGCATCGGCGCATCGGCGCATTGCGATGGACAGGTGCTGGTGGCGGAGGACATGCTGGGCATGTTCGAACGCGTGCCCCGCTTCGTGAAGCGTTATGAAAATATCGCGGAAACGATCGAAAAGGCTGCCGTCCAATATGCCGAAGATGTCCGGAACCGGCACTTTCCGACCGAAGATCAGGTCTATCGGCCCAAAAAGTGATTTGCGTGAGCCAAGAGCCCCGCTAATGATCGCGCCTTCCGCGTGCCGTAACTGACGAATTTCTGGAGACCCAAGTGGCCCTGACGCCGCAAAACAGCGAAGCCTTCATGCGTGAGGTCGACGAGGCCGTCCGGCAGGACCAGTTGCTGACCTTCTGGCAGCGCTTCGGCCGGTGGATCGTCGCGGCGGTGGTCATCGGCCTCGCGGTCTTCGGCGGCTGGCTCTATTGGCAGCATTACACCAAGACGCAGTCGCAGGCCGTGTCCGAGGAAATGGACAAGGCGATCGCCACGGCCGTCGGCGGCGGCACGCCCGACGCCAAGGAACTGGACAAGCTGACCCAGGCGAGCCAGCCCGGCTTCCGCGCCTCCGCCCTGCTGGTGAAGGCGGGCACGGCCGCGCGCAAGGGCGACAGCAAGGCCGCCATCGCCGCCTATCAGGCGATGGCCAATGACAGCTCGCTCGACCAGCCCTATCGCGACCTGGCGCTGATCCGCCAGACCACGCTGGAATATGAAAATCTGCAACCGCAGCAGGTGGTCGACCGGCTGAAGCCCCTCGCCGTGGAGGGCGCGCCCTGGTTCGGCAGCGCCGGGGAACTGGTCGCCATCGCCTATATGAAGATGCGCAAGCCCGACCTCGCCGGGCCGCTGTTCGCCGCCATGGCGAAGGACCCGAACGTGCCGCAGTCGATCCGTTCACGCGCGCGACAGATGGCGGGGTTA
This sequence comes from Sphingobium sp. 15-1, assembly GCF_013375535.1. Lineage (GTDB taxonomy): Bacteria > Pseudomonadota > Alphaproteobacteria > Sphingomonadales > Sphingomonadaceae > Sphingobium > Sphingobium aromaticivastans. The sequence continues at coordinate 1,869,002 of NZ_JABXJG010000001.1, forward strand.
TTGGGTGTAGATGCAGTCGAAACGCCGATCGTGGCGGGACAGGAATGATTGGGCGCATGGGAAAGCACAGCATGACGAAATTTTCGGGCGCCAGCCGCGCCGTGACTGTGGCCACGATGATCGCCCTGCTCGCGGGCTGCGGCGTGATCGGCGGCAAGAAGGGCGGCCCCAAGACCCCGGTGATCGGCAAGCGCACCTCGATCCTCAGCAATGAGCAGGGTGTGGAGGTCGACCCGACGCTGGCGGACGTGCCCGTGGCCCTGCCCGAACCCTATGCCAATGACCAATGGTCGCAGCCGGGCGGCAGCCCCGCCAAGACGATGGGCAATCTGGCGCTGGGCGCTTCGCCGTCGCAGGCCTGGACCGCCTCCATCTCCGGCAGCACGCCTCAGGCGCGCCTGGCCTCCGCCCCGGTGGTGGTCGGCGGCAAGCTCTATGTCATCGACGCCGATGCGCGGGTGATCGCGTTCGACGCCAATAGCGGTTCGAAGCTGTGGCAGACCCCCCTGCCCGCCGAGGGCAGCGGCCGCGCCCTGTTCGGCGGCGGCGTCAGCGTGATCGACGGCAAGCTCTATGCCAGCACCGGCGTGGGCGATGTCGCCGCGCTGGACGCCAATACCGGCGCAGTCCTGTGGAAGAAGCGTCCCGGCGGCCCGCTGCGCGGCGCGCCGACGCTGGCCAACGGCCATGTCTATGTGATGGGGCAGGACAATCAGATCTTCGCCCTCAACCAGAGCGACGGCGAAGTGCAGTGGACCGACAGCGGCACGCTGCAAGTCACGGGCATTTTCGGCGTGGCCGCCCCCGCCGCCGCGCAGGGCACGGTGATCGCGGGCTACAGTTCGGGCGAGCTGACCGCCTATCGCTATGAAAATGGCCGGACGCTGTGGGGCGACGCGCTGTCGCGCACCAGCATCTCGACCGCCGTGGCGTCGCTGACCGACATCGACGCCGATCCGGTGATCGACCGCGGCCGCGTCTTCGCCATCGGCCAGGGCGGCCGCATGGCAAGCTATGAACTGGTGAGCGGCCAGCGGCTCTGGGAAATCAACATTGCGGGCATTTCGACCCCTTCGGTCGTGGGCGAATGGGTGTTTGCCGTCACCAGCGACGCCAAGCTGCTCTGCGTCGCCCGCGCCACCGGCAAGATCCGCTGGATCAGCCAGCTCCGCCGCTGGCAGAAGGAAAAGAAAAAGGACAAGGCGATCCGCTGGACCGGGCCTGTGCTGGCGGGCGGGCGGCTGGTGCTGGTGTCGACCCATGGCGACCTCAACTATGTCGATCCGACGACCGGCAAGATCCAGGCGGAAGTCGATCTCGACCGGTCGATGTCGCTGTCGCCGGTAGTCGCGAACAACACGCTCTATATCCTGGCGGATGACGGCAAGCTGACGGCGTTTCGCTGACGCCAGGAACGATAGAAGGTAAGCGTGCTCCTGCGAAGGCAGGAGCCCAGTTCCAACGGTAGGACTGGGCTCCTGCCTTCGCAGGAGCACGCATGTTTTTACGCCTGATGTGCTGACAGGCGACCCAAGAAAGGATACGGGCCTCTCATGCTGCCCACCGTTGCCATTGTCGGACGCCCAAATGTGGGCAAGTCCACCCTTTTCAACCGGCTCGTCGGCAAGAAGCTGGCGCTGGTCGACGACCAGCCTGGCGTGACCCGCGACCGGCGGGAGGGGCAGGCGAATCTGCTCGGCGTCGATTTCACCATCATCGACACCGCCGGTTATGAGGATGAAGACCCCCAGACCCTGCCCGGCCGCATGCGCATGCAGACGCAGGCGGCGGTGGAAAATGCCGATGTCGCGCTGTTCGTCGTCGACGCCCGCGCCGGGATCACCCCGCTGGACGAGGAAATCGCCCGCTGGCTGCGCGAGGGCGACGCCCCCGTCGTGCTGATGGCCAACAAGGCCGAGGGCAGGGCAGGCGACGATGGCGTGATGGAAGCGTTCAGCCTGGGCCTGGGCGACCCCGTCCCCTTCTCCGCCGAACATGGCCAGGGGCTGGCCGATCTGTTCCAGGCGCTGCTCCCCTATATCGACCGTGAGGAGGAGGAAGAGGAGGCTGAACCCGAAGAGGCCGATCTCGAATCCGCGCCGCTGAAGCTCGCCATCGTCGGCCGCCCCAATGCGGGCAAGTCGACGCTCATCAACCGGCTGCTGGGCGAGAACCGCCTGCTGACCGGCCCCGAAGCGGGCATCACCCGCGACTCCATCGCCGTCGACTGGAGCTGGACGAGCCCCGACGGCGAAGAACGCCCGGTACGCCTGATCGACACGGCAGGCATGCGCAAGCGCGCGAAGGTGCAGGACAAGCTGGAAAAGCTCGCCGTTTCGGACGGCCTGAACGCCGTGAACTTTGCCGAAGTCGTCGTGCTGCTGCTCGATTCCACCCGCGGGCTGGAGGCGCAGGACCTGCGCATCGCGGACAAGGTGATCGAGGAAGGCCGCGCCCTCGTCGTCGCGCTCAACAAATGGGACACGGTGGAGCATGGCTCGGCGCTCTATCAGGGCATCAAGCAGGCGCTCTCCGATGGTCTCGCGCAGATACGCGGCGTGCCGATCATGACCGTCTCCGCCGCCACCGGCAAGGGGCTGGACGATCTGATCCGCGTCGCCTTCGAAACCCGCACCGCCTGGTCGCAGCGCGTGTCGACCGGCATCCTCAACCGCTGGTTCGAACGCGCGCTGGAGGCCAATCCACCCCCCGCCCCCGGCGGCAAGCGGATCAAGCTGCGCTATATCACCCAGAACAAGACCCGCCCGCCGACCTTCGTGCTGTTCGGCACGCGGCTGGACGAGCTGCCGGAAAGCTATCGCCGCTATCTGGTGAACGGCATCCGCAAGGAGTTAGGCTTCGGCGCGGTGCCGGTGCGGTTGACGCTGCGCAGCGCCAAAAATCCCTATGCCAGCAAGTGAGGCGGTCCATATCGACGCGAGAGGCATGAAATGCCCCTGGCCCGCACTGCGCGTGGCGCGGGCGATGCGGTCCGCCGATGCGGTGACGATCGAGGCGGACGATCCCATCGCGCCAGTGGAACTGGAGGCCTTGGCCCGGCAGCAGGGTTGGACCTTCATTGCCGAGAGGCCGCATCTCTTTGCTCTCGCTCGATCGCTCTAACGATCCTCCTCCCTCGTCATGCTGAACTTGGTTCAGCATCCATCGTGCCTCTTGAACTGGACCTGGAGGAGAAATGGATGCTGAACCAAGTTCCGCATGACGTCGGGGTTACATAACGCCTCCCCCACCCCACCCAACTTAACCCCCTATTTACGCTCCTCTTCTATATTCCCCACGGCAGAACAGGGAGTGTCAGGGTGTCATATCAAGAGGCCGAACTGGTCAACTGGGCCGATTTTGCCAAGTCCCGATCGGAGTTGGGGACCGCTTTCCTGCGGATTCTCGGCTATTTTCGGGAGGATGGCGCCAAGGCGATCGGCATGATCGAGGACGCCTTTCGCGCGCTGAACGCCGCCGCGCTCGTCACCCCGGCCCATACGCTGAAGGGCGAGTCCGCGCAGTTCGGCGCCTATCGCCTCAGCGCCATGGCCGAAAAGATCGAGATGGTCGCCCGCCGCTGCGTCGAAAGCCGCGAAGGCCCGGACGAACTGATCGAGGATGTCGTGGCGCTGCGGCCCTGCTTCACCGAGACGATGGCGCTGCTCGACCGCGACGCCAATCCGCTGGTCGCCCGCAGGCCGCAAGGGTTCGGCCGCCGCGTCGACGGTCCGGCCCAGGGATTCGGCCGCGCCGCCGGTTGATTGCGCGGGTTGGCCAGTTGCTGCCATTGCCCGATACGTGCTCCTGCGCAGGCAGGAGCCCAGATCAGACGGTGGAACTGGGCTCCTGCCTGCGCAGGAGCAGGCAAGCCTGTTCTGAAGATGTCCGCTTTCCATCCCAAAAATACGTATTGAAATAAAACGGGTCATCCCCCCATATGCGGCGCATGACTCGTTTTTCCGTTCTGGACCTCGTCCCCGTCAACGAAGGCACCACCGTCAGCGAGGCGCTCGGCCGCGCCGCCGCCTTTGCCGCCCATGCCGAAAGCCTTGGCTTCCACCGCTATTGGGTGGCGGAGCATCATGGCATGCCGGGGATTGCGTCGGCCGCGACCGCCGTGGTGCTGGCGCATATCGGACAGGCCACAAGCCATATCCGCATCGGCGCGGGCGGCATCATGCTGCCCAATCATGCGCCGCTGCTGATCGCGGAACAGTTTGGCACGCTGGCCGCGCTGTTTCCCGGCCGTGTCGATCTGGGGCTGGGCCGCGCCCCCGGCTCCGACCAGCGCGTGGCGCAGGCGATGCGCCGCACCCTGACCGGCGGGCCGGACGAATTCCCTCGCGACGTGATGGAATTGCAGGCCTATTTCGCCGGCGACGCGCGCCTGGGCTTTCAGGCGACCCCCGGCGCGGGCGAGGACGTGCCGCTCTGGATTCTCGGTTCCAGCCTCTATGGCGCGCAACTGGCCGCCGCGCTGGGCCTGCCCTATGCCTTCGCCTCCCATTTCGCGCCGGGCGCGCTGGATGAGGCGATCGCCATCTATCGCCGCGATTTCCGGCCATCGGCGCAGCTCAAATATCCTTATGTGATGGCGGGATTCAACGTGTTCGCTGCCGACACGGCGGAGGAGGCGCGCCTGATCGCCACCTCCATGCAGCAGGCCTTCGTCCGGCTGCGCACCGGTCAGCCGGGCAAGCTGCAACCGCCTGTTCCCGGCTATTATGAAAGCCTGCCGCCGCAGGCGCAGGCGATGCTGGCCGATGTGCTGAGCGCTTCCAGCATCGGCGCCCAGGCGGATGTCGAGCGCGATCTGGCCGCCTTCATCCGCCGCACCCAGGTCGATGAGATCATCCTTGGCGGCCAGATCCACGATTTCGAGGCACGCAAGCGCAGCCTGGAAATCGCCATGGCGGCGGGCCGTGCGGTGGCCGGTCGAGTGGTGTCAGGCGGCCATCAACCGGCCGCCGCTCAATAGCTTCGCCAGTCCCGGCGCGGCGCGGCTGAGCAGCGAGCCCAGCAGCACGACGGCGACCAGCACCAGCAGCGGCTGCACCAGCAGATAGGCGGGATAGAAGGGCGAGCCCAGCTTGCCGAACAGGATTCCCAGCACCGGCCCGCCCAGCCAGATCAGGATGAGGTGCGAGCAGAAGAGGAAGAAGGCGAAGGGCTCGATCCGCAGCAGCATCCCCCGCGCCGCGCTGGCCGCCAGCGACCAGGCGAGGCGCCAGAAGAACAGCGCCGCGACGACCCGCACCGCCATGTCCAGCACCGCCGTGGCGAGGCCCTGCTGCAAAGCGCCCGGATGCAGGGAAATAAAGAGCTGCGCCGTCATCAGCAGCGCGAAGGGCGCCGCCGCGACCGCCCAGGACAGCGCCGCCACCCGGTCGGCCAGCCCTCCGCGCCGCGCGATGATGCCCATGATGAAGAAGAACAGGATGGACGCGCGCATCAGCACCGGCGGCCCCCAGCCCATGATCTGGCATAGTGCCGCCATCGCCGCGACGCAGCCCAGCGCCCAGCCGGGCAGCCGCACGAACAAAGGCGCGGCCAGCATGCACAGGAACAGGTCGCGCAGGAACGGCATCTGCACGTTGATGTCGGGATTGCGGCTGACGATGAACAGTTCCTGGAACATCCAGCCGGTCGACGAGGGCACCGGCGCGGACAGGCCCAGCACCCAGGCCGCGCCGGACACGAACAGGATCGCCAGCGCGTTCCACAGGATCATCGGCAGCAGGATCGTCCGCGCCTTGCGCCCGACATGGCGCAGCCAGTCCTGCGTCCGCGAAGACCCCGCGACCAGCCAACCGGAAATCAGGCCCAGCAGCGGCACGGCGCTGCGCCCGAAAATCTCCATCAATGCCCAGCGCAGGCTGTCCTGCGGCGTTCCCCGCAGGATTTCCAGATCATGACCGCTCAGACCCGTCCAGGCATGGACGTACACCACCCCCAATATGCAGATCACGCGGGCGATGGAAATCGCGTCGGATCGCCGCGCCGCGTCGGTCGTCAGCACGGCAGGCAAGCGATTTTCCCGATTTTCGGCAAATGTTTCAACGACCAGGCCCGACACGCATTTCCTCTGACATCGCGGCGCAGGCATAGGGCCGCCTTTTGATCATGGGGCCGGAATAAGCATATTCTTTACCAGTCCCCGGTTAAATCGATCCGACGTGCCGGAAACCCGTCCGGCCGAAGGGGAAAAAGGCTGATGACCCAAATGCACGGTGCTGACCATTTTGCGGGCGCGCAGCCGCATGTCTTTCAGACTTCGGTCGACGCCATGGGCATGGTTTTCCAGATCGCGGGTTCCAGTTCCCAACTGATCATCGACGCCGCGCGGATCGCGACGCTGGCGCACGATCCCGATCCTTCGCTCGCCATGGCGGGGCAGGTCGGCAGCCAGGTGAAGATGCGCGTCGGCCATGTCTGGCTGATCGCCAGTGTTCGCGCCATGGCCATGGACCGGCGGGACAGCAACAGCATCATCGTCGACATCGACTTTCTGGGCGAAGGCGATGAGGAGAAGCTGACCGGTCGCATCTACCGCTTCCGCCGCGGCGTGACCCGCTATCCGACGCCGGGGACGGAGGTCTATCCGGTGTCGAGCCAGGACATGCAGCAAATCTATTCGGCGGACGATCGCCCCCATGTGCAGATCGGCACCGTCTATCCGACCAGCGACACCCGCGCCGCTCTCTATGTCGATTCGATGCTGGGCAAGCATTTCGCCCTGTTGGGATCGACCGGCACCGGCAAGTCGACCAGCGCCGCGCTGATCCTGCACCGCATCTGTGACCTGTCGCCGCAGGGGCATATCGTGATGATCGACCCCCATGGCGAATATGGCGCGGCCTTCCAGACCAATGGCGCGGTCTATGACGTCAACAACCTCGCCCTCCCCTATTGGCTGATGAATTTCGAGGAGCATTGCGAGGTGTTCGTCACCTCCGAAGGGTCCGAGCGGACGGTGGATTGCGACATCCTCGCCAAATGCCTGCTGGCCGCGCGGTCGAAGAATCGGCTGGCGGAAAGCATCGGGCGGCTGACGGTCGATTCGCCCGTCCCCTATCTGCTGTCCGACCTCACCAACATCCTTCAGAATGAGATGGGCAAGCTGGACAAGGGCACCGGATCGCTGCCCTATATGCGGCTGAAGACCAAGATCGACGAGATCAAGAGCGATCCGCGCTACAGCTTCATGTTCTCCGGCATGCTGGTCGCGGATACGATGCAGGAATTCATCGCCAAGATCTTCCGCCTGCCCTCGGGCGGCAAGCCGATCTCGATCATCGACGTGTCCTCCATGCCCTCCGACATCACATCGGTCGTCGTGTCGGTGCTGTCGCGGCTGGTGTTCGACTATGCCCTCTGGGCGCGGGACGAGCCGCAACGGCCGATCCTGCTCGTCTGCGAGGAAGCGCATCGCTATATCCCCAGCAGCACGACCGGCGGCGGTCAGGCGGTGCGCCGCATCCTGGAGCGGATCGCCAAGGAAGGCCGCAAATATGGCGTGTCGCTGGGCCTTATCACCCAACGCCCGTCCGATCTGGCCGAAGGCGTGCTGTCGCAATGCGGCACGATCATTTCGATGCGCCTCAACAACGACCGCGACCAGGCCTTTGTGAAGGCGGCCATGCCCGAAGGCGCGCGCGGCTTCCTCGATTCCATCCCCGCCCTGCGCAACCGGGAGGCGATCATCTGCGGCGAAGGCGTCGCCGTGCCGATCCGCGTCGCGCTCGACAATCTGGAGGAGTCGCGGCGTCCCGCTTCGGGCGACCCGAGCTTCACGGAACTGTGGCGCCAGTCGGGCGGCGAGGCGGACATACTCGACCGCACCATCACGCGCTGGCGCAGCCAGGGGCGTTAGAATTTACGTATAACGTGCTCCTGCGTAGGCAGGAGCCTAGTTCAGACGGCGCTATGATCCACAGAGGGTGGGACTATGCTTTCACGAGCCACTTGTCTCGTTCGAGTGCCTTCGCAGGAGCATGCTTTCCTAAAAGGGCTAACCAAGCCCCAATTCACCCCGTCGGCGCGATCCGCCCGGCGGGCTCTCCCTCCGCATTGACCGCCTCCCGGCATTCCTCCTCATTGGGCTGAGCCAGCAGCTTCGCCTTCTTCCAGCCGCCCTGCCGGTAATAAAGCACGGCCAGCAGCAGCGTCGCGCCCGAACCGGCGGGGAAGCTCAGCCACAGCGCATCCGCCCCCAGCGCGCCATAGCCGATCTTGTAGAAGCCCAGCCGCACCACGAACATGGTGAAGGCCAGGATGAGGAGCGGCCCCACCACCACGCCGTTCGCCCGCATCACGCCGAAGAAGATCATCGAGCAGCCGAACAGGATGAAGCTCCAGCTCGCCAGCAATTGCATGTGCCAGGCGACCGGGACGGCGGGACTGCCTGACCCCAGGAACAGCGCCAGCAGGGATTGGTGGAACAGCAGCATCACCGCGATCATCGCCCCGGTGACGAGCAGCAGATAGCCAAGGCCATAGCTCGCGATCCGCCCCACCCGATCCCAGCGGCCCGCGCCGATATTCTGCGCCGCCATGGCGCTGACCGCCGCGCCCATGGCCATGGCGGGCATCTGCAAATAGGTCCAGAGCTGCTGCGCCGCGCCATAGGCGGCCGTCACCACCAGCCCCTCCCGGTTGACGAGGCCGATCATCACCAGCCCGGACGCGGACATGACGATCATCTGCAACCCCATGGGCAGCCCCTTGCTCACCAGCATCCGGACCTGCGCGGCGCTGGGCCGCAAATAGGCCAGCTCCTCCCCCCGCAGCCGCAGCGGCAGGTCGTTGCGGTAGATATAGGCGATGACGCCGATCAGGCTGACGAAGCCCGCCGTGGCGGTGGCCGTGGCCGATCCCGCTATGCCCATTTCCGGGAACGGCCCGATGCCGCGGATCAGCACGGGGTTCAGCATCAGGTCGACGCCCACGCTGACGAACATGAAGATCAGCGGCGTGCGCGCATCCCCCGTGCCGCGCAGCCCCATCATGATCATGACGCTCAGCAGCGTGGCGGGCATAGCGATGAAGATCACGCGCAGATAGACGAGGGCCGGGTCGAACGCCTCGGCGGGCGTCGCCAGCATTCGCAGCAAGGCGGGCGCGCCCAGCCATCCGGCCAGCGCGACAGCCAGCGCCAGCAGGGTGCAGAAGCCGACCGCCGACCCGAAGGCCCGCCGCGCCGAAACCATGTCGCGCGCGCCATAGGATTGCGCGATCACCACCGTCGCCGCCATGCCGAAACCGAAGACGACGGAGAACATGAGGAACATGATGATGTTCGCGTTCGCCGTCGCCGCCAGCGCCCGCTCACCCAGGAAGCGCCCGACCCAGATCGCGTTGATCGACCCGTTGAGCGACTGGAGTATGTTGGAACCCAGCGTCGGCAGCGCGAACAGCAGCAAGGCCGGACCGATCGGCCCCTGCGTCAGATCCCTTGCTTTCGTCCCTCCGTCCATCGTCTCTCTTCTTCCGTCGTGACGCCGATGAACGGAGGCCGGTCAGGCCAGCCGTTCCAGCGCTGCTTTCAATCTCTCCGCTTCGGCGGCCTTTTCGGCATGGTCCTCGCGCGCCTTGGCGACGGCTTCGGGCTTGGCCTTTTCGACGAAGCTGGGGTTGGAAAGACGCCCGGACAGGGAATCCCGTTCCTTCTCCGCCGCCGCCAAAGCCTTGGCGAGCCGCGTCTTTTCGGCGGCGATGTCGATCACGCCTTCCAGCGGGATGATGAAAGTCGCCTCATCGACCACGATCTGCACGGATGCCCCGGCTGGCGCGGGCCGGTCCGTCACGACCTCCAGCCGGGCCAGCTTGGCCAGGGCGGCATAATGCTGGTTGATCCGGTTCTGCGTGCCGCCATCCGCATCGCGGACATAGGCAGTCAACTTGGTTCCGGGCGCGATGCCCAGCTCATTCTTGGCGGCCCGCGTATCGCCCACCAGCTTGATGAACCATTCGATCGATGCCTTCGCCTCCGCATCGACCTGCGCCTGCGGATTCGGCCATTGGGCGACGATCAGATTGCCGTCGCGCTCGCCCAACGCGCCCCACAGCTCCTCGGTGATGAAGGGCATGAAGGGATGCAGCATGACCAATATCTGGTCCAGCACCCAGCCGGCGACCGCGCGCGTTTCCCTGGCCTGCTCCGCGCCATAAGGCGGAATTTCCGCCTCCTCGTTCAGCGTCGGCTTGATCCGTTCCAGATACCAGTCGCAGAACTGGTCCCAGACGAAATGATAGATCGCATGGGCGGCGGCGTCGAAGCGCAGTTCCGCCATCGCCTTGTCGAGCGCGGCGACGGTCTCCACCACCTCCCCGATGATCCATTTGTTGACCGGCAGGGTCGCGGCGGGCGCGGCGACGGACGCGCTGGCGCCGATCCCGTTGGACATGGCGAAGCGGGTCGCGTTCCACAACTTGGTCGCGAAATTGCGATAGCCCTCGACCCGCTTCTCATCCATCTTCACGTCGCGGCCCTGGCTTTCCATGGCCGCCATGAAGAAGCGCAACGCGTCCGCGCCGAACCTGTCGATCAGGCCCAGCGGGTCGACGACATTGCCCTTGGACTTGGACATTTTCTGCCCGTCGGCGGCGCGCACGAGGCCGTGCAGATAGAGCTTGCGCCAGGGCACGTCGCCCATGAACTCCAGCCCCTGCATCGCCATGCGCGCATCCCAGAAGAACAGGATGTCGAAGCCGGAGATCAACAGGTCGTTGGGATAGTGGCGCTTGAGCGTCTCGGTCTGCTCCGGCCAGCCCAGCGTGCCGAACGGCCATAACGCCGAGGAGAACCAGGTGTCGAGCACGTCCGGATCGCGATAGAGAACCGCTTTCGTCGGATGATGCCCGATTTCCGCCGCCTCGATCCGCGAGGCGGCAATGACGATCTCGACGCTCTCGCCATAATAGTCCCGCGCCTGGGCGAGCATTTGCTCCTCGGTCTCCGCGACGAAGATATGCGTGCCCAGGGAAGGAATGATGGCGCCGTTATTGGTATGGGGTCCGAACCAGGCCGGAATCTGATGCCCCCACCAAAGCTGGCGCGACACGCACCAGGGCTGGATATTCTCCATCCAGTTGAAGAAGGTCTTTTCCCACGTCTTGGGCACGATCTCGATCCGCCCGTCGCGCACCGCCTGGATCGGCGCGACGGCCAGCTTTTCCGCATCGACATACCATTGGTCGGTCAGCCAAGGCTCGATCACGACGCCCGAACGGTCGCCAAAGGGCGTCTGGATGGTGCGCGGCTCGGCGTCGGCTTCGACCTCCTCGCCTTCCTTGGTCTTCGTGACGTGCGGGACCAACAGGCCCAAGGCCTTCATCTCCGCCACGACCAGCTCGCGCGCGCCGTCAACGCCGTCGCGGCGGAAGCGGTGCAGGCCAAGGAAGCGCTCCGGAATCAGCCCGTCGGAGGTCTGAACGACATTGGCGTCGGCATCGAACATGTTGAGCATGTCGGCCGCCCTGAAGCCCGCCCGCTTGCCGACCTCGAAATCGTTGAAGTCATGCCCCGGCGTGATCTTGACCGCGCCCGACCCCAGTTCGGGATCGGCATGTTCGTCGGGCACGATCTTGAATCGGCGGCCAGTGATCGGCTGGAGAATCTCCTTGCCGATGACATCCTTGTAGCGCGGGTCTTCGGCATTCACGGCAACCGCCATGTCCGCCAGCATCGTCTCGGGCCGCGTCGTCGCGACGACGATATGGTCCGCGCCATTGGCCAGCTTCACCCCATCGGCCAGCGGATAGCGGAAATGCCAGAAACCGCCCTTCACTTCCCTGGTCTCGACCTCCAGGTCGGAAATGGCCGAACGGAAATGCGGGTCCCAATTCACCAGCCTTTTGTCGCGATACAGCAGCCCGCGCTCGCGCAGTTCCACGAACGTCTTGACGACGGCCTTCGAAAAGCCCTCGTCCATGGTGAAGCGCTCATTGGCCCAGTCCATCGAGCAGCCCAGACGGCGAAGCTGGCGCGTGATCGCGCCGCCGCTTTCGGCCTTCCACTCCCAGACCTTCTCGACGAACTGGTCGCGGGTGTAGTTGGTGCGCTTGTCCTGTCGCGCCTCCATCTGCCGCTCGACCACCATCTGCGTCGCGATGCCCGCATGATCGGTGCCCACCACCCACAGCGCATCCTTGCCGCGCAGCCGCTCATAACGGATCACCACATCCTGCAACGTATTGTCGAGCGCATGGCCGATATGCAGGCTGCCCGTCACGTTCGGCGGCGGGTTGACGATGGTGAAGGGCTCCGCGCCCGGCCGGGCGGGGCGGAACAGGCCATTCTGTTCCCAATGGGCATACCAGCGGGACTCGATTTCGGCGGGGTCGAAAGTCTTGGGCAATTCGGTCATAGGCTGGCCTTTACGCAAGGCGGCGGCGGCGTCAAATATCCGCTGCATCTTTCCTCCATAAGAGGCCAAAAAAGCCGTGACCGCGACCCGGAAACCACTCAGCATCGTCCTTATCCCCGGCCTGATGAACGACGGCTGGGTGTGGCATGGGGTGATCGGGCCGCTCAGCCGATGGGGACAGGTCGTGATCGCACGCACCGACGGCTGCGATTCTCTTGCCGCCATGGCGAGCCGGATCGCTGAGAGCGTCAGCGGCCCGATGGTCGTGATCGGTCACAGCATGGGCGGCCGGGTGGCGCTGGAACTGGCGGATCAGGCGGCGGAGCGGATGGTGGGGCTGGTCCTGCTCGACACCGGCGCCGCCTTGCCCGATCTGCAAGAGATCGAAGGACGGCGGAAACTGGCCGCCCTTGCCCGAGCGGAAGGCATGGCGAGCGTCGCGGAAAAATGGCTCCCGCCGATGTTGGCGCCGGATCGGCGGGAGGATGCCGCACTGATCGGCGGCATCACCGCCATGCTGCAACGGGCCGATCCCGACATCTTCGCCGGCCAGCAGCAGGCGCTGATCGACCGTCCCGACCGGCTCGCCCTGCTGGCGTCGATCCGATGCCCGATGCTCGCCATTGTGGGCAGCGAGGATGAATGGTCACCCCCCGCCCAGCATCGGGACATGGTCGATCGCGCGCCCAATGCCCGGCTGGAAGTGGTGGAGGGTGCAGGGCACATGCTCCCGGTGGAAGCGCCCAAGGAACTGACGGAGATTTTGACCGGATTTATCGAGACGCTCGCATAACCTCCTTCCGTCATTCCCGCCTTCGCGGGAATGACGATAAAATATGGGACGGCCTTATTTCTTCGTCCACCTGTCCAGCCAGCCCAGCGCCTCGTCATACCATTGCAGCGAGTTGCGCGGTTTCAGCACCCAATGATTCTCATCCGGAAACACCAGCAGCTTCGACGGCACATTGCGCCGCTGCAACGCCGTGAAGGCCGCCAGCCCCTGGGTATAAGGAATGCGGAAATCCTTCTCGCTCGTCACCACCAGCATCGGCGTCTTCCACTGGGTCACATGGTTGACGGGGTTCCATTTCTCGAACTCCTCCGCCTTCTCATAATAGGGCCCGCCATGTTCCCACTCATCGAACCATAGTTCTTCGGTCTCATAAGCCATGGCGCGGGCGTCGAACACGCCGTCATGCTGGACGATGCATTGGAAGCCGTCGGACCAGTTGCCCTCGATCCAGTTCATCATATAGCCGCCATAGCTCGCCCCGAGCGCGCAGGCCCTGCCCGCGTCGACCTGCGCATCCTTCGCCGCAGCCGCCGCCAGACCCAGTTTCAGATCCTCCAGCGGCTTGCCGCCCCAATCCTGGTTGATGCTATCGGTGAAGGCCTGGCCATAGCCGGTCGACCCATGGAAATCGACGATCACCGCCGCATAGCCATGCGCCGCGAAAGCCTTGGGATTCCAGCGATAGGACCAACTGTCGTTGAAGCTGCCCTGCGGCCCGCCATGGACCAGGAAGGCCACCGGCAGCTTGCCCGTCACGCCCTTGGGCTTCACGATCTGGCCCCAGACCGTGTCGCCATTGGCGCCCTTGAAGCTGTAGCGCTGGACCGAGACGTCATCGACCCCCGCCAGCTTCTCCGCATTGACGCTGGTGAGGCGCACCGGCTTGCCCTTGGCGGGCATCTTCCAGAAATCGGCGGGCGTCTGGATGCTGTCGAGCGCATAGACGAAACCGCCCTTGGGCAAAGGCACGACGCTGCCCGCATGGCCCGCCTGCGTCAGCCGCGCGACCTTGCCGGAGGCCGCGTCCACCCGGAATACCGGATGGTCCAGCACATCGTCGGCAGTGACGAAAAGAACCTTCCCATCCGCCGTCCAGACGATGGAGGCGACCGAGCGATCCCACGCCTCGGTCAGCGCCCTCGTCTCGCCGGTCGCGATGTCGCGCAGCATCAACACTTGCCGGTCGCTTTCATAGCCGGGCCGCTTCATCGCCGCATAGGCCAGCCATTTTCCGTCCGGCGACACGGCGGGCATGGTGTCCGTCGCATCATTGGCGTCGGTCAGATTGACCGGCGCCGCGCCGCCATCCGCCGGAACCGCGAAAATATCGAGATTGGTCGACAGCGATTCGATCCGACCCGCTTCGCGCAAGGCGAAGAACAATGTCTTGCCGTCGGCGCTCCAGGCGATTTCCTCGGCCCCGCCAAAGGGCTTGGACGGGCTGTCCCCGACCAGCGTGCCCATGACCGACACGGCCTTGCCCCCCGAAAGCGGCATCACGAAAATCTGCGAGCGCTGGCCGTCCGCCCATGTGTCCCAATGGCGCGCGAAAAGCTGGTCATAGACCCGCCCCGTACCAGCGCTGGGCGGCGGCGTGGGCTTCGCGTCCTCCAGGGTCTTCGCCCCCACCGGCCGGTCCGCCCACAACGCGACCCGATCGCCTGCGGGACTCAGCAGAAAGCCGGAAATCCCGCCCGGCGCCTGCGTCACCTGCTCGCTTTTGCCGCCCGCGAGCGCCATGCGCCAAAGCTGGTCGTCCCCGCTCTGGTTGGACAGATAATAAAGCGCCTTGCCGTCCGCCGAAAAAGCCGGCGCGCTTTCATTCCTGTCCGCGACCGAGGCGATCATGCGCGGCGCCGCGCCCGCCTTGCTCAAGTCCAGCAGGTAGAGGTCGGTCCGGCCCTTGTTCCCCGCAAGGTCGGTCACGCGCATCTGATAGGCGAGCCATTGCCCGTCGGGCGAGACCGCGGGCGCCGACACGCGATGCAGGCTGACCATATCGCTGGGCGTGAACGGACGGGCAGAAGCCGGCGTGAAGGCGAGCGCCGATTGGGCCAGGGCCAGAGCGCCAAGTCCCGCATGCAGAAGATATTTCATGGATAAACACCCTTGAATCGGGTCGTGCCGCTCTCTTGCGGGCGGCGTCGACAGCTATGGACAAGGGTGTAGGCAGCGCCTTGCCAACTCGCAAGGATCAACCACCAGCGCGTAACAAAAGAACAAAGACGGAGGGAATCAGCGGCAACCAAGCGCAAGCGGAACGCGGGATGAGCAATCGCCCGTTCCGCGTCCGCGAATCGGCCCGACCTGTCGGCTCAACGGCCGGTGATGCGGGCGATTTCCTTGGCGACCATATCCTCGACCATCTGCGGCAGCCGCGCGTCGAGCCATTCCCTCAGCATCGGCTTCAGCATCGAGCGTACCAGCCCGTCGAGCGTATTGTCCTCGCCCTCCTTGGGCGCCACCAGCATGGAGGACAAGGCGGACAGCGAGTGCCGGGCCGCGACTTCGCTCTCGACGGACAGGATGGACGCATCTCCCTGCTCGGCCACGGGCCGAGGAGCGCGGGACGTTCGATGGGCGGGCATGGGTTCCTCCACAGCAACCTCGTCGGTCAGTTCCAGCACTTCATCGCTGGCGGGGTCCTGCACCGCCTCCGCGACGGGAACAGGCCGGGCCTTCTGCGCCGCCTCGCCACGCACGCGGCGCGGCAAAGTCTGCACCGCTTCCTCGCCCTCTTCCGCGATGATCCGCTTGATGGACGAGAGGATGTCCTCCATCGAGGGTTCCTTGCTCATGTCGCCCATGGTTAACCCCTGTTCCAGTGCCCGTTAACGCTATACCACCAAAGGAACGCTTTTGGGGTTAAAATTGCGTTAAGGCTGCGCCAAACCGGGGTCCACATTGGCGTTTTGCGCCGGGGAGTCAACGGTGCGCGTCGATTGCAGCTTCGGCGCCGGGTCGAAATCCCAATCGAACCACTTGCCCTTCACCCGGTCGTAATTGACCATCGGGTCGTAGAGCGCGCCCGCCTCCAGGTTCAGATCGTCCGCCTCCGCATGGCCCATGGCGGCGAGCAGGCTGAAACCCGCGACATAGGCGTTGCGCCGCGCCGTCACCAATTGAACCTTGGCGTTCACCGCCTCCTGCTCGGCATTCAATATGTCGAGGATGGTGCGGCTACCGACGGAATTTTCCGCCCGCACCCCTTCCAGCGACAGGTTCGCCGCGTCGACCGCCTTCTGATTCGACTGGATGCTCTCCAGCGAGGCCTGCCAGCTCGCATAGGCCGACCGCGCCTGCGCGATCACGCTGCGCTCGACCTCGATTTCCTTCTCCATCGCCTGCGATTCCAGCGCTTGGCTGCGCCGCACCTGCGCCGCCGGACGGCCGCCCTGATAGAAGGGGATGTTCAGTTGGACGCCCGCCGCCGCCTGCTTGTTGATCTGCGATCCGGTGGCGCTGCTGGTCAGCGTGTCGAGATAATTGGTGTAGCCGGCCTGGGTGAAGGCGGTCACCGTCGGCAGCACCGTGCCCTTGGCCGCGCGCACGTCGAATTGCTGCGCTTCCCGCAGCTTTTTCGCAGCGAGAATGTCCGGATTGTCCTTGAGCGCCACCTGCACGGCGCTGTCGGGCGTCGCGGGCAGGCCCGGCAAGGGCGGCGGCGGCTCCAGATTGTCCGGCGCATCGCCCACCAGCGCGATGTAATTTTCGCGGGCAGTGATGAGATTGGCATCCGCGCCCTGCAGGTCGGACCGCGCCAGCGCCAGCCGCGACTCGGATTGCGCGACGTCGGTGCGGGTCACGTCGCCCACCTCGAACCGGTCGCTGGTGGCCTGGAGATTGACCTCCAGCGCCCGCACATTGGCCTGGTTGAGCGCAACCACCGCGCTGTTGCGGATGACGTCCATATAGGCGGCGACGACCTGCGAAAAAACGGCCGCCTCCGTACCGCGCAGATCGGCCTGCCCGGCCGCCACCCGCGTCTTGGCGGCCTTGATGCCGTTGCGCACGCTGCCGCCCGTATAGAGCGGCACACTCAACTGAGCATTCGCGTTCAGCGTCCGCTGCGGCGAGGTGAAGCTGATCGTCGGCTTCAGGATGCTTTCGGAATAGCTGCCCGTCGCGTCCAGCCCGGGACGCCCCGCCGCCTTCTGGATCGGCACGGTCTCATCGGTCGCCCGCTGCCCGGCGCGCGCGCCCGTCAGGGTCGGATTGGACCGATAGGCCTTGGCGAGCGCGCCCTGCAACGTCTCCGCATGGGCCGCGCCGGCCAGGGCGGAGGACATCGACAGCAGCAGGAATAGGGCGTTGCGCCCCGAAAACTGAACTTTCGCCGTCATGTCCTCCCCAATCGCTCCCTCAGAACACAAATCGTTCCGGCGCGGCAAAGCCCGGAAGCACAACCATTTCCAAATCAGCGAGGCGGGACAGACCCAGCACGCCCGACACCACCCGGCCGCTGCACAGACGGGTGACGCCGCGCTCGACAATACCCGTCACCACCCGCGCGCCATCGGCAAGCTGCTGAACGAGCGCGGCGGGCACTTCCTCCACTGCGCCGTCGATGAACAGCATATCATAGGGCGCGCCGGCGGCGGAACCGGCCTTCAGCGGACCGCGAACGACCGAAACGCCAGCCACCGCGATCTCCGCCCCGCCCTCTTCCTCGACCGCCGTCACCTTCGCGCCCAGCGTCGCGAGCAGCGCCGCGCTGTAGCCGGTAGCGGCGCCGATCAGCAGCACCTTGTCGCCCTCGACGATCTGCGCTTCCTTGAGCAGACGGCCCGTCACCAGCGGCGGATTGAGCGCGCGCCCGCCAGCCAGCGGGATCGGGCGGTCGACATAGGTCATGGCGCGCCGCTCGGCCGGCACGAAATCCTCCCGCGCGACATGGGCCATCGCCGCGATCACGCGCTGATCATCCACATCGCTGGTGCGAAGCTGGCTTTCGACCATGGCGGTCCGCATCGATGAAAAATTCTGCTCGGTCACGACAATTCCTCGATCAGGATAGCTTCTATGATGACTGTATTAATAAGGCAATACAGCAAAGGATATAATTTCGGGACCTCTAAATCAGCGGACTGGCCACGCCAAGCGGCTTTCCGCGCCCGATCGCCAGAATCTTGCGGGACAATATCATAGCGCTGCTTGACTTTGCATAAAAAGCCGCACATTTGCGGCCACCCACGCCGAGGCCCGATGGCGGAGTGGTGACGCAGCGGACTGCAAATCCGTGCACCCGAGTTCGATTCTCGGTCGGGCCTCCAGTAAGCCATTGATTTATAATGACTTTTTTCTAAGCCGCAATAGCTTGTCCTTGACCCCTGATATTTGTGTGTAATTCTGGTGTAATGCCGACAGGAATTGGGCGGTCGATGGCGTTAATAGCCTCATCGATATGCTGGCCGTAGATATGGGTATAACGCAGCACCATTGCCAAGGTCTTGTGCCCGCTGATCCTTTGTATCGTCGGTAGATCGACACCAGCCTGAACCAACCGCGTGATCGCCGTATGCCTCATCGTATGCGGGGTGATTTTCGAGGTATCTAGCTTCGCCCTTTCCACAGCGCGAGCAAACTGACGCCCCATATTGGTCCGATAGCCTACCTTTGATTCGTCACCATTAGCGGCAGGAAAAATCCAACCAGACGAATCACCATCTGCCTTACGCTGGCGACGAAGAGCCGCTGTCAGGCTTGGCGTGATAGGCTGCTCCCTCTGCCCTGCTTTAGCTTGAGGAATAAATATGCGGCGGTGTTCGAAATCGATCTGGTCATAACGAACCCGTAGAATCTCACGATGACGCATGGCTGCACCGAGTCCAAAAGCGACAAACAACCAGAGACGATCATCGTCATCCGCCATAGCTGCCGCCATTAGTGCATCAGACTCCGCCTCTGAAAGGATCGTGATCGGCTTTAGTTCTTCGGCAGCCTTCTTCAATTCAGGCACGCGATCAGCACCGATCCATTTCCAAGATACTGCCGAACGGAACATATGAGATAGGGTAGCAAATTCGCGGTTGATCGTGGCATCCGAAGCGCCAGCCTCTCCCCTCTCTTTCCTGTAACAATCAACATCGAATGTCGCGATCTTATCCAGCCGATCCTTACCGAAATACGGCTTGAGGTGCATTGCCAGATGCTGTCGCTTTGCCCGAATGTTTTTACCACCCGACTCTCCCAACCGAACAAGATAGTCGTCTGCCGCTGCGGCGAATGACATTGCAATCTTCCTACCCTTGGGAAGGTCTAGCCGATCTTCTCTCGCCTTGGTTCTCAGCGTTTCGATGGCATCTTCAACTTGCTGCCGTGTGACGCCATCACTCTCCCGACCGATAACCCGGTGGATTCGCCGACCATCCACCATGATGTTGATTTTATAGCGGGCATCACCGTTAGCCAGCTTTTCTACATGGATACCATGCTCATGCAGTTTGCCGCCCGGTTGCAAAGCTCGAATTGCAGGACGAGTAAGTTTAGAGAATTTAACTGACACAACGACTCCATAAAAATGAAATTATCGTGCACCAGCAAAATCGATGGAGTCAAACTCTTTTTTAGAAACAAAATCTTATTTATAACCACTACATACCTACAACTAAAATAGACACTATACTGTACCAACATCGATTGACGGCCGATTTTTCATCACGCTAAGCGATGGCCTTCCCCAATTAAGGAAGGATTTTTTAAATGCACCAAAGTAATATGAGAATATCGCTGTCCCAAGCTCTATCCGGCATCCGTGGAAGACTCACCCGTGAGGATGCTGCCGCCTTTTTGGGCTTTAGCTCGAAGACGCTGGCTGAATGGCAGGGGAAAGGGCTTGGTCCCAAAAGCCATAAGCTAGGCGGACGGCGTTTCTACTATGTGGCCGATCTGGAAAGCTTCCTGCATCAGGAGGCCAGCCGATGAGCCGCCCAGCGAAGATGATCGACAGCCCTTACACCGCCTGCTTTATTCCTCTTTCCGAACACGAATATCTCAGGAAGCTGGTGGAAGCCAAGGCGTTGAAGGTGGACGGGGGCATCACCAAACGCAAGGCCATCACCATTACAAGCAAGACCTCTGAGACAACCCTACTCAAGGTTGCCAAGGCATATGGCTTTGGCGTTGTGCGGGCTGGCACTCATTACCTAATCTTCAACGGCAAGATAGTTTTTGAGACGCTTCTAGATAGCCTTGCAATGTCAGTAATGGACTGAAAATGCTTATAAAATCACATCCCCATGTGAATTTGAGAAAAATCTCCATGATATCTGATCATCGAGCCATAACCCTGCCGATATTCCTTCATTTTCGATTATTTTTACCCGGATTATAAATCCATTTCCTTTCTCAGATTGATGTATGTTTAAAAGCTATGGATTCATTTCGTATTTCAGATAACATAATTATAAATATACCTAAACGTTATATATAAGAATATAAATTAAGAAAAAAAATAATAATCATAGAGAGAAGTTATCTATAACTTGTTACGTTTTTATTTTTTGATCTCTTTATGAGAATACAAAGACATCATACAAAACAATCTTATTAAGAAGCATTGCGCCGTGGTATTTGGCCACTACCCCAAATGGACGCCTGTATCGGCTATACATTTGGAGAAACAGATTGCTTACTATCCACCCTGCCGTTGATGACGCCTCACCCGTCACGCATGATGGTGATATTGATGCGGAGGCATTAGCAAATGCCCGCTATTTGACGCTTTCCAGCACGCCTTCATCCCCTGCCATGATTGCACTGGTCGACGCTCTCTATCTTGAAGTTCACGCCCTCGCCTGTGGCAAAAACCAGTCAAGCAAGCTTCGGCAGACCGTTGGTGGTCTATTAGCTGATCTAATGCGCCATCCGGCGGATTATCATTACCGTTCGCTGCATCCGTCAGGTTTCAAAGGGGCTGCGGTCGGCTACCGTCCATTCACAACCGCTATTCAAGGCATGAAGGCTCTTGGGTATCTGGAAGTGGTCATGGGCTTCTGGCAGTCGGAAAAGCCCAATCAACCGGGAATGGCCACCCGCTATCGGCTTACGCCAGCCTTCCTCAAATATGCTGCGGATTTTCGCGTCTGCGCTGTTGATTGGTCCGGTCATTTCCGACCCCCGCCCACCGGATCATATAACCCGAACCCGGTTTTGGTGCGCTCTGCGGCGGTGAAGGACTGGAATAAGCGATTGAAAGGGGCGCTCCTTCCCATCAGCCCAGATGATGCCGTTGCCGCCGCATTGGGTCAGCAGGTCAACGAGATCAACCATTGCCGCCCCTCCTTCATTCTTTGGGCAGAGGATAAGCGCCCCAATGAGCCTTACCGCGCCTATAGTGACTATGAGGTCCACAGCCTATTTTATCGTGGGTTTAGCAACGTTAATGGCGGCCCTAACGGCTGGAACAAGGGCGGCAGGCTTTACGCCTTAGGAGGCTATTATCAGCAATTTCCTGAAACGGTTCGGGCCACCATTACCATCAATGGGGAGGCAACGAAGGAAATAGACCTCACGGCCTCGCATTTGACGATTCTATATGCCTGCCATGGCATCCCTATCGATTCCGTTCACGCCTATGAAATAGAAGGCTTCCCCCGCGCCGTCATAAAAGCTTGGGTGACGATGACCTTGGGCCACAAGGGCTTTCACACGCGCTGGCACAAGGACGTAGTTGCAAAGGTCAAAGATAAGAAGGGCATCGACCTTAAGGCATATTCCATCAAGGCCGTTCAAGCCGCTGTTCTGGAAAAGCATCCCCTGCTGCGGGATTGGGAAAGCAGCGAAATCCGATGGGGCGATCTGCAATATCTGGAAAGCAAGGTCATCGTGGATACCGTTCATGCCCTTACAGTGGGTCAAGGCATTCCAGCCCTGCCGGTTCACGATTCCCTCATTGTTCCTGTTTCGAAAGTGGAAATTGCCCGGAAAGTGCTGATCGAAATGTTTGAGAAGCACATCGGCATGACCCCCGCACTTAAAACGGAGTAGGTTTAGCCGTGAATATGCTCTCATGGTCATTTTAAGACCCATACAGTGCCATTGCGGCCTTCTGGCTGCCCAAACGGCCAAGTCAAATAAAACGCCCTTAGAAATATTCTGGGGCGCTTTATTATATTCGTATTTCTATGAGAGCTTTGATCTTAACCGTTCCATTCTCACATAGCTGGCGGCTTCCTGATCGGTCTGGAATGATTTTCCTAGCGCTTGATAGGAATTCCCATCAGGCACTACCCCCAAATCAGCCAATTCTTCCCCAGTGTAGGTTTTTAGGCTGGCTGGCGCATCGCCGGATGGCTGAGCATTCGCCTGTGTTTCACGGCTGGCGTTGGCCGCCGTTGTGAATGATATGCCATATAGAACGATGCCGCCGATAAAGAGCGCGGCCCCAGCGATTGCCATCATCATTTGTTGCTGTTGAAGGCCGATGTTGATGACCCTGCCGCCGCCATACCCTCCATAGCTACCGACCGCCACAGAGGGATCGAATAACAGCATGGCGTACAGGAAAAGGGCAGCGCCTACCGCTATAAGGATGAGACCAGTTCGCTTCATGGCATCACTCCTGAATTATCTGACACACGCCAGCGCCGCCGCCTAAGCCCAACATGCCCTTTTTCGGCCCCCACATGCCGAAGTTCTCACCCTCAATAATTTGAAAGGCATTGTCGCCCACGAACAGCACTGTGTGCGGCTGGTATCCGGTATAGCCGCCATAAGAATTGCGGGCATTGATGAGGACGTTGACTGCCCATCCTTTCCAAGACACGCCGTTGCCTTTCAACCAGCCCTCTTTGCAGTAGCCGGGGTACAGAGCGCCTATTTCATATTGCGCGCTATAGGGGTCTTTGAGGTAGCTTTGTGCGGCTGCGCGGACGCCCGCCATGATGTTCGCCGGTGATGCACTTAGCTCGCCAAGCGTGACAGGGGGCTGCCCCTTCTTTGCAATTGCAGGTGAGGTTATGAGCGCGGCCCCAATTGCGGCGGCTGTCCAATAACGTTTAAATGGCATTCTGCCCCCTATTTATGTTGGAGGCATAGCCCGACCGAAGCCGGGTGTTGGAATCCCTGCACAAGGACAAGGCCCTGCGCTTTTGGGCCGAAACCTTGGACAGCACGCAGGCACCCGGCCGAGAAACTCGACCGAGCCTTGTGACAAAGGGGATTCCACGCCCCACAGCCTGCTTACCTCAAGCTGCCTCATCCTCATGGCAAAACAGGGTGTTGCCGTAAACCCCTTGGTTCCGACTATCTGTTTCGAACGCGAAACGCCTTCACCAAAGCGGCAAGGCTGGTAATCAGCGCCGCCACGCCCATCAGAAATGAACCATCGATATTGCCCATTGCCGACTCCTTTCCTGCCACATATGTTCTCTTTTTGTTCTTAAATAGGAAAGGCGATTCTCATGGGTGTGCGTATTGAACCCATTCCCGATTCTGTCCGGGTGAAAATATCGGGTGATATCGAAACGGTTCTTTCCGTCCCTTATGAGGATGATGATAGATTCTTGGTTGGGTTGAGCGACGGAACGCTACTGGTAGGCCACTATGATGAGAATCTACGCTGCCGATTTGACGTGGCGCGGGATGGCGCTGGAATAATCCATTTTGAAAATGGATCAGCGGTAATTAACTGGAAGATGGAATGGGCAACCATCGGGATATACGATCCCAATGTCGTAGAACCACCCGAACCAAATCCAATGCCATTGTTTCCAGATTTAGAGGAACTATTGCATTAAACCTAAAAGTCTTGATTGTTGTCTATTGCATTTACTTAAAGATGTTCGATCTATATTTGAACATGGGAGATTTTAAAGCCCGTTGGAGGTCTTTTATTGGCGAGAGGTAGGGTAGTAGCCTCAAGCCTCCTATCCGTGCCTGACGGGCCTCTGAGAGGGCTGTGGGGGCATTTCAGATGGACAGGTCAGGTCGATTGACCTTCATCCATCTGAAATTTGCCGTTTTATGGCTGAGAAGGGTGGATAGGAGACCGGCGGGTTAGCAGCGCAGCCGCCGGTTATCACGCTTGGCTGATGTAGTGATCGAACTGGCGCATTTTGCCCCAGCATTCCAAATCATGCTTTTCAATGGAGGCCATCAACACATCCTGAAGGGCTAGAAATTGTTTAAATACGTAGGCTCTATCCAAGGCAGTGCTAGATGCCGCAGTCTGAATATCGAATATGAAATCCTTTTTAGTGGTTCGCAGTAAGCCAGCAATGGCCTCGACCATAGCAAGAGCCTCTTCGGCATTGTCCAATTGAAGGGTTATGTTGATGGGATAAGGTTCTACAGGCGCACATTCATCAATGTAGCCGATAATTTGCTTGTCAGTTGCATCGGTAATACCACGATCCATAGTTAACTCCATCGAAGTGCCGTTCATCAACCCGCTTTTCTCATAGCTTGGTGAATGTCCGGTTTCGAGAAGATGTCAGGAACGAAGAACCGGCAGAAAGTGGTCGTTTGCCGCCGGGCAGCTTTCCAAACCGACCGGCACCTTGCTCCGCATATGGAGAAACCTAGCCGGATGATTGCCATAATATGGGGAGCAAGCGAGATAGGTCATCGGCATGTAGGATCGCAACGTAGCCCAACAATAACGGGACCACAGCGACCACACACACGGTTGCAAAAGCAAGCCGGGTCGACCCTTGCTCATTGAAGGATTTCACAATTTCGACAAGCGCCTGCCAACGATTCATAACCACCTCGAAAAAACACAGCCACTAAAATCAATGCGATTTTTGTGAGGTCATGTTTGTTCAGCAGGTGGTCTCCTTAGCCGAAATCAGGGAGTTAAGTCCTACGGACTATGAACCCCCATGTACGCGCCCAAGTCAACAGGGTCGGCGGTCAAAAAAGTGAAATGAAAGCTTTGACAAAGCAAATACGTTTAAAATCAAATCCTTATAAAGAAAGATGTCCACAGGAAATTTCGCGGATGTCTAGGTCCACTTGGAACACCAGCCTGCCCAGGATGTCGCTATAGCTGAATTCGGATACAAACAGGGCGTAGGCAATGGTGTTTTGCGCCTAGGATTGGCCGCCTATTCCTCCGCAAACTGGATAGAAGAATATGGATCGATGCTCCTGTGAGGATGACATTTTCCCTACGGAAAATACTGCACGGACCGGTTTCATCCGGGTCATGAAACTGTAGGACATCGCCCTTTCTCAAAAGGCAAAAAAATACCCCGCCGGAATGGCAGGGCATTGCGTTGGGGGTGAAACGGCTGGCGAGAAAACCGGCCACCGATCAGAATGAAAGAAGGTAGGCCAATCCCGCGCCTACCATCAGTCCGATAGGCACAATGATGAAGGGGCTGATCCCCTTGTTCGACAATGGCATGAAGCGTAGGCGCGGGCCTTCACATTCCTCTAATGACTTCAATCGCCTCTCAGGTCGGAATGGTCGAATGTCAGCCATGCTGTTCCCCGCGCATACCGCTGCACCACTTCGGCTTATGCAGCGCGCTTTTCCACTCTTTGAATAGCGGCGCGGCTTACCTGATATTCCCTTGCCAATGCACCAAGGGAAATTCCTTGCTTCCGCTTTTCAATGATAATGCGCTGCTGATCATCAGTAAGAGCCTGCGGACGGCCTAACGTCTTGCCTTCTGCCTTGGCCCGCTTCAACCCTGCCTGCGTCCGTTCAACCAGCAAATCGCGTTCGAATTCGGCAACGGCAGCGATGACACCCATAGTCATCTTTCCCGCTGGGCTGGTCAGGTCCACGCCACCAAGAGCAAGGCAGTGAACCTTCACACCTTCTGCTGCCAGCCGCTCGACCGTGCCCCTTACGTCCATAGCGTTGCGGCCTAGCCTGTCGAGCTTCGTGACGATGAGAATATCCCCGGCTTCCAAACGGTCAACCAGTTTGGCAAAGCCCTTGCGCTCCATCGCAGCGATAGAGCCGGAAACAGTTTCAGCAACGATGCGCTTGGGATCGACCGCGAAGCCAGCCGCAGCAATCTCCCTTACCTGATTATCTGTCGTCTGATCACCAGTGCTAACACGGCAATAAGCAAAAGCGCGGCTCATTTCGTCATCCTTGTATCGAATCGGTATAACGAAACTATCAATGTAACGAATATATGTAGAGTCTAATTTTCGATACATGCGGGAAGATTGTATCGGAAACGGACGATTAAGATCTACCTTGCCGCCGCCCCGGCATCATGAGTAATCCCATTTGCATATAAGCTGCGGCTGCAACGGCAAAGAGGGGCACAATGCGGATCGAAGAAATCGATGTTAAAAACTTTCGCGGTATCAGGGAATTGTGCCTCAAGGGTTTGAAAAGCACCGTTGTAATCGCCGGTGCAAACGGGTCAGGTAAGTCCTGCGTGTTTGACGCTATTCGCCTTTTGAAGTCCGCTTACGGCGGATATCAACAGAATGAGTGGCACCACTGGATGGCGGAATTCCAGATCAATTTTACCAACAATGCCGAAGCATTCTGAACCGCCCCGGGATTGCCGGAGGCCATTTGGTTTAAATTATGCGGCCATGGGTGTTTCGTCCAGCATGGCGTAGTAGCGCTCCTCGGCTTCGGCAGGCGGGATGTTGCCAATGGGCGCGAGCAACCGCCGGTTGTTGAACCAGTCTACCCATTCGAGAGTGGCGTATTCAACGGCTTCAAAGGATCGCCACGGTCCTCGCCGGTGGATCACCTCGGCCTTGTAAAGGCCGTTGATGGTCTCCGCCAAGGCGTTGTCATAACTGTCGCCCACACTCCCGACCGATGGCTCGATCCCAGCCTCGGCAAGGCGCTCGGTATACTTGATCGAGACATATTGGCTGCCGCGGTCGCTGTGGTGGATCAGGCCGCCATGATGAACTGGTCGCCGATCATGGATTGCCTGCTCCAGGGCGTCGAGCACAAAGCTGGCATGGGCCGTCCTGCTCACCCGCCAGCCCACAATATAGCGGGCGTATACGTCGATCACGAAGGCCACGTAGACGAACCCCGACCACGTCGCGACATAGGTGAAGTCCGACACCCACAGCATGTTCGGTGCCGGCGCATGGAACTGACGGTTGACCTGATCGAGCGGACACGGAGCCGCCTTGTCGCTGATCGTCGTCTTCACCGGCTTGCCCCGGATCACGCCCTGCAGGCCCAAATCACGCATCAACCGCTCCACTGTGCAGCGGGCAATATCAAAGCCCTCCCGCTGCATCTGCCGCCACACCTTGCGCACGCCGTAGACCTTGAAGTTGGCATCGAACACGCGCCGAACCTCGGGCTTCATGGCCTCATCACGCTGGACACGTGGTGACAGGCGCGAGGGATCGCGTCGCGATGCCACACGTTCATGATAGGTGGATGGGGCGATCGGCAGAACCCGGCAGATCGGCTCGACCCCATACTCATCCCGATGCTCGTCAATGAAGGCAGTCATCGCTTGAACGGGCGGTCGAGCTCCGCCTGGGCAAAATATGCCGACGCCTTGCGCAGAATCTCGTTGGCCTGGCGAAGCTCACGGTTCTCGCGCTCCAGCGCCTTCAAACGGTCTGCCAGTTCGGTGGGAACGCCAGGACGTTTGCCGCTGTTCACCTCAGCCTTCTTTACCCACTCTAGCAGCGTGTGCCCCGAACAGCCGATCTTCTCGGCAATGGATATGATCGCCGCCCAGCGGGACGGATGGTCGCCTTCGTGGTCCAGCACCATGCGGACGGCCCGCTCACGAACCTCCGGTGCAAACTTGTTCGTCGTCTTGCTCATCGTAGACCCTTCCTCTCAGGAGTTAGGGCCTCCGGCAATCCCGGGGCGGTTCAGTGTCTGATAGTCGGAAAAAGCCTCAAGAAGTGCCACTAAGCAGTCGCGAACCATTTTTGGAGGTGTTACCTTTTCAAATAGCTCCCGAACGTAAACTGGATGACGCGCCGAATATCTCTTGTCGTTGGATACGACGACGCCTTCCGTTTCCCTTGTCATCGCGTTCACGTCTTGCGCTATGCCAAGGCTTATCAAGGAAGAGCCGACTATCTGGGCGCTAAGAGATGAACGGTGCGTACTTGCTAGTCCGACTAAAATCAAAAACTGCTGATGTTCTACGCTACCTAAATGAGAAAAATCGTTCTTGATAATTTCGATGAATCCTAATCCGGTTGTCGCCTCAAGCATACCGATTAGGAGCTGCCGATCCGCTTTTTGAAAGAGTTCTGCTTGACGCTGGGCACTGGTCATTGCCTCAAGGCGAGTCCACGGTCCGAACGTTTTAAGCTTGTCTAAGATCGCTTTAACGTCAGGCTTCGTAACACGTCCAATTGTTTGAACTGTTGGCGTGACAGAATCTAATGTAGCCTTCACCCGCCGGCTCCAGATATTCTGGCGCTCGGAGAATACAATGCAGATATTTCTTGTACTTGCGCTCGCAAGCGCCTCATAAACTTCGCGCGCCATCGGATCGATTTTATCTATAAATAGATAAAATCCACCTGTGTTTATCTGTTCGAGAGAAATTATGACATTCTTTATGTCAGAAACTGAATCCCTCAGAAAATATACAGGGAGCCGCGTCGTGCGACTTATGTATAGCGCTGTCGTCATTAGAGCCGTGGTCTTACCAGATCCAGCAGGCCCTACGAGGGCAATACAGGTTTTCCCGTTATGATTGTCCAACACAGCGCTGGAAAATGAATCGAACGATTCTAGCGACGCAGGAACCTCATCGACAATATCGCTCCACGACGGTTTGTATCCCTTGTAAAACTCTCTTATTGTGCCGGTAGAGGCCTTTTTGGACAGCGGAATAGTCGTTGGACCCACGACGGTGACGCTATTTAGCGCCCGCTTCTGTGCATCCGATAGCTTATCGCTGATATTGCGAAGCTCAGGCCGCCTCGCTGTCGCGAGTTCCCATGTAGTCGGCGGCTTTGGGATTTCAGTTTCTAGCCATGTAGCAAAATCAGCTAAGGTTCCTGGGACGTGCTGGAGGTTGAGGCTATCAAGGTGATAAGCCTCAATTTGCGTAGCCGATGGGGTAATGACATACCCGCGGATCGGAGATCGCTTTACGGTCGATCGCATTTCCGAAATCGCGTGCTGAAACAAAGGCTCATTAAGACTGCTGCCGATAAAAACAAAAACGAAGTCGCTATAATTTTGGCCAAGCTCCCGATACCAAATCGGCAACCGTGAAGATCCATCTCCGTATTCTTGGGGAGAAAATATGAAGCCGTCTTCTGGCCTATCGGCACTCCCATTAAGTTTTACTAATTGTACTCGATTGAATACCGGGTCCATACTCTCTAGTGGATTGATTCCAACGTTTGGAACCCTCGGTTTCGGGCTGCGATGATGTCGTCGGGATTGGCTTTCCAGATGAAGGGTTTGGGGTTTGCGGCGTTGTATTCGCGGATGAAGCGATTGATGGCGGCCTGGAGATCGACGAGGGAATGGAAGACCCCGTGTTTGAGCCGGCGTCGGGTCAGCTTGGCGAAGAAGCCCTCGACGGCATTGAGCCATGAGCTGGAGGTTGGCGTGAAATGGAAGGTCCAGCGCGGATGGCGGGCGAGCCATTGCTGGACCTTGTCCTTTTTGTGTGTCGCATAGTTGTCGAGGATCACGTGGATCGCTTTGTCCGCCGGCACTTCGCGCTCGATACGGTTGAGGAAACGGATGAACTCCTGATGACGATGGCGCTGCATGTTCTGCCCGATGACCGTTCCGTCCAGCACATTGAGAGCGGCAAACAGCGTGGTCGTGCCGTGCCGCTTGTAATCATGGGTCATGGTGCCTGCGCGGCCCTTCTTCATCGGCAGGCCGGGCTGGGTGCGGTCGAGCGCCTGGATTTGCGACTTCTCATCGACGGACAGCACCACCGCATGAGCCGGCGGATCGACATAGAGGCCGACGATTTCGGTGAGCTTCTCGGCAAACGCCGGGTCGTTCGACAGTTTGAAGCTGCGCCAGCGGTGCGGGCTGAGACCGTGCGCCTTCCAGATCGCCTGCACCGTCGAGGCGGCAACGCCAGCCACCTTCGCCATGGCGCGCAACGTCCAGTGGGTCGCCTCGTGCGGGGGCGGCTCATGCGTCAGGCGGACGATCTCGGCGACATGCGTGGGCGGGATCGGCGCCTTGCCGGGCGGACGGGATTTATCGCGAAGCAGACCCTCGACGCCTTCGTTCATGAAGCGTTCCTGCCATCGCCAGACGCAGGTCTTGGACTTGCCCGTCGCGGCCATGATCGCCGAGGTACCCAGACCATCGCCGCTCAGCAGCACAATACGGGCCCGCCAAACGTGCTTCTGCGGGCTCTGCGGGGCCGCTGTAATGTCGCACAATCGCTGACGGTCGGCGGCGGACAGGGTGAAAGTGATGCCATCGCGCATCCTCTCAGACTCGCACGCCAGCAAGCCGATGGGAATCCCCCATCGGACTCTTTTGTTCCGGTCAATCCACTAGAGGTGAATTGCGTGCAAAAACGCGCAATTTCTGCGTCTTGGACAAGCCCAATGCGACTTCCATACAGTCGTCAATGTTCAGGGTGTAGATGCGCGGCCAAGGATAAGTCGCAATTTTCTTGAGATCGGAAGATGGCCTCGTCGATGTGAGCCGATCTCTCAAAAATTCGTGTAGCTTTGCAGAATCTTTAGCATTGATGGCGGAATAGACAGAGCCAAGAGGTTCGTTGTTATAATTCCATTTCTTTAGAGCAGCGAGTTCGGCAGCGAGGGCAGGCCCCATCGGCAGATCATCGAAATTGGCATCTTTGGATTTGTAGGACGCCCCTGCTCCAAGAAGTAGAACGAGCCGTCCTTCTAGGTATGCCGTCTTGATATCCGGTAACACGGTGTATGGCCTCGATCTATAGACCGGGCATGAAAATATATTGATTTCGAGTTGGTTGATGGGTATGATTGACCATGGAAACAGACGCCCGGAAATTGAGCGCATCAGCGCTTCACGAGCTTCGCCGGCAGGTGATCCGCCTTCACAAGTCGGGCCACAAGGTGATGCGGATTGTCGAGCTGACGGGCCTTTCGTGGCCGGCAGTTCGCAAAGCGATCGACAACTATGAAGCGGAAGGCAGCAAGGGTCTTAAGCCCAAGGAGCGTGGCCGGTCCCAAGGTGACGGACGGAGCCTGAGTCCAGAGCAGGAGTTGCACATTCGCCGGCTGATCAGCGAAAAGCGTCCCGAACAACTGAAGATGGAATTTGCGCTGTGGACCCGCGGCGCGGTGATGGAATTGATCGCGCGGGAATGTGGCATTCCCCTGAAAATCCGAGCGGTTGGGAATTATCTCAAGCGGTGGGGGTTCACACCGCAAAAGCCGATCCGTCGCGCCTATGAGCAAAACCCTCAGGCCGTGAGGGCCTGGCTGGAGACGAGTTATCCTGCGATCGAAAAGCGGGCAAAGGCCGAGGACGGCGAAATCCACTGGGGGGACGAGACCGCAGTCGTCAACACGGACGTGCGCGGTCGATCTTATGCTCCAAAGGGAGAAACTCCAGTGGCCTACGCGCCTGGGAGCCGTGCCAAGTTGTCGATGATCTCAACGGTCACCAATCAGGGCAAGACGCGCTGGATGATCATCGAGGACAACTTTGGCGCCGAACGGCTGATCGAGTTTCTCGAAGCCCTGATCAAGGACGCTGATCGCAAGATATTCCTGATCCTCGACAATCTTCGGGCCCACCACTCAAAACTGGTCAAAGCATGGCTCGAAACGCGCAAGGACAAAATCGAGATCTTCTATCTCCCCAGCTACTCGCCCGAATTGAACCCGGACGAGCGGCTCAATGCCAGCCTGAAGCATGCCATCAGCACCACCGTGCCGGAGAAAACCAAGGCCAAACTCAAAGCCGCGGCCCAAAACCACATGACTGGCCTCGCAAATTCTCCAGAAAAAGTCCGCGCTTTCTTCAGAGACCCCCGTTGCAAATATGCAGCCTAACTATCAACGTGCCGGATCAATAATTTGCAACAATGAGACGCTTTTACATAGCTATCCTGTCTAGGAAAGAGCGCGATTGCCTGTATGTCGAACGGCGCCGCCAACGCCGGCGCCGAAACTGAAGATGCGTGTGATCAAGCTGGACGAGGACGAGGGGACGTTTGTGCTTGAGCGGATCGACAAGCCCGCCAACGCCAGCTAACGGACTTCGACGAAAGCCGCGTAATCCCTACCTAGGTGGACCGTCAGAGGAGGCTGGGTTGATGGGCGACTATCGGGACGACGCACGAAAGCAGCTGAAGCGCGCGCAGGCCGAGCTAGCCAGCGGCGACGACCAGCGCCTGAAATATGCCGCGCTAGAACTGCGCGAGGCGATGGAGTCGGTGACCTACGATCGCGCCGAGGCCTACAAGGACGACTTCCCACCTGAGCAGTATGAGGCTTGGCAACCGCGCCGCGTGATGGGCCTACTGCTCGAAATCGATCCCAATGCCGACAAGGATAGCACGATCGCGTTTGGCGAGGAGCCAAGCCTCGGCGTGAAGCCCGCCGTCATGCACACTCTGGGCACCGAGAAGGTGCTCAACATGAAAATGCTGAAGAAGCACTACGACGCGTTGGGCAGCTACCTTCACGTCCCGACGCTCAAGCAGATGGCGGTGTCAGACAAGATTGACTTCGCCGCAATGCGCCAACGGTGTGAGATCATCGCCGCCTTCATCACGGACGTCTTGGGATCGCCGGTATTCAACTCGACCTTCGGCAACTTCGCGACCATCGACTGCATGAAATGCGGCAAGCCGATCAAGCGCCGGTGGCCGGAGGGCAAGGAGCAGATCGAGGCGAAGTGCTTCGAATGTGGCGCCGGCTACCTCGTAAAGGACATCGGCAACGCGCAGTGCGAATGGAAGCCGGACGTGGTCGAGCTGGCATGCGCGAACAAGGAATGCGGCACGAAGATCAACCCGTTCCGGCATGAGGTCGAGCTCGGCGTCGGTTGGGATTGCGAGGACTGCGGCGGTCGGAACGTCATGCGCCTGGGTGTCGCGCACATCCCCAAGGCAGAAGACGGCTTCTGACTTGTTCCAGGAAGCCGTGATGACCGAACATCGCGGCCATGCGCTGCGCGATCGGCACCGGCGTCGAGAACAGCCCTCAGAAACGGCTGCAAAGTCCCAGTCCCTGTCATCATGGCCAAAGCGCAACGTCTGCTCCGGAGCGCCGAAAAATCTCATTTGAATGGCGTGAAATGGCGCAGGGCAGTCGACAAACCGTCACTGGGGAATCGTCTTCTTCCTCAGTCTGCGCACACGAAGGCAGTCTATCTGATACCCCATGCCCCTCATTATCTGGTTCGCTGAGTCAGGTTGGCTGGAACCAGCAACACGTTCGATTTTTGGCTACAGCAAAGATTTTCGGACGACGCCATCCATTTTCGTATATGCGCGTCATCGGCAGTTTCCCAAGGCTTTCCCATTGCTGGACGACGCACAGGCGAACGTGTGCAACCTGAAACGTCTCTCGCCGCGAATCGGCAAACACGGAGACGCACATGGAACCTCTCGCCATTTCCATCAATGATACCTGCAAGGCGCTCGGCGTCGGGCGTTCATCGGTTTACGTCCTGATCAAATCTGGTGGCCTGGACGCGATCAAGATCGGCAGGCGAACCTTGCTGACCACCGAGTCTATCCGGCGCTTGGCGCTATCACGATCCATCGCCTGATTTTCAGGCGCTCGACCACCTAGCCTGATTGGTGGGGCGGGCCGCTCCGCGCCTGCGCTTCCCCTCAACCCCAATAAAAACACGCCATCGTGATTTCACGAAAGGATATCCCATGCCCATTTTCGATCGCACCTTGGATCGGCTTGCCGATTTCATCTGGCAGGGCCGCAAGGTCACTCTGCGTTTCACCGTCGACTACCGCACGGCCTGCTTCACCTTGCCACTCATCAAGAAGCTGCTTGCCGACAGCGAGGACGGTGAGACCTATCGTTGCTCCATCACGCATTGGCATTTGAACGAGCGTCCGCCGCTCCATATTCACCGGGGCGAGGTTTCGACCGTGCGTATCGACGGCCCATTGCAGACGGCGGGCACGAGCTATTTGCCGCTTGGCGGATTGATCGAGTCTCCCGGCGTGACCGCGCATCTCGATCCCGTCGAAGCCGATCGGCTCGACAGACGGGTGCAGGAAGCTGTCGAGCGGGCGATTCGTGACTGGATCATCGAGCATGGCCTTTACGACCAGCCCCGCCCCCGCCGGGAGATCGACCGGCGCAAGGCTGACCGGGCGGCCCGCACAGTAATCGCCCGATGGGTGACGGAGCAGTTCGGAGAGCCGGAACCGGCGTCCCCGTCCGATAGCCGGAAAGGGCCGGACCATGCCTGAGCCGGACGCCAATAGGATAGTGTTGTGGGGCTGCGATGCTACGCATCGAGCCAGCAATTCAGATACACACCTCACGCACGGGTGCATCCAGCTTTTCCGCCATTTTTCGGGACAGCGATCCGACAGCACCGTTTTCCGGCGCTCCGAAAATGGCGGATTTCCTCCACTTTCCGAGACAGCGGATCGCTGTCGCGGTGGAGGCGGACGATGAAGCTGGTCCGTCACACCCTCCGCCTGCCCGTGGCGCTCGACAAGACCCTTCGGACGCTGGCTGAACGGCAAGGCGTCAGCGCCTATGCGATGCTCCAGCGCAGCGTCAAAGCCGGGATCTCGACACAAATGAACCCGCCAGCCCGCGACACTAGCAATAGTGAAATGGTCGCCGAACTGGCATCGGTCAGCACCCGTATGGTCGATGTTGAGCGGATGCTGGACCGGGCGCTGTTCACCGCCTGCGCCGCCTATTGCTACGCCCGCAGTGCGGCGACAGGCGCGCGCAAGTCGGATGAAGTCATCACCGCCGAGATCAACGCTGCCTACGACCGCCAGCGCCGTCTCTCGCAGGAGAAGCGACCATGACGCAACCCCATGACCGCCGCATCCACGCAGACGCCTTGCGGCGGCAATATCGCGGTAACCAGTGGTCCCGCTTCAAGCGGCAGGCCGGTATGATGCTGTCATCCGTTGCCTTGGGCGCAGTCGCCGCACCTTATGCGACGCTGAATCAGGACAGGCTGGATGCCCTTACCGCCTGGTCCGTGGCGAGGGCGAAGCTGTGGCTGGCTTCGGGCACGTTCGCCGATGCCGAGGTCAGCGTCCGCATTGGCGGCCAGACCTATCCCGGCCGGTCCGCCCGCGCCGTGATCGCGCATCCCTATTGCCGACAGTCAGTTGAGATGGCCTATGCTGATGCCAAGCGCGGGGGCGGACTCGGCTTCGCCGCTTGGCTGTCCTGCCTGTTTCTGTTTCGCGGAGCCGTCCGGCGGCGGCATGAACGCGCCTTGCGGGATCGCGTCATCGCCGGAACCCTGGTCACGACCGAGAAGCAGCTTGCCAAGATGACCGGCGCCGAAGCAAATTCCTGCGCGCTCGCCATCGGCACGGTGCCGATTCCGTCGCGGCTGGAAACCCGGCACTTGTCGATGATCGGCACGACCGGCTCAGGTAAGACCACGGCGCTGCGTCAGTTACTCGACGGCATCGAGGCGCGCGGCGAAGCCGCCTTGGTCTACGACACCAGCGGCGAGTTCATCGCGCATTACTACCGTCCCGAACGCGGCGACGTGATCCTGAACCCGTTCGACGCCCGATGCGCCTTCTGGTCGCCCTTTGCCGAGATCGCCCATCCCGCCGACGCCGACCGCATCGCGCATCAGCTTATCACCGAGACGGGCCAGAGTGACCGCGACGTCTGGCTGGAAACCAGCCGCATCCTTGTCGCCAATATGATCCGCGCCTTGTGGCGAGAAGGCAAAGGCACCTTGCCGGACCTGTTGGACGCGCTTCAGGACCGGACGAAAGATGACCTCAAAATCTGGCTGGCGGGCAGTTCGTCGGCGCGGACCTTCGCCGAGGATGCCGATCGGGCGACGGGCAGCGTGTTGTTTATGCTCGCCAAGGCCGCAAACCTGATCCAGTTCCTCCGCGCAGATGGCAGCGGCGGCGAACCTTTTGCCTTCCGGAACTTCATTCACGGGCTGGATAAGCGCACCGGGGCGCGCCCGTGGATTTTCGTCCCCCGCAAGGAGGATTATTTCGAGGCGTCCAAGCCCTTGCTCGCCTGCTGGCTGGAATGTGCGGCGAGCGCCGTGCTGGGGCTGCCCCCCTCGCCCGACCGGCGCATCTGGTTTGTGCTGGACGAGTTGGCCGATCTTCCCCGCGTCGATAATCTGGCGCGTCTGCTACCCGAAGGGCGCAAATTCGGGGCAGCTGTGGTCCTGACCTTTCAGGCGCTGGGCCAGATGCGGCATCGCTACGGGCCGCAGATCGCTGAATCCATGCTGGGCTGCTGCAATACCAAGCTGTTCCTGCAAACCATCGACAGCGAAACCCGGCAATGGGCCAGCCAGACCATCGGCGAGTGCGAGGTCGAAATCCAGACCATGACCGACGCGCTGGCCGAAGGTGACGACGAGGCCCGCACCACCTTGGGGCGGATGCGTAAGATGCGGCCCGCCGTGTTGGAAAGCGAATTGCGCCTGCCCAAGTTCGAGGGGTATTTGCTGTTCCCTGACGGCTTGCCGGTAGCACGGATCAGGCTCACCGCCGATCATGTCGCGCAACGCGGCCCTGCCCGCCAGCCCGGATTCGTCGCAGGCGATCCCGACACCACGCTTTGGAAGCAGGCGGGAGCCGTCGCGCCCGCGCCGCCTCCGACCCCGCCCTCATCCAGCAGCGAAGGACCGGTGTGATGGTGGCGTCAGTATCGGCGCTGACCAGTTCGGCGCAGGCCAGCAGCTATTATGAGGCCGACGACTATTATTCGGAAGGCGGGCTTTCGCCTTCCGAATGGCAGGGCGCGGGCGCGGAGGCGTTGGGCCTGTCCGGCGAGGTGGACCGCGACCAGTTCCGCGCTTTGCTGGACGGCAGGATTGCCGATCAGCAGCTTGGCACCTTTCGCGACGGCCAGCTTGAGCATCGCCCTGGCTGGGACGTGACATTGAGCGCGCCCAAGTCAATTTCCATCATGGCCGAGGTGGCGGGCGACCGGCGGTTGATCGCCGCGCATGGCGAAGCGGTCAGAACCGCAATGGCCCATGTCGAGAAACATATGGCCGCCACCCGCGTCCGGGACGGCGGCACCGTCGCCCGCGAGGCGACCGGCAATCTCATCATCGCCAGCTTCCTGCACGGCACCAGCCGCGCTCAAGACCCGCAGCTTCACACCCACAATGTCATCATGAACGCAACGCGGGACGAGGATGGCGCTTGGCGCAGCCTGGAACCCCGCATCCTCTACCAGCTTCAAAAGCAGATCGGCGCAATCTACCGGCAGGAACTGGCCTTGAAGGTACGCGAACTGGGCTATGAGATCGAGACGGGCAAGGACTCGCTGTTCGAGATAAAAGGCGTTTCCGCCGAGGTGATGACCGCGTTCAGCACCCGCAGCGCCGAGATCGAGGCGGCATTGGCGGAACGCGGCACATCCCGCGATACGGCCAGCGCCGTTGAGAAGCAGGTCGCCACGCTCGACACTCGGCAAGCCAAGGTTGCGACCGATCATGTCTCCCTTGTGGCAGACTGGCGCGAGACGGCGAGCAAGGTCGGGTTTGAGCCGGAGGCGCGTCTGGCGATGATCGAGTTGGCCGAAGGGAAGGCCGCCGACCCATCCCGCCGCGCCGATATAGAAATGCAGAGCGAGGGAGCCGCCGACCGCGCTGTTGCCCATGCCGCCGATAAGCTGGGCGAACGGCAATCAGTGTTTTCCGCCGCCGCCTTGCAGGAAGAAGCCGGGCGGATCGGGCTGGGCAAGATCGGTTATGTGCAGATCGAGACCGCCATAGAGGCAGCGACGAAACAGGGCGAGTTGATCGACCGAAGCTTTCAGGATCGGCGCGGTGCGGAGTTTGCGGGGTTCACCACCCGCCAGAATGTCGAAACCGAATCCAAGATGCTGCGGATCGAGGCGGAGGGGCGCGGCATGTTCGCGCCCATCACGTCAGAGCTTGCTGCCGCCAAGGCCATCGCTGCCGCATCGGCGCAGGCGGAACGGGCAGGTTTCGGTTGGAACGCGGATCAGCGCGCCGCCACTGAGCAGCTATTGACCAGCCGTAACCGAATCACCGCCTTGCAGGGCTACGCGGGCACCGCCAAGACTACGACCGTCTTGGCGACCTTTGCCCGCGAGGTCGAGGCGCGCGGAATGGCGGTGACAGCATTGGCCCCCACCGCATCGGCGGCGATGGTGTTGGGCGAGGCGCTAGGCACGCGCGGCGATACCGTCGCGCGACACCTGTTGTCGCCGGAGCGGCCCCAACTGGGCCAGCCCGCCGGATGGATCGTGGACGAGGCTTCCTTATTATCCGCCCGCGATACCGCCCGGCTGTTCGACCTGGCCGACAAACATAATGCCCGCGTCATCCTTGTCGGCGACGTGAAGCAGTTGGGATCGGTCGGGGCGGGCGCGGCGTTCGCGCAGTTGCAGGGCGCTGGCATGGAAACCGCCAAGCTCGGCGAGATTATACGGCAAACCAACGATGCAACCAAGGAGGCGGTGCGGGCCTCCATCGAAGGCGATGCCAAGAAGGCGCTCGCCGCATTGGATAATGGCGGCGGCCAGATTGTCGAGAATGCTGATCGAGCCGAACGCTTCGCCGCCATCGCCGAGCGGTATGCGGCGCTGGACAAGGCCGGTCGCGCCCGCACCCTTGTTATCGAGCCGTCGCGCGAAGGTCGCGACGCGCTTACCGCTGACATTCGCGCCGCGCTCTCCAGATCGGGGGCACTGACCGGCCCCGCCGTCACCATGCAGAGTCTCGCCAACAAAGGACTGACCCGTGCCGAGGCGCGCGATCCCCTGAGCTACGACAAGGGCGATGTGGTCCGGTTCACCCGCGACTATGCCGACAAGGGCGTGACGCGCGGCAAAGCCTACAGGGTGGAGAGCATCGACCCGGCGAAAGCCGCCATCGCGCTCAAATCCGAAGATGGGCGCGAGATCGATTGGCGGCTACGACAGTGGGGCGCGGGCAAGGTCCAGACGTTCACAGCACAGTCGATGGACCTGAAAACCGGCGATACCATCAAATTTACCCGCAACGACCGCGAGGCTGGGCGGATCAATGGCGCGTGCGGCTCGGTGATCGCGGTAGATGAGCAGACGCGCACCGCCATGATGCAGACTCCGGACGGCAGGACCGAGGCGCTGAATCTTGATGCCGCCCGCGACCGGCATATTGCCCATGCCTATGTCGATACCGCCTTTGCCGCCCAAGGCCGCACCGCCGATCATGTGATGATCCATGCCGACAGCCGTGCGACCAATCTGATCGATCAAAAGAGCTTTTACGTCGGGATTTCCCGTGCAAGGGAATCGGCGACCATATTCACCAATGATCGCAGTAAGCTGGTATCGGCGATCAACGAACGGGCAGGCCAGGTGCAAACCGCCATCGCACAAGCCGTTCGGCCTACGCCTGTGGCCGATAAAATAGCGGAGGTCGGGTTGGGCTAGGTTTCAGTCCCGGCATATGGCGGATCGGTCTGGTTCTGGAGTCTGGAGTCCATATCTTGGCGATGTATTCGTAGGGCGTAAGGCCGTTGAAGGTCTGAGCCTCCGTCGAAATTGTAAGCGGCAATTTGCGTGCATAGTTGCGCTTCTGCGGCAACGCGCGACGCTCGGCCCTGACCAGTTAACCGTTTTGAAATTTGAAGCGGGTCGTCACGCTTCCGCCTTATGCCGAGATTTCCCGCAGCAGGACTTCCGCCTGCGCGAGAACAGTTTGTACTGCCTCGTCCGCCAGATCGGGCGGGTAGCCGTATTTTTTCAGGATACGCTTGACCAACACCCGCATACGCGCGCGAGCGCTTTCGCGCTGATGCCAGTCAACGGTCACGTTGCCGCGCAATTGTTCGAGCAGTTCGTGGGCGATCAGCCGGAGCTTTTCATTGCCCATTGCCTCCACAGCGCTCTCGTTCTCAGAAAGGGCATCGTAAAAGGCGATTTCTTCCGGGCTTAACCCCTGCTCCTCTCCCCGCGCACGAGCGGCCTGCATATCCTTGGCCAGCGCGATCAGTTCTTGGATCATCTCCACGGCAGAAATCGCGCCCGCATGATAGCGGGCCACGGCTTCTTCCAGCCGGTTGGAGAACGCGCGGCTTTCAACCAGATTGGTCTTGGACCGGCTAACAATCTCGCCGTTGAGGAGCTTCTTCAACGCCTCCAGCGCAAGGTTCTTTTTCTCCATCTTCTCGACTTCCATCAGGAATTCGTCGGAGAGGATCGAAATGTCGGGCGACTGGATGCCCGCGACTTTCAGAATGTCGATGATTTCCGAAGAAGCAACGGCCCGATCCACCAGTTGCTGGACAGCAAAGGAGCGATCCTTCTCGCTGATTTTTCCGGTGGCTGTCGTCTTGGCGAGCGCCGCCCGGATCGCCTGAAAGAAGCCGACCTCATCGCGGATCGTCCGCGCCTCGTCGCTGGCAGAAGCCAGCGCATAGGCTTTGGAAAGCTCCAGAACCATGTCGAGATAGCGGCGATGGGCGCGCTTCTTGTCCTCAGCATCCTTTTGCTTGGCGGCCTGAGATTCCTGCCACTTGAGTACCCAATCGATAGCCCCGCCAAGGCAGATGAGGCGTTCGCGCGGCTGGCCATCGATGCCGGGCCGATAATCAAACCCGTGGAACAGGTCGCGGATGGCCTCATACCGTTCCATCATCGCGGCTACGGCGGCGGCTTCATCAATGCCGGTCTTGTCGCGGTCTGAGTCGGTATATTGGCCAAGAGCACTGCGCAGGTTCTGCGCCACGCCAATGTAGTCCACCACTAGCCCGCCGGGCTTGTCCTTGAACACCCGGTTCACGCGGGCGATCGCCTGCATCAAGCCGTGCCCGCGCATCGGTTTGTCGATATACATCGTGTTCATGCAGGGCGCGTCAAAGCCGGTCAGCCACATATCGCAGACGATCACCAGCCGCAGCGGATCATCGGGGTTGCGCGCTCGCTTGGCGAGGTCGTCCCGCCGCTTCTTCGCGCCGATATGTTGCTGCCAGTCGAGAGGGTCGGACGCAGCCCCGGTCATCACGATTTTGACCGCGCCCTTATCATCATCGGTCGAATGCCATTCCGGGCGGAGGGCGATAATGCGGTCATATAGCGCCACGCAAATGCGGCGGCTCATGCAGACGGCCATCGCTTTGCCGTTCATCGCCTCGATGCGCGCTTCAAGGTGCGCTACCATATCCGCCGCGATTTGGGCCAGTCGCTTATCCGCCCCAACCAGAGCCTCCACGGCGGACCACTGTGCCTTCATCTTCTCGGCTTCGGTCAGCGACGCATCTTCGATCAACGCTTCTATTTCCGCGTCGATGAGAGGCTTTTCGTCCTCGTTCAATTCGATGCGGGCAAGGCGGCTTTCATAGAAAATCGGCACGGTTGCGCCATCTTCCACAGCGCGGCTGATGTCGTAAATGTCGATATATTCGCCGAAGATAGCCGGGGTGTTGATGTCCGCCGCTTCAATCGGGGTGCCGGTAAAGCCGATGAATGAGGCGTTCGGCATCGCCTGCCGGATGTAATGGGCATAGCCATAGCGCCGCAGCCCGGTTTCCCGGTTGAGCTTGGACTCAAAGCCATATTGGCTGCGGTGGGCTTCGTCCGCGATAACGATGATGTTGCGCCGGTCGGACAGCAGCGGGAAACTCTCTTCCCCGCGCTCCGGTGAGAATTTCTGAACGGTGGTGAACACCACGCCGCCCGCCGCCTTGTCGAGAAGCTGTTTCAAATCCTGGCGACTGTCGGCCTGCTCCGGCTTCTGCCGGATCAGGTCGCGGCAAAGTCCGAAGGTGCCGAAAAGCTGATCGTCCAAATCGTTGCGATCGGTCAGGACAACCAGCGTCGGGTTTTCGAGCGCCTCGGATTTCACCGCCAGCCCGGCAAAGAAGGCCATCAACAGGCTCTTGCCCGATCCCTGCGTGTGCCAGATGACGCCAATCTTGCGATCCCCGTCCGGGCGGGTTGCCTCTACCGCCTGCCGCACCGCCTTTTGCGCGCCGTGGAACTGGTGATAGCCCGCGACAATCTTGAATGGCCCTTCGCCCTTGTCGCCAAACACGATGAAATCGCGGATCAGCGCCAGCAGGTTTTCGCGGGTGAATACCCCGCGCAGCAGCGTTTCCAGTTCCGGGGTTCCCCGATGGGCAAAGTCCTGCCCGTTCACCGTCCGCCACGGCATGAAGCGTTCCGCATCGGCGGTGATCGATCCGATCCGGGCTTCCATGCCATCAGACGCGACCAGCACCGCATTGGTGCTAAACAGGCTGGGGATTTGGTGGAGGTAGGTTTGAAGCTGGTTGAAGGCGTCGGCAATCGTGGCGTTCTGCGACGCGGCATTCTTCAATTCCAGAACGGCGAGCGGCAGGCCGTTGACGAACAACACCACGTCTGGGCGGCGATTGGTTCGGTTCTCGACCACAACAAACTGGTTCACCGCCAGCCAGTCGTTGGCATCGGGGGTGCTAAGATCGATCAGCCAGATTTTGGTGGAAGCGGACTTGCCGTCATCCCCTCGAAACTCGACATCGACGCCTTCGGTCAGCAGCTTGTGGATGCGCCGGTTTTCCTCGACCAGCGAGGGAAGATCGCCGGTTAGAACGCGCCGCATGGCCTCGTTGCGGGCGGCCTGTGGTGCATCGGAGTTGATCCGCGCGACCGCCGCTTCCAGCCGCCCGACAAGCACGACATCGCCGAAAGAACGCCGCTCCGGGGCGCTGCCGTCGGGTGCGATCACAGAGCCGTGAAGGTAGGACCAACCAAGCTCTTGTAGCGTTTCCAGTGCCGCCAATTCGACAATGTCTTCGGTAATGCTCATCTCGACGGTTCGCCGTTCGCGGGGTATGAGGAGGGCATGGGCTGGTTACTGCGTAGCGGGGGCTGGCCCGCCATGTCTGAGAACAATGCGACAACAGGTGCCGGGCAATGACTGCGGCGTCCGGCCATCAGGCAGCCTCAACCTTCGGCGCGACGCGCACCGCACCGGACATCAGCCGGGGCAGGAGGTAGTCGCGGGTTTCGGCGAGGCTCTTGCTCTCGGCACGACTTTCCAGCAGCCGTTCCAGCATCACGCCGACGAATTCTTCAAACGCCGGGAAGAGCTTTGAATCTGCGGCGATCACTTCCTGTGCCAACAAGGCAGGCGGCGAAATGCGTTGGTGGCTCTTGGACGTGCCGGTGACCATGCCCTGCATCAGTGTCCGGAAATCGGGATCACGGAAGAGCGCAAAGAGCAAACTCCGCGAAGCGCCAGCCTTCGGAACAAACACGAGAAATTCTGTTGAAGCGATCTGCGCCAAGCCCGAATTGGCATTCGGCAACCAAACCCTCAGAATTTCCGGGTTAAGCTTGGAAAGCAGGATCGCCCCCGCAGGCACTGGCGTCTTGTTACTCTTGATAGTCGATCCAGTATCCATAGACGGCTCTTGCCCCTTATCGAACGCGGGCAGGCTGTAGTGCTCGAAGGCGACTTCCGGTTGAACTTGTGGATTGACGCTACCCTTTCCTTGGGTCGCGATGTCAGCAAGTTTCAGTCGCTTCCACCCCACCGGCAAGCCGTCGTCGCCGAAGGCAGCGGGGAAGAGGGCGGCGAGTTCGTCGGCGCGAGCGGGGTCCGGGGTCAGGCCGCCCATGATCGCCACCGGATCAGCCTCGCCCGCCGCCTTGCGCCGCACGGGTCCGAAATCGACAAACCAATCGCGAAAGATCGCCTGCGCTTGTCGCTCCAGCGTCTCATTCATCCGACGGTTGAGTTCGATGCGGTCGTCAATGGCCCCTAT
The DNA here is from genome assembly GCF_013375535.1 of Sphingobium sp. 15-1. Lineage (GTDB taxonomy): Bacteria > Pseudomonadota > Alphaproteobacteria > Sphingomonadales > Sphingomonadaceae > Sphingobium > Sphingobium aromaticivastans. Next base: position 1,912,960 of record NZ_JABXJG010000001.1, read on the forward strand.
CGTTTCAGCAATATTCCGCTGTTCATCAAGCGGAAGTGCGGGGATTTCCAGCGAACGAAGTCGGTCTGTGTCCAGCACGCCAGTTCCGTGCCCGGCAGCACTGACCAATCCCAGCAAAACCGGCTTGGCTGCGGTGAGCGCGAAATACAGGAAGTCGGGGTCAATCGTCGGCCCAGCGACAACTGCCTTGATGTCCTGATTGAATGAGATTGGCCGGGCGCTCCGCACGACACGAATTTCATTGTGCAGCGACATACCCCGCACGGCAACAAAGGATGCGTTTTCGGGCGCAAGCCTTGTGCCTTTGCCGATAGCCGCCTTGGTGACATGCGCATCGGTTGCGCCTTCCCACTGACCCATGTCCTTTGGCGTGAGCCACGGAATGTCCCCGTTCCAGAAGGCGCTATTTGCCTTGCTGGGGGTGCCGCCGGAAAGCAGGGTTGCAACCTGACCAAGCGGGACTGTCAAAGGAAGCCCGTCCCGATCAATCACCGCCTGAAAGCTCGGCGCGACCGTATGCCAATCGACCACATCGACCCGGAACGGCAGGTCGCTTTCCGAAAATGCTTCGGCCAGATCGCCCAGCGCCGAACGGGGCAACGGCCCCTTGCCCTTTACCGCAAGGTCCAGATCGGAATGGGGCTTGGCGCTCCACTTCGCCCGGCTGCCAAACACGCGCACGGATACCCCGGCGGGCAGGTGCCGGGCAATGATCTCATGAACGATCCTCGCATGGTCCGGGCGCAAATCTATCGGCTGTTTCATGCCAGCCCTTCACGCAGGCGATCCCGCAGGAACCGTGCTTCGGACAGAAAATCGGGCACGATAGCGAATACCTCGCGCGCCTTTTCCTCGTCATAGGTGTGGCTGGTGGTGCCACGCGCCCGGCGATATTCCTTCCACAGCGACCAATCGCTGCGCAGCAGGCCGCGTTCGCTGCCAGAGCGGATCAGGTCCTGAAAGGTCATGGTGTCAAACTCGTCCGGGTTGGCCGAAGTCGCCTCCAGAAACCGCTTCAGCATCTTGTGGGCCAGTTCATAGGTGAACTCGAACCGCTGGATGCAGGCATCGCGCACCAGATCGTCGCTGCTGTCCTGCGCATGCCGGTCCAGCGCCACCTCCAGCGAGGCGATGGCCTTTTCGAAAGGTTCGATAGAGAGGTCAATCGGCATCGGGAACCACCATTGCCAGCCGCTCGCGGATCAGCGCGGTGAGCCGGTCACTTTCGTTGAATTGATCGTCCAAAGCTGCGGTCAGCGCGGCGAAGCGCTCCGCAAAGGGCACGCCGTCGTCCTCGGCATCTTCCGCCCCAACATAACGCCCCGGTGTGAGAACATGGCCGTGTTTGCGGACTTCCTCAAGTGTGGCCGATTTGCAGAAACCGGGGATGTCCTGATACTCGCCCAGTCCCGCTTCGGGCTTGGCCCGCCAGCGGTGATAAGCTCCTGCAATCGTCGCGATGTCGCTTTCGGAAAACTCACGCCGGGTGCGGTCCACCATACGACCAAGGTTGCGAGCATCGATGAACAGGAATTCGCCGCGCCGGTCGCGGTGGCCGTTCGCACTTTTGTCGCGGGCCAGAAACCACAGGCAGGCGGGAATCTGCGTCGAATAGAAAAGCTGGCCGGGCAGCGCGACCATGCAATCCACCACGTCGCCCTCAATCATCGCCTTGCGAATGTCGCCCTCTCCCGATTGCTGCGAGGACATCGAGCCATTGGCCAGCACCACGCCCGCCGTGCCACGCGGGGCCAGGTGGTGGATGATATGCTGCAACCACGCGAAGTTGGCATTGCCCGCTGGCGGCTGGCCGTATTTCCAGCGAACATCGCCCTCAAGCTGCGGCTGCCACCAGTCCGAAATGTTGAACGGCGGGTTGGCCATCGCATAGTCGAACTTGAGCGTAGGGAAGGCGTCGTTGAGGAACGATCCTTCGTTGTTCCACTTGATGTCCGCATCGATGCCGCGCACCGCGAGGTTCATCTTGCAGAGCTTCCACGTGGTATGGTTACGCTCCTGACCATAGATGGCGATGTCGCTGCGGCGGCCCTGATGGTTTTCAATGAACCGCTCAGACTGCACGAACATGCCGCCGGAGCCGCAGGCTGGATCGTAAACCCGGCCATGATGTGGCTCCAGCATCTCCACGATGGTCTGCACGACGGAGCGCGGCGTGAAGAACTCGCCCCCGCGCCGCCCTTCGGCCCCGGCAAACTGGCTGATGAAATACTCATAGGCGCGGCCCAGCAGGTCTTTCGACTTGCCATCGGCGCTGCGCATCCCGACCTTGGAGAACAGGTCGATCAGTTCCCCCAGCATCGTCTTGTCGAGTTGCGGGCGGCCATATTCCTTGGGCAACACGTCCTTGAGCACGGCGGCATTGGCGCGCTCGATGGAGTCCATCGCATTGTCGATCAGGTTGCCGATGTCGCCCACCCGCTCTTTGCCGGTGTTCACATCGATGAAATTGATCTGCGGACGCTTGGCGTTGGCCTGTAAATGCTCCCAGCGGGCATCCTGTGGCACCCAGAACACATTGGCGGCGAGATATTCTTCGGCATCTTCGGGATCGGCAAATTCTTCTTCTGCCAATTTCGCGCGATGCGCCTCGAAAGCCTCGGAAATATACTTGAGGAAAATCAGGCCAAGCGCCACGTGCTTGTATTCGGACGGCTCAAGATTTCCACGCAGCTTGTCAGCTGCCTTGAAGAGATCAGCCTCAAATCCAAGATCACTGCCGCTATTCAATTGAGATGCCATTGAATCATAGTCCCCTTCGCCGGGGAGGCTTAGCGGAGATGTCCGTCAACGGGCAACTGAGCAATGACGGCAAAGATGAAAATTGAATGATGCCGATGTGAGTTCTTCCATCGGGCGAAAAGTCAGTCCGTGGTTGGCTTTGACCCTTCCCGGCGCTGCAATTCGTTTTCCACCGCCTCGCGAATGAATAGGGCAAGCCGCCGATTGCCGACAAGCGCCTCGATCCGGCGGATTGTGTCAGTTGATAGCCGGATCGTCGTCGGCTTCATTCCAAGTGGCGGGCGTCCCATCGAACTGTCGCTATCGGGCATGGCTCAAATCTCCAAATCAAACCCATTGACGCTACCGTTTATTTGTATATACGCCATCGTTTATTGAATAAACGATGGCGTATATGCGCCGATGCAGTGCCCAGAAAGGCCCGCTTCGCCACCGTCATCGCGAATCACGAGGAAGTGTCGGGACCGTTCCGCATCCGTCCGTCACGCCCCCTCTCTCTGCGATGGATGCGAAACGGAGGTAAATATGGTTGTCTCCAAATCCCGCCGCGCCTTGTTGCACGGCTTGACGATTGCGCCGATCGCGGCGTCGGCAATCGCTTCTTCCTGGACGAAGGCGCTGGCGTCTCTCCATCAGCGCTATGAGGACGAACCGGCTATGCTCGTTCGGACCAAAGCAGGCCGTGGACTAAGCGCTGACCGTTATGGCAGCGCGGAGATCGCCTTCACTCCGATCGAGGCGGGTTTCTTTGCGCGAGACATTCGCGTGACCCTGCATCAGGCGGGGGCCGTCGCCAAGCTGGCGCTTTGCGCCCATCTTCTGGACATTGGTTTTCCCGATGACTGGAACGCAACGCATATCCGCCAGGACATCGCAAAGGCGCTGGCCTACGCCAACGCCACGGGTTTAGGGCATGACTGCCCCGACATGGCGCGACTCGCGATCATTCTCTCGCCCTATTGGAAGTGGGGCTATCCGCATCTGATTGGCGACCCGCCTATGGATGACGGCGACTTCACGCCTGATAGGGTCCGTCCGCTTGTGCGCGCCTTGCTAGACCGCGTGGCAGACGGAACCGGCCACCCCCGCCCACAGGGATTTGAGCGCCGCCAGCGGGAGGCGCAGTCATGATGCTGCGCACCGATGCCGATCATCTGCCCGTGCCGATCCGGGCGGAGCTTCTTCGCATCGCAACGATCCTGTTCGAGGCATTCGAGGAAACAGCCAAGGGCAGGCTGTCGCAGCAGTATCGGGCGGGCCAGATTCTGACCCTGATCCTGCATGGCTCCCATGCCGAGAGGGATTGGGAACAGGTCGCGCCGGGAGAAGCGTTCCGCCTGCTGGCGATCGTCAATTATCCCCGCCTCGCCCGCAGTGAAGGCGACTGGCGGCTGGTGCAGGACCGGTTGCGCCGCGCATGGGAGTTTGGCGAGATCACCCGCCCGGTGCGACTAACCGTCGAAAGTCTGGAGCGGATCAACAGCGCTCTTGTCGAGGGCGTTCCGCATTTCGTCACCATCGCGGAGCAAGGAATAGCCCTCTACCAGATGGATGGCCTGCGCCTGCAAGCGCCGCGTCATCTCCCTGTGCGCGACCGGGCCATACGCGGCGTCGCGGAGTATCGGCGTTGGCACAGGAACGGATGCGATTTTCTGGCGGGCGCGATCTTCTACCGGGATCAGGGCAACACGCCGATGGCGGCGCTGCTGCTGCATCAGGCGTGCGAACATTTCTATCAATGCGTGCTGTGGTCGATCACCCTCCACGGCCCGCGCACCCACGCGCTGGACGAATTGCGCGAAGCCGCCGAAGCGCTCGACGCGCGCCTGTGTTCAGCGTGGCCGCGAGTCAGCCGGTTCGAGCGCCGCGCCTTCGGTTGCATCCGCCGAGCCTATGTCGAGGCGCGCTATGGGCGATCCTACCGCATCTCGCCGCAGGAACTGGCATGGGCGTTCGCGCGAGCCGAAATATTGGCGGAACGGGCGGAGTGCGTCTGCGCCGATCATCAAGCCTCGCTTGTCGCAGGGCCGCCAGCGCCGATGCTCCCGCCACCCAAAGAACGAATCATGATTGCCACGCTTCCCCAGCCCATCCACCGCGCCAATATGCTGCAACGGACATGGCGGGTTGCGCGCCGCGCGCGCCCTTTGCGGGTCCGATGGAATCGGCTCATTCCCGTTCACCGTTTCTGGCGTTCGGACAGGTTCATGCGATGGGTTGACCGTATCCCCTTGGCTATGATCGGCCTGTGTTTCTTTATGGCTGGCGCGGAGGCCCTATGGCAGGTGAGGTCCGTCTATCCAGCGCAGGCAGCCCGTTCCAAACCCGCCGACCCGTCCGCCGTGTTGGACTTCAATGTGCGCGCAGATACGGTGCTGGGCGCAGTCATGGTCGTTGCAGAGCGGGCGGGCTACCGCGTCAAAGCCAACGAGGACATTTGGGCGGTACGTTGGACCGGAGCCTATCGCGCCAAGGCAACGACCTTCGACGCGCTGGCGGACATTCTCTATGGTTCCGGCCTTTGCCCTGCCATCAGGGACGAAACCATTGCCGTGCGCTATTGCGACAAGAGCCGTCCACCGATTGTCGCGACAGTCGCTTGCGTTTCGGGCGCACAAGAACGTTTGAAGAAAAGCGCGCGAACGAATCGGTAGGCTGACAAAATCAGTCGGGATTGCAGTGTTTCAGGCGCTCATTCCGCGAAACTGACTTTTCCAATTCAAAGTTGAGAAAAATTTGCCTCCATTCACTCAAACTGACTTTTTCAATCGAAAATTGAGCTCTTCAATCCTTTACTCGGAAATGCCAACACAGCTTCCCGGTCGTCCACTCAACTTCCAGCTTATGGGTTGGGTTAGCTGTCACCTTGCTTCCCACATCACCGGCGCTCAAGCCGCTGCAAGGTGCAGCCTGCTGATCCAAACCCAGCGCAAGTAGGAAGCGGTGAATGACGGGCCGATTCGCCGCACTTGTTGCGGTGAATAACCTCGACAAGACCGGGCGGTTGCCACTTGTCCGATATACGGAACGCACGCGCGGAAGCCGACATTTTCGGCTTGGTAGGCAGGCTTGCCATCCCTGACGTTGAATAGGAGCGGCTGCGCCACCCCGCCTTGAGCGCCGCAGCGGCGCGGCCTTTTTCCGTTTCGAAGAAGAAAGAGGCGCTGCCTCTCTCTCCCTGCAAGGCCATGCTTTGGTGGCCGTGGCTCGCTGCGCTGCGCCCGCACCACCCACCGGCACCAGACCTTGCCCCCTCTCTCTCCGCCCCTCGCCGGGTCGGCAGGGGTCATGCGCGGCATGACCCGCTGCGCGGATTGGATGGGAGTGAAGATCATGACCAAGCAAGACCCCCACAGCCGCATCACCGACCGCATATTGGCCGAGTTGGAACAAGGCACCCGCCCGTGGCTCAAACCGTGGAGCGGGGGAGACATGGCCGCATCGGGGCAGACCCGACCATTGCGCGCCACCGGCCAGCCCTATCGTGGGATCAATGTTCTGTTGTTGTGGATCGAGGCACAGGCATCCGGCTTTGTCAGCCCGTCATGGATGACCTACAAGCAGGCGCAAGCCTTGGGCGCGCAGGTGCGCAAGGGCGAGCGCGGCGCAACCGTAGTCTATTACGGCGACAGCAGCAGGACCGTGCATGACGAGGCGAGCGGCGAGGAAAGGGAATGGGCGTTCCGTTTTCTGAAAAGCTACACCGTGTTCAACGTGGCGCAGATCGACGGATTGCCTGAGCGATTCCGTATCGTGCCGGAACCATCGCCGGAGGTGGAGCGAATCGGATCGGCCGAGGCGTTCTTTGCCAGCATCCCGGCAACCGTGAACCATGGCGGCGATAAGGCGTATTATGTGCCGTCAGCCGACCGCATCCAACTTCCGCCCTTTGCGGCCTTTCATGATGCCCACGGTTACTACGCCACCCGAGGTCATGAAACTTGCCACTGGACTCGACACAAGAGCCGCCTTGATCGCAGCTTTGGCCGCGAGAAATGGGGCGACGAAGGGTATGCACGCGAGGAGCTTGTAGCGTTATCTGGACAGTCTGCGCCGGATGCAACCGTGCGGTAAAATCCGCAATGTACATCGACGGCGGGCAGTTATCTGGCTGGCCGTAGCGCTGACCCAAGAGCTGGCGGAGGCCAGCCTGATGACTGCCGAGTCAACCACGCATGGGCCGGTCCACCTTCCGGGAGGGGGGGCAGGGGGAGGGTTTCACGTCGGTGTCTGTCATCGTCGTTTCCGAGGGGCGGGAGATCTCTGGCCTCGATGCGCATGTGCCGCGGATCCTTCGAGATGGCGCGCTCTATGACGCTGACCTCGACCGCTTCTTTCTCGACCTACCGTTGTCGGGTGTCCGTTCGCGCCATTCGCTGCGCGCCTACGCCTATGATGTTGCGGTCTGGCTCCGCTTTCTCGATGCCTGCGGCAAGACGATGTGGACCGCGGAGCGCGATGACGTGACCGCCTATCATCGTGCGCGTCGACGCGACGAAGCCGCCCAGCGGATCAGCGCTGCAAGCTGGAACAGGGCGGTCGCGAGCCTCGATCGTCTCTACCGTTGGGGTGAGCAACAGGGACTGATCGCCGAGGCGCCGTTCAGTCGGCGTGCTGTATGGCGCCCGGCGCATGGCGGCGGTCGCGGCATGATCGCGGCGCGCAACGATGCCTATGAACGTGTCGCCAGGCGATCGGATGTGCGGTTCGTCACGATGGACGACTACCGCATTTTCCGCGAGGTCGGCCTGCGCGGGCTCACCCCTGACGGCACCGAACGCCCCGGCGCTCGCGACCGTAACGGGCTGCGCAACGCACTGTTCGCCGATCTTCTCGTCACCACCGGCCTGCGCCTCGAAGAGGCGTCGGGCTTGCTCACCGCCGAGCTCGCGGCGATCGACCGCGCGGACGGCGATGCCCGACAACTTTGGCTGCCTCTCCCGCCGCCGCTCACCAAGGGCGACCGGGGACGTAGCGTTCTGCTCCCGCGTCGGCTGCTTCGCCAGATCGCCGCCTATGTCGCCGTCGAGCGAGCAGCGGGCGTGGCCAAGTTCGCCGCGCGCGATGGGGCGGCCAGCTTCGAGCGACCGATCCCTGTCCCCCGCGCCGGTCTCGACCGTATGCGCGATGTCTGCACCCCGGAGGAACGATGCCGCCTGATCCTGTGCGACGAGGATGCAACGCCCCGCGAGCCGGCGGCGCTATGGCTGACCGAGGTCGGGCAGCCTGTCCGCCCCAACTCGTGGGAGGTGATCTTCACCCGTGCCTGCAACCGGTGCGAGGAGAACGGCTTCCCGCTGTCGATCAGCCCGCACCAGCTTCGCCACACCTTCGCAGTCCATATGCTCGCCTTGCTGATCCAGCAGCGGCTGCGCGAAGCAGCATTGCCGGCGGGACCGGTGGAGAGCTATCGGCTGATCCTCGGCGACCCGCTGCAACAGGTGCAACGCCTGCTCGGCCACGCCAGCCTCGCCACCACCTATATCTACCTCGACCATATCGCGACCCGCGCCGATACGGTGGACGCAGCCGTTGAGGAACTGCTGGCGTTGCTGCCGGGGCCGCAAAGCGTATGAGCGGTCATCCCCGTAAGGGCCGGCCTGTCGCCTTCGCGCCGATCACGCCGGAGCCGCAGAAGCCCGATCCGGTGCTCGGCCTCAAGTTCACCATCGAGGCCCGGCATGGCGGAACGGTCCAGGTTGATATGGCCGCACTCGATCCTCGCCCGCTCGCTATCGCCTTCGCCGGCGCGCTGCGTCGATCAGCAGCGCTCGGCGGCCCCATCGGTGCGGCCAGCGTCATCAAGCAGTATGTGCAGGTCTATCGTCACTTCTTCGCCTGGCTTGGCGATGGTGCGCCCGAGGTGACCGGCGTCAGCGATCTGCGCGCAGTCCATATCGATGGGTTCGCCTCCGCGCTCGAACAGCGCGGGATGGGCGCGATCCACCGGCACATATCGGTCGGCAAGATCGTCAACACATTGCGCGCGATCGAGGCAGACCGGCCCGATCGGATCGCGCCCGACCTGCATGAGAGGGTGCGCTACACGCTGGCCACATCGGCGGGCCGCTCGACCCCGCGCGATGCTTATAGCCCCTTCGTCGCCCGCGCGTTGCGCGACGCCGCGAGGACCGATGTCGAGGCGATGTTCCGCCGTCTCGGCGCCGACGACCGCACCGATGAGGGCGATCCGGTCATCGCCAGGGCGCGCGCCGATGCCGAAGCGATCATCGCGCGGCAGGGCTTTATCGTTGCAGACCATCCGGCGCTGAAGAGCCTCTATTTCATGCGCATGCGGCGCGGTCTGCCGATCAGCACGCTGGTCGATGACCTCCATGGCCGGCACCATCTGCTCGCGAGCGACCTGCCGGCACTGCTCGTGCTGCTCACGCTCGATACCGGCCTCGAGCCCGAGTGCCTGAAGGCGCTGACCATAGATTGTCTCACCAACCCGCATGCCGGCACGGTGGAGCTGCGCTATCTCAAGCGCCGCGCCCGCGGCGCCGAGCACAAGAGCATGCGCATCCGCGACGGCGGGGGCGGCACGCCTGGCGGTCTTATTCGTCGCCTGATCGAGGTCACGGCGACTACCCGCAAGCATCTGAACGACGATCGTCTTTGGGCTTATCACAACGCTGGCGCCCTGCGGGCAGGTATCCGCCACCCGACGGAACGGATCGATGCCTGGGTAGCTCAGCACGATATTGTCGATGACGACGGCAAGCCCCTCCACCTGCTGCTCTCCCGGCTCCGCAAGACCCACAAGGCGCTATGGTACATCAAGACCGAGGGGCATATGACCCGCTTCGCGGTCGGCCACTCGCGCGAGGTGGCGGCGCGCCACTACGCCGATCTGCCGTCGCTCCGGCCCCTGCACGAGATGGCCGTCGCCGATGCTTTTCGCGCAGCAGTCGCCGCCGCGATACCGACCGTGCTTCCGCCCACCGCCGAGCAGGCGCTGCGCGAAGCACCCGAACAGGCCGCGCCGTTGCTGCCGCCCGATACCGTGGGTCCGTTGCTCGACGGCGAACAGGATGTCTGGCTCGCCGCCTGCGCGGGCTTCCACAACAGTCCCTTCGCCGAGGCCGGATCACCCTGCGCGCAGCCCTTCTGGGGTTGCCTTGATTGTTCCAACGCCGTCATCACCGTGCGCAAGCTCCCCGCGATCCTCGCCTTCCTCGCATTCGTCGAAGAGCAGCGGTTGAGTCTGTCCGCGACCGACTGGGCGGCCAAGTTCGGCCGCGTCCATGCTCGCATCACCGCCCAGGTCGTGCCGGCCTTCTCCGATGCCGTCATTGCCGATGCGCGCCGGCAGATGGAGAGCGAGCGGCTTTATCTGCCGCCGGAGGTCCGCGCATGACCATGCCCGCCCATGCCCAGGCACCGGCCTTCGACGATCGCCCCGTGCTGGCGAGCGCGCCGCTCAAGGAAGGCCATATCCGTGAGGAGCTATCACGCGTCGGCGACCCGAGCTGGGATCTCGGTCCCGCCGTCTTCCGCGAGAACGCCCGGCGCTGCCACGTCACCGTGCATTTCGACGTGCTCGAACATGCCGATGTGCAGGCGGCGATGCGCGCCTATCTCTACGCGCGCCTCAACGTCGATCTTCCGGGCTATCGAACGAAGTTACCACCGGCGAGCATCCGCCAAGTATTCAACCGTGCCCGCCGGTTCCTCGCCTTCGCCCGTGAGCGGCTCGGACGGCTCGACGTTTGCCGTATCGATCAGGCATTGGTCGATGCCTATGCCCGTCATCTTCGTGACGATCCTGCCCGACGACCCGTCATCGTCGGCCACCTCCTCGAAGTGGTTTCCGATCTCTATTACTATCGTGACCACCTCGCTGGCGGAGGCCTTGCATTCGAGCCTTGGGCCGGACAGGCGCCCGCCCGCGTTGCGGGCTACCGCCATGTCCTGGAGAACCGCACGCCGCGCTTCCCGGAAGAGGTCATCGCCGCGCTACTCGCTTGGTCGTTGCGCTATGTCACCATGTTCGCAGACGATATTCTGGCCGCCCGCCGCGAGCTTGCGCGGCTCGAAGCGCGCCGGGATCGCCTTGCCGCCGCCGACGCCGGCCTTCCGGACGCTGATCGCCGGCAACGTCGCCGCACCCGCCTGAAGGCCTATTTCGGTCGCCGACGCCGCGAGGGGCGCGGCGCACCGATCTGGGGCACCGCTCATAACGGCAAGCTGCGCATCGACCCCAACACCGGCGCCGTGACCCCACCGATCAACGCCCATCTCCTGCATCTCCATGCCGGGATCGACGTGCAGGCCGAACCAGGCGCGCATTTCATGCTGACCGGCGGTGAAGCGAGGTTGATCGACGCAGTGGCGGCCGAGCTGGGGGTGGAGGTCGGCGGCATGGACACGCCGATCTCGATCGATCCCGAGAGCGGTCAGCCATGGCGCGCACGTTTCGATGCGAAGACCCTCGCACATGAGGAACGGATGCTCCAGGCGGCCGCCTATATCGTGTGTGCCTACCTGACCGGCATGCGCGACTGCGAGGTGCAGGCGATGCAGCGCGGGTGCCTCTCGATTGTGCGCAGTGAGAATGGCCTGATCGAGCGGCATCGCATCCGGTCGACCATATACAAGCGCCGGGCGGCCATGGGCGAGGCGGCGAGCTGGGTGACGATCGAGCCGGTCGCAGCCGCGATCGCGGTGCTCGAACGCCTGTCGGCACGACCGGCGCGCGCGAGCGGCAGCGATACGCTCTGGCCGGTGCTGCGCACGAGCGCCGTCACCAAGACGCATCTGTCGAGCGAGGTGGTGCGCCAGCTCAACGCTTTCCGCGATCACCTCAACACCGCCTTCGGCAGTCCCGATGCGCCGGTCATCCCACCCGGACCCGATGGCGAGCCGTGGCGCATCACGACGCGGCAGTTTCGGCGCACGATCGCGTGGCACATCGCCAACCGACCGTTCGGCACCATCGCCGGCATGATCCAGTACAAGCATGCGTCCGTCGCCGCGTTCGAGGGCTATGCCGGGACCAGCGCATCGGGGTTCCGCGCCGAGGTCGAGGCGCAGCGCCGGCTCGGTCAGATTGACGACCTGCTGGACTATTTCGACCGGCGGCAGGGCGGCGCATCGCTCGGCGGTCCGGCGGGACCGCGTATCGCGCGGACGCTCGACGATGCCGCCGTCAGACAAGGGCCTTTGCCCGCCATGATCGCCGATCGCGCCCGCCTGCGCGTCATGCTCGCCAGCGTCGCGCGCACCTTCCATGTCGGCCCGCTCGCGGATTGCTTCTTCGATCCCGCGACCGCGCTCTGCCTCAAGCGCGTGACGACCCCCGATCCCGCGCAGCCGCTCACTGCCCTGTGCGAGCCGACCCGCTGTCCCAACGCCTGCATCACCGCTCGCCACAGGCCGGCCTGGGACCGCGCGGCTGCCGATGCCAGGGCGCATTTACGCGAACGGCGCATTTCCGATCTCCAGCGTCAGGCGCTCCAGGGCGAGCTGGATCGTCTGACCGCGGTGATTGCCGGGATCGATCCTCCCGCGCCGTAGACCACCCCGGCTGTTGGCGGAGTCCTGCGCCGGTCGGCGCGCCCGCGCAATGGCTTCGCCGTCCTTCGCTTCGCTGCGGCCCTGACGGGTGCGCGAGCCCCCCTGTGCCCGGCGCGAACAGGCCTCCGCCGCCGGGGATGGTCCCCGGCGCGAGAACGGAGAACAGATCATGTCAGCCTCACCACGTGTCGACATCTACGCTCGCGTCACGCAAGCGATCGTCGATGCCATCGAAGCCGGCACCGGCACTTGGCGCATGCCGTGGCATCATTCCGGCGCCGACGTCACCCGCCCGACCAACATCGCCAGCGGCAAGCCTTATCGCGGCATAAATACGGTCTCGCTCTGGGCCGCCGCCTATGGCAGCGGCTATGCGAGCGGCGTCTGGGGCACTTATCGCCAGTGGCAGGCGCTCGGCGCGCAGGTCCGCAAGGGCGAGCACGCCAGCCTCGGCGTCCTCTGGAAGGAGTTTCGCGCGAAGAGCGACGACGCCGGCGACGATGACGAACACCGACGGCTTTTCGCCAAGGTGTTCAGCCTGTTCAACGCCGACCAGGTCGATGGCTATGCGCCCGAACCGGGGCCGGATCTGCCCGAGAGCGAACGCCTCGCCGCCGCCGAAGCCTTCATCGCCGCCCTCGGCATCGATACCGTCTACGGCTCGGCCAGCGCCTATTATCATATCGCCGAAGACCACATCCACATGCCGGATTTCAGCGCCTTCCACGATGCCCACGGCTTCTACGCCACCCATATTCATGAGGCAGCCCACGCCAGTGGCGCAGCCCATCGGCTCGACCGGGATTTCAGCGCCAAGTGGACCAGGCACGCGCTCGCCATGGAGGAAGCGACCGCCGAGTTGACCGCATCGTTCCTGCTCGCCGATCTCGGGATCGCGCACGAACCGCGACCCGATCACGCGGCCTATATCGCTTCCTGGCTGCAACTGCTCAAGGACGAGCCCCGGGCGATCTTCACCGCGGCGAGCAAGGCGCAAGCGGCAGCCGACTGGATGCACGCCCAGCAGCCATGATCCAGCAGCGACCAAGGCTGAGCGGCCGATCCCTCGCGGGCTCGGCCGCTTCGTCGCGCATGCCGATGCGCGGGCTTCGCCCGCTCACCAGCGGACGCCGCTGGCGCGGCGGCGCTGATTTCTTTGGCCTCCCTCGATGCGGGTCTGGTCGGCGCTCCCTGCTAGGCCCGCCACGGCGCGCCGCAAGCCCGGCTTCGCCGAACTGCTCCATTTCATTTCGCCCCTCCGGGTGCGGCCCGCCGCTTGCGCGGGCCTCTCCGGTCGTTCTCGCCGCCAACCCCGCCTCGGGGGAGCCATGGGGTTTTGGGCAGTGCTGGAGGCACCGATGGTTTTTACCTTCCAACCGCCATTTTTGGCTGGACTGTCAGGATATGTAGCCGAATTAGGCGCGGCGTTCCTGGCCGCCGATCTTGGCTTGGCCGCCGAGCCTCGTCCGGATCATGCCAGCTATATAGCGAGTTGGATCAGGGTGCTGCAAAACGATTCGCGCGCCATTGTGCAGGCCGCAGCCCATGCCGAGCGCGCCGTGGCCTATCTGCATCAACTGGCGAATCCCGACGAAGAGAAAGAGGCGGCATAGTCAGCCGATGAGCAAGGCCGCCCCGGACAGGGGCGACCACCTTGTTTGGTCCGCCCACCCAACCCCATGTGCGGGACATTCCCTTCGGCCTGCCCTTGTGGTATAAGTATTGGGAAACCAATGTGATTCCTGATTGCAGCCTGACCGAACTGTGGCCTTTTTGGGGGCCTATTTTTCGACTGGCAATCAATAAATCTCTGAAAAATCAAACAAATTTGTTACCAATTCGATTCCGGCTCGGCCTCCAGGGGTTGTGGATTCCGCCGCTTTCCGCGGCTTTCAGCTTATCGGAAGCCGGTTGACGCAGGAGCCCCAGGCAGGGTTTACATGCCTGCGGTGCTGATCAAACGCTGCAATGGCTCGATGGCCTCGATCCAGTTCACGGATATGGCCTCGGCCCCTGTCCGGATGCCTTCGACGACGACGTTGGCTTGCAGGAGATGACCGACATCCCCAAGGCCGCTAATCTCCCAGAACACGCCGTCGCGCGCCTGCACATACAGGCCGACGGCACCCGCTAGGAGAATCCCTTCAAGGCGAAAATAGGAGCCGATGTTCATGCAGCCCATGTAGGCGGCATCGGTGACAATGCCATGAAAGAAGCTTTGCGCCGTGGGTCGGACAGGACAGGCCGAGCCGTCCGCGCCGATTTCCAAGAAATGACGGCGCGGGCATTGATTCGTTTTGCGGTTGCCGGAAGCAGAACCGATCCGCATAGGTCGAGCATGGACGACAAGACGACAAAGCTGATCATGGCGGTTCTGCATCGCGCGCCGCAATGGATCAGGCATGACCTGCTCTCCAAGGATGCGGGCGTCAAGCAGCGCGCGGAGGAAAGCCTCGCCGCCATGATCGCCAATGCGCTCGTTTCAGGAACCGAGGATTCGGCGGCGAGTTAGGGTGTGTGGGGATTCAGTTCAGGGTGGAGCGAAAATGGTGGATTTCGAGAACCGGCGCGCAGCGTACTCAAAGTATGTGAGCACTGGAAGCGCAGAAAGCCGCCATTTGCAGCCCGCCATGGGCTGAATCCCCACACACCCTAGAACGGCATCCGCCCCTGCAAGGCCCCATCCATGGCATGTCGCAATTTCCCCGTCGCCCTCATGCCCGCTGCCATTGCCATTTCCGCAATGCTGGCCGCTCCCGCCGATGCGCGACAGCCGGGCATCGATGCGGAAGTCCAGTGCGCCGCCGGCCGCCGCTTCCTCCTGCGCGCGGACGCCGATCGCGCCACGATCATCTGGAAGGAGGGGCAACTCACGCTGGAACGCGGAACCCTGACGCTCGGCCGATATTATCGCAGCCCGCAAGCGGCCCTCATCATCGATGGCGACTATGTGTCGTTCGTTCCCAAAGGCGATGGGAGCTGGCGCGACTGTCACATCATGCCGAAGGCCGCGACGCAGGGCGATTGACCCGCTATATATCGATGTCGCCCGCGAGCTCGCGCGCCACGATCATCTCGAACAGCCGTTGCCCCGGGTCTTCGATCACGTCGATCCCATCGCTTTGGCCATGCCGCCCGATGACATTATCGTTCGCCGGCCACCAATATCCCACATGGGATCGCCCGCATGTGAATGCTTCGGGGACTTTATGCCTGTCCCCGTTACGGGAAACATCGCTCATATTGGCGACAGCTCGTCGGCAAAATTTTCCCTCAGCCGTTTCTTGTCGATCTTTCCCGTTGCCGTCAGGGGGACGGGAGCGAATATGACCTTGTCGGGCATCCACCATTTGGCGATTTGCGACGCCAGATGATCCAGGATGACCTGCTCCTGAAGTTGCGCGCCGTCATGTCCCTCTATGATGAGGATCGGACGCTCCTCCCATTGGGGATGACGGACGCCGATGACCGCGGCGACCTTCACCCCGGCACAGGCGGCCGCGACATTCTCTATGTCGATCGAACTGATCCACTCGCCGCCCGATTTGATCACATCCTTGCTGCGGTCGGTGATCCGCAGGAAGCCATGTTCATCGATCGTGGCGATGTCCCCGGTGTCGAACCAGCGGTCGTCGGATGTGGCGTCCTTCTCGCTTCGGAAATAGCGCTGCACGGTCCACGGCCCTCTCGCCTGCAACGCGCCAGGCGTGGCGCCGTCATGCGGCAGCGCCGCCCCATCCTCTCCGACGATGCGCAGTTCGACGCCGAACTGCGCGCGGCCCTGGCGGGTCCAGAGTATCTCTTCCTCCGCTTCCTGGCCCAGATGCGCGATCTGCGGAGTCGGGGTCGATATGACGCCCAGCGGGCTCAGCTCGGTCATGCCCCAGACCTGGCGGACCTTGACGCCATGGCGACGCTCGAACGTCTCCGCCATGGCGCGCGGAACCGCGGAGCCGCCGATCATGATGCGGTCCAGGGTGCCGCTATCCTCGCCGGTGCGCGCCAGATGGTCCAGATACATGGTCCAGACCGTCGGCACCCCGCCGGAGAAGGTCACGCCTTCGTCCCTGATGAGGGAATGGAGGCTCTCCCCATCCATGCGGTCGCAGGGCAAGGCGAGCTTGCAGCCGCTGATGGCCGCCATATAGGGCATGCCCCATGCCGTCGCATGGTACATCGGCACGCATGGCATGATGCAGTCGAAGGCCGAAAGGCCAAGCGCGCCGGGAAGGCCGTTGGCGAGCGCATGGAGCACGATCGACCGATGGCTGTAGAGAACGCCCTTCGGATCCCCGGTGGTCCCTGACGTATAGCATAGGACGGCGGCGCTGTTCTCGTCGAAGCTCGGCCAATCATAGCCGTCCGCTTCGCCCGCGATCAGTTCCTCATAGCTCTCAAACCCCTCATCCGGGGCGCTGGCGAGCAATATGACCGCCTCCACCGCCGAAATCCGGTCGCGCAGCCTGTGGACCAGCGGCAGGAAGCTCCTGTCGACGAAAAGAAGGCGGCTGCCCGCATGGTTGATCGTGTAGACGATCTGATCGTCGGAGAAACGCGGGTTTACCGTGTGCAGAACGGCGCCCATGCCGGGAACCGCGTAGAACAGCTCAAGATGCCGATGGGTGTTCCAAGCCAGCGAGGCGACCCGGTCGCCGGGCCGGATGCCGCGCCGCGCCAGCGCCAGCACAGCCTGGCCCGCGCGGCGGCGCAGTCCGCGATTGTCATAGCGCCAGGCCGGTTCCCCGACGAGACGCGAGACGATCTCCCGGTCGCCGTGCGCGGTGGCGCAATGGCGCAATATGTCCCCGATCATCAGGGGAGTCCGCTGCATGAGGCCTTCGATCATGCCTTCCCCTCCCCTGGCTCGTTTTTGGACCGGCGATGTTGCTCCTGCCGGCGTTCACGCAATGGCGGCACGTTATTCTCCATGGTTGGCGCGCGCTTTTGCCGCGGGCGAAAGGTCGCCTGCGGTCCTCCGCCTATCTTGCCGGCGCGAGCAGCGCCAAAGGCGCCTCTTCCGGATTTTCATAGGCGCCCGCCGGGTTCAGGCCGAAGATGCAGACATGGTCCGCGCCAGCGTCCCAATGTTCCTGAATCCGGGCGCGGATGGTCCGTTCATCGCCCCAGGCGACGATCGCATCGATCAGCCGGTCCGATCCGCCGTCCGCGAAATCATCATCGTCAAAGCCCAGCCGCTTCCAATTGTTGCGATAATTGGGAAAGGTCAGGTTCCAGGCCAGAGCCCGGCGCCCGGTGGCGCGCGCTTCATCGGGATCGCTTTCCAGCGAAACCAGAAGGTTGACGCACAGCAGCTTGTCCGGTCCCAATATGGCGCGGGCCATGGCGGTATGGGCGGGCGGCGAATTATTGGTGTAGGCGCCGTCGGCATGGGACGCCGAAAGCTCGATCATCTTGGGCCCCAGCGCCGCCAGGACGGTCAGCGGCCGTTCGCTGGGCAAGACGGTCGAATCCATCCTGAAGCGTTCCATGGCTTCCAGATAGGCCTTCATCGTGGCGACCGGCTTCCTGCTGTAGGTCTCGCCCCGCAATTCCTCCACCAGTTCGGGATGCGAGACGCCAAGGCCAAGGAGGAAGCGGTTGCCGGATTGTTCGGCCAGGGCGATCTGGGCGCCCCTCATCGAGACATGATCGCGGCCGTAGATGTTGACGATGCCGGTCACCATGTTCAGTTCCCGCGTGTTCGCCAGCATCCAGGAGGAATGGACCAGGCTGTCGCGCCCGGCGGACACGTCCGGCACCCAGAGCGTGCGATAGCCCCAATTTTCCACGCGCTGCGCGAATTTCGCCGCTTCGGCGGCGGGCATCAAATCCGTGAAGGCAAAGACACCGAGCGGCCCCATGCGGGAGGCAAAGGTGGATTCCGCCATAAATCAGTTCTCCTTGCTAAAGCTGTATCTCATCGCGCCGGGAAAGCGCTTTCCCCGACGGTCGGCCTGGCAAAGCCCAGCGGGATAGCGTGCGGGCCGCCTCCCGAAATGCGGCTTGTTCGTCCCTGTGCGGCCCGGCAACGGGCCAGCCTGCCTCACAGAAAGACGAAACCGCCGTCGACCATCAGGCATTGCCCGGTCATATAGTCGGAGCCGGAAGAGGCGAGGAACCGCGCCACTCCGGCCAGATCTTCAGGGACCGACGCGCGGCCGAGCGTGATCTGGGGAATGAGATTGTCCATCGCCTCGTCACGCTCCCGGGTCAGCCCCTCTGCGCGGAAATCCCCCTCTATGCTATCCCAAAGGTCCGTCTTCACGACGCCGGGCCCGATGGCGTTGACGGTGATCCCATGCTGTCCGAACGCGCGCGCCCCGCCCTGGGTCAAGGCGGCCACGGCGAATTTGCTGGCGCCATAATGGACCAGTGGCTCATGACATTGTTTCGAGGCGATCGACCCCGTGTTGACGATCTTTCCGCCCTGTCCCTGCTCGATCATCCGCGCCGCGGCCTCCTGCATGCATATCAGCACGCTCAGCCCGTTCACCGTCATCATCCTGTGCCAATCCTCCTCGGTGATCGAGAGCAAGGGCTTTCCCTGAGCGGTGCCGGCATTGTTGAACATGACGTCGAGCCTGCCGAATTGGGCGACGGCCCGCGCAATCATGGCGCGCACGCTCGCCCGGTCGGTCACGTCCACCTTCACGGCGATCGCCCGGCCGCCGGCTTCCTCAATCTCGGCGGCGACGGCCGACGCGGCGGCATGATCGATGTCCGCAATCGTCAATTGCGCGCCGTCGGCGGCCAGCGCCCGCGCCATCGCCCGGCCGATGCCGCGCCCGGAACCGGTGACGATGATGGATTTGGTCGAAAGATCAGAGCTCATATTTCCATCCCATTTGGACGTTGATCGTCTTCATGCGTCCTCGGCTTCGCGCATGCGCAGCAGCATCGGAATCACCTCCCGCCGCAAAACCTTGCCCGACATGTTATGCGGCAGCGCCTCGACTATCCGGATCATGCCGGGCACCTTGAACGCCGCCAGCCGGGCCGAGCAATGCTCCTGGATCGCCGCTTCGCTGGGCGCGGCGCCCGGCATCGGCACGATGGCCGCCGCCACCATCTGGCCGTGATCCGGGTCGGGAAGGCCGACCACGGCCGCCTGCCCCACATAATCCAGTTCACTCAAGACCTGCTCGACCTCGGCCGCATAGATCGGCCTGCCGTCCCGGTTGATGAGGTCGCTGGCGCGGCCCAGGACATAGACATAGCCATGCTCGTCGATGCGGGCATAATCGCCCGTGCGATACCAGCCGTCCGGCGTGATCGCCTTTCCGGTGAGGTCGGGCTCCTTCCAATAGCCCATCATCATCGCCGGCCCGCGCCCCTGCGCCTCGCCCACTTCGCCCGGCGCGACTTCCCGCCCGTCCGGCCCGAGGAAGCGCATCCGCGCGCCCGGCGCGATCTTCCCGGCCGATCCGGTCGGCGGGGGAGCGCCCGCCGGGTCGTTCATGACAAGCGGCCAGCATTCGAACGCGGCATAGGCGTCCAGCACAGGCGTTCCGGTGATGCGGCGCCAATCCTCGAAAACGGCTTCGTTGCGCGCCTCTCCGCCGGAAATGCAGCAGCGCAGATGGAAGTCCGCCACCGCGTCGCGCCGGTGCCAGGCATTGGCGATCTTCACATACATGCTGGTCGACCCCGCGAAGAAGGTGATGCCATGGCCCAGCATTGCGTCCAGCACGCCATCCGGGGAAAATTCGCGCATCAGATGGATTCTGGCGGCGCGGGTGGTGGCGGTCAGCGAGAGGATGACAAGCCCCATCATCCAGGAAAGCGGCACGGCGACCAGGATCGTGTCGGCAGCGTCGATCCGCCAGATGTCCGCCACGCCATCCGTTCCCTCCGCGATCGAGCGATGCGAATGCGCGACCGGCTTGGGCACGCCCGTCGTCCCGGAGGTATAGCCGATGACGCCGACCGCGTCGCAATCGACCTGCGGCAAATCTCCGGCGAACGGCGCGATGTGGGGAATGAGTTCGGCATCGCGGACAAGATCGAAGATTTCCGTGCGCGAGCCTGTCCTGCTGACGGCGGCCGCCGCGGCGGTCCGGCTCTCCCCTTCCGCAAACAGGAAATGCGGTTCGGCATTGGTCAGCGCATAGTCGAGCTCGTTGGGGCCCGTAGAGGCGTGGACGACCGCCATCACGCCGCCCGCGCGCCACACGGCGAAGCTGAGTATCAGGAACTCCGCGCAATTGCCGCTCATGATGAGCACGCTCTGCCCCGGCGCGAGTCCGGCGGTGATGAGCCGCCGCGCCAGACGCTCCACGGCCCGATCGAAATCCGACCAGAGGATTTCGCGATCGCCGTCGACGATCGCCACCCCCTGCGGAAAGGACTGGGCCGCCCTGCGAAGATGGTCGCTTGCCAGATTGATCACGATAGCTGCCTTTCGAATTGCCGATGCTCTGCATGGGCCGCGACGCCGACGGGCTCCTGCTCGACCGCTTCGCCCGCTGCCCGCGCCCGCTCGACCTTCGTCGCCTCCGCCGACTGGACGTGCCGGGCCGCCATCCACAGGGCGGCCACCGCGATCGGCACCGCCAGCAGGCCCGCCATCAGCCCGGTGGCCAGACTGCCCTGCGCGGCGGAAACCTTGCCGACCAGATAGGGCCCCAAGGCCGAACCCACGAGCGTGCTGACAAGGATATAGGTGACCGACGCCGTTCCGCGCATGCGCGGCATGACGATTTCCTGAATGGTGGCGGCGCCGGCCGCCATCCACATGATGCCGACGAAGATGACGGGAAGGTTCAGAAGGAAGAAGATCCAGGGATTGTGCGTCAGGCACATGCCGATCACAAAGGGAACCGGGATCACCGTGGACGCGATGCCGACATGGATTCGCCCCGCCGCGTGCCGACGCAACATGATGTCCGACAGGCGGCCGCCGACGAAGACGCCCGCCATGCCGCAAATGGCCGCCGAAGCGCCCAGGACCATGCCCACCGTCGCCTTGTCGACCGGCAGCGAACGCAAAGCCAGAGGAGCCGTCCAGAAACCCATGTTCAGCACCAGCATGGAGGAGAAGCCGAAGCCGATCGTCGTGTAGAGAAAGGCCGGCGCTTTCCATGTCAGCGCAAAGGTCGCGGGATCGCGCGCCCGCAGCATCTGGGCGGCGGTGAAGGCGGCATACCATCCGATGGCGATCGCGATCCATTGCATCCTGTCGCCGGAAGCGGCGATCAGCCCCCATGCCGCCGACGCCACGATCAGGGCTGCCGCGATATTGACCGCAAGGACCTTCGGACCGGTGCGGGCAGCCTGGTAAAAGGTGAAAGGAGGAATGACGCTGGCAATATCGTCGAACAGGCGCAGCCAGATGTCCTTTTCCGCCGGAGGATAAGTGCCGTCGGACAGCCCCCTCCTCGGTTCGCGCAGGGTCGAGACGAGGATCGCGATCAGCAGGCCCGGAAGACCGACAACCATGAAGGCCGCCTGCCATCCCCGCAGGCCGAAGGGTCCAGCCTCCCCGAAGGACGAGAGCCACGAAGCCACGACCAGCCCCCCGATCGCGAACGCCAGGCCCTGACCGAGATAGAAGCCGGTGCTGAAGATGCCCAGCGCCGTCCCGCGCCGCCCCCGCGAGAACCAGTCGGATAAAAGCGAATAGGCGGAAGGAACGGCGGACGCCTCCCCAATGCCGACGCCGATGCGGGCGGCGACCAACTGGCCGACGCTGCCGGCCAATCCGCAAAACACCGTCATCATCGACCAGATCGAGATGCAGATGGACAATAGGCGCACCCGCTTCCACCGGTCCGCCAGACGGCCGAACGGAAAACCGAACAGGGCATAGAAGACGCCGAAGGCGGTTCCGTGCAGGAAACCAAGCTCCGCGTCGCTGAGCCCGAAATGCGCCTTGATGTCTTCGGCCAGGATCGAGAGGATGGTGCGGTCCATCCAGGTCAGGGTATAGACTCCGACAAGCACCATCAGAACATAACGGGCATAGGGACCGTCGACCGCATTCCGTTCCGCCGCGGCTCCGCCCATGACCTTGTTGTCCGGTGCAAGCGATGCGCTGCTGGCTTCCAAACCCGTTCCTCCTTCACCCGCCCGCTTATAACGCCGCTGAAGGGCGACCGGCTGCACGACGGCAAGCCGGCCACCCTTGAACGTCACTGGATATTATATCGCAGCTTCAGGCCGATCTGCCGGCCGCGCGAATAGGAGCCGAACGTCGACGTCGAAGACCCCACGCCTGTATAATCGACTTCCAGCAGCCGCTTGTCAGTCAGATTCCGGCCGAACAGCGACATCGCCCAGCGGCCATCCTCCGGCCCGAAATCGATATGCGCGTCCAGTTGGGCATAACCGTTCTGCACCATGCGCGGATCGTTGAACGATCCCGCATTATATTTGGTGCGCGCAAAGACGGACGCGCCGGCCGCGATCTGGTTGCCGTTCCCGACCGGCTGCACATATTCGACATTGAAGGAGCCCGTCCATTTGGACGAATAGGGCGTCGGCGTCCCGGAAAGATCCTGCGCGCCGCCGACACAGCCGGGCGCCAGCCGCGCATTTTGCAGCGTGTTGCAGGCCGCCCCCACGAAGGAAATATATTTGGCGTCCAGATAGGCGCCGTTGAAGCCCAGCCGCAAATTGTCGGTCACCCGATAATTGAGGTCCAGCTCGACGCCCTGCGACCGCGCCTTGCCGATGTTCGACACGACCAGGTTGAAGCCCTGCCGCACCGACTGCTGCAGGCCGTTAAATTCCTCGCGGAACACCGCGATCGAATAATCGAGGCGGTTGTCGAGCAGGAGTCCCTTTATCCCGGCCTCCACCATCCATGCCTTTTCCGACCCGAAGCCGGCATTGGCCGGGCTGGTGGTATAGGTATAGTCGAAACCGCCGACCTTGGCCCCCTTCACATATTTGACATAGGCCATGTTGTTGGAGGAAAATTTATACTGCACGATCGCCTGCGGCTGCCACTGGCGGTCGACCAGATGGAAGGTGCCCATGGGGAAGGCGTGCTGGATTCCGCCGAGCACCGCCGCGAGGACTCCGTCCAGCGAGGGGTCGCGCGCGGCCAGCAGCGCGGCGCGCGAGGTGTCAAGATCGATGTTCGGAATGATGCGCGCCGCGAACATGCTCTGCCCGGCCTTCTTCCGCGTGTCGGAATAGCGGACGCCGCCGGACAGGCTCAACTGGTCGGTCAGATGGTAGGTGAGATCCACGAAAGCCGAGAAGACCCGGTTCTTCTGGTCGAAGGTGAAGTTCCGCGAGAAAGGCGTCGCCGCGGTTCCGGTGAGCCCCAGGGCGCCCAGATTGAGTTCCTGGTTCGCGTCGATCGCCAGGGTGTCGCGCTGATAATAGCCGCCGACGGTGGCGTCGAGCTTGCCGAAAGTGCCGCCGAAGCGCAGTTCCTGGCTGAACTGCTTATAGTGGGTCCATTGCCCGTTCACGAATGCGGGACTGTGGTTGATGCCGTCGGTGCCGTATATCACGACGCCGTCGCTCTTCCGCCATGCCGTGGTCGAGGTCAGCGTCCCGCCCGCAATGTCGTAATTGATGTCGGCCTGATAAAGTTGCGCTTCCAGCTCCGCCAATTCGTCGGTGAAGAACGGCGCGACATTGGTGTTGACGTAGCGCGTGTCCTTGTCGCCCACCACGGGATAGAGCGAGGTATTGCCCACCAGCGGCTGGTTGGTCGGCACCAGCGTGTTGCCGCGGTCCTTGATCCGGTCAAGCTCGGCGCGCAGCACGATGTCCAGCCCGTCGGCCGGCTGCAGCCGCAGCGACGGACGTATCGCATAGTTGCGCGTTTCGGGTTCGCGTTCGCCCTTGACCGGATTGTCATATCGTCCCCGGTCCAAATTCTGGAAAAGCCCCGCCACGCGCAGACTCATGCCCTCGCTGAGCGGAACGGTAACGCCGGTCTGCGCCTGAAATTCGCGGCCATAAAATTCGTAGCCGATCGAACCGTCAGCCTCGAATTCGTCGCCGGGCTTCTTGGTCGAGATATTGAGCGCGCCGGCCGTGGCGCTGTTGCCGAACGTCAGCACCTGCGGCCCCTTCAGCACTTCCACCCGCTCGACATCGAAGATCGGAATGCGGGCTTCCTGGTCGCGGCCATAGGAGACGTTGTCGACGAATTTACCGACGGCCTGTTCGAAACCCGCATTGCCGCCCGACCCGAACCCGCGGATGACCGCCACGCTGTTCGCGGCGCCATAGGTGTAGTTGAAGCTGGGCGTGATCTTACCGATGTCGATCATCTGCGTGATATTCTGCCGCTGCAAAGTCTCGCCGCTCAAGGCGGTGATCGCCACGGGAACGTCGCGAAGGCTTTCGGAACGCTTGCGCGCCGTCACGACAATGTCGCCAACCGATGAGCCGCCGCTTGCGGCCTGGTCCGCGCCCGCCGCCTGGGGAGCTTCCTGCGCCTGCGCCGCCCCGGCCGCCAACGCCACGGCGGAAACCCCCGCCAGTGCCTTGGCCGCCGCGATATGCCATTTTCCCATTGCGATCATCCTCTTTCCCCTCCTTATGATGCGCCGGTCTCGTCGCCGTCGCGCGCTTTTCGATGCTGTGGCTCGGGTCCGTTTCGAAACGGATCGCCATTCAGGCCGATCCGGACAAACGTCCTCCCGCCCACGGACAGAAAAAATTTAATATAGGTACAGAACACGCCCCTTCCGTCATCGCGCACCGCGATTTCAGGATATTTTGAGGTCGCGCTATTCAACGATCTTCGACGAAGAGAGATTTCTCTGCTTCACGAATATCCATGGCATGGATTTTCCGCAGCTATCGTCCATCTCTCCCGTCCTGGTCCTGGAGGCCGATCTGCACTTCCCGACATCTTTCGGGCCTTATGCGCAATCAACCTCTTCATTATCGATTCGTATCCTAGGACACAGGGCGGCGCGTGTCAATGAAACGTTTCATTTATGAAAAGTGACATGATCCTGGACGGCTGTCTTGCCGATCCAGTAGCGGCTGGCCGCCGAATCCAGGTCGGGATAGCCGAAGGATATGCCGAAAAGCATCTTGAGCGACGGATCGATGCCCAGCACCTCACGAGCCGTTTCCGCGAAAAAGCCGAGCAAGGTCTGGGGCACGCCCCCCAGGCCATGGGCCGCAAGCGAAAGCAGGAACGTCTGGGCATACATGCCCACATCCCCGG
Source organism: Sphingobium sp. 15-1 (assembly GCF_013375535.1). Classification (GTDB taxonomy): domain Bacteria; phylum Pseudomonadota; class Alphaproteobacteria; order Sphingomonadales; family Sphingomonadaceae; genus Sphingobium; species Sphingobium aromaticivastans. The sequence goes on from NZ_JABXJG010000001.1 coordinate 1,938,386, forward strand.
CGATCCGGACGCTGTCGTAGAATGACGGCATGAACAGCAGGCAGGCATGCGGCGCACCAAAGAATTCGAGATTCCGCAGCATCGTCATGCGCCGCTCGTCGAACGCCTCGCGCGCGACGCCCAGCGCTTCGTAATAAGCGGCGGCCTGCGCCTTCTGGCGGTCGCTGTAGGCGCCGTAAAGTTCATCATATCCAAACGGAAAATCAGGCGTCAGCCGTCCCGCCGCCTCCGCCTCCAGCATCGCCTTGCTCAGCTCGTCGCGCTTCGCGCCGGAGACGATATGCACCGACCAGGGCTGGATATTGGCGTTCGACGGGGCATGGCGCGCATCGTCGACCACCGCCTGCATCAACGCGTCCGGCACCGGCGTTGGAAGAAAGGCGCGAACGGACCGCCTTTCGCGAACGACATCGTGAAACAATTTGCTCTCATGCATCGCAAATTCACCTTATTGAGATAGAAGCGGATACCGCCGGGCGCCGTTCGTCAAGCGTCGACCAGTCGTTTTCCGAACAAGGCGACGTCCAGTTGGAGCGGGTCCAGAAATTCGACAAGCTCGGCAAAACCCTCGCCCTCGACACGCAGGTAGAAACCGTAGAAGGGCTGGGCATAGGGACCATATCGGCCCGCGCCGCCGGTGCTGGACGCCCGCAAAAAGGCGCGATAGCCGTCGATCATGATTTCCGAGAACGTCATCTGCGGACGCGCCGTGAAATGCACGAGCAGGGGCGCCAGCCGCTCCATCGTGTCGTCCGGGCCATAATAGGTGCCCGATACCGGGGATTCGCCTATGAGCGTATACACCGCATCCGCATTGAGCATGCGGTAGCAAGCTTCGAAATCCCCGGCCACATCACGCTCTATGAAGCGATCGACCAGTGCGCGGGTCTTCTTCTCCGCGACCGCCCGCTCTTCGGGGCTCAGACTATAATCAAGCATGTCATCTCTCCCAAACGGCCCATGGCAGGGATACCGCGCCCCACTAAATTATGAAACGTTTCATATCTCACTTTCCAGCCAGACATCAAGACGCGACGCGCATCGTCTTGGGCAGGCCCGCGCGGGCGAGCTGGCCGCCAAGCGCGCCGGGTGGCAACATCGCGGCGACGGCCGATCGCGCAACCAGCAGCCGGGCGAGATCGATCCCGGTATCCACCCCCATCAGCTCGAACATGAATATGAGGTCCTCGATCGCGACATTGCCCGTCGCCCCCGGCGCATGCGGACAGCCGCCCAGTCCGCCGAGCGACCCATCGAAGATCCGGATACCCGCCTGATAGGCTGAAAAGGCGTTGGCAAGCGCCAGCCCACGCGTATCGTGCAGGTGGATGGCGATGGGCAAATCGGCAAAGCGTTCCAGCATCGCCGCGCTCAACCCGGCGACCGCGATCGGATCGGCATAGCCCACCGTGTCGGCTATGGTGATGCCGTCGACGCCGGCGGCGGCGACCTCTTCAGCCAGCCGGAGGGTCGCCTCGGGATCGACCCTGCCTTCGATCGAACAGCCGAACGCGGTCGACAATCCGACATCGATCCCGGGGCGACGATCCGCAGGAAGGCTTGCCAGCATCGCCACGATCTCGCGCAATTGGCCGATCGATTCCCGGGGCGTGCGGCGGACATTGGCCAGATTATGGCTTTCGCTCACCGAGATGACGAAGTTGATCTTGTCGACGCCCGCTTCGGCGGCGAGCTGCGCGCCCTTGAGATTGGGCGCGAGCGCCGTCACCGCCAATCCCTCAACCCCCCGGGCGTAGCGGACGATGTCGGCCGCGTCGGCAAATTGCGGCATGAGCGCCGCGGGCACGAAGGAGCAGACCTCCATCTCCCGCAGTCCAGCCGCGCGTTCGGCGTCGATCCAGGCTTGCTTCTGCCCGGTCGTCGGACCGGCGGCCAGCATCTGAAGACCGTCCCTAAGCCCGACTTCCCGAATGACGACAGGCCGAATGACGACAGGCCGAATCACGACAGGGTCCATCGCGCTCACCGCCCCTGAAACACCGGCGGGCGCTTCTCGTTGAAGGCCGCGATCCCCTCGCGCCGGTCTTCCGTCCCGATCAGGCGGCTATAGGCCTCAACCTCGAAGAACAGCCCCGTCCGCAAATCCATCTGCAGGCCAAAGCCGATCGACTTCTTCGCTTGCGCGATCGCGATCGGCGCGTTGGCGCAGATCGTCGCCGCGGTCTCCAGCGCGGCCGCCATGATGGCGGCGCCGGGCATGATCTTGTTCACCAGCCCCCATTCCAGCGCCTCGGCCGCCCCGAAAATGGCGCCGCTCAGGATGAGTTCCTTGGCGCGGGGCGCGCCGACGATCCGGGCCAGATGCTGCGTGCCGCCGCCGCCAGGCATGATGCCCCGCATCACTTCGGGAAAGCCGAAGCGGGCATGGTCCGCGGCATAGGCGAAATCGCATCCGAGCATCAGTTCCAGCCCGCCCGCAAGCGCCGCCCCATTGACGACCGCGATCGTCGGGATCGGGCAGTCGCTGATCGCGCGCACCATCCGCTCGAACAGATAATGCTGTTCCTGAAACGCCGCATCGTCCATGCCGTTGCGTTCCTTGAGGTCGGCGCCGGCGCAGAAGATGCGATCGCCTTCAGCCGTCAGGATTATGCACCGATAGAGGGACGGTTTCGCCTCCAGAGCGCCGAAGATCCGGACAAGCTCCTCGCCCATCCTGGTGTTCAGCGAATTGCCGCGGCCCGCCCTTGCAAGCGTGATGCGCAGCATATGATCGCCGGGATGATCGAGGCGGACGGTTTCCAGACCGTCGAAGCTGAGTTCATGCGCCATGATGGCTCCGCGTTTCCAGGGGATCGTGCGCGCCCAGCCGGGGGCCGGGCCGGCCGAGCGGCGGGCGGCAACTGTCAAAAGCGAGCGGAAGGCCGACCGTCTTCAACTCATTGCCGGAGGTGGCGCCGATGATGCCCAGCGCGCCGACCTGCGCGCTGCCCATCACCTGATCGATGCTGTTCACCCGGCCGCAGGGAACGCCGGCCGTCTCAAGCTCCTTCTCCAGATTCGGCCGTTTGCGTTCGCAGATCATGGCCTGCAGCATGGGAAGAAGCGCGCTTCGGTTGCGGACGCGCATGTCGTTGGTGGCGAAACGCGGGTCGCCGCCCAGCTCGGGCGCGCCAAGCACGGAACAAAGCGAACGGAACAATTTGTCGTTGCCCGCCGAAATCATCAGCTCCTCGCCATTGCGGCAGAAGAAGGTCTGATAGGGCACGATATTGGCATTGCCCGAACCATGCCGTTCAGGCGCTTCGCCGGAATTCAGATAGTCCGAAATCTGAACCGTCTGCCAGGCGAGCGCGGTTTCATAGAGGGACGTGTCGATCGTCGCGCCCACGCCCGTCCTCGACCGCTCGATATAGGCGGACAATATGCCCATGCACGCCCACATTCCCGTACCCATGTCGTTCACCGAGATCGGAATGCGGATGCTGGGATCGCCGGCGCGGCCGAGCAGGCTCATCATGCCGCTCACCGCCTGGATCAGCGGATCATAGCCGGGACGATCGCGCAACGGCCCGGTCGAACCGAAAGCGGTGATGTTGCAATAGATGAGCGCGGGCTTGGCCGCGCGCAGCGTCGCCGCATCCAGGCCGACGCGCTCGACGATGCCCCGCTTGAGATTCTGAACGACGATGTCGGCTTCGCCCAGGATCAGATCCGCGATCTGCCCGACCGACCGGCTGTCGCGAAGATCGGCGGTGACGCTCTCCTTGCCCAGATTGACGGCGTGGAACATGATCGCCGCGTCGCCATGGCGCACCGAACCCCATGCGCGGGCGTGATCGCCCATCCCCGCATTCTCGATCTTGGTGACGGTCGCGCCAAGCTGGCCCAGAATATGGCCGGCATAGGGCGCCGACAGGCTGTGGCCGATCTCGACCACCTTCACGCCCGCCAGCGGAAGGGGACGCGTCATGTGCTGGTCCCCCATCAAACGGCTGCCTTCCCGGTCGCGGAACCGCTATCCGGCGCCGCCTGGCGATAGTCCCGGCGCGCAGCGGCCACCGTCACGTAGCCGTCGGCCAGATCGGCGGCGATCGCCGCCTGATCGCGGGCCTCCGGCTTCCCGAAACCGCCACTGCCGGCCGGTTGCACCAGAACCCGGTCGCCCTTCCGCACGATGACATGGCTGCCGCGCGCGGGAACCGTCTCCACCGTGCCGTCGGACCGTTCGATCTCGCATTTGAAGCAACTGCCGGGCAGGCCACCTTCCAGACCGTCGGGCACCTGGCGCTCGCGCTCTCCGGCGACAGTGAAGGTCGCTTCGTCATAATCGACGCGATAGACCCGCCGCGCGGCAAGGCCGCCGCGATGGCGGCCCGCGCCGCCGCTGTCCGCCACCAGGCTCCATTCGTCTATGCGCAACGGATAGGCCTGTTCAATCGCCTCCACCGATTGCGCGCCCGCATTGCCGACATAGACGCGGATCGCGCTCACGCCGTCCTTGTCGCTGCGCGCGCCCATGCCGCCCGCATGCACGTCGAACAGGCTGGCGAAGCGCCGGCCCGTCCGCGCCACCCGATCCTCGTCCGGATCGGAACCGGCGAAGATTCCCGCGCACGCCGCGCAGTTGCTCTGCGCCGTGACGCGCTGGGGCACCGCAGGCGCAAGGGCTTTCAGCAGCATGTCGATCACCCGCGGCGACGTCTCCGTCACGCCGGACACGACGGAGGCGGGAAAGCTGCAGTTGAGGACGCTGCCTTCCGGCGCGATCACCTTCACCGGCCGATAGCAGCCCTGGTTGATGGGGATCATGTTGTCGGTGATCGCCTTCACCGTGAACCAGGTGCTGTTGTAGGTGACCGACAAGGGGCAGTTGATGCCGCCGCGCACCTGCGCTCCGCTGCCGCTATAGTCGAATTCGATCGTGTCGCCCTGCTTGGTGATCCTGACCCGAATGGGGATCAGGGGCCGCTCGCCGTCGACCTCGTAGACGGCGTCGATCTCATCCTCGCCCAGATACACGCCGTCGGGCATGGCTTCGAGCGCCTGGCGCATCAGCGCCTCGGAATGGTCCAGCGACCGCGACATGGCCGACTTCAGGGCGTCGGCGCCATAGCGCTCGACCAGAGTCAATATGCGCTGGCCGCCGACGAAGCAGCCGGCATATTGCGCCTGCATGTCCAGCAGCCGCGTCTCGGGATCGCGCGTATTTTGCAGGATCAGGGTCTTCACATCCTCGATCAGCTTGTCGTCGCGATAGAGCCGGACGGGAGGAATGCGAACGCCCTCGCCAAAAATGTCCCAGGTCTCCGCCGCGAAGCTGCCGGGGGACTGGCCGCCTATGTCGCTCCAATGCCCCTTGGTCATCACATAGGCGACGATCCTGTCGCCCGCGAAGACGGGCCTGGTGAACTGAACGTCGGGGTGATGATTGCCGCCCCCCAGATAGACGTCGTTGCTGATGATGACGTCGCCGGGCCGCAGATTGTCCGCGCCGATCGCCTGGACCGTGGCCTTGGTCGAGATGACCGCCGCGCCGAGCATCGTGGGTATGTCATTGCCCTGCGCGACCAGTTGCATCTCATCGTCGAAGATCGCGGCCGATGCGTCCCCGCCGGAATGGATGATGGGGCTTCCCGCCGTGCGGGTCATGGCGATCTTCATCTCGCGCGCGATCGCATACAGGCTGCTGCGGATGATTTCGTAGGTTATGGTATCCATCGCTGTCAGAGCTCTACAATGAGGTTGCTGAAGGCATCGAGGTAAGCCACGTGCCCGGTGTCGACGACGAGGCAACTGCTCGCTTCCTCGATCACGGCCGGGCCGTGCACCCGGTCGCCATCGCGAAGCCTGCCGCGCTTGAAGACGGGAACGTCGATCATCTCCCCACCCAGATAGAGGCGGCGCACGCGCGAAGTCTGCAACGGTTCGAGATCGGATGTCCCGTCGCTCGACCTTATGGTTCCGCGCCAACCCGTCTCCGCTTCGGCGCGCGCCCGGATGTTGACGCAGATGATCGGCTGATCCGGCTTGATGAAATTCCACTGCCGCATATGCGCGGCCTCGAAAGCGGCGCGGATGCCCGCCACGTCCACCGCGCCTTCCCCGATGTCGACCGTCATCGCCTCCGGCTGGCCGGCATATCGGCAATCGACCCGCCGCGTCACCCGGATGTCGGCGCCGCCGCTGACATAGGATGACAGGTCGGCCCGCACTTCGGTCTCGAGCGAGGCGAACATCGCCGCCAGCGCTTCAGGATCAAGCGCGGCCAGTTCGCTCTCGATCGAGGTCTGCCTGTCGATCGACTGATCCGCGACGGTCATGCCGAAGGCGCTGAACAGGCCCGGCAACGCAGGCACGACGACCTTCCTGATCTCCAGCTCGCTGGCGAGATCGATGGCGTGAACGGGACCGGCGCCGCCATAGCAGACATAGACGAAGTCCCGCGGATCATAGCCCCGCTCGACCGTCATCAGCCGCATCGCCTGCGCCATCAGGGCGTTGGCCACCGCCCGGACGGTCCGCGCCGCCTCCAGGACGGAGGTGCCGAGCGGTTCGGCAAGATGCTTTTCGATCGCCCGCCGCGCCGCCTCTACATCCAGCGGGAAAGTGCCGTTCAGGAAGCTGTCCGGATCGATATAGCCAAGCACGAGGTTGCAGTCGGTCACGGTCGGCCGCGTGCCGCCGCGCCCATAGCAGGCCGGGCCTGGGTCCGCCGCCGCGCTTTCGGGGCCGATGCGCACACCGCCGCCCACATCGATCCAGGCGATGGACCCGCCGCCGGCGCCGACCGAGTCGATGTCGATCGTCGGAGACCGCACGGTATAGGAATGAAGCAGGCCCGAAGTGCGAAGCTCCGGCTTGCTGTCGCGGATCAGCGACACGTCGAAGGTCGTGCCCCCCATGTCACCCAGGATCGAGTTCGAAAGGCCAAGCCGCTCCGTCACGCGGGTGGTCGCGCTCACGCCGCCCGCAGGCCCGGATTCGAGCAGCACGACCGGCCGCGCCTCCACGAAGTCGGGATGGGCCAGGCCGCCGTTCGACTGCATGAAGAGCAGCTCGCCGCCGAAGCCGAGTTCGCGCAGCGCGCCCTTGAAGGTGCGGATATAGCGGCTGCACACCGGACCCAGCATCGCGTTCATGACGACGGTGCTGGTGCGCTCATATTCCATCAGTTCCGGATTGACGTCGTGGGAGGTGGTGATGAAGCGATCCGGCAACCTCTCCCGCAATATCTCCGCCACGCGCAGTTCATGCGCGGGGTTGGTGTAGGAGTGAAGCAGGCACACGGCGACAGCCTCGATGTCCGATCCGGCGAGCTGGTCGGCCAGCGCCTTCACCTCCTCCTCGTCCAGCGGCTTGGCGATATTGCCTTTGGCGTCGATGCGTTCGTCGACCTCCAGCCGCCAGCGCCGTTTGACCAGTTCGCGGGGCGCCTCGAACTGAAGATCGTACAGATCGGCGCGATCATGCCGCGACACCCGGCGGATCTCCAATATGTCGCGAAACCCCTTGGTCGTCACCAGGGCGGTCCTGGCCCCCTTATGCTCGACCACCATGTTGGTCGCCATGGTCGTGCCATGACCGACGAAATCGATGTCCTCGCTCTTGTAGGCGCTGATCTCCAGGATCGCCTTGAAACCCTCGATCGCCCCTATGACGCGGTCGGCGGGCGTGGTTGGGACCTTCACCGACCAGTGACGGTCCAACTCATCGTCGATGAGAACGACGTCCGTGAAGGTTCCGCCAACATCGATACCCACTCGCCTCATGCCAACATCCTCAGTTGAATTCGAATTTCTTTTTGCGCCGATCGGACGAGACCATCTTACACCTAACCGCCGTCTCCGCCGCCCCGCGGCAAGAAGCCCATTGGAATCTTCCCGCAATCCAGCGCTCCTCCTGCCCCTACCGCACCCCATGGCGGCTGTCAATGAAACGTTTCATATTTATTGTGGCGTTTGCATGAAACCCGGCTCCCGCATGCCCCTTCCGCCGCCGTTATTCCGGGAGGAGCACCCTATCGCTCGCGCCCAAGCCGACGGGGAAGCGGATGCGGATCATTTCGACATGAATCGTTTCATTGACACTATGCCATGCATGCCTATATGCCGTGATCCAGGGAATGCGCCCGGCGCGGGACCGGATATTTCTCCCTCCCTTGCAGACGATCCAATCGCGGAGACGTTCCGTCACCCATCTGCGGACATCGGCGCCGGGCCTTTCTTGTCGCGCAGCCCATCATTGGCGGCTTTGACCGCCGCGAACGGAGAAGAAGGCATGAGCAAATTGGCCGGAAAGGTTGCGGTCGTCACGGGAGGAAGCAGCGGCATTGGCCTTGCCACCGCGCAAGCCTTCGTCGAGGCGGGCGCCTTTGTCTATATTACCGGCCGCCGCAAGGCCGAACTGGATGCCGCGGTGGCGCAAATCGGCGGGAATGTTGCCGGCATCCAGGCCGACTCGGCCCGGAAGGACGATCTGGAAAGATTGTTCAGGACGATCGCGGCGGACAAGCGGCGGATCGACGTGCTGTTCGCCAATGCCGGCGGCGGCGCGATCATCCCCCTCGCGGACGTGACCGAAGCGCATTTCGACGATGTTTTCGACCGCAATGTCAAAGGCGTGTTCTTCACCGTCCAGGCCGCCTTGCCCCTGCTGGTGGAGGGCGCGTCCGTCATCCTGGTGGGATCGACGGCGGGGAGCATGGGCAATGAGTCGTTCAGCGTCTACAGCGCCAGCAAGGCGGCCGTCAGAAATTTCGCCCGCAACTGGATATTGGACCTGAAGGACCGGCATATCCGGGTCAATACGCTCAGCCCCGGCCCCATTCGCACCCCTGCCCTGGTCGGACTGGCGGGTCCCGATGCCGATCAGCAACAAGCCCTGCTGGACCGCATGGCCAGCCTGGTGCCGCTTGGCCGCGTCGGGGAGCCGGAGGAAGTGGCGAAAGCGGCCCTCTTCCTCGCCTCCGACGATTCGAGCTACGTCACCGGCTCGGAGCTTTTCGTCGATGGCGGGCGCGCCCAGATTTAGCGGGGCGCCCCTTGGCAAAGCGCGCAGGCGGCATGTCCGCCTGCGCCTGCTCCATCCGCTATGCCGACACCAGCTTCTTGCCGAAAAGCGCGACCTCGATCTGCACCGTGTCGAGAAACTCGACTATCTCCGCAAAGCCATCGCCCTTGGCGTGCAGGAAAAAGCCGTAATAGGGCTGATCATATGTTCCATATGCGGCCGCCGCGCGCCCGGACGCGCGCAGAAACGCCTTGTCGCCATCCACCAGCACGTCCGAGACCTTGATGTCCGGCGCGCCCGTGAAGCGCGAAAGGTGCGGCGCCAGGCGGGTGAAAAGATCGTCCACCCCCTCATAAACGCCCGACGCGGGCGTTGTGCCCGTCAGGATGTAGCGCCCGTCCGCATTGAGCATGCGGAAGGCCTGCTCAGGCCGTCCGGACTCAAGATGATCCGCGAATTGGCGGACCAGTTCACGCGTTGCTTCACACATATCGCCATCTCCTTGTTCGCCCCGAAAGCCGTTGCCGTGCAATCTCAGAGCCCCCCTCTCACCTCGGCCTGCTCCGTGTCCCGCGCACGCGCGCGGGCGCGGATATATTGGTAGAGATCCTCTATCTCCTGGTCCGAAAGGTCGTCGAACAGAGGCATTCCCCGCGAGACGAGCGCTCCGCCTTTCAGAATCTCCTTGAATGCGGACCGGTCCAGCGCCACGCCCGACTCCCGCAAATCCGGCGCGTTGCCCGAAGCGATCGCGGCAGCGCCGTGACACATGCCGCATGTCAGCACGGCGTAGACTTTCGCCCCGGCCCGAACCCGTTTCGGGTCAAGCGCAAGGCGCAGATCGTCCAGCTTATGCACTGCGAAATCCGGAGGCGGCGTCGCGGGCAGGCTCGCCTTTCCGCCCAGGGCGAAGCTCAGCAGCCGCCTCGGCTGAAGCCCATATTTCCAGCCCTGATCAGGGCCCGGACCACCCATGCCGCCCATGGCGCCATAGCCCACGAGGATAGACACATATTGGCGACCATCCACCGAATAGCTGATGGGCGGAGCGATAATGCCCAGCTTGGTATCAAAGCTCCACAGTCTTTCCCCAGTCGTCGCGGAATAGGCGTATAATTTTCCTCTATTCGTGCCCTGGAAAACGAGATTGCCCGCAGTCGTCAACGTACCGGCGTTGAGCGAAGTCGGATAATCCACGCGCCATCGCACCTTTTGCGCGACCGGATCCCAGGCCAGCAGCGACCCTTTGCCGTCGAGCCGATCGCCGGGATCTTTCATGGGCTCGATGGCGGCGCCAATGCGGAAGCTGATCCGCTTTTCGTTCGGATCGACGTCCACGGCCTCCGCCCTGGTCAGCGCGGGTCCATATTTCATGCCCGACTGCATATAGGGAATATAGGCCAGGCCGGTCCGGGGATTATAGGACATGGCCTGCCAATTATGCGCGCCGTAATTGTCCGGATAGATGATCGCGGCCCCCTTTTCGCCGCGAATGCCGGGCCGCTCGACCGGCCGGCCGGTGGCCAGATCGATATGGTCGGCCCAGGTCACCTTTCCGATCTTCCCGGCCGAAATCAGCTTTCCGTCGGCGCGATCTATGACATAGAAGAAACCGTTGGTCGGCGCCTGCATCATCACCTTGCGCGTCTTGCCCTGCACGGCGATGTCGGCCAGGATGATGTCGGCGGTCGCCTTATAATCCCAAACCTCGTTGGGATTATATTGATAGTGCCATTTATATGCCCCGCTATCCGCATCGACGGCGACGACCGACGCCAGGAACAGATTGTCCTGGCCCTTGGGATCATTCGATCGGAACTTGTTGTTCCAGGGGCCGCCATTGCCGGTGCCGATCAGTATCTGATTGAAGCTTTCGTCAAAGGTGATGGCGTTCCACGGCGTACCGCCGCCCCCATATTTCCACCATTCCCCCGACCAGCTTTTCGCGGCCATGGCCATCGCATCATTTTCAAACCCCTTCGCGGGGTCTCCAGGTACGGTGAAGAAGCGCCATGCGAGCTTGCCCGTATTCGCATCGAATGCGGTCACATAGCCCCGGCTTCCGAATTCCGATCCGCTGTTGCCGATGATCACCTTGCCCTTGAAGGCCCGGGGCGCGCCGGTGCTGGTCGAATTGCTGCCGGGAACCAGGAAGCTGCTCTGCCAGACGAGCTTGCCGGTCCGCGCATCGACCGCCACCATCCTGCAATCGCGGGTCGCCACGAAAATTTTGCCGTCCGCATAGGCCACGCCGCGATTGGTCGCCCATGCGCGCCGAATATCGCGCGGCGCCGCCTCATTGGCCTGCGGATCATAGGTCCACAGCAGCCGTCCGGTCCGCGCATCGACGGCATATATATGGCCGAAGGCGCCGCTGAAATAGAGCGTCCCGCCCACCTCGATCGGGGTCGCCGCCAGCGCCGATTGCTCATCCAGATCAAGCGACCAGACGAGTCCAAGCTGGCCGACATTCTTGTCGTCGATCTGCGCGACAGGCACGAAACGCTGCTCGTCATGCCCATTGCCATAGCCGACCCAGTCGACATCGCGCCCCTGGGTCGGCGCGCCAGACGACCGGTTGCAGGCCGGCAAGGCCAGCAGCGGGGCAAGGAGCAGAAAGGCGCCCCATCGGCTCTTTCGACGAACGGCCGGGCACGGCATCAATATCCCCCTTTCCCAATGACTGAAGCATAGGCCGCATTCGCAAGCCGAACCGACGCCGCGAAGCATGTGGCGCGCCGGCATGCCTTCAGCGGCACGCCGGCCCGTTCAATGGATTGCAGCGCCTTCGCCGTCACCGACGCCTGAGCAAGAACTCCGGCGGCAAGGCGCCGGCGGATGCGGGTGGAATGGGCATTGCCGGCCGGGAAAGCCTCTAGCCCGGACGGTAGGCCGCGTTCAGGCGCCCGCCATGGTCCAGACGTCCCGATCGTCCTCCGGCGGCACCACTGCGGCGCCATACATTTTGGTCGCCATTTCGATCGGATCGTTCCATTCGATGATCTCGGCATAGCCTTCTTCCACGGCGCGGAACCAATAGCCGTAATAAGGCTGCGAATAGCTGCCGTAACGGGCCTTGCCGCCCTGCCCCACCGCGCGCAGCAGCGCCATGTCGCCATCGACCATGATGTGCGAGAATTTGATGGTAGGCCGAACAAGATAGCGCTCATATTGCGGGGCCATCTTGGTGAAACATTCTTCCTTGCTGAACTTGCCCGAAACGGGGGTGTTTCCCAGTAGCACGAAATAGCTGTCGGGCGTCATCTTATCCAGGACTTCCTCGTAAGTCTGCCCTTCGACATTATCGATGAAATGCTTGACCCATTTGCGGGTGTTCTTCTCGATCCGCAGCTTCTCTTCGATGTCCATATTCTCCGTGGACACTATATTGCCTTCGGCCATCCTCTCTCGCCTCTCTCCATGGGGGTGCAAGCCATCGGCATTCCGCCGACCTTGGACCATATTTACCCTTCGTCCGGCACCGCGTCAATGAAACGTTTCATATGATCAATAGCGGTAGGACAGCGTGGCGCCGAACGTTCTGGGCGCGGCCGGAACCTGATTGTCGCCAACGGGCGTGGCGGAAGGCCCCGCAATGACGAAATAATATTTGTCGAGCAGATTCTTGCCCCACAGCCTGATGTCCAGCGGGCCGTCGCCGGGCGTCCAGGAAATGCTGCCGTTGATCAGCGTATAGGAATGTTGGCGCAGCCGCTTGTCCGCCACCCAATAATAGCCGTCATTATATTGGACGCCCAGACTGGTAACGATCTCCCCAATTTGGGTGGGCAGACTGTATCTTGCCGACATATTGCCGACGAACTTCGGCGTGCGAGCCGTGGTCTCGCCCTTTGCGTTGACGGGGCCGCCAATATTGTTGCCGTTGGCGTCCCTCGGCTGATAGTTGAAATAATCCGTATAATGACCGTCCATGATCGACAGGGCGCCGCTGAGCTTCAGCCTTGCGGTGGGAACATAGTCGAAATTCGCCTCAAAGCCCTTTATCCTCGACCCGGCAGCGTTATCGACGACATTCCCGCCAAATTCGGAGACATTCACCTGCTGATTCGTATAGTCATAATAGAAGCCGTTGATGTTCAGGCGAAGCTTGCGATTGAACAATTCGGTTTTCAGGCCGGCTTCATAGGATGTCAGCTTCTCCGGATCGAATTTTCCGCCGGGCTGAAGCAGATTATATCCGCCGCTCTTGAAGCCCGTATTGAAGGAGACATAGCCCAGAATGTCCGGCGTGAATTTATAATCGAGCGCGACCCTGAACGTCGGCTTCTTCACGCTTTGGCTATCGGTCAATCCACCCGCCGGAAAGAAGAATCTCTGCTTTTCCCAGGTATAGCGCGCTCCACCCGTCAGTTTCAGGCCGGGCAGGACTTCAACGGTCGCCTGAGCGAAACCGGCCAGGGATTCCGTCCGCTGCTGGTCGAAAGGCACATAGACCGTGCCGTTGACCGCGAAATCGTCATAGGACCCTCGCGCATTATAGTAGAATGCGCCGACCATCCAGCTCAGGGCCGCATCGCCCTGACCGGCGATCCTCAGTTCCTGCGAAACATTGCGGAAGCGCGTATTCCAGAGGATGTCGATGACGGGCAAGTCCGTTTGATCCTGATCCAGCCCGTAAACGCTGCGCAATTTCCGATAGGCGGAAATGCTGGTGAGATTGCCCCAGCCGAAATCATGATCGACTTTCAGTGAGACGCCGCCTGACTTGACGGAAAGAGAATCGGGTTGATTGATGTTCACGTTGAACTTTCCCGGATAACCGATCGGTTCGGAAGCACCCGGAAGGGGGGAAGAAGACCCAGCTATCCGCTGATAACTGATCGTATTGGCGATGTCGGTATAGTCGGCCGAGACATGGACGATCGTCGCGTCGGACAGATCGATTTTCCATTTGTTGCGGACCGATATATTGCCGATCGCCTGCTTGTTGATCTCCGACCCGTCGAAGAAATTGCGGCCATATCCTTGGCCCTGATCCTCATACAAGGCCGAAATGCTGGTCGATACCGCATCGCTCAGACCGGTCGAGGCGTAGACCGAAGCGCTGACATAGTCGTAATTGCCATATGTCACGGCGAAATCCAGATGGGGCTCTTGCGTCGGCTCCAGCGTCTGGACCTGGATGACGCCGCCCGTCGCATTGCGGCCGAACAAGGTGCCCTGCGGCCCGTTGAGCACGTCGATCTGCTTGACGCCCTTCAGGGAAAAGAGATTGGCGAGCGGCGCCGCCATATAGACATCGTCGACATAGATCGCGACCGCGGCTTCCGATGTGGGATCGAAGAGGTCCGATCCGACGCCCCGGATATAGGGGCTGGCGCCACCGACCTGACTGTTGAAGATCAGGCTTGGCGTCGCCTGGGCGAGATCGGAAGTGCTCGACACGCCCTGCTGCGAAAGAGCCGCCGCCGACAGGGATGTCACGGCGATCGGCACGTCCTGAAGACGCTCGCTGCGATGCTGGGCGGTGACCACAATCTCTTCCAACTGCGCCGTCGATTGGTTGGCCTCGCGCACGCTCGACGTCGCTGACTGGGCGTTTGCGGCAGCAGGAGCCGATGCGGCGGAGAGCGCCAGCAAGGAGCCATGCAACAGCCGGGACCGCACGCTGTTTGAGCGCGAGCCCGTCCGACCGGAATATAGTGCCTGTGACCGCATATTCGCGTCCTCCCCCTTCTTCATTGTCGATTTTCCGCAGCCGAGCATGGCTCAGGCATGGCGAAGCCGTTTCGCGCACCTATACCGTTCGAATCGAACTTGTCAATGAAACGTTTCATATAAGAGCGAATATCGATTGCTCCGCCGCCAGGGGAATCGGGAAGGGATGCTTCTGATGTTTGCATCGATCCCGGTTTCGCCCTATGTCGTAGGGGACAGGCACATAATCGATAAACGGCGGGTCCCTTATCCATCGGGCCGACATGCCGGGAAGATGCGGGTAAGAATAAGGTGGCGAAACAGGATACAAGACCCACGATCAGGCATGTCGCCGCATTGGCGGAGGTATCGCTTGGAACCGTTTCCCGCGTCCTCAACAATCATAATTCCGTCAAGCCGGCGATCCGCAAGAAAGTGCTGGAGGCCATCGACCAGCTCGGCTTCAAGCCCGACGCGATCGCCCAGAGCATGCGCGTGGGATCGACTCGCACGATCGGCTGCATCTTGCGCGATCTCACCATCCCGCCGCTGATGGCGTTCATCAGCGCCGCGCACGACACGTTGGACGCGGCGGGCTTCTCGCTCCTCATCTCCAACACCGAAGGCCGCGAGGAACGCGAGCGCACCCTTCTTTCCAGCCTGTCCCGGCGCCGGATCGACGGGATCATATTCGGCAACTACACGCCGATCGTCGGGGAATTCCGGGATTTCCTGCTGGAACTGAACGTGCCGATCGTGCTGTTCGATCGCAACGAAGCATCCTTCGACGCCGTCATCGTCGACCATCGCGCCGGCGTTTTTCAGGCGACCAAGAGCCTGCTGGAGCTGGGCCACAGGCGCATCGCGCTCATCACCGGCGATCAGCACCTCTATCTGGCGCGCGAACGTCTGCAGGGCTATCAGGAGGCGTTCGCGGAAATGGGCCTGTCGCCCGATCCCACCCTGCTCTCCTCGAAAAGCTTCCTCGCTAGCGCGGCCTACGACGTCGCCACCGACATGCTGCAACGGCCCGAGCCCCCCACCGCCATATTGGCGGGCGGCATGGACATGCTTTCAGGCGTGCTCCGGGCCGTGCACGACCGGGGCCTGCGCATTCCCGAG
Source organism: Sphingobium sp. 15-1 (assembly GCF_013375535.1). Taxonomy (GTDB): domain Bacteria; phylum Pseudomonadota; class Alphaproteobacteria; order Sphingomonadales; family Sphingomonadaceae; genus Sphingobium; species Sphingobium aromaticivastans. Next base: position 1,954,139 of record NZ_JABXJG010000001.1, read on the forward strand.
GATATTTCGGTGATCGGCGCCGCCAATTCGGACCTGGCGGAGCTTCATTCACCCCCGATCGCGATGATCGATTGGGATTATGCCAAGGTCGGCCGATTGGCGGCCACCCTTTTGCTCGACAGGATCAACGGCACCGCCGAAAGCGAGGCCCGGCATGTGATCGTGCCGACGCATTATATCGCCCGCCCTTCGATCGGCGCGCCGCGAGCAACGGAACCCGCCAAGCCCAAACGCAAATCCGCAAAGCCGAAAAAAGACGCGGCGGCGGCGGTTTAAAACGTGAGAGGACAAACCGCGTCCGGCGGCGGCCTAAACGGCCGCCGCCTGCCCGCAGACCGTCACACGGACCCATATCCGCCGTCGACCGGCACTATGGCGCCGGTGCAATAGCTTGCCGCGTCGCTCGCCAAGAACAGGACCGCCGCAGCCACTTCCTCCTGCTTTCCGAACCGCCCCATCGGCGTCATGTCCATCCAGACCTCGGCCCAGGCGCGAACCTCTCCGCCGATTTCCGCCGGATCGGTCATCGGCGCGGCGATATAGCTTGGAGCGACCGCATTCACCCGCACATTATGGGGCGCAAAGGCGACCGCCAGCGATTTGGTGAGGGTGTGCACCGCCCCCTTGCTGGTACAATAGGGCAGCGGATTTTGCGGACGCAGGCCACCGAAACCAGCCAGGGAGCCGATATTGACGATCGAACCAGCCCCCCTTTCAACCATGCGGCGCCCAAAAGCCTGCGAACAGTAGAAGACGGCGTCGACATTCACCTCCATCGTGCGCTTCCATGCCGCCGCCGTGGTTTCGAGCGGGTCCATGACAAGCACGATGCCCGCATTGTTGACCAGAATATCGATCGGGCCGACATCCTCGGCCAATGCCTCCACCCGATCGGCCTGCGTCAGATCGGCCTGCCGATGATGCGCGACCCGCCCGGCCGCGACCAGGGCCGACGCCGTTTGCTGGGCGGTTTCGCCATCGATGTCGACGATCACGACTTCCGCGCCCGCCTCCGCCAGCGCCCGCGCAATCTCCGCGCCGATCCCGCGTCCTCCACCCGTCACCAAAGCCCGGCGCCCGTCCAGGCGAAACCTTTCAAGATACATTCCGATCTCCTTTTCTTGCGCGCATCGGGGCGTGCCTGAATGATCTGGGATAAACGCGCTCAAACCAAGGCGGCGTTCAAATTCCCGCGCATCATGGCTAGCATCGCACGCGCCATCTTGCAATGAATCGTTTCATTTACTAGATGACGGTCTCCCGCTGCTGAAGAACGGGGCGCCAGCCCTTGCGCCCGACAATCGGGAATCGATGCCCTCTTCAGATGGGATGCGACAGGAAGATGCACATGTCAGTTGAACCCGATCCGACATCGGATAGCGCGGCTTCTTATCCCGGCGATCGGCTGCTCTCCAGCGAGCTTCCCGCCTTGATGGCGCAGGCGCGCCGGATTCGCGACGGGGGTCACGGCCGGATACGCACCTTCTCCCCGAAAGTGTTCATCCCGCTCACGCATCTCTGCCGGGACGTCTGCCATTATTGCACTTTCGCCAAGCCGCCCCGGCGCGGCGAGCCCGCCTTCCTGGACCGCGAGGCGATTTTGCGGATCGCCCGCGCCGGTCGCGACGCCGGCTGCACCGAAGCCCTGTTCACTCTGGGCGAAAAGCCGGAACTGCGATATGCGGCGGCGCGCCACGCCCTGTCGGAACTGGGCCACGAAACGACCATATCCTATCTTGCCGAAGCCATGCGACTCGTCCTCGAAGAAACAGGACTGCTGCCGCATGCCAATCCCGGAACCCTCTCCCGCGACGAGATGGCGTTGCTCAGAACCACGTCCGTTTCCCAGGGCCTGATGCTGGAAAGCACATCGGAACGACTGTGCCAGCCCGGCGGCCCGCATCATGGATCGCCGGACAAGGCGCCCGCGAACCGGCTGGCGACCATCGCCCTTGCCGGCGAGCTGCGGATTCCCTTCACCACAGGCATCCTGATCGGCATCGGAGAGACGCGTGCCGAACGGCTGGAAGCGCTGGGCGCGATCCGCGAATTGCACCGGCGGCATGGCCATATCCAGGAGATCATCGTCCAGAGCTTCCGCGCCAAGCCGGGGACCAGGATGGCGACGGCCCAAGAGCCGGACCTGGAAGATCTGCTGTGGACGCTGGCCGCCGCCCGCATCATGTTCGGGCCGCAAATGCACATCCAGGCGCCGCCAAACCTGTCGGCGTCCGATTACCCGCTTCTGCTCGACGCCGGGATCGACGATTGGGGCGGCATCTCCCCCGTCACGATCGACCATGTCAATCCCGAGGCGCCCTGGCCCCATATCGCCAAACTGCGCGATCATACGGCCGCGGCGGGCGCGACGCTGGTTCCGCGCCTGCCTCTCTATCCCGACTTCCTGCGCGACCTGAACCGGTGGGTCGACCCGGCATTGACGCCCGCGATCTTGGCCAGGAGCGATGGCGGCGGCTTTGCCCGGGAAGACCGCTGGACGGTCGGTGATGCCGGACATCCTGCGCCTCCCGCGCCATCCTTGCGCCATCGGTCCGCCCACCCCTCGATCCTCTCGCTGACCGAGCGAGCCATGGCGGGCGACGAACTGGCTGAGGATGACGTCGCCCGGCTGTTCACCGCCCGCGACGATGATCTGGCGAGCATCTGCGACGCGGCGGACAGGCTGCGCGCAAAGACCACGGGCGACGCGATCTCCTACGTCGTGACGCGCAACATCAACTATACCAATATCTGCGGCTATCATTGTCATTTCTGCGCCTTTTCGAAAGGCAGCCGCCACGACGCGCTGGGCGGACCCGCCTATAATCTCGACCTGGACGAGATCGCTCGGCGCACCGCCGAGGCGTGGGATCGGGGCGCGACCGAGGTCTGCATGCAGGGCGGCATCCATCCGCATTATACGGGACAGACCTATCTCGACATTTGCCGCGCCGCCCGCGACGCGGCGCCGGGCATCCACATCCACGCCTTTTCCCCGCTCGAAATCCATCACGGCGCGGGGACGCTGGGCCTCTCTCCAGCGGCATTTCTCGAAAGATTGCAGGATGCCGGCCTGTCCAGCCTGCCGGGCACCGCCGCCGAGATCCTGGACGATGAGGTGCGCGCCCAGATCTGTCCCGACAAATTGTCCACCGCTTCATGGCTGGACATCGTCGAAACCGCGCATCGGGTGGGTTTGCGCACCACCTCCACCATCATGTTCGGCCATGTCGACCGGTACGAACATTGGGCGCGCCATATCCTTGCCCTGCGCCGTCTCCAGCAGCGCACCGGCGGATTGACGGAGTTCGTGCCTCTACCCTTCGTATCGAAGGAAGCGCCCATGGCCCTGCGCGGCCGCTCCCGCCAAGGCCCCACATTCCGGGAGGCGGTGTTGATGCATGCGATCGGTCGGCTCGTCCTTCATCCGCTGGTGCCCAATATTCAGGTGTCGTGGGTGAAGATGGGACTGGAAGGCGCGCTGCACTGCCTCCGGGCGGGCGCCAACGACTTTGGCGGCACCTTGATGAATGAGAGCATCTCAAGGGCCGCGGGCGCGCAACATGGACAGGAATTCTCGCCGCCCGAGATGGAAGCGGCGATCGGCTCGATCGGACGCCGACCCCGGCTTCGCACCACCCTCTATGCCGATGCAGGCGAGGAACGGCGCGCAAAGGCCTTCGCCGCCGCCCCCCTCGCTCCGGTGGTGCTGACGCCGCCGCATGGCGCGGCGCGCAAGCCGAAAAGCCCTCCCTCCTCCCAACTCATGACCTGCGGGAATTCACTATGACGACAGACAAGCCGACCATTGCGGTCGTAGGCGGCACGGGCAATCTGGGCTGGGCGCTCGCGCGGCGGTGGGCCAAGGCGGGTTATCCGGTGATCATCGGATCGCGCGACGCGGCGAAAGCCGAAGCCGAAGCCTCCCGACTGAACGGGCAACTGGCTTCTCCGGCGATGCGGGGAGCCAGCAATGGAGAGGCGGCAAGGCAGGCCGACATTATCGTCGTCACCGTGCCTTTCGCCTCCCAGGCCGCGATATTGGAGGACATACGGCCGATGGTCGCGGGCAAGCTGGTCGTGGACACGACCGTTCCGCTCATGCCACCCAAGGTCGCCCGGGTGCAACTCCCGCCCGAAGGCTGCGCCGCGCTGGTCGCGCAACGCATGCTGGGGGACGATGCGCAGTTGGTGTCGGCCTTTCACAATGTCGCGGCCCACAAGCTCGCCACCGACGACAATGTCGATTGCGACGTGCTCATATTCGGGGATCAGAAGGCAGCGCGGGCGCGCGTCGTGGCGCTTGCAGAAGCGGCCGGGCTGCGCGGTCTCCATGCGGGGCCGCTCGCAAATTCGGCGGCGGCCGAAGCGCTCACCTCCGTGATGATCTTCATCAACAAAAATTACGCTGCCGATGGCGCGGGGATTTGCATCACCGGCTCGATCGCGCAACTGGTGGATTGAAGGCTCTCCGCCGCGCCGGTCCCTGACCGGACGGCCTCCATGTCAAAGTGAACAGGCTGACGCCGTTCGGATAAAGGACGAATAAAATGGGAGAGACCGTCAGCGGCCCGCGCCATATCTCCGGCAAAGGCCATTCCGGGCCGGCCGCTTCCCCCTATCTGGCGGATGGCCGTTACGCCCATTTCGTTCTTTTCGTCCTTCTGGGCGTATATTCCGTCGCCTGGATGGATCGCACGATCCTCTCGATCCTGGCCGAAGACGTTAAGCGGCATTTTCAGCTCACCGACGCCCAGCTCGGCTTCCTGCATGGCACGGCGTTCGGCGTGTTCTACGCCCTGTTCGGCTATCCGCTGGGCCGCCTGGCCGATCAGTGCAGGCGCGTTCGCCTGATGTCCGTATGCCTGGTACTGTGGTCGGCCATGACCGCCTTTTCCGGGCTGGCGGCGAATGTCGGGCAGCTTGTCGTGGCGCGGATCGGCGTGGGCATCGGAGAGGCCGCAGCGGCGCCGATCTCCTACTCGCTGCTGTCCGACTGGTTCTCCCGCACGCGTCGCGGGATGGCCTTGGGCATATATGGCGCGGGCCTTTATCTCGGTCAGGGCCTGGCCTTCACCGCTGGCGCCTTCGTGGTGGTCCGCTGGACGGAGACCTTCGGCAAAGTGGGACCATTCGGCCTAGAGGGCTGGCAGGCGGCCTTCCTGATATTGGCGATTCCGGGCATGGCGCTGGCGGTGGTCGTCGCGACGCTGCGCGAACCCTTGCGGGGGCTGGCCGACGGAATCGAAAGGCCAAGCACGCCGGGCCTCTGGTCAAGCTTCTTCGACGATGTCGCGAGCGTGATCCCGCCCTTCACCCTGTATCAGACGGCGCGCTGCGGGCCGCGCATATTCGGCCATAACATCCTCTTCGCGGCTTTCGCCATCTTGCTGAGCTGGGCGCTCATCCATGCGACGGGCGACGTGCTGCAATGGCTTGCGCTCGGCCTGGTGTCCTACGCCATCTTTTCCTCCGCGCAGATATTGCGGACCCGCGATCCGGCGGCCCATGCCCTGACCTGGCGCACGCCCGCCTTCATGTGCGCGACATTGGGCTTCAGCCTCGCTTCCATGCTGACCATCAATCTCGGCTTCTGGACCGCGCCGCTCGCCCTTCGCTCCATGGCCCTGGATAAAGCGACCGTCGGCACCGTGCTGGGCCTCACCACGACCATATTCGGCATGCTGGGCGTCATATCGGGCGGACGGCTGGCAGACCTGATGCTGCGCCGAAGCCCGGCAGGCCGGATTCATGTCGGCCTGGCCTCCGTCATCATCCCGATCCCCTTCGTGATCGGCATGTGCATCACCCGGAATCCAACGGTCTTCTTCCTGTTGAACGTCCCGGTCGTGTTCTTCGGCATCATGTGGCTGCCCGCGGGCGCCGCCACCATCCAGGAGCTGGTCATGCCCCGCATGCGCGGCACGGCGGCCGCCATCCTGTCCCTGATGAGCACCTTCATCGGCTCGGCGTTCGGCCCCTATCTCGTCGGCAAAGTGTCGGCCGCCCAAGGCAGCTTGTCCATCGGCATCCTCGCCAGCCTACCCGCTTCGCTCGCGGCCTTCGCGCTGCTCTGGATCGCCCGTCGCCAGGTTCCCGAGGCCGAAAGCTCGAAGGCCGCCAGAGCGGGGCATGCGGAAGATGCCGGTGCGCGCGTGAAATCCCGCCCTCAAATATGAATCGTTTCATTGCACCGCTGGAGAGCTGCTGCTATTATCGATTCAACAGCGCAAGGGAACGCTGGTGGGGATGCTTGGCAGTCCAAAAAACGAAAAGGCAATAATCATGCAGCATGGAGAGCGCCTCGCAGAACAGGCGAAATTATTGTCCGAAGCACCGGAATATTTCCTGGAAATGCCGACCGCCGACCTCTTCGCCATCGGCGGGGAAGAATTGGAGGCGATTCAACTCTCGCTCCTGCAACGCCGCTTTCAGGAATTGCGGCCCAGGATCGCCCTGCTCGATCGGCTCGCTTCCGAAGCCGGGATCACGCAGATCAACGATCTTTCCGACCTGGCCAGGCTTGGCCTGCCTCACACGGTCTATAAATCCTATTCCGCGCAAGATGTCGAAGAAGGGCGCTATGACCGCCTGACCGCCTGGCTCGACGCGCTGACCGCTTTCGACCTTTCGCATATCGACGTTTCCGAATGCGCGTCCCTGGAATCCTGGCTTCGCCGCATCGAGGAGGCGACGCCGATGCGGCCCATATCCTCGTCCGGAACGACCGGCAAAATATCGATCCTGCCAAGAGGCCTGCCGGAAGACGCAGCCCAGCTCGCTTTGCTCGTCCGGTCGTTCGAACCCTATCGCGACGAGCCCGGCATGGACATTCGCGATGGCGACGTCACGCTCCTGATGCCATGGCCTGCGGACAGCGGCCGGCAATCCTACAGCTATTTCATAGAGTTGCTGCGACGCACCGTCTATGCCGGCCAAGAGCATCTGGTGAAGACCTTTGCCAAGGGCTGCGTGACCGCCGACGAATTGAGTCTCGCCAGCCGGCTTCGCCGCGCCGAAACCATGGGGGAGGAGATCATCCTCTCCGACGCGGAAAAGCAGATCGCCCATCAGGTCAACGAACGGCTGCGGAACATGGTCGCCATGACCAACGCGTTCATCGACGAAGCAATCGTCGGACAGAAGGGAAAGCGCGTCCTCATCTTCAGCTTCCTCCAGAAGCTCCACGAGCTGGCGGCGATCTGCAAGGAACGCGGCATCAAGGCGGAATGGTCGCCCGACAGCGTCATCATAACCGCCGGCGGCACCAAAGGCTTCGACTTCCCCGATGGATGGCAGGAAACGCTTCGCGAAATATTCCCTTATCCCATCAGGGACAATTATGGGATGAGCGAGACCACATCGGGCGGAATAGGTTGCTCCCAGGGCCATTTTCATCCCCTGCCCTGGGGGATCAACATGGTGCTCGACCCCCGAACCGGAGAGGCCAGGCCGCGCAAGGGCAGACAGACGGGCAGGCTGCTCGTCTACGACCTGCTGGCAACGAGTTTCTGGCCGGCCACGCTCTCCGGAGATCTTGTCACGATCGACTTCGATGGCGGATGCGCTTGCGGGCGGGAAGGCCCTTACACCCTTGCGACGATCGCCCGCCTCGAAGCGGATCAGGGCGGGAATGACAAGATCAGCAGCGCGCCGATGCTGGAGGCGTTTGCGAAACTGGGCGCGTTCACCTCGACCCTGTCATGACCGGCTGAAGCGCCCTTGCCTGCGTCGCAACGTCGAAGAGAAAATCGAAAGAGGCCATGATGATCCGGAACGTCTATATGATGAACCTCAATTCCCTCGACGCCTTGCCGCGCTGGGAACGATGGTATTGGCGTCATCATGCGCCCGAAGCCGTGGAAGCTATGGGGCCATGGCTCCGCCGCTATCAGAGTTGGCGGGCGATCCCGGAGCGGGAGGACTTCAGCCCGCTCGGTCATTATAATTATCGCTGGACCGAACTCTGGTTCAACGACTTCGAGATCATGGACCGCCCGCTCGTGCTGACCTGGTGGGATAGGCAGGACGTGGAAAGCGACACCCCCCTTGAAGACCCCTATCATGGCGGCTGGTCGGGGAGCATGGATGGTCCCCATCCGATCGCCCAATCCTGGGTGCCCGCCATTCCCCAGATCAGGATCGACAATCATCCTTCCGCGACCGAGGAACCGGCGGCGTTCCGCTGGACCGGGCTGATCCGCTTCCCCACGGGGGGAGAAGCGGCGGACCGATGGTTCACCGATCATGTCCTGGCGGGCCTGGCGCGTACCGAGGGCGTGCTCCGCATCCGGTCGAGCCGGACATTGCATGTGCCGGAGGATATTCTGCGGAACCTTTCGAGCCGGGAGCCGCAGCAGTTCATATGGGAACGCTTTGTCGAGATCGATGTCACGCGATTGAGCATTTTCCGTGCCGCCGCGCTTTCGCTGCTGGAATGGGACCCGGACAAACGCAGGCTCGCGCATGGGGTCGAGCCCTATCGGGATCTGATCAGCATCGTCACGCTCGAACGCCCGGATTGGCGCCTCCACGACATCGTTCCGAAAGGATGACATCGGCAGTCCCCGCCAGGCCCGCATCCCCCAATGGCAAGCTGACATCGGCGCGCGAAGCGGATATGATGAAACGATTCACGGTTTAAATCGCATTTCAGGAGACGGACATGAAATATGACATTCGCTTGTTGACCAAGGCGGCCGACGATCTGCTCAGGAAAGTCACCAATCCCCGGCATCGCAAGATATTGATCAATTACCGCCGCCACGCCATTTTGGAGGTCTGCGGGCGGTATGAGGAGATACTTGCGGAAGACCTGACGGTCGAGAACCCCGATTATCTGATGTATGTCGGCGGCGCGCCCGTTCCCTATAAGGGCCGGGACCGGGTCGAAGCTCTCTACGGTTCGATGGTCAAGACCAATATCTGCGTCATGATGTTCGAAAATGAACTGCTTCGCGTCGACGATACGGGTTTCTCCACCAGGGTCACCTTCCATATCTTCATGCCGGCCGCGATCGCGATCCATTTCGGCGCTCCGATCGAAGCCCATCAGCTCGACGAGATGGTCATCCAGACCACCGACCGGATCATGGTCTGGGACTATAATGAGGACTGCAAGCTGACGGGCGAGAATATCTGGGTCGGCGGCGCCAGCTACCGCATCTGCCCGCCGGACGAGGTGATCACCATCGAAGAGTGCAATCGGATTCTCATGCCGCTGATCGACAAGGTCCCCGAGCCGGGTTGAACCGGCGCAACCGACGGGCCGAGCGGCCGCCAATGGCTGCCCGACGTCGAAAACCGCGATAGGAGTATGCAATAATGACTGGAAGCACCGCGCCCGAATGGCCGAACGGGGTCAGGGCACTCAACAAGCTGTCCGCCTCGATCCGGCAGATCGGCGTCATCGTCCGCGACATCGACGCCGCCATGCGCTATTGGAGCGAACTGACGGGCGTCGGCCCGTTCGTTGTTTTCCGGAACCTCGCGCTGGACGATGATTATCGCTATCGCGGCCGTTTGTCGAAGCCCCCCGTCGTGGACCTCGCGCTCGGCTATTCGGGGGCCATCCAGTTCGAGCTTATCCAACAGCTCAACGATGCCCCCAGCGGTTTTCTGGACTATATCGCGGCCGGGCAGGAAGGCATGCAGCATGTCTCGCCGCAATTCGCCTCACCCGAGGAATATGACGCCGCTTATGCGCATCTCTGCGGCAACGGGCTGGAGGTGGTTCATGAGGGGCGGATGAAGGACACGCCGTTCCGAATCGCTTATTTCTCCCTGCCCGGCGGCGGATTTCCGCAATATGAGATCAGCGAGGTCCGCCATCCGTCGATGGTGCCCGCCTTCGATCGCATTCAGCAGTTGAACGAGGAATGGGATGGCACGACTCCGGCCGTGATCGAGATCATGGACCTGGCGGAGATGGGCAAGGTTCTGGGACTGGAAGCCTAGCGCCCCTTGCCATCGCGCATCATGACCCATGCGCTGGAAGGCGACGGCTTGGCCGAATCGGGCTCATGCCGTTGCCTTCGAATGACCTCCGGGATCAGGCGATCAGGCGCCATCCCACCACCACCAGCACCGCCGCCAGCAAGGGCTGAAGCACGCGATCCGACGTGCGCGTCGCCAGCAGAGACCCGATCACGATGCCCGGCAGCGATCCGACCAGCAGGTTGACCAGCAGCACCGGATTGACGTTGCCGATCCACAAATGGCCAAGCCCCGCCACCAGGGTCAGCGGCACGGCATGGACGATGTCGGTCGCCACCAGCCGCTGCATCCGCATGCGCAGTGGATAGAGCGCCAGCAGCAACGTCGCGCCGATCGCGCCCGCCCCGACCGAAGTCAGCGTCACCATCGCGCCCAGCAACGCCCCCGCCAGCACGGTCAGCGCCGGTTGCCAGCGGGTGAAGCGGTCCGCCGTGCCGACCCGGCGGGCCAGCGCCCATTGATGGAACCGCCCGCGCAACAGGGTGGCGGCCGCCGTGCCGATCAGCACCACGCCCAGCGCGCCCGTGACCACCCCGGCCTTGATCTGCCCGAGATGCATTTGCGACAGGATCGCCAGCACGATCAGGGAGGCGGGAATGCTGCCGATCATCAGCCGCTTCACCACTTCATAGTCCGGGCCGCCGTCCGCCCCGCCCTGATGATGGTGCACCGCGCCCCCGACCGCCTTGGTGATCGACGCGAACCACAGGTCCGTGCCGACCGCCGTGGTGGGCGCGACGCCGAACAGCAGGATCAGGATCGGCGCCATCAGCGATCCGCCCCCCACGCCGGTCATGCCGACCATCAGGCCCACAAAAAGGCCCGCGATCGCGTGCAACCAATCCATATTCCGCCCCAAGCTCTCTATGAGTAATTTGGTAGACATCTAGGGCCCAAAGCCCGCGTCAGCCAGCCCCCATTTTGGATTGGAAATTTATCGCCGCCAAAACAATTGCTGTTCCGGCGGGCGGACGATGTTCGCGATCCTCTCGACTTCCCTTGCCTCTGCCGTCTAAGAGCCTGTTTGAGAATGCGCCTATTGGCGCATTGCGGCACCAGCCCTCTCCCCCCACCCGGCCACCCATAAAATACTGCCGTTGGGTGGCCGGGTGGGGGAGAGGGCTGGTGCCGCCTCGGAAATCGCTCTTCCGCGATTTCTCAAACGGACTCTAAGACGGAACGCATGATGAAGCTGTTCATTGGCAACAAGGCCTATTCGAGCTGGTCGCTGCGCGGCTGGCTGGCGTGCAAGCTATCCGGCCTTCCCTTCGAGGAAGTCGTGGTCCCGCTTTATGACGAAGCGTGGGAAAAACGGCGGGAGGGCGACGAATTCGCGCCCTCGTCGGGCAAGGTGCCGATTCTCTGGGATGGGGACGAGACGGTCGTCTGGGACAGCCTGGCCATCGTCGAATATCTGAACGAGAAATCGGGCGGCGACAGATTCTGGCCCGCCGACCCCGCCGCCCGCGCCATGGCTCGCTCGATGGCGGCGGAAATGCATTCGAGCTTCGCCGCGCTGCGCCGCGAGCACAGCATGAACATCCGCCAGATCTACCCGCCCGTCCCGCCGTCCGAAGCGGTGGCGCAGGACATCGCCCGCATCATGCAGCTCTGGGCCGAAGCCCGCGCCCGCTATGGCGGCGAAGGGGAGTTTCTGTTCGGGGAGTTCGGCGCGGTCGACGTGATGTTCGCGCCGGTCGTGACCCGCTTCATCACCTATCAGCTCCCCGTGGCCCGCTTTGCGGAGGCCTATATGCGCGCGGTGATCAACCACCCCTGGATGCAGGAATGGATCGGCGGCGCCCAGGCGGAGGAATGGGTGATCGACAGGTTCGAAGCGCCGCCGCAACTGGGGTGAGATTAGGCTGACAAGCGCTTGCTGGGGCCATCTGCTCCCGTTAATCGCGCCGTGCTCCTGCGCAGGAGCACGGTGCGCCCTAAGGACAGCGCCGCGGTCAGACCGTCCACTCCCATTATCAAAAGAAAAAGGGCCGGCGGGCTTATCGCCCCCGGCCCCTTTTCCAAACGAACGCGCCGGATCAGCCGACGATTTCGTCCGCCTTGAAGAAATAGGCGATCTCGATCGCGGCATTTTCCTCGCTGTCCGAACCGTGGACCGAATTGGCCTCGATCGATTCGGCATAATCCTTGCGGATGGTGCCCTCATCGGCATTGGCCGGGTTGGTGGCGCCCATGATGTCGCGGTTCCGCTTCACGGCGTCTTCGCCTTCCAGAACCTGCACGACCACCGGGCCGGAGATCATGAAAGCGACCAGATCGGCAAAGAAGGGGCGCTCCTTGTGCACGGCGTAAAAGCCCTCGGCCTGCTCGCGGCTCATGCGGATGCGCTTGGAAGCGACGACCCGCAGGCCCGCTTCCTCCAGCTTCTTGGTCACGGCGCCCGTCAGGTTGCGACGGGTCGCGTCGGGCTTGATGATCGAAAAGGTGCGGGTCACGGCCATGAGGCTCAAAAGCTCCGAATTGTTTGGGATAAGATGGCGCGCCCTTTAGACCGGGCCGATGGCTATCGCAAGGGGCGTCCGTAAAGGCCCGGATTTACGGCTCCGGCTATGGACCTTGCACCCATTTGCGGCCTTCCTGCCGCCAGAATCGCGGCGTCACGCCATCCCGTTTGGCAAGATCGCGCCAGCTCGCCCGCGCGCCCTCTATGGTTTCCGCGTCGAAGAAATAGAAAGCGCGTTCGAATCCCAGCGCTTCCTCGCGCCAGAGGCCGTCCGCCAATGCGACATGCCGTGCCCCATTGGCGGCCAGATCGGCGGCTGGACAATCCTGCGCCAGCAGCACCGGCTGCACCGATTCGCCGCCCTCCCCCGCCCGGCCATGCGCCAGGAAGCTTTCCGGCGGCCCGGCCCACAGCCCGGCGGAGATTCGCTCCAGCCGATCGGACTCCTGCGCCACCACCAGCAACCGCGCCCCCATGTCCAGGATGCGGCCCGCAATGGCGGGCAGCACCTGTTCCACCGGATCGCGGCTGAGCTGGTAGAAGTCGACCTGTATCGGACTTTCTGGCATCAACCTTCAAACTTGTCCGCGACGTAGCGGTCTAGCAGCCGCACGCCATAGCCGGTCGCGCCCTTGTCCCAGGTCGCGCCGGGCTTGTCGGCCCAGACCATGCCGGCAATGTCGAGATGCGCCCATTTGACGCCCTCGTCGACGAAGCGCTTGATGAACTGCGCCGCGGTGATCGACCCACCATAGCGCGGACCGATATTCTTCATGTCGGCAATCGGGCTGTCGATCAGCTTGTTATAGGCGTCGCCCAGCGGGAAACGCCACAATTGGTCGCCCGCCGCCTTGCCCGCCGCGATCAGATCGTCCGCCAGCCCGTCGTCGTTGGAGAAGATGCCCGCATATTCATTGCCCAGCGAGATGATCATCGCCCCGGTCAGCGTGGCAAGATCGATGATCACCTCCGGCGCATAGGTTTTCTGCGCCCAGGTGATGACGTCGCACAGCACCAGACGCCCTTCGGCATCGGTGTTCAGCACCTCGATCGTCTGCCCGGACATAGAGGTGACGATATCGCCCGGCCGCTGCGCATTGCCGTCGGGCATATTTTCGACCAGGCCGCAAATGCCGACGACGCGGACCTTCGCCTTACGCCCGGCCAGCGCCTTGATAGCGCCCGCCACGGCCCCGGCGCCGCCCATGTCCCATTTCATGTCTTCCATGCCCGCGCCGGGCTTCAGCGAGATGCCACCCGTATCGAAGGTCACGCCCTTGCCGACGAAGACCAGCGGCTTTTCGGTCGCGCCATTGGAGCCGTCCCATTCCATCGCCAGCAGGCGCGGCTCGCGCACCGAACCCTGCGCCACGCCCAGCAGCGCGCCCATGCCCAGGTCCGCCATCGCCGCCTTGTCCAGCACGGTGATCTTGACGCCCAGTTCCTCCAGAGGTTTGCAGCGCTCGACGAAGCTTTCGGGATAGAGGATGTTCGCCGGTTCCGACACCAGCTCGCGGGTGAAGGCCACGCCCGCCGCGACCGCCGACCGGCTTTCCCACGCCGCCCCGGCGTCGCTCGAAACCAGCGTGATCTGCTTGAGCGTCGGCTTGGCCTTTTCCGCCTGCCGCGTGCGATAGGTGTCGATCCGCCAGCCGCGCAGCGACGCGCCGAAGGCCAACGCCGCCGCCTTGTCCCCGCTCGCGCCGCCGAAGAATTCGACCGCAGCATGGCTCGCGCCGCTGGTCGACAGGCGCGCCGTCAGCGCGCTGCCCGCGCGCTCATAATCCGCATCGCTGCCCGCGCCGGTGCCGACCAGCACCACGCGCAGCACCTTGCCGCCCTCTTCCACGAAGCTCTCGAAGCTCGACCCCGCTTCCCCGGCGAAGCGCGCCGCGGCGGCGCCCGCCGCCAGCACGGGCGCGGCGCTCAAGGGCAAGGCGTCGAAACCGCCCTTCGGCACGGCGAAGACCAGCGTATCGGCTTCGGGACGGACGGGGCTGAACGCGATTTCCATCTAGGGTCCTTTATTTCCTGCAAGGCTTTATATCTTCCGGGCCGATCGACATTCAATCAAGCTGAGTGATGACGCTCGCCGCATTCCGTCATGCTGAACTTGTTTCAGCATCCATTTCTCCCCACGAACGAATGTCTCCGAAGGCGAGATGGATGCTGAAACAAGTTTAGCATGACAAAGTTCGTTAAAGGCAATCACTTCATATCAGGCTGCATGTCGACCGGCTGAGCACATCAGATAGTGCGGCTTACCCTGTCTGGCAAAGCCGTTCGACTGATTTTCCGGCAAAACTCTTGGCCGAGACGATTGCAGCGCAGACAAAGCAGTGCGATAGGCGGGAAACAAAGTGCCCCGTCAAAGAGGCCCCATCCTTTTGCAGAACAACCCTTTCCCCTTGCGTTTGAAACAGCTCCTGGCCGCCAGCGCCGCCTTTCCGTGCCTGGGCGCCGTCCCGCATGCCGCCGCCCAGCAGCTTCAGGAACCGCAGACGACGATCAGCGCGCCCGACGCCCCGGTGCCCGAAAGCGACGAGCAGATCGGCTTCGCCGCCGACGCGCTGGAATATGACAGCAATAGCGAGGTCGTGACTGCCAGCGGCAATGTGCAGTTGCTGCGGGAGGGCAACCGGCTGCGCGCCGACAAGGTCGTCTGGAACCGCACCACGGGGAAGGTGGAGGCGACCGGCAATGTCTCCGTCACCGATCCGGAAGGCAATATCGCCTATGGGGACCGGTTCGACGTCACTGATTCCCTTCAGGACGGCATGGTCCAGAACATGCTGCTGGTGCTGCAATCGGGCGGACGGCTGGCCGCCGCCAACGGCCAGCGGGTGAACGGCGTCTACACGCTGCGCAAGGCCGCCTATACCGGCTGCGTGGTCGAGGATCATGAAGGCTGCCCCAAGGAGCCGACCTGGCAGATCAAGGCGGTCAAGGTCGTCTATGATCCGGTCAAGGCCCGCGTCAAATATACCAATGCCAGCATCGAGCTGTTCGGCCTGCCGCTGATTCCGATGCCCGGCTTCTCCCATCCGGTGGGCGACAATGGCGGCAGCGGCCTGCTGGTGCCAAACCTGCGCTACGACCGCACCAACGGGTTCGAGGTCGCGCTGCCTTATTATCTGAAGCTCGCGCCCAATCGCGACGTCACCATCACGCCGCATGTCTACACCGGCACGCTGCCGATGCTGGAGACCAATTACCGCCATCTGTGGGACCGGGGCGCCTATCAGATCACCGGCTACGCCACCTATGGCAGCCGCGTCGCCACCGGCAGCGCCTCCTCCACCACCCCGGCGGATTCGCAGAAGGACTTCCGCGGCTATCTGGACGCCAGCGGGGCGCTGCAACTGACGCCGGAATGGAGCATCGGCGGATCGATTCGCGCCGCGACCGACCGCACCTTCCTGCGCCGCTACGACATCAGCCGGGACGACCGGCTGCGCTCGACCCTGAACGCGCAGCGGATCGGCAGGAACAGCTATTTCTCCATTGCCGGCTGGGCGGTGCAGACGCTGCGCACCGGCGATTCGCAGGGGCAGATGCCGATCGCGCTGCCCGTCATCGACTATCGCCTGCGGATGAAGGACCCGCTGCTGGGCGGCGTGGCGCAGTTGCAGGCGAACAGCCTGGCCATCACCCGCACCCATGGCCAGGACACGCAGCGCGCCTTCGCCGCCTTCGAATGGAATCTGCGCAAGCTGACCCCCATGGGCCAGGAACTGACCTTCACCACCTATTTGCGCGGCGACGTCTATCACAGCAGCGACAATCTGCGGAACAGCGTGATCAGCTATGCCGGCGATCCGGGCTGGAAGGCGCGCGGCATCGCGGCGGCGGCCATCGACATGCGCTGGCCCTTCATGGGCGAGGCGTTCGGCGGCGTGCAGCGCATCGCCCCCCGCGTCCAGATCGTCGCCGCGCCCAAGATCGCGAACCTCTCCGTCCCCAATGAGGACGCCCGCGCCATCGACCTGGAGGACAGCAACCTCTTCGCGCTCAACCGCTTTTCCGGCTATGACCGGTTCGAGGATTCGACCCGCGTCACCTATGGCCTGGAATATAGCCTGTCGCTGCCGGACTTCTCGCTGGAAAGCGTGGTCGGGCAAAGCTATCGCCTCAACAGCCGCGAAAGCATCCTGCCCGACGGCACCGGCCTGTCGGACCGCCTGTCCGACATCGTCGGCCGCACCACCGTCCGCTACAAGGATTTCATCAGCTTCACCCACCGCTTCCGGCTGGACAAGGACAATCTGTCGGTCCGCCGCAACGAGATCGACGCCACCATCGGCAGCCGCAAGACCTATGCGACGGTCGGCTATCTGCGCCTCAACCGCGACGCGAACCTCAATCTGGAGGATTTGCAGGACCGTGAGGAACTCCGCCTGGGCGGCCGCGTCCAGTTCGCGCGCTTCTGGTCCGTCTTCGGCTCAACCGTCATCGACCTGACCGACGCGAAGGAAGACCCGCTGTCGGTCGCGGACGGCTATCAGCCCGTCCGCCATCGCCTGGGGATAGCCTATGAGGATGATTGCCTGACGCTCGGCCTCACCTGGCGTCGCGACTATCAGGTGCTGGGCGACGCACGAAAGGGCAACAGCTTCCAGCTTCGGCTGGCTTTTCGCAATATTGGCATATAAGGATCAGCCTTCCCGCTTCCTGCTCAGGGCCGGTTAAGGCGGATCGGTGCATCTCGTGCCGAACCGATTGGAGAGTTTTGTCGACGATGCAGCCTGTCGTTTCCCCGTTTTCCCGCATTGGCAGCACGGCCGCCAAGGGCCTGCGCACCCTGCTTCTGTCCTCCGCCCTGCTGGCGACGGGGGTGACGGGGGTTGCCGCCCAGACGGTGGGCGACGACGATAGCGTCGCCTCGCAGCAGCTCAATCTGCCCAAGGATGTGACCGTCTTCGGCAAGAGCGACCCCAATGTCCGCAAGGCGACCGCCATCGTCAACGGCCGCATCATCACCGGCACGGATGTCGACCAGCGCCTGGCCCTGATCATCACCGCCAATGGCGGCAAGGTGTCGGATGAGGAAAAGGAAAGGCTGCGCGTGCAGGTGCTGCGCAACCTGATCGACGAGACGCTCCAGATTCAGGAAGCCTCCGCCAACGACATCAAGGTGGACAAGGCGGAAATCGAGCAGAGCTATGAGCGGGTGGCGGCCAATTTCCGCCAGTCGCCCGCCCAGTTCGACCAATATCTGCGCCAGCAAGGCAGCGCGTCCGCCAGCATCAAGCGCCAGATCGAGGGCGAACTGGCCTGGAGCCGCCTGCTCCGCCGCAACATCCAGCCCTTCGTCAACGTGTCGGAGGATGAGGTGAAGTCGGTGGTCGACCGCATGAACGCGGCCAAGGGCAGCGACGAGTTCCGCATCGGTGAGATCTACCTGTCGGCCACGCCGGAAAATCAGCAGCAGATCGTCGCCAACGCCCGCAACATCATCGAACAGATCAAGCAGGGCGGCAGCTTCGCCGCCTATGCGCGGCAATTCTCCGAAGCGTCCACGGCGGCGGTCGGCGGCGATCTCGGCTGGGTCCGCCCCGCGCAGTTGCCCGACGAACTAGCGCAGGCCGCGAATGAGATGCAGGTCGGCCAGATCGCAGGCCCCATCAGCGTGCCCGGCGGCGTGTCGGTCATCTATGTGATGGACAAGCGCAAGGTGCTGACCGCCGATCCGCGCGACGCGCTGCTCAGCCTCAAACAGCTTTCCGTCAGCTTCCCCGCCGGCACGACCAAGGAACAGGCGAGCACCAGGGCCGCCGCCTTCGCCGCGCAGGTCAAGACGATCAAGGGCTGCGGCCAGGCCAATGAACTGGGCGGCAAGATTGGCGCCGACGTGGTCGACAACGACAATGTGAAGCTGCGCGACCTGCCGCCGCAATTGCAGGACATCCTCTTGAACCTCCAGGTGGGTGAGGCGACGCCGCCCTTCGGCTCGATCAACGACGGCGTGCGCGTGCTGGTCGTCTGCGGCCGCGACGAAGCCTCTTCCGCCGCCGCGCCCAATGCCGAACAGATCATGGCGCAGTTGGAGGAAGAACGGGTCAACAAGCGCGCCCGCATCTATCTGCGCGACCTCCGCCGCGATGCCGTTATCGACTATAACTGATCCGGCGGACCCTCAAACGATGGGGCCGCCCTTCGCCGTATCGCTGGGCGATCCGGCGGGCATCGGGCCGGAAATCGTTGCCAAGAGCTGGGTCATGCGGGAAGCGCGGGGCCTGCCGCCCTTCTTCGCGGTGGGCGACGCCGCGTCGCTGCGCGCCGTCTGGTCCGGCCCGATCGAGACGGTCAGCACACCCGAGGAAGCCGCCGCTGCGTTCGACAGCGCCCTCCCCTGCCTGCAAGTCGCAGACGCGGGGGAGATCATCCCCGGCTCGCCCTGCATGGACGGGGCGCGCACCGCTTTCCAGGCGCTGGAGGTCGCGGTCGGCCTCGCCCGCAGCGGATCGGCGGCAGGGATCGTCACCGCCCCGGTCGGCAAGGAGCAGCTTTACGGTGTCGGCTTCACCCATCCCGGCCAGACCGAATTCATTGCCGAACGCTGCGGCGTCGCGCCGCACAATGCGGTGATGATGCTGGCCGGGCCGTCGCTGAAGGTCGTGCCGGTCACCATCCATATCCCGCTGGCCGATGTCCCTTCCGTGCTGACGATCGACCTGATCCGCGCTCGCGCCATCACCACCGCCAAGGGGCTTCAGCGCAATTTCGGCATAGGCCGTCCGCGCCTGGTCGTCGCCGGTCTCAACCCCCATGCGGGCGAGGGCGGCGCGCTCGGCCGGGAGGAGATCGACATCATCCGCCCCGCCGTGGAATCGCTCCAGGCCGAGGGATATGACATTAGCGGCCCGCTCGCCGCCGACACGCTGTTCCACACGCGCGCCCGCGAGACCTACGACGCCGCGCTCTGCATGTATCATGATCAGGCGCTGATCCCGATCAAGACGCTGAACTTCGATGAAGGCGTCAACATCACCCTGGGCCTTCCCATCGTGCGCACCTCGCCCGACCATGGCACCGCCTTCGGCATCGCAGGCAAGGATAGCGCCAATCCCGGCGCGATGATGGCGGCGATCAAGATGGCCGCCGAAGCCGCCCGCGCCCGGCTCACCCCCGGCTGCTGAGGCCCATGGCTACCGATACCCGCCCCCAGCTCCCGCTGCCCAAGCTCCCGCCGCTGCGCGACGTCATCGCCGCCCACGGATTGCAGGCCAGCAAGGCGCTCGGCCAGAATTTCCTGCTGGACGAACAGTTGCTGGACCGCATCGCCGCTATTCCCGGATCGCTGGAAGGCCAGCCCGCTTTCGAGGTCGGCCCCGGCCCCGGCGGCCTGACCCGCGCCATCCTCCGCGCGGGCGCGAAGCTCGTCGCGGTCGAGCGCGACCGGCGCTGCCTCCCCGCCCTGGCCGAACTGGACGAAGCCTTCCCCGGCCAGCTCCGCGTCCTTTCCGGCGACGCCATGCAGGTCGACGCCCGCGCCGAAGCGGGCGAAGGCGCGCATATCATCGCCAACCTGCCCTATAATGTCGGCACGGCGCTGCTGATCGGCTGGCTCTCGGCGGAGTGGACGCCGCTCCCCTGGTGGTCGACCCTGACGCTGATGTTCCAGATGGAAGTGGCCGAACGCATCGTGGCGAAACCGGGCGGCGACCATTATGGCCGCCTTGCCGTGCTGTCCCAATGGCGCAGCGACGCCCGCATCGCGATGAAGGTCCACCGCAGCGCCTTCACGCCCCCGCCCAAGGTCATGTCCGCGGTCGTCCACATCACGCCCAAACTCGCCCCCGAAGGCGTGCAGTTGAAGCATCTCGAACGCCTGACCGCCGCCGCCTTCGGCCAGCGCCGCAAGATGCTGCGCCAAAGCCTGAAGGGCCTGCCCGGCGCGCTGGACGCGCTGGAGACAGTCGGCATCGACCCACAACGCCGCGCCGAAACCGTCAGCGTCGAGGAATTCGTGGATGTGGCGCGGGTGTTGGGACGCGTTTAGCTTTCAAATCCGGCTTGGGTGGGTAGGGGACCGTCTGCTTCGGAGCCGATAGCTGTGGTAACCTAACCATCCTCATGCAAGATAAAGTTCATGACATTGGATGAAGAAAGCGAGCGAGCAACATGTATGTTGCTAGGCAAGGCCATCAGACGGATTGCTCGATTCCGGGAAACAGAAATTCTCATAGAATTTGAGGACGGCACGCGGCTTTTTGTCGATAGCGCAACGCCTTTGCAGCTATCTATTCAAGAGGCCGTATGAAAGGTTTGAACGGCGACGACGGGTGGAAAGCGGTCATTAACTCGATAGTCCTACAGCGGCACAGGAAAGGAAATGCCGTGCGGAAAATGAAGTTATCTCAACGGGCGCTTATATATGGAATAGCCTTCGCATTATTCGCCGCTGGCTTTGCGGTCCGGTTTCTTTCCCTTCCCGCATGGCTCAATCTCACGATTTACGGGATTTTCGCTGCGCCAGTGATCTGGTTGGCCTGCCGCGAATTGATCAAACGAAAAGCAGAAAAGCGGATAGACCGAGAGGCCGCTTGGCGCGCCTTTATCCGCGACCGCAACGTCCGTTAGTGGTCGTTTTCAGACCATCCTTTCAATCATCCGGCCCCGAACTTGGGTGACTGGCTTGGGATCAACGTAACCCACCGGCCACAGCATCGCCAAAAAACATCCTATTTTTCCACCCGACCAGGATTTTGCCTGTCCTATTCCGAGCCCGCAGGCTTATCCCGCATCCCTCTTTGAAACGTCAGATAATCGCGTCACCCCGCATACGCGCGCAGGCACGCGCGCGCGTACACTGTGAACTTCGGCATGATATGGTCGAAAACCGCCCCGAAAAAACAGGTCAAGGCGTCTCGGTTGCAGACCCCTTGGGCGCAGGCACGCTATCCTTCGCGCTCAACACCGTAGCGGGCGGCCCCTTCTCGATGGCGGCGGCAAGCTGCCCCACGGCGGCGCAATTTCCCTTGCACAGCCCCTGCGCCTGGGCAAGATTTTCCTTGGCCTTGGCGATCGCGCCCTTTTCGACCATCGCCTCGCCCTGTCCCACCAAAGCGGCGACGTCATTGGGCTCCAGCAACAGCGCCTCGCGATAGAGGCGGATCGCCTTGCCCTGCAAACCCTGCGCCCGCGCCACCTGCGCCAGCTCGATATAGGCGGTGCGGTTGCGCGGATCGACCGCCAGCGCGCTTTCCAGCGCATCGGTTGCGCCCTGATAATTGCCTGCCTTGCGCGCCGCCTCGCCAGCCTTCTGCCATTCGATCGAGAGCGGCGAAATCTGCGAATCCGGCCGCTGCGACAGGCCTGCGCTGGAAACCGTGGTCAGCAGGACAGCCAAGGCGATCGAAGCAGGGGTAAAACGCATGCACAACTCCAGCCATGTTTCAGGCATTGATTCCGACCCAAATTCCGGCTGACAAGTGTCGCGATTTTGCGCCCGCTTGTCCATCGACTCTTTCAAACGGCCCGCCGCAAGCGCGCAACATAGAAGCCGTCGGTGCCGTCATGGCCCGGCGTCAGCAGCAGCCCGTCGCCATGGGCGCGGCCCATCGCCGCTTCGATCCGTTCGACGGTCCATCCGTCATGCCGTTCCAGAAATGCCCGCACCTGATCCCGCCCCTCCCGGTCCGTCAGCGCGCAGACAGCATAGATCAACGCCCCGCCCGGCGCCAGCAGCGGAGCCGCGAAATCCAGGATTCGCGCCTGTTCCGCCACCAGCCGGTCGAGCCGCGCCGGGGTCAGCCGCCAGCGCGCCTCCGGATTGCGCCGCCAGGTGCCGGTGCCCGAACAGGGCGCATCGACCAGCACCACATCCGCCCGCCCTTTCAGGCTGTCCAGCGCGCCCGCCTCATGCCCCTGGTCGAGCAGCAGCGTCTCTATGAAGGTCGCCCCCGCCCGCTCGGCACGCGGATCAAGCCGCGCCAGACGCGAACGGATGGTGTCGGCGGCGATCAGCACACCCTTCCCGCCCCCATTGCCACCCATGGCCGCGGCCAGCGCCAGCGTCTTGCCGCCCGCTCCGGCGCAAAGGTCGATGACGGTCATGCCCGGCGCAACCCCGCAGGCGGCGGAGATCAACTGGCTGCCCGCATCCTGCACCTCGACCTGGCCCCATTTCCAGGGATCGCTCTGCTCGACCGGCGCGCCTTCGGGCAGGCGCAGCGCATCGGGCAGCCCGGCTATGCGGGCGGCTTCCGGATAATGCGGCGCAACCCTGTCCGGATCGGCCTTCAGCCGGTTGACGCGCAGATCGACCGGCGCCCGGCCAAGCAGCGCGTCCCGTTCCACCGGCGCCGCCAGCAGAGGCTCGATCCAGCCGGGCACGACACCCGCCGGAGCGCCCGCTTCGTCATCGGCAATCGGCGCGGGCCCATGCGCCGATCCGTCGAACAGAGCCGCCAATTCCGCACGCTCGCGCGCCAGACCAACCATGGCGGCGCGCCCGCTCTCAGGCCGCTCGGCCACGCGGCGCACCGCATCATAGACATGGTCGCGCACCGCCCGCCGGTCGCGTGACCCGGCATAGCGGCGTTCCTTGAAATAGCGGGCGATCAGCGTGTCCGCCGCCGGCCCGCCATCCCGCGCCGACGCGATGATGGCGTCGAGCAGTTCGATGGCGGCCTGAACACGAGCGGATGGAGTCATGACGAAACGCTCCCCTCCCCTTCAGGGGAGGGGCTGGGGGTGGGGGCGTGCCTCGAACGCTGCGCCCGGTACCAATCCCCCACCTCAACCCCTCCCTGGAAGGAGCAGGGCTTGATCGAGGCCTTAACGCGTCGGATAATTGGGCGCTTCCCGCGTGATCGTCACGTCATGCACATGGCTTTCCGAAAGCCCGGCATTGGTGATCTGGACGAAACGGGCCCGCGCCTGCAGGTCCTTGATCGTGGCGCTGCCGGTATAGCCCATGGCCGCCTTCACCCCGCCGACAAGCTGGTGGATGACGTCCTTCGCCGGCCCCTTGAACGGCACCTGGCCTTCAATGCCTTCGGGCACCAGCTTCATCTGGTCCTTGATGTCCGCCTGGAAATAGCGGTCCGCCGACCCCCGCGCCATCGCGCCGACGCTGCCCATGCCGCGATAGCTCTTATAGGCGCGGCCCTGATAGAGGAAGGTCTCGCCCGGCGCCTCCGCCGTGCCGGCCAGCAGCGACCCGACCATGACGCAGCCAGCCCCCGCCGCCAGCGCCTTCGCCACGTCGCCGGAGGTGCGCAGGCCGCCGTCCGCGATCACCGGCACGCCCTGCTTGGCGGCTTCCTCGGCCGAATCCATCACGGCGGTAAGCTGCGGCACGCCCACGCCCGCGACAACGCGGGTGGTGCAGATCGACCCCGGCCCGATACCCACCTTCACGCAATCCGCGCCCGCCCCGATCAGCGCCTTGGTCGCCTCGGCGGTGGCGACATTGCCGGCCACGACCTGCACATGGTTGGACAGCTTCTTCACCGCCTCGACAGCGACCGCGACCTGCCTGCTGTGACCATGGGCGGTGTCGATGACGATCAGGTCGCACTCCGCGTCGATCAGCGCCTTGCTGCGCTCCAGCCCTGCATCACCCACGGTCGATGCCGCCGCCACGCGCAGGCGGCCCGAAGCGTCCTTGGTCGCCTGCGGATAGGTGACAGCCTTCTCGATATCCTTGACGGTGATGAGGCCGACGCAATGATAATGATCGTCCACCACCAGCAGCTTTTCGATGCGCCGCTGGTGCAGCAGGCGCATCGCCTCGTCCTGGCCCACACCCGTCTTCACCGTCGCAAGATTATCGTGCGTCATCAGTTCGCTGACCGGCTGGGCCGGGTTTTCGGCAAAACGGACGTCGCGGTTGGTGACGATGCCGACCAGCTTGCCCGATGCCTCGACCACCGGAATGCCGCTGATCTTGTGGCGGGCCATCAGCATCTGCGCATCGGCCAGCGTCGCATTGGGGGTGATGGTGATCGGGTTCACCACCATGCCGCTTTCGAAGCGCTTGACGGCGCGCACCGCGTCCGCCTGCTCCTCGATCGAGAGATTGCGGTGCAACACGCCGATCCCGCCCAACTGCGCCATGACGATCGCCATGTCGGCTTCCGTCACCGTGTCCATGGCGGACGACAGGACAGGGATGTTGAGCCTGATCGCCTTGGTTACATGAGTGCTCGTGTCCGCCTGGCTGGGCAGCACATCGGATTCGGCGGGCTGCAACAGCACGTCGTCAAAGGTGAGGCCAAGGCGGATATCCATGTGAAAGCCACTTTCTGCTGCGCGACCGGCCGGGAGGGGGCAGCCGGATCGCTGGGGGATTCGTGGCGGCCCATGTAACCATTAACCAGCGAAACGACCAGACCCCCGGAGGCATTTTATTGCGTGAGCGCAGGAGAGCGGCGTTAGGTATCGGAAATGGGTGGGGAGCGGACGGTTCGCTTGCGGCGCTCTCCTTAGGGCATGCCGTGTTCCTGCGCAGGCAGGAGCCCAGTTCCGACCCTTGTGGACTGTCGGACCGTCCGAACTGGGTTCCTGCCTGCGCAGGAACACGGGGCGCTTAGCGTCCGCTATTGCCTAAAAACGGCCAGCGGCACCCTTATGCATGGAAAAAGGGCACCGCCATCCGGCAACGCCCCCTTCCTACCACTATATCTCGCTCAAGCGCCCGCGGGCGTCGGGTCTCCAAATGGCCCCTTGCGCCGCCGCGTCTTGGGGATGGAAGAGCCTGCCGCCGGGATCACCGAGGGCTTGATCGTCGTGCCGTCGTCCCGGGTGATCTCGCCCTTGTCGAGCAGCGTCTTGATCTCCTCGCCGGAGAGCGTCTCATATTCCAGCATCGCGTTGGCGAGCAGGTGCAACTGGTCCTCATGACCCTTCAGCACTTCCTGCGCCCGCGCATAGCCCTGCTCGACCAGCCCACGAATTTCCTTGTCGATCAGCTTCGCCGTCTCGTCCGACATATGGACGCGCTGGCTCTGCGAATAGCCCAGGAAGGTTTCGCCCTGCTGCTCCTCATATTGCAGCGGCCCCAGCTTGTCCGACATGCCCCATTGCGTGACCATGTCGCGCGCCAGCTTGGTCGCGTACTGGATGTCGCCCGAAGCGCCCGACGACACCTTGTCATAGCCGAAGATGATCTCCTCGGCCACGCGGCCGCCCATGGCGACGGCCATGTTCGCGTGCATCTTGTCACGGTGATAGCTGTAGCTGTCCCGCTCCGGCAGGCGCATCACCATGCCCAGCGCGCGGCCGCGCGGGATGATCGTCGCCTTGTGGATCGGATCGGACGCCGGTTCATGGACCGCGACGATGGCATGGCCCGCCTCATGATAGGCGGTCATCTTCTTCTCATCGTCGGTCATGACCATGGAGCGGCGCTCGCTGCCCATCATGACCTTGTCCTTGGCCGCCTCGAACTCGTCCATGGCGACCAGACGCTTGCCCCGGCGCGCCGCCATCAGCGCCGCTTCGTTGACAAGGTTCGCCAGATCAGCACCCGAGAAACCGGGCGTGCCCCGCGCAATGGTGCGCGGATTGACGTCCGGCGCCAGCGGCACCTTCTTCATGTGCACGGCCAGAATCTTCTCGCGGCCCTCAATATCCGGGCGCGGCACCACGACCTGACGGTCGAAACGACCCGGACGCAGCAACGCGGGGTCCAGCACGTCGGGACGGTTAGTCGCCGCGACGATGATGATGCCCTCATTCGCCTCGAAGCCATCCATCTCGACCAGCAACTGGTTCAGCGTCTGCTCGCGCTCGTCATTGCCGTTGCCCAGACCCGCGCCGCGATGGCGGCCGACCGCGTCGATTTCGTCGATGAAGACGATGCACGGCGCGTTCTTCTTGGCTTGTTCGAACATGTCGCGAACACGGCTCGCGCCGACGCCGACGAACATTTCGACAAAGTCAGACCCCGAAATGGTGAAGAAAGGCACGCCCGCCTCGCCCGCAATGGCGCGGGCCAGCAGCGTCTTGCCCGTACCGGGCGAGCCGACCAGTAATGCGCCCTTGGGAATCTTGCCACCCAGCCGCGCGAATTTGGTCGGGTCCTTCAGAAATTCGACGATTTCCTGCAATTCCTCGCGCGCTTCGTCGATGCCCGCGACGTCATCAAAGGTCACCTTCCCATGCTTTTCGGTCAGCAGCTTGGCCTTCGACTTGCCAAAGCCCATGGCGCCGCCCGCGCCGCCGCCCTTCTGCATCTGGCGCAGCACGAAGAAAGCGATGCCCAGGATCAGCAGGAACGGCAGCGACTGGTAGATCAGGATCATCCAGAAGCTGGGCTGCTCCTCCGCCTGGCCGGAATATTTGACATTATAGTCGTCCAGCAGGCCCGTGAGGCCCGGATCGTTCACCGGAACGGTGCTGAACTTCTGCCCGCTGGTCAGCGTGCCGGTGATCCGGTCGGTGGCGACCGCAACGTCCTTGACCTGCCCTTCCTGCACCTTGGCGCGGAATTCGGAATAGGCAATGCCCGTCCCGGCGCTGGACGCCGTGCGGCTGTCGAACATCGAGACGAAGAGCAGCAGGGCGACAATCACCCCCGCCCAAATCATCGCGCTCTTGATCCAGGGGTTACCCTGCGGGTCCTTCTCGTCGTTCATTCACCACTCTCTTTCACCCGGCAAGATAGGGTGCCGCAGCAAAATCGCAAGCAGAGCCGCATGCGCAGCCGCCGTTCAGCCGCCGACAAATTGCGACAAAGCGATATAGGCCAGGATCACCGCGACCCCCGCCGACAGACCGCAGAGCATATAGCCCGTATAGAGCAGCATCGGCGGATGGGGTCTTTCCATCCTGTGGTTACGCTGCGCCGCTGAAAGAATGACACTGGCCAGCAGGCCGTATGTCACTGCCGCAAATTCAAACATGAATCGAAAATTCCCACGCTCAACTGGGTTCATTAACCAGCATAGGCGTTAAGGAAAGGTCATTGCGCGCCCTCAAATCGACGGATTGTGGGAGTCCCGCGCCAGACCGTGGAACCTTTCCGTAACGACCTTCACTGCCAGCGCCGCTGGGGCGCGACTTTGAGGGTCCAGCGCTCCCCGCCCTTCAGCACGAGGCGGCCGATGCTCATCTTCCCGCCCCGGCGCGCCGCCGCGATCAGCCGGTCGACCGCATCCCCACGCGGCGGCGCGGCATCCGGCTGCAACCGCGCCACCATCCGCAGGATCAAGCGGCGCAGCAGTTCGCGGGGAAGGTCGGTCCGGTCCAGCGCCAGCCCGTCCCCGTCCGGCAGCACATGGCGCGCCTCCAGCCCCTCGACCGCCCAATCCAACGCCTCCTCAGCCTCCGCCAAGGCCGCAGCGCTACGCCCTGCCGCCGCCGCGTCGATCCAGTCCACGCCGCTCAGCGCCATGCGCAGCGCGGCCCGGTCGAAACGCAGATCGCTGTTGGAAGGATCATCGACCTGCGGCAAGTCCCGCGCCAGCGCATAGGCGTGCAGGTCCGCCTTGCGCACGTCCAGAAGAGGCCGCAGCACCGTCCCCTGACGCGCCCGCACGCCCGCCAGCCCGCCGACACCCGCGCCCCGGTTCAGCCGCATCAACAGCGTCTCCAACTGATCGTCGGCATGATGGGCAGTCAGCAGCCAGTCCAGCCCACGCGCCGCCCGCCACTCTTCCAGCAAGGCATAGCGCTGCGCCCGCGCCCAACTTTGCACATTGCCCCGCACCGCGCCCTGCGGATGCAAGGTCGCATGCGCGATCCCGGCCTGCCTGCACCAGTCCGCCACCATCGCCGCTTCGGCAGCCGAAGCCTCGCGCAAGCCATGGTCGACCGTCGCCGCCTCGACCCGCCCCGGAAAGGCCCGCGCCGCCAGATCGAGCAAGGCCATGCTGTCCGGCCCGCCCGACACCGCCACGCCGAAACGGGCGCTGGCGGCATCCTCCACCAGCGCCTCGATCGCTTCCCTCAGCCGCGCTTCGGGCTCGCTCTCAGCCACGGGCCCGTCAGGCCGTGCACTTGGCCCTGGTCCGGCCCTTGTCCATCATGCCGCGCAGGCCGGTCGACAGGCTGCCGCCATAGACCTGTTCCAGTTCCGCATAGACTTTGCAGGCATCGGCGGGCTTCTTGAGCTGGATCAGAGCCTCGCCCAGATAGGCCAGGCTGTCGGCCGCGCGGTCGCCCTTGGGCCGCTTCTGGTAATTTTCGTAGAAGGCGACGGACGCCAGCGCCGGCTTGCCATCGTCCAGATAGGCGCGGCCCAGCAGGTTCGCCGCCTTGCTGGCGACCGGGGTCGCGCCATATTTGTCGACCGTCGCCTTCAACTGCACCTGCGCCTCCGGATAGAATTTCGCGCCCCACAGGCGGAAGCCATAGGTATAGGCGTCATCCGCCTCATTGCCGGTCGAGGGCCGCTCGATCGCGGCGACGGCGGTCTTGCGCTCCTCGCTCGCGCCATTGGCGGCCGGGCGAGGCGTCGCGGGCCGGACCGGCGCCGGAGCGGCGGACGAGGACGGACCGACGGCCGGCGGCGGCGCCACAGCGGGCGCGGCGCGGCTTTCCTGCTCCGCCTTGTAGCGGTTGAACGCCTCTTCCAACTGTTTCAGCTTGAAGCTGTTCTCCTCCACCTGCCCGGTGATCGAGGCCAATTGCGATTCCAGCGCATTCACCCGCGCCGTCAGATCAGCGACCGGCGTGGAACTGGGCGATCCCGGTACCACGGCAGGCGCAGCCGGGCGCGTGATCTCCGCCTCCAGCGGCGCGCCGGCGGGAAACACCTTGCGCTGCACCGCGCGCATTTCCTTTTCCAGCCGGTCGACCCGCACGTCGACGCTGACATTCTGGGCCGCGACCGGCGGCGCGAGCGCGATCAGCGCCAGTGCAGCGGTCGCGAAAAAAGCGTTACGCATGATGATCCCCGACTAATATCCGGTCTTAACCATAGGGCGATAATCCGCCCGGTAAAGCGCGACTTTGCGCCAAATTCCGCTGAATCGCCCCTGAACGGATCAGTCGGCTGCAGCGGGTGCCGGAGCCGGCGCGGCAGGTGCAGATGCCGGCGCAGACGTTGGAGCCGCAACGGGAGCCGGGGCCGGAGCAGGCATCGCCGGACGCGTGCTGGCTGCCGCCGGAACCGGCGTTGGAGCAGAAGCGGGAGCAGGCGCCGCCCGCGCCAGCAGCGCCTCCGCATTCACCGGCACGTCGGCAATGGTGCGGTCCGGCGGCCCCAGCGGTGCGATCGGCTTGCCGCCGACCGTCACGCTCAGCGCCTGCGGACGCCCGGTCAGGATCATCGGATTGCGGGCATTGGCGGGAAGGGTGAAGCTCTCACCCTTCTTCATCAGCCCATCCTTCAACCGCTCGCCCGCTTCGTCATAGATGCGCAGCCACACATCGTCATTGGCGGTGAAGACGACCGTCTGCACGACCGGCGCGGCAGAACGCGCGCCCGCCGCCGGTTTCGCCGTCGCGGGCGTCGGCGCCGCCTGCTGCGCGGCGATCTCTTCCCCGGTCGGCGGCGTCATCACCTGCGTCCGCCAGACCGCGAAGCCCGCCACCAGGATCACGACGATGGCCGCCGCCGTCCAGGCGAGCGCTCGGGAGGGCACCCGCGCCGGATCGGCAGGCTCGAACGCTTCATAGCGGTTGCTGCCCAGTTCCGAATTATGCACGGCGTTGCGCACGTCGGCGGCGATAGCCACCTCGTCCACATCGATGGCGCGGGCATAGGCGCGGGCAAAGCCCACCGCATAGGGAATGCCGGGCAGAGCGGCATAATCGTCGCGCTCTATCGCTTCCAACTGGCGCTGGGCGATGCGGGTCCGCGTGGCGACATCCTGTATCGACAGCCCCTGCGCCTCCCGCGCTGCGCGCAGACGCGCGCCGGGAGTGTTGGGCCGCTGTTCCGACGCCGCGGCGCCGGGTTCCTGTTCAGCTTCTTCTGCCATGCTGCTCCGCGACTTTTTGAAGGCCGGCCTTGTCTCATTGCGGGACAGGGATTGTCAACGCCGCGTCGGCCCGATCGAGCTGAACGCGCCGCCGCAATCCCCTTAATTCAATTCAATAGCATGTTCCCCGGCCCAGTCGACCAGCGCCGAACGAATATCGACGACACCCCTGTCCAGCAGGTCGCGCATGAACGCCCGCAATTGCGCCGCGTCGATCGTCCGGATCATCGCCTTGACCGGCCCGACCGAGGCGGGGGTGATCGACAGGCGCCGCACGCCAAGGCCGATCAGCGCCATCGCCTCCAGCGTGCGCCCGCCCATCTCGCCACAGACGCCGACCGGCACCTCCTGCGCCTCGCAGGCGCGCACCACGCGGTCGAGGAAGCGCAATATGGCGATGCTGAGCCAGTCATAACGCTCCGCCAGCCGGGGATGGGCGCGGTCGGCGGCGAACAGGAACTGCGTCAGGTCGTTGGTGCCGATCGACAGGAAATCCAGCTTGGGCAGCAACAGGTCGAGCACTTCCGCCAGCGCCGGAACCTCCAGCATCGCGCCGTAACGCACCGCGACCGGCAGCTTCTTCTTCTGCGACACCAGCCATTGGCGCTGATGCTCGACCAGCGCCCTCGCCTGTTCATATTCCCAGGGTTCCGACACCATCGGGAACATGACGTGCAACACCTTGCCCGCCGCCGCTTCCAGCAGGGCGCGGGCCTGCGCTTTCATCAGGCCGTCCCGGTCCAGCGCCAGCCGCAGCGCGCGCCAGCCCATGGCGGGATTGTCCTCCAATTCCTCTTCAGCGTCGCGGGTCATATAGGGCAACGCCTTGTCGCCGCCGATGTCGACGGTGCGGAAAATGACCGGCCGGTCGCCCGCCGCGTCGAGCACGTCGCGATAGAGCCGCTGCTGCTTCTCCCGCTGCGGCAGGGTGGCGGAGACGAGGAACTGGAACTCCGTGCGGAACAGGCCGATGCCGTCCGCGCCCACCAGGTCCAGCGCCTGCGCATCTTCGCGCAGACCCGCATTGACCATCAGCTCGATCCGCTGCCCGTCGGTGGTCACCGACGGCAGGTCGCGCATGGCCGCAAATTCGGCGCGGCGCTTCTGCGTCACATGCAGCTTGTTCTCGAACGCCTCCTCCATGTCCGGCGTCGGGCGGATCAGCAGATTGTTGTCGGCCACGTCCAGCAGGATCAGGTCGCCTTCATTCACCTGATGCCGGATGTCGCGCACGCGGCCCAGCATCGGCACGCCCATGGCGCGGGCGACGATGGTGACATGCGCGGTCAGCGACCCTTCCTCCAATATGACGCCCTTCAACCGCCGCCGGTCATATTCCAGCAGCTCCGCCGGCCCCAGATTGCGGGCGATCAGGATGGCGTCCTGCCGCAATCCGAGCTGCGCCGCCGTGCCCAATTGCCCGGACACGATGCGCAGCAGCCGGTTCGCCATATCCTCCAGATCGTGCATCCGGTCCTGGAGCAGCGGGTCGTCGATCTGGCGCATGCGCATGCGGGTGCGCTGCTGCACGCGCTCGATCGCCGCCTCGGCGGTCAGGCCGCTGTCGATCGCCTCGTTGATCCGCCTGATCCACCCCTCGTCATAGGCGAACATCTTGTAGGTTTCGAGCACCTCCTGATGCTCGCCTTCCGTGCCGAACTCGGCCGTGCCGGTCATGCGGTCGATCTGCTCGCGCATCTTGGTGAAGGCGGAAATGACGCGCGCGCGTTCCGCCTCCGTATCCTCCGCGACCGTATGTTCAATATGCACGCGAGGCTGGTGGAACACCGCATGCCCCCCCGCCATGCCCATGACCAGTTGCAGCCCATGCAGGATCGAGGTGCCCGTATCCTGCACCCGCGAATCCGACGGGCCGTCGTCGGCCAGCTCGGCATTGGCGATCAGTTCCGACAGCACCATCGCCACCGTCTGCAGCGCCTCGATCTCCACTTCCTCATAGCGGCGCGGCTCGACATGCTGGACGCAGAGCACGCCGATGGCGCGCTCCCGCCGCACGATCGGAACGCCCGCGAAACTGTGGAACAATTCCTCGCCCGTCTCGGGGCGATAGCTGTAATCGGGATGCGAGGCCGCTTCGTCCAGGTTCAGCGTCTCGACATTGGTGGCGATCATGCCGACCAGGCCCTCGCCCATCGCCATGCGGGTGACGTGCACGGCTTCCTGCTTCAGCCCCCGCGTCGCGAACAGCTCCAGCACCCCTTCGCGCACCAGATAGATGGAGCAGACCTCGCTCGACAGCGATTCCCCGATGATCTCGACCACCTTGTTCAGCTTCGCCTGGGCGCTGGTGCGCGCGGCCATGACTTCCTGCAGGCGGATGAGGATCTGGCGGGCGGCGGCGGCGGGCGTGCTGGGCATATTTCAAGCGCTAACAGATCGCGCACTCGCTTTCCAAGGCGAATATGCGCGGCTTTGGCGGATTCTGCTTCCCATCCATGGCGGAAAGGGAGAGCAGTTTCGTTTACGGCCGTAAAATCTCTAGAGTCAGGGAGACGAGCATATGGCAGAAATCGACAACAAGGCCTTTGAACAGGATCTGATCGACCGTGGCTATTCCCGCCGCCAGATGGGCAAGGTCGCGGCCTTGCTGGGCGCGGGCGCGGCCGCCCTGCGCGTCACCGGCGCCATCGCGCAGCAGGCCGCCAAGCCGGTCGAGGGCGCGGTGCGCATCGGCGCGAACGAATGCTGGACCGGCCCCTTCCCCGTCGCCGCCGAAGCCGCCTTCAAGCTGGTGCAGGAAGGCAATCGCTACGAACCCAATGACGAGCATGCCAAGCTGTTCGAGGCCGTCGCCGCCGTGGAGGGCATCCCCGCCGACCGCATCACCGCCTGGCCGGGCTCCAGCGATCCGCTGAGCCGCGTCGCTGTCGCCTACGCCTCGCCCACGCGCGGCATCGTCACCGGCAACCCCGCCTATGAAGCCATCTGGCGCACCGGCGATTGGCTGGGCGCCAAGGTGACGAAGGTGCCGCTGACCAAGGATTATGCCCATGACGTGAAGGCGATGCTGGCGGCAGACCCCAATGCGGGTGTCTATTATATCTGCTCGCCCAACAACCCGACTGGCACCATGACGCCGTTGGCCGACATCCAGTGGCTGGCCGACAACAAGCCCAAGGACGCGATCCTGGTCGTCGACGAAGCCTATATCCACTGGTTCGACGGCCCGAACGCCGCGAAGATGGCGGCCAGCCGCGACGACGTGCTGATCCTGCGCACCTTCTCCAAGCTGTTCGGCATGGCGGGCATGCGCCTGGGCCTCACCTTCTCCAGCCCGGTCATCATGGAAAAGATGATGCGCTATGACGGCGGGCAGGTGACGGCGATGCTGCCGATGACAGCCGTCGCCTGCGGCACGGTGTCGGTCGCGCAGGCCGGCCTCATCAAGCAGCGCCGCGCCGAAATGGTCGCCGCCCGCGAAATGGCGATCGCCCATCTCAAGAAGAAGGGGATCAAGGTCATTCCCGGCAGCCAGGCGAACATGTTCATGATCGACTGGGGCAAGCCCGCCAAGGACATGCAGGCCGCGATGCTGGCGGAGAAGGTGCAGATCGGGCGCAACTGGCCGATCTGGCCCAATGTCTCCCGCGTGTCGGTCGGCTCGGCGGACGAAATGAAGGCTTTCTGCGACGCCATCGACAAGGTCTGGAAGGCCTGAGCCAAGGCGTTCGGGGATGCGCTTCTCCTTCGTCACCCCGGGCTTGACCCGGGGTTCCGATGCCTGAGGATAGCGCAGACGCAAAAAGCGGAACCACGGATCAACCCATGCCCTGAACCAACCGCATAAAATTTCGAGAATCCGGGGCGGCGCATTGTGGAAATGCGCCGCCCTTTTCGTTCCTCCCCTTGGAATATGCGCAGATGACCGAACAACAAGGGGAACAGACGACATGACCATGATGTTGGAAAAGGACGCCCGCGAAGACCTGCTCGAACGGGGCTATTCCCGCCGCACGATCGGCAAGATTTCCGCGCTGATGGCGGCAGGCGCAGCAGCCGGCAACCTGCTGATCCAGCCCGCCTTCGCGCAGCAGCAGGCCGCGCGCGGCATCAAGGGCGCCGTCCGCATCGGCTCCAACGAATGCTGGACCGGTCCGTTCGAACCGGGCGTGCAGGCCGCCGCCAAGGCCGCCGCGGTCGGCAACTGGTACGACCCGGACAATTACAAGGGCGACCTGATCGCCACCGTCGCCAAGGTGGAGGGCATTCCGGAATCCCACGTCATGTTGTGGCCGGGTTCGGGCGGTCCGCTGGTCAGCACGGTCGCGGCCTTCTGCTCGCCCACCAAGGGCCTCGTCACCGCCGATCCGACCTTCGAATCCGCCTGGCGCACCGCCGATTACCTCAAGGCCCCCATCGCCAAGGCGCCGCAGGCCATCGGCAAGGGCCATGACGTCAAGGCGATGCTGGCCGCCAATCCGAACGCTGGCCTCTACTATATCTGCTCGCCCAACAATCCGACCGGCACCGTCACGCCGCTGGCCGACATCGAATGGCTGCTCGCCAACAAGCCGGCGGATTCGATCCTGCTGGTGGACGAAGCCTATATCCACTTCTCCGAGGCGCAGAGCGCGGCGAAGCTGGTGGCGGGCCGCAAGGACCTGATCGTCATGCGGACCTTCTCCAAGCTGTTCGGCATGGCGGGCGTGCGGCTGGGCCTGACATTCGCGGACCCGGACGTGCAGAAGCGCATCGGCCTGTTCGGCCCCACGGCGGGCGGGCTGTCGATTACCGCCATGGCCTGCGGCAACGCAGTCTATCCGGAGGCTGGACTCATCAAGGCCCGCCGCCAGGAAATGATCGCCAACCGCGAGGAAACCATCGCCTGGCTCACCAAGAAGGGGATCGAAGTACACCCCGGCAGCCAGGCCAACATGTTCATGGTGAACTGGAAGACCAAGACCGCCAAGGAGGTTCAGACCGCCCTCCTCGCCACGCCGGAAAAGGTGCAGATCGGCCGTGCCTGGCCGATCTGGCCCACCGTCTCCCGCGTCACCGTCGGGTCGGCGGACGACATGGCGAAGTTCTGCGCAGCGGTGGAGAAGGTTTACAAGGCCTGATTTCTCCCGATGGCCAAGGAAGGGCGTCCGATGCAAGCCGGGCGCCCTTTTTTGTGCGCCGGTCAGGTAGCAGCCCAATTCTGGTTTTGGCCCATCGCTGCCGTTAAGCGCGCCGTGTTCCTGCGAAGGCAGGAACCCAGTTCAGACGATCCGATGATGCACTAAGGACGGGCCTGGACTCCTGCCTTCGCAGGAGCACGGTTGACCCTAGGACGGACGTCCATGTCCGCCCCCCCCGCCCCTAAGCCGTCCCCGCCGAAGTCTCGCACAGCGCCTTGAACTGCTCGGCCATCTGATCCCAGCCGGGATGGAAGCCCATTGCCTTATGCTTCTCCAACGCCTCCGCATCCCAATGCCGTGCGGTAGCGGTGAAGCGCGTTCCCTCCCCCTCGTCGGCAAAGCTCCAGATCGCCGTCATGAAGGGCGTCTGCGGAATCCATCCCGAAGCATAGGCGTCGGTGGTGACGATCTTTTCCTGCGGCACCACCTCTAGGAAAATGCCCTCCATCGGCCCGCTATCCTCGCCATTGGGCCCGAACATGCGCACCGCGCTGCGCCCGCCGGCGCGCAGATCCTCCTCGATCACCTCGGCGCGCCAGGGCTTGGGACAGAACCATTGGTCCTTGAGGTCCGTCCACACTTTCCACACGATCCCGCGCGGGGCGGCGATATGGCATGTCACCGACAGCTCGAACTCCGCCGCGCTCATGGCAATGTCCCCTCGAAAGCCGCCTTCATCCGACCGGTGTCCAGCTTCTGCATGGTCATCATTTCCGCCATCATCCGCTGGATGCCCGGCCCGTCGCCGGTCTTGTAGAGGTCCATGATCTCCTGGGTCACGAGCTGCCAGGACAGGCCATATTTGTCCTTCAGCCAGCCGCACGGCCCCGGCGATCCGCCATCGGCGGTCAAGGCGTCGAAACAGCGGTCGATCTCCGCCTGATCCTTGCAGGCGACGGAGAGCGACACCGCCTCGGTGAAACCGAATTCCGGCCCGCCGTTCAGCGCCTGATAGCTGTCCCCGAACAGGGTGAATTCGACCAGCAGCACGTCCCCGCCCTTGAACGGGCTGGGGCTGGGATTGCCGTCGGGATAGCGGCTGATGAAATCCACCGATCCGCCAAAGATCGAGACATAGAAGCGCGCGGCTGCCTCCGCCTGCCCATTATACCACAGGCAGGGTGAAATCTTCGACATGGTTCCTCTCCTTATCCCTGGGCCGAACGCATGCCCACCAGCGCGAACATCGCGCCTTGCGGATCGAGCGCCTGGATGATCCAGGCTCCGCCCGGCACCTCCATCGGCCCGTTGAGCAGGGTGCCGCCGCCGGCCTTCACCTTTTCGGTCGCGGCATCGATGTCCGGCACGACGAAGTAGAACAGCCATAGGGGTACCGGCACCTCCTTCGGGCGCGCCATGATGCCGCCGCTCATGCCGTCGAACGCCGTCGACCCATCCTGCGAGAAAAGCTGGTAGCTGCCCATCTCGCCCATATCCATGGCCTCGCCCTTCCCCCAGCCGAACTGGGCTGTGTAGAAGGCCAGATCGGCGTCGAAATCGCCGCTGTACAGCTCATGCCAGCCGACATGCCCGTTCGCCATCGCAGGCGGCGCGTCCATCCCCTCCGGGCTGGAACCCTTGAGCAGCATGAACACCGCGCCGCCCGGATCGGCCATCACCGCAAAGCGCCCGACGCCCGGAATATCCTCCGGCGCCCGCTTCACGCTGCCGCCCGCCTCGGTCAGCCGCTTCGCATCGGCATCCACGTCGGCCGATCCGACATAGCCGCCCCACCAGGGCGACATGCCGCAATCCTTGGCCTCCGCCGGGATCGCCATGACGCCGCCCGTCGGCCCAGCGCTGCCCGAAATCACCTGATAGTCATGGCCGCCGCCAAAGGCCTGCGCCGTCCAGCCGACGACATCGCCGTAAAAGGCAAGCGCCGCCGCCGGATCGCTGGTCATCAGTTCATACCAGAAGAATTTGCCGTTCAGATCGGTCATCGTTCCTCTCCTTCAAGCCTTGGCGTCGAGCAGCACCTCAAACCCGCCATAGATCAGCCGCGCGCCGATGAAGGGCATGTCCTCCCCCTCCTTGGGCTGCATCCGGGGATCGTTCATCACCTTCTCCGCGCCCGCGTCGCGTGTTTCCTTGTCGGGCCATTCGATCCAGGAAAAGACGACCTCCTCATCCTCCTCCGCGATGACGGCGGTGCGGAAGTCGTTGACCTTGCCGGGCTTGATGTCGTTCGCCCAGCATTCGACGATCCGCAGCGCGCCATGCTCGATGAAGATCGGCGCGGCATAGGCCGCCACTTCCCTGTACCGTTCCTTGTTGCCCTTGGGCACCGGGATCACGAAACCGTCCATGTAGCTCATCGTCTCTCTCCTCATGAAAGGCAGAGTTCAGGCGGTCGCTTCCTTATGGGTCGCAAGCGCCGCTTCCATATCCATCCACGTCACTTCCCAGATATGGCCGTCCAGATCGGCAAAGCTGCGGCCGTACATGAAGCCATGATCCTGCTGCGGATTGGGTTCCGTGCCGCCCGCCGCCAGCGCCTTTTCCGTCGTCACGTCGACATCCGCCCGGCTCGCTTCGCTCAACGCCAGCAGCACCTGCGCGGTTTCATGCGCATTGGGGATTTTGCGCGGCGTGAATCCCATGAACCGCTCTTGCGTCAGCAGCATGACATGAATGCTTTCCGAAAAGCTCAGCATCTGCGCGCTGTCGTCCGCGAATTCCCTGTTCGGGACCGCGCCGACCGCCTCGTAGAAGGCGATGGAGGCGGGCAGGTCCGTCACCGGCAGGTTCACGAAAATCATCTTCGGAGCGGGGGCATTCGACATCGCGCATCTCCTCGGGATCATGGGGGCCGGTCGCTTCCATGAACGACTCAGCGACTTGAACTTCATGGACCCGCAGATTATCTTATACAACAATTAAGTTAGAAAAAATAACCAAGGACTCCAGTCGCGTGAAGAAACGGGCCTATCAGGATGGTTGTGCGACAGCCCATGCGCTGGACCTGGTCGGGGACCGATGGGCCATGCCGATCATGCGGGAATTGATGCTGGGGCCCAAGCGCTTCACCGATCTGCGCGCCAGCCTGCCCGGAATCAGCGCCAATGTGCTGACGCAAAGGCTGGAGGAGCTGGAGGCTAGCAGCATCCTCATCCGCCGCCGCCTGCCCCCGCCCGCCGCCAGCCAGATTTACGAGCTGACGGAGTGGGGCCGCGAGTCGGAGATATTGTTCCAGGTGCTGGGCCGCTGGGCGTCCCGATCGCCCACCATGCAGCCGGGCCTGCCGATGAGCAATGTGTCGGTGATCCTGTCGATGCGCACGATGATCGACCGCAGCCGCATCGGTGACATGGACGCCGTGATCGGCCTGCGCTTCGGGGAGGAGTCATTCCGCCTGGTCCTGAAGGATGGCGACTTCACCGCCGACCGGGGCGAAGCGGCCGGGGCGGACGTGATCCTGTCCGGCGACCAGAATGCGCTGGCGGCCGTGGTCTATGGCGGGTTGCGATTCGAGGATGTCGCGGGCGCGCTCCAGGTGGAGGGGGACAGGGCGTTAGCCGAGCGCTTCGTCCGGCTCTTCCTCTTGCCCCCCATGGCGCCCTCGACGGTCATGCCAGCTTCATGAGGACCAGGCCGCCCAGGATCATCATGGCGGCCAGCAGGCGCAACGCCGTCGCCGCCTCGCCCAGAAAGACGATCCCGACCAGAAAGGCGCCCAGCGCGCCGATGCCGGTCCAGATCGTATAGGCGGTGCCGAGCGGCAGGCTCCTCATCGCCAGCGACAGCAGGGCGAAACTGCCGATCATCGCGATCAGGGTGATGAGCGTCGGTGTCAGGCGGGTGAAGCCCTGCGACTGTTTCATCGCAAACGCCCAGACGATTTCCAGCAGACCGGCGACGATCAGAGTGACCCAGGCCATAGTGCCCTCCCTTGCAAGAGAGCCGGGCCGTCCCGGACTTATGCCCGCTGGGCGGGGGAGGACGTGGCCTCGCTTGTCGGGCGGGATAGAGGGTCCATCCCGGTTAAGCAACAGCGGGCACACTCGCCAAATCCTCCCTGCGCGCAGCGTGGGGAGGGTCGAAGAGAGTCACGTGCCTCTCTTCGACAGCCGCAGGCTGGTGGAGGGGAAAATGGCACGACCTACGGCGCCCTACGGGCGCTCCCCTCCACCATCGGCTACGCCGACGGTCCCCCCCCATCTGCGATGGGGAGGATTTGCCTTCTTCCTCAATGCCCCGCGTTCAGCATTCCGAAGACCTGGGCGAATTCGCCGCGACGTTCCGCTTCGCGCAGGAACTTGACCCGCTCGACGCAGATTTCCTCCAGCGGCGGCTGCTGCGCCAGCAGGCCCATGACCTCCGCGATATATTCGTCCAGCGGCATCATCTGCGGATTTTCCGCATGGCCGGGCATCAGGTCGGTCTGCACGCCCGGCGGCGCCAGTTCGATCACCTCGACATGGCTGTCCTTGAGCTGATGCCGCATCGATTGCGACCAGCTATGGAGCGCCGCCTTGGTCGCGCTGTAGGTCGGCGTCGCCGCCAGCGGGACGAAGGCCAGGCCCGACGTCACCGTCATCAGCGTCGCGGCGGGCTGGGCCAGCAGATGCGGCAGCAGGGCGTGGGTCAGCCGGATCGGCCCCAGCAAATTGGTCGCGACCGTCGCTTCGGCTATGGCGAGGTCGATCCGTTCCTCGACCACCATGATGCCGGCATTGTGGATCACGGCGTTGAGCGTGGGGAAATCCGCGACCAGCTTCCCGGCGAAGGCCGCGATCGCCGCCGCGTCCTCCATGTCGACGGTCAGGGCCGCCATGCCCGGATGCTCCGCCACCAGCGCATCCAGCGCCGCCTGCCGCCGCCCGGCGACGATGACCTGATTGCCCGCTGCATGGAATTCATGCGCCAGCGCCGCGCCGATGCCCGATCCGCCGCCGGTGATGAGGATGGTGTTGCCGCTCTTCTGCATGGGTCGTCTCCTTTTGAAGCCATGGTGGTGAAGCCATGGTGTGACCGGCAATTTAGGACTACACTCTCTTTTGGAAAGAAGGCACCGCAAAGTGCTATAGGTACCTAAAGGTGAGAAATGGAAAATCCGCTGGTCAAACGCTTCGCTCCCGATGAAATCGCCCAGGCGGAAGCCTTTATCGACGCCAATCCCGAAGCGCCGCTCGACCCGCGAATCGAGCGACTCGTGAACGACCTAATCGGTCGCATCGCGGACAAGTGGACCTTGCTGGTGCTGGAGCTGCTGGAGGAGAAGGGCACGCTGCGCTTCACCCGCATCGCGGAGCAGGTGGAGGGCATCAGCCAGAAGATGCTGACCCAGACGCTGCGCCAGATGGAACGCGACGGCCTTGTCACCCGCACCGTCCATCCGGTGGTGCCGCCCCGCGTCGACTATGCGCTGACGCCGCTGGGCAACAGCCTGAGCGCCGCCTTTTGCGGCGTCTGGGTCTGGGCGGAGCGCAATCTGGACGCGGTGGAGGAATCCCGTCGCCGCTTCGACACACGCGACTGAGGGATTTCCAACAGCGCGCCAACGCATCGCGCGTACAATCGGGCTCACCCCTTCCCGTTCGGGCTGAGCCTGTCGAAGCCCACTCCTTTTTTTGAAGAAAAGTAAAGCCCTTCGACAAGCTCAGGGCGAACGGATACTAAGCTGTATCGACATTCAGCTTAAAAATATAAGCAACGTCATGCTGAACTTGTTTAGCATGACGATTTGCAATGAAGGTCGCGCCAATCGTCCGAAAGAGCTGAATGTCGATACAGCCTAAGCGGCCCCGATCATACGCACGATGCCCTACTGCACCGGGACGAACGTCTCGCGCATGGGCGTGAGCGGGAAGGTCGGCACCTCAACCCGTACCGGCGCGCCCGGCACCATGGCCGATGGCGGCGTCATCGCGGCTGCGTTGGCCACGAAGCCGGACGTCACTTCCCTGGGCGCCATCGGCGGCGGCGGCAGCGGCGTGGGCGACACCACCACCGTCACCGTCCCGCCAAAGCGCGACTGCCACTCCGCCAGACGCCGCAGATAGTCGGCATAGGCCTCGTAAAAATCCTGGAACGGTTTCTCCAGCGCCGTCAGCGCTTCGGGCGCATAGGCGAGCAACTGGCTGGAGGGCATCGCCAGCACCTTCGCGCCGATCTCGATCGCCACCGGGCAAAAGCTTTTCGTCACCGGCGGCAGGGCAAAGAAATTATAGACGACGGTGTTCAGCAGCTCCCGCGCCTTCAGGCCACCCATGCCATAGGCGGCCAGATAGTTGCGGTCGACCGCCGCATTCGCCTCCCGCAGCGCCGCCTCATGCACATGCAATATCTGGTTATACTGGATGCGCGCCGGCTCGTTGACGCCATGGCAGGAGAGCGCCGCGACGTTCAGCGCCATGCGCACGTGCCAGAGCGCCGTATTGGCCGTCACGCCACGATTGGGGGTCAGATATTTGCCGTCATTCCCGACTTCGGGGATGCTCATCTCCTCGACCGCGCCCATGGGCGGCAGCGGCTTGATCGTCGGCACCACCGGCGGCGGCGGCGTGGGCGGCGCCTTTTCGGGTGTGGAACAGCCTGCGACCAGCGCGAGCGCCGTTACAGATGCAATCTCGCAAAAACGGCGAACGACGGTACGCGACGGCACCCTGACATCCCTCTGATCATTGTCCGGACAGAACAAACTCATGGCAAAGCCATGCGTTCCTGACGACCGAGCTACAGCTCATTCGTCCGGCGAGAGATTCGCTTCGTCCCGTTTAGCCTGCAAATGCGCCTGCGCAGGCAGACTAAGGCAGTTTCCGGTCATTCCAACCCCGTCACCCCGGACTTGATCCGGGGTCCCACTACCTTGGACTAGGCGCGGAAGGCAGAAGGAAAGCGGGACCCCGGATCAAGTCCGGGGTGACGGATGGGGCATGGCAAAGTTGGCTCGCTCATCAGAAGCACCGCCATAGCGCGAACCCTAAGCGCGCCGCTCCAGCGCCACGGCGGCTTCGTCCATCAACTGGGCGATGATGTCGGCCACCGGCTCTTCCTTGGCGACCATGCCGACCGACTGCCCGGCCATCAGCGATCCGCCCTCGACATCGCCGTCGATCACCGCGCGGCGCAGCGCGCCTGCCCAATAATGCTCGATCTCGAGCTGCGCCTCGCCCATGTCGACCACGCCGCTGTCGAGCAGATTGGCGACCTCGCGCTGCTTGGCGGTAAAGGCCTCCGTCCCGGCGTTCTTGAGCGCGCGGACGGGAATGACCGGCAGGCGCGGGTCGATCTGCACGCTGGCGATGGCGTCGCGCGCCGAGGCGCGGAAAAAGGCCTTCTTGAAGTTCGGGTGGGCGATGCTCTCGACCGCGCAGGCGAAGCGGGTGCCAAGCTGCACGCCCGCCGCGCCCATCTCCAGATAGCCCGCGATCAACTCGCCGCGCCCGATTCCGCCCGCGACAAACACCGGAAGCTGCGCCGCCATTTCGGGCAGGATTTCCTGCGCCAGCACGCTGGTCGAGACGGGGCCGATATGGCCGCCCGCCTCCATGCCCTCGATCACCAGCGCGTCCACGCCGGAGCGCGCCAGCTTCTTCGCCAATGCCAAGGCAGGCGCGAAACAGATCAGCTTCGCGCCCTTCTGCTTGATCGCCTCGATGCTGCCCTTGGGCGGCAGGCCGCCGGCCAGGACGACATGGCCGACTTCATGCTTGGCGCAGACATCGATCAGCTCGAACAGTTGCGGATGCATGGTGATGAGGTTGACGCCGAA
The DNA here is from genome assembly GCF_013375535.1 of Sphingobium sp. 15-1. Taxonomy (GTDB): domain Bacteria; phylum Pseudomonadota; class Alphaproteobacteria; order Sphingomonadales; family Sphingomonadaceae; genus Sphingobium; species Sphingobium aromaticivastans. Next base: position 1,997,336 of record NZ_JABXJG010000001.1, read on the forward strand.
GGGTTTGGCCGTCAGCGCCTTGGTGGCGGCGATTTCCTTGTCGAGCAGCTCGGGCGTCATCGCCCCACAGGCGATCACGCCAAAGCCGCCCGCGTTGGAGATCGCCGCGACGAGGTTGCGCTCCGACACCCAGCTCATCGCCCCGCAGAGGATCGCGACGTCGCAGCCCAGAAATTCCGTGCCGCGGGCCATGAGGGACTTCAATTTATCAGCGCTCATTCTTTTCTTTCCCGTCATCCCCGCGCAGGCGGGGATCCATCTCCCGGCATAGTGGCCGGGGATGGCGTTGGAGATGGATTCCCGCCTTCGCGGGAATGACGAATTTAGTAAAGGCCCTGCTTACGCGACCGGCGCGTCTAGACCGTAAGCCGTATGCAACACGCGCACCGCCAATTCGGTCTCATCCTCGTCGATCAGCACCGACACCTTGATCTCGCTGGTGGAGATGGCGAGGATGTTGATGCCGCGATCGGCCAGCGCCTGGAACATGGCCGAGGCCACGCCCGCATGGCTCTTCATGCCGACGCCGACGACCGACACCTTCGCGACCTTCGTATCCGGGATGATCCGGTTGAAGCCGATCACGTCCTTCTGCCCTTCCAGCACGTCCAGCGCGCGAGCCAAGTCCGCGCCTGGCACGGTGAAGGTGACGTCCGTCTCGCCCTTGTCGCGGCCGACATTCTGGATGATCATGTCGACGTTGATCGCGGCATCGGCCAGCGGCCCGAAGATGTGCGCCACGGCGCCCGGACGATCCGGCACGCGGGTCAGGGTGATCTTCGCCTCATTCTTGTCATGGGCGATGCCGGTGATGAGCTGACGTTCCATCTTGTCTTCCTTGAGCTTGGCTTCCAGTTCCTCTTCGCTGACGATCAGCGTGCCGGGGAGGTCGTCCTGGGTGGGATCATCGAAGGAGGAAAGCACCTGCACGACCACGCCTTCCTTCATAGCGAGGCCGACCGAGCGGGTCTGGAGCACCTTGGCGCCGACCGAGGCCAGTTCCAGCATCTCCTCATAGGTGACGAGGTCGAGCTTGCGCGCCCGCGCCACGATGCGGGGATCGGTGGTGTAGACGCCGTCGACGTCGGTGTAGATGTCGCAGCGATCGGCCTTCAGCGCCGCCGCCACGGCCACCGCCGACGTATCCGAGCCGCCACGGCCCAGCGTCGAGATGCGGCCATCCTCCATCATGCCCTGGAAGCCGGGGATCACTGCGACCGTGCCCGAACGCATGGACGCCAGCAGGTCGATCGTATCGATCTCCCCGATGCGCGCCTTGGCATGGGCTTCGTTGGTGCGGATGGGGAGCTGCCAGCCGAGCCAGCTCCGCGCATCGACGCCCATCGCCTTCAGCGTCATGGCGAGCAGACCGCTCGTCACCTGCTCGCCGCTGGCGACCACCACGTCATATTCCGCCGGATCGTAAAGCGGCGAGGCTTCCTTGCAGAAGCCGACCAGCCGGTCCGTGTCGCCCGCCATGGCGGAGACGACGACGGCCACTTCATGGCCCTGCTCGACCACATGTTTGACTCGCGCGGCCACATTGCGAATTCGCTCCATCCCCGCCATGGAGGTGCCGCCGAATTTCATCACGATGCGCGCCATTTGCTTGTCGAGCCTGCCTGGTTGTAAGAAAGAAAATGTCGCCCCATGGGGCAAAAACGGCGCCGCTATAGCAGCAGCGGCGAATATGGCAACCTCAGCCGCACGGCGCATATGGCGCGGACGGGCGGACGCTGGTAGCAGGACCATCATGGCGAACACAGCTTCCAACACCATCGACCCCCGCGAAGCCGCGCATTTCGGCAGCATGGCCGCCGACTGGTGGGACCCCAAAGGCAGCAGCGCCATGCTGCACAAGCTCAACCCCGTGCGCCTGCGCTATATCCGCGATGCCGTCGACCGGCATTGGCCGGGCCAGGACCGGAGCTTCCGTCCGCTGGCGGGCCGGCGGGCGCTGGATGTCGGCTGCGGCGCGGGGCTGCTGGCCGAGCCGCTGGCGCGCATGGGCGCGGCGCTGACGGCGCTGGACGCGGCGGAGGAGAACATCGCCGTGGCGCGCAGCCATGCCGAGGGGCAAGGCCTCGCCATCGACTATCGCGCCACCCCGGTGGAGCGGCTGGAGGAAAGCGGCTTCGACCTCGTCACGTCGATGGAGGTGATCGAGCATGTCGCGGACGCGGCGGCTTTCGTCGCGGCGCTGGCGGACAGACTGGCGCCTGACGGCCTGCTGATCCTCTCGACCCCCAACCGCACGCCGCTGTCCCGGCTCGCCATGATCACCATCGGGGAAAGCGTCGGCGGCATCCCCAAGGGGACGCATGACTGGCATAAATTCCTCAACCCGGAGGAATTGACGAAACTGCTGGAGGATGCGGGGCTGGAAGTCACCGACAGCACTGGCCTCAGCTTCACGCCCGCCAGGGGCTTCATCCTCTCGTCCAACAAGGCGATCAACTATCTGCTGACCGCCCGCCACCGGCAGGGGTGAAGGCGGTGGCGGCCGATCCCCGCGTCGACGCCTATATCGCGAAGCAGGCCGATTTCGCCCGGCCTATCCTTGCGCATCTGCGCATGCTGGTCCACGCCGCCTCGCCGGCCATCGGGGAGGCGGTGAAATGGGGCATGCCCTTCTTCACCTATCGGGACCGGAATCTCTGCAACATGGCGGGTTTCCAGCGCCATGTCGCTTTCGGCTTCTGGCATGACAAGGTGGCGCGGGACGGCGCCAGCGGTGAGGCGATGGGCCAGTTCGGCCGGATCGCCAGTCTGAGCGACCTGCCCGCCGACGCGGACATCGCCGCCTTGCTGGCCAAGGCCATGGCGCTGATCGACGCGGGCGACAAGCCCCGCGCCGGGGCCAGGGAAGCGCGCGCGCCGCTCCCGCAGCATCCCGCCTTCGCCGCCGCCATCGGCGCCGATCCGGCTGCGGCGGCGGCCTGGGCAGGTTTCCCGCCGGGCAAGATTCGCGACTATTGCGAATGGATCAATGAGGCGAAGACCGACGCCACACGCGACAAGCGCATCGCCCAGGCGGTGCAATGGATCGCGGAGGGCAAAGGCCGCAACTGGAAATATGAGAAACGGTAAGCATTTTGGCGGGAAAGCTATGCTCTCCGCTCTTACCACCCGTCATGCTGAACTTGTTTCAGCATCCATTTCTCCCCAGGCGACCAAGACTCCTAGAGGCACAATGGATGCTGAAACAAGTTCAGCATGACGACGGGTCGGAACCGCAACCCTCACCTGATCGACGCAAGAGCGCGCCACCTTTCTCACAACCGGCAAGCCGGAGTTGAAGCGAAGAGAACGCAGCGGGGACTAAAAAAGCGCTCCGGGGCCTGAGTGCCCCCATGCCGCGCTTCCCCCAAAGGCGCGGCACCTCTCCAACTCTCAGCTTACGGGCTTCGCCACCGCCACCAGCGTGGGTTGCGCATCCGCTGCGGCATCCTTTGTCGCCGCATTGGTCGCACCCGGCTGGGTCTTGAGGCTCGCCGCGGCCGACTGAAGCGCGACAGCAGCCGCCTCCAGCGCCGCCGCGGCGGATTGCGGCGTGACCGGCGGCGGCGCTGCCGTCTCGGCCACTGCGGCTGTCGGCGTCACCGGATCGCTCGCCGGCGCCGCCGCCTTCACTGCATCCGCCGGAACCGCAGCCGGAGCCGCCGCCACAGCGGTCGTCGGTGCACAAACATCCCCGACCCCCGCCGGTTTGTCCGAGAAATTCCGAGCCAGCATCGGAAGTTCATTCTCACCGGCATTGGTCGCCAGGGTCAGCAACGTATCGGCCATCTGGCAGAAACCCGCTGATTGAACGCCATCGGTATGACTATTGGCCAGCCTGGTTATGAAATCGTCATAAGCACGCTGCCCGTCGGCAATGCCATTTTCTCGCATGAAGCGCAGTTTCAGCGCATTATTATATTTATCGGCGCTTCCCATTCTTTCGTAAAATTTATCGTATTTCGCCGTTATCTCACTATTGGTCGACCGGCATTTCAGCGATCCCAGCATCAACATGATCTGTAGATCTCTGACACGCGCCGCTTCGACTTCATAAGGTTGCCAGCACTGTGCCTCCCCCGCAGACGCAGCACCGCCAAAAAAGAGCGCGACGAAACAACTGGCGGCACTCGCCGCCATCCTCAACCTAGACATGATGGACCTCGCAGAATCGGCTGGACCCCGCAGATCAAACATTAACATTTTGCCACAAAATTGCCATTAATTATTTGTTGACAGTGACATTTATGACGCATCCGGAAACATCGCGGAATTACGCCCTTTCGTCGATCTCCAGCTATCAAATGGCCATTATCCGTCCGGATATTTTCGGCTTCGGGCGGCTTGGATAAATCAGGGACCGCCGGACTAACCGATTTGGGTGGGAGGCGGACATACCGAGCCGGAACATACTCCGTGCTCCTGCGAAGGCAGGAGCCCAGTTCAGACGGTGCGATGATCCACTAGGGCAGGACTGGGCTCCTGCCTTCGCAGGAGCACGATGCGCTTAACGGCTGAGAATGACCGCAATGGGCCATTCCCCTCACTCCGAATTTATCCACGCCGCCTAGGCCGTCACCGCCTCGGCCCTAGCGATCAGCGCCTTCGCCTCCTCGACATGCATGCTTTCGATCATCCGCCCCTCGAAACGCTCGGCGCCGCCGGTCGCCGCCTCGATCAACCGCCGCGCATCCGCCACCGCCTGCGGATCGGGACCGAACACCTGATTGGCGACCGGCACCTGACTCGGATGGATCAGCGTCTTGCCGTCAAAGCCCAGAATATGCCCCGCCGCGCATTCGCTTTCGAATCCCGCCTCGTCGTCCAGCCGGTTGAACACGCCGTCAAACACCGCGATCCGGGCCGCGCGCGCCGCCAGGATGACCGATTGCAGCGACAGCGCCAGACCCTCCCGCCCGGCCGACGGCGGAATCCCCAGATCCTGCCGCAGATCGTTATTGCCCATGAACAGCCCCGCGCAGCCCTCCGCCGCCGCAATCGCCTGCGCCGCAACGACGCCAGCAGCGCTTTCGATCATCGCGATCACCGGTTTCTGGCAGACGCTGAACACGTCCTTCACCTGTTTGGGCGTTTCGACCTTGGGCAGCACGACATAATCGGCGGCGGAGCCTTTGATCGCCACCATCTCCCGCCCATGCGACGGCGCGCCCTCGACATTGATTCGCACCGCCGCCAGACGGCCGCCAAAGCCCTCCGCCACGGCTTCGACCGCATTGGCCAGCGCCTCTTCCTTGCGGTCGTCGGGCACCGCATCCTCCAGGTCCAGGATCACCATGTCGCACGGCAGGGTGCGCGCCTTGGCGATGGCGCGGGGGTTGGATGCGGGCAGGAACAGCAGCGATCGGGCGTGGCGCAACAACATGATGAAACTCCTATCACTTTGCCTTTTCCCATTCATGATTTCACGTCATAGTCCAAGCGGATTTCAGGGGGGAGTGCAGGCATGCTGACGACATTCGCGCTGACGGTGACATTGCTGGTGCTGTTCTACCTGGCGGTGAGCGTCAAGGTGGTGCGCCAAGGCTATCAATATACCATCGAACGCTTCGGCCGCTTCACCGAAGTCGCGCGCCCCGGCCTGAATTTCTACCCCGCCTTCTTTTACGCCGTCGGGCGGAAGATCAACATGATGGAGCAGGTGGTCGACATTCCGGGACAGGAGATCATCACCAAGGACAATGCCATGGTCTCGGTCGACGGCGTCGTGTTCTTCCAGGTGCTGGACGCGGCCAAGGCGGCCTATGAAGTGTCGGAACTTTATGTCGCGATCATGCAGCTTGCGACCACCAACCTGCGCACGGTGATGGGCTCGATGGACCTGGACGAGACGCTGTCGAAGCGCGACGAGATCAATGCGCGGCTGCTGTCCGTGGTCGATCACGCCACCAACGCCTGGGGCATCAAGATCACCCGCGTCGAATTGAAGGACATCCGCCCGCCCGCCGACATCGTCAACGCCATGGGCCGCCAGATGAAGGCGGAGCGCGAGAAGCGCGCCCTGATCCTGGAATCGGAGGGCCTGCGCGCATCAGAAATCCTGAAGGCCGAAGGACAGAAGCAGAGCCAGATATTGGAAGCGGAGGGCCGCCGCGAGGCCGCCTTCCGCGACGCCGAAGCCCGCGAGCGCGAGGCGGAAGCCGAAGCCAAGGCGACGCAAATGGTGTCCGACGCCATCGCGAATGGCAATGCGCAGGCGATCAATTATTTCGTCGCCCAGAAATATGTCGAGGCGGTGAGCCAGTTCGCTACCTCCCCCAATGCCAAGACCATCCTCTTCCCGGTCGAAGCGACCCAGTTGATCGGCACGCTGGGCGGCATCGGCGCGCTGGCGAAAGAGGCGCTGGGTGAAGGCGCGCCGCCCCCTCCCCCCGCCGCGCCGCGCCGTGGCCCGTTCGGACAGGGACAGGCATGACGGACTGGCTCGCCATGCTGGACGATCATTGGGGTTGGCTGGTCTTCGCCGCGCTGCTCGGCATGGGCGAGGTGCTGATACCGGGCGTGTTCCTGATCTGGGTCGCGCTGGCGGCGGCGGTGACCGGGCTGGTCGCCCTTGCCTTTCCGATCTCCATGCCGCTGCAACTGCTGCTGTTCGCGGGCCTCTGCCTGCTGTCGGTCTGGGGCGGGCGGCGCTGGTACACCGCCAATCCGGTGGATTCGCAAGACCCGCTGCTCAACGACCGCACGGCGCGGCTGGTGGGGGAGATCGTCACCGTCGTGGAAGCGATCGACAATGGCCGCGGGCGGGTGAAGGTGGGCGACAGCGTCTGGTCCTGCCGCGGCCCCGACGCGCCGGTTGGCGCAAGGGTCAGGGTGATCGGCGCGGAGGCTTCGGTATTGAAGGTGGAGTTGGTTTGAAGGTGGTGATGGGTGGGCAGCGGCCCCACCTCCTTGCCTTGAAGTACACCGTGCTCCTGCGAAGGCAGGAGTCCAGTTCGGGCGGTGCGATGATCCACTCAGGGCAGGACTGGACTCCTGCCTTCGCAGGAGCACGTGTCGCTTAAACGGCCGCAACTGACCAAAACCACCCAACCTCCGAAAAGAAAAAGGGCCGGCGTCGCCGCCAGCCCTTTTTTCCTATCATCGCACCGACAGCTCAGCCGACGAAGGCGCGCTCGATCACATAAGCGCCCGGCGCGGCGTTGGAGCCTTCGGCAAAGCCCTGCTCCTCGAAATAGGCGCCGAACTGCTTGATCATCTCCATGCTGCCGCACATCATGATCCGGTCGGTTTCCGGATTGAACTTCGCGTCGCCCGCTATGCCTTCGAACAACGCGCCCGTTTCGACCAGCTTGTCGATGCGGACATTGTTCCGGAACGGCTCGCGCGTCACGGTCGGCACATAATGGAACTGCGTCGCCGCCTGTTCGGCCACCAGCGGGTCCTCCGCCAGCTTGCCCGACAGCTCGTCATGGAAGGCCAGATCGCTCACCCGGCGGACCGAATGGACCACCACGACCTGCTCGTAAAATTCATAGACGTCCGGATCGCGCGCCAGGCTGAGGAACGGCGCCAGGCCCGTGCCGGTCGACAGCATGAACAGCCGCTTGCCCGGCAGCAGCGCGTCCGTCACCAGCGTACCGGTCGGCTTGCGGCCCAGATAGATCTGGTCGCCCGGCTGGATCAATTGCAGCCTGGAGGTCAGCGGCCCGTCCTGCACCTTGATCGACAGGAATTCCAGTTCCTCGTCCCAGGCGGGGCTGGCGACCGAATAGGCGCGCAGCAGCGGCTTGCCGTTGTCGCCAGCCAAGCCGATCATCACGAACTCGCCCGAACGGAAGCGGAAGCTGGCCGGCCGCGTGATGCGGAAGCTGAAAAGATGTTCGTTCCAATGCCGCACCGACAGCACGGTTTCCACTGAAAGCGCGCCGGTCGGTTCCAGCACCGGCTTTTCGATCGTCACGTCGTTCAAAACCTTTTCCCCTGCCAAATCCAGAGCCGCCGCCGCCCCGAAAAAGCGTCAGTTGCGTGGGCTTCGCAATAAGCTATGCAGCGCGAATGCCCCCTGGAACGTTCCAAGGCAAGGCGAAAAAAACTTGCCCCCGCAATAGCTGGCGATCAGGAGCGCGGGCAAAGCGGCGGCGCGGCGCGGCGGCCCGGAACGCAACAAGGAAGATTGCCCGCCCTGGGCGCATGCACGGCGCGGTGGCTGGGCGCGCACGCGCCGTCCTGCGTCCATTCCCCGGACAGAAATTGGCCCTGCGCCTGCGCATTGCCGCTCAATATCGCTGCAATGGCGGCGCTGCCGCGCAGCATATCCCCCATCATGATGATTTCCCTTGCTTGCCGAGCGCCGACACGCCCGTCCCCGCGACAAGCACATAGTCGCTTCTCTATCCAAAAGCATACCCCATCATGGGTATGCCCGGCTATTTCCGCGAAATAGGTCATTCCAGCGCAAGCTGGAATCTCGCGAGGCCAGGCTGTGCCCTATCGCCTGAGATCCCAGCTTTCGCTGGGATGACGGATATTAACCGAACAGGCCCTTCGCCAGACCGCCCAGTTCGTTGAGCGGGTTGCCGTCGCCGTCACGGTCGAACAGGCTCCCGATCTTCGACAATATGGCTTCAGGCCCGCCGAAATGCGCGAACAGCTCCTGCAACTTGTCCGCCGACACGCCATGTTCGGCCGCCGTGGTCGCCAGGGCAGCCACATCCGTCTCCCCCGAAGCGATCTTGCCGCCGATTTCGCTCATCAACGCCTGCATCTGTTCGGGCTGAAGACCGATCTTCGCGGCCACCGCCTCCAGGCCGCCCAGATTGCCCAGCAAATCGTCAAACCCAGCCATAGCTCATATCCCGCTGAAAATTCGATGCAGGATAGCATTGCGCGCGGCCGACAGGAAGCAAAAGAGGCCGGGGGATCGCTCCCCCGGCCTCTTCGTTACGGAATGCGAGGGCGTCAGGCCGCCGTCAGCGCCGCGTCGCGCACCGACGCGTCGACATGATCCTCGAACTGGGCGAAATTGTCGACGAACTGCTTCACCAGCTTGCCGGCGGTTTCGTCATAGGCCGCCTTGTCGGCCCAGGTCGCACGAGGATCGAGCATCGCCGTCTCCACGCCCGGCACCGCGACCGGCACCTGGAAACCGAAATTCGGATCGGTGCGGAATTCGGCATTGTTGAGGCTGCCGTCGAGCGCCGCGTTGAGCAAGGCCCGCGTCACCTTGATCGGCATGCGCTTGCCCACGCCATATTTGCCGCCGGTCCAGCCGGTATTGACCAGCCAGCAGGTGACGCCGCCCTTGTTGATGCGTTCCTTGAGCAGATTGCCGTAGACCGACGGATGACGCGGCATGAACGGCGCGCCGAAGCAGGTCGAGAAAGTGGCCGAAGGCTCCGTCACGCCGATCTCGGTCCCCGCGACGCGCGCGGTATAGCCCGAGAGGAAGTGATACATGGCCTGATCCGGCGTCAGCCGCGCGATCGGCGGCAGCACGCCATACGCGTCAGCGGTGAGGAAGATGATGTTCTTCGGCACCGGCCCCAGATTCTTCTCCGACGCGTTCGGGATGAAGTCGATCGGGTAGGAACCGCGGCTATTCTCGGCCAGGCTGTTGTCGTCCAGGTCGATCTCGCGGGTTTCCTCGTCGATCACGACATTTTCCAGCACCGTGCCGAACCGCTTGGTGGTGGCGAAGATTTCCGGCTCGGCCTCGGCCGACAGGTTGATCATCTTGGCATAGCAGCCGCCCTCGAAATTGAAGACGGCGGTGTCCGACCAGCCATGCTCGTCGTCACCGATCAGCGTGCGGCTGGCGTCGGCCGACAGGGTGGTCTTGCCGGTGCCCGACAGGCCGAAGAAGACGGCGGTGTCGCCGTTCGGGCCGATATTGGCCGAACAGTGCATCGGCATCACGCCGTGGGTCGGCAGCAGATAGTTGAGGATACCGAAGACCGACTTCTTCATCTCGCCGGCATAACGAGTGCCGCCGATCAGGATCAGCTTCTCGGTGAAGTTGACCGCGATCACGGTTTCGCTGCGGGTGCCGTGGCGGGCCGGATCGGCCTGGAAGGTCGGCAGGTCGATGATCGTATATTCGGGCGCGAAGCCGGCCAACTCATCCGCGCCCGGACGGACCAGCAGCGTACGGATGAAAAGGTTATGCCAGGCCAATTCGTTGATGACGCGCACATTGACGCGATGTTCGGGCTGCGACCCGCCGAAAAGATCAGCGACGTAGAGCTTGTCCTTCTGACCCAGAGCGGCGAAGAAATCGGCCTTCAGCGCGGCGAAATGCTCCGGCGTCATGGGCACATTGGTCTTGCCCCACCAGACGGTGGATTCGGTTTCAGCGTCCCGGACGATGAACTTGTCGCTTGCCGACCGGCCGGTATGCTTGCCGGTCTTGACGACCAGCGGGCCGTCCTTGGCCAAAATGCCTTCGCCATTGGCGAGCGCGGCTTCGACGAGGGGCGCGGTGCCCAGATTCCAAAATTGATCAGCCTTGGTGGAAATACCCTGCTGATCCAGGGTGAAAGAGGATTTGGCCTGCACGCCTTTGCTCCTGAATATCATTATGTCCGGCCGCCATATTATATGTCTACGGCCGGTCCGCCTCTCGACGCCGCGATCTTCATGCCGCGGGGCGCCATCTGCTGCAGACCTAGCGGGCATAAGCCTTTGCATCAGGTGCGTCAAACCCCGGAAAACGCCGCAACTGCGGCATTTATCCCGAATTCCCATGGGTACACCGCATAACCCACATGCCCGAGCTTCCTTGCGGGGGGAGCCACCATCGTCTAACGCATGGGTCATTCCCATCATCGACGATTTTCGGGACACAGCATGACCGCAACCATCGCTCTGGTGGACGACGACAAGAATATCCTGACCTCCGTCTCTATCGCGTTGCAGACGGAAGGGTTCCTGACGCGCCTCTATTCGGACCCGGAGGCGGCGCTGAAGGCGCTGATCGACAATCCGGCCGACCTAGCCGTGTTCGACATCAAGATGCCGCGCATGGATGGCCTCGAACTGCTGCGGCGGCTGCGCGAAAAGAGCCATATGCCGGTCATCTTCCTGACGTCCAAGGCCGACGAGCTGGACGAAGCGCTGGGCCTGGCGATGGGCGCGGACGATTATATCAGCAAGCCCTTTTCCCAGCGCCTGCTGATCGCGCGCATCCGCGCGATCCTGCGCCGGGCGGAAGTCAGCAAGGTGGACGCCGCCCCCGACGAGCCGGTGGCCGAACCCATCGTGCGCGGGCGGCTGGAGATGGACCCGGCGCGACACCGCGTCAAATGGATGGGCCGGGACGTGACGCTGACCGTCACCGAATTCCTGATCCTGGAAACGCTCGCCCAGCGCCCCGGCGTGGTCAAGAACCGCAACCAGTTGATGGATGCCGCCTATCAGGATGACGTCTATGTCGACGACCGGACCATCGACAGCCACATCAAGCGCCTGCGCCGCAAGTTCCGCGAAGTCGACCCCGAATTCAACGCAATCGACACACTCTATGGCGCCGGCTACCGCTTCTCCGAAGAGGTCTGACGCGGGCGCCGGGTGGAGCTGGTCCGGCCGGATCAGCCTGACCCCGCGCATCCTGGCGGTCAATGTGTTCGCGCTGGCGCTGCTGGCGGGCGGCTTCTTCTATCTCGACAGCTATCGCACGCGCATCGTCGATGATCGGTTGGAGCAGTCGGCGCGGGAATTGGAGCTGCTGGCGATGGGGCTGGAAACCGCGCCCGGCGACCGGCAGAACGCGCTGATCGCCGCTTATGCGCGGCAGACGGGGGATCGCGTCCGCCGCTATGACGCTGCTGGACGGCTGATCGCGGACAGCTTCGCCATGAACGCTCCCCGCTACCGCCTGCGCATGCCGGATGAGGAAGAATGGCAGCGCCATGTCGCCCGCTTCCTCGACAAGGTGATCGACCGCATCGTCTCCGCCGACCGGCCGCCCAATTTCGAGGAGCCGGCGGTCGACCGCGCCGACGCCTGGCCCGAGCTGGCGGTGGCGCGGAAGAGCGGCCGGACCCAGGCGGTGAACCGCTATGCGCCCGACCGCACCTTCATGATTTCGGCCGCCGTCATCGTGAAGGACGGCACCAGCCTGCTCGGAACCGAAAATGCCCGCGACATCACGCGCATCGTCCGGGCCGAGCGGTTCCGCCTAGGCATGGTGCTGGCTGCCGCCGTCTTCGCCTCCGTCCTGCTGTCCCTCTTCCTGGCCCGGACCATCGTGCAACCCCTTCAGCGCCTCGCCCGCGCAGCCGTGCGGGTGCGGCTGGGCCGGGCGCGCGAAGTCACCGTGCCGCGCCTGCCCGACCGACGCGACGAGATCGGCATGCTGGCCCGCGCCCTGTCGGACATGAGCCATGCGCTGCGCCAGCGGATCGACGCGACCGACGCCTTCGCCGCCGATGTCAGCCATGAACTGAAGAACCCCATCGCCTCGCTGCGGTCGGCGCTCGACGCGCTCGACCGGGTGGACAAGCCGGAGCTGCGCGCCCAGTTGATGGCGATCGCGCAGGACGATGTGCGGCGGCTCGACCGGCTCGTCACCGACATTGCGGAAGCCTCGCGGATCGACGCCCAATTGTCGCGCACCCGGTTCGAGCCGATCGACCTTGGCCTGCTGATCGAGCGGATGGTCGTCGCCCGGGAGGCGCGCGGCGTCGGCCGCGGCGTCCGCCTGGCCTTCGCCCGTCCGCGCAAGAATGTCGCGGTGGTGCTGGGCGAGGAACAGCGAATCATCCGCGTGCTCGACAACCTCATCGACAATGCCGTGTCCTTCTCCCCCGATGACGGGCTGGTCCAGATCGTCGCGACCGTGGCGGACAATGAAGTGCTGGTCAGCGTAGAGGATCAGGGGCCGGGCGTCCCCGAATCCGAACGCGAGCATGTGTTCCGCCGCTTCCACAGCGTCCGCCCGGAAAATGAGGCGTTCGGCAAGCATAGTGGCCTGGGCCTCGCCATCGCCCGCTCCATCGTGGAGGGGCATCAGGGCAAGATCAGCATAGCCGACCGCCAGGACGCGCAGAGCGGCGCCTGCTTCATCATGCGCCTGCCCATGGCCGTGGAACGCGATCCGGGCATCGTGTCGGAATAGAAGCTGCGCGTCGGAATTAGCGTAGAGTAGAGACATAAATGGGTGGAGAGCTGCCCTTGCTTTTCGTCACCCCGGACTTGATCCGGGGTCCCGCTGCCTTTTCAGGCGCGCGCTCAAGGAGAAAAGCGGGACCCCGGGTCAAGCCCGGGGTGACGATGGGGCAATGTCCCCTCTTGGCCGTTTCCTACCAAATCCCCAACTGCACCATAATGAGAACGGCCCCGGTTAATTCGATTCCCACCAGCGCCAACAGGAGCTAATATGACGTCAAAGCGATAAGGCGATATGGCGTCGACACCCTCTTCCGAAACCCTGCATGCGACCAGCGTGGCGATCAATGGCCAGGCCGTCCTGCTCTGCGGCCCCAGCGGCATGGGCAAGTCCGATCTGGCGCTGCGCCTGATCGATCGCGGCGCCATGCTGGTGAGCGACGATTATACCCGCGTGCTTGAAATAGAGGGCCGCCTGTTCGCCCGCGCCCCCGACCGGATCGTCGGCATGATGGAAGTGCGCGGCCTGGGTCTGGTCGACATGCCCCATGCCGACAACGCCCCGGTCGCCCTGGCCGTCGACCTCAGCGACACGGTCGAGCGCATGCCGCTGGAACCGGCGCGGCGGTCGATCGCGGGCGTCGACGTGCCCGTCGTCCGGCTCGCCCCGTTCGAAGCCTCCGCCCCGATCAAGGTGGAGCTGGCGCTCAGGAGCATCGGCCTGAAAAGCGTGAGCCAATCGTGAGTTTCCAAACGCCGAAGACCATATTGCTCGTTTCCGGCCTGTCGGGCGCGGGCAGGACCACCGCGCTCAAGACGCTGGAGGATATGGGCTGGGAAGTGGTCGACAATCTGCCGTTGGTGCTGCTCGACCGGCTGCTCGACACGCCTTTGCCGGAGGGGCATGACGAGGGGACGGACCGGCCGCTGGCACTGGGCATCGACGCCCGCACCCGCGGTTTCGACGCCGACGCAATCGCCCGGCGGATCAAGGCGCTGCGGTCCCGCCACGGCCATGATGTGGAGACGCTGTTCCTCGACTGTTCGGACGCGGAGCTGGAGCGCCGCTTTGCCGAGACGCGCCGCCGCCATCCGCTGGCCTCCGACCGTCCCGCCACCCACGGCATCGCCCGCGAACGAGAACTGACTGAGCCGCTGCGCCGCTGGGCGACCCAGGTGATCGACACCAGCAGCCTCACCAGCAACGGCTTGCAGCAGGAAATCCGCAACCGCTTCTCGCGCGAGGGGCTGTCGGACCCGGTGCTGACGATCATGTCCTTCGGCTATTCGCGCGGCGTGCCGCTCAGCGCCGACCTGATGTTCGACATGCGCTTCCTGCGCAACCCGCATTGGGAGGAGGCGCTGCGGCCGAAGACCGGTCTCGATCCCGATGTCGCCGCCTATATCATGGCAGATCCGGCCTATGAGGAGGCGATCGGGCAAATCGAACAATTGCTGACGCTGCTGCTCCCTCGTTACGCGGAGGGCGGAAAAAGCTACATTACCGTGGCCTTTGGCTGTACCGGCGGCCGTCATCGGTCGGTCCATGTGACCGAACGCGTCGCCAGATACTTGCAAGATGCGGGCTTTTCGCCCACGGTCTCGCACCGCAATATGGAATCAGCGCCCCAGGACGCCCTGGAGAAGCGCGAACCGGGAGGCCCGAAAGCGTAATCCATGAAAAACAGGTGGGCCACGTAAGCAAGATGATTGGACTGGTACTCGTCACCCACGGGGCGCTGGCGACGGAATTTGTCGTCGCAATGGAGCATGTGGTCGGTCCGCAGCAGCAGATCGAGACCATCTGCATCGGCCCCGAGGACGACATGGAGATGCGCCGCGCCGACATCGCGGACGCGGTTGCCCGCGTCAACGACGGGTCAGGCGTGATCCTGCTGACCGACCTGTTCGGCGGCACCCCGTCCAACCTGGCCATTTCGCTGCTGAAGGCGGGCGAGATAGAGGTGATCGCGGGCATCAACCTGCCGATGCTGATCCGCCTGGAAAGCGCGCGCAAGGTGATGGACGTGCGCCAGGCCGTCGCCGCCGCGCGGGAAGCGGGCCAGAAATATATCAGCGTTGCATCGGAACTGTTGGGCAGCACCACATGAGCGAAATCAGCCAGGAAGTCAGGATCAGCAACCGGCGGGGACTCCACGCCCGCGCCAGCGCGAAATTCGTGACCCTGGCCAGCGGCCTTCCCGCCCAGATCATCGTGCGCAAGGACGGGAATGAGGTCACCGGTACCTCCATCATGGGGCTGATGATGCTGGGCGCGGCGATGGGCGACAGTATCACGATCAGCGCCACCGGTCCCGAAGCGGCCGATTCGCTGGGCAAGCTGGTGACGCTGGTCGAAGACAAGTTCGGTGAGGAATAAGACGGATCACGGCCGCCAAGTCTTTGTTAAGCATCGCCAGGCGATTACCATAGGATAAGTTTGAACCAGAATCGCGGGACGCGGCAGGCTGCGTCACCAGTTGAGGTGCCTTGGCAATGCTCGATCCGAAGCTGATGGACGAACCGGCGCGTCTCGCCGCGCTCGAACGCTACGAAGTTCTGGATACGCCAAGGGAACCCTCTTTCGACCGCATCACCGATCTGGTCCGCAGCATCTTGGGCGTGCCGATTTCCGCCGTCTCGCTGGTCGACACCGACCGGCAATGGTTCAAGTCGCTGGCCGGTCTCGACGGCAAGGAAACATCGCGCGACGTCGCCTTTTGCGACCACACCATCCGCCAACGAATGCCGATGGTCGTCACCGACGCTACGGAAGATGCGCGTTTCTGCGACAATCCGCTGGTGACGGGCGATCCCAATATTCGCAGCTATGCCGGCATTCCGCTGGAGACGCCCGACGGCTATAATATCGGCTCGCTCTGCGCGATCGACACCGTGCCACGCCAGTTCGACGCAGGCCAGATCGCCATCCTCCAGAATCTGGCGGCGCTGGTGGTCGAGCAGCTTGAACTGCGCCGCATCGCGGAGCGCGATCATCTGACCGGCGCGCTCAGCCGCCGCGCCTTCCTCAGCGAGATGAACCGCGCCATCGCCCTGTTCGAACGGCATGAGCGGCCCGCGAGCCTGCTGCTGTTCGACATCGATCATTTCAAGCGGATCAACGACACCCACGGCCACCCCGCCGGCGACCAGGTGATCCGCGGCATCGCCCGGCTCTGCACCAGCCTGCAACGGCCCAGCGATTCATTGGGGCGATTGGGCGGCGAGGAATTCGGCATATTGCTGCCCGAAACCGCCGAGGAAGATGCCGGCAGGGCAGCGCAACGCTTCTGCGAGGCGATCGCCGCGACCGAAATCCCCGGCACGCCGCCGCTGCGCGTCACGGTCAGCTTCGGCGTGGCGGAACTGCGCGGCGACTGGCCGACCAGCGAAAGCTGGCTGGCGGTGGCCGACATGGCGCTCTACGAAGCCAAGCGCTCCGGCCGCAACCGCATCGCCGTGGCGCGAAACGACACACACGCGACTTAGGGCGGGGGTATAGGAAAAAGAGCGGGCATTCACGTTCGGTTGGGCTCCCTGTGCTCCTGCGAAGGCAGGAGCCCAGTCCCGCCCTTCGTGGATCATCGGACCGTCTGAACTGGGCTCTCATGAGCCACCTGGCTCATTCGAGTGCCTTCGCAGGAGCACGTATCGCTAACTGGCAGCGATACCCAAATCCCCAACATTCCAAGCCCCCTACCCTTTTCCCCTCTCGCCCTATAGAGAGGCCGTTTCGGCGGGCAAAAAGGCAAGAGACAGGATCGTGGCGCGAGAAATCACCGGATTTTCCAACCCGCTGGTGAAGCGCGTCCGCTCCCTGCGGGAGAAGAAATTCCGCAAGGCCGAAGGGCTGTTCCTGGCCGAAGGGCTGCGCATCCTGACCGAAGCGCGCGAGGAAGGCGTGCTGCCCGAAATGCTCTTCCACGCAGGCTCCACCCACCCCCTCGCCGCCGACCTGATCGCGGCGATGGAGGCGGCGGGCGGCGACGTCATCGAAACCACACCCGACATCCTGTCCAAGATCAGCGGCAAGGACAATCCGCAGGCGGTGGTCGGCGTCTATCGCGACCGGCTGACCCCGTTGGCAAAGCTCGACCGGAGCAAGGCCGACATCTGGATCGTCGCCCAGTCGCTGCGCGATCCCGGCAATCTAGGCACGATCTTGCGCACCGGCGATGCGGTCGGCGCGGGCGGGCTGATCCTGATCGACGATTGCGTCGACCCCTTTTCGGTCGAATCCGTGCGCGCCAGCATGGGCGCCCTCTTCACCCAAAGCATCACCCAGGCGCGCTGGGGCGAGTTCATGCACTGGCTGCGCGAGGGGCCGGGCGAGTTGATCGGCACCAGCCTGAAGGCCACGCATGACTATCAGGAACCGCGCTACCAAAGCCCCAGCTTCCTGCTGGTCGGCAATGAGGCGCACGGCCTGCCCGAAGCCTATGAAGCCGAATGCGACCTGCTGGTGAAGATGCCGATGCTGGGCAAGGCGGACAGCCTGAACGCGGCGGTCGCCTGCGCGGTGATGGCCTATGAATTGCTGAACCAGAAGCGGGCGGGGAAATGACGACGATGGGGGGCGTGCAAGCGGTGGAAGCAGGGGCCGGAGAAATGGGCGGCATGGGCGCGATGCTGCGCCACAAGCGGGTGCTGGCGGCCAGCCTGATCGGCACGGCGGTCGAGTTCTACGATTTCTATATCTATGCGACCGCCGCCAGCCTGGTCTTCGGGCCGCTTTTCTTCCCCGCCTCCTCCCCCTCAGCACAATTACTCGCCGCCTATGGAAGCCTGGCCCTCGCCTTCTTCGCCCGGCCCCTGGGCGCGGCGGTGTTCGGCCATTATGGCGACCGCATCGGGCGCAAGGCGACGCTGGTGACGTCGCTGATGCTGATGGGCGGTTCGACGCTGGCGATCGGATTCCTGCCGACCTATCAGACCATCGGCTGGTGGGCGCCGTTCATCCTCTGCGTCCTGCGCTTCGGCCAGGGCTTTGGCCTGGGCGGCGAATGGGGCGGCGCGGCATTGCTGGCGGTGGAGAATGCCCCGCCGGGCTGGCGGGCGCGCTTCGGCATGTTCCCGCAATTGGGCGCGCCGGTCGGCTTCCTGGCCGCCAATGGGCTGTTCCTGTTGCTCGGCATGTTCCTGACCGACAAGGATTTCTTTGCCTGGGGTTGGCGCTTGCCCTTCCTGGGCAGCGCGGTGCTGGTGATCCTGGGCCTGTGGATTCGCCTGAAGCTCACCGAAACGCCCGAATTCGCGGCGGCCAAGGCAGAGGCTCCTCCGCCCGCCGTACCGCTCGCCACCCTGTTCAAAAGCCATTTGGGCGCGGCCATCGCGGGCACCTTCGCCTGCGCCGCCTGTTTCGCCGTCTATTATATCGCGACCGCCTTCGCCCTCGGCTATGGCACCACCACGCTCAAGATCGACCGCGAAACCTTCCTCGCCATCCAATTGGGCGCGATCCTGTTCATGGCGTTCAGCATCATCGTCGCCGGCTGGTGGTCGGACAGGAGCAGCCCGACCCGCGTGCTGGTCGCGGGCTGCATCGGCACCGTGGCGATGGGCGTGATCTTCGGCCCCGCCATGGGCACCGGGCAATTGCTGCCGATCTTCCTGATCCTCAGCCTCGCCCTGTTCCTGATGGGCTTCGTCTATGGGCCGCTCGGCGCCTATCTGCCGCATCTCTTCCCGGTGCAGCTTCGCTATACCGGCGCATCCTTCGCCTTCAATCTGGGCGGCATCATCGGCGGCGCGCTGGCGCCCATCGTCGCGACCTGGCTGATCCAGGTCCAGGGTGTCGAACTGGTCGGCCTCTATATGTCGGCGGCGGCGGCGCTCAGCCTGATCGGCCTCTGGTTCACGAGTCGGCAATAGGCTTGCGCATCAGGATCAGCGGCACGCCGCTATCCTCGAACGCCCGCACGTCGACGAAGCCGAAGCTGCGGTAAAGCGGCACGCCCGCCATGGTGGCGGACAGCTCCAGCGCCGCAAAGCCCTCCGCCCGCGCCGCCGCCTCGCAGAGCGACAGGATCAGCGTGCCCACGCCCTTCCGCACATGGCCGGGATGGGTGTACATCGCCCGCACCCTGGCCGCCTCCGTCGCCGGATCGAGCAGCCGGTCGTCCCGCCCCGCGCTGTGATTGCCGCCATAGGCCGTGGCGCGCCGGCTCCAGCCGCCGCAACCGACAATCTCCCCCCGATCCTCGATCACGAAATAGGTGCCGTCCGCGATGAGCCGGCTGTCCAGCCCCATGAAACCATGGCTCGCCCGCACTTGTTCAGGCGTCAGGAAGTCGGACTGCAACCCGTCGATCGCCAGCGTCATGACATGCGCCAGCGCCGGTTCATCGGCCAGAACAGCGAGACGGTGAAGGAGCGGCATAAGGCTGACATACCAGATGGAAGAAAAGGCGGCGACGGACCTCTGCCGTTCGCCGCCTTTCCGGTCGAAAAGGACGGGCCGCAAGGCCCGCCCATGCTCTTTAGAGCGCGCTGCGTTAAATCGGACGCAGGCCGCGCGCTCTAAGCTTTTGTTGTCGCATCGTTTTAAGCGCAAAACGGTTCCCACTTTTGCGCACGATGCTCTAGGGTATGTGGGGATTCAGCCCATGGCGGGCTGCAAATGGCGGCTTTCTGCGCTTCCAGTGCTCACGTACTTTGAGTACGCTGCGCGCCGGTTCTCGAAATCCACCTTTTTCGCTCCACCCTGAACTGAATCCCCACACACCCTAGAAGGTCACGTTCACCCGCGCATAATAATAGCCGCCATTGATGCCATAGGGCGAGAAGGTCGGATATTTGCTCGTCGAATAGCCGCGTTCCTGATTGGCCAGCTCCGTGTTGCGGATGAACGCCTTGGACCGCTCGGTCGGATATTTGTTGAACAGATTGTTCGCGCCTACGGAGATCTTGATCGGCTTCGCGATCTGATAGCCGAGTTCAAGGTCGGTGATGAACGCCTCTTTGACCGGAACCTTGATCAGATTGCCCGCATCCGGGCCGCTGCGCGCGGTTTCCAGCGTGTAGACCTGCGAATAATAACTTTCGCGCAGGTTGGCGGTGAACTTGCCCCAGGTCCAGAAGGCGTTGAACGTGCCCCGGAAGCGCGGCGTGCTATGCTCCAGTTCCACCTCGCTCGTCGCGTCGATCAGGCGCGTCAGCTCGGGATTGACGGTGCTGGAATAGAGCGCCGAGGGAAGCGGATTGATGCCCAGAACCTTGTTCTCGTTGTAATTGCCGGTCAGGGTCAGGTCGAGCCTGCCCAGTTCGCCCAGATCGGCAAGGTAGCTCGCCACCAGATCGACGCCGCGGGTGCGCATCTTCACGCCGTTGACGAAGCTCTGCACCGACACGCCGCCCTCTGTGTTCCGGTCGACGCCATTGTCCGCGAACAGCACATAGGCCGGGATCGCGTCCGCTGTCCGCCAATCCGTCACCGTGCTGCTGCCGCCCAGCGCCGCATTCACCGCGCTCAGCACCGCGAGCTGGTTGTAGATGGCATATTGGTCCGCATCGAAGGGCAGACAGGCCGCCGCATTGCTGCCGGCATAGCCCGCCGGACAGCGATTGCCGGTGAAGCCGGAGAAAGCCGTCGAGGTCATGATGCGGTTGCGGATCGTGATCTGATAGGCGTCGAGCGTCAGGGTGAAGTTGCGCGTCGGGTTGAAGACGGTGCCCAGGCTGAAGTTGGTCGACTTTTCAGGCTTGAGACCGCCAAAGCCCAGCGCCCCTGCCGCAGCCGACGCGGGCGGGAGCACGCCGCCGATGAAGCCCGGCCCGACATTCAGGCCCGAATAGCCCCCTTCGGCCAGCGTCGGTGCGCGGAAGCCGGTGCTGACCGTGCCGCGCAGGGCGAAGGCATCGGAAAAATCGTAGCGGCTGGTCAGCTTGAAGACAGTGGTGTCGCCAAAATCGCTATAATGTTCATGACGCACCGCGCCGTCGACCAGCCAGTTTTCGACCGGCTTCAGGCTGATGTCCAGATATTGCGAGAAATTGTCCCGCTTATACTTGCCCGCGTCATTGGGGCTGTAACCGAAGAAGGACTGTGCGCCGCCGCCATAATAGGATGCCGGATCGCCTGCCCGGATTCCGAAGGTTTCATGCCGATATTCCAGGCCCGCCGCCACGTTGATCGGCTCCGACAGCCCCACGTCGAACGCATGCGTCAGGTCGAGCGTGTTGCTCCACTGGGTGTTGAAGAAATCGCCATTGTGGAAGGTTTCGGGGGTGAAGCCAGTATCGGCGTAAAGCTGGGCATTGGCCGAGTGGTAGACATAGACCTTGACCAGATCCTTGCCGTAGGTGGACGCCAGGTCGAAGGTCGTGTCGCCGATCGTGCCGCGGAAACCGCCGGTCGCCGAATAATCGGTCTCGTCGATCCGCTCCTGCGGCTGGAAACCGCCCGCATAATAGGGCACGCCGCTGGCGCTGACGACGGTCGTCGGCGGACGGGTGTTTTCATAGGCGGCGGCCTTCTTGTGGCCATAGCTGCCGAAGCTGTAGATTTCATAATCGCCAAATTCATAGCCGGCATTATAGTTCACGACCGTCTGGTCGATGTGCGGATCGCCTATGATCCGGTTGGTATAGGGATAGCCGGGCAGATTCTTGATTTCGGGATAGGTTGAGGACAGCTTGATCGCCTGCGGGTTGATGTCGCCGCGGAAGCTGAACCCCTTATGCTTCTTCTGCGCGGAAATGTTCAGATAGGCCCCGTCGAAGGGCGCCATGCCGATATTGCCGCCGATCGCGTAGGTCTTGCCGCCCTGGTCGTAATATTCGCCGCCGGTCAGGTTGATCGACCCGCCATGGTCGGCCTTTTTCTGGAGGAAGTTGATGACGCCCGCGATCGCGTCCGTACCATATTGGGCGGCGGCGCCATCCTGCAGCACTTCGACGCGCTCGATCGATTCGGGCAGGATGAAACTGACGTCGGGCGCCGCGCTGCCGCCATAGGGACCGCCCGCGACGGACACGTTGGCGGTGCCGTGGCGGCGCTTGCCGTTGACCAGGATCAGCGTGTGGTTCGGGCTGAGGCCGCGCAGCTTCATCTGCAGATTATGCGCCTGAAGGTCGCCGCCGAAGGATTGCGCCTGAACCGAGGGAAGCTGCTGCGCCAGGCTCTGCATCAGATCGGGAGACCCCGTGCGCTGCAATGTGTCCGCGCTCAAAAGCTGGATCGGCGCCGGGCTGTCGGCCGCCCGCATGCCGGTGAGGCGCGTGCCGGTGACGATGATCGCTGCGCCATCGGTGGCGGAGGCCGCCTGAGGATCGCTGGTCTGGGCCAGAACGGCCGCTGGAGACGACAGCGCAATAATCATGGCGGCGCGGGAAACGAAATTCTTGCAGTTCATGAACAGCCCCCTTGCTTCTGTTATGAAGAGAGCCTCTCCCGACGGGTATTTTCTTATTTTTATTGGTCCAGGTTCAACAGAAATATTCGAGACGTACTTCCCCAGCGCCAAATCGACAGATTTGGTCGTTGGAAATATTGAGTAGTCTCTAGAAACGGAACGCTGACACAAAACCGCCATCGAAGAGAAACGAATTTCTGCTATGGCGCAAAATCAGGTTCGGCGCGGCACGCGCCAACAAAAGCCATTTTCCGGCAAATCATTAAAAAGCAAAGAAAAAGGCGGCACCCGCATGGGGCGCCGCCTGTCTCTTTTTTACAACTGTCAAGACAGTGTGAAAGCGATCAATCCTCGCTGCGCACGTCGCGGCGCTCGGCAATGCGAGCGCGCTTGCCGGTGCGGCCACGCAGATAATAGAGCTTCGCGCGACGCACCACGCCCTTGCGGACGACGGTGATCGAATCGATGTTCGGGGAATAAAGCGGGAAGACGCGCTCCACACCTTCACCGAAGCTGATCTTGCGCACGGTGAAGTTGCTGCCCATGCCCTTGTTCGAGCGGGCGATGCAGACGCCTTCATAATTCTGGACGCGGCTGCGCTCACCTTCGATGACCTTCACACCGACGCGCAGCGTATCGCCGGGGCGGAATTCCGGAATATCCTTGGCGAGGGCCGCGATATTCTCGGCCTCGATCTGCTGGATCAAGTTCATGACTTCAAGTCCTGTTTTTCGCGTTGCGCACCAGAGGGCGACTGGTCCCGAACGCCGATATGGCGTTCCCAAAGGTCCGGCCGCCTTAGCCGTGTGTCATCCTCCGCCCTTTGTTTCCGCCAGGCGGCGATCTTCGCATGATCCCCCGATCGCAACACTTCGGGGATCGTACGCCCTTCCCATATAACGGGTCGGGTATAGTGGGGATATTCGAGAAGGCCGCTTTCGAAGCTCTCCTCATCCCCACTGGAAGCGGCGCCCATTACCCCAGGAAGCAGGCGGATGCAAGCATCCAGCAGCATCAAAGCGCCCATTTCTCCGCCGGAAAGGATGATGTCGCCCATGCTGATCTGCTCGACCGGGCGAGCCTCGAAAATCCGCTCGTCGAAACCCTCGAACCGGCCGCAGAGGATGGTGGCTCCGGGACCGGCGGCAAGCTGGCGAATGCGCCCCTGCGTGACCGGCGCGCCACGCGGCGTCATGGCGATGACGGGCAGGTCGGGAGCCTTTTCCAGCGCATGATCGATGGCTTTGGCCAGGATGTCCGCGCGCAGCACCATGCCCGCGCCGCCGCCCGCTGGCGTGTCATCCACCGTGCGATGCTTGTCCGCGGCGAAGTCGCGGATGTGGATGGGATCGCAGGCCCATTTCCCCTCCGCCAGCGCCCGCCCGGCGAGCGACACGCCCAGCGGCCCCGGAAACATCTCCGGATAGAGCGTCAATATCTGCGCCTGAAAGCTCACGTCTTGCGCGCCTTGAGCCACGCCCCCGCCATGCCGCCCAGCAGCGACGCAGCGCCGCCCAGCATCAGCGCAATGCCGATGGCGCGCAGCAGGTCTGCGAAGGGCCGGTCAGGCTGCATCAGCGCGGGCAGCAGGAACAGCATCGGGATGGGAATGACCAGCGCCATGGCCGCAGCGATCTTGAGCGCCCGCGACCAGGACATGGTGAAGAGCCGCCAACCAGCGGCGACCATCAGAAGCAGATAGAGAGCGGCAAGAAGTTTCGGCATGGTTCGCGCCCTCGTAATGCCTCTGATTAATTCACAACGTGCTCCTGCGAAGGCAGGAGCCCAGTTCAGACGGCGGGACTGGGCTCCTGCCTTCGCAGGAGCACGGCAGTTCTATTATCCAGCGAGCGAAAACTCAGGCCGCGAAAGCAGCCTCTATAACCGCCCGCTCATCCGCGATCGTCACCGCATGCATCGGCGCCATGAAGCGCTTGCCGTTGGGCCGCTCGACCTCGATGATGTCGCCCGCGCCGAAATTCTCGACCGCGACGATATTCCCCAATCCTTCGCCATCGCTGGAGAAACAGGGCAGATCGATCAGATCGGCATGATAATATTCGCCCTCGCCCAAGGCAGGCAAAGCCGAACGCGGCACGGTCAGTTCCGTGCCGCGCAGCCCTTCCGCCGCAGTGCGATCACCGACCTCGGCAAAGCGCGCCACCGCGCCATTGGGACCAGGACGCACCGACTTCAACGTCAGCGTGCGCCCCGCCGCATCGAAGCTGCCATAGGATTTGAGCGTCTCCGCCCCCTCCCCGAACAGCTTCAGACGGACTTCGCCCGCCACCCCATGCGCACCGATGATGACGGCGAGAGTGACGGGCTTGTCGGTCAAGTCGATCAGCCTTCGGTCTGCTCGGCGGCAGCTTCTTCAACCGGAGCGGCTTCTTCAGCAGCCGGAGCTTCCACGGCCGGAGCGGCAGCGGCTTCGGCGGCGGCAACCTTGGCGGCTTCGGCAGCTTCAGCGGCTTCCGCAGCCTTGGCGGCGCGGTCTTCGGCGCGATCCTTGGCCTTCTGACCCGGCTCAGCCTTCTTCGGGTTGTTGCGGACAGCGCGTTCCTTCACGCCGGCGGCGTCGAGGAAGCGGGCCACGCGGTCGGTCGGCTGGGCGCCGGCGGCAACCCAATGCTTCGCGCGCTCGACGTCGATCACGACGCGCTTCTCGTCGCCCTTGGGCAGGACGGGGTTGTAGCTGCCGATGCGCTCGATGAACTTGCCGTCACGCGGAGCGCGGCTGTCGGCCACGACGATGCGGTAATAGGGGCGCTTCTTGGAACCGCCGCGCGAAAGACGGATGGACGTTGCCATGGAAATTGACCTTTCTACTCTAAACCAAAATGTTGAATTTGCTTATTTCTTCAGGAAATTCTGAAAGCCGGGCGGCAGGTTCGGCATATTGCCGCCCAATCCCGGCAGACCCTGCGGAGGCGCGCCGCCACCGCCGAGCATCCCATCGAGCCCACCACCGGTGAACATCTTGGCCAGCCCCTTCAGGCCGCCCATCTTGCGGATCTTCTTCATCGCCGTTTCCATTTCCTGATGCATTTTCAGGAGACGGTTCACTTCCTGCACCGTGGTGCCGCTGCCCTTGGCGATGCGAATCTTGCGCTTGGCGTTGATGAGGGCGGGCTTTTCCCGCTCCTTGGGCGTCATGGAGCCGATCATCGCGTCGAGATGGATCAGCGTCTTGTCGTTGGCGCCGCTGTTCGCCATCGCCGCCTGCGCCTTTTTCAGCCCCGGCAGCATCCCCGCCAGCGCGCCAAGACCACCCATGCGGCGCATTTGACCCAACTGGGCGCGCAGATCGTTCATGTCGAACTGACCCTTGGCCATTTTCTTGGCGAGCTTTTCCGCTTCCTCGGCGTCGACCGCCTCGGCAGCCTTTTCGACCAGCGAGACGACATCGCCCATGCCCAGGATACGCTGCGCCACACGCGCCGGGTGGAACTGCTCGATCGCATCCAGCTTCTCGCCGGTACCCGCGAACTTGATCGGACGGCCCGTCACAGCACGCATCGACAGCGCCGCACCGCCACGGGCATCGCCGTCCATCCGGGTCAGCACCACGCCCGTCAGCGGCACCTGCGCGGTAAAGCTGGTCGCGACATTCACCGCGTCCTGACCGGTCAGCGAGTCGACCACCAGCAGGATTTCCGCCGGGTTGGAGACTTCGGCCACCGCCTTCATCTCGTCCATCAACGCTTGGTCGACGTGCAGACGGCCGGCGGTGTCCAGCATCACCACATCGAAGCCTTGCAGCTTCGCCGCTTGCAACGCCCGCTTGGCGATGTCGACCGGCTGCTGGCCCGGCACGATGGGCAGGGTCGCCACATCGGTCTGCGTGCCCAGCACCGCCAACTGTTCCTGCGCGGCGGGGCGCTGGACGTCGAGCGACGCCATCAGCACCTTCTTGCGCTCTTTTTCCTTGAGCCGCTTGGCGATCTTGGCCGTAGAGGTGGTCTTGCCCGACCCCTGCAAACCGACCATCATGATGACGGCGGGCGGGGTCACATCGATCAGCAGCTCGGAGGTTTCGGCGCCCAGCGTTTCGGTGAGCGTGTCCGAGACGATCTTGACGACCATCTGGCCCGGCGTGACCGAGCGCAGCACATCGCTGCCGACAGCCCGCTCCGTCGCCTGTTCGACGAACTGGCGGACGACGGGCAGGGCGACATCGGCCTCGAGCAGCGCGATTCGCACCTCGCGCATCGCGGCGCGGACATCGTCCTCCGTCAGCGCACCGCGCCCACGCAGCTTGTCGAATACCCCACCGAGACGATCGCTTAGCGAATCGAACATCATCACCTCATTTGGGCCGAAAAGCCCGGAAAACTGCGCCTACCCCGCCAAACGACAAAATCGCCGGCGGGCGAATCCTCGCCGGCCAGCGTCCATCCGAAGCTCCTCTTGAGCGCCATGGATCTGTCAGGGTATCAGGCAGCGGACCGCCCGATTGCAGGGGCGCCCTTAACGCAAGCGGGCGCCCGACGCAACCGAAACTCAGGCCGCCAAAGCCGAAGCGAGCCAGAGGAAGGGCGGCGTCGCGGCCAGCACCGGCACGGCCAGCCCTTCGACCGCGATCACCGCCGCGCCGACTCCATAGGCCGGATGCACCCGCCCGCGCGAGGCGAGATCATGCGCGATCCCCACCGCCACGAACAGCAACTGCCCACCCAACACCGCAAGCCCGCCCCAGGGCCCCAGCAGCGGCATCGGCAGGATGCGCCCCAGGGCAGGCCCGATGATCGCAATCATGGCGCAGAGCATCAGCCGCCGATGCCACTCGGTCCGGCGCCGCAACCGGATCGCGCCGGTCAGCAGCGTGACGAAGGCGATCAGCTCCAGCGCGCTCAACGCCAGGAAGATCGGCGGCGTGAAGAAAGGCGGCACGCGGTCGAGAACCACCGCCATGCTCACGGTGACGATGCCCAGCGGCACCATCGCCGCCGCCAACCCCACCGCCGCCCATCCCATGCGCCGGTGCAGGGTCATCGAGCCGCGATGGACGAAGGCATTCTGCATCACGAACAGCAGCGTCCAGCTCACGAACACCGCGCCATGGACATGCACCCAATAGGGCACGCGGCCGACATCCACCAACCCGCGCAACGCGAAGGAGCCGAAGCCGCCAATCACCGTCGCCGCGATGGCGACCGACATTCCCAGATAAAAGCCGTTATTCCGGACCCCAATATTCCGGACCGAATCCAGAACGGTCGACGCAGCAGCATCCATGGGACGCCCCCTCCCTGCAGAAGATGAAAGCCATCGCGACCTTTGTTTGCGTCCCTCTAACAGAATATCAGGGGAGTCGCGAGGGGCAGCGGCCTGTTGCCTTACATATGTACAAATTCCTCTTGCCAGCCGCGCCCGCGACGGCAAGACACCCGGAAAAGGGGAGAAAGATATGAGCTGGACGCGCCGCAAGCCGATGGAGGCGATGATGCCCGCCCATGAAGGGCACAGGCTGGCCCGCACCTTGTCCTGGCCGCATCTGCTGGCGCTGGGCGTGGGGGCGATTGTCGGGACCGGCATCCTGACCCTGATCGGCGTCGGCGCGGACCGGGCGGGGCCGGCGGTGCTGCTGTCCTTCGCCATTGCGGGCGCGATCTGCGCCTGCGCGGCGCTGGCCTATGCGGAACTTTCCACCATGATGCCCGCCGCCGGGAGCGCGTACAGCTACAGCTATGTCGTGCTGGGCGAAGGCATCGCCTGGATCGTCGGGTGGAGCCTGATCCTGGAATATTCGCTGGTGGTGTCGACCGTGGCGGTGGGCTGGTCGGGCTATGCCGCGCCTTTGCTGACCTCGATGGGCTTTCCGGAATTGCTCACCAAAGGACCGGAACTGGGCGGCCTCGTCAACCTGCCAGCCATCTTCATCATCGCCGTGGTGGCCGGGCTGCTGATGCTCGGCACCCATGAAAGCGCCCGGCTGAACTCGCTGCTCGTCCTCATCAAGATCGCGACCTTGAGCCTGTTCGTCGCCATCGCCCTGCCTGCCTTCGACGCGCAGAACCTCCATCCCTTCATGCCCTTCGGCTTCGCCAAGTCGATGGGTCCGGACGGGGTGGAGCGCGGCGTCATGGCGGCGGCGGCGATCATCTTCTTCGCATTCTACGGCTTCGACGCCATCTCCACCGCGGCGGAGGAAGCAAAGAACCCGGACCGCGACCTCGCCATCGGCATCGTCGGATCGCTGATCGTCTGCACCTTGATCTATGTGCTGGTCGCGGCGGCGGCCATCGGCGCCATGCCTTTCACCCGCTTTGCCGACAGTCCTGAACCGCTGGCGCTGATCCTGCGCGAAATGGGCCAGGGTCAGGTGGCGCGAATCGTCGCCATCGCGGCGGTGATCGCGCTGCCGACGGTGCTGCTGGGCTTCCTCTATGGGCAGAGCCGCATCTTCCTCGTCATGGCCCGCGACGGTTTCCTGCCGCAGCGGCTGGCGCAAATCTCGAAGCGCGGCACGCCCGCCCGGATCACCGCCGTCACCGCCGTGCTGGTCGCGATCATCGCGGGCGTGCTGCCCATCGACGAGATCGCCGCGCTCGCCAATGCGGGGACGCTGATCGCCTTCACCGCCGTGGGCGCCTGCCTGCTGATCCTGCGGCGGCGCAGCCCCGACATGAAACGCCCCTTCCGCACCCCGGCCGGATGGCTGGTCGGGCTGGGCGCGATCGGCGGCTGCGCCTATCTGTTCATCAGCCTGCCGATGAAGACTATCCTCGCCTGCCTGATCTGGAACGCCATCGGTCTGGCCGTCTATTTCCTCTATGGACGCAAGCGCGCATCGCTCAGCGCGGCATAGGCTGGTCTTTTCGCCTCACAAGCCTTACATGCGCGCCCACTATGGGCCGTTTTTCGAAGATGCATGGGCTGGGCAACGATTTTGTCGTGATCGACGCGCGGGAAGCCGCGCTCGACATGACGGCGGCGCGCGCGCAGGCCATTGCCGACCGTCATGCCGGGATCGGCTGCGACCAGCTCATCCTGATCGGCAACAGCACGCGCGCCGACGTGTCGATGCGCATCTTCAACAGCGACGGCGGCGAAGTGGAGGCCTGCGGCAACGCGACCCGCTGCGTGCCCCTGTTCGTCGGGCGCGACGTGCTGATCGAGACCAAGGCCGGGCTGCTGGACGCAAAGAGCGTCGACGGCGGCGCGAGCGTCGACATGGGCGAGCCCCGGCTGGAGTGGGACGCGATCCCCCTCTCCTACGCCATGGACACGCTGACCATGCCGGTAAGCTGGGAGGAGCTGCCCGCTCCGGTCGCGGTCAATGTCGGCAATCCGCACGTGATCTTCTTCTGCGACGATCTGGACGCGGTGGACATCGAGCGGCTGGGGCCGATGATCGAGACGGACCCGCTGTTCCCGGCCCGCGTGAACGTGAATTTCGCGCAAGTCGTAGGCGAGAATCACATCCGCCTGATCGTCTGGGAGCGCGGCGCGGGCCTGACGCGGGCCTGCGGCACCGGCGCCTGCGCGACAGCGGTGGCGGCGGTGCGGCGCAAGCTGGCGAGCGGGCCGACCCGCGTCACCTTGCCCGGCGGCGATCTGCTGATCGACTGGGCGCCGGGCGGGCACATCCTGATGACCGGCCCTGCCACCCATGTCTTCGATGGCGAGGCTGACTGGGCGCGCTTCTGATGAGCGGGCCGCAGATCATCACGCTCGGCTGCCGCCTCAATATCGCGGAAAGCGAGGCGATCCGCGAAATGGCGGGCGGGCAGGATGACCTGATCGTCGTCAACAGTTGCGCCGTGACGGGCGAAGCAGTCCGCCAGACCCGCCAGGCCATCCGCCGCGCCCGCCGGGACCGACCCGATGCGCGCATCATGGTGACGGGTTGCGCCGCCCAGACGGAGCCGGAGACCTTCGCCGCCATGGCCGAAGTCGACGCGGTGATCGGCAATCGCGAGAAGATGGACCCGGCTCACTACATCCCGTTCGTTTCGAGCGAAGTGAATGCCCCGGTCAAAGTCTCCGACATCATGTCCGTCCGCGAGACCGCGCCCCATATGGCGAGCGCCTTTGCCGAACATGCCCGCGCCTTCCTGGAGGTGCAGAATGGCTGCGACCATCGCTGCACCTTCTGCATCATCCCCTATGGCCGGGGGAACAGCCGCTCGGTCCCGGCCGGCGCCGTCATCGACAAGGCCAGGGAACTGGTCGACGCGGGCTATCAGGAAATCGTCCTGACCGGCGTGGACGTCACCAGCTACGGCCCCGACCTGCCCGGCGCGCCCTCGCTCGGCCTGCTGATCGAGCGCATCCTGAAGGGCGTGCCCGGCCTCCCCCGGCTGCGCCTCTCCTCGCTCGACAGCGTGGAGATCGATGAGCGCCTGTTCGACCTCATCGCCCATGAGCCGCGCATGATGCCGCACCTGCACCTTTCGCTTCAGGCGGGCGACGACATGATCCTCAAGCGCATGAAGCGCCGCCACAGCCGCAGCGACGCCGTCCGCATCGTGGAACGCCTCAAGGCCGCCCGTCCGGACATCAGCATCGGCGCCGACATCATCGCCGGCTTCCCGACCGAGGACGACGCGATGTTCGACAACAGCCTGAGGCTGGTCGAAGAATGCGCCATCGTCCACGGCCATATCTTCCCCTATTCCCCCCGCGCCGGCACCCCCGCCGCCCGCATACCGCAGGTCGACCGCGCCACCATCAAGGCCCGCGCCGCCCGGCTGCGCGCCGCCTGCGAGGCGCAGCGGGAAAGCTGGCTCCAGAGCCTCATCGGCTCCCGGCAAGCCGTGCTGGTCGAACGCAACGGGCTTTCCGGCCATGCGGAAAATTTCGCCCCGGTGCGCTTCACCGCGCCGCAATCCCCCTCCTCCATCATCCATGCGGCCATCACGGGCCTTGAGAATGGCGCGCTGATCGCGCAAGAGGCGGCGTGATAGGGATTTGTCATTCCCGCGAAGACGGGAATCCATCTCCGGCGCAAGCAGTTACGGATAAGGCGGGAGATGGATTCCCGCCCTCGCGGGAATGACGGTATTGCATAATGGCTGAAACATCCTGGCGCGATCGCCTCTTCGGCGGCCTCAAGCGCACGTCCGACAAGCTGGGGGAGAATCTCACCGGCCTCTTCGGCAAGGCCGCGCTCGACGAGCAGACCCTGGACGAGATCGAGGAAGCGCTGATCGTCAGCGACCTTGGCCCCGCCATGTCCGCCCGCGTGCGCGACCGTCTGTCCGAAGGGCGCTACAATCGCGAACTCACCGAAGATTATCTGCGCGAGATCATCGCGGAGGAGATCGAAAAGACCCTCGCTCCCGTCGCCCGCCCGCTGGAGATCGAGGCGTTCCCCCGCCCGCAGGTCATCCTGGTCATCGGCGTCAACGGGTCGGGCAAGACCACCACCATCGCCAAGCTCGCCAACCTCTTTCTGGAGCAGGATTATGGCGTGATGCTGGCGGCGGGCGACACGTTCCGCGCCGCCGCCATCGGCCAGCTCAAGGTCTGGGCGGAGCGGCTGGGCATCCCCATCGTCGCGGGCAAGGAAGGCGGCGACGCGGCGGGCATCGTGTTCGACGCGGTGAAGCAGGCGACGGAAACCGGCATCGACGTGCTGATCGTCGACACGGCGGGCCGCCTTCAGAACAAGACCGAACTGATGGACGAGCTGGCGAAGATTCGCCGCGTGCTGGGCCGGTTGAACCCGGCGGCGCCGCATGACGTTGTGCTGGTGCTGGATGCCACCACGGGACAGAATGCGTTGAGCCAGATCGAGGTGTTCAAGGAAGTCGCGCAGGTGACGGGGCTGGTCATGACCAAGTTGGACGGCACCGCGCGCGGCGGCGTGCTGGTCGCGGCGGCGGAGAAATACCGCCTGCCCATCCATGCTATCGGCGTGGGCGAGAAGATCGAGGATTTGCGGCCGTTCGATCCGGGCGACATGGCGCGGGCGATTGCGGGGACGGCCTATGCGCGGTGACTTCGCTTGCCACCCTTCCCATCCCTTTTCCGTCATTCCCGCGAAGGCGGGGATCCATCTCCCGACCTTGCAACTGGGGATATGGCAGGAGATGGGTTCCCGCCTTCGCGGGAATGACGAAGGATAATATATGGCTGACCCCAAAAAACCCGCCCACAACGGCAATCTCAGCCTCGCGCTGGACTTCGGCCCTCTCCTCGTCTTCTTCCTGAGCTACAAGGGGACGGGCTGGCTCTGGGGGCCGGGCAATCCGATCACCGCCATGATATTCGGCACCGCTGCCTTCATGGCCGCAATCGTCGTCGCCGTGATCGTCTCCAGGGTGAAGCTGGGCCGCGTGTCGCCCATGCTCTGGCTCTCCGCGCTACTGATCCTCTTCTTCGGCGGCCTCACCATCTATTTCCGCGACCAGAGCTTCATCCAGTTGAAGCCGACCATCATCTACGCCTTTTTCGCGCTGATGCTGTTCGCGGGGCTGATGCGGGGCAAGCCGCTGCTCAAATATCTGCTGCAGGCCGCCTATGACGGGCTGACGGAGACCGGCTGGCGCAAGCTGTCGCGCAACTGGGCCTTGTTCTTCGTCGCCATGGCGCTCGCCAATGAGATCATGCGCCGGACGATGAGCTTCGATAGCTGGCTGGCCGTCAAGGTGTGGGGCGTGACCATCGTGTCGGTCGTCTTCGCCGCCGCCAATATCCCAATGCTGATGCGCCACGGCCTCGACCTGGGCGAGAAGCTGGACAGCGAAGAGATAGGCGAAACCACCCCGCCGCAGGGTTGAGATCGGCCGGGCGACCTGTCCGATTAAGTGGGCCGTGTTCCTGCGCAGGCAGGAACCCAGTTGAGACGTCGGAACTGGACTCTCACCATCCACTCGTCTCGTTCGAGTGCCTGCGCAGGAGCATGTCACACTTCATTCGGTCAAAGCAAAATCAGCTAAAATTCACCATGCAATAGAGCATCGCCAGCGACAGCAGGGTGTTGATCCGGCTGAACATCATCGCGGTGGTCGCCGCCTTCGCCTTCACGTCATCCTCCGCCGGGACGATGCCCAGCGCCTTCTTCTGGTTCGGCCAGATCACGAACCAGACGTTGAACGCCATGATCAGCGCCAGCCACATGCCGATGCCGATCAGCGTATAGGGCGCCTGCACCAACAGCGCCTGATGGATATAGCCCGCCAGCCAGGCCACGATCAGCCCGGTCAGCACCGTCATCGCCGCGCCCCAGCGGAAGAAGAACAGGGCGGCGGGCGCGATATGCTTGGAAACGCCCGGCTTCAGTTCCGCCGGGATTTTCGGCATGGTCGGGATCTGGACGAAATTGAAATAATAAAGCAGCCCGATCCAGGTGATGCCGAAGAAGAGGTGCAGCCATCGGAAGATCGTGTTGGCGTCCACCATCCCCGCATGCGCGCCGAACATGACCGCGATCGCGAGCAGCAGCCCCGCGACCAGCACAAGATGCAGATTGCCGAAGAATTTTGCCATGGACCCTTCCCCCAAGTTTCCGACCGCCGCATTCTCCGGGCGGCCTGACCGGTGATGCTATGCGATCGTTACGCCGCTGTCACATGGATATTTCCGTATCTTAGACGAAAATATCCTGTTTTCCGTCAGCCGATAACGCTGCTAGGGGCGGGGAGCCTTCCGGCCGCATCATCGTTATGTGGCCATCCGACCCAAGAACCCGAGGAGTTCCCACATGGCCTTTGTCCTGCCCCCCCTGCCCTATCCCAAGGATGCTTTTGGCGACATTTTGACCGCCGAAACCTTCGATTTCCACCATGGCAAGCACCATAATGCCTATGTCGTGAAGGCCAATGAACTGGTCGCCGCCGACGCCGCGCTCCAGGGCAAGTCGCTGGTCGAACTGATCAAGTCGTCCAAGGGCGGCCTGTTCAACCAGGTCGGCCAGATCTGGAACCACACTTTCTATTGGCAGTCGCTCTCGCCCGCCAAGACCGCGCCAAGCGGCGAGCTGCTGGCCAAGATCGAAGAAGCCTTCGGCTCGGTCGACGCGCTGGTGGAAAAGCTGAAGGCCGAAGCCGTCGGCCATTTCGCCAGCGGCTGGGCCGCACTGATCCTGAAGGACGGCAAGCTGGAAGTGACCAGCTATCACGACGCCGACACGCCGGTCGCGCATGAAGGCCACGCGCCGCTGCTGATCCTCGATGTGTGGGAACATGCCTATTATATCGACTATCGCAACGCCCGCCCCAACTATGCCGACCGCGTCCTCAAGGAAGCGATCAACTGGGATTTCGCGGCGCAGAATCTCGACGGCCAGGGCGTCAGCCGCGCCGATCAGCCCGCCTGAACGACAGATCGCCCGCCGCGTGGGACGCGCGGCGGGCGATCCATCCAAGTCTTTGCGAAGACGGCACAACCGTTTCTTAACCCCGCTATCGGAAGATGCTTTACAGGGGACGAGGGAAACGGTCATGGACCTCGACGAATTGCAAAGACAGCATGACGAACTGGAGGCTCTCGCGGCCCGGTTTCGGCAAGCGATCGCGGACGACGGCAATCCGCAAAGACTGGGCACGCTGCGCTGGCAATTCGCCCGGCTGCTGATGGCGCATCTGGCGCTGGAAGACCGGATTTTCTACCCCAATATGCAGCGGCAGGCGCATGATCTGCTGCGCGACACGGCAGGCCGGCTCGAAATCGAGATGGCGCCGATCGCCCAAGCCTTTTCCGCCTATATGTCCCGCTGGAGCGACGATCGGATCGAGCGCGAATGGGCGGATTTCTGCTACGAAAGCCGCGAGATGCTGGGCGCCATCCTGAACCGGATGCATAAGGAAGAGGGGCTGCTGATGCCTCTGCTCGCGGATGCCGGATTGATCGAGGCGCCGCGAATCAGGCGCGTGGGTTAAGGGCGCGTCGAAATTTGGTTCAGGGCAGCGATGAGAGGCTGGTGGACATCCCCCTATCGTCACCCCGGACTTGATCCGGGGTCCCGCTGCCTTCGTCGGCGGGGTGCGGCCTCAAAAAAAGCGGGCCCCCGGGTCAAGCCCGGGGTGA
The DNA here is from genome assembly GCF_013375535.1 of Sphingobium sp. 15-1. Lineage (GTDB taxonomy): Bacteria > Pseudomonadota > Alphaproteobacteria > Sphingomonadales > Sphingomonadaceae > Sphingobium > Sphingobium aromaticivastans. The sequence continues at coordinate 2,032,732 of NZ_JABXJG010000001.1, forward strand.
CGTGGGAACAGCAATATCTCGGTCGGGACGGCTCGACGACTCGCCAAGCGGAGCCAATTCCAGCGCCCCGGCCAGTTCATCCAGATCGGCGCCCGGCCGCACCAGCAACCAATCGCGCGCCTGCGCGCCATTCACGACCGTCACCGCGCCCTTGGGGCAGACGCCCAGGCAATTGACCTCGACGATCCCCGCCCCCGCCTTGCGCCCCTTTTTCAGCGAAAGATGCCGACGCAGCGCCTTAGCCAGCCGTTCATCGCCATCGGGACCAAAACCGCCGTCCAGCTTCTTCGAACATTTGCGGCAGACCAGCACCGCATGATCCCAGTTCGACCGGACGCGATCCTTCAATCCGCGCGCTCCCGCGGCTTCCACGTCCGCCGCTCCTCGGCGGCGCGCAGCACTTCATAAGCGGCCTGGATCGTCTGGAAGCGCACGGCTGCCTGCGCGTCGCCGGGCTTCACGTCGGGATGATATTCCTTGGCCAGACGCCGCCAGCTTTTCTTCACCGCCTCGAAATCGGCGTCGTCCTCCAGCTCCAGTGCCTGGAGCGCATGCATCTCGTCCCGCGAGCGGGTGCCATCGCCCGGCCCGCCCCAGCCATGATAGGCGCTGTTCTGATAGCCGCCCGCGTCGCGCCGCTCGGCCCGCTCGCGCTGTTCCCGCTCCTCCCGGTCGAGGCCCTGAAAATAATCCCAGTTGCGGTTATATTCCGCCGCATGATCGGTGCAGAAATACCAGCGCTCGCGGCTGTTGGGCGATTTGGGCGCGGGGCAGTCGCCGGGGCGGTCGCAGCCGTGCCGGTCGCACAGACGCACCTGCTGCGCCTCACGCGATGCGCCATAGCTGCGCCAGCGGGGAAAACCCCAGTCATTGGATCGGCTGCTTCTTGCCATGGTTCCCAAATTAGGCAGGCCGCAGGCGGAAAGCCACCCCGGCTGCGGATGAAAATTGCCGTTATTTAAATCCTCCCCATCGCAAGATGGGGAGGGGGACCGTTCGCGAAGCGAAGGGTGGAGGGGCCGTCGCGCTAGCGACGGTTGCACCGTCGCCCCCTCCACCACTCGCTTCGCGAGCGGTCCCCCTCCCCATGCTCCGCATAGGGAGGAATAAAATGCCAGAGGGCCTGTAAGCCGGGTTCTGTCCCCCTCTTGCGAAGGGTGGCGACCATTCCTCTAGGGGACGGATTGCTCCGTCCCTCAAGCAACCAACCCGGGCGGTCTCAGCCGAAACAGGCCTAGCAGCCGAAACTGCGCGCCGCCCCTATTCGGTCTTGCTCCCGGTGGGGTTTACCGTGCCGCCTTCCGTTGCCGGAGACGCGGTGCGCTCTTACCGCACCCTTTCAATTTCGCTGAGCCGAAGCTGTAGCGACCTGCTTTCTGTTGCACTGTCCCTTGGATCACTCCAGCCGGCCGTTAGCCGGCACCGTCATTTCGTGGAGCCCGGACTTTCCTCGCCGTGGAAGTTACCCGCCACGCCGCGGCCGCCCGGCCCTCTGGCAGAGGCGCCTATACACAGGTCCAACGCTCCCGTCATCCCCGCTTAATCATCGCGCCGCTTAAGGCCCTAGTCCTCACCCTGGGGCTTGGGCAGCAGCAGCGCCAGCAGGATCGCCCGGCACTCGCCATCGATGATCCCGTCGATCAGCTCCGGCCGGAAGCGCCGCTGGAACGCCACCACCGCCGCCTGCGGCTCGGCAATGTCGTATCCGAAACGCTCCAGCGCCAGCATGAAGCCGCCGTCGCTCCAATGCGGGTCCATCAGATTCTTGGTCGGGCGCGGCAGGGCCAGCCGCAGCCGCGCCAATTGCCCCCAGGGGAAAAGCTCGCCCGGGTCCTGCTTGCGCGCCGGGGCGACGTCGCTATGGCCGACGATGTTGCCACGGGTGATCTTGTGGCGCTGCACGATCTGGTGGATCAGCGGGATCAGCGACCCCATCTGCGCGTCCGGGAAGGGCCGGTAGCCCCATTCATGCCCCGGATTGACGATCTCTATGCCGATGCTCGCGGAATTGATGTCGTCGATGCCGCGCCAATGCGCCCGCCCCGCATGCCAGGCGCGCTTGTCCTCATCCACCATGCGGATGACCTGCCCATCCTCCGTCACGACATAATGGGCGGACACCTTCGATTCCGGGCTGGCCATCCAGTTGATCGCGGTCGCCGCGTCGGCCATCCCGGTATAGTGCAGCACCAGCATGGAAACCGGCAGGCTGCGCTCGTCGAAATTGGGGGACGGCGTATCGATCATCGGAAAGTCGGTCATCGCGAAGGGCCAGTCACTCGCACTCGTCTGTCAGCGTCTTGGGAACGCGGGCAGACCATGACCCACAGCGGCAGGCCAATCAAGCGGAACGCAGCATTTTCCGGCCAGGCGGATCAAAGCGCCCGGCGCAGCGCCCCGTCCGGCCGCGCCATAGCGTCGGCACGGCGACCATAGCCGCCGCGAAATTCGGCATGGGGCACGAAATCGTCGCTATGCCCGATCACCGTCTCGCCCGCGCCCAGCAGCAGCACGGACCGCGCGTGGCTGTGCCGCGCCAGCAGGCGAAGCACGCTCTGGCGCCGCTCCGGCGTGAAGTAGAGCAGCACGTTGCGGCAGAGCAGAAGGTCATATTCGCCCTTGGGCGTCCGCGCATCGAACAGATTGTCGGTGCGGAAATCGATCATCTGGCGCAGCGCCGGATTGGCGCACCAATCCTCGCCCGAAGGTTCGAACCATTTGAGCAGGTCGCCCACCGGCAGGCCGCGCTGCACGTCCATCTGGGTGAAGATGCCCGCCTTCGCCTGATCGATGGCGGCGGTGGAGATGTCGGTCGCCAATATCTCGATCCGCCAGCCGCGCCAGCGGGCCATGTCGTTGCAGAGCTGGATCGCCAGCGAATAAACCTCCTGCCCCGTCGAGCAGCCCGCGCTCCAGATGCGCAGCGTCCGGTCGGACCGCTGCGCATGGATGTGCGGCAGGATATGGCGATGAATCATGTCGAAAATCTGGAAATCGCGGAAAAAGCTGCTTTCATTGTTGAGCAGCGCGTTGACCACGTCATTTTCCAGCGCCGCGTCCTTGCGCGCCATCAGCCGGGACGCCAGCGCGTCCATATCCGTCAGGCCATGGGCGCGCAGCACCGGCTTCAGCGCCGTTTCCATCCGCCAGGCCCGGCTTTCGGACAATATCTGCCCCGTGCGCGCTTCCAGCAGGCCGGAAAAGACGCGCGCCGCCCCGCGAGAGGAGGAATCGGAACCGGACGGGACAGAGTGGGCCGAGGGGGGCAATGCCATCAGTTTCTGTTCTTTCCTCTTCGCGCCACGAAATCCATGATCGCATGGGGTTCCAGCAGAGCGCAGTGCAATCCTTCTCCCGCGATCGAACCGGGCATGCCCCAGACGACGCTGCTCGCCTCGTCCTGCGCCACGATCCAGCCGCCCGCCGCCACAATGTCGCGCCCGCCGACCGTGCCGTCGCGGCCCATGCCGGTCAGCACCACGCCTGCCGCGCCCGCGCCATAGACATGCGCCATGCTGGCGAACATCGGGTCCACGCCGGGCAGGTTGCCCGCCGGGGTGCGATCCGGGTTCAGCATGACGGACACGCGGCCGTAAAGCCCCTGCCGCAACTGGAGATTGCCGTCGCCCGGCGCGACATAGACGATGTCCGGAGCCAGGATTTCGCCCTGTTCCGCCACCTTGACGCGCAGCGATGTCATGCGGCCCAATTGCTGGACGAAATAATGAGTGAAGCTGGCCGGCAGATGCTGGGTCAGCAGGATCGGCACGCCCAGCGGCGCGGCCAGACCGGCGAACAGCTGTCCCAGCGCATGGATGCCGCCGGTCGATGCGCCAATGCCCAGACAGGCGAGCGGCTGGGCCGCCTGCTCCGGTTCGACCCGCAGCGGAGGGCGCATCACGACCGGCGCCGCCGCGCCGTTGAACAGGCGCGACAGCCGGTCGATCAGCGCCTGGGGAAAATGCTCGCCAAAGCTGCCGCTGCCGGGCTTGGCCAATATGTCGCTCGCGCCTAAGGCCAGCGCCTCGACCGCCGCGGCGCTCCCCTCCTCGCAATTGCCGGACAGGATCACGACCTTGGCGCGCGGGTTGATCCGCAGGATCGCGGGCAGCGCCATCAGCCCGCTCTGCCCCGCCAGTTCGATATCCAGCAGGACCAGGTCGACCTCATGCTCGCTCAGATAGGCCAGCGCATGTTCGGCGCTGTTGGTCTTGTGGGAGACCGAAAATCGCAGGTCGGCGTTCAATATCCGTTCGATGACCGTCCGGACCACGACCGAATCGTCGACGATCAGGGTGCGCAGCGCCCTGTCTTCGTCCCGGTTGCTGGCCATGATCGGCACGTGAACGGTCATCGAGGGAAATCTTTCTGAACGAAGGCGGGAAATCAGGGCAGGAGAAGGGCGAGCAATCGCCGGGCGGCGTCAGATCACGCCGACGATCGACAATTTGCTTTCCAGCGTCTCCCGGTCGAACGGTTTCATCACATATTCGTCCGCGCCCGCTTCGACGGCGGCCTTGATATGGCTGATGCCGTTTTCCGTGGTGCAGAAGATGATCTTGGGCCGCGCCGCCAGCTTGGCGCCCGGCAGCGCCTGGAGGAACTCCATCCCGCTCATCACCGGCATGTTCCAGTCGAGCAGGACGACGTCGGGCAGGGACGTTTCGCATTGCGCGAGGGCGTCACGGCCGTCGACCGCTTCGCTGACCTGAAGGTCGAGCGATTCCAATATGTGGCGGGCAACTTTGCGGATGACCTTCGAATCATCCACGACCAAGCAGTTTTTCATAGAGCGTCCCTTGTTTTGCGTCCCATCTTCAGGAGCCTTAACCGGCAAAGGCGAGGATTTGGTAAACGTTGGTACAAGATCGTCATGCTGCCCGTTCATGCCGCCTGGGCCACCGCGCCCGCCTCGATGAAGCCGCTCAGCGACACGAGCAGATAGGGCTGCCCCTCATGCTCCACCAGGCCCCGGGCATAGGGCGACCAGACGGGATCGAGCTGACCGCGCAGCGGCAGCTCGCCCTCCAGCACCTGGCAGATGTCGTAGACGGCATCGACCATCAGCCCGTAGCTGTGGCCGCTAATGTCCGCGATGATGGCGAAGCCGCGCTGCTCCGCGGGCGTCGGCCGCCCCCGCACCAGCGCCGCGACGTCGATGATGGTCAGCACCCGGCTGCGCAGCGCGGAAAGCCCGGCGACATGCGCGCCCATGCCCGGCACCGGCGAGATGTCGGTCAGCTTGACCACCGCCTCGACCTCCCGGGTTTCGACGGCGACCCGCGTGCCGGCCAGCGTGGCGAAGAGATAAAGCTGGTTCATATCCTTATCCTCCTTACCGCCGCGATCCGGAGACGGCCGCCATCAGCGCGTCCTGGTCATAGCGGTAGATGCTCTCGTCCTGCGGGCCGTTGGGTCGGGGGGTGGCGCGCAGATGGACCACGCGGCAGCCTAGCAATTCGCTGGCCTGCGCTGCCTCCGCTCCGGTGAACAGCACCACATCCTGCGGGTCGACCGCCGCGTCGGCGGGCAGGCCCATCACCACCTCATGCCCCGCCTGGCGCAGCAGCGGCGCCAATATCTCCCGCGTCCAGCCATCCTCGCTGTCGGCCAGCAGGCAGCGGCCGCCATGGCGTTCGGCCATCGCCTCCTCCGGCAAGGCGGCGAACAGGGCGAAGGGATTGATCACCTCCAGATGCTCACCGTCGATCACCACGACCCCGCTCAGCAGGCCGTGCATCGCGACCATGTCCGGCACGGCGGGCATGTCCACGATGTCCAACACCGCCGCGACCGGATAGCAGGCTTCCCGCGTGCCGTCGCGCAGCCGCAGGGCGGCGACCTTCTCACCCGCGAAATCATGATGGCGGTTGGCGACCGGCACCAGTCGCCCGTCCAGCCGCACGAAGCCGCGCCCGCCCGACCGGCCGAACAATTTCGCGTCAATATCCTCGACCCGCTCGATCAGCGACAGCTTGAGCAGCCGCCGCTCGCCCGAATATTCCTCGAACCGCAAGGCGGGCACCATCTCGACGCCGCCCTGCGCCTCCTGCGTCTCTTCGGCCCGGCGCGCCGCCTGATCGTCGATGATGTTGGGCAGGCGCGCCGCATTGGCGAGACCCGCCGCATCCAGCAGCAGCATCGGCTTGCCATTGTCCGGCAGGGTCATGCCGGCATAGACCCCCGTCGCCATCACCAGCGGGGAGGCGGGACGGATCACCAGTTCCTCATGATTTTCCACCGCCGACACGCCCATGGCGAAGGGCACGCCGCTGGCCGAACGCACGACCATGATCGCGCGCGGGCCGGACTGCGCGACCCGTTCCATGCCCAGCACATCCTCCAGATCGATCATCGAATGGCGGATGGATCGGATCGTCGCGATCTTGGCCCCGCCGACTTCCGCGATCTGCAACGTCTCGTTGTTGTCGTGCAGTATCTCCACCACGGCGGCGCGGGGAATCGCGAAATGCAGCCCCCCGGCCCGCACAATCAGCCCCGGAATGATAGTCAGCGTCAGCGGCACGCGCAGCATGATCGTCAGGCCGCTGCCCGGCCGGTTGTCGAGCGCGATGATGCCGCCGATCCGCTCCACATTGGCGCGGACCACGTCCATGCCGACGCCGCGCCCGGAAATCGCCGTCACCTCGCTCGCGGTTGAAAGGCCGGGATGAAAGATCAGGTCCAGCTTCTCGGCCTCGCTCATGCGCGCCGCCGATTCCCGCGTCAGGCGCCCCGCCGCGACCGCCTTGTCGACCAGCCGGCCGGTGTCGATGCCCTGCCCGTCGTCGGAAATCTCGATCACGATCTGGTTGCCCGACTGGCGCGCCTCCAGCTTCAGCCGCCCGGCTTCGGGCTTGCCCAGCGCGCGGCGCTTGTCCGGCGTCTCTATGCCATGGTCGATACTGTTGCGGACGATATGGGTCAGCGGATCGACCACCATCTCCACCATTTCGCGGTCCATCTCGACATCGCCGCCCTCCAGCGTCAGGTCGATGCGCTTGCCCAGATCCCGGCCCAGGTCGCGGACCATGCGGGGGATGGCGGTGAACAGGCGGTCGACCCGCTGCATCCGCGTCTTGGAAATGGCGTCGCGCATGTCCGCGACACAGGTCGAAAGCCGTTCGAAGGCGCTTTCCAGTTCCGGATCGCCCGACCGCTCGCGCAGCTTGCGCGACAGCTCGTTGCGGGCCAGCACCATGTCGGACACGCCGTTCATCAACTGATCGATCAGCGACAATGGCAAGCGGATGGTGCGCGGCGCCGCCTGCCCGCCGGATGCCCGCGCCACCGCGACCGACGCCGACGGAACCTCGTCCTCCTGGGGGCTTTCCTCAGGCGCCGCCTCTTTCTCGGTCAGGGCGGCGATCAGATAATCGTCATTCTCATGCGGCAGCGCGGCGCCGATCGCCACCGCTTCGGCCAGTTCAGCGATGCGGTCCATGATGCCCAGCACGGCGCTGACGGTGGCGGGATCGGCAAGGCGCTTGCCGGCGCGGATTTCGGCCAGCACATCCTCGGCCGCATGGCTCAGCCGTTCGAAACGCGGCAGGTTCAGGAAACCGCAGCTTCCCTTCACGGTATGGAAAAAGCGGAAAATGGCGTCCAGCCGGTCGCGGTCCGTGGGATCGGCTTCCCAGGCGACGACTTCTCCGGCCAACGCTTCCAGCGTTTCCTGCGTTTCGGATATGAATTCCTGGAGTAACTCGTCCATTCCCGCGCCTCATGGATAGCGGGCGGACCATGGCCGGACCGTGGTTAAATCCCCGTTAAAGACAGGAAAATCTCACAAAAAGGGGCGCCGCGACCTTTTGTCGCGGCGCCCATTGCAGCTTGGAAACAGCCTTGCAGGCGTCAGCGCTTCTCAGTCTTCTCGACCGCATCAGCCGCCTTTTCGCCGGCCTCGCGGGTGGCGTCGGCCTTGTTCTCCAGCGCGTCGGCGGCGTTTTCAGCGGCATTTTCGGCATTGCCGCTCAGATTATCGGCCATCGCTTCCATATTGTCGGCCTGGTTGTCGATGGCGTCCGCCTGATTCTCATACGCGTTCTCGACCTTGTTCTCCTGCTTGGAATCGCACGCGGCAAGCGCGATCAGGCTGGCAAGGCCAAGGACTGATACGAAGGTTTTCACGGCGTTTTCTCCTGTTGCGCCCCCATGGGCTGACGTCATGCGGCAAGGGGACCGGATGCCCGGAACCCTGACGCCCATCAACTGGTCGCGCGAAGGATGGTTCCCGCCGCACGCTCCTTTCGTCGCGGAAACGACTTATTTTTTCAGGTTGTCGCGGATTTCGCGGAGCAGAAGCACCTCTTCCGACGGTCCGGCGGGCGCGTCCTCGGGCTTGGGCATCAGCCTGTTCACCGCCTTCACCAGCAGGAAGATGATGAAGGCCAGGATGAGGAAATTGACGAACACGGTCAGAAATTCGCCCCAGCCGAGCATGGCGACGCCCGCCCCTTTCAGGTCCGCATAGCTTTCCGGATTGCCCTTGAATCCGGCGGGAATATCGCCCAGCCGAATGAAGTAGCGCGAAAAATCCGTACCGCCGAAAACATAGCCGACGACCGGCATGATCAGGTCATCGGTCAGCGATTTGGTGATGGTGGCGAAGGCGCCGCCGATGATCACGCCGACGGCCAGGTCGATGACATTGCCGCGAGCGATGAACGTCTTGAATTCGGAAATCAGCCCCATGGTGAACCCCTTGTCCTGATTGCGATAATGACAGCATGGGCCGTTGCGAAGACTTCCACAACCGCCTATTTCCGTCAGCGAAACAAGCTTGAGGATGTTCCATGACGATCCTGCGCCAACTCCGCCTGTTCCTCCTGCCGCTGTTGGGCGCCTTTGCGCTCACCGCCTGCGGCATCAACAGCGTCCCCGCCGCCGAGGAGGTCGCCAAGGCCAAATGGGCCGACGTGCAGGCGCAATATCAGCGCCGTTCCAATCTGGTCGGCAATCTCGTCGCCACGGTAAAGGCGGCGGGCAAGCAGGAACAGGACACGCTGGTCAAGGTGACGGAGGCTCGCGCCAAGGCAACCTCCGTGCAGGTCAGCGCCGAGGATTTGTCCGATCCCGCCAAGGTGCAGCAGTTCCAACAGGCGCAGGCGCAGCTTTCACAAGGTCTGGGCCGTCTGCTCGCTTCGGTCGAAGCCTATCCGGACCTCAAGACCAACCAGAATTTCCTCGACCTGCAATCGCAGCTCGAAGGGACGGAGAACCGCATCGCCGTCGCCATCCGCGACTATAATGAAGCGGTGCGCGCCTATAATACCCGCATCCGCACCTTCCCCGACGCGATCGGCGCCAAGATCATCCATGGCGCCAAGCCCATGACCCCGTTCCAGGCCACCACGCCGGGCGCGGAAGAAGCGCCGAAGGTCGATTTCGGCAACTGAGCCGGTGATGCTCCGCCGCCTGCTCCTGATCATGTCGCTGCTGCTGTTCATCCCGGCGGCGGCGGGAGCGCAGAGCTTTCCCAAACTGACCGGGCGGGTGGTGGATGACGCCGCCCTGCTCTCCCCGCAACAGGAACAGGCGCTGACCGGCAAGCTCGCGGCGCTGGAGCAGCAGAGCGGGCGACAACTGGTCGTCGCGACGCTGCCCGACCTTCAGGGCTATGACATATCCGATTATGGATATCAGCTCGGCCGGGCCTGGGGGATAGGCGACAAGGAAAAGAACAATGGCGCGCTGCTGATCGTCGCGCCCAATGAGCGCAAGGTGCGGATCGAGGTCGGCTACGGCCTGGAAGGCATCATGACCGACGCGCTGTCCTCCCAGATCATCCGCAACGACGTCACGCCCCGTTTCAAGGCGGGCGACATGCCCGGCGGGATCGATGCGGGGGTGGACGCGATCGGCAGGTTGCTCACCCTCCCGCCCGAGGAGGCGAAGGCGCTGGCGGCACAAGCGGAGGCCAAGGCGCGGGACGCGTCGGACGATGGCGGTGGTTTCATGCTGGTGTTCTGGCTGTTCGTGGTCGCGATCATCGTCCTGTCCATGTTCTCCAGCCGGGGCAAAGGCCGCCGCTATCGCGGTGGGTCCGGCCCGATCATCCTCTGGGGACCAGGCGATTCCGGCTGGGGCAGCGGCGGTGGATCAAGTTGGGGCGGCGGAGACGGCGGCGGCTTTTCGGGCGGCGGCGGCAGCTTCGGCGGCGGCGGCGCTTCGGGGGATTGGTGATGCGTCTGCATTTGAACGAAGCCGACCATGACCGCGTGACCGCCGCGGTGGCCGAAGCGGAAAAGGCGACCGACGGCGAGATCGTCACCATCGTCGCGCGCCGCTCGGATGCCTATCATGATGCCGGGCTGCACTGGGCGATCGGCGCGGTGTTCCTGGCTCTGTCCGCCGCTGCGGCTTTTCCGCAGCAGTTCCGGGCGCTTTGCTCCTGGCTGCTGCAAAGCTGGGAGCATGAGGTCGAGGACTGGAAGCTGCTGACGGTTCTGCTGGGCCTGCTGATCCTCAAATTCCTGATCGTCCGCTATGCGCTGGCCTGGATGCCGCTGCGCCTGGCGCTGACCCCGAAAGCCACCAAGGCGCGCCGCGTGCGCCGCCGCGCCATCACCCTGTTCCGCGCCGTCGCCCAGGGGCGCACGCGAGGGCGGACCGGCGTGCTCATCTACCTTTCGCTGGACGAGCATCGGGCGGAACTGGTCGCGGATGCCGCCATCAACGCAAAGGTCGCGCCCGAAATCTGGGGCGACGCCATGGCCGCGCTGATCGACGGCGTGCGGGAAGGCCGCGCCGCCGACGGCATGGCGCAAGCGGTGCATCAGGTCGGCCTGGTGCTGGCCGAGCACTTCCCGGCGACCGGCGACAATCCCAATGAACTGCCCGACAGGCTGATCGAATTATGAGTGAACAGGACATGGCCTCACCCGAGGAAATCATGTGGGAAGGCCGCTTCATCACCGCCAAGCGGCGGGGCAAATGGGAATATGTCGGCCGGGCGCGGGGCATCCACGCCGCCGTCATCCTCGCCATCGAGGACGCAGCCGATGGCCGCCATGTGCTGCTGGTCGACCAATATCGCGTGCCGCTCGGCCGCCGCTGCATCGAACTGCCGGCGGGCCTGGTGGGTGATCAGGATGAGGGCGAGGAAGCCACGCTCGCCGCCGCCCGCGAGTTGGAGGAGGAAACCGGCTATCGTCCCGGCCGGCTGGAGGCGCTGGGCGAATTCTTCAGCTCACCCGGCATGGTGTCGGAAAGCTTCAGCCTGTTCCGAGCGCATGACCTCGTGAAAACCGGCGAGGGCGGCGGCGTGGAAGGCGAGGACATACGCGTCCACCACGTTCCGCTGGATAGGATTCACACGCAGATTGCGGATTGGCGGGCGGAGGGCTTCGCGGTCGACGTGAAACTGCTGCTGCTGCTCGGCGCGGGGATTGTGGGCTGAGGCTCATCATTCGGCCGATGCCGAGATGCGGGTAAGGGTGGAGAGCAGACAAGCTGAGGCTGCCCTCTCCTCAGGGCGCGCCGTGCTCCTGCGAAGGCAGGAGCCCAGTTCGGACGGTGCGATGATCCACTAGAGCGGTTTTCGATCTGATTGAATCAGATCGCCGCTCTAAATCCTTTGTTTGCCGCGATTTCTTAACCAGCGATCGATGCCGATCACTTGGAAATCGCTCTAGGGGCAGGACTGGGCTCCTGCCTTCGCAGGAGCACGGTGCGCTCAATGGCTAAGAACGGCCAATATCCCCCTGCGGTCCTACCCCACCCGATACCACCCCGCCACCCGGTCCAGCGCCAGCGTCAGCACCAGCTTGCCTGCGCGGCTTGGCCAGCCCAGCGCCTTTTCCGCCGCGACCAGCCCCTCGCCCGCGCAAACCACACGCCACAGCACATCCGCCAGCCCCGGCCCCGCCGCACGGATCGCGCCGTCGAACCGCTCCCGCGCCGAAAGCTGCGCCAGGCCCGGCTCGGCCGCCCCCGCGCCCTTCCCCCGCGGCTGCCCCGGCGCCGCATCCCAGCGCATCGTGACTCGCGGCCCCAGCCCCGCTTTCTCCCAATCGGCGCGCAGCCTGTCCCCGGCGAGATAATGCCGCTCGCTCAAATGCCCCCGCGCATGAAGCCACGCCAGCGGCGACTCATGCAGATTGACCGCCACTTTCTGCGCTCGGCCAAAGGGGTCTGCGATGATCTGTTCGATGAATTGCGTGGCCATGGCGGGGTCTCCCAACAGGAATCGGATGCAAGGGGACTTGCCATGCCCGCCTGTTTGTAGGAAAGCATAAAAACCAAATAGGTAAAAACAGGACAAGATATGATCACCCGCATCCGGGAGGTACGCAAGGCCAAGGGACTGACGCTGGAACAGGTCGGCGCATTATGCGTGCCGCCCACCACCGCCCAGACCATCGGCCGGCTGGAAACCGGCACCCGAACCGTATCGGTCAACTGGCTGAACCGCATCGCCAAGGCGCTGGGCGTCGCATCCTCCGAACTGGTCGCCCTGCCCGGCCAGAATGTCGTGCCGGTCGCCGCGCTGCTGGGGCCGGAGGGCGCCCGCGCACCGACCCGGCCGCTCTCCCTCCCCCCGCCAGCGCCCGTCGATGCGATGGTTGGCGTGCAGGTCTCCGGCAGCATCGGGGATTACCGCAGCGGTGATGAAATCTGGTGCCGCCGCATCATGCCGGACGAATTTTCCAGCGTGCTGAACCGCGACCTGCTGCTGCCGCGCCATGCCGGGCGCTTTCTGTTCGGGCGGCTGATCGGACGCGAGGACGACCGGCTGCACATCCTTCCCCTGGGCAGCGGCACGCGCCAGCAGGTGATAAGTGACCCACCTTGGGGCGCTGTCGCGGTCCAACTGGTGAGACGGCTGTAGACAAAGGCGGTTTCATCCTTAACCCTGCCTTGACCATGACTGCCGGAAAAAGATCGTCTAGGAAGATGCGATGACGTTGAACGTCCTGATGCTGTCGACCCTGTTCCCGGACATGAGCCGCCCCAATTTCGGCGTCTTCGTCGAGCGGCAGGCGCGGGAACTGGCGAGCCGGGACGGCGTCCGGGTCACGGTGGTCGCGCCGCTGGGCATCCCGCCCTGGCCGCTGTCGGCGGCGAAGCGCTACGCCCCCTTGCGCGCCCTGCCCGCCAAGGAAAGGTGGAAGGACTTGACGGTCCACCGCCCGGTCTTCCCCATCATCCCCAAATTCGGCGGGCGCTTCAACGTCCACAGCATGACCCGCACCATCCTGCCGCTGGTCAGGCGCCTGCACGCGCAGCAGCCCTTCGACGTCATCGACGCCAGCTTCTTCTTCCCCGACGGCCCGGTGGCGCAGCGCCTGTCTCGCGCGCTCGGCATTCCCTATTCGGTGAAGGCGCGGGGCGCCGACATCCATTATTGGGGCACGCGCAAGGGCACGCGGAAAATGGTGAAGCGCGCCGCCGACGAGGCCGCCGGGCTGCTCGCCGTGTCGGACGCGATGCGCCGGTCGATGGCGCGCATGGGCATCGATGGGGACAAGATCCGCGTCCATTATACCGGCGTCGACCTCGACCGCTTCGAGATCAGCGACCGCGCAGCGGCGAAGGAAAGCCTGGGTTTCGAAGGGCCGGTGGTGCTGTGCGTCGGCGCGCTCATACCGCGCAAGGGGCAGGAATTGCTGGTGCAGGCGCTGCCGCAACTGCCCGGCGTCACGCTGCTGTTCGCCGGACAAGGACAATTTCGCCGGGCGCTGGAAAAACAGGCGGAGGAACTGGGCGTCGACCGGCGCATCGGCTTCCTGGGCTCCGTGCCGCACGACCGGCTGCCGCGCATCTATGCCGCCGCCGACGTCATGGCGCTGCCCTCCTCCTCCGAAGGCCTGGCCAATGCGTGGGTGGAGGCGCTGGCCTGCGGCACGCCGATCGTGATCAGCGATGTCGGCGGCGCGCGCGAACTGCTCGACCGGGCGGAAGCGGGGCAGATCGTCGCCCGCGAACCCGAAGCCCTGGCCGCCGCCATCAGCGACATATTGGTCAACCCGCCCGAACGGGAAGCCGTCCGCGAAGCCGCGCTGCGCTTCACCTGGGCCGCCAATGGCGACACGCTGGTGGAGCATCTCCGCGCGGTCGCCGGTCAGGAATCCTAGCGCGGCGAAGTTCGTCACTTGAACGTCATCCCGGGCTTGACCCGGGATCCCGCTTTTCTTCCGCAAGTGCGCGAGAGGAAGCGAGACCCCGAGTGCCGAAATCAACGCTCATCCCAAAAGGCGACCAACCGCCCCTTCCCGTCCGGCGTCGGAAAGCGCCCTTCATCGAACGGCACCTCGCCCCAGCGCCACGGCGTCAGCTCGTCATAGGCCGGATTGGAAATGGGCGCATGCCGCCGAAGGTTCAGCAGCCGCGCCCCCTCATTATGATAGGCGGTCAACCGCACATGCTCGCGATAGATTTCCGCCGGGCGCTCATAATGGAAGGCGTCACGCCAGCCCATCGCCTGGGCGATGCGGGTCAATATCCACCAGTCGGGCTTCGCCTCTCCGGGCAAGGGGAACAGCCACCGCTGCCGGCTGATCAGCCGGTCCGCCCCGGTCAGCGTTCCATCCTTCTCGATCCACACCGGCGAAGGCAGCGCGATCATTCGCAGCGCGTCCATCTCCGGCTCGATCCAGGGCGTGGCCAGGATGAGCAACGGCACCCGCTCCAGCAGGTCACGGACCGGATGCGAAACGGGCGGCAATCCGCCAGGCATCAGCAAGGCCTTGATATGCCCCGCCTCAATAGCCTCGGCCAGCGCAGCGCCGCTCAGCCCCGGCCCCTCCGCCAGCGCCGCCGCCCCCCAGAAGCGCCCGACCTGCGCCAAGGCTTCGGCGGAAAAATCCCGATGCGCGGCCAGTTCCCCGGCCCGGCACCCGACCTCCCGCAAGCCCATGCCGTTGGCGGCGTCCGTCACCGCGAAGGGTGCCGCGCCCGGCTTGCCGATCCGGCCGGTCGCCAGATGGAAATTGAGGACAGCGGCCGACAACCGGCGCGCCTCCTCCCCCTCGTCCGACGGGCTGAACAGCGTCACCAGCCGGGGCACAGCCGCGACCTGCTCGTAAAATCCGCGCACCTCGCCCGGCGCCAGCCCGCAGGCCCGCGCCACCGACCAGAGATCATGTCCCCGCCGCAACCCGGCCCAAAAGCCCGGCGGCACCGCCAAAGTCCGGTCCAGCAGGCCATTGTCATGACAATGCAGCAGCAGCCCGCTCAGCAGCACCGCCTCGCTGCCCGGCGCGACCGTCAGCCGCACATCGGCCTCGACCTCCTGCCCTTCGTCCCGCCGCGCTATCAGGACAAGGCGCGCGCCCTCTTCCGCCCGCGCCTCCGCGATCCGCTCATGCAGCACGGGATGGCGGCGGGCAGTCGCTTCCCCCACCAGCAGCAGCATCTCCGCCTGCGCCAGATCCTCATAGGCGGCCGGCATCACATCCTCGCCAAAGGCCGCGCGCTGCGCCGCCGCCATGCCGCCCGCCTCGCTGCATGGCGCATCGATATGGGCGGAGCCGATGAACCCCTTCATCAGCTTGTTGGCGACATAATAATCCTCGGTCAGCAATCCGCCCGGCACATGCATCGCCACGCTCCCGGGGCCATGGCGGGCGATGACCGCGGACAGACGGCGCGCCGCCTGGTCGATGGCGCGGTCCCATGCGACCGCCCGGCCATCCACCATCGGCCGCAGCAACCGGCCGTCCAGCGCCAGCAAGTCCCTCAACGCCTCACTGCGGGTACAGAGCAGGCCGCTATTGGCGGGATGCACCGGATCGCCCTCGAACCGGGCGTCGCGCCCCTCGCCGGTCACGGCGCGGATGCCGCATCCCACGCCGCATTGGCCGCAAAGCGAGCGAACGACCGCCACGATGCGATCAGCCCAGGACCGGCGGGGTCGGACGACATGTCATGACCATCGCTTAACCGATGGCGGAGCAAGACAAAAGGGCGCGCAACTGGCAGAAGCAAAGCCATGTCGAAACTGATTCTCCGCGCCGCCGCCTTCGCTGCTATATTCCTTCATATATTGCTCGCCCCCGCCATGGCGCAGCAGCGCGGCCCGCTGGTGCTCGCCGCCGCCAGCATGCAGGAGGCGATGAACGCCGCCGCCGACGCCTGGGCGGCGCAGCGCCATGCCCGGCCGGTCCTGTCCTTCGCCGCCTCCTCCGCCCTTGCCCGCCAGATCAGGAGCGGCGCGCCCGCCGACCTGTTCGTGTCGGCCGATGAGGACTGGATGGACGATGTCGAAAAGGCAGGCCTGCTCCAGCGCGGCACAAGGGCCGACATGGCGGGCAACCGGCTGGTGCTGGTCGCCCCGGCGCGGGCGCCGCTGCGGCTCCGCATCGCGCGCGGCATGCCGATCGCCAAGGCGCTGGGCGATTCCCGGCTCGCCATGGCCAATCCCGACAGCGTGCCCGCGGGCAAATATGGCAAGGCGGCGCTCAGCGCGCTGGGCGTCTGGCCCAGCGTCGCAGGCCGGCTGGCGCTGGGCGACAATGTCCGCTCGGCCCTGACCCTGGTGGAGCGCAGCGAGGCGCGGCTCGGCATCGTCTATGCGACGGACGCCCGCGCATCGAAGGATGTGGTCGTGGCGGGCATTTTCCCAGCGGGCATCCATGCGCCGATCCGCTACCCCATCGCCCGCCTGAGCGCGAGCCGGAACCCGGATGCGGAGGGTTTCCGCCATTTCCTGCTGTCGCGACCCGGACAGAATATCCTGGCCCGCTACGGCTTCAGCCGCCCTTGACCCTCCTCTCCCCTCCCGCAGGCGGGAGGGGCCGGGGGTGGGCATGCCGCGCCAGCGGCAATTCGAACGGATGGCGCAGAAGCGCGCTCCGCTCACCCCATCCCCAGGCTGTATCGGCATTCAATAAACAACGTCATGCTGAACTTGTTTCAGCATCCATTTCTCCCCAAGAGCCGCAGGTGCGTAGAGGCACAATGGATGCTGAGCCGAAGGCCAACGCAGTTAAACAAGTTCAGCATGACGAATGAGGCAGGGGCAGCTTATGTCCCCTATTGGCCGTTTCCCGACATTCCGAATTTGTCCACTCGGCCTAACCCTTCAAACAAGGCGCATGACTCATCTCAACGCCCACGAAAGGGAAATGCGTCATGCTTTATTTCTGACAGGCCACGATGGCATCGATCACCGCCAACGTCTCCTGCGGATCGCGCACCCGCACCGTATCCAGCCCCAATTGCTTCGCCGGATAGTCATTCCCGCCGGGGAAGATCGCGTCCCCGATGAACATCATCGCATCCAGCGCGATCCCGCTCGCGTCGCGCAGCTTCTTGAGGCCATAGGCCTTGTCCACCCCCTCTCGCGTGATGTCGATGGAAGTCGCCCCGCCCATATTGATCGACAGCCCCGGCAAGCGGCCCCGCAAATCCGCCTGGATCACCTTGCGCTTGGCGAAATCCGGGTCCCACAGCTCCTTGGCGTGGATCGGCGCCTGCTGCCCGAGCGCGGAAAAGGTGATCTGGCTCCCGCGATCCTCGATCCGTTCGCCCCACACCTGCTCCGGCACGAAGCCCGTCGCCTCCAGCGAGGCATCGAACGCCGCGAAGATCGCCTGCTTCTGCCCCGCATCGAACAGTTCGGCATAGACCGGCGTCCAACCGCCCGCGCCATAAGTATAAAGCTTCGTCCCCGTCGTCGGCATCAGCCACAGGCGCGAGCGGTCCGCCCGCTCCGGCAAGCGGCTCGCCACCTGCTTGTCGAATTGCGGCCAGTCGCCGCCGGAGATCACCGCGACATGCGCGACCTCCAGCAGCCGGGCCAACGCATCCCCCATCGCCTCGCCCAGCGGCTGCTTGCTCTCCGCAAGGGTTCCATCAAGGTCGAAGGCGATCAGGGATTTCATGCGGGAGGCTCCGGACGCGACAGGCAGCGGCTTTGCCCCGCGAACCAGCGCGATGCAATAGCGATGGGAGTGTGAGCATTCAGTTCAGGGTGCGGTGAAAATGGTGGATTTCGAGAACCTCGAAACGAGGCACGTGACTCGTTTCGACGCAGCGTACTCAAAGTATGTGAGCACCGGAAGCGCAGAAATTGAAGCGAGGCACGTGACTCGCTTCAACCATTTGCAGCCCGCCCTGGGCTGAAGCCCCGCACTCCCACGACGAATGCTGGCATTTTCCCCCATCCTGTTAGAAAGAGGGCGGCATGATCCTCTCCCCCGAAGAATGGAGCATCGTCGCGCTGTCGCTCCGGGTCAGCCTGGTCGCGGTCGGGCTGATGCTGCCGGTCGCCTTCGCGCTCGCCTGGCTGCTCGCCCGGTCGCGCTTTCCCGGCAAGCTGCTCGTCGACGCGCTCGTCCATCTGCCGCTGGTGGTGCCGCCGGTCGTGACCGGATGGCTGCTGCTGCTGCTGTTCGGCGCGAACGGCCCTCTGGGCAAGCTGTTCGAACAGGTGCTGGGCGTCAGCTTCATGTTCCGCTGGACCGGCGCGGCGCTTGCCTCCGCGATCATGGCGATGCCGCTGATGGTGCGCGCCATGCGCCTGTCGATCGAGGGCATAGACCGGCGGCTGGAGCAGGCCGCCCAGACACTGGGCGCGAAACGCCGCCGCGTCTTCCTCACCATCTCCCTGCCCCTCGCATTGCCCGGCATATTGGCGGGACTGGTGCTCGGCTTCGCCCGTTCCATCGGGGAATTCGGCGCGACCATCACCTTCGTGTCCGACGTCCCCGGCGAAACCCGCACCCTGCCCATCGCCATCTATTCCGCCCTGCAAATGCCCGGCGCGGAGACAGCGGTGACGCGGCTCGCCATCATCTCGATCCTGCTGTCGCTGGGCGCGCTGGTCGCTTCGGAAGCGCTCGCCCGCCGGGCCGGCGGCGGAAGGACCAACCATGTCCTTTGACCTGGAGATCGACCACCGCATCGGGGAACGCCATATCGCGCTGCGAGCGCATGCGGGCGCGGGCCTGATCGCCCTGTTCGGCCCGTCCGGCGCGGGCAAGACCAGCATCCTCAACATGGTCGCGGGCATCGTCACGCCCGACCAGGGCCGGATCGCGGTCGCGGGCGAAACATTGTTCGACAGCAGCGCCGCGATCAACGTCCCCGCCGCCCAGCGCCGCGCAGGCTATGTCTTTCAGGACGGACGCCTCTTCCCCCATATGCGGGTGCGGGCGAACCTGCTGTACGGACGGCATGGCGATGCCCCCTTGCCCTTCGACGCCGTGCTCGATTTCCTGGGCATCGGCCATTTGCTCGACCGATGGCCCGCCACGCTCTCCGGCGGCGAAGCGCAACGCGTCGCCATCGGCCGGGCGCTGCTCTCCGGCCCCCGATTCCTGCTGCTGGACGAACCGCTTTCCTCGCTCGATCCGGCCCGGCGGGAGGAGATATTGACCGTCATCGAACGGATGAAGCGCGATCTCGCCATGCCGATGCTCTACGTCAGCCACGACCGGGCGGAGGTCGAACGGCTGGCCGATCACGTCATCCCGCTATAAGCGGCAGGCCCACCGCCGCCAGCGCGCCGTTGAGATAGGCCAGGAAGGCCTTCCGCCGCACCGGCGCCCGCGCCCGCAGCCAGGCCAGCGCCACCACCGCCCGCCATTCCGCCACCTGCGCGAAATGCCCCGGCGCGATCCGGCGGTAATGATCCGCATAGCAGCGCGCCGCCCAGTCCCGCGCCCGGTTGGTCAGCCAGTCCTGCGGCCCCTCGCCAAAGCGCATCAGCATTTCCGTGCGCAATATGTCCGGCGTGACCGGCCCCCGCGCCGCCTTCGACCAGTCGATCGCGACCGGTCCGTCCCGCGCCATCAGGATATTCTTCACATGGAAATCGCCATGCAGCAGCCGGTCGCCATCGGGTAGCCCGTCGAGCAGCCGAAGCGCCGCCCGCTGCAAGTCCGCCTCGGCAGGCCCATAGAGTATGTCCGTCCGCAACACCGCCCGCAGCGACCGCAGCTCCGGCGCTCCGCAATCGTGAATCCGCCGATGGAACGCCGCCATCTCCCGCAGCATCGCCCCGCTGCGCAGCGGCCGCAGGCGCAGTTGCCGCATCATCGTCGGCCCCTCGACCTCCGGATAGAGGATCCCCCGCCCCGCCCTCAGCCGCAATTGCCCGACCGGCCGGGCGACGGCGACGCCGCAGTCCGCCGCCAGCGTCGCGGCGGCATATTCGCGCTCGATCATCTCCTCCGACACGGCGGCGTGGAAAATCTTGACGACATGGCGCTCCCCGACGCGGCACACCCGCGCGCTGGCGCCCGACGCCAGGGTCGCCAGATTGTCCTCCACTATCTCCGAAAGCGTCGGCGGCATCCCCGCCATGCTAACGAACGCCATTCTAACGAACAGCGGTGCGGGCGCTGTTCAGATCATGCACCACGGCCGCTCGCCGGGCGGGCGTCCGCGCAGGCGGCCTGCGGGTCAGCCGCTCCACCGCATTCTCGACCAACAGGCGCAACCCTTCCTCGCTCAGCAACCCGCCCCGGATCAGGCAGCGATCGATCAACACCCGGCGGAAGGCCGAATAAAGCGCCATGTCCGGCGCACCCGGCGCGGACCAGAATTCGTCCAGCGACCGTTTATGCACCACGCCCGGCACCTTGTAGACCGCATGGCCCAGCACGACGACCGGCTTCCCGGCATTCAGCGCCAGCGTGCCCACGGTGCTGTTGACCGTGACCACGCCCAGCGAATGGCCGACCACCTCGGCAATGTCCCAGTCCGCCAGATAATATACCCGGTCGCCCACGCCATAATGCGCCGCCAGCCGCCGCGTCAGCCGCCCCCAAGCGACCAGCCCGGGATCGAGCGGATGCCGCTTCACCACCAAAGCGGTATTGGCCGGGGCGTGCGCGGCAAAGCTCTTGATCACGAAGCGCAACGCCGCCCGCATCGTGCCGAAGGGCGAATGGACGCGGATCTGATAATCGGAATCCAGTTGCAGCGGCAAAGTGAAATAGGGCCGGTCCTTGACCTTCGCCCATTCCTCCCGCGACCTGCGCCGCTCGGTCTGGCGCAGGTTCAGCTTCTTGAACCAGCCCACCGTCTCCCAGAGGAAGCTGTTGGGCCGGTGCGTCCGGTAGAAGGGAAAGGCAGGCCGCATCAGCGCCGACGCCATGCCGTTGCGCCCGGTGTTGAAGGCGCGCTGGCGGAAGGTGGAGGGGATTTGCGGCTCCAGGCCATTCTCCTCCGGCGGCAGGGTCTTCGCCTGCTCCAGAAACCATTCGGGGTCGAGCGGCAGGGTCGAATTGCCGTTCACCCCATCTTCCTGCAAGGTCAGGAAATCGGGGCGGATATAGCCCTCCTCCACCACATGGACGCGCAGGTTGCGCAGCCGCGCCATCTTGTGCGCGGAATCATGATAGGGTCGGCAATCGCCATAGAGGATCAGGTCGGTCACGCCATGGCTGACGATATGATCGTCGAAGAAAAGCGGCCAGTTGCGGAAGGTGCCGCGATAGTCGGTCGCGCCCTCGCCCGGCCAGTCGACCTTGTCGCCGCCATTGATGTTGATGCGCAGCGCCCGGTGCCCCCGCGCCCGCAGCGCATCGGCCAGCATCGCGAAATAGGGGCCATGCGGTCCCTGAAGGAAGAGGAAGGTCTTGGCGGACACGTCAACCATGGAAATACTCGGCGGACAAGGTCATAAATCTCTGCAACTTCCCCTGTAAAGTGCGCAGGCGGATTAACCATGACGCCCGAGACGGCGCCCCGCTTGCCAAACGCTCCACCATGATTTCAGGTCCGCAAGGCAGGCGGGTGACCGGGTCCAGATACCGTGGATAGAGAATCAAGGCGCCCGCGACAAGCTGATCCAGGGTGAGCCGACGACCGCGCCGTCCATTGGGCGCGGCGAGATCCCGGGTCAGCCCCCAGCCCGCATAGAAAGGCATGCCGTGGACCGTGACGGGCCGGTCGCGCATCAGCGCCTCGAACCCGGTCAGGGAGGAGAGCACATGCACCTCATCCACCGCCTGCACCAGCGCCATCAGCGGCGATCCGGTGTCGATGGCGTCGGCCAGGGCGAGCACCGTGGCGTCGCTCAGATGGCCCTTGCGCAGCCCCGCCTGCACATCGGGATGGGGGCGATAAACGATGAAGGCATCCGGCTCGGCGGCGCGCACCCGCTGCAACAGGTCCAGATTGCCCGTCACGCCCGCGCCGCCATATTCGACCGACAGATCATCCTCGACCTGCCCCACGGCCAATACCGTCCGGCGCCCCTGGGGCAGATCGATCATCCGCCCCATATCCTTGCCATATTTGGTGACGCCTGAAGCCCGGATCATGGCCCGCAGGCGCGCCGCCCGCTGCTCCAGCGCCGGGGTAAAGCCCTGGGTCGCCAGCAGCTTTTCCATGTCGCTTGGGAAGCGCGCATCATAATAGATGCCCGACCGGTCGATCACCACAGACCCCGGCGGATGCAGCGCCGCCCCCAATCCCTTCGACCGGAGGAAGCCGTCCTCGACCTTGGCGACGGTCACGCCCCGCCGCCGCGCTTCATCCATCGCGGCGGACGGCACCCGCGAGGGCCAGACCGCCAGCGCGCCGCCTTGCCTGACCGCCCGCCGCAGTCCCCTGTCCGGCGACAGGAAGGGCGGCGAGCGAACCCCATCCCACAGAAAATAACGGATCGCCTCCCGCTTCCAGAAGGCCATGCCGCAGGCCACCGCTATGCCGTGATTGCCGTCCAGATGCCGTCGCCAGTCGGCAAGCTGCGCCACGGCATGCAGGGCATCGACCGGCTCGCCGCTGAAACAGTCGCGATAGCGGGCCGACGCCACCGCCGACCGGGCCGCCTCCCGCAACACCTCCGCCGCGACCGGACGCGAATCCACCCCATAGACCGGCACGCCCAGCAAGCCCGCAATGATCGCCAGTTCGTCATCCGCCCCCGCATGCACGGACCGCGCACCGGCAACCGCCGCCCAAAGGTCGACAGGCGACGGCAGCTCACGACCCGCAATGCCATTCCTTGGCCGACCACCCCCAACAATGCCGATTTCCTGCGCGGAAAGCCCTTCCAGCGCTTCCGGCGGTACGGCTATCCCGGCCCGCGCCACCAGCCTGATCCCTTCCGGCCTGTGGCCCCAGAAAGCGCCGCCCACCCGCGCCTCGGCCATGGCCTCCAGCACAGCGTCGGCCACGACGACGGGCGCGTCCCCGGCCTGGCGCGGATGGCTGATCGCGGCCGTCGCCGCCTTGATGCCCGGAAAGGGGGGAGAGCGCAGAAAAGCTGGCGCGTTCACGAAAAAAGCCGTCCCCTGCCCCGTCCAGTCCCCGAGCGATGCTTTCCGCCGCCAAAAAAACCCGTCACATCAGCTTCTTGCGCGCCCAATGGGAGGACGTCAAGCAAAGGCCGAAGCCGTCATTTCATGCAGCATATCGGCCACAATATCGAAATAGGCATCCCATGTCGGCGCCCGCCAACCTGCGATCCGCGCCAGTTGCGCCGCTCGCTCCGGCGAATCCGGTCTGCTATAAGCCTCGATGGCCCTCAGCCAGCCCAGACCGTCCAGCGGATCGAGATAATCCGGCGCCTCCCCGCCGACCTCCCGATGCGCGACGATGTCGCTGCAGATCACGGGCACGCCCGCCGACAGGGTCTCGATCACCGGCATGCCATAGCCTTCCTCGAAGGAGGGCATCAGCATCGCCCGCGCCCCCGCGACCAGCGCGTTCATTGCATTGTCGGGCACGCTGCCCGCCTCTATCACATGGCCGCGCAGGATTTCGGCGCGCTCCAGCATGTCGACGACATTCTCATTCTCCCAGCCGCGCCGTCCGATCAGCACCAGCACCGGCGCCTGATCGCCCAGCCTTTCCACCAGCCGCCGCCAGATGTTCAGCAGCAACAGATGGTTCTTTCGCGGCTCGATGGTCGAAATATAGACGAAATAGGGCCGCTCCGGCACCTCATGGCCGCCCTCCACCACCATGTCCGGCGCATCGGCCCCGAAATGCGCCACCCGGATCACCCGCCCGTCCAGCCCGCGCTTGAGATGCGGCGCCAGCGCATCGATGGTCGCCTGGCTGTTGCCGATAATCCCGTCGGCATAGCGGTCGATCGTCCGCACCCGCTTCAAATGCTCCTCCGCGCCCTGAGGCCGGGCGAATTCGGGATGGGTGAGCGGGATCACGTCATGCACCAAAGTCACGAAGCGCGCGCCCTCCGCCCGCAGGATCGCGCCGACCTGATCGGCGTCGTCCAGATGATGCGGCGACACCTGCAAATAGATGCGCGGCCCCTCCGCCACCGGCACCGGGCGGGGCCGCAAGGCGATCAGATGGCGGATCACCGCCGCCTTGCTCTCCTTTTCATCCACCGGCCCCTTGTTGCGCCAGCGCGCCGCCGTGAACGCCAGGAACTGGCGCACCGCCGCATCCTTCAGCCGTCCATAATAGCCGCCCGCCGGATGCACGGCGGCAAAGGCGAGCCGTTCCGGCATCCGCTCCAGCAATTCGCGGGCATAGGTGAACTCGACCCGGTCGATCCCGGTCGGCGCGGCATGGAAACTGCGCGAGAGCAACCGCGAAATGTCGAGGATCACCTCGGCAGGCCGTTCGCCACCGGCAAAGCGCCGGCTCTCCCGCTTGGAACGCAGCGCCAGCCGCGCACCGGGAGCCTTGAAGGGCTTGAGCGCCATGTCAGAGCGCTTTCATCGGGATTGGCCGCATCAGAACTGGGCGCGAATCTCTTCGGCCAGCGCCTGCAAGGCCGCAGGGTCAGCGAAATCGCCCTGCGCATGGGCGACGAAGTTGCGCGGCTGCCCCTCCCAGCGCGGCACGATATGGACATGCAGGTGGAACACCGTCTGCCCGGCGGGGGCGCCGTTGAACTGCGCGACGTGGATGCCGTCGGGGTCCAGCGCCTTGCGGGTGGCGATGGCGACCTTCTTCACCGTCGCCATCACCTGCGCCAGCGCCTCATCCTCGACCTCCAATATGTTGCGCGCCTTCGACCATTTGGAAATGACCAGGCTGTGCCCCTTGGACTGCGGCTGGATGTCCAGGAAAGCGTAGCTATGCTCATCCTCATAGAGCTTGGTCGAAGGGATTTTTCCCTGAAGGATCAGGGCAAAGACATTGCCCTCGTCATAGGTGCCGTCGAGGCTCATCGCGCTTCCTTAAGCCAGATAATGCGCACTGGTCTTAGCGGCGACTTCCTCCGCCGTCACGCCCGGAGCGAGCTCGACGAGGCGGAACGGGCTGTCATGGTCCGACCGCTGGAACACGCAAAGGTCGGTGACGATCATGTCGACCACATTCTTGCCGGTCAGAGGCAGGGTGCAGGCGGGGATGAACTTGGGGCTGCCGTCCTTGGACGTATGCTCCATGACGACGATGATCTTCTTGACGCCCGCGACCAGATCCATCGCGCCGCCCATGCCCTTGATCATCTTGCCGGGGATCATCCAGTTGGCGATGTCGCCATTTTCCGCCACTTCCATCGCGCCCAGCACGGTCAGGTCGATATGCCCGCCCCGGATCATCGCGAAGCTGTCGGCGCTGGAAATAGACCGACTGCGGCAATTCGCTGATCGTCTGCTTGCCCGCGTTGATCAGGTCCGGGTCTTCCTCCCCCTCGAACGGGAAAGGCCCGATGCCCAGCATGCCATTCTCCGACTGGAGCGTCACTTCCACGCCCGCCGGTATATGGTTCGCCACCAGCGTCGGAATGCCGATGCCCAGGTTCACATAGAAACCGTCCTGCAATTCCTTCGCCGCACGCGCGGCCATCTCATCTCTGGTCCAGGCCATTATGCAGCCTCCCTCTGGCGAACGGTGCGGAATTCGATCTTCTTCTCATAGGGGCTGCCTATGATCATGCGCTTGACGTAAATGCCCGGCAGATGGATCGCATCGGGATCGAGGCTGCCGGTCGGCACCACCTCCTCGACTTCCGCGATGCAGACCTTCGCCGCCGTCGCCATGGGCTGGTTGAAGTTGCGCGCCGTCTTGCGGAAGATCAGATTGCCGCTCTCATCGGCCTTCCAGCCCTTGATGATGGCGACGTCCGCGAAGATGCCCCGCTCCAATATATAATCCTGCCCGTCGAAATTCTTGACTTCCTTGCCCTCGGCCACGGCCGTTCCGACGCCGGTCTTGGTGTAGAAGCCCGGAATGCCCGCGCCGCCCGCCCGGCAGCGCTCCGCCAGCGTGCCCTGGGGGCAGAACTCCACCTCCAGCTCGCCCGCCAGATATTGCCGCTCGAACTCTTTATTCTCCCCGACATAGGAGGAGATCATCTTCTTCACCTGCCGCGTGCGCAGCAGCTTGCCCAGCCCCTCGCCGTCGATCCCGGCATTGTTGGAGGCGATGGTCAGATCCTTGACGCCCGAATCCCGGATCGCGTCGATCAGCCGCTCGGGAATCCCGCACAGCCCAAAACCGCCCGCGCACAGATGCATCCCGTCGAAGAGAAGCCCCTCCAACGCGCTCGCAGCATCAGGGTAGAGCTTGTTCACCATCGCAATCCTCCTGTCCGGGAATCCGCCCAAGGAAATAGGAGCAACCCGGCAAAGGGTCAATTTGCTGCGACAGCGAAAAACACGCTCCCGTGCTCCTGCGCAGGCAGGAGCCTAGTCCCGCCCTCGCGTGAACAGGCAACTTCCGAACTGGGCTCCTGCCTGCGCAGGAGCACGTCGGATCGGGAAATCAGATCAGCCCGGCGAGCGGACTCGACGGATCGGCATACATGCGCTTGCCCATCCGCCCGGCGCGATAGGCCATGCGGCCCGCCTCAACCCCCGCCTTCATCGCGGCGGCCATCAGTACCGGGTCCTTCGCCTCGGCGATCGCCGTGTTCATGAGAACCCCGGTGCAACCCAGCTCCATCGCCTCAGCCGCTTCCGAAGCCGTCCCCACGCCCGCATCGACCAGCACCGGCAGCTTGGTGCCCTCGACGATCAACCGGATCGTCACGCGATTCTGAATGCCCAGCCCCGACCCGATCGGCGCGCCCAGCGGCATGATCGCCACCGCGCCCGCATCCTCCAGCCGCTTCGCCGCGATCGGATCGTCGACGCAATAGACCATCGGCTTGAAACCTTCCTTGGCCAGAACCTCGGTCGCCCGCAGCGTCTCCACCATGTCGGGATAGAGCGTCCGCGCCTCGCCCAGCACCTCCAGCTTGATCAGCTCCCAGCCACCCGCTTCCCGCGCCAAGCGCAGCGTGCGGATCGCCTCCTCACCCGTAAAGCACCCCGCCGTATTCGGCAGATAGGTGATCTTCTTCGGATCGATGAAATCCGTCAGCATCGGCGCCTTGGGGTCCGACACATTGACCCGCCGCACCGCCACGGTGACGATCTCCGCCCCCGAAGCCGCGACCGCCGCCGCATTCTGCTCGAAATTCTTGTACTTGCCCGTGCCGACGATCAGCCGCGAGCGGAAGGTCTGCCCCGCGACGGTCCAGCT
Organism: Sphingobium sp. 15-1; assembly: GCF_013375535.1. Lineage (GTDB taxonomy): Bacteria > Pseudomonadota > Alphaproteobacteria > Sphingomonadales > Sphingomonadaceae > Sphingobium > Sphingobium aromaticivastans. Next base: position 2,060,083 of record NZ_JABXJG010000001.1, read on the forward strand.
ATCTTCGTCCACCGCCGACACGTCGCCACCACCAACAAAGTGCACGATCTCCAGCTCGTCGCCATCCTCGACGCACACCTGCGCCAGCGTCGAGCGCGGCACCACCTCCAGATTGCGCTCCACCGCGACCTTTTCCGGCACGAAGCCCAGCTCGCTCGCCAGCTCCGCCAGCGTCAGCCCGGCGCGCACGCGGCGATGCTCGCCGTTGATATGGATGGAGACGGTTCCGTCGACGCTCAATGCTCTGTCCTGTCAAACAAGGTGTCTCGACTTGGCGCGACACGAAGGGCTAAAGATCAGCGCGCATATAGGGGCGGCATGGCCCCGCAAGCAACATAAAGGGGGACCGTCATGGCCGAAACGCGCAAAATCTATGTCCTGAACGGCCCCAACCTCAACATGCTGGGCACGCGGGAGCCGGAAATCTACGGCTATGACACGCTGGACGACATTGCCGAACGCATGGAAGACGCCGCCGGCCGCGCCCATGTGGAGATCGATTTCCGCCAGTCCAACCATGAGGGCCACCTCATCGACTGGCTTCAGGAAGCCCATGCGGAGGGCGCCCACGCCGTCCTCCTCAACCCCGGCGGCCTCACCCACACGTCGATCGCGCTGCACGATGCGATCAAGGGCATCACGGTCCCGGTGATCGAAATCCACCTCTCCAACCCCCATGCGCGCGAGCCTTTCCGCCACAAAAGCTATGTCGGCATGGCGGCGAAGGGCACCATCGCGGGCTTCGGCGCCATGTCCTACATGCTGGCGCTCGAAGCCGCTCTCGAACTGTAACTCGACGCACATAAGTTGCGCTCCGGCGCAAATGCGCATAGGCGCGACCGTCAGAAACGAAATTCACCGTCCAGGGACTGAAAATGAACGACAAGGCTGAAAAGGGCGCGATGCAGGTGGACGTACAACTGGTGCGCGATCTCGCCGCGCTGCTCGACGACACCAACCTGACGGAAATCGAGGTGGAGGACGGCGACCGCAAGATCCGCGTCGCCCGTAAGGTCAGCAACGGCAATGGCGCGCCCGCCTATATCGCCGCGCCTGCTCCGGCGGCCGTCGCGCCGGTCGCCGCTGCCGCTCCGGCCGCCGCCCCGGCCGAAGCGGTCGCCACCAACGCCATCCGTTCGCCCATCGTCGGCACCGCCTATCTGTCGGCCGAGCCGGGCGCCGCGCCCTTCGCCTCGGTCGGTTCGACCGTAAAGGCAGGCGACACCGTACTGATCGTGGAGGCGATGAAGGTCATGAACGCCATCACCGCGCCCAACGCCGGCACGGTCAAGGCCGTGCTGGTCGATAACGGCCAGCCGGTCGAATATGACCAGCCGCTGATCGTCATCGAATAAGGGCCGCTTCACATATGGCCATCGAAAAGCTGCTGATCGCGAACCGGGGCGAAATTGCGCTCCGCATCCACCGCGCCTGCCATGAAATGGGCATCAAGACGGTGGCGGTCCACTCGACCGCCGACGCCGACGCCATGCATGTGCGCCTTGCCGACGAAGCGATCTGCATCGGGCCGCCCGCGGCGAAGGACAGCTATCTCAACATCGCCGCGATCATCTCCGCCGCCGAAATCTCCGGCGCGGACGCGATCCATCCCGGCTATGGCTTCCTGTCGGAAAACGCGCAGTTCGCGGAAATCGTGGAGGCGCATAACCTCGCCTTCGTCGGCCCGAAGCCCGAACATATCCGCATCATGGGCGACAAGGTGGAAGCCAAGCGCACCGCAGGCGCGCTCGGCCTGCCGCTGGTCCCCGGCTCCGACGGCGCGCTCACCAGCGTCGAGGAAGCGAAGGAAGTGGCCGCGAAGATCGGCTATCCGGTACTGATCAAGGCCGCATCGGGCGGCGGCGGTCGCGGCATGAAGGTCGTGCCCTCCGAAGACCTGCTCGAAACGTCGATGAAGCAGGCTGGCAGCGAAGCCAAGGCCGCCTTCGGTGACGACACCGTCTATATGGAAAAATATCTGGGCAATCCCCGGCATATCGAATTCCAGGTCTTCGGTGACGGCAAGGGCAACGCCATCCATCTGGGCGAGCGCGACTGCTCGCTCCAGCGCCGCCACCAGAAGGTGCTGGAGGAAGCCCCCTCCCCCGTCCTTTCCGCCGCCGAACGCGACCGAATGGGCGAAGTGGTGCGCAAGGCGATGGCCGACATGGGCTATCGCGGCGCGGGCACGATCGAATTCCTGTGGGAAGACGGCGAATTCTACTTCATCGAGATGAACACCCGCCTGCAGGTGGAGCATCCGGTAACGGAGATGATCACCGGCCTCGACCTGGTCCGCGAACAGATCCGCATCGCGGAAGGCAAGCCGCTCTCAGTGGCCCAGGAAGACCTGCGCTTCACCGGCCATGCCATCGAATGCCGCATCAACGCCGAAGACCCCCGGACTTTCGCGCCCTCGCCGGGCACCGTCACCAGCTATCATGTGCCGGGCGGGATGCATGTCCGCGTCGATAGCGGGCTGTACCAGGGCTATAAAGTGCCGCCCTATTATGACAGCATGATCGGCAAGCTGATCGTCTACGGCCGCACCCGCGAAGGCTGCATCATGCGCCTGAAGCGCGCTCTGGAGGAATATGTGATCGAGGGCATGAAGACCACGATCCCGCTCCACCAGAAGCTGCTGACCGACCCGGATTTCCTCAACGGCGACTATACGATCAAATGGCTGGAAGAGTGGCTGGCGAAGGACGAAGCCCAGTGAAAGCGATCATCTGGCACAACCCCCGCTGCTCCAAGTCGCGGCAGGCGCTGGCGATCCTCGAAGCCACGCCGGGGGTCGAGGTGGAGGTCGTCGAATATCTCAAGACCCCGCCCAGCCGCACCGAAATCGAAGCGGTGCTGGCCAAGGCGGGCGTCCGCTCCTCCGAAGCCGTCCGCAAGGGCGAGGCGGTGGTGAAAGAAATCGGCCTCGACCTGACGGACAACAAGGCGGTGCTCGACGCCATGGCGCAACACCCGATCCTGATCGAACGCGCCATCGTGATTACGGACAAAGGCGCCGTCATCGCCCGCCCTCCGGAACGCGTGAGCGAGGTCCTTTAAGACCCGCCCCCTACGCCGTCACCCCAGCAGAAGCTGGGGTCTCAGGCCATGTCGCGCATCGCCTCCCTAAATGCCTGCTTTCGCTGGCATGACGGAAAAGAGGTGGTTAGCGGACGGGCAGCTAAACCGATCAATCATGCTCTTGGCTTGTGCATCATCCTGCCAACCGTAGTGCCCACAAACGCAAATCCGAAAATAAACGGCAGACCAACTACCGTGGCAATGAGGCCGCCGTCATTGTTGCGCTCGATGAAAATCAAGATCGCTAAGGAGAGCAGGGATAGAAACGTGCCAATGAATACGGCCTTCCAAACTCTTCCCCATTCCGCTGACACGATCAAGGAAGCAAATAGGGGAAGCAGTGTCCCGGCAAGGATCATCAAAGCATGCATGAAAGGCTCCGTTGAGCGCCTTATCACGTTGATGGATTAAATGACCTTTAAATTCGCTCCTGAGGGCTACCGTAAGCTCATAGGCCGATAGCCAGATGTCCTTTATTGGTCGCTTCCAGTCTATCCTTAGTCCATCCGGCCTTGAGCCTGGATGACTGGTTAACGGTCATGCGTGACTCAACCGCCACAGCCCGTTCCCAAAAACATCCTATTTCTCCACCAGAGAGCGATTTTATCCTGTCCTATTCCGCTCCAACCGACCTATCCCGTTCCCTTCTTTGAAAAGTCCGACACAATCCGCCTCGCGCCTACGCGCGCTCAGGCACGCGCGCGCATACACTGTGAACTTCGGCCCAAAAATGGCGGATTTCCGTCCTTTCCGCTGCATCGCCCCAGTCTTGCGCCGGGAACCCGCTTCCTACACCGACAACCCCACTAGAGCCCCTCCCCATAACCCGCTATCCCCTCACCCCATGCCCCAGAATCATCTCTACCTCGTCGACGGCAGCGGCTACATCTTCCGCGCCTATCACCAGCTTCCGCCGCTCACCAACAAGCATGGCCAGCCCGTCGGCGCGGTCTATGGCTACACCACCATGCTCTGGAAGCTGGCCGAGGAACTGGGCAAGGCGGAAGGCCCCACCCACCTCGCCGTGGTGCTGGACAAGGGCAGCCACACCTTCCGCAACGACATGTACGACCAGTATAAGGCGAACCGCCCTCCCGCGCCGGAAGACCTGGTCCCCCAATTCCCGATGATCCGCGACGCCACCCGCGCCTTCTCCCTCCCCTGCATCGAGGAAGCGGGGTTCGAGGCGGACGACATCATCGCCAGCTACACCAAGGCCGCCGTCGCGGCGGGCTGGCACGTCACCATCGTCAGCTCCGACAAGGATTTGATGCAGCTCATCCAGCCCGGCGTCGACATGTACGACACGATGAAGAATGAGCGGCGCGGCGCCGACTATGTGATGGGCAAATTCGGCGTCCAGCCGGAGCAATTGGGCGACGTCCTCGCGCTGATGGGCGACAGCGTCGACAATGTCCCCGGCATCCCCGGCATCGGGCCCAAGACCGCCGCCAAGCTCATCACCGAATATGGCGGGCTGGAAGCGGCGCTCGAAGCCGCGCCTTCGATGAAAAAGTCGAAGATGCAGGAAAATCTCATCGCCCATGCCGACATGGCGCGGCTGTCGCGCCGCCTCGTCGCGCTGCACGATGCGATGGACCTGCCCGAACCGCTGGACGACCTGACGCTCAAGGGCATTCCGTTGGAACCGCTGCAAGCCTTCCTCGAACATCATGGCTTCAAGTCGCTGCTCGCCCGCGCCGGAGCGCCCGCCGCCGCCGTGGCGGTCGCGACCGCAGCCGCCGCCGTCACGCAAGCGACGCCCCCCGCCGCCCCGGTCCATGAGGAAGAACCGCCGATCGACCGCAGCCTCTACGAAACGGTCGTTACCGAGGAAGCGCTCGACCGCTGGATCGCCGCCGCTCATGCCGAAGGTCTGGTCGCCGTCGACACCGAAACCGATATGCTGGACTGCGTCTCCTGCACACTGGTCGGCGTCAGCCTCGCCGTCGGGCCGAACGCCGCCTGCTACATCCCGGTCGGCCATGGCGGCAGGGACATGTTCGCGGAGAAACCCGACCAACCCCCCCTCGCCCTCGTCCTCGCGAAATTGAAGCCGCTGCTGGAGGACGACAGTGTCCTCAAGATCGGCCAGAACCTCAAATATGACATGACGGTCCTGCGCCGCCATGGGATCGAGATCACTCCCTATGACGACACCATCGTCATGAGCTTCGACCTCGACGCCGGGCAGAGCCTCGCGGGCCACGGCATGGACGAGGCGGCGAAGGTGCACCTGGGTCACACCTGCATCAGCTTCAAGGAGGTATGCGGCACCGGCAAGAGCCAGATCAGCTTCGCGGAAGTCCCGCTCGACAAGGCGACCGAATATGCCGCCGAGGATGCCGACGTCACGCTGCGCCTGTGGAAGCTGTTCAAGAACCGCGTCGCCCATGAAGGCGCGACCCGCGTCTACGAGCTGGTCGACCGCCCGCTCGTCTCCGTCATCGCGAAGATGGAGCATGAGGGCATCAAGGTCGACCGCGAAGCCCTCTCCCGCCTCTCCGCCGAATTCACCGCCGGAATCGCCGCGCTGGAAACGGAAATCCACGGCCTTGCGGGCCAGCCCTTCGCCATCGGATCGACCCAGCAACTGGGCGCGATCCTGTTCGACAAAATGGGCTACAAGGGCGGGAAGAAGGGCAAGTCGGGCGCCTATTCCACCGACGTCACCATATTGGAGCAGCTCAAGGCCCAAGGCGTCGAAATCGCGGGCAAGGTGTTGGACTGGCGGCAGCTATCGAAGCTCAAATCCACCTATACCGACGCGCTCCAGGCCCAGATCAACAAGGACACCAGCCGCGTCCACACCAGCTACTCGCTGTCCGGCGCGCAGACCGGCCGCCTGTCCTCGACCGATCCCAACCTCCAGAACATCCCGATCCGCACCGAAGTCGGCCGCCAGATCCGCCATGCCTTCGTCGCGGAGCCGGGCAATGTCATCCTGGCGGCGGACTATAGCCAGATCGAACTGCGCCTCGCTGCGCACATGGCCGATGTTCCGGCACTGAAAGAGGCCTTCGCGAACGGCGAGGACATCCACGCCGCCACCGCGCAGCAGCTTTTCGGAGAGGTCAATCGCGACACGCGGGGCCGGGCCAAGACGATCAACTTCGCCATCCTCTACGGCATCAGCCGCTGGGGCCTTGCCGGACGGCTGGAGATCAGCGCCGACGAAGCGCAGGACATGATCTCCCGCTATTATGAGCGCTTCCCCGGCATCAGCCTCTACATCACCGACACGATCGAAAAGGCGCGGGAGCGGGGCTATACCGAAACCCTGTTCGGCCGGAAGACCTGGTTCCCGCGCATCAAGGCCTCCGTCCAGCACGAACGGCAGGGCGCCGAGCGCGCCGCGATCAACGCCCCGATCCAGGGCACCAGCGCCGACATCATCAAGCGCGCCATGGCCCGCATGGGCCCGGCGCTGGCGGCGGAGGGATTGGATAAGGTCAAGATGCTGCTGCAAGTGCACGACGAACTGGTCTTCGAACTGCCGGAAGGCGATGTGGAGCAGGCCAGCGCCGTCATCCGCCGCGTGATGGAAGGCGCCGCCGAGCCGATCGTGAAACTGAGCGTGCCACTAGGGGTAGAGATCGGCCACGGCCCAAGCTGGGGCGCGGCGCACTGACCTTCTCTTCCGTCATCCCCGCGAAGGCGGGAATCCATCTCCCGACGTCGCATCCAGCGCTTCGGGTAGGAGATGGATCCCCGCCTTCGCGGGGATGACGAAGCGCGCTTTATCAGCGCTTCGTTCACTTTCGCGCGTATCGATCCTCATACCGCACGATGTCATCCTCCCCCAGATAGGTGCCCGTCTGCACTTCGATGAACACCACCGGTATCTTCCCCGGATTCTCCACCCGATGCTTCGCTCCGGCGGGCACATAAAGCGACTGGTTCTCGGTCAGCAGCGTCACATCGCCGTCCACCGTGACCTTGGCCGTCCCCTCGACCACGATCCAATGCTCCGACCGATGGAAGTGACTCTGTAAGCTCAGCGATTGCCCCGGCTGCACCACGATGCGCTTCACCTGGAAGCGCTCCCCGGTCAGCAGGCCTTCCACCCAGCCCCAGGGCCGGTGATCCTTGGGAAAGCTCTCCGCCTGCACCGCGCCCTTCTTCTTGAGCGCCTCCACCGCCAGTTTCACATCCTGCGCCCGCGACTTGTCCGCGATCAGCACCGCATCGCTCATCGCCACCGCGATGATGTTGCTGAGGCCAATGCCGACCAGTTCCATGCCCTCGCTGTCGGAGCGCAGCAGCGTATCGCTGCAATCGATCGCCGTCGCTCCGCCGCCCAGCGTCACGCCAGCGCCATCCGGCCCGGCATGGCTCCACACCGCGTCCCAGCCGCCAAGGTCCGACCAGCCGGAATCATAAGGGACGACCGACAGATTGCCGGCCCGCTCCATGATCGCATAGTCGATGGAGATGTCCGGCGCGGCATCCCACGCCTCGGCCGCCAGTCGCAAAAAGCCCAGATCGCCCTCCGCCGCATCCACGGCAGGCCGCACCGCCGCCAGCACGTCGGGCGCATGACGTTCGAACGCCGCGATCAGATCCTTTGCCGCGAACAGGAAAATCCCGGCATTCCAGAGGTGATCGCCGCTCGCCAGCATCTCCTGCGCCCGCGCCGCATCCGGCTTCTCCACGAAACGGGCCAGCTTGATCGGCTGTCCCGATCCGTCGGGCCTGGCCACGACCTGCAAATAGCCATAGCCCGTCTCCGGCCGCGTCGGCTGGATGCCGAAGGTCACCAGATCGCCGTCCCGCGCAGCCGTCAGCCCCTGGCTCACCGCCGCCCGGAAAGCCACTCCATCCGGCACCACATGGTCCGACGGCGCGACCAGCATCACCGCATCGGGATCGCCCGCCGCCAGATGCAGCGCCGCCGCCAATATCGCGGGCGCGGTGTTGCGCACCGAAGGCTCGATCATGATCGCCTCAGCGTCCGCGCCTTCCTGCGCCAATTGCTCGGCCACGATGAAGCGGAAGGCTGCGTTGGTCAGCACCACCGGTCGGGCAAAGGCAAAACCCTCCCCCGCGCCCGACAGCCGTTCCACGACGGATCGGAACAGCGTCTGCTCGCCCAGCAGGGGCACGAACTGCTTGGGGTAGGATTTGCGCGACAGCGGCCACAGCCGCGTCCCCGATCCTCCCGCCAATATGACCGGCGTAACCTGCTGAAAAGCGTCCCCGTGGGTACCTGGCATGCAACTCACTCGAATAAGGCGATCCGGCCCGATGGGATCATATCCGCCCCTCTTATCGCCATTCCGGGAAAGCGCCTATGATGCATCCATAAAAAAAGCGGCCCGCAATCGGGGCCGCTTCCGGTCAGTCGAACAGCTCTTCCAGAAAGCTCTTCTTCCGCTTCTTCTGATAATATCGCCCGTCGTCACGATCCGGCCGATAGCTGGGCGGTGGCACCGGAACTCCGCCCACCGACCGCTCGATGATCTTGTCCAGTTCACCCCGGTCCAGCCAGACGCCCCGGCATTGCGGACAATAGTCAATTTCGACCCCCTGCCGGTCCGTCATGGAGAGTCCCACATGACAGACCGGGCAGAGCATGGCCGACACCGCGGCCTGATCCCGCATCCGGATTACTCCCGCTCGCCGGTCAGGCTGAGCAGCATCTGGAACAGGTTGACGAAGTTCAGATAAAGCGACAGCGCGCCCATCACCTGCATCTTCTGCGCGACTTCATGGCCAGCGTAAGTGAAATATTCCGACTTGATGCGCTGCACGTCCCAGGCGGTCAGGCCGGTGAAGACCACCACGCCGATGATCGAGATCACCATTTGCATGGCCGAGGAGCCGATGAAGATGTTGATCAGGCTCGCGACCAGGATGCCGATCAGGCCCATGATCAGGAACGACCCGAATTTCGACAGGTCGCGCCCGGTCGTATAGCCCCACAGCGCCATGGCCAGGAACATCACGGCGGCAGAGAAGAAGGCCTGCGCGATCGACCCGCCGGTAAAGACCAGGAAGATGCTGGCCAGCGACACGCCCATCACGCCCGAAAAGGCGTAGAAGGCCATGCGCGCGCCCGCGGTCGTCATCTTTTCGATGCGGAAGCTGAAGAAGAACACGAAGGCCAGCGGCGCGAAGATCGCCACCCACTTGAGCGGCGTGCCGAAGATCGCGGCGGCCAGCACCGGCGTGTTGCCGATGAAGGCGGCGACCAGCCCGGTAATGACCAGGCCGATGCCCATATTGCGGAAAACGCCCAGCATGTGCGCGCGCAGCCCGGCATCGGTCTGCGCCGTCTGGCTCGCACCATAGCCCGGCATACGAACGGGATTGTTCACGGCGTTGATACTCCATCCAACAGTCAGTTACGGCCGAAACAGCCTTGGGATCGAGTGGCCCGGCGCGGTCTTCGTGAGGTCAGAGGGGGGCAAACGCTCACGAACCTGCACCGAGCACACTCGATGCGGTCCGACATCGCGGCTGGACATGTCACATCATCCAACCGCCAGAGGGGCCCGGCCCGCACAAGCAATATCGGGGGACCAACGCGCCAATGCAAGGGATGGGACAAAGGATCGGCCCGTCAGCAACAATTTGTTACAAATGCACAGCCCAGTTGACGCCTCGATCCAACCGCCGCATGGCTGCGCCCATGAGCGACCAGTTCACCCCCGCCGAGCAGCATGCCGACGCCCCCTTGCGCCTGTTCAACAGCCTGACGCGCACGGTCGAACCCTTCACGCCGATCGAAGCCAACCACGCCCGCGTCTATAGCTGCGGCCCGACGGTCTATAATTACGCCCATCTCGGCAATCTGCGCGCCTATGTCTTCACCGACACGCTGCGCCGGACGCTGCTGTGGAAGGGGCTGGACGTCACCCACATCATCAACATCACCGATGTCGGCCATCTGACCTCGGATGCCGACGCGGGCGACGACAAGATGGAAGCGGCCGCCCGCGCCCAGGCGAAGAGCATCTGGGACATCGCGGCCCATTATACCGACGCCTTCAAGCGCAACATCGCGGACCTCAACATCATCGCGCCCAGCGAATGGACGGTCGCGACCGATTACGTCCCACAAATGATCGCCTTCGCGGAGAAGATCGCGCCCGATCATTGCTACGAGCTGGAAACCGGCCTTTATTTCGACAGCAGCACCGTCCCGGATTATGGCGCGCTTGCCGGGGGCCGCGATGATGCCGCTCACGCCCGCATCGATCCGGTCGCGGGCAAGCGCAACCCCAGCGACTTCGCCATCTGGCGCAAGTCCCCTCCGGGCGAGCAGCGCCAGATGGAATGGGATTCTCCCTGGGGCAAGGGCGCGCCGGGCTGGCATCTCGAATGTTCGGTGATGAGCGAGGCGCGCCTTGGCCATCCGTTCGACATCCATACCGGCGGCATCGACCATCGCGAGATCCACCACCCGAACGAGATCGCCCAGAACCAGGCCTATTGCGGCTGCAATGACGCGCAACCGGGCTTCACCGGCGCCCAATGGTGGATGCACAACAACTTCCTGGTCGATCGTCAGGGCAAGATGAGCAAGTCGAAGGGCGGCTTCACCACCCTATTCTCGCTGATCGACGCAGGCGTGCATCCGCTCGCCTACCGTCTGCTGTGTCTGGGCGCCCATTATCGCAGCGAACTGGAGTTCAGCGCGGAAAGCGTCAGCGCCGCCCTCACCCGCCTCAAGCGCCTCATCATGGGCGTCGAAAATCTCAAGGCCCGCGCTGAAGGCATCACCTGGCAATCGCTGCGCCTGGACTGGCTGCGCGCCAATCTCCACCCCAAGCTGGCCCCGCTGCTCGAACAGTTCGACGCCGCGATCAGCGACGATCTAATGACTCCCCGCGCCCTTCCGCTGCTGGAAGAGACGATCGCCCTGAAAAAGGTGCCGGTGGACGAAAAGCTTTGCCTGCTAGCCGCCTTCGATCAGGCACTGGGGCTCAACCTGCTGACGATCAGCCGCGCCGACCTGCGTATCCAGCCCAAGGACGCCCAGATCACGCCGGAAGAGATCGAAGCCGCACTGGACCGCCGCCAGACCGCCCGCGCCGAAAAGGACTTCGCCCTGTCGGACGAAATCCGCGACGCCCTGATCGCCCGCGGCGTCGAAGTAATGGACGGCGACCCGCTCCGCTGGGACTGGCGCCTGAACCTCGCTTAAAGCTTGCCGGCAGGCGTTTGCACGGAGCGCGCTGGAAAACGTCCCTCATCTGAGGCAGGATGTGCGCGGGGAAGGCCGGTCCGTTTGGACAGGCCGCGCCGAAACGGGCAGATTCCGCACATGCTCAAACACGCAACGGCAGCGCTTATCGCGCTCAGTGCAATGGCGGCAATCCCAATTGCTGCACCTGCTCAGACCTATATGTTCGAAACGGGGACCACCCTGCTCGTCAAATGCCGCAACAAGGCACCCGAATATGCGCTCGCCTGCACCGCCTATATCGTCGGCGCGGTGGACGGCATCAAGAAGGACGTGTTCATCGGCCGCGCCAAGCCCAATTGCTGGCCCGCGCAGATGGACGCGGAGGAAGTGAAACGCATCGTCATCGCCTATCTCAACCGCTATCCCGACCAGCGAAAGGCGCCCGCCTCCGTCCTGGTCAGCGTCGCGCTCAACGAACATTATCCTTGCGAGAAATAACGCCGGTCGCCCCGGCCGCGCCGCTATAGGAACCCGGCACGCGCCACCGCCGCTATAAACTTGCGTCAGGCTCTGGTTGCGCGTAGGTGCGGCCCCTATTTTAGACTTTTTGGGAGACTCAAAGTGGCGGCGAAGTGGACGCCGGAAAGCTGGCGGGAGCATAAGGGCATTCAGATGCCCTTCTATCGGGATGCCCAGGCGCTTGGCGCGGTGGAGGCACAGCTCAGCCAGTTTCCCCCGCTCGTCTTTGCCGGCGAAGCGCGCAACCTGAAGCATGAACTCGCCAAGGTGACGAATGGCGAGGCGTTCCTGCTGCAAGGCGGCGACTGCGCCGAGAGTTTCGCGGAGTTCCACCCGAACAATATCCGCGACACCTTCCGCGTGCTGCTGCAAATGGCGGTGGTGCTGACCTTTGCCTCCAAGCTGCCGATCGTGAAGGTCGGCCGCATGGCGGGCCAGTTCGCCAAGCCCCGCTCCGCCGATACGGAGACGATCGGCGGCGTGGAGCTGCCCAGCTATCGCGGCGACAATGTCAACGACATCGCTTTCACGCCCGAGGCCCGCGAACCCGACGCCCAGCGCATGATCCGCGCCTATAACCAATCGGCGGCGACGCTGAACCTGGTGCGCGCCTTCTCGACCGGCGGCTATGCCAGCCTGGACCGAGTGCATGGCTGGATGCTGGATTTCATGGGCCGCAGCCCCTGGGCCGCAAAGTTCGAGGCGATGGCGGACCAGATCGGCCAGGCGCTCGACTTCATGCGCGCCTGCGGCCTGTCGCCCGAAACCGTGCCGCAGCTTGGCGGGACTAGCTTCTACACCAGCCATGAGGCGCTGCTGCTCCCCTATGAGGAGGCGCTGACCCGGCAGGATTCGTTGACCGGCGACTGGTACGACACCTCCGCGCACATGCTGTGGATTGGGGACCGCACGCGGTTCGAAGGGTCGGCCCATGTCGAATATCTGCGCGGCATCGGCAATCCGATCGGCATGAAGTGCGGCCCGTCGCTGGAGCCCGATGCGCTTATCCGCCTGCTGGACGTGCTGAACCCGACCCGCGAGGCCGGGCGCATCACGCTGATCACCCGCTACGGCCATGACAAGATCGAGGCGGGCCTGCCCAAGCTGGTCCGCGCCGTCCTGCGCGAAGGCCATCCGGTGGTCTGGTCCTGCGACCCGATGCACGGCAATGTGATCAAGGCGGCCAATGGCTACAAGACGCGCCCGTTCGACCGCATCCTGGCGGAAGTGCGCGGCTTCTTCGCCGTGCACCGCGCCGAGGGCAGCTTCGGCGGTGGCATCCATGCCGAAATGACTGGCCAGAATGTGACGGAATGCACCGGCGGCGCTGTGGCGATCACCGACGAAGGACTGGCGGACCGCTACCACACCCATTGCGACCCGCGCCTCAACGCGGCGCAGAGCCTCGAACTCGCTTTCCTGCTCGCGGAAATGCTGAACGAGGAACTGAAGGAACGCCGCGCCGCGGCATAAGCCATGGCACTTCCGTGCTCCTGCGCAGGCAGGAGCCCAGTCCCGCCGTCAGTGGATCGTCGCAACGTCTGAACTGGGCTCCTGCCTGCGCAGGAGCACAACATTCTTCGAACTAAGGTCATCCGCAGCAGAATCTTGAGCAAAGCCCCCTCCCTTGGGCGAAAAATGCTGCTGCTCTCGGTCTAAATCCTCACCCTGCCCGACAGGATAAGGACCACCCATGACCGAAGCACTGGCCATCGAAACCCGCAGCTTCCGCGACCTGCGCGCCTTTGCCGAGACCGCCACGCTCCCCGCCGAAACCCTGGGCGACCCCTTCCTGGCCAGCCGCGCCGCTCTCGATCTCCCCGCAGGCCCGATCTCGATCAGCCTTGTCGTCCTGCCGCAAGGGCGCGGCCGCGTCGAAGCCCTGCCCGATGACGAATTCCTCATCCTCCTCGACGGCGCGCTCACCCTGGAAACCGCCGACGGCACGACCCAGCTTGCCGCCAACCAGAGCACCGTCATCACCAAGGGCACCAGCTTCACCTGGTCCTCGCGCGAGGGCGCGCGCCTCATCGCCATGCGCCGCAACGGCAGCCCGGACGGCGCCCCGGCCGTCATCCCCATCGACGAAAGCGCCCCGCTCGAACCGTCCAACCCGCCGCTGGCCGAGTTGCTGGTCGGCCCGACGCCCACCTGCCGCAACTTCACCGACTATCGCTCCGCCGACACGGAATTCGTCTGCGGCACATGGGATTCGACCCCCTATCACCGCCTTTCCATGTCCTATCGCCATTATGAACTGATGCACCTGCTCGACGGCAGCGTCACTTTCGTCGACGGCGACGGCCGGGAAGGCACTTTTCGCAAGGGCGACATCTTCCTGGTCGAACAGGGCGCGCAGTGCAGTTGGGACAGCCGCGAACAGGTGAAGAAGGTCTACGCCATCTACCGTCCGGCCTGAATTCAACCTTCTATCCACTACTCCTGCGCTGACGGGGATGGCGGGCGCTGCCTGAGCCCTTCATCGGCGCCCAATGTCATGACCCCGTAACATTGCCATGATTCAGCCCTTGCTTTGGCGGTGCAGCAATATAGCTTCCGCTCATGGCAAAGGAACCGCAAGTGGCGACCATCGCCGTTTACAGCCTCAAGGGGGGCGTGGGCAAAACCACCTTCGCGATCAACCTCGCCTGGGCATCCGCAAGCATCTCGAAACGGCGAACATTGCTCTGGGATCTCGACCCGCAGGCGGCGTCGAGCTGGCTGATCTCCACCGACAGCGAAAGCCGCGACGCCGCGCAGGCTATCTTCAGCAAGGATGTGGAGGTCCGCAAGCTGATCCAGCCCTCGACCGTGCCCGGCCTGGACCTGATCGCCGCCGACACCTCGCTGCGCAGCCTGGACCATCTGTTCCGCGAGATGGACAAGAAGAAACGCCTCGCCAAGCTGATCGAGAGCCTGGGCAAGGATTATGACCGCATCATCCTCGATTGCCCGCCCGGCTTGACCGAAACCAGCGAGCAGGTGCTGCGCGCCGCCGACATGATCGTGATTCCCGTCATCCCCTCCCCCCTCGCCCAGCGCGCCATGGGGGAGGTCGCCCGCTATCTGGTCCAGCGCGGCGGCAGCCATCCGCCGATCATGCCGGTCTATTCCATGGTCGACCGCCGCCGCGCCCTGCACCGCGCGGCGCTGGAAGCGCAGCCCGGCTGGCCCGCCATTCCCATGGCCAGCACGGTCGAGCAGATGGCGGTCCGCCGCAAGCCGCTGGGCGCCTTCGCCGCCGCGTCAGCCCCGGCTCAGGCCTTTGCCGCGCTGTGGACGACGATCGAACGGCAATTGCAGAAACGCTAAGGTTCGTGCGGGGATTTTGCCGCTAAGCGTTCCGTACTCCTGCGAAGGCAGGAGCCCAGTTCAGACGGCGCGGTGATCCATTCAGGGCGGGACTGGGCTCCTGCCTTCGCAGGAGCACGGAACGCTTCAAGGAGCGGACGGTCCGCTTCCCACCCAAGCCCCCATTCCCAACGCCATGGAATCTACGCCCGCGCCCGCAACTGATCCGCCGGGAAGAGCGCCGCTGCGTCCGACGCCGGCATGGGTCGCCCGAAATAGAAACCCTGCACCTTGCGGCAGCCAAGCCCACGGACCATCGCCAGTTCCGCTTCGGTTTCGACGCCCTCCGCCGTGGTCGCCATGCCCAGGCTGTCGGCCAGCGTCACCACGGCGCGGATGATCGCCAGGCTCTCTGCCTTGTTGTTGGCCGCGCCCACTACGAAGCTGCGGTCGATCTTGATCGTATCGAAGCGCGTCCGGCTCAAATAGCCGAGCGAGGAATAGCCCGTCCCGAAATCGTCAAGCGACAGCCGCACCCCCAGCCCGCGCAACTGATCCAATATCTTGAGCGCCCCGGTATCGGCGTTGACGAACACGCTTTCGGTGACTTCCAGCTCCAGCCGCCGCGCATCCAGCCCGCTTTGCGCCAGCGCCGACACCACCGCGCCGACGAAGCTGGGATGCGTCAGTTGCTCGGCCGAAACATTGACCGCGATCCGCACCCCATCGGGCCAGCGCGACGCCTCCTTGCAGGCAGTCCGCAACACCCATTCCCCGATCGGCCCGATCAGCCGCGCCTCCTCCGCGACGGGGATGAATTTGGCGGGCGAAATCGGCCCCATTTCCGGATGCGTCCAGCGCACCAGCGCCTCGAACCCGACCACCGTGCCCTCCTGCGCCTCCACCACGGGCTGGAACAGGACGTGCAACTGATTCTTCTCCAGCGCGTCGCGCAGCGCTAGCTCCAACTGGCGCCGTTCCTCCGCCTGCGCGTGCAGTTGCGGCTCATAGGCGCAATGCAGGCCGCCGCCCTCGCTCTTGGCGCGATAGAGGGCCAGGTCCGCGCTGCGGATCAGTGCCTCCGATTCGCTGCCGTCCTGCGGCGACACCGCCGAACCGACCGACGCGCCCACATACAGCGTATGTTCGTCCACCTGATAAGGGGCGGAAAGGCCGCTGATGATCCTGACCGCCAGCTTCTCTATGCCGTGATGCTCTCCCGCCTGCGGGACGACGACGGCAAATTCGTCGCCGCCGATCCGGCCGCAAAATTCCGCGCCGGAACAGATGTGCCGCAACCGCCGCGCCACCTGGCTCAGCAGCTTGTCACCGATCTGGTGGCCCAGCGTGTCGTTCACCGCCTTGAACCGGTCGAGGTCGATCATCAGGAAAGCGCAGCCAGCCCCGCGCCCGCCGCCGCCCGCCATCGCCTGGTCCAGCACATCGCGCAGATGCGCGCGGTTGGGCAGGCCCGTCAGCGGATCGAAACGCGCAAGCTGCGCGATCCGCTCCGCCGATTCCCGCTGCTCGGTAATATCCGACCCGACGCCCCGGAATCCCAGGAACGTCCCCCCTTCGTCATAACGGGGGGAGGCCGACAATTCCCACCAGCATATCGCGCCCGCCAGTTCGACCGGCAGGACGATGTTGCTGAAGCTCTCCCGCCGCTTCAGATGGTCGGCCAGCTCATGCAGCTCGGTCGGAAATAGGCCGCTTTCCCAAGCGCTTCCCGCCAGCAACTGCACCAGCAGCACGCCCTCCGCCTGGGCCGGCGCGCGGCCCAGCATTTCAGCCAGGCGCGGCGACACGCCGTTCAACCGCCGCGCGGCATCGGTCTGCCACAGCCAGTCGGACGCGCCATGTTCATATTCGCGCAGCAGCAGGCTGACGACCTCGCTCTTTTCCTCCAGTTGCACGCTGGCGCTATGCTGGCGGGCGAAGGTCCGCGCATAGAGGAAACAGCCGACCAGCAGCGACAGCGCATAGCTGGTGGCGAGCGCCAGCAACGGCGCCTGGTCCCGCCCGCCGAACATGACGAAAAGAGCGGCGATGCATGGCAGCAGGAAACCGGTCGCCGCCAGCGGCGTCGGGGCATAGCTGATCGCGCCGCACACCATGATGCAACTGATCAGCGTCCAGTGCGCCACCAACTGCGCCGCGCCATGGCCCGACGACAGCGACATCATGCACGCCGCCCAGACCAGCCCATGGAGCAGGCCGGTAAGGCCGTGAATCCTGATGTCGGCCGCGCTCACCGCTCCGGCGGTCCGCCTGCGCCGCAGAAAGGCGCCGACCGCCATGGAAAGAACCAGCGCGACGCTCCACGACGTCAGCCCCGTCCCCGATCCATGATGCCCAAAAACCTGCCACAGAAAGACAAGGCCAAAGACGTTCATCGCCTGGCGCAGCAGCGCGACATGATCCGCCGATCGCAATTGCGCGGTCAGCACCCGTTCGGCGGCGTCGCCCTGGACGGCAGCAAGCCCCATCATCGCCCGAAGCGACATGCGCTCCTGACAAGTCTGATCAGAGGATGGCCCTTGCCCGCGTTTCACCCTGCCGGTTTAGCAGCAAGCGGTTAGCAATCCGTAACGCTCGGGCGAAAAGGTGCAGAAAAAAGCGCAGGGCCTGGACCGATCGATATTCGGCCGTGAAAAAGGTGATTACTCTAAGAACATTCGTCATGCTGAACTTGTTTCAGCATCCATTTATCCCAACGAGCGAACGTCTCTGGAGGCACGATGGATGCTGAGCCAAAGGCCAACGCAGTTAAACAAGTTCAGTATGACGAATTGGAATACGATCAGCCTTGGGAAAGCGCCACGCGAACAGGATCAGGCGGCGATGTCGTAGGGCCGGATTTCGCCGGTCAGATAGAGGTTGCGCGCCTTCGACCGGCTGAGCTTGCCCGAGCTGGTGCGCGGCAGGGTGCGCGGCGGCACCAGTTCGACCACGCAGTTCATGCCGGTGATCGCCCGCACCCGCTCGCGGATCTGGTCGCGCAGGCGCGTGCGCTCATCATTGTCGGAGGTGCGGCAATGCACCAGAACCGCGGGCGCTTCCTCGCCGCCCGGCGTGGTGATGGCGAAGGCGGCGATGTCGCCCTGCTTGAAGCCGGGGAGTTGCTCCACCGCCCATTCAATGTCCTGCGGCCAGTGATTCTTGCCGTTGATGATGATCATGTCCTTGGCGCGGCCGACAATATAGAGATAGCCGTCGCTCAAATAGCCCATGTCGCCGGTGTCGAGCCAGCCGTCGGCCATGCAGGCGTCGGTCGCCTCCTGGTCGCGGAAATAGCCGACCATCAGGCTTGGTCCGGTGGTCCACACCTTGCCAATCTGGCGCTCGTTCAGCTTGGCCCCATCCTCGTCGCGAATTTCCACGATCATGTCGCGGGCGGGCTTGCCGCAGTTGACGATCGAGCGGAAACGCTGCGGACGGCCCTCGGTCGCGTCGCCGCCGGACAGGTCGGTTTCCTCGACCAGCTCGACGATGATGCCCTCGCCCGGCGGCATGATGGTGACGGCCAGCGTCGCCTCGGCCAGACCATAGCTCGGCAGGAACGCCTTGGGGCTGAAACCCGCGTCGCCAAAGGCGTCGACGAAGCTCTGCATCACATCCGGGCGGATCATGTCCGCGCCATTACCCGCGAGCCGCCAGCGGGACAGGTCGAAGCGATCCTGCGCCTTGGTCTGGCTCGACATGCGGCGCGCGCAGATGTCGTAGCCGAAGGTCGGGGAATAGCTGATCGACGTGCCTTCGTTGCGGCTGATCAGGTCCAGCCACGCCAGCGGACGGCGGGCGAAATCCTCGGTCTTCATATAGTCGGTCGACACCTGATTGGCGACGACCGACAAGAAGCAGCCGACCAGCCCCATGTCATGATACCAGGGCAGCCAACTGATGCAGCGGTCGCTGTCCTGCACCTGCATGCCATGGCTGTGCGCGGCGAGATTGCTGAGCAGCGCATGATGCGTCACCGCCACGCCATGGGGGAAGCGGGTCGAACCGCTCGAATATTGCAGATAAGCGATTTCCTCGCCCTTCGCCTGCGGGAGTTCGCAGGGCACCGCCTCCCGCGCGATGAAATCCTCGAAAGCGATGCTCTCGACCGCCTTCTGACGGCCGGATTCCCCCGCCATCTCTTCCAATTCCTTGGGGAAGAGGAACAGCATCGGGTCGCAGCTCGAAAGCTGGACGTTCAACTGATCGATATAGCTTTCCTTGCCGCCAAAGCTGGTCGGCAGCGGCAGCGGCACCGGCCAGCCGCCGGCATAGACGATGCCGAAGAACAGCATCGCGAAATCCTCGCCTGTTTCCGCCACCAGAGCGACGCGATCCTCCGGCTTCACCCCATGGGCGATCAGCCGGTGCGCGCAGGCGATGGCGTCCTCGCGCAGCTCCGCAAACGGATAGGGCCGCGCCAGATTCCCCCGCGCATCGTGGAAGTTCAGGCCACGCCGCCCGGCCGCAGCATAGTCCAGCGCTTCGCCCAGCGTCTCGAAGTCCGAGAAACGGCGCGGCAGATCGTCGGTGGTCGGCGTCGGTGCCATCATGCTTTGCGAACCCGTCATATTGGTGTCACCCAATGTCTTAATTGTCATAATCCGGCGCGCCGCTAACAGCTTTCACGCCGCTTTGCACCGGATAGTTGCATTCCAGCTTGGGCTTTTACTCCAAAAGGGGCGGTAAAATTCCGGCCCGACTGTGGCATAATCAAGGCGCCAAAGGCATAAACGCCGCATGAAGCATTGCCATGGCCGATAAACGCCCTCCTCCCCCGCTCGATGAAGAGGCCCTGCGCGAGCTGGCGCTGCGCTATGTCGGCCGTTTCGCCACCAGCCGCGCCAAGCTGCTCGCTTATCTGGGCCGGAAAATCCAGGAACGCGGCTGGGGCGGCGAAGACCCCGCCGACCCGCACGCGCTGGTCGATCGCCTCACTGAACTGCGCTATGTCGACGACGCCAGCTATGCGGTGATGAAAAGCGCGTCGCTTGCCCGTCGCGGCTATGGCGCGCGCCGCGTTGCCGAAACGCTGCGCGCCGACGGCATAGCCGAAGCCGACCGGGAGGAAGCCGACAGCCAGACCCGAAACGAAGCCTGGACCGCCGCCGACCGCTTCGCCCGCCGCAAGCGCATCGGCCCCTATGCGCAAGAGCGCCCGGACCCCAAACAACGCGAGAAATGGATCGCCGCCTTCCTTCGCGCAGGCCACAGCTACGCCACCGCCCGCCGCTGGACTGACGCCGCGCCGGGGGAGGTGCCGGAAGCGGAAGAATAGCCGTTCAGCACGACGTGCTCCTGCGCAGGCAGGAGCCCAGTTCGGATGTTGCGTCAATGAGTTGAGGGCAGGACTGGACTCCTGCCTTCGCAGGAGCACGCTGTTTTTTAACCGCTAGGCTGTGATACCTCACCCCCATGAAGCCCCTCCCCCTCCTTCTCGCGATCCTCCTCGCCGCCTGCTCCCAGGGCGCGCCCAAAGCCGAAAACGCCACCACCACCGCCGTTACCCAGCGCGCCGCCCTCCTCCCCCTCGCCATCCACAGCGCCAAAACCACTCACCGCTTCACCGTCGAACTCGCTCTCACCGAGCAGCAACAGGAACAGGGGCTGATGTTCCGCAAGTCGCTCGCCCCCGATTCCGGCATGCTCTTCCCCATGTCCCCGCCGCGCACGGCGAACTTCTGGATGAAGAACACGCTGATCCCGCTCGACATGCTGTTCATCCACACCGACGGCAGCATCGCCTATCTCAAGGCCAACGCTGCCCCTCATTCCCGCGAGCCGGTTTCCGCGGGCATCCCCGTCGCCGCCGTCCTGGAATTGCGCGGCGGCCGCGCGGCCGAACTCGGCATCCGGGAAGGCGACCGCGTCACTTGGGGCGATTGCGACCGGCCGTCCCCGCCAAACCCCCTCAATTTCTGCCCAGGCCAATGATCCGCCCTTGCCAAGCGCCAGCCCCAGCGGCTAAGCGCTTCGCCCATGGGAATCCTTGGCAAGATCTTCACCTGGTGGGATGGCGCGACCATCGGCACCTCGCTCTACACCTCCCGCAAGGGCACCAAGGTGGGTGAGGATCATCAGGGCAATGTCTATTATCAGGGCGGCACCGACCCCAATGGCCTGACACGACGCTGGGTGATCTATAATGGCGCGAACGACGCCAGCCGCGTGCCCGCCGAATGGCATGGCTGGCTGCATCATACGATCGAGGGCGCGCCGGAAAGCTTCCTGCCGCCGCCGCACATCTGGGAAAAGGATTTCACCCCCAACGCCACCGGCACGGCCCAGGCCTATCGCCCCTCGGGCGCGCTGGAAAAGGGCGGCCTGCGCCAGAAGGCGACCGGCGATTATGAGGCGTGGAGCCCCGACGCATCATGATCCGGCGCCCGGCGGGACGTTTCCTGCCGCTTCTTGGCTGCACGCTGATTCTCGCAAGCTGCGGCGGCGACGACATGCCCACGGAGAACCGGACCGGCCCCGTCCGCATCGAAGGACAGAAGATCCGCGACGGCGACGAATCGGCCCTGTCCGGCACGCCGATGAACGAGCGGGTCGCCGTCATCGGCCTGCTCAACAAGCGCAACGGCATCACAACCGATCTTAAGATGAAGCCCGGCGAAGCGCTGCGCGTGGGCGACGCCATCGTCCGGCTGCAAGCGTGCGAAACCACCGCGCCCTGGGAAAATGTCCAGGAAACCGGCGCCTTCGTGCAACTCGACGTGCGCAGCACCGCCGACAATAAATGGCGCCGCAATTTTTCCGGCTGGCTGTTCAAGGAACGGCCGGACCGCAATGTGGTCCAGCACCCGATCTATGACGTCTGGGTGAGAAGCTGCA
This sequence comes from Sphingobium sp. 15-1, assembly GCF_013375535.1. Lineage (GTDB taxonomy): Bacteria > Pseudomonadota > Alphaproteobacteria > Sphingomonadales > Sphingomonadaceae > Sphingobium > Sphingobium aromaticivastans. The sequence goes on from NZ_JABXJG010000001.1 coordinate 2,081,951, forward strand.
CGATGTCCTGGCCCGAAACCGGCCCGGACACGGTGAAGCTGGGCGACAAGGGCGATGTGCCGGACGGACCGGCCAAGGCGTCCCCGGCGAGCGGCGAAAATGCCAGTTCCGCCCAGACGCCGGAGCCGCCCGCCAGCACGCCGCGCCCAGCCCCCAGCGCTACGCCGTCCAACGCACCCGCCAACGATTGAAGATAATCGCGCTGGCTGATTTCGACGGCGCCCAATGAACGGAGATGCTCGGTCATGAACTGGCAGTCGAGCAGCGTGAAGCCCCCGAAACGCATCCGCGCCGTCAGCCAGGCCAGCGCCACCTTGGACGCGTCGGTCCGCCGCGACACCATGCTTTCCCCAAAGAAGGCCCGCCCCAGCGCCACGCCATAAAGCCCGCCGACCAGTTCCTCCCCCTCCCACACCTCGACGCTGTGAGCGAAGCCGATCTCGTGCAGATGGCGGTAGGCGCGCTCGATCGGATGGTTGATCCAGGTCGAGGGCCGATCCGGCGCGACCTGCGCGCAGAGCTGGACGATCCCGGCGAAGTCGCGATTGGCGGTCACCCGGAACCGTTCCCGCCGGATCGTCTTGGCCAGCGAATGGGAGATATGGAAGCCATCGAGCGGCATGATCGCCCGCCGCTTCGGCTCAATCCAGTAAACCTCGTCCGCTTCCCGGTCATCCGACATGGGAAACACGCCGATGGCATAGGCCTGCAACAGCACCAACGGATCAATCGTCATCAGACAAAGACTTAGAACGAGATGAGCCGCCGCGCCAGTAGGACTTTCGCGCGTCGGCCTTCTCATTTGGATGGATTGCCGACCTGCTGCTTTCCGCGCAATATATCGTGCTCCTGTGAAGGCAGGAGCCCAGTCCCGCCCTCCGTATATCATTGCATCGTCTGAACTGGGTTCCTGCCTTCGCAGGAACACGCCGCGCCTAATGTCCATTCGCTGACATTGCGCAGGTCACCCCCCGCCGGGATCACGTCCATCAGAACAGATCATATTGCCCGCTACCGTTCAGCCGCCAGGTGGCGAGCGTTTCATGATGGGTGCGGCCGACATGGCTGCATATCAGCATGAACTGATCGGCATGCCAGCCGAAGCCGTCGACCCGCCGCTGTTCGGGACGGCCGTCGCGGTAGAAGAGCGTCTGATGCGGGCTGAAGCTCCAGCCGGGGCGCAACATCACGCCCGCCCCCTTCATGCCCGCCACGATCTGCTTTTGCAGCGCATTCAACAATGGCACCCCATGCGAAGGGCGCAGCGCGGCCGATCGATTGCCGATGCTGAGCTGGTCCAGCCGCAGGTCGAAGGGTTCGGCCATCACCCCCGTTCCAGCGCGCAGCAGCGCCTTGATGACGGCATAGGGATAATCGACATAGTCGCAGGTGATCGCCAGCGTCACATGCTGATGATCCACGGCGATGCGCCGGGCGCCGGCGGCAATGGTTTCAGCGAAATGGTCCGTCTGGCGCGCGATCAGCGGGCTGGGCTTCAAGGCGAAGAACAGGCGGAACAGGGTATGGGCGGAACGGCTTTCCATCGCGTTGCTCCATGCGAATCGGGCATATTTGTTCATGATATGTTCTTTTTGACCGTAAGGCGAATCCTCGGGAGCCTGCCATGATGTGATGCGTTTAGGCGGAAGCGGACAAGGAGAGTGACGATGATGCAGTTGACGCTCGCCAACCTGGCGGAGAAGATGAAGGACATCGATTTCGCGATGTTGTCGACCCATGCGGACGACGGGCAGATCGGCGCGCGGCCGATGAGCAACAACCGGGATGTCGCCTATGGCGGCGACAGCTATTATTTCACCACCGAAGACACGCTGATGGTCAAGGATATTGAGCGCGATCCGCGGGTCGGGCTTTCCTTTCAGGGCCGGACGGGGCTGCTCAAGCAGAAGCCGCTGTTCATCGCCGTGGAGGGCCGCGCCGACCTGATCCGCGACCGCGACGCGTTCGAGGCGCATTGGAACAGCGATCTGCAAGGCTGGTTCGAAGAAGGGCCGGACACGCCGGGGCTGGTGATGATAAAGGTTCACGCGGAGCGCGCCCATGTCTGGGACGGCGAGAATGAGGCGGAACTGGAGCTTGGATGACATTCGGCCGTGCGGCGCCTGAAAGGCGGGGGAGACGGATCGCGCGGATGATGCTGGCGGCGGCCTATGGCGTGGCCGGGGTCGCGCACCTGACCCGGCCCGGCGGCTTCGTCGCGATCACGCCGGATTGGGTGCCCTCTCCCGAGACCGTGGTCGCGCTGACCGGAGCGGCGGAGATTGCGGGGGCGGTCGGGCTGATGATCCCCCCCTTGCGCAAGGCGGCGGGGGTTGGACTGGCGCTCTATGCGTTATGCGTCTGGCCGGCCAATTTCCATCATGCGCTGAGCGACGTTCCGCTGAACGGCGTCCATCTGAGCTGGTGGTATCATGGGCCACGGCTGGCGTTGCAGCCCGTGATCATCTGGTGGGCGCTTTGGGCGAGCGGCGCGGTGGACTGGCCTTTCGGGGCGGGTCGCCCTCATCGAAATCCTCCCCATCCCTAGTCGCGAACGGGCCGGTCGCTGCCTTTCGGACAAGAGACGATTGTCTTTGCAGGCACCGGCCTTACTGTGTCGCGCTTCGGACGAACAGCCAGCCAGAGAGAATGATGACCCGCCATATCCCATGGATTCTGATCGCCATCGTCGGCGCGGTGGCGCTGTCAGTGGTGGCCGTGTCGCGCGGCGAGGCGGTCAATGCGCTCTGGATCGTGGTGGCGGCGGTGAGCAGCTTCCTCGTCGCCTATCGCTATTATGCGCTCTATATTGCGCGGAATGTGATGCGGCTGGACCCGTCGCGGCCCACGCCGGCGATCCGGCGGGCCGATGGGCTGGACTATGTCGCGACCGACCGGACAGTATTGTTCGGGCATCATTTCGCCGCGATCGCCGGGGCCGGGCCCCTGGTGGGACCGGTGCTGGCGGCGCAGATGGGCTATCTGCCGGGCACGCTCTGGATCATCGCGGGCGTGGTGCTGGCGGGCGCGGTGCAGGACTTCATGGTCCTCTTCATCTCCATGCGGCGGGACGGCAAGTCGCTGGGCGAGCTGATCCGCATGGAAATGGGGCAAGTCGCCGGGACCATCGCGCTATTCGGCGCCTTCATGATCATGGTGATCATCCTCGCCGTGCTGGCCTTGATCGTGGTCAAGGCACTGGCGGAAAGCCCCTGGGGCATGTTCACCGTGGCGGCAACGGTGCCATTGGCGATGGCCATGGGCGCCTATACGCGCTGGATCAGGCCGGGGCGGATCGGGGAAGTGTCGTTGCTGGGGCTGGTCGGGCTGCTGGCGGCGATCGTCTATGGGCAGAGCATCGCGCAGTCGCCGGTCTGGGGGCCGGCCTTCACCTTCACGCCGGTTCAGCTTTGCTGGATATTGATCGGCTATGGCGCGGTGGCTTCGGTGCTGCCGGTATGGCTGTTGCTGGCGCCGCGCGATTATCTGTCGACCTTCCTCAAGATCGGGGCGATCGCGGCACTGGCGATTGGCATCGTCATCATGGCGCCGCCGCTCAAGATGCACGCCGTCACCCAGTTCGCGAGCGGCAACGGGCCGGTCTGGGCGGGCGGGCTATTCCCCTTCCTGTTCATCACCATTGCCTGCGGGGCGGTGTCTGGCTTCCATGCCCTCATTTCCAGCGGCACTACGCCCAAGCTGATCGCCAGCGAAGCCCATGCGCCGATCATCGGCTATGGCGCGATGCTGATGGAGGCGTTCGTGGCGATCATGGCGCTGGTGGGCGCATCGATCCTCGATCCGGGCATTTATTTCACCATGAACAGCCCGGCGGCGGTGATCGGCAAGGATGCGGTCAGCGCGGCGGCGGCGGTGACGGCCATGGGTTTCCCGATCTCGCCCGAACTGATCGTCCAGACCGCGAAGGATGTGGGAGAGCATAGCATCATCTCCCGCGCTGGCGGGGCGCCGACGCTGGCGGTGGCGATGGCGGAGATTTTCTCCCATGTCGTGGGCGGCCCGGCGATGAAGGCCTTCTGGTATCATTTCGCGATATTGTTCGAAGCGCTCTTCATCCTGACCGCCGTGGATGCGGGCACGCGGGCCGGGCGCTTCATGTTGCAGGATCTGATCGCGCTGGCGGTGCCGGGGTTCAAGGAGACGAAGAGCATGGCGCCGGGCATCGTCGCCACGGCGCTGACGGTCGCGGCCTGGGGATTTTTTCTGTATCAGGGCGTCACCGATCCGCTCGGCGGGGTGAACACGCTCTGGCCGGTGTTCGGCATTTCCAACCAGATGCTGGCGGCCATCGCGCTGATGCTGGGGACGGCGGTGCTGTTCCGGATGAAGCGGGACAGGTTCGCCTGGGTGACGTTGGCGCCGACGGCGTGGCTGTTGATCTGCACCCTGTCGGCGGGCTGGCTGAAGCTGTTCTCGGCCGACGCGAAGGTGGGTTTCCTGGCGCATGCGGCCAAGTTCGGCGCGGCGGCTGACAGGGGCGAAGTGCTGGCACCCGCCAAGTCGATGGCGGAGATGGAAGCGATCATCTTCAACGACCGGGTCGATGCCGGGTTGGTGGCGATCTTCCTGTTCGTGGTGCTGGCGGTGCTGTTCTTCACGGTGCGGACCTGCCTGGCGGCGCGGAGAGTTGCGGCGCCGACTGCGCGGGAGATTCCGGCACAACTGGTGCCGGCGGAATGAGTGTCTTCCTCCACAGGCTGCGGCAGATGGCGCGGATGATGGTCGGGGTGCCGGATTATGACGCCTATTTGCGGCATATGCGGGAGCATCATCCCGAACGGCCGCCCATGGATCGGACCGCCTTTTTCCGGGAGCGGCAGGAGGCGCGCTATGGGGGCAAGAATGGGGGGAAGTGCTGCTAGAGTCTATGTAGAGACTATGCTGGTTGATTGAAGCGCAACCTGCTCCTGCATAGGCTGGAGTCCATTCGCGCCGTCTGAACTGGGTTCCTGCCTGCTCAGGAACATGGTTGAACTTAACAGGCCATAATCCGGGGAAGCGTTGCGCCATTTCCCCTCCACCATTTGCTTTGCAAACGGTCCCCCTCCCCATCCCTGATGGGGAGGATTTTTAGTGCTTGGCGTTGAAGCCAGCGATCATGCCCGCCGCGATGGAAAGGGCGATTTCGGCGGCACCCACTGCACCTATGTCGAGGCCGGCCGGGCCGTCTATGCGCGCCAAATCGTCCGCCGAGAAGCCCATGGCAGTCAGCCGCTCCAACCGCGCCGCGTGGCTTTTGCGCGATCCCAGCGCGGCGATATAGCCGGTGGGCGCGCGCAGGGCGACCGCCAGCGCGGGATCGTCGATCTTGATGTCATGGCTGAGCGTCACCACCGCCGTCGATTCGCCGGGAAAGCGGGCAACGACCGCTTCGTCAGGCCAGCGATCGTCCAGTTCGACGCCAGGGAAGCGCTCCTCCGTCAAGAAGCGGCCACGCGGGTCGATGATGACCGGGGTGACGCCGATCGCCTGCGCCAGCGCGCTCAGCGACTGGGCGATCTGCACCGCGCCGACGATCAGCACCCGGCGCGGCGGATCGTAGCGGTTGTGGAACTGTCCCTCGATCGCGCCTTCCCACGTCTCTCCCGTTTCCAGGTCGGTGGACAGGATGAGCGCCCTGCCTTTCCCGCTTTCCGCCGCGATCCGCTCGAACAGCGCCGGATCGAAGCCCTCGGGGCCGACCGGCTGGACCAGCACGCTGATTTCCCCGCCGCAGGGCAGGCCGACCGCCCAGGCGTCGCCATCGGCCACACCATATATCTCCAGATGCGCCGGACGCCCGGCGATCACTTCGGCGGCGCGCTGGAGCACGTCGGTTTCGACGCATCCGCCCGATATGCTGCCCTCGAAGCGGCCATCCTCATGCACGATCATATGGCTGCCGCGCGGCCGGGGCGCCGAGCCCCAGGTCGACACGACCGTCGCCAGCGCCAGCCGCGCGCCGCGCCATTCCATGGCCTTGCGGATGATCGCGCCATTGTCGTTCAAAATAGTACCTCCTAAACCAGCCGTCGTCCGGTCCATACCACTCGTCCGACGATCACGACCAGTGCCGGATCGATGTCGATCCAGTCAGGATAATGGGGATTGTCGCTGAGCACCGAAAACAGTCCCCGGCGCGGCCCCATCGCGACCCGCTTCACCATCAGCACGCCGTCGAGCCGCAGCACATAGACGCCATCGCGCAGCCGCGCCGCGTCATCGTCATGATCGACCATGATCTCATCGCCGTCGCTCAGCGTCGGCGCCATGGATTCGCCGTCGACGCGGATGATCGATATTTTTTGCGGCCGCACGCCCAGATGGCGCAGCCAGTTGGCGTCGAACGCCATCACGCCCGTTGTCCGCTCATCCTCGTCCAGCGATCCCGGTCCGGCCGATGCGCCCAGGGACAGGCGCGGCACGGTGACGACGGAGGGCAAGGATCGCCCCTTGGCCGGCGCGGTTCCGCGCGCGGCCGATCCGCCCAGCATATCCTCCGCCACGCCGAAATAGCGGGCCAGGATTCGCCGGTCCTCCTCGTCCAGCTTGCGGGGCGTGCCGCGCTTGATGAACTGCTGGATGTAGGCGGGATTGCGGTTGAGCAGGCGCGAGAGATCGGAATAGCTGTCCCCCCGCTCGGCAATCAGCCGCTCCAGCACGATGCGTGGATCTTCTCCGTTACCGACCATATTTCATCCATAATGATAGGAATTTTCCTAGACAAGTAGGAAATAGGGTAACAAGAAAATGACCTATGGATTCGCAGGGGGCGAATCGAATCGACAGAGGAGAAGCAGGACGATGCTGTTGCGTGCCGTCGAAAAATTTCTGCGGGAAAATGGCGTTCCGGCGACCCGATTCGGCCGAGAGAGCGTCCGCGATCCACGGCTGGTCTTCGATCTGCGCAAGGGGCGCGAACCGGGCGACAGAATGAGGAGACGGGTAGAACATTTCATGAACACATATCGCAGGAGCGCCAGCGAATGACAAGCATCGACATGAACGCCTCCAAGGGAAATCTGGTCCGAAATGGGGAGTCAGCGGCGAAAGCACGCGATCCCCTGCCCCGGCTATTGGCGCAATTGCTGGAGCGGGCGGGGGCGCCCGTCACGGTGGATCGCGCCGCCAGCCGCCCATGGGCCAGCGCGCTGTTTCAGGGGCGGCGCCATGTCGTCGCGCTGACCCTCGCCGGGCCCGATGCGGCGGAACGGCGCGCAGCCTTTGTCGAAGGGATAGAGGAAGCGGAATGGAACCTGACAGGTCATTTCGTCGCTGACATCAGCGTCGACGGCAATCGTCCGGCGCCGGGCGGCGAATGGATCGAGCTGTCGGCGCTGACCATCGAGGATTGGTGAGCGCTGACTTAGCGGGCGCGACCCGCCATGCTGCGCAAAGTCCCCAAAGCGGCGCGCAGGGCTTCGTCGACGCCCTGCTCGACATGCTCGCGCACCGGCACGGCGGCCTCGACCGGCATGTCGGCCAACACGGAGACAGGCCGGCCCATCCGTTTGCGCTGGGCAAGGCCCTGTTCCAGCCTTTGGGTCAATTCCGCCAGCGAAAGATGCGCGATGGGAGCGGGAGCGGGTGCGCTCTGGGGCTGGGCGGGCTCCGCAATCTCCTCAAAATCGGCGTCGACGGTTTCCGGCGAAAAGGCGCGCTGGAGGCGGGCGAAGGCTGTTTCCTCCGTCATCTCCTCCGGCATGCTCGGGATGGAGAGGCCGGCGGCGGGCGTGGTGGCGGGCGCTTCGGCCGTGACCTCCGCCTCGACCTCATCGCGGCCCGGCGCGGTGCGGGCGAAAATGTCCAGCCCGCCAAAGTCGCGGCTGGCGAAGATCGGCGGGCGGGCGGGCGCGTCGGGATGGGCGTCGGCGCGGCGCAGCGCCGGACCCGACCTGTTCCGGTCACGCGACAGCCAGTTCAGCTTCGACAATGCAAAACCCATTTCGCTCACTCCTGCGGCGCCGTTCCCGCGCCCTTCCTTGTCATGCGTCAGCAGAGCGACGCGCTTTTCCCTTTGTCCCATCCCGATCAGGCCCAGCGCCATCGCCGCGCCGAACCCGGCCAGCAGCAGCCGCGCCTTCAGCCCCAGCGGCGGCGCTGCGGCGGGGACGGCTTCGCTGACGCCGCTCGACGCGACCACCGTCTCGACCAGCCCGACCGGCAGCGAGCAGAGGAGCAGCCCGGCCCCCAGCGCGCCCAACAGCGCCTTTGCCAGCCTGCCCATTTTCTCAGGCCGCCGCCCGCACCCGCTGAGGGCGGGTCAGCAATTGCCGATAGACGGGTTCGTAGCGAAGAATGTTTGACGACCAGTTACGCTCGCGCTCCACGAAGGCGCGGGCCGCTGTCCGCCGCTGATCCCAGAAGCCGCGATCCGCGAACATCTCCGCCAGCGCGGCGGCGATGGCGGGCGGATCGTCGGGCGCGAACAACGTGCCGGTGACGCCATGTTCGATCAGTTCGCGATGGCCGCCGACGCTGGACGCGGCGACCAGACGGCCCTGCGCCATGGCTTCCAGCGGCTTCAGCGGCGTCACCAGATCGGTCAGCCGCATCGCCTTGCGCGGATAGGCGAGGATGTCGACCTGCGCATAATAATCCTCGACCTGATCGTGCGGCACGCGGCCGACAAAGACGATATGGTCGGCAAAGGGCGAGGCCATGGCCTGATCGCGCAACGCCTGTTCGCACGGACCGCCGCCGACCAGCAGCAGCTTCGCCTTGGGGCGGGCGCGCACCAGCTTCGGCAGGGCAGCGATCAGGTCGTCCAGTCCCTCATAATCGTAGAAGCTGCCGATGAAGCCGACGACATCGGCGCCTTCCAGACCCAGCTTCGCGGTCAGCGCCGGATCGCGGGGAACGGGCGTGCCGAACTGGTCCATGTCGACGCCATTGGGCGAGACGATGATCTTTTCCTTGTCGATCCCGCGAGCGACCAGATCGCCGCGCAGCCCTTCGCAGATCACCGAGACCGCATCGGCGGCGCGCACCGCATGGGTTTCGAGCTGGCGGGTCAGCCAGTAGCGCGGGCTGCCCTCCGTCCCTGTGCCGTTGCCGACCGCCGCATCCTCCCAGAAGGCGCGGATCTCGTAGATCATGGGGATGTTGTGACGCTTAGCCACCTTTTGCGCGGCGATGGCGTTCAGCACCGGCGAATGGGCGTGGATGATGTCCGGCCGCCACTGGCGCACCAACGATTCTATGGCGTCGGCATGGGCGGAAATGTCTCTCCATTCGCGCAGCAGCGGATTGCCGCCGGTCGATTCGCCGGGCGTGCGGTGGAAATGCAGGCCATCGACGATCTCCTCCAAAGGCCCCGGCGCGGCGTGGCGATGGCCCGTGATGCCGCGCACGTCCCAGCCCTTCGCCAGTTGCGCCCGCAGGATCGCGCGGGTGCGGAAGGTGTAGCCGCTATGCATCGGCAGGCTGTGGTCCAGCACATGGAGAATCCGTGTCATGGCCCTGAGTCTTGCCGGAAAAGGTTTAACGGGCCGTCAACTCTGTTGGGTTAGGGGTGGGATGGTTCGGAGCAAAGAGCGCGGTGTTCCTGCGAAGGCAGAAACCCAGTTCCAACGTCTGGACTGGGCTCCTGCCTTCGCAGGAGCACGTTGGAAGTGACGGATAGCCCAAGCGCAGAATGATCGACGCCCTTTCCCTTCTCATCAGCCATGGCGTCATTTTGCTGGCGGCCTGGCGGCTGCTGTCCCGCGCCGATCTCGACCGCGATCTCCCCTCCGACCTGGAAAGGGAGGGCGGCGATGCGTGACCTGTTCTTCGTTGCCTTCCTCGGCGTCTTCTTCTTGGCTGGCCTAAAGCGGCCGTTCCTGCTGATTGCGGTCTATGCCTATATCGACATCGTCTCGCCGCAGCGGCTCTCCTATTTCCTGCTGAACAGCATCCCCATCTCTTTCATCGCCTTCGTGCTGGCGGTCGGCGCATGGGCGCTGGTCGACGACAAGAAGGACTGCCGCTTTTCCGCGCGGCAGGTGATCCTGCTGCTGCTGCTCGCCTGGTGCGGCTATACGACCGCGACGGCGGACTTCCCGATCAACGCGGCGACCAAATGGGGCTGGGTCTGGAAGGCGATGGTGTTCGCCATCTTCCTGCCCGTCACCCTGCGCACGCGGTTGCGGATCGAGGCGCTGGCGCTGTTCATGGTGCTCTGCGCCAGCACGATCATCATCAATGGCGGCATGAAGACGGCGCTGTCGGGCGGCGGCTATGGCGTGCTGAACCTGATGGTCGACAATAATAGCGGCCTCTATGAAGGCAGCATCATCTCGACCGTCGCCATTTCGCTGATTCCGCTGATCCTTTGGCTGGCCCGGCATGGCACCGTCTTTCCGCCCGACTGGCGGGTCAGGCTGTTCGCCTATGCGCTTTGCTTCGCCTGCCTGCTGATGCCGATCGGAACGGAGGCGCGCACGGGGCTGGTGTGCATCGCCGTCCTCGCAGGGCTGATGCTGATGCGGTCGAAGCGGCGCTTCATCTATGGTCCGCTGATGGCGGTCGCGGCGCTAGCGGCGATCCCCTTCCTGCCCGCCAGCTTCACCCAACGCATGTCAACCATCGAGAACCACAGCCAGGACGAAAGCGCCTCGACCCGCCTTGCCGTGTGGAAATGGACGCTCGACTATGTGAAGGAGCATCCGGGCGGCGGCGGCTTCGACAATTATCTGCAGAACAAATTCACCTATGCCATGCAGGAGCGGGTCATAGACGCCGCCGGATCGCGCATGGAAAAGCGCATCGTCACCGATCATGGCCGCGCCTATCACAGCGCTTATTTCGAGATGCTGGGCGAACAGGGCTATTTCGGCTTCTTCCTCTGGGCGCTGCTGCACCTGACTTGCTTCATCCGGACCGAGGCGATCCGGCGCAGATACCGGAACCGGGAGGGCGATGAAGCCTGGGTGTCGCCCTTCGCCCTCGCTCTGCAGCAGGGGCATGTCATCTATATGTTCGGATCGCTGTTCGTGGGCATCGCCTATCAGCCCTTCATCTTCATGATGCTGTCGCTGCAGATCGGCCTCGACACCTATTTGACCCGCAAGCGCAAGTTTGCCGCGCGCCAACCGTTATTCCCCGCAACACCAGTCGCGCAAGGGAGCGCCGCATGAAGGGCGAGTTGAAGATATTGGGGGCAGCCCACGGCCTGCTGCTGGGGCTGGTGCTCGCCGCGCCGCTGATCGCCCCATCGCTGCTGCCCTGGGGCGCGGAGGCCTTGTTCATCATCGCCGCCTTCCAGTTGCGGCTGGCCGACCGGCGTTGGGAAACGCGGGCGGGGTTGCAGGGGTGGATCAGCCATATCCGCATGGCGCCGCTGCGGCTGGCGCCATGGGCCGGGACGGCGATCGTCGCGCTGATCGCGGGGCCGGAACAGGCCCGGCTCGCCACCGCGATCCTGATCGCCATCGCCATGGGCGAATTGCTGATCTATCCGGTCATCGCCAATCTGCTCGGCCGCCTGCCGCGCCTGGGACTGGCGGGGGCGATTCTGTTGCTGCTCATCGGCTGCGGCCTGGCGGAACCGGGACAGGCGGCGCGCTTTGCCATGGCCTTCGCGCTGGGCGTCGGCGGCTGCGTCTTCTGGCTGCGCGGCCCGGATGGCGAGGCGGGCGCGACGCTCGCCGCGCTGGCGGGCGCGGTTGCCGCGCTGATCGCCGCCCTGTCGTGGCCGGCGGCGCAGACCGTGGCCATTCCCGCCGCGCTTCTCTGCCTGACGCTGACGCTTGCTCATTTGTCGGTCATGCGCCGCCATCCGCTGCATTGGCGCCTGCCGAGCGGGATGCGGTTCATACGGTTTCACTAAGCGGCGTTTTCGGAAGACTTTGGCGAGGGCAACCGGCCAGAAACCGATCCGCTCACCGGCCCGGCTGGACTAAGCCGTCCCCTATTCAGGACCGGTCACTTCCTCGGAATACGCCGGGCGCTTGCCAGATGATGCGCATGGGTGATCGCCACCGCCAGGGCATCCGAAGCATCCGGCCCCGCGACTTTCGCGCCGGGAAGAAGGCGGGACACCATGGCGTGGACCTGCTCCTTGGACGCATTGCCGACGCCGACCACGGATTTCTTCACCAATCGGGCGGCATATTCGCCCACCTCCATGCCGGACCGGGACGCCGCCAGCAAAACGACCCCGCGCGCCTGACCAAGCTTCAGTGTCGATTGCGGGTTCACGTTGACGAACACCTCCTCGACCGCCGCGCCATTGGGCTGATGTTCGAGGATCAGGTCGGTCAGGGCCAGGTCCAGCACCAGCAGGCGGGACGCCAGAGCCATCTCGGAATCGGTCTTGATCTGCCCATTGGCGATATGGGTGAGGCGATTGCCGTCAGCCGCGATCAGCCCCCAGCCGGTCGTGCCGAGGCCGGGATCGAGTCCCAGGATGATCATGAAATCTCCCTCGCCCCGTCAGGGGAGAGGAGAGGCTTGCTGCCCGGTCGTATTTTGAGAGGGGCTGTGCAACGATCGAATGTCGCGCTGCCCCCTCTCCCAACTCCGCCTAGGCGGCAGAGCCGCCAAGGCTGCGTAACCCTCTCCCCCATGGGGAGAGGGGTGGAAGTCATCAACCCAGCTTCTCCATGACCTCGTCGGACACTTCATAATTGCCCCAGACGGTCTGGACGTCGTCATCGTCTTCCAACGTGTCGACCAGCTTCATCAGCGTCGCGGCATTGCTTTCGTCGACTTCGACGGTGGTCTGCGGCTTCCAGGCGAGCTTGGCGCCCTCGGCCGGACCCAGCTTGACCTCCAGACCCTTGGCGACTTCGTGCAGCGCGTCCATGGCGGTCCAGATTTCATGCTCGTCTTCGTTCGAGGACACGTCTTCCGCGCCCGCTTCCAGCGCCGCTTCGAAGATCGCGTCGGCATCGCCCGCGCTCGCCGGATAGGTGATCAGGCCCATGCGGTCGAAGCCATGGCTGACCGCGCCCGAAGCGCCCAGATTGCCGCCATTCTTGGAGAAGGCCGTGCGCACGTTGGTCGCGGTGCGGTTGCGGTTGTCGGTCAGCGCTTCGACGATGATCGCGACGCCGCCGGGGCCATAGCCCTCATAGCGGATTTCCTCGTAATTCTCGGTATCGCCGCCGATCGCCTTGTCGATGGCGCGCTGGATATTGTCCTTGGGCATGGACTGCGCCTTGGCGGCGTTGATCGCCAGGCGAAGGCGCGGGTTCATGTCCGGATCGGGCATGCCCATTTTCGCCGCGACGGTGATTTCGCGGCTGAGCTTGGAGAACATCGAGGAGCGCTTCTTGTCCTGCGCGCCCTTGCGATGCATGATGTTCTTGAATTTGCTATGGCCGGCCACGGCCTGCTCCTGACTTGTCTGGTTATCCGAAGCGCGCTCTCTAGCGAGCGCGCCCGTGATGCGCAACGTCAGACGAGGATCGCGGTGCCCGAAGCCGTCACCATCAGCATCGACCCGCTGGACCCGACGGTCTCATAATCGAGGTCGACGCCGACCACGGCATTGGCGCCCAGCGTCGCGGCCCGCGTGCGCATTTCCGCGATCGCCTGTTCGCGGGCACGCTGAAGCACATCCTCATAGGCGCCCGATCGTCCGCCAACAATGTCGCGCACGCTGGCGAACAGGTCGCGGAAAAGGTTGGCGCCCACGATCACCTCGCCTGTGACGATGCCGAGATACTCTTTCGCGGGACGCCCTTCCAATGTGGGGGTGGTGCTGACGATGATCTCGGACATATGGGCGCTCTCCTTGTTTGCAGGGGTTATTCGATCCCCAATGCCGATTTGTAGGTATCCAGCAGCGCTTCGGCTTCCATGCGGGCGTTGCGCTCCATCTTGCGCAGGCGCACGATCGACCGCATCGTCTTCACGTCATAGCCATTGGCCTTGGCCTCCAGATAGACGTCCTTGATGTCGTCCGCGATGCCCTTCTTTTCTTCCTCAAGACGCTCGATGCGCTCTATGAAAAGGCGTAGCTGTTCGGCGGCGACATTGCCATCGCTCATGAGAATCTCCAGTCAGTGTGAATCATTTGGGTGAATCGGTCGGGACACGCCTCTAGAGCATTTTTACTTGGCGTGAAAATGCCCATCATTGCTTTGATACCGCATTTTCCCAGCCGTTGACCGTGAACGGTCAACTCGAAAATGCTCTAATGGCCGTCGGCGTTCTTCGCCACGCTCTCCTGCATGCGGGCGATCTGTTCCGGCGTCGCTTCGCCCTGATAGCGGGATTTCCATTCGGCAAAGGGCATGCCGTGGATGATTTCCCGCGCTTCGTCCTTGCCCAATGCGCCGTCGGCTTCCGCGATCCAGTCGGCCAGGCAATTCCGGCAGAAACCCGCCGCGCCCATCAGGTCGATATTCTGAACGTCGGTGCGGTGCTGCAAATGCGCCACCAGCCGCCGGAAGGCGGTTGCGGCGACCGCGTCGCTGAGTATGCTATCGCTCACGGCGAAACCTTTCGCTGGTCTACATCATCCTGTCGTGCAGCACGGATAATCGAAAACCGCGCCCTGGCAAACCAGCGGCGACCATGACGGTCAGGAGTTTGGGAAGAATGACGAAATTACCGCCCCGCACGCGCAAGGTCCGCATCCTCGCGACCCTTGGGCCCGCAAGCGACAGCCCGGAGATGATCCGGGCGCTGTTCGTCGCGGGGGCTGACGCTTTCCGCATCAATATGAGCCATGGCGCGCATGAGGATCATGCCGCCCGCATCGCCGCGATCCGGGCGCTGGAGAAGGAGTTCGGCCGCCCGACGACGATCCTGGGCGACCTGCAGGGGCCAAAGCTGCGCGTCGGCACGTTCGAGCGCGGACTGGCGGTGCTGGAGACCGGCGCCGCCTTCACGCTCGACAGCGATCCGGCGCCGGGCGACGCGACCCGCGTGAACCTGCCGCATCCGGAGATCTACGCGGCCTTGGTGCCCGAAACCCGGCTGCTGCTGGATGACGGCAAGCTGGTGCTGCGGGTCAAGCAGGTGGCGGACGACCGCATCGACACGGTGGTCGAGGTCGGCGGCACCCTCTCCAACCGCAAGGGCGTCAATGTGCCGGACGTGGTCGTGCCGGTGCCCGCGTTGACCGAGAAGGACCGGCGCGACCTGAGCTTCGCGGTGGAGCAGGGCTGCGACTGGATCGCCTTGAGCTTCGTCCAGCGGCCCGAGGATCTGGCCGAGGCGCGCAAGCTGATGGGCGGCTATGGCGCGCTGATGGCGAAGATCGAAAAGCCCGCCGCCGTGCAGCGGCTGGAGGAGATTATCGAGCTGGCCGACGGCGTGATGGTAGCGCGGGGCGATCTGGGCGTGGAATTGCCGCCGCAAGCTGTGCCGCCGCTGCAGAAGCAGATCGTGGCGACGGCGCGGCGCATGGGCCGTCCGGTCGTAGTGGCGACGCAGATGCTCGAATCGATGATCAAGTCCCCGTCCCCCACACGCGCCGAAGTGTCCGACGTGGCCACGGCGGTCTATGACGGGGCGGACGCGATCATGCTGTCGGCGGAGACGGCGGCGGGCGACTGGCCGGTCGAGGCGGTGACGATGATGGACAGCATTGCCCATAGCGTGGAGCGCGATCCGGGCTATTTCGGACGCCTGCACTATACCGAGACCAAGCCCGATCCGACCACGGCCGACGCTCTGGCGGAGGGCGCGGGGGGCATCGTGTCGGTGGTCGGGGCAAGCGCGATCACCTGCTTCACCTCATCGGGCAGCACGGTGCGTCGCGTCGCTCGCGAGCGGCCGATGACGCCGATCCTGGCGCTGACGCCACGAGCGGACACGGCGCGCAAGCTGGGGCTGACCTGGGGCGTCTATGCGGTGCGGACCAAGGACATCGGCACGTTCGAGGAGATGATCGGCAAGGCGCGGCGCATGGCGCTGCGGCACGATATGGTCGAGAAGGGCGGCAAGATCGTCGTCCTGGCCGGGGTGCCGTTCGGGACGCCGGGGTCGACCAATGTGCTGCATGTGGCGGCGATTCGCGGGGATGAGCTGAGAGGGCGGGACGAGGGCTGATCAGGGTGAGGATGAGGCCGTCCCGAATGACTCGCGCGGCCTCCATCCCCTCCGTCATGCTGAACTTGTTTCAGCATCCATCGGGCCTGACGCGCCAAGGTCCGTACATTGAACGCCATTGCTGCCATGCCGCGTTTCCTCTCTCCACCTGGGTCAAGAGGCGCAATGGATGCTGAAACAAGTTCAGCATGACGGAGAGACGGTTGGGCTATGATTGTGCGCGGATCTGGACGTTCAGCAATCCGAGAGAGGCGAGTTCCTCCCGCAACGCCGCCGCGTCGCGGAACAGATGGCCGCGCATCCCCTCCGACTCGGCCGCGATCACATTCTCCTCGCGGTCGTCGATGAACAGCGCCTCTTCCGCCCGCAGCCCGAATCGCTCCAGCGCCAGCCGGTAGATCGCCGGATCGGGCTTCACCAGCTTTTCCGCGCCGGAGACGAGGATGTCGCGAAAGGGCGCGAACAGCGCCGCTTCCCGCGCATGAAAGGGCGGCCAGAATTCGTCGCTGAAATTGGTGATGGCAAAGATCGGAACGCCGCCGTCGTCCAGTTCGCGGACGATCTCCGGCATACCCTCGATCGCTGATCCCACGCTGTCGATGAACTTCTCGCCCCACAGGCGAATCAGGTCCGCATGTTCGGGATGGCGCGCGATCAGTTCGGCGCTGGTCTCGGCAAAAGGGCGGCCCTGATCATGCTGGAAATGCCAGTCCAGCGTCACCACATGCTGGAGAAACGCGTCGAGCGCCCGATCGTCGTCGATCAGGCGCTCGTACAGAACCCTGGGGTTCCAGTGGTACAGGACATTGCCGACGTCGAAGATGACGGCGGCCACCGCCATGAATCAGCCCTGGCGGGCCTTGAAGCGGCGGTTGGTCTTGTTGATGACATAGGTGCGGCCGCGGCGGCGGATCACGCGGTTATCCCGGTGACGGCCCTTGAGCGACTTGAGCGAATTGCGGATCTTCATGGAACCAGCCTTTGAATGAATCTTGCTTGATCGAAAAATCGAAGCGCTGCCCCTATGGGCGAGGAGGCCGAAAGTCAAGGGGAACGACCCGGATTTCGGCCCCGTCGCGCATGGCGTTCATCCCCCGTGCAGCAAAGCCATGGCTTCAACGCTTTTAAGGGATTAGCGCCGCCGTGTCGTGTAGAGGGTCAGCATCCCTTGGAGTTCAGGCCATGTTGAAAAAGATCGTCCTTCCTTCCCTGCTCGCCCTGTCCCTGAGCGCCTGCGCCACGGCCGTTCCGCCGGTGGAAGTGACGCGATTCCATATCGGCAATCCGGTGCGCAGCGGCACTGTCGCGGTCGAGGAAATGGCCGGGAACCCCGATGTCGGCCTGGAATTCCGGACCTATGCCGCCGCCGTGGATCAGGAATTGCAGCGCGTGGGCTTCACCCCGGCCGGGCAAGGGGCGAAGAGCGACTATGTCGCGCTGGTCGGCTTCCGCCGGACCTTCCGCGAGCCGAACAGCTATGGCGCCAATGGCAAGCCGGTGAGCGTCGGCGTGGGCGGCGCCGTGGGCAGCGGCGGCTATTCCGGCCTGGGGCTTGGCATCGGCATCAACCTGTCGGGCAAGCCCAAGGGGCAGGTCGTCACCGAATTGCAAGTGCAGTTGCGGCGCCGGGTCGATTCGACCACCATCTGGGAAGGCCGCGCGCAGACGGAGGCGCGGGAGGGAACGCCCGCTTCCCAGCCCGGTCTGGCGGCGCAGAAGCTCGCAGCGGCGCTCATCGGGGGCTATCCGGGGGAATCGGGCCGGACTATAACCGTCCAATGAGCATCTCCATCACCAGCGCTTTCGACAGCGGCAATATTCGCGTTATTTCCCTAGATGATAGCCCGGCCGGCGTCCGCGCCGAGCTGGAGATCGTCAAGGACCGGCAGAGCGACTTTTACCAATGGTTCCACTTCCGCGTGGCGGGCGTGGCCGGGCGGGAGGTCGAACTGGCGATCACCAATTGCGGCGCGTCGGCCTATCCCGATGGTTGGCCGGGCTACAAGGCGCGCTATAGCGAGGATCGGGAGAACTGGCTGCTGGCGGACACCAGCTATGCCGACGGCACGTTGACGATCCGCCTGGCGCCCGACGCCAATGCGGTGTGGCTCGCCTATTTCGCGCCCTATTCGATGGAGCGGCACCATGATCTGGTCGCCTGGGCGGCGTCCCAGCCGGGAGTCGAGCATCGCGAACTGGGGCTGACGCTGGACAAGCAGCCGCTCGACCTGCTGGTGCTGGGCGAGGGGCCGAAAAAGGTGTGGCTCTACGCCCGCCAGCATCCGGGCGAGAGCATGGCCGAATGGTGGATGGAAGGCGCGCTGGAGCGGCTCTGCGACGAGGAGGATGCCGTGGCGCGGCTGCTGCGGCAAAAGGCGACCTTTTACATCGTGCCGAACATGAATCCCGACGGCAGCCGGCGCGGCCATTTGCGGACCAATGCGGCGGGCATCAACCTCAACCGCGAATGGCATGAGCCGTCGATGGAGAAGAGCCCGGAGGTGTTCCTTGTGCGCGGGGCGATGGACGAGGCCGGGGTCGACTTCGCCATGGACGTGCATGGCGACGAGGCGATCGCGGCCGTGTTCCTGGCCGGGTTCGAGGGGATTCCCTCGATCACCGAGCGGCAGTCGGGCCTGTATCGCCGCTATCGCGATACGCTGGCCGCCCGGACGCCCGATTTCCAGACAAGGAAGGGCTATCCCGCCGCGCCGCAGGGCAAGGCGAACCTGTCCATGTCCACCAACCAGTTGGCCGAGCGTTTCGGCGCGGTGGCGATGACGCTGGAAATGCCGTTCAAGGACAATGACGATCTGCCCGATGCCGATTTCGGCTGGTCGCCGGCGCGGTCGATCCAGCTCGCCAAGGATTGCCTGGGCGTGCTGGCGGAGATGATGGGCGAGATTTGATGGAGGTTTTGCCCTTTTCATCACCCCGGGCTTGACCCGGGGTCTCGCTTTTTCTTTCGATACTAGAGCATCGTGCGCAAAAGTGGGAACCGGTTTTGCGCTTAAAACGATGCGACAACAAAAGCTTAGAGCGCGCGACCTGCGTCCGTTTCAACGCAGCGCGCTCTAGGTCCAGCTCCAGGCAGCCGGCCCCAGGGCCAAGCCTGTCTTGAGCTTGTCGAAGGGCACGGAGACGGGTGCCGCAATGTCAGGAATGACGATCAGCGCGCCATTCATCCGAACAGTTCGCCCAGGAAATCGACCATGGACCGGAAACTGCGGCGGTCGGCGTCCGGCTGATAGGCCAGGCCCCTCTCCGGCATCTTCGCATCATGATCGGTAAAAGCATGGCCGGTGCGGCCATAAGCGTGGATCTGCCAGTCGCAGCCGGCTTCGGTCAGTTCCTTCGCCAGCGCGACGGTGGCTTCGGGCGGAGCGATCGGGTCGTCCCAGCCGTGGCAGACCAGCAATTTCGCGCTGATCTTCGCATTGGGGAAAGATGGCGCTTCATAGACGCCATGGAAGCTGACGCCGCCCGCAATGTCCGCGCCGGAGCGGGCAAGGTCGAGCACGCATCTGCCGCCGAAGCAGAAGCCGATCGCGGCGGTGCGGGCTTCGTCGGTTTCGTCGAGGGACTTCAGCAAAGCATGGGCGGCGTTCACCCGGTCGCGCAGCAGGGCGCGGTCGGCGTTCAGTTCGGCCATGTAACGGCCCATGTCGGGATCGGCGCGGGTAGTGCGCTTGCCCTGGCCGAAGACGTCCGCGACGAGCACGGTATAGCCCAGCGCAGCGACCTTCTCGGCATAGGCGAAATCGGCTTCCTTGGTGCCCAGCACATTGGGGAAGAGCAGGATGCCGGGGCGCGGCGCGGGCGCGGCGTCGTCGAACACCGCCATGCTCTCGAACAGGCCGCCGGGGCCTTCATGCACGGTGACGCGGCGGGTGATGGGCATGGGAGCGGTTCCTTGGCTATGGGGTTGGTCGGGAAGGGACATTAAGGCGTTCGGCAAGGTTTGGCCAAGAGCGGACTCAGCGATCTGCGTCGATCAAGCAGGCCGGTGTCCCTTACGCCATTTGGTGAACAGATGCCGCGCCAGCATGGCGGGCGGCATCCGCAGCCAGTGCGAGCGGAGGTAAAAGGCGAAGCGGAGCCATTTGCGCCGTTCCCGGCCCCAGCCGTCCCGCGCCAGCAGCCGGGCCGCGACGATCCGGTCCCATGGCGTCAGCCGCGCTCCATCGCCATAAAGCGCCACCGCCAGCCGCCTGGCCTGCCGCACATGAGCCGCAATGCCATGCCGCGCGGCGCGCCTCTCCAGCGCAGCGGCATCCACGCCGTCGAGCAGGCAATATATGTCCCACAGGTTGCGCAGCCCGCCCGCCAGATCGCCATCGGCCAGCAGATGCGCGGCGGCATGACACAGCCTGTCCTCCGCAGAGAGCATGGACAATATATTGGTGATGGGAACCGCATCAGCGATCATCGCCGCCGCATCCGGCGTCTGCCGCGCCGTCAGGGGCAGGACGGTATGGTGCACGTCGATCATCCGGTCCCGCCCGGCATGGATCATCGGCGGCAGCTCATGCATCCATTGCCGGTAATAGGCGTCGTCATAGGGGTCGTCCTTGACCCATTCCCACCCGGCGCGAAGCAGGGCCTGCTCGACCGGCTGCATCGCTTCACGGGGCACCAATATGTCGAGATCTCCGATGAAGCGCCCTTGGCCGGCGCGCAGGCCCGCCGCCGCATAGGCCGCGCCCTTGAGCAGCACCACCGGCACGTCGAGACCCGCCAGCGCCTCGGCGGCGCGGTCCGCTTCCCACAGCGCCTGTCGCGCTTCCCGCTCCGCCTCCAGCCGCGCATCGTTCAGGATCGGGCGCACGGCTTCGGGTACCGGTCTTTCCCCGATCCGCAGGGCCAGCGTGCCGATCAGCCGCTCCGCCCGCGCCGCGGCGATCAGTGCGTTCCAGCCCTGCGCATCCAGCATCGCCACCCCATCGGGATCGCGCAGGGCCCGCACCAGCAGCCAGGCGCTCATGCCAGCTCCTCCCACAGCCGTTCGACCAGGGCGATGGCTTCGTCCCCAGAAGGAAAATCGATGGCCCGCGCCGGGACATTCCGCACGAAGCGGGTCAGCGCCGCGAAGCCCGGCTCGCCCAGTGCGACATAGTTGGTCGATGCCTGGGTCAGCCGCATGAACACCTCGCCCTGCCCCACGGCCCGGACATCCGCCTCATGGCCGAAGCGCGGGAACAGCAGCAACGCGGGCACGGCGGCCTCGCCCATGCGCCTGACCGCATCGCCGTGGGGTATGAGGTGGCGGATGTCGCCCTTGGCCGTTCCGGCGAGCAGTGGCCCCATGCGCGTCGGCGGCGCCTCCGCCGCCAGCACGTCGATGGCGCGGTTCTTGAGCGAGATGAGGCGCGGGAAGGGAAAGACCGCCCCCGTCTCCAGGTCGAGCAGCGCGAACTCATCGCCCATCAGGCGCCAGCCGCGCTCGCCCAGTTGCGCCGCCAGGGTCGACTTGCCGGAACCGGACTCGCCCGTCATCACCAGCGCTCGCCCGTCCTTCTCGACGCTGGAGGCGTGGAGCAGCAGATGCCGCCGCCAGCCGAGCGCCATTTGCAGGTTCATGCCCATTTCCGCCGCCAGCAGCCCATGGGAAAGGCTCATCGGCGCGGCATCGGCCAGCCCATGATCGCCGGTGATGAAGATGGAGGGGCGCAGCCAGCGCCGGAACGGGCCGGCCGGCTCCAGCCGGACGGTGAAATCCGCAATGCCGCTCGAAGGCGCGGGGTAATCGGCATAGAGCCGCGCCAGCGCCTCCACCGGCTGGCGCCAGGCCGATCCGATGCGGAAGGTCGCCGGACCGATCTTCAGGGACAGCGCATGCTTCACGCGATGCGGACCAATCCCAGCGCGGTCAGTTCGGCAAGATGCGCCTCGATCAGCGGCTGCGCTTCCTCTGCCGGGCCGAGATCGTAGAGCAGGGTCAGTTCGGCATGGACCTCGCCCGCCGTCAGCGCCGCGCCATCACCCAGCGCCGCCAAAATCTCCGGCACCGGGCTGATCACCATATGGGTCTGCCCCGAAGACCGATGATAGAGCAGCACCATGTCCTCCAGCATGCAAGACGCGATGGCGTCCGGGCTGTCCTGGCAATAGCGGCGCGGCATGGTCACGAAACGGGGCCTTCGGATGGGAATGTCGCGCCACCCTTAGGGCAAAGGAGTAGCCAAGTGCCTAACGCGTCAGGCTGTTTTGCGCGACCTCGCTCCATCGCACGCCGTCGGACCGGACCAGCCGGGCAAAGGCCCGCAGATGCGCGTCGAGGGCGCTTTCGACGCAATGCTCCCGCACCGCCTGCCCCAGACGGTCCGGCGGAACCGGATGCGCCAGCGCCCAGAGGATCGCTGCGGCAAAGGCATCGACATCGCCCACCGGCACCGGCGCATGCTGGCCCGCGGCCGCCAGCGCCGGATGGATGTTGGGCGTGGAATCGGTCGCCACCACGCCTGTCCCGCAGCCCAGCGCCTCGATCAGAGTCGCGACCAACCCTTCCCAGCGGGACGGCTGAAGCAGCAGGTCAGCCTCCGCCATCAGCGCCGCCAGTTCCGCCGGGTCGCTGACGAAACCGCTGAACTGGACCCTACCGGCCATGCCCAGCCGGTCGCAAAGCGCCTCCAGGTCGCGGCGCAGCGGACCCTGCCCGACGATCTTCAAGCGCCAGTCGACATGCTTCAGCCGGGCCAGCGCCAGCAGCGCGGTCGCCTGGTCCTTCTGCTCGACCAGCCGCCCGACCATCAGGAAATGCCGGGGTGCATCATCCGGCCTCGCCTCGCGATCCTGCCGCAGCCGTTGCAGCAGGGGAGTGACGGTCGGACGCGGCAGCAGCGTCACGCGGCGCCCCTCCAGCGGACCAGCTTTGGCCAAGGTGATGCGGTCCGCCTCGCCCATCACGATGGTCATGGCGCTGGTGCGGGCGATGGCGCGAAAGCGGCCGCGCCGGACCCAGGCCGACAGCCCGCGTTGGTGCGGACGGACGATGGGATTGGAAATGCGGCAAACCGCCTGCGTCGCCGTACCCAGGGCCGCGAGGGCGCAAAGCATGTTGCTCTGATTGCCCGCGGAATAGAGAATATCCGGGCGGCGGCGCCTTACCATGGCCGCCAGAGCCGGGAATTGCGCGATCATCGAGAGCCTCCGCCTAAGGGGCGGGGCAGGCACGCGCCGCACGGTCAGGCGCGGGTCGATCAGCTCGGCCACCGGGCCGTCCGTACGCGTCATCCACAGTTCGACGTCCACGCCGCGCATCAGCAGATGATTGGCCAACAGGATGGCGACCCGGTCCAGGCCGCCGTCGCTGGGTTCATAGAGATAGATCGCGACCGAACAATTTTGCGTCACCCAATGGGGTGTGTGGAACATGAGGTCGCCCTTGCTGCGTCTGACGGGATGGTCGAAGCTTCGACGGCGTCAACGCGGGCGAACCGTAAAAGGGTCCGGTCTAGTTGGGAGGTCAGGTGTCTACCCCCCTCCGTCATGCTGAACTTGTTTCAGCATCCATCGCGCCTCCGGAGAGGGCGGCTCGTGGGGAGAAATGGATGCTGAAACGAGTTCAGCATGACGGTTTTGGTAGCTGGCGCCGACGCTAACGCGGCATTTGCAGGGATGCGTAGCAGGTGAAGCCGCTGGTGCCTGATTGAAGGCGGCGGATATAGTTCAGATAGGCCTGATTCTGGTCGTAGCTGGTGCCGGGCAACCGGCCGCCGCGCAGCGCCTGTTTCACCTGATCGCCGGTAAAGCCCTGGCCCGCGCCGGGGAAGGCGCCCTGCGTGCCCGCCGGAACCACCTGGCCGTTGGCGGCAATATATTGGCCCGAACGGCCCTGATCGGGAACGGGAATCGTGCAATTGAGGACCGACGCGGCCGTGTTCGCCAGCGCCGGGCGGATCGATATGATGGCCGACGCCGCGACCGCGCCGCCCATCAGCAACTGACGGCGCGAGGGCACTGCAAGGTCCGCTCCGTCGTCCCGCGACTCGGTGCTGTTCCCAGGGGGCAATGGCTCGCTCATGTCATCCTGATCCGCTATCGCGCTTGCCAAACTGTAAAAATTGCACGTTATTGCGACGGTCTTTGCAGCAAATGCGTCAAATTTCCAGCATGGTAACCATGAATCGCCTGACCGCTTCCCAGATCACCGCATCGCTTGCCGTCCTGCTGCTGGCTACGGGGGGCGCGCTGATGATCGGCGCGGCGCCGCTCGACATCATCCTGCCGGTGCTGGCTGGGCTGGTGGTGCTGATCATCGCGGCGGGCGGCGGTCAGGAGCAGGCCGAAGAATTGCCCGCCGCGACAACGGAAGCGACCGACATCATCGCCCATCCCGATGCCCGCAGCCTGCTGGAAGGCATTTCCGATCCGCTGATGCTGATCGATCGAGGCAGGATCATCTCCGCCAACCGCGCGGCGCAGCGCCTATTGGGCGCGCATATCGAGGGGGAGGACGCCCGCATCGCCATCCGCCACCCCGCCGCCGCCGAACGGCTCGCCAGCCTGGCGCCGATGGCCGAACCCGTGATGATCGAGCTGGTGGGCCTGGGCACTCGCGACCAGCGCTGGCAGATGCGCATCGCGCCAGTGGGCGCCGCCGACGGGAATGGCGGCCAGGTGCGGCGGCTGGTGCATCTGGCCGACCATAGCGGCGCCCATGCGGCGGAAAAGATGCGCGTCGACTTCGTCGCCAATGCCAGCCACGAGCTGCGCACGCCGCTGGCCGGGATATTGGGCTTCATCGAGACTTTGGCCGACCCCGATCTGGGCAAGGATGACGAAACGCGCCAGCGCTTCCTGAAGATCATGGACGGCGAGGCGCGGCGGATGCAGCGGCTGATCGACGATCTCATCTCCCTCTCCCGCATCGAGGCGGAGAAATATCGCGCGCCCGACAGCGCGGTCGACCTGTCGGGCCTTGTGGCCGAGGTGGTCGGCGTGTTCCGCACCAGCCATGGCGAACGCGGGCGCGAGGTGGAGATGGAGATCGCGCCGGATCTGCCCGACGTGCAGGGCGACCGGGCGCAGCTATCGCAACTGCTGCACAATCTGATCGGCAATTCGGTCAAATATGGCCGGGCGGGCACGCCGATCCGCGTGACGCTGAACGAGGGGCCGAGCGGCATGACCCGGCTCAGCGTTGCGGACGAGGGGGAAGGCATCGGCCCCGATCATCTGCCGCGCCTGACCGAGCGCTTTTATCGCGTCGATTCGGGGCGAAGCCGCGCGGTCGGCGGCACGGGCCTGGGCCTGGCCATCGTCAAGCATATCGTGGAGCGGCATCGCGGCCGGCTCGACATAGCGAGCGTGCTGGGCAAGGGCACCACCATCTCCATCCTGCTGCCCCGCATCGCCGTCGAAGAAAAGGCGTTCGCTGCAAAGGCTTGAACAAAAAAAGACGGCGACAGGCCGGGCTTCCGGCCCCATTGTCATAAAAATGCAATCCGATTGTCACAAAGGCGCGACGTACCGCGGCTACGGCGCGTGCCCAGAGGGGGGCAGCGAGAAGCGAATCGCGGCCTTTGACGAAGGAGATTATCCCGTGAAGCATTTCGCTCTGATGGCTGCCACTGCCGCGGCCGCACTCACTCTCGCCGGCTGCGGCCAGCAGTCCGGCGGCGCGGCGGGCGGCACCCGCGACCAGATTCGCGCGGTCGGCTCCTCCACCGTCTATCCCTTCGCCACCGCGATTGCCGAAATGTTCGTCCAGGGCAATCCCGGCATGAAGTCCCCGATCGTCGAATCGACGGGCACCGGCGGCGGCATGAAGCTGTTCTGCGCGGGCGTCGGCGCCCAGCATCCCGACATTGAGGACGCCTCGCGCCGCATGAAGAAGTCCGAGTTTGAGGATTGCCAGAAGAATGGCGTCAAGGACATCATCGAAATCCAGGTCGGCGTCGACGGCTTGGCCTTCGCGGAATCGAAGAACGGCCCCGGCCTGAAGCTGACGCCGAAGATCGTCTATGACGCGCTGGCCGCCAACCCCTATGGCAAGGGTCCGAACAAGGCGCAGACCTGGAAGGATGTCGACCCCAGCCTGCCCGCCACGCCGATCAGCGTCTTCGGCCCGCCGTCCACCAGCGGCACGCGCGATTCGCTGGCCGAACTGATCCTGACCAAAGGCTGCGAAACCGATCCGGCGATGAAGGCGCTCAAGGACAAGGACGAGAAGGAATTCAAGGCCACCTGCACCCGCATCCGCGAGGACGGCAAATATGTGGATTCGGGCGAGAACGACAATCTGATTGTCCAGAAGCTGGGCGCCAACCCCAATGCGCTCGGCGTATTCGGCTACAGCTTCCTGGAGGAGAATAAGGACACGCTGAAGGACGTCACCATCAACGGCGTCGAGGCGACCTATGAGACCGTGTCGACCGGCACCTATCCCGGCGCGCGCCCGCTCTACATCTACGTCAAGAAGGCGCACATGACCGCGATCCCCGGTCTTCAGGCCTATCTCAACACCTTCGCGGCGAACTGGGATCCCAATGGCGCGCTGACCAAGCGCGGCATGGTCGCGGCGCCGGAAGATGTGCGCAAGGCGAGCGCCGAAACGGTGAAGTCGCTGGCGGTCCTCGACGGCTCGCAGCTCAAGTAAGACGGGGAATATGACAGGTCCTGCAATCCTCCTGCTGCTGGCCGGCCTGGGCGCCATCGCCTGGGTCAGCGCCCGCGCCCGCGCGATGCGGCTGCAAAGCGCGGCTCGGGCGTCGGGCCGCCGCGATGCCGTGCATAGCCTGCCGGGCTATCATGGCTGGTATGTCGCGCTGTGGACACTTGTGCCCGCCGGCATCTTCCTGGCGGTCTGGGCCAATGTCGCGCCCGGCCTGGTCATCCAGGACGTGCTGAACAGCCCGGCGGCGCAGAGCCTGCCCGCCGACGATTTCTCGCGTTCCGCCGTTCTGGGCGAGGCGCGGGCGATCGCGATGGGGATGCAGGCGGGGGCGTTCAATCCGCTCTCGCAGGGCCTGGTCGAACCTTATAAGAACGCCATCGGCAAATATGGGTTGGCGGGCGCGGCGCTCGCGATCGTGCTGGCCTTTGCCGGTGGCGCCTATGCCTTCACCCGCGTCAAGCCCGACTTCCGGGCGCGGACGCGGGTCGAGCGGCTGGTGATGGCGACCCTGCTGATCGCATCGCTGCTGGCGATCATCACGACGCTGGGCATCGTCGCTTCGCTGCTGTGGGAAAGTTTCCGCTTCTTCTCCATGGTGAGTCCCATCGACTTCCTGTTCGGCGCCAAATGGAGCCCGCAATCGGCGGCTCTCGGCTATGGCAATGACGACGCGTTCGGCGCCGTGCCGCTCTTCTGGGGCACGATCTTCATCGGCGCGATCATCGCCATGGTCGTCGCCATCCCGCTCGGCCTGATGAGCGCCATCTACCTGACGCAATATGCCAGCCCCACCTTCCGCAAGTGGATGAAGCCGATCCTGGAAGTGCTGGCGGGCGTGCCGACCGTCGTCTACGGCTATTTCGCGGCGCTCACCATCGCCCCGGCCCTGCGCGACTTCGCGGTGATGATCGGCATCCATGGCGCCTCTTCGGAAAGCGCGCTGGCCGCCGGTCTGGTGATGGGCGTGATGATCATTCCCTTCGTCTCCTCCATGGCGGACGACAGCATCGCCGCCGTGCCGCAGTCGATGCGCGACGGCAGCCTGGCCATGGGCGCCACCACCAGCGAGACGATCCGCCGCGTGCTGATCCCCGCAGCGCTGCCCGGCGTGGTCGGCGGCGTGCTGCTGGCCGTCAGCCGCGCCATCGGTGAGACGATGATCGTGGTGATGGCCGCCGGTCTGGCCGCCAACCTCACCCTCAATCCCTTTGCCAGCGTGACCACGGTGACGACGCAGATCGTCCAGTTGCTGACCGGCGATCAGGAATTCGACAGCGCCAAGACGCTGGCGGCCTTCGCTTTGGGTCTGGTGCTGTTCATCGTCACGCTGCTGCTCAACATCGTGGCCCTGCGGGTCGTGAAGAAATATCGCGAGGCTTACGAATAATGACCGTTGAACGCCTCCCCACCGACTGGAAGTCGGATGCGATGCGCAAGCGGATCGCGCGGCGCTATGCCTCCGAACGCCGCTTCAAGGCCGCGGGCATGCTGGCCGTCGCCCTCTCAGCCGCTTTCCTCGCCTTCCTGCTGTTCACCATGATCGGCAACGGCGTGCGCGGCTTCACCCGGACGGAGATTGCGGTGAAGGTGGACTTCCCGGCCTCCCCGCTGCTGCTCGATCCCAATGCCATCACCGACCAGGCGCTCGCCAACGCGAACCTGCCGATGGTGACGGGTGAGGTCGTCAAGAAGGCGCTGGGCGCGGACGCGGAGGAATGGGTGTCGCCCACCGCCTGGACCGTGCTGCGCGACAGGATCAAGGCCGATCCCAAGATATTGGGCCGCACCGAGACGATCGACCTGCCCGCATCGACCGCCGTCGATCTGGCCGCCAAGAGCAAGGGGTCGCCCGAAGCCGAGGCGGCGGTGGATCGTCTGAACAAGACGGGCCTCCTCGACACCGGCTTCAATTTCGGCTTCCTGACCGCGAGCGACGGCACCGACCCGACGCAGGTCGGCATCTGGGGCGCGTTCAAGGGATCGCTGCTGACCATGTTGGTGACGCTGGCGCTGAGCTTTCCCATCGGCGTCGCCACGGCCGTCTATCTGGAGGAATATGCGCGCAAGAACTGGCTGACCGACATCATCGAAGTGTCGATCAACAATCTGGCCGCCGTTCCCTCCATCATCTTCGGCCTGCTGGGCCTGTCGATCTTCCTCAATTTCCTGGCGCTGCCGCGCTCGGCTGCGCTGGTGGGCGGCATGACGCTGGCGCTGATGACCATGCCGGTCATCGTCATCGCGGGCCGCAACGCCATCAAGTCGGTGCCGCCCAGCATTCGCGACGCCGCGCTCGGCATCGGCGCCAGCCCCGTGCAGGTGGTGTTCCACCATGTCCTGCCCCTCGCCCTGCCCGGCATCCTCACCGGCACCATCATCGGCATGGCCCGCGCTTTGGGTGAAACCGCGCCGCTGCTGATGATCGGCATGCGCGCCTTCATCGCCACGCCGCCGGGCGGGATCACCGACCCTGCGACTGTGCTGCCGGTACAGATCTTCCTCTGGTCCGACGAAGTCTCCAAGGGTTTCGTCGAAAAGACCTCCGCCGCCATCATCGTCCTGCTGGTGTTCCTGCTCGCGATGAACGGCCTCGCCATCTACCTGCGCAACAAGTTCGAAAGGCGGTGGTAACCGCGATGACAGCCATGATCCATGAACAGCAAAGCATGACGCCCGCCGTCGAAACCAAGATGACGGCGCGGGACGTCAAGGTCTTCTATGGCGAGAAACAGGCGATCAAGGGCGTGTCGATCGATGTCGACATGGACAATGTCACCGCCTTCATCGGCCCGTCGGGCTGCGGCAAGTCGACCTTCCTGCGGACGCTGAACCGCATGAACGACACCGTGGCGAGCGCCCGCACCGAAGGCACGATCACGCTGGACGGCGAGGATATCTACGCCGCCAGCATGGACGTGGTGCAGCTCCGCGCCCGCGTCGGCATGGTGTTCCAGAAGCCCAATCCCTTTCCCAAGTCGATCTATGAGAATATCGCCTATGGCCCGCGCATCCATGGCCTGGCCCATGCGAAGGCGGACCTGGACGTCATCGTTGAAAAGTCGCTGCGCCGCGCCGGGCTTTGGGACGAGGTGAAGGACCGGCTGCACGACAGCGGCACCGCGCTTTCGGGCGGCCAGCAGCAGCGCCTGTGCATCGGCCGCGCCATCGCGGTCGAGCCGGAAGTCATCCTGATGGACGAGCCCTGCTCTGCGCTGGACCCGATCGCCACGGCCAAGATCGAGGAACTGATCCACGAGCTGCGCGGCCGCTACGCCATCGTGATCGTGACGCACAATATGCAACAGGCCGCCCGCGTGTCGCAGCGGACCGCCTTTTTCCATCTGGGCGAGCTGGTCGAATATGGCGTGACGTCCGACATCTTCACCAATCCGCGGCAGGAACGGACCAAGGATTACATCACCGGGCGCTACGGCTGAACCGGGGGAGAAAAAGACAATGGCAGAACATACGATCAAGGCGTTCGACCAGGAAATGGATAAGCTCCGCGGCCTGATCGCGGAAATGGGCGGTCGCGCCGAATCCGCCATCGAAAAGGCGATGCTGGCGCTGCAACGCCATGACAAGGAAATGGCGGCGGACGTCGTAGCCGAGGACAAGCGCATCGACGCGATCGAAGCGGAAGTCGAGAAGCTGGCGATCGAGATCATCGCCCTGCGCGCGCCCATGGCGAACGATCTGCGCGACGTGATCGCCGCGCTGAAGATCGTCGGCGTGGTCGAGCGGATCGGGGATTATGCCAAGAACATCGCCAAGCGCGTTCCCCTAATCGCTGCCAACCAGCGCACGCAGGAGCCGATCGCGCTTCTTCCTTCGATGGGCCAGGTCGCGGGCGAGATGGTGCAGGATGCCCTCAACGCCTTTGCCGCGCGCGATGCGGACCTGGCCGTCGCAGTGGTCGAGCGCGATACGGTGGTGGACGATTTCTACAACAGCGTCTTCCGCACGCTCGTCACCTTCATGGTCGAAAATCCCAAGACGATCAGCGAATGCGCGCATCTGCTGTTCATCGCCAAGAATATCGAGCGGATCGGTGACCATGCCACCAATGTGGCGGAGATGGTCTATTATGCCGCGACCGGCCAGACCCTGCCCGACCGCGAGCGCGGCGGCGAGCAGGCGGAGGACTGAGCATGGCGCGAGCCAAGATGCTGCTGGTGGAGGATGACGCGGCGCTGGCCGAACTGCTCATCTGGCATTTCAAGCGCGAGGATTTCGACGTCGCCCATACGGTGGACGGCGAGGAAGCGTTGTTGATGGCGCAGGAAAATGTGCCGGACATCGTGCTGCTCGACTGGATGGTCGAAAGCCTGTCCGGGATTGAGGTCTGCCGCCGCCTGCGCCGGATGAACGGCACGGCGAACGTGCCGATCATCATGCTGACCGCGCGCGGCGAGGAAGAGGATCGGGTGCGCGGGCTGGAAACCGGCGCGGACGATTATGTGACCAAGCCCTTCTCGCCCCGCGAGCTGGTGGCGCGGGTCGGCGCGGTGCTGCGTCGCGTGCGCCCGGCGCTGGCGGGCGAAACGCTGACCTTCGCGGACGTCGAGATGGATACGGTGGGGCACAAGGTCCGCCGCGGCGGACAGGTCATCCCGCTGGGGCCGACCGAGTTCCGCCTGCTCAAGCATTTCCTGGAACATCCCGGCTGGGTCTTTTCCCGCGAGAGGTTGCTCGACAGCGTCTGGGGACAGGACAGCGACATCGAACTGCGCACGGTCGACGTGCATATCCGGCGCTTGCGCAAAGCGATCAATGGCGACGGGCGCTATCACGACATCATCCGGACGGTGCGCTCGGCGGGCTATGCGCTGGATACGGACGGGGTGGCGTAAATTAGGCGGGTTTGGGTGGAGAGCGGACGGTCCGCTTTCCTTGAAGTAGGCCGTGCTCCTGCGAAGGCAGGAACCCAGTTCAGACGATGCTGTGATACACGGAGGGCAGGACTGGGCTCTCATGAGCCACTTGTCTCATTCGAGTGCCTTCGCAGGAGCACGGTGCGCTTAGACGGCAGCCATTGAACAAAATCCGCCGCTGCACCTCCCAAACCCCTGATCCAACCGGATCAGAAGTCCAGCTCCGCGCGCCAGCCGACGACATCGACGCCATAATCCTTCCGCCCTCCGGCAAGGATGGCCGCGTCGGTATAATCGATATGCGCATAATTGAGGTTGAAGCGCAGATATTCCACCGGCGTCCACACCAGCGCGGCGATGATGCCGTTCTGCGTGCCACCGACGATGTCCTTGTCGTTGAGGCTCAGATAATCGTAACGCACCGTCGCCTGGAGCGCGCCCCAGCCGCCGCTGCCGACCGGGCGGTCGGGCTTCACGATGCCGAATATCCCGTTCTTGTAGCCCCGCGACTCCCCGGTCAGCACATAGCCGACTTCGCCATAGCCGCCGAAGAAGGTCGGATCGGCCAGGCCCGGCCGCGACACCCGCAGCCAATGCGCCTCGCCCGCCCACCAGAGCGGCCCGTGCGCGCCGGCGAATTCGGCGCCATAATGGGTTTCGCCGTCCGCCGCCATGCGCGGCGTCGAAAGGAAGCGGCTGTTGGCGGTATGGAGATAGGCCCGCTGGCGGTAGCGCTGCGGCGTTTCCGACAGGCGCTGAAAGTCCCGCCAGTGACCGGAAAGCCCGAAATGCAACTGGGTCTTGCCCAGCTTCGGCGCCAGCACGATCCGCCCGTCGACGCCATAGCTGTTATTCTCGTCGCCCCCTTCCGGCCCGTCCGCGTCATTGGTGAGCGAATCGGCGCTGTCGGAGAAGATCCCCGCCTGCGCCAGCAGCATGCCGGAACGATATTGCGCCGACAGGCCCAGCCGCCGCTCGAAACCGAAAGCATCGGTAAAGGCGGCGCGCTCCATCACCGATCCGCCGGTGTCGCTGATCAGCTCGTCCAGCGACTGGAACGCATTGTGGTTGCCCAGCGTGACCAGCCACTTGCCTTTCTCATAGGTGATGAAGGTGTCGACCAGATCGACGCTGTTATCGGAAAGTTCCAGTTCCAGCTTATAACCGAAACCGCCGCCCAATTGCCCCTCCCCGCCCAGGCGCAGGCGGCGCAGCTCGTTCGAATAGCCCTTGGCCCGATCCTGCACGCTCTGCGGCGTCATCAGCAGCCCGGCATCATATTGGATGCGCCCCTTCACCTTGAAGCTGGCCGCGCCCTTGCTGAAGACCGGCCCACCTTTCCAACTGATGCTGGTCGCTTCGGACTTCGGCGCGGCGACAGCCGCCTGGACAATGGGAGGCGGTGGCGGCGCGCTGCCGAGCCGCGCTTCCAGCCGTTCGACCTGCGCCTTGAGCGCCGCGATCTGGGCGCGCAATTCGACGGCTTCGGTTTCGCTGATGGCCTGGGCCGCAACCGGCGAAGGCATGATGCACATCGCCAGCCCGCTGGCCAGCCGGGAGGTTCGGTTCATGAAGGTCCCCTGAAAATCAGGGACGCCAATATGAAAGACAGGTTACGGTTCAGCGTCTATTTGATGACGTTTTTATGACAATCACTCCGCCGCCATGGCATAGGTCGAACGCGGCAGCTCATGGGCGAGCGCGTTCACGATGGCCCCAACCACCTGCTGCAAGCGGGCAAGCCCGGCCCCCGGCTGATCCAACGCGCCGTCGAGATAGAGGCTGCGGTCGCATTCCAACTGGATCGCATACAGCCCATGGGCGGGCCGGCCATGACGCTCGATCATATGGTCGCCGGCATAGGGATGATTTTGCGCGACGGTCAGCCCATGGGCCGCCGCCACATCCGCCGCCAGCGTCATTAGCCGGGCCGAAGCGCTGCGCCCGAATCGATCCCCCAGAACCAGTCCCGGCGCGACCTGCCCCGCAGTGGGCGGCGGCAGCGGCGGCATGGAATGCAGGTCGATCAGGATCGCATGACCATGGGCATCGCGGGCCGCCCGCATCAACCGGGCCAGCGTCGCATGATAGGGCCTGTGGAACTGATCGATCCGGCGTTCGACCTCCGCCCAGCCGAGCGACCGCAACCAGAGTTCATGCGCGCCGGGCAGGCGGCGCGGGATCAGGCCCAGCCCGCCCCGCAATTTGGCGCTGCTCTGCAAGGGCTGGTCGCGTGGAATGCCGCTGACCATGCCCGCATCGATTTCCCGTTCATGCCGGTTGAGGTCGATCGTCGCCCGCGGCACCCGCGCCACCAGCAGCGGAATGCCGCGCCCGATCAGCGGATAGGCGATCAGATCGGCCCAGCGATCCTCCAGCCGTTGCAGCACATCCTGCCGGACCCGCGCCTGCGCCAGCAACGCCTCATCATAGTCGCGCCCGGCATGCGGCACGGAAATGACGACCGGGCCGGACGGGACATCCGGCTCGTAAAGATCATAGGCGGGGGTGGTTTCGGTCGGAACCGGCGGCGCGCTATCTAACAAAAAAGCTCCTTCCCTGCCCGCTTCCCAAGGCCGCCGCCCAAAAATGGTTACTCGGCTGGATAATATTTACACCTTGTCGCATATATAGGCGCTGCACGCCATCCGCGAAGGGGGCGATCCGGGGGCGGCCTTAAAGGCCTGGGGAACGAGACGTACGGGGCAATGGTTCGAATTCTGCTAGCCGAAGATGATGAGAGCATGCGCGCCTATCTGGCCCGCGCCCTGGAGCGGTCGGGTTACGACGTCGTCGCCGTCGCCACGGGCGCGCAGGCGGTGCCGCATATCGACAGCGACCGGTTCGACCTGTTGCTGACCGACATCGTCATGCCGGAAATGGACGGGATCGAACTGGCCCAGCACGCCGCCGCCGTGGCGCCCGACATGCGAATCATGTTCATCACCGGCTTTGCCGCCGTCACGCTGAAGGCAGGCAAGGCGGTGCCGCAGGCGAAGGTGCTGTCCAAGCCCTTCCACCTGCGCGACCTGGTGCTGGAGGTCGAGCGGATGTTCGGCACCGAAAGCCTGACCGGGCTGAACTGAGCGCCGTTCAGGCCGAAACCACCTCTTCCATGTCCGGCGTGGGAGGCAAGGGCTGCCCGGCCATGGCGGCGGCGAAACGTTCCCGGTCCAGCCCCTTTTCCCATACCGAAATCACCACCGTCGCCACCGCATTGCCGATGAAGTTGGTGAGACTGCGGCATTCGCTCATGAAACGGTCGACGCCCAGGATCAGGGTCATGCCCGCCACCGGCACCGAGGGCACGATGGAAAGCGTCGCCGCCAGGGTGATGAAGCCCGCCCCGGTCACACCCGCCGCACCCTTGCTGGAAAGCATGGCGACCAGCAGCAGCAATATCTGCTCCTCCAGGCTCAAATGGACATTGGTCGCCTGCGCGATGAACAGCGCCGCCAGCGTCATGTAGATGTTGGTGCCGTCCAGGTTGAAACTGTAGCCGGTCGGCACGACCAGCCCGACCACCGATTTGCGGCACCCGGCGCGCTCCATCTTCTCGATCAGGCTCGGCAAGGCCGCCTCGGAGGAGGAGGTGCCCAGCACCAACAGCAACTCCGCCTTCAGATAGCGGATGAGATGCAGGATGTTGAACCCCGCCAGCCGCGCCACCACGCCCAACACCACCAGCACGAACAGCAGCGACGTCAGGTAGAAGGTCGCCACCAGCCCCACCAGATTGGCCAGCGCCCCCACGCCATATTTGCCGATGGTGAAGGCCATCGCGCCGAAAGCGCCCAGGGGCGCGGCTTTCATCAGGAAGGACACCAGCTTGAAGATGGCGTGGCTGGCCGATTCGAGCACCGTCATCAGCGGATCGGCCTTCTCCCCGATCATGGTGAGCGCGATGCCGAACAGGATCGCGACGAACAGCACCTGCAGGATATTATGCCCGTCCGCCACGGCGGAGATCAGCGTGCCGGGGATGATGTCCATCAGGAATCCGGTCAGCGTCCGGTCATGCGCCTGCTGCTGATATTGCGCCACCTTGCCGACATCCAGCGTCGCCGGATCGATATTGAGGCCCGCGCCGGGATGCACGACATTGGCGACGATCAGCCCGACGATCAGCGCCAATGTCGAAAAAGTCAGGAAATAAGCGAAGGCCTTCGCCGCCACCCGGCCGATCGCGCCCAGCTCCTTCATCCCCGCCACGCCGGTCACGATGGTGAGAAAGATGACGGGCGCGATGATCATCTTGACCAGCTTGATGAAGGCTTCGCCCAACGGCTGAAGCGCCACGCCGGTTTCGGGGAAAAAATGCCCGATCGCCACGCCCAACGCGATCGCGATCAACACCTGGACATAGAGCTGGCGATAGAATGGCAGGCGCGCGACGGCCTGATCAGACGGCGTGGTCGAAGGCAGCATGATGGTTTGCGTCCCCTTTTCGCACCGCAGCATATGGCTTGGCGGGCTGCTGTCCAGAAGAATAGCGGGAGCGCTCAATTTCCCGCTTGCGCTACCTGCCGCCCCCCGCTATTGGCCCACTCCACCGTGGGCGTGTAGCTCAGTGGTAGAGCACTGTGTTGACATCGCAGGGGTCGCAAGTTCAATCCTTGCCACGCCCACCATGATCAGGCCCGGACCCGTATCGGTATCCGGGCCTTTTCTGTTTCCGGCCATGTTTGGTGTGTCCTGCGACCTTGTCGGCTCCTCATCCCGGCGCGGCCGGAAATCGGGCTATGGCGGACAGGTCTATCGCCAGAGCGCGCGCTTCCTTTTCGTTCAGGTCCACCCGCTTCAGCATCCGCGCGAACGCCTCCGGGTCCGGCTGGCCCAGGGCGAGCCGGTAATAGAGCAGATCCTTCAGCATCTGTTCGCGACGCGCCGACCGAAGGCTGAAGCGCCAATCGAAGCTGATGCTCACCGGTCGTCCCCTCTCCGGCAGCCACCAGCGTTCCAGCCCCGTCTTTCCCGGCGCCTGCTGGCGCGCCAGGGTGAGAAGCGCGCCGAAGGGGCTGCCTCCCCCGCTGCTCGCCAGCGCGTCGCGGCCATGCGCATCGGCCAGCGACTGCCGCACCGACAAGCTGCCATAGCGCGCGATGCGCCCTTCCCGCTGCTCGAAATCGACGGGATCGGTGGGCAGGTCCCAATGCACGATCCTGCGGCACCAGAGATGGAAATCCAGCCCCTCCTGCCCGATGGAGGTCGTGCAGAGCATGTGCGGCCAAAAGGGCGAATTGAAGGCGCGCCGGAGCGAATCGCTGCGGACGCGCTTGCCCTTCCGACCGCCCGACCGGCCCGGTTCCCCGCCCGCGAAGGGGGTCACGGCCTGCACCGGAACGCGGTATTTGCCCTTGCCGCGCCGGAACTGGACAAGACCGGGCCGATCAAGGAGGCAGCGCGCCAGTTGATCCACGATCTCGATCCCGCGGGCATCGCCCAGCCGGCCGAGCAAGCCCATCTGCTCGTCGATGACCGCTTCGAACCCGCCCTTGAGCATCGCCTCGCACAATGCGTCGGGGTAGCGCGACCGGTCGGACGCCGCGAGGATGAGGTCAGCGAAGGTCCGGTGCCCCAGATAGGATCGCAGATGGTCCCAGAGGAAGGAGAATGCGCGCTGCCTTTCCGCCTTGCTGTCCTGCGGAACATCATGCCGGGCAAGGCAGCGCGCGAAGATCGCGCCGGGGGAGGCGATCAAATGCCAGGCAAGCCCCTCCAGCTCGGCACGCGATATTTCGGAAATCGCGTCGATTGTCCGCCAATCCTTCGCCTTCGCGCTTTTGCCCGTCTGCGCGGCCATGCCGGAAACATGCTGGTAGCCTTGCCCCGAAATCCGGCGTTCGATGCCGGCGGCGACGATCCAGTTCGGCCTCTTCTCGCGCCCCGCAAGAGAAATGCGCTTCGCCCGAAGATAGTCCTCCAGCCTTTCCACCGCATGGCGGCGCACATCCTCCAGCGATGCGTCGGCCGATTTGAGCGGGTCGATCGCATGCGACAGATGCGGCCATGGCATGAACAGGCTAATCAGCGCGCCGCTCTCGTTCCCGCCGGACCGCAGCAGCGGCGCAGGGGCCTTCTCCTTGGGCTTGCGCAGGCCGCCGTTCAGGCTGATCGAGAGCAAGGCGGAGACCGCCGTGGGCGCGCCTCTCCATTTGCTGAACAGCAACGTCTTGCCGGGCAGCCGCTTTCGGGAGGACCATGGGCCTTCCAGTTTCCACCAGCGCACGGTCGGCGGCTGCCAGGGGAGCGCCAGATGCGCGGATCGCCCGGCCATTTCCGAAAGAAGCCGCAATTGGGGATGGGCGAACCGTCCGCTGCCCGAACCGGCTTCCACAGCCGCCGGTCCAGCAGCCGATAGCCTGTCCCATATCTTGTAGCCATGCATCGTCTGCGCGGGATAAGGGATCGAACTCCACATGGCGGGCGCCCATCCGGCGAATTCCTTCCCGCAGCTCGCGGCCAGATGCCGGAAGACGACCAGATCCCGCGCCTCCACCTCGACGCGGCGATTGTCGCGCTCGAACAGATCCTCCTCATGCACGAGCGCCCGCTCCGTCCGGGCCATGAGCGGTCGCAGCACCTGCTCGACACGCTCTTTCGCGGCCAGAACCGCCTGACGCACCGCCTCGATCGGTCCGGCGGCATCCAGGGCATCGTGATAATCGCGCATCGCCGCTTCCACGGCGGTCCCGCTGCCCGGATCGTCGGCCAGGAAAGCGGCAAGGTCGACAAGCGCCCGATAATGCTCGACGGGGTGAAGCTCCTCCCCATCCAGGCGGCGAAGGCGATAGGGCGTGGCGGACAGAAGGAGGAGCGCGGGCCGATCCTCGCCGCCGAGCAGCGCGTGGACCAGCAACCGGTGCACCCGCGCCCTCTCCCGCTTCAGGGGAATATCGCTTTTCTCCTCGCGGGGGAGGATCAGGTCGGCATAGCGGTGAAATTCGTCAAGGATGATCAGGTCCGGCCGGACGGTCTTCGAACGGAGCGCCGCCAGCGCCAGCGCCGATCGAAACCGGGCGACGAACTCCAACATGTCCACATCGTCGCGCTTGAGCCATTCCATGATGGCCTTTTCGACATTGCCGTCCGGGCAGTCGAACATGTCCCGCAGCGCGCGCTCGATGCCGATATGGGTGTAGCCTTTCAGGCTGGCGGCGCGCTCCCCCAGCAGCGGACGTTTATTCGGCCCCCGCGCATTGTCCATTTGCAGGACGAAGGGCCTCAAGCTGTGGTAACGGTCGAGCGCGGACCGGATCAGCGCCCTCTCCGCCTTGCGCCCGGTGCGCGGCCCCGGTTTCCAGCCGGGCAGGCTGGTCTCGGGCGTGAAGGTGAAGATGCGGTAGCCATCGCCTTCCTCGGGCGGATCGCCGGGCACCAGGGCAAGCCTGTCCTCGCCGCTGTCGTATTCCTTCTCGTCGATCCCGGTGAGCGACACGAATTTAAGCCGGTTCTGCCGGACGATCTCCAGACTGGGGCAAAGATACATGACATTCAGCCGCCGCCGCTTCGCCCGCAGCCCCGCCGCGACCGCCCGCGCTATGACGGTCTTGCCAAGGCCGACCTCGTCCGCGACCAGAAAGCGTCTGGGGCCGGGCGCATCCAAGCGTTGCAGCGCGACCTCCACGGTCCGCCGCTGAAATTCGGCCAAATCCATCAGGCGGCTCCGTGGATGGCGTCGTGCAGCGCCTGCAGGAACGGCCGGACCTCCGCGAGATCGTCGAGCGCGGCGCGCCGCTCCTCCTCGTCAGGCCATGATTCGAATGTCTCGCGGAAGGATTCGAGCATCGCCATGATGCCGGCGATCCGACGCTCGAAGGCGGCCTGGTCGCTGGCCCAGGCGGAGAGCATCGTCTCCAGCGTGAACATCGCCGCGAACCGCGCTCCATCCCCTCTCCGGACGCCGGTCGGCTGCGGATCGGACCAGCATTCCCCCGCCGTGCCGTCGATCCCGTCGAGCCGCGAACGGAGCCAATCGCGGAACCGGCCCGCGCCCACATAGCGGGCAAGGAGCGCGCGGTCGCGGCGCTCCTCGTCCAGCCCGTCGACCCGCAGCGACAAGACCCAGCTCCGGGAGATTCCGGCGTCGTCCGCGCTGACGGCGCGGAAGGTCACCAGCGAAGTCTGCTCGCTGAGCGCGGGCGGACGCTCCAGCAGCCGCACCGACCGGACGCCCGGCGCCAATGCGATCCATGCTTCCGGGTCAAGGAACGGCGAAACCGCAAAGCGCGCATGCTTCAACGGCTCTTCGCAGCCCTCCCCGATGAGCAGCAGCAGCCCCGCGCCATCATAGACGAGACGCAGTTCGCATTCGAGGAAACGGCTTATATGCTCGTCAAGCTGGCGGGCCGCCTTCTCCTGCGCGACCAGCTCCGGATCAGGCGCCGCCCCGTCAAATTCGAACCCGCCCGCGACGAATGCGTGGAGCGAATCGCTGAGCGCCGGATCGTCGATGTCCAACAGGGCGACGGCTTCGGCGTTCGGCCCGACCAGCCCGCGTTTGGTGAGATTGGCGCTGCCGATCATCAAGGCGGTCCGCTTCCCGCGGGTCATGGCGATCAGCTTGGCATGGACGCCGGTCGGCGGCAGTTCCGTGAACTCGCCCACCGTCTCCCCCTGCTGTTGCTCGACGGAGACGGAGGTTTCCGGCTCGGGCGGCGTGCCGGTCCGGAAGGCGATGCCCGTCGCCGGGGAAGACCGGCTCGCGGCCATGTCGGTCGTGAGCAAGGTGATCCCCTCCGACCCGGCCGCCTTGACGACTTCGCCCAGGCCCATCCTGTCG
Organism: Sphingobium sp. 15-1; assembly: GCF_013375535.1. GTDB lineage: Bacteria > Pseudomonadota > Alphaproteobacteria > Sphingomonadales > Sphingomonadaceae > Sphingobium > Sphingobium aromaticivastans. Next base: position 2,122,215 of record NZ_JABXJG010000001.1, read on the forward strand.
ATGAACGGGCTGACGGCGGAGGCCTTCTCGGCGCGCGGCAGCAAGGGCGCGCCGATGAAGGGACGCATCGCCCCCGGTTGCCGCCACAACAGGCTCCGCACCTTCACGCCGGCAGGCGCGGCCCAGCGGGCCGACTGGAGTTCGCCAAGCTCGGCGGGCGAGAAGGCCGCCTTGCCCAAAAGATCCTCGGCCAACAGCGCAATGTCCGGGATCGGCCTTGCCCCCCTGCCCTTCGAACTCACCAGCAGAAGCCCGGCATCGAGATCGGCGGCGCCCGTCAGATTGCGGCTGCCGATCCAGAAACGCCATTGCACGCCATCCCCGCCTTCATATCGGACGAGGGCGACTTTCGGATGCCAGCTCTCTGTCCGCTCGTTCGCCTCGATCGCGCAGAGCATGGTGTCGAGCAGCGGCAGGACCGACCGATGCGCCCGCGGCGCGATCACCCGCCCAAGCTGGTGGAGCACGAGCAGCCGCCCCCGCATCCGGTCGAAAGCCTCCACCAGTTCAAGCGGCGAATTTTCGAACTCCGCCTCTCCATCTCCCCCAAGCGCCAGCACCAGGCCCAGCAGCGCGATCAGGTCGAGCGAATAGGTCGCGACCACGGCCCTGGAGACCGTCTGCCCCTCGGCAGGCCGCAGCGCCCCGAAGATCGAGATGCGGTCCCGGCGGCGAAAGCTCATGCAACCGCCCGCACGGTGTCGATCATGTCCCGGACCACCGGCCATCTATAATCCAGCGGCGTGGCGATCCCCTTGCGCCAATCCCGCCGCCGCGTCTCGTTGAGCAGGAAGGCGCGGCTCTCCTTCAGGTCACGCTCCCGCGAAGCCATGTCCCTGGCAAGGGCGTCGAGCGGCCGCTCCTCCCGCGTCCAATCCATGACGACCTCCATGAAGCGGGCAAGCCCGTCGTCGATCCGGATGGAGGAGCGGAGGGCGCTCAGGTCAAGCGCGAGCGCGGCGTCCCTGTGCCGCGCAACCAGCCGGGGCAGCGCATCGGCGTGCGCCCGATCGTTGGAGCGCCCCTCCTCATTCCGCTTCGCCTCGATCAGCGCGGCATAGGCGGCGCGTGCGATGCAGGCGACGGATGCCGCGCGTTCGGCCAGGGTCAGGTCGTCGCGTTCGGTCGCCGTCGCGAAACGCCGGACCTCCGCCGACCAGAGGGAGTCGGTCGTCACGCCGGCTTCGGCCAATCTGCTCAAAAGCGGCTGGGTTCCGCCCTCTCCCGCCGTCCGCCACTTCGTCCGGATATAGTCCGCCTCCACCTTCCGGAGAGCGAAGTCCAGCTTTCCCGTCCTGCTCCGCCATCCGGGAGGAGCGGGCGGCAATCCTTCGAACAGGGGGGCGATGGCGATCCGCCCTTCATCGCCATCCTCCCTTCCGAGCAGGCGCGGCCACAGCCCCTGAAGCTGCACCTCCGTCGGCGGATCGGACAAGCCGGCGACCGCGCTGGCCATCCGCCAGGATCGCAAGGCCGTCCAGTAAATGGTGCTGGCGCGCACCACCGGCCGCTGGTCCGCTTCATATTTCATCCATCCGGAAATGCCGGAATTCTGCAGAATCTTGACCGTCGCCATCAGCCGTTTGGAATAGCGTCGCTCGATCTCGAACAATTTCTCCCGGCTGAAGCGCTCTCCCGCCGTCCCAGCCAGCAGCTCCTCATAGGCCCAGGCGACGAAGAAGACATAGCGGAGCTGCGCATGCTGGACCGAGGTGCCGGGGAAGAAACGGTCGGCAAAGGCGAAATGGATCGGCGCGAAGCCAAGCTCGTCCCGCGTCCCGTCGGACGACAGGGTCGACAGATATTTGCTGGCGGCGGACCGATCAGCCTCCGAAAGCATGAACCAGCCGATCTTCGGTTCAGAATTGCGCATGCGGCGACCCTCCGCGCGCTGGACCGGATGGGCCGCGAAGAAGCGGACGCCGCGCATCCGGCGTTGAGATCACAGCAAAATTTCCCAAGATCGCACCCCCGCCGGAGGAGTAGGATCAAGGGCGGCAACCGGTCAAGCCATGCCGAACGAGATTATGATCGATACCGAAACGACCCGCTAAGGCGCGGCAAGCGAGTAAGGGACCGCCTGATCCCGGTCGACGAAGGCCAGCGGATCGGCGGACGTCTCCGCCAGAAGCAGCGAGGCCGCAACCGACAGCAACAAGGTGGCGGCAAGCGGCAGGGAGTTGAAGGAAAGGGTCTGCCCGATCATCGTCTATTGCCTCCTTGGCATCAGCGCTTCGGACGCGCTTTCCTGCCTTTATCGCTACCGGTTATGGCATATGATTGGAACGTCATGATGAACGCTGAACCGATATTGGCCGGGGTCGAACTTGGGGGAACCAAGGTGTTCGTGCTGCGCGCGCGCGGCAGGACGATATGGGGCCGGGAGATCATTCCCACCACGACGCCAGCCGAAACGCTATCCAAGGCCGTGGCCATTCTGCAGCGCTGGCATGCGGAAACTTCTTTCGCGGCGATCGGCATCGGCAGCTTCGGCCCGCTTCGGCTGGACCGTCACGCGCCGGATTTCGGCTTCATGCTGCCGACGCCCAAACCGGGTTGGGCAGGCGCCGACATTTTCGGCACGCTGACGGCGCCTTTCGATTGCCCCGCCGCGATCGACACCGACGTCAACGGCGCGGCGCTCGCGGAATTGCGCTGGGGCGCGGGCGCGCAAGCGGACATTCCCTCCGACAGCCTGTGCTACATCACCATCGGCACCGGGGTGGGTGGCGGCTTTGCCTTCAACGGCCGCCCCGTCCATGGCGCCATGCATCCGGAAATCGGCCATATCCGCGTCCCCCGCGCGCCCGGCGACAGTTTTGCGGGCAGTTGCCCCTTTCATGGCGACTGCATCGAAGGGCTGGTGTCCGGCCCGGCGCTTGCCAGGCGCTTCGGCGTTCCGGGTCATGAAATCGACGCGGCCGATCCGCGCTGGAACAATGTGGCGAACGACATCGCCCATCTGGTTTCGACCATCCTGCTCAGCACGGCGGCGCGTCAGGTGCTGATCGGCGGCGGCGTCGGCATGGGACGGACCGATCTACTGAACCGGGTCCGGGAAAAGGTCGTCGCCCAGCTTGGAGGCTATTTGCCGCATGTCGATGGCGACAGCATCGGCCGAATCGTTACCGCTCCGCTGCTTGGCGATCAGGCCGGCCCGCTGGGCGCGGTGGCCCTGGCCATGGATGCGCTGGAGGGGAAAGGGATCAGTGCACGCCCCGCCGACGAAAAAGCGGCAGGAAGATCATCGGCACGATCAGGGCGACCACGCCCGCGACCAGCAGATCGTCCACCAGCCGATAGAGGATCGTGAAGAACATCAGCACCGCAGCCGCCGCCAGGGCAGGAAGGAGCAAGCGAAGCAGACCCTCCTCCATCCGGAAAAGGAGCTGCCCGACCAGACCCGGAACCGGCTCTTGCCGCCGCCCGTAAATGCTGCCCCTGCCCAACCGGTCCATCGTCTGATCCTTGCCGAAATTGTGAGTTGCATATAGAAACTGAAAGTCGGATTTCCATAGGCGAAGATCGCTACGGATCGTTTCCGGTCCTGACACATGTCCGCGGTCTTCCTCCTGTCGTGGGACAGCCTTAGCCCTGCCCCTTTCGGGATGCTTCGCGGTCACGGCCCACCACCCGCTCCGCGACAAGAATCCTTGCCTGCCACGAACGACCGCTCATAAGGAATCGCATGACCGCCACCCGCCTCCTCGCCCATATGGTCGAAAAGCCCTGGGGCCGCGCCGACATCCCCTTCATCGCCCCGGGCGACGGCAGGCGTGTGGGAGAAGTCCGGTTTTCGCTCCCAAAGGCAGCCGGCCCGGACAGGCCGCTCCCGCTGCTGGTCAAATATATCTTCACCAGCGAGAAGCTGTCGGTTCAGGTCCATCCCAATGACGCGCAGGCACGGGCGCAGGGGCTGGCGGGCGGCAAGTCCGAATGCTGGTATATTCTCGATGCGGAGCCGGCTGCGCGGCTGGGCATCGGCCCGACGCGCAGCCTGACGGCGGAGGATTGGCGCGCCGCCGCTCTCGACGGCAGCATCGAAACGCTGATGAACTGGAAACCGGTGAGCGCGGGCAGCTTCTATTATATCCCCGCCGGTACGGTGCATGCGATCGGCGGCGGCGTGACATTGGTGGAAGTGCAGCAGAATAACGACGTGACCTACCGCCTCTACGACTATGGCCGCCCGCGCGAGCTGCATCTGGAGGAGGCGATAGCCGTCAGCGTCACCGCACCCTATGCAATGCCCGACCGCATCGTCCCCGGCACGGCGGAAGAAAGGCTGATCACGGGCCCCGATACGCCCTTCATCCTGGACATGGTGCAGGGAAAGGCGGGAAGCAGCCAGCGGATGGAGGGCGAGATGCTGTGGTTCGTTCCACTGGCAGGCTCCGGCACGATCGAAGGGGAGCCGTGGCGCCAGGGCGAATGCTGGCTGATCGAGGGAACCGCCGCCCTTGCCGTCGAAACCGGCATGAGCGCGCTGCTCGCCCGCCTGCCCTGATCGAACATCGAGACAAGAAAGAGGGTATGATCATGCCGCATGGAGAAATGATCGCGAACAAGCGGGTTCTGTTCGTGATGGCGGTGGAGGATGAATATGGCCCCCATCTCAAGGCCCGCTTCGATCCGCTGATGGTCGGCGTCGGTCCGGTGGAGGCGGCGCTCCATAGCGGGCTGGCGCTCCAGCGGCTGGAACGGGATGCCGCCTTGCCCGATCTGGTCGTGTCCCTGGGGTCGGCGGGATCGCGCATCTGCACCTTGGGCGAGGTCTATCAGGTTTCCAGCGTGTCCTGGCGCGACATGGACGCCTCCCGCCTTGGTTTTCCAAAGGGCGTGACGCCCTTCGCGGACCATCCGCCGGAAATGCCGCTGCGCACGCCGCTGGAACTGCGCGCCGCGCGGCTGTCCACTGGCGCGAATATCGTGGGCGGCGAGGATTATGCCGCGATCGACGCTGATATGGTCGATATGGAAACCTTCGCGGTGGTGCGCGCCTGCCAGCGCTTCGGCGTGCCGGTGATCGGCCTGCGGGGAATATCCGACGGGCCGGGAGAACTGGCCGATATGCTGGGATGGACGCAATTGCTGGCCCTGCTGGACGAAAGGCTGGCGCAGGCGGTGGATATGCTGGCGGAGGCGCTTGGAGGCGAAGCGGTGCCGGAGTGAAGGGAAGGGTGGAAGGAGGACATCGAGTTTGCGCTAGGTGAACCGTGCTCCTGCGCAGGCAGGAGCCCAGTCCCGCCCTAGTGGATCATCGCACCGTCTGAACTGGGCTCCTGCCTGCGCAGGAGCATGCACCGCTTAACGGTAGCCAATGGCACTCCAGCCATTACCCTCCACGGATAGTTCGTGCAATTCCACCCCGATCAATGCCCTTCAAAGGCGATGATCGCCGCCGACGCCACGCCATCGGCTTCCAGCGCAGCCATGCCGCCCAGATCGGGCAGGTCGATGGCGAAGAGCGCCATCAGCACGGTCGCGCCCTGTTCGCGGATGAGCTGCGCCGCCGCGAGCGCGGTCCCGCCGGTCGCGATCAGATCGTCCACCAGCACCACCCGCGCCCCGTCCGGAATCTGCCCTTCATGCAGTTCCAGCCGGTCGGTGCCATATTCCAGCACATAATCGATGCCCACCGTCTTGCCGGGGAGCTTGCCCTTCTTGCGCACGGGCACGAACCCCACGCCCAGCGCATGGGCCAGCGCCGCGCCCAGGATGAAGCCCCGCGCCTCGATCCCCACGATGAATCCTGGATCGAGCGGTCGGGCGACCGCCGCCATGCGCTCCACCAGTTCGGTCAATCCCGCGCCGTCCGCCAACAGAGTCGTGATGTCCCGGAACTGGATGCCGGGCTTGGGGAAGTCGGGGATGGTGCGGACCAGGGCCGCCAGACTGTCAGCGCTCATTTGAAGCCCTCATAAGAAAAGGGGGCCCGGTTTCCCGCGCCCCCTCCGATGTTTTGTTTCAGCTCGCGATCAGGCGGCCTTTTTCTTGTCCGCCCAGATATTCTGATAGGCCATATAAGCCAAGCCCGTCGCGATCAGCAGGAAGAAGATCGTCGCCAGACCCGCGCGCCGGCGGTTTTCCAGCTTGGGCTCCGCCGTCCACGTCAGGAAGGCCGCGACGTCCTGCGCCATCTGGTCGACCGACGCCTTGGTGCCGTCGCCATAGGTCACTTGACCGTCGGCCGTCAGCGGCGGCGCCATGGCCAAGTTCAGGTTGGCGAAATAGGGGTTGTAGTGCAGCCCCTCCGGCGTCTTGGCGTCGGGGAATTCCTTCAGCAACTCGGCCGGCTGCGCCTGGAAGCCCGTCAGCAGCGAATAGACATAGGCGCTGCCATGGTGGCGGGCCTTGGTCATCAGCGAGAGATCCGGCGGGATCGCATTGTTGTTCGCCGCCGCCGCCGCGACATTGTTCGCGAAGGGCTTGGGGAAATAATCCGCCGGGATCGGATCGCGGGTCGACATCTCACCCGTCTTGGGGTCGACGTCGGGGGTCTTGATCGCCCACTGCTTGGCGATCGCCTTGATCTCCGCCTCGTTATAACCAATGCCCTTGAGGTCGCGGAAAGCGACGAACTTCAGGCTGTGGCAGGCTGAGCAGACTTCCTTGAACACCTGGAAACCGCGCTGGAGCTGCGCCTGGTCGAACTTGCCGAAGGGGCCATCGAACGAGAAAGCGACATGCTTGGGATCGCGGTGGAATTCATGCTCCACCGTGACCGCCGGCGGCTCGGTGACATAGGCCACCGCACCCACCAGGAAGGAAACCAGCAGCCAGCCCGCGAAAAAGAGGCCGACGAGAAATGCGCCAATGCGAACCATCTTCTGTCTACCCCCTTATTCGGCCGGAACCGCGGCGAGTTCGCCGTCAGTCTTGCCATATTTCGCCAGCACCGCCTCGGTGATCGAGTTCGGCAGCGGCAGCGGCTTTTCGAAGCGCGAGATCAGCGGCAGGATGATCAGGAAGTGGGCGAAATAATAAGCCGCCGCGACCTGGGAGATCATCACATAGGGTTCCGCCGCCGGCGCGCCGCCGCAATAACCCAGGACGAATACGTCGAGGATCAGGATCCAGAAGAACTTCTTGAAGGTCGGGCGATAGCTGCCCGAACGCACCGGCGAGGTATCCAGCCAGGGCAGGAAGAAGAGCAGCAGGATCGACGCGAACATCGCCAGCACGCCCAGCAGCTTCGCCGGAACGAAGAAGAAGTCCACGGTGAAGGCGCGCAGGATCGCGTAGAAGGGCCAGAAATACCATTCCGGCACGATATGCGCGGGCGTCGAGAGCGGGTTCGCCTCGATATAGTTGTCCGGGTGCCCCAGATAGTTCGGCGCATAGAACAGCAGGATCGCGAAGATGATCAGGAACACGCCGGCCCCGAAACCGTCCTTCGCGGTGTAATAGGGGTGGAAGGGCACAGTGTCCTGCGGCCCCTTCACTTCCACGCCGGTCGGGTTGGACGAGCCCGGAATGTGCAGCGCCCAGATGTGCAGGATCACCACCGCCGCGATCACGAAGGGCAGCAGGAAGTGCAGCGAGAAGAAGCGGTTGAGCGAGGCGTTGCCGGGCGCGAAACCGCCGAGCAGCCAGGTCTGGATCGGCTCGCCCACCACGGGAATCGCGCCGAACAGGCCGGTGATCACCTTCGCCCCCCAATAGGACATCTGACCCCAGGGCAACACATAGCCCATGAAGGCGGTCGCCATCATGAGGAGGAAGATCACGAGGCCCAGCAGCCACACCATTTCGCGAGGCGCCTTATAGGAGCCGAAATAGAGGCCGCGGAAGATGTGCAGATAGACGACGATGAAGAAGAAGCTGGCGCCATTGGCATGCGCATAGCGCATCAGCCAGCCCGCATTCACGTCGCGCATCGTGTGTTCGACGGTGCTGAACGCAACCGCGGCATTGGCACCATAGTGCATCGCCATGATCACGCCGGTGACGATCTGGATCACCAGCGCAAGGCCGGCGAGTACGCCGAAGTTCCAGAAATAATTGAGGTTGCGCGGCACAGGATAGCCGGCGCCGATGGCATTGTAGACGAGGCGCGGCAAAGGCAGCTTCTCGTCGATCCACTGCATCGCGGGATGCTTGGGAGTATAATGTTCAGCCCATGGAAAGCTCATGACGGTCCCCCTCAACCCACGAGAATGGCGGTGTCGGAAGTGAAGCTGTACTTCGGCACTTCCAGGTTCTTCGGCGCGGGGCCTTTGCGGATGCGGGCGGCCGTGTCGTAGGACGAACCGTGGCAGGGGCAGAAATAACCGCCGAATTCGCCACGATTCTCACCCTCGCCCGCGCCCAACGGGACGCAGCCCAGATGGGTGCAGACGCCCATGGTGATCAACCACTGCTTCTTGCCGTCGACGGTGCGTTCCTCCAGCGTCTGCGGATCGCGCAGGGTGGAGGGATCGACCTTGTCGGCCTCGGCTATTTCCTTGTCGGTCAGATGCCGGACGAACAGCGGCTGCGACCGGAAAGTGGTCTTGATCGCCTGACCCGGCTGGATCGACGAGATGTCCACCTCGGTCGAGGCGAGCGCCAGCACGTCGGCGCTGGGATTCATCTGGTCGACCAGCGGCACCACGACCGCAACGGCACCGACGCCGGCGAAACTCACCGCGGCGATATTGATGAAATCACGCCGACGAACACCATCGCCGCCCCCACCGGAGACGGATGCCGCCTCACTCTCCATATGTTCAACGATCGCCATGCACCTCAACCCTTGCAAGAACGTCCTGGCCCCGCCGCATTGCCCCTTATGGCTATGTTATCGGGGGAGCCTCGACGCCCATGCAGATGGGCGCGCCTTTCCCCCTGGCGCGGTTTGCAGGCCTGATAACCGTAGGATGCGCCATTTGCCAAGCCTTTTAGACAGGCTAGGAGAATTAACCGCGCTGTTCTATGGCGCGGGGCATGCGTATCGCCCTTTATCAACCCGAAATCGCCGGCAATGTCGGCGCGATTCTGCGCCTTGCGGCCTGCTTTTCCGTGCCCGTGGACATCATCATGCCGATGGGATTCGCCTTTTCCGACGCGAAGCTGAAGCGCGCGGCGATGGACTATGGCGCGTCGGCCGACGTGACCCGCCACGCCAATTTCGAGGCGTTCGACGCCGTCCGCCGGACCGAGGGACGGCGGCTGATGCTGATGAGCAGCCATGCCTCGCAGCGCTTGCCCGATGTCGAATTCCGCGCCGACGATATTTTGCTGATGGGATCGGAAAGCGCCGGCGTGCCGGATGCCGTCCGCGATCTGGCCGATGTGCGCGTGCGCATTCCGATGGCGCCGGGCTTTCGCTCCTTGAACATCGCCGTTTCCACGGGCATCGCGATTGCCGAGGCCCTTCGCCAGACTGGAAGTTTCCCGCAATGACCTTGACGCTCGACCCCCAACAGCAAGCCGCCCGCACCTGGTTCGAATCGCTCCGCGACCGCATCTGCGCCGAGTTCGAGGCGATCGAGCGGGAGGCAGGCTCCGACGCCCGCTTCGACTATATCGCCTGGGACCGGGAGGCGGCGGGCCTGGCGCCGGGAGAAGGCGGCGGCGGCGTGCGCGGCGTCATGAAGGGCAAGATATTCGAGAAGGTCGGCGTCAACGTCTCGACCGTAGGCGGCGCCTTCTCGCCCGAATTCGCGAAGACCATCCATGGCGCGAGCGAAGACCCCCGTTTCTTCGCCACCGGCATCAGCCTGGTCGCGCATATGGCCAACCCCCATGTGCCCGCCGTGCATATGAACACGCGCTATCTAAGGACGTCCAAAAGCTGGTTCGGCGGCGGCGCGGACCTCAATCCGCCGCTGCCCCGCGACGAGGATACGGTCCATTTCCATGATGTGCTGAAAGCCGCCTGCGACGCCCATGACGCGGACTATTATCCGCGCTTCAAGGCCTGGGCGGACGATTATTTCTTCATCCCCCATCGTGGCGTGCATCGCGGCGTCGGCGGGATTTTCTACGATCATCTGGAGGGCGATTTCGACGCGAATTTCGCCTTCACGCGGGATGTGGGCGAGGCGTTCCTCAAGGCCTTCCCGCCGATCGTCCGGCAGCGCATGGGGGAAAGCTGGTCGCAGGAGGACTATGCCCGGATGCTAGAATGGCGCGGCCGCTATGCCGAATTCAATCTGGTGCATGATCGCGGCACGCTGTTCGGGCTCAAGACCGGGGGCAATGTCGACGCGATCCTGATGAGCCTGCCGCCGATGGCGAGCTGGAGCTGATAGTGAGCCTGACGCCCGTCCCCGACGACCAGATCGCGACCATCGTCACGCATCTGGAGATGCGGGAGCGGCCCCGACCCGCGCCCATTCCGCCCGCCCCGTTGCGGCTGGTGCCGTGGAAGGTGCCGACGCCCGACGCCTATAGGACGCTGTTTCGCCGCGTCGGGGAGCCATGGCTGTGGTTTTCCCGGCTGGCGATGGATGATGCCGCGCTGACGGCGATCATCCACGATCCCGCTGTGGAGGTCTATGCCGTGACCGACCTGCGCGGGGTGGAGGTCGGGCTGCTTGAGCTGGATTTCCGTTCCCCGCCCGATTGCGAGCTGGCCTTTTTCGGGCTGATCCCCGATCTCACCGGCAAGGGGCTGGGCCAATGGCTGATGGCGCAGGCAAAGACGCTGGCCTGGCGCAAGCAGGTCACGCGCTTCTGGGTGCATAGCTGCACGCTCGACAGTCCGGCGGCGCTGGGTTTCTACCGGAAGGCGGGGTTCGTGCCTTATAAGCGGGAGGTGGAGATTTTCGCTGATCCGCGACTGGCGGGTCTATTGCCGCCCGATGCCGCACCGCATGTGCCGATGCTGGATCAAACGCCCTCCGCCTGACGATAGAGGCGCGCCAGCATCACCAGCATATAGACTTGCACCACGGTCGAGACGGCGGCGGCCGCCACCCCGCCGATCAGCCGCCCGCTGGTCTGCCCGCCGATCAGCGTGCCGACCACGCCGAACACGGACTGCGCGGCGCCCCCGATAATGGCCGACAGCAAAGTCAGCACCAGGACGAAGCCGAACAGCCGCCAGAAATGGCCGCGCGTCAGGGCCCAGCCATGGCGCAGCGACGCCATCACCCCCTCCGTCCCGTCGATCACCACGGGATTGAGCAGCAGCAGCCGCACGCTGGCGAAGACGGTGACGGCGACCACCCCCGCGCCGAGCAGCAGCGCCAGGGTCGCCGCCAGCGGCTTGGCCACCAGCGTCAGCACGGTCACGACCAGCGTCGCGGCGATCACCGCCCCGGCCAGGAAACCCGCCACCACCAGCGCCACGCCCAGCAGCACCGGCAGGCGCGCGAAGCTCAGCCGCAGCGCTTCGCCCACGCTGATGCCGGGGCGCAGCGCCAGCGCGAACAGGGTCAGCGATCCGAACCAAATGATGATCACCGCCAGCATCATCGCCAGCCAGAAGCTGCCCGGCACCTGCGGCATGGTGGTTTCCGACAGGGTCCATTTGGCGAGTTCGGGCGGCGTCATTTCCTGAATGATCAGGCCCGGCAGCGCCACGAACAGCAAGGCGACAGGGAAGAGCAGGCTCTTTTCGCGGGAGACGAAGGCGACCGCCTCCTCCCAAGCCTTGCCGATGGACATTGTCGCCATATCTTTAACCCTGTTGTCTATGGTGGCATCGCTGCCCGCTTTGCGCGCGATGCTTTCGGAAAAACGCGGAGGAGACTTGATCGCTCGCTCATGCCAAGTCAAGGAAGCGCCATGTCGTCCCTGCCCGAACCCTTAGCCCAAGCGATTGAGTGGCGCGTGGAAAGCGCGCCCGTCGACTATCCCGCCGCGCTGGCGGAAATGGAAGCGCGGGCGGCCGCGATCTACGAGGGGCAGGCCCGCGAACGGGTCTGGCTGCTCGAACATCCGGCTCTCTATACGGCGGGCACCAGCGCCGATCCGGCCGAACTGCTCGACCCGCGCTTTCCGGTGCACGATGCCGGGCGCGGCGGACGCTATACCTATCATGGGCCTGGACAGCGGATCGGCTATCTCAACATCGACCTTGGCAAGCGCGGCAAGGATGTGCGCAATTTCGTCCATCATCTGGAGGGCTGGATGATCGACGCGCTGGGCGACCTGGGCATAGCGGCGCGGCGCGCGGAGGGGCGCATCGGCATCTGGACCGACGACCGGGAGGGACGGGAGGCGAAGATCGGCGCGCTTGGCATAAGGGTGCGGCGCTGGGTCACGCTTCATGGTTTTTCGATCAATGTCGATCCCGATCTGTCCCATTTCGGAGGCATCGTGCCGTGCGGCCTTGCCGAATATCCCGTGACCAGCATCGCCGCCCTGGGCGCGAAAGCGTCGATGGCGGAACTGGACGAGGCGCTGGCCCGGCATTTTCCCGCCTTTATCGGCCGGCTGCGCCGCTGCCCCCCGGGGCTTGAGCAATGCGAGACACGCCGCTAGGGTCGCCGCTTTCGCCAGGTGGGGGGCTACCGGGCATGCTTGACAGGCTTAAGGAGACCCGGATGCGTCCTGACGCGAAGACGATGACGACAAGGCTGATTTCGGTTGGACTGATGGCGGCGGGCTGCATCGCCCTGGCCGGATGCGGCAGCAAGAAGGAAAGCAGCACCGCTGTTCCGATGAACAATCTGGAAGTGGCCGACGGCACCGCCACCGACGCCATGACCGACCTGGACGGCGTGCAGAGCGAGGGCACGGCTATGGCCCTGCCCGCAAACCGCAGCGACAATGCGGCCGCCCCGGCCGCGGCGCCGAAGAATGAGAGCGAGGAAAAGCCCGCCGCCGATACGGAAGTGCTGTCGGATCAATAGGCTGGCGTCCGCGTTCAGCCATGATACAGACGGGCAGGGCATAGTCCGCAGCATTTCTTCCGAAGAGGGATTTCGATGACATTCCGTTCCACGGTACGCAGCTCCCTTGGGCGCCGGGCCGCTCTGGGATTGGCCGTTCTGGCGGCGCCGCTGCTGACGCAACCGGCCGCGGCGCAATTCTTCTGGTCGCCGCCCGATTTCTCCACCCCGCCCCTGACCGATGCGGAGGCGGCGACCGCGCTTGGCCTGCCCGGCGCGACCCCGGCGGAGATCAAGGCGGGGCTGGTGTGGAATCTGCGCGCGGCATTGAACGTCGCGGCGCTGCAATGCCAGTTCGAACCGACCCTGCTGTCGATCAGCAACTATAATGCGATGATCGCCCATCATGACGCCGAACTGGACGCGGCGCAGGCCACGCTGCTCGGCTATTTCCAGCGGACCGTCGGCAAGGGCAAGCCCGGCCAGATGGCGGCGGATCAATATGGGACGCGCATCTATTCGGGCTATTCGACGGTGCAGGCGCAGCGCGGCTTCTGCCAGGCGGCGGCGCTGGTCGGACGGCAGGCGATCTTCGCCCAGCGCGGCACGCTCAACGACGTGGCGCGGGGTGGGCTCGGCTCGATCAAGAAGTCGCTGATCCTGGCGGGCGAGCAATATTATGGCGATCCGGGGCGGAGCTATTCGCTGGCGCTGCCCTCCTTCGATCCCAAATGCTGGAAGAAGGGCAAGATGCTGCCCGCCTGCCAGATTGCGTGGAACCAGAAGATCGGGGTTCAGCCCTGAGGGATTGATGGCTGGGATTGGCCAATAGGGGACGTAAGCTGGCCTATCCCTCATTCGTCATGCTGAACTTGTTTCAGCATCCATTTCTCCCCACGAACCAAGGCTCAATCCGGAGGAATGGACCCTGAGCCGCAGGCCAGCGCAGCTAAACAAGTTCAGGGTGACGATTATGGAAACGGCAGGAAACCACCCAATCCAGTCAGCGCCCTCTACCGCAAGCCCAGATATTTGTGCGACTGAAGGCTAAGCCGCCAGCGCGGCCTGTCCATCACCAGATCGACCGCCGCCTGCGCATTGCGCGCCGCATTGGGATCGTCCAGCGGCTGCACCAGCAGATGGTCGAAGGCCCAGCCCTCCATATCCTCGACATCGGCCAGGCTGTGCCCCTGCCCCGGCTGCGGCCAGACCAGCTTCAGTTCATTGCCGCTGCGCTGGACGACCTCGCTGCCCGCCTTGGGGCTGATGCAGACCCAATCCAGCCCCGTATGCGCGGGCAGGGTGCCGTTGCTCTCGATCGCAATGGCGAAGCCCCGCGCATGCAACGCATCCACCAATGCATCGTCGATCTGCAACATCGGCTCCCCGCCGGTGAGCACGATATAACGCCCTTCCCGCCCCTCGCCCCAAAAGGCCAGCGCCGCGTCGGCCAGGCTGTCGGCATCCGCGAACTTGCCGCCGCCATCGCCGTCCGTGCCGACGAAATCCGTGTCGCAGAACTGGCAGACCGCGCTCGCCCGGTCCTGCTCCCGCCCGGTCCAGAGATTGCAGCCGGCAAAACGCAGGAACACCGCCCGGCGGCCGGCATGCACGCCTTCCCCCTGAAGGGTGAGGAACATTTCCTTGACAGCATAGCTCATGGCGTCAGGGCTTCACCGCATAGACGGTGGGATCGGGCAGCCCGGCTTCCACGAAGCCCTTCGACCGCAAGCGACAGCTATCGCACAGGCCGCAATGCTTGCCGTCGGGCGTCGGGTCGTAGCAGGACCAGCTCAGCCCCGCGTCCAGCCCCAGCCGGTGCGCCTCCCGCACGATGTCGGCCTTGCTCATATGCTGGAGCGGCGCGTTGATGCGGATCGGATGGCCTTCAACGCCCGCCTTGGTCGCCAGCGCCGCCATTTTCTGAAACGCGTCGATGAACTCCGGGCGGCAGTCGGGATAGCCCGAATAATCCAGCGCGTTGACGCCGATAAACACGTCGTTCGCGCCCGCCACTTCCGCCAGGCCCAGGGTCAGCGACAGGAAGATGGTGTTGCGCGCGGGCACATAGGTCACGGGAATGCCGGGACCGACCCCACCCTTGGGCACGGCGATGTCGGCGGTCAGCGCCGATCCGCCGAACGCCGTCAGGTCGAGCGGCAGCACGATATGCGAGATCGCGTTGAGCGCCGCAGCCACCCGCCCCGCCGCCCGCAATTCCAGGCGATGGCGCTGATTATAATCGATCGACAGGGCAAGCACGCGATGGCCGGCCTCACGCGCCAGCCCGCCCGCGACCATGGAGTCGAGCCCGCCGGACAGCAGGACGACGGCGAATTTTCCGCTATTGGCAACCATAAGCGCCGCGCTACCCCTCCCGACGCGTCAGCGCAAGCGAGTCGGGCTTAACGGCAGGCGCCGAGCCACCGGCCCTCCAGCGCGAAGTCGAAGGGCGCGCCGTCGGCTATGCCCTGCGAGCGGAGTTGCACCAGCCGTGCGGTTTCGATGCGCAGGTCGGACCGGCCATTGCCCGCGGCGCCGCATTCATAGGCGACGACCAGACGGTTGGCGGCATCGCTGACGGTGAAGCTCTTGCAGCTATGGCCGGCATGGCGGCTTTGCAGAAGCTGACTGAGGTTGGATACGCAAAGTTTGCGAACCGCGCCGTCCGCGCCCCGCTCGCGCAATTCCCACTCGCCCGCTTCCAGCCCTTTGGGCAGGCGCGCGGGAGGGGCGGCCGCCAGCACGGCGGACGCCGCCATCATCATCGCCATCGCCGCCGCCAGGGCGCGCAAGCCTGCCGTCATTCCGATCCCCCGTCGATCATCCCCTGATCCCGATCAGCCTTGCCCGCCAATTGCGGCAATTTGATAGCGGAACCGAATCGACCGGCCATAATGACGCCCGGCCCAACGGCCCGGCCTATCCGAAGCTGGCCAGCGCCACCGGAAAGAGGCGCGAACAGAAGGCGCAATCCACGCCGATGATCCCCTGATCGTCGGCCATCTCCGCCCGTTCGGTCGCCGGAAACCGACCAATGACGCTGCGGATATGGTCGAGGTCGCAGCGGCACCCCTTGCTGAGCGCTGTCGGATCGGTGACGCGCACCTCATCCTCTTCATGGAACAGCCGCCAGACGATGTCGGTCAGCGGCAACTCGCGATCGGTCAGTTCCGCGTCCTTCAGCGTATGGGCCAGCGCCTGGACATGCTCCCATTCGGGATGGTCGTGGCGGACATGCAGGCGTTCGCGCCCGACCTCGCCCTCCGGCAGATGCTGGAGCAGCAGACCCGCCGCCAGGCAGCCTTCGCCCGCATCGTGGCGGGTCGCGATCTGGATGATGCTGGGAATTTGTTCGGACTGGAAGAAATAATGCTCCGCCGCGTCCGCCAGCGATTCGCCGTCCAGCGGCACGATGCCCTGGTAGCGCTCGCCGGAGACGGCCTGGTCGAAGGTGATGGCGAGATAGCCCTTGCCGAACAGGCCGAACAGCGTCGGGTCGGGGCCAAGTTCGGCCAGCCGGTCGGCATCGAACTTGGCATAGCCGCGCACTTCGCCGCCCTTATAATCGGCCACCAGCAGGCTGACGACGCCATTTTCGGTCTGCGCCTGCATGGTGAGCTGCCCGCCCGCATCCTTGAGCGTCGTGCCGAGCAGCGCCGCCAGCACCAGCGCGGAGGCAAGCAGCCGCTCGATCTGCGGGGGGTAGGCGTGGGCGGCGAGAACATCGTCGAGGACCGGCCCCAGCCGCACGATCCGCCCCCGCGCATGGCGGGAGGGAATGGTGAAGCCCAAGGCTTGGTCGAGGGTGGCGGTAGAGGTCAAATCAGGCTCCGTACGGCGCGCTGGGGGCGGGCCGGTCATGCAAAGGCGCTTAGATAGGGGGCGAAGCGGTCGCTTGCAAATCGACCGGCATTCCGGCCGGATTGGGTGGAATGCGGACGTTGATGTTCGCCTTGTGCAAAACGTGCTCCTGCGAAGGCAGGAGCCCAGTCCTGCCCTCCGTATATCATTGCATCGTCTGAACTGGGTCCCTGCCTTCGCAGGAACACGGCGCGCCTAATGTCCGCTACTGGCCAAAACCCACCACTCACCCAAACTCACCCAAGCCGCCCCAGCGCCCAGAGCAGCACCGACTTCTGGGCATGGATGCGGTTTTCGGCCTCGTCCCAGATCACCGATTGCGGCCCGTCGATCACCGCTTCCACCACTTCCTCGCCGCGATGGGCGGGCAGGCAGTGGAGGAATTTCGCCGTCGGCTTGGCCAGCGCCATCAGTTCCGGCGTCACCTGATAGGGCATCATCGCCGCCAACTTCTCCTCGGCATGGGCCTGGCCCATGGAAATCCAGGTGTCGGTGACGACGATGTCCGCGCCCGCAACCGCCGCCTGCGGATCGCGGGTGCGGGTGATCGTCGCGCCGCGCGCCTGCGCTTCGGCTTCGAATGACGGGTCGGGATCATAGCCCTCCGGCACGGCGATGCGCACGCCGAACTTCATCAGGCCCGCCGCCTCGACGATGGAATGAAGGACATTGTTGCCGTCGCCCAGCCAGGCCCATTGGCTGCCGGGCAGCGCCACGCCATGCTCCACCACGGTCAGCAGGTCCGCGACGATCTGACAGGGATGCGACAGGTCGGTCAGGCCATTGATGACCGGAACCGTCGCTTGATGCGCCATTTCCTCGATCTTGGCGTGATCGTCGGTGCGGATCATGATGGCGTCGGCCATGCGGCTCAGCACGCGGGCGGTGTCGGCAATCGTCTCGCCCCGGCCAAGCTGGCTGGTCGCGCCGTCCAGGATCAGCGATGTGCCGCCCAACTGGCGGATCGCTATGTCGAAGCTGACGCGGGTACGGGTCGAATTCTTCTCGAAGATCATCGCCAGCGTGTGGCCGGCGAGCGGCGCATCCGCGTCGGCTTGGCCCTTGGGTTGCCCAAGGCGCGCCGCCTTCCGGTCGATGGCGTCGGCTATCATGGCGGCGATCGCATCGCCGCCCGCGTCACTCAGATTCAGGAAATGATTGGTCATGAGGAAACCCCCTCAACCCGTTCGGGCTGAGCCTGTCGAAGCCCTGTTCTTTCCCTTCAAGAAAGAACGACCCTTCGACAAGCTCAGGGCGAACGGAGATTAATTCAGGCCGTAGCAGCCTCCGCGAAGCTCCGCGCACCGGCCGAAAGCCTTCCGACGCATTCCGCGACATGGCTTTCCTCGATCACCAGCGGCGGCAGGATACGCACGACATTCTGCCCGGCCGACACGGTCAGCAGGCCATGATTGTCGCGCAGATGCGCCACGAACTCACGGGCGTCGACATCACTCTTCAGCTTCACGCCCAGCATCAGACCCAGCCCGCGCACATCCTCGAACATGTCGTGATTGGGGATGAGCTGCTCCAGCGCCGAGCGCAGGCGCGCGCCGATGCCCTTCACATGGTCGAGGAAGCCGTCGCCCAGCACTTCGTCGAGCACGGTCATGCCGACCGCCATGGCCAGCGGATTGCCGCCATAGGTCGACCCATGGGTGCCGAACACCATGCCCTTGGCCGCTTCCTCGGTCGCGAGGCAGGCGCCCAGCGGGAAGCCCGCGCCGATCCCCTTGGCCACCGCCATGATGTCGGGCGTCAGGCCATATTGCTCATAAGCGAAGAAGGTGCCGGTGCGGGCATAACCGCACTGCACTTCGTCCAGGATCAGCAGCAGGCCCTGCTCGTCGCACAGCTTGCGAAGCCCTGCGAGAAATTCTTGGGTCGCCGGGGTCACGCCGCCTTCGCCCTGCACCGTTTCCACCAGGAAACCGGCGGTGTTGTCATCGACGGCGGCCGTCGCGGCCTCCAGATCGTTGAACGGCACCACGGTGAAACCGGGCAGCAGCGGTTCGAAACCGTCGCGCATCTTGGGCTGGCTGGTGGCGGAGATCGTTCCCAGCGTCCGCCCATGGAAGGCGTTGTCGAAGCTGATGATCTTGTGCCGGTGCGCCTGCCCGTTGGCATAGTGATAGCGGCGCGCCGTCTTGATCGCGCATTCCACCGCTTCCGCGCCCGAATTGGTGAAGAACACCGTGTCGGCAAAGGTCGTGTCGACCAGACGCTGCGCGAATTTCTCGCCCAGCGGCATGCCGTAGAGGTTCGACGTGTGCATCAGCGTCGCGGCCTGATCCGCGATCGCCTTGACCAGCTTCGGATGGCCATGGCCCAGCAGGTTCACCGCGATGCCGCTGGCGAAATCCAGATAGCGCTCGCCGCGCTCCCCGATCAGATAGCAGCCCTCGCCTCGGACCGGGCGTACATCGCACCGGGGGTAAACGGGCATGAGCGGCGTAATCGACATGGTCCTTCCCTTTCTGGGCTGATGCAAACACTTCCGAAACGCAAAAAGGCGGCCCCCGCCGGGCCGCCCTTTGCGAGCGCTGCCTATACAAGCGCGCCTTTGATGGCGCAACCCCATGCGGCAGCGTCAGCAATATGCTTGTATCGCAGTTCTCATCATTACCGTCATCCCCGGCTTGACCCGGGATCCCGCTTTTCTTCCGCCGATACGCAGGAGAGAGCGGGACCCCGGGTCAAGCCCGGGGTGACGAAACCAATGCGGCGAATTTTAGCTTCTGGTGACTAGCCGATCTGGTTCCACGCTTCCGCAATCTCCCCGACCATGACGCGGGCCTGATCGACCGGTGCGGCATCATGCTCCTTGGCGCTGGCCAGCAGCAGGCGGCGGGCTTCGCGATAGATTTGCGCCAGGCCAGTCGCGATGTCGCCGCCCTTGTCGAAGTCCAGGCTCGATTCGAGCGCGAACAGGATGGACATGGCGCGCGCCTGCTTGTCCGACACCTTCAGCCGGTCGCCATTGCGCTCGGCCAGCGCCGTCGCGTCCAGCGCCAGCAGCAGTTCGTCGAACAGCAGCTTGACCAGCGCATGGGGCGTCGCGCCCTCGATCCGGCTGCCGGTGTGAACCGCCGCATAACGCCGCGCCGCCGCGCCGCCGAAACCGCCATGATTATAGAACATGATCTTCCTGACCCTTTTGTATCAATCGTTGCTTTTGGTCCACAGCGCCACCTGCTGCGTCAGATAGCTTTGCGTCGCCTTGAGGGCGGACAGCCGGGTTTCCATGGCCGAATAGACCTTGGTGAGCTGCTCCTGATAATCCGTCATCTGGGTGTCGAGCTTCTCAAGCTGCTTGGCCAGATCGTCGGCCAGCGCCTTATATTTGCTCTGCGACGCGGCGAGCGGGCCGTCGGTCTTCTGGATATTGTCGCGCACGCTGTCCATCAGCCCGGCCAGGCCGATATTGGTCGCGGTCTTGACCGAGGGGTTCAGCATCTGCGTGATCGCCTTCGGATCGGCCGCGATCGCCTTGTCCAGCGCCGCCGTGTCCAGCGCGATCGTGCCGTCGCGGTTGGTGCTGACGCCCAGATCGTTCAGCGTCTTGTAGGCGCCCGTCGCGGTAAGCTGCGTCGAGACCATTGCCGACAATTGCCGCTTCATGTCGCGGATCGAGGATTCGCCGTTCAGCACGCCCGCATTGGACTGGTCCGTGCCGGTCGAGGTCGCCGTGTTCAGCGCCTTCATCAGCGTGTTGTAGGCGTCGACGAACTCGACCATCAGGTCGCGCATCGACGTGGTCGGCTCGGTCGTGGCGAGCGTGACGCTGGTGCCCGGCGCCGCCTTGTTCAGATCGATGCGCAGAAAGGGGATCGCGCTGTCGATCGTGTTGCCGGCATAATGCTGCTCCACCCCGTCGAGCAGGATGATCGAATCCTTGGGCTGGGCGGCGGAGCTCATCCTGCTGCCGGCGGGCGGCGTGGTCGCGGAGAAGGCGAATTGGGAGAGGTCCGCACCCGTCGTCGCATCGGTGGAGGAGGAAACCGTGGTCAGCGAGAAATCATTCGCCGCGCCGGTCGGCCCCTTCAGCATCAGCCGCGTGCCCTGCGAGTCGGTGACGACGGTCGCGGTCACGCCCGTCCCCGAGCTGTTGATCGCGGCGGCAAGGCCGGTATAGCTGTTGTTGGCCGCAGTGATCGTGATGGAAACGGGATTGCCGGTGCCGACCTTCAGCGACAATTCCCCGATGCCGACGGTGGCCGCAGCCCCTTGCGCCGCGTCCTGATTGGCGTTGACCGCCGAAACCGCGGTCCGGGCCGATGCAAGCTGCTGCACCTCGATCTGCGCCGGAAGGCCGGTCGGCGTGCCGCCGGGGAGGGCGCTGACGGAGGCGATGCTGGCGTCGTTGGAAGCTGGCGTGCCCGAATAACCGGTGCCCGCGAGCAGGCTGTTCAGCGCATCGGCAAAGGTATCGAGCGAGCTGGAGGCGGAAGCCAGCGCGGAAATGCGCGCGCTGTTCAGCGTCTGGCGATTGGTGATGGCCGTCTGCTTCGGCTCCCTGGAGGCGCTGACCAGGCTGGAGACGAGCGAGGCGGTGTCGATGCCCGATCCCGCGCCAAGCGCCGTCAAGATGCTGCTGCTCACCGAAGTCATGGGCCGTCCTTTCAAATGCCAGAACGGCCCTAGGCCCAAGACCTTTAGGAATGATTTTCGTGGAGATGCAAAAAGGGCCTCAGACCATAGTCCTGCGCGAACACTCGAACGGCGAAACTGGCTCCTGCCTCCGCAGAAGCACATTGGCGCTTCGTTCGACGGGTGTTCTCAGGCGCCGATGGTCACGATCTGATCAACCGCTCCGTGCCGGATATTGGCCTGGGCGACATGGGCGATGGCGGCCTGCTCGGCAAGGCGCCTGGCGATGCGGATGGAGCTTTCCACGGCTTCCCTGGAAGCAGGGGGCAGCGGCACGAGCACCTGCGGTGAAGGCAGCATGGACTGGATTTCCTCCGCCGCGCCGTCGACCGTGGCGGTCGTGCCCTGGCTGCTCAGTTCCGCCAATATGTCGGCTATGCGCGCATGCACCCTGGCATATTCGGCGCTGCTGGCGATGCGGCCTTCCGCTGGCGCCTGATCGTCCTGGCTGGTTTGCGCCGACGATCCCCCGCCCTGACGAACCGTCGCGGAGGAGGAAACCGGCTGAACGGCGGACACGGCGGAGGGCGCACGCGTCGCGCTCCTTTCAACCGGCGATACCTCGCTCCGCGAAAAATAGTCGTTCATGACGCACCATCATAATGCGTCCCCGTCAACATTATACGGATAATCAATCCTAAGCTTTAGTTAAGCATCGTCTTTTTCTTGAGACACATTCTCAATGGACTGAAATCACGGCATTTTCTTGCCTTCGGCGTCGAAGCGCAGATCGTCCGGCACGGTGATGAAGGGGCGGTCCATCTCGCCCGCCATGCGGTTTTCGACCCGGAAGACGAAGGCCAGGACAGTGGCGACGGCCATGTAGAGGCCTTCATTCACGATCTGCCCGGCCCGCGAGGTGAAGTAGATGGCGCGGGCCAGTTCCGGATATTGCAGCACCGTCACGCCATTCTGGTCGGCCAGCTCGCGGATCGCCGCAGCGATGGCGTCGCATCCCCGCGCCACCACGATCGGCGCGGCGTCCTGCCCCGGCTTGTAGCGCAGCGCGACGGCGAAATGGGTCGGGTTGGTGATGATGACGCTCGCCTCGGCCACCGCCTTGCGGGTCGAACCGCTCAGCACCTCATATTGCTTGCGGCGGATATGACCCTTGAGTTCGGGCGAGCCTTCGCTTTCCTTATGCTCGTCCTTGATCTCCTGCTTGCTCATCGACAGGCGTTTCGAACGCTGCATGAGCTGCGCGGGCACGTCGATGCCAGCGATCAGGAACAGGCCGCCCGCCATCACCAGGCAGGTCATGATGAACATATTGCCCAGGTCCGCCATGGCGGGGGCGAGGCCCGACTTGCCGAGGCCGACAATCTCCGTCAGCCGGTCCCAGATCATCCAGACGCCGATCGCGCCAAGCAGCGAAACCTTGGCGATGGATTTCACCAGTTCGATCAGGCCCTGAAGCCCGAACATGCGCTTGAGGCCAGCGGCCGGGTTGAGCTTCGACGCCTTGGGTGCAAAGGCCCCCGGCCGGAAGCCCAGCGAGCCGAGCAGCGCCGGCCCGGCGATGGCGGCGAGCAGCGTCGCCAGCATGATCCCCGCCACCGGCAGGGCGATGCCGGACAGCAACGCGAACCCCCGGTCGGCTGGCGCGAAATTGACGATGTCCTCCCGCCGGAAGCGCAGCGCCTCGATCAGCATGTCGGACAGGGATTTGACGACGGAGGGGCCGGTCACGGCGATCCAGCCAATGCCCGCCATCACCACCAAGGCGGTGGCGAGGTCGCGGGACTGGAGGATGTCGCCATTCTTCGCGGCGTCCTTCAGCTTCTTGGCTGTCGGCTTTTCGGTCTTTTCGCCGCCGCCATTGCTCTCCGCCATGGGTCAGCGCCCTTCCGCAATATATTGGGCCTGGTCCAGCCCCGCCTTGAGCGCGGCGGTGATCCCCTCCCCCATGATCGGCGCGGTGACGGCCAGCAGGATCAGGCCCGCCATCAGCGCCACCGGCATGCCGACGGAGAAGAGGTTGAGCGCGGGCGCGGTGCGCGCCAGCATGCCCATGACGATCTGCACCAGCACCAGCGCGAAACCGACCGGCAAGGCGATGGTCACGCCCGCGCCCAACAGCGCTCCGCCGAACTCGATCAGATGCCAGATGGCGTCGTTGCTGAGCATCGCGCCATTGGGCGGCAGCGCCTGATAGCTTTGCACCACAAAGCTGACGAGCATCAGATGCCCGTCCATGGCGAGCAACAGGAAGGTCGAGAGGATCGAGAGGAACTGCCCCACCGCCTGCGTCGCCTGTCCCGAGGACGGATCGACCATGGCGGCGAAATTGAGACCCATAGTGTTGCCGATGGCTTCGCCCGCGACGAGCGCGGCGGCATAGCCGATCTGCACCGCAAAGCCGATGGCGAGCCCGGCCAGCACCTCGCCCGCCACGAGCATCACGCCCTGAAAGCTGGCGACGCCGTCGGCGGGCAGCACGATATGCACGCTGTTGAGCGCCGCCATGCCCAGCGCCAGCGAGAGGATCAGGCGCAATTGCAGCGGCACGGCAGGCGCGCCGAAGACCGGGGCAGCGATAAAGGCCGCGCCGGGACGGATCATGGCGATCAGCCAGATCCAGAGCTGGACTTCCACATTGGCGAAGCCCGGCGCGATCATTGGAGCAGGTCCGGAATGCGCTCGAAAATCTCACGCGTGAAATCAGCGATCAGCACCATGATGGAGCCGCCGAACAGCACCAGCATCGCGCCGACGACGATAATCTTGGGAATGAAGGCCAGCGTCTGTTCGTTGATGGAGGTCGCCGCCTGGATCATGCCGATCAGCACGCCCGCTACCAGCGCCGGAATCAGGATCGGCGCTGCCGCCAGCGCCGTGATCCACAGCGCCTGCTGCGCCAGCCCCATGAAGAAATCGGCGTTTTCCATGGCCTAGATCGCCCTCGATCCGTTCGGGCTGATACCCCAATCCGTTCGGGCTGAGCCTGTCGAAGCCCCGTATTTTTCCTTCGAAGAAAAGGACAGCCCTTCGACAAGCTCAGGGCGAACGGGGGGTGAGGAATGCAAACCCATCATGTCGCGAACGATCCGGCCAGCGATCCCATCGTCAACGCCCAGCCGTCGACCAGCACGAACAGCAGCAGCTTGAACGGCATGGAGATGATGGTGGGAGACAGCATCATCATGCCCAGCGCCATCAATGTAGAGGCGACCACAAGGTCGATGATGAGGAAGGGCAGGAAGATCATGAAGCCGATCTGGAACGCGGTCTTCAGTTCCGACGTCACGAAGGCGGGCAGCAGGATCGAGAAGGGAATGTCGGCGGGCGTGCGGAAAGCGGGCGCCTCGGCCAGATTCTGGAACAGCTTGAGGTCGGTTTCGCGGGTCTGCTTGGTCATGAAGCCGTGCAACACCTTGGCGGAGCGGCCGACCGCTTCCTCGATGGGTATCTGCCCCTTGCCATAGGGGTCGAAGGCCTGGGCGTTGATCTGGTCGATGGCGGGCCGCATCACGAACAGCGAAAGGAACAGCGACAGGCCGACCAGCACCTGATTGGGCGGCGTCTGCTGCAATCCCAGCGCCTGGCGCAGCAGCGACAGGACGATGATGATGCGGGTGAAGCTGGTCATCATGAGGATCAGCGACGGCAGCACCGTCAGCAAGCTCATGAGGATCAGGATTTGCAGCGACAGCGACAGCGAGCGCCCGTCGCCGCTGATCTGGCCCATGGCGCGGGTCAAGGCGCCGCCATTGTTGACGGGAGCGGCGGGAGCGGCCTGGGCGAAGGCGGGGATGGTGAGAAACAAGGCTGCCAGCAGCAGCCCAGTCAACACCAATCTCGTCATCCCCGCGCAGGCGGGGATCCATCTCCCAACAGTAGCCTCTGGATGCGAAGTGGGGAGATGGATTCCCGCCTGCGCGGGAATGACGGTAGTAAAAACGTCAGCGCCCGGCACGATAGCTATCGCCTTCCGCGATCTTCTCTATCCGTCCGCGCGTCACGGAGAGGAGGATCTTCTTCCCCTCGAACTCCACCACGGCGAGCTTGCCGAAAGTCCCCATCGGCAGCGCTTCGAGCAGTTTCAGGGACCGGTCGTTCTGCCCGACCATCATGCCGGGTTGATATTTGCGCCACAGCCACAGCGCGCCAAAGGCCATTCCGCCCACCAGCGGCAACAATATCAGCAGCTTGACGAAGTACCAGATCATGGACAGGCTTTCGCGACTATGGTTAATCCGTCAAGCGGTCTGCCGATAATGGCGCGCAAGGCAAGCGGTAAATCGCGTCAGCCGCGCCGTTCGACGCCGGCCAGACGGGTTTCGGTCGCCGCGATCTCCACGATGCGGATGCCGTAACGGCCGTTCACCGTCACCACCTCGCCCTTGGCGATCAGCGCGCCGTTGACCATGATGTCCAGCAGGTCGTCGGCCTGGCGGTCCAGCTCCACCACGCTGCCTTCGGCCAGGTCCATGACCTCGGCCAGACGCAGGGATGTCGACCCGACCTCCACCGACATGCGCACGGGAATGTCCGCCAGCAAGCGGAACTGGCGGTTGTTCACCATGCGGGAAATGCTGTCCTCGCCCATATTGTCGAGGCGCGGCGCGTCGCTCATGTCGCTCATTGTTCTTGTCCCCAGGAAGGTTGATTGCCGGAAAGCTTTTCGATCTGGAAGGCGGCGCGGCCATCCTGTTCACCGATCGAGCCATGGGCGACGATGCGGTCGCCCACGATCAGCGGCAGGCTGCGGTTGATGGTCACGGGAATGATGTCCCCGGCCTTGAGCTGCATCAGCTCGGCCAGCGAGAGATGGGGGCGCGCCAGCACGGTGCGGGCGGGCAGGCGGATGTCGCGCATGCGGGCGGCGATGCGGGCCTGCCAGACCGGATCGGCGCGCTCGTCGTCGACCGGGACGCGAGCGCCCATCAGCGGCTCGACGGCGCGCAGCGCGCCCAGCGGGAACAGCAAGTCGATCGGCCATTCGGCGTCCCGGCTGATGCTGAGCAGGAAGCGTTGCAGCACCATCTGTTCGCCGGGCTGCGCGGCGGCGGCAAAGCCGATGCCGGTTTCCCGGACGATCAGGCCCGCGTCGATCGCCAGCATGTCGCTCCAGCATTCGACCAGCCGGGCGATGAACGCATCGGAAATGCGGGCGATCAGCCGGTCTTCGGTCGGCGTGAATTCGCCGCGCGGCGGCAAGGCGCGGTTGCCGATGCCGCCATAGAAACAGTCGACCAGGGTCGAGATCATCGCCGCGTCCAGCCGCAGCAGCACCTGCCCCTTCAGCGGCGCCAGGCGATAGACGCCGATGCTGGAGGAGGCGGGGACGTCCAGGGCCCAGGCGCCGAATTCGATCGCCCGCGCATCCTGCGCGGCGACATGCGGGCGAACCCCGGCAATCGGCTCCATCACGGCGCGCAAACGCCGGCCGAGCTTTTCGCCCAGCCGGTCCAGCCATGACAGCATCAGCGGCGCCTGCGATTCCCCCCGCCCGAAGGCATAGGCTTGAACGTCGGTCATTTCAGTCCCCAGCCGTCCCAAGCGGGGGACTTCCCGCGCGTTCAGGCAACCCTATTGAATAACGAAATTGGTAAAATAAACGTTATCGACGCCGCCATAGCCCGTCTTCTGCTTCAAAATGTCGTTAATAATGGCCTTGATCTTGCTCTGGAGCGCCCTTTTTCCCTCCGGCGTGGAGAGCGCCTCCACCGGCTGTTCGGCCAGCATCATCAGAACCTGGCTGCGAATCGCCATTTCATGGGCCTTGATCGCCTCCACCACGCGGATGTCGTAATAGGTCGAAATGGCGATGGAAATCTGCGCGAACGCGTCCGTGTCGGACATGTTTGATGTGAAGGGCGTCTGCAACTGGAAATAGGTCGCCTGATAGGCCGTCGGATTGGACGGGGTCGGCAGGTCGATGCCCTTGGCGGGCACATGGACGCCGGTCGCGACATGACCGCCGCCGCCGCCCTCATGGCCGCCGCCTTCACCACCGCCGCCCCCGCCGGCATAGCCATGCGCCTTGGCGACGTCCTCCGCGCTTTCGCCCGCCAGGACGAGCACCGGCTTGTTGGGATCTTCCTTCGGCCCTTCTTCCTTCGGGCTGAAGAAACCGGCGGCATAGAGACCGCCGGCCGCACCCGCGCCGCCCACCACCATGGCGATGACGATGAGCAGGATCATCTTCATGCCCCCGCCCTTCTTCTTTTTCGGCTTCGCATCGTCACTCATGGAAAATCCCCCGTAAATCCCGCATCTCAGGCATAACGCGCACGCACGGCGTCATTGCCCGCCCGGCGCGTCTCGTCATGGTTAAGAACGGCGGGATCGGCGGAATTTTTAGAGGCGAATGCGTTATTTTCCCGGGGTTGCCAGCGGCCCTGCCCCTGCGCCTGTCCTTGGGACTGCGCCATGTTCTGGCCGTTATTCGCCCAGCCATTGGCGGTCTGGGAGGATTGCTGCTGGGAATTTTGCTGGCTCGTACTGTCCGTCCGCGCCGCTTCAACGACATGCGGCGCCCGCTCGATCCTGACCTCCGATATACGCACGGCCGACAGGCTGGCGTCGAGGCGCAGCCGGTCGCTGTCCTGGCGCAGCGCCATCTCCGCAGCCTCGCTGGCGACGGTCAGACTGACCGCGGCGCCATCGGCGCCCTGGCGGATGTCGACCTGCACCGGACCGAGCTGGTCGGCGTTAATCTGGAAACGGCCCTGCGCCCCATTGGCGGAAAGACCAGCAAGATCGCGGGCGAGACCGTTGATCCACTGCCCCGAAACGCCCATGTCGACGACCTGCGCGCCAAGGCTGGCGGACAGGTCCACCACCGGCGACGCTGCGACGGTCGGCTGGACCGAGGGAACGGCGGCAGGCTGGGCAAACGGTGTTTGGGTCGCGACGTCGGTCGGGACCGGCTGCGCTGTGCTGGCTGGCGCAACCTCAACGGGAGTGCCTGCGCGGCCAGTCTTGGCGCGTGCCGCGACCGCTTCCCCGGCCCGAACCGGCGTGCCGGGCTGGCGGGCAGCGACCTGATCGCGCACCAGTTGAAGCAAGGCAAGGGCTTCGGATTTCAGGACTTCGGATTTTACCGGGCGGCTCTCGGCCGCGGGCGCTGCCGGGACGGGCAAGTCGACCGGAACGGGCGCGTTGTCGGGAGCCGATGTCGCGACAGTCGATTTCGGGCGGTCGACAGACGCCGATGGGACCGGAGCGGCATTGGCGGACTGCGCATGGCCATCCATCGTGGGGAACTTTTCGGCCGTCGCCTGAGCGGGAATGGACTGCTGGGCGGCTTGGGGCTGCATCTGCCCCTCTGCCGGCAGATTCTTGCCGCCATCCGGCTTCACCGCTGCCGTCTCCGACGGAGGCGCGGCTATGACAGCAGGCGCAGATGTCGGCAGCGGCTGCGTCAGAGCGCTTTGCGGCACCGGCGTCTGCACGGCGGCGACAACGGACAATGGAAGCGACGCGGCTTCAGCCTGTTCTTTCGGTTCGTCCTTGTCGCCCCGATCGGCCTTCACCGGCTCATCCGGCCGTTCCGTTGCAGGCGCTTCAGGCAAAGCCTCGGCCATTTCCAGCTTCGCTTCCTTGGCAGGACGGGCCGCCTTGGGCTGCGCATGAGGCTTCGTGACGGATAGTTGCGGCGCGTCGACTTCGCTATCCTCGACAGCCACGGGCAATGGCGCGGACGTTTCCGCCGCGACCTCTTCGGCAGGCTCGCCATCCGCAACAGGAGCAGGAATCCCATCGCTAGTCTCGACGGACGCTTCGATTTTCCCGGCAAGACCGGGCGGAAGCGACAGCGTCTCCTTGCGATGGCTCTGCACGGCCTTCAGGGCGTTCGCCAAGCCGAAGGGCAAGGGAGCGGCGGTTTCGACCTCCCCCTTTTCAGCCTCGGTGCTATCGGCCTTGGCGGGCGCAATGCCCTCGCCTTCCATCTCCAAGCCTTCGACTGCAATGGCATCGGCCATGACAGCCGGGGCCGCCGCCTGCTTGCCCTCGGGCGTGGCGTCCATCGTGCCGTCCAGCAGCTTGGCGAAATCCGCCGCGCCCTCTGCCGGCACAGCGCCCGTGCCGGCAACGGGCACCTGCGCCGAGGCCGACGAAAAGAGCAAAGCCTTGAGGCTGGTCAACATGTTCACGTCAGACATCTCCTGTCCTCTGCATCCGGCGATAGCGCGGCAGGGCCGCGAGTTTATTCTCCCGCCATTCCTCCAGGTCCGCGCGGGCGCGATCCTTGAGCTTCACGGCGATTTCGCGATCCCGATTGGCCGCGAGGCTAAGGCCTTCCTTGACCTCCACCTTGCGGCGCGCATCGTAGAGCGCACCGTCCAACTGACGCCCCGCCTGTTCCAGACGGCCCGCCAGTTCCTGCATCGCTGCAAAATTCGCGCCAGTTGCGATGCCCTGCCCGGTAAAAAGATCATCGCGCACCGTCCGCAGGCGATCGACATTGCGGGCGATGCCTTCCGCCTCGTCGCGCGCGCGCGCGGTTTCGGCCACGGCCATGGCATGCTGCACATGGCGGACGCGCAGCACGCGCTGGCGGCGGGCGACTTCTCCCTTCACGCGCCGAACTCAGCGATAAGGGCGTTGGCGCTGGTGTCGAGATCGATGAAACTCTTCTGATCCTGGCGGATGAATTCCAGGATTTCCTGACGGCGCTGCACGGCTTCGTCGATCACCGGATCATTGCCGGGGCGATAGGCGCCCATCAGGATGAGGTCGCGATTTTCCTCATAGGCGGCCCAGAGGCGGCGATAGGCGGCGGCGGCGAGGCGATGCTCGTCCGGCACCACATCGGCCATGACGCGGGACAGCGACTTGCCGACATCGATGGCGGGGAAGATCGACTGTTCGGAAAGATGGCGCGACAGCACGAAATGGCCGTCGACAATGGCGCGGGCCGCATCGACGATCGGATCGTCCGTATCGTCGCCGTCGGCCAGTACGGTATAGAGCGCGGTGATCGAGCCGCCGGTCCGGGTATCGACGCCAGCGCGTTCCACCAGCCGGGGGATCAGCGCCAGAGCGGAAGGCGGATAGCCCTTCATCGCAGGCGGCTCGCCCAGCGCCAGCCCGATCTCGCGCTGCGCATGGGCGCAGCGGGTCAGGCTGTCGATCAGCAGCAGCACCTTCTTGCCGCGGGCGCGGAAATATTCGGCAATGGCGGTGGCGCGGGCGGCGGCGCGCAGACGCAGCACCGGCGGATGATCGGCGGGGACGGCAACGACGATGCTCTTGTGCATCGCGCCCTTGAGCTTGGTTTCAAGAAAATCGCTGACCTCCCGGCCGCGTTCCCCGATCAGGCCGGCGACGACGATGTCGGCTTCGGCGCCCTGGATCATCTGGCCCATCAGGACCGACTTGCCGACGCCCGAACCCGCGATGATCGCGATGCGCTGGCCGCGCCCGGCAGTGAGCAGGGCGTTGACGGCGCGGACGCCGAGATCAAAGGGCTCGGTGACGCGGCCCCGGTCGAGCACATTGCCCTTCACGCCGTTGAGCGGCCACGAACCGCCCGCGATGATCGGCCCCTTGCGGTCCAGCGGCTGGCCCATGGCATCGATGACGCGGCCGATCAGCCCCTCGCCTACCTGCACCATGGTCGCCTGAGAATCCGGCTCGACCCGCGCCCCATTTTCCAGCGGTGCATCGCTGTCGAGCGGCACCAGCAGGGTCTTATCGCCGCGAAAGCCCACGACTTCGGCTCGACAGATCGTCCCGTCCGATGCGATCACCCGCGCTCCCGCGCCGATGGGGCGACGGAAGCCGGTGACTTCCAGCATGCCCGCATCATGGCTGACCAGCCGGCCGACATGGCGCGGCTGGCGGTTCTGCACCTGCATATGGTCGAACAGCGTCTCCGCCTGGGCGAGCGCGGCATTGATCATGCCTTACCCTCCATATCGTCAAGCAACGCACGCAGGCGCGACAGGCGTATGTCGGGGCCGTCCTCGACCCAGCCGTCAGCGGTTTCCAACCGGACGCAGCCGCGCTGCATGCCGTGGTCCGCGACCAGCTTCACGCCGATATTCTCGCCTTCCAGCAGTTCGATGTCGTCCGGATGCAGGTGCAGCGCGCCTTTCTCATCATTATCCTCGATGAAGGCGGCGACGCTGTCGCAGCGCTGGAGCAAGCGTTCGATGTCGATCTCGACCTCGCCCACGATCTGCTCGACCAGCCGCACGACAGTGGCCGACAGCATGGTCGACAACATGCCGCTGGGCGCGGGGGCCAACAATTCCAGCGCTTCGGCAAGGCGTTGGCGCGCTTCGGCGTCGGCCGCATTGGCTTCCGCCGTCACGCGGCTGCCTTCGTCAAAGCCCATGGCGAAGGCTTCGATCCGGGCCTGTTCCAGCACGTCCTCTTCGCTTTGCGGCACGCTGTCATGCACCGGCTGGCCGGGCGCGGCATGCACCGGCGCGAACAGGCTGCGGAAACCGCCGCTCGTCACCTGTCCCATGCCGCCCAGCGGAATGCTGGCGACCTCTGCATTGGCCCAAAGCTTAGACAAAATCATTCCCCTTGCCGCCCAGCATGATGGTGCCCGCATCGGCCATGCGGCGGGCGGTGGCGATGATGAGTTTCTGCGCGTCGATCACTTCGGCCAGGCGGATCGGGCCGCGTTCCTCAATCTCGTCGGCAATGGCCTGCGCAGCGCGGGCCGACATGGACCCGGAGATCTTCGCCTTCAGCATCTCGTTCGCGCCCTTCAGCGCCACGACCAGCACGGCGCTGTCGACGGTGCGCATCAGCGTGCCCATATTCTTGTCGTCCATGTCGATCAGGTTGTCGAAGACGAACATTTCCTCCTCGATCGTCTGGGCGACCATCTTGTCCCGCTTGGCCAGCGCCTTGATGATGCGCTGTTCATTCTCCTTGCGGACATTGTTCATGATCGCCGCCGCCTCGATCGTGCCGCCGCGCTGCGAGGCGCCGCCCTGCTTCTTGGCCATATTGCCGCGCAGCAGGAGCTGCTCCAGATCGTCCAGCGCCTCGTTCGATACGGGGCCGAGCGTGGCGATGCGGTAGACGACCTCTTCCTGATATTCGGTCGGCAGCAATTGCAGCACGTCGGCGGCGATCGGCGCCTCCAGATGGGCAAGGACGATGGCCATGATCTGCGGATGCTCCGCCTCGATCAGCACGGCGATCTCCTTGGCGTCCATCCATTTCAGCATCTCAAGCTGGGTGGAGCGGGTCGGCGGGGTGATGCGGGCCAGCATGTTCTCGGCCCGCTCCTCGCCCAACGCCTTGGTCATCGCGCCACGGATATGGCGGGTCGCGCCGTAACCGATGGTGGTGCGCTTCTTCGCCTTGGTGACGAAATGGTCGAGCGCTTCGTTGACTTCCTCGACCTGCACATCGGCCACGTCATACATGGCATAGCCAAGCTGGCGCACTTCGTCCGGCTCCAGGCGGGAGAGGATCTGCGCGGCCTCATCCTCGTCGAACAGCATCAGCAGGACGGCGGCGGCGGCGCTGCCCTTCAGCGCCGTGGCGGTGGCGGCGTCAGGCATTTTCCTTCTTCCCTTCCTTCAGAAGGTCGCGGACGACCAGCGCGGCGCGATCAGGGTCCTGCTTCACGAAATTGCGGATCAGGTCGGCGCGCTGGGCATAGTCGTAAGTGGAGGAGATCATGTCGAGCGTGATGGGCGTCGAACCATCGGGGTTCACCGTCACCTGACGCGTGATCTCGGTAGAGATTTCGCGGCCGATCTTCTGGCCCTCAGCGGCGACCTGTTCGGCAGCAGCCGCCTGTGCAGCGGCGCGGCGCTTCAGCAGCGGGCGGCCGATACCGAAGATCACCAGCAGCGCGACCAGCAGGGCCGAGACATTGCGCACCAGTGGCGACACCCATTCGGCTTCATACCAGGGCGCCTGAACCACTTCTTCCTTGGCGAAGCTGCGCGAGGACAGCGCCACCACGTCGCCGCGTGCCTGGTCGAAGCCGACCGCGCCCTTCACCAGCGCTTCGAGAGCGGCGATCTCCTGCGCCGAACGCGGCTTGCCGTCCGGGCCGTTGTCCAACGCGACCGCGACCGACAGGCGCTTGACCGTGCCGATGGCGTCCTTCGTCACCGAAACCTCCCGGCCCAGTTCGAAGCTGCGGTTGAAGGTTTCTTCGGTCTTCATCAGCGGATTGGGCGGCGTGCCCGGCTGGGCGGCGGTCTGCGCGCTCTGCGTGCCTTGAGCGACGGCCTGACCGTTGGGATTGGTCTGGGTCACGGTCGGATTGACCGGCGCCTGGTTGCTGAGCGCGCCGGGGATGCCGCTCGCCTCGCTACCGGCGCCTTGTCCGCGCGGGTCGGAGGCCCAGGTGCCCTGCTCCGTGCGCAGGCGGGCTTCATCCTGCGGATAGGTTTCGCGGGTCGCCTGACGCTCCGCAAAGTTCAGTTCGGTATGAACTTCGGTCGAGAATTTGCCCGCGCCCAGGATCGGCGTCAGCAGCGCGATCACCGACTGGCGATAGCGATCCTCCATCCGGGTCTGAACGGCCAACTGGCGGTCGTCAGCGGCGTTGCTGTCATTATTGCTGATCAGGCGGCCATTCTGGTCGACGACCGAGATGTCCTCCGGATTGAGTTCAGGGATCGAGGAAGCGACCAGATGCACGATGGCGCTGACCTGCGCGTCGGTGAGCTGACGGCCCGAGGCGAGACGCAGCATCACCGAAGCGGATGGCTTGGACCGTTCGCGCAGGAAGACGCTGGGCGGCTCGACCGCGAGGTGGACCTTGGCGCTCTCGACGCTGTCGATCGCCTCGATGGTGCGGGCCAGGTCCATTTCGCGGGCAGACCGCAGCTTTTCGCCCTCGACGGCGCGGCTGGCGCCCATGGGCAGGCTGTCGATCATGCTGTTGCCGTCGGGCGCGCTCTTGGGCAGGCCCTGCGCGGCGAGCATCATCTTCGCCTTGAAATAATCATCCTCGCCAACGGTCATGCTGCCCGAATTGTCGAAGTCGTAGCGGATGCCATTCTGATCCAGCACGCTCGCCACCGCCGACTTGTCGGCATCGGGCAGAGCGCGGAACAGGTCGCGCTGCGGCGGTTCGCGCAGCGCCAGCCAGGCCGCGCCCGCGGTCGCGACGACGCCCAACAGGCCCAGCAGCGGCAGGCTCTTCGCCACCGCCGGCTGCTTCATGAAGCCGGTGAAGCGCGCCTTCAGCGCATCGACGCCCTTCGCGCCGCCAAAAGAGGCGGGGCTGGTGGCCGGGAGAGCGGCAGCGCCGCCGACGGAGGGGGTGAGTGCGTTCTCGCTCATATTACACCGGCATGCTCATGATGTCCTTGTAAGCGGACAGCAATTTGTTGCGGACCTGAAGGGTGGCTTCGAAGCTGACGGAGGCCTGCTGCTTGGCCAGCATGACCCCGGCAATATCGGTGGTTTCCCCCCGTTCGAACGAGGCGGCTGCTTCACCCGCTTGATTTTGCAAGCCGTTGACCTGCTCCAGCGCTGATTTCAGCGCGTCGGTAAAGCCGCCCGGGGCGGTGGCGCCGTTGGTGCCGACCGCTGCAGGACCGCCAGTGTTGCCGGTCTGGGCGACATCGCGCAGCGCGGCGTTTTTCTGAAGGATGGCGTTGCGGATCGCCATCACGCTGTCGGTGGGGGAAATGCCGGTCATGCCCTAATCTCCCCTCAAGCGGCCAGCTCGCGCATCTCGGCAAGCCGATAGCGCAGCGTACGTTCGGAAATGCCCAGTTTGGCCGCGGCGGCGGCACGGTGGCCGTCAGTCTCGCGCAACGCGGCGCGGACAGCCTCCAGCTTGCTGTTATGCGCGACGTCGCGCAGGCGGATCGGTTCGGCGGTTTCCAGAACCTTGGCCTGCACCACCCGCAATTGCGGCGCGCCGGTGATGTGCAGATCGTCGGCGTCGATTCGATCGCCGTCACGCAGCACCACCGCGCGCTGGAGCACATTGCCCAACTCGCGCGCATTGCCCGGCCAGATATGGGCGGTCAGCTTTTCGAGCGCGGCGACGGTCGGCCAGACGAAGGCGTCCTTCGCCATATCCTGATGCCGCAACAGCATGGCGGCGGCGATCGCGGTCACGTCGCCCGGCCGCTCGGCCAGCGGGCGCAGCTCCAGCGGCATGACGTTGAGGCGCCAGTAAAGATCCTCGCGGAACCGCCCGGCGGCGACTTCGGCGGCGAGGTTGCGGTTGCAGGCCGCGATGATGCGGACATTGACCGGAACCGGATGAGTCGCGCCGACGGGCAGCACTTCGCCTTCCTGAAGGGCGCGCAGCAGCTTCGCCTGAAGGGCAAGCGGCAGCTCCGCAATCTCGTCGAGGAACAGCGTGCCGCCGTCCGCCGCCAGGAACAGGCCCTCCGACGCATTGGCCGCGCCGGTGAAGCTGCCCTTCTTGTGGCCAAAGAGCATGGCTTCCATCATGGTTTCGGGCAGCGCCGCGCAATTGACGGCGATGAAGTCGCGAGTCACGCGGCCGGACTGGGCGTGGAGGAAGCGCGCCATGCCTTCCTTGCCGGTGCCGGTGTCGCCCTGGATCAGCACGGTGGCGTCGCTGCGCGCCACGCGCCCGGCCAGCGTCATCAGGCGGGTGCTGGCATTGTCTCCCACCGCCGGCACGGCGACGGGGCGGGCCAGCTCCGCGATCAGCGCGAAGGCGAAGCCCATATCCTCCAGGCCGAACGCCACGCGGGCGGGCAGGCCGTTGGCTGCGGGCACCAGCGAAGGCGCGCCGTCGACCAGGTTGATCAAAATGTCGCGATGGGTCGCATGGCCGATCTCGGTCGCCAGCAGGATGCGCCGATTATCCCGTTCAGCGCCCTCGCGCTCACGCGGGCTTTGCGCGTCCACGATGCGCACGGAATAGAACGCATTCTCCAGCCAGTGCTGCAGGCCCGGAACGAGCGCGCAAACTCCTCGGCTCACGTCCAGCGATGACATGAACTTTGTCCCCATGATTTGGCAGGATTGTGCCCCCGCACTCCCCCGACCCCTTCGATGGTTTGAAACTGCCGGACTGTGGTTAGCATATGGTTAATGCGGCAAACCCCTTGCCGCATAACGGCAATTTTTTTCCGCCTTGCCGGAACTTTTCTCGTTCCGCCGCCGTAGGACGCGCCCGCGAAGGTCGATTTACCCGCGCATTTCCGGGCTTTCCGGAAAAATGTCAGAAAAAATCACGCCAGCTCTAAAAGCTTTTTTCGCCGCGCCGTTATCCCCTTTCGAGGCCGCAAGCAGCCTGATGGCAGCGACCTGATAGTGAACGGAAAGGGATTATCATGACTGTTATCGGAACCAACTCCTCGGCGCTGCGCGCTCAGAACGCTTCGGCCATGGCCAACAAGGCTCTGGGCACCGCGATGGAACGCCTGTCGACCGGCAAGCGCATCAACAGCGCGAAGGACGACGCCGCCGGCCTCGCCATCGCCTCGACCATGACCTCGCAGATCCGCGGCATGACTCAGGGCATCCGCAACGCCAATGACGGCATCTCGCTCGCCCAGACGGCGGAAGGCGCGCTGGGCGAAGTCAGCAACATGCTGCAGCGTATGCGTGAACTGACGGTCCAGGGTCTGAACGGCACCAACGACACCAAGTCGCAGGGCAACATCAAGAATGAAATCGACCAGCTCGGCAAGCAGATCGACTCGGTGCTGAGCAAGACCGAATTCAACGGCAAGAAGCTGTTCTCCGCGGCCGCCCCGGCCACGATCGACATCCAGGCCGGCGCCGGCGGCACCGACACGGTTTCCATCGCCCTGGGTCAGCTCGACCTGTCCGCCGTCGCCACCGCGGCCGGCGGCGCGCTGAGCGGCACCGTGGCCGCCCCCGCCTTCGCAGCGGCCGACCTCACCGCCTATGACACGGCGCTGGCGACCGTGGCGACCAAGCGCGCCGATCTCGGCGCGGCGCAGAACCGCCTCGAATCGACCGTCAACAACCTGACGGCCAACGTCACCAACCTGACCGACGCCCGCAGCCGCATCGAAGACGCCGACTTCTCGGCCGAAACGACCGCGCTCGCCAAGCAGCAGATTCTGAGCCAGGCTTCGACCGCGATGCTGGCCCAGGCCAATCAGAGCCAGCAGGGCGTGCTGAAGCTGATCAGCTAAGCTGCGATACAAGATTGATCGGCTGGGGTCTTGGTCACCCCGGCCGGTCATGCCGCCCCCGGCACATTATCAGTCCCCACCGTGCCGGGGGCAAAGACTTCGATGAAACGACCAGCTCAACGAAGCCTCCGTCCCCCCGGGCGGAGGCTTCATCGCATTTGTCGATCGGCCATTTTCCAGTCAATGCGGGATCGAAACACTTGCATTGGCGGTTGTCGCACCCATGATGCCCACCATGACCAAGGCTTTCATGACCAAGATGGACCGCCGCGCAATGATCGCCGCCTCCGGCGCAGCCTTGCTGGTTCCCCGCGCCCTTTTCGCCCAACCCCGCGGCGATGCCTTTTCCTGGGAGATGGTGATCGGGCGGGCGCAGCGGCTGACCCGCGCGCCCTTTGCCGTGACGCCCTTTTTCCCTGGCGCGGACAAGATCGGCTATGACGCCTTCAACCAGGCCCGCTTCCGCGACGAGCGGACGATCTGGAACGATCTGGGCGGCGACACCGGCATCCGTCTATTCCCGCTGAGCGGCACGGTGCAGCAGCCGGTCGAGATCGCGCTGGTGGACAGGGGCCGGGCGACGCCGCTCCGCTACGATCCCGACATGTTCGACGCCCCGCCGGGCAATGCGGTGCGCAATCTGGGCCCCGATGCGGGCTTTTCCGGCTTCCGCATCATGAACGAAGCGCGGGACGGCGACTGGCTGTCCTTCCTGGGCGCGACCTATTTCCGGGCGCCCGCCGAAAAGCAGTTCGGCCTGTCGGCCCGCGCCGTCGCGATCAACACCAGCATCGCGGGCAAGGAGGAATTTCCCCGCTTCACCCATTTCTGGCTGGAGCGCACCGGGCGCAGCAGCGTCACCGTCTATGCGCTGATGGACAGCGCCTCGCTGACCGGCGCCTTCCGCTTCGCCAACGAGCTGACGCCGCAGGGCGTGCGGCAGGATGTCGACGCCGTGCTGTTCGCGCGCAAGGCGATCACCGAACTGGGGCTGATGCCGATGACCAGCATGTTCTGGTACGATCAGGCCGACCGGGCCAAGCGCACCGACTGGCGGCCGGAAATCCATGACAGCGACATGCTCTCCATCGCCAGCGCCGACGGCACCGCCCATTGCCGCCCGCTGGTCAACCCCTCCGCCCCCCGCGTCGACGTCTTTGCGGAGCGCAATCCCAAGGGCTTCGGCCTGCTCCAGCGCGACCGCGATTTCGATCATTATCAGGATGATGGCGTCTTCTACGAACGGCGGCCTTCCCTGTGGGCGACCAGCCGCAAGCCGCTGGGCGCGGGGCAGGTCCGGCTCTACGCCTTCCCGACCGACAGCGAATATACCGACAATGTCGCCACTTATTGGACGCCAACCGCCCCGACCCGCGCAGGGAGCCGGATCGAAGCAAGCTATCGGCTCGACTGGTCGGCGGCGCGGGCGCCCGCCTCGACCGGTCTGGCCATAGTCGAGAATATCTGGATCGGACAATCGGGAGAAGCCGGGGTCGACCGCTTCCTCGTGGATTTCGCTGGCGTCCCGGCAAAGGCGACTCCCGACATCTGGGTCGACCTGGCGGGCGGCACGCTGGTCAAAAAGGCGGGCTATCCGGTGCTTCACCAGAAGGACATGTTCCGGATGGTCCTGGATATTCGTCGGGACCGGGGCAAGCCGACCGACATCCGCGCCCAACTCAGGGCTGGCAATCGCCCGTTCAGCGAATATGTGCATTACCCGCTGGGCGCCTGAGAGCGGGCAAAAAGGGAACCAGCCGGCGATGAGGCGGTTCTGGTGACGGGTTCGAATCCAAAATGGGTCAGGCATGAAGGCGACGGGCGGCGTGCATAGCGATAAAGCGAGCGGATCGACGCCCAGCCGGGCGTTCGAGCATCTGCCGCCGGAAAGGCGGCTGGCCATGCTCGCGCAGGATTTCGCCGCGGCCCCCCGCGACCTGCCCCATCGTCCCTTCAACATCGACCTCTGGGCCAGGCGGACGCTGGTCGTGCTGCTCGCCTTGCTCCCCGCCTCCATGGCGGCGCATGAGATGCGGCGGTCCATCGGTCTGGACGGCATTTCGACCTGGGAGGGGGTCTATCTCGCCCTGTTCATCCCGCTTTTCGCCTGGATCGCCTTCGGTTTCGCGACCAGCCTGATCGGTTTTCTGCTGCTGACCATGGGCAGGGTCCAGGGCGTCCGCCCCTATCGCGCGCGCACCGCGCCGCCTCTGCGCGGACGGACCGCCGTGCTGCTGCCGGTCTGCAACGAGGATTTCCAGGGCGTGCTGGGCCGCCTGTCGATCATGGAGCGCTCCTTGGCGCAAGTGATGGGCGGGGAACGCTTCGAATTCTTCATCCTGAGCGATTCCAACGCCGACAATGGCGAGATTGAGCGCACCGCCTATCTGAAAATGCGCAAGGGCTTCTCCCGCCCGGTCCATTACCGCCGCCGCGCCCTCAATATCGGCCGCAAGCCCGGCAATATCGCGGAATGGGTCGAACGCTTCGGCGGCGCTTACGACACTATGATCGTGCTGGATGCCGACAGCGTGATGAGCGGCCAGACCATGGCGCGCCTCGCCTCCGACATGGAGCGGCACCCCCATGTCGGGCTGATCCAGACGGTGCCGTCGATCGTCGGCGCCACGACCTTCTTCGCCCGCTGGCAGCAGTTCGCCAGCCGGCTCTTTGGGCCGATCTCCGCCGCCGGGATGATCTGGTGGGCGGGGTCGGAGGGCATGTTCTGGGGCCATAACGCCATCCTGCGGACCAAGGCCTTCGCGCAAAGCTGCGGCCTGCCCGAACTGCCCGGCCGCGCGCCCTTTGGCGGGCATATCATGAGCCATGACATGGTCGAGGCCGCGCTGCTGCGCCGTCGCGGCTGGGACGTGCATATCGTCATGGCCGACGACAGTTTCGAGGAATTTCCGCCCTCCCTGCCTGATCTCGCCACCCGCGACCGGCGCTGGTGCCAGGGCAATATCCAGCATGTGCCGCTGTTGTCGAAGATCAAGGGCATGCACCCGGTCAGCAAGTTCCAGCTTTTCGTCGGCGCGTCGGCCTATTGCACCTCGCCGCTGTGGCTGGCGCTGATGCTGGTTGTGCTGGGCGGCGCGGCGGCGGGCGTCTGGCCGCCCAGCGCGATCCTACCCTCGGGCAGCCTGCTGGCGCTGACCGCCGTGCTGCTGTTCGGGCCGAAGCTGCTGGCGCTGCTCTGGGCGCTGGCCGATCCGGCGCGACGCATCGGTTTCGGCGGCGGCGTGCGCATGGTGCGGGGCGTGCTGGCCGACATTGCGCTATCGATCCTGATGGCGCCGGTCAGCATGCTGACGCAGACCATCAACCTGTTCGGCATATTGATGGGCCGCAAGAGCAGTTGGAATGGCCAGACCCGCGACCGCGACGGCATGGCGATACTGCCCGCCATCTGGCTGTTCAAATGGCATATCTTGCTGGGCGCGGGGCTGACTCTGCTGGCGGTCAAGTCCGGCACCTCGCTCGGCTGGATCATGCCGGTGGCGGCGGGATTGGTGTTGGCGCCCTTCTTCGCGGCCTTCACGGCGCGCAAGGATTGGGGCAGCCATGTCGCGAAAAGCGGGCTGTTCCAAGTGGCGGAGCCCTGGTGGCGGATGCAGAATTATCAGAAGACGCGCTATCGGCAGCTTCAACTCGACAATGCGCCGATCAAGGACTTTTCCAACGCCGCGAATGATAGTTGAGCCGCAGAACAATGATAGTTAGGCGGCAGAACATCGTGTTCCTGCGAAGGCAGGAACCCAGTTCCGCCGCCATTCATTTACGCAACGCCTGAACTGGACTCCTGCCTTCGCAGGAGCACGGCACGCCTAAAGGAAAGCAAAGGGATTCAATCCCAATCCCGCAATTTCTCGCGCAGCTTGTCGAGCGCCGCCTTCTTGATCTGACACACCCGCGCCGCGCCGATGTCCAGCGTGGCGCCGATTTCGTCGAGATTCAGTTCCTCGACAAAATAGAGCTGAAGCACCAACGCCTCCCGCTGCGGCAATTCCCCGATGCACTTGGCGAGCGCGGCTTTAAGCGACTCCCGTTCCATCACATCGTCGGCGCGGTCCTCGACATCGGCAAACCACATGGACTGGTCGGAATAGACCTCGTCCATGCTGGTATGCTGCACCATCTCGCAACTATCCGCCACCTCACGATAGGCGGAGGCGTCCAGCCCCATCTCCACGGACATTTCCGCTTCCAGCGGCGCCCGGCCGAGCTTCTGTTCCAGCCGGTTGCGGATGGCCCCCAATTGCTTGCGCTGGGCCATGGCGGAACGAGTCATGGTCGCATGGCGGCGCAGATGGTCGATCATCGCCCCGCGCACGCGCATCTGCGCATAGGAGGCGAAGCCCAGGCCCCGATCTTCGAACCCATTGGCCGCCTCCACCAGCGCGACCATGCCGATCTGGAGCAGATCCTCGATCTCGATCGCGCTCGATACCCGGCCATGGACATGCCAAGCGGTCTTGCGCACCAGCGGCATATATTGCCGCGCCAGCCGTTCGGGCGAATTGGCATGGGCGGACCGGCCATAGGTGTTGGTATCGGAACCGGCGGCGACCCTATTCATGAACATTGGTCAGGCTCCTCAGGCAACGCGTTCGCGAGCAGGCAGGGGGTCGTGGCGCGGCGCGGGCCGCTGCTCGCCGCCGACCACCGCGACGACTTCCACGCCCTTGCCATCGGGAATTTCCAGGAAGGACAGCACCGGCGTTTCCGGCAGATGCGGCTTGAACAGCCGCGCCAGCGCCCGCCGCGCCACCGGCGAAGTGACGATGGCGAAGTTGCGCGCCTGACCCAGCAGAGGACGAGCGGCGGTCACCACCGCCTCGATGATGCGGTTGGCGAGCGCGGGCTCGATCGGGTGACGGGCATCGCCCGCAACGCGCATGGCCTGCGCCAGCAACGCTTCCAGATCGCCGTCCAGCGTGATCACCGGCAGCGGCATCTTCACCGGCACCAGCCCCTGGATGATCAGCGAACCGATCCGCTGGCGCACCGCTTCGACCAACTGGTCGAGGTTCATGTCCGGACGAGCCGCATCGACCATCGCCTCGCAGATGCGGCGGAAGTCCTTGAGCGGGATGCCCTCCGCCAGCAGGGCGCGGCAGAGCGCGCTGATCTGCGTCAGGTTCAGCAGGCCGGGCGTCAGGCCATCGACCAGTTGCGGCGCGGCGTCCTTGAGGTTGTCGAGCAGCTTGCGCGCTTCGTCCAGGCCGAACATCTCGCTCGCGTTCATCGCGATAAGCTGGTTGAGATGGGTGGCGACGACCGTCGGCGGATCGACCACCGTATAGCCCGCGACCACCGCTTCGCTGCGCTTGGCGGGCGAAATCCAGACGGCATCCAGGCCGAAGGTCGGGTCTTTCGCCTCGCGGCCGGACACCGTGCCCTCCAGCGCGCCGCTGTCGAGCGCCAGCAGATCGTCGGGGAAAATCTCGTCCTCGCCCACAACGACGCCGGCGATGGTGATGCGATATTGGTTCGGCTCCAGCGCCAGATTGTCCTTCACGCGGACCATCGGCACGACAAAGCCCAGTTCCTTGGACAACTGGCGACGAATGCCGGTGATGCGGGCCATCAGCGGCGCGCCCTTGCGTTCGTCCACCAGGCCGATCAGGCCATAGCCGATCTCCAGCCCCAGCACCGCGCCGTCGGACACGTCGTTCCATTCGATGAGCGCCGGGTTGGGCGGCGGCGCTGCGGGTTCAGGCTCGGCGGCCTTGCGCTGGCTCGACTTGCGCAGATGCCAGGCGATTCCGCCCGCGACCGCAGCGGCGGGCAGGATGATCATGTGCGGCATGCCCGGCAGCACGCCCAGGAAAGTCAGGATCGCCGCGACCGGCATCCATGCCTTGCCCGAACCGAACTGGCTGGTGATCTGGTTCGACAGATCTTCCTCGCTGCCGACGCGGGTGACGATGGCGGCGGCGGCGATGGAAAGCAGCAGCGCCGGAATCTGGGCCACCAGCGCATCGCCGATGGCCAGGATGATATAGGTCTGCGCGGCCTCGCCAATGCTCAGCTTATGGCTGACCACGCCCAATATGATGCCGCCGACGATGTTGATGGCCAGGATCAATATGCCCGCGACCGCGTCGCCCTTCAC
Organism: Sphingobium sp. 15-1; assembly: GCF_013375535.1. GTDB lineage: Bacteria > Pseudomonadota > Alphaproteobacteria > Sphingomonadales > Sphingomonadaceae > Sphingobium > Sphingobium aromaticivastans. The sequence continues at coordinate 2,165,660 of NZ_JABXJG010000001.1, forward strand.
GAATTTCGACGCACCGTCCATGGAGCCGTAGAAGTCGGCTTCCGTCGCGACTTCGCGGCGGCGGACCTTGGCCTCTTCCGGGGTCAGCAGTCCGGCATTCATGTCGGCGTCGATCGCCATCTGCTTGCCGGGCAAGGCGTCCAGGGTGAAGCGCGCCGACACTTCCGACACGCGGCCCGCGCCCTTGGTGATGACCACCAGATTGATGATCATCAGGATCGCGAAGACGAAGATGCCGACGACATAATCGCCGCCGATCAGGAAGTGGCCGAACGCCTCGATGACATGGCCTGCCGAATCCGTCCCTTCATGCCCGTTCACCAGCACCACGCGGGTGGACGCCACGTTCAGCGCCAGCCGCAGCAGGGTCGCGAACAGCAGCACCGTCGGGAAGCTGGAGAAGTCGAGCGGTTTCGCGGCGTTCAGCGCCACCATCAGCACGGCCAGCGAGATCATGATGTTGGTGATGAACCCAATATCCAGCATGACCGCGGGCACCGGCACCATCATGAACAGCACGACCATCAGCGTTGCAAAGGGCAGCACCGCCCCCTTGGCGGCGCTCATCCAGATCTTCGCTTTGACTTGGGCAGGAGTCATTGTCGGCCGTTACCTTCCGAGGGTGGCGAGCATGAGATAGGCGAGGCGCGCCGTCTGCGGTTCCGGCCGGACGGTGACGTCGGCGGCGGTCGCAAGGCGCTGGGTTTCGATCCGCACATAGTCGGCGGGCTGCACGGTCTTCGCGCCGGAGGGCAAAGACGCGTCTGCATATTGAATGTCGCCGCCGCCGACCGAATCGAAGCCCTTCTGGAGCTTCGCGGCAAAGCGGTCGCGGATTTCGGCAAAGCTGCGGGCGTTGCCCTGCCTGTCGTAGAAGATGGACCGGTTGGCGCGGGCAGCGGCCGGGAACATCGACGCCGCCGTGGCATCGGGCGCGCGGTCGTTCATCGACAGGAATTTGCTCGCCCCACCGACGCCCAGAAAATGGGCCATATAGAGGTCCACCGGCTCGGCTTCGCGGCCAAGGCGCTGTTCCAGAGTGGCCTTGTTGTCGGCGGCATGCTCGGCCGCCATGACGGAGGCGGTTTCGGGATGCTTGCGCAGGTCGAGTATCTGCTGACGAAGATCGGGGTCGGACACATAATAGCGGCCGTTGCTGCCCCGGCTGATCGCGTCGGCGGCCCAGCCCAGGCCATATTCGCTGCCATGCTGGTCGATGACCGCCAGCCAGCTCTGGTCGACAAACTGGTACAGCCCGGTCGCGGAGGAGGTCGTCGCGCGGGCGGTCGGGTTCAGGCTGCTCTCGATCTTGGCCTGCCCCAGCAGATAGGCGAAGTCCACGCCCGTCCGACGGCTGGCCATGGCGATCGCGTTGGTCACGCGATCGCCCGCCGAAGCGCCCGTTGCTCTGATGTCTGCGAATGCCGACACTGGTTCGATCAATCCCCGTTGGTACCGGGGGTCATTAGAGCAAGCGACGTGCCAAGATTTGGTTAACGCGCGCTCATAATTTGCTTTTTTGAGGGTGGCAGTCTGGATCGCATCAGGGCGCGACGTGCTCCTGCGAAGGCAGGAGTCCAGTCCAAACGGCTGTGCAATAAGCAGCGGCGGCACTGGGCTCCTGCCTTCGCAGGAGCACGGTATCGCCTAGGATTTCCAATAGAACGCAAAAAGGGCGCCACTAGGGGCGCCCATATAATTTGAGGGATCAGGCTTTTAGCGGCCGTAAACCAAAGGCGCCGTTTCCGCGCCCTGCGCCGCCAAGATGGCGAGCCGCTGATTCGCATGGTCCGCGAGCAGGTTGGTGCGAATCCGCGCCGATTCCATCAGCGGTTGCAGCGCCTTCAACCGCTCCTTCACCGCTTCATCCGATCGCCACACGCCGATAGCGCGCACGGCGGACGCCGCTTTGGCGATCCGCCGGCTTGCCGATTCGATCACCGCCGGGTCCACGCCGTCCAGCGCGGCGCGCAGCTCTTCGAAAGCCGCGCTCAGTTCGTCCAGCGCTGCAAGACCGAGAGGCATGGGTTCAGCCGGCCGTCGGCAGATCGAGCGCCAGCATGCGGTCGGCAATGGCCGCCGGATCGACCGGATAATTGCCCGATGCGATGGCGGCCTTGATGGCCGCGACGCGATCCATGTCGACCGGCGCGCCTTCCGCCGCCATGCGGGCAGCGGGGCTGGCCGAACCGGCGGATGCGGACGCGCTGGCGGTCGAACCGGTCGCCGCGCTGCGCGTCGTCTTGCCGCCTTCCTTCAGGCGATTCGCCTCTATGGCGGCGCTGATATTCTGGCCGACAGACTTGATCATCGTTTCAATCCTTCATTCGTCCCGCACAGTCTATATACGGCCGGGTTCAAAAATTATTAAATCCCGGAACACGAACTATTCCCATGTCCACGACCTGCGCCAGAATCGGCGCGGCCTTCTTGTCCTCGCGCACGCGGATCGTCTGACCCACGGCGCCGTCCTCGTCCGCAACCATCATGCGCGAGACGCTGAAACTGGCATTGCCCGCCATCAATTGGACGGGGTCGCCCTTCTTCACGACGGCTTCCCTGGCGATGGGGCGTACAGCAGGCGCGTAGCGCGGAACCGGCCCGGAAGCCGCCGCGGCGCCCCCCGAGCCCAAAGGCACGCGAATCCGCCAGCCCAGTGCATCGCATTTGACGATGGCCGCGCCAAAGACCGGCCCGTCGACGCTGGGCGTCGTAGGGCAGGCGGCCAGCCGCAACCGCCGGTCCACCGGCGCGATCGGGCCGCCCGGTTCGCCCATATTGGCGCCGACGGTCATGGCGACCAGACTGTCGATACGGTCCAGATTCTCGAACTTCTGCTGCGCCAGCGCAGGATCGGATGCCGATATGGACAGCGCCAGAAGGAGGATCTTGGGCAAATTCGTCACGGTGTCTCTCCGATGATGCGGACAGGGTTAACCATGAGCTACGCAATATTCGTGCCACGTGTGTGGGGGGCTGGAGATGGAGGCGTGAGGCACGCCCAAAAACAACATCGTCATGCTGAACTTGTTTCAGCATCCATTTCTCCCCACGCGCCGAGGCTCTTGGGGCACGATGGATGCTGAAACAAGTTCAGCATGACGGAGTAGGTGTAGGGGAAACTTTCGCCCTAACGCCCCTGCGCTATCAGGATCACTTGCCCTTTGCCGCTATCGCCATCCAATTGGTCCAGCCCTCGCAACACCAGCCGGTCGCCGCCTATCCCATCCGCCTTCAGCGCCCGCGCCACCGCGCCCAGACGCGCCGCCGACAAGTCCCAGCCGTCGAAACGCTGACGCGCACCGTCCGTCCCGCGGCTGCTCACCTCCAGCCGCTCCCGGCTCAGAGCATAGCGATCCGACACAGCCTTCAGTCGCTTCCGGCCTTCCTCGGTCAGCAGCGCCTCGCCGGGCAAGAACAGTTCGGCCGCCCGCATTTCCGTGGCCTTGGCAATCGTCCGGCCGCCAAATTGCTGTCGCACCTGCGCCAGCATCGCGTCCCGGCGCTGTCCGCTGGCCTGCAGCATCACGAAGAAGCCCAGCAGCAGCAGCAGCAGATCGGCAAAGCTGAGCGCCCAGCGGCTGCGCCGGACGCCGGAGGATGTCAGGATGCTCATGCGACCTCGCGGATCGAGGCGCGGCGCATCGGCACATTTTCCCGCCGGGCAATCGCCGCCATGCGGTCCGCCGCTTCCTTCTGCCAGGCCAGTTCACGCTCCGACAGATCGGCCAGCCGCGCCGCGATGGGGGCGGCCACGATATTGGCGATCACGACGCCATAAAAGGTGGTGAGCAGGGCCAGCGCCATGGACGGCCCCAGCGTGGCCGGATCGTCCATGCCCGCGAACATGCCGACCAGCCCGATGATCGTCCCCGCCATGCCCAGAGCGGGCGCCGCGTCGGCTATGGAAAGCCAGACGTTCCGGGCGCTCGCATGCCGCTGCGCGCGGTCGACCAGGGCCTGCGCCGCCCATAGTTCGAACTGCTCGGTCTTCTCGCAATTGGCGAGCTTGCGCGCCGCCTGGGTCAGAAAGGGATTGGCGGTCTTCACCCGGTCGGTGCAGGCCAGGCCGCGCAGTTGCGCCACCTGATCGATCTTCAGCAACGCCGCCCGCGCCGCGTCGCGATCCTTGGCCGGATCGGCGCTCCACAAAGGCTGCAACGCCGCGAAGGCGCGGCCCAGCGCCCGTCCGCCATTCTGGAACAGCGCCACGATGCCGATACCCGCCACCATCGCCAGCAAGGTCAGGGGATCGAACAAATGCGCCAAGATTCCGACCATATCACCGTCCCCAAATCGCCCGTCCGGCCATGCGGCAAAGCCCTGCCACCGACCGGCAAATTTCTGCCGCCCTTGCCGCCACGCCCATGCGAACCCCCGGATTTCCGCGATTTCTGCCCTGCCGATGCGTCACCCACGCAAATTGGCACGGCTCTTGCTAATATCAGGCTGGATCACCCGCAGTTCACGCCATCAGGCCTCAGAACGGCGGCGGGATCGGAAGTTTTAGGCCCGCCGGGCGGAAAAACGGAAAGATTTGACATGTCGCTGGAAGACGGATTGTTCGGGATACATGGAAAGGCGCTGGCGCTTCGTTCGCAGCGCCTGTCCCTGCTCGCGTCCAACATCGCGAACGCCTCGACGCCCGGATACAAGGCGCGCGACATCGATTTCGAGTCCGCCCTCAAGGAAGCCACGACGCAGCAGAGCAAGTCCGCCGCCGACGTGTCGCAGGCCGTCGATGACTCGATGGGCTATCGCGTGCCGCTTCAATCCAGCCTGGACGGCAACACCGTCGAACTCAGCACCGAACAGACTTTGTTCGCGGAAAATGCCGTCAAATATCGCACGACCCTCTCCTTCCTGGAGGGCCGCATCAACACCATCACCCGCGCCTTGAAGGGAGAATGAGCATGAGCGGCTCCGGTCCCATGAACGTCTTCGACATCGCCGGCCGCGCCATGAGCGCGCAGCTCGTGCGGCTGAACGCCACCGCCTCCAACATGGCGAACGCCGGCAATGTCACCGGCAGCGCGGCGGAGGCCTATCGCGCGATCAAGCCGGTGTTCCAGTCGGTCACCGACAGCCCCGGCGTCTCGACCGTCAAGGTCCAGAATGTCGTCACCACCAATGCGCAGCCGACCAAGCGCCACGATCCCAACCATCCGCTGGCCGACAAGAATGGCGATGTCTGGGAAGCCGCCGTGGATAGCAGCGCGGAGCTGGTCGACATGATCGAGACCGCCCGCATGTACCAGAACAACGTGCAGGTGCTGAACACCGCCAAATCCCTGATGATGGAAACCATAAGGATCGGCAAATGACGACCACGACCGCCACCGACGGCGCGGGCCTGTCCGTCTATAACCCCTATGCCAATGTCGGCACGGGCAAGTCGGAAATGGGCCAGGCGGATTTCCTGCGCCTGCTGACCGCGCAGATGCAGACGCAGGACCCGTTCGAACCGATGGATAACGCCCAGATGGTCTCGCAGATGGCGACCATCACCAACAGCAGCGGCATCGCGGAAATGAACCAGACGCTGAAAAATCTGGCGTCGCAACTGACCGGATCGCGCCTTGGCGACGCGGCGAGCTGGATCGGCAAATCGATGCTGATCCAGAGCAACATCGCCGCGCCCGATGCAGCCGGCCAATATATGGGCCAGGTCAGCTTTGCCGACGCCACCAGCGGCGCCAGCGTCGACCTGATCGACGGCAGCGGCAATGTCGTCAAGACGATCGCGCTGGGCGATCAGCCCAAGGGCGACGTCAATTTCTATTGGGACGGCAAGGATGAGGCGGGAAACACCGTCGCCACCGACGCCCTCAGGATCAAGGTCAACGGCGCCAACCCCAGCCGCGTCGCGAGCTGGGCAACCATCGCCGCCGTCCAGTCACCCGCGGACGGCAGCTCGTCCAAACTCATCACCGCGCTCGGCACCTATTCGCCGTCCGACGCCATTTCCCTCGCTTAAGCCAAGTCCTTTTCACCCCCAAATCCTTTTCACCCCCAAATCCTTTCACCCAAGGAGCAACGCCATGTCCTTCTACATCTCGCTTTCCGGCCTGAAGGCCGCACAGACCGACCTGTCGACCACGGCGAACAACGTCGCCAACGTCAATTCGACCGCCTTCAAGAAGAGCAAGGCCGTGTTCGGTGACATCTTCGCCGCCGCGCCGATGCAGACCACGACGCAGGTCGCGGGCCAGGGCGTGCGCACCCAGGGCATCAGCCAGCAATTCACCCAGGGCACGATCGAAACCACCGACAAGACGCTGGACCTCGCCATCACCGGCGAAGGCTTCTTCACGGTGAAGCGCAGCGCCGACGATCAGATCGGCTATACCCGCAACGGCGCCTTCTCGGTCGAGGAGGACCGCTATGTCGTCGACACCACCGGCGCCCGGCTTCAGGTCATTCCGCTCGATCCGACGACCGGCGCGCCCACGGTGACCGGCACGCTGACCCCCACTTCGCTCACGGACCTCAAGATCCCGACCAACTGGCCCGACGGCGGCACCGGCAACCAGCTCACCAGCGTGGGCGTATCGGAAGAAGGCAAGATCACCGGCGTCTACGCCGATGGTTCCACCGTCTATCTGGGCGCGACCGCGATCGCCGCGTTCAACAGCCAGGAAGGGCTGCGCCAGAGCGGCGACGCCCACTGGACCGCCACCAACGCCAGCGGCGCGCCGATGCTGGGCACCGGCAATAGCGGCCTGTTCGGCTCGGTCCGCTCCGGCGCGCTGGAACGCTCCAACGTCGACATCACCGAGGAGCTGGTGAACCTGATCTCCGCGCAGCGCAACTTCCAGGCGAACTCGAAGGCGATCGAGGCGGCGAATACGCTGTCGACCACCATCGTCAACATGCGGACGTAAGCTTCCGCATGAATTGAACCGTCATTCCCGCGAAAGCGGGAACCCATCTCCCGACCTCGCACAAAGCGGCAACGCTGGGAGATGGATCCCCGCCTCCGCGGGGATGACGGAAATAAATCAGCGCCCGCAGTCAACAACAGGACACCCCCATGGACCGGCTCGTCAACACGGCACTCACCGCGATGCGCGGCGCGATGGCGCGGCAGGCGGCGATCTCCAACAATCTGGCGAACGTCAACACCACCGGCTTTCGCGCAGAGATCGCCAATGCCGAGACGCGCTGGATCAAGGGCGACGGCCTCAACACGCGGGCGCAGGCGTCCGAACAGGTGATCGCCGCCGACATGGCGCAAGGCGCGGTCACCGAAACCGGCAATCCGCTGGACGTGGCCATGAACGGCGATGCGATGCTCGCCGTTCAGGCCCCGGACGGCGGCGAAGCCTATACGCGCCGCGGCGACCTGAAGGTCAGCGACAGCGGCCTGCTCACCACCGGCGACGGCCTGCCCGTGCTGGGCGAGGGCGGCCCCATCACCCTGCCCCAGATGGACAGCGTGTCCATCGCGAAAGATGGCAGCATATGGGGCGTGCCGCAAGGCGGCGACCCCGCCAATCCCCAACAGATCGATAAGCTGAAGCTCGTCAGCCCGGTCGGCTCCAGCATCGCCAAGGGCACGGACGGGCTGTTCCGCGAAGTCAATGGCGGCGCCCTGCCCGACGACCCGCTCGCCAGCGTGACCGGCGGTTCGCTGGAAGGGTCGAACGTCAACGCCACATCGGCCCTCGTCCAGATGATCGAGGCGAGCCGCGCCTGGGAAACCCAGGTCAAGATGATCGACACCGCCAAGCAGTTGGACGACGGCGGCGCTTCGCTGATGCGCCTGGACTGATGGCTGATCTGGCACGGCTCTTGCTTATCATGATGCCATGAGCCTGCCTCACGGAGATAGACGATGACCAACGCCGCCCTTCATGTCGCCCGCACCGGCCTTGACGCGCAGAACACGAAGATGCGCGTGATCGCCAACAACCTGGCGAACGTCAACACCACCGCTTTCAAGCGCGACCGCGCCGATTTCGAGACGCTGGCCTATCAGCAGATCGTGGCGGCGGGCGCGAACAGCGACAGCGAGAACAAGTTCGCCACAGGCCTGAACCTGGGCTCGGGCGTCGCGATGCAGGGCACGGCCAAGATCAACACCCAGGGCACGCTGAACCAGACCGGCAACGCGCTGGACATGGCGATCGAGGGTTCGGGCTATTTCCAGGTGCAGCAGCCCGACGGCTCCATCGCCTACACCCGCGCAGGCAATTTCACGACCACGGCCGAAGGCGTCGTCGTCACCAGCGACGGCCTGCCGCTGATCCCGCAGATCACCGTGCCGGAGGGCGCGACCAGCGTCACCGTCGGCAATGACGGCACCGTGTCCGCCACGCTTCAGGGGCAGACCGAACCGACCCAGCTTGGCCAGATCGAGCTGGCGAGCTTCATGAATCCTGGCGGTCTTCAGGCGGTCGGCGGCAATCTGCTGAAGGAAAGCGCCGCCAGCGGCACGCCGCAGGTCGGCGTTGCGGGTCTGGACGGGCGCGGCGTCGTCCGCTCGGGCTATCTCGAAACCTCCAACGTCAACGTCGTGGAAGAGCTGGTCGACATGATCGAAACCCAGCGCGCCTATGAGGTCAATTCCAAGATGATCAAGGCGACCGACGAGATGCTCCAGTACGTCAACCAGCAGTTGTGAGCCGGATGATGCCTAACCCCACAAAGCCGTTCGCCCTGAGCTTGTCGACCCGAAGGGCGGCGGCAGCCAACGGCTTCTCTTCTTCAAAGAAGAAAAAGGCTTCGACAGGCTCAGCCCGAACGGTGGTTCTTGGCTTGGCTGTGCTCAGCTTCGCCGCCTCCCCGGCCATGGCCGGCAAGAAGCGCGATGCCGAGCGGCAATTTTATGCCCCCTCGGTCGTTGCCGCTCCTGCCGCTCCGGCGGCGAACGGCTCGATCTTCCAGGCGTCGATGGGCTATACGCCGCTCACCAGCGGCGCGCGGGCAACCAGCGTGGGCGACATCATCACCATCGTGCTGGTCGAACGGACCCAGGCGACCAAGAGCAACAGCGCCGACACCAGCCGCGATGGCAGCATCGCGCTGACCCCGCCCAGCACCGGGCCGCTCTCCAAGCTCTTCTCCGCCAGCGACATCGGCTCCAGCGGCAGCAACGCCTTCACCGGCAAGGGCGCCGCCACCCAATCCAACGCGCTGAACGGCGAGATCACCGTGACCATCGCGGCGACCTATCCCAACGGCACGATGCTGGTGAAGGGGGAAAAGGCGCTGACGCTCAACCGCGGCGACGAGTATATCCAGATCAGCGGCCTCGTCCGCCAGGCCGACATCGGCCCGGACAACCGCATCGCCTCGACCCGCGTGGCCGACGCCAAGATCATCTACACCGGCAAGGGGGAAATCGCCCGCGCCAGCCGCCAAGGCTGGTTGCAGCGCTTCTTCTCTATGATCAGCCCCTTCTGATGGACATGCACGCCATGACCCGCATGACCCGCTTCTTAAGCTTCGTCATTCCCGCGAAGGCGGGAATCCATCTCCTGCCGCATCCCCAGTCGATGGGTCTGGAGATGGATTCCCGCCTTCGCGGGAATGACGTTGGTGTGTGGGGCAAGCGTCCAATCCAGCGCGCTATTCTCGCCCTTCTCACCGCCCTCACCTTCCTCGCCGCCCCCGCCCATGCGGAGCGGATCAAGGACCTCGGCACCTTCCAGGGCGTCCGTCCCAACCAGCTCACCGGCTACGGCATCGTCGTCGGCCTGGCGGGCAGCGGCGACGACAGCCTCGACTATGCGACGCAGGGCATGAAGGGCGTGGTCTCGCGCTTCGGCCTCACCTTGCCGCAGGGGATCAACCCGGCGCTCAAGAACGCGGCGGCGGTGCTGGTCACCGCCGACCTGCCCGCCTTCGCCAAGCCCGGCCAGCGCCTCGACGTCACGGTCTCGGCGCTGGGCAAGGCCAAGTCGTTGCGCGGCGGCACGCTCATCCTGACCCCGCTGCGCGGCGCGGATAATGAAATCTACGGCATGGCGCAGGGCAATCTGGCCGTCGGCGGCCTGGGCGTGTCCGGCGCGGACGGCAGTCAGGTGTCGGTCAACATTCCCTCGGCGGGCCGCATTCCGGGCGGCGCGACGGTGGAGCGCGCGGTCGCGACCGGCTTCGACACGGCCCCTACCCTCACCTTCAACCTGTCCGAAGCGGACCTCACCACTGCCCTCCGGGTAGCGGACGGCATCAACCGCACCTATGGCGACCATCGCGCCAAGGCCGTGGACGCCGTGTCGGTCACGATCGACGCCGCGCCGGGCGCTTCAGACCGCATCATGATGATGGGCATGATCGAGAATATCGAGGTTTCGCCCGCCGACGCCCCCGCCAAGGTGATCGTCAACGCCCGCACCGGCACGGTCGTCATCAACGGCGCGGTGAAGATCCATCCCGCCGCCATCGCGCATGGGAAAATCACGGTCAGCGTCAATGAATCGCCCCGCGTGGTTCAGCCCGCCCCCTTCTCGCAAGGACAGACGGCGGTGGAGCAATCCAGTTCGATTTCGATCGATCAGGAAAAGAAACCGATGATTAATTTTAAAGGTGGAGCCTCTCTGGCCGATATAGTCAAAGCGGTGAACGCCATCGGCGCCTCCCCCGCGGACATGGTCGCGATCCTCGAAGCGCTCAAACAGGCGGGCGCGCTCAAGGCTGAACTGGTGGTGTTGTGATGCAGATTGGTGCGACTTCGGGAACGACAGCCCAGACGGGCGGAACCCAGAGCAAGGCGTCGCTGGAAAAAGCCGCGCAGCAGTTCGAGGCGATCTTCCTGCGCCAGATGATGGGCGCGATGCGCTCGGCCAGCCTGGCCGAGGGCATCAGCGATTCCAGCGCGACCGACCAGTTTCGCGACATGGCCGACGCCCGCACCGCCGACAGCATGGCGAGCCGGGGCACGCTGGGCATCGCGGACATGCTGATGCGCCAGTTCGGGGCCAAGGTCAGCGCAAACCCGCCCGCCAGCCCCGCGGATAAGGCCGAATGAGCGATCTCTTCATCATCGGCGCCTCGGGAACGAAGGCATATCGCACGGCGATGGCGGCGGTTTCCGAGAATATCGCCAATGCCAGCACGGAGGGCTATTCGCGCCGGTCGGTGACGACGGTGGAATCCGGCTCCTCCACCGCGACCATGGCCGTCTATATCTCCCGCGCCAATTTCGGCGGCACTGAGGTCAAGAGCGTCAACCGCTCCACCGATCCCTATCTCGACGCCACGGTCCGCTACACCAACATGCAGCTTGGCAGCGCCGTGGCGCGGATGCGCTGGCTGACCGATTCGGAAACCGCGCTCAACGACACGGAAACCGGCGTCGGCCAGCTCATGACCGGCATGTTCCAGAATATGGACAAGCTGGCGGCCAGTCCGAACGACAATTCGCTGCGGGTGACGACCCTCGACAGCATCAGCCGCGTCGCCCAAGCGTTCCAGCAGACGGCGGCGGACCTGACCCAAGTGTCGAGCGGCATCGCGACCGAGGCGCAGGCGTCGGTGACGACGATCAACCAGGCGATCTCCGCCCTGGCCGACATCAACAACAGCCTGCTGCGCGCGACGCCGGGCACGTCGGCCTATGCGCAACTGCTCGACAGCCGGGACGCGGCGCTGGGCACATTGTCGTCCAATCTCAATATCGACATCAGCTTCGGCGTCCATGATCAGGCGCAGGTCACGCTGAACGGCCAGACGCTGGTGCAGGGCAGCAGCGCCACGACCCTGGCGCTCACCAGCAACGCCAACGGCACGCTGGCGCTGGCGACGAGCGGGGGCACCGCGCTCGCCGCGCCGACCAGCGGCACGTTGGGCGGGCTGTTTTCGGCTGCCAATACCGTGGCCGACCGGCACGCCAGCCTCGACACGGTGGCGCAGCAATTCGTCACCGACATGAACGCCTGGCATGCCCAGGGGCGGACGGATGCGAACGCCGCCGGCGCCCCGCTGCTGTCCGGAACCACCGCCGCCAGCGTCACCGCGCTGATCAGCGATCCGGCCCAGCTTGCCGCGAAATCGCCCGACGGAACGCCGAACGGCAATCTGCTGACGGTATCAACGGCGCTGCGCGGCAATGGCAGCGTCGAACAGGGCTGGACCGCGCTGATCGCGACCCACGCCAACCTCCTCTCCTCCACCAAGGCGGAACAGACCACGGCGCAGAGCCGCAGCGACCAAGCCGTGGCCGCGCGCGAGGCGGTGAGCGGCGTCGACCTGGACATGGAGGCGGCCGACCTGCTGCGCATCCAGCAGGCCTATTCAGGCTGCGCGAAGATCCTTCAGGTCGCGAAGGAAACCGTCGACGCGATCCTGCAGATCATCTGAAGGCAAGGAACCGGACCATGGTAGGCATCACCAACAAGATCCTTCTGGCGGAAATCCGTCGCCAGCAGCAGCTATCCCAGGGCATCGTCGACGGCCAGACCGCCATTTCGACCGGCAAGACGCTGACCAAGCCGTCGGACAATGCGCTCGCCTGGGTGCAGGTGTCGGACATCGGCCGCGCGCAGGCGCAGCAGGCCGCCTGGCAGTCCAATGTCAGCACCGGCACCACCCGCGCCGCCACGGCCGAATCCAATCTCCAGGAGATGAACACGCTGTTGACCCGCGCACAGGAGCTATTGACGGCCGCGCGCAACGGATCGCTGAACGACGCCAGCAAGACCGCGATCGTCGAGGAAATGAAGACGATCCGCACGACGGTCGATTCGCTGCTCAACCAGAAGGATTATAACGGCATCCCGACCTTCGACGATGGGCAGAGCGTGCTCGTCCCGGTGAGCCGCGGCCTTAATCTCGCGGTGGTCGGCACCCGGCAGGAAGTGTCCGAAGGGATCGACGTGAACGGCACGCCGATGACGCTGGACGCCATATTGGGCCAGAGCATCACGGCCTTGCAAAGCGGCACCGACGCCGATGTCGTCGCCGCGCTGGACGCGATCAAGGCGGGGCAGAACCATGTCGTCCTGGAACAGACCAAGCAGGGCGTGCGCGGCGACCGGCTGGACGTGATCGGGACGCGCCTTACCGACATCGACCTCGATCTCAAGGAACGGCGGGCCGATCTGGAATCGACCGATCTGACGGAGGTGATTTCCTCGGTTTCCGCCAAGCTGCTCCAATTGGACGCCGCGCAATCGGCCTTCGCCCGGATCAACCAGCAGACGCTGTTCGACCTGATCAAATAGGGTAAGCGGCGCCCGCAATTCCCCGTCGTTCCCGCGAAGGCGGGAACCCATCTCCTGACGCTGCGCCGAGCGCATTCTTGTGAGAGATGGATCCCCGCCTCCGCGGGGATGACGAGAATAAGGATCCACCGTCCAAAACCGCGCCTTTCCGGACAAAAACATCCTTACCGTTTTTTCGACGGGCGCCCTAAATCACAAGATAACCAAGCCGTATTAACCAATCGAGAGCGTCTTCATGCGATGCTTCGATCAAGACGGCGCCTTCGGGCAGAATTTCGGGGATAATCATGTTCGCAATCATCGGCCTGGTCGTGCTGCTCGCCATGGTGTTCGGCGGCTTCATCTTTACAGGCGGCGACATCGGCCCGGTTCTGCACGCCCTGCCCCATGAAATGATCATCATCGGCGGCGCGGCCGTCGGCGCGCTGATCATCGGCAATTCGGGCTCGGACCTGAAGGCGCTGGGCGGCGGGCTTGGCAAAGTGTTCAAGGGGCCGAAATATAAGAAGCAGGATTTTCTCGACTGCATCTTCCTCGTCTCCAAGCTGATGAAGACGCTGCGCGTCGAGGGACCGGTGGCGCTGGAACCGCATATCGAGGACCCGGCCAGCTCGACCATCTTCTCCGAATATCCGCGCCTGATGGGCGACAAGACCCTGATCCACCTGATCAGCGACACGCTGCGGCTGGTGGTCGTGTCCTCCGGCACGCTCGATCCCCATGCGGTCGAGGAGGTCATGGATAATGCGCTCAAGACCCATCATCATGAATCGCTGAAGCCCGCCGACAATCTTCAGGGACTGGCCGACGCGCTGCCCGCGCTGGGCATCGTCGCGGCGGTGCTGGGCGTGGTCAAGACTATGGGTTCGATCGACCAGCCCCCGGCGATCCTGGGCGGCATGATCGGTTCGGCGCTGGTCGGCACCTTCCTGGGCGTGCTGCTCGCTTACGGCATGGTCAATCCCTTCGCCAATCGCTGCCGCGCAGTGATCGAGGCAGACGGCTCCATGTACCATGTCGTCAAGCAGATCATCGTCGCCTCGCTGCACGGCCATCCGCAGCCGCTGGTGATCGAGGCGGCGCGCTCCAGCCTCACCCATGCGAACCAGCCGGCCTTTGCCGAAGTGTTCGACGGCATGCGGGGCAAATAAGCCATGGCCGAGAAGAAACGCGGGGCGAACGAGCCTGAACCCCGGCCGATCATCGTCAAGAAGATCATCGTCGAGGGCCATGGCGGCCATCATGGCGGTGCGTGGAAGGTGGCCTATGCCGACTTTGTGACGGCGATGATGGCCTTCTTCCTGCTGATGTGGCTGCTGGGCGCGACCACGGAAAAGCAGCGCAAGGGGCTGGCGGACTATTTCACGCCGACGCTGGTGCAGATGAAGGAGAATTCGGCCGGCTCCAACGGCATGTTCGGCGGCGACAGCATGATGGGCAAGGAAAATTACCCGACCACCGGCGGTCAGGGGAACCTGGCCATCACCATGCCGCGCGACGCGTCGGGCACGAAGGATCAGGGCGGCAAGGCCACCAAGGCGGCCGACCGCGCCAAGTTCGAATCGATCAAGAAGGAGCTGGAGGCGCGCATGGCCCGCCGCCAGGGCATCAACAAGCTGCGCAAGAATGTCCGCTTCACAGAAACGCGCGAAGGGCTGCGCATCGACCTGATCGACGAGGCCGATTTCGCCATGTTCGCCATGGGGACCGACCGGCTGCTACCGCAGGCCCGCGAACTGGTGGACGAGGTGGCGAAGACGATCCAGACCATGCCCAATCCGCTGATCGTGCGCGGGCATACGGACGGGCTGCCCTATAGCTCGGGCCAGACGATGAACAATTGGATGCTGTCCTCCGCCCGCGCCGAAGCGACCCGCAAAGCGCTCGCCGCGAGCGGCATCGGCAACGACCGCTTCGCCCGGATCGAGGGGGTGGCCGACCGCGAGCCTTTCGCGAAGGGCGACGTCTACGACCCGCGCAACCGGCGCATGTCGATCATCCTTGGATGGAGCCGTGGCGCAAGCGATGGCGATGCCGATGAACAAGCCGATGCGGAGACCAGAGCGGCGATCAAGGAACGCGACAATCCGGTAACCGTCGCTCACAGCGAAGCGCGCAAGCTCGACATGGGCGGAACCGGCCTGCCGACAGGCGCGCAGTTGATCAACCCCACGGCAAAGGGCACGTCCAGCAAACCCGGTAAGCATTAAAGGGGGCAAGTGGCGGCTGCGGGTGGGGAGCGGACGGTCTGCTTCGCACTGCTTTCCTTAAAACGCACCGTGCTCCTGCGCAGGCAGGAGCCCAGTTCAAACGGTGCGATGATCCATAGACGGCGGGACTGGGCTCCTGCCTGCGCAGGAGCATGGTGCGCTTAACGGCTGAGAATGACCGCAACTGGCCATTCCCTCCCCATATTTCTCCCACCATATCGTTTCACACCGCCAGAATTCCGACGCCTGCCGCCGCCACACCCTCCAACGGTAAAAGGCCCGCTGCGCCAGTCGCGCAGCGGGCCTTTTCAGTGCGTGAAGCAACAGGCGGGCTGTATCGCGCCAAGGCTTCCGGTTGATCTGGCCGGAAAGCCGTCAGCGCTTATTCGCCATCATCCTCCGCTTCGGGTCCGACCATCATCCCTTCAGCGACCTCCTCGGTCTTGCCGCGGATCGCCTTTTCCAGCTTGTCCGCCATTTCGGGATGTTCTTTCAGATAGGTTTTCGCATTCTCGCGACCCTGGCCAATGCGGACCGAGTCATAGGAGAACCAGGCGCCCGATTTCTCGACCAGACCGGCCTTCACGCCGATGTCGAGCAGTTCCCCGATCTTGGACACGCCCTCGCCATACATGATGTCGAATTCGACCTGCTTGAACGGCGGGGCGACCTTGTTCTTGACCACCTTCACCCGGGTCGCGTTGCCGACGATGTCCTCGCGGTCCTTGATCTGACCGGTGCGGCGGATGTCGAGACGGACCGAGGCGTAGAATTTGAGCGCATTGCCGCCGGTCGTCGTTTCCGGATTGCCGTACATGACGCCGATCTTCATGCGGACCTGGTTGATGAAGATCACCAGGCAGCGCGAGCGGGAGATGGAGCCAGTCAGCTTGCGCAGCGCCTGGCTCATCAGGCGCGCTTGCAGGCCGACATGGCTGTCGCCCATCTCGCCCTCGATTTCCGCGCGCGGCACCAGCGCGGCGACCGAGTCGATCACCAGCACGTCGATCGCGTTCGAGCGCACCAGCGTATCGACAATCTCCAGCGCCTGTTCGCCCGTGTCCGGCTGCGACACGATCAGTTCGTCAATGTCGACGCCCAGCTTCTTCGCATAGACCGGGTCGAGCGCATGTTCCGCGTCGACAAAGGCCGCGATGCCGCCGGTCTTCTGCGCCTCGGCAATGGCGTGCAGCGCCAGCGTCGTCTTGCCCGAGCTTTCCGGGCCATAAATCTCCACAATGCGCCCGCGCGGCAGGCCGCCAATGCCGAGCGCGATGTCCAGCCCCAGCGATCCGGTCGAGATCGCTTCGATCTCAAGCTTCTCGCGGCTGCCCAGCTTCATGGCCGAACCCTTGCCAAAGGCACGGTCGATCTGGGAAAGGGCCGCTTCCAATGCTTTCTGTCTGTCCATTGTCCCCGTCTTCTTGGAATCGATGAGTGAGAGCATTGCGGTCATCGGCCTATCCCCTGTCAAGCGGAACACGCCGATCGAAGTGGCGCGTGGCCACCATGTATCCTGTTTGTTCTAATGGAACAAGAGGGGAACGAAATTTTCCTATCGGACCCCCAGGGCCTTGTTCAAGGCCCGTTCGACCGCGCCGATGGTGAAAGGCTTGGCCAGCGTCGGCCGGTCCGCATGGCCGGTCGGCAGGTCGTCCGCCATGCCGCCCGTCGCAAAGACGAAGGGGATGCCGCTCTGCGCCAATATGTCCGCCACCGGCCAGCTTTTCTCGCCATGCAGATTGCAGTCGAGCAGCGCCGCGTCGAAGCCGCCCTCGCGCGCCTTGACGCAGGCTTCATCGACCGATTCGGCAATGGCGTGCAGCCGGTATCCCAGCGTGTCGAGATAATCCTCCAGCATCATGCCGATCATTGCTTCATCCTCGACGATCAGGATGGTCTTGCCGTCAGACATGCTTGCGGTCCCCAATAATGCCCATCGCTAACCCCGAATGCGATTTCCGACCAGCATAATTCCCCGGCGGCGCAGAAGTTCATTCCCTGGAACTCACTCCGGCGCCGGCCGCAACGCCAGTGCATCCCGCGCCGCTTCCGCCAACTGACTGACGGAAAAGGGTTTCGGCAGAAAAGCCACATTGGCGATGTCGATCGATTTGCGCAACTGTTCCTCGGCATAGCCCGACATGAACAGCACAGGCAGGTCGGGATGAGTGGCCCTGGCCCGCGCCACCATGGACGGGCCGTCCATGTTCGGCATCACCACGTCGGAAATGAGCAGGTCGATCTTCTCGTCCCCGTTCAGCACCTCCAGCCCCTGTTCGCCGTCATTGGCGGTCAGTACCTTATAGCCCTGCCGCGTGAGCGCCCGCTCGGCAACGGCGCGCACCATATCCTCATCCTCCACCAGCAGCACCGTGCCGGTGCCCCAGGTTTCGCTGCGGCGGACCGGCGCCTTGGGCTGGGCTGCCTGCTCCACATCGGCGCCGTGATAGACTGGCAGGTAGATGACGAAGCTCGCCCCGCGCCCCAGTTCGGACTCCGCGAAGATGAACCCGCCCGACTGCTTGACGATGCCGTAGACGGTGGAAAGGCCCAGCCCCGTGCCCTTGCCCAGTTCCTTGGTGGTGAAGAAAGGCTCGAAGATCTTCGAAAGAATATCCGGCGGAATGCCAAGCCCGGTGTCCGACACCCGAACCGCCGTATAGTCGGCCAGCGGCATGATGTCGTTGCGCATTTCCCGCACCTTGGCGGCGGGCACGGCATAGGTCTGGATGTTGAGCGTGCCGCCATCGGGCATGGCGTCGCGGGCGTTGACGGCCAGGTTGACGATCACCTGCTCCAACTGGCCGGGGTCCGCCCGGACCGCGCCCAGATTGCGGCCATGGGTGACTTCCAGCTTCACACTCTCGCCCAGCAGCCGCTTCAGCAGGTTGGAGACGTCCGCGACGATGTCCGGCAATTGCAAGATCTGCGGCCGCAACGTCTGCTGGCGCGAAAAGGCCAGCAATTGGCGCGTCAGCCCTGCCGCACGGTTGCTGTTCGACTTGATCTGCTGGATGTCGTCATAATCGCTGTCGCCCGGCGTATGGCGCATCAGCATCAGGTCGCAATGGCCGATGATCGCGGTCAGGATATTGTTGAAATCGTGCGCCACGCCGCCCGCAAGCTGGCCGATAGCCTGCATCTTGGTCGCTTGCGCCACCTGCCGCTTGAGCTTGCTCTCCTCGCTATTATCCTTGAGGGAGAGCAGCACCGCCGCTTCGCCCAGGCCCCGCACGCCCGCCAGGCTGAGCGCGATCGGCTCGTCCGGCTGCTCGCGCATGCGCACGGCGACGTCGCCCGACATTTGCGGGCCGACGGCGAAGCGCCGCACCGCGTCGGCCACCGCCGCCTGATCCTCCCGCACGACCAGATCGCCCGGATAGCTCGGCTTGTCGCCTTCCTTGAGGCCCGCCGCCCGCGAAAAGGCCTTGTTGAGAAACAGCACCCGTCCGTCGCGATCCGCCATGGCGAGACCGAAGGGCAGCAGCGACAGCAAAGTCTCTATATAGGAAAGCGCCGAAGTGCCGCCCGCATTGCCCGCCGGCTCATCGATCAGCAGCAGCAGCATCGGCCCGTCCTGCGCGCCCGATTGCGCACCGACGGGCTGGACGGCGCGCTTCAGCGGCACTTGCAGCAGGCGCAGCGGAATGCCGCCTGATTCCTCCCGCGCCAGGAACAGCCGCGCCTTGTCGTCCACCCGCATATGCGCGGCGAAATCGCGCCCAGTGATATTGGCGTCGATCCGCCCAGCGGCGCGCAGCAGGAAAGCGCCATTGGCCGCCCGGATGCGCCCTTCGCCGCCGATCATCACCGCCATGATGCCCGCTTCGCCCAATTGCCGCCCCGCCTCCCCGGTCAGCAGGCGATGGACGTCATCCAGCGCGCTCGGCTGGCGCACCGGGGAAAAGCGCCACAGCAGATAATCTTCCGACCGCCCCGTGCGCCCGATGAAGGCGTCCAGCCGCAGCGCGCCCTGCACAATCCCCTCGACCCGCGCCTCACCGTCGCGCCAAGCGGCGCGGGCGGCGTTCCCCAGGCTGTCGGACAGGGCATTGTCGCCGGTGATGTGCGGCGGCGTGGGGAAGCCGGGAAACCATTCCCCGAACAGATCACTGGCGCAGACCAGCCGCCCGGCGCGGTCAGTGACGGCGATCGCCATGTTGGACGCATCCGCCGCAGCCCGCGCCACCGTCCAGTCGGGCACGGCCTCGCCCACCGCCACTTCCTCCGGATGGAGCTTGCGATACCAGCTCAGTAGCGCCGCCCCGGCCAGCACCGCCGCGCCGAAACCGGCGCCCAGCGCCCAGTTCCCGGCGGCATAGACGACCAGCCCCGCCGAAATCAGCGCCAGCAGGATCAGCAGAGGCAGGATCAGAGGCGACGGCCGGTCAGCCGCCCAAGCGTCTCCATCCCTGATCACACGCGCGGACACGGCCCGGCTATCCCCCTGCATTCACAATGGACTTGCCGCCCCTGCCCGTCAGGCCGAAGCGACTTCCTCCAATGCGCCGCTTTCGAGTGCCTTGCCAATCCTCAATTTGCGCGCATGCCATTTCCGGCCCATGCGATGGCGCCAGATCCAGTCGGCCAGGAAATAGCCCACCACCGCGAAAGCGAGGGAAATCAGCGCCAGCCCCAGCAACATCGCCGGCGCCGCTTCGGAAAAGAGCCAGGCGCACCAGTCGCGGATCGAGGCATGTTTGTCGACCAGCGCCATGAAGCCCGATGCGTCGGCCGTCCGCCCCAGCATCCAGTTGCCCATCCACACCGACGCCATCAGGAACAGCGGCGTCGTCGCCGGATTGGAAAGGAAGGTCATCGCCGCAGCCAGCGGGATATTCGCCCGAAACGGCAGCGCCAGCAGCGCCGCACCCGCAATCTGCACGCCGGGGATCAGCAGGAAGATGCCAACCAGCAGCCCCAGCGCCACGCCGCGCGGCACCGATCGCCGGGTAAAGCGCCACAAGGACGGCTCCAGCACCCGATGCGCCACCGGGGCCAAGAAGCGGTTATGTTCCAGCGACTCACGGGTCGGGGCATTGGCGTGCCACCAGCGGCTGAGTCTATTGTCCATCAGCGGTGCGCCTTCATGATGCGCTGCTGATCGCGCTTCCAGTCGCGTTCCTTGATCGTCTCGCGCTTGTCATGGGTCTTCTTGCCCTTGGCCAGCGCCAGTTCGACCTTCGCCTTGCCCCGGCTGTTGAAATAGATGCTCAAGGGGACCAAAGTCATGCCCTTGCGTTCCACCGCGCCGTGCATGCGGGCGATCTCCCGCTCGTGCAACAGCAGCTTGCGGGGGCGTTTCGGCTCATGGTTGAAGCGGTTGCCATGGCTGAACTCAGGGATGTTGCTGTTGACCAGCCACACCTGCTCGCCCTTCACCTCGGCATAGCTTTCCGCGATATTGCCCTCGCCAAAGCGCAGTGACTTGACCTCGGTCCCCTGCAGGGCGATGCCCGCCTCGAACACATCCTCCAGGAAATATTCGAAACGCGCGCGCCGGTTCTCGGCAACGATCTTCTTCTTGTCGAAGGCTTCGGGACGGGGGCGGGCCATCGGTCTTTTCTAAACTTCCATTCGTGTCGGGCGCAGCATCCTATACGCGCCGCGGCCGGTCCTTATTCCGGGCACGCGGCCCGAAAGGAGGGAATATGGGGTCGGCGCGGCCTTATACCAGTCCGGCGATCTCCAAGGCCCGGTCGACAGCGGCGCGGCTCGATTCCGACGGCCAGGTGATCGGCAGGCGGACGTCGCCGGGCATGTCGGGACGGACCCGCGTAAGGGCGTATTTAACCGGTCCGGGTGAAGAATCGCTGAACAGGGCATCATGCAGCGGGTAGAGACGATCCTGAAGCGCCAAGGCACCATTCCAATCGCCATCGGCAATGGCTTTCTGGAATTCGGCGCACAGGCGCGGCGCGACATTGGCCGTGACCGAAATGCAGCCCTTGCCGCCCATCGCATTGAATCCCAGCGCCGTCTCATCATTGCCGGAAAGCTGACAGAAATCGGCCCGGCAGGCGAGCCGCTGCGCGGTGACCCGCCCCAGATTCCCGGTAGCGTCCTTGATGCCGACGATGGTCTGATATTCTTCCGACAGGCGGTGGATCACCGGCACGCCGATGTCGGTGATGGTACGGCTGGGCACATTATAGAGGACGATCGGCAGCGAACAGCGCTCCGCCAGATAGGCGAAATGCTGATAGACGCCGTCCTGATTGGGCTTGTTGTAATAGGGCGCGACCACCAGCGCCGCATCGGCGCCCGCCGCCTGCGCCGCGAACATATGCTCCAGCGCGATTCGCGTATCGTTGGAGCCGCAGCCCGCGATCACCGGCACCCGGCCCGCCGCCTGGTCGACGCAGATGGCGATCACGCGGTTATGCTCCTCGACCGTCATGGTCGCGCTTTCGCCGGTCGTGCCGCAGGGCACCAGCCCGCTGCTGCCCTGCTCGATCTGCCAGTCGACGAAGGCGCGGAAAGCCGCCTCATCCACCGCCCCATCGCGGAAGGGCGTGATCAGCGCCGGAATCGACCCGGAAAACATGCAACAAACTCCTTCAATTCACCGGGATTCCGGGGCATCATAGCGTGAAACACGCGAACGGCGCGCTATAGCGCGTCATTCATGGCCTGATAAGGATGCAATTGCGATCATGTCTAGTAGGCTGTCGCCCTCCTGTTCTGAAACTGTCATGGTTCGTATGCCCCTGATCGCCCTTCTGCTTTTCACCGCCGGCGCCAGCGCCCAGACGGAAACGCCCGCGCCTCCGCCCGCTTCGGCCTATCCGGCGGGCGCCGTGGTGCAGCCGCTTCCCCGCTCCACGGAGCCGAGTCCCTGGCAGCAGGCGCAAAGCCGAATCGGCGTGGCGAGCGATCCCGCCATCTCCGGCACGATCAGCCAGTGGCGCGCCCTGCAACAGAGCGATGCGCTGGGGTCGTCTACCTATATGAGCTTCATCATGGCGAACCCCGGCTGGCCGGGCGAGGACCGGATGCGGCGGCTGGCGGAAACCGGCATCAATCCCAACAGCTACGATCCCGGGCAGGTCGTCGCCTTCTTCACCCGCTTCCCGCCGCGCACCGCCACCGGCAATGCCCGCTATGCGCTGGCGCTGATGCAGCAGAACCGCATGGGCGAAGCGCGGATTGCGGCGCGCAACGCCTGGATCGGCGGCACGCTATCGCCCGATGACGAAGCGCGGCTGCTCTCGCTCTTCGGTTCCGGCTGGACCTCGGTCGAGCATGACCTGCGCGCCGACGCCCTGCTGTGGAAGGGCGACATATTCGGCGCGCAGCGGATGCTGGCTTACGTTTCGCCCGCCCGCCGCCAGGTCTATGATGCGCGCATCGCCTTCCGCCAGAAGGCGCCCGACGCCGCGATGAAGATGCAGTTGGCCGAAGCCGTCGGCGCGACCGACGCGGGCTTCATCGCGGACAAGGCGACATGGATGCTGAACAGCGGCAACTGGATCGCAGGCCGCCAATATCTCGCCAACCGCCCGGCGCTGACCTTCCGGCCGGGCGACGCGGAAAAATGGTATGAGGTGCTGCTGACCCAGGCCCGCGCCGCCGCCAACGACAGCCAGTGGAGCTTCGCCTACGGCATCGCCAGCAAGCTGGACGACGCCTATCTGCCCGGCACCGACGTCAACACGCGGCCCATTGGCGAACGCGACGACTATACCAGCCTGGCCTGGCTGGCGGGGTCGACGGCCTTCTATAATCTGAACAAGCCGATGGATGCGGTGGAGATGTTCCGCCGCTACGCCACCGCCGCCAAATCGCCGCAGACCCAGTCCAAGGGCTTCTACTGGGCAGGCCGCGCCGCGCTCCAGGCCGGAGACGCGGCCACGGCGAACAGCTATTTCACCCGCGCAGGCGCCTTCCCGGATCAATTTTACGGCCAGCTCGCCCTGGAGCGGCTGGGCCGCCCGATCCCCGCCCCCGCCGCAGTCGAGCGCCCGGTCGAAATCTCCGCCAGCGAGCGCGCCGCCTTCGCCAGCCGCTCGGTCGTCCGCGCCGTGAAGGCGCTGGGCCAGATGGGCTATTGGGAGGATCAGAGCAAATTCGCCCGCGCCATCGCCAATAATGCCGACAGCGACGCCGACCATTATCTGGCGGTGGAACTGGCGCAGAGCATCGGCCGTCCCGACATGGGCGTGATGGTCGGCCGCCGCGCCGTGTCGAGCGGCCTCACCGGCTATGGCGAAAGCGCCTTTCCCCGCGTGCCCGTGCCGTCGGAAGCGCAATATAACTGGACCATGGTCCACGCCATCGCCCGGCAGGAAAGCCAGTTCGACCGCCAGATCGTCAGCCATGCGGGCGCTCGCGGCCTGATGCAACTCATGCCCGGCACGGCGCGGGAACAGGCCGGCAAGCTGGGGATGAGCTATGACGCGACTTCGCTCAGCGATCCCAGCTACAACATCATGCTGGGCTCCTCCTATTTCCAGCGGATGCTCGATTATTATGGCGGCAGCTATCCGCTGGCGGTGGCGGCCTATAATGCCGGGCCGGGCAATGTGAACCGCTGGATCAGCGCCAATGGCGACCCCCGCCTGCCCGGCGCCGACATGCTGCGCTGGATCGAGCAGATCCCGCTGTTCGAGACGCGCAACTATGTCCAGCGCGTGCTGGAAAATGCTGTGGTCTATGAGGCGATGAACCCTGGGCGGGCACGGTTCCGGGGCACGACGACGCCGCTGTCCAAATATCTCGGCAAGCAGACGCCCGGCTAAAGCGGCCACCCTCTCCCCGTTCGGGCTGAGCTTGTCGAAGCCCTCTTCTTTTGAGGAAGTGCTGGGCTTCGACAAGCTCAGCCCGAACGGCTAGGGAGGGTTCATCATGAGTGCCCCTTATCCCAATTACATCACCCCCGAAGGCTTCGCGAAGCTGCGCGCCGAATATGACCAGCTCCTCGGCGTCGAGCGCCCGAAGATCGTCGAGGTCGTAAGCTGGGCCGCGGGCAATGGCGACCGCAGCGAGAATGGCGATTATCTCTACGGCCGCAAGCGCATGCGCGAGATTGACGGGCAGTTGAAACGCCTCTCGCGCAAGATGAAGGACGCCAAGGTCGTCGACCCGCGCCAGCAGCCCGACAAAAGCAAGGTCTATTTCGGCGCCACCGTCACCATCGCGGACGAGGACGACAACCACCGCACCGTCACCCTGGTCGGCAATGACGAAACGGAAGCGGGCGCGGGCCGCATCGGCTGGGCCACCCCCATCGCCCGCGCCCTGCGCGGCGCGGCGGTGGGCGACCTGCGCCGGGTTATGCTCCCTGCGGGGGAGAAGGAATATGAGGTGATGGCGATCCGCTATCCGGAGTAGTCGTGGCAGCGATTGCCCGCCATTACGCGCGCCGTGCTCCTGCGAAGGCAGGAGCCCAGTTCAGACGGCGCGATGATCTACTAGTCCCCTGAATCCGAAGTTCGCCACATTAGGCTGTATCGACATACAGCTACTTCGTACGATTGGCGCGACCTTCATTCCAAATCGTCATGCTGAACTTGTTTCAGCATCCATTGTGCCTCTATGCACCTGCGGCTCCTGGGGAGAAATGGATGCTGAAACAAGTTCAGCATGACGTCGCTTATATTTTTAAGCTGAATGTCGATACAGGCCTAAGGGCGGGACTGGGCTCCTGCCTTCGCAGGAGCACGAAGTATCTCCGGGCTGGGTGTGTCCGCTCTCCACCCAAAACCGCCAACACCCCTCAATCATCCCGCCGCAATATCACGTTTAGCCGCTCCATCACCTCTGCGATCGGCTCGACCACGGTCACGCTGCGCCCTTCTCCGAAGCGGATGCGGGTGCCGTCCGTGACCGATGAAACGAAGGTGACCTGCACGGCATTGACGGCGGTTTCGGTCCGGTCGGCGCCCACGAACATGACGAGCATGCATCCTCTCCTTCTTTATGGAAGGAGAGCCTAACCCGAATTCCGCCCGAAGCCAGCCCTTTTCCCGCCAGAGCGATTTCCAGGCGACCGGAATCGATTGCCGGTCAGGCAATCGCGGCAAATATAGGAATCTCTAAGCCGCCTGAATCGCCCGGATGAAGGCGCTGGCGCGGTCGTCCAGCCGGTGCGCCTCTTCCGACAGGCGGCCTGCCGCGTCGCGCATGGCCTGCGCACCTTCCACCGCCGCGCTCGCATTGACGCTGATCCGGCTGGCGCTGGCGCGGATATGCTCGCTCGCCTCGCCCGCCTCCTCCACGCTGCCCGCAATCGCCCGGCTGAAGGCGCCATGCCGCGCCACCGCCTCGAAGACGGAAGCCGACAGCCGGTCCGCGGTCGCGATCGCCGCATCCATATGCGCATGACCCTGCGCCACATGGCCAACGGTGGTGCGGATATGGTCGATCCGCCGCGCAATCTCCGCCGCCGCGTCGCGGGTCTGCCCGGCGAGCGATTTCACTTCCCGCGCAACCACGGCAAAGCCCTGCCCCGCCGCCCCGGCACGCGCCGCCTCGATCCCGGCGTTCAGCGCCAGCGTCGTCGTCGCCCGCGCAATCGCGTCGATCAGCGCGGTCACTTCCCCGATCCCATCGGCCTGCGCGCTCAGCGTCCGTGTCTGCACCGCGCCCGATTGCGTCTGGTCGACGGCAGCGCGAATGGCCGCCCCCGCCTCCCGCACTTCCTCCTCCATCGACTGGAACAGCAGCCCCAATTCCCGTCCCGACGCCGCGATGCCCGACAGATTGTCGGCCGTCTGCGCCGCCGCGACCGCCATCCCCGCCGAGGCATGGCCGTTATGCGCCGACCGCTCCGCCGCATCCTCCGCCAGCCGCGAGAGCATGTCCGCCATCGCCACCAGGTCCGCGATCAGCGTCTGGATGTCGCCCCGGAAGGTCGCGCTCTCCCGCGTCACCAGCTCCAGCCGCTCGACCCGCGCCAGCGCCACTCGCGCATCCCGCTCCGCCGCCAGCTTGAGCAGAAGCTGCCCCCCGGCGACCCCGGCATAACGACCGCGGTCGACCACGATCAGCCCCTCGCAGCCCTGCCCCTGCGCGGCGTAAAGGTCGATCAACGCCTCTATGCTGGCGCGCCGTTCGACCGTCGCGCAGGGCCGCACATGATCGTCCAGCCGCCCGCCGAAACTGGGATTGCGCAGCAGCGCATGACCGAAGGGATTGAACAGGATGCGCCGCATGTCGCGCTCGTAGATCGCGCCCACCGGCCGGTCCGCGGCATCCAGCACCGGCAACAGCCGCAGCGCAGGATCATGCTGGAAATGGTCGACCGCCTCGCTGAGCGGCCGCCCCAATCGGATCGCCGGACTGGGCGTTACGAGGATTAGGCCCGTTCCCTGCGAAGGGATCGGCTCCGGCGAGGATCGGTCGAGCATCTGGGGCGCGTACATAAGCGCCGATTAAGCCCGCAATGGTAAACGAGCCGTTAGGATTTGATGACAGTTTTGTGACAATCGCTTGTTTTTACGATATTTTCTTGTAACCATAGGCCTTCGCCGCCAGCTTCACCACCTCTGGATCAGCTTCTGGAAAATCCATCGGCACCAGCCTTTCCAACCGCTTGGCGACATAGGCCAGCGCGGCAATCCGCCCGGCGCGGCGATGATTATTGTCGATCGCGTGCCAGGGCGCCGCTTTCGTATCCGTCTTGCGGAACATGTCGTGCATGGCATCCAGATAATCCGCCCGCTTCGCCCGGTTGCGATAATCGTCCGCGCCGGTCTTCCACCGCTTCCAGGGCGTGTCCAGCCGCTGGGCGAGTTGCTCGTCCTGCACTTCCTGCGTGATATGGACGAACAGCTTGACGATGTTGGTCCCGGCGTCGATCTGCTGCTTTTCGAAGGCGTTGATCTCCTCATAGGCGCGCTTCCACTCGCCCTTGGCGCAGAAGCCCTCCACCCGCTCGACCAGCACACGGCCATACCAGCTCCGATCGAAGATCGAGATGTTGCGCCCCGCCGGCAGCCGCGTCCAGAAACGCCAGAGGAAATGCCGGTCGCGCTCCTCCTCCGTCGGTGCGGAGATCGGGTGGACCTTGTAATAGCGCGGGTCCCAGTCGGCGGTCATGCGCTTGATGATGCCGCCCTTGCCCGCCGCGTCCCAACCTTCGAGCAGGATGACGCTGCGCCGGTCATGGATGATGTGCGCCACCTGGATCTTCGCCAGCCGCTCCTGCAATTGGGCCAGCTTCGCCTCATAATCGCCCTTGAGCTTCGCGCCCTTCTCATAATCGGCAAGGTCGATGGTCATGTCTGCACCTTCCACTGTCCCCGGCGGCAAAGCACGAGCTTATACCAAAGGATCGAACCCGCAATCTGCGCGGCGGTTGCAATCAGGCCGGGGCGCCCCTCCTCGACATCGAGCCAGCTTGTCCAGACGACATAGGCCAGCGCCAGCAGCGTCACGATGGGCGCCATCGGATAGAGCGGCATGCGATAGGGCGCATGGGCGCTCGCCCCGCTGCGACGCCCCGCCATGGCGGCGAGGGCGATACCGCCATAGATGGCGACCAGCCCGGTGCCGTTCAGCACCAGCAGCAACTGCATCGGCAGGAAACAGGCCAGCGTGCCCAGCCCGCCGACGATCAGCGTCCCGATCCAGGGCGAATCGAAGCGCGGATGGATCGCCACCAGCCAGTCGTCGATGCGCGGAATCCACGCCCGGTCCCGCCCGGTCGAATAGAAGAAGCGCGCGCAGGCCAGCACGCAGGCGATGATGGCGTTGACGATGGCCAGCACGATGCCGACCGACACCAGCGCCGACAGTCCCGCGCCTCCGCGTTGCCGCACCAGCAGGCCGAAGGGATCGTCGACGGTCAGCAGGGTCGCAAGGTCGATCTTCGCCAGCAGTAATGCGAGCAGCGGCACGCCCTCGAACAGCAGCGCCAGCCCCAATGCGGCAAGGATGGTCCGGGCGATCCGCCGAGGCGCCTCATGCATTTCCTCACCGAAATAGACCGCCATGCCATAGCCGTTGAGCGCAAAGATCGCGATAGTCGTGGCGACGCCGATGGAGGCGGCGCTGGCGGGCGCCCAGCCATTGCCCGCCACGGCGACCGGATGGGTGAGGAAATCCAGCGCGGGCCGCGCATGATCGGCAAAGCCCAGCGCCATCACCACGGCGACCGCAAGCAGCTCGACCAGCAGGAACAGGCCGGTGATGACCGCATTCACCCGGATGTTGAGGATCGCGACCAAAGTCGATCCGATCATCACCGCAACGGCGACCGGCACGGCGGGCAGTCCCGGCACCACCGTCGCCATGACGGAGGCGATGCCCAGCGCCGCGACGGGCGGGAACAGCACATTGTTGAAGACATTGACGCCCAGCATGACAAAGCCCGCCATTGGCCCCAGCGTCTGCGCCACCGCGACATATTCCCCGCCTGCGACCGGCCAGGCGGAGGAGAGTTCGGCATAGATGAAGGCGGTGGTGACGCAGATCAGGCTGGCGAGGATCATCGCCCAGATCGCGCCGGTCCCCGCCTCCTGCAACATGCCGGGGATGATGACGAAAACCGAGGAGGCCGGAGTGGTGGCGGAGAGGGTGAGGAACAGCACGCCCGCCACGCCCAGGCTGCGCGCCAAGGCGGGCGGTTTGTCCGGCAACATCTGTTCGTCGAGCATGGCCTGTCCCCCTTGCTCGCCCTTACACTCAAGAGCGAACATAAAAAATCCTCCCTACGCAAAGCGTGGGGAGGGGGACCGCCGCCAAAGGCGGTGGTGGAGGGACAAATGCGCAGGTGGTGCCATCACCCCTCCACCATTCGCTTCGCGAACGGTCCCCCTCCCCATCTTTCGATGGGGAGGATTTGGAAGGAGGTTACGCCTTAGCCTGCGGCTCCACGACCCTGATGTGCAGTTCGCGCAACTGCTTGAACTCCGCCGGCGAAGGCGCACCCATCAGCAAATCCTCCGCCCGCTGGTTCATCGGGAACAGCGTGATCTCGCGCAGATTCTGCGCCCCGCAGAGCAGCATCACGATCCGGTCCACGCCCGCCGCCATGCCGCCATGCGGCGGCGCGCCATATTGGAACGCACGATAGAGGCCACCGAAACGCTCCTCCACATCCTGTTGCGACAGGCCCACTTTCTCGAACGCCTTGACCATCAGCTCCGGCGACTGATTACGGATCGATCCCGACGCAATCTCATAACCGTTGCAGACCATGTCATATTGATAAGCGTTGATCGTCAGCGGGTCCTGATTGTTCAGCGCGTCCAACCCACCCTGCGGCATGGAGAAGGGGTTGTGCGCGAAGTCGATCGACTTCGACTCCTCATCATATTCGTAGAAGGGAAAGTCGACGATCCAGCACAGTTCGAACCGGTCCTTGTCGATCAGGTCCAACTGCTCGCCCGTGCGGATGCGCGCCAGACCGGCCAGCTTGGCCGCCTGCGACTCCTTGCCCGCCGCGAAGAACACGCCGTCATTCGGCCCCAGCCCCAGCGCGTCGATCAGCTTCGCCGTCCGCTCCTCGCCATGATTCTTGGCGATCGGACCGCCGGGCACGCCGTCCTTGATGTTGATATAGCCAAGGCCCGAATAGCCCTCGGCCCGCGCCCAGACATTCATGTCGTCGAAGAATTTGCGGCTCCCTGCGCCAGCACCCGGCGCCGGGATCGCGCGGATCACGCCACCGCTCTCCACGATCCCCGCGAAGATGCCGAAGCCCGAACCCACGAAATGCTCGGTGACGTCGGTGATCAGGATCGGATTGCGCAGATCGGGCTTGTCCGACCCATATTTCAGCATCGCCTCGGCATGGGGAATGCGTGGGAAGCTGCCCGCAGGCGTCACCGGCTTACCGTCCGCGAACTGCTCGAACAGCTGGGCGATCACCGGCTCCATCGTGTTCCACACATCTTCCTGCGTGACGAAGCTCATCTCCAGATCAAGCTGGTAGAACTCACCCGGCAGGCGGTCGGCGCGCGGGTCTTCGTCGCGGAAGCAGGGCGCGATCTGGAAATAGCGGTCGAAGCCCGCCACCATCAGCAACTGCTTGTACTGCTGCGGCGCCTGCGGCAGAGCGTAGAATTTCCCCGCATGGATGCGGCTGGGCACCAGGAAGTCACGCGCGCCTTCGGGCGACGAAGCCGTCAGGATCGGCGTCGAATATTCCGTAAAGCCAATGCCTTCCATGCGGCGGCGCATGTCGGAGATGATCTTGGTCCGCTTGACGATGTTCGCGTGCAGCGTTTCGCGCCGCAAATCGAGGAAGCGGTAACGCAGGCGAATGTCTTCCGGATATTCCTGCTCGCCCGCGACCGGCAACGGCAGGTCGGCGGCGGCGGACAGCACCACGGCGTCCAGCGCGCGAATCTCTATCTCCCCGGTCGGCAGGTTGGGGTTCACCGCTTCCTTCGCCCGCGCAACGACCTTTCCCGTCACCGTCACGACGCTTTCGGCGCGCAGCGATTCGATCACCTGGAACACCGGCCCATCGACCTCGGTGACGATCTGCACCATGCCATAATGGTCGCGCAGGTCGATGAAGACCAGATCGCCATGGTCGCGCTTGCGATGCACCCAGCCGGACACGCGCACCTCATTGCCGACTTCGGCCGAGGTCAGGGCGCCGCAGGTATGAGTGCGATAAGCATGCATGGCGATCTATTCTTTCAGCTACGTTTTACGGAAATGACAAATTGTTGCAGCGCCGCTATGGGCAGTCTTGTCAAGCATTGACGAGCCCGTGCGCGACGGGCCAGCCCATAATAAGATCGAAGACCATATGCAAATCCATCCGCTGATTACCGACAGCAAGACTCTCGCCCAATTCTGCGCCCGGATCGCCAAATCGCCCTATATTGCGGTCGATACCGAATTCATGCGCGAAAACAGCTATTGGCCCGATCTCTGTCTGGTGCAGGTCGCGGACTCGAACGAGGCCGCCGCGATCGATCCCAAGGCGCCCGGCCTTGACCTGTCGCCCCTGCTCGACCTGATGGTCGACAATGAGGATGTGCTGAAGGTCTTCCATGCGGGTGGGCAGGATCTGGAGATCATCTACAACCTGACCGGCAAGACCCCCCACCCGATGTTCGACACGCAGATCGCGGCGATGGCGCTGGGGCTGGGCGAGCAGATCGGCTACGGCAACCTCGTCGACGCATGGCTGGGCGTGCAGCTCGACAAGGGCGCCCGCTTCACCGACTGGGCGCGCCGCCCGCTCGACAAGCGGCAGATCGATTACGCCATTGGCGACGTCACTTATCTGATCCAGATTTTCCCCAAGATGCTGGAGGAACTGCGCCGCACCGGGCGCGGCGACTGGCTGGACCAGGAGATGGAACGGATCAGCGATCCCTCCAATTACGAGAACAAGCCGGAAGAAGCATGGCAGCGCGTGCGCATCGCCAGCCGCAAGGCCGATGTGCTGGGCCGCCTGAAAGCGTTGGCCGCCTGGCGCGAAATGGAGGCGCAGGACAAGAATCTGCCGCGCGGCCGCATCGTCAAGGACGAGACGCTGGCCGACATCGCCAGCCATCCACCCCGCGCGCAGGAGGATCTGGGCAAGGTGCGCGGCCTTTCCGCCACCTGGAAGACCAACGACATCGGCAACCGCCTGATGCTCGCGCTCGGCAACCACAAGCCGCTCGCCAAGGAAGAAATGCCCGAGCGCGACCCCAAGCGTCCGGGCCTGGGCAAAGACGGCGCGCTGGTGGCGGATCTTTTGAAGCTGCTGCTGAAAATCCGCTCCCGCGACATCAATGTCGCCGCCCGCCTGATCGCCCGCAGCGACGACATCGACGCGCTGGCGGCGGGCGTGCGCGAGGATCTGTCGATCCTCGAAGGCTGGCGCTATGAACAATTCGGCCGCGACGCAGTCGATCTTGTCGAAGGCCGCCTCGCCTTCGCGGTCAGGAACGGCCGCCTCAAGATGACCCGCACGCAATAGGAGCCAGGACGGATGCGGACGGCAGCGCTGATTTTCCTTCCCCTGTTGACAGGCTGCGCGGGCGGCCAGGGGGCCGCCACTCCGCCGTCCGCCCCCGAAGGCGCGTGCCGCAACGAAGGACTGGACCGCTTCGTCGGCCAGACCGCCAGCGCGGCGACCGGCGCGGAACTGCTCAAGCTGTCGGGCGCCCGCACGCTGCGCTGGGGCGCGCCCGGCATGGCGATGACCATGGATTTCCGTGCCGACCGGCTGACCGTCAGCTATGACGAGAAAATGACGATCACCTCCGCCCGCTGCGGCTGAATGAAGCGGATGCGGACCGCACTGGAATAAATCGCCCCGTCCAACCGTATTCCCCCCGGCACCGGCCGCAATCCCCCTGATCGCGACCGGTCGGCCCTA
Source organism: Sphingobium sp. 15-1 (assembly GCF_013375535.1). Classification (GTDB taxonomy): domain Bacteria; phylum Pseudomonadota; class Alphaproteobacteria; order Sphingomonadales; family Sphingomonadaceae; genus Sphingobium; species Sphingobium aromaticivastans. The sequence continues at coordinate 2,198,320 of NZ_JABXJG010000001.1, forward strand.
AGGGTGGTCCCCATGGGGCGGCGTAGCGGTGGCGCAAAGAGGCAGGCCCCTCCCGCACCATCGCTACGCCATTCCCGTTTCGTTGCAATCTGTTAGGGTGCCTCCGACAAGAGGAGCGGCCCGATGGACGACAATGACTCTCCCTCCGCGCTGATCGACAGGCGGATCGCGGAGCTGGGCGACTGGCGCGGCGAAACGCTTGGCCGGGTCCGCGCGCTGATCCGGGAAGCCGATCCCCAAGTGGTCGAGGAATGGAAATGGCGCGGCGTGCCGGTCTGGTCGCATGACGGCATCCTCTGCACCGGGGAAAGCTACAAGGCGGTGGTCAAGCTGACCTTCGCGAAGGGCGCGGCGTTGGAAGACCCGGCGGCCCTGTTCAACGCCAGCCTGGACGGCAATGTACGCCGCGCCATTGACTTAAGGGAGGGTGAGACGATCGATGCCGATGCGTTCAAGGCGCTGATCCGCGCCGCAGTCGCACTCAACGGGGCCAAGCCGCGGAAGAAGAAGGGCTAAGATAAAAGATCAGCGTGCTCCTGCGAAGGCAGGAGCACGCTGATCTCAAGGGCGATCACATCCTGCAAAAACACAGCCCTACACCCAATCAACACTCCAACCCAATCAACGTCCCGCTACCGATCCGGCCCACATAGCGCTTCCCGTCAATCTCTAGCCAATCCGGCGTCACCTCCAGCCGGCGTCCGCGAATGGTGGTGCGCAGATGCTCCACCGCGATCCGGTTGCGCGCCACGATCCGCAGCACCGCCAGCCCCTCGCCCCGCGCCGCCATCATCGTGTAGCGGTCGCCGCGCAGCAGGAAATGCCAGCTCCCGTCCGTCGGCATCCACTCATTGCCGTTCACGACCTGCACCGGCTCGCCATCCGGGCCGCCCATGCGCACGCTGATGCGGGTCGCGCCATTGCTCCGGCGCGGCGGGGCGAAGATCAGGATCGGCTCGCCCTCCAGCGTCAACGGGATCGGCGTGTCCCGCAGCAATTGCGAGCCGCCCATGATCAACGTCGGCAATTCCGGCGAAAAGGGCAGCCGGTCGCGCGCGAAATGGCGCTGCCGCACGACCGGATTGGCGTGGAAGCCCTGTACCTGCATCGGCGTCAGCCGCCCTTCCTCGACCAGCCCATGGCAGGTCGGGCAGAGCAGCGTCACGCCATGACTCTCCGGCAAACGCAGATAACGGTAAATCGTCACGCCGCAGCGGACACAAGCAAAACCGCAAGTCTGACGGATTTCGTCCTGCTGCTGCGCAGTCAGACCTGGCAGCGACGGCATCACGCGAAAGCCCATGCAGACGACCCCTTGCAATCACCTGCCCGCGCCACTGCGGACCGGCGTTCCTTCGGCGTCCTTCCTGCTGGCCGGGGGCGCTCCAAAGCACCCCTTCTCGCTATTGCACTATCGTTGAAATAAATGCGGACAAGTCAAGGGCTGTTCGCCATTCTCCTACCGCTGGGGCAGCAGGTCCAGGTTGCGCGATGCGGCAATCGCCCGGATGCGGTCGGGCCGCGGCATGGATTTGATAGCGATTTCCGCCATGTCGCCCGCGCTGAACAATTCCACATTGCCGACGTTGAAAATCCGCTGGCCCAGCGTCTGGGTGATGCGCACGCTGCGGATGCTGCTGAGCGCGATCTCCGTCCGCTGCTTGGCGAGCAGGCCGCGTTCGAACAACACTTCGCGGTCGGACAGCGCCAGACGCTCGCCCTTGTTCAGCACCCACCATATGCCGATGGCGACTATGCCGACGACGGAAATCAGCAGCAGGACGAACAGAAAGGGGTGTGCGCGGAACATCGCGGGATGCTCATCATACAGCCAAGTCTCGCTCATGCCGGTCCCCTGCCGCTAACCGTTTTGCATTGACCATGGACGCTCCACCGCCGTCAAGGCCGCCCAAGAGCATGATACGCTTCGGACTAGTTCTCGTCCCCCATGCGCAGCGCCGCGATGAAGGCCTCCTGCGGGATCTGCACGCTGCCATATTCGCGCATCCGCTTCTTGCCCTCTTTCTGCTTCTCCAGCAGCTTCTTCTTGCGGGTGATGTCGCCGCCATAGCATTTGGCGGTCACGTCCTTACGCATCGCCGCGATGGTCTCGCGGGCGATCACCTTGCCGCCGATCGCCGCCTGGATCGGGATCTTGAACAGATGGCGGGGGATCAGATCCTTCAGCCGCTCGCACATGCCGCGCCCGCGGGATTCGGCCGTGCCCCGGTGGACGATCATGCTGAGCGCGTCGACCGGCTCATTGTTGACGAGGATGCCCATCTTGACCAGATCGCCCTCCCGCGTGCCGATCTGATGATAGTCGAAGCTGGCATAGCCCCGCGAAATCGACTTCAGCCGGTCGTAGAAATCGAACACCACCTCGTTGAGCGGCAGTTCATAGGTCACCTGCGCCCGCCCGCCGACATAGGTCAGATTCTTCTGAATGCCGCGCCGGTCCTGGCAGAGCTTCAGGATCGACCCCAGATATTCGTCGGGGCAGTAGATCACCGCCTCGATCCACGGCTCTTCGATGAAATCGATATAATTGGCATCGGGCATGTCGGCGGGATTGTGCAGATGCCGCGTCGTCCCGTCATTCATATGGATGTCGTAAACCACCGACGGCGCCGTGGTGATGAGGTCGAGATCATATTCCCGGCTCAACCGCTCCTGGATGATCTCCAGATGCAGCAGGCCCAGGAAACCGCAGCGGAAGCCGAAACCCAGCGCCGCCGACGTCTCCATCTCGAAGGAGAAGCTGGCGTCGTTCAGCCGCAGCTTGGAGATCGATTCGCGCAGCTTCTCGAAATCATTGGCGTCGACCGGGAACAGGCCGCAGAACACCACCGGCTGCACTTCCTTGAAGCCCGGCAGGGCTTCCTTCGCGGGATTCTTGACTGTGGTGATGGTGTCGCCCACGCGGGTCTGGCTGATGTCCTTGATCTGCGCGGTGATGAAGCCAATCTCGCCGGGGCCCAGCTCGCTCAGTTGCTCGATCTTCGGCCGGAAACAGCCGACGCGGTCGATCAGATGCTCGGTGCCGCCGATCATGAACTTGATGTTCTGGCCCTTCTTGATGACGCCGTTCATGACGCGCACCAGAATCACGACGCCCAGATAGGGGTCGTACCAGCTATCGACCAGCATCGCCTCCAGCGGCGCCTCGCGGTCGCCCTTGGGCGCGGGAATCTTGGCGACCACCGCTTCCAAAATATCATCGATGCCGATCCCGGCCTTGGCGCTCGCCAACACCGCTTCCGACGCGTCGAGGCCGATCACTTCCTCGATCTCCGCCTTCACCTTCTCCGGCTCGGCGGCGGGCAGGTCGATCTTGTTGATGACGGGCACGATCTCATGGTCATGCTCGATCGACTGATAGACGTTCGCCAGCGTCTGCGCTTCCACGCCCTGCGCCGCATCCACCACCAGCAACGCCCCCTCGCAGGCGGCCAGCGACCGGCTCACCTCATAGGCGAAGTCGACATGGCCCGGCGTGTCCATCAGGTTCAGCTCATAGGTTTCGCCATTTTTCGCGACATAGTCGAGGCGCACGGTCTGCGCCTTGATGGTGATGCCACGCTCCTTCTCAATATCCATATTGTCGAGAACCTGCGCGCTCATCTCCCGGTCGGTGAGGCCTCCGGTGCGCTGGATCAGGCGATCGGCCAGGGTCGACTTGCCATGGTCGATATGGGCGATGATCGAGAAATTACGGATGTGCGAGAGATCGGTCATGGCCCGCGCCGATAGCAGCCATTTGCGGGCGTGTCAGCAGGCACGCGCATCGGTCGCCCTTTGAAGGCAATAGCGGTGATAACCATTCGCATTACTTGCGCGACCACGCGGTTGTGCTAGAGCTTGGGTCAAATATCAGGGCGCCAAAAAAGCAAAACGACTTCAGCAACTTTCAGGGGTGCATGACAATGCGTGTGTTCGCGAAATTCGTCGCTGCCGCAGCCGGCCTGGCTGTCGCGGCTTCTCCGGCGATGGCCGCCGACAAGGGCTCGTCCGCCCGGCAGCAGCAGGCCAAGAAAACCGCCGAAATTCCTCATTGCACCCGGCGCCTCGGCACGGTGGCGATCGTCGAGCCGGACAACCAGTGGTGGCGTGAGCTGAACCTGGGCAGCCCGGAGGCGATCCTCAAGGTGTTCATCCAGCAGTCGGGCTGCTTCGGCATCGTCAACCGCGGCCGCGCCATGGCCAGCCGCAATCTGGAACGCGCCATGGCGGACTCCGGCGAATTGCAGGCGGGATCGAATCTGGGCAAGGGCCAGGTGAAGGCGGCGGATTATTATCTGCAGCCCGACATCGTCTCCTCGAACAAGAATTCGGGCGGCAATGCGCTGGGCGGCATGCTCGGCGGCTTCCTGGGCGGCCGGACCTTCGGCGCGCTCGCCGGCGGCATATCGGTCAAGAAGAGCGAGGCCAATGTCACGCTCTCGATCGTCAACGCCCGCACGACCGAGGAAGAGGCGCTGACCGAGGGCTATGCCCGCAAATCGGACCTCAGCTTCGGCGGCGGCGGCGGTGCCGGCTGGTGGGGCGGTTTCGCGGCGGCTGGCGGCGGCGGCTATCAGAACACCGAAATCGGCCAGGTGATCGTGCTGGCCTATCTCGACGCCTATACCAAGTTGGTGACGCAGCTTGGCGGCCTACCCGCCAATGCAGCGGCAGCGGCTCCCCGCGCGCAGTAAAGGGCGGCTATTCGCGAAAAGGGCGCTGCCGGAGATTCCGGTGGCGCTTTTTTTTGCGGCTGGCCTTTCACCATGGGACAGTGGCTACCGTTAAGCGCGCCGTGCTCCTACGAAGGCAGGAGTACGGTGTACTTCAAGGACCGCGACTGTCCGCTTCCCACCCATTCAGGACACCCCTAGGCTTGCCCCGGCACCCCCTCGCTCGACCCGTTCCTCTCGCGACGCCGCCACCAGCCCAATATCGCCTCTCCAGCCGGCCGCTCGACTGCCCGATTGATGATCGTCCCCAAACCCAGCGCCACCGCAAAGGCCGCTGCAAAACCGGCCCACGGACCATAGCCCGCCTCCGCCATTTTCAGCATCACGACAAAGCCGACATGCTGGTGGATGAGGTAGAAGGAATAGCTGATCCCACCCATCCAGACGAGCGGGCGAAGGTTCAGAAAGCGCAACCGCCCCGCGATCAGCGCCCCGAACGCCGCCAGCAGGACAAGACCCGCCAGGCTGATGTCCCAACTGTCGACCGTCGCGATCGACAGCAGCGACAGCGCCGCATAGGGCGCCTGCTGCCGCCAGCTTCGCTGCCCCGCCCAGACGCGATAGGACAGCATGCCGATGATGAAGCAGGGCACATAGCGCAGCACCAGCAGCATCACGATCCGTTCCGGCATGCCCGGCCACAGCACATAGAGCCAACGCAAGACCAGCCAGCCAGCCAACACCGGCTCCAACCGCCTGAGACCTGTCCATTTCCAGAGCGAGAGCATGCAGAAATAAAAGGCGATCTCAACGGTCAGCGTCCAATAAGCGCCGTCGACTTCGGGCAGGAAGGCAAAGCCCTGCAACATGGTGACATTGGCCAGGATCGCGCCCGGCCCGATCAGCAGTTGCGAAACCCGCGCCAGATATTCGATCCCCAGCGTCAGCAGCATCGCGACCAGATAGGCCGGATAGAGCCGGGCGAAGCGGTTGATCAGGAAATCCGGAACCGTCCGAATGCGGTCGAGCGTGAAGAAGATCGCGAAACCGGAAATGGCGAAGAACAGCAGCACCCGATAATTGCCGCCCAGGAAGCTGAAGGGCACGTGCGCCGCCTGCGGAAACAGCTCATGGAAGCGGGTGGAATAATGGAAAGCCAACACGCACAACGCCCCCAGGCCGCGCAAGGCGTCGAGTTCCGTCAAGCGGCGGGTGGAAGGGCGCGACCCCGGCATGTCCGCGCCATAGCAACGGAACAGCAATCATTCCGTTAATATCGTGGTTAAGCGCATGGCCTGGCGCGATTTTCATCAAAGGGCGGACGCTCACCCGCTTTGGTTGCCCACTCGATCGCATGGGAAAATAGGAAGGTTTGAAATCCATCACCCCGGGCTCGACCCGGGGTCCCGCTTGTCTTGACCGACCACGCCCCAACTCCGGAGGCAGGCCCCGGAGCAAACCCAAGGTGACGAAATCAGGAACGGCTGGAATCCAATCTCCGGATTCCCCTAGCCTGTATCGACATTCAGCTTGAGAATATAAGCGACGTCATGCTGAACTTTTTTAGCTGCGTTGGCCTTCGGTTCAGCATCCATTGTGCCTCTACAGGCCTTCCGCTCTTGGGGAGAAATGGATGCTGAAACAAGTTCAGCATGACGATTTGGAATGAAGTTTCCTCTGATCCTACGAAATAGCTGAATGTCGATACAGCCTAAGGCCGCCCCGTCTCCGCCGCCCGCTTCAGCCCCTGCAATTGCTCGGCCAGAACCTTGTCGACGAGCGGCGCGATCTTGGCCGTCTCCACCCGCATATAGCCGCCGACTACATAGCTCATCCCCACCCGCACCCCCTTGCCCATTGGCGCGATGTCGAAGGTCAGCGTCCCGGTCACAGCCTCCGCCTGCAACGGCCCGAGCGCTCCGGAAAGCCGCAATTGCTTGTCGGGCGCGGCATAGATCACCCGTCCATGCTCGACGCTTCCGGCCTTCCCGTCCTTGCTCGGCACCTTTTCGCAGAAACAGCCGCCCGCCACGGGATCGAGGCTCAGATTGGCGGCATCGCCGCTATAGCTATGTTCGCCATTCCACCAACGGGCCGGTTGCCCCAACAGCCGATAAACGGTCGCCGCATCGGCCGCGACCTCGACGCTGTTCTCAACCGCAAAACCGACGCTGCTGCTGCTCGTGACAGCAGAATGGGCCGGCGCGGCCATCGCCACGCCAGCCCATATCCAAGCTATCCGCTTTTTCATCTCACCCTCCCTCCTGACAGGAAAGCGAGATTAATTCCGTTCGCCGCATTTTCCGAGTCGCCAGATTTCCGGCCGACGCGGACAATGCTGTGGCTCAGGCGCCCTTGCCGTCCAATATGGCTGCGACCGCTACGGTCACATCGTCCATGTCGGCCATGCCGTCGACCCGCGACACGATGCCGCGCGCCTCGTAGATCGGCAGGATCGGCGCGGTCTTGGCGCGATATTCGGCCATGCGCGTGCGCACGGTTTCCTCATTATCGTCCGGACGACGCTTGAACTCATGCCCGCCGCATTTGTCGCAGCTGCCCTCGACCTTCGGCTGCTTGAAGCTGTCGTGATAGCCTTCACCGCAGGTCGCGCAGGTGAAGCGGCCGGTGATGCGCTCGACCAGCGCGTCCTCGTCCACTTCCAGCTCGATCACATGGTCGAGCGTCCGGTTGCGATCCGCCAAAATGCCGTCGAGCGAATGGGCCTGCGCCTCGGTGCGCGGATAGCCGTCGAAGATCACGCCGGTTTCGGGCGACAGCGCATCCAGCGCCTCCCCAATGATGCCGGACACGATCTCGTCCGACACGAGCTCACCGGCCTCCATCACGGCCTTGGCCTTGAGACCGATCGGCGTCCCGGCCTTCACAGCCGCGCGGAGCATGTCGCCCGTCGATAGCTGCACCATGCCCCGGCTGTCCACCAGACGAGTCGCCTGGGTCCCCTTGCCGGCGCCCGGAGGGCCGAGCAGAATGATATTCATATTGCGCATTCTCCCCTGTTCTTCGCGCTTTACCTATATTGCGCCGTTCAGCGCAAACGCCCCTTCAGCTTCGCCTTCTTGATCAGATCGCCATATTGATGGGCAAGCAGGTGGCTCTGAATCTGCGTCACGGTATCGACCGTAACATTGACCACGATCAACAGGCTAGTCCCACCAAGGTAGAAGGGAATGCCCGCCCGGGCGATCACAAATTCGGGCACCAGGCAGATGAAAGCCAGATAGGCCGCGCCGATCACCGTGATACGGGTCAGCACATAATCGAGATAATTTTCGGTGTTCTTGCCCGGACGGATGCCGGGGATGAAGCCGCCATTGCGCTTGAGGTTGTCGGCCGTCTCTTCCGGATTGAACACCACGGCGGTGTAGAAGAAGCAGAAGAAGACGATGCCGAGGCCATAGAGCGCCATATAGACCGGGCTACCGTGCGACAGATATTGGTTCAGCGTCAGCACGAAATCGCCCAGCTTGCTCTCGCCCGCAACGGTCTGCCCCGCAAATTGCGAGACGGTGAGCGGCATCAGCAACAGCGACGACGCGAAGATCGGCGGGATCACGCCCGCGGTGTTTACCTTGAGCGGCAAATGGCTGCGATCGGCCTGCATCAGCCCCTGGCGCGTTTGCCGCTTGGGATATTGGATCAGCACCCGGCGCTGCGCCCGCTCCATGAAGCAGATGAAGGCGATCAGACCAAAGCCCAGCACGATCACCAGGAAGATCAGCAGGCCCGATATCGCGCCGGTGCTGCTCGACTTGAACAGGTTGCTCAGCGTCACCGGCAATTGTGCGACGATGCCCGCCATGATGATCAGCGACACGCCGTTGCCGATGCCGCGCGAAGTGATCTGCTCACCCAGCCACATCAGGAACATGGTGCCGCCGATCAGCGAGATCACAGCCGCGACGCGGAACAGGATGCCCGGATCGACCACCGCCTGCACGCCCGACTGGGCGCCGAAGCTTTCCAAGCCGACCGCGATGAAATAGCCCTGCACCGCCGTCAAACCGACCGTGCCGTAGCGGGTGTACTGGTTCAGCTTCTTGCGGCCGCTTTCGCCTTCCTTCTTGATCGCCGCGAGCTGCGGCGAGAGGGAGGCGGCGAGCTGCACCACGATCGAGGCGGTGATGTAGGGCATCACGCCGAGCGCGATCAGGCTCATGCGCGAGAGCGAACCGCCCGAAAAGGTGTTGAAGATGTCGAGGATGCCGCCATTGGTCTGCTTGTAGAGCTGCGACAGGGCCGTCGGATCGACGCCCGGCAGCGGCACGAAGCTCAGGAAGCGGAAGACGATCAGCGCGCCCAGCGTGAACCACAGGCGCTTCTTGAGGTCGGTCGCCTGGCTGAACTTCGCCAGGCTGAGATTGGATGCGAGCTGGTCGGCTCTCGATGCCATCTTGGCTGCCCTTCAAAACATCTTGCCGGGATTGGGTGCCCGGAGCGGAATCGCTAACCCCTTAGCGGGGTGATGGGGCGCTGTCGAACCGGGAATCGCCGCCGACGCGACAAAAAACTGCCCCAAAACACATGGCCCCGCTCACCCATATCGGGCAGCGGGGCCATGCTTGCAAGCTTTAGCGGCGGAATTAGGCCTTCGCTGCGGCCTTCTTGGCGGCGAGGGCAGTGCCCTTCTTAGCCTTGGCCTTCTCAGCCGCCGGAACGACTTCGATCACGTCGACCTTGCCGCCAGCCTTCTCGACAGCTTCGACCGCACCCTTCGAGGCGCCGGCAACCAGGAAGCTGACCTTCGCGGTCAGATCGCCCTTGGCCAGCAGACGCACGCCGTCCTTGCCGCCACGGGCCAGAGCAGCGGCCTTCAGCGCCGCATGGTCGATGGTCGCATTGGCGTCCAGCTTGCCGGCGTCGATCGCCTTCTGCACCGCGCCCAGGTTCACGATCGCGTAATCCTTGGCGAAGATGTTGTTGAAGCCGCGCTTCGGCAGACGCATGTGGAGCGGCATCTGGCCACCCTCGAAGCCGTTGATGGCGACGCCCGAACGCGCCTTAGCACCCTTCTGGCCGCGACCGGCGGTCTTGCCCTTGCCCGAGCCGATACCACGGCCGACGCGCATCCGGCCCTTGCGGGCACCGGCATTGTCATTGAGTTCGTTGAGCTTCGTCATTTCATGCACTCGCTTTCGCTATGTTCGCGCAGTCCCGCTCATGATTTCTCCGGCAGGACAACTAAAGAGGGCGCGCCATTAGCGCCCTTTCCCAAAAAACGAAAGAGGGGTCGCCCCCTCTCCCGCCTCATTCCTTGCTGGTCGGGAAGGCTCAGCCTTCGACCACCGCCACCATGTGGGGCAGCTTGGCGATGGCGCCGCGGACTTCCGCGGTGTCTTCCAGCTCCACCACGCGATGCATCTTGCCAAGGCCCAGACCGATCAGAATCTTCTTCTGAGCTTCGGGGCGGCGGATCGGTGAACCGATCTGCTTGATCTTGATCTTCGCCATATCCTGTTACTCCGCAATCGCTTCGGCATCAGCCTGCGCGACTTCGGCCGAGGCGCCACCGCGACGCAGAAGGTCAGCGACCTTCTTGCCACGACGCTGCGCCACCGACTTCGGGCTGGTCTGTTCGCCCAGTGCCGCGAAGGTCGCACGGATCATGTTATAGGGGTTCGACGTGCCGTTCGACTTGGTCACGACGTCAGCGACGCCCAGGCTTTCGAACACGGCGCGCATCGGACCACCGGCGATGATGCCCGTACCGGCAGGCGCCGAACGGACCGTCACCTTGCCCGCACCGAAATGGCCGAGGCCGTCATGGTGCAGCGTGCGGCCTTCCTTCAGCGGAACGCGAACCATCGCCTTCTTGGCCGAAGCGGTCGCCTTGCTGATGGCTTCAGGCACTTCGCGCGCCTTGCCATGGCCGAAGCCCGCACGGCCCTTGCCGTCGCCAACGACGACCAGAGCGGCGAAACCGAAGCGCTTACCGCCCTTGACGGTCTTCGAGACGCGGTTGATGTGAACCAGCTTCTCGATCAGCTCTTCGCCCTGCTCCTCATCGCGATTGCCGCCACGGCGGTCATCGCGACGGCCACGGCCACCCCGCTCGCCACGGTTGCGATCGCCGCCACGACCACGGCCACGGCCGGGACCACGACCTTCGGTCGGTGCAGCCTCGACGCCCTCGGTCGGGGCGCCGGCTTCAATGGTGTTTTCTTCAGCCATGATCAGAACTCCAGCCCGGCTTCACGGGCCGCATCGGCCAGCGCCTTGACGCGGCCATGGAACAGGAAGCCACCACGGTCGAACACGACCTGGGTGACGCCGGCGGCGGTCGCCGCAGCGGCAACGCGCTTGCCGACATCGGCAGCAGCTTCGGAAGTGGCGCCGGTCTTACCGCGCACATCCTTGTCCAGGGTCGAGGCCGATGCCAGGGTCTTGCCCTGCGCGTCGTCAATGACCTGGGCGTAGATGTGACGGCCCGAACGGTGGACGCTGAGGCGCGGACGGGTGCCCGAAACAGCCTTGAGCGCGGTGCGGACGCGGCGACGACGCCGCGCGAAGAGGGAAAGCTTTGCCATCTTACTTCTTCTTCCCTTCCTTGCGGAAGATGAACTCGCCGGCATATTTGATACCCTTGCCCTTATAGGGTTCGGGCTTGCGCCAGCGGCGGATCTCGGCGGCAACCTGACCCACCTTCTGCTTGTCGATGCCGCTGATCTCGACCGTGGTGTTATCCGGGGTCTTGATCTCGATGCCTTCCGGCACGTCGAAGTCGACGTCATGCGAATAGCCGAGCTTCAGGTTCAGAACCTTGCCCTTGGCGTCCGCACGATAACCGACGCCGGTGATCAGCAGCTTCTTGGTGTAGCCTTCGGTCACGCCCGTGATCAGGTTGGCGACCAGCGTGCGCTGCATGCCCCAGAAAGCGCGGGCGCGCTTGCTGTCATTGGCAGGCTTCACCGCGATCACACCGTCTTCGATGCTGTAGGTGACTTCGTCGGCCAGCGGCAGCGACAGGGTGCCTTTCGGCCCCTTCACCGAGAGCTGACCGCCTTCGATCGACGCGGTCACGCCCGCGGGGACGGCGACCGGCTTCTTACCAGTACGGCTCATCAGAACACCTCCGCCAGCACTTCGCCGCCGACATTCTGCTCACGCGCTTCGGCGTCGGACAGAACGCCGCGGGGCGTCGAGACAATGGTGATGCCCAGACCGTTGCGGATCACCGGCAGTTCCTTGGAACCCGAGTAAACGCGGCGGCCCGGCTTGGACACGCGGGCGACATGCTTGATCGCCGGCTGGCCTTCGAAATATTTCAGCTCAATGCGCAGGCCGGGATGCTTGCCGAGCAGTTCCTCGGAATAGCCACGGATGTAACCTTCGCGCTGCAACACGTCGAGCACGCGGGCGCGGAGCTTCGACGCGGGGGACACAACGCTGTCCTTCTTCGCCTGCTGCCCGTTGCGGATGCGGGTGAGCATATCACCCAGGGGATCGGTCAATGCCATCTCAAATGATCCTTACCAGCTCGACTTGGTGACGCCGGGGATCAGGCCCTTGTTGGCCAGATCACGCAGCTGCACGCGGCAGAGGCGGAATTTGCGGTAATAAGCGCGGGGACGCCCCGTCAGCTCGCAGCGGTTCCGAACGCGGGTCGGGTTGCCGTTGCGGGGGATCTCCGCCATCTTCAGACGCGCGATCAGACGATCGCTGTCATCGGCCGCGGTATCATTCGCGATCGCCTTGAGCTTCGCATAGCGGCCGGCATATTTCTTCACCAGCTTCTTGCGGCGCTCGTTCTTGTTGATCGAACTCAGTTTCGCCATGACTTAAGTTCTCTTCCTTAGCTTAAGCGTTTGGGAGAGAAGCGGGGCCGTTTCAGGCCGCCTGCTTCTCTTCGATCGGGAAGGGGAAGCCGAAGAGGCGCAGCAGTTCGCGCGCTTCCTCGTCCGTCTTCGCCGTGGTGGTCACGATGATGTCCATGCCACGAACCTTGTCGATCTTGTCGTAGCTGATTTCCGGGAAAATCAGCTGCTCCTTGATGCCGAAGGCATAGTTGCCACGACCGTCGAAGCTCTTGGGGTTCAGGCCACGGAAGTCGCGCACGCGGGGCAGCGCGATGTTGATCAGGCGGTCCAGGAATTCATACATGCGCTCACGGCGCAGCGTGACCTTGGCGCCGATCGGCATGCCTTCACGCAGCTTGAACTGCGCGATGGACTTGCGAGCCTTGGTGATGACCGGCTTCTGACCGGCGATCTGCTCCATTTCCTCGGCGGCCTGCGTGACCTTCTTCTTGTCCTGGGTCGCTTCGCCCACGCCCATGTTGAGCGTGATCTTTTCGATCTTGGGAACCTGCATGACGTTCTCGTAACCGAACTTCTCGGTCATCGCCTTGGCGATTTCGGCGTCATACTGCGCCTTCGAGCGCGGAGTGTACTTGTCGCTCATTACAGCACCTCACCGGACTTGACGGCGACGCGGACCTTCTTGCCGTCGCGATCCTCGAAACGGACGCGGGTCGGCTTGCCATCCTTGTCAGCGACAGCGACGTTCGAAATGTGGAGCGGCGCGGGCTTGCGCTCGATGCCACCCTGCGGGTTCGCCTGGTCGGGCTTGCGATGCTTGGCATGCACGTTGATGCCTTCGACGAGGACCTTGTCGGCCTTCGGCAGCACCTGCAGGACGGCGCCGGTGCGGCCCTTGTCCTTGCCGGCCAGGATGACGACCTTGTCGCCCTTCTTGATCTTGGCAGCGCTCATTACAGCACCTCGGGGGCGAGCGAGATGATCTTCATGTGCTTCTTGGCGCGCAGTTCGCGAACGACCGGGCCAAAGATACGGGTGCCAATCGGCTCCTCGTTCTTGTTGATGAGCACAGCGGCATTGCCGTCGAAGCGAATCACGCTGCCATCAGCGCGACGCACGTCCTTGGCGGTGCGCACGATGACGGCGCGGTGCACGTCACCCTTCTTCACCTTGCCACGAGGCGCAGCTTCCTTGATCGAGACGACGATGATGTCGCCCACGCTCGCGAAGCGACGCTTCGAGCCGCCCAGCACCTTGATGCACTGGACGCGCTTGGCGCCGCTGTTGTCAGCGACGTCAAGATTGGATTGCATCTGGATCATGGATCCGGTTCCTTCTTATTTGGCCTACCGGGGCAATTCCCGGCGGTTCCGAATTTCGTTGCCTAGAGCCCTAGGCGAGCCATTTGACTCTACGCGAAGCGCGGGCCTGTACCCTTTCCAAAAGGAAAAGGCCAGCCCCGCGCCGCATTTTTTACCTAAGGCTCAGCGAGCCTCCCTTAAGCAGCCGTCTCCGGCGACTTATGGGTGTCCACGCGCTCGATGACCTTCCAGGTCTTGAGCTTGGAAATCGGAGCGGTCTCCTCGATGCGGACCGTTTCGCCTTCCTTGTAGACATTGCCCTCGTCATGGGCATGGTACTTCTTCGAGCGGCGGATGATCTTGCCGTAGAGCGCATGCTTCACCTTGCGCTCTACACGAACCACCACCGTCTTGTCGGTCTTGTCGGAAACCACCGTTCCCGTCAGCACGCGCTTGGGCATCGTGTGTTTCCTTCTTACTTCGCAGCCGAGCGCGAACGCTCGGACTGAAGGGTCTTGATCTGCGCGATCGAGCGGCGGACTTCCTTCACCCGGCTCGGCTTTTCGAGCTGGTTGGTGGCCGCCTGAAAACGCAGGTTGAACTGCTCGCGCTTCAGGTTGTTCAGTTCGGTCGACAGCTCGTCGTCCGACTTGGTCTTGAGATCAGCTACATTCGCCACGGATTAACCCTCCAGGTGGGAGGTGTCGCCGAGGCGAGCGACAACCTTCGTCTTGATCGGCAGCTTCATCGCGGCGCGCGAGAAAGCCTCTGCTGCGAGCGGGCCGGGAACGCCGTCCAGTTCGAACAGGATGCGGCCCGGCTTGACGCGAGCTGCCCAATATTCGACCGAACCCTTACCCTTACCCTGACGGACTTCGGCGGGCTTCTTGGAAACCGGCACGTCGGGGAACACGCGGATCCACAGACGGCCCTGACGGCGAAGGTGGCGCTGGATCGCGCGGCGGGCCGCCTCGATCTGGCGTGCGGTGACGCGCTCGGGTTCCAGAGCCTTCAGACCATAGGCGCCGAAGTTCAGAGCCGAACCGCCCTTGGCGTCGCCCTTGATCCGGCCCTTGAAGGTCTTGCGGAACTTCATTTTTTTCGGTTGCAGCATGACGCTATTACCTTCTTATCTTCAGCGCGCCGGGCGCACGCCGGAGGTCTGAGCCTCCAGCATCAGCCGGTCGGTAGCCATCGGATCGTGACCAAGGATTTCGCCCTTGAAGATCCAGACCTTGATGCCGCAAACACCGTAAGCGGTATGCGCTTCGGCTTCGGCATAATCGACGTTCGCGCGCAGCGTGTGCAGCGGAACGCGGCCTTCGCGATACCATTCGACGCGCGCGATCTCCGCGCCGCCCAGACGGCCGCCGCAGGTGATCTTGATGCCTTCCGCGCCCAGACGCAGCGCCGACTGCACCGCGCGCTTCATCGCACGGCGGAACGCCACGCGACGCTCCAACTGGTCGGCAATGCCCTGCGCGACGAGCTTGGAGTCGATTTCCGGCTTGCGGATCTCGACGATGTTCAGCGACACGTCCGAAGAGGTCAGGCTGCCCAGCTTCTTGCGCAGCTTTTCAATGTCCGCGCCCTTCTTGCCGATGATGACACCGGGACGGGCAGCGTAGATCGACACGCGGCACAGCTTGGCGGGACGCTCGATCACGACCTTGGAGATCGCGGCCTGCGGCAGGTTCTTCATGATATACTGGCGGATCTTCAGATCCTCCAGCAGCAGGCGGCCATAGTCGGCGCCTTCCGCGAACCAGCGGCTGTCCCAGGTACGGTTGATCTGCAGGCGCAGACCGATCGGATTGCTCTTGTGACCCATAGTCTTACGCCTCCGCTTCTTCAGCTGCTTCGCGAACGACGATGCGCACGCGGCTGAAGGGCTTCAGGATCCGGGTCGACTTGCCGCGGCCGCGGGCGTGGAAGCGCTTCAGGGTGAAGCTCTTGCCCACCGATGCTTCCGCGACGACCAATGCGTCGACGTCCAGATTGTGGTTGTTTTCCGCATTGGCGATGGCCGAAGCCAGCACCTTGCGCACGTCGACCGCCATCGCCTTCTTCGAGAAGGCGAGGATGTTCAGCGCGTCCTCGACCTTGCGGCCGCGGATGAGCGTGGCGACCAGGTTCAGCTTCTGGGCCGAACCACGGATCTGCGTGCCAACGGCCAGCGCCTCATTGTCGGCTACGCGACGGGGAGCCTTTTCCTTGCTCATCAGCGCTTGCCCTTCTTGTCGGCGGCGTGGCCGGGGAAGTAGCGGGTCGGGGCGAATTCACCCAGCTTGTGACCCACCATCTCCTCGTTCACGGAGACCGGAACATGCTTGCGGCCGTTATAGACGTTGAACGTCAGGCCAACGAACTGCGGCAGGATGGTGGAACGGCGCGACCAGGTTTTGATCGGACCCGAACGGCCACCGGCGTCCTGCGCGGTTTCCGCCTTCTTCAGAAGGCTGAGGTCCACGAACGGACCTTTCCAGACGGAACGAGCCATCTCGCTTACCTCTTCTTCTTCGCGTGGCGGCTACGGATGATGAACTTGTCCGTCGCCTTGTTGTGGCGGGTGCGCGCACCCTTGGTCGGCTTGCCCCAGGGCGTGACCGGATGACGGCCGCCCGAGGTCCGGCCTTCACCACCGCCATGCGGGTGATCGACCGGGTTCTTCGCCACACCGCGCGTCAGCGGACGCTTGCCGAGCCAGCGGTTACGGCCGGCCTTGGCGAGATTGGTGTTGGCATTGTCCGGGTTCGACACGGCACCCACGGTGCCCATGCAGTCCGAACGGATATAGCGCTGCTCGCCAGAGGACAGGCGGACCATCACCATGCCACGATCGCGACCGACCAGCTGGGCATAGGTGCCCGCCGAACGGCAGAGCTGACCACCCTTGCCGGGCTTCATCTCGATATTGTGGATGATGGTGCCGACCGGCATCTGGCCGAGTTCCATCGCATTGCCCGGCTTCACGTCGGTCTTCTTGCCCGCGATGACCTTGTCACCGGGAGCCAGACGCTGCGGCGCCAGGATATAGGCCTGGGTGCCGTCGGGATAGTTGACCAGCGCGATGAAGGCCGTGCGGTTGGGGTCATATTCCAGACGCTCGACCGTGCCTTCCACGTCCCACAGGCGACGCTTGAAGTCGATGATGCGGTAACGCTGCTTGTGACCGCCGGCGATGCCGCGCGAGGTCACATGGCCCTTGTTGTTGCGGCCGCCGGTCTTGCGCTTGCCTTCGGTCAGCGCCTTGACGGGCTTGCCTTTGTGCAGGCCGCTGCGGTCGACGAGGATCAGGCCGCGCTGGGCCGGGCTCGTCGGGTTATATGTCTTCAGCGCCATGGTCAGCGCACTCCTTCGGTGATGTCGATCGATTGGCCATCAGCCAGACGAACGATCGCCTTCTTCACGTCCGAGCGGGTGTAGGGCTTGCCCTTCCACTTCTTGGTCTTGCCCTTGGCGACCAGCGTGTTCACGCTCTTGACGCTCACGCCCCAGATCGCCTCGACGGCGGCCTTGATCTCCGGCTTGGACGCGTCATTGGCGACCTTGAAGACCACGGCGTTGTTCTCGGAGAGAAGCGTCGACTTCTCGGTGATCACCGGCGCGACAACGACGTCATAATGACGGTTGTCCACGGTTGCGGCTTCTTTCTTAGCCATTGAAACGGGCCTCCAGCTTTTCGACCGCGGCGCGGGTGAGCACCAGCGAATCGGCCTTCAGGATGTCGTAAACGTTGGCGCCGACGGCCGGCAGCAGGTTCACGCCGATGATGTTGGCCGAAGCCTTCGCGAAGCTGACATTCACCGCGTCGCCGTCGATGAACAGCGCCTTGTTGAGGTTCAGCTTGGCGAGGTGCGCGACCAGAGCCTTGGTCTTGCCTTCCGCCACATCGAGATTGTCGAGAACGATCAGCGAGCCGCTCTTCGCCTTCGACGACAGGGCCATCTTCAGGCCGAGCGCACGAACCTTCTTGTTGAGGTCGTGACCGAAGGTGCGGGCGCGGGCGCCGTGAGCCTTACCACCGCCGATGAAGACGGGAGCGCGGCGATCGCCGTGACGAGCCGTACCGCCGCCCTTCTGGCGACCGAACTTCTTGCCGGTGCGGGCAACGTCCGAACGCTCACGGGTGGCGCGGGTCGGAGCCCGGCGCTTTTCGAGCTGCCAGGTGACGACGCGGTGCAGAATGTCGGTGCGGGGCTCGATACCGAACACGGCATCGTTCAGCTCCACTTCAGCGGCGGCCCCAGAGACGTTGCTGCCGTCGAGGGTCTGTACATTGACCTTCATGGATTAGCCCTCCTGGCCTTCGGTCGCTTCGGGAGCAGCCACTTCTTCAGCGGGCGTCTCGGCCGGAGCGTTGTTGCTGTTGGCAGCCTGCTTCAGGCTCGCCGGATAAGGCGCGTCGGCCGGGCGCTTCACCTTGACGGCGTCGCTGACGGTCAGCCAGGTGCCCTTGGCGCCCGGAACCGAACCCTTGACGAACAGCAGGCCACGCTCGACGTCCGTACGGACGATTTCGAGATTCTGCTGCGTGCGCTCGCGATCACCCATGTGACCCGCCATCTTCTTGTTCTTGAAGACGCGGCCCGGATCCTGACGGTTACCGGTCGAACCATGGGCACGGTGGCTGATGGACACGCCGTGGGTGGCGCGCATACCGCCGAAGCCCCAGCGCTTCATGGCGCCGGCAAAACCCTTACCCTGGGTGTGACCGGCGACATCGACCAACTGACCGGCGATGAAATGATCGGCCGCGATCTCGGCGCCGACATCGAGGAGCGCGTCCTCGGCGACACGGAATTCGACCAGACGCGCCTTCGGCTCCACTTCCGCCTTGGCGAAGTGGCCGCGCTGCGGCTTGGCGACATTCTTGACCTTCGCGACGCCCGCACCGAGCTGAACCGCGACATAACCGTCACGGTCGACTTCCTTGCGGGCCACGACCTGATTGCCCTCAAGGGCCAGAACCGTAACGGGAATATGACGTCCGTCCTCCTGGAACAGACGGGTCATCCCGACTTTCTTAGCGATCACGCCTGTGCGCATCACTGATTACTCCCATAGAGGCCCGCCTTAGCAGCGGGCGTATCCAACGAAAAAACCGCTCAGGATCTCTCCTTCGCGGCCCAACCCAAATAATAGATCACCCCGTCCGGGTTGGATGCCGATCCCGCCAGGGAAAGGCGACGGGGGACCAGGACCACGAGCCGTTCCGGTTTACCGGAAAGGCCGTGCGGTATCCCTTGTGTCGTTTGAGTTTCCGGTTTCCCGAAATACCCGATACCCTGCCCGCCTTTCGGAGAGCAGGGACTTGTCGGCTTTAGGCCAACTTGATTTCGACGTTCACGCCGGCAGCCAGGTCCAGCTTCATCAGCGCGTCGACCGTCTGCGGCGTCGGCTGCACGATGTCAAGCATACGCTTGTACGTGCGGACTTCGAACTGCTCGCGCGACTTCTTGTCGATGTGCGGACCACGGTTGACCGTGAACTTTTCGATGCGCGTCGGAAGGGGAATCGGACCGCGGATAAGGGCGCCAGTGCGGCGGGCGGTGTCGGCGATGTCGCCGGTCGCCTGATCAAGCACGCGATGATCGAACGCCTTGAGGCGAATGCGGATGTTGCTGTCCATTGTTCCTGTACCGATGCGAAAGAGCCAAAAACTCAGAGCATTTTCAAAAATCAGCCGGAGCAGCCGATGACTTGTGAAAATGCGCCAACAAAAATTTACCGCCCCGTTTCTGGCCCTTCTAGCTCAGTCGAGCCGGAGAAAGGCGATCCGGGGCGGCGAAAAACTCAGCGGCGCGAATCAGGCGATTCGCGCCGCTGCGGTCCTATATTACTTCGAGATCGTGCCGACAACCCCTGCACCGACGGTACGACCGCCTTCGCGGATGGCGAAGCGCAGACCCTGGTCCATGGCGATAGGCGCGATCAGCTTGACGCCGAGCTTCACATTGTCGCCGGGCATGACCATCTCGGTGCCTTCGGGCAGGATCACTTCGCCGGTCACGTCGGTGGTGCGGAAGTAGAACTGCGGACGATAGTTCGCGAAGAACGGGGTGTGACGGCCGCCTTCTTCCTTCGACAGAACGTAGACTTCCGCGTCGAACTCGGTGTGCGGGGTGATGGTGCCGGGCTTGGCCAGAACCTGACCGCGCTCGACTTCTTCACGGCCCACGCCACGGATCAGTGCACCGATATTGTCGCCCGCGCGACCTTCGTCGAGCAGCTTGCGGAACATTTCCACGCCGGTGACGGTGGTCTTGCGGGTGTCCTTGATGCCGACGATCTCGACTTCTTCACCAACCTTGACGATGCCGGTTTCGACACGGCCGGTCACGACGGTGCCGCGGCCCGAGATCGAGAACACGTCTTCGATCGGCATCAGGAAGGGCTTGTCGATCGGACGCTCCGGCTGCGGGATGAAGGTGTCGACCGCTTCCATCAGCTTCAGAACGGCCTGCTTGCCGATTTCATCGTTCGTGCCGTCCAGCGCCTTCACGGCCGAGCCGGGGATGACGGGGATGTTGTCGCCGTCGAAGTCGTAGGACGACAGCAGTTCGCGGATTTCCAGCTCGACCAGCTCGAGGATTTCCGGATCGTCGACGAGGTCAACCTTGTTCATGAACACGACGAGCTGCGGCACGCCGACCTGGCGGGCGAGCAGGATGTGCTCGCGGGTCTGCGGCATCGGACCGTCGGTGGCCGAAACGACGAGGATGGCGCCGTCCATCTGGGCCGCACCGGTGATCATGTTCTTGACGTAGTCGGCGTGACCCGGGCAGTCGACGTGCGCGTAGTGACGGGCTTCGGTCTCATATTCGACGTGGGCGGTCGAAATGGTGATGCCGCGCTCGCGCTCTTCGGGCGCCTTGTCGATATTGGCATAGTCGACGAAGGTCGCGCCGCCGGTTTCGGCGAGCACCTTGGTGATCGCTGCGGTCAGCGAGGTCTTGCCATGGTCGACGTGACCGATGGTGCCGATGTTGCAGTGCGGCTTGGTCCGCTCAAACTTAGCCTTAGCCATTTTATCCTACCTTCTAATCAAATCAGCTTTTGTCTGACCGCTCGGCCGCGCCTCGCGAAGGCGCGTCCATAGCAGCAAATTCACAGATTACCAGCCCCTAACCGAGCCGTTCGCACGGCCCGGCCAGAGAAAAATCATCAGGCCATCTTCGCCTTGACTTCGTCCGCCACATTCTGCGGCACTTCGTCATAGTGCGAGAAGATCATCGAGTAATTCGCACGACCCTGGGTGAAGGACCGCAACGAGTTCACATAACCGAACATGTTGGCCAGCGGCACCATCGCCTCGACCACCTGCGCGTTGCCGCGGCTGTCGGTGCCCTGAATCTGACCGCGACGGCTGTTCATGTCCCCAATGACGTCGCCCAGATATTCTTCCGGGGTGACGACCTCGACCTTCATGACTGGCTCAAGCAGGGTGATGCCCGACTTCTGCGCCGCTTCGCGCATCGCGGCGCGGCCGGTGATTTCGAACGCCAGCGCCGACGAGTCGACGTCGTGATACGCGCCGTCATACAGCAGGATTTCGAAGTCGATGATCGGGAAGCCGATCAGCGAACCGGTCGCCGCCGTCTCACGCATGCCCTTCTCGATCGCGGGGATATATTCCTTCGGAATGTTGCCGCCCTTGATCTCGTCCTTGAAGATGATGCCCGCACCGCGCTCGCCCGGCGTCAGCTTCACCTTGATGCGCCCGAACTGACCGGTGCCGCCCGACTGCTTCTTGTGGGTGTAGTCGATGTCGACCGGCTTCTTCAGATATTCGCGATAGGCGACTTGCGGCGCGCCGACATTCGCCTCGACCTTGAACTCGCGCTTCATGCGGTCGACCAGGATTTCGAGGTGCAGTTCGCCCATGCCCTTGATGATGGTCTGGCCCGACTCATGGTCGGTCGAGACGCGGAAGGACGGATCTTCGGCAGCCAGACGGTTGAGCGCGACGCCCATCTTTTCCTGGTCGGCCTTGGTCTTGGGTTCAACCGACAGTTCGATCACCGGCTCGGGGAATTCCATCCGCTCCAGGATGATCGGCTGGCGCTCGGCGCACAGCGTATCGCCGGTAGTGGTTTCCTTCATACCGGCCAGCGCGACGATGTCGCCGGCATAGGCGGCGTCGATGTCCTCACGCGAGTTCGCGTGCATGAGGAGCATACGGCCGATCTTTTCCTTCTTGTCCTTGACCGAGTTCAGATAGGTGCCCTTGGTCAGGGTGCCCGAATAGACGCGCAGGAAGGTCAACGAACCGACGAACGGATCGTTCATGATCTTGAACGCCAGGCCTGAGAAGGGCGCATCGTCCGCGGTCGCACGGCTGTCGGGCTGTTCGGTGTCGGGATTGATGCCCTGCACGTCTTCAATGTCGAGCGGCGAAGGCAGATAGTCCACGACCGCGTCGAGCAAAGGCTGCACGCCCTTATTCTTGAACGCCGAGCCGCACAGGACCGGCACGAACGACTGGTTGAGCGTGCCCTTGCGGATCAGCTTCTTGAGCGTCGCGGTGTCGGGCAGATTGCCTTCGAGATAGGCTTCCATCGCCTCGTCGTCCTGTTCGACGGCGAGTTCGATCAGCTTTTCCCGATATTCGGCGGCCTTGTCGGCCAGATCGTCGGGGATCGCTTCATAGGAGAATTCGGCGCCCAGATTCTCATCCTTCCAGATGATGGCGCGGTTCTCGACCAGATCGACCAGACCCTTGAACTCCGATTCTGCGCCGATGGGCAGATAGAGGACGGCCGGGGTCGCGCCCAGGCGATCGATGATCGTCTGCACGCAATAATAGAAATTGGCGCCGGTGCGGTCGAGCTTGTTGATGAAGCACATCCGCGGAACCTTGTACTTGTCCGCCTGGCGCCACACGGTTTCCGACTGCGGCTCCACGCCGGCAACGCCGTCGAACGCGGCGACCGCGCCGTCGAGCACGCGCAGCGAACGCTCGACTTCGATCGTGAAGTCGACGTGGCCGGGGGTGTCGATGATGTTCAGGCGGTGGTCGTTCCAGATGCAGGTGGTCGCAGCCGACGTGATGGTGATGCCACGCTCCTGCTCCTGCTCCATCCAGTCCATGGTGGCGGCGCCGTCATGGACTTCACCGATCTTGTAGGACTTGCCGGTATAGTAAAGAATACGCTCGGTCGTGGTGGTCTTGCCGGCGTCGATATGCGCCATGATACCGAAATTGCGATAGCGTTCGAGCGGATGGCTGCGGGCCATGATGCTTCTCCGTTGCCGGCGCGCCGGCGGTGAGGGGATGAGTCTTGCGGCTGGCCCCTAAACCAATCCGTCCGCCATGGGTAGACCCAAGGCGAACGGACGGATTTCCCGGAGCATGGCCAGATAGAAACGGGCGCCCAAGGACGCCCGTTCCCTATGCTTACCAGCGATAGTGCGAGAAGGCGCGGTTCGCTTCCGCCATGCGGTGCGTGTCTTCGCGCTTCTTCACGGCATTGCCGCGGTTGTTGGCGGCGTCCAGCAGCTCGCCCGACAGGCGGGCGGCCATGGTGGTTTCGCTGCGGTTGCGCGACGCTGTGATCAGCCAGCGGATGGCCAGCGCCTGGGCGCGCTCGGGGCGCACTTCGACGGGGACCTGATAGGTCGCACCGCCGACGCGGCGGCTGCGAACTTCGATGCCGGGCTTCACATTGTTCAGCGCGTCATGGAACATGCCGATCGGGTCCTTCTTGGACTTCGTCTCGACAGTTTCGAGCGCACCGTAAACGATGGACTCAGCGACGGCCTTCTTGCCGTCCTGCATGATGCTGTTCATGAACTTCGACAGCACGATATCACCGAACTTGGGATCGGGCAGGATAACGCGCTTTTCGGGGCGACGACGACGTGACATGCTTTAGTCTCCCTTACTTCGGACGCTTCGCGCCGTACTTCGAACGGCTCTGCTTACGGTCCTTGACGCCCTGGGTATCCAGAACGCCGCGCAGCACGTGGTAGCGCACACCGGGAAGGTCGCGTACGCGGCCGCCGCGGATCAGCACAACGCTGTGCTCCTGAAGGTTGTGGCCTTCACCCGGAATGTAGGTGATGACTTCGCGCTGGTTGACCAGACGCACCTTCGCCACCTTACGGAGAGCCGAGTTCGGCTTCTTCGGGGTCGTCGTGTAAACACGGGTGCAAACGCCGCGCTTCTGCGGGTTCGCTTCCATGGCAGGGACCTTCGACTTGGTCTTCTGCAGCTCGCGGCCCTTGCGGACCAGCTGGTTGATTGTTGGCATGAAGCCCTTCACCTTTTTCAGTTACTTTACCTGCATTCCCGCGTTCCTTGCCGCCCGGAACGACCCGCATCGAACGAATCGTCCCCAAACGGCAAAGGCTCCGGCGGAAACCCGCCCGGAGCCGCAAGAGCACCGGCAATGTTCAGCTCTGACGCCCCCAGAGCCGGATCCGGCGCGAACGAATCCGTCCATTCCGGCCTTTGGGCAGGCGCGCCTATAGCCATGCCGGTCCCACCGGTCAAGGACGAGGCCGAAAGCCCTTGCTTCGCGTCCGTTTCAGCATGGTGAAGGCACCATTAGGAAATTGATAAGGACAGCCCATCTATCCTCCCTCCGGATGTCGCCAGGGAAGGCGCGCGTGGACGGAATGTGACCCAGCTTTCGACGATTACCGGCGAATTCCGCGATCCGGACATGGAGGCCGCTTTTCAGGCGGACCGCCTGCCCGAGTCGCAGCGCCATGCCCGCATGCTGTTCCTGCTGTCCGCGATCCTCAACGCGCTGTTCCTCTTCAGCGACTGGCGCTTTGCCGGAACGCCGCATTTCTGGGTCGCGGTTCCCGCCCGCGTCGCCGTCCTGCTCTGGTCGCTCGCCTGCCTGTCCTTCAGCCGCCATATGGTGAATTTCCGCGCGGTCGAGCGGATCTGCTTCGCCTGGCAGGTGGCGACTGCGATCGGCGTCGCCTTCCTCGTCTCCTCGCGCAGCGACATCGCCATCTTCGTGCTGGTGATGCTGCCGCTGATCTTCTACCTCGTCGTGCCCACCAGCTTTCGCGGCAATGTCGGCGGCGGCCTGGGCTGCGGGGTGGCGCTGCTGATCGGCTATATGGCGCCTGCCCCGCTGTCCCCGACCGCGCCCGGCATGGTCATGGCGGTGCTGATCCTGCATTGCGGCATGTGGATCGCGATCGCGCGCACCAACCGCCTGCAGCGCAAGGCATGGACGGCCAGCCAGATCGCGCAGCACGCCCGCGCCGCGCTCGCCAGCAACAGCGAGACGCTGGAGCGGATGTTCATGAGCGTCCCCATCCCCCTGCTCGTCTCCCGCCCGGACGGCAGCCTGGTCCGCTTCAACGATGCCGCCGCCAACAGTTTCGCCCCCGAAGGCGACCTTTCGCGGGTCCGCATGCTGGGTGAAGACGGGGTCGCACAGAACAGCCTGCGCGACCGCATCGCCAGCGGCCGGGAAGTCGACAATCACGAATGCCGCATCGTCTGCCGCGACAACGCCGTGCACGACGTCCTGCTGTCGTCCCGCCCGATCGCGATCGGAGGGGAGGACTGCATCCTTTCCAGCATCGTCGACATCACCGCCCGCAAGGAGGCCGAGCGCCACCTCGCCCATCTGGCCATGACCGACGCGCTGACCGGCCTTGCCAACCGCTCCCACTTCATGGCGACGCTGACCCAGGCGGCGGGCGCCACCAGCCGCACCGGCGGGCAGATGGCGGTGGTGCTGATCGACGTCGACGAATTCAAGCGGATCAACGACAGCGCGGGCCATGACGCCGGCGACGCGCTGCTGAGCGCCGTAGCCGAACGCCTGCGCGAAGCCGTGCGCCCCGGCGATCTGGTGGCGCGCATGGGCGGCGACGAATTCGCCGTGCTGCTGACCCGCCTGCGCACCGCGGCGGACCTTGACGCCATCCTCTCGCGCATGATCTGCCGACTCCACCGTCCGCTGAACCATGGCACGCGCGACATAGACTGCCGCGTGTCCATGGGCGTCGCGCTGTTCCCGGAGCATGCCGGCGACATGGCCGACCTTATGAAACATGCCGACATCGCGCTTTACGAGGCGAAGAATGGCGGTCGCGGGCGGGCCTGCCTCTTCGAACCGCATCTGCTCGAACGCTGGCAGCGCGAGGCGCGGATGCTGGAGCGCGCCCGCGACGCGCTGGTCCATGCCCCGCCCACGCCCTGGTACCAGCCCAAGGTCGACCTGGCGACCGGCCGGGTCATCGGCTTCGAGGCGTTGCTGCGTTGCGTCCGGCCCGACGGATCGATCATCATGCCGGGCGAAATCGCCGCCGCCTTCGAACATTCCGAACTGGGCCGGGTGATCACCGAACGCATGCTGGGCCAGGTGCTGGCCGATTGCCGCCGCTGGCAGGACCAGAATGTGGATTTCGGCCATGTCGCGATCAACGTGCCCGGCGTCGAACTGCATGACGGCAGCTTTCCCGACCGGCTGTTGGACGGGATGGCCAAGGCCGGCGTGCCGCCGCAGCGGATCGAGCTGGAGGTCACGGAATCGGTCTTCCTGGGCCGCAACGCCGAAGTGGTGGAACGCAGCCTTCATCGCCTGAGCGCCGCCGGAATCTCGATCGCGCTCGACGATTTCGGTACCGGCTACGCCTCGCTCTCGCACCTCAAGCAGTTTCCGATCGACATCATCAAGATCGACCGGCGCTTCATCCACGACGTCGAGACCGACCCGGACGACGCGGCGATCGTGCGCACGGTGCTCAACCTCGCCTACAGCCTGGGCATCCGCACCGTGGCGGAGGGCGTCGAAAATCCGCGGCAACTGGACTATCTGCGCGCCGGCGGATGCCATTATGGCCAGGGCTTCCATTTCGGCGCGGCTGTGCCGGCTTCCCAGGTACCACAGATGCTGGATTGGAACCCCGTTACAGAAGCCCTTGGTCCGGCTTAGAAAAATTTTCCGCGGCGCGGAACCGAAATGCAGGTTCCACGTTTCATCCCGTTCATCGTTCGACTCGTCACGAGTCCGCTCTCCCGGATTCGCGCGACTCGATTCCTTTTGTTAGCGACCTGTTCACTAAAAAAGCACACGGGGTCGCAATTGTCGCAACAGAGCAAGACGGGGGCAGCCGCCCTCTGGGCCAGGATGACGGCCCAGTGTTCGAAGCTGTGCCCGGAACGGGAGATTTTCCTGCGCTCTGGCGGCCAGGTGAAGTTCATCCGCGTTTCGCGCAAGGCGCAGCTTGTCGCCGCCGGGCTTGTCTCGTCCGCGCTGATCGGCTGGGCGGGCCTCACCCTGTCCATGGCCGCCAGCGGCGCTAGGATGGAGCAGGACCGCGCCGCCCTGACCGCGCAGGGCAAGGCCGTCGCCAGCACCGCCAGCCAGGTCGCGACCTATCGCAAGTCCGTCGATCAGCTCGCCCATGAGCTGGAAGAGCGGCAGGATTTCATGGACGATCTCTACCGCACCCATTTCGGCAAGGAGGATGCCTCCCCTGCCGCGGATGTGGTCGGCAAACCCGATGCGCGGACCAGCAAGGGCGCGCCCAAGCTCGACGCCAAGATCAGCGCCGCCCCCGAAGCCGCCCCGCTGCTCAAGATCGACGCCCGCCAGCGCCGCTTCGCCGCGCTGCTGACCGGCGCGGTCCAGCAGCGCGCCGACCAGGCCGCCGCCGCGATCCGCAGCTTCGGCCTCAATCCCGACAGCCTTGCGCGGAAGGCCGCCCGCGCCCAGGGCGGTCCCTTCGTCCCGTGGGCAGGGCAGGACGCGATGCCGGGCGAGTTCGAAAAGCTGGCCAAGGCGCTGGCCCGCATGGAATTTCTGGAAGCCAGCCTGCTCACCATCCCTTCAGGCAAGCCCACCGCGACGCCGATGCTCAGCAGCAGCTACGGCTATCGCAGCGATCCGTTCAACGGCCATGCCGCCTTCCACGCGGGCCTGGATTTCCCCGGCAGCATGGGCCAGCCGATCCTGGCCGCCGCGTCGGGCAAGGTCAGCTTCGTCGGCCAGCGCAGCGGCTACGGCAATGTGGTGGAGGTCACGCACGGCAACGGCCTGATGACCCGCTATGCCCATTTGTCCGGCTTCGATGCCCGCGTCGGCCAGTCCGTCACGCGCGGCGAGAAGATCGCCCGCATGGGCTCGACCGGCCGCTCCACCGGCCCGCATCTCCATTTCGAGGTGCGCGTGAACGGCAATCCCATCAATCCCCGCCGCTTCCTCGAGGCTCGCAAAGATGTTCTCCAAATCCAGCAAATCGCCACGGCGCGCCTCGCAGATGTCGGCAACCGGGGCTAAGAACACCCCCTTCTCCCTGATCGGCGGCGACGTGACGATCAGTGGCAACCTGACCGCCAGCGTCGACCTGCATATCGACGGCACGGTGGAGGGCGACATAAGCTGCGCTGCCCTGGTGCAAGGACCGGACAGCCGCATCGCCGGCCATGTCGTGGCGCAAAGCGCGCGGCTCGCCGGGCTGGTCGACGGGTCGATCACGGCGGAGGAGCTGGTGGTGGAAAGCAGCGCCCGCATCACCGGCGACGTCATCTATGAGAGCATCTCGATCGCGCCGGGCAGCCGCATCGAGGGCCGCTTCACCCACAAGGAAAACGGCCAGGTCGCGGCGGGTGAACTCAAGCTGATCGCCAACGACAGCGCGGCTTGAACGGCAAAAGGCCGGTTTGAGTGGAGAGCTGCTTTTGATGTTCGGTCTGGGTACGCCGTGCTCCTGCGCAGGCAGGAGCCCAGTTCCTTTGTCGCGGTGATCCACTGAGGGCGGAACTGGGCTCCTGCCTGCGCAGGAGCACGTATCGATTAACGGCTACAATTGCCCCGACCAGACCCCACCGGCCCTAGCTAATCAATTCACCGGCGCCCTCCGCCGATAGCTCAGCGCCTCCGCCACATGCACCCGTCCGACCCGCTCGGCCCCGGCAAGGTCGGCAATGGTCCGCGCCACCCGCAGCACCCGCGTATAGCCCCGCGCCGACAGCTTCATCGCCGCAGCCGCCTGCGCCAGCAGCTCGCGCCCCGCCTGATCCGGCCCCGCGACATCCTCCAGCCGCTCGCCATCCACCTCGGCATTGGTGCGTATGCGCGTTCCCTCATAGCGCCGCGTCTGCACATACCGGGCCGCCGCGACCCGCGCCGCGACCTCGGCCGATCCTTCGGCGGGCGGCGGCAATACCAGGTCCGCCGCCGTCACCGCCTGCACCTCGACATGCAGGTCGATGCGGTCCAGCAGAGGCCCCGACACCTTGGCCTGATAATCCGCCGCGCAACGCGGCGCCCTTGAGCAAGCCAGCGCCGGATCGCCCAGATGCCCGCAGCGGCACGGATTCATCGCCGCCACCAACTGCACCCGCGCCGGAAAGGTCACATGCGCATTGGCGCGCGCCACCGTGACTTCGCCCGACTCCAACGGCTGCCGCAGCGAATCCAGCACGGTCCGCTGGAACTCCGGCAATTCGTCGAGGAACAGCACGCCCAGATGCGCCATGCTGACCTCGCCTGGCCGCGCCTTGTGCCCGCCGCCGACCAGCGCCGCCATCGACGCGCTGTGATGCGGATTGCGGAAGGGCCGCGCCCGGCTGATCCGCCCGCCCTCCAGCGTCCCGGCGACACTCGCCACCATGGAGGTTTCCAGCGCCTCCCCCGGAGTCAGTTCAGGCAATATTCCCGGCAGGCAACTCGCCATCAGCGATTTGCCCGCGCCTGGCGGCCCGATCATCAGCAGATTATGCCCGCCCGCCGCCGCGATCTCCAGCGCGCGCTTGGCCGTCTCCTGTCCCTTCACCTGGCGGAGATCGGCGGTCCGCACCGGCGGTTCCACCTCGCCCGGCTGCGGCGGGGACAGCGCGGCGGTGCCCTTGAAATGGTTGAGGATGGTCAGCAGGTCCGGCGCGGCGATGACCTCC
Organism: Sphingobium sp. 15-1; assembly: GCF_013375535.1. Taxonomy (GTDB): domain Bacteria; phylum Pseudomonadota; class Alphaproteobacteria; order Sphingomonadales; family Sphingomonadaceae; genus Sphingobium; species Sphingobium aromaticivastans. Next base: position 2,227,955 of record NZ_JABXJG010000001.1, read on the forward strand.
ACCTGCCCGGCCCAGGCGGCTTCCGCTCCCTGCGCCACAGGGCAGACGAGGCCCAATTCCCGCTCTCCGGCATGGAGCGCGGCGAGCAGCACGCCCGGCGTCGGCGCGATCCGGCCATCCAGCCCCAGTTCCCCGACGACGACATAACCCGCCAGCGTCTCGGCATCGATCACGCCCATGGCGCCGAGCAAAGCCAACGCGATCGGCAGGTCGAAATGCGATCCTTCCTTGGGCAGATCGGCGGGCGACAGGTTCACGGTGATCCGCTTGGGCGGCAGCGACAGGCCGATGGCGGCAATGGCGTTGCGCACCCGCTCACGGCTTTCCGCGACCGCCTTGTCGGGCAGGCCGACGACGATGAAATTGGGCAGGCCGGGCACAAGCTGGCACTGCACCTCCACGCCGCGCGCCTCCAGCCCGAGATAGGCGACCGTCGATACCGTCGAAACCAAAGCAAAATCCCCCTGCGCGCCGTTCGGCCTTCCCCCGGACCACCCTACCGCGCTCCTGCGACCCGAAGGGCGGCGGAGCCAACGCAGGAGTCCAGTTCCAAGGGCCGAACTGTGCTGTCGCGAGCCACCTGTCTCGCTCCAGTGCCTTCGCAGGAACACGGTGGCATTTCAATCTCTTGGCTTTGGAAGATGGAAGTCCCGCGCAACCCGACGCGATCAGCCCTGCTCAGGCCGCCCCTTGAAGCCCTGCGCGACGACATACCATTCGACGCTGCCCTTGCGGCTGGCAGGCGGCTTGGCATGCTTGATCGTCGTGAAATGCTTCTTGAGGATGGCCAGCAGATCAGCATCCGTACCGCCCGCGAACACCTTCGCGACGAAAGTGCCGCCCTTGCGCAGATTCTCCACCGCGAACATGGCCGCCGCCTCGACCAGCCCCATGGTGCGCAGATGGTCCGTCGCCGCATGCCCGACCGTATTGGCCGCCATGTCGGAAATCACCAGATCCGGCGCATCGCCCAAAGCCTCCGCCAACAAGGCGGGCGCCCTGTCGTCCATGAAGTCCATCTGGAACAGGGTCACGCCCGGAATCGGATCGGTCGGCAGCAGGTCAATGCCCACCACCTTCGCCTTGGGGCAAAGCTTGCGCACCACCTGCGCCCAGCCGCCCGGTGCCACGCCCAGATCGACCACCGCCCGCGATCCCTTCACGAAATGGAATTTCTCATCCAGTTCGATCAGCTTGAAGGCGGCGCGGCTGCGCCACCCTTCCGCCTTGGCGCGGCGGACATAGGGATCGTTCAACTGCCGTTCGAGCCAGCGGGTGGACTGCGCGGTCCGCCCCTTCGCCGTCTTGACCCGCACCTTGCCGGCACCAGTGCCTCTCACATCTTCACTCCGTCGCGGTCCATCAGGCCGCGCAATATGCCTTCACGAATGCCCCGGTCGGCCACGCCCAATCGCTGAGCGGGCCAGATGTCGAGGATGGATTCCAATATGGCGCAGCCCGCCACGACCAGATCGGCCCGCTCCGTGCCGATGCAGGGCAGCTTCTGCCGCTCCACCAAGGGCATGGACGACAGCCGCGCCGAAATCGCCCGCATCGACGTCGAGGGCACGATCAACCCGTCGATCGCCTGCCGATCATAACGCGGCAGGTCGAGATGCAGGCTGGCGAGCGTCGTCACCGTGCCCGACGTGCCCAGCAAGCGAATATCGGCCTGTGGAGAAGGCAGACGACGGGCCAGCGGCGCGAAAGCATCGGCCACCCGCGCGCGCATCCGGCCATAGGCCGACAGCCGGTCCATCGGATCGGCATGGTCGAAAGGTTCGCTTTCGGTCAGCGAGACCACGCCCCAGGGCGCGCTCACCCAATCGACGATGTGCGGCGCGCCCTCGCGATTGGCATCCACCAGCACAAGCTCGGTCGATCCGCCGCCAATATCGAAGATCAACGCAGGCCCATTGCCCGGTTCCAGCAGCGCATGGCAGCCCATCACGGCCAGCCGCGCCTCTTCCTGCGCGCTGATGATGTCGAGGGCGATGCCGGTCTCGCGATAGACGCGCTGGATGAATTCCGCCCCGTTGGAGGCGCGGCGGCACGCCTCCGTCGCGACCGAGCGGGCGAGAGTGACATGACGGCGGCGCAGCTTGTCAGCGCACACCGACAGGGCTGAAATCGCACGCTCAATGGCTTCGTCGCTGATCCGGCCGGATGCCGCCAGCCCCTCCCCCAACCGCACGATTCGCGAAAAGGCGTCAACGACGATGAAGCCGTCCGCCGATGGCTTGGCGATCAGCAGGCGGCAATTGTTGGTGCCAAGGTCGATGGCCGCATAAGAGCGGCGCCCACGCAGCGGATGAGGCAAAAGGCCCCGCGGTTTCGACGGGGGAGTGAGGGCCGCAGCCTTGCTCCCATTGCCCTGACCGGAACGGACCCCTTTGCCCGAAATTCCGCCGGCTGGGCCGGAACTCTGCGGCGATGGGCGGCTGTGCTGCACCATGGCCGTATCTCTTTTCTTCTTCGCCAGCGCCGAAAAGCGCCGGAACTTGGCGACAAGAGTAGGCAAAGGAAGAACAAAGCGCAAGCGGCCCGGAAAGGCCCTTCAGATAAGCGGCAGCAGCGCCGCGACGATCCAGCGTTCCTCGGCGCGCAGCACGCCCCAGGCGCGGGCGGCGGCGCGGCTGTCCATCACCTCGACACCGATGCCCCTGGCCTCCAGTTCGCGCACGAAGGGACGCGGCGGCTGGCGCAAGCCCAGCCCAGTGCCGACCAGCAGAAATTCGGGCAATGGATCGAGATCAAACAGATCGCCCAGATCAGCGACCGTCAACGCGTCGATGGCCGGCGCGCTCTGCCATGCCAAGGCCCGGACTGGCGAGAGCAGCAGGCCATCGGGAAAGACATCGTCGCGGACCCGGAAACCCCGCCCCTGAAAGCCGGTGACGATCGGCCCCTGCCCCGATTCATCGCGGCGCAGTTCGATCCCGGACCGGTTGCCGTTCAGGACCGCGCTCCATCATCACGCGGCCCCATGCGCTCGGCCTGGGCGGCGATATTGGTCTTCGCCGCCTTCTTCTCCGCCGTCGCGGGCGACAGGCCCAGCGTGATGAGCAGCGAGGAGGACACATAGACCGACGAATAAGTGCCGACGATGATGCCCAGCATCATGGCCGCCGTGAAGCCGCGCAGCACATGGCCGCCCAGCAGCAGCAATGCGCCCAGCGCCAGCAGCACGGTGACGGAGGTCATGACGGTGCGCGGCAGCGTTTCGTTGACCGACAGGTCGATCAGCGCCTTCATGTCCATCTTGCGATATTTGCGCATATTTTCGCGGATGCGGTCGTCGATCACCATCTTGTCGTTGATCGAATAGCCCACGATCGTCAGCACGGCGGCCACGATGTTGAGGTCGAATTCCAGTTGCGTGATGGCGAAGAAGCCCAGCGTCATCAGCACGTCGTGCATGATCGCGACGAAGGTCGAGATGCCGAACTGCCATTCATAGCGGAACCAGGAGAAGATCGCGATGCCGATCACCGCCAGCATCACCGCCAGCACGCCGTTCTGGATCAGTTCGCCCGACACCTTGCCCGACACCGTGTCGTAGCGGGAGAAGGTGACGCCGGGAAATTCCGCGGTCATCGCCTTGCGCGCCTTTTCGACGATGGCGTTGGCCGCGCCCGCGCCGCCCTGTTCGGGGAGCGGCAGGCGGATCTGCACCGTTCGGGGATCGCCAAATTGCTGGAGCGAGCCATCGCCCACGCCCAGACGGTCGACCACCTGGCGCACCTTGTCGGTCTGCGGCGGCTGCTGGAACTTCGCCTCGATCATCAGGCCGCCGACGAAATCGACGCCCAGATTGAGCCCCTTGTAGAAGGTCGCGCCGACCGCCAGCACCGTCAGCAGCGCCGTCAGGCCAAAGGCCCAGTGGCGCAGCTTCACGAAGCCGATATTGGTGTTGTCGGGGACGAGCTTAAGCAGTTTCATAAGATTACCCTAACCCGTTCGGGCTGAGCGAAGTCGAAGCCCGGCACAGAGCGAAGCGAAGTGGCTTCGCCTGCGGCTCAGCCAGGCCCTTCGACAAGCTCAGGGCGAACGGAAATGAGGTGAACGCGCCGATCATATATGAATCTCGGTCGGGCGCTTGGCGCGGACCCAGTGCGACACCAGCAGGCGCGTGAAGGTGACGGCGGTGAACACGCTGGTCGCGATGCCGATCAGCAGCACGATCGCGAAGCCCTTGACCGGCCCCGACCCCAGAGCGAGCATGATGCCGCCGGCAATGGCGTGGGTCACGTTCGCTTCGAAAATGGTGCGGCTGGCTTCCTTATAGCCATGTTCGATCGCTTGCACGACGTTCCGGCCACGGCGACGCTCCTCGCGGATGCGTTCGTAGATCAGCACGTTGGCGTCGACCGCGGTGCCAATGGTCAGCACGAAACCGGCAATGCCGGGTAGGGTCAGCGTCGCGCCGAGTATCCCCATCACGCCCAGGATCACCAGCACGTTGATGGCGACGGCGAGGTTCGCATACATGCCGAACCGGCCATAGCTGGCGAACATGAACATAGCGACCGCCGCGACCGCGATCACCGAGGCGAGCAGGCCCGCCTTGATCGAGTCCGCGCCGAGCTGCGGGCCGACGGTGCGTTCTTCCACCACGGTCAGCGCGACGGGCAGCTTGCCCGAACGCAGCGCGATGGCGAGCTGGTTGGCGCTTTCCACGGTGAAGCTGCCGCTGATCTGCGCGCTGCCGCCCAGAATCGGTTCGTTGATGTTCGGCGCCGACAACACCTTGCCGTCGAGGATGATGGCGAAGGGCCGGTTGACATTCTGCGACGTCACCTGGCCGAATTTCCGTCCGCCTGCACCGTTGAAGCGGATGTTGACGATCGGCTCATTGCCCTGCGGGCTGAATCCCTGCTGCGCGTCGGTCAGGTCCTCGCCGGACACCATCACCTGGCGATGGACCGCGATCACCGGCGACCCGGACGGATTGGCCGGATAGGGCAGCACTTCGCTGCCCACCGGCGCACGGCCCTGCGCGACTTCGGCGGGATTGGCGTTGACGTCGACCAGCTTGAATTCCAGCTTGGCGGTCTGACCGAGCAGATCCTTCAGCGCCTTGGGATTCTGAAGGCCCGGCACCTGCACGACGATGCGGTTGTCGCCCTGCTGCTGAATGGTCGGTTCACGCGTGCCCATTTCGTCGATGCGCTTGCGGATGACCTCGGTCGCGACTTCCATCGCGCCCTTCACCGCATTGTCGATGCCCGCCTGGGTCGGCGTGATGGTGATGGTGGAGCTGTTCACCACCTCGACATTGAAATCGCGCTGGCCGGTCAGGCCCGCGCCTTGCGTCAGCGGCCGGATGCGCTCGACGGCGGCATCGACTTCCGACGGATTGCGGACCATGAAGCTGAGCTTGCCGTCGCGGCTCGAAATATCCCCGATCGCGATCTTGGTATCGCCCCGGCGCAGTTCCGTGCGAACCTGCTCCTCCATATTGGCGATGCGCTGCTTGGCGACATCCTGGGTCGAGGCTTCGAGCAGCAAATGGCTGCCGCCCGACAGGTCGAGGCCCAGATTCACGCGGGTCTGCATGAATTTGGGCAGTTGCCCGACCACTGTATCCGGCAGGAAGCTCGGCACGGCGCAGGTTATGCCGATCAGCAGCGGCAGGAGGATCGCGACGACCGCCCAGCGGGGGAAATTCAGCATGCGCGGGACTCAGTCGTTCGCGGGCTTGGCGGTGGCGGGGTCGATCACGTCGGTCAGGGTGGACTTCACCGCCTTGACCTTCATGTTCGGCGCCAGTTCGACATCGACGTAGAATTCGTCGACACGAACCACCTTCCCGATCAGACCGCCGCCGGTCACGACCTGATCGCCCTTTTTCACGGCGTCGATCTTGGCCTTATGGTCCTTCATCTTCTTTTGCTGCGGACGGATCAGCAGGAAATAGAAGACGACGAAGATCAGGACCAGCGGGGCCATCTGAACCAGCATGGAGGCGCCGGACGATTCCCCGCCCGCAGTCTGGGCAAAGGCTGGAGATATAAACATGCTTGGGACTTTCGCCTTTTTGTCTTGTCCAGTTGCGGACGCAGGATAAACGCCCACAGATCAAAGGCGCGCGGCTAACACAGATGAGGCCGCTGAGGCAACATGATTAGGGTTTCCGACGAAAGGGCAAAAAGCCTTCATCGAATCCCTTGCATATTCCCCAAACTGCTTCTAATTGCGCCGCTCCGGTCGGGACGTAGCGCAGCCTGGTAGCGCATCACACTGGGGGTGTGGGGGTCGGAGGTTCGAATCCTCTCGTCCCGACCAAATAGACGATTAAGGCGTCAGACGCCTTGCCAACCTCCTCCATCTTAAATTCCCGTTTGCGCCGGCCGGCGCTTTTTTGCTGTCCTACAACGAACCAAATGGGATAAATAATCCGCCTTTCTGCAACAGGAGGGCGGGTTTCATGGATATTTCGGCTCTGATCGATGAGGTGATCGCGCGGGAGGGGGCTTATGGCAACCATCCGGCGGATCGCGGCGGACCTACCAATTTCGGGATCACCCAGGCGGTGGCGCGGGCCAATGGGTTTATGGGCGATATGCGCGCCTTGCCCCGCGGCGTGGCGGAGGCGATCTATCGGCGGCTTTATTGGGAGAAGCCAGGTTTCGCCTTTGTCGCGGAACTGGCGCCCAAAGTCGCCGCGGAACTTTTCGATACGGCAGTAAATATGGGGCCAGGAATGGCCGGCGGCTTTCTCCAGCGCGCGTTGAACGCGCTCAACCGCAATGAAGCGGACTATCCCGACCTAAAGGTCGATCAGTCGGTCGGCGCAAAGACCCTCGCGGCGCTGGGGGCGTTTCTGAAGCTGCGCGGCAAGGCGGGGGAGAAGGTGCTGATCGTCGCGCTCGAAGCGTTGCAGGGGGAGCGTTACATGGCGCTCGCGGAGAAGCGACCGGCCAATGAAGCCTTTCTCTATGGCTGGCTGGCGAACCGGATCGGTTAAAGGGAGACATTCCCATGACGAGGCGAATCGCGGGAGACCGATGGACGCTGCGGGCGCGGCCGGCCTTTCTCTATGTGATGTACGGGTTGCTGCTGTGGTCGGTGCCGCTGGGGCTGATCGGCGGGGTGCGGCCCGATGTGGCGGCAGGGATCATCCGGGCCATGCGGGCTTATTTCAATGCCTTGCCCGAGCCGCTCTATGCGCTCTTTGGGACGGGGTATCTGGGGTATACCGCGGCGCGGGCGTGGGGGAAGGTGAAGGGGGTGGAGCGGTAAAACGCGCCTTTTGCCTCTTCTTGTGTTCCTGCGAAGGCAGAAACCCAGTCCAGACGGCGGGACTGGGCGCTCATGAGCCACCCGCCTCATTCGAGTGCCTTCGCAGAAGTGCTGTGGGCAGGGTGAATGCTACAATTTTTCGCCGGGGAAATTCTCCTTGAGGAAGTCCAGCACCACCCGCGCCCTGGGCGGCAGGCGTTTGTGGGAGGGGTGGACGGCCCAGATGTCGAGCGGGGCGATGTGGCTTTCCGGCAGGACCGGGACCAGCCATCCCGCTTCGATGTCGGCCCGCACCCGGACGGCGGGGAGCAGGGCGATGCCGAGGCCGCTGAGCGCGGCGCGGTGGACCGCTTCGCTGCTGTCGCTGCGGAAGATGCCGCTCACCACCCTCTCCCGCCCGTCGATGGTCCAGCGAGCGGGCACGTCGCCATAGGCGTAGGCGATGCAGATATGGGCGGGGAGGTCTTCGGCGGAAGACGGCGCGCCATGGCTGGCCAGATAGGCGGGGTGCGCGACCAGCAGCCGGGGCAGCAGGCCCAGCGGATGGACGACCAGGCTTTCGTCGCCCACCGGGCCTACCCGCAAAGCGAGGTCGAGGCGGTCCTCCACCACATCGCGTTGCCAGTCGGTCATCGCGCAATCGAGCTGGAGCGCGGGATAGCGGGCAGTCAACGCGCCCAGCCGCTCGACATAATGAAGGCCGAGCGCGGTGGTGAAGCCGATGCGCACCAGCCCGCCCGGTTCGTTGCGGACCGGACCGACATCCTGTTCCGCCACCTCCAGCGCGTCCAGCATGGCGCGGGCGTGGACCAGCAGGCGGTCAGCCTCCGGCGTGGCGATCAGCCGGCGCGTGGTGCGATGGAACAGGAGCGCGCCGAAATGCGATTCCACCTGATCCAGCCGACGGGCTATCGTCGTATGACTGGCGTGCATTTCTTCGGCCACGCGGGAGAAATTGGGTTTTTCGCATAGCCGGACGAATGTCCGCAGGGCGATCAACAGATCGGACATTTGCACGAGACTCGCACAGATATTGTGCGGCTAATCCTTATTGTCTGATCGGCCGAAAAGCCAGATGCCAGCGCGCAAGGAATGCAGGAAGAGGATGCCCATGACCGATCGCATCGCCCATGCCGGGCTGGCCGCCAAATGCCGGACGGCCGAGGAAGCCGCGGCGCTGATCCGCAACGGCATGGCCGTGGGGATGAGCGGTTTCACCGGCTCCGGCTATCCCAAGGCGGTGCCGCTGGCGCTGGCCAAGCGGATCACCGACGCGCATGCGGCGGGCGATCCCTTCCGGGTCAAGGTGTGGACCGGCGCGTCGACCGGGCCGGAGCTGGACGGCGCGCTGGCGCAGGCCGACGGCGTGGAGTTCCGCCTGCCCTATAATAGCGACCCCATTGCCCGCGAGCGGATCAACAAGGGCCAGATGCAATATTTCGACATGCATCTGAGCCAGGTCGCGCCGATGGCGTGGCAGGGTTTTCTGGGCGATCTGGATGTCGCGGTGGTCGAAGTGACGGGGATCACGGCCGGGGGCGAGTTGATCCCCTCCGCCTCCGTGGGCAACAACAAGACCTGGATCGACCGGGCCAAGGGCGTGATCCTGGAGGTCAATCGCTGGCAGAATCCGGCGCTGGAGGGGATGCACGACATTTATTACGGCACGGCGCTGCCGCCGCATCGCCAGCCGATCCCGCTGGTGCGCGCGGACCAGCGCATCGGCCAGCCGACCTTCCGCTGCGATCCGGACAAGGTGATCGCGGTGGTCGAGACGGATGCGCCGGACCGCAATGCGCCTTTCAAGGCGCCGGACGACAAGGCGCGGGCGATTGCCGGGCATTTGCTGGAATTTCTGAGCCATGAGGTGAAGAAGGGGCGGCTGCCCGCTTCGCTGCTGCCCTTGCAGTCGGGGGTGGGGAATATCGCCAATGCGGTGCTGAGCGGCCTGATCGACGCGCCGTTCGAGGATATGGTCGCCTTTACCGAGGTGATCCAGGACGGGATGCTGGACCTGCTCGACGCGGGCAAGCTGCGGATGGCGAGCGCGACGGCCTTTTCACTGAGTCCGGAGGCGGCGGCGCGGATGAATGCGGATATGGGGCGGTATCGGGACCGGATGATCCTGCGGCCGCAGGAGATCAGCAACCATCCCGAGCTGGTGCGGCGGCTGGGCTGCATCGCGATGAACGGGCTGATCGAGGCGGACATCTATGGCAACGTCAATTCGACGCATCTGATGGGATCGCGCATCCAGAACGGCATTGGCGGGTCGGGGGATTTTGCGCGCAACGCCTTCCTGTCGATCTTCATGACGCCGTCGACCGCCAAGGGTGGGGCGATCTCCGCCATCGTGCCGCATTGCAGCCATGTCGATCATATCAATCAGGATGTGCAGGTGATCGTGACCGAGCAGGGGCTGGCCGACCTGCGCGGGCTAGCGCCCCGGCAGCGGGCGGAGGTCATCATGGAGAAATGCGCGCACCCGGACTTCCGGCCGATGCTGAAGGACTATTTCCGGCGGGCGATGGCGGGGTCTTATGGGTTGCAGTCGCCCATGTTGCCGGGGGAGGCGTTGGCCTGGCACCAGCGGTTCATCGATACGGGGACGATGCGGGGATAGGTTGGGGTGGAGATGGGGATGAAGTGGCCGGACTGGCATTTGTCGTTCGATTTGGCCAATAGTTGCCATTAAGCGCGCCGTGCTCCTGCGCAGGCAGGAGCCCAGTTCAGGCGGTGCGATGATGCACGAAGAGCGGGACTGGGCTCCTGCCTGCGCAGGAGCACGTTTTGCACAAGGCGAACATCAACGTCCGCTTCTCACCCAAAAAACCGCCATCAAAAATGAGAGGGGCCGCTGGAGGGGATAAGTCTCCAACGGCCCATCATTGACATGGTCAGCGGCCGGAAGCGCCGCCCAAGGGAAACGGTAATCGCGCTATTTTCCAGATATGACGCTCCGCCCGCGGAACCGCGGTCGACAGTCGCCCTATTCTGGAAAACCGACGCTAAAAGGCGTCGCTCAGCGGCGCGTTCCCCGAATGGACTTGACCGACCCCATTGCTGAACCATGAGACATCGGATCACCTCCTTTCGCTAGTTGAAGCCCCTATAGCCGTTCCCGGTACTGGTCCTTCGCCGTCTATGAAATGATATGTGAATCAGACGGGCTGCATGTTCAAGGCTTGTAAAATTCTTTTTTCGAATCATACTTCTACGTCCGCGTTTCGCAGGCGATTTGCTTCGAAAATTCCGGAAATTCCCTGAAATCAGACAGTTAGGCGCGACAGTCCTCAACGACGCGGCCGACCTCCGCCCAGGCGGGGAGGATCAGCGCGGGCAGGCCCTGCACTTCCACCGCGAAACGGCCCCGGCTATAGGCGATCTGATCGAGCGCCGTGTCGCTGGCGGCGCGGATCGCCTGCGTCGCGGGGGAGGTTCCGGCGGCGGCGCTGGCGGGCCAACTGACCGCGCCATAGCTGGTGCGCAGCGTCATCGCCGTTCCGGCCAGGCCCGGCCGCAGGAAGCTGATGCGCCGGGCCGCCCGGTCGCAGCGGATGACGAGCAGGCTGCTTTGCGCGTCGGGGCCGAACAGTGCGGCCGATCCGGCGCCGTCGACCTGATAGCGCCAATCGCCGGGCGTAGTGTCGCGATCCTGCCATTCGACCGGCGCGGGCGGCGCGGGCTGTGGCGCCGGGGCGGGCCGGGGCGCGGGGGCCGGAGCAGGCGCGGACCGCTCGGGCGCGCCGACGCAGGCGGCCAGCAGCAGGAAGGCGGACGGGACGGCGATGGGCAGGGTGAAACGCATCCCGCCTCCATGCCCCAGGGAATGGGATGGCATCAACCCGAAAAGGGCGGAATGATCGGCCCGGTCCGGTCGCAGGAGCGGGCCTGAAGAAGCGCGGGATTTCACCGCTTTTGCGCCGACCCGCCGTTGACAGTGGGGGACCGAATCGGTAAGGGCACCCCTTCCCGATACGCTGACGAGCGGCAGTGCAGTGGCACTGGCCGTCTTTTTTGCGTCTTGGGGTCTATCGAATCGGCTGCAAGTCCTTATCAGGGGATTTTCAGCCCTGACGCTTTGAGATGGGGCGGCGCCAACCGCCCCGTGGAGCAGGAGTACAGAATACCATGGCACGTATTGCGGGTGTCAACATCCCGACCAACAAGCGCGTGATCATCGCGCTCACCTACATCCACGGCATCGGCCGCAAGACCGCCGCCGACATCGCTGACAAGCTGGGCATCGACCACAGCCGCCGCGTTCAGGACTTGTCGGACGCCGAAGTCCTGCAGATCCGCGAAGCGATCGACGCCGACCTCACGGTCGAGGGCGACCTGCGCCGCGAAACCGCGATGAACATCAAGCGCCTGATGGATCTGGCCTGCTATCGCGGCCTGCGTCACCGCAAGGGCCTGCCGGTTCGCGGCCAGCGCACGCACACCAATGCGCGCACCCGCAAAGGCAAGGCTAAGCCGATCGCTGGCAAGAAGAAGTAATTCGTCCGGGGGACGAATTACTCCGCCGGAGGCAGCCCTCCCTGGGCACAGCCTCGGTTATTCAGATTTCTGTAGGAAGAGCTAAAAAATGGCACGCGAACCCCAGCGCATCAAGCGCCGCGAACGCAAGAACATCTCGGCCGGCGTCGCGCACGTCAACGCCAGCTTCAACAACACCATGGTGACCATCACCGACGCCCAAGGCAACGCCATCTCGTGGTCCTCGGCCGGCATGATGGGCTTCAAGGGCAGCCGCAAGTCGACCCCGTACGCCGCGCAGGTCTGCGCCGAAGACGCTGGCCGCAAGGCAGCCGAACATGGCGTGCGCACCCTGGAAGTCGAAGTGAAGGGTCCGGGTTCGGGCCGTGAATCGGCTCTGCGCGCTCTGCAGGCCGTCGGCTTCCACATCACCTCGATCCGCGACGTGACGCCGATCCCGCACAATGGCGTGCGTCCTTCCAAGCGCCGCCGCGTCTGATCATCGACGCCAAGGCTTTGGCGGGCGGCGGACGCGTCGCCCGCTTACCCATCTGCATCGGTCGGAACGTCCTGTCGGGTCAGGATTTTTGAACGTTTCGACCCCATCCCCAGGGGAAATACATGACTGTCAACATGAAGAACTGGCAGGAATTGAAGAAGCCCAACAGCCTTGAGATCAAGGTGGCGGGCGACGGCAAGCGCAAGGCGACGTTCGTCGCTGAACCTCTGGAGCGCGGCTTCGGTCTGACGCTTGGCAATGCGCTGCGCCGGGTTCTTCTGTCCTCGCTCCAGGGCGCGGCGGTCACCTCGATCAAGATCGAGAACGTCCTCCACGAATTCTCCTCGCTCGCCGGCGTGCGCGAAGATGTGACGGACATCGTCCTCAACATCAAGCAGGTCGCGCTGCGCATGGAAGGCGACGGTCCCCGCCGTCTCCAGCTTTCCGCCACCGGCCCCGCCGAGGTGCGTGCGGGCGACATCACCACCGTGGGCGACATCGAAGTGATGAACCCCGATCTGGTGATCTGTCATCTGGACCAGGGCGCGACGCTGAACATGGAACTGACCGCCGACGTCGGCAAGGGCTATGTCCCCGCCGTCGCCAACCGTCCCGCCGACGCCCCGATCGGCCTGATCCCGATCGACGCGCTCTACTCGCCGGTCCGTCAGGTCGCCTACAAGGTCGACAATACCCGCGTCGGCCAGGAACTGGACTATGACAAGCTGTCGCTGACCGTCGAGACCGACGGCACCGTCACGCCAGAAGACGCGGTGGCCTATGCCGCCCGCATCCTGCAGGACCAGCTCCAGCTCTTCGTCCACTTCGAGGACGCGCTGCCCGTCGCCGCTCCGGCTGCCGGCGCCGCCGCCGGCGGTTCGGCCAGCGAAGGCGAAAGCGACGCGAACCAGATCAACCGCTATCTGCTCAAGAAGGTGGACGAACTGGAACTGTCGGTCCGCAGCGCCAACTGCCTCAAGAACGACAACATCATCTATATCGGTGATCTGGTCCAGAAGACCGAGGCCGAGATGCTGCGCACCCCGAATTTCGGCCGCAAGTCGCTGAACGAAATCAAGGAAGTGCTGTCGTCCATGGGTCTGCGCCTGGGCATGGACATCCCCGGCTGGCCGCCGGAGAATATCGAGGAAATGGCCAAGAAGCTCGAACAGGAGCTGCTGGGCTGATCCCTTTCCACACCGTCCTTGGATTCACTCCAGGGACGGTGTGAACTTCGCCTGTTTTTTCAGGCAGGGAAATGGGGGCGCCCTTAATTGCCGCCTGGTCTGGGGTACCTGAAACGGCCCCTTAACGAACGGAAGGAAAGACATATGCGTCACAAGGTTGGTCATCGTAAGCTGCAGCGCAGCGCCGGGCATCGTAACTCGCTGCTCCGCAACCTCGCGGCTTCGCTCATCAAGCATGAGCAGATCCTCACCACCACGCCCAAGGCGAAGGAACTGCGTCCCTACGTCGAAAAGCTGATCACCCTCGCCAAGAAGGGTGGCCTGTCGAACCGTCGTCTGGCCCATGCCCGTCTGCAGGACGACACGCAGCTCACCAAGCTGTTCGACGTCCTGGCCGAGCGCTACAAGGATCGCAACGGCGGCTACACCCGCGTGATCAAGGCCGGCATCCGCGCTTCGGACGCGGCGCCGATCGCGATCATCGAGCTGGTCGACCGCGACGTCGATGCCAAGGGTCAGGATTCGGGCCCGGCCCAGAACGCCGAAGCCGACGAGCTGGAAGCGGCCTGATCCGCTGACGGCTTGCGCAAGCAAGCAGATGAAGAGGGCCGCGGCTTCCGGAAGGAGGCGCGGCCCTTTTCTGTTCCAGACCGTGTCGGATGGGGCTGCACGCTGTTGGGGGATTTCGTGACGCTTGGGGACGTTGCCGGTCTCGTTTGGGGTGGAGGATGTCTGGGACGTTGCGCGATCCGGTGAGCCCCCACCCCCGGCCCCTCCCCTGAAGGGGAGATGAGATGGAACTGGTTCACTTGCATCCCAAGTTCGCCGCATTGATTTCGTCCTCTTGGGACTGGTCCGGTCTGGCTTCCTTCCCCACGCTCAGGAAAGAAACGCGGGGTTCCGGGTCCAGTCCGAGATGACATTGGTGTCAGAACTTCGATTCCGCTGCGCTGGCCCTGTCCGCCGGCTCATACGCGTGGATGCGCAAGAATGCCCTTTGTTTTCTGGCCTTTCCACGCCATGAGAAACCGGAAAATGCGAATGGGATTGCGGGGGGATTGGATGCGCGCCTTTGGCTATTTTGCTTTGGCGGCGCTGTTGCTGACCACCCTCCCCCTCCGCGCGGCACCGGTTGAGCATGACGGATCGACATCGGAACGCCAGTCCCCCGCCACGGAGGACGGCACAAGCCGAGGCGGGGCCCCATCTCCGATCAGCAATTCCCCGAAAATCGCTCTGGAGATGGATTCCCGGCTTCGCGGGAATGACAAGGATTTACGCGGCTATGACACGGGCGCGGCCAGCCCTGCGCGGGACTTGCTCTATCCCGCCGCCCGGCGGCTCGATCTGGTCGAGGATCATTTCGGAATCAAGGTCACCGATCCCTATCGCTGGCTGGAAAACGACCTGCGCGGAGATCCCACCGTCCGCGACTGGGTGGCGCAGGAAAACCGCCTAACCCGCCGCTTCATCGACGGCCTGCCGGGGCGCGACATCCTCAAGCGGCGTATGCAGGCGCTGCTCGCCCATGGCCGCTACACCATCCCGCGCAAGGCGGGTGGGCGTTATTTCTACGGCTATAACAAGGGCCTCCAGAACCAGACGCCGCTTTATGTGCGCGAAGGGCTGGCCGGGCGGCAGCGGCTGCTGATCGACCCCAACGACTGGGCCGAGGACGGGTCGGACGCGCTGGCGGAATGGGCGCCCTCCCCCGACGGTCGCTTCCTGCTCTATGCCGTGCAGGAGGCCGGGAGCGACTGGCGCACACTCAAGGTGCTGGACGTCGCGACGGCGAAGCCGCTGGAAGACGCGGTGCAGTGGGTCAAATTTTCCCAGCTTGCCTGGGATGGGCAGGGTCAGGGCTTTTTCTATTCCCGCTTCGCCGCGCCGCAGGATGGCGCGGGCCTGCAATCCGCCACTGTCGGGCAGCAGCTTCATTATCACCGGCTCGGCACGCCGCAGGCGCAGGATCAACTGATCTACGCCACCCCCGACCAGCCCAGGCTGAGCCATACCGCGCAAGTGACGCAGGACGGCCGCTGGCTGGTGATCAGCAGCTTTCAGGGCACGGACCCGCGCCGGGAACTGCATGTCGCGGAACTGACCGGGGGCAAGGTGAAGGTCCGGCTGCTGGTCAAGGGGCTGACCAACGATTGGCGGCTGATCGGCAGCCGGGGGCCGACGCTCTATTTCATCACCGACCAATATGCCGCGCATCTGCGCGTCGTCAGCATCGACGCCCGCTATCCCCGTCGCAGCGGTAGCCAGGTCGTGGCGGAGCGCATGGATACGCTGGCGGGCGGATCGCTGGTCGGGGACCGGCTGATCCTGGCCTATCTGTCCGACGCGGAGACGGTGGCAGAGCTGGTCGACCTCAACGGGCGCAAGGTCAGCGACGTGCCGCTGCCGGGCATGGGCACGGCAGCCGGTTTCGGCGGGCGGGACGGCGATCCGGAAACCTTCTTCAGCTTTTCCGGCTTCACCACGCCGTCCAGCATCTATCGCTTCGACACGGCGACGCTGCGTTACGAGCTGTTCGCGCGGCCGGACCTGCCCTTCGACCCCGACGATTATGGCATAGAGCAGATCAGCTATCCGTCGAAGGACGGCACGATGATCCCGATGACGGTGATCCGCAAGAAGGCGCTGGCCCTGTCGAAAACGCCCGCCCCGACCATCCTCTACGGCTATGGCGGCTTCAACATCGCGCTGACACCCGGCTATTCCGCGACGCGCATGGCCTGGCTGGAGCAGGGCGGCGTCTATGCCATCGCCAATCTGCGCGGCGGCGGGGAGTTCGGCAAGGCGTGGCACGATGCCGGGCGCCTGGCCAACAAGCAGAATGTGTTCGACGATTTCATCGCGGCGGGCGAATATCTGAAGGCCAATGGCTATACGACGAAGGACGGGCTGGCGATCGAGGGGCGGTCCAATGGCGGGCTACTGGTCGGAGCGGTGGTGAACCAGCGGCCCGACCTGTTCGCCGCCGCCCTGCCCGCCGTGGGGGTGATGGACATGCTGCGCTTCGACCGCTTCACCGCCGGGCGTTACTGGATCGACGATTATGGGTCGCCTGAGCGGGAAGAGGATTTCCGGCTGCTCTATGCCTATTCGCCCTATCATAATATATTGAGCGGGAAGGATTATCCGGCGATCCTGGTGACGACGGGCGATACCGACGACCGGGTGGTTCCGGCGCACAGCTTCAAATATGCGGCGGCATTGCAGGCGGCGGAGCTGGGGGGCAAACCGCGCCTGATCCGTATCGATAGCAAGGCGGGCCATGGGTCGGGCAAGCCGGTTGACAAGCTGATCGACGAATATGCGGACAACTATGCCTTCGCGGCGCACTTCACGGGGCTGCGGATCAAGGATGGGGCGAAATAGGGTTGGGGCGAGTGGGTGGGCGGGACCGATGGCGGACATTGATATTTGGTCTGGATAAAACGTGCTCCTGCGCAGGCAGGAGCCTAGTCCCACCCTCAGTTCATCACCGCGACTAAGGGACTGGGCTCCTGCCTGCGCAGGAGCACGCACCGCTTCGTGGCTGCGACTGGCCAAACCCGCCATGCGCCGAGTTGAAGGCGTCGTTCAGCCCTCCGACAGCCGGACGGGCCTAGCCATCGGGCCGAACTGGATGAGGGATGCGGGTCATGAACAAGGCAAGGTGGATGACGGGATCGCTGATGGCGGTGGCGCTGCTGGCGAGCGGCGCGGCGTCGGCGCAGATGCAGCCCTCGCAGAGCTATCCGCAGGACCAGGGCGACCTGTCGGACGAAGCGCAGCCACCCGCCGACGAAGCCCCCGCGCCCGAGGACCGGGCCAATCCGCCCCGCGCCGACGATGATTTTTCGGATGTGGTCGGTGCCGATCAGGAGCGCGCAGCCCCAGCGCCCGGCAGCGAGCGCTATGGCCGGCAGGATGATCTGGCCAACGCCGCTCCGGCCGACCGGGAGAATGAGGAGGCGATCACCCATTGCGCCCTCGCCGCCCGCGAGGAAGCCGAACGCGACGGCGGCTATGCCGAGGTGCGCCAGGTGCAGGAGCCGCGCGAAACCCGCAGCGGCTATGATGTGGAGGGCGATGTCGAGGTCCGCTCCGGCTGGCGGGCGCAGGACGGCACGTCGCGGCACTTCACCTGCTCGGTGCAGAACGGCCGGGTCGCGGACGTCTATTTCCGGCGGGACCGCGCCGGGCGCTGACCGGCCCCGAAGGCTTGGCAGCACGGAGCGGAATCTCTAGGCGGAGAGCATGTCCGCCCGCCTGCCCCATCGCCGCGCTGCCGCGATCGCTTTCATCCTGGTGACGGCGCTGCTCGACGTCATGTCGATGGGGATCATCATTCCCGTCCTGCCGCAACTGATCGAGAATCTCTCCGGGTCCAATGCGGCGGCGGGGATGTGGAACGGGCTGTTCGTAGCGCTCTGGGCCGGGATGCAGTTCCTCTGTTCGCCGGTCATCGGGTCGCTTTCCGACCGGTTCGGGCGGCGGCCGGTGATCCTGGTCTCGGTGGCCGGGCTCGCGCTCGATTTCCTGCTGATGGCGCTGGCGCCCAATCTCTGGTGGCTGGCGGTGGGGCGGATGCTGGCGGGGGTGACATCCTCCAGCTTCACATCGACCTTCGCCTATATGGCCGACATCACCCCGCCGGAAGGCCGGGCGCGGGGCTATGGGCTGATCGGGGCGGCGTTCAGCGGGGGCTTCGTCGCCGGGCCGCTGCTGGGCGGGGTGCTGGGGGAGATTTCGCTGCGGGCGCCCTTCTGGGCGGCGGCGGGCCTTTCGGGGCTGGCCTTTTTCTACGGGCTGTTCGTGTTGCCGGAATCGCTGGCCGCCGACAAGCGGATGGATTTTTCGTGGAGGCGGGCCAATCCGTTCGGCGCCTTGCGGCTGCTGCGGTCGCATCCGGAGCTGTCGAGCCTGGCGGTGGTCAATTTCCTGCTTTATTTCGCGCATCACCTCTTCTCCGCCGTGTTCGTGCTCTATGCCGGGGATCGCTATGGCTGGGGGGCGTGGCAGGTGGGGACGCTGCTCGCGCTGGTGGGCCTGATGGACATGGGCGTGCAGGGGATATTGGTCGGGCCGGTGGTGAAGCGGCTGGGCGACCGCACGACCATGGTGATCGGGCTTGGCTTCGGCGCGGTCGGGATATTGGCGATGGGGCTGGCGCCGACCGGCTGGCTGTTCGTCGCGGCAATGTTTCCCAATGCGCTCTGGGGCCTTGCCATGCCGACCATCCAGTCGCTGATGACGCAGCGCGTGTCGGAGTCCGAGCAGGGCCAATTGCAGGGCGCGAACAACAGCGTCGGGTCGATCGCGGGCATCGTGTCGCCGCTGTTCTTCGGCACGGTCTATTCCCTGTCCGTGGGCGCGAAGCCGCTGCTGCCCTTCATCGGCAGCGCCTTCCTGATCGCGGCGGGGGTGTTGGCGGGCGGGGCCGTGCTGGGATGGGCGGCGGGGCGGCGCGATGACGCGGCTTTGCTGGACAAGGGGGCGCAAGCGCACTAACCGGGCGCGAATCCCTTCCTCTGGACATATAAAGGCGATTCGATGACGCTGCCCCTTCAGGATTCCATCCTTATCGTGGATTTCGGCAGCCAGGTGACGCAGCTCATCGCCCGCCGGGTGCGCGAGGCGGGCGTCTATTCCGAGATCGCTCCGTTCAACAGCGCCGCCGAAGCCTTTGAGCGGCTGAAGCCCAAGGGCATCATCCTGTCTGGCGGCCCCTCCTCGGTGATGTGGGAGGACAGCCCCCGCGCCCCGCAGCATTTCTTCGATGCGGGCATTCCGATCCTGGGCATCTGCTACGGCCAGCAGACGATGATGCAGCAGCTTGGCGGCCATGTCGAAGGCGGCGAGAGCGGTGAATTCGGCCGCGCCTTCATCGAGGTGAAGAAGGGCTGCGCGCTGTTCGACGGGCTTTGGACGGAGGGTGAGCGCCATCAGGTCTGGATGAGCCACGGCGACAAGGTGACGCGGCTTGCGCCCGGCTTCGAAGTGGTGGCGGTGAGCGAGGGCGCGCCCTTCGCGATCACGGCGAATGAGGAAAAGCGCTTCTACGCGACGCAATTCCACCCCGAGGTCGTGCATACGCCGGACGGCGCGAAGCTGCTCGCCAATTTCGTGCGCCATGTCTGCGGGCTGGCCGGCGACTGGACCATGGCGGAGTTCCGCGCCACCAAGATCGCGGACATCCGGGCGCAGGTGGGCGAAGGCCGGGTGATTTGCGGGCTGTCGGGCGGCGTCGACAGCGCCGTCGCCGCCGTGCTGATCCATGAGGCGATTGGCGACCAGTTAACCTGCGTGTTCGTCGACCATGGGCTGATGCGGCTGGGCGAGGCGGAGCAGGTGGTGAGCCTGTTCCGCGAGCATTATGGCATCAAGCTGGTCCATGTGAACGCCGAGGAACGCTTCCTGGGCGGGCTGGCGGGCCTCACCGACCCCGAGAAGAAGCGCAAGTTCATCGGCGGCGAGTTCATCGCCGTGTTCGAGGAAGAAGCGAAGAAGATCGGCGGGGCGGACTTCCTGGCGCAAGGCACGCTCTATCCCGACGTGATCGAGAGCGTCAGCTTTACCGGCGGGCCTTCGGTGACGATCAAGTCGCACCATAATGTCGGCGGCCTGCCCGAGCGCATGAACATGAAACTGGTCGAGCCGCTGCGCGAGCTGTTCAAGGACGAGGTGCGCGTGCTGGGCCGCGAATTGGGGCTGCCGGAGATTTTCGTGGGGCGGCATCCTTTCCCCGGACCGGGGCTGGCAATCCGCATTCCGGGCGAGGTCAGCAAGGAGCGCTGCGACATATTGCGCAAGGCGGATGCGGTCTATCTGGAGGAAATCCGCAACGCCGGGCTGTACGATGCGATCTGGCAGGCCTTCGCAGTGCTGCTGCCGGTGCGGACCGTGGGCGTGATGGGCGACCATCGCACCTATGACAGCGTCTGCGCACTGCGGGCAGTGACGTCGACCGACGGCATGACGGCGGACATCTATCCGTTCGACGCCGCCTTCCTGAGCCGCGTGGCGACGCGGATCATCAATGAGGTGAAGGGCATCAACCGGGTGGTGTACGACTACACCTCGAAGCCGCCGGGCACGATCGAGTGGGAGTGAGGGAAGCCAAGCGGCGGCCATGGCGTGGTTTCGCCGTCGCTTAAAGGCCGTTCGCTTTCCTATTTCACCCCCATTGCCTTCACATCCTCCTAGCGGCCCGCTTTTCAGGTGTTCAGGCCGCCATCCACGGCAATGGTGGCGCCCGTTATCTGCCGGGCCGCCGGACTGGCGACGAAAGCCACAGCGGCGGCTATGTCTTCGGGCATGCCATAACGGCCCAGGGGCGTCAGCGCACGCAGCATGTCGCCATGGACAGCATCGGCAGGGTTCATTTCCGTATCGGTAAATCCGGGCTGGATCAGATTGGCCGTGATGTCGCGCGGCCCCAATTCCCGAGCGAGCCCCCGCGTGAAGCCCACGAGCGCGGACTTTGTCATGGCATATACGGCCACTCCCGCAGCCTGGGTGCGTTCAGCGACGGACGAACCAATGGTGACGATGCGCCCCCCTTCTCCCAGATGCCGCATGGCGGCTTGCGAGGTGAGCACCACAGCGCGGACATTGACGCTCAAAAGCGCGTCGATGTCCGCAAGGCTCATGTCGGCGGTCATATTGATGCGGGCGATGCCGGCGTTGTTGACCAGAATGTCGAGCCCCCCAAGCTTGGCGACCGCCTCGCCAACCAGGCGGTCCACCGCAACCGGATCGGCACTGTCGGCTTGAATGGCGATGCCGCGCCGCCCCTTGCCTTCGATGGCCTGGATAACTTCCGCAGCGCGGTCGGCGGAGCGTTCATAGGAAATGGCGACGTCCGCTCCATGATCCGCCAGCGTTAGCGCGATGCCAGCCCCGATACCGCGTGATCCGCCCGTCACCAGCGCGCGCTTGCCTGAAAGGGCCGTCATAGATGTCTTCCTTTTTGTAACGATCACTGCATAATTGCTATTTGGATTGCCCAATGCTGTCAATCCAATTACAGATCGATCGATGCAGAAATCGCTCTCGGCTGGAAATGCTGGCGAAAAGGCCAAGTCAGCCGCTCGCGGGCGCCCCCGTGCATTCGACCGACAAGCCGCCTTGGCGCAGGCGACCCGACTCTTCTGGCTGAAAGGCTATGAGGGGACATCCATCACCGACCTTACCGCGGTGATGGGCATAGGCGCGACCAGCCTCTATGCCGCGTTCGGCTCCAAAGACGCGCTCTATGTGGAAGCGCTGCATCATTATGGCGCCGAATATGACTCGCGGGTCTGGACCAATTTTTTTTCGGCCTGCACTGCTCGCGAGGCGGTCATGGCTCTGCTGTCGGACTCGGCCGCGGCATTGACCAGCCCGGCCGCCGATATGCCCAGCGGCTGCATGGTGACGCTTTCGTCGGTCGGCAGCGAAGATCATCCTGAACTCGCGAAACTCGTGCGATCGGGCCGTGCGGCAGCGTTGGATCGTATCGAGAGCCGGCTCCGCCAGGCGGTTGCGGAGAAGGAGCTTTCAGATTTGGTCGATCTTCACTCGCTCGGGCGTTTCATCCAGGCGGTTTTGAGCGGCATGTCGATCCTTGCCCGCGACGGCGCCAGCCCTGCGGAATTGCAGGCGATCGCAGAAGTCGCCATGCTGAAATGGGACGCGACCGCTGGCGATCCCTAGCCGCTGGATCGTGTCCGCAAAGCGGAAGCGGGCGAGTCTCCGGCGATTTCCTTAGATCTCATATTCCGGCCGCCATTGCGGGCTGAGATAAGCGGGTTCGGGAAGGTCCGGCTGGCGTTGCCGCATTTCGTCGTACAGCCGCTTGACCGTGGCGCTGCCGGTGCGGGTGAAGATGGCCGGCACCAGCCCATGGATCATGCAGGCGAGCCCGGCCCGCACCATCAGGAAACCGAAGCGCGTCGCCACATGGAAATGCTGGCCGTAGCTTTCGTTCACATCTCTGGGATGTTGCAGGAACAGGCGGTCGATCATCTCTGCTCGCTCAATGATGGTGGGAAAGACGCCATGCTAATGCATCCGGAGGCGCAAGCAGAGGGCCGATCGCGTGCAACTTGACCCCTTGCCCCAAAACCCGGCATGTCGGCGGGCATGAGCGCCCGCGATCCTCTTGGCCATCCCGTCTATCGGGACATGCCCACCACCATTTTCGAGAAAATGTCGGCCCGCGCCCGGGAAACC
This sequence comes from Sphingobium sp. 15-1, assembly GCF_013375535.1. Lineage (GTDB taxonomy): Bacteria > Pseudomonadota > Alphaproteobacteria > Sphingomonadales > Sphingomonadaceae > Sphingobium > Sphingobium aromaticivastans. The sequence goes on from NZ_JABXJG010000001.1 coordinate 2,250,575, forward strand.
GGCGCGATCAATCTGGGGCAGGGCTTTCCCGATTCGCAGGGGCCGGAGGAGGTGCTGCGCGCCGCCGCCGATGCGCTGCTGACCCAGTCCAACCAATATCCACCCATGGCGGGGCTTGCCGAACTGCGGGAGGCGGTGGCGGCGCATTATGCGCGGCATCAGGGCATCGACCTTGCGCCGCAGGAGGTCATCGTCACCTCCGGCGCGACGGAGGCGATCGCCGCCAGCCTGCTCGCGCTGGTCCGGCCGGGCGATGAAGTGCTGGTGCTGGCCCCGCTTTACGACGCCTATCTGCCGCTGATCGAGCGGGCGGGCGGCGTGGCGCGGGTCCTGCGGCTCACCCCGCCCGACTGGCGCATCGGGCGCGCAGCGCTGGAGGCCGCCGTCACCGAAAACACCCGCTTCCTGTTGATGAACAATCCGGTGAACCCGACCGGCATCGCCCTGCGCGACGAGGAACTGGCGCTGCTGGCGGAATTTTGCGTGGAGCATGATCTGATCGCGATCTGCGACGAGGTGTGGGAGCATGTCACCTTCGATGGCGCCGCGCACAAGCCGCTGATCGGCTTTCCCGGCATGCGGGACCGGACAGTGAAGATCGGGTCGGCGGGCAAGATCTTCTCGCTCACGGGCTGGAAGGTCGGCTGGATGTGCGCCGCGCCGCCCATCGCCACGCTGCTGGCGCGGGCGCATCAGTTCGTCACCTTCACCACCCCGCCTAACCTGCAATGGGCGGTGGCCGAGGGGCTGGCGAAGCCGGAGGGCTGGTTCGCCGCCATGCGCGAGGGTTATCAGGCGTCCCGCGACCGTCTGGCGGAGGGGCTGCGCGGGGCGGGCTATGCCGTGAATTCCAGCGCCGCCACCTGGTTCGTGACCGTCGACCTGCCCGCTTCGGGCATCGCCATGGATGACGTCACCTTCTGCGAGCGGATCATCGATGAGGCGGGGGTCGCGGCGATCCCGATTTCCGCCTTCTATCCCGCCGAGCCGGTGACGCACCTCGTCCGCCTCTGCTTTTCCAAGGCGGACGATGTTCTGGATCAGGCGGTGGCGCGATTGGCGGCGTTCCGTTCGTCCCTGGCCTGACCGCGCCGCAGCAGCGCGGCGCCGAGGACCAGCATGGCGATCAGCAGCGCGCCCTGCGCGGCGAGCATGACGACGGGCTTCAGGGCGCTCAGCACCGCCACCTTCTGGAACGCCTGCACCACCAGCACGAACAGGTTGAGCCACAACGCCATGGTCGCGCCGATGGCATAGGCTGCCCGTGCCCAGCTTGCGCGGTCCAGCGCGAAGAGGGCGACGAAGGCCACCGCCAGAGCGACGATCGAGATCACCCCCACCCCGATCGCGGGCGTGAAGCCGTGAAAGGGGAAGAGGAAGCCGGTGAGGCTGGTGAGCAGCGTCGTCACCAGAAACACCGCTTGCGTGCGCGGCACCCACCAGCCCCGCGCCATGGCCGGGAGAGCGATGAGGCCGCTTGCGATGCCGATCAGACTGATACCGACATGCAGCGCGATGAACTGCGGCAGGGGGATGAGATCGAGGATCATGACACGCTTCCTTGATGAAACCGTCACTTTCCTCCCCGTCATTCCCGCTTTGGCGGATATGACGGGGAGGAGAGGTGCGCCATATTACTCCACCGCTTGCATCACCCCATAGCGGGGCGCCGCATGGGCGAGCGACAGATTGGGCCGCAGCGCCGCCCGGGCGGCCAGATAAGCGTCAAGCTGCGCATTGTCGGGCAGGGCGGGAATGGTGATCGGCTCGCCCATGTCGAAACCGGCGAGCGCGGCATCCACCATCTCGCCCGCTTCCATCACCATGGACGGCGGAAAGTTGGCGAGTTGCTCATCGCTCCAGATCGCGGTCCGCGTGACTCCGGGCAGCACCGCCTGCACGCGCACGCCCTTGGACCCCAATTGCGCTTGGAGCGCTTCGGTGAAAGCCAGCACGAACGCCTTGGTCGCGGGATAGACGGCGCTGAAACTCTCCGGCATCAGCGCCGTGACCGAGGTGATGTTGATGATCGCCCCCGCGCCCTTTTTCGCAAGGCGCGGCGCGATGGCGGAGGAGAGCCGCGTCACCGCCAGCACGTTGAGGTCGATCATGCCGGTCAGATAGGCGGGATCGGTGTCGAAGAAGCTGCTCTCGCCCGCGATCCCGGCATTGTTGACGAGGCCGGTGATGCTGTCGTCATCGCGCAACCGGGCTTCGATTCGGGCGAGGTCTTCCGGGTCCGCCAGATCGGCCGCCAGCACCTCGACATGGACGCCGGTTTGGGCGTGCAGTTGGTTGGCGAGATCGGCAAGCTTGTCCACGCGCCGGGCGACGAGGATCAGATTGGCGCCGCGCCGGGCTATCCGGTCGGCATAGATCGCGCCGATCCCGTCCGAGGCGCCGGTGATGAGGAATCTTTCCTGAGTCATGGTTATTTCCTTGCAGTAAGCACAGCGTCGGGGGCGCGAAGTCCCCCTTCGCGGTTCAGCCGTTGATGAAATCCAGCAGGTCGGCGTTGAACCGATCCTGATGCGTCTGCGTCAGTCCATGATCCGCCCCTTCATACACCTTCAACACGGCGTGGGACACGATCTTGACGGTGGAGAGGGCCGACGCACCGATCGGCACGATCTGGTCGTCGTCGCCGTGCAGAACGAGCGTCGGCACATCGACCTTCTTCAGATCGGCGGTAAAGTCGCTTTCCGAAAAGGCTCGGATGCTGTCGAGCTGCCCCTTCAGACCGCCCGCCATGCCCTGCCGCCAGAATTCCTCGCGCAGACCTTCGGAGACCGCCGCACCTTCCCGGTTATAGCCGTAGAAGGGGATGGTGAGATCCCTGAAGAACTGGCTGCGATTGTCGAACGTGCCCTTGCGGATGCCGTCGAACACGTCGATCGGCAGGCCGCCGGGATTGGCTTCGGTCTTCAGCATCAGCGGCGGGACGGCGCCGATCAGCGCCAGCTTCGCCACGCGTCCGGTGCCGTGGCGGCCGACATAGCGGGTGACTTCGCCGCCGCCGGTCGAATGGCCGACCAATATGACGTCATGCAGGTCCAGCGTCTCGATCAAATCGGCCAGATCGTCGGCATATTGGTCCATATTGTTATTGTCCCACACCTGGTCCGAACGGCCGTGGCTGCGGCGGTCATGGGCGATGGCGCGAAAGCCCTGACTGGCGAAGAAGACGAGCTGCGCGTCCCAGGCATCGGCGCTCAGCGGCCAGCCATGGGAGAAGAGGATCGGCTGGCCGTCGCGCGGCCCCCAAATCCTTATGGAAGATGCGGGTGCCGTCCTTGGTGGTGATGAAATGGCTCATGATGACTTCCCTTCCGATGAAGGGCGCTTCCGACGCCCTGTGGTTGAAGAGATAGGGGAAGCGGCCCATGTTCGGCATTGGCGGACCCGACATTAAGCGGGCCAATTCCGACATGAGGCAAGATGATGGCTGAGATGACGCTCCCCAAGGCCGAGGTCGGGATAGTGCTGTATCCCGGTTGCCAGATGGCGATGGTCCATGGCTTGACCGACCTGCTGACGATCGCCGGGCATTTCTCGGCCCAGCATGGCCGCCCGGTCGTGCGGGTCAGCCATTGGGAACGGGACGGGGAGCATGGCTTCACGCGCAGTCATGACACGCATGAGGCTGGTTTCCCGGGCGGCACGCCTGAAATCCTGGTGATTCCGGGCCGCCTGACCGGCCCGCCGGATGCGGAGGAATCAGCGCCCTATGCGCGCTGGCTGCTGGACCGCCATGCGCAGGGCGCGACGCTGGCGTCCAATTGCGGCGGCGCCTTCATGCTGGCGGCGACGGGGCTGCTCAGCGGACGACCCGCCACGACGCACTGGATGTTCGCGGATCGCTTTCGCGAGCGCTTTCCCGATGTGCGGCTCGATTGCGACCGGATGGTGATCGACGATGGCGACATCATCACGGCGGGCGGGCTGATGGCCTGGACCGATCTGGGCCTGCGGCTGGTCGACCGGCTGCTGGGGCCGACGGTGATGCTGGATACGGGCAAGTTCCTGCTGGTCGATCCGGCGGGCCGCGAGCAGCGCCATTATGCCCGCTTCGTGCCGCGCCTCACCCATGGCGACGAGCCGATATTGAAGGTCCAGCACTGGTTGCAGGCGCGGGAGGCCAAGGTGGTCAGCGTCGGAGAAATGGCCGGGCAAGTGGGCATGGAAGAACGCACCTTCCAGCGCCGTTTCAAAGCCGCGACCGGCATGACCCCGATCGAATATGCCCAGCATCTGCGGATCGCCAAGGCACGCGAGCTTCTGGAATTCACCCGGCGCACGGTCGATCAGATCGCCTGGAGCGTCGGCTATGAGGACGCGGCCGCCTTTCGCAAGCTGTTCCACCGGCTGGTCGGCCTGTCGCCCGGCGATTATCGCCAGCGCTTCGCCGTGCCCCATGCGCAGGCGGCATGAGGAGGCTTGCGGCAATGACGTCACGCCGCTAGGTTCACCTTTCGTTCCATAAAGGGGTATATATGGACAGCCTGGCCGTCATTCTTGTTGTTGTCGCACTGGTCGCGGGGCTGGGGATCGGCTGGCTGTTGCGGGGCAAGTCCGTGGCGCCTCTTGTGGCGGAAAAGGCCGATCTGGCGGGCAAGCTCGACATGGCGGCGGCCCAGCGCAATGCGGCGCTTCAGGAACTGGTGGTGGCGCAGGAGCGCGCGGCGCAGGCGGCGGATCTGGCGCAAAGGCTGGATGCGGAGCGGTCGGCGCGGGAACTGGTGGCGCGGGAGCTGGCGGCGCTGCGGTCCGACACGCAGGCGCGGGCGGAAGCCTTCGAGGCGCAGATCGCCGCGCTCAAGGACGCCAAGGAGCAGCTTTCGGCCCAGTTCAGCGAGATTGGCGGCAAGCTGCTGCATCAGGCGCAGAGCCATTTCCTCGAACGCGCCGACCAGCGCATGGCGCAGGCACATGAGAAGAGCGAAGCGCAGCTCAAGCAGTTGCTGCATCCGGTCAATGAAACGATCCAGCGCTACGACCAGAAGATCACGCAGATCGAGCAGCAGCGCACCGAGGCGTACGGTATATTGCGCGGCGAGATCGAATCGATGAAGACCGGGCAGGAGGCGGTGCGCGCCGAAGCGCAGCGGCTGGTCGATTCGCTGCGCCATGCCCCCAAGGCGCGCGGGCGGTGGGGCGAGCAGCAGTTGCGCAACGTCCTCGAAACCTGCGGCCTGTCCGAATATGTCGATTTCCATACCGAGGTCAGCGTGGAGGGCGAGGATGGCCGCCTGCGCCCCGACGCGATCCTGCGGGTGCCGGGCGGGCGGGCGCTGGTGATTGACGCCAAGGTGTCATTGAACGCCTATCAGGACGCCTATGGGGCGGAGGGCGACGAGGAGAAGAAGCGTTTCCTGTCCGCCCATGCCGCCGCGATGCGCGCCCATGTCGAGACGCTGGGGCGGAAAAGCTATGCCGACCAGTTCGAGGACGCGCCCGACTATGTGATCATGTTCGTGCCGGGCGAACATTTCCTCTCCGCGGCGCTGGAGCATGATCCGCAGCTTTGGGACCATGCCTTCGGCAAACGCGTGCTGCTGGCCACGCCGACCAACCTCATTGCCATCGCCCGAACCGTGGCGGCGGTCTGGCGTCAGGAGAAGATGGCGGACGAGGCCAAGCGAATCGGCATGCTCGGTAAGGAACTTTATGAACGACTGGCGGCGGCGGCGGGCTCGCTCAAGAAGCTTGGCAACCGGCTCACTGGGGCGGTGGCGGATTATAACAGCTTCGTGGGAAGCTTCGAAGGCCGCGTGCTGGTGACGGGACGCAAGCTGCGCGACCTCAATATCGAAACCGGTGGCAAGGAACTGGAAGAACTGGAGCCGGTGGAGGCGCTGGTCCGGGAACCTGTGTCGGCGGAAGCCGTGCGGGCGTTGCCGGAGGCTCTGCCGAATGCGGCGGAATAGGCGTGTAGGACTCGGTGGGATATTAGGAGGCTAATTATATTGTTTGGCCGCTTTCCTGCTGTTTGCATCGGGCTATGGTGGGATGTTGGTCCATATGGCCTGCCTGGTAGCAGTATTCATCCACATAATCGCAAGATTCAAAGTCGGGAGATGGGTTCCCGCCTTCGCGGGAACAACGGTGAAGGGTGGTAAAGAACACGGATGTTGGCGCTCCAGGGTGAACCGTGCTCCTGCGCAGGCAGGAGCCCAGTCCTGCCCTTAGTGGATCATCGCAGCGTCTGAACTGGATTCCTGCCTTCGCAGGAACATGATGCGTTTAATGGCAGGGGATGATCAAAACTAGCAGCGCCTATCGACAAAGCGGATTAACTTAGCTCGCTAAGCATCTATCCAGGTCACGCGGGATTTGCTCCAAACCGCGCCAACTGGCATGAGCGAATCATGAAACGCATCGGCCTTCTCGGCGGCTCCTTCAATCCGGCGCATGGCGGGCATCGGGCCATTTCCCGGTTCGCGATTCATGCGCTGAAGCTCGATGAGGTCTGGTGGCTGGTGTCTCCCGGCAATCCGCTGAAGCCCAAATCCGGCATGGCGCCCTTCCCCGCACGCCTCGCCCACGCGCAAAAAGTTGCGCGGCGCAACCCCATCCGCCCCACCGCGATCGAGGCGGAACTCCGCACCCGCTACACCATCGACACGCTCAAGGCGCTCCGGCGGCGCTATCCGCGGCATCGCTTTCTCTGGCTGATGGGCGCGGACAATCTCGCCCAATTCGGCCAGTGGAGGAACTGGCGCGGCATAGCCCGGATAATGCCCATTGCCGTGATCGCCCGGCCCGGTTATGATGAGGCCGCCCGTGGCTCACCGGCCATGAGCTGGCTGCGGCGCTTCGTCCGGCCCGCACGCCAGAGTGCAGCATGGACGGATTGGAGACCGCCGGCGCTTGTGCTTCTGCGCTTTCGCCCTGATCCAAGATCGGCGACCCTGCTGCGGCAGGCAGACCCCCTCTGGCATCGCGAATATGAACAGAAACGCGTGCGCGACCCGCTCACGCGCCGGTTGATTGTCTAGAATGGAGCCCGTTTGACCAGACCGCATCCCGCCAACGACACGGCCCAAGCCAATATGGTTCCAGGGGCCGACAGCGTTGCCGCCCTGCACGACCTTGTCTTGAAGTCGCTTGACGACGACCAGGCGCAGGAAACCATTTCCATCCCCCTCGAAGGCAAGAGCAACATCGCTGATCATATGGTGATCGCGAGCGGGCGCTCGTCGCGTCAGGTCGCGTCGATGGCGCAGAAGCTGGCCGAACGGATCAAGCAGGCGACCGGGCGGTCCGCCCGCGTCGAGGGCCTGCCCGTGGCCGACTGGGTGCTGATCGACGCCGGCGACGTGATCGTCCACCTGTTCCGGCCGGAGGTGCGCAGCTTCTACAATCTGGAACGGATGTGGGGCTTCGTCGACGCGCCGGTGGCGGGAACCGCCTGACCCGCCCTTCGACAAGCGCGCCATGAACCGTTAGGGGGAGCGCATGCTCCTCCACATCATCGCGCGCGGAAAGATCGGGCGCTCGCCCGAGGCGGAACTGGTCGACCGCTATGCCAAGCGGCTGACCATGCCGTTCAAGATCACTGAATTGCCCGAAGCTTCGGGCAGAAATGGGGGCGGCAAGCTGCCTCCCGCCCCGCAGGCTTGCGTGACCGTGATGCTGGACGAGAAGGGCCGACAGCTCGGCTCGATGGAGTTCGCCAGGCGCATTGGGGACTGGCGAGATTCCGGCAAGCGCGAATGCCGCTTCCTGATCGGCGCCGCGGACGGCTTCGACGATATGGAGCGGGACAATGCCGATCTGCTGATCGCTTTCGGCGCCATGACCTGGCCGCACATGATGGCCCGCGCCATGCTGGCCGAGCAATTGTGGCGGGCTTGTTCGATATTGGCGGGGCATCCTTACCATCGCGAGGGGTAGCGTTGCAGCGGGACCAGTTGCTGCGAAGGCAGGAACATGGAGGGATTGAGGTTCTTTCATTCCGCCGAAACACGGCTTAGTCAGGGACAGTCGGCGCCGAAGCTCGGAACCGGCCGGGGGCTTCAGGTGAAACGGACGGCGATCATCGCGACATTCCTCGCGGGCGCGGCGGCGCTGGCCGCTTCACGCCTGCCCGCCGCCGATGGCCAGGCGATCATCCTCCCCAGCACTGGCGGCACCAGCCTGGCCGAAGAACAATCCGCGCTCAAGGCAGCGCGCCGCCAGTCGGAGGAGGCCCGCGACCGTTCCGAACGGCTGGAACGGCAGGCGGCGGCCGCCCGCGACGAGGCCGACCAGGCCCGCCGCCGCGCCGCCGCCATGGCCGCCCGCATCCAGCAGGCCGAAGCCGACATCCAGGCCGCCCAGGCCCGCATCGCCATCATCGCCCGGCTCCAGCGCGCGCAGGCCACCCGCCTCGCCGCCAAACAGGAGCCGGTCGTCCGCCTGACCGCCGCCTTGCAGATGATGGCGCAACGGCCGCTGGCGCTGGCGCTTGTCCAGCCCGGATCGATCAGCGACGCCATCCATATGCGCGCCGTGCTGGGCCAGGTGCTGCCCGTCATCCGCGAACGCACCGCCGGGCTGCGCGCCGAGCTGGACCGCAGCCGCGCCTTGCGCGCAACGGCGGAGCAGGCGGCGGATTCGCTCGGCCAGAGCCAGCGCGACCTGAAGCAGCGGCAAGCCGCGCTCCAGACGCTGGAAGCGCAGAAGCGGCTCGCCGCGCAGGATTACCGGGCCAATGCCGATCTGGAGAGCGACCGCGCCCTGGCTTTGGGGGAGCGCGCCCGCGACATTGTCGACCTGATGGACAGGCTGGAGGAAGCGGGCGACCTGCGCGATCGGCTGGCCGTCCTGTCCGGCCCCGTTCCGCGCCCCGCCCGGCCGGAGCAGGCCCGCGCCGCCGCGCCGCAACGCGCGCGCGGTCCCAGCGCGCCACCGCCCTATCGCCTGCCGGTCGTCGGGCAATTGGTGACGGGCATGGGCGAGGTGTCCGAAAGCGGCGTCCGCTCGCGGGGGCTTACCATCGCCACCCGGCCGGAGGCTCTGGCGGTGGCGCCGACCGCGGGGCGCATCGTCTTTGCCGGGCCGTATCGCGGCTATGGGCAGATCGTGATCATCGACCATGGGGGGGGCTGGACGACGCTGATCACCGGCCTGCTTCGCCTCAACGCGGCGGTGGGGGACAGCGTGCGGCAAGGCGATCCGATCGGCAATGCGGGACCCGGGCGGCCGAGCATCACCGTCGAATTGCGGCGCAACGGGCGGCCGGTCGACATCGTGCCGTTGGTGGGTCTGGGATGATGGCGGGGGAGGATGGAGGGCGGCGTCTGCTTTCCTTGAACTACACCGTGCTCCTGCGCAGGCAGGAGCCCAGTTCCACCCTCAGTGTATCGTCGCACCGCCTGAACTGGGCTCCTGCCTGCGCAGGAGCACGGGGCGCTTAAACGGTAGCGAATGGCCGTCTTCGGTCCTCATTCCATCCACCCCATGAACGGGGGACCGCCGCGAGCCGTCATTGGGGCCGCGCTTCCCTTTCGCGCCCGCCGCTTGCCTTCGCGCCTGATTCATCCTAGAGAGCGCCCGTCATCTGGGGAGTAGCCAGCCGTTCCGCCTACGGGACGGGCCGTTCGTCAACATATTTGACCGAGAGGTCATGGCGGGCGGGATGCGGGGATCATCCTCGCATCGGGCGAGACCAATGGCATCGCTTTCCCCATCCGGCCGGGCGGGGGAGGGCGGTGGCATTGTGTCTTCCTTCTTCGCCCGGCCCTGGAACGACCCGCATGGAAGCCATCCTCACCTCCACCACGCTCGTCGCGCTCGCGGAAATGGGCGACAAGACGCAATTGCTGGCGATGCTGCTCGCCACCCGTTTCCGCAAGCCGGTGCCGATCATCCTGGGCATCCTCTTCGCGACGCTCGCCAATCATTTCCTCGCCGCGCTGGTCGGCCATTCGGTCGCGGGCGTGCTGACCCAGCCCTGGTTCCGCTATGCCGTCGCCGCGAGCTTCATCACCATGGCCGCCTGGACGCTGATCCCCGACACAATCGACGAGGACGAGCCGCTGAAGGCGCCGAGCAAGGCGGGCGTGTTCGTCACCACGCTGATCGCCTTCTTCCTGGTCGAGATGGGCGACAAGACGCAGGTGGCGACCGTGATGCTGGGCGCGCGGTTCGACAATGTGTTCGCCGTCACCGCGGGCACGACGCTGGGCATGATGATCGCCAATGTGCCCGCCGTGCTGTTCGGGGACGTGCTGGCGAAGAAAGTGCCGATGCGGGCGCTCCAGATCGGCGCCGCCCTGCTCTTCCTGGGGCTGGGCCTGTGGATGATTGCTGATTTGCAGGGCTGGATCGGCTAAAAGAGCGCAAGGCGGTTGTCAGCGGGCGGCGGCTGTTGCAAGGGAACGCCAAGAGTCATCCCCTTTCAACAGACAGGCATGGGACGCGTGATGAAGGACAGTCTGGTTACGGTGTTCGGCGGCGGCGGCTTTCTGGGCCGGCAGGTGGCGCAGGCGCTGATGGCGCGCGGCGCGCGGGTGCGCGTGGCGCAGCGCGACCTGGCGACCGCGCTGCGGGTCAAGCCGCTGGGCCCGCTGGGCCAGACGCAGTTCGTCGCGGCGGACATCCGCAAGCCGGAAAGCGTCGCCCGCGCCCTGGCCGGCAGCGACGTGGTGATCAATCTGGTCGGCGTGCTGAGCGGCGATTTCGAAGGATCGCATCATGACGGCGCGGCCCATGTCGCCAAGGCGGCGGCCGAGGCGGGCGTCCAGGCGCTGGTCCATGTCTCCGCCATCGGCGCCGATCCGCAAAGCCCGTCCGCCTATGGCCGGTCGAAGGCGGCGGGCGAGGTGGCGGTCAAGGCCGCCTTCCCCAGCGCCACCATCATCCGCCCGTCGATCATCTTCGGGCCGGAGGATCAGTTCCTGAACCGCTTTGCCGAGATCATCCGCATCGCCCCGGTGGTGCCGGTGATCGGCGCGAGCACCAAATTCCAGCCCGTCTATGTCGCGGACGTGGCGCAGGCGATCGCCAACGCCGCCGAAAAGCCCGGCGCCCATGGCGGCAAGACCTATGAACTGGGCGGGCCGCAAACCTATTCCATGCTGGAACTCAACGCCTGGATCGCCAAGACCATCGGCCGGGAACGCAGCCTGTGCGCGGTTCCCGCCTCCATCGCCTCGCTGATCGCGATGCTGCCGGGCGGGCCGATCACGCGGGACCAGTTGGCGATGCTGGGCAAGGACAATGTCGTCGCGGCAGGCGCGAGCGGGCTAGCCGAGCTGGGCGTCGCGGCCACGCCGATGCCGGCCGTCGCGGAAAAATGGCTGGTCCGCTATCGCAAGCATGGCCGGTTTGCCGGGCGGGTTCAGGCCTGATCAGCCGGACCGGCCGCGGGCTGCGGCAGGCCGTCTTGCGCGCCACTTTCGCTTCTGCACAATGGATGTGACCTCTTCACGCCCTCTCCCACCCCGGGGGAGGGTTTCCCTTTGCCCGTCCCCCTTCGTTCGCTCCACAAGGATCTGACCCACCCATGGACCTGCATTATCTGACAGTCATCCTGCTTGGCATCGTCGAAGGGCTGACCGAGTTCCTGCCGGTATCCTCGACCGGCCATCTGATCATGGCCAGCGAATTGCTGGGCTATGACGCGTCCACCTGGGCGATGTTCAACGTCATCATCCAATTGGGCGCGATCCTGGCGGTGGTGGTGCTGTACTGGCGCACCTTCTGGGCGGTGGGCATGGGCCTGTTGCGCAACGAGGCGACGAGCTGGCGCTTCCTGCGCAATCTGCTGATCGCCTTCATCCCGGCGGCGGTGATTGGCCTTGCCCTGCACAAATATATCGAGCAACTGCTGGGCGCGCCGAAAGTGGTCGCCTGGGCGCTGATCGGCGGCGGCATCGCGATCCTGGCGATCGAGCGGATGGCGAAGGAAAACCGTTTCCACGGCATAGCCGACATCCCCTTCGTCCGGGTGATCGGCATCGGCTTCATCCAATGTCTGGCGATGATCCCCGGCGTCAGCCGGTCGGGGGCGACGATCATGGGGGCGCTGACCCTGGGCGTCGAGCGGCGGACCGCCGCCGAGTTCAGCTTCTTCCTCGCCATTCCGACGATGCTGGGGGCGACCGTGCTGGAACTGGCGAAAAATGGCGACAAATTGACGTCCGCCACGGTCGGTTGGGACAGCATAGCGCTGGGTTTCGTCGTGTCCTTCATCGTCGCGGTGCTGGTGATCAGATGGTTTGTCGGCCTGGTGTCGCGGCACGGCTTCACGCCCTTCGCCTGGTATCGAATCGTCGCGGGAATCACGGCCTTGCTGTGGCTTTCCCTAAGGTAAGGCCGAAACGGACCTTTTTAACGCAAGATTATTGCGCAATTTCTTCACTCTTGCGGAAACTGGGGCAATAATAGGTCATACAGACTGACATAAATTGCAGAATCCGCGTGACTCTGCGGGTCTTTCTGCTATGGGCACCCTGCAATTCATTTCAGGGACTCACCATGGCTGACAATCCAATGCTGAAATTCGTGGGAACGGGCCAAGCCTATCCCGAGAAGCGTTCGGCCGACGATCGCGCCGACGACTTCCTCGAAATCAGCCGCAGCTTCATCTTGGACAAGGCGGAGGAACAGGCGTCGCGCTGCTCGCAATGCGGCGTGCCCTATTGCTCGACCCATTGCCCGCTGCACAACCATATCCCGGACTGGCTGCGCCTGACTGCCGAAGGGCGGCTGCGCGAGGCTTATGAACTCAGCAATCTGACCAGCACCATGCCGGAAATCTGCGGCCGCATCTGCCCGCAGGACCGCCTGTGCGAAGGCAATTGCGTCATTGAATTTTCGGGCCATGGCTCCGTCACCATCGGCTCGGTCGAAAAGTTCATCACCGACACCGCCTGGAAGGAAGGCTGGGTCGAACCGCTGGTGCCCGGCGCGCCGACCGGCCAGTCCGTCGGCGTGATCGGCGCGGGTCCGGCGGGTCTGACGACCGCCGAATATCTGCGCGTCGCGGGCTATGAGGTGCATGTCTATGACCGGCATGACCGGGCAGGCGGGCTGCTGACCTACGGCATCCCCGGCTTCAAGCTGGAGAAGGACGTGGTCATGCGCCGTATCCAGCGCCTCAAGGACGGCGGCATCGTCTTCCACGAAAGCTTCGAAGTCGGCCGCGATGCGACGATGGAGGAACTGCGCAGCCGCCATGATGCGGTGCTGATCGCGACCGGCGTCTACAAGCCCCGCGACATCAAGGCGCCGGGCGTCGGCGCGCCGGGCGTGGTCAAGGCGCTCGACTTCCTGATCGCCTCCAACAAGGCCGGTTTCGGTGACGCCGTGCCGGAACATGAGGATGGCTCGCTGCACGCCAATGGCAAGAAGGTCGTCGTCATCGGCGGCGGCGACACGGCGATGGACTGCGTCCGCACCGCCGTCCGCCAGGGCGCGACTTCGGTGAAGTGCCTCTACCGCCGCGACCGCGACAATATGCCCGGATCGCAGCGCGAAGTCGCCAATGCGGAAGAGGAAGGCGTCGAGTTCGTCTGGCTTTCCGCGCCGATCGCTTTCGAGGGCACGGAACATGTCACCGGCGTCAAGGTAACGAAGATGCGCCTCGGCCAGCCTGACGCTTCGGGCCGCCGCGCGCCGGAACCCGATCCGGGCACAGAGCATACGCTGGACGCCGATCTCGTCATCAAGGCGCTGGGCTATGATCCGGAGGAGCTGCCCAAGCTGTTCGGCGCGGACGACCTGTCCGTCACCCGCTGGGGCACGCTGCGCGTCGATCACAAGACGATGATGACCAGCATGGACGGCGTGTTCGCGGCGGGCGACATCGTGCGCGGCGCTTCGCTGGTCGTCTGGGCGATCCGCGACGGCCGCGACGTGACCGAGCATATGCACCGCTATCTGAAGGCCAAGGCCAAGGCGGCGGCCGGGGAAAGGCAGGCGGCGTGAAGCGCGCCGCTTTCCTCCTCCTGCTGGCGACCCCGGTCGCTGCACAGGCGCAGACACAGGTTCCGGCGGCAGCCGTCCAGTCTGTGAATCCGGCACTGCTGGCCAAGGCTCAGCCGATCGCCTCCATCATCCTGCCCAACGGCACCATGGAAAAGATGATGGGGCCGATGATGCAGAAGATGATGGGACCGATGATGGACGGCATGACCAAGATGCCGATCCGCGAGTTCCTGAAAGTCGGCGGCCTCGACCCGGAACGGGCGGAAAGTCTGGGTGAAGGCACGATTGAGGAAATGATGGCGATCATCGACCCCAATTTCCGCAAGCGGATGGACGTGATCGTCAACACCATGATGCCGGCCCTGGGTCGTTTCATGGGACGCTATGAACCGGTCATGCGGGAAGGCATGGCGGAGGCGTTCGCCTATCGCTACAGCGCGGCCGAGCTTGATCAGATCGGTGCGTTCCTGAAAACGCCCGTCGGCGCTAAATTCGGCGCGGGCTTCATGGAGCTGGCCACCGACCCGCATTATATTGACCGAATGCAGAAGATCATGCCTGAAATGATGCAGGCTATGCCGGAGATCATGAAATCCTCCGCGGCGGAACTGGCCAAGCTGCCCAAGCCGCGAACCTATAATGATCTGACAAAGGCTGAACGCGAGCGTCTCACCGCATTGCTCGGCGCGGACGCCAAGAAGTCCCACTGACAATAGCGCCGGCTATGCCGGCAACCAACGGAATGACAGCGGCCGTGCCCAAAAATACGGACGGCCACATGCAAGGGTAAGTCATCATGACCGACACCAATTTCATGGCCAGCACCGAAGAGCGCGCACGCATCGCGGCCGAGGGCATGTATCATCCCGAGATGGAAGGCGATGCCTGCGGCGTCGGTCTGGTCGCCGCGACCGATGGCCGTCCGAGCCGCCGCGTAGTCGCTTCAGCCATCGACGCGCTGAAGGCTGTCTGGCACCGCGGCGCGGTGGACGCAGACGGCAAGACCGGCGACGGCGCGGGCATCCATGTCGACCTGCCGGTGCGCTTCTTCGACGATGCGATCGCGGATTCGGGCCACAAGCCGCTGCCCAATCGCCTCGCCGTCGGCATGATCTTCCTGCCGCGCACCGACCTGTCGGCGCAGGAAACCTGCCGCACCATCGTCGAGGCGGAGATCATCGACGCGGGCTACACCATCTATGGCTGGCGCCAGGTGCCCGTCGACGTCTCCGTCATCGGGGAGAAGGCGCAGCGCACCCGTCCCGAAATCGAGCAGATCATGATCGCCGGTCCGATGCCGGAAGAGCGCGATCAGGCCGAGTTCGAAAAGGACCTCTACCTCATCCGCCGCCGGATCGAGAAGAAGGTCATCGCCGCGCAGATTCAGGACTTCTATGTCTGCTCGCTGTCGTGCCGCTCGATCATCTACAAGGGGCTGTTCCTCGCGGAATCGCTGTCGGTCTTCTATCCCGACCTTCAGGACGAGCGGTTCGAAAGCCGGGTGGCGATCTTCCACCAGCGCTATTCGACCAACACCTTCCCGCAATGGTGGCTGGCCCAGCCCTTCCGCACGCTCGCGCATAATGGTGAGATCAACACCATCCGCGGCAACAAGAACTGGATGAAGAGCCACGAGATCAAGATGGCCTCGCTCGCCTTCGGGGAGCAGTCGGAGGACATTAAGCCCGTGATCCCGGCCGGCGCGTCCGACACCGCCGCGCTCGACGCCGTGTTCGAGGCGATCTGCCGTTCGGGCCGCGATGCGCCGACTGCCAAGCTGATGCTGGTGCCCGAAGCCTATCAGTCGGCCAGCGCCGAACTGCCTCAGGCCCATTCGGACATGTATGAATATCTCGCCTCCGTGATGGAGCCGTGGGATGGCCCCGCTGCCCTCGCGATGACCGACGGCCGCTGGGTCGTGGCGGGCGTAGACCGCAACGCGTTGCGGCCGCTGCGCTACACGCTGACCGGCGACAATCTGCTGATCGTGGGTTCGGAAACCGGCATGGTCGTCGTGCCCGAAACCACCATCGTCCGGAAGGGCCGCATGGGTCCGGGCCAGATGATCGCCGTCGACCTGCAGGAAGGCGTGATCTTCGACGACAAGGAGATCAAGGATCAGATAGCGGGCGAGCGGCCTTATAATGAGCTGATCAAGGACTTCATGACGGTCAATGATCTGGGCGATGCGCCCAGTGCCTTGCCCGCATGGGACAAGGCCGAGCTGACGCGCCGTCAGGTCGCCGCCAACATGACGCTCGAAGATATGGAGCTGATACTCGCCCCCATGGTCGAGGATGCGAAGGAAGCCGTCGGCTCGATGGGCGACGACACGCCGCTTGCGGTCATTTCCGACAAGCCGCGCACGGTCAGCCATTTCTTCCGCCAGAATTTCAGCCAGGTCACCAACCCGCCGATCGATCCGCTGCGGGAACGGTACGTCATGAGCCTGAAGACGCGCTTCTCCAACCTCCACAATATATTGGAGCAGGACGCGCAGAACAGCCATGTGCTGGTGCTGGATTCGCCGGTGCTGACCTCGTCCGAATGGGCGAAGCTCAAGGGCCATTTCGGCCCGGCTGTCGCGGAAATCGACTGCACCTTCCCGGCCGAGGGCGGGCAGGAGCAGTTGCGCGCCGCCATCACCCGCATCCGGGAGGAAGCCGAGCAGGCCGTGCGCGAAGGCCGCACCGAAATCTTCCTGACCGACGAGCATGTCAACGCGGACCGCATCGCCATCGCCGGGGTGCTGGCGGCGGCGGCAGTGCATACGCATCTCGTCCGCAAGGGGCTGCGCAGCTACGCGTCGATCAACGTGCGCTGCGCCGAAGCGCTCGACACCCACTATTTCGCGGTGCTGATCGGCGTCGGCGCGACCACGGTGAACGCCTATCTGGCCGAAGCCAGCATCGCGGACCGCCATGCGCGGGGGCTGTTTGGCGATCTGACGCTGGATGCCTGCTTCGAACGTTATCGCATCGCGATCAACGAAGGCCTGCTGAAGATCATGTCCAAAATGGGCATCGCGGTCATCAGCAGCTATCGCGGCGGCTATAATTTCGAAGCCGTGGGGCTCAGCCGTGCGCTGGTCAACGATCTCTTCCCCGGCATGCCCGCGAAGATTTCGGGCGAGGGCTATCAGTCGCTCCATTTCAGCGCCAAGATGCGGCATGACGCCGCCCATAACAGCGCCATCGTGCGGCTGCCGGTCGGCGGCTTCTACCGCCAGCGCAACGGCGGCGAGACGCATGCCTATTCGGCGCAGCTCATGCACCTGTTGCAGACCTCGGTCGCGACCGACAGCTATTCGACCTATCTGCAATTCTCGCGCGGCGTGCGCGATTTGCCGCCCGTCTATCTGCGCGATCTGCTGGAGTTCAACTTCGCCCGCGAGGCGGTGCCGATCGACGAGGTCGAGGCGACCACCGAAATCCGCAAGCGCTTCGTGACGCCAGGCATGTCGCTGGGTGCGCTCTCTCCGGAGGCGCATGAGACGCTGGCCATCGCCATGAACCGCATCGGCGCGAAGGCCGTGTCGGGCGAAGGCGGCGAGGATGCGAACCGCTTCAAGCCCTATGAGAATGGCGACAACGCCAACTCGGTGATCAAGCAGATCGCGTCGGGCCGCTTCGGCGTCCATGCCGAATATCTGGGCAGCGCCGAGGAAATCGAGATCAAGGTCGCGCAGGGCGCCAAGCCCGGCGAAGGCGGCCAGCTCCCGGGTTTCAAGGTGACCGAGTTCATCGCCAAGCTGCGTCACGCGACGCCGGGCGTGACGCTGATCTCGCCGCCGCCGCACCATGACATCTACTCGATCGAGGATCTCGCGCAGCTCATCTACGACTGCAAGATGATCAACCCCCGCGCTCGGGTCTGCGTGAAGCTGGTCAGCCAGGCGGGCATCGGCACCGTGGCGGCGGGCGTGGCGAAGGCGCATGCCGACGTCATCCTGGTCGCGGGCCATGTCGGCGGCACCGGCGCCTCGCCCCAGACCTCCGTCAAATATGCGGGCACGCCTTGGGAAATGGGCCTGTCGGAAGCCAATCAGGTGCTGACGCTCAACGGCTTGCGCCATCGCGTGAAGCTGCGCACCGACGGCGGGCTCAAGACCGGCCGCGACATCGTGATCGCGGCGATCCTGGGCGCGGAAGAGTTCGGCATCGGCACGCTGTCGCTGGTCGCCATGGGCTGCATCATGGTGCGCCAGTGCCACAGCAACACCTGCCCGGTCGGCGTCTGCGTGCAGGATGAACGCCTGCGCGAGAAGTTCACCGGCACGCCGGAGAAGGTCATCAACCTCATGACCTTCATCGCGGAAGAGGTTCGCGAGATTCTGGCGCGTCTGGGCTATCGCAGCCTGGACGAAGTGATCGGCCGCACCGAACTGCTGAAGCAGGTCAATCGCGGCGCCGAGCATCTGGACGATCTCGACCTCAACCCGATCTTGGCGAAGGTGGATGCGCCCGACGATCAGCGCCGCTTCAGCCTGACCGAATGGCGCAACGCCGTCCCGGACAGCTTGGACGCGCAGATGATGCGCGACGCCAAGGCGGTGTTCGAACGCGGCGAGAAGATGCAGCTCACCTATACGGTGCGCAACACGCATCGCGCCGTGGGCACGCGCCTGTCCGCTGCCGTCACCGAGCGGTTCGGCATGTCGAGCCTTGCGGACGGCCATCTGACCGTGCGTCTGCGTGGGAGCGCGGGGCAATCGCTGGGCGCCTTCCTCTGCAAGGGCATCAAGCTGGAAGTCTTTGGCGACGCCAACGACTATGTCGGCAAGGGCCTGTCGGGCGGCATCATCACGGTGCGCACGACCGTCTCCTCGCCGCTGTCGAGCAAGGACAACACCATCATCGGCAACACCGTCCTCTACGGCGCGACCAGCGGCAAGCTATTCGCGGCGGGTCAGGCCGGGGAACGCTTCGCCGTCCGCAATTCGGGCGCGCAGGTGGTGGTCGAGGGCTGCGGCGCCAATGGCTGCGAATATATGACCGGCGGCACGGCGGTGATCCTGGGCAAGACCGGCGCCAACTTCGGCGCGGGCATGACCGGCGGCATGGCCTTCATCCTCGACGAGGATGGCAGCTTCCCGACGCGCGCCAATCCGGAAAGCATCGTCTGGCAGCGTCTGGAAAGCGCCCATTGGGAGGCGGAACTGAAGTCGCTGATCGCCCAGCATGCGGTGGCGACCGACAGCAAATGGTCGAACACCATCCTGGACGATTGGGACCGCTGGCGCCGTTATTTCTGGCAGGTCTGCCCGAAGGAGATGGTCAACCGCCTCGCCCATCCGCTGAGCGACGCTCCGGCGGAAGTGGTCGCCGCCGAATAAGCGGCCGGCTCAGTAGGAAAAAGCAGCGTCCGCCGGGCTATCCTCGGCGGGCGTTTTGCTATTGGGAGCCTGGGCGATCTTCACGGGTTGCAGACTGGCTTCGCTTCCCCCAGCAGCGAATCTTTCGATCGATGCAGGCAAGGTTCGCGCTGCCGGAGGCGGCTCGACATCATCGACCTCGCTCACGACATCCTGCGCGGCGTAATCGCGCACCACGGGATCGTTCATCCCGTCCCAGCCCGCCATGTCCGCAGCCATTTGCCGGTCGGCCAAGGTCGGGCCGCAGCCCTTGCAGTCAATGATCGCAGGGCCGGTCAGCTTTGCCGGATCATAAGCGGCATCCTCCGGCAGGACCGCCTCCGGCAACGGCGTTTCGGTTGCGGCCTTGGGCGGTGTCGTGGCGTAAACGCCAAGCCCATATCCTCCGGTCAGGGCAACCCCTGCACTCACACATGAAAACAACCAGAAGCGCGCGGACATGATCGTCTCCTCCTCCATTCTTCGCCCGCTCCCGACTTTCTCTCTCCAAAATAACGCAGATGCAGATAGGTTGTTGCATGGCCCGAAAGCCTTTGCTAAGGGCCGCCTCCTACCAAGGCACCGGCACCGCCGGTTTCCCTTCAGATGTGCGGTCGTGGCGGAATTGGTAGACGCGCAACGTTGAGGTCGTTGTGGCCGAAAGGCCGTGGAAGTTCGAGTCTTCTCGACCGCACCATTTCTTTTGATCTGGGATGATCCCCGCCTTTGGACGCCCCAGCGCTTTTGCGCAAACCTGCATTGAAAGCGCCACCGCCAGTCCCAATCTTGCGGCCTTTCATGGCCCTAAAGGCCCATGAAACCATTTTCCCCTTGCCCCGGCGGCGATCCCATGCACAAAGCTTGCCAATTGCCGCGCGGGTCATGGATTCAACCCGCAAGAAGCATGCGGCAGCAAGGATGACGTGATGGACGACGTGATGATGCAGGACCGGTCAGCCCCGGCATCGCCCCTTCCCCCGCAGGAAGTGGGAGAGGGCCTGTCCGTCATCTCTATCGCCAAAAGCTATGACAAGCGCGTCGTACTGGCCGATGTGTCGCTGACCGTCGGCAAGGGCGAGGTGGTCGGCCTGCTCGGCCCCAATGGCGCGGGCAAGACGACCTGCTTCTATTCGGTGATGGGGCTGGTGCGGCCGGACCATGGCCGCATCGTGCTGGACGGGCAGGACATCACCGGCCTGCCCATGTATCGGCGGTCGATATTGGGGCTGGGCTATCTGCCGCAGGAAACCTCGATCTTCCGGGGCCTGACCGTCGCGCAGAATATCGGCGCGGTGCTGGAACTGGCGGAACCGGACAAGGCGGCGCGGCAGGCGCGGCTGGAACAGTTGCTGGAGGAATTCGGCCTCGTCCGGCTGCGCGATTCCTCCGCCATGGCGTTGTCGGGCGGCGAGCGGCGGCGTTGCGAGATCGCCCGCGCTTTGGCGGCCAATCCGTCGATCGTGCTGCTGGACGAGCCGTTTGCGGGCATCGATCCGCTGTCCATCGCGGATATTCGCGATCTGGTGAAGCAGTTGAAGACCCGCGGCATCGGCGTGCTGATCACCGACCATAATGTCCGCGAGACGCTGGAGATCGTGGACCGCGCCTGCATCATCTATGACGGCAAGATGCTGTTCGCGGGCAGCCCGACGGAGCTGGTCGCCAATGCCGATGTGCGGCGGCTCTATCTGGGCGAGAATTTCTCGCTCTGACATGAGCGGCGGGCCGGCCCTTCCTGACAGCGGCGAGGGGAAGGGCTGATGGCGCTCGCGCCCCGTCTCGATCTGCGGCAGAGCCAGTCGCTGGTGATGACGCCGCAGCTCCAGCAGGCGATCAAGCTGCTGGCGCTGTCCAATCTGGAGATCGAGGCGTTCGTCGCGGGCGAGCTGGAAAAGAACCCGTTATTGGAGTCCGGCGGACCGAATGATTTTGCGCCGCCCGCCGACGGCGTGGACCGGGCGGCGGAACAGCATGACCTGCGCGCCGAGACCGGCGATGCCGACCAGTTGATCGGCCAGGGCCTGGGCGGCGCGGATTCGCCGCTGGACGTCGATTATGGCGCGGAGACCTTCATCGACGATGGGCCAGGCGACCGGATGGCGACGGCGGCCATTGGCTCCGGCGGCATGGACCTGCTGTCCGGCGGCAGCGGCGAAGCGCCCGATTTCGACAGTTTCGCCAATCCGGAGCAGGGCCTTCAGGAACATCTGATGGATCAGGCCCGCAGCGCGCTGTCGGGCATGGACCTGATGATCGCCGCGCAATTGATCGGGCAGATCGACGAGGCCGGCTATCTGGAGGCCAATCTGCTGGAGACCGCCCATGGCATGGGCGTGCCGCTCTTTCAGGTCGAACAGGTGCTGGCGGTGATCCAGGGCTTCGATCCGACCGGCGTCGGGGCGCGGTCGCTGTCGGAATGTCTGGCGTTGCAGGCCAAAGAGGTCGATCGCTACGATCCCTGCATGGCGAAGCTGCTCGCCAATCTGGACCTGCTCGCCAGGGGCGCGCTGCCCCAGTTGCGCCGGATCTGCGGCGTGGATGAGGAGGATATGGCGGACATGATCCGCGAGCTGCGCGGCTATGACCCCAAGCCCGGGCTGCGCTTTTCCACCGAGAGCGCCGCGCCCGTGACGCCCGACCTGTTCGTGCGGCCGACGCGGGAGGGCTGGGCGATCGAGGTCAACAGCGCCACCCTGCCCCGCGTGCTGATCAACCGGACCTATTATGTCGAGCTGGCGTCCGGTCCGCAGGACAAGACGTCCAAGGCCTGGCTGGCCGACTGCCTCGCCAGCGCCAACTGGCTGGTCAAGGCGCTCGACCAGCGGCAGAAGACCATCATCAAGGTCGCGAGCGAGATCGTCCGCCAGCAGGAGGATTTCTTCCGCAAGGGCGTGGAGCATCTGAAGCCGCTGACGCTGAAAGCCGTGGCGGATGCGATCCAGATGCATGAATCGACCGTCAGCCGGGTGACGTCGAACAAATATCTGTCCTGCCCGCGTGGGCTTTATGAGCTCAAATATTTCTTCACCAGCGGCGTTTCTGCGGCGGGCGGCGACGGCGCGGTGTCGGCCGAAGCGGTCAAGAGCCACATCAAGGCGCTGATCGCGGCGGAGACGGCAGACGCCATATTGTCCGACGACACGCTGGTCGACCTGCTGCGCGCCAAGGGCATGGACATCGCCCGCCGCACCGTCGCCAAATATCGCGAGGCGATGGGGATCGGGTCATCGGTGCAGCGACGGCGGCAGAAGGCGTTGCGGGGGCAGGCGGCTTAAGGCGGGTTGGCTTGGGGAGAGGGCAGAAATCCGCTCATAAGCTTGACGCCGCCGGGACGAGCGGCGACATCGGGTGTCTCTTCTCCCTCAAGGATTTCATCGTCATCCCATGTCCATCGCCTATCTGAACGGCCGCTTCCTGCCGCTGGAACAAGCCCAGGTGTCCGTGCTGGATCGCGGTTTCCTGTTCGCGGACGGCATCTATGAGGTCGCGGCGGTGATCGATGGCAAGCTGGTCGACAGCGCGTCCCATCTTGCCCGGCTGGAGCGGTCTACCCAAGCGATCGGCATCGCCCTGCCCCTTTCCCTCGCGGAGATCGAGGCGGCGCAGAAGGAATTGGTGGCGCGCAATGCGCTGACCGAGGGACTGGTTTATCTCCAGATCACGCGCGGCGCCGACGCGACCCGCGATTTCCTGCCATCGCCCGGCATCCGGCCCACGCTGGTCATGTTCGTCCAGGCCAAGCCTTTCCTCGACGTGCCCGCCGCGCGCAACGGCATCGCGGTGGCGACCATGCCCGACCTGCGCTGGGCGCGGCGCGACATCAAGAGCGTCGGCCTGCTCGCCCAGGCCATGGCCAAGCGCGCCGCCGTCGAAGCCGGCGCGCAGGAGGCGTGGATGGTCGAGGACGGCTTCGTCACCGAAGGCGCGTCGTCCACCGCCTTCATCGTGACGGACGAGGGCATCGTTACCCGGCCCTACAGCCAGGCGGTGCTGGCGGGCTGCACCGGCGCAGCGCTGACCGCTCTGGCGGAGGAAAGCGGCATCGCCATCATCCGCCGCCCCTTCACCGTTGCCGAGGCATTGGCGGCGAAGGAAGCCTTCATCACCAGCGCCTCGACGCTCTGCCAGTCGGTGGTGCGGATCGACGGCCAGACCATCGGGGACGGCAAGCCCGGCCCGGTCGCGATGCGGCTGCGCGCCCTCTATATCGACTTTGCCCGGCGCACCGCTGTTTGAGCGAAGGGCCGTTTCAGCAAAAGAACGCGCAAAACTTGATCCATTCCGGATGAAGCAAGAGGACGCCGCGATTCCCGCCATTTCGGCGGGGATCAAGGCTCCATTTTGGTGGTCCGTTACGGGGAGACCGGAAAAGACCCGTTTACAGCGCCCGCGATGGGCGCAATGGGCGGCATTATCTCCATAGTGGAGAATGGTTTGGCTGCGTAACGACGGCGTTGCGATTAGCTGGAACAAACAGGATGGAGATTGGCGGCGTGGGTTTGGATCATGATGAGATCGGTTTCGGCACATCCCTTAACCATCCGTTCGGCGCGCGCGATGACCGGCCAGGCCTGCTGATCCTGGCGGACGACATCTATCTGGACGACGCCGCCCTGCTGAGCCAGGCGGCGGGCCTTCGCCTGCTGGGTACGGTGCCGCTGGACCAGGCGTCGACGCGGCTGGACGTGCAGATCGGCTGCGACATCATCCTGTGCTTCTGCCCGACGCCCGATCCGATGATCGAGCGGCTGCTGGTGCAGATCGAGACATTGGCGCTGCAGAACGACATGCCGGTCATATTGGTGGCCGATCTGGCAACGGTCGACCTGGCCTATGCCTGCCTGCGCAGCGACCGGACGCAATTGCTGTGCAGGCCAGGACATACGGACCTGGCCGCCGCCCTTCTGGCCGCCGCCCGTCAGACGCCCTCCGGCTCGCTGCATGAAGCGAACCGGGACAATGAGGGCCTGAGGCTCCAGCAATTGAGCGACGAGGTGAGCCGCCTCGCCCGCACGCTGGAGGCGCTGACGCTGCGCCCCCGCCATGCGACGCCATCCTTCGACCTGGGCCCGCGCATATCGGACGAGCCCAGCGACTATATCGGCATGCCATCGCTGGAGCCGATCGGCAGCGCCGACAAATCCGCCGACGCCGCCAGCGTCGATGCGGCGCAGGTGCGCGACCTGCTGCGGGCGCGGCGGCTGCGCGACGATTTCCTGCCCGCCGATCTGTTCGCTGACCCCGCCTGGGACATGCTGCTGGACTTGCTGGCGGCGCGGCTGGAGCATGAGCGCGTGTCCGTCTCCAGCCTGTGCATCGCATCGGCGGTGCCGCCGACCACCGCGCTGCGCTGGATCAGGACACTGACGGAAAAGGGCTTTGTCGACCGTCAGGCCGATCCGCATGACGGACGCCGCGTCTTCATCGCCCTGGCCGATCACACGGCGGAGGCGCTCATCCGCTGGTTCACCGCCAGCCGCCGTTTCCTGTGCGCATGACGAATATCCCGTCATCCCCGCTTGACCGGCGTCCGTATTGCCGTAGATAGGCGCGCACCGGACGCCCGCGGTCAATGCTGGCATCGGGCGATTAGCTCAGTTGGTAGAGCGTCTCGTTTACACCGAGAATGTCGGCGGTTCGAGCCCGTCATCGCCCACCATTTTCACCCCGGAAAAGCGGGGTTTTTGGCCATATCGTAGTGCAGGGCAGGTAGAGGCCGCAGAGCTGTGTATCCGCCGTGTATCCAGATATACCATGCAGCCTACCGCCCGCAGACTAAATCTGCTGCTCACACGAACTCGGCTCGTTGCGCTTCCGAATCGCACCGCCTAAGCTCTTGGGCGAGGTGAATAAATGCCAAAACGAAACAGCCACAAGACCGGCAGTGAGCTTTTTATCGTCGATAACAGCGATGTCAACCGGCGCGCAAAGTTGACCCCCTATCGGCGCCCAACATTGACCCCCTTTTTGTGAGTGCCGGCGGTTATCCCGGTAGTCCATAGGAGGGACCCGCGGACGCCGCCGCGCGCCGTCAGGAGCGCTGGCGGCGGCGTCCGCGGGAGGTGCCTGTGGACCCACCGGGGTAACCGCCGGGGATGGGGGTCCGGGGGAAGGGGTTTTTCCTCGTCTCAGCTTCGGTTTTTGAACCGCCAGCTATCGTTGCCGGTCTCGATAATGTCGCAGTGGTGGGTGACGCGGTCCAGCAGCGCCGTTGTCATTTTGGCATCCTGGAAGACGCTCGGCCATTCGCCGAAGGCGAGATTGGTGGTGATGATCACCGAGGTCTTTTCATAGAGTTTGCTGATCAGATGGAACAGCATCTGCCCTCCTGAACGGGCGAACGGCAGATACCCGAGTTCGTCCAGCACCACGACGTCCAGGCGGGCCATCTGGGCGGCCAGGTTGCCAGCCTTGGCCTGCCGGGTTTCCTCCTCCAGACGATTGACCAGGTCGACAGTATTGAAGAACCGTCCTCTCGACCCGGCACGAACCACGGCAGCGGCGATGGCAAGCGCGAGATGTGTCTTGCCGGTGCCGGTGCCACCAACCAGTACGATATTGCGCCTTTCCGGCAGGAATGAACCGGCATGGAGTGAACGCACCAGGCTTTCGTTGATCGGTGTATCGGCGAACACAAAGCCGTCGAGATCCTTGATGGCCGGCAGCCTGGCCGCAGTCATGCGGTATCGGATCGAAGCGGCTTCTCGATGCGCGCCTTCAGCGCGGAGCAGGTCGCCGAGCATCTCCATGGCGGTCCGGTCACGACGGACGCCGTTGGTAACGGCATCGTCGAACGCGGCGATCATGCCCTTTAGGCCCAGCCCCTTCAGGGCTGCCAACATCTCATGCCGCTGCATCGAGGCCTCGCACCATGTCATAACGCGCGCAGTCGGCGATGGGCGGATGCTTGAGCTTCAGATCGACCAGGACGCTGATGGCCTGGGTGGGCTGGGGTTCGCGTCGGCGCGACAGGATGTTGAGGATCACTTCGTCATTGGCCGTACCCGCCATCATAGCTTCGCGGACGGCAGCTTCGACCGCCTCCAGCCCATCTTCGGGCACTGCTGCCAGCACCCGGACGAAGCGCCGATCTGCGTCATCGCTTTTGCCCAGCTTGCGGCGCAGTTGGGCCAGGGCCGGCGGAAGATCCCAGTCCTGGAAGGGAGCGCCGTTGCGCAATGCTCCCGGCTTGCGGATCAGGACCGGCAGATAATGCCAAGGGTTGAACGCCGTCTGGTTGCGGCCGAACACGCGAGCATGCTCGGCAACCGCTTGGCCTGCACAACGGATGACGATCCTGTCGGCATAGGCGCGCAGTTGCACCGCCTCCCGGGCCGCACTCGCCATGACCGAGTATCGGTTGCGATCGAAGCTCACCAGGCAGGTTGCGCTCGCCACATGTTCGCTCTCGAAGAAGCCGTCAAAGGGCGTGGCCAATGACTGCAGCGAGGATCGTTCCATCTCCAGCGCCTGCGCAATGGTCATGTCTTCCAGATCTGGATGGGCATAACGCTCGGCCCACCGTCGGCACTCGGCCTCCAGCCAGGCGTTCAGCTCTTCGAGGCTGGCAAAGCGCAACCGGGGCTTGAACAGCCGCTCCCGGCTGGTCTGGACCTGGTTCTCGACCTGTCCCTTCTCCCAGCCTGCCGCCGGGCTGCAAGCCACAGGCTCGACGCCATAATGATCCGTCATGATCAGGAAGCGCCGGTTGAACACCCGCTCCTTGCCGGTGAACACGCTCGTCACCGCGGTCTTCATGTTGTCGTAAATGCCGCGCGTCGGCACCCCGCCAAAAAAGGCAAAGCCCCGGGCATGCGCGTCAAAGAGCATCTCCTGGGTCTCGCGCGGATAGGCCCGCACATACGGCGCCCGCGACCAGCACAACCGCATATGAGCTACCTTCACCCGCATCGGCTTGCCGGCGATCTCCACGTCCTCGTGGCTCCAGTCGAACTGATAGGCCTCACCCGGCCGGAACATGAGCGGGATGAACACCTTGCTCATATCGCCGCCGTCGGTCCGGCGTTCGCGCTTCCAGCGTGCCGCATAGCGCCGAACCGCATCGTAGGAGCCGGTGAAACCCTCACGCTCCAGAAGATCGTGTATCCGTGTCAGCCGTAGCCGATCACGCCGGGGCCGTTCCTCGTTCTGCACCAACAACTCGTCCAGCCGTTCGCGAAATGGCCCGGTCTGCGGTCGAGGCTGCTCCTTGCGTTCGTAGCTGAAATCCGCCTCCGGCGCACGGATCGCCTTGCGCACCGTGTTGCGCGACAACCGTAAATCACGCGCGATCTCTTTGATCGGCTTACCTTCCCTGTGCTCCCTGCGAATCTTGGCAATAGTCTCCACAATCAACATCCCCATCCTCGCCGCCTGGAAGTCCAAGCCGCGACGCCTCACACTCTGGAATGATGGGGGTCAATTTTAGACGCCGATCACCCCGCTAAGGGGGTCAATTTTGCACGCCGCTCCACACCTAGCTATTCATCAGCTGCAGCCGCAGTTCGCGCTTCAATATCTTGCCGCTGGCATTTCGCGGCAGGCTATCAAGGAAGACGACCCGCTTTGGCACTTTGAAACCCGCAAGCTTGGTCCGGCAGCCCATTATCACCTCTGCTTCGCCGAGGATGTGCCCTGATCGGGGCACGATAACGGCAGTCACCGCCTCGATCCATCGGGGATCGGGCAATCCTATCACCGCCGCTTCCGAAACGGCGGGCATGGCGTACAGCGCCTCCTCGACCTCACGCGACGATACATTCTCGCCGCCCGTCTTGATCATGTCCTTTTTGCGATCGACGATCGTGATATAGCCCTCATCGTCCTGCGTCGCGAGGTCGCCGCTGTGGAACCATCCGCCGGCGAACGCCTCGGCGGTTCGTTCCGGATCATTCCAATAGTGGCTCATCAATTGCGGGGAGCGATGAACGACCTCGCCAATTTCTCCAGGCGGCACATCCTGCATCAAGTCATCGACGATTCGCGTTTCGACATGTAGCGCCGGCCGCCCGGCCGAGCCGATCTTCCGCACCTGGTCCTCGGGCTGCAAAAGTGTCGCTATGCATGCCGTCTCGGTCTGACCATAGCAATTCCACAAGCGCAGTCCTGGCATCCGCTCGCCCAGTTCCCGCAGGACTTCGACGGGCATGATCGATGCGCCGTAATAACCATGCGTAAGCGTGGCCATGGCGTCCTCATCCCCCTCCCCTCGGCGCAAAAGATCGATCCATATGGTGGGGGGGCAAAATAATGAAGTCGCGCGATGCTGGCACACCGCCGCGATTATTTTGTCAGGCGCGGGACTATCGAGTATGACACTCGTCGCCCCGACGCTCAAGCCGGGCGCCATGAAACCGTCCAGTTGCGCGCAGTGAAATAGCGGCAAGGCATTGATGACGACGGCTTGCGAGTTCCAGTCGCAACCGTAGACAGCGCCCTGAACCTGCCAGAGAATGGCCTCGTGCGTCAGCACCGCGCCTTTCGGGCGAGACTCGGTTCCACTCGTATAAAGTATCTGGGCCGGATCGCGCCCGTTGATTGAGGGCAACGCGGCCAGGGATTTTTCGCCCGCCGCGATCAGTTGCGTCAGCCCATCCTCACCCGGCGGGCACGATCCAACGTCAGGCAGAGGCATGATCCGCGACGCCGTTGCGAGATCAACGGCATCTGTGGCGACGCCAATGCAGGCTTGGTCCGCAAAGAGCAGGACTGCGCCGCTATTTGTGAGGATGAAGGCCACTTCCTCGGCGGTCAGCATGAAATTGATCGGCACTAGGATCGCTCCGGCGCGGGCGACGCCAAAGCGCAGCCCGACGAACCAATGACTATTACGCGCGATAACCGCGACCCG
This sequence comes from Sphingobium sp. 15-1, assembly GCF_013375535.1. Taxonomy (GTDB): domain Bacteria; phylum Pseudomonadota; class Alphaproteobacteria; order Sphingomonadales; family Sphingomonadaceae; genus Sphingobium; species Sphingobium aromaticivastans. The sequence goes on from NZ_JABXJG010000001.1 coordinate 2,279,695, forward strand.
GTCGCCTCGCGCTACGCCGGCCGCCAGCAAGCCGCGCGCAATGCGATCGGCCATCTCGTCCAGCGTCCTGTAAGTCCAGCATTCCTCATCGAATATGAGGGCGATCTTGTCCGGCATTCGTCCCGCCGTGCGCCGGAGCATGGCACCAAGCGATTGCTGGCGCGCAATCCCACTCGCTTCGGTCTGCATCGCAGCCTTCTCCTCTGCCATTATTTCCTCTCCTCGCTCCACCACTCGTCGCCCGCGCAAAAAAACGGAGTTGACGGACTATTTAATAGTCCATATTTGTCCACCTGGACAATATCAAATTTTGGGAGGGTTTTGGTGTCTTACATGCCCGTGACGATAAGTCTTTCACCCGCGTGCAGCGGTCGTCGGCTCAGCGGCGAGCCGGGGGGCAAGCTCCTCCCGGATGTCCGGACATGAAGAGCCGCGCCATCGCCCTGGATGATGTCCGCGCTCTATCGAGCGCTTCGCTTCACGAGGCGGCAGGACGGATCGGCGCGCTGCCGAGTAACATCAAGCCCATCGATCGCAGGATGGTGCTGCATGGCCATGCGCTGCCTGTGCGCTGTCCTGCCGGCGACAATCTCTGGATCCACCGCGCGATGGCGCAGGCGGCCGAAGGCGATGTCCTGGTTGTCGATTGCGGATTGGGGAGCGAGTTCGGATATTGGGGCGAGATCATGGGCACCTCCGCGAAAGCGCTCGGCATTGCAGGATTGGTCATCACCGGCGGCGTGCGCGATGTCTTGGCGTTGCGGGCTCTCGGTCTGCCGACCTTCAGCGCCAGCGTTTGTATCCAGGGAACCGCGAAGGATCCGGACGACGCGGGAGCGGTCGGCGAGGACATTTGCATCGGCGCGGTGACGATAAGGCGCGGCGATCTCGTCGTCGGCGACGCCGACGGTGTTTTGGTCCTCTCGCCCGATGCTGCGGCCCGCGCTGTTCCAATCGCGCACGAGCGCGATGCAGGCGAAGCCATCATCCTCGATCAGGTGCGCGCCGGCGCGCTGACGCTCGACGTCTACAATCTCTAGCTCCAACGGAGCCGTTCGCATGATCATCGACGTTCATTCGCATCTTTGGGCACCGCCCGAACTCAACGCCAACGGCATGAACCTACTCGGCAGTGATGGCAGCTATGCCGGAATGGAGCCGAAGATTCCCGATGACCGTTTCCTCGATCATCTACAGGTGTTGTTCAAGGCGCTCGATCTGGTCGGCACGGACTTCCAGATGGTGTCGCCTCGCCCCTTCACGATGCTCCATTCGCGCGGTGCGCGGCTGGTCGACGTATGGACTCGCTGGACAAACAACGCGATCGCGCAACAGGTCCGCCTCGCGCCCGATCGATTCCTCGGCATGGCAGGATTGCCGCAGGTTCCCGGCGAGCCGATCGCACGCGTCTTCCCGGAGATGGACCGCTGTATCGCCGAGCTCGGTTTCAACTCGATCCTGATCAACCCTGACCCATCCGAAGGCGCTGGCGGAGTGCCGCCGATGGGCGATCCTTATTGGTATCCGCTGTACGAGCGCATGTGCGAGCATGACGTGCCTGCTTTGATCCATGCGGCATCATGCTGCAACGGGCGCGAAACCTACGCCAATCACTTCATCACCGAACATTCGATCGCCTTGCTCTCGATGATCAAGGCAGGCGTCATGCAGCGTTTTCCCAAGCTCAAAATCATCGTCGCACATGGCGGAGGATCAGTGCCCTACCAGGTCGGCCGCTGGCGCGCCGAGCGCGGCGCATTCCCCAATTTCGGCAAGGGCAGCGTCGAAGGGAAGATGAACGAGCAGGAAGGCACGTTCGACGATGCTCTGCGCTGCTTCCATTTCGATACCTGCCTGCACTCGCCCCTTTCGGTCGAATTGCTGCTCAAGGTCGTCGGAACCGATGCCGTCTGCTTCGGGACCGAGCGGATCGGCAGCGGATCGCAGATCAACCCCGCGACCGGCCGCTCCTTCGACGATATGAAGCCGGACATCGAAGCCATGGGATTTCTCACCGCGGAGGACCGCCACAAGATTTTCGAGGGCAACGCGCGGCGGCTATTCGCGCGCCTGCCGGATTGAACGATGGCAGAGATCGTCCTTGGAATAGGCGCGGCGCATAGCCCGCTTCTCGCCATCGATTGGGAGGAGTGGCAGCGGCGCGCCGAGGCGGATTTCCATAATCCCGAACTCAATCTGTCGGACGGACGGTTCCTGAGCTATGAGGAACTGGCGAGCGAAAACGGCGCGCCTTACGCATCGCTCGCGACGGCACAGCAGTTCGAGCAATCGGCGGGCCGTTCGCAGGCCGGCCTCGACCGCTTGGCAGACGCTCTTGAAGCCAGTGCGCCCGACGTCGTTGTGGTAGTAGGTGACGACCAGGGCGAATTATTCTCGCTGGCGAACACGCCGGCCATGTCGATCTATTATGGGGATGATATCCTCACCAACGATCATTGGGGACGCGACGACAAGCCTGTGTGGATGCGTGAAATGGCGAAAGGCTATGCGATGGACCGGATTCATCGCTTCCCGGCGGCGCCAGACCTCGCGCGCCAGGTCATCGATGGGCTGATGGACCGCCATGTCGACGTCGGCGCGGCGGCGCATGTCGATGATCCAGCGAAGGCCGGCTTTGGTCACGCCTTTGGCTTCATCGCCGAGCGGCTGTTTCGCGGGCGGCAAATCCCGATCCTTCCGATCCTGCTCAATACCTATTTTCCGCCTAACGTCATGCGTGCGGATCGCGCATTCCGGATCGGCCGGAAATTGCGCGGCGCGATCGAAGGAGCGGCCGATGGAGTGCGCGTCGCTGTCGTGGCATCGGGCGGACTGAGCCATTTCGTGGTGGATGAGGCGCTGGACCGCAAGGTGCTCGCCGGACTTGAACCCGGCCAGGATCATTTGCTGCGCGATGTCCCGCCCGAGGCGCTGCATTCGGGTTCGTCGGAAATTCTAAACTGGATCATGACCGCCGGCGCGGTCGAGCATTTGCCGCTGTCCTGGACCGAATATGAGCCCGTCCGCCGAACCCCCGCAGGAACCGGGGTCGGGCTCGCCTTTGCCTGCTGGGGCGCCGTTTCGAAGGAGTGATGATGTCGCGCAAGAGCATAAGGGTGGATGGATTCGACCATGGCACCCAACCCATTCCGGTCGCCAGCCGCAAAGGCCCGTTGCTTGTGACAGGGGGCATATACGGCCTCGACCCCGCAACCGGCAAGTTGCCGGACGATCCCGCTGCGCAGACCAAATTGATGTTCTGGCAGCTCACGCGTGTCCTCGGGGCGGCTGGCGCCAGCCTCGACGATGTCCTGCGCATGACGATCTATGCGAAAGTCCCGGAGGTGCGCGAACATGTGAACGAACACTGGCTCACAGCCTTTCCTGATGCGGACTCGCGTCCGGCTCGCCACACCCTGGCCTATGACGGCTTGCCGGCCAACATGCTCGTTCAGTGCGACGCGATCGCGATGGTCGAAAGCGATGACTAAGCCCGACATCGCCGAGCGGCTGGTCACGTTCGACAGCTGCACCATTTCCGACACCCTCGATCAATTGGGCCTTCCCGGCGCAGTCGCAGGTCTACAGCCGATGACCCTTCCTGGACGACGGATCGCCGGCCGGGTGATGACGGTCAAGCTTGGTCCGCCGCTGGAAGGACTACCCAAACGGCATCTCGGCGCCGGCGCGGTCATGGCCGCCGCTGCCGGTGACGTCATCGTCGTGGAGCATGCCCGTACCGACGTATCCGGCTGGGGCGGCCTGCTCAGCCGCGGCGCGGTCCGCAAAGGCATCGCGGCGGTGATCGTCGATGGCGGTTGTCGTGATGTGGATGAAAGCCGGGAACTGGGATTGCCGGTATTTGCGCGATCCGCAGTACCCATCACCGCGCGGGGCCGGGTCGCCGAACATGATTTTGATTGTCCCATCACAATCAGCGGCGTCGCAGTGAACCCCGGGGACTTCGTCGTCGCTGACGGAAGCGGCGCGGTCTTTGTCGCAGCGACCGAAGTTGAACGGGTGTTGGCGGCGGCAAGCCGGATCGCTTCCCGCGAGGCCCTGATGGCCCGCGACATCGAGGCCGGCAGGCCGATCGGCGACGTGATGGGCGCCGATTATGAAGACATGCTTAAGACGGAGAAATCAGAATGACCTCGACCGGCCTTTCCGGGCAGCTGTTGACGTTGGGCGTCACTGCCCTTTCCGATGCGCTCGATCGCCTCGGCATCGAAGGCCAGGCGTGCGGCATCATGCCGGTCGCACGGACCATGCGCTTTGCCGGGCCCGCTTTCACCGTTCGCATGGTTCCGGTTGGTCTGACCGGCGGCGTGGTGGGCGACTATATCGACGATGTGCCGCCCGGCGCGGTGGTCGTGATCGATAATAACGGCATCATGGACCAGACTGTCTGGGGCGACATCCTGACCTTTGTCGCCCATGCGAAGGGCATCGCCGGCACGGTGATCGACGGCGTCTGCCGCGATAGCGACCGCTGCGTCGAACTCGAATATCCGGTGTTCGCGCGCGGCAACACAATGCGCACCGGTAAGGACCGCGCCACTGCCGACGCCTATAACGTGCCGGTCCAGATCGCCGGAGTCCGGATCGATGCCGGTGACTGGCTGATCGGCGACGCCGACGGCGTGGTCGCTATACCCGCCCATCGCTTGCAGGAGGTGCTGGCGATCGCTGGAGAAATCGAAGCAGCCGAGGATCGCATCCGACAGGCCGTCGGCAAAGGGAAGCGTCTGGACGAAGCGCGGCGCCAAACGGGCTATCATGCGCTTCAAACCCGTCAGGAATGAGCGCGGACAATTCTAATCTGCTAGTTGCGATCCAAAACGGCTGCTAGGGATTGGCGATGTCGACCGAAGAGCAGAGCCACGATGCAGCCGGGAAAAAGCGTCGCAAACCCCAGCAGCGTGCGGAGGACACCCGGGAAAGGATTTTAGTCGCGGCCATTCGCGAATTCGCATTAGGCGGGTTCGACGGTGTCAGCACGCGCACTGTCGCAGAAGCGGCCGGCGTCAGACATGCGCTGGTAACCTATCATTTCCAGGGTAAGGAAGGCCTGTGGCGGGCGGCGCTCGATCGAACGGTGCGGACCTTCGTCGAGCGCCAGCGCGCGCGGCGGGGCGGCTTGCGCGGGGTCGATGACGTCCAGAAATTGCGGCTATTGCTGGAAGATTTCATCCGCTATTCGGCGGAAAATACCGATCTTCACCGGTTGATGACGCACGCGGCCAGCGGCTCCAGTCCTCAACTGGAGGAGATGATCTCGGAATATCTGAGCGGCTATTTCGCGATGATCGCCGACCTGATTGTCAAGGCGCAGAAAGCCGGCGCTTTCGTGCAAGGGGATCCCAACCACCTCCATTATCTTTTCATCGGCGCGACCACGCGCGTGTTCATGCAATCTCCGGAGGTCGAAAAGATCATCGGCTGCTCGCCTCTGTCCGACGCTTTCGTGCGCAAACATATACGCGAATGTTTGGGTCTGTTTTTCCGAGATACTTCTCCGGGGGCGGAACGGAGCGAGGATGGGCAGTCGAGCCGGAAATCTTCCGTCTAAGCCTGCCGCTATTCGTCGGCCGATCCGGACGTGCGTCGCCAATGGCGGCAACACCATCCAAATTATCTCATTAAATTGTCCATTTGGACTAGTAATTTCGAACCATTTTTGGCAGTCGCTATAAAGACGTTCTTCGTCGGTTCGATGCAGAAAAATGGAGAGGCGAGATGCTGCTCATTCTCAGTGGCAAGGGTTTGTCGGCCAGCATGTCGCGGCGACTCTGGCGGCGGCGGGGGAGCGCGTCGTGGTGACCGGGCGATCGGAAGCCCCGCCCTCTCCGCTGCTTCAGCCCTTCATCGAATCTGGCGCCGTCAGATCGGAGACTGTCGATGTGACAGACCCATTCGGTGTCATGGCGCTTTTTTCGCACTACAAGCCGTCCGCCGTGCTCGATGTCACAGGGCATTCGCCCAAGGCACTGGCACCGGCGGCCGACGTCCGCTTTCGCACCACTGCTCAGTTGAACACCCTGGAGGCGGCCAAGCTGGCCGGGACCCGGCGCGTCGTCCTCATGAGTTCGATGGATGTCTATTGGGGCCTGCCCACAAGCCATGCGCCCTATGACGAGGACATGCCGGTGCCCATCTTCGAACATGACGATCATTTCATCGTCCAATCCTGGGTGAAGAAGACGCTGGAGGTGATTGCCAATCTGTACCGCCGGCAGGCGGGCATGGACATCGTGCTGGCAAGGGGCGCTGGCATTTACGGGCCGCTCTATCGCACACGCATGAATGTTCCCAGCCGCCTCGCCCATGCTGCCGCGGGACGTCTCGATCTTGCAGCGAGCGCGCTTCCGCCGGCCGATGATGGATATGACCAGCTCTATGTGAAAGACATGGCTCGCGGCCTGTCACTCCTGCTGCTGGCCGATCGGTTGCAGCATGCCGCCTACAATCTGGGCAGCGGGCAAGCCGGCCTATGGAAGGTTCGCGAAGGCCGCGATGGCGGCGAGGCCTGGACTGACGCTGGCGCTCCCGTCCCGCGATGCACAGGCGATGGACTTTCCGCCCGACCCGATGGCTGGCCGCTGGATGGACATAAGCCGCGCCCGGGACGAGCTGGGTTTTGCACCGCGCTTCACGCCCGAAGCGGCAATGGCCGACTATATCGAATGGCTGGTCGACCATCCGCTCTAGACAAACGGGTCAGATGCGTTCGACTATCGTCACATTCGCGACTCCGCCGCCTTCGCACATCGTCTGCAAACCATAGCGACCGCCGCGCGCCTTGAGCGCATGCACTAGCGTCGCCATCAATTTGGTGCCCGACGCCCCGAGCGGATGGCCGAGCGCGATCGCGCCGCCGTTGACGTTGAGCCTCGCAGGGTCCGCCCCAATTGCCCTGAGCCACGCCATCGGGATTGCGGCGAACGCCTCATTCACCTCAAACAGGTCGATATCCTCAAGCTTGATGCCGGATCGCGCGAGCGCCTTCCTCGTCGCAGGGATCGGCTCTTCCAGCATGATCACCGGATCGCCGGCGGTAACCGTGAGATTGGCGATCCGCGCCAGCGGCGTCAGATTGAAATGCTTGAGCGCAGCTTCGCTGACGATCAATGCGCCCGAAGCGCCATCTGTCATCTGGCTGGCATTGGCAGCGGTGATCGTGCCGCCCTCCGCCAGGCATTTCACGGCTGCCATTTGCTCCATCGTGCCGCCGCGGCGGACGCCATCATCGGTGTCGAATATCCGGCCGTCCGGAGCCACCACGGGTATGATTTCGTCCCGGAATGCGCCACAGTCGATCGCCGCCGCCGCCTTCGCGTGGGACTCGAGCGCAAAGGCATCCATTTCTTCGCGCGTGAAACCATATTTGTCGGCTATGGCCTGCGCGCCGTGAAACTGGCTGAATTCCGCTACACCGTACCGATCCAGGATCGCCCGCGACCAGGGCCCGGCGCCGATACCGGCGGCGCGGTGCAATTGCCAGCTCGAATTCATCGGTACGCGCGTCATACTCTCGCTGCCAGCAGCAATGACGACATCTTGCGTGCCTGACATCACGGCCTGCGCCGCGAAATGCAGCGCCTGCTGCGACGATCCGCACTGCCGATCGATGGTCACGGCCGGGACGCTGTCCGGCAAATTGGAGGCAAGGACCAGATTGCGGCCGAATGCGAAGGCTTGCTCGCCCCCTTGGGTTACGCAACCGACGATCACATCCTCGACAGCGGCGGGATCGATTCCGGTACGCTTCACCAATGCGTTGAGCACGGTCGCCCCGAGATCCGCTGGATGGACGCCGATCAGGCCGCCCTTGCGCGCACGCCCGCCGGGCGTCCGCAGCGCTTCGATGATAAAAGCCTCGGACATCGGTCAAACTCCTTGGAAATCAGGGGCGCGCTTGCCGAGCAAGGCGGCGATGCCTTCACGGCTCTCGGCGTCCGCGCCGGCGGCGGATATGGCGTGCGTCTCGGCTTCGAGCTGTGCTTTGTATGTGGCGGCCGCACCGTCCAGCAGCAAGGCGCGCGTAACACCCAGCGCCCGCGTTGCGCCCTCGGCGAGCTTCCGCGTGATCGCCTCGCCCTGCTGCGCCAGCTCTGCGTCATCGACGACACGCGTGACCATGCCTATCGACTCGGCTTCATCGGCCTTGACGCGGCGATTGTCAGGATGATTTCCTGCGCGCGCTTCGTGCCAATCAGGCGGGGCAACAGCCAGGTAAGACCGCCATCGGGCACCAGGCCGATCATGCCATAAGCGGGCGTGAAGTGCGCCGAGCGGCTCGCAAGTACGATATCGCCTGAAAGCGCAAGCCCAAGCCCTGCCCCCGCCGCTGGCCCGTTGACCAATGTCACGAATGGCTTGGGCAAAAGGACATCGTCGCGCATGCCGTCAGCGCGGCGCCATGCGGATCGCACCATCGAGGCGGATGACTTCGCCGTTCAGCATGGGGTTGCGAATGATGGCTTCGACCAGCTGCGCATATTCCGCCGGCTTGCCCAACCGGCTCGGATGCGGAACCTGCGTACCCAGTGCGTCCTGAATATTTTGCGGGAAAGATTGCAGCATCGGCGTCAGAAAAATGCCCGGCGCGATGGTCATCACGCGGATCTTGTGGTGGGCGAGGTCGCGCGCCAACGGCAGGGTCATGCCGACGACGCCGCCTTTGGACGCACTGTAGGCCGCTTGGCCGATTTGACCGTCATAGGCGGCGACGGAAGCCGTATTGACGATCACGCCACCTTCTCCGTCAATCTGTTCAGCCGTCGCGAGCCGCGCCGAGAATTTGCATATGGCGTTAAATGTCCCTGTCAGGTTGACCGCGATCGTCTTTCCAAAAATGTCGAGCGGGTGCGGCATATTATCCTTGCCGACGGTCTTCACAGCTGGCGCGATGCCCGCGCAATTGACCAGGATGCGGGCCACACCATGTGCCGTTTCGGCCGCGTCCAAGCCGTCGGCAACGCTGGCATCATCGGCAACGTTCACTCTTGCAAAAATGCCGCCAAGCTCGTCGGCCGCCCGCCGCCCCGCCCCTTCATCGAGATCGAAGATCGCGACTTTTGCTCCTGCGTCGGCGAGCATCTTGGCGGTGGCATAGCCGAGGCCCGACGCACCGCCGGTCACGATCGCGGCGGTCCTGTCAATCTTCATCAGCGTCTCCAATTTCGTCGATCGATCGGTCAAAACTCGTCGCCGCTGGGCATCAACTCCATCGAATCACTGGCTTGATCACCGCCCCCGACACGCTATCCGCGATCGCCTGCTCGAATTCGGCATAGGGATAAAATTTGATCAGCCGATCGAAGGGAAATTCGCCTTTCGCAAAATGCCCAAGTATGCGCTCGATATTCATCTGCGCCGACCGCCCGCCTTCGGCAACGCCGCGGATGCTCCGCGAACCCAGAATGAGATCGCGTATGTCGAGCTTTACGCCCTCCTCGGCATGGGCGGCGACGGCGAGCACCCCGCGCTGCGCAAGAGCGGTCACTGCGCTTTGCACTACGTCCGCCCGCCCGGTTGTTTCGAGGATCCGGTCGATCCCTGCCGGCGCGATGGTCCGCAAACCCTCGGTCACGTCCTCACGGCTGGCATCGATCACATGTGTCGCGCCCAGCGACCTCGCCAACTCGAGCCGTGACGCGACGCGGTCGATCGCGACGATCCTCGTCGCGCCCGCAATCCGTGCGGCGATCAGGGAGCTCAGGCCGACCGCGCCTGATCCGAACACGGCAAAGCTCATGCCCGTTTCGACCTCAAGGACGTTCCACGCCGCACCGGCGCCCGTCATGATCCCACATCCGAGCGGTCCCAATGTTTCGAGAGGCAGGTCTTTCGACACCTTCACCACATTGTTGCGGTTGGCGATGGAATATTGCGCGAATGACGACTGACCGAAGAAGCGGTCATTGAGCGCACTGCCATCGACGCTGGTCAGGGCATGCGAGCCGTCGGGGCGCGCGCCTGAGAAGCACAGACGCCCGGCCTGGCCGCAGCTCGATTGGTGGCCGGAAGCGCACTCGCCGCAATCACCGCAGGCAAGGTAGGACATGATGACATGATCGCCCGGCGCCAGCCCTTCGACTTCATCGCCGACGGCTTCGACGATAGCGCTGCCTTCGTGGCCAAGCACGATCGGCTGGGGGCTCGGCCTCGCCTGCATGGCGGCAATATCCGTGTGACAGATACCGGTCGCCACATTGCGGACCAGTAGCTCGTCGGGGCGTGGCGGCGCGATCAGTACCTCTTCCAAAGTCCCGGCGGCGCCGGGTGCGCGCGACACGATGGCGGTGATGGGGAAGGGCTTTCGGCTGCGCGAAGGGTCGTTCATTTCATATCTCGCATGATCTGACGGCGATGGGTGCCGCAGGCGTTCGGGCCGTCAATCGCGCACGTCCACGACCTGCGGCTCCATATATGTCCTGGCGCCGATCGCCGACATCACGCGACCGATGCCGGATTCCTTGGCGCCGCCAAAGGGTGCATCGACATTGAGTTCCTGATGTGTATTGACCCAGGCCGTCCCGACCTCGAGGCGGCGCGCAAGGGCAAGGCCACGCGCCGCGTCTCCGGTCCAGACCGAACCGCCGAGGCCGAACCGCGTATCGTTCGCGCGCGCGAGCGCATCTTCCACGTCGGTAAAGCGGATGATGGGAAGCACCGGGCCAAATTGCTCCTCATCCACGATGCGCATGCCGTCCGAGACGTTGCTGACGATGGTGGGCGGAATGAAATAACCGTCACAGGCCAGCGGCACGCCCCCCGTCTCAATCACGGCCCCATGCGTCCTGGCATCGTCGATCAGTTCGAGCACCCGGCGAAACTGCATCTCATTCTGAAGCGGCCCCATAGTGACGTCAGGTTCCGCCCCCCGGCCGAGCTTCGCACGCACTGCCAGATCGACGAGCGCATCGCGCATCTCCTCGAACTTGTCCGCATGCACATAGAGCCGCTTGATTCCCATGCAGATCTGGCCGGAATTATTGAAGGCGGCGCGAAAAATCCTCGGCGCTGCGCGGGCGACATCGACATCATCGAGGACGATGGCGGCATCGTTTCCGCCCAGCTCCAGCACGATCCGCTTCAATCCGCTGACGGACGCCGCGGCCCCGATATGCTTGCCGGTTGCCGTCGATCCGGTGAAAGTGATCATATCCACGTCGGGATGCTCGACGATCCATGCGCCCAGATCATTGCCGCCCGACAGGATGTTCAACACGCCCGGGGGCAATGACCGCGCGGCCACCTCGCCGAGCATCAGCGTGGCAAGCGGCGTGTAGGGCGAGGGCTTGAGCAGCATCGTGTTGCCGGCTTGCAAGGCTTCGGCGATCTTGCCGGCCGCCATCATGATCGGCACGTTCCAGGGGGTGATCGCACCCACGATGCCCAAGGGTCGGTAGTGGAGCTCGCGGCGAATCCCTGGCGCCTCGAACAACAGCTCGGGATGAACCTCTATGTGCGAAACCGCCTCGATCAGCCGCGCCGCGCCCAATATCTCCCTAGTGGCATGCGCCAGCGACTGCCCCTGCTCGCGCGTGAATATTTGGGCGATCCCAGCAGCGCGGTCGCGCATTCCCTGAGCAAACGCCGCCAGCCGCGCGCGCCGCTCGACATCGGACAGCCCTGCCCATCCCGGCTGCGCCCGCCGTGCCGCAGCAACCGCCGCATCCAACTGCGGCCGCGAGGCGTCGGGCGCGCGCGCAAAGACCCTTCCGCTGCCGGGATCGATGACGGCGAAGTCGCTGGCACCATCCAGCAGTTCGCCGTCGATCAGAAGCCGGAATTCATATCCCGCTACACCGTCGGCCGACGGCTCGGGGTGGTAATTTGCGGCTTTCGTCTCGCGCTGCATTCCGCTTGCCTCGCTCATGCCGCAGTCTCGCTCTTCACGGGCCGCGCTGCTTTATCGCGCAGGATCGCGCCCTGCCCGCGCAGAGCCTGCTGCACATCCGCGATTGAAAGCTCTCCCACCGGTACGCCCTGGTCGACCGCTTTCGCCGCCGCGACCCCGGCGGCATGCCCGGTGAGCCAGCATTGAGGGATTTCGCGCATGAACGATTGGGACGAGGCGTCGGCCGAGAGATGGCGGCCAGCGACGATCAACCGATCGGTCTTCTGCGGCAACAGGCTGCGGAACGGGACGGACACGCTGTCGAATTTGGGCGCGAGGCTGGGACTGATTCCCACTTCATCGTCGTGCACGACACCAATGCGCCAGTCGTCGCGCGTCATCCGCGCCCGTCCGACCAGCCGCCGCGTCTGCCGGATGCCGATCTGCGGCGCGCTGAGGGCAATCCATGCATTTTCGAATCCCGGCGCATGCTTGCGATACCAGGCAAGAAGCTCGACCATCTTGTCGCGCGAGCGAAGCTCGACCTCGGTCAGGTCACGGACATCAAGGCCGTCATAACCGGCCCAGCGCGGGCCCATGAAGACCGCAACGTCATTGCGCCAGGCCGGGCCGGGCGGCTCCAATTGGCCCACTGCCGCCCGGCCGGCCGCGACGAAATCATCATAGCCGTCCGAAGCTTTAAAGGCGAGCCAGCGCTCATTGTCCGTTCCGGCGAACAGCCAGGCGGTGTTAATGCATTGCTGGATGCTCGACTCCTCGATGTCCGACGCGCTCTGCTCTCCGGCGGCGGCGAAAATGTCGCCGTCTCCCGTTGTGTCAATGACGACCTTGGCTTTCGCGGCGAAGCGGCCCTGCTTGCTCTCGAAGATGATCCCCTCAAGCCCCGTCGCGCCGACGATCGGGGTCGAAGCCCAGGAGTGGAAGAGTATCTCTGCGCCGGCCTCGCGCACCATGTCGAGCGAGAGTTGCTTCAGCGCCTCGGGATCGATCATCGGCGCCCAAGTGACGATGTCATGGAAAGCGGAATGGCGTGGCCGCCATTTTCCGACTGCCGCCGCCTCCCGGCTTCCCCATTCGGTCGGCGACGGACCAAGGATGGCATCGGACGGCAATCGGTCCATCATCTCGCCGCCAATACCGCCAATCACGCGGTTTCCGGCCCAGTCGGTCATCCGGTCGATCCATATCACCAGTCCGCCGGTCGAAAGACCCCCGAGATGATTATAACGCTCGACCAGCAGCACCCGCGCCCCCGACCGTCCTGCGGCGACCGCAGCAGCCGTGCCGGCCGGCCCTCCGCCCACCACCAAGACATCGACATCGAACAGGACTGGCACCTCCCGTGCCGGCTCGACGACGAACGTGTCGGGCGCGCGCTTGCGACTTGCGCGATCCGCCGTGATCTCGCTCATGAAAAACTGCTCGCCATTCTGGCTTCCCATGATCAATCCTTCGATGCTGATAAGGTTGGAGCCGGGTAGCTCGGCAAAGTTTCCTGACCGACATTCATCATCGGTCCGCGCAACAACGCACGCAGGAGGAGAGCCGCGATCGCCACGACAAGCATCGGCAGCCCCGCCACGGCGTAAATCTCGATCGGGGCGAGGTGGGGCATGAGGCTGCCGCCAATGACCGGCGCTGCTATCGCGCCTGTCTTCGAGATGCCGCTTGCCCAACCCACTCCGGCGGCGCGTATTTCCGCAGGATAAACAGATCCAACGATGCCGTGGAGGCTCGATTGCGATCCCAGCATGGCGCCGCCGGTAAAGAGGCTGATGATGACAAGATCGTGGGGCGCGTGGGCCAAGCCCAGCGCAGTGATGGCCGCTGCGGCCAGGATAGCGAGAATGGTGATTGCGAGAAAGCCGAAGCGATCCGTCACAACCCCCCCGATGACGCTACCAACAGCACCGCCGGCGAACATGGCCGCGGTGGCGTAGGCTGCGACCCCGCCGTCGAAGCCCTGTCGCACCACCATGGTCGGCAGCCAGTTGCCGATGAAGAAAACCGATAGCGCACAGGCGAAATAGAGTGCCCAGACCCAGATCGTCGCCCCCCGCTGGGGGTGCGCAAAGAGTGCTTTAACGCCAAGCTTCTCGGCCTTCCGATGGCCAAGAACCAAGGTGGCGTCGTCAGGCAGTTTCACGTCCGGTCGCAAAGCCGAAGCAGCTTTGAGCACCGCAGACCGAGGCGCTGGCTTGCCAACGAGAAATGTCAGCGATTCGGGAAGGAGGAGGCTGACCGCCACCGCGCATAGCAAGGACAGGCTGCCCCCGATCCAGAAAATGGCCTGCCAGCCATATTCGGGAACGATTTCTGCTGCGACCAGCCCGGCAGCGATGCCACCGAGAAGGAAACCCGAAAATATGATGCCGATGGACGTGGCGCGGAGCCGCGACGGGATCATCTCGCTAGCCAAGGCAATGACGTTCGGAGTCACGCCGCCCAAGCCCAGCGCGGCGCCAAAACGGACCAGCGCCAATTGCAATGGAGAGCTGGTAAAGCCGGCAAGGATCGTAAAAGCAGCAAAGCAGAACGCCGCGCAGATGATGATCCGCCGCCTTCCGAACCGATCGCCCGCCTCACCAAGAATGAGCGATCCGGCAAGCATCCCTAGCATGGCCGCAGCAATGACGAAGCCCATCGTTATCGGAGCGATGCCCCATAGCTTCATGAGCGAAGGCGCGACATAAGCGAGTGCGCTGAGGTCATAGGCGTCACATGCCATCAACAAGCCGCAAATGCCGATCAGCCGGAAAAGCGGTGCGCCGACGCGCTGTTCATCGACCAACGTCTCGACGGCGATAGCAGGCGAGCCAGCAAGCGCGTTCATGGATATTCCTTCCGGTATCGTGCGAGAGCGGCTTCGTTCACAGTCACGCCCCAACCCGGGCGGTCGGGAAGAACCAGTGCGCCATTTTCGACCACGACCTCCTCGAGAAGAAGCTCGCTCTTCCAGGGAACATCGTCCTGCTCAAACTCCATGATCCGGAAATTGGGTACAGCCGCCGAAAAATGTGCACTGATCATGTTGCCGAGCGGACCATAGAAATTATGCGGCGCGACATTCACCTGAAATGTTTCCGCCAGCGCGGCGATCCGCACAGCTTCGGCAATCCCGTTCCACAAAATGTCGATGATCGCGACATCGACCGAGAATCGCTCGAAGAAGGGGCGGAATTGCCGCTGGCTATAGACGGCTTCGAGCGAGGCCACCGGCGTTGCAATGCGCCGGCGTGTCTCAGCCAGGACGTCAGGCTCATGCATGTCGATTTCGAGCCAGCCAAGCCGGCTCGCCTCGCACGCTTCGCTCAGGCGAACGATCGCTTCGGGCACCATGCCGAAGCTCAGGTCCAGCATGATCTCGCCGTCCGGTCCGATACCGGCACGAAGCGCTTCCATCTGCCGCGCGATCAGACCCACCGTCCTTTCGTCGCAATGACCGCCCCAGACCAGCGATTTGGCCGACAGGCCGGTGGACCACCAGCGGGGATCGCTGTCCCGATCGAACAGCAGCGCATTGGTTTTCAAGGCGCTCCATCCCGCGCCCGCCGCATCGGCAGCAAGCTGGCTCAGATCGTCAAGCGACTTCAGCGTGCGAGGATCGCCGAACTTTTCGAAATAACCAGGCGCTGCAACCCGGACGGTCCCGAAATGCGACCAATAAAGCGGGATACGGTGGCGGAACGCACCACCCAAAAGCGCATAGACAGGAATGCCCAGCGATTTCGCGCAAATGTCAATGCAGGCATTCTCGATCGCCCCCAGCGCCTGCTGCATCGTGCCGCCCGCGACCATGCGCGTGGTCGCCCAGAGCTTTGTGACCAAAACACGGTAGGATCGCGGATCGGCACCGAGGCATAGTTCGCCGACTTTACGGATCACCTCTGTCAGTCCGGGCGCCCAACCCATCTGGCTGAATTCCGACCATCCCTCATATCCATCGTCGGTCGTGATCTTCAAAAAGCTGAACGTGCGCCAACCGCCGTCGACATGAAAATCTTCGACTCTTACGACACGCATGGCTCAGCCTATCGCCTCGCGCTCGAGCAGCGCGTCCAGATTGCGCCGCGCCGCCTCCGCCAGGCGCCCCGCCCCGGCACGGCTTCCCGCCGCGGCAATGTGCGGGGTGAAGATCAGATTTGGCGCCGTCCACAAGGAATGGCCTGCAGGAAAGGGCTCGGGCGACACGACGTCCAAGGCCGCGCCGGCTAGCCGGCCGGACCTTAGCAGCGCTTCCAGCGCACCCAGGTCAACAATTTCGCCCCGCGCCACGTTCACAAAATAGCTTCCGGGCTGGAGCGCAGCCAAGAGATCGGCGTCGAACAGCCCTGCCGTCTCCGGAGCCAGGGCGATGGTCAGGATGAGGACGTCGCATTGCGACACCGCCTCCTCGAGCGCCGAGAGCGGCTTCACCAGTACGTCCCCATCCGAACCGCCAGCCGGCGGCGTGCGGGTTACTGCCGTGACGGCAGCGCCAAACGCCTTAAACAGCCGGGTGACGGCCTGTCCGATCGCACCATAGCCGACTACCAGGACCTTTCGATCCTCCAGCGAAGCTATATGGGGCACCATCTCATGCCGGCTCCACAGCTGACTTTCCGTCAGCTTGAGTGAGCGAGGCAGCGCGCGCAAGGAAGCGAGCGTCAAGGCCAGCGCATGTTCGGCGACGATCGTGGCGGTTGCCGCCCCCGGCCCCGTGACCTTGACGCGATCCGGCAGACCAGCAGCCTCGAAGCCGTCCCGGCCTGCGCTCACGAAATGGAGTATCTCGACACTATTGCCAGGAAGGTTGAGCTTCGCAACGACCTGGCGGGCGATCTCCTCTGGCTGATCATAGAGGACCAGTCCCTTGGCCCCGTCCATTGCCCGCAGCACTTCCTCGAGGCTGGAGCATATCTCGAAGTCGATTTCGGGCCGTCTCGCGAAGGCGCCGATAATCTGATCTTTGGCAAGCCCGTAGGCCGCCCAGTATACGATCTTGGTAGGCATCGGATCTCCTGCAATGGATCGCAGCCGTATGTCATCGCCTGGTGCGCGGCGCGCCGGTTGGGATGCGCCGCTCGCTGGCATCACATCTTGTAGCCCAAAGTGACTCCATAAGTGCGCGGCGCACCCGGGACGATGGAGTCGCCCAACGATTGGGACGTCCAAGACACATAATATTTAGTCTTCGTCAGATTCTTCCCCCAAAGACGCACCGACCATTTCTCGCCCGGTTCCGTATAGCTGATCTGGCCGGACAGGAGATCATAACCGCGCTGGACCGAATGGCCATCCGGATCGAAATTGAAGCGCGAGCTGTGAAAATATGTCGCACTGAGAGCAAATTCGCCGATCTGCGAAGGGATTTTGTAGTCAGCCGTCACGTTCGCCGAAAATTTCGGTGATCGGATCGTATCGAAACCAGATGCATCACCTCGCGTGACGATCAAGCCGCCGGCCGGATTGGGCGTGTAGAAGGGGGCATTCTGGAAACTGGTATAATGGCCGTCGAGAAAGCTGCCGGCCGCCCTGAGCGTGAACCGGTTATTGACGAAACGCGGAACCCAGGTCGACTCGAAATCCAGCCCCTTGATCTTGGCTCCCGCAGCATTGATGATGACCGGCGTACCCACCTGAACGATGATGAGTTGAATATCCCGATAATTATAGTGGAATGCGGACACGTTGAGTTGAAGCTGCCGGTCGAACAGGCTGGATTTCACGCCGACCTCGAAAGCATCCATTTTCTCGGGACGCACGGGAGGCGCCGTGAAGCTTTGCGACGCATATTGGGCTGACTTATATCCGCGGCTGTAGCTGCCATAGACCATGATGCCCTCCGTCAGATCTTGATCGAGGGCAAGCCTCCAGGTTGGGACTTTATAGGTGTCATCCTGAGTGGCGAAGCGGATGTTGGAGCCGGCAGGCACCGATGTGTTCCCGGCAGCCGCCACGTCCCGTCCGGCGACCGAAATCTTGTCGATCGTATAGCGGGCGCCGACGGTCAGCCGCGTCGAAGGCGTGAGCTTGGCCGTTCCCTGAGCGAAGACCGCATAGGAGGAAAGCCCTTGGTTGACGAAGCGATCCAGCCGTTGCGCGCCCAGGGTGGCACTGCGGATTTGGATAGGAAGGCTCTTGGCCGCCGAGTTCATATAGAAGACGCCGGCGGTGTAATCGAGCCAGTCCGAATGCCCTCCAACGGTAATTTCCTGCTGAAACGTATCGGTGGCTTCTGCGAAAACCGCGTCGATGACCGGCGCGGGCGTCACGTCCTGGTCGAAATTGGCGCGGCTCTTCACATAACGGAAGGCGCTGAGGCTGGTCAGGGTCAACGTCCCCAGATCCTGCTCGATCTTCAGCCCTACACCCCATTGCGGGGCGCGGACTTTCGTGGGCAAATTGATCTGCGTATCGTAAATCGAGCCACGCTGCGGCACGCCGCCAATCGCCAGGGTGCCCGGCGCAATTGTCTTCACCTGCCCAGCGTCATTATGGTTGTTACTATAGTCGCCGGTCAGCGTCACCTTCGTATCGTCGCCCGGGCGCCACATGAGCTTGCTGCGCAAGGCGACTTCGCGGCGAAAATAGGCGTCGGCGCCGGTCACGAGATTAGTCCCGAAGCCATCACCCTGATGCGTGCCATACAGGCTGAAATCCAGCGCCAGATTGTCCGTGAGGCCGGTGGAAGCATAAGCCGAGCCGGTGAATGTCTTATAATTCCCATAGCCAATATTGGCTTCCATCGTTGGTGTGAACGAAGGATCGCGCGTGATGATGTGGATGAGGCCGCCCGTCGCATTCCGGCCGAACAATGTTCCCTGCGGCCCCTTGATGACTTCGATCCGCTCGACATTGTTTAGAGCGAACAAGCCTGCGGCTGGCGCGGCATAGTTGACCCCATCGACATAGATGGCGACGGCGCCGGAGCCGCCGATGTCGCCGCTCTGGGTGCCGACCCCGCGCAGATAAGGCGTGACCGACGCACGTGACATGGTCATGATGAGCCCCGGCGCAACCGCAGGCAGTGATCCTACGTCCGCCACCCCGCTGCGCGCGAGGCTGGCCCCGCTTATTGCTGCAACGGCAATGGGCACCTTCTGAAGCGATTCGCCGCGACGCTGGGCCGTCACCACGATATCCTCTACACCCGCAGCCTGCTTCGCCGATGCGGCGCCGGATGGCGTCTGTGCGAGCGTATGGGCCGGCAACGCCGTCACAAGTGCAGTGGTGAAGACCAGCCGTTTCAGCATCACGTTCACATTCCCCTCCTTCTGTCCTTATCCTTTTTTTATCCCAATGGACGGCGTTTGCAAGCTTCTTTTGTCCTATTGGACAATATATTGTTCAATTGGCGGAAATGTGGGAATTGTGCATATGCATACGCTCGCTCCGCCTTCGCATATCGGCGCTTTTGGACAGTCAGCGCCGGAACGCTGCTGCTTAAAGAAGGTAAGGAAGGCGATCGTCGCCGGCATCTGGAGCCAACATGCTCCCGGACCGACCGACCGCTTGCTTAATAAATCAAGGGGTAGCCAGCCAAGGCCCGCAATTTCCGGCGGGTGCTACGGGAGCTGTTCGCCAGTCGCTGTTCATTAGAAGAAAACGAAGCCGAGCGGGCAATGTCGCGTCGCCCCCGGCGTCTCCCGGGGCTGGACGACCGGGCAGAGCGGCCACGACCGCTGGATCCGCTAAATGGGGCAATATCGGGCATATTTTCGCGAAACGATTGCGCTTAAGCAGCGCTGGGGGACCGGGAGGCGAAGAACGCCAGTTCCTTCCTGAAGCATCACCTGCTCCCGGAGGGGTACAGCGATCTTGCGGTATTGCTGATGACAGGTAGGCTTGCCTGAAAGAATGGCTCTCGGGGTGATGGAGATCCAATTTGTGCGGCCAAGAGGGCGCGAAGCTGCCGTTGAACTGAGACCTCTGCTTTCCGTGTATCCAGCCGTGTACACACAGAGCGCATATCGTGATGAAACGCCCTGTGTACACGTGAATAGTTCATTATCTCGCACACCGCAGCTAACCGCGATAGACCCTCTGCTCATGAAATTTTATGATATGTTTTGATAATTATATTACGCCGATTTACACCGAGAATGTCGGCGGTTCGAGCCCGTCATCGCCCACCACGCCCCCTCCCCTTTGAGAAATCTGTTCCCGCCAGGGTTGGAATGACGTAAGGTCCGGCGCAACGGAATGCTTTGGTGAGGCACTTGCATCATGTCTCTCACGCTTCTCTTCACTGCTGCGATAGCGCCTTTGCTGCTGATCCTGTCGCCGGTTTCGCTGGCGACCGCCCGCGATTGCTTGGATTGGGACGCGCCGGCCAAGGCCGTGGACATTGCGGTGGAAAAGCCCTGCCCGAAAAAGAAGCCGCCGCTTCTGTTGATGTAAGCGCCCTTCGCCACGGATATTGCGGCGCAACGCCAGCGCTGCTAATCGGTGGCGCCATGATCCAGCCGCCTGAAATCATCCGAGTCACCAAGTCCCGCGTCTCCTGCGACGGTTCGGGCGACATTCCCGCCGCGCTTGGCCATCCGCGCGTCTTCCTTGAGATTGACGAGCATGGCTATGTCGACTGCGGCTATTGCGACCGCCGCTTCGTGCTGGCCGGCAGCGTGGCCGACACGCCGGAAATCGCCGGGCTGCCGGATATTTCCTCGGGCGCCAGTCTTTAAGCACGACAATCCCATTTAAATCGTCATTCCCGCGAAGGCGGGCATGACGGAAATGCTTTTTTGATTGGGCTTAGTCTCTGCCGCTCCTATATCGGCGGCATGACCGAAGCTGCTCCCCAGTTCACCGACGCCCGCGGCCTGCTTTACCGGCCCGGCCTGCTCGATCCCGACGGCGCGCGCCGCCTGACCGCCGAGGCGCTGAAAAGCTGCGACGATGGCGAACTGTACCTGCAATATCGGGCGAGCGAGAGCTTCGGCTTCGATGACGGGCGGCTGAAGACTGCCGACTATTCGACCGATGCGGGCTTTGGCCTGCGCGGCGTGTCGGGCGAGATGACCGGTTTCGCCCATGCCAACGACATCAGCGAAGCCGCGATCCGCCGCGCCGCCGAGACGCTGACGCTGCTCGATCCGGCCAAAGGCCAGCCCGCGCCGCCGCCGCAGCACACCAACCGCCATCTCTATACCGACGTCAATCCGCTGGAGATCGTGCCCTTTGCCGAGAAGGTGACGCTCTGCGCCGCCATCGACGCCGCTGCCCGCGCCCGCGATCCGCGCGTCGCGCAGGTGTCGGTAAGCCTGGCGGGTAGCTGGTCGGTGGTCGAGATCGTGCGAGCGGATGGCTTCACCGCGACCGACATTCGGCCGCTCGTGCGGCTCAACGTCTCCGTCATCCTGGAGGAGAATGGCCGCCGCGAGACAGGCGTGTTCGGCATTGGCGGGCGCTACCTCTATGACGAGGTGATGGACCCCGCCATCTGGAACCGCGCCATTGACGAGGCGCTCGCGCAGGCGCGGGTCAATTTGCGCTCCGTGGCGGCGCCCGCCGGGGAGATGACCGTGCTGCTCGGACCGGGCTGGCCGGGCGTGCTGGTGCATGAAGCCATTGGGCACGGTCTGGAGGGCGACTTCAACCGCAAGGGCACCAGCGCCTTTTCCGGCCGCGTGGGCCAGCGGGTCGCGGCGCCCGGCGTCACCGTGGTCGACGACGGATCGATCATGAGCCGGCGCGGCTCCCTCTCCATCGATGACGAGGGCACGCCGACCCGCGAGAATGTGCTGATCGAGGACGGCATCCTCAAGGGCTATATGCAGGACCGGCTGAACGCCCGGCTGATGGGCGTGGAGCCGACCGGCAACGGCCGCCGCGAAAGCTATGCCCATGCGCCGATGCCGCGCATGACCAACACCTTCATCAAGGGCGGACAGGACGATCCGGAAGAACTGCTCAGCCGGATGAAGTCGGGCATTTTCGCGAAAAGCTTCGGCGGCGGGCAGGTCGACATCGTGTCGGGCAAGTTCGTCTTCTCCTGCACCGAGGCGTACAAGGTCGAGAATGGCAAGCTGGGCGAGCCGATCAAGGGCGCGACGCTGATCGGGGACGGGCCGACGGCGCTGACCAAGGTGATCGGCATCGGCAATGACTGGGCGCTGGACGAAGGCATCGGCATGTGCGGCAAGGCCGGGCAGAGCGTGCCTGCGGGCGTGGGCCAGCCGACGCTGCTGATGGAGGGCCTTACCGTCGGCGGCACGGCGACCTGAGCCGATAGCGCCGCGGGCGGAGGAACCAGCGTCAAGGTGCGTCTTTATCCTCTCATGAACATGTTGACCGACAGCCATGATGCGGTGACCGCCGATTGGGCGGCCGCCCTGTTGGATTTCTGGTTCAACCAGACCGGAGAGCGGGGCTGGTGGAGCCATGAACCCGCGTTCGACCGGACATGCCAGGCGCGGTTCCGCGATTTGTGGGAGGAGAAGCGCCAATTGCCCGCCGAGGAATTTCTGGAACGGGCCGACGACGCGCTGGCGGCGGTGCTGCTGTTCGACCAGTTGCCGCGCAACATGTTCCGCGGTTCGTGGGCCGCCTTTTCCACCGATCCCCTTGCGCGGGACGTGGCGCGCGGGGCCATCGCCCATGGGTACGACATCCAGATCGGCGGGGCCGGGCGGCTGTTCTTCTACATGCCGTTCCAGCATAGCGAAGCGCTGGAGGATCAGAAATTGTCGGTCAGCCTGTTCGAAGGAGCGGGCGACGAAAAATCGCTCCGGTTCGCGCGGGAGCATCTGGCCGTCATAGAGCGCTTCGGTCGCTTTCCCCATCGTAATGCGACGCTGGGTCGCGCGAACAGACCGGGCGAGGAAGAGGCGGCGAAGGAAGGTGGGGGTTGGTGAAGGCTTGGTAAGGCTTTACCCCACACCTCTGTCATGCTGAACTTGTTTCAGCATCCATTGCGCCCCATAAACCAAGGCTGAATCCGGAGAAATGGATGCTGAAACAAGTTCAGCATGACGGCTGGGGGATGACTTCGTTACGACTGGCGGATGGCTTCATCCCAATTGAGGGAGGGCCTGATCATATAGGCAACGGCCGTGCCTAAATTTTAAGCATCGCCCTGACGCTGCCCATTTTTTCAGCGCCCTATTTTGACGCACCGCATCAAAAGCCCGCATTAACGCGCCCTTTACGAATTGGCACGCCTCTTGCTGAGCATGTCCCCGCACACCAGTAACAGGGGGCGACATGAAACTTGTCATGGCTATCATCAAGCCGTTCAAGCTTGACGATGTCCGCGAGGCACTTTCCTCGCTTGGCATCGCCGGCATGACGGTGAGCGAAGTGAAGGGCTTCGGCCGCCAGAAGGGGCAGACCGAAATCTATCGCGGCGCCGAATATTCGACCAACATGGTTCCGAAGATCAAGATCGAGGTGGTCTGCGACGACGACCTCGCGCCGCGCGTCGTGGAAGCCACGCAGGCGGCCGCCAATTCGGGCGCCATCGGTGATGGCAAGATCTTCGTCCTCGATGTCGAGCAGGCGGTGCGCATCCGTACCGGCGAGACCGGCGAAACCGCACTGTAAGAAGGGGGAATTGATGACCTTTTCCAAGAAGCTTTGCGGCGTGATGGGGGCGGTTGGCCTGTCCCTGCTCGCAGCCGCACCGGCGCTGGCCGCGCCGATCAAGGCGCCAGACGCCGCCGCCATGGCCGCCATGGTCAACAAGGGCGACGTTGCCTGGATGCTCGTCTCGGCCGCTCTGGTCCTGATGATGTCGGTTCCCGGCCTCGCCCTGTTCTACGGCGGCCTGGTCCGCACCAAGAACATGCTGAGCATCCTGATGCAGGTGTTCATGATCGTCTCCGTCGCCGGCCTGGTCTGGTGCTGCTGGGGCTATTCGATCGCCTTCACCTCGGGCGGCGACAACCACTTCTTCGGCGGGCTGTCCAAGGCGTTCCTGATGGGCGTCGACGGCACGACCTATGGCGCGACGTTCAGCAACAACGTCTACCTGCCCGAATTCGTGTTCGTGGTCTTCCAGATGACCTTCGCCATGATCACCCCGGCGCTGATCGTCGGCGCCTTTGCGGAGCGCGTGAAATTCTCGTCGCTGATCGTGTTCGTCGTGCTGTGGCTGACCTTCATCTACTTCCCGATGGCGCACATGGTCTGGTACTGGGCCGGTCCGGACTTCCTGGCTGATGCACCGACCGACTATGGCATGCTGTGGGGCTGGGGCGCGCTCGACTTTGCGGGCGGCACCGTGGTCCACATCAATGCGGGTATCGCTGGCCTCGTCGGCGCCCTGATGATCGGCAAGCGCGTCGGCTTCCCCAAGGAACCCATGCCGCCGCACTCGCTGACCATGACCATGATCGGCGCCAGTCTGCTGTGGGTCGGCTGGTTCGGCTTCAACGCCGGCTCCAACCTGGAAGCCAATGCCGTCACCGGCGTCGCCTTCATCAACACCATGGTCGCCACCTGCGCCGCGGCGGTGAGCTGGTCGCTGGTCGAACAGGTCCACCATGGCAAGGCTTCGCTGCTCGGCGCCGTCACGGGTGCTGTCGCCGGCCTCGTCGCCATCACCCCGGCGGCTGGCTTCGCGGCTCCGATGACCTCGATCGCGCTCGGCTTCATCGTCTCCCCGATCTGCTACATCTTCGTGGCGTTCGTGAAGGGCAAGGTCGGCTATGACGACAGCCTGGACGTGTTCGGCGTGCACTGCATCGGCGGTATCGTCGGCGCCATCGGCACCGGCATCGTCGCGGCTCCCTCGCTGGGCGGTCAGGGCGTGTTCGACTACACCGTCTTCCCGGCGGCCTTCCATCCGGAAGCCTACAGCATCGCCGGTCAGGTCTGGATCCAGATCAAGGCGGTCGTGTTCACCCTGCTCTTCTCGGGCATCGGCAGCGCGATCCTCTACTTCATCATCGACAAGACGATGGGTCTGCGTCCGAACAAGGAAGCCGAAATGGAAGGTCTCGACCTCTCCAGCCACGGCGAGCGGGCCTACAACTACTGAGATTGGCAGGGCGGGCCGGAAAGAACGGCCCGCCCGCCTCACCTTGTTCCTCCTGCGAACATGCCTCGGGACCGGTACGCAAGTATCGGTCCCTTTTTTTGGTCAGGTCCGGGGGCGGGTCCAGAGTGTGGCCGGGCGCGGCGCTCCGGCATGCCAGCGGCGGGCACGACCCGGAACTTGGAGACCCGCCCGCAACACCCAGCCCAGCTTGCCGCTCTTTGCGGTGGCGACGCGATGGTCCCAGGCATGTTCGCCCCGGCGGGCGACTTGGCGGGCGATGTCGCCATAGATGCCGGCGGCGGCCAGGACCGCCCAGGCGCAGCGTGGCGGCAGCGCACCGGTGCCGTGGCGGGCGCTTTCCTCATAGTCGGCGGCCATGTCGGCCAGGCGGCGGGCGAGGATGGCGAGGCGCGGGCGGACCCAGGGCTTCATATGCTCGCCGGGCGGGATGTCCATCTCGACCAGCCATTCTTCCGGCAGGTAGCAGCGGTCGGCGGCTTCATCCTCGCTAATGTCGCGGGCGATATTGGCGAGCTGAAAGGCTAGGCCCAGGTCGCAGGCGCGGTCGAGAGTCGCTTCGTCGCCGGGATCGACGCCCATCAGGATCGCCATCATGCAGCCGACCGTGCCTGCGACATGGTAGCAATAGCGCAGCATGTCCGCCTCGCTGCGGGGGCGCCATCCGCGGGCGTCGAGGGCGAAGCCTTCGATCAGGTCATGGGCATAGCGTTCGGGGATCGCGCATTCCCGCATGACGATGCCGAAGCCGTCGAAGGCCGGGTCGCCGGTGGGTTCGCCGCGAAGCGCGGCGCTGGTGAGGACACGGATGGTGGAGAGACGCGCCTGCCCGTCCGCAACGCCGCGCATCGTGCCGCCATGGTCCTGGCCGTCCGCCATGTCATCGCATTTGCGGCACCAGGCGTAGAGCAGCCAGGCGCGCTCGCGGGTCGGGCGGTCGAAGAGTTTGGAGGCGAGCGCAAAGGATTTGGAGCCTCGGGCGATGCTGTCGCGGGCCTGGGCGATGAGCATGGGGCGGTCGGGAAAAGGAGAGGAAGAGGGCACATTCCTGACATGCCCTCCCCCGACCCCTCCCGCAAGCGGGAGGGGAGCGAAAAAGTCAGAGGCGATCCGCCTTCATCGCGAAGATGGTTTCATGGGGTTGATAGGCCGCCATCCTGTCGAGCAATGCCTCGATGGCGTTGGCATGGATCAGGATATTGGCGTGCTGGGCGCGGATAAAGCCAGCTTCGACCATATGCTGATTGAAGGCGATGAGCTGGTTGTAGAAGCCCGCGACGTTCAGCAACCCCACCGGCTTATGGTGATAGCCGAGTTGCGCCCAACTGATCGCTTCCCACAATTCGTCCATCGTGCCGACGCCGCCCGGCAGGGTGACGAAGCCGTCGGACAGGTCGGTGAACAGTTGCTTGCGCTGGTGCATGGTCTGGACGACGCGCAGTTCGGTGCAGCCGCGATGGGCGACTTCGGCGCCGACCAGCGCTTCGGGGATGACGCCGATCACCTCGCCGCCCGCTTCCAGCGCCGCGTCCGCGACCGCGCCCATCAGGCCAAGGCGCCCGCCGCCATAGACGACGCCGATGCCGCGCTCAGCCAGCACGCGCCCGACATGGCGGGCGGCCTCGACATAGGCGGGGTCGGCCGGGGTGGCCGAGCCGCAATAGACTGCCAGCCTCTTCATCTTTCCCTACACCAAATCTTCCAGCATCAGCGCGGCGGTCGCCTTGGCGCTGCCGACCACGCCGGGGATGCCCGCGCCGGGATGGGTGCCCGCCCCTACCAGATAGAGGTTGGGGATGACATCGTCGCGATTATGGGCGCGGAACCAGGCACTCTGGGTGAGCAGGGGTTCCAGGCTGAAAGCGCTGCCCAGATGCGCCGACAGGTCGTGGCGGAAATCGGGCGGCGCATAATGGAATTGCGTGACGATGCGCGAGCGTATGTCGGGGATCAGCCGATGCTGGATCTCGTCGAGGATGCGCTTGGCATAGACGGGCGCGAACTGCTCCCAGTCTATCGGCAGCTTGCCCAGATGCGGCACCGGGGCGAGCGCGTAGAAGGTCGAATGGCCGTCCGGCGCCATCGACGGATCGGTGACGGTCGGATGGTGCAGATAGAGCGAGAAATCCTGCGGCAGCACGCCATAGTCGTAAATGTCGGTCAGCAGCCCTTCATAACGCGGGCCGAACAGGATCATATGGTGCGGAATGCCCGGCCAGCTTCCCTTGATGCCGAAATGCAGCAGGAACAGGCTGGGCGACCAGCGTTTGCGGGCGAGCTTCTCCGCCTGTTTCTCGCCCCTGGGATGATGGCCGATCAGGTCGCGATAGCTGTGCATCAGGTCGGCGTTGGAGGCGACGGCGTCCGCCTCCCCCCGCCAGCCCGAGGCGGTGCGCACGGCGACGGCGCGGTCGCCATAGGTTTCGATCTGCACCACCGGATCGGCCAGCCGCAGCGTGCCGCCCAACCGCTCGAAATGGGTCGCCATCGCCTGGACGAGACGGTTGGTGCCGCCCTTCGCGAACCAGACGCCGCCATCCTTTTCCAGCTTGTGGATCAGGGCGTAGATGGCGCTGGTCTGCATCGGATTGCCGCCGACCAGCAGCGTGTGGAAGGAGAGCGCCTGGCGCAGCTTCTCATTCTTCACATGGGAGGAGACGACCGAATAGACCGAACGCCAGGCCTGATGCTTCATCAGCGCGGGGGCGGCGCGCACCATGGAGGCGAAGTCGAGGAAGGCGACCGAGCCGAGCTTGCGATACCCCTCCTGATAAACGCCGTCGGCATAGTCGAGGAAGCTTTCATAGCCCGCGACATCCTCCGGATTGAGCTTGGCGATCTGGGCGCGAAGGGCGGTTTCGTCGTTGGAATAGTCGAAAT
Source organism: Sphingobium sp. 15-1 (assembly GCF_013375535.1). GTDB lineage: Bacteria > Pseudomonadota > Alphaproteobacteria > Sphingomonadales > Sphingomonadaceae > Sphingobium > Sphingobium aromaticivastans. Next base: position 2,307,426 of record NZ_JABXJG010000001.1, read on the forward strand.
TGGTGCCGTCGCGCCAGTTGAGGCGGTAGAAGGGGGTGACGGGGATCAGGCTGACATCCTCCGCCATGTCATGGCCGGAGAGGCGCCACAGCTCGCCCAGGCAATCGGGGTCGGTGATGACGGTCGGCCCGGCGTCGAAGACGAAGCCGTCCTTCTCCCACATATAGGCGCGCCCGCCCGGCCGGTCCCGCGCCTCCACCAGCGTGGTTTCGATTCCGGCGGATTGCAGGCGGATGGCAAGCGCAAGGCCGCCAAAGCCCGCACCGATGACGATCGCTTTCCGGTTCATCGGGGTCGCTTCATCAGGCGGGAGGGCTCATCAATGCGCGCATGGCGTCCCTTATGGGCACCGGGGGCCGCCCGCACAAGATGCGGATGCGATCCCGCAGCGTCGAGCGGCCCGCATAGAAGCGGCCGATCAGGGCGGGGCTAAGACGATAGAAACGTTCAAAGATGCGCCAGCGCTGTTCGGGCCGGGCCGCGCCGAACAGCATGCGGCCCAGCAGCCGGTAATAGCGCCCTTGCCGCCAATGGACGGCGGCCCATTCGCGCGTCACATGCGCCAACAGATGCCCCTCCAGCGGCCAGTCATCTGTCAGGCAATGCGCGAAACGCACCGCATCGGGCAGGGAATAGCCGGTCATCGGCTGGAACAGGGCCGCCCCTGCCCCCAGCCGGGCGACCAGATCGTCCTGCGGCCAGAAGCGATCGAAATCGCCGCCATGGACGACTGGCAGGACGCCGCTCTCGCTATGGACGACCGCCTCGACCTGCCAGCCCTGCGCCTGTACATAGGCGGCGATCCTGGCGTTGAGCGTGGGCGCGTCCAGGTCCGGCGTGTCGCTGTAATAAGTATCCTCGACGAAGACGGTCCGCTCGTCCCAGGGCAGCAGATAGACGAAGCGATAGCCGTCCATCTGCTCGACGGTGGCGTCCATGATGACCGGGCGGGAAAGGCCGTGCGGGACATGCAGGCGCAGGGTCTGGCCGACGAATTTCTGCCAGCCGCAGCGCAGGGCGGAAAGATCGCCGCCCCCTCGGGCGTCGAGCACGGCCTTGGCGCGGATGACGCGGCCGTCGGACAGGGTGACGCTGGTGGGCGTCAGCCCGGTGGCCTGCGCGCCGGTCAGCACGGCATCGCCAAGCCGCTCCCGGACATGGGCGTCGAGCCGTTCCGAGGTGATGCTGTTATAAGGCACGGCAAGTTGGCGGCGGTGGCCGGGGAAGCGGACCTCATAACCCTCCGGCCAGCGATGGGCGATCAGCGGTTCGACCAGCCAGCGATCCCCGGCATCCACGTCGCTATCGAAAAAGGACCAGATATGATTGCCGCCCAGCCTGTCGCCGCTTTCCAGCAGGCACAGGGACACATCCGGACGGCGCGCCGCGAAGGCGAGCGCGGTCAGGCTGCCGGCAAGGCCGCCGCCCACTATCGCCAGGTCGCAATCGGTCATGGTCGCCATCGTCCCCTTGTTAGGCGGTGCGCGGGGAAATGCACGGATTGATTTCCGGTCGCCTATAGTATAGGGGGGTACCCTATGCATATCGTGGCGGATCGGGACAAGCTGTTGGCGCGGGTGCGGCGGATCGCCGGGCAGATCGGCGCCGTCGAGCGGCAATTGTCAGGCGATGCGGGCTGTTCGGAGACGCTGCAACTCGTCGCCTCCGTCCGGGGGGCGGTGGGCAGCCTGATGGAAGAATTGATCGAGCAGCATATGCGCGAACATGTCGCCCGGCCGGGCATCAGCGACGCAGCGCGACAGGCTGCGGCGGAGGAAATGCTGGCGCTGATCCGGCGCTACGGGAAATGAGCATGCACGACGATCACCACCATGGCGGCCACCACCATCCTGAGGGCCATGATCATGTGCATGGCATTCCGGTGGCCAATGCGGATGACGGCGAGGAAAGCCATTATTTCGACCATATCTACCTGACCCATGGGCATGACGAAAATGCCCGCAAGACGATCTGGGTGGTGTGGCTGACGGCGGCGACCATGGTGGTCGAGATCGTCTTCGGCTGGCTGACCGGATCGATGGCGCTGCTGGCCGACGGCTTTCACATGGCGACCCATGCGGGCGCGCTGGCGGTGGCGGCAGCGGCCTATGGCTATGCCCGGCGGCATGCGCGCAACCCGCGCTATACGTTCGGGACCGGCAAGGTGGGCGATCTGTCCGGCTTCGCCTCCGCGTTGATCCTGGCCTTCACCGCCCTGTTCATCGCCGTCGAGTCCGTGATGCGCTTATTCGAACCGGTGAAGGTGGCCTTTGGCGAGGCGACGCTGGTGGCGGTGATCGGCCTGGTCATCAACCTGATCAGCGCCCTGCTGCTGGGGCATGACCATAGCCATGATCACGGCCATAGCCACGATCATGACCACAAGCATGGCCATGCCGACAATAATCTGCGCGCCGCCTATGTGCATGTGCTGACTGACGCGCTGACGTCGGTGTTGGCGATCGTGGCGTTGTTGGCGGGGCGCTATATGGGCTGGTGGTGGCTGGACCCCGCCGTCGGCCTGCTGGGCGCGGTGGTGATCGCCCGCTGGGCCTGGGGGCTGATGAAGGATACCGCCGCGATCCTGCTCGACACCGCCGAACCGGCGCTGATGGCGCGGATCAAGGGACTGGCCGAGGCGGAAGGGGCGACCATCCGCGACCTGCATGTCTGGCGCATCGGGCCGCATGCCCATGCCGCGATCGTCAGCCTGGCCCCCGGCGCCGACGTCGCCGCCGTGCGCCGCCAGGTCCGCGCCCTGCCGCGCATGGAGCATGTGACGGTGGAGTGCGGATAGCCTGTCGCAGCCCGCTCTACCGAAGAGGTAATCCTTAAGAGTTAGAGCAGCGAAACCGCCGGGTTAAGGCGGAAATTTACCACGATAGCTGATCTGGATTACTTGACTCGACTCGGGCAACCATCCACTTTCCCTTACGGAAATCTATAAAATACCGTCGGAGAGGAGGCCTTATGCCTATTGCAAAGCCCTTTGCGGGAAGGATTTTTCACGCCCTCTTGATGGAATGCTTCGCTGAACAGCGAAGGCCCACCGACGATGAGGTGGACTCGGTCGCCTCCAAGATCTGGCAGGACAGCCATGGATCGATGACCGGGCAGGACTGGCGGGATGTCGCCAAGGGAAGCGACGCCCACCGGCAGATGATCAACGCGGCACTGATGGCGTTCGGGTCGGCTCCGGCGGAAATGCATATGGAGGTGTCCTGAGGCTCTGTCGATATTTCAGGCCGGCGCGGGGATGACTGGCGCTGGCTCCATCCTCATGCGTCATGCTGAACTTGTTTCAGCATCCATTTATCCCCGCGCGCCATAGTCTGCGGAGGCGCAATGGATGCTGAGCCAGAGTTAAACAAGTTCAGCATGACGGGGTTTGACGTGAACCGTGCGGCCTAAGCGGCGAGGCATGTTCGAGAAAATTCTCCGTAGCATCTTGAAACTGAAATAGACCTTCCTATTTCCCTCTTGTCCCGGCTTCCTCCCCCCTCCCGCCCGGACATCCCTCTTTGTAGCCCCGGCGTTCCCTTGCGCCGGGGCTGCTTTTTAAGAGCATCGTGCGCAAAAGTGGGAACCGGTTTTGCGCTTAAACGATGCGACAACAAAAGCTTAGAGCGCGCGGCCTGCGTCTGATTTAACGCAGCGCGCTCTAGAGATATTGGGCCGCCACCCAGCCGCTCGCCCAAGCCCATTGGAAATTATAGCCGCCCAGCCAACCGGTGACGTCGACCGCTTCGCCTATGGCGTAGAGGCCAGGGAGGTGGCGCGCCTCCATCGTCTGCGAGGAGAGTCCGGCGGTCGAGATGCCGCCGATCGCGACCTCCGCCTTGGCGAAGCCTTCGGTGCCGTTGGGGGTGAAGGACCAGGCCGAAAGGCGGCGTTCGGCGTCCTGCAGCTTGCGGTCCGGAATATTGCCGAGATCACCGGGCAAAGCGAGCCGCTCCGCCAGGGCATCGGCCAGACGGTCGGGCAGTTGGCCGCGCAGACATTGCGTCAGCGTGGCGCGGGGCTTGGCGCGCTTCGCCTCCGTCAGCCAGCCTTGCGGCTGGTCGGGCAGGAAGTCGAGGGTGATGGCATCGCCATGCCGCCAATAGGAGGAAATCTGGAGGATCGCCGGGCCGGACAGGCCCCGATGGGTGAGCAGCGCGGCTTCGCGGAAGGTCGTCTTGCCGTGGCGGGCGATGACCTCGGTCGAGACGCCGGAGAGCGAGCGGAAGAGCAGGTCTTCGCCGCCGAGGGTCAGGGGCACCAGCGCCGGGCGGGGCTCGACCACCTTCAGCCCGAACTGGCGGGCAAGGTCGTAGGCGATGCCGGTCGCGCCGATCTTCGGGATGGAGGGGCCGCCGGTGGCGATAACCAGCGCGGAGGCGGAGGCGGTCCTGTCGCCATGGGTGACGCTGTACCGGCCATCGGCATGGGTGACGGCGGTGATGGCGTGGTCGAGCCGGATCGCGACGCCGCCCGCCTCGCACTCGGCCAGCAGCATGGCCACGATCTGGCGGGCGCTCTGATCGCAGAAGAGCTGGCCCAGCGTCTTTTCGTGCCAGGCGATGCCGTGGCGTTGGACAAGCGCGAGGAAATCCTGCGCCGTGTAGCGGCCCAGCGCGGATTTGGCGAAATGGGGGTTGGCCGACAGATAACGATCGGGCGCAGTGTGGATATTGGTGAAATTGCAGCGGCCGCCGCCGGAGATCAGGATTTTCTTCCCCGGCTGGTCGGCATGGTCGATGACGAGGACGCGCCTGCCCCGCTGGCCCGCCATGGCTGCGCACATGAGCCCGGCGCCGCCAGCGCCCAGGACGATGGCGTCATAGGTTTCCGGTGTTGCGGGCATCAACCGGCGGCGAGCGCGTCCATGATCTGGCGGACGGGCGTGACGTCATAGCCGGCGGAAGCAGCCTGCTCGGTCAGTGCCGCCGGGTGGTCGCCCGCGCGGGCGCGGGTCAGCGCCCAGAGCAATGTGCTGCGCGTGCCGGAGCGGCAATAGGCGAGAATCTTGCCCTCGCCCGCCTGCTCCAGCGCAGCGGCCATGCCGTCGAGCTGCCAGGGCGCGAAGCCGCCATGGGCGACCGGGACGGCGGCATAGGCGATGCCGGCGACCTTGGCGGCGGCCTCGATCTCCGCGCCGTTGGTCTGGCCCGGTTCCTCGTCGTCGGGGCGGTTATTGATGATGACGGTGACGCCCAGCGCCTTGGCTTCCGCTACCTGATCAACGCTGATCTGCGGAGAGACGTAGAGGCTTTTGGTGAGCTGGCGGAACATGGGCGGAGACTCCTTTGCGGGTCTCCTTGCGCTTGTGGGACGTGGGATTCAAGAGGGCGACGGCAAATCCACCGTGCTCCTGCGAAGGCAGGAGCCCAGTCCTGCCGTCTGAACTGGGCTCCTGCCTTCGCAGGAGCACGTCAACGCTGATCTCTATTTTTCTGTCAAAGATAAGGCCGGATCGCCGCCAGAAACGCATCACCATAAGCGTCGAGCTTACGCTGGCCCACCCCACTGATATGGCCGAGTTCGGCAAGGCTCGTCGGGCGCTGCTCCGCCATTTCGCGCAGGGTCGAATCGTGGAAGATGACATAGGGCGGCACGCCCGCTTCCTGCGCCAGTTCGCGGCGGCAGGCGCGCAGCGCGTCGAACAGCGGATCGCCCACGGGATTTTCGGCGCTGCCGTTGCGGGCGCTCTTGCGGCGGCGTTCCTTGCGGGGCGGGAGGACCAGGCTGACCTCCTCCTCCCCGCGCAGGATCGGGCGGGCATTGGGGCCGAATTCCAGGCCGCCATGCTCGTTGGTCTGGAGCGCGTCGCGCACCAGCAAGGCGCGGGAAACGGGGCGCAGCAGCGCCGTCTCCTCGCCGTCGACAATGCCGTAGACCGAAATCTTGTCATGGCCGCGCTCACGGATCTTGTCGCTGACGGCGCCGGTCAGCACCTGCTCGATATGGCCGACGCCGAAGCTCTGGCCGGTGCGATAGACGGCGGACAGGAATTTGCGGGCGGTCTGGGTCGCGTCGATGCTGGGCGGGGGATTGAGGCAATTGTCGCAATTGCCGCAGCCCGGCGGGGGATTTTCCCCGAAATGGCGGAGCAATATGGCGCGGCGGCAGGTGCCGGTTTCGACCAGCCCACCCAGCGCCGTGATGCGGGCGCGCTCGCCCTGCTGGCGGAGGGGGTCGAGTTCCCCGATGCGTTGGCGCGCCCGGGCGAAATCGTCGGCGCCCCAGAAGAGATGCGCCTGCGCCGGTTCGCCGTCGCGGCCTGCGCGGCCGGATTCCTGATAATAGCCCTCGATCGACTTGGGCAGCGCCGCATGGGCGACGAAACGGACGTCGGGCTTGTCGATGCCCATCCCGAAGGCGATGGTGGCGACCATCACCATATCCTCACTGGCGATGAAGGCGGCCTGGTTGGCGGCGCGGAGCTGGGGCTCCAGCCCGGCATGATAGGCGCGGGTCGGGCGGCCGGTCTTGGCGAGGGTTTCGGCCAGTTTCTCGGTCGCGGCGCGGGTCGGGGCATAGACGATGCCGGGGCCGGTCTGGCTGGCGATCAGGTCGGAAAGCTGTCGCGGCAGGCCATCGCGAGGATGGACCACGTAGCGGATGTTCGGACGGTCGAATCCCGCGATGATCAAGCCGTCCCGCGGGATGCCGAGCTGGACGAGGATGTCGTCGCGGGTGTGATGATCGGCGGTGGCGGTCAGCGCAAGGCGCGGGACATCCGGAAATTCATCCAGCAGCGGCCGCAGCAGGCGATAGTCCGGGCGGAAATCATGTCCCCATTCGGAGACGCAATGGGCCTCGTCTATCGCGAAGAGGGCGATTTTCGTGGCGCGCAGGAGGTTGCGGAACCCCTCCCCGCTGGCGCGCTCGGGCGCGACATAGAGCAGATCGAGATCGCCATTGCGCAGCCGGTCCTGCGTCTCGCGCCAGTCGGCGTCGACGCTGGTGAGGCTGGCGGCGCGGATGCCGACCGCCTGCGCGGCGCGAAGCTGGTCATGCATCAGCGCGATCAAGGGGGAGACGACGACGCAGCAGCCGTCGAGCGCGACGGCGGGAAGCTGGTAGCAGAGCGACTTGCCCGCGCCGGTCGGCATGATCGCCAGCGTCGGCTGGCCCGCCATGATGCGGCTGACCACATGCTCCTGCACGCCCCTGAAGCCGGGAAAACCGAAAATATCGTGGAGGAGGGTCGGGATGTCGGGACGCATGCGGGATGGCTCTAGCGGCTCAATCGGCGGAGGACCAGCCTAAGGGTCGGAGCCTAGTCACCTGAATCCGAAGTTCGCCACATTGATTTTGTAACCCCGGGGGATTTCGTCACCCCGGGCTTGACCCGGGGTCCCGCCTCCTCTCGCGTATCGACGGAAGAAAAGCGAAATCCCGGGTCAAGCCCGGGATGACAGCAATGAAACGAACTTCGATTCCGCCATATTAGGGTTCCAGCAAACAACCCCAGCCCTTGCGATAGCGCGCCGTGCGCGAAGCAAGCAACGGAACCGCTGCGTTGACCGATTGCGATTCGGGCATGTCCTTCAGCGACACCGCCCACATGCCGGGCTCCTTGTCGCCCTTGCAGCTTGCCATCGAGCGGCCCTCGACATAGCGGCAGGAGCAGGTGACGCGCGCGCCGAAGCCCGCGCCGACCTGGGCATGGGCGCGCAGCGCGCTCCAGTTCCACGCCAGCAGCGCCAGCGGCAGCAGGGCCACCGCCAAAACCCCATAAATCCATTTCCGGCGACCGGACATGCTCCCCTTTCCCGCGCTCCATGCTAAGGCCGCGGCTTATGAGGCTTGAGCGGAACAGCGTAAAGCGCCTTGGCGCGATCGGCGGGATTTTGGCGATCCTGGCGGTGGCCGGCCTGTGGACCGTGCGCGCCGCCGGGCCGGAGCCGGTCGTCCACATCGCCGGCGATTCGGATGTGGATGCGGCGGCGCTGAGCGCGGCGATCGATCCACTGTTCGACGACGAGGCGGGCGAGACGCGGGCGCTGGTCGTCATGCATGACGGGAAGGTCGTGGCGGAGCGCTATGCGCCGGGCTATGGGCCGCAGACCCGGCTACCCTCCTGGTCCACCGCCAAGAGCGTGACGGCGGTGCTGATCGGGCTGATGGTGTCCGACGGGCGGCTGGCGCTCGGTTCGCCGGTGCCGGTGGCGGCCTGGGGCCAGCCGGGCGATCCAAGGGGACGGATCACCCTGCGGCAGTTGCTGGCCATGACCTCCGGCCTTGATCATGTCGAGGATGCGGAGCCGCTGGCCGAAGCCGACACGGTGCGCATGCTGTTCACCGACGGGGCGCAGGATATGGGCGCCTTTGCGGAGGCCAAGCCGCTCGCCCATGCGCCGGGGTCGGTCTTTTCCTATTCGACCGGCAGCACGATCATCCTCACCGACCTGATGGCGCGGATGCTGACCAACAGCGCCGACCCCGATGTTCGGCGGCGGGCGATGCAGATGTTCATCGACGGGCGGCTGAAGATTCCGGCGCGGCTCGACAGCCTGACCGTGGAATATGATGCGGCGGGCACGATGATCGGGGGCAGCTTCATGCATATGACGGCGCGGGATTATGCGCGCTTCGGGGAACTGCTGCGCAATCAGGGGCGCGGCGTGGTGGGGCACCAGATCGTGCCGGAAAAGTGGATCGACTATATGCGCGCGCCTTCGCCGCGCAATGCGGCCTATGGCGCGCATCTGTGGCTCAACCGGGACAGCGAGGAAAGCGCGCTGATGCCGGGGCGGGCGCCGCGGAGCCTGTTCGGCTGCGTCGGGCATGATGGGCAATATATATTGGTGTCGCCCTCGCAGCGGCTGACCGTGGTGCGGCTCGGCATGTCGCCGGACAAGGCGCAGCGCGAGGTCGTGAAGGAAGGACTGGCGAAGCTGGTGGGGCTTTATGCGCGTTGAGGGTGGTTGGCGGACGTTCTGCTTCGCGCTTCTTTCCTTGAAGCGTACCGTGCTCCTGCGCAGGCAGGAGCCCAGTTCGGACGGTCCGATAGCCCACAGAGGACAGGACTGGGTTCCTGCCTTCGCAGGAACACGGGGCGCTTAAGGGCGGGAACTGGCCAGAAGCAGTCCCGTCTAAAGCAGGAAATTACCCTCGATCACCGTCCGGCAAGCACCCGTCAGGATCACCCGGTTACCGGACAGGCGGCACAATAAGCGTCCTCCTCGCGAGGACGCCTGATAGGCTGTCAGCTTGGTCTTATCGAGCCGCTTGGCCCAATAGGGGGTGAGCAGGCAGTGCGCCGATCCGGTGACGGGGTCTTCGTCTATGCCCGCGCCGGGCACGAAGACGCGGCTGATCATGTCGCTGTCTTCGCCGGGCGCGGTCGCCATGAGGAGGATGCTTCCGGCCTTTTTGAGCGTCGCAAAATCGGGTTGCAGCGCACGGATTGCCGCAGCGTCGCGATAGACGAAGATCGCATAGCCGCCCTCCCGCCAATGGGTTTCGAGGACGTCGCCGCCCATGGCGGCGGCCAGATCGGGCAATGGCCGGGGCTCGGTCGTCCAGGCGGGGAGCGAGAGCGCATAGCCGTCCCGATCGCGCGAGACGGTGAGCACGCCCGCATGCGTCGTGCGGAAACGGACGGCGGTGCGACCGCCCATCAGCACATGACCGCTCGCCAGCGTGGCGTGGCCGCACAGCTTGACCTCCACGGCGGGGGTGAACCAGCGCAGCGCATAGTCCGCATCGGGATCGTCGGGCGTGGGCACGGTGAAGGCGGTTTCGGAGAGGTTGTTTTCCGCCGCGATCGCCTGAAGCGTGGCATCGTCCAGCCATTGGCCAAGCGGCATGACCGCGGCCGGATTGCCGGTGAAGGGGGCGTCAGCGAAAGCGTCGACCTGGATGAAGGGCAGGCTGGTCACGGGCGATCCTTTGGCATTTCCCGTCATGATGACGCGGCGACCGGCATCGGAACAGGGCCGCTCGGGCGGAATTGGTCATGGCGGGGAATCCCCGGCGGAGGGGAAACGAAATGGGCCAGCCATGATGACATGGCTGGCCCGTGTTCGCGGCTGAAGGGGACGCTTTGACCGTCAATCCATGGAGACCATGGTGACGCTCCCCAGGCTTACGCACTGCCGCTCGCCCTCCCGCGGGCGATCCGTGACGGCGATGTTACCGCAGATTGGCTGAGTCGTCTCGCGGGAATCATGTCTTTGCCGAAATTATGGCTCGATTCGACGCGTTGTGTTGCGGTGGTGGGCGCGATTCTCTTCCGTGCTCCTGCGACCCGAAGGGCGGCGAAGCTAACGCAGGAGCACGGTCCCGTACTTAGTGGATCATCGCACCGCCCGATCTGGGCTCCTGCCTTCGCAGGAGCACGGAGCGCCAAGGATTAAGTCACCCGCACTGGGCGCGGTGAAGCAGTTTCTGATCCGCCAGCACCAGCGCCATCATCGCTTCGACCACCGGCACGCCGCGAATGCCGACGCAGGGGTCATGGCGGCCCTTGGTGATGATGTCCGACGCCTCGCCTTCGCGGGTGACGGTTTCGACCGGGATCAGGATCGAGCTGGTCGGCTTGAAGGCGATGCGCACCTTGACCGGCTGCCCGGTCGAGATGCCGCCCGCGATCCCGCCTGCATGATTGGCGAGGAAAACGGGGTTGCCGTCATTGCCGGGCCGCATCGGATCGGCATTCTGCTCGCCGCGCAGGCGGGCGGCGGCGAAGCCGTCACCGATCTCCACGCCCTTGACCGCATTGATGCTCATCATCGCGGCGGCCAGTTCGCTGTCGAGCTTGGCATAGAGCGGCGCGCCCCAGCCTGCGGGCACGCCCGACGCCACGCATTCGACCACCGCGCCGAGCGACGAGCCATCCTTGCGGGCGTCATCGACCAGTTTCTCCCAGCGCTTGGCCGCTTCCGGATCGGGGCAGAAAAAGGGGTTGTTGTCGATCTCGCCCGCGTCGAAGCGGGCAAGGTCTATCGCGTCGCCGCCGATTTCGCTGACATAGGCGAAGATGTCGACATCGGGGATGACGAGCCGGGCGACCGCGCCCGCCGCCACGCGGCTGGCGGTTTCGCGCGCCGAGGAACGCCCGCCGCCGCGATAGTCGCGAAAGCCATATTTGGCGTCATAGGCATAGTCGGCATGGCCGGGGCGATAGGCCTTGGCGACTTCGCTATAATCCTTGGAGCGCTGGTCGGTATTTTCGATCATCAGGCTGATTGGGGTGCCGGTGGTCCGCCCCTCGAACACGCCGGAGAGGATGCGGACCTCATCCGGTTCGCGGCGCTGGGTGGTGAATTTCGACGTGCCGGGCTTGCGCTTGTCGAGGAAGGGCTGGATGTCGGCTTCGGACAGAGGCAAGCCCGGAGGGCAGCCGTCGACCACCGCGCCGATGGCGGGACCGTGGGACTCGCCCCAGGTCGAGAAGCGGAAGACGCGGCCGAAGGTGTTGAAGCTCATATCTGCCTTTCGTGGGGAGAGGTGGTTCCCCCTCTCCCTCCCACCGCTTTGCGGCGGGCCCCTCCCTCTCCCCGAAGGGAGAGGGGTTCTTACTTGTCGAGCGCGATGTCCGGCGCATCTTCGGCCTTCATGCCGATGACATTGTAGCCCGCATCGACATGGTGGACTTCGCCGGTCACGCCCGATGCCAGATCGGACAACAAATAGAGGCCAGCGCCGCCCACATCCTCGATCGTCACGTTGCGGCGGAGCGGGCTGTTCAGCTCGTTCCACTTCATGATGTAGCGGAAATCGCCAATGCCGCTCGCCGCCAGCGTCTTGATCGGACCGGCGGAAATGGCGTTGACGCGGATATTTTCCGGACCCAGGTCCATCGCCAGATATTTGACGCTGGTTTCCAGCGCCGCCTTGGCCACGCCCATGACGTTGTAATGCGGGATGACCTTTTCCGCACCATAATAGCTGAGCGTCAGCAGGCTGCCGCCCTCCGCCATCAGCGCCCGCGCCCGCTTGGCGACGGCGACGAAGCTGTAGGCGGAGATGTTCATCGTCAGCAGGAAATTTTCCAGGCTGGTGTCGACATATTTGCCGCGCAGCTCATTCTTGTCGGAAAAGCCGATGGCGTGAACCACGAAGTCGAGCTTGCCCCACTTCGCCTTGATCTCGTCAAAGGCGGCGTCGAGCTTTTCCATGTCCGACACGTCGCAATCGATCAGGAAATCGGAGCCGAGTTCCTCCGCCAGCGGCCTCACCCGCTTGGCCAGCGCCTCGCCCTGATAGGAGAAAGCCAGTTCCGCGCCCTGCGCGTGCAGCGCCTTCGATATGCCCCAGGCCAGCGACTTGTCGTTCGCCAACCCCATGATCAGACCGCGTTTTCCCGCCATCAAGCCTGTCATTTCGTCGTCCCATTCCCTTTGTCGACCTGCGCGGCAGCCGCGGCTTCCTCTTCCGGGAACTCCGCCAGCGCCGCATTCAATTCCGCGCCAATTACCACGCCAAGCCCGACAAGGAAGAAGAAAATGAGGGTGATCATCACGCCGGCCAGGCTACCATAGGTCATGTCATAGCCGCCCAGCAGCGAAAGCGTGGCCGGCAGCAGCAGGGTGACGCCATACCACCACAGCGCCGTGGCGAGGGCGCCGGGCCATTTGGGAAAGCGCGGGTCCTTGTAGAGACTGGGGGTCAGCGAGACGTAGAGATAATAGAGGGCGACGCACAATATCGCCATCGGCACCAGCTTGGTCAGGGCGACGATCTGGATCGCCTGGTCGGCAAAGGGCAATATCTGGTGCAGGAACTGGTCGATGCCGGTGATGATCACCTGCATCGAAAAGGCGAACATCACCGCGAAGACGCTAATCAGGGTGATGCCGATGGCGGTGAGCCGATAATGCCAGAAGGGGCGCGTGCTTTTTGTGCCATAGGCGCGGCGGAGGATGTCGCGGATCGTCTCGATCAGGCTGCCGACGGTCCACAGGCCGACCAGCCCGCCCAACCAGAGCAGCGGCCCGGTGCGGGCGTTCAGCACGTCGATGATCGGCTGGCGCACCACATCGGCCACCCCGGGCGGCACGGTTCCCAGAAAGGCGCCGACCGCCGCCAGCCCGTCCTGCGAATGGCCGAAGATGCTCGCCACCGCCGCCGCCACGATGAAGAAGGGAAACAGCGTCATCAGCGACAGATAGGCCAGGTTCCCGGCATGGATGAAACCGTCGCTATAGGTGCCGACGGCCACGCGCTTGGCGATTTCAAAGGCGTGGCTGCCCGGCCGTACCCGGTCGATATGGCGGTTGATACGGGCGCGGGCCTCTTCCGCGATATGTGCGCGCCGGGATTCGGGAGACAGGGGAGACGGTTGCGGCATGAAAGCTCCTTGGCCCCCCTTAACCCCCTAAACGCCCAGATGGGTCCGCACGGCGCGGCTGTCCTGCCAGCTTTCGACCAGCGCCTGGATCGCCGGATCGTCGGCGGGAACGTCGATCTGCAGGGTGACGAGCTGGTCCCCGCGCTGGCCGGTCTTGCCGGTGAAGCCCTTGCCGCGCAGGCGCAACGTCTTGCCGGAGGATGCGCCCGCGGGCACGCCCAGCATGACCGGACCGTCGACCGTGGGAACCTTGACCTTCGCGCCCTTCACCGCCTCGTCGAGCGTGATCGGCAGGTCCAGCAGCACATTGTCGCCGTCGCGGGTGAAGAAGGCGTGCGGCTTGACCTCGATCGTGACGATGGCGTCGCCCGCGCCGCCGGGGCCTTGCTGACCCTTGCCGGAAAGCCGCATCTGCGTGCCCGTCTCGACCCCGGCGGGCAGTTTCAGGTCGATGGTCTTGCCGTCCTGCAGCGTGATCCGCTGCGGGCTGAGCGTCGCGGCGTCGACGAACTGGACGGCCAGGCGATAGGTGACGTTCGCGCCCTTTTGCGGCGGCGCGCCCCGGCCGAAGCCGCCAAAGCCCCCGCCCCCTCCCGGCCGGCGACCCGCGCCGCCGCCGAACAGGCCTTCGAAAATATCCCCGAAATCCTGCCCGCCGCTATTGGATTCGAAGCCGCCCGGATGGCCGCGAAAACCGCCGCCTCCTCCACCAAAGCCGAAGGGAGAGGTCGGATTCCCCTCCCCGTCAATCTCTCCCCGGTCGAAGCGGGCGCGCTTGTCCTTGTCGGACAGCAGGTCATAGGCGCCGGTGATGGCGGAAAATTTCTCCGCCGCCTTCGGATTGTCCTTGTTCCGGTCGGGATGCAGTTCCTTGGCGAGCTTCCGATAGGCGGACTTGACCTCTGCCTCGCTCGCGCCGCGCGCGACGCCCAAAATAGAGTAGGGATCAGCAGCCATCGCCGTTCATGCATCCTTGTTCGAAGAAAAACCCGTTCGCATTCTATGTGGCGAAAGGCGCGGGATCGTTCAAGCGTGCTAAAGCCTTATCGACACGGCTTTATGAGGGGGGTACATCACCGCGCATGACCGATCCCTTCGACCTGTTCGATGCCTGGTATGTCGAGGCGCGCGAAACCGAGATCAACGACAGCAACGCCATGGCGCTCGCCACCGCCGACGCGCGCGGGCGGCCCTCGCTGCGGATGGTGCTGCTGAAGGGGCATGGACCCGACGGCTTCATCTTCTACACCAATTTCGAGGGGCGCAAGGCGGAGGAGCTGCACGCCAATCCCCATGCCGCGCTGCTGTTCCACTGGAAGTCGCTGCGGCGGCAGGTCCGTATCGAGGGACCGGTGGGCCCGGTGGACGACGCCACCGCCGACGCCTATTTCGCCACGCGCAGCCGCGACAGCCAATTGGGCGCCTGGGCGTCCGACCAGTCGCGCCCGCTGGAATCGCGCGATGTGTTCATGGCGCGGTATGAGGAAGTCAGCCTGCGGTTCGAAGGCGGGCCGGTGCCGCGTCCGCCGCATTGGTCGGGCTTCCGCGTTGCCCCTGAACGCATCGAATTCTGGCAGGATCGCGAACATCGCCTGCATGAGCGCCGCCTGTTCGAGCGGACCGCCGACGGGTGGTGCGAAGGGCTGCTCTACCCCTGAAGCCATGCGTTTCGGCGCAGGATGGGCGCGGAATATGATCCTTCATTCGTTTAATGCGATGACGGCTTGGGGCGCCTCCGATTGCGGGCGCTGCGGGCGCCTGTTAGGTGTGGCCGCCTTGCAGGGCAGACCATGAATGCGGCGCGCCCACGCGCCGGTTAAAGGAACGAGATGCGAAATCGACTGACGGCGTTCATCCTGACGGGTATGGTTCTGGGGGTGATCGTGGGCTTCGCCACCAATATCTGGGCGGGCGGCGACAAAAGCTTGGCCAAGGATGTGGCGGGCTATTATCATCTGCTGGCCGACATCTTCCTGCACCTCATCAAGATGATCATCGCGCCGCTGGTCTTTTCCACGCTGGTCGCGGGCATCGCCCATATGGGCGACAGCGCGGCGCTGGGCCGGATCGGTGGACGCGCCCTCGCCTGGTTCATCATCGCCAGCCTGATCTCGTTGACGCTGGGCCTTATCTTCGTCAATTTCTTCGCGCCGGGCGAAGGGCTGAACCTCGTCCGGTCGGGCGCGGAATCAGGCGTGAATACCGAAGCGCTCAACTTCCGCGATTTCATCCTGCATGTGTTCCCCACGTCCATGGTCGGGGCGATGGCGGAAAATTCGATCCTGCAGATCGTCGTCTTCTCCCTGTTCGTGGGCGTCGCGCTGACCGCCATCGGGGAAAAGGGCAAGCCGATCGTCACCGTGATCGAGGCGATGGTCGAGCTGATGCTGCAAGTGACCGGCTATGTCATGCGCGTCGCCCCCTTCGCCGTGTTCGGAGCGCTGGCGTCGGTGGTGACGACCGAGGGGCTGGGCGTGCTGAAGACCTTTGGCGAGCTGGTGGGTGAATTCTACCTGTCGCTGATCGCACTCTGGCTGCTGCTGTTCGCGGCGGGATCGATCTTCCTCGGCAAGCGGATGGTGAAGCTGATCCGCTATGTCCGCGAACCGATATTGATCGCCTTCTCAACCGCTTCGTCGGAGGCGGCTTATCCCAAGATGCTGGAGCAGCTCGACCGCTTTGGGGTGCCGCGCCGCATCTACAGCTTCGTGCTGCCATTGGGCTACAGCTTCAATCTGGACGGGTCGATGATGTATTCGACCTTCGCGACCATCTTCATCGCGCAGGCCTATGGCATCGACCTGCCGATCGCGACGCAGATCACGATCCTGCTGGTGCTGATGGTCACCAGCAAGGGCATCGCCGCCGTGCCCCGCGCTTCGCTGGTGGTGGTGGCGGCGACGCTGGGGCAGTTCGACCTGCCGGTAGAGGGCGTCGCCTTCATCCTGGCCGTCGATCATTTCATGGACATGGGCCGCACCGCGACCAACGTGCTGGGCAATGCCATCGCCACCTCCGTCATCACCAAATGGGAAGGCATGCTGGAGGTCGAGGAGCCCGAATATGTGCCCCATCCCAAGGCCCCGGCGCACACGCCTGCGCATGGCCGCGCCGGGCTGGAGCTCGCGTCCGACATGGTGGAGGAAGAAAGGCGGAGCTAAGCGCGCGCGCCAGCTCTGCTCGGGATTGCCCTGTCCCGCCGCCATTTGCGTCGGATAGATTGCATCGCGAGGGAAACTTTCCGAAACTCCCGGCAGTTGGCCCCAGGGGCAAGCAGGAAGCGGGAGCAGGGCGATGACCAGCGACGCGAAAAAGAGGGCCGGCAATCCGCTGTCCCTGCAATGGCGGATGCTGCTGGGTTTCGTCCTGGGGCTGCTGTCCGGGCTGGCCGTCTATGTCGCCGCGCCGGACGCGGGCTGGGTGGACATGCTGACCGCCTATGTGACCGGGCCGATCGGGCAGATTTTTCTGCGGCTGCTGTTCATGCTGGTCATCCCGCTGCTGGTTTCGGCGCTGATCGTCGGCATTGCCGAGATGGGCGAGATGCGGTCGCTGCGGCGCGTGGGCGCAAAGACCCTGGGCTATACGCTGATCGTGTCGGGCATCGCGGTCGTGATCAGCCTGGCGGCGGTCAATCTGTTGCGGCCCGGCGCCGGGGTCGATCCTGCGCAGGCGCGGGCAATGCTGGACAATGCGGGACAAGGCGCACAGGCGATATTGGCGCGCGGCGGCGAAGCGCCCAAGGGACTGGACGCGCTGATCGCCATCGTGCCCGACAATATCGTCCGCGCCATGGCCCAAAACGACATATTGGCCGTGATGGTCTTCGCCCTGTTCTTCGGCATCGGGCTGGTGCTGGTGCGGACCGAACAGACGAAATTGCTGCTCTCCGCCATGGAGGGGCTGTTCGAGGTGACGATGCGGCTGATGGGCCTGGTCATTCGCCTGGCCCCCATTGCGATCGCCTGTTTCATGTTCAATCTGGCGGCGCAGTTCGGCTAGGAATTGCTGGTGCGGCTGTCCGCCTATGTCGGCGTCGTGCTGCTGACGCTGTGCCTGCAGATGTTCGGCGTCTATTCGCTGCTGATCGCCCTGGTGGCGCGGCGATCGCCCTGGCGCTTCTTCCATGCCGTGCAGGAGGCCGCGCTGATGGCCTTCGCCACCGCCTCGTCCAATGCGACGCTGCCCACCGCGATCCGGGTCGCGGAGGAAAAATTGCGCCTTCCCCGGCGGATCGCCCGCTTCGTGCTGACCATCGGCGCGACCGCCAACCAGAACGGCACCGCCATGTTCGAGGGGATCACCGTCATCTTCCTCGCGCAATTTTTCGGGATCGAACTGGGGTGGACGCAGCAGGTCATGGTCATGCTGGTGTGTATATTGGGCGGCGTGGGCACGGCGGGGGTGCCCGCCGGGTCGCTGCCGGTGGTGGCGATGATATTGGGCATGGTGGGCGTGCCGCCGGACGGGATCGGGCTGGTGCTGGGGGTCGACCGCTTCCTCGACATGTGCCGCACGACGCTGAACGTGACCGGCGATCTGGTGGCGGCGACGGTCATCTCCGCCGGCGAGACGGACGAACGGCAGACAGCCTGACAGCAGGATGGGGCGGATAGACTCTGGCGCTACGGCTTCTTCACCGCTTCGCCCCAATAGGCCAGGCTCCGCGCAAAGCTGGCGAAGCCGCGTTCCAGCGCCGCGCCGCTTTCGCCGTGGGGGCGGGCTTCGGCGTCCAGCGTGTCCCCGATCTGGCCGACGCTGAGGCGCTCGGGGATCACCGTCATGCCCATGGCGTTCAGCGTCACCGTCCAGGCGGCATGGCTGTTGACCCCGGCAAAGCGGCCCATGGAATAGCTGGCGATGCCGGCCGGGCGACGGTCGAATTCCTTGAGGAAATGATCGGTCAGGTTCTTGAGGCCCGGCTGGACGCCGCGATTATATTCGCCCGCGACGAAGACGAAGGCGTCGGCCGCGGAAAGGCGTTCGGACAGGGCCGCCATGGCAGCAGGCGCCTCGCCGGGGGCATAGTCGCTGTAGCGCAGGTCCAGCATGGGAAGACCGACAGCCTTGGCGTCGATCAATTCCGCCGTGTGGCCAAGGGTGTGGAAACCCTGGATCAGATAATCGGCCAGACGGATGCCGAGACGGCCCCGGCGGTAGGAACCATAAAGAACGAGGATGTCGAGCGCCATGGGAGACTCCCTTGATGGGTTGCGGGAGTGTCGCACTGGCGGGGCAAGCCGTCCAGTGCCTCAAGCTACTCCGTGCTCCTGCGCAGGCAGGAACCCAGCTCCCCCGATCCCATGATTCACTGACATTGGAGCTGGGCTCCTGCCTGCGCAGGAGCACATTGGTTTATAGGGCTGAAGTCAGCGCAGCTTCGCGATGTTCAGCCCGTCCTGCTTGGCGCGGGCTTTCACTGATTCCTCGCTGCGGGTCAGGGCCTTGGCGATCGCTTTCAGCGCCATGCCCTTCTTCGCCAGCGTGTGGAGCTTTTGCAGCTCGTCCGCCGTCCAGGGTTGTTTGTGACGCTCGAAGCGGTCGCCGGCCATCGGGTTTCCTTCTAGGTGACCGCTCCGGCCCGCTCCCCCACCCGGCCACCCATATGATACTGCCGTTGGGTGGCCGGGTGAGGGAGCGGGCCGGAGCCGAACGGTTTCAGCCTCGCTGAAACCGCAAAGGACGTCAATCCGCGAAAGGATCGCGCACGAGGATGGTGTCCTCGCGCTCGGGGCTGGTGGAGACGAGCGTGACCGGACAGCCGATCAGTTCCTCGATCCGGCGGATATATTTGATCGCCTGCGCGGGCAGTTCGGCCCAGCTCCGGGCGCCTGCCGTCGTGTCCTGCCAGCCTTCGATGGTCTCACAGACCGGCTCCGCCTTGGCCTGGTCCTGCGCGTGGGCGGGGAGATAGTCGAAGCTCTGCTCCCCGATCTTGTAGCCGACGCAGATTTTCAGTTCCTCGAAACCGTCCAGCACGTCGAGCTTGGTGAGCGCGATGCCGGTGACGCCCGACACGGCAACTGACTGGCGTACCAGCACGGCGTCGAACCAGCCGCAGCGGCGCTTGCGGCCCGTGACGGTGCCGAATTCATGCCCACGTTCGCCCAGCCGCTGGCCGACGTCATTCTCCTGCTCGGTCGGGAAGGGACCGGAGCCGACGCGCGTGGTGTAGGCCTTGACGATGCCCAGCACGAAACCCGCGCCCGAGGGGCCAAGGCCGGTGCCGCTCGCCGCCGTGCCCGCGACCGTGTTGGACGAGGTGACAAAAGGATAGGTGCCGTGGTCGATGTCGAGCAGAGTCCCCTGCGCGCCTTCGAACAGGATGCGCTTGCCTTCCGCCTTCGCCTTGTTGAGCGTCAGCCAGACGGGCTTGACGAAGGGCAGGATGAAGCTGGCAATGTCGCGCAGTTCCGCCATCAGCGCATCGCGGTCGATCGGCGCTTCGTTGAACCCGGCGCGCAGCGCGTCATGGTGCGCGGTCAGGCGGTCAAGCTGCGGGCCGAGGTCGTCCAGATGGGCGAGATCGCAGACGCGGATGGCGCGGCGGCCGACCTTGTCCTCATAGGCCGGGCCGATGCCGCGGCGGGTGGTGCCAATCTTGCCCGCGCCCGAAGCGTCCTCGCGCAAGCCGTCAAGGTCGCGGTGGAAAGGCAGAATCAGCGGGCAGGTTTCCGCGATCTGGAGGTTTTCGGGGGTGATGGCGACGCCTTGCCCTTTGAGCTTGGCGACCTCATCGCGGAAGTGCCAGGGGTCCAGCACCACGCCATTGCCGATCACCGACAGCGTGCCGCGCACGATGCCCGACGGGAGCAGCGAGAGCTTGTAGACATTCTCGCCCACCACCAGCGTGTGGCCGGCATTGTGGCCGCCCTGGAAACGGGCGACGACGTCGGCGCGCTCCGACAGCCAGTCGACGATCTTGCCCTTGCCTTCGTCGCCCCATTGGGCGCCGATCACCGTAACATTTGCCATGGATACAGTCCTCCGCCCGCCGCGCGGACCGGCCATGCCCTTCGACGGGACTCGGCATGCCGGTGGGATCAAATGGGCATGTCGCCCTGTTGCGGGGGCGCGTTAGCGGCGCTGCCCCCTCTTCGTCAAGTCAGTAGGCGCGCGGCTCGTCGCCATCGAGCCAATGGGTGCAACGCAGCGTCTCGCCATTTTCCTGCCCCGTCAGCGCGGCAATGGTCTGCCAGCCTTCCGCCCGCAGCTCAGCCGCACGCGCTGCGTCATGGTGCAGCGGCAGGAACAGGCGCTTGGGGGATTCGCCGCCAAAGCCCGCGTCGATCAGCGGATCGGGATATAGCGAGAAGCCCATGGCGGGTTCTTCCGAGCCATCGGCGCGGATGATAGCATAGCTGCCGCCCCGGCCGATCTCGCCGGTAAAGCCCTCGGCAAAAATCGAGAAGCCGAACCAGTTCTGATATTCGAAGCCATGGCGTTCGGTCGGGTCGAGCGTCAGCGTGATGTCCCAGCCGATGGGCTTGGCGATGGCGCGCAGGCCCGCGATGCGGCTGTCGATGGCGCCACCGAGGTCGGCATTGAGCGCTTCCAGACGTTCCATCGCCGCATGAAAGGGGCCCGTGCCCTCGATCAGCGGCAGATAGGCGGCGGCGGCCGGGCTGATCGCCGCGAGCGCGCCCGCATCCTTGGCGTCGAGTTCGATGCGGACGGCTTCGATCTCCTCCAGTGCCAGCGGCAACGGACCGGCGGCGAGCGTATCGATCAGGTCCGGCAGGGTGAAGTCGATGGTGATGCCGGTGACTCCAGCGGCCTGCAGCGCTTCGATGGCGACGTTCACGATCTCCACCGCGGCGGCGACGCTGTCGCTGCCAATGAGTTCGGCGCCGACCTGGAAGCGCTCCCGCTCCGGGCGAAGCTGATTGGCGCGCAGGCGGATGACGGGGCCGGCATAGGACAGGCGCAGCGGGCGCGGTGCGGAGGCCAGGCGGGTGGCGGCGATGCGGCCGACCTGCGCGGTCATGTCGGGGCGCAGGGCCAGGCTGCGCTGGGAAACCGGGTCGATGGCGCGGACGAGGTCCTGCGCTTTCATCGATTTCAGGCGGCCGACCAGCGTGTCCTCAAACTCCGCGATGGGCGGCATGACGCGCTCATAGCCATGGGCAGCGACGGTATCGAGCACGCGGCGCGCAAGGCGCGCGGACGCCTCTGCCTGCGGCGGCAGGCGGTCGGAAAGTCCTTCGGGAAGGAGGCCGGGCGGGATGCTCATTGCTCCCTCCCCCCTGGGGGGGAGAGTTGGGGAGACGGGGAATGGCGCAACGCCTGCGCAATCACGCTCAATACGCCCTCAATATTCCCCACCACATCCGGGTTGCCAAAACGGATCACACGATACCCCAGCGATTCCAGAAACTCTGTCCGTCGCGCGTCATAGCGATCTTTGGCGGAATGTGTATCCCCATCGATCTCGATGATCAGTTTGGCCGCCTTGGAGGCGAAGTCGACGATATAGGGCGCGATGATCGTCTGACGGGTGAATTGTTGGTTTTCGAAGCGGTTGGCTCTTAGGCGAGCCAGAGCTTTTGTTCGGCCGGAGTGGGGTTCGCACGCATTGATCTGGCGCGTTCCTTTAAGGTTGCGTCCACACGCAAGGTCGCTTCCCCCCTCTCCCAACCCTCCCCCCGAGGGGGGAGGGCTTTTTTAGGGCTTATGCGAAGCGGAGGAGCTTCACCGTCTTGACGCCTGCCAGCTTGGTGATGTCGGCCAGTACGGTTTCGGTCACCGCGCCGTCGAGCGACAGCAGCAGCACGGCTTCGCCACCCTGATTGCGGCGGCCGAGATGGAAGGTGCCGATGTTGACATTCGCCTCGCCCAGCGTCGAACCCAGGCGGCCGATGAAGCCCGGCGCGTCCTGATTGACGATGTAGAGCATGTCCCCTTCAAGGTCGGCTTCGACCTTGATGCCGAACAGTTCGACCAGACGCGGCTGCGAATGACCGAACAGCGTGCCCGCGACCGACTTGTCGCCATTTTCGGTCTTCACCGTGACGCGAACAAGGGTCTGGTAATCGCCTTCGCGGTCATGACGGACCTCGCGGACATCCAGGCCGCGTTCCTTCGCGAGGAAGGGCGCGTTGACCATGTTCACCGTGTCCGAATAGACGCGCATCAGACCAGCCAGCACAGCCGCGGTGATCGGCTTCTGGTTGAGTTCGGCGGCGTGGCCCTCGACCTCGACCGAGACGCTCTGGATGCGGTCGCCTTCGAGCTGGCCGACGAGGCTGCCCAATTCTTCCGCCAGCGCCATATAGGGCTTGAGCTTCGGGGCTTCCTCAGCCGACAGCGACGGCACGTTCAGCGCATTGGTGATACCGCCGTCGAGCAGATAGTCGGAAAGCTGTTCCGCAACCTGAAGCGCGACATTGACCTGCGCTTCGTCGGTCGATGCGCCGAGGTGCGGGGTGCAGATGAAGTTGGGCGTGCCGAACAGCGGCGATTCCTTCGCCGGTTCCTGCACGAACACGTCAAGCGCGGCGCCAGCGACATGGCCCGCATCCATCGCTTCCTTGAGCGCGGCTTCGTCGATCAGACCGCCACGGGCGCAGTTGATGATGCGCACGCCCTTCTTGGTCTTGGCGAGATTTTCCTTGCTCAGAATGTTGCGGGTCTGGTCGGTCAGCGGCGTGTGCAGCGTGATGAAGTCCGCCTTCGCCAGCAGCGTGTCGAGATCGGCCTTTTCCACGCCCATTTCCACGGCGCGTTCCGGGGTCAGGAAGGGGTCGAAGGCGACGACCTTCATCTTCAGACCCAGCGCGCGGCTGGCGACGATGGAACCGATATTGCCCGCGCCGATCAAGCCCAGCGTCTTGCCGGTGACTTCCACGCCCATGAAGCCGTTCTTCGGCCACAGGCCCTGCTGCGTCTGGGCATTGGCTTCGGGCAACTGGCGGGCCAGCGCGAACATCAACGCGATGGCGTGCTCGGCGGTGGTGATCGAGTTGCCGAACGGGGTGTTCATCACGATCACGCCCTTGGACGAGGCGGCTGGGATGTCGACATTGTCGACGCCGATGCCGGCGCGGCCGATGACCTTCAGGTTGGTGGCATGGTCGAGAATATCCTTCGTGACCTTGGTCGAGCTGCGGATGGCGAGGCCGTCATAGTCGCCAATGATCGCCTTCAGCTCGTCCGGGGTCTTGCCGGTGATTTCGTCGACTTCGACGCCCCGCTCACGGAAGATCGCGGCGGCGCGGGGGTCCATTTTGTCGGAAATAAGGACTTTGGGCATATTTCGATTCCTAAGTTTCACCGTCACCCCGGACTTGATCCGGGGTCCCGCTTTTACGCGGGCGGACGGAGGAAGAAGCGGGACCCCGGGTCAAGCCCGGGGTGACGTAATGGAGAAGAAGTCAGGCAGCCTTGACGGTGGCGTAGGCCCAGTCGAGCCACGGACCCAGCGCTTCGATGTCGGCGGTCTCGACCGTAGCGCCGCACCAGATGCGCAGGCCCGCCGGGGCGTCGCGATAGCCCGCGACGTCATAGGCGGCGCCTTCCTTCTCCAACAGAGCCGCGAAGCTCTTGATGAAGGCTTCGTCCGCGCCCTCGACGGTCAGGCAGACGCTGGTGGTCGAGCGCGACGCTTCGTCGGCGGCGAGATGACCGAGCCAATCGCGTTCCGCGACGATCTTGCCGAGCGCCGCCGCATTGGCGTTGCTGCGCGCGATCAGGCCTGCGGAACCGCCGATCGACTTGCCCCATTCCAGCGCGAAGATCGCGTCCTCGACCGCCAGCATGGAAGGGGTGTTGATCGTCTCGCCCTTGAACACGCCCTCGGCCAGCTTGCCCTTCGAGACAAGGCGGAAGACCTTGGGCAGCGGCCAGGCGGGGGTGTAGGTTTCGAGGCGCTCGACCGCGCGAGGGCCGAGGATCAGCACGCCATGGCCGCCCTCGCCGCCCAGCACCTTCTGCCAGGAGAAGGTGGCGACGTCGATCTTGGTCCAGTCGATGTCATAGGCGAAAACCGCGCTGGTGGCGTCAGCGAAGGTCAGCCCCTCGCGGTCGGCCGGAATCCAGTCGGCGTTCGGCACGCGCACGCCGGAGGTGGTGCCGTTCCAGGTGAACAGCACGTCATGGGCGAAGTTCACACCGTTCAAGTCGGGCAATTGACCATAATCGGCGCGGATGATCGTCGGATCGAGCTTGAGCTGCTTGGCGGCGTCCGTCACCCAGCCCTCACCGAAGCTTTCCCAGGCCAGCGTCGTTACCGGGCGGGCGCCCAGCATGGTCCACATCGCCATTTCGAAGGCGCCGGTATCGGAGCCCGGCACGATGCCGATGCGGTGGGTTTCGGGCAGGTTGAGCAGCTCGCGCATCAGGTCGATGCAATAAGCGAGGCGGGTCTTGCCGATCTTGGCGCGGTGCGAGCGGCCCAGCGATTCGGCGCTCAGCTTGTCGGCGCTCCAACCCGGAGGCTTGGCGCAGGGACCGGAAGAGAAATAGGGGCGGGCCGGACGGTTGGCGGGCTTTTCAGCAGGCGCAAGGGTGGCGTCAACGGCAGTCAGATCAGTCATGTAATGCTTCTCCTTACAGAGAGCACGCGCGGCGTTGGGACCGCGTGGCCCGCTGGCCGCCCTAAAGATTCAGGAAGAAGAGTCAAGCTGAATGTCTGGATGCGATGAACCGAGTCGGCCGTTAACCCTTGAGCCAGCCGGACGTGGTAAATGACGACGTCATGATCGAGCGGGTTAGGGGGAAAGCAGTCCTTCGCGGCATGGGTCTTGCGGCCGTGGCGACGGCTGTGCTGACGCTGGCGGGCTGCGGCGGCGACCTGGTGCCTCGCGGGCGCGTGGAACGACCTTCGAAGCCGGTGAAGACCGCCCGCCCTGCCGCGCCGCCGCCGATGGAGCTGCGCCAGTGCATGGCGAAGCTGAGTTCCCAGTCGGTCCTCTTCACCCCCGTGCCCGACCAGAATTTCGGCGGCGGATGCAGCGCGACGGGCAGCGTCAAGCTGATCGACATCGGCGTGCCCGCGACCAATCTGGGCGCGATGACCTGCGGCCTTGCCGCCAATTTCGCGGCCTGGGCACGCTATGGCGTGCAGCCCGCCGCGCGGTTGATCCTGGGGGCGGAGATCGAGCGGATCGAGACGTTCGGCACCTATAATTGCCGGCCGATCGCGGGCAGCGGCAAGCTGTCCGAACATGCGCACAGCAATGCGGTCGACGTGTCCGCCTTCGTCCTGAGCGACGGGCGGCGCATTTCGATCGAAAAGGACTGGAACGGCGACAAGCGGACGCGCCAGTTTCTGGAGATCGTCCATGCCAGCGCCTGCAAGCGCTTCCGCACCGTGCTCAGCCCCGACTATAACGCCGCGCATCACGACCATTTTCATTTCGACATGGGTGGAAAAGGCGGGTTTTGCCGATAAGCGGCTTGGCTTTGCCGCCGCGGCATCTTACCTTTCCGGCAATGACCAGAAAAGAAATCGAAGAACGCAAATTCCGCCCCGCCCGACAGGAAGCAGCCGACGCCCGGCTGAGGACGGAAACCCCGCAGACCAACAGCACCGCCTATCGCCTGGCCTTTCAGGACACCGAATTCCTGTTGCGGGAGGATTTGCGGCCGGTACGGTTCCAGTTGGAACTGCTGAAACCCCAATTGCTGATGGACGAGGCGAAGATCGAATCGACCTTCGTCTTCTACGGATCGGCCCGCATTCCCGAGCCGGAACAGGCGCAGGCGCGGATCGACGCCGCGACGACGCCGGAGCAGCGGCGGATCGCGGAAAATCTGGGCAAGAAGGCGCGCTATTATGACGAGGCGCGCAAGCTGGCGCGGATCGCGGCGCAATATCCGGTGAATGCCGCCGGATGCCGCCATTTCGTCGTCTGTTCGGGCGGCGGCCCCGCGATCATGGAGGCGGCTAATCGCGGCGCGGCGGATGTCGGCCAGACCACCATCGGCATGAACATCGTCCTGCCGCACGAACAATCGCCCAACCGCTTCGTCACGCCGGAGCTGAGCTTCCAGTTCCACTATTTCGCGCTGCGCAAGATGCACTTCCTTCTGCGGGCGCGGGCGCTGGCGGTGTTTCCGGGCGGCTTCGGCACGTTCGACGAGATGTTCGAGCTGCTTACGCTGATCCAGACCGGCAAGATGAAGCCGATCCCCGTACTGCTGTTCGGGCGAGAGTTCTGGACGCGGGTGGTGGATTTCGAGGCGCTGGCCGACGAAGGGGTGATCTCGCCGTCGGACCTCAACCTGCTGACCTGGGTGGAGACGGCGGAAGAGGCGTGGGAAGCGGTGCAGACCTTTTATGAGGATTCGGAAACGCCGGACTGCGGTTGATCTATGCTCGCCCCATCGGGGAGAGGATGCGGAGACTTGGCAGCTTGCTGCCTAGTCGGAGCTGGAGAGGGGGGCGAGGGTCGCGCCAAGCCCCTCCCCCTCTTCCAACTCCGCCTAGGCCCTTGCGGGCCAAGGCTGCGTATCCTTCTCCCTCAGGGGAGAAGGCTTAGTAGCTTGCCCTTGGGGGCGCACGGGACTAGGGCCCGGCCATGCGCGCCGATCTCGCCCATGTCGACACCTGGATCTTTGATCTGGACAACACGCTCTACCCGGCGAAGGCGGACCTGTTTGCCCTGATCGACGTGAAGATGGGCGAGTTCATCCAGGGTCTGCTCGGCTGCGATCCGGTCGTCGCCAGGGAAACGCAGAAGCGCTATTTCCTGGAGCATGGCACCACCCTCTCCGGCCTGATGCACCATCATGGGATCGAGCCGCAGGCTTTCCTCGACTATGTTCACGACATTTCGATGGATCGGCTGGAGGTGGATGAGGCGCTCAACGCGCATATCGCCGCGCTGCCGGGGCGGCGGCTGATCTTCACCAATGGCGACGGGGCCTATGCGACGCGGGTGCTCGACAAGCTGGGCCTGACCGGCGCGTTCGAGCTGATCCACGACATCCACGCCTGCCAATATGTGCCCAAGCCCGATCCGTCCGGCTATGCGGAACTGTGCCGCGTCCACCATGTCGATGCCAGCCGCGCCGCCTTTTTCGAGGATATGGCGCGCAACCTGCGCCCCGCCAAGGCGATCGGCATGACCACCATCTGGGTCAATAACGGGTCCGAGGCGGGCAATCACGAGCATCATCCCGATTTCATCGACTTCGAAACCGACCATCTGACGCCGTTTCTGGCGGATATTTTTGGGGAACAGCCATGAGCAACGAACTGATCGCGACCATCGACGCCGCCTGGGAGGACCGGGCCAATGTGAACCTGTCGACGCAGGGGCCGGTGCGCCAAGCGGTCGACAAGGCGCTGTCGATGCTGGACAGCGGCGAATTGCGCGTGGCCGAACCGACCGGCGCCGAGGGTTCGGGGGGCTGGCAGGTCAATCAATGGGCGAAGAAGGCGGTGCTGCTGTCCTTCCGCCTCAACGACAATGCGATGATCGACAATGGTCCGGGCGCGGGCCACTGGTGGGACAAGGTGCCGAGCAAGTTCGCGGGTTGGGATGAAGCCGCCTTCCGCGCCGCCGGTTTCCGCGCGGTGCCGGGGTCGTTCGCTCGCGCAGGTTCGCATATCGCCAAGAATGTGATCCTGATGCCGAGCTTCGTGAACATCGGCGCCTTCGTCGATGAGGGCACGATGGTCGATACCTGGGTGACGGTGGGAAGCTGCGCGCAGATCGGCAAGAATGTCCATCTGTCGGGCGGCGTCGGCATTGGCGGCGTGCTGGAACCGCTCCAGGCCGATCCGGTGATCATCGAGGATGACTGCTTCATCGGCGCGCGGTCGGAAGTCGTGGAGGGCGTGCGCATCGGCAAGGGATCGGTGCTGTCGATGGGCGTGTTCATCGGCATGTCGACCAAGATCGTCGATCGCACCACCGGTGAAGTGTTCATCGGTGAAGTGCCGCCTTATTCGGTGGTGGTGCCCGGCAACCTGCCCGGCAAGCCGCTGCCCGACGGCACGCCGGGGCCGAGCCTCTATTGCGCGGTGATCGTGAAGCGCGTCGACGCGCAGACGCGGTCGAAGACCGGGATCAACGAGCTGCTGCGGGATTAACTCGCTCCCAAATCACTCCCCTCGCTCCAGGGAGTGTTGGCCAGAGTCACGCGCCTCTGGCCAAGTGGAGGGGCGAGCATAGCGAGCGCTGTGCAGCCCGAGAGGTTGAACGCGGCCGCCCCCTCCCCTTCCCCCTCCCGCAAGCGGGAGGGGCTTATTGTGAGGCGAGGGCTTCCCCACTACATAGCTCCCATGCCGCCATCCACGCCCGACAATAGCCCGCTTCCGCCCATCTGGGCGACGATGCGGCGTTTCTTTCCCTATCTCTGGCCCGCCGACGCCCCGGCGCTGCGGCGGCGCGTCGCCATCGCCATGGCTCTTGTGCTGGTGGCGAAGGTCGTCAGCCTCGCCATGCCCTTCGCCTATAAGGGCGCCATTGACCGCATGGCGCCGGGCATGGAAACCGGCGCGGGCCTCGCCATCGCTTTGGTCGTCGCCTATGCGGGCGCGCGCTTCGGCAGCGTGCTGTTCGACAATCTGCGCAACGCCATTTTCGAACGCGTCGGCCAGGAAGCCGGGCGGCGGCTGGCCGACGATGTGTTCGTGCACCTGCACCGGCTGTCGCTGCGCTTCCATCTCGACCGGCGCACCGGCGCCGTCACCAAGATCGTGGAGCGCGGCACCAAGAGCATCGATACGATGCTCTACTTCCTGCTGTTCAACATCGCGCCGACGGTGCTGGAACTGGCGGCGGTCTGCGTCATTTTCTTCGTGAAGTTCGGCGCTGGTCTGGTCGCGGCGACGCTGGCGATGGTGGCGCTCTATATCTGGTTCACCCGGACCATCACCGAATGGCGCAACCAGCTCCGCCGCGACATGGTGGACATGGACACCAATGCGGTCGCCCATGCCGTTGACAGCCTGCTCAATTTCGAGACGGTCAAATATTTCGGCGCCGAGCAACGCGAAGCCAATCGCTATGGCAAGGCGATGCGACGCTATGCCGATGCGGCGGTGAAGTCGGAAAATTCGCTGGCCTGGCTCAATATCGGCCAGTCGCTGATCACCAATCTGATGATGGCGGGGGCGATGGGCTATACCGTCTGGGGGTGGAGCCACGGGCAATTCTCGACCGGCGACGTGGTGCTGGTGAACACGCTGCTGAGCCAGCTTTTCCGGCCGCTCGACCTGCTGGGCATGGTGTATCGCACCATCCGGCAGGGGCTGATCGACATGGAGGCGATGTACAAGCTGATCGACACGCAGGCGGAGATCAGCGACGCGCCCGGCGCGCCGATGCTGCATGTCGAGGCGGGCGAAGTGCGCTTCGACCATGTGCATTTCGGCTATGATCCGGAGCGGGAGATATTGCATGGCGTCAGCTTCACGGTTCCGGCGGGCAGGACGCTGGCGATCGTGGGGCCTTCGGGCGCGGGCAAGTCGACCATCGCGCGGCTGCTGTTCCGCTTTTACGACATTCAGGGCGGGCGGATCAGCATCGACGGGCAGGATATTGCCGGGGTGACGCAGCAATCCCTGCGCGCCGCCATCGGCATCGTGCCGCAGGACATGGTGCTGTTCAACGATACGGTCGGCTATAATATCGGCTATGGCCGCGAGGGCGCGACCCAGGACGAGATCGAGGCGGCGGCCAGGGCGGCGTCGATCCATGATTTCATCATGGGGCTGCCGCAAGGCTACAGCACGCGGGTCGGGGAGCGGGGATTGAAGCTCTCCGGCGGCGAGAAGCAGCGGGTGGCGATTGCGCGGACGTTGCTGAAAGACCCGCCGGTGCTGGTGCTGGACGAGGCGACCAGCGCGCTCGACAGCCGGACCGAGACGGAAATCCAGGACGTGCTGCGCAGCATCGCGCGCAAGCGGACGACGCTGATCGTCGCGCATCGGCTGTCCACCGTGGTCGATGCCGATGAGATCATCGTCATGGAGAACGGCCGCGTGGTCGAGCGCGGGCGGCATGGCGATCTGGTGCGGGCGGACGGGCTTTATGCGGCGATGTGGGCGCGGCAGGCGACCGAGCGGGACGATATGCCGGGCGAATCGGGGATCGAGCCGAAGATCGAGGATGTGTTCGAGGTGGTGGAAGCGCCCCGGGGAAGAGCGTGACGGCTGAGTTGGGTGGATGGCGGACAGTCCGCTTTCCTTGAAGTACACCGTCCTTGAGCGCGCCGTGCTCCTGCGAAGGCAGGAGCCCAGTCCTGCCCTTATTGGATCATCGCACCGTCTGAACTGGGTTCCTGCCTTCGCAGGAACACGATGCGCTTAACGTCCGCTATTGGCCAAAACCCGCCGGAACACCCCAGCCCGGTTGATTTTTGCCGCCTCATCCCCTATCCTCCCCCTCGCGGACCGGGCCCCTCTGGCGCGCTTTTCCCAGCGCGTGATGTCGGACCGCATCGGATCATCCGATGCGACTGACGGCTTGGCTCATACCCTCCCCATCCATCGCAGCGGATTCTCCGATCGACCTTTGTCGTTGAACGAGAGGAGCATATCCCATGGAATTTCTCGTCACGGACTGGCTGGGGACGCCCGCCTGGTTCTGGCTCGCCTTTTTCGCCATCGTCGTCGCGCTGACCGCCTTCGACCTCGGTTTCCTGCACAAAGAGAATAAGGAAATCGGCATCAGGGAAAGCCTGAAGCTTTCCGTCTTCTACATCAGCATCGCCTGCGCTTTCGGCGGCTGGGTCTGGTTCGTGCGCGGGCCGGAGCCGGGGATGCAATATTTCACCGGCTTCTTCATCGAGAAGGCGCTGTCGATCGACAACGTCTTCGTCATCAGCCTGATCTTCTCCTATTTCGCGATTCCGGCGAAATATCAGTATCGCGCGCTGCTCTGGGGCATCATCGGTGTGATCGTGCTGCGCGGGCTGATGATCGCGGGCGGGGCGATGCTGCTGCATCAGGCCTATTGGGTGTTGTACCTGTTTGCCGCCTTCCTGATCTTCACCGGCATCAGGATGATGTTCGCGGGCGACGAGCCGATGGACGTGGGCAGGAATCCGCTGATCCGCTTCATTTCGAAGCATATGCGCGTGACGCCGGAACTGCATAGCGAGCATTTCCTGGCGCGCATGGCCGATCCGAAGACGGGCAAGGTCGTCGTCGCCGCGACGCCGCTGCTGCTGGCGCTGGTGGTGATCAACTTTGCCGACCTGATATTCGCGGTGGACAGCGTGCCCGCGATCTTCGCGATCACGACGGACACATTCATCGTCTACACGTCGAACGTGATGGCGATATTGGGCCTGCGGGCGCTCTATTTCGCGCTGGCGGCGATGGTGCATCGCTTCCACTATCTGAAATATGCGCTGGCCGCGATCCTGGTGTTCATCGGGGCAAAGATCTTCGTGGCGGACTTCCTGCTGGATGAAGGGAAG
The DNA here is from genome assembly GCF_013375535.1 of Sphingobium sp. 15-1. GTDB lineage: Bacteria > Pseudomonadota > Alphaproteobacteria > Sphingomonadales > Sphingomonadaceae > Sphingobium > Sphingobium aromaticivastans. Next base: position 2,339,089 of record NZ_JABXJG010000001.1, read on the forward strand.
TTCCCTCCGGCGCTGAGCCTGGGCGTGACCTTTGCGCTGATCGGCGCGGGGGTGGGCTGGTCGCTGTGGAAGACGCGGGCGGAGGAAAAGCGGATGGCCTAAGCGACATCTCGGCCTTGCGTCCGGACCTTATGCCGGGAGATGGATCCCCGCCTGCGCGGGGATAACGGACATGGGTTGGGGGCGGTCAGGAGGTTAGGAAACGGGCCGCGACTTCGGAGGGAACCCGGAGGATGCGGCCCGTTTCCTTGTCGATGATCGCCCAGGTGGACTTGGCCGCGACCTTCACCTTGCCGTCCGGGCCGGTGAATTCCATGTGCCGGTCGAAACGGGCGCCGCGCGGGCCTTCGGGAATCCAGGTGCGGGCGGTGACGGTTTCGCCTTCCCGGACATTGCCGCGATAGTCGATCTCATGCCGGGTCACGACCCAGACATAGGCGTCGAGATGCTCCGGCGCGGCGTCGCGGGTCCAATGTTCGGTGGCGACCTGCTCCATCCACTGGACCCAGATGGCGTTGTTCACATGGCCGAGTATGTCGATATGCTCGGGACCGGCGGTGAATTGGGTGGTGTAGGTGGAGGGCATTGTTGTTGGCTTCCTTTTCGCTCGCCCCTCCCCCGCCCCCTCCCGCAAGCGGGAGGGGAGCTATTTTATTGAGCGATGTTTAGCTGCCAGAGGATGAAGGCGAATTCCTCCGTCGTTTCATGGAGGCTCTCGAAGCGGCCGGATTTGCCGCCATGACCCGCGCCCATATTGGTCTTGAGCAGCAGGATATTGCCGTCCGTCTTAGTGGCGCGCAGTTTCGCCACCCATTTGGCGGGTTCCCAATAGGTCACGCGGGGGTCGTTGAGGCCCGCCGTCACCATCAGCGGCGGATAGGCCTGGGCGCTGACATTGCTGTAGGGGTCGTAGGATCGGATCGTTTCGAACGCCGTCTTGTCCTCGATCGGATTGCCCCATTCGGGCCATTCGCCCGGCGTCAGCGGCAGCGTCTCATCCAGCATGGTGTTGAGCACGTCCACGAAGGGCACATGCGCGACCACCGCGCCCCAAAGATCGGGGTCGCTGTTGATGACCGCGCCCATCAGCTCACCGCCCGCCGATCCGCCGGAGATGCTGATCCTGCCCTTTGACGTGTAACCGCGCTCGATCAGCCCCTTCGCCACGTCCACAAAGTCGGTGAACGTATTGGTGCGCTTGTCGAGCTTGCCGTCGAGATACCATTGCTGGCCCAGATCGTCGCCGCCGCGAATATGGGCGAGGGCGAAGGCGAAACCGCGATCCAGCAGCGATAAGCGGCTGGTGGAGAAACCCGGCTCCATCGCAATGCCATAAGCGCCATAGCCGTAAAGATGCAGCGGCGCGCTGCCGTCGCGGGGAAAGTCCTTGGGATAGACGATCGAGACCGGAATCGGCGTACCGTCGCGGGCCGGGATCATCAGCCGCTCGGTGGCATAGCGGGTCGCGTCATAGCCGGACGGGATTTCCTGCACCTTCAGCACTTCCAGCTCGCCCGTGGCGAGATGATAATCGTAGATGGTGTCGGGCGTGACCATCGATTCATAGCCGATGCGCAGCTTCGTCACGTCATATTCGGGATTGTCGTCGAGCGACGCCGAATAGCTGGCTTCCGGGAAGGGGATATGTTTGGGGCTGTGGGTGGCGTAGTCGCGCAGCGCAATCTGGTCGAGGCCGTCCAGCCGCCCTTCGGTGACGTAGAAGGTCTTGAACAGCGTGAAATCGGTCAGGTAGAAATGCGGGTCTGAGGCGATCACCTCTTCCCACTGGTCCGGCGTTTCCAGCGATGCCTTCACCAGCCGGAAATTGGGGTGGGTATCGTTGGTGCGGATGTAGAGCGTGCCCTCATGCTCATCCACCTCATATTCGCGGCCGGGCTGGCGCGGGGCGACAAGCAGCGGCGGTGCGGCGGGATTGTCGGCGGGAAGCAGCCAGACCTCGCTGGTCACATGGTCGCCGGTCGCGATCACGATCCACTTTTCCGAGGAGGTGAGGCCGACCGAGACGCGGAAGCCCTCATCATCCTCATGGAACAGTTCGGTGTCGCTTTCCACAGGCTGGCCTAGCCAGTGGAGGCGGGCATTGTCGGTGCGCCATTGCTCATTGGCGATGCCGTAGAGCAGCCCCTTGCTGTCGCTCGTCCACACCAGCGAGGACAGGGTGTCGGGGATCACTTCCGGCAGGATTTCGCCGGTGAACAAGTCCTTGATCCGCGCCTCGAACCGTTCGGAGCCATCATTGTCGATGGCATAAGCGAGATAGCGGCCGTCCGGGCTAACCGACAGGGCGCCCAGGCGGAAATAATCATGCCCCTCCGCCAGCGCGGGTTCGTCCAGGATCAACTGGTCCTCGCCGCCGTCGTCTTTGGCCGCGACGGGCTTGCGATACCATTTGCGATATTGGGCGCCGATCTCGAACGCGCGCCAGTAGATATAGTCGCCGTCCTTCTGCGGGACCGAGCTGTCATCTTCCTTGATGCGGCCCTTCATCTCCTCGAACAGCCGGTCGGTCAGCGCCTTGTGCGGCTGCATCGCGGCTTCGAAGAAGGCGTTCTCCTCCTCCAGATAGGACAGCACGTCCTTGTCCTTCACCTCCGGATAGCCGGGGTCGCGCAGCCAGGCATAGGGATCCTCCACCGTGATGCCGTGACGGGTGAAGCTGTGCGGGCGGCGGTCGGCTGTGGGGACTTGGGAGGAAGCGGTCATTCAATGTCCTGATCTGGCGAAACGGTGCTGGTCTGCTTATGTTGGCGGCCATAGGCCCTGCGCAAGAGGGGCGACAAGTCCAAGGGAAATTTGATGTCTACGCATGAAGATCGCCTCAAGGCCCTCCGCGCCCAACTGGTGCGCTTGCATCTGGATGGCTTTGTCGTGCCGCTGACCGATGAGCATATGAGCGAATATGTCGGCGCCTATGCGCAACGGCTGGCCTGGCTGACGGGATTTCAGGGCTCGGCGGGCAGCGCGGCGGTGCTGCCGGAGGAAGCGGCGATCTTCGTCGATGGCCGCTATACGCTCCAAGTGCGCGAGCAGGTGGACGGGGCGCACTGGCAATATGAGAGCGTGCCGCAGACGTCCGTCGCGGCGTGGCTGGGCGAGCATGCGCCGGCTGGCGGGCGGATCGGTTACGATCCCTGGCTGCATACCCGTGCCTGGGTGAAGGCGGCGAGCGAGGCGCTGGCCGAGCGCGGCGCGGAGCTGGTGGCGGTCGACATCAATCCCGTCGACGCCGTGTGGCCGGACCGCCCTGCCCCCAGCGACGCCAAGCTGGTGGTGCATGAGGAGCGCTATGCCGGTCAGTCGGCGGCGGAAAAGCGGGCGGCGATGGCGGACTGGCTGGTATCGAAACATGCCGATGCGGTGGTGCTGTCGGCGCTCGATTCGCTGGCCTGGACCTTCAACATCCGGGGCAAGGATGTGGAGCGGACGCCGGTCGCGCTCGCCTATGCCATCGTCCATGCCGATGCGACGGCCGACCTGTACGTCGCGCCGGAGAAGATCGACGAGGCGGTGGTGAAGCATCTGGGCAATGCGGTGCGGGTGCATGATCGCAGCCAGTTCGCCCATGCGCTGACGGAATTGGCGGGCAAGACCGTGGCGGCCGATCCTGAACGGGCGGTGGCGGCGATCTTCGAGGCGCTGGAGGCGGGCGGCGCGACCGTGCTGCCGCTGCGCGATCCGGCGGTGCTGCCCAAGGCGGTGAAGAACCCGGTCGAGATCGCCGGGCACAAGGCGGCGCAGGCGCGCGACGGCGCGGCTCTGTCGAAGTTCCTGCACTGGATCGCGACCGAGGCGCCCAAGGGTGGCGTCGACGAACTGGGCGCGGCGGCGAAGCTGGAGGCTTTCCGCAAGGAGACCGGGTTGCTGGAGGATCTGTCCTTCGACACCATCTCCGGCGCTGGGCCGAACGGCGCGGTGGTGCATTACCGGGTCGAGGAAAAGACGAACCGGCCGATCGAGACGGGCAGCCTCTATCTGGTCGATTCCGGCGGCCAATATCGCGACGGCACCACCGACGTGACCCGCACCATCGCCATCGGCACGCCGACCGAAGAAATGAAGCGCCGCTTTACCCTGGTGCTGAAGGGCCATATCGCGCTCGGCCGGGCACAGTTCCCGAAGGGCACGCGGGGCGGGCAGCTCGACGTGCTGGCGCGACAGTTCCTCTGGGCCGAAGGGCTGGATTATGCCCATGGCACCGGCCATGGCGTCGGCAGCTTCCTGTCGGTGCATGAGGGGCCTCAGCGGATCGCGACCTTCGGCGGCGGCGACGAGGCGCTTCAGGCGGGGATGATCCTTTCCAACGAGCCGGGTTATTACAAGACCGGCGAATATGGCATCCGCATCGAGAATCTGGTCCTGGTCGAACGCCGCGACGTGCCGGGCGCCGAGCGGGAGATGCTGGGGTTCGAGACGCTGACCTTCGCGCCGATCGACCGCCATGCGATTGCGGCGGACTTGCTGACCGGCGAGGAACGGGCGTGGCTGAACGCCTATCACGCCAAGGTGGTGGAGATTGTCGGGCCGCAACTGGAGGGCGATGCGCTCGATTGGCTGAAGACGGCCTGCGCACCCTTGTAAGCGGTTCGGCTTGTCACGCTCCCGCCCTGGCGGGAGGGAGCGCGGCGACCTGAGGCGGCTATTCCTTGACGTCTCCGGCGTTTCGGGGGCTGTCCCCATCGCGCGATTCCCGCGATTGCGCCTTGCGGCGACGCAGATTGTCCCGCAACGCCTGCGCCAAGCGCTCTTTTCGTTCGTCCTGACCGTTTGCCATGGCCTGCCCTTAATCAAATTGCATCTTCTGCCGCAAGCCGCCTTGACATGGACCGATGAGGCGGCCATAGGCCCGGCTCCGCTGGCGCGACACGCCGGATGGACCGAAAATAGTGCTGCCGTAGCTCAGTGGTAGAGCGCATCCTTGGTAAGGCTGAGGTCGTGAGTTCAATCCTCACCGGCAGCACCATTTTTCTTCCGCCGCGATTGGTGACTTGGCTTTCGACATGCCGCCACTCTCCTTCCGCGCTCTATCGACTACATACCGGGACGAGAGACGGCGAAATCGCTTGTTCGCGTTTTTCGTTGGAAATCTTGGCTTTTCGATCAAGCCCCGACAGTGCAGGGGCAGAAGACCGTGTTTGCGACGGTTTTCAATGCTTCCAGGATTCTAGAAAATGGTGCCCGGGGACGGAGTCGAACCGCCGACACTGCGATTTTCAGTCGCATGCTCTACCAACTGAGCTACCCGGGCACGGGCGACGGTGAGGACCACCTGTCGTTTGGTGAGGCGTGCCTATAGGCATCAGTCCGGGGTGCTGTCTACCCCATCATCGTCACTTTTTTTCATCTCGTCCGAAGCGGGTGTTCCGGGGACGCGATAGCCCTCGCCCAGCCATTGCAACAGGTCGCGGTCGCGGCAGGCCTTTCCGCAGAAAGGGCGGGTTTCGGGATGCGCGGGCTGGCCGCAGACCGGGCAGGAGGAAGCTTTAGGCGACATGGCCCGCCGATATGGCAAGGGTCGCGTCCGCCTTCAAGCCGATCGCGCCGCCGCGGCGTTTGGCGAGTTGTTCGATCCAATCATGCGCTTTGTGCAAGCGGTCGATGATCGCGGGGGCTGCCGTGATTGTCGCCGGGCCGCCATTGCCGTGGCGTTCGGCGCGGCGCAGCAGCGCCAGGGCCGCCGTCTCGACCGGGTCGGCGCGGAGCAGTTCCATGAGGTTCATGCGCTCGCGGCGGCGGATGATCTGGACGAAACCGAAGCCGTTGACCGCCGTGCGCTCGAAGGGGAGCGGCAGATATTTGTCGATCTGGGCCGACGCGACGGCGCGTTCGTCCTTGTTGTTCATCGTCGGCAGGTCGATGCCGATCGAGCCGGTGAGGCCCATGCGGCGGATCGCCTGCGCCGCCAGTTTCGCGCCCTTGGGGCCGAGCTTGGCGGGCGGGAGCGAGCCGTCGACGTCGATCAGAATCATCGCCGGGGTGGGGAAAATGCGCAGCGCCGCTTCCTCCGTGCCGATGTCGCCTGAGGTCGCCTCTTCCATCAATTCGCTCCAGCCATGGGCTTCGAAGCGGTCCTCTTCATGCGCGGGGCAGGGGACGATGGGCAGGCCGGTGGCGCGCAGGCGCTGGAGCAGGCTGGGGGCGGGATGCGCCTTGGAACCGGGCTGGGCGATGCGGGCCTTGGCGAGCTTGGCGCGGCCTTCCTCCGGGATGGCTTCGCGCAGGATTTCGAGGAGGACGGTGGCGCCCTCCGCGATCTTCGGCGGGATGGGTTCGACCAGCACTTCCTCGCCGGAGATGAGGCGGGCGATGCCGCGCTTCTTCGGGATGACGGTGCGGACGAGCTTGCCTTGCATCACCGATCCGGCGCGGGCGGCTTCGCCTTCCCGCTCGATCTGCGCTTCGACCAGGCGGCCCTTTTCGATCAGCGCGGCGCGGGCTTCGCCAATGCCTTCTTCATAGAGCCATTCGGCCATGGAATATTCCTGTTGGTCGTGATTGCCGAGCCGGGAAATGTACCATTTCCCTCGAAATCACTCGTCAGTCCAGTGGATAGCCCGCTGCCTTCAGCAGCGCGCGGGTTTCGTAGAGGGGCAGGCCCATGATCGCGCTGTGGCTGCCCTGGATGGCGCGGATGAGGCCGGCGGCGCGGCCCTGTATCGCGTAGCCGCCTGCCTTGCCGTGCCATTCCTCCGACGCGAGATAGGCGTCGATTTCGCCGCGGTCGAGCCGTTTGAAGATCACGATATTGGTCGAGAGGCGGTGGCGCGCCCTACCCTCCCCGTCGATCAGGGTGATTGCGCTCAGGACGCGGTGGCGGCGGCCGGAGAGGAGCTTAAGGCACTCGCGCGCTTCGGCTTCCGTTTCCGTCTTGGGCAGGATGCGGCGGCCTGCGGCGACCACCGTATCGCCGGAGAGGACCAGCGCGCCGGGATGGCGCTGCGCCACCAGCGCCCCCTTTTCGGCGGCGACGCGGGCGGCGTAGGCGGCGGGGAGTTCGCCCTTCCGGGGCGTTTCGTCGAGGTCAGCCGGGTCCACCGCGTCCGGAGACGCGCCGATCTGACCCAGAAGTTCACACCGTCTAGGGGAAGCAGAAGCGAGGATGAGCCGCATGCGTGAGGCGGCTTATTTGAAGCGGTAGGTGATCCGACCCTTGGTAAGGTCGTAAGGGGTGAGTTCGACCAGCACTTCGTCGCCCACCAGCACGCGGATGCGGTTCTTGCGCATCTTGCCGGCAGTGTGGCCGAGGATCTCGTGATCATTTTCAAGCCGCACGCGGAACATGGCGTTGGGGAGAAGCTCCACAACCTGTCCGCGCATTTCAAGCAGTTCTTCTTTTGCCATAATATCCTGGGAAACCGAAAAATCGCGCCGCCATAGCGCCAAAATGCTGAAAAAGAAAGTCAGGCTGAAACGCCGAATGCATCACCGGCTTTTTGGAGCACCGCGAAGACGTGATCGAGCTGATCTGCATCAAGGCAATAAGGCGGCATCAGATAGATGGTGTTGCCGAGCGGCCGCAGCAAGAGGCCCTTTTCCTGGGCAAAGGCGCGCAAGCGCGGGGCGAGGTCGGAAAGATAGCCGGCATCGGGCGTGATCAGGTCTATCGCCGCTATCACGCCCAACTGGCGCGGGTTGGCGAAGGCGGGATGCTGGGCGAGCTTTGCGAGTCGCTGCGCCATGCCGTCGCTGAGAGCGGCGATGCGGCCCAGCACATCCTCCTCGCGCCAGATGGCGAGATTGGCGGCGGCGGCAGCGCAGGCGATGGCGTTCGCGGTGTAGCTGCTCGAATGGTAGAAGAGGCGGGCGCGATCGGTGGATTTATGCGCCTCGAAGATGCGCTGCGTCGCGAGGGTCGCGGCGAGCGGGATCGCGCCGCCGGTGATGCCCTTCGCCACGGCCATGATGTCCGGCACCACGCCCGCCTGTTCGCAGGCGAAAAGCGTGCCGGTGCGGCCCCAGCCGGTCATCACCTCGTCCGCGATAAATAGGACGTCGTGGCGGGCGCAGATCGCCGCCATCTCGCGCAGGACGGAAGCGGGGTAGATCAGCATCCCCCCTGCCCCCAGGATCAGCGGCTCGACGATGAAGGCGGCGGGCTTTTGCGCGCAGGCCGCCTCCAGCGCGTCGAGCGTGGCCTGTTCCTGGCCCGCATGCGGGAAGGGAATCGTGTCCACGTCGAACAGCAAGGGCGACCAGGCGGCGTTGTAGACGCCGCGCTCGCCCACCGACATGGTGCCGATGGTGTCGCCATGATAGCTGTGCTGGAGGACGAGGATGCGATGGCGTGGTTCGGAGAGGCCGTCGAGCGCCAGATTATGCCAATAGCCGAGCGCCATTTTGAGCGCCACCTCGACCGCCGTGGAGCCGCTGTCGGAGAAGAAGACATGGGCGAGCGGGTCGCGATCCGCCGCGCGGGGGGCAAGGTCGACCAACCCTTGCGCCACCTCTTCCGCCGGGCCGTGGGTGTAGCCGGCGAAGATGAGCTGATCGAGCTTGCTTGCCTGTGCGGCGATAGCGGCAGCGATCCGGGGGTGGCAATGACCGTGGGTCGTGACCCACCAACTGGCGATGCAGTCTATGAGCGTGCCGCCATCGGCCAGATGCAGCAAAGCCCCCTCCGCCCGCTCGACGTGGGGAATCGGCTCGTTCAGGCCGTGCTGGAAAAAAGGGTGCCAGACAGGGGAGGTCATGGCCGCTGCCTAGAGCGATTTCCCGTCAGATGGAATATTGGCGACCTGGAAATCGCGGAAACCGGTCGGGACGTGGGTTTTGGCTTGGGGATGCAAATTGGATGAAGGTGGACATGCTGAGCCGAAACATACTCCGTGCTCCTGCGCAGGCAGGAGCCCAGATCCACCGTCTGAACTGGGCTCCTGCCTGCGCAGGAGCACGGAGCGCTTAATGGCTAGGAATGGCCATATTCAGCCATCCCCAAGCGCACTAGCCCGATGACCTCTCTACAATGCCGCCCTTATTGCGCGGGCGGGGTCGCCGGAGCGGCAGGCGCAGCGCCCGCGTCGGGAGCCGCGGGGGCTGCCGAAGAGGTCGGAGCGGCAGCCTGGATCTTCTGCTGGAGCGCCGGATCAGCGGCGGCGGCCTGACCGATCTGGTTGAACTTTTCCGGCGGAATGCCCGACGCCTGGAGCGCCGCCAGCATCTTGGGCTGCTTGTCGGCGGCGGCGATCGAGCTGTCCTGCTGAATCTTCGTCACCTCGACGGCGGCGGCGGCGAACTGCTTGATGTCAGCATCCGAGAAATTGCTGGCGCCAGCAGCCGGAGCGGCAGGCGCAGCCTGGGCCGGCGCGGCGGGGGCGGCAGCGCCCTGGGCCAGTGCCGGAGCGGCGGCGGCCAGCGCGATGGATGCGATACCGGCCTTCAGAAAGATGGTGTTCAGACCCGACAAATTGCTTCTCCTCAACTTTACGCGTGGTTTGAACGCCAAGCTGTGGAAGAGGTTGTCCGGTTGAAAGAGCGATCCGACAAAATGTTGCATTTAAGAGACGGTCAACCAAGAAAATGCAGTTGATCCCATGACTCAAACGGTTCGCCGTTGCGGAAACTCATTGCCTTTTCGAAATGAAGAAGGGGCCGGATTCGCATCGATCCGGCCCCTTTCGATTCTTACCAGATCTTGACCCGATCCTGCGGCGGGAGCGCGATCTTGCCGCCGGCCTCGGGCTTGAAGGCCGCATACCATTGATCGAAATTGCGCACCGTGTCGGTGCGATATTGCGACGGCGAATGCGGATCGGTGACGAGCCGCTGGCGCAGATTGGGTTCGCGATAATTGCGCCGCCATACCTGCGCCCAGCCCAGGAAAAAGCGCTGGTCGCCGGTCGTGCCGTCGATCACCGGCGCGGGCTTGCCGCCTAGGGATGCGTGATAGGCGTCCAGCGCCACCGCGACTCCGGCCAGATCCCCGATATTCTCGCCCAGGGTGAAGGCGCCCTTCACATGCGCGCCGGGGAAGGGTTCATAGGCGTCATATTGCTTGACCAGCTTGTCGGTCAGCGCCTTGAAATTGGCGACGTCCTGATCGCTCCACCATTGGTTGAGCTTGCCGGTCTCGTCATATTTCGCGCCCTGATCGTCGAAATGATGGCTGAGTTCATGCCCGATCACCGCGCCGATGCCGCCATAATTGACCGCCGGATCGGCATGGGGATCGAAGAAGGGCGGTTGCAGGATCGCGGCGGGGAAGACGATCTCTACCATGCCGAAATTGGCGTAGGCGTTGATCTCCATCGGGGTCATGCCCCATTCCCAGCGATAAATGGGCTTGCCGAGCTTGCCCATCTGATAGTCGAACTCATACTGGTTCGACCGCAGCGCATTGCCGAACAGGTCGGCGCGCTGCATCGTCAGGCCGCTATAGTCGCGCCATTTGTCGGGATAGCCGATCTTGGGCGTGAAGGCGGCCAGCTTCTTGTGGGCGCGGGCCTTGGCGGCGTCGCTCATCCAGGTGAGGCCGTCGATGCGGCGGCCCATGGCGGCGATCACATTCTTGACGAGCTGGTCCATCGCCGCCTTGGTTTCGGGCGGGAAATATTGGGCGACATAGGCTTTGCCCACTTCCTCGCCCATGGAGGATTTGAGGAAGTCCACGGCGCGTTTCCAGCGGGCCTCGCGCTCCGGCGTGCCGGACAGGGTGGTGCCGTAGAAGGCGAAATTCTCATTGGCGATGCTGTCGGGCAGGTCGTCGGCAAAGCCATGCAGCGTGCGCAGCAACAGCGCGTCCTTGAGGACGCCGACCGGGGCCTTGGCGATCAGCGCGGCTTCTCCGGCGACGGCGCTGGGCTGCGACACCAGCAGGTCCTTGGGGCTGAGCTTGTTGGCGGCGAAATAGGATGCGAAGTCGAAGCCCGGCGCGGCCTTCTGCAATTCCGCCAGGGTCATCTTGTTATAGGCCTTGTCGGCGTCGCGGCTGTCGACCTGGGTCCAGTGGACCTTGGCGACTTCCGTCTCGAAGGCCATGAGCGCGGCGGCGCGGGCCTTGGCGTCGGCTTCACCGGCCAGCGTCAGCATCTTTTCCAGATGCGCGACATAGGCGGTGCGGATCGCCGTCATCTTGGCATCGGGTTCCAGGTAGAAATCGCGGTCGGGCAGGCCGAGGCCCGACTGGTGCAGGACGAGGATGTAGGTTTCCGGGTCTTTGTCGTCCTGATTGACGTAGAAGCCGAAGGGGCCGTCGATGCCGGCGCGGGCGGCTTCGGCGGTGAGCTTGGCGTAGGATGCCTTGTCCTTCACCGCCTTGATCTTCGCGAGCCAGGGTTTGGCGGGGGCGAGGCCCTTTTTCTCCACCGTGGCGGCGTCGAGATAGCTGGCATAGGCATTGCCGATCTTGCTGTTCGGGTCGACCTGCGCGGCGTCGAGAATGGCCTTGGTCCGCTCCCGCGACAGGTCGTCCAGCGTGTTGAAGGCGCCATAATTGGACTTGTCGGCGGGGATCGGCGTGTTCTTCGCCCATGTGCCATTGGCGTAATCGTAGAAATCGTCGCCGGGTTTGACCGACTTGTCCATGCCGGCGCTGTCGAAGCCGTAGCTGCCGTAGGTGGGTTTCGCCGCCGGATCGGACTTTGCCGGATCGGCCGGTGTCTGATCAGTCTGTGCCTGATCTGCTTGGGCGACGGACGCGCCGGCAGCCAGCGCAACTGCCGCCGCGCCGAGGAGGAGATATTTCATCGAAGCATTTCCCTTGCTTTCTGGTCAGGGCGCTGGGGACGCCCATGATGGCCGGGAGTTGAGCGTCCGGAGAGCGGGATGTCCATGTCGTTTGTCGAAAAATGTGGGATGCTTGCGGCTTTGGTCTGGGGCACAATGTACTCCTGCGAAGGCAGGAGCCCAGTTCAGGCGGCAGGGCTGGGCTGAACGCGAGCCGCTTGTCTCGCTTCAGTGCCTTCGCAGGAGCACGATGCGGTTTAGGGCAGGCGAATCGATGCCTTGAAAGCGGCCTTCAGCGCTCCCGCATCCAACGGATCGAGAAACGGCAACCGCCCCAGGCTCCGCACTTTCCCCATCAGCGGAATGATCCGCTCATTCTCCGCATGCGGCTCACCGATGAAGGCGATCCCTGCGATTTCGATCCCCCGCGCCCGCAGCGCCTCTATGCTGAGCAGGCTGTGGTTGATCGTGCCCAGCCCCGTCCGCGCGCAGAGGATGACCGGCGCGCGCCAATGCGCGAACAGGTCGATCATCAGCAGCCTCTCGCTGACCGGCACCATCAGCCCGCCCGCGCCCTCGACCACCAGCGGGCCGTCGACCTTCGGCAAGGCGAGCCGGTCGAGCCCGATCTCCACCCCGTCGATCCGCGCCGCCAGATGGGGCGAGGCGGGCGTGGTCAGGCGATAGGCTTCGGGCAGGATATGCGACGCGGGAAGGCCCGAGAGCGTGGCCACCCGCTCCTTGTCGCCTTCGGGGTCGATGCCCGCCTGGACCGGCTTCCAATAATATGCCCCCAGCGCCCCGGCCAGGCCCGCCGCGAACACGGTCTTGCCGATGTCGGTGTCCGTGCCGGTGACGACGAAGACGCTCATGCCACCACCCGGCGCAATGCTTCGCCCAGCGCGGCGATGTCGGCCCGGCCGACATTCAGGGTCAGCGAGATGCGCAGGCGGCTGGTGCCCGGCGGCACGGTCGGCGGGCGGATGCCGCGCACGTCGAACCCCGCCTCCTGCAAGGCGGCGGCGGCGGCCATGGCGCGGCGGTCCTCGCCCAGGATCACGGGGATGATCTGGCTGCGCGGCGCGGGCAGGCCGAGCGGGGCGCAGATCGCTTCGGCGGCATCGACCTGCAGGGTCTTCAAGCGGGCGCGCAGGTCACTGGCCTGCTCGATCCGGTCGAGCGCGGCGGATGCCGCGACCGCCATCAACGGCGAGGGCGCGGTGGAGAAGATGAAGGCCCTTGCCCGGTTGACGAGATAGTCGATCAGCAGGCGCGGCCCGCAGATCAGCGCGCCTTCCACCCCCATCGCCTTGCCGCAGGTGTGCAGCGTCACGACATTGTGCAGCCCGTCGAGACCCGCCGACAGGCCGCGCCCGGACGGTCCGAAAACGCCCGTGCCATGCGCTTCGTCCAGGATCAGCATCGCTTCGTGCCGCGCCGCCAATGTCGCAAGCTCGCTGAGCGGCGCCATGTCGCCGTCCATCGAATAGAGCGTCTCGACGGCGATCCACACTCGCCCTTTGCCGCCCTCCTGCCGCCAGGCGGCGATCAGGTCGGCAAAGCTTTGCACATCATTGTGGCGGGCGAAGACGGCCGCCGCCTTCGACATGCGGATGCCGTCATGGACGCTGGCGTGGATCAGCTCGTCCGCGACGATCAGATCGCCCCGTTGCGGCAAGGTGGAAAACAGCGCGAGATTGGCGGCGAAGCCGTTCGCCAGGAACAGCGCGCCTTGCGTCTTGAAGAAATCGGCGGCCTTGACCTCCAGCCCCTCATGTTCGGGCGCATTGCCGCGCAGCAGCCGCGATCCGCCCGATCCGACCGGCACGCCCCGCGCCACTGCGTCGGCCACCGCCTGCGCGATGATCGGGTCGGAGGCGAGGCCGAGATAGTCGTTGGAAGCGAAGTCCCGTCCAGCCCGCGGGATCAGGTAACGCAGGCGGCCGCGCTTCTCAAGCGCCGCCAGTTGCGAGCGGAAGGGTTCGCTGGTCATGGCGCGGCCTATAGGCCCGCTGGGGCGGCGCGGGCAAGCCCGACCGCTGGGGCGGCGTCCGGATCGGGTTCGGGCGGAGGGGGTGGGAAAGGGGTTGGCTGCCCCCCCGCTTTCCCCGGAGTACACCGTGCTCCTGCGCAGGCAGGAGCCCAGTCCCGCCCTTAGTGGATCACCGCACCGTCTGAACTGGGCTCCTGCCTGCGCAGGAGCACGGTGCGCTTAACGGCAGCAACTGGCCACATCCCGATGCGGCCGGTCAGAAGGAAAAGCTCAGCGAGAAGGAAGCGACATTGTCGTTGGGATCATCGGCATGCGGACGGAAGCCGTGCTGGTGGAGATAGCCGATCTCCGCGTTCACATTCTTCGCGATCGGGGTGGTGATGGCGATCAGGTTGCGCATCCGCTCCTCGCCCTCGACCCGCTGGAAATTGGTGGTGTTGAGATCGATGAAGCTCTCATGGCTCAGCAGCAGCGCGGTCTTGCCGCCTTCCCGGAACGGCAGCACATATTTGACATAGGGACGCAGCCGCCAGGCGGTGCCGTCCACGCCCTCGCGCCAGCGTTCCTCCAGCCGCAGGCGGGCGCTGAGCTGGCCGGGGCCGATCTTGACGATATTGTCGAACGTCACCTGCTGGCGGCCGCGATGCTCCATCACCGCGAAGTCGCCGCCATTATAATTGGGGTCATGGGTGTAGCCGGCCCAGACCGTGACCTTCTTGCTGACCTTGTAGCCGATCAGCGAATTCATCTCGACCTCGTACAGCCCGTCGCGATCGTCGCTGAACCGGGCGACGACCTCTTGCGAAAAGCGCCAATGATCGCTCAGCTTCACCGTCGCGCTGGCGGTGGTCCAGAGCTGTTCGTCCTCGCTGGCATGCGCCACGGCCGGAGCGGCCAGCAGGGCGAGCGCGGGCAGCAGCTTGCAGGTCAGTCGCATGATCAATTCTCCCCTCCGCCGTAGTGGCGAACGGGGGGCCATTATGACCGTTACGTTACAATCTTGTGACTGGATCATTTCTAATTTGTGACATTGATGACCCATGCGGAACCGCCTGCCCGGTCAGGCCGGATTATGCTCCTTCAGAAAAGCGTCCATGCGCTGGAGAAAATCCAGCCGGTCCGCCTGGCGGGAAAAGAAATGATCGGCCAGCGGCTGTTCGACATAGATATAGTCGCGCCCGGCGACCTTGCCCGCGGCCTTCAGCTTTTCCGCCATCTCGCGCGACTGGTTCACCTGCACACGCCGGTCCTTCCGGCCGTGCATCAGCAGAATGGGCGTGGAAAATTGCGCGGCGAAGTTGACGGGAGAGACGGAGGCGAAATCTGGCGCCTGCTCCTTCATCCAGTCCTTGCGCGTGCCGTGATTCAGGAAGCGGCTGTCGTAGCGCATCATGGCCGAAAGGTCCGACACCCCGGCATAGGAGATGGCGCAGCGATAACGGCCGCCGTCGCGCTGGGCGCCGCGCATCGCCGCATAGCCGCCATAGGAAGCGCCGACGATGCAGACCCGCTTCGCATCGGCCATCCCCTCCTTCACCGCCCAGTCGACCGCGTCGTTGAGGTCATCCTGCATCGCAAGGCCCCATTGCCCCTCGCCCTTCGCCGCAAAGGCGATACCATAGCCGGAGGAACCGCGATAATTGGGTTGCAGCACTGCATAGCCGCGATAGGCCAGGAACTGCACCCACCAGTCCCATTCCTCGCTGTCGCGGGCGAAGGGGCCGCCATGCGGCATCAGGATCAGCGGCAGATTCTTCGGCTCCCTGTCCGCGGGCAGGGTCAGCACGGCGGCGATCTCCAGCCCGTCGCGCGCCTTGTAGCGGATCGTCCTGACCGGCGAGAGATGGACGCCGGGGCCGAAATTCTGGCTGATCTTCGACAGGATGCTCATCGCGCCGGCCGACGTGTCGTAATAATAATAGGTGCCCGGCTGGTCGGCGCTGCCGACATGCACGATCATGCGCTGATGATCGCGGCTGGTGGACACGATCCGGGCGCGGCGGTGCGCGCCCACCGCCTTGTCGATGTCAGCCTGGATCTTCGCCAGCCCCTCGTCGAACCAGTGCACCCCCGGCCCGTCGGCGGTAAAGCGCACGCCAGCCAGACCGGTGCCGGCGGTATCGCGCTCAATCCCGTCGATGTCGAAGCCGGGCGCGGCGAAGACCTTCTTGCCCAGTTCCAGCCGGGTCAGGTCATATTCGTACAGGGCGTCGGTGCCCTCATGATCGTCGCTGGCGATCGCCCTGCCCGGATCGGCGGTGAACAGCATCGGCACGACCATGGATTCGTCGCGGCGGCGATTGGCCCGGTCGATCGTGCGGAAGCTGGACCGGCCGTCGGCGCGGTAGAGCAGCTTCGACGTGCGCGTCGAGTCGTCATAGCCCACGCCCATGCGCACCGCCCCGGTCGCATCGGCATACCAGGACATGACATTCTGGTGCGAGGTCACGACCGGGCGCATCTTGCCGGTGGCGACGTCCACCTCGTCCACCTGCGGCCAGAAGCCAAGCTCATTGCCATAGATGGACGACTGATAGGCAAGCAGGATGCGCGGCGTGCCGTCGCGGGCGACCCAGATGACGTCGTCGCCATTCTGCGCCGCCACATTCCTGGCCAGCAGGTTGATCTTCGTCCCGTCGCGCTTGATGCTGGCGACGCGGCTGATCGACCAGGGCATGCCCTGGACGTTGGTTTCACTGCCTATGCCCGCGATCAGCCAGTCGTCATTGACCCAGCGCCACCAGTTGAGGTCGTTTTCCCCCAGTTGCAGGGTGCGGATGCGGTTGGGCTCATCGGCAATGGCGGCGATCATCAGCAGCAGCTCGCCATTGCGCGACACCCTGGCGGCCAGGCGCATGCCGTCCGGGGAAAGCTCCGGCCGCTCCATCATCGGCAGTTCGGCAAAGGCCTCGATCGGCCATTGCTTGCGCGGCGCGGGCGCGGTCTCGGCGCTGGCGGACACGCAAAGCTGCGCGAGCAGCATGCCCGCGACGACAGAAAACCCCCTCAATCTTTCCCCCATAACATAATGGCCCCGCCTCTTTATAAGGCGGGGCCATTTTCCTGTCTTTCCCTTTTTTAACGGGGCGTTACGCGCCGTGCGCCAAGGCGGCCAGCAGCAGCAGGGCGACGATGTTGGTGATCTTGATCATCGGATTGACCGCAGGGCCAGCCGTGTCCTTATAGGGATCGCCCACCGTGTCGCCCGTCACTGCGGCCTTATGGGCTTCGCTGCCCTTGCCGCCATGATTGCCGTCCTCGATATATTTTTTGGCATTGTCCCAGGCGCCGCCGCCCGAGGTCATGGAGAGCGCCACGAACAGGCCGGAGACGATCACGCCCAGCAGCAACGCGCCCAAAGCCGCAAAGCCGTTGGGCGTCCCCGCCACCGCCGAAATCGCGAAATAGACGAAGATCGGGGCCAGCACCGGCAGCAGGCTGGGGATGATCATCTCCTTGATCGCGGCGCGGGTGACGAGGTCCACCGTGCGGGCATAGTCGGGCCGCGACGTGCCCTCCATAATGCCCTTGTTGGTGGCGAACTGGTCGCGCACGTCCTTCACCACGTCACCGGCTGCTCGACCCACGGCGGTCATGCCCATCGCGCCGAACAGATAGGGCAGCAGCGCGCCCAGCAGCAGGCCGACGATGACATAGGGGTTGGAGAGGCTGAAATCGACCGGCTCGGTCAGGCCGAGAGCCGAATTGTAGAATTTCAGATCCTCCGTATAGGCGCCGAACAGCACCAGCGCGGCCAGGCCCGCCGATCCGATGGCATAGCCCTTGGTCACGGCCTTGGTGGTGTTGCCCACGGCGTCGAGCGCGTCGGTCTTCACCCGAACGCTGTCATCCATGTGCGACATTTCCGCGATGCCGCCCGCATTGTCGGTGACGGGACCATAGGCGTCCAGCGCCACCACCATGCCCGCCAGCGCCAGCATGGCGGTCGCGGCGAAGGCGATGCCGATCAGGCCCGCCAGTTGATAGGCGACGATGATGCCGACCACGATCACCAGCGTCGGCAGTGCGGTCGCTTCCAGGCTGACGGCCAGCCCCTGGATGACGTTGGTGCCATGGCCGGTCTCCGAAGCGCGGGCGATGCTGCGCACCGGGCGATAGTTGGTGCCGGTATAATATTCGGTGATCCAGACGATCAGGCCCGTGACTGCGAGACCGACCATCATCGACCAGAACAGCGCCATGCCGGTATAGCCGCCCGACCCGTCCAGATCGGTGCCGAAGCGGGCATTGAGATCGCCCAGCGTATATTGGGTGACTGCGTAGAGCGCCGGGATTGACAGGATCGCCGTCGTCCAGAAACCCTTGTAGAGCGCGCCCATGATCGACTGGCTCGCGCCCAGCCGCACCATATAGGTGCCGATGATCGAGGTGATGATGCACACGCCGCCGACGATCAGCGGCAGCGACATGAGCTGCATCAGGAAAGCGTTGTCGACGCCCTTCACCAGCAATGCCGTCAGCACCATGGTCGCGCCGACCGTCACCACATAGGTTTCGAACAGGTCGGCGGCCATGCCCGCGCAGTCACCGACATTGTCGCCCACATTGTCCGCGATCACGGCGGGGTTGCGTGGATCGTCCTCCGGGATGCCCGCCTCGACCTTGCCGACCAGGTCCGCGCCGACGTCCGCCGCCTTGGTGAAGATGCCGCCGCCCAGACGCGCGAAGATGGAGATGAGGCTGGCGCCGAAGGCCAGCGCGACGAGGGAGTCGATCACCAGCCGGTCATCGGGCGCATGGCCTGCGGGGCCGGTCAGATACCAGAAGAAGACGGAAATCGCGAGCAGGGCCAGCCCCGCCACCAGCATGCCGGTGATGGCGCCCGCACGGAAAGCGACCGTCAGGCCGCTTTGCAGCGTGTCGCGAGCGGCTTCGGCGGTGCGGACATTGGCGCGCACCGAGATGTTCATGCCGATGAAGCCCGCCGCGCCCGACAGGATCGCGCCGATCAAAAATCCTATCGCGGACGTCCCGCCAAGGAAGAAGAAGACCAGCGCCGCGACGACGACGCCGACCATGCCGATCGTCATATATTGACGGCTGAGATAGGCCTTCGCGCCTTCCTGAATGGCGCCCGCAATCTGTTGCATGGTTTCATTGCCGGCGGAGGCCGCCAGCACCTGTCGACTGGTGAACAGGCCGTAGAGCACGGCCAGCAGGCCGCACCCTATGGCAATCGAGACAATCTGCATGAATGTTCCTCTCCCCCTGTTATGCCTGTCATCGGCCGCTCCGCAGGGAATGACGGGCGAGCGAAGGGCGTAAGGGCGGGCGGCCGGAACATGCGCTTCCGGCATCGGGCACCGCGTCAATCAGCAACAGGCTCACGCACATCATGCGGTCCTACCGGGCTGAGAAAGGTCGGGGGTGAAGCTACAGGGCGGACGGCCCGCGTCAACCCGTTACGAAATTAAGGCAAATCGACGCGGATCAGCCATGTTCCCAGCCGAGCCGGCCGGGCAGCGGCAGGGCCACGCCGTCGATCGTCAGCGTCAGCCCCTTGCCCTCGGCAAAGCGCCCGACCGGGATGGCGCGCACCGGCGGCTTGATCGCGGCGGGAAGGGCGAAGAGCAGCTCATAATCATCGCCCGCCCGGGCGGCGGCGATCTGGACCGCGTTGCTGGCTCCACGCGCCGCCTCCAGCGCCGGGGAGAGCGGGATATGGTCTATGGTGACGGCAAGGCCGCTCGCCTCCGCCATGCGGGCGGCGTCGATCAGTAGGCCGTCCGATAGGTCCATCATCGCATGGACATGCCGGGCGAGCAGCGCCCCTTCGGCAAGGCGCGGGCGCGGACGGCGATAGGCTTCCACCAGCGGCCCCGATGCGCCCGGCATGGTTTTGAGCAGGTCGAGACCTACGCCCGCATCCCCCACCGGGCCGGTCAGGTAGAGCCGGTCGCCCGCCTGCGCGCCGCTCCGCAGCGGGACCGGGCCGGTCGCTTCGCCCAAGGCCGTCAGGCTGTAGCTGCGCGGCGCGCCCCTGGGCATCTGCACCGTGTCGCCGCCCAGCAAGGGCATGGCGTGACGCGCCAGAGCCTCCCCCAACCCTTCGAGGAAAGCCGCGTCCCACGCATCGTCGCCGGACAGCGCATAGTTGAGCAGGCAGCCGACCGGCTTCGCGCCCTTGGCGGCGAGGTCGGACAGGTTCACCGCCGCCAGTTTCCAGCCGATGTCGGCGGGCGGATCGGCGGGGAGATAATGCACCCCCTCCACCATCGTGTCGCTGGTGAGGATCAGGCGGGCGTTGCCGATTTCGAGGACCGCCACATCGTCCCGCAAGCCCTGGGCGGCGGGGTCGTTCGCCAGCAGGCGGAGCAGGGTCAGGAAACGGGATTCAGCGGACATGGATGGCGACCCCGATCCTTTTTAGCGCACCTTTTAGCGCACCGTGCTCCTGCGAAGGCACTCGAACGAGACCGGCGGCTCGTGAGAGCCCAGTCCCACCGTTTGAACTGGGCTCCTGCCTTCGCAGGAGCACGGCATATGGAAATCTTATTTCCGCACATCCTTGGCCACGGCATCCAACAGCCCGTTCACGAAACCCGCTTCCCGCTTGTCGTAAAAGGCATGGGCGACGTCGACATATTCGCTGATCACCGTGCCGGTCGCGACATCCTTGCGGGCGAGCAGTTCATACGTCCCCGCGCGCAAAATCTGCCGCATCGGCTTGTCGAGCCGCTCCAGGCTCCAGCCCTTGGAGAGCCGCGCCACGATCAGCCCGTCGATTTCCTCGCGCCGCCGGTCGACGCCCTGCACGACATCGTCGAAGAAGCTTTCCTCCGCCTGCGCATAGGTCACGTCCTCGATGGTCGCGCCCAGGCGGTGCTGGTGGAATTCATGCAGCAGCAGGTGGAGCGGCGTGCCCTCCATCTCAAGCTGGTAGAGCGCCTGGACCGCGGCAAGGCGCGCGGCGGAGCGGGATTTGGAGCGGTCGTTCATAGTCTTTCCATAACCGTTCGGGCTGAGCCTGTCGAAGCCCTTTGCCGAACGCAGTGAAGGGGAAATTATTTCAAACGCAGCGCCACCGAAGCCGCATGGGCCGGAAGCCCCTCCGCCTCCGCCAGCGCGACGGCGGCGGGGCCGATGGCGTCGATGCTGCTCTGGTTGAGGCTTAGGAAGCTGGTGCGCTTCATGAAATCCAGCACCGACAGCCCGGAGGAGAAGCGCGCACGGCGTCCGGTCGGCAGCACATGGTTCGGTCCGGCGACATAATCGCCCACCGCTTCCGGCGTCATGCGGCCCAGGAAAACCGATCCGGCATGGCGGACCTGAGCGAACAGCGCGTCGGGATCGTCGACCGCCAGTTCCAGATGCTCGGCGGCGAGGCGGTCGACCAGCGGCATGGCTTCTTCGAAGTCGCGCACGACGATGATCGCGCCATTGGCGGTCCAGCTCGTGGTTGCCACGACCTCCGTCGTAAGCTTGGAAAGCTTCCGATGCACGGCTTCCTCAACCGCATCGGCAAAGGCCGCGTCGTCGGTGAAGAGGATCGACTGGCTGGTCGGGTCATGCTCCGACTGGCTGAGCAGATCGGCGGCGATCCAGTCGGGATCATTCTTCCCATCGGCCACCACGACGATCTCGGACGGGCCCGCGACCATGTCGATGCCGACCACGCCGTAAAGCTGGCGCTTCGCCTCCGCCACCCAGGCATTGCCGGGGCCGGTGATGACGTCGACCGGCCTGATCCGGTTCGTGCCATAGGCGAGCGCCGCCACCGCCTGCGCCCCGCCGACGCGCCAGATCTCCTCGATCCCGGCGATCTGCGCGGCGGCGAGAACCAGCGGATTGATCTCGCCATGGGGGGTGGGCGTCACCATCGCGATGCGCTGGACGCCCGCGACCTTGGCCGGGATCGCGTTCATCAGCAGGGAACTGGGATAGGCGGCGCGGCCGCCCGGCACATAGAGGCCCGCCGCGTCCACCGCGTTCCAGCGCGCGCCCAGGCGCACGCCCGCCGCATCGATGCTGTCGCTGTCCTGCGGCTTCTGCTTGTCATGATAGGCCGCGATGCGCGCCGCCGCGAGTTCTAGCGCATCGCGCAGCTCGGTCGAAAGGCCGTCCAGCGCCTTGCGGCATTCGGCAGGCTCCACCGCCCAGCCGCTGACGTCCAGGTCGTGGCGGTCGAAACGGCTGGTATAATCGGCCAGCGCCGCATCGCCCTCGGCCCGGACGCGTTTGAGGATGGCGGCGACGTCGCGGGACACGTCCTCGTCGGCTTCGCGCCGGGCATCGACCAGGGCGGTGAAGGCGGCGGCGAAATCGCTGTCGGTGGTGGAAAGGCGGAAGGTCATCGGCCCCATCCTCCTTCCGTCATCCCCGCGGAGGCGGGGATCAATTTCCCATAAGACGCATCAAGCGCAACGTGCGGGAGACGGGTTCCCGCCTGCGCGGGAATGACGGTGAGGGGATCACGCCGCATCCTTCGCCCCCACGGCCTTGCGGAACGCCTCCACCAGCGGCACCAGTTCGGCCGAGCGCATCTTGTAAGCGGCGCGGTTGACGATCAGACGCGCCGACACCTGCATGATGATATTGGTCTCGACCAGGCCATTGGCCTTGAGCGTCGCGCCCGAGGACACCAGGTCGACGATGCGGCGGGACAGGCCCAGCGAGGGCGCCAATTCCATCGCACCGTTCAGCTTCACGCACTCCGCCTGGATGCCCCGCGCCTCATAATATTTGCGCGTGAGATAAGGATATTTGGTTGCGACCCGCACATGGCTGAGCGCTGCCTCATCCTCGTCCGCCAGGCCGACGGGTTCGGCCACCGACAGGCGGCAATGCCCCATGTCGAGGTCGACCGGCGCGTAAATCTCCGAATAATCAAACTCTTCCAGCACGTCAGACCCGACGATGCCGATCTGCGCCGCGCCATGCGCGACGAAGGTCGCCACGTCGAAGGCGCGCACCCGGATGATCGACACGTCCGGCCGGTTGGTGGCGAAGCGAAGGGCGCGGCTCTTCTTGTCATGGAACTCCGCCTCCGGCTCGATACCGGCCTGGGCGAGCAGGGGCAGCGCCTCATCGAGAATGCGGCCCTTGGGGATGGCGAAGGTGAGCGGACGAGTCATGACGCGCGGGCCTTACTGGGAGGGGCGGGAAAGGGCAAGGTCGGGCTGGTCCGACCACGTTTGACTATCTTCAGCCTGATCCCCCGTACTTCAGCGTGTTCCTGCGAAGGCAGGAACCCAGTCCCGCCGTCCGAACTGGGTTCCTGCCTTCGCAGGAACACGCTGTCTTATAGCGACGTCTTATAGCGAGGGGCTTACGCCGCCTCCGCCAGCGCCGCTTCCGTCGCGGCGATCCAGCCGCCGCCCAGCACCCGGTCGCCGGCATAGAGCACCGCCGCCTGCCCCGGCGCGACGCCATATTCGGGCGCGTCGAAGACCAGCCGCTCGCCCTCCAGCCGCGCCGGAACCGGCTTCGCCATGGAGCGCACCTTGGCCGTCAAAGGCCCGGAGAAATCGCCGCCCAGCCAATTGATGTCGCTCAGCCTTGCCGCCGACACCGCCAGCGCCGCCTTCGGCCCGACGATCACGCGCCGCGCTTCCGCATCCAGCCGCACGACATAGAGCGGTTCGGCCTGACCGCCGATCTCCAGCCCTTTGCGCTGGCCGACGGTATAGTGGATCATCCCCTTGTGCGTGCCCATCAGGCGGCCGTCGATATGGACGATGTCGCCGCCCTCATCGGCATCGGGCCGCAGCTTGCGCACGATCTTCGCATAGTCGCCGTCCGGCACGAAGCAGATGTCCTGGCTATCCGGCTTCATCGCCACCGACAGGCCCAGTTCCGCCGCGATCTCTCGCACCTGCGGCTTGGGCAGGCCGCCCAGGGGGAAGCGCAGATAGTCGAGCTGCGCCTGAGTCGTGGCGAAGAGGAAATAGCTCTGGTCCCGCGCCGGATCGGCGGCGCGATGCAGTTCGGCGCCCTGCGCTCCCTCGACCCGGCGCACATAATGGCCGGTGGCGAGGCAGTCGGCGCCCAGGTCGCGGGCGATCTGGAATAGATCGGTGAACTTCACCCCCATATTGCACTTGACGCAGGGGATGGGCGTGCGCCCGGCCATATATTCGTCGGCAAAATCAGCGATCACCGAATCCCGGAACCGGCTTTCATAATCAAAGACATAATGGGCGATGCCGATGCGGTCCGCGACCGCCCGCGCATCGCGTATGTCCTGCCCGGCGCAGCAGCTTCCGGTGCGCCCGACCGCCGCGCCATGATCGTAAAGCTGGAGCGTCACGCCGATGGTTTCCGCGCCGGTGCGCGCAGCGAGCGCGGCGACGACGCTGGAATCCACGCCGCCGGACATGGCGACGACGATGCGCCGCACGCTCTGCGGGTCTTTCAGATTGAATTGGGCAAGCTGGAACTGGGGCTGCATGGGCGCGCATATAGTCGCCCCACCGTCCGCATTCCAGCCGGATTCCGTTTGCCCGGTCGCAATATCACCAAAATTGAGGACAAGTTTACCGGACCTTATCCTTTAGCTCCTAAACCCCTCTCCCATGGATCTGGGATTCCTTCGGACAGGCGGGCTCAAGCCCAGCTTCGTCAAGCCTTCGGGCCGGCGGCGCGTGCCGGTCTGGCCGTCCTTGCGGGCCGCTTCGGCGGCGGCGCAGGCGGCCAGCCCCACCGCGCAGGCGGTCGCGGGCGTCCTGCGGGGGCAGGAGATCGAAGGCGACTGGGTCCAGGAACTGGCCGATATTCTCGCGCCACGTTCCGACGGCAATATCGAGGCCGTGGGGCTCGCGGGCAGCTTTAACCCGTTGATCGCGAACCTTTTAAGGGTGGGGCAAGGATGATGAAGGGGGCGTTTACCGTGGCGCTTTAGGGCCTGTTCAGGGCTTGAAGGCAAACAGGCAAACACTGCTGAAATCGGCAACGCCAGTGCCGCTTATTGAGGGTGATAATGATCGAGAACCAGAAAATCAGACCTGCACAGGTCGTCGGGCCGCTAGGAGAACCCCTGACTCTGGAGAGCCTGCCGCCCGTGGACACGACTCGCTGGGTCGTGCGCCGCAAGGCTGAGGTCGTGGCGGCCGTCAACGGCGGTCTGCTGACCGTGGATGAAGCCTGCGCCCGCTATTCGCTGACGCTGGAGGAATTTGCGAGCTGGCAGCGCGCCGTCGACCGTTCCGGCATGCACGGCCTGCGCGTGACGCGCATCCAATATTACAAGTCCCTCTACGAACGGCAGCAGAAATACTGATCATCCGTTTCTAGAAAAAAGGGTCGCATTACAGCAAGGCCGCCGGATCTGGCATCCGGCGGCCTTCTGCTTTGTCAAGGTGAAATGGAACGTAAAGCCGACTTCTCCGTTGAACAGATCAGCCCACCCGAAAGGGGCTGTGGACCAAGGAGAGTGAGAAATGGGCATCATTTTGTGGCTCGTTGTCGGCGGCGTCATCGGCTGGCTTGCCAGCATGGTCATGCGGACCGACGCGCAACAGGGCATCCTGCTGAACATCGTCGTCGGCATCGTCGGCGCGTTCGTAGGCGGCCTGATCTTCAGCGGCGGTTCGATCAATGACGGCCTGACGCTTTACAGCTTCCTCGTGTCGCTGGTCGGCGCCATCATCCTGCTCGCGATCGTCAATCTGGTGCGCCGCGGTTCCGTCCGCTAAACGCCGCGCCAGGAACAAAGAGGCCGTGTCCGCAGGGGCGCGGCCTCTTTTCATGCCTCAACCCCGGCCCGCGAAAAAGCGGTAGAGCGCCAGCACGCCGATCGAACCCAGCACGGCGGCGATGAAGCTCGCCCGCTCGCCCGGTTCGTAAATGCCCAGCAGCCGCCCGACATAGCCCGCCAGCAGCGCGCCGGCGATGCCCAGCAAGATGGTGACGACGCAGCCGCCGGGATCGCGGCCGGGCATGACCAGCCGGGCGATGGCGCCCGCGAACAGCCCGACAATGATCCATCCCAGCAATTCCATCGCCGCCTCCCGCCGCCATGCGGCTATAGCGCCATAGTCCTCCGGCTTTGGCAAGGCCCGGCCGAACGGCTTTGCGATCCGCCCCGCAGCCATGATAATGGGGGCTTGAGCCGGGTGATGTATTCATATAATACAGCAATCCGAACGGCGCCCCTATGCCGAAAGATGGATTCAGGATGAATTACGAAACCCCATTGGTCGGTGACATGCCGGCAGATGTCCTTGACGATCGGGACGAGCGCTCGGTCTGGCGCCGCAGGCTGGTAATCGGCGCGGTCGTCGCCATCGTCCTGATCGCCGTCGCCACCTGGATCAGCATGCACGGCAAGGGCGCGGAAACCCCCGCCAACGCCGCGCAGGCGCCGGTCGTCACGGTGATCAGCCCCGGCCAGTCGACAGTGTCGCACACCATCAGCGCCACCGGATCGCTGGCTGCGCGAGTGGAGATGCCGGTCGGCGTCGTGGGCGAAGGCGGCGCGGTGACGCGGGTGCTGGTGCAGCCGGGCGACTGGGTCGGCGCGGGCCAGGTGCTGGCGACCGTCGAACGTTCCGTCCAGACCGAGCAGATCCGCTCGCTCGCCGCGCAGGTGGAGGTCAACCGCGCCGACGCCAAGCTGGCGCAGGCGCAGCTCGACCGCGCCAAGGCGCTGGTGTCGCGGGGCTTCATCAGCCAGGCCGACATCGACCAGCGCACCGCGACCCGCGACGCCGCCAATGCCCGCGTCAACGTCGCCATCGCGCAACTGGCCGAACAGCGCGCCCGCACCGGCCGCCTCGACATCCGCGCGCCCGCTGCCGGGCTGGTGCTGACCCGCGCCGTGGAGCCGGGCCAGATCGTCGGATCGGGCAGCGCCACATTGTTCCGCATGGCGAAGGGCGGGGAGATGGAAATGCTGGCCCAGGTGAGCGAGGGCGATCTGGCGGCGGTGCGCCCCGGCAACGGCGCAACGGTCACGCCGGTCGGCGGCACGGCGCAATTTGCCGGGCGCGTCTGGCAGGTGTCGCCGGTCGTCGACAATCAGAGCCGCCAGGGCATCGCCCGCATCGCCATCCCCTATAATCCGGCGATCCGTCCGGGCGGCTTCGCCTCCGCCGCGATCGTCAGCGGCACTGGTTCTGCGCCGATGCTGCCGGAATCGGCGGTGCAGAGCGATGAGAAGGGCAATTTCGTCTATGTCGTCAATGGCCGGGACGAAGTGCAGCGGCGCGACGTCAAGATCGGCCAGGTGACGGATGCGGGCGTGTCGATCCTGAACGGCCTTAACGGCGACGAACGCATCGTGGCTTCGGCCGGCGCCTTCCTGACGCCGGGGCAGAAGGTGAAGCCGGAAATCGGCAAGTCGAAATGAAGCGGCGTGGCGCGCCAAAGCATCGTGCGGAAAAGTGGGAACCGGTTTTCCGCTTGAAACGATGCGACAACAAGAATGTGCGCGTCCACTGGCAGGCGAGGAAGCCGTCATGAGTTTTCGCAATATTTCCGCCTGGGCGATCCGCAACCCGGTGTCCCCGATCGTGCTGTTCGTGGCGCTGCTGCTGGCGGGCATCGTCAGCTTCAGCCGGATGGACGTCAATCAGAATCCCGACATCAGCTTCCCCATGGCCAGCGTCGTCGTGCGCCAGCCCGGCGCGGCGCCGACCGAACTGGAAACGCAGGTGACGCAACGCGTCGAGGCGGCGGTGCGCGGCATCAGCGGCGTGGACGAGATCACGTCCTGGGTGACGGAGGGCCAGTCCAACACCAATGTGCAGTTCCAGATCGGCACGCCGGTTGACCGCGCCGTCAACGATGTGAAGAACGCCGTCGACCAGATTCGCAGCGACCTGCCCGAAGGGATTTTGGAGCCGCAGGTCAGCCGCGTCGACATTGACGGCGGGCCGATCGCCTATTTCAGCGCCGAAGCCACCGACATGACGCTGGAGGAGCTGTCCTGGTATGTCGACAACACCGTCGCCAAGCGTCTGCTGGCGGTGCCGGGCATGGCGGCGGTCAAGCGCGGCGGCGGCGTGTCCCGCGAAATCCGCGTCATCCTGAACCCCGCCAAGCTGCAATCGCATGGCATCACCGCCAGCCAGGTCAACCAGCAGCTTCAGCAGGTCAATCTGAACGCGGCGGGCGGCCGCACCGAAATCGCCGGCGCCGAACAGGCGATCCGCGTGCTGGGCAACGCCCGCGACGCCTATGCGCTGGGCCAGACCCAGATCGCCATTAGCGGCGGCCGCACCGTCAAGCTGGCCGACCTGGCCGATGTGCGCGACATGTATGCCGAACAGCGCACGCTGTCCCTGATGAACGGGCGGCAAGTGACCAGCTTCAGCATGGAAAAGGCCAAGGGATCGTCCGACGTCACCGTCTTCGATGACGCGATGAAGGTGCTGGAGCAGCTTCGGAAGGAAAATCCGAAGGTCCAGTACAAGCAGCTTTATACCAGCGTCGAATATACCAAGGGCCAATATCACAGCGCCATGCAGGCGATGATCGAGGGCGCGGTGCTGGCCGTGGTGATCGTCTTCCTGTTCCTGCGCGACTGGCGGGCAACCATGATCTCGGCGCTCGCCATTCCGCTGTCCGCGATCCCGGCCTTCTGGTTCATGGACATGATGGGCTTCACGCTGAACGGCATTTCGCTGCTGGCGCTCAGTCTGGTGGCGGGCGTGCTGGTCGACGACGCGATCGTGGAGATCGAGAATATCGTACGCCACATGCGCATGGGCAAAAGCGCCTATCAGGCCTCCATCGACGCCGCCGACGAAATCGGCCTGGCGGTGCTGGCGACGACCATGGCGATCGTCGCGGTGTTCCTGCCGGTGGCGCTGATGCCGGGCATTTCGGGCCAGTTCTTCATCCAGTTCGGCATGACCGTGGTGGTCGCCGTGCTGCTGAGCCTGGCGGTGGCGCGCCTGATCACGCCGATGATCGCCGCCTATTTCCTGAAGGCGCATGGCCAGGAAAGCCATGGCGAAGGCTGGCTGATGGACGTCTATATGGCCGTGCTGCGCTGGTCGCTGGACGAGCGCCGCGCCATCGCCCATCGCGCGCGGGGCGGCGCGGCGCGCTTCACCGCCTGGATTCGCGACCATCGCATCTGGACGATGGGCCTGGGCTTCCTGGCGTTCGCCGCGACGATCCTGGCCTTCGGCACGCTGCCCATGTCGTTCCAGCCGACCATCGACACCGATTTCAGCCAGGTGAAGGTCGAAACCGTGCCCGGCAGCACGTTGCAGCAGACCACGGCCATCACCCGCAAGGTGGCGGACATGCTCGCATCCGACAAGGACATGGTCGAAGCCGCCTTTGCCGACATCCAGACGACGGGCGCCGACATCTTCCTGACGCTCAGGAAGGACCGGCCCATCTCCTCGGTCGAATGGGAACGCAAGATCGCGCCCAAATTCCAGCAGGTCGCGGACGCCCGCGTCAATTTCCAGTCGCAATCGGGCGGCGGCTTCGGCCGCGACATCATCTTCATGTTCGGCAGCGACGATCCGGTGAAGCTGGAAGCCACCGCCAACAAGCTGGTGGCGGAAATGGCGGGCATCCATGAACTGCGTGCGCCCCGGGTCGCGGGCGACATGAACCGGCCGGAAATCGTCATCAAGCCGCGCTTCGACCTGGCCGCCAGCCTGGGCGTCACCACCGCCGCGCTCAGCCAGACGATCCGCGTCGCGACGATTGGCGACATCGACCAGAACAGCGCCAAATTCTCCCTGTCCGACCGGCAGATACCGATCCGCGTGTCGGTCGCTGAAAACAGCCGCCGCGACATCGCGACGATCGAGAATATGCCGGTGCCCACGGTCAGCGGCGGCTCCGTGCCGCTGAAGGTCGTGGCCGACATCGAATTCGGCGCGGGACCGACGCAGATTCGCCGCTACAACCAGATCCGCCGCATCGTCGTGGGCGCGGACCTGGCGCCGGGCATCGTCACCAGCCAGGCGATGGTCAAGATCAACGCCTTGCCGACGATGCAGGCGATCACAGCCGGCAAGATCGCAGGCGTGCAGAAGCTGAATACCGGCGACAGCAAATGGCAGGCGGAGATGATCCAGAATTTCGTCATCGCGGTCATTTCCGGCATCATGCTGGTGCTGGCGGTGCTGACCCTGCTCTACAAGCGGCTGATGCCTCCGTTCGTCAATCTGGGGTCGCTGCTGCTGGCGCCGCTGGGCGGGGCGGTGGCGCTGCACCTGACCGGCAATCCGGTGTCCATGCCGGTGCTGATCGGCCTGCTGATGCTGCTGGGCATCGTCGCCAAAAACTCGATCCTGGTCATCGACTTCGCGCTGGAGGAGATGGGCAAGGGCGTGCCCAAGCTGGAAGCGATCATCGATGCCGGGCACAAACGCGCCCAGCCGATCGTCATGACCACCGTGGCGATGGTGGCGGGCATGGTGCCGACCGCCGCCTCGCTGAGCGGCGACGGCGCGTGGCGCGCGCCGATGGGCATCACCGTGATCGGCGGCCTGATCCTGTCGACCGTGCTGACGCTGGTGATCGTGCCCGCGACCTTCAGCCTGGCGCTGGGGATCGAGGAATGGGTCGGCCCGCGCCTGGGCCGCCGCCTGCTCACCTACAAGCCGGGCGACAATCGCGCGGGGGCGACGCAGCCGGCGGAATAGGGTGGGGAGCGGTGTGGCTGGCGCCGCTTCCTAGCATTACAGTTGCATATTGATTGAAACTCTGAATCAATGGGTCTCCATGGTAAGGAGGCCGTGGATGACGGGTACATCGATTGAGACCACGCTGGAGCTATGGGCATCGTCGCTTCGCGACGTGAAGGCTCGTATGCGCGGCTTGTTCACGCAGGAACGAGTTGCAGCGTCAGCGAACCTTTTCCTGGATGGTGTGCTGGGCGACGAGCGTCGTAAGACGGGTTGGATGCGCGCTGAGGCGGCGGGTGATCCGGGCCCCTGGCGACAGCAAGCTATTTTGGGCCGGGGGCGCTGGGACGCGGACGGGCTTCGCGACATTGTGCGGGAGTATGTTGTCGAGAACCTCGCCACACAGGAGGCAGTTCTGGTCATTGATGAGACCGGATTTCTCAAGCAGGGCAAGGCGTCCTGTGGTGTTGCGCGTCAATATACCGGCTCGGCGGGCAAGATTACGAACTGCCAGATTGGTGTGTTCGCTGCCTATGTGTCGGCGCGGGGTCACGCCTTTATCGATCGGGCGCTCTATTTGCCCAAGAGTTGGACGAGCGACCCGGCAAGGCTGGCCGCCACCCACGTTCCCGAGACGGTCGCCTTCGCCACCAAGCCAGCTTTGGCTGTCGATATGATACAGCGCGCGCTGGCAGTGGATGTGCCCTTTTCATGGGTAGCTGCAGATGCGGTGTACGGCGTCGGAGACATTGAAGGCGCGCTGCGCCGAGCCTGCAAAGGCTATGTCCTCGGGGTTAAATCCGATCACCATTTCGGCTCATGGGCAGGAAAGCCCCCGGTTGCAGGCACGGCGGAAGAAATCGCGCGTGACCTTGCGCCTCATGCGTGGCAGCGCTTGTCCGCTGGCGAGGGGACCAAGGGCGCACGGCTTCATGACTGGGCTTACTGTGAACTCGCCGATCTCGAAGCCGATGAATATGATGAGACGAAATCGGGCCTTTGGACCCGCGGTCTTCTGATCCGCCGCAATATCAGCGACGGCGATCTCGCTTTCTTCACAACCTGGTGTCCCGCCGGGACAGACATCCAGGCGCTTGTGTCCGTCGAAGGCCATCGCTGGGCAATCGAAGACGGCTTCGAAACCGCCAAGAACGAACTCGGCCTTGACCACAACGAAACGCGATCATGGCATGGCTGGCACCGCCACGTCTCGCTCGTGATGCTCGCCTTCGCCATGATGGCGGTGATCCGGTATCGCGCAAACGACGCAACGCCCCCAAAAAGACTGAGGATGCCGACCATCAGGATCTGATCCGATGGTCGATCCAGGAAGTCCGACGGATCGCCAACAAGCTTGCTCAGCGCCGTATCCGGCCCGCCTACATCATCGCTTGGTCATGCTGGAGACGAGCGCATCAGGCTGCAGCACGGCGCGCTCATATCAAATCAAAAATGCAACTGTAAAGCTAGGAATACATCGTGCTCCTGCGGAGGCAGGAGCCCAGTCCTGCCCTCTGTGTATCATCGCACCGCAGGAACTGGGCTCCTGCCTCCGCAGGAGCACGATGCGTTTAATGGCTATAACCGGTTTCGCAGCCCTCTCCCCCCGAAAAGAAGCCCTTGCCTGAACGAAACGGCGGCGTAACCGTTGGCTGGTCATGAAGATGCTCCCCCCGCCCCGCCCCATCGCCGCCAGCCCTGTCCATCCGGCGCGGCGCATGCGGATGGTGGCGACGGGCATGCTGCTCGCCATGGCGGCGCTGTTCCTGGCGGCGCGGGCGACTGTCCACCTCCACCCCGCCATCGGCTTCGTCCAGGCCTTTGCCGAGGCGGCGATGGTCGGCGGGCTGGCCGACTGGTTCGCCGTCACCGCCCTGTTCCGCCATCCGCTGGGCCTGCCCATCCCGCACACCGCGATCATTCCGCGCAACAAGGACCGGATCGGGGACACGCTGGCCCTGTTCCTGCGCGACAATTTCCTGACCCCCGCCGTGGTGGCGCGGCGGATGCAGCGGCTGGACATCGCAGGCGCGGCGGGGCGCTTCCTCTCCAGCCCGTCCAGCGGCGACGGCAGGCTGCGCGAGGGCGCGTCGCGTCTGGCCGCCGACATATTGGAAGCGCTGGACCAGGAACGGCTCGGCGGCATGGTGAAGGGTGCCATCGCCCAGCGGCTGCGCGCGATGAACCTCGCCCCGCTGATCGGTCAGGCGCTGGAGGCGGCGATGCGCGACGGCCGCCATGCCCCGGTGATGGACGGCATCATCCTCTGGGCGGATCGCACGCTGGAGGCCAATGACCATCTCATCCGCCAGATGGTGCATGACCGATCGGGCAAGATATTGCGCTGGACCGGCCTGGACGAGAATCTGTCCAACGCGATCATCGACGGGCTGCGCAAGCTGCTGGCCGACATGGCGCAGGACCCCGGCCACAGCCTGCGCCTAAAGGCAGAAGAGGGCCTGACGAAGCTTGCCGCCGACCTGCAATTCGATCTGGAGATGCAGGCCCGCGTCGCCCGCATCCGGGACGAGATCGTCGACAATCCGGCAATGCAGCGCTGGATCGACGGCTTGTGGGAACAGGCGCGCGGCGGACTGCTGCGCGCGGTGCGCGACCCCGGCAAGGCGATGGCGGGGCGTCTGGGCGAAGCGCTTCATCAACTGGGCGGCACCTTGCAGGAGGACGCCCGGCTGCGGCTGCTGATCAACCGCTTCATGCGCCGGGCGGCGGTGGGCGCGACCGCGGCCTATGGCGATTCCATCGTCAAGCTGGTCAGCGAGACGGTGCGCGGTTGGGATGCGGGCACCGTCACCAGCCGGCTCGAACATGCGGTCGGGCGCGACCTGCAATATATCCGGGTTAACGGCACGCTGGTGGGCGGGCTGGTGGGGCTTGCGATCCATGCCGTTGATACGTTGCTGTAGGATAGGTGGGGATTTGGCGGGGAATGGCCATTTCCAGCCATTAAGCACGTCGTGCTCCTGCGCAGGCAGGAGCCTAGTTCAAACGGTGCGATCATCCACTTGAGGGCGGGACTGGGCTCCTGCCTGCGCAGGAGCACGTGCACCCTAAGGAGAGGGCAGCACTCAGACTGTCCGAACCACCCAATTCGCCTCGGCTCGCCAATTCCCAAATATCCTACGACATTCTCCGCAACATGGCCCAGCATCTTCCCCCCTGCCATCGCAAACGCCCAAATTTAATGTTGCAACATATCATAAAATAATGTTGTAACGTTACATAACGATCCAGCAAGGATCGCGTGACAGGAGGGTGCGATATGCGACTGATGACGTTGCGGACAGCAAGCGGTGCAACACAGGTTTCCGGCTATAACGGCGGCAACCGGTCCCCCTTCGGCGTAGGCGGGGCGATTGCCGTCCATGCGCTGGTGGTCGGGGCCTATCTGCTGATGCCCAAGGAAATGATCGATGTCTTCCGCGATCCTCCGCCGCTGCTGACCTATCCGGTCGACGACACGCCGCCGCCGCCGGAACAGCCTCAGCCGGAAAGCGATTCCAAGCCCCTGCCCCAGACCGATTCCCATCCGACCGTAGTGAAAGATCCGGTCATTCCCCCGCCCCCGACCGGCTTCACGGCGAAGACCGACGATCGTCCAACCGGTGAGCCCGGCACGGGCACGATCACGCCGCCCATCACCCCGCCGCCGCCCGAACCGGTGCTGGCCGACGCCACCATCGATCCGCGCGCGCTGGCCGCTTTCCAGCCCGACTATCCCGGCACGATGATCCGGCAGGGGATGGAGGGCAAGGTCGTGGTCCGCGTCACCATCGGCCCCGACGGGCGCGTCGTCGACATAGAGCGGCTGTCGGCCGCCGACGAAGCCTTCTGGCTCGCCACCCAGCGCCATGCGCTGCGCAAATGGCGCTTCCGCCCGGCGACTCGGGATGGGGTGGCGATCAGTTCGACCAAGGTGCTGACCGTCCATTTCCGCCTGGCAGACGTCTGAAATCAAAGGAAAGGGGCCGGAAGCCATGGCGACGGACAACAGCGCTTTTGCATCCGGTCCCGCCTTACCCTATATCGGCGCCATGGCGATCTTCCCCCGTCCGGTGTCTCCCAAGAGCGCGATGAGCGACCTGTGGAGCTATTTTCGTGAGAACCGGCCTCATAAATGGCCGTTGCTCGGCCTGTCCGTCGCGTTCACCTGGGTCATCATCTGGGCCTTCATCGTCGACGCCAACACCAACACCATGCCGACGCGCAACCAGATTTTCTATGTGCAGAGCTGGGACACCAACCGCTCCGACGCGGCGATCATCCTCCAGCAGAAGATCGACCTCGCCAAGCGCGAGGCGGCGATCCAGAAGAAGCAGAAGGAAATGCAGGGCGTGGCCGATATTTTCGGCATCGACTGGAAGAAGGATGAAGCCCGCAACACCGCCCGCCGCAAGGAAGCGCTGAAGCAGATCAACGCCCAGCTCGACGCCCGGCTGGCCAAGGCCGAAGCCGTGGAGAAATCCGGAGCGGCCCAGCCCTGAGCGCGCGATCCAAAAGCATATTGCCCCCCGCCGATCCCGCGCAGGACCGGCGCTTCATGGCCGCCGCCATCGCCCTGTCGGAACGCGGGCGGGGCCTTTCCACCCCCAATCCCAATGTCGGCTGCCTGATCGTGCGCGACGGCCATGTCGTTGGCCGGGGCTGGACGCAGAAGGGTGGCCGCCCCCATGCCGAGGCGCAGGCGCTGGACGAGGCGCTGGACCGCGCCCGCGGCGCCACCGCCTATGTGACGCTGGAGCCTTGCTTCCATCTCTCCCCGCGTGGTCCCCGCTGCGCCGACCTGATGGCCCGCGCCGGGGTGCGGCGCGTGGTGATCGCCCTGCGCGATCCCGATCCGCGCACCGACGGGCAGGGCGCCGCCTGGCTGCGCAAGCGCGGCATCGCCGTCGACATGGGTCTGATGGCGGAGGAAGCCGTCGCCGCGATGCGCGGTTTCGTGCTGCGCCAGACATTGGGCCGCCCGGCCGTGACGCTCAAGCTCGGCCTGTCGCTCGACGGCCGGATCGCGCTGGCCGATGGGTCCAGCTGCTGGATCACCGGCCCGGACGCCCGCGCCCATGCCCATATGGAACGGGCGCGGCATGACGCCATATTGGTGGGCGGCGGCACGCTGCGCGCCGATGCGCCCCGGCTGGACGTGCGTCTGGCGGGTCTGGAGGATCGCTCCCCCCGGCGCGTGCTGCTCAGCCAGGGCGAGACGCCCGAAGGCTGGGAAGGCATCGCCGCGCCGGAGGACATCGCCGCTCTGCCGCATGTCGACCATCTGCTGGTCGAGGGCGGCGCACAGACTGCCGCCGCCTTCCTGCGCGCCGATCTGGTCGATCGGCTGCTGCTCTATCGCGCGCCGATCCTGATCGGCGCGGGGCTGGCCGGCATAGGCGACATCGGCCTGACCGATCTGGCCGACGCGCATGGCCGCTGGCGGCTCGACGACGAACGGCGGCTGGGCGATGATCGGCTGGAGGTTTACGTGCGGAGCCGCAGCGCCTAGGACGAGCCGCGAAAGAGGATTCCAAGCACCATGTTCACCGGCATCATAACCGACATCGGCACCATCCGCACCCATGAGCAGCGCGGCGACCTGCGACTGGTGATCGGCAGCGCCTATGACATGGACACGGTCGCCATCGGCGCGTCCATCGCCTGTTCGGGCGCCTGCCTGACGGTGGTGGAGAAGGGCGCGGACTGGTTCGCGGTCGACCTGTCGGCCGAAACCGTCGCGCGCACGGCGCCGGGCCTGTGGGACCAGGGCGGCCGCCTCAACCTGGAACGGGCGCTCAAGGTCGGGGACGAGCTGGGCGGCCATATCGTCACCGGCCATGTCGACGGCATCGGCACTTTGGCGTCCGCCGCGCATGAGGGCGATTCGACCCGCCTTATCATCGCCGCGCCCGCAGCATTGGCCCCCGCATTGGCGGCCAAGGGTTCGATCACCGTCGACGGCATCTCGCTGACCGTGAACACGGTGGAGGATCAGGCGGACGGCTCCGTCCATTTCGGCCTGAACATCATCCCGCATACCGCCGCCGCGACGACGCTGGACAGCCTGACGCCGGGCCGGACCTTCAATCTGGAGATCGACGTGCTGGCGCGCTATCTCGACCGGATGCAGAGCCTTCGCACGCGCCCAATGTGATTATCGCTTGCCATAATCACATCATGATGTGATATGCGGCACCATTCCGTTTCGGACCCCGCTTCGGGGAAGGAGTCGTTCTCATGTCGTCAGCCCTTATCGATACCGTCCGCTCGCTCGTCACCGACGGCGGCATGTCGCGATCCGGCCTCGCCCGCGCGGCGGGCCTTCACGCCAATTCCCTGCGCAAGCTGGGCGAGGCGGACTGGAACCCGACCGCCGAAACGCTGGGCAAGCTGGAAAGCTATCTCATCAAGCGCGAGGGCGGCACCGCGCTCGCTTCCCCCGAAGAGATCATCAACGAAGCCCGCAACGGCCGCATGTTCATCCTGGTCGATGACGAGGACCGGGAAAATGAGGGCGACCTGGTCATCCCCGCGCAGATGGCGACGCCCGACGCGATCAATTTCATGGCGACCCACGGCCGCGGTCTCATCTGCCTGGCGCTCAGCAAGGAGCGGGTCGACCATCTGGGCCTGGGCCTGATGAGCCGCAACAACGGCACCCGCCACGAAACCGCCTTCACCGTGTCGATCGAGGCGCGCGAGGGCGTGACCACCGGCATCAGCGCCGCCGACCGCGCCCGCACCATATCCGTCGCGATCGACGGGTCGAAGGGGCGCGACGACATCGTGACGCCGGGCCATGTCTTCCCGCTGGTGGCGAAGGACGGCGGTGTGCTGGTCCGCACCGGCCATACCGAGGCGGCGGTGGACGTCGCCCGCCTGGCCGGGCTCAATCCCTCCGGCGTCATCTGCGAGGTGATGAAGGACGACGGCACCATGGCGCGGCTGGACGACCTCATCCCCTTCGCCCAGAAGCACAAGATGAAGATCGGCACGATCCGCGACCTCATCGCCTATCGCCGCCGCCACGATCATATGGTGGAGCGCCGCGCCGAAACCACCTTCAACAGCCAATGGGGCGGCGACTGGAAAGCGATCAGCTTCTACAACAAGGCGACCCAGACCGAGCAGCTCGTGCTGCAGAAGGGCCATGTCTCCCCCGACGAACCGACGCTGGTCCGCATGCACCAGCTTTCGCTGCTCGACGATGTTTACGGATCGACCGGGCCGCGCAACGGCCTGCTCGCCAAGTCGATGGAGATCATCGCCCAGGAAGGGGCGGGCATCATCGTCGTCCTCACCGCCCAGGCGCCGGGCGATTTCGTGAGCCGCATCCTGCGCCATCATGCGGGCCAGCCCGACTCGGGCATGGACGAATTGCGCGACTATGGCGTGGGCGCGCAGATCCTGGCCGAACTGGGCGTGCACGACATGATCCTGATCAGCAACACCCATCACAGCCTGATCGCGCTTGACGGCTATGACCTGGCCGTGGTTGGGCAGCGGTCGATCGAGCTTTAAGGAAGAGCAACATGGCAAAATTCCTGATCGTCGAAGCGCGCTTCTACGAGCATCTGAACGACCTGCTGATCGAAGGCGCCGTCGCCGCGCTGGAGGATGAGGGGCATAAATATGAGGTGGTGACGGTCCCCGGCGCGCTGGAAATCCCCGGCGCGGTGGCGCTGGCGGCGGAGACCGGCCGCTATGACGGCTTCATCGCCATCGGCGTGGTGATCCGCGGCGAAACCTATCATTTCGAAGTGGTGTCGAACGAAAGCGCGCGCGGCCTGATGGCGCTCAGCATGGACGGCATTCCGATCGGCAACGGCATATTGACGGTCGAGAACGAAGCCCAGGCGCTGACCCGCGCCAAGAAGGATGAGAAGGACAAGGGCGGCGAAGCGGCCAAGGCGGCCATCGCCATGCTCGCCCTGCGGGAGAGATTCGGCGCCTGAGACGCTGGATTTAGGGTTAGAAAAAGGGGCCGCTTTTACAGGGCGGCCCCTTTTTCATGCGTTTTGGGCGGGGATTGGACCATGGCTGGAAGCGGGAGTGGGCCATTTCCAGTCATTAGTTCTCCGTCACCCCGGGCTTGACCCGGGGTCCCGCTGCCTT
Source organism: Sphingobium sp. 15-1 (assembly GCF_013375535.1). Classification (GTDB taxonomy): domain Bacteria; phylum Pseudomonadota; class Alphaproteobacteria; order Sphingomonadales; family Sphingomonadaceae; genus Sphingobium; species Sphingobium aromaticivastans. The sequence goes on from NZ_JABXJG010000001.1 coordinate 2,377,438, forward strand.
GGGCTAGGTGCGGACGAGAGAAGAAAGCGGGACCCCGGGTCAAGCCCGGGGTGACGAAGGGTGGAATGTCTTGGCACCGCCCAAAGCAGACCCCGACTCAGGCCGCTTCCTCCAGCGCCGGATAATCGACATAGCCCTCGGTGCCCTGGCTATAGAGGGTCGCCATATTCAGGCCATTGAGCGGCGCGTTGATCAGCAGGCGCTTGGGCAGATCCGGATTGGCCAGGAAAGCCCGGCCGAAACTCACGCCATCCGCCAGACCGCTGTTCAGATCCTGCTGCGCCCGCTCCAGGTCGTAATCGCTGTTGAGGATCAGCGGCCCGGAAAAATGGCGGCGGATGACCGGCGACTGGCGCGGCACGTCGGTCTGGCCAAATGACCCGTCCGGCCCCGGCTCCCGCAGTTCCAGAAAAGCGATGCCAATCTGCTGCAACGCATCCGCCGCGGCCGCGAACAGCGCGGAAGGATTGCTGTCGTCGACGCCCTGCGTCTCGCCATTGGGGGACAGGCGCACTGAAACGCGATCCGCGCCGATGGCGTCGGCCACCGCCTGCGTCACTTCCCGTAACAGGCGGACGCGATTCTCGATCGATCCGCCATATATGTCGTCGCGATGGTTGCTGCCGTCGCGCAGGAACTGGTCGATCAGATAGCCGTTCGCGGCATGGATCTGCACGCCGTCGAAACCGGCCGCGATGGCATTGTGCGCGGCGCGGACATAATCCGCGATCACGCCCGGAATCTCCTCGATGGCCAAGGGCCGCGCCTGTTCATAGGGCTGCTTGCCCTCATAGGTATGCGCATCGCCCGGCCCCGCGGTGGCGCTGGCCGAGACGGGCTGCTCGCCGGTCACGCTGCTGTGCACCACCCGCCCCATATGCCAAAGCTGCGCGACGATCCGTCCGCCCGCCTCATGCACCGCCGCCGTCACCGGCCGCCAGGCCGTCACCTGCTCGTCCGACCATAGTCCCGGCGCGAAGGGCCATCCTAGCCCCTGCCGCGAAATGCCCGTCGCCTCGCTGATGATCAGGCCCGCCGAGGCGCGCTGGCGATAATAGTCCGCCATGATCGGCGTCGGCACATGGTCGCGGGTCGCGCGGCCCCGGGTCAGCGGCGCCATCAGCACGCGGTTGGGCGCATGGATCGCCCCGAGCTGCACCGGTTCGAACAGATTGGCCATGAAAAAACTTCCTCTTCAAAGTTGCAGATTGCAACGGGACTTGCCTGCCGAAGCCAGCTAAGGAGCCGCCATGGCCGCTTCAACCCCTCTTACCCGCAGAACGACGCCAAGATTTGCTTTCCCCGCGCTGATTCTGGCTAATATCATCCTGCCGCTGGGGCCAGTGCTGGTGCGGTTGTCCGATGTCGGGCCGGTGGCCGCCGCCTTCTGGCGCCTGACCCTGGCCTTGCCTTTCCTCTTCCTGTTCGCGCTGCCGGGGCTGAAGGCGGCGCGGCCCGGCGCCCGCGACGTTGGCGCGATGCTGCTGGCCGGACTGTTCTTCGCCGCCGACCTTGCCGCCTGGCATCTGGGCATTCCGCTGACGAATGTCACCAACGCCACGATTTTCGGCAATATGAGCGCGCTGCTGCTTCCCCTTTGGGGCCTGCTGGTGCTGCGCCAGAGACCGCGCCCGATGCAGGCGGCGGCGCTGCTGCTGGCGGCGCTGGGCGCGGCGATCATGATGGGCGGCAGCTATGAACTTTCCCCCCGCTATCTGCGCGGCGACCTGCTCAGCCTGCTCGCCGGGGCGCTCTACACCGCCTATCTGCTGGTGGTGCAGGGGGCGCGGCGGCGGCTCGACAGTTGGTCGGTGCTGCTGGGCTCCAGCCTGGCCGGGGTGCTGCCGCTGCTGCTGTTCGCGCTCTGGCTGGGCGAGCGGGTGATGCCCGGCGACTGGACCCCGGTGATCGCCCTCGCCCTGTCCAGCCAGATTCTGGGCCAAGGCCTGCTGACCTATGCCATCGCCTGGTTCCCGCCGCTGGTGCTGGGGCTCAGCCTGTTGCTGCAACCAGCGGTCTCCGCATTGTTCGGCTGGCTCCTCTTCCACGAGCAGTTGACCGCCACCGACCTGGCCGGCGCGGCCGCGATCGCCGTGGCGCTGGTGCTTGTGCGCCTGCCCGGCCGGGCGTAATAGCCTGTCATGACCCCGACGCACCAGGACATGACGCTGGACGAAGTCCGCGCCGCGCTCGCCCCGATCCTGCCCCGCCACGCCGCCTTCGACGGCTGGCGCGCAGAGGCCGTGACCATGGCGGCGGAGCAATGCGGCATCGACGCCGATATTGCCGTGCTCGCCTATCCCGGCGGCGCGTTGGACATGATCGACGCCTGGTTCGCCAGTATCGATGCGCGGATGCTGGAGGCGCTGACGCCGGAAAAGCTCGCCGCCCTGTCGATTCGCCAGCGCATCACCTCGCTCGTCGAGACCCGGCTGACCCTGCTGGCCCGCGACCGGGAGGCGCTACGCCGCGCCCAGGCGATCATGGCCATGCCGCGCAACGCGGCTCGCGCCACGAAGCTCGGCTGGCGCGCCGCGGACGCCATCTGGCGCGCGGCGGGCGACGAGTCGACCGACCTCAACCATTATACGAAGCGGCTGACTCTGGCGGGGGTTTATGCCGCGACCCTGCTAGTTTTCGTCGATGACGAGAGCGAGGATTGGGCGGAGACCCGCGCTTTCCTGGCCCGCCGGATCGAGGGCGTGATGCGCTTCGAGCGCGCCAAGGCGCAGTGGAAGGGCATTGGCGGCGGCGAACGGCTGAGCTTCGCCCGCTTCATCGGACGGCTGCGCTACCCCGCCATATAATCTGCCGCGCCGCCGCGCCGATTCATGCTGGCCTTTTCCAATCGGTATTGATAGTCACTCGCAGAAGTAGATGACGAGTGCCTTACCCTTGCGCCTGACCGACCTGCCGTTGCGCCAACCCGCTTATGTGGACCTGATCGACTGGAACGCCCTGTCCGCGTCGGACGGCCAGCGGCTTCGCGAATTCGGCCTGTGCGAAGGCGCCAGCGTCGAGGCGCTGCACCATGGCGGGTTGCTGGGCCGTGGCCCGATCGCCTGCAAGGTCGGCCGCATGACCATCGCCATGCGCCGCAACCATGCCGCCGCCATCACCGTGCGCACCGGGCCGCAGGAAGACGACGCATGACCGGCCTGCCGCTGATCGCGCTGGTCGGCAATCCCAATGCCGGCAAGAGCGCCCTGTTCAACGCGCTCACCGGCGCCCGCCAGAAGCTGGGCAATTATCCCGGCGTCACCGTGGAGCGCAAGGCGGGCCGCCTTTCCCTGTCCGACGGCCGGCCGATCGAACTGGTCGATCTGCCCGGCACCTACAGCCTCAACCCCACCAGCCCCGACGAACAGGTGACGCGGGACGTCATATTGGGCAAGCAGGCGGGCGAACGCCTGCCCGACGCGCTGGTGGTGGTGGTCGACGCCTCCAATCTCGACAATCATCTCCGCTTCGCGCTGGAACTGATCGAGCTGGGGCTGCCGACCGTCGTCGCGCTCAACATGGTCGACCTCGCCACCCGCGACGGGCTGGAGCTGGACGCCCATATCCTGTCCCGCGAACTGGGCGTGCCGGTCATCTCCACCGTGGCGGTGCGCAAGCGCGGCCTCGATCATCTGCGCAGCGAACTGGAAACGATGCTCGACGGCAGCGCGGGCAAGGTCCGCGCTTCGGGCGAACAGCGCGATTTCGACGGCCTGCGCCGGGAAGCGCGCCGCATCGCCCGCGCCGCCATCGTGCGCGAAACGCCTTCCCGCCGCCTGACCAGCGCGGTCGACCGGGTGGCGCTGCATCCCGTGGCGGGGCTGATCCTGCTGCTCGCCCTGCTCTTCATCATGTTCCAGGCGGTCTATGCCTGGTCCGAAGCGCCGATCGCCATGATCGAGGGCTTTGTCGCCAGCGCCAGCGACGCCGTGACGGCGTCGCTGCCCGGCGGACTGCTGCGCTCCTTCCTGGTCGACGGGGTGCTGAACGGCGTCGGATCGGTCATCGTGTTCCTGCCGCAGATCCTGATCCTCTTCTTCTTCATCCTGATGCTGGAGGCGACCGGCTATATGGTCCGCGCCGCCTTCCTGATGGATGGGTTGATGGCCAAGGTTGGCCTGTCGGGCCGGGCCTTCATCCCGCTGCTCTCCTCCTTCGCCTGCGCCGTGCCGGGGATCATGGCGACCCGCACCATCGCGGACCCGAAGGACCGGCTCACCACCATATTGATCGCGCCGCTGATGACCTGCTCGGCGCGGTTGCCGGTCTATGCGGTGATCATCGGCGCCTTCATCCCGGCCCGCACGGTGGCGCTCGGCATCGGCTTGCAGGGGCTGGTGCTGTTCTGCCTCTATATCTCCGGCATCGTCGGCGCGATGCTGGCCGCGCTGGTGCTGCGCCGCACCGTCACCAAGGGCGCGAGCGGCGGCTTCCTGATGGAGATGCCCAAATATCAATGGCCGCGCCCACAGGACATCATCCTGGGCCTGTGGCAGCGCGCAGTGATCTTCCTGAAGCGCGCCGGCACGATCATCTTCACCTCGACCGTGATCCTCTGGGTGCTGCTCAGCTTCCCCAAGGCGCCGGAAAATGGTGGCGTCAGCCAGGTCAATTATTCGGTCGCGGGCCGCATCGCCAACGGGCTCAACCTCGTGCTGGAGCCGATCGGCTTCAACCGCGACATTTCGCTGGCGCTGATCCCGGCCATGGCGGCGCGAGAGGTTGCCGTCTCGGCACTCGCCACAGTCTATTCGCTCGACGCGGACGAGGATGAGGCGAAGCTGGAACGCAGCCTGGGCGACCGGCTGAAGGACAATTGGCCGCTGCCGACCGCGCTCGCCTTCCTCGCCTGGTTCGTCTTCGCCCCGCAGTGCATCTCCACCATCGCCGTGACAAGGCGCGAAACCAACGGCTGGAAATGGCCGCTGTTCATGATCGGCTATCTGTTCGTGCTGGCCTATGTCGCGGCGGGGCTGACCTATTGGACGGCGACGGCGCTCGGCCTGGGGTAGAGCGCGGGGCGCTGAAATTTGGGGGAACGGACGGTCTGCTTGCGCCGTTTCCAAGAAACGCAACATGCTCCTGCGCAGGCAGGAGCCCAATTCCTACGGTGCAATGATCCACTGAGGGCGGGACTGGGTTCCTGCCTGCGCAGGAACACGTTGCGCTTAATGGCGGCGGGACATGGGCAATTCCCCTCATCGCAGTCTCGCAGGGCAAATTGCGCCCCGTCAAAGCGCAAGCGGGCGGGACCGGCTAGCGAGAGCATATGGCCGACCCCTTCCTCTTCACTTTCGCGATCGCCGCGCTGCTCCTGACTCCGGGGCCCAGCAACACGCTCATGGCGCTGTCCGGCGCGCAGGCGGGCCTGCGCCGGACCGTTCCGCTGATCCCGGTGGAGCTGATCGCCTATCTGATCGTCGTCGCGCCGCTGGCGATCTGGGGCCGGGAAAGCCTCGCCGGCTGGCCGCTGCTGGCCCAGGCGATCAGGATCGGCGCGGCGCTCTGGATATTCCGCCTCGCGCTCAAGCTGTGGCGCATCCCCGATTCCGGAAGCGCGCAGACCGGCGTCACCACGCAGCGCCTGTTCGTCACCACCCTGCTCAATCCCAAGGCGCTGATCGTCGGGCTGCTCCTGCTCCCGTCCGGCGCCGATCCGGCATTCCCGCTGCATATGTTGCTGTTCGCCGCCTCGGTCGCCATGGTCGCGCTGCTCTGGGCCGGACTGGGCGCCAGCATGGGCGCGGCGACCGGCCCCCGCGCGCCCTGGCTGCGGCGGATCGCGGCCTCCTGGCTCGCTTTGCTGTCGGGCGGATTGTTGCTCGGCGCCATCGCCCACTGACAGTAGCATTCCGGAAACAGCCCGCTATAAGGGCCTGCTAACGCTTCGGAGGAAACATGGCGGGTTCGGTCAACAAGGTCATTCTGGTGGGCAATCTGGGCGCGGACCCGGAAGTGAAGAGCTTTCAGAATGGCGGCAAGGTGTGCAACCTGCGGATCGCGACCTCCGAAAGCTGGAAGGACCGCATGTCGGGCGAGCGCAAGGAGCGCACCGAATGGCACAGCGTCGCGATCTTCTCCGAAGGTCTGGCCGGGGTTGCCGAACGCTTCCTGCGCAAAGGGTCGAAAGTCTATCTGGAGGGCCAGCTCCGCACCCGCAAATGGCAGGACCAGTCGGGCAATGACCGTTACACCACCGAAGTCGTGCTGCAAGGGCCGGGCGCAGTGCTGACCATGCTGGACGGCGCGCCGGGTGGTGGCGGCCAGGGTGGCGGCTTCGGCGGCGGCGGTGGCCGCTCGCAGCAGGGCGGCGGCGACTGGAGCGGCGGGTCGAGCGGCTTTGGCGGCGGCGATTATGACGATTTCGGCGGTGGCGGCAGTGGCGGCGGCTTTAGCGGCGGCAGCTCCGGCCGCTCATCCGGCGGCGGTCGCGGCAGCGCGGGCGGACCCAATTTCGACAATGATCTGGACGACGAAGTCCCGTTCTGAGGGCTTTGCCCCGGTCAAAGGAAAAAACGCCCCGCCCTTCCGGCCGGGGCGTTTTTCTTTGGCCGTCCGCTCAACTCCCCCGCATCGAACAAGGGTGACTTCCCACCCCATTTTGCCCTAGGCGCAAGCGATGGCAAAATCCCCCCGACCCGAAGACGTCCCCGGCCTTCCCGCCCGCCGCGCCGCGCTCCGCCTGCTCGATGCGGTGCTGCGCCGGGGCGATCCGCTCGAACTCGCGCTGCACGGCGCGGCCCAGGGCCTGCCCTCTGCCGACCGCGCGCTGGTCCACGCCATCGCCGCCGAAACGCTGCGCCATCTGCCCGATCTCGACGCCCTGATCGACAGCGCCACCCGCCAGCCCCTGCCCCATGACGCCAAGGCGCGCATGGTCCTGCGCATCGCGCTGATCCAGACCATCGCGCTCGGCACCGCCCCCCACGCCGCCATCGCCACCGCCCTGCCGCTGGTCGACGGCGGCCCGCGCAAGCTGGTGCACGGCGTCTTCGGCACGCTGACCCGCGCCAATCCGGCGCTGCCTTCCCCGCCGACCCTCCCGCCGGAGGTCGCCGCCCGATGGGCCGGACAATGGGGCGACGCCATGCCCCAAGCCGCGGCGCAGGCCTATGCCCAGCGCCCGCCCATCGACCTCAGCCTGCGCGACGCCAGCGAAACCGCTCGCTGGACCGAAACACTGGGCGGTCAAAGCTTCGCGCCCGGCCATGTACGCCTACCCGAAGGCGCCAATATCCCCGACCTCCCCGGCTTCAGCGAGGGCGCCTGGTGGGTGCAGGATCTCGCCGCCTCCACCCCCGCCCGCCTGCTGGGGCCGGGGGAAGGCCGCCACATGCTCGACCTGTGCGCCGCGCCCGGCGGCAAGACGATGCAGCTCGCCGCCGCCGGCTGGCGCGTCACCGCCGTCGACCAGTCGAAAAAACGCCTCGAACGGCTCAGCGAAAATCTCGCCCGCACCAGCCTCTCCGCCCAAATCGTCCAGGCCGACCTCCGCGCCTGGACGCCGGCGGAACCCGTCGACGCCATCCTGCTGGACGCCCCCTGCACCGCCACCGGCATCTACCGCCGCCACCCCGACGTGCTCCACCGCATCGGCCCGCGCCAGATCGCGGAACTGGCCGAACTCCAGGCCGAACTGCTCGCCCGCGCCGCGCAATGGCTGAAACCCGGCGGCACGCTGATCTACGCCACCTGCTCGCTCGAACAGGCCGAGGGGGAGGAACGGATCGCCCAGTTTCTGAGCGCCCATCCCGATTTCGCGCCGCGCCCCGCCGATCCCGCCGAACTGCCCGAAGCCATTGCCCCCACGCCGCAGGGCTGGGTCCGCACCTTGCCGGACACGCTCGCGGAACAGGGCGGCGCCGACGGCTTTTTCGTTGCGCGGCTCGCGCGATCCACTAAGCCTTAACCACAGCGCCCTATGGTGCGAATGTCGTCTGCACGAAAGGCCCGCCTTGCGCCCGACCGAGCCTCTTCCGCTGAACCATAGCTGGCCGCTCTACGCCCTGCGCGAGCATCTGGCGCCGGTCATGCTGGACGACCGGCTCGCCCGCGACGATGAGGCGCTGGCGGAGCGCGGCCTTGGCCTGTGGCATTGCGACCTGAGCGACAACAGCCTGAACTGGACCGACGGGGTTTACGACATTTTCGGGCTGGAACGGGGCATGCCCGTCCCCCGCCCACTCGCGGTCTCACTCTATGCGCCGGAAAGCTGTGCCGCAATGGAGCAGCTCCGCGCCTATGCCATCCGCCACCGGCGCGGCTTCACCCTGGATGTCGACATCCGTCCGGCGGACGGCGGGGAATGCGTCATGCGCCTGATCGCCGCCCCCATAGTGCAGCAAAATCAAGTGGTTGCTTTACACGGCGTTAAGCAGTTCCTGCCCAAAGGCGCAGGCCCGTCCAAGGGGCTGGACCCCACGCTGTTCGTCCTGTCCTGAAGGCCGCCTCCACGGCCGCCGGAATCCCCGTCTGCAAAAGCCTGTGGATAGCGCGAATCGGGCGTTGCCCTGGGCTTCGGCCAAGGCTAAGGCCGAAGGTCAAATGACCAGCCCGATCCTGATCTCGCCCTCCATCCTGTCCGCCGATTTCGCCCGTCTGGGCGAAGAGGTTCGCGCCATCGACGAAGCGGGCGCCGACTGGATTCACATCGACGTGATGGACGGCCATTTCGTGCCCAACATCACCATCGGCCCCGGCGTGGTGAAGGCGCTGCGCCCACACACGAAGAAGCCGTTCGACGTGCATCTGATGATCTCGCCGGTAGACCAGTATCTGAACGCCTTTGCCGAGGCGGGCGCCGACATTCTCACCGTCCATCCGGAGGCCGGGCCGCACATCCACCGCTCAGTCCAGCATATCAAGTCGCTGGGCGTGCAGGCGGGCGTGGTGCTGAACCCCGGCACCCCGGCCAAGATGCTGGATTACCTCATCGACGACGTCGACCTGATCCTGGTGATGAGCGTCAACCCCGGTTTCGGAGGCCAGAGCTTCATTTCGAACCAGCTCCGCAAGATCGAAGCCATTCGCAAGATGATCGAGAAGAGCGGCCGCGACATCCGCCTGCAAGTCGACGGCGGCATCGATTTCAAGACCGCCCCGCTCGCCATCGAGGCGGGTGCCGACGTGCTGGTGGCGGGCACCGCGACCTTCCGCGGCGGCGCGTCCGCCTATGCCGACAATATCCGGACGCTGCGCGGCGGGTGAGCGACCGCCGCCGCCTTGCCCCCCAATCCATCCCGCCTCATCCTTCCGGGAATGAGGCCGAAACCGACCGGCCGGAAGACGGAATCGAACAGGGCAAGCGGCTCATCCGCATCGCGGACGACAAGGGGCTGTCGCTGGCCCAGCGCATCGCCAACCGCTTCTATCTGCTGAGCTGGAAGACGCCGATCCACGGCCGCCGGCTGAAGGGCAAATATCCGCTCAAGCTGCTCGCCGTTCCCGACGACGAGATTCCCGGCAACGCCCATGCGGGTCAGGCGATCCGCGCCGGTTATTTCCTGTTCCGGGGGCTGAAGCAGCCGCTGGGCAAGCTGGATTTCGCCAATCCTGGCCTTACGCCCGGCTTCACCGACTATCTCCACGGCTTCCACTGGCTGCGCGACCTTGCCACCGTCGCCACCCGCGAGCAGGCCGCGCCGCTGGCCGAAGGCGTCATGCGCAAATGGCTGGACGCCCATGCCGACACGCCCAGCGAACCCGCCTGGCGCGCCGACAATGCGGGCTGGCGGCTGCTCTTCTGGTCGGCCCATGCGCCGCTGATCCTGTCGTCGAGTGACCTCGTCTACCGCTCGCTGGTGCTGAACTGCATCGCCCGCACCGCCCGCCATCTCGATCGCGGCGCGGACAAGGCGCATATCGGCCTGCCCCGGCTCGTCGCCTGGGGCGGGATCGTCGCGGCCTCCATGCTGCTGCCCGGCGGCGCGACGCGCAAGCTGTTCGGGGAAGCGGGCCTGAAACGCGCGCTCGACAGCGGTCTTCATGCCGATGGCGGCATCATCTCCCGCTCGCCGCTCGACCAGTTGGAGGCGATCATGCTGCTGACCATGGTCGCCGCCGTCTATGAGGTGCGCCGTGAACAGACGCCGCCCTTCCTGAAGGACGCGCTGGGCAAGGCGGTTCCGGCCTTGCTCGGCCTCACCCATGGCGATGGGGGCCTGGGCAACTGGCAGGGCGCGGGCGCGATCGATCCCGCGACGATCGAAGCGGTGATCCGCGCCAGCCGCGTGCGCGCGCGCCCGCTGCGCCAGGCCAATGGCTGGGGCTATCAGCGGCTGGCCGCCGGGGGCACGGTGGTCCAGGTCGACGCCGCCCCGCCGCCGGTCGCGCAACTGGCCGATGCCGGCTGTGCCTCCACGGGCGCGATCGAGATCAGCGACGGCCAGCAGCGGCTGATCATCAATTGCGGCGGCGCCGCGCTGGAGGGCGCATGGATCGGCCGCGATCTGGCGCAGGGGCTGCGCACCACCGCCGCCCACAGCACGCTGGTGCTGGACGACAGCAACTCCACTGCCCTGTTGCCCGACGGCACGCTGGGCAAGGGCGTGACGGAGGTCGAGATCAACCGTCAGGAAAGCGAAAGCGGCAGCCGCCTCGATCTTTCCCATGACGGCTATGTCCGCCGCATGGGCTATGTCCACCGCCGCTTGCTGATGATGAGCAGCGACGGCAAGGAGGTCCGGGGCGAGGACATGCTGACCCCCGCCGCCCGCAGGCGGAAGCCGGTGAAGCTGCCGGTCCAGCTCCGTTTCCATCTGGCGCCGGGCGTCGAACCCACTCCCACCGCCGACGGTATGGGCGCGCTGCTGCGCATCGACACGGGCGCCACCTGGCAATTCCGCGCCAATGCGGGGAAGCTGGCGATCGAGGAAAGCCTCTGGACCGACCCCGACGGCCGCCCCCACGCCACGCGGCAACTGGCCGTCACCACCGAAGCCCTCCCCGGCGGCTCCACCATAGGCTGGCTGTTCAAGAAAGTGGGTTGATGGCGGTTTGGGGTGGAAAGCGGACCGCCTGCTTTCCTTGAAATACACCGTGCTCCTGCGCAGGCAGGAGCCCAGTCCCGCCGTCTGTGGATCATCGCACCGTTTGAACTGGGCTCCTGCCTTCGCAGGAGCACGATGCGCTTAACGGCTGAGAATGTCCGCAACTGGCCAATTCCAGCCATCCATTTCCTGCAAGCCGCGGCCATCTCCCCATCCACCGTCGCACGAATGGGAAAACCCCGCCTTTCCGCGCTTTAGTCGTGCAGCCCATGCCACCCTAATCCCGCAGGCCCGCCGCCATGGCCCGGCGTGGCCGCTTTACGCCCTCCCGGCCGTGATTTCCGAGCCGTCGAATGTTCCATTTCACTCGAAATCGCTCTAGAGGGCCACGGCAAGCCTGAGCGGCACCCGAACAGCAGGAAGCACCTTCATGTCAGACGTCACCATCAAACGCGCCCTTCTTTCCGTGTCGGACAAGTCCGGCCTTATCGAACTGGGCCAGGCGCTGGGCAAGCATGGCGTAGAGCTGGTGTCGACCGGCGGCACGGCCAAGGCGCTGCGCGAGGCGGGCCTCGACGTGAAGGATATTTCCGACCTCACCGGCTTCCCGGAAATGATGGACGGCCGCGTCAAGACGCTGCATCCGAAGGTCCATGGCGGCCTGCTCGCCGTGCGGAACAATCCCGATCATGTCGCCTCCATGCAGTCGCACGACATCGGCGCGATCGATCTGGTGGTCGTCAACCTCTACCCCTTCGCCGCCACCGTCGCCAAGGGCGCGGAGCGCGAGGAGATCATCGAGAATATCGACATTGGCGGCCCCTCCATGGTCCGTTCCGCCGCGAAGAATCATGAGAGCGTGGCCATCGTCACCGACCCCGCCGACTATGCCCGCCTGATCGCGGAAATGGAGGAGAAGGGCGGCGCGACCAGCTACGACTTCCGCCGCATGCTCGCGGCCAAGGCCTATGCCGCCACCGCCGCTTACGACTCGATGATCGCAAGCTGGTTCGCCTTTGCCGATCAGGGCGTGCAATTCCCCGAAAGCCTCTCTGTGTCGAGCAAGCTAGGCTCCACCCTGCGCTATGGCGAAAATCCGCACCAGTCGGCGGCGCTCTACCTACCCGTCGGCCCGTCGGCCAACGGCATCGCGCAGGCAAAGCAGATCCAGGGCAAGGAACTCAGCTACAATAATTATAACGACGCCGACGCGGCGCTGGAGCTGGTCAGCGAATTCCGCGACGGCCCGCCGACCGTGGTGATCGTCAAGCACGCCAATCCCTGCGGCGTCGCCACCGGCGCCACGCTGATCGAAGCCTATGAAGCCGCGCTCGCCTGCGACAGCGTGTCTGCCTTCGGCGGCATCATCGCCGTCAACCGCCCGCTCGACGGCCCGACCGCCGAGGCGATCAGCGGCATCTTCACTGAAGTCGTCGCCGCCCCCGGCGCGGATGACGAAGCCAAGGCGATCTTCGCCAAGAAGAAGAATCTGCGCCTGCTGCTGACCGGCGAACTGCCCGATCCGGCCCGCGACGGCCTTCAGATCAAGAGCATCGCCGGCGGCCTTCTAGTGCAGGGCCGCGACAATGGCCGCATCAACCGCGACCAGCTCAAGCTCGTGACCAAGCGTGCGCCGACCGAGCAGGAACTGACCGACTGCCTGTTCGCCTGGACCGTCGCCAAGCATGTGAAGTCCAACGCCATCGTCTATGCCAAGGACAACAGCACCGCCGGCATCGGCGCGGGTCAGATGAACCGCCTCGAATCGGCCCGCATCGCCGCCTGGAAGGCCCGGGATGCGGCGGAAAAGGCGGGCTGGAGCGAAGCCCGCACCATCGGTTCGGCGGTCGCCTCCGACGCCTTCTTCCCCTTTGCCGACGGCCTGCTCGCGGCGGTCGAGGCGGGCGCAACGGCGGTGATCCAGCCGGGCGGATCGATCCGTGACGAGGAAGTCATCGCCGCCGCCGACGAAGCGGGTCTTGCCATGGTCTTCACCGGCATGCGCCACTTCCGCCATTGATCGTGAAATGATGCGGATGCGAAGGGGCGGCCAATCCTTTCGCATCCGCAAAAATAACGGTTTTCAGCCACTTTTTGCCAAGTGGCCCCTTTTCATGTGCCTGCACGAAGCCTATCTGATTCGTGACCCTTCTCCCACGTCAGGCGTTGGGCGGACCCAATAAAAAAGTTCGACAGGAGAATATAGGATGACCAGAAAGACGTTGGTGGCGCTGACCGCCGCGATCACCCTTGCCCTGCCCGCGGCAAACGCCTTCGCCGGCATCAATGACATGGATGTGGTGGTCGACGGCCGTACTGGCATGGAAACCCGCAGCATCGCCGTGTCGATGGCCGATCTCAACCTCGCCAGCACCCATGGCGCGCGCGTAGCCGATTCCCGCATCACCAAGGCCGCCAAGAAAGTGTGCGGCTGGATGAACGGATCGATCCTGCCGGAAACCCCGGATTATCGCGCCTGCTACGGTGAAGCGCTGGACGGCGCCCGGACGGACCTCAACAGCTTGATCCAGGCCCAGCGTCAGGGCTGATCCGTCTTTCGGAATAAAGAACAACGCCGACGGACATATATCCGTCGGCGTTGCCTTATCTTGCATTGTTACCGGCTATTAACTACTCCTTAGAAGATTTCCTTCACCTCATTTGGTCAAGGATTTCATCGGGGGGCCTTAGATGCCGCAGAACGACCACAATGTGGATGTCGCCATCATTGGCGCAGGTCCGGCCGGCCTTACCGCCGCCTATCTGCTGACCAAAAAGGGCTATTCGGTTCGGGTCATCGAAAAGGATCCCGTCTATGTCGGCGGCATCAGCCGGACCGTCGAGCTGAACGGCTTCCGCTTCGACATTGGCGGCCATCGCTTCTTTTCCAAGTCGAAGGAGGTCGTCGACCTCTGGAACGAGATTCTGCCCGACGACTTCATCCAGCGCCCCCGGATGAGCCGCATCTATTATGAGGGCAAATTCTACAGCTACCCGCTGCGCGCCTTCGAAGCGCTCGGGAATCTGGGCATCTGGCGCTCGACCCTCTGCATGGCGAGCTTCGCCAAGGCGAAGCTGTTTCCCAATCGCAATATCCGCTCCTTTCAGGACTGGACCGTCAACGCCTTCGGCCACAAGCTGTTCTCGATCTTCTTCAAGACCTATACGGAGAAGGTCTGGGGCATGCCTTGCGACGAGATGTCGGCGGACTGGGCGGCGCAGCGCATCAAGGGCCTGTCGCTCTGGGGTGCGGTCGTGGACGGCCTCAAGCGTTCGCTTGGCCTCAACAAGAAGCCCAATGACGGCATGGCGACCAAGACCCTGCTGGAAAGCTTCCGCTATCCGCGCCTTGGCCCCGGCATGATGTGGGAAGCGGCGCGCGATTTCGTGGTCAAGGGCGGCAATCAAGTGCTGATGGCCCACAGTCTGGATCAACTGTCGCAGGATCAGAGCAGCGGCCGCTGGCGCATGGTGGCGCAGGGCCCGGATGGCGAAGCCGTCATCAACGCCGCCCATGTCATCAGCTCCGCGCCGATGCGCGAACTGGCCGGGCGCATCCATCCGCTGCCCGCCACGCTGGGCCATGCGATGGAGCTGAAATATCGCGACTTCCTGACCGTGGCGCTGATGGTGAAGGGGGACGACATCTTCCCCGACAACTGGATCTACATCCACGACAGCAAGGTGAAGGTCGGCCGCATCCAGAATTTCCGGAGCTGGTCGCCCGAAATGGTGCCCGATCCGGACCTCGCCTGCGTGGGCCTGGAATATTTCTGCTTCGAGGGCGACGGCCTCTGGTCGTCGAGCGACGCCGATCTGATCGAGCTGGCGAAGCAGGAAATGGCGATCCTGGGCCTGTGTAATCCCGGCGACGTCGTCGGCGGCGCGGTGGTGCGGCAGGAAAAGGCCTATCCGGTCTATGACGACAGCTATGCCGACAATGTGCTGGCGATGCGGACCGAATTGCAGCGGCTTTACCCCACGCTGCATCTGGTCGGGCGCAACGGCATGCACCGCTACAATAATCAGGACCATGCGATGATGACGGCGATGCTGACCGTCCGCAATATCGAGGCGGGCGAGCAGCTTTACGACATCTGGGCGGTCAATGAAGACGCCGAATATCATGAGGCGGGCGAAGAAGGGCAGGACGCCGCTGGAGAGCGCGCCGCGCTGGCGAGCGAACGGCTGGTGCCCAACCGATTGAAGGCAGCCTGACCGCCATGACCCGTTGGGTGCGCAGCATGGCCGGGCCGGTGAACGCCATCGTCGGCCGCTTCACCTTCACGCGCTATCTGTTGGCCAGCATCTGCGCCCTGTCGGGTGACTTCGCGCTGTTCATGATGCTGAACCATATGGGCCTGCCCCCCGCCCTCGCCGCGCTTGGCGGCTATTCGGGCGGGCTTGTGCTGCATTGGCTGATCAGCGTTCGTTTCGTCTTCGAAATGCAGCAGCCGGCCACCCATGCACAGCGCATCGCCTTCATCGCCAGCGCCCTCATCGGCATGGCGATCACCATGGCGGTCGTGGGCGGCCTGAGCGGTCTGGGCATCGCCCCCGCCCTGGCCAAATTGATGGCGGTTCCGGTCAGCTTCCTGTCCGTCTATGCGATCCGGAAATATGGCATCTTCGCCCGCGCCTGAGTCCCTCTCCCTTGCCGCCAGACCCCTGATCGCCCGCTGGTGGACCGGCGCGGGAGCTTTGCTGGCGTGGCTGCTGTGCTGCGGCATCATGCTCTGGCTGTTCCGCAGCGGCCTGACGACGCTTCAATTCCGCGATCCGGACGACGCCATGCGGTTGCAGCAGGTCCGCGACTGGCTGCACGGACAGGGTTTCTGGGACGTCAGCCAGCATCGCGTCAATCCGCCGGCAGGCGGGCCCATGCATTGGTCGCGCATCGTCGACATGCCGATCGCCGCGCTGATCGTCCTGCTGCGCCCGCTGCTGGGCGCCGCGCAGGCCGAAATCGCCGCCTGCGTGCTGGCGCCCCTGCTGCTGCTGGGCGGCCTGACCGCCGCATTGTTCCAAGCGGCCAGGCGCGCCACCGATAGCGGCATCGTCGCGCTGCTGGCGGTGGCCTTGCTCCTGACGACGCCCACCATATTGGTCCAATTCACGCCGTTCCGGATCGACCATCATGGGTGGCAGATCTGGATGGCCGCCATCGCCTTGTGCGGCGCGCTGGACGCGCATCGCCGCCGGGGCGGCCTGATGGCGGGACTGGCGCTGGCGATCTGGCTCCAGATTTCCAGCGAGGCTTTGCCCTATGCCGCGCTGTTCGCCGGAACCTTCGCCATGCGGAGCTGGTTCGACCGGCGGGAAGCCGCCCGCCTGAGCGCCTTTGCCGTCACGCTGGGTTGCGGCGCGTTCGCCCTGCTGCTGTTGCTGCGCGGTGCGCAGGCCCCGCTGATCCGGCAATGCGACAGCCTTTCGGCAGCCTATATCTGGCCCCTGCTGGCCTTTGCGCTGGCGACGCCCCTGGCCTTGCGCCTGCTCGGCACGGCCTCCATCCAGCGGCGGTTCGCGGCGACGGCGACCGGTGGCGTCTCGGCTATCGGCCTGTTCCTGCTGACCGGCGGCGCATGCCTTTCGGGCGATCCGTTCAAGGCGCTTGGCCCGCTCGCCTACCGCCTCTGGTATCTGCAGGTGAAGGAGGGGCGCCCGGTCTGGGAACAGAGTTTGATGATGTCCGGCATCATCCTGCTGCCTGCGGTGATGGGCCTTGTCAGCACAATCGCCGCGGCCAGGGCCGCCAAGGAGCCGGAGGCGCGGGAACGCTGGATGGTCATCGCGCTGCTGCTGGCGGGCGCGGTGGCGGTCTCCATCCTGGTGCTGCGGGCCATGTCGGTGGCGCATGTCTTCGCGCTGCCGGGCATTGCCTGGCTGCTGTTGACGATATTCCGGCATATCCAGACCTGGACCAGAGCGGCGGCGCGGGTTCTGGTGACGGCGGCCGTCGCCATGATGCTGACCCCGGCGGGCATTTGCGGCGCCTGGATCATGCTTACGAGCCGCACGTCGAAGGAGCAGCCGGAGACCGTCAATTGCCGCGCGTCGGCCATGTTGACGCCGTTGCATGCCCTGCCCAAAGCGACCTTGTTCGCGCCGCTCGATCTGGGTCCGGACATTCTCGTGCGGACCGACCATAGCGTGATCGGCACGGCGCACCACCGCAATGCCGCCGGCATCACCGCGGTCATAGAGGGCTTCACCGCCCCGCCCGACAAGGCCCGGGAGATCATCATGGGGCTGAACGGCGGCAAGGGCGCGGATTATGTCGTGACCTGCCCGCAAATGAACGAGGTCAAGCATTATCGCGCCGATTTCCCGCAGAGCCTGGCCGCCGTGCTGGAACGCAACAAGCCGCCGCATTGGTTGCAGCCGGTCCCGGTCAAGGGACCGCTCCGCATCTACAAGGTCGTCGCTCAGCCCGGCGTGAAAGTCAGCGCGACGCCGTTCATGCAATAACGCTTGCCGGTGGGCTTCGGCCCATCGTCGAAGACATGGCCCAAATGCCCGCCACAACGGCTGCAATGCACCTCGGTCCGGGGATAGCCCAGCTCGAAATCCCGCGACGTGCCTACAGCCCGCGGCAAGGGCGCCCAGAAGCTGGGCCAGCCGGTGCCGCTGTCGAACTTGGTCTTCGAACTGAACAGCGATTGGGCGCAACCGGCGCAGGCGAAGGTGCCCGGACGATGCTCCTTGTTGAGCGGGCTGGTGAAGGGATATTCGGTCGAGCGCTTGCGCAGCACCTGATAGGCGAGCGGGCTCAGCCGCTTGCGCCATTCGGCATCGCTGAGCGCGAAGGGATAGGCCGCGTCCGCCCTCCCCAGCCCGACCCGCCAGAGGATGAGCATCGTGGCGGCGCCGCCGCCCAGTCCCAGGAATCGCCGCCGGTTCATGGACGCGATCATAGCGGCTTCAGCCTGTCGCGCTTCTGAATAGCTGCTTCCACCAGCCGCCGCCCGATTTCAGCACATGGCGGCGGAACAGCAGCACGCCGACGCGGATGATGAGGGCGACCCAGATCATCTGCCAGCCGATCGCCAGCAGATGCGGCCAGATCGAATCCACCTGCGCCGCCCGCGCGATCATGGCGAAGGGGGAGGAGAAGGGCAGGATGACGGCGGCGATTTCCGGTGGCGATCCCATTTTGTCGACCGCATAGGTGGCGAAGAAGAAGATCAGCATCTGCCCCATGGTGACGGGCATGTTCAGCGTCTGCACCTCGCGCACCGTCGCCGCCTGCGCGCCGATCCCCAGGAACAGGGAGCCGAGCAGCGTATAGGCCATGGCGAAATAGACGATGGCGAGCATCAGGAAGACCGGCCAGCCGATGGCGGGAACCGGCAGGCTGACGCCCGGCGTCTTTAGCGCCAGGAACACGCAGAAGGCCGTGCCGCCCCAGAAGAGGATGCCGACGAAGCTCATCGCCAGCATCGCCATCAGCTTGCCCAGGAAAATCGCGTCGACCGGCACCGCCGCGGCCAATATCTCGATGATCTTGTTCGTCTTTTCCTCGACCAGATTGGACAGGATCATGCCCGCGAGCAGGATCGTCAGGAAGAAAACGACGATCTGGGCGATCCGGCCGATCGCCAGTCGGCCCTGGGTCTGCGCGCCGACGCTGGTCGCGACCTTCTGCGCCTCGACATGCACCATATGCAGGGACTTTTCGGCCAGAGCGGCGCTGGCGAGCAGGCTGATGTCGCCTTCCAGCCGTTTGATGTCCTGCGGCTGGCCGGTCATCACCGGCTGGGCGGGGGAACCGGACACGATCACCATGACATCGGCATTGGCCTTCGCCAGTTGAACGCCGGGCGCGGGCGACAGCGGGACGCGGCGCAGCACCGGCAGCCCCTGCGGTCCCATCCGCTCAGCCAGCCGGGCATGGGCGCGCAACATCCGCGCCGTGTCGGCGGGCGACATGGCGATGCCGACGACCGGGCGGAGGTCGGTGGTGGAGATCCGGTCGCCCAGCCCGCCGAACGCCATGCCGATGACGATCGGGAACAGCGGCCCCAGCAGGAAGAAGATGAAGGTGCGGGACAGCACGACGGCGGTGAAATCCCGCCGGGCGATGACGAAGGCGGCGCGCATCATTTCGGTCATGCCGCTTCCTCCCGCGCCTGATCGTCCTGCATCTGCCGGGCCGCCGCTTCCCCGGCGATGGCGACGAAGGCGTCGTGCAGGCCGGGCCGTTCGATCGACAGGCTTTCGATCCCGGCATTGCCGTCAAGCAGGGCGCGCAGCAGCGGTTCGATGCCGTCCTGCGGCAGAGCGAAATGCCATGCCCCATCCTCCGCCATGGTTTCGGCGGGCAAAGCGCGCCGCCAGCCGCCGTCGCTGGCGCGGGTGCGCAGTCGGACCTGGGGGCGCAGACGGTTGCGGGCAGCGTCCACCGTGCCTTCGAAGCGGATGCGGCCGCCCGCGACGATGGCGACGCGCTCGCACAGCCGTTCGGCATGGGCGATGACATGGGTGGAGAACAGCACCGTCACGCCGCGCCTTGCCTGGTCGCGGATCAGCGCCTCCAGCTTGCCCTGGTTAAAGGCGTCGAGGCCGGAAAAGGGCTCGTCCAGCACGATCAGGCGCGGTTCGTGGATGATCGTGCCGAAAAGCTGGACGGTCTGGGCCATGCCCTTCGACAATTGGCGGATCGGCTTTTCGGCCGAGGCGCCCATGCCGTAATCCGCCAGCATGGCGCGGGCGCGTTCCCGCCCGGTCTTGAGCGGCAGGCCGCGCAGCGCGCCCATGAAGGCGACCGCTTCGAACGCCTTCATCGAGGGGTAGAGGCCGCGTTCCTCCGGCAGATAGCCGACATTGCGCGCCTGGCGCAGCGGGGCGGGATCGCCCAGCAGGCTGCGATGGCCCTCATCGGGGTCGATGATGCCCAGCAGGGTGCGCAGCAGCGTCGTCTTGCCCGCGCCATTGGGGCCCAGAATGCCGTAGATCGACCCGGCGGGCACCGCGATGTCGATGCCGTCGACCGCCCGGAAATTGCCGAATGTCTTGACAAGACCATGGCCTTCAACGGCATAGGTCGGTTGAGGAGCCCCGATCATCGACCTCTGATAGTCGCATCGCATGCCAACGCAAAACGAAACCTTGGAACAGCGGCTGAAGGCCGAAGCGTTGCGGCTGGGCTTTGCCGCCTGCGCCATCGCGCCCGCCGACGCCGCGCCGCTGGCGGGGGAACGGCTGCGGCAATGGCTGGATGCCGGGCATCATGGCGGGATGCTGTGGATGGAGGAACGCGCCGGGCAGCGCGGATCGCCGCAAGGGCTGTGGCCGGATGTACGCAGCGTCATCATGCTGGGGATGAGCTATGCGCCGGGGCGCGATCCGCTGGCCCTGGCGGATGTGGGGGACCGGGGGCGGATTTCGGTCTATGCGCAGGGGCGCGACTATCATGATGTCGTCAAGAAGGGGCTGAAGGCGCTCGCCCGCTGGCTGGTCGAGCAGCAGCCGGGGGCGCTCAAGGTCTTTGTCGACACCGCCCCGGTGATGGAGAAGCCGCTGGCGGAGGCGGCGGGCCTCGGCTGGCAGGGGAAGCACAGCAATCTCGTCAGCCGGACGCATGGAAGCTGGCTGTTCCTGGGCGCGGTCTACAGCGAGATCGCGCTGGTCCCGGATGCGGCGGAAAAGGACCATTGCGGCAGTTGTTCCGCCTGCCAGGTCGCCTGTCCGACCGACGCCTTTCCCGCGCCCTATGTGGTCGATGCGCGGCGCTGCATTTCCTATCTGACCATCGAGCATAAGGGGCCGATTCCGGAGGAGTTCCGGGCGCCGATCGGCAACCGCATCTATGGCTGCGACGATTGTCTGGCGGTTTGTCCGTGGAATAAATTTGCCGACAGCGCGGCGGCGAACAAGGCCTTTGTCGGGCGGGCGGAGCTGGCCGCGCCGGAGCTGGGCGATCTGCTGGCGCTGGACGATGCGGGCTTTCGCGAGATTTTCTCCGGCTCTCCGATCAAGCGGATCGGGCGGAACCGGATGGTGCGCAATGCCGCCATCGCGGCGGGGAACAGCGGCGATGTGCGACTGATTGGGCGGTTGCAAGCGCTGGTGACGGACGACGATCCGGTGGTGGCGGAGGCGGCCTGCTGGGCTTTGGCGCGGTTGGTTTAAAGTTTGAGAGAACGTGTTCCTGCGAAGGCAGGAACCCAGTCCCGCCGTCTGAACTGGGCTCCTGCCTTCGCAGGAGCACGGTGCGCTTCATCCCGCACTCATCACTTCGCCTGCAACGCCGCTGAGCAGCTCGCCGGGTCGACATCCGTGCCCGTCGGCGTGCGGGCGTCGACATGGGTGACGAGCGGTTCCTTCCCCTGCGGCGGGACATAGAGATAGGCGTCCAGCACGCAGCGGCCATTGGCGAATTGCAGCTTGCGCATGCTGTTTTCGCGGATGTCGAGCCGGGGCTGGCCGAACATCTGGATGAGGTGCCGGGCGTCGGTTCCGATCAGCGGGCCGGGGCGGGTGAAGGCGCTGGCCGGCGGACCGGCGGGCGGGCGGGAAATCTGGGTCGCGGGCGGCGGCACCACGCCTCCGCAAGCGGCGAGGGTCGAGCATAGGGCTGCGGCAAGCGCCAGTGGGAGGCGGTTCATGGCATTTTCCTTCGGGCACCGTGCAGCATGTGGACAGCCATAGCCGCGCTCCAGATCGGCGCAAGCAGGTTGAGGACCGGCACGAGGAACAGAAGCGCCGAGACGAGGCCCATGAGCCACCGGCTGCCGCGCGGGATCGGCGGCAGGCCGGGATGGCGCGGCTCGACCATGTCGGCCAGGTCGCGGCCAAGCAGAACGGCGTTGAGGATCAGGAACAGGCCGATGGTGCCGATGCCCGTCACCAGCAGCAACAGATAGGCGGGCAGAGCGAGCAGGTTCCAGCCGATGGTCCGCAGCAGGGAGCGCAGCGCGAAGCGCAGGCTGCGCGCCCAACCGACCGGGCGGGCGCAGGTCGCGGCCTGCGGATAGCTGTCGCGCTCGACGGCGACGACGATGTCGTCCGCGAACAGGTTCATGATCGCCATGGCGGTGGCGCGGAACAGCAGCCAGGCGGCAGCGATCATGGCAAGGGCGGTGGCCGTCGCCTCCGCCAGACCGCCCCCGGCCCAGCCGAAATGCAGGCGGGCGGCGTGGATGCCGCTCCACAGCGCGGCGGCGAGCAGCGCGAAGGCAAGCAGGGTCAACAGCAGCGTCTTCATCATCAGCCGCAGCGCGGCGCCGTGGAAGATCGAGGGGAAGGCCCGGAAGGCGGCGGTCAGGATCATGGCGCCAGCTATTCCCGGCTCGGGCCGATGCGTCAATCAGCGGCGTTGCGCGCCGCGGCGCGGATCGGTAGAGACGGCGGGATTTTCCCCCTCATTCACGAAGGATTTCGCGTGACCGCTGCTGCCCCCACGCTTGATGTTGTCGCCATCGGCAACGCCATTGTCGACGTGCTCGCCCGAAGCGACGACGCTTTTCTGGCCGAGCATGCGCTGACCAAGGGCGGCATGCAGCTCATCGACGCGGAAACGGCCGAGAGTCTTTATGCCGATATGGGCGCAGGCAAGGAGATCAGCGGCGGATCGGCGGCGAACACGCTGGCCGGGCTGGCGGCGCTGGGCAAGAAATGCGGCTTCATCGGACAGGTCAATGACGATCAGTTGGGCGCGGTGTTCGCGCATGACGTGCGGGCGCTGGGGATCAAATATGACACGCCGGTGATGCAAGGCGACGTGCCGACGGCGCGCTGCCTGATCCTGGTGACGCCCGACGCACAGCGGACGATGAACACTTTCCTGGGCGCGTCGCAATTCCTGCCGCAAGCGGCGCTGGACCTGGACCTGATCCGGTCGGCCTCGATCCTCTATCTCGAAGGCTATCTCTGGGATCCGGAGCAGCCACGAGCGGCGATGCGCGCGGCGATCGAGGCGGCGCGGGGCGCAGGACGGAAGGTCGCCTTCACCCTGTCCGACAATTTCGTGATCGACCGGCATCGGGCGGACTTCATCGACCTGATTGATCAGGGGATGATCGACATCCTCTTTTCCAATGAGGGGGAAATCCAGTCGCTGGCGCAGGTCGACGATTTCGAGAAGGCGGTGTCCGCCATCGCGGCGAAGGTGCCGGTGCTGGTGTCGACCCGCAGCGAAAAGGGCGCGATCGCGGTGGTCGACGGCGTGCGGTATGAGGCGCTGGCGGCGGCTGTCGAGGAAGTGATCGACACGACCGGGGCGGGCGATCTGTTCGCGGCGGGATTCCTGGCCGCGCATCTGGAGGGGCTGGAGATCGACAAATGCCTGAAGCTGGGCGCGGCGGCGGCGGCCGAGGTGATCTCCCACTGGGGCGCGCGGCCGGAAGAGGATTTGCAGGCGATCCGGGCGAAGACGCTGGGGTGAGCTAGGGCGCGACGTGCTCCTGCGCAGGCAGGAGCCCAGCCCAAGCGTCGCATTGTTTCTCTGACGGCAGAACTGGGCTCCTGCCTGCGCAGGAGCACGTCGCGCTTCAATTCAGGCGGGTTTCTGCTTCCTGAATAGGGCACGGTCATCTGGGCCAAAACCCCAGCGCCAGATGACGATGCCGTAGACGCCCAGGATCGTGAAGACGCCGAAGACCAGCTCCACCCATTCGAACCGGGGCGGCAGCGCGACGAAGGCGGCGCCGACAAGGCAGGCCACCCCGGAAGCGCTGAGCAGCGGCCAGCGCCAGGCGTTGACCTTGGCGCCGAGCAGGCGGGAGAGCAGCCGCGCCTTGATCAGCGCACTGACGCCAAGCGCGATGCTGAGGGCCAGGGCGGGGGCCGCGGCGACGGCCATGTCGTGGAAGCCAAGGCGCTTGGCGACGAAGATCAGGGCGAAGCTCAAAGCGGCCTGCAAACCGATCATCAGCAACGAGATCATCAGATTGCGGTGGCGGGCGATATAGACCAGCGCGGATTCGCTGACCACGGCGGTGGCGGCGACGACTTCGGCCAGCAGCAGGAAGGCAAGCGCGCCGGTGCCGCCGACGAAATGGGGACCGACAAGGCCCATCACCGCCTCGCCGGGGATGCCCAGGGCTAGGGCTATGCCTGCCTGCGCCGCGATGATCCAGAAGCCGACCTGGCTGACCTGGCGGGCGATGGCGTTGAGATTGCCCTCCGCCAGATTGCGAGTGATGACCGGCCCCAGGATCGGGTCGAAGCTGGTCTTCAGCTTCTGGGGCAGGGAGGCGACCTGCTGGGCGACATAATAGATGCCGACCACCGCCGGACTGACGAACAGGCCCAGAATCGCCATGTCGAGGCGGCGGGAGCCCCATTCAACGCCGTCCGCCGCCGCGAGAGGCAGGTTGCGGCGCGCCAGTCGCCACAGCCGGCCGAAATCGGGACGCCAGCCATAGGGGATGCCGTAATGGCGGGTCATGGGAATGATCGAGGCGACCATCGCGGCGATCATCGAGACGACATAGGAGAGGATCAGCCCGTCGCGGGTCGAATAGAAGGCGAAGGCGAAGGCGCCGATGCTGATCGCCCAGGGCTCTATGATGGAGCGGGCGCGGACGGTCGCGCCGATGTCGAAGCGATAGGCGCAGGCCGCGAGCGCCACGTCGGACCCGGCCACCGCGATCACGATCAGGGCGAGCAGGCGGTCGAGGCCGTTGATGCCGCTGTTCGGGAACATGGCTTGCGGGAAGGCCACCAGAAGCGCGCTGCCGATCAGGGAGGCGATCAGCGTCACCAGCATGGCGTCGGTCACGACATGGCTGTGCGGGCGCTCGGTTTGCGCAAGCGCCCCGGCAAGGCCGCGTTTCAGGCCCAAAGTCGCGAGCTGGGCGATGAACTCCACCACCAGCACGGCATAGGCGAAGCGGCCGAGCGCGTCGGCGCCATACCAGCGGCCGGCGATGAACAGGAAGGGCAGGCGCGCAGCGAGACGGAGCAGGAAGCCGAACACATTGGTCCGTCCACCCTTGGCAAGCGCCGCAATGTCATCCTGCTGCGCGGGAGAGGCCCCTTCAACCGGCAACGAACTATGGTCCCCCTGTGAGATCAATACTGGACATCAATGCTGTGGCGTCATTTTGTGGAGCCGGACTGTAGCAATATCTGGAAAGAGCGCGAGTTTTTATTCGGCGCGCAGCGGACGGGCGAGCAGCGCATCCATCACTTGCGCCAGCGGCGCAGCGTCTTCCAGCAGGGCGCAGACGGCTTCGACCACCGGCATTTCAACCTTCGCCGCGCGAGCGGCTTCGCGCAGGACGGGGGCGGTGAAGGCGCCTTCCGCTACGGTACGGCGGTTGGACAGCAGGTCTTTTGCGGACTGGCCCTCGCCCAGCCCCTTGCCCAGCGAGAAATTGCGGCTGTTGGTCGAGGAGCAGGTGAGGACGAGGTCGCCCAGACCCGAAAGGCCCGCAAGGGTTTCGGACCGCGCACCTCTGGCCAGGCCGAAGCGGGTCATTTCGGCAAAACCCCGGCTGATCAGCGAGGCGCGGGCGTTGAGGCCGAGGCCCGCCCCCTCCGCGACGCCGCAGGCAATGGCGAGGACATTCTTCACCGCGCCACCAATCTCCGCGCCGACCACATCGTCGGAGAGATAGGGGCGGAAAGCGGGGCGGGCGATGCGGGCGGCGATCTTCGCGGCGAGACCGGCATCCGCACAGGCGAGCGTGATCGCGGTGGGCAGGCCCTTGGCCACCTCATGGGCGAAGGTCGGGCCGGAAAGGACGGCGATGGGCGAAGTCGGTTGCGCTTCCGCCGCGACTTCGGACATGAGCAGGCTGGTGCCCGCCTCTATGCCCTTGGAGCAGAGGATGAGCGGGGTGCCTGCCGGGGCCTGCGCGACGACCTTGCGCAGATGTTGGGCCGGGCTGACGATCAGCAGCATGTCGCGGTCGGCCATGGCGGCGATATCGCCAGTGGCTTCGATCGAGGGGCTGAGCGGGATGTTGGGGAGGTAGAGGGGGTTCTGCCGGTCCTTGTTGACCGCTTCCACCACCTCCGGTTCCAGCGCCCAAAGACGGACCTGCTGGCCGTCCGCCGCCAGGGTCTGGGCGAGCGCGGTGCCCCAGGCGCCTGCTCCGATGACGCCTGCTTTCATGCTTTCACTCCTGCTCCGCGCGCTTTTTCCGCGCTGGGGTCGAGCGGCCAGCGCGGGCGGGCCGGGACGGTTAGATCGTCGATCAGGCCCGCCGCATAGCGCTCTGCCCCGGCCCATGCGATCATCGCGGCGTTGTCCGTGCAGAGCCAGAGCGGCGGCGCGACGAAGGGATGGTCGTGCTTTGCCGCCAGCGCTTCGAGCGCGGCGCGGATCGACTGATTGGCCGCGACGCCCCCGGCGACGACAAGGGCGGTGATGTCCTGAAGGCCGGCCAGTTGCCGCTCGGTGCGGTCGATGAGGCAATCGATGACGGCCTGCTGGAAGCTGGCGGCGATGTCCTCGGTCGAATAGCGGCCGGACTGGGCGGCGCGCATGACCGCGCTTTTCAGGCCCGCGAAGGAGAAATGGGGTTCGACGGTGCCGACCAGTGGGCGCGGCAGGGGGACAGCCTTGGCATTGCCGAGAGCGGCGGCTTTCTCCACCGCCGGACCGCCGGGATAGCCGAGGCCCAACAGCTTCGCCGTCTTGTCGAAGGCTTCGCCGCTGGCGTCGTCTATGGTGGTGGCAAGGCGGGCATAGTCGCCCGGGCCGCGCACATGGAGCAACTGGCAATGGCCGCCCGACACCAGCAGCAGCAGGTAGGGGAATTGCAGCGTCGGGTCCGCCAGGCGCGGCGACAGGGCGTGGCCTTCGAGATGATTGACCGCGATCAGCGGCTTGTTGGCCGCATGGGCGAGCGCCTTGCCGGTGACGAGGCCGACCATCACGCCGCCGATCAGGCCGGGGCCTGCGGTAGCGGCGATCACGTCGACATCGTTCAGGTTAAGGTCCGCATCCTTGAGCGCCGCTTCGATCAAGGGCGCGAGCGCCTCGACATGGGCGCGGGCGGCGATTTCGGGAACGACGCCGCCATAGGGGCGATGCGCCTCCTCCTGCGTGGCGAGGCGGTGGGCCAGGATCTTGCCCTCCGCCGTCACCAGCGCCGCCGCGGTTTCGTCGCAGCTTGATTCCAGGCCAAGGATGATCGTCATTGCCGCTTCCATCTAATGTCCGCGACCATTAGAGCAAGCGGGATCATGCAAAAGCCCCACAGCCCCCCACAGACTCCCCTCCGCCTTGGCACCCGTGGCTCCCCGCTTGCACTGGCGCAAGCGCATATGACGATGGCGGCCTTGCGCGCGCGCCATGGCTGGGAGGAGGGCGCGGTCGAGATCGTCGTCGTGCAGACCAGCGGGGACAGGATACAGGACCGGGCGCTGGCGGAGATCGGCGGCAAGGCGCTGTGGACCAAGGAACTGGACCGGGCGCTGCTGGCCGGGGAGATCGATTTCGCGGTGCATTCGATGAAGGATGTGGAGACGATCCGGCCCCTTGAGATTCGCATCGCCGCCATGCTGCCCCGCGCCGACGTGCGGGACCGGCTGGTGGGCGCGGCGAGTTTTGAGGCGTTGCCGGAAAAGCCGGTGGTGGGGACGAGTTCGCCCCGCCGGGCGGCGCAGGTGAAGCGCTTGCGGCCCGATGCCGAAGTCGTGCTGTTCCGCGGCAATGTGGCGACGCGGCTTGCCAAGCTGGAAAAGGGGGAGGCGCATGCGACCCTGCTGGCGGCGGCGGGGCTGGACCGGCTGGGCCAGGGCGATGTGGGCGCGGCGATTCCGGTCGAGGTCATGCTGCCCGCGCCGTCTCAGGGGGCCGTGGGCATTGAGACGCTGAGCGGCAACGACGCGATGCTGGAGCTGCTGGCGACGATCAGCGACGCCGACACCTTCGACTGCGTGATGGCGGAGCGGGCGGTGCTCGCGGGGCTGGGGGGCACCTGTCATTCGCCCATCGCGGCGCTGGGGCGGCTGGAGGAGGGGCGGATTCATCTGCGCGCCGAGATCATCAGCCCCGACGGGCAGGAGACGATTGGCGATTCGCTGCGGATCGGGCGGGGCGACCTCGCCGCCGCCGAGGCGATGGGGCGCGGCTTGCTGGAGCGGGCGAGCCCGGCATTGCGCGCCCTGTTCGAGCCGTGAGGCCAGTCGTCATCCTGCGGCCCCAGCCGGGCGCGAGCAAGACGGCGGAGCGAGCGGCGGAACTGGGATTGCAGACACAGGTCATGCCGCTGTTCGCGCCCCAGGCGCTGGCGTGGGATGCCCCTGCCCCGGATCGCTTCGACGCCCTGTTGCTGACCAGCGCCAATGCGGCCCGGCTGGCGGGGGAGCGGCTGGCCGATTATCGGGGCCTGCCCGCTTATGCGGTGGGGCGGGCGACGGCGAAGGCGCTAGCGGAGGCGGGATTCGGGCAGGTCGTCGCCGGGGATGGCGACGGCACCGCCATTGCGCGGCGGATCGCGGCGGAAGGGCATGGCCATGTGCTGCATCTGGCCGGACGGACGGTGGCGCCGATCGATGCGGGCGCGCTGCGGATCGAGCGGATCGCCGTTTACGCGATGCTGCGGACCGGCGAGAGCGGACTGGCGGAACGGCTGGCGGCGGGCAGCGTGCTGTTGGTGCATTCGCCCCGTGCCGGGGACGTGCTGGCGCAGCTTGTGGGGCGGGAGCAACGCCAATCCCTGCACCTGATCGCGATCAGCCCCGCCGCGCTGGCGGCCTGCGGCGCCGGCTGGGCCAGCGCCCAGGCGCCCGATAGACCCGATGATGAGAGGATGCTGGCCCTTGCCGTCCGATTATGCGAATGATTCGCCTCCTATGGAAGAAAGACCCCTGATGAGCGACACGGACGGCGCGGCGAACGGCGTTACGGCGCCGCCCCCCGCGCAGCGGCGTGGGCCCTGGCTGCTGGTGCTGCTGGTCCTGCTCGCCTTTGCGGTCGGGGTCGTGCTGACCGTTCTGGCCCTGCCGAAAATCCAGCGGTGGAACGCGCCGCAGCGGCAGGCGGCGATGACCGATCCGCTGCTCAGCGCCGCGGGATCGGGCGCGCCGCTGCGTCCGCTGTCGGCCGATGCCGGGCAGATGCTGGATGCCCGGGTCGTGCAACTGGAGGAACGGCTCAACCGCATCGCCGTGGAGGCGCAGGCGGCGTCGGGCAACGCGGCGCGGGCCGAAGGCCTGCTGGTCGCCTTTGCGGCGCGCCGGGCGCTCGATAGCGGGGCGCCGCTTGGCTATATCGAGGGGCAGTTGCGGCTGCGCTTCGGCCAGGCGCAGCCGCGTGCCGTCGCGACCATCATCAATGCGGCGCGGGAACCGGTGACGCTGGCCGACCTGCGCGCCGGGCTGACGGCGGTGGCCGATCAGGTGACGGTGCCGCCCGCCGATGCAAGCTGGTGGGAAGCGCTGGAGCATGAAGCGCGGGAGATCATCACCATCCACAAGGCGTCCACCCCCTCCCCCCGGCCGCAGGCGGCGCTGGACCGGGCGGTCCGCTATCTGGACGGGTCGCGGGTCGGCGCGGCGCTGGCGGAAGTGGAGCAGATGCCGGGGCGGGCGGCGGCGGACCGCTGGATGCAATTCGCCCGGCGCTATCTGGAGGCGCGGCGGGCACTCGATCTGATCGAGACGGCGGCGATCCTGGAACCGCGCCAGTTGCGCTCGGCGGATGGCGGAGCGGTGGCGCAGACGTCTCCGCTCGCGCCCTGACCAGGCCTTAAACCGCTGTAACAAACGACGAACCGTTGGCTCCGATGGATGAATGTCCATGGACTCGGGGCGCATTGTCATGAGAATGTCATTTTTCCCCCTGGAAAGAGGAAAGACATTTTCGTGCCGCCTTATGCCGACGTCATCAGCAGCTTCTGGAAGGGCCGTCTAGCCAACGGCCCCCGCGCGGCCGAGCGGCCGTCGCTCCAGCATCTGCTGGGCAATGCGTCGGTGCCGTTCGACCTGTTGCGGACCCGGGCGCAGGCGGCCAGCCTGGCGCAAGCGATGGCCGGCGACGGGCGGCAGGTGCTGCTGATCCCCGGCCTGATGGCAGGCGAGCAGCGGATGGAACCGTTGCGCGCCGTGCTGAATGCGGCGGGTTATGAGGCGCATGGCTGGGGCATGGGCCGCAATTTCGGGCCCAAGCCCGACAGTCTGGAGCAGATAGACCGCCGGGTCGACGCCCTCCGCCGCAGGACCGGCGCCAAGGTGACGCTGGTCGGCTGGAGCCTGGGCGGGTTGTTTGCGCGGGAATATGCGAAATATGCCACCGCCAAGGTGGGCGGGGTCGTGACGATGGGCACGCCCTTTTCCGGCGATCCGCGCGCCAATCATGCCTGGCGTCTCTATCAGTTGGTGTCCGGCTTCCCGGTCGATCGCCCGCCCTTTACCTGCTATCGGGAAGAAAAGCCGCCCGTGCCGACCGTGGCCCTGTGGTCCCAGCGCGATGGGGTGATCCTGCCCCGATGCGCCAAGGGCCGCGCCGGGGAGCGCGACCGGGCGATCGAGGTGGATTGCACGCATATGGGCTTTGCCGCGTCGCCGGAGGGGATTTTGGCCGTGGGGAAAGCGCTGGAGGCCATGCGGGGCTGAAGCGGGGCTGTTTTGGGTGGAGGGCGGTTGGTCTACTTGCGCCGTTTTCCTAGAACGCAGCGTGCTCCTGCGCAGGCAGGAGCACGGGGCGCTTAAGGGCAGCTATTGCCCAAATGCAGACACTCTTCTCCCCTCCCCTGAACGAAAGCGGACGACCGGCGCCTCATTCCTTGATCGGGCCGCCGATCGACCAGATGTGGCCGTAGGGATCGGTGAGCTGGCCATAGCGTTCGCCCCAAAACTGGTTCTCGATGGGCACGCGGACGCTGGCGCCTGCCTCGATCGCGCGCTTCCACCAGGCATCGGCATCGTCGACCGCCAGGTGCAGGGTTACGCCCCTGGGCACATCGGCCGGAGCGCCGCCGCACATTTCGGGGAAATGGTCGTTGAGCATCAGCGAACCGCTATTGATGCGCAGTTGGGCGTGCATGATGCGCTGGCGGCCCTCCGCGACATGGCGCATCAGTTCGGCCGCGCCGAAAGCGCGGGAGTAGAAGGCGATGGCTTCGGCCGCCTTGTCATTGGCGATGGTGAGGTGTGGAACGACACCTGCTGCGAGGCTCGTGTGCGCTTCGTTCATCTGTCCTCTCCCTGAAGAAGACGGGACGATAGGCGCTTTGCAGGCGGATCAGAAGATGCCCAGGAATTTCTTGTCCTGACTTTTTTTCTCTTTTTGGCTGCCCTTGCCCGCTTCGTCCTTGGCGGTGGTGCCCCGGCCGACATCGTCGCGGGGCTTGCCGCCCTTGGTGCGCTGGGCGGCGGCGGTGGCGCCGGCGAGGACGGGGCCGCAAGCGGCGCTCTTCGCATCGCCTATGTCGACGAAGGCGAGGACGGCGGCGAGCGGGCTGGCGGCGATGCCCAGCGCCGCCGCCGCGCCGCCCCGGGCGATCAGTTCGGGGCTGACGACGTCGATGCCGGGCCGGGCGAAATACCCGTTGATGCCGACCGGGGACTGGCCGGAGAAGAGGCTGAACTTCTTGCCGTCCGCCCGGAAGGCAAGGTCGAGGCTTTCATTCCTGAAGGAAAAGCCACCCCGGCCGAGCATGACATTCTTCCTGGTGTCGATGATGATCGGGTCCGCCGCCGCCACGCCGTTGCGGACGGTGAAGGCGATGAGGCCGCAATTGATCTGCACCGGTTCCTTCAGCTTCTTCTCGAACATCTTGGTGATGAAGGTGCCGACGTCGAGTTCCGACAATTGCACGTTGCGCGCCCACATCGATCCGGCGGGCAGGATCACGGCGATGCGGCCGTTCGAGGTGGCGAGCGAATCGTGGAGCGTGTCGCCCAGGCCGGTCATCTGCACGCGGGCCTTGATCGTGCCGGTCGTGCCCGATTCCTCGACCCCCCAGCGGCCGAGCAGCTTGCCCATGGGGGTGGGCGACAGGCGGACGTCATATTGGGTGCGCACCGGACGGCCGCGCGCGTTGATGGCGATGTCGGAACTCAGATGACCGCCCGACATGTCGAAGGTCAGTGGCGACAGGGTAAGCAGGCTGTGGTCGAGCGCCAGGGTGAGGCCGATATTGGAGATTGGCACATGCTCCGCCCGGATGCGGCGGACGTCATATTGGAGCCGGGCATCGAAATTGCGCAGCGCTTCGACGCGGAGCGGGGCGTCGAGCAGGATGCGCGGCGCGCCGTTGACGGTGGCGATCGCGCCGTCCGCGCCCTGCGCCTCCAGCCTTTGCGGGTCATAGCCGATGAAGGGGCCAATATCGAGGATGTCGAGCGTCTGGGTGGTCAGCGCGGCCTTCAGCAGCAGGCGGTTGTCGGGAAGGGAGACAGTCAGCCGCCCGGCAAGGTCGCTGTCCCCGAAACGGCCCTTGAGGTGCGTGAAGCGCCATTCGCCGCCCTGCCTGGTGAGGGCGGACGTCAGGCGATAGGTGCGCGTTTCGGGAATGGCGACGCCCAGAAAGTCGAACAGCCGGGCAAGATTGGGGCCATGGGTGGTGAGGCGCAGGTCGGCGCCCTCCATCTCGGTCGCGCCGGGAAGGGTGCCGCTGACTTCAAGGACGGTGGCCCCCGCCTCGGCATGGAGGGCCAGGCTGTTCTTGCCGCCGGTCACCGTCTCATTGGGCGAGAGCAGCCCGCCGCGCAAAGTGAAGGGGCGGTCGCGCATCGTCCCGGCGCCAGAGAAGCGTATGTCGCTGGCGAAGCGGGTGTCCTGCGCCCTCACCGTCTCGAAACCAATGTCGGTGGCGAGCTGCATGCGCGGGTCGCGGTAGCGCAGCGTCGTGCCCGCCAGCAGCGCGCGGCGGATCAGCGGCAGGTTGAGCGGCTCGCCCTTCCTGTCGGGATTGCCGAAGGTCCATGTGTTGCTCTTGCCGTCGCGGGACCATTCCAGGTCGGCGGCGGCGTTGCGCAGGTTCAGCCAGCGGATCTTATATTTGGGGCCAAAGAGCAGGCTGAGCGGCGCGATGCGGCTGTCGATCAGGTCGGCGCGGAA
This sequence comes from Sphingobium sp. 15-1, assembly GCF_013375535.1. Lineage (GTDB taxonomy): Bacteria > Pseudomonadota > Alphaproteobacteria > Sphingomonadales > Sphingomonadaceae > Sphingobium > Sphingobium aromaticivastans. The sequence continues at coordinate 2,410,390 of NZ_JABXJG010000001.1, forward strand.
GAAGTGCGGGCGGCTGGCCCAGCGGGTGTTGGCGATGGTCATCCGTTCGGCGCGGAACTTGATGGTGATGGGATCGAAATAGAGCTGGAAATCGCCGCCGACCTGGACCGGACGTTCGAGGCGACTGGTCAGGAAGCGCTCGAACGGATGTTTCAGGAAACGCCCCTTGGTGATGAACAGGATCAGCCAGAGCGCGAAGACGATGCCGACGATCCAGAGCAGGATGCGGACCGGCAACGGGAGTTTGCGCCAATGTTCGCGGGCGCGGTGCAGGTGATGGCGGGCGCCGCCGGGATGCGGCACCGCTTGCGCCGGACTGTCCGGCCGGAGGGGATCTGCGTCGGCCATGGCGGCTCAACGCCGGGCGCGGATTTTGGGTCCGAATCGCTTGCCTTTCGGTGCGCATCCGACTATGCGCGCCCCTTCGCGATATTCGGAAGGACCGCCCGGCTAACTAGGGCTGCCGTGGCTGTCCGTAATCGTCGCGCTGAAAAAGGAGACGAAAATGCCCAAGCTCAAGACCAAGAGCGGTGTGAAGAAGCGCTTCAAGTTCACCGCTTCCGGCAAGGTCAAGCACGGCGTCGCTGGCAAGCGTCACCGCCTGATCAGCCACAACGCCAAGTATATCCGCCAGAACCGCGGCACTTCGGTCATGTCCGACGCCGACGTCGCTCACGTGCGCCTCTGGGCGCCCTATGGCCTCAAGTAAGGAGTAGGGACACATGGCACGCGTAAAACGTGGTACGACCACCAAGGCGAAGCATAAGAGGATTTTGGATCAGGCGAAGGGCTATTATGGCCGTCGCAAGAATACGATCCGTATCGCCCGCCAGGCTGTCGAAAAGGCCGGCCAGTACGCTTATCGCGACCGCAAGGTCAAGAAGCGGACCTTCCGTGGCCTGTGGATTCAGCGCATCAACGCCGGCGTCCGCGCCGAAGGCCTGACCTATTCGCAGTTCATGCACGGCCTAAAGCTGGCCGGCGTGGAGCTGGACCGCAAGGTTCTGGCCGACATTGCAATGCACGAAGGCGAGGCGTTCAGCGCCATCATCGCCCAGGCGAAGGCTGCGCTGCCCGCGGCTTAAGCCGGATCGGTCGCAAGATCGTCCAAAGGGGCGCCGGGGCAGATGCTTCCGGTGCCCTTTTTCGTTTTTACCCAACATCCGTTCGTCCTGAGTAGCCGCTGAGCTTGCCGAAGCGGCGTATCGAAGGGCTGCGTCGCGAGAGGCCCTTCGATACGGGCCTTCGGCTTCGCTCAGTCCCTACTCAGGGCGAACGGCGTTGAGATGAAGGGACAAACCCATGTCGCTGCATGTCTGGTGGTTGTACGTCACGGCGGTTTTCCTGATCTCGGCCACGCCGGGACCGAACATGCTGCATGTGATGACGCAGAGCATTCACCATGGCCCGCGCCGGGCGATCGCCACCATGGCGGGGCTGATGAGCGCGATCCTGCTGTGCCTGATCGCTTCGGCGCTGGGCCTTGGGGCGTTGCTCAAGGCCTCGCCGCGCCTGTTCGACATTCTGCGCTATGCGGGGGTCGCTTATCTGATCTGGCTGGGCATCAAGGCGTGGCGCGCGCCGGTGGGCGATGGGGGTGAAGTGGGCGCGACGCGGGCGCGCTCGCTGCGGGCGCTTTACGGCACTGGACTGCTGACGGGATTGTCCAACCCCAAGCTGATCATCTTTGCCGCCGCGCTGTTTCCGCAGTTCATCGATACGGACCGGCCCTTTGTCGTGCAGTTGGCGATTCTGGTCGTCAGCTTCGTCGCCATCGAATTCGGCTGGCAGTGCGTCTATGCGCTGGGCGGCGTGAAGCTCGCCCGCTGGCTGGCGCCCGCGAACCGGCAGCGGCTGTTCAACCGGGGGACGGGGCTGATGTTCATCGGGTTCGGCGGGGCGTTACTGGGGGCGCGGGCTTAAGCGCCTCTCCCCACCCTTCGTCATTCCCGCGAAAGCGGGAACCCATCTCCTGAGGCATCCATGAAGCGCGAGATCAGCCCAACGGTCTATATGCTGGCCAACCGTAAGAACGGAACGCTCTATACCGGGGTCACGTCTGACCTCACAAAGCGCGTCTATCAACACCGAAACGGCTTGATCGATGGCTTCACCAGCGACTACGGCGTCAAGCGCCTTGTCTGGTTCGAACCGCATGACAGCATGGATGGCGCGATCGTGCGGGAGAAGCGCATCAAGAAGTGGATCAGGCAATGGAAGATCGAACTGATTGAAGCCGGCAATCCCGATTGGGACGATCTGGCACTGGGTTTCGGCTTTGAGCCTTTACCTCCTCTGCGTTGCGACTGATCGAAAGATCAGGAGATGGGTTCCCGCTTTCGCGGGAATGACGAGTTAGTGAGACAGTAGATGACTGAGATTGCCAATCTGAAAGCCGGCCTGATTGCCGACATCGCCGCCGCCGACACGCTGGAGGCGCTGGAAGGCCTGCGGGTCGGCGCGCTGGGCAAGAATGGGGTGGTGACGGGGCTGCTCAAGACGCTGGGGCCGATGAGCCCGGAGGAGCGGCTGGAGAAAGGCCCGCCGATCCAGGATCTGCGCGAAAGCGTGACCGCCGCGCTGGCCGACAAGAAGGCGGCGCTGGAGCAGGCGGCGCTTGATGCGAAGCTGGCGGCCGAGAAGATCGACATGACCCTGCCCGCCGAGATCGGCCCGCAGGGCTCGGTGCATCCGGTGAGCCAGGTGATGGACGAGCTGGCGGAGATTTTCGCGGACCTGGGTTTCTCCGTCGCGACGGGGCCGGAAATCGAGGACGACTGGCATAATTTCACCGCGCTCAACATCCCGGAGACGCATCCGGCGCGGGCGATGCACGACACCTTCTATTTCCCATACAAGCAACGCAAGGACGAGGACCGCCCGGAGGCGCTTCTCAACAAGCTTGCGAGCAATGAAAATCCGGCTCCCATGCTGCTCCGCACCCATACCTCGCCAGTCCAGATCCGGACCATGAAGGCGGTGTCGGAGCGAACCGGCGGCAAGGGCGAGCCGATCCGCATCATCGCGCCCGGCCGGGTCTATCGCTCGGACAGCGACGCCACCCATACGCCGATGTTCCACCAGATCGAGGGGCTGGTGATCGACAAGGGCATCACCCTTGGCCACCTCAAATGGACGCTGGAGACCTTCCTCAAGGCTTTCTTCGAGCGGGAAGACATCGTGCTGCGCCTGCGGCCGAGCTATTTCCCCTTCACCGAACCGTCGGTCGAGGTCGATGTCGGCTACACCCTCACCAACGGCCAGCGGGTGATCGGCGGCGACGGCGATGCGCCGGGCGGCGGCTGGCTGGAGGTGCTGGGCAGCGGCATGGTCAATCGCCGGGTGATCGAGGCGTGCGAACTGGACCCGGATGAATGGCAGGGTTTCGCTTTCGGCACCGGCGTCGACCGGCTGGCGATGTTGAAATATGGGATGAACGACTTGCGCGCTTTCTTCGACGGCGATCTGCGCTGGCTGAAACATTATGGCTTCTCGGCGCTGGATGTGCCGACGCTGAGCGGGGGAGTGGGCGCATGAAGTTCACGCTGAGCTGGCTCAAGACGCATCTTGCGACCGATGCCGATCTGCCGACGATCCTCAAGGGGCTGACGAACATCGGCCTGGAGGTCGAGGGCGTGGAGAATCCGGCGGAGAAGCTGGCCCCCTTCCGCATCGCCCGCGTGCTGACCGCAGAGCCCCACCCGCAGGCGGACAAGTTGCAGGTGCTGACCGTGGATGCGGGCGACGGCGCGTTGCAGGTCGTGTGCGGTGCCCCCAATGCGCGGGCCGGTCTGGTCGGCGTGTTCGGGACCGAGGGCGCGGTGGTGCCGGTCAACGGCATGGTGCTCAAGAAGACCGCCATACGCGGGGTCGAATCCAACGGCATGATGTGCTCGTTCCGGGAACTGGAGCTGGGCGAGGATCATGACGGGATCATCGAGCTGAACCCGGATGCGCCAGTCGGACAGGTCTATGCGCAATGGGCCGGGCTGGACGATCCGGTCATCGACGTGTCGATCACGCCGAACCGGCAGGACTGCATGGGCGTGCGCGGCATCGCCCGCGATCTGGCGGCGGCGGGTCTCGGCACGCTGAACGCCATCGTCGTGCCGGCCGTCGAGGGCGTCGGGCCGGGACCGGACGTGCGGACCGAGGATGTCGATGGTTGCCCCGCTTTCTTCGCGCGGACCGTGCGCGGCGTGAAGAACGGCGCGTCGCCCGAATGGATGGCGAAGCGGCTGAAGGCCATCGGGCAGAAGCCGATCAGCACCCTGGTCGACATCACCAACTATATCATGATCGACCTCGGCCGGCCGCTGCATGTCTATGACATGGCGGCGCTCAAAGGGCCGCTGGTGGCGCGCAAGGGTCGCCCCGGCGAGCAGGTGCTGGCGCTGAACGGCAAGACCTATACCGTCGACGAGACGATGACCGTGATCGCGGACGATGAGGCGGTGCACGACATTGGCGGCATCATGGGCGGCGAGCATTCGGGCGCGCAGGACGCCACGACCGACGTGCTGATCGAATGCGCCTATTTCACGCCGGAGCGGATCGCGGTGACGGGCCAGAAGCTGGCCCTGACCTCCGACGCGCGCGGGCGGTTCGAGCGTGGGGTGGACCCGGCTTTCCTGGACGACGGGCTGTCGATCGCGACCTATCTGGTGACGGAGCTGTGCGGCGGCACGCCCAGCGCAGCGACCTATGCGGGCGCGCCGCCGGTCGCGGTCAAGACCGTGACCTATGAGCCGAGCCAGTGTCTGGCGCTGGCCGGGGTCGATGTGGCCGAGGGCGAGCAGAAGCGCATCCTCGAAAGCCTGGGCTTCGGCGTTCAGGGCAATGACTCCACCTTCGAATATCAGGATGGCGTGCCGGTGACGACGCCTGCCAACTGGACGGTGAGCGTGCCGAGCTGGCGGCGCGACATCGACGGCTGGCCCGACATTGTCGAAGAAGTGGTGCGCATCGTCGGGCTGGACCAGGTGCCCTCCACCCCCCTGCCCCGCGCGCCGGGCGTCGCCAGGCCGACGGCCACGAGCGAACAGCTTATCGAGCGGCGGGTGCGGCGCACGGCGGCGGCGCGAGGACTGGCCGAGGCGATCAACTGGTCCTTCATTTCGGAGAAGGAAGCGGCCTCCGTCGGGGGCGGCGACTGGGCGCTGGCCAATCCGATTTCCGAAGACCTGAAGGTCATGCGGCCTTCGCTGCTGCCCGGCCTGCTGTCGGCCACGCGGCGGAACATGGATCGCGGCGCGGCTTCGGTGCGGCTGTTCGAACTGGGACGGCGCTATTTCACGGACAAGGAGCGGGCGACGGTCGGCTTCGTGCTGGCGGGCGAGAAAACGCCACGCGGCTGGCAGACGGGCAAGGCGCAGGCCTTCTCCGCCTTCGACGCCAAGGGCGAGGTGATCGCCCTGCTGGCGGCGGCGGGCGCGCCGGTCGGCAATCTGCAAAGCTATGGGGAGGCTTCGGCCGCCTATCATCCGGGCCAGTCGGGCACGGTGCGGCTGGGGCCGAAACTGGTGCTTGCCGAATTCGGCGTGCTGCACCCCAGCCTCGCCAAGCAGTTCGGCTTGACCGGCACCGTCGTCGCGGGCGAGATCTTCCTCGACGCCATTCCGCCCAAGCGCGCCAGCGGCTTCATGCGCGCGCCCTATGCGCCGCCGGCCTTGCAGGCGGTGAAGCGCGACTTCGCCTTCGTCATCGATCAGGCGGTCGACGCCGATGCGCTGGTCCGCGCCGTCCGGAATGCGGACAAGAAGGCAATCGTCGATGCGCGGCTGTTCGACCTGTTCGTCGGCCCCGGCGTGGAAGAAGGCAAGAAGAGCCTGGCCGTCGAGATCACCCTGCAACCGGGCGAGAAAAGCTTCTCCCAGGAAGAGCTGGACGCGATCAGCGCGGCGGTGGTGAAGGCCGCCGAAAAGCTGGGCGGCACGCTCCGGGCTTGAGAGGGCGCGCATGAAGCTGTTCGCCGGGGTTGAAGGGCAGGCGCGGCTCGCCGGGCTTTTCACCCTTGGCGCAATGGGCGCGCGCGTTTTTGGCGATGCGGTGGTGCGGGCGGCCTTGGTCGTGCCGGGCAATGGGCGCGAGACGGCGCGCAATATCGCTGACTATCCCTGGCTCTATCGGGTCGGGGAAGCCGCCGATGTCGCGATGTTGTGCGCGATGATCGTGGCCACCGCGCTGCTCTACGCGCTGTTTGCGCCCGTGGCGCGCAATCTGGCGCGGGTGGCGGCGCTGATGTCGCTGAGCGGGATCACCACGCTGGCGGCAAGCGGCCTCATGACCATGGCGCCGCTGGTCCTGCTCGACGGCGCGCCGCATCCGGGGATCGGCACGGCGGAGGCGCATTCGCTGGTGCAGCTTGCCCTTGCGCTGGGCCAGGCGGTTCAGGGGGTCGGGCGCATCTTCATCGGGCTTTATCTGCTGCTGGCCGGGCTGCTCGCCTTTCGCTCCGGCCGGCTGCCCAGGGCGGTCGGCATCGGGCTGGCGCTGGGCGGGCTGATCCAGGTGACGGTGCGATCGGCCGCGCTGATCGCGCCGGACCTGGCCGATGCGACCGTGATTCAGGCGGACATAGTGGCGCTGCTGGCGGAAGCGGCGTTTGCGCTGACGCTGCTTATTTCGGGGGCGCGTCCCCGGCCTTTTCCTGCGCGGTCGGCGGCGGACTCATGATCTTGCAGCCCCTCTCCGACGCGATCCCGCGCAGATAGCCGCGCCGGGCGATGCCGGCGGTGACGGCGGCTTCCAGGCGGCGTTCGGCGGGAGCGGCGCCGCTGATCTCCCGCACCAGACCGCGAAAGGGGATGATCGAGTTGACGATCGTCTTGCCGACCGCCTCCGCGATCTTGCCCGTGCGGTTCTCATTGGCCTGCCTGCCCGTGGTGAAGTCAGCGCCCAGGACGCCGTTCAGTTCGTCCAGCGACGCCTTCAGCGCCGTGCAGGTGCGCGGCGCGGGGCGCTTATAGGGGTCTTCGACCGCCTTTTGCAGCACCTCGGGAATCTTGTCCTTGTCGATGCCCACGTCGCGCGCGGGTTGGGTGGCGATGCTGCCGGCCTTTTTGAGAGTGTCGTCCTTCTTCTCCTGTTCCTGCGCCAGAGCGGCGGTCGAGAAGAGCAGCGGCGCGGCCGCGAATATCCATTTCATCCCTTTTCCTCCCGGACTTCCAACCATTTGACATAGGACGTGGTTCCCGGCCCGCTTCGCCGCTATGCCGGTGCGTGGCAATGGGAGATTCTCGACGCATGGCGGACGAATATATCGGCATCGGCTCGGACGGCCTGAGCGCCAGCATCCATCCCCTGGGCGCGGAGCTATGGTCGCTCAAGGACGGGCAGGGGCGCGAATTGATGACGGATGCCGATCCGCGCTGGTGGGCGGGGCATGCGCCTTTGCTCTTTCCCTTTGTCGGGCGGTCGCGGGGCGACGCCTATCGTTTCGAAGGACGGGATTATCCGATGCCGCAGCACGGCTTCGCCCGGCTGAGGCATTTCGCGGCCGTGGAACGAAGCGCCGACGCAGTGACCTTCCGGCTGGAGGCGGACGCGGAGACGCGGGCGGTCTATCCCTTCGATTTCCGGCTGGACATGCGCTTTGCGGTCGAGGGGACGACGCTGCGGATGACGGCGACCGTCGGCAATTTAGGCGCATCCGACATGCCCTTTTCCTTCGGCTATCATCCGGCCTTTGCCTGGCCGCTGCCCTATGGCGGGGCGGTGGAGGACCATCGGGTGCTGTTCGAGAAGGCGGAGCCCGCGCCGATCCGCAAGGTGGGGGAAGAGCCGGGCCTGATCGCGCTGGAAAGCGTGGCGACCCCGGTCGAGGGGCATGTATTGACGCCGACTTATGCGATGTTCGAAGGCGACGCGCTGATCTGGGACCGGCTGGAAAGCCGCAGCCTGTTCTGGGGCGTGCCGGGCGGCAAGGGGCTGAGGATCGATTTTCCCGATACGCCCTGGCTGGGGCTGTGGCAAAGGCCGGGCGCGCATTATCTCTGCGTCGAGCCCTGGGCGGGGATGGCCGATCCGGTCGGCTTCGAAGGCGATATTTGGGAGAAGCAGGGGATCATGCGGCTGACGCCGGGGGAGGAACGGCGGTTCCGGATGGACGTGACGGTGGTGGTGGGCTGATGCCTCTGTTCTTTTCCGTCATTCCCGCGTAGGCGGGAATCCATCTCCCGGCCTTGCTGCTTGTTGCCGACGCAGGAGATGGATCCCCGCCTTCGCGGGGATGACGAATTTCTAGATAGAATGAAGTTTCATGAGCATTCCTTCCCGCCGTACCTTCGCCATCATCTCCCACCCCGACGCGGGCAAGACCACGCTGACCGAAAAGCTGCTGCTGGAAGGCGGCGCGATCCATCTGGCCGGGGAGGTCAAGGCGCGCGGGGCGAACCGGCGCGCGCGGTCGGACTGGATGAAGATCGAGCAGCAGCGCGGCATTTCCGTGACCAGCTCGGTCATGACCTTCGAGCGGGACGGGGTTACGTTCAACCTGCTCGACACGCCGGGGCACGAGGATTTTTCCGAGGACACCTATCGCACGCTGACGGCTGTGGACTCGGCGGTGATGGTGATCGACGCCGCCAAGGGCATCGAGCCACAGACGCGCAAGCTGTTCGAGGTGTGCCGGTTGCGCAATGTCCCCATCATCACCTTCGTCAACAAGGTCGACCGCGAGGGGCGCGACGGCTTCGCCCTGCTGGACGAGGTGGCGGACGCGCTGGCGCTGGACGTGTGCCCGATGAGCTGGCCTGTGGGCATGGGCGCCGATTTCGAGGGGATTTACGATTTCGCGAAGAACCGGCTGCGCCAGCCCTCGGGCGCGAGCAAGGAGTTTGAGGGGAAGGAAGCCTTTTTCTCCGGCATCGACGACGACGCGCTGGCGGACTCGCTTTCGGAGCGGGGATTGGCGCGGCTGCGCGAAGAGGCGGAACTGGCCGTGGGCGGCTATGCCGATTTCGATCTGACCGCCTATCGCCATGGCGATCTGACGCCGGTCTATTTCGGGTCGGCGCTCAAGCTGTTCGGCGTGACCGAGCTGATCGACGCGCTCGCCGCCCATGCGCCGCCGCCCCGCGCCCAGCCCGCCGAACCCGCGCCGATCGAGCCGGAGAATAGCGAAGTCACCGGCTTCATCTTCAAGGTGCAGGCCAATATGGACCCGCAGCATCGCGACCGGATCGCGTTCATGCGGCTCTGTTCGGGCAAGTTCCGGCGGGGCATGAAGCTGACGCCGAGCGGCAGCGGCAAGCCGATCGCGGTGCATTCCCCCATCCTCTTCTTCGCGCAGGATCGCGAGATTGCGGATGAGGCCTTTCCGGGCGACATCATCGGCATTCCCAACCACGGGACGCTGCGGGTCGGAGATACGCTGTCGGAAAAGGCGGCGGTGCGGTTCACCGGCCTGCCCAACTTCGCGCCGGAAATATTGCGGCGCGTGGCGCTGAAGGACCCGACCAAGACCAAGCAGTTGAGGAAAGCGCTGGACGACCTGTCCGAAGAGGGCGTGATCCAGGTCTTCTATCCGGAGATCGGCAGCAACTGGATCGTGGGCGTGGTCGGGCAGTTGCAGTTGGACGTGCTGATTTCGCGGCTGGAGGCGGAGTATAAGGTCGCCGCGGGGCTGGAAGCCTCCCCCTTCGACACGGCGCGGTGGATTTCCGGGGAGGATGCCGCGATCAAGGATCTGGTGTCGTTCAACGGCGCCAACATGGCCAAGGATCGCGACGGCAATCTGGTCTTCATGGCGAAAAGCGCCTGGGACATCGGTTACCAGCAGGAGCGCCACCCCAAGGTCAAGTTCAGCGCCACCAAGGAGCGTTGAGCGCGGTACAACCGAATTTGGCCAATTCCTGCCATTAAGCGCGCCGTGCTCCTGCGCAGGCAGGAGCCCAGTCCTGCCTTCAGTGTGTCATCGCAACACCTAAACTGGGCTCCTGCCTGCGCAGGAGCACGGTGTACTTCAAGGAAAGCGGACGGTCCGCTTTCCACCCCTCCCGCTCACCACCGCAGCAGGAACACCGCATGTTCCGCGAACAGATTGGCGTTCGCATGGGTGGTTTCCCGGTCGCCCTTCAGGAACCATTGCCCATCGATGGTCCAGCCGCGTTCCTTCACCAGCGCGCGGAAATCGTCGACCGTGACATGGTGGATGTTGAGCGTGTCATACCATGTGTCGGGCAGCAGCCGCGTCACCGGCATCCTCCCGCCCCAGAACAGCGACAGCCGCCCGCGCCAATGGGCGAAATTGGGAAAGGAGACGAAGGCCTGCCTGCCGATGCGCAGCAATTCCTCCACCACGCGGTCGGGCCGGCGGGTGGTCTGGAGCGTCTGGCTCAATATCGCATAGTCGAAGCTGGCTTCGGGATAATAAGCAAGGTCGGTGTCGGCGTCGCCCTGCACCACCGACAGGCCCCGGCCCACGGCGGCGGCGACATTGCGCGGATCGATTTCCAGGCCACGGGCATCCACCTGCTTGGCGTCGCGCAACGCCGCCATCAGCGCGCCGTCGCCGCAGCCGACATCGAGGATGCGGGCGCCGGGGGTGACGGTGCGGGCGATCAGGGCAAGGTCCGGGCGCAGGCTCATGCCCGGCCGCCCTTCAGGAAGCCGTCGACCACGCGGTTGAGTTCCGGGCATTCCAGCAGAAAGGCGTCATGGCCGAAGGGGCTGGACAGTTCGACGAAGCTCGCCTGCGCGCCGCTGGCGTTGAGGGCGTGGACGATCAGACGGGATTCCGCCGTGGGATAGAGCCAGTCCGTGTCGAAGCTGACGAGGCAGAAGCGCGCCCGGGAGGCTGCGAAGGCTTTGGCAAGGCTGCCGCCATGATCCTCCGCAATGTCATAATAGTCCATGGCGCGGGTGATGTAGAGATAGGAGTTGGCGTCGAACCGCTCGACGAAGCTGAGACCCTGATGGCGCAGATAGGATTCCACCTGGAAATCGGCGTCAAAGCCGAAGGTCTTGGCGTCTCTCCCCTGCAACCGCCGCCCGAATTTCTCGGTCAGGCCCGCTTCGGACAGATAGGTGATGTGCGCCGCCATGCGCGCCACCGCCAGCCCCGCGCTGGGGATCGCGCCGTCGGCATAATAATCGCCGCCGCGCCAGTTGGGATCGGCCATGATCGCCTGCCGCCCAACTTCGTGGAAGGCGATATTCTGGGCGCTGTGGCGGGCGGTGGACGCGATGACGATGCAGCTTTCGACGCGATCGGGATAGAGGGTCGGCCAGCTAAGCGCCTGCATGCCGCCCATCGAGCCGCCGATGACCGCATGGAGCCGGTCCACACCCAGATGATCGAGCAGCATCGCCTGCGCCCGCACCATGTCCGCGATGGTGATCACCGGGAAACGCATCGCATGGGGTTCGCCAGTCGCGGGATCGAGGCTGGCGGGGCCGCTGGAGCCCATGCAACTGCCGATGACATTGGCGCAGACGATGAAATGACGAGCGGGGTCGACCGGCTTGCCCTCCCCCACCAGCCGCCACCACCAGCCCGGCTTGCCGGTGACGGGATGGTCCGACGCGACATATTGGTCGCCGGTCAGCGCATGGCAGATCAGGATGACGTTGGACCGGTCCGCATTCATCCGCCCATAGCTTTCATAGGCGATGTCGACCGGCCCCAACGCCGCGCCGCTGTCCAGCCGCAGCGGACCGTCGAGGCGGGCCTGGCGGCGCAGGCCGAAACGGATGTCATCGGAAAAGGATGCGCTGGCCATAGGCTTCCGGGCTAGGACCGGCGCCGAAGTCTGTCAATCGGCCGTCCTTTGACCTACAGCCGGGCCATGACCGATCATGCCGCCATCCCCATCGTCACCTATGGCCCGCTCTATCCCTATCTGGACGAGGCGCTGGCCCGGCGCTTCGCCGTTCATGCGGTGGCGGCGGACGCCGATCCGGATACGCTGCCGCCGGCCGTGCGGGAGGCGCGGGCGCTGGTCTCCTTCGGGTCGGTGGGCGCCTCCGCCGCGATCATGGACGCCTTGCCGAAGCTGGAGATGATCGGGCTGTTCTCGGTGGGTTATGACAAGGTCGATGTCGATCATGCGCGGTCCAGGGGCATCCGCGTCACCAACACGCCCGATGTGCTGACCGATGACGTGGCCGATCTGGCGGTGGGGCTGCTTTTCGCAACAGTGCGCAATATCGCGGCCAATGACCGGATGGTGCGCGCCGGGGAATGGGTGCGGGGGGTGAAGCCCGCGCTTTCTGGGCGGGTGACGGGACGGCGGATCGGCATTTTGGGCTTGGGCCGGATCGGCCAGGCCATCGCCCGGCGGCTGGAGCCGGTGGCGGGGGAAATCCTCTATCACAACCGGCGAGCGGTGGCGGATAGCGCCTATCGCTATGTGGCCGATCCGCTGGACTTTGCGCGGGAGAGCGATGTGATCATCGTGGCGACATCGGGCGGGCCGGAGGCGCGCAGGCTGGTCGACGCGGCGATGTTGGAGGCGCTGGGGCCGGAGGGGGTGATCGTCAACATCAGCCGGGGCAGCGTGATCGATGAGGAGGCGCTGGTGGCGGCGCTGGCGGAAAAGCGCATCGCAGGCGCGGGCCTCGACGTGTTCGTGGACGAGCCGCATGTGCCCGAAGCCTTGTTCGCCATGGATCATGTGGTGCTGCAACCCCATCAGGGCAGCGCGACGGTCGAGACGCGCAAGGCGATGGCTGATCTGGTGCTGGCCAATCTGGATGCCTGGGCGGCGGGTGAGCCTTTGCTGACGCCGGTGGTGTGAGGGAGAGTTAATAGAAAATATGCTCCTGCGAAGGCACTCGAACGAGACAAGTGGTTCGTGAGAGTCCAGTCCCGCCCTCTGAACTGGGTTCCTGCCTTCGCAGGAACACGGCGACATCATTCGGCACCCTGTTGCCGCTCCAAGCGCTTTGCGTTTCGCTTCGATGACGCTAAAGCGCGGCGCATGACAAAGCCTGCTCCCAAAGACTGGATTCTCGGTATTTCGCCCTATGTACCGGGCAAGTCGGCCGCCGATGACGGCCGCCTGCTGGTGAAGCTGTCCGCCAATGAAAATCCACTGGGCACTGGGGAAGCGGCGCGGGCCGCTCTGGTGGCGGCGACGGCGGATCTGGCGACCTATCCCGATCCGAGCGCGGCCAAGCTGCGCGAGGCGATCGCAGCGGCGCATGGGCTGGACCCGGCGCGGGTGATCTATGGCACCGGGTCGGACGAATTGCTGCATATCGCGGCGAGCGCCTATGCCGGGCCGGGGGACGAGGTACTCTACGTCCGCTACGGCTTTTCGGTCTACGACATCGCGGCGCGGCGCGTGGGGGCGACGCCAGTCATCGCGCCGGACGCCGATTATGCGACCGATGTGGATGCGCTGCTCGCGGCGGTGACGGAGAAGACCAAGGTCGTCTTCCTCGCCAATCCCAACAACCCGACCGGCACCATGACGTCGCGGGAAGAGATTGCGCGGCTGCATGCCGGTCTGCGGCCCGACATATTGTTCGTGCTGGATCAGGCCTATGCCGAATATCTGGACGGTGACGAGGATGATGGCGGGCTGGAACTGGCGAAGAATGCCGCCAATGTGTTCGTGACCCGGACATTTTCGAAGATTTACGGGCTTGCTGCCGAGCGGATCGGCTGGGGCTATGCCAGCGCCGAGGTGATCGACGTGCTGCACCGCATCCGCGCGCCATTCAATGTGACGACGGCGGGGCAGGCTGCGGCGGTGGCGGCGGTCAACGACAGCGCCTGGGTCGAGGCGAGCCGGGTGCATAACCGGCAATGGCGCGAATGGCTGGCGGCTGAGGTGGCGTCGCTGTCCAACCATGGGCTGCACGCCGTGCCGAGCAAGGCGAATTTCATCCTCATCCTGTTCGACGGCAGGCTGACCGCCGAGGCGGCGATGAAGGGGCTGTGGGACGAAGGCTTCGCCACCCGCTGGTTGCCGGGGCAAGGGCTGCCCAACGGGCTGCGGATCACCATCGGCACCGAAGATCAGGTGCGCAAGGTCGCGGCCAAGCTGCGCGCCATGGCGGAAGCGGCCTGATGCTGCCCTTTTCCCGCGTCACGATCATCGGGCTGGGGCTGATCGGCTCGTCGCTGGCGCGGGCGATCCGCGAAGCCATGCCGACGGTGCGGGTGACGGGCTATGATGCCGATGCGGGCGTGCGGGAGATAGCGCGGGCGATCGACCTGTGCGACGACGTCACCGATACGGCGGGCGCGAGCGTGACCGATGCCGATCTGGTCATACTGTGCGTGCCGGTGCGGGCCATGGGCGCGGCGGCGGCGGAGATTGCCGACGACCTTCCGGCCGAGGCGATCGTCAGCGACGTGGGTTCCTGCAAGGCCGATGTGCTGGCGCAGTTGAGCGCGGCGCTGCCGGGGCGCACCGTCATTCCGGCGCATCCCGTCGCGGGAACCGAGAATAGCGGGCCGGAGGCGGGCTTCGCCTCGCTGTTCCGGGGCCGGTGGTGCATCGTGACGCCGCCCGCCGACGCCGATCCGGCGGCGGTGGAGCGCGTGTCCGAACTGTGGCGGCGCGTGGGCGCGGATGTCGAGACGATGGACCCCGCGCATCACGATCTGGTGCTGGCGGTGACGAGCCATCTGCCGCACCTCATCGCCTATACCATCGTCGGCACCGCCAGCGACCTGGAGGATGTGACCCAGTCGGAGGTGATCAAATATTCCGCCGGCGGCTTCCGCGACTTCACCCGCATCGCGGCGTCCGATCCGACCATGTGGCGCGACGTGTTCCTGGCGAACAAGGATGCGGTGCTGGAGATGCTCCAGCGCTTTTCCGAGGATTTATCGGCCTTGCAGCGGGCGATCCGCTGGAATGACGGGGATGCGCTGTTCAACCTGTTCACCCGGACGCGGGCGATCCGGCGCTCGATCATCGAACAGGGACAGGACGATCCCAAGCCGGATTTCGGGCGGAGTCATTAAAGTGCAGCGGCGTGTTCCTGCGAAGGCAGGAACCCAGTCCCGCCCGCGCTGATTCACGCAACCTCTGAACTGGGTTCTCACGAGCCACTTGTCTCGTTCGAGTGCCTTCGCAGGAGCACGGCAGTTTATAAAGGCCCGTTCAGCGCATTGATCGCCGCATGCACGCGGGCTTCCGCCTCGCGACGGTCGAGGCCGGGCGGGACGATCTCGCCCACCTTGTAGGTGATGGTGCCGCTGCGCTTCATGAACTTGCCGCGCGGGGAAACGCGGCCGCTGTCGATCGCGATCGGCACCACCGGCAGGCCCAGCAGCGCATAGAGCCCCGCGAAACCGGCGCGCAAGGGCGGGCTTTCGCCATGGGGAACGCGGGTGCCCTCCGGGAAAAGGCAGACGGCGCGGCCCTGCGCCGTCGTCGCTCTGGCGGCGGCGCGCAGGGCGCGCAGGGCGCTGGCCCCGGCGGTGCGCTCGATCGGGATCAGGCCGTAGCGGCGGGCGATGCCGCCCCAGAACGGAATGTCGAACAACTCCCGCTTCGCCGCAATCGCCGGGCGATCCAGCAGGCAGAGCAGATCGATCGTCTCGAACATCGATTCATGCTTGAGGATATAGAGATACGGGCCTTCCGGCAGCGCCCCTTCCACCTTGACCTTCTGCCCCAGCAGCCAGCGGGCGCAGGCGCGGTGGAAGCGGCTCCATGCCGTGGCGATGGCCGGGATCGATCGGGGCGCGACCAGATTGCTCGCCATCGCCGCCAGCACGAACAGCGCCGATCCGACGTAGAAAGCCAGCATGAAGGCCAGGGATCGCAGGGCGGTGAGCATCGCAGAAACCGTCAGATACCGATCAGCGCCGCGGCCCGGCGCAGCAGATATTTATTATATTCCCGCACCAGGATCATCAGACTGGGGCGGCTGGGCACGGCGTCGTAGACCAGCGTGACCCGGCCCGGCAAGGCCTGCCGCAACTCCAACGCGGATCGGCGCATATGCCAGTCGGTGGTGATCAGCCGCACCGTCTTGAAGTCGCGCCGCTCCAGCCAATGGGCGGTCTCTATGGCGTTGGAGCGGGTGTCGATGGCTTCGCGGCCGAGCGTGATGCAGCAGGTGAAGAGCCGTTCGGGCGCCTTATATTGCGCGGCCAGTTCGGACGGACGGACCGATCGGTCGACGCCGGAGATCAGCATCCGCTTGGCCGCGCCGTCTTGAAGCAGGGACAGGCCCCGGTCGATCCGCCCCGCGCCGCCGGTCAGCACGACGATGGCGTCTGTCTGGCGCCCGTCCAGCGGCTGCGGCAGAAAGATCGCGAACCACGCGAAGCCGAGCATCCACCCCAGCAGCGTCACAGCGATGAAGCGGACGATCATAGCAGCCGCCCCAATGACCGCAGCACGGTCCAGCGCGCCGCCAGCGTCGCCAGCAGCACGCCACCGACAGGCAGCGCGGCCAGGATCGCCCAGTTTGTCCACGGCAGATGGATGGCGCTCAGCAATTCCGATCCGGTCGCCAGCAGCCGCGCCCCCAGCAGCAGGATCACCAGCAGCGCCACGGTGAAGCCCAGCGCGCCGCCGAACAGCGCGTCCAGGCCGATGCGGCGCTGGAACAGCCGGGCGATCTGCACATCGGTCGCGCCCATCAGATGCAGCACGTCGATGGTGCCGCGATGGCTGTCATGCGCGGCGCGGGCGGCCAGCACCACCACCGCGCCGGTCGCCAGCGTCATCAGCAGCACGATCCCCGCCGCCAGCCAGCCGAGCGCGGACAACAGGCCCGCGAGCGGCGCGAGGAAGGCGGCATGGGGCTCGATCCGGATTTTGGGCGAGACGGCGCCGAGCCGGCGGCGAAGACGCTCGATCTTCGCATCAGTCTGACCGGGGGTGAGCTCGATGTCGATCAGCGCCGGGATCGGCAGGTCGCCGCTCGCCGCGTCCTGCCCCAGCCAGGGGCGGATCTGATCGGCCAGGGTCGACGCCGCGACGGGATTGACGGCGCGGACAGTGGCGACCTTGCGCAATGCGCCCGACACGCTGGCGCTCAGCCGGTCGCGCTGCTGCGCATCGGCTTCGACGATCTGCACCGTGGCGCGTCCGGCAAGGTCCGCGCCCATCGCCTTCACCGCCGCGCCCAGGCCCAGCCCAGTGGCGGCGGAAAGCACCGTCAGGAACATCATGATCGCGATGATCCACGGCATCGGCCCGGCCACCCGCCCCTCCGGCAGCAGGCGATGGCGCGCGGCTGCGGCGGCGCGGCGATCCGAACCCGCCATCAGCCGGCCACCTGCGGCCGGGGCGGATAACGCAGCGATCCGGTGGGGTCCGACAGGCGGCCCTTGTCCAGCTTCATCATCTGCGCGGCGGACACCTGCGCCATCAGCGGCAGGTCGTGGGTGGCGACGACGATGGTGGTGCCCAGCCGATTGAGCGCCTCGAACAGAGTGAGCAGGCGGCGAGCCATGTCCGCGTCGACGTTGCCGGTCGGTTCGTCCGCCACCAATATTTCCGGGCGGCCGATGACGGCACGGGCGATGGCGACGCGCTGCTGCTCCCCGCCCGACAGGGTGGCGGGGCGCGCCTGACCGCGGTCGCCCAGGCCGACCCAGTTCAGCATCTCGCTGACGGGGGCGTCGATCTCGCCTTCCGCCAAGCCCGCGACCCGCAGCGGCAGGGCGATATTGTCATAGACCGACAGATGCGGAACCAGCCGGAAATCCTGGAACACCACGCCGATGCGGCGGCGGAAGCCGGGCAGGCGCTTGCGGGGCAGCGTCACCACATCCTCCCCGAACAGGCGGATGACGCCCCGGCTGGGCCGCTGGGCGAGATAGAGCAGCTTCAGCAGCGAGGTCTTGCCCGCGCCCGACGCGCCGGTCAGGAAATAAAAGCCGCCGCTGGCCAGGGAAAAGCTGACGTCGGACAGCGTCTCGCTATCCAGACCATAGCGCAGGCCGACATTTTCGAACTGGACGATGGCCGACATGCGTCAATTTCAGCGCCTGCGCGCTCCCTGCTTCCCCGATGGCTTAGCCATGGCACAGCGGACGGGCGGACGTAAAGCCCATCCGGCCTGACTCCGCGAGTCGCGCCCGGATGGACCGGCATGTTGAAGCCGCTTGCCCTCGAATCCAACTCATGCCTATGAAGCGTCATGATCCTGGTGTGTCCCAATTGCGCCACGCGCTATATCGTGCCGGACAGCGCCGTCGGCCCGAACGGCCGCCAGGTTCGCTGCGCCGCCTGCAAACATAGCTGGTTCCAGGAAGGGGCCGCGCTCGCCCCGCGCGAGGAAGCGCTGGTGACGGCGGGCGCGCCCGAAGCGGTCGCGCCGCCGCCACCTCCGGCACCACCACCTCCCCCGCCGCCCTCACCACCTCCCCCGCCGCCGGTGGAGGAAACCGTGGCGCCCCCGGTCGAGCAGGAAGAAGCGGAGCCTGTCGCCTCGCAGACGGACGCGCCGGTTGCGGCCAAGCGCGATTACCGGTTCGACGATATTTACGGCCGCGCCCAAGCGGAGGCGCAGGACGATGAGGCGGAAGCCGAACCCGCCCCGGTCAGGCCGCGCCGCAACCGGCTGAAGATTTGGACCTATGCCGCGCTGGCCTTCTGCCTTGCGGTGGGGGCCGCGGGCGGCGCGCTCTGGTATTTCGGCACGCCAAGCTGGGCGGTCAATCTGGGGCTGGTGCCCGAGGAAGGCGATCCGGACCTGCTCTTCTATCTCTCCAAGCCCGCCGAGCGGCGCAAGCTGCCGACCGGGGAGGAATATTTCGCCTTCGGCGCGCGGATCGTGAACAGCGGGAAGCAGACGCTGCCGGTGCCGCCGGTGCTGGTGCAGCTCCGCGACCGGCAGAACCGGCTGGTGTTCAGTTGGACGACCAAGGCGGATCGCATCAGCCTGAAGCCGGGCGAAGAAGCGTCGATCAACGAGAGCCGGATCGACATTCCGAAAAATGCCGAGAATCTGTCGCTGACCTTCGTGCAGTGATTCGATCGTCGTTCCCGCGGAGGCGGGAACCCATCTCCTGAACGCGCCGCTTGGGACGACTTATGGGAGATGGATCCCCGCCTTCGCGGGGATGACGGTCTGAAAATCAGGGATAGCTGATCGTCTTCGGCCGTCCCTGCGGAATCGGAATGAATTCCTGATCGTCGCCGGGGATCAACGGAAAGCGCATGGCTTCCCAATCCTCGCGGGCCTGCATGAGACGATCCGTCGTGGAGGACACGAAATTCCACCAGACATGGCGGGGCGTGCGGAACGCTTCGCCGCCGCACAATATGACCCGGCCGCCATCCACGCTCATCAACGTCGCTTTGATGCCGGGCCGCAGGACGTAGAGCGTCTGCGGCTGGAGCATCGCGCCGTCCAGCGCCGCATCGCCGCCCGAGACATAGATCGCCCGTTCCTCCGCATCCGCATCGATGGGGACGGAACCGCCGGGGGAAAGCTGGATGTCGGCATAGATGGTGTTCGCATAGGTGGTGACAGGCGACGTCTGGCCCCAGAGATTGCCCATGATCACCCGCGCCCTAGCCTGGCCGCAATCGACGATGGGCAGGCCGCCTTCGCTGACATGCTCGAAGGCCGGGTCCATCTCCTCCTGGCTGTCGGGAAGCGCCAGCCAGGTCTGGATGGCGGAGAGTTTCGAAAGCTTCACGCGCTCCGCATCCGGCGAGCGTTCGCTGTGGACGATGCCCTTGCCCGCCGTCATCAGGTTCACCGCGCCCGGCTCGATCAACTGCTCCGTGCCCAGAGAGTCGCGGTGGAGGAAGCTGCCCTCATACATGTAAGTGACGGTGGCGAGGTTGATGTGCGGGTGGGGACGCACGTCGATCCCTTGCCCCGGCTCTATGCGGGCGGGCCCGGCCTGGTCGAAGAAAATGAAGGGGCCGACCATGGTGCGTTCCTTCGCCGGCAGCGAGCGATGGACCCGGAAATCGCCCAGATTATGGCTGGTCGGCGTGATGGTCTGGATGATCGGGTCGGTCAGGGTCATGCTGCGTCCAGTTCGGGATAATGGCGGAATATGTCTTCGTTGGTGAAGGGCAGGCGCCGGTCACTCGCCAGATAGTCCTGCAATTCGGGCAGCGCCGCAACCCGGTCATGCAGATCGGACAGGCGCGGGAAGGAGGGCGTCAGCGTCGCCATGCGCAGCGGAAAGGCATAGCGCAACCCCGCGATCAGGTGGAAGAGCGAGAGATCGGCATAGCTCCAGCTTCGGCCCGCCAGCCAGTCGCCCGTCTCCGCGCTCAGCGCATGTTCGAAATAGGTCAGGAATTTGGGGATGCGGCCGGCGCGAAAGCCTTGGGCGATGCGCAGCGCTTCGGCCTTCTGATCCTCATAATAGAGATGGGCGCCGACCGGATGATGGACGTCATGCGCTTCAACCACCATGTCCATGATGGTGAGCTGAACCTGCGCCAGCCAATAGCGGGACTTCAGGCCGGTCGGGCCGCATTCATGGCGTTCAGCGAGATAGAGCAGGATATTGGCGGTCTGCGCCACGGTGCGGCCGTCCGTCACCAGATAGGGCGGGGCGAAGGCGGGACCGGCGTCGTGGCGCTCCATGTCCGCCATCAGCGCTTCGTCGCCGTCAGTGCGGGCGCGGTCGCGATAGGCGATGCCGCACGCCTCCAGCGTCAGCCGGACGAACTCCCCGCGGCCGGGGATGGTGGACCAGTACCAGAAATCATAGGCCATGGGTTGCGCCTCCTTCGACGGCGGCACAACGCTCGAAGCGGCGCTATGGTGTCATGCCTCGCCGGGAGCGCGGGCCTTGATCGCGAGGGCGTGGACCTTGTCGCGCAGCAGGTCGGAAAGGGCGGCGTTGACCAGCCGCTGGCGGGCGACCCGGTTCTGGCCGGTGAAGCGGTCCGACACGATGTCCACGGTGAAGTGGCTTTCGCCCGATCCGTCATGCCCGGCATGGCCGCGATGCTTCTCGCTGTCGTCGATCACGGCGAGCCGTTCGGGGGCAAGGGCGGCGCGCAGCCGGGCTTCGATTTCGGTGGCCACGGGGCCTTTAACAATCTCGGTCATGGCGCCTATATAGGCCCTTTGCCCGCAGTTGCATCAGGACAATCTTGACCAGCGATCCCTTCTCGACCCGGCGTTTCAACCGTTTCCATGGCCGCGTGGAAAGCGACCGCCCCTGCGCGGTGCCCGGCTGCCCGGAACCCGGCGAGTTTCGCGCGCCGCCGCTGGAAGGGAGCGGGGCGAACCGGGAGGGACCAAATTGGCGCTGGCTGTGCTTGGACCATGTCCGGGAATTCAACCAGGGCTATAATTTCTTCACCGGCATGAGTCCGGATGAGATCGCCGCCGCCCAGCGCCCCTATGCGGGGTGGGAGCGGGAGACGCGGGCCTTTTCCTCCAACGCCGCCAGCCCGCCGCCCAAATGGTCCGATTTTCAGGACCCGCTGGACGCCATCGGCGCCAAGTTCAAGGAACGGGTAGCAAAGGCGCGAGCCGACAGCCAAATGCGGCAGGACGGGAAATTCCTGTCGCGGGACGACCGGCGGGCGCTGGAGGTGATGGGGTTGCCGATCGACGCGGACCGCAAGGCGCTGCGACAGCGCTATACCGAATTGCTGCGGCGCTTTCATCCCGATCATAATGGCGGCGACCGGAGTCATGAGGCTTTGTTGCAGGGGGTGATCGAGGCTTATCAATTGTTGAGGAAGGCAGAGGCTTTCGCTTGAACTCAACATCGTCGTTCCCGCGCAGGCGGGAACCCATCTCCCAAGCGTTCCGCGTTATGCAACGTCAGGAGATGGATTCCCGCCTGCGCGGGAATGACTTGTGATTGGTTCATTGCGCTGCCATAGGCGCCGACCCTTCCTTCCCCGGAGATTTCCATGACAACCCGCGCCCTGGGCCTCGATTTCGGCACGACCAACAGTGTGGCCGCGCTCGCCGGCGAGGGCGGATCGGACCTGGTGGAATTTGCCGGCAAGGAAGCGGCCGGCGCGGTGTTCCGCTCGGCGCTCTGCTTCTGGCATGACAGCGCCGTGAAGGGCGGCATGGCCCATGAAGCCGGACCCTGGGCCATCGCGGAATATCTGGAATTCCCCGAGGACAGCCGCTTCCTGCAAAGCTTCAAGTCAGTCGCCGCCAGCCCCATCTTCGAAAGCGCCAGCGTGTTCGAGAAGCGCTTCCGCTTCGAGGAACTGGGGCAGATGTTCCTCTCCCGCATGGTCGGCCATGCGGGCGGCGCGCTGGACCGGCGGCCGGAGCGGATCGTGGTCGGGCGGCCGGTGGAATATGCCGGATCGCGGCCCGACGAAGCCCTCGCCCGGCGGCGCTATGACGCCATGTTCGCGGGCTTCGGGGACGAGATTCATTATGTCTACGAGCCTTTGGGCGCCGCGTTCAGCTATGCCAGCCGGCTGACCGAGGCGGCGACGATCCTCGTCGCGGACTTTGGCGGGGGCACCAGCGACTTTTCCATCGTGCGGGTCGAGGCGCCGGGGGCGGCGCGGCGTTGCGTGCCGCTCGGATCGGCGGGCATCGGCCTTGCCGGGGATCGCTTCGACTATCGGATCGTCGATCATCTGGTGCTACCGATGCTGGGCAAGGGCGGAAGCTACCAGAGCTTCGGCAAGGAGCTGGAGATTCCGCGCAGCTATTTTGCCGATTTTGCCGACTGGTCGCGGCTGGCGCTGATGCGCAACCGGCGGACCATGGACGAGCTGGCGCGCTTGCAGAAGGCCGCCCATGATCCCGACGCCATCGGGCGGATGATCACGGTGATCGAGAAGGAATTGGGCTATCCCCTCTACGATGCGGTGGGATCGCTCAAGCGGCGATTGTCGGAGGCGGAGAGCGCGACCTTCCGCTTCGAAGGCGGCGGACTCGCCATCGAAAAGGAGGTGACGCGCGCCGATTTCGAAGGCTGGATCGCGCCCGACATCGCCCGGATCGAGGCGACGGTGGACAAGGCGCTCGCCAAGGCAGGCGTGACGGCCGATGCCATCGACCGGGTGTTCCTGACGGGCGGGACTTCGCTGATCCCGGCGATCCGGCACATTTTCGACCGGCGCTTCGGGAAAGACCGTATTGCGACGGGCGGCGAACTGACCTCTATCGCCCATGGACTGGCGCTGATCGGGCAGGAGGCCAATTTGGCCGAATGGGCTGCTTGATCCCGGCGGCTTAAGGCTCCACTCTATCGACATGCCTGTCCCTGATGGTTAGGGCAGTGCCGACCAGACCGTTCAAAGAGACAAGACAAATGACCGACATCCCGAACGTCCAACCCGATACCCGCGCCGAAACGCTGTTGGCCTCGCCCGACCGCGAAGTCGATGCGCGCGACGTGTTCGGCATCGATGTCGACATGAAGATCCCGGCCTTTTCGGAAGCCGATGAGCGGGTTCCCGACCTTGACCCCGCCTATGTGTTCGATCCGGACACCACGCTCGCGATCCTGGCGGGCTTTGCCTATAACCGCCGTGTGATGGTGCAGGGCTATCACGGCACCGGCAAGTCGAGCCATATCGAACAGGTCGCGGCGCGCCTGCGCTGGCCGTGCATCCGCATCAACCTGGACGCGCATATCAGCCGTATCGATCTGGTCGGCCGCGACGCCATCGTCCTGAAGGACGGGCAGCAGGTGACGGAATTCCGCGAAGGCCTGCTCCCCTGGGCGTTGCAGCGGCCGGTCGCTTTGGTGTTCGACGAATATGATGCGGGCCGCCCGGACGTGATGTTCGTGATCCAGCGCGTGCTGGAAACAGACGGCAAGATGACTTTGCTCGACCAGAATCGGGTGATCCGGCCCAATCCCTGGTTCCGTCTGTTCGCGACCGCCAATACCGTGGGTTTGGGCGACACGACCGGCCTTTATCACGGCACGCAGCAGATCAACCAGGGCCAGATGGACCGCTGGAACCTGGTGGTGGCGCTGAACTATCTGCCCGCCGCGACCGAGGCGCAGGTGGTGCTCGCCAAGTCCGGCGAGTACGACCATGAAGGCGGCCGCAAGGAAGTCGAGAATATGATCAAGGTGGCGGAACTCACCCGCCAGGGCTTCATCAACGGCGACATCTCGACCGTCATGAGCCCACGCACCGTGATAAGCTGGGCGCAGAATGCGCTGATCTTCAAGAATATCGGCTTCGCCTTCCGCCTGAGCTTCCTCAACAAATGCGATGAGGCGGAGCGGCCGCTGGTGGCCGAATATTATCAGCGCGTCTTCGGCAAGGACCTGCCCGAAAGCGTCGCGCACCGGGCGGCCTGAGCGCCGCAGGGAGGAAAAAGCCATGATCGTCGTCGAACGGATCGATCCGGAGGGTGGCACCGCCCACCGGATCAGCATTCGCGGGCATGAACTGATCGCGGACATGACAGCGCCGGACGGTCATGATGCCGGGCCGGACCCGCATGATCTTTACGATTCGGCCTTGGGCGCGTGCAAGGCGATGACCATGCTCTGGTATGCGCAGCGCAACGGCATTCCGGTGGAGGGCATCCATGTCGGCGTGGTGCGCGATGCGAGCCAGGAGCGGCAGGGCATCTACAAGCTGACCACGCGCATCGCCCTGTCCGGCCCGTTGAGCGCGGAGCAGCATGACAAACTCATCGCCGTCGCCGCGAAATGCCCGGTACACAAGCTGATGAGCGAGGTCGAGACGCAGATCGACACCATCGCCGTGCCCGCTGTCGGGGAGGGTGAGCGGCCGTGAGCGAGACTGTCGCCCTGACGCCGGAGGAAGGCCGCCTGCCGCTGGAGAGCGCGTTCAACCTGCGCGACTTCGGCGGCTATGCGACCGCCGACGGGCGTTGCGTGAAGCGCGGCATGCTCTACCGGTCGGGCACGATGGCGCTGCTGACGGACGGGGATGCGGACCATCTCCGCTCGCTCGGCATCAAGGCGATCTGCGATTTCCGCCGGGGCAACGAACGGACCGCCGAACCCACGCTCTGGCATGGGAGCGAGGTCGATTATTTCTGCCGCGATTATACGGAAAGCAGCGGCCTGCTGGGCGAGATGCTGAAGCGCGACGGCGCGACGGCGGACGATATGCGACAGACGATGATCGCCCTTTATCGCGTCATCCCGGTCGACCATGCCGAATCCTACCGCGCCATGTTCGCGCGGATCGCGGATGGACGCGTGCCGTTGCTGATCAACTGTTCGGCGGGCAAGGACCGGACCGGCGTGGGCGCGGCGCTGATCCTGGCGGCGCTGGGCGTGCCGCGCCCCACCATCGTTCAGGATTATCTGGCGACCAACGCCCATGCCGATTGGGACTGGCTGCTGGCGCAGCGCGACACGCTGGTGGCGCGGATGCGGATGACCAGGACCGATATGCTCGAACCGCTGCTGAAGGCGGAATCCGTCTATCTGGATACGTTGTTCGCGACGCTGGATGAAAGCCATGGCGGCGTGGACGGCTATCTGAACGATGTGCTGGGCGTGGACGCCGCGGCGCGCGATGCCATGCGTGGGATGCTGCTCGACTGATGGCCGACCGTTCGCCCCTCGACGCCTTCAAGGATGTGCTGTCCGGCGCGGCGCGGTCGATCGCACGCGACGCGGAGGTGGAGGTGAGCTTCACCGCCGACACGCCGCATATGGCGGGCAAGGCGATCAAGGTGCCGACGCCCGGACGCAATCTGCCCGCCGATCAGGTGGCGCTGGCGCGGGGTTTCGCGGACGCCAATGCGCTGCGGCTGCGGCACCATAATGCCCGGATTCACAACGCCGCCGCGCCCGCCGACGCGACGGCGCGGGCCGTCTATGACGCGGTGGAGCAAGCGCGGGTCGAGGCGATCGGTTCGCGGGCGATGGAGGGGGTAAGGGCGAACCTCAACCATGCGCTCGACCTGAAATTGAAGTCCGATCCGATCCGCCGGGCGCGTTCCGCCGATGAGGTGCCCTTGTCGACCGCGCTGGCGCTCAAGGTGCGCGAACGGCTGACCGGGCAGGCCGCGCCCAAGGATGTGCGGGCGGGCCTCGCCATGGTCGACCAGTGGATCGAGGACAAGGCGGGCGCCGATCTCGACGCGCTGGCCATGGCCATCGACGACCAGCGCGCTTTTCAGAAGCTGACCTCGGCCATGCTGGAGCATCTCCAGTTGATCGACGCCGACGTGCCGCCCGAAACCGACGATTCCGAACCGCAGGAAGAGGGCGAGGACGAGGAGCAGAGCCAAGAAGAGGGCGACAGCGGCGAGGATCAGGCGGGCGACAGCGACGCCTTTGCCGAAGCGCGCGCCGAGGACCAGGGCGGCGACACCGAGGACGGCGAGACCGAATATAGCGACGAGTTCGACGCCGACAGCGAAGAAGGCGCGGAGGATATGGGGGAGGAGGGCATGATGCCCGTCCGCCCGAACCGGCCGATGGGCGACCTGCCGCCGGGCTTCGACTACAAGCCCTATACGCAGCTTCATGATGAGGTCGTGACCGCCGAGGATCTGTGCGACGAGGATGAATTGCTGCGCCTGCGCGGCTTCCTCGACCAGCAATTGGTGAGCTTGCAGGGCGCGGTGACGAAGCTCGCCAACCGGCTCCAGCGGCGATTGATGGCGCAGCAGTCGCGGAGCTGGGACTTCGATCAGGAAGAGGGGCTGCTCGACGCGGCGCGCTTGGCGCGGATCGTGATCGATCCGACGCGCTCGCTCTCCTACAAGATCGAGCGGGACACCGAGTTCCGGGATACCGTGGTCACGCTGCTGATCGACAATTCGGGGTCGATGCGTGGGCGACCGATCTCCATCGCGGCGATCAGCGCCGACATCATGGCGCGCACGCTGGAGCGTTGCGGGGTCAAGACAGAGATTTTGGGCTTCACCACCCGCGCCTGGAAGGGCGGGCAGAGCCGCGAGGATTGGCTGGCCGCCGGGCGTCCGCCGATGCCGGGGCGTCTCAACGACCTGCGCCACATCATCTACAAGAAGGCCGACGAACCCTGGCGCCGGGCGCGCAAGAATCTGGGCCTGATGATGCGCGAGGGGCTGCTCAAGGAGAATATCGACGGCGAGGCGCTGCTCTGGGCGCACAGCCGCCTGATTGCGCGCAATGAAGAACGCCGCATCCTGATGGTGATCTCCGACGGCGCGCCGGTCGACGACAGCACCCTGTCGGTGAACAGCGGCACCTATCTGGAACGGCATTTGCGGCAGGTGATCGAGTGGATCGAGAATCGCTCGCCCGTGCAGCTCGTCGCCATCGGCATCGGCCATGACGTCACGCGCTATTATCGCCGCGCGGTGACCATCATGGATGCCGAACAGCTCGGCGGGACCATGGTGGAGCAGCTCGCCGGACTGTTCGACGAAGATTAGAAGCCCTGCTCGTTCGGGCTTCCGCGATGTCGAAGCCCGGGCCTTCCCTTGAAAAGAAGATCGGCAGTTTCGACCTCGTGTCAGCGCGAGTGAGCGTTTTGACAGGAGAGTGCAATGAGTGTCGCCTTTCGTCGCGAGAGTGACGAGGAGCATCTGGAACCCACTTTCGAGATTCCGTTGCCGCCCGGCCCCAATTGGGTGACGGCGCGCGGCCTGCGGCTGACGCGGGAGAAGGTGGAAGCGCTGGAGGCGGTCGATACCGAAGCCATGGCCGAGGAGGACGCCAAGAAGCTGAAGCGCGAGCTGCGCTATTGGCGCACGCGCCTGGCGACGGCGGAATTGCGGCCGGTGCCGGATGCGGAGGCCGTGGCCTTCGGTAGCCGCGTCTCCTACCGGTTGAACGGCAAGGAGAAGCGGATCGCCATCGTCGGGGACGACGAGTCCGAACCGACGGAAGGGCGCATCGCCTTTTCCGCACCGCTGGCCCGGGCGATGATGGACGCGGAGGAAGGCGAGGCCGTGGACTTTGGCGGCAAGCCGGGCGCGATCATGATCCTCGCGATCGAAGCGATATTGGAGGAGTAGACCTCGCAACATGTCGGATTGTGTTCCTGCGAAGGCAGGAACCCAGTTCGGACGGCAGGACTGGGCTCCTGCCTTCGCAGGAGCACGCTGCAAAAAGATCGGTATCGTTCAAACGGATAGATGCTGATCAAAAAAGAAGCCCTCCAGTTTCGGCTGGAGGGCTTTCGTCTATTCGATCAAGCGTTGCGGCCTGCTTCGAACAAGAACCAGGCGCGCTCCTCGGCTTGATCGGTCCAGTCGTCGATAATGCCCTCGGTGGCGTTGTCGCCGGCCTCCGTCGCGGCGGCCTTGGCGGCGCGGAGCGATTCGACCAGCTTCAGATTATCCTCGCGCAGCTCGTTCAGCATGTCGGCGGGGTTCACATAATCGGCGTCATTGTCGACCACCGACTGGTGGCGCGAAATGTCCCCGATGGAACGCAGCGTGGTGTTGCCGGTCTTGCGCACCCGCTCCGCGATCAGGTCGGTGGTCGCCAGTATCTGCGTCGCCTGCTCGTCGAACATCAGATGATAGTCGCGGAAATGCGGGCCGGAGACGTGCCAGTGGAAATTCTTGGTCTTGAAATACAGCGCATAGCTGTCCGCCAGCACGCCGTTCAGCGCCTGCGCGACCGACTTGGTCGCGTTGCTGCGCAGGTCCGTCGGGGTCTTGAGGTCGGGAGAGGTCATGCTTGTCTCCTGCTGAGGCACTTGGTTTCGGACATATAATGAACTGTTGCCGATAAGGTGCCATGCCAAGCGACGAATTTCATGGCGAAAGTTTCGGTCAGTCTGATGGAGACATTCGATCAGGCGAGATGCAGCGCCGATACCGCCAGGGCCAGGCCAATCAACAACACCAGCACCCCGGCGCCCCGGCGAATGCCGCGCAGCGGAAGCGCCGCGCGCAGTTGATCCCGCCACAGGACCACCGGCACCGTCGCGGCGATGACGCCGGCGGCGCCCCCGGTCGCGGCGAGCAGGGGATCGGCGGTGCGGACGGCGGCGCCCAGAATCAGAAACTGCGCGCCATCCCCAAAGCCCAGGATGAAAAGGCCAAGGGCTGTCGTGAGGAACGGCCCTATCCGCCATTTGGCCAGCGGATCGGGCTGCCGGACCGGCCAGACCATGCCGACGGCCAGAAAGATCAGCGCCAGCGCCAGGAACAACAGCCTCGCGTCGGAGCCCAGCATCGGCGCCAGAAAGACGCCCGCCGCCGCGCCCAGGGCGGCGTTGGCGATGGCCGCCGCCACGATCCCCGCGATCACCGCGCCGTCGCGCCGGAAGCGCGTCGCCAGGGCAAGAGCGAGCAACTGCCCCTTGTCCCCGATCTCCCCCGCCAGGCAGCCGAGCAGCGCGATCAGCAATGCGTCCATTCAGCGGCCGTCTTGATTCGGTTCAGGCGGTCAGATGCGCGCCGGTTGCCGACACCGGCTTGGCGATCGTGGGCATGGGGATGACATCCGCCTCCGGCATTTCCGCCGCGATCGCGTCGCGCATCAGGTCGAGATAGGACATCACCACCGGCCCGGCGCCCTGCAGCGACAGCGCCGATTGCAGCGTTCCGGCCAGGCACTCCACCGTGTCGAGGTGAAAGGCCCGGGCGATATGGCGAATCCGGTCGATCTCGTCGCGCAGGCGCGCTACGGACACATGGCCCCGTTCCCCCGCAAGCCCGTCGACCCGGCCCAGCAGATCGACAAGAATGGCCAACATCGGATCATGTCGCATGGAGAAGACCCCCCTTTTCCCGGCCCCGTCCCTGAGCCCCGACTCCTTCATGGACCAGAGCCGGTTAAGGCCGCGTAAAGTGTAGCACGGCCGCGGGATTTGGGCCACGAGCCTTGACATCGCGCCGAATCTCCCTCATGAGCCGCCGCTGAAACGGGGCGGTCCCTTCCTCGCAAGAGATTTGGGGCCGCTCTTCTTTTTCACGATATTCACGACCAGGGACTAAGGCCATGGCCAAGCCAGCAACCGTCAAGATTCGCCTCGTCAGCTCGGCTGACACCGGCTTCTTCTACGTCACCAAGAAGAATCCGCGCACCAAGACCGAGAAGCTGAGCTTCCGGAAGTACGATCCCGTCGTGCGCAAGCATGTCGAGTTCAAGGAAGCCAAGATCAAGTGATCTGAAGGCGGCCTACGCCGCCTGACGATTACCGGTTCGCGGCGTCTTGCCCAAACGAAGAGGCCCGTCCCCCTAAGGGAACGGGCCTTTCCTTGTTGGCTGGGAATGTGGGTTGGGGGCGGATTTTGGGTGGATTGCGGACCTTCTTAATCCTCCCCATCGGGAGATGGGGAGGTGGCAGCGCGGAGCGCTGACGGAGGGGAAGATGCGCAGGTCGCGCCAATTCCCCTCCACCACCGCCTTCGGCGGCGTCGAAGAAAGTCACGTGCCTCTCTACGACCCTCCCCACGCTCCGCGTAGGGAGGATTAACGTCCCCTATTAACCAGAATCCGCCAAACCCAGGCCGATCAATTGCCGACCGGCTGACCGTCCGTCCGGCGGACCACGATCGTCGAGGAACGCGGCTGCTGACCCGATACCGGCCAGTTCTTGGTCGGATGCTGGATGTTGATGAAGAAGTTCCTGAGGTCCGGCGTATAGGCGATGCCGGTGATCTCGCAGCCTTCCGGACCAACCAGGAAGCGCTTGGACGCCTTGCTCGTCTGGTCGACATGATACATGGAATTATTGCCGAAGGCCTGGGTCATGTTGACCGCCGCGCCGTTCAGCGTGCCCGCATTGCCGGCGAGGTTATGGTCGGTTTCGACCCACAGACGGCCCTGCGGGTCGATGCGCAGGCCATCGGGGCTGGAGAAATAATCGCCGTTGATGTTCCCCTTCAGATTCGCTTCGGCCAGATTGGGATTGCCCGCCAGCAGGAAGACTTCCCAGGTGAAGCGGGTGGCGAGCGGCGAATCGCCGTTCTCGCGGAACTTCAGGATATGGCCGTGCAGGTTGGTCGTGCGCGGGTTCGGATTGTCAGTGACGCGGCGGCCGCCATTGTTGGTGAGCGTCACGAAGATCGCCTGCTTGTTGGGCGCGACCGTGATCCATTCCGGACGGTCCATCAGCGTGCCGCCGGCGACACGCGCCGCCGACTGGGTGTTGAGGAGGACATCGGCCATGCTGTTGAAGCTGACCGTCGTCGGGGTCGGCGGCGTGGTCGACTGGCTGACATTGCCCGGATCGGAGGCATTGGCGACCAGGCCGTTCTGTCCCTGCACCAGCGCGCGCCATTCGCCCGTGCCGTCGGCGTTGAAGCGCGCCACATAGAGCGTGCCATAATCGAGCAGGTCGATGTTCGAAGCGCGGTTGCTGCTGCTGTAGGCCCGGTCCGGCACGAATTTATAGATGCAGCCCGGCGTCGAATCGTCGCCCATGTAGAAAGCGACGCGGTTGTTGGCGTCATTCAGATAGGCGACATTCTCATGGGAGAAGCGGCCCATGGCGGTGCGCTTGGTCGGCACGGCCAGTTCCTGATAGGGGTCGATCTCGACCACCCAGCCATAACCATTGTTGGGCTGCGTCGTGTCGAGATAATTGTTCGTCGTTTCCTCGCAGGTGAGGTAGGTGCCCCAGGGCGTGCGGCCGGAGGCGCAGTTGTTCAGCGTGCCGCGAATGGTCGCGGACAGCAGGCCCGCGGCCGGACCGCCAGCGCGATAATCGGTGTTGCCGCTATAGCGCTTGTTGAAGCGCGAGCCCGCCTTGACCGCGAACTTGCCGTCCGTGCCCTTGGCGATTTCCACGACCGAGACGCCGACGGCGGACAGGGCGATCGCCTTGTCGGCGGCAGTGGCGGTGGCGGCATTATAGGTGCCGCTGGCGAAGAGGATATTATAGTCCGGCAGCTCATGGTTGATCGCCAGCAGGCCGCCCGCATTGGGATCGACGCCGGACAGTTCAAAAAATTCCATGCCGTCATGATTGCCGCCGGCCCAGAGGTTGGTCTGGGTCGCGCTGGTCGGGAAGCTGCCGGGGGCATAGGCCGTGCCGGTTTCGACGGAATCGCCCGCCTTCAGCAGCACGTCGACGGTGTAGCCGGCGGGGACCGTGACGGTGTCGTTGCTGTTGATCGCGACCGACGCGAAATTGATGGCATAGCTGACCGCCGGAGTCGGCGTGGGGGTCGGCGTGGGCGAAGCGGAATCCTCGTCATCGCCGCACGCCGTCAACGCGCCCAGCATCGGCAGCATGGAAAGGCCCAGCAGGCCGTTCTTCAGCACGGTGCGGCGCGCCGGATTGGCGGCGACGATCGATTCCAGGCTGTCTTCGCCGGCAGTGATCTTGGGCTGCGCATCGCGAAAGGCCGCGCGCGCCGCGTCGGTCAGATGAGACATGGATGATACCCCTGTGTGCAGTTCGGGCTGTCGACGGAACGCCGCGCCCCTGGCGACCGGGGCATGGCAGAGGGGGATGACGGCAAGGCTGCAAAAGCGGGACGGATCGATGAAAAATGCATGACCGTGCAGTGACAATCATGGCTGCTTTGCGTGGTTTGCAGACATTCCCCCGCCGCGTGACGTCCGTTCGCCACCCGGTTGCGGCAAACTAGTCGCGGCGCAACGGGTCCAGAGCGCTCGACTTTCGCGCCTTGGGCGCCGCCGCTGGGGAGAGCGCCGATGCGCGCCGCGAGGGCGTCGCGGCAACCGCCATGCCCATGTCCTGCGCCATATCCTCCAGCGCGGCGATGCGCTTTTCCGTCGCCGGATGGGTGGAAAACAGCTCGCTCACATGCACCGGCACGATGTAGAGCTGTGCGGCGGCGGGATTGCGCTCCGCGACCGGATTGGGGATCATTTCGGCGCGGCCGGCGATCTTGGCGAGGGCGGAGGCGAGCGCGCGCGGATTGCCGCTGATCTCGGCCCCGGCCGCGTCGGCGCCATATTCGCGGGTGCGACTGATCGCCATCTGCACGATCATCGCGGCGAAGGGCGCGACGATCACCGCCAGCAGGGTCGCCACCAGATTGCTGTTGCCATTCTCATTATGCCCGCCGCGGAAGAATAGCCCGAAATTGGCGAGCATGGAGATCGCGCCCCCGATGGTCGCGACCATCGTCATGATCAGCGTGTCGCGATTGCGCACATGGCCCAGTTCATGCGCCATGACGCCGGCCACTTCGTCCCGGCTCAGCATCGAAAGCAGGCCCGTGGTGGCGGCGACGGCGGCATGGTCCGGGTCGCGGCCGGTGGCGAAGGCGTTGGGATGCGGCTCGTCGATCAGATAGACGCGTGGCATGGGAAGCTTGGCGCGCTGCGCCAGTTCCGCGACGAGGGTGTAGAATTCCGGCGCGCTGGTCGCGGCGACCTCCCGCGCATGGTGCATCGACAGCACGATCCTGTCGGCGTTCCAGAAGGTGAAGAGGTTCATGCCCGCCGCCGCCAGCAGCGCGATCACCGCGCCGCCGCTGCCGCCCAGCGTATAGCCCAATGCCATGAACAGCGCCGTCAGCGCCGACAACAGCATCACCGTCTTCATCCCACTCACTTGCGAAAATCTCCTTTGCGGCCCAGATAGCGGCCTTACTCTGAATATGGGGCGCCCCTGAATATGGGGTGATGACGACGCCCCCGCAATCGAAAGGATGGATCGATGGGAACCTTCAACGGCAAGCGCCCCGCGCATGTGAAGCCGCCCGCGCATCTCTCCAAAAGCCCGCCGGTGCCGCAGCCGGACCCGATCGACAATCCCTCGCCGCATGACGAGTTATTGAGCCCCGTTCGCTACGGCGACTGGGAACGCAAGGGAATCGCTATCGATTTTTGATTCGGCCGTCAAAGACGGTTAACGGCTCATCGCTGTTTGCGCACGTTTGGCGATGGCCTGTGCCGCTGCTGCGAGCGACCCGGCTCCACCCCCTAGCCTTTTGCACTGCAATACGGGCAGACTCGATCCCGAGCGGAAAGCAAAACATACCGGGGCGCGGATGAAGTGAACGTGGTTGCTGAAATTGCGGTGAGATCAGTGTCGGATTACGCGCCAGAGGATGCGGCGCTTCTGTGTGCAGTGGGTCGTCTGGTATGTGCCTGGACGATGCTGGAACAGAGCCTGGAGGCGAAAGTCGCGATGATGCGGGAAGCCATGGGGGATGTGCGAATCGTGGGTGCCCGGACCCGTCCGGGCATGACGAAGCTGATGACCGAATTGCGGACCATGGTGTCGATGCGTGACCGGCGCAATGCCGGCGCGTTGATGGAAATATGGGATATCGAGCGCGACATGCAGAGGATCGACCGGTTCCGGTCGCTCATCATCGGCGGCTTTCAGCAGCCCGCGCCCGGCGGCTTTACGTGCCGCGATGCGCGGAATAATCAAACGCATGTCTCGCTCGAGCAACTCGAAGCGGAGATTGCTTCCCTCGAAAGGGTGGCCCAGCGCCTGCTGGCCGTCTGAAATGGGGTAAGCCATCTTCCACGCTTGATCTTTATGCGGCGGAGAGCGAAGCCTGTCCGTGCGCTCAGCGAGAATGGAGACTTATGTCCTACAAACGCATCCGCAAAGCCGTGTTCCCCGTTGCGGGTCTCGGCACGCGCTTTCTGCCGGCGACCAAGTCGGTTCCCAAGGAACTGCTGCCGGTCGTCGACCGTCCGCTGATCCAATATGCGGTGGACGAGGCGCGGGAGGCGGGGATCGAGCAGATGATCTTCGTCACCGGCCGCGGCAAGGGCGCGATCGAGGATTATTTCGACATGGCGTTCGAGGCGGAGGCCACCCAGCGGGAGCGGGGCAAGGACCTGTCGGCGCTGGACGGCACCCGCCTGTTGCCGGGCAATGCGGTTTTCCTGCGCCAGCAGGAGCCGCTGGGCCTGGGCCATGCCATCTGGTGCGCCCGCGACATTGTGGGCGATGAGCCTTTCGCGATCCTGCTGCCCGACGAATTCATGAAGGGCGCGCCGGGGCGCGGCTGTCTGAAGCAGATGGTCGATGCCTATGACAAGGTCGGCGGCAATCTGGTCTGCGCCCTGGAAGTGCCGATGGCCGAGACGCCGAACTATGGCGTGATCGATCCGGGCAAGCGTGACGGTGCGCTGACCGAGGTCAAGGGGCTGGTGGAAAAGCCCGCTCCGGGCACCGCGCCGTCCAACCTGATCCTGCCGGGGCGCTATATCCTTCAGCCGGAAGTGATGAAGATATTGGAGACGCAGGAAAAGGGCGCGGGCGGGGAGATTCAGCTCACCGACGCCATGGCGTCGATGATCGGGACGCAGCCTTTCCATGGCGTGACCTTCGACGGACGCCGCTTCGATTGCGGATCGAAGGCCGGCTATATCGAGGCGAATCTGGCGCTGGCGCTGGGCCGCGAGGATATGGGCGAGCATATTCGCCAGTTCGCCCTGGCGGAACTGGGCGTCAGCGGGATCGCCGCCGCGGCCTGAGGGCTGCCTTTGGTCAGGAGTGGCCCTAGAGGGCATCCGTGTTCCTGCGCAGGCAGGAACACGGTCCCGCCGTTTGTGGATCATCGCAAGCCGGGAACTGGGCTCCTGCCTGCGCAGGAGCACGTTGCGCGCTAGGAAACCGCGCAACTAGACCGCCCCCTCACCCCGTACACCCCGACGGGATCAATCCGGCCGCGCTTCCCCTTTCCGGAAGGGCGTCCTTTCGGTCAGCCAGAGCCGGTCGCGCCGAACGCCCTGCCGCTCTGCCGCGAGGAAGTCGGATATGGCCCGGCGGAAGCTGGCGTTGGGAATGAAATGCGCGGAGAAGGTCGGCTCCGGCGCATAGCCCCGGGCCAGCTTGTGGCCGCCCTGCGCGCCCGCCTCCACCCGCTTCAGGCCCAGGGCGATGGCGATGTCGATCGCCTGATAATAGCATAGCTCGAAATGCAGATTGGGCACATCCTCGGTGCAGCCCCAATAGCGCCCATAAAGCGTATCCGCGCCGATCAGGTTGAGCGCGCCCGCGATCGGCCGCCCCTGGCGCAGCGCCAGCACCAGCAGCACCCGGTCGGCCATGCTCTCCCCCAGCATGGAGAAGAAGGCGCGGGTCAGATAGGGCCGCCCCCATTTGCGCGCCCCGGTATCCTGATAGAAGGTCCAGAATATATCCCAATGCGCCTCGGTCAGCGCCGCGCCGGTCAGGTGGACGATCTCCAGCCCCTCGACGGCGCGTTCGCGTTCCTTGCGGATATTCTTACGCTTGGCGCTCGACAGGTCGGCCAGGAAGTCGCTGAAATCGCCATAGCCGCGATTGGTCCAGTGGAACTGGCTATCCTCCCGGATCAGCCAGTCCGCCGCCTCGAACAGCGGCACCTGCTCGGGCGCGATGAAGGTCGCATGGGCGGAGGATAGCCCATTCTGCTCCACCACCGCCTCGATCCCGGCGATCAGCGCCGGGGCAAGGGCTTCGTCGCGCAGCAGCAACCGGGGGCCGGGCACCGGCGAAAAGGGCGCGGCGATCTGGATCTTCGGATAATATTGCCCGCCCGCCCGTTCCCAGGCGTCGGCCCAGCCATGGTCGAACACATATTCGCCCTGGCTGTGGGTCTTGCCATAGAGCGGCGCGGCGGCGGCGATCCGCCCGTCCGGTCCGTCGATCACCAGCGGCAGGGGTTGCCAGCCGCTGTGGCCGCCGACGCTGCCCGACCGTTCCAGCGCGGCCAGGAAATCCCAGCTCATGAAGGGATTGGCGTCCCCCGCGCAAGCGTCCCACTCGTCACGCGGCAATTCGGCCACGCCTTGGCCGAGGCGCGCCACGCACTCAGTCATGCGACCGCTCGAAGATGATCTGATCCGCGTGCAGCGCGGCGCGGGTGCGCTCCTCCTCGCTGCGCACCGTCCATGTCAGCACGGGCAGGCCCCTCCGGCGGGCACGGGTGGAAAGCGGGGATGGCAGGTCGCGAATATCACAGGCGATAAAATCGGGTTTCGCCGCCCAAAGTGCAAGGGCGCGCCCGATTCCGCCGCGCCAGCCGCGCTTGCCCTGTTCCGTGACCACCAGCCCGCGCGCGACGGCGGGCCGGTGACGCCTGAACCAGCGCATCGCCATGGGATTGAAGGACATGACCGCCGCCAGCGTCTTGGGCCGCCGCGCCAGATCGTCGGCAACCGCCGCGCAGATCGGGGCGATATGCCGCCCATCCACCTTGATCTCGATAAGCAGGGGGACATCCGTCCCGCACAGGTCGAGCAACGCCCGCAGGCGGGGAACGCCGCCGCCGTCGGGCAGCATCAGCCGGTCGATCGCCCCGGCATCATGGTCCGACACCGCGCCGCTCTCGCCGGTCATGCGTTGCAGCGCGGCGTCGTGGAAGACGATGGCGACCCCGTCGCGGCTCAGCCGCACATCGCATTCGATGCCGAAACCGCCGGCGATGGCGGCGGAGAAAGCCGCCATGCCGTTTTCGCTGATCCGGCCCCCATGCAGCCCGCGATGGGCGAAGGGGCGCGCGGTCAGGAAGGGGAAGGCGTCAGGCCGGGCGGACAAGGACGATCGCGTCGATCTCGACCACCGCGCCCAGCGGCAGCACCGGCACGCCCACGGCGCTGCGGGCGTGCTTGCCCGCTTCACCGAAGACCTCGACCATCAGTTCGGATGCGCCATTGGCGACCTTGGGCTGGTCGGTGAATTCGGGCGTGCTGCTGATGAAGGCGCCCAGCTTCACGATCCGCTCGACCCGGTCGAGGCTGCCGAGCGCCGCCTTCATCTGGGCGATCAGGTTGAGGCCGCAGGCCCGCGCCGCCTTGACGCCATAGTCCAGATCGCGGTCTTCGCCCAGGCGGCCCGTCATCAACTGGCCGTCGGACAGGGAAATCTGCCCGGAAATATGCAGCAGGCCGTTCGCCTCCACCGCCGCGACATAGGCGGCGACCGGCGCGGCGGCGGCGGGCAAGGTGATGCCGAGTTCGGTCAGGCGGGCTTCTATGCTCATGCGGATGCTCCTTGGATGGGCGGAAAGGTTTCAGATGCCAAAATTTCAGGAGCTGGACCTTCGGCCAGCCGGGCGACGATCCAGGCTTCGGCCGCCACCCAATCGTCGATCCGGGCATGGGCCAGCGGCGCGACGGCGACGTCGGCGGCGATCTCCGGCTCGCCCACCATATGCAGGCGCCAGACGCCGGGCGCATGGTCCGCCACGGACTTATGATGCTCGGCCAGATCGTCGATGAACAGGGCGGCGCTGGGCTGGCGCTCCGCAACGATGGCGGCCAGTGGCTTTCCCTTGCCGCCCTGATTCCAGTGGACCGGCAGGTCGAGGCCATGGGTAGCGAGCTGCTCCTCCCGCTGGCGGTGATGCCGCTCGGTGATGTTGGTGAGGACGACGATGTCCGCGATCCGGCTCAGGCGGCCCATCGCCTCGACCGCGCCGGCGATTGGCGTCTGGCGGTGCATTTGCGTGTCGAAAAAGCCAAGCAGCAATTCCCAGACCAGCGCGCGCTCCAGCGGCTGTCCGCTGTCCTTGTGGCGCAGCGCCTCGCCAAAGCCGCGGTCGCGCATGTCGAAATGGATATTATGGCTTTCGTCCAGCCACTCGCGGAAAGGGACGACCATGTGCAGCAGCACCTCGTCGCAATCGGTGATGATCAGCGGGCGGCTCATGCGGCGAGGGACTCCTTTGCGGCGATCAGGGCTTCCGGCGTGCTCTCGATGCTTTCGGCGCAGGCGATCAGGTCCGGCTCATGATCGGCCAGGAAAGCCAGCACCGCGCCCAATATCACCGGATCGCCCACGCCCGCCCGCAGCGTATCGGCGTCCAGCCCGGTCAGCGCCAGCAGCCGGTCGGCCCGGCGATCGTCCGCCAGCGTCCAGGCCAGCGCCATCAGCGCCAGCACGGATGGCTCTCGAGTCTCGCTTGGACTATGCTGCTTGCCATGGTTAATGTCGGGACGCATGATTGATCTCAACGAAGGGCGGGCTTAAGGGGGCACGCTTCCATGATTGTGGCGGATTTCTCCAAACGCGGGTGACTGGTGGCAAAGCGCGTGCTCGTTGTCGAGGACAACGAACTCAATCTCAAACTTTTTTGCGACCTGCTGCGCGCGCACGGGCATGAAGTGCTGCCGCTGCGCGACGGGCGCGACCTGCTGACGCAGGCGCGGGAGTTCCATCCGGACCTGGTGATCACCGACATCCACCTGCCGCATATCAGCGGGCTGGACCTCATCGTCTCGCTGAAGCGGGACGCCCAATTGTCGTCGGTGCCGGTCATGGCCGTCACCGCCTATGCCGGACATGGCGACGAGGAACGGATTCGGGAGGCAGGCGCGCAGGCCTATGTGTCCAAGCCGATTTCCGTGCTGCGCTTCGTCGAGCAGGTCAACGCCCTGCTGTAATGGACGCGCAAGCCCGCC
Organism: Sphingobium sp. 15-1; assembly: GCF_013375535.1. GTDB lineage: Bacteria > Pseudomonadota > Alphaproteobacteria > Sphingomonadales > Sphingomonadaceae > Sphingobium > Sphingobium aromaticivastans. The sequence goes on from NZ_JABXJG010000001.1 coordinate 2,449,460, forward strand.
ATTACAGGCCGGCCCCTCAGAAAAGCCAGAGCGCGCTGCGTTAAATCTGACGCATGCCGCACGCTCTATTCTTTTGTCGTCGCATCGTTTTTTGCAGAAAATCGGTTCCCGCTTTTCCGCACGATGCTCTAGGCAGCGCGCAACTGCGTCGTCGCGATCAGCGCGCGCGCCTGGCGCTGAGCCTCCGCGATTTCGCGGGCGGACATTTCCCCGGCCACTTCGGCGCGCATCGTCTGGCCTTCCTCGCTGCCCTTGAGAGCGGCCAGGTTGAACCATTTATGCGCTTCGATCAGGTCGACGGGAAAGCCGCCCGTGCCGCAACTATAGGCGACCCCCAGATCGAAACAGGCTTCCGCAGTTCCGCTTGCCGCACCCGAAAGACGGCTTTGCATCAGAAATTGCGCGCTCTTCAGACCATTGGCCATAACCGAATCCCCCTCATGGATTTCGACTTGATGGTTTTCGACAAGCGGCAGGCTGCACCGGCAGCAGATAAAAAATGGTTAACGCGATAAACACCATAAGCGGGATAAAGCGGGGGCAACCTTGCCCGGTGACGCTAAAGGGGGTGGCGCGGACGGCCGATTGTCCCCATAGCCACCCGCATGACCGATCACCCCGAAATCGTCGCAGGGCAGCCGAAAAAGGACATAGCTTTCCGCGAGTTCGTGATGCTCTGCGCCTGCCTGATGGCGATGAATGCGATGTCGATCGATCCGATGCTGCCGGCTCTGCCCGCCATCGGCCGGGATCTGGCAATTCCCCACCCCAACGACCGGCAATTGATCATCAGCATCTATTTTCTGGGATTGGGGGTCGGATCACTGCTGTTCGGCGTGCTGTCCGACCGATTCGGGCGGAAGCGGGTGCTGGGCAGCGCGATGGCCCTGTTCATCCTCTCCTCCATCGCCTGCGCCGGGGCGCACAGCTTCACCATGATGCTGGCGGGGCGGGCCTGCGCCGGATTCTTCGCAGGCGCCAGCCGCGTCATCACCGTCGGCATCGTCCGCGACCGCTTCCGGGGCGATGCGATGGCGCGGGTCATGTCGCTGATCTTCGCGGTGTTCATGCTGATCCCGGTCATGGCGCCGACATTCGGCCAGGCGATATTGTGGATCGCGCCCTGGCGCTGGATATTCTGGGCGCTGGCGATTCTGGCGACGCTGATCCTGCTGTGGATGGCGATGCGCCTGCCGGAAACGCTGCTGCCCGAGAACCGGCTGCGGATCAGTGCGCGCGCGATTTTCCAGACGGTCGGAACGGTCGTCCGCACGCGCAGCTCGATCGGCTATATGATGGCGAGCGGCGTGGTGATGAGCGGCCTGATCGGCTTCATCCTGTCCGTGCAGCAAATCTTCTTCGACATTTTCGGAGCGCAGGAGATTTTCCCCGTCGCCTTCGCCGCCATCGCCGGCAGCATGGGGATAGGCAGCCTGCTCAACAGCCGCCTTGTGTCCCGCTTCGGCGCGCGGCGGTTGAGCCAGACCGCGCTGCTGTGCCTGGTGCTGATCAACGCCGTGCATCTGGCGGTGATCCTGACGGGCCATGAGACCATCGTCAGCTTCATGATCCTGCAGGCGGCGACTATGATGACGGTCGCCTTCACCGCGTCCAATTTCAGCGCGATTTCGATGGAGCCCTTCGCAAGAGGCGCAGGCGTTGCCTCTTCCTTTCAGGCCTTTCTCACCACCGCCGTGTCGAGCGCGCTGGGCAGCCTGATCGGCCGCGCCTTCGACGGGACGACATTGCCGCTGACATTGGGATTGATGGTGTTCGGCGCAATCTCCTTCCTGATCGTCGCCTGGGCGGAGCGGGGGAAATTATTCACCCGCCCCCACCATGGGGCGCTGCGCGATCACGAATTCGAGGCGCTGCACTAAAAAGGGGCGGTGTCACCCGCCCCTTTGACCCGATCAGGCGTCCTGACCGCCCGGCGTATGCGCGCCGGGCATGGGCGGCACCGGCTGCGGCGGAATGCCAATATCCTGTTCATGGGTTTCAACCACGCCGCGCCCGACATGGCTCTTGCGATAGCCATAGAGGAAATACAGCACGAGGCCGAAACCGCCCCAAACCGGCAGGACGAGCTGCGCATCGACGGGCAGGTTGAAGAAGAGGAAGACGCAGCCGAAGGCAGCCATCGGCGCGATCACCCATACCCCGGGCGTGCGGAACGGACGAGCCCGCCCCGGTTCCTTCACGCGCAGTACCAGCACAGCGATCGACACCATGAAGAAGGCGAACAGCGTGCCGGAATTGGAAATGTCCGCGAGCTGGCCCACGGGCAGCAACGCCGCGCCGATGGCGACGAAGACGCCCGTCACCATGGTGACGATATGAGGCGTCTTGAAGCGGGGATGGATGCTGGCGAGCTTTTCCGGCAGCAGGCCGTCACGCGCCATCACGAAGAAGATGCGGGTCTGGCCGAACATCATCATCAAAATGACGGATGGCAATGCAAGATTGGCGGCCAGGCCGAGCGCATTGCCCACGACCGTCCAGTTGATCGAGCGCAGCACATGGGCCAGCGCTTCATTGGAGCAGACGAGGTCCTGAGCATGGGCCGCAGTTGCACAGGCGGCGGCAAAACCCTGCGATCCGGGCGCCACCACTGAACCGTCCGGACCCAGCACCGGCTGCGCGCCGATCGCGCCGATCGCGCCAGCCGCGACCAACAGGTAAAAGACGGTGCAGATAGCAAGGCTACCGATCAGGCCGATGGGGACGTTGCGCTGCGGATTCTTGGTTTCTTCCGCCGCGGTCGAAACCGCATCGAAGCCGACATAGGCGAAGAAGATCGATGCCGCGGCGCCGACGATGCCCATGCCGCTGGTGCCTTCCGGCCCGAACCAGCCATTGGGCGCGAAGGGAGAGAAATTGCCTGTGTCGAGCACAGGCAGCGTCAGGATGATGAAGGCGGTGAGCGCGGTCACCTTGATGGCAACGAGCACGGCGTTGACGCGGGCGCTTTCGGTGGTGCCGATGACCAGCAGGGCGGTCACGGCCAGCGCCACGACGATGGCGGGAATATTGATGACGCCATGGGTGAAGTCGGCATGCGGGATAAGGCCGTTCATCGTCCAGACCGGCCCCGCGGCGAGCGCCTGTGGTAGCTCAAGCCCGGTTATACTTTTGAGAAGTCCCATGAAATAGCCGGACCAGCCCACCGAAACGGCGCTGGCCGCGACCGCATATTCCAGGATAAGCGCCCAGCCCACCATCCAGGCGAGCAGTTCCCCAACGACGGCGTAGGTGTAAGTATAGGCGGACCCGGACACCGGCACCATGGAGGCGATTTCGGAATAGCAGAGCGCGGCGAAGGCGCAGACGGCCCCCGCGATCATGAAGCTCCACATCATGCCCGGCCCGGCCTTTTGCGCGGCGGCGGCGGTCAAAACGAAAATGCCGGTGCCGATGATGGCCCCGACTCCAAGTAGCGTCAGTTGAACCGGCCCCAATGTCCGGACGAGAGATTTTTTCTCGGCCGTGGCCAATATGGCGTCCAGTGGCTTGATGCGCCCGAAAATCATGATGGAGCCCTTTATCTTGATGTCTTTTGCCCGGGCGGCGTTGCAGCCGCTCCCCTTTTGTGATGAAGCGGAGACTATCGCCTAATCTGGCGTGCGCAAGTATGTTGCGCATTCGGGACATGGTTCAATAGCGCGCGCCGCGAAGGTCCGAAGGAGTGACGGATGGTTGAATTGCTTCGGGCGGCGGGCCTGGGCGATGTCTTGCACGGTTTCGCGGGACGCCAAGGCGGCGTTTCAGGCGGGATTCACGCGGGTCTGAATGTCGGCTTGGGCTCGGAGGATGAGCGCGAGGCCGTTCTCCGCAACCGCGATCTGGCACGCGATGCGCTCCTGCCCGGCGCGACGCTGGTGACGGTGCATCAGGTCCATTCGCCCGAGGTGGTGGCGGTCACGGCGCCGATTGCCGCCGACGACCGGCCGGCTGCCGATGCGATGGTCACGAATCGGCCGGGACTGATATTGGGGATTCTCACCGCGGATTGCGTGCCGGTACTGTTTGCCGATGCTGCCGCGGGCGTGGTCGGCGCGGCGCATGCCGGATGGAAAGGCGCGTTGGCCGGCGTGACAGAGGCCACGATCGCCGCGATGGAAGCGCTGGGGGCTTCGCGGGAGCGGATCGCCTGCGCAATCGGCCCTTGCATCGGTCGTGCGTCCTATGAAGTGACGCTGGATTTCGCGGAACGTTTTGCAGCGGCGGACGGGGATAATGACCGTTTCTTCACGGCGGGCCGTGAGGGGCACTGCCAATTCGACATTGCGGCCTATGTCGCAGCACGGCTGGCCGCGGCCGGGATCGGCCGGATCGAGCTGCTGGATGAGGACACCTATAGCCAGCCGGATCGCTTTTACAGCTATCGCCGGTCATGCCATCGCGCTGAACCGGATTACGGCCGGCAGATTTCCATGATCGCGCTGCGAGAATGAAGCGCCGCAGCGAGAGAGAACTCCGCTGGACGACTTATGCTGTGATGAAGTGAGTTGCGGCCTCTGGTTGCGGGAGTAGGATTTGAACCTACGACCTTCAGGTTATGAGCCTGACGAGCTACCGGGCTGCTCCATCCCGCGACACTAGAGATCGCTGCGGAGGCCGCAAATATTGCGAATGGGTTTTGTGTATATTGAACAAAGCGTAAGCTATAATGCCTGGCGACGCCCTACTCTTCCGGGGCTTGAGCCACAGTACCATCGGCGCAGACTGGTTTCACGGCCGAGTTCGGGATGGGATCGGGTGGGTCACAGACGCTATGGTCACCAAGCAATAGAGCTTGCGCTTTGTTTTTTAATCGGTGCCGTGCACATATGAGCGTTTCACTTGAGAAACGCGTCAACAAATGAGTTGGTTTGTTATCTGGCATGAGGTTGATCACCACGTTCAATGGCTGACGCTGGGTTTATCCAGTGTTGTCATTGATGGTGGGACTCTCAGGCGCGATCAGAGCAATTAGGACCGGTTAGCTCCATATGTTACCACACTTCTACATCCGGCCTATCAAGGTCGTGGTCTACGACCGCTCGAAGAAATCTTATCTTGAGGGAGGCTTCCCGCTTAGATGCTTTCAGCGGTTATCCCGTCCATACATAGCTACCCTGCTGCGCCCTTGGCAGGACGACAGGTACACCAGAGGTATGTTCAACCCGGTCCTCTCGTACTAGGGTCAACTCCTCTCAAATTTCGACGCCCACGGCAGATAGGGACCAAACTGTCTCGCGACGTTCTGAACCCAGCTCACGTACCACTTTAATTGGCGAACAGCCAAACCCTTGGGACCTGCTCCAGCCCCAGGATGTGATGAGCCGACATCGAGGTGCCAAACGATTCCGTCGATATGAGCTCTTGGGAATCATCAGCCTGTTATCCCCGGCGTACCTTTTATCCGTTGAGCGATGGCCCTTCCACGAGGGACCACCGGATCACTATGACCGACTTTCGTCTCTGCTCGACTTGTCAGTCTCGCAGTCAGGCGGGCTTATGCCATTGCACTCTAACAGACGGTTTCCAACCGTCCTGAGCCCACCATCGCGCGCCTCCGTTACTCTTTAGGAGGCGACCGCCCCAGTCAAACTACCCGCCACAGAGGGTCCCTGCACCGGATAACGGTGCGAGGTTAGACATCAGAAAACAACAGGGTGGTATTTCACCTATGGCTCCACGACAACTGGCGTCATCGCTTCAAAGCCTCCCACCTATGCTACACAGTTCTTTCCTAATGCCACTCTGAAGCTGCAGTAAAGGTGCACGGGGTCTTTCCGTCTAACCGCGGGTACTCCGCATCTTCACGGAGAATTCAATTTCGCTGAGCATATCCTGGAGACAGTGGGGAAGTCGTTACGCCATTCGTGCAGGTCGGAACTTACCCGACAAGGAATTTCGCTACCTTAGGACCGTTATAGTTACGGCCGCCGTTTACCTGGGCTTCAATTCAGTGCTTGCACACCTCCTCTTAACCTTCAGGCACCGGGCAGGCGTCAGGCCCTATACGTCGTCTTGAAGCCGACTTAGCAGAGCCCTGTGTTTTTGCTAAACAGTCGCTACCCCCTGGCCTGTGCCCCCCACAAGTGCTTGCGCATATGTGGGGCCTCCTTCTTCCGAAGGTACGGAGGCAATTTGCCGAGTTCCTTCAGGATACTTCTCTCAAACGCCTTGGTATACTCTACCATTCCACCTGTGTCGGTTTAGGGTACGGTCTATACGGAGGGGCTATTTCCTGGGACAACTTCCCTGCCTGGACCAATCCAATAAGGCCAGACAAGTTACGCCATCCGTCACACACCTCCAGGCCCACGAATATTAACGTGGTTCCCATCGACTACCCCCTTCGGGCTCGTCTTAGGGGCCGGCTTACCCTGCTCAGATTAGCTTTAAGCAGGAACCCTTGGAATTTCGGCGACAGTGCATCTCACACTGTTAATCGCTACTCATGTCTGCATTCGCACTTCCGATACCTCCACCACCCATTACCAGATGGCTTCAACGGCCTACGGAACGCTCCGCTACCGCGTGATCGTAAACGATCACACCCTAAGCTTCGGTGCACGTCTTGAGCCCCGTTACATCTTCGCCGCAGAACCTCTTATTTAGACCAGTGAGCTGTTACGCTTTCTTTAAAGGATGGCTGCTTCTAAGCCAACCTCCTGGTTGTTTTGGAAGTTCCACATGCTTTCCCACTTAGACGTGACTTGGGGACCTTAGCTGTAGGTTAGGGCTGTTTCCCTTTTGACGACGGACCTTAGCACCCGCCGTCTGTCTGCCGGACTAGACTCGTTGGTATTCGGAGTTTGGTTAGAGTTGGTAGATCTCGCGACCCCCGCATCCATCCAGTGCTCTACCCCCAACGGCAATCATCCGACGCTCTACCTCAATAGATTTCGCGGAGAACCAGCTATTTCCCGGCTTGATTGGCCTTTCACCCCTAAACACAACTCATCCGATAATTTTTCAACATTAAACGGTTCGGCCCTCCAGTGCGTGTTACCGCACCTTCAGCCTGGTCATGCCTAGATCGCCGGGTTTCGGGTCTAATGCATCATACTCAGTCGCCCTATTCAGACTCGCTTTCGCTGCGCCTACACCTAACGGCTTAAGCTTGCATGATACACTAAGTCACAGACCCATTATGCAAGAGGTACGCGGTCAGGTCTCAAGGACCCTCCCACTGCTTGTAGGCATCCGGTTTCAGGTACTGTTTCACTCCCCTCATCGGGGTGCTTTTCACCTTTCCCTCACGGTACTGGTTCGCTATCGGTCATGTACGAGTATTTAGGCTTGGAGGGTGGTCCCCCCATGTTCAGACAGAGTTTCACGTGCTCCGCCCTACTCAAGTCCTGATGTTTCGCTTTCACATACGGGGCTGTCACCCGCTATGGCGCCACTTTCCAGAGGCTTCTGTTAACTAAACACCAGGCGCTGGCCTGGTCCGCGTTCGCTCGCCACTACTAACGGAATCTCGGTTGATGTCTTTTCCTCCGGGTACTGAGATGTTTCAGTTCTCCGGGTTCGCCTCACCAAAGCCTATTTTATTCAGCTTAGTGATACCTCTCCCATTTAACTACGCGGCTGCCAGCTCCCGAAAGAACCGCCAACAACGGAATTAAATGGTGAAGGTGGGTTGTCCCATTCGGAAATCGCGGGATCAAAGCTTGCTCACAGCTCCCCCACGCTTATCGCAGCGTGCCACGTCCTTCATCGCCTGTACATGCCAAGGCATTCACCAGATGCCCTTACCTCACGCTTGAGAGTCCACACCACCAATGACAGCACTGGAAGACAGCGCTGCATCAGCATTCACGGTGTGGTGATTTTAACTCAGCCAGATAATCATTTGTGTACAACACACTCGTTTCCATCCGATCCGAAGATCGTGTGAAACCGAACCATGTCGCCACGGCATCGATTAAAAAACCCATTCACAATGTCAAAGAGAGGTCCGCTCAACGAGCGTCCTCATAATTGCTGGCAAGCCAGCAAATCCGCTACTCTTCATCTCTGGAAATATTTGCCGCTGCTCCGCGAA
>NZ_JABXJG010000001.1:2460000-3412305 GCF_013375535.1 Sphingobium sp. 15-1
GCTATGGGTTGGTGAGCGCGCTGGTCCAGTCGGAGACGATAGAGACCCATAAATTGCGGCAGGCCTTCGGCATCATGCTGTTGCTGAACGGCGGGCTGGCATTGGCGCAACTGGCGATCGCGCCGCTGGCCGCCAGCTATTACGACCAGCCGATGGTGGCCCAACTGCTGCGGGTGCAGGCGCTGCTCTATCTGTCGACGCCTTTCATCTCGATTCCCGAGGCGATCATGGGCCGGGCGATGGACTTCCGGCGGCCCGCGCTGGTCAACCTGATCGCGGCCATCGCTTCGGCGGCGGTGGCGTTGACCGGGGCGCTGTCGGGCTGGGGCGTGTGGACATTGGTGTTCGCGCCGATCGCGGGCTTCTGGGTCAAGGGCATAGGCTATGTGCTGGCGACCGGGTTCCTGCCGATTCCCAGCTTCGATTTTCGCGGGACCGGGGCGATGGTGGCTTATGGCGCGTCATTGCTGGGCGGGCAGCTTTTCTGGATCGTGCAGAGTCAGGCCGACATCTTCATCGGCGGGCGCGTGCTGGAGCCGCATCAACTGGGCCTTTATGCCGAGGCGCTGTTCCTGACGCAGATCTTCGTCAGCAAATTCATCCCGCCGCTCAACGACGTCGCCTTTCCCGCCTATGCGCGGATGCAGAAGGACCCGGCGCGAATCGCATGGTCCTTCTGCAAGGCGGTGCGGCTGCTGCTGCTGATTTCCTGCCCGGTCTATCTGGGCATGGCGGCGACGGCAGGGCCTTTGGTCGAGACGCTGTTCGGCGCGAAGTGGCGGGACATGGCGCCCTTCGTCGCGATTCTCGCCCTCGCCATGCCGTTCATGACGTTGCAGGTGATGTTCGCGCCGGTCAGCAATGCGCTGGGCCGGCCGGGGACGACGGCGCGGGTCGCGGCGGTGGGCGCTGTGCTGATGCCGACCGCCTTCTTCATCGGGATTCGATTCGGGGCGATCGGGCTAGCCTGGGCGTGGTTTGGCGCTTTACCGATTCTGACGCTGATCACCGCCCGGCTGGCGGGCGCGCCGATGGGGCTGCGGCTGATCGACCTGATGCGGGCGGCGGCGCCGGGGCTTGGCTGTTCCCTGTTGATGGCTGGGGCAGTGATGGCGGTCGACCGAATCCTGCCACCCCTCGCCGCGCCGATTCGGCTGGGGATATTGGTTCCGGCGGGCGGGCTCGCCTTTCTGGCCGCCCTGATTCTGTGCGCGCGGGGGACGCTGATGGAACTGGTCACGCTGGTCGCGCGGCGGGCGCCGCCGGTCGAAGCGCCCGCCTGAGACGGGTCAGGCCGTCTGGATATAGTCGCGCAGGGCGGCCGCTTCCGATTCGATCGAATCGATGCGGAACTTCACCAGATCCCCTATCGACACCAGCCCGACCAGCGTGCCGTCGACCACGACGGGCAGATGCCGGATGCGCCGCTTCGTCATCAGCGACAGGCAATGGATGACGGGCGTATGGTCGTCCGTGGTGATGGCCGGGGCGGTCATGATCTCGCCCACCGGACGCTCCAGCACCGCCGCCCCTTCATGCGCCACGCGATAAACCAGATCGCGCTCGGAGAAGATGCCGACCACCTTGCCGTCGTCCACCACCGGCACGCAGCCGATCCGCCGCTCCGCCAGCAATTGCACCACGGACAGGACCGTGTCGCTCGATTGCGCCTGGACGACATCCTGTCCCTTGCGTTGCAAAATCGCCGCGATCGTCATGATCCATCTCCCTCCCTGCCGACTAAATGCCTCAGTCCCTTGATGATCCCACTTTCACACCCCAAAGGAAAGGGATGACGCGCAAACAAGCCCTTGATGATCCAGAGATTGCCAGGACCGCATGGCGGCGATTCCGCCGCATCATGGGGTGGATGGCGCTGGGCGGCGCGCTATGCGTGGCGGCGGCGCTGCTCTTCCTACGCTGGTGGGCCGGTCCGATGCCGATCCACATGATCATCGCGACGATATTGGGCGTCTGGTTGACCTTCATGCTGGGGACGGGTTTGATGGCGCTGGCATTTCTGTCGAGCGGGACGGGGCATGACGAACAGGTCCTCGACCGGATGAAAGATGAGGTTTCCGCTGATGACTGAACAGAGGGGCGAAGTGGTGTTGCGTGTGGTGCCGCACCTGACGGACATCAACACCAACGGGCATATCTTCGGCGGCTGGGTGCTCAGCCAGATGGATATTGCAGGCGGCATCGTGGCCACGCGGATCGCCCAGGGCGCCGTCGCGACGGTGGCGATCGAGAGCATGACGTTCATCGCCCCAATCCTGCTGGGCGACATCGTGTCGGTCTATGCCCATGAGGAACGGCGGGGACGGACGTCCGTCGCCATCCGGATCGACGTCATCGCGACACGGGGACGGCAAGGGGAGACGGTCGAACTGACGAGCGGCCTGTTCACCTTCGTCGCGCTCGATGAAAATCACCGGCCGCGTCCGCTGCCCGGTGCCTGATCCTTCGCCGCACGGCCATGAAAAAAGGGGACAGCGCGGCAGCACTGTCCCCTTTTTCATGCCTCATCCCGCCATCAAGCGGGATAGAGACTTATTCGGCCGCTTCAGCCGCAGGCCGGGCGCGGCGCGTGCGCTTGCGCGGCGCTTCCTCGACAGGCTCGGCATCATTGTCGGCGCGCCCGATCGAGGGCGGCAGCACGGCGAGGTCCAGACCGCCCTGTTCCTCATCCTTGACCGCCGTCTTGCGGGGACGGCCGCGGCGGGCGCGGGGCGCCTCGGCGGCTTCGGGCTGGGCTTCCGGAGCAGGCTGCGCGGCGGCGACCGGCTCGGGCGCGGGCTTCCGTTCGGGGGCCGCTTTGGGCCGGGGCTGTTCCACAGCTTCCTCGGCCACCGTTTCCTCTACCGGCGGACGCTCGCGACGGCGGTCGTTCCGGTCATTGCGATCATTCCGATCGTTGCGCTCATTGCGGTCGCGCCGGTTGCGGTCGTTCCGGCCCTCACGATAGTCGCGCGGTTCGTCACGGCGGCGCTCGAAATCCTGCCCGCGATCGGGGGCCTGATCGGCGCGAATGTCCTCGCCGCCTTCATCGCCCGCGTAGAAATCGTCGAAATTATCGTCGAAGCCCTCATCGCGGGGGCGGAAGCGCTGTTGCTGCTCCTCCTGCCGGGCGCGGTTGTCGGCCAGGACGCGGAAATAATGGTCGGCAAACTGCAGATAATATTCCGCATTCACCCGATCGCCCGCCATCTGGGCGTCGCGCGCCATATTCCTGTATTTTTCAAGAAGCTGGGCCGCATTGCCGCGCGCGCGGTTGTCAATCCGGTTGCCATTGTCGCCACCGCCCCGATTGCCACCATTGGGACGACCACCATTGTTGTTCCGGCCGCGATTCCGGCGACCGGCCTGCCTGTTGTTGATCAAGAGCTGATCCTTGCGTTCACTTTGCCATCATTCACTGAAAACACTGTTCAGTCGCCATCCTCAAAGCTCAGCCTGAACAGTCAGGCCGGGTAAGGCTCCGCCGGACAGGGGCCGCACAACCGGCCCATGCCCTTGCCTGCCAGCGGCGCTTGCGCAGCAGCGCCGTCGTGACTTTGAAGGAGCGGGAAAACGGCCTTTTCTTGTCGCGGCCCCACAGGGCAGATCCTCAGGATAGTGCCGTCCCTAAGCCCCATGTAGTGGCTTCCATGCCATAAACCAAGCAATTTTAGCTTGTCGAAGCGCAAATCCTTCGTCCGGTCAGGCCGGGCGCGCCGGCGCCGCGACCAGACAGCGGTCATGCCCGGCCAGATCGCGGCGCAGCGACACGCTAAGTCCTTGATCGGCAAGCAAGGCCGAGACGGCAAAGCGCTGATCATAGCCGATCTCAATCGCGGCGATGCCGTCCGATGCGAGCAGGCGCGGCAGCATCGGCGCGATCCGGCGATAGTCGTCCAGCCCCTCCGCCCCTGCGAAAAGCGCGCCTTCGGGTTCATGGAGGACGTCGCCCGTCAACGCGACGTCGCGGGCGATATAGGGGGGGTTGATGAGGATCAGGTCGAAGGGGCCGTCCAGCCCTTCGGCCCAGTTGCCCAGCCGGAAGGCGGCCCGTTCGCTGAGGCCCAGCCGATCGGCATTGCCCTGCGCCACGGCGAGGGCGGCGGGAGAAATGTCCACCCCCACCCCCCTCGCCTGCGGCCATTGGCTGAGCGCGGCGAGCAGCAGCGCGCCGGAACCGGTGCCGAGGTCGAGGATGCGGGCGGGGCTCCGCCTGCCGAAATGGTCGATGGCGGCTTCGATCAGCGTTTCGCTGTCCGGACGGGGGATGAGGACATCGGGCGTGACGTGCAGGCTGATCGTCCAGAAATCGCGGGTGCCGGTGATATAGGCGATGGGTTCGCCGGTCAGGCGGCGGTCGATCAGGGATTCGAAACCGGGCGGGACGGTCAAGTCGCGCTGGCGCATCAGCAGGTCGTTACGGTCGATCTCCAGCGCGTGGGCCAGGAGCAGTTCGGCGTCGAGGCGCGGGGTGGCGCTGATGGGGGCGAGGCGCTCGGTTGCTGTGCGCAGGGCGGCGGGAATATCCATATCCGTCATCCCCGCGAAGGCGGGGATCCATCTCCCATCAGTTGCGACCAGATGCGGCGTCCGGAGATGGATCCCCGCCTTCGCGGGGATGACGATGCTCGACAGGGCCGAATGCGCTCACGCCACGCCGTCCAGTTGGGCAAGGCGGGCGGCTTCATCCTCCGCCACCAGCGCGTCGATGACTTCGGACAGGCCCGGCCCTTCCAATATTTCCGGCAGGCGGTGCAGCGTCAGGTTGATGCGGTGATCCGTCACCCGGCCTTGCGGAAAATTATAGGTACGGATGCGCTCCGACCGGTCGCCCGATCCGACCATCGCCTTGCGCGCGCCCGCCTGTTCGCTCTGGGCGCGCTCGCGCTCCACTTCGTAGATGCGGGCGCGCAGTACCTGCATCGCCTTGGCCTTGTTCTTGTGCTGCGATCGTTCGTCCTGCTGCGTCACCACGATTCCGGAGGGCAAGTGGGTGATGCGCACGGCGGAGTCCGTCGTGTTGACGTGCTGACCGCCCGCCCCCGAAGCGCGATAGATGTCGATCTTGAGGTCACTGTCCGCAATCTGGACGTCGACCTCCTCCGGTTCCGGCAGCACCGCGACCGTGGCCGCCGAAGTGTGGATTCGCCCACCGCTTTCGGTGGCGGGAACGCGCTGGACGCGATGGACGCCGCTCTCGAACTTCAGCTTGGCGAACACGCCGATGCCGGTGACGCTGGCGACGACTTCCTTATAGCCCCCGACTTCGGAGGCGTTGGCGGAGATAAGTTCCATCTTCCAGCCCTGCGCGTCGGCATAGCGCTGATACATGCGGAACAGGTCGCCTGCGAAGAGCGCCGCTTCGTCGCCGCCCGTGCCTGCGCGGATTTCCAGCATGGCCGGGCGCGCATCAGCGGCGTCCTTGGGCAGAAGCTGGAGCGCAAGGGCGCGTTCGGCGTCGGGAAGCTTGCCCTTGATGAGCTGCATCTCCTCCTGCGCCATTTCACGCATCAGCGGATCGGAATCCGCATCCTCGCCGCCCGCCATATATTCGAGCGCGCCCAGTTCCTGACGGAGACGGCGGACTTCATGAGCGGCCTTGGCTACCGGCTCGATCTCGGCATATTCCTTGGACAGCCGCACAAATTCTTCCGGCGCGAGGTCGGCGCGCGTCATCGACGCCTGCACTTCGTCCCGGCGCGCCTCGATCTGCGCGATGCGTTCGGCGGAGATATGCATCAGAGGGCCGTCAGCTTCCCGATCAAGGCGTCCAAGGCAACGGCTTCCTGCTCGCCCGTGCCGAGATTGCGTAAAGCCGCCTCGCCCCGCGCCAGTTCATCATCGCCCAGGATCACCGCCCATGCCGCGCCCGAAGCATTGGCCCGCTGCATCCGCTTCTTCATATTGCCGCGATACCCCATGTCGCAGGCGATCCCGGCGCGGCGCAGATCGGCCACGATGCCGGTAGCCTTGACCTCAGCCGCTTCGCCCATGGGAATGACCGCCACGACCGGGCCGGCAATCTCCGGCATATCCACCAGCATCGCCAGCCGCTCGATCCCCGCCGCCCAGCCGACCGCCGGGGTCGAGGGACCGCCCAGATTCTCGATCAGCCCGTCATAGCGCCCGCCGCCGAGCACCGTGCCCTGCGCGCCGAGCCGGTCGGTGATGAACTCGAACGCGGTGTGGCGGTAATAATCGAGGCCGCGCACCAGCCGGGCATTGCGCTCCCACGCCACGCCCGCCGCGTCGAGACCCGCCGTCACCTTCTCGAAGAAGCTGCGCGCTTCGTCCGTCAGATAGGCGTCGATGTCCGGCGCGCTGTCCGCCACCGGGCGGTCGCGCGGGTCCTTGCTGTCTAGGATGCGCAGCGGATTGCGGTGCAGGCGATCGAGGCTCTCCTCCGAAAGCTGGTCCTTATGCGCCTCGAAATGCGCGATCAGCGCGGCGCGCCAGGCTTCGCGGCTTGGCCCGTCGCCCAGCGTGTTGAGATTGAGCGTCACGCCTTCCGACACGCCCAGTTCGCGCAGCAACTGGTCGGCCAGCACCAGCAGTTCCACGTCCGCGCCCGGCTCGCCCGCGCCGATGATCTCGGCGTCGAGTTGGTGGAACTGGCGGAAACGGCCCTTTTGCGGGCGCTCGTAGCGGAAGAGCGGGCCGTGGGTCGCGACCTTCAGCGGCGCATATTGCTGCCAACCCTCAGTGATATAGGCGCGGGAAATGCCTGCCGTGAATTCCGGGCGCAGGGTGATGCTGTCGCCGCCGCGATCCTCGAACGTGTACATTTCCTTGGAAACGACGTCCGTGCTTTCGCCCAGGGAACGGGCGAACACCGCCGTCGATTCGAACACCGGCACTTCCACCCGCTGGAAGCCGTAGAGCCTGCGCACCCGGTCGAAGGTCGCGACCACATGCGCGAAACGTTCCTGAAACGCTTCGCTCGTGCCGCCCAGCATGTCCTGCGTGCCGCGTACCGGACGCGGGGTTTCGATCTTCGCCATGGGGGAGCGCCTTTAACGATAAAGACGCCGCAAGGAAACGCGCTTTTTTGTCGTGCAATATGCCAAGAAGAGTTGGGGGTGGACGAGAGCGGAATGGCTCGCCATGCTGCTGTTATACGGTCGTTCGACCGCACGCTTTTTCGGAGACGTTCATGATCCGCAGCCTTGCTGCCGCCCTTTTCCTTTCCACGGCGATCGCAACCCCGCTGATCGCGCAGGATGCGATCCGCTCCAAACCCACGGCGCTGCCGGTCGACAATGCCGCGCCGACGCCCAAGGACGCCCCCTATCCCGGCGGCACGATCAAACTGGAGGTCGACGCCACCGACACGGTGCAGCGCATCTTCCGCGTCAAGGAAACCATCCCCGTCGCCGCCGCCGGGCCGATGACGCTGCTGATGCCGCAATGGCTGCCGGGCAATCATGCGCCACGCGGGCAGATCGAGAAGCTGACCGGCCTCACCTTCACCGCCGACGGCAAGCCGCTGGCGTGGAAGCGCGATCCGCTCAACGTCTATGGCTTTGTGATCGACGTGCCGCAGGGGACGAAACAGGTCGTCGCAAGCTTCCAGTTCCTCTCGGCCACCCAGCCCAATCAGGGCCGCGTCGTGGTGACGCCCAAGATGCTGAACATCCAGTGGGAGTCGGTGTCGCTCTATCCGGCGGGCTATTATACCCGCCAGATTCCGATCCAGGCGACCGTCACCTATCCGGACGGCTGGCAGGCCGCGACCGCGCTGCGCGGCAAGAAGACCGGATCGACCGTCGCCTATGAGACGATCGATTATGAAGCCTTGCAGGATTCGCCGGTGTTCGCAGGCCTCTATTTCAAGCCGGTCGACCTCGGCCATAATGTGACGCTCAACATCGTCGCGGACGATGCCGACGAGTTGGACGCCAAACCCGACCAGATCGCCCATCACAAGAAGCTGGTCGATGAAGCGGGCGCGCTGTTCGGCACCTATCATTTCAACCATTATGACTTCCTGTTCGCCATCACCGACGAGATGGGCGGCATCGGGCTGGAGCATCACCGCTCTTCCGAAAATCAGGTCGAGCCGGGCTATTTCAAGAAATGGGGCGATGGCGAGGCGCTGCTGGACCGCAACCTCTTGCCGCATGAGTTCACCCATAGCTGGGACGGCAAGTTCCGCCGCCCGGACCTGCTGTGGACGCCTGATTTCAACGTGCCGATGCAGGACAATCTGCTCTGGGTCTATGAAGGTCAGACGCAATTCTGGGGCTATGTGCTGGGCGCGCGTTCGGGGCTTTTTTCCAAGCAGGAGACGCTGGACGCCTACGCCCATATCGCCGCCAAGCTCGACACCACGCGGGGCCGCGAATGGCGGCCGATGGAGGACACCACCCACGACCCGATCATCTCCGCCCGCCGCCCCAAGGGCTGGTCGAGCTGGCAGCGGTCCGAGGATTATTACAATGAAGGCCTGATGATCTGGCTGGAGGCGGACGCGATCATCCGCCAGCAGACCAAGGGCGCCAAGGGCCTCGACGATTTCGCCCAGGCGTTTTTCGGCATCAATCCCGGCGATTGGGGCCAGGTCGTCTATAATCGCGGCGACGTGATCAAGACGCTGAACGCGGTCGCGCCCTATGACTGGACGGGCTTCTTCCAGAAATATGTCGACAGCACGACCAGGGAGACGCCCAAGGGCGGCTTCACGCTGGGCGGCTACAAGCTGGTCTATGGCGACACGCCCGGCGCCATCACCAAGGCGGCCGAGGGTTCGGGCAAATTCACCGACCAGAGCTTCGGCATCGGCATGATCGTCAAGAATGACGGCGAGATCAGCAACGTCGTCTGGGACAGCCCAGCCTTCAAGGCGGGCCTTGCCATCGGTTCCAAGATCGTCGCGATCAATGGCGACGAATATTCGGGCGATGTGTTCAAGGCCGCGATCAAGTCCGGCAAACCGCTCCAGATCATACTAAAGCAGGACAAATATTATCGCACTTTGAGCCTCGCTTATTCCGGCGGCCTGCGCTATCCGCGCCTCGAAAAAATGGGAGAGGGTGAAGGCAGTCTCGATCGGCTGCTGAAACCGAAAACATAACCGCCCGCAAAGACCAACGCGTTTACAAAGGCTTGTAGTCTCATGAATATCGAACTGATCCCCGTTGGCGACGATCCGCCCAACAGCCTGAATGTCATCATCGAGGTTCCGGTCGGCGGCGAGCCGGTCAAATATGAGTTCGACAAGGCTTCGGGCGCGCTGTTCGTGGACCGCATCCTGCACACGCCAATGCGCTATCCGGCGAATTACGGCTTCGTGCCGCACACGCTGTCGCCCGATGGCGATCCGCTGGACGCGCTGGTCATCGCCCGCTCGCCCTTCGTGCCGGGGTCGGTCGTGCGCGCCCGCCCGATCGCCGTGCTGAATCTGGAAGACGAAGCCGGCGGCGACGAAAAGCTGGTCTGCGTGCCCGACAACAAGACCTTCCCTTATTATAGCGAGGTCGATGAAAAGGACGATCTGCCCGGCATCGTGATGGAGCAGATCGAACATTTCTTCACCCACTATAAGGATCTGGAAAAGACCAAGTGGGTGCGCATCGGCACCTGGGGCGGCGCCGAAGATGCCCGCCGCATCACGCTGGAAGCGATCGAGCGCTACAAGGCGGCGAAATAAGCCGCCTGAGCTGCAAGGCTTGATGAAAAAGGCCGCGTGGATTTTTCACGCGGCCCTTTTTGCATATATCCCATAGCGCCGCTGTTTCGGGTGGGAAGCGGACCGCCTGCTTTCCTTGAAATACACCGTGCTCCTGCGAAGGCAGGAGCCCAGTCCCGCCGTCTGTGGATCATCGCACTGTTTGAACTGGGCTCCTGCCTTCGCAGGAGCACGATGCGCTTAACGGCTGAGAATGACCGCAACTGGCCAAAACCTGCCGGAAAAGCGTTCGCATCAGATCAACCGGTCGGCCTCCAACGCCGCGGCGAGCGAATCGCGGCCTCGCGGCATGCGGGCGTGCAGCCGCGCATCGGCTTCGGCCAAGCGCTCGACCCCCGCCGTCAACTGCTCCTCGGATAAAGTGAAGGGCAGCCGCAGGAAGCGTTCGAATGCGCCGCTGACGCCGAAACGCGGCCCCGGCGCGACGCGCACGCCATGGCTTTCGGCAATGGCCGCCAGCGCCGTCGCCTCCCCACGCGGCAGCTCCGCCCAGAGCGATAGCCCGCCCGCAGGCGATTCGACGCGCCAGTGCGGCAAATGCCGCTCGATCAGCCCCAGAAGATGGTCGCGACGCCCGCGCAGCATCTCCGCCCGAGCGCCCAGCCCTTCGTCGCCGTCGATCAGATGCGCGACGGCAAGCTGCTCCACCACCGGGCTCGCCATGTCCATCGTCGTGCGCAGGCGGCCCAGCGCGGCGACGGTCTGCGGATCGGCGCGAATCCAACCGACGCGCAGCCCGCCCCAGAAAATCTTGCTGGCCGAACCCAAAGTGATCACCTGCCGCCCCGAAGGATCATGCACCGCGACGGGCGGCGGCGGCATATTGTCCAGCCCCATCGCCGCCATCGTCTCGTCGATGATCAGCGGCGTGTGCGACCGGGCGGCGGCGGTCACCAATGCGCGGCGGGTGGCCGGGTCCATGCTGCGCCCGGTCGGGTTGTGGAAATCCGCAATGATATAGGCGAAGCGCGGGCTGGTCTGGCGGAAGGCCGCCTCCATCGCGTCAATGTCCCACCCCTGCGCGGGCAGGCCGACCGGCACCGGCACGACATGGGCGCGCTGCAAGGCCTGAATCGCATTATGATAGGTGGGATGATCGATCACCGCCCGGTCCCCCGGCCCGGCCAGCCAGTGCAGCAGGAGCGAGAATCCCTGCTGCGCGCCGTTGGTGACGATGATCTGGTCCGGACTCGTCGGGCATCCCCGCCGCTCATAATGGGCCGCGATCGCCCGACGCAGCGGCGGCAGGCCCAGCGGATCATAGCCCAGCTCGCCCAGAAAGGCGGGCAGCGCCTCCACCGCCACCTGATAGGCGCGGCCGACGCCCGGCGCGGCGGGCAGCGCGGCATGGGTCCAGTTCAGGATATTGCCGCCGCTCGCCGTATCGATCTCTGGCACGGTCTGTTCCATCCGGCCCGGCGGCAGGCGGGTGACGCTGCCCGACCCCTGGCGGCTTTCCAGAAATCCCTCGTCGCGCAACCGATCGAAGGCGGCGGCAATAGTCGTACGGCTGAGCCCCAGCGCGGCGGCCAGTTCCCGTTCCCCCGGCAAGCGGACATTCAAGCCGACGCGCCCGTCCAGCACCAGCATCCGCAACGCCTGCGCCAATTGGCGATAGGCGGGCTCGGCGCTGTCCTCGGCGCGCCAGGCGCCCAGCAGGCGCAAAAGGGATGGTGGCCGCAACAGGGAAGTGGACATGGCAATCCGTTCCAATCCAGAGAATGAAGGGGCCACTTACCCAATACTGGCCGTTTTGTAAAAGGCCATTTCGGGCGATGTCCTCCGCCATGATGATGCACCGCCGCCTGTTTCAGCTTTTCTGGGGCCTGGGCCTCTATGGTTTTTCCATGGCGCTGATGCTGCGCGCCAATCTGGGGCTGGACCCCTGGGACGTGCTGCACCAGGGGCTGGCGCCGCGCCTGGGGCTGAGTTTCGGCATGACGGTCAATCTGATCGGCGCGGTCGTACTGCTGCTCTGGTGGCCGCTGCGCCAAAGGCCCGGCATCGGCACCGTCTGCAACATCGTGGTGATCGGGACGGCGGTGGACCTGAGCCTGATGATCCTGCCAGTGCCGGAGGGCTACGCATTGCGCTTCGCCTGGCTGGCGGCCGGGATCGTGCTCAACGGCATTGCGGGCGGCGCCTATATCGGCGCGGGCCTGGGGCCGGGGCCGCGCGACGGGCTGATGACCGGATTCTGCCGCCGCACCGGATGGCCGGTCAAATGGGTGCGCACCGGCATCGAGATCGGCGTGCTGGCGATCGGCTGGCTGCTGGGCGGCACGGTCGGGCTTGGCACCATCCTTTATGCGGCGACGATCGGCTGGATCGTGCACCATGCCATGCCCTTCTTCACCATCGCGCCCCGCGAGCGTCCCGCGCTGACCTGATCCGGTTGCCCCCTGACCGGCCGGCATGGAGCCCGCCGGCCGGTCCTTTTATTTCGGCAGGGTATCGACAGAGGCGATCGGCGCCATATCTTGGCCTCTCACATCATGAGGAGAGCTTGGTGGCCACCGACCTGTACGACCTGACCGTTCCCGCCTTCATCCGGGGCCTGCGCAACCTGTCCGCGCTTCTGGACAAGGGCGCGGCCTATGCCGCTGAAAAAGGGATCGATCCGCTGACATTGACGCAGGCGCGGCTGATCGAGGATATGGCCCCCCTCACCGCCCAAGTGCAATATGCCAGCGATGGCGCCAAGGGCGCGGTGATCCGCATCGGCGCGCTCGATCCGGTACCGATGGCCGACAGCGAACAGAGCTTTGCCGATCTGCAGGACCGGATCGCGAAGACGATCGCCTTCCTCGAATCCGTGCCCCGCGAACGGATCGACGGCCGGGACGATGTGGAGGTGGTGCTCAAGACCCCGCGCGGCGAATTCCCCTTCACCGGGCGCAGCCATGCGCTGGGCTTCGCCCTGCCCAATTTCTATTTCCATGTGACGACGGCCTATGCGCTGCTGCGGCAAGCGGGTGTGCCGATCGGCAAGCTCGATTATCTGGGCGGCATCTAACCGCCTACCTGCACGGCAAGCCCGGCCTTCAATTCAAGGCTGGGCTTGATCGTCCCGCATACCGCCGCAGCCGCTCAGCGTCCCTTCGCCAAAGGCGATCGCTACCCGGTCGGACCAGACGGCATCGCTCATCCCGTCGCTGCATGGTCCTTCGGTGACGGTCATCGAAAAACCAACGCCCATATAGCGGATGGCCCGCCCGTCGTCGTGGCGCGAAACGGCGTAGCGGACCGGCGCCTTGTCCGGTCGCTCCAATGTGACGACCGATCCCTTCACCGTCACAGCCCAAAAGGGCTCTGTCCCGATCGCCCGATACCGATTCTCAGCGGGTCGGCCGGGATCGGGCGGCGGCGCAGCCGGTTCCTCCTCTGTTCCACGTGGAACCCTTTGCGCCTCGTTTTCAACGCTTTGGTTCGCCACTTCATTCTGGATGATGATCGGCGCGGATGCCTGGGACTGCGCGATATTCGCGGCGGGCACTTCCTTCTCGCCGCCACAGCCCGCCATCGTCAGGGCGGAAGCCAGAAGCCAGAACCGCCTCACGCCGCCGCGACCTGCCCCCGCCGGAAGCAGCTTGCCGCATGATCGTTCACCATCCCCACCGCCTGCATCCAGGCATAGACGATGGTCGGCCCGACAAATTTGAAACCGCGCTGTTTGAGGTCCTTCGAAATCGCTTCAGACAGCGCGGTCTTCGCCGGGAAGGTCAAGCCATCGTTCCGGATCGGCTTTCCCTTCACAAAGCCCCAGGCATAGGCGGAAAAATCCTCGCCCCGCTCACGCATTTCGCAAAATATCTGCGCGCCCCGGATCGTCGCGTCGATCTTCGCCCGCGCCCGGACGATGCCGGGATCGCCCATCAGCCGCTCGACATCCGCCGGGCCAAAGGCTGCCACCTCGTCCGGATCGAAACCGGCAAAGGCGGCGCGGAACGCCTCCCGCTTGCGCAGGATCGTGATCCAGGAGAGGCCCGCCTGGAACCCCTCCAGCATCAGCGTTTCCCAGAGCATGCGCGAATCCCGCTCCGGCACGCCCCATTCTTCATCATGATATTGGCAGTAAAGCGGGTCGGTCCCGGCCCAGCCGCAACGGACCCGCTCCATGAGTTAAACGTCCAGATTGGCGACGTTCAGCGCATTATCCTGGATGAATTCCCGCCGCGGCTCGACCACGTCGCCCATCAGACGGGTGAAGATCTCGTCGGCCACGTCCGCCTGCTCGACCTCGACCCGCAGCATCGAACGATTGTCCGGGTCCAGCGTGGTTTCCCACAACTGCTCCGCGTTCATCTCGCCCAGACCTTTATAGCGCTGGATCGCCAGCCCCTTGCGCCCGGACGCCAGGATCGCCTCCAGCAATTCGCTCGGTCGGGTCACGGTCACCGCGCCCTTGGACGCGACCGGCAGATCGTCGTCGCCCGCTTCCTCGGCGGCGGCGGCGGCCTTGGCCGTCACCAGACGGCTACCGGTGCGATAGCTGTCCGCTTCCTCGGCGGCGATGGCGTGCAGCTTGCGCGCCTCGGCCGAACCGATGAAGCCCGCTTCGATCATATGATGGTCGGTGACGCCGCGCCACAGCCGCTCGAAGTGGAAGCCGCCCTCCTCCGCGATCCGGCCGCTCCACTTCCCCTCATCATCCTGCGCATCCATCCACTGGACAGTCGTGGTCAGCCGCGTGGCCTGCGCGTCATGCGAAAGTTCCGGATCGAGCGCGCCGTTGATCGCCAGCGCCTCGATGATCGCCGGATTGTAGCGGCGCGGCACATAGCGCATCACCGCGCGCATCCGCCGGCCATGCTCGATCAGGTGACGCAGATCCTCGCCCGAACGCATGCCGCCGGTGGTTTCCAGCGCCATCGAATCGACGCCATTGTCGACCAGATAATTTTCCAGCGCGGCTTCATTCTTGAGGTACACCTCCGACCGGCCCCGCGTCGCCTTGTAGAGCGGCGGCTGGGCGATAAAGAGATGCCCCGCCTCGATGATCTGCGGCATCTGGCGGTAGAAGAAGGTCAGCAGCAACGTGCGGATATGCGCGCCGTCGACGTCGGCGTCGGTCATGATGACGATCTTGTGGTAGCGCAGCTTTTCCAGATTGAAATCGTCGCGGATGCCGGTGCCCATTGCCTGGATCAGCGTGCCGACTTCCTTGGACGAGAGCATCCGGTCGAAACGGGCGCGCTCGACGTTCAAAATCTTGCCCTTGAGCGGCAGGATCGCCTGATTATGCCGGTTGCGGCCCTGCTTGGCCGAACCGCCGGCCGAGTCACCCTCGACCAGGAAGAGTTCGGACTTGGCGGGGTCGCGCTCCTGGCAGTCGGCCAGCTTGCCGGGCAGCGAGGCGATGTCCATCACCCCCTTGCGCCGGGTGAGTTCCCGCGCCTTCTTCGCGGCTTCGCGGGCGGCGGCGGCGTCGATCACCTTTTGCACGATCATCTTGCCGTGCTGGGGATTTTCCTCCAGCCATTCCGCCATCTTGTCGGCCATCAGGCTTTCCAGCGGCTGGCGCACTTCGGAGCTGACCAGCTTGTCCTTGGTCTGCGACGAGAATTTGGGGTCAGGCAGCTTCACCGACACGATGGCGGTCAGCCCCTCGCGCATATCCTCGCCGGTCAGCGACACCTTCTCCTTCTTCAACATGCCGGACTTGTCGGCATAATTGTTGAGGGTCCGGGTCAGCGCCGCGCGAAAGGCCGCGAGGTGCGTGCCGCCATCCCGCTGCGGGATGTTGTTCGTGAAACAGAGGACATTCTCATAGTAAGAGTCGTTCCACTCCAGTGCGACGTCGATGGTCACATCGTCGCGGCTACCCGAAATCGCGATCGGATCGGGCATCAGCGGCTGCTTGTTGCGGTCGAGATATTTCACGAAGGCCGCGATGCCGCCCTCATAAAACAGCTCGACTTCCTTCCTTTCCTCATGCCGCGCATCGGCCAGGAATAGCCGCACCCCTGAATTGAGGAACGCCAGCTCGCGATAGCGATGCTCCAGCTTCTCGAAATCGAATTCGGTGTGGTTCTTGAACGTGCCGCCGTCGCCGGGCACCTTCTCGGTCGAGGGCAGGAAAGTGACCTTCGTCCCCTTCTTGCCCGCAGGCGCGTCCCCGATCACCTTCAACGGCGCCACGGCATCGCCATAGGCAAAGCGCATATAATGCTCCTTGCCGTCCCGCCAGATATTGAGGTCGAGATATTCGCTGAGCGCGTTCACCACCGACACGCCGACGCCGTGCAGGCCGCCAGACACCTTATAGGCGTTGTCGTCGGACGTGTTCTCGAACTTGCCGCCGGCATGGAGCTGGGTCATGATGACCTCGGCCGCCGACACGCCTTCTTCCTTGTGGATGTCGGTCGGGATGCCGCGTCCATTATCCTCGACGCTGACGGAGCCGTCCGGGTTCAGGGTGATGAGGATGCGGTCGCAATGCCCCGCCAGCGCCTCGTCGATCGCATTGTCGCTGACCTCGAACACCATATGATGCAGGCCCGAACCGTCGTCGGTGTCGCCAATATACATGCCGGGCCGCTTGCGCACGGCATCCAGCCCCTTCAGGACCTTGATGCTGTCGGCGCCATAGCTGTTGGGGTTGGGGTTGTTCTGACTTTCCTCGCTCATGCACGAGCATATAGGGAAAAGGGGCAAGAAACTAAAGCGAAACATGCCGTCTTTCGCCCATCGGAAGCAGGGTCTATCAGGCGGCTATGCGTGTCGTCCTTGCCCTGGCCCTGATGCTCGCCGCCTGCTCCAAAAGCAGCGACGTGCTGGAGGATTTGCCCAACAGTTCCCTGGCCGGCGCACCGCGGGAGGATGTGCCTGAAACCCGCCTGGAATCGACCCTGACGCGCCCGGTGACGATTGGTGAGGACGGTCCGCGTCTCGACGCCTGCGGGGCGATGGGACAGGCGGCGCGGGTCGGCGCCAAGGGGCTGGCGGTGCGCGCCGCCCCCTTTGCCGACGCGAAGGAGGTCGCCCGGATGGGAGAAGGCGGCCGCGCCTGGGTCTGCACCCGCAGCCTCGACCAGAAATGGCTGGGGGTGGTGATCGTGCCGCCGCCTCCGGCCGACAATGCGGCGGAGCCGGCCGATTGCGGCGTCTCCGAACCGGTGGACCGCAAGCAATCCTATGACGGCCCCTGCCCCAGCGGCTGGGTGTCGAGCGCCGCAATCAGGCTAATCGCGGGTTAGGGGTGGGTGGCGGGTACTGATGTTCGCCCTATGGCGCACCGTGCTCCCCTTCAGAAGCGCCTATCCACCCCATTCAATCCGTCCGCATCGCTTCCGCCACCAGGGCTTCCGCTTCGATCAGCAGCGCGTCCTCCACCTCATGCTGGGCGACCTGCTCGCGGCCGATGAGGATCAGGACCGGAACGGCGAGCGGACTCACCCGATCCAGATCGACGTGCAGCATCGTGGCCGAGGCGCGATCGATCAGATCGCCCAGACGCCCCACATCGGTCATCTTTGCCCGGGCATCGGCCCAGGCCGCCCTCAGCAGCAGATGGTCGGGCTGATATTTGCGCAGCACGTCGTAGATGAGGTCGGTCGAGAAGGTGACCTGCCGCCCGGTCTTGCGCTTGCCGGGATGCTGGCGCTCGATCAGGCCGGAGATCACCGCCACGTCGCGGAACGCGCGCTTCAGCAGGCTCGACTGTTCCACCCATTCGATGAACTCATGGTCCAGAATGTCGGCGGAAAAGAGACTTTGCGGGTCGGTCACAGGCTTCAACCCATAGACGGCAAGCGCATAGTCGTTGGAGACGAAGCCCATCGGCATCAGCCCCTGCGCGTCCATGCGGCGGGTGAGCAGCATCCCCAGCGACTGATGCGCGTTCCACCCTTCGAAACTGTAGCAGACGAGATAGTGGCGCCCTTCATGGGGGAAGGTCTCGATCAGAAGCTGCCCCGGTTCCGGCAGGGCCGAGCGATATTTCTGCACCTCCAGCCAGTCGCGCACATCCTCCGGAAAGCGGCTCCATTGATCGGGTTCGGCCAGGAAATGGCGCACCCGTTCGGCCAGGCGCGTCGACATCGCCATGCGGGTGCCGCCCCAACTGGGAATGCGCGCCTGCTTCGACGTGGCGCGAACGATCAGGTCGGTCGTGTCCATCCGCACCGCCTCCAGCGCCATGCCGGAGAAGAAGAAGCTGTCGCCGGGCCGGAGCGTGGCGGCGAACCCCTCCTCCACCGTGCCCAATTTGCGGCCATTGGCGAAACGCACGTCCAGCGCCGGCTGGTCGACGATGATGCCCGCATTCAGCCGATGCTGCTGGATGAAGCGGGGGTGAGAGACGCGCCATGTTCCATCAGGATCATGGGTCAGCCGCTTGAACCGGTCATAAGCGCGCAGGGCATAGCCGCCGCCCTCGATGAAGTGGAGGACGTTGGCGAAGGCCTCTTTCGTCAGCGCGCCATAGGGGGTGGCGGAGCGGATTTCCGCCAGCAATTGCTCTTCGCGGAAGGGCGCGGCGCAGGCGAGGCCCATGACATGCTGGGCAAGGACGTCGAGGCTGCCGGGGCGGAAATCGTCGGTGTCGCGTTCGCCCGCTTCGACCGCGTCGAGGGCGGCGCGGGCTTCCAGATATTCGAAGCGGTTGCCGGGGATGAGGATGGCTTCGCTAGGCGTGTCGAGCCGATGATTGGCGCGGCCGATGCGCTGGAGCAGGCGCGAGCTGCCCTTGGGCGCCCCCATCTGGATCACGCAATCGACATTGCCCCAGTCGACGCCCAGGTCGAGCGAGGCAGTGGCGACCAGGGCGCGCAGCTTTCCCGCCGCCATCGCCGCCTCGACCTTGCGCCGGGCCTCGATCGACAGGCTGCCATGGTGGATGGCGATCGGCAGGTTGCCGTCGTTGGCCGACCATAATTCCTGGAAGATGAGTTCGGCCAGACCACGAGTGTTGCAGAAGACCAGCGTCGTGGCCCGGCGCTCGATTTCCTCCATGACCTGGCGCGCGGCATATTTGCCGCTGTGGCCGGACCAGGGGATGCGGCCTTCGGGGATGAGGATCGCGACATGAGGCTCCGCCCCCTGCTCACCGATGACTGGAGTGACCGCGCCAATGTCTCCGTCCGGCGCGAGCCAGGCGCGATAGGCGTCGACATCCGCGACGGTGGCGGACAAAGCGACGCGGCGCAGACCGGGATTGATCGCCTGTAGGCGCGAGAGGGAGAGGTTGAGGATGTCGCCGCGCTTTTGCGTGGCGAAGGCGTGGACCTCGTCGATGATGACAGTCTTCAGGCTCGCGAACATCAGGAAGCTGTCGGGATAGCTCAGCAGCAGCGACAGCGATTCCGGGGTGGTGAGCAGGATTTGCGGCGGGCGGGCGCGCTGGCGCGCCTTGCGATCGGAGGGAGTGTCGCCGGTGCGGGTCTCCACGCGGATCGGCAGGCCCATTTCCTCGATCGGCGCGAGCAGGTTGCGCCGGACGTCGACGGCGAGCGCCTTGAGGGGCGAGACATAGAGGGTGTGGAGCCCGTCCGCCGGGTTTTCGATCAGGTCGGTCAGGGTCGGCAGGAACCCCGCCAGCGTCTTGCCCGCGCCGGTGGGCGCGACGAGCAACGCATGGCTGCCGGATCGGGCGGCGCTCAACATGTCGCGCTGATGGCGGCGGGGTGTCCAGCCGCGGGAGGTGAACCATTGCTCCAGCAGTTCGGGTAGGCGTTGGTTCATGGGGAGGATGTAGGATGAGAATATATAAACGTCATCTTGTTCAACGCTGCCTCGCCTCAAAACGCTCCGTGCTCCTGCGCAGGCAGGAGCCCAGTTCAAACGGCAGGACTGGGCTCCTGCCTGTGCAGGAGCACGGAGCGCCTAGTAATTTAAGTTTGGTTCCATGAAATAATCTAACAAATCCGCTCTGGCCCCCTCCCCCCGAAAAGCGTTACACTCCCTGCCATCAGAGCGGCGCAGCAGACGCCGCAGAGACATGCAGGAGA
Organism: Sphingobium sp. 15-1; assembly: GCF_013375535.1. GTDB lineage: Bacteria > Pseudomonadota > Alphaproteobacteria > Sphingomonadales > Sphingomonadaceae > Sphingobium > Sphingobium aromaticivastans. Next base: position 2,479,639 of record NZ_JABXJG010000001.1, read on the forward strand.
ATAGAATGACCGGCGAAACCGAAGCCGACCTCACCGGCGTGGAACCCGCGAACAACCGCCGCCGCCCCAAGCAACCGATCATGGAGATCGAAGGCCGCAAGCTGAAACCCGCGACGCTGATGATGGGGCATGGCTATGACCCCACCTTGTCCGAAGGGTCGCTGAAGCCGCCGATCTTCCTGACGTCCACCTTCGCCTTCGAAAGCGCGGCGGCGGGCAAGCGGCATTTCGAAGGCGTGACCGGCATCCGCCCCGGCGGCGCCGAAGGGCTGGTCTATTCGCGCTTCAACGGCCCCAATCAGGAGATTGCCGAGGACCGGCTGTCCGTCTGGGAAGAAGCGGAAGACGCGCTGCTCTTTTCCAGCGGCATGTCGGCCATTGCGACCACCCTGCTCGCGCTGGTGCAGCCGGGCGACGTGATCGTGCATTCGGCCCCGCTCTATGCCGCAACCGAATCGCTGATCGGGCGCATCCTCGGCAAGTTCGGCGTGCAGTGGCTGGACTTCCCCGCAGGCGCGACCGAGGAGGAGATCGGCGCGGTGATCGAAAAGGCCAAGGGCCTGGGCCGCGTGGCGCTGATCTATTTGGAAAGCCCGGCCAATCCGACCAATGTGCTGGTCGATCTGGAGGCGGTAGTTGCGCGGCGCGACTTTTCGTTCGCAGGCGAAGCAAATCTGCCGCCGATTGCGATCGACAATACGTTTCTGGGCCCGCTCTGGCTGCATCCGCTGAGCCATGGCGCCGATCTGGTCATCTACAGCCTCACCAAATATGCGGGCGGGCATAGCGATCTGGTCGCGGGCGGCGTGCTGGGGTCCAATGCGCTGATCAACACGATCCGGCTGATGCGCAACACGATCGGCACGATCCTCGACCCGCATTCCGCCTGGATGCTGCTGCGGTCGCTGGAGACGCTGGAGCTGCGCATGAGCCGGGCGGGCGAGAATGCGGCCAAGGTCTGCGCCTGGCTGAAGGACCAGCCGCAGGTGGAGAAGGTCGTCTATCTCGGCTTTCCGGAGACGGAGCGGCAAGCCGACATCTACCGCCGCCATTGCACGGGCGCGGGATCGACCTTCTCGCTCTATCTGAAGGGCGGCGAGGCGGAGGCCTTCGCCTTTCTCGATGCGCTGAAGATCGCCAAGCTGGCCGTCAGCCTGGGCGGGACCGAGACGCTGGCGAGCCATCCGGCGGCGATGACGCATCTGTCCGTGCCCGCCGAACGCAAGAAGGCGCTGGCGATCAGCGACAATATGGTGCGCATCTCCATCGGTTGCGAGGATGCGGACGATCTGATCGCGGACTTCGCCCAAGCCTTGCGGGCGGTGGGATGAGGGAAGCGCGCCCGCTGATCCTGGTGGCGCAGCCGCATCTGGCGCCGCTGCTGGACATACTCTCCTCGCACTATGACGTCATGGCCTTGTGGGAGGAGAGCGGGCAGGCGCGGCTGGCGGAGGTCGAGGTGCTGGTGACGGCGGGCGAGTTCCGGCTCGATCCCGCGATGCTGGATCGGATGGCGGCGCTGCGGCTGATAGCCTGCTTCACCGTGGGCTATGACGGGGTGGACCTCGACTGGGCGCGGGCGCGGGGCGTGGCCGTGACCCATGCGGGGGACGCCAATGCAGCCGATGTGGCGGATCATGCCCTGGGGCTGATCCTCGCCCATCGGCGGCAGATCGTTCTGGGTGACCGGCAGGTGCGCTCGGGCGAGTGGACGGCGGGGGCGAAGATGCTCACCCGGTCGATGGCGGGCGCCAGGATCGGGATCGTCGGCATGGGGAGCATCGGGCTTGCCCTAGCGGAACGGGCCGGTGCGATGCACATGCGGGTCGGCTGGTGGGGGCCGCGGGACAAGCCGGAACTGGGCTGGCCACGGGCGGAAAGCCTGGCGGCGCTGGCGCGGGACAGTGACGTCATGGTGGTGGCGGCCAAGGCGACCGACGAGAATCGCGGGATGATCGATGCTTCGGTGATGGACGCGCTGGGGCCGCAAGGGCTGCTGGTGAATGTCGCGCGGGGGCAGTTGGTGGATGAGTATGCGCTGATCGCGGCGTTGCGCGAGGGGCGGCTTGGCGGGGCGGCGCTGGACGTGTTCGAGAGCGAGCCTACGCCCGCGGCGCGTTGGGCCGATGTGCCGAATGTTGTGCTGACCCCGCATACGGGCGGCGCGACCTATGAGGCGGTCGGGCGGATGCGGGACATGCTGTTGGCGAACCTCGCCGCCTTTTTTGCGGGGGAGGCGCTGGTGTCGCCGGTGATCTAGCGAAACCCGGGCGCATCGTGCTCCTGCGAAGGCAAGAGCCCAGTTCTGCCGTCTGGACTGGGCTCTTGCCTTCGCAGGAGCACGTTATCTCGAGCCGCCTATCACGCTCCCTGCTCCCGCTACGCCCAATCCACCCGCTTCCACCCCCGCTCCGCCGCCAGCTTCGCCAGCGGCTTATGCGGGTTCGAAGCGAAGGGAACATCCGCGAACTCCAGCATCGGCGCGTCCGAAACATGATCCGAATAGGCCCGGATATGCGCCTGCGTCCGGTCGATAGCTTCGGCCGCCATCCACGCCTTGATCATCCGCAGCTTGCCGGTGTCGTAGCAATTTTCGCCCGCGATTTTGGCGCGAACATAACGCAGATCCTGCGACAGATGGTCGGTCGCGATCACCGCGTCGAAGCCCAGCCGCCGGGCGATCGGCTCGACATAAAGGCGGTAGGAGGCGGTGGCGAGCACCAGCCTGTACCCGTCCGCCTTGTCCTTCGCGATCTGCGCCAACGCGCCTGAGCGGACATTTTTCGCCACCACCCTGGCCGCATAGCTTTCCACATGCGGCATCAGCCGGGCGCGTTCGACATTATGACCGATCATCAGCGCCTGATTCAGCTCCTTCAGCCGCTGCCGGGTGATGAGTTTCAGCACATAGGCCAGCATCAGCAGGAGCACGCCGGGAAACAGCGCCAGACGCCACGGCGCCATGCGTTTCGCCACGTGCAGCAGAAAGCCGGTATAGGTGCCGCTGAACGTCACCGTGCGGTCCATATCGTAGATTGCGAGCCTGTGCGTCATGCCGTGTCCGAAACTTTTTGGGGCGTCCCTTCGTTTGATCGTGCGGATGGGCCGTTTCGGCTTGCCGTGCAACCGATAATGGACCACATCTCCGCCTTGATGAACAAAGCCGCTGATCTTGCTCAGGAAGTCCGCGACGGCGAGACGGTCATTCGGCTTTCGGGCAATCTTTCCATAGCTTGCCTCAACCAGCTGTCCGACCGGCTGGATGCCATAGAAGGCCCGGTCGATACGATCGACCTGTCGGACGTGGATCATATGGACACGATCGGCGCCTGGGTGCTGCATCGCACGATCAAGCGTTGGGACTGCAGGATCACAGGCGACAAGTGCGACGCGGAGCGGTTGATCGCGGCGGTCGGCCGGGTCGATGAGCCGGTCAACATCCGCCCGGACTATGTGCCGCCCTGGCAGCGCGTGGTCGGCCAGATCGGGGAGGCCGTGCTCAATGCAGGCAGCACCTTGCTCGGCCTGCTTGGTTTTTTCGGCGGCACGCTGGTCGCGACGTGGAATGTCATCCGCCACCCCAGCCGCTTCCGCATCAATGCCGTGGTGCAGCGTTTCGAGGTGGTGGGCGTGTCGGCGCTCGGCATCATCGGCCTGATGAGCTTCCTGATCGGCATCGTCATCGCCCAGCAGGGTTCGGTGCAACTCCGCCAGTTCGGCATGGAGATGCTGACCATCAACCTCGTCGGCCGGCTGACGTTTCGGGAACTGGGCGTGCTAATGACCGCGATCATGGTCGCGGGCCGGTCCGGTTCCGCCTTTGCCGCGCAATTGGGCACGATGAAGCTGACCGAAGAGGTCGACGCCATGCGCACCATCGGCGTGTCGCCCATGGAGGCGCTGGTGCTGCCGCGCACACTGGCTGTCGTGGTGATGATGCCGCTGCTGGGCTTCTATTCCTCCGTCGTTGCGATCATCGGCGGCGGATTTCTCTGCGCCGTGTCGCTCGACATCCCGCCGATCACCTTCGTCCAGCGGCTGCGGGAGGTGGTGCCGATCCATGACCTGTGGGTGGGCCTGATCAAGGCGCCCGTATTCGGTGTCATCATCGCATTGGCGGGCTGCTTCCAGGGCATGCAGGTCAAGGGCAATGCCGAGGAAGTCGGCCTGCGCACGACGGCGGCGGTCGTGCAGGCGATCTTCCTCGTCATCGTGCTCGACGCCATGTTCGCGGTCCTGTTCACTTGGGTGGGCTGGAACTGATGGAGCCCGAAGAAGAAATGACCGCGGAGGAAGCGCGGGTCGAAAAGGCCGTGGAGCGGGATGGCATCGCCATATCGGTCCGCAACCTGCGGAACAGCTTCGGTGAGCAGGTGGTGCATGAGGGGCTGAATCTCGATGTGCGCAAGGGCGAGATTTTGGGCGTGGTCGGCGGATCGGGCACCGGCAAGTCAGTGCTGATGCGCTCGATCATCGGCCTCCAGACTCCCGATGAGGGCGAGGTTCACGTCTTTGGGGAATCCATGATCGGCCGGCTGGACGACGAGGCGCTGGCGATCCGCAAGCGCTGGGGCGTGCTGTTCCAGGGCGGCGCGCTGTTCTCCACCCTCACCGTGGCCGAGAATGTCGAAGTGCCGATCCGCGAATATTATCCGAACATCGGGCCGAAGCTGCGCGACGAGATCGCCGCCTACAAGATCCGCATGACCGGCCTGCCAGCCGAAGCCGGCCCCAAATATCCCGCCGAACTGTCAGGCGGCATGAAGAAGCGGGCGGGCTTGGCGCGGGCGCTGGCGCTCGATCCCGACCTGCTGTTCCTTGACGAACCCACGGCCGGGCTGGACCCGATCGGCGCGGCCGCCTTCGACGATCAGACGCGCAAATTGCAGCAAACGCTGGGGCTGACCGTCTTCCTCATCACCCATGATCTCGACACGCTCTATTCGATTTGCGACCGGGTGGCGGTGCTGGCGGACAGGAAAGTGACGGCGGTCGGCACCATCGATGAGCTGCTGGCGACCGACCATCCCTGGATTCAGGAATATTTCAACGGCCCGCGCGGGCGTGCGGCGACCGCAGCCGTGGCCCGCGAGAAGGACAAGAGGCGATAGACTATGGAAACCCGCTCCAACCATGTGCTGGTGGGCACGGTCACGCTGCTGTTGCTGGCCGCGATCATGATCGCGGCGTTCTGGTTCTCGCGCCTCTCCCAAGGCGACAATATGGAATATGACATCTTCTTCAAACAGTCGGTCAACGGCCTCGCCAAAGGGTCGAGCGTCAACTATTCTGGCGTCCCCTCCGGCCAGGTCGAGAAGATCGAACTGTGGAAGCGCGATCCCGGCTTCGTGAAGGTACGCATTTCGGTGAAGGAAGGCACGCCGGTCCTGCAGGGGACCACCGCGACCATTGCCGGGGTGGGCTTTACCGGCGTGTCGGAAATCGTGCTGGACGGCGCGGTCAAGGGCGCGCCGCCGATTGCCTGCCCGGCGGAAAACCCGCTCGCCGCCTGCCCGGACGGCGTGCCGGTGATCCCGACCAAGCCGGGCGCGCTGGGCGAGCTGCTCAACAATGCGCCGCAATTGCTGGAACGGCTGTCCACCTTGACCGAACGGCTGACCGAGCTGCTCAACGACAAGAATCAGCAGTCGATCGCGAGCATCCTCGCCAATGTCGAGCGCATTTCCGGCTCATTGGCCGACCGCAGCCCGGAAATCGCCGCCACGCTGGCCGAGGCGCGCATCGCCGTGCAGCGCACCGGCATCGCCGCCGAGCAGATCGGCAAGCTAGCCGCGTCCACCGACGCCATGGTGAATGATGAGGGCCGTCCGCTGCTGGCCGACCTGCGCAAGAGCATCCAGTCGGCCACGCGCAGCATCGACACGCTCGACAAGACCATCGCGGAAGCGCAGCCAGGCGTGCACGCCTTCAGCAACCAGACCATGCCGGAGGTGAACCAGTTGGTCCGCGATCTGCGCGAAATGTCGCGCTCCTTCCGCGGCGTGGCGGAAAAACTCGATCAGCAGGGCGCGGGGTCGATCGTCGGATCGCCCAAATTGCCCGATTACAAGCGATAAGAGGACAGCGATGATGTTCCACAAGAAACTTGGCTCCGCGCTTGCCCTCCTCTTCCTGCTGGCGGGTTGCGTGTCCTTCGGCGGCAAGCCGCCCGAGCGGCTGCTGTCGCTTAACGCCGCGCAGAAGGTCGCGCCGGGCACGCTGCGCAGCGCATCGGCGGGCGCATCCATCACGGTGGCCGATCCCGAAGCGCCCAAGATGCTGGACACGGTGCGGGTGCCGGTGATCACCTCGCCCACGTCGGTCGCCTATGTGACGAAGGTGCAATGGGCCGACACGCCGCGCCACCTGTTCCAGAAGCTGCTGGGCGAAACCATCGCCGCCACCAGCAACCGCATCGTGCTCGACCCCGGCCAATATTCCGCCGACGCCGGGCAGCGGCTGATGGGCGAGTTGGTCGATTTCGGCGTGGATGAGGCAAGCAACAGCGCGGTCGTGACCTATGACGCGATGCTCGCCGGACCGGGCGGAACGGCGATCGCCAAGCAACGCTTCACCGCCAGCGCGCCGATCGGAGGCAAGATCGACGCCAACAGCGTGGGCGCCCCGCTGAATGCCGCGGCGAACAAGGTGGCGGCGGATGTGGCCGCCTGGCTGGCGACTTCGGGGCGTTAGAAATCCATCACTCCGCGCTCCTGCGAAGGGAGGAGCCCAGTTCAGAGGGTCGGACTAGGCTCCTGCCTTCGCAGGAGCACGATGGAAGTCATTCCAGACTCTTACTCACCTGCTCCGTCACATCCTTCGACAGACCCGGCTCGGCCAAAATCCGCTGCAACTCCGCCCGCATCAGCGCCGCGCGCCCTTCATCGAACCGCTTCCAGCGCCCCAGCGGCGGCACCAGCCGGGCGGCGGTCTGGGGGTTGAGCTTGTCGAGCGCGATGATGCAGTCCGCCACCAGGCGATACCCCTTGCCCGTCCCATGGTGGAACGCCCATTGATTGCCCGCGAAGGCGCCATAGAGCGCCCGCACGCGATTGGGATTGGCGAGTGTGAAATCCTTGTGCCTGCCCAGTTCCTCGACCAGATCGACCGTGTCGGGATGGAAGGCGAAGGCCTGGGTCTGGAACCATTTGTCCAGCGTCAGCGCATCGTCCCGATAGCGGTTGTAGAAAATGTCCAGCGCCGCTTCCCGCTCCGCGCTGGTGCCGTTCGCCAGGGTGGCGAGCGCCGCCTGCCGCTCGGTCATATTGTCGGCCTCGCTGAACTGGCCGAAGGCGACGGTCGCACCATCGCTCGCGCCCGATGCCGCGAGATAGAGCAAGGCGGTGTTGCGCAGTTTGCGCGCGCCCTTGGCGGCTGGCGACAACGCAAAGGCGTTGGCCTTGGTCTTGCCGTGAATGTCGCGCCACAGCGGCTCCAGCTCGGCGCCGATCCGCCGTTGCAGCGCATCGCGGGCGGCGTGGATCGCGTCGGGATCGACCACCGCCATCTGATCGCCCAGATAGGCTTCGCTCGGCAGGCGGATCGCTTCCGCGACAAAGGCGGGGTCAAGCAGCGGATCGGTGGCGGTGTGTCTGATCGCGGCGATCACCGCATCCTCATCCACTTCCTGCCCGCCGATGCGGCCGACCAGCACATTGACCATGAGTTGCTGCATCGCCTCATAGCGGGCGAAAGGATCGTCGTCATGGGCGGACAGGAAGGCGAGATCGGCCTGGCTGCGGTTGGTTTCGACAATCACCGGAGCGGAAAAGCCCCGGTTGATCGAGAGGATCGGCGCCATCGCCCAGCCTTCGAAGGTAAAGCTCTGGCTCGCCTCCGTCAGCATCAGCAATTCGTCGCCCCGATTCTCGCCGGTTTGCGGATCGAACAGGGCGGTGCGCAGCGGGATCGCCATGGGCTGCTTCTCAGGCTGGCCGGGCGTCGGCGGAATCGTCTGTTCCAGCAGCAGGGTCGCGCTCCGGGTGACGGGATCATGGCTCAGCAAGGCCCGGACATGGGGCGTGCCGGCCTGCTCATACCAGCGGCGGAACTGACCAAGGTCGATCTCACCCCCCTCCTCCATGGCGCGGACGAAATCCTCGCAGGTGGCCGCTTCGCCGTCATGCCGGTCGAAATAGAGGTCGGTCCCGGCGCGAAAGCGCTCCGGCCCCAGCATCAGCGCCATCATGCGGATCAGCTCCGCGCCTTTGTTATAGATGGTCGCGGTGTAGAAGTTGCTGATTTCCATATAGGATTCCGGTCGAACCGGGTGCGCCAAAGGCCCGCTATCCTCCTGGAACTGGGCCGCCCGCAGGATGCGGACATCCTCGATCCGCTTCACCGCATGCGACCCCATGTCGGCGGAGAAATTCTGGTCGCGGAAGACGGTGAAGCCTTCCTTCAGGCTGAGCTGGAACCAGTCCCGGCAAGTGACACGATTGCCCGACCAGTTGTGGAAATATTCATGCGCGACCACGCCTTCCACGCCGTCATAGTCGATGTCGGTCGCGGTCTCCGGATCGGCCAATATATAGCGTGAATTGAAGATGTTGAGGCCTTTATTCTCCATCGCGCCGAAGTTGAAATCGGCCACGGCGACGATGTTGAACACGTCCAGATCATATTCGCGGCCATAGACACGCTCGTCCCAGGCCATGCTGTTCTTGAGCGCCTGCATGGCATGGGCGGTGCGCGGAAGATCGGCTTCCTTGACCCAGATGCCCAATTGCACCTCGCGCCCGCTGGCGGTCACGAAGCGGTCGGCATTGCAGGCTAGATCGCCGGCGACCAGCGCGAACAAATAACAGGGCTTGGGGAACGGGTCGTTCCAGCGCGCCCAATGGCGCCCATCCGGCAAGTCGCCCTGCTCGACCGGATCGCCATTGGCGAGCAGCACGGGATAAAGCGCCTTGTCCGCCGCCATCCGCACCGAATAGCGGGACAGCACGTCGGGCCGATCGGGGAAGAAGGTGATGCGGCGGAACCCTTCGGCTTCGCATTGGGTGCAGAGCAAACCGCCGCTGGCATAGAGGCCCATAAGCTTGCTGTTCGCCTGCGGGGCAATTTCCACCCAGGTCTCCACCCGATGCGCCGCGCCGGGCAGCGACAGGACTAGCGCGCCGCCCTCTAGCGACCATTGGTCAGCGGTCAGCGGCTCGCCATCGACCTTGATCTCCAGCGGCAGAAGCCCATCGCCGTCCAGTTTCAGCGCCCGATCATGATCGCCATTGCGGGTGACCGATAATGTCGCATGCACCCGCGTCGCCCCGGCATCCAGATCGAAATCCAGCGCAATGTCGGGCACCAGCCAATCCGGCGGACGATATTCTGAGCGGCGGACGATATGTGGGACGAGGGGGGAGGATGAAATATCTGCCATCCGCACAGGCTAAGGAGTCGGCGCGGAAAAGGCCAGTGGCCGCCTCGCGGAAATGCGAGCGGCCATGGATGTTTCTGGGGTGGAAGCGTTTGGAGCGCGGGGCGTTGAATCGGACGCAGGCCACGCGCTCCAGTGTTTTGTCATCGCATCAGTTTTTGCGGAAAAAGCCGAGCTTGGAGGCATGTGACTCCGGCTCGCCCGCTTTTCCGCACGATGCTCTAGGGCGTGTGAGGATTTAATTCAGGGGGGCGAAAATGGTGGATTTCGAGAACCGGCGCGCAGCATACTTCAGTACGTGAGCACCGGAAGCGCAGAAGGCCGCCATTTGCAGCCCGCCATGGGCTGAATCCGCACACACCCTAGATTCGTTCGCCCGAGAGGCGCTGGCACAACATGTCGAGCTGATCCAGCGTCGAATAATGCAAGGAGAGGATGCCGCCCCCGCCCTGATCATAATCTATGTCCACCTTCACACCCAAAATGTCCGCCAGATGCTGCTCCAGGGCGGCGATGTCGGGATCATTTTCCTTGGGCGCGGCCACGCGCTTCCGGCTGGGCGCGTCGCTTCCCTTCTTGGCGCGGCGGACGAGCTGTTCTGTGTCGCGCACCGAAAGGCCCTTGGCTTCGACGGTGCGGGCAAGGCTCTCGCAATCGGGCGCGCCGATCAGGGCGCGAGCATGCCCCATGCTGAGCTTCTGTTCCATCACCTGCTGCTGGACCGGCGCGGGCAGATCGAGCAGGCGCATCAGATTCGCAACATGACTCCGCGACTTGCCGACGAGACGGCCCAGCGCCTCCTGGCTGTGCTGGAATTCCGCGATCAGCTTGCGATAGGCTTCCGCTTCTTCGATCGGATTGAGGTCTTCGCGCTGGATATTCTCAATCAGCGCGATTTCCAGCGTTTCCGCCTCGTCGAAATCCCGCACGATGGCGGGAATGCGGTGAAGCTGGGCGCGCTGCGCGGCGCGCCAACGGCGCTCGCCCGCAACGATCTGGAATCCGCCGCCATGCGGACGCACGATGATTGGCTGAATCACGCCCCGCTTGGCGATGCTGTCAGCCAGCTCCTGCAAGGCGCCCTCGTCGAAATGCCGGCGGGGCTGTTCGGGATGCGGCTGAATCAGCGCGACTTCAATGCTCTGGATTGCTTTGGTCGATGGCGGCGTGGCGGCAGTCGGCGCCACCGGCTCTTCCCGCGCCACGTCACCCAGCAGCGCGGACAGGCCCCGCCCAAGCCCATGAGGACGCTTGGCGGACTTCATCGCATTTTCGTTACTCAAGCAGCAACCTCCTGACGGGGCAGGCGCGCGATCAATTCACGGGCCAGGCGCATATAGGCTTCCGACCCCGGACAGCGGAAATCGTAGATCAAGGCCGGAACGCCATGACTGGGCGCTTCCGACAGACGCACATTGCGGGGGATGACGGTGGAAAAGACCAGATCGCCCAGGCAGGCGCGCACATCGTCGGCCACCTGATCGGTCAGCCGGTTGCGCCGGTCATACATGGTCAGCGCCACGCCCATGATGGAGAGGCCGGGATTGAAGCGGCCGCGAATGCGCTCAACGGTCTGGAGAAGTTGCGACAGCCCTTCCAGCGCGAAAAATTCGCATTGCAACGGTACCAGCAGCGATTGCGCCGCCACCATGGCATTGATGGTCAGCAGGCCGAGCGAAGGCGGGCAATCGATCAGGCAGATGTCCCAACGGCCAGGCTGCGCCTCCGACAGCACGCGTTCGAGCCGATGGGTGCGCTCCTCATATTCGATCAGTTCGATCTCCGCGCCGGACAGGTCTTGCGTCGCGGGCACGATGTCGAGCTTGGGCACCCGCGTGGTCAGAATGGCGTCTTCCAACGCGCAATTGCCCAGAAGCAGGTCATAGCTGGATTGGGCACGATCAGACTGGTTCACGCCCAGGCCGGTCGAGGCATTGCCCTGCGGATCGAGATCGACCAGCAACACGCGCAACCCGGTTGCGGCCAATCCCGTGGCCAGATTGATGGCGGTGGTGGTTTTTCCGACGCCGCCCTTTTGATTGGCGATGGCAATACGGATCATCCTCGGCCTTTCCTCCTGACGGATCGGACCGCCTGTGCGACGATGATGGCGCTGTCCGCGTCAGTCACACTGCGTTCCACGTGAAACGCACCTTGCCATGATCGACTCGCCGCCTCCAGTTCATTCTGCGCATTTCGTCCTTTTGGCAGCACCCAAATCGTTTTTTCGTCAGACAGATGCACCGCCGACTCCCATAATTTGGGCAAGGGCGCATAGGCGCGCGCGCTGATGACAGCAGCACAGGCAGGCGGAACAGCCTCGACCCGTCCACCGAACACGCTGGCTTTGGACAGGCCGAGGTCGGAAATCACCCCGTTCAGAAAATCGATCCGCTTGCGGCGCGATTCAACCATTTGGACAGGCCGGTCGGTGAGGATCGCGACGACGATGCCCGGCAGCCCGGCGCCCGATCCAAGATCGATCCACTCCCCTGCCCCAGCCCCTTCCGCGAGCGGAATGAGCTGGGCCGAATCGACGATATGCCGCGCCCAAATATGGGGACGCGTCGATTCCGCGATCAGGTTTTGCTGCTCCATCTCCGTCAGGAGAATGGCGACATAGCGTTCCAGCCTGTCCCATGTTCCACGTGGAACATCGAACTGCCGGTTGAGCCATTCCCGCGCCTCGTCCTCCGTCACGCCGCGCGCCGCCGGATATGCACCAGAACGGCCGCCAAGGCGGCGGGGGTGATGCCGCGGATACGGCCCGCAGCCGCCAGCGTATCCGGACGCGCCGCATGCAACCGCTCGATCATTTCGGTGGACAAGCCGCCGACCGAAGCGAAATTGAAATCGGCGGGAATGGTGACGCGCTCATTCCGACGCATTTCGGCAATCTCCGCCTCCTGCCGTTCTAGATAAGGCGCATAATGGGCGTCTTCCAAAATCTCATCCCGCACATCCGGCGCTATGGTCAAAAGCGATGGCGCAAGAGCGAAAAGCAAATCCCGACTCACCTCCGGGAAGCGTGCCCATTCGAACAGTGAACGGCGCGCGCCATCCTGCCTGACCGCCGCCCCGGCCCGCGCCATCTCGGTGGCGGACAAGCTGCGGTTCAATTCGCTCTCAGCCGCTTGGCGCTCCGCCTGACGCGAGGCGTAATGAGCGGCACGCTCCGGTCCCAACAGGCCATGTCGAGCGCCGACCGGGCCCAGCCTGGTCCCCGCATTATCGGCGCGCAGCCGCAGACGATATTCGGCTCGCGCCGTCAGCATGCGATAAGGTTCGGTGACCCCCTGCAAAACCAGATCATCGATCATCACGCCGATATAGCTGCTCGCCCGGTCCAGGATCAGCGGTTCCTCGCCCCGCGCCCGCGCCGCCGCATTGGCGCCGGCCACCAGGCCTTGCGCAGCCGCCTCTTCATAGCCGGTCGTGCCGTTGATCTGGCCCCCGCAAAAAAGGCCGGGGATAAGCCGCACTTCCAGCGTGGAGTCGAGCGCCCGCGGATCGATATGGTCATATTCCACCGCATAGCCGGGCACGACGATCTCCGCCCTTTCCAACCCTGCCATAGACCGGATCATCGCCTGCTGAACATCGGCGGGCAAAGAGGTGCTGATGCCATTGGGATAGACGAGGTGGTCGTCCAGCCCTTCCGGCTCCAGGAAAATCTGATGCCCGTCCCGATCTCCGAAGCGGATGACCTTGTCCTCGATCGAGGGGCAATAGCGTGGCCCGCGCCCTTCGATCGCGCCGCTGAACAGCGGCGAGCGCCCCAGCCCTTCCCGGATGATGGCGTGGGTGCGATCATTGGTCCGGGTGATGGCGCAATGGAGTTGCGGCAAGACGCGGGCAGGGGAAACAGCGGACATGGTCCAACCGCCGCCATCGGAGGGCTGCTCTTCCAATCGCGCCCAGTCGATCGTGCGGCCGTCGATACGCGGCGGGGTGCCGGTCTTCAGGCGGCCGATCGGCAAATCCAATGCGCGAAGCTGGATGCCCAGGGCCGTCGCCGCCCGCTCGCCCGTGCGTCCCCCGGCGCTGCTTTCCTCCCCTCTGAAAAGCTTGCCGCCCAGAAATGTGCCGGTCGCGAGAACCACCGCCGACGTGGGGAGCGTCCGCCCATCCGCAAGCGCCAATCCCGCCACCGCGCCTTGCGACAGGACCAATCCAACCGCTTCGCCCTCGACAATATCCAAACCTGATTGGGCATCCAGCAAGCGGTGGATTTCGGCGCGATAACGCTTGCGGTCAGCCTGAATGCGCGGCCCCTGAACGGCCGCCCCCTTGCTGCTGTTCAGCATGCGGTAATGGATCGCGGCGGCATCGGCGGCGCGGGCGATCAATCCATCCAGCGCGTCCACTTCGCGCACCAAATGGCCCTTGCCCAATCCGCCAATGGCGGGGTTGCAGGACATGGCGCCAACGGTCGCCTTGTCGAAGGTCAGCAGGGCGACCGAGGCACCCTTGCGCGCCGCCGCAGCCGCCGCCTCGCAGCCCGCATGGCCGCCGCCGACCACGATCACATCATAGCTTGTTCGCATGCGCGCCCCTTAACAGAAGTGGGGCGCTCGGGTCAAAACTGTTCCACGTGGAACAGGACTATTTGCCGATGCAGAAACCGGCGAACAGACGATCGAGCATATCCTCGGTTCCCGCCTGTCCCGTCAGCAGGTCGATCGCGTGGCGCGCCTGCCGCAATTCTTCCGCCACGATCAATGAATCGCCGGATGCATGAGCTGCCGACAAATGGCTTTGCAACAGCGCCGCCGCGTCACGCTGCCGCTGATGCAGGGCATAGTCGCCCTCCCCCGGCAGCAGATTCTTTGCGCGGTCCAGCAGAAGGGAAACCAGTTCCCCCATCCCTTCCCCCGTCACCGCCGAGAGCCGGAGACCTGGACGGTCTTCGTCAGCCCGGTCGCATTGCGCCGACACCAGCACGGCGTCGCTGCGCGGCGCCTCATCCGGCGCGCCGAGCCATAAAATGATGTCCGCCGCTTCCAGCGCTCCCCGCGCCCGCTCCATGCCGATCGCCTCAATCCTATCGTCCGTCTCGGCGCGCAGCCCCGCCGTATCGGTGAACAGGAAGGCGACGCCACCCAATGCGGCCGGCACTTCGATGCGATCCCGCGTCGTCCCGGCTATGTCAGACACGATGGCCGCATCCCGCCCGACGAGCCGGTTCAGCAGCGTCGATTTTCCCGCATTGGGCGGCCCGGCCAAAACCACCCGCACGCCATCGCGCAGCCGCTCCGCCGAGGGAGCCGCCAGCACGGCTTCGACATCTTCCGCCAGAGCGCAAATGCCCTCCCCGATCCGCGCCTCAATGCCCTCGTCAGGCACATCATCTTCATCGGAAAAATCCAGCGCCGCTTCGGTCATGGCCGACAGATCGAGCAACGTCCGCCGCCACCCATCCACCCGGCGGGAGAAATGCCCTTCGGCCATCAACAGCGCGGTGCGGCGCTGCTGCTGCGTCTCCGCGGCGAGAAGGTCGGACAGGCCCTCCACCGCATTCAAATCCATGCGGCCATTGGCGAAGGCGCGCCGGGTGAACTCCCCCGCTTCCGCCCGCCGCAATCCGGGCAAGACGCCCAGCGCCTCCTCCACCGCCGCGACGACGGCGCGTCCGCCATGGCAATGCAACTCGGCCAGATCCTCGCCAGTTGCCGTGCCGGGACCGGGGAACCACAGGACCAATGCGCGATCCAGCAGGCCGCCGTCACGCGGGTCGGTCAACAGGGATAGCCTTGCCCGGCGCGGGGACGGCAAATTGCCTGCCAGCGCGATAATAGCCGACCCCGCCGAGGGCCCGCTGATGCGAATCACGCCGATGCCGGATGGGGGCGCGCCGCTCGACAGGGCGTAGATGGTGTCCGTCACGGCGCTATCGGGAGAAGCGGTCAGCCCGCGCTCTTGTCGCCATTCTTGCTGGGCATCCCCGCCAGGCCGATGTCCATCATCTGCTTGAACAGCCGCATGCCGGCGTCACCCAGCGGCGAGAAGCTCTTGAACAAGGTTTCCATCTGCTCGACATTGGCGACCCCATCGAAGCTGTCGAGCATCGTCTTCACATATTTGTCGTGAATAGGGGTGACATCCGGCAGGCCAAGGAAAGCCCGAGCCTCCGCAGGGGTGCAGTCGACGTCCACGCTTACCTTCATAACTCGCTACCTTTTGTTGCGGGCTCCCTTTACAACGCCTCATGCCGCAACATGGGCAGGCAAGGCAAATTTTTTGACGGCAAGGACGGTTGCGCTGAGCGAGGCAAGGCCCATTATAGAAATCCGCAAGCAAGGAAAGGATAACCCATGGCAGCATTCACATCCGTCTCCACGCTGGAGGGCGATGCCCAATTCGATGTCTATGTTGCCCGGCCGGACGGCACGCCAAAGGCCGCCGTCGTGGTGATCCAGGAAATCTTCGGGGTGAATGAAGGCATTCGCCGCAAATGCGACAATTGGGCAACGGCGGGCTATCTTGCCTTGTCGCCGGACCTGTTCTGGCGGGAAAAGCCGCATATCGAGCTGGACGCCGATGTCCCGGAAGATCTGCAGACCGCCTTTGGTCATATGCAGAAGTTCAACCAGGATCAGGGCATCCGCGATATTGAGGCCACGATCAAGGCAGCGCGCGCCGAACTGGGCGAAGGCGGCAAGGTCGGGCTGGTCGGTTATTGCATGGGCGGGCGATTGGCGTTCATGTCGGCCTGCCGCACCGACGGCGATGCCTTTGTCGGCTATTATGGCGTCGGCATCGACGGCCTGCTGAACGAGCAGCATGCGATCGGCAAGCCGGTATTGCTGCATATTCCGACCGCCGACGGCTTCGTCCCGGCCGACGTGCAGCAGAAGATGCATGAGGGGTTGAAGGACAACCGCCATGTGACGCTGCACGACTATGCGGGACTCGATCATGGATTTGCCGCCGAAATGGGCGCGCGCCGGAATGAGGCTGCCGCGCAGCTCGCGGACGGCCGCACCGCCGATTTCTTCGCGGCCCATCTCTGACGGGAAGAGGACGGCATGACGCAGGCATGGCGGATGGTGGCCCTGAGCCATGGCGGGCCAGAAGTGATTGCGCGGGAGGATTTCGATCCAGGCCTGCCGGGTGAAGGTGAACTGCTGATCGCGCAGGATGCCGTCGGGCTCAATTTCATCGACATTTATTATCGCACCGGCCTTTACCCCGCGCCGCTGCCCACCCCGCTCGGCGCGGAAGGCGCGGGCCACGTCGCCGCCGTCGGCGCCGGGGTGACGGGCTTTGCCGTGGGGGACAAGGTGGGCTGCGCGACCGGGCTTGGCGCCTATGCCACCCATCGGATCGTGCGGGCGGACCAGACGGTGAAAATTCCCGACGCCGTCAGCACGCAGGATGCCGCGGCCATGATGCTGAAGGGCATGACCGCCTGCTATCTGGCGGAGGACATCGTCCCCCTGCGGGCCGGGCAGGTCGCGCTCGTCCATGCGGCGGCCGGCGGCGTCGGCTCTGTACTGGTGCCCTGGCTGCGGGACAAGGGCGTCATCGTGATCGCCCATTGCGGCTCGGCGGAAAAGGCCGCGCAGGTGGATGCGGAGCATAGCCTGCACGGCGCCTTCGATGGCCTGGCCGCGACCGTGCGGGAGATCACGGCAGGCAAGGGCGTGGACGTCGTCTATGACGGCGTCGGCAAGGATAGCTGGAGCGCATCGCTGGCTTCGCTCAAGCGGCGCGGGATGATGGTCAGCTACGGCAATGCGTCGGGCGCGGTGCCGCCGGTCAGCCTGCTCGACCTCAGCCGGGGCGGGTCGCTTTACGTCACTCGCCCTGGCCTGTTCGACTATATCGCCACGCCCGAAGAACTGGCGCGCACCGCCGAACGGCTGTTCGACCGCATGGCGCGAGGCATCGTCAGCGCGGTCGTGGGTCAGCGCTTCGCCCTTGCCGACGCCGCCGAAGCGCATCGGGCGCTGGAGGCGCGGAAAACCACGGGCAGCACGCTGCTGATCCCATGAGCGGTAGCGGGCGGGAGTAACGCGTGGGAAGCCGGCCCCATGAAGGGCCTGGCTTCACAGCGTTGAAAACAGGATATTTTCCCCGGCATATGGCATATTATGCTCGACCACGGCAGGCCGGAATGGCAAGGCGCGGTTGATGCATGTTCTTGCGCCCTTGCTCGCGCCCTTCTGGCTCGCTCAGCTTTCACCGGCGCCAAATCCTTTGCCGACAATCCGCTGATCGGTTCGCCCCGGCTGAATGCGCTGGGGCTGCACGCCGGGCGGGCGCGGCTGGCCCAGGCGATGACAGCGCGGCGGCGCAAGCGACTGGCGGCCGCCGTCGATCCCGCTGACCGCGCCGCGTTCGACCGGGACGGGGTGGTCGAGATTCGCGACTTCCTGCCGGGCGCGACGTTCCGCGCCTTGCAGGACCAGCTCTTCTCCTACCGCGGTCCGGCGCGGGAGATGGTTCAGGGCGACACGATCACGCGGCGGCTGGCGCTGGACCCCGCCGCCCGACGCGCCATCCCGGCCTTCGAAGCCTTCCGCCGGGATGCTCGCTGGCAGGCATTGTCCCGCTATGTTTCCGGCTTCGACATAGAGCCGCTGCTCTACGTCCAGTCCATCCTGCCGCAGCGGCGCGACGCCGCGCCCGACCCGCAACTCGCTTTCCATGCCGACACCTTTTATCCGGCGATGAAGGCATAGCTGTTTCTGGAGGATGTGCCGGTCGAAACCGGTCCCTTCGCCTATGTGAAGGGTTCGCACCGGTTGACGCCGCAGCGGCTGGCCTGGGAAAAGCAGCGCAGCCTGAACGCGCGCGACGGCGATTGCCGCCTTTCGGCGCGGGGGTCGCTGCGCATCGATGTCAGCGAACTGGCCGCGTTGGACCTGCCGCAGCCCAGCATCTATTCGGTGCCCGCCAACACATTGCTGATCGCTGACACGTTCGGCTTTCATGCGCGCAGCCGGGCCAGCACCCCCGCCACGCGGGTCGAGATTTGGGCCTATGGCCGCCGCAACCCGTTCCGGCCAGCCAAGGGATGGGATGTCTGGAGCCTGCCCGGCATAGCCGAACGCCGGATTCCGCTGCGCTGGTGGCTGGGCGACAAGGCCGCCCGTCTGATCAGGCAACCGTGGCGGCCAGTGGGCCTCAAGGGCGCGGCGGACGGGTGATCCGCGGAACCCCCACCCCTTATCATAGCGAGCCGTGTTGCTGCGCAGGCAGGAACCCGGTTCAAGCGGCGGGACTGGGTTCCTGCCTGCGCAGCAACACAGGTGCCCAATCTCTTTAGACGAAGAGCGTCAATATGCCGACCTGATGGTCGACGACGCCGTCATAGATCATCTTGATCGCGACATAGATGATGACCGCCAGGCCCAGATAGGCGATCCAGCGGAAGCGCTCGATATATTTGGCGATGATGTTCGCGGCGATGCCCATCAGCGCCACGGAAAGAATAAGCCCGATGATCAGGATGCCGGGATGATCCCGCGCCGCGCCGGCCACCGCCAGCACATTGTCGAGGCTCATCGAAACGTCCGCGACCGCGACCGCCCAGGCCGCGCCCGCAAAGCTCTTGGCCGGACGCAGGCCGGATATGTCGTCGTCGCTGGTGTCGGGCGTGTCCCCGCCCCGCTTTGGGTGAAGTTCGCGCCACATCTTGAACGCGACCCAGAGCAGCAGCAGCCCGCCCGCCAGGATCAGGCCGACGATCTGCATCAACTGCGTCACCACCAGAGCGAAGCCGATGCGCAGCACCAGCGCGGCGATGATGCCGATCAGGATCACCTTCTTGCGCTGCTCCGCCGGAAGGCCCGCTGCCAGCGCGCCGACGACGATGGCATTGTCCCCCGCCAGCAGCACGTCGATCATCAGCACCTGACCGAAAGCGGCCAGCGCGGCGGGCGAACCGATATTACTGAAATCATTGACGATATGCGCCCAGATGTCGGCAGGCGAACCCAGCCCTTGAGCGGCAGCGGCGGCTGTGGCGATAAGATCGAGCATTGCGCCTGATGTCCCCTGAAATTACGGCCCTAAAATAATGGCCGCCAGACCGAAGTCTGACGGCCCGAAAAATCGCGGCGCTGGGCCGAATATCGGGTTTGCGCATTCGGCCCGCCGAACCGCAAACCGCCCAGCCGCTTACTGGTTCATCGAGTCGAAGAAATCCTCGTTGGTCTTGGAATCCTTCATCTTGTCGAGCAGAAATTCCATCGCATCGACCGTGCCCATCTGCATCAGGATACGGCGCAGCACCCACATCTTGGAAAGCTTGGCCTTGTCGACCAGCAGCTCTTCCTTGCGGGTGCCCGACTTGCCGACGTCCAGCGCCGGGAAGATGCGCTTGTCCGCCACCTTGCGGTCGAGGACGATTTCCGAGTTGCCGGTGCCCTTGAACTCTTCGAAGATGACTTCGTCCATGCGGCTGCCGGTGTCGATCAGCGCGGTGGCGATGATCGAGAGCGAACCGCCCTCCTCGATATTGCGCGCGGCGCCGAAGAAGCGCTTCGGCCGCTGGAGCGCGTTCGCGTCGACACCGCCGGTCAGCACCTTGCCCGAGGATGGAACGACGGTGTTGTAGGCGCGGCCCAGACGCGTGATCGAGTCGAGCAGGATCACCACATCTTTCTTATGTTCCACGAGGCGCTTGGCCTTCTCGATCACCATTTCGGCAACCTGGACGTGGCGCTGCGCCGGTTCGTCGAAGGTCGAGGAAACCACCTCGCCCTTCACGCTGCGCTGCATGTCGGTGACTTCTTCCGGGCGCTCGTCGATCAGCAGGACGATCAGGAAGACTTCCGGATGATTGTCGGTGATCGCCTTGGCGATATTCTGGAGCAACACGGTCTTGCCGGTGCGCGGCGGCGCGACGATCAGGGCGCGCTGGCCCTTGCCCTGCGGCGAGACGATGTCGATGACGCGGGCCGACTTGTCCTTGACCGTCGGGTCAGTCGCGTCGAGCGTCAGCTTCTGCGTCGGATAGAGCGGCGTCAGGTTATCGAAATTGACGCGGTGGCGGACGACTTCGGGATCGTCGAAATTGACCGAGATCAGCTTGGTCAGGGCGAAATAGCGCTCGCCATCCTTGGGGGCGCGGATTTCGCCTTCCACCGTGTCGCCGGTGCGCAGGCCGAATTTGCGGACCTGGTTGGGCGAGACGTAGATGTCGTCGGGACCGGCCAGGAAGTTCGCCTCCGGGCTGCGCAGGAAGCCGAAGCCGTCGGGCAGCACCTCGATCGTCCCCTCGCCCATGATCTGCTCGCCATTGTCGGCCTCGACCTTGAGGATCGCGAACATCAGGTCCTGCTTGCGCAGGGTCGATGCGCCTTCGACGCCCAGCTCCTCCGCCATGGTCACGAGTTCGGCGGGCGCTTTTTTCTTGAGATCCTTAAGGTGCATTCGTGTGAAGTCCGATGGAATGAGAGACGAGAGAAGGAAGGATGGGGAAGGCAGACCCGGCAATGACTCGGGAGAACCCGCGCCGGACGGGCGGGATAGAATGTTTGGCGTTTAGCGATCCGACCTAGCCCAAGTCAAGGTGGCTGAGCCCAATGGATCGACAGAAAATTGCCGATATGCGCCCTGGCGCGAATGAAATGGGATGGGCGGAACAGGCCCCCTCATGCTATACGGGAATAAAATAAGGAGGAATGGGAGATGGGACGCTTTCGCGCCGCTCTGGGCATCGCCGTCGCGATCGTCAGCCCCTCCCTTGCGGCGCAGGATCGCCCGGCGCTGGACCCCGACGACCCGCCAGCGGTGGTCCGCACGGTTCCCAATCCCGACGCCCGCATCACCATCCCGATCCGGATCGACGGCAAGGGGCCATGGAATTTCGTGGTCGATACCGGGTCGCAGCGGACCGTGATAGCCCGCGATCTGGCCGAGCGGCTGGCGCTGCCGGTGCGGGAGCGAGTGACGGTGATCAGCATGACCGGCCGGGCGGAGGTGAATACGGTCGCGGTGCCGCGCCTTGGCTTCGGCAAGACGATCGTGGACGATATTGAGGCGCCGGTGCTGGAGGGTGAGAATATCGGCGCCGCCGGGCTGTTGGGCCTGGACGGGCTGCATGCCAAGCGGCTGCTGCTCAATTTCCGCACGGGGCGGATGGAGATCAGCAACAGCAAACAGAGCTGGCGCGATCCCAACGTCATCATCGTGGAAGCGCGGCGGCGCAAGGGTCAGCTCATCCTGCTCGATTCCGAAGTGAACGGGACCAAGGTCAACATCATCCTCGACACCGGCACGTCGATCAGCGTGGGCAATATGGCGCTGATGAACAAGCTGGCGCGCAAGAAGAAGACCCCGGCGCTGAGCTTGGTGACGCTGACCAGCGTGACGGGCGAAACGCTAGTCGGTCAGTTGGGGCTGATCGACCGGGTGCGCATGGGGCAGGTGACGCTGAAGGACACGCCGGTCATGTTTGCTGATGCCCAGCCCTTTGCGGAGCTAGACCTTCAGGACAAGCCCGCGCTGCTGCTCGGCATCGACGCGCTCAAGGTGTTCGACCGGGTGGCCATCGATTTCGGGCGGGGGAAGGTGGACTTCCTGCTGCCTGATACCGGGTTGCTGGAACGGGCGCGCTTCGCGGCGGCGCGGAGGGCGGCGGGTTAGTAGCCGGCGCTTTTGTCTTATAGCGTCGCGTGCTCCTGCGAAGGCAGGAGTCCAATTCTAACGGCGCAACGTGCGCAAAAGTGGGAACCGGTTTTGCGCTTAAAACGATGCGACAACAAAAGCTTAGAGCGCGCGGCCTGCGTCCGATTTAACGCAGCGCGCTCTAGTCAAATCAAGGCATAGCCTAGCGCTGCGGCGCCTGTTGCTGTTGCCGGTTCCGGCCCAGCACATTGTCGATCCACTGCTGGTCGAGCCGCGGCGGCTGTGGCCGGTCGGCGGGGTTGGGCGCGGCCTGATCGCTTTCATCGGGCTGCTGGTCGCCTTCGCTCTGCTGCTGGCCGCGCTCGATCGGCAAGCCATTCTCATCGACCATCATGCCCCCGTCCGTTCCACTGTCGGGCTGGCCGTAATAAGCTTCCTCATCCGGCTCCAACTGCCATTCGGGCAGCGTCACCTGCGTTTCGAACTGCTCGACCGGCCGTTTGGCGACAGCGACCTTCATATAGTCGGCAAAGGCATGGGCCGGCGCCCGACCGCCCTGCAACACGCCCACGGCACGGGCGTCGTCGCGGCCCATCCAGACGCCGGTGGTGATGCCGCTGGAGAAGCCGAGGAACCAGCCGTCCTTGTTGCTGCTGGTGGTGCCGGTCTTGCCCGCGACCGGGCGGCCGATCTGCGCCGCCCGGCCGGTGCCGGTGCTGACGGCGGTCTGCATCAGGTCGGTCATCCCCGCCGCGACCCATGGCGCGACCAGCACGCGGCTGGTGTCGTCCTGATGCTCGTAGAGCAGGCGGCCGTCGGCGGTCGTGACCTTAGTGATGCCGTAAGGCGTCACCGCCACGCCCTTGCGCGCGATGGAGGCGAAGGCGCGGGTCATGTCGATCAGCCGCACGTCGGACGTGCCCAGCACCATGGAGGGATGGGTGTTGATCGGCGTGGTGATGCCGAAGCGTCGCGCCATGTCGGCCACGGTCGGAAAGCCGACCTCCACCCCCAGCTTGGCCGCCACGGTGTTGACCGAATAGGCGAAGGCCGTGCGAATATCGATGTCGCCGGAAAAGCGCCCATTGCTGTTGCGCGGCTTCCACCCGTTAATTTCGACCGCGCTGTCGGTGACGCCGGTGTCGGGCGTGTAGCCCGCCTCCAGCGCCGCCATATAGACGAAGATCTTCCAGGAAGACCCCGGCTGACGGGTGGCGGTGGTGGCGCGGTTGTAGTTGGAACTCACATAGTCCAGCCCGCCGACCATCGCCCTGACCGCGCCGTCGCGGTCGAGCGAGACCAGCGCGCCCTGCGTGCCGCTGGGCACATTGGCCTGGATCGCCGCCGTCGCCGCCTTCTGCATGCCAAGGTCGATGGTGGTATAGACCTCCAGCGGCTCATTGGGCTCGTCGATCAGCGTGTCGAGCTGCGGCAGCGCCCAGTCGGTGAAGTAACGCACGCTGTTCTGCGGCGGCTCGGGCGCCATCTTCACGTCCTGGAGATTGGCGTTGGCGCGTTCGGCGGCGCTGATCTTGCCATTTTCCTGCATCAGCTCCAGCACCACGCCTGCGCGGCCGATGGCGGCGTCGGCGTCGGCGGTCGGGGAGTAGCTGGACGGAGCCTTCACCAGACCGGCGACGATCGCCGCTTCAGGCAGGTTCAGGCTGGTCGCGGGATGACCGAAGAATTTCCGGCTCGCGGCGTCGATGCCATAGGCGCCGCCGCCGAAATAGACTTTGTTCAAATAGAGTTCGAGAATCTGCCGCTTGGAGAATTTGCGCTCCAGCGCGAGGGCCAGCACCATTTCGCGGACCTTGCGGCCCCAGCTATAGCTGTTGTTGAGGAAGATGTTGCGCGTCACCTGCTGCGTGATGGTGGAGGCGCCCTGCCAGCGGCGGCCGCTGCCGCGCCGCTCCATCGCCACCCAGGCGGCGCGGGCCATGCCGATGGGGTCGACGCCGGGGTGCAGATAATA
Organism: Sphingobium sp. 15-1; assembly: GCF_013375535.1. Classification (GTDB taxonomy): domain Bacteria; phylum Pseudomonadota; class Alphaproteobacteria; order Sphingomonadales; family Sphingomonadaceae; genus Sphingobium; species Sphingobium aromaticivastans. The sequence goes on from NZ_JABXJG010000001.1 coordinate 2,503,572, forward strand.
GCGCTTGTCCTCGGTCGCGACCATCGCGTCGACCATGACGGCCGGGATCTGGTCATAGCTCAGCCAGCGGCCAAAGCTCGGGCCCAGCGAGACGATGACGCTGCCGTCCGCCGCATGGACGCGGATCATCTGGCCGTTGGGCGATGATTTCAGCGATTCATAATCGGGCAGCGACTGATAGGCGATGACGACGGCGACGACGATCGCGACGATCGCGCTGAGTCCGCCGACAAGGCCGATCTTCAGGCCCCGCACCAGCCATTTCTTCACTCTGCCCCGCGGTTCGCTGCTCTTGCCTGATCGTGCCATGGTTCGCCCGGATATGCGCTAAACGGAAAGGCGGCCAGTGGAAAAGCCGTGCAGGCCGCGCAAAATCTCCAGCGTCTTTATGTTTTCCGCGATTTCCCAGCCGCCAGACATGCCATCCGGCCCGAAATCGCTCGGGGTTTCAAGAGAAAGTCCGCTGTACCGGCGATGAACGATTATTCTGCGTCGTCACGCGGCTGGAAATCCAGCGACGCGCTGTTCATGCAATAGCGCAGGCCGTTGACCCCCGGCCCGTCGGGGAAGACATGACCCAGATGCCCGCCGCAATTCGAGCAGCGGACTTCGGTGCGGATCATGCCATGGCTGGTGTCGCGGATTTCATCGACCGCGTCGATGTCGACCGGCGCGGTGAAGCTGGGCCAGCCCGACCCGCTGTCATATTTTTCCTCGGCGTCGAACAGCTCCGCGCCGCAGCCCGCGCAGAAATAAAGGCCGTCGGCCTTGTTGCTGTTATATTTGCCGGTGAAGGCCCGCTCCGTGCCGCCCTCCCGCAAGACATGATATTGTTCGGGGGAAAGGCGCTCGCGCCATTCGGCGTCGGTCAGGTTGAGCTTGTCCATGCGCGGCAATATGGCGACGGGTGGGCGCGCGATCAAGCGGTTAGGCGTGAGCCTTGAGGTCTTTAGGAAGTCGTGTTCCTGCGGAAGCAGGAACCCAGTTCCGGCCTTGCCTTATTGGATGAAGCGTGGACCTGGGCTCCTGCCTGCGCAGGAGCACCTGGAATAAGAGCTACCGCTCCCGCGCCGCTTGACGGGCGATGGCGAGCAGTTCGTGGCGGACCATCAGGTCGCCCAGCCCCCTGCCCGACCGGCTGGCGCGCTCGGCCTGGGCCAGACGCTGGATGACGCGGGCGATGCCGCTTGCGTCCCAGATGCGGACCTGCCGCGTGACGACGCCCTTTTCCTTCCAGAACACCGCCTTGCCTGCCGCCTCAACCGCACCCTCCAGGCGTCCGCTATCATCGAAATCGGCGCGGATATTGGCGAGCAGCATGGCGCGGGTGAGCAGCGGACGCAGCACCGCCGCCATCGCCGTCCCCGCTTCCGCCAGACGCCCCAATTCCCGGTGCATGCCGCGCAAGTCGCCGCCCAGCACTGCGTTCACCAGCGGCGCGGCGTCGCTGTCGGGATTGTCGGCGGAGAGCGCGTCGAGCGCTTCCTCGGTCGCCTCGCGTGGGCGGTCGGGCGCGGCGTCGAGATAGAGGATCAGCTTCTCCACCTCCCCCGCCATCAGCGTACGGTCGCCATTGGTAAGGTCGGCAATGCGGCGGCCCAATTCGGACGAGAGCCGCAGCCCCCCTTCCCGCGCAATGGCGATGGCGATCTGCTCCGCCTCCCGCGCATCGGGCTGGTAGGAAACGAAGGCCATGGTCTGCTTATGGTCGAGGGCGAGCTTGAGCAGCTTCGACGTGGCCTTGAGCGCGCCGGCAATGGCAATGACGGGATTGCCCGCCGCCTCCGCCTCCAGCAGCGCGGTCAGCGCGGGGAGCGATTCCTCGCCCATGCCGTTGACGCGAATCCAGCGCTTGTCCCCGAACATGGAGAAGGACGCCGCCTCGTCCGCCAGCCGCGCCGGATCGTCGCGCAAGGTCGGTGGGTCGAGGTCGATCCGCTCCGCATCCGGCCCCATGGCGCGTTCCAGCCGCTTGGCGAGCGTGGCGCTGCCCGCCTCGTCAGGACCGTAGAGCAGGAAGAAACGGCAGTCGGCAGGCGGCGCGTCGAGCGCCTTTTCGATCTGGCCGCGATTGGCCTTCAACGGCCCTTGTCCCTGGTCGCAAAGCGGGCGAGCCGGGCGACGATCTGGTCGGCAATGGTCTGCGACAGGCGTTCCAGCGCCGTGTCTTCCGCCGCGATCGTCGCATATTCGCTGGACACGACGTCGATGCCGACATCCGATCCGGCGGTGTCGTCCAATATCTGCGCGCCGGTGGCGTCATCGATGAGCTGATAGCGGGCGCGCAAGGTCCGCCGCTCGCGGGTGACGGCGGCGTCGGAACGCAGACCGAAGCCGCTGATATTGTCGTCCAGCTTCACCACCAGCTTGTAGCCGGGGCCCGTGCCGCTCATCGCCGCCAGCCGGTCGTTCAGCGCATTGCGCACCAGCCAGCCGCCCTTGCCCTCGATCGGCTGCACCTCGACGCGCCCCAGCGCTTGCGCGACCGCGCCATGGCTGCCCCCGCTGTAGACGGGGCGGAGGCCGCAGGCGGAGAGGGACAGGGCGACAAAGAGCAATGGCCAGAACTTCATAAGACCTACCCTTAACCGTTCGCCCTGAGCTTGTCGAAGGGCCGTTCTTCTTCAAAGAGAAGTGAAGGGCTTCGACAGGCTCAGCCCGAACGGATGTTGTTAAATAACCAAATTCACCAGACGGTCCGGCACCACGATCACCTTTTTCGGTATCGCGCCTTCCAGCGTCCGCATCACATTGGGTGCGGCAAGGGCCAGCTTTTCCAGCTCGTCCTTGGGCGTGCCCTTGGGAACGGTGATGGTGTCGCGCAGCTTGCCCATGACCTGGCAGGCGATGGTGACTTCATCCTCCACCAGCAGAGCGGGATCGACGGCGGGCCAAGCAGCCTCCGCGATCAGGCCCTGCTCGCCCATGTCCGCCCAGGCCTCTTCGGCCAGATGCGGGGTCATCGGCGCGACCAGCAGCGCCAGCGCCCGGATCGCGGCGCTGCGGCTGGCGGAGGGCTTGGCCTTTTCCACCGCATTGGTGAGTTCGTAGATCTTCGCCACCGCCTTGTTGAAGGACAGGGCCTCGATGTCCTTCGCCACGCCGTCGATGGTCTGGTGGAGCTTGCGGTCGAGGGGCTTGTCCTGCCCTTCGGCGGCCTTGTCGGCTTCCCCGAACAGCCTCCACAGGCGGTTCACGAAGCGCCACGAGCCTTCGATGCCCGCCTCGGTCCAGGGCAGGTCGCGCTCCGGCGGGCTGTCGGACAGCATGAACCAGCGCACCGCGTCCGCGCCATATTGGGCGATGATGTCGTCAGGATCGACGACATTCTTCTTGGACTTGGACATTTTCTCGACGCGGCCGCGATCTATGCTCTCGACAATCACATCTTCGGAGTCCGAAAACTCTTCTTCAATCCCGGGCGCACGCAAGCTGCCGTCAGCTTGAACTATCACTTCCGACGGCGCGAGCCATCGTCTGGAATATCCTGAGAACTCAGAATATTTCTCATGGACCTGCTCCTTGGAGAGGCCATTTTGACGAGCATCATTCAATATGCTCGCAAGCTTGTTTCCAGCATCGATGAATTTGAGACGCGCAGAATAGGTCTCATGCGTCACCATGCCCTGGGTGAAGAGCCCGGTGAAAGGCTCGGCAAAGCCGATCTGGCCCATATGCTGAAGCGCGCGGGTCCAGAAGCGGGCGTAGAGCAGATGCAGGATCGCATGTTCCACGCCGCCGATATATTGCCCGACCGGCAACCATTTCTCGACCGTTTCCCGGTCGAAGGGCTTATCCTTGGGCTGGCTGGCGAAGCGGATGAAATACCAGCTCGAATCCGCGAACGTGTCCAGCGTGTCGGTCTCGCGCCGTGCCGCCTTGCCGCATTTGGGGCAGTCGACATGCTTCCAGGTCGGGTGCCGGTCCAGCGGATTGCCGGGAATGTCGAAGCTGACATCGTCCGGCAGCACCACGGGCAACTGGTCCTTGGGCACGCCCACAGGACCGCAATCCTCGCAATGGATGACCGGGATCGGCGTGCCCCAATAACGCTGGCGCGACACGCCCCAGTCGCGCAGGCGGAACACGGTGGTGCCGGTGCCCCAGCCGCCCTCTTCAGCGCGGCGGATGACTTGCGCCTTCGCCTCCTCAACGCCGAGGCCGTTGAGGAAGTCGGAGTTCACCAGCCTGCCGGGGCCGACATAGGCTTCGTCGCCAATGCCCTTCTGCTCATCGCCCTGCGCGGCGACGACGCGCTCGACCGGCAGCATATATTTGCGCGCAAAGTCGAGGTCGCGCTGGTCATGGCCCGGAACCGCCATGACGGCGCCGGTGCCATAGTCCATCAGCACGAAATTCGCGACGAACAGCGGCAGCTTCCGCCCGGTGAAGGGGTGGATCACCGACAGGCCGGTGTCATAGCCCTTCTTCTCCTGCGTCTCGATCTCGGCGGCGGCGGTGCCGGTCTGGCGGCATTCATCGGCAAAGGCGGCGAGCGCCGCATCCTTTTCGGCCAGCGCTAGCGCGATTGGGTGATCCGCCGCGACCGCCGCGAAGCTCGCGCCGAAAATCGTGTCGGGGCGGGTAGAGAACACCTCCAGCTCGCTGATCTCGCCCACGGGCGCGTCCAGCTTGAAGCGGAATTGCAGGCCAACCGACTTGCCGATCCAGTTTTCCTGCATCAGCCGCACCTTTTCGGGCCACTGGTCCAGGGTTTTCAGGCCCGCCAGCAGATCGTCCGCGAACTGGGTGATCTTGAGGAACCACTGGCTGAGCTTGCGCTTTTCGACCGGCGCGCCGGAGCGCCAGCCCTTGCCGTCGATCACCTGCTCGTTCGCCAGCACGGTCATGTCGACAGGATCCCAGTTGACCGCCGATTCCTTGCGATAGACCAGGCCCGCTTCCAGCATGTCGAGGAACAGCGCCTGTTCATGGCCGTAATAGTCGGGGTGGCAGGTCGCCAGTTCCCGGCTCCAATCCAGCGCGAAGCCCAGTTTCTTGAGCTGCGCCTTCATGTTGGCAATGTTTTCATACGTCCATTTGCCGGGATGGACCTTCTTCTCCATCGCGGCATTTTCGGCCGGCATGCCGAAGGCGTCCCAGCCCATCGGATGCAGCACTTCATGGCCGGTCATACGGCGGAAACGCGCCAGCACGTCACCCATCGAGTAATTGCGCACATGGCCGATATGGATGCGCCCCGACGGATAGGGGAACATCTCCAGCACATAGCTGCGCGGCTTTTCGCTGCTGTCGGACGCCTTGAACGTCTGCTTCTCGTCCCAGGCGGCCTGCCAACGGGCATCGGCCTCAAGCGGGTTGAAGCGCCTTTGCATGGAATGGGTCCTCAAAATGCATTCGGGCTGAGCTTTGTCCAAGCCCAGCCCCTGGTCCTACAACAAAATCGACGGAAAGGGACTTTAGGGTGTGTGTGGATTCAGTTCAGGGCGAGGCGAAAATGGTGGATTTCGAGAACCGGCGCGCAGCGTACTTCAGTACGTGAGCACCGGAAGCGCAGAAAGCCGCCATTTGCAGCCCGCCATGGACTGAATCCACACACACCCTAGCCTGCGATCGCCATGCGGCGCAGGTCGCGAGCCTTGGTCAAGATGATCTCTTCCAGCTTCTGCACCGTCGCGGCCTGCACCGGGGCGTCGACCCACTGGCCACCCTGGCTGACCTGACGGCTGGCGGCGACGCGCAGGGCGTCGGCGCGCAGATCCTGATCCAGAATCGAAACGGTCAGCTTCATCCGCTCATTGGGGCTGTTCGGATTGGCGTACCAGTCGGTGACGATGACGCCGCCGTTGGAATCCGTCTGCACCATCGGCATGAAGGACAGCGTGTCCAGCGTCGCGCGCCACAGATAGGCGTTGACGCCGATCGTCGTCACCTTCGACGCGGCCAGATCAGCCTTGGGGCGATCCTTGGCCCCGCCCCCGCAGGCGGCGAGCGGCAGAAGGGCGGCCAGCAGCAGACCGGCGGAAAGGCGCGAAGAAAGGCGGCGGACCATCATGACTGTTCCATCAAACGAGAAAAACGCCCCGCTTCTATAGAGAAGCCGCGCCAATGGGCAAGGGGGACCGGGGGATCGGGCCGCAACGGCCGGTCGCGCAACCGGCAGGAGTCCTGTGTGTTCCGTGCAACAGCTCAGACAAAAAACAGGGGGCGCTCTACCAATTCCAGAGCCTTGGGTATATGAACCAACCTAGAAAAGTAGTCGGTGGGGAAGAGATTCGTAACATGCGCCTGAAAAGGGGACATATCGCATTGGCAGGCTCGGCGGTTGCCGTGGCCGGCTTCATGCTGTCTCCCGCTATCGGCGCTGCGACCGATCTTGTCCGCATGCGCGCCGAAACCCCGGTATCGCTGGGCGCCCTGGGCAGCATCTCCTCCTTCACCCCGACGACCAAGGATTCGCGCCTGGCTGCAGCCTATGCAAAGATCGCCGCGTCCGCGAGTCGCCAGAATTTCCGCTTCACGCCCACCAGCGGTTCGCTGAGCGGGCAACGCTCGGTCACGGTCATGGTGCGCGCCGCCGACCTGAACGACCGGGTGGCCGTCAGCCGGACGCTCGATACAGTGAATATCGCGCCGGTCGCATTCAGCCTGAACAGCGCGCATAACTGGCGCAAATTCGCCCTGCCCGAAGCGGTCGGCCGCAAGGAACTGGACCCTGTGGCGGTCGAACCGATTGCGGGCGCGAAGAATTTCTCGCTGGATCAGAGCCGCAAGGACCGCTTCAGCACGAAGGTGCTGATCGAAAGCCGCCGCGAACCGGCCGCGACGATCCGCAATCCCAGCGCGGACAAGGATTATTCGCTGGATCTGGCCAGTTCCTATTCGCTGACGCGCAATCTGAACGTCACGGCGGGCGTGCGCTATAATAACAGCTTCGCCGGTCGCCTGACGCCGATGACCGACGACCGGCAGGATGCGCAAGCCGTCTATCTGGGCACGATCTTCAAATTCTGACCGGCCTTTTGGGGGTTCGGATGTGGTGATTGGCGTTTGGGCTGATTGGTGATGTGGTTGTGTTTGGCCATTCTCTGCCATTAAGCGCACCGTGCTCCTGCGAAGGCAGGAGCCCAGTCCTGCCCTCCATGCGTCATCGCAGCACCTGAACTGGGCTCCTGCCTGCGCAGGAGCACGTTGTGCTTCAAGGAGCGGACAGTCCGCGCTCTACCCCAAACAACCCTCCCCCTAAACCGACAAGCCGTCGATCGCTGCCCAGCCGGATGCGCCGATTCCTCTCAACATAGGTCGATGCGTCGCGCGAACACCGCCCAGAGCGATCACCGGCGCATGGGCCAGCCGCGCCAGGGCCGCGAATCCGGCCCGTCCCAATACAGGTGAACCAGGGTGCGAGCGCGTCGGGAAAAGCGGCGAGAGAAAAACGAGGTCCGCCCCATCCCGCAAAGCCGCCTCCATCTCTCGCCCGTCATGCACCGGCATGCTGTGCAGCAACGCCTTCCTCGCCACCCGCCGGTCACGCCCATGCCAGCCATCGGCGCGCCAACCCTGCGCCTGCGCCGCCGTTCCGCCAAGCATCAGTACCAGCCGCCGCCTCCGGGCAATCCGCGCCACATGATCGAACAAAGCCCGGCGCTCCGTCCCGGCGGTGCGATAGTGCCGGAATATGATGCCCGCCTTCCCTTTCGGCAGTTGCGCGACGGCGGCCAGCAAGGCCGCCTCCCCCATGCGTTCATCGGTCATCAGCCAGATCATCGGCAGTTTTTTGCGGTGGCGGCGTTGCATGACCCTCGCCTATAGCAGCCCGCATGACGACCGACAGCATCGAAGCCGCAAACCGGCTGGCCGCAAATCGACTGGCAGACGTGCGCGACGCCATGGGCCGCGCCGCGCGCCTGACCGGCCGCACCGCCGACGACATCACCCTGATCGCCGTATCCAAGACTCAAGGAATGGACGCCATCCGCCCGCTGATCGCGGCAGGCCAGCGGGTCTTCGGGGAAAATCGCGTGCAGGAGGCGGAAAGCAAATGGCCGATCCTGCGGGAAGAATGTCCCGACCTGAAGCTGCATCTGGTCGGTCAGCTCCAGTCGAACAAGGCCGCCGACGCCGTCGCGCTGTTCGATGTCATCCATTCGCTCGACCGTCCGTCGCTGCTGACCGCGCTCGCCAAGGCGATGGATGCGGCGGACCGGCGCGTCCCCTGCTATATCCAGGTCAATATCGGGGCCGAGGAGCAGAAAGGCGGCTGCGCCATTGCCGACACCCCCGCGCTGATCAAGGCGGCGCGAGCAGCCGATATACCCCTGCTCGGCCTGATGTGCGTGCCCCCCGCGAATGTCGAACCCGCGCCCTTTTTCGCGCTGCTCGCCAAGATGGCGCGGGAGGAAGGACTGGAACGGCTCTCCATGGGCATGTCGGGCGATTATGAAACGGCGATCATGCTCGGCGCCACCGACATCCGCGTCGGCACGGCCCTGTTCGGGGAGCGCCCTGCCGCCCGCCCGACGCCGGCGAGCGGCAGGGGCATGATCAGAAACTCCCGCGCAGGGTGATGCCATAGGTGCGGGGGTCGCCCAGATAGGCGGAGATCAACTGGTTCGCCATGACATTGCCCGGCCGCCCGAACTGGCCGATGGTGGATTGGTCGGGGCTGCTCGACTGGAGCGGGCTGCTGAGAGCGACCTGGGTATAATCCTGGTTGAAGATATTCTGACCCCAGAATTCCACCGCCCAGCGCTGCTGCGGGCCGCGGATGCCGACGCGGGCGTTGAACACCGCATAACCGTCCTGCCGCTTTTCCGGGAACAGGTCGGAGCCGGTATTGAAGTCGCTGCTCATGCGCCCGTCGACATAGAAAAGCGCCGACAGGCCGTTGGAGCCCAGCGGCGGCGTCCAGGACGCGCTGACCGTCGTCACGACCTCCGGCGCCTGGGAGTTGATCGATCCCGGCAGCAGGAACAGCGCAGGATCGAGCGGCACCGCCCCATTGCCGCTGCCCACCAGCCGGTTGGCGAATTTGGCGCGGGCATAGGTGAACCCCCCGGCGAAGCGGACGTTGCGCACCGGCGTAGCCGACAGTTCCAGCTCCACGCCCTGGCTGATCAGGCCCGGCCCGACATCCCCGCTGGCGCAGGTCCGCGCCGCCGTCAGCGCACTGTCGCAGCCGTTGATGTTCTGGACGACGAAGCTGGTGCCGTTGAAGGTGTTCAACTGGAAATCCTTGAACTCCTGCCGGAAGACGGCGATGTTCGCGCTCCATTTGGGCCGGGTATATTTCAGGCCGACTTCGAACGCATCGACCTTCTCCGCGGCGAAACGCAGGCTGGTCACGTCGGCGTCGCTGCGCGGCGCGAACACGGCGGGCACCGGATTGAGGCCGGTCGATCCCAATTGGAAGCGGTCGAGATTATAGCCGCCCGCCTTATAACCCTTCGAATAGCTGCCATAGACCAGCAATTCGTCGACCGGCTTCCATGACAGGACGGCGGTGCCGGAGAATTGGCCGTCGCTCATCTTGTCGTTCAGATTGAGCGCGCTGAGCCCCGTCGAACCATTGCCAAGACAACCCAGAGTCAGGATGCCCCCGGCCAGCGCCGCGGCCCGTCCGAACAAGGGCTGCCCCGTGGCGGGATTGATGGTCGTCGCGATCTCATACAGATCGTTCGTCGCGCCGGGGGTTCTGGCCTGAAGCAGCGGGCAGATGGCATTGTCGTTGTTCAGGTCGGCGCTGAACCGCTTGGTCTCATGCGTGTAGCGCAGGCCCAGCGTCAGATCGAGCCTGCTGGTCAGATGAACGATATTATGGGTGAACAGCGCCCAGTTCTCGCTCTTCTGGAAATAGCGGCTGTCGAAATCGCCCACCGTACCGGCGCTGCCGATGCTCGCCAGCCGGGTGAGATTTCCCGTCAGGATCGGCACGAGCGGCGCGGGAAGGCCGCCATTGACAAGCGCTTGGCCAAGACCGGCCAATCCCAGCGGCGAGGCGCAATTGGGCGCCAGCGCCAGCAGCGCCGAGGGTTGCGCATCCGCGCCCGCCATCAACCGGCACGCCGCGAACCGGCCATAATCCGCGCCGAAGCGGATATTATCCTCCAACGTCAGCTTCTCATGCGCATAATAGCCGCCGACCAGCCAGTCGAGCACGCCGTTGAAGGCGGAACCCTGCGCCCTGAGTTCCTGGGTGAAGGTTTTGAACTGGCGATAGGTGTTGGGATCGCGATAGACCAGGTCGGCACCGCTATAGTCGTAATCGCCGTAATCCCGGCTCTTATAATCGCGATAGGCGGTGATGCTGGTCAGCTTGGCGCCGCCCAGATCGTAATTGATCTCGCCCGAAACGCCCCAATCCTTGAGCTTGCTCACATAATCGCGGCCGGGCGTGATGGTGAGGTCGCGGTCATAGGGATCGGCGGCGAAGACGCTGCCCTGCCGGGACAGGATGGTGACGATGCGGTTGGACGGCGCGGTCCTGTAGCCCCCGCCCGCCAGCGGCAGTCGTTCGCGCGTCTCGATATAGGCGGCGCCGCAGCAGCTTTCGTCGCGATGGGTATAATCCCCGATCAGGCGGATGGAGAGCGCGTCATTGGGTTCGAACAGCGCCTGACCGCGCAGGAAATAACGGTCGCGATCATTGGTGTCCCCGACCTTGGCGCCGCTGGCGTTCACCAGATCGTAGAAGCCGTCGCGCTTCGACCAGACGCCGTCCAGGCTGAGCGCCAACTGGTCGCTGACCGGCCCGGTGATGCGGCCCGCCAGACGCCAATAATCATAATTGCCGTAGGTGATCTCGGCCTTGCCCGCGAGTTTGAACTCCGGCGCCTTGCTGATGATGTTGATGAGGCCGGCCGAAGCGTTGCGCCCGAACAGCGTGCCCTGCGGCCCGCGCAGCACCTCGACCCGCTCGATCTCGCCCAGTTCGTTGAGGCCCGCGCCGGTGCGCGAGCGGTAAACGCCGTCGATGAACACCGCGACCGAGCTTTCCAGCCCTGGATTGTCGCCCACCGTGCCGATGCCGCGGATGCGCGCCGACGCATTGGCCTCCGTCCCCGTGGAGGACAGCAGCAGCGAGGGCGCCAACTGGTTGAGCGCGCGGATGTCAGTCGCGCCGCTATTCTGCATCGCCTGCGCGGTCACGGCGGACACGGCGATCGGCACGTCCGACAACGGACTGGCGCGCCGGGTGGCCGTGACGATGATGTTGACGCTGTCCGGATCGACCGCGGTTCCGCTTTCCTGCGCCGATGCGACCGGAACGCTGCTGCCCAATGCGATGCCACTCCATGCGACGACACTGGCAGAAATCAGCCAAAGGCTCTTATGCATGATGATGCTCCCTCTCCTCATCCGCGCGACTTGCCGCCGCGTCGATATTATCGTGCCGACTATGCTGACACAGCAGGGCGAAGGCAAGATAGCCGTGATTTTCTAAGCCCTTGGCTGCCCGCTGCGACCAGATTTTCATTCCCTGTTGCTTAACGGCGACAGTTTAAATTCCGGTTTCCGTTACGGTCCGTTATGCGATCGGAAATCGCAGCAGCCGGCCGGCCACCGGCACCAAAGCGGCCGCGCCCGCGCCCATGACGCGCTGAATCTCGCTATGACCGGCGTCCAGACCCCCGGTCAGCGCGCCCAAGGCAGGCAATATCAGCTTGGTGCGCGATCCCACGAAGCAGCGCCGCGACACATGGCGGCCCCGCACCGACAGGCGGAATTTGGGATGGAAATGGCCCGATATTTCGGGTCTGGGATCGGCCGGGTCCGCCTCATGCCGCAACCAGACGCCGTCGACCTGCATGTCCGCGCAGCGTTGCCCGCCCGGCGTCTCCGCCATGCCGACATCGTGATTGCCGGTGATCCACACCCAGTCGAGCCGCCCGGTCAGCGCCGCCAACCGCGCCCGCGTCGCCTGGTCGAGCCGCGCCGCACCATCGGCATCGTGGAAACTGTCCCCCAGCGACCAGACCGCCCGCGCGCCCGTCCGTTCGACCAGCATCTCGATCATGTCCAGCGTCGCCCGGCTGTCATGCGGGGGCAGAAACTGGCCGAAGCGGGCATACCAGCTCGCCTTCTCGAAATGCAGATCGGCCACCAGCAAAGCCGAGCGCGCCGGCCAGAACAGCGCCGCTTCCGGCAGCGCCATAAATTCGTGACCCGCGAACGAAAGGGGAACCATGACCTGCCTATGCGCCCTTGTCCTGCGGCTTTCAAGAGGGCGGCGAAGCGGCTATGGGCGCACCATGGAGTCCGCTTTCACCATCGCCGCGCTGTACCGCTTCGCATCCTTTGCCGATCCGGATGCGATTGCCCGCGACTTGCGCCTGCTTTGCGCGGATTTAAGCACATGCGGCACGCTGATCGTCGCGGGCGAAGGGATCAACGGCACGGTCGCGGGGAGCGAGGCGGCGATCGCGGCGCTGGTGGCGCATATCCGCGCCCTGCCCGGCTGCGCGGACCTCGATGTCAAATATGCCCAAAGCGATGAGGCGCCCTTCGCCCGGATGAAGGTGAAGGTGAAGGCAGAGATCGTGACCTTGGGCGCGGGCGACCTCGATCCAGCGCATCAGGCGGGCATGCATCTCGATCCGGCGGAGTGGAACGCCCTGATCTCCGATCCCGACACCGTCATTATCGATACGCGCAACGCCTATGAGGTGTCGGTCGGCAGCTTCGCGGGCGCGATCGATCCGGGCACCCGTTCCTTCCGCGATTTCCCCGGCTGGTTCGACGATTTTGCCGGAAAGCTGCGCGAGGAGGGCCGCACGCCCCGCATCGCCATGTTCTGCACGGGCGGCATAAGGTGCGAGAAATCGACGGCGCTGGTCCGGGCGCGGGGCTTTGACGAGGTCTATCACCTGCGCGGCGGCATATTGCGCTATCTGGAGGAAATGCCCGAGGCGGACAGCCGCTGGCAGGGCGATTGCTATGTCTTCGACGAGCGCGTGGCGGTAGGGCATGGGTTGAAGGCAGGCGATTATATCACCTGCCGCGCCTGCGGGTTGCCGCATGTGCGGGACGTTGCGCACGATTGCGCGGCGGACGGTTCGGGCGTTTGGCCGCATCGGGATCGAACCACATAACGCTGTGTTCCCGCAGAGCAGACAGGATTTGCTTGCCCAATGCCGTCATGCTGAACTTGTTTCAGCATCCATTTCTCCCCAAATGCCAAGGTTCTTGGGGCGCGATGGATGCTGAAACAAGTTCAGCATGACGACGGTATAATTGAGCATCTGGTTGAATGCCGTTGCGGCTAAACGGGCGCCTCCACCAGTTCCGCTATCTCGAACGCATAGCTTTTCCAGCCGCGCATCCGGGCACCTTCTTCCGCCGCCGTCCGCTTCTTCTTCGCCTCCGCCAGCGAACGGCTGTGGCCCCAGAAGACCTCCGTCTTGCCATTTTCCAGCATCGCGACGATCCGCCAATAGTGCGTGAAGGCATCCGCCGTCGGCCCGATGGTCTTCACATAGCCGTCCGGCATCGTCGCGGTCAGATAGCGCTTCTTCCTGGCCATGCGCCTTCAGCCCATGAAGCGATGCAGCGCGGTCCCATGGGCGCGCAGCCAGGCCCGCGCAGGCCGGGGGTCTTCGCCCAATATCCGCTTGTGCGCCGCATGGAAGGCCGGGCTGTGATCCATGTGCAGCAGATGCGCCAGCTCATGCGCCACGGTCGCCCGGCGCACCTCCGGCGGGCAGAGGATCAACCGCCAGCTATAGCGGATCGCTCCGCTGGAGGCGCAGCTCGCCCAGCGGCTGCGCGGATCGCCAATGCCAACCGACGCCACGATCAGTCCATTGTCCCGCGCCATCTCATGGCTTTCGGTTTCCAGCACCGCCTTCGCCCGCGTCTTCAGCCAGCGCAGCACGCGCGATCCCACTGATTCCGCCGCCCCGCCGAGCAGCAACCGTTCGTCCTCCAGCCAGATCGTACGGGATGCGCCTTCAACCCAGCAAATGCGCACCTCCCGCCCCTCCAGCGGAAAGACGGCGCCGTCGCAAAGCGTCACTTGCGCCGGCTGCCTCGCCATTTGCGACCGGACCCAGCCCTCATGCTCCTGCGCCCAGCCGAGCGCCCGCTTCAGATTGGCGCGTGTAGGCAGCGAGAGCCGCAACTCGCCCCGCGCTTGATCCAGCGACAATCGATAGGCCTTAGCCCGCGCCGACCGGCAGACCCGCACCGGAACGGCGATGCCGTCGATCAGGATTTCGGCGTCAGAGCTCTCTGTCGACAAGATGGTTTTCCCAATCGCCAGCGTCGGCTTCCGCAATGGTCCAGCCGCGCACGGATTCCTTTGCCCGGTGCACCGCCTCCCGATCGCCGCAGATCAGATAATGCCATTCCGGCAATGGCTTGCCCTCCCCGCGCAGCCGATAGGAGCAGGTGCGCGGCAACCAGCTTATCGTCTTCACCTTGGCGGGTGTCAGCCGCACGCAATCGGGAACGAAACGGCGGCGTTCCTTATAATTGGTGCACTGCCCGCTATGCCGGTCGAGCAACTGGCAGGCGACATTGGTGGGATAGATGCGCCCGGTATCCTCATCCTCGGCTTTGTGCAGACAGCATTTGCCGCAGCCGTCGCACAGCGCTTCCCACTCCGCGCGATCCAGTTTGTCGAGGGGCTTTTCCCAGAAGTCCAACCGTCACTTCACCCATTTTTCGAGGAAGGCCGTCACCTTTGCAGGATCGCCCTCATCCGCATCCGGCGTCCCCGGATCGTCCACCGGCACCAACGCGACCGGCGCGCCATCGCCCCCGAAGAGATAGGGCGTGCGGCTGTGGCTGACCAGATAGCCGCTCGCGCCCTTCGTCTCTTCCTTATTGTAGAGCACGACGAAATCCTTCGCCACCTTGGCGATCTCGTCCGGCGTGCCGGTCAGGCCGATTAGGCGGGGGTGGAAGGCCGCGACATAGGTTTTGAGGACGGCGGGCGTGTCCCGATCCGGATCGACGCTGATGAAGATCGGCTGGACCTTTGCGGCGAGCGCCTGTTTATCCTTCTCGAACTTCGCGAAGCCCTGCATGATCCGTTGCAGGTCGACCGGGCAGACATCGGGGCAATAGGTGTAGCCGAAATAGACCAGCCGATATTGGCCCTTGAAATCCTCCCAGCGGACCTTCTTCCCATCCTGATCGGTCAGGGTGAAGGGCGCGCCGATGCTCGCTCCATGCAGATCGCCCTGGGCGCTTTCATCGCCGCTTGATGCATTGCCCCCGGCACCCATATTACAGGCTGCCAGCAGGGCGGTCAGCGGCAGGGCGAGCGAAATCAGCGCTTTGTTCATGGCGCCGCCAGCCATGCCCTGCTATGGCCCGATTTGCAAATCCCAACGGGGCTATGGACAAAATGACAGGACGTTTTCCGGCTTGGATGGGCGTTGGCCGTGCCGCCGCTTTGGCCTTGGCGCTGCTGTCGCCGGTCGCGGCGCAGGCGCAGTTTTCCGACAATTACAATTTTCTGAAGGCGGTCAAGGATGCCGACGGGCAGAAGGTGACCGACCTGATCCAGAAGCCGGGATCGACCGTCATCAACAGCCGCGACGTGACGACGGGCGACACCGCGCTGCATCTGGTCGTCGCCCGGCGGGACAATACATGGCTGACCTTCCTGCTCGCCAAGGGCGCGAACCCGAACCTCACCGACAATAATGGCAACACGCCGCTGATGGACGCGGTGCAGGCCCGGTTCGAGGAAGGGGCTCGCAGCCTGCTCACCTATAATGCCCAGGTGGACAAGGCCAATGGCAGCGGCGAAACCCCGCTGATCCGGGCGGTGCAATTGCGCGATGTCGGGCTGGTCCGGCTGCTGGTGGCGCAGGGCGCCAATCCCGACAAGCGCGATAGCATCGCGGGCATGTCGGCGCGGGACTATGCTGAGCGCGACGCGAGAACGCCGGGACTGGTGGAAGCGCTGAGCGCGGCGAAGACCAAGACCGCGCCCAAGGGGCCGGTGCAGGGGCCGGTGTTCTGATTTCGGGCAATTACAGGCACCTTGTAGGCCGTCACCCCGGGCTGGACCCGGGGTCCCGCTTTTCTTCCGAAACCGCACCTAGCCCAAGGCAGCGGGACCCCGGATCAAGTCCGGGGTGACGAGACAGGGAACGGCAGGAAACCACCCATCTCCGTCAAAGTCCGACTACCACCCCAGTTCCGCGGCATGATCCGGGTCCGCCAGCGCCGTCAGCCGCCTGGCCGCCCGCCTCGCAAAGCGCAGCGTTTCCGCCTTGCGCCGCGCCGCCGCCAGCGGCTCCATCGGCGCCGGGCGCACCAGTTCAGCGTCATATTGATCCGCGACGATCAATCCCGTCCGTCCCGGCCATAGCGCCTCGCTCTCGAACAGCGACAGGTCGAAGCCGGACGGCACCGCCCAGAAATAGCGATCGCAAAAGTCGAAATAATCCGGCCATTTCATGTCACCCAGCAGGTCGGCGCGGCTGCACTTGATCTCGACGATGGTGATCCGCCCCGCCCCGTCCAGCGCCATGATGTCGGCGCGCCGGCCATTGGGCAGCGGCACCTCCAAAATCCCGCTCATGTCGTGTCGGAAAAACAGGCGCAGCGTCCCCCGCGCCACGGCCAGCGCCGTGCCGTCGGTCAAGGGCGAACAACTGTCGGACAGATCGGATTCCATACCTTCCCTTTAGAACGGAAAGGGAACAAAAGAAAAGGGCCGATTCGGCAGACACCCGAACCGGCCCTTCTTCACCCCCTTCGCGCCGGGCGCGAAAGCGTATCAGCGATAGAAGATATGATTGTCGATCGCGGCGAGCTGACGCTTGCCCCAGCCCGGCGAAACGCGGCGGGCGTGGAAAAAGAGCGCACCCTCAGCCTTGCTGTCCCAGCTATCGTCCATCGCGATCTGGGCGATGGCGACAGCTTCGCGCCAGCTTTCGCTGCCCAGACGGATCGACGGCATGCCATTGCCGCGCACGAAGCTGAACTGGCCCGGCTGGTACACGACGCCGCACAGGCTGTCGGCAAAGCGGCCGGACTTGGCGCGGTTGATGATGACGCGGGCGACGGCCAACTGGCCTTCCAGGCTTTCGCCCTTGGATTCGAAATAGACGGCGCCGGCCAGGCACTTCATGTCGCCTGCAACATCCTCGGGCGCGCCTTGCGCATCCACGAGGGCGGCGAGATTGTCGGCCTTCACATCGTCGCTGTCGGAAAGGGGAGCCAGCGGCTGCGCGATTTCACGCGGCGCGGCGAAAGTGACGGCGGGCTTGGTGCCGACCGAAGGAGCTGCATTCAGCTCCGAAGTCCCGGTGAGGGACGTGACCGACGGAGCGGCTTCGGAAGCGCTCGACATATCGGCCGCGGTGACCGCCGCGGTGGCGGAAAGGGCAAATGCCGCGATGATCGCAGCCTTTAGACGAAAACTCATTACAGCTCAAAATCGTGCGGTTATTGGCCGGGGACGTCAAAACCCCAAAACACCGACGTCCGGCCGCCCCCCGTCTGCGTGTTTACCGCATCCGCCCCCCATGGACGAAAACCGGCAACCTGCGCGTTGAAAGCGTTGGAGGCCTGTGCCCACGCGCGGGAAATGAGTCAACGGTTAACAGATCGTTTCAGCGGCGAACCGTTCCGCATCCGCGATGTCGAGTTCAATGACCCACAGATCGGGGTCCGATCCGCGCCGGCGCGCAAGATATTGAGCCATGGCCTCTACCCCCTTTTCCGGGTCCGGGCCGCAGCGGGTGAGGCTATAGCCGCCCGCAAAGTCAGAAACGCGCTCCAACAGGCCTAGTTCCCGGCCTTTTTCAAGCGCTTGAATCAGGATCACGCCGCTGATCTCATCGCCCTTGACCAGCACCGTGGCAAATCCGCCCTCTGCGGCGCTGCGCCGCACCAAGGCGCCGACCAGCATCGCGCTGGTCAGCCGGGCGCCGGATCGGTCAGCCGGCATAGCCCGGCAGGGAGGATAGCGGAAATTGCGACCGCATGAAGGTGCCGGTGCCGCGCCCGACCTCCTCACCCTCGGCATCGATCAGGCTGGCTTCCGCGACATAGACGCGCCGCTTGCCGCTGATCCAGCGTCCTTCGGCGCGGATGCGGCCCGGCCCGATCGGGCGGGTGAACAGCAGGTTGAAGCTGGTCGTCAGCAGGAAACGGTCGCTGACCAGGCTGTTGGCGGCGTAGAAAGCCGCATCGTCCAGCATCTTGAAATAGACCGTGCCATGCACAGCGCCCGCCGCATGGAATTGCGTCTCATCCACATCGAAATGGATGATCGATCGCCCTTCTTCCGGCACGACCAGTTCCGACTGGAACAGCCGGTTGATCGGCGCGGAGCGGTAGAGATTCTCCAATGCCCGGAAATGCGCCGCCTCCCCGCTGGGCGAGGCGCCGCCACCGGGCCCGGAATCAGGCTGCGTCACGCGCCTCGCCACCGGCGAGCAAGGCGTGGAGCGCCGCCGCCGACTTGGCGCCGCGCAGCCGGGCGACCTGTCCCTCATCCCGCAAATAGCGGGACACGCGCGCCAGGGTCTTCAGATGTTCGGCCCCGGAATCGACCGGCGAGAGCAGCGCGAAGACAATATCGACCGGCGCTTCGTCCACCGCGTCGAACGACACCGGCGGATCGAGCAGGACGACCACGCCGCACATCTTCTGCAGGTCGGGAATCTTCGCATGGGGAATCGCGACTCCGCCGCCGAAGCCGGTCGACCCCAGCTTTTCGCGTTCCAGCAGCGCCTCGGCCACCAGATCGGCGTCGAGGCCGTAGGCTTTCGCCGCCAACGCCGCAACCCTCTGAAACAACTGCTTCTTGCCGTTCACCGAAAGGGCCGTGCCCAATGCATCCGGTGCGACGATATCGTTGAAATGAACCATGCCGAATCCCAGCCGAGCCGCGCCCAGCTTCGGAAAAATGACGCAATGCCCGGATCTTTAAAGTCCGGCCCCATAGGCCGCCAGCCGATCAAGGTCAACCAGCGGCCAAGGGCAAGCTATCAGCGCATCAACCCAGGCGCGGTTCCACCCAGCCGATGGTCCCGTCATGCCGGCGATAGACCATATTGTAGGCGGCCGTCCCCGCATTGACGAACAGCAGCGCGTTGGTGTTGCGCAGGTCCAGCATCATCACCGCGTCGGAAACGCTGGCTTCGGGAATGTCGACGCGGGTTTCCGCCACGATCAGCGGTGCTTCGGCCGGTTCCTCTTCATCGGCCAGGGAAGCGAAAATCGTATAGCCCGCGCCGTCCAGTCCATCGGGGCCAAAGCCGTTGGACCGGCTGGCTTCGGCGGCGGCGGCCTGGGCGCTGCGGTCCTTCAGGCGGCGCAGATAGCGGCGCAACTGCTTCTCGATGCGCTCGGCGGCCTGTTCGAAGGCGGGGTGCGCCTCCTGCGCCTCGCCGGCGCCCTTCAGGATCAGGCCCGTCATGACATGGCAGACGATGTCGCAATGGAAGGCGCCGTGCGGGGCCGGCCGGAATGTGACCTGGGCGGAAAGCGCGCGGGAGAAATATTTCTCGGCCATGGCCTCCAGACGGGTCCAGACATGCTCCTTGAGCGCGTCACCCGTATCGACCTGATGCCCGGAAACACGAATATCCATATGCCTTCTCCTTATTCTTGCCGGACCGCCCGGGATTGGCGACCCGGTTGGCATGGAGGCCGTGAAGGCAGTGCATCCCGAAAGGGGACGGCTGTAATCAGGCCTCCTCAAGCCAGAGCGGCTTGTCCAGCGTCGCGACGAACGCTGCATGCCTCTCCAGCTCCTCCGCGCTGGCCGTAAAGACGCGCGCGGGACGAACAGGGCGAACCGCGACTTCCGCCGCAAGTTCCATATTTATAACGAGTTTCTCTTCCTCCTGTGCAAGACCGAGGCCGATCTGACGGCCGCCGGTCAGTTCAATGTAAAGCTGGGCCAGCAATTCGGCGTCGAGCAACGCGCCATGCTTGATGCGATGGCTGCGGTCGATGCCGTAGCGGGTGCAGAGTGCGTCCAGGCTGTGCTTGGCGCCGGGATGGAGTTGCCGGGCGATGGCGACGGTGTCGATCATCCGTTCCATCGACACTTCGGGCAGGTTGCATAGCTTCAGTTCGTGATTGAGGAAGCCGAAGTCGAAGCGCGCATTATGCGCTACCAGATGGCTGTCCTCCAGAAAGGCCAGCAATTCCGCGACTCCCGCCGAAAATAGCGGCTTGTCCCTCAGGAATCCGTCCGACAGCCCATGAACCGCTTCTGCCGCCGCAGGCATGGACCGCTGCGGATTATAATAAGCGTGGAAGGTGCGGCCCGTGGGCACCCGGTTGAGGAGCTCAATACATCCGATTTCGACCAGGCGATCGCCTGAGGCAGGGTCGAAGCCAGTCGTTTCGGTGTCGAAAATAATCTCGCGCATCGCCCTCTACAACGACTCTTTCGGGACTGTCCCTTATCGGACTCTCTTCGCGCCAAGGCAAGCGACCAAGCGGCGAACCTGGAAGCGAGTCTCTGCGAAGGTGGTTCCGGTGTGAATGATATAGTCAGCCCGCCGCCGCTTTTCAGCATCGGGTGTTTGCAGATGGACAATCCGGCGGAATTTGGCGGCGGTCATGCCGGGGCGCGCCAGGACGCGCTTGCGCTGCTTCCAGGCGGGGGCGGTGACGACGATGACTCCGGCCAGCTTGCGGTAGCCATGGGTCTCGAACAGCAGCGGAATGTCCAGCACGACGAATTTCCGGGACCGATGGCGACGCAGAAACGCCTTGCGACTCTGCTGCACGGCGGGATGGACGATGGCTTCCAGCGCCTTCAGCTCCTGAGGATGGCCGAAGACCGCCGCGCCCAGCTTTGCGCGGTCCACGCCCTTGGGGCCGGTGGTGCCAGGAAAGCGGGCCTCTATGGCGGGCAACAACGCCCCGCCCGGTCCCTGAAGCCGGTGCACTTCGGCATCGGCGTCGAACAGGGGCACGCCTTCGCGCCGCAACATGGCGGCCACGGCGGATTTGCCCATGCCGATGGAGCCGGTGAGGCCGTAAATCTTCATGCCATAATCTTCATCGATCTCAGGCGGCGAGAAGCAAGGCGCGCAATTCCTCGTCCCGCTCGCGCGGCGCTTCGGCATCGAAGAAGATGTCGAAGGCCAAAGCGGCCTGTCCGATCAGCATTTCCAGCCCGTCGAGGGCCTTCAATCCCCTCGCCCGCGCCGCCTTGAGCAATAGCGTCTCCAGCGGCGCATAGACGATGTCATAGACGGTCGCGTCCGTGGCCAGGGGCGAAAGATCGAGATCCAGAACCGGCTGGCCCACCATGCCGAGCGAACTGGTGTTGACCAGCAGATCGGCCTTGGGCAGCGCATCCGCCATGCCGATCACCCGGCCCTGGGTTCCCGCCCGGTCGAGCAGCGCCTGGCCTTTCGCCGCGTCGCGGGCCATGACAGTGATGTCAGGCACGCCCAGACTCATCAGCGCGAACAGGATCGCCCGCGCCGCGCCGCCCGCGCCGACCAGCACCGCGCTTTGCCCTTTCCATTTGTCGCGCAACAGCGGCTGGAGGAATCCGCCCGCATCGGTGTTGGTGCCGATCAGCGGCCCGCCCGTTTCGCTCGCGATGGTGTTCATCGCGCCGATCCGTGTCCGAACGCCGCCCGGATCGTCGGTATAATCCATCACCGCAATCTTGTGCGGAATGGTGACGTTGCAGCCCAGCCAGTCGGGATCGGCCCGCCGCGCCAGGAAATAGGCGGACAGCCCCTCGCTGGTCACATGGGTCTTCTTATATTCCGCCTCGATCCCCAGCGCATCGAGCCAGAAATTGTGGATCAGCGGCGATTTGCTGTGCGCGATCGGGTCTCCGATCACTTCGGCATAAGGGAGCTTGTCGGTCATGACGCCAGAACGCCCCGGACGCGCAGAAAGTCAAGCAAAGGCAGCAGCGGCAGGCCCTGAATCGCGAACTGGCTGCCTTCCACCTTCGCGAAAAGCTGCGCGCCCGGCCCCTCTATCCGGTAGCAGCCGACGCACCAGCGGCATTCTTCCCAATCCGCGTCGAGATAGGAGGCGATGAAGGCGTCCGACAAAGAGCGCACGGTCATCCGCACCCGCTCGATATGCCGCCAGATTGGTTCGCCGTTCAAGGCGATCACCGCCGCGCTGTGGAGATGATGCACCCGGCCGGAGAGCCGTTTCAATATGCGCTCGGCATCGGCGCGGTCGACCGCCTTGTCGACCATCGCGCCGTCATCCAGGCTGAGGGTCTGGTCGCAGCCCAGCACCAGCCCGCCCGGCACCCGCCGCGACACGCGCAGCGCCTTCAGCTCCGCCAGGGCATCGGCCAGTTGCCGGGCATCCAGCCCGGCGGCGCGCAGCGCTTCCTTGGCCGCTTCCTCATCGACGCCGGGGGACAGGGCCTCGAACGGCACCTGCGCCGCTTCCAGCAGCGCCCGGCGGCTCGCGCTTTGCGATGCCAGCACGATCATGGTCTCATGCTCCTTCCGCCAGCACGCGGTCGTTGAACAGGTTGATGATGGCCGCCGCCGCTTCCTCGATCGAACGGCGGGTCATGTCGATCACCGGCCAGCCATTATCCGCGAACATGCGCCGGGCAAAGGCCAGTTCCTCCTGCACCTTTTCGATGTCGACATAGCTGGTCTCCGGCGCCTGATTCAGAGAGAGTAGGCGATTGCGGCGGATTTGCACCAGCCGCTCCGGACTGACGGTCAGCCCCACCACCATCGGGTGCTTCAGCGAATAGAGGGCGCGGGGCGGCGGCGACTGGATCACCAACGGGATATTGGCGGTCTTGTACCCGCGATTGGCGAGATAGATGGACGTCGGCGTCTTGGAAGCGCGGGACACACCCGCCAGCACGATGTCGGCCTCCTCCCAATTTTCATGGCCGACGCCGTCGTCATGGGCGATGGTGAACTGGATCGCCTCGATCCGGGCGAAATAGGCTTCGTCCAATATATGCTTGCGGCCCGGCCGGTTGCGGGTTTCCTGCCCCAATATGTTGGAGAGGGCGTCGGTCACGCTGTCGAGCGCCGCAACATGGGGCAGGCCCAACGCCCGGCAGCGTGTCTCCAGCCGCCGGCGGAGCTGATGGTTGGACAGGGTGAACAGCACCAGACCCGGATTGGCGGCGATCTCCTCCATGATCCGGTCAAGATGGACGTCGGACCGCACCATCGGCCAGAAATGCCGCACCGCCTCGACATTTTCGAACGCACCGATGGCGGCCTTGGCGATATTCTCCAGCGTCTCGCCGGTGGAGTCCGAAAGGAGGTGGAGATGGATGCGCGACATGAAGCATATCTCTGTGGGGAGGCTGTGGATAAATCAAGGTATAGCTTGCGGGCAAAATCAGGCACTTATCGCCCTCCTCGATTCCGGGAATCTTGTCCACAGCCCGCCAACAGATGGAAATTCATATCCACAGCCTGTGGATAACGGGGATAATGGGACTGACTCGGACCGGAATCAGTGACCTCAAGGAGTCAAGTTGTTGGCAAATCCGGGCACAGCGCATAAACCCCGCTGCCAACCGCCCTACTATCTCCATCATCCTTTTGAATCTAAATATAAGAGAGTTTATGACGGGATCTGATGCCGGCCTTTCGAATGGCCTAACGCCCAAGCCATTGCTTTCGGTCCTGAAAGGCGCGTGCCCCGATGTGCCCCCCATGTGGCTCATGCGTCAGGCGGGCCGTTATCTGCCCGAATATCGCGCCTTGCGGGCGGAAAAAGGCGGATTCCTCGAACTGGTCTATGACAGCGGGGCGGCGGCGGAAGTGACTCTGCAGCCCTTGCGCCGTTTCGGTTTCGACGGCGCGATCCTGTTTTCCGACATTTTGATCGTGCCCTATGCCATGGGGCAGGATCTTTGGTTCGAGGCCGGGGAAGGCCCGCGTCTGGCGCCCATCCTGGCCGAGACGGAGTTGTCGGCCCTCAAACCCGATTTCGGCCGCTATGAGGCGGTCTATGAGACGGTCCGGCAGGTCAAGGCCGCGCTGGACCCAGAAGTGACCTTCCTGGGCTTCGCAGGCAGCCCCTGGACCATCGCCACCTATATGGTCGCGGGGCAGGGCAGCAAGGATCAGGGCGCCGCCCGCCGCCTCGCCTATCAGGAGCCCGAACGCTTTGCCGCGATCGTCGAGGCCATCATCGACGCGACGGTCGTCTATCTTTCCGGCCAGATCGAGGCCGGGGTGGAGGCGGTCCAGCTTTTCGACAGTTGGGCGGGCAGCCTGGCCCCGCTGGAGTTCGAACGCTGGGTGATCCAGCCCAACAGGCGGATCGTGGAGAAGCTGAAGGCGATTCATCCGGAGATTCCGGTGATTGGCTTCCCCAAGGGCGCGGGCGCGAAACTGGCCGATTATGCGGCCGGGACCGGGGTCGATGCGGTGGGCGTCGATGAGACGGTCGATCCGCACTGGGCGAACCGTGCGCTGCCGCAGGGTCTGCCGGTACAGGGGAATCTCGATCCGCTGGCGCTGATCGCCGGCGGCAAGGCGGTGGAAGAAGCCGTCGACAATATCCGTGCCGCCTTTGCCGGGCGGCCGCATATCTTCAACCTGGGGCATGGAATCCTTCCCGACACCCCCATTGATCATGTCGAAGCGCTGCTTAGCTATGTGCGCCGGACGCGGCCATAGCGGGAGACTGAACCATGCCTTATCTGGGAGCAGCCTATTTGTGGGTCAAAGCCGCGCATGTCATCTTCGTCATCTTCCTGATGGCGGGCCTGTTCATGATGCCCCGCTTCTTCGTCTATCACCAGCAATGCCCGGTGGGGTCCGAAGAGGATAGGAAATGGATCGACCGGGAGCGGCGGTTGCTCAAGATCATCCTGAACCCGTCGCTGATTCTGGTCTGGGTCTTCGGTCTGATGCTGATGGTGGAGATCGGCGCCTGGCATTTCGGCTGGTTCCACCTGAAGCTGCTCTTCGTGCTGGGCCTGTCGGGCTATCATGGCTGGATCGCGGGCTATGCGAAGAAGCTGGCCAAGGGGCTGCGGCCGTTGACGGAGAAGCAATTGCGGTTCCTGAACGAGATTCCGGGAATCGCCGCCGCGGTGATCGTGATCGCGGTGATCGTGAAGCCGTTTTGATGATCTGACCCAATGCCGCATGCTCCTGCCTTCGCAGGAGCATGATGGGGTTTAGACCGGATCGACAGCGATATTGTCGATCAGTCGGGTCTTGCCCAGCTTCGCCGCACCGAGCAATCGTGCCGGACGGTCCAGCAGCGTCATCGGCTCCAGCGTCACCGCGTCGCACAGCGTCACATAATCGATCGGGTCGAAGCCATGCGCTGCCAACAGGGCGATCGCCTTGGCGAGAGCGGCCTCGACGGTGGCGCCCTTTTCCATCTGCCGGGCCGCTTCGCCCAGGGCGCGGGGCAGGGCCAGCGCATCCTTGCGTTCTTCCTCGGTCAGATAGGCGTTGCGCGACGACAGCGCCAAGCCATCCTCGGCCCGCTGGGTCGGCACGCCGATGATTTCGATCGGAACGTCCAGATCGCGCACCATCTGCCGGATCACGGCGAGCTGCTGATAATCCTTCTCCCCGAACAGGGCGACGTCGGGGCGGACCTGGTTGAACAGCTTCGTCACCACCGTCGCCACGCCGTCGAAATGGCCCGGCCGCGCCGCGCCGTCCAGCCCTTCGGTCACGCCCGAAACGGAGATGTTGGTGGCATAGCCCGCCGGATACATGACATCGACGCTCGGCGCCCAGAGGATGTCGACTCCGGCGGCCTGCAGCATCTGCGCGTCCTTCGCCTCGCGCCGGGGATAGGCGTCCAGATCCTCATTCACCCCGAATTGCCGGGGATTGACGAAGATCGACACCGCCACATGCCCGGCATGGCGGCGCGCTTCCTCGACCAGCGCCATATGCCCGTCATGCAGCGCGCCCATGGTAGGCACCAAAGCCAGCGGTTTTCCGTCGCTTTTCAGCGCCTCGACGGCGGCGCGCAGCGATGGCAGGTCACGGAGGGTTTGCACGACAGGAACGGCTCCGATAAGGGCATCAACAGGGGTACATCCTGCTAAGGCACGACCGGTTCGAACGGTCAACAGACAATGCGACAATCAACGGGGTTATAAAGGTCCGATGGCGAACGCCCAAACGCACCATATCGTCTTCGCCAATGAGAAGGGCGGAACCGGCAAGTCGACGACCGCCGTGCATACGGCCATTGCGCTGACGGTATTGGGCCATCGCGTCGGCATGATCGACCTTGACCCGCGCCAGCGCACCATCACCCGCTATATGGAGAATCGCGCCGACACCGCGCGCCGCCGCGGCATCGACCTGCCGACTCCAGAATTCGCGGTGTTCAAGGGCGACAGCGTCGAGGCGCTGGAGGAACAGGCCGCCGCCATGGCCGAGGACAAGGATTTCCTGGTCATCGACACGCCCGGCCGCGACGATGATTATGCCCGCCACATGGCCGCCCGCGCCAATACGCTGGTGACGCCGATGAACGACAGCTTCGTCGATTTCGACCTGATCGGCCAGGTGGACGCGGAAACCTTCAAGGTGAAGCGCCTTTCCTTCTATTCCGAACTGATCTTCGAGGCGCGCAAGACCCGCGCCAAGGCCGATGGCGTGACCATCGACTGGGTGGTGCTGCGCAACCGCGTCCAGCATCATGACGCCCGCAACAAGAAGCGGGTTGGCGACGCGCTGATGGAGCTTTCCCGCCGCGTCGGGTTCCGCGTGATTCCGGGCCTTTCGGAACGCGTGATCTTCCGCGAGCTGTTTCCATCCGGCCTGACCCTGCTCGACAAGGGGCATTTGGGCGAACTGGGCGTCAGTCATATCGCGGCGCGGCAGGAACTGCGCGAGATGGTGTCCGGTCTCGCCCTTCCCTCACGCGATGAGGTCGCGCCGCTGGATCTGCTCGGCGCGGCCTGATGGGTCTGCTGGCCTTGGCTTTGATCGGGCTTGCGGCCTGGCTTATCTGGACGGGACGATTGCAACGCATGAGCGCAAAGGATGGCATGGCGCTGGGCGCGGCTCTGGTCGGCGCGGTCATGGCGGCCAAGGGCAAGCCGCTGCTCGGCGCGCCGCTGTTGCTGGGCGCTACGCTGTTTTTCTTTGCCAAGAGTCAGCCGGGCAAGGCGAAAGCCAAGTCGGGCAAGCCCGCCCCGCAACCCGTTCCGCCGCAGGCGGTGATCGATGCCCGCAAGCTGCTGGGCGTCGGGCCTGATGCCGATGCCCGCGCCATTCGCGCCGCGCATCGCCGCCTCATCGCGTCGGTCCATCCGGATAAGGGCGGCACCGAAGCGCTGGCGGCCCAGATCAATGCGGCCCGCGACCTGCTGATCAAGGAAAGTGCGCAGCGCCACTAAAGCCAAGGGGAGAGGATGCCATGGCCCATCGCTTTCATCCCACGCTCCTGCGCGAATATGACATTCGCGGAGTGGTTGGCCAGACCCTGGGCGAGGCGGATGCCTATGCGGTCGGGCGCAGCTTTGGGACGATCGTAAGGCAGGCGGGCGTCAGGCGAGCAGGCGGATCAAGGGTCGCGGTCGGCTATGACGGGCGGCTGAGTTCCCCGGCGCTGGAACAGGCGGTCGTCCAGGGCCTTCAGGATTCCGGCGTGGATGTCGTCCGCATAGGCCTGGGCCCGACGCCCATGCTCTATTATGCCGAAGCGGTCCTCGATGTGGACGGCGGCATTCAGATAACCGGCAGCCATAATCCCGCCGATCATAATGGCTTCAAGCTGGTGCTTCAGCATAGCGCCTTTTTTGGCGAGGACATTGCGAAGCTGGGCGCCATGGCGGCGGCGGGCGACTGGAGCGATGGTGGCGGCCGGGTCGAGACCGTCGCCATCATGGACCGCTATGCCGCCCGGCTGGTGGAGCGGTTCGACGGCGCCGCCTGGCGCATTGGCTGGGACGCGGGCAACGGCGCCGCCGGCCCGGTGGTGGACAAGCTCGTCAAGCTCCTGCCAGGTGAGCATCATGTGCTTTTCACCCAGATAGACGGACATTTTCCCCATCATCACCCCGATCCTACTGTCGAGGCGAATCTGGCGGACCTGAAAGCGCTTGTCCGCTCGAAGAAGCTCGATTTCGGAGTGGCTTTCGACGGCGACGGCGACCGGATCGGCGTGGTCGACGGCAAGGGCCGGACGATCTGGGGCGATCAACTGCTCGGCATCTTCGCGGAACTGGTGCTGAAGGATCGCCCGAACGCCGTGATCGTCGCGGATGTGAAGGCCAGCCAGGCCTTGTTCGACCGCATTGCCGCGCTGGGCGGCCAGCCGCTGATGTGGAAGACCGGCCACAGCCTCATCAAGTCCAAAATGAAGGAGATTGCCGCTCCGCTGGGCGGGGAGATGACCGGCCACATCTTCTTCGCGGACGATTATTATGGTTTCGACGATGGGCTTTATGCCGCGGTGCGTCTGATCCGGGGTTTGACCCGGCTCCGCCGGAGCGTCACCGATCTGCGCGATGAGATGCCCGAAATGGCCAATACGCCGGAAATCCGTTTTCCCGTGGAAGAAAGCCGCAAATTCGCCGTGGTGGAGGAGGTGCGTGCCCGGTTGCTGGCCGCTGGCGCGACCGTCGATCAAACCGATGGTTTGCGGGTCACCACCGCTGACGGTTGGTGGTTGCTGCGCGCCTCCAATACCCAGGATTCGCTGGTCGTGCGGGCAGAGGCGAAGGATGCGCGCTCATTGCAGCGCCTGATCGCGGTCATCGACGCGCAATTGGGCGATTCGGGCGTGATTCGGCCTTGAATCATCCGTTGGAAGGCCGAACTAAAGGGTAAAATGCCAGGAAGGGGCGCCCTATTTCCTTTACGGAAATCAGGCAAAAGCATGACGATTGCATGAAACGCAATCGAGCATCAGCTTTTCGCATTTGCGGAAATCATCGCTGCACTGCAAAAGGAAAAGGCCTTTCAGGCATCCTCTCCTAAAACTTTCAAGCCGTCCTCCGGGGCGGCTTTTTTTTGCCCTAATCGAGAGCGCGATTTTCGCTTCCTGCCGTAACGTCGCTGCCCGATCCGACCGGAGAGTCCACGGAAACCCGTGCAAATTAGGGCTTTCCGAACGAATATTTAACCATAATGCTGATAACAGCGTGGCTCACAGGGGATCATTCTCTGGCGAAAGCCATTTTGCCTTGGTCGAGTTTCAGGAGAGGAATCATATGCCTTCGCGTCGCCCTATCATCGCCAGTCTCTTGCTGTCAGGCGCATTGGCAGCGCCCGTTCCGGCTTTTGCGGGCGGCTTCTACCTGCAGGAACAGTCGCCCAAGGAAACCGGCCGGGCGCTGGCCGGTGCGGGCGCGGCAGCGGATGATCCGTCCACCATTTACTTCAATCCCGCCGCGATGACGGAATTGTCGGGCGTCCAGACCTCGATCGGCGGCATCGCGCTGATGGCGTCGGCGCATCAGGCCAATCGCGGCACTTATCGCACCGTTCCGACCCTGCCCGGCGCGCGGGTGCCGGTGACGGGCAATGACGGCGGCCAACCGTTCGAAAAGGTCATTCCCATCCCCAGCTTCTATGTGACGGCGCAGGCGACCGACCGGCTGTGGCTGGGCCTCGGCGTCAACGCGCCGTTCGGATTGAAGCTGGATTATGATGATGGCTTTTTCGGCCGCTATGACTCGCTCTACACCAACCTCAAAACCTATAATATCCAGCCCAGCGCCGCCTATAAGCTCAATGAGAATTTCTCGATCGGCGGCGGCGTCGACGTGCAATATGTGAAGGCGACGCTGACCAACGCCCTACCCCAGCTTTCGCCCCTGGCCCCGGCGGACGGCTTCGCCCGGCTGAAGGGCGATGATTGGACCGTCGGCTGGAATGCGGGGCTGTTCTACACCAACGGCGCCACCAATGTCGGCGTCTCCTACCGCTCCGGCATCAAGCACAAGCTGACCGGCACGCAGAGCATTTCCGGCCTGCTGGGTCCGATCGCCGCCGCCAATGGCGAGCTGGACGCGTCCGCGCCGCTCAACCTGCCCGACATCGTGACGGTCGGCTTCATGCATCGCCTGACGCCGAAGCTGCGCGCCATGATCAGCGCCCGCTGGTACAATTGGTCGAAGTTCAGGGGCATCGCCATCACCTCCGCTGCCGGCACCAGCAACAAGGAACTGGATTACAAGGACAGCTACAGCGTCAGCCTGGGCGGCGAAGTTGACGTCAGCCCGGCTCTGACCCTGCGCGCTGGCACGATGTTCGACCGCTCGCCCACCAATCCGCAGCATCTGACGACCCGCGTGCCCGATGGCGACCGCACCTGGTTGTCGGCCGGCGCGACCTACAATATCTCGCCCGCCTTTGCGCTGAACCTGAGCTATGCCCATAATTTCGTGGAAAAGGCGAATATCATCCGCCCGGACAGCTATTATCCCGCGCCCGCGACGGTGACGGCGACCACCCTGTCGCAAACCAGCGGCAATGCGGACCAGATTGGCGCTTCGCTCACCGCGCGCTTCTAACTTGATCCAATAATCCCTATAGGGGCTCCATCATCACGGAGCCCCTTTTTCATGTCCGACCATAATCCCGGCCTGCGCCCCTGGCGCGACATCGCTCGTCGAGAGTGTCGCCAGATCATGGTCGGCAATGTTCCCGTCGGCGGCGGCGCCCCGGTCACGGTGCAGACCATGACCAACACGCCGACCCATGACGTCAAGGCGACCGTCGACCAGATCCGCCGCTGCGAGGAAGTGGGCGTGGACATTATCCGCGTCTCCTGCCCTGACGAGGCGTCGACCGCCGCGCTCAAGCAGATCGTCCGCGCCGCCCGCGTGCCGATCGTCGCGGACATTCATTTCCACTATAAGCGGGCGCTGGAAGCCGCCGATGCGGGCGCGGCCTGCCTGCGCATCAATCCGGGCAATATCGGCAGCGAGGCGCGGGTGAAGGAAGTGGTCGACGCGGCCAAGGCCAATGGCTGCTCGATCCGTATCGGCGTCAATGCCGGGTCGCTCGAAAAGGACTTGCTCGAAAAATATGGCGAGCCTTGTCCCGAAGCGCTGGTCGAAAGCGCGCTCGATCATATCAAGCTGCTCCAGGACCAGGATTTCCACGACTATAAGGTGGCGGTGAAAGCCAGCGACGTCTTCCTAGCGGTCGCCGCCTATATGCAACTGGCCGAAGCGGTGGATTGCCCGCTGCACCTGGGCATTACCGAGGCGGGCGGCTTGATCGGCGGCACGGTGAAAAGTTCCATCGGTATCGGCAACCTGCTTTGGGCCGGGATTGGCGACACGATCCGCGTCTCCCTGTCTGCCGAACCGGAAGAGGAAGTGCGGGTCGGCTATGAGATATTGAAGTCGCTCGGCATCCGCACGCGGGGCGTGAAGGTCATTTCCTGCCCCAGTTGCGCGCGCCAGGGTTTCGACGTGATCCGCACGGTGCAGGCGCTGGAGGAACGGCTCCAGCATATCCATACGCCGCTCTCGCTCTCTGTACTCGGCTGCGTGGTGAACGGCCCCGGCGAAGCGCGGGAAACCGACATCGGCCTGACCGGCGGCGGCGCGGGCAAGCATATGGTCTATCTCTCCGGCCTGACCGATCATACGATTCAGGACGAAGGGATGATCGATCATATCGTGAACCTTGTCGAAGCCAAGGCGGCGGAGATCGAGGCGGCCACCACCGACGCCGGCAAGGCGGAAGCGGCGGAGTAAGCCGCTTTCCTTCCATGCAGGCACGCCGTTCCCTCGCCCTCCCCTTTGCTGTCTGCTGCCTGGGGGTGGCGCTGTTTTCCGTGATGGATGCGGCGATGAAGGGATTGAGCCTTTCCATCGGCCTGTTCAACGCATTGTTCTGGCGCGCCGCGGCGGGCAGCCTGTTGGGGCTGGCGCTGATGCTGCTGACGCGGCAGCGCTGGCCGGGCCCGGCGGTGCTGCGGCTGCATATGCTGCGCGGGGCAGTCGTGGCGGCGATGGCCAGCCTGTTCTTTTGGGCGATCATGCGGTTGCCGTTGGCCGAAGCCATTGCCCTGTCCTTCATCGCGCCGCTGGTCGCGCTCTATCTTGCCGCGCTACTGTTGAAGGAAAGGATCGGGCGGCAGGCCATCGGCGCGTCGCTGCTGGGGTTGGTCGGGGTCGCCATCATCCTGTCCGGGCGGTTGCGGGGCGATTATGACGCGAATGCGCTGCTGGGCGCGGGCGCGGTGCTGGTTTCGGCGGTATTGTTCGCCTGGAACCTCATCCTCCAGCGGCAACAGGCGCAACTGGCTTCGCCCATCGAGGTCGCCTTCTTCCAGCATATCGTCATGCTGGGCGTGTTCACGCTCTTTGCCGGCGGCGCGGGATGGATGCCGGTCGTGCCTGAGGTCCGGTCCTGGGCGCTGATCGTCCTTGCCGCGACCCTTGCATTCACCTCGCTCGCCGCGCTCGCCTGGGCCTATGCGCGGGCGGAGGCGCAGGTGTTGATTCCGGTGGAATATACCGCCTTCGTCTGGGCGGCGATCATCGGCTGGCTGGCTTTTGGCGACCGCTTGACCCTGACCACGGTGGTCGGCGCGCTGCTGATCGTGGTCGGCTGCCTGATCGCGTCCCGCGCCGGTTCAGCCGAGCCGCCTCATGTCGAACCGTCCGTCGCCTGAAAGGAAAAGCATGTCCGTCACCATCCGCGAGGCCGCTCCCGCCGACATCGGGGCGATTCACGACTTCATCCTTGCTCTGGCCGACTATGAAAAGCTGTCGCATGAGGTGAAGGCCGACCGGGCCACGCTGGAGAAATATCTCTTCGGCCCGCGCCCAATGGCCGAGGTGCTGATCGCGGAAAATGACGGCCAGGCCATCGGCTTTGCGCTTTTCTTCCACAATTTCTCAACCTTCGAGGGGCGGCCGGGAATTTATCTGGAGGATTTGTTCGTCATCCCCGAAGCGCGGGGCCTGGGCGCTGGCAAAGCGCTGCTCTCCCGCCTCGCGCAACTGGCGCTGGAGCGGGATTGCGCCCGGCTGGAATGGTGGGTGCTGGACTGGAACGAGCCGTCCATCGCCTTCTATCGTTCGCTGGGGGCGCGGCCGATGGACGAATGGACGGTGCAGCGCGTCGACGGCGAAGCGCTCAGCGCTCTTGCTTCAGCGCATCCTGCACGCTGACGCCCAGCAGTACGGCGGTGAAAGCCCCCAGCGCAACGACAACAAGGATGGGATAGAGCGTGGCGATCATGGCGAAGTCTCCTTTCGCCGGACTTTTGCGCTGGGTCGCCCCGCATCGACATAAGGAATGTTACGGAGTCGACGGGACGAGCCGAGGGGCCGGACTCTTGACGGGGACTCCCCGCCCGGCGCATTGTGCCGGACGGAACATTTAGGGGACAAGGACTTACCATGGCTGTCAGCCGCGGAGCCAAACGCACGCCGGAATGGCGCGAAATGCTGAAACGCAGCCTGATCCGCAGCGGCGCGCTGATCGGATCGATCGCGTTGATCCTGGCGACCCTGTTCCTGGCGCTGGCGCTGCTCAGCTATCAGCCGAGCGACCCGTCGATGAACACGGTGGCGGGCGACCATGTGCAGAATATCATGCAGGCGCCCGGCGCCTGGATTGCCGATTTCCTGCTCTGGCTGTTCGGCGTGCCGGTGGCGCTGGTGCTGCCGCTGATGGCGATCACGGCGCGGCGGCTGTGGGGCGATCAGGACATGAGCGGGTGGAAGGCGCAGTTCGGCAAATGCTTCGCCGGCATCGCGCTGCTCGGCATAGCGCTGGCGCTGTTCCAGACCAATCCGCTGGTCGGCCTGCCCGCCGGATGGGGCGGCATCATCGCGCTGGTGACGGCGCGGGGCGTCATGAGCCTGGCCGCGCAGGCGCCCGCCGCGCAGAGCTGGATTACAGGAATCCTGGTCGTGCTGACGCTGATCGGGGGCGCTGTCCTCTGGTATCGCAGCCTGGCGCTGGAAAAGCCGATCATCGCGTTGCGTCGGCCTTCGCTGCCGCGTCTCAGCCTGCCCAAGCCCGCTTTCGCCCTGCCCGGCGGCGGGGCTGTGGCCGATCCCTTCGATGATGAGGATGAGGTTGTCGAGCGCATCGCCGCGCCACGCAAGACCGTCACCAACGAACCCAAGCCGCCGATCAACATCCAGACGCCCAAGCCCGCCCCGGCGCAGCGCCCCATGGCGCCGGTCAGCCAGGACGACCTGTTCGGCAACAGTTCCCTGCCCTCGCCCGACCTGCTGAATCCGATTCCCGCCAGCCAGGGGCAGAAGATCGACAAGGCCGCGCTGGAGCGCAATGCGCGCTTGCTGGAATCAGTGCTCGACGACTTCCATGTGAAGGGCAATATCGTCGAGGTCCGCCCCGGCCCGGTCGTCACCATGTATGAGCTGGAACCCGCGCCGGGCATCAAGGCGAGCCGGGTGATCGCGCTGGCCGACGACATTGCGCGCAACATGTCGGCGCTTTCCGCCCGCGTGGCGACGATTCCGGGCCGCACGGTGATCGGCATCGAACTGCCCAACGCCAATCGCGAGGGCGTGTCCTTCCGCGAACTCATTACCTCCGAGCAGTTCATGCAGGAAGCGACGCTGCCGATCATCCTGGGCAAGAATATCTCGGGTGAGCCGATCATCGCTGACCTTGCCCCCATGCCACATCTGCTGATCGCCGGTACGACGGGTTCGGGCAAGTCGGTGGGCTTGAACGCCATGATCCTGTCGCTGCTCTACCGCATGACGCCGGATCAGTTGCGGCTGATCATGATCGATCCGAAGATGCTGGAATTGTCGACCTATGACGACATTCCGCATCTGCTCTCGCCGGTCGTGACCGAGCCCGCCAAGGCGATCCGCGCCCTCAAATGGGCGGTGGAGCAGATGGAGGACCGCTATCGCATGATGGCGTCGATCTCCGTCCGCAACCTGGCCAATTATAATGAGAAGGTCCGCGCCGCGAAGGCCAAGGGAAAGCCCTTGGGCCGCCGCGTGCAGACTGGCTACGATCCCGAGACCGGCAAGCCGATCTATGAGGAGGAGCAGCTCGATTTCCAGCCGCTGCCTCAGATCGTGGTGGTGGTCGACGAGCTGGCCGACCTGATGATGACGGCGGGCAAGGAAGTCGAATTCCTGATCCAGCGGCTGGCTCAGAAGGCGCGTGCGGCGGGCATCCACCTGATCCTGGCGACGCAGCGGCCGTCGGTCGACGTCATCACCGGCGTCATCAAGGCGAACCTCCCGACCCGCATCAGCTTCTTCGTGACGTCGAAGATCGACAGCCGCACGATCCTGGGCGAACAGGGCGCGGAGCAGCTATTGGGCAAGGGCGACATGCTCTACATGCATGGCGGCAAGGGGCTGATGCGCGTCCATGGTCCCTTCGTGTCGGACGATGAAGTGCGCGTGGTGGCGGATCACTGGCGCGCCCAGGGACAGCCCGACTATATCGCCGCCGTCACCGAGGAACCGGAGGAAGGCAGCTTCGCGCTGGACGGCGTCGATCTGGGCGACGACAGCCCCGACGCGCAGCTCTTCCGCAAGGCCTGCCAGTTGGTGTTCGAGAATCAGAAGGCCTCGACCAGTTGGCTCCAGCGGCAATTGCGCATTGGCTACAACAGCGCCGCCCGCCTGATCGAGCAGATGGAGGAGCAGGGGCTGGTAGGTCCGCCGAACCATGTTGGCCGCCGCGAAGTGTTGCGCGACGAAAGCGGCAATCCGCTTTAGGCGGGGTGAGGATTGGCCAGAATGGCCAATCCAAGACATTCCCCTCCCGCAAGCGGGAGGGGTTAGGGGTGGGTGCGAGCGCAGCGAGCTTCCAGCTTAGCCGTTGAAAATTAACACTGATGTCGCGCCAGCCCACCCCCTAGCCCCCTCCCGCCCGCGGGAGGGGGAATGTCCTGAAACCACCCAATTCGCGTTATGAAGGCGACATCCCACGAACAAAGACCATTGCTCACGAATAAATTTCATTTGTCTGATGCGAAAAAGTCACTGCCCATTTCGCTCTGAAACGGGATTTTGCGTGACCGTTTGCGCTTTTGTGGGGTCGTAAAACATGCCCCGGCCCGCAGAAATCGCTGATTTCCAAGGCTGATTGCGTTTCGTGCAATCGTCCTTCGGTTCTTCGCATTTGCAGCGAAGCGTGATTTGGCCGAAGAGGGACCTGCCTTTCAGGCATCCTCTCCTAAAAACTTTCAGGCTGGTCTTCGGATCAGCCTTTTTTTTGTCACCCCGCCCGGCTAAGCAGAAGCCGCTTACCGCAGCGCCTAAAAAATAAATTGGGAGAGGGGCCGCCGGAAAAACCGGCACTGGCGAAGCGGGAGCAGAGGGGGATTGAGCGGTCGCGCCGCTCTCCCCCTTGCCGTTCTCATTTACTGATAAGATGCAAGGGCTGGGTGGCGTTAGCCGCCGTTAAGCGCAACGCGCTCCTGCGAAGGCAGGAGCCCAGTCCTGCCGTTTGTGTATCATTGCTCCCTAAGAACTGGGCTCCTGCCTTCGCAGGAGCACGTTGCGTCCGGCAGTCCACCATTCGCCAAACCGGCCCTCAGGCCCACCGTTGAAGCAGATGGCCGATTCGTTGCATGAAAGGAACGAACGGGTTCACAGCGGGTTCAAGCCCTGCCACCTAGACTTCCTCATCCTGAACAACCGGAGATGATTGCATGAAGCGCATCCTTGCGCCCTCCACTCTGACGTTGGCTGCCCTGACGCTGGTTGCCGTACCTTTCGCGGCGCCCATGATGCCGGCGTCCGCACAGGCGGATCAGTCCGATCTGTCGAAGGTCAACGCCTATATCCGCGCCGTCACCACCATGACCGCCGATTTCGCCCAGACCGACCGCAACGGCCAGACGCTGACCGGCCAGCTCACCATCAAGCAGCCGGGCAAGATCCGCTTCCAGTATCAGAAGGGCGTGCCGCTGCTGATCGTGGGCGACGGCAAGGCGCTGACGATGATCGACTATGAGGTGCGGCAGGTGCAGCGCTGGCCGATCGGCAATTCGCCGTTGGGCGCGCTGATCGACCCGAACAAGGATCTGTCGAAGTTCGGCAAGGTGATCCAGACCGGCGATCCGACGATCCTGAGCGTTCAGGCGCGCGATCCCAAGCGGCCGGAATATGGCACCATCACCATGATCTTCAAACGCAACGCGGCCAGTCCGGCGGGCTTGCAGCTTTATGGTTGGGTGGCGCTGGATTCGCAGAACAACCGCACGGCGGTGAAGCTGTCGAACCAGCGTTATGGCGTGGCGGTGGCCGATTCCGCCTTCCGCTGGGTCGATCCGCGGCCCAAGGGGCGCGCGTCGGGCGGCTAAACGGGCCACAGGTGCGACGGACCGAAAACTTTTCAGAATCGTTCATCTGAGGCTCATATCCCGGACCCTAAAAAGAACTCCACGGCGAGAGACGAAACCGGGATTTCCCCCCTGTTACCCGGAACCCCGCTCCCGTCGCAAAGCGCTTCAAGGGCGCGATCGAGGCCCCCGTTCCATGCCCCCGGAGCGGGGGCCTTTTTGCTATGTGTCGTCATTTGGCCCACGGAGGGCTGCAAATAGCGGCTTTCTGCGCTTCCGGTGCTCACGACCTGTAAGGTCGCTGCGCGCCGGTTCTCGAAATCCACTATTTTCGCTCCACCCTGGGCCAAATGACGACACATAGCGCCTCGCGTGATTGCAGGCCCGCCGCCCTTGCGCGGGAGGGCGGAGGGTCTTAGTGGATCACCATGCCTCAGACACTCAGTATCGCGTCCTGGAATATCAACAGCGTTCGTGCCCGGCTCGACATTGTGGAACGCTTTCTGACCGAGGAAGCGCCCGACATCCTCTGTCTTCAGGAAACCAAGGTGGTGAACGAGATTTTCCCCACCGCGATGTTCCGGCAACTGGGCTATGTTCATCAGGTGCTGAACGGTCAGCGGATGCACCATGGCGTGGCGATCATGTCCAAGGTGCCGATCCATGAGGATGACCGGTTTGACTGGCAGGCCAACGGCGAAGCGCGCCATGTCGGCGTGCGGCTCGACAATGGCGTCAGGATCGAGAATGTCTATGTGCCTGCCGGTGGCGATGTGGCGGATCGGGAGGTGAATCCGAAATTCGGGCAGAAGCTCGATTTTCTGGAGCGGATGATCCAATGGTCCTCTGGGTTGGAGGACAAGCCGACCATATTGACCGGCGATTTCAACATCGCGCCGATGGAATGCGACGTGTGGAGCCACAAGCAATTGCTGAACGTGGTCAGCCATACGCCGGTCGAGTGCGAGATATTGGCGCGGTTGCAGGCGTCGAACGACTGGGTCGACATAGGCCGCCATTTCTATCCCGCGCCGCAGCGGCTTTATACCTGGTGGAGCTATCGCGCGAAGGACTGGGCGGAATCGGATCGCGGACGGCGGCTCGACCATATGTGGATGACCCAGGATGTGGCGGGCAAGGCGCTCAGCCATCGCGTGGTCGAACCGGCGCGCAACTGGGGCAAGCCGTCCGACCATATTCCGATCGTCACCGAGTTCGCCTTCTGATGAGCGCGCGCGCCGCCGCTCGCGCCATCGACGCGCTGCGCCGGGGCTGGCCGGTGCGGGTGCAGGCCGCCGACGGCGCCTTGCGGCTGATGGCGGTGGAAGGGGCGGACGCGGTGACGCTTGCCGGATTCGATCCGGGGGCGGAAGCGGACATATTGATCTCCGCGGCGCGGGCGCAGACGCTGAAGCTCGCCAACCAGATCGCGGCGGCCGATCCCGACATGCCGGTGCTGGTGGCGCGGGCGCCGTGGATCGACGCCGATGTGGCGACGGCGATTTCCGATCCGGTTCTGGACCTTGCCTCGCCGCTCAAGGGTCCGTTCATGGCGAAGCCTCTTTCAGCGCCATTGGCGGCCAAGGCGGCGCTGCGGTTGGCGCGGCTCGCGGGCATATTGCCTGCCTATTTCGCGACAGTGGACGGCGATGTCGAGGCGGAGGTCAGCGCCGCCGATGTGGACGCCTATGACGATGCCGTGCATCTGGATATTGCGACGCGGGCAAGATTGCCGGTATCGGCCAGCGAAACCGCGGAGATCATCGCCTTCCGCAGCCCTGATGAGCCGCGTGAGCATGTGGCGCTGATCGTCGGCCAGCGCGATTCCTCGCCGCCAGTGATCCGGCTGCACAGCGAATGCCTGACCGGGGATGTGCTGGGGTCGCTGAAATGCGATTGCGGGCCGCAATTGCACGAAGCGCTGCACCAGATTGCGGATTCGACCTGGGGCATCTTGCTCTATCTCCGGCAGGAGGGGCGGGGCATTGGCTTGGTCAACAAGCTGCGCGCCTATGCCTTGCAGGACCAGGGGTTCGACACGGTTGACGCCAATGTGCGGCTGGGCTTTGCCATCGATGCGCGGGATTTCTCCGTGGCGGCGCGGATGCTGGACCTGCTGGGTGTGGGAGAGGTGCGGCTGCTCACCAACAATCCGAACAAGGTCGCCGGGCTGGAAGCGGCGGGAATCAAGGTGGCGGAGCGGCTGCCGATCATCCTGCCCGCCAATCCGCATAATGAGCGCTATCTGGCGACCAAGCGGGACCGGACCGGGCATCAGTTGTGAGCATTGTCCGCGTCGATACGGGCGCGGGGCGTCTGTCCTTCGGTGAGATCGAGATGTCCTGCACGATCGGTCGGGGCGGTTCTTGTGCGGCTGCGGACAAGCGGGAAGGGGATGGCTGCACGCCGCTGGGCGTCTGGCCGATCCGGGGCGTATTGCTGCGGCCGGGCAAGGTGGAGGCGGCGGGTATCCGCTTGCCGTGGCGCTGGGTGCGGGAGGGGGATGGCTGGTCGGATGATGTGGCCGATCCGGCCTATAACCGGCCGGTGCATCTGCCGCGTGCTTTCTCGGCGGAAAATCTGCTGCGGGGCGATGATGCCTATGATGTGATCGTGGTGCTGGGGCATAATGACTCGCCGCCGGTGCTGGGGCGGGGGAGTGCGATCTTCTTTCATCTTTTCGAGGGTCGTCCCACGGCGGGGTGCGTGGCGGTGGAAAGGGCGGATATGCTGCGGTTGTTGCCGTTGTTGGCGCCGGACGATGTGATGGAGATCGTTTAGAGAGACGTGCTCCTGCGAAGGCAGGAGCCCAGTTCTGACGGTGCATGATCCTCAGACGGCGGAACTGGGCTCCTGCCTTCGCAGGAGCAGGATGCATTCAAGCCCGTTCCAACTCCGCCACTTCGCCGCCGGCCGCTTCCAGCAACCGCCGTTCCAGCGTCTGCAAGCGCGCCTTGCTCTCGATCTTCCCGGCCAGCAGGTCGGTGACGTAGAAAGTATCCACCGCCCGCTCGCCATAGGTGGCGACATGGGCGCTGTGCACCGTCACCTTCGACTGGAACAGGGCGTTGGCCAGGCTGAACAGCAGCGCCGGGCGATCCCGCGCATTCACCTCGATCACGGTGAAGCGGTTCGACGCCTTGTTGTCGATCAGCACATTGGGTTCGATGCGGAAGGCTTCGGCGCGGGTGCGGGGCAGGGGGCGCGCTTCCAGCTTGGTGATCATGCGGTGCCGATTGGCCAGCGAATCCTCGATCGCCTTGCGGATGCGCGTCAATTGCTCCGGGCTGTGGAAAGCGCCGCCCAGCGGGTCTTGCACCAGGAAATTGTCGATCGCCACGCCGTCCCGCGTCGTATGGATGCGCGCGTCGATGATGTTGCCGCCCGCCAGGTGGATGGCGCCCGCGATCCGGTAGAACAGCCCCGGATGGTCGGCGGCATAGACCGTCACCAGCGTCGCGCCGCGCTGCGGATAATATTGCGCGGCGATGGAGAGCGGGGAATCGCCCGCCTCCAATATATGCTGCGCATTGTGGAACAGGATGTCGTCCGGCTCCGCGATCCAGTAGCTTTCGGGCAGGCGCTTGCTGAGCTTGGCGAAATCCGCCTCGGAGAGACCCAGCGCCTCGCGCAGCGATTTCTGCTTGGCGGTGACGCGCTCGCTGCGGCCCTTTTGCTTGTGGCCGAGGCGCAGCAGCTCTTCGGCGGACTCATAAAGATCGCCCAGCAACTGGCGTTTCCAGCTATTCCATACCCCTGGCCCGACGGCGCGGATGTCGACCACGGTCAGGCACAGCAGCAGCCTCAGCCGCTCCGGACTCTGCACCACGTCCACGAAATCGAGGATCGTCTTGTAATCGGCCAGATCGCGCTTGAAGGCGGTGGCCGACATCAGCAGATGATGCAGCACCAGCCAGGACACGGTTTCCGTCTCCGCCGGGGTCAGGCCCAGGCGGGGGCAGAGATGCTCCGCCACCTCCGCGCCCAATATGCTGTGGTCGCCGCCGCGTCCCTTGGCGATGTCGTGCAGCAGCACCGCAACATAGAGGACGCGGCGCGACAGCAGCTTGCCCATCAGGTCCGCCGCCAGCGGATGATCCTGATTCAGCTCGCCCTTTTCGATCCGCGCCAGCAGACCGACGGCGCGGATCGTATGTTCGTCCACCGTATAGTGGTGATACATGTCGAACTGCATCTGCGCCACGACCCGGCGGAAATCAGGGACGAAGCGGCCGAAGACGGTCGATTCGTTCATCCAGCGCAGCACCGTTTCCGGGTCGCGGGGGGATGTCAGCACCTCCATGAAAAAGGCGTTGGCGCGGGCATCGCGGCGTATCTTGGCGGTGATCAGGCTGGCGTCGCGGCTGGCGGCGCGCATGGCGCTGGGGTGGATGGCCAGGCCATGCTTGTCGGCCAGCGCGAAGATTTCCAGCAGCCGGACCGGATCGTCCTGAAAGAACTGGTCGGAGGGCAGCGCCAGCCGCCCGCGATCCAGCACAAAGCCGTCCAGCTTCTTGGGCCTGCGGAAGAAGCTGGGAATATAACGCCGCCCGCGTTCGGCCATCTGGTCATCGAGATGCGCGAGGAACACGGCGGTCAGGTCGCCCACCGTCTTCGCGTTTAGGAAATAATAGCGCATGAACCGCTCGACCCCCGACCGCCCGGCGCGTCCGGTGAAATGCATGCGGGTGGCGGTTTCCAGTTGCAGGTCGAAGGTCAGCCGGTCCTCCGCCCGCCCGGTGATCATGTGCAGGTGGCAGCGCACAGCCCAGAGGAAATCCTCCGCCTTCTGGAACTGACGCAGCTCGGTTTCGGTCAGCAGGCCGACATCGACCAGTTCCGCGACCGACTTCACCCGGTTCACATATTTGCCGATCCAGAACAAAGTGTGCAGGTCGCGCAGGCCGCCCTTGCCCTCCTTCACATTGGGCTCGACGACATAGCGGCTGTCGCCCATCCGCTTGTGCCGCTCGTCGCGCTCTTCCAGCTTTTCGGTGACGAAGGCGCGGGCCGTGCCCTGCATGACTTCGGCGTCGAAGCGCTTGGCAGTTTCCTCGTACAGCAGGCGGTCGCCCCAGATATAGCGGGCTTCCAGCAGGGCAGTGCGGACGGTGAGGTCCGCCTTCGCCATGCGCATCGTCTCGTCGATGGAGCGGCTGCTATGGCCGACCTTCAACCCCAAGTCCCACAGCGAATAGAGCATGGATTCGATGACCTGCTCTGTCCATCCGGTCGGTTTCCAGGGGGTGATGAAGCCGATGTCGACATCGCTGTGCGGCGCCATCTCGCCCCGGCCATAGCCGCCGACCGCGATCAGCACGATCCGCTCGCCAGTGCTGCGGTTGCTAGCCGGGTAGAGGTGATGGGTTGTCGCGTCGTAGAGCAGCCGCAAAATCTGGTCGACCAGGAACGCGAAGGCGGTGACGGCTTCACGCCCGCGGGTCGGCTTCTGGCTAAGGCGGCGGGCGACATCCTCGCGCCCGGCGTCCAGCGCGTCCTTCAATAGCTTCACGATCAGGCCGCGCAGCTTGATCTGGTCGCCCCGATGCTCCTGCGCCAGGGCGGTGATGCGGTCGGAAATGGCGCGCCGGTCGATGATCGCCCGCCTGGACCCCAATTTCGGAAACTGCATGACCATAAGGCTTATCTAGTCTTCCTGACCGGCCGCCGCCAGTTGCTTGAGCCGATAGAGTTGATCAAGCGCCTCTCGGGGGGAGAGCGCGTCGGCGTCGATCGCCACCAGCGCGGCGCGAAGAGGATCGACCTTCTCCTCGACCTGCGCGGTGGCGGCGGCGAACAGAGGCAGGTCGTCCAGCCCCGCCGCGATGCCGCCGGTCTTGGCCTTGCCCGCTTCGAGGCGCGCCAGAACGTCTTTCGCCCGCTTGAGAACGGCAGGCGGCAGTCCCGCCAGACGCGCCACGGCCAGACCATAGCTGCGATCCGCCGGACCCTCCCCAACCTCGTGCAGCAGTACCAGATCGCCCTTCCACTCCCGCGCCCGGACATGATGGAGCGAGAGCGAGGAAAGCGTCTCCGCCAGCCGGGTCAGCTCATGATAATGGGTTGCGAACAGGCAGCGGCAGCGATTGACCTCATGCACCGCTTCCACCACCGCCCAGGCCAGCGCCAGCCCGTCATAGGTCGACGTGCCCCGCCCGACTTCATCGAGGATCACGAAGCTGCGTTCGGTCGCCTGCGCCAGAATCGCGGCGGTCTCGACCATCTCGACCATGAAGGTGGAGCGGCCCTTGGCCAGATTGTCCGACGCGCCGACACGGCTGAACAGCCGGTCGACCAAAGTCAGGGTCGCGGATTGCGCGGGCACATAGGCCCCCGCCTGCGCGAGAATCACGATGATCGCATTCTGCCGCAGGAAGGTCGACTTGCCGCCCATGTTCGGGCCCGTGACGAGCCAGAGCCGGTCCCCCGCCACCAGCCGGCAATCATTGGCGACGAAGGGCTGGCCGTCGCGGCGCAGCGCATCCTCAACCACGGGATGGCGGCCGCCGGTGATTTCCAGGCAAGGCCCTTCGCCGTCTTCGGGCAGGAAATGGGGCCGCTGCCAGCCGCCTTCGGCTGCGCGTTCCGCCAGCGCCGCCGCCACGTCGAGCCGGGCGAGGGCGTCGGCGGCGCGGGCGATCTCCGCCTTGCGGGCGAGGGTGGCTTCGATAAGGTCTTCCAGATGCGCCGCCTCCGCGACCAGCGCATGGGCGCCTGCCTGTGCCACGCGGCTCGCCTGTTCGTGCAGGTCGACCGAATTGAAGCGCACCACCCCGGCCAGCGTCTGGCGATGGGTGAAGCCGCTGTCGGGCTGCATCAACTGGTCGGCGGCGCGGGCAGGCACCTCGACATGATAGCCAAGCACGCCATTATGCCGAATCTTGAGCGAGGCGATGCCGGTCTGCTCGCGATATTTCGCCTCCAGCGCGGCGATGGCGCGGCGGCCGTCCCCGGCGAGGCGGCGCAGCTCGTCCAGCGCGGCGTCATAGCCGTCCGCGATATAGCCGCCATTGGCGGTCTCGGTCGGCGGGCTGGGGACGAGGGCGCGCGACAGGCTGTCGACCAGCGCGCCATGGCCATCCAGCCAGGGCAGCAATTGCGTCAGCAGCAAGGGCTGATCGGGCAGCCGCCCCAACCGCTCGCGCAACAATCGCGCTTCGCCCAGCCCGTCGCGCAATTGGCCAAGATCGCGGGGGCTTCCCCGGCCCATCGCGAGACGGCCCAATGCGCGGCCGATGTCGGGCAAGGCGCGCAGCGCCACGCGCAAC
Source organism: Sphingobium sp. 15-1 (assembly GCF_013375535.1). Classification (GTDB taxonomy): domain Bacteria; phylum Pseudomonadota; class Alphaproteobacteria; order Sphingomonadales; family Sphingomonadaceae; genus Sphingobium; species Sphingobium aromaticivastans. The sequence goes on from NZ_JABXJG010000001.1 coordinate 2,547,965, forward strand.
TGATCGCGCAGCAGGGAGTCGTCATGGAAGAGTTGCACCAGCCCCAGCCGCGCTTCGATCCCGGCCTGGTCCATCAGCGGTGCGGACAGGTCCTGCGCCAGCAGGCGCGCGCCCGCGCCCGTGACGGTCCGGTCGACCGCGCCCAGCAGGCTGCCCGCCCGCGTGCCGTTCATGGTGGCGGTGATCTCCAGACTCTCTCGCGTCGCGGCGTCGATGGCGACGTGCCCGCCGCTGGTTTTCCGCATCGGCGGGGCAAGGAAGGGCAGGGTGCCCTTGCCCGCATGGTCGAGATAGGAGAGCAGGCCGCCCATCGCCGCCAGCTCGGCGCGGCCGAACTGGCCGAAGCCGTCCAGCGTGGCGACGCCGAAAATTCGTTTCAGCGCCGCTTCGGCCCGGCTGCTGGAAAAGGCGGCACGGTCGAACGGGTGGGAGTCCGGCAGTTCCAGCTCCAGCCCGTCCGGCAGCACGATCTCGCTTGGCCGCAGCCGCGCCAGTTCGGCGGGTAGATCGGCCGCCCGCAAGGTCAGGGTCTCGAACCGCCCGGTCGAAATATCGGCGGCGGCCAGGCCATATTCGCCCGTCTCCTCGCCGCCGACCTGCGCCAGCGCGACCAGCATATTGTCGCGCCGACTGTCGAGCAGCGTCTCCTCGGTCAGCGTGCCCGCCGTCACGTAACGGACGATGGCGCGGGCGACGAGGGACTTGGACCCGCGCGCCTTGGCTTCGGCGGGCGTTTCGGTTTGCTCCGCGATGGCGACGCGATGGCCCGCCTTGATCAGCCGCGCCAGATAGGATTCCGCGCTGTGCACCGGCACGCCGCACATCGGGATCGGCGCGCCGCCATGCTCGCCCCGGCTGGTGAGCGCGATGTCGAGCGTCGCCGCCGCCGCCTTCGCATCCTCGAAGAACAGCTCGAAAAAGTCGCCCATGCGGTAGAAGAGCAGGCAATCCTGCGCCTCCGCCTTCAGCGCAAGATATTGCGCCATCATAGGCGTCGCCTGTTGCGTGGATGTGTCGATCGTTCGCGCCATGGCACAGCGGATAGCGTGAAGCCCGGCCTCATGCCAGTGCTGCAAGAAACGGCGTGAAAATTGCGCTTCTCGCACTTGCCCACACGATATTCTTACCGCTAGGGCGGTCCGGCATTCAGCCCATTCGGGCCTGCAAAGCGCGATTTTCTGCGCTTCGGTGCTCACATACTTGAGTATGCTGCGCTCCGATGCTCGAAAATCACCCTTTTCGGCTCCGCCTGAACTGAATGCCGGACCGCCCTACGGGCGAGCTTATTGTTTCAAACAAGGGGGTGGGTGCAGCCATGACCGACAAGTCGAATGTGGAATTTTCCGAGCGCGAGGCGCTGTTCTTCCACTCGACGGGACGCCCCGGCAAGATCGAGATCATCGCGTCCAAGCCGATGGCGACCCAGCGCGATCTTTCGCTCGCTTATTCGCCCGGCGTCGCGGTGCCGGTGCGCGCCATCGCGGAAGACCCGGCGACCGCCTATGACTATACCGCGAAGGGCAATCTGGTCGCGGTCATCTCCAACGGCACGGCGATCCTGGGCCTGGGCAATCTGGGGGCGCTGGCGTCCAAGCCGGTGATGGAGGGCAAGGCGGTGCTGTTCAAGCGCTTTGCCGATGTCGATTCCATCGACATCGAACTCAAGACCGAGGATGTCGACAAGTTCATCGACGCCGTCGAGCTGATGGAGCCGACCTTCGGCGGCATCAACCTGGAGGACATCAAGGCCCCGGAATGCTTCATCATCGAACAGACGCTGAAGGAGCGGATGAACATTCCGGTCTTCCATGACGACCAGCACGGCACCGCGATCATCGCGGCGGCGGGCGTCATCAACGCGGCGATGCTGACCGGCCGCGAGATGAAGGACATGAAGGTGGTGGTGAACGGCGCGGGCGCGGCGTCCATCTCCTGCACCGAACTGATCAAGGCGCTGGGCGTCCAGCATGACAATGTCATCATGTGCGACAGCAAGGGCGTGATCTACCAGGGCCGCACCGAGGGCATGAACCAGTGGAAGTCGGCCCATGCGGTGAAGACCGACGCCCGCACCCTGGCCGAAGCGGTGAAGGGCGCGGACGTGTTCCTGGGCCTGTCCGTCGCGGGCGCCATGAGTCAGGACATGGTGAAGTCGATGGCGGACAAGCCGATCATCTTCGCCATGGCGAACCCCGACCCGGAAATCTCGCCGCCCGAAGCGCATGCGGTGCGCCCCGACGCCATCGTCGCCACCGGCCGGTCGGACTATCCCAATCAGGTCAACAATGTGCTGGGCTTCCCCTTCATCTTCCGCGGCGCGCTCGACGTGCGGGCGACCGGGATCAACGAGCCGATGAAGCTCGCGGCCGCCAAGGCGATCGCTAACCTCGCGCGCGAGCAGGTGCCGGAGGAAGTGGCCAAGGCCTATGGCCGCTCGCACAGCTTCGGCCCGGATTACATCATCCCCGCGCCCTTCGACCCGCGTCTGATGGAGGTCGTCCCCTCCGCCGTCGCGCAGGCGGCGATGGAAACCGGCGTCGCGCAGAAGCCGATTGCGGACATGGCCGCCTATCGCCAGTCGTTGAAGGCCCGGCTCAATCCGACCACGTCCGTCCTGACCACCGCCTATGAAGTGGCGAAGGCCAATCCCAAGCGCGTCGTCTTTGCCGAAGCGGAAGAGGAAGTGGTGCTGCGCGCCGCGATCCAGTTCCGGACGCTGGGTTACGGCATCCCCGTGCTGGTCGGGCGCGGCCATGTCTATGACAAGCTCAAGGAACTGGGCGTGCAGGACCCGGAGAGCTTCGAACTGCACAACAGCGTCAACTCGCCGCTGGTGCCGGAGATGGTCGACACGCTCTACAAGCGGCTCCAGCGCCGGGGCTATTTGCGCCGCGACTGCGAGCGGATGGTCAATCGCGACCGCAACATCTTCGGCTCGCTGCTGGTGAAGATGGGTCATGCCGATGCGATGATCACCGGCATGACCCGGCCCTTCGCCCAGACGCTGCGCGAAGTGAAGCGGGTGATGGACCCGGCGGCGGACCGCACCCCCTTCGGCATCCATGTGCTGGTGACGAAGGACAAGACGGTGTTCCTGGCCGACACCACGGTCAATGAGCGTCCTTCGGCGCAGGAACTGGCGGACATTGCGGAAGGCACGGTGGCGGTCGCCCGCCGCATGGGCCATGACCCGCGTGTCGCCTTCCTCTCCTATTCCAATTTCGGCAACCCGCCGGGCAGCTTCCTTGAAAATATGCGCGAAGCGATCAAGGTGTTGGAAGAGCGGGATGTCGACTTCGAATTTGAAGGCGAAATGACCGTCGACGCGGCGCTCAACCCGACGGTGATGAAGAATTACCCCTTCAGCCGCCTGTCCGGCCCGGCCAATATCCTGGTGATGCCGGGCCTCCAGTCGGCCAATATTTCGGCCAAGCTGCTGCGCGAACTGGGCGGCGCGACCATGATCGGACCGATGCTGGTCGGCATGGACAAGTCCGTGCAGATCGCCACCATGGCGTCCAATGCTTCGGAATTGCTGACGCTGGCGGTGCTGGCTTCGGCGGGCGTGGCGGTCTGACGCGACGCCGCCCAATGTGAGGGGTGGCTACTATGGCGGAATCGAAGTTCATTACATTATCGTCATCCCGGGCTTGACCCGGGGTCCCGCTTCCTCTCCTGTACTGACTGAAGAAAAGCGGGATCCCGGGTCAAGCCCGGGATGACGAAATCAATGGAGCGAATTTCCGATTCAGGTAACTAGAGGCGGCCATGTGTTGCCGTTAGGCGCGCTTCAACGCAATGGCGGCCCGCCAGCCACCTGACTGACCTTCCGAAACCCGCTAAAAGAAGCTGCTAGAATCCACCCCGGCCAGCGTGTTGACGCCGAGCAGTTGCACGCTCTGTTCGAACGCCCCGTCGCCATTGGCGTCGTAGAAGATCCATCCGTCGGTCGTCCCAGCGACGAAGGTCACATGATTGACCCCGGCGGTCATATTGGCGGCCGCCAGCGCGTCGGCAAAATTATTGGTGGCGATCGCCCTCTCCGCATAATCGGCGGCGGGCAGGCTGCCGGTCAGGAAGTCGAGGTCGATGCGGTCGCCCTCGCTCGCCTTGAAATCAGTGATCCGGTCATAGCTCGCCGTGTTGAGCGTCGTGTCGCCCCGGTTGAAGACGAACATATCCGCCTCCGTCCCGCCGGTCAGCATATCCTTGCCCGCGCCGCCGATCAGCGTGTCGCTGCCCGCGCCGCCCTTCAGCGTGTCGCCTGCCGCGCCGCCGTCCAGCAGGTCGTTGCCCGCGCCGCCGTCCAGGCTGTCCTGCCCGTCCTCGCCATAGAGCCGGTCGTCGCCCGCATTGCCCAATAGCGTGTCGTTGCCCAGCCCACCCCAAAGGGCGTTGTGGCCGCCATTGCCAGTGATGGTGTTGGCCAGCTCATTGCCGGTGCCGTCGATATTGTCTGTGCCGGTCAGCACCAGCTTCTCGATCTCGGCGGCCATCTTGTAGCTGACCGAGGCGTTGACCTGATCGATGCCTTCGCCCGCCAGTTCGAAGATCAGATCGTCATTGGCGCTGTTGCCGTCATCGGACCAACTGTCGACGACATAGCTGTCATTGCCCAGGCCCCCGGTCATGCTGTCCGCGCCGCCGCCGCCATCCAGATAATCGTCGCCCAGCCCGCCGATCAGCGCATCGTTGCCGTCGCCGCCGAAGAGGTTGTCGTTGTCGTCCCCGCCGTCCAGCATGTCGTTGCCGCCCATGCCGTAGAGGATGTCCGCGCCCAGCCCGCCCGACAGCATGTTCGCCGCGTCATTGCCGGTGATGCTGTTGGCCAGCTCATTGCCGATGCCGTTGATCGCCGCCGCGCCGGTCAGTGTCAGCTTCTCGACATTGGCGGCCAGGCGATAGCTGACCGAGGCGTAGACCAGGTCGCTGCCCCCGCCCGCCAGTTCGATCACCTGGTCGTCGTTGCCGGCAAAGCCGTCGTCGGAGAAGGTGTCGACATAGAAGATGTCGTTGCCCGCGCCCCCGTCCATATAGTCGGCGCCCGCCCCACCATCGATGATGTCGTTGCCCGCCAGCGCATAGATGGTGTCGTTGAGCGCGGTCGTCTGATAGGCGAGCACGGTGGTGGTCGGGTTGATCATGTTGTTGCCGGAGGAACCGGTGATGGTCCTGCCGCCCTCCGCCACGTCGGTGATGGTGATCGACAGCGCCTGATCGTCGATATTGCTGCCGTCGGTCGCCCGGACCGTCACCTGATAGACGCCGTCGCCGTCGGCATCGAGGCGGTTTTCATAATCGGGCGGATTGATGAAGGACAGCGCGCCCGTCACCGCGTCGATGGTGAAGAGCGCCGCGTCGGCCCCGCCCCATATGGCGAAGCCGGGCGTGGTGCCGTCCGCGTCGGTGGCGGCGACGGTCGTGACCGCGCTGCCATTTTCCGCCATGCCGATCGCCGCCGATGCGCCGCCGCCATTGGAGGTGATGACCGGGGCATTGTCGTTCACGTTGGTGATGCCGATGGCCAGCGTCTGGGTGACGCTGTTGGCGCCGTCGCTGGCCCGGACGATCACATTGTAGATGCGGTCGCCATTGCTGTCATTGGGCACTTCATAATCGGGCGCGGTCTTGAAGCTGAGCGCGCCGGTCGCTGCATCGATGGTGAAGAGCGCCGCGTCCGCGCCGCCGCCGATCGTATAGCTGAGCGCCGTTCCGTCGGCGTCGCTGGCCTGCACCGTGGCGGCGAGCAGGCTGTTTTCGGCCACCGACAGGGCGATCGAGGCCGCCCCGCCATAGGAGGTCAGCATCGGCGCATTGTCGTTGAGATTGGCGACGGTCACGGCCAGCGACTGCTGGTCGGTGTTGGCGCCGTCGCTGGCCTGCACGATCACGTCATAGACATTGTCGTGATCGGCGTCGGCCGCCGCCTCATAATCAGGCGCGGTCCTGAAGCTGAGCGCGCCGGTCGTCGCATCGATGGTGAAGAGCGCGGCGTCCGCTCCGCCGACGATGGCGTAGCTGATCGACGGCCCGTCCGCGTCGGTCGCCGTCACGGTCGTCACGGCGGTCGCATTCTCATTGACCGCGATCGCCGCCGAAGCGCCGCCGCCATTGGAGGTGATGACCGGCGCAAAACCGTCCGGCACGTCGCGCACGGTCATGGACAGCGCCTGCGTGTCCATCCCGCCATTGCCGTCATTGGCGGCGACGATCAGTTGATAGACATTGTCGCCGTCGGCATCGGCCGGGCTTTCGAAATTGGGCGCCGCGATGAAGCGCAGCGCGCCCGTCACGGCATCGATGGCGAACAGCGCGGCATCGTCGCCGCCGATGATGGAGAAGCCGACCGTCTGCCCCGCATCCGGATCGGTCGCGGTGACGGTGGTGACGGCCGTGCCGTTTTCATCGATGGCCAGCGCCGCGCTCGCGCCGCCGCCATTGGAGGTGATGACCGGCGGCGCGTTCAAGGCCGTGGAGGCTGTGGTCATGTCCGCGAACTGGAAGAACTCGACATTGCGGATCGTCTTGCTGCCCTCCGGCGATCCGGCGCGCTGGTCGACCGCGATGAAGCTGCCGTCGGTCTGCAGCGTGAAGACATAATCCATCCGGTTGCCGGAAAAGACGATGGTGTCGGTATCGGCGCTGCCGTCGATCACATCGCTGCCGGCACCCGCGAGGATCGTGTCGTTGCCCGCGCCGCCATGCATATAATCGTTGCCGGCGCCGCCATCGAGCAGATCGTCGCCCGTGCCGCCATAGAGTTCGTCATTGCCCGCGCCGCCGTAAAGCAAGTCGCTGCCCGCATCGCCGTTCAGCGTGTCGTTGCTGTTGGTGTCGGCATCGTCGCCATAGAGCGTGTCGTTGCCGGTCCCGCCCGACAGATTGTCACCGCCGGCCTGGCCGTAGAGGATGTCGTCGTCATCGCCGCCGGTCATCTTGTCGCTGCCGCGGCCGCCATAGAGTATGTCGTTGCCCGCGCCGCCGTCGATATTGTCGTCCCCGGCGATGGCGTTGAAGCCCAGATCGTCGCCATAGAGCAGGTCGTTGCCCGCGCCGCCGGATATGGTGTCGCTGCCGCGCCAGCCGAAGATGATGTCGTCGCCCGCGTCGCCCTGCAGATTGTCCTTGCCCGCGCCGCCGATGATGATGTCGTTGCCCAGCCCTGCCTGGACCAGCGCATCCTTGGCATAATCGACCCCGCCCGCGTCGTGCGCCGTCAGGTCTATGATGTCGTCGCCATCGCCCAGCCAGAATTGCTCGATATTGTCGAAGCTGCCGAAACCGCCGGAAATCACGCCATTATTGTAGAAGATCGCATCGGCCAGGTTGGACCCGTAGATGACGTCCGTGCCGGTGCCGCCCATCAGCAGGTCCATGGAAATCTGAATGTTCGCCGCGGTCAGTTGATAGGCCGTGCCGCTGCCGGTGAGGATCGCGGAGTTCCAGACGAGCTGCGCCAGCACCGCGTCGGGGCGCACCATGTCCAGATTGGCGAGTCGGGTGAAGGCGAAGAACTGGTCCTTTTCGCTGCCTGCCATGATGGTCTGGCTGCCCACCACATTGAAAAAATTCGCCATGCTCGCCCCCTGTCCAGCGTCCTCATGAAAGGTCGCAGAGCTGTAGCTGCAAATGGCGCGGGCGCGGTGGGGGCATAGGGATAAGGGCTACTTCATCGGGAGTGCGCCGATGGGCTTAGCGCCATCCATTCGGGTTCAGTAGGAACATGGCAGCATGTAGCAGTCCGGAAGGTGGATCACGGCCGCAGCGCTTCGTAGATCGCGCTGACCTGAGCGGCATGGGTGGCTTCGCTGAAGCGGCGGCGCGCGTCGGCCTGCGCCGCCAGCGCCATCGGGCGGGCGTCGCCCAGCCCCTCGCAAGCCCGCGCCAAGGCCTCCGCATCGTCGGGTTCGACCAATATCCCGGCGCCCCCCTCCAGCGCCTCGATATTCCCGCCGGAGCGGGCCGCGACGATGGGCGTGCCGACCAGCATCGCCTCCACCAGCGTCCGCCCGAACGGTTCCCCCACGGCGGGCACCACAAGCTGGTCGCAGGCCGCGATCCAGAAGGGGCCGGGCGTGCGATAGCCCATCAGCTTCACCCGATTCCCGGCGCCCTTGTCGGCAATCCGCTTGCGCAGGGCGGCATCCATGGCGGGCAGGCGCGCCTCCCCGAACATCAGGCCGATGACGGGACGGCCGCCCGCTTTCCGCAGCCGGGCGATCATGTCGACGAACAGCAAGGGCCGCTTCCTTGGCACGAAGGCGCCGAAATAGCCCAGCAGCAATGTGTCCGGCGTCACGCCCAGTTCGCGGATCAGCGCCTCGCGCGCTTTGATCCTGTCCACCTCCAGGCTGGTGTCGAAGGGGCTGTGCACCACCGACGCCCGGTCCCGCGCCGACCAGACGCCCTGGGGCGGCAGGGCGAAGGACGAGACCGCCAGCACCCGATGGGCAAGGGCAGGGGCCAGCAGGCGCAGGCCCAGCGCCTTCGGATCGCCGCGATGGTGCCAGATCAGCTTCGCGCCCGCCAGCCGCGCCGCCAGCGCCCAATTGGCGCTGCTCCGCCCGTCATTGACATGGACAATGTTGATCCGGTGGCGCCGCAGGAAGCGCATGCGCGGCAGCACGCCGGCCAGCGTCCGCCCGAATTTCCGCAGGGTGAAGGCTTCGCCGGGAACGAATGGACCCGGCACCAACAGGGATTGGGCGGCGGGATCGTCCATCCGCTCATGCCCGGCGAAGAAATTGGCGATCATGCCGCCGGGCACTTCGGTGACGACGACCGGCCGGTAGAGCGTCGGGTCGAGATGCTCCATCAACCCCCGCACCGAAATATGGCTACCGCCGATGCTGTCTCCGGAAAAGGGAAAGCAGATGCGCAGGCGACGGTCCTCCGCCGCATCGGCGGGCGTCAGTTGGGGCAGGGGTGCGTTCATCCGGCGTCCCCGTCGATCAGTTCGCGGGAACGCTGGTCGAGGAACCGGTCGAGATGGGCGGTGCCGTCCGCATTGCCCCAGGGATCGGGCTTGCGCGGATCGGCGCCATGCCGCGCTTCCCAGCGGTCGTCCATGCCGTCGCCGTCCGCATCGGGATAGGGCGCGCCCGGACCGGGTTCGTCGATCACGCCGGGTTGCTTGACGATATGCCCCTTGCGCTCGCGCACCTGATGGACGATCCGCCGGTCGAACGGATCGCGGGGGAAGGCGCCCGCATCGCCCAGCACCGCCTCATAGGCGGCGTCCGCCGGTTCCGCCGCGATGGTGGAAGGGCAGGGGGGCCTGTCCACTGTCGCCTCCTCCAGCAGTGGGGAGAGGTGGACGAAATCGCCGTCGAACCGGTTGTCGGCCAGATAGACCTTTGCCCGCCCCTTCGACCCCATGACGTTGCGCGCCACGCCCACCGTGTCGGGCCGGGTGTTCCGGCCTGCGATGAAGCTGTTGCCGATCAGCGATACCGGCACGCCGCCGAAGCTTTCCCAGATCTCCGCGAATTCCGACTGGCCGTTATAGAGGATGTTGTTGATCACCTCCGCGCAGGAGCCGGGCGGGAAGTTGAGGTCCGGATTGCGGTCGCCATTATGGGCGCAGATATTGCCGATGAAGCTCAGATGCTGCGGCCCCTTGGGATCGCTCGCCAGCAGCGCGCATTTGTCGTGGCGGGGAATCCCCTCGGCAAAGATGCTGTTGCTGATGGTGATCCAGTCATTGTCGCCATAGCCGTTGATCAGCTCGTCCCGCGCCCAGCTTGCGCTCACATGGTCGATGATGACCTGGCGGCTGTTTTCGATGGTGAAGCTGTCCTCCGACCCCCGATGGATGCCGGTGCGGTCGTTGCGCACGCGGATATGACGGATGACGATGTCATGCGTGTTCTTGATCAGGATCGGCGTGCGCCCTTCCTCGCCCCCCGCATGGGCGATGACGATCCCTCCGCCCGGCGCCGTCTGCCCGGCTATGGTGAGATAGGGGTTGGCGATGACAGGTGGGCGCGTGGTGAAGCGGATCACGCCGCTCATCCGGAATATGCACACCCGCGGTCCAGAAGCGTCGATGCAGGCGCGCAGCGATCCCGGCCCGCTGTCGGCCAGCGTATCGATCGGGATGATCCGCCCGCCGCGCCCGCCCTTGGCCGCCGCGCCATAGCCGACCGCGCCGGGAAAGGCGGGTTCGCCCTTCACCGGCTGCGCCCGCGATTCGCTGCCCGCGCCGGAGCAGCCCGCCATCGCGACGGGCAGCAGGACAAAGATCAGCAACCGCCTCATGCTGCATCTCCGCCGCGCAGCGTATAGCCGTAGCGGCGCAGCAAAGGCGCGCACAAAAGGGTGAAGACCCGCTGCTTCCAACCCGGCATTTCCCGTTTCCACTTGTCATCGCCCCGGATGGCGAGCGATTTCTGCATCCGGTGCCGGCTGCCCGCGACCTGATGCTGCGGTTCGAAGGGGGCAAGGCCGGTAGCGGGCAGATGCGGTTCCTCCCCCACCAGCGCGACGATCCGGGCGATTTGCCCGCGCGGATCGTCCACGAAATCCTCGTAGCGGACGCGGATGCTGCGCCCCGGCCCGACCCGGCGGCACAGCCATTCCGCGGCCAGATTGACCATCGACCAGCGCAAGGCGGTGTAGAACAGTGGCTTGGGCCGCAATTCCCGCTGCACGCCCTTTTCGACGCTCTGCCGATGTCCCTTCATCAGCGACCAGGCGACTCCGCGCCCATCGCGCACGACATGCACGACATGCAGGTCGATCCCCGGCATCGCCGCCAGCGCAAAGGCGCGTCCGGGCAGCTTCGATGAATCCACCAGGATCGGCCGCCCCGACACCATCGCCATGCCGCGCAGCAATTTCATCGTCCGGCGCCCGTGATCGCGCCATCCCGGCCACCGCAACAGCCGCCCCGGCGCGACCAGCCCCTCGGTCCGTTCCTGCGCCCGGCGATAATCTTCCAGAAATCCCTTCGGCTCGCCCAGCGTCCAGCGCGCAACGATCGCCTTCCATTTCGGGCAGTCCCGCACCCGCGCACCGCAGGCGCAATATTCGTCCCTGTCCCATACATGCCGCGCCAGCGTCGTGACCTCGCCCGCGCCCATGATCGCGGGATGCTCGCCCAGCGCGATGTCGAGCAGGGTGGTCCCGCTCCGGCCATAGCCCGCCACATAGATCAGCTTGATGGCGGCCTGTCCGGCGGCGGGGGCGGCGGCTTCGACGGCCTGCTCCGCCATTGGGGGCGCTTCGGCATCGCGCAGGGGGGCATCGCGCAGGGGCAGGAACGCATCCGTCACCAGGGTCATCCTTGTCGCATGAAGCGCCCTGCCGGTCCGGCGGCGCTCCGGCGCATTTATCCCGTCAGTCCCATGGGCATTTCAACGGATCACAAGGCTGATGCGCCGGCAAATTCGGATAGTGCGGATGGCTGGAATCGTCCCTTGTCCTGCCCCGAAGGGCGTTTGCGCCCGGCATGCGCCCGGCGCAGCTTCATTCGCCGTGACGACTCTCGCCAGCCCCGCTTCGCCTGCCTCTTCAGCGACCGTCATCCGGCCGGATGTCTTCGCCGTCCATGAGCAGATCTGGGACAGGGTCGCCCGCTATTGCCTGCTGGTCGCGATATTCCTAAGCGGCTGGGGCCTGCTGCGGGTCGGGCAGATCAACCTCACCTTCTCCGACTTCTTCTTCCTGATCAGCTTCGCCATCTCCGGCCTGCGGGGACGGCTCAGCGCCACGCCCTTCCGCTCGCTCACGCCCTTCTGGCTCACTGGCCTGGTCATGATGCTGGGCGGGCTTTTCGTCGGATCGGTGATCAACGGCGACCCGTTGCGCTGGGTCAACATCGCGCTGCAATATACGGTGGCGTTCCTCTTCATCCCGATCCTGCTGATGCAGCAGGAGGAAAGGACGGTGCGCATCGCCCCGCTGATCTTCATGCTGGGCATCACCTGTTCGGAAGCGATCGGCATCGCCGCCAGCTTCTTCCTTACTTTCCATGATACGCTGCACTGGCTGGGCGATGGCTTCATCACCGGCAACGGCCGTCTGGGGTCGATGGCGGGCCAGCCCAATCCCAACGGCGCGGTCGTCGCCTTTTCGCTGCCCATGCTGCTCTATTCGATGCGGCACCGGCTGATCGGCGGCCTTGGCGGCTTCGCCTGTCTGATCCTGCTGCTCTGGGGCCTGATGCTCAGCGCGTCCTTCACCGGTTTCGCCGCCTCGCTGCTGGCGATCTTCACGACGTTGCTGCTGATGGGGGTGCGCTACATCCTGCGTCTGGGGCTGGCGGTGGCGGTGGCCGCGGGCCTGTTTCTCGCCAGCGGCGCGCCGTTGCCCAAGGCCTTTCAGGAACGCGTCGGCAATGCGGTGGAGAGCGGCGACATCGACCAGGCGGGCACCTTCATCAACCGGTCGCAGCTCATGGAGGAAGCCTGGAGCTTTGCCGAGGACAACACGATCATCGGCATGGGCGTCGACCGCTATCGCGAACTGTCCGCCTATGACAATCCGGTCCACAATCTGTTCCTGCTGATCTGGAACGAAGGGGGCGCCATCGCCTTTTGCGGCCTGATCCTGTTGCTGGCGCTGATCGGCCTGCTGGCGGTGAACGGGCTGCGGATCAGCCGCGACAAGGGGGCGATGGCGGCGGCGGTGGTGCTGGTCTTCCTGATCTACACCCTGTCCTATCCGCACATGTATTCCCGCATGTGGGTGATGCCGGTCATGGTCGCGCTGGCCGCCACCTATGCGCGGCGCAAGCCGGTCCGGTCCGACGCTGTGCGGCTGATCTACGCCCGGCCGGTCGGGCCGCAGCTATTGCCGGAATTCTAAATGAACGTGCTCCTGCGAAGGCCGGAGCCCAGTCCCGCCGTTTGAACTGGGCTCCGGCCTTCGCAGGAGCATGTAAGATCATCCGGCTCAAATTGGTCCCATTCTTCGCATCAAGCCGATCCGATCAGCAGCGTCACATTGTCCGTGCGCGGATTGCCTGTTCCGCCCTGATCTTCCTTTTCCACATGCAGCACGCGATGCAGCACATGCCGCACGCCATAGGCCTGCGTCGCCATGCTGCCGGGAAAGACCGCCAATGTCGCGCGATCGATCGGCAGGTCGATCCATCGCCCATCGGCAAAGACCTGCGTCAGCATATGATCCCGCTGGCCGCAGAGGGCGGAAAAATAGCGATAGTCGACATGCGCGCCCTCGATCAGCCTTTGCCCCGGCACGATCGCCCGGCTGCGGTCGCGGCGCAGCGCCAGGCGGTTGAGACCCTGCACCAGCCGCCCGATGACGGGCGCATCCGCCAGCAGGCCGTAAAGATCGGACAGCCCGCGCGGGCTGAGCGCCCCCGCCGCCTGCCACCGCCTTTCGTCGAGCGCGCAGCCCGCCCGGCCCCACCGCCCCAGCGAATTGCGGGCCAGCGCCCCCAGCCGGTCGAAATCGCCCATGGTCTCCTGATATTTCAGCCGCTGTACCACCACCTGGAACATGGCGGGCGGGGAGCCTTCGGGCGCCAGGGCCGCCATCAGTTGCGCGCCAAGGGCCCAGCATTGGTCCAGCAGCGCCTGGCGCGGCGCATAATGTCCGGCCCCCTGCATGAAATGGGCCGGCCGCATGGTGACGCGCCCCTCCCGCGCGTCCCGCGACAAGGCCATTTTCCGGGCGATATAGCCATGGCGTCCGGGCTGGAAATAGAAGAGGTCGCCCAGGCTGGCGGTGATGTCGCCGCTGCCATGATAGTTGCGCGCCATGTCGACCAGCGGCGCTTCCCACGGCATCTGTTCGGCCGGGTCTTCCAGCAGTCCGCGCCACAGCGGGGCCACGATCTCCGGACAGCGCACCAGCACCGCCGGATGGCCCGCCCGGAACAGCCGGGCCAGCGCCCCCGGCTTCAGATCCTGATATGTCAGCTCCGCGATCATTGGCGCTCCCCTGTGTGGAAGCGTTCTTATCCTTGATCAACTTCCCGACAATGGTTCGGAATGGGGCGATCCGGAATAGTCAGACACATGCCGGAAATATCTATGCCGGGCGGGGGCTGACCCTTCATCCGAAGGGTTAGCACCTATGCGCAGCCCAAGGCCCCGATGCGCTTTTGCTCTATCCCGCCGCAACCCGCACTATCGCCGTCAATGAGGACTGCCTCACCGCAGGCGGCCCGCGCGCGCCCGATGCGACGGGCCCGATGCGACTGGGAGACTATCATGGCGTCTGCACAGCTCACTCTGATCGATGGCGCCGCATCCGGCGGCGGTGGGGAAAAGCCGCGCGACCTGTCCTTCGAACTGCAGCAGATGTCGGCGCGCCAAATCTGGTTCCTGCTGCGGCGGCATATGAAGCTGGTGGCGGCCATCGTCATCAGTTGCGTGGTGGTGGTGCTGATCGTCCAGTTGCAACTGCCCAACCGTTATGAGGCGACCGCGACGGTGCAGGTGGAGCTGAACGACTCCACCGGCTCCAACCAGGCCGACGCCACCCGCAACCAGCAGCGCGTCGCCAATGAAGCGCGCATATACCGCTCACAGGCGCTGGCCGAACAGGTGGTGCGCGACCTCAATCTCGACCGCAATCCGGCCTTCACCCATAATGTGCCGATGACGGCGCAGCAGGCGGCGGCGCAACTCGCCAAGACCACCCGCGTCGCCAGCTCGACCGACTCCGATTTCATCGACATCACCGTCCAGTCGCGCAAGGCGGAACTGGCCTCGCGCATCGCCAACCGCTTCGTCGACAGCCTGCAGAAGATGCGCTCGCAGCGGCGTCAGAGCTGGCGCAACGGCCTCAGCACCGCGCTGGACAAGGAAACCGCCCGTCTTGCCCATGAGGTCGAACTGGCCGAGCGCGCCGTCGCTGATTTCCGCCGCCAGCATTTGATGCCGATGGGTGCGGGCAGTGCGGAGGATTATCAGCAGATGAACCGCATCGCCGTGGAAGCCGCGTCCACCGCCGCGATGAGCAGCGCGATGCAGGCGCAGGCCGCCGGCGTCAGCCGGGCCGCCACCCTGCGGACGGTGGCGGGCGCGACTTCACCCGCGCTCGACAATCTGCAGAAGCAATATGACGACCTGATTCGTCAGCGTTCCGAAATTTCAGTTCAGATGGGCGCCAACCATCCGCAGATGCAGGCGCTCTCCGCGCAGATCGCGCAGGTGAGCAAGGCGCTCATCCAGGAACGCGCCTCGGTCGTCACCACCCAGCAGACGAAGAACGACACCGATGCCGGGCGCGAGCGGGCGATGGCGGTGGCGGAGGCGAGCGCCGCCTCGGCCCGCGCAGGGCAGCTCCAGTCGAAGCTAAACGCCATGACCGGCGCGGCCTTCCGCAACAACGCCAATCTGGTCGATCTTTCGATCCTCGATCGGCGGGCGGAGGTGGCGCGCCAGGCCTATCTCACCACGGCGCAGCGCGCCCAGACGGTGCAGTCCGAACTGCAGACCACCGGCGTCAACTCCTCCATGGTGTCGGCCGCCGCCGTGCCGCTGCAACCGGTCGCGCCCGCGCCCAAGAAAATGGCGCTGGCCGCCTTTGTCGGCTCCTCGGTGCTGGCCTTCCTGATCGTGCTGGGAATCGAGATGTTCGACAACCGGCTGCGCAGCGGGGACCAGCTCCGCCGCCTCTTCGGCCTGCGGACGCTGGCGATGCTGCCGAAGCTGGAGGAATCGATCGGCACCACGATCGAGGACAATCCCGTGACCACCCAGCCGCAATCCTTGTTCACGGAGGTCGCCCGCAACTTGGCCAGCGAGATCGGGGAACTGCCGCATCAGGACGCAAGCCAGCGCGTGCTGGTGACGTCGCCGCTGCCGGGCGACGGCAAGTCCAGCGTCGCGCTGACGCTGGCCGCCGCCGCCGCGTCGATGGGCCGCCGCGCCATCGTGGTCGATCTCGACCTGCGCCGTCCCGGCCCCAGCATATTGCGTTCGATCCAGGACGGTTCCGACACGCCCGACCTGATCGAAGTGCTGACCCATGCGGGCGCCAGCCGGCGACTCATCCCGCAGGCGGAGCGCCATGTCGAACATGATGCGGCGGAAGGCGCGGCCCCCACCGCCTTGATGCCGGTGGTGCTCAGCACCCGCGGGCCAATCCGCAATCCAGCCGCCGTGGTGCAGGGCTGGCAGATCGGCCGGTTGCTCGACGATCTGCGCGAACGGTTCGACCTGGTCGTGATCAACGCGCCCGCTATCCTGGCCGTGCGCGATGCGCGGACCCTCTCCACCCTGGCCGATTCGACCGTGATGGTCGTGCGCTGGGGGCATACGACGGTGGAACAGCTTCGCGCCTCGCTCCAGATGGTGAACAATCAGGTGGTCGGGGCCGTCTTCAACCAGGTCGATTATGAGGAGCACGCCCGTCGCGGCTATGGCGACGCGGTCCAGTTCTACATGGGATCGGCCGCTTATTATTCCGACAGCTTCCCTGACCGCCAGAGCTGGGCCAGCCGGGTCCGCCACGCCTTTGCGCGCAAGGCGGCGTGAGCGGCCCGCCGCCTTCGCGGGAGGCGCCTTCGCCTCCCTTTCGTTTCGAAAGCCTGATAGTGAAAGAGGATGCTCCCCGTCTCAATCTGTTGATCCTGGACGGCAGCCCGCTTCGCCGCGCCTGCATCGCCGTCGCGCTGGAGACGGCGGGCACGCGGATAGTGCAGCAATCCAGCCTGGATCAGCCCGCATCGGGGGAGCCGCCCGACATCATCCTGTTCCAGACCGGGGATTCCGAACTGGAAAGCACCGCATTGCCGCTGCACATCGCCCAGGCGAAACGGCTGTGGCCCACCGCCGCGGTCCTGGTGATCGCTGACCATGGCAATGAAGCGCTGATGCAGACCGCCGTCGCGGCCGGAGCGCAGGCCCTGCTGCCTTCCAGCACGGGCATCGTCACCATGCAGCGTGTGCTTTTCCTGCTGAAAGAAGGGCTGGCGGTCTATCCGGTCCCGCTCGCCGCGGCTTTGCGGTCGCGCCAGCCGGGCGCGGCCGACGGCCTCAATGAGCGGATCGCGCTGGCGGTGGACAAGTTCAAACTGCTCACCAAGCGGCAACGCGATGTGCTGCGCCTGCTCGCCCAAGGCGCCTCCAACAAGGACATCGCCCAGCGGCTGAACATCAGCGAAAGCACGGTCAAGGTCCATGTGCGGGCGATCATGGCGGTCAACGGCGCCTCCAACCGGACGCAGATCGTCGCGCATCTGTTGAAGGGCGGCGACGGCCAAGATTAGCGGAATGGGTGGGAAGCGGACAGTCAGCTTTCCTTGAAGTATGCCGTGCTCCTGCGAAGGCAGGAGCCCAGTTCCGCCCTCCGTGTATCATTGCATCGTCTGAACTGGGTTCCTGCCTTCGCAGGAACACGGCGCGCCTAATGTCCGCAAATGGCCACGTCCCGCCTCCGCTTACCCCACCACGCTCGCCGCGACCTTCCGAACCTTTGCCCGCCGCAGCCAGCTCACGTCCAGCAGCACGGCTGTCGCCACGCCCAGCACGACATGGGCGATATTCCCGCCGATCGCGCCATAGCGCGGCACGGCATAGGCCGCGACCGCCACGAACAGCGCCGTGCCGAAGCCGGAGATCGCCAGCACCTTCCAGCTCTGGTTCATCGCCAGCATGGCCGATCGCGAAGGGGCGGCGTGCAGCATCAGCATCACCGCCACCAACTGGGTCAGCAGCAGGATATAGGTGTCCGAATAGGCCGCGCCCGGCCCCACCCGGATGAGCAGCGGCCCGAACAGCCAGGCCCCCGCCAGCATGGCGAGGCCGACCGCCGCCAGCGCGATCTGCACCTGCAGCGTGGCTGCCCGGAAGTTGCGGATATTGCCGTTCGCCCACATGCGCGCGACGTCGGGATAGACCACGGCCTGCACTTGCGCGCCGACCTGGGTCGCGACCTTGGCGATGCGCTTGGCGAGATAATAGACCGCCGCCGCCGAACTGCCCGCCACCGCGCCGACGAACAGCGAGTCCGCCTCCGTCGTGATGACGCGCAGGGTCAGCGACAGGTTGGTCGAGCAGGCGAAGCCGAAGAAGCCGGGGAAATCCCTCACCAGGCCCTTCAGCCGGGCGTGCAGCGGATTGGGTATCCCCATCTGCCGCAGGGCACGGAAGCCGACCCAGAAGACCAGCACGGACCCCAGCGCCTGCGACACCGTCCAGGCGATCATGAAGCCGATCACGCCCGCTTGCGTCACCATGCAGAAGAAGGCGAGCAGGATGCGCAGCACATTGCCCGCGACCTGCGCGTAGGCCAGCATCTTGAACTGGCCGGACAGGCGCAGCGCGGCGGTCGGCACGCCGGCGATGTTGAACAGGGTCGCGACCGAATAGATCGCCACCAGTTCGACATGCAGGGGTTTGAGGCCGAACAGCGGACCGAACAGCAACGCCAGGCCGATCGCGCTGACGGCGGCCAGCGCCGCCGCGCCCATGTCCAGCATCAGGCCGTAGCAGTAGAGCCGCTGCAAGCGCCGTGGCGAACCCTTCGCTTCTTCTTCCACGGCGAACCGGATCAGCGGTTGCCAGGATTCGAAGCGCAGGATTCGCTCGACGACGCGATTATAGGACAGGACCAGCACCATGACGCCATAGGTCGCCGGTCCCAGGGATCGGGCCGCCATCGCCACGCTGACCAACATGATCAGCGCGTTCAGGAAATTGCCCGACAATAAATGCCCCACCGCCACCAGCCGGCGCCGGCTTCCCTTGACCAGGAAGCCGCCGAACCGGCCGCGCAGCATCGGCAAGGCGCGTGCGGTCAGCACGCCCTTCACATCATAGCGCATGACGATCCCCCCGTTGGGGTCGTGAAGATCAGACGCGGCTGGCCACGCCCGCAAGTTCCAGGACCGGCAATTGCGCCGGGTGGGGAATGGCGACGGGCAGTTCGGGCTCGACCTCCGTCACGCGTCCGCGCATGCCGTGATTGGCCGCCCAGATCGCCGCCTGGGTCCGGTTCTTGACGCGCAGCTTGCGCAGCACGGCCTTCACATGGACCTTCACGGTCGCCTCGCTGATGTCCATCCGTTTGGAGATGACCTTGTTCGGGCATCCCATGATCAGCCAGCGCAGGATTTCCAGCTCCCGGTCGGACAGGCAGGCCGCGTCCACCGGGCGTTCGACTTCCATCGCGTCGGTCAGGCTTGGCCGGGATTGCAGTTCGTCCGCCAGTTGCGGCGGAAGTACGCGCTCGCCCATGGCCACCAGCCGCAGAGTCGCCACCAGCCGGTCGCAGGAAATTTCCTTGACGATATAGCCCAGCGCTCCCAGCCGGAACGCCTTCAACATGATCTGGAAATCGAATCGGTCGGATAGAAGGACAAGGTAGGAACAGGGAAAACGTTTCTGCAGAACCGACAGCGTCTCGACATCCATCGCGTCAGTTCCATCGTCGATCAGCAACAGGGATGGTCCCGTATCTTCTTCCGGCACCTCGATTTGCTGAAGCACCGTAGTGACATTCGGATATTGGGTTACGCGGAAATCCCTTTCCATCAGGATGCGGCTAAGCCCTTCCCGAACGATCGCATTACCGCACAACAGACGCACATTAACTGGGTAAGACATTGGGTGGTCCCCTCATGATCTCCTCTACCTCCGTAAGCAGGCCCCAAACGGAATGTAGAAGACCAGTAATCAAATGCCTGTAGTGCGACCCTTTCTTTTTCTTTCAACAACTTATCAGTACCATATTTTTGCCGCGAGAGTCCCGGAATGTACAATGGAAATTTTGAGTGCACGCAATAACGCGTTAACGCACTGTTAATTTTCCGAATTTTTCTTGCGACTGATGGTAGATGCTGCGGTTGCAACAGCCAAAGTTACAACTTTGGTGGTATTTCAAACGGTGTAGCCGGGGGCAGAATCGCGCTGATTCACCGCCCAGACGATTCGCTGGCAGGTTAACACAAGTTAATAAATTTGTCGAACCAGAACAAAGGCTTCGGCAGCGTAACGATAGGCCGTCGCGCCCCTCAACGTCGCCAGGGCGCGGATGGCCTCGACCGACCGTTCGTCGGGCTGGGGCTTCACCTGGCTCTGGAAGGCCTGGAAGGCGGCGACCTTCCGTTCCAGGGTCTCGCTGATGTCCACGAACATGTTGGGAATGAACGCCGGGGTCACGCCGGGCGCCAGCCAGTTGGTTTCCGACAGCGTCTCATAGGCCAGGACGCAGCCGGGACCGCCGCTGCCGCGGGGCCGCGCATAGACCAATGCGGCATTGAAGACGATCTGGTGATCCAGATGAATGTCGCCAATGAAGGGGATCAGCAGCAGGTCGGGCTCGATCCGCGACAAAGCCGACGACAGGGCCTGGTTGAGATCGCTTCGTTTGACCTGGTCCAGTCCGGCGGCGGGGAAATCCAGGAATTGCGTATCGGCCACGCCGATCATGTCATGGGCGCGCAGGGTTTCCGTCCGGATCTGCCGCACCAGTTCTTCGTCGAACAAGGGCGGTTGGCCGCGGGTGACGACGATCACATGCACCTCGCCGCCCGCCGCCGCCGCCCGCGCCATCGTTCCGCCGCAGCCCAATATCTCATCGTCGGGATGGGGCGCGACGACCGCGATCCGGCGGGCGTTGAAAGGCAGAGACATGGGTCTAATCCCCTAAAATGGCGTGAAGTTTCGGCGGCTTGTCGGGGCCGCTCCACTGGGTGACGGTAAGGGCGGTCGCTTGGCCGCACAGGACGGTGAAGCTTTCCGCCGTCCGCGCAACGACCTGGCCCAACGAGGCGGCATGACGCCCGCCCATGTCCGAAAGCGCCGCCCCCCAGATGCGTAGCTCCGCGCCGTTCGACCGGGTGAAGGCGCCCGGATAGGGATGGCCGGTCGCCCGGATCAGGCGCAGCACATCGACGGCGGGTTGCCGCCAGTCGATCAGCCCGTCCGC
Organism: Sphingobium sp. 15-1; assembly: GCF_013375535.1. GTDB lineage: Bacteria > Pseudomonadota > Alphaproteobacteria > Sphingomonadales > Sphingomonadaceae > Sphingobium > Sphingobium aromaticivastans. Next base: position 2,568,818 of record NZ_JABXJG010000001.1, read on the forward strand.
CGGCGTGCGCCGCGCCGCCCATGTCGCGCAGCTTTCGTCCTGGACCATGCGCGGCATCTCCCCCGCCGCGATCCGCCCCAGCGAGCGGTCCATCATGACCGCCAGCGCCCGCATATGCTTGGCATAGAGCGTCGCGGCCGTTTCCATCGGCGCGACATGGAAATAGTGCTGGTCGACGATGGCGCCGGTATCGGTGCCCGCATCGATCCAGAACAGCGTCCCCGCCGTGATCGGTTCCTGCTGCAATATCGTCCAGGGGATGGCCGCCCGCCCGCGCAGCCGGGGCAAGGCGGCGGGATGATAGCCCACCACCCGGTCCGGAAACAGGTCGCGAAAGGCCTGTCCGCAGATCTGCGACCAGCCCATGACGAAGGCGATGTCGGCCCCGGCGTCCCGGATGGCGGACAGCGCCTCCTCCCGGTTGATATTGTCCACATGGATGACCGGGCAACCTTGTTCCCGCGCCTCCGGCTCCAGCTCGACATAATCCGAATGGCGGCCGGCCAAAGCGGGATCGAGCGTGACGAGGGCGGCCATTTCCCATGCGGGATGCCGCGCGATCGCGTCGAAGGCGATCCGGGTGGTTTCAACTGCCCCAATGAGGAGGGCGCGCTTCATCGGCATGCCAATCGATCCTTTTCTCGCCCCTCGTCACGACCAGCAGCGTGCGGGCGATGATCTGCGCGTCCAGGCGGGCGCTGCGGTTGCGTCCGTACCAGAGGTCGAAGCGAAGCTTTTCCTCCACGGTGAGCAGGGTGTTGCCGCTCACCTGGGCCAGCCCGGTAAGGCCGGGACGCACCTTGCCGCGTTCCACCCCGTCGCGGCCCATGGCGCTGATCATATGCGGCAGGAGCGGGCGGGGACCGACGAAATCCATCTCGCCGCGCGCGATGTTGATCAGTTCGGGCAGTTCGTCCAATCGCGACCGGCGCAGGAACTGGCCCAGCGCCGTCACCCGCTGCGCGTCGGGCAGCAAAGTCCTGTGCGCGTCGCGCAAATCCCGCATGGTGCGGAACTTGATCATCGCGAATGGCCGTCCCCCCAGGCCGCTTCGAACCTGGCGGAACAGCACCGGCCGGCCGAGCCCCAGCAGCACCAGCACCGCCAGCAGCAGCAACAGCGGAGCGAGCAGGGCGAGCAGCCCGGCGGCCAGCAATGCCGAGGGGCGGAGGCAGGCGGTCATGCGCGCTCCGCCACCAGCATGGCGGGCGACGGCGCCGCAGACCCTGTCGGCGCGCCGGCGTCGCGCAATTGCATGACGTCCAGCAGCATCGCGTTCACCCTGTCCACATCATAGATGTCGACCGCCGTCCGCCGCGCCGCGCCGGCCATGGCGGCCAGACGCGGCGGATCGGTGATCAACCGTTCCATCGCGGCGGCCAATGCAGGCCCGTTGCGCGGCGGCACCAGCAGGCCGTTGACTCCATCCCGGATCGGTTCGCGGCATCCCGGCATGTCGGTGGTGATCACTGGCCGCCCGGTTGCCAGCGCCTCCAGGATGGTGCGCGGCAGGCCCTCGCGGTAGAAGGAGGGCAGCACGAAGACATGGGCGGACGCGATGAAAGGCCGCACGTCGCGGGTTTCGGGCAGGAACTCGATCAGCCCCGCCTTGCGCCATCGCTCCAGATCGGCGGCGGTATAGCCGGTCGGATTCTCGGTCTCCGGCCGGGTCAGCAGCAGGAAGCGCACGTCGGGGCGCCGCGCCCGGATGATCCGCGCCGCCTCCACATATTCGCCCACGCCCTTGTCGCGCATCAGGCGCCCCATCATCAGGAAGGTGAAGGGCCCCTGCGGCAGCGGCTGCCCGGCGAAATGCCGGACATCGATGCCTGAGCCGGGCACTTGCATCACCTTCTGTCCGGCCGAGACGATGCCGCTGTCCCGCATCACGCGATGATCGTCGCCGTTGAACACGAAGATGCACCGCGCCCTGGCGATGCCGATCCGGTAGAGCAGCGAGACGATCGTCCGCAGCCAGCGGCGATCCTCCGCCTCCTCGCTGAAGACATAGCCCAGGCCGCTCATGATCGCGAAATAGCGCGCCCGGCTCCAAAGCCGTGCTGCAAGGCCGCCATAGATGATGGGCTTTTGCGTATACGCAACGACCACATCGGGCCGCTCGCCGCGCATCAGATGGCGGTAATGCAGCAGGGTGCGGACGTCGTGCAACGGGTTGGTGCCCGCCCGCGCCATCGGCGTCCGGCGGAAGCGAACGCCCATTTGCGCCAGCCTCTCCAACACTTCCGGCTCTTCATCGGGGGCGCAGGCGACCACCTCATGCCCTTCATCGATCATCCGGGCGATCAGCGCGCCGCGGAAATTGATCAGCGACCAGGACAGGCTGGAGAGGATCACGACTTTCATGGCGCATATGCCTCCCTTTGGCCTTCGATTCGGACCGTGTTCCTGCCTGCGCAGAAACATGTGGATTTATTAGACGGGGGTATCACAGCCCACCGCGCTGTCCGGCGGTGCATCGGTAGATTACCCCTTTGAGGCAGGGCGCATCCCCTCCCGGCGCCGTGTGGCGCCGCGGCGGGCGCCATCGCGCCGGCCCTCTAGCCCCAATGGGCGGACAAGCGCGCCGGACGGGTCGCGCATGGGATAAAGGATGATGTCCGGTCGACCGATTACCGGGAAGCGCCTGTTTCGATAGCCTTATCCTCACCGTCGGTTGCGGCGGGATCGCAGGGTGACGCCTCCAGGCAACCCTCTTCCCCTGCAACCGGCGGACCAAGGGATCGGAGACAAGCGGATGCCGAATATCGCACCAGCCGGGCAGGACGGAACGGAGGCCGCCGCGCAGACGCCGCTCCTGCGACTGGATGCTGCCGTCCGCGCTTTCGCGGCGCGGGGGGCGACGCGCTTTCAGGCGATCAGGCTGGCCGTCATCCTGATGCTGGACGCGCTGATCATGCTGGGCAGTTTCATGCTCTCCCGCCGGATTCTGTCCGACCTGCCCATGCCGCAGACGCTGTTCGACCCTTGGTTCATGGCCCTGTGCGTCGGCGTCAACCTGACCGCGCTGTTCGTTATCGGCACCTATCGGCAAAGCTGGCGTTTCCTGTCGATCGGGGACGCGCTGTCGCTGGCGGTCAGCCTGCTCGCCAGCAGTTGGCTGGTCTGGATGATCACGGCCGGGCTGATCGCGCCGCAGAAGATGATGCGTGGGCCGATGACCATCTTTCTGACGGTCGACGTGCCGCTGACCGTTGCCGCGCTGCTGGCGGCGCGCGCGCTGCGTCGGCTATTCTTCAAGCATGTGCGCTCCACCCGCCTGCGCCGGACGATCCAGCCGCGCCGCCGCATATTGCTGCTGGGCGAGCTGGACTGGGCGCGGGTCATGGCGGACCTTGTGCCCACCGATGCCGGTTCGGGACTGGAGATTGTCGGCGTCATTTCCTTCGACGGGCATGAGCGGCGGCTGAATCTCGGCGGCCTGCCGATATTGGGGTCGCCGGAGATGCTGCCCCGGATCGTCGCGGACCTCGACCGGGCCGGGAAACGGCCGGTCAGCCTGGTCGTGCAGGAAAGCAGCGAGCGGCTCGACCGGCAGCAGATATTGCGCATCGCGAGCCTGGCCGAACAGGAAAATCTGGTGGTTTCGCGCTTCCGCAATCCCTGGACCAGCGCGCAACCCCTGAACGGCGACCGCATGGCGATCGAGAAGATGCCGCTGGCCGAACTGCTCGGGCGGCCGGAAATCACCGTGCAGCACAGCTATCTGGAGCGCGTCGTCACCGGCGCGCGGATCATGGTGACGGGGGCAGGGGGCACGATCGGCGGCGAACTGGTGCGCCAGCTCGCTTATTATGCGCCGGTCGAGATCGTGCTGCTCGATCACAGCGAATTTAATCTCTACGCGATCGAAATGGAGGCGCGGGAGAAATTCCCCCATGTCCGCTTCCACGCCGAACTCTGCTCGATCCGTCAGCGCCCGGCCTTGTGGCAGGTGTTCGAGCGGCGGCGGCCGGAGATCGTCTTCCACGCCGCCGCGCTCAAGCATGTACCGATGGTGGAGGCCAATCCCTGCGCCGGGGTGCATACGAACGTGTTGGGCACCCGCAACGTGGCCGATGCCGTCTGCGAGTTCGAGGCGCGGGCGATGATCCAGATCTCCACCGACAAGGCGGTGAACCCCGTCGGCCTGATGGGCGCGACCAAGCGATTGGGGGAGCTTTACTGCCAGGCGCTCGACCTGATCGGGAGCTGCGATCCGGACAGCCCGCGTTTCCTGACCGTGCGCTTCGGCAATGTGCTGGGGTCCAGCGGCTCGCTGATCCCGCTGTTCCAGCAGCAACTGGCGAATGGCAAGCCGCTGACCGTCACGCATCCGGATATCGAACGCTTCTTCATGACGGTGCAGGAGGCGGTGCTGCTGATCCTGCAAAGCAGCGCCCGCGCACTGGAAACGGATTCGGAACGCGGCACCATCTTCGTCCTCGACATGGGCGAGCCGGTGAAGATCGTGGAGATCGCCCGCCGGGTCATCCGCATGGCGGGGCTGCGGCCGGAGATCGACGTGCCGATCAAGTTCATCGGGCTTCGTCCTGGCGAAAAGCTGTTCGAGGAACTGTTCGACACGTCGGAGGACAAGATCGAAAGCGCCATTCCGGGCATTTTCGAAGCCATGCCATCCCCCATTCCGCTGGAGATGCTGGTGGAGGGTTTCGGCCAGCTCGCCCGGCTGATCGCGGCGGGCGATGCGGACGAGCTGGTGCGGCTTACGCATGAGATGGTCGCCGCCTCGGCCAGTTCGCGCTGGGCGGAGATATTGCGGCGGCTGGCGGCCGAAAGCGCCGACACGCTGTTCATGATGCCGCACCCCGCCGAAATCCCGGCCGCCTTGCCGACCCACCTGCCGCGCGACGTCGCCTGACTTTTTTGGGGGAACCATGATGCAAGCTGCACCTGCCCAAGCCAGGGTCCATCTTCGGCTCAGCCCGCTCGACAATCCCGCCTTGCGCTGGCCGCAACATGAGGCGGATGAGGTGGCGGCGGTCATGCGCGTGCTGGAGAGTGGCCGGGTCAATTCGATGGTCCATGGCGACCAGACGCGCCGGTTCGAGGCGGAGTTCGCCGCCTTTTGCAGCATGCCCCATGGCGTCGCCGTCAGCAACGGCACGGTCGCGCTGGAACTGGCGCTGCGGGCTTTGGGTATCGGGCCGGGAGATGAGGTGATCCTGCCCGCGCGCAGCTTCTTCGCCAGCGCGGCCTGCATCGTCGCGGTGGGCGCGACGCCGGTCTTTGCCGACATCGATCCGGTCAGCAACGGCATCGATCCGCAATCCGTCCGCCGGATGCTGACCGGGCGCAGCCGTGCCATATTGTGCGTGCATCTCGCCGGATGGCCCTGCGACATGGATGCGCTGCGGACGCTGGCCGACGAAAAGAAGCTGTGGCTGGTCGAGGATTGCGCGCAGGCGCATGGCGCCACCCTTCATGGCCGCTCGGTCGGCAGCTTTGGAGATGCCGCCGCCTTCTCCTTCTGCACCGACAAGATCATGTCGACCGGTGGCGAAGGGGGCATGCTGCTGCTGCGCGATGAGGCGCATTGGAAGCGGGCCTGGGCCTATAAGGATCATGGCAAGAATCCCGACAAATTCTTCACCCCCGCGACGGCCAGCGGCTTCCGCTATCTGCACGACAGCTTCGGCAGCAATGGGCGGATGACCGAAATGCAGGCCGCCATCGGCCGGGCGCAGCTCGCCAAGCTGCCCGGCTGGCTCGACCGCCGCCGTCGCAATGCGCAGGTGCTGATGCGCTTGCTGCGCAGCGATCCGGCGGTGGAGGTGCCGGACATTCCGGACCATGTCGGCCATGCCTTCTACCGGCTCTACGTCACCATCGCCGCGGATCGCCTGAACGAAGCGGGGACGGCGCCGATCATTGACCGGATTGCGCGCATGGGCATGCCGGTCGGCAGCGGCTCCTGCGCCGACATGACGCAGGAGGCGGCCTTTGCCGGACTGGATGTGCGCCGCGACGGCGCGCTGCCGGTGGCGCAGGAGCTGGGACGCCGCAGCATAGCTTTCCCGGTCGACCATCTGCTTGACGGGGAGGATATGCACCGCCTCGCCAACTGCCTCGAAATCGCGATGGCGGAGCCGGCATCCTGACGAAAGGGACAAGCAATCATGAGCAACGACCGCCTGCCGCATTTCGTCATCATCGGCGCCGTCAAGGGCGCGACGACCTGGATACATAACCAGCTTAAGGACAATCCGGCGATCTATCTGCCATCCCCGGAACCGCATTTCTTCAGCCAGGATCATGATCTCGGCCTGGACCATTATCGCCGCTTCTTCGAGGGTGCGCGGCCCGGCCAGATGCTGGGGGAGAAGTCCGCCGACTATCTCGCCCATCCCGACGCCGCCGCCCGTCTTGCCGCCGTGCTGCCGAATGCGCGGCTGGTGGTGCAGTTGCGCAATCCGGTCGACCGCGCCTATTCCGATTACAAGATGCTGTTCCGGCGGGGCACCGTGACCCAGGGGCCGGACCATTATCTGGACGGCCGCCCCAGCGACCAGCCGCGCTTTCTGGAGGATGGCCTCTATGCAAGGCATCTGCGCCGCTGGCTCGGCCATTTCAGCGCGGAGCAGATCAAAGTCATCCTGTTCGAAGATGTGAAGGCCGCGCCCGAAGCCACGGTCGCCATCGTCAGCGACCATATCGGCGCGCCCTGCCATTATTCGACGCAGGTGGGGTCCGATCCGCGCAATGACAGCAGCGAACATTTCCTGCCCCTGCCGGTGCGCACCGCGCTCGCGCCGCTGAAGGAGGCGGTGCGCCCGTTGCGCGGCAATGCGGTGTTCGAGCGGGTGCGCGGCGTGTTCGCCCGGCAGATCGCCTATCCGCCGTTGCCTGCCGAGCTGCGTCAGCGCATGGTCAACTATTATGCGCGGGACATGGCCGATCTGGAGGATCTGATCGGGCGGGACCTCAGCCATTGGAGACAGGATAGGCGGCTGGCTGCCTGAGGTCCGTGCTCCTGCGAAGGCAGGAGCCCAGTCCCGCCGTTTGAACTGGGCTCCTGCCTTCGCAGGAGCACGATATGCCAAGGACGCTCCTTCGTATCACCCCCCAAAGCGCCCCGGCTCTCGCCCCTTTTTGCCGGCCAGCCAGCCGTTATTGCCCGCCCCTGAATCAGCCGAAGGGCTTAAACTTCCGCCATATCCATTGAGAGGGGACGCAGATGCGCAACCGGCTTTATCATGGTCTTTTCCTTGGCCTTTTTGCCGTGACGACGGCCTGTTCGGGTGGTCTTTCGGGCCTTTCCAGCCTACCCCCGGCGCCGACCGTCGCCTATCGCCTGGGCGCGGGCGATGAGGTGCGGGTGGCGATCCCGGGCCTTTCCGCCACCGATCCCGGCAACGGCAGCTACACGATCAACGATCGCGGCCAGATTTCCCTGCCGGTGCTGGGCGATGTCGATGCGGGCGGCAAGACGGTTCCGGAATTGCAGGCCAGCATCGTCCGGGAACTGACCCAGCGCCAGTTGCTGAACGCGCCGACGGTCAGCGTCCAGCCGGTGAAGCTGCGCCCCTTCTATGTGCTGGGCGAGGTGAAGAGCCCCGGCGAATATCAATATCGCGCGGGCATGTCGGTGCTGGCGGCGGTGTCGGTCGCGGGCGGCTACACCTTCCGCGCCGAGCAGGGCAGCGTCGCCATCACGCGCATGGTCGATGGCCGGCAGGTCGTCGGCCGGGCGGGCGAGCGCGACATGATCCAGCCGGGCGACACGGTGCGCATCTATGAGAAGTGGTTCTGATGCGCGGCCCGGCTTCGGCCCCTCTGGCTTCGGTCTCTCTGGCGTCGAGCGCCGCTGCCATCGCCCTTGGCCTGGCCGTGCCGCTTTCGGTCGCCAGCGCGCAGGAGCTGCAATCCCCGACCATCGCGCTCGACGCGCCCGAAGCGCTGTTCGTGCCGACGCCGCTGACGCTGGGCAGCGCGACCGTGGAGGTTGGCGGCGCGGCGCGGATCGAATATGACAGCAATATCTACGCCCAGGCCTTTGACGAAAAGGATGATTTCCGCGCCGTCTTCCGCCCCTATGCGGAGATCAACCGGAAGGGCGGCGCGATCGAACTCAACGCCCGGGCCGAAGGCGATTTCCGCAAATATTTCCAATATGACAGCGAGGATGCGGCGGGCGGCAAGATCGGAGCCGGTCTCACATGGACCCCGTCGGCATCGGACAAGCTGGCGGCGGCGGCAAGCTGGCAGCATGTCATCGAGGATCGCGGCGAGCCGGAGGGCAACACCGCGCCCTCCATCGGCCCACGCGAACTCAATGCCTGGGAAGGCGATCTGGCCTATACCCACCAAGGAGCGCGCGTCGGCTTCATGCTGAGGGGCACGGCATCGCGTTTCCGCTACACCAGGGCGATCGACGACAATCGCGACCTCGACAATATGGGCGCGCTGGCGCGGGTCATGCTGCGGGTGTCGCCGCTGATGAACGGTTTCGTCGAGGGTTTCGCGTCGCAGCGGGATTTCCGCCGCGTGCCGCAATTGGGGGAAATCGACCGGGATTCCAAAACCTATGGCGGCCGCGTCGGCATCGCCATCGATCCGGGCGGGACGATCCGAGGCGAAGCGGCGGTCGGCGTCTATCGCTTCGATCCTAAGGACTCGCGGATCGATCCGCGCACCCGCCTGTCGGCGCAGGTCGGGCTGGTCTACGCCCCCCGGCCGCGCACGGCGATCACGCTGGACGGCTTCATCGGCAATGTCGCCACCTACCGCACCGGCGTGCAGTCGCGGGAGGACATGCGCTTCCGCTTGGGTGTCCAACAGGAAATCCGCCATAATCTGCGCGGCGAGCTGGGGCTGGTCTATCGCCGCAGCAAATATTTCGGCACCGGCCTGACCGAGAAGATTTACGGCGTGACCGGAGAGCTGGAATATGCGCTCAACCGCCGCATGGCGCTGGCGGCCACGGCGCGCTTCTCCAAACGCGACAGCACCGATCCGCTGGACGATTATGACCGGACCCGCGCCGGGCTGGAGCTGCGCATCCATTATTAAGGGTGGCATTGTCGAACACCCAAAGAGGCAAGCCCTAACCCCTTCGCGCAATGGACTTGCAGTCCGCCGCCAAGGACACTGGCCCGCGTAACAGCGTGATTATACAGGACCCCGCCGCCATGCTGGTAAGAGCATCCAGGCCACCCATGCTTGCATTCGTCCTTCCGGGGATGGGCGCCGGGGGCTCAGAACATATTGTCAGCTTGCTCTGCAACCATTTCGCGGCGCAGGGCTGGGCGATCACCCTGATTGCCTTCGAGGAGCCGTCCGCGCCCTCTTATTATGCCTATCATCCGGAGGTGCGGATCATCCGGCTGGGCATGAAGTCGCGCCGCCGCGCCGCCGCGACCGGCGCGCTGGCGATGGTGCGGCGGCAGAGATTGCTCCGGCGGGCGCTGAAAGAGGTGCGGCCCGAACTGGTGATAAGCTTCCTGACGCGCACCAATATCCTGTCGGTGTTCGCCGCCCGGTCGCTGGGCATTCCGGTGATCGTGTCGGAACGCAACAATCCCGCGCTCCAGACGGTGGGACCGGTCTGGGGCAGGCTGCGGCGGATGACCTATCCCCGCGCTGTGGGCCTGATCACCATGACGCAGGGGGCGATGGACTGGTTCAAGGCGGCGATGGAGGTGCAGGGCTGGGTGATCCCGAACCCCGTGCCGCCCGCGGTCATGGCGGCGGAGCGCAGGCCCGATGGCCGCACCATCGGCGCGGTCGGGCGGCTGGTGCCGCAAAAGGGCTTCGACCTGCTGCTGGATGCCTTTGCCCGTGTCGCGACGCATATTCCCGACTGGAAACTGATGATCTGGGGCGAGGGGCCGGAGCGGGCCGCGCTGGAGCGTCAGCGCGACCGCTTGGGTCTCATGGAGCGCGTCAGCCTGCCCGGCGTGACGGAGAAACCGGGCGGATGGATTCCCCAGTCGGACCTGTTCATCCTCTCGTCCCGCTTCGAGGGCTGGGGCATCGTCGTGGGCGAAGCGATGGGCGCGGGCCTGCCGGTCATTTCCTTCGATTGCCAATGGGGCCCGGCGGAAATGATCGAGCATGGCAAGAGCGGCCTGCTGGTGCCCAATGGCGACGTGGCGGCGCTGGGGGAAGCCATCGTCGCCCTCTGCACCGACGAAGCCCGGCGCGAGGCGTTGGGCGTGCAGGCGTGCGAGCGGATGGCGCTGTTCGGCCATGACCAGGTGCTTGCCCGCTGGCAGTCGGTCATCACCAGCGTTCTCGACCATCATCGCATAAGGGCCGGATCATGAACATGATGTCGTTGAAGGGCTTTGCGCGGGCGATGCGGCGGCGGTTGCGGGACGAACCGTATCTGCGGCTGGCGGCGGCGCGGGCCGACGCCTTCCTCGTATCCTATCCCAAGAGCGGGCGGACCTGGCTGCGCTATCTGCTTTCCTGCTATTTCGCGGAGAGCGCATGGCTGGGTTTCGAGCCCGACCTGACCAGCACCTTCCGCGTCCTGCCCAATTTCGACCGCGATCCGGTGCGCGGCATCGACGCCTTTGTGGGACGGATGGGCGTGGGACGGACGGGGGAGGCGGACCTGCCGCTGATCCTGGTCAGCCATTTGCCCTATCGGGAGCGGCTGTTCCTCGACCGGCCGGTGCTGTTCCTTGTCCGCGATCCGCGCGACGTGATCGTGTCCGCCTATTTCCACGCGACCCGGCACAAGAAGAGCTTTTCCGGCGACATGGCCGCCTTTCTGGACGAACCCAAATATGGAATGGCGGCGCTGACCGGCTATCTGAACGGCTGGGCGGCGGGGCTGGAGGGGCGGCCGCATCATCTGATCAGCTACGAACATATGCTGGCCGAGCCGATCCCGGCGGTGGGCGGCATCCTTGCCTTTCTGGGCGTGGAGCCGGAGCCGGACATACTCGCCCGCGCCGTCGCAGCGGCGCGGTTCGACCGGATGCGCGACAAGGAACGCGATGGCGGCATTCCCGGCCATGACTATGACCGCAACGACGACCAGAGCCTGCGCATGCGCAGCGGCAAGGCGGGCAGCTACGGCGAGTGGCTGAGTCCCGATCGGGCCGATCTGGTGCTGGAACGCTGCCGTTCCGACCTGTCGCCCCGTGCCCTTTCCCTGTTGGCGGCTACCGGCGTCGATCTGGCCCGCTGACATGCGCATCTGTTCGATCATCACCAGCTTCACTTCGGGCGGCGCCGAAATGCTGGTCTGCAATCTGGCGGAAGCCTTTGCGGGGGCGGGGCATGAGGCGACCGTCCTTGCGCTCAGCGATGCGGCGCAGGTCGGCAATGCGCCCGATAGCGAAGCGGCGATGATGGCGCGGGTGCGGCAGGGCGGCGCGCAGGCGCTGTCGCTGTGTTTGGCCAACCGCAATAATTGGCTGGGCGGGGCGCTGGCGTTGCGCCGGGCGCTGCGGTCGATCCGGCCGGACGTGATCCATGCCCATAGCGCCCGCGCTCTGTTCCCGGTCGCGCTCGCCATGCCCGGCGTGCCGGTGGTGCTGACCCATCATAACAGCCGCCTGTCTTTCCCTCCGGCGGCGTTCCGCTTCTTCAACCGCATCGTCGACAGTTATGTCGCGATCAGCGACCAGTGCGAGGCGCTGCTGCGCGGCCATGCCCGCAAGCCCATCCGCATGATCCTGAACGCGGCCAGCGCCCGCTTCCAGGCGGGAGCGCCGCGCAGGGCGGCCGGACGCGATCCAATGATCCTCGCCGTCGGCACGGTGTCGGAGCAGAAGGATTATCCGACCCTGCTGCGCGCCGCCCGCCCCTTGACCGAAGCGCTGGCGGCGCAGGGCCGCCGCGCCCGCATCTGCATCGCGGGGGCAGGGCCTGAGTTCGACCGGCTCCGCGCCGAAGCCGAGGGCGTGCCGGTCGAACTGCTGGGGGCGCGGGGCGATGTCGATGCGCTGATGCGGCAGGCGGACCTGTTCGTGAACTGCTCGCTTTGGGAGGGCTTTCCCATCGCGATGATCGAGGCGGCGATGAGCGGCCTGCCCATCGTCGCAACCTCCGTGGCGGGCAATCGGGAGATGGTGATGCCCGGCGTCAACGGCCAGCTCGTCCCGCCCTCCGACCCCGCCGCGCTGGCGCGGGCGATGGTGGAGACGCTGAGCGATGACGCCCGCTATGCCGCATTGTCGCAGGGCGCCCTGCAAGCGGCCCGGCGCTTCTCCATCGAAAGTTGCGCGGTGGCGCATCTCGACCTTTATCGGCAGTTGATCGACGCCCGCCGCCCGCGCTTTGCCGTCCGCCCTCTGACCCGGCCGGTGTCGCCATGCGAATAGCCGCCCTGACCGACATTCATGCGGCCAGCGACCCGCTGCAACTCGCCCTCACCGCGGCGCGGCGGGAGGGGTTCGACCGGATGCTGATCCTGGGCGACCTGCTGACCTATGGCGTGCAGCCGCTGGAGACGCTGGAACTGGTGCAGGGCGCGGCGGCGCGTGACGGCGCGATCCTGATCCGGGGCAATCACGACCTGCTCTATCAGGGGGAGGCGGCGGCGCAGGTCTATCGCGCCGACCTGCCCGACTGGCTGCGGGAAAGCGTCGACTGGACCGATGCCCATATCCCTTCCGGCTGCATGACGGCCTTTGACTGGCGGGAAAGCTGGTCGCAGGGGCCGCTGTTCGCCGCGCATGCCAATCCCTTCGATTTTGGCGACTGGCGCTATATCCGGTCGGCGCAGGATGCGGAGGAGGCCGCCGCCGTGGTGGCCGCGCGCGGTTTCCTCTACGGTCTGTTCGGCCATGTCCACCGGCACCGCCGCTATGATTGCGCCGCCGCCACCATCTTCACCCTCGCCTCGCTCGGCCAGCCCCGCGACGACCGGGACCGGACGCCGAAATGGGCGATGATCGAGATCAGAGGAGAGCTTGTGACCATCGAAACCCGCGACATCGATTTCGATCCGGAGGACCAGATGCACGCCATCCGCGCCACCACCCTGTCCGCTGCCACGCAGGAGCGGCTCTGCCGGTTCTTCGCATGAAAATCCTCGTCACCGGAGCCGGCGCGGTGCTGGGACAGGGCATCATCAAGTCGCTGCGGCAGTCGGCCCTGGACTGCCAGGTGATCGCCGCCGATCCTAATCCGCTTTCCTCCGGGCTTTACTGGGCGGACAGAGCCTATCGCTTGCCCTTTGCCCATGATCCGGCCTTTGGCGACCGCATCCATCAACTGCTGGACCGGGAACGGCCCGATGTCGTGCTGGTCGGAACCGATGTCGAACTGTCCTGGTTCGCCGCCGAACGCCACCGGCTGGAGGCGCTGTTCGGGACGCATGTGCTGGTCAGCGATCCCCGCGTCGTCGCCATTGCCGACGACAAGCTGGAAACCGCGCGCTTTTTCGAAAGCGTCGGCCTGCCGCACCCCGCCTCGGCCGCTGGCGAGGATGAGGAGGCGGTCGAGGCGCTGATCGATGCGGTCGGATTTCCGCTGGTGGTGAAGCCCCGGATCGGTGCGCGGTCGGTCGGCGTGTCGGTGGTGCGGGACCGGGCCGCGCTGGCATCGGCGCTGGAGGGGTGCGGCGGGCTGGTCATCCAGCAATGCGTGGGCGATCCCGATTGCGAGTTCACCGCCAGCACGCTGGTCTTCGACGGAGAGGTGCGGGCGTCCATCGTGATGCGCCGCGACCTGCGCGACGGGAATACCTATCGCGCCTATACCGGCGACTATCCCGAGCTGAACGAACAGGTGCGGGTGCTGGGCAAAGCACTGCAACCCTATGGCCCCGCCAATTTCCAGTTCCGCACCGATGCCGATGGCACCCCCCGCGTGTTCGAGATCAACGCCCGCTTTTCCGGCACGACGCCGCTGCGCGCCATGGCGGGCTTCAACGAGGTGGAGATGTGCGTGCGCAAACTGCTGCACGGCACGCCGATCATCCAGCCGCCGGTCCGGTCCGGCGTCATCCTGCGCTATCTCGACGAGATATTCGTGCCGCAGGAGCGCATCGACGCGGTGCGATGAGCGGTGTGGCTCCCTTGCTGGCCCTGACCGGCGGTTCGGGCTTTGTCGGTCGCCATTTCGCGGCTGCCGCGCGCCGGAGCGGCTGGCGCATCCGCCATCTCGCCCGCCGTTCGCCCGCCGGTCCGGAGGATGAATGGCGCTCTTTCGATCTGGATACTGGCGAGGGTGCGGACCTGACCGGCTGCGCGGCGCTGGTCCATCTGGCGGCGTATATTCCTTCCGATCATCGGGATCTGGCCGCAGCGGAGCGCTGCTGGCGGATCAACGCGCTCGGCACGCTGCATCTGGTCGATGCGGCGATCCGGGCAGGCGTGGGCCGGATCATGCAGGCGAGCAGCGCCAACGCCTATGCGCCGACGGGCAGGCCGCCGGGTGAGGCTACGCCGCTTTTTCCCCGCAGCCGGGGCTATTATCTGGGGTCGAAGGTCGGTCAGGAAATCTACGCGGCGGAACGTTGCCGGGGGGAGGCTGTGCTGCTCCAGACGATGCGGCTGGCCTCGGTCTATGGGCCGGGCCAGCAGAGCGGGGCTTTGGGACTGATGATGAAGGCCGCCGCCAGCGGAGAGCCGATCTGCGTTCATGGCGGCGGCGCGTTCGGGTCGGACCTTGTCCATGTCGACGATGTGGCGCGGGCTATGCTGCTGCTACTCGGCAGTGGACAAGCGGGGGCCTTCAATGTCGGAAGCGGGGTCCGCACGACCATCGCGGAATTGGCGGAGCTGCTGAGTGAGCAGACTGGCGCGCCGATCGTGCATGAAGGGAGAGCCGAGGAGGATTGGGGCTTTCCGGCGCTCAATATCGACCGGCTCAAAGCGCTGGGATACCAGCCCCGATCTTTGGCAGACGGTCTGTCTACGCTAGGCTAATTACTTGGCCCACCGTGCTCCTGCGAAGGCAGGAGTCCAGTCCCGCCGTCTGAACTGGGCTCCTGCCTTCGCAGGAGCACGATTCACACTAGGAATAGGAAGGGCGCTCCGTCAGCTCCCGTTCGGGCCGCCGCCGGTGTTGCTGCCGCCGCCACCGCCGCCCATGCCGCCGGCGCCGACCGCGCCGATATTGCCGAAAATCTCGTCGAACAGGCTGCGATGGCGGCCCAGCGTCGGCGTCTTGTCGCCGGAGGGCGAGATTTTTGCGACCTGCTCCAGCCCCATGCGATCCACGGCCACCACATTGCCCGCCGTATCGAAGCGCACATGCAGCACGCTCTGCGACACCGGCTTGGGGTTGGAAAAGGCGAGCGAGCGCATGTCCCGCGACACATAATACCAGTCCTGGTCCCCGAACTGCGCGACGAAGCTCGGCCGGCCCAGCGTGCCTTCCACCGATGCGCGGTTGTCGATGCCCGGCTGCACCGAATCGACCAGCAGCTTGTCGACCTGATAGCCCTGATGGGTGCGGATGCGCGTGCAGCCCGACGCGCCCAGAAGCAGCGCGCAAAGGCCTGCGCCAAGCAAAATCCGCCCGCTGCGGGATTGGCGGCTGAACTGGCGCATGAACTTCTCCTGCGGGGCGCACCCCGGACCTTGCCGAAAAACAAAGCCGCCATTGCATCGGGCGGCTGGGCGATCAATATGGAAATGCGCGAGCCTCGGCAAGGGGCCGCCTATCGGTTCAGCCAGGAAACAGTGTCAATCATGCCCAGCATCTTCCAGCGTCTGTTCGCGTCCAGCGACCCCAAGGACGCGATGCGCACCCTCTACAACGCCATCGTCGCGGAGGGACGCCAGCCCCATTGGTATGTGGAAGGGCAGGTTCCCGACACGATGGACGGCCGCTTCGACATGATCGTCGCCATTCTCGCCCAGGCGCTGATGCGGCTGGAGGCGCTGGGCGCTGCCCAGGAAAGCGTCTGGCTGACCGAGCTGTTCGTCGACGATATGGACGGCCAGTTGCGGCAGGAAGGGATTGGCGACGTTGTCGTAGGCAAGCATATTGGCCGCATGGTGAGCGCGCTGGGCGGGCGGCTGGCGGCCTATCGCGCGGCATTGTCGGGCGAAACGGACCTGAGCGAAGCGATTGCGCGCAACCTCTATCGCGGCGATGCGCCGTCGGCCGACGCGCTGGCGCATGTCGAATCGCATCTGCGCTCGCGCTGGGTCAGGCTTGGCTGCATCAGCCGCGACGCGCTGATGGCGGGAGACCTTGGATGAGCGCCGCCCCGGAATTTTCGCGGCCCGTGCGGGTCGACCAGCTTGCCCGCCATGTGCAGCCGGTGACCATCGCCGCCGATGCCGCCGAGCGCGAGGCGCTGGCCAAACGCTTCCACCTGCTCGCCCTCGACCGGCTGGAGGCGGATTATGCGCTGAGCGAGGAAAATGGCGCGATCTTCGCCAAGGGGCGGGTGCGGGCCGCGCTGGCCCAGCCCTGCGTCGCGACTGGCGTCGCCGTGCCGGAGACGGTCGATAGCGATTTCCTCCTGCGCTTCGTCAAGGAAGGCGCGGAGGTGCCCGAGGGCGACGAACTGGAACTGGATGCCGAGGATTGCGACACCATCGGTTATGACGGCCTGGTCATCGACATGGGCGAGGCGGTGGCCGAGACGGTGGCGCTGGCCATGACGCCCTATCCGCGCGCGCCGGAAGCCGACGTCGTCCTGCGCGAAGCGGGCGTGCTGAGCGAGGAGCAGGCCAGCCCCTTCGCCGCGCTGCTGTCGCTCAAGGACAAGAAATGAGGCTGGCGCGGGCGGCGCTGGCCGCTGCCCTGCTGTCCAGCGCCATGCCGGCTTTCGCGGCGGAAACCGCAACGCTGATCGGGGAAAGGCGCGCCCGCGCCGAATGGGCCAAGGCGGAGAACCGCCGGTCCTGCGCGCCGCTCGCGCTCGCCCGGCCCGGCGATCCGGAGGGGACGCCCCGCGCCGCCAGCTTCGGCGGCGGCTGGGGCGTTGCCTTCGACCTTCCGGGACTGCGCAGTGCCTATGGCTTTGCCGGAACCGGCCTGCTGCCCCAGGACCGGGCCGATGCGCGAATCCAGCGGCGCAGACTGACCGACCAATGGCCTTATATGCGCGAACTGCCCCGCCTGCCCGCGCCATCCTTCGCCGGTTACGGGCAGGAGGGCGCGGAACCCTATCCCGCCGCCAATGCGGGCGGCAAGGGCCTGCATTCCCTCGCTTATGTACGCATCGGCGGGCAGCGCTGCACCTATAATGTGTGGAGCCGGATCAGCCGCGCCCATCTTGAATGGCTGCTCGACAATCTGCGCCTGCTGCGGCGCTGAGGGGCCGCCCTCCCTTTTCCTTCCGCTCTGCCCTGTGGCATAAGCGCCGATCATGGAAACCCCGCTGCGCAAGATCATCCATATCGACATGGATGCCTTTTACGCTTCGGTCGAGCAGCGCGACGATCCCTCGCTGCGGGGCAAGGCGTTGGCGGTCGGCGGCGGCGGTCCGCGTGGGGTGGTCGCCACGGCCAGCTATGAAGCGCGCAAATTTGGCGTCCGCTCCGCCATGCCCGGCGCCAGGGCGCGGCGGCTCTGCCCCGACCTGCTGTTCGTCCGCCCCCGTTTCGAGGTCTATCGCAGCGTGTCGGCGCAGGTGCGGGAGATATTCTCGCGCTTCACCGACATCATCCAGCCGCTGTCGCTGGACGAAGCCTATCTGGACGTCACGCAGAACAAGCCGGGCATCCCCTCCGCCACGCGCATAGCCGAGGAAATCCGCCGCCTGATCCGGGAGGAAACCGGGCTCACCGCTTCGGCGGGCGTGTCCTACAACAAGCTGATCGCCAAGCTGGCGTCGGACCAGAACAAGCCCGACGGCATCTGCGTCGTCCGGCCGGAGGAAGGTGCGGCCTTTATCGCGCAGATGCCGGTGCGGCGCATCCATGGCGTCGGGCCGGTCACGGCGAAGCGGATGCAGGCGCTTGGCATCGAGACGGGCGCCGATCTGCGCGCCCGCGACCTCGCCTTTCTCCAGCATCATTTCGGCAGCGCGGCGCTGTTCTACTATCACGCGTCGCGGGGCGAGGACGACCGCCCGGTGCATGAGCGGCAGGAACGCAAATCGGTGAGCGTCGAGGATACGTTCTTCGACGATCTGGTGACGGAGGAAGCGCTGATCCCGGAAATCGAGCGGCTCGCGGAGAATCTCTGGGGCCGGATCGAAAAGAGCGGCGCTTATGGCCGGACAGTGGTGCTCAAGGTCAAGTTCGCGGATTTCAGGATCATCACGCGGTCGAAAAGCTTCGGGGGCCCGGTGCGCTCGCCCGATCTGTTGGCAGAGACCGGCCGGGCGCTGCTGCGGGCCCAATTGCCGCTGCGCATGGGGGCTAGGCTGCTGGGACTAGGCGTGCACAATCTCGATCATGAGGAGCCGGAGGAGGCCGGCGGGCAGCTCAACCTCTCCTTCTAGTGCGGGTAGAGGGGGCGGGAGCGACCCCTCAAAATCCTCCCCATCGAGAGATGGGGAGGGGGACCGCCGCCAAAGGCGGTGGT
The DNA here is from genome assembly GCF_013375535.1 of Sphingobium sp. 15-1. GTDB lineage: Bacteria > Pseudomonadota > Alphaproteobacteria > Sphingomonadales > Sphingomonadaceae > Sphingobium > Sphingobium aromaticivastans. The sequence continues at coordinate 2,587,235 of NZ_JABXJG010000001.1, forward strand.
GGAGGGGAAGGGGGATGCCGTTGCTGCTGGCTTCTTAAAACTATGACCCGCTCCAATTCCCTTAGAAGGGCAGCCAGTTCCGCTTTTCGGTGAACTTCATGTAACCGGCATTGACGCCTAGCCGATACCCCACGCCCAACCGGATCGGGATCAGCACCACGCTGCCCCAGCGCAGATAGCTGGCGGTGAAGCCGCCCACCAGATAGGCCGTACCCTCCGCCGCCGGGAAGCGGTGATAAAGCTCCTGCGTGTCATACAGATTATAGACCAGCACGAAGGTGTTGGCCGCATTGCCGCCCACGTCGAAGCCGATGGATGGCCCCGTCCAATAGACTTCCCGCTTGCCCTCGATCTTGTGATTGAGCGTGCCCGAACCATAGCGCAGGCCGACGACGAACGCGCCCGACGCCTCGCGCCCGGCGATATAGGCGTTGGGGCGGCCCTGATCCTTCAATATCTTCTCGATGATGCCGGCCAGCCCTTCGGCGCCCTTGCCGAACACGCCCTCGGCCGCGCCGATCAGGTCGTCCTGCTGGTAGGAATCGCCGGGGGTGATCGCCGCCGGGGGAGAATTGGCCGTCACTGGCGCGCCGGTCGCGGTCGAACCCGCGCTGGCCGCGGGCGGATTATAGGGTGCGCCGCTGTCGGCGGGGACGCTGCTCCCCGACTGGCCGGGGTCGACGCCCGGGTCTGTGGGCGTGCCGTTCTGCTGCGGCACGGGCGCCAGGTCGGAATCGATGGCGCTGTTGGGATCGACGGTGCGCACCTGCGCCTGCGCGCCGATCGGCGTCAGCGTCATGCCGGCCAGCGCGACCGCCAGAGCGCCTGCCATTGCCGCGCGGCCCGAAACCCGCCCCAGAAACCCGATCATGCCCGCTACTCCCCAAAGGACCCGCACTTCAACCATATTTCAGATTATCGGGGAACAAGCTGAAACGACAATGAACGAACGGCGACCCGAGTCGATTCCGCGCCAGTCCGAATCCTCTTTTCGAAATAAGCGCGATTTTTCTCCGCTGCGGACCGTTGCCATGCATGAAAGCCGCCGCTATAGGCCGACATATAGCCACTGCTCACCTCATCCGGTGGGCAAATTCGTGCGGAGACGTGGGTGAGTGGCTGAAACCAGCGGTTTGCTAAACCGTCGTAGCCTTAAGGGGCTACCGAGGGTTCGAATCCCTCCGTCTCCGCCACCTTTCCTTCATTCTGCTTCAGACCCTGCGGGCATGTGCCCGGGGGGGGATGGAGCCATGGCTAGCGCCTTCGTCGCGACAATTTTCCCTTGATTCTCAAATAGCGGGCGCAGCCATCCGTTTCGCATGCCGAACGATATATTGCGGCAATGAAAGCTGATGCTAGATTTCCCGCAAAACAAGAAGGAGAGGGTCGTGACTAGCTTGGTCAAGCGGGCATTTTGCGTGTTCCATCGCCGTCGCCATATTCGCCAGCGGCTGGAGCAAATCCGGCATGAAAGATGCTCGTCGGGCACCAGCGCCTTCACCGTCATCATGTGAGACGGATATGGCTGGCCGCGGCGCTAGTCCGCCGTTGGCTGCCCCCATTTCTCAGCGACCGAGATGCCTTTGCGATGGATTGGCGGGGCATGGAGAGACATGCCATGCGGCATGGCTGGGCAGTATGCTGCAGAGATGAGTGAAGCGTCCGGGCTCAGCGTTCCGGAGCGATCCGGCCGACTGTCGTGCATTTCCAACCATGTCGGAAAATGGTGCCAGAAGAGGACTCGAAAAGCGACTATCCGCCCCGGAAAACAGCCATTTCCTAGGCCAGCCCGATCACGATACCTCGATCGATACCTTTGAAGTTTTTATTTGAGGAAGTTCGAGTCCCGACGGGCCGATTAGCACTGTGGAGCATCGCGATTCGCGATCTTGGTACATTCTAACCGACGACGAGCAGATCGCTGGTGGCCTTCTTCAGGCGTTGATCCCCGATGGCACCAAGAAGGTAGCCTGCGGCCTCTCACCGGCGCTAGCGCCTTGGCACAGATTGACGATGATGGGGATGATCGCGAGCAAGGTTAGAGATGTCCCCTACTTCCCACCCCGCCAAACGCCCCACAGCAGAAACCGATCAGGATGAAAATCTTGAGCCGATAAGCGTCAGGATAGCGACTGCAGTGAAGTTGACCGGCATCGGTCGCTCGACCTTGTACGAGTTGATTGGCTCTGGAGAGATTGAGACGGTGAAGATCGGCAGATCCACTTTGATACTATACCGATCTTTGAAGCGTCTTATCCTCCGCTAATGCGCGGGAGGGATTCGAACCGATCGGTTAAGCGGCTGATTTATTTCGCTTCTGACCGGTCCGAATTTCCGCCATACCTCGGAAAATACCTCGTCGACTTTTTCCTCTGAAAACCGTCACTTGGCGGCTCAGTTCGACTGCGAACACCGTATTCGAACCCACGATACAACGCAAGGTTTCGGCGAAGTGGGAATGACTTGCTTTGGGACGAAGCCGTCATTTAGGTGTGGCAGGCGGTATGACCGCTTTCGGCAGAACCGGTCGCTCGCGAGCCCGACCATCTATCGCATCAACGGGCAGATCTTCTTCGCCCCGGTTGATCGCTTTCCCCGCGCGCTACAGACGCCGGACGCCACCAACAGGGTCTTCATCGACGTCTAGGGAGCGCATTTCTGGGACATCTCGGGCGTCGGCGCACTCGACAAGATCGTCGCCCGACTGCGCCGTGATGGAAAAGACGCCGAGGTCGTCGGCTGTAATCGGGCCAGCGCCGACTTGGTTGGTCGCTTCGCCCTTCACGACAAGACTGGCGTGGAAATGGGCATCGTGCTTCATTGAGCGATGGGCGGACGGCGCGCGCTAGTCCTGCGCGCGCGTCTGCACGAGATCGCTCTCTTCCCCTTGCTCGCTCCCAGCCTTGGCGCTGCCATGCGCATGGAGGAAGGGCTTTGCTAGTCCATGATAAAGCCGTTCCCGACAGACCAGTGCGCTGACCAGATCGGCGATCAGTGCGGTAGCAAACAGCGGCACGATCATGCCGCGACTGGCGGTGGTCTCGGTGACGATGATCACCGCTGTCAGCGGCGCGCGGACGACACCCACGAAATAGCCGATCATACCCAGCAGGACGATCGCACCCTTTGGATCGTCGGGGAAAATCCCGGTCAACAAATCACCGAAGCCTGCGCCGACCGACAATGACGGGGCAAAAATGCCCCCCGGTGCGCCGCTCAGGGCGGTCGCGACCGTGGCAACAAATTTGGAGGGGCCAAACCAGGCGGAGCCCCCATGCGATTCCACAAGCTGCCGGGTGGTTTCATAGCCGGTGCCCCATGTCGCGCCTGCCGTGGCAACGCCCAGTGAAGCAACGACCAGCCCGCAGACGCCGGCCAACAGGACCGGCCGCCGCTTGACGACCTGGATCCAGCGATGCGTCGGCGCCGCAAAGGCCAGCAATATCCGCGAGAACAGCCCGCCCGCCAATCCGCCGCCGATCCCGGCAATTGGCGCTATGACCAGCACCGAGCGCAGGTCGAGCGTCTCGCGCATCGCCCCGAAATAGATATAGTCGCCAGCGATGCCTAAGCTGACGAGCCCGGCCACCATGACAGCCGCCATGACCAGCACGGCGACCTTTTGTTCATAGGCCGAGGCCAGTTCCTCGATCGCAAAGGCGACGCCCGCAAGCGGCGTGTTGAAGGCGGCCGCCACGCCGGCGGCGCCGCCGGCGATGAGCACCCCGGCGGTGATCGGCACACGCAGGGCGCGGTGTACGGCAACCATGATCGCTGCGCTGATCTGGACCGTTGGTCCCTCGCGCCCGACCGAACCGCCCGCGCACAGCATCATGACCGTCATGAGCAACTTCGCCGCTGCGGTCCGAAGCGATACCAGCGGCCCCGGCGCGTCGCGGCCCGGATTGCGCGCTGCCGCGATCACCTGGGGTATGCCGGAGCCACGTGCGTCAGGCGCGATACGGTTGGTGATATAGACGACGCTGGCGAACACCGCTGGCGTTAATAGCAGGGCTCCGTAAGGCCAAAGGCTTTCCAGATGCAGGAAAAGGCGCTGGGCAAGATCGCCCATTTTGGCGAAGGTGATCGCAAACAAGCCCAGCAGCACCGCGCCGATACCGGTCGCGATGCGGCGGCGAAAAACAGACAGCGCATCGCGCGCCTTTGAACTCGCATCGCCCGAGACAAATTCCCGCCAGGCGGGCGCGATCTGTCGCAATCCGGGGAACAGCCTCACAGCCGCTGTCCTTGCGGCGCGAGCCGCAGTATGAGGAAGCCGGCGACGGCGGAGAGGATAGAGCCGAGCAGGATGCCGACCTTCGCAGCATCGTTGAGATGGGATCCATCGCCGAAGGCGAGACCGCCGATGAACAGGCTCATCGTAAAGCCGATCCCGCACAGGAGCGCGACGCCATAGATTTGCAGCCAGCTCGCATCGCGCGGCCGCTCCGCCAGCTTCAGGCGGACGATCAGCCATACCGCACTGAAAATGCCGGCCTGCTTGCCAAGGAAGAGTCCCAAGGCCACGCCCCAGGGCACTGGCTCTAGAAGATCCGCCGGCGTAAAGCCGGCCAGCGGAACGCCGGCATTGGCGAAGCCGAAGATCGGCACGATCGCAAAGGCCACCCAGGGGTGGAGACCATGCTCAAGCCGATAGAGTGGGGATTGCGCGTCATCTGGCCGTCCCGGCGTGCGGTTCAGCGGGATCGTCATCGCCACTGCTACACCGGCCAGTGTCGCGTGAATGCCAGATTGCAGCACGAGAACCCAGACCCCGGCTCCGACCAGCAGATAGGGCCAGAGCGCTGCGACGCCGCGCCGGTTGAGGATGGTCAGCAAACCAAGCCCAAGCGCAGCTCCGGCCAGCGCCGCCAGGTTGAGCTGCGCCGTGTAGAAGAATGCAATGATCAGGACGGCGATGAGATCGTCGATGATGGCAACGGCCGTGAGAAAGACCTTGAGCGATGTTGGCACGCGGCTGCCAAGCAGCGCCAATACGCCCAGAGCAAATGCGATGTCGGTGGCGGCCGGGATGGCCCACCCCCTCAGGCCCGCGACATCGTCATGATTGATGCCCACATAGATCAGCGCGGGGACGGCCACCCCGGCGGCTGCGGCAAGCCCGGGAAGGAGACGATCGGACCAGCGGGCGAGCTGGCCGTCGAGAACCTCGCGCTTGATCTCCAGGCCCACGATCAGAAAAAACAGCGCCATCAAGCCATCGTTGATCCAGTGCAACAGGCTAAGGCCGCTCAAATCAACATGCAGGGCGCCCAGATAGGCACGCGAAAAGCCGGAATTGGCGACCATCATCGCCGTAGCGGACGCAACAATCAGAATGATGCCGCCGGCCGCTTCGGTCGCCAGGAAGCTGCGCATCATGGAAAAGGGGCGTCTTACGATTTGTGAACTTTGCATGGGTTCGTGCCTAGCCGAAACGGCTCTTTTCAGCCACCCAAACAGGCGGCGCCCGGCATTTTCGTGGTTCGTTCAAGCGCCGGAAGCGAGGCTGGAAAATGCGTCGAGTGGCGGTCATGGCGAGACGCGACGCGACCTTTCGCTCATCATGCGCTCGCGAAATCAGCAGAGTCGGTGAAGGCTGCGCGCCGATTGCGGCGCCGCCACGCGCTCTCCCGCCTTACGCGATCGACATGGGCCCACTTAACGGCCCGGAACGCTTAACCCCCTGCACTTTTTGCTTTTCGATTGCCGGCGCCGAGATATTAGTCGGGCTGCACTCTCGAAATGTTCAAGCAGGAAGTCACAAATGGAGGAATTTTCGCGCCTTGCGAGTGGAGTCAGCGGGCTGGATCACATCCTTGCGGGAGGGCTGATCAAAGGGGCCTCCTATATCATCCAGGGCCGACCCGGCGCGGGCAAGACCATTCTTTCCAATCAGATCGCGTTTCATCACGCGGCGGGCGGGGGCAAGGTCCTGTTCGTGACCCTGCTTGCCGAAAGCCATGACCGCCTGTTCCAGGCGCTGGGTACGCTCGATTTTTTCGATGCGGAGATCCTTGGCCAGGACATCTCCTATGTGAGCGTTTTCCAAGCCATGCGCGAAGAAGGGCTCGATGCGGTCGTCAAACTGCTCCGCAAGGAAACCAAGCGCCACAATGCGACCCTGCTGGTCTTCGACGGCCTGCTCAACGCACGCGATCGCGCGGACACCGATTTCGACGTCAAGACATTCGTCGCTGAGGTTCAGGGCCAGGCCGCCTTTGTCGGCTGCACCGTCCTGTTCCTGACCAGCGCGAGTCTCGAAGAGACCAGTCCAGAGCATACGATGGTCGATGGGGTCATTGAGCTGAGCGATATGCTGGCCGGTGTGCGCACGGTGCGACAGTTGCAGGTTCGCAAATCACGCGGCAGCAACGCGCTTGGCGGGCTGCACAAGTTCGAGATCGACCGTCGCGGCATCACGATATATCCGCGGATCGAGGCGCTCTATGCTGGCAATGGGGCATCCGGCGATATTTCACCGGCCAAGCTATGTTCTGGCCTGCCCGAACTGGATGCGCTGATGGGCGGCGGCTTGCCGCAGGGCTCCATCACGCTTGTCGCTGGTCCGACCGGCAGCGGCAAGACTACATTGGGGCTGCATTTCCTGTCCCAGGCCTCGCCAGACGAGCCTGCCCTGCATTTTGGCTTTTTCGAGAATGAGGCGCGCCTGCGTCTCAAGGCGCAGAGCCAGAATATCGTTCTGCCCGACAGCGGATCGCCCCATTTTTCCGTTCAATGGCGTCCGCTGGGCGAGAACCTGATCGACCGGCTCGCTCATGAGTTGCTGGAAGAAGTGCGCGATCGTGGGATCAAGCGCCTTTTCATCGATGGTCTGGGGGGCTTCGAACGCGCCGCTGTGCACCGCGACAGGCTGATCGAGTTTTTCGCCATTTTCACGAACCAATTGCGCACGCTCGGCGTTACGACACTGGCGACCTGGGAAGTCCGCGAGATCATTGGCCCGAACGTGACCGCACCGGCTAGCGATCTTTCGGCCGTTCTCGATAACCTGATCCTCTTGCGGCAGTTCGAAGAACACCATGATCTCCAGCGCTCCTTGTCGATCCAGAAGATGCGCGACAGCGCGTTCGACACCGCAGCGCGCCACCTTTCCTTCGCCCCGTCAGGCCTTGCGATCGGCGACCGCCTGGCAGGCACGCCGGGAAAATCCTCCTCCCGCGAGCCTGTCGCGGACTGATCCGCGATGATCGGAAAGGGAAGAGGATAGAATATGGCGCTGATCGTCGTTGCCGATGATGAACATCTGCTAGCATTCATGCTTGCCGATATTCTCGAGGACGAGGGGCATGAAGTGGCGACGGCCGCCCATGGCCAGGATGCCCTCGAGCAGATTCGCACGCGTCGGCCTGCCCTCCTGATCACCGATTTCATGATGCCGGTGATGACCGGCCTGGAACTGGCTCAGGCCATCCGGGCCGATCAGGAAATTGCCGATTTGCCCATCATCCTGGTCAGCGGGGCGCAAGGGGCGATTGCCCGCCAGCATGAAGAGCTGTTCGCTGCGGTCCTGGACAAGCCATACCGCAATGATGATCTTCTCGAAGCCGTCAATCTCATCTTGCGCGCATAACCGGACTGCTCGTCAATCTTGCGTCTTGCCGCGCGAAACCCGACTTCTGACTGCGCGAGACCGCTTTGGCATCTACACGCGCTTGGACCTGTTCGATCCAGTTCGCGCTAAACTTACAGGTTGCATGTCCGCTAATTTTGCAAAGCGCCAGGATATCACCGCGCAGTTCGATGCGTGTAGGATCGCTACCAAGTGCTGGCTTACCCTCAGAAAGGAAAGGCGAACTGGATCGCGACGATCGCGACGGCGGCGGTAATGAGATTCAGCGGGAGCCCAACGCGCACGAAGTCCATGTAGCGGTAGCCTGCCATCTGGTAGACGATGACGTTGGTCTGATAGCCGAAAGGGGTCGCGAAGGCCGCGCTCGCGGCGATCATGACGGCAACCAGGAACGGCCGGGGACTGACACCGAGGCTTTCGGCCAGCGCGACCGCGATCGGCGTCACCAGCACGGCGACGGTTGCGTTGGACAGGAGTTCGGTGAGCACCATCGTCACCATGTACAGTACGATCAACGCCACCATCGGGCTGAGCCCGTCGACGGTTGCGATCAGCAGGCTCGATGCCTGCGCGGCCAGACCGCTCTGCTCCATGCCGATGCCGATCACGACCATACCGGCGATGAGGATCAGGATTTCGGGCTTCAGGCCTGAATAGGCCTGGTCGGCACTGATCACCTTGAGCAGGATCAGCAGGACGGCGCCCGCAAAGGCGGTGGCGGCAATCGGCGCCACCTCCAGCGCGGCCAGTCCGATCGCGCCGATGAACACTGCGACCGCGATCGTGGCTTTGACCGGCTGGAGCGGGCGTGGCTCCGCAAACAGGCTGGCATCGCCGATCTGGGCGCCATGGATCTCATGCGGATCGACCTCCGGTCGATCGACCGGTGCGCTGTCGAACCGCTTGCCCAGCAACCTGCCGCTGACCAGGAGCAGGTAAAGGCCGCCCGCGAGCGCGACGGGGACGCCCACTGGCGTGATCTCGAACAGCCCGAATCGCGGCTGGCCGGCGACCCGCGCCATGTCGTCGACTAGCAGATTAGTCGAGGTGCCGATCAGCGTGCAACAGCCGGTCAGCACGGTGATGTAGGATAGCGGCATGAGATAACGCTTGGGAGACTGGCCCATGGCCGTCGCGACGTCTCGGATCACCGGCGCGCCCAGCACGACGATCGGAGTCGAATTAAGGAAACAGGAGACGCCGCCAATCATCGTCAGCAACAGCCAGATGCCCTTGGTCCCCATCCGCTTGCACAGATCGACCCCGAGAGCGATCGCGCGGTCGAGCAGCCCGCTGAGCTCCAGCGCGTAAGCGATGACGAAGAGCGAGGCCAGCGCCATGATCGCGGGGCTGGCGAACGCCGCCTGCACCTCGACCGGGCGGACGACGCCGGACATCAGCAGGATCGCCGCTCCGGTGAGCGCGACAACGTCGGCGCGGACCTTGTCCCAGATCAGCGCCCCGACCACTGCGGCGAGGACAAGCAGAGTCAGGATTTGGTCGGCGGTCATAGGCCCTGACTCGGCGGAGCCCGAAGGGGAGTCAACTTGCGATGCTGCAAAACCGTCTCCGGGGTGTGACGAAGGGGCGATGTTTGCTACCCATGCCCCATGCAAGAGCCAAGCCCCCGGAAAAGCCGTCTCGCGATCGCCGGCGGTCTCGTAGCGGCGATCGCGCTTGCCGGGACGGGTTTCCTGGCAGGCCGCAGTTCCGTCCCGCCGCCTCAAGCTCTCCCGCTGGTCGCCGACCTTCCGCCAAAGCCGGTCCAGACCCCGTCGCCGAGTATGTCGGTGACCCTCGAGCGCGCGCAGTTGCTCGCTTTGGCGACCCAGGCGGCCGATGCCTTCGCCTCGAAAGCGCCTGTTCCCGAAGCCGTTGAGGCGGCGGGGGGACAGCGTTTCGATCTGGTGCTGCCCTTCGGTTGCGAAGCACCGGGCACCGTCGAAAGCCCGGGCGCGATGCGTTGGCGCTTCGACGAGAAGACGGCGACATTGCGGATCACCATTGAGCCAGTGCTTTGGCGCGGCGACACATGGGGCGATGCGCCTGTGAGTGGCGAACAGGCGACTTTTAGAGGGTTCTGGATAGCCCGGCCGTGGTCGAGTGCGACGAGTTGCAAGGCGTTCCGCGAGCCGAATGCCGAAACGGGGAGTGATCCCGTCCTGCTTTCGGGCCAGACGGTCGCGATTGCCCGCCTGACCGATGAAGCTGCCGGCGGTAAGCTGCGGCCCTATGAAGTGGTGCAGCGCGCGACAGCTGACGATTTCGACCCGGCGCGCGGGTTCCGCTTGCGGATCGTCGGCAGGTTGGCACCGGCTGCTGGCACAGGGCCATTCCATTGCGTTCAGCCAGGCGGGGACGCACAGCGACCGCTTTGCCTGATCAACGCCAACTTCTCCGAAGTCCGTATCGAGAACCCGAAAAGTGACAGAGTGCTGGGGCGTTGGCCGATTGGCGACGACATACGCGGCTCCGACGATCGCGCGCAGTAAGGTCTGTCCCAATCGTCTGGCTTGATGCGGAATTAAGGGAGCGGTTCCGCACAGCCGGTGGCAGCGCCGCGCGCTCAGCCAGTCGAACGAGAGGCAAGATCGGCCGCCTCGCCTCGATGCGCATCCGGGGCTTTCTTCCGAATAGCGGTCGACAAGCTGCTCGGCATGGCCGCGCGTTAGGACGGTGAATCGACGGGTTGCTCCATCGTGTCGACGATACGATGGTGATAATTCGACGCCTTCAAACGTCCGGCCTCGTTGAATTGACCGCCTCCGTTAAAAGCGGAAAGCGCAGGGCACGACGAGAGGAATTGGTCGCCTGACGCCGAAGTTGATCGACGCGTCTTGGCAGCGGGCCGCGCGGTCGCGGCGCGCACGGCGCAGCACCCGGCGTTCAGCTCTGCAGAGCGGTGGGAGGCCGCCAAGCGCGACAGACGAGCTGGTCGATAGACAGCAGGACGAGCAGCGATACGCCGAACAAAGGAAGCAGCAGCGCCAGACCGATCAGCACCGCGATCATCCACGGCCTGCCTCCGCCTGCCGCCGCAGGCGGCGCGCCGATGCTATCTTGCGGACGGCGTTTCAGCCACATCACTGCGCCGAGAATGCTGATCGTCACCAATGCGATGGCGGTGAAAACGCCGATCAACTGGTTCAGCCAGCCGAACAACTGCCCTTCGTGCCAGGCTACGCCGGTGTTCACGATCCGGTCGAGCATATGCTGGTCGGCGAACCCGCGCCTTCCGTTCTCGGCGCCGGTGATCGGATCATAGGTAACCTGTCGTCCGAGCCAGCGGTTCTGCGCCTCGGACTTAGCAGTCCACTCATTGCCGGTCGGCGGACCGAAGCGTTGCGGCGCATGCGGCGGCAGCACCAGCGCCGGAAAAGCGAGGTGCTGGTCCCGAGCCTTTGCGACGAACACCGACAGCGGCAATCCGGTCGCTTGCGGGACTAACGGCATCGCCATTGGCATGACAGAATGGTGCCCGGCATGGCCGCCATCGACGCCGATCTTCCAGTCCTCCGGCCCCTTGACCAGGCCCAGCTCGGTCCGCGCCCATTTGAACGCGCTTCCCCAAGCGCCTGCCCAAGGAAGGCCGCTCGCGAGCATGACCAGCACCAGTCCTGCGATCCAGAACCCGGTGACGCGGTGGATGTCCTTCAACAGTGGCCGGCCCCTCAGCGACAGGCGCGGCCACAGCGAGCCCGCGAATTGGAAGGGGCGCGGCCACCAGAGATAGAGGCCGGTCAGGATCATGACGATCGTCCAGCTCGCCGCCAGTTCGACGAGCCAGTCGCCCCAAGTGCCGATCAGCAGAGACCCGTGGATGCGCGCGACCGTTTCCGAAATCTTGGCGTTCGGATCGCGGCTGCCCAGCACCTGGCCCTGCGGTGAGACGAAGACGTCGCGTTGCGCGCCATTGGGCGCGATCACATGGATCACCGCGGCATCGCCTGGCCGCTCGGGCAGGCGGTAATAGTTGAACCGCATGTTCGGGGTCGCGGAAAGCGCTGCCGCCAGTTGTCTGTCGGGCGACACGGCCTCCGACATGGCAAGCCCCTGATAAGCCCGCTCTTCCCAACGGTCGATCTGCGGCTTGAACAGGTAGATTGCGCCGGTGACCGAAAGGATCAGGATGAAGGGCAGGACGAACAGCCCGGCATAGAAATGCCAGCGCCAGATCGTGCGGTAGGCGCTGCTTGCCCCTCCAGCCGCTACCGTGCCGGCGCGGGTCACCATGTGAACCGTACACCGCCGAATACGGCGCGGCCGGTGCCGGGATTGAATATCTCCGAGCTGGCATTGGCGACGCCCGCGATAGCGACGGTCGCAATATAGTGCTTGTCCGTCAGGTTCCGGCCTTCGAGGTAGACTGACCAGCGCTTGCCGGTGTCGAACCCGACCTTTAGGTTCAGCAGCGCATAGGGATCGACGGTCAGCGTGTTGGCATTGTCCGCGAAATAATGCCCCGGCGCCCATTCGACATTGGGACCGGCGTAGAAGCCGCTGGCATGCTTGTAGAGCAGTTCGGCACGCAGATAGTGTTTGGGAATGCCTGGCAGCTCGTTGTTGCCGTAGTTCGGATCGCCGTCGAAGTTGAAGTCGCTATAGGTATAGGCGGCGGTCACCATGAGCTTGTCGCCCGATGCTGACAGGGGGAAGTCGACGGTCAACCCAGCCTCTATGCCCTGGTGAATGGTTCGGCCGGCATTGATGATCGAGCAGGCGCTGAACGGCCCAGTGGTCAAGCACTGGAGCTCGTCGCGGATCGCTGAGCGGTAGAACGAGACATCCCAGCCGACCATGCCGCTATGCCCGCGCGTGCCGATCTCGTAGGTTGTTGCGCGCTGTGGCTTGAGGTTCACGGCGGTGATCACGTTGGCGTCGTAGCTCGGCACTTCCGCGCTGCGCGATACATTGGCGAAGAGCTGCGCCTTCGAATTTATATCCCATAGGACGCCGAACTTCGGGCTCAACAGGCTGAAGTCCTTGCGCCCAGACTGATCGCCGTTGGACAGGAAGCGGTCGCGCCGGTCACGGACGGCATCGAGATATTGCACGCCCGCGATCAGCGAGAGCTGCGGCAGCACAAACAGCGAGTCCTCAGCGTAGAAGGACAGGTTGCGTGATTTGTCGATCATTGAGGCCGCGAGCGCGCCCTTGGTCGCGGCGACGTTGACATATTGGTTGGTGTCGATCGTCCCGTTGTGGAGATTGACGCCGGCGATCAACCGGTTCCGCATGCCTCCGATCGAACGATCGTCCACAATGCGCGCGAACGCGCCGTAATCGTCGACCGTGAAGTCCAGATACTGGAAAATCGGGTGGTCGACATGGCGCCAGTTGTAGAAGGCGCCGATCTCCAGCGCCGCATTGCCCAGGTCGAAGCTCGTCTTGTTCGATATCCGGACAGAATCGACGTTGCGCTGCTGATCTTGTGCCACCCACACCGGGTTGGCGGCGCGGGGTGTATTGAGTGCGGTCGCCTTGCTGACCTCGCCGGGAATGTGCTGGTTGGTGGTGGCTGCAGCCACGTAGAAGCGCGTCTCCACCTTCGGCGAGATGCGATAGCCGAGGTTGAAATTGCCACGAACAGCATTCCCGTTGCTATGGTCGCGGTATCCGTCGTTCGACCGCGCCGAGACCGTCGCGAACCAGTCGAGATCGCCCGACACGCCGCCTGTGCTCACCTGGCCTTTGATATAGCCAAAGCTGCCGCCATCGATCCGGGCGTCGAGCCGCGAAGCATCACGGCCGGTCGGGGTGACGAGGTTGATCGCGCCGCCGAGCGCATTGGAGCCAAAGCGCAGGGCATTGCCGCCGCGATACACCTCGACATAGCGGTAAGCGGTAGGGTCGATCTCGAAGAAATCCATGAGGCCGTCCGACGTGTTCATGGGAATACCATTGAGCAGCACACTGATGCCGCGAATACCGTAGGCACGCGAGAGCCCCGACCCCCGGATCGAGACGCGGGCGTCGTCGCCCATGCGTGTCTGAGTGATGACGCCGGGGACATAGCTCAATATGTCCTTGATGTGCTGGACCGGCGTGTTCTTGAACGCCGTGTCGGGCACGACCTCGACGCCGCCCGGCGTGCGCTGGATCGCGTCGGTCGCTTGTTCGATAGTCGGCGTGGCGGTGACGACGATATCGTCGGACCGTAGGCTTTCAGCGTCGCTCGGCGCGCGGTCCTGAGCGATAGCGGGGGTGGCGGCCAGACAGGCGGCCAGCGCGATAATGGATGTTTTCACTGTTCTTCCCTGAATCTCTTTATGCGCGGGCCGACGAGGTGTCGCTGCCCGACATGCGGCCGCGAGCGGCCGCCTCAATGCACATGCGCAGCGACGCCGGCGGAGGCGCTTCCAAACGCCCACACCAGCAGCCGCTTACGCGACGCGAGAAATCAGTGGAGAGGCGGCCCTCTCAGCGGCGGACGAAGATAGGGTGGCGCGATCGAAGCCGGCAGCGCCAACGGGCGCATGCCGAGCGCCAGCACGAAGAGGATCGCGGCCGCGAGCAGGAGCGGGTCAGCAGCCGCAAGCGATGGCGCGGATAGGCCCGTAAAGGCGCAGGGCTGTTCCGCCTTGCCCTTATGACTATCGCCGCCCGACTTATGCTCGAGACCGGGTATGGTGATAACCATCGTCTTCGGACCCATGCCCGAGCAGAGGCTGACCACGATATGACCGTTGGAGATCGTCGGCATGAACCCTGACGGCACGACGATCTTCATCAGCAGCGCGAGTGCGAGGACCGCGCAGGCAAAAGGCCTATTGGCAAGGACGAGGCGACGCAGCCGATGCACGAGGGATGCCCTTAGCGAGGACGGTCGGCGCTGTCATTTCATATCGCTCGATCCCTTCGCTGTCATTGGTGGCGACGCAACGCCCTTTCGCCGAATGGCGGCTATTCTCAGATCCGGACGTTCGCAGCGAGCAGAGCAAACGACTTTAGTTGATCGGCACGAGCCCCAAAGCAAGTCCTGCGCATCCTTGTCGGCAAGCGTTCTGCAGATTGCCAATGTGGCCATAGGAGAACGATCATCGAGATGCCTGAAACAGAACTCAACGCCACCAAGCGCCCGGTTTGGAATGCCGGCAGGACCGTGGGTGCAAAGCGGGCTCTGAAACCGAAGCAGATTTGGGAAATCCGTTTCTACCTCAATCAGCGCCGCCGCCTGCGAGATCGGGCGCTGTTCGATCTGGCGATCGACAGCAAACTTCGGGGCTGCGACCTGGTGCGGATGAAGATCGGTGACCTTGTCAGCGGAGGGCAGATCCGAACGCGGGCAATCGTAATGCAGCAGAAAACAGGCCGGACCGTTCAGTTCGAACTGCTGCCCGATGCTCGAACGAGCTTGCTGGCATGGCTCGAACGCCGGGGCGGCACGGTGGACGATTATGTGTTCCCGAGCCGATTTGATCATAATGGGCATCTCAGCACTCGCCAGTATGCTCGGCTTGTCGATGAATGGGTGACAGGGGTCGGTTTGATGCGAAGCGAGTATGGCACCCACTCGCTTCGCCGAACGAAGGCATCGATTATCTACCGGGCGACCGGCAATCTACGGGCTGTCCAGATCCTTCTCGGCCACAGCAAGATCGAGAATACGGTGCGCTATCTCGGGATAGACGTGGAGGACGCGCTAGCCCTTGCCGAAAACACCGAGATCTGAACCCTTCGGCGCCCGTTTGCGGTAGAGAGCCGGACACGGGCGCCTGGGACGAAGCCGCCATTCGCCATCCTGCCTTTGAATGGCGGGTTTCCGATGGCGCAGACGTTCGCGCCGCTCCTACAGTCAGCAGCACCCTCATCGCGGGTGATTGGCGGATCGTCCTTGCATCTGTCTCTGAAGTTCCAGCATCGTTCCCAGACCACCCGATATGACGTGGCCGCAAGGCGCAGCCAGCTAAGTGGCGCCTGCTTCGGCGGCAATAAGCATCCCATACCATTGTCCGGTAACGGTGCGGATCATTAACATCGGCCTATCGTCTGCCTCGGGCTGAAGCCGATAGCGGTCGTGATCTGCATTATTCTCGAGCCAATGCCGCGCCCAGGTCAGCGCTGCAAATTCGCTATCGAGGTCGCCGTTCTTTACCGCGATACTGCCGTTGTCCTCGCGCACTAACTTCCATTCCATAGCCTTGAACCTCCTTTCTCGGGCTGAATCGCCGGGTAAATTTGCGAAGCGAGATCAGGTTCCTACCCACTTACTGACGCCACGGTAGCGCAGTGTCCGCTCCCTGCTCATTTTTTTGGCCGAGACATCTTGAAAGCCGCGCGACTAAAATTAGCTCAATGATACCGGACGCCAAACCGGGTCCGGTTGGACATCGAGAGCGCCGGCTCATCGATACCGGCGCATCTCATGCCCAAATTGCTCAAATGGAGGATTTGGAGATGAGACCGAACTTTGATTTTACGCCCTATCGCCGATCTACGGTCGGTTTCGATCGCCTGTTCAACCTGCTCGAAGCGGGTGCGCGCGAGGACGATGGCTATCCGCCGTTCGACATCCAGAAGATCGACGACGACAATTTTCGTGTCACCGTCGCGGTCGCCGGCTTCAAGCCCGAGGATATCGAGATCGTCGCGCATCAGAACCTGCTCTCGGTGGCCGGCAAGCGTGCCGATGACGCCGACAAGGGCGAATACCTGCATCGCGGCATCGCGGCCCGGGCCTTCGAGCGGCGCTTCCAGCTCGCCGATTTCATCGAGGTCGGCAACGCGAACTTCGAGCACGGCCTCCTGTCGATCGAACTGACGCGCGTCGTGCCGGAGGCGATGAAGCCGCGTCGGATCGAGATCGGCGGCAATGCATCCGACAGCAAGCGACTGGACGAGGTGAAGGAAAAGGCGAGCGAGCCTGCCTGAACCGCGTCCACCGGCCTGCCGGCGCCGCCTCCCGCCCCCCCCCCCGCACGCGGCGTCCGGCAAGTTCAGCCCTTAGTCCAGCCAGAAAAGGAGATGTCATCATGGCTATTCGTGATCTCATTCCCTGGAGCCGGCAGGAAAACCGGCTGCCCGTTCCGGTGAGCGCCGAACGGGAAAGGGACCCCCATCCACTGCAGTCGCTCCACCGCGACGTGAACCGTCTCTTCGACGATGTCTTTCGCAACTTTGGCATGCCCGCCTTTGCCGGTTTCGACCGCATGTCGGGATGGCCGCACCTCGAGCTCGGCGAGACCGACAAGGAAATTCGCGTGACGGCGGAACTGCCGGGCCTCGACGAGAAGGACGTGGAGATCTTCGTCGAGGACGGCGCCTTGACCCTGCGCGGCGAAAAAAAGTCCGAAGTCGAGGACAAGGATCGCGGCTACTCGGAGCGCAGCTATGGCCGCTTCGAGCGCCGCATCGGCCTGCCCAAGGGCATCGAACACGACAGGGTCGCTGCCACTTTCAAGAACGGCGTGCTGACGGTGACTCTGCCGCGGTCGGAGGCGGCGGAACAAAGCGCCCGCCGAATTCCCGTCAATGGCGGCGCCCGTTGACGGCCGGGCCCGGACTTTCGAGTCCGGGCCTTCGGCTAACGACAATGTAGCGGTCGCCGTCGCGGGTGCGACCCCGTTTCCGCGCGGCGCGAAGGCCATCATCGAGCCGCTGGCCCCTGCGACAAACGGCGGCCGACGCCGCCAAAGTGCATGGCGGGTCAGGTTCGCCCAGCGCTGGGGCCAAGTTGCCGATCCGCTGATGGGTTGGACCGGCGGGGGCGATCCGCTCTCGACGATCGAGCTGCGCTTTCCCGACCGCGCGGCGGCCGAGCGATATTGTCAGAGGCAGGGTCTCATCTTCGAATGCCGGACGGCGCCATCGCTAGGGCAAATCCGACCGGCTATAATCGATGCCATGGGCCCTGCGCTTTGCTGCTGGCCCACGGGTCCGCATGCTCTGTGCTGCGGCAAGTTCCCCTGCGCTAGCACGGCCGCCAATGAGGAGGATGATCGCAGGTCTGCATAACCTGGGGCGCGCTTCAGGTAGGCGAGGATTGCACGCCAGAGCTTGCAGTGTGTGATGGACGCTCGTGTCGATGCCATGCCTGGTCGAGGGCGGTGAGCACGCGGTCGATCACCGCCGCGTTGCTCGCCGCCTTGGGCAGTTCGCGCACCGCGAATTGCTGCAGCGGACAAGGTCCTTCTTCGGCAAGCGCAGCTCGATCTGTTTGGTGGCCAGCATGTTCGACTCGATGCCCTCGGCGGCACGGCCACAAGCCAGCATGTGATCCAGCAGTCGCTTTCGTTGAGCAAAGGTCCAGCCCAGCGCTCGCAGTTCGCACGGCGAGATCGACACGAGCGCGATCGCGAACTCCATGATGTCGCTGAAGGGCAGGCGCACCGGCACGTCGTCCGGCTTCGGCTTGCGCCACCGCTTGAGAGACAAGCGCTTCACTGGATATCGATCACGCCATCGACCGCGCGCCACTCGGTAGGGCGGATCATCCCGTCATGCGAAATGCGCACCGAGTGGAGTGCGGCCTCGATCTCGCGCCGCCAATGCTCGAGAAACGCGAACAGCGCCGGAAAGTCGGGCGCGAGATCGTACTCCTGCCAAACGAATAGCTGCAGCAGCGAGGGCGCATCCGGGCGGTAGTAATGAATTTCTGCCGTCGTAAGCCGATGGCCCTCGAACTGCCTGATGAAATCCCGTCGGCTCATGGCGAAGCGCGGGGACCTTCCGCGGACCTGTCGATCGCATGCATGGCGGCAAGGATGTCATCAATCGGCACTGCCCGCCTGGCGCCGGGGGGCTTGCGCAGGTCGGGATGGTCGCGCACGGCGGAACGGTCGGACGCCCAGGATGCCAGAATTGCGCGCTTCACTTCCGGCTCCAGGCTCGGGTTGTGCGCAACGTCGAAGGGATGAAGATAACGGGAAAATGGCTGCGACATGGCTGTGCCTCCTTCCTTTGTGTCGCTCCTTTCTCATCTGCGGGCGCAGCGGCCCACGCCGCAAATTTTGGAACGCAGGCGAGTCGCGTCAAGAGGGAAAGTCGTACTGGAACAACTTGATAAGCTGGCGTTTGGCACTCATCGCCTCCGAGTGCCAAAAATTTTAGCTCGCCATCTTGACGCGAAAAATGACCTTTCCTAATTCCGCGTCACCTGTCGTTCGAAGGATCGGCAGGCCTATCACATCTCAGTTTTGCATCTGGAGGTTATGCATGCATTTCCGCCCCTTGCACGACCGTGTGGTCGTCCGCCGCATCGAAGCCGAGGAGAAGACCTCGGGCGGCATCATCATCCCCGACACCGCCAAGGAAAAGCCGCAGGAAGGCGAAGTGGTCGCCGTCGGCGCGGGACTGCGCGACGACAGCGGCAAGCTCGTTGAACTCGCCGTCAAAGCGGGCGACCGCGTGCTTTTCGGCAAATGGTCGGGGACCGAGGTCAAGATCGACGGCGAGGATCTGCTCATCATGAAGGAGAGCGACATCCTCGGCGTGATCGAGGCTGCGGCCCAACTCAAGCAGGCCGCCTGACAGCGACCTGCATCCTCTGACACTTGGAAGGATATCGAAGAAAGGAGACGAGGCAATGGCTGCCAAGGAAGTGAAGTTTGCGTCCGACGCGCGTGATCGCATGCTGCGCGGCGTGGATACGCTGGCCAACGCAGTGAAGGTGACCCTGGGCCCCAAAGGCCGCAATGTGGTCATCGAGAAATCGTTCGGCGCGCCGCGCATCACCAAGGATGGCGTCACCGTCGCCAAGGAAATCGAGCTCAAGGACAAGTTCGAAAACATGGGCGCGCAGATGCTGCGCGAAGTGGCCTCGAAGCAGAACGACAAGGCCGGCGACGGCACCACGACCGCGACCGTGCTCGCCCAGGCGATCGTGCGCGAGGGCTCGAAGGCGGTCTCTGCCGGCATGAACCCGATGGACCTGAAGCGCGGCATCGACCTCGCCGTCGGCGCCGTGGTCAAGGACCTTGAAGCCCATGCGCGCAAGGTCAGCGCCAACAGCGAGATCGCGCAGGTCGCGACCATCTCGGCGAACGGCGACGAGGAGGTCGGCCGGATCCTTGCCGACGCGATGGAGAAGGTCGGCAACGAGGGCGTGATCACGGTCGAAGAGGCCAAGAGCCTCGCGACCGAGCTCGAGACGGTCGAGGGCATGCAGTTCGACCGCGGCTATCTCTCGCCTTACTTCGTCACGAACACGGAGAAGCTCAAGGTCGAACTCGACGATCCCTACATCCTCTTCCACGAGAAGAAGCTCTCGAACCTGCAGGCGATGATCCCGCTGCTCGAGCAGGTCGTCCAGTCGGGCCGACCGCTGCTTATCATCGCCGAGGACGTCGAAGGCGAGGCGCTGGCGACGCTCGTCGTCAACAAGCTGCGCGGCGGCCTCAAAGTTGCGGCGGTCAAGGCGCCGGGCTTCGGCGATCGCCGCAAGGCGATGCTCGAGGACATCGCGATCCTCACCGCCGGCAATGTCGTGAGCGAGGAACTCGGCACCAAGCTCGAGAGCGTCACAATCGGCATGCTCGGCCGCGCCAAGAAGGTCATCATCGACAAGGACAACACCACCGTCGTCGATGGCGCTGGCGCGCGTTCGGACATCGATGCCCGCGTTGCGCAGATCAGGGCGCAGATCGAGACCACGACGAGCGATTACGACCGCGAGAAGCTGCAGGAGCGCGTGGCCAAGCTCGCGGGCGGTGTAGCGGTGATCCGCGTCGGCGGCGCGACCGAGGTCGAGGTCAAGGAGAAGAAGGACCGCGTCGACGACGCGCTCCACGCCACCCGCGCCGCGGTCGAGGAAGGTATCCTGCCCGGCGGCGGCATTCCGCTGCTGCGCGCTCTCAAGGCGCTCGACGGCCTCAAGGCCGCGAACGACGACCAGCAGTCGGGCATCGATATCGTGCGCCGGGCACTGCGCGCGCCGGCACGGCAGATTGCCGACAACGCCGGCGAGGACGGCGCCTTCATTGTCGGCAAGCTCCTGGAGAGCGAGGACTACAACTGGGGCTTCAACGCCGCCACCGGCCAGTATGAGGACCTGGTCGGCTCCGGCGTGATCGATCCCGCCAAGGTGGTCCGCACTGCGCTCCAGGATGCCGCTTCGGTGGCCTCGCTCCTGATCACGACCGAGGCGCTCGTCGCCGAAGCGCCCAAGGACGACAAGGGCGCCAAGGCCGCGATGCCCGAGATGGAGTACTGATACACGTAGGGCCCGGCTGGGGCCGGGCCCCATCATCGAACATGAGGAACTCGACGATGAACGACCACTATCTGCGCTACCTCGAGCGCGAACATGCGCGTCTCGATGCCGAAATTCGCGAAGAGGAGAAGCGTCTCCCTCCGCGCCATTTCCTGATCGGCCAGCTCAAGAAGCTGAAGCTGGCAGTCAAGGACCAGATGGCGGCCTGCTCGGGTCACGAGGAAGAGCGCGAAGCGGCTTGAGCGAATGTTCGGTGCGGACGATCCGCGCAGGTGCCCGCAACTTTACGGCTACGAGCTGTTGCCGGAAACCCGATGGCGCCCATCTGCGTTGCATTGTCGTCCGCCCCGTTCGGGGAAGCTCGCGAGGATGGACAGGGGAGCCCCGAGCCAGCCGGGGCTCCTTTCTCTGTTAGTAATAGGGCAGCCAAGGAACTTGGCAATGCACTGGCGCGTGACGAAACGGCTGCCTGCGGCTAGCGAGCATGGCTGGAACACATCATCGTCCAGGTGGAGAAGGCGCGTTTTTGCCAAACGGCTCCGCGCTGAGCGAATGGCTGGTTCTGACGGAAGCTGCCGTGCATAGCCCGATCGGCGAACGACGCATTTTGGTCGCCTGCTGCTAGAGGCGGGAGCAAGAATATGCGCCCGCCGCTGTATGCTCATGGCTTCGCTGCAACGGGAAGGCGGAAAGGGGCGCCGAGCCGATTAAAGGCGTTCATCGCCGCTATGACGAGCGTCAGGTCGACCAAATCCTTCGGCGCAAAAGCGGCAGCCGCAGCTGCGTAGGCCACGTCAGAAGCGTGGGTGGTGCTGAGGTTCGTCACTTCCTCTGCCCAGGCAAGCGCCGCGCGGTACTGATCGGAGAACAGGTGCGGCACCTCCGCCCAGACGGGGAGCAGCGCGACCTTGTCGACCGGCATGGTCCGAAGCAGGTCGCGCGTGTGCATGTCGATGCAATGGGCGCAGCCGTTGATCTGCGATACCCGAAGGAAAACGAGGTGGATTAGCTCCTCGGGAAGATCCGTCTTCTTCGTCACATAATGGTGAACCCCGAATAGCGCCTTAGCGCCCTCGGGCGCGATCTCGGACCAGTTCAAACGTTTCATTTCGGTCATGATGCTTTCCTCGTCACGGCGCCGGTTGTCGGCGCTCATCGGCATGACGAGACAGGCGGGCGCTCCGTGACATGGCGGCGCATATTTTTTCATTCCGCCATCGCCCCATGTCACACTGGCTGCGGCCATCTCGTCATGCAGGCAGACACCTTGCATGGGAGACATGGACATGCGTACTTTAGTGCCGAGCGCAGAGGCGAGGATTGCACCTACGCGCTTCGAACATTGGCTAGCCCCTCAATCTCCGGAGCGGGCGGCATGAACAGGAGCTTCCCCCTCGTCCTAGCCGCGGCGCTTGGCATCGGAGCCGCCGTCAATGGTCTTTTTATGCTGATCTCACCCGCCAACTGGTATTTCGCAGTGCCGGGTGTCACAACCACCGGCCCGTTCAACCAGCATTTCGTGCGGGACATAGGACTGATTTTCCTGTTGGTCGCGGTAGCGATGTTTTCGGGCGTAGCGCGGCCGGCGGCGCGCCTGCCGCTCTGGTCTGCCGCCGCGCTTTGGCTGGCGGGCCATGCGCTGTTCCACTTCTGGGAAGTGGCGGTGGGCATCTGCGGCACCGGTGCACTCGCCCAAGATTTTCCCGCGGTGACGCTACCGGCTATACTTACGGCCGGGCTTGCCCTGTGGGCATGGCGCGATACGGCGCATGAGAGCTGCCGACCGCGCTCTGTGGAGCACACGAATGCCGCATAGGGATGAATATCTCGTCGACTTCGAGGCGCAAAGGCCACGGTTGTTGCGCCTGGGGTACCGGATGCTCGGCTCTGTCAGCGAAGCGGAGGATATCGTTCAGGAGGCGTGGCTGCGCTGGTCGGCGAAAGTGGAAAGCGTCGATGCTCCGGCTGCTTATTTGACCCGCATCGTCACCCGCCTCTGCCTCGACCAGCTCAAGTCCGCCCGTACGCGCCGGGAGACCTATATCGGTGCTTGGTTGCCCGAGCCGCTGATGGGCACCACCGAGCCCGAAGAGACGATCGCCGACGAAGTGACGCTGACGCTGATGCTGGCAATGGAGCGGCTGTCCCCACTGGAGCGCGCCGCCTTCCTCCTCCACGACGTGTTTGGCGTGGCGCTGACAGATATCGCGACGACATTGGCACGCGAACCCGCGACGGTCCGCCAGCTTGCTTCGCGCGCCCGCAAACATGTGCAGAATGCGCGACCGCGTTTCACGGTGGAAGCGAGCGAGGCTGACCGGATCGCTCGGGCCTTCTTCACCGCGTCGCGCGACGGCGACACGGACACGCTGTCTGCGCTGCTTGCGCACGACATCGAGATCTATTCAGATGGCGGCGGCAAGGTGATCGCCTTTCGAAATATCGTTCGCGGCCTCGATCGAGCACTTCGCTTATTCGCTGGGCTGCGGCGCAAATATACTTCGATGCCGACGCTCCTGCGGACCGCGACGATCGACGGCCTGCCCGGTTATGTCAGTATCGATCGCGGCGATGTGCTCCAGACGACCGCGCTAGACGTGCGAGATGGGCGGATTGCGGCGATCTACATCGTGCGAAATCCTGACAAGTTACGTCATCTTGCGGCAGCTTTCGACACAAGCCGCCGCCAGCAACATAGCGTTTAATGTCTTGAAATGGGTCGAAAGCTGCCGAGCGAAGGTATTTCAACGATGCCTTCAAACGCGATAGCCGGTTGAGAAAGTGAACTTTTTTCTCAGGCGTGCAACACCGCGCAACCATGGGGGAAGGTACGAGACGAGGCAATTCGCGGAATCGCTGAAAATTTACGCATTTAGATCAGCGCTTTATCGATCAACTGCGACGGCAGGATGGTATTCGAACCCACGACACGAAGCAAGTATCCGGGACGCCATTGGTGGCCTCGTCTAATCCCGTTCTGCGCCGACTAGATGTCACGGTGGAGGCGTTGCGAGCTTTGCGCGGAGGCTGGAGACGTCCGGGGAAGCCAGCAGGAAATAGGCTGTCCCAAGGGTCTCAAGAAAGACCGCGGAAAGGCCGTCCCCATTCAGTTCAAGGCCATGGCCCACGCTGGTTATCCCGTGCTCGATCGCGTCGAACTTCTCGGTGTCGTCGTGATGATGCGCGCCACCACATTTGTTCGCGACATAACGGATGACAGCCTCTCGCGAGTACACTTCGCCCATGATGGCGAGACACGCTGCTTGCTGGAAGGCGCCAAGCTTTACCGCCGCCAGCGGCAGGATCGGAGGAGACGCAGCTGCTTGTTCCTCGAACTGGCGCCGGTAGGGACTTTGCTCACCCGGTTTCCTATAAGCGTAGTAGGCGCTGAACTCGTTGCCCCCAATCGTGTAGCCGCCGCACGCGAAGACCAAAGCCTGTTCGATCGGGGCGCCCGCCACATCCGGTACTGTGACCAGCAGGGGCTGCCCCGCCTCGAATGCCGCCCGGTTCAGCGCCCCGTCGAACAGAAAGCGAAGCGACATGCTTGCTCGAATAGCCTGGCTCGCGCCCAAGGGCTCCCGTAGCAACGCATCGAGGATATCGAGGTGAACACGAACTACCTCAGCCCTGCGGATCAGCACGTCATCTGCAATCATGTGACAACCCTCTTCTCCTCAAGATGACGTCCGCTGGCTCGGCTCAGTACCGCCTGTCCGCCTCCGCGCCCGTCAGTTCTTGGTGCCCGACCAGGGTCGCCAGAGCCGAGAAATCATCAGGCGGTTCCAGTACCACGATGTTGCTTCCGCCAACGCTTTTGGTTGACCCGTACCGGATTGCATCAAAGCCGGCGGCTCGGGCGCAGTCGGCGACAAATCGAGAGAACACATATTGCTTCTTGAGCCAGCCCTCACCGGCATTGGGCGCAAGCAAGAGCGCAGAGGAGGCCAATGCCTTCATCAACTCGAAGCCCGTTGCTCCTTCCTCAAGGTCGACCAGATCCAGCATGAGCAACTCCGATCCGATGCGCAGTTCGGCGACATGGGCCCGGTCTCCGGGCCGTCCGAGCTCGGCAGCAGCGACCATCGGCGAGCTAGCGGCGTATAGCATCGGTGAGCCGGCATGGTTGAATCGGCCCTCGCCTACAAAGGCAGCGGGCGGCGGGGCGTAGGTCGACAGCTCCGCCGGGTTCTGGCCCAGGCGAGCGACGTCCGCCGCAAGTCGGGCGCGATAGAGCGCCTCCGAGACACTTCGGCGAGAAGCCGTCGCGAACATTTCCTTTATTTGCTCGAGGACTCGCCGGGCAAATTGGTGTTCGAGCATCAGGAAGGGCGTCTTGCTGCCAAGGACGAGCAGCTCGTCGGCTGCTTCCTCGATCTCGTCGGCGTCGCTGAAGAGATGCTCATAAAGCCACAAGTTATGGGAATCGACACGCCCGCAGCGGAGGCATGTCACGAAGTGCCGCAAGGTGGACATTTCCGCGGGATTGTAGATGTCCACCATCCGCGAATATTCCAGGAACCACCACGATTCCATCGCTTGCGTTTGGAACTCCATCTCCCGGAAGGCGACGTCCGGCCAATGCTTCTTGAAGTCGGCGTAGCAAAAGTCGCAGCAGCAGATGGTCGAGGAATACGCCGAGTCTATCTCGTCACCGAGGATGTCGTTGAAGACCTCGATATCGCCCTGGGTCACTGGGAGGTGCGGCCCCATCAGCCAGTCCGGGACCTGGGCTTCCGCACCAGCGGGATCGTTGGTGAGTGTCCTGGCTACCATTAGCAACTGGACTCGCTGTCGCTCTGTCGGCTTTGTTTGGAATGCTTGCTCATGACAGAGATGGCATAATTGATCGACAGGGCCGCGCACGGCCTATTTCACGGGTCGGTGCTATATCTTTCGTCGCTTACCCTCGAACCCGTCCTTCACCTCATTGATCCACGCGCGAATCTCCTGATCACTCCAGCGAGATGCCAACGGCGAGACCTTGTATGGTGCCGGAAACTTCCCCTCCTGGATCAGGCGATAGATCATCGACTTTCCCAGCCCGACCCGGCGCTTGACCTCATCGAGCTTCAGGAAGCGATCGGGCTGGTCGTCGTTCATTTTCCACCCGCGCGGGTCCGCGAGAATCCGCGGTCGCTTTCCAGGAAGGCGCTGAGCATCGCCGGGATCAGCTCGGCGACCGGTTCGTCCCGGCCATACGTCTTGGCGTACAGAGCGGCGTATTCCGTCAATGCTTGGTGGAGGTCGGGCATCACCGAAATCGTAAGCTTCATCGGCGTGCGGTCCGGAAGCTGCTGCAGCTTGATGTCGGCCATTCAATTGCTCCTGTCCGAGGGTGGGGCAAGGATCAGGTCCTTGTGAACGACGAGGCGAACCGGGGCGCCCGGCCGTATGGTAATCGTCGGCTGGACGCCGAGATTGCGCCGGGTGATCTGATCGCCAGCCCGGGCCACGTTGTCCTGCGTCGACATCCGGATCGCCTGGACAAGATCGCTCTGACCCGACAGCGCGAGCTCCGAGCTGACGCCAAGCAGGGTCGAAAGGACGACACCCTTGAGCAGCTGCCAGGTATGGAGGTCGACCTTGTCGGCGAGACCGGCGTACCCCGACGGATCGGTCGCCGGCACGTTGTCGATCCGCAGCGAGCTGCCGTCCGGCATGATGATGCGTTGCCAGACGATGAGCGCTCGCTTCTGCCCGAAGGCGACGACGCTGTCGTAACTTCCGATGAGCCGCGCGCCTTGCGGTACGAGCAGGATGCGACCGGTCGCACTGTCGAAGGTGTTCTCCGTGACCTGGGCGGTGACCAGTCCCGGGAGATCAGATCGCAGCCCCGTGATCAGGCTGGCCGAAATCACGCTGCCAGCCGACAGTGTGTATGGCGACGGCAACGCGGCCAGCGCGTAGGGATTGATGTCCCCCGTCGCATCACGTTTGCCGACGAAGGCGGCCTTGCGTCCCTGCGCGTTCGGATCCCGATCCGGATCGAGCGCGACCTTGTCGGTATCGCTCGCCGGTGCGGGCGACGACCCGGCCGCAACGGGGTCAATCGGCGTCGAAGCCTGCCGGTTCTGCACGAGCACGCCGGATTCCCGGGCGGCCTTGAGTTCGGCCAGGCGACGTTCGCTTTCCGCGGCCTCTGCCTGCTGCAGTTGCTGGCTGCCGGGATCCACGCCGGTCGCCAGCTGCTGCTGCCGTTCCAGGATCGGCTTGCCGAGGTCTCCGGGAAGCGGCGGGCCGAGCCGGGGCACGTCGCCATAGGTGGCAGGCGCGCCGTTCAGACCGTCGCTCATGGGCCGCACGTTCGGCTGTGAGAGCTCCTGCTGGTTTTCGCCGTGCTGGAACAGGCGCGGTTTCAGCGCCATCCACGTCACGGCGATCAGGCTGACCGAGCCGATGGCGGCGATCGCGATGATCACACCGCGCTTGAACCGGATCGCGCGCGGTGGTCGGGCGCGGATCGCCAGCGTCTCCGGGTCGAGCTTCGCATTCTGCGGGAGTGCGGTCTCCGTCACGACGCCCTCCGTCGTGTGTCGGACCGACCGGCCCGGCTGATCCGCACGATGTCCTGGCGTTTCAGACCGAGGCGCAGCTCGGCCGTCTCGAACAGGCGATCGACGACGTAATACCGACCCTGCACGCGATAATTGACGAGCTGAGCAGCGCCTTTCGCGTCGACGAGAAAGAGCGGCGGTGCTTCACCGGTCCCGAGATCTGACGGAAATTCGATGTAGGTCTGGCGGCCGTCGTCGAATGCACGAACGGGCCGCCATGTCGGACGGTCGCCCGAGATGACATAGTCGAAGTGGAGCTGGTCGACCGAAAGTCCGGTGGCAACCGGCTGCGCGGCGCGAGCGCGATCCGCAGCTGCCTTCAGCGCGATGAGCTGGTCCTGCGGATATGTCCAGGAGATCGCGACCATTGCCGAGCGTCCGACGCTGGTCAGCGCGAGATGATAGGTCCGGCGATCAGTGGTGATGATGATGTTCGTGGCAAGCCCGGGTGCGAACGGCTTGACGAGGACGTGCGTTCGCCGTGAATCGCCGGTCCCGCTGGTGGTGTCGCCGATGACCCATCGCACGGTGTCGCCCGCGGCGACCGCACCCAGCACCTCGCCGGGCTGAAGCGTGATGTCGGTCACCTGTCCCGGAGCAGTGAGCACATGATAGACCGCCCCGTCGCTGAACGGGTAGACCTGCACCGCATTGATGTAGCCGGCCGTCGCCGGCTCCAGCGTCGCGGCGCGATTGGCAGCGCGCACCCGCAGCTCCGTCGGCGAAGGCGGTAGTCGCCGACGCGGGGCCGGCGGCCTGGTCACGATGGGCACCGGCACCGCGGCGACTGGCGCCGCGACGGGCGGGATGGTGCCGGCCGATGATGGCGGAGGCGCTGGAACGGTCTGCGCTGCAGCGCTGCCGGCGCTGGCGAGCAGCGCGACAAGAAGGTGGAATCTCATTGACGGGTCTCCGCTTGGGGTTGCTGAGGCTGGGCGAGGCTTGGATCGAGCGGCGATCCGAGCGGCAGGTTCGCTGTCGGCGCTGCTGCGGGACGCGACGCAGCCGGCGCTGTCGTTCCCGGCTCCAGCTCGCGGCTCCAGTCGACCGCGTCGACGTAGAGACCGAGAGGATTGCGTCGAAGAGCGTCCGCTGTCGGCGGCGACTTGAGCACGACCGTCAGGATTCCGGTCCAGTGCGTCGATCCGGCCTGCGCGCCGCGCTCGTAGGCGGTCTCGATCCATTTCACCTGAAAGGAACGATCGGAGGCGCGGACCACGCTGGTGACCTGCACCGAGACTGTCCTTTCACCCACGCGACCGAACGGGTCTGCAGAGCGGGCATAGTTTCCGAGGAAGACGGCGCCTCGCTTGGTCGTGAAGTCATAGGCCGACAGCCAGTCCTGGCGCATCAGGACCGGATCGAGCGATACCGACCGGACGCTCGTCACGAACCGCCCGAGGAACCATGCGATCTGCGGATCGGTCGGATGGTAGACGGCATCGGCGGCCGACACGGCACGGGGTTCGCCGAGCTTGTCGACCTCTACGACATAGGGGACGACCCGGCTCTGAACCGACTGCCAGAGCAGGCCGCCCGAGAGGGCAGCGGTCAGGCCGAGGCATCCGAATGCCATCAGACGCCAGTTCCGGGCCTGCACGCGGGCGGAGCCGATCCGATCGTCCCAGAGCTGACCAGCTCGCTGGAATGGCGTTTCGGGTATGGGCGATCGCCCATAGCGTTGCACGGCACGTTTGAAGATCATCAGTCGTCCCTTTCCTTGATGTCGGGGGTGGCGCCGCCGCCGCCGCGGTCGCCTTGACCGATGGCGTGGATGGCAGCCTGGCGGTGGTGTCGAGCGGACGCCTGATCCTTCATCGCGCGCGCCCAGCCGGGCATGCTGCGGGCGTCATCGGCGGCGGCACCGGCGGGCGCCTGTCGACCGACCATGGCGTTGAAGGCACCCTGCCGGCCGACTTCGGCGGCCTCGCCGAGACCGAGGGCGGCGGACATGCGCGAGCGGGCAGCACTGGAGGCGGCGGTGGCGACCCCCTTCATCCCGGCGCCGACGGACGCCGAGCCGCTCGCCTCCTGGCCCAGCTTGTAGGCCGTGCCTGCGGCAGACCCCATCGAAGTGCCCGCCCGGACGGCGCCCATGCCGGCCGCCGCCAGTCCGCGTGCGGCGCCGGCGGCGCCCGCCGCGCCCAGGACAATGACGCCCCCGGCACCCAGAGCGGTGCCGAACGCCGCGCCGGCGCCGAGCTGCGGCGCGCCCGATACCAGTCCCGAGGCGATCCCGGGGCCGAAGATGCCGAGGCCGAAAAGCGCAAGGCTGGCGAGCACGAGGCTCAGTGCCTGGCCGATATCGGGCTCCTGGCCCTGCAGGGCGGTGGTGAACTGGGAGAAATAGTTGGAGCCGATTCCGACGATCACGGCGAGCACCATGACCTTGATGCCGGAGCTGACGACGTGTCCGAGAACGCGTTCGGCGAGGAAACTCGTCCGGTTCCAGAGCGCGAAGGGGACGAGGATGAACCCGGCAAGCGAGCTCAGCTTGAACTCGAGGATCGTCACGAACATCTGCACGGCCAGGATGAAGAAGGCGAGGATGACGAGCACCCAGGCGATCAGCAGGACCATGATCGTGAGGAAATTGTCGAAGAAGCTGGTGAAGCCCATCATCTGCGAGGCCTGCTCGAGCAGGGGCCAGGCCGCGGAGAAGCCGGTTCCGGCGAGGCGACCGGGCTTGAGCAGGTCCGCCGCCGCCATCCCGCCCCCGCCAGCGGTCAGCCCGGCCTGGGCGAACGAGCGGAAGATGATGTCGGCGAGCGTCGAGAAGCTGTTCAGGATGAACGCGAAGGCGCCGATGTAGAGGATCTTGCGGATCAGGCGTCCGAGAACATTGTCCTCGCCGCCGAGCGCCCAGAACAGGCCGGCCAGCGTGATGTCGAGCGCGATCAACGTCCGACTGAGGAAGCTGACGTCGCCGCCGAGAAGGCCGAACCCACTGTCGATGTAGGTGATGAAGGCCTGCATGAACTGGTCGATGACGTTGAGGTCGTTCACGGTGGTGATGTCCTGACGAGATGAGGAGAAATGCCGCGGGGCGCGCCTGGGGGAGCTGCGACGCGCCCCGCGGCGGCGTCGGCGGAGGGGCGAGGTCCGTCGACGCCGTGCCGGCGCCTACTGGGGGGTGTAGGCGTTGCCGGAGCCGAGGAACTTCTTCGTCGCGCCCTGCGCGTCCGACTGGGCTTGCGCGCGGCTTGCCCGCTCGATCGCGTCGGCGCGGTACTGTGGACTTGTAACGGTTTTGCGCCGATCACCTATCTCATTATGCCACCTTGGCTTCGAATGCGAGCGGACTGATGCCGCCCAGATATGAATGGCGCCGGCGGGAATTGTAGAAGCCGTTGATGTACTGGAAGATGGCGGTCTCTGCTTGCCGCCGGGTTGGCCAGCTCTGCCGCCAGATCATTTCCGCCTTCAGGGATTTGAAGAATGTCTCGACGGCGGAATTGTCGTAGCAATTGCCTTTGCCGCTCATCGATGGAAGCAGGCCGTAGGCCTGCAGCTTCTTCTGATAATCATAGGAGCAATATTGGCTGCCGCGATCTGAATGGAAAAGGCAGCCCTGTGGTGGCCTTCGCAGCCGGACCGCCATGTCGAGTGCCCGGATCGCCAGGTCCTTCTTCATTCTGTCGCTGACCGCCCAGCCAACGACGCGACGGCTATGCAGGTCGAGGATGACGGCAAGATAGAGCCAGCCTTCCGACGTCCAGATATAGGTAATGTCGCCCGCCCATTTGCGGTTGGGCGCATCGGCCGCAAAGTCGCCGTCCATCCAGTTCGCCGCGACACCCAAACGATGGTGGCTGTCTGTCGTCACCTTGTGCTTGCGCGTGCGGACCGGCCTAATCCCGTTGATCCGCATCAGTCGGCCGACACGACGCTCGCCGACATCGAGCCCCGCCTCCTTCAACTCCATCGTCATTCTTGGACGACCATAGCTGCCAAGGCTCAGGCTATATTGTTCCCGGATATGGGCCAGCACCCTCATGTCCGTCCGCTCCCGGTGGCTTATCGGTCGCGAACGCCAGGAACGATAGCCACGCTCGCTGACCTGCAAGACA
The DNA here is from genome assembly GCF_013375535.1 of Sphingobium sp. 15-1. Lineage (GTDB taxonomy): Bacteria > Pseudomonadota > Alphaproteobacteria > Sphingomonadales > Sphingomonadaceae > Sphingobium > Sphingobium aromaticivastans. Next base: position 2,618,606 of record NZ_JABXJG010000001.1, read on the forward strand.
CGGCACATCAGCTCTACCGGCCAACGATGCCGCCAGCTGTGCACAAAGGCGAACCTCACGGCCTTTGGCCCGCGAAGAACTGAGTTGCCTTTTTTAGCACTTCCCTCTCCTCCCGGAGCACGCGGTTCTCAAGGCGAAGTCGCTCATTCTCTCGAGCCAGATCTGCCTGCGGCGCTGCCACCAGGTCCGACGGCCGATAGTGCGACACCCATTTGTTCAAGGTCGACTTGCCTACGCCCAAATCCGACGCGACCCGTTCGCGCGACAACCCGCTGGTCAGCGCAATACGCACCGCCTCCTGCTTGAACTCTTCACTATGCTTGATCATCTCGTCGGTCTCCTTGAATGAGCCTTAAACTCTCAGGTGACCGGCACAAAACCGTTACAAGTCCACTGTGCCGCCATCAGCGTCTGGAGCTGGAACTGCTGCTTGGCGACGAGTGCGAGAAGCTGGTTCGTGGCCTGCTGCGCCTGAAGCGCGCCCTGCGCACCCTGGCTGCGCTGGACGATGCCGTTGAGCGTGCTCGCGTCCGCGGCGACGTTCTCGACCACCTGTGCCTGGACGGTCATGGTGTGCTTGTACGCGTCCATCGAAGCATCCAGCCGCGCGCGCGCGTCGATGACATGCTGATTGCTGGTGAGAGCCTGATTGAAGCTCGTCGGGAACATCGACTGGAACTGCTGATCGAGGCCGGCGACGCGGAATCGGATGGCCTGCGCCTGACCCATCAGCTGGTCGATCTGCTGGATCGTCTGGGTGATCGCCTGCAGCTCGGGAAACGTGATCGTGCTCAGGTTCCTGGCCTGGTTGATCAGGCTCTGCGCCTGGTTCTGCAGCATCTGGATCTGATTGTTGATCTGCTGCAGCGTCCGCGCCGCGGTCAGGATGTTCTGGCTGTAGTTACTCGGGTCGAAGACGGTGAGCTGCGCTCGTGCCGGCGTAGCCGTCGTCAGCACACCCATCACGAGCGAGCCGCTTGCGCCGAGCGCGAGCGCGCCAGCCATCAGATACTTCTTCAGGGGGATTCTGGTCATCTTGAGTCTCCGGGGCTTGGGGTCAGGGAGCGGTGAAATCGGCGAGAAGGTCGGCAGCCCAGCCGAGATCGGCGGCCGCCAGGTAATCGGCGGCGAACCGGTCGGGGCCGGCCTCGGCGAGGATGGTGTCGATGCGGCGCTGGCTGGCCGGGTCGGATGCACCGCACAGCGCCAGCGCAACCGGTCCGAGACCCAGCTCGAACAGTCGGTTCCCGCGCGCGGACTGCAGGTAATAATGCCGCTTCGGCGTCGCCCGGCTGACCAGCTCGATCTGGCGATCGTTGAGACCGAAGCGGGCGTAGCCCTCCCTGCTCTGGGGCTCGATCGCGCGATCGTTGGGAAGCAGTATGCGCTGCGGGCAGCTCTCGATGATGGCCGGCGCGATGCTGCTGCCCGCGACATCGGCCAAGCTCTGCGTGGCGAACAGGACCGCCACGTTCTTCTTGCGCAGGGTCCTCAACCACTCGCGGATGCGCGCGGCGAAGAGCGGATGGTCGAGGAAGATCCAGGCCTCGTCGAGGATCAGCAATGTCGGGCGGCCGTCGAAGCGTTCCTCAAGGCGGTGGAACAGATACGTCAGCACCGGGGCCACGACGCTCGCCTGTCCGAGCAGAGCCTCGGTCTCGAAGCACTGGACGTCGGCGAACGCCAGCCCGCTCTCGCTCGCATCCAGAAGCCGCCCGTGCGGTCCGTCGAGCGTGTAAGGCTGGATCGCGGTACGCAGCGCATTTGTCAACGGCGGTCGGATTCCAGGCCAGCGTGGCGGAGTAAAAGCAGGCCATTGATGGGGCGCTGTGAAGATATGCAAAGGGCCCCGATCGGGGCCCTTTGCATATCTTGGCCGTGATCGGGGATCAGGGGGCTGTAATTTCGCCGGTGTCCGGGTCGACGACAGGGGTGGCCTGTTTTTGCTCCGCCCCGGCAGCACGGCGGCGGGCGGACTGCTTGAGACGGTAGCTGTCGCCGTTCATGGCCAGGATGCTGACGTGGTGCGTGAGCCGATCGAGCAGCGCGCCGGTGAGCCGCTCGGATCCCAGGACCTGCGTCCAGTCCTCGAACGGCAGGTTGGATGTGACGATCGTCGATCCACGCTCATAGCGCTGCGAGAATGTCTCGAACAGCAGTTCGGCGCCCGTGGGGGAGAGCGGCACATAGCCCAGTTCATCGACGATGAGCAGCTTCACCGCCGCCAGCTCGCGCTGCATCTTGAGCAGCCGCTTTTCGTCTCTTGCCTCCATCAACTGGTTGACCAGCGCGGCCGCGGTCGTGAACGCGACGGTGAAGCCTTTCTGGCAGGCCGCCAGTCCCAGGGCGAGCGCCACATGGGTTTTGCCCGTGCCACTGTTACCCAGCGCAATGATATTTTCCCGCCGCAGGATATATTCGCAGCGCGCCAGTTCCAGCACGAGCATCTTGTTGAGGCTGGGGATGGCCGTGAAGTCGAACGTGTCGAAGCTCTTCACCGCCGGGAAGCGGGCGGCACGGATCCGGCGCTCCACCGTGCGGCGCTCGCGGTCGATCAGCTCCAGTTCGATGAGCCGCAGCAGGTAGCGGCTATGATCCACCCCATCGCGCGCGCATTCGCGGGCCAGCTTCTCATATTCGCGCAGCACCGTAGGAAGTTTGAGCTGCTTGAGATGATGCGCGAGCAGGATCTGGGGCGTCCCCGCCATAGTGCCGGTCGGCATCCTGTCCTCAGGAACCCGGTTCATGCCGCCAGCCCCGGCACGAGCGCAGCATAGTCAGCAGCGCGCGTCGTCTTCACGTCCATTCTGGGCAGGTGGGGGTAAGCCGCCAGATCGAGGCGGGCGGGCCGCCGTTCGATGCGCGCCAGCGCGATCTGCTTGACCGCGTCGAAGCCGATCGCGCCGATATGGATCGCCTCGTTCACCGCGAAGGTGACGGTATCCATCGGTATCGCCTCCAACAGGCGCAGCACCTGGATAAACTCGCGCTTGCCCTTGTTGCCCATGCGCGCCTCGAGAAGATGGCGCAGATGCTGGAACGCCTCGGGCAAGGCCCAGTCCTGCAGCGCGGCGGCCTGATCGAGCGCATTAGGCTTGGTCTCGATCAGCGCCAGATAATGGAGCGGGTTCGCCACGAACATGGCTTCACCATAACAGCGGGCATGTCGGGCGATCTCCTGATTGCCGCACAGGATGACGACCGTGTCGACAAAGCCCTTCACCATGACATCCTGGAAGCCGTAACGGGTCGGCACCGAGTAGTCGTTGGTCCGGTAGCGCACCAGCGCCGTTGATGACACGCGGGCCGCCCGTGTCTCGCACGGCTCGAACAGCCCTGCTGGCAATGCCCGCATCGCCGCCAGATCGGCCATGAGCCGCGCACCGATCGCCTCGCTGTGCCGACCGGCCCGCTCCTCCTGTCGGACCCGGCAACGGCGTTCCAGTTCAGCATTGAAGTCGTCGAAGCTTGCCGTATGCGGGATCGGCACCATGAAGTGCGACCTGGCATGCTTCACCAGTCCTTCCACCTTCCCCTTATCGTTCCCCTTGCCGGGACGACCGAACCGATCGGTGAAGAGGTAGTGACTGACCAGCCCCGTAAATGCCCGCGTCCGCTCACGCTTGCCATCGCCGCAGATCTTCGCGACCGCGACCTTCGTGTTGTCATACAGAATCGATAATGGCACGCCGCCAAAGAAGGCGAACGCCGATACATGGCCGTCCAGAAAGGCCTCGGTGGTCTCCGCCGGATAGGCCTTCACGAAGCAGGCATCCGACTGAGGCACGTCCATGCAGAAGAAGTGGATCTTCCGGCGAACGCCGCCGATCACTCCCACCGCTTCACCAAAATCCACCTGTGCATGTCCCGGTGGATGGGCCAGCGGCACGAACGTCTCGCGCCCCCGCGCCCGGCAAAGCCGGACATAATCCTTCACGACAGTGTAACCGCCGCCAAAGCCATGTTCATCGCGCAGTCGCTCGAAGATCCGCTTGGCACTGTGTCGCTGCTTCACGGGCGCAACGCGATCCGCCGCCAGGATCGCGTCAATCACCGGCAGCAACGGTCCCAGCTTCGGCTTCGCCACAGGCTTCGTCCGCGTGTAGCCCGGCGGCAGCGAAAAACGGCACATCTTCGCTATCGTGTCACGGCTCAGCCCGAAGACCTTCGCCGCTTCTCGCCGGCTGTTACCTTCCACAAACACAAAGCGCCGAACGGCGACGTAGCTCTCCACGGCAAACATCCCCGGCCGCCCCCCTTAAAAAGGAGCAACCTATCCAATGGCTGGTTTTTAAACCGCCACGCTCAGCAAATCGCCGGCGTTCCATTGGCCTGGTTTGTCACCGCCCTCTACACGCCCGCTCGCTTAGGGCTGGTGATAGCCGCGAGATGCCTGGTCTTGGGCACGGTGAGCGCGCCGCGCAAATCGCCGGTCGGATCGCGCTCGGCGCGGGTGGTCGCGACGGCGTAGCGGAAGACACGGCCGAGGACGCTACGCATCCGGCGGGCGCTCTCGTAGCGGCCCGTAGCTTCCACCGATCGGAGAACGACCAGAACTTCCTGCGTGGTGATCTTGGCGATCGGACGGTTGCCGATCTTCGGATAGGCCATATCGAGCAGCCAGCGGATCTTGCTGAGCGTGATCTCGGCCATGTTCTCGCGCTCGTTCTTGGCGATCCACTCCTTGGCGACCGTCTTGAAGGTGTCGTTCTCCTCGACGCGCGCCTTGGCCCGCGCGACTTTCTCCTCGTGGGAGGGGTCGAGGCCGGCCGCGACAAGGCGGCGAGCCTCGTCGCGTTTGCCGCGTGCGTCAGCGAGGCCGACCTCGGGCCAGGCGCCGAAGGCGAGTGTGCGGTGCTTGCCGTGGTGGACATAGTTCAAGCGCCACAGCTTCGAGCCGTTCGGTCGCACGAGGAGATATAGCCCGGCGCCGTCGGAGAGCTTATAGTCCTTCTCGGCTGGCTTCGCGCTGGCCACGGTCGTGGCAAAGAGGGTGGCCATCTGAGGTATCGCCTCCAAAAAGGGAGGAGAACGATACCTTCCGAGATACCCGAATTGTTCTCGATTGGTGCCGTATCCGCCCGGATTTCGCCGGACGCTTATAGCACAAGAATCGATGGATTTCAGCCATTTCCGGGACGTCCACGGACGCCCCCGGAAGAACAAATGGTGCCCAGAAGAGGACTCGAACCTCCACGACCTTGCGATCGCCAGCACCTGAAGCTGGTGCGTCTACCAATTCCGCCATCTGGGCACGGGGTAGGAGCGCGCAACTAGCCGCTGGCCGGAGGGCTGTCAATCACGGCAGCCGCATTATTTTTATTTTTCTGGTTTCCCGGCCAAGAGCTTTTTACGGCCCTTTTTTCAGGCCCCTGCCGCTGAACTGGAGAATCGCATGGAACGCCCCGATGTCGCGCCGCCCGCCCTATATGCTCGCCCGGACGGGGTGCGGCTTGCCTATCGCCATCGGCCTGGCACGGGGCCTACGATCGTCTTCCTGCCCGGCTATATGTCCGACATGGAAGGCGGCAAGGCGGTCGCGCTGGATGGCTGGGCGCAGGGTCAGGGCCGGGCGATGCTGCGGCTCGACTATGCCGGCAATGGCGCGAGCGAGGGGCGGTTCGAGGATGGCACGCTGGCGAGCTGGCGCGACGATGCGTTGCTGCTGATCGATTCGTTGACGCAGGGGCCGGTGGTGCTGGTCGGCTCCTCCATGGGCGGTTGGCTGGCGCTGCTGATCGCGCTGGCCCGGCCGGAACGGGTGGCGGGGCTGGTCGGCATCGCGGCGGCGCCGGACTTCACCGAATGGGGCTTCACCGATTCGGACAAGGCGCTGCTGGCGACGGAGGGGCGGATCGTCGAGCCGATCCCCTATGGCGACGATCCCTATGTCACCACTTTGGCGTTCTGGAAATCCGGCCAGTCGCTCCGGCTGCTGGAGGGGGAGATTGCGATCGATTGCCCGGTGCGGCTGTTGCATGGGCAGGACGATCCTGACGTTCCCTGGCAGACGGCGCTGCGGATCGCGGAGCGGCTGCGTTCATCCGATGTGCAGACGCTGCTGATTAAGGATGGCGACCATCGTCTTTCCCGCGATCCGGACATCGCCCTGCTGATCCGGACCGTCGCCAGCCTGTTGGACAGCCTCTGATGCCCTTCCTCCTCCCGCTGCTGCTGCTCGCCCCGCAGGCCTATGATCCGGAGATCGAGGCGGTGATGAACCGCAAGAGGAAGGAAAAGGCGGAAGCGGCGGCGTCCGCCTCTGCCGCTGCCGCGCCCGCCGCTCAGGCGAGCGACGGCCGCATTCCGGTGCCGGACAAATATGCCGCGAAATTCCAGGCCTGTCTGGACCAGGCGGCGCAGGCGCCGGACAAGGGCGTCGCCTTCGCGCAGCAATGGCGGATCGACGGCGGCAGCTTCTATGCGCGCAACTGCATGGGCTTTGCCTATGCCCGCGCCGAACGCTGGGCGCCCGCCATCGTCGCCTTCGAACAGGGAGCCGATGAAGCCGAACGCAACGGCGAAATGGTGCAGAGCGGGCGGCTGTGGGCGCAGGCGGGCAATGCCGCGCTGGCCGGTGGCGATGCCGCCAAGGCGCGGGACGATTTCGACGCGGCGCTGGCGCGTGGGTTGCCGGACGGTCTGGAGAAGGGCGAGGTCCATCTGGACCGCGCCCGTGCGCTGGTGGCGCTGAACGATGTGAAGGGCGCCCGCGCTTCGCTCGATGCCGCGCTGGATCAGGTGCCGCGGGACCCGCTGGCCTGGCTGCTTTCGGCCACTCTGGCCCGTCGTTCCGGGGAAATGAAGCTGGCGCAGGCGCATATTGCGCGGGCGGTGCAGCTTTCGCCCGATGACGCCTCGGTCGCGCTGGAGGAGGGCAATATCGCTATCCTCACCGATCATGAGGATGTCGCCCGCTCTGCCTGGCAGCGCGCGGTGAAGCTGGCAGCGCCATCGCCCGCCGGGAAGGCGGCCGCCGACAATCTTTCCCGCCTGCCGGCGCCCAAACCCGCCAACTGATCGCCCGATACGGAACCTTGGCCCCTTCCTTTCCGTTAGCCCGGCAAGCGGGACGCGAAGAACAAGAGGAACCGAGGATGAAGCATCATCATGGAAAGTTCGCGGCGCTCGGCCTGCTGGCGGCGGGCGTGCTGGGGCTGACCGCTTGCTCTCACGGCGCGACGCGCGGCGGCCTGATCGGCGGCGCGGGCGGCGCTGTCGTGGGCGCGGCGACCGGCCTTGGCACGGTGGAAGGCGCGGTGATCGGCGGCACGGCCGGGGCGATCATCGGGGATAATAAGAGCAAGCGGCGCTAGAGCATTTTCAAGTTGACCGTTTAGGTCAACGGCTCGGAAAATGCGGCATCGAAAGACGAGAGCGTGTCCGCTAAAGGCGGAAACACTTTAGGGTGTTTGGGGATTCAGCCCATGGCGGGCTGCAAATGGCGGCCTTCTGCGCTTCCGGTGCTCACGCACTTTGAGTACGCTGCGCGCCGGTTCTCGAAATCCACCATTTTTCGCTCCACCCTGAACTGAATCCCCACACACCCTAGAGCGCGCTGCGTTAAATCTGGCGCAGGCTGCGCGCTCTAAGTTTTTTGTTGTCGCATCGTTTTAAGCAGAAAACCGGTTCCCACTTTTCTGCACGATGTTCTAATTGAGATAGAAATCGACGGTCGTGACGACGCGCACCTTCTTATAGGGCGTGTCGCTCGCCCCGTCGGCTTCGCCGTCGCGGGCCTCGATCGAGAAATAGCCCTGGGTCGCGCTCTTGATGCCGCCGACGCTGGCGCCGCTGTCGCGGGCGAATTGCTCGGCGGCGGCGCGAGCGTCCCTGGTGGCGGCGGCGACCATGGGCGGCTTCACGTCGTTGAGCCTGGTGAAGCTGTACCGCATGCCCGACCCTTCCTGCAGCGTAACGCCGCGCCGGACGAGATCGAATTGCTGCGCCACGGCGCGCTGGGCGCGCGCGATGTGGGTCGTGCGCAGCAACATGCGCTGGGTGATGGTGATCGTGTTGACGCCATTGTTGATATATTGGTTCACCCCCGCTCCGGTGGCAGTCAGGGCGTCGGGCTTGAAGCCGAGGCTGGCGAAATAGGCGCGCAATTCTCGGGTATTATTGTCGATTTCGGCGCGAACGGCGGGCAGGTCGAAGCCGGTGGCGGAATAGCTGATCGACCAGGTGGCGAGGTCGGCGGTCACGTCCTTTTCAGCCAACCCGCGCACCGTGACGGAGCGATCCGCCGCCTTGGCGCGTTTCAGCCCGTCGCCCAGGAGATAGCCGCCGCCGACCATCCCCAAGGCCAGCACCGCCGCGCAGCCCAGCAGAAGTTTATCATGATATGTTAAGGCCATGCCCGCCTCCCTCTTCCGTCCAAGCTCGACGCGTCTTATCTTGGGGCTGTACTAAGACTTCAGAGATGAACCGTTGCTTTATAGCGACGAATGGAGTGTTTCCTTGCCCAAATATCTGCACACGATGATCCGCGTGACCGACATCGACCGGACGGTCGGCTTTTTCCGGATGCTGGGTCTGGAGGAACAGAAGCGTTTCGAGAATGCGCAGGGGCGGTTCACGCTGGTCTTTCTCGCCGCGCCGGGCGATGAGGAGGCGCAGGTCGAACTGACCTATAACTGGCCCGCCGAGGACGGCACGCCGTCGGAAGCCTATGGGGGCGGGCGCAATTTCGGGCATCTGGCCTATCGGGTGGAGAATATCTACGAGACCTGCCAGCGGCTGATGGACGCGGGCGTCACCATCAACCGCCCGCCGCGCGATGGACACATGGCCTTCGTGCGCACCCCGGACAATATTTCGATCGAACTGTTGCAGGATGGGCATCTGGAACCGGCCGAACCCTGGGCGTCCATGCCCAACACGGGAGTCTGGTAAGCCATGCTGGAAGTCGTCCGCATACCCGTGCTCAACGACAATTATGTCTGGCTGCTGCACGACGATGCCAGCGGGGAGACGGTGGCGGTCGACCCCGCCGTCGCGGAACCGGTGCTGGAGGCGGCGCGGCAGAGGGGCTGGACGATAAGCCAGATCTGGAACACCCACTGGCATGGCGATCATGTCGGCGGCAATGCGGCGATCCAGGCGGCGACAGGCTGCATCGTCACCGGGCCGGCGGCCGAGGCGGAGAAGATCGGCACGCTGAATCGCACGGTGCGGGAGGGGGACAGCGTCCGCATCGGCGCGCGCCAGGCCGCCGTGCTGGAGGTGCCTGCCCATACCGCCGGCCATATCGCCTATCATCTGGCGGAGGACCGGCTGATCTTCGTGGGGGACACGCTGTTCGCCATGGGCTGCGGACGGCTGTTCGAGGGGACGGCGGCGCAGATGTTCGCCAATATGCAGCGTTTCGCCGCCTTGCCGGACGATACGGTCGTCTATTGCGCGCATGAATATACGCAGTCGAACGGCCGTTTCGCGCTGACGGTAGAGCCGGACAATGCCGCCTTGCAGGCCCGCATGGCGGAGGTGGATGCGGCGCGGGCGCGGGGGGAGGCCACGGTGCCGACCAGCATCGGGCTGGAGCGGGCGACCAATATCTTCCTGCGCGCCAGCGATGTCGCGCAATTGGCGGAACGGCGCGCGGCCAAGGACGCCGCGTGACGGTTTGCGCGCTGTCCCATCGTCTTGAAGGCGGGGACGAACGAGGAGAGGTGTCATGCGCCGATGGATGTTGCGCCCTGGACTGGTTCTGGCGCCGCTGCTGCTGGCCGGATGTTCCGGCAGCTATGAGCCGCCCAAGCTGACCGAAAAGCAGACCGGCGAACTGGAGCGCGCCCTCGCGGGCAAGGTGCCGGGCGAAAAGACGAGCTGCGTCAATCGCGTATCGCAGGCCAATCTGACGGCGATCAGCAACAGCGTGCTGCTTTACCGGGTGAGCGGGCGGCTGGTCTATCGCAACGACCTGATCGGCAGTTGTTCCGGCCTGTCGCGTGGCGACACGCTGATCATCAAGACCTGGGGATCGCAATATTGCCGCGGCGACATGGCGACCAGCGCTGACCTGACGACCGGCATGGTGACGGGAAATTGCGCGCTGGGGGACTTCACGCCCTATCGTTCGCCGGGCAAATAAGGCTCACTCACCCCTTATACAGCGCGTCCAGCCGTTCCTGATAGCGGGCGCGGATGACATGACGGCGGATCTTCATCGACGGCGTCATCTCGCTATTGTCGATGGTGAAGGGTTCGTCCGCCAGGATGAAGCGCCGCACCCGCTCGATCACCGACAGGTCGTCATTCACCCGGTCGACCGCTCCGCGCAGGGCCGCCTGATAGGCCGGGTCGTTCCCGATCCCGTCGACGCTGCGTCCTTGCGCCTGCGCCCATTCCCGCGTCCATTCGGCATCGGGCACCAGCAGCCCCACCAGATGCGGACGGCGGTCGCCATAGACCATCGCCTGCCCGATCTCCGGCAGGAGCGTCAGTATCCCTTCCACCTTCTGGGGCGAGACATTGTCGCCCTTGTCGTTGACGATCAGATCCTTCTTGCGATCGGTGATGCGGATGCGGCCCTTGGCGTCGATCTCCCCGATGTCGCCGGTGTGCAGCCAGCCATTTTGCAGCGCCTTCTCCGTTTCCGCCGGATTGCGCCAATAGCCGTGCATCACCAGTTCGCCGCGCACGAGAATCTCACCATCCTCCGCGATCCGCACTTCTACCCCGTCGAGCGGCGGGCCGACCGTGTCCATCGCAATTCCGGCGCGGGGGCGGTTGCAACTGATCACCGGTCCCGCCTCGGTCTGGCCATAGCCCTGGAGCAGCGTCAGGCCCATGGCGTCGAAGAACAGGCCGACATCGGGGTTGAGCGGGGCGCCCCCCGACACCAGCGCCTTCATCCGCCCGCCGAAGCGCGCCGCGATCTTGGGCTTGAGCGTGCGGGACAGCAGCGCCTTCATAGGCAGGTCGAGCAGCGATTTCTGTCCGCGCTGTTCCTTTGCCGCGATGCGCAGCGCCTGGCCAAGCAGATAGGCGGGGAATTTGCCCTGCTTCTCGATCGACTTGATGATGCGGGTGCGCAGCACTTCGAACAGGCGGGGGACGACGACCATGATGGTCGGCCGCGTTTCCTCGATATTGCTGGCGAGCTTTTCCAGCCCCTCCGCATAATAGATCTGCCCCGCCAGCATGATCGGCATGAACTGGCCGCCGCTATGCTCATAGGCGTGGGAGAGGGGGAGGAAGGAGAGGAACACCTCCTCGCCCCATCCGAAATCCTCCTCCAGCAGCCGACCTGCCCCCTCGATATTGCAGAGGATGGAGCCATGATGCTGCATCACCCCACGCGGCGCGCCGCCCGTGCCGCTGGTGTAGATGATGCAGGCCAGATCGTCGCGCTTCGCCGTCTGGCTGGCCGCGCAGGCGTCGATGTCGGTGGGATGATGGGCGATCAGGTCGCTCCACAGATGGCAGGCGACATGGCCCTGCGCGCCCCGCAGCGGCTCCATGCCGATGACGAAGCTCGCCTGCGACCGCAGCACGGCGGGCATCAGATTTTGCGCCAGCTTCGCGGTGGAGACGATGACGGCGCGGGCGCCGCTGTCGGTCAGGATATGCTGGTGATCGCGGGTGGTGTTGGTGGTGTAGGTCGGCACCGTGACACAGCCCGCCGCCATGATGGCGAGGTCCGCGATGCAGAATTCCGGCCGGTTCTCGCTGACCAGCATCACCGGGTCGCCCGGTTTCAGCCCCTGGGCCTGCAAGGCGCTGGCGAGCGAGGCGACGTCATGGGCGACCTCGGTCCAGCTCAGCGATTGCCATTGGCCGGCCACCTTGCGCCAGAGGAAGGGCGTGTCGCCCATCGCCCTGGCGCGGGCGAAGAACATGGTCACCAGATTGGGAAAACGCTCGATCGCCCTCAAAACGGCATCTCCTCACTCGCGGCGCGTCGCTTGCGCGCGTCTTCGCCTGCCTCGCAGGCTATAACCTCGCCATGCCGTAACGGCCATGATTTTTCGCGGATTTCTGAGACGCGCTTTGGGGTATGCGGGGGATGTGGCTCAGCGGCGAAGATGGGTGGAAGGCGGACATTGAGGTTTGTCCTATGGCGCGCCGTGCTCCTGCGAAGGCAGGAGCCCAGTTCAGATGGTGCGATGATTCACTGAGGGCGCAAATGGGCTCCTGCCTACGCAGGAGCACGTACCGCTCAATGGCAAAGACTGACCAATTTCCGACCAACCCTATCCTAATCGAACAACCCATCCTGAACATTGGACGGCGGGTTCAGCCCCAGATGCTTCCAGCCGGGCCCATTGAGGCAACGCCCCCGCGCCGTCCGGGCGATCAGCCCGAGCTGGATGAGATAGGGCTCGATCACTTCCTCGATCGTGTCGCGCGCTTCGGAGAGGCCCGCCGCCAGCGTCTCGACCCCCACCGGCCCACCGCGATAAATGTCCGCGATCATGGTCAGATAGCGCCGGTCCATCAGGTCGAGGCCGAGATGATCGACCTCCAGTCGGGTCAGCGCGGCGTCGGCCACCTGGGCGTCCACCGCCGCCGCGCCCGCCACATTGGCGAAATCGCGCACTCGCCGCAGCAGCCGCCCAGCGATGCGCGGCGTGCCCCGCGAGCGCCGGGCGATCTCGACCGCGCCATCGGAGGTGATGGCAAGGTCCAGCAGCCGTGCGGCCCGGCGCACCACCAGTTCCAGCTCATCGACGGTGTAGAATTGCAGCCGCACCGGAATGCCGAAACGGTCGCGCAAGGGCGTCGTCAGCAGGCCTTGTCGCGTGGTCGCGCCGACCAGGGTGAAGGGCGGCAGGTCGATCCGCACCGATCGGGCGGAGGGGCCTTCCCCGATCATCAGGTCGAGCGCCCGATCCTCCATGGCGGGGTAGAGCACTTCCTCGACGGCTGGGTTAAGACGGTGAATCTCGTCGACGAAGAGGACGTCGCCCTCATCCAGATTGGTGAGCAGCGCGGCCAGATCGCCCGACTTGGCGATAACCGGGCCGGAGGTGGCGCGGAACCCCACGCCCATCTCGCGGGCGACGATTTGCGCCAGCGTCGTCTTGCCCAGGCCGGGCGGGCCGAAGAAGAGCACATGGTCCAGCGCCTCGCCACGCCCTTTGGCGGCCTCGATGAAGATGCGCAGATTTTCCCGCGCCGCCTGCTGGCCGATGAATTCGGCCAGCGACTTGGGACGCAGCGCGGCGTCGACATCTTCGATGCGGCGGGTGGAGGAGATCAGGCGATCCTCGCTCATGCGCGACACTCACCCCAACCGTCATGCTGAACTCGTTTCAGCATCCATCGTGCCGCTGGCCCGGATGAAGAGGCGATAAACCAAGGCTGGGAGCCAGATCCATCCACCTTGGATTCTCGGATTCGATCAGATTGATCTTCCACTGCCGATGCCAGCGCTTGAGCCGCTTTTCCCGGTTGATAGCTTGTTCCATCGTGTCGCATATTTCGAAGCGGACGAGATTGTGGACGGCATATCTCTCTGTGAAGCCCAGAATGCCGTTCATGCGGTGCTGATGCAGACGTCCGAGCAGGTTCGATGTCACTCCGATATAGAGCGTGCCGTAAGGCTGACTGGCGAGGATATAGACGCATGGTTCTTTCATCATCTCCTCCCTTCGGTGTGAGAGGCCTGATGGATGCTGAAACAAGTTCAGCATGACGGGTGGGGAGGGGGAGGCGCATCATTTCGCCGCTTTCCTGAGCGCCAGGCGGACCAACGCGTCCAGCGACGCGCCCTCGCCCAGTTCCTCTTCCGCCGCAACGACGGCGGTGCTGGCTTCGGCGGGCTTGAAGCCCAGATTCTGCAGCGCGGAGATCGCATCGGCGCTGTGGCCGCCGGTCGGCAGCGGGGCGAACCCACCGCCGATCCCGCCGGCGGGCGTGGGCACGGCGCCGATCTTGTCCTTCAGCTCATTGGCGATGCGCTGGGCGAGCTTGGGGCCGACGCCGTTGGCGCGGGCGATCATCGCCTTGTCGCCGGTCGCCACGGCGCGGTGCAGCTCCGCCGGCTCGAGCGCGGAGAGGATGGCCAGCGCCACCCGCGAACCCACGCCCTGCACGCCGGTCAGCAGGCGGAACCAGTCGCGTTCCTCGGCGCGAGCGAAGCCGACCAGGCGGATCGCATCGTCCGACACCAGCATTTCGGTGTGGACCGTCACCGCTTCCCCCACCGGACCCAGCGCGGCGAGCGTGCGGGAGGAGGCGCCGACCAGATAGCCGACCCCGCCGACATCGATGATGGCATGGTCCAGGCCCGTGCTGTCCAGCCGCCCTTTCAGTTTCGCGATCATGCGCCCTGCCCTTTGGTCATGGTCTGTTCTTTAGGGGCGTCTCCGGCGGGGCGCCAGCTAAAAACCGACGGGCCGCAAGGCACCAATTGCGAACCCAAGCGTAGAGCGACCAAGGGGCAGGGAAAGGAACCTTTTTTCATGTCGATGCAGGCGCCATTGCTGGGCCCCAAGGATTTCGAATATCCCACGATCATGCTGTCGGGCTATGTCGACCATGGCATGTATCTACATTTCCGCAATTGCCTGTCGTCGGCGCCGCAGCAGGGGCTGGTGGTGGTGGAGATCGCCACTTTGGGCGGCGATCCGGAAATCGCGCGGATGATGGGGGAGGACATACGCTTCCATTCCGATCTCTATCCCGACCGGCGGCTGGTGTTCCTGGGCAAGACGGCGGTCTATTCGGCGGGCGCGACCTTCATGGGCTTCTTCGCGGCGGAGAACCGCTATCTGGCGCGGGGGACGCGGCTGATGATCCATGAGCGGATCATCACACGGGACATCCATCTGGAAGGGCCGTTGTCGACCTGCATCGCATCCCTCAAGGCCACGCTGCATGAGATCGAGGCGTCGATCGCGATCCAGAATGAAGGGTTCGCGAACCTGATCCTGGGGTCGCAACTGTCGATGGAGGAACTGCTGAACCGCGCGCCGGAGAATTGGTATCTGGAGGCGAATGAGGCGCAGGCGTTGGGGCTGATCGCGGCGGTGATATAAAGCGGCTTGTACGGCGCGCTGATTTTGCCTTTGATGCGGGGCATGAGCCGGTCGCAAATCTTCCCCTGGCGTTATGGCATGTTCCTGGCCCTGCTGGCGAGCATGGTGCCGTTCGGGCTGCTGCTGCTGCCCTGGCATGAGGCGGTGATGGCGGGCTTCGATGTCGCGGCGCTGGCGTTCATCCTGTCGGCATGGCCGCTGCTGGATGCCGATCCGGACGCGATGCGGCGCAAGGCGGCGGACAATGACGCGAACCGGCAGTTGATGCTGTTGCTGACGGGGATCGTCTCGGTGGTGATCCTGATCGCCGTGGGGGTCGCGGTCAGCCAGCATGGCGGGCACAGCGTGGCGGCGATCGCCCTACTGCTGGGGACGCTGGCGCTGGCCTGGCTATTCTCCAACCTCGTCTATGCGATGCATTATGCGCACATCTTCTATCTGGCGGGCGGGAAGGGCGGGGATAGCGGCGGGCTGGATTTTCCCGATACGCGGGAGCCGGGCTATTGGGATTTCCTCTATTTCGCCTTCACCCTGGGAATGACGTTCCAGACGTCGGACGTGGCGGTGACGAATGGGGAGATGCGGCAGACGGCGCTGTTCCATTGTCTGGCGGCGTTCGTGTTCAACCTGGGGATATTGGCGTTCACCATCAATGTGCTGGGCGGCGGCTGAGGCGACAGGATTCGAGGCGTGTTTCGGGGTGGGTTTGGTCAATAGCTGCCGTTAAGCATGCCGTGTTCCTGCGAAGGCAGGAACCCAGTTCAGATGGTGCGATGATCCACTCAGGGCAGGACTGGGCTCTTGCCTTCGCAGGAGCACGACTTACTCCAGAAGGTTCGCCATCCACCCATTCCCACCTTCGGGGGTTGTTTACCAATTTTCGCTAGGGCCACGGCATGAGCGACCCTGCCGATCCCTGCCCCAAATCCGCCGTCAGCCATGGGGTTGGCGTGGCCGGGCTGGTCGGGTTGGGGCTTTGGACGCTGGTCGCCCGGCATTATGGGATGGACGGCCCCAATGCGGGCTTTGCCGCCGTGGTCGCCTGTGGCGTGCCGATGGTGTTGTGGTCGCTGCTGGTCGACAAGGTGCATCGCAACGCATCGACCGGGATCGATTGGGCTGCGCCGGCGCGGCCCTGGCGGGCGGTGCTGGATGTCAGCCTGGTCAAGATCGCCGGGCTTTGGGCGACATGGCTCGCCATCGCGGTCTTCTATTGCGTCGCGCGCTGGTATTGGAACGGGGATTACCGCTTTTCCATGAACCTGTTCATGGGCGCGGCGCCCTGGTTGCTGGTCGCGTCGGTGCCTTATGTGATCTGGCTGGACCGGCGGCTGGTCGAGCCCAGGGACGCCAGCTACGCCTTCGGGCAGTGGGTCATCGGTGGAAAGGCGGATCGCGTCGAGGTCGCGAATCATGCGCGGGCCTGGGCGGTGAAGGGCTTTTTCCTGGCCTTCATGGTGTCGATCGTGCCGGGCAATTTCGCCAGCGTGGTGGCGTGGCGGATCGAGGACGCCTTCAGCCATCCCGTGGCGCTGGCGAGTTTCCTGATCGCGGTCATGTTCATGATCGACGTCTGCATGGCGACCGTCGGCTATATGCTGACGATGAAGCCGCTGGATTCGCATATCCGGACGGCCAATCCCCTGTTGGCGGGCTGGGTCGCGGCGTTGATCTGCTATCCGCCCTTCGTGCTGATGGGGAATGGCGGGCCGCTCGATTATCATGCGGGCGGGGCGGAATGGGACGTCTGGACGCGGGGCCATGGCGTCCTGCAATGGCTGTTGGGCGGGTGGCTTGTGCTGCTGACCGGGGTTTATGCCTGGGCGACCGTGGCTTTCGGGTTGCGCTTTTCCAATCTGACGCATCGGGGGATATTGACCCATGGGCCGTATCGCTGGACGCGGCATCCGGCCTATCTGTCGAAGAATCTGTTCTGGTGGTTTTCCGCGCTGCCGTTTCTCAGCGTGTCGGGAAGTTTGACCGACGTCGCGCGGAATTGCGTTCTGCTGGGGGTGACCAATGCGGTCTATTATTGGCGCGCGAAGACCGAGGAGGCGCATTTGAGCGCCGACGCGGATTATCGGGCCTATAGCGACTGGATGGCGCGCAATGGCGTGGTGCCACGCTTTTTTGCGTGGGTAGCGGGGCGGAAGCCTTTGGGCGCCGTTCAGCCTGCCGAATAGCTGTTCGTTTCCTGCATTCAAAAGCCCGTCATGCTGAACTTGTTTAGCATGACGGATAGGGGGGATGCTGTTGCCCTCCAGCATCCCACCGATCCTGCCTAGAAGCTTTCCTCGGCGTAGATTTGGCTGAGGTCGCCCTGCCACTCGCCATGATAGCGGGCGAGCAGCCGTTCGGCGTGGGTCTGGCCTGAGGCGATGATCTCGTCCAGCGGGGCGAGGAAACCGCTTTCATTGTCGCCCGACGCATTGAGCCGGGCGCGGGCGGAAAGGCCGCTACGGGCAATGGCGAGGACTTCGCCCGCTATGTCGCGCAGCTTGCGGTTGCCGCCGATGGGGGCATCCAACGCCAGTTTCGGCACGGAATCGCGCAAAATCTGGCGTTCCTCCATGCTCCAGTCCTTGACCAGATCCCATGCGGCGTCCAGCGCGCCCTCGTCATACAGCAGGCCGACCCACAGCGCCGGGAGCGCGCAGATGCGGTTCCAGGGGCCGCCGTCCGCGCCGCGCATTTCGAGGAAGCTCTTCATCCGCACTTCGGGGAAGGCGGTGGAGAGATGATCCTCCCAATCCTTCTCCGTTGGCTTCTCGCCTGGCAGGGCGGGCAGTTCGCCGTTCAGGAAATCGCGGAAGCTCTGGCCCGCCGCGTCGATATAGCGACCGTCGCGATAGACGAAATACATCGGCACATCGAGCGCATAGTCGGCATAGCGTTCATAGCCGAAGCCGTCCTCGAACACGAAGGGCAGCATGCCGGTGCGGCCGGGGTCGGTGTCCGACCAGATATGGCTGCGATAGGAGAGGAAGCCGTTGGGCTTGCCCTCGGTAAAGGGCGAGTTGGCGAACAAGGCGGTCGCCAGCGGTTGCAGGGCGAGCGAGACGCGGAACTTCTTCACCATGTCCGCCTCGCTGCCATAGTCGAGGTTGGTCTGGATGGTGCAGGTGCGCAGCATCATGTCGAGGCCCATCGTGCCGACGCGCGGCATGTGGCGCAGCATGATGTCGTAGCGGCCCTTGGGCATGATGGGCAGCTCTTCGCGCGTCTTGTCCGGCCACATGCCCAGGCCCAGGAAACCCAGGCCCAGCATGTCGCCCACATATTTCACCTGTTCCAGATGGCGGCTGGTTTCCGCGCAGGTCTGGTGCAGATTTTCCAGCGGCGCGCCCGACAGTTCCAACTGCCCCGCCGGTTCCAGGCTGATGGTGCCGTCGGTGCCGGACAGGGCGATGATATTCTCGCCCTCGAACACCGGATTCCAGCCATAGCGGGTAAGGCCGATCAGCAGCGTGTGGATGCCGCCGCGCTCGTCATAGCTTGGGGCGTGATGATCCTTGCGGCTGTAGACGAATTTCTCATGCTCGGTGCCGATGCGCCAGCGGTCCTTGGGCTTGGCGCCCTTGGCGAAGGCCGCGATCAACTGGTCGCGGCTCTCGATGATGGGATCGTCGCCCCCTGAGTCTGTTCTGGTGCTCATGCCCCGCCTTAATCTATCCCCCGGTTGCGGCAAAGGCGCAACGTTCGGCGCTCAAATAAGCTGCGTTGATGAAGGCTTCAATCCGGTTGCGTAAGAAAACGATATTTGGGGGTTGGCACAGCGTGCTCCTGCGCAGGCAGGAGCCCAGTCCCGCCGTCTGAACTAGGCTCCTGCCTGCGCAGGAGCACGCTGCGCCTAAATTCAGCGCCAATCCCCATTGATCGTCATCCAGGCGGTGGTCGCGGCGATGGCGGCGGTTTCGGCGCGCAGGATGCGGGGGCCGAGCGAGACCGCCACGGATTTGGGGTGGTCGCGGATTGATTCCCGTTCGGCGGGGTCGAAGCCGCCCTCGGGGCCGATCAGGAAAGCGGCTGGGCCGGGATGGGCCTTGAGCGTATCCGCCAGCGGTTCGCCGCCGGTTTCGTCCGCGAAGAAGAGCCAGCGATTGTCGGGCCAGTCCTTGAGCAGCGCGTCCAGCTTCATCATGGCGCCAAGCTCGGGAAGGGCGGTGCGGCCGCATTGTTCGGCCGCCTCGACCAGATGGGCGTGCAGGCGGTCGAGGTTGAGCTTGTCCACCACGGCGCGGCGGGTGAGCACGGGTTGCAGCCGCGCCACCCCCAATTCACAGGCCTTTTCCGCGATCAGGTCGATGCGGCCCTTCTTGATCGGGGCGCAGCAGAGCCAGAAATCGGGGACATGCTCGGGCGGCTTGGTTTGGCTGAGGACTTCCAGCACCAGGTCGCGCTTGCGGATGTCGCGGGCCCTGGCCGCCCATTCGCCCGAGCGGCCGTCGAAGAGCAGCACGATGTCGTCCGGCTTCACCCGCATGACGCTGATCAGATAATGGGCCGGATTGCCGTCTATGGGCACGGCGACGCCTTCGCCCAGTTGGGTCTCGACATAAAGGCGCGGGGCGCTTTGCGGCGGCCAGGCGGGGGTTGCGGTCATTCGGTTTGAACTCCGTTCGGGCTGAGCTTGTCGAAGCCCTTTTCTTCTCTAAAGAACAAGTGGAGCCCTTCGACAAGCTCAGGGCGAACGGAGTAATTGTGGCAAGTAGCATCGTTCCCGATAGCGAAGCGCGTGGGCTGGTGGCGCGGTTGCCGGATGTTCCGCGTGCCTTGGCCTTGCTGGCGCGGTTCGACCGGCCGATCGGCTGGTGGCTGCTGTTCTGGCCGGGCGCCTGGGCAGTGGTGCTGGCGGGCGGGGCGCGGGCGCATTGGCCGCTGATCCTGTGGCTGCTGCTGGGCAGCATCGCGATGCGCGGTGCTGGCTGCGTGTTCAACGACATCGTCGACTGCGATCTCGACCGGCAGGTGGCGCGGACGGCTTCGCGGCCCTTGGCGAGCGGGGCGGTTTCGGTGAAGACCGCCTGGGTCTGGCTGGTGGCGCTTTGCCTGATGGGGCTGGTGGTGCTGTTGCAGCTTCATCTTCATGCGCAGGTCGTGGCGCTGGGGTCGCTGGCGCTGGTGGCGGCCTATCCCTTCATGAAGCGGATCACCGGCTGGCCGCAGATCTGGTTGGGGCTGGTCTTTTCCTGGGCGGCTCTGGTGGGGTGGAGCGAGGTGGCGGGGGCGCTGACCTTGCCGGGGATATTGCTCTATGCGGGCTGCATCTTCTGGGTGGTGGGCTATGACACCATCTATGCGTTGCAGGACCGGGAGGATGATGCGTTGATCGGCATCGGGTCGAGCGCGCTCTCCATGGGGCGGCATGTGCGGGGCGGGGTGACGCTCTGCTATGCGCTGGCGCTGGCGCTTTGGGCGGGCGCGATCTGGCAGGTCCGGCCGCAGGGGCTGGCGTTGGCGGCGTTGCTGCCGATGGCGGCGCATCTGGGCTGGCAGGTGGCGACGTTGAAGGAGGACGGCATCGATCCCTTGGCGAAATTCCGCTCCAACCGCTTTGCCGGGCTGCTGATGTTCCTGGGCTGCCTGGTGGTGGGCAGCGCATGAGCGGGCCGCGCGAGGGGGAGGATTGCTGGCGCATCGGCCGGGCGTCGAAGGCCAGCGTGATCGTCGATGCGGACGCCTATTTTCGCCATGCCCGCGCCGCGATGATGAAGGCGAAGCGGCGGATCATGCTGATCGGCTGGGATTTCGACGCCGCGATCACGCTGATCCGGGAGGATGAGGCGGGCGATGGCGCGCCGACGGTAATCGGGGATTTCATAAGCTGGCTGGTGGAGCGGACGCCGGAGCTGGAAATCTTCCTGCTGCGCTGGGACGTGGGAGCGATGAAGTCGATGGTGCGGCCCTCGAACCTGTTCACCACGGTCCGCTGGATGGCCAATTCGCGCATCACGGTGAAGCTGGACAGCCATCATCCGACCGCCGCCTCGCATCATCAGAAGATCGTGGTGATCGACGATTGCTTCGCCTTTTGCGGCGGGATCGACATGACGGCGGACCGGTGGGACACGCGGCATCATCGCGATGACGATCCGGGGCGGCGGCATCCGGACGGGTCGGCCTATGGGCCATGGCATGACGCGACGACGGCCTTGCAGGGGCGGGTGGCGGCGGCCCTGGGCGAACATGCGCGGAACCGGTGGCAGGGGGCGGGCGGCGAGGCGCTGGCGCCGGTGGAGGGCGTGGAGGATTGCTGGCCCGACGCCCTGCCGGTGCAGTTCGAGGATGTCGATGTCGCCATCTCCCGCTCTGCGCCGGAGATGGAGGATCAGGAGCCGCTGATCGAGATCGAGCGGCTCTATGTGAACCAGATCGCCTCGGCGCGGCGCACTATTTACGCCGAGAGCCAATATTTCGCGTCCCGCCGCATTGCCGAAGCGATTGCGGCGCGGCTGGGCGAGGAAGACGGGCCGGAGATCGTCATCGTCAACCCGGAGCAGGCCGATGGCTGGCTGGAGCAGCAGGCGATGGACACCGCCCGCGCCCGGCTGTTCGAGGCATTGAAGGCGCGGGACGCCCATGGGCGGCTGCGGCTTTATCACCCCTTCACCGCGCGGGGGGAGCCGATCTATGTCCATGCCAAGATATTGATCGTCGACGGTCGGGTGTTGCGCGTCGGGTCGTCCAACATGAACAACCGCTCGATGCGGCTGGACACGGAATGCGACGTGACGATCGATGCGGCGCTGCCGGCCAATGCGGGGCGGGAGGAGGCGATCCGGGAGATTCGCGACGATCTGATCGCGGAGCATCTGGACCTGCCGGTCGAGCGGGTGGCGGCGGTGATTGCGGAGCGCGGGCTGATCGCGGCGATCGAGCAGTTGCGGGAGAAGGCGGGGCGGACTCTGCGGCCTTATGTCACGCCGGATCTGAACGAGGTGCAGGCCTGGTTGGCGGACAATGAGGTGCTTGATCCGGAAGGGCCGGGCGAGATGCTGGAGCCCATGGCGGAGCGGGGCTTGTTCCGGCGGATGCGGGGGTGGATGGAGGGGTGAGGCTCGTCATTCCCGCCTTCGCGGGAATGACGGTTACGAAATAGGGCTGGCTATTCTGCTGCCAGCAAAGCCTCCGCGCCCCCGAGATTGACGGAGACGAGGCGGCTCACCCCCCGTTCCACCATCGTCACGCCGAACAGGCGGTGCATGCGCGCCATCGTCACTGCATTGTGGCTGACGATCAGGTAGCGCGTGTCGGTCTGCCCCACCATGGCGTCGAGCAGGTCGCAGAAGCGCTCCACATTGGCGTCGTCCAGCGGGGCGTCGACTTCGTCCAGCACGCAGATCGGGGCGGGGTTCGTCAGGAACAGGCCGAAGATCAGGGCGACGGCGGTCAGCGCCTGTTCGCCGCCTGACAGAAGCGTCAGGGCGGCGAGCTTTTTGCCCGGCGGCTGGGCCATGATCTCCAGCCCCGCTTCCAGCGGATCGTCACTCTCGATCAGTTCCAGATGCGCCTGGCCGCCGTTGAAGAGGGTGGTGAAGAGGCGGCGGAAATGGCCGTCCACCGCTTCGAACGCGGCGAGCAGGCGCTGGCGGCCCTCGCGGTTGAGGCTGCCGATCGAGCCGCGCAGGCGGTTGATGGCTTGGGTCAGTTCCTCGCTTTCGGCGCGGCTGGTGGCCTGGGTGGTTTCCAGCTCCTCCAGTTCCTGCGCAGCGACAAGGTTGACCGGGCCGATGCGCTCGCGTTCGGTGGAGAGGCGGTCATGTTCCGCCTGTTCGGTCTGGGCGATGCGGATGTCGGCGCTGGCGAAGCCCAGTTTTTCGGGCAGGACCGGCGGCGGGCATTCGAAGCGTTCGCCCGAGAGGCGGTTGGTTTCGACGCGCTTTTCATCGGCCGCTTCAGCGCGGGCGGCGGCGGTGGCGCGGGCTTCGCGGCACCCTGCGAGCGTTTCGCCCGCCTGGGAAGCACGCTGTTCGGCGGCGCGCAGGGCGGCTTCGGCTTGGGTTTCCTCGCGGCGGGCAGTGTCGGCGGCCTGGGTCAACGCGTCGCCCTGCTCGGCAAGGCTTGCGATGGTGGCCGCAAGGCTGTCCGGCTGGTCCGCGATTTCGGCGCGCTCCTGGGCGATGGCGTCGTTGCGGTCGACCATGGCGGCGATGCGCTTGGCCGCTTCGCCCGCGCGAGCGCGCCAGCCCTTGGCCTCCGCATCGGCGGCGGCCATGCGTTCGCGGTCGCTGGCCAGCGCCCGGTCGGCCAGCGCCTGATCGGCCTGCAACTGGCTAACGGCGAGGCGGGCCTTTTCGCTGGTTTGCTGGAGCGTGGCGACGAGGGTGTGGGTTTCCTCGCCGTCCGGCATGGCGGCGCGGTTGCTTTGCGCCTTGTCATATTCGGCCTGCGCAGCGTTGAGATCGGCGCGGGCTTCGGTGAGGCGTTCCTCTATGGCTTCGCGGCGGCCAGTCAGGCGTTCGAGCGCTGTGGCGGCCTCGTCGGCAGAGCGCAGGGCAGTGCGCAGGCGCTGGTCGGCGCTGGAGAGCTGCGTGCGACCGGTGGCGAGGGTCTGGGCGGCCTCGCGTTCCTGGGCGGCGGCGGAGTCCTGCGCGGCGCGGGCGGTTTCGACTTCGGCCTCGGCGGCGGGGCGGGCGGCGGCGATGGCTTCGAGGCGGTTGAGGCGGATCAGCCGCTCGGCGGCGGCCGCGCCCCCTTCCAGAGCGACATAGCCGTCCCAGCGGCGAAGCTGGCCGTCCTTGGTGACGAGGCGCTGGCCGACCGCGAGGGGCTGGCCTTCGTCTTTGTCCGCGACCGCGACCTGAGCCAAGCGACGGGCGAGTTCGGGCGGGGCGGTGACATGGGCGGAGAGGGCGGTGCAGCCTTCGGGCAGCCTGGGGTCGCTGTCGAGCGCGGCGGCGCCTGCCCAGCGGCGCTTGCCCTCCGCTGCGATGGGCGCTTCCAGATCGTCGCCCAGCGCGGCGGCGAGGGCGCGTTCATAGCCGGGGGCGGCCTTCAACTGATCGAGGGCGCGGCTGCGGTTGTTGGCGCCGCTTTCGACGGCCCGTTTGAGGGCGGCAGCTTCGCTGTCCAGCGCGGCGAGTCCGGCACGGGCGGAGGCAAGCGCGGCTTCGGCGGTGGCGCGGGCTTCGGCGGCTTCGGCGCGGCTGGTTTCGGCGGTACGGATCGCGGCTTCGGCGGAGTCGCGGTCGACGCTGGCCTGCTGCTGGGTGGTCAGGGCTTCGGCGCGCTTGGCCTCCAGCGGCGCGGCGTCGGGCAGGGCGGCGGCTTCGGATTGGAGCCGTTGGGCTTCGCGACTGGCGCGCTCGAGGCGGCTGCGCGCCGCCGCGAGCGCGGCTTCGGCCACCCGCAATTCGGCCTGCTCGCCAGCCTGCTTCGCCATGGCCTTGGCGAGATCAAGTTCGGCGTCCCGCGCTGCATCCTCGGCGCGGGCGATTCGGCCGGCGAAATCGGGGCGCATCGCTTCGGTCTCGGTAATGCGCGCCTTTAGCGTGGCGATTTCGTCGGTAAGGCGGGCGATCGCCTCCGCCGCGTCATTGGCGAGCGTGCCTTCGCGTTCGCGGTCTTCCTCCAGCCGGGCGGCCTGCTGGGCGAGGTCGTGGAGGCGGCGGACCACGCCGTCGCGCTCGGTGCGGAGAGCCGTGAGCTTGTGGCCCGCCTCGCTGGCGGCGTCGCGGGCGGTCTGGGCGGCGGCGCGTTTCTGGGCAAGCGCCTCGACGGCGGCGTTGGCGTGGACGGCGGCGGCCTGCTGCGCTTCCTGTGCGGCGCTGACGGCGGTTTCGGCCTGCTTCGCTTCGGCGCGGGCAGCGTCGGCACTGGCGGCGGCCTCGCGCCAGCGGGCGAAGATGGTGCGGGCTTCGGCAATGCGGATCTGCTCCGACAGGCGGATATAGCGCTCCGCCGCCTTGGCCTGACGGCGCAGGCTGTTGGCGCGGGCGTCCATGTCGGAGAGGATTTCGTCCAGCCGCATCAGATTCGCTTCGGCGGCGCGCAGCTTTTGCTCGGCATCCTTGCGGCGGACGTGCAGGCCGGAAATGCCCGCCGCTTCCTCCAGCATGGCGCGGCGTTCCTGCGGGCGTGCGGCGATGACGGCGGCGATGCGGCCCTGACTGACCAGCGCAGGACTGTGCGGGCCGGTGGCGGCGTCCGCGAAGATCAGCGCCACATCCTTGGCACGGACGTCGCGGCCATTGGCGCGATAGGCGCTGCCCGCCCCGCGCTCGATCCGGCGGGTGACTTCCAGCTCGCCGTCGGCGGCGACCTCGACCGCGTTGAACAGCTCGCCCTGTTCCTGCACGGTCATCAGCGAGACTTCGGCAAAATCGCGCTGCGGGCGGGTGGAGGTGCCCGCGAAGATCACATCCTCCATGCCGCCGCCGCGCATCGACTTGGCGCTGGATTCGCCCATGACCCAGCGGATCGCTTCAAGCAGATTCGACTTGCCGCAGCCGTTCGGCCCGACAATGCCGGTCAGGCCGGGTTCGATGCGCAACTCCGTCGGATCGACGAAGCTCTTGAAGCCGGAAAGTTTGAGGCGCTTTATCTGCATGCGTGCCGGTAGGGGCAGCCGGAAGCCGCCCTGCGGCTGGCCCCTTGCGGGGCCAGCATATTTTTGTTGCCCGTGATTTCCGAGCCGCCGGATGTTGCCATCCGGCTTGAAATCACTTTAGCGGAAACCCGCATCGATGATGTCAGCCCCCTTTTACCCAATCCCAAATCCCTGACCTAGAGCGTTTTCCAAGCAGATAGAATCATCTGCTGACTCGGAAAACGCGGCAAAACAAAGGTCTAGAGCAGCCGATCCGATGCAATCGGGTCGGATTCTGCTCTAGAGTCCCGTTTCCTTGAGCTTGGTGCGCAGCGCCGGCCAGGCGGCGGTGTTTTCCACCATCACGCCGTTCAGGATGAAGGTCGGCGTGCCTTCGATCTTATATTGCTGATTGGCGTCTTCCACGCCCTTGGCCAGCTTTTCGGCGGCGGCGGTGTCGGCCAGGCATTGCTTGGCCTGATCCTCCGCTATGCCGCGCTGCTTGGCGAAGTCGACCAGGCCGACGGCGGCGGCAAGCTGGCCGAAGCGCTGGGCCGGGGGCGCGCTCATCAGCGCCTTGTATTTTTCGTCGCCCAGCGCCTGCGCCTTTTCGAACATCGCGTTCTGGTTGGCGAAAAACTGTTCGGACAGGGGATAGAAGATGTCCTTGCCGCCGCAACGGGCCAGCAGCGCCGTCGAAATGTCGATCGGGTCGCGCACATAATTGCGGAATTCGAAGCTCATCTTGCCGCTGTCGACAATCTGCTTGATCTCCTCCGCCGATTCAGCGGCGAAATCGCGGCAGTGCGAGCAGGTGTAGGAGCCATATTCGATCAGCTTCACCTTCGCATTGGGGTTGCCCATGACGAACTGGCCGTCGGGCGTCGCGGCGATGGTCTCCGACCATTTGGTGCCCGCCGGCGCGGCGACGGCGGCGACCGGTTCGGCTGAAGTTGCGCCGCCTTCATCCTTCTTGCCGCAGGCGGCGATGGTCAAGCTGAGAGCGATGAGGGCAAGTCCGGTAAGGGCTTTCACGGTATTTTGGCTCCGTTTGTCGGGCGTTATCGTGCACGTTTAGATCAGGGCAGTGCCGCCTGCAACCGCGTCCAGTCGGACCCGTGGACCAGCGTGCCGTTCAGCGTGAAGGCGGGGGTGCCGGAAATCTGCACCTTGTTCCAGGCTTCGTCGGTCATGGCGAGGATGCGCTGCATCGATGCGGGGTCGTTGATGCAGGCGTCGAGCTGGGCAGGCTTGAAGCCGCGCTTGGCCATCAGGGCGTAAAGGCCGGTCTTTTGCCCGATGTCGCGCAGGGCGGCCTTTTGATCGGCGGGCTTGGCGGCGTCCTTTTCATAGGCCTGGAGCTTTTCCATCCAGGCGTCCTGATTGGCGAAAAGAGCCTCATGATTGCCGAAGAAGCGCCGGGGGCCGCCGCAGCGGGCGAGCAGGGCGGCGGTCAGGTCATATTTGTCGCGCACGGCGTTGCGGACTTCGACGCTCAGCTTGCCGGGCTTCACATAATTGGCGCGCAGGGGCTCGCTGGCCTCGCCCACGAAATGGGCGCAGTGGGAGCAGGTGTAGCTGACATATTCGACCAGCTTGTCCGGCGCGGCGGGATTGCCCAGCACATGGCCGCCGATGGGGGACAGCACGACCTGGCTCACCCAGTTGACAGCGGGGGCGGCCCATGCGGACAGAGATGCGCCCGCGGGGATGGCGAGCAGGGCGAGGAGAGCCAGGCGGAGTTTGGTCATGCGGTGGTCCAGTGATGCGCCGCCCCTGTCACGGCCTTTGAATGTTTCAGGCTGTGTGGGGGATTTGGCCTGAAATGGTCAAGAGCGGACATTTCCTTACCGTCACCCCGGGCTTGACCCAGGGGCCCGCTGCCTTGGGCTGGGCGGGGCTTCAAAGAAAAGCGGAACCCCGGGTCAAGCCCGGGGTGACGAAGGTGGGGATGGCTGGAATTCAACCATTTTTTCCTAAGCTATGCTAACTGATCTTGGGCAAACCACCGCTATTGGCAAGCCCCTGCGCCAGCGATTCCAGCACCGCCCGCAATTCCGGATCGCCAATGTCGCGCAGGGAATCGCCCAGCTCGACCGGAATCGGCTTCAGGTTGCGCGGCGGGGGCCGGCGTTCCGGTTCCCTGGGCTGGATCATGCCCTGCTTCATCGCGACCTTGGCGACGGCGGCATAGCCGAAGAAGCGGTTCACCCGGTCGATGATGTCGGGCAACACATGCTGGATCATCGGCGCATGGCCGCTCATGACGGTGAGCTGCAATGTGCCGCCCGCCTTCTTGCCTGCCGGAAAGCGGATCGATTCGGGTTCGCTGATGGCGGCATAATGGGCGCCGACAATCTCCGCCCAGCGGGTGACGATGCTGGACTGGACGAAGCCGAATTTGCGGAAGGCGGCGGCGCCGATGGCGGGCATCAGGTCCGCGATCCGGCGCGGCGCGCCGACGCGTGGGCGTTCCTGGTCCCGCTCCTTGCGGCTTTTCATTTTAGGGGGCGCGGGGCGTTCCGTCATGGCTCTCTTAATGGCATAGGGGCGGCATGCGCGTCGAGGGTAACATCCAGAAAATAGCATCCGATTTGCTCGCTCATTATGATGTGCATGCGCGCAAACTGCCCTGGCGCGCCCCGCCGGGGGCCAATGCCGCCGATCCCTATCGCGTCTGGCTGTCGGAGGTGATGCTCCAGCAAACCACGGTGGCGGCGGTCGGGCCCTATTTTGCGAAGTTCACGGCGCGCTGGCCCGATGTGGCGGCTTTGGCGGCGGAACAGGATGCCGAGGTCATGGCCGCCTGGGCGGGGCTGGGCTATTATGCCCGCGCCCGCAATCTGCTGGCCTGCGCCCGGGCGGTGGCGGGCGAGCATGGCGGTGTGTTTCCCGATACCGAAGAGGGCCTGCGCGCTCTGCCGGGGGTCGGCGCCTATACGGCGGCGGCGGTGGCGGCGATCGCCTTCGGGCGGCGCGCCGTGGTGGTCGACGCCAATGTCGAGCGGGTGGTGGCGCGGCTCTTCGCCATCGCCACGCCCTTGCCTGCGGCGCGCCCGGAGATTCGCGCCGCGACCGACGCGATCACCCCCGATGCCCGCGCCGGGGATTTCGCGCAGGCGATGATGGACCTGGGCGCGACCATCTGTACGGCGCGCAACCCCGCCTGCGGCATTTGCCCCTTGCGGGAGGATTGCGCGGCTTTCCGCACCGCCGATCCCGCCGCTTTCCCGGTCAAGGCGGCGAAGAAGGCCAAGCCGCACCGTTTGGGCCATGGCTGGTGGATCGAGCGGCCCGACGGGCAGGTCTGGCTGGTGCGGCGGCCAGACAAGGGAATGCTGGGGGGCATGCGGGCGCTGCCTTCCTCCGAGTGGAACGATGCGCCCGACGCGACGCCGCCGCTTGCCGCGTCGTGGCGGCGGGTGGCCGAGCCGGTCGCGCATGTTTTTAGCCATTTCTCCCTCGCATTGACGGTGCACCATGCCCATGTCGGGCCGGACGTGACGCCGCCCGGCGAGGGTGAGTGGTGGCCGATGGCGGACATCGGGAAGGCGGGCCTGCCGACCCTGTTCGCCCGCGCCGCCGAGGCAGCGATGAAGGAGAGGATGGACGATGCACGGCTCTAGCACCCCGGATTCGCGGCTTGTGGCCTTTGGCGGGGGACGGCTGGACCGGGTCGACCATGTCCGCACCAATCCCGCTTTGCTGGCGGACGCCTTCGCCTCGCCGCTGGCCCGCCGGGTGGTGCTGGAGGGGCTGGAGCCAGTGGTCGAGGGCGGTCATCTGGTGATGGAACCGCTGCCGGGCGATGCCTGGATCGAGCATCATGCGCTGCTGGGCGTGGATGAGCAGCAGCGGCCGATCTTCGTGGAGTTGCTGGCGGATACGCCGGACAGTTTCCTGGCCTCGGCCCGCGCCCGGGCGCTGGCGGACGAGGTGCCGGGGCATGAGGTTGCGCTGTACGGCGCGGCGCGCAGCCTGCTGGCCTGGCATGCGCGGCATCGCTTCTGTTCGGTGTGCGGGCAGCGCACGGCGCCGGTCAAGGCGGGCTGGTCGCGGCAATGCGGGTCGTGCCGGGCCGAGCATTTTCCCCGCGTCGATCCGGTGGTGATCATGCTGGCCGAACATCGCGGGCGGGTGTTGCTGGGGCGGCAGCATAGCTGGCCTGCGGGGCGCTATTCTGCGCTGGCGGGCTTCGTCGAGCCGGGCGAAACGCTGGAGGAAGCCGTCATCCGCGAGATCAAGGAGGAAGCGGGCGTCGCCACCCATGCGGTGCGCTATGTGACCAGCCAGCCCTGGCCCTTCCCCTCCTCGCTGATGATCGCCTGCACGGCGCAGGCGGATGACGACGCGCTGAAGATCGATGAAAATGAGATCGAACATGCCTTCTGGTGCGATGAGGCGGGCGTTCGCGC
The DNA here is from genome assembly GCF_013375535.1 of Sphingobium sp. 15-1. GTDB lineage: Bacteria > Pseudomonadota > Alphaproteobacteria > Sphingomonadales > Sphingomonadaceae > Sphingobium > Sphingobium aromaticivastans. Next base: position 2,648,536 of record NZ_JABXJG010000001.1, read on the forward strand.
CGCGATGGCTGGCGAAGAGGACGCGCCCTTCATCGCGCCGCCGCCGATGGCGGTCGCCTGGCATCTGTTGCGGCACTGGTTGGATGAGCGACCGGAAGGGCAGGTTGCCGACCATGGCCCAAGCGCGTAAGGCCGCCCCTTCGCCCTGCATATCCCCTTTCAGGAATCGACACAGTCCATGCTCAGCCTAGAAGAAGCCCAGTCCCGCGCGCAGGATCTGGTGACGGCGGCGCGCCGGGCTGGGGCGGATGCGGCCGACGCCATCTATGCCTGCAACGCCTCGACCAACATATCCGTGCGGCTGGGCGCGCTGGAGGATGTGGAGCGGTCGGAGGGCGAGGAAATCGGCCTGCGCGTGTTCATCGGCAGCCGGTCCGCCAGCATTTCGGCGTCGGACATGAATCCGGCGACATTGGCGACTTTGGTCGACCGTTGCATCGCCATGGCGGGGCAGGCGCCGGAGGACCCCTATGCGGGCCTTGCGCCCGAAGACCGGCTGCTCAAGAAGAAGCTGCCCGCGCTGGACCTGACCGATCCGTTCGAGCCGGAACCGGCGCAGCTCAGGGAGCGCGCCATGATAGCCGAGGAGGCGGCGCGGGCCGTGCCGGGCGTCACCAACAGCGAAGGCGGCGGCGCGGCGACCGGGCGGAGCCAGATGGCGCTGGCGACCAGCCATGGCTTTGCCGGGGCCTATGCGGGGACGAGCCATTCGACTTGGGCGAGCGTGCTGGCCGGGACCGGCGCCGACATGCAGCGCGACCATGCCAGCCACAGCGTCCGCCATATCGCGGATCTGGACGATGCAGAAACGGTCGGCACCCGCGCCGGGCATCGGGCGGTGGCGCGGCTCAATCCGGTGAAGGTGGGCAGCGGCGTGATGCCGGTGATCTTCGACCCGCGCATTGGCTCCAGCCTGGTCGGGCATCTGATCGGCGGCATGGTGGGGCCGGCGATCGCACGGCGGTCGAGTTTCCTGCTGGAATCGCTGGGTGAGGCGCTGTTCGATTCGGCCATCACGATTGTCGACGATCCGCTGCGGCTGCGCGGCCTGCGTTCGCGGCCCTTCGACGGCGAGGGGCTTCCGGTCGAACGCCGCGCATTGATCGACAAGGGTGTGCTGACCGGCTGGCTGATGGACAGCGCTTCGGCGCGGCAATTGGGGTTGGAGCCGACCGGCCATGCCAGCCGGGGCGGCAGCGGCGCGCCGGGCGCGGGCGTCACCAATGTGCATATGGAGCCGGGCACGGTCTCGCCGGGCGAATTGATGGCGGACGTGAAGCGCGGCCTTTACGTCACCGAACTGATCGGCATGGGCGTCAACGGCGTGACCGGGGATTACAGCCGGGGCGCCGCAGGCTTCCTGATCGAAAATGGCGCCGTGGGTCAGGCGGTGTCGGAAATCACCATCGCCAGCAATTTGAAGGACATGTTCCGGGCGCTGGTGCCGGCCAACGACCTGGCCTTCCGCTATGGCATGAACGTGCCGACCATCCGCGTCGACGGGATGACCGTTGCCGGCGGCTGACATCTCTTTGCGCGACGTGGTGGCGGTCGTGTCGGACGCGGCCGACCGGGCCCTGACGCTCTGGGCGGGCGGGGAGACGCGCGTGCGCCAGTGGGAGAAAGTGCCCGGCCATCCGGTGTGCGAAGCCGATCTGGAACTGGACGCGATGCTGCGCGAGCGGCTCTACGCCATCGATCCGTCGGCTGGCTGGCTGTCGGAGGAGACGGCGGACACCGTGCACCGGCTGAACCTGCCCCGCGTCTGGGTGGTCGATCCGATCGACGGGACGCGGGATTATCTGCGCGGGCGGCCCGGCTGGGCGGTGTCGGTGGCGCTGGTGGAGCATGGCGCGGTGCGCTTCGGCATATTGGCGGCGCCTGCGCGAAACGAACTGTGGATAGCGCAGGCAGGCGCAGGGGCGACCCGCAACGGGCGTATTTTGCAGGCGGGATCGCGGGCCATCCTGCCGGGTTCGCGGGTGCCGGCGGATCAGTTGCCCCGCCATGACCGCGATCTCGTCACCGTCGACAAGCCCAACAGCATCGCGCTGCGCATGGCGATGGTGGCGGCGGACGAGGCCGATCTGGTCGCCACGGTGCGCTGGGGCAATGAATGGGACGTTGCCGCCGCCGCGCTGATCGCGGAGGAGGCGGGGGCGATCGTCACCGATGCGCTCAGCAATCCCTTTTCCTTCAACCGGCCGCAGCCGACCGCCTTCGGATTGCTCTGCGCTGCGCCGGGGATTCATGCCGCGGCGGCGGAGCGTCTGGGGCCGCGGGCGCGGGAGATATTGGGGCGGGGGTAAGGGCGTCGGTCTGTCGGTCGGTGGGGCTGATTTGCCAATAGTTGCCTCTAAGCGCTCCGTGCTCCTGCGAAGGCAGGAGCCCAGCCCTGCCCTTTGTATATCATCGCACCGTCTGAACTGGGCTCCTGCCTTCGCAGGAGCACGGTGTATTTTAAGGAAAGCGACGCAAAGCAGACCGTCCGCCTCCCACCCCCATCAAGGCGCGCAGCGGCCTACCGTCTTGGGCGGCAGGACTTGCTTCAGCCGCTGGCGCACCACCTCCGCCCAGATGCGATACCCTGCCGGGTTCATATGCACGCCGTCGGGCTGGTAATTGTCGCCCAGCTTCCCGTCCTTCAGCAGCGGCGTCGTGATGTCGACATAATAGGTCAGCGGAACCTGTGGGATAAGCCTTTGCGCCGCCCCATTGAACAGCATCTGGTTGGAGAAGCTCGACCGGCGCGTCGGGCTGGGCTTCATCGACAGCACCAGGACCGGCACGTCGGCCATCATCCGGTTGCGCAGGTCCAGGAAATAGGCAAGGTCGCGGATGACGGTCCGGACCGCAATGCCGTTGGCGATGTCGTTTTCGCCGGCATAGAGAATGATCGCCACCGGCTTGTGATCGTCCCCCGCATTGGCGAAGCGCGGCAGGATTTGCGCGAAGGTTGCATTGTCGATGCCCCTGTTATGGGCCAGCCAAGGCCTCATGTCCTGGCTGAGACTGGTCCAGCGGTGCATGGACGAACTCCCCACGAACCACAGCGAGCAGGCGCTTTGCCGGGGGTCGTCGTTCGGCAGCGTCGCGCGCGCATCGCGATACCGGCCGACCGCCAGCCAGCCGCCGACGATCACGCAAAAGACCAGGACCGCCAGCGCGAACTTGGCGAAAGGGGAGGCGTCGAGGCGTTGCAGCAGCGGCGTCTTCATCGAAAGATATAGATAAAGATTTTTTCTCCGCTGCAAAGCCGTATTCGTTTCTTTCCGTTAACGATGTCGCAACCCTATGGCGCTAGCGTTCCGATTGGGACGCTGGGGCAAGATTTTCGTGGCGAAGAATCCGTCGATCGACCTGCTGAAAGGCATGCTGATCCTGCTCGTCATGGGCGGGCACGTGATGGAGCTGACCGGCGGTCACGATCTGGCGCTATGGGTCGGATCGGGATTTCGCATGCCCTTGATGGTCGGCATTTCCGGCTATCTGCTCAATGTCACCCGCACCCGCGCCGATTCCACCCAGGCGCTGATGTCCCGCTATGGCCGGCGGATGCTGCTGCCCTGGGCTTTTGCCGGTCTGGTCTATATGCTCGCCAGCGGGGAGGCGCTGCACTGGACCCTGCCGTTCGACCTGCTGTTCCGGCCGCCCTTCCACCTCTGGTATGTGCCGACGCTGTTCTTCCTGATCATGCTGACGCGGCTGCTGCCCTTCTCGCCGCTGGTGCTGCTGGCCATCGGCACGCCGGTCAGCCTGGCGGTCATGTACGGCTTCGGCCTTGCGCACGGCCCGGTGGGGCACAGCCTGCTGTCGCTGGACAGCCGCTATCTGCGCTATCCTGTCTATTTCTTCTTCGGCATGCTGATGGCGGAACGGCGCATTGCCCGGCGCTACCTGCCCATCGCCGGGGCGGTCGCGTTGCTGGGCCTGATCTGGTGGGCGGGGCTGTACGATGCCGACGATGAGCTGGCTTTCGTGCCGGCGCGGCTGCTGATGTGCCTGGGCCTGATTGCGCTGTTGCCGATGCTGTCGGCGCTGTGGCTGGACTTCGCGCCGGTCAACGCGATCGGGCGGGACAGCCTGTTCTTCTACCTCTGGCATCCGCTGGTGATGGGCGTGGTCATCATGACCGGCGTGGGCGCTGCGGCGACGCTGGCCCTGTCGATCCTGTTGCTGGCGTTCGGCAACCGGCTGGCGGCGCGGGGCGCGCTGCTGCCGCTGCTGTTCGGCAGCGTGCCGCAAGGGCGCGGGGCGGCTCCCGCGCTGGCGAAGGCGCCCCTACCGGCCTGACCGTTCAGATCTTGCCATATTTGGCTTCGAACCCGGCAAGGTCACCCGCGGCGAGATATTTCGCCTGGTCGATCCACTGGTCGCGTACCGGACGGCCCTTGAAATTGCCCAGCTTCGCGTCGATCGCGGCGATGTCGCTGTCGTTCCAGCCGGCGATCTGCGCATAGCGAGTGACGCCCAATTCGATCAGCAGCGTGTTGAGCTTGGGGCCGACGCCCTTGAGCTTCAGCAGATCGTCCTTGTCGGCGGAGGGCGTGGTGACGGCGGGCGAGACCGGGATCGGTTCCGGCGCGGGCGCGACGGGTTCAGCCGGTGCCGGGGCAGCGGCGACAGGTTCGGGCGCGACGGGCTCGATTGGCGTGGAGACGGGCGGCGCGGCAACAGGCGTGGCGGCGGCAAGCGGGGCGGCAGTGGGCGGGGCAGGCTTCTTCACTTCCGCCGGGACGGATGGCTCACTCGGCCGGTTGCGTCCGGACAGCAGGAAAACGATGCCGATGATGACCAGCAGCGCGATCAGCAGCCATAGGCCATAGTCCATGAAAAATTCTTGCATCGCTCGTCCCTCCCTGTCCGAATTTGGCCTATTTAAGGATGGTTGAGGGCGCGCTGCAAGGGGATCAGCGCGCGGCTTCCTCCCTCGCGACCTCTCTCCACCCAATATCGCGGCGGCAGAAGCCGGTCGGGAAGCCGATGGCGTCGACCGCCTTGTAGGCCGCTTCCTGCGCCGCCTTCACCGTGTCGCCGGTCGCGGTGACGTTCAGCACGCGGCCGCCATGGGCGACGATCGCGCCGTCCCTGTCCGCCGTGCCCGCATGGAAAACCCGCGCCCCGGTGGCTTCCGCCGCGTCGATGCCGGTGATCGCGCCGCCCTTTTCCGGGGTGCCGGGATAGCCGTTCGCTGCCATGACGATGGTGAGCGCGGTGCGGTCCGCCAGTTGCACGGGCCCTTGATCGGCCAGCCTGCCCTCCGCCACCGCGAGCAGCAGCGTCACCAGATCGCCGTCGAAGCGCATCATCAGCACCTGGCATTCGGGATCACCGAAGCGGGCATTATATTCGATCAGCTTCGGCCCTTCGTCGGTCAGCATCAACCCGGCATAAAGAACGCCGCTATAGGGCGTGCCTTCGGCAGCGAGCGTTTCCACCGTGGGGCGGATGATCTTCTCGATCACTTCCGCTTCCAATTCCGGGGTCAGCACGCGGGCCGGACTATAGGCGCCCATGCCGCCGGTATTGGGGCCGGTGTCGCCATCGCCCACGCGCTTGTGGTCCTGCGCCGATCCGAAGGGCAGGATCGCGCTGCCGTCGGTGAGGGCGAAGAAGCTGGCTTCCTCGCCGGTCATGAACTCCTCCAGCACCACTTCCTCGCCCGCCGCGCCGAACGCGCCGGAGAACATGGAGTCGAGCGCCTCCAGCGCCTCTTCCCGCGTTTCCGCGATGATCACGCCCTTGCCCGCCGCCAGACCGTCCGCCTTGATCACCACCGGCAGCGCGAAATCGTCGAGCGCGGCGATGGCGCCATCCTTGCTGTGGACGCGCTCATAGGCGGCGGTGGGGATGTTGGCGCGCTTGCACAGATCCTTGGTGAAGCCCTTGGACCCCTCAAGCTGCGCGGCCTTCTTGCCGGGGCCGAAGACCGGATAGCCCTTCACCCGCAGATTGTCGGCCAGCCCGTCGACCAGCGGCGCTTCCGGGCCGATCACCACCAGGCCGATGCTGTGGCGCAGGCAGAAATCCACGACGGCGCGATGATCCGTGGCATCAAGGTCGACCAATGTCGCATGCTGGGCTATGCCGGGATTGCCCGGCGCGGCATAAAGGGTGCTGAGAGCAGGCGATTGCGCCAGCTTCCAGGCCAGAGCATGTTCGCGGCCGCCGCCGCCCAACAGAAGGATGTTCATTTCGCCCATGTCCCCGGAATATGAAGCTGGTTTAGATGTCTCGGGGCGCCTGTTAGCCGAGGAACGCGCAGGGGACAACGCGCCGCCGCTGTCGGTGAGCGAATTGTCGGCCCTGTTGAAGCGCACGGTCGAGGACCGTTTCGGCCATGTCCGCCTGCGCGGCGAGATTTCCGGGTTCAAGCGGGCGGGGTCTGGGCACATCTATCTGTGCCTGAAGGACGACAATGCAGTGATCGACGGCGTGATGTGGAAGGGTGGGGCGGCGCGCCTGCCCTTTGCGCCGCAGGACGGGGTGGAGGTGATCGCCACCGGCAAGCTCACCACCTATCCGGGGCGGTCGAAATATCAGATCGTGATCGAGCGGATGGAGCTGGCGGGTGAAGGCGCGCTGATGGCGCTGCTGGAGAAATTGAAGCAGAAGCTGGCGGCGGAGGGGCTGTTCGACCGGGAGCGCAAGCGGCGTTTGCCCTTCATGCCACGGGTGATCGGCGTCGTGACCTCGCCCACGGGGGCGGTGATCCGGGACATATTGCATCGGTTGGAGGATCGCTGCCCGACGCAGGTGCTGCTCTGGCCCGTGCTGGTGCAGGGGCAGGGCGCCGCCGAGCAGGTGGCGCGGGCGGTGCGCGGGTTCAGCGAGATGCAGCCGGGCGGTCCGCTGCCCCGCCCCGATCTGGTGATCGTGGCGCGTGGCGGCGGCTCGATCGAGGATTTGTGGAGCTTCAACGAGGAGATCGTCGTCCGGGCGGTGGCGGAATGTTCGATCCCGATCATCTCCGCCGTGGGGCATGAGACCGATACGACGCTCTGCGACTATGCCGCCGACATGCGTGCGCCGACGCCCACGGCGGCGGCGGAAATGGCGGTGCCGGTGCGGGCGGAGCTGCTGGCGACGCTGACCGAACAGGGCTTGCGCATGGACCGGGCCGTGCGGCGGGGTGCGGCGCAGGCGCGGGAACGGCTGGAGATGCAGGCGCGGCTGATGCCGACGCCGGACATGCTGCTCGCGCCCCAGCGCCAGCGGCTGGACCAATTGTCAGATGGCCTTGTCAGCGGTCTGCGTCACCGCGTTGCCGATGCCCGCGCCCATCTGGGGCAGGCGAGCGGCGCCCTGCGCCCCGCGCTGCTCCGCCAATATGTCAGCCGCGCCGCCGAGCGCGTCGGCCGGTTGCGGCTGCGCCCGGATTATCTGGAGCGCGTTTACAAGGACCGGGCGACCGCTTTCGATCGCGTCTCGCGTCTCTTCACGTCGGTCAATCCCGACCTGCCGCTGCAACGCGGCTTTGCGCGGGTGATGGCGGGCGACCGGCTGGTAAAATCCGTGGCGGAGGCGCGGGCGGCGGGCGCGGTCAGCCTGCATTTCCGCGACGGCGCGGTGGGCGCGAGCATCGATGGCGGCGCGCCTCTTGAGAAGCCGTCCGCCGAGGCTATATCGACTCCATCCCGCGCCCCGCGCAAAGCGCGCGAGGGCCAGGAGACGGGCCAGCAGGACCTGTTTTCCTGATGACGCCGTCGCGCAAGAAAGGCCGAGTGATCCCATGCTGATGTCCAACCGCGACCGCCCGGCCCGGCTGCATTATATGGCCTACAGCTTCCGTGTGCTGCAGGCGGGCGACCATGTGATCTGCGCCGTCAGCGGACGGAAGATTCCGCTGGATGACCTGCGCTACTGGAGCATCGCCCGGCAGGAACCCTATGCCAGCGCCGAAATGTCCGCCCAGGCCGAATTGAAGGCGCGTGGGCTGTAAAATGTCGGATTATAGATGAAGAGCTGGATCGCCGCCGTGGCGTTGGCGATGGCCGGCGTGGCGGCCGCGTCTTTCGCCGCGCCCCCGGCCACGGAACTGGTGCTGGTTGGCGCGCCCGTCCAGGGCGGCACGTTGCAGGGCACGGCGCCCAGGGGGACGGTCGAATTGCGCGTCGACGGGCAATTGGTGCCGGTCGATGCCGATGGCCGCTTCCTGATCGCCTTTGACCGGGATGCCGCGTCGCAGGCCCACCTTGCCGGACGTCTTGCCAACGGCACGCTTTTCGACCGTGCCCTTGCCGTGGCGCCTCGCGACTGGCGGATCGAGCAGGTGAACGCGCCGCTGCGGCCGACGAAAAGCACGGAAGCCTTCCTTGCCCTGCGCAAGCCGGAACTGGAGCAGATCGCCGCCGCCCGCGACACGGTGACGGACGCGCAGGGCTGGCGTCAGCGGTTCATCTGGCCGCGCATCGGCCGCATCTCCGGCCTGTTCGGGGCGCAGCGGATTTATCAGGGGCAGCCGGGCGCCTATCATGGCGGCGTCGACGTTGCGGGGGCGCCGGGCGATCCTGTCGTTGCGCCGGCCGACGGCGTGGTGATCCTGGCCGCCGATCACCCCTTCACCCTGGAGGGCAATCTGCTGATGATCGACCATGGCCATGGTCTCAACAGCGCCTTTCTGCACCTGTCGCGGATCGACGTGATTCCCGGTCAGCATGTGATTCAGGGACAGCAGATCGGCGCGATCGGCGCCACCGGGCGCGCCACCGGACCGCATCTTCATTGGGGCATGAAGTGGAACGATGCGCGGATCGACCCGCTTTTGCTGACCGGACCGATGCCGCAACGTTGAAGTAATATTTCACGGAACTATAATTTTCTTCGTTCGTTACGACGCACCGAATGCGAAAGTTTTTCCCGGAAACACGGGTCTATAACAAAGTTGTTATACGGGCGTTCAACGACCATTTTGCGCGATTGTGGCATAAATGCTACAGTTTCTTTCAAATGCGATTTCCGACCCTCGACACTGCTTTACACTTATAAAACGACTGCGCAGAGTATTGCGCAGTACGTGTGAAGAGGGTTTGCTGTCGGGCTCCTTTTGCTCTCTTCACGCGTCAAAAGAACGGAACAGACGATGGGCTTTCAGCCCGTCATCACTCCAGAGCAAGGGACTGGATAGTGAAGACCATAACCAAGATCGGGCTGCGCGGTAGCGCGGCTCTTCAGGCGTTGACCCTCGTCGGCGCCGGCCTCGCGACCTTCTCCGCACCCGCTTTCGCACAAGCGCCGCAGGCCGCCGATACGCAGGCCGCAACCGATGAAGGCAATGACACCATTGTCGTCACCGGCTCCATCTTCCGCAATCCGTCGACCTCGACCGCAGCGCCGCTGACGGTGCTGAGCTCCGAGGAGCTGACGAAGCGCGGCGTCAACACCATTTCCGATGCCGTCCAGTCGATCTCCGCCAACAATGCGGGTTCGATGAGCAAGAGCTGGAACAGCTTCAATTTTGCGACTGGCGCGACCGCCGTGTCGCTGCGAGGCCTGGGTAGCGGCAACACGCTGACCCTGTTCGACGGCCTGCGCAGCGCCCCCTATCCGCTGGCGGATGACGGTCACCGCAACTTCGTCGACCTGAACGCGATTCCCGACGCCATCGTCGACCGCATCGACGTGTTGCAAGACGGCGCGTCGGCCACCTATGGCGCGGACGCCGTTGCGGGCGTGGTCAACGTCATCGTCAAGAAGGAAATCGTTGGCCTGCACGCCAATGCATCCGCCGGTCTTTCGCAGCGCGGTGATGCCGGCGAACGCCGCATCGACGCCACCTATGGCTATGGCAAGCTGAATGAAGACGGTTTCAACGTCTACATCAACGGCGAATATCAGAAGAGCGACCCGCTCTATGCCCGCGATCGCGGCTTCCCCTGGAATACCGCCGATCTCAGCTCTTACTGCAATGATTCGGGTAGCTGCCTGGCCAATAACGTCGTCAATGGCGTCCAGAGCAATGGCGCGATCCTGAGCATCGGGTCCACTCGCGTGCCGGTCATGCGCCCTTATGACCCGACTTCGCTCACGCCGAGCGGCAACTGGGTGCTCGCCAATCCCGCCGCCGGCTGCCGCGACCTGACGGCGATCACGCTGACTCCCGCACAGCAGGCTGCGCTGGGTGCGACCCCGCAGCAGTGCCAGCAGGACAATGTGAAGGATTATCTGCAGGCGCAGCCGTCGATTGAGCGCATCGGCGGCACGTTGCACGCCACGGTCAATGTGGGCAGCAGCGCCCAGGCCTATGCGATGTTCAACTTCTATAATGTGAAGACGGCCTCTTCGCTGACGCCGTTGACCTTCGCCGGTCAGACCGCTGCGGGCGGCGACACCTTCGTGCTCAGCCCGGTTCTGCTGCCGGTCTATGTCTGCCCGCAGGGCACCGTGACCTGCACCGCGGCGAACGGCACGTTGAACCCCAACAACCCCTTCGCCTCCTCGGGCCAGCTTGCCCGCGTCAACTACCGCTATGACCGTCCGCGTGAGACGTTCAGCGATGCCAAGACCTATCGTGCGGCTGCTGGCATCAACGGCTCCTTCGGCACGGGCTGGGATTATGACGCGAACTTCACCTGGTCGCGCGTCGACCTGAAGGTCACGAACAAGAATTATCTGTTCGCCCAGCATCTGGTCGACGTGATCAATGACGGTTCCTGGAACTTCATCAATCCGGCGGCCAATTCGGAAGAGATCCGCAATTACATTGCGCCGACGAACATCAACAAGTCGTCCTCCGAACTGTGGCAGGTCCAGGCCACGCTGGCCAAGGAGCTCTTCCAACTGCCCGGTGGCGCGCTGAAGTTCGCCGTCGGCGGCGCCTATCGTCACGAGTCGATCGACAACCCCAGCGCCAATCCGCCGAACAACGACAATCCGTCGGAGCGCTACTACAGCATCAACGCTGTGGGTGCGATCGGCAGCCGTAACGTCAAGTCGGCCTTCTTCGAACTCGATGCGCCGATCTTCGACCAACTGTCGCTGAACGCTTCGGGCCGCTACGACAAATATTCGTCGGGCCAGAAGAATTTTTCGCCTAAGTTCACCGCGATCGTGAAGCCGATCGAGCAGATCAAGCTGCGCGGCACCTTCTCGAAAGGCTTCCGCATCCCGAGCTTCAACGAGGCTTATGGCCTGCCGACGACCGGCTATATCACGACGACGATCGATCCGACGTCTCCGGAAGGCGCTGCCTTCATTGCCGCCCATGGTGGCAATGCCTATGCGTCGCTGCCTTATTCCTATGGTCTGACGGCGACCGGCAATTCGGAACTGAAGCCTGAAAAGTCGACTTCCTACACGCTGGGTGCCGTGTTCGAGCCGTCCTCACGCTTCTCCTTCACCGCGGATTATTGGCACATCAAGATCAAGGGCTTGATCGGCAGCCCCGATTATTCGGAAGTCCCGACGCTCTATTATCAGAATAATGGCGTCGTGAACCTGCCGGGTCTGACGGTCAAGCCGGGCATCCCCGATCCCGATCACCCGACGGCCCTGCCGGTCCTGGGCTTCATCGAATATTCGTTCGTGAACTCGGATTCGCAGATCGCATCGGGTCTCGATTTCTCGGCTACGGGCCGTTTCGATCTGGGCAGCAACATCCGCCTGACCAGCAGCGTCAACGCCTCCTATCTGATGAAGCTCCAGAAGTCGGTCGGCGGCGTTGTGCAGCGCTATGACGGCACGCTCAGCCCCTGCGACGTGACGTCCTGCTCGGGTGCGCCGAAGTGGCGCGGCACCTGGAGCAACACGCTGGACTTCAACGACAAGGCGTTCATCAACCTGACCGCTTACTATACGTCGGGCTATGACATGGCGTCGATCGACTATGAAGGCGTGAAGGGCGATTGCGAGGCCAGCACTGGGGCTTCGGTCTACACCTATCGCGACGGCACGCCGTTCAAGTGCCGCGCCAAGCGTTGGATCGACGTCGACATGACCGCCAGCGTGAAGGTCAACGACCAGTTCACCCTGTACGCCAACGTCATGAATCTGCTCGACACCAAGCCGGACTTCAATCCGGGCCAGACCTACAGCCTGGGCTATAACTATAACGTGGCTTGGGAAGGCGCCGGCTTCACCGGCCGCTGGTTCCGCGTCGGCGTGAAGGTCGATTACTGATCGGCTTGCCGTGATCTGAATGGAGAAGGGGCGCTTCCGTTGGAAGCGCCCCTTTTTTGTTGAAGGCTGCGGTGTCGGGTTTTGGCCAATCCAAGACATTCCCCTCCCGCAGGCGGGAGGGGTTAGGGGTGGGTGCGAGCGCAGCGAGCTTCCAGCTTAGCCGTTGAAAATTCACGCTGATGTCGCGCCAGCCCACCCCCTAGCCCCCTCCCGCCTGCGGGAGGGGGAATGTCCTGAATCCACCCGAAAATGCACTTCAGCCAATCCCCAGCTTCAACGCGCCATCGCCTTCATCGACCCTGACGGTCGAACCGTCCGGCACCTCGCCGCGCAGGATGAGGTCGGCCAGCGGGTCCTGCAAATAGCGCTGCACCGCCCGTTTCAGCGGCCTTGCGCCGTAGACCGGATCGTAGCCGACCCGGCCCAGCCACGCCCTCGCGCCATCCGTCAGGTCGAGCGTCACCTTCCGGTCCTTCAGCAGCTTGCCGATGCGCGCTACCTGAATGTCGACGATCGGGGCCATGTGGGCAGCGCCCAGGCGGTGGAACAGGATCACCTCGTCCAGCCGGTTCAGGAACTCCGGCCTGAAATGGCTCCGCACGATGTCCATCACCTGGTCCTCGACCTTCTCGACCGGCTCGTCATCGGCCAGGCTGGCGATGAACTGGCTGCCCAGGTTCGACGTCAGCACTATGATCGTGTTGGTGAAGTCCACCGTCCGCCCCTGCCCGTCGGTCAGGCGGCCGTCGTCCAGCACCTGCAACAGCACGTTGAACACATCGCTGTGTGCCTTCTCCACCTCATCGAACAGCACGACCTGATAGGGCCGCCGTCGCACCGCTTCGGTCAGCACGCCGCCTTCCTCATAACCGACATAGCCCGGAGGCGCGCCGATCAGCCGGGCGACCGAATGCTTCTCCATGAACTCGCTCATGTCGATGCGCACCATTGCGCTGTCATCGTCGAACAGGAAGCCCGCGAGCGCCTTGGTCAATTCCGTCTTGCCGACGCCCGTGGGGCCTAGGAACAGGAACGAGCCCAGCGGCCGGTTCGGGTCCTGCAACCCCGCCCGTGAGCGGCGCACTGCGGTGGACACGGCCTTCACCGCATCGGCCTGGCCGATGACGCGCTTGCCCAGTTCCGCTTCCATGGCGAGCAGCTTTTCGCGTTCGCCCTCCATCATCTTGTCGACGGGGATGCCGGTCCAGCGGGACACGACCGAGGCGATGTCCTCCGGCGTCACTTCCTCGCGCAGCATCGCGCCCTGGGTGACGTTCTGGGCCTCTTCCAGCTTGCGCTCCAGTTCGGGAATGCGGCCATAGGCCAGCTCCCCCGCCTTGGCGAGATCACCGGCCCGCTGCGCCTGGTCCAGCTCGACGCGAGCGGCGTCCAACTGTTCCTTGAGCTTGCTTTCGCCCGCGATCTTGTCCTTCTCCGCCTGCCAGCGCTGGGTGAGTTCGGCCGATTGCTGTTCGAGATTGGCGAGGTCCTCCTCCAGCGCCGCGAGCCGATCCTGCGAAGCCTTGTCCGTCTCCTTCTTCAGCGCCTCCCGCTCGATCTTGAGCTGGATGATCCGCCGGTCGAGCGTCTCGATCTCCTCCGGCTTGCTCTCTACCTCCATGCGCAGCCGCGACGCCGCCTCGTCCATCAGGTCGATGGCCTTGTCCGGCAGGAATCGATCGGTGATGTAACGGTTACCGAGCGTCGCCGCCGACACGATCGCGCCGTCGGTGATCCGCACGCCATGGTGCAGCTCATATTTCTCCTTGAGACCGCGCAGGATGGAGATGGTGTCCTCCACCGTCGGCTCACCCACGAACACCGGCTGGAAGCGCCGCTGGAGCGCGGGGTCCTTCTCGACATATTTGCGATATTCGTCGAGCGTGGTCGCGCCGATGCAGTGCAGTTCGCCGCGTGCCAAGGCAGGCTTCAGCAGATTGCCCGCGTCCATCGCACCTTCGGATTTGCCCGCGCCGATCAGCGTGTGCATCTCGTCGATGAAGAGGACGATCTGGCCTTCCGCGCCCTTCACCTCGTCGAGTACGCCTTTCAGCCGTTCCTCGAACTCGCCGCGATATTTGGCGCCCGCGATCAGCGACCCCATGTCGAGCGCCATCAAGGTGCGGTCCTTCAGCGTATCGGGCACGTCGCCATTGGCGATGCGCAGCGCCAGCCCTTCCGCGATGGCGGTCTTGCCGACGCCGGGATCACCGATGAGGACGGGGTTGTTCTTGGTGCGCCGGGCGAGAATCTGGATGGTGCGGCGGATTTCCTCGTCGCGGCCGATCACCGGATCGAGCTTGCCCATGCGCGCCGCTTCGGTGAGGTCGCGGGCGAATTTCTTGAGCGCGTCATAACGATCCTCCGCGCCCGCCGTGTCGGCGGTGCGGCCGCCGCGCAGATTGTTGATCGCGGCGTTCAGCGCCTCGGCCTTTACGCCCGCCGCTGCGAGCGCCTTGCCCGCCGCCGTGGTGGTGGCGAGGGTCAGCGCTAGCAACAGCCGTTCGACGGTGACGAAGCTGTCGCCCGCCTTGGCCGCGACCTGCTCGGCGCTGTCCAGCACCCGCACGGCGTCATTGTCCAGACCCGGCGTCTGCTGCGCGCCGCTGCCGGAGACGGACGGCACCTTGGCCAACGCCGCATCGGTTTCGCGCAGCGCCACGCCAGCATCGCCGCCCGCCGCTTTGATCAGGCCGGACGCCATGCCCTGCTGGTCCTCCAGCAGCGCCTTCAGCAGATGCTCCGGGCTGATGCGCTGATGGCTCATCCGGATCGCGACGGTCTGCGCCGACTGGAGGAAGCCCTTGGCGCGGTCAGTGAATTTTTCGAGGTTCATAAAATCCCCTTCGTGAAGCTTGGTCACGATGTAATGTTGCATAAAAGCAACACAAGAGGCGCTACGCAAATATCCTTAGAGCTAGAGTTTCCGTGTTCCTGCGAAGGCACTGGAGCGAGACAAGTGGCTCGCGACAGCCCAGTCCCGCCGTCAGAACTGGGCTCCTGCCTCCGCAGGAGCACGTTACTTGATCCGGAACGCAAGCATGCTGTTCAAACTCGATGGAAGCGGTCGGTTCCTACGGCCTCACCGCCTTGGCCGCATCCGGCGCGAAAGCATCCCCGAAGAAATCGCCCTTGTACCAGCGCGGCGCGTCCGGCTCGTCGGCAATTTCGCGCGCGATGGCATAGTTGACCTTGGCGAATTTGGCCGCTGCTTCCCAATGGAAGGGCAGGCTCATCTGGTCGGAGGGCTGGTGATAATCGGTCTTGAGGAAATGTTCGAACGCCTCTTTGCCCGGCCCGGCGAACCCCGTCATCAGGAACACGGCGGGCACGCCCTCCTGCACGAAGCGATAATGGTCGGAACGGGTGAACAGCCCCTCGGCAGGCAGCGGATCGGGCGAGAGCGAGATGCCTTCCGCCCTGGCCGCCTTTTCCACAATCGGCCCCAGGGTGGAATGATCGGCGCCAAAGGCGATCACGTCCTGAAAATCATAAGTCAGGATCGGCATATCGAGATTGACCACGCCGACCAGCTTCGCCCCCGCCGGCAATACCGGATTCTTCGCCAGAAATTGCGAACCGAGCAGCCCGTCCTCTTCCCCCGTCACCGCCGCGAACAGGATGGAGCGTTTGGGTCGTTCGCCGCTGTCGATAAAGGCCTTCGCCACCGCCAGCATGGTCGCCACGCCCGAGGCATTGTCCATCGCGCCATTATAGATTTTGTCCGGCCCCTTGGCGCTTTCCTTGACCCCCAGATGGTCGAGATGCGCCATCAGCAGCACATATTCGTGGGAAAGCGCCGGGTCGGAACCGGGCAGCACCGCCAGCACATTGCGGCTGGGTGCCGTCTCGACGGAGCTGGCGCGGTCGATGCGGATGCTGGGCTTGAGCGCGAAGCCCCTGGGCCGGACGCCCTTCTTCTCCGCCTGGGCGCGGATGGCGGCGAGGCTCTTGCCCGATCCGGCGAGCAGCGCTTCTGCGGCGGCCCCGGTCACGGTGCCGGTGCCGCGAATGGCGGGCGTGCGGACATAGGGCTGGCCGTCCTTGTCGATCCAGCTCACCATCAGACTTTGCGCCCGCTCGCGCACTTTCTCCCAGGGTGTCCGACTGAGATAGCTGGCGCTGGGAATGGTGATGAGGCCGATCGCGCCCGCCTGTTGCGCGGCCAGGGATTTTTCGGCGGTCAGATGCGCGCCGATCTCGCTCGGCATGCCGACCGGGGAGCCGGAAAGGGCGACCGCGAACTTGCCCTTCAGGTCGAGACCGGCATAGTCGTCGATCTTCTGCCGGTCGGATTTCAGGCCATAGCCGACGAACACGGCCTGCGCCTCGACGCTTTGCTTCGGTTCGCGGCCGAAGGCGCCGATGGCGACGTCATCGCCATTGACGAAGCGCCTGCCGCCGATGGTCAGCGACGGGGCGGACGCCTTGTCGAGTTGGGCGACGGCCAGCGTCACGGGCTGATACCAGCTATCCGGGATGGCTTGTCGCAGGCCCAGCGCCTCGAACCGCGCGGCGACATAGCGGGCGGCGATGTCATAGCCGCGCGTGCCCGCGTCGCGCCCTTCCAGCAGGTCGTCGGCCAGGAAGCCGATGTCGGCGCGGATGGCTTCCCCGGTGATGGCGGGAGCGGTCTGGGCGGAGGCGAGACCGGGGATGGCGAGCGCAAGGGGGAAGGCGAAGGAGCGAAGGCGCATCGGGTGCGAAACCTCTCTTTTATGGTTGGAAGAGGAGCCTAACGCGTTGGTTTCGCCTGTCCAGCGGCCTATCGCCCGAAAGGAGGGGAAGGCTTCTCTCCCACATGCGTATTGCGCGGCTAAAACGCCTCGCTATGCTGCCCGCCGATCCATTGACCATCATGAGGCGCTCATGACCTTTCCCCCATTTTCCTGCCGGATGGCCCTGATGCTCGGCCTGTCTTCGCTTGCCCTCATGCCGATGGCGCAGGCGGCTCCGGCGTCCAAAGCGACCAGCGCCGCTGCGCCCGCGCCGCTTTCCAGCCTGGTGGCAGCGGTGAACATTCCCTATGAGGAATTTACGCTGAAAAACGGCCTGCGCGTCATCGTCCATAGCGACCGCAAGGCGCCGGTGGTGGGCGTGTCGATCTGGTATCATGTCGGCTCGCGCTTCGAACCGGCGGGCAAGACCGGCTTCGCCCATCTGTTCGAGCATCTGATGTTCTACGGCTCGGAAAATGCCGACGGACCCTTCTTCGGCCGGCTGGAGGACATCGGCGCGACCGACTGGAACGGCACGACCTGGTTCGACCGCACCAATTATTTCGAGACGGTGCCGACCGGCGCGCTGGACCGGGCGCTGTTCCTGGAATCGGACCGCATGGGGCATCTGCTCGGCGCCGTCACCCAGACCAAGCTCGATGCGCAGCGCAGCGTCGTGCAGAATGAAAAGCGCATGGGCGAGAATGAGCCCTATGGCCTTGTCGAATATGCGCAGCTCGCCGCGATGCTGCCGGAGGGGCACCCCTATCGCCACTCCACCATCGGTTCGATGGCGGACCTGAACGCAGCCAGCCTGGCCGACGTGCAGACATGGTTCAAGACGCATTACGGCCCGAACAACGCCGTGCTGGTGCTGGCGGGCGACATCGACGTGCCGACCGCGAAGGCCAAGGTCGAGAAGTGGTTCGGCAACATCCCCGCCGGTCCCGCGCCCAAGGATGTGGATGCGACCGTCCCGACGCTCGACAAGGATGTCGAGAAGGTGATGCACGACAATGTCGCCGCCACCCGGCTCTACCGCAACTGGATCGTGCCGGGGGTCAATTCGGACGATCTGACGCCGCTTAATCTGGCGATGGCGGTGTTCGGCGGCCTCAGCTCCTCACGGCTGGACAATATATTGGTGCGTGACGAGAAGGTGGCGGTCGGCGTCAAGGCCAGCATTCAGCCCTTTGAGAAGCTTTCGCTCGCGGAGATCACCGTGGACGTGAAGCCGGGACAGGACGCGGTGGCCGTCGGCAAGCGGCTCGACCAGCTCCTGGCTGATTATCTCGCCAAGGGGCCGACGGCGGACGAGGTGCAGCGCGCCGCGACGCAGCAGCTTTCGGGTATCATCGGCGGGCTGGAGAAGGTCGGCGGCTTCAGCGGCAAGGCGGTGACGCTGGCCGAGGGGGCGGTCTATTCCAACGATCCGGCCAAATATAAGAAGGATCTGGCCGCCGCCGCCGCCGCCACGCCGCAATCGGTGAGCGAGGTGGCGCGCAAATGGCTCGGAAGGCCGGTGTTCCGCCTGACCGTGGCGCCGGGCGAACGTTCGGCGGAGGACAATGCGCTGGCGGGCAACGCGACCCATCATCCGGCCTATTTCCGCGATCCGAAGAAACCCGCTCCGGTCGCGGCGACCCCGCCGCCGCCAACGAAGATTGCCGAACCGGGGATCGAGCCAGTCAAGGATCTGGAGTTCCCGGCGGTCGAGCATGCGACGTTGAAGAACGGGATTCCCATCGTCTTCGCCCGCCGGGCGACGGTGCCGGTGGTGCGGGTTTCCGTGTCCTTCGACGCGGGCAATGCCGCCGACGACAAGGCGAAGCTGGGTACGGCGGGGCTGACCACGGCGCTGCTGGATGAGGGCACGAAGACGCGCAGCTCGGTGCAGATCGCGGAGGAGCAGGAGCGGTTGGGCGCCTCGATCGGCGCGGGCAACAGCATGGATGCGACGAATGTCGGCCTTTATGCGCTGAAGCCCAATCTGGACGCCTCGCTGGGGCTGCTGGCGGACGTGATCCGCAATCCAGCCTTCGCGCCGACCGAGGTCGAACGCCTGCGCGGGCAGATACTGACGCGGATCGCGGCGGAAAAGACCGAGCCGATGCCGATCGCGCAGCGCCTGCTGCCGCCGCTGCTCTATGGGCAGGCGCATCCCTACGGCATTCCCTTCACCGGATCGGGCACGGAAAGCGGCGTCAAGGCGGTGACGCGGGCCGATCTGGTGGCCTTCCACGACAAATGGCTGCGGCCCGACAATGCGACCATCTTCGTGACCGGCGATACCACGCTGGCCGATGTGATGCCGCTGCTGGAAAAGCGCTTCGGAGACTGGAAGGCGCCCAAGGTCGCCAAGGGCGCCAAGCTATTCCGCATGGACCGCATGATGCGCCCGTCGCGCATCATCCTGGTCGACAAGCCGCAAAGCCCGCAGTCGATGATCCTGGCAGGTCTGCTCACCAACAAGGCGGGCACCGACAATCCGGTGACGCTGCTGACCGCCAATGAGGTGCTGGGCGGCAGCTCGACATCCCGCCTGATCATGGACCTGCGGGAGAGCAAGGGCTGGGCCTATTATGCGGGCAGCGCGCTTCCCGGCGTCAAGGAGACGATCCCGCTGCTGGTCTATGCCCCGGTGCAGACCGACAAGACCGGCGAGTCCATCGTCGCGGCGCGGAAAGACATCAGCGATTTCCTGACGGCCAAGGGCACGACCGAGGCGGAGCGCAACCAGACGATCAACAGCCAGATATTGTCGCTGCCGGGCAGCTTCGAAACCTCGTCCGACTTGCTGGGCGCGATGATGCGCAACCGCATGCTGGGGCGGCCGGACGATTATTATGCCAGCCTGCCGGGCGTGTATCGGGCGATGACGGCGGCCGATCTCGACAAGGCGGCGCGGGAAGCGATCAATCCCGACCGGCTGATCTGGGTCGTGGTGGGCGACGCGAAACTGGTGAAGCCGCAGCTTGACGCGGTCGGCCTTCCGGTGGAGATGGGCACATTGGCGGATTGACGACGGGCTGTTCGCCATTCAGCCCATGCGGGCCTGCAAAGCGCGATTTTCTGCGCTTCGGTGCTCACGGACTGAGGGTCCGCTGCGCTCCGATGCTCGAAAATCCCACTTTTCGGCTCCACCTGAACTGAATGGCGAACAGCCCTTAACTTCAAGGAGAAGGGATATGGCAGCAGTGGACGGCGCCTATGATTGCGTGGCGAAGACCCCGATGGGCGACCAGAATGGCGTGCTGACCGTCATCAGCGCGGGCGACGGCTTTCATGGCACCTTCGCGGGCATGATGGGCTCGCTCGACGTGGCCGAGGGCAAGGTCGACGGCAACAAGCTGAGCTGGAAGATGAACATGACCCTGCCGATGCCGATGACGCTGGAATGCGAGGCGGAGGTGAATGGGGATGCCATCACCGGGACGATGCAGCTTGGGGCCTTTGGCGCGGCGGGCTTTTCGGGCACGCGCCGGGGTTGAGGGTTTCGGTAGGTTAGGAAAGGGGCTGGGAACGGGAGTTTCCGGCCCCTTTTACATGACGCGCCAAAAATCCTCCCCATCGAGAGATGGGGAGGGGGACCGCCGCCAAAGGCGGTGGTGGAGGGGAAATTGGCGCGACCTGCGGCGCCCTGCGGGCGCTCCCCTCCACCATTCGCTTCGCGAACGGTCCCCCTCCCCACGCTTCGCGCAGGGAGGATCAAGATGGCCCTTGACCGCAGAAATTAGTTAGCTATCTAAGAAAAATGTCCCGATCGGAATTGAAGCGCGCCCTGGCGCATAAAATGCCTCAGGTGGCGCGCCAGTGGCGGCAATTGGCCGATCTGGCGCTGGCCGAATTCGGCGTGTCGAACAGCGCGGGTTGGTGCCTGATCTATCTCGACCGGCTGGGTCCGGATGTGCGGCAGGCCGATCTGGCCGAGGAACTGGGCATCACCCAGCCCTCGCTGGTGCGGACGCTGGACCAGTTGCAGGCGGCGGGGCTTGTCGAACGGGTGCCCAATCCCGATGATCGGCGTTCGAACCGAGTCGCCTTCACGCCGGAGGGGCAGGAACTGGTGGGGCAGATCGAAGCCAGGCTGGGGAATTTGCGGCGCGAGCTGCTGGACGGCGTGCCCGACGCCGCGATCGAGATCGTCGTCAATCTGCTGAACCTGCTGGAGCGGCGCATGGCCGAGCGGCGGGGGCAGTCCTGATGAGTGCCCTGACATGCGAGCGCTAGGATGAACGCCTTTGGCGAGCGCATCGGCTGGCCCGCCGCGCTCTTTTCCCTGAAATGCTTCGCGGCGGCGATGCTGGCGCTTTATGTGGCGCTCAGCATCGGGCTGGAGCGGCCCTATTGGGCGTTCCTGACCAGCTATATCGTCGCCCAACCGCTGGCCGGGGCGGTGATCTCCAAGGCGGTGTTCCGCGTCATCGGCACGCTGACCGGGGCGATTTTTTCCGTCGCCATCGTGCCGCCGCTGGTCAATGCGCCGGAACTGCTGTCGCTCGCCATGGCGCTGTGGATGGCGACCTGCGTGTTCGTGTCGCTGCTCGACCGCACGCCGCGATCCTATATGTTCGTGCTGGCGGGCTATAGCGCCTGCCTGATCGTCTTTCCGGACGTCGACACGCCGCAGACCATCTTCACCGTGGCGACATTGCGCGTGCAGGAGATCACCATCGGCATAATGTGCGGCAGCCTGGTCCACGGCGTCGTCTTCCCCGGTTCCATCACCAATTTTTTGCTTGCGCGGGTGGAGGCGATGCTGCGCGATGCCGAACGCTGGTCCCATGACGCCATCGCGCTGGCGCCGGTGGAGGGGCTGGCGCAGGAACGCCGCCGTCTGGCGCAGGACATCACCGAACTGCATCAGATGTCGGTGCATCTGCCCTTCGACATCAGCCGCCTCGCGCCCCGCGTGCGCACGGTGCGGGCGATGCAGGACCAGCTTTCGCTGCTGCTGCCCCTGGGCGCGGCGGTCGAGGACCGGCTGGCGATGCTGAAGGCGGCGAGCAGGGGAAAGGTGCCGCGGGAGGTGGTGACGCTGATTGCCGATGCGCGGGCCTGGATCGTGGACCCCGGCGAGGAGATTGTCGCCCGCACCGCGGCGGCGGACGCGCTGATCGCCCGCTGCGCCGCGCTGGAACCGGTGGCGCGGGCGGAGATGGGCTGGGCGGAGATGATGCGCCTCAGCTTGTTTGCGCGGCTGGCCACGCTGATCGCGGCGCATCGCGATTGCCGCGACCTCTACGACCAGATGGTGACGCACAGGCGGGAGGCCGTCAGCCCCCGCGTCGGTGAATTGCTGGAGGGGCGGCGCAACCGTGAGCTGCACAAGGATTATGCCGGAGCGGCGCGCGGGGCCTTCGGCGCCTTCGCCACCGTGGCGCTGGGGTGCGCGCTGTGGATCGGCAGCGGCTGGAAGGACGGCGGCAGCGCGGTGATGCTGGCGGGCGTGTTCCTCTCCCTGTTCGCGGCGTCGGACAATCCGCTGGCGCCGCTCAAGGGCTTCATGATCGGCACCATCGCCGCTTCGCTGCTGGGGGCGGTCTATGGCTATGCGATCATGCCGCGCCTCGACGGCTTCGCCATGCTGGCGGCCGCCTATGCGCCGATGCTGCTGTTGCTCGGCACGATGATGGCGTCGCCGCGCTGGGCCGGGATCGCGTTGCCGACGCTGCTGGGGCTGGGCAGCCCCGTGCTGCTGTCGGACCGCTATGTCAGCGCCTTCGCCAGCTACGCCAACGGCACGGTGGCGCAACTGGTCGGCATCTGGTTCGCGATCATCATGGCCGGGCTGTTGCAGTCGGCGGGGGTCGAGCGGGCGATCCGGCGCACGGTGCGCGCAGGCTGGAACGACATCGCCAACCGCGCCACGCTGATGACGCCGCCCGACGTGCGCGGCTGGATCAACCGGATGCTGGACCGTATCGCGCTGCTGGCGCCCCGGCTGGCGGCGGTGCGGTCGGACAGCGGGCGGCCGCTTTACGATGCGCTGCGCGACCTGCGGACCGGCGTCGCCATTGGCGAATTGCGGCAATTGCGGCTCGACCTGCCCGCCGACGACGCCGCGCCGCTGGCCGATGTCCTGACGGGCGTCAGCGCCCATTATCGCGGGCTGGACCCGGATGCGCCCGCGCCTGCGAGGTCCGCCCTGCTCACCGACATCGACCATGCGATCAGCGACCTGTCGCGCAATCCCAGCGCCATGATCCGGCGAGAAGCCATCCTCGCTTTGGTCAGCCTGCGCCGCAATCTTTTCCCTGACAGCGAAGGCTATCGCAGGCCCTCGCCAATCGGACAGCCCGCATGACCGGAGAAATCGCCCTGGGCGGCGTCTATGTGCCGACCCTCCTGCTGTTGGCGCTGGTCGCGCTGATCCTGAGCTGGGGCGTGACCCGGCTGATCGGCGCGTTCGGCCTCTATCGTTTCCTTGCCTATCGGGCGGCGGTCGACCTCAGCATCTTCGTGCTGATGCTGGGCGCGCTCGCCATCCTCGTTCCCTCCCTTGGAATCCGCCTATGAACCGTTTTGCCGCCACGCTGATCCCCCCTGCCCTGATCAGGAGCGCCGCCACCATCGTCATCGTTATCGCCGCCGCGCTGGTGGCGGTGTGGATGTGGAACCATTATGAGCGCAGCCCCTGGACCCGCGACGGGCGGGTGCGCGCCGATGTGGTGCGGGTGACGCCGGACATCGGCGGACTCGTCACCTCCGTCGCGGTGCATGACAATCAGGCGGTGAAGGCGGGTGACCTGCTGTTCGTGATCGACCGGCCGCGCTATGCGCTGGCGCTGGAGCAGGCGGAGGCGCGGATCGCCAGCGCCAAGGCGACGCTGGGCCAGGCGCGGCGGGAGGCGACACGCGACGTCGCGCTGGGCGACCTCGTCGCGAAGGAAGCGCATGAGCAGAATGTCGCGCGGGTGGCGACGGCGGAGGCTGCGCTGGCCGAGGCGATGAGTGCGCGGGACGCCGCTGCGCTCAATCTGAAGCGCACGCAGGTGGTGGCGTCGGTCAACGGCGTGGTCACGAATCTTGACCTGCATCCGGGCGATTTCGTCGCGGCGGGGCAGCAGGCCATGGCGCTGGTCGACCGTGACAGCCTGCGCGTCGAGGGCTATTTCGAGGAAACCAAGCTGCCGCTGGTCTGCATCGGCGCGCCGGTGACGGTGCGGCTGATGGGCGAGGCGCAGGACCTGCATGGGCGGGTCGACAGCATCGCCTATGGCATCAACGACAGCAGCCGTTCGGATTCGGGCAATTTGCTGCCGACGGTCGAGCCGACCTTTTCCTGGGTGCGCCTCGCCCAGCGCATTCCGGTGCGGGTGAAGCTGACCAGGGTGCCCGCGGAGGTGAAGCTGATCGCGGGGCGCACCGCCACAGTGACGATCGAACCGGCGCGGAAGGACGCGAAGCCGGGGGTGTGCCGCCATGCATAACGTCCCGGCTACCGGCACGCCCTCCTTCCCTGGGAAGGGGAGCGCGAAACTGTGGACGCCCTTTCTGGCCCTGGCGCTGGCGGCCTGCGCGACCGCAGGCCCGGATTATCGCCCGCCGGAAAAGTCCGCCGCAACCGCCCCCGTCGCGCAGGGCGCTTTCCTGTCGGCGCAGGAAACCAGTTTCAGCAATGCCGAACTGCCCGATCATTGGTGGCGGCTCTATGACGATCCCCGGCTGGATGCGCTGGTCGAGCAGGCGCTTGCCGCCAACACCGACCTGCGCGTGGCCGACGCGAACCTGACCGCGGCGGAGGCGGTGCTGCGCGAGGCGGAGGCCGGGCGCACCATCGGCACGACGGTCAGCGGCGGGGCGACGCTGGCGCGGCCCTCCGGCACGGCGGAGAGCCTGCCCGGCGTGGTCGGCTATGATCTGGGCCTTGCCGCCTCCTATCCGCTCGACCTGAACGGCCGGATCAAGCGCGCCATAGAGGCCAGCACCGCCGATCTGGAAACGGTCGTGGCGGCGCGCGACTATGTGCGGGTCGGCGTGGCGGCCGCTACCGCCAGGGCCTATGCGCAGGTCTGCGCCGCCAATTATTCGCTGGCCGTCAACCGGCGCGTCGTGGCCCTGCAACGGGAGACTCTCAATGCCACGCGGCGGCTGTTCCGGGGCGGGCGCGGCACGGCGTTCGACGTCAGCCGGGCGCGGGCAGCGGTCGACGCCAGCGAGGCGAGCCTGCCCGCCTTCGATGCGCAGCGGCAGGGTGGACTCTATCTGCTGGCGACGCTGCTGGGGCGAGCGCCGGCGGATTATCCCAAGGAGGTGGAGGGCTGCGCGACCCTGCCTGCGCTGCATGCGCCCATGCCGGTGGGCGATGGCGCGGCGCTGATCCGGCGGCGGCCGGACATCAGGCAGGCGGAACGCGGCATCGCCGCCGACACCGCCCGCGTCGGAGTGGCGACTGCAGACCTTTATCCGCAGATCAGCATCGGCGGATCGTTGGGGCTGGGCGGGCCGCTGAAAAGCTTTGGCTCCGGAACCAGCTTCGGCATGAGTCTGGGGCCATTGCTGAGCTGGAGCTTCCCCAACCGGCCGGTCGTCAAGGCGCGGATCGCGCAGGCCGACGCGCAGGTGCAGGCCGATCTGGCGCGCTTCGACGGGACGGTGCTGGAGGCCTTGCGGCAGACGGAGACGGCGCTGGAAAGCTACCGCCGCCATGCCGAGCAGGCGGCGGCGCTCGACCGGGCGCGGGACAGCGCGGGCGTGTCGGGGGCCCAAGCGGGCAAGCTGTTCCGTTTCGGGCGGGGGGATTTCCTGTCCTTGCTCGACGCGCAGCGCTCGCTGGCCAATGCGGAGGCTGCGGCGGCGGCGGCGCGGGTGCAACTGGTGCAGGATCAGATCGCGATCTTCCTCGCGCTGGGGGGCGGTTGGTCCTAAAATATAGTCGTCAGTCAGCCGATCCTGTCCACCAAGGCGCGTGGCACGCGGAGCAAGGAGCCGTGACGCGCGCCCACGGGCATGGTGAGGCGGCTGCTCACATCCTCCCAATGCGCCATGTCTCGGGTCAGGGCGGCGCCCCAGCGGCCCTCCCTGTAGACATCATAATAGCAGATCAGCGCGTCCCCGACGCGAGCGGTCATCGGGCCTTCGACCCAGGAGGGGGAGAAGGGCTGCGACAGCGGGCCGAAGGGGCCGTTGACGCTTTGCGCGTGCGCAATTTGCAGCCATTTGCGGGGCGGCTGGACCGTTTCATCCTTGACGATCTGATAGAGGCCGCCGTCGGGACCATGAGCGAAGGTGCCGTCGATCACGCTGAAACCGGGATCGTAAAGCGGCTGCGGTTCTGAAAAAGTCTTGAAATCCGCCGTGCTGCTGCGCCACAGCCGGTGGTTGTAGCCTGATTCCGACGTCCCGGCGGTTTCGGTGAAGCGGCCTGCGACGGTGCTGGACCAGAAGAGTTCATAGCGGCCGGTGCGCGGGTCGCGGATCGCCTCGGGTGCCCAGCAATTGCGGGTGCCGGGAATGTGCTGCATCACCGGGATTGCCCCCTGCGCGGACCAGTGGAGGAGGTCCTTGCTGGTGGCATGGCCGATGGTCACGCCTTCCCAGGCGGTGGTCCAGAGCAGATGATAGATCCGGCCGTCGTGGAAGAGGAAGGGATCGCGCAGCAGTTTCTTTTCGCCCACCTCGGGGATCAGCAGGCTGCGACTGTTGGCGAGCGCGCGGAAGGTGAAGCCGTCTTCGCTGACGGCGAGCTTGAGGCCGTCCGCCTCGCCTTTCTTGCCCGTTGCGAAATAGGCGAAGATCAGCGGATCGCTCCGGCCCCCGCCGCGTCCGGTGGCGCAGCCGGTCAGGGCCAGCGCGCCCAGCCCTAGGGCGAAGTCGCGCCGCCTCATCGATAGGCCTTCGCCATTTGGGCGTAGAGGTCGAGCAGCGGATTGGCGACATAGTCGCCGCCATGGCCGATGGGACCGGCCGGTTCCGGTTCGGGCGCGGGTGGCTGGGCGGCAAGGCCGCCGGGCGCTTCGGCGCTGTTGAGGCCTTGCGAAATCAGGTCGGGCTTGGGTCCGCCGCCCGCATTCCCGCCGTTCAGGTCGAAGATTGCTTCCTGATGGCGGGTCGGCTCCCAGATGAACGTGCCCCAGCCCCTTTTGCCCGGCAGATTATGGACGAGGTCGTTCAGCATGCGCTTGCGGCTGGAATATTCGGCCACCAGCAGACCCTTGTCGGGATAGCGCTTCACGAACGCGTTGAAGGTCGCGGCCCAGTCCCCCTGCGCGCGCTGCTGGTAGCAGGAGAAGCCGATCACGTCGAAATCGACCTGGCGGGCGATCAGGGCATCGGTCCATTCGCGCACGATCGGCCAGTGGCGGCCGAGATGGTTGTGAAGCTGGATTTGGACCGCCGGTTCGGCCTTGCGGGCGCCTGCGATCCCGGCGCGCAGTAACTGGGCGAAGGCGTCGAAGCCGCCGACTTCCCCGACCCTGGCATGATTGGCGTCGGTGACGGGATTGCCGGTCGGGGTGGAGAGCTTCACCCGGCCATGGGGCCAGAGCATGCCGAAGGTCGTTTCATTGCCGATCACCGCCATGTCGACCGGCGCGCCGCCCGCCCGCATCGCGACGAGCGTGTCATGGGTGTGAGCTTCCACCGCCCTGGCAAGCTGCGGGAGATCATAGCCGCTCCAGGCGGCGGGGACGCCCTGATGCTCCGGATCGGCCCAGATGTCGCTATAATGGAAGCTGAGGACCAGCCCCATGCCCGCTTCGCGGACGCGGCGGCCGAGCTTGACGGTCTGGTCGAGACCTGCCCAGGCCTTGTCGGGTTCGCGTTTCGAATAGCCCTTGGACGGGTCGACGAAGATGCGCAGGCGGATGGCGTTGAATCCCGCGTCGCGCAGGATAAGGATCGGGTCTTTCCGCTCGCCCTTCACGAAATAGCGGGCGCCCGCCGCTTCATCCTCGGGAAGCCAGCTTATATCGGCGCCGATCAGGAAGGGGCCGGGGCGGGCGCCGGTCTTTCGGAGCGCGGCCTGCGTGGGGAGCGCCAAGCCAAGGGCGGTGAGGCTGGTTCCAGCCAAGGCGGTTCGCCTGTCGATATGGGGCATCGATCCTCCTCCTCTTCCGGATGTGGGAGAGTGCACCCCTCCTCTAGATGTGACGTGCTCCTGCCTTCGCAGGAGCACGTCACTCTCCGATCAGCGCGCCAGCCAGCCGCCATCGACGGCGAGCGTGTGGCCGTGGATATAATTGGCTGCCTGGCTCGCCAGAAATACCGCCGCGCCGCCGATGTCGCTGGGATCGCCCCAGTGGCCTGCCGGAATGCGCTCTTGAATCTGGCGGTTACGGGTCTCGTCGGCCTGCAAGGCGGCGGTGTTGTTGGTCGCGATATAGCCCGGCGCGATGGCGTTGACGTTCACGCCCTTGGCCGCCCACTCGTTTGCCAGCAGCTTGGTGAGTCCCGCCACGCCGCTTTTCGACGCGGTGTAGCTGGGCACGCGGATGCCGCCCTGGAAGGAGAGCAGCGAGGCGATGTTGATGATCTTGCCCGAACCTTGCGCCAGCATGTGCCGCCCCGCCGTCTGGCAGAGGAAGAAGAGGACCTTCAGGTTCGTGTCGATCACCGCGTCCCAATCTTCCTCGGTGAAGTCGACGCTGTCGGCGCGGCGGATGATTCCGGCATTGTTGACGAGGATGTCGAGGCGGCCAAGCTTTTCCAGCGTTTCGTCGACGACGCGCTGGACCGGTTCGATGGTGGAGAGGTCGGCGGAGACGATTTCCGCCTTCTTTCCAAGCGCGCGGACCTTTTCGACGGTTTCCTCAGCAGGCGTGCGGCCCACGGCGGCGATGTCCGCGCCAGCCTGCGCCAGCGACAGCGCGATCGCCTTACCGATGCCGGTATTGGCGCCGGTGACGATCGCGACCTGGCCGGTAAGATCGAAGGGAGTGGTCATTTCCTGTCTCCCCCCTCCCACGGGCGGGAGGGGTCGGGGGTGGGTGCGCCTCGCGATAGCGGGGCGCTTCAACGCTGGCGGCGGAGGCCCACCCCCAGCCCCTCCCGCTTGCGGGAGGGGAGTTTTGCGAGCTTACTTCAACTGGCAGATGTCGAGCACGTTCATGTCGGTATAATCGAGATTCTCGCCCCCCATCGCCCAGATGAAGGCGTAGCTCTTCGTGCCCGATCCCATGTGGACCGACCAGGGCGGGGAGATCACCGCTTCCTCATTCTCGATGACGATGTGACGCATCGCGTCCGGTTCGCCCATATAGTGGAAGACGCGGTCGCCGCCTTGAAGATCGAAATAAAGATAAATTTCGCTGCGGCGGTCGTGGAGGTGTGGGGGCATGGTGTTCCACACGCTGCCGGTTTCGAGGACGGTGAGGCCCATCAGCAACTGCGCGCTTTCGCACACGCCGGGGATGACGAGCTGGTAGATGGTGCGGTGGTTGGAGTTGGCGAGGTCGCCGCGCTCCAGCGGATTGGCCTGCGCCAGCGTGATCTTCCTGATTGGGCAGGCTTTGTGCGCGGGCAGCGAGGCGATGTAGAAACGCGCCTCCGCGCCTTCGAAGATGACCTCCTTCGACCCCATGGGAATGTAAAGGCATTCCTTGTTGCCGATCTCGTGGCGCGCGCCGTCGACGGTGATCGCGCCGGGGCCGC
The DNA here is from genome assembly GCF_013375535.1 of Sphingobium sp. 15-1. Classification (GTDB taxonomy): domain Bacteria; phylum Pseudomonadota; class Alphaproteobacteria; order Sphingomonadales; family Sphingomonadaceae; genus Sphingobium; species Sphingobium aromaticivastans. Next base: position 2,677,965 of record NZ_JABXJG010000001.1, read on the forward strand.
CGATATTCACCACGCCCGCCTCGCGGCGTTCCAGGAAGGGATGACCCGCCGCCGAAGCGGGTTCGGTCTGGTCGGGCAGTTTCAGCGAACCGCCCGCCGGCACGGCGCCGCCGATCACGAAGCGTTCATTATGCGAGTAGTACAAGACGACCTTGCCCGCTTCGAACATGCCGCCGACCAGATAGCGGTCGCGCAAGCTCTCATTGTCCACGCACTCCATCATGTCGGGATGCGTCGCGTGATAGGTCTTCTCGAACACAGGGAATCTCCATGCAGGGGCTTCTGTCCCGCTTATAGCGTCCGAAGCGCAGAAAGTAACCCTTTATTCCCGAAATGTGGAATAGTGTTCTAACATGCGGTTATCATTCCCGCAGCAGGATGACATGAAGGAAGCGCGGGCCATGGGCGCCGCGCACATAGCTGCCCTCTATGTCGGTGGTGCCGGACACGCCGGTGATCCAATAATGGGCGCGGGGCTGGGCGCCCGGCAGCGGGGCGTCCTCCAGATAAGGCGCGATGTCCTGCGCGGCCAGCAGCACGATATGGTGCAGGGCCAGGAAATTGGGGAGCATCGGCGCTTGCGGAGAGGTTTCGAAGATCAGCGAGCCGGTTTCCGCGATCCCCTTGCGCGCGATGGCGAGGGTGGCGGTTTCGTCGGGTGCGGCATTATCGTGGACGGTGAAGCCGCTCCAGTCGCAGGGGCCGAGGCGCGGGTCGGGCGGCAGGCAGAGGGTCAAAGGTTCGTCCTGTCCCGCAAGATAGCGGGCGATGGCGGCCGGGAGGTCGCGCAGGCCCTCAATGGCGTCATGCGTCGCGCTGACGCCCGGCAAGGCGAGCCGGGCAAGGAACTCGGCCGTCAGCGCGCCCTCATCCACCGCCGGGCGCTCGGGGGCGGCCAGCAAGGCGTCGGCTTCCGCCTTGTCCGGGGCGGCGCCTTCAAGACGGGCGAGAATGGTCTGCCGGGCGCTCATTTGCGGCGCTCCTTGCTATATTGGGCCATGAAGCTTTGCGGCGCGGGCCTGGGCATGTCGCGATAACGGGTCCAGCCGCCCGCCAGCGGGAGCCGGGTGATCCAGCCCTTTTTCCCGATCATCCGCATGGCGCGCACGGCGATGCCGGTGCCGAAGCGGTAGAGCTTCGGGCGGCGAGCGGCGAAAGCCCAGAAGCTCAAGCCCCATCGCATGGACCTCGGCTCCAGCCCCTCGCGCCAGCTTTTCTCGCGCCAGCCGCGCAGCAGCGTGGGGAGCGGGATGCGGACCGGGCAGACCTCCTGACATTTGCCGTTGAGCGTGCAGGCATGGGGCAGGTCGCGGCTTTCCGCCAGACCATCCAGCGCGGGGGTCAGCACCGATCCCATCGGCCCCGGATAGGTGCCGCCATAGGCATGGCCCCCGATCTGGCGGAAGACGACGCAGTGATTCATGCACGCCCCGCAGCGGATGCAGCGCAGCATCTCGGCCAGCCCTTCCTCGCGCATTGTCGTGCGGCCATTGTCGACCAGGACGATATGCATCTCCTCCGGCCCGTCGCTGTCGCCGGGGCGTTTGGGGCCGGCGTAGAAGGTCGTATATTGGGTCAGCGCTGCGCCGGTTGCGGATCGCGCCAGCATCCGCAGCATATGGATGGCGTGGGGCATGGATGGCACGATCTTCTCGATGCCCGCCGTCACGATATGGACGCGGGGCGGGACGAGCGAGAGTTCGGCATTGCCTTCATTGGTGACGGTGCAGATGGCGCCCGTGTCCGCGATCAGGAAGTTCGCGCCGGATATGCCGACATCCGCGCCCAGCATCTGCGAGCGGAGTTCGCGCCGGGCGCTTTCGGCCATGGCGGCGATGCTTTCCTCTTCATGCGGCGTGCGGTGCCTGGCCTTGAACAGCGCGGAGACCTGCTCCCGCGTCTTGTGCATGGCGGGCCAGATGATGTGCGAGGGGCGTTCGTCGGCCAATTGGATGATATGTTCGGCCAGGTCGGTTTCGACGCGGCCAATCCCGGCTTCGGCCAAGGCGTGGGGCAGGCCGATTTCCTCGCCCAGCATGGATTTGGAACGGGCGACCGTCTTCGTGCCCGCCGCTTTGCAGAGGTCGATGACGATCCGGCACGCTTCGTCGGCGGTGCTGGCCCAATGGACCTTGGCTCCGGCAGCGATGGCGTTGGCCTCGAACTGTTCGAGATAGGCCCCGAGATGGGCGATGACATGGTCCTTGATCGCGGCGGCGCGGGTCCGCGCAGCCTCGAAATCGGGGAAGGCGGAGACGGCGATGGCGCGCTTGGCTTCGGCGGTGCCGGCGGTGCGCTCGACCGCGATCTTCAGCATGCGGTCGGCCAGCGCCGCATCGGCGCGGTCCGTGAAGGCGCTCATGGCTCCTCCCCGATGGCGGGGCCGTCGCCCATGCCCGCGATCAGTTCGATGGCGTGATAGGCACGGACCTTGGACCCCAAGCGGTTCAGCTTGCCCGCCATGTTCATGAGGCAGCCCAGGTCGCCCGCCAGCAGCAGGTCGGCGCCGGTCGCGTCGATGGCGTCGGCTTTCTCCCCGACGATGGCGTTGGAGATGGCCGGATATTTGACGCAGAAGGTGCCGCCGAAACCGCAGCAGCTTTCTTCGCCTTGGAGGGGAGCGAAGGTCAGTCCGTCGATGCTTTTCAACAGGCGGCGCGGCTGGGCCTTGATGCCGAGTTCGCGCAGGCCGGAGCAACTGTCATGATAGGTCGCCTTGGCGTCGACGCTGACGCCTTCGGGCTTCCAGCCGCAGACTTCGTCGAGATAGGCCATGATCTCGAAGGTCTTGGCCGCAACCGCCTGGGCGCGGGGGAGCCATTCCGGGTCATGCTCGAAGATTTCCGGATAATGACAGCGGATCGTCCCCGCGCAGGAGCCAGAGGGGACGACGATCGCTGCATAAGGTTCGAGCGCTGTGATGGTCTGCTTCGCCAGCGCCGCCGCATGGCTTCGGTCGCCGCTGTTGAGCGCGGGCTGGCCGCAGCAGGTCTGGCCTTCGGGCACGACCACCTCGCAGCCCGCCGCCTCCAGAGCGCGGATCGCGGCGAAGCCGATGCGCGGGCGCATCAGGTCGACCAGGCAGGTGACGAACAGGGCGACTTGTTTGCTCATACGCCATGGCGCTTTGCGAAGGCGAGGAAGAGGTCGGGCCAGGGCGCGGAAGCCTCGGCTTGCTGGGTGATGCCGAAGCCATGGCCGCCCGTCTCGAACAGATGGCATTCGGCGGGGATGGCCTTGGCCCGGAGCGCGCTCAACATGGCGATGCTGTTCTGGAACGGCACCACCTTGTCGTTGAGCGCATGGGCGAGGAAGGCGGGCGGGGTCGTCTCGCTGACATTCTGGTCGAGTGAGTAGGCCCGCATCTGTTCCGGTGTCGGGTTGGGGCCGAGCAATTGGGTGCGGGAACCGGCATGGACGAACTCTCCCTCCATCTGGATCACGGGATACATATAGGCCGCGACGGCGGCTCTGGCTGGTTCGCGGTCGGCGGCGTCGATCGGCTTGTAGCTTTCGGCGGTGCGGCTGGTCAGCCAGGCTGCGAGATGCCCGCCTGCGGAAAAGCCAATGACGCCAACCCGGTTGGCATCGAATTTCTCTTTGGCGGCAAGGCTGCGGATCAGGCGGAGGGCGCGCTGCGCGTCCTGCAACGGCGCTTCGGGCCCGGCGGCCCAGCCGTCTCCGGGCAGGCGGTAGAGCAGGACGAAGCAGGTGTAGCCGGCCTGCGCGAACCGGCGGGCAATGCTGTAGCCTTCATGGCCGATGGCGACGCGGCTGTAACCGCCGCCGGGGATCAGCATCATCGCCGCGCCATTGGGCTTTGCCGGGCGCAGCATCGTCAGGGTCGGGGTGACGATATGCGCGAACATGCCGTCATCCGGCCCGCTGTCGGGGCGGCGCAGGGTTTCGACCTCCTGCACGGTGACATGCTCGCCGCCGGGGGCCTTGCCGGGCCAGATCGGGAAGCGCTCGAAGCCCTGGGGCACGGGGAAGCTCTGCGCCGCGGCCGCAGAGGCGAGGGTTGCGGTAGCGGCGGCCCCGGTTAGAAGCGTGCGGCGGTCGAGAATCGTCATTGGCAGCTCGTCTTTCCCAGCGGCGTGGTGCGGGTGAGGGCGGGGCGCTGGCTCAGCACCTTGGCGGAGATGGGGAGGTTCAGCGATTTGAGGCCGCCCGCCACCAGATCCGCGACATGGCGGGCGCCCAGTTCGCTGAAATGGGTGTCGTCGTCGATCCCCTTGGGAAAGCCGATCGCGCCGTCCTCCGGGCGGTAATGGAGATAATAGGCGCTGGACGCCTGCCGCCCGGCCCGGTCGACCCAGGCGCGGGACAGCGCCTCAAGATCGATCAGCGGCGTGTGCGTGGCCGCTGCCAGGTCGCGCACTATGGCGGAATAGTCCGCGAAATCGGCCCTGGCCTTGCCGTCCGGGCCAAAGCTGCGGCGCGTGACGGGGGTGAGCAGGACCGGCGTGCCGCCCGCGGCGCGCACGTCCCAGATGAAGCGGAGCAGATTGTTGCGATAGTCGGTCGGCGCGGGCGCCCAGCGTTCCGGCCTGGCGCGGTTGGCGTCGTTATGGCCGAACTGGATGAGGACGGTGTCGCCGGGGGTGACTTCGGAGAGCAATTGCATCCAGCGGCCTTCGCTCAGAAAGCTGCGGGTGGAGCGGCCACCCATGGCATGGTTGCTGACCCGGACTTCGGGCGCGAGGCCGCATCGCAGCATCATGCCCCAGCCGGTCTGGGGATAGCTGCCGGGTTGGTAATCGGCGGCGGTGGAATCGCTGGCGATGAGGATCGTGTCGCCGGGGCGCGCGGCGAAGGCGGGCAGCGGCGCGAGCAGGGCGATGAGGGCTGCTGCGGATTTGAGTGCGATCCTCATGGGGCGGCTTCTCTGGATGGGTCGCGTTCCCGCGCAGGCGGGAACCCATCTCCTGACCGAGCCGCGTGGGGCGCCTTATGGGAGATGAATTCCCGCCTTCGCGGGAATGACAGGGAGGGGGTTATTGGAGGTTCACATACATGCCGCCGTCGACCAGCAGCGCCGCGCCCGTCACATAGGCCGCCATGTCCGAAGCGAGAAACACGATCGGCCCGGCAAGGTCTTCCGGCTGGCCAAGGCGGCCCAAGGGCGTGCGGGCCTCCATATATTTCCGCTTCTCGACATCGGCCAGATCGTCCTTGTTGATCTCGGTTAGGATGGTGCCCGGCAGCACGCTGTTGCAGCGTATGCCATGCTTGCCGAGCGCGATGGCGGTCGATTGCATCAGCGAATGCACGCCCGCCTTGGTCGGGGTATAGTGGGTCTGATATTCGCCGCCGACCAGCGCGGAGATGGAGGAGACCGCGACGATCGAGCCGCCATGCCCCTGGCGGACCATCTGCTGCGCGGCCGCCTGCACCATGAAGTAGGCGCCGTGCAGGTTCACCCGGAAAGTGCGCTCCACCACGTCGACCGGCATGTCGAGAAAGGCGTGGAAGGGGCAGATGCCCGCATTGCTGACCATCACGTCGACCTTGCCGAAGGCGTCCACCGCCTTGGCTACGAAATCCTGCGCGGTCTGCGGATCGGCCACATCGCCCTTCACCGCGAGGGCGCGCTGGCCCAGCGCTTCAATCTCCGCGACGCAGCTTTGGGCGGGGCCGTCGCTGTTCGCATAGTTGATGACCACATCGGCGCCATGCCGGGCCGCGCCGATGGCGGCGGCGCGGCCAATGCCGGTCGATGCGCCGGTGACGAGGACGGTCTTGCCTTCAAGCAGCTTCATGGGAGGTTCCTTGGAGAGTTCAGCGCCGCGTCGGGCGGCGGGGTGGTTTGACGCCGGGGGTCCAGCCCAGATCGGCGCTGATCCTGTGCGCGGTGCCGCGGACATCTTCGCTCAGCGTCTGCATCCGGCCGTCATCCATATATTGGGCGGCGCTCGACAGGCTGATGGCGGCGACGATCGCGCCCGACGCGTCCCGGATCGGCGCGGCGACGCAGCGGATCAGATCCTCATTCTCCTCCAGGTCGAAGGATCGCCCCGCCGCCACATAGGCGCGCATCCTCTCCAGCCAGAGGTCGTAATCGACCGGATGCGTGCCCGCGGCCTGATCCGCCTCGAACAGCCGATGCCAGGTCGGTTCGGCGTCGTCCAGCAACAGCGCCTTGCCAAGACCGGTGGAGGTCAACGGCTGGCGGTCCCCGATGCGGCTGGAGATTTCCACGCGGCGTCGGCCGGGAATCTTGTCCAGATACAGCGCCTGATCGCCATCGAGGCGGCCCAGATGCACCACATCCTCGCTGGCGGCGGCGAGCGCCTCCAGATGCGGGCGGGCGATCTGCACCACGTCGGCCTGGCTCTGCGCCAGGAAGCCCAGTTGCAGCAGCTTCGGCCCCAACTGATAGCCCTCACGCGGCAGGAAGGTCAGGAATCCGCGCTCCACAAGCGCATTGGCGAGGCGGTGGGTGGTCGACCGCGTGAGGCCCATGCGTTCCGACAGGTCGGCCAGCTTCACCGGGCCGTCGATCACCTGATCGAGCAGATCCAGCCCCCGTTGCAGGGTCTGGGACCCCTGCACCTTCGACTTTTCCTCTCGCTCGACCGATTCCGGGTTTGACGAATTTTGTCTCATCAAGTAACACTCTATCCCATAAAATGAGAAAAACAAGGGTTAAGGAGAAGCTGGCCTGATTCTTTCCGGTTGCGCCGGAACGCGCTTTCGTCAAAAATAGTGCAACATAGATCCATATAGTGGAATTATTTTCTGCCGTTCTCCGACGGGACGGTAGCGGGTTTTGAGGAGTTTTTCGCGTGCCGATCGTGACCCTGCCAAAGATCAGCCAAGTCCGCGCCTTCACCGTGCGCGGCGGCGGCGCCGACTATCATGACCAGGGCGAAGGCCACTGGATCGACGATCACATCGCGACGCCGATGTCGCGCTATCCCGAATATCGCCAGTCGCGGCAGAGCTTCGGCATCAACGTGCTGGGCACGCTGGTTGTGGAGATCGAGGCGGAGGATGGCACGGTCGGCTTCGCGGTGACGACCGGGGGCGAACCGGCGGCCTATATCGTCGAGAAGCATCTTGCCCGGTTCCTCGAAGGGCGCTCGCCCACGGATTATGAGAAGATCTGGGACCAGATGTATTTCTCGACCCAATATTATGGGCGCAAGGGTCTGGTCGTGAACGCCATTTCGGGCGTCGACCTGGCGCTGTGGGACTTGCTCGGCAAGCTGCGGCAGGAGCCGGTCTATCATCTGCTGGGCGGCGCGGTGCGCGACGAGCTGCAATTCTACGCCACCGGCGCGCGGCCTGATGTCGCCAAGGATTTCGGCTTCATCGGCGGCAAGCTGCCGCTGCACCATGGCCCGGCCGAGGGGATAGAGGGCCTGAAGAAGAATATCGCGGAACTGGCCGATATGCGGTCCAGGGTGGGCGATGATTTCTGGCTGATGTGGGATTGCTGGATGGCGCTCGACGTCGATTATGCGACCCGGCTTGCCATTGCCGCCCATGACCTCGGCCTCAAATGGATCGAGGAGGCGATCAGCCCGGACGATTATTGGGGCTATCAGCAGCTCAAGCGCAACGTGCCCCAGGGCATGCTGGTGACGACCGGCGAACATGAGGCGACCCGCTGGGGTTTCCGCATGCTGATGGAAATGGACTGCTGCGACATCATCCAGCCCGATGTCGGCTGGTGCGGCGGCGTCACCGAATTGCTGAAGATCAGCGCGCTGGCCGACGCCCATGGCAAGATGGTCGTGCCGCATGGCTCGTCAGTCTATAGCTATCATTTCGTCATCACCCGCCACAATTCGCCCTTCGCGGAGTTTCTGATGATGCACCCCGGCCCCACAGAGGTGGTGCCAATGTTCCACCCGCAACTCATGGGCGAGCCGGTGCCGGAAAATGGCCGGCTGAAGGTCAGCGCGCTCGATGCGCCCGGCTTCGGCGTCGAACTCAATCGCGAGATCGCGATGCACCGCCCCTACACCCATTGATAGCTCAGAGAGTATAAGCCCATGAAATTCTGCCGTTTCGGCCCGCGTGGCCAGGAAAAGCCCGGCGTCATCGACAGCGAAGGCCGGATTCGCGACCTGTCGGGCGTCATCGACGATCTGACCATCGCCAACCTCGCCGCCGCCAAGGCCGCCGACATCGCCTCGCTGCCGGTGGTCGAGGGCGAGCCGCGCTATGGCGTGCCAGTCAAGGGCATCGGCAAGATCGTCGCCATCGGCCTCAACTATGAGGACCATGCGATCGAATCCAACCTGCCGATCCCGACCGAGCCGGTCATGTTCATGAAGGCGCTGTCCTCGCTCAACGGCCCCGATGACGAGGTGATGCTGCCCAAGGGCGCGATCCATGGCGACTGGGAAGTCGAACTGGGCGTCATCATCGGTGAAACCTGCCGCTATGTGGGCAAGGAAGAGGCGCTGTCGAAGGTCGCGGGCTATGTCCTCGCCAATGACGTGTCGGAACGCTTCAACCAGAAGAATCGCGGCACCCAATGGAGCAAGGGCAAGGGGCATGACACTTTCTGTCCCGTCGGCCCCTGGCTGGTGACGGCGGACGAGATTGGCGATCCGCAGGACCTCGACATGCATCTCGACGTCAATGGCGCGCGGATGCAGACCGGCAACACGAAGACGATGATCTTCACCGTGGCGGAGCTGATTTCCTATGTCAGCGAATATGTCACGCTTCAGCCGGGCGACCTGATGATCACCGGCACGCCGCCCGGCGTGGGCGAAGGCAAGAAGCCCAACGCCATCTATCTGAAGGCCGGCGACGTGATGGAACTGGGCATCGCCGGTCTGGGCGTCCAGAGGCAGCAGGTGGTCGAATGGCGCCATCTGGGCGAAGAGGTGCTCGGATGAGCGTCTTCCCCGGTCGTTATGCAGGTCGGTGCGCCGTCATCACCGGCGGCGCCTCCGGCCTGGGCAGGCAGGTTGCGGAAAGGATCGTGGCCGAAGGCGGCAAGGTGGCGTTGTGGGATGTGAATGCCGACGCCCTTGCTGCCGCGAAGGATGAAGTGGGCGCGTCCCATGTCGTCGCCCTCGACGTGTCGGACCCAAGCGCCGTGGCCGCTGCCGCGAAGGAAAGCGCGGAGGCCCTTGGCAAGATCGACATCCTCGTCTGCTCGGCGGGGATCACCGGCGCCACCGCGACGGTCTGGGACTATCCGGCTGATAGCTGGCAGCGGGTGATCGACATCAATCTGAACGGCCTCTTCTACTGCAATCGGGAAGTCGTGCCCTTCCTGCTGGCGAACGGCTATGGCCGGATCGTCAACCTCGCCTCGGTGGCGGGCAAGGAGGGAAATCCCAACGCCTCGGCCTATTCCGCGAGCAAGGCGGGCGTGATCGGCTTCACCAAGTCGCTGGGCAAGGAACTGGCGGGCAAGGGCGTGATCGCCAACGCGCTGACCCCTGCGACCTTCGAAAGCCCGATCCTGGAGCAGCTTCCGCAGAGCCAGGTCGACTATATGCGGTCGAAGATTCCGATGGGCCGCCTCGGTCTGGTCGAGGAATCGGCGGCGATGGTCTGCTTCATGGCCAGCGAGGAATGCAGCTTCACCACGGCGTCGACCTTCGACACTTCCGGCGGGCGGACGACCTTCTAGACAATAGGTGGCGCGACCAGCCTCCGAAAGCTGGTGCGCCGCTTCCCGATGGGGAGGAACTATGATCCCGTTCGTGGACGCGCATATCCATCTCTGGGACTTGGCGCATATCCGCTATGACTGGCTGAACCCGCCCTTCTCCGACGAAGGGCCGAACGGCAGCGTCGAAGCGATTGCGCGGGATTATGGCGTGGCGGACTATCGCGCCGACCTTGCCCGCTGGAATGTCGTCGGCGCGGTGCATGTCGATGCGGGCGCGGCGGCGGACAGCGCGCTTCGGGAAACGCAGTGGCTGGACGGGCTGGCCGAAGTTCAGGGCCTGCCGACCGGCTTCGTCGCCTTCGCCGCGCTGAACGATCCCGGCGTCGGCGCGCTGCTGGCCGCGCAAGCCGCGCATCCCCGCGTCAAGGGCATCCGCCATATCGCCAACTGGCATGGCGATCCGAACCGCACCTATGGTCCGGCTGACCTCACCGTCGATCCGCAATGGCGGGCGGGCTATGCGCTGCTGGCCGAACATGGCCTCTCCTTCGACCTGCAATGCTATCCGGGGCAGATGCCGGGCCTTGTCCCGCTGATCGCGCGGTATCCCGACATTCCCGTCATCATCAACCATATGGGCATGCCGGTGTTGACCGACGCTGATGGGCTGGAAGACTGGCGCAAGGGGATGAAGGCGCTCGCCGCCTTGCCCCACGTCGCGGTCAAGCTGTCCGGCATGGGCTTCGTCCGCCGCGACTGGAGCCGCGAGACCGTCGAGCCTCTGATTCTGGAGACGATCGACCTGTTCGGCGTCGACCGCTGCCTGTTCGCCAGCGACGCGCCGACGGACAAGCTGTTCGCGCCGATCGATCGCGCCATGGAAACCTATCACGCCATTGTCGCGGACTTTGCGGAGGAGGACCGCCGCGCCCTGTTCGGCCGAAACGCCAACCGCCTTTATCGACTGGGGTTGAGCCTGTGATTCCCAATCCGTTGCTGGGCGTTCTCTTCCACTGGTTGGGCGGCTTTGCTTCGGCCAGCTTCTATGTGCCCTATCGCGGCGTCAAACGCTGGAACTGGGAGATTTTCTGGCTGACGGGCGGTCTGTTTTCCTGGGTGATCGCGCCCTGGTTCTTCGCCGCCGTCCAGACCAGTGACCTGATAGGTGTGATGCGCCAGGTGCCCGGCTCCATCATCGGCTGGTGCGTCTTTTTCGGTTTCCTCTGGGGCTTTGGCGGCCTGACCTACGGCCTTACCATGCGCTATTTGGGGCTGTCGCTCGGCATGGCGGTGGTGCTGGGCCTGTGCACCGTGTTCGGCACGCTGATCCCGCCGATCTTCGACGGCAGCTTCATGACCGAAATTGCGGGCATGCTGCATGGGCAGATCGTTCTGCTGGGGCTGGCCGTGACGATATTGGGCATCGTCGTCGTCGCCCGTGCGGGCGCGCGCAAGGATGAAGCGCTGTCGCCCGCGCAGAAGGCCGCCGCCGTCGCGGAGTTCGACTTTCGGAAGGGCATCGCCGTGGCTGTCTTCTCCGGCATCATGTCGAGCTGCTTCGCCTTCGGCCTGGCGGCGGGCGAGCCGGTCAAGGCGATCAGCGCCGCCGCCGGCACGGGACCGCTCTGGACCGGCCTGCCGACGCTGTGCCTCGTCATGTTCGGCGGCCTCATCACCAACGCGCTCTGGTGCGGCTGGCTGATCGCGAAGAACCGGTCGGCGGGACAATGGCTCGGCGCGGCGGACGAAAGCGGCCATGGGCCTCCGCTCTTGCCCAATTTCCTGCTCTGCGCGCTGGCCGGCACCGCCTGGTATTTCCAATTCTTCTTCTACACCATGGGCGAGAGCCAGATGGGCCGTTTCGGCTTTTCGAGCTGGACCCTGCACATGGCGTCGATCATCATCTTCGGGACCTGCTGGGGTTTCGCCTTCCGGGAGTGGAAAGACGCCGAACCAGCGGTGCGCCGCATGGTGTGGAGCGGCGTCGGGCTGCTGGTCTTCGCGACGTTGATCATCGGCTACGGCAACCGGCAGGCGGGCTGAGGCGCGTTTTCGCCAGGGAAGGACATTAGGCGCGCCGTGTTCCTGCGAAGGCAGGAACCCAGTTCAGGCGATGCGATCATATGCGGAGGGCGGGACTGGGCTCCTGCCTTCGCAGGAGCACGATGTACTTCAAGCAAAGCAGGCGGGTCGCTCACCACCCCAAACCGCCATCCCTCAAAGCCCAGGATCAGGGCAGCAACTCCACCCGCGTCGGCGCATCGCGGTCGACCGTGACGATGCCGTCCCTTTCCTCAAGTTCCGCGATCTGGAGTAGGCTGCGGCGGCGCCAGTCCGGTTTTGCCCTCGCCGCATCCTCGCCCTCCTGATGGACGAAGTAGATGATGTAGGCGCGATCTCCCGCGACGATGATGTCGGGATGCTGGCCCTTGGCCCGGTCGGTCGGATGGACGCCGGGCTTGGCGAGGATCATGTCGGCCTGCCGGGTCCAATGCTCGCCATCGTCGGAGCGCATGACGAGCAGCCCCTTCCAGGCGTCGGAGATCAGCCACCACCGCCCCTTCCAGCGAAACGCCTTGGGCCCCTCGCCCGGCGTGTCGGTCAACCGGTCCTTGACCCGCCAGTGAATCAGGTCGCTGCTGTCGGCGGTGCGGATCGCCTTGTTCATCCGCTCGTCGTTGAAGAAGAGACTGTAGCCGCCTTGGGGCAGCGCGATCACGCTGGCGTCGATCACCCGGTCGGAGCCGAGGTCGAGCCGCTCGCCGCAGCGCCATCTCTTCAGGTCCGGGCTGGTCAGATGCACGATGAAGCGCGGCGCGTTCCAGTCGCGGAAGACGCCCGGCACGACCGTCAGCCACATATGCCACCGGCCTTCGAACCATTGCACGTCCGGCGCCCAGAGCGTGTCGCCGGTGCAGCTTTTCGGAATGTCCGCCGTGCCCGCATAGCGCCAGCGCACCCCGTCCTTCGACCGCGCCATGCCGATGGCGGTGCCATGGACCCAGCGGGCGTCCTGGGCGTCCCCCATGGGCAGGTCGACGCGGCGGTTGGTGTAGAAGATCACCCACTCGCCGCTTTTGCGGTCGCGCACGGTGGAGGCGTCGGCGGCGCCGTCATGCACCGGGTCGCGGAACAGCGGCTTGGGCGCGACCGGGCCGCTCGACGCGGCGGCCATCAGCAGGAGGGGAGCGATCACGCCGCCGCCCCGGCCACCGGGTTCTTCCCCCAAAGCTGGTCGTAGCGCCAGCCGGACAGATCCTCGACAATCGCGCCCGCCTCTGGGGTGGTCGGCTGGACGGCTCCACCGCGCAGATGCTCGATCTCGCGCATCAGCACGTCATGGGTGAAGGGGCTGAGGCGGAAGCGCGTCGAAATGACGATGCCGAAGCCCAGCATGCCGACCGTGCCCACGCCCAGCAGCAGAGCGATGGTGCGGATCGCGCTCTCGCTCTGCACCTGCGCGCCGGACACGAAGCCGCCCGCCTGCATGATGAAGCCCACGCCCGCGACGGCGGCGGCCTGCGTCGCCTTGCGCACGAAGGTCATGACGCCCGCGAAGCTGCCCTCGCGACGCTGGCCGGTGACGATCTCGTCCACGTCGGCCATGTAATTATAGGTCGCCCAGGGGATATAGTTGAGCGCCCCCCGGCCAAGCCCCGCCAGTATGATCGGCAGCCAGATCATGCTGCTGCTCGCCGGAATGCCCATGGCCCAAAGCCCGATCAGCGTCAGCGCCCCTGCCGCGAAACAGGCGGCGGCGATCTGATAGGCGCGGCTGGGGGAGGAGCGTAGCGCCAGGTTGATGGCGATGATCACCGCCGCGAACTGCACGATATACATGGTGCCCAGCAGCCCGGAGGCGATGGCGGTGGACCCGGCGAGCGCGAAGATCACGAAGAAGGTGAAGGCGGCGTTGAAAATGTCCTGGCTGATATAGCCGCCCAGATACATGCCCAGGTGCAGGCGGAAGGCGCGGATGCGCATGGTGGAGAAAAGGTTGCGGTAAAGCGCCTTCAACGCCTGCCCTGCGCCGCCCGTTCTGGCCGTGGGTGCGGCTTCGGCGGAACCCGGCATATGCCGTTCCCAACTGAAGAGATACAGCATGCCCGCCGTCACCATGAACAGCGCGGCGAAGATCAGGCCCATGTAGAAGAAGGTGTCCGCGCTGTCCCGCCCCAGCGCATTGATCAGCCAGAGCGGCAGGAAACCGGCAAGAATGGCGGAGGCCTGCCCGAAGAGGATGCGCGATCCGGCGAACTTCGCCTTGGTGCGGTAGCCGGTCGACATCTCGGCGGCGAGCGTCTCGAACGGGATGATCTCCATCGCATAGACCAGCTCGAACAGCACATAGCTGACGAGATAATAAAAAAAGCTCTGCCCCGGCAGCCACATGAGGGCGAAGCTGGGCAGCAACGGAATGGCGGCGAGGATGAAGAAGCGGCGGCGGCCGAACTTGCGGCCGAGCCAAGTGCCGCCGAAATGATCGGAAATATAGCCGATCATGGGCGACGCAAAGGCGTCCAGAATGCGCGCCACGGCGAAGATCGTCGCCGCCTGCCCCGCCGTCAGCCCGCAAAACTGGGTGTAGAAGATCAGCACCCAGCCGGAAATCACCGCCATCGACCCCGCGCCCAGCACGTCGTTGGAGCCATAGGCCAGATAATTGCGCAGGCGGACCGGGCGGCTTGCGGCGCGGGCTGGTTCAGACAATTTCGGCTCCTCCGCCTTCATCATAATGTCCTGGGCGGCGGCCGTCCTTCCATTCCGGCCGCCGCCCAAGCCTGGCATGCGTCAGATATAGCTGCGCAGAAACTCGCCCAGCGCGCAGATGGCAAGGCTCTGGCCATAGGGCATCGAGGTCAGCGCAATGTCCTTGTAGAATTGCTGCGTGTCGCCCATCGCCGTGCCGAAGCTGACCTGCTGGAGTTCGCCCGTCTCGTCGATATTGGCCAGGACGCCCCGCACCGCCTTGATCCCGACTTCCTCATAGTGACGGGGCAGATAGCCCTTCCGCACGGCCTTCAATATGCCATAGGCGAAACCGGCGGTGGCGGAGGCTTCCAGATAGCTGGTCGGATCGACGATCAGCGTGTGCCACAGGCCGGTTTCCGCGTCCTGCGTCTCGGCCAGCGTCTTCACCTGAGCGGCGAGCGTGTCGATCAGGAAGGTGCGGAAGAAGTCGCCTTCGGGCAGGTCAAGGATCTCGATGATCTCGGGTATCGCGATCGTCACCCAGCAATTGCCGCGCGCCCACAGCGCTTCGGCAAAATTGTGGCGGCCGTTAAAGTCCCAGCCGTGGAACCACAGGCCCGTCTTCCTGTCGAACAGATATTTGATGTGGATGAGGAACTGCCGCTTGGCTTCCTCGACATAGGCGGGACGGTTCAGCAGCAGGCCGATCTTGGCGAGCGGCAGGACCGACATCATCAGCGTGTCGTCCCACATCTCGCCCGGATTCTCGTCATTATAGACGATATGCTGGAAGCCGCCCTCCTCGGTCTTGGGCAGGCCGTCGGGCGCCATCAGCCATTCTGCCCAGCTATCCAGATAGGGGATGTAGCGCGGGTCCGGCTCATGCTCATGGAGGTAGGCGAGCGTGATGAAGGGCGCCATGGTGTTGATATTCTTGGTCGGCGTGCCCTCGGCAAAGCGGTCCTCGAACCACTGCTTGATGATGGTGAGCGCCTTCTGGTCGCCGGTCTGCTCATAATAGCGCCACATGCCGAACAGGCCGACGCCATGGGTCCATTCCCAACCGGCCCAGCCCTTGGTGTCGATGATCCGGCCATCCTCCAGATGGAGCAGGAATTCCCCGGTCTCGTCCTTGATGTTGACGAGATTGTCCATCAGCCGGTCGATGGCCTCGACCACCTGTTGGCGCGGGACATCATGATTGAGGGCGGCCACGATTATTTCTCCTGCTTGATGAGTTGGGCGGGGGCGGTGGGCGCGGCGACCTGCCGGACGGGTAGCCCCCCCTTGACGTTGCGAAGGGTGACGAGGCGCACGGTTTCGAGCGCGTCGCCCGGCGCACCGTCGGACGTGACGGCGAGCGCGATATGGTTTGGACCCCGATGGTTGAGGATGCCTTCGGGGATGGGGAAAGTGCGCTGCGGGCCGACATGGGCGATGAACTGGCCCATGTTCCAGCCGTTGACGAAGATGAGTGCGCGGTAACGGACCGGCGAGCGCGGCGTCGTGGCGTCACCGAAGGACAGGCCGATGGTGGCATCCTGCCCCTTGGGCACGTTGAGCGCGAAGCTGGTGCGGTACCAGTTGGTTCCGGCGTCGGTCTGCGCTGCGGGGACGGACGCCTTCGCCCAGCCGCCGTCGTTGAAGGCGGGGAGGTGCCAGCCCATGCGTTCGCCATATTGGCCGCCATTGTTCGCGGGGCCGCGTGCCGGGTCGGGCAGGGTTTCGCCGCCCTGCTTGCCCTGAATCTTCCACTTTATGGAAATGGCGAAGCTGTGGCCGCCGGGGGCTTCCAGCGAGGCGGAGATCAGGCCGCGCGCTTCCTTGTGGAAATCGTCGGAATCCAGGTCCCAATTATGGCCGTTGTTGCGGACCATGATGGAAAGCACATGCTCGCCGCTCTGCGCTTCCGTGGGCAGAGCGAAGCGCGCCGTGCCGGTGGTGATGGGGCGCGGCAGGCCGCCGGGGGTTTCGGCTTCTCCCAGAAACTGGCCGTCGACCCAGGCCTGCATCAGTCCCGAACCGCCCGCGCCATAATGAAGCGAGAGCGTCTTGGCGTCCGGCGTGCCGGTGAAGCGGCCGCGATACCAGACGTCGCCGTCATGGAAGCCGTATGCGTCCATCGACATGTTGGGTTGGCCGTCGGGACGGGCGGTGATGCTGGCATAGGCACGGTTGTCGATCGCCTGCCACTGGCTGTCGTCGAAGGCGGGCTCGGCTTCCGGCGAACCCTTGGCGAAGCGCCAGTCGGTCAGCGTGGGCAGGGCGAAGTCGGCAGGTCCGGCGAGCGGCTGAATAGCGGCAAGGCTGCCTGAAGCGGTGGCCTTGGCCGCGACCTTGGCGCCATTCCATGTGATGGAGCGGATTGCTTGCGACGCCCAGATTTCAAGCGGGCTTTGGGTCGCGGTGTCGCCGGTCAGCGCCAGCGTGCCGCCCTTGGCGACGGCGGAGCGGACCAAAGCCGGACCGCGCACAAGCACATCGCCTTCGCGCCAATAATGCGCGCCTTCCGCTTCATCCGCGAGGATCAGGGTCAGCGGCGGACGACCACCGCCCTCGATCCGCACCACGGTGCGGCCTTGATGGGCGTAGCTGAGTTTGAGGTCGCCCTTCGCCGCGTCGAAGGCGCTGCTGGCTTGGCCCTCGACCACCGTCACCTTGGGCGCGGTGGCATAGCGCAGCACCGTCTCCCCCGGCTCCCCGGCGCGGCCATAGAGCAGGATCAGGTCGCCCGCCTCATTTCCGTCATTCCCGCCTTCGCGGGGATGACGGTATAGGGTTTGCGCGGACTGCAACTCCGAAGTCGAATAGGCCAGCCGCTGCCCGCCTAGCGTCACACCCGCCACCAGCCACTTCGCATCGAAGCCATTGAGCTGCATCGGCACGCTATAGCGCCCATCCGGCAGGTCGGCGGTGAAGCGGAAAGCATCGCTCGTCTGCCCGTTCGACGGCTTGTGCGTCACCATCAGGAAACGCGCGTCCGTCTCCGGATTCCGGTTGTGATAGATTTGGATGCCGGGCGATGAAATCTCCACCGGCCCGGCAGGAACCATGCCCGCAAGGTCCGGCACGGAGGCGATCAGGCCGCCCAACTGCTTCATCTCCATCGCCTTCTCGCGCAGCTCGCGCGGTTCGGAGATGGCGGAACCATAATCGTAGCTGGTGAACACCACCGGGGCCGGCAACCAGCCCCAGCTCGTGCCGCCATAGGTCATGTAGAAGCTCTGGATGCCGATGCCGTTGGCGAGGTTGGTGCCGTAGAAGACCCGCTGGAACCGCTTGCCGCGCTGGATGGCATTGCATTCATAGCCGCCGTTCGATCCCCAATAATCGAACCAGCCGCCGCCGAACTCCGCCAGGAAACCGGGCGTGTCGGGCGAGGCGGAGGCGCCGCCCTTCGCGCCGCCGGGGCCGTAGAAACCCCAATCGGGCGCCGCCACGTCCCGCGTCGGCTTGCCGTCCACCGTGCAGGTGCCGCCGGGATAGCCGTCGAACGCGTACATGTCGTTCGGGCCGTGGACGACCTTCTCGACTCTTGGGGTTTTTGGGTCGCTTTCCGGCACCCAATATCCGTTGCGGCCCTGATCATTGTGGAACAGCGGGATGGTGATGCCGTCCGCCCGCGCCCTGGCGTAGAGATGGTCCATATAGCGCCGCTGCGCCGGAGTGGTCAGCGCCAGCTCATTCTCGATCTGGTGCAGGATGACGCTGCCCTCATGCCCCTTCCCATCGCCGTTGATCTGGTGGCGCGCGACGATGGCGTTGACCTGGCTGAGCCACTCGTCCACCGCCGCCAGATAATCGGGATCGTCGGTGCGAGCGCGGGCGCGCTGGTTGACCAGCCAGCCGGGAAAGCCGCCGCGCGACAGCTCCGCATTCACATAGGGACCGGCGCGGGTGATGACGTAGAGTCCTTCCTCCTCCGCCATGGTCAGCAGGCGGTCGAGATCGCGAAGGCCGGAAAAGTCGTAAACGCCCTGTTTCGGGCTGTGATAGCCCCAGTCGAAATAAAGGGCGACGGTGTTGAAGCCGGTCGCCTTCATCTTCTGCAATATGTCGCGCCACAGGTCGGGCGAGGGCAGGCGGAAGGGGTGGAACTCACCGCTCCAGACGATCAGCCGCTTGCCATCGATCATCAGCGAGCGCGCATCATAGGAGACGCGGCCGAAGCTCTTGACCGGGGCGGCCAGATTGGCGGTGGGCCTTGCCTGCTGCGCTGACAGGGGCGCGGCGAACGCGGAGCCAAGGAGCAGGGCGGCGATCAGGGCGCGCACGATGGACCGCTCAATCCAGATGGAACAGCAGGGGAAGCGGCCATTCCCGGGGCTGGTTGCCGGGCTGCACCTCCATCAGCGGCGCCATATAGTCCCACCAGCGCTGCATGACCGGATGGCCGGGCAGGCTGTCGCGGCGGTTATCCTCCCGCAGCTTCAACACCGCGAACAGGCTCAGCGTCTGTTCGTCCAGGAAGATGGAATAGTCGTAAATGCCCGACTCGGTCAGCAGGGCCGAGAGTTCGGGCCAGATCGCATCATGGCGCTGCCGATATTCCTCGATCACGCCGGGCTTTAGCTGCATTTTGAAGGCGTGGATCGACATCAGGCTTCCCTATTGGACCATATTATGGAACTGAAGACCTATATTTGGTAACATCGTCCCATATATTCGTCAAATGCTAAGCGTGGGTGGGAATTGTGAGCACGGCGCTAGCTGCGCCATAACGGCGTGTGGGTGATGCTCAGCCTGGGCATGTCGTCAAAGGCGAAGGGTGGGCGCTGATCGGGCGTCAGCGTCTCTGCGGTCAATCGATCGACCCTCAGCCCTTCCACATGGCGCGCCCACAGCGCCCAGCTTGGCAGCACGCCGAACATGCTGGGTTCGGGATAGGCGTCGGGCAGCTCCGCCGGGCGCCGCGCCGCGTCCGCCACCGTGCCGCCGCCGCGATAGACCAGATGGATGTCGCGCAGCGTCACGTCCGCGATGCGATGGCCGGGCAGGCCCGCAATCGCGGCGGGAAAGCGATGGTCGATGCCGCGCGCGTCCACTTCGCTGATCTCGACATGACGGATCGCGCCGACGCCTGTCCCCTCCGGCCCGCGCCCGCGATGACCGAGGCGCAGGAAGATCGGCGCCGTGGTGACGTCGCGCATGGTCAGGCGCCGGGCGACCACATTCTCCATGACGCCGCCGTCCACCGTCTCCAGCGCCAGCCCCCGGCAGCGGGTGAAGCGGCAATCCTCGATCCGCACATTGCGATAGCCGCCATTGCTCTCTGTGCCCAGCTTGATGCGGCCGGTCACGCGATCGCGGTCGGGCGCAATCTGCTGCGTCGCGCGGCGCGTGCCGTCGACCAGCGATCCCATGTCATAGCCCGACACGTCGCAGTCGCGGATGAGGATGTCCTGCACCGCGACGGCTTTCCCCAGCGCATGGCTGCTCTTGACGACGATGGCGTCGTCATTGGGCGTGTTGACCCGGCACCGCTCCACCACCACGTCGCGCACGCAGTCGAGGTCGATGCCGTCGCGTTCGGTGTCGATGGTGAGACCGTCGATGCGCAGCCCCCGCGTGCCGGTGGCGAGGAGCGCGAAATGGCCGCCTTTCAGGACGGTGAAGCCGGAGAGGTGAATGGCGCGGCCATTTTTGAAAGCAATGGCCTTGTTGCCCAACCCCTGCATCGCGGCGGCATCGGGTTCCAGACGGCCGATTTCGGCGGCGCTCATGCCCTGCATGGACAGCGGTCGCTCGCCCGCTTGTCTTTTCCAGCGCGCCCCCGGCCCGTCGCGGGTGAGGCCGAGGCCATGGATCAGGCCGGGTCCGAGGATCGCCACCTCCGCCACATCGTCGCCCCAGATCAGGCTGTTGCGCCAATGGCTATGGCCGAAATCCTGATAGAGTTGATCGATGCCCGCTTCGGGCAGGTCATAACGCCCGGCATGACGAGCCGGATCGGCCGCTTCGATCACCGCGCCTTTGCCGAGCGACAGCGTGACGCGGCTTTTCAGGCGGATCGAGAAACAGAGATAGCGACCGCGCGGCAGGATGACGGTGCCGCCGCCCGCCTGGGACGCGGCTTCTATGGCGGTGTTGATCGCGCCGCTGTCCACCGCCACGCCATCGCCCCGCGCGCCAAGATCGCGCACGTCGAAGCGCCGCGCCGCATGGCCGGGGAAGGGGAGCGCCGCCACCGGGAAAAGCGGCGTGCCGATTGCCAGGCTCCCCAAACCAAAGGTCATATCGCGGCGGCTGAGGCGCATCGGTTCAATTGCCCGCTGGGCGCTGATCGCTGTGGATCAGGCTGGGAACGATGGCGACATCGGTTGCCGTGGGCGGTTTGCCGGGCTGGAAAGCGGGGACCGTCACATGGCGCGCCAGCTCGGGAATCTGCGTGCGGATGCGCTCCGCCACGGCGCTTGCCAGCAACCAGGCGCCATAATCATTATGGTGAGTCCTGTCCTTGCCGCCGTCGTTGAAGGCGGTCGGGGCGACCTCCGGCCCCAGCGCTTCGTAGATCGTCCGGCTATCGGCATGCAGGTCGATCAGGGGCACGCCTTCTGCCGCCGCAACTTTGCGCATCGCCGCCGCATAAGGGCCTAACGTATCTTCGATCCTGCCGTTCGCGTCGAAGTTGCGCCGTTCGGGCGATGTCACCAGCACCGGATGCGCGCCGCGCCGCCGCGCCTCGGCAATATAGGCGCGCAGATAGGCGGGATAGGTGGTGTCCGGGGCCACATGAGTCTGCGGCCATTCCTGCTTCTGGTCGTTATGGCCGAACTGGATGAACAGCCAGTCGCCCGGCTTCATGGTCGACAGCAGCTTGTCGAAGCGCAGATCGGTGAGGAAGGATTTGAGCGTCGCGCCCGATTTGGCGTGATTGGCGACCGCTATGCCATCGTCCAGCATGGCGGGCAGCATCTGCCCCCAGCTTGCGGCGGGTTCGGCAAATTGGTCGGTGACGGTGGAATCGCCCGCCAGAAAGAGCGTCGGCGCCTCGACCGGCGCAATCTCGACCGAAGCGACCTGAGGCCTGCCGAGAAATTCCAGCGTCAGCTTTTCGTCCCAGGTGAATTCGTTGAGATCGCCAGGCGTCAGCCGCACCGCCCGCCCGCCGGGCGCATTGGCGGGCGGCGGAGGCAGCAATGGCGTGCGGATATTGACCAGGAAGCTCCGCTCCACGAACTTTCCCCGGCGCGTCGCGACGTTGCGCAGCATCAGCCGCCGCGCCTCCGCCTTGACGCTGGTGCTGCCCGCAGCGCGCCGGTCGCCCAGGCGCAATGTCACGCGATAATTGCCCTCCGGCAGCGCGACCGAGAAAAGCCAATCCCGCTCTGTCGCGTTCGGCTCCATGCCATGGCCGCCTTTGGCATAGACGCGCTGCCGTTCCGCGCTGCCGGGCCTCAGGTCGAAACGCAACGCCGCCACGGGCGCTGGGCCGCTCAGCATGAGCGCGAGCGTTGCCGCTATGGCCATGGCCGGCCTGTCGCATGAACGAGGGAAGCGGGGGAGCGCATCGGTGCGGCGCGCTCCCCCGGGGCTGCCCGTGCAGTGGCAGCGAAGCGATATGAATCGGAACGGAGGATCATATATTTGATCCCATTTATTAAACCCATGATCCAAATATAGGGATAAATAAATCCGTCAACCCCTTTGCGCCGCCAGTTTGCGCGGCATCGGCATGGGACTGTGATATAAAAGACCCATTATGTGGAACCTTTGGTCATATGGTAATTAATGATAGCAATCCCCCGGAAGATGCAATATTATGGAATGTAGTTCCATATAGTGGAATATTAACGGGGAGCCCATAAGGGCTTAAAAATGGGGAGGATTTATGCCGGATCGTGATTCGAATCCCGCTTTCCGTCATCAGGTTTCGGCCGTTGCATTGGCATCGGCCCTGCTTTTCGTCGCGCCGGCCTTTGCCCAGACCCAGGCGGCCGATGCTGCCCAGGATCAGAATCAGGCGGCGGACATCGTCGTCACCGGTTTCCGCGCCTCGCTCAACAATGCCCTCAGCATGAAGCGGCGGGAAGCGGCGGCGGTCGATTCGATCGTGGCGGAAGATATCGGCAAATTCCCCGATTCCAACCTTGCCGAATCGATGCAGCGCGTGCCCGGCGTGGCGCTGGCCCGCGGCGATGGCGGCGAAGGACGCAACATCTCCGTCCGCGGCTTGGGTGCCGGGTTCACCCGCGTCCGCATCAACGGCATGGAAGGCACGTCGCAGACCGGATCGTCCGACATTTACGGCGCGGGCAATAATGGCCGCAGCTTCGACTTCAACGTGTTCCCGACCGAAATCTTCTCGGCCCTGTCGGTGCGCAAAACCCCCTCCGCCGACGT
The DNA here is from genome assembly GCF_013375535.1 of Sphingobium sp. 15-1. Classification (GTDB taxonomy): domain Bacteria; phylum Pseudomonadota; class Alphaproteobacteria; order Sphingomonadales; family Sphingomonadaceae; genus Sphingobium; species Sphingobium aromaticivastans. Next base: position 2,700,589 of record NZ_JABXJG010000001.1, read on the forward strand.
GGAGGAAGGATCGCTGGGCGCGACGGTCGACCTCTCCGCGCCCAAGCCGCTCGACCAGAAGGAAGATTTCGTCCTCGCCGCCACCGCGCGCGGCGTTTACGGCGAATTGTCGAAGCAGGTCGATCCGCGCGCCTCGCTGCTAAGGAGAAACAAAACCGATTGTCTGTGGATCATGGGGCCTCTGCGATTGGTTGAAGCTCGACCTGGAAGCCAAGCTTGGTGAGCTGGGCGACCAGACGCCTGGCTTTGCATTCGGCGGAGCGACGGTCGAAGTGGTCGATGCCAAGATCCTGATGTACGACGCCGTTTGTGAGCATGTGCCAGATCGCGGTGAGCATGGCGGCGGCGACCGCACAGATCGCTTTCTTGGGACCCCGCCGGCTGCGCAAGCGGTTGAACTGCGCCTTGTAATAGCTGTCTTTCTTTTTCACGGCAGACCAGGCGCATTGGACCAGCACGGTCTTGAGCCAGCGCCCGCCCTTGCGCAGGTGCGAGGATTTGCGCTTGCCGGCGCTCTCATTCTGCCCCGGACACAGCCCGGCCCAGGCGACAAAATGCCCGGCGGTGGCAAAGCGGCTCATGTCGGTGCCGGTTTCCGCCAGGATGCTGGTGGCCGACAGGGTGCTGATGCCCGGCATCGTGTTGAGAAGATGGATCAGGGATCGAAAGGTGGCTCGCCCGGGCGCCACCTGCTGGTCCATGGCAGCGATTGCGGCATCAACTGCCCGATCGATCTCGATGATCGCCTTGTCCAGCGCGTCATACTGCTCGAGGTAGAGCCTGAGCATGAAACAGTGATGATCGGTCAGCCGCCCATGCAGCGCATCATACAGATGTTTGGGAGTGGCCTTGACCCGTCCATCGGCCAGGGCCGCCAGCCTGGCCGGATTGCGGATCCCGGCGATCATCGCTTCGATCATCCGGCGGCCCGACACGCCCATGATGTCGCTGATTACCGAATCCAGTTTGATATTGGCCTCTTCCAACGTCTTCTGGATCCGCTGGGTGTGGCGGGTCTGCTCCTGGATCAGCTGCTTGCGCATGCGCATCAGCGAACGCAGCTCCTGCGTCGCCTGGTCGGGAACGAAGCTCGCCCGGATCAGGCCACAGGCGACCAGATCGGCAATCCAGGTCGCGTCATTGACGTCGGTCTTGCGGCCCGGAACATTCTTGATGTGCGCGGCATTGGCCAGGATCAGATCGAAGGGGCCCTCGCTCAGGATATTCCACACCGGCTTCCAGTAGACCCCGGTCGCCTCCATCGCGACATGGCTACAGCCTGAGTCCGTCAGCCACGCCAGCAAGGACGACAGGCCCGCCGTCGTGGTCTCGAAGGACTGGCATTCCCGGCTTGTCTTGCCCTCCGACGCCAGGCGTACACAGCCCACGATCATCGCTTTGTGTACATCCAGACCAGCGACACGTTCGTGCATGATCTCCATCGAGACTCTCCTCTCACCAGTGCCGCCAGCGTGGGGACCTCACCGAAAAGAACTCTAAGGAACGCGCTCCAGGAACATGGCTGCTCCCTGGCGCCAATGGGGGTGATCGAGGCGCCCCGGGTCCAAACTACTTTACGGGCTCTCCAGCACCATAGCAAAAAGCAACCTCCGTGCTGACGACGTCGACATAATATCGCGCGGAGCGCAGCCCGACCAGTTTCAGTTAAGGGGGTCAGCCAAAGGCTGGTGCCGAACTACTTTCCAAGAAATTCGACGATGGCCGCTTCGGCATCCTGGCCTCCGTCGCCTATCAGAAGCGCCATATCCGCGAAGTCGGCTATTCGGCGGTGGATATATTGTCGGCTAACAGCAATGGCGGCTTCTGTTCGCCGCTGGGCTATGCGCCCGCGAACACCGCCGGTCAGACGGCGGCCCAGCTCGCGTTGAGGGGCGTCACCGCCACCGATTGCAGCACCGGCAATCCCCGCACCAGCACCACCGCCGCCTATCAGACGATCCAGGATCTGCGCCGCGCCGACCTCTCCGGAACGGCGGGCAGCGGCGCCTTCCTGCCGCGCCTGCCGCGCTACCTCAACTCGGAACAGAATCAGGAACGGATCGGCGGATCGCTGACCCTTCAGTTCCAGCCCGACGACGACACCGACATCTCGGTCGACGCGCTCTATTCGCGCTTCGACGTGACCCGCCGCGACAATTATATCGCTGCCGTCTCCTTCGCCCGCAGCGCCGCCAATCTCGGCCAGCCCATGACGTCGGTGCGCGATGTCGAGTTCGATGAAAACGGCTCGCTGGTCTATGGCCTGTTCGATGGCGTGGACGTCCGCTCGGAAGGGTTGGTCGATCATTTCGTCTCGACCTTCAAGCAGACCGACCTGAACTTCCGCCACCGCTTCAGCGATTCGCTGGAGATCACTGGCCTGATCGGCTTCAACCGCTCGATCTGGGACGGCAAGAAGCGGCTCCAGACCTTCATTGACGCGATCGACACCGATGGTTTCTCGATCGATTTCCGCAATGGCGGCACGACGCCGACGCTGGGCTTCGGCATCGACGTGAATGATCCGGCCAGCTTCAACTATGCGCCCGCGCTGGCCAACGGCACGGTGCTGGGCGGCTTCAGCTTCCAGGGCAAGCCGTCGAAGAACAAGACCGATGTGCTGACCAGCGAACTCAACCTGCTCTGGACGGTTAGCGACGCCTTCAAGGTCAAGGCGGGCAGCCAGTATCGGCGCAATGATTTCCGTTCGACCTTCCTGCGGCCCTATACGGCGGACTCGCTGGTCCGGGCGCTGCCGGCCGGGACGACGCTGGCGGGCATCACGACCACCATCACAGGCGTGGACAAGCTGTGGGGCAATGGCGCGCCCTCAAGCTGGGTCGCGATCGATCCGGATAAATGGGCGAGCACCGTCGGCTTCGATTCCGTGCGCTTTTGTGGCGTCGAATGCGGCGGCGGCGACAGCCGCGTGCGGGAGGAAGTGGCCAGCGCCTATCTGATGGCGCAGTTCGATCTGGAGGACATGCTCGGCTTCGGCGTGCGGGGCGATGTCGGCGTGCGCTATGTCCATACCGACATGCGGTCGTCGGGCTATATCAACATCTCCAGCGCGACTTCCCCTACGGGCCTCGCCGGACAGTTCAAGGCGGCGAACAAAATCTATGACGACTGGCTGCCGTCCGCCAATATCGTGATCGAGCCGGTGCGCAACCTGCTGCTGCGTTTCTCGGCCTCCAAGGTGCTGTCCCGTCCGGAACTCGCGCTGCTGACGCCGACCAGCTCCATCACCGCGACCACCCGCAACGGCAGCATCAGCAACCCCGGTCTCGACCCGATCCGCGCGACCACCTTCGACGCGGCGGTGGAATGGTATTTCCGGCCGGGCGCGCTGCTGTCGGCGGCCTTCTTCTACAAGGACATCAAGACCTATATCCAGTCGATCAGCAGCCAGGTCCTTTTCACCGACCTGGGCCTGCCGGTCGAGCTGCTGACGGGCAGCAACACCCTGCCGAGCGAAACCTTCACCGTCTCCCAGCCGGTCAACACGCCCGGCGGGCCGCTGAAGGGCATTGAGCTCAACGCCCAGATCCCGTTCAACTTCCTGCACGGTTTCCTGGGCAATTTCGGCCTGCTGGCGAATTACACCCATGTCGTTTCGAAGATCAATTATTGCCTGACCAGCGTCGCCGGCGTTTGCACCGTCAGCACCAAGGACGATCTGATTGGCCTGTCGCCCAACACCGCCTCGGCCACGCTTTATTATGAGGATGACAAGTTCAGCATCCGCACGACCGGCAATTTCCGCGACAAGTTCATCCGCGGCATTCCCGCCTCGCCGGGCAGCGACCTGCAGGGCAATAGCAAGACCTTCTACATGGACGCTTCGGCGTCGTACAACATCAACGACCGGTTGAAGGTGATCGTCGAGGCGACCAACCTGACCGACGAGCAGAACCGCCTTTATATCGACAGCACCCGGCAGGACACGCTGTTCGAGACGCGGATCGGCCGGACCTTCACCTTCGGGGTGAACTACCGGATGTGACGGGGACCCCCTTCCCCCAACTGCGGGCGCGGCTGCCGATGGCGCCGCGCCCTTTTTTTGTTTGGAGCGTCAGCTCGATGGAAACGTCCCGTGTTCCTGCGCAGGCAGGAACCCAGTTCTGCCGTCGGGCCTGGGCTCCTGCCTCCGCAGGAGCACGCTGCACATCCAGAACTCTAACGCCGGCTGTAGCCCACCGCTTCGCTGATTTGCCCGGCGGTGCGGCGGACCTGTTCGCCCAGGCTGTCGATGATGTCGTCGGTCAGATAATGGGCGGCGCTGGCGATGCTGATGGCGACGCAGATCTGCCCCTTCGCCTCCCGCACCGGCACGGCGATGGAGCGCACGCCATCGCCCAGTTCGCTGTCATGCTGCACCAGCCCGCGCGCCTTATGCTCGCGCATTTCCTTGATATAGGCGTCGATCTGCTTGCGGGACGCCTTGCCACCCCTGGCTTCGGCATAAAGCCGTTCCCAGACCGCTTCATCCTCGTCCAGCAGCAGCGCCTTGCCGAGACCCGTCTCCGCGATCGGGCGGCGGTCGCCCGGCGCGGTCGAGACGCGCAGCCGCTGCGTGCCGTTCACCCGGTCGAGATGGCGGGACCAGTCGCCCTCGCGCTTGCCGACGAACACGCAAAAACCGGTACGCTCCGACAGGCCTTCCATGAACGGCCGGGCGACGCGGACATAGTCGATCTGCTCGGTCGCCAGCACGCCGAGTTGCAACAGCTTCGGCCCCAGCGCAAAGCCGTTCTTCGTCACCGACAGATAGTCGCGGGACCGCAGCGCCTGCACCAGCCGGTGGGCGGTGGTCTTGCTCATGCCCAGCTTGCGGGCAAGGTCGGCGGCGCGGATCGGCCCGTCGATCACTTCGTCCATGATGTCGAGCGCGCGCATCAACGTCTGCGTGCCCTTGACGCCTTCCTGTTTCTCTTCGCCGTCCATAGGTCTCTCATTCTGGAACGCCACCAAGGCGGCCCACATTGCGGGAAACCTATCCCCTATTTTGGCAATATTGTCAGCAGGAAAAGAAAAGGCCCGCCGGTCGGACGACTGGCGGGCCATGAAGCGTTGGTGCGACCCAAAAGCTTCAGATGATCAATATTGGACGGTGACGGTCACAGCGCGGCGGTTCTGCGCCCAGGCCGCTTCGTCCGAACCCAGCGCTGCGGGGCGCTCCTTGCCATAGCTGACGGTGGTGATGCGGCCCGCGTCGATGCCCAGCGAGGCGAGATAGTTCTTCGCCGCATTGGCGCGGCGTTCGCCCAGCGCAATATTATAGTCGCGGGTGCCGCGCTCGTCGGCATGCCCTTCGATCGTCACGCGCACATTGGGGTTCTGCTGCAGCCAGGCGGCCTGGCTCTGGAGGATCTGCTGGTCCTGCGCGTCGACATCATATTGGTCGGTGTCGAACAGGATGCGGTCCGACGACACGGAGGCGACGAAATCCTCCTGGCTGCCCTTGACCGGGCCGGAGGGCGCCGCCGGGCCGGTGGAAGCCGATGTGTCGCCGCCGGGGGCAGGCGGCAGTTCCTTCGGCGGCTTCTTGGAGCAGGCGGCGAGAGCCACGATGGCGGTCGCCACCAGCACGGTGCGGGAAAGTTTCATCGGGTTGCTCCTCAACATTTTCTAAAAGTCGTTACGCAGTCAGGACGATTCGGTTCCGTTATGACGCAGATCAGGGCAGCAAGGGACCCCAGGCCGGGTCGGAACCGCTGAGCGGCGTCGGAATCCGCCGCTCGTTCACGCCGGTCAGGTCGACCTGCCACACCTGGCTGTTGCCGTCGCGGCCGGGCGTGGTGCGGAAGAACTGCAGCACGCGGCCGTTGGGCGACCAGCTCGGCTGCTCGTCTTGCCAGCCATTGGTCAGGATGCGCTCATTGTCGCCGGTGGGCGTCATGACCGCGATCTTGAAGTCGCCCGAAATCTTGGTGAAGGCGATCAGGTCGCCGCGGGGGCTCCATTCGGGCGTCGCATAGCGGCCGCCGCCATGGCTGATCCGGCGCTGGCCCGAACCGTCGGCATTCATGACATAGACCTGCTGGCTGCCCGACCGGTCGCTTTCGAACACGATCTGGCGGCCGTCGGGCGAATAGCTGCCGCCGACATCGATGCCCGGCGCGGTGGTCAGGCGGACCGGCGCGCCGCCGTCGGCGGCGACGCGATAGACGTCGGTGTTACCCGCGATCGCCATGGAAAAGAGGATGTTGCGGCCATCGGGCGACCAGCGCGGCGCGAAGGTCGGGTTGTTGCTTTCGGTCACCAGCCGTTGCCGCCCGGTGCCGATGTCATAGACATAGATGCGCACCCGGTTGTTCAGGTAGCTCACATAGACGATCGACTTATAGTCGGGCGAGAAGCGCGGGGTCAGCGCGATCGACTGGCCGTTGGTGATGAAGCGATGGTTCGCGCCGTCCGAATCCATGATGGCGAGCCGCTTGGTCCGGTTCCCCTTGGGGCCGCTCTCCGCGATATAGGCGATGCGGCTGTCGAAGAAGGGGCTTTCGCCCGACAGGCGCGCATAGATGGCGTCGGCGCATTTATGCGCGGCCCGGCGCCAGTCGCGGGGGGCGACGACATAGCCCTGCCGCGTCAATTCCTGCTTCAGCGCCACGTCGTAGAGATAGCAGCCGACGGTGATGTCCGCCTCGCCGCCGGTGGTGCGCACGAAACCCTGCACCAGCGCCTGATAGGCGCCCCATTTGTCATAGGCTGGGCTGGTGACTTCGGGAAAGGCGATGGTCGGGATGCCGTTGGGGCCGGAGGGATCGAACAGGCCCGACCCCTTGAGGTCGGCGGCGATCACTTCCGCGATCTTGCGGCCCAGTTCGGTCGAGCCGCCTGCGGGCGTCGAGACTTCCGCCTGCGCGGGCAGCGCGGGGACGACGATCTTGAGGTTGGAGGAGGATTCGTCCGTCACGTCGACGCTGAGCTGCGCCGAAACGGCGGGCGCGAGCGCCAGCAGCAGCGCCCCCAGCGTGGCCCCAAATGCGGCCCGAGCCTTTCCTGTCCTGAAGGGTGGGGTCATTGCGATAGCCTCTTGTCGAAGGAGATGCGGAGGGATTTCCAGCCATCATAAAGATCGGGCGGCAGCTTGAAAGGCGCGGCCAGGCGGATCGCCTTCACCGCCAGTTCCTGGTGCAGCGTCACCTGCGTCCGGTTGCTGGCGGTGATGCCAGTGGTGTTGACGACCTGCGGCTGCCCCGCGAGCGAGCCGTCGCGGGAAAGCTGCACGTCGACGAAGGTGCGGAGCTGTTCGATGTCAGCCCCGCTCGGGGATTTCCAATAGGGCTTGAGCTGACGGCGGATTTCCGCGTCCAGCGCGGCCTTCTGCGCCGGTCCCATGGCGGCGGCGGGCGGCGGCGCGGGCTTGCGCGGGGCGTCGTCCTCCGCATTGATGCCCTTGAGGAAATCCTTGCCCAGCAGCGATCCCTTGGGCTTGTCCGTCTTGCCCTGACCCGAAGCGCGGGCAGGCGCATTGGGCGCCGGCTTGGCCGCTGGCTTTTGCGATGCCTTAGTGGGGAGGGCGGCAGCGGGTTTGGGCTTTTCAGCAGCCGGTTTTGGCTTGGGCTTGGCGGCCGGCACATCCTTTTTCGGCGGCGCGGGGGCGGGCTTGGGCGGAGCGGGCTGCGCCACCGGCTTGGGCGGTGCGGGCCTGGGCGCAGGCGGCATGGGGGTCGGCTCGGGCTGCGGCGCCGGTTCGGGTTCCGGCGCGGGCGCGGCCTCCTCGGTCGGGCCTTGTTCCGGCGCGACGCTGGGCGGGGGCGGCTGGGTCGAGACCTGCGGGGCCATCGACTTCAGCGCCACCTCGTCCACCAGGCTGACGTCCATCGGCGGTGAATTGAGCTTCAGGGGATTGGGGGTGGCCAGAAAGCCGGACGAGAGCAGGCCGAACAGCAGGACATGTCCCGCCGTCGCCACGCCAAGGCCGATTTTCTCCGCGCGATCCATGGGCAAGACCTATGGCCCCTATTCTGAACCGCTGCTGACAGCGGACCCGTCCTCGGTGCCGGTGCTGACCAGCGCGACCTTGTTCAGCCCCGCCCGGTTCAGCTCGCCCATGACCAGCATCACCCGGCCATAATCCAGCCCCTTGTCGGCGCGCAGGAAGATCTGCGGCGGCGCGTCCTTGCCCGCATTGGCGGACATGATCTCGGCCAGCCGATCCGGCAGTTCGGCATCGCTGATCTGCGCATCGTCGATGAAGACGCCGCCGTCGCGGTCGATGGAGACGACGGTGGGCTTCTGATCCTGATCCAGCCCCTTGGCGCGGGTTTCGGGCAGGTTCACCGGCACGCCCGTCACCAGCAGCGGCGCCGTCACCATGAAGATGATCAGCAGTACCAGCATGACGTCGACCAGCGGCGTGACGTTGATGTCCGCCATGGGCGCGCGATGGCGGCCCCGGCGACCGGATGGAGGACTGGACATGGCCATTATAACCGCCCCTCCGTCATCCCAGCGGAAGCTGGGATCTCGTGCCTCAAGCGCCGCCCTATCCGGCCTGAGATCCCAGCTTCCGCTGGGATGACGGTGTTGAAGGACAACATCGTCACCGCTGCGCCTCCAGCTCGCGGCTCAGCGTCGAATAGAAATTGTCGGCAAAGCGCGTCAGCCCGGACTCCATCCGGTTGATGCCATGGCTGAAGCGGTTGTAGGCGATCACCGCCGGGATCGCCGCGAACAGGCCGATGGCGGTGGCGAACAGCGCCTCCGCAATGCCCGGCGCCACCACCGCGAGTGAGCTGTTCTGCTCCGCCGCGATGCTGGTGAAGGCCCGCATGATCCCCCAGACCGTGCCGAACAGCCCGACGAAGGGGGCGACCGACCCGATGGTGGCCAGGATGTTCAGCCGATCCGACAGCCGGTCGACTTCCGCGCCGATGGTGCTGGTCATGGCGGTGGAGAGGCGGTCACGCGTGCCCTCGCGGTCGATCACCTTCTGCGCGGTCGACCGGCGCCATTCGGTGACGCCCGCGGCCATCACCTTGGCGGCGGGGAATTCGGCTTTGCCCCGCGCCTCGTAGAAGCGGTCTATATCCTCCGCCTTCCAGAAATCCTGTTCGAAGGCGTGGCTTTGCTTGCTCGCTTTCCGCAAGGTGAAGCTGAAGCCGATGATCATCGCCCAGGTCCAGATGCTGGCCAGCAGCAGGCCCAGCATCACCACCTTCACGACGATGTCGGCCTGAAGGAACAGGGCCAGCGGCGAAATGGTGGCGGCTTGCGCGGCGGTGCCGACAGCAAGGCCAACGTCGGGCATCGAAAGGCTCATGGGTTGATGTCTTCCCCTCTCATCAAACGGCTGAAAATGTCGATCCAGGGCTTGGGTTGCCGGCGCGGGCGGCCCTGGGGCGTCAGGAAGGCGACGGAAACGGCGCCTTCGGTCAGTATTTCCCCATCGCGCATGACCGTCTGATGAATGGAACATGAAGCCGCGCCGACTTTCGTCACGCGGCTGGCCACCATCAGGTCATCGTCCAGCTTCGCCGGGCGGCGATAGTGGAGTTGCAGGTCGGTGACGGCGTAGACGCCCTCTCCCCCCTCCAGATTGCCGCGCTGGTCGATCCCGGCGATGCGCAGCATGTCCGACCGCGCCCGTTCCATATAGCGCAGATAATTGGCGTGGTAGACGAGACCGGACAGATCCGTATCCTCGAAATAGACGCGCAATGGAAAATGATGCACGGCGGCGATGAACCTTCCGGTCGCCGGCGCGGGCAGCAGGTCTGAAACGGACATGCCGGGGCTTTTAACCATCAAGCAGGCGCGGCGCAAAGCCGGAAATGACCGAAAGAAAAGCGCTCCGCCGACCGTCCGGGGCTTTCCGTCCGCTTTCGCCCGGCCCGGAAGCTCTGGCGGCTCGCCTGCCATGGCGCTACGGGGGCTGGCGACGAGCAGTTCAGTGCAGGCGATTCAGTGCAGGAGGGTTTCAGCATGACGGATATTCGGACCGTGGGCGTGATCGGCGCGGGCCAGATGGGCGCGGGCATCGCGCAGGTGGCGGCGCAGGCGGGCTATGAAGTGATCCTGTCCGACGTCGACCTGCCCCGCGCGCAAAAGGGCCGCGACGGCATCATCCGCCAGTTCGCCAAGGCGGTGGAAAAGGGCAAGTTGGCGCAGGTTGACGCCGACGCCGCCATCGCCCGGATCACGCCGGTGGGCGAAGTCGCGCCGCTCGCCGCCTGCCAGTTGGTGATCGAGGCCGCGACCGAACGCGAAGAAATCAAGCGCGCCATCTTCGCCAATGTCGGCGCATTGCTGGCGGACGATGCGATATTGGCGTCGAACACCTCCTCCATTCCGATCACCCGGCTGGCGCAGGCGGCGCCGGATGCGGGCCGTTTCGTGGGCGTGCATTTCTTCAATCCCGTGCCGGTGATGGCGTTGGTCGAGGTCATCCGCGGCCTTGCCACCAGCGCTGAAACCGTGGCGGCGGTGGAGCGTTTTGCCGCGAGTCTGGGCAAGCAGGTGGTCCATGCCTTCGACGCGCCGGGCTTCGTGGTGAACCGCATCCTTTTGCCGATGCTCAACGAAGCGATCTTCGCGCTGGGCGAGGGCGTGGGCAGCGTGGTCGATATCGACAAGGGCGTGATGCTGGGCCTCAACCATCCGATGGGGCCGCTGACGCTGGCGGATTTCATCGGTCTCGATACCTGTCTGGAAATCTGCAAGGTGCTGCAGAACACGACCGGCGACCCGAAATATCGCCCAGCGCCGCTGTTGGTGAAATATGTCGAGGCGGGCTGGCTTGGCCGCAAGACGGGCAAGGGCTTCTATGACTATTCCGGCGCAGAGCCTGTGCCGACGCGTTGATCCCCCATCGTCATCCCCGCTTTCGCGGGGATGACGGAATAAGGGGTCAGCCTACCCCGCGCTCAACCCATGCTTCTTCATGCAATGGCGGAGCTGGTCATAGGTAAGGCCCAGACCCTTGGCGGTCGCGCGCTGGTTGTAGCGATAGCGCTCCAGCGCCGCCCGCACGATCGCCGCCTCATGCGCATCCACGGCGGATTTGAGGTCGGTGATCGCGTCATGACCGTTCGCTACTGTAGCCGGTGAACCCATGGGCGCAGCTTCGACCACCGCCTTCCCGGACATCAACGCCTTGGGCTTCCACGGCGAGGCGAAGGGATCGAACACGATCGCCGCGATCGGCCGTCCCGACTCGTTCCAGCGATAGACGGCCCGTTCCACCACATTGCGCAGCTCGCGCACATTGCCGGGCCAGTCATGCGCCTCCAGCTCGGCCATGCAGGCGGCGGAAAAGCCCGGCCATTGCGGCCAGCCGATCTCCGCCGCCATGCGCCGCCCGAAATGATCGGCCAGCACCGCGACATCCCCCTCCCGCGCCCGCAGCGGCGGCAGGGTGATCACCTCGAAACTCAGCCGGTCCAGCAGGTCGGGCCGGAATCGCCCGCCATCCGCGGCGGCGGGCAAATCCTCATTGGTCGCCGCGACGATCCGCACGTCCACGGTCATGGGCTTTGACGCGCCGATCCGCGTCACCTCGCCATATTCGATCACCCGCAACAGCCGCTCCTGCGCCGCCATGGAGAGCGTGCCCAGCTCGTCCAGGAACAATGTCCCGCCATCTGCTTCCTCGAACCGCCCCGCCCGGGCTCGCGCCGCGCCCGTAAAGGCGCCCTGCTCATGGCCGAACAATTCTGCCTCGATCAGCGTTTCGGGCAGGGCGGCGCAGTTCATGATGATCAGCGGCTCGTCCCAGCGCGGCGACAGGCGATGGAGGCGCTCCGCGATCAGTTCCTTGCCCGTCCCGCGCTCCCCGATCACCAGGATCGGCCGGTTGAGTTCGGCGGCCCGCCCAGCCTGCTCGACCGCATCCAGAAAGGCCAGCGACTGGCCGACGAACTGGGTATTTTTCTCCATGCCCAACTTATGGTGAAATTTCCCACCTTTCGGCAAGAGCTATTCTTGGACAACTGTAAAAACCCGCGCGATTCCGCCATTTCCAAAAATTGGCACGGCTTCTGCAAAGCTGGAATGCGAAGCCGCTGACCCATCAAGCGGCACATCAACGAAGGCCAAGGTTCAGGAGTTCATCATGGAAAAGCAAAGCAACAGCGTTCGCGAAATTGGCCAGTTCCTGTCCGTCGCCATCGCCTCCGTCCTGTTCGGATCGACCCTGATCCTTTCGGCGGTCGGCCCGGCCCGTGCCAGCGAAGTGCCCCTGCTCGCGAACCATGATTGCCCCGCGGCCCTGCGCTATCTGGCGTAAGGCCCGCCCCACCGGCCGGGGCGGAAATGCCCCCTCTCATCCGCCCCGGCCCAATAGTTCGTACCAGGAGTGAAGTTCAAATGGGTATTTTCTCCCGCACCCGCGACATCATCGCCGCCAATGTCACCGACCTGCTCGACAAGGCGGAAGACCCGGCGAAGATGATCCGCATGATCATCCTCGAAATGGAGGAGACTCTGGTCGAGGTGCGCGCCTCCGCCGCCCGCACCATTGCCGACCAGAAGGAAATGCGGCGCCATATCGCCAAGCTGCAGGGCCTGCAGGATAGCTGGACCGAAAAGGCCCAGCTCGCGCTCAGCAAGGATCGCGAGGATCTTGCCAAGGCCGCGCTGGTCGAAAAGCAGAAGGCGGCCGACATGGCCGAGCAGCTTTCCCATGAGATCGAGGTGCTGGATGAATCGCTGCATGCCTCGGAAGAGGATATCGCCAAGCTCCAGGCCAAGCTGCGCGAGGCCCGCGCCCGCCAGAACAGCCTTGTGACGCGCATGGAAAGCGCCCAGAATCGGCTGCGCGTCCGCGAAGCCTATGCCGGTGAAAAGGTGAATGACGCCTTCGCCCGCTTCGACATGCTGGAGCGCCGCGTGGACATGGCCGAAGGCCGCGCCGACGCCGTAACTTTGGGCCAGCAGCCCAAGACGCTGGAGGAAGAGATTGCCGAGCTGAAGGCGTCCGACAAGGTCGATGCCGAACTCGCCGCGCTCAAGGCCAGCATGCAAAAGGGAGAGTGACGCATGGAGGACGTGTTCCTGCCCATCATGATCTGCGGCATGCTGTTCATCGGCATGCCCTGGCTGATCTTCCACTATGTCACCAAGTGGAAGCAGGCGCCCAAGATCACCGATGAGGACGAGAAATTGCTGGACGATCTTCATCTGCTCGCCCGGCGGCTGGAGGAGCGGTTGCAGACGGTCGAACGGATCGTCGCCGCCGACAATCCCGATTTCCGCCCCGCCCGGCCGTCGCAGGACGATGGCTATGAATTCGACCGTCAATATCCCGAACGCCAAAATCCCGACAGGAGGAACTGAGATGGTTGCCCGTCGCACCAAATTCTATCTCGACAAGCAGAACGGCAAATGGATGGGCGTCTGCGCCGGCATTGCCGACTATACGGGGATCGACGTGCTGTGGGTCCGGGTCGGCGCGGTGCTGGTGACGCTGATGGGAGCCTTTCCCTGGACGCTGATCGCTTATTTCGTCGTCGCCTATTTTGCCGAGAACAAGCCGGTGGGCCTTTATGCCGACCGGGACGACGAGAAATTCTGGCAGGGCGTGCGCACCAATCCGGCGCGCTCCACCCGCGATGTGCGGTCCAAGTTCCGCGACATCGACCGCCGTCTGGCCGACATCGAAACCTATTATACCAGCCGCAACACCCGCCTGGCGGACGAGATCGACAGCCTGCGCTGATCGGTAAGGGGAACGCCGTTCATCGAACCGATAGCGGCGCCGGTCGAAACCAGGCTGCGCGGCTTCATGAAAACGAAAAGCTGAAAGCGCCGCACCGGTTGCCGCCTTGGGCGCGCCGGGACGGAGCAAGGGAGACAGACAGATGAATCCGTTCGAAATGGTCGTCGCGATCGTCGCGATCACCGCCATCGCCAGCGTCGTCCGCGCCAAATATGGCGTCGTGCGCCGGCACAAGGGCGAAGACTTCGCGTCCCGCGGCCCCGATCCGGAAGCGGAACGGCTGCAGGCGGAGGTGAAGGCGCTCAAGGACCGCGTCGCCGTGCTGGAACGGCTGGCGACCGACAGCTCCACCGCGCTGGAGCGGGAATTCGACAAGCTCAGGAACCGCGACTGACGCGAGAAGCTTAGGGAGGACAATATGCAGGACCCCCTTATCACTCTGACATTGGCGGTGGCGGGTTTGTCGGGACTCGTCATCGTCGCCATGACCACCCTGCGGGGCTGGAACGGCTGGCTAGACCTCAAGCGCGCGGAACTGGCGCGGCGGACGGATGAAACCGCGCCGCCATCGACCGCCACGCGGATCGAGGTGGCGGATCTCAAGGAACGCATCCGGAAGCTGGAAGCCATCGCCGCGGGCGTGGATTTGTAAGCCAGATATTCCCCCTCCCTTCAGGGAGGGGTCGGGGGAGGGGCGATTGCGCAAGCAATCGTGCCCAACCTATCCGGATAGCCGTGGTTGGCTCGCTGCGCTCGCGCCCTCCCCCGACCCCTCCCGCAAGCGGGAGGGGGGCTGAACGGGATAGCGGCTTCCCTAGCCGAATTTTCCCCCTATATGGCGGCCATGACCCAATTGCCCGTCCTTGCCGATCTGGTCGAAGAATATGAATTTCTCGACGCCGACGACCGCTATCGGCTGCTGATCGATCTGGGCAAGGCGCTGGAGCCCATGCCCGACGCGCTCAAGACCGATGCGACGCTGGTCAGGGGCTGTTCGGCGGCGGTGTGGGTCTATCCGACCGTGCTTGAAGACGGGCGGCTCCATTTCCTGGCCGACAGCAACGCCGCGATCACCAAGGGGATCATCGCCCTGGTGCTGCTGACCGTGCAGGATCAGGCGCCCGCCGTCATCGCCCAAACCGACATCGAATCCGCGCTTTCGCCCTTCGACCTGCGCAACCAGCTCAGCTCCAACCGGACGCAGGGCATCCCCAATATGATCGCGTTGATCCGGGAAACCGCCGCGCGCTATCGCTGAACCGGGGAAACCGCGCCGCGCTGATGCGTTCTCCTCCCGTAATGATGACGGGTTAGGAGAGAAAAGATGCGCACCCTTTGGGCATTGGCGGCCGTGGGACTGGTCGCGGCCTGCTCCTCGTCCGAGGACAAGGCGCCGACCCAGCGCGAGCAGATCGGGCAGGTCTGGAAATATGAGGGCGGCGCGGACGGAAAGGCCAAAGTCGCCTATATCGGCAGCGCGAATACGGTGCAGACCATGACGGCGGCGGACACTTTCTCCGTCCTGCTGGTCCAGCCGATGGAGAAGGGCGAGGCTGACGTCACCGTCAAGCTGGTGGGCGCGCCTTTCACCTGCGACCTGTCCGATTGCCGGGTCATGGCGACTACGGAGGACGGCAAGACCCATGAGTGGAAAGGCCGCATGACGGAGAATAAGGACGGCATAGAGGTGCTGCCCGCCGCCAAGGCTTATGACGCGATCAAGGACAGCAAGACGATCAAGGTGAATCTGGTCGTGGGGCCGAAGGACAAGACATTTCCATTCCAGTTCAACGTCGCCGGATTGGATTTGAAGGGGTAGTTTGTCCCAAGCGCACCGTGTTCCTGCGAGGGCAGGAACACGGTGCGCTAAAAAGGCTTCACTCCTGCAACGAAACGCCCGGACTGCGCGGATCGGTGCCGCCGACCCAATGGCCGTCCGCTCTCCGCTCCGCCGCATTGGCTTTCAGGCCGAAGCGGTTGACCGACACTTTATGTCCCAGCTTTTCCAACGGCGCCTTCATCGCCTCCAGCGAGGTGCCCTGTTCCAGCACCAACCCGTCCTTGTCGAAGAATTCGAACCCCAGCGCGATCGACTCCTGCGCCGACAATCCCCAGTCGAAATGCGCGATCAGCGCCTTGGCCACCTGCATGATGATGGTCTTCCCCCCCGCCGCGCCGACGGTGAAGATAGGCGTCCCCGCCGCGTCATAGACGATGGTGGGCGACATGGACGACAGCGGTCGCTTGCCCGGCTCGACCCGGTTGGCGACGGGCGCGCCGTCCTTTTCGGGGGTGAAGCTGAAATCGGTCAGCTCATTGTTCAGGATCACGCCATTGGCGACGAGCTGGCTGCCGAAAAAGCTCTCAATGGTGGAGGTCCAGGCGGCAATATCGCCATTGCGGTCCACCGCGACGAAATGGCTGGTGCCCGATTCGGGCTGGGGGAGGGCGGCGGTACGCTTTTCCGCGCCAGGCGGAATGCCGGGGCGGTAGTCATTGAGCGCCCTGCCCATGGAAATCAGCGCCGATCTCTGCTTGAGATAGGCAGGATCGATCAACCCGGCGATCGGCACCGACACGAACTCGGGATCGCCCAGCCAGGTGTCGCGATCGGCATAAGCGAGTTGCATTGCCTCCCCGATCACATGCCAGGACCGGGGATCGTCCTTGCCCCATTGCGCCAACGGGAATCGCTCGACCATGCCCAGCACCTGCAAAACGGTGATCCCGCCCGCCGAAGCCGGACCCATGCCGCAGACCGTATAGACGCGATAAGGACCGCAAACCGGCTTGCGCGGCTGGGCCTGATAGCCGGCGAGGTCGGCCTCCGTCATCGGCACCGGGTTTTTCGGCGCGTTGCTGACCGTTTCG
This sequence comes from Sphingobium sp. 15-1, assembly GCF_013375535.1. Lineage (GTDB taxonomy): Bacteria > Pseudomonadota > Alphaproteobacteria > Sphingomonadales > Sphingomonadaceae > Sphingobium > Sphingobium aromaticivastans. Next base: position 2,717,129 of record NZ_JABXJG010000001.1, read on the forward strand.
GCAATCGCCCTGGCATTGTCACCCAGATAGAAGGCGTCCGGCCCCTCCGCCGCGATTCGCCTGAACAATGCGGCGAGCGGCGGGTTCTTGAGGATCGTCCCCATCGGCGCGGGCTTGCCGTCGATCCAGAAATATTTCTGGATTTCGGGAAAGTCCGCCCAGACCGGCGCCACCGCCTTCATCGCCGTGTCGAGCCGCTGGCGCAGTTCGAACCCCTGTTCGGCAAAGCGGATGGCGGGCTGGAACAGGTCGGCCCAGGGCAGCTTGCCCCATTTGCGATGCGCGTCCCAGGCCAGCCGCAAATTGCCCGGCACCCCGACGGAATAGCCGCCCGGCCATGCTTGGCGGAAGGGCAGGGGTTGGCCGTCCGCCCCCATGAAACGGTCGGGCCGCGCCGCCGCCGGGGCGGTTTCGCGCCCGTCGATCGATTCCAGCACGCCGGTCCGCCCGTCATGATGCATCAGGAAGCCGCCGCCGCCGATGCCGCTATTATGCGGTTCGACGACATTGAGCGTCAGCATCATGGCGATGGCGGCGTCGGTGGCGCTGCCGCCCCTGCGCAATATCTCCTGCCCGGCTTCCGCCGCGCGCGGGTCGGCTGCGGAGACGGTGGCGTTGACCGAAACCGGCTCCCGCGCCGCGAGCGGGGCAGGAACGAGGGCGTAAAGGGTGAAGGGAGCCAGCAGGCCGAAAAGGCGAGAAGTCATGTCCGGCACCCTAATCGCTGCGTTGCGTCCTGCAACCCATATGACGGATCAGGCGTCGATACCCACTATCTCGCTGATATTCTTCACCCCGTCGCGGGCCATCAGCGCTTTCAGCCCTGCGTTGATCCGCTTGGCGAGATAAGGCCCCTCATAGACCAGCGCGCTGTAAAGCTGGATCAGGCTGGCCCCGGCGCGGATGCGGGCATAGGCCTGCTCCGCATGAGCGATCCCTCCGACGCCGATCAGCGGCAGGCGCGTGCCCAGCGCCTTGCGGAAATCGCGCAGCCTTTGCAGCGCCAGATCGTGCAGCGGCGCGCCCGATAGGCCGCCTGCCTCCCCGGCCAGCGCGGACCGCAGCGCAGGCCGAGAAATGGTCGTGTTGGACACGATCAGCGCGTCGATCCGGTGGTCCAGGCAGGCGGCGGCTATATCCTCGACGTCGGCAGGTTCCAGATCGGGGGCAACCTTCAGGAAAATCGGCGTTTTATAATTCCCCCGCGCCGCCATTACCGCACCCAGCAACTGGTCCAGCGCCGCCCGGTCCTGCAACGCCCGCAGCCCCGGCGTATTGGGGGAGGAGATGTTGACGGTTAGATAATCGGCCAGCGGCGCCATGCAGGTCACGCCCGTCGCATAGTCGGCCACCCCGCGTCCTGCCGCCGTCGCATCCTTGTTCGCGCCGATATTGATGCCGATCACAGGCCCCCCTGGCCGCTTGCGCTTCGCGATCCGCTCCGCAGCCGCCGCTTGGCCGCCATTGTTGAAGCCCATGCGGTTGATCACCGCCCGGTCCTCGACCAGCCGGAACAGCCGCGGCAGGGGATTGCCCGGCTGGGGCAGCGGGGTCAGCGTCCCCAGTTCGGCAAAGCCGAAGCCCAGCCCGTGCATCTTGTGCGCGACCAGCCCCTCCTTGTCATAGCCCGCCGCCAGACCCACCGGATTGGGAAAGGCGATGCCCGCCACCGTCTGCGCCAGCATCGAATCGGGTTCCAGCGCGGGCGGCACGGGCATCAGGCGCAGCAATTTGATGGAGAGATGATGGGCGCGTTCGGCGTCCAGCGCGAAAAACAGGGGGCGGATCAGGCTGTATGACATGGCGGCGCTATGCCAGCGCGGGAGCCGCGCGTCGAGTCGCTGTTGCAACGCGGCAACAGTGCCTCAGGATCGACATTTGTTAACAAGATTCATTGGGATTCGTCCCGTTTTGGTCCGGCTAATGTCCGATCCATCCAATAAAATTTCCCCGATTCGGACGTAAGAGAGTCCTGCGACCCGAAGGCTCTAGGCCATATGGCCGACGAGACCTTTTCCTGACCCGGCGGTGAAAACCGCCGGGTCATTTTTATGGGGGCGTCCTATTCCATCGTCTCGGGAGAGGACGGAAAGTGATATTCCGTTAAGCATAGCCCTTGCACCTTGGCGGCGATGGCGCATATTGCTTGCTGGGGTGAGATATGCGGTCGCATAACAGCGAAGCGCCCGGGGGGGCGCCAAATATCACGGCAAAAGATGGTCAGGCGCCATTGTCCTATACCGTCGACGCGGCGCAAGGACCGGTGCGGTTGCGCTACTTCGCGCTGCCCGAACAACTCAACGTCTATTTTGGTTCGCTTTATATCTTTACCGAAACGGCCGATCATTATTCCGATGTGACCCGCGCCGACGTGCCGCAACTTCGCTTCATGCTGGACAATAGCGGCAACTATCATTTTCATGACGGAACGATCGCGCCGACCCCTGAAGTCTGCCTGTTGGGTCCGACGCTGGGCGCGACCCGGTTCGAACTGGAAGGTCCAGGCCGCGTCGTCGGCATTTCCCTGCTGCCGGCGGGATGGATCGCGCTGCATGGCGGCGACGCCAGCACGCTGACCGATCGCGTGAAGGATCTGGGGCAGATTCCGGAATATCGGGAACTGCTGGAAAAGCTGCGCGCCGCCGAGGATGCGGAGGCGATGGCGGCGCTTTGCTGGTCATTCCTGGCGGGAAAGCTGGTCGCGCTGCCCGAATCGGCGTGGCGGCTGCTGGAGGCGGTGGACGGCTGGCTGATGGGGGAAGGCTCCCCGCGGATCGAGACGCTGGCCGACATCACCGGTCTCTCGCCGCGCCAGCTCGCCCGGCTCACCAACAAATATTATGGCTGTCCGCCCAAGCTGCTGGCGCGCAAATATCGGGCGCTCCGCTGCAGCGCGCGGATCGCGCTGGATCATGAAAGCTGGCAGGCGCTGTGCGATGACGGGCGCTTCTACGACCAGTCGCATTTCATTCGGGAGATCAAGCATTTCATCGGCCTGACCCCGCATCAATTGCAGACCGAACCCAGCGCCGTGGCGCAACTTACCCTGCTGCGCCGCTCGCTGGGGGGGGACGTGGCCGTGATCAACCGTTTCAGCTAAGCCTTCGTCCCAAGCAAAAATGCCTTGATTCCGTGCGCCGGGGGGACCACATGCGCAATCGGATTGATTCGATCCGATTTGAGAATGGTTCGCAAGACGCAGGGTCATGAGGCTTTCGAGTTTCGCAGATTATGCCGTGGTGCTGATGTCGGCCGCTGCGCGTCATTGCGGTGCGGCGAAGATGAACGCGACCACGCTCTCCGCCGAAACCGGCATTCCCCTGCCCACCGCGCAGAAGCTGGTCAGCCGTCTGTCGGCGGCGGGCCTGCTCGAATCGAGCCGGGGGACCGGCGGCGGCGTGCGCCTCAGCCGACCGCCCGCCGCGATCACCCTGGCCGATGTGGTGGAGGCGGTGGAAGGCCCCATCGCCATGACCGCCTGCGCAGACCATGGCGCGCATGACTGCTCGCTGGAGCAGGAATGCCGCGTCCGCCCGCATATGAATGTGGCGAACAATGCGATCCGATCGGCGCTCGCGGGCGTCACCATCGCCAGCCTCGCCAGAGAAGTCACCCCGCCTCCGTTCGTTTCGAGCGAAGTCGAGAAACGAGTTGCAGAGCAGACGCTATGACCGAAGAAGCCACCACCGTTCGCAACCTCGAAGCGCAGGAGGCCGCCGAGCGCGCCTCCACCTACGAACATGGCTGGTCCTCCGCCATCGAGCAGGATTTCGCACCCAAGGGGCTGAACGAGGATACGGTCCGCTTCATCTCCGCCAAGAAGAAGGAGCCTGAATGGCTGCTGGAATGGCGGCTGAAGGCGTTTGCGATGTGGCAGCAGATGGAAGCGCCGGAGTGGGCCAAGCTCAACATCCCGCCGATCGACTATCAGGACGCCTATTATTACGCCGAGCCCAAGAAGAAGGCGGAGTTGGAGTCGCTGGACGAACTCGATCCGGAGATTCGCGCCACCTATGAGAAGCTGGGCATCCCCATTGCTGAGCAGGAAGTGCTGGCGGGGGTGAAGAACAGCCGCAAGGTGGCGGTGGACGCGGTGTTCGACAGCGTCTCGGTCGCCACCACCTTCCGCAAGGAGTTGGAGGAAGCGGGCGTCATCTTCCGCTCGATCAGCGAGGCGGTGCGCGAATATCCCGATCTGGTGAAGAAGTGGCTGGGCAAGGTCGTGCCGATGCACGACAATTATTTCGCGACCTTGAATTGCGCGGTCTTTTCCGACGGCACCTTCGTCTACATCCCCAAGGGGGTGCGCTGCCCGATGGAGCTTTCCACCTATTTCCGCATCAACGCCGAAAATACGGGGCAGTTCGAACGCACGCTGATCGTCGCGGATGAGGGCAGCTATGTCTCCTATCTCGAAGGCTGCACCGCGCCGATGCGCGACGAGAATCAGCTCCACGCCGCTGTGGTCGAACTGGTCGCGCTGGACGATGCGGAGATCAAATATTCCACCGTCCAGAACTGGTATCCGGGCGACGAGAACGGCAAGGGCGGCATCTATAATTTCGTGACCAAGCGGGCGCTCTGCCAGGGCCGCAACAGCAAGGTGAGCTGGACGCAGGTGGAAACCGGCTCCGCCATCACCTGGAAATATCCAAGCTGCGTGCTGAACGGCGAGAACAGCGTGGGCGAGTTCTACTCGGTGGCGCTGACCAACAACATGCAGCAGGCCGATACCGGCACCAAGATGATCCACAATGGCAAGGGGTCGCGCTCGACCATCGTGTCCAAGGGTATTTCGGCGGGGCGGTCGAACAACACCTATCGCGGCCTGGTGCGCGTGGCGCCGGGCGCGGAGGGCGTGCGCAACTTCACCCAGTGCGACAGCCTGCTGCTGGGCGACCAGTGCGGCGCGCATACCGTGCCCTATATCGAGGTGCGCAACCCCTCGGCGCAGATCGAGCATGAGGCGACCACCAGCAAGATCAGCGACGACCAGTTGTTCTACGCGATGCAGCGCGGGCTGGATCAGGAAGCGGCGGTCGGCCTGATCGTCAACGGTTTCGCGCGCGAGGTGCTGCAACAGCTCCCCATGGAGTTCGCCGTCGAGGCGCAGAAACTGCTGGGCATTTCGTTGGAGGGTAGCGTCGGTTGACCCTTGCGTCCTCCGCCCGCGTCATGCCGGACTTGATCCGGCATCCCGCTTTTCTTTGGAAAGGCAGCGGGACCCCGGATCAAGTCCGGGGTGACGAAGAATATGTAAGATCAAAGGACTGAAAGTTGAGCGACGAAGACGATATTCAGGATGCCCTTGCCGATTTCGCGGAGGATGTCGGCAACGGCCAGGCATGGACCGCCGCGATCCGCATCCTGACCGAAGATTATGAGCTGGAAGAGGGCGAGCTTCAGGCCCGCGCCGCCAAGGATTTTGGCGACCTCGACGCCTATCAGGCCGAATGCCGCGCCGCGCTGGAAAAGGGCGATCTCGCCTTCACCGAGAAGCTCAAGTCCGACAAGGCCTTCCACAAGGCCAAGGCCCCCAACCTCGCCCGCATGGGTCCGGTTACGGAGTTCGTGACCGGCGTGCTGGAAAAGGGCGCGCCCGAACCCGGCGCCGACTGGTGGCCCTATATGCCCATCAAGCGCCATATCGACACGCTGTTCCCCGCGCCGGGCGATGTGCGGGACATGGCCTTCTGGACAGCGCGGACGCTCCAGCGCGCGCATAAGGGATAAAAGATGCTGACGATCGACAATCTCACCAACGAAATCGACGGCAAGGCGATCCTGAAAGGCCTGTCGCTCTCCATCAAGGCGGGCGAAATCCACGCGATCATGGGACCGAACGGCGCGGGCAAGTCGACGCTGGCCTATACGCTGGGCGGTCGTCCGAACTATGACGTCACCGGCGGCACCGCGACCTTCGAGGGCGCTGACCTGTTCGAAATGGAACCGCATGAGCGCGCCGCCGCTGGGCTGTTCCTGGGCTTCCAATATCCGGTCGAGATTCCGGGTGTTTCCAACCTGCAATTCCTGCGCGAGAGTCTCAATTCGCAGCGCAAGGCGCGGGGCGAGGAACCGCTGTCGGGCGGCGAGTTCATCAAGCTCGCCAAGGAGAAAGCGGGTCTGCTGGGCCTCGACATGGAGATGCTGAAGCGTCCGGTGAATGTCGGCTTTTCCGGCGGCGAGAAGAAGCGCGCCGAAATGGTGCAAATGGGCATTCTCGACCCCAAGCTGGCGATCCTGGACGAAACCGACTCCGGCCTCGACATCGACGCGCTCAAGATTGTGGGGGCCGGCATCAACGCCATCATGCGCAAGCCCGACAAGGCAGTGCTGCTCATCACCCATTATCAGCGCTTGCTCGATTACGTGAAGCCGGACTTCGTGCATGTGCTGGCGGCGGGCCGGATCGTGAAATCAGGCGGTCCCGAACTGGCGCTGGAACTGGAGCGCGAAGGCTATGCCGAGGTGGTTGCGGCGTGATGCTTCCCGGTTCCGTTCGCCCTGAGCTTGTCGACCCGGAGGGCGGCAATAGCCAACGGCCTTATTTTTCTTCGAAGAAAGGACTGGGCTTCGGCAGCCTCAGCCCGAACGGGTCTATCGAATGAACACTCTCACCCTTCCCACGCGCAAGGCCGAAGAATGGCGCTACAGCGATCTCGACGCGCTGGCCGCCATCTGGCCCACGCCTGCGCCGGTGCGCATCGATGTCGCCGCCGGGGAAACGGCGCGCCATCATCTGTTGCAGGACGCGGCCGACGGCGCGGCAGCGGTGCATGACTATGCGATCAGCATCGCGGACGGGGCGCGCTGCGACTTCCATGTCCTCAATATCGGCGGGAAATTCGGTCGCGTGACCTTCACCGTCACCTTGGGCAAGGGCAGCCATTTCGAACTGAACGGCGCGATCATCGGCGGCGGCGATCAGGTGCTGGAGATCGTCACCGCCGTCACCCATGCCGAGCCGGACTCGACCAGCGGCCAGACGATCCGCTCCATCCTGGGTCAGCGAGCGACCGGCAGCTATCTGGGCAGCATCAACGTCGCCCGCGACGCGCAGCGCACCGATGCCTTCCAGTCGGTCAAGGCGATGCTGCTCGACCGCACCGCCACGGCCAATGCCAAGCCGGAGCTGGAAATCTACGCCGACGATGTGAAATGCGCTCATGGCGCGACCGTGGGCGAACTGGACAGGCAGGCGCTGTTCTACATGGCCAGCCGCGGCATGGACCCGGCGACGGCCAAGACGCTGCTGCTGAAGGCCTTCGTCGCGGGCGTGTTCGACGATGTGGCTGATGAAGCGGTGAAGGACGGCCTTGAAGCCGCCGCCCTCGCCAAGCTGGAGGCACTGGTATGAACGACCTCGCCCAAGCGCTGCGGCTGCGCGACGACTTCCCCGGCCTTTTGAATAGTGAGGGGGGCAACTGGCATTATCTCGACAGCGCCGCCACCGCGCAGAAGCCCCATGCGGTGATCGACGCCATCGCCCGCGCCTATGGGCCGGATTACGCCACCGTCCATCGCGGCGTCTATGAGCGTTCCGCCAATATGACGCTCGCCTATGAAGCGGCGCGGCGGAAGGTCGCCAGCTTCATCGGCGCGCAGTCGGACAGCGAGATCGTCTATGTTCGCGGCGCGACCGAGGGCATCAATCTGGTCGCGCAAAGCTGGGCAGGGACGCAGCTCAAAGCCGGCGACCGCATCCTGCTCTCGATGCTGGAACATCACAGCAATATCGTCCCCTGGCAGATCGTGGCCGAGAAAGTCGGCGCGCAGATCGACGTGGTGCCGCTGACGGCGGACGGCAAGATCGACCTCGACGCCATGGCCGCGATGATCACCCCGGCGCACAAAATGGTTGCGCTGGCCCATGTGTCGAACGTGCTGGGCAGCGTGCTCGACGTCCGCCGCGCCGCCGACATCGCGCACAGCGTCGGCGCGAAAATCCTGATCGATGGCTGTCAGGCCGTGCCGCGCCTCGCCGTCGACGTGCAGGCGCTGGACTGCGACTTCTACGTCTTTTCCGCGCATAAGCTTTACGGCCCGACCGGCATTGGCGCGCTCTGGGGCCGCAAGGAACTGCTGGACGCCATGCCGCCCTATCAGGGGGGCGGGTCGATGATCGACAAGGTGACCTTCGAAAAAACCACCTATGCCCCCGCGCCCACGCGTTTCGAGGCAGGCACGCCGCATATCACCGGCGTCGTCGGCCTGTCGGCGGCGATCGACTATGTGCAGGCCATCGGGCTCGACGCGATCCACGCCCATGAATGCGCTTTGGTCGGCAAAGCGCGGGCGGCGCTGGAAAGCCTTAACAGCGTTCGCGTCTTCGGGCCGCAGGACAGCGCGGGAATCCTCTCTTTCGAGGTCGAGGGGGTTCATCCGCACGATGTCGGCACCATATTGGACGAAACGGGCGTGGCCATCAGGGCGGGGCATCATTGCGCGCAGCCGCTGATGCGCCACCTGCGCGTCGAGGCGACCGCGCGGGCCAGCTTCGGCATCTATAGCGACGAGGGCGACGTGGACGCGCTGGTCAAAGGCATTGAACGAGTGAGGAAAATCTTCGGATGACCGAGGAACGCAAGATTTTGGTGGAAGAGGTCGCGGCGGTGGAGACCCCGCCCAAGGCGCGCGTGGAAGAACCGCGCCAGCGCGACTATCTGGACGGTTTCCTGAACGCCAAGCCGACGGAAACGCCGAAGGGCGAGCCGGGCGGTAGCCTCTATGACGCGATCATCGATGCGCTCAAGGAAATCTACGACCCGGAAATTCCGGTCAATATCTACGATCTGGGCCTCGTCTACGGTGTGGACGTGACCGACGATGGCCATGCCGTCGTCACCATGACGTTGACCACGCCGCATTGCCCGGTGGCTGAATCCATGCCCGGCGAAGTCGAACTGCGCGTCGGCGCGGTGCCGGGCGTGGGCGACGCGCAGGTGAACCTCGTCTGGGACCCGCCATGGGATCCGCAGAAAATGTCGGACGAGGCGAAGCTCGAACTGGGGATGTTGTAAACAAATCAAAGCCCCTCCCCTCAAGGGGAGGGGTTGGGGTGGGGGCAAGCCTTCAGGTGCAGCGCCTGGGGCGATCCCCCAACCCCGTCCTCTCCCCTGAAGGGGAGGGGGGAAAGAGGAAAAGATGACCGAAACGACGACCAAGACCCGTGCCCGCCCCGCCGCCGTCATCCTGACGCCGAGCGCCGAGCAGCGCATCGCGGACCTGATGAGCCAAGCCCCTGAAGGCACGATCGGCGTCAAGCTCTCGACCCCGCGCCGGGGCTGTTCGGGCCTTGCCTATTCGGTCGACTATGTCAGCGAAGAGGCGAAGTTCGACGAGAAGATCGAGACCCCCGGCGGTGCCTTCTACATCGATGGCGCCTCGGTGCTCTATCTGGTCGGGTCGACGATGGACTGGGTGGAGGATGATTTCACCGCCGGTTTCGTCTTCAACAACCCCAATGCCAAGGGGAGCTGCGGCTGCGGCGAGAGCTTCACGGTCTAGAACTGCCCTACTCCTGCGAAGGCAGGAGTATGGAGGGAGGGAACGATGCCCCATATGCTGATCCTGGGGCTGGGCTACACCGCTTCCCGCCTCGCCTCCCGCCTGCGCGCGGAGGGCTGGCACATCACCGGCGTCCGCCGCACCGCCGACGCCGAAGCGCTCGCCTTCGATAACGAAAGCGCCGTCCGTGCCGCCATTGCACAGGCGAGCCACATCCTCTCCTCCGTCCCGCCCGAGGGCGAAGCCGATCCCGTCCTGACCCGCTACGGCGCCGCCATTGCCGCCGCCCCCGCCATCTGGACCGGCTATCTCTCCTCCACCGGGGTTTATGGCGATGCGGCAGGCGCCTGGGTCGATGAATCCAGCCCGATCCGCCTGGGCCGCCGCGCTGCGCGGGCGCAGGCCGACGCGGATTGGGGCGAACTGCGGCCGGACATGCGCCGATTCCGCCTGCCAGGTATCTATGGCCCTGGCCGTTCCGCGCTGGACCGGGTGCGGGAAGGGCGGGCGCATCGCATCGACCTGCCCTATCAGGTGTTCAGCCGCGCCCATGTCGACGACATCGTTGCCGGCATCGTCGCGTCGATTCATCAGGGACCGGCGGGCATCTACAATCTTTCGGACGACCTGCCCTGCGCGCAGAACCGTCTGATCGAGGAAGCCTGCGCCCTTCTTGGCCGACCCGTCCCGCCGCTGTTGACGCTGGAGGAAGCCCAGCTCTCCCCCATGGCCCAGTCCTTCTACGCCGAAAACCGCCGGGTCGCGAACGGGCGGGCCAAGCGGTTGCTGGGCTGGTCCCCCCTTTATCCCACCTATCGCGAAGGCCTGCCCGCCTGCCTGTGACTCGGCCAGCCGCAAAGCCCGATCATCGCTAACACCTTCTTAACCATCCCTGCCCGATGGCTGTCCTGTCAGCTTTCGGGGACTAAAGAGATGGACCGCTTCGATCACGCCTTCACCGCTCTGGGCCAGCGCATCAACAACCTGTCCCTGCCCGAACGCGCCGCATCCGCGCCAGTCCCGCTCGCCAGCCTGATCGACCGGGTGAACGCGGCCAAGCGGCTCTATCAGCCCGGCGTCCGCCGTTAAGCCTGCCTTGTACGGATAGATACCGTGCTCCTGCGAAGGCAGGAGCCCAGTTCAGAGGGCGGGACTGGGCTCCTGCCTTCGCAGGAGCACGTTGCGCCTAAGCCTCCTTTGTCCGCAGCGCCACGACCATCCCCGCAATCGCCAGCAAGGCCCCCGCACCCGCCAGCCCCGTCCAGCGATAGCCCTCGGCCAGCGTCGAAATCAGCATCGCGATCACCGGGATCAGCACGCTGCTATAGGCGGCGCGCCCCGCGCCCATCCTTTGGATCAGCCGGAAATAAAGCGGGAAGGTCACGACCGATCCGGCCAGCCCCAGCCAGGCGATCCCCGCCAGATAGCTCCACCGCGCCTCGATCACCGGCGGTCCGGTCGTAACCCAGGCGAACAGCGCATCCACCCCCGCGCCGATCAGCATCGCCCAGGCCAGCACCGCCACCATCGGTAGCCGCCGGGCGATTTCCATCCCCTGCATGACATTGGCGGCGGACGCGCTCAGCAGCCCAGCGATCGAGAAAGCCGCACCCAGCAACACCATGTCGGGCCTGACGCTCGCGCCACGATATTCATGCACCAGCATCAGCGCGATCCCCGCCACCGCCACCACGGAGCCCGCGACGAAAGCCCGGCTCACCGGCTGGCGGAAGAAGAGGTAGGCGAGGATGCTGTTGGGGATCAGCAGCATCGCATAGACCACCGCCACCACGCCGGATGTCAGAAAATGCTCGGCGCGATAGACGAAGTTGAAGTTCATCACGAACTGCGCCACGCCCAGCAGGCCCGCAAAGACCAGTCCCCTGCCGCCGATGTTGAGCGGGACGCCGCGCAGCCGGGCGAAGATCGCCATCGCCACCCCCGCCAGCAGGAAGCGGTAGCAGACCGACCAGCTTGCCGGCACGCTGCCCAACTGGTCGCGGATGACGATCCAGGTCGAACTCCAGATCAGCGTGACGAGGATGAAGGGCAAGGCGACGCCCTTGCCCTCGCTCATTCCTTCAATGCCCTCAGCGCGTCGGCCAGAGGCTGCACGCTGGCGGCATCCTGCGACCAGTTGGTGACGAGCCGCGCCGCATCCGCGCCCCAATCGTAGAAATCGAAGCCCTGCGCCCGCAACTGCGCCCTCTCCGCCTCGGTCAGCCGCACGAACAGCTCATTGGCCTCGACCGGATGCATGAGTCGTCCCGCCGCGCCCTCTGCCAGCGCCTGCGCCGCCGCATTGGCCGCCCGCGCATTGCGCAGCCAGAGGTCGCCCTCAACCATCGCCAACGCCTGCGCCGCCAGATAGCGGCCCTTGGAGAAGAGATGCCCGGCCCGCTTGCGCCAACGGGCCGCTTCCGCCGCCCGCGCCTGCGCCTGGCCCCCGAAAAAGACCAGAGCTTCCCCGATCATCCCGCCATTTTTGACGCAGCCGAAGGAGAGTATGTCGACGCCCGCCCGCCAGGTCACATCGCCCGGATGGCAGCCCAGATGCGCCACCGCATTGGCGAAGCGCGCCCCGTCCATATGGAAACCCAGCCCATGTTCCCGCGCCAGATCGCCCAGCGCCGCCACCTCCTCGGGACTATAGGCCAGCCCATATTCGGTCGCCTGGGTAATGCTGATCGCTCGTGCCGGCACCTGATGCACGTCGGGACGGATCGCCTTCAGCCGCTCGGTCACGGTCTCGGGCGACAGTTTCGCGCCCTCGCCGGGCAGCGCCATCAGGGTCGCGCCATGGGTGTAGAAGCCGGGCGCGCCGCATTCGTCGACAACGATATGCGCCTCCTCATGGCAGATCACGCCGCCATAGGGCGGGCAGAGGCAGGCCAGCGCGATGCTGTTCGCCGCCGTGCCCGTCGCGATCCACAGCGCCACCGCCTCCGTTCCGAACAGGTCGGAAAAGGCGCCGTTCAGCCGAGCGCTCCAGCCATCGCCGTCATAGCCATGGTCGGCGCGGTCGGCCGCCGCGATGGCCGCCATTACCTCCGGACAGACCGGCGTCGCATTGTCGGAAAAAAAGTGCATGGCGCAGCGATAGCCGCGCCGCGTTCCAGCGCCAAGATGCCACCCTGATCGGATCGGCTATGGGCAGTCATATGGGACAGTAATATTGACCGATTGTTTCGCGCCGCCATCTGTGACATAGGCGGCCCGTCCAACCCAAAGGAGTTTTTCGTCATGGACGTCCAGCAGACATCGCGCTTCACCGTCACCCGCAGCAGCAAGGCTGTGTCGGCTGATCAGCGCGCGGTATTGCTGGCGGACCCCGGCTTCGGAAAGCTTTTCACCGATCATATGGTGACGATTCGCTATACCGAGGGGCAGGGCTGGCACAGCCACGCCATCGGTCCCCGCGAACCGTTCCAGCTCGATCCTGCCTGCGCGGTGCTGCATTATGCGCAGGAAATCTTCGAAGGGATGAAGGCCTATCGCCTGGAAGACGGCAGCATCGCCATGTTCCGGCCGGGGGAAAATGCCCGCCGCTTCGCTGAGTCGGCCGAGCGCATGGCCATGCCCGTCCTGCCCGAAGACCTCTTCCTGGAAGCGGTCGAGGAGTTGGTGAAGATCGACGCCGACTGGATTCCGGGCGGCGAGGGCAGCCTGTACCTGCGCCCCTTCATGTTCGCGAGCGAGACCTTCCTGGGCGTGCGCCCGGCGAACGAATATATTTTCTGCGTCATCGCCTCGCCGGCCGGCGCCTATTTCAAGGGCGGGAAGAAGGCGGTCACGCTCTGGGTGTCGGAACATTTCACCCGCGCGGCGCGTGGCGGTACCGGCGCAGCCAAATGCGGCGGCAACTATGCCGCCTCGCTGGTGGCGCAGAAGGAAGCGATTCAGCATGGCTGCGACCAGGTCGTCTTCCTCGACGCCGCGGAGAATAAGTGGGTCGAGGAATTGGGCGGCATGAACGTCTTCTTTGTGATGGATGACGGATCGATCGTCACCCCGCCGCTTTCCGGCACGATCCTGCCGGGCATCACCCGCAACAGCATCATTTCGCTCGCCCGTGCCAAGGGGCATGAAGTGCGCGAGGAATTGTACAGCTTCGCCCAATGGCGCGCCGACGCCGCCAGCGGCAAGCTGCGCGAGGCCTTCGCCTGCGGCACGGCGGCGGTCGTGACCGCGATCGGCACGGTGAAGAGCGTCGATGGCGACTTCACCATCGGCAATGGCGACGGCGGCATCGTCACCGAAGCGCTGCGCGCCGACCTCACCGGCATCCAGCGCGGCACGGTGGCCGATCCGGCGAATTGGGTACGCAAGCTCTGAGGCAAAACGCAGTGCTCCTGCGAAGGCAGGAGCCCAGTTCCGACGTTTCAACTGGGCTCTCATGAGCCACTTGTCTCATGCGAGTGCCTACGCAGGAGCACGGTGTATCCTGGACCCATTGCCACCCTTCCCAATCCCCTCATGAGCGCCTAGAACCGCCCTCATGCAACGCTTCGACGTCGTCATTCTGGGCGGTGGCCTTGTCGGCCTGACCCTTGGCATCGCGCTTTCCGGTCATGGCGTGCGCTGCGCCGTGATCGATCCGGCCAATCCTGTGGAGACGACCGCCGCCGGTTTCGACGGCCGCGTCTCGGCCATCAGCTCGACCAGCCATGCCATGCTCTCGGCCATAGGCGTGACCGAGCATCTGGAAGGCAAGGGCTGCCCGATCGATCGCATCTGGGTGAGCGATGGGCTGGAGCCGGGTGCGCTCGACTTTGCGCCGGATGCGGATGACGGCGTGATGGGGATCATGTTCCCCAATCGCGACTTGCGCGTCGCCTTGGCGCAGACGGCGGAAAAGGCGGAAAATCTCACCCGCTTCCAGCCCGATCGGGCGCTGCATGTCGAGCGCAATGCCGACGGCGTGACGCTGACCCTTGCGAGCGGCGAGACCATCCACGGTGCGCTGCTGGTCGCGGCGGAGGGCCGCAACAGCCCGACCCGCGAGGCTGCGGGCATCCGCACCACGCGCTGGAATTACAAGCATGTCGCGATGGTGACGGCCATCGACCATGCAATGCCGCACGCCAATACGGCCTATGAGATATTCTATCCCGGCGGCCCTTTCGCGCTGCTGCCGATGCTGCCGGGCACCCGTTCGGCCATCGTCTGGACCGTGCCGACGGAGCAGGCTCCGGCGATGCTCAAACTGTCTGAACGCGCCTGGCTGGCGGAGGCGCAGAAGCGCATGGGCGGTTTCCTGGGCGAGATCGCGCTGGCCGGGCCGCGCTCCAGCTATCCGCTCGGTTTCCACCATGCAGCGCGGATCACCGACACGCGGCTGGCGCTGGTGGGCGACAGCGCCCATGCGATCCATCCGATTGCGGGGCAGGGGCTCAATCTCGGCTTCCGCGATGTCGCGGCGCTGGTGGAGGTGTTGGTGGAGGGCATGCGGCTTGGCCTCGATCCGGGCGATGCGCAGTTGCTGGCGCGCTATCAGCGCTGGCGCGGGTTGGACGCGATGATGACCAGCGTGGCGATGGACGGGCTGGTCCGGCTGTTTGATGTGCCGGGGCGCATTCCTTCGCTCGTCCGCCGCGCAGGGCTGGCGGCGGTGCAGCGCACGTCTCTGCTCAAGAACCGCTTCATGGCGGAGGCGCGGGGGCAATCCGGCGCGCTGCCGCGCTTGCTGACGGGCGAGATGGTGTAGCTATTAGGTTGTTTTTGGCCAATTGCGGTCATTCTTAGCCATTAAGCGTACCGTGCTCCTGCGAAGGCAGGAGCCTAGAGCCAATCGACATTCAGATGATGACGAGCCGAGCCGAAGGCCACCGAAGGTAAAACGGTGGTTTTCCGTGACCCGGAGCACAGCGTACTCAAAGTACGTGAGCACCGGAAGCACGGAAAAGCGTCATTTGCAGGCCGTCAGGGCTGAATGTCGATTGGCTCTAGTTCAGACGGTGCATTGATCAACCGAGGGCGGGACCGTGCTCCTGCCTTCGCAGGAGCACGGTGCGCCCGAAGGGGAGGGCAGCACCCAGACCGTCCGCAATCCACCCCTCCATACACCGATCAAATCATCCGCCGCAGCACGCCATCCTTCAGGATGAAATGATGCCGCAACGCCGCCAGCACATGCACGACGATCAGCGCGGCCCAGACGAAGCCCAGAACCTCATGCGCCTCCCCTGAAATCCCGACGATTGCATCGCCCTTCGACACCGCGAATTTGGGCACGTCGAACAGGAAGAACCAGTTCAGCGGCCTATCGCCAGCGGAAGACATGATCCATCCCGTCAGCGGCACGAGCAGCATGAACGCATAGAAGGCGAAATGCGTGGCATGCGCCGCACCCTTTTCCCAGGCCGGCATTGCGGCGGGCAGGGGCGGCGTCTCGCGGGTGAAGCGCCACAGGATGCGCGCGACCGTCAGAGCCAGCACGGTTAGCCCGATCGACTTGTGGACGGGCATCACCTTCCAGTCCTTTGGCAGCGCGTCATGCGCAAAGCCCAGGAAGAGGTTGAAGATGATGAGGATCGCTAGGATCCAGTGCAGCGCGCGGGCGACGTTACTGTAGCGATCCATCAAATACTCCTGCTTGGTTCCTACCCCTGACGATTGGCGACCAGATTATCCACCACCGACGGATCGGCAAGTGTACTTGTGTCCCCCAGCGCCTGGGCCGACACCTCCCCCTCCGCGATCTTGCGCAGGATGCGACGCATGATCTTGCCGGAACGGGTCTTGGGCAGGCCAGGCGCGAACTGGATGACGTCGGGCGTCGCGATCGGCCCGATCTCGGTCCGCACCCAGGCCACCAGCGCCTTGCGCAGCGCGTCGGTCGCTTCCTCGCCGCTGTTCAGCGTCACATAGGCATAGATCCCCTGCCCCTTGATGTCGTGCGGGAAGCCGACCACTGCCGCTTCGGCCACCGCTTCATGCAGCACCAGCGCGCTTTCGACCTCGGCTGTGCCCATGCGGTGGCCCGACACGTTGATCACGTCATCGACGCGCCCGGTGATCCAATAATAGCCGTCCGCATCCCGCCGCGCCCCGTCGCCGGTCGTATATTTGCCGGGGAAGGTGGTGAAATAGGTCTGGAAGAAGCGCTCATGATCGCCCCAGACAGTGCGCATCTGCCCCGGCCAGCTCTGCGCGATGACCAGATTGCCTTCGGCCGCGCCGTCCAGCACATGGCCCTCCGCATCGACGATCTGCGGCACGACGCCGGGCATCGGCAGCGTGGCGGAACCGGGCTTGAGGTCCGTCGCGCCCGGCATCGGCGCGATCATCGCTCCGCCCGTCTCGGTCTGCCACCAGGTATCGATGATCGGGCAGCGATCCTCGCCCACGACATGATGATACCAGCGCCAGGCTTCGGGATTGATCGGCTCGCCCACCGTGCCCAGCAGGCGCAGCGACTGGCGGCTGGTCGAGTGGACGAACTCGTCCCCCTCCTTCATCAGCGCGCGCAGCGCCGTGGGGGCGGTGAAGATGGTCTGCACCTGATGCCGGTCGACCACTTCCCAGATGCGGCTGGGCGTCGGGTAATTGGGCACGCCCTCATACATCAGCGTCGTCGCCCCGTTCGCCAGCGGGCCGTAGACGATATAGCTGTGCCCCGTGACCCAGCCGATGTCCGCCGCGCACCAATAGATGTCGCCGGGCCGGTAGTCGAAACACAGTTCATGCGTCAGGCTGGCCCAGAGCAGATAGCCGCCGGTGCTGTGCAGCACGCCCTTGGGCTTCCCCGTCGAACCCGATGTGTAGAGGATGAACAGCGGATTCTCCGCCTGCATCGGCTCGGGCGCGCAATCCGCCGACGCCTTGGCCGCCTCCTCATGCAGCCACAGGTCGCGGCCTTCCTCCATGGCGATAGCCCCGCCGGTCGCCTGGACGACGATGACCTTGCGGACGCTGGTGCACAGCTTCAGCGCGGCATCGACATTGGCCTTGAGCGGCACTTGTCTGCCTGCGCGGCGGCCTTCGTCGGCGGTGATCACCAAAGTCGAATCGCAATCGACGATCCGCCCCGCCAGCGCCTCGGGCGAAAAGCCGCCAAAGACCACGGAATGGATCGCCCCGATCCGCGCGCAGGCGAGCAGGGCGAAGGCGGCCTCCGGAATCATCGGCATGTAGACGGTGATGCGGTCGCCCTTCTTCGCGCCCGCGCCCTTCAGCACATTGGCGAAGCGGCAAACCTCTTCATGCACCTGGGCATAGGTGTAGCGGCGCGGCTCGGCGTCCGGCGCGTCGGGTTCCCAGATGATCGCGGTCTGGTCGCCGCGTTCGGCCAGATGCCGGTCGATGCAGTTGGCGCTGACGTTCAGCACGCCATCGGCAAACCATTTCACCCCGAAATCGGCCTCGTGGAAGCTGCTTTCATTGGTTTTCGTCGGAAAATTCTCCCAGTCGAGCCGCCTCGCCTGTTCCAGCCAATAGGCGTCGGCATCCTGGATCGAGCGCTGATAATCCGCCGCGCGCCCATCCCGGTCGAACAGGGCAGATGCCGCCCATTCCGCGGGAACCGGGAAAAAATCGTCAGACATGCGGCATCCTTTCCTCTACGAAACTCTCGCTTCCCGGCCGTCCTAAAGCCAAGCGGCGGCGACCGGAAGACGGGATCATTCTTCCCGCGCCAAAGTTTCCACCATTATCGGCCGGGAATTAAGCAGGATCATGCCATTTGCCGCTTTTCGCATGCGCCCGCTGGGCCTAACAGGAGGGGAATATGTGGCAACTTTTCCAATTTCCGCTCTGCCCCTTCTCCCGCAAGGTTCGTCTGCTGCTCGGTGAGAAGGGCGTGGGCTATGACCTGGTGCGCGAATCGCCCTGGGACGCGCGGGACGAATTTCTCGACCTCAACCCCGCCGGCACGACGCCGGTGATGGTGGATGAGGAAAAGGGCATCACCCTGATCGACAGCCAGGCGATCTGCGAATATTTCGAGGAGACGGTGGAGAAATTCCCGCTGATCTCCGGCACGGCGGCGGGTCGGGCGGAGGTGCGGCGGCTGACTGCCTTCTTCGACCAGAATTTCTATGGCGACGTCGTCGGCCCGCTGCTGCACGAGCGGATGAAGAAGCGCCTGATCGAGCGCGCCCCGCCTGACGCCCGCGTGCTGCGCGAGGCGATGAAGCGGGCCAATGTCCATATGGACTATATGGATTATCTGCTCGATCACCGGAGCTGGATGGCGGGTCCGACGCTCAGCCTGGCGGACATCGCGGCCGCGGCGCATCTGTCGGTGGCCGATTATCTGGGCGGCATCGACTGGGCGGGGCATGAAACGGTGAAGCGCTGGTATGCGGGTTTCAAGTCGCGCCCGTCCTTCCGCCCGTTGCTTTCCGAGCGGATGGAGGTGATCACCCCGCCGCCCCATTATGAAAAGCCCGATTTTTGAAGCGATTATTCCCCTCCCGCAAGCGGGAGGGGGCAGGGGTGGGCGCGAGCGTAGCGAGCTTCAAGCCTAGCCAGTGGAAAACCGACGTTAATGTCGCGCCAGCCCACCCCCGGCCCTTCAAACGAGTCACGTGCCTCGTTTGAACGCTTGCGGGAGGGGGGTGAGGGTCAATCCAGCTCCGCCGCCAGATATACCCGGTTGCGGCCATGCTCCTTGGCCAGATACAGCGCCCGGTCCGCCGCCTTGAGCGCGGCGCGGGGGTCTTCATAGGCCAGCACATTGGCGACCCCGGCGGAAAAGCTCACCCGCTCCATCCGCTCGCCATTGGCGCGGTTGACCAGGCTCCGCGTCGACAGGTCCTGCCGCACGCTGTCGACCGCCTCGCAAGCCTCGGCCGCCGTCTTGCCGCGGAACAGCATGACGAATTCTTCCCCACCATGGCGCGCCACATGGCATTGATCGTTGCTTGCCTTGGACAGCAGCCCGGCGACAAATTTCAGCACCCGGTCGCCAGTATCATGGCCATGGGCATCGTTGATCAGCTTGAAATGGTCGATGTCGCAAAAGGCCACGGCCAGCGATTGACCCTGATCCTGCGCCAGTTTCAGCTCCTCGCGCAGCACCCCTTCAAAGGCGCGGCGATTGGGCAGGCCGGTCAGATGGTCATGCTCGGCGGCGCGGCGCGCGCTTTCCAGATTGGATTTCAGAAGCTGGGTCTGCTTCTGATTGTCGCGAAGCTGGCTTTCGACCTGCCGGGTCTTTTCCACCATCGACCGGGTCAGCGCCACCAGGCGCGTCAGCACCGGCTGATTATCGGAACCGGCGGACAGGCCCTTCACCTCTTCCTGCAACGCCGCGCCATAATCCTTGGCCGAATTGCGCGATTCGGTCATCAGCCCGGTGAATTGCGACAGATTCTCCTCGACCTTGTCGAGCATGGAAGCCAGCGCTTCGGGCGTGACTTCATCGTTGCGCTGTTCGGCGGCGACATTCTCGATCCAGCCATTGGTGATCTTGCCGCGCTCGGTCAGCACGGCCTTCACGGCCTTTTCGACGCCGATATGCGATCCGGTCAGATAATCATGGGCGACGCCGAAATTGAGCGGCGTCAGGTCCAGATCATGGGCGAAGAGGAAATCCCCAATATCCTCGTACAGCTTGCGCCGCCGGGTGATTTCCCGGTTGGCCGCGCTGCCCGCCCGGGCGCGTTGCTGCTGCTCCGGTTCGTCCATGTCCTCGTCATCGGCCTTGCCCGAAAGGCCGCGAGCCCAGCGGGCCAGGCGGTCGGTCAGACCATGTTGCGCGTTTGCGGAAGATGATGCCCCAGTCATGCCTGCTATAACGGCGGCGGCTAAACAAGGTTAAGGATGCGCCAAGCGAAAAGCGGCAAGGCGTTGATAGGCCTATATTATATATCCGCGCCGATCAGCCAGTCGCGGAAGATGCGCACCGCCCGCGTCTGCAGCGCGCGCGGGCGGCAGACGAAATAATAGCGATAGGGGCTCTCGACCCGGTTCTCCGGAAACAGCCTGACCAGACGCGGGTCCTGCGCTTCATTATAGTGGCTGGCATGCATCACGGCGACGCCCAGCCCCTGGGCGGCGGCCTCCAGCATCAACTGACCGGAATCATAATTGTCGATCGCCAGCGGTTGCAGGTCGGGCAGGTCGACCGCCTCCTTCCACGCCTCGAACGCCAGCGCCATGTCGCGGTGCAGCAGCACCGTATGATTGGCCAGCTCCTGCGGAGAGGTCAGCGCGTTCGGCGCCTCCAGCAGCGACTTGCGACCGATCAGATAGACCTCGTCATGGTCCAGTTCATGGGCATAGAGCGCCGGATCGATGTCCTTCGCCAGCACGATCGCGGCGTCCAGCCCTTCGCCCAGCCGCGCCACGGCATAGGGGGTGGTTTCGATGTCGATATGCAGTTGCGGATGCCGCTGTCGCAGGGCGCCCAGATGGGGAAAGAGCCGTTGCGTCGCGAACAGCGGCATGACCGCCAGCCGCAGCCGCAACTGGTTGCCGCCGCTCTGGATATTCTCCAGCGCCTGGCTCAGCGAATCCAGCGCCGGGGCGATGTCGTCCAGCAGCCTTTGCCCGTCGGCGTTGATTTCCAGCGCCTGATGCTTGCGGTCGAACAGGGGCCGGCCGATGAACCGCTCCAGCGCCTGCACCCGGCGGCTGAGCGCCGGAGTCGACAGGGCAAGCTCCTCCGCCGCCGCCTTGACCGATCCAAGGCGGGCAACCTGAACAAAGGCCTCCAGGGCCGTAAGAGGCGGCAATCTACGCATAAACCGTCATGTTCATCCGGCCAATCCGCTGCGACGCGTCATTGCTTCTTCTCAAGCGGCGCGCAAACCGGCTCCCAAGCATCCTCATTCCAAAGTGAGGGCCACTGAGCAGGAAAAAAGGGCGGTTGGCAAGATGCAAAAATTGCAACTCCTCGATTCTTTTCGCACTTGCGAAAATACATCCCGCACTGCACATAGGAAAGGCCTTTCAGGCATCCTCTCCTATAAACTTTCCGGGCTGGCCTTCGGGCTGGCCCTTTTTTTATTCGTTTCGGGCTTCTCCATGGCCCCTTTCCCTTGGCCGCGACGTTCCCTATCTCGTTACGCAGCGACAAGAACGGGGAAGCCGACGTGGCCGAAGAAGAAACCGCAGGACGCAGGATACAGGTGGCCAACGCCCGGCCGGAAGATGCGGGGCGCGGCCTTGCGCGGCTGCCGCTGGCGGTGATGGCCGAACTTCATCTGACCGAAGGCGATGTGATCGAGATCGCCGGCAAGCGCTCCACCCCCGCGCGGGTGGTGCGGCCCTATAAGGAGGATGAGGGGCTTGACGTCCTGCGCCTTGACGGGCTTCAGCGCGCCAATGCCGGGGTCGGATCGGGCGACTTCGTCCTGATCAGCAAGGTCGAACCACGCCCCGCCCAGCGCGTCGTCTTCGCGCCTGCACAAAATAATTTGCGGTTGCAGGGCAATCCCGAAGCGTTGAAGCGGGTCTTCTTCCAGCGGCCGCTTGCCTCCGGCGACATCGTCGCCACGGCGGGACAGCAACAGGTGCCGCCCGGCGACATGCCGCCCCAATTGCGCCAGATGCTGGCCGCGCCCGCCTACGCCCTGCAGGAAATCCGGTTGGTGGTGGTGTCCACCGTGCCGAAGGGCTTCGTGATGCTCGACGCCGACACCGAAGTCGAACTGCGCGCCGAATATGAGGAGCCGCGCGAATCCCGCCGCGCCGACGTCACCTATGACGATGTCGGCGGCATGGCGGAGGCGATCGACCAGTTGCGCGAGATGGTGGAACTGCCGCTGCGCTATCCCGAACTGTTCGAGCGGCTGGGGGTCGATCCGCCCAAGGGCGTGCTGCTCCACGGCCCGCCGGGAACCGGCAAGACCCGGCTCGCCCGCGCCGTCGCCAATGAATCGGAAGCGGAATTCTTCCTGATCAACGGCCCGGAGATCATGGGTTCGGCCTATGGCGAGTCGGAAAAGCAGCTCCGCGAGATATTCGAGGCCGCCGCCAAGGCTGTGCCGTCGATTCTCTTCATCGACGAGATCGATTCGATCGCGCCCAAGCGGGGCAATGTGACCGGCGAGACGGAAAAGCGTCTCGTCGCGCAATTGCTGACGCTGATGGACGGGCTGGAGCCGCGCACCAACCTGGTCGTCATCGCCGCGACCAACCGGCCCGAGGCGATTGACGAGGCGCTGCGCCGTCCCGGCCGGTTCGACCGAGAAATCATCGTCGGCGTTCCGGACGAGCGCGGGCGGCGGGAAATATTGGGCATCCACACCCGCGGCATGCCGTTGGGCGACAAGGTCGACCTCAGCGAACTCGCCCGCATGACCTATGGCTTTGTCGGCGCTGACCTCGCCGCGCTGACCCGCGAGGCGGCGATCGAGACGGTGCGCCGTTTCATGCCGCGCCTCAATCTGGAGGAAGGGACGATACCGCCCGACGTGTTGGAGGAGCTATCCGTCACGCGGGAGGATTTCATGGCCGCGATCAAGCGCGTCCAGCCCTCCGCCATGCGCGAGGTGATGGTGCAGGCGCCGAACATCGGCTGGGCCGACATTGGCGGGCTGGACGATGCGCAGATGCGCCTCAAGGAGGGGGTGGAACTGCCGCTCAAGGATCCTGACGCTTTCCGCCGCATCGGCATCCGACCGGCCAAGGGTTTCCTGCTCTACGGCCCGCCCGGCACCGGCAAGACCCTGCTGGCCAAGGCGGTGGCGCGGGAAGCGCAGGCCAATTTCATTGCCACCAAATCCTCCGACCTGCTGAGCAAATGGTATGGGGAGAGTGAACAGCAGATCGCCCGCCTCTTCGCCCGCGCCAGGCAGGTGGCGCCGACGGTCATCTTCATCGACGAGCTGGACAGTTTGGTCCCCGCGCGCGGCGGGGGACTGGGCGAACCGCAGGTGACGGAGCGGGTGGTGAACACCATCCTGGCCGAAATGGACGGGCTGGAGGAGCTGCAATCGGTCGTCGTCATCGGCGCGACCAACCGGCCGACGCTGATCGATCCGGCGCTGCTGCGGCCGGGGCGGTTCGATGAGTTGATCTATGTCCCCGTGCCCGATCAGGCCGGGCGCAAGCGCATCCTGTCCATCCACACGGGCAAGATGCCGCTGGCCGCGGATGTCGATCTGGATGTGCTGGCGGAGCGCACCGAGCGCTTCACCGGGGCCGATCTGGAGGATCTGGTCCGCCGCGCAGGCCTGATCGCGCTGCGTCAGTCGCTCTCGGTGGACAAGGTGACGCAGGCCCATTTCGAGGCGGCGCTGGAGGATACCCGCGCCTCCGTCACGCCCGAAATGGAGCGCGAATATGAGCAGATCCAGGCGACGCTCAAGCAAAGCGTGATGCAGATCGATCCCATCGGCTTCGTCTCGCCCGGCATGTTGCGGGCGCGCGTCAAGGAATGACCTGATCGTCCATAGATATATTGCCCATAGCTACAACCTGTTCCTGCGCAGGCAGGAACCCAGTCCAAACGTCGGAACTGGGTTCCTGCCTGCGCAGGAACACATGCCGTTTAACTCCATCGATTTCACCCTTCCACCGCGAAGGCGCTTGCATGCCGCCGGGATTTTTGCGAGTCGGTCAGGTCAAGGCAGACAGGCGAGAATGAATGGCCTCCATTCCTTTGAAGAAGAAAAATCGGGTCCTTCCTGGAAAACGCTCCTCCACCTTCCTGGGTCAATGGAGCATGTTCCTCCGGCAGTTCATCAAGCATCCGGGCATGATCGGGTCGATCATCCCGTCCTCCCAGATGCTGGTCGACAGCATGCTGGAGGGCGTGGACTGGCAGCGGACCCGGCTGTTCGTGGAATATGGACCGGGCGTCGGCACCTTCACGCGCCCCATTCTGGACCGGCTGCACCCGGACGCGACCCTGCTCGCTATCGACCTCAATCTCGATTTCGTCGCCTATCTGGAGGCGGAGATCGCTGATCCCCGGCTGCGCATCGTCCACGGCTCCGCCGCCGATGTCCGACGCTTCATCAAGGAAGCGGGCTATGCGCAGGCGGACTATATCTTGTCCGGCATCCCCTTCTCGACTTTGCCGGACGGCGTGGGCGAGGCGATCTGCGCCGAAACCCAGTCGGTCTTGAAGGATGGCGGGGCTTTCCTGGTCTATCAATATTCCGGCTATATGCGCCGGCTGCTCTCGCCCCTGTTCGATGCCATTCAGGAACGGGTGGAATGGCGCAACATCCCACCCTGCCGGATGTTCACGGCGATGAAGCGGGAAATGCTGGCCCAGGCGGCCTGACCGTTTCGCTTTGCCATTGAATTCGCGGCATTTTGAGCGAATTTTTTTACCTTTCCGGCACGGCCATACCCAATTCAGGGTATGCGCTGGCCGGGCCGGATCGTTAGGCGTGCGGAATAGGCAGTTCCTTCTGCCTGCTGGCAGCCGGGCCATTTTGCGACCCATGGCCCGGTTGTCGGCATAGACCCTGCCGCATCCGCAACGATGGTTTCGCTTTGGCGCGCTTCATGATAAGCCCCGGCGCGAAACACGGCGAGATAGTTCATGAACGACCTGACCCAGACTCCCGAAATGCTGATCGCGACCATGGGCGCGCGCGCCCGCGCGGCGGCGGCGCAGCTTTCTGCCGCCAGCGACGCGCAGAAGATCGACGCGCTGCGCCGCGCCGCGCAGGCGCTGCGGGATCAGGCGCCGCAGATCATCGCCGCCAATGCCCGCGACATGGAAAATGCCGCCGCCAACGGCCTTTCCCCCGCCATGCTCGACCGGTTGAAGCTGGACGAGGATCGCGTCCTTGCGACGGCGGCGGGCGTGGACCAGGTGGCGACCCTCATCAATCCGCTGGGCAGCGTGATCGACAAGCAAGTCCGCCCCAACGGCATGGAGCTGAGCCGCGTCCGCGTGCCGCTGGGCGTGATCGGCATCATCTATGAAAGCCGCCCCAATGTGACCGCCGATGCCGCCGCGCTCTGCCTGCGCGCCGGCAACGCCGTGATCCTGCGCGGCGGCAGCGAGGCAAAGGAAAGCAACCGCGCCATCCATGCCGCCATGGCTGAGGGCATCGCCGCCGCCGGCCTACCCGCCGACGCGGTGCAACTGGTTCCCACCACGGACCGCGCCGCCGTGGGCGCGCTGCTGAAAGCCGCGGAGTTCATCGACCTCATCGTCCCCCGTGGCGGCAAGAGCCTGGTCGCCCGCGTGCAGGAAGAGGCGCGCGTGCCCGTCCTCGCCCATCTCGACGGCATCAACCACAGCTATGTCGACGGCGCGGCCGATCCGGACATGGCGCAAAAGCTGGTGGTGAACGCCAAGATGCGCCGCACCGGCATTTGCGGCGCGACCGAGACGGTGCTGATCGACAAGGCCTATCCTGAGGCGCCCGCCATCGTGAAGGCGCTGCTCGACGCCAAGTGCGAAGTGCGCGGCGACGAAGCGGTGCAGGCGATGGACAGCCGCGTGATCGCCGCGTCGGATGAGGATTGGGATACGGAATATCTCGACGCCATCGTCTCTGTGCGGATCGTGGACGGGCTGGACGAAGCGCTCGCCCATATCGCCGCCCATGCCAGCCACCATACCGACGCCATCATCACCGAGGATGCGGAAAAGGCCGAGCGCTTCCTGAACGCGGTCGACAGCGCTATCGTGATGTGGAACGCCTCCACCCAGTTCGCGGACGGCGGCGAATTCGGGCTGGGCGCGGAAATTGGCATTTCCACCGGCCGCCTTCACGCAAGAGGCCCGGTCGCGCTGGAAGGCCTGACGACCTATAAATGGCTGGTGCGCGGAACGGGGCAGACCCGGCCGTAACTCCGCCAATCTCTCCCCCCGTTCACCCTGAGCTTGTCGAAGGGCAAGGCTGAGCGAAGTCGAAGCCTTCGCTGCGCTCAGGCAAGGCCTTCGACTTCGCTCAGCCCGAACGGGTAGGGGCGCTTACCCCTTCACCACCCCATCGATCGCCTTCAGTTTCTCCAGCATCGGCCCGACCCACTCCACCGGCAGCATCACCGGCCCGTCCGAGGGCGCATTATCCGGGGCATCATGCGCCTCCGCAAACACCGCCGCGACCCCCGCCGCCACCGCGCTCCGCGCCAATAGCGGCGCAAATTCACGCTGCCCGCCCGAAGCCGACCCCAATCCGCCCGGCTGCTGCACCGAATGGGTGGCATCGAACACCACCGGATAGCCGGTCTCCGCCATCACCGGCAGCGCGCGCATGTCGCTGACCAGCGTGTTATAGCCGAAACTCGCCCCGCGCTCCGTCAGCAAAATCCGCTCATTTCCGGTCGACGCGACCTTCTGCGCCACCGCCGCCATGTCCCAGGGCGCCAGGAACTGCCCCTTCTTCACATTGACGACCGCGCCGGTCCGCCCCGCCGCCAGCAGCAGATCGGTCTGGCGGCACAGAAAGGCGGGAATCTGCAAAATATCCACGACCTCAGCCGCTGCCCCAACCTGCCCGGCCTCATGCACGTCGGTCAGCACCGGACAGCCGAAAGCCGCTTTCACCTCCGCCAAGATCGCCAGCCCCGCATCGATTCCGACGCCCCGCTGCCCCGACACCGAGGTCCGGTTCGCCTTGTCGAAGGAGGATTTGAAGATGAACGGCACGCCCACCTTCGCCGCGATACCGGACAGCTTCTCCGCCATCATCATCGCATGATCGCGGCTCTCGATCTGGCAGGGACCGGAAATGAGGACAAAGGGCAGGTCGTTGCCGATCGTGACCGGCCCTACGGAAACATGTTTGTTCATGCCGCTCACTTCGGCGCTTTGACGAAGCGGCGCAAGAGCTGCCCCCGCCAAAGCCCCTTGCCCGGATGATAATTCCAGCAAAACCAGCCGAAGACGAGGCAGGCCAGCAAGGAGGGCAGCGCCATCGGATCGCCTTCCCCCTTCATATGCCTGTAGAAAGCGAAGTCCGCCCGCCACCGGTCCCGCTCGCTGCCGCCGCCATTGATGCCATAGGCATTGTCATGGCGCCTGCAACCGATGTTTCGGTTGTATTTGCGGTGGTCTATGAAATAGCAGTAGTCGCGTTCGGGTGTCGTCATGGCCCGATGTGGAACAGGGGCCATGGAAAAGTTCAAGCGTAAACTCTTCTATCTCGGCGGATTCGACCCGCGCGGGGTGCGTTTCTACCACCAGATGTACCGCGAGCAGGCGGAAACCTACACGCGCCTCTCCGGCGAGCAGGTGGAGGTCAGCGCCCGCCGCTCCGGCCCCGCCTCCTCCGCCTGCTGGACCGTCACCAACCACGGTGCCGGGGTCGAGACCGATTATGAGTTCCTCCGCTGGGAGGATCTGGTCGGCAAGGTCTGGATTCGCAATCCGCTGCTGCTGGCATGGCGCTCCATCGCCACCTACAGCGCCCATGCCCGCCACATGCAGTTCTTGCGTATGCGCAAATTGCGGCAAGGGCCGGTCATCACCATCCTCTATCCGCCGCTGCTGGGAGTGCTGATCCCGCTCGCCTTGGCGCTGATCCCCACGCTGCTGCTGTCGTTGCTGCTGCCCTTCTGGGTCGCCGCTCCGATCGGCATCGCCATCAGCGCGCTTCTCTCCGGCCGTCTGCTCAACAAGCTGATCGTGCCCTGGCTGCTGCGCTTCATGCATTATAACCACAGCGTCGCCGCCGAAGGCCCCGGCGCGGAGATGGACGCCCGCCTCGACCAGTTCGCCGCCCGCATCGTCGAGGAAATGGACGGCTCCCATGACGAGGTGATCTTCGCCTCTCACAGCAACGGCACCATCTATGCGATGAGCGTCCTGCGCCGCATCCTGGAATTGCGCGGCGACCGGCCCCTGCCCGACAATTTCACCGTCCTGACGCTGGGGCAGGTCGTCCCCGTTATCGCGCTGCGCAAGGACGCTCGCTGGTATCATGCCGACCTGAAAGCCCTGGACGACAAGCTCTTCCGCCTGGTCGACTTCTCCGCGCCCCCGGACGGCGCGGCCTATTATGACGTGCACCCGATCCACCTTGTCTCGGACCGATGCGCCGCCCGCGTCGACCTGCTCTCCCCGCGCTTCCACCTCTTCTACGAACCGGGAAATTACCATGGCGGCTGGTCCAACAAATATGAGGCGCATTTCGACTATCTGCGCGTGGGCGACCGCCTGTCGCCGGTCGATTATGTCAGCCTCACCGCTGGCCGCCGCACCATCGACGAAGCGATAGCCGCATTCAGGACGATCCCGTGACGCCGCCCTTCACCCCGCCCTATCCCGAACCGCCCCGCACCAAGCGCGGCCTGATGAAGCGCTTCCTGCGCGGCTGGCATAGCTGGATTCATGTGCTGTTCGAGAAAAGCTATACGATGAAGCTGGGTGAGATCCGCATGCCCGGCCAGACCATGTATATCGCCAACGAACTGCCGCTGGTGGACCAGATATTGCGCGGCGGCACGGCCTACCCCAAGCATCGCGAACTGGTCCGCAATCTTTCCCCGCTGATCGGCAATAGCGTCTTCTCCGCCAATGGCGAGGATTGGGAAAGCCAGCGCGCCATGGTGAACCCGGCTTTCGCGCATACGGCCCTCCACCGCTCCATGCCGCTGATGGTGGCGGCCGCCGACGATCTGCTCGCCCGGCTGGACGCGACGGACAAAGCCAAGCCGGTCGACATCGACCCGATGATGACCCATGTCGCGGCCGACATCATCTTCCGCACGCTCTTTTCCGAAGCTTTGGACGAGCGCCGCTCCAACATCATCCACACCGCCTTCGGCAAGTTCCAGCGCCTCGCCCATAGCGCGTCGATGCTGCGCCTCTACGGCGCGCCCGCCCGCTGGTTCGAGAAACGCTCGCTGACCCCGGCAAAGGCGATCCATGACGTCTTCCGCCCCATCGTCGAGGCGCGCTACGAGGGTTTCCACCAGCGCGGGGAGGCGCCGCACAAGGACATCCTCCAGTCGCTGATCGAGGCGAAGCACCCGGAAACCGGCGAGCCCTTCACGCTTCAACAGGTGATGGATCAGGTCTCCACCGTCTTCCTTGCCGGTCATGAGACTTCCGCCAGCACCATGACCTGGGCGCTCTACATGCTGGCGGAATGCGGTCATATCCAGACCGCCGCCCGGGCGGAGGTGACGCAAATCGCCGGAAATGCTCCGCTCGCCGCCGCGATGCTCAAGGATATGGGCACGATCCGCAATATCTTCCGTGAGACGTTGCGCCTCTATCCGCCGGTCGCCTTCTTCCCCCGCGAAGTGACCTGCCCGATGCCGATGCGCGACAAGCAGTTGGAGGAAGGCGCTATGCTGGTCGTCGCCCCCTGGCTCACCCAGCGCAACAAGGACAACTGGTCCTGCCCCCACAGTTTCGACCCGGCGCGCTTCGATGACCCCGCCAATGCGGAGATGGTGAAGCAGGCCTGGTTCCCCTTCGGCCGAGGCCCCCGCGTCTGCGTCGGCGCAGGCTTCGCCCAGCAGGAGGTGATGACGGTGATCGCCAGCGTGCTTCGCCGCTATCGTCTATCGGTGCCGGAAGGGTTCAAGCCCGAGCCGATTAGCCGCCTGACGATCCGGCCGAGGACGGGGATGAAGCTGATGTTCGAGG
Source organism: Sphingobium sp. 15-1 (assembly GCF_013375535.1). Taxonomy (GTDB): domain Bacteria; phylum Pseudomonadota; class Alphaproteobacteria; order Sphingomonadales; family Sphingomonadaceae; genus Sphingobium; species Sphingobium aromaticivastans. The sequence continues at coordinate 2,747,100 of NZ_JABXJG010000001.1, forward strand.
CGGTGGGCTGAAGGGGTGGCGGGCGACATGAATTTCGCCTTGGTTGAACCGTGCTCCTGCGAAGGCAGGAGCCCAGTCCCGCCCTCCGTATATCATCGCATCGTCTCAACTGGGCTCCTGCCTGCGCAGGAGCACGAAGCGCTTAACGGCAGCTAATGGCCACCGCTGCCCAAAGCCTCACCCCTTGACCCGTCCCACCATCGCCTGCCCCGCCATCCTCTGCCGGGCATAGCGCCGCTTCAGCACCACGCTCGCCACCAGCAGCGGCACGCCGATCATCACGCAGATCGCTCCCAGCATCGGCGGCCAAAGCCCGAACAGGCTGTGCAGGTTGAGCGCGGAGGGCGCAAGCACCAGCAGGAAACCCGCCGTCAGCAGCCACAATCCCCAACGGCGCGGTCTCACCGCGATCATGCGCATCTCATGCCTATGCGCCTTGCGCCCTTCCTTCGTGGACAGATCGGGATGCTTCATCGGCCGCATAAAGCGGAAAAGCTTGCCCGCTGTCCAGCGCCACAACGGGGCTTTCGCTCGCGCCCCGGATCGGCTATCGCTGGGCGATCCCCGGGGGACCGTCCACAGACGGTTGAGAGGCGGCTGACGTGGCCGCGACCCGCTGAACCTGATCCGGATAAGACCGGCGTAGGGAGGGAACGGCTTGTCCGCATAAGGCAGCCCGCGCCCGTCCTCCGCCCCAGAACGCAAGAGGAGGACGGCACGACCATGGACACGATTTCCGTTCTGACCCTGCGTCTGGCCGAAGCCATTGGCCTCTATATGATCGTCGTCGGCATAGGCGGCCTTACCGCGCCCCAGCGCTGGCGGCAGATGATGGACGATCTGGAGCGCTCGCCGGGTCTGGTCATGGCGCTTGGCTTCCCGGTCTTCGCGGCGGGGGCGGCGCTGGTCCTCATCCACAGCATCTGGCGCGATCCGCTGTCCGTCATCGTCTCGGCCATCGGCTATGTGGCGCTGATCGAAGGTGCGCTGCTGCTCGCCGTGCCCGGTCCTTTGCTCAAGATCGGCCGTTGGTCGCTCAACTTCACCCGCGCCTGGGCGATCGTCAGCATCGTCCTTGGCATCCTCCTCTTCCTCGCCGGCCTTACTGGCCGCGCCACCGTCATCGCCTGAAAGGAAAATTTATGGCCGACGTCCCCGCCCGCACCGAAATGCGCGTCACCACTGGTCCGATCCGTGGTTCGCGCAAGATCCATGTCGGCCCGCTCAAGGTCGCGATGCGCGAGATCGACCTGGAGCCGGGCAGCGGCGAGCCGCCCGTCCGCGTCTACGACACGTCCGGCCCTTACACCGACCCCAATGCCCGCATCGACATCATGGCAGGCCTGCCGCAACTGCGCCGCGACTGGATCATCGGTCGGGGCGATGTTGAGGAATATGACGCCCGCGCCATCCAGCCCGAGGATAACGGCATCAAAGGCCCCGACCGCAGCGGTGGCGTCCAGCCCTTCCCCAACACGGTCAAGCGGCCTCTGCGCGCCAAGGCCGGCGCCAACGTCTCCCAGATGCACTATGCCCGCCGCGGCATCATCACGCCGGAGATGGAATATGTGGCCGAGCGCGAGAATCTCGGTCGTGCCCGCCTGGCCGAATATGTCCGCGACGGACAGGACTGGGGCGCGTCGATCCCCGACTATGTGACGCCCGAATTCGTCCGCGAGGAAATCGCCCGCGGCCGCGCCATCATCCCATCGAACATCAACCACCCGGAATCGGAGCCGATGGCCATCGGCCGCAACTTCCTGGTCAAGATCAACGCCAATATCGGCAATTCGGCCGTCGCCTCCGATGTGGCGAGCGAGGTCGACAAGCTGGTCTGGTCGATCCGCTGGGGCGCCGACACGGTGATGGACCTGTCGACCGGCCGCAACATCCACGACACCCGTGAGTGGATCATGCGCAACTCGCCGGTCCCGATCGGCACCGTGCCCATCTATCAGGCGCTGGAGAAGGTCGGCGGCATTGCCGAGGAACTGACCTGGGAAATCTTCCGCGACACGCTGATCGAGCAGGCCGAGCAGGGCGTCGACTATTTCACCATCCATGCGGGCGTGCGCCTGCCCTATATCCCGATGACCGCCAAGCGCGTCACCGGCATCGTCTCGCGCGGCGGGTCGATCATGGCGAAATGGTGCCTCGCCCATCACAAGGAAAGCTTCCTCTACGAGCATTTCGACGAGATCACGCAGATCATGAAGGCCTATGACATCGCCTATTCGCTGGGCGATGGCCTGCGTCCCGGCTCGATCGCGGACGCCAATGACGAAGCGCAGTTCGCGGAGCTCTACACGCTGGGCGAACTCACCAAGCGCGCCTGGGAACAGGATGTGCAGGTGATGATCGAAGGGCCGGGCCATGTCCCGATGCACAAGATCAAGCAGAATATGGACAAGCAGCTAGAGGCCTGCGGCGAGGCGCCTTTCTATACGCTTGGGCCGCTCACCACCGACATCGCGCCGGGTTATGACCATATCACCAGCGGGATCGGCGCGGCGATGATCGGCTGGTACGGCACGGCGATGCTTTGCTATGTCACGCCCAAGGAGCATCTGGGCCTGCCCGACCGCGACGATGTGAAGGTGGGTGTCGTCACCTACAAGCTTGCCGCCCACGCCGCCGACCTGGCCAAGGGCCATCCCGCCGCCAAGGTCCGCGACGACGCGCTCTCCCGCGCCCGTTTCGAATTCCGCTGGCGCGACCAGTTCAACCTGTCGCTCGACCCCGACACGGCCGAGAAATATCACGACCAGACCCTCCCGGCCGAGGGCGCCAAGAGCGCGCATTTCTGCTCCATGTGCGGGCCCAAATTCTGCTCCATGAAAATTACCCAAGAGGTGCGCGACTTCGCGGCCAAGCAGAACCAGCCGGCGGACAGTTTCATCGCAGCGGAGGATGCCGAGAAAGGCATGGCCGAGATGAGCGAGATTTTCCGACAGACGGGCAGCGAGCTTTATATGGGTGCCGGCGATCGGGAGCATGATTGAGAGGGCGGTCGTCTCGCGCTGGTTTGGCGTGGGTCTAATGGTGCTTTGGGCGGCCTTGACTCTGGTGTCAGCCGACCCCGCTCTGGCGACGCCCCGGCCGCCCGCCGAGGCAGGGGTGAAGCCTGACTTCTCCACGGTTCAAACGGCCCCTGCGGCCAAGGCGCTGGTCGCCAAGGGAAAGCTCGTGCCCATCCTTCTCTTTCCCGCTGAATTCGGGGGCGAAGCGATTCCGGAAAACATAAGCTATGTGACGCCCGAGGCGGCCGCAGCCCGCGAATTGCTGATCGGAACACTGGCCCGGCTGATCAAGGAAGGAAGCATCGACAAGATGGATGTGGAGCCCAGCTACAAAGGCCGCAGCTTCATACCGACTGCGATCAGAATGAAAGCCTGGCACAGCAGCAAGCCCGGGCGCTTCGAGCCGACCATCTGGGTCTGGTGATAGACTGCGCCGCAGCCGTGAGGGCCTGTCCATGGGTTCGGGTGAGCCTTGCTTCTGAGGCACGCCTGGTCTCGCTAGAGGATGCCCTATGGGGATGGTGGCAATCTGGGAGCGGGCGAAGGGATTCGAACCCTCGACCCCAACCTTGGCAAGGCATGCAGTTAGCGTCCATTCTTGTCTACTAATGTCCAGAATGATCGATAAGATACTGAAATTGCTATCAGCAAGATAAGTTTCAAACAGCAATGGATATGGGTGGATTCGGCCTCCGTGGTAGACGGGTGGTAGACGGGCGTGGCAGATTTTGCCCCATGGTGACGCGCAAAAAGAGCGCCCTTTGGCGAGGCGTTGGCAAACAGCGTGTTTCCCGGTCTGAAGAGGACCAGCGTCCGCTTCACCTGCAATTCAGTGAGTCCGAAAGTCAGCGAAATATTCTCGGGTGACCGGCCTTCCTTCACCAGCCGGGTAAAGCTCTCCCAGCGCGTCACCTCGTCAGAATCGAGCCGGGCGATATTCTCGATCAGCGAAGCCTCCAGCGCCGCCGCATCGTCGCCTGCCTCCATGATCGCGCAGGGCAAGGGATCGCGCTCCCCTCCTCCTGCGCCACTATCAGCGCGGCATGATAGCGCCGCTTGCCCGAGCATGGCAGGCATTGGATGCGGCACTCGATAGCCGACAGGCCTGCCGCGACATGGTCGCCCTCCTCGATATCGCCGCCAACGGCAATTGCATCGACGCCCTGGCCCAGCGGATCGAGGCTGCGCTCGATGCCGACAAGCTTCCGGATATCGCCAAACTCAAGAGCGAGTTCCTACCCACGGCCAGGAACCGTGCCGATGTCACCATCCCGCCCCCCGATCACGCGGGGTACAACCGCCTGCTCGCCAGCGCACAGGTGCAGTGATGACCAGAACCAACGATCAGGCCGCCGCCGTCCTGCCCGCCTTGCTGACAGAGCTCCGCCTGCCCAGCATCAAGCGTAACTGGAAGCAGTTTACCGACATCGCTGATCGCGATGGTTGGCCCGCTGCCCATCTCCTCGCCTCCCTGCTGGAAATCGAGATGGCCGAGCGCACCTCGCGCCGCATTCAGCGCCATCGTGACCAGTCCGGTCTGCCGGCCGGCAAGACAATCGCCACCTTCGACTTCGACGCTGCTCCGGGTATTCGCAAGCCCCATCTGCTCTCCCTCGCTGCCGGGGAAGGCTGGATCGAAAGCGGCGGCAATCTCCTGATTTTCGGCCAGTCCGGCACTGGCAAGACGCACACTATCGCCGCCATCAGTCACGCTCTCATCGACAGGGGACGCCGCGTCCTGTTCTGCTCTACCACCGATATGGTCCAGAAGCTTCAGGCCGCCCGCCGCGACCTGACCCTCTCATCCATGCTCGACAAACTCGACAAATACGCGCTCATAGTCCTGGACGAATTCTCATATGTCAGAAAAGATCAGCTCGAAACCAGCGTCCTGTTCGAGCTCATCGCTCACCGTTACGAACGCCACTCCATCGCTATCACCGCCAACCAGCCATTTTCTGGTTGGTCTGACGTTTTTCCAGATCCCGCCATGTGCGTCGCGGCGATAGACCGCCTCGTTCACCATGCCACCATTATCGAAATGAACGGTGAGAGCTACCGCAAGCGATCCGCCGTCGCCCGCATCTCCGCACCGGAAAGCGCCAGCGACAATTACCCATCTCAAGCCCCACCGGCCGGCTAAGGGACCATTTCTGGTGAGGCAACACCACCGGCCATCATAATCGCCGCCGACCGGCCACCGTAATCGCCGCCCTACAGTGCGGTCGCCTTTCGCTTGCCGCGCATTTCGTTTGGAAGGCGTCGCACTCAGCCGGTTGCATATTTCGAGTTCACTGATAAACTAAGTCTTATAAACTAAGTCTTATAAACTAAGTTTGGACATTGCTATGGAAACTGTCAACATTCACCAAGCCAAGACCCATTTGTCTAGATTGATCGACCGGCTTGCTGGGGGCGGCGGCTTCGTCATTGCCAAGTCCGGCAAACCTGTTGCCAAGATCATTCCCTTAGACGCGCCGGATGCTGGAAAGACCAAGCGTCTCGGTTTTATGGCAGGTCAACTGAGTGTTCCTGCCGATTTCGATCGCATGGGTGAGACTGAGATTGAAGCTCTGTTTGGCGGCCAATCGTGAAACTGCTGCTCGACACGCACGTGTTGATTTGGGCTGCCGGTTTCCCGGATCGGTTATCGGATGAGGTGCGGAGCCTCCTCGAGGATAGGGAGAACGAGCTTTTCTTCAGCGCTGCGAGCCTATGGGAAGTCGCGATCAAGAGCGCGCTCGGACGCGAGGATTTCACCGTTGATGCGCGGCTTCTTCGGCGTGGACTCTTGGATAATGGTTACAGCGAGTTACCTGTGGCAAGCGAGCATGCGGTTGCGATCGATGGACTCCCCCCGATTCACAAGGATGCCTTTGATAGGCTGCTAATCGCTCAGTCGATGGTCGAGGGCATCACTTTGCTTACCGCCGACGACCACGTAAGTAAATATCCGGGGCCAATCCGCAAAATATGAGTGGCCACTTTTCTACACGAAAATCCGAATAGCCGTCAATTTGGCGTGGGTAGACGATCTGTATTGGCACAGCGGAACGCCTGTTTCTCTTCGGCGGCTCTGCGCCACTTTTTGCCATGACAGTGCCGTTACCTCATTCCTGAAACCGGTCGTTCGTTCAGATGCGGGTGGGGCCGGGGCCTGAGCGAATCTGCCTGATCAGATTGATCCGCAGTCCAATGTGCGTTATGTGTATAAATCGGGAAAAGGATACACATTATGCGGACCAATATCGTGATCGACGATGATCTTATGACCAAGGCGCTTCGTGCCACTGGCTTGAAGACAAAGCGCGAGGCGGTGGAGGCGGGGTTAAGGTTGCTCCTTACGCTCCAGTCGCAGGCCAAACTTCGGGGCGCTCGCGGCAAGCTCGCCTGGGAAGGAGATCTCGATACTATGCGAATCGACGGATGATCCTTGTAGATTCGAGCGTTTGGATCGACTTCTTTCGCGGCACGGCTTCTCCGCAGGCGGACCTGCTTGATTCACTGCTCGGCAAAGAGCCGCTGTTGATCGGCGATCTCATTCTGGTCGAGGTGTTGCAAGGCTTCACCAGCGAGCGCGATTTCAATCAGGGCCATCGCCTACTTGGATCACTCGAAATGATCGAGATCGGCGGCCGAGATATCGCAGTGCAGGCAGCTCGCAATTTCCGCACACTCAGGGGGCTAGGTGTCACTGTTCGCAAGACGATCGACACGTTGATCGCAACTCGATGTATTGAAGCTGGCCTGGCCCTGCTTCATAGCGACCGTGACTTTGATCCATTTACCGAACATCTGGGGCTTGAGTCCGTATACTGAAATCCGTTCCGTCTGTCCGGCGACAGCTCGCCCAGTCTGTTCCAAACGGCGGACCGTGGTCGTGTGCGGCGCGGCGGGTTTCTCGAGCAAGCTAAGGCAGCTTTCCCGAGTCGCCCGCCGCCAAACCGTCATTCCGGAATCGGCCATTCACGTCGCTTCCGGGGCCTGCGCCACAGCTTTCGGATCATAGATCATCCCAACCAAGGATCCGTTGTCGATACGTGCGACGGTCTCGTCAAGGATCTTCAATGGGACCAAAGCCATCGTGCGGGCGAACGGGATTGTCGAAGGAGTAACGAGTTTCGGCATCGACGCGCAGTCGAATCCACTGAACATGGTACTGTCCGGAGGGTAGTCATCAGAAATGGTGTGAGGTCATGCGGTCGCTTTGCCAGCGCCTATGCCGCGACCTCTGCGCTCTATTATCGCGGACAGCCAAGCCTCGACGCTATCCTCGGTCGAATCCAAGAGTTTGCCGATCGCCTCTGAGAGGTCACCGTACCCCAGGATCGGTCCGAAATATGTATGCATTTTTCGGACAAGTCGCAGCGAGAAAATGCTTCCGATCATCCCTTCATTTACGGAACGTGATTCCAGATTTGCAAGGTTATGGCGCCTGCCTTGGCCACAATGATAAACCCCGATTATTCGGACTTCCTCCATGATAAAACCCGAAAAGTCAGAGATGAATTGCCGTGAGAACAGGAGCTTTGAGACAGAGCATTGAAATAGCCTGACTGGACGGGCGGAACGGGTAGGTGGCGTGATCATGCCCATCCCCGCGTCAACTGACATGGGGGCCGCCCCTTACTTGCGCGAACGACCAGTTCACCCTTTCATCACACGCTCGTGGACCACCCAAGCGAAATTCTCGGACGTCTGCCCCCGCCCCTGAAACTGAAGCGAAGCACCGCGTATGGTTTCATCTGGAAGGTTGAACGCGGGATTTTCGGCGATCGCCTTGTTGTCCGCGGCAGGGAAACGCGCGTCCTTATGGGCGACATAGGCTTCGGTGCCGATGAAAGTTTGAACGCCGGGATCGCCGAGGAGGCAGTAGACGTCATAATAATGGCGGAGGAAGTTTTGGGGCATGCCGCCATCCTGGAGGTGCCGCCGGAATTTCGTCGAGATCGTCTGGAGCTTCTCGACCAGCGTGTAGCCGGGCTCGTAGCAGGGCACTTCGAACGCCCGATTGTCGGTTAGCTCGACGAGACCGCTCCCTGCAGCTTTTTCATATGCCCATGAACTGATCAGGCACGGCCGGTTGGGTGCCACCTGGTCGAAACCTGCTTCCAGAAGGATCCCATCCTTGACACCCTCTGGGAGTGGGTTGCGGGAAGTATATCGTAGGCGGATCCCGGCGCTTCGCATGCGTTGGTCATCGAATACTTCATCACGCTCAACTTCACCGAAGCCGGGACTGTGGAGCGGCGAGCAAAATTGGCTCTGACTCATATTCCGTGCAGATTTGACATGCTGCGGTCGCGCTGCCCATGCCCGTGATATAGCGAATATGGGAGAAGAAGGCATTTGGGCACGAGCATATGGAACAGCGGTCTGGCTCTCCCAGGTTTAATCATCGAGGATAGATCCGTCGTGAATGGCGTCGTCGAGATATCCGGCCGGGTTGCTTCTTCGCGAGGTATATGCCCCGACTGCGGCACGCCATCTTTGTCCTGTCACAGCCGCTATTTTCGGACCCTTTCGGATCTGCCGATCAGCGGTGCGGTGGTAAAGCTGCGCCTTCTTCTGGTGCGTCGTTTCCGATGCGGGCACGGCACCTGCTCTCGCAAAACTTTCAGCGAGGCTTTGGCACCGGTCCTCGGCCGTCGTTATGGCCGGCGCGTAGCGCGATGCGATGATTTGCTCCGAGCTGTCGGACTCGCTCTTGGGGGCAGACCCGGTTCGCGGATGATGGCGCGGCTTGCGGTTCCCTGGTCCAGGGACACCTTGTTGCGCGCCATTCGACGCGACATCGCTACTGACCCGCCGGCGGCGGCCACAGTGATCGGTATCGATGATTTCGCGTGGCGACGTGGGCACAGCTACGGCAGCATCGTCGTCGATCTGGAACAACGCAAGGTCATCGACATCTTACCGGATCGACAGCGTGAGACGATCGTGGCCTGGCTGCGGGAAAACCCCCAGGTCCACACCATCTGTCGAGATCGTGGGCCAGGATATGGTGCGGCAGCGACAGAGGCCGCCCCCCATGCCCGACAGGTCGCGGACCGCTGGCATCTGTTTGAAAATGCGTCAGCCGCTTTTCTGGCGGCTGTTCGATCCGAGATGCCTCGCCTGCGGAAGACGCTGGCGCCGGGGGTGCCGATCGATCCCGGCACGTTGACCAGAGCAGAGCGGATCCAGTGGGACGGGGCAAAGGCACGGGAAATGGTCAACAAGGAAATTCTCGCGTTGGCGGAGCAAGGCGTTCCGCTCAAGGCGATGGCACGCACGACCGGCGTCTCCCGACAGACCATTCGCAAGATCGTTCGTGGTCAGCGCCACGACACGTTCCGAGCGCGACAAAGTTCACTCGACCCCTGGTTCGTCATGCTTGAAGCGGAATGGAATGCGGGGTGTCGCGTTGGTGCGGAGCTATGGCGGCGACTGAAAGCATCAGGCTTCGCTGGTTCACTGCGGGTGGTCACCGAATGGGCGACCCGACGCCGTCGTGACGACAAGCTTGGTCATCCTGCCAGCCCGACTCTGAGCGCACGCACAGTCGCCCGTAGCCTGACGGTGGAACGGGACACCGGTTCGGCCCGGAACGCGATGGTGAGCGCCGTGATTGAAAAGGCCGTGCCCGCCTTGATCACCGCGCGTGACATTGTCGATCGCTTCCACGCCATGATGCGCTCCAAAGACGTGAAGCGTCTCGACCCCTGGATCAAAGCAGCCAGCGCCAGCAAGCTCGCCAGCTTCGCGGCGGGTGTCGAGGCGGACAAGGATGCAATCGCTGCCGCAATCACCGAGCCCTGGTCGAGTGGACAGGTCGAAGGCACCATCAATCGGTTGAAGCTCATCAAACGTCAAATGTACGGTCGCGCGAACCTCGACCTTCTCAAAGCCCGGCTTATGGCGCCGGTATGACCGTCAATCTGCACGGAATATGAGTCAGAGCCAACTTTGCGCGCCGGTTGACAGCCGGTCCCGGCTAGGCGGTGTGGGTTTCGTGTAGAGGGTGAACTGATACTTGTCGTTGAGCGGTGTGGTGGCGGTCAGTCGACAGTAGGTTGCGAGATGCGCCATGAGGCCCTGGAAGCTGTGGACGGGGAGGCCGCTGGTGGTCTTGTGGGTGGCTTCCTTCTGCTTGGCGGCCGGGAGATCGCTGGGCCTTTGTGACGACGTCCTGGCACAGGGCCTGGGCGGCCACGGGGTCGGTTTCGCGGTAGAGCATGGGGGCGAGCTTTTCGAGCATGTGGTGCTCGACATAATAGGCCAGCATGCAGAGCAGGACGTGGGCCTTGCCCAGATATCTCTCGGCTTGAGTAGGCGCTTCGGCCCTATATTCTGCCCTGCATTCCAAGGGCGCCGATCGTGTATGGCGGGGTCGAGGTCCGAATGTCCCATGATAGTTCTCCGATGGCCAGAATTGGCCGATCGGAGGATATCGCAACGGTGCCGTGTACGGCGATTTGCCCCCCGTGACATCTTGCCAAATTTTGCCAAACCCGTTATATCACAGTCCATGTCGACGATGAACATCTCGCTTCCGGATGCGCTCAAGGCGTTTGTGGATCAGCAGGTTAACGTGCGTGGTTACGGCACGAGCAGCGAGTATGTGCGGGAATTAATCCGCAAGGATCAGGACATTCAGCGCCTTCGCGAAATGCTCCTGGACGGCGCCAGTTCTGCAGCCACAGCGCCAGCCGACGCCGGATATTTCCAAGGCCTTCGTGACCGTGTGACGCAACGCACGAGGTCGTGACTGGAAAACCGGTCATACCGCGCGCCAAAGCGCGGGCGGATGTCGACCTTGCGGTCGAGCATTACGCGGCCGAAGCTGGCGCGGATGTGGCTTTCAGTTTCATTGATGCGCTTGAACAGGCCTATACCTTTATAGGGGAAATGCCGGCGGCAGGATCTCCGCGATGGTCTCATGAGCTGAACTTACCCGGGTTGAGGACCATAGGGCTGAAAGGATTTCCTTGGCTTGTTTTCTACCTTGAATTGGAGACCCATGTGGATGTCTGGCGCGTGCTTCATGCCAAGCGGGACATGCCAGCTTGGTTGGCCGATGTAGGCGATTAAAACGCCGACAGAACTGCCGTTTACGTCTTCGAGGCTGATTTCTGAAATCCGCCCTCTCGCGCGTGTCTCGGTAAATGGTCAGGACGCCGGAGCCTATCTCGCAGGTCTGGGACTCGCCAGGTGGTGGCGGTAAGAGGCCGCGACCCCCCAATCCTTTGAGCCATTATGTCCGGTTCCGACCAAGATACGTGGTTTTTTCGGCGACCCTGCGGATGTCCGCAGTCGACAGAAGCGGCCGTTGCAATATAAATCGCACGAGTGCGCGCTATGTTAGGATGGTGGTGCGATGGCGTGCCATTTGGGACTGTCAGGAATTTCATGTGCGACGAGGCATAATGGGTAACAAGGAGACCCCGTATGTCACGACGCAAAGAACCCTCGATACCGAACGACATTCTCGATCAGTTGCTTGCCGGCACTGACGCAGCGGCGGCGCTCAGCCAGGGCGGCCTGCTTGATACATTGAAGAAGGCTTTTGCCGAACGGGCGCTCAATGCGGAGATGGATCACCATCTTGGTCAGGAGGAGCAAGGGAACAACAGCCGGAACGGCTATGGCCGCAAGACGGTGACGACCGACGGGGGACGGATCGAGATCGAGGTGCCGCGCGATCGGGCCGGCAGTTTCGATCCGCAGCTGATCGCCAAGTATCAGCGACGCTTCCCCGGCTTCGACGACAAGATCATCTCTATGTATGCGCGCGGCATGAGCACCCGGGAGATCACCGGGCATCTGCGCGAACTATACGGCATTGAGGCCTCGCCCGACCTGATCAGCACGATCACCGACGCCGTGCTTGAGGAAGTCGCAGCCTGGCAGCAACGTCCCCTGGATCCTGCCTATCCGCTGGTTTTCTTTGACGCGATCCGGGTCAAGATCCGCGACGAGGGCATGGTCCGCAACAAGGCGATCCATATTGCCCTGGGCGTCATGGCCGACGGCACCAAGGTGGTCCTCGGGCTGTGGCTGGAACAGAATGAAGGTGCCAAATTCTGGCTGCGCGTCATGAACGAACTGCGCAACCGCGGCGTCGAAGATATCATGCTGGCTGTTGTCGATGGCCTCAAGGGCTTCCCCGATGCCATCACCGCCGTTTTCCCCGAAGCGATGGTCCAGACCTGCATAGTTCATCTGGTTTTCTTTGACGCGATCCGGGTCAAGATCCGCGACGAGGGCATGGTCCGCAACAAGGCGATCCATATTGCCCTGGGCGTCATGGCCGACGGCACCAAGGTGGTCCTCGGGCTGTGGCTGGAACAGAATGAAGGTGCCAAATTCTGGCTGCGCGTCATGAACGAACTGCGCAACCGCGGCGTCGAAGATATCATGCTGGCTGTTGTCGATGGCCTCAAGGGCTTCCCCGATGCCATCACCGCCGTTTTCCCCGAAGCGATGGTCCAGACCTGCATAGTTCATCTGCTGCGCAACTCGATGGATTTCGTGGCGTGGAAAGACCGCAAGGTGCTCGGAACGGCCCTGAAGGCCATCTACCGCGCCGTCGATGCCGCAGCTGCCGAGGAAGCGCTGACGGCCTTCGAAGCCAGCTTCTGGGGCCAGCGTTATCCCGCCATCGGCCAGAGCTGGCGCCGGGCATGGCCCGAAGTCATCCCGTTTTTCGCCTTTCCCGACGAGGTCAGGCGGATCGTCTATACGACAAATTCGATAGAGGCCTTGAACTCCAAGCTTCGCCGCGCTGTTCGTGCGCGGGGGCATTTCCCCAACGATGAGGCTGCAACCAAACTGCTCTATCTGATCTTGAACCGATCGGAAAAAGAGTGGAAAATGCCGCCGCGTGAGTGGAACATGGCGAAGGCGCAATTTGCCGTGCTCTTCGGCGAACGTTTCATCAGGGCCATGACGGCCTGATGGTCAACCGCCTCGTCGCACACGAAATTCCTGACAGTCCCTGCCATTTCAGCGCATCAAGATGAATCTGGAATGTTGTGATCTGCCGGGGCGATCGTCCAGTCGCCGATCCGCGAAAGTGGCCCTTAACCGCGACCCCGCCGCACTGTTCTATTTAATCGAATAATAGGGCATGTTTTATCAGACTGCGCAGCAGTAAGAGACCCCGCTAGACCTCCAATCACACCGGAACGAACCGAGTGAACGAATTTCGATTGGAGACCCGAAATGACCGTCAAAGCGACCCCCACCCCCGGCAAATCCCTGATCTCGCCTGTCAACCGGCGCGCAAAGTTGACCCCCTATCGGCGCCCAACATTGACCCCCTTTTTGTGAGTGCCGGCGGTTATCCCGGTAGTCCATAGGAGGGACCCGCGGACGCCGCCGCGCGCCGTCAGGAGCGCTGGCGGCGGCGTCCGCGGGAGGTGCCTGTGGACCCACCGGGGTAACCGCCGGGGATGGGGGTCCGGGGGAAGGGGTTTTTCCTCGTCTCAGCTTCGGTTTTTGAACCGCCAGCTATCGTTGCCGGTCTCGATAATGTCGCAGTGGTGGGTGACGCGGTCCAGCAGCGCCGTTGTCATTTTGGCATCCTGGAAGACGCTCGGCCATTCGCCGAAGGCGAGATTGGTGGTGATGATCACCGAGGTCTTTTCATAGAGTTTGCTGATCAGATGGAACAGCATCTGCCCTCCTGAACGGGCGAACGGCAGATACCCGAGTTCGTCCAGCACCACGACGTCCAGGCGGGCCATCTGGGCGGCCAGGTTGCCAGCCTTGGCCTGCCGGGTTTCCTCCTCCAGACGATTGACCAGGTCGACAGTATTGAAGAACCGTCCTCTCGACCCGGCACGAACCACGGCAGCGGCGATGGCAAGCGCGAGATGTGTCTTGCCGGTGCCGGTGCCACCAACCAGTACGATATTGCGCCTTTCCGGCAGGAATGAACCGGCATGGAGTGAACGCACCAGGCTTTCGTTGATCGGTGTATCGGCGAACACAAAGCCGTCGAGATCCTTGATGGCCGGCAGCCTGGCCGCAGTCATGCGGTATCGGATCGAAGCGGCTTCTCGATGCGCGCCTTCAGCGCGGAGCAGGTCGCCGAGCATCTCCATGGCGGTCCGGTCACGACGGACGCCGTTGGTAACGGCATCGTCGAACGCGGCGATCATGCCCTTTAGGCCCAGCCCCTTCAGGGCTGCCAACATCTCATGCCGCTGCATCGAGGCCTCGCACCATGTCATAACGCGCGCAGTCGGCGATGGGCGGATGCTTGAGCTTCAGATCGACCAGGACGCTGATGGCCTGGGTGGGCTGGGGTTCGCGTCGGCGCGACAGGATGTTGAGGATCACTTCGTCATTGGCCGTACCCGCCATCATAGCTTCGCGGACGGCAGCTTCGACCGCCTCCAGCCCATCTTCGGGCACTGCTGCCAGCACCCGGACGAAGCGCCGATCTGCGTCATCGCTTTTGCCCAGCTTGCGGCGCAGTTGGGCCAGGGCCGGCGGAAGATCCCAGTCCTGGAAGGGAGCGCCGTTGCGCAATGCTCCCGGCTTGCGGATCAGGACCGGCAGATAATGCCAAGGGTTGAACGCCGTCTGGTTGCGGCCGAACACGCGAGCATGCTCGGCAACCGCTTGGCCTGCACAACGGATGACGATCCTGTCGGCATAGGCGCGCAGTTGCACCGCCTCCCGGGCCGCACTCGCCATGACCGAGTATCGGTTGCGATCGAAGCTCACCAGGCAGGTTGCGCTCGCCACATGTTCGCTCTCGAAGAAGCCGTCAAAGGGCGTGGCCAATGACTGCAGCGAGGATCGTTCCATCTCCAGCGCCTGCGCAATGGTCATGTCTTCCAGATCTGGATGGGCATAACGCTCGGCCCACCGTCGGCACTCGGCCTCCAGCCAGGCGTTCAGCTCTTCGAGGCTGGCAAAGCGCAACCGGGGCTTGAACAGCCGCTCCCGGCTGGTCTGGACCTGGTTCTCGACCTGTCCCTTCTCCCAGCCTGCCGCCGGGCTGCAAGCCACAGGCTCGACGCCATAATGATCCGTCATGATCAGGAAGCGCCGGTTGAACACCCGCTCCTTGCCGGTGAACACGCTCGTCACCGCGGTCTTCATGTTGTCGTAAATGCCGCGCGTCGGCACCCCGCCAAAAAAGGCAAAGCCCCGGGCATGCGCGTCAAAGAGCATCTCCTGGGTCTCGCGCGGATAGGCCCGCACATACGGCGCCCGCGACCAGCACAACCGCATATGAGCTACCTTCACCCGCATCGGCTTGCCGGCGATCTCCACGTCCTCGTGGCTCCAGTCGAACTGATAGGCCTCACCCGGCCGGAACATGAGCGGGATGAACACCTTGCTCATATCGCCGCCGTCGGTCCGGCGTTCGCGCTTCCAGCGTGCCGCATAGCGCCGAACCGCATCGTAGGAGCCGGTGAAACCCTCACGCTCCAGAAGATCGTGTATCCGTGTCAGCCGTAGCCGATCACGCCGGGGCCGTTCCTCGTTCTGCACCAACAACTCGTCCAGCCGTTCGCGAAATGGCCCGGTCTGCGGTCGAGGCTGCTCCTTGCGTTCGTAGCTGAAATCCGCCTCCGGCGCACGGATCGCCTTGCGCACCGTGTTGCGCGACAACCGTAAATCACGCGCGATCTCTTTGATCGGCTTACCTTCCCTGTGCTCCCTGCGAATCTTGGCAATAGTCTCCACAATCAACATCCCCATCCTCGCCGCCTGGAAGTCCAAGCCGCGACGCCTCACACTCTGGAATGATGGGGGTCAATTTTAGACGCCGATCACCCCGCTAAGGGGGTCAATTTTGCACGCCGCTCCACACGCTGTGACCGATCTGTTCGCGCAGCCCGATGACGCGAGACCTCTCGACGCCGAAGAGCGCGAGGGACTGCTGCAGACCTGGATCACGACCCGCGCGGATCTGAACGAAGCCGAACAGGCCAATATTGATGGCGCGGTTGCCTGGACCGAACGACGCCGCGACGCCGACATCCTGACCGAAGGGTTTGTATTCGCGCTGCACAAGCGGATGTTCGGTGACGTCTGGTCGTGGGCGGGTTCGACCCGGAAAACGGGTAAGAATATCGGCATCGATCCTGTGCAGATCCACATTCAGCTTGGGGGTTTGCTGCGAGACGCGCGTTACTGGGTGGACAATGGGTCCTTCCCGCCGGACGAAATCGCGGTCCGGCTGCACCACGGGCTGGTCGCGATCCACCCCTTCCCTAACGGCAACGGCCGACACGCTCGGCTGGTGGCGGATTTGCTCATCGTCCTGCTCGGCGGCGCGCCCTTCAGCTGGGGCGGCGGGACGCTGCGCGACATCGGCACTTTGCGGGCCGAATATATCGCTGCGCTCCGCGCGGCCGACCAGCACGACTTCGCGCCGCTGCTGGCATTTGCGAGAAGCTGATGGCGAGCGCTTCACTCCCGGCCGGCGACGCCAGCTTCCGGCAGCCGCATAGCCATGACATTATAAAATGTCAGATATGACAAACTGAGGTGCAGTGTTTACCAAATATGGAAATTAAAGATAAAGCGCTATGCCTGCTTCGTCGTGAACGAAGGCTGGTTCGTAATGTTTGGCGAGCGCGCCAGTGATGCCTGTCGCGCGGAGTGCGTCGCGCCACGTGGCGGCTATCCGCTGCGCCATGTCGCGGATGAGTGCGCGCGCGTCCGCGTCGGCGATCTCGAAGAATTCCGCAGCTTCGAGCGCTCGCAGGATGGACCGTTCGTGACCGCCGCCTTCGAAGATTGCTGTTTCGAGGTGCGGGTTGCGATCGGGCGCGGGATTGACGTCGAACATGGGGGAGAGGCGCCATTTGTCCGCGCCGACGTAGAGGAAACCGTGGTTCTTGAGATGGTCGTCCTTGTTGGAGACCAGGATGGTGAAGATGAGGCGCCGGTAGATTTCGAGGAAGTCTTCGACCGGATTGGGCCCGGCTTGCCGGATGAAGTCGGCGATTTCGGTATAGGAGCCAAGCTCGACTCCGGTTTTGCCAAGGGCCGTGCGCGCGGAGATATAGGGGATGCGGCCCGCACCCTGCCGGTCGAACCGCTTGATGAGAGCGACTGGGAAGGGCGTATCGACGAGTTCGAGGCGGACGTCGGGCACGCGGATGCCGCAGGAAGCGGCGAGGCGGAGCGTTGCGACCTCGACCCGCTCGACGGGCTGCTGGTCGTGGACCGAGGTGAACTTGGCGAGCCAAAGCGTGCCATCGTCGATGACATTGGCTTTCGGGCGGGCCCCGCCCGAGCCGCCAGCGCCCGCGAGGGCCTGCATATCGGCCGCGGAGACCTCCTTGCCCTGCTCATAAGCGCGGGCGATGCCCGTAATCGCCTCGAGATCGACAAGGCGCGGGACCGCGTTGGGCGCGCCGCCCTGAATGACCGTGCCCTGATCGTCGACGAAACGCAGCCCGCCCTGCCGGCAACTGTCGTCGGAAAGAGTGAGATATTCGAATTCCGAAAGGCCCGCGCCATAGGTCCGCTCGAGCAGCGTTCGCCCCCATGTGTCGGGCGCGGCGTCAGCGAAGACGCCGGCAAGCGCGTCGCGGACATTGCCGGACTGGCTCGAGGCATGGAAAGGGCCGCCTTCGAGCGGGAGGTCGGGCTGCAGCGCGAAGGCCGCCGCGCTCGCCGCCCAGGCCGGATCATAGGAAAAGACCGAGAACTGGCGCGGACCCGTGCGGGTGTAGCGCAGCTCTCCGACCTGGATCAGCTTCTCGCCGAGCGCGACCTTCGCGAACCAGTCGGCCATCAGAAGGCGACGCCGTCAGGATTAACCTCGGCCCCGCCGGACGCGGACTTCGTCTCGCCCTTCTTCTTTTGGCGGCGAAGGGTCGAGGCAAAGGTGCGGCCGCGCTGCGGCAGCTTCTCGGCGGCCAGCGCGAGGCCAAGCTCGTCGTGACGGACATCGACAAGATCGGCGAGACGATCGATCAGGCCCAGCGCGACGAGGACATCGGCAAGCGTGCCGATGCCTACGCCCGGATCGCCGCTTTCCAGCCTCACGATCGTGCTCGCCGAGGTGCCCGCGCGCACCGCAAGGTCCGCGCGCGCGATATTGCGGCGCAGGCGCGCTGCGCGCATATCCCGGCCGAGCCTTGCGAGCGCGGATTTCGACTTGGGCGAGCTCATCTCAATTATCCATATATGACCGCTGATACCACTTAGTGCGTTATATATGATAAATTAAGGTCAATTTCAATCCGAACCCGATGTAACACGTCCAGCGTGTGGATCGGCACCGATGCGTAACCCTGCTTTGTGCAGCGCAACTATCTGAAATAACGTGCGAAATTGAGATGGCGCTGGGGTTCGAACCGGCGCCGATCGGGACCCCAGCGCCGTAGCATTTTTAGTTCACTTCCAGCGGCTTGGCCGAAATCTAAGCGGGTTCCGTCTCCAGGCCGATCCACAGATCAGATTGAAGATGGCCGCATCCGCCAGCTTCAATATGTCGCGCGCGGGGCGGGTGGCGGCCTGGCGTAGCAGAGCGAAGCTGTCCTTGAACGTGGGACCGCCTTCGCTGGCATATTTGCGCTGTGACGGGACGCCCAACGCCTGGGCAAAATCTTCCTGATGAAGGCGAACCAACCGGCCGTCGGCGTCTCGAGTTCGGTCGTAACGCTCGATCAGCAGGAAGGGTTGATCCCGGACCCTCCGCATGGTGACCGACGCCACGTCCAGCCCGATCTCTCGGGCCAAGGTCATGCAGTAATATTCGTTCTCGGTCGTGTGCTCGAACCGCGCGATCGGTGGCTTGAGAATATGGCTGGTGGGCTGCCCCGGTGCGGGGAGCGCGATATGATCATCGATCAGCAGGACGGGCAGCTTGGACTGCGCGCCGGCCAGGGATAGGCGCAGACCGCCTTCACCGGCGAGCATGGGTCTTACCGGCAGATGCTGCAGTAATTGCAGCAAATGCTCATCATCAAGAATGTCAGGCGCTCCGCTCGCAGGTGCTGGTGGAAGCTGACCTTCCGGCAACAGCATCAGTGCGCCGGCGACTTCGCCGCCGAGATGCTCCAGCAACTGGAATTCATTTCCGGCCGACACGCCTAATGCCCTGGCGATGGCGCTACGCTGCCCCTCTTCCGGCAGAATACCGCCGAAGAAGGAATGACATACCCGTCTGCCAAACGGCTCCACCTGCTTTGGCAACGAGAAAGATAGCGCTGGCGCGTCGGCGTCTTCGAGCCATTCGGGTGCGTAGCTGAACCCCATGTCGCCATAGTCGTTGGGGTGCAGGAATCCGGCGACCCTACCGCCCCACCATATGGAAAGCTGCTTGCTCATTTGACGCGTGCCGGCGTTGCAATGGAAACATCGCAGCCGAGGGTCGCCAGAACCTGCAATGCCTTGCCCAATTGCAGCGTCGGCTTGCCTGCCTCCAGATCGACGATGAAGCGCACTCCGACACCGCAAGCTGCGGCGAGCTCTTGCTGCCGCAACCCTTGCGCCTTGCGTTCTTCCCGAACGATCCTGCCGAGTGCGTTGCTATCCATTTTCCCGAGCGGGAATATAGTCGATCCCGTTCGCCTAAACCAGGCAATTATTCCCGATCGGGAAATTATATAACGAACGAATCTTCGACGGGCTGAATTATTCCCGATCGGGATTTCCTTGACAACTCTACGAAATCAGCCCTGGAAAAGCCATGTCCCCATTGGGCATTCCCATTCGTCCCGGCCGGCTCCGTTAGGATATTTTTGTCAGCCGCTCGATGAATCGCTCCTTCCGGGCATGCCGCTTGCGGATCTCTTGAAGTCGGCGGCCGAATTCGGCCAGCGTGCCCCGCGTCTCGGCAATGATATGGAGATCGAGAAGAAGACTGGCGGCCTTGTCATAACCGGGGGCGTTGCGGCGCTCGATTTCGGCTTCCACCTCCTGCCAGACGCTCTCGCCCCGTCCGGCAACGGCCTCGATCCGGGCAAGGCGCGCTTTCTCAGCTTCCTCTGCTTGTCGGCGGCGCTCAACTGCGGCCTTCTCGGCCTTCACGTGATCGCGGGCAAGACGGATGGCGCGGGCGCGGGACCGCAATTCGCCTGCGGTTCGCGTACCATTGGACAAACCGGCATCGTGCTCCCCCAGCCGTTTTCGAACGAGGGCGCGCAATTCCGCCGCGATATGGGGATCACCATCGAACAGGCGAGTGAGCAGGTCTGACTTCTCACGATCGGTCATGGCCGCAATGACTTCTCCGGCAGCATCAGGAGATGTTGCCGTCGCAGTCACTGGGTGATCGGCAGCAGCTTCCACGAGATCCGGATCGATGCCGAAAAATTCTGCGAAGGCTCCGAGCGCCCCGGTCAGCGGGCCGATACCCGCCATCGGCTCGATCTCGTTATCGCCCAGCCCTTCAGCCTCGATTGCGCCCAGCCACAACAGATAAAAGAGCCGAAGGTCGCCCGCGAGGAGATCGGCCCGGAGTGGCGCAAGCGCGGCGAGCCAGCCGGAGCCGTCATCCCAATCCTCATCCAGTTCGACTTCGTCGCGCGCGATATCGAGGATCAGGGTGTCGCCAGCCGCCTGCAGCGTAGCCCAATCGATCCCGAGCAAAAGCGGCTTGAGAAATCGCTGATCGACCAGTCTTTTGGGCAACCGGATCATCAGCCGCCGTGTTCCCCAGTTTGCCAGATAGAGATGAAGGTCGAACCAGCGTTTCATGAAATCGGCGGGGTCGCCCTTCAGGTCACCCCATTCGTAGGAATTGGTGAAGCTCGTCGCGGTTATCCTCGCCCGCGTCGATATCGCCCGGAGCGCCTGGCGGTCCGTTTCGTCGAGCGGGCGATCGACCGCCTGGAATTCATAATATTGATATTCGCTCACACCTGCCTCCGCCGCGCTTCCACCGTCATGGACGTCGCCGATAGACGACCGGCCGCCTGCGATGGAAGATCGCACCCCTTGATGAAGCGCGCATTCGGGCCGTCATCGCATCACCTTCGCAACCTGCTGGTTCCTCGCCGCGGACTTCGACAAGAAGGATTTCCTGACGATGACCATGAAGAAGGTCCGCCACCAGCTCTTCCTGCCCAAGCCGCTCTCCGACCGGCTCGGAGCGCTCACCGATACCCTGGGACTTTTTATCGAAATGGTTCGAGTCCTAAAGGCTCCAGATGTCCGCTTACAGCGCCGATTCGTCGTCCCCCTCATTGAGCATCCCTTGATCGACCCACATGATCGGGTCCTCGGCCTGAGCGATAAAATATCTTTTATAAATCAGATAATGCTATAATTTGATCGATAGAAAGGCGAGCTATCGATCATGCGCTGGAACTGGCAACAACCCGACTGGCCGAACTTCGCTTATGATGCGAAGCGCTTGAGAAGCCGTGAGGACCGATTCCTGAAGGGCGCCGGTATCCTGATCGGTGTCATGGCCCATCTCGATTCCGATGATCGCCAGAATCTTTCCATCGAACTCATGGCGCAGGAAGCTGTCGATAGCTCTGCCATCGAGGGGGAGATCCTCGATCGCGCGTGTGTGCAGTCGTCCGTTGCCAAGCACCTCGGAATCAAGGCCGACCACCGCCGCGCCAATGCCGCCGAGGCGGGCGCTGCAGAACTCATGGCCAACCTCTTCCACAGCTATCGGGAGCCGATCAGCGACGCCATGTTGTTCCATTGGCATGGCTTGCTCCTGAACGGCAGGCGGGACCTCGCCGACATAGGCTGCTATCGAACACATACCGATCCCATGCAGATCGTCTCAGGAGCCCTGCACGCGCCCAAGGTGCATTTCGAGGCTCCGCCATCGCAAGCGGTGCCAGCCGAGATGGGCGCATTCATCGCGTGGTTCAACGACAGCGGGCCGGATGGGCGCTCACCCGTGAGCGTACTCGCGCGAGCGGGTGTTGCTCATCTATGGTTCGAGTCCATTCACCCCTTCGAAGACGGCAATGGGCGCCTCGGCCGCGCGATTGCGGAAAAAGCCCTGGCCCAAGGGCTTGACGCGCCCGCGATCACGGCTCTTGCAGAGACCGTCCAGCGCCATCCCAAGGATTATTACACCCAGCTTCAACGTGCGAGTTTGTCGAACCGTATCGACGACTGGCTCGAATGGTTCTCCGACATTACGCTTGCGGCCCAACAGCGCACGCTGGATCGGGTTCATTTCCTCCTGGCCAAGGCCAAGCTGCTCGACCGCCTCCGCGGTCAGATCAACGCACGGCAAGAGAAGGCCCTGCTCCGCATGTTCGTCGAAGGACTGGATGGCTTCAGGGGTGGCCTAAGCGCGGCAAACTACCGGACCATCACCGACGCAGCGCCAGCGACGGCCACTCGCGATCTCGCGGAACTGGTCCAGTTGGCGGCTCTTCGCAAGGAAGGGGAACTGAAGCACACAAGATACTATTTGAACCTTGGCGAATGACCAACCGCCTCGAGTCCTTTTTGGGATTTGCGAGTGCGTTCCCTATCGCGATTTCTGTTCCCGCTCACGGAAACTTGAGCTTGGCATCCTCGCCTTCGGCGAACGCGTTGCCCGCCTCCAACATGACACGGGCGCTCGACATCGTGTTCCAGTCAATACTGCTGGTGTAGCGCTGCGCCCGCGCGAGCATGCGAATAAGAGGCTCGGTATGGCCGTTGTGCGAAAAGGCCTTCAACGCACCCAGATAGTCTGTGCGGTAGGCGGTCGGAATGATGATGCGTTCTTGCTCCCGTGCGACGAGCTCTGCATTCATCATGATGCGCGCGACTCGGCCGTTGCCGTCTGCGAAGGGGTGTACTTCGCTGACGAGCACCATTATGAAGACGGCGCGCTGAAATGGATCGCCCAGCGCCTGCAGAAACTCGAAGCCTCGATCGAGTGTCCCCTCGACGAGTTCGGGAGCAACGAAAACGGTGCTGCCTGCCTGATTGCCCTTCAGTTTGAATTCGCCTGGCCCTTTGTCCGGCCGCGCTTCCATGACGGCGGTATGGCGCGCGCGCAGGAGGTCAAGAAAGGATGGGAAACTGGTGGGCAGCGTCTTCATCGCCTGCTGATCCGAGACGATGCGGAACGTGCCGAGAATGTCGTGCGCGTCTTCGGGGCGCTCGGCGGGGATCATGCCATCGAAGACGATTTCGGCGGCCTCCTCGACGCTGAACTCCGTCCCCTCAATGAAATTGGAAAAATAGGCATCAAAAAAGGAAAGGTTCGCGTTCTGGTCGGCAGTGCGCACCGGCGCTTGCCGCTCCTCGGCAATTGTCTCGCGCAAGGCGGAAAAGAGGGTCTCGAACAGCCTGATGCGATCGGGATCAAATGGTTGTCCGGCCGCACGGGCTAAACCCGCCTTGCTCGTGAGCGGGGCCTCTCGAGTGCCGAGCAGCGCGCCAATGATGGCATCCAGTTCCTTTGCTTCTGTTTCATAGCCGAGTTTCGGCGCCACCGCTCGCACTTCGTCCCGAAGGCGATTGGTCGCTGCTTCGCCCTGACGGCGGACGAGAGCCTCCAGCCGTTCTTCGATTTCCCTGCGCGAGACCGTTCGCGCAATCCGGCCACCTCGCTCACGCGAGGGCCGCATATTTTCTAGATAAGCTCGTGCTGTCGATGCCAGGCGTGCGCTGCCTATAAAGGGCCTGTCGCTTTCCAGCGGTCCCGCACCAGTTCGTGGCCGGAACACGATTCCCGGCAGGGCAGTCTCGCGCTTCTTTTGGGAGATGAGGAAGACCGAGCCATCGTCGGCCGGCTTGTTCTCCAGCGCCGTTCGGTCGGCGATCAGCGCGTCCGGATAGTAGGCGGTGACGAGATAATACCAGTTGCGCCGCACCAGCCGTTCCGGATTCTCATCCAGGTTCCGGGTGTAGAGCCGCGAACCGAGCTTGCGCAACTGGCCGCGCTCCACGGCCTCGTAGACGGCCTTGGAGATCGAGGCGTCCGAGACGAACACTTCTGGCAGGGCTGCAATGGAAAATTCGGGCATTAGCAGATCCTTCAATGCATCGAATGCCGAATTTTCGGGGGTTTGTCATCTATTTTTCCGAAAAAAACGAGGATTATTGGCAAAAATCGGATCAGTGCGGCCAGTTCGGCAATTCATCTCTGACTTTTCGGATTTTATCATGGAGAAAGTCCGAATAATCGGAGTTTATCATCGAATAATCGCTAAAAGGGTGTGAGGCGACAATCAAGGAGGCCGGCGTGTTGCCTCTCCGCCGATTTCTCGCCCGAGATGCGCGCGCTCGATCGATTGTTCGGGGAAACCGCCTCACTGCCATTTCGCTGACCGAGCATATAGGTTGCCCGCTTGAGACGGATCAGCGAACCGTCCTTCAGCGCCCTGTTGACCAGAGCATAACGGCGAGCATCGCCGCCGCCCAACAGGTCACCAAGCTGGCCCTCGCTGAAGATTCGTTCAGCGAGGTTCGATTGTGCAACTTGATCTGCAAGCCTGCTCATAAAATTCCATATACTTCCGAAAACTGAAAGTTTTCAGAATTTCCTGAATGGACGTTTGCCGCCGCTCTCTCTCCAACGCAGCTTGTCGAATCATCTGCGGACACCGACGATTTCGGAGGTTTCAGAACTTAAACCGTCCGACGAAAATCCTAGGATCTCGGGCAGGATATTGGCGCCCAAGGCCACGTAACTGCACGCGATGATAATCTCTTGCCGACACGTGCTCATGAGGATGACATTCATCCCTCCCTGTTCCCAGCGCTAGTAACGTCATCACCATGCGCTCCGATCACCCGCTGGCCACGTTTCGTGGAATCTAGGCGAGGGGAATTATGGGAGCCGCAGGCCAGAATTTAACGGCAGGTGAGATGTATACGGACCAGCGCGATGATCATTACCCGCGATGTCGCCGAAGTTGACGGGTGGCCGAGTTTCTGGCGATCTCCGACTGAGCCCGGTGCAAGTGGGTGTGTACAAAAAATGATCTTCTCTTGATCCTATGTACAGATATCATACATAGGCAAAGATAGAAGGAGATGGTCAATGGCCACAGTTGCCCATGTCGGCGCGCCTGCCAAAGCGCCCAGCCGCAAGGATCTGACCGGTCCGGCGTTGCGCACCTTTTTCCGCATTGCCGACGCCTGGGGTCTGAAGGAAGCCGAGCAGATGAAGCTTCTCGGGCTCGACAGCCGCTCGACCTTCCAGACCTGGAAGCGCGGCACTGTCGCGGCGATTCCCAAGGACGCGCTCGAGCGGATCTCCTATGTCATGGGGATCTACAAGGGGCTGAAGATGCTTCTGCCCCGTACCGCCGACGAATGGGTACGCAAACCCAATGAGGCGCCGCTATTCGCCGGACGCCCGGCGATCGAGCGCATGACCTCGGGCAATGTCGCCGATCTCTATGTGGTGCGCCAATATATCGACGCGCAGCGCGGCTGATGGAGGCCATTCCGACGGCGCAGGTGCGCTGGCAACCATGCTATCGGATCGTCGCAAGCCGTTTCCCGCCTATATCGCTGTTCGAGGACGTTGCCGACCCGGCCGATCTTGAAGCGGTCTACGCGATCGAGGCGATGACCAACGACCGGCTGCGCGACGAGGTCGGTGATCTCGCGCTCGTGCCGCCGGAAGACCGTGTCTCGGGACCCGGCAGTTCCGCGATCATGGCCGCCTTCACCCACCTCAATCCTGATGGCAGCCGGTTTTCCGACGGCAGCTTCGGGCTATTCTATGCTGCCAACACGATTGAAACGGTGGTTGCCGAAACGAGCCATCACCGAACCCGCTTCATGGCGTTCACCCACGAACCGGCTCAGGAACTCGATATGCGCGTCTACGCAGCCGATCTGGACGCCAGGCTGCATGACATTCGAGGCCTGCGCGAAGAGCGCCCAGTTCTCTCTGCCACAGACGACTACGCCGCCGGACAGGCGCTTGGGCGAGAGCTGCGTGGCCAAGGCTCGGACGGCATCGCCTACCAGAGCGTGCGGCACGCCGGCGGCGAATGTGCCGCTGTGTTCCGTCCTCGCCGCCTCGCCAACTGCCGGCAAGAGCGGCATCTGTGTTATGTTTGGGATGGCCGCGCGATCATCACCGTCTACGAGAAGAAGGCTTTTGGCTGAACCGTCGCGAGCTGCGGCGTAACATCTTCTATGCCCCATGACAATCCAGCAGCGCTTTCAATGCTGACTCGGTTACGACCCGTGTGACCGCCTGCATGCGGAAGCAAGGCGACACCATGAGGGCTGTACGGGTAGGGAAAAAATAGCCGAGGTTGGGGAGGGTGGTTACCCACGCTACTCGACCAGTTGATGGTCGGGCGACGAGATCACGCAGGATTGGCGATGTGTGTCGAGGGGACGGAATGTCATGGTCTCGGCCGGTTGACGTCAAGATCTCCAATACCGTCCATGCTTGTTGGCCGCTGTCTGAATTGCACTAAGTAATTGATTATAAGTGATAAGTATAGACGGGCATGGGACGGACGTGATAGAATTCGTCTTATGGCGACGCGCGAAAAGACCACCCTCACTGATGCGGTAGCAACCAATGTGCTGCCCGGTGAGAAGCGGACGTTCCTCTGGGACAAGAAGCTTGCAGGCTTCGGGTTGCGCATCGAACCGTCGGGAGTCCGCTCCTGGATCGTGAAATACCGCGCCCAGGGAGGTGGACGCGCGGCTCCTGTGCGCTGGCTCACCGTTGGCCCCTATCCGACCATCAGGGCGAAGGATGCGCGGGATCATGCCGCCAAGGCATTGGCGTCCGTCCGCCTGGGTTCCGATCCCGCTGGCGATCTTGTTTCGAAGCGCCGCGAGATGACGATGGCGCAGCTGGTCGACCTTTATATCAAGGATGGCCTCATTGTCCTCAAGGGCGTCCGACGCGGCGAGCCGATGCGGCCCGAAACGGCCGCCTATACAACGGCGCGCCTCAAGAACCACGTTGTCCCGCTGCTGGGCAAGAGGCGGGTAAGCGAGATCACGCCTGGCGATATCGTCAAGTTCGTCAAAGACGTGGCGATCGGCAAGTCGGCCAAAAATGAGAAACTGGGTCATCGCCGGCGGAGCATCGTAAGGGGTGGCGAGGGAGCCGCGCGTAAGGTGGTGCGCGATGTCTCCGTGCTGTTCACCTTCGCCATGCAGCACCGTATCGTGACAGAAAATCCCGTCGCGACGGCGGCCGTTCGCAAGATCGACAACAAGCGCGAGCGGTATTTGTCCCTTTCGGAGATGGAACGATTGGGCGCGGCGTTGATGGAACTGGAAGCGGAAGGCATGAATGCCAAGGCAGCGGACATCATAAGGCTTTGGGCGATTACCGGCTGCAGGCGGAACGAGATCTGTGCCCTCAAATGGTCCGAGGTCGACCTGACGCGTGGATTGCTGGTCCTTGAGGAGTCGAAAACCGGCCGATCCGTCCGGCCGCTCGGATCAGCGGCCGCTGCTCTTCTCACGGAGCTTCGTCAGAAAGCGGAGGAGGATGCGATCTATGTCTTCCCGGCGGAGAGCGGCGACAGCTTCTTCCAGGGAATGAAGAGCATCTGGCCCAGGGTGATCATGCGAGCGGGGCTGCCTGGGATCAGCCCTCATACATTGCGGCACAGTGTAGGCAGCAATGCGGCGTCACAGGGCGAACCGCTGCTGCTGATCGGGGCGATATTGGGGCATGCCAATCCCCGTTCCACCGCGATCTACGCACATGTCGATTATGATCCTGCCAGGCGGGCCGCTGATCGCGCCACGGAAGCTATCGCCGCTGCCTTAGCGCGGGGCAGCCTTCCGCCGATGTGGCAGAAACCCATTGATGTTGTTGCCATTGCCGCCGCTATAACTGAAGGTCGCGTCCCGAACGAGTTGATGAAGTCGCTGGCCGCAGTGCTTCGGGATTAATTCACGCAACCTTCTGCGACATCCGTGAATGTGTCGGACGCTAATCTGACAAGGTCCTATGCGCTCGAAGGCATGGTTCCGGTAATTGCTCACGGGGTTGGCAAAAAGGGGTTGCGTATAACCGCACGCTCTGATTCATCCTGTACATGGCGACGCCACCGCGCATAGGGCTGAGTGAGGCCGAGAAGGACGCCCTGCTGGTGCAACAGCAGAAGATGATTGAGCGTCTGGTTTCGCGGATATCGGAGCTCGAGGCGCTGGTAGGCAAGCCGCGCAAGACATCGTCCAACTCGCATATTCCGCCTTCGAAGGATGGCTTTGGTAAGAAGAAGTCGCGCAAGCGCACAACGGGCAGGCGTCCGTCGCGGGAAGGCAAAGCGCGGCCGCTTGCCGAGACGCCGGACAAGACCGAGCGGGTCATCGCCGCCGCCTGCGGCCATTGCGGAACGGACGTATCTGGTCAGGCGCAGCGATGCCGCCATCGCTACGATCATATCGATCTGCCGCCGATCCGCCCGATCGTGACGCGCGTAGAACTGTTCGGCGGCCGTTGCGGGGGATGTGGCAAGCGCTATCGAGCCGCAGCCCCGGCAGGCATGGAGCCGGGGACGCCATTCGGCCCCGGCATTCGTTCCTTGCTGACCTATCTGCATCATAGCCATCATGTCGGTTTCGAGCGCCTGTCGCGTATCTCTGCGGAGTTGTTCGGCCTGACCATCTCCGAAGGCGCCATCGCCAATATCTTCAGGCGCATGGGCCAGAGCATGGCCGCGGCTACCGGGGCGATCCGGGACAAGCTGCTCTCGGGCACGGTCATCGCATCGGACGAGACCACTACCCGCACCAATGGCGTCACTCAGTGGCAATGGGTGTTCATCTCGGACCAGGCAGTGCTTCACAAGATCGCCCCGCGCCGGGCCCGCAGCGTTGCCGAAGAGGTGCTGGGAGACCACCAGCCCAAGGTGTGGGTGTCGGATCGCTATGCCGGCCAGCAGGAACTGGGCAAAGAGCATCAGGTCTGCCTCGCCCATGTCCTGCGCGACGTTCAATACGCCATCGACTGCGGCGATACGATCTTTGCACCGAAGATCCGCGATCACCTGCGATGGGCGATCCGGGTCGGAAAACGACGACACGAACTGAAGGACACGACCCTGGCGACATACGCCGCCAAGGCCGATCACAAGCTGACCACCCTCATGCGGGCGCCTGTCGCGCACCCTGCCGGCAAGACCCTTCTCAAGCAGATCAAGGCGTGGCGGGCGAAGTTCTTCGTCTTCCTCACCAACCGCAGCGTCCCGGCAACCAACAACATATCCGAGCGTGAAATCCGTTCCTCCGTCGTGTTCCGCAAGGTCACCAACGGCTTCCGATCAGACTGGGGCGCTCAGATCCATGCCGGATATCGATCCGTCACCGGCACCGCTCGCCTCAACGGAAAATCAGCACTCGCTGCAATCCGCGAGCTCGTCGACGGAACATTCGCCGTCGCCTGAGCAGCCCTCCACCGGCCAACCCGGTGAGCAATTACTGGTTCCGGGCGTTCGGCTAGGTCGATGTGGCGTACCATCCGCGCTATGCCCTCGTTCCGGCATAATAGTCCATGGCTGTTCTTCTTATGATGTTTGAGGCCGATCGCTCGGACCTCGTTCCAAACATCATCATTCCGAGGGATAGCTACCCAACTGGCTATCGTTGAGACGCCGGCCCATTCCGGCATCTAGAAAATGCTCTAGCTCGGTTTCCTTGCGATGCAGGTCAGGAAATCAAGGGCGTGGTCGAACCAGACACCGACGGTTTCGAGGCCCAGATCCCGGCATAATGCGCGGGCCGATGCTTCCGTGAAAAACGTGTAATGCACGTTCACGAGATAATCCTTACGCAACATAGGAACCTGAAAAAACAGCGATCCACCGGGGTTCATCCGCTCGACCAGAGTGTCGACTATGTCGCGCATGTTCGGAAGATGCTCCAGCACATGCATGGACGCGATTGCATCGAAGCCGTCTTTTATGCCCAGATAATCGTCGGTCGTGACGATCCTGTCCCTCCCCGGCATGACGGCATGCACCTTGCGAAGGACATTCAGGCTGAGTTCGGCCGCATAGACCTTGTCGAAATCTTTGGCGGCAGCGCCGGAAAGTATGCCTCTCCCCGCGCCAAAGTCCAGGAATACGCTCCGTGATTGCTCAGGATAGGCGGAAAGGAGGAAGTCGATGAACCCGCAAGCGTCGATCGCGTCGGGAACCGCGGCGAGATAGGCGTCGTCGACGGCATAGAATTCATCCGATGAATCGGACTGCCACGACCGAAAGTCGGCACCTTGACGGATCGCCCGCAAATGCGTGGCATTGAGGATGGCGAGGCAATTGAGGCAGATCCACAGGTCGTAGACGGTCCCGTGTCGATCGGCACGCTGCTCGAACGGTGCGAGCGCATATTCCTCCCGACAGGCCGTGCAGGCGAAATCGCCGCTGCCTCTGGCTTCGTGGAGGGAGAGGCATTGCAGGCCCGCAATCGTCTTCTGGCGAACAATGTCCCTTCCAAGAGTTGCTGCCTTGCCGTAAAATCGACGAACGAGGGGAATTCGCCGAGCAAGTGACAAAACCAATCTGGATTTAGGCATAGTGTTTCCAATGAAGGTGCAATATACTTAAAAATCATATTATGTAGATTCGCTATATATTTAGAATATATCTCTCATGAATAACGATATTCTTTATAATTATCGTATCCGGATGATCGAATGTGTTTCGTGGATTTGGCCGGATCATATGTTAAAGAATAAATACGGAGTTAAATATTGAATAACGAATCGGTAAAAGACCTCGTGTCTATCGGATGTCAAGCGTTGATTAGTAGTTTTTCTCCGCCGTGTGAATTTGAATCACCTGTAAAGGTTGACGGTTTTTTGGGGAAAACTACGCTTGGTGCTTTTACATATATTCAAAAGGGATCTTTTTTTATCGATACTGATGTTGGTCGATTCTGTTCGATTGCAATGAATGTTTCCACCGGAGCGGGTGAACATCCTGTCGATTGGTTGTCAAGTCATCCTTTTGTTAATGACCCGAATGATGTGGCAGCTGGATTGTCGAATTGCTATCCCGAATACCGGGAATGGCTCACTGGGGCGCCTACGAGAGTCACCAATCGTGGCGGCGAGCGCGTTACGATAGGCAATGATGTGTGGATAGGGGAGGGGGCTTTCGTTCGGCGCGGTGTGACGATCGGAACTGGCGCCATCGTTGCTGCCCACGCTGTCGTGACTAAAGACGTAGCGCCATTTTCAATCGTGGGAGGAAATCCGGCCAAGCATATTCGATATCGAATTGCAGAAGGCTTGATCGATGAGGTTCTCCAGTCGCAATGGTGGGAATTCGATCTTCGGCCGATCATCGCAGGTATAGATTTCTCCGACGTGCGAGCATCGGTTGCGAAAATAAATGAAGCCCGCGCGGATGGACGGATCGAGCGTTTTCTCCCGTCGCGTTATCGTGTTGGTCATGATGGGGCTAAATTAATGTAGCAACCGGTCCGTTGGAAAGAGCGTTTCGACTATGGCGTGTGTGGAAGGTGATGGAGCGGGTGAGGGGAAGCGCTCCCCCTCCCCGGTAGTCAGTTGGGAAGCTGCTGCTCTACCATTGAGCTACACCCACAACGGCTTGAAAAGGCTTATTTATTCTTGACTTCGCGAAAGGCTCTCAGCGCGAGAATTAAAAGCCCGTTTCGGATTGACCCGCGATAGGCATCTGA
Source organism: Sphingobium sp. 15-1 (assembly GCF_013375535.1). Lineage (GTDB taxonomy): Bacteria > Pseudomonadota > Alphaproteobacteria > Sphingomonadales > Sphingomonadaceae > Sphingobium > Sphingobium aromaticivastans. Next base: position 2,778,653 of record NZ_JABXJG010000001.1, read on the forward strand.
CGCCCGGCGGGTTTTTCGTCAATCAACGGGCCCGCATCAAGGTCCAGCCCAGTACTTTCCGATGCTCGCCCTGTTCGCGCCAGGCGCCCACGATCGGGTCGCTCGCCTCATCGAAGCGCTATGGTCACCTGGATTTGTGCGTTGCAAATGGCAGGTCGAGGGGGCATGAGGGCGGCTTAATACCCTTTGAGATGTGCCTTTTCCGGAGATCTGATGTTACATAATATAGACCAGTTTGGTGATGGTCAGGGGCACACCGCGAATGTTGCGGGAGGGCCGAAATCCTGGCCCCATACGGTATTGAAGAGGGTGCGCGGGTTGAGCGCGCTGTTCATATTCACGGTGCTGATCCCCATGGCCGTGGCAGTGTTGTATTTCGGTTTCCTGGCATCCGACGTCTATGTTTCAGAATCTCGGTTCGTCGTCCGATCTCCCGACAAACCAGCCTCCTCCGGCATAGGGATATTGCTCAAAAGCGCAGGGTTCACCAATGCGGGGGATGAGGTCTATGCGGCGAAGGACTACGTCGTCTCCCGTGACGCGCTCTCCGCGCTGAACCAGGGTGATGCCTTTCGGAAAGCCAGTTCCCAGAACTCGATCTTTTATTTTGATCGCTTCGGGACGCTGTTTTCCGGATCTACGTTCGAGGATTTGTACAAATATTTCCAGAATAGGGTTCGCGTCGATCATGTCGCGAGTTCCAGCATCACAACTTTGACGGTTCGGGCATATACGCCGCAAGACGCGCAGCGTTTCAACGAGCGGTTGCTCGAAATGGCGGAAGCCACCGTCAACCGGCTCAACGAACGGGGGCGGAAGGACCTCATCCGCTTTGCGGAAACGGAAGTCGAGGATGCCAAGCGGGCCGCCCGCACGGCGGCGCTGGCGCTTTCGGCTTACCGGAACCAGGAAGGCGTGGTCGATCCCGAAAAGCAGGCTGCCGTCCAGCTTCAGATGATTTCCAAATTGCAGGACGAACTGATCGCCGCCCGCACTCAGTTGGTGACGTTGCGCCAGTTCACGCCGCGCAATCCCCAAATCGAGGTGCTCCAGTCGCGCATCAGGGAACTCGGCCGGGAAGTGGACGTGCAACTAGGTAAGGTCGCTGGGGATCGCGGATCGCTGGCCGCCACGGCTGCCCAGTATCAGCGGCTCGCGCTGGAAAGCCAGTTCGCGGACAAACAACTGGCGGCCTCCATGGCGTCGCTCGAAGATGCGCGGAACGAGGCGCGGCGCAAGCAGGCCTATGTCGAACGGATCGTCGCGCCCAATCTGCCCGACGACGCGCTGGAGCCGCGGCGCATGCGCGGGTTGATCTCGACGCTGGCGTTTAGCCTGATCGTCTGGAGCGTGCTCCAGATGCTGTTCGCCGCCATACGCGAGCACAAGCAGTGAGCGGGCAAGCTCGGGCTGACGGTTCGTTTCTGCAGTCGCTGAGCATCCAGAGCAGGGTTGTTGGCGCCCTGCTGATGCGGGAGATCATCACGCGCTACGGGCGCCATAATATCGGCTTCTTATGGCTGTTTGTGGAACCGATGATGTTCACACTAGCGGTCACATTGCTGTGGAGCGGCCTCGGCCTCAATCACACCAGTACGCTGCCCATCACGGCGTTCGCCGTCACGGGATATTCGAGCATCCTGTTATGGCGTAACATGCCGGGGCGGTTGATCGCCTCAGTGACTCCCAATCTGGCGCTGATGTATCACCGAAACGTCAAGGTCATCGACGTTTTCGCGGCACGCCTGATCCTGGAGTTCGTCGGAGCCACTATCTCCTTCATAGTCCTGACCATCGGCTTCGCGGCTTATGGCTGGCTGGATTTGCCGGAGGATCTGCTGAAGGTCATAGGGGGGTGGCTGTTGATCGCGTGGTTCGGGGCAGGACTTGCACTCGTGCTGGGTTCGCTGTCCGAGGATTCTGAGCTCGTCGAGAAGCTCTGGCATCCGGCCGCCTATATGATCATGCCGCTTTCGGGCGCGGGTTTTGTTGTCAGTTCGTTGCCGCAGGCGATGCAGGAAATCGTCCTGTATATCCCCGTCATCCACGCCACCGAATATCTTCGGGAGGGATATTTCGGGTCGCTGATGGACGCGCGATATGACCTTGGCTATGTCGTCGGGTGTAATCTCATGCTCACTTTGTTGGGCATCGCGCGCATGACGAAGGTGAGCAGGGAAGTCCAGCCCGAATGATCCGGCTTGTCGATCTGAACAAAAGCTATCGGACATCGCAAGGCCTTTCGCCGGTTTTGCGCAACGTCAATCTCACCATTGGACGGGGAGAGAAGGTCGGCATATTGGGCCGTAACGGTGCTGGTAAATCGACGATGATCCGCATTCTGAGCGGTGCGGAGAATCCGACCTCCGGGTATGTTGAACGGCAGATGTCGGTGTCGTGGCCACTTGCCTTTGGCGGGGCGTTTCAAACGTCCCTGACCGGACTGGATAACCTGCGCTTTGTCTGCCGAATCTATAATGTAGATCCCCAAGAAAAAATCGAGTTTATCGAGCAATTTTCGGAACTTGGAAAGTATTTCCGGGAGCCTCTGCGTGTATATTCATCGGGCATGAGGGCGCGGCTTGCCTTTGCCTTATCCATGGTGATCGAATTCGACTGCTTCCTGATCGACGAGGTCGTGGCCGTAGGCGATGCGCGCTTCCACGAAAAATGCCATCATGAGTTGTTCGAGAAGCGCGCGGATCGTGCCCTTGTGATCGTATCCCACGATGCAGGCTATGTCCGCGAGCATTGCTCGAAAATATGCGTGCTGTCGGAAGGCCAGTTGTCCGTGTTCGACGATGTTCAGGAAGCTTATGACTTCTACCACCGGGCTATCCATCTCTAAGACAGACCTGACGTCAGACGGTCGTATTCCACGCGGATCGGCGCCGTTGGCCCTGCTGCCCCGCTTGTTCAGGGCGTGGCTGACGCTTGAGCCTGCACACTGGTTGAGAGCCGCAGAATCCTGGTTGGCGTGGATGGCGCTGTTCCCGAGGCGTGGGTCAGCATGGCTTATCGCCGGGCGACTGTTGAAGGCGGCGGAGCGGTATGACGAGGCTCGGCTGATGCTCGCCGGGGGTAGGGCGCTCTCGCCCGATGATGCGCGCATCCCTTTGGTCGCGGGCCGTGTGTTGAGGGCTTTAGGGGAGCGAGCGGAGGCCATTGAGGCTCTCGCCGACGCCTGGCGCATGGGCTTGCGGGCAGAGGCTGGCGCGGAGTTGTGCCGTTATGGTGCGCGCGACCGTGTTCCGGGTTTGGTCGGAACAATCTACGCCAATCGGGACTACGCCGATTTCATCGCGGCCAACCCAGTCGCGTCGCCGCCGGCGAGCGACGGAAGTCCGACATATTTCCATGTGCTTGTCGACGAAACAGGTGCGGCACCGGGGGATGTGGAAAGGACGCTGGCGAGCCTGCTGTGCCAAACGTGCCTACCTGCTTCAATCTGGATGCGCAAGGACGGGGGGGCACCCGTGAGAATTGCTATGCCGGAGGCAGCAGTGGACGATGTCGCGTGGCAGATCATTCTCGCTGCAGGCGTGTCGCTCCATCCTCAGGCTTTGGCTTGGCTGAGCTTTGCGATCCATCATGTTGATTGTGGCACGGTCTATGCGGACAGTGATCATGGCATCGTCATGAGTGATGGGCGCGAGAGTCGAACCGATCCCGTCCTCCATCCCATGACTGATGATCTGTGGTTTGGGGAGCGAAGCATCTGGCCGGTCCTGATGGCGTCGAGATGTCTGGTTCAGCCTTTTGTGGAAGGGTACCTCTTGGTGCCGACCTCTTGGGCAGAATTGCCCAAACCGGTCGCGCATGTGCCTCGGATTCTAGCCACAAGCTTCGTTCCTTCGTCCAGCGAAAGGGCGGGACCGATGGCGGCCGCCGTAAAAGACGGTCAGGGACGACTGTCCGTGATCATACCGACGCGGGATAATCCAGACCTTCTGGCAGCATGCATAGAGTCGTTGCACGCAATGGCTTTCGAACCCAGTCGTCTCGACATCCATGTGGTCGACAATGGCAGCGTGCGCCAAGAAACAAAGCAACTCCTTGCCGCTTTGGAGCTATCCGGCAAGGTAGCGGAAATCATCCCCTTCGATGAACCATTCAACTGGTCGCGCGCGAATAATATCGCCGCGAGGCGTTGTTCCGGGGAGGGTCTGCTGTTTCTGAATGACGATACGGAGATGTTAGCGCGCGGGTGGGATGGTCACATCCTGTCGCTCATGACGGGCCGGAGTATCGGCGTCATTGGCGCGCGCATGCTTTACCCCGACCGAACCGTGCAGCATGCGGGCTTCATCTTTGGCATGGATAGCGGCCCACAGCATGAAGGGCGCTGGATGGAGGAGAGTAACACAGGACCGGATCAGCGCTGGTGCCGGGCGCGGCAAACGGTCGCCGTCACCGGGGCGTTCATGGCCATTCCCCGCTCCGTCTTCGAGCACCTTGGGTCATTTGACGAAACCGACCTGGCTATCGATTTCAGCGATATTGATTTGTGTCTGCGTGCGCGGGCGGCTGGACTTAAGATTCTGTATTCGCCAGAACTCTTGCTATTGCACCATGAATCGATATCGCGCGGCTTCAACCGTAGCAGGAAGAAGCGGCGGCGGGTTCGCAGAGAGGCTGCAATATTGCGGGCGCGCTGGGGTGCTGCACTGGATAGGGATCCGGGCTATAATCCGCAACGAACCCGGCGGGGTGCGCCCTTCGACGGCTTGCGAGAGCCGACGATGGATGAAATTTTGGATCACATCGTCTGGAGCGGAGCGAGCGATCCTTGGGTTAGCGTATCAAATATGTTCGAAGAGGAAAAGTTAGGAAAATGCTGACAGACAAGGTTATCGTCGCGACGATTACCCATCAGCGTTCGGGATCGAAATGGTTCGGTTCGATACTTCGCAGTGGCCTGTCGATAGGGTCGCTAGGGGAGATATTTAATCCCGATGACACGTCCTTGTTGTCCTTCCGGGCTTATGTGCAGAATGTCGGTTTCGACAAAGTCGTAAGAAAAAGTCAATATGAAGTTCTTGACGATTATTTTAACAGCATTGGCGTATTTTTTGGTAAAATATTCAATTTTGATATAATGTTCAATCAAATGGACTGGATTACGCTCGGCTGGAACGGAAATACCAAATTCATCTATGAATATCTGCGTTCTCGAAATGCAGTTGTGATCGGGCTGGTCCGCGATCCTGTTGATATCTTCTGCTCAATGAAGGCGCTAGATATCTCGAAGCGTCCTCACGTATCCGAACTCGATTCTGATCAAAGGGGATCTATCGGAATCGCGTGTCAGCAATTGGATGGGCAGAAAGTGTCGCTCTCTGTCGACGAATTTTATAAATTTCGTGAGAATCTTAACGAAAATTGGCGATCTGTGCGAAAATATTTCGATGGGCACCATGGTTTTGTCGAAATATGCTATGAAGATCTAGTAAATAATGTCGATCTTACGAGTGTGATAGAGAAGATCACAGCATGTGGGCGATATTTAAAATTGTTTGAGGACGGCATCATTAATGCCTTCCCACGATTGTTGAAAGTCAGTGATGATTATGAACGCGTATTCGACAATATTGACGATTTGCGTGCTATAAGCTATTGATACGTACAGGGTGGGAAGGATTTAACCCTCTTCCACCCTGTGCAAGAGCCGGTTATTAACCTTTAAATGGTCGTCCCAATGCGCGCAGACGCTTGGCCCAGCGCCAGGATGCGGAATTCCGGATCGTCATTATCTGTTCGTGCCAATCGGATGCGAAGGCCTCTGCTTGCTCCGCGCGCGCCTTTTGCGTATCCAGCTCTTCCTGAAGCGTAGAGATTTGTTCTCGCAGACGGATCATTTCCTCTTCTGTACGCATACGGGTCGATTCGGAGTGTGAGCCTCCGGCAGCAGCGCGCGCGTCGAGCAGTTCCAATGCCATGCGGGATACGCGTTCCACTTGGGGATCGCGTGCGATGTATCGGGTAGCCTCGGTACCCGGAAACAGCCGCGCCATAGATTCGACGATATCCCGGTGCCGATGCTCGACAATCGGGGAAAGGGACTCGCGAGGAGAATCCAGCGCTTCTGCCAGGTCGCGCTTTAGCGTTTCCAACTCGCGGCGCAAGCCATAGGCTGTGTCACTGGAAATTCTTGCGAATTCATAGGCCTCCAGGCGCCGGGCCTCCGCGTCTGACGTTCGGGCGGTAAGTGCCGAGATTGTTTCCCTAAAGGAATCGCATTCGCGGGACAAACGTTCAATCTCCATCGTTTTCTGTTCCATTTCAGACTTTAAAACTTCAATTTGGGATAGCATCTGCTCATGCTCCAACCGGTACAGATTTTCTGCCGCGCGAGCGCTTTCGCGGACCGTGAGAATTTCTTGCGAAAGAATGTCATTCTGTTCTAAAAAATGTTTGATCTCTGCTTTGTGATTGTCCGACTGCCGGGCGATAATGTCCCTGTGTTCCTCGGACAGCAGCGCGATATTTTCCCGATGAGTCGCTTTCAGGATCGTCATTGTCTCTTCGCGATCTTCAATCAGGGCGGTCAGCTTTTCGATCGCACCGCTACGCTCGTTAGCTTCGTCCGTCAGGCGCTTCGTCTCGCGATCCCAATGCTCAACGTTGGTGATCAAGCGGTCGCGTTCTGCCGTCATCGCCTCGATTTCAGCAGTTTGTTCACCGACCCGCGTCTGCAGTTCCCTGTTTTTGACAGAAAGGACTGCAAGTTCACCATTCTTCGTGTCGATCGCGAGCAGCATAGGGTTTAGCTGGGATGCCTTGGCCTCGGCCTCCTGCGCACGCGCTGAAAGCAGCGACAATTTGCTCTGCATGGCCTGCTGCTCGGTGAGGAGCCTTTCTATTTCCGAGTTCTTCGAAGCAAGTTGGCGGTCGAGAAGTTCTTGCGTCTCGGCCAATTCCCCGCGCAGCTTGTTTTCCTCTGAGAGCAATGTGTTCTCCCTTTGTTCCAGCATGGTGATGTCAGCCCTGTTATTAAGAATGAACACAGAACGGAATGTGTGAACGCTGTTTTGGAGGGAGCCTCGGCACCGCTTTTACTGCCTCTTATGTTAAGGTGATGAAACGCTTCGAGCAAATTTCTGCGATTAGTTATCACCGGGAACAGCGCTCGCCAACACGATTCGGGATATCTCGCCACATCCGCTCGGATATATATGGACGCAGCGACGGGTGAGAGGCATGGGTTTCTGTCCGCTCCTCGCGGGTGATGAATTTAGAGGTTGGATGGTGGACATCGACTATTTGCTTACAGGTGGCGCAGGATTTATCGGTTGCGCGCTGTCGGCCAGCTTGCTTCGCGGGGAGGGCGGAAAGACGCTGCCGTCGATAATCGCGGTCGATAGCTTGCACCCTCAGGTCCATCTGGTCGGTAACCGCCCCGCAAGCCTGCCCGATGCCGTTGATCTGCGTATCATGGACATCTGCGACGCCGCTGCCTGGGATGCGCTGTTCAAAGAGGTTCGCCCGCGCACGATCATCCACCTTGCTGCGGAAACGGGTACGGGGCAGTCGCTGGATTTGCCGGTTCGACATACTCATACCAACCTTACGGGTACTGCGGAGATGCTTGAGGCGCTGCATCGCGCGGGACAGGTGCCGGATCACATCGTACTCAGTTCTAGCCGCGCAGTTTATGGCGAGGGAGCCTGGACGGACCCCGCCGATGGCCGGATCTTCCAACCGGGTCGGCGTGAGAGTGCGGCGCTAGAGCGGGGCGATTTCGCAGTGGCCGCGCCTTCTGGGCTGCTGGCGACCCCGGTCACGCTACATCATGCACGCGTTCAACCGGCGCCGTCGAGTATCTATGGTGTGACTAAACTGGCGCAAGAACAAATTCTGTCGAACTGGTGTGCGGCCCGCAACGTTTCGTTGACGACGCTCCGCCTTCAGAATGTTTATGGGGTAGGGCAGTCGCCGCATAACCCCTATACCGGGATTATCGTGCTTTTCCATCGCCTCGCGGCCGCAGGGAAGCGCATCGAGGTTTACGAGGATGGCGAGATGGGGCGGGACTTCATCTACATTGACGATGTCGTGCAAACGATGACCAAGGCAATCGAACGTCCTCCGGAGGTGTCGAGAACGATGGATATCGGGAGCGGCGCTGTAAAAACGATTTTGGAAGCGGCGCAACAGATTGCATGCCTTTACGGTGCCCCCGAACCGGAAATCACCGGGGTCTTTCGTTATGGTGACATACGGTGGGCGGTGTGCGACCCTGCGGACATGCAGGAACAATTCGAAGTAACGCCGACGGTCGATTTCCTCGAAGGGAATGAACGGTTGTCGCAATGGTTATGCGAAACGGACATTATTGCGGCCTAGGCGGCTTGTCGTAAACCTTTGACCTTGGGGTTGCTTCGCCTGCGGGGATTGTGGTTAAAGCCTTTGGGGGCATGTGGTTGCCCCTTGTTCTGCCTTACTAAACTGAGTTCCCGTAATGACAAAGATACTGGTGACGGGCGCGGGTGGATATATCGGCACCCATGTCGTTCGTGCCTTGGCTGACCGGGGCACCGAGGTGCTCGCCCTTCACCGCGGCAATGCGCAAATCGATAGTCGCGCCCGCGAAATAGTCAGCGATTTTGCATTACTGGATGTCGGAAAACTGGTCGCTGAGGAAGGGCTGGAATGTGTCGTGCATCTCGCCTGGAGCGATGGTTTTAGCCATGATTCTCCGGCCCATATCGATAATTTGCCCGACCATGTGCGTTTCGTCCGTGCGCTTGTCGATGCGGGCGTTCGGCATTTTGTCGGTCTCGGTACGATGCATGAGGTCGGTTATTGGGAGGGCATGATTACGGAGGCGTCGCCCAATGCACCCCGATCTCTATACGGCATCGCCAAAAATGCGCTCAGGGAAGCCGCAAGGCTGGAGATCGTGAAGGCTGGCGGGGTGTTTCAATGGCTGCGCGTCTATTATATTTTGGGCGACGACCAGAGGAACAAGTCGCTCTTTTCCAAGATTATTGGCTGGGAAGCGGAAGGCAAGGAGAGCTTTCCATTCACAATGGGCCTCAGCAAACACGATTTCATTCAAGTCGATGATTTGGCCGATCAAATCGCTCAGGCCGCGCTTCAGTCGGCTGTGACGGGAGTGATCGATTGTTGTTCGGGTGAACCAGTCGCGTTGAGAGACAAGGTCGAGCAGTTCATCGCCGGCCAGGGTCTCGCGATCCGTCCGCAATATGGCGCTTTCCCAGACCGAGCCTACGACTCTCCTGCCGTTTGGGGCAGCAGGGAGAAAATCGACCTGATCCTGTCGGGAACCTGATCGGACTGCCTTCGCTGTTGTGAGCAAGGTCCGTGTTTCAGCAATTGATGTGGAGCAAACCTCGTTATAGGAACGGGCAGCGCTTGGGGGGTAAGATTTGTCTGATTTGTTTCACCGTTCGGAGGCAGCCCAGAAAATGCGGGTTCTGTTCATTTTGGGCTGCAATGAGGGGCCCAGCGCGCGCTATCGGGTGTTCAATCACATCGAAGCGCTTCAGGCGATGGGCGTCGGTGCCGAATGGCTTTGGGACATTCATTCCGAAGCGATGGAGGAGACGTATCTGCGGCAATTCTCGATTGTCGTGAACTTCCGGGGCGGGCACAGCGACCGTGTGGATCGGATGTTCGCGATTCTCAAGCGATTGGGGATCCCCACCGTCTATGACATTGACGACCTGGTGTTCGATCCCTCGATGGCGAGCCAGATCGATGCCTATCGGAAGATGAACGCCGCTGGCCAACGGGACTATATGGAGGGCATGCGCAGCATGGAGCGCGTCATGCTGGCCTCTGATTATGTGACGGTATCCACGTCTTTTCTCGCCGAGCAAGCAGAGAGGGTCAGTGGCAAGCGGAGCTGGATCATACCCTTCGGCGTGAACGACCGTCAGGTCGAGATCGCGAGCATCGTGCGACCCTATGAAGGCGGCGTCCGGTTCATCACCTATTTGAGCGGTACCAAGACCCATGAGCAGGATTTCGCAGAAGCCGTCGTGGCGCTGCGCCGCATTCTGACCGAATATGACGATGTTTACCTCAAGCTCGTGGGCTATCTCGACGTGGATACCCACTTGCCGGGGCTGCAGCACAAGGTGATCCGGGTTCCGCATATGGACTGGAAGAATCTGGTGATAGAGACGGCGAGCGCCTATGTGAACATCGCGCCGTTCGAGCCTGCCAGCCCATTTTGCCAGTCCAAGAGCGACCTGAAATATGTCGAGCCGGCGCTGTCGGCCGTGCCGACGATCGCCTCGCCTATCCGATCCTTTCAGGATAGCATTGAGCATGGCGTCAATGGCCTGATTGCGGAGAGCGCCGACGAATGGTACGCGGCGTTTAAGCTTTTGCTCGACGACCGCAAACTGCGCGATCGCCTCGGCAGCGCAGCGCGCGAAGATGTGGGCCGTGAACGCTATCCGGCTCAGATCGGCCGCAAGCTGCACGATGTCTATTCGGAGATCATCGGCTTGCACCGCCTGGAAAATCGTCCGACGGACCGAATGGCGGCGACCCCGCTGACGGGACGCAAAGGGGCCGGGTTGCGCATTGCCTGGGTCATTCCGCAGCCGTTCGAGGCATCGGGCGGGCATCGCAATATCTTCCGCGCCATTCGGTATCTTGCGGAATTTGGCCACTCTTGCTCGCTGCACGTCCTGCCTGACAACCATCGTTTCAGCCACGGTGATGAAATCCGGGATTTCATCACAAAGGAGTTCTTCGACCTGAAGACGGAATCCGTCCATCACGGCGTCAACGACATTCCGGAATGCGACGTGTTGGTCTGCACCTATTGGACGACCGCTTATATCGTGAAGGAAAATGCGCATAAAGCGCCGCTCCACGTCTATTTCCTGCAGGATTATGAGCCGATGTTTTTCCCCATGGGGACGGATTATGTGCGCGCCTGCGAAACCTATCGTTTCGGCTTTTACCCGATCACCTCCGGCCCTTGGCCGCTCCGTATGCTGGAGAAGGAGTGGGGAATAGAGAAGGGGTCTTTCTTCCGCTTCCCGCTCGACCGAGATATCTATTATCCGCCTGCCGAGCGTCGTTATGATGGGCCTGGTCGCATCGCCTATTTCGCACGGCCTGACATGCCGCGTCGCTGCTATCCTCTGGGCGTTTCAGCGCTGGAACTGGTCAAGCGTGAGCGCCCGGACGTCGAAATCCTGTTCTACGGTGATCATTCGGACAAGTTTCAGCATGTGCCGTTCCCGTTCACCAATATCGGGATGACGCCGCAGATCGAAGATCTGGGTGACCTTTATCGCTCTGTCGATGTGGGGGTTTGCTTCTCCACCACCAACCCATCTCTTGTTCCTTTTGAGATGATGGCGTGTGGACTGCCAGTGGTCGATCTCGACGTTAACGGCAATGAGGTTAGCTATGGTGGCCGCGACAATTGCATGCTGGCGGCGGCTAGCCCGCGAGACATTGCGGACAAGATTTACGCGGTTCTGGACAATCGCGCGAAGGCCGCTGACCTTAGTCGTCGCGGCATTGAATATGCGACCGAATTCCCCACCGAGGTGGAGATGGTGCGCCTCATCGAGGGCTATATGGTCGCAGAATTCGATGCCGTGACCGGGGGTCGAAAGAAAATCGCCTGATTAAAACTTGACCTGGCCGAGCTTGGCCGGGTCATCGATTTCGCGATGGCGGCAATATTGTGCCAGGATGTGCATCAGCGACTGGTGGACATCCTCGACAATGCCGTAATTTTCGCACTCGACATGCAGGCTGACGTCCGCAATCTGGGCCGATTGTCCGCCGGTAAAGCCGGTCATGGCGATGGTCCGCACGCCCATGGTGCGGGCCAGTTCCAGTACCCGGATGATATTGGGCGACGAGCCGGATGAACTGATCGCAATCAGCAGGTCGCCTGTCTCTGCCATGGACGACAGCTGGAAAGAAAACATCTCCTCGCTGCCGATATCGTTGACGATGGCAGTGATCAGTTCGACCGTGGTCGAGAAGCTGTGCACCTTCGGCCGCAATGCGGTGTCGCTACGGATGCCTTTCAAACAGTCGCAGACGAGGTGGTTGGCGATGGCAGCCGAGCCGCCATTGCCGCAGGAGTAGATGCGCTTGCCCGCCTTGGTCGTGTCGAGGATCAGTTTTGCGGCGGCGTTCAGGGAATCGGGGTTGATGGTGGCGGAGGCAGCATTGAGGCGTGCGAAATATTCGCTCGCATAAGGCGCTGCTTCGGGGAAAATGCGATCGGGGAAATACGTCACTTTGGCTCCAGCTATTTATAAGGGGTTATAGAATAGAATACGGCTGCCAAGCGGCTCGAATCCGAACCGTACCTGACGAAGGCCGACCGCGTTGGCAATGTCTTCATGACGTTCGCGCGGCGCGTAGAACATCATGAACCCGCCTTGGCCGGCACCCAGCAGCTTTCCGCCCAACGCACCGGCGCCCATGCCCTGCGCATACCACTCGTCGATCGCGGGCGTCGAAATACCCGAGGTCAGCGTCTTCTTGAGCGACCAGTTTTCGTGCAGGATATGACCGAAGCTGTCGACATGGCCCTGCGACAGTTCGTCGCGCATCACATAGACAAGTTCAACCATGCGTTTGAGCGCGGCCTGCTTGTCATTATCGCTGCCGGATTCCACCGATTGTGCGCTTAGGATTGCGGAGGCGCTGCGCGTAATGCCCGTATAGAAGACGATGATCCGCTGCTCCAGAAGGTCGCGAATGTCCCGGCGCATGATGATCGGACTGACGCTGACGCTGTCGTCGGGGTTGAATTCGATGACGTTGAAACCGCCAAAGGCAGCGGCATATTGGTCCTGCTTGCCGATGGGCTGGTGACAGCGCTCGATCTCCACCTCGCATGCGCGGGCCGCGAGATCCGCAGCTGATGCATGGACTCCACTATAGGCCGCTATGGCATTGAGCAGTCCGACGGAGAAGGTGGAGGAGGAACCAAGGCCCGTACCACGCGACGGAATGTCGGCGGTGGTTGTGATCTCGACGCCGCCGCGCATCCCGGTCATTTCAAATGCGGCGCGAAGCAATTCGTGCTCGATATCCTCCAGCCGGGTGACTTCCTCGGTCTTGGAATAGGCGAGCCGGATACCACCGTCGAATTTTCGGTTGATGCTGATGTACACATATTTGTCGATCGCGGTGCTGAGCACTGCGCCGCCATACTTGCGATAATAGGAAGGGAGGTCGCTGCCTCCTCCAACGAAGCTCATGCGAAGAGGGGTTCGGCTGATGATCACAGTGGCTGTTCCGTTTGTTAAAGCGCGGCTTCAGTGTGAAAGGATGATGTTGACGGCTTGCACAATGTCCTGCGCAATCGCGGTCGGTTCGGCAGGCCATTTGCCGTCCCGGCCGCCTTCGCCGGTCTCGACCAATATGCAGCGCAGATTTGCACGATTGGCCATGGCAATGTCTGCCGTGCTGTCTCCGATCATCCACGACGCGGACAAGTCGAGGTTCATGGCGGCCGCAGCCTGTTCGATCATCGCGGTCCCCGGCTTGCGACAGGTGCAGCCGATCTTCAGTTCCGGCACCTCGCCTGCGTAGCCGCTGTGGGGATGGTGGGGGCAGACATAGGTGGCGTCGAGATAGGCGCCCGCCCGTCCCAGTTCGCTTTCCAGCTTGGCGTGAATGCGGTTCAGGCCCGGCCAGTCGCACTCGCCCCTCGCCAGAACCGGTTGGTTCGTGACGACAACGACGCGATATTCGGCATCGTTGAGGCGCTTCAGTGCCTGGCCCGCGCCGGTGAAGACTTCCAGGTCATCGGGTTTGCGCACGTAATCGCGCAGGGCGTTCAACGTGCCGTCGCGGTCCACGAAAACCGCTTTTTGCGGCGTTTCGCGGCGCGCTCGTGCGACCACACCCGTTTGCAGGTGCCGTTCCGCCTTGTCCAGCCGGGTCGGCGTGCCGATGTCCTTGATATACTCGAACGAAATATATCCCGCCAGTTTCTGCCCGGACGCGACCATTGCGGGGAACAGGTCCTTTGCAAAATCGCCGACCGGAAAGCGGTCGATCCATGATGCCAGCGGGGCTTTATTCACGACATAGAGAGCCGCGTTCACCAGATTATGGAGGTATGCCCCGTCGGGATGGGGGTAGGAATGAAAGGCGGTGATAACCTTGTTTGCATCCAGTTCGACAAGATCGGAATCCGCCGGATGATCGTTCGGATGAAGCAATAGAGTGGCCACCGCGGAAGACCGGTCGTGGACATCGATCATATGCCGAATATCGACATCGAACAGTGTGTCGCCGTAGATAACGATAAAGCGGTCCTGAAGCTGGTCGAAGCATGCGAGTGTGGCGCCCGCCGTGCCGCGTGGCTCGCCGTCGTCGATCAGCGTTATCCGGGCAGAAAACTGGTTCTCGTCCACGAATGCCTGAATCTGATCGGCCGCGTGATTGACCAGAATGACGACGTCGTCGATGCCGTTCAGGATCAGGCTGTCGATCTGTCGCTTGAGCAGAGGCTCGCCATCGACGTCGATCAACGGCTTCGGTTTGCCGTTGAGCCGGCTCGCGAGGCGCGTGCCCTTGCCTCCGGCGAGGATGACGGCCTGTGTCATGCGCTGGCTTCCTGCGCGATGATCTCGTCGACCGAGCGGTGCATGGCCGCCTCGGAACTCATCGTCGGCGCCCATCCGCTCGCCATCAGCCGTTCGACAGAATAGCGGAAACGGGGAACGTCGCCGACCCAGCCGCGATTGCCTTGGCCGAAGTGCAATTCTGCCTTGCCCCCGGTCTGATCGCGGACCCGCTCGGCTATGGAGCGCACGGTGATGCCGTCGTCGGTCGGGCCGATGTTGAATACGGCGTAAGGGATATTCAGGTCGCGGATGTGCAGCATGGCCGCCACCAGGTCCAGAACGTGCAGATACGCTTTTTGCTGCGTTCCGTCGCCCAGAACCTCAAGCCGACCGGCGTCCCGTTTCAGCTTCTGGATGAAATCCAGGATCACGCCATGCGTTGCGGGGATGCCGATGACATTGGGAAAGCGGAAGATGCTTACCTTTGCGACAAAGGCTTCGTGCGCTGCGCGTATCTGCGCTTCGGATGCAAGCTTCATCGCGCCATAGTTGGAGATCGGCTGGAGCGGGCCGATATCCTCGTGTATCTTCTGATCGCCCAGATCGCCGTAAATGGCGGAACTGGAGGCGAAGTGGAGCATGCCGATATTCCGGCGCCTCATGACATCGAGGATCGCGACCGTCGTCAGGAAGGTCTGGCGCAGGTCCACCCGGTAGTCGGCGACCCCAGCCGGAATGTCAGAATTAGCGGCCATATGCCAGATTTCGTCGATCTCCAACGTGTCGAGGGCCGTATCGAGGATATCGGGATCGCTGCAATCCGCCTTGATGAAAGAGAAGTCCGGGTTCGTCAGCAGATCCTTCATCGTCTCGCGCCTGCCACGCGACAGATCGTCCAGCGCGACCACGCGGAAGCCGCGATCCAAAAGGGCCTTGGCTAGATTGACGCCGATGAAGCCTGCACCACCCGTGATAAGATGAACTGACATATTGGCCCTTTTTAGTTAGAATTTGGGATGGAAGAGGATGATGCCTGACGTTCCGACAGCATTTTGAGTCTGCTGGTCAAAAGCTGCTCGATACGCTCGGCCATCTCGCGCTCACTGGGGAAGGTCGATGCGAAATTCAGCCCTGCCGCGCTTCGCGACGCAAGTTGTACGGGGTCGTCTAGCAGGTTTGCGATGGCTTGCGCCATGCGTGAAGGATCTGCATCGGTCAGCAGTGCGATGTCGCGTCGATTGTCGTAATTGACCTCATTGCCAGGCCGATCGAGATCCACGACAGGCAGTCCACAGGCCATCATCTCATAGGGAACGAGGCTGGGGTTGGTCGTCGAAAAGACGAGGCCAGCCGTCGATGTGGCATAGAGTTGAGCTAGATCCTCCAGGGTAGGGACGACGTCCAGATAGGTGACGGGATAGTCCTGTCGATGGTTTTTTGCGCCGCTCGATCCGAAGAACAGGATTTCATAGTCGGGCCGGAGGCGATGGAAATGGTGCAGGGCCATTCTGCCGATTTCGAAGCATCGACGTTCCATTTCGGGCTTCGCGAAGAAGATCAGTCGCTTGGCGCGCTCCTGTCCCTTGCCTGCTGTCCGATTGTAAATCGACTCATCGACCGGAAATTGGAAGGAGTCCGCCTCCATCCCATAGTCACGACGCAGTATCTGCGCGCACCAGGGACCGGAGGTGATGGCGTAGAGGTTTTTGCGATAGGTGTTTTCCGCGAGGATATATTCCGACCCCATGGGGTAGAAGGCCGGTTCGAAATCCTGCACGAAATAGAAGATTTGGCCGACAGACGAGCGGACGGATTCCGCCAGACCGACTGTCGACCAGTGGGTCGCCATCAACACGTCTTCGCCATTGGCCTGGCCGGTGAACCGCCGGACCCGCCCCTCGAACGGGTAGAAATGCTCCTGTACCCCGCGACGCAGTTCCGTATCGCTGAGAGAGGTGTCGGAGAAATACAGCCTGACGTCGTGGCCGAACTGTTCCAGATGATAGGCCGCGCGCAGGATGTTGCGATGTCCGCCGCCGCCAATAATGAGGCCGGGCACGATCCAGCCGATTTTAAGCCGGTCCTTTAAGTGATGCGCTGCGGCCGGTGTTGGCGCGGGAAGATCGTAAGCGATGATCGCCTTGCGCGCTGCCGTTTCCGTTGAAAATGCCTCAAGCGCGTGTTTGCGGGCAGCTTTGCCGATCTGGGCGCGAAGTTCGGCGGAACGGATGAGGTCGTCAAGTTTGTCTTCCCACTCCGACAGGCTTGATGCGAGACAGCCGGTCACGCCATCCTCTATCGCGGCCTTGAAAGGTCCGGTGCGGCTGGCAACTGTCGGCAGTTCCACGAGCGCGGCTTCAAAGAATTTCAGTTCGCTTTTGCCTTCGCAAAAGACGTCACCTTCTTCGAGCGGCGCGATATTGATGGCGCACTCCGCCATGTTTTGTAGCATGTCGAGCGCAGGCATGAAGCCCCTTCGCTCAATTCTTTCCGCAAAGGGAACCCAGCTTTCATCAAGGTCCAGCATGCCGACGAGGCGAAAGATGATATTCGGGTGGCGGCGCAACAGGCCCTGCAAGGCGGCGGCGCATTGCTGGAAATCCCGCCCATGGGTGTTCGAGCCGGAAAAATAACATATCCGTATTTTGCCATCGCAGGGCGGTGGCGCAGCCAATATGGCTTCCGATAAGGACAATTGCGCGGCGTTGAAGCTGTTTGGCACCACATGCGCGTCCCGGCCGAGTTCGCGCATACGTTCGGCCAGAAAAGGCGTGGTGGTCGTACCCTTGCCGCAGGAAAACAGGAGTGAGCGATAGGCGCGCACGCCCCATTCATAGTCCCGCCGCTGGTCAGCGTTCAATGCTGCGACACCAGCTATGCTTTCGATGATACCAGGTTCGAAGACATAATCATCGACGTCGAAGACTGTGTCGATGCGATGGACGCGGCAATATTCGAGTAGCTCGACGACCCGTTTGGACGGATCGAAAGGGGACCGGAAAAAGATGATGACCTTCGGGCAGATATTCCGGTCGACAATATCGCCGCCGCGGTTGAAATCCATGACTTCCGTGTTATATCCTAGGGAATTCAATCCCTCGGCGATATTGTACACCCGATAGCGTTTCGACTCTCCTTCCCAGCAGCCGATCAGGAAGAGTATGTCGACGCTGCGATCCATGGCGTTGGACATCAGCGGCGGCCCCGATTGAATTTGCCATATCGGTTCCCGATCCAGCGCAGAGGCTTGGTCACGTGCCAACTCACCGAATTCCGCAGGCGGACTATGGCGCTTTCCGCCTGCTCGCATCGATAGCGCAGGGCATTGATCTCGTTAGTCAATTCGTCTGCGCGTCCGCTGTTCGCGCGCAACCACTCCGCTTCACTGTCCTGCTGGTGAAGGCGCGTTTCAGCCTGTGCCAGCTTCTGGGCGGTTGCCGCCAGAAGTTGCCTGACCTGTCCCAGCAGGTCTTCGGCGTCCCTCTGGCGCGAGCGGGCCTCCTCGACCTGGGCCGATGCGTCATTTGCTCTTGCTACCGCATGCTCGATAGCAGTCAGACGTTCGTTGACGGAAAGCGGCTGACGCTTGTTCGATTTCATGCGCGCAAGGGTGAGTTTCAGTTCGGTGAGCTCGCACCGAATATTCTTCAACTCCTGGGCAATGATCGGGGGAGAATCATCAGCCGACGGCTCGTCACCACCCGGTGCAGGCCGATCGGCATTGCCCCCGATGGTCTTCGCTCCCAAAATACTACTCCAGAATTGCGCGGTTGCGTGTGCGCTGCTGCGCCGATAGGCAATGACGGAATCCCCCCGGCTTCGCAAGACCGTTCAGTCCTGTTTTTGCAAGAGAGATGCCTCGATCAGGGCCGAGGCAAAGGCCGAAACCATACTTTGGTAATCGCCGATTTCCGACAACAGAGCGTGGCCCCGCTGGCCGAGGAGGGTGCGTTCTGCCGATGCATGGACAAGGCATTCGATTCGTGCCGCCAGTTGATCGGTCTGACCGGGATCGTAGAATAGGCAGTTCCAATCCTGCCGGACGATTTCCGGAATGCCATCGACGGCCGTGCTGATGATCGGCAGCCGAAAAGCCATGGCCTCCATCAGCACGCGCGGCGCGCTTTCCTGCCGCGAGCAGCAGACAAAAAGATCTGCCGCCGCGTAAAAAAGCGTCACGTCTTCCACTGCACCCGTGATGGTGATGCGTGCACGGACGGGATGCGCGAGTTTCGCGAGTTCGGCGTTCAGGCGATTAAGATACGGTGATTCGACGGGCGCTCCCACGATGAAAATGCGAACGCGGGCGAGGCTGTCTTCCTGGAGCGATGTGACGGCGCGGATGAGATCCTCTTGTCCCTTGCGCGCGCAAAGGCTGCCGACGGCCAGAATGAGGATGTCGGTTTCTTCCACCGCCAGCTCCGCGCGTGCATCAGCGCGATGCCATCGTCCGGTTTCGGTAGACAGGCGGGCAGGGGGAATGGCGTGGCGGATGACGTGAAAATTCTGCCGGGTGGACACGGGCATCCATGCCCTGCGGGTGGCCTCTGCGACGAAGATCACCCTATAGGCTTGGGCGAAGGCGGCATAGGCTAATGCACGCACGCGCAGGGGTGCGCGGCGGAAATAGCGGTGCCAAATACCCGCTTCATGGTGCCACCACAGCACGCCGATGCCCGCCAGAGATGCCGCATGAACAGCAATGTGCATATCCAGCGTGTTCGCCAGCACGACCTCCGCTTCCAGATGCTCCAGCAGTTCGCGCAGCCTGTTGCAATCGGTCCAGTAGCGGTCGGGCGACGCGCGTCTTGGCGGCTTGTCGAACATATGGACGGCAATTCCGAGCGCACGAAAGTCCGCGGCGAGCGGGCCGTCATTCGGTGCGATGACCGTGCAGCGGAACGACCCTTGCGACTGGAGGCCGGTTATGAGGTCGAACAGCGTGATCTGCGCGCCTTCGCGGTTCAGGCTGTGCGAGACGAAGACGACATGGATGGGGGTCGCAGGGGCATCGAGGGCGACGCGGCGCGCTGCGGGTCGGAAAAGCGGTTGGCTGTTGCCTAGATTGGGGTTGTAGAAGCTGTCGGATAGCGCGTCGGTGCCCATGGGAGGGAGGCAGGGGCGGGCGGAGGCCGCTTGCTTCGGATCGAGCGTCAATTCGGCCGCTGCACACAGCAACGTCGTCTTGCCTTTACGCGTGAGAGTCGCGCAATAGTGCAGGCCGCAGGCATCCGCAGAGCCAAGCCCAGAAGGAAAGCCGCCCGTCGCTATAAAAATATCCTTGGGAACGAGCAGGCAGGTCGCGCTGACTGCCGCACATTCGCGCGTTACCCTGGCGAGATACATATAGCCGGGCTGGGTCGCGTGCAGGCCTCGAAAACTCGGCAAGACCGTGGGGGCGCCATCGGCGGCGCAGAAGCCGGAATGATCGACGCGTTCATCGTCCGAAAGGATGCGGGCGCCGACCGCGCCAGCATCGGCCGCCTTGCAATATCCGGCCATGTTTGCCAGCCAATTTTCGCGCATTGGATGTGAGGGTTGGGACAGGAACAGAATATAGTCGCCGCGCGCGGCTTGCGCGCCGAAATTCAGCAGGCTGGCCAGATCATCTGCCGGGCAGGGCGCTTTGCAGTGGTGAATCGGGGCGAAGCCCGCCAGTGTATCCAGTGCCGCGTTATCGAGAGAATCCGGTGAGCAGAGAATGATTTCGGCCACCTGTGTCCCTCCGGTCCTGAGCGGGGAGAGGAGAGCACTGAGGTTGGTCTCCCGGGATGGGACGGGAATCACCACGCTGATCGAACTTGTGGGGGGGGCGAAAGCGAGTTCGAACAGGCCGAGATGGGCGTCGCGCGCCCAGCCCGGCTGTTCTGCGGTCGCACGCAATCCCCGGCGAGCCAAGGCGTCGGTCACCGCGAGCCGCCCCGCCTCAATGCTTTGCGGCTTCGCGTTCCCGGATAGGGCGGTCGATCCCGGACTTTCCCGCCAGTGATAGAGTATCTGCGGAATATGATCGATGCGCCGTGCGATCTCGGACGCGCGCAGGGCGAAGTCGAAATCCTGGCTGCCGTCATATTCGGACCGGATGCCCCCCAGCGTCTCGAACAGCTCTCGCCTAACCGCCATCGCATGACTGAAGTACATGTAGGACAGCAGCAAGGTCGACGACCAGCCGGGTTTGAACGTCGGTGACTTGCGCTGACCGTCCGGTGCCAGTTTGTCGCTATCGGAATAGGCGAGGTCGCACTCGGGAAAGTCGCTGAAATGAATCGCGAACCGGGCGATGCAGTCCGGGGACAGGAGGTCGTCCTGATCGAGGAACAGCAGTATCTGTCCGTCAGCCAACGCGGCTGCGCTGTTCGTGGCGGCGCCGATGCCCTGATTGCTGGGATGGGTGGCAACGCGGATCCGCCGATCGCTCTTGGCGAGGTTGGCGAGATAGGTCGCAAGCTCCGGGTCCCTGCTCCCGTCATCGACGATGCAGAGTTGCCAATCCTCGAAGACCTGCTCTCTGACGGAGCCTATGGCGGCGGTCAGCATGTCCATCGCCGGGCGATAGACGGGCATCACCACCGATAGGCTTGGCAGGCGGGCGCTTCGAGCGGTCATCGCGGCGATCAGGTTTTCGTCGGCGCGCCGGCTTGCGCCGTTGACGGACAGCCAGGCATCGAAAGGCGGGGGCGTTTCCAGCCAATGCCGATGATCTCTGGGCAGCCATTGCTTCAGCCAAACCAATCTCAGGGCCGCGCGCAGGCCGTGTCCCGCGATCCAGTGATCGATCCGGCGCGGCGGCGGGTTCATCCGTATCATTGTCCTGATGTGTAGACTGACGTCACAAAGGAGGGGTCGCTGCTCCTGCTTTCACGACCGTATCTATCGCCAGCAAAGGGTGTAGGAAGTCTTCCAGATCTGCAAGTCAAAGCGCGCTCGGTCCGTCACACAGGGCTTTGGCCGGATCGGAATGCGTTCCGAGCCATGCATGATTTGCGATACCGGCATCAATCGGAAGCCGATCACACCGCCGAGATGCAGGATACGAATATGATCGCGGGAAATGCCGCGCAAATCCATGACTGCCAGTGCCAGTGCCAGTGCCAGTGCATCGCCCAGAGCCAATTGCACGGTGGTCGATGTGATGTCGACCGTGCATGCCTCCCTGATCTGAAGCAGGACCTGGCGGACGTCCGCCAGGTCCATGCCCACGGCTACTGCAATGGAGGATGCCATGGCAGGCGATTATAAATTGTTCGTTCAGGGATCGGGCAAGAGAGTCGAGCGCGTGGGCTTCCAACTCGATGACTTCATGGTCATGGGCCATAATTTGTTCACTGGAATTATGGTCCAACTCAATCAGATGTTTTGCCAAGTACGCCTCTACAATAGTATTCCAGTATTTCTAGCATTCATCTAGTAATATTCAAAAAATATTACGTTGTGATTGATGTCATTAAAGCATGAAATCTGGATGTTCGTGCCGGACAGAATAACTCCGCGATGGATCGGTTTCAACAGCTTTTGTGTCAACGCTTCTTCTCGACATAGCGCGAGACAAGAGGGGTGGAAGCGGAATTTGGGGAACCGGGGTAGAATTCGGCGAGGGGTTCTTCAGCGGGATGGAAAGTGGCATGAGAGTGGGCTAAGGCTAGCGCGAATATAGTCCCGGAGTATGATGTTGATCTCCTTTTTCCTTGGCGCTGCCCGGTCGCGGGCGCTGCGCGGTGCGTGTCTCTCGGCCATGTTGGTATCGCTCGGTGGCTGCGGAATGATGCCAGCGGTCGGACCGTCGTCGCGAACCATTGTACGGGCGGAAGGTCATACTGTCGCTAACGCTGACATAAAGGTCATCGACGTCACCGACGGCGTTGCGCGCCAGATGGTTGCCGGCAGCCGGGCCGCGCTTTTCTCGGAAGTGCTGGGTCAGGGTGCACCGGACAGCACGGTGGTGGGGCGAGGGGATATTCTCGACATCGTGATTTGGGAGGCTCCCCCGGCGGCGCTGTTCGGCGGAACCATCGGCGGCGCGACAGAGGTCAATCCCGCCAATAGTCAGGTGGCGAAAAGTACGAATATGCCGGAGCAGATGGTCGGTACAGACGGCCGCGTGACCGTTCCCTTTGCAGGATCGGTTCTGGCGGCTGGCCGGACGCCGCAGGACATTGCGCGGGATATTGTCGGGCGCCTTTCCGGGAAAGCCCATGATCCGCAGGTCATTGTCCGCCTTGTCCGTAACGCGACCCGCGAAGTGACGGTCGTGGGCGACGTGGTGACCAATACCCGGTTGCCCCTTACGGCGAAGGGCGAGCGCGTCCTCGACGCTTTGGCGGGCGCGGGTGGCGCCAAGCAACCCGTCGGCAAGATGACCATACAGGTGAGCCGCGGCACGCGCACAACGTCTCTGGCCCTTTCGACGATTATCGCCGATCCCGCCCAGAACGTGTATCTGCAACCTGGCGATGTCGTGACGGCACTCTATCAGCCGTTCAGCTTCACTGCACTTGGAGCGATGGGCGGCAACGGCGAAATTCCGTTTGAGGGTAATGGTATCACCCTGGCTCAGGCTCTTGGCCGGGTGGGAGGATTGCGCGACGACCGGGCGGATGTGCGCGGCGTTTTCATTTTCCGGCTTGAAACGCCGGCGGCGCTCGATCCTGCCATGGCAGCAGGCGCGCGCATGACCCCGGATGGCAAGGTGCCGGTCATCTATCGCATCGACATGAAGGACCCGGCGACCTTCTTCATCGCGCAGAGCCTGCCCATTCGCGACAAGGACGTGCTGTACGTTTCCAACGCGCCGATCGCGGACCTTCAGAAATTCGTGAATATCCTGTCGTCACTGATCTTCCCGGCTATCACGATCCAGAATGCAAACCTATAGGGTGAAGTGTTAGGAGCTTGCCTGATGGTTCAGGCAAGTCCTCTCAGATACGCGCCATAGGCCGACTTGCCCAAGTCTGCGGCCAGACGCTGTAGTTGGGTATCGTCGATGAAGCCCATTCGCCACGCAATTTCTTCCGGGCTGGCGATCTTGAAGCCCTGGCGCTTTTCAAGGACACGCACGAATTCCGCCGCTTCGATCAGGCTGTCCGGTGTTCCGGTGTCCAGCCAGGCGTAACCGCGCCCCATGACCTCGACCGACAACTCGCCACGTTCGAGATAGGCGCGGTTTATGTCGGTGATTTCCAGTTCGCCTCGCGGCGATGGCTTCAGATCCGCGGCTATATCGACGACTTGCTCATCGTAGAAATACAGACCCGTCACCGCCCAGTTCGATCTGGGGTTTGCCGGTTTCTCGTCAATCGACAAAGCCCGTGCCTGTTCGTCGAACTCGACCACGCCATAACGTTCGGGGTCGGTGACATGATAGGCAAAGACGGTCGCGCCATTCGTCTTGGTCAAAGCCTTGCCGAACATCTCGTTCATGCCGTGACCGTAGAAGATGTTGTCACCCAGAATGAGCGCCGATGGTCCGCCCCGCACGAAGTCCGCGCCGATGATATAGGCTTGGGCGAGACCATCGGGGCTTGGCTGCTCGGCATATTGGATGTCCAGACCCCATTGACTGCCATCGCCCAGTAAGGCCCGAAACGCTGGAATGTCGCGGGGGGTGGAGATCAGCAATATCTCCTTGATCCCTGCCAGCATCAGAGTGGACAGTGGATAGTAGATCATCGGCTTGTCGTAGACAGGCATGAGTTGCTTGGAGGTCACCAGTGTCATCGGATGCAGCCGGCTTCCTGTGCCGCCTGCCAGAATGATCCCCTTCATGTTTCAGTCCATACTCTCTGATTAAGGTTAGTTCAGGCCAGGGTGGTCGACTGTCAGCCGACCTTTTCGAGGCCCAGCCGCTCCGTGGTGTAGCGTTGGTCCAAGATGTCCTGCCACCATGACCTGTTGTCGAGATACCAACGGGTCGTGGCCTCTATGCCCTGCTCAAAGGTGACGGACGGTTGCCAGCCGAGTTGATCACGTATCTTGCTCGCGTTTATCGCATAACGTTGGTCATGACCCGGCCGGTCCGCGACGAAATGAATTTGCTCACTATAGGAACGGCCATCGTCGCGGGGGAGGAGGCGGTCCATGATGGCGCAAATGCTGTTCACGACATCGATGTTGCGCCGTTCGGAATTGCCGCCGACATTATAGGTCTCGCCCGGCTTGCCCCGTTCGAAGACCGTTCGCAAGGCACGGGCGTGATCCTCCACGAACAGCCAGTCCCGTACATTGCTGCCATTGCCATAGACCGGGAGTTGCGCGCCCGTCAGCGCACGGATGATAATGAGCGGAATCAGCTTTTCGGGGAAATGATAGGGGCCGTAATTGTTCGAGCAATTGGTTATCAGGACGGGTAAATCATAGGTATGGCCCCACGCCCGGACGAGATGATCCGATGCCGCCTTTGACGAGGAATAGGGCGAGCGTGGATCATAGGCCGTCGTCTCGGTAAAATAGCCCGTCTCGCCCAGAGATCCGAACACCTCGTCGGTCGAGATATGATGGAAGCGGAATGCGGCCTGCGCGGTGCTATCCAGGCTGCGGAAATAGCCTAGCGTCTGCTGGAGCATCGTATAGGTGCCGACGATATTGGTCTGAATGAACTCGCCCGGGCCGTCGATGGAGCGATCGACATGGCTTTCCGCAGCGAGGTGAGCAATCACCTGAGGCTGGAATTCTGTCAGCAGACGTGTCAGGAGCGGCGCATCGCAGATATCACCCTGCACGAAACGGTAACGGGGATCTGCGGCAACGGGAGCAAGCGACGATAGCACGCCCGCATAGGTGAGCTTGTCGAGGTTCAGTATCTCATGGTCGCTATCCGCGATTAGATGGCGGATGAGCGCCGAGCCGATGAAACCGGCTCCCCCGGTGACCAATATGCGCATTATGACCCCTCGTATTGGGCGTGAATCCAGTTCACCGCTCGATAGAAGCGAGCGGCTCACCTGTATATTGGAAAGGGCTATCGAATTCGGCCAGAGTCGGGAGCGTCTCGTCCTTGGCCGACAGGACCGGGCCGGAGGCCGGCAAAGGCCAGTGGATATTGATGTCTGGGCAATTCCACCGCACGCCGCCGTCGCAATCTGGCGCGTAATAGTCCGAAACCTTGTAGATGACCTCCGTATCGGGATCGAGGGTCACGAAAGCGTGCCCGAAACCGACCGGTATAAAAAGCTGGTGGCCGTTTTCCGCGCTGAGTTCGGCGGAAACATGCTGGCCATAGGTTGGCGAGCCAGCGCGCAGATCGACTGCATAGTCGAGTATCCGGCCGCGGATGCACCGAACCAGCTTGGCCTGCGCGTGCGGTGGCTTCTGGAAATGAATGCCTCTTATGGTCCCCGTGGGTGCGGAATAGCTATGGTTGTCCTGCACCAGCCGGACATCGACCCCGGCCTCCGCCCAGCGCGTGTCGACATAGGTCTCAGAAAACCAGCCCCTGTCATCGGAAAAGCGGCGAGGTTTGATCAGCTTGATAGGATTTGTCACGGTCCGCGCCATAGTGAAGATTCCGAACTGCTAGCCGCAGCAAGAGAGATTGCAAAGGGCTATTCGGATTTCGCTGCAATAAGCCGATGGCGCTGGGCGCGATGGACGAGATCGTGATCCTGCCGTGATGCAATGGAGAGCGGCGCTACGCCGATCAGGCGAGCGCCGCTCCCGAATCACAGCACATATTTACTCAGGTCATTATTCCGCGCGATGCTCGCCAGCTTCTTGTCCACATATGTCCCTGGGCCGGAATCGGCTACGCGACTTCGATGGACAGGGAAGCGCCCAACGTGGACAGGCCCTTGCTCATCCTCGAGCTGGATGAAATGCTGATGCATGCATGGGAGTAAGCGCTCGACCGGGCCGCAGATTTTTAGGTTTTCGGTTACCATGTCTAGTGGCGGCCATATCTTGCCGATTTCCTCAAGAGCGTTCGGGCTGATTTTGATCTGGCCGTTTGGTCTTCCGCTTCCGAGACTATGCCGCTGCCGCGGTCAGCCATCTTTTCGGCGTCGACTTTCCGCTTCGTTTCGTATGGGGGCGGATCCGCGCGACGTTGATGCGGCTCATGCGGGACGAATATGGCTATTCCTACGATCCCTGGGATCATCGCCGTTCTCAAGAAGATGAAGCGGATCGGATGGCGTCGGGAGCTGATGCTGAGCGCGTGGTGCAGATCATCTTCGAGGAATTCGGGGACGCCAACAATCTTGCGACCGGCAAGCGTAAGGCGGGCCGCATCCACAAGATCATCCTCTATGGCAGCTACGCGCTGCGGCTGGGTGGACGAGCCCCACACCGCTAGCCGCATCTTACACCGGCTTCTGCGCGGGGACCGTCCAACCCACCACGTCACGTCCTCCACTAGAAGGTGAGCCTCAATCCAGCCATTGCGCTTTGACCACTGGCTTTGGCACCGAATTCCGTTCGGCCGCTCAGGCTCAATGTTAGATGGTCAAGAACATCCAGAGCGGCGCCACCGCTGACTGTCGCCAACGTTCTATCGCGGCTTGCACCTGTCACCGTGAATGTCTCGCTATTGCCCATGAACGCCCCGATGGCGGTACCAACCCGTCCGCTGAGCTGGTGGCGAATGCCTACGGAGAGCCAAGGCCGCACGCGCTTGACCGCATCAGCGCCGAGATAAAGGTCGCCGCTGATGAAATTTGCCTTGAGCGTTTTGCCGGTGACCTCGAGGAGGAAGGGCTCATTTCCAGCCTCGCTGAGGGCTGCCCGTCTGCTCTCTATATGCGTGAAGCCAATTTGCGGTTTCAGGGAAAGGCCGTCGCCAACCGGGAAGCGATAGGCCGCCGCGAAGTCTGTGGTCCATGTCCGTAGCTTGTAGCGCGAATTAGCATCCATCGCGTTCATGATGCTGCGCTTCGTATCCGTCTTGCTGTCATCATAGGTCATGGCAAGACTCAGATCGAAATTCCCACTTCTGGCTTTGACCATCGCGCCGGCCACGATGCCGTCCGCATCGTTCGAGGCGCCGATAGCTCTCATATTCTGCCGCGCATCAACATGCCCGACAAAGACACCAAAGCTCATATCTTGCGTGCCATAGCCGATGCCGCCAAACAGCCCGCTTGTCCTGACGTTCGCTGTTGAGACGCCGGTTAAGGAATAACCGGGCAAACGCCGCCAAGCACCGAAGGCTTGACCGAAGCCGAACCAATTGGAATTCTCCGCCGGAGCGGCAAATGCCGTAGACCGCAGTGCAACGCTGAGCGCCAGGCCATTTTCCACACCAGTCTGGAGCACGGAGGCGTAGGCTTCGGGATTAAGACGGGCAAAGAGTTGAGGATTGGCGGCTCCGTTGCCATCGATCATGGTGGGGGCGGCATCAAGCAGACCCGTGCTGGCGGTTCCTGCAACCAGCAGCCCGTTTACATAATCCACTGTCCTTGCGACTTGGGCATTGGCGCCCACCGGAAGCTGGAATTGTCCCAAAAGCTGGATGGCCGTATCGGTTTGGCGAATGAACCCGAGGACGCTCGTTGCCTTGTCGATAGTGGTGAATTGGCCACTGATACCATCCGAAGCCGTGATCAGATCATAGACGATCCCGGGCGTGAGCGGCCGCTCGCCCGTCAGTTGGAAGGTTGAACCGCTGCCGATGGCGAGCTTGCCGTTGATTACGACCGCATCGCTGACCGTCGGGGTCATCTCGAACATCGTGATAGAGCCAGCATTCAACGCGACATTGCCGTTGATCGTCATCGTGCCGGGCGATGCGCCTGGTGACAGGACCCCATTGACACTGATTGCGCCGTTCACGGTTCCTGCACTGCCGAAGGTGGCGCCGTTTGCCACGGTGACGCCGTTACTCGCGGAGATCGTGGAACCGGGGAGGCCGATCAGGCGACCGGCATTCACGTCGATATGATCGAAACTGATATTGCCCGCCAGGGTGCCGATGCCGCCTTCCAGCGTAAGCCGCTGGAACTGCTGATAAGGGCTAAGGTCTATGGCCTGTCTCGTACCGTCGTTATTATAATAGAGAGAGAGCTGATTGGCACCCGTACCGCCCGAAACGATCCCGCTGACCGACGATCCCTGATAGAAATCGAAACGATCGTCGCCATCGCCAAGATCGACGTCGCCGATGATGGTGCCGTGGTTGATGAGATGATCGGGGCCGGTGCTGCCGGTCACTGCAACCGGTCCCAGTGTCTGCAATGTCGAACCGGCCTGCAGTTCGAACTGCCCGTCCAGTTGCAGTGTGTCGATCTGCAATAGGCCTTGCGTCGCGATGGGGCCGGAACCGGTCACGCCGAAATGCTCGAATTCCACGAACTTCTCGAATGAGGTGGCATCCAGCGTACCGCCTGCGTCCATGTCGAGCAGAACCGTATCGTTCCCGCTTCCACCATAGATCGAGCCGTTGATCTGCGCGGAAAGCTTCTGGATGAAGCGTTCGTCGCCGCTGCTCAGGCGGACGTCGCCGTTGATCGTCCCCTCGTTTCGAGCCGTCGCATCTTCCAGGCCGAGATCGACCGACCCGTTGATCATACCCTTGTTGCTGAAGGAGTGAACGACCCCGGTGAAGCCGCCATCCAACCTGCCTTCATTGATGAAGGAGGATAGGACGCCGATGCCATCGGCCGCCATGCTTGCATCGTAAGTAGCCACCAGCAGGCCACCAATGATGGCCCTGTTGACGATCTGACCGTCTCCAGCGACCCGCAGGCCACGACCGCCATCGGCACCGGTCAGCGTCACCACGCTGTTTGGACCGATGGATTCAACCAGCTCTCCTTCAAAGCTGGTGGGAAGGGCGCCGCCGATCGTCGTGGATGCATTTGCGGTGTAAAAGCGGCCGAAAAGATCGAATCCGTCGCCCGCATCGATAGTGCCGCTCACCCCCGTCATGCCCTCTCGGGTGAGCAGGACATCCCACGTCGATCCGAAACGAAGGTCTCCGTTCAATGTGCCGCCATTGGCGACATAGGTGCTGCGGCTGCCGTACCAGCCATAGGGCGAACCGAGGACGACATCGCCTTCGATCGTCCCGGCATTGACGACCGACATCCCGGATTCGCCGGTGATAGCCATGGTCTGACCCCGGATCATACCCGAAGCCTGATTGACGATCGAGGTATAGCTCGAACTGATCGCGATATCCGCGCGGCTTTCGATCAGGCCGCTATTGTCAATCTTGGGAGCCGAAGAAAAGAAGCCGTAGCCGGCGATCGCCGTCCCATCGACGCTGATGGTTCCATTGTTCACAATCGACGATACGCCGATGATGGCGGAGGACGATCGGGCGTCGCTTTCCTGTCTGACGGTGCCGTTATTGATCAATCGGGTTGTGCCGGAAATGCCGGTCGCGCCGTCCAGCGCTATGCTTCCGCTGTTGGTGACCAGCTTGCCGCCCATGATCGCATAGGGCTGATACCAGTCCCCGGAACCTGTCACGCTGATCGTCCCCGCATTTTCGAAGGTGGCGGTTCCGGCATTCACCGCGGCCAGCCCATAAGCATAACCGTTGTTCGACGTCACGGAGATGTTCCCCTTGCTGGTGACGGTGAGTTCATTGCGCAGCATGCTGCCGTCCCCCACCAACTGGGCTGTCGTCACAGGAGCAAGGTCGAGCACGACATGGTCGGTTTGGCTGAGATCGGCGTTGATGGTCGCCTTGCCCTTGCCGCCGATAGACAGCGCGAGATCCTGAAATGCCGCTGATTGGAGGTCAAGCGTGTGACTGTCCGCAAGCTCGAAGCCAACCGCTTCGAAGCCGGTGGGAGCGATCAGTGTCGTTGTGACGTCGCTATTCACGCGATAGCGGATGGTGTCAAAGCCGGTACCGGCATCGATGGTCCCCGTCACGCCGGCCAAATTGCCTTGTCGGTTGAAATCCGTGATCAGATAGTCGTCGCCACCGCCCAGCAGCAGATTGCCGTTCACCGTTCCGCCATTATCGATGAAGATATCGTTGGCGCTGTCATAGCCGCCATTGCTGATCAGGCGCACATCGCCGTTGATGGTGCCCGCGTTGCGCACTACCGTCTGATAGGCATAGCCCGAAACGCCAATGGCGGCGGTCGTTCCCGTCACGATGCCACCTGCACGATTGTCGAACCGGGCATTATAGCCCAGATCGACGCCTAGGCCGGACGAAGCGCTGATCGTGCCGCTGTTGACGAAACTGGCGCTGTCGATGCGGACGCCGGCGGTCTTGCCTTCGATATTCCCGCTGTTCGACGAGTCGCTGCCTGCTGTCGTATAGCTGTTGATTACCGCGATGCCGCCATTGGAACGGATGGTGCCGGTGTTGGTGAGTGTGCCCGCCATGGAAACGGCCGTGCCGTCCGCCACGATCGTCCCCTTATTGGTAAAGCCGCTATTGCTGTTGCCATAAGATGTCGACAGCAGCAGGCCGGCGCCGCCGACGGAAGTGATGGTGCCGTTATTCTCGCCAAGGCCCAGATTGCTCAAGCTGATGGCATAGGTGCTTGCGTTCGCCATATTGGCGGTAAGATTGCCGTTGTTGATCAGGCCGATCGTCGAGGGATAGCCATAGATCCCCGTTACAAGAGATCCTTCGCTCGTGGCGTCGCGATTGATGACGAGGGTGCCTGTTCCGCCAAGGCCGACGCCATGATCCAGATTGAACCCGTCGTTCAGTTCGACCCGCGCATCATTGCCGAGCGTGAATTGGAACCGCTCGAAATTGAGCGGCATGTTCGCGCCGTTCAGCCTGGCGTTCTGGGTGAGGGTTAGAGCGACAGTGTCAATACCTGCGCCCCCATCGACCGTACCGCTTACATTGGCGAAGCGGCCAAGCGTCGGATCATAAGCGCCGCCATAGAAGAGGTCGTCGCCCCCGTCAAAGACGATGTCGCCTGAAACTGTGCCTTGAGAAGTGTCGATGGTCGACGTTTGGCTGCCCGAAATGCGGATGGAACCGACAATGTCCCCTCGATTGTCGAGATATAGCCCGCTCGACGCTTGGATGGCGCTGCCCGAGCCGTAATTTGCGATCAGCCCGGTATTGCTGATCGAGCTATATTGTAGCGAAAGCGTGGCGTTCCCGGATGTAGACCGGATCGTGCCCAGGTTCGTGATCGGGCCGTTGCCCATGTTCTGAATGGCCGATCCTGCGCCGCCGTCGATGATCCCATCGTTGATCAGGGACCCGACATTGCCGGAAATGCCCCCAATCACGCCCGTCGCGTAATTGCGCATATAATTTATGCTGGTGCCGGCCTGCAGCACAAGCGCCGGACCGGCGGTACCGGTCAGCGTGCCTGAATTGTCCAGCGTGAG
The DNA here is from genome assembly GCF_013375535.1 of Sphingobium sp. 15-1. Lineage (GTDB taxonomy): Bacteria > Pseudomonadota > Alphaproteobacteria > Sphingomonadales > Sphingomonadaceae > Sphingobium > Sphingobium aromaticivastans. The sequence goes on from NZ_JABXJG010000001.1 coordinate 2,810,446, forward strand.
CAGGATGCTTCCTTGGCTGTTGTCCGGCCGCTGGGCCAGCCTGATCGCGGAGCTTCCTGAAATGGTGGCGCCGGCATCGACCATGATCGAAGCGACAGCCCCGGGATAGATCCATCCCCATTGTCCATAGCTGGGGGAGGCCCCGGCATAGGGATCCAACATCCCCCAATAGGGCGCGGTATTCGTGACCAGCACGCCATTGACGCCATTGCCATCAACAGTGCCTGAAACGCGCAGCGAATTGATGCTGGCGAGAGTGATGCTCGCGCTGCCGCTGCCCGGCAGCACCAAGGCGCCAGATTGAACGAGGACATTGGTTGTGGTCATCACCGACAGGCCGTCGCTGTCGGTTCCGCTACAGATGGTCTGGGCAGCGGGGATCGTGGGATCCGGTGAGCAGGCTCCATAGGCGTTGGCGGAAACCGCACTCATCGCTACGATGCTGGAAGTCAGAAATGCACGATTACGCATGCGCCGATAGAGCGACATGATGCCCCACTTTATTGCCCCTGTTAATCAGGGACTTAGAGGCATCTGAGCTGCTGTCAATCAATGGTAAGAGCGGGACGCTTTATTTTCCAATTTGACGGCAATTCCTTCTGGTATGACTTGTTGATGGATTGGACGAGGCTTCCCGGCTGGGTTCGCCGAGTGGGCTGCTGACAGGCTAAAGATCGGCTTTACAGCCTTTCCTTTGACGCTGCGTTGTACGGGTAGGCCTATCCTGTTACGCTGTCCCCGGCGCCGCGAATGGACCGGACTTGAATGCCGGGAGGGGTGTGGCAGCGCTTGGGCGTGTCCGGCCAGTATCGGGCTTCTTGCATAGGAGGTTCCAACGCCCGCCCCTTCCTCGCGTCTGCCATCGGCAGCGTAAGGCACGCATGTCAAGTTGTGCTTGTCAGGCCTGTGCGAATAAGACAGTTTCTTCCTACCGCAGGGAGGCCTGCGGCAGGGGCGTGGAACCCCCTATGCAGAGAAAAGCGCTTCAGCGGGATAACCGTTGGAGCCTTTGTGGCTGTCATGGCCGCCTGGATCGTTGCGCCATTGCAGGCGCCACGCCGACGCCCGCGCATGGGTGTTCCACTTTACGCATTATCGCGCCCCTTTGTTCGCAAGGAGGTCGGCGCGATGGCGAAACCCGTCATCAAGATTGGAAGCGGTCGGGACAAGGGGGCGGAGGAGGAAGATTCGCTCCGCGCCTGGCACGCGTCCCATTCTTCCTGGCTGCATGCCTTCCTGCGGCGTTCGCTCCATATCCCGGCATCGGAAGCCGACGATATCGTGCAGGATACCTGGCTGCGGATCATCCGCACATCCCTTGCGGAGGTCGAGCACCCGCGTGCCTTCCTGTCCCGGATCGCGCTCAATCTCTTTCGCGACCGCCGCCGCCGCGATGTCGTGCGAAACGCGCATCACCATCTTGTTCTCGCGAGCGATCGGGATCGGGTCGACGCGCAGGCGCTGACGGAACAGGAAGCGCAAAGGGAATTGGAGCAGGCGATTCTGGATTTGCCCCAGAACATCCGTGATGTATTTGTGCTCAGCCGGTTCCGTCACATGACGAACAGGGAGATCGCGGCGCATCTGGGCATTTCCATCAAGACGGTGGAGTGGCGAATAGGCAAGGCGATCCAATTGTGCGCAAACAGGTTGCGGAGCTAGACGCGGCGGATGGACGACGAGGATATCGCGACAGAAAGGCGGCGTGCAGAAGCGGCGCAGTGGTTCGCGCGCTTGAAAACCCTGCCGGTCTCCGAGAACACGTTGAAGGAATTCTTCGCGTGGCGCCGGTTCAAGCCGAATGCGGAGGCCTTCGAGGAGGCGGAACGCTTCTGGACGGAAGCGGGGAAAGCGGGTGATCGCCCCTCGATCCTGAGGGCTGTCGAGGAAGCCGCCGCTCGCAGCCGCAGCCGGCGGCGCTTTCGGCCCGCGATCCTGATTCCAGCGATAGCCGTTCTTGCCGCGGCGGTAACGGCCGGCATCCACTATATGTCCCTGGCGGGTTCCACTTTCCAGACCGAACCCGGTGCCCAGCGAACGGTCGCGCTGGAGGATGGCTCGCGCCTTCGCCTCAATACCGACACGAGCTTGCGTGTGCGCTATGGTGCAGGCCAGCGGAAACTCGTTCTCGAAAGGGGCGAAGCCCTGTTCAACGTGGCGCACGACGCCGCACGCCCCTTTGTCGTGGCGGCGGGGGAGGTGAGGGTGACGGCGATCGGCACCCAGTTTGACGTGGCTCGCTGGGACGACCGGATTTCCGTCACCCTCGTCGAGGGCCGTGTCAGCATTGTCGCCCCGGACGGAAACGCATTTCAGCTAAAGCCCGGCGAGCAATGGCGCTGGCCCCCGCAGAGCCGGCAAGTCCAGACGGTCAGCGCCGCCAATGTCGTCGCCTGGACACAGGGCCGGATCGTTTTCGACAACAGGACGCTGGACGACGCGATCGCCGAGGTCAATCGCTATGGCGGCAAGCCGATCATATTGGACGCTCCGGCAATGGCTAGGAAACGCATCAGCGGTACATTCGAGGCGGGCGACAAGCAGAGCTTCGTCAAGGCGGTGACCGCTTTCCTGCCGTTGCGCGAAAGTGCGGCTGGCGGCCAGGACATCCGTCTCGTTGTCGACGAAGGGCGACAAGAAAAAATTTCGCTGCCTTAGGGTAGGCCGCCAGTTGCCGCGTCTCATTCCCGAACGCGCTTGAATGCCGATACCGAAAAGCTTGTCGGATCAGCATTTTAAGCCAAAAAAGGGGAATGACGATGGCGATGGGGGCTCTACGAAATATCCTTCGGCACATGGCGACATCTGCCGCGATGCTTGTTCTGGCGGGATCAGGCACGACTGGAGAAGCGCTGGCGCAGATCACAATGCCGCAGGACTTCGCGTTGGACATCCCCGCCGGCTCGTTGCAGTCGGCCCTGACAATCTTTGGCCGCCAGACCGGATTGCAACTCATCTATGCCCCGGAGGCCGTTTCCGGGCGGCAGGTCGAGCGCCTGCGCGGGCGGTTCACGCCCCGTGACGCTCTGCAGAGGTTGATCTCCGGAACTGGCCTTCGCATTCGCGCGGTCGGTGCGAAAGTGATCGTGCTCGAAGGGCCTTCCTCCTCCCATGTGGGGGGAGAGGCGCGGCCGTCCAATGTCGTTCCCGGAACGGCCGAGGCGCGGCGGCCATCGCCGGCATCGGACGGCGCGGATGGGGCAGGCCGCCCGGCCAGCTTGCCCGAAATCATCGTGACCGGCTCCAACATCCGCGGACAGGCGCCGGTAGGCTCGAGCGTCAGGACGATCAGCCGCGCGCAGATGGAGGAAAATGGCTATCGCTCGGTCGCCCAGGCGCTCCAGGCGCTGCCCGGCAATTTCGGCGGGGTCGCCAATGAACAGGCTTCGCTTTCCTTCGTCGACCGCACCGGCACCAACGCCACCCTCTCGAGCGGCGTCAATCTGCGCGGGCTGGGCGCGGCTGCCACCCTCGTGCTCGTCAATGGGCGGCGTCTGGCGGGGGCCGGTAATCTCGGGGACTTTGCCGATGTGTCCAACATACCGATGAGCGTGGTCGACCGCATCGAGGTGCTGATGGACGGCGCCTCGGCCATCTACGGATCGGACGCCGTGGGAGGGGTGGTCAACATCATCATGAAGGACCGGTTCGAGGGTCTCGAAAGCGGAGCGCGCTTCGGGACGGTGACAAAGGGCGGCATGCACGAATTCCAGGCCTATCAGACCGTGGGGACCGAGTGGGGCACCGGCGGCGCGCTCCTCTCCTACGAATATTATGACCGCCGGCCGCTGATGGCGCGGGACCGGCGCTTTTCCCGCACTGCCGACTCCCGCCCGTTGGGTGGCACGGACCACCGCAATATCTACAGCCTGCCCGGGAACATCCTAGGCTTCGATCCCGTGACAGGCGGGCTGGGCGCGCTCTATGCGATACCGGGGGGCCAGAACGGAACGGCGCTTGGGCCCGAGGATTTCCTCGCCGGAGAGGCCAATGCCGGGGATCCGCTCGCAGGCGCTCAGCTCATCCCTGCTCAGACCCGACACAGCATCTATGCGGCAGCGAACCAGGATCTGGGCGGCGGCATCCACCTGTCGCTCGAGGGCCGCTTCACCCGGCGCGATTTCGAAGCGCTGGGCGGCGGCTACATCACCATCCTCACCGTGACCCCGAACAATCCCTGGTTTGTCTCGCCGACCGGGCAATCGGCCGATCTTATCGGCTATGATTTCGGGACGGAGATCGGTGCGAGCCGCGACGGCGGCTGGTCTCAGTCCCTCGGCCTGACGGGCGCTCTCGACATCGATCTTGGCGGCGACTGGAAACTGGCGACCTATGCCGCCTATGCGCGCTCGAAGGAACGGCATCTGACCGACCAGATCGCGAACGAGGCGCTGCTCGCCGAGGCCCTGGGCACGATCGGTGACGATCCCGCGACGGCCTATAGCCCGTCGCGCGATGGCTATTTCAACCCTTATGGCGATGGGTCGGCCAATTCGCCAGCCGTCCTGGCGGCGGTCGGAAGCGGCTTCCTCGATGCGCGCAACGTCATGCATGTCGCGACCGGCAATCTGCAGGCGGATGGTACCCTCACCGATCTTCCCGCCGGCCCGCTGGGGATTGCCCTGGGCGCCAATGTCCGGCGCGAGCTTTTCCGGAGCGACTATACTTCCTTCTACGCCACCGGCACGCCTTCGGTAGATGACCCCATCCGCCATGCCCGGACCATCTTCGCCGCCTTTGCCGAGGCGCGCATCCCGATATTTGGCGAGCAAAATGCGCGGCCGGGTTTGCGCCGTCTCGACCTGTCGATCGCCGGACGCATCGAGCGCTATCCCGATTTCGGAACGACGGCCAATCCCAAATTCGGCTTGAACTGGTCGCCTTTGAAGGGACTGGCGATCCGGGGAACCTATGGCACGTCGTTCCGGGCGCCGAACCTCGCGCAACTGCGCGACCGGGTGAGCACCGTCTTCACGAATCTGGTGAACGCGCGCGGCGCGGCCGTTCCCATCCTCTTTCTGGGCGGCGGGAACCCCGATCTCGAGCCGGAACGCGCACGAAGCTGGACGGTCGGCGCGGACCTCGAGCCGTCGGCCGTGCCGGGGCTGCGCATCAACGGCACGCTGTTCCGGACCATTTTCGATCGACGGATCGACCGGCCAGCGGCGCGCGACCTGCGCAATGCGCTGATCAATCCCGATCTCGCGCCGTTCGTGCGCCATGTTTCGCCCACCACGAACACGGCCGACCGCGATTATGTCCTTGCGCTGGTCGAGCGGTTCGGCGGCGCCGGAACGACCTTCCCGGTGGACCGTATCGCGGCTGTCGTCGACGCGCGCTATGTCAACACCGCCTCGACCGATGTGCGGGGGCTGGACATGGCGATCGGCTATACGGCGCGCCACGGGCGGAACAGTTTCTCGATCGACGCCAATGCGAGCTATCTTCTCGCCTGGCGCCAGCGGACCACGCCGACATCTGTCCGCATCGACCAGCGCAATCTTTCCGGACAACCCGTTGATTTCCGGGGTCGATTGAGCGCATCCTGGCGCCGCGACGCTTTCGACGCGCTTGTCGGCGTGAATTATGTCGATCATTATCGCAGCGCGGTCACCGGCATCCCCATCCATAGCTGGACCACGGTTGACGCGCGCCTCGCCTGGACGGCGCCCAGCGACAGTTCGGTAAAGGGGCTGACCGTCGCACTGGCGGCGCAGAATCTCTTCGACCGGGACCCGCCCTTCTATGATTCCTCCTCGGGTGTCGGCTATGACGCGGCGAATAGCGACGCGACCGGCCGGTTCGTCTCCCTCCAGATCACCAAGCGCTGGTAATCGCGATGAGCCGTTGGCGGACTTTTTGGGCCGCTGCCCTGCTCATCCTGAGCGGGGCGGCCTGGGCCAGGACCTATACGGTCGACGATCTCTTGCGGACCGAGGATTTCGGCGCGCTGGTCTTCGACCCTCAGGACCGCTGGCTGGTCTTCGAGCGGCGGGAATCCTTCCTCGACATGGGTCGGTTCGATATGCTGGCACGTGCCGTCGTCCTGCGGTCGCGGCTTTACCGCGTCGATCTGCGGGTGCCATTTCGAGCCACGCCGCTGCTGCCGGATGCGCAGCCCGGCACGATCCTCTACGGCTTCTCCTCAGGCGGCACGCATCTCGCCATTGGCCGCCTCATGGGCGACCGCTGGCAGCTCGGTGTCGTGACGATGGCCACAGGAGCGGTGCGCTGGTTCGATCTTTCGCCCGACTATAACCCCTTTCACGTCACACTGCGCTGGATATCGGACGAACGGCTGGCGGTGATCGCCGATCCAGCCGGCCAGCGCCCCTGGTGGCTGCGCATCGACAGTCTGCCCGCCGACCGCCTTCCGGCGCGCTGGGCGGCGACACGATCGGGGGCCTCCGCGGCCGTCACCACGGTCGGCAGCGGGCGCTTCAGGGGGGCAGGGGACAGGCTGCCCGACAATCGGCTGGTGTTGGTGGAGGCATCGACCGGCGCCACGACCGTTCTGGCGACGGGACATTTCCTCGCCATGGCGGTCGCGCCCGATCGGGACCATCTCGCCCTGATCGAACAGGGGGAAGCGACGCCCTTGCCGCAGGATCGTGCCGTGAGTCTGATCGACATGCCGTTCCGCCGGATACTGTCCCTCTACGATCTCCGCGCCCGGGCCGCTTGGCATCCCTGCCCGGATTGCGACGTCCAGGGCATGATCCAATGGTCGGTGGACGGCAGCGGCCTTGCCTTTGTGGCGCGGCGCGGCGGCGAGGACTGGGCGGCGGCGAGCGCTTTTGAACTGAACATCGCCCCGCGTTCGCTTGCCAGGCTTGAGGGGCATGGTGTCGTTCCCGCCATCGCGGAATTCCCCGACGGTTCGGTCAGGATGCCCTTCGCCTGGCGCGGCAAGGATATCCTGCTCTTGGGCCAGTCTGCTTCCGGACCGAACCGGCGGACGGACTGGTACAGGCTGCGGGTCCGGGGCGCGCCACAGCCGCTTACAGCGAACCTCTCCCACGTCGGTACTGATCTCTCCCGGATCGGTCGGTGCGCGGCGGCGATGAGAACGGCCGATGGCCCATGGTGCCTTGACGGCACGAAGCCGCAGCGGATGCAGCAACCCGGCACGGGACTCATCGGCAACATCGCCCATATGCGCGACGTCGCGGGCGCCAGTGGCAGGTCTGACCGGACGGAGCGGGTCGAGATTTCCCCGAGCGGCAAAGCGAAGGCGGTCCAGATCCTTGCTTCCGACGGAACGAAAACCCTGCTTGTGATATCCGCGAGCGGGACCGCGATCGTCGATCGCGTCAATCTCCATTTGCGTGATGTCCAGCCCGCCGATCCCCGGCGGCTCACCTACCGGCTGCCTGGCGGCGGCCTTGCGACGGGATGGCTCTATCTTCCGCCGGGTGCTCCTGCCGGGCGCAGTCATCCGCTCGTCGTCATTCCCTATCCGGGGCAGAGCTATGGCAAGGAGCCGCCCGACGGGCAGGGACCGGCCAGCGCGCGCTTTCACGCCAATGCGCAGATATTGGCGGGCGGCGGTTATGCGGTGCTGCTTCCAAGCCTGCCGTCGGGCGCCGCCGCTTCGGACAAGGGGTCGGGATTTGTCGAGGAAGTGGACCTGGCCGTGGACGCGGCGATCAAGACCGGAACCGTCGATCCGCGTCGCATCGCGCTTTGGGGGCACAGCTATGGTGGCTATGCGGCGGCGGCGATCGCTTCGCGTTCATGCCGCTATGCTTCCATCATCGCCTCGGCGGGGGTCTATGATCTTGGCGCGGTTCCCGGCATTTTCGGGCCGACGCTTCGCCTGGCGCCCGAACTGGCCCTGCCTATCGGATCGCAATTCGCCTGGGCCGAAACCGGTCAGGCCCGATTGGGCGTGCCGCCCTGGATCGATCCGGCCGCTTATGTGGCGGCCAGTCCCTTCTATCGTGCCGGCCATATCGCCACGCCGATGTTGATCGTCGCGGCGGACCGCGATCCATCCCCGATGCAGCAGGCCGAACAGCTTTTCTCGGCCCTCTACCGCCAGAACAAGGATGCCCAGTTGCTGACCTATTGGGGCGAGGGGCATGTCATCGGCAGTCCCGCCAATGTGCGCGATCTCTACGCCCGGGTCTTCGCCTGGCTTGATGACACTATGAACCGGCCGCGAGCGGGGCCTTGCGCCCCGCGCGGATCGCCTCCACCCGGCCTTGCCAGACGCGCGCCCAATGCTCCATCAGGATGACCGAGCGCAGCTTCGCATAGCAGTCGAAGCGCATGAGGAAATCCTCGTCCAGCATCGGCTCGAGGCGCTTGCCGTCGAGGACGCCGTTTCGAACGAGCAAACCGTCGAGCAGAAACGCGCGCAGGAAGGGGACGCTCGCGCAAAGGCAACGGCCGAAATATTGGGCCAATACCCCCTTGCCCATGCGCTCGACGACGCTCGCCGGAAGCCGCCCGGCAAAGGCCTGGCGCGCCAGCGCGCGGTCTCTTCGGCCCAGGGTCAGCCGATAGGCATCCGCGGCGATCGTCCACTCCACCAGCGGTTGGGAGAGCAGGGGATGGATCACCGTCAGCGACCGGCTTCGCCATGACGGACCGATCACACTGCGGTCCGTCGCGATCGCCGTGATCTGCACCCGCTTGGCCGGCGGAAGAGAATTGAGCTCGCCTGCCCATTGCGATGCAGGCGCAGGGGTGTCGACATGGATCGGAAGGCCGGCGAGCGCCTCGTCGGCCAGCCCGGCGGTCCTGTGCGGGATCGGGAAGTGGAAAGCGTGACGGGCCACGGTCCAGACCGATTCCCTGCTCCATTTGGCCAATGCCGCATGGGCCTGGATGTCGAAGCGCGGAAAGCTTGGATCGCCCGCGATGAGAGGCGTCGGATGCTGGAAGAAGAGCGCATCGCCGCCGTGCCCCGTGAACAGCGCCGTGGCGCCACGATCCAGCGCGATCTTCGTCAGCGCCCGCTCGTGAAAGAGCGACGCGCTGCTAAGGCCTGGCCGCGCATCGACGGGAAGACCCTCCAGATCCTCTTGCCCAAGCCGTCCGACCGGCATGAAGACCTCGTCCAGCTTTATGCCGGTCTGCGCGCTGATGTCGCGCGCGAACCGCCGTTCATCGCCCGAAAGCTGGCCGGTGAAGAAATTGATTCCCCATCTTATGCCGGCGCCACCGTTCGTCCCTGCGGCCGCCACCACCGCCGAATCGAGGCCGCCCGAGATTTCCAGCATGGTCTGCGCATAGGTTCCGGTCCATGCCTGAACGCAGCGCTGTACGGTTTCGCGCAATTGCGCCGCGTCGGCTTTTCCTGCCTGTTTCCGGTCATAGAAGATGGAAGGCTGCCAGAGCCGTCGCGCTGCCATCTTGCCGCGCCGGATGTCGAGAACCGATCCGGCGGGGATCGTCCCGACGCCCGTCAAGGCTGTCGCCTCTGCCAGCGTGGCCGAATCGACCAGCAATTGTGCGGTCCGTCGCCAATCGATGGCGAGCCCGGAGGGCGCGCAGATCTCCAGCCAGGGCATCACATTCGAAGCGGCGATGCTCAGGCCCTCCTCCTGCCAGATCAGGCCATCGAGCATGCCTATTGGATCGCGGAACAGTGACATCTCGCCATCGCGCCCCAGGCGCACCGCGAGATAGGCGCCCCAATGGTCGCGGATAAGGCGGTCGCACAGGTCCGGGAAAGCAGTGCCCACTTCCGACAGGCCACTGTTTCCGCTGTCCGGACGGCGCGCAAAGAGGTTCCCGATGATGAAGGTTGAAGCCTCCTCGGGACCGATCGTCTTTGCAAAGCTGTCGCCGCCGATCGCTATGAAGCGGCCGGGCCGGTCGATAAGCCGGCGCCAGTTGGAGCAGAGCGGCCGCAAATGGCGCACCAGCGCTTCCGCCCTTGCATCGCCTTCCTTCCAAGACAGGATCAGATAGGGTGTCATGGGCGCTGCGGCGAAACCGTCCAGATGATGGCATAATCCTCGATGCAGTGCCGCAGCTCGTTGAGCAGAAGGTCGCCCGACGCCACCCAGCAATGAGCGCGAAAGGGGAAGAGCTGTACACCGAAGATCCAGTCGGCGCGGAGGCCATGGGCATCGAGGAAATGAAGCAGGGCATAGGAGCCAAACAGGCATTTGGGTGTGAACGGCGTGAAGGAAAGCAGATAGCGGAACAGGTTGGACGCCTGTTCGGGTGTGATCGGCTGTGGTCTGTCCCTTGCCTCGAACCGCTGCACGCGCGTCGCCAGTTCCGCCACCGATCGGCCGGGGAATCCGATGGCGGCCCTGATGAGGGCGGCAAGGAAACGCATGAGATGGGCGAGGGTCGGGCGCGGAAAATTTGAGGGTTGAAGGTCCGTCCAGCGGGACGTCAGCATCGGCCGCGTCGGGTCCGGGTCAGCGCCGCTGGCTAAAGCCATGCGCTGGGCATAAGCGGCGACTGGCTCTTCGGGATCGTAGCGGCAGGCATAATCATCATGCTCAAGGTCGAGGAAGACGATTCCATCGCCCGATCTTACGGCCAGACCCATATTTCTTTCCAAGGATAGGACCTCCTGTCAGGAGCGGGGACGCGGCATCTATCGCTGTCGCGTCCCCGTCTTTCGATATCAGCCGCCGAAGCGCTGCGTTTTGTCGCCGACCAGTTCCGGGGCGATTTCATTCATCGATGCCCGCGTCTGGTGCCGCGCTTTGCCGAGTTTCACGAGGGACCGGCCGGGTCCACGGCCGGATTTGACATCCTGGATATGCATGACTGACTCCTGGTTTGAAGCGACGTCGTTCGTCGCAGGCTCATTAAGGCATGGCTGGGCCAGAAGACGAAGTCATATTGTAGAATATATTGTTGAACTTCTTCATCGATCCGAAGAAATCGTCCAGATATCTCTTGATTCCTTCTGGCATGTCTCGTGATATTTGCTGATGATGCTGCGCGCTTTTCTGACTTCTCCTTTGTTCAGGGTGTCAGCGATATTCCACTTCAGACCCGTGACTGAGAAATGGATTTCCTCCGCCTTGCGAAACAGGGCGAGCCTTCCGGAGAGATAAAGCTGCATTCCTACAAGCGCGGCGTCCCCGCTCTGTTTCGCGATCGCGGCGAAAAGCTGCCATCGATTGCGCGGGCGATTCGGCAGAAGCCTGCCCTCCGCGCAGCGCTGGAGGGCAAGGTCGACGATGAGGCCGTGCGCGGCGTAAAGCTGGTGCAATGTCGCGCTGGTCATCGGCGCGATGAAAAACCCCCTGTTATGGCGTTCCACCAATATGTCCCGGCCTACCAGGTGGCAAAGCGCTTCGCGCACGGGAATGGCGCTGCTTCCCAGATCGCGGGCGATTACCCCTGGGATGATCCTCTCTCCGGGGCGATATCTGCCATTTTCGATTCGGCGCATGATCTTGCGCGCTATTTCGGGACCTGACGATCTTGTACCGTGCTTCATTCCATCCCTCGAGAAGAACTTGACTGCTCATGAGGCGAACGGCTTTGACGGCTTTTGTCGAGCCGGGGTCCGCTATTTCATGGGCGCGCAGTGGGCGGCTGGACCGATTTACGCGTTCGGCTCGCAAGGCCTTGCGGCCAATCCGCAATTTCCCTGCATGTTTTTACGAATGCGATTGCGGTGTCGGGCCGCGACGGGAGAGGAGATAGGTGGGTAGGGCCGATTCCCGTTTCGAATCGGAATTCAATTTGTCATAAATCTGCCATGGAGAGGCCGTTCGCTCGCAAAGGGTGCAAGAATGCTGCTTTCGTCCATCGACTGTCCAGGCGGCCGCGATGTCCTCGCCCAGGTAACGCGCGGCATCAGGCGCAAACGAGATCTTAAAACAAGCCAAGTGGCCGAGCGTATGGGCCTGCCGCTGCGGACCTATGAACTGTTCGAGGCGGGCGGCGGGCGTCTCAGCCTCGACCGGATCAGGAAATTTGCCGAGGCGACGGACAGCGACCCCTTCGCGATCATCCTGTCGGTTGCCTTCGAGGATGCCGGGTTCGCCATCGCCTGTGCCGATACCAAGATGGCGCTTATTCTCGCCATGCATCTGCAGGGCTTTTACGAGGATCGGGGAGCGGACATTGCCTTCCTCGAGCCGCCCAACATCATCGGCGCGTTCGAGCGCATCTTCAAGGAACTGGGGGCGAAACTCGACGATAATGAAGCCTTTTTGCGCCGCTGGTTCGACGGCCGGACTGGGTCTATCAGCCTGGGTTCGCTTTCGGTGCGCGGGGTCCGCCGGCGCAAGGCCTGATGCGCGTTCAGCCGACCAGATCGAGATAGCCCCCCGCGGCCAATTGCCTGGCTTTGGTCATTAATCGCCTTGTGGCCATGCGGAGATAGTCGGAAGCATGGGCCCAGTCGGCATCGACTTTCTGTGTGCCGTATAGTTCGCTTGCCACGGCGCGCACCCGCCTATGATCCGCCAGCGCATTGAGCGTTCGCAGGATCAGGTCGCTCCGGACCGCGTTGCGCGGCTTGCCCAGGAGTGCATGCGGAACTCGTCCGAGCCGCAGCAGCGCGTCGAACTGGCGCAAGGCGAGCAGGCGGCGCTGGAGCAATCTTCGTCCGCCCATGCGAAAATCGAGCATGACGGGACCAGCGAGCAATGTTCCCGCTTCGATGCAGAGCCTGATCGTCAGTCGACCGCAACGGATAGCGAGTTCTTCTCCGGCGGCATCCTTGAGGATCGATGCCGGCATTTTCAGCCTCCCGATATCGAAGGCGTCGGGATGTCCACTCGGGCAGGGCCGCGCCGCGGCGCGGATTGTCATCGGATCGCGGTCGGCGTGCCAGAACAGGCGGGCATTGTCCGCCGGCCGTTCAGGGTCTTCGGCGAAAACGCAGCCCCCATCGGTCGGGCATGTCTGCCGGACGGACCAGTTCAATCAGAGCTGACTGGCCGATCCGTTCCACCGTCGCGGGAGTCGCGCGATAGTCGGCCCGTCGGCGCACGATCTCCCAGGCAAAGGCGCGCGGGTCGCAAAGAGCGCCCGAGTCGGGATGGGATCGCCGGATCAACGCAGGATATGGCGGCATCACTTGCATCAACATCGTCCCTTTCATGTGGAAGGAATGATGTTCAGCGATGATGTGGACGATCCCGCACAAGACGGCCGATCATCATGCGTCAGGACGCATTTTTATCCTTGATTCGCAATGCCTTTGCGGCATTCCGCAAGATGCTCCGCCGGGTAACTCAATATTGTGGGATATATTCGCGGATTCGCGGGAGCACGATAGAAGGGCCATGTCGGGGATAAGGGGGCGGGCGTTGGAACTTCCTGCAGAGGGAGCCCGCTGCTTTGCGACATGCCCGTGCGCCGATTGCCCCCGGCTGTCGGCATCCCGCTATCTCGCGGCACCCGCATGGGCTGACTAACCCCGCCCGTTGTTCCTGACAAGGTGCGCGAGAGTGACGAGAGGGCATTGGCGATCGCGCCAGAGAGCCTTTCGCTTCGTGAGCGGCTTGGCTTTCTCGCACCGGACGCATCCTTCTGACCCGTTCTGCCGTGCCACTGCCGGCACAGCATGGCCTGAAGGCGGGACACGCGTCCCGCTCGACAGACGCTTCACCGGGGCGCATGCGCCCGGGCCAGTTGCCCGGCGCGCCTTCGTCGCGCCGGCGTCGTTGGTGGGCAACCCCTTGGGCGCGGAGGGTGGTCGGCGCGCCCTGATAGGCCCGCGGCGCCGGCCGGCAAGCCTCGCTGCGCTTCGGCTGCTCCACTTCGTTCCGCCCCCTTGGGTGCCGCCCCGCGCCCTTGCGGGCCTGTCCGGTCGCTCCTGCCGCCCACCCCCCACGCCCGGCGGGTTTGCGGTCGGTTTTTGGGCAGCATCAGGAGGCCAGCCATGGCCATTTCCGGCACGCGCCGCGCGCGGGGGGAGGGACGCAACAAGGCGGCGCGCTCCCGCCTCAATCTCTATGACGAGGTGACTACCAAGATCATCGCGCAACTCGACGCGGGCCGCTTTCCTTGGGTGCAACCGTGGGACAGCAGCGCCTGCGCCGGTCCCGGCCTGCCGAGGAACGCGCTCACCGCCCGACGATATTCCGGTATCAATGTGCTGCTTTTATGGAGCGCGGCCATCGCGGGCGGCTATCCCACGCAATGCTGGCTGACCTTCCGGCAGGCGCTCGAGGCAGGCGGCAACGTCCGCAAGGGCGAACAGGGCGTGGCCGTTGTCTATGCCGACCGCTTCACTCCCGAAACCGAGCGGGAACGCGCGCGCGAAACGGGCGAGCATGCCAAGGCCGTTCCCTTCCTCAAGCGCTTCACGCTCTTCAATATCGCGCAATGCGAAGGGCTGCGCGAGGGACTCGCAGGTGATCCCGCGCCGCCGCCCGAACGCGAGATCGTCCCGCGCGCCGAGGCCCTTATCGCCGCGAGCGGGGCGGACTTCCGCATCGGCGGGGACAAGGCCTATTATTCGCCCTCCGGCGACTATGTGCAGGTGCCGCCGCAAACCGCGTTCCGCGACCAGATCAACTTTTATCGCACCGCCTTTCATGAGCTTTCCCATCATGCCGGCGCAGCCCACCGGCTGAACCGCGATCTTTCCGGTCCGTTCGGCTCGAAATCCTACGCACGCGAAGAACTGGTGGCGTTATCTGGACAGTCTGCGCCGGATGCAACCGTGCGGTAAAATCCGCAATGTACATCGACGGCGGGCAGTTATCTGGCTGGCCGTAGCGCTGACCCAAGAGCTGGCGGAGGCCAGCCTGATGACTGCCGAGTCAACCACGCATGGGCCGGTCCACCTTCCGGGAGGGGGGGCAGGGGGAGGGTTTCACGTCGGTGTCTGTCATCGTCGTTTCCGAGGGGCGGGAGATCTCTGGCCTCGATGCGCATGTGCCGCGGATCCTTCGAGATGGCGCGCTCTATGACGCTGACCTCGACCGCTTCTTTCTCGACCTACCGTTGTCGGGTGTCCGTTCGCGCCATTCGCTGCGCGCCTACGCCTATGATGTTGCGGTCTGGCTCCGCTTTCTCGATGCCTGCGGCAAGACGATGTGGACCGCGGAGCGCGATGACGTGACCGCCTATCATCGTGCGCGTCGACGCGACGAAGCCGCCCAGCGGATCAGCGCTGCAAGCTGGAACAGGGCGGTCGCGAGCCTCGATCGTCTCTACCGTTGGGGTGAGCAACAGGGACTGATCGCCGAGGCGCCGTTCAGTCGGCGTGCTGTATGGCGCCCGGCGCATGGCGGCGGTCGCGGCATGATCGCGGCGCGCAACGATGCCTATGAACGTGTCGCCAGGCGATCGGATGTGCGGTTCGTCACGATGGACGACTACCGCATTTTCCGCGAGGTCGGCCTGCGCGGGCTCACCCCTGACGGCACCGAACGCCCCGGCGCTCGCGACCGTAACGGGCTGCGCAACGCACTGTTCGCCGATCTTCTCGTCACCACCGGCCTGCGCCTCGAAGAGGCGTCGGGCTTGCTCACCGCCGAGCTCGCGGCGATCGACCGCGCGGACGGCGATGCCCGACAACTTTGGCTGCCTCTCCCGCCGCCGCTCACCAAGGGCGACCGGGGACGTAGCGTTCTGCTCCCGCGTCGGCTGCTTCGCCAGATCGCCGCCTATGTCGCCGTCGAGCGAGCAGCGGGCGTGGCCAAGTTCGCCGCGCGCGATGGGGCGGCCAGCTTCGAGCGACCGATCCCTGTCCCCCGCGCCGGTCTCGACCGTATGCGCGATGTCTGCACCCCGGAGGAACGATGCCGCCTGATCCTGTGCGACGAGGATGCAACGCCCCGCGAGCCGGCGGCGCTATGGCTGACCGAGGTCGGGCAGCCTGTCCGCCCCAACTCGTGGGAGGTGATCTTCACCCGTGCCTGCAACCGGTGCGAGGAGAACGGCTTCCCGCTGTCGATCAGCCCGCACCAGCTTCGCCACACCTTCGCAGTCCATATGCTCGCCTTGCTGATCCAGCAGCGGCTGCGCGAAGCAGCATTGCCGGCGGGACCGGTGGAGAGCTATCGGCTGATCCTCGGCGACCCGCTGCAACAGGTGCAACGCCTGCTCGGCCACGCCAGCCTCGCCACCACCTATATCTACCTCGACCATATCGCGACCCGCGCCGATACGGTGGACGCAGCCGTTGAGGAACTGCTGGCGTTGCTGCCGGGGCCGCAAAGCGTATGAGCGGTCATCCCCGTAAGGGCCGGCCTGTCGCCTTCGCGCCGATCACGCCGGAGCCGCAGAAGCCCGATCCGGTGCTCGGCCTCAAGTTCACCATCGAGGCCCGGCATGGCGGAACGGTCCAGGTTGATATGGCCGCACTCGATCCTCGCCCGCTCGCTATCGCCTTCGCCGGCGCGCTGCGTCGATCAGCAGCGCTCGGCGGCCCCATCGGTGCGGCCAGCGTCATCAAGCAGTATGTGCAGGTCTATCGTCACTTCTTCGCCTGGCTTGGCGATGGTGCGCCCGAGGTGACCGGCGTCAGCGATCTGCGCGCAGTCCATATCGATGGGTTCGCCTCCGCGCTCGAACAGCGCGGGATGGGCGCGATCCACCGGCACATATCGGTCGGCAAGATCGTCAACACATTGCGCGCGATCGAGGCAGACCGGCCCGATCGGATCGCGCCCGACCTGCATGAGAGGGTGCGCTACACGCTGGCCACATCGGCGGGCCGCTCGACCCCGCGCGATGCTTATAGCCCCTTCGTCGCCCGCGCGTTGCGCGACGCCGCGAGGACCGATGTCGAGGCGATGTTCCGCCGTCTCGGCGCCGACGACCGCACCGATGAGGGCGATCCGGTCATCGCCAGGGCGCGCGCCGATGCCGAAGCGATCATCGCGCGGCAGGGCTTTATCGTTGCAGACCATCCGGCGCTGAAGAGCCTCTATTTCATGCGCATGCGGCGCGGTCTGCCGATCAGCACGCTGGTCGATGACCTCCATGGCCGGCACCATCTGCTCGCGAGCGACCTGCCGGCACTGCTCGTGCTGCTCACGCTCGATACCGGCCTCGAGCCCGAGTGCCTGAAGGCGCTGACCATAGATTGTCTCACCAACCCGCATGCCGGCACGGTGGAGCTGCGCTATCTCAAGCGCCGCGCCCGCGGCGCCGAGCACAAGAGCATGCGCATCCGCGACGGCGGGGGCGGCACGCCTGGCGGTCTTATTCGTCGCCTGATCGAGGTCACGGCGACTACCCGCAAGCATCTGAACGACGATCGTCTTTGGGCTTATCACAACGCTGGCGCCCTGCGGGCAGGTATCCGCCACCCGACGGAACGGATCGATGCCTGGGTAGCTCAGCACGATATTGTCGATGACGACGGCAAGCCCCTCCACCTGCTGCTCTCCCGGCTCCGCAAGACCCACAAGGCGCTATGGTACATCAAGACCGAGGGGCATATGACCCGCTTCGCGGTCGGCCACTCGCGCGAGGTGGCGGCGCGCCACTACGCCGATCTGCCGTCGCTCCGGCCCCTGCACGAGATGGCCGTCGCCGATGCTTTTCGCGCAGCAGTCGCCGCCGCGATACCGACCGTGCTTCCGCCCACCGCCGAGCAGGCGCTGCGCGAAGCACCCGAACAGGCCGCGCCGTTGCTGCCGCCCGATACCGTGGGTCCGTTGCTCGACGGCGAACAGGATGTCTGGCTCGCCGCCTGCGCGGGCTTCCACAACAGTCCCTTCGCCGAGGCCGGATCACCCTGCGCGCAGCCCTTCTGGGGTTGCCTTGATTGTTCCAACGCCGTCATCACCGTGCGCAAGCTCCCCGCGATCCTCGCCTTCCTCGCATTCGTCGAAGAGCAGCGGTTGAGTCTGTCCGCGACCGACTGGGCGGCCAAGTTCGGCCGCGTCCATGCTCGCATCACCGCCCAGGTCGTGCCGGCCTTCTCCGATGCCGTCATTGCCGATGCGCGCCGGCAGATGGAGAGCGAGCGGCTTTATCTGCCGCCGGAGGTCCGCGCATGACCATGCCCGCCCATGCCCAGGCACCGGCCTTCGACGATCGCCCCGTGCTGGCGAGCGCGCCGCTCAAGGAAGGCCATATCCGTGAGGAGCTATCACGCGTCGGCGACCCGAGCTGGGATCTCGGTCCCGCCGTCTTCCGCGAGAACGCCCGGCGCTGCCACGTCACCGTGCATTTCGACGTGCTCGAACATGCCGATGTGCAGGCGGCGATGCGCGCCTATCTCTACGCGCGCCTCAACGTCGATCTTCCGGGCTATCGAACGAAGTTACCACCGGCGAGCATCCGCCAAGTATTCAACCGTGCCCGCCGGTTCCTCGCCTTCGCCCGTGAGCGGCTCGGACGGCTCGACGTTTGCCGTATCGATCAGGCATTGGTCGATGCCTATGCCCGTCATCTTCGTGACGATCCTGCCCGACGACCCGTCATCGTCGGCCACCTCCTCGAAGTGGTTTCCGATCTCTATTACTATCGTGACCACCTCGCTGGCGGAGGCCTTGCATTCGAGCCTTGGGCCGGACAGGCGCCCGCCCGCGTTGCGGGCTACCGCCATGTCCTGGAGAACCGCACGCCGCGCTTCCCGGAAGAGGTCATCGCCGCGCTACTCGCTTGGTCGTTGCGCTATGTCACCATGTTCGCAGACGATATTCTGGCCGCCCGCCGCGAGCTTGCGCGGCTCGAAGCGCGCCGGGATCGCCTTGCCGCCGCCGACGCCGGCCTTCCGGACGCTGATCGCCGGCAACGTCGCCGCACCCGCCTGAAGGCCTATTTCGGTCGCCGACGCCGCGAGGGGCGCGGCGCACCGATCTGGGGCACCGCTCATAACGGCAAGCTGCGCATCGACCCCAACACCGGCGCCGTGACCCCACCGATCAACGCCCATCTCCTGCATCTCCATGCCGGGATCGACGTGCAGGCCGAACCAGGCGCGCATTTCATGCTGACCGGCGGTGAAGCGAGGTTGATCGACGCAGTGGCGGCCGAGCTGGGGGTGGAGGTCGGCGGCATGGACACGCCGATCTCGATCGATCCCGAGAGCGGTCAGCCATGGCGCGCACGTTTCGATGCGAAGACCCTCGCACATGAGGAACGGATGCTCCAGGCGGCCGCCTATATCGTGTGTGCCTACCTGACCGGCATGCGCGACTGCGAGGTGCAGGCGATGCAGCGCGGGTGCCTCTCGATTGTGCGCAGTGAGAATGGCCTGATCGAGCGGCATCGCATCCGGTCGACCATATACAAGCGCCGGGCGGCCATGGGCGAGGCGGCGAGCTGGGTGACGATCGAGCCGGTCGCAGCCGCGATCGCGGTGCTCGAACGCCTGTCGGCACGACCGGCGCGCGCGAGCGGCAGCGATACGCTCTGGCCGGTGCTGCGCACGAGCGCCGTCACCAAGACGCATCTGTCGAGCGAGGTGGTGCGCCAGCTCAACGCTTTCCGCGATCACCTCAACACCGCCTTCGGCAGTCCCGATGCGCCGGTCATCCCACCCGGACCCGATGGCGAGCCGTGGCGCATCACGACGCGGCAGTTTCGGCGCACGATCGCGTGGCACATCGCCAACCGACCGTTCGGCACCATCGCCGGCATGATCCAGTACAAGCATGCGTCCGTCGCCGCGTTCGAGGGCTATGCCGGGACCAGCGCATCGGGGTTCCGCGCCGAGGTCGAGGCGCAGCGCCGGCTCGGTCAGATTGACGACCTGCTGGACTATTTCGACCGGCGGCAGGGCGGCGCATCGCTCGGCGGTCCGGCGGGACCGCGTATCGCGCGGACGCTCGACGATGCCGCCGTCAGACAAGGGCCTTTGCCCGCCATGATCGCCGATCGCGCCCGCCTGCGCGTCATGCTCGCCAGCGTCGCGCGCACCTTCCATGTCGGCCCGCTCGCGGATTGCTTCTTCGATCCCGCGACCGCGCTCTGCCTCAAGCGCGTGACGACCCCCGATCCCGCGCAGCCGCTCACTGCCCTGTGCGAGCCGACCCGCTGTCCCAACGCCTGCATCACCGCTCGCCACAGGCCGGCCTGGGACCGCGCGGCTGCCGATGCCAGGGCGCATTTACGCGAACGGCGCATTTCCGATCTCCAGCGTCAGGCGCTCCAGGGCGAGCTGGATCGTCTGACCGCGGTGATTGCCGGGATCGATCCTCCCGCGCCGTAGACCACCCCGGCTGTTGGCGGAGTCCTGCGCCGGTCGGCGCGCCCGCGCAATGGCTTCGCCGTCCTTCGCTTCGCTGCGGCCCTGACGGGTGCGCGAGCCCCCCTGTGCCCGGCGCGAACAGGCCTCCGCCGCCGGGGATGGTCCCCGGCGCGAGAACGGAGAACAGATCATGTCAGCCTCACCACGTGTCGACATCTACGCTCGCGTCACGCAAGCGATCGTCGATGCCATCGAAGCCGGCACCGGCACTTGGCGCATGCCGTGGCATCATTCCGGCGCCGACGTCACCCGCCCGACCAACATCGCCAGCGGCAAGCCTTATCGCGGCATAAATACGGTCTCGCTCTGGGCCGCCGCCTATGGCAGCGGCTATGCGAGCGGCGTCTGGGGCACTTATCGCCAGTGGCAGGCGCTCGGCGCGCAGGTCCGCAAGGGCGAGCACGCCAGCCTCGGCGTCCTCTGGAAGGAGTTTCGCGCGAAGAGCGACGACGCCGGCGACGATGACGAACACCGACGGCTTTTCGCCAAGGTGTTCAGCCTGTTCAACGCCGACCAGGTCGATGGCTATGCGCCCGAACCGGGGCCGGATCTGCCCGAGAGCGAACGCCTCGCCGCCGCCGAAGCCTTCATCGCCGCCCTCGGCATCGATACCGTCTACGGCTCGGCCAGCGCCTATTATCATATCGCCGAAGACCACATCCACATGCCGGATTTCAGCGCCTTCCACGATGCCCACGGCTTCTACGCCACCCATATTCATGAGGCAGCCCACGCCAGTGGCGCAGCCCATCGGCTCGACCGGGATTTCAGCGCCAAGTGGACCAGGCACGCGCTCGCCATGGAGGAAGCGACCGCCGAGTTGACCGCATCGTTCCTGCTCGCCGATCTCGGGATCGCGCACGAACCGCGACCCGATCACGCGGCCTATATCGCTTCCTGGCTGCAACTGCTCAAGGACGAGCCCCGGGCGATCTTCACCGCGGCGAGCAAGGCGCAAGCGGCAGCCGACTGGATGCACGCCCAGCAGCCATGATCCAGCAGCGACCAAGGCTGAGCGGCCGATCCCTCGCGGGCTCGGCCGCTTCGTCGCGCATGCCGATGCGCGGGCTTCGCCCGCTCACCAGCGGACGCCGCTGGCGCGGCGGCGCTGATTTCTTTGGCCTCCCTCGATGCGGGTCTGGTCGGCGCTCCCTGCTAGGCCCGCCACGGCGCGCCGCAAGCCCGGCTTCGCCGAACTGCTCCATTTCATTTCGCCCCTCCGGGTGCGGCCCGCCGCTTGCGCGGGCCTCTCCGGTCGTTCTCGCCGCCAACCCCGCCTCGGGGGAGCCATGGGGTTTTGGGCAGTGCTGGAGGCACCGATGGTTTTTACCTTCCAACCGCCATTTTTGGCTGGACTGTCAGGATATGTAGCGGAAATCTCCGCCGCCTTCCTCTGCGCGGCGCTGGGGATCGTGCCCACCGTCCGGCACGCCGATTATGTCGGCGCGTGGCTGGCCGTGCTGCGCGAGGATAATCGCGCCATCTTCCGCGCCGCCAGTCAGGCGAGCAAGGCCGCCGACTATATCCTCGCCTTCGAAGCGGCTGACGATCAGGGGAGGCAGGCAGCATGATCCTGCTCCCCGATGACCTTCGCGCGCGCCTGCTGGCGAACGGCGAAAACCGTGGCCCCGACCATGTACCGGTCCTCAAACTGTTCAACCCCATTGGCGCGGCGACGTGGCTGGCTTCGGAACTTCATGAGGATGGCGATACATTGTTCGGGTTGGCCGACCTTGGTTTCGGCTGCCCGGAAATGGGCGCGTTCAGCCTGAGCGAAATCGCCAGAGTCCGTCTTCCCTTTGGGCTGCGGATCGAACGCGACCTCGCATTTACCGCCCGCTTCGGCATCACCGTCTATGCCGACGCCGCGCGCCTTGCGGGTCGTATTACCGAGGACGAACGCTGGCTGGCGATGGCGGCGCGGGCACGCGCGCTTTCGCGCGATCCGGACCGCAATGACCCCACCGACGACGAGATTCCGCGCAACCCGCACGGATGAGCCGCGCGGACTCTTCTTTCCGCGCCTATCCGGCTCCGTCCGCCGCAATTGCCATGACAGGGAACGGAGCCGGTCCACCCAAGATGGAGTGAAGACCCATGGAACTGGCAAATATCGAAATTGGCAAGCTGTTCGTCAGCCGGACCAACATGCGCCATGCCGACAAGGCCCCCGACGTGTCCGACATTCTCCCCACCGTCAAGGCGCGCGGCGTCATCGTGCCGCTGATCGTCCGCCCCGGCGAGGCTGAGGGGGCGCCCGGTATGTTCGGCATCGTCGCGGGCGCGCGGCGCTTCCGTGCCGCCATCCTTGCCGCGCAGGAAACCGGCGAGGCCGAACCGCTGCCCTGCGCGATCATGGGGCCGGGCGACGATGCCGCCGCGCTCGAAGCCTCGCTCATCGAGAATATCGGCAGGTTGGACCCGGATGAGGTGACGCAATGGGAGACCTTCACCCGCCTCATCCAGAAGGAAGGGCGCAGCGTCGAGCAGATCGGCCAGACCTTCGGCCTTACCGACCTCTATGTGCGGCGCATCCTTGCCTTGGGCAATCTCCTGCCGCGCATCCGCGCCCTCTATCGCGATGGCGAGATCAACGTGGCGAGCGTGCGCCATCTCACCCTTGCGACCAAGGCGCAGCAAAAGGCTTGGCTCGCCCTGTTCGACAGTGAAGAATATTGCCCCACCGGCCAGCAACTCAAATCATGGCTGTTCAGCGGCGCGGCCATTTCCACCAGCCACGCGATCTTTCCGCTCGAAAGCTACAAGGGGAAGATCGTCGCGGACCTGTTCGGGGAGGATGGCGTCTTTGCCGACGCTGCTTCTTTCTGGCGCGCGCAGAATGAGGCCATCGCCGCCAAACGCGACGAACTTCTTGCCGCTGGCTGGGCCGATGTGGAGATTATGGAGCCGGGACGCTATTTCCATAGTTGGGAATATGAAAGGACGCCCAAGACCAAGGGCGGCAAGGTGTTCATCACCGTCACCCATCAGGGCGAAGTCGAACTGCATGAGGGCTGGCTGTCCGGCAAGGAAGCAAGGCAAGCGCGCGCGCAGGAGGCCAAGGCGAGCGGCACGCAGGCCGACAAACAGGCCGCGCAGGCGTTGCGCAGCGAGACGACGAGCAGTTTGCAGACCTATGTCGACCTCCACCGTCATGCCGCCGCCCGGGCCGTGCTGACCGATCATCCCGGCGTCGCGCTGCGTCTGTTGGTTGCCCATGCCATTGTCGGGTCTCCGCTCTGGACCGTGCGGGTCGAGACGCAGGCCTGCCGTAATGAGGCGATTGCCGAGAGCGTCGAAACCGGCATGGCCGAAACCCGGTTCGACGAAAAGCGCCGCGCGGTTCTGGCGCTGCTCGACTTCTCGCCGGAAGAGCCGACCGTCGCTGGCGGCCATGGCAAGGATGAGGGCATCGCCGCGATCTTCGCCCGGCTGATCGGCCTTGGCGACGGCGAGGTGCTCGCCATCCTTTCTGTCGTCATGGGCGAGACGATGGAGGCGGGCAGCGCCGTCGTCGAGGCCGTGGGCACTTATCTCAAGGTCGATATGGCAAGTCTTTGGACGGCGGACGATGCCCTGTTCGACCTTGTCCGCGATCGTCAGGTGGCGAACGCCATGCTGCGCGAAGTGGCGGGCAAGAAAGTGGCGGACGGCAATATCGCGGAGAAGGTCAAGACGCAGAAAGCCATCATCCGCGATTGCCTGACCGGCAGCAATGACCGCAGACGGGTCGATGGCTGGGTTCCCCGGTGGCTGCGGTTCCCCGCCGCCAGCTATACCGCTCGGCCTTTCGCGTCCCTTGCGAAATGGAAGCAGGCCGAGGCGCATATGAAGGGACTGCCCGCGCCCTTGCAGATCAAGGGCGCTCCTTCCGATCCGCAGGCGATTGCGGCGGAATGAGGCAGGCCAGGGGCGGCCTTGGCCGTCCCTTCCTCCTTAAGAAGGCGCAAAAAATTTCGCCGGTGGCGCGGCCATGCCGCGCACACCGGCTTATGGCGAGGAGAATATTTACTCGAGCTTGGGGCTCGCGACAGCAGATATTGGCCGTTTCCGCACGAGCGGCTTTTTCCGCCTTCCCGTGGAACCCATTAGCTAGCCTACAGTGGGCATTGCGTTTTGATCGATGAATGGAACAAAAGCGAGGACGCCATTCCACGAATGTCAAGAATTGCACATTTATTGTTATTGGGTATCATGCGGCGATGTCGAATGGAGAGTCCTATGAATGTTTCGGTAGGCGAACGCTGGGAAGATTTTGTGAACGCCGTTGTCAAGTCCGGCCGCTATGGGTCGGCCAGTGAGGTCGTGCGCGAGGGTCTTCGGCTTGTTGAGGAGCGCGAGACCAAGCTTGTCGCCCTACGCGAAACACTGAATGCCTCGATTGCCCAAGGTGGGGAACATGATGCTCATGACGTGAGGCGGCACCTCGCCGCAGTGTCGCAAGAACTGAGCCGTAGCGGCGACTGAGTGCGTCGGCTCGTTTATCTCAAATCGGCCAAAAACGATCTGGCCGGGATCCTCCGTCACATCGCTCTTGAAGGTGGCGATCTCCCGATTGCTCAAGCCTTTGTCGAGAAGCTCATGGCCCGATGCGAGCATGTTGCTAGCCTGCCCGGCACGCTCGGAACCCATCGACCTGAACTGCGACCTGACATTCGATCTCTTTCACATCAGGGATATGTGATCTTCTTCCGTTACCGCGATGATCGCTTGGAAATCGTGAATGTACTGAATGGTCGAGTGGACGTCGAAAATCATTTCGAGGCTCACTGAAGACTGGCGCTGCGGCTGCCCGTGTCACCACGCTCATGAATGTCTCCCGCGCGCTCGGGCTGGAGATGATGCTGGTGCCGCAGGCGATGATCCCCGCCGTCCGGGCGCTGATGCGCCCGCGGGACGACGATGATCTGCCGTCTTCTCTTCCCAGCCCGATTGAAGACGAAGGTCATGGCACAAGCTCCTCTGGCACTGCAGACGGCCCAGTCCCTCGACATGTTCCTCCATGTCCTCACCCGTCAGGGGGTGATGGCCACCTCCGCCGTCGGACCATTCAGGCGATCGACCTTGGGATGGTAGACCTCGAACCCGGCGTCGAGGGCGCGGGGATCGCACTTGCCCTCCGCTGGTCATCGTCGACGACGGCGTTGCGCTATGCGCGCGAACTGGCCGTGGGCAGCAATGCCGCAGCGCGCGTGCTCGGCAAATTGCGTGCAGCGGCGGCTTCGGCGTCGGGATAGCAACTGGTCCGGCAAACTCTTGGATCCGTGCCCGTCACGCCCCGTCCGACATGGCGTACTTGCACGTAGCTGCACATCATGATAGTCTCCTTGCCGACCCATGGTTCTGAGGATGACATCCATGTCCCCCCCCTCCCGGCGCCAACAGCGCGCCATCACCATTCGCTCTGATCGCGCACTCGCCCGCCTCGCGCTTCTGACCCGCAATGGGCGCAGCCAGGTGCAGGTGATTGAGGAAGCGCTGGATCGTATGCCCCTGCCCAAGCCTCTTTCTGATCAGCAAGAACGGCGGGCGCGGATCGAAGCGATTCTCGCCAAGGTGCCGAAACGCCAATATCCCACCATGGCAGAAATCGATACGGAACTGTACGATGAGAATGGATTGCCCCGGTGATTGTCGATAGCTCGGCGCTGATCGCCGTTCTGCTTGGGGAAGAGGGGGGTGACCGCATTCTCGACGCGCTTGACGAGGAAGCCGGCTTCCTGCCGGCACCGGCGCTTGCAGAATTCTGGGCTGTTGCGAGCGGAAGCCGGGTGGATGCAACACAGCCGGCTCGGGAACTCGTGGACCAATGGCGGGATGGCGGTCTGACCGTGCTGCCTTTCACCGAGGATCACGCTCAGCGTGTTCTGGAAGCGATTCCGCTTTATGGAAAAGGCAATGGGCGGGGAGGGTTGCTCAACCTGCTCGATCTGATGGTCTATGCGGTCGCGAAGGAGCGCGGCGAACCGCTGCTGTGTGCTGGCAAGGATTTTGCCGCAACCGACATAGAGCTCCATGCCGCAAGCCGACCCTTCTAGACAAATGGAACGATGGCTTGGCGGAGGCGGAAAGCTCCGCCGGTCTTCAGACGGCGGTCGTGACGGTCGGCGGTGCAGCGGCGATCAGAATGGAAATGGCTTCCGTCCGGCGGCGAATGGGCGAACTCAGGATCAAGCAGGCGGACCTCGATGCCGCGCTCGAGAAGCAATTGTTCGCCCACGAAACTGTCACCCAATCTGGTCCCTTCGCGGGCGCGACGGTGACCAACAAGTCTCCATCCTCGGCAAAGGTTGCCCTGTTCCGCAGCCTGTTCACGGGCCGGGTGGCATCTTCCGGAACGCGCCGTCGTTCTTGCGCCAGTGCTCGAACGCATCGACGCGCATGTGAGGACGATCACGCCGTTCCTGAACTCCTGCGCGAAAAAATGAGGGCTGGAGGGCTTTGGAACAATAGGGCTACACTTTCGGATCGGTGAGATCGCCCATGGGACCGTCGCGGCACGCCCTGATGTTCCGTTGCCTGGCCGCGAGACCGAAGGTCGGCAGGCGCTGCTGCCCGCTTTCGACCGAGACCCGAACCCGGCTGCGTGTCGGACCTATGGGCTGGCCCGCACGCCCGCAACCGGGATGCGCGCCTATTTTCCCCGCCTTCGCTCACGCTCCGGCTCCTCGCGGCCGCTTCGCTCCAAAATAGCCGCGCATCCCGGTCCTCCGCTCGGCGCTCCGGCCCATCGGGTGCGCGCGTCCCGGCCAGCCCATCACGGTCCCGCATCGCCGGGGATCGGCTCCGGCGGGAAAGCGAAAGGAACAGCATATGTCCACTCTCGGCATCGTCTCGCGCAACCGGGAAACCAACGAGATGCGCGGCGCAATCGGTCTTCTTGGCCGCCGCAATCCGCTTAGCATCGAGATCGTTCCCAATCCCGACAAGCGCACAGATGGGCAGCCCGATTTCCGCATCTACAGCGGCACGAACGAACTCGGCGCGGGCTGGATCAAGACCGGACGCGAAACCGGCAAGGCCTATATCTCGCTCCGGATCTTCCACCCGCAGATCGCGCAGTGGCCGATCTACGCCAATCTTGGCCGGGCCGCCGGACAGGAGGACGACGATGTTCTCGCCGTGATTGTCAACGAGACGGTCTGACCGTCTCATGCCCCCGCAACCATGGTTGCGGGGGCTTTCGCGCGGGATGGAGCGCGGGCGGTCGAAAACAGCTCTGTGCGAAATCGACCCTGCCGAGAATGCGTTCGCGCCTGCATTCTCCCGGCCGGTGGTGGACGAATGCTTTTCCTCCGCCGCCTTCGAGGAGGATCACGCATATGGATGACGAAGACGAGAACGCCCGCGCCGCCCGGGCGCGAAAGGGCAGCCCGTTTCTGAATACAGCGCAAGCCGCCTATTATATCGGCCTCAACTGGCGGACCCTCGAACAGATGCGCTGGAAAGGCCTGGGACCCAGTTTCCGCCGCCATGGCCGCTTCATCCGCTACCATATTGACGACCTTGACGCCTGGTCCCGCACCAACGGGAAACCCTCTCCAAAGGGAGGCGCCGATGCGTAAACCGCTCCATCGCCCCAAACCCGCGCCGCTCCTGGATTGGGAACCGCCCCTTGCCCGGCAATTGCGCCGCCGCCGAGGCCCCGTCTTTCTCGCAGGGGGCGCGGGGCTGGTCCTTATCGGTCTCGCCGCGAGCCTCGATTTCGCGATCCGGCCGGCACCCCGCCTCGTCTGGAATGCCTCGTCCAGCGCGCCGATCGGTCTGTGGCGCATTCATCCGGGCAACCGGCTGCGGACCGGTGACATGGTGCTGGCGCGCACGCCGAACTCGGTTCGCGCGCTTGCGGCCAACCGTCATTATATCCCCGCCAATGTCCCCCTCGTGAAGCGGATCGTCGCGGGCGACGGTGACAATGTCTGCGCGCTTGGGGTCACGCTGTTCGTGAACGGCCGGCCGGTCGCCAAGCGGCATGTTCGGGATCGCCATGGCCGCCTGCTGTCTTGGTGGCAGGGCTGCGAACGGCTCCGGGATGGGCGCCTGCTCCTCCTGATGGACCGGCCCGACTCCTTCGACGGGCGCTATTTCGGACCGGTCGACGGGCAAGCGATCATTGGCAGGGCAACCCCGCTGTGGTTACGCTGATCCGCTTTGCAGCGCTGATGCTGGCGCTTTCAATCACGCCCGGCAGCGCGATTGCACGGAATGTGGACCCGGTCGCCGCCTTCAGTCCGGCCATCGAACGATGGCGGCCGATCATTGCGGAGGCATCCCGGCGCTTTGCCGTGCCGCAGGCCTGGATCGCCGCCGTGATGCAGGTTGAAAGCCGGGGGCGTACCCATCTCAACGGCCGTCCCATCGTCAGCCGGGCTGGCGCCATGGGGCTCATGCAACTCATGCCCGGTACATGGGCGGCGATGCGCGAGGCCCATGGCCTGGGCCCCGATCCGCACGATCCGCGCGACAATATCATGGCGGGCGCCGCCTATCTGCGCGCCATGTACGACCGTTTCGGCTATCCCGGCCTGTTCGCCGCCTATAATGCCGGCCCCGGCCGCTATGCCGCGCATCTGCGTGACCGTAGACCGCTCGCCGCCGAGACGCGCGGCTACATCGCCCAGCTTGCCGGAGCGCCCGCCAGTCCCTCCCTGCCGCCCGCGATCCTGTCGGGAACGAGGCTGTTCTTCACGCTCGCCATGGCCCCGCAGCCCGCTGACGAAAGCGTCCAGAGGGAGCCGGCCAGGACGATCCTCGTGCCGCTCGAACCAGCTTGGCAGACCCCCAAATGAGAGCGCGGCGCCAAGCCGAGAGCAAAAATCCGCTCAGCCATGCCCATTATCCGGCATGGATCGGGCCGCCTCAAGGACGACGCCGGACACCATTTTTCCCGGCGATCAGGCGGCATCTCTCCTCGCGCCAGGCCAGCGCGGCGCCGGAAAAAATAGCGCCCGGCATCGCCGCTCGCGCGGCCGCTTCGCGGTCCTTGACCCGGCCCGATCCATGCCGGGCGCCCCTCCTGTCTTTCGAAGATCAGGAGGTCAAGATGACAGTTCAACAGCATATCGACGAACTTCGGGCCGAACTCGAATGGAACGATGACTTGATGGAAATCCGGCAGATCAAGGCCGAACTGGAGGCCGCCCTAGCCGAGCGGGATCGTCAAGAACGGGGGGAATGATGGTGGTTCCGGGGCGGCGTCGCGAGGCGCCGCCGCGCCATCGGCATGATCGGGAGATGGCGGTCGGGGAACGGAAAAGGCGCGGATCGGAGGGGGAACGCGGCTAGGGCAAGATCAAAGAAATGGCGCCATGCCTTTGGGCATCACGCCATAACCTCTTGTCTGCACATCCTTTTTCCGAGGTGGGGCGATGGCGGCACGAATCTGCGTATAGCGCCATGTTCCCCAAAAGACGCGGATTTCCGCCACTCTTCATGGCGCCATCGGCGCTACGCCAAAGGAATTGCACCATGTCGCATGACGACGAGATCGAACCGCATCTGGGCAAGCCGCGCGCAACGCCAATCCGGCGCGGGCGCAGTTATAGGGGACTGGTGTTGCAGGCCGCCAATCTGGCCGGCGGGATCAGGACCGCTGGCGCGCGCCGAAGCCGGTTCCATGGCAACCGATCAGGCGTTGGCGTTGGTGTCGGCCGGGTGCTTGCTTCGCGCGATCGCTTCGCCGCCTACCGCCAACGTCGCGCCATCGTGAAATCACGCATCGTCCGGCTCGACCGGACGAAGGGCATGGATGCAGCGCGCGCGCATCTGCGCTATATCCAGCGCGACGGCGTGACCCGCGAGCGCACGCCGGGCCAGCTCTATTCGACCGGCGAAGACCGGGCCGACGGCAAGGCGTTCCTCGAGCGCCAGACAGGCGATCGGCACCAGTTCCGCTTCATCGTCTCGGCCGAGGACGGCGAGCATTACGACGACCTTAAATCGCTGACCCGCCGCCTGATGACGCAGATGGAGCAGGATCTTGGCACGAAGCTCGATTGGGTGGCGGTCGATCATTTCAACACCGGCCATCCCCACAGCCATATCGTCGTGCGCGGCAAGGACGAGCGCGGCCGCGATCTGATCATCGGCCGGGAATATCTGACCGGAGGAATCCGTGAACGCGCCGCCGAGCTGGTGTCGCTCGACCTGGGGCCGCGCACCGACATCGAGATTGGCGAGCGCCTCCGCAACGAGATCGAGCAGGAGCGGTTGACCAGCATCGATCGTCATCTGTTGCGCGGGATGGACCGGGATCGGATGGTGGCCGCCGCCGACCGCGATCCCTTCCAGCAGAGCTTGCGCGCGGGCCGCCTGCGCAAGCTCGAACGGCTGGGCCTCGCCGACGAGATCGAGCCGGGCCGCTGGAGCTTGGCCGAAGGCATGGATGATGTGCTGCGTCGCATGGGGGAGCGGGGCGACATCATCCGCACCATGCAGCGTGCCTTCTCGCAGCATGGGCTGGAACGCGCCGGGAGCGACTATGTGATTGCCGATCCGGCGGCCATGCAAGCGGTCGTCGGGCGCATGGTGGAGCGGGGTCTGTCCGACGAGCTTAATGACCGCCATTATCTGATCGTGGACGCGACCGATGGGCGGTCGCATTATGTCGATATTGGCAGGGGCGATGCGACGGGTCCGATTCCCGCGGACGCGCTGGTGCGGATCGAACCGAAAATTGTCGCTGCCCGTGCGGTGGATCGCACCGTGGCGGAGGTCGCCGCCGCGCATGGCGGACGCTATTCGATCGATATCCATCTTCGGCATGATCCCAATGCTTCGCAGAGCTATGCCGAAACCCATGTCCGACGTTTGGAAGCGATGCGCAGAATCATGGGCAGCCTTGAACGCGAGGCGGATGGCACATGGATCATCGCTCCCGATTATGTCCAACGAGCGATCCTGTTCGAGGCCCGGCAGGCGAAGGCAGCGCCGGTCATCATCGAGACGCTCTCCACGCTGCCGCTCGACCGGCAAGTGGGCAGCGATGGCGCGACCTGGCTCGACCGGCAGCTAGCCGGCACCGATCCCGAACCGTTGCGCGATGCGGGTTTCGGCCGGGAAGCGCGCGAGGCGCTGGACCAGCGGCGGCGTTGGCTGATCGAACAGGGACTGGCAAAGCAGGAGCAGGATAACATCGTCATCCGCGCGAACCTGCTGGCGACATTGCGGCGGCGGGAACTCGCCCGCGTCGCGGGGCAACTTTCCGACGAGCTCGGGCTGGCTTATGCAGAGGCCAGGCCGGGTGAGCGGATCGAGGGTGTGTATCGTCGCCCGGTAGACCTGGCATCGGGCCGTTATGCGCTGATCGAAAAGAGCCGCGAATTTACCTTCGTGCCGTGGCGACCTGTACTGGATCGCCACATCGACAAGCAGGTGTCCGGCATCATGCGTGGCGATGCGATCAACTGGACGATCGGCCGCCAGCGTAGCGGCCCGTCGATTTCTTAGGGATCGAAAGCAAGGATATCGCATAGATTTTGGCGGTCTATCGTAAATACGGAGTGGCGATGTCCAAGGACGCCGTTTTCATGATGAAGCTGGAACCTGACCTCCGTAATATCTTCATGGAAGGGGTCGAAGCGGCGCATCGCCCGGCTTTGCAGATCGTGCGCGACTTTGCGCGCGGGTTCGCCCAGCGTCAGCGTGAAGCGCAAGGCTATGATGATTTTTTGAGGCAGAAGGTCGAGACGGCCCGTTTGTCGCTCCGTGCCGGGCATGGCCGGTTCAACGAAGAAGTCGAGGCGGACTTCGCTGTCCGTCGAGCAGAGTTGCGGCGTCCTATTGGCGAGGTGGGCGTGTAAAGGCCGGTCAGGCGCGGGAAACCATGCAGAACCGGATTGAGATCGTCGACTATATTGCGGCGGGCCTTGTCAACGACAGCGACAAGATAAACGGGGGACCAACAAGATCATCGGCAACAGTCTCGAGCATTGTGAGAAGTTCACCTTGAAGGCTCATGCGCGCGCCATCCGTTCTTCGAACCTGTCTTGGGCCAGATTGGCTTCGCGCTGATTGCCCAGCCTGATCGCATCGACCAGCGCCAGAAATTCATAAAGTCGCTGATCTATGAGAGCTGCTTCGGGGACAGATTTGAATAATGGCGTTATTGATGAACCTCGCTGGCTTCCTTCGGCGTGAGGCCACACATAGATATCCGCGCCTGAGCTAACAAGTTGTCCTTCGGGCATGGGCGCAGCAGCAAAACCGGTAGCGATGCCACGCTGCGGTGCACCAGGTTTGGCAGGAAACACATACTTCAGCCCGTGCTGAACAAATTCAGTGAGATTGCGTCGGTTGACTTTCGGGCGATCGTTGGACTTAATGGCCAATGTGGCAGCGATACTGCGCTGGAGTGATGCGCTTATCTCCGTTTTGCTGATGCCCAATGCGCTTTCCAGACTTCTCAGTGCAAATGGGTCGGAGCTAACTGGC
The DNA here is from genome assembly GCF_013375535.1 of Sphingobium sp. 15-1. Lineage (GTDB taxonomy): Bacteria > Pseudomonadota > Alphaproteobacteria > Sphingomonadales > Sphingomonadaceae > Sphingobium > Sphingobium aromaticivastans. The sequence goes on from NZ_JABXJG010000001.1 coordinate 2,842,982, forward strand.
TCATTAAGGCAGCCTCGCCTGATCTGGTCTTCCAAACTCACCAGCTTGAGCAATATAACGATGTCTTGGCTTTTCATGGCGAGCTCATCTGTCCGCTGTCCTAGGACCAAGGACAAATATGCTCTAAGCCATAGGTGTCAAACACCAAGGATCTTGGAGGTTCAGGCCTTCGGTAATTCCTCAGGCAGTTCACACTCACATCGCATATTTCGGCATCGATAAGATAGAATGCGGGAAGGAAAGCCTGATGCGCGCACTCGCCGCATTTCACCGTCCTCTGCCGCAAATCCCTTTCGCCCACTCGTTGGCACAGGCCGGAGATTAACCGGAACAGCCCGTCTTGTTGTTATCCCATCGTCGGGGGGAAAACATCGACGCGGCCGGCGAAGAACTGACGGAACAGCGCGAGTTTTGCATCGGGCGATGAAGAGGCTGAGATCGTCGGAGTAGTCGGGTTTGTCGCCAACATCTCGTCCGACACTTTCCTGCCCTGTTCCCCTTCGAGCACACGGAGCGCGCGTTCAAGTTCCGACCGCTCGGCATCCAGCGCTGCGAGGCGTGTCCTGATTTGCCGAATCTTTTCGAACGTCATGCTGTCGCCGTCGACCTTTCCGGGGCGCCTTTACAGTGTCCCGCCAAGATTTGTATGCCATGCGGAGTTCGGATTCACAGTGGCAGGCGGAAGGTTCGAAATGCCCGGAAGTAAGCTGCGGGTCTGGGCAAAAGCGCCGTCGCGTCCGATTCCTCCGGATGACGTCGAGAAGCGGGCCATCATGGAAGCTTGTGAGTCGTTCATCAGCGACGTGCTTAAACCGCGTTTCTTGCCTGCGATCAAGCCGACCGAGTGGAACTACGTCATCGACATACGGGGAGCGTATGCGGCAGGGCGCTATCGTTTCATGCAGCGTTACCGATCGGGGATGGTACACAATCGCGGCGAGGAGTTCGATGCGCCCTTCGCGCGGATTGACCGGATGGGGCCGGACAACTTCGACATTCAGTGGATGCGGCACACCGGGCAATGGTGGCGTCTTCATAGTGGGGTGACGTTTGCCCGTGCGCTGCACCTGTTGGAAACGGACGGGGTTCTCCATCCGCCATGATGGGTTTGTCCGAGCGGCGCGCATCCATGAGAAGGCAACGATGACGGCCAGTGATGTGATCGCGCTGTTTCATGAGCGGCGGTGCGCCTTCGCACCGACGGGGGGGTGGGGCGCACCTGATGCCGATCAGATAGGGTTGGCGTACACCCAATAAAGCACGAACCCGGCATGATTCTGAAGAAAAAAATATGAGGTGGGCGGATGGGGGCATGTGTAGGTTAAAGTTGGCATGTCAGTGCAGATTTTTATAAGTATAGATATCGATTGAATCTGTTCTTCACAAGAGTTTTGGAAGCGGATTGGTAAAATTTGATTTTAGTAATAAATTAGATTGTATATTAAATAGTTGCTGTATATTAATAATTAATCCGTCGTATCCGAAACCGGATCATTTTGTATTTTGAAATGCAGGATGAGTTCATGGCGCCCAGCATCTATCTAGCCGCGTATGAAACTGTGCCTCCAGCGGGTTTGGCCGGGTGCAACCGATGTAACGCCTCTTCCCTGACCTGATCCAGCTTTGGCCCCGTCCGTGCCGCATGTCGCGGCCCGCGAGTCGGAGCCATCGCCATGACCCCTACCAAGCTGCTCGTCGGGCAGATTTTCATCGTTTTCGCCATCGTCATCCTGGGGCTTTGGGCCGCGACCCAATGGGCCGCGGCGATGCTTGGCTATCAGGCGCAGCTTGGCCAACCCTGGGCGATCCTGCTCGATACCCCCATCTATCGCCCCTGGCAGCTCTTCGGCTGGTGGTATCATTATGAGGCTTATGCCCCGGCGGTGTTCGACAAGGCCGGAGCGCTGGCGGGCGCGAGCGGTTTTCTGGGTTGCGCCTCGGCTATCATCGGTTCGCTTTGGCGGGCCCGGCAGAAGCGCCATGTCACCACCTATGGTTCCTCGCGCTGGGCGTCGCGCGGAGAGATCGGCAAGGCCGGGCTGTTCGGTGACGCAGGTGTGTTCCTCGGAAGGCTTGGTGCGGATTATCTGCGCCATGACGGGCCGGAGCATGTCATGGCCTTCGCGCCGACCCGTTCGGGCAAGGGCGTTGGGCTGGTGGTGCCCTCCCTGCTGTCCTGGACCGGCAGCACCGTGGTTCATGACATCAAGGGGGAGAACTGGCAGCTCACCGCGGGCTGGCGCTCGCGCTTCTCGCATTGCCTGCTCTTCAACCCGACCGATCCGCGTTCGGCCCGCTACAATCCGCTGCTGGAGGTGCGCAAGGGTCCGGACGAAGTCCGTGATGTCCAGAATATCGCGGACATCCTTGTCGATCCCGAAGGTGCGCTCGAACGTCGCTCGCATTGGGAAAAAACCTCCCACTCGCTGCTGGTCGGCGCGATCCTCCATGTCCTCTATGCCGAGGAGGAAAAGACCCTTGCGCGGGTAGCGACCTTTCTGAGCGATCCGCGGCGATCCTTTGCCCACACGCTGCGCCGGATGATGGCGACCAACCATCTGGGCACCAAGGAGCATCCACAGGTCCATCCCGTCGTCGCGTCGGCCGCCCGCGAAGTGCTGAACAAGTCGGAGAATGAACGCAGTGGCGTTCTCTCCACCGCCATGTCGTTCCTTGGGCTCTACCGCGATCCCATCGTTGCGCGCAACACGGCGGCCTGCGACTGGCGCATCACCGATCTTGTCGATGGGCCGGTGCCGGTATCGCTCTATCTGGTCATTCCGCCGTCCGACATTTCGCGGACCAAGCCGCTGGTGCGCCTCGTCCTGAACCAGATCGGCCGTCGCCTGACCGAACGGCTGGAGGGCGATCCCCGCAAAAGCCGCAAGCATCAGCTCCTCATGATGCTGGACGAGTTCCCGGCCCTGGGGCGGCTCGATTTCTTCGAGACGGCGCTGGCCTTCATGGCGGGCTACGGCATCCGCGCCTTTCTGATCGCCCAGAGCCTCAACCAGATCAGCAAGGCTTATGGCGAGAACAACGCCATTCTCGACAATTGCCATGTGCGCATCGCCTTCTCGTCCAATGATGAGCGCACGGCCAAGCGGATTTCGGATGCGCTCGGGACCGCCACCGAATTGCGCGCGCAGCGCAACTATGCAGGCCACCGGCTCGCGCCCTGGCTCAGCCATGTCATGGTCTCGCGGCAGGAGACGGCCCGCCCGTTGCTGACGCCCGGCGAGGTGATGCAGTTGCCGCCCGCCGACGAACTGGTGCTGGTTTCGGGCTTGGCTCCCATTCGCGCGAAGAAGCTGCGCTATTTCGAGGACCGCAATTTTACGGTGCGGGTGCTGCCGCCTCCCAATCTTGATAATGACGATGGCGTCTATGCCGATCGGCCCAAGCCGCGTCCCGACGATTGGGGCAGCGAGGTGCGTGGTTTGCACATCGGTCTGACGGCAAGCGTCGAGGAAGATGCTCAGGCCTTTGACGAGGAAAGCGAGGGCGGCCCGCAGCAGCAGCGACATCCCGGCCTTCCCGAAGAACAGAGCGTCCAGGTCGTCGAACCCGATCGCGATGTGCTGGTCGGCACGGAGGACGAGAGCGACGAGGTTGCCGACCGGCGCGCCATGGATCGTCTGCGCGGCCTTAATAGCGTGCAGCGGGCCCATGCGATGAACGAAGCCGATCGCGGCGACGATCTGCTGCCGAGCTTCTGATGGAAAGTCGGCAAATATGAAACCCCGCCATCACCTCTATCTGGACGAGGAACTGACCGCGCAACTGGAACGGCTCGGATCGAAACCGGGCACGTCCAAATCTGCGATCGTCGCTGACGCGCTGCGCGCCTATCTCAATCGCCGCGCCACGCGCGAGGTCGACGATCTTCTCAAAGTCCGGCTCGACCGGATCAGCACCCAGCTCGGCCGGATCGAGCGGGACAGCCTTGTCCTTCTGGAAACGCTCTCGCTGTTCGTCCGCTATCAGCTTACCGTCACCGCGCCGCTGCCCGAAGCCGACAAGGCCGCGCAAGCGGTAGGGCGCGAGCGCTTCCGCCGCTTCGTGGATCAGGTCGGGCGGCAACTCGCCACCGGCCGATCGATCGATACCGCCTCTTCCGATGAAGGAGACGCGCGATGAGCAGCGCCGGCAACGCGACCGCTCGCGGTCGTCACTGGGCGATGCTTCGCACGGCGATGGGACCGGCCGTAGCCGCGGCTTTGTCCGATCCCCTCGTCGTCGAGATCATGGTCAACCCTGATGGCGCGCTGCGTCTCGACCGATTGGGCGAAGGGCGTATCGATACCGGCGCACGGCTCGAGCCTGCCGAAACCGAACGGATCATTCGCCTGGTCGCCAGCCATGCGCGCGCGGAGGTTCACGCCAATGCGCCGATCCTCAGTGCCGAACTGCCAGAAGGCGGCGAGCGTTTCGAAGGGCTGCTGCCGCCGGTGTCGGCAGCCCCCTGCTTTTCCATCCGCAAGCCGGCCGCGCGCATCCATCGCCTGATGGATTATGTGACGGACGGCATCATGCGCGCCGAGGTCGCGCTCGCCTTGTCGACCGCGGTGGTCGAGCGCAGGAATATCCTCGTCGCGGGCGGCACCTCGTCGGGCAAAACCACGCTCGCCAACGCGCTCCTTCATGAAATGGCGGATCTCGATGAGCGGGTGATCCTGATCGAGGACACTCGCGAGTTGCAATGCGCCGCGCCTGATACGGTCGCGCTTCGCACCAGGCCGGGCGTTGTGACGATGGCCGACCTGGTGCGCTCGACGCTGCGCCTGCGCCCGGACCGCATCATCATAGGCGAGGTCCGGGGCGGCGAGGCGCTGGACATGCTCAAGGCCTGGAACACCGGCCATCCCGGCGGCATCGCTACGGTCCACGCCAACAGCGCCCGCGCCGCGCTTTACCGGATCGAGCAGCTTGTCGCCGAATGCGTCGTCACCGTGCCGCGGCGGCTGATTGCCGAGGCGATCGACATGGTGGTGTTCATCTCCGGCCGGGGCACCGGCCGCAGGATCGAGTCCGTCGTCGAGGTCGGTGGTCTCGATGCCGACGGCGATTACGCCGTCTCCCACCTCATCATCCCCCACAGTATAGGAGACTGAACCCATGCGCGCCCCTGATGCGTCCATTACCCGCCGCCTGTCGGACAGGCTGCTTGTCGCCGTCGCACTTCTTGTGCCCGTTTCCGCCTTTGCGGCCGGTTCCGGAATGCCCTGGGAGGAGCCGCTGCAGCAGATTCTCGAATCGGTGCAAGGCCCGGTCGCCAAGATCGTCGCGGTGATCATCATCATCACCACGGGCCTGGCGCTGGCCTTTGGCGAGACGTCGGGCGGCTTTCGCAAACTGATCCAGATCGTGTTCGGCCTGTCGATCGCCTTTGCCGCGTCGAGCTTCTTCCTGTCCTTCTTCAGCTTCGGCGGCGGGGCGCTGGTCTGATGGTCGAGACCAGCTTCATCGGCGCGGGTCATTTTGGCGGCGGGCCTGTCGAAGGCTTTGAGGTGCCGCTGCATCGTTCGCTAACCGAACCGATCCTACTGGGCGGCGCCCCGCGCGGGATCGCGATCCTCAACGGCACGCTCGCCGCCGCCATGGGGCTGGGCCTCCAGCAATGGATCGCGGGGCTGCTGCTCTGGCTCGCCGGACACAGTCTCGCGGTCTTTGCCGCCAGGCGCGATCCCGATTTCGCGCCCGTCCTCGCTCGCCACCTCCGGCAGAAGGTCCATCTCTCATGCTGAACCTGCGTGAATATCGTGCCCTGCCCGATCGCCTCGCCGATCATCTCCCCTGGGCCGCGCTGGTCGCGCCCGGGGTGGTGCTGAACAAGGATGGGTCGTTCCAGAGGACGCTTCGCTTGCGCGGACCAGACCTGGAAAGCGCTACCGAAGCAGAGTTGGTGTCGGTCTGCGCGCGGGCGAACAATGCGCTGCGCCGCCTGGGATCGGGCTGGGCGCTGTTCTTCGACGCCGAACGGGTCGAGGCATTGGGTTATCCACCCTCCCGCTTCCCGGACCCGGCGTCCTGGCTGGTGGACGAGGAGCGGCGCGCGCATTTCGACGGACGCAAGGGCCAGCATTTCGAGAGTCGCACCCATCTCACCCTCTGCTATCTCCCGCCCGCCGACCAGTTGAGCCGCGCGGCAAGCGCGCTGCTCGAACGCGAGACGCCGCGGCAGGACCGTAACTGGCGGCAGGAACTCGCCGCCTTTATTGCCCAGACCGATCGGGTGCTGGACCTGTTTTCCGGCTTCATGGCGGAGGTCCGCGCGCTCGATGATGGCGAGACGCTGACCTTCCTGCACGGCTGCATTTCCGCCAGGCGGCACCCCGTCCACGTACCGCAAACGCCGATGTATCTCGACGGGCTGCTGGTCGATACGCCCTTGTCGGGCGGCATCGAACCGATGCTGGGCGATCGACATCTGCGCACCGTCACTGTGCTGGGATTTCCCAATGCCACCCGGCCCGGCATCCTGAGCGCGCTTGAAGCGCAGGGCTTCGCCTATCGCTGGGCGACCCGCTTCATCGCGCTCGACAAGGAAGCGGCCAACAGGGCGCTGACGAAGATCAGGCGGCAATGGTTCAACAAGCGCAAGTCCATCGCGCAACTCATGCGCGAAGTCATGATGAACGAGCCGGTCGCGCTGACCGACAGCGATGCCGACAACAAGGTAGCCGATGCCGATCTCGCGATGCAGGCCTTGGGCGGCGATCATGTGGCATTCGGCCATTATACCGCGACGATCACGGTTTCCGACACGGATCGCGCCGCCGCTGATGAAAAGGTCCGCATCGTTGAGCGGGTCGTGGGCGGGCTCGGCTTCACCTGCATCCGCGAGAGCATCAACGCGGTGGAAGCCTGGCTGGGCTCGCTGCCGGGCCATGTCTATGCCAATGCCCGGCAGCCTTTGATCCATACGCTGAACCTCGCCCATCTGATGCCTCTATCATCGGTGTGGGCAGGGCCGGCCACCAACGATCATCTGGCTGGGCCGCCCTTGCTCTATGCCGAGACGAGCGGATCGACGCCCTTTCGTCTCAGCACCCATGTTGGCGACGTCGGTCATATGCTGATCGTCGGGCCGACCGGCGCGGGCAAGTCGGTGCTGCTGGCGCTGCTCGCGCTTCAATTCCGCCGTTACCCCGGCTCGCAAATCTATATTTTCGACAAGGGGCTATCCGCGCGCGCCGTTGTGTTGGCCTGCGGCGGGGCGCATCATGCGCTGGGCGATAGCGATGCGCTCGCGTTCCAGCCGTTGCGCGCCATTGATGGCGACGCCGAGCGGACATGGGCGGCCGAATGGGTTGGCGCGCTGCTAGCCCACGAAAAGATAGAGGTGACGCCCGAGGTCAAGGACGCGCTGTGGTCGGCGCTCACCAGCCTTGCCAGCGCGCCTGTGGAGCAACGCACGCTGACGGGTTTGTCGGTGCTGCTTCAGTCCAACGCGCTGAAAACCGCGCTGATGCCCTATACGCTGGAAGGGCCGTTCGGGCGGCTGCTCGATGCCGCCGAAAACAGCCTCGCTCTTTCCGGCATGCAGTGCTTCGAGACCGAGACGCTGATGCACAGTGCCGGGGCCGTGCTGCCGGTGCTGACCTATCTCTTTCACCGTCTCGAGGAACGTTTCGACGGCCGGCCTACATTGCTGGTGCTGGACGAAGCCTGGGTGTTTCTCGACAATCCGCTGTTCGCGGCCCGCATTCGAGAATGGCTGAAGGTTCTTCGCAAGAAGAATGTCAGCGTTGTGTTCGCGACCCAGAGCCTCGCGGACATCGCGGACAGCAGCATCGCGCCCGCCATCATCGAAAGCTGCCCGCAGCGCATCTTTCTCGCCAATGACCGGGGGCAAGAGCTGCAGGCGCGTGCCGCCTATGAGCGCCTCGGCCTCAATGGCCGGCAGATCGAGCTTATCGCCCGCGCGACGCCCAAGCGGCATTATTATCTGCAATCGCGGCGCGGCAACCGGCTGTTCGAGCTTGCCCTTGGCCCCATCGCGCTCGCTCTGTGCGGCGCCTCCGATCCCCAAATCCAAAATTTGATCGACCGGCTGCTGGACGAGCATGGCCGCGACGGGTTCCTGGCCGCGTTCCTGCGCGCCCGCGGCCTTGAGTGGGCGGCAGATCTTCTCCCTGATTTTCCCGATATGCCAAATATCGGGAGCGATCCCCTCAACCTCCAGCAGACGGAGTTCGACCTATGAAACCTTATATATTCTCCGCACTCCTCGCGGCCTCATCGGTTGGCGCAACCCTCGTCGTGCCGGTCGCGCCTGTGCACGCCATCGTGGTGTTCGACCCCAGCAACTATGCGCAGAATGTGCTGACCGCCGCCCGCACGCTGCAACAGATCAACAACCAGGTCCGATCGCTTCAGAACGAGGCATCGATGCTGACCGACATGGCGAAGCATCTCCAGCGGCTCGACTTCTCCTCGCTCGCGCAAATCACCCGGTCGATGCAGAAGATCGGCATGCTGATGAACCAGGCCGAGGGTATCGCCTTCGATCTGGCGTCCACCGACGATGCTCTGCGCCGGCAGTTTCCGGCCGTGTTCGACACGACCCTCTCGGACAATGAGATCATCGCCCAGGCGCGCGCCCGGCTACAGGCATCGATGCAGGGCTATCGCCAGACCATGCGCGTGCAGGCGCAGGTCGTCGAGAATATCGGATCCGACGCTGGACTGCTGACGGAACTGGTTGCGCAAAGTCAGTCGGCGGCGGGCAGCCTGCAGGCACAGCAGGCAACCAACCAGCTCATTGCGCTCAGCACCAGGCAGCAGCTCCAGATCCAGCAGATGATGGCGGCGCAATATCGCGCCGACGCGCTCGAACGCGCACGCCAGCAGCAGGGACTGGAAGCCGCGCGCGAGCGAACCAGGCGCTTCATCGGCTCGGCCGACATCTACACGCGCAACTGACGGTATCAGGCAAGGCGGCCCTGGCCATGAATCCCGATCTCAACATCATCGACAGCTTCCTTGAAGCCTTCATCCGCTACATCGACTCGGGTTTCGGTCTGCTGTCGGGGGATGTCGCATTCCTGACCACGGTGCTGATCGGCATCGACATAACGCTGGCCGCCCTGTGGTGGTCGATGGACAATGACCAGGATGTGCTGGGAAAGCTGATCAAGAAAGTCCTCTATGTCGGGGCGTTCGCCTTCATCATCGGCAATTTCTCCCGCCTTGCCGACATCATCTTCAAAAGCTTCTCCGGCCTTGGCATCACGGCGGGCGGCGGCGGTGTATCGGCCGACGACCTGATGCACCCCGGCGCGATCGCCGGGACGGGGTTCGAGGCGGCGCATCCCCTGCTGGAGAAAATGTCCGAGATGTCGGGCTTCCCCGAATTCTTCGGCAATTTTCTCTCGATTGCCGTTTTGCTCCTATGCTGGTTCCTGGTGGTTCTGGCCTTCTTCATTCTCGCCATCCAGCTCTTCATCACCATCCTGGAATTCAAGCTCACCGCGCTCGCCGGTTTCGTGCTGGTGCCGTTTGCGCTCTGGAACAAGACCAGCTTCCTGGCTGAACGGGTGCTGGGCAATGTCGTCTCCAGCGGCATCAAGGTCATGGTGCTGGCGGTCATTATCGGCATCGGCACCAATCTGTTCGATCAGATGACGTCGATTCTCGGCAGCGATCCGGAGATTGCAGAGGCTCTAACCCTATTGATGGGCGCACTGACCCTGTTCGGTCTTGGCATCTTCGGACCCGGCATCGCCGCTGGCCTCGTTTCCGGCGCGCCCCAGCTTGGCGCGGGCGCGGCGGTGGGGACGGTGGCGGGCGCCGCCATCATGACGGGCGGCGCTGCCCTGCTCGGCGCGCGGGGCGCGATGCTGGCGGGGCGTGGCGGCATGGCTGCAATCCGCGCGGGAACGGCAATGGGATCGGCCGCGTCCAGCGCCTATCGGCTCGGACAGGAAAGCTCCGGCAGCACGAGCGTCGGCGCGGGGCTTGGCGGCATCGCTACCGCTGCGGGCGGGATAGCCTCGCAGAGCGTCAAGGCGGCGGCCTCCCACATTGTCGACCCCATCCGCGAGAGCGCCGCCAGGGGCCGGCAGACCGCCTGGGATGCGGGGCGCATGTCACCCGCTCCCGCCGCCTCCCAATCCAGCGCGGCGCCTTCCTCCGAACCGGCCCCGGCATGGGCGCACTCGCTGCGCGCGCAACAGAGCGCCCGCCATCACCGGCACATGGCGTCGCAGACGATCAAGGACGGCGATCGGCCGAGCGGCGGCGCCAATCCCGATCTCAGCGAAAAGGAGTGAAACCGCATGACCTTCAAGCGATCCATCCAGAAATATGGAACCACGCCCCAACCCGAAACGCCTTACCAGCGTGCGGGGCAGCTTTGGGACGAACGCATCGGTTCCGCGCGCATACAGGCGCGAAACTGGCGGCTGGTTGCCTTCTCCTGCCTTGGGCTTAGCGGCGTGCTCATCGCGTCGAATGTCTGGCAGTCGATGCAGAGCCGCGTCGCGCCCTATGTGGTCGAGGTGGATCGACTGGGCGAGGCGCGCTCGGTCGCGCCTGCGATTCAGAACTACCAGCCCACCGATGGGCAGATCGCATGGCATCTGGGCCGGTTCATCACCAATGTCCGCTCGGTCTCGACCGATCCGGTGCTGGTCAAGCGTAACTGGCTTGATGCCTATGATTTCGCGACCGACCGGGCGGCGATCTTCCTCAATGACTATGCCCGATCCAACGACCCGTTCGCCGGGATCGGCCAGCGCAGCGTCTCGGTGCAGGTGACGAGCGTGGTCCGTGCGTCGGACTCCAGCTTTCAGGTCAAGTGGACCGAGAGCATCTACGAGCGGGGCAGTCTCGCCAAAACCGAGCGCTGGACCGCCATGCTGACGGTGGTGATGCAGCCGCCCAGGACCGCCGATGCCCTCCGCAGGAACCCGCTCGGTCTCTTCGTCAATGCGATCGACTGGGCGCGCGAACTGGACGGTCAGCCTTCACAGCCGGGCGGTGCATCCGCGCCGCCGCCGCAGGTCAACGCTCCTGCTTCGACCGCCACGCCTTTGGCGGCGACACAGCCTGTCCCACCCCTGCTCGAACCGACACCGACCTCGGCTCCGGCTTCCGCCGCGCCCGCTGCACCCATTAGCCCCGACCGGAAAGGAACCCATCCATGATCCGCAAAGCCGCCATGACCTTGCCGCTTCTGGCGCTCGCCACTGCCTGCGCCGGGAAGATGCCGCCGCCTGCCATCGCGCTCGACGCTGCGCGGTTCCAGCCCGCTATTCTGGAAGCCGAACCCCCCCGGTCCATTGAGATCGTTCAGACGCCAGTGCCGTTGCCCTTGCCGGGCCAGCTCCTTCCGCGTCCTGCCGCAAGCCGCGAGATCGCAATGCCGACCGCCCGGGTCGAGGCGGCCAACAGGGCTGCCACCCGTGAGCCGTCCAGTTCGGGCTATATCAATGCGGTGCAGGTCTATCCCTGGACGGAAGGCGCGCTTTACCGGCTCTATACGGCGCCCGAGCGGGTAAGCGACATCGCGCTTCAGCCGGGCGAGAAACTGGTGGCGGTATCGGCGGGTGATACGGTGCGCTGGGTCATAGGCGATACGACCAGTGGCGGCGGGGCGGGCGACGAGGCGCGCGTGCATATCTTGGTTAAGCCCTTCGCTCCGGGCCTGGCAACCAACATGGTCATCACCACTGACCGGCGCGCTTATCATCTCGCGCTCGAAAGCACCGACCGGACGGCGATGGCGGCGATCTCATGGACCTATCCGCAGGATCGGCTCGTCGCCCTGCAGCGGCAGAATGCGCGCGCCGAACAAGCCCGGCCCATTGCAGAAGGCATGACGCTCGCCAATCTCCGGTTCAGCTATGCGATCACCGGCGACAATCCACCCTGGCGTCCGGTCAGGGCATGGGATGACGGCAGCAAGGTCTATATCGAATTTCCCGCGCGGCTCGATCAGGGCGAAGCACCACCATTGTTCGTGGTTGGCCCGCTGGGACAAAGCCAGCTCGTCAATTACAGGGTCAGCGGCAATCATTACATCGTCGATCGTCTGTTCGGCGCTGCCGAACTCCGTCTGGGCGAGAACCCGCAAGCGGTAGTGCGGATCAGCCGCACCGACGGTGAGAAGGGGAGGGCGCGCCCGTGAGCGAGCAGCCCCTCGAGGCCGAAGCGCCCGAAACACCGCCCGACACCGGGCAGGCAGCGCCGTCCGAGCCGACATCCGCCAAGGTCAGCCCTGAAAGGCTGACACTGCGTGCCGCGCCCCGCCGGGTGGTTCGCTTCCGGCGCAGCGTCATCGTCGCCGGGGCTGCCATTGGCTCGCTCGCCATCGCCGGCGTCGCGTGGATGGCGCTGGGGCCGAGGACGTTCCGCATCGTCGGCAATGACGAGAAGGCGATCACGGATCGGCGCACGCCCGCCGATGCGGTGGCGAACTTGCCCGGCGACTATAGCAAGGTGACGCCGACGACCCCGATCCTTGGACCGCCGCTTCCCGGCGATCTGGGTAGGCCGATCCTCGATCGTCAGCGCGAGTTGGCTGCGGGCGGAGATCCCCTGTCCGCCGACGCCGATGCCATCACGCGTGAGCAACAGGCGGCCGAAGCCGAACGCCAGCGCATCGCTGCCCAGGTCCATCAAGCGCGTGAGGCAGGCGTGATGGTGCAATCGTCGGGGCGGGCCGCCGTGGCCACAGTCTCCATGGGCGATAGTGCTGCCGCGTCCGAACCCGTGCCTGTCGCCGCCGATAATGCCCAGGCGGACCGTCTCTCGCTCGATCCCGAGCGCGACCAGAATAACCAGCAACGGAAGCTGGATTTTGTGAACGGGCAGGCGTCGGGTGGAATCACCAACGGCCATGCCCTTCTGGCGCCGGCGTCACCCTATCAACTCATGGCGGGAAGTGTCATTGCCGCCAGCCTCATCACCGGTCTCAACTCCGATCTGCCCGGCATGGTGATCGCACAGGTGACGGAACCCGTGTTCGACACGGTGACGGGCCGGACCGTGCTGATCCCGCAAGGCTCCCGCCTTATCGGCAGCTATGACAGCGTGGTCGCCTTTGGCCAGCGCCGCGCGCTGCTCGTCTGGCAGCGTATCATCCTGCCGGATGGTTTGTCGGTGCAGATCGACAACCTGCCTGCCACCGACACGGCAGGCTATGCCGGCCTGGCGGACAAGGTGGATTTTCATAGCTGGCAGCTTCTCAAAGGTGTTGGGCTCTCGACCCTGCTCGGTGTGGGCACCGAACTGTCGCTGGGCAGTGACGAAAGCGACCTCATACGTGCGGTTCGAGAGTCCGCCCAGCAATCGGTGAATCAGGCCGGTCAGCGGATCGTGACGAAGAATCTCGACATCCAGCCCACCATCACCATCCGCCCCGGCTGGCCGCTGCGCGTCATCGTCCACAAGGACATCGTGCTGCGGCCCTGGGGCCAGCCTCGCTGAAGAAAGGAGACAAGCCCATGCTGAAACTCGCCAGGCTTCCCGACCGCACGCCGGTCAAGATAGCGCTCGTCGTTACGCCCGATCTCGCCCATGCGCTGGCCGACTATGCCGCTCTCTACAACCGGACCTATGAGGACAAGGCCGAGGTGGCCGATCTGATCCCGGCCATGCTGGACAGCTTCCTCGCCAGCGATCGCGCCTTTGCCAAGACGCGCAGGGAGGTGACGCCATGATACGCCGGAGGATCATCGGCCGCTTCAAGCGGTCGAAGCAGGGCGGGTGGGAAGGCGAAATCCAGACGCTGACCGTCCAGCGCCATATCCGTCTTGTACCCAACGACGATCGCGTGAGCGACAACGCCCCTTCATTCCGGGTCATGCTGGGCTGGCAGCATGTTGGCGATGCATGGGACCGGCAGTCACGAAGTGATCCGCCACGCGACTATCTGCGCGTCAGGATCGACGATCCTCTTTGCCCGATCAGCGGCGCGCTGTTCATCGACGAGGAAGCAGGCACGGCCCGACTCATGTGGGAGCAGCGATAGCCATGATCGAGCAAACGAAACCCAAACCCTCGGACTATGTCGTCGTCGATGCCGTTGTGACGAAGCCGCTGGCCGTTCGCGTTCCGCAGGCGGTAGCTATGCTGGGGATTAGCCGATCGAAACTGTATGAACTCATACAGTCCGGGGAGATAGAGATCGTCAAGCTCGGGCGCGCTACCTTGATTCCGGTGGAGATCCTTGCCCGGTTTCTGGAAAGCCATCGTCACCCGGACTAATGGGAGGTCGTTGTGGCAAGCAGGAATATCTCGTGCTGGCGCTGGTGTGTGCGGACCGTTCGATGGCGAGGTTTGGTGGTAAGGAGACAACCCGCTTTTGGGTCAGATAACCAACGGACCTGCCATTACACCCTGCCTTGTCAGGAGACCTAAAACCTTTTCCCGACACCCAGCATCAGTTGGCCATAATCGTAGATTCCCGTGCGTAGAGGGGTGTTGCTGTATTGAGCCGCTGCCTTAATGAACCACCCGCGTCTGTTCGCCGGGCTGGTAATTTCAGCCGTGGCGAACCGGGACTGCGTCCAGTCAGTCACGGCATCGCGCTGACCGCCGATGCCAGCCGCCAACAGGTATCGCCAGCCACCGGAATAACGCCGCATCTGGACCACGGGAAGGATTTGAAGATAATAGCGAGGAGAATAATAATCGAATTCGCGGGGGTGCGTACTGTGGTAATAACGCGATCGTAGCTGGAAGCTGAGGCCCCAATCCGATTTGATCGAATGGGTATATGTTCCCCGGGCGTGAAGACGAACATTCTTACCTGTGAATTCCTGGACGCCACCCACAAGCGTGAAGCCGTTATTCTTGTCTATCGGCAGGTCGAGCGCAGCACCAACAAACGTATAATAAATGCCTTCGTCCACACCACGCGGTGTTTCGACAATGTCCCGCTCCACAAAATATTCCTGGCGGAACCTGGCATTATTATGGATGCTGGCAGCACCAAGCACCGTATGCCCGTCCGTGCCGATCTGGCTGGTCCACGCCCAATCCTTCCCTTTGTCGGCATAGCGTAGGAAACCGCGTTCCCGGGTTCTCGCCCGTTGACCGAGCGGCTTGTACCAGGCTTGCTCATAGCGGACACCCAGAAGCTGCTCTTCCCCCAGATATTTGAAGTCGAGATTCACACCTGCGCGATACACTTCCGTATTGTCCGCGTCGGTCGAGGCGAACAGATCGGTGCTCACGGCGTGACTGAACGGCTGATCGTCAGCCGATTGAGCGAAAGCGGGGGCGCCACAGAAGCCAGCGACAATGATTGTAGCGACGACATGGTTGGTATTCATTTTGTGTCCCACGCTTTACGCAATCCTATTAGTTCAACGATATAGCCCCATACGCACACCGGTTGCATGAGCAGGCTGTAGGCAAGGGCATAGAAAAGAAATCCACCGCGATTTCGACGGACCTTCATGCGCTCGCTTTCAAACACATCTTTCTGGATTCGAAATATGACCGTGTTCCAAAGCGCGGCAAGCGGCAGGACCGCCAGCGTCAATGGCCCCGCGATCCAGAAATAGCCGAACAGCGCGAGGATGATTCCTGGAATGAAGACGAAGGTGTAGACCAAGTCTAAAGGCAGGAAGAGGACATTCCACCAGATGAACAGCGTCGTCATCCGCATTTTGAAAAGCAGCGGCCAATAGAGCTTGAACGCCTCCATCAACCCGCGCGACCAGCGCTTCCGCTGAAGCGCGAACTGGCGGAATTTTTCGGGTGCATTGGTGAAGGCAAAGGCATTGGCGGCATAGCCGATACGCGCCCTGCGAGCCAGCATGGCCCAGGAGACGACGATATCCTCGCCTACCCTTTCCGGCCACCCTCCGACCTCTTCCAATGCCTCACGGCGATAAAGGGAGAAAGCGCCCTGCGCGACAAGCGTGCCGTGGTACATGCCCTGCATACGCTTGACGGCGGCAATGCCGTGGAAATAGTCCCACTCCTGTGCGCGGGTGAGCAGGTTGACGCGCGAATTGCGCACCATCACGGCTCCCGCGACGGCTTGTGTGTCGGCAGGATCCGAAAGCAACCGTCCGACAATATTGGTCAAGCCGTCACTACGTACCCAGGAATCGCCATCTACCGTGGCGATCAGGTCATGACGCGCGGCAACAAGTCCATCGTTGAGGACGGCGGATTTTCCCCGATTCTTCTCAAAATCCATCAGACGAAATGAGGCGTTGGGCGGTATCGAAAGCTTGCCGAGCTGTACCCGGACGATGTCGGCCGTATTGTCGCTCGATCCATCGTTCAGGATGATGACCTGATAGGGGCCGGTATAATCCTGCCTTGCCAAGCTCGTCAGCGTGTCAGCGATCCCGGCCGCTTCGTTATAGGCCGCTACCAACACGGTCAGGCCGGGATATTCGGCTATCGGTCGTAGTGGCGGCTTGCGATCAAGCAGCAGGGTCGAGATGAGAAAGGCATTCATGAACCCGGGCACATAGGCAATGAAACCGATCACGATCAGCGCAACAGCCCATCCCGCGACCATGGCCAGATCGTTTAGCCAACGCTGGGAGAGCCATATGCTGAGAGTGGTCCAAGCCACGGCGATAGTGATGGATAGAGCGAATTTTGCACGAACCGACAGATAAAATCGACGCCGTTCCGCTTCGAACTGCCGTATTTGTTCAGGGGATACGTCAACAGGAGGTTCGAGGCCTGGCTCGTCAAAGCCATCCCGCGTCAATTCACTGCCCTGTGGATGAGAAAAAATATCGTCCATGCAACCGGGCGATAAGTGCAATAAATTCCGATATGGTTAACATCTTCGCAAAATGGTCTCGTACTCTGGGCAATTCATTTCCACCTGCCGTTTTCTCCTTGGGGGCGCGCATCATTGCGCGCTATTCAGTGGTGATCGGATCTCGGCTAGGTCAACCTTACGGCAGTCCGCTTTGAGATCACCGAAGGCGAGGCCAAAATGGCAAGAACTGGTCGCCTGACGCTGGCCGGCTTTCCACTGCGCCAACCCGCAGGATTTTGGTATGGATCGGGTGGTTAGGCGACAGTCCGGTTTGAAGCTGACAACGGCTATAGCCGACCTTGCTCGCGATATTGACTTACGACATGATCCGATTGGTGGATCACGAAGGATATAGGAACCCGGCTACAGGCGCAGGGCGGATTGGATGTGCAGTCGCATCCATATTCGGCATCGTTTTTGGTTTGCCGTTCTTCTTCATCGCCACCTATGCAAGTGGCGGCTGCGAAGGCGCTCCGCAGCCATGCAAAAGCGATAATACATGGTTCTGGCTCGCGCTGCTCATCATCGCGCTTTCATGTACAGGTGTGGGATTGCTGACGCGCAGTACTATTCTGCGCTTTCAACGCCGCAAACGGTAAGGTTGGGTGGTTAGACGACAGTCTGGTTTCGTCCAAGAACGGTAATTAAACGACGTTCCGATGCGTGCGTTGCGACTGCCATTCCACCATGGCGACCAAGGCGATCACCAAAAGGCAGACGATGCGCCAGCCGCTGGAAATATCGATAAAAGGCATAAATAGCGGCGCAAGCGAGGCGATGAAGAGAATGCCATTTTCCTTTCGATGCCGTCTCTTTTTAAGAAAAAGGGAAATGGCGATGCCGCTGCCTACCAGAACCAGTATCGCGTAGAGCGCCGTAGAGACCACGGCGGAGCCAGCGAAATGCCTCAAACCGGCGCAGGCGATGCTGAGCAAGGCGACTGCTAACCAAATGTCACGCGAAGGTTTCAGCCAAGCCATTCAACGGCTTGTAGCGTCAGGTGGTGTGTCTGCAATTGCGAAATGGAATTGCTTTCGGGAACGGCAATTTTTGGTCGTTTTTGTACAGACAGCTTACCGAGGCGGCGAGCCAGGGGCGGCGGTCTCATTTCCGAGGAAGCCTAGCGGATAGCCCGAGGCCGTAGCTGCGTTGGTAAGGCACCACAGGGTTTCCTCATCCAATGCGCCAGTGGCAAGCGCGCTGTCGTTGAATGTCGCCATACCGTTTAACGCTTTCAGGGTTCCGGCGGCTTTTGGCCCGCAAAGGTTCTCAAGAGAGCGGGCAAAAGCCGAACTGTTAGATTGCTTCGGATCGTAGGTCGGCAAGCGAGAGAGCAGCCCCTTCTTATCCAACCAAGCCATCGCATCAGCTTTTCCCTGTTCACGCGACAGGTTCCAATATAACGGCTGATACGCCTTCTCTATAGGCGGGCGAAATGTGACATAGTAACTCGACGCGAGAGAGGCGAGCGCCGCACATCGCAGTTGCTCATCAGAGATTGAGGCATCGTCCAGAACTACGATCAAATCTTCTTGGAGCGTGTCATCGAATTTCGAAGCGACCTTTTTGAACCCACATGCTGCGGTCCGTTGTATCGCTACTTCCGGCGTCACCAACACATGTGGCGTATCAAGCGCGCCAGCGAGCAATAAAATTTCGATCAGCAACGTCTTCATTTGGGCGTTGTGCCTGCGTAAAATTACGTCTGCAAGTGGTCGCTTGCAGATAGGCAGCTTAGCGGAGGTTGATCACCTCTCATTTGCAGATGGGTCAAAATGATCGGAGGACGGCGTAGGCGAGGCAGAACCCGTTTAACCTGCTAGGCGCTCCTCGCAGATGATCTTGGTCAGGGATTGCAGTTCGGTGATGCGTTCGGTCAGCCAGTCCAGTTCGTCGTCATCGATCTTGTAGTGCGGTGAATAGCGGGCCTTCACATAGGCGGCGCGCAGCAGCTCGTAGCAGCGCTTGCCGAATTTGGTCTCGGTCTTCCAGATACCGATCAGGCGTTCGTCAAGCTGCTCTGCCCGTTTCGATAGGAAGTTCAGATTGTGCGATTTCGGCTGATACAGGATCAGGACCAGCATGATGCAATAATAGGCGCGTTCCATCGCCTGATGGAGGTTGAACGCAGCTATGTTGCGCCACTTCTGCTGTTCTTCTAAGTCATTTTCTGACCATGCATCCTGTCGGGCATGTTGAGCCATCCGAAGCCAACGCCTCACTTCTCCAAACTCATCGTGATAGTAGAGTTCGGCTTCTTCGCGCGCCTCTTTCTCGGTCAGTTCGCCGGGCTTTTCGAAAGGAAAGCCTGGCTCCTCGAACAGCGCGATCCCTTCCTTGACGATATCGACCCAGAAATAGCGGCCACGCCGGAGTTGGTGGTTCACATCGTCAAGGCTATGGATGATGAGGTTGAGCGGCTGCGGCCAGCCGCTGGCCGTCAGCATGTCGACCATGCGGTCTTCGGCCTTGTCCCAATAGCGGGCGGCGTCGGTCAGATCCTCATGATCCACCACCACCAATATGTCATAGTCGGAGAAATATCGGCCGACCGGATCGACCACCTGCTTGCCGCGAGCGTAACTGCCGAACAGGATGATCTTGAGAATGCGGCCATTGCGCCGATGCTCCGCCTTGCTGCCGGTGGTCGCCTTCTCGAATTCTTCAAGCAGGATTTTGACGGCGCTCTCCATGTCGCGCTGAGCGCGGCGGGGCAGATTGGCGATACGGGCTTGCAGATCACTCACGGGCTTGACCATAGCCTCCACCAGACGGGACGCCACCGTCTTTTCCTTCGGCTTGCGCTCGACTCCCGCGTCTTCCGCCGTAGGGAAGCGGCGGCGGTTGTGGAGCAGGCGTAGGATGATGACGGCATCCTCCTCGATCCGGTAGACGAGGATGAAAGGCGTGTCGGGCACCGGCAGTTCGCGAGCGCCCGCTATCCGCCCGACCCGTGACAGATCGGGATCGATCGCCAGTTGCGCCACTGTCGCACCGATCGAATTCCCCATCGCGATGCCGACATCCCGGTTGAGCTTCAGCAGATAGTCGAGTTGACGGGCACGCTGGTCGCGCGCCTTTGGCAGCCAGAAGACGGGGAGAGGATCAGGCGTCGTCACTATGGCCCGTCTCATCGATCCGCTGCCGCCATTCCGCCTCTATGGCGCCATTGGACAGGCCATGCCGGCGCGTCCTGTCAGCTTCATGCATGGCGTCACCGATCTCACGACGCTGCCAGCGCTCATGGGCGGCCGCTTCGTTATGATTTTCCACCGCTTCCCGCATCATCCTGCGGAGGATTTGCGCCGCGGACAAATCCTGCTCTTCGGCCATGGCGTTGAACGCCGCCTTCAGCGTGGAATCTACCCGAAAGGTGAAGGTTGTGTCCGTCATTGCCTTATTCCTGCCGCTCCATACCATGTTGTTATCGACTGTAACACATTATGGATTGGGGATTGCCGCATGAATTGTATTAGCGTTCTTCGCTAAGGGCTATACAGCTTATCGGTGGGATGTCTCGAAAACGAATGGAATGCGACGGCCTGAAGGTGGAAAATGTCTGTCTGCGACCTAATCATAGATTAACCATTTCTTTCATTCTGTCGTTCATTATGATCGCTTGAATGCCATCCAGTAGCGCTTGGGAAAGCATCGTCTCGGGAAGAGGGGTATTTATGGGGGACATAAGATTAGCTCAGGGAGCGATTTCTCCTCCGATTTTCGCCACTCGCCTCGCTAAGGCAGGTAAATCAGAATTCGGGCTGTCAATTGTCATACCCTGCTTGAATGAACGTGACAGTCTGCCCCATTGTATCGCCCAAGCAGCACGTGCAATTGAGAGTGTGGCGGATCTTTACGGTCTGGTTGGTGAAATCGTCGTTGCGGACAATGGCTCGACTGACGGCAGTCAGGCTATTGCAGAAAATCTAGGTGCACGCGTAGTGCCGGTGACTCGCCGCGGTTATGGAGCAGCGCTGATTGCGGGGTGCGAAGCCGCTCGAGGACAGTATCTTTTGATGGGAGATGCCGACGGAAGCTATGACTTCACGGAAGGCGTCGCCATGATCGAGCGACTTCTGGATGGCGCGGATTTGTGCATAGGCTCGCGCTTTGAGGGCGGTATCGCACCGGGCGCTATGCCGTGGAAGAACCGTTATATCGGCAATCCTGCTCTGACCGGGACGCTGAACCTACTTTTCGGCACGAAAATCGGGGATGCCCATTGCGGATTGCGCGCCATCAGCAAAGAAGCATTTCAAAAATGCGGATTGACCTCCACCGGGATGGAATTCGCCAGTGAAATGATCATCAAGGCGTCTCTAAAACAGTTACGTATCGATCAAACACCAGCAACTCTATCACCTGACTTGCGCAACCGGGAGCCACATCTTCGACCGTGGCGAGACGGATGGCGGCATTTACGTTACCTGCTGATGCTGAGGCCGACGCGGGTGTTCGGTTTGCCTGCTCTATTCGCATTGATGTTCGGGACGATATTGCTGCTTGCCTCCAGCGTGCAATATTTTAGTCCCGGCACATTTCCTCAAATTGGTTCTTATTGGACGCTGCTCGGCTCCACATTGGTTGCATCGGGGCACATGGCGTTCATCATGACCTTGATTGGCTGCTTATGCGGCATCCGTGCGGGTTATCAGCCGTCCGGGTTGTTCAGTCGGTTGATAACTCGATTCACCAACCTGGAGGGGATGTTGCTGATGGGTCTGGGCCTCGTGATTGTTGGCCTTATCATATTGATCGCGGTAGCCGTCGGTTGGGTTCAGCGCAATTTTCAAATGACGAGCTCAATCCTTCCTCCAGTCTTAGGCGCCTTGGCAATCACGCTCGGTCTCCAGACAGCACTGGGCGGTTTTGCCCTCGCGATTGTCGGTGGAAATGAGGCGCATTTCTTCGGTGATTTGCGGAAGCGATCTAAAAAAAACGAGCATGATGATCATGACGCCTTGGCTTAGCGTTATCATTCCCGTGCACATGGGCGAACGATTTCTGCCAGCGACATTGGCTAGCGCTGCCGCCGAAGATCCCGTTGGTGTTGAATTCCGTATATACAATTCTGGCGAAGATGAAGGTGCTGCGCGCCGCGCCGCAGCCCCATATTTCGACCGCATGGACATCATCTGGGAGGATGTACCGCATCTTCAGCCATGGACTGCCAAGACCAACAAGGGGGTTACGGAAGCGCAAGCCTCCCACGTCATCATGCTCCACCAGGATGATCTATGGCTAGCCGGCCATTTGACCGCGGTTCGCAATGCGCTGAATTCCTGGCCTGAAGCAACGATGTCGATCGCGTCGTCGCGTTTTGTAGCGGCGGATGGTCGCCTGTTGGGGGCTTGGCGACTGCCTTTCGCTCCAGGGGTACATGATGGGCATGCTCTGTGGAATATATTGCTGGTTCAGAACAGCATTGCCATTCCGAGCCCTGTCATAAGGCGCGACGCTTGGCTGGCGTGTGGCGGAATGAATGAAGCCCTTTGGTATACTGCAGACTGGGATCTCTATCTCAAGCTCATGAAGCTGGGCGAAATTGCGGTTCGAGAGAGAATTACTACAGGCTTTCGTGTCCATGGCGGTTCATTGACCATGAAGGGTGGTCGTGATCCAGCCGCATTTCGGGATCAATTCGAAATTGTCTTGAGAAATCATTCTGAGGCGATCGAACTCCTGCCTTTGGCAACGAAACAAAAAGTTCATGCCTCAATCACCGTGAATTGCGCCCTTGCTGCTGCGTCCTGTGGCGATTTTTCTGGGCTGACGTCAGCGCTTTTTGCAATCGTCAAGCTTGGGCCACGCGGCGCGGTGAGGTATGTTCAAAAATCTCGGATTTTCGACCGCTTAGTGTCACGGCTTGAACTAATTCTCCTTCAGAAAACGAGTCGGCAGGTAAGAAACTGAAATGAGTGCCCTTATGTGAGAGGGCTTTGCGGCGCGTTGCGCTTAACCCGGCTGTCTCCCCATGAGAACGTAGATAAACGTCTGCCGTCTCGTCGTCGCGCTTAGCGATTGCTAACGTTTCGAGATTGAGAATTCTGGAAGTGGAAATACGAGAGCACGGTTAACGAACGAGGAGGATCGCTCAAAAAAAGCGTGAAAGTGCCACGGCAACACCAGAAAATAATCAGGATTTTGTTCCAACAAACTACGCTCGGAGACGATGGGAATGAGTGATCCCGGTGTAAATGAACCAAATTTATCAGAATTTACTTCACCAATAGCGTAAATATCATCGGCGGTTAATCCACAATATTGCAGGATTACGTTTCCTTTCGTCGATGCCCCAAGGCCAGCAATAATTCTTCCTTCTGACCGAGCATTGGCCACGAATGCGCTGACGGTCTCTCGCGCACGCTCGACTCGATTTCTAAAGGCCTGGAAAGGTCCTAAAGTATCCAAGCCAGCTTTGGTCTCGTCATCGAGTATCTGCGCTACCAGACTATTCTGCTGCTCATACTTGAGAGCCTTACGAACGGTAACCGAAAAGCTCCCTCCATTTACGTCGTTGAACTCGACGTCCTCAATCTTAAGTCCCGTGCGCACTGCCATCCACTGGATTTGCCTGAGTGCGTAGAACTCCAGGTGCTCGTGGCAGACCGTATCGAAAGAATTGGTCGCGAGCATGCTCGGCATATAGCTCTGCTCGAACACCCAGATCCCATCGTCCGCTAAGATATCGCGCACCTCAGCCATGAACGCCATGGGCGCTTCAAGATCGTAGAACATCGAAAACGAAGTCACGACCTTGGCTTTCCGATCACCAAACCGGCTGCGGACCAGTTCGGCAGAGAAAAAATCCGGAATCAGTTCGATGTGCGGCGGGTAGTAATCGCGAAATTTGGAACCCGTCGGATCGACACCGGCAAGTTGCAGCCCCGGCTGCACATAGGCTTTTAGGGTCGTTGCATCGTTACTGCCGATGTCGATGACTAGATCACCTGGCTCGAGTAGAATCTGACTCGAGATTCGTTCAACCTTGCGGTTGAGGTGAGCGACCATGCTGGCGTTCAGACCCGAACGATAGCCATAATTCTCGCCGTACATCTCATCGAGCGCATAACTATGTTCAAGTTGCAGCAAGCCACAGGCGTGTTCGGCTTCGCCGACGCACTTCAGAAGGCGCAGAGGACCGCGTCCGACCTCCTCCTCCTTAGTGCGCGGAAAGACGCCGGTCAGCGCCTGCTCCCCAAGGTCCAGCACGCGCTCGAGATTGGAATTTCCGCAGATCCTGCAGCGCTTTATTTGGGTGTACATTCTTACCTCGGTCTGTTCATGGCTTGATCGAGCCGTTCCAGCTCCGCGTCGACCATAATGCGGATCAGGCCCGGAAAGTCGATCTCGGGCGACCAGCATAATTGATGTTTCGCTTTGGACGCATCTCCTACGAGGGGAACCGGCTCGCTGGGTCGGAAAGCCTCTGCGCTTTCGCGAACGTAGCGCCGATAGTCCAGGCCGACGCATTTGAAAGCCAGATCGCAGAGTTCGCGTACCGAATGAGCCTCTCCTGTAGCGAGGACATAATCGTCTGCCGCCGCAGCCTGCAGCATCAACCACATCCCTCGCACATAGTCACCGCTGTAACCCCAGTCGCGCCGGGCGTCCAGATTGCCCAGAAGCAACGCGTCCGCCAAGCCGAGCTTTATGCGTGCGGCGGCTTGGGCAACCTTGCCGGTAACGAACCCGGGACCGCGGCGTGTGCTCTCATGGTTGAACAGAATGGCGGAGCAGGCGAACAAATCGTGGCGGCGGCGATAGATGCCGACTATCTCATGGGCGTAGAGCTTTGCCGCGCCATAAGGGCTGCGGGGCCGAAACGTGGTGGTTTCAGACTGCGGGCTTTCCAGCGGTTCTCCAAATAATTCGCTGCTGGACGCCTGGCAGAATCGGATGGAAGGGTCCGCGCTTCGGATCGCCTCCAGCATGCGGGCGACTGCCAAGCCGTTTATGTCGCCGATCCCAACCGGATCGTCGTACATGGCTGCTCCGGATGCATAGGCGGCAAGGTTATAGATTTCGGTCGGACGCGCGGCGCGCAACAGGGCGGTGAACGCAGCTTCGTCCTTCATATCCCATGGCACGAGATCGATGGACGGATGCGCTCGCGCCCGGGCGCCGGCCGGATCGCGAGACGTCCCGATGACCCGGCACCCTTTCTCCAACAGGAACTGCGAAAGGTGCCAGCCGTCCTGGCCGGTGACGCCGGTGATGATCGCGCAACGATCGGTCATGGCTGGATCATGGCAGCGGCGGCTCCAGTCGACCCAACCAGAAGCCGGCCAGAAAACGGCTCGCGGCATTGGAATAGCGGCTGCAGGCGACCAGGTCGTATGCCACCGCCCCGCCTCCCTTGCCGACCAGCGCCAGGGCAGTCACTCCGATCAGATTGGCCAGCCGCCCTGGAAAAGCGGCCGCCAGGCGCGGAATGAGACATTCGTAACCCGCGAGTCGATCAGCGAAATAAAGCTCATATTCGGCCCGCGAGTATGCGCCAAGCGCGCGGTAGCCCAATAGCCACCAGAATCGCCGCCAGGGTTCGCGCGGCGTTACCTTTTCCTTGGCTACGTCCGAATAGCCGTCGAAGCTCCAGATCAGCGACGGCCACTTAAAGGCCCAGATCTCGAAACCGCGCGGCCGCCACATAGCGTTGCCCGCGCGAATCCGCACCAGCGGCTCGGCCAGGATTTTCGCCAACCCTATGCCGCGGCTCTGAAAGATCACGCCTACATGGATGAATAGCGAGCCGAAATAGGGCTCCCGCCTTCGGGAAACCCACAGGTCCCTGCGTACGATCACTCCGCCAATGAACGACAGGCAATAGCCCGCATCCGCCAGAAGGTCTTCGGCGTCCTCCGCGCCATATCGGCGCTCGCCACTTAGCGCGAGCCGACCGGACTGCAAGGTGAGGTTGAGGGTGCGGTCTCGTACTTCGGCGTCGACGACCAGCAGGTCGACCGCGCCACCTTCCAGGGCGTCGAGAACACGATCTACCGCGTCTGGGGCCAACAGGTCATCGTCCGGGAATAGCCAACAATGCTCACCTGCTGCATATTCAACCGCCCTGTCGTAATCGCCATCGACACCCGAGTTCTTAGTCTCGCGGAAATATCGTATCGCCGGAAACCGTTCAACATAGGGCGCGACTACCACTGCGGTGTCATCAGGCGAGGCTCCATCGACGATCACGACCTCGACACCGGGTCGAAGCTGGGGGATGATCGAATCCAGCGTCTCGCTGATGAAGGCAGCCCGGTTATAGGTGGCGATACAGATCGTTAGCTGCATCATGTCCCCCGGCGTCGGCCGAGCAGGACGTTCCTGAGGAAAAGCGCGCCCGGAACACGTCGCAACACAGGCGCAATAGGGGTCACGGCTTTCAGCGCCAAGATCAGCGCCCTACCGCAAACCATGGAAGGATAGTAAGCGAGCCGCTGTACGGAACCCGTGAGCGCCCGGTTGGAGACGTGTGCGTACCAATCGTTAACGCCCGTGCGCCGGAAGCGGACATACCCCTGGGCATTGAGGTGATCGCGCACCGTGGACTCCCAAAAGGGCGAGTTGTCCTCAACAATCAGAATCCCTGGCCGCCAGCGATTCAGCGAGAAGCCCTTGAGCAGTTCAAGCTCATGGCCTTCGACGTCGATGGAGACGAAGTCGATGCCGCCGCTCGGTTGCGCTTCATCAAGGATGTCGTCCAGCCGTCGCGTGACGACCTCAACGGGGTCCGTCCGGAATCCGTGCTCCTTGAGAATCTGCGCTGGCTTTCGCTCGTCTCCGAGCGCGGATACCGCGTGCGACTGCTCGGCGCCGGAGGCAACGTGGAGAATTGCGGTTCCAGAGGCGCTCGAGGCTGCACATTCGAACAGCTGAGCCTTTCGTTTTGCGCGCAGTTCGCGACATAGGGCGGGGTTCGGCTCCACCAGAATGCAGTCCCAGCCGAGTTCCTCGAAATGCAGGGTCGTGCTGCCGTCGACGCCGTTATTGGCGCCGACCTCGACGCAGACGCCCCGGTGTTTGCCCTGGAACAGCTTTTCCAGGAGACGGTCTTCGCCGAACTGGGAGTAATACATAGCGTCCATGCTTCCCATGCTCTATGCACTCGCGTCAAGAAGTGGCGGCCGGAAGGCAAATGTTCGTCGGGCGAACTCTACCATGCCGGGAGTCAGCAAGAAGATCGCCAGGAAAGCTACGCCAGCAAGGGTCAGCCCGATGGCCGTGGCTGCAGCAGCAGGCAGGTCCAGCGACCGCAACGCCAAGCCCCCACCACCGACAATGACCAGACTGGCCAGGAGGGGGGCGCCCACGTCGCCGCCCAGCCAGCGCAACCCGATGCCCGGCAGCAGTTTCCGGTGCGTGAGCCAGGTCCCCAAAAAAAGATAGAGCAGGTTGAGGATAGCCCAAGCCGCTGCCGCCCCGACAACACCAAAGCGCAGCGACAGCAAGACAAGCAACGGCGCAAATATGATCAGCAAAGTGATGTTGATCACCATGGGGAGGCTGGATTTTCCGAACGCCAGCTGTAGCGCATAAGGAAAATGCATGGCGCTGTTGAGGGCGGTGCCGAGAAGTAGGAATGCCACCACGACGGGCAAGCTTTTTGCGAGTTCCGCGTCGCCAGTCCAAAAAGTAAAGATCATGGTCGAGAACATCGCCACAAAGGCCGCGACCGGGAACAGCACCGCCATGAGCAGCCGAGTCCCCAGCCGGTACAGTTGTTCGATCTCGTGAAGGCGGCCGGCGGCATGCAGCGACGACATCTGCGGATAGACCGCGCTGAAGGCAGGGGCCGTCAGGACGTAAAGGCTGCGCGCGGCGATGCTTGCCAGGGTATAGCGGCCGAGATCGGTGAGAGGGACGATCTTGCTGAGCACGATCTTGTCGCTTTGCACGAAGATCGCCCCCAAGATCGCTGTCACGGCGATGCCGGCCGAGAAGCGCCAGATGCGTTGCACACCGCCTAGGTCAAAGCGCGGCCGTCGTTCCCCCTGTTCTCGGAGTACACGCCAAGCCGCCGCTCTGACGACCAATATATTGATCATCGCGATCAAAGCCTGCCAGATAAAAAAGGCCTCAATGGTCGGTGAAATCAGGGCGAGGATTCCAACCACCCCAAGATTGGCAGCGGTGACCATCGCCATCTCGATCCCGCTGGCCAAGCCCATGCGGCGCGCTCCGATCAACACACCGAGATAGAGGCAGAGAGGGAAGCGGCAGGCCACGGTGAGCCCCATGAGCGCTAGCACATTGGAAAGCGTGTCGGCGTCGATGGAGGCGCTCAGCCAGTGCCGGGAAATCCAGGGCGCGGCCGCCCACATTCCCGCAGCGATCGCGGCCGCGGCCATCCAATATCCCAAGGCGAGCGTGTGGAGCAGGTCCCGAACCCGCGCGCGTTCATCTTCGCTCGCGGCTCGCGCTACCTCTCGATTGATCGATTGCGAAAGGCCCAGATCGAGTACCGCGAACATCGCCTGTAGCGCGGTGTAGAAACCGATCAGGCCATAAGTCTCGACCCCCAGATAATGGAGGTACAGGGGAACTGTACAAATGGTGACGATCGCTGTCCAGGCAGTGCTGGCGACCCCGGCCGCCAGATTCCATCCCAATCTTGCTTCGCGCTCACTCGTGATGGTCATGAACCTGGAAGCCGTGCTTTTTGACCAACTGGTCCCGTTGCGCCGTCTTGAGGTCCTCTTGCACCATCTCGCGCACCAGTTCGTCGAAGGTCGTCACTGGACTCCAGCCGAGAATCTCGCGGGCCTTGGTCGCGTCTCCGAGCAATGTTTCGACTTCAGCCGGGCGAAAATAACGCGGGTCCACGCGGACGATGCAGCGGCCCTGGCTATTGTAGCCCTTTTCCTCGAGCCCTTCGCCTTCCCAGCGTATAGCGATGCCGAGTTCTGCGCCTGCTGCAGTCACAAAGTCCCGCACACTATGCTGGACTCCCGTGGCGATGACGAAGTCCTCGGGCGCGTCCAACTGGAGCATACGCCACATGGCTTCGACATAATCCTTGGCATGCCCCCAGTCCCTTCTTGCGCCCAAATTCCCGAGGTAAAGCGTTTCCTGAAGGCCCAGCTTTATGCGAGCCAATGCGCGGGTGATTTTTCTTGTGACAAAATTCTCGCCGCGTAGAGGCGACTCGTGATTGAATAAAATCCCATTACAGGCGTATAACCCGTAAGCTTCTTTATAATTTACCGTAATCCAATAGGCGTAAAGCTTCGCTACGCCGTACGGGGATCGCGGATAAAAAGGCGTCCGCTCTGTCTGAGGCATCTCATGGACTTGACCAAACAGTTCGGACGTTGAAGCCTGATAGAAGCGCGTATGCTTTTGAAGGCCAAGAATTCTTATCGCTTCGAGGAGCCGCAGCGTGCCCAGGGCATCCGAATTGGCTGTATAGACTGGCTCCTCAAACGAAACGGCGACGTGGCTCTGGGCAGCCAGGTTGTAGATTTCGTCCGGCTGCACCTGTTGGATGACTCGGATCAGATTACTTGAATCAGTCACGTCGCCATGGTGCAGGAAGAACCGGACATCTTCTTCGTGCGGATCGCGATAAAGATGGTCGATGCGAACGGTATTGAAAAGGGATGCCCGCCGTTTGATTCCGTGAACGATGTAACCTTTGGATAGCAGAAGTGCTGACAGATAGGCTCCGTCCTGGCCCGTGACGCCAGTGATGAGTGCTACCTTGCCGTTTTTCTGCATGACGTCCCCATTGCGTACGCTCAGACGCCACATCCCCCGGTGCCCAAGCAATGCGATAGTCTAATCACTATTTCCTAATGAATTTTGTCCGGTCAGGATAAAATTCAAAAAGTAACGAACCAAAGCATTCCTTCGGGCTGCGGTTCGTACGAGCGATACTTCTCCATCAACCGAGACGAGGATGTACGCGTAGGAGCGGCGTTGTCAACGCTTGGTGGCATTTTCGATCAGCGCCTTTTTTAGTGCCGCTGCATAGTTGGCCCGCGCTAAATGTCTATTGAGAAATCAGTTGGACTTGGCATCCCGCTTTTTCAAACGGAGCTCTGATCGTATATAAATCTGTACTGGCCAAAAGCTCCGGCTTGTTTCCGAAATAGGCCCATGTTGGAGCGTAAAATGCATCGGTACCCAACGCGATGGTGATGCCACGCCTGCAGATGCGTCGAGCCAGTAATTGGGTATCTTCGATATTTTCTAGCGCCAGGCGGATTGGTCTGTTGGAAAGGTTTGGTTGATTGAGCACAAGGTCGTGCGTCAACGGGCCGGCCGTAGCCTTGATGAGGAAGTAATCTGCGCCACTTTGACTGATCCGCGCGCTCGCGTGAGCAAAGGGCGCATAGCGGGCGTGGGCCATCCATGCCTGGATGGGCAAAAGGATCAACAGACTCGCGGCCGTCGCTCGCAGGACCACGGGACGCAATTCCTCATGCCGGGCTGTCAGTTTCTTCCAGCCAAATAGGGCCAGCAGCACGCCATTCCCAAGAACCCCGTGGAGATACCGATAGCCAAAGCCGATCCCTTGATACGGTAATATGATCGCCATCACAAAGATGGGCAGTAGGAAACTCGCTGCAACGGCAGCCGCAAAACGATCCTCGCGCACGGCGCGAAAACCGACCGCCATGAGGGGAAGAAGGAAAAGATGCTGCCAGGTGCAAAAGCGCAGCATGTTCGCCGCCGTAAGCGTCGGATTGGCTATTGTGAGGGAAAATACCTGAAGTAGCCTGGACAGATAATCTGTACCCGCGGCAGCCGTAATCGATGCTGGACCTGCTACAAGGCTGTGAATGAAAATGGGCCATGAGAGCCAGAAAATGCCAATGGCGCCATAGCCAAGCGAGAAAACGGCGAACCTCGGCCATCGGCGCTCGAATAAGGGCAATAGCAGGAAAGGCGCGACGAACAGGGGATGAAAGAGCGGCTGATGCAAGCCGGTCGCCACGAAGCCCACCAAGAGTGCCAGTCCATCGCACAGACGGCGGTCAGCAAGAAAAAGCCGCAACCAGAGCAGGTTGAAAAAAAGATGGGCCGGCATGGCATAGGCCGTCATCCCTGTAATCACGAACTGGCCGGAACCGAGCAACAGTAGCGCGGCGATCGTGGGGGCTTCCCGATCTTCCGGCCAGAGGCGTTTGGCGATACTCCAGATCAGCAGCAGCGAACCTGCCGTCAGCAAAGGTCCGGTCAGCGCGGGATCAGCAATCATGCCGACTGCGGCACGGAGCGCTGCATTAAAAGGTAGATAAGCCGAAACCCATGCAATCGGCTGCCCGACCGGCAGCATGAACTCAAGGTTGAGGGCGGCAGCATCCTTTTGCCATTCCGGAGGCAAGGGCCAAGCAAGGCGGCCATGCGAGAAGATCGCGGCGTCGAAGCTCGCCATCTGCTCATCTCGGCTGAGGTCATAGCCCATGAGAAGCAAGCGGTGCCCCAAATAGCATAAGATCACCAAAGCAAGGGCGACAAGCAGCATATGCCGATCACGAAGCCGCCATTCCCGCGACATCGGACGGACTGAGACAAAGAGTGGAACGGACAGAACTAGGAATGCTTCGAGCAACCAGAGATCCTGTTGCACCAGAAGTTTTGTGGTCACCCAGAGGAGCCGAACCTGAGGTATGAACAAAGCGATTAAAAACAGCACGACCATCGCTATCAGGCATTGCACTGTGATTCGCAGCAGGGATTGAGAAGCTGCTTGCCCTTGCGCTTTAATCAACCGTTTTTCGTTGATGATCTTGATGCTGTTGTTAATCCGTCCGCGGATGTGGTGCATCACTGAGGGTCTCTATTTCTTGCTTCGCTCGGTGTGTATCTGACACATATTCAGGTTATACCAAAGCTATCTCTGAGCTGCATCGAACCATCTCTTGCCGGTCAAATGAAGATCCCCTGGACCAGCGGCGCCGTCGGGCCTTGTGCGTCTGCACGAGCATCTCGGCCCGGTCGCACCTGAGCAGCCGCGTGCGTGGTCCAGCAGTTCGCCCGCGCGCCGGAACGGTTGCTTTGATCATCTCAGGATCGGTGAGACGTTGGAGGCCTATGAGCTGCGTGAGGTCCACCGGATCATCGTTGGCAGTTACGAGATCGCGGCCGGGATCATCTTCATCCTGCGCCCCTGGCGCTGCCGCGGGAACCGCAGCTTCGAATCGGACGGGTGAGGATGGGACCGACCGAAAAAGCGCTGTGATGTAGCTGGAGGATTTCACCGGACGCGGGTGCACTCCGACGGTCAATTTCACTCGGTGGTAGACGGGTGGTAGACGAGCCGAAAATGAAAAAGGCCGCCAAACGGCGACCTCTTTAACTTCTTGATTTCCCTTGGAAATCTGGAGCGGGCGAAGGGATTCGAACCCTCGACCCCAACCTTGGCAACTTCGATGAGCGGCTTCTCCAAGCTTTCCGAGCCTACCCCATACTACGATTTGTTCAGTAGTTATTGATATTTAGCCTATCCTATCGTATCCTGCTGCTGGACGCAATTGGGCGTCCCGTGGAGACAATTTGGAGACAAAGCCCCTTTCGACGAGCTTTGTCTCCAACTGGAGGATCACGATGGCAACCAGCAAACTGACCAAGCGCGCGATCGATGCGCTCGTGCCGCCGGCGAAGAAGCAGGCTGTCCTTTGGGACACGGAGGTGAAGGGCTTCGGCGTGCGGGTGCTGCCGTCCGGCCTCAAGACCTTCATCGTCCAGTATCGCAATGCCGAGGGCATCAAGCGCCGTATCAACATTGCGCGCTATGGCGTGCTGACCGTCGACCAGGCGCGCGATCAGGCCAAGCTCAAGCTGGCGGCCGTCATCGGCGGTGAAGACCCCGCCGACGAAGTTCGCCAAGCGCGAAAAGGTATGACGGTCGAGGAGATGTGCGATTGGTATCTGACCGAAGCGCGGACGGGGAACATCCTCGGCCGCAAGAACCTGCCGATCAAGAAATCGTCGCTCGACATGGATGAGAGCCGGATCAGGACACACATCAAGCCGCTCCTAGGCAAGCGGGTCGTGAAGCATCTGACCATCGCGGATGCCGAGCAGATGCAGACCGACGTGAAGGACGGGAAGACGGCGAAGCCGCGCAGCGGCGGCCGGGGTGGTATGGCGACCGGCGGCGCCGGTGTCGCGGCGCGCTGCGTGGGCACGCTCCAGGCCATCATCGGACATGCGAAGCATAAGGGCCTGCTCGACACTCATCCGACGCAGGGTGCGAAGAAGCTGGCTGGTAAGAAGAGGACGCGGCGTCTGAGCGCCGCCGAGATCGTGATAATGGGCAAGGCGATAGCCTATGCCCAGCGCAACGGCGAGAACCCCGTCGCTCTCGGTGTGCTGCGCATGCTGCTGCTGACCGGATACCGCCGGGAAGAAGCTCAGGCGATGCACCGCGCCTGGGTCAACGGGGCTGCTGGCTATGTCGCGTTCCCGGACACCAAGGGGGGTGCGCAGCTTCGGGCGATCGGCCCTGCGGCTGTCAGGGTCATCGAGAACCAGCCCGGCATCGTGGGCAATCCGCACGCCTTCCCCTCGGAAGTCGGAACGGGGCCGTTCACGGCGGTCAGTGCCTGCATCCAGCGCGTTTGCGCACTGGCGGGAATCGAGGGCGTCACACCGCACACGCTGCGCCATACCTTCGGCAGCGTGGCCGGTGAGCTAGGTTTCTCGGAGCTGACGATCCGCGCCATGCTCGGCCACGCCTCACAGAATGTTACGCAGGACTATGTCCACATTGACGAGGCACTGAAGCTCGCCGTGCGGCGGACATCGGATGAAATCGAGCGGCTGCTTGCTCTGGGCGCTGCGAAACTAGAGACGATGCGGCTCGCCGCTTGGACCACAAAGAGTCGGGGTCGATGCGGCCACACCGCCGGATTCGAATCCCCATGTGGGAGCGTGATGGTGCGAACTGTGTAAATCGAAAATTGTGAGAGACGGAGCAACATGCTTGCGCGGCGGGCGATGGCGACGACCAGAACTGGATCTTCCGGCCTCGCTCACTGTGCGGGCTTCGATAATCGCAAAGTTCAACTTGCTTGGAGGACGATCGGACTTCGTCGCTCCAACCTGCCTGATCCCGATCAAATTACCCGCTAATCACGCATGATCCCGACCGGGAGGCAGAGCTTCAAAACTGCCGTATAGCCCCTTAAAAAACAGGAGCGGATAACCGGGAGGTCCTTCCTCCAGATATTCCACAAAACCAATCACGATTTCATGGTCACCTGCATCATGTATTTGCGAAATCTTACAGCCGACCCATGCTAACGCTCCCTCCACTCGCAGGAAGCCGTCCTGCATCGACAGGTTCAGACCCGCTATCGCTTCGTTGGGCTCTGCACGAAAGATGGACTGGCACAAATCAATATGCTCGATCGCGAGAACGTTCACGCAGAATTTCCCGGTCTCCCGAATAGATGTCCAACTCCTCGATGCGTTAGACGGCATAAAGGCCACCAAAGGGGGGTCGATGGAAACGGAGGTGAATGTTCCGACAACCTAAGTAATTGGCCGGCGCATTTCGTCACCAGATATTATAACACAAACGCTGGTTGGATGGTTACCGAGGACACGGCGAAAGTAACGTTCGTCTATTTTTATATGGGCGATGTGCCCTTCCGGAATTTCCGAACTCATCACGATTTCCTGGCCGTCATATCAAGTGCGACATCGACAATCATGTCTTCCTGGCCACCGACCATTTTGCGTTTACCAAGTTCGACCAGAATCGCGCGGGTATCGACGCCATATTCCACACTCGCCTTCTCTGCATGACGCAGGAAGCTGGAATAAACGCCGGCATAGCCCAACGTCAGCGTTTCGCGGTCAACCCGTACCGGGCGGTCCTGCAGCGGACGCACCAGTTCTTCCGCCGCATCCATGAGCGCGTAGAGATCGGTGCCATGGTTCCAACCCATCCGGTCGGCGGCCGCGATGAATACTTCGAGCGGCGCGTTACCCGCTCCCGCGCCCATGCCCGCCAGCGAGGCATCGACCCGGATCGCGCCGTTCTGCACCGCGACAATGCTGTTGGCGACGCCCAGCGAAAGGTTGTGGTGCGCGTGCACGCCGCGCTGCGTCTCCGGCTTGAGCACCCGGTCATAGGCCTGGAGCCGCGCGGCATAATCGTCCATCGACATGGCCCCGCCGCTGTCGGTGACATAGACGCAATGCGCGCCATAGCTTTCCATCAGCTTGGCCTGGCCGGCGAGCGCGTCGGGCGGCGACATATGGCTCATCATCAGGAAGCCCGACACGTCCATACCAAGCCCGCACGCGTATTCGATATGCTGCCTGGCGACATCAGCTTCGGTGCAATGGGTGGCGACCCGCACCGAGCGCACGCCCAGCTCATA
Source organism: Sphingobium sp. 15-1 (assembly GCF_013375535.1). GTDB lineage: Bacteria > Pseudomonadota > Alphaproteobacteria > Sphingomonadales > Sphingomonadaceae > Sphingobium > Sphingobium aromaticivastans. The sequence goes on from NZ_JABXJG010000001.1 coordinate 2,878,076, forward strand.
GGCATGCTTGAGATCATGAATCGTGCCGATGCCAGGCAGCAGCAGGGTAGTAAGGACGGCATGTTCGAGCACCTCGGCCACCGCGCCGATCCAGTCCCAATCGGTATGGGCGCCGAAGCCGTAGTTGAACGAGGAACCCGACAGCCCGTCTCCATGCGCGACTTCGATGGCATCGACTTTCGCCCGGTCAAGCGCCCTGGCGATCGCCTGGACGTGGTCCAACCCGTACTGGTGGCGGATGGCGTGCATCCCGTCGCGCAGGGTGACATCCTGGATATAGAGCTTGGTGGTGGTCGGATCGAAGCTCATGCCGCGCTTCCTTCATGCATTCTGGCCGCCATGCGTTCGGCGGTCCTGAGCGCCGCCGACGTCATGATGTCGAGATTGCCGGCATAGGCCGGGAGATAGTGGGCCGCGCCCTCCACTTCGAGGAAGACGGAGACCTTGAGCCCGGTGAACTCGCCGTTCATCTCGGGAATGCGTAGCGGCTGGTTCGAACCGATATGCTCGAACTGGACCTCCTGCTTCAGCCGATAGCCGGGAACATAAGTCTGCACCTGGGCGACCATGTCCTTGACCGATTGCGCGATTAACGCCTGATCGCCGTCCTCGCACAGGCAATAGACGGTATCGCGCATAATCAGCGGCGGTTCGGCCGGGTTCAGCACGATGATCGCCTTGCCCCGCGTCGCTCCGCCGACATCGACGATTGCCTGGCTGGTGGTTTCGGTGAACTCGTCGATATTGGCGCGGGTGCCGGGCCCGGCGCTCTTGGACGCGATGGACGCGACGATCTCGCCGTAATGCACTTTGGCGACGCGGTTGATCGCATGCACTATAGGAATGGTCGCCTGGCCGCCGCAGGTGACCATGTTGACGTTGGGCGCGTCGAGATTGGCGCTGCCGTTGACGGGCGGGATCGTATAGGGGCCGATGGCCGCAGGCGTCAGGTCGATCACGCGCTTGCCCGCCGCGCGCAGCAGCGAATCGTGATGCTTGTGCGCCCCGGCCGACGTCGCATCGAACACGATCTCGATCTCAGAAAATTCCGGCATGGCGATCAGGCCTTCCACGCCCCCGGGCGTGATTGGCACGCCCATGCGCCGGGCCCGCTTCAGCCCGTCGGATTCGGGATCGATGCCCACGAACGCGGCCATCTCTAGCGTGTCGGACAGTCTCATGACCTTGATCATCAGGTCGGTGCCAATATTGCCCGAGCCGATGATCGCGACTTTCGTCTTCGTGCCCATAATCCTAGCTTTCGTAAGTGAAACCGACGGAGCCGAGCCCGCCAATTGTGGCCTTCACGCTGTCGCCCGGCTGCAGCGCCACCATGGGACCGAGCGCGCCCGTCAGCACGACATCGCCCTTGCGCAGCGGCTCGCCGCGTTCGGCCAGCGTGTTGGCCAGCCAGGTCGCCGCGTTCAGCGGATGACCGAGGCAGGCCACACCGGCACCGAGCGAGGCCACGGCGCCGTTGACTTCCAGCGCCATGCCGCATGTCCAAAGGTCCAGCCCGGCAAGCGGCTTGCGGTCCTTGCCAAGAACGAACATCGCGGAAGAACCGTTATCGGCGACGGTGTCGGCGAAGGTGATTTTCCAGTCCGCGATCCGGCTGTCGACGATCTCGATGGCTGCAACCACGCTCTCGACCGCCGCCGCAAGCTCCTCGCGGGTAACGGTGTGGGCTGGAAAATCGTCGCCAATGACAAACGCGACCTCGGCTTCCGCTTTCGGTTGGAGTAGCCTGCCTGATGGCAGTGCATCGCCATCAGGCAATTCCATATCCTCGAACAGGACACCGAAATCCGGCTGATCGACGCCGAGTTGCTGCTGCACCGCCTTCGCTGTCAGCCCGACCTTGCGCCCGATAATCCGGCGTCCCGCCGCTTCCCAAAAGCGCGTGTTGATAGCCTGGATGGCATAGGCTGCTTCTACATCACGGGGATCGAGGTCATCGCGCATCGGGGGAATTGCCTGACCGGCATATGCCTCGCGAAGCCGCGCGGCCAGATCGTTCCAGATGGATGTGTTCACCATCGTCACTCCTAAACAAGATATCGCTAGTCGACGTAATAAGGAGTCTGCGCTGGCTCAATCACGCTTTACTCCGTATAACTCACGAAATGAGACAAGGTACACCCAGGCTAAACTCGCTCGATCGCTCGCTGGACCTCCTCGAGTGCATCATTCTCGATCAAGGGCGCAGACCGGCGCATGAAATCGGGCGACAGCTCAACCTCAAGCGCGCGACTGTCTACCGTATAGTCAAGTCTCTTGAGGAATTTGGCCAATTGCGCGCGTGTCGACGAGGCCATTATGTCGCCGGGCCCCGGATTTTACATATGCTGGCATCGGTCGATCCTCATCACATTCATGCGGAAATTGCACGACCACTGATACGGAAACTTGCCAAATCGGTGGGGCATACCGTCCATCTGGGCGTCCTGGAAGGAGACATGACGACCTACCTGGTCAAGGAAGGGCGTGTCGACGACGGCTTGCTCACCCGCGAAGACATGCAGCTCGAATCCTATTGTTCCGGCATTGGCAAGGTGCTGCTTGCCTATCTGTCCGAGGCGGACCGGCAACGCTATTTGTCCGGCGGACCTTTCGTGCGCTTGACGCAAAATACTATCGTTGATCCGGACGCGCTTCGCGAACATCTGCAAACCGTCAGAGCCTCGGGCTATGCAATCGACGATCGCGAGATCGCTCCCGATCTTTGCTGCCTGGCTGTCCCCATCTTGCAACCCGATCGCTCCGCTACGCTGGCTCTATCCGTCTCAAGCATCGATCAGCGGAAGTTTGAGAAATCCCACGACGCCCTGCTTCGAAAGCTCACGCAAACATCAGAGCAAATTGCGCGGCGTTTATGGGTTGAGACGGTCTGAGTCCCGCATTCGATGGGGAAAGCTGAAAGCGGCTTTGAGCGGACTATCATCGGGTGACATTGCCTCTTGCTAAGGGCGCCATCCAGATGCTGGCGGGCGCCCATGGATTGACAATCTATCGATTCAGATGGATGTTATCGATAAATCGACATGCCGGGTCGGATCAGCAAGATCGCACGCCAGCATGGATCAAGACAGTGATGCGAAAATCGCGCGCTGCGCATGCAAGTGGAGAGGGAGTTTCGGTTTCATGGCCGATGATGTTGCGTTCGGTATTACTTCAGGCCGGGCTGATAGAAATGGCATCCGGTTGCCGGGCCGTATCGTGGCCGAGGTGGACGCCAAGACGCTTTCCGAGCGGACATATGAACAGATCCGAGCCGACATTCAGTCCGGGATGCTTGCGCCTGGCTCGAAACTGTCCACCATAGCGCTCAAGAACAAATATGGCACAAGTCTGAGCACTGTTCGCGAGGCGCTCACCCAGCTTGCGGGAAATGCGCTCGTAACGCAGGAAGGCCGGAAGGGGTTTCGAGTAGCGCCGGTCTCGCAGGACGATCTTCAGGATCTGATCTTCATTCGCAAGTTGCTCGAAGGCGCGGCCATTGCCCGCTCGATCAGCTTCGGCGGCGACGCATGGGAAAGCGCGGTTGTCGGCGCCTATCACGAGCTTCAGCATGTCGAAAAGCGTCTCGCGGCGGCGATCGCGCGGGACGGCGAGGAAGAAATTTCTCGTCTGGACTCGATCTGGGACGAAAAGAACGACCAATTCCACATGGCCGTTGTTTCGGCGTGTGAATCGCCTCGTCTTCTCCAGCTATATCGGGATCTTTACGAACACACCGCCCGATACAGGCGGGTGACGTTCAAGCGTGCGGCCCCTGTCCTCAGAACGGTTGATGAGGAGCACAAGAATATCTTCGAAGCGGTCATCGCGAGAAATATCGAGAAGGCGCAAGCCTTTTCGGCCGAACATCTGGAAGGAATACTGAGCTATTTCACGAAATGAGATTGAGTGAATTACAACAGGAGGGTGAGAGGATCACGCAGGGACCATGAGTCTACAGGAGACAATCACTACCAGGAATGTTGTTATCGAAGTGTTCCGCGTCAGCACCAATGGCACAGATTTGAGGTTGTGATTTAAGGAGGGTTGGGGCTTCGTCGTAGTGACGAAGGAACGAAGATGAAGCCCCAACCCTCCTTGAAAAAATCGCCGGTGAAGGCCCCTGCTGAGCGGGTGGTGAAGGACATCCGGCGGCAGACCCGGCGGCACTTCTCGGCCGAAGACAAGATCCGGATCGTGCTTGATGGGCTGCGCGGCGAGGACAGTATTGCCGAGCTGTGCCGCAAGGAAGGCATCGCGCAGAGCCTGTACTACACTTGGTCGAAGGAGTTCATGGAAGCGGGCAAGCGCCGCCTGGCCGGCGACACCGCCCGGGCAGCGACCACCGGTGAAGTGCAGGACCTTCGCCGCGAGGCGCGCGCTTTGAAGGAATGCGTGGCCGACCTGACGCTGGAAAACCGTCTGCTCAAAAAAAGCATGATCGCGGATGGGGGCGACGACGAATGAGGTATCCCGCATCGGAAAAGCTCGAGATCATCCGGATCGTCGAGCAGTCGCATCTGCCCGCCAAGCGCACACTGGACAAGCTCGGCATCGCCCGCCGGACGTTCTACCGCTGGTACGATCGCTACCTTGCAGGCGGCCCGGAGGCCCTGGAGGATCGACCCTCGGCCCCGAGCCGGGTGTGGAACCGGATCGCGCCCGAAGTGCAGGACCAGATCGTCGAGATGGCGCTGGATTACAGCGAGCTGTCACCGCGTGAGCTGGCGGTGCGCTTCACCGACGAGAAGCACTACTTCGTGTCCGAAGCCACGGTTTACCGCCTGTTGAAGGCCCATGACCTGATCACCAGCCCGGCCTATGTCGTGATCAGGGCCGCCGATCAGTTCCACACCAAGACCACCCGGGTGAACGAGATGTGGCAAACAGACTTCACCTACTTCAAGATCATCGGGTGGGGCTGGATGTACCTGTCGACGGTGCTCGACGACTTCTCGCGTTACATCATCGCCTGGAAGCTGTGCACCAACATGCGCGCAGAGGATGTGACCGACACGCTGGACCTCGCGCTCGCGGCTTCCGGCTGCGACAGCGCCAAGGTGCTGCACAAGCCCAGGCTACTGTCGGATAACGGCCCCAGCTACATCGCGGGCGAGCTGGCGGAATACATCGAGGCCCGGAACATGAGCCACGTGCGCGGCGCCCCGATGCATCCGCAAACACAGGGCAAGATCGAGCGCTGGCACCAGACCCTGAAGAACCGCATCCTGCTGGAAAACTACTTCCTGCCCGGTGACCTCGAGGCCCAGATCGAGGCCTTCGTCGAGCACTACAACCATCACCGTTACCACGAGAGCCTGAACAACGTGACGCCCGCCGACGCCTACTTCGGCAGGGCGCCGGCCATCATCGAACGACGAGAAAGGATCAAGCGACAGACCATCGAACATCGGCGCTTGCAGCACCGCAAGCTTGCCGCCTAACATCAACCCCCAGACGAGGCCCGCACTCCGCTAATTTACGCCGCGAGATGCGCCAAATGTTCTGACGACGGACAACGGCTTCGAGCCAACTGTCGTCGAACGCTCGCCTGGCCCACGCAAGGGCGGCTTTGCAATAGATCTTCGCGGTGCGGCGGTCGAGGTGGCCGATCGCATGGGCATATTGGAAGCCTGTCGCAAGGCGGCGGTCAACATGCGCGAGATCCGACGGTACAATGCCGAAGGTGAGGTCATCTGGCAGACCGACGGAAACTTCGGAGCGGGCGAAGGTGTCGCTGGCGACGTCGAGGTGCTGCGGGACGACCTGACCGACATGCTTCAGGAAAGCGCCTGTGAAGGCGTGGAATATATCTTTGGAGATTCGATCACCTCGATCACCCAGGACGACGACGGCGTTGATGTGACGTTCGCGCATGGCGCCCCCCGCCGCTTCGATCTGGTGATCGGTGCGGATGGGCTACATTCCAAGGTTCGCGAGCTTACATTTGGTCCTGCAAATCAGTTCAAGCGACCGCTGGGGCTCTATGCCGGAATTTTCACGATCCCCAATACGCTGAAGCTCGACCGTCAATGGCTGATGCGTCAGATGCCCGGAAAGATGATCAGCAACATCGACTATGGCCCGGGCAAGCTCACGCGCGGCCTATTGGTATTTTCATCGCCACCGCTGGATTTCGACAGAGGCGACCTGGAAGAGCAGAAGGAAATCCTCGCCAAAGCGTTTGATGGCGATACAAGCTGGGGCGTGCAGACTCTGCTCGATGGGCTCCGCATCAGCACCGACCTGTACTTCGACGAGGTCACGCAGATACACATGCCGCGCTGGTCAAATGGGCGCGTCGCCCTGATCGGCGATGCCGGATACGCGCCTACATTGCTGACCGGGCAGGGAACGAGTCTCGCGGTTGTCGGCGCCTACGTGTTGGCCGGGGAACTCAAGGCGGCGGGCGGGGACTACCAAATCGCTTTCGCGCGCTATGAGGAAGAAGCACGGCCATATGCCGAGCAGAACCAACGGATATTGACCGATTGTCCCGAAATGTCGGTACCCGACACGAAAGAGGAAGTCGACAGGAGGGAAGAGCGTTTTCGCCTCCTGCAGGATGATCCGAATGCCGTAGACGACGACTCTGCCGGTATCTTTATCCAGTCTGCGGCAAATTTCATTCAATTGAAGGATTACGAGAAATCGTAACAAGCACGCGGGGTTAGTTTTCCTGATCCGCGCAATATCGCATGAAACATACGTGGTGGGTTCTAATGACTTTCGGACGACCGGAAGTCACTTACCGACGGATGACTCGCGGCCGGCCTTGAGGATTTTCAAACAAGCTTTTCAAATAGAAAGAGGACTTAATCATGGGTATTAAAACTGGGGATGACTACAGGGCTTCGCTGCGTGATGATCGACAGCTGTTTATCGACGGGAAGTTAATCACGGATGTGACCGAATATGGCCCTTTGAAAGGTGTGATCAGCACTATCGCAGGCATCTACGATCAGCAGAATGATCCGTCATTCAAGGAGATGCTGACTTTCAGGTCGCCTTCCACGGGAGACGTGGTGAGCAAGACCTATCTGGAGGCGAGGACCAAGGAGGAGTTCGAGCAGCTGGCGGCCTGCTACCATGTGCGTGCCCAGACCACCTTCGGCCTGATGGGGCGATTGACCGATTTCATGTCGGCCTACCTTATGGACCAAGTTTGTGCGTTGCGCGTACTAGGCAAGGATGAGGCGGCCGACAAGGCCCAGAAGATCATCGACAATTGCCGGGAGAATGACCTTCAGGTCACCCACGCACTCATCGATCCCCAGACAGACCGATCGAGGGATGACGCGCCCAGCGAAGCCGTTCGGGTCGTGGAGCGTCGGGCCGATGGTGTGGTGGTAAGCGGCTGCCGCCTGCTTTCGACGCTCGCCCCTGTCGCAAACGAATGCTATATTGGCCCCTATTTTCCGCGCAAAGCGGGAGAGGAAGACTTCGTTCTTGCCTTCCAGTTGCCCATGAACGCACCGGGCCTCTCGATCCTGGCGCGCCAAACCTATGATAACGGCCAGAATTCCTTCGACCGTCCCTTGACCAGCCGCTTCGACGAGGGGGACGCCATCCTCGTCTTCGACAAGGTTTTCGTCCCGAACGATCGCCTGATCGTCAACGGTGATTTGGAAGCCTATAACGGGATCATGCAGTTCGGCGCTGGCTATATGGTGATCCAGGCTTGTACGCGTTCGACTATGAAGACGCGTTTCCTGACCGGGATGGCAACGGCCGTCGCACGCATGAACAAGCGCGACAAGACGCCCAAATTCCAGGCTGCCATCGGCGAGCTTGTCGGTTGGGTCAACATCGCCGAAGGTATCCGAACCGCGAGCATCGTCGATGCCCAAAAGCGCATCGAGGCATTTGCTAAGGGCGAGAAAATAGCTGCGGGTGACGGCCTGTCCAGTCCGGTTTTTCAGACCGTTTCGGGCTTCGCGGCGCTCAATTTCCTGTTTCCCTATATCAATACCAAGGCGGTAGACGTCCTGCGATTGGCTGCGGGATCGGGCGTCCTGGCCCCGACCGAGGCCGACTATGACCGGCCGGAGGTGGGATCGATGATGGATCGCTACCTCATAGCGGAAGGCTTCGATTCCAAGGAGCGCCTGAAATTGCTGAAAATGGCCTGGGACATGACGGGCACCGAATTCGGTTCCCGGCAGGGCTTGTACGAGCGCCTCTACTCGGGCGATCCGGAGCGTAATGCCATTAACTGGTTCAAAAATCCGAGCACGGGGGAGTGCGCCTCGCTGATAGACAAGTTTTTCCAGATGTGAGGAAGCTGCGGCCGACCCGCTCTCCGGCGGATTGGGGGTCGGCCGCACCGCTTCGGCGCAAGTCGAAGCGGCATTTCGGCTTCATTCGCGGCGGTGTCTTGAGCCACTAAAGAGGTGGGAAACCGTAATACAACGCGGCGTTCGACACACCGTTAACTTGACACCTTTTAGCGAAATCCTGCGCGCACGCGGAGGCTGATCGCGGTGGCGGCTGCTAGAGACGGATACCCCCTTGATCGTCGGTCATGCCGCTCGAGTTTTGGCAAGATTGTTCATTTGCAACCAAAGCAAACTGATTAGGCAGCGGCGTGCTGGCCAGAACTTCCGCCTGCATCACCGAGATGCCGATTATGCGCAGGGACAACTCAATGCACTCGTCCTCGAAGGACTGATCCCGGCTATGAGCGAGAATGTCCTGGATCGCGCCATGCAGGCAGGCAAACACCATTCTCAAGGCCCGCTCCACATTGAGGAAATGGATCTGGCCCAACTGCTTGCCAACCGAGAACTGCGTCCTGAAGAGCCTGGAAAAGTCGGAGCTGTAAGTGTCACTCGCCACCAGCTCTTTTGCCATGCATCGCGCCCACAGGTGATCCGCCCGCGATCGACACAGCACGAGCCGCAGGAGATATGAAATATTCCGGGTGACGTCCGATTCATCGGAGATCATGTCGCGCGCGACAGCAACGAAATCCGCGCTGCAGCTGTCGTAGATGGCGTCGAGTATGTCCTGCTTCGAGCTGAAGTGATTATAGAAACTGCCGAAGCCTACATCAGCTTCCTCGGTGATATCGGCGATAGTGGCTGCCTCGGGATTCCGGTTCATCATGATGCGTCGTGTCGCGTCGATAAGTTTCTGGCGCGTCATCAGCCGCGTCCGGGTCGAACGCCTCATCGTAGCGGTAGACCTCTCCGTCACAAAACCTCCATTGCGATCATTGCTTGCCGTCCAGCCGCTTAATCCGATGATCGAGCTGCCCACGCGAAATCTTGAGCAAGCGTGCGGCGTGCGACACATTGCCGTCGGTGGCCTTGAGAGTCGCACGGACCACGGCGTCTTCGATCTCGAACAGGCCCAGGCCTTGATTGACCACTGCATTTTCGGCAATCGAAGCGATCGAGCCGTTGTCGGCTAGGGCGCCCGTAGCGTCGCCTTCTGGCATGGCACCGCCGGCATTCAGCACAATCCGGCCGAACTGATTCAACCCAAGCAGGCTGGACTCGCTGAAGGCGCTGTCGAGCGTGAAGAGATGCTCGATATCGATCGGACAATGCGCATCGGCGAGGACGACGCCACGCTCAAGCACGTTCTCAAGTTCCCTAATGTTGCCGGGCCAAGGATAGCTGATCAATGCATGAAGCGCCCGCGTGGATATCCCCGGGATGCTCCGTCCGTGCTTCTCCGCAAATTTCTGAAGGAACCGCCTGACCAGGATGGGGATGTCGTCCTTACGGTCGCGCAAGGGCGGTACCATGATTGGGATGACGTTCAATCGGTAGTAGAGATCTTCGCGAAATCCCCGCGTCCTCACGGCCTCGGTGAGATCCTCGTTGGTCGCCGCGATCACGCGGACGTCCACCCTTACCGTCTTGTTGCTTCCCAGCCGTTCCAGTTCGCCGGTTTGGAGGACGCGAAGCAGCTTTCCCTGCGAGCCCGGAGAGAGGAGTCCGACTTCATCGAGGAAGATTGTGCCCCCATCTGCAGCCTCGAAGCGCCCCTTGCGCGATTCAGTGGCGCCGGTAAAGGCGCCCTTCTCGGCCCCGAACAGTTCGGATTCGAGGAGTTGGTCTGGAATCGCGGCGCAATTGAGCTCAACGAACGGCGACTTGGGATGACCCATCCGGTGAAGCTCGCGGGCGAACATGCTTTTGCCGACGCCGCTTTCGCCTTGCAGGAACACCGTGGCTCGCGTCGGAGCCGCTCTCGCAATCCTGCGCATCACCATTCTGAACGCGGGGGAGTCGCCTACCGGGCTCTCCGGCGCCCCCCCCACCTCGCCTTCGCCCTCATCCGCTGAAGCGCCCGACGGCGGCGAATCTCCAGCGCGGACGGACCCGGAATGGCGCAGATTGTCGTGGCCGGTCCCGCAGTGATGGTCCTCACCTGCCAGCACTTCCCAATCGTCCGCGCGCTTGCAGACCACGCGGCAGACAGGGAAACCCATTGAGCGGCATTCGACCTCGCGCGCCAAGATCGACTTCCCGGTAAAGGCGCTCAAATAGCCCGACGCATATCCTGCCTGCATCCAGCATGTGGGCTCCTGCGACTTGCCGTAGGTTGTCGTGTGCATCTCTTCCTCGGCGCAGTCGCGCCACAGGAACTCGCCGTAGAAATGTTCATCTTCCTCGCTGATCTCCAGCTTGACTAGTTCGACGGTCACGATCCCTTCGATCGAATGGAACTGCATTCCCGTCGCAATGGCTTCGATAACGCCGGTATTGCTGTCGCTTAGCTTGCGGGCCATTTGCCCGTCATCTTCTCCCGAGAGATAGCCGATCCGGGCCAGCAGGCCCTTGGTCAGTTCAAGCCCCACCGTATCGATCAGTTCGGACCTGAGCACGCCGAGGAATTTCGCCTGCAGGAGGATCATGCGCCGGTCGTCGAACCAAATCCGTCCACGCGCCGGATCGAACATCAGGCGTTGAAGGAGGTCGGTAATCCGGTGGCCGTTGATCCGGCTCGCGCCGGTTTCGCCGGCCAGCATTATGTGGCCGCGATCCTGAAAAGTATCCTTATTCTGGACGGTCGCCAATAGCCCTCTCCTGGCACCTGCTTAGTTATTTTCGATGCGGTCGCCGCGATCCAGCTTGTCGCCTTCTCGCGGGCGGAGCGCCGCGACACCGAGCATTGTTACATAGTTATCGTGGTAGATCGTAGGGCCGAATGTGTCAATGTAGCTGATGAGCGCGTCAAATATGATGGATCATTTCCTGTTTGTCGATTGACGCTGGCCCCAAAAAACATGGCTTTCCGTGAAAGCAGCTCGAGAGAACCGAGACACACGAAACAATCGATGATCGCGTTCAGCATCGCACCCATTTCTCTCAAAATTTGTTGTTTAATCTCAATGGGTTGATTTTGAGTGTCCGGCCGTTACGGCTCGCGGCGCAACTTGGCACATCCTTTGCATAGGAGGGCGCAATACAAGCACTGCCTAGTGCATCAAGGGCTGGGCGAATAAACAAGCGAGGGGATGTTCGGATGAGGAAAGTTATAGGCAGGTCGCAACAAGTTTCGCTGTGTTCGATTGCGCTCGTGTTATCTTCGTTCGGCCTTGGCTACGCGCCGGCTTTCGCCCAGACGCCGCAGGACGGCGCCGATGCGAATATTGCCGATGATGCTCGTGAAAGGAAATGCAGATGATAATCAGGACTGCCTATTTTGGCTTTGAGGTATCGGATCTGGATGCGTGGGAGCGTTATGCGGGGTTGATCGGTGTTGGCGTCGAGCGGTCGGGCGATGGGCTGTTCTACCGGATCGACGAGAAGGCCCGGCGCTTTCACTTTGTGAACGGACCTGCGGACGACATCGCCTGGGTCGGCTGGGACGCGGGGAGCCAGGAGAACTTCGATCATCTGCGCTCGCATCTCGACAGCCTTGGTATTGCGATGCGGGATGGCGACGACGCGTCCGCCCGGTTGCGGGGCGTGGAGCGGTATTTCCAATTTGTCGGACCCGTCGGAGCTCGGCACGAGATCGCGCTGGGCCTGGAAGATGCGGAATTCCCTTTTGTTTCGAACAAGGTCCCGCACGGTTTCTTGACTGGTGATCAGGGGCTCGGTCATGCCGCCTTCAACTCAACCGATCACAAGGGCGACGAGAAGTTCATGCGCGAGGCGCTGTTCGCGCAGCTTTCTGACTATATCTACCAGCCGCTGCCCGATGGCAGCACGATGCATGCCTCGTTCCTGCACACCAGCCCGCGCCATCATTCGATCGCCTTCGCCGAGGGGCTGGGAGGAGAGAGCAAACTCCATCATTTCGAGTTGGAAATGAATAATATGGAGGATGTCGAGAGGGCGTATGAACGCGTGCAGGCCGCCGGGATCGCTATCGGACTGACACTGGGTCAGCATTCCAACGACCGGATCGTGTCCTTCTACGCGCACACGCCTTCCAAATTCATGATGGAAATAGGCCATGGCGGCCTCAGGATCGATGACGAGGAGAGCTGGGAGCCGGTGATCCACGATCGCATCAGCGAATGGGGTCACGAGTTCCAGCCCGTCTAAATGATCGAGGAGAAAGACGTGCTGCCGGGCTTGATGCAGAATGCTCAACTGAATATTGCCGACGTCCTGCGTTTTGCGGCCGCGGCGCATGGCGGCCGGGAGATCGTGTCGAAGAATGTGGATGAGCCGATATGGCGCTATGATTATGCGCGGGCCTGGAAGCGCGCGACGCAGGCGGCGCAGGCGCTTGTCCGGCGAGGCGTGGCGCCTGGCGACCGGGTAAGTTCGCTGGCGTGGAACACGCACCGGCATTTCGAGCTGTTCTTCGCGGTGCCGGGTATGGGGGCGGTGCTGCATACCGCCAATCCGCGCCTGCCCGACGACCATCTCGTCTTCACCATCAACCATGCGGGCAGCAAGGTGTTGCTGCTCGATCGCAACATGGTCGAGATCGTCGACCGGATCCGGGACCGGCTGGAGACGGTCGAGCATTACGTCCTGCTGAGCGACCCCGATCGCGCGATCGACGGCTGGGGCTGTTATGAGCGCCTGATCGCCAATGAGGCCGGAGACTTTGACTGGCCGCGGTTCGACGAGAATGCGGGCGCGTTCCTGTGCTACACGTCGGGCACGACGGGCGATCCCAAGGGGGTGCTCTATTCGCATCGTTCGGTCGTGCTGCACGGGCTGGCGGCGGGCCTGAGCGGCGCGCTCAACTTCTCCGCCTTCGACGTGGTCATGCCGTGCCAGTCGCTCTATCACGCGACCGCCTGGGGTCTGCCCTTTGCGGGTGCGATCAACGGTGTGAAGTTCGTCTTCCCCTGCGACAGGTTCGACGGCGCCAGCCTGCAGCAACTCATAACGAGCGAAGGCGTCACCTTCTCGGGCGGCGTGCCGACGATCTGGACGCTGTATCTCGATCATCTGGCGCGAACCGGCGAGACGCCGGGCAGCCTGCAACGGGTGATCATTGGCGGTTCGGCCGTGCCGCGCGACATGGCGGTGGCGTTCGACAAGCTCGGCGTCGTGGTGCAGCAGATCTGGGGCATGACCGAGACCAGCCCGCTCGGCGTCGTCTCCACGCCCACGCCCGCGCTGGCCGCGTTGGGCAAGGACGAGGAGAACGAAACCATCTGGACCCGGCAAGGCCGGATGATGTTCGGTATCGCGATGAAGATCGTCGATGAGGACGGCAATAACCTGCCGCATGACGGCGAAGCATCGGGTGCCTTGATGGTGCGCGGACCCTGGGTGCTGGAGCGCTATTATCGCACCGAAGCTTCGGCAACCGATAGCGAAGGCTGGTTCGACACCGGCGACATCTCCACCATCGACCGGTTCGGCTTCATGCGGATCACCGACCGCAAGAAAGACGTGATCAAATCGGGCGGCGAATGGATCAGCTCGATCGATCTGGAAAATATCGCGGCCGGGTGTCCAGGCGTGAAGGTGGCTGCCGTGGCCGGGGTGCATCATCCCAAATGGGAGGAACGCCCGATCATGCTCGTCGAACCCCTGGAAGAAGGATCGGTGTCGGACGCGGCGATGCGCAGTTGGCTGGAACCTCGCATCGTCAAATGGTGGATGCCCGACCGCATCATCATCGACACAGTCCCGCTCACAGCCACTGGCAAGATCGACAAGAAGGCGATCCGCGACAGATACGGCCAAATGCTTGCCGAACCGGCAGCCTGAGGGCGGTCCCGGCGAACCTCACCTTCATACCCCATTACATCTGGAGACGATAATGACCGATACCCTGGCGCCCGAAAGCCGGTTCGCCGATGCCGCCGATGGCCGCGTCCACTACCATAGCTGGGATAGCTGGGGCGAAGGACCGGCCATCATCCTGATCCACGGCGGTGGTCCGGGCGCCTATGGCTACAGCAATTATCGAAAGAATATCGGCCCGCTCTCGCGGCGCAACCGGGTCATCGTCCTTGACCTGCCAGGTTATGGCCAGTCCGCGCCGCGCGCTCAGCCTGACGGCCTCATCGTCGCGCTCGCCAATTCGGTGCGCGATGTCATGGACCATGCCGGCATAGAAACTGCCAGCCTGGTGGGTAACTCGCTGGGCGGCATGACGTCCCTGCGCTTGGCGCTCGACACCCCCGAGCGGGTCGACAAGCTGATCCTGATGGGGCCGGGTGGCGGTCTGCCGACCTTGTCGCCGTTCCCGACAGAAGGGTTGCAGCGCATGCTCGACTTCTATGGCGGGGAGGGACCGACGCTCGAAAAGCTCGCGCGGGTCACCGACCTGCTGGTTTACGACCGCTCATCGATCACATCGGAGTTGCTGGAGGAACGCCTCAGGATCGCCTCGCTGCCCGAGACGGTCGCCAATCCGCCCCTGCGCACCTTGATGGCGCACCCCAAGGACCATCTCTGGAAACAGGGGCTCGAAAGGCTCGCAAGCCCGACCCTCATCGTCTGGGGCGCCGAAGATCGCGTCCTACCGCTCGACGCCGGGTTCATCCTGCGCAAGCTCATCCCCAATGCCGACATGCACATCTTCTCCAAATGCGGCCACTGGGCACAATGGGAACGTCCCGACGAGTTCAACGCACTGGTGGATAACTTCGTTAATCGGTGACTCCTTACCAGGCACGGTTCTTGGAGACCGCAGACCCTCGGAAACTCGGACGACTTTTGGCAACGCGTGAGCGTTAGATGTCATGGGAATGGCCAGAGCAAAGTATAAGACGGGCTATGAACGGTTCGGCGCCCAAAAGGGCGATTAGGGATCGGCGGGCGAGCTGGCTGGCAGCGCCCACAACGACGTCGTTGCGAGCATATACCTGAATATGGTGGCGAGTTGCTCGGCTGACCAGTCGCCGACGGATCACCCCCCCGAGACCGCCTATCGCAGCGCTCTAGGCCGCGAGTTCGGATATCGCTCTGTGCAGACGCATAAACCTAAGAAGTGCCCAATTGAGGCTATGCGGATATAAAAGGTCAACGTGCTGACGGGCGTCGCATTGTAACCAGCAGAATTCATTCCCTGTCCGCCGCGTAACCTCGCCGAGCGCACCTATAACATCACACGCTGGCAACCGATGTCTGCAGGCGACGATATGCGGCACTGGAGGAGCCGCTCTCCTTCGCGGGCGAGATACGTCGTCTTTCCCATTTCCTCGAGCGCGCAGCCCTTAGCACCGCCGAAGCACTGCCCCGCCAAACGGGGCCGGCGACGAGTCGGAACGGACACAACCTGACCTCCTTGCCCGCTTCGGCGACTCCGATCACGGTCGAGGCGCCTCAGCCTCGGTGGCACGCCGACAAACTCTGCATCATGTTTGATATTGTTATCAGCTGTGATAATTGTGTTCCGAATTGTCCTTATCCGTCTCCAGGTGCCTTACTCAAAGAGTTCGTGACGACGACGATTCCTGAGGAAGGCAAATGCTTCAACGCAGCAGATTTTCCGATTTAACTTAATATAAACAATCACATCGTCCTTTTCGATGCGTTGCCATCTCAGATGGCACGGAAGTTGCTGTATCACGGAGGAGCGCCTGAGGATTGTCACCTGAGTCAAGTGCTGCGCCCGGCAACTAATCGCATCAGCGATGAACGCCTGCGCAGCCGTGGTCCACTCCTTGAACGCAGCAATGAGAAAATCGCCGTAGTTGGATACGGCATCTGGAGATGATAATGTCGAGTAAGACGGAAACCCAGCTTCTAAATCGTTCGGTTCTTATTTCCGGTGCTGGCTCAGCAGGGCAAAGTGTCGGCTACTGGCTGCGTCGTTACGGCTTCGAGCCAACTGTCGTCGAACGCTCGCCTGGCCCACGCAAGGGCGGCTTTGCAATAGATCTTCGCGGTGCGGCGGTCGAGGTGGCCGATCGCATGGGCATATTGGAAGCCTGTCGCAAGGCGGCGGTCAACATGCGCGAGATCCGACGGTACAATGCCGAAGGTGAGGTCATCTGGCAGACCGACGGAAACTTCGGAGCGGGCGAAGGTGTCGCTGGCGACGTCGAGGTGCTGCGGGACGACCTGACCGACATGCTTCAGGAAAGCGCCTGTGAAGGCGTGGAATATATCTTTGGAGATTCGATCACCTCGATCACCCAGGACGACGACGGCGTTGATGTGACGTTCGCGCATGGCGCCCCCCGCCGCTTCGATCTGGTGATCGGTGCGGATGGGCTACATTCCAAGGTTCGCGAGCTTACATTTGGTCCTGCAAATCAGTTCAAGCGACCGCTGGGGCTCTATGCCGGAATTTTCACGATCCCCAATACGCTGAAGCTCGACCGTCAATGGCTGATGCGTCAGATGCCCGGAAAGATGATCAGCAACATCGACTATGGCCCGGGCAAGCTCACGCGCGGCCTATTGGTATTTTCATCGCCACCGCTGGATTTCGACAGAGGCGACCTGGAAGAGCAGAAGGAAATCCTCGCCAAAGCGTTTGATGGCGATACAAGCTGGGGCGTGCAGACTCTGCTCGATGGGCTCCGCATCAGCACCGACCTGTACTTCGACGAGGTCACGCAGATACACATGCCGCGCTGGTCAAATGGGCGCGTCGCCCTGATCGGCGATGCCGGATACGCGCCTACATTGCTGACCGGGCAGGGAACGAGTCTCGCGGTTGTCGGCGCCTACGTGTTGGCCGGGGAACTCAAGGCGGCGGGCGGGGACTACCAAATCGCTTTCGCGCGCTATGAGGAAGAAGCACGGCCATATGCCGAGCAGAACCAACGGATATTGACCGATTGTCCCGAAATGTCGGTACCCGACACGAAAGAGGAAGTCGACAGGAGGGAAGAGCGTTTTCGCCTCCTGCAGGATGATCCGAATGCCGTAGACGACGACTCTGCCGGTATCTTTATCCAGTCTGCGGCAAATTTCATTCAATTGAAGGATTACGAGAAATCGTAACAAGCACGCGGGGTTAGTTTTCCTGATCCGCGCAATATCGCATGAAACATACGTGGTGGGTTCTAATGACTTTCGGACGACCGGAAGTCACTTACCGACGGATGACTCGCGGCCGGCCTTGAGGATTTTCAAACAAGCTTTTCAAATAGAAAGAGGACTTAATCATGGGTATTAAAACTGGGGATGACTACAGGGCTTCGCTGCGTGATGATCGACAGCTGTTTATCGACGGGAAGTTAATCACGGATGTGACCGAATATGGCCCTTTGAAAGGTGTGATCAGCACTATCGCAGGCATCTACGATCAGCAGAATGATCCGTCATTCAAGGAGATGCTGACTTTCAGGTCGCCTTCCACGGGAGACGTGGTGAGCAAGACCTATCTGGAGGCGAGGACCAAGGAGGAGTTCGAGCAGCTGGCGGCCTGCTACCATGTGCGTGCCCAGACCACCTTCGGCCTGATGGGGCGATTGACCGATTTCATGTCGGCCTACCTTATGGACCAAGTTTGTGCGTTGCGCGTACTAGGCAAGGATGAGGCGGCCGACAAGGCCCAGAAGATCATCGACAATTGCCGGGAGAATGACCTTCAGGTCACCCACGCACTCATCGATCCCCAGACAGACCGATCGAGGGATGACGCGCCCAGCGAAGCCGTTCGGGTCGTGGAGCGTCGGGCCGATGGTGTGGTGGTAAGCGGCTGCCGCCTGCTTTCGACGCTCGCCCCTGTCGCAAACGAATGCTATATTGGCCCCTATTTTCCGCGCAAAGCGGGAGAGGAAGACTTCGTTCTTGCCTTCCAGTTGCCCATGAACGCACCGGGCCTCTCGATCCTGGCGCGCCAAACCTATGATAACGGCCAGAATTCCTTCGACCGTCCCTTGACCAGCCGCTTCGACGAGGGGGACGCCATCCTCGTCTTCGACAAGGTTTTCGTCCCGAACGATCGCCTGATCGTCAACGGTGATTTGGAAGCCTATAACGGGATCATGCAGTTCGGCGCTGGCTATATGGTGATCCAGGCTTGTACGCGTTCGACTATGAAGACGCGTTTCCTGACCGGGATGGCAACGGCCGTCGCACGCATGAACAAGCGCGACAAGACGCCCAAATTCCAGGCTGCCATCGGCGAGCTTGTCGGTTGGGTCAACATCGCCGAAGGTATCCGAACCGCGAGCATCGTCGATGCCCAAAAGCGCATCGAGGCATTTGCTAAGGGCGAGAAAATAGCTGCGGGTGACGGCCTGTCCAGTCCGGTTTTTCAGACCGTTTCGGGCTTCGCGGCGCTCAATTTCCTGTTTCCCTATATCAATACCAAGGCGGTAGACGTCCTGCGATTGGCTGCGGGATCGGGCGTCCTGGCCCCGACCGAGGCCGACTATGACCGGCCGGAGGTGGGATCGATGATGGATCGCTACCTCATAGCGGAAGGCTTCGATTCCAAGGAGCGCCTGAAATTGCTGAAAATGGCCTGGGACATGACGGGCACCGAATTCGGTTCCCGGCAGGGCTTGTACGAGCGCCTCTACTCGGGCGATCCGGAGCGTAATGCCATTAACTGGTTCAAAAATCCGAGCACGGGGGAGTGCGCCTCGCTGATAGACAAGTTTTTCCAGATGTGAGGAAGCTGCGGCCGACCCGCTCTCCGGCGGATTGGGGGTCGGCCGCACCGCTTCGGCGCAAGTCGAAGCGGCATTTCGGCTTCATTCGCGGCGGTGTCTTGAGCCACTAAAGAGGTGGGAAACCGTAATACAACGCGGCGTTCGACACACCGTTAACTTGACACCTTTTAGCGAAATCCTGCGCGCACGCGGAGGCTGATCGCGGTGGCGGCTGCTAGAGACGGATACCCCCTTGATCGTCGGTCATGCCGCTCGAGTTTTGGCAAGATTGTTCATTTGCAACCAAAGCAAACTGATTAGGCAGCGGCGTGCTGGCCAGAACTTCCGCCTGCATCACCGAGATGCCGATTATGCGCAGGGACAACTCAATGCACTCGTCCTCGAAGGACTGATCCCGGCTATGAGCGAGAATGTCCTGGATCGCGCCATGCAGGCAGGCAAACACCATTCTCAAGGCCCGCTCCACATTGAGGAAATGGATCTGGCCCAACTGCTTGCCAACCGAGAACTGCGTCCTGAAGAGCCTGGAAAAGTCGGAGCTGTAAGTGTCACTCGCCACCAGCTCTTTTGCCATGCATCGCGCCCACAGGTGATCCGCCCGCGATCGACACAGCACGAGCCGCAGGAGATATGAAATATTCCGGGTGACGTCCGATTCATCGGAGATCATGTCGCGCGCGACAGCAACGAAATCCGCGCTGCAGCTGTCGTAGATGGCGTCGAGTATGTCCTGCTTCGAGCTGAAGTGATTATAGAAACTGCCGAAGCCTACATCAGCTTCCTCGGTGATATCGGCGATAGTGGCTGCCTCGGGATTCCGGTTCATCATGATGCGTCGTGTCGCGTCGATAAGTTTCTGGCGCGTCATCAGCCGCGTCCGGGTCGAACGCCTCATCGTAGCGGTAGACCTCTCCGTCACAAAACCTCCATTGCGATCATTGCTTGCCGTCCAGCCGCTTAATCCGATGATCGAGCTGCCCACGCGAAATCTTGAGCAAGCGTGCGGCGTGCGACACATTGCCGTCGGTGGCCTTGAGAGTCGCACGGACCACGGCGTCTTCGATCTCGAACAGGCCCAGGCCTTGATTGACCACTGCATTTTCGGCAATCGAAGCGATCGAGCCGTTGTCGGCTAGGGCGCCCGTAGCGTCGCCTTCTGGCATGGCACCGCCGGCATTCAGCACAATCCGGCCGAACTGATTCAACCCAAGCAGGCTGGACTCGCTGAAGGCGCTGTCGAGCGTGAAGAGATGCTCGATATCGATCGGACAATGCGCATCGGCGAGGACGACGCCACGCTCAAGCACGTTCTCAAGTTCCCTAATGTTGCCGGGCCAAGGATAGCTGATCAATGCATGAAGCGCCCGCGTGGATATCCCCGGGATGCTCCGTCCGTGCTTCTCCGCAAATTTCTGAAGGAACCGCCTGACCAGGATGGGGATGTCGTCCTTACGGTCGCGCAAGGGCGGTACCATGATTGGGATGACGTTCAATCGGTAGTAGAGATCTTCGCGAAATCCCCGCGTCCTCACGGCCTCGGTGAGATCCTCGTTGGTCGCCGCGATCACGCGGACGTCCACCCTTACCGTCTTGTTGCTTCCCAGCCGTTCCAGTTCGCCGGTTTGGAGGACGCGAAGCAGCTTTCCCTGCGAGCCCGGAGAGAGGAGTCCGACTTCATCGAGGAAGATTGTGCCCCCATCTGCAGCCTCGAAGCGCCCCTTGCGCGATTCAGTGGCGCCGGTAAAGGCGCCCTTCTCGGCCCCGAACAGTTCGGATTCGAGGAGTTGGTCTGGAATCGCGGCGCAATTGAGCTCAACGAACGGCGACTTGGGATGACCCATCCGGTGAAGCTCGCGGGCGAACATGCTTTTGCCGACGCCGCTTTCGCCTTGCAGGAACACCGTGGCTCGCGTCGGAGCCGCTCTCGCAATCCTGCGCATCACCATTCTGAACGCGGGGGAGTCGCCTACCGGGCTCTCCGGCGCCCCCCCCACCTCGCCTTCGCCCTCATCCGCTGAAGCGCCCGACGGCGGCGAATCTCCAGCGCGGACGGACCCGGAATGGCGCAGATTGTCGTGGCCGGTCCCGCAGTGATGGTCCTCACCTGCCAGCACTTCCCAATCGTCCGCGCGCTTGCAGACCACGCGGCAGACAGGGAAACCCATTGAGCGGCATTCGACCTCGCGCGCCAAGATCGACTTCCCGGTAAAGGCGCTCAAATAGCCCGACGCATATCCTGCCTGCATCCAGCATGTGGGCTCCTGCGACTTGCCGTAGGTTGTCGTGTGCATCTCTTCCTCGGCGCAGTCGCGCCACAGGAACTCGCCGTAGAAATGTTCATCTTCCTCGCTGATCTCCAGCTTGACTAGTTCGACGGTCACGATCCCTTCGATCGAATGGAACTGCATTCCCGTCGCAATGGCTTCGATAACGCCGGTATTGCTGTCGCTTAGCTTGCGGGCCATTTGCCCGTCATCTTCTCCCGAGAGATAGCCGATCCGGGCCAGCAGGCCCTTGGTCAGTTCAAGCCCCACCGTATCGATCAGTTCGGACCTGAGCACGCCGAGGAATTTCGCCTGCAGGAGGATCATGCGCCGGTCGTCGAACCAAATCCGTCCACGCGCCGGATCGAACATCAGGCGTTGAAGGAGGTCGGTAATCCGGTGGCCGTTGATCCGGCTCGCGCCGGTTTCGCCGGCCAGCATTATGTGGCCGCGATCCTGAAAAGTATCCTTATTCTGGACTGCGTGGCGACAACTACGATGGCCGGTTGAGCGGCAACTATGATGGCCGGTAGGATCGGTTGTCTGGGCTGATCGTAGGGAGGGGCGTAGCCCTGACCGGAGAGCGGACCAGACAACCGATGGCGATCTTTTTCCCCTTCTTTTGGGGGGCTGATCGGGGCTGTGGCGGGCGGTGGTATCGGAACACTCATCGAACAACGAGCGATGGGTTTGCGATGCCGGGCCACCACATTTCCGATCAGCAGGTATTTCTCTTCATGACCCATCGTCGCCAACACACCCAGGCCGTCGCGGCTGCCAAGGCCGGTATCAGCGAGCGCAGCGCACGCCGGATCGAGAACGATCCGCAGCTTCCGTCCCAGAAGAAGAAGGAGCGCCACTGGCGCACCCGCGCCGATCCGCTCGAGCCATTCTGGCCACGCGTCGAGGAGTTGCTCCAGATCGACGGTATCATTGCCGTCACGGTCTTCGAGACGCTCCAGGACGAGTTCGGCGAGGATGCTGTTCCCGATGCGATACGACGAACACTTGAACGCCGGATCGCCCGCTGGCGGGCACTGCACGGCGGCGAGAAGGAGATCTTCTTCCCGCAGCATCATGAGCCCGGTCGGCAGGGCCTGTCGGATTTCACGGTATGCGACAGTCTCAAGGTCACCGTTGCCGGCGAGACCCTAGCCTATCGCCTTTACCACTTCCGCTTGGCGGCGAGTGGCTGGGAGCATGCGGCTGTCGTGCTGGGCGGGGAGAGCTTTGCCGCCCTTTCGGAGCACCTGCAGGATGCCTTGTGGAAGCTGGGCGGCGCGCCGGCCGAACACCGCAGCGATTCCCTGTCAGCCGCCTACAAAAACCTCGACGCCGATGCGCAGCGGGATTTTACCCGAAGCTATGACGAGCTGTGCCGTCATTACGGCATGCTCGCTACCCGCAACAACCGCGGCGAGGCGCACGAGAACGGATCGATCGAAGGTCCGCATGCCCATCTCAAGCGACGGCTCGATCAGGCCTTACGCCGGCGGGGAAGCCGCGATTTCGTCAGCATCGAGGCCTGGCGCGAGTTCGTTGAGGCGCAGGTCGCCAGACAGAACCGGCGGCATGCTGCGCGCATCGATGCAGAACGCAGGGTACTCAAGGCGCTGCCCGCAAGGCGAACCACCGATTTCGCCATGGTCACCGTCGATGTCACCCGCAACGGCACCGTCGCCATCGATCGGGTTACCTATTCGGTGCCTTCCCGCCTCGTCGGACGGCGCCTCAACGCGCATCTCTTTGACGATCGCATCGAGCTCTTCCTCGGTCCGGACAGGGTAATGTCCACGCCGCGTGTGCGGATCAGTCATCCCCACCGGGGGCATAGCATCGATTTCCGGCACATGATCGGTAACCTGCGCCGCAAGCCCGGTGCACTGCGCAACCTCGTCTACCGCGAAGCCCTGTTCCCCGATCACGCCTACCGGCGGGCCTGGCAAGCCTTCGATGCCCAACTCGATGGACGGCAGGCCTGCCGCGATGCCGTCGCGCTGCTCGATATCGCCGCCAGGGGCGACTGTGTCGACGTGCTGGCCCGGCGGATCGATGAGGCTCTCGACAGCGGGCGCTTGCCCGATGTCGATGCGCTCAGGGACGAGTTCCTGCCAACCGCAAGATCGCAGCGCGATGTCGCTATCCCGCCACCCGATCTGCACAGCTACAACAGCTTGATCGCCAGCGGGGAGGTGCACTGATGACCCGCACCAAGGATCAGGCCGCCGCCGTACTGCCTACCCTGCTGAAGGCCTTGCGCCTGCCGAGCATCAACCGCAACTGGAAGCGCCTCACCGACACCGCCGATCGCGATGGCTGGCCGGCCGCCAACCTGCTGGCCTCGCTTCTCGAGATCGAGATGGCTGATCGCTCCTCCCGGCGCATCCAGCGCCATCGCGACCAGTCCGGCTTGCCCGCAGGCAAGACCTTCGCCACCTTCGATTTCGACGCCGCCCCCGGCATCCGCAAACCGCACCTCTTGTCCCTCGCCGCCGGTGACGACTGGATCGAGAACGGCGGCAACCTGCTGCTGTTCGGCCAGAGCGGGACCGGCAAGACGCACGCAGTTGCCGCCATTGGCCATGCCCTCATCGACACGGGGCGGCGCGTCCTGTTCTGCTCCACCACCGACATGGTCCAGAAGCTCCAGTCCGCGCGCCGCGACCTCAGCCTGCCCGCCATGCTCGACAAGCTCGACAAGTTCGATCTCATCGTGCTCGACGATCTGTCCTACGTCCGCAAGGACCAGGTCGAGACCAGCGCCTTGTTCGAGCTCATCGCCCACCGCTACGAACGCCACTCGCTCGCCATTACCGCCAACCAGCCATTTTCGGCATGGGACAACGTCTTCCCTGATCCCGCTATGACTGTCGCCGCGATCGACCGCCTCGTGCACCACTCGACCATCATCGAGATGAACGGCGAAAGCTACCGCAAACGTTCCGCCGTCGCCCGTATCAACGCCGGCGATTACGACCCGCCGAATGGCGCCCCGGACCGGCCATCATAATTGTCGCTGGCTTCGCGCTCGGGAGCACCCTTGCTGAGGCAACGGGTAATTGTCGCCAGCGGCAATTACATGCCAACCATCCCATGCGCTTCAGACCCTCGCTTCCGGCCAGCGTCAGCGACAATTACCCAGCGTCGTAATTGTCGCTCGACGGTTGCTCCCCGCAACAGCAAATGGTAGCCAGAATTCACCAACCGGCGCGGCCACCTATCGGCCATCATAATTGACGCCGACCGGACTCCGTAATCGTCGCGCTACACTGGACGGTCGCCAATAGCCCTCTCCTGGCACCTGCTTAGTTATTTTCGATGCGGTCGCCGCGATCCAGCTTGTCGCCTTCTCGCGGGCGGAGCGCCGCGACACCGAGCATTGTTACATAGTTATCGTGGTAGATCGTAGGGCCGAATGTGTCAATGTAGCTGATGAGCGCGTCAAATATGATGGATCATTTCCTGTTTGTCGATTGACGCTGGCCCCAAAAAACATGGCTTTCCGTGAAAGCAGCTCGAGAGAACCGAGACACACGAAACAATCGATGATCGCGTTCAGCATCGCACCCATTTCTCTCAAAATTTGTTGTTTAATCTCAATGGGTTGATTTTGAGTGTCCGGCCGTTACGGCTCGCGGCGCAACTTGGCACATCCTTTGCATAGGAGGGCGCAATACAAGCACTGCCTAGTGCATCAAGGGCTGGGCGAATAAACAAGCGAGGGGATGTTCGGATGAGGAAAGTTATAGGCAGGTCGCAACAAGTTTCGCTGTGTTCGATTGCGCTCGTGTTATCTTCGTTCGGCCTTGGCTACGCGCCGGCTTTCGCCCAGACGCCGCAGGACGGCGCCGATGCGAATATTGCCGATGATGCTCGTGAAAGGAAATGCAGATGATAATCAGGACTGCCTATTTTGGCTTTGAGGTATCGGATCTGGATGCGTGGGAGCGTTATGCGGGGTTGATCGGTGTTGGCGTCGAGCGGTCGGGCGATGGGCTGTTCTACCGGATCGACGAGAAGGCCCGGCGCTTTCACTTTGTGAACGGACCTGCGGACGACATCGCCTGGGTCGGCTGGGACGCGGGGAGCCAGGAGAACTTCGATCATCTGCGCTCGCATCTCGACAGCCTTGGTATTGCGATGCGGGATGGCGACGACGCGTCCGCCCGGTTGCGGGGCGTGGAGCGGTATTTCCAATTTGTCGGACCCGTCGGAGCTCGGCACGAGATCGCGCTGGGCCTGGAAGATGCGGAATTCCCTTTTGTTTCGAACAAGGTCCCGCACGGTTTCTTGACTGGTGATCAGGGGCTCGGTCATGCCGCCTTCAACTCAACCGATCACAAGGGCGACGAGAAGTTCATGCGCGAGGCGCTGTTCGCGCAGCTTTCTGACTATATCTACCAGCCGCTGCCCGATGGCAGCACGATGCATGCCTCGTTCCTGCACACCAGCCCGCGCCATCATTCGATCGCCTTCGCCGAGGGGCTGGGAGGAGAGAGCAAACTCCATCATTTCGAGTTGGAAATGAATAATATGGAGGATGTCGAGAGGGCGTATGAACGCGTGCAGGCCGCCGGGATCGCTATCGGACTGACACTGGGTCAGCATTCCAACGACCGGATCGTGTCCTTCTACGCGCACACGCCTTCCAAATTCATGATGGAAATAGGCCATGGCGGCCTCAGGATCGATGACGAGGAGAGCTGGGAGCCGGTGATCCACGATCGCATCAGCGAATGGGGTCACGAGTTCCAGCCCGTCTAAATGATCGAGGAGAAAGACGTGCTGCCGGGCTTGATGCAGAATGCTCAACTGAATATTGCCGACGTCCTGCGTTTTGCGGCCGCGGCGCATGGCGGCCGGGAGATCGTGTCGAAGAATGTGGATGAGCCGATATGGCGCTATGATTATGCGCGGGCCTGGAAGCGCGCGACGCAGGCGGCGCAGGCGCTTGTCCGGCGAGGCGTGGCGCCTGGCGACCGGGTAAGTTCGCTGGCGTGGAACACGCACCGGCATTTCGAGCTGTTCTTCGCGGTGCCGGGTATGGGGGCGGTGCTGCATACCGCCAATCCGCGCCTGCCCGACGACCATCTCGTCTTCACCATCAACCATGCGGGCAGCAAGGTGTTGCTGCTCGATCGCAACATGGTCGAGATCGTCGACCGGATCCGGGACCGGCTGGAGACGGTCGAGCATTACGTCCTGCTGAGCGACCCCGATCGCGCGATCGACGGCTGGGGCTGTTATGAGCGCCTGATCGCCAATGAGGCCGGAGACTTTGACTGGCCGCGGTTCGACGAGAATGCGGGCGCGTTCCTGTGCTACACGTCGGGCACGACGGGCGATCCCAAGGGGGTGCTCTATTCGCATCGTTCGGTCGTGCTGCACGGGCTGGCGGCGGGCCTGAGCGGCGCGCTCAACTTCTCCGCCTTCGACGTGGTCATGCCGTGCCAGTCGCTCTATCACGCGACCGCCTGGGGTCTGCCCTTTGCGGGTGCGATCAACGGTGTGAAGTTCGTCTTCCCCTGCGACAGGTTCGACGGCGCCAGCCTGCAGCAACTCATAACGAGCGAAGGCGTCACCTTCTCGGGCGGCGTGCCGACGATCTGGACGCTGTATCTCGATCATCTGGCGCGAACCGGCGAGACGCCGGGCAGCCTGCAACGGGTGATCATTGGCGGTTCGGCCGTGCCGCGCGACATGGCGGTGGCGTTCGACAAGCTCGGCGTCGTGGTGCAGCAGATCTGGGGCATGACCGAGACCAGCCCGCTCGGCGTCGTCTCCACGCCCACGCCCGCGCTGGCCGCGTTGGGCAAGGACGAGGAGAACGAAACCATCTGGACCCGGCAAGGCCGGATGATGTTCGGTATCGCGATGAAGATCGTCGATGAGGACGGCAATAACCTGCCGCATGACGGCGAAGCATCGGGTGCCTTGATGGTGCGCGGACCCTGGGTGCTGGAGCGCTATTATCGCACCGAAGCTTCGGCAACCGATAGCGAAGGCTGGTTCGACACCGGCGACATCTCCACCATCGACCGGTTCGGCTTCATGCGGATCACCGACCGCAAGAAAGACGTGATCAAATCGGGCGGCGAATGGATCAGCTCGATCGATCTGGAAAATATCGCGGCCGGGTGTCCAGGCGTGAAGGTGGCTGCCGTGGCCGGGGTGCATCATCCCAAATGGGAGGAACGCCCGATCATGCTCGTCGAACCCCTGGAAGAAGGATCGGTGTCGGACGCGGCGATGCGCAGTTGGCTGGAACCTCGCATCGTCAAATGGTGGATGCCCGACCGCATCATCATCGACACAGTCCCGCTCACAGCCACTGGCAAGATCGACAAGAAGGCGATCCGCGACAGATACGGCCAAATGCTTGCCGAACCGGCAGCCTGAGGGCGGTCCCGGCGAACCTCACCTTCATACCCCATTACATCTGGAGACGATAATGACCGATACCCTGGCGCCCGAAAGCCGGTTCGCCGATGCCGCCGATGGCCGCGTCCACTACCATAGCTGGGATAGCTGGGGCGAAGGACCGGCCATCATCCTGATCCACGGCGGTGGTCCGGGCGCCTATGGCTACAGCAATTATCGAAAGAATATCGGCCCGCTCTCGCGGCGCAACCGGGTCATCGTCCTTGACCTGCCAGGTTATGGCCAGTCCGCGCCGCGCGCTCAGCCTGACGGCCTCATCGTCGCGCTCGCCAATTCGGTGCGCGATGTCATGGACCATGCCGGCATAGAAACTGCCAGCCTGGTGGGTAACTCGCTGGGCGGCATGACGTCCCTGCGCTTGGCGCTCGACACCCCCGAGCGGGTCGACAAGCTGATCCTGATGGGGCCGGGTGGCGGTCTGCCGACCTTGTCGCCGTTCCCGACAGAAGGGTTGCAGCGCATGCTCGACTTCTATGGCGGGGAGGGACCGACGCTCGAAAAGCTCGCGCGGGTCACCGACCTGCTGGTTTACGACCGCTCATCGATCACATCGGAGTTGCTGGAGGAACGCCTCAGGATCGCCTCGCTGCCCGAGACGGTCGCCAATCCGCCCCTGCGCACCTTGATGGCGCACCCCAAGGACCATCTCTGGAAACAGGGGCTCGAAAGGCTCGCAAGCCCGACCCTCATCGTCTGGGGCGCCGAAGATCGCGTCCTACCGCTCGACGCCGGGTTCATCCTGCGCAAGCTCATCCCCAATGCCGACATGCACATCTTCTCCAAATGCGGCCACTGGGCACAATGGGAACGTCCCGACGAGTTCAACGCACTGGTGGATAACTTCGTTAATCACCAATAGCTGTTCTACGCTGAGCCAAATCACGCCCAAACCGGCGTGATCAATCATCATCAATGTATTTCCGATATATCTCGGCCCCCTTCGTATCATGTGAGCGAGCCGGTGATTGAATTGCGCCAGCTTCGCTACTTGATTGCGGCGGCCGAGGCGGGCAGCTTCAGTCGCGCGGCGCGCAGTATGAATATTAAGCAGGCCACCCTCAGCCGGCACGTCCTCGAAGTCGAGAAGCGCCTTGGTATGATGCTGTTCGACCGCAGAACGCGCGGCGCGACCTTGACGCCGAACGGCAAGACTTATCTGCGGACGGCCCAGCGTATCGTGAGGGAGTTTGAGGAGCTGAACGCTTGGGTCAGTGCTACAAAGAACGGCGAAATCGGCAAGCTGGCCGTGGGGTTCTACACGTCCTTCTCGGCCGGAAATCTGCGCGCCACCTTGAGCGAGTTCGGCGAACGCTATCCCGATGTGAAAGTGCGCGGATTCGAGCGCGACCGCGACTTGCTCCTTGCAGGAATCGAAAACAGTCTGCTCGATATCGCGATCATGATTGGCGACACACCTTATCCGGGGCTGATGAGCCGCTCCTTCTGGAGTGAACGCATATTGGTGGCGATACCGGAAGGCCACTCGCTTGCCGCACGCGACCGTATCCACTGGAGCGACCTGACCGGCGCACGCTTCCTGTTGACTGAGCGAGATCCCGGCCCGGAGACGCGCAACATGCTCTTGGGCAAGCTCGGGATGCCCGGCTACACGCCGGAGATCGACATGGACGACATCGGCCGTGACACGGTGCTGAGCGCCATCGCGCTTGGCGGACACATTTCGATCGTTGCGGAATCAGCGCTCGGCATTCAGGTGCCGGGAGTGGTCTTCCGCGAGATCCACGAAACCAACGGGCACATGCGGATCGGCTTTTCCGGCTATTGGCGCGAGGACAATGAGAACGCAGTGCTGCGCCGGTTCCTCGATTTCGTGGCCACGCGCTATTCGTTGCCGCCGATCCCTGCGCGGCCGTCCTCGCATCAGCAACCAGGAAAGGAGCCGTCATGACGCAAGGCAAGACACTCATCATCGTGCTGGTCACGCTCATCATCGGGTTCGGCGCGGGGTTCGTGCTGCGCCCGGTCATCAGCCCCGTCAGTCAGACGGCGGTCGGCACCGTCCCGACCGCACCTTCGGCCGAGGCGCGCGGAACACAGTATTTCGCGGCGCATCTGGATGAGGCGCGGCAAGTCGTGGCGCAATGCGCGGATGATTCGGCGCGCGGCGAGGAATGCGCGAATGCCCAGGCCGCTGTTACCGAGGCGGAAGGCCGAGCGCGCTTCAAGAAGTTCATGGGCAACTGAGGACCGCGCGGCCCATCAATTCCCCTGCGCGCGATGCCGGCGAAAGGCCCGGTCGGTTTCCATGAACCGGGCCAGCATCGGCGCGACCAGCTTTTCAGGCGGAACCGGCGGTCCCCCGGTCTCGCCCGCGAGCGCGGCGGCATAGGCGACAAGATCGCGGTGGATCGGCGCCGGCAGCTCCACGGTGAGCTTCACCGGCCTGTCGTCGGCCAGCGGCCCCAGCTTCAACTTCGTCATCGTGTCGCTCCAACAGGTTCGAGCACCAGGTCGCGGGTCAGAACGACCCGCAACGGATGGCCCGGCCGAATGGTGAGCGTCGGCTGCACGTTCAATTGCCGCCGCACGATCTGCTGGCCGGTCTGGTTGATGGTGTCCTGCGAGCCGCGGCGCAGCGCGCGGGTGAGGTCGTCGTCCTCGTCCGCGCCCAGCTCTGTGCCAACGCCGAGGAGTGTCGAGATGGCGGCAGCCTTGAGCAGATTGCCCCAATGCTGGTTCACGCGATCCTGCAAGCCGGCGAACCCGGCCGCGTCGGCGCCGGGCTGGCGCTCGAGAACGATCGAGGGGCCGTCCGGCAATATCAGCCGATCCCAGGCCAGCAGCACGCGGGTCTGCCCGGCGGCGATCTCGCTGTCATATTCGCCGATCAGGCGCGCGCCCTGCGGGATGAGGAGGATGCGGCCCGTGGGGCTGTCATAGACATTAGCCGTCACCTGGGCGGTGATCTGGCCGGGCAGGTCGGAACGGATGCCGGTGATGAGCGCGGCCGAGATGATGCTGCCGGCCTGCACGATGTTGGGCGATGCCGGAGCCGTAAGCCGCTCGACGCTCACCGTGCGCTGGCTGGACGCCTGGGCCATGAAGGCGCGCTTGGCGGCCTGGTCGCCCTGCGCCGTCTCGGCGGGTGGCGTGGCGGCAGGCGCTTCCGGCACAACCGCGATCTGCGGCATGGCCGCGCCCGCCCCTGCGGTCCCGCCGCCAAGGAACACGCCGCTCATGCGGGCGGCGTCGCGTTCCTGTTGGGCGCGCTGGCGGGCCGCTTCCTGGGCTTGAACGCGGGGATCGGACTGCGCGCCGACCGGCGGGACCGGCACATGCTCCCCGCGCTGCTGGGCGGAGGCGATCGGGCCGCCGAGATCGCCGGGAAGCGGAGGACCGAGCCGCGGCGCCTGGCCGTAATCCTTCGGCCCCGACGTAATCGTCTCGGCCGTGGCGCGGCTCTCGGTGCTGTAGAGTTCCTTCGCTTCCTTCTGGCCTGCCGGCTTGAGCGCATAGATCAGCGAGCCGCCGATGCCGAGGCCGGCGGCGACGCCGATAACGGCCAATGCCTTTCTCGACAGGCGCATGACACGGGGCGGGTCGCCGCGAAGCTGAAAGGCTTGCGGATCGGAGCGCGGCGGCTGCGGCGCGGCCGGTTCCACGGGATCGCTCACGGCCGCCGCCCCCGTCCATCGTCGCGCACGATGCGGACACGCTGCTCGCTGCGCTTGTCGCCCAGGCGCAACTCGGCGGCGGCGAACAGCCGGTCCACCACCATGTAGCGGCCATGGACGCGGTAGTTGACCAGCTCGGCGTCGCCGGCCGCGCCGGTCACGAACAGCGGCGGCATCTCGCCCTGCGAGATCCCGGCGGGAAACTCGATGAACACCTGGACGGAATCGTCGAAGGCGCGGACAGGCCTCCACGGCGCGCGGTCGCCTTCGATCCGGTAGCGGAAATTGAGCGCCGCCACGTTCACGCCGGTCGCCGCCGGGGCGGCGGATGCGGCGGCGGCGTTGCGCACCTGCAAGGCGATCAGGGCGTCGTGCGGATAGGTCCACGAGACCGACGCCATGTAGGTCGCGGCCGTGGCGCGCAGCTCCAGATGATAGGTGCGACGGTCGGTGTTGATGACGAGGTTGGTGGCGAGGTCGGACCGCGTTGGCTTCACGAGGATATGCACGCGGGCCGTGGCGCCGCTGCCGCTCACCGTGTCGCCGATGATCCAGCGCACGGTGTCACCGGCCGCGACCGGCCCGGCGCCCACAAGCTGTTCGCCCTCCTGTAAGGCGATGTCCGTCACCTGGCCGGGCGCGGCATAGACCTGATAGAGCGCGCCGTCGGTCCAGGGATATTGCTGGATGGCGTTGAGGAAGCCGTCGCGCACCGGCTGCACGCGGGCGGCGGCGTTCGCCGCGCCGACGCGGCTGCGCGGATCGGCCGGCTCCGGCGGTGATGCGCTTTGCACCACCGGCTTCAACTGGCCGGGAAGCGGCAGCGGCTCGGGGATCGTCACGACCTCGACTACACGCGAGGGCTCTGCAGCGGGCGTCGCCGCGATCTCCACCGGCGGATCGTCATAGGTGATGGCGGGCGGCTTCACCGAGGTGGTGGCGCAGCCGGCGAGCGCGGTGGCGGAGACCAGCAGGACCGCCGAGGCGGAGCGACGGAAAGGCGTGTGCGTCATTGCGACAGCTCCTTTGACCA
The DNA here is from genome assembly GCF_013375535.1 of Sphingobium sp. 15-1. Classification (GTDB taxonomy): domain Bacteria; phylum Pseudomonadota; class Alphaproteobacteria; order Sphingomonadales; family Sphingomonadaceae; genus Sphingobium; species Sphingobium aromaticivastans. The sequence goes on from NZ_JABXJG010000001.1 coordinate 2,910,413, forward strand.
GTTGAGGGCGTTGACGAAGACGCCGAGCGGATTCTTGCGCAGCGCGTCGGGCGTGCGCGGCGGCTGCACGACGATGGTGAGGATCGCGGACCAGCGTTCGGTGGCCGCGAGGCTGCCGTCCTGATAACGGCGCTCGGTCCAGGCGACGCGGAAGCTGTCGGGCGAGGCCCGGATGACGCTGGATACATCCACCGCGACCTGCACCTTGCCGACCTGCGTGAAAGGGTCGTTGCTGCGCGCATAGTCGTTGAGCGCCATCGCCCCGCGATCAGTCGTGAAGTCGTAGGCGCGTAGCCAGTTCTGGCGGACGATCACCGGATCGGCGGGGATCGCGCGGACCTGCTCGATGAAGCGGGCGAGATGGAACGCGATCTGCGGGTCGGTCGGGCGGTAGCCGGCGTCGGCCGGCGCGACCGCTTGCGCCTCGCCCAACCGATCGACTTGCACCACCCAGGGCACGATATGGCCGCGCGCCGACTGCCAGATGATGCCGCCGGTGAGGCCGCCCGAAAGCGCCAGCGCACCGAAGAAGGCGAGCCGCCAGTTCTTCGCCTGCACGCGCGCCGAGCCGATGCGGTCATCCCAGACCTGCGCGGCGCGCTGGTAGGGCGTGACGGGTTCGGCGGTCTGGCCGTAGCGGATGGTGGGGCGTCGGAACATGGGTCAGTCCTTCTCTTTGATGTCGGGACCACCGCCGCCACCGTGGCTGTCGCCCGCCTTCATGGTGTGGGCGAGGACGGTCGCGCCGTGGGTCATCGACTGGCGGTGTTTCATCGCCGCCGCCCAAGCGGGCGCACCCGAGGCGCCGGCGGCAGAGGAAGTGGTCGCCGCTCCGGCGGTCGCGGCGGCGGGCGCGGGCCCGCCGGTGATCGTGCCGCCGCTGGCGGTGAAGCCGGCGCGGACGCCCGCGCGGAAATTGGCCTTCATCGCCTCGCCGCCCTTGGCGGCCGCCTTGCGCAAGGGGGAGAGGACTGCGTTCGCCGCGCTTCCCGCCGCCGCCTGGCCGACCGCGGACATACCGCCCGCGACTGCGCCCGCGCCGCTCTTGCCCAGGGAGCCGAGGCTGTAGGCGCTGGTCGCTCCGCCTGCCATCTGAGCGCCACCCCGCGCGGTGGCGCCGGTCATCCGGGCGGCCGCGCCGGCGGCGGAACCAACCGCTCCCACGCCGAGCCGTGCTGCGGCTGCGCCGCCGACCAAGGCGCCCGCTGCCGCGAGCGCGGTGCCGGCCGCCGCGCCCGCGCCGAGCTGCGGGCCGCCCGAGACGATGCCGTTGGCGATGCCGGGGCCAAAAATCGCGAGGCCCAGCAGCGACAACGCGGCGAGCGCGATGGCCATGACCTGATTGATGTCGGGCGCGACACCGAGGTTCGCGCCGGTGAACTGGCTGAACAGCGTGGTGCCGATGCCGGTGATGACGGCGAGGACCAGCACCTTGATGCCGGTCGAGACGACATGGCCCAGCACGCGCTCGGCCATGAATGCGGTCTTGTTGAAGAAGGCGAAGGGCAACAGGACGAAGCCGGCCAGTGTCACCAGCTTGAACTCGATCAACGTGATGAAGACCTGCACCGCGATGATGAAGAAGGCGAGCACCACGATCACCCAGGCGAGCAGCAGCACGAGGATCAGCGCCAGGTTCGAGAACACGGCCCACAGGTTGGAAAATTGGCCCGCCGCGTCCATCAGCGGCTTGCCCGCTTCCAACCCCTTCGCGGCGATCATGCCGGGCTTCATGAAATCGGTGATCGACATCGCGCCGCCGCTGGCTTGGAGGCCGAGGCCCGCGAAGCTCTCGAAGACGATGGTGGCCAGGGTCGAGAAGTTGCCGATGATGAAGGCGAAGGTGCCGATATAGAGCGTCTTCTTGACGAGGCGCTGAAGCACGTCCTCGTCCGCGCCCCAGGCCCAGAACAGGCCGGCCAGCGTCACGTCGATCGCGATCAGCGTGGTCGAGAGGAACGCGACCTCGCCGCCGAGCAGCCCGAAACCGCTGTCGATGTAGCTTTGGAAAACGCCCAGGAAGGTGTCGATGACGCCGGTGTCGTTCATGGCGCGAAGCCTTCTTCGGACGGCGACGCGTCGCCGTCGTGCTCTGCGGCCGGGGCAACGTCGTCCTGGCGGAAGAAGCGGCGGCGGTTTGCGGCCCACGCCGCCTCGCAGCCGCTGTCCGGCATGGTCAGCGTGGCGCAGCGGTCAAGCTCGCGGGCGAGCCTGTCCTGCCCCTCGGGTGCGCGCACGGCAAAGGGCGTCAGGGCCACGGGCGCACGGTCATGGGTGACGGCGACGATCGCCACCGTCATCATCATGCCGGCCAGCGCCGCAATGCCCGCGATCTTCGCTGTGCGCGACATGGACGAGCCTCAGTTGCCCATGAAGCGGCGGAACCGCTCGCGCCCCTCGGCCTCTTCGGCGGCCTGACGGGCGGATTGCAGCGCCTGGGCACGGCCCTGTGCCGCGACTGCGGCGGTCAGGTCCGCGAGCTGCTGCGATTGCAGGGCGAGAAGCTGGTTGCCGGCCTGGGTCGCCTGGAGCGCGCCGGTCGCCGACTGGCTGGCCGAGACAAGCCCGTCCATCGTCGTGCGCGCGCCGTCGATATTGCCGACGACACCGGCCTGAACGCGCATGGCGTCCTCGAACGCCCCGACGCTATCCTCCCAGCGCGCGTTGGCGTTGGAGACCATCCGCGCGTGATCGCCGGTCAGCGCCGCGCCCTTGTAGCGATCGGTGAACGCCTCCTGGACATTTTGCACATCGTAGGCGATGCGCTGCGCTTCGCCGAGAAGCTGCTGGGTGCGCTGCACCTGCTGCTGCAACTGCTGGAGCGAGCTGAACGGCAGCGAGGCCAGGTTGCGCGCTTGGTTGATGAGGCCGGTCGCCTGGTTCTGGATTTGCTGGATCTGGTTGTTGATCTGTTGGAGCGACCGGGCGGCCGTCAGCACGTTCTGCGCATAGTTGGTGGGGTCATAGACGATGCCCCCGAACTGCGCGTGCGCGGGCACGGGTGCGATGGTCGGCGCGATGGCCAAGGCGGCGAGGACGCTGGCCACGAGGGCGCGGCGGGCGGGCGGCAGTTTCATGAGGAAATCTCCATGTCAGGCGTGAGAGGGAGTTCGGGCTGGCGGTCGGACACAGGTTCGGGCAGCAGCTCGACGGCCCAGGCGCAGCCGCGATGCCGCAGCCATTCAGCGGCGAAGGCGGATGTCCCGTAGGTTTCGATGATCTCGGCGATGGCGAGCTGGTCGGCCTTGGCCGAGGCGGCGGTGAAGGCCAGCGCGACCTCGCCCAGCCCCAGCTCGAACAGCCGGTTGCCGCGCCGCGACTGGCAGTAATAATCGCGCTTGGGCGTCGCCCGGCTGAGGATTTCGATCTGGCGGTCGTTGAGTCCGAACCGCTCGTAGATCGCCGCGATCTGCGGCTCGGCCGCGCGCTCGTTGGGCAGGAAGATGCGCGTCGGGCAGCTCTCGATGATGGCCGGCGCGATACTGCTGGTCTCGATGTCGGCGAGGCTCTGTGTCGCGAACACGACGCTGGCGTTCTTCTTGCGCAGCGTCTTCAGCCACTCGCGGAGCTGGGCGGCGAAGTCCGGGCTGTCGAGGACAAGCCAGCCCTCGTCGATGATAATGAGCGTGGGGCGTCCGTCCAGCCGGCCTTCGACCCGGTGGAACAGATAGGACAGCACGGCCGCGGCCGATCCGGCGCCGACCAGGCCCTCGGTCTCGAACACTTGCACATCGGCTGCGCCCAGCCGCTCGGCCTCGGCGTCGAGCAACCGGCCCCACGGCCCGCCGATGCAATAGGACGCGAGCGCCTGCTTGAGCTGCTGCGACTGGAGCAGCACGGCCAGGCCCGTCAGGGTGCGCTCCGACATGGGCGCCGACGCCAGTGAACCCAGGGCCGACCAGATATGCTCCTTGGCCTGGGGATCGACCGCGACGCCTTCGGACGCGAAGATCGCCGCCAGCCATTCGGCGGCCCAGGCGCGTTCGGCGGGATCGTCGATATGGGCGAGCGGCTGGAGCTGCACGCCATCGCCCGCCTCGTCGGCAAGCATCCCGCCCAAGTCCTGCCAGTCGCCGCCCATGCCGATCGCGGCGGCGCGGATGCTTCCGCCGAAATCGAAGGCGAAGACCTGTGCGCCTTCGTAGCGGCGGAACTGCATCGCCATCAGGGCGAGCAGCACGGACTTGCCCGCGCCGGTCGGGCCGACGATCAGCGTGTGGCCGACGTCGCCGACATGAAGGGAAAACCGGAACGGGGTCGAGCCTTCGGTCTTGCCGTGGAGCAAGGGGGGCGCACCGAAATGCTCGTCCCGTTCCGGCCCCGCCCATACCGCTGACAGGGGGATCAGGTGGGCGAGATTGACGGTGGAGACCGGGGGTTGGCGGACATTGGCGTAGGTGTGGCCGGGTAGGCTTCCCAGCCATGCCTCGATCGCGTTCATCCCCTCGGGAATGACGGTGAAGTCGCGGCCCTGGATGATCTTCTCGACCAGCCGCAACTTCTCGGCCGCGATGGCGGGATCGCGATCCCACACCGTCACCGTCGCGGTGACATAGGCCATCCCCGCATAGTCGGCGCCCAGCTCCTGCAGGGCGGTGTCGGCGTCGGCGGCCTTGTTCGAGGCGTCGCTGTCGAGCAGCGTGCTCGCCTCGTTGGTCATCACTTCCTTGAGGATCGCTGCGACGGACTTGCGCTTGGCGAACCACTCGCGACGGATGCGGGTGAGCAGCCTGGTCGCGTCAGTCTTGTCGAGCATGATCGCGCGGGTGGACCAGCGATACTCGAACGCCAGCCGGTTCAGCTCGTCGAGCAGGCCGGGAAAGGTGACGCTCGGAAAGCCGATGATGGTCAGCGTGCGCAGATGATGGTCGCCCAGGCGGGGCTCCAGCCCGCCGGTTAACGGTTCGTCGGCGAGCAGCGCGTCCAAGTGCATCGGGGTTTCCGGCACGCGCACGCGCTGCCGCCGGGTCGAGATCGTGCTGTGCAGATAGGTCAGGGTCTCGGCGTCATCGAGCCAGCGGACCTCGGGCACGAAGCCTTCGACCAGGTTGAGCACCCGGTCGCTGCGGTCGCTGAAGCCCTTGAGCAGCTCCCACGGATCGACGCCCGTATTCGCGCGGCCCTCGTAGAGCCAGGCTTCGGCCCGCGCGGCGTCCTCGGCCGGCGGCATCCACAGCAGCGTCAGATAATAGGCGCTCTCGAAATGCGCGCCTTCCTCGCGGAACTGTTCGAGCCGCTCCATATCGACCAGCGCCGACACCGGATCGGGAAACTCCGAGTCCGGGTAGTCGCGCGCCGGCGTGCGCTGCGCCTCGACGAAGATCGCCCAGCCCGAGCCCAGGCGGCGCAGCGAATTGTTGAGCCGCGCCGTGGTGGCGACCAACTCGGCGGGCGTGGCGCTGTCGAGATCGGGGCCGCGGAAACGGGCCGTGCGCTGGAACGAGCCGTCCTTGTTGAGGACGACGCCCTCGGCGATCAGCGCTGCCCAAGGCAGGAAGTCGGCCAGGTGGGCGGCTTTGCTGCGGTATTCGCGCAAGCTCATCATGGCTGCATCCAGCTCGGATAACGGAGGTGGCGGCGGGCCACGTCCACGAATTGCGGATCGCGGCGCACGGCCCAGACGGACAGCGCATGGCCGATCACCCAGATGACGAGGCCGGCGATCCAGAGGCGCAGGCCGAGGCCAATCGCGCCCGCCAGCGTGCCGTTGACGATGGCGAGCGCGCGTGGGGCGCCGCCGAGCAGGATCGGCTCGGTCAGCGCCCGGTGGACGGGGGCATAAAAGCCCGCGATCGGCTCGGCTGTGTCCATCAGACCAGCGCCCCGCCGCCAAACGAGAAGAACGACAGGAAGAAGCTCGACGCGGCGAACGCGATCGACAGGCCGAACACGATCTGAATAAGCTTCCGCGCGCCGCCCGACGTGTCGCCGAAGGCGAGCGTCAGTCCGGTGATGATAATAATCAGCACCGCTATGATCTTGGCGACCGGGCCCTCGATGCTTTCGAGGATCGACTGGAGCGGGGCTTCCCACGGCATCGACGATCCGCCCGCATGGGCCGGAACGGCGAAGGTTAGCGCGACGACGCTCGTAGTGGCGGCAAGCATGGCGCGGCGTGCGCCATGCCGAAAGGCATGGATCATGGCAGGTCTCCCGGTTGGGTGGTGGAAAGCGGCGTGAGGCGGTAGTCGCCGGTGGCCGGGTCGAGCCCTTCGACGCGGGCCAGCTCGGAGAGCCGGCGGCCGTGTCCGTCGCGGACCAGCACGGCGATGAGGTCGATGGTCTCGCCCAGCAGCGCGCGCGGGACCGTCACAACGGCCTCCTGAATGAGCTGCTCCATACGGCGCAGCGCCCCGAGCGCGGTCCCGGCGTGGATCGTGCCGATGCCGCCCGGATGTCCGGTGCCCCACGCTTTGAGGAGGTCCAGCGCCTCGGCGCCACGCACCTCGCCGATGGGGATGCGGTCGGGCCGCAAGCGCAGCGATGACCGAACGAGATCTGACAGCAAGACGACGCCATCCTTCGTGCGCATGGCGACCAGGTTGGGCGCGGCGCATTGTAGCTCGCGCGTGTCCTCGATCAGGACGATGCGGTCGGTGGTCTTGGCGACCTCGGCGAGCAGCGCGTTGACCAGCGTGGTCTTGCCGCTGCCGGTGCCGCCCGCGACGAGGATGTTCGCGCGGGATTCGACACCGTGCCGCAACGCCTCGGCCGCAGCCGGCGACATGATCCCGGCCGCCGCATAGTCTCCGAGCGTGAAGACGGCGACGGCGGGCTTGCGGATCGCGAAGGCCGGGGCCGCGACAACAGGCGGCAGCAATCCCTCGAACCGCTCGCCCCCCTCGGGCAGCTCCGCCGAGACACGGGGACTGCGAGCATGAACCTCGACGCCGACATGATGCGCGACCAGGCGCACGATGCGCTCGCCATCCGCGGCGGTTAGCGTCATGCCGGTGTCGCTGATGCCTTTGCCAAGCCGATCGACCCACAGCCGACCATCGGGGTTCAGCATCACCTCGATGACGGCGGGATCGTCGAGCCAGCCCGCGATCGACGGTCCCAGCGCCGTGCGCAGCATCCGCGCGCCGCGTGTCCTGGCCTCGGAACGGATCGGTTGGACGGTCAAGTGAAGGCCCCTGAAATGGGCCGGGCGTACCGCCGCCCGGCGTCAGGGGCACATCAAGAGAGACAGCAAAGGCCAGGATTCAACAAGTAAATGCGGACGTCGTAGTCTGGCGAAGAAAGACAGGGAGCGGCGTAGGCGGCTCATTCTTCTTGAGGCGGCAAGTCTTCGCTGATCTCCTGCCGGACTCTCGGACCTTTCGCGAGTCGACGGCCCAACGCCTCCATGAAAGCGTCGTAGCGATCACCGCCCTGGCGGCGCATGGCGGCCCGCTCCGCTTCGGGCGGCGGCGGCGTGTTCGACAGCCAGAAGCGCACGAACAGCGCAATCATCTCGACACCGATCCCCACATCACGCTCCAGCCGGGTCGTGCGCCGGTCCAGCCGGTCGAGCCGCTTGGCGATGGCTGCTTCGCGCTGCTCGTCGGCGTCAGGCGACAGGAATGAGGCGATGGCGGCCTCGGCGACCAGGGAGCGGGATTTGCCGCGCCGGTCGGCATAGGCCGCGAGCGCGTTCATCAGCTCGGGGTCGAGATAGACCGAGAACGGCGTCTTGGTGCTCATAGCTCGATGCCGTCGCCGGGATCGAGCGACGCCCTCTGTGCGAGCCCCTGCATCTGGCGACGCACCGCCGCCTGCCGCGCCGCGTCGGTGTCGGTGTCGGCCTCGATTTCGTCCAGCTCGAACTCGTTGGCGGGCGCAGGCTTGGGCGGGGGCGCAACGTCGATATGGCGTTCCATGTCGGGCTGGCGGCGCAGGCCCGTATTCGCCGCGTCCTCATCCTCGCCGGCGGTCTCGTGCGGCTGGTCCTGCTGCGGCTGTTCGGGTTCCGGCGGCGCAGCGATCGGGGACAAGCCGCTCCAGTCGTCGGGACGTGGCTTGCCAGCGCCGGCCTTCACGCCCGGCGGCGGTAGCACCCTTTCGGTGAACCGCCGGTCCTTATAGTAGCGGACCTTCTTCGCCCGGATCGGCGCGATGCCCGCGACCATGACGATCTCGTCGTCGGGCGGGAGCTGCATCACTTCGCCGGGGGTCAGGAGCTGGCGGGCGGTCTCGGAGCGCGACACCATCAAATGCCCGAGCCAGGGCGAGAGGCGATGCCCGGCGTAATTCTTCATCGCCCGCATCTCGGTCGCGGTGCCCAGCGCGTCCGATATGCGCTTGGCGGTGCGCTCGTCATTGGTGGCGAACGACACCCGCACATGGCAGTTGTCGAGGATCGCGTTGTTCGGCCCATAAGCCTTTTCGATCTGGTTGAGGCTCTGCGCGATCAGGAAGCTCTGGATGCCGTAGCCGGCCATGAACGCCAGCGCGCTCTCGAAGAAGTCGAGCCGCCCCAGCGCGGGAAACTCGTCGAGCATCAAGAGCAGGCGATGGCGCGATTGCCGCGCCTGCAAATCCTCCGTCAACCGCCGTCCGATCTGGTTGAGGATGAGGCGGATGAGCGGCTTGGTGCGCGAGATGTCGGACGGCGGCACGACGAGGTAGAGCGTCGCCGGCCGCTCGTCCTCGACCAGATCCTTTATGCGCCACTGGCAGGTCCGCGTGACCTGCGCGACGACGGGATCGCGGTAGAGGCCCAGGAACGACATGGCGGTGGACAGCACGCCGGATCGCTCGTTGGCGGATTTGTTCAGCAGCTCGCGTGCAGCGCTGGCGACGACGGGATGCACACCGGCTTCGCCCAGGTGCGGCGTCGTCATCATGGCATGTAGCGTGGACTCGATGGGCTGGCGCGGGTCCGACAGGAAGGCGGCGACACCGGCCAGCGTCTTGTCCTCGCCCGCATAGAGGATATGGAGGATCGCGCCCACCAGCAGCGCGTGGGAGGTTTTTTCCCAATGATTGCGCTTCTCCAAACTCCCTTCGGGATCGACCAGCACATCGGCGACATTCTGCACGTCGCGCACTTCCCAGGCGCCCTTTCGGATTTCGAGCAGCGGGTTGTAGGCGGCCGACGCGGCGTTGGTCGGATCGAACAGCAGGACGCGCGCGTGCTGTGCGCGGAAGCCGGCGGTGAGCTGCCAGTTCTCGCCTTTGATGTCATGGACGATGGCGGAGCCCGGCCAGGTGAGCAGCGTCGGCACGACCAGGCCGACACCCTTGCCTGATCGCGTCGGCGCGAAGCACAGCACATGCTCGGGGCCATCATGCCGCAGATAGTCGGGCCCGAGCCGCCCGAGCATGACGCCGTTCGGCCCGAGCAGCCCGGCTGCGCCGACTTCCTTGCGCGCCGCCCAGCGCGCCGAGCCGTAGGTCTGGGCGTTCTTCAGCTCGCGTGCCCGCCATACCGACATAGCGATGGCGACGACGATCGCGGCGAACCCGCCAGAGGCGGCGATGAAGGCGCCGGTCTGGAATATCTCCGGCGCATAGGCGTCGAACGAAAACCACCACCAAAAGAAGGCCGGCGGCGGATAGACGGGCAAGTCGCCGAGCCTGAACCAGGGCGGGCCGAGTTCCGGCTGATAGGCCAGCGCCGCGGCCGTCCACTGCGTCGCCGCCCAGACCGCGGCGAGCACGATCAGAAAGACGGTGATGACCTGGCCCCATAGAATCTTGGTCGCGGACATGAACTATCTCCTTTGCCGGCTCACAGGCCGAGCCCCCGGCCGCGCCCGAGCGACCAGTCCACGCCGCCGTCGCCGCGCATGACGCCCGAGATGTGCTTGCCGATCTGGCGGTCGAGCGAGGGGGACCAGGGCACGAGCTGGAAGCCGAGGCCGTTGTCGATCATGGCGAAGCGGCCCGAGGCCAGCGTCAGGCGCTGGCGCACGGTGCCGGCGACATACTCTCCGGCCTTGGACGGTGTGTGCCGCAGGCCGATCTCGGCCGACAAGTCCTTAGCGGTCGTGTCCAGCTCGCGCCGTTTGAGCGTGTCGAGCAAGTTGCGGGCGAAGATGATCCGCTGCCCCTGCCGCCGCGCCAGCTGCTCGTCGGCGAGATGTTCGGCGCGCGCCTCCATCGCGGCGCGCACCTCAGTCCCGAACCCGCCGCCAAGATCGCGGCCATCACCCGACAGGTTGCGGCGGTCGAGCCAGGTGGCGCCCGGCGCGCGGACCTGCGCCGACAAGTCCATGTCCGAGCGCACGGCCAGCGCCACCCGCCGCCGGCCCTTACGATCCTCGAAATGGCGCAGCTCGACGATCGCGCCAGGCCTGCAATCGCCGGTCGCCTCGATGTCGGAAAAGCGGATGTGGTGGGTGCGCCCGTCGATGCCGTCCACGATCGCGTAGCCGCCGCCGGTCAGCTCGTCATGCAGGCCGCGATCGACCAGCCTGCCGACGACGGGCTGGGCGGGATCGGCGTCGAGCACGTAGCTGGCGGCGCCCCGGTCGATGCCGCGGTCGCTCATCGCCTTGTGCATCCGCTTGATGATGTCGCCGCGCTCGGCCAGCTCGCGCAAGCCGGCCTGCGCATCGCCCGCCAGCGTCCACTGGCCGGGCGCGATCTCGCTGGCGAGGCCGAGACCTTCCAGCTTGCGCAGCCGTCCCATCCGCAGCGTGTGTTCGCCGTCCGGCCGAACGCCCGGCTCGGGCGCCATGTTGATTACGCCATCCCGCTGCAGGGTGCGTGATAGATCGCGGTCGATCTCGGTCCAGCGTTCCGCCTCGACCTGACGCTCCAGCGATTGCCGGATGTCGAGGTCGCTGCGCAGGCCCAGCTCGCGGGTGACGATCTCGCGCGCCTGCGCTCGCAATCCCTCGCCGATATAGTCGCGCGAGATGACGAGGTTCTGCCCGTCCTCGCCGACGCCGCGCACGATGATGTGGACGTGGGGATTGTCGGTGTTCCAGTGCTCGACGGCCCGCCAGTTCAGGCGCGTGCCGAGATCCTTTTCCATCCGCGTCATCAGTTCGCGGGTGAAGCCCTTGAGGTCGCGCACCTGCTCCGCGTCCTCGGGCGAGACGATGAAGCGGAAATGGTGCCGGTCGTTCTCGCAGCGTGCCGCGAACGCGTTGCGGTCCAGGCCCTCGGCCTCGGCGCCGAACAACACGCCCTTCTCGCCGTCGCGGGTGACGCCATCGCGTTGCAAATAGTTGAGGTGGGCCGCAAGCGAGGCGCGGCCGCCATGCCGGACGACGCGGGCTTTGACGATGACTTGGCGCGATCGGTGGCCGAGCCGATGGGTGGCGCGCAGGCTGGCGACCCGGCCCCGCCCGAAGGTCGAGCGGCCGGGCGCGATGATCCGGCCCCGGCGCGAGACATGGCCGCCGGCGCGCTGGGCGGCGACGAGCGCCTGGGCGATGATAGGCAGCGCGCGCTGGCCGCCGCGCGAACGGATGCGACCTAGCCGAATGCGGAAATCGTCGTCGCCGCTCATGGCGCGAGGCTCCGCAATGTGCGGAAAACCGTGATGTTTGCTGGTGTTCGGCGCTCGCCGCACATTGCGCGTTTCGCGCGCACATTGCGCAGCAGTGGCCAAAAGCCTTGAGTATCAAGGCTCCGACCGGGGCAAAATGGCATCGCACATTGCCGCCCTTTATCTTGCCCTCGTTCCTTCCCCTGCAAAGTCAGAACCTTCACCCCTTCCGGCGCTGCGAAAGTCTGCGAGGCAATTCGCCAGAGGGCGCCGCAGCCGCTCATTGCGCGGCTCGGCCGGAAAGGGAGACGAACAGGCCGGCCTGACGCGGCGACACGGCGGCCACCGCGATAGCCGCAGGATCAGCAGGCGGATGCTCTGGCGACACGGCGGCGACGCCACGTTCAGCGTCCGACTGCACCTGCGAAACCGCGCCCGAGCGTGCCGTGAACAATGCGGCGCGACGCCAGGCGAACGGGTCAGGCGGCGGTGCGGCGGCAAGCTGGGTGTCGGGCGAACCGCCAGTGATCGACGCCAGCTTTGCGAGATAGGCGCGCGTCTCGGCGGGCAGCGGACGGCCATGCGAGAGATGCTCGTCGGTGCGACCCGGCCCGGCATTGTAGGCCGCCAGCATCGCCGTCACGTCGCCATAGCGATCGTGCAGTTCGCGCAAGTAGGCCGTGCCCGCCATGATGTTGTCGCGCACATTGAAGGGATCGGACCCGAGCCCGTAACGCGCGCGCAGACCGGCCCAGGTGGCGGGCATGATCTGCATCAGACCCCTTGCGCTAGCGGTCGAGACCGCGCGGGCATCGCCGTTGCTTTCGACGCGCATGACCGCCCATATCCACGCCTCCGGGATGCCGAAACGACGCGCGGCGTCGGCGACGTGTGCGGCATAGGGATGACTCGCCCTCGCCCGCTCGGCCGGCGCGTCCTGCGCCAGCGCGGCGACCGGCGCAGCGCCGGGCGACAGCAGCAACAGGATCGCAAACCAAGCAGGCAATCCGCCCTCGCTCCGACGCCAGCCTGCCAGCGTGCTCGCTGCGGCCAAGGGTGCGCGCGAAGCGCCGGCCGGGGGCCGCCCTGGACCTTCGCTGCGGGCCCCGGCCGGCCTGCGACCGAGTGGGACAAAGGGATGAGACGCCTTTCCCGCGAACAAAGGGATGACCGGAACAACGGCGATCACCGCGGTGCTGACGGTGGAACGCACGGCCTCAGTCCTGCTCGCGGCGCTTCTGCGGACGGTTCCACCGCAGCGACCAGGAGGATTGGTCGCCGTCGTTCTGGAACAGGGCGGCGCGGATCGGCTGCACGAGGGCGGGATCGTCGAGGCGCAGCGAGACATATTCGCCGGCGCGCTCGCCGGTCTCATTCCAGCCCGCGCCGACTTCCGGCCCGTCCTCGCTGTCGCCGAGATGGACGCGCCAGTCAGGCATGTTCTCGCCGTCTTGGCGGTCGGCCGGCACGAGGCAGAGCGGCGCGTCGAGCGTCAGCGTATGGATGCGGCCCTCATAGCCGTGGCGGGTGCGGGTGAAGCTGCCGATCTGCATGGGATACTCCTTTCGTTGGCAGGGTGGTTGCAGGGGTCATGGCCGCAGGCCGCGCCACCGCAGCGGCGTGTCCGGCGTGTCGCGGGTCAGCAGCGGGGTTGCCCGGCCGAGCAGCGTCGAGGCCGGCAGCGCGCCGAAATAGCGGCCGTCCATGCTGTCGGGGACGGTTGGATTGAGCAGCAGCAGTTCGCCTGGCTTCAGCGTCCGGCAACCCTGCCAAGCGGGCAGAGCACGGCCGCGGCCGTCCCGCGCGCGGGCGACGGCGACGGGCCGTGCGTCGACGCTCACCGCGCCGCCCTTCCGGCATATGCGTTGTCCGGCTTTCGCCGCGACATGCTTCAGCAGCGGCACCCCCTCGGGGAGATAGCGGCGAGCGGCCAGCCAGCGGGCCAGCGGCGGAGTCGGCGTCACGGCGACCAGCACGCCGGCCGGCGGATCGCTGTCGGTCTGTATCCGGTAGAGCCCGATCGGCGCGCTGGCGCTGGCGTTCCAGATGAGCCGCGGGCGCGGATCGAAAATCGCCACCGTGACAAACATTCCGGCGAACAACTCGCCCGCCAGCACCGTTGCGATGACATAGCCGAGGCGCGTCATCCCTCGATCTCCCGGCGCTTGAGCCAGGCGCGATGGCGCTCGATCGTGTAGGGTCGCGGCTGATGACCGCCGGCGATACGGTTGTGGACGTGTCGCCAATGATCGGGCGCGGCGTCGCAGGGATCGACGCCGGCCGCCTCCACCGCGTCGATCGCGGCGAGCACCTGGGCGACCTTCGGCCAGCCCTCGATCTTGAGCAGGATGTCGCCGCCCGGCCTGACGAACGGCAGCGTCGTGTAGGGCTCGCCCGCCGCAACCGCGCGCACCACGTCGATGCGCGATATGATCGTGCCGAAATCGTTGGACGCCCAGCGGACGAACGCGAAGACGGCGCCTGGCCGGAAGCTGGCGACGCGCGTGCGGCGTGTGGTGATGCGATCCTGCGCGGCCCGGCCGAAGCGTATCCAATGCTCCAGCTTCTTCTCGATCCAGGTCAGCTCGACATGGGTGAGGCCGTCGTGGGCCAGCGCGCTCAGCGCGCCACCGCCGCGTGGGCCGGCGGGCCTGTCGGGATTCATTGGCGGTCTCCGGGATTAGGGTGCGCAGCGCGCGTGTGGCGCGCGGCCTTCAGCGCCGGGCTGTCCACAGCCGCGCGCGCCGTTAGCAAGAATCCGAAGGATTCTTTTCTATTAGCACCGTTAGAAGGGAGTCGATTTCGCGAGGATTTCCGCAGGTTTGCGAGGACCGCGCGTTCCCGATAGTCCGTGTCCGGCGTTCCCGATCGTCCGAATCCGCCTGTTCCTGATAGTCCGAGCCTCATGGCCGGTTATCCACAGGCTTGAGGCCGACGCGGCGCACGGCGGCGTCGAACGGATCTTGCGCGATCGGGGTGAAGGTCAGCCGGTCGCGGCCGAGCGCATGTTCGAGCGCGAGGACGTAGCCGGGCAGCGGTTGACGGGCGACGATGCCGCGCAGCTCGAACGCGAAGCGCCGGAGCGGCGAGAGCACACCCGATTTCAGATGGAGGTGCGGAACGTCGAAGCTCCAGCCGCCGTGCTGGCGGCCGCCATGCTTGCGGACGATGCGGTAAAGCCAGCGCTCCAGGCCGCCGGTGAGATCGAAATAGGCGCGGTCGATCGTCAGGACGAGCGCGCGATCCAGCACGCCGGCATAGAACCAGTCCGCCAGGATCAGTTCGATGCCGAGCGCGCGACCATTGCCGTCCGCCCGCTCGCGCCATTCGTTGATCCAGGAAAAGCGATGGCGCCGGCGCTGATGCTCCTGCCGGATCGAAGTGGCGACCGTCGTGGATTGCAAACGGTCGAGCGCCGCCTTCAGGCGCTCGTAGCTCGCCTTGCCGAAGCCGCGCCGGGTGAACGCCAATATCTCGTGCGGCGTCGTCGCCATCAGGCGCGAGGTTGGCCGTCCGGCATCGCGCGCCTCGATGAGCTGGCTGGCCGCCCAGATCAGCACGTCGGCGTCCCAAATAGTCGCCATGCCGTGCTCGGGCACGGCTTCGACCGAGATCCAGGTCGCGCCCATGCGGAAGTCGATCGGCGCCGCGCGCCTGGTCTTGGCGAGGCTGAAGAACGGCCAGGCCATCAAGTCCTGCGCGTCGCGGACGGCGAGGTCGCCGGGGACGGAACGGAACAGCTCAAGCTGCGTCCGCTCGACGCTGGACCGGTCAGACGGGGACGACGCGGCGGGCATGGGTGCTCAGCGCCGCACGCAATCGGTGGGCAGGCGCTTGGCGGGGTAAACCACGCCGGCGCCGGGATCACAGGTCGAGCGGCGGGTGCCAAGCGCCGCCCAGGCATCGAGGTCGTCGATCGCGTAGACGATGCGGCCGCCGAGTCGGCGGAACACCGGCCCGGTGCCGAAGCAGCGATGTTTCTCCAGCGTCCGCGCCGACAGGCCGAGATGGATCGCCGCATCGGGCGTCTTGAGATAGCGTGGCGTCGTGACGGCGACAGGCTCGGCCATGATGATCCTCCTGATGATGGCCGGCTCCGAAAAGCGGGGCCGGCGGACAGGAGGCGATGGTGGCGAAATGACCCCAAGCCGAAGAAGGGACAAAGTCGAGGGGGTCGGGAATGTCCCCCTCAACCGCCGCGCAGCAAGCGGATATAGCCGCCGTCGCGCAGCTCCACGGCCTCGGCGATCCATCGGCTGATGCGCTTGCGCTCGCGGCTTTCGGTCCAATCGGCGGCGTTGTAGGCGCAGACGTCGCCGTCGATCAGCGCGGCGGCCAGCTCCTTGCGGGTGGCGCCGGCCTGAAGGCCGTCGAGCACTTGCAACAGCGTGAGCAGATGACGCCGCCGGAAGGGCGTCGGACGCAAGGGCGGCGGCCCGGCCGCCAAGCCACCCAGGCGGCGGGACAGCCGCTCGGCGGCCGCGAGGCGGGTGATGGGATCGCTCCCGATCGGCAGCATCATGGCCAGCGGCCGGTCGAGCGAGCCCGACACCCAGAGATGCGCGTCGCCATCGGTGTCAGCGAGGATGAGATGGAGGAAGTCGCCGATTCTCGTCCGCGCGCGAACGGCGCCCAGCATTTTCATGTCGAGGCCCGGGACAGCGCCGATGTCGGGCAAGGCCGGCGCCAGGACGATGCTGGCCGGGGACAGGTCCGGCCGCGCCACCGCCAGCTTCGGATCGAAGGCGAAAGCCGGCGCGGCGTGGAAGCTGATTCCCCAGCGCCGCACCAGACCGGCGGTCGCCTCGTCTGCGGTGATCGCGCCGCGCTTCACGCGGCCGAGCGCGCGGTGGTAGTCGGTGCGATACTGTTCATTCCGGCTGACGTAGCCGATGGCGATGTCGGAATATTGCAGCGCGTCGTCCCCGGCTTCGTCCGGGGACACGCGCCAATCCTTCTCAGGCGGCATCGTAACCCTCCCAAGCATGGCCCTCTGGGGAGCGCGTTGGAAGATGTTCTCAGGCTCGCCGTTGGCGAGAAGCCCTGCCGAGCGGGCGAGCGCATAGCGGATTCAAGTCAGCGTTTTGACTGGCTTTTCCGAACCGCCGGCGGGCGGCCAAGGTCGATTCTACGACCCTGGCGGACGCAGATAATGGCGGTAGCCGGTCTCGCTCATCCACCGGGCGCGAGCGAGATGGGAGTCGTGGACGAGGCGCGCGCGTTCGGGTTCGGCGGCCGGGTCGATCCCGAAGATGATCCGCACGGCTTCGCGCCAATCGGCTTTTTCCTCGGCGGCATCGAGCAGCCGCCAATAGGTCCGATGATGGCGTTCGTCATACTCGGTGACGTGCGGCGCATCGGGCGCGCGGTCCTCGAAAGCGGCTATCGCCATCGCCTCGCTCCGCCTTCAGCCATTGCCCCCTGCGCGTGCCGATTCACCAAACATACACCATAATGGATCGAAATAATCGCCCCGACGCGGCTATGGCCGAGTCATGTCGAGGGGATAATCTACTCAACAGCAAGGCCCGTTTACTTCCGGGTCTTCTCCAGAGCCTCGCGCACCACCATCAGGCCTTCGCCGCGATCCGAATCGAGAAAGACGACGCCAGCCGCCTCCAGCGCCCTGACCACCTGATGCCGCGTGTCTTCGCGCACGGGCAGGCCGCTCTCTGACTCGACGCGCTTCAGCGCGGTCAGAGCAACAAGGGCCTTGTCGGCAAGCATCTCCTGTGTCCAACCGAGAAGCGCGCGTGCGGCCCGCACTTGGCGGGAAGTGATCATGCATGACCACCTCCACAAGCAACGCGCTGTACGCCATGAAAACGACTATTATAGTCGTCTTGGGATAATGTGAATATACGCGCTCATGAAAACGGCCGCGCGGCCGTCGCCGATCCGGGTCGAGCCGGATCGGCGCAAATCCATAGCTGCCGGGAAGCCTAAAGCCGCAGGGCCGAAACCGGCCCTGCGGCGGCGCGTGGTTATCCCGCCTTCAAACGCTGCATGCCTTCGGCCAGCGTCCAGAGCGCGCGATTAAGGGTGACGTTCTGGTCGATGCCGTTGATGGCGCGGGTCTGGCTGCGGCGGATGCGGCCCTCGGCATTGCGCTTGCGGCCATGCAATCCGCCACGAACGACGTTTTCCTGAATGACGTTGAACGTGCTCCACAGGCTGGAGCCTACATCCTCGCGGCGGCGCGGCTCGATGATCTGCTCGGGACGAAGCGGGCTTTCGTCCTCGCCATAGCGGGCGACCAGGCTCACCTCGCCGAGCAACCGCCGCTCGTCATCGGAAAGCTGCGTCGCTTTCATGCCCTCGCTGGCGTCGATCAGGCGCGGGAAATCCTCGGCAACGGTATAGACGCCTTCGATGATGTCGTCCTGAATGTTGCCCTTGTGGGGGACGCGGACTTCCTCGAACCGCTCGCCCGCGATCATGCTGTTGGTGCAGACGAAGCGCAGCATCCCGGCGAACATCTGATAGGCGCTGGTCCCGTCATGGCTGTTGACGATGATGACCTCGGCGGCCTCGGGCTTGCCGATGCCGTCATCGCGGCGCAGGCGCAGCATGTGCTTGGCGTGACCGTGGCGGCCGCCGTCGCGGGGGACGGACTGGACGGCGAAGAACGGGAACCACCCTTCCCGGCGCAACCCCTCCACGATGTCGATGGTCGGAACATAGACATAGCGCTCCGAACGGCTGTCATGCGCCTCGCGGGCGAAGATG
This sequence comes from Sphingobium sp. 15-1, assembly GCF_013375535.1. Lineage (GTDB taxonomy): Bacteria > Pseudomonadota > Alphaproteobacteria > Sphingomonadales > Sphingomonadaceae > Sphingobium > Sphingobium aromaticivastans. The sequence goes on from NZ_JABXJG010000001.1 coordinate 2,928,567, forward strand.
GACGGGACGTGCCGATACAGCGCCTCGTTGTCGAGCGCCTCATAGCCGCTGATCTGGTGGGCGTTGCGGCCGAACCGGGTCGCGAGTTGATGATACATGGTCGGTTCCTTCCTTGGGCTTGGGTTTCCGCGCAGCGGAGCGCCGCGCTGAAACCCTGCCCGTCGGCGAGACCGGGGGTGCAAACGGAGGGGCGGCTTCGCGGGGAACCGGCTGCACGGAACGCGAAGCGTGGAGGAAGCTGGGCGGAAGCTGATCCGAAGTGCGCCAGGGGCAGCGCCCCAAGCACCGCGCCGCGCCAGCGGCGCCGATCTAGAGCATTCGGTCCCGGCTAGCGGGAACGACCGTAGCTGTTCGCTTTCGGAAATAGACCCGCTCCGTTTTGGGCTCGGCGAGGGCCTCGAACCCGGCATCCAGCCAGGCCCGGCGTTGCGGCGCGCTGCAATCCGCATCTCCCTTAGCGCACCACCATTCAGGCTCGGCCGCGCCACGCGGCAGCAGGCCGCCGATGATGCTCTCGATCTGCGCGAAGCCGAGTTCGACGTCCTCGGCGTCGTTACGGACTTTCCACCGTCTCAGGAAAGCGCCCAGCGCATCGTATTTGCCCATCCCGACGTTCCCGCCTTTCAGCTCGGGATCGTCAAGCGGATGCGCGTCGGATCGAGTTGGTGGTTGGGATAGCCGGTGGGACGGCCCATCGTCAGCGCCATCATGATCCGGGTCGAGCAGATGGCACAGTCGAGTGCGGATGCCACGCCGTCGGCGCAGTCGATGCAGGCGCGGCGGGGCTTTGAGCCGTCGAGCAGACCGATCAGCAGATGTTCGTCGTCGGACAGCATCACTCCGCCCACAGCGATCGGTCGGCCAAGCGCGGCTTCGCATAGCGCCATCAGGCTGGCGAACACCGGCGCGAGCATCCCGCAGTCGTGGGGCGACAGCGTCATGTAAAGCCGTTGCTGAACGGGAGCGCGCGCATCGCGCGCCGCGCGCCAGCAGCGGGCGGCGGCCGTCACCAGCTCGTCGGGAGCGGGAATCGCCTCGCCGCGTGCGACGGTCGCGTGCATCATGAGACCCGCCTCAACGCCAGCCGGCCGGCGCCGACGAGCAGCGTCGTCACGGCCGGCAGGCTGGTCGTCATTGATCGGTCCTGCCGGGCGGTCATGGCGTCGCTCTCCTCGGTTCGGCTCCCCTTGCCTCGACCGTTCGGATAGCCTAGTTGCGAATAATTCTCAATTAGGAATCGCGATGTCAGCGCAGAACACCTATCAGGTCGCCGACTGGAACGGCCCCAGCGGGGAGCGCTGGGTCGCCAACCAGGCGCGGCTCGACGCCATGCTGGCGGTGTTCGGCGACGCTGCAATCGAGACCGCCGCGCCAAGGGCGGGCGAGCGCGTGCTGGACGTCGGCTGCGGCGCGGGCGCGTCGAGCCTGGCTTTGGCGGCTCGCGTCGGCGCGAAAGGCGAAGTGCTGGGCGTGGACATATCCGAGCCGCTGATCGAACGGGCCTGCGCGCTGATGCCGAAGGAGGCGCCGGTCGTGTTTCAGGTGGCCGACGCCGGCAGCGCGCCGCTGCACGAAAGCGCGTTCGACATTCTATTCTCGCGCTTCGGGGTGATGTTCTTCGATGATCCGGTACCGGCCTTCGCCCATATGCGCCGCGCGCTCAGGCCCGGCGGCCGGCTTGCCTTCGTCTGCTGGCGCGGTGCGGCCGAGAACGATTGGGTGCGCCTGCCGATGAGCGCCATCCGTGACATCATCCCGCCGCCTGCGCCGCCCGACCCCGAAGCGCCTGGTCCGTTCTCGTTCGGGGACCGGGATCGCGTCGCACGCATCCTGACGGCGGCCGGGTATAGCGACATCACTATCGCGCCCTTTGACGACTCGATCCCGTTCGGCCAGGGCGCGACGCGGGACGCGGCGATCGACGACGCGGTGGAGATGGCGTTCGAGGTCGGCCCGCTGTCGCGCGCTCTCGCCGATCAGCCGGACGACATCCGCGCCCGCGCCTCGGCGGCGGTTCGCGCCGCCTTCGCCGGACGTCCCGGCGAGCGGTCGGTGATGATCGATGGCGCGGCCTGGATCGTCGCGGCGCACAATCCGCTAAGTTGACGGCGTTCAATAGGGGAAGACGCCCCGCTCTGTGGAGCGGGGCGTCGTCGGCCGCTCAGCGCGACCAGATGAGGGCGTATTCGCCGGCGGTCTCGGTCTCGACCAGGGTGGCGTAGATCGGAGCCGGGAAGCTCGGATCGTCCAGCTTGACCGAGATGTAGTCGCGGCCCTCGCGGCTGGTCTTCTTCCAGGCGGCGCCGATGTCCATGTCGCCGGCGCTGATGCGGAAGTCGGGGGACTTCTCGCCTTCCTTCTCGACCGGGCGAAGGGTCGCCTTGGTGCTGAGGGTGAGCGTCTTGATGACGCCGTTGAACTCGCCCTTGCTGTTGGCGGTGAAGGTGCCGATCGTAGCCATGTCGTAATCTCCTGCTTGCTCGGGCCACGCCCATCGCGGCCTCGATGGCTCGGCGTTGGTCGGGGCGCGATCGACCCCGCACCGCTTGCGGCTGGAACGCAGTGGAGGTTGGGCGGCGGGCGGCTTTTTTGCTTCGCGATGCAAAGCCGAAGGCGGCGGAAAAAAGCCGCCCGCCGCCCTTGCGGGAAGGCGATCAGCCTCGGTCAGACAAGCCATTGGAGAGGCCGTGTGGCGCGGCGACGGCAGTTCTCAGGTGGCGACAGGCGTGCTCGGCGAATCCGCAGCACCGGGCGCTTCGGTGGAAGGAGTATCCAGCCTCAGTCGCTCACGCGAGGACGGACGTGCGGGACAACAGGCGGGGCCGACGCCCGCTACCGGAGCGGCGGATCAGGCGCCGCCGCCAGGGGAAGGCTTCTGCGTGTCGCGCATGATCCGCGCCCAGGGGTTCAGGTCCGGCTCGGCGATCTTCGTCAGGGTGTTCGTATCGCGGTGCAGGAACGGCGTGTCACGCCCACGCACCAGCAGGCTGGTCTCGGACACATAGCTCCATGAGCCGTCGGCGTGGAAATCGACTTCGATCTGATAGGAGTCCGTGCGGAAGGCCAGCTCAAGGAAGGTCGTCGAGCAGATCCCGTATTCGGTCTGGCCGCGCTCGGCCTTCAGGATCAGCTTGGTGGCGTCCGGCTCCGCCTGTCCCGCGGCGATGGCGATCTGGCCGCGCGGGATCGCCACGGTCTGGAGGATGAGGCCGGTCGCCGGCTCCCACAGCCAGTAGCCGACCTGGTCGTGGAAGGCGATCTGCTCTTCCGTGGTGTTGATGTGGACGTGGTAGCGCAGGCCGTAGAAGAGCTGTGGACCGTTGGTCTGCGCGTCGATCGGCTGAATCTCGATGCGCTCATAATAGTCCCGCTGTTCGGGTCCATCGGCCTTGGGGTTGAGATCGACGCCACGATGACCTTCCCATATCCCGGCCAAACGGCGGAGCGGTCCGAGATTAGCAAGGGTGTCGGAAGCTGCATCGGGTTCGGTGAAGATGTCGTCCGGTATATCCATATGGTTCCTTCCTCTCGTCGGACTAGCAGCCTCCGTTCAGGGCGCTTCCGCGCCCGTCTCGATTCGTCTGTCGGAAATCGACCATAGCCAGCGCAACCGGGAATGTCGTGAACGGGCTCTGGTCGCCGGCCGTTCGACGCGGGCGCGCGCTCGCGAGTGACAATAGCGCCCCCGCATCGACGGGTGTCGCGCCTATTGAGGAGTATGATCGACGAGTATCACGCTGACCCTGCTCGATCTTGCCGGCATCGTCGCGCTTCTGCTGTGGGGCGTCCACATGGTCCAGACCGGCGCGCAGCGCGCGCTCGGGGCGGGGCTGCGATCCTTCCTGGCCCATCGACTCGGCAATCAGTTCAGCGCCTTCCTCGCCGGGCTCGGCGTCACCGCGCTGCTCCAGAGCAGCACCGCCACCGGCCTGATGCTCACCAGCTTCGCGTCCGAGGGACTGGTGGCGCTCGCGCCGGGCCTCGCCGTGATGCTGGGCGCCAATGTCGGCACGACGCTGATCGTCCAGCTTCTCGCTTTCGAAATCTCGATCATCGCCCCGATCCTGGTGCTGATCGGCTATCTCCTGTTCCGGCGCGGACAGGCCGGGACGCGGGATTCGGGCCGCATCTTCATCGGCCTCGGGCTCATGCTGTTCGCCCTCCACCAACTCCTGAGCCTGCTCGACGCGCTCACGGCGATGGAGGCGACGCAGAGCTTCGTTGCGATGCTCTCGACCCATTTCGTCTTCATCGTCCTGCTCGGGATCGTCCTGACCTGGGCGTCGCATTCGAGCGTGGCGGTCGTGCTGCTCGCCATGTCGCTCGCGACCAAGGGCGCGCTGACCGTGCCCGCCGGGATCGCATTGGCGCTCGGCGCCAATATCGGCACGGCGATCAACCCGGTGCTGGAGGGCGGCGCGCGCGATCCCGGCGCCCGGCGGCTGCCGATCGGCAACCTGCTCAACCGCGTGGTCGGCGTGCTGGCGGTGTTGGCGATCTATCCGTGGGTCGCGCCGATAATCACGAGCATCGAGAGCGCGCCCGGCCGGGCCATCGCGAACTTCCACACCGGCTTCAATCTGGCGCTGGCGCTGATCTTCTTGCCCCTGCTTACGCCCTATGCGCGGCTTCTCGAACGGCTGCTGCCGTCGCGGCCCGAACAGGTCGGACCCGACACGCCGCGCTATCTCCAGTCGGTGGCGGTCGGCGCCCCGGTCACGGGGGCGCTCGCCGGCGCGACACGCGAGGCGTTGCACATGGCCGACGTGCTGGAGGAAATGCTGTCCGGCCTGCGCGAGGCGCTCGCCAACCCCAACCGCAGGCGGATCGAGGAGACGAAAGCGCTGGATGACCGGCTCGACCGGCTCAACCGTGCGATCAAGGAAAACCTGCTGGCGATCGACACGGCGCGTCTGAACGAGGCGGACAATGAGAAGCTGGCCCGCATTCTCACCTTCTCAATCAATCTCGAACAGGCCGGCGACCTGATCGACCGCGGCCTGCTGGGCGTCGCCAATCGCCGGATCAAGCGGGGCCTGGCCTTTTCCCGTGAGGGGACGGCGGATCTGATCTCGCAGGTCGATCGACTCGTGGAGACGCTCCACCAATCGACGGCGGTGTTCCTGAGCGGCGATGTGACGGCCGCGCGGGCGTTGGCGGCCGAGAAGGACGGGTTCCGCCGCCTGGAGGATGAAGCGACCGCCGCGCATTTCGACCGGCTGCGGTCGGGCAATGTGGAAACGGTGGAGACGAGCGCGCTGCATCTCGATGCGCTGCGCGATCTCAAGCGGGTCAGCGGCCATCTGATCGAGGCGTCGGCCTATCCGATCCTCAAGCAACGGGGCGATCTGCTCCCCACAAGATTGCGGACCCTCAAATGAGCGAGCGGCCGCGCCCGGCAAAGGGCGCGGCCGCGGTTTTTTGAGGTGGCGACGGAAAGAAGGCCGGGACCGCTCGCGCGGCCCCGGCCCAGGCCGTTATTCGGCGGCGACGGCATAGAACGCTTCGCCGTCCTCCGCTCCGGTATCGGGGGCCTCCGCTGCGAACGGCTGCTCCACGGTCCCGCTATCCCCGGCCTCGACGGGCGCAGGCTGGTCCACCTCCGGCTCGGGCGTCCGCAGCACGGCGGGAAGCCAGCCGGCCCCAGCCAGAAGCTGCTCGGCGGCTTGCGCCATGTCCGGCTTCTTCATGTCCGCAATCCGGCGGGCGGCATCCTCCGATACGCCTTCGGCGACGGCCTCCACGATATGCGCCTTGGTGACGCGGCCAAGGTAGCTGTCCACGGTGGGCGTCCAGTCCTTCGCCACATCCAGCGCCAGCGCGCGCGCCAGCCTGTCCGCCGTTTGCAGCGAGGGGGGCTTGCGATCCCACGGGAGGCGCAGGGCGTTGACGGTGCGGGACGCGCAATGCGCCAGCAGCGCCAGCCGCTCGTCGTCGTCCATCCCGACGACAAAGCTCCAAAGGTCGGCCACGTTACGCGGCATCCGCTCGGCCCAAGCCTCGCGCGCCTCGTTCGCCCGCGCAGCCAATGGTGTGTCCTCGATCCCGTCCGCGTGGCTGCCCAGCGGCGTCACGGTCGGACGAACCTCAAGGCAACCGGCCTCGGCATAGCTGTAGAACAGTTGCGCCGTGAGCGTGTGGGTCAGGGCGATCAAGGCCATGCCGGGGCGCTCTCCAAGGGCGACACGCAAGGCCAGCGTCCGATGGGCGGACAGGTCGCGGGTGAGGCTGTCGGAAATCGGCTTGCCCGGTTCCCCGTCCTCTTCCTCGATCCCCTGCACGTCCTCGTCGCCGTCCTCGGCCTGCTCGTCCTCGACGGCTTCCCGCCCGATGGCTTCGCCTTCGCCCTCCTCCTCGGGCTGCGGGTCGGCCAGCGCCTCGTCCTCGGGCCGGACAAAGCCGCGCTCGAGACGGGGAACGCCGTCATGGGTCAGCACCACGAACACCCCGCCATGCGCGATCACGTTGGCGTCGTAGGCGTGGCGCTTCTCGGAGATGGCGTCGATCTCGTCGGAAATCGCCTCCAGCTTAGCCGCCACGTCCTCGGGCATCTCGTCATAGGACGAATAGCCCTCTGCCAGTTCGTCATGCGCGGTGGACAGGGCATCAAGTCGCGCCTCGTCCTCGTCGGACAGGGCGACGGTCTGCGGATAGAAGCGCCGCATCCCGTGTGCATGGGGATAGTCGATATGCGCTTCGGTCCATTTCCAGCCCTCGGCCTGCACTTCGGCGGCAACCTCGCGCAGCTTCTCGATGGCGAGCATGTCGAGCAAGCCCACGTCCTCGAAGAAACCGCCCCGATCCTCGCTGAACAGGTCACGGATGATATTGCCACCCGCCTCGATATAGGCGTCGGCCCCGACGAACACCGCGCGCCGGTCGGTCGCCGGAACATTGCTCGCGATCATGTCGCGGCGGATGATCCACGGCTCGCGATTGTGGTGCAGGTTCTCGAACACCTGCTCCTGACGGGCGTGGTCCTCGGTGATGGCGAAGGCCATAAGCTGGTCCAGCGTAAGGCCGTCCTCACGATAGACCTGCAACAGCTTCGGGCTGACAGCGCCCAAGCGAAGCCGCTGCTTCACCACATGGGCGGACACCCCGAACCGCGCGCCGATCTCTTCCGCGCCCCATCCCTTGTCGCGGGAAAGCTCCGCGAACCGCTCGAACTGGTCGGCGGGGTGCATCGGCGTCCGGGTGACATTCTCGTCAAGGCTGACCTCGGCCGGATCATTCTGCGTGTCCAACCAGCAGCGGATGGCCTCCGACTTCCTGATCTGCTTGCGCTTGGCGCGCAGCAACTGCGCCTGTCTGCGGCCTTCGCCAGCGGTCACGAAATAGCAGCCCGTCGGCGTCCCGTCCGCCTTGACCTCGGGCTCCACGACAAGGTTCTGGATCATCCCCTTGTGCTGGATGGAAGCGGCCAGCGCCGCGATGGCGGCCTCCCCATGCGGCACCTTGCGGGCATTACGCGGGGACTTCTTGAGCTTGGCAAGCGGCACGAAAATCTCGATGCCGGACACAGGCTCGGCGGCTGCGGTTTCGGTAACAGCGTTCATCACACTTCTCCTTCAAAACCACACGCACCCCGGAATGGGGTGGGCGGCGAAAGAGCGACCGGCAGGCCCGGCGGCGGAGCCGGGACGCACCCGAAGGGCTGGAACAAAGAGAAGGTAAGCGCGGCCACGCGCGTTGCGGCCCGGCGCGGCGGGCCTAAAGGGAAGCGACGCCCATCCCATAGCGGGAGTGCAACGATCAACGCGATCGGGCCGGCGAACGCCCTGGCGCGATTTCCGCAGAGGGAAGAACCCCGATCCGCATGGCGGATTGACCCATGGGCGCACGAGCGCCCCACGCCAGTCCGGTCGTCACCCGCATGGGATGAGACCCGTCAGGGACTCGGTCGAAGCGCAGCGGAGATAGGGCGGCGGTCCCGCAGGGAGGCGCCATGACTTTCACATCACTACTTCTCTCTTGCATGTCGGAATATCCGACACTACATATAGCCTATGTAGGCAAATCGTGCGAGGCGTAGATGGCGACAATTGCACCTACCAAGCCGGTTACGGTAGCATTCCCCACGAACGACGTCATTGCGACGCTCGTGGCTGAGCTGATCGAAGTGGCAAAGGCGGAGGCGCAGGTTCGCGGCATTCCGCTTCCCCCGGATAATCCGAAGATCATCAAGGCTCCCATTCCGATGGATTCGCTGTCGGTCGTCGACACGCTGTGTGCGCTTGAACCTGTTGTCGGCTTCGAACTGCGCGAGAGCATCGTCCGCACGGGTGGCTACAGTTCGATCGAAGCTGCGCTCGAACATCTTGTCCCCAAGATCGAGCGCGTATGGATTCGCAAGAAAGGATCGAAACCATGACCAATCTCGCATTGCGTCACGAGGACGACGAGGAGGAGCGGCGACGCTTGGGGGAGCGACTGCGCGAGGCCCGGAAATATCTGGGCCTGAAACAAGAAGAGGTAGCGGCCTATCTCAAGATCCCGCGCACGGGACTCACCGATATTGAAAACGGGCAGCGCCGCGTCGAGGCGATCGAGTTGACTCGGCTCGCGCGGCTGTATCGGCAGTCGGTAGGCTATTTCACTGGCGAGGACGAAGCCTCGGCCAGCCTGCCGGCAGATGTCGCACATTTGGCGCGGCGCGTTGCCGATCTGTCCACGCAGGACCGCGAAGAGCTTGGCCGCTTCGCCGACTATCTGCGCGCGCGGTCAGGCGGAGGACAGAGCTGACCATGGCGCTCGACTACGCGAGCGCGGTTCGCGCCGGGGCCATGGCCGCTGGGCGGCTACATCGGCAGTTGAATACGCGCGAAGTGATTGAACAGCAGGGCGGCAATGTCGATGTGTTCAGCGCGATCCACGCGGTCGATCTGCCGTTATTGCTCCGGCCACTCAAGGGGCTGCTCGGTGCCTATCTGAGCGCGCCGGCGCATGGCGTCTTGGTGACGACGGAGCGGCCAATGAGCATTCAGCGCTTCACGGCCGCTCACGAGCTGGGCCATTTCTCGATGCAACATCAACCCAGTCTGGATGACGAAAGCATCTTGCGGCGGATGCCGAACTCGCCCGAGCCCGGTGGGCTGTTTCAGGAAACCGAGGCGGACGCCTTTGCTATCGCCTTCATGATGCCAAAATGGCTGATCCTGTCACACAGCGCGCGCCAGGATTGGCAGGTCGATGATTTCCGCCGTCCCAACGTCGTGTATCAACTCTCGCTGCGCTTGGGGGCCAGCTACGAAGCGACGTGCCGAACGCTGCTGCGCTACAATCTGATCTCGCAATCGACCATGACCGATCTGCTGCGGACGCAGCCGCGTGCGCTGAAGGTCGATCTGCTCAAGGATTATCGACCAGCCAATTATCGTGGCGACGTCTGGCTCCTAACCGAACGCGATGCCGGCACGAGAATCGACGGGAGCCGCAACGACCTGTTCGTGCTCCGGCTCAAGGAGCATAGCGGTGGCGGGTATCTGTGGGATTTTGACCAGCTTATCGCGAGCGGCTTTGCCATCGTTCGCGACGACCGCGAAGCGGTCGATGCTGATGGGATCGGCGGGCCGATCGTTCGGCGGGTCACGGCCGCCATTGAAGCGGCACAACGGGGTCGGATGTCGATCGAGGAACGGCGGCCATGGCAGCCGGTGCCGGCGTTGGCCCATTTGACGTTCGACTTCGACCTGACCGGCCCCGAACCCGAAGGTCTTTCGCGCGCCGAGCGGCGGCATCTGCTTGAGGCCGCCTAGCTCCCATGATCGAGATCACGACCGATCTTCGGCCCTTGTTCGGTGCTGCGCGCGATCAGGGAGCGCGACCTACCTGCTTGGCCTTTGCCGCAAGCGATGCTCATGCCGGGCTGCGTGATGGATGGGCGCCGCTATCCTGCGAATTTGCCTTCTATCATGCCCAGCGACGTGCGGGCCGATCGCCGGCACAAGGCGCGCTGCTGTCGGCGATGCTCGATGCGCTGCGCGGCGACGGACAACCTGAAGAACATGGCTGGCCCTATCTTGAAGCCGTCCCCGAAGATCACGGCCTGTGGAACCCGCCTGCTGTGGTCGGGGATCGCTATGGGCGCGATGGCCAGCCGGGGACGAAGAATCTCGCCTCGATCATCGCCTTGCTCGACACGGGTCGGCCAGTCGTGATTCTGACGATGCTCTCGCGCTCCTTCTTCATGCCGACAGGCGATGGTGTCGTCGATCCGGCCAATGACGAGCAGCCTGAGGCGAGCCAGCGCCATGCCGTGCTCGCCGTAGGCCACGGCAAGGTCGACGGCACAGCCGCAATTCTCGTCCGCAATAGCTGGGATACGGGATGGGGCCTCGACGGACATGCATGGCTCACGGAAAGGTTCCTGGCGCCGCGGCTCTTCGCCACAGCGAATTTGATGGAGGCAGTCGATGTATCTTCCAGTACCCTCGCAGCCTGACTGCGTTTCCGCGTGGCGCGAGGCGGTGCGGGCAGTTGATGGCACAACCGGCCATCAAGCCTATAATGTCATCATCGACGTTGCCAATCCCTCGGCGCGCGCGACGCTCGCCGATCCCGTGGTCGCGGAGGTAGATGCCTTTCTCGCCGGGCGGGGCAAGAAGCCGATTGAGACGGTCGCCAACACGATCTTTCCGGCAGCGCTCTACCACCGCCATGGCGCGCCGCTCTTCTTCGATCGGTTCCGGGACAATGTGCTTCCGAAGGTCAGGTTGAAGGAAGCCTGGTCGGGCTACTATTTCGAGCGGATGATGCAGTTGCCCCAACTCGACGGGCCGCCGATCAATCAGATTTGGGGGATCGTCAAGCGCCTGCGCAATCCGAAGGTGCGCGCCCTCAACAAGTTCGAGCTGAGCATTTTCGACCCTGCCCGCGACGTGAACGATTCGCCTTACGGCGGGCAGTGTCTGAGCTTCGCAAGCCTCAAGCTGATCGGCAAAGGCGATCAACGCCGGATCGCCATGACGGCGTTCTACCGCAACCATTTCTACATCGAAAAGCTACTGGGCAATCTGATCGGCCTGGGTAGGTTGCAGTCGTTCATCGCCAAGGAGGGGCGGGTTGGACTTGGACCGCTGACGATCGTCTCTACCCATGCCGAGATAGACACCGGCAAATGGAATCGCGGTGATCTCCAGGAGCTTTTTGCGCGCTGCGATCAGGCGAGCGCGCAGCTCCTCGCCGCAGCATAAGGCGCTTCCAATGGTAGGCGCGGCGTTTCGAGAGCGCTGCCATCAATTCCGTACATCGCAAACATGCCTTCGATGAAGTCGCGCTGCCCGCCATAGCTCGGATGGCGGACGGCCGTCGTCGGGATACCGACATCGCCAAGGGCTAGGTGAGCATCGCGCCCGATCGCGACAATGCGCTGGGGCTGGAGCATGGCAATCAGCGCCTGAAGCAAAGGCCAGGTCGCTTCACGTTCTCCACGGGTATGACAACGGTTCGACAAGGGATCGCCCGCTTCATGCGGATGGAATGGGAAGACGTTCCAGAGCATGACCGGCTGTCCGATTTGTTCGAGCACGCGCCAGACAATCGCCGCCGTCCGCTCAGCGACCGCCGGGCCTTGCGTCGCACGTTGAAGTGCGATGCCGCCCATCAACGCGCCCGCCCTGTCGAGATGAATCTCATCCGTGAGGGGAACGCCCGTGCGCCGGCCGCCGCGATAGCCGAGGTCGCGGGCAATCCAGATTGTCTCCACCTTCGCGTCCAAGGCAGCGGTCAGTAGCCGTTCCAGATTGTCGCGCCGTTTGGCGGCCGCGTCGCGCCGGTCATGAACGGCGCAACGGTCACGCCAGGGATTGAAAACAGAAGGAAGCTCGGTTGCCGCCAGAGTGGAAACGAAATGCTTAGGGCTCATGACGGCAGTTCCTTGATACGCAGGCGACGATGGGCGAAGTCGATCGTAACGCGACCGCGCCGGTGTTTCTGGAGGAAGCGGAAGGCCGCGTAGCCCTGGAGGATCGCTTCCTCCCAGAGCCACAACGGACAGCGTTCGGATTCGTAGCCAGCGACGAACTGGCGGACATGCTTGAGCATGTCCAGCGGCAGGCCGCCTGATTTTACCTTGTCGAAGTAGCGAAGCTGCTGGGCCTGACCGAAAATCCACGAGGTGACGCCTTCCTCGATCAGGATGGCCCGCGCACCATCCTCCGCATCATCGAGCTTGGGGTCGCTCTTGCGCTTCAGGCGCAGCAACGCACGGAGGACAGGCGACCAGCCCAAGACCGCCACATGCGCATAGTGAAAGACGTCGTGGAAGCGGTAATCGTCGGGTTCGACCGCATTGTCGGTGAGCCGATCACCGACGTAGACGCCGCTTGATCGCTGATAGACGAAGGTTTGGCCGCGAACCGTGCGCTCATAGACGTCGATCGTCATCCGCCGAGGGAGTTGCTCCTCGGGGTCCATCGTCGCATCGGTTGGTGCCGGATAGACTTTCTCGCGGGGCCAGCGGTCAAAGATCTTATGGAGGTTTTTGACGGCTGCGGCCTCAATCGTAACCCCGGAATCGTTGGCGGCCTGGATCAGCCTGCGCATGACCGCTACAAGCTGACCGGCGAGCATCGCCTTGTCTCGCGTCAACGCCCCCAATTGGAAGCCATTGACGAGGACGCCAACCTCGCCGGCGAGCGCGAGCAGCGTGTGCTCGAACTGCGGCATGGGCGCCTTGGCCAGCGGAATATGGGCGGGCTGGAGCGCATGGAAGCTCAAGGCGCCGTTGCCTCCGGCCCGCCACTCATCGTCGCCACGCGCGGCGTTCGCCGCGATGTCGCTAAGCTCCAGCGCACTGCGACGCGCAACGGCCGCGAGATACCAAAGAACATCGCCAAGTTCCTCGGCAACGGCATCAGCATAGCCGAGGTAGGAGGCAGCATCGCGCTGTTTCTTCTTGGCCTCGCTTAGAAGGCTTCCCGCTTCGCCGAACAAACCGAGCATCGAGAATCCGAGTGCGCTTTTCCCGCTTCGCTGGTCCGTGCGAGCAGCCTGTTTGGCATAGTCATCGATCGTCAGGGCCGCAAACTCGTCCGCCATCAGCTGCGCTTCCGGCGATCGGAGATTGCCTCCGGGGGCACATTGACGCCGTAGGCTTGGAGCGCCCGCAGTACGATCATGCGGATCGGTTCGCGGGCGTCGAGCGCCCGCTGACCAAGATCGCGCTTAGTCACCCCTGGGACCTGAATTTGAAGATGCTCGTCATCGGCATCGCTGCGAGCCTCCGCTTGTTTCATGAAAACATTAAATCATAGTTTCATGAAACTATGAAGCTACGAATTGCTCGCGGGAGTAATACGATCGCGGAGGAGCTTGAGGGATGCGGGAAAGCACCCGGACAGAGAGCGGACAGCGGACTCTCGCTGTCGGCTCGGCGTCGCCAGGCAAGTGTTGTCACCACACTTGCCTGATTCCAGCCCGGATCGGCCATTGTCTCCAGCCAGTGGCCTATCAGGCAGAGCGGACGGGTTGCTTCGCGACACGGCCAATTGACGCAACTTTCGCTAGTCAACGCTATGGGTGGCCTATTTCTGGCAATTATCTGGAGACATTATGGAGACAACGGCCTCCGCGCCCAGCATTGTCTCCAACGAAAAAGCGGCCCGAAGGCCGCTAATCCACTGTTTTCTTTGATGAAAACTGGAGCGGGCGAAGGGATTCGAACCCTCGACCCCAACCTTGGCAAGGTTGTGCTCTACCCCTGAGCTACGCCCGCTCTGGCGGCCGGAGGAGGTGTCCTCTCGGCGGGTGGGGGGCAACTAGCAGCGGCTTCCCACCTCGGCAAGGGAGAATCTGCACAAAGTCATTTTTTTCTACGCGAAGCCATTTCGTCCCAAATAGCGGGATCGGCTATTGCGCCTTGGCGCCGCGTTGCGATATGCTACTGTTCATTCCCTTCAGTCTCTGCCCAACCGACGGATATAATGACCTCCCATTTCGTATCGCATGGGGATCAGGAGGAGTGCAGCCATGACCGCCGAACCATTGACGCGCCGCAGCCTGCTCCAAGGCAGCGCCGCCGCCGCCGCGATCCCCGCTTTGGGAGAGGCGCAGGCGGCTCCCGTCAGACGCAAGGAAGGAGCGCCGATGACGCCCGTAGGATTGACCGTGAACGGTCGCGAAGTGCATCTGCAACTCGACCCGCGCACGACACTGCTCGATGCCCTGCGCGAGCATCTGCACCTGACCGGCACCAAGAAAGGCTGCGACCATGGCCAGTGCGGCGCCTGTACGGTGATCGTGGAGGGGCGGCGGATCAATAGCTGCCTCACCCTCGCCGTGATGCATGAGGGCGATCATGTGACCACCATCGAAGGGCTCGGCACGCCGGAAAAGCTCCATCCCATGCAGCGCGCCTTCATCACTCATGACGGCTATCAATGCGGCTATTGCACGCCCGGCCAGATCTGTTCGGCGGTGGCGGTGCTGGAGGAGATCGAGGCGGGCATCCCAAGCCACGCCACTGAAAATCTCGACCAGGTCGCCTTTTCCGAGAATGAGGTGCGCGAGCGGATGAGCGGCAATATCTGCCGCTGCGCCGCCTATCCCAACATCGTCGCGGCGATTCGCGAGGTAGCGGGGGAGGAAAAGGCATGAGACCCTTCACCTACAGCCGGGCCGCCAGCGTCGAGGAGGCGGCCAAGACAGCCGCCGCCACCCAGGGCGCGCGCTTCATCGCGGGCGGCACCAATCTGCTCGACCTGATGAAGCTCCAGATCGAGACGCCGGCCCATCTGATCGACGTCAACCATCTCGGCCTCGACCGCATCGAGCCGACGGCGGAAGGCGGCTTGAAGATCGGGGCGATGGTCCGCAACACCGATCTGGCCGCCGACAAGACCGTCCGCCGCGATTATGCGGTGCTGAGCCGCGCCCTGCTCGCGGGCGCCTCGGGCCAACTCCGCAACAAGGCGACGACGGGCGGCAACCTGCTCCAGCGCACCCGCTGCCCCTATTTCTACGACACGCGCATGCCCTGCAACAAGCGCCAGCCCGGCAGCGGCTGCGGCGCGCTGAAGGGAATGAGCCGCAGCCTTGCCATCCTGGGCACCAGCGACGCCTGCATCGCCCAGCACCCGTCCGACATGGCGGTGGCGTTGCGCCTGCTCGATGCGCAGGTCGACACGATCAGTGCCGATGGCGGTCGTCGCTCCATCCCGATGGCCGACTTCCACCTGCTGCCGGGCGAGACGCCGCATATCGAAAATGCGCTGAGGCCCGGCGAACTCATCACCTCCGTTACTTTGCCCAAGCCCCTGGGCGGCACCCATGTCTATCGCAAGGTGCGCGACCGCGCCTCCTATGCCTTTGCGTTGGTGTCGGTCGCGGCGGTGTTTGAGAAGGATGGCCGGGCGCGCTTTGCCTTCGGGGGCGTAGGGGCCAAGCCCTGGCGTACCGATGCCGCCGATGCGGCGGCTCCCTCCGGCGCGGCGGCTGTGGCGGAGGCGGCGCTCAGCGGGGCGCGGCCCACCGCGCACAATGCCTTCAAGCAGCAACTGACCGCCCGCACCCTTGCCTCGCTCTATCGTCAGAAGGGGGCCTGAGCCATGAAGTTCGACACGCCCGCCACCACCAACCCGATCGACCGGGGCCGCGTCATCGGCATTCCCCATGACCGCATCGACGGCGCCGCGAAGGTCACCGGCACCGCGCCCTATGCCTATGAACGGCACGATGCCGCGCCCAACGCCGCCTATGGCTGGATCGTCGGATCGGCCATCGCCAAGGGGCGGATCAACGCCATGGACCTGCGCGCTGCCGAAGCCGCGCCCGGCGTGCTGGGCATCGTCACGCACCAGAATGCGGGGCTGCTCGGCAAGGGCAATATGAACACCGCCCATCTGCTCGGCGGCCCGCAGATCGAACATTATGAGCAGGCGGTGGCGCTGGTGATCGCGGACACGCTGGAAAATGCGCGCGACGCCGCCCGGCTTGTCCGCATCGACTATGCGCCGGAACAGGGCCGCTTCGACCTGGCGGCGGAGCGCGACAAGGGCGTTCCGCCCGAAGGCGGCTTCGGCGGCCCTGCTGATACCAAGGCGGGCGATTTCGAAGCCGGTTTCGCCAAGGCGGCGGTGAAGATCGACCAGCACTACACCACGCCCGACCAGAGCCATGCGATGATGGAGCCGCACGCAACCATCGCCGCCTGGAATGGCGACAAGCTCACGCTCTGGACCTCCAACCAGATGATCGCCTGGAGCGTGGGCGAGATGGCGAAGACGCTGAACATCCCCAAGGAGAATATCCGTTTCGTCTCGCCCTATATTGGCGGTGGATTCGGCGCGAAGCTGTTCCTGCGCGCCGATGCGCTGCTGGCGGCGCTGGGGTCGCGCATGGTCGGCCGTCCGGTCAAGGTCGCGATCGCCCGGCCGCAAATCCCCAACAACACCACCCACCGCCCCGCCACCATCCAGCGTATCCGCATCGGCGCGGACAAGCAGGGCGTGATCGACGCCATCGCGCATGAGGTCTGGTCGGGCGACCTGCCCGGCGGCGGCGCGGAAACGGCGGCGCAGCAGACGCGCCTGCTCTATCGCGGCCCCAACCGGTTGACGACGCACCGCCTGTCGACGCTGGACTTGCCGGAAGGCAATGCCATGCGCGCGCCGGGCGAGGCGGTGGGCCTGCTGGCGCTGGAGGTCGCGATGGACGAGCTGGCCGAGGCCTGCGGCGTCGATCCGGTCGAACTGCGCATCCGCAACGACGTGCAATATGATCCCGAAGCCGGGCCGCAGCGCCCCTTTTCCAGCCGCAAGCTGGTCGAATGTCTTCGCGAGGGCGCGGAACGTTTCGGCTGGAGCCGCCGCAACCCGAAGCCGGGTCAGGTGCGCGATGGCCGCTGGCTGGTCGGCATGGGCGTCGCCTCCGCCTTCCGCAACAATCTGGTCGTGAAATCGGGCGCGCGCATCGGCGTCGATGCCAAGGGGCATGTCATCGTCGAAACCGACATGACCGACATCGGCACCGGCAGCTATACGATCATCGGCCAGACGGCGGCGGAAATGCTGGGCGTGCCGCTGGAGGCAGTGACCGTGCGGCTGGGCGACAGCCGCTTTCCCGCATCGGCCGGGTCCGGCGGACAATGGGGCGCGAACAGCGCCACGGCGGGCGTCTATGCCGCCGCCATGGCCCTGCGCGCCAGGCTGGCGGAAAAGGCGGGCTTCCCGGCGGACAAGGCGCTGTTCGAGGATGGGCTGGTGCGCCTGGGCAACCAGTCCCAGGCGCTGGGAGCCCTAGCCGGAAGCGAGGGCCTCTGGGCGGAGGACAGCATGGACTATGGCGACCTCGCCAAACGCTATGCGCAGGCCACGTTCGGCGCGCATTTCTGCGAGGTAGGCGTCGACATCGACACCGCCGAAGTCCGCGTCCGCCGCATGGGCGGAGCCTTCGCCGCCGGGCGCATCCTCAACCCCAAATCGGCGCGCAGCCAGGTGATCGGCGCGATGACCATGGGCGTGGGCGCGGCGTTGATGGAGGAACTGAGCGTCGACACCCGATTCGGCTTTTTCGTCAATCACGACATGGCCGAATATCTGGTGCCGGTGCATGCCGATATTCCCCATCAGGACGTGCTGTTCGTCGACGAGCTGGACGACAAAAGCTCGCCCATGAAGGCCAAGGGCGTCGGTGAGCTTGGCATTTGCGGGGCGGGGGCGGCGGTCGCCAATGCGATCTACAATGCCACGGGCATCCGGTTGCGGGATTATCCGCTGACGATCGACAAGATTCTGGCCGCGTCAACCGGAAAAAGGGTCGCTTGAACTTCTCCTGCGGCGTCTCTAGTCCCCTCCGCAAAAGAGTAGGGAAAGGGCGCCATGAAATATCTTCCGCTGTCACTGGTTCTGGCCGCGATTCCAACCGTCGCGGCGGCTGAGGCGGAGGCGCCTGACCCCGCCCGCATCGTCGTGACGGGGGAGGGGCTTTCCCTGCCGCCGGGGACGCCGGCCTATGGATCGGTGATCATCGACCGGGACCGGCTGACCAACAGCGCCTCCGGCCGGATCGAAAGCGTGCTGGGCGATGTCGCCGGTTTCCAGCAGTTCCGCCGCTCCGACAGCCGTTCGGCCAATCCTTCGGCGCAGGGGGCGACGCTGCGCGCCTTGGGCGGCAACGCGTCCAGCCGGACGCTGGTCCTGCTCGACGGCGTGCCGATGGCCGATCCCTTTTTCGGCTATATCCCGTTCAGCGCGCTGGTGCCTGACCGCCTGTCGGTGGTGCGGGTGACGCGGGGCGGCGGCATAGGCGCTTTCGGCGCGGGCGCGGTGGCCGGGACCATCGAACTCGCCAGCGCCACCCGCGACCAGCTTCCCACCTTCGCCGCCAGCGCCTTCTACGGCAGCAAGGATGCGACCGAACTCTCCGCCAGCCTGACCCCGGACCTGGGCAACGGCTATGTCTCGCTGTCGGGCCGCTGGGACCGGGGCGACGGGTTCCAGACCACGCCGAAGGACCAGCGCGTCGCCGCCACCGCGCCCGCCGCCTATGACGGCTGGTCCACCAATTTGCGCGCCGTCGCGCCGCTTTCCGCCACATCGGAAATCCAGTTCCGCGGCACCATCTTCCATGACGAGCGCACCCTGCGCTTTAAGGGCGCGGACAGCATGAGCGAGGGGCAGGACGCCAGCATCCGCTTCATCTCTCGTGGCGCATGGCAGGTCGATGCGCTGGCCTATATCCAGGCGCGCAACTTCTCCAACATCGTGATTTCGGCCTCCACCTTCCGCAAGTCGCTGGACCAGCGCAACACCCCCTCGACCGGCATTGGCGGCAAGATCGAGCTGCGCCCGCCGGTCGGCCCCGACCATGTGCTGCGCATCGGCGCCGACACCCGCTTTGCCACCGGCGACATGTTCGAGGACGCCTATAACGCCAATATCGCGGCCAATCCCGTCACCGCCCGCCGTCACGCAGGCGGCGAGCAGATGACGACCGGCCTCTTTGCCGAGGATGACTGGACCCTGGGCAAGCTGGTCCTGACCGGCGGCGTGCGTGCGGATCGCTGGACGATCAGCAACGGCTTCTTCCGCGCCACCGGCACCGGCGCAGCGAACAACAGCTTTGCCGACCGCTCCGACTGGCAGTTTTCGGGCAGGGCGGGCGCGCTCTACCGGATCAGCGACGCGCTCGCCCTGCGCGGTGCGGCCTATACCGGCTTCCGCCTGCCTACGCTCAATGAACTCTACCGCCCCTTCGTGGTCTTCCCGATCACCACCCGCGCCAACCCCGCACTGACGCCGGAGAAGCTGAAGGGCGTGGAGGCGGGCATCGACTTCAGCCCTGTTCCGGGCCTGACCTTCTCGGCCACCGGCTTCATCAACCGGCTGGACGACGCCATCGCCAATGTCACCCTCACCAATGTCGCCAACACGCGTGAGCGGCAGAATGTCGATCATATCACCGCCAAGGGGATCGAGCTGACCGCGATCGGCCGGGTGGGCGACTTTCTGCTGTCGGCATCCTATGCCTATAGCCACAGCAGCGTCCACGCGCCGGGCATGGCCTTTGACGGCCTGACCCCCGCGCAAAGCCCGCGCCACGCCGCCAGCGCTACGCTGGCCTGGGAACCGAAGCAGGGGCCTGCGCTCTCCGCCACGCTGCGTTATGTCAGCAAGCAATATGAGGACGACCTCCAGACCGATGTGCTGCCCCATGCGCTGACCGTCGACGCGGTGGCGCGCCTGCCGCTGGGCCATGGTGTGACCCTGGTCGCGCGCGGTGAGAATCTCTTCGACGAAGAATTGATCACCCGCAATGCCGGAGGGTCCATCGACCTGGGCACGCCCCGGACCCTGTGGATCGGTTTCCGTTTCGCCGGCTAAGGCGCAACCCTCGGAAAAAGCACGCTGGTTGCGGCCGGGCAAAGCTGTATGAGGGACGCCATGCGCCTCTCATTCCTCTTCGCCCTGCCGCTTCTCGCCGCCACGCCCGCCCAGGCCTGGGGGCCGATCGGCCACCGGATCACCGGCGCCATAGCCGACCGGAATCTGAGCGGCGCGGCGCGCGCCCAGGTCCGCCTGCTGCTGGGGACCGAGGATCTGGCGGAGGCGTCGACCTGGCCCGACGACATGCGGTCCGACCCGGCCGACTATTGGCGCAAGACGGCTAGCCCCTGGCACTATGTCACCGTCAGGCAGGGCGATCGTTACGGCCCCGCCGACGCTCCGAAGGAGGGCGACGCGATGACGGCGCTGACCCGCTTCACCGCCACCCTTCGAGACCCCAGGGCGTCAATGGACGACCGCCGCATGGCGCTGCGCTTCGTGGTTCACATCGTGGGCGACCTGCATCAGCCGCTGCATGTCGGCGGCGGCGACGACCGCGGCGGCAATGACGTGAAGGTCACCTTCTTCGGCGCGGCGACCAATCTGCATTCGGTCTGGGATTCGGGCCTGATCGAGCAGCGCGCCTTGTCCTATTCGGAATATGCGGACTGGTTGTCGCGGTCGATCACGCCGGAACAGACCATAGCATGGAGCGTCTGCGATCCGGATGTATGGACCCGCGAAAGCATGGCGCTGCGCAAGACCGTCAATCCGGCAGACCCGAACCTGTCCTGGGATTATGCCTATCAGCATCGCGCGGCGCTGGACGACCGGTTGCGCCGCGCCGGCGTCCGCATCGCCGCCTGCCTGAACGCGATCTTCGATTCGCCGCGACAGCCCTAGGCTTTGGCTGCGCAGGAGCACGGCGTGCTGTAATCAAGGCCGCTTCAGCAGCCGCTCCACAATCGCCCGCGCCGCCAGCGTCACATCGTCCCAGGTCACGTCGAACCCGGCATCGTCGCCAAAATAGGGGTCGGTCACCCCGCTCCCCTCGCGCCCCGGCACCAGGTCCATTAGCAACCGCAGCTCTGCGGTCCCGTCCGAAGGCCGGACCCGTCGCAAATTCCTCAAATTCTCCGCATCCAGCGCGAACACATGATCGAAGCGCCGGAAGTCCCCGGCCGTCACCTGCCGCCCGCGATAGCCCGAAATATCGATCCCGTTGCGCAGCGCCACGGCCTGCGCCCGGCGGTCCGGCGGCGACCCCACATGCCAGTCTCCGGTCCCTGCCGAATCCACGACGATCTCGATCCCGACCCGTTCCGCCTCCGCGCGGAGCGCTGCTTCCGCCAAGGGCGAGCGGCAGATATTCCCCAGGCAGACGAACAGGACGGAAGCGCTCATCCCTCGGCCGCCGCCGTCGAAAGCCCCAGTTGCGGCACGCCGATCGACCGCCGCCCGCCGAAATCGGTCCGCGCCACGATCACGCCCAGCTTCTCCATATAATCGATCAGCCGCCGCACCCGCCCCGGCGAACTGGTGCCATAGGCCCGCGCCAGCGCCGCATCGTCAGGACAGGGCAGTCCCTGCATCGCCGCCCGCGCAATCAGCAGGAAGGGGGCCAGCATATCTTCCGGCACCGGCTCCGCCGCCTTCATCGCGTCGGCCCAGCGCAGGTCGTCGGCATCGAACATCCCCGCCTGCGCCATGGCGAAGCGCTTGCGGAACGCCGGCAGATCGAGCGGCGGCGTCCGCAATCCCTTCATCCGGCACCGCACGCCGAAATCCTGATAGAGCGTCGACACGCTGGGTTGCGCCTCGCCCAGATCGGCTACGATCTCCTCCAGCACGGCGATCACCACCGGCTCATTCTGTCCGAAGTCCAGCTCCGGCGCTGCGGGCCTGGCCGAAGGCGCGGCGGCCAGCGCCCGCATCAATTCCTCCGCAGGTAGAGGCGGCGGCTCGGCGCGCACGGGGGCAGGGGGCAAAGCCTCTTCCTCGCCCGCGCTCGCGAACAGCAATTCCTGCAAATCCCCGGTCGCGGCGACCGGCGGCGGCATCAGCTTGTGGGTGCCGCCCCGCGTGCTGGTCTTGACCGATCCGATCTTCACCGCCACCGGCCGCCGGCAGATCGCCGGACCCAAAGCCAGAAAGCGCCCGCGCTCCAGATCGCGGATCTGCTCGGCCTGCCGCCGCTCCATGCCCAGCAGGTCAGCCGCGCGCGCCATGTCGATGTCGAGGAAAGTGCGCCCCATCAGGAAGTTCGACGCCTCCGCCGCGACGTTCTTGGCCAGCTTCGCCAGTCGCTGCGTCGCGATGACTCCGGCCAAGCCGCGCTTGCGTCCCCGGCACATCAGGTTCGTCATCGCGGCCAGCGAAAGCCGCCGCGCCTCGTCCGACACATCGCCCGCCGCCACCGGCGCGAACATCTGCGCCTCGTCCACCACCACCAATGCGGGATACCAATGGTCGCGCGGCGCGTCGAACAGGGTCGACAGGAAAGTCGCGGCGCATTTCATCTGCGCCTCCAGCTCCAGCGATTCGAGGCTCAGCACCACCGAGGCGCGATGCTCGCGAATCCGCGCCGCCATCTTGACGATCTCACGCTCATTATAGTCGCCCGCGTCGATCACCACATGGCCATATTCATCGGCCAGCGTGACGAAATCGCCCTCCGGATCGATCACCACCTGCTGGACCAGAGCGGCGCTTTCCTCCAGCAAGCGGCGCAACAGATGCGACTTGCCCGACCCGCTATTGCCCTGGACGAGCAGACGGGTGGCAAGCAATTCCTCGACGTCGACCAGAACGGGATTGCCGTTGCTGTCGTTTCCTATGCTGATGCTGGCGGTCACCATTGTCCTTTGGCCTAGGGCGGGGGCTTCGCGCAAGCCTAGTGTCAAAACCGACCTGCTCCTGCGAAGGCACTCGAACGAGACGAGTGGCTCGCAAGAGCCCAGCTCAGACGGCGGGACTGGACTCCTGCCTTCGCAGGAGCACGGCATCTCTTTTGGCAAGGTTGCGGATTCCCTTGACCATCCCATTGTTGCGATGCAGCATCGATCCATCATGGCGACTCTTGCATCCTCTTCCGCGCCTGCGATCACGCAGAACCCCGACATCCGTTTTCTCGGCCGCCTGCTGGGCGACGTCATCCGCGCCTATGGCGGGGAGAAAATCTACAAGCAGACCGAATATATCCGCTCCGCCTCGGTCGACCGGGCGCGGGGCCTGCATGGCGCCGATGTGGTCGACACCGGCCTCGACGCGCTCAGCCTGGACGACACCTTGTCCTTCGTGCGCGGTTTCATGCTCTTCTCGATGCTCGCCAATCTGGCCGAGGACCGCCAGGGCGTCGCCGCCGAACCCGGCGCCGATGTCGCCTCCGCCGTGGAGAAGCTCGATTCCCACGGCATCGGTCGCGACGCCGTGCTCGACCTCCTGTCCCATGCCCTGATCGTCCCCGTCCTCACCGCCCACCCCACAGAGGTGCGGCGCAAGAGCATGATCGATCACAAGAACCGCATCGCGGACCTGATGCTGCTCAAGGATGGCGGCCGGGCGGAAACCGACGAGGGCGAAAATCTCGACGAGGCGATCTTCCGCCAGATCGCCCTGCTCTGGCAGACTCGCCCGCTGCGCCGCGAAAAGCTGTTCGTCGCGGACGAGATCGAAAATGTCCTCGCTTATTTCCGCGACGTTTTCTTGCCGGTCCTGCCCGCCCTCTATGCCCGCTGGGAACGTGTGCTGGGCGCGCGTCCGCAAAGCTTCCTGCGCGTCGGCAACTGGATCGGCGGCGACCGCGACGGCAATCCCTTCGTGCAGGCGCCCCAGCTCCGCCTCGCGCTTGCCAAGGGCTGCGAGGCCGCGCTGACCTTCTATATGGAGGCGCTTCACGCCCTGGGCGCGGAGCTTTCGCTCTCCACCGAACTCGCCCATGTGCCGCAGGCGGTGTTGGACCTGGCCGACGGTAGCGGCGACAATTCGCCCAGCCGTCAGGACGAACCCTATCGCCGCGCCATTTCCGGCATCTACGCCCGCCTCGCCGCCACCTATCAGGCGCTTGCCGGCAAGAACCCGTCGCGCCCTTCGACCCTCAAGGGCGAGCCTTATGCCGGGCCCACCGACCTCCGCCGCGACCTCGTCACGGTCGCGCAGGGCCTCGCCAGCGAGGGCGACGGCGCGCTGGCTTCGGGCGGCGCGCTCGGCCGCCTGATCCGCGCGGTGGAGACCTTCGGCTTCCACCTTGCCACGCTCGACATGCGCCAGAACAGTGACGTCCACCAGAATGTCGTGGCCGAACTGCTGAAAGTGGCGGGGGTCGAGGCGGACTATGCCAGCCTCGACGAATATGCGCGCATCGCGCTGCTTCGCCGGGAGCTGGCGAACAATCGGCCGCTGGGCACCGCCTTTTTCGAATATTCGGAAAGCACTGCCTCCGAACTCGCGATCGTCCATGCCGCCGCCGAAGCGCACCGCATCTACGGCCCGCAATGCATCACCCATTATATCATCTCCAAGGCGGAGAGCGTTTCCGACCTGCTCGAAGTCAACATCATCCTCAAGGAAGCGGGTCTCTGGCGCGCCGGCACCGACGGCGCGCCGCCGCAGGCCGCGATCATGGCGGTGCCGCTGTTCGAAACCATCGCGGACCTTGAAGCCGCGCCCAAGATCATGGGGGCCTATTTCGGCCTGCCGGAAATCGCGGGCGTGGTGCAGCAACGCGGCCATCAGGAAGTGATGATCGGCTATTCCGACAGCAACAAGGATGGCGGCTACATCACCTCCACCTGGGGGCTGTTCCAGGCGAGCAAGGCGCTGGCCCCGGTCTTTGCCGACGCGGGCACGGCGATGCAGCTTTTCCACGGCCGCGGCGGCGCGGTCGGGCGCGGCGGCGGCTCCTCCTTCGCGGCGATCCAGGCCCAGCCCAAGGGCACTGTGCAGGGCCGCATCCGCATCACCGAACAGGGCGAGGTGATCGCCGCCAAATTCGGCACCCGCGACGTCGCCATGACGAATCTGGAGGCGATGACCAGCGCCACCCTGCTGGCGTCGCTCGAACCCGAGGCGATTTCGGACCGCGACGCCGCCCGCTTCGCCGCGGCCATGGATGAACTGTCGAAAACCGCCTTCGCCGCCTATCGCGGCCTGGTCTACCGGACGGAGGGTTTCAAGGAATTCTTCCGGCAGTTGACGCCGATACAGGAAATCTCCGGCCTCAAAATCGGCTCGCGCCCTGCCAGCCGCACGAAAAGCACTCGGATAGAGGATTTGCGCGCCATCCCCTGGGTGTTCAGTTGGGCGCAGGCGCGGGTGATGCTGCCCGGCTGGTATGGCGTCGGTCATGCGCTGAGCGCCTTTGAGGACAAGGCGTTGCTGGCCGACATGGCGCAGCACTGGTCCTTCCTGCAATCTGCCCTCGCCAATCTGGAGATGGTGCTGGCCAAGTCCGACCTGGGCATCGCCGCCCATTATCTGCCGCTGGTGGAGGATCAGACGCTCGGCACGGCGATCTTCGACCGCATCCGCGAAGGCTGGGACATGACTCATGACGGCCTGCTCGCCGCCACCGGCCAGTCGCGCCTGCTGGAGAAGAATCCGAAGCTGGACAGCTCCATCCGCCTGCGCCTGCCCTATATCGAGCCGCTGAATCTGCTCCAGGTCGAACTGATGAAGCGCCACCGTGGCGGCGAAGACGATCCGCGCATCAAGGAAGGCATCGAGCTGTCGATCAACGCGATCGCCACGGCTTTGAGGAACAGCGGCTGACAGGGGTGGAGGGTGGACTGCCTGCTTTCCTTGAAGTGCACCGTGCTCCTGCGAAGGCAGGAGCCCAGTTCCTTGGTCGCGGTGATCCACAACGGCTGAACTGGGTTCCTGCCTTCGCAGTAACACGGTGCGCCTGACGTCCGGAATGGGCCAAAGCCAGCCCACGTTCATCCGATTTCCCCGTCCTGCACCCGCTGATCCATTCCCGGATTCAACCCAGCGTTCCGACCAGCACGCAACCGCGCCTCCAACCGCGCCATTCACAACCAATTCAAGCAGCCCGCGTTATGCAGGATATGGATGCGAATGAAGGAGAAAGGCGATGACCGGGACCGGACGGAGGTTCCTCGCCGTGATCGGCCTTGCCGGCGCGTTGGCCTTGGGCGGCTGCGCCTATGACGATGGCTATTATGGCGGCGTGAGCGTCGGCAGCGGCTATTATGGCGGCGGCTATTATGACGATGTTTGGGGGCCGGGCTATTACCGCCCCGGCTATTATAGTGGTTGGTATGACGGCTATTATTATCCCGGCAGCGGCTATTATGTGTACAACCGCGGCGGCCACCGCCAACGTTGGAATGAAGGCCAGCGCCGCTATTGGGAAGGCCGCCGCGAAGCCCGGCGTGAGGAGGGCAGGCGCGGCGACTGGAACAATGACGCGCCGCGCCAGCGCTGGCGGGAGCGTTCCGGCGGCGATGGTGGCCGGTGGAACGGAAATTGGAGGAATGCCCGTCAGGGCAATCCCTCCGCGGGCGCCGCGGCGCCGCAGCCAGGAAGGGGGCAAGGGGATATGACGACAGCACGGCCGGACCGCAATTGGGGCAATGCGCCGCGCGCGCGCTCCGACGGCGGCGCGCGTTCCGACAGCGGCGGGCGGTCGCGGCGGGATGGCTGGCGGGGCCGGCGCGACTGATGCGGCTTCGTTACGGTACGGCCCTTGGCCTGCTCTTGCTCGCGGCCTGCGATGGCCGGGAGGAGAGCGCGATCGACAATCTGGCCAATGGCGCGAACGCGGCGCAGGTCGAAAATAATGTCCGGGCGGAGGCGCAGGCGGCGTTGGAGCCGCTCGATCCGCCCGCGCCCGGCACCCCCGGCGGCCTGCCGGTCGACCCGCAGCCGGTGGTGGAGGAAGATTCCATCGATCCCAAAGGCGCGCAGGGCGCGGCGCAGGTCGTGCAGGGCTATTATGGTCTGCTGGAGGAAAAGCGTTATGACGACGCGCAGGACCTCTGGAACGACAATAGCGCCATCGGCGCCGAGGATGATGTGCGTTTCGCCGCCCGTTTCCGGGGCTTCAGCGAGGTTCACGCCCATGTCGGCGCGCCGGGAGAGATGGAAGGCGCGGCGGGATCGCTATTCGTGACCGTGCCGGTGCAGGTCTATGGCCGCATCGCCGTGAACGGCAAGCCCTGGTATCGGCTGCGTCAGGTGACGCTGCGCCGGGCCAATGACGTGCCTGGCTCCAGCGAGGCGGATCGCCGCTGGCATATCGAAAGCATCGGTCCCTATGAACCGCCTGCACAGGAGGCGGCGGAGACGGGCAACGCCATCTCCGCCACGGATAAGGCCAAGTGATTTCCAGTCGTGCAATGGAACATTGCACGACTGGAAATCACGATAAGCAAAGCTTTTAGGAAACCGTAGCCTTCACGATCTTGCCGGGGGTCTTGGGCGGCTCGCCCTTGGGCAGCGCGTCGACATGCTCCATGCCGGAGGTGACTTCGCCCCAGACGGTGTACTGGCCGTCGAGGAAGGTGGCGTCGTCGAAGCAGATGAAGAACTGGCTGTTCGCGCTGTTCGGGTTCATCGCGCGGGCCATGGAGCAGACGCCGCGGACATGCGGTTCGCGGCTGAATTCGGCCTTCAGGTCAGGCAGCTTCGATCCGCCCATGCCGGTGCCGGACGGGTCGCCGCCCTGGGCCATGAAGCCGGGGATGACGCGGTGGAACACGACGCCGTCATAGAAGCCGTCCTTGGCCAGATCGGTGATGCGCTCGACATGGCCGGGGGCAAGGTCCGGGCGCAGCTTGATGACGACGTCGCCGCCGCTGTCGAGGCTGAGGGTCAGGGTATCGTCGGCCATGAAAAATCCTCTCTTGGGGGAAAATGGGAATGATCGACCATATAAAGCGTTAAGGCCGGGATGGAAGCGTCTTGGGGCATTGCATTTATGACGGGCATCGGCAAAAGCGGGCAAATGTTACAGGAACCGGACAGTAGGGGACGCGATGAGCGAACGAGCCGATACGGCCGAACCCCGGCCGGACGAATTGGGCGATATTGCCGCTGAGCAGGCCGAATCCCGCCATGACGAGGATGATCGGCTGAAGGGTCAATTCGTCTCCGCCGTGCTCGACGCGGTGGAGGAGGATGATCGCGACCGCGCGCGCGAACTGGTCTCGCCGCTGCACCCCGCCGACATTGCCGATCTTCTCGAACTCACCCCGTCCGAACGGCGAGGGGCGGTGGCGGCGGCGCTGGGCGATCTGGTCGGCGCGGAGGTTCTTTCCGAACTCAACGACTATGTCCGCGAGGATATTCTCGACGCGCTGCGGCCCGAGCAGGTGGCGGAGTTCGCCGCCGAACTCGACACCGATGACGCGGTCGCCATCATCGAGGATATGGAGGAGGCCGACCAGCAGGCCGTCCTCGAAGCGATGGAACCGGAAGACCGCGCCGCGATCGAAAGCGCGCTGTCCTATCCGGAGGAATCCGCCGGCCGCCTGATGCAGCGCGACCTGGTCGCGGTGCCGGAGCATATGACGGTCGGGCAGGTGATCGACTATCTGCGCGACAATCGCGACCTGACGTCGGATTTCTGGGAAATCTTCGTCGTCGACGAAGCGCATAAGCCGATCGGCACCTGCCAGTTGAGCTGGGTGCTGACCTGCCCGCGCAGCGTCGCCATGGCCGACCTGATGAAGCGCGAACAGACGCTGATCCCGGTCGACATGGACCAGGAAGAGGTGGCGCTGCGCTTCCAGAAATATGCGCTGATCTCCGCCGCTGTCGTGGACGCCAGCGGACGGCTGGTCGGCATGATCACGGTCGACGACATCGTCCACATCATCTCCGAGGAAGCGGGCGAGGACATTCTCCGCCTGTCGGGCGCGGGCGAGGGCGACATCAACCAGCCGATTCTGGAAACCGTGCGCACGCGTTTGTCCTGGCTGGTGGTCAATCTGGGCACGGCCATTCTCGCGGCATCGGTGGTCGGGCTGTTCCAGGCGACCATCTCCAAATATGTCGTGCTCGCCGTGCTGATGCCGATCGTGTCGGGCATGGGCGGCAATGCGGGGACGCAGACCATGGCGGTGGCGGTGCGCGCGCTCGCCACCAATCAGCTCACCAGTTCCAACACCATCCGCCAGATCGTCCGCGAATTCCGCATCGCCAGCGCCAACGGCATGGCGCTGGGCATATTGATCGGCGTCGCGGTGGGGTTGATCTACGGCAATCATGATCTGGGCATCGTCATTGCGCTGGCCATGCTCATCAACAATCTGGTGGCGGGGCTGTCGGGCATATTGATCCCGGTCGCGCTGGATCGGGTGAATGTCGATCCTGCCGTGTCATCCGCCGTGTTCGTGACCACGATGACGGACGTGATGGGCTTCTTCTCCTTCCTTGGTCTGGCCACGGTCTGGGGTTTGTAATCCGCCAACCAGCGCCCATCTTCACGCCATGCCGCTCCACCTCACCAAGATCGCCTTCCAGAGCGAAAGCCCCGCCACGCTTCGCGCCTGGCTGGAAAGCCATGCGGAAGAGGCGCGCCTGACCACCCGCTATCTGCCCAAGCGGGTCGAGGAGCTGGCGGGCGGGTCGCTCTACTGGATTCACGGGCATCAGCTTGTGGGGCGCAGTCCGATATTGGGTTTTCAGGAAACCGGGCAGGGCCGTTACTGGATCAGGCTGGAACCCCGGCTTATTCCCGTCCGCGCGCAGCCCAAGCGGGCGCATCAAGGCTGGCGCTATCTGGAAGGCAAGGACGCGCCGCCCGATCTGGGTGAGGGCGAGGTGGATGATCTGGACGCCATGCCGACGCGGTTGCTGGGGGAATTATCGCGCTTGGGGCTGCTTTAAGGTCTAAAATTACCGTGTTCCTGCCTTCGCAGGAACACGGTAATTTTCAGGCAAGCGCCTTCACCTGCTCACCGATTTCGCGCAACTCCTTTACGAAGCGCTTCCTTTCCTCCGCCTTGCGCGCCTCATCGGGCACCCGCAGCAAATAGCTCGGATGCACCGTCACCCAGCCCTGCGCGCCGCTTTCCAGCGTTATCGGCGCACCGCGCAGCCGGCTGATCGTCACCGCCTTGCCCAGCAGCGCGCGCCCCGCCGTAGCGCCCAGGGCAACGACGATCCGGGGCCGCACCAATTCCAGCTCCTGCGTCAGCCACCAGCGGCAAGCCTGGATTTCCGGCGTCTCGGGCGTCTGATGGATGCGCCTTTTGCCGCGCCGTTCATGTTTGAAATGCTTGACCGCATTGGTGACATAGACCTGCGTCCGATCGATCCCGGCTTCCTCCAGCGCCTGGTCGAAAAGCTGCCCGGCGGGGCCGACAAAGGGCCGTCCGGCCAGATCCTCCTGATCGCCGGGCTGCTCGCCTATGAACATCAGGGGTGCATCCACCGGCCCCTCCCCAAACACCGTCTGCGTCGTGTCGCGATAGAGCGGGCAGCGGGTGCAGCCCATCGCCTCCTCGCGCAGAGCCTGCCAGGCCGTGGCGGCATTCCCTGGGTGGGGGGCGGGTTTGGGCGGCGTCGCGATCATGGCCGCCTCCCGCGCCTGGGCGCCCGCCACCAGCTCCGGGATAAGCGCGGCCTCCGGCAGATTGCGCCAATATTTGCGCGGCATTTCGGACAGCATGGCGCCAAGCTTGAGCCGCGCCGGATTGAAGATCGCCGCATAATAGCCCTTCCATATCTCCTCGACCGGGTCGTCCGCCGGCGCATCGTCGCGGGTCGCGCCGGGCCCTTCCGACAACGTCCCGCCGTCCCAATGGATGCTGAGTTCGGGCGTCAGGATCGACCAGCGCATGGAGGCGAAGCGGCGGACGAAGAAGCCCGCATTGGCCCGGACGATATGATGCTCCGGCTCAAACCAGGCGATGAAGCGCGCTCCGTCCGCATCCGACAGTTCGCGGAAGCGGACGAAGGCGCGCATCTTGTGCATGTCCCGCCGCACGGCCTTGGCCAGCCCCTCCACCCGGCGGACCAGCGGGTCGGCGCGATCCTCCAGCCCGGTCGGGCGCGCCCGCAATTGCACGAGCAGGGCGTAAAGCAGGGCGAAACGTTGCGGGTCGCGGTGCAGGATGGCGGTTTCGGCCAGCTCGACAAAGGCGCGCGGGACGGAGAAGGCGGCTTCGCCCGCGGCCGGGGGCGGTTCATCGCCGGCGAAGAGATCGCCCGCATCCTTATCCCCCTGCCAGACGATGTCGCCCGGCGCGATCCCGCCCAGCGCGAAGGCCCGGGCGGCGCGGCGCCATCCGTCGAAATCGTCCGGGCCGTTCAGCCGCGCATGATACATGGCTTGCCGCGCCCCGGTTGGAGCGCCGGGAGGATGGCCGACTCGCCCTTAATCGTCCGCATCGGCTGCCGCGCGCTGGAGTTCCGCCGGTTTGCGTTTTGCAAACAGGTCCGCCAGCTTCTGCTCCTCCTCCGCCGTCAATTCCCGCGCTGCGTCGGGAAACATCTCTTCCTCTTCCTCGTCGATATGATGGAGATAGCGCTTCTTGAGCTGGGCGAAGACGCCGTTCCATTCCTCGCCGTTGAAGGGGAGTTCCTCCAGCTCCTCCAGATAATCGTCGATCTCCTTATGCTCGGAAACGCTGTGCTGGGCGTCTTCGCGCAGGTCAGGGCGCGCCAGCATGGTGGCGTAGAGAGTTTCCTCCTCCGCCGCGGCATGGGCGGTCACCTCGACCTTGAACTGTTCGAACAGCTTTTCCAGCCGGTCGGGCTGGCCCTTCGCCTCGGCCATCTTGTCGAATAGCTGGCGATGCGCGTCGTGATCCTGTTTCAATCGGTCGAAAATGCTGGCGTCGGCCATGGGCATGCTCCTTCTCGTCAGGAAGGAACAACGACGGATCGCGGCTTTGGGTTCAGCCGAAAAGAGCGCGGAAGATGATCGCGACGGGAATCCAGAGCAGCCCGCCGACGATGCTGGCGGACCAGAGCTGTACCAGATCGCGGCGGAAACGCAGCGTCAGGCCCTGCGCGGACAAACCGCTGCGGTCGAGCATTTCCCAGCGCCGTTCCAGCCCGCGCGCCGCGACGGCAAAGCCGCCGATCGCAATGATGATGCCCAGATGCAGCAGCAGCGATCCGCCCATCTTGGCGACGATGAAGATCTGCAGCAGGCAGAAGACGACCAGCGCGGCGGCCAGATGGGTACTCATCCGCCGGGCATGACCCGTGCGGTGGGTTGCGCCATCGTTCCACTTCGTCGCCAAGCAACCAGCCCTTTCCTTGCGTCGGACAAGGAAAACATGAACGGCCCCGCCAATCAACGGCAAAATGGGCGCGACTCACGGAAAAAGCTCATATTGCGCGGCGGGCGGCGGCGCGATGGGCAGGGTCAGCCGATCGGCCAATCGCACCGGGCGCCAGTCGGCCGCGACCAGAAAGGGCCGCAGTTTCGCGATGCCCCGCGTCAGCCGCGCCACATCGTCCAGACGCAGCCGACGATGGCGGCGGCTCGCGACGATCCGGTCCACCGCCTTGACGCCCAGGCCCGGCACCCGCAGCAGCGCTTCGCGGGGGGCGCGGTTGACGTCGACGGGAAAGGTTTCGCGGTGCCGCAGCGCCCAGGCAAGCTTGGGATCGATGTCGAGCGGCAGGCAGCCGGTCTGCGGATCGGTCGCGCTTTCCAGCTCCTCCGCCGAATAGCCGTAGAAGCGCATCATCCAGTCGGACTGGTAGAGCCGATGTTCACGCATCAGCGGCGGGCGTTTCAGCGGCAATATGCTGCTGGGCGAAGGGATGGGCGAAAAGGCGCTGTAATAGACGCGGCGCAGCTTGTGGCGGCTGTAGAGCGCACTCGCCCGCCGGATGATGGCGCGGTCGTCGGCCTGATCGGCGCCGACGATCATCTGGGTCGACTGGCCGGCGGGGGCGAAGCGGGGGGCGTGGGCATAGCGGCGGCCGGCGTCCGACCCATCCTCTATTGCGCTGCGCATGCCGGCCATTGCGGCTTCGATCTGCCGCCCGTCCTTTTCGGGGGCCAAAGTCCGCAGCCCCTGTTCGGTCGGCAGTTCGACATTGATCGACAGGCGGTCGGCATGAAGTCCCGCCTGATGCGCCAGCTCCGGGGCGGCGTCCGGGATCGTCTTGAGATGGATATAGCCGCGAAAGTCATGCTCCTCGCGCAGGCTGCGCGCGACCGCGATCATCTGCTCCATCGTATAGTCGGACGAGCGGATGATGCCGGAGGAAAGGAACAGCCCCTCGATATAATTGCGGCGGTAGAAGCTGAGCGTCAGCTCGACCAGCTCGCGCACCGTGAAGCGGGCGCGCCGCACGTCGCTGGACCGGCGGTTGATGCAATAATGGCAGTCGAAGATGCAGCTATTGGTCAGCAGAACCTTGAGCAGCGAAATGCAGCGGCCGTCGGGCGCATAGGCATGGCAGATGCCTATGCCCTCGGTCGAGCCGATGCCCCCCTTCCGCCCCGACGCGCTGTCGCGCTTCGCCGTGCCCGACGAAGCGCAGGACGCGTCATATTTCGCCGCATCGGCAAGGATTTCCAACTTCTGTCGGGTGGTGAGCGCGGTCATAATTGTTCATGATATGTTCCTTGTTCGCGAATGTCCATGATCTCGATCAGTTTAGGACTTATTCGCGCCAGCCCGGATCGATCCGGTCGATGCGGCGAACCATCGCCTCGAAATCGGGGACGCCTGGGCCTACGGGCAATTGTACGCCGCTCAGGTCCCGCTGATGCACGGCAATGACCTCGGCTGGAATTTCGACGGGCGTTCCCGCCGCGCCGGTGGCGACCTGAATCTCGCAGGCGCGCTGGAGCATCCATTGGGTCAGGAACGCTTCCGGCAGAGACTTCGCCATGACCAGCGTGCCATGGTTGCGCAGCATCATGATGCGGCGGCCGCCCAGATGGGCGATCAGCCGTTCGCCCTCTTCTGGGCGGATCGTGACGCCCTCGAAATCATGATAGGCGATTCGGCCGATGAAGGCGGCGGCGTAGAAATTGGTGGGCGTCAGCCCCTCCCGCGTGGCGCTGACCGCCATGCCCGCGGTGGTGTGGGTGTGGATGATGCAATGCGCGTCGGGCAGGTGGCGGTGGAAGATGCTGTGCTGGGTGAAGCCGGCGCGATTGACCGGATAGGGGTTGCCGTCCAGCACATGGCCGTCAATGTCGATCTTGACCAGGCTCGATGCCGTCACTTCGCCGTAGAGCAGGCCGAAAGGGTTGATGAGGAAGGCGTTTTCCTCCTCCGGCACGCGCAGGGTGATGTGGTTGTAGATCAGCTCCGACCAGCCCAGATGGTCGAAAATGCGGTAACAGGCGGCGAGCTGCTGGCGGGCGGCCCATTCCGTGGCGGACATGTCGGGGCGCTTGCCCGTGGTCTTGGCGGCGGTTGCCATGGCGATCCTCCTTCTTGTTTATGGGGGCGACTATCTGCCCGTCCCGCGCCTCTGTCGAGAAAAACGGCTTTTGGGTTGAATTTGCGCGACTCTGCTGATAGGGCGCGCCCCACACGGCGCAGGGTGACCTGCGGCGACTCACCGCTATTTCATTCGGGCGGCCCGTCGGGAAGGGTTATGTTTCCTGGCGATCCGTCCGTTTTCGACTGGAGTTTGACTGGCTTATGCAAATCATCGTTCGCGACAACAATGTCGACCAGGCCCTGCGCGCGCTCAAGAAGAAGCTGCAGCGTGAGGGCGTGTATCGCGAGATGAAGCTGCGCCGTCACTATGAGAAGCCCTCGGAAAAGCGCGCCCGCGAAAAGGCCGCTGCCGTGCGCCGCGCCCGCAAGCTGGAGCGCAAGCGCGCCGAGCGCGACGGCGTCCGTTAAGGATCGCCGTTATCGGGACGGTCGCCTGATCGTCCCGTTCCTCTGCTGACAAACATCACCCGCACCAATCCGCGAGGCATAGCGCATGTCCACCACGGCCGTTCCCCTTCGTCCAATCGCCAAGGGGTCGCTGACGCGTCTCTGGGTGGGTATTGCCGTGGTCGCGCTGGCGGCCGGCGGTCTGGCCTGGGCCGGGCAGCAGGGCGTGAAGTCCTCGCCCACCAGCTTCCTGGCGCATAATGGCGGCGAGGAAGGCGTGGTGACGACCGAATCGGGCCTGCAGTACAAGGTGCTGGAGGAAGGCGCCGGTCCCAGCCCGACGCCCGCCGACGTGGCGCTGGTGGGCTATAAGGGCACGCTGCTCGACGGCACGGTGTTCGACGAGAATCCGCAGACCGCGATGCCGGTCGACGGTGTGGTTCCCGGCTTCTCCGAGGGCCTGCAGAAGATGAAGAAGGGCGGCAAGTACCGCCTGTGGATTCCGCCGCAGCTCGGCTATGGCGAGCAGGCGGCAGGGCCGATCCCGGCCAATTCCGTGCTGGTGTTCGACGTCCAGTTACATGATTTCAAGTCCAAGGCGGACATCATGCGCATGCAGCAGATGATGCAGCAGCAGGGCGGAATGCCGCAGGGCATGCCCGGCCACTGAGTCCGGCCGCAGTCGAAAAGCGAAGAGGGCCGGGATTTCCCGGCCCTTTTTCTTGGATGACTTCTCTTTGGCATGATCCGTGTTCCTGCGAAGGCAGGAACCCAGTTCTGACGCCCGGTCTGGACTCCTGCCTTTGCAGGAGCACGCCGTACTGAATAACTACCCAACCACCGGAACCGCCGCACTCCTGCCGTTCTCAACCTCCAGCGCCTTTGAGCGCTCCTCCAGCCAGACTTTGATCATCGCGACGATCGGATCGGCCAGGAACAGCCCCATGATGCCGAACAGCGCGCCGAAGAGGATCTGCGCCGCCAGGACAAGGGCAGGCGCAAGATCGGTGGCGCGCTTGGCGACCATCGGCACGATCAGATAGCCGTCGACGATCTGCACCACCAGATAGACGCCAAAGGCATAGAGCCCGGCGTCCGAACCCGCGGAAAAGCCCACCAGCACGATCAGCACGCCGGAAATGATCGACCCGATATTGGGCAGGAAGGCGAACAGCCCGGTCAATATGCCGAGCAGCCCCGCCATCGGCACGCCGCCCGCCCAGAGCAGCAACCAAGTGCCCACGCCCTCCACCGCCATGCCGATCAGCCGCCCGAACATCAGCCGCCGCAGCGTCCAGCCCATCTTGTCGGCAATGGCGTAGAAACGGCCGCGCTTGTCCATCGGCAGCATCCAGGCGACGCCGCGCTCGTACAGCTTGGGCTCGATCGCGATGAAGATGACCAGCACCAGCATCATGACCCCGCTGGTGATCGCGCCGACCATCGTGCCGACCGCCGCCGTGACCCGGCCCAGCGAACTCATCGCCTGCTGCGCCAGGCTCTTGAAATCCTCCGGCGTGGTTGTGACGCCCAGTTGCTGGAGCCAATGGCCGATGCGGTTGACCTGCGTCTCGACGATGACCCGCATCGCCTGCGCCTGCGCCGCCAGGCTCGATCCGGTCAGATAGAAGGTATAGACTATAGACCGGGCATGAAAATATATTGATTTCGAGTTGGTTGATGGGTATGATTGACCATGGAAACAGACGCCCGGAAATTGAGCGCATCAGCGCTTCACGAGCTTCGCCGGCAGGTGATCCGCCTTCACAAGTCGGGCCACAAGGTGATGCGGATTGTCGAGCTGACGGGCCTTTCGTGGCCGGCAGTTCGCAAAGCGATCGACAACTATGAAGCGGAAGGCAGCAAGGGTCTTAAGCCCAAGGAGCGTGGCCGGTCCCAAGGTGACGGACGGAGCCTGAGTCCAGAGCAGGAGTTGCACATTCGCCGGCTGATCAGCGAAAAGCGTCCCGAACAACTGAAGATGGAATTTGCGCTGTGGACCCGCGGCGCGGTGATGGAATTGATCGCGCGGGAATGTGGCATTCCCCTGAAAATCCGAGCGGTTGGGAATTATCTCAAGCGGTGGGGGTTCACACCGCAAAAGCCGATCCGTCGCGCCTATGAGCAAAACCCTCAGGCCGTGAGGGCCTGGCTGGAGACGAGTTATCCTGCGATCGAAAAGCGGGCAAAGGCCGAGGACGGCGAAATCCACTGGGGGGACGAGACCGCAGTCGTCAACACGGACGTGCGCGGTCGATCTTATGCTCCAAAGGGAGAAACTCCAGTGGCCTACGCGCCTGGGAGCCGTGCCAAGTTGTCGATGATCTCAACGGTCACCAATCAGGGCAAGACGCGCTGGATGATCATCGAGGACAACTTTGGCGCCGAACGGCTGATCGAGTTTCTCGAAGCCCTGATCAAGGACGCTGATCGCAAGATATTCCTGATCCTCGACAATCTTCGGGCCCACCACTCAAAACTGGTCAAAGCATGGCTCGAAACGCGCAAGGACAAAATCGAGATCTTCTATCTCCCCAGCTACTCGCCCGAATTGAACCCGGACGAGCGGCTCAATGCCAGCCTGAAGCATGCCATCAGCACCACCGTGCCGGAGAAAACCAAGGCCAAACTCAAAGCCGCGGCCCAAAACCACATGACTGGCCTCGCAAATTCTCCAGAAAAAGTCCGCGCTTTCTTCAGAGACCCCCGTTGCAAATATGCAGCCTAACTATCAACGTGCCGGATCAATAGGAAGGCGAGCGCCGCGACCAGCACGATGGCCAGCCGCCAGCCGCGCCCGACCGGCAGCACCCGGCCCAGCAGCCGCGTGCCCCCGTCCATCATGGTGGTCAGCACCAATGCGCCCATGATCAGCATGATCGGCTGCGCCAGCAAGACGAGCAGCGCCACCGCGATGCCCATGGCGAACCACACGCCGGCCCGCTTGATCTCATGTTGGACCAGCGGGCTGCGCAATTCGCTGGGGCCGGGTTCCTCGATGTGGATGTTCGTCCCGCTCAACCCAAGCCCCTATCCGGAAAAGCTTATTCCGGCGGAGTAACGCTTGCCGGACGCAGGCTGTTCCCCGCGCGTCCGCCGCGGAAGGCGTGGAACCAGCTCAGCGGGTTCCAGGATGAATCGCCGTCCAGCGAGAAGGTGATGAACTCCGCCCGGCCGCCGATCGCTTCCCACGGCACCGGCCCGCCCAGCCCATTTTCCTCCAGCGGCGCGCGGCTGTCGGCGCTGTTGTCGCGATTGTCGCCCATCAGGAAGACGTGATCGGCGGGAATCCGCACTGGCGGATACCAGTCGAGCGTGCTTGGCCCCATGTCGATGACCACATAGCTCTTGCCGTTGGGCAGGGTTTCCTGCCGCACCGGCAGTTCGCACCAGCTCCTGCCGTTCGCGTCCGTCACCAGCGCGCCGGGAAACTGCATGGGCGGGCAGGGGGCGTTGCCGTCCACGGGAATGCGGATGGGCTTCAGCACCTTCTGCGGCACCGGCACGCCGTTCAGCACGACCTGGCCGCCGCGCACCTCCACTATGTCGCCGGGCAGGCCGATGACCCGCTTGATATAATCCTCGCGCTTGTTCTGCGGCGAGACGATGACGATGTCGCCGCGAGCCGGCAGCCGCCCGAAAATCCGGCCTTTCAGGAACGGCAGCGGGTGGAAGCTGGGCGAGACATAGGACCAGCCATAGGGAAATTTGCTCACCACCAGCCGGTCGCCCTTCAGCAGCACCGGCATCATCGATTCGCTGGGAATGTAGAAGGGCTTGGCGACGAAGCTGTGGAAGGCCAGCACCGCCAGGATCAGCAGGGCGATGCTCTTGACTTCCTGCCACCAGTCGACCGGGCTCTTCCCTGGTTCGGCGGCGGGCGTGGGCTGTTCGGAGGAGGCAGGATCGTTTTCGGTCATGTCGGCTGCCGTCATGGGAGGATTTCCGGCTGGAGAGGCACTGCGCTTATAATGGCAGAACTTCGATGATCACAAAGGCTTGTGCCCATGGATGATCGTCGGTTAGCGTCAAGTGAACGACCGGCCGATGTCCCGCCGGAACCAGCGATTCGAGCCGCGCCAGCGCGCCGCCCGTCAGGTTCAGCGTCGGCGCGCCGCTGGGGCCGTTGACGACGCCGATGTCCTTCATGAACACGCCCCTCTTGAAGCCGGTGCCGACGGCCTTGGAAAAGGCTTCCTTGGCGGCGAATCGCTTGGCGAGCGTGCCTGCCTTGGTGAAGGGGCGCCGGTTGGCCTTGGCGCGTTCGACATCGGTGAAGACGCGATTCTCGAACCGCTCCCCGAAGCGATCGAGCGAATTCTGGATTCGCTCGATATTGCAGAGGTCGGAGCCGAGGCCGATGATCACGCTTTTGCCGCTTTCATCGGGCCAGATCCATCTGGCGGCGCATTTCGCGGATGCTGCTCTCCAGCCCGCTGAAGATCGCCTCACCGATCAGGAAATGCCCGATATTGAGCTCCGCAACCTGCGGAATGGCGGCGATCGGCCCGACATTGTCGAAGGTCAGGCCATGGCCCGCATGCGGTTCGATGCCGTTCTTGGCCGCCAGCGCCGCCGCATCGGCCAGGCGGCGCAGTTCCTCCGCCCGCTCCGAGCCTTCCAGATGCGCGTAGCGGCCGGTGTGCAGCTCTACTACGGGCGCGCCAAGGCGAATCGCCGCCTCGATCTGCGCCGGGTCCGGCTCGATGAACAGGCTGACGCGCACGCCCGCTTCATTGAGCGCGCCGACGATCGGCCGTAGCGCCTCGATCTGACCGGCGGCATCGAGACCGCCCTCGGTCGTCCGCTCCTCGCGCTTTTCCGGCACGATGCAGGCGGCGTGCGGCCGATGCTTGAGCGCTATGCCCAGCATCTCCTGCGTTGCCGCCATTTCCAAATTGAGCGGCACGGTCAGCGCCGCCATCAGCGTGGCGATATCCTCATCGCGGATATGCCGCCGATCCTCACGCAAATGGGCGGTGATGCCGTCGGCGCCTGCCTTGGCCGCCAGCAGCGCGGCCTTGACCGGGTCGGGATGCGCTCCCCCGCGTGCGTTGCGGATGGTCGCCACATGATCGATGTTGACGCCCAGGCGCAAAGGGACGGGGGAGTGGGGCATGCTATTGCTTCCGGCTGCCGGGCTTGATCGCCGGGATCGCCGCCAGTTCGGGCGGGATCTGGTCGGCATCATAGACCGGGAAGTTGATGCTGACGAGCGGGTAGAAGGGCACGCCCAGTTCCACTTCGCCGGCCGACCGGTCGACCAGCGCGACTTCGGCCAGGACGATGCCGCCCTCCGCCTCGACCGCCTCGATCGCCTGGCGGGAGGACAGGCCGGTGGTAACGACGTCCTCTACCATCAGCACCTTCTGTCCTGGCGTGATGGCGAAGCCGCGGCGCAGCTCGAACGTGCCTTCCGGCCTCTCCAGGAACACCGCGTCCTTGTCGAGCGCGCGGCCGACTTCATGGCCGATGATGAGGCCGCCCATGGCGGGCGAGACCACCAGATCGATCTCCTGCCGCAATTCGCGCGGCAGCTTCTGCACGGTCGCGCGCGCCAGCCGGCCGGCGCGCTCGGCGTTCATCAGCACGCGGGCGCACTGGAGATAATTGGCGCTGCGGCGGCCCGAGGACAGAATGAAATGCCCCTCCAGCAACGCGCCCGCAGCCCTGAATTCCGCTAAAACTTCCTCGTCGGTCATCCGTATCTTCGATCCATTCGGCCACGCCGCCGCAGGCAAGCGATGCGGCATGGCTTTCCCCTCATGAGTCTCCCCATGATCGCGCCCCTGTGCGCGGGGAGCGAGATAGGCTCACCAACTAGGCGTTGCAACAGCGAAGAAAATCTGGTTGTGGAACCTTGAGGCGTAAAAAAAGATGCTTATAAGCCGCGGCAGACCGATACGGGCGGGGGGACGTGTATGCGTGTGTCTTCGTTGCAGCGGCGCCAAGGGGTTACGGGGTAAGAAGACGCTATGAACAAGGTGAAATCGCTCGTTCTCGCCGGGTTGTTGGCCTTTGCGCCCACACTCGCGCTGAACGGTCCGGCGCTGGCTCAGGAACATGCCGCGGTCGCGGCTCCGGCTGCCGGGAATGAGGCTGCGGCCGCCGATTCGGCCAGCAACGCAGCGGCGCCCGCCGCAGAGGCATCGCCCGCCGCCAAGGTGGCTGCGCCGCCGCGGATGAAGCCGACGCCGGGCATCGGCATGCCGATGCCGGGGGAAATCACCCTTCAAAAGCAATTCTCGCCCACGGGCCATACGGCCCGCTGGCTGCATGACGTGATGCTGCTGCCGATCATCACCATCATCTCGATCTTCGTTCTGATCCTGATGCTCTATGTGATGGTCCGCTTCCGCCGCAGCGCCAATCCGACGCCGTCCAAGACCTCGCACAATACCGTGATCGAGGTGATCTGGACCGTGGTGCCGGTGGTGATCCTGCTGGCGATCGCGGTGCCCTCGATCGGCCTGCTGGCGGACCAGTACAAGCCCGCGCCCAAGGACGCGCTGACCGTCAAGGTCACCGGCTATCAGTGGTATTGGGGCTATGAATATCCCGACAACGGGATTCCGGAGTTCGTCTCCAACCTGCTGCCTCGCGAAAAGGCGGAGGCGAATGGCGAGCCCTATCTGCTCGCGCCCGACAACCGTCTGGTCCTGCCCGTCGGCCGCCCGATCAAGCTGATCATCACCGGCGCCGACGTGATCCACAGCTTCGCGGTTCCTTCGCTCTGGGTGAAGATGGACGCGGTGCCGGGCCGCCTCAATGAGAAGAGCTTCACCATCGAGAAGCCGGGCGTCTATTACGGCCAGTGCTCGGAGCTTTGCGGCGCGCGCCACGGCTTCATGCCGATCGCGGTCGAGGCGCTGGAACCCGCCCAGTTCGAACAGTGGGTGCTCTCGCAGGGCGGCAAGCTCAAGGGCGCTGCCGAAGCCGCCACGGCCGAGGCGCCTGCGCCTGCCGCCGCCCCCGCTGCCAAGCTTTGATGTAAGGGCTTAGACGCCATGACCACCATTACCGCAGATCATCACGGCGACCATGCTCATGAGCATCATGACGCCGATCACAAGCCGGCCTTCTTTCAGCGTTGGTTCATGTCGACCAACCACAAGGACATCGGCACCCTCTATCTGATCTTCGCGATCATCGCCGGCATCATCGGCGGCGCGATCTCCGGCCTGATGCGCGCTGAACTCGCCGCGCCGGGCATCCAGTATCTCCAGACTTGGGCGCAGTTCAGCGACGGCCCCGAAGCCACGCTGGACCAGGCCTATCACCTGTGGAACGTGCTGATCACCGCCCACGGCCTCATCATGGTCTTCTTCATGGTGATGCCCGCGATGATCGGCGGCTTCGGCAACTGGTTCGTGCCGATCATGATCGGCGCGCCGGACATGGCCTTCCCGCGGATGAACAATATCAGCTTCTGGCTGCTCATCCCGGCTTTCGCCCTGCTGCTCGGTTCGACCTTCTTCCCCGGCGGCACCGGCAACGGCGCGGGCACCGGCTGGACGGTCTATGCGCCGCTCTCGACCAGCGGTTCCGCGGGTCCGGCGGTCGACATGGCGATCCTGTCGCTGCACATCGCTGGCGCTTCGTCGATCCTGGGCGCGATCAACTTCATCACCACCATCCTCAACATGCGCGCGCCGGGCATGACCCTGCACAAGATGCCGCTGTTCGTCTGGTCGGTGCTGGTCACCGCCTTCCTGCTGCTGCTTGCCCTGCCGGTTCTGGCCGCCGCGATCACCATGCTGCTGACCGACCGCAATTTCGGCACCACCTTCTACGATGCCGCCGGCGGTGGCGATCCGGAACTGTACCAGCATCTCTTCTGGTTCTTCGGCCACCCCGAAGTGTACATCATGATCCTGCCGGGCTTCGGCATCGTCAGCCAGATCGTCTCGACCTTCAGCCGCAAGCCGGTCTTCGGTTATCTCGGCATGGCCTATGCCATGGTTGCGATCGGTGTCGTCGGCTTCGTCGTCTGGGCGCACCACATGTTCACCACCGGCATGTCGGTGAATGTGAAAATGTACTTCACCGCCGCGACGATGGTCATCGCCGTGCCGACCGGCATCAAGATCTTCTCCTGGATCGCGACGATCTGGGGCGGGTCGATCAGCTACAAGACGCCGATGGTCTGGGCGCTGGGCTTCATCTTCCTGTTCACCGTGGGCGGCGTCACCGGCGTGGTGCTGGCGAATGGCGGCGTCGATGACGTGCTGCACGACACCTATTATGTGGTCGCGCACTTCCACTATGTTCTGTCGCTGGGCGCGGTGTTCGGCCTGTTCGCGGGCTTCTACTACTGGTTCCCGAAAATGTCGGGCCGGATGTACAACGAGTTCCTCGGTCATCTGCACTTCTGGGTGTTCTTCATCGGCGTGAACCTGCTGTTCTTCCCGATGCACTTCCTGGGCCTGTCGGGCATGCCGCGCCGTTATCCCGACTATCCGGAAGCCTTTGCTTACTGGAACAAGGTCGCCAGCCACGGTTATGAGATCATGGCCGCGGGCATGCTGATCTTCTTCGTCAACCTTGTCTGGTCGCTGGTCGCCGGCAAGAAGGCGGAGGGCAATCCCTGGGGTGAAGGCGCCACGACGCTGGAATGGACGCTGACCAGCCCGCCGCCCTTCCACCAGTTCGAAACGCTGCCGGTCATCGACTGACCGCAGGCCGGGGCGTTCCGGTTTGCCGGAACGCCGGGATTGGCGTAAAGGCCGCCAATTCCTGGAATCGGGCAATCCCGGCACGGTCATCGCGCCGGGATGCCGCATGAGGAGACTATGGCAAGTACGCCGATCATGTCCGAAAGCTCGGCTCCTGTGATTCCCGCGCATTGGCGGGATTTCGTCGCGCTGACCAAGCCGAGGGTGATGACGCTGGTCGTCTTCACCGGGCTTTGCGGTCTGCTCGCGGCGCCCGGCCATATTCATCCGATTCTGGCCTTCACCGCGATTCTCTGCATCGCGCTTGGCGCGGGCGCGGCGGCGGCGCTCAACCAGTGGTATGAGGCCGACATCGACGCGAAGATGAAGCGCACGGCCAACCGCCCGCTGCCCGCTGGCCGGATGGACCGGCAGTCGGCG
The DNA here is from genome assembly GCF_013375535.1 of Sphingobium sp. 15-1. Lineage (GTDB taxonomy): Bacteria > Pseudomonadota > Alphaproteobacteria > Sphingomonadales > Sphingomonadaceae > Sphingobium > Sphingobium aromaticivastans. The sequence goes on from NZ_JABXJG010000001.1 coordinate 2,972,208, forward strand.
CTGCATTTCGGGGTCGGACTGTCCTTCTTCTCGGTCCTGCTGATGGGCGTCGCGACCAATTGGCTGGCGGCGGCAGTGCTGGCGGTGTCGATCCTCTTCTACGTCTTCGTCTACACCATCTGGCTGAAACCCCGGACCGCGCAGAATATCGTCATCGGCGGCGCAGCGGGCGCCTTTCCCCCAGTGATCGGCTGGGCGGCGGTGACGGGCGACATCAGCGCCTTGCCGGTGGCGCTGTTCATGCTGATCTTCTTCTGGACGCCGCCGCATTTCTGGGCGCTCGCCCTGTTCGTCAAGACCGACTATGCCGCAGCGGGCATCCCCATGCTGCCGGTGGTTTCCGGCGAAGTGGCGACGCGCCGCCAGATCTGGTTCTACACCGCGATCATGGCGATGGCGGCGATGGCCCCGGTGCTGCTGCATCTGACCGGACCGATTTACGGGACGGCGGCGCTGCTCGGCACGGCGCTGTTCGTGGCTATGTCCTTTCAGGTCCTGCGCCGGCGGGAAAGCGATCCCGCCCGCATGGCGCCGGAAAAGCGGCTGTTCAAATATTCGATCCTCTATCTCTTCCTGCTCTTTGGAGCAGTGGTGGTCGACCGGTGGGTGTTCGCATGACCCCTGAAGAAGACCGGCAGGTCCGCGCCCGGCAGAAATCCCGCGCCATCGTGACCGGGTTGCTGTTGGGCGCTCTGGTCATTCTCTTCTACGCGATCACCATCGCGAAGATCGGCGGCGGGCATTGATGGCGAGCCTTCCTCCTTCTCCCTTCGACCGGGACCGCCGCAACCGGCGGACGCTGATCGGCATGGCGGGCGTCGGCCTGGCCATGCTCGGCCTGGGTTTCGCCTCGGTGCCCCTCTACCGGATTTTCTGCGAGCAGACCGGCTTTGGCGGCACCACGAAGCGCGCCGCCGCTAATGTGCAGGTGCAGGAAGCGGTCGGGCATCGCATGTCGATTCGCTTCGATTCCAACGTGACGCCGGGCATGCCCTGGCAATTCTATCCCGAACGCCGCACCCAGACGGTGACGATCGGCGCGCGGAACATGGCGATCTTCATCGCGAAGAACATGTCGGACAAGCCGGTCACGGGCACCGCCAGCTTCAACGTCACGCCGCTTCAGGCGGGCGCCTATTTCACCAAGATCCAGTGCTTCTGCTTCACCCAGCAAACGCTTCAGCCGGGCCAGCAGGTGCGCATGCCTGTCATCTATTATGTCGATCCGAAGATATTGACGGATGCCGACAATAAGGACACGCAGGAAATCACGCTCAGCTACACCTTCTATCCTGTTGAGCAGGACAAGAAGCCAAGCTAAGGCACAATCATAACGCGAACGGGGATGAGAAACGTCATGGCAGGCGCCAAGAACCACGATTATCATATTCTTCCGCCCAGCATCTGGCCCTTTTTCGGCTCCATGTCGGCGCTGGTCATGGCTTTCGGCGCGATCATGTGGATGCATCCCGATGCGATGCCCGCCGGCGGCGGCTGGGTTTTCCTGATCGGCGTCGCGGGCGTGCTGTTCACCATGTATAGCTGGTGGGCGAACGTCATTTCCGAAGCCCATGCCGGCGACCATACGCCGGTGGTCCAGCTTCACTTGCGCTACGGCATGATCCTGTTCATCGCATCGGAAGTCATGTTCTTCGTGGGCTGGTTCTGGTCCTTCTTCGACTTCTCGCTCTTCCCGAGCCAGTTGGCGCCGATCGAGGGCATGTTCCCCTCGAAGGGCATCGAGGTGATGAACGCCTTCGAACTGCCGCTGCTCAACACGCTGATCCTGCTCTGTTCGGGCACGACCGTGACCTGGGCGCACCATTCGCTGATCCATGGCGACCGCGAAGGGCTGAAGAAGGGGCTGACCGCGACCGTCATTCTGGGCGTGCTCTTCTCGTCCATCCAGGCCTATGAATATGCCCATGCGCCGTTCCCCTTCGGTCACAGCCCCTATAGCTCGGCCTTCTACATGGCGACCGGCTTCCACGGCTTCCACGTCCTGATCGGCACCATCTTCCTGCTGGTGAACCTGATCCGCGTGCATAAGGGCGATTTCACCCCGCGCCAGCATTTCGGCTTCGAGGCGGCAGCCTGGTACTGGCATTTCGTCGACGTGGTGTGGCTGTTCCTCTTCGTCGTCATCTATGTCTGGGGCGGCTGGGGCGCGCCGGTGCACGGCGGTTGATCCCGCCGGAGCATGGATGATCATCGGATAGCGGCCGGACTTGTTCCGGCCGTTTTCTTTTTCGGAAAGCCGGCATATGCCAGACAGCATGTCCCCGTCTGATCCCCGCCCCGCATCTCAGCCGCTGCTGGTCGCCGCGGCGGTGGGCGCTTGCCCCCAATGCGGCGCGCAGACGCTGTTTTCGGGCCCGGTCCGTTTTGCGGGGTCCTGCCGGTCCTGCGGCCTCGATTATGGCCAGTTCAATGTGGGCGACGGCCCGGCGGCGTTCCTGACCCTGATCATCGGCGCGGTGATGGTGGCGATGGCGTTGATCTTGGAACTGAAGGTCCATCCGCCGCTCTGGCTGCATATCCTGCTCTGGACGCCGCTGACGGTGGCTGCCGTGATCGGCAGCCTGCGCGTGGCCAAGGGTGCGCTGCTGATCCTCGAATATCGCAACAAGGCGCGCGAGGGCCGGTTGACCCAACAGGACCGCGAAGCGTGAGCCGCCGCCTGCCTCTCATCCCGACCTTGATCGTCGCGGCGGCGGTGCTGGTGATGATCGGCCTGGGCGTCTGGCAATTGCAGCGCCGGGCGGAAAAGGACGCCGCGCTGGAACTGGTGGCATCCAATCCCGCCAAGCCTCCGGTCGCCTTTCCCGCCTATCCCCCTGTGCCGCCTGAATTGCTGTTCCGCCGGTCTTCGGCCCATTGCCTGCAGGTGGTCCGCTGGCGCAGCGAAGCGGGCCGCGCAGCCGATGGTTCGGTGGGCTACCGCGCCATTGCCGAATGCACGACGGGTGCCGAGGGCCCCGGCCTGCTGGTTGCGGTGGGGGTCGCCCGGACGCCCGACGCCAAGCCTCAATGGCGCGGCGGCCAGATGCGCGGATGGATAGGGGAGGAGCCCGATCATCGCTCGCTCCTGTCGCGGATCGGCGGCAAGGCCATGCCCCTGCGGCCCATGCTGATCGCCGGAGAGGCTGTGCCGGGCTTGAAGCCGCTCGCGCCGCCCTCCGTCGCGGACGTGCCCAACAACCATCTGGCCTATGCCGTGCAGTGGTTCTTCTTCGCTGCCATCGCGGTGATCATCTACTTGCTCGCGTTGCGCAGACGGACGGCACGACCTTAAAAGCTTGCCCGAAGCCGCGTCCGGCGTTACCGCGCTACCCCATCATGCATTATGTGAGCACCAGGGGGAGCGCGCCCGCGCTCGGGTTCGAGGATGTGACGCTGGCGGGGCTGGCGTCCGATGGCGGCCTTTATCTGCCGGAAAGCTGGCCCAGCTTTTCCGCGGAGGATATACGCGCGCTTTCGGGCCTGTCCTATGTCGAAACGGCGGTGCGGGTCATGGCGCCCTTCGTCGCCGGTTCGCTGAGCGAAGAGGAATTGCGGGAGCTGTGCGCGGCCGCCTATGGCCGGTTCAGCCATGATGCGGTGACGCCGCTGGTGCAACTGGATCACCGGCATTGGCTGCTCGAACTGTTCCACGGCCCGACGCTGGCGTTCAAGGATGTGGCGCTGCAACTGCTCGGCCAATTGTTCGAGCGGTTCCTGTCGCGGCGGGACGATCATCTGACCATCGTCGGCGCGACGTCGGGCGATACCGGTTCGGCGGCGATCGATGCCGTCGCGGGCCGCGAGAAGATCGACATCTTCATGCTGCACCCCGAAGGCCGCGTGTCGGACGTCCAGCGTCGCCAGATGACCACGGTGCTGGCGCCCAATGTCTATAATATCGCCATCGACGGCAGCTTCGACGACGCGCAGGCGCTGGTGAAGGCGATGTTCAACGATGCGGCCTTCGCCCGTCGCTTCAACCTGTCGGCGGTGAACAGCATCAACTGGGCGCGGCTGATGGCGCAGGTCGTCTATTATTTCTACGCCGCCGTCCGTCTGGGCGCGCCGGAACGGGCGATCGCCTTTTCCGTGCCCACCGGCAATTTCGGGGATGTGTTCGCGGGCTATGTCGCGGCGAAGATGGGCCTGCCCGTTGCCAAGCTGATGGTCGCGACCAACGTCAACGACATCCTCCACCGGGCACTGTCCGAGGGCGATTACAGCCAGGGGCAGGTGGTCGCGACCGCGACGCCCAGCATGGACATTCAGGTCAGCTCGAACTTCGAACGGCTGCTGTTCGACGCGGGCGGGCGCGATGGCAAGGCGCTGGCGGAACAGATGAAGGGCTTCGAGGCGAGCAAGGCGATGCGCCTCACCAATGCGCAGCGGGATGGGGCTTCGGCGCTGTTCACGTCGGCGCGGGTCGATGCCGACGCCATGACCATGGCGATGCGCTGGGCCTATGACGCGGCGGGGCAGGTGATCGATCCACACAGCGCGGTCGGCCTGGCGGCGGCGCGGGCGATCGATCTCGATCCCGCCGTGCCGGTGGTCACGCTGGCGACGGCGCATGCGGCGAAATTCCCCACGGCGGTCGAGCGGGCCACGGGTCTGCGCCCGTCGCTGCCCTCGCGCGTGGGCGATCTGTTCGCGCGGGAAGAGGCCTATGCCAAGCTGCCCGGTACCTTCGACGCGGTCACCGCCTATGTCGCGGAGCGGGCGACGCCGAGGGGTTGAGGTGAACCTCCAGACCCTCATCGGTGAGCCCTGGCCGGATTATGGCCTGATCGATTCCGGCCATGGACGGAAGCTGGAGCGCTACGGCCGCTTCCGCTTCATCCGGCCGGAGCCGCAGGCGATGTGGGTGCCCGCGCAGGACGACTGGCGGGCCGACGGCGAATTCATCCCCGGTTCCGACGAGGAAGGCGGTGGGCGCTGGTTCTACGAGCGACCCGTGCCCGCCGAAGGCTGGCCGCTGCACTGGAACGAGGTGACGTTCCAGGCCAGTTGCACGCCCTTCCGCCATCTGGGCTTCTTTCCCGACATGGCGCCGGTCTGGGATTGGATGCGGGGCAAGGTCGCGGACAAGGCGGAACCGCAAGTCATGAACCTGTTCGGCTATACTGGCGTCGGCACGCTGGCGATGGCGGCGGCGGGTGCGCAGATGGTGCATGTCGACGCTTCCAAGAAGTCGGTGGCGCAGGCGCGGGCCAATGCGGCGCTCTCGGAGCTGGAGGATCGGCCGGTGCGCTGGATCGTCGACGATGCGGCGAAGTTCGTGGCGCGGGAGGTGCGGCGGGTGCGGCGCTATGACGGCATATTGCTCGATCCGCCGAAATATGGGCGCGGGCCGGATGGGGAGGTCTGGCGGCTGGAAGAGGATTTGCCTGGACTGATCGCCCATTGCCGGCAGTTGCTGGATGCGGACAGCCGGTTCTTGTTCCTGACGGTTTATGCGGTGCGCATGTCGGCGCTGGCGATCGGGGAATTGCTGAGCCAGGCCTTTGCCGATCTGCCGGGCACGGTGGAAGCGGGCGAGTTGGCGGTACGAGAAGAGGCGCGGGGGCTGATGCTGCCCACTGCCATCTGGGCGCGATGGAGCCGCTGAACTGAAATAAGCGGGGGGTTTTGGCTAATCCAAGGCATTCCCCCTCCCGCCGGCGGGAGGGGTTAGGGGTGGGTGCGAGCGCAGCGAGCTTCCAGCTTAGCCGTTGAAAATCCCCGCTGATGTCGCGCCAGCCACCCCCTGGCCCCCTCCCGCCTGCGGGAGGGGGAATGTCCTGAATCCACCCCTTTCACCCTCCTCCATCGCCCTTGGCCGCGCGCAGGACGGCCTCGCCCTTCTTCCCCAATTCGCGTTTCAGTTCTTCCGGGCGCGGCGCCACCAGGAAGCCGAAGCTGACGCAGCCCTCCTTGCTCTCGACCGCATGATGCAGGCGGTGGGCCTGGACGATGCGCTTCATATAGGATGAGCGCGGGACATAGCGGTGCGCGACGCGGCGATGCACGATGATGTCGTGGAAGCCGAGATAGATGGCGCCATAGGCCGCGATGCCAGCGCCCACCGCCGTCGCCCAATCGCCCCACTGCCATTGCACCCCGCCCAGCAGCAGCAGGATGGAGGGCATGGCGAAGATCACGAAATAGAGATCGTTCGCTTCCCAACGGCCGGTGCGGGGGCGGTGATGGCTGGCATGCAGGAACCAGCCCGGTCCATGCATCACCCAGCGGTGCATGACATAGGCGAAGCCCTCCATCGCGGCGATCGTGGCCAGGAAGATCAGGGCGAGGGGCAAGGCGGTCATGCGGCCCCTTATAGGGCGAGGCCGGCGTTCAGGCGACCCGCAAAGGGCAAGAAAAAGGCCGCGATCCTTGTGGATCGCGGCCCCCTTCGTGACTTTTCAGACGATCAGAAGGACGCGGTGATCGAACCGACCACGCCGGCCTTGCTGATGTTGCGGCCGCTCGGGCTGTAGAGCGACTTGTCGGTGTCGACATAGCTCACGCCGAAGGTCAGGTGGCTCCAGGTGTAGGTCGCGCCGATGTTCCAGTCGGTATATTCCTTGCCGATGGTCAGGTAGCTGGGACCGAAGCTGTGGCCCAGATGCGCCGATACGCCCAGCGGGGTGTTCGGGATGCTGGCCGACAGGTCGCCCGCGACGTACAGATTGTCTTCCTTGCCGTTGCCGACGGACAGAGCCTTCGCCTTGGGCGCATAGGCAGCGCTCAGCTTGGCGGTCGCCGGGCCGAAGGTGCCCTTGACCGAGGCATAGGGCTCAACGAAGTCGGTGTTGCCGCCGCCCGAACCCGGATAGTAATAATACAGCACGCCGACGTCGAAGGTGGCCGCGCCGACGGTCTTCGAATAACCGGCGATCAGGTCGAGTTCCTGGTCGCTGCCAGCGGCGACATAATCGTCGATCGAGCTGCCCCAGGTCGAGACGTAGAAGCCCGATTCATGGGTCACGGTGATGCCGCCCTGCAGCGCGAAGCGCTTGTCGGTCTGCGAGATGCCGCGGAAGCGATAGTCGGTGACGACGGCCGCATTGCCGGTGACGGTCAGCGCCGGAGTGGGCTCGTCCTGGGCGAAGGCGGGTGCCGACACGGCGGCCGCCAGAGCCAGGGCCGAAAGGCCGAGAATGGACTTACGCATATGATTTCCCCTTGGTCGTTATCTGCGATCGTCCCGCCTGCGTCATGGTCCCAAGTCTCTGTCGTCCCTGCACGGGATGGACCGGGTTGCCTCAACGAGTGAGGGGATGCCTTTCCCCGCTGCGGCGCACAAGATTTTATTGCCGTTGCGTGTCGTTTGCTTCTTCAATGTTGCTGGTCTGCAACAAAATCAGGCATGATTATGGCGCGGCGCTGCCCGATGCGCGCTTTTCGCCGTAATTGTCGCAGGACGAAGGGCTATCGCAGCGGCGTAACGCCGCGGGGCGCGTGGATGACGCGCTGCGGATAGGGGATGGCGATGCCATGTTCGCGAAACAGCAGCCACAGCCGCCCCAGCACATCGGACTTCACATTGCCGACGCCGCTTTCCGGGTCGCTGATCCACACCAATATGTCATGTTCGACGCGATTCTCGCCAAAGGCCGTGAGCCAGACATTGGGCTTGGGATTGCGCAGCACGCGGGGGCTTTCTTGCGCGGCGCGGAGCATCAGCTCCTGCGCCAGCTTCAGGTCGCTGTCGAAGCTGACGCCGACGGGGATGCGGACGCGGACGTTGCGGTCGGAATAGGACCAGTTCTCCACTTCCTGCGTCATCAGATTCTCGTTCGGGATCAGATGTTCCTTGCCGTCGCGGGTGATGACGCTGACGGCGCGCACGCCGATCTTGTTCACCCAGCCGAAGCTGTCGCCCACCACGATGACGTCGCCCGGCTTGATCGAACGGTCCATCAGCAGGATGATCCCGGCGATCAGATTGCCGAAGGTCTTTTGCAGGCCGAAGCCGACCGCCAACCCCAGCGCGCCGGAAAAGACCGCGAAGGCGGTCAGGTCTATGCCCAGCAGGTCGACGCCGATGAAGAAGGCGACGACGATGACGGCGATGGCCGCCAGCTTCTGCGCCAGCAGCTTCTGCGTGGCGTCCAGGCCATGGGCGCGGGTGATGCTGCGCCCAACGATGCGGTTGGTGAGGCGCACCAGGGCGAACAGCGCGACGCAGATGGCGGCCATGCTGACGAGGCCGAGCAGGGTGACGCGCCGCTTGCCGAGGTCGAGGCCGACGCCGTCGAGCATGTCGGCCACGGGCGCGAAGCCCCCGCTGCTGCCGGACAGGACCATGACGAACAGCAGCAGGGCGATGGGCAGCACGGCAAGGCGCGCTATGGCAAGGCTGCGCAGGATGTGCACGGCGAGCAGCGAGAGCGACAAAGCGAGGGCGGCGCCCAGGATCAGATGGGCGAAATCCCCAATCGGCCAGAAGGCGACGGCCATAACCATCATGGCGGCGGCGATGAGGTGGTGCAGGATTGGGCGGAGATGGCCCGCCAGCGCTTCCCCCAAGGCGCGGAAACGGCGGCGCAGGCGGGGCGAGGCGAAGCGGGAGGCGGCGCTGGCGATCAGATAGATGGCGACGGCCAGCGCCACGGCGATCAGCGGGTGGACGATGGCGGGATCGCCCGGCAGCCGGGAGAGCAGCGCGGGCAGGCCCGGCATCATCCGCGCACGGCCCGGAAGCGGGCGAGACCGGCGTCCAGGTCCACGATCAGGTCGTCGGGGTCTTCGAGGCCGATTTGCAGGCGGACGGCGGGGCCCGCTGCCTGCCAAGCGGTGGCCGTGCGGTAGCGGGCGGGGTCGACTGGCAGGGCGAGGCTTTCGAAGCCGCCCCAGCTATAGCCGATGCCGAAATGGGCGAGGCCGTCGATCAGGGCGGCGCGGGACTTTTCGTCGCCGCCCTTCAGGACGAAGCTGAACAGGCCGCTGGAGCCGGTGAAATCGCGTTGCCACAGTGCATGGCCGGGGCAGGAAGGGAGCGCCGGGTGGAGGACGCGGGCGACATCGGCTTGTCCGGACAGCCAATGGGCGATCTTCAGGGCGCTGGCCTGATGCTGGTTCAGGCGGACGCCCAGCGTGCGCAGGCCGCGCGCGGCGAGCCAGGCGTCGTCGGGGCTGGTCATCTGGCCGAACAGATAGGCGGTCTGGCGGATTTTCGGGAAATAGGCCGGGGTGGCCGTCACCGATCCCATCATCACGTCGCTGTGGCCGACAATATATTTGGTGCAGGCGAGGATGGCGATGTCGACATTATGAGACAACGCCTGGAAGAAATAAGGCGTGGCCCAGGTGTTGTCGATCAGGGTCGCGATGCCCTTTTCGCGCGCGATGGCGGTAATGGCGGGGACGTCCTGCACCTCGAAGGTCAGGCTGCCGGGGCTTTCCAGGAAGATGGCGCGGGTGTTGGGGACGATCAGATCCGCTATTCCCGCACCCACGGTCGGGTCGTAATAGACCGTCTCTATGCCCAGCGGGCGCAGCATCTGTTCGCAGAAATTGCGGGTCGGGTCATAGGCGCTGTCGACCATCAGCAATTGGTCGCCGGGCTTCAGCACCGCCATCAGCGCGCAGGCGATGGCCGCGACGCCGGAGGGGTAGAGCATCGTGCCTTCGGCGCTCGGCTCCATTTCGGTGAGGGCGTCGGCCAGGCTCCAGGCGGTGGGCGTGCCCTTGCGGCCGTAGAAGAGGCGCTCATGGGTGCTGCGGCCCGCCGCGCTGCGCAGATGGGCGACATCGTCGTAAAGGATGGTGGAGGCGCGCCAGACCGGCGGGTTGACGATGCCGCCGGGCTGGCCGGGCATGCCGGTCCATTCGGGCTTTCGGCCCGCCTGCGCGAGTTGGGTAAGGGGCTTGCGGGGCCCTGGCTTGTCGGAATCGTGGCTCATGCGGCGGGGCCGGTTTCCTTCGGCGTGGCGGAGTCCAGGCCCCATTCGGACCAGCTCCCGTCATAGAGGGTGACGTCGGTCTTGCCGAGCAGTTCGAGGCCCGCGAGGATGATCGCCGCCGTGACGCCGCTGCCGCAGCTTGTGATGGTCGGGCGGTCGAAATCAGTCCCGGCGTCGAGGAAGAGACGGCGGAGCTCCTCGCCCTGCTTCATGCTGTTGTCGGCATGGTAGAAGGCGGATGAGGGGATGTTGCGGCTGTGCGGGATATGGCCGGACGCCATGCCGGGGCGCGGTTCCTTTTCCTCGCCGGTGAAGCGGGGCGCGCCTCTGGCGTCCAGCACCTGTTCGGCCTGGGTTTCGAGATTGGTGAGGAGGTCTTCCTTGGTGCGGACCTGCCCGACGGCGCGCTGGGCGGTGGCGTTGCCGCGCGGGGGCGTGGGGACGCCGGATTCGGTGGAGCGTCCCTCGGCCAGCCATTTGGGAAGGCCGCCGTCCAGGATCGCGGCGCTTTTGCCCACACCGTAGAGACGCATCATCCACCAGCCGCGCGCGGCGCTGTGGGTCGGGCTGTTGTCGTAGACGATGACGCGGCTGTCGGCGTCTATGCCGAGTTGCTGGCAGCGCTCCGTCATGAAGGCGTCGGTGGGCAGCATGCCGGGGCGCGGGTCGTCGGGGTCGGCCAGGGTGGGAAGGTCGAGGAAGGTCGCGCCAGGAATGTGAGCGGCTTCGAATTCGGCCCTTGGGTCGCGAGGCGTGCCGGGGAGGAAGAGGCTGGCGTCGACGATCCTGAGGTCGGCCTTGCCGAGTTCCCCGGCGAGCCAGTCGGTCGATACCAATATGTCCATATGCGCGCCTATTCCTTCTCTGCCTTGTCCGACGGACACCGTGTTCCTGCGCAGGCAGGAACCCAGTTCAAACGGCGGGTCTCGGCTCTCATGAGCCACTTGTCGCATTCGAGTGCCTTCGCAGGAGCACGGCAGGTTTTCACTCTAGGGTCGGTAGGCGACTGTGAAAAGGGCCGATTGGTCCTAGCTGGCGAGGCTGAGCGCGGTCGCCCGGCTGCCGGGGGTGCGATATTGGCGCGGGCCAAGGTCGAGGCGGAAGGGGGAGAGGCGCTCGACCGGCGGCGTCTGTTCCTCGCCCACGATGAAGGTGCCGCCGGTGCGGCCGGTGCCTTCGCTGTCGCCCGCCAGGTCCGTCCAGCGATATTGCGCGTCGAAGGCGATCAGCGGGATCAGCAGGGCGCGCTGGCCCATCTGGATCGCCGCGATTTCCTGCGCGTTAAGGCGCATCTCGCCGGTAAGCTTCTGCGTTTCGCCCGGTGCGATCGAGACGATGGAATGGACGGGGAGGCCGGTCTCGCCCGCGAAGAATTGCTGGAACAGCGTCTGCTGCTGCGCGTCGGCATTGGCGATCAGGCTGCGGACGAGAATGTCCTCCGCCGCCCGGTTGCCGCGATTGTGGAGCGTCAGCGTGTAGCCGATGGTCGCGCCCATCAGCGTCAGGCGGGCGGCCTGCACTTCCATGGCGAGGTCCAGCCAGGGGCGCTCGCTGGCGGCGGGTGCGGGTGTGGATTCGGGCTTGGCCGGGGCCGGTGGCGGGGCGGGGGTCGCCTTGGGTTGCGCGGGGCGGGGAGCTGGAGGCGCGGGTTCGGGTTCGTAATAGGGTTCGTCGATCTCCTCCGGCTTGCGGCGGCGAAGCCAGAGGAAGGCGCCGATCAGCAGGACGGCGCCAGCGGCTGCTGCGGCGATCCAGGGCCAGTAGGGGGCGGGTTCCTCCGCGGGCGCAAGCGGGGCTGCTTCGGGCGCGGGGGCAGCGCCATTGTCGGCGGGCGGGAGGGATTGGTTCTCCACCGCCTCGGGGGCTGGCGCGGGTTCGCTGGGCGGGGCGCTCGCTGGCGGCGTCTGGCTTTGTGGTGCCGGTTGAGGGCTGCGCCGGGCCTCGGCCGGGCGGGGCTGCTGTTGCGGCGTAGGCTGTGGCGCGGGAGTGGCGGCGGGCGGAACCTGGATCGTCGGGGTGACGACCGGCGGCGGCGTCACGGTCGTGGGCGCGCCGCGAAAGACGTCCAGTTCGGGGCCTTGTCTGTCGGGATTAGTTGTTTGCGGCTGGGTCGTGCGCGGCAAGTTGAAGACCGGCTCCGTGCCGTTTTCCTGCTGGGCAAGGGCGGGTGCGGCCAGCAGCAGCGGCGCGGCGAGCATAAGCGAGAAACGGAACCCCATGGGTCGCAGCCAAGGCATAAGCCCCAGTGAACCCGCCATGAACGAAAGGCAAGAGAGGCGCGACGATGACATATGGCGTGCAATCGCGTAGATGGCCTGCCCATGACTGACACGCCGACTCCCCTTCAGCCTTCTCCGATTCATCTGGGCCAGACCAGCGCCCTGCCGTCGCGTCCCGAAGAGGCCGTGCTGGACTATGTGCCCAATCCCCGGCCGGGCAAGCCCTATCTGGTGCGCTTCACCGCGCCGGAATTCACCTCCCTCTGTCCGGTGACGGGGCAGCCGGATTTCGCGCATCTGGTGATCGACTATGCGCCCGCCGCGACCATCGTGGAATCGAAGTCGCTGAAGCTGTTCCTGGGGGCGTTCCGCAACCATGCCGCTTTCCATGAGGATTGCACGGTGGGGATCGGGGAGCGGCTGTTCGCGGAGATGAACCCGATCTGGCTGCGGATCGGCGGCTATTGGTATCCACGCGGCGGGATTCCCATCGATGTGTTCTGGCAATCGGGGGAGCCGCCCGCCGGGCTTTGGCTGCCTTCGCAGGATGTGCCGGGTTATCGCGGGCGGGGGTAATTCGCCCGAAGAGAGAATCGTGCTCCTGCCTGCGCAGGAGCACGGGATGTTTCCGGCCCGTCTCTGTTTGACAAACGAACAACAACATTCGACCAACGACATGGGCGGTGAGACGCCCGCCTTGACCGGCAGGCCGAAACAGCCGATCCCCCTGTCATCATGGCGCGAGCCTTTTGCCGCGCCGTTCCAACGTGTCGGAGTTGCGAACCTCATGCCCTTTTCGAAGATTCTCCCGTTGATGCTGGCGGCCGCGCCCCTTGCCATGGCGATGCCCGCGCTGGCGCAGACGGCGCCCGCAGGCCCCGCCGCGGGCGTCACCACCCAGTTGCCGCGTGGCGCAGCGCCCAGCCATTATGCGATCCAGGTCACGCCCGATGCGGCCAATCTGAAGTTCACAGGCAAGGCGGCCATCGACGTCACGGTGGCGCAGGCCATGCCCGCCCTGGTGCTGAACGCCGCCGACCTGACGGTGAGCAGCGTCACCCTGACGCCTGCAAAGGGCAAGGCGGTAAAGGGGACCGCCAAGGTCGACGCCGACGCGCAGACCGTGACCTTCGACTTCGGCAAGCCGGTCCAGCCGGGCAGCTACACGCTCGCCATCGATTATGCGGGCACCATCAACACCCAGGCGAACGGGCTGTTCGCGCTCGATTATACCGACAATGCGAGCAAGGCGAAGCGCGCCCTCTTCACCCAGTTCGAGGCGCCCGATGCCCGCCGCTTCGTGCCCAGCTTCGACGAGCCGAGCTACAAGGCGACCTTCGACCTCTCCGCCGTCATCCCCGCCGACCAGCTTGCGGTCAGCAACATGCCGGTCAAGAGCAGCGCCGACGCAGCCGGGGGCAAGAAGCTGGTGACGTTCGGCACCTCCCCGAAAATGTCCTCCTACCTGCTGTTCTTCGGTCTGGGCGAGCTGGAGCGCGCCACCAAAATGGCCGGCGCGACCGAAGTCGGGGTGATCACTGGCAAGGGCAACACCGGCAAGGCGCAACTGGCGCTGGACGCATCGGCGGCGATCCTGCCTTATTATAACGACTATTTCGGCGTGCCTTTCCCGCTGCCCAAGCTGGATAATGTGGCCGGACCGGGCCAGAGCCAGTTCTTCTCCGCCATGGAGAATTGGGGCGCGATCTTCACTTTTGAGCGCGCGCTGCTGGTCGATCCGCGCTTCACCTCCGAAAGCACGCGGCGGACTATCTATTCCATCGTCGCGCATGAAATGGCGCACCAGTGGTTCGGTGATCTTGTCACCATGGCCTGGTGGGACGATCTCTGGCTGAACGAAGGTTTTGCAAGCTGGATGGCCACCAAGGTCACCGACAAGCTGAACCCGGAATGGGAAATGCTGCTGTCCCGCGTCAATGGCCGCGAGCGCGCGATGAGCCTGGATTCGCTGGTGACGACCCACCCGATCCTCCAGAAGATCCACACCGTTGATGAGGTGAACCAGGCCTTCGACGACATCACCTATGAAAAGGGTGAGGCGGTCATCACCATGCTGGAGGGCTTTGCCGGGGAGGATGCGTGGCGCTCGGGCATCCGCGCTTATATGAAGCAACATGCCTATGGAAACACCGTGACCGACGATTTGTGGAAAGCGGTCGAGGGCGCGGGCGCCAAGGGCGTGGTTGGCATCGCGCATGATTTCACCAGCCAGCCGGGCATTCCGTTGGTGAAGGTCGACAGCGCGCAATGTCAGGGCGGATCGACGATCCTGTCGCTCAGCCAGGGCGAGTTCAGCCGCGACCGGAAGGACAAGACCCCGCTCAAATGGAATGTGCCGGTGATGGCCCAGACCATCGGCGGGGCGCAGCAGCGGCTGATTCTGAACGGATCGGCGCAGGTCACGTTGCCGGGCTGCGGCGCTTATGTGATCAATGCGGGGCAGACGGGCTATTATCGCTCGCTCTATCCTGAAACCAATGTGAAGGCGCTCGCGAGGGATTTCACCAAGCTCGCCTCCATGGACCAGATCGGCCTGCTGGCGGATAATTTCCAGCTTGGCCTGGGCGGGTACCAGCCCATGGGTCTGGCGCTTGACTTGATCGACGCCGTGCCTGTCAATGCCAGCCCCGCCGTGCTGGCCGAGGTGCCGGGTTATCTCGACAGCGCCCATACGATGCTGGAGAGCGACAAGGCGGCGCAGGCGCGGGTTGCGGCCTATGCCTCGAAGAAGCTGAGCCCGGTGCTGGCCAGCGTCGGTTTCGACGCCAGGCCGGACGAGAATCCGCAGGTGCCGGTGCTGCGTTCCTCGCTGGTGTCGACCCTGGGCGGCATGGGCGACAAGGCGGTGGTGGCCGAAGCGAACAAGCGCTTTGCCGCGCTGGCGGGCAATCCGGCGGCGCTGGACGGACCGCTGCGTAATGTCTGGTTGCGGATCATCGCGGAAAATGCCGACGCCGCGACTTGGGACAAGCTGCGCGCCATGGCCAATGGGGCGAAGACGGACCTCGAAAAGAGCACGGTCTTCGCGCTGCTGGGCGTCGCCAAGGATGACGCGCTGGCGAAGAGGGCGCTGGACCTCGCCATGACCGACGAGCCGGGCAAGACGACCAGCGCGGCGATCATCTCCGCCGTGGGTGGGGAGCATTCGATGCTCGCCGTCGACTATGTGCTGGCGCACCGCCAGCAATATGAGGCGATGATCGACGTGTCGGCGCGCTCTCAGGCGATTGCGCGGCTGGGCGGCAACTCCGCCGATCCGGCGATGGTGACGAAGCTGGACGGCTATGCGACCCAATATCTGACGCCGGAATCGCGCAAGGTGGTGGATCGCTCCATCGCCGCGATCAAGACGCGGATTGAGACGCGGGCGCGGCTGAAGCCCGCGCTGCTCGCCTGGTTCGCCAAGAAGTGAGATGTGGGGGCGGTGAGCGATCCACCGCCTTTTTTTAGTCCTCCCCATCTTTCGATGGGGAGGAATTTCTTACAGCAACCGCCGCTCGAAGGCGCCGCGCTCCAGTTCCTCCCGGAAATCGGGATGGGCGATCCCGATCAGCGCGCGGGCGCGTTCCGACAGCGTCTTGCCCTTCAGGTCGACCCAGCCATATTCGGTGACGACGATATGCGTATCCGTGCGCGGCGTCGTGACCGGCCCGTCGAGCCACGGCACGATCCGCGAGACCGTCCCCTTCGCCGCCGTCGAGTGGCAGGCGATGATCGAACGCCCGCCCTTCGACGCATAGGCGCCACGCACGAAATCGAGCTGGCCGCCGGTGCCGCTATATTGGCGGCCGTTCATATATTCAGAATTGCAGGCGCCGCCCAGGTCGACCTGAATCGTGGCGTTGACCGAAATCACCTTGTCGTTCCGCGCTATGATGTGCGGGGCGTTCACATGCTCGACCGGATGCGCCTCCAGCGCCGGATTGTCGTGCAGGAAGTCGTAAAGGCCCTGATCGCCCATGGCGAAGGTGAAGACCGATCGGCCGGGATGGATCGCCTTGCGGCTGTTGTCGACCACGCCCGCCTTGATCAGCCTGACCAGGCCAGGGGTGAGCAGTTCGGTGTGGATGCCAAGGTTCCGGTGATCCATCAGCGCGGCGCAGACCGCGTCCGGCACCGCGCCGATGCCCATTTGCAGGCAGGCGCCGTCCTCCACCATGCCCGCGATGATCGCGCCGATGGCTTCGTCGTTGGGCGTGCGCGGCAGGGGCGGAATCTGCACCAGCGGGACATGGTTCTCCACAATCGCCGTGATCGCCGAGAGCGGGATTTTGCAGTTGCCATGGACATAAGGCATGGCGGGGTTGACCTCCACGATCAGCCGGGCGCCGCTGCGCGCCATCATCAGGGCATAGTCGGTGTTGGTGCCCAGGCTGAAATGGCCGTCCGCGTCCATGGGCGAGACGGTGACGAACAGCGTGTCGGCGCGCAGGCTCTCCGTCAGGATGCGGGGAATCTGGTGGAACTGGACCGGCATCGTTTCCACATAGGGCTGCGTCGTGCCGGCGCGCTGGGCGTCGGCCCCGCGCTCGACGCCGCCGTGGAAGAGGCTGACATGGCGGATGCGGTCGCTGAGGTCGGGCGACAGGATCGACTGGCTGGCGGCGGCGCAGGCAAGCATGCAATAGAGCGTGCCGCCAGTGAGATCGCCGGAGCGGACGCGGTCGGCCAACGCGTCCATCAAGGCGGGCGGATAGCTGATGGCAAGGCCGACGACCATCTTCGCGCCACTGGGGACCAATGCGGCGGCTTGCGCTGCGGTCATGGTCTTGGCGCGATAATCTTCTGCGATGGACATGCTGCTCTCCCCGGCTTTTGGAGGGATTGTCGCGCCGTTGGCAGCGGAGCGCAATCGCGACGAAAGTAGGGGGCAGTCTCTCCCCTTGCCCCCTTGCCTCCTGTCCCCTTGCCGACGCGGGGGAGGCTTTAGCGGGCCAGGCCCAGCGCCTGGGCGATGTCGTCCCAGGCGACCAGCTTGAAATTCTGGGCAGCCGCGGCGTTGTGGCCGTCCTGCGCCACGAAGAGCCCGCCGGGATAGGCGGGGCCGAAATCGCCCAGCATCAGGTCGATGCCGTCGGTTTCCTCCGACCCGCCAATGGCGCCGTCGACCACGCGGAAGCGCCCGGCATAGCTGTCATCGCTCAGGCTATAGGCGACATAGGCATTGTCCCCCTGGCTGGAGACGAGGACATAGCCGTCCTTCTCCCCCATCGGCGCGATGGCGACGCCCTCGGCATCCATGACGAGATTCTTGCCGTCGGCCGCCGCGATCTTCGTCGGCGCGGTCGGGCCAGCCGGTCGGGCGTCGAAGCGCCAAAGGCCGACATCCTCCTCCGCCACATAAAGGATGCCGGTGCGGTCGTCGACCGCGCAGCCTTCCGACTGGGTGCCAAGCTTCATGGAGCGGACGATACTGCCGCTCGGCGTGGCGCCCGAGAGATTGAGCGCGACCTGATTCACCGTGCCGTCCTTCATCACGATGAAGGCGGAGGTCGTGGCGGCGTCCCTATACAGGCAGACGCCATAGGCTTCGCCCTTGCCGCCCTCGACCTTGCCAAGCGCCGAAAGTTTCGCGGTGGCCGGATCGAGACGAAAGAGGGCGAGGCTGGCATTGGCGACATCGTTGCGGTCGCTGGCGACGACCAGGATGCCGCGCTGGCCGCCGATCGTCACGCCGTCGCGCAGGTCGACATTGTTGACCCGCCCCGCGTCGAGAAAGTCGCGGGTCTTGCCATCCAGGCCATAGACGTACAGCCCGGCCTTCTTGTCGGTGCCGACGATCAGGCTTTGCGACGGGTCGGCGGCGTTGCGCCAGATCGCCGGATCGTCCGCCGCATCGGCATTGGGCGTGCCGACGGGGGCGGTTTCCCCTCGCGCAGTGATCGATGCGGCCGGCGTGGCGTTGGCGATGCGGACTGCGACCGGGATTTCCTTTTCTCCTGCGGCGGCGCAGCCCGCCAGCGCCAGCAGGGCGAGCGTGGAACTCAACGCGCCCAGCGCTCCTCGCAAAAATGCTGAATCTCTCATGCCATGGATCGTCATTTCATCGCCCCCGAAACCATTCCTTGCCAGGATCGGAGCCGATGCCGGGCGAAGGTCATGATAGGAAAACCGGGCCGGTCGAACGCGTCGCCCCGCCCCGAAGCGGGCTTTGCTGGCGGCGGGAGGTGACAATTTGATGACGCGGGGGAATGGGACGGCCTTGTCACAAATGGACCCTGAAGTGACATGGAAATGAAATCATGGGGTCATGCGGCTGTAAACCGTCCCCTCTAAGCGGCTCCCGTCACCGCGCAACAGGCGCGGGAAAATGGGGGACATCCATGAACATTCATTGCACGCGGCGCGCTGGCCGCAGCCTGGCGCTGTATCTGCTGGTCATGAGCGCGGCGCCCATCGCGATCGGCACCGCCCAGGCGCAGGCGCCCGCCGTCGACGACGCGGAAGGCCAGATCGTCGTCACCGGCACCCGCCCGATCGCTGAATCCGAAGCCGCCGCGCTGGAGATCCAGAAGAATACGGACTCGTTGGTCACGGTCGCCGCGTCGGATTCCGTGGGCCGTCTGCCCGACCAGAATATCGCCCAGGCCGCCAGCCGCCTGCCCGGCATCAGCGTCGAGCGCGACCAGGGCCAGGCCCGCTACATCAACCTGCGCGGCGCGCCCAAGACCTGGACCACTCTGTCGTTCGACGGCATCAATGTGGTCAGCCCGGAAGGCCGCGACGCCCGCTTCGATTCCATCCCGTCCGCCATCGCGGGCAAGATCATCGTGTCCAAGGCGGTGACGCCCGACATGCCGGGCGAAACGGTTGCGGGCAATGTCAACGTCATCACCCGTTCGGCCTTCGACTATGACGGCTTCCATCTGGCGGGCAAGGGCGGCCTTGGCTTTGCCGAGCTTGGCGACAAGCGGGAATATGAAGGGGCGCTGGTCATGTCCAACCGCTTCCAGACCGGCATCGGTGAAATCGGCGTGCTGCTGTCGGGCAGCTATTATGAACGCAACATGGTCACCGACAATTTCGAGACCGATTATGAACGGGTGGGCGCGCAGGACAGCCGGCCCAGCAACGAGACCCGCTTCTGGGCGCATGAGGCCGAGAACAAGCTGTACCGCCTGACCCGCAAGAACTGGTCCGTCTCGGGCCGGGTCGACTGGAAGCCGGACGCGCAGAATACGGTCTCGCTGCGTTCGATCTACACCATCTTCACCGACGACGAGGCGCGCGACAATTACCGCTTCGATTTGGACGACCGCCAGAGCGACGGTTCGACCTCCTCGGCGGCCTGCACGATCACGCCGAACGCGACGCCGACCAACAGCGGCTATGCCGACGTCTGCATCGGCAACACGCCGCAGCAAGGCACGGTCTATGGCATCGACATCCGCCAGCGCTCGACCCTGCGTGCCTTCCGCCAGTCGGTCTTCACCAACACGCTGGCGGGCGACCATGAATTTGCCGACGGCTGGAAGCTGAGCTGGGTCGGCAACTACACCGAGTCGAAGGACGACCGTTCGGTCGTCGGTGAAGCGACCTGGGACAGCCCCAGCACGCGCAACCTGCGGCCGACCGTCGCCTATGATTTTTCCGACCCGAACCTGTCGCGCCTGACGCTTTACCGCACGCTGCAGCTCGCCAGCCCGACGCGTTACACCGCCGGCGCGCAGGTCACGGATGTCGACAGCTTCACCAAGCCGCTCTCCGGCTTCACCGTGCTGGATGCGGTCGACACGACCAAGGCCTATACCGGCCGCCTGGTCCTGGCCCGCGAGCTGGAGCATGCCACGCTGAAGGCGGGCATCCAATATGACCGCCGAACCAAGGTCGCTGACGAACAGCAGATCACGTTGAGCGCTGCGCAGGCCGGGACGATCATGCCCACGGACTATAACCAGTTCTCGCTCGACCAGAAATTCCTGGGCGAGATTCCGATGGGCTACACCTTCCACTATTTCGACACCGACAAGATGCGCGCCGCGTCGAAGGCGGCGCAGGCGGCCTTCGCCTTCGCGCCGAACACCGGCAATAATTATGACGTGCGCGAGGAAATCATCGCCGGCTATCTGATGGGCACCTTCCGCTACGACTGGGGTTCGGTCGTGGGCGGCGTGCGCGTCGAGCATATCAAGAATCGCGGCTCTGCGGTCGGCACCATTGCGGGCGTCAGCGGTCTCGTCACGGCGGAAGCCACGCAGACGCTGGCCTTTCCCAGTCTGCACATCAACTATAATGTCGACGACACGAAGAAGCTGCGCCTCTCCTTCAACAGCGGCGCCGCGCGCGCCGACTATGATCAGTTGCGGCCCAACGTCGTCGTCAACGACAGCAACGAGACGATCTCGGGCGGCAATCCGGCGATCAAGCCGGAGCGCGCCTATGGCATCGACGCCTATTTCGAATGGTATCTGCGTCCGCAGGGCTATTTGATGATCGGCGCCTTCTACAAGAAGATCGAGGATTTCCTCTACACCTCCTCGCGCACCTTCAACTCGGCCGCGCTGAACAGTAACGGCATCGATCGGTCGGGCTATAGGTTCAGCGGCCTCGTCAACGGCGGTTCGGGCCGCATCTACGGCCTGGAAGCGGCCGCGCAGTTGCAGCTTGAGCCATGGACGGACAGCCTGGGCCTGCCCGAATTCCTCGGCGGCTTCGGCGTGTCGGCCAATGTTACGCTTAACAATAGCAAGGTGAATCTGCCCGGCCGCACGCTCCGCCTGCCGGGCACGTCGGACTTCGTCTACAATATCGGCGGCTATTATGAGAAATACGGGCTGTCGCTGCGCCTGCAATATCAGAACCGTAGCAAGTGGCTGGATACGGTCGGTTCGCTGGCCGATGGCGGCGACACTTATTGGGACTCGGACGACGAGCTGGATTTCTCGGCGCGCTATGCGGTCACGAAGAATTTCGAGATCTATTTCGATGCGTCGAACCTGCTCAACCATCCGGGCCGCCGCTTCTCCGATCCCGGCAGCCTGCTGCGGGCGAGCGGTGTGCAGGCGCCCAACACCAGCAACCAAACGATCGAATGGGAGCGCTTTGGTCGCCGCTATACGGGCGGCATCCGGTTCAACTTCTGATCCGGCGAAAGGGAATTGAGAAGGGGGCTGCCGTGGGGCGGCCCCCTTTTTATGGGGCTTTAGGATGCGTGGGATTCGGCCGAAATTGGCTGAAAATGGTCAGTTGCGGCCATTAGGCGCACCGTGTTCCTGCGAAGGCAGGAACCCAGTTCAGGCGGAGCGATGATCACTAAGAGCAGGACTGGACTCCTGCCTTCGCAGGAGCACGGTGCGTTCTAGGAAAGAGCGCAAGTAAGCCGTCCGCTCACTCCCAATCCACCCAAGCCAAACCTGGGCAGGCCCCAATCCTTCCTTATCCTCCGATGGGGAGGATTACACAGGTCACCCCAGCGGCGCGCTAGCCCAATGCCTTAGCCTCCCGTAAAGCGCCGCAATCACGCCAAAGAAGGCGATCACCGAAAGCACCACAGCCCAGGGGTTCTCCGCCACCAAAGCCAGCGGCGCGTCGCTGTCGGTCGCCGCGACGATCCCCGCGAAGGCGACGCCGAACAGGCTTTCGCCCACGATGAAGCCGGTCGCCATCAGCACGCCCATACGCTCGGCAAATTCGGGGTGGGACTGGCGCAGCGCCCAGCGGTTGTAGACATGGCCGATCACCGCGCCGACCGGGATCAGCAGGGTCAGCGCCATCGGCAGATAAATGCCCATGCCGACGGCGAGAGGCGGCAGGCGCAGCTTGCCCGCCTTGCCCAGCAGCTCGTCGATGGCGACCACGACCACGCCGATGCCTGCGCCGAAGCCGATCAGCTTCCAGTCGAGATCGCCACCCAGCACGCCCTTGGCCAGAGCCGAGATCAGCGCGGCCTGCGGGGCGGGGAGGGCGCTCGCCTTGGCGCCGGGCGCCCCCGCAAAGCCGAAGGCGCTGTTCAGCAGGTCCAGCACTGGCGGGATCACCAGTGCGCCGAAGATCACGCCCAGCACCAGCGCGATCTGCTGTTTCCACGGCGTCGCGCCGACAAGCTGGCCGGTCTTCAGGTCCTGCAAATTGTCGTTGGAGATGGTCGCGACGCCGAAGACGATCGCGGTCGTGAACAGGGCATAGGCGATGAGCGCCTGGCTTTGCTTGGGGTCGCCGCCCGAGCCGTAGATCGCCGCGAGGATCAGCGAGGCGCCCAGCACGGCGAGGATGCCGACGCCGGAAATCGGGCTGTTCGACGCGCCGATCAGGCCCGCCATATAGCCGCAGACCGAGGCGATGACGATGCCCGCGACCAATATATAGGCCAGCGTCAGCGCAATGATCGGTACGGGGTTGAGTGCGATCGGCCCGCCCTGCGCGAACACCCAGAGCAGGATGGCGATGGGGATGAGCGAAGCGAGGATGGTGCCGCCGACGATGCCGATCGGCAGATCGCGCTCGGTGATGTCGAGCAGGCCTGCATTGCCCGCCTTGCGGACCTTGGCGGCGGCGAGGGCGGAGCGGATGCCGCTGATGATGGGGCCAAGAATCTTGAGCAGCGTCCAGATCGCCGCCACGCCGATCGTGCCCGCGCCGATGAAGCGCGCCTTCATGCGGAAGGTGGTGCCGACCAGTTCCGAAAGGTCCGCGCCCGAGGGAAGCGGGGCGGTGAGATAGGGGACGAGGCCGACCCAGCTTATCAGCAGGCCGAAGAACATGGCGACGCCCACCGACAGGCCGACCAGATGACCGACGCCGATCAGCGCCATGGAAAAGCTGGTGGAGACGCTGGATGCGCCCGCGCCGAATTTGAAGAAGGTGGCGGCTTCCTCCGCGATCAGCCTGGTCTTGGCGAGGATCGCGAAGGCGGCGGCAGCGACCGAACTGGCGATGATGGCGGCAAGGCCGCGCTTATTCTCCTCCAGCCCTTCGCGGGAGCCTGCGCCCACTTTCAGCACTTCGGCAGCGGCCACGCCCTCGGGATAGGGCAGGTCGGAGCCGGTAACGAGCGCGCGTCGAAGCGGCACCGAATACATGACGCCCAATATGCCGCCCAGCGCGATGGTGAAGGCGCTGAGCCAATAGGGGAAACCCTGCCACCAGCCGATGATCACCAGCCCCGGCAGCACGAAGATGATCGCGGACAGCGTGCCGGCGGCCGAGGCAATGGTCTGGACGATGTTGTTTTCCAGGATCGTGCCGGTCGCGAACAGCCGCAGCACCGCCATGGAAATGACGGCCGCCGGGATGGACGTGGCGAAGGTCAGGCCGATCTTCAGCCCCAGATAGACGTTCGCCGCGGTGAACAGCAAGGTGATCAGCGCGCCCAATATGACGCCGCGAAGCGTCAGCTCCGCCATCGGGGCCGCCTTGGCCGAATCACTTGTCACTGGTCTGTCCCCTTGCCTGCGGCTGTTTTATAAACGTCCGGTAATAATGTTGCTTGGGCGTGGATCAATCGGAAAGTGAGTCTGAGCGCGCTCAAGAGGGGGCGAGGGGCTTGAGATCGGCGGCTACGGCCGCGTCCAGATAGGCGTCGACCAGCCGGGTCCAGAGCGTGTAGCCGCGCGGGTTCATGTGCAGGCCGTCGGGCCGGAACAGCGACGCGTCGGGCAGGCCGTCCGGCGCCAGCAGCACGCGGCCGACATCCAGATAGTCGAAGCGCGTCACCCGCGCCCGCGCCGCCACCGTCATGTTGACCGCCGCCATTTTCGGCCAGAGCGTCCAGCGGATCGGGCTGGGTTTCAACGACAGATAGGCGATATGCGCCTTGGGATAATCGGCGCGGAGCTGCTTGAGCAGAGTCAGCACATTGTTCGCGACCTCGCCCGGCGCGGCGCCGGCGGCCAGATCATTTTCCCCGACATAGACGAGGATGGAGCGCGGCTTGGCCTTGGGCAGCAGGCGCTTGTAATAACGCAGCACATCCGGCGTGGTCGCGCCGCCGAAGCCGCGGTTGACGGTGCCGATGTCCGGGAAACTTCCGGGAATGTCCCACAGGCGGATGCTGGAGCTGCCCAGGAACAGCGTGGCGTCGGTGATGGCCGGCCCCGCCTCATTGGCCTTGGCGAAGGCCTCGATCTCCCGGGAGAAGGGGAAGGCGGGATCGGGATTGACCTTGAGCGCCGATGCTGGAAGCGCCGATGCCGGCGGCGCGGCCTGCACCAGTCCGCCCGGCGCGAGCAGCAGGGCGAGCCCGAGCAGCGCCCGGCCCCCCTTGATGCCGCCCTTAATGGCGATGGAGCGGGCGTAGCTGATATTTGCCGTTCGCATAGGTGCCGAACATGTCGGAAATGGCGGGATGGTCGACAGGTTCCTCACTGTCGTCCGCGATCAGATTCTGCTGGCTGACATAGGCTACATAGCTGCTTTCGCCATTTTCAGCGAGCAGATGGTAGAAAGGCTGATCCTTGTCCGGCCGGACCTCCTCGGGGATGGCCTGATACCATTCTTCGGTATTGGCGAAGACCGGATCGATGTCGAACACTACGCCGCGAAAGCCGAAGAGTCGGTGCTGAAGCACGTCCCCGATGCTGAAGCGGGCGTGGACGATCGGCGGGGCGGTAATATCGGGTCCGAAAATCTGAATCATGTCGTTCATATGACGCAATTTAGGATGGTTGCGGTGCGAAACAAGAAAAATGCTCGTCGCTGCTTGGCAAGGGTGAAATCATTCGCTAATGGCCGCCGCTCGACCGGGACGGCACGCGCCGGACCTTCTGCGGAGAGGTGGCAGAGTGGTCGAATGCACCGCACTCGAAATGCGGCGTGCCCGCGAGGGTACCGAGGGTTCGAATCCCTCCCTCTCCGCCACTTTTTCCTCTGCAATAGTCCAGATGAAGCCAGAAACCCCGGAAATCCGGGCATTTTCTGCGCGTCATTTGTCCGCAACGGTCCTCATTTGTTCTCATGTAGCTGATCTGCCATATGGCGTGATCCATGGTATGTGAGTCGGGGAATATGGTATGGGGGCACTGACGGACGCGAAGGTGCGCAACGCGCGCGCGATCGAGAAAGCCTACAAGTTGTCCGATGGCGAGCAGCTATATCTGCACGTCTCCACCGCCGGCGGTCGCACCTGGCGCATGAATTATCAATATGGCCGGAACGCCCAGGGCAAGCCGGTCCAAAAAACGCTGACGATCGGGAGCTATCCGGCGATATCGCTGAAGGACGCGCGCGAGGCGCGGGACGTCGCGAAGACGCTGCTTGCCAAGGGCAATGAGCCGAAGCCCATCGATCTGTTCCAGCGCGCCGCGCCGGTGGCCGACACCAGGCCGACATTCGGCGCCATCGGCCGCGAATGGCATGAATTGCAGAAGGGCGGCTGGTCCAAGGTCCATACCAAGGACGTACTCGACAATCTGGAAACGGAGGTATTCGCCCAGATCGGTCATTTGCCGGTCGAAGACATCACCGCGCCTATGGTGCTGAAGCTGTTGCAGGGCATTGCCGCGCGCGGGGCAATCGAGACGGCGCACCGGACCCGCCAGCGGATCAGCGCGATATTCGTTTATGCCTTGGCGACGGGGCGCGGCATCGCCGATCCGGCGGCAAGCCTATCGATTGCGCTGCCGAAGAAGCCCAAGGCGAAGCCGCAGCCAGCCATCACGACGCTGGACGACCTGCGCCAGCTGCTGATCAACTGCGAGGCGGAGCGGTGCCGCGCGCCGACGAAGCTGGCATTACGGCTGATCGCGTTAACGGCGGTGCGGCCGAACGAATTGCATGGCGCGCGCTGGGCGGAATTCGAAGGCCTGGACGGTAAGGAGCCGCTTTGGCGCATCCCCGCGCGCCGCATGAAGGGCGACAAGGATCGCAAGGCGGAAATCGAAGGGGATCATTTGGTGCCATTGTCGCCGCAGGCGGTGGCGGTCATCCAGGCCATGATGCCTCTGACCGGCGATTTGGACTTAGTCTTCCCAAGCGACAGGCATCGGCACAGGCCAATGAGCGAAAACACTCTGCGCGCCCTGCTTATCCGCGCCGGCTATTTCCAGCGTCACGTCCCGCACGGTTTCCGTTCGGCCTTCTCGACCATCATTAATGAACGGGTGGAGCGGCAATGGCGGGAAAGCGGCCACACCGGCGCATCGCCGGATCGCGCAATCATCGACTTGATGCTGGCGCACATTCCGCAGGGGACGTCCGAGTCTGAAGGGGCATATAATCGTGCCGCCTATATGGCGAGGCGGCGGGAACTGGCCTGCGAATGGGCCGATATTCTGCTGGCCGATATGTGGCCGCCCCAAGTCCACATTGGTCAGCCGATCCGATGGGCAGCGACCGGGCCTGGTCGGCCCGGTCGATAGGGTCAGGCTGCCTGGCTGATCCAGGCATCCACCTCGCTTTCGATCCATCGGGAACATTTCGCGCCCAGCTTGCGCGGGGCGGGAAACTGTTCGCGGCCGATCAGCGCATAGATATGCGATCGAGACAGTGCGGTGCGGGCGACGACGTCGTTGATCCGCAAGAAGCGTTCGGGTTGAGGCGTCATGCGGCGATCCTTTCTTCCGCAATCTGATCATCGTTGGCGGCATTAGCGCGGGCGAGCGCTTCGGACATGACCGGCGATACGCTGTTGCCGCACATCCGAACCTGCGCCGTTTTGGTCAGAGGCTTGCCGTTGAATTCCAAATCAATGATGTAATCAGCGGGGAAGCCTTGGGCGAGGAACAATTCGCGCGGCGACAGCATTCGCATGCCGATGTCCGCGATGACATATTCCTCCCCGGCGATCGTCACCGTCACCAAGCCGAAGCGCGCCTTCGCCGTGACCGCATGCAGCGGATCGGTCAGGTCTTGGCCGTGCTGGGCTGCGCCGTAGTATTTGACGAGGAAGGCACGGACCTCGCCATAATGCAGGCCGCCGGCCATGACGGTTTCTATAGGTGCATTGAGGGGCTTGCCCGCCTGGTTGTTCTGGAGCTTCACGAGATGGCTGGTGACGATGTTCTGCTGTGTGCCGCGTCCCGTGATGGTGCTGACCGGCGTTCGTGTGTCGTGGCCGGCATGCAGGCCGCCGCGCGGCATGTTGTTGTGCTGGGCCATGAACGCGGTGACTAGGTATTGATGCGCGCCGCCGGCTGTTACTGTGTGGGTCGGCTCATTCGTGGCCGTGTGCGGCTTGCCGCTGTTGCGCATCGTCATAATGTGCGGAGCGACCAGCGCGATTTCGCCTCGATGCGCAATGTCAGGATGGGGCAGCGGGGCGAAATAGGGCGCGACGACTGCGAACTCTCCGCCCTTGGCCGTCGTGATCGTCCGAAGCGGTTCATCGCCAGCGTAGGCGCGACCGGCGCCCCACTGGCCATTGCAGACGGGCACTATGAAGGGATGAGGCGCATTGATGACATAGCGCATGATGCCGGCGGCGATCCGGCGACAGGTCGCATCCTTCAGCGAGCGCTTGCGATCAAAGATCGACGGACAGGCAATCGACCAGTCGATGATTTCCGCAGCGGTGCGCCATGGCAGCAATCGGCCGCCATCGACAGCCGGAGTTCCGGGCTTGCCGTGCGTCGGCTTCG
Organism: Sphingobium sp. 15-1; assembly: GCF_013375535.1. Classification (GTDB taxonomy): domain Bacteria; phylum Pseudomonadota; class Alphaproteobacteria; order Sphingomonadales; family Sphingomonadaceae; genus Sphingobium; species Sphingobium aromaticivastans. Next base: position 2,999,850 of record NZ_JABXJG010000001.1, read on the forward strand.
GCCAGCTGATGGGCTGACCGTCGCATCGCGCGATCAGGAACAGGCGCTTGCGGGACGTGGGCGCCCCGAAGTCGCAAGCGCGCAACTCCCTCCATTGGACGCGGTAGCCAGCGCGGCGCAGCTTCGCTACCCACTGGTCGAAGGTCTTGCCCTTGGCCTTCGGGCAGGGTCGCCCATCCTCCCCCAGCGGCCCCCACGTGCGGAATTCCTCGACATTTTCGAGCATGATAATGGCGGGACGAAGCATCGGGCCAAGTCGGTCGATCCAGTGATGAACGACCCACGCTAGATCCCGGATATTCTTCTCGACGGGCTTCCCGCCCTTGGCCTTGCTGAAGTGCTTGCAATCGGGAGAAAACCACGCGAGCCGAACTGGACGCGGGCGACCTTCGAAGGTGACGGCTTCCAACGGGTCCACGGCCCAAACGCTCTGGCAATGATGCCGGGTCGTTGGGTGATTGGCAGAGTGCATCGCCACGGCTTCAGGATCATGGTTGATTGCGACATCGACCCGCCGCATCAACGCGCGCTCGATGCCGGTTGAAGCGCCGCCGCCGCCGGCGAAATTGTCGACAATGATGCCGTCATTCCAGTCGCGGCTCGCGATCGAGGCTTCGAGATTAAGGAGCTGGCTTGTTTTCAACGGCTTTCTCCCTTGGCGCTCGCGAGGGCGCCGGCGATGATGAAGGGGATCGCCAGCAGGGCGGCGATGATGAAAAGGGCGCGGATCAGGCCTTTGGCGATCATGATTGGTCCCCGGTGATGCGCGCCGCGATGGCGCTGGCTGTGGCGGATTTGGTGGCGAGATAGCTGCGCGCTTCGAGGCAGTTGGCGGACCAGGCGCGGATTTGCCCCGTCGCCCATGTGTAGCTGATCGCTTCGCGCAGGGGCTTCGGCACCTGAAACCAGTGAGGCCGGCACATTAGGATGCCGCGACGGACCGGGGTGTCACACCCCGGCGCATCGCACGTCCGCATCGGACGCTGTTTGCGGGCCGCCATTATTCGATGCCCAGCGCGTTCTTGTAGGTGTCGACGATCGACTCATGCTCAAGCCGGAAGTGGCGCTCCATCTTCCGAATTTTGACGATGTCCCGCATGGCCTTGACGTCATAGCCATTGGCCTTGGCCTCCAGATAGACGTCCTTGATGTCGTCCGCGATGCCCTTCTTTTCCTCTTCCAGGCGCTCGATGCGCTCTATGAAAAGGCGTAGCTGGTTGGCGGCGGCGTTGCCTTCGGAAGCGGGCTTTTCCGCGACGACAGCCGGCGCGGCGGCATTTTCGCCTGCGCAATCGACATCGTCGTTATCCGCCTCGACATCGAATGGCAGAGCGTCGGCGGAGACAAGAACGGTGCGGGCGCCGACATGGTTGGGCGCGGAGACGATGCCGCCCCTCTCCATGCGCTCTACCAGCTGCGCCGCGACATTGTAGCCGACGCGCAATTGACGCTGGAGCCAACTCGTGGACGCCTTCTGATCGCCAATGACTAGCGTTGCGGCTTGGCGATAAAGATCAGAAGCGGCGGTGTTTTCAGCGGTGTTGGACATGGGATTTCCTTCAGTTCGTGATGGTTGCCGCGATCAGCGGGCCGAAGATGGCGAGGATGATGCCGGCGACGATCGCGCCGGCGGCGAAGAGGGCGCGGGTGCGCAGGGAGGCTTCAGCGAAGCGTTCGGCCAGCGGGCGACAGCGGTCGCACCGGCACGTCGCGGCATGGATGACGTCAGGGCGCCGCATCAGGCGATGACCTTTTTGCGTTCCAGCTGCTCGCAGCGGGTGCAAAGATCGGGATCGGTTTCCGACCAGGTGGCATCATTGCCGTTGGTGTCGTATTGCGTCGTCCACTGGTCCCACCCGCAGGCCAGGCACAGGCGGGGGTGCTGTTCGGGCGGCGTGTCGCAAAGCTGGCGATAGACGTCGAGGTTGAAGTTATAGGCCCGCGACATATCCGCGCCGAAGAAATGGCGCTGCATCCGATAGCCCACGGTTTCGAGTTCGCGGATATTCCGCTCGACGTCGGCCTGGTGTTCGGGGCGGTGCCAATAGGGACGGGCCGCCTGTTCGATCGTCATGCCGGCGGCGGCGCGGCGCATTTTGACATATTCCCAGGGCATGACGACGGGGCGGGCCGCCGGTTCGGTTTCGCCCAGCATGGCGAGCAGAGAGGGAGCGTTACGCATGGATCGTCCTTTCGCTGTCAGGAGTGCTTGGCGACCGCGCGCGACGGGTCATGGAAGACCCAGCAGCGGACGGCGCCGATGTTGTCGTTGATGGAATTGACCGTCGCCTGCTCGATGAAGCGGCGGGATTTCGAGGTTTTGAGGGCGCGGATCAGTTCGGAATGGGTGGGCAGCTGAAGCCGCTTTTCGGCGCAGCGGGCCTCCATTTCGTTCAAGCGGACAGCGATCAGCCCCTCTTCCCACCGGCGATGGTGGTTGATCTTGCCGGTGGATGCGCCCTTGGTTTCGTTCTCTTCCAGGTAGTCGAACCGTTCCCAGAAGAGGCTTACGATCGGGTCTTCGCTGTTGACGGCCAGCTGGCGGTCGCTTGCCATCTGGACGATGAAGCGGGCTGTCTCGGCCTGCTGACTATCGCTGATGGGGACGATGGTGCGGATCGCGTCGAGGAAGGCGAGCAGCTGACCATGCGTCTTGGCGAGGCGGTTGGTGCGGATCGCGGGCATCGCCAGCAATTCGGTTTCATATTGCGCGAAGGCCTGGGCAAAGCGGTTGAGGATTTCCTGCTCGCGCCGGACGGCATGAAGGATGAAGCCGGAAATCTTTTCGACCGGCCATTGCTCAAGCCGCTCCGCCGCGATCTTCGTTTCCGGCGTGAAATGGGCCATGTCGAAGCCCAGCGACATGATGCGTTCCAGCACCGCGCGGCTCGCATTGACCGGCTCGTTCTGCTCGATCACGATGGAACCGCGGAATGGCGGGTCGAAGGTTTCCATGCCGCCATTGCGGACGCCACGCGACCGGACGGTGCGGCCGTTATAGGCGGTCTTCAGTTCTTCCCATTCGAATTTGCGCGAATGACTTGCTTCCTCGCGCCGGTCGCCTTCGATCAGCACGACCGGCAGATTGCCGACCTTGCCCAGATGGCGAGCGATAGCCGCTGGCGTCGATTTGGCAGGGTCGAAACCTTCATGCCCTTCGCGAGCGAGCAGCTTCCACAGGAATTCGACCAGCGTGGACTTGCCGGTGCCGGGGAGGCCATACATTTCTAGGAAGGGGAAGCTCTTCATGTTGAGCGGCGCGAAGCGCACCTGTTCAGCGAACAGCGAGCCGAAAAAATAGGTCAGGCAGACGATGCCTTTCGCGCCATAGGCGGTCCACAGATCGGCAAGCCAGCTGGTGTCCAGCTGGTCGGCGTCATAATCGATATCCAACAGCCGTTCGGACGTCCCCAGCTTTAGGGCCTGCTTTCCGATCTGGAAAAATTCATTGTCGTTCGGCTTGTAAACTCGCCCGCTCGAAACCGCATATTGACCGAAGACATAGGCCTTCGCGTCGCGGCAATAGCCGGTGAAGCCAAGCGGGCGCACGTCGGGCAGGTCGGGCGTCTGCTGTTGCAGGATGCGGGTCAGCTGGTGGGCGCTGCCGGTCCAGACGCCACCGAAGGCGAACAGGCGGTCTTCGAAATTCGAGGCCTTGCGCAGCTGGGCGGCGGTGAAATCGCCCTTCACAGAGGGGCGCTTGCCGCTGGGGAAGGATATGTTGAGGAAGAAGCGGGTTTCGTCGGTGGCGTCGTCGCGCTGGCGATACAGGACGCGGAACGCGCAATTGGCGATTTCCTCGACCATCAGCGCCTCGCGCGAGGCCTGCATGCGGATTTCCGCCTCTACGCTGGCGTCGATGTCCTTTAGTTCGCGGGTGCGGCTCTTGCGATATTCGTCAATCTTCTCCTGCACCACGGCGACGTCGATCGCGCACCAATAGGTCCGGTTGCCGAAGGTGAAATGAAAGCTGGTCCAGCGGTGCTTTTCCCAGATCAGGAAAGCCTTTTCCTGGGCGTCCTTCGCCAGCAGTACCTTGCCGAACCACAGATATTCTGCGCGATGGTCGGCGGTCAGCCGGTCGAGGCCCAGCAAGTCGTTCCAATCCAGCACCTTGCCGGTTTCGTCTTCGCCGCAGGGCTGGGCGGCGCTTGCCTGCCATCCCTGCTCTTTCGCGAGCTTCACATGCTGGCGGCTCGCGCTGGTGCCAGCGCCGCCGGCGTCATAGGCAAAAACCAACCTGGGCGAGCGCAGGGGCTTGTCCGACGTCGCGATATGCGCCCGAAGCTGTTTCAGGAACTCTTCAGGATAGTTGTTGCACGACATGGCGGAGACGGCGCGCTGGCCGGCCTGCTCAAGCGCCCAGGCGTTGAAGATGCCTTCGGCAATCCAGATGCTTTCCGCATCGGCCATGTCCTCGATCGAGACGTCAGGCCTTTGCCATGCCTGCCCCTTGTAGGATTTGCCGTAGGCGAAGTTCGCCTTCTTCTCGAACCGACCAGGCTGGTCGATCAGCCGTTCCCACCAACTGCCACCGGGGAGCGGAAAGCGGACGGTGGCGGAGCCGATGCCGCGCTTCTGATCCTGAAACCATTCCTGGGTATAGGCCTCGCGCATTCCCATCAGGTTCAGCTTGCGGGCGTCGGTCAGATAGGCGTCGGCCGCCGCGTGGGGGTTCTCGCGGGTCTTCTGATAGCGGTTCGACCAGGTGTCGAAGATTTCGGGATAACGGTCGCGGACCGTCTCTTCCCAGCCGCATTTTTCCTGCCGATTGCACTTCAGCATCCAAGGGCTGTCGGCGTTCGTATAGACCTCAAAGGCGCCGCAGTCGGGGCACTTGCCACGGCGCAGCCATGAGCCTTTGTCGGTCTTCCACTGGAAATCGGCTTTGAGCCTGGGCAGCAGTTCGCGGCGAATGTCGTCACGCATGGACATGGCGAGAATGGGACTTTCGAAGGCAAAGGAAGGGCGTTCCCGGCGGCGGGGGCGCCGGGTGGCTTGGGTGGCGATCGAGGCGGGGCGACCCGCTAGATCAGCTGGTTATGGCATCGGCGGCGGGTTCGCTGGGCGGCCCGCCATCATCATTGGCGGCGCGGTCGTTGTCCGCGTGACGCCATTGGGTCATCGGCAGCGCGGCCAGCGGTTGCGGCATCCGGCTAGGCACGGTCGCCCGCAGCGTCGCCATGCCGACGACGAACTGGCAACCGCATCGCTCGACGTTCCGGCAATGATAATAGACCTCGCGATAGAGCAGCGTGGCCTTGCCAGTTGTCGATCGGGCAAAGGCCCGTTCACCGCAGCCGGGGCATTGCACCGACGGCATGCGGGGCGCGCCCCCGCCATTATTGAGTTTCGGCCGCTGGCCATCGATCATCATGCTTCCCCCGCTGCTCGCTGACCGGCTCCATTGCCGTTCACGAATGACTTCAGCCGACCAAGAAGGCGGGTCGCGGCGCTGGCGACGTCCTCGGTTTCGGCAATGGCGCGATGAATGGCCGTGTCTGACACACCCGGCTGCATCACAGGGATGCTGCTGCCGATGGCGTCGGCCGTTTCTTTCGATAGATCCGTGATCGCCTGGGCGAGCGCCGCGCGACAGGCCAGTGACTGGCCCAGCGTGACGTCCAACTGGCGGGCATAGCTTTGCAGGATCGGCGGGAAATCGCCGCCGGCCTCCATATAGGCGCGATCGAGGGCGATGGCCTGGTCAAGCGTTGGCGTCCCCTTGCGGTCGCTTTCGCTCCAATGGCGAACGGTGCGCTTGGCGCGCCGCGTGAGCGTCGCGGCCTTGTCCCAGCCAATGAGGGCGACCGCCGTCGTGATGGCGAGGGAAAAGGACAGAGGCGCGCGGACCTTGGTCATGCCAAGCCTGCCTTCCGTATTTCGGCCATCGAACGATCGGTGGTGTCGCAATAGGCATCCAGCAGCGTATGCGCCTGGTCACGCGCTAGGTTCATGGCAGAAGCATTGCGCATGTGCGCATAGGCAGCGAACTCAGCCAGCTTCGCGTCCAAAAGGGATTTCTGCGCCGTCGCCGTGTGGGAAAGGTCTGCGATCAGCTTCATATCCATGTTCATGCCCCCGGCCTCCCCAGGGCGCACATGGCGAAGATCGTCGCGCTGCTCATGACGAGAAAGGCGGCGAGGCTATACCAGCGCGGCAATTGCGGAGCGGGTGTCGGTTCGTCCCGATGGGCGGTCAATTCTTCCGCCACGGTCAAGGTGTGCCGCGCGACAAATTGTCCGCGCAGCCGATATTGGGGGCGGCTCATGCTGCCACCGCCACGGTGCCCGCATGGCGCCCAGCTGCAATGGCAATATGGCCGGAATTGGTGAGTTCGACGGGCTGGCCCTTGCGGACGTTGCCAAGGCGATATTGGGCGGTGATGGCGCGGAACAGGTCGCGGCGGGTGCAGCGCAGCTTCGTTTCCAAATCGCTGGCGCTCACCGGATGGCCAGCGTCGAACAACGCATTGAGCAGGCCGATCTCCAAATGTTCGGCATGCGAGAAAGACTTGCCGCATTTGCGCGCGGGCATGGTGATGACGGGCATCAATGGATGTCCTTTCGTTGCAATTTGACGACCCGATCGCAAGGGACGGGAGCAGCCAGAGCCGGTATGATGCCCCCACATTCTTCGCCGGGGCCGATGCCTTCGGTGGGCAGAGAAAGGGGATAGATGTCGGGGCGAAGAAGATTCCGCGAAACGCCAGTGTCCGCCTCAACGGCAAGCACATGCTCAGGCGGCAGGCGCTTTGACGTCTGGAGCCATTTCCAGACTGTGGGCTGCGCCTTCTTGCAGATGCGGCCCATAGCGGACTGACCGCCAGCTAAATCAACAGCAAGTTGGAGAGCCTGGAACGGGGTAAGGGTGACGCTACCTACCGGCGCGATCCGGCGTTGGACTGCTAACGCAAGCATTTGAGATAGGGTAAGTTTGTTGCTCATAGAGCCATCTATAGACGCATCTATAGACTCGTCAATAGGCAAATCTAACTTTCGGTCTATAGACGAATCTATAGGGTGGCGCGCCATGGATTTTGGCGGGCGCATCCGATCACGGCTTGAAACTTTAGGCATGTCGCAAGCGGAACTGGCGCGGCGCGTGGGCATCAAGCAACCCAGCATCAATCATCTGATCAAGAACGGCGCCCAGGGATCGAAGCACATCCACCAAATCGCCCAGGCGCTGCAAACCACGCCGGCTTATCTGAGCGGCGAAACCGATGATCCCGCCGAAGGCTATGTGGCCCTTCCTTCGACCGACGTCATCGCTGGTGAATTGGGTTTGGTTCCAGTCCGCGAAATCGATCTGCGCTATGGCATGGGTGCAACCGAATTGGAGGTTCCGGTCACGACGACCGTCCGCCATTTTTCGCGCGAGTGGATCAAGATTTATACCGGTGCGTCGCCGGATCATCTGTATTTCGCGCAGGGCATCGGGGATTCGATGGCGCCGACCATCCTCGACAGTGATTTGCTGCTGATCGACGCGTCCGAACAAACGCTGCATCTGGCGGACAAAATCTGGGCCTGCGCCTATGGCAACAGCGGAATGGTCAAGCGCCTGCGCCAGATGGCGGATGGCTCGATCAAGATCATGAGCGATAACCAGAATGTGCGCGACGAAATCGCCTACGACAACGAACTCCACGTTCTCGGCCGTATCGTTGCGATAGTCAGGAAAACGTAATTAGCCGTTTACGGCAAATCCAACTGCCAGAGCCGAGGATGACGTGGAACCCATACGGATCAAAACGCTTCAACTTAATTCTATTGGGCCGTTTTCCCTATTACAAATCGACTTCGACCTTCAGTCCGGTATCAATTTAATCTGCGGTGACAACGGGATCGGAAAGTCAACAATTCTCGAAGCCATCGCTTCAACTATTTCCCAGATTCCCAATCGTCTTAAAAAGAAGGCCAATAGCGAAAGCGGGCGGGCTGCCGTTCAAGTCTGGAACGGCGAATCGACAAGAGAATATGAAATCGCTGTCAATGCTTTCGCGCCAGATCAAAGTGACAACCAGTATAACCCCTCCTCTGAGTCTCGCGGGATTATTTATATCCGCGCCAGTCGAGATTTCACATATCAGCGTCGCGAGACAATTGACCGGGATCCGACGCTCAGCGAGTACGAACAGGGGGTCCGATTATCAAGCGGTTTGGACTCGAGTGAAATTAAAAGATGGTTCTTGAATAGATACGTTCTGTCCAGCCACTCTGAAGATGCTGGCTGGATGGATTACATGACGAGAAACCTTGATCTTGCAAAATCATTTTTTTCGATATTGGACGAGCAATTTCATTTCGAAGGAGTAAATGCGAGGACCTTCGAAATCATGGTTCGAACTCCTACGGGGATACTTCCATTTGAGTATTTATCATCTGGTTTCAAGTCGACCTACACTCTTCTTCTTGGGTGTCTGAAGGAGATTGAATATCGGAACTTGGCAGTTGCGGCAGATGATTTCGGCGGCGTCATAATGATCGATGAGATTGAATTGCATCTCCATCCGACCTGGCAACAAAAGATCGGTTCAATCTTAAAACGTGCTTTTCCGAATGCACAAGTTATTGCGACTACACATAGTCCTCACGTAATCCAGTCAGCGTCCACTTCTGAAGTAATAGCATTGGGTAGGTCGGCTGATGACGATGTTTTTGTGCGACGAGGCGAACCAAGCAGGTTCGGTTATAGCGGATGGTCATTGGAAGAAATCTTAGAGGACGTCATGGGTGTTGCAGACACCAAGAGTGTTGCCTATCGCTCAGTCCTGAAGCAGTTCGATGAGGCGGTTGACCGTCAAGACTTTGACAGCATGCAGGAAGCCAAGGTTCTTCTCAAGGAAATGCTGCATCCTAGCAGCCACATTAGGAAAATCATCGAACTTGCATCCGCACCAGTGCAGGATCGTGCTGAATGATTCGTCTTAAACGGGCTCCCGTTCCCTCAAAACTGGATGCTTCAAAAATTTCGGAACTCACCGATCAGTTCAAAGCAGACGGCAGCTCTGTTTGGAACAAGAGTTTTATTAAAAAGCCTTTGCTTGCATCTTCATCTGGAAAATGTGCATTTTGCGAAGCGAAGATCGATGAAGAATCGAAGTACATGGAAGTTGAACATTTCCGTTGCAAGAAACATCATCCTAATCTTGTCGTCATCTGGGACAACCTTCTCCCTTCTTGCAAGCGTTGCAATGGAGAAAAGGGCGAACACAACGTGGTAACTGACGGCATGATTGTTGACCCCTATGTCGATAATCCCAACAAGCATCTTTATCTGAGGAATTTCCGACTATACGAAAAGGATGATATTGGAAAGGAAACCATTCGCGCGGTTTATCTAAATGACTCGGACCGGGTTGTAAGATTGAGATTTGAGATTGGAACAGAGGTTTGCGAAGCACTTTGCACAATTAAAGAGGATGTGGACAAAATATTGGCAGGGGATACTTCGCTAAAAACTCAAAAGAAGGTTGTTCGTGCCGTTCACAAGCTTCTGAACGAGGCTCAGCCGTCAGAACAATATAGCGCAACTGTGGCAACGGTCCTTCTCGCTGACCCGAATTACATGTCAATACGAAGCTATCTCGAAGGATCGGGCATTTGGTCTCAATTTCAAGAATTAGAAGACAAAGCGAAAAAAAATGCTCTGTTTTAATTGATCAAGGGGCCGTCTCCATCTTCAAATCGGTGCCATAGCCGCCACTGTTATCAAGCATGTGCGTGACTTCCGCGATCAGCCAGGTCGTCGCGTCGATTTCATCCTTGAAGCCTGATGCTTTCACCCGCGTTTCGGGGAAGGCGTCGGGCCGGCCTAGCGCAAGTTTCATGTCGAACGTCGCCGGCGCGCGCTTGATCCGGTCGCGCTCCGCAATGGCGGCGCGCTTCGCGGATGCTTCGTCGGGATAGACCTTCCGCAGCTTCTTCGCGCCGTCTTCCTTGCCCACGGTGAAGCTTTTGCGCTTCGCCCCCTTCTTGTCGTGCCAGCTGGCCGTCACGCCCTCCTGCCCGTCCCGCTTCTGGCGCGACCAGGTGTGGCCATCGCCATCGCGGCGGGTGATGGTAAGGGTCGGCAAAGCCTTGCCGCTGGTGGTCGTCCCGGCGCCCTTGCGCGCAAAGATCAGATGCTTGTTCTTGATGGTAGCGACCGCGTCATTCTCGCGGCCGAGACGCTTGAGGAAGGCGATATCGCTTTCCCGGTTCTGGGTGATGGACGGCAGCGCGATCGAGGACAGGTCGGCCGCGACCTTCAGGGTCAGGCCGTTCCGGCCCGCGATATCCTTCAGCACGGCGCCCAACGTCGTATTCTTCCAGCTCTGTTCGCGACGGTTGCGGATCGCGCTGGTGAAATCGGCGGCGCGGGCGCGTATCCTGATCTGATCGGGTGGCCCGCTATGGGTGACGTCATCCACCTTGAAGCTGCCCTTCTCGACCAGGCCGGGGGTGACGTCGCGCCCCTGTTTCCAGCCCAGATGGACCTGCAAGGTAGCCCCTTCCTTCGGGATCGCAAGCATGCCGTCGCTGTCGTCCAGCACGATATCCAGCTGGTCGGCTTCGTCGCCGCGCTTTTCGGACAGGGTGAGCGACACCAGGCGCGGGCGCATCCTGTCGGTCAAATCCTTGCCGTCGAGCGTCACGCGCCAGTCGGGAATGTTGACGATCCGGTCGGTCATGCCGAAGCCTGCGCCGTCGCCGGGTCGTCCACGCGCCACAGGTCGATGCCGAAATCGATCCGCAGGGCGCGGCCATCGGCCATCAGCACGGCATGGCGTTCGTCCAGCGACCGGATGATGAAATTGCCGAAGACGGTTCCATCGCCGCCCACCAGCGGCAGGGCTTCGCCGGCGTTGCCCATCTCGCGCAGGGTGTCGAGCGAAACGCGGCCATCGCTGATTTCGGCATAGGTGGAACCGGAAAGGCTGACGGTTTCCTCTCCCACGCCAAGGAACTGCGCTGCGTCGCGGGTGCCGACGCGGCTCGCCATGGCAAAGCGCCAATCCGTCTTCCGCTGAAGTTCGTCATAGGCCAGCGTCGGGATCTGAAAAAGGAACATGCCAAGGGCCATCAGGTGCATATTTCAGTCCTCAATCGTCCTCGAAGCCGCGTCCGCGCCGCTCGCGCTCGATCGCTTCGAGGGCCTTGCGGACCTCTTCCGCTATATCGGTGGCGGATGCGCCGGGGCCGGCGGTGATGTTGATGTTGTAGGTCGCCGGCGCGGGCGCGACGGCAGAGGACGGCGCGCTGGCGGCGGATTGAGCCATGGCGGGGGAAGCCGCGGCCATGACAGGGGCGACGGCGCCAGCGGCAAGCGCGCTGGTCATCCGTCCTGCGATGTCGGTCATGCGCGCCAGCAATCCATCGCCGCTGGCGGTCATGTTGCCGGTCATCGCATCCGACAAGCCGGAAATCCGGGCCAGCGGGCTATCTGTGTTCGCGGCAAGCCCCTGATCCAAGCCGGCCATGACGAAGCCCCCCAGCCCTTCGAAGACGCGCGAGGGCGAATGGATGCCCAGCTTCGCCTTGAACCAATTGGCGACCGAACTGGCTGCGCCGATGATGGTCGATTTGAGCGCGCCGAGCATGCCGAGGACGCCGTTGATCAGGCCTTGGATCAGATTGCGTCCGATTTCGGTGAAATTCAGCGACCGCAGGAAAGTGAGCGCCGGCGCGAAGGCGCTGATCAGCAGGCCCAGCGGCGTGAATTTCAGGAAGGCGGCGATCAGAAAATTGATCGCGCCGCCGACCATGGCCTTGATGTTTTCCCACAAGGCAGAGAACCAGGCCGTTATCGCGCCCCAATTGTCATAAATCAGATAGGCCGCAGCCGCGACGGCGGCCACGGCGGCGACGATCAGCAGCAGCGGCCCCAGGGCGATGCCCAGCGGCGCGGCAGCGGCGGTCAGAGCCGCGAAGCCCAGCGCCAGGCCGCCGAGCAGGATCAACAGCGCGGCGCCGGCGCCCATGAAGATCATGATACCTTTTGCGAGGACGGGATGTTCCTGCGCCCATCCCCGCATCGAACTGGCCGCTGACTTCACATAGTCGGCCAGCTGGACGACCGTTGGCAGCAATGCCTTGCCCATGGTGATGTTGAGGCCGGAAAGCGCATTGGTGGCGAGGCCCGTCGCGCCTTCGGTGGTGGCAATGCGGTTGAGGAATTCGCCGTGCATCGATCCCGCGACCTTGTCGGCGTCGCCCACCAGTTCAAGGCGGCGCTTCAGCCCGTCGAGGTTGGTCAGCATCGGAGCGATGGCCGCAACGCTTTCCGAACCGAAAAGCTGGGTCAGGATGCCCGATTGCTTGTCCGCGTCCAGCTTGCCGATCCGCTCCATGACGTCGATGATCGTGCCGGCGGCGTCCGTCTGCATCCGCTTGCCAACGTCGGTCGCCTCAAGCCCCAGCTGCTTATAGGCGGCGATCTGCGATTTGGTGGCCGCATCGCCCTTGGTGAGCGCCAGCATCGTATTCTTGATGCCGGTGGCCGCGACCTCGCTGGGGACGCCGATGCTGTCCAGCGTGGAGCCGAGGGCGGCGATCTGCGGCGCGGCCAGGCCGGCGACCTTGCCCAAGGGGCCGATGCGCGTGATGATGTCGGTAACGTTCGCGGCCTTGCCGCCGAAGGTATTGGTCAGGGCATTGACGCGGTCGCCCAGGGCGACGACGCCGGCCTGGGGCAATTCGAACGCGGTGCGCCACTTCGCCATCGTCTCGCCCGCGATATCGGCGGTCATGTCGAAGGCCACGCCCATTTCGGCCGCGTCATTGGTGAACTGCAACAGCTGCTCACGCTGGTCGCGCATGGGCTTGCCGAATTTGTCCATGCCGACGCCGGCGGCACCCGCAGCGGCGGCGATGGTGGCGAGTTCGTTCGCAGCCATGGGAATGCGCTCGCTCATGTCGAGAAAGTCGGTGGACATGCGCTCGATCGCCGGCGCGGCCATGTTCGTGACCTTGGAGACGTCCGCCATCGCGCTTTCGAGGGACATCGCCTGTTTGGTCGCGGCAACGACCGGCACGGCGGCGGCGGTGCCGGCGGCGATCATGCCGAGGCCAACGCCCGTCGCCTTGCCGCTGATGTCGTTCAGCTTGTCCGAATTGCGCTTCGCCTGCTCGACCTTTTCCAGCTGGGCCGTCTGCTGGCGCAAGGCCTGGTTGGTGTCATGGACGCGGCCGGCAAGGCGGCCTTCGTGCGAAGCCAGGTCCGCGACGTCGATGCCGGCGGCCGACAGCTTGGCGGCAAGCTGCTGAAGTTCGGTGCCGCCGGCGTCGAGGCGGGCGGCCAGCTGGGCGGTGTGGCGTTCGGCCTTCTCGAATTCGGCGCGCAGCTTCTTCGTGGGGCCTTCGGTCGCGGCGATCTGGTCGCGCAGGGCGGCGACGCGCTGCTGGGCTTCCTCATATTTCCGCGTATCGTCCGCGAACCGGGTTTCCTTGGCCTTGTAGCTGCTGACCTGCTTTTGCAGGGCGTCGAGGGACTTCAGCTGCTTTTGCGTTTCGGCCAGGTCGCGGCGCGCCGCAGCGGACGCGCCGGTGATCTGCTTCAGCGGTGCCGTGACGCGGTCCAGCCCTTCAAGGATGACCTGCAATCGAAGGTTCTTGTCTGCCATCAGCGCTTCTTCGTTTTCGGCGTTTCGGGGGGCTTGGAGCGTTTGGCGGCCTGATCGCGCCAGGACATGAGTTCGGACAGGTGCATGTCGTCCATGGATTGCGGCGGCCAATGAAAGATGACCGCCACGTCCGCCATCGCGTCATCTACTGATCGAGGGCATCCATACGCTGCGACTTCTGCAACAAAAAACCGCCGATTTCCGCGCCGCATGCGAGCAGGTCCGCCGGGTCGAGGTTGGCGGCCTCGGCTTCGGAAATGGGCGGCGTCGAGATGCGGGGCAGCAGCTTGGTCAGGGCATCGACCTTCAGCTGGCCCAGATCGACCAGGGAGAGGCCGCGCAGTTCGCCCGACTTGGGCTTGCGCAGGTTGATGGTGTCGACCGTCTGTTCGCCGCGCACGATGGGCGTGTCGAGGCTGACGGTGCGGAACAAGGGGGTGGCGGGTTCGCTCATGATGATTTTCCGGTGATGAAGGGAAAGGTTGCCCGACGCGGCGCGCCGGGCAGGATGGATCAGAAGAGGCCGAGGCCACTGCGCTGTTCGGCCATCAGATCGACGCCGTTGACGATAAAGACGGCGTTCAGCGGATCATATTCGATCTCGGTTCGGCCGTTCCAAACCAGCTTGAAATAGGCGAGCGTGGTCGTGACCTTGAATTCCCCGACCTCGCCCACTTCCTGGTCGCCCATGTCGACTTCGTTGTGGCGACCGCGCACGATGACCTCGACCGTATCGGTCGCGCCGGTGTCGTCCTTCTGGTGGAAGCCGACCCAGCGCAGATAGACGCCGTTGACCAGGAGGACGCCGAACTGGCGAAGGATATCGCGCATCGGGCCGCCAAAGGTCGAGGCCATTTCCAGAAGGCCGTCCATGCCCATGTCGATGCCGATGGCACCGGGCATGCCGCCGCCGCGCCATTCCTCAATCTTGCGGGTCAGCGGGGGCAGGGTCACGGTTTTGACCTCCCCCATGTAATTCTGGCCTTCGTTGAAAAGCATCATGTTCTTGAGGATGCTGGGGAGTCCCATGGCTTGCTCCTATGCGAATGAGGGGGAGGGAGGCGGGCCGGTCAGCTGTTGCCGGTCAGCAGGCTCGCGAAGTCCGCGAAATAGCTGTCGGTGATGCGCTGGTTGAAGCCGAGGTCTTCGAGCGGCGGCGGGACCGTATAGTCATAGTCGATCCGCAGCTTGCCGGCCTTCAGGCTGACGGTGCTGTTGTTCGCCTCGTCATACCAGGCGTTGGCGCCCAGGACGACGCCGGCGGCCTTCAGCTGAAGGAAGAAGCCGTTGATCGTCTCGACAATGTCGCGGACCAGCGCCGGCGTTATGGGCTTGTCGATCGCCCAGAGCATGCCGTTGACGACCGTGTCCGCGAGCAGCTGGGCGACGCGCACGGTGCTTTCGAAGGCGAACAGGCTTCCCGCCTCTGCCGTGGTGCGGTTGCCCCAGAAACGATAGCCGCTGTCGGTGCGGATCAGCGCCGTGATTTCCTTGGCGTTCAACTGGCCCGCTTCGCTACTGGCGTCCTCGATATCCCAATAGATATCCTTGGTCAGACCGACGACGCCCTGGACCTCATAATTGGACAGGGTCTTGTGCGGCCCCACTTCCTCATCGATCCGCGCGCGGAGGCCCATGGCACGGGCAGCGGCGAAGCTGGCGATGTTGGCGGCTGACGCGGTATCGAAGGCGAGGAAATCGGGATAGAGCAGCATCAGTTCGCGGCCACTGAAATTGGCGCGGAACAGGATGGCGTCGGCCGTCGCCTCACCGACCAGGCGAGCATAGGCGAAGCCGCGCAACTTCTGCGCGACGACGACCAGGGCAGCAATGACCGCCTGCGTTTCGAGGCCGGGGGCACCGATGATCTTCGGCTTGACGCCCAGCTGCGCCTGCGCCGCCAGCAGCGCCTGCATGCCCGTCTTCTGCCCGTTTGCGTCCGTCGTGCCGATGACGTTCGCAGCGGTGCCAGCAGCATCGGCGCCTTCCTCCACGCGGACGACCACGACGACAGGGCGAGCCTGGTCCGCAATGGCGCGCAGCGCAATGGCAAGCGTTCCATCGACGCCGGCATTGCCGATCGCCGCTTCAATATCGGTGATGCGGACGGGGCGGTTCAGCGGAAAGGCGTCGGCATCAGCGTCGGCCGAAGTCGCGACCAGGCCGATGATGGCCGTCGAAACGGCGGTGAGGGTGCGGGCGCCCTCGCTGATTTCGGTAAGCGTGATCCCATGTTTGAAGGCCATGATCGGCTCCTTGGCTAGACAGAGAGGGGGATGGAGAGGCGGACGAGGGCGTTGGTGGCGCTAGTGTCGGTGCGGGTCGCATCGATCGTGATCGTGGCGGAGCCGGGGCGCTCGCCCGCGACCAGGCCGACGCGGCGCAGGCGAATACGGTTTTCCCAGCGCGACAGGGCGACAGCGGTCGCCGCGTAGAGGCGCAGGATGTTCGCCGACGTCATGGGCTGGTCAATCAGTTCGAGCAGCAGGGAGCCATATTCGCGGCGGCCGACGCGCGATCCCATAGGGGTGCCGAGAATATCAGCCACCGATTGCTTGATATGGTCGAGGCCATCGAGAACCGCCCCGCTGATCCGCGCCATGCCTGCCATCAGACGGGCGCCCCTGTCTGGGCGGCGCCGGACTGGACGCCACTATGCTTATGGCCCTTCAGGCTCTTGCCGCCGCCCAGGACGTCTTCGGATGCGGTGACTGTGCCGGCGACATTGACGTTGCCATTGATCGTCACATCGGCGTTGAAGGTGGCACCGCCGGGAGCATCGATCATCGCGGTGCCGCCTTCGGGCAACGTGACGGCCAGCGCATGCACGGCCTGATCATAGGCGATGATCGCGCCGTCTGCGAATTCCAGATGGACGACGTCGGGATTGGTGGACGGTGGCGGGCAGGCGTCGGAATAGAGGCCCAGGACGACAAAGGCGCTTTCCATATCGCCTTCGGGGGAAAGGATGACGCACTGTTCCCCGACAGTCGGGGGTGACCAGGTGCGGACGCCGCCGGCGCGCTGCGCGATCCATGGCAGGTCGCCGGTCGTGATATCGCCGGTTTCGACGGTGCAGGTGGCGTTGGCGTGATCGACCGATGCGATGGTGCCTAGCTGGATGACCTGCCCGGTCAGCTGTTCATGATCTTGGGATTGCGCCATGGGCGGACCATGGCGCGCACCTTCCTGCGTTTCGCGGGCGCGCATTTGTAGAGGCCGCCTCTACAAATGCGGTTGATTGTTTGCTGCCCTTTGTTGGCTCGCCTTTACGCCGCTACGTCAAAGATGGGTGGCTTTCGGTCAGGCAGCTTTGGCGCTGGAATTGTGCAAAGCTGACTTTGGGATAGTTCAGCCGTCGCACTTGGCAGCTATCCTCGGCCGAACTGACATAAGTTGCGCGTTCCTTAACTCGAACCCAGCGGAACGGCTTCCTGACAACACAAGCATGAAATCTCGATCGTCGCGCATGTAGGTATGTGCATAATATTTGATAGGCAACGACGAAGGCACGTCGCCTCCTGTCACCAATCGCTTCACCTGAACATGAGCGTCGATCCAGCCATGACCGAGAATATCTTCGTCATTTTGGACTGATTTATATTCGCCATTCTTTATTCGGCCGACCACGATAGTATCGGCGCATCCGTGGGACAAAGTTCTGTCCTCAATCGTTGCGGACTGAACCGTCGCGCAAGCTGACGTCAAAGCCGCGATTGCTAACAGGGATGATCTCGGTTTCATTCGCAGGAATGTGGCCCGATGGGCTTTGTGAAGCAATGGCTGCTTACAGGCGCATGACGTGTTCATTCTCATAGCAAAAAGTGGTCGTCATCGGGTGCTAAACATGAGTAGCAAGGCGAACGCGGCTCCCGTCACGGCGATGAAAACCCATCCGCTTAGACCCAACCAATAAAGGATCGGTTTATCATGGCGCTTGAACGTTAGCCCTCTGCTCGTCACGATGCCCGTTCGAAACGAGACGACAGCCTCGCGAACGAAGAACGCAACGAACAGCGTCAGAAAGATCAGTGCAACATAAAGCATGTGGCACAGGCATATCACGCGTGAACGTCAGCTTCTAGGAGATGCAAGGGTCGCCATTGACAGCAAAAACTGGTCGTTCGCAGACTAGCGGTTTCAATCCGCATGCCAGTGGATAAACGCCAACCCCGATAGAAAAATGGCGAACGACAATACGGCTAGGCACCACCATTCCAGAGATTCGGGGGCCACGCGAAGCGACAACGCCATCAATGGTGCCTCTACCAAAAGGAGGGCTGCAATCGTCAACCACGCCGATAGATTGAGAGGCAGGTAGTTATAGCCGAGCCAACGTCGGAAGCGGGGCTTATCCATCGGCACACAATAGCAGCGTGTCCAACGTCTGCAATCGGAGTGCTGATCCGATCAATCGAATGGCAAGGAATGGTCGCTAGAGGGCCGGCCGCTTTCGCCCCTGCGCTGATGTAGGCGCAGGGGCTGAACGTCACAGATCGTTAGCAGGAAGCACGAAGTTGCTGATCAGTACTTCACCTGCTTTCGTCGGCTTGCCGCCGATGCTGTAGGTGGTGTCGATCGAGGCTATGGCGAAGCGCGCGAAGGTCTCTCGCACACCGGCGGTGTCGTTAAGCGACATCAGGAACTTACCTTTGATCCCTGCCAGCTGCTCGGCCAGCGCAGCGAAATCGCTGCGGCTGAAGACATCGGCCCCATAGTCGCGTTCGCAGGCCCAATAAGGTGGGTCGAGGTAGAAAAGAGCGCCGGCGCGATCATAGCGTCGGATGAAATCGGCATAGGGAAGCCGCTCGATCACGACGGATTGCAGCCGTTCATGGACATCGGCCAACATAGGCTCGATCTTGCCGACGTCGAAACGGGCGGGTGCGGCGGCATCGACGCCGAAGCCTCGGCCCGACACCTTGCCGCCGAAAGCGAGGCGCTGGACATAGAGGAAGCGGACGGCGCGCTGAAGGTCGGTCAGGCGATCGGGATCTTGTCCAAGGAGCCGTTCGAATTCGGCGCGGCTCGCGACGCGGAAGCGGAGCATGTCGACCAGATAGGGATAATGCTCCGCAAGGCAGCGGAACAGCGTCACGACGTCGCCGGAAATGTCATTGATGGCTTCGGCGCGCGGGCGGCGCGAGCGGCGCAGGAAGATGCCGCCCATCCCCACGAAGGGCTCCGCATAGCTGCTGTGCGGGATGCTGTCGATTATGGCGCAAATTCGCCGGGAAAGGTTGCGTTTTCCGCCGATATATCCGGCGACGGGAGAAACCGGGCGAACGGGAACAAAAGAGGTAGACATGTAGGAAATCCTGCACGATGTCCCGCCATGGCATGCCACGGAGGGAACTCAAAAACGGGCGGGCGCGCCGCCCTGAGAGTGCGAGTGCAGGCTCGCGGTTTGGAGATGTGGGGACATCCCAAGCCCCCTCCGTTAAGGGGGAGCGGCGGCGTTCATAGCCGCCGCCGGTCTCTATTCGGCTGACGGATCGACCGCAGGCATTTCCGGTTCCGGCGGCGGCATGGTGATGACGCCAAGGCCGATCTTGTGAGCGACGCCGCGCGCCACTTCCGCGACGCGCTCCTTCGTCGCCGCCTTGTCATAGCTTCCGTCATCTTTCAGCACGGCATTAACGCGGCGTTCGTGCTTGATGTCGCCGCTGGTGAAAGTGACGGGGACGCTGCGGCTTTCGCTGTCAAATGCGCCGATTTTGGTGGTCAGTTCGGTCATGGATCAATCCTCGCTTAGATGGTTGGGGCGATAGGCCAGTCGATAGCCGTCAGGTCAGCGACAGTTTCAGGGAGGTCTCGCAGCGCTTGGCGATATTGCCGCCACTCCGCACGCTGTTCATCGGTCAGGCTGACGTCGGGCATCTGGGTATGATCGCAGTCCGCGAGGAGGCCATTACGGCGCTGGCGGAGAGCGGCTAGAAGCTGGGCATCGGTTGGCGGCGGCGGCGCGATCGTCATCGGCATTCCGTCCCCATCGGCGACTATGATCCTGCCGGTCGCTTGCTCATCCATCATCTGGCGGTGCAGGTCGGCGGATATCGCTACTGCATCAGCGGGCAGGGCGGAGTGGATAGCGTCGTCAAAGAAGGCGATATCGCCGGGGCTGAAATAGAGGCACATGCGGAGTTTCCTTATCGGCCAATGGCATAAATGCGGCAGTAGGTCGGGCGGTCAGCATCATTGTCCGAACGAGCGCGCATGACGGTGCAGCCGCTGGTCGTTGGGTCGCCAACCAATTGATACCATGTGTCAGCTTCCACGCTGGCGATGTCGACACGCGTTGTTAGCTGTACATCCAACACCGCATTCGGGAACTGAATAGGAAAGGTTGCGGACGCCGTGGTTTCAACATTCTGCTGCGATGCAGTCGTACACCACTGCATGATCATGCCGTTCGGGAGCCTTTGATAACCCGCAGCCGACAAATTGTTGGCGAAATCGGCATATTTCGCCAAGTCGCTGGCTTGGTAGCCGTCGACCATATCGGCATCCAGACCGGAGCCGCTGCCGTCATTGTCGGGGCCGAACAGGTGGTTCCCCGCGCGGCGAACGGTCGAGCCGTTCACATCCAAAATACCACCCGACAGATTGCCGTCGAAGACGAAATTGCCCTGATCGGTCGCATCGACAGTCGCCTTGAGGCGCGTGCCGGCCCATCCGATATAGACGAAGTTGGAGCCTTGGCCGACGCCGCCGCCTATCCTGACGGGTGTATAGCCGAGGCGGGCTGGAATGTTCGTGAAATAGCTGCTGTCCTGCCCGTCGAGAAGATCAGCATCCAAGCCGGAGCCAGCGCCGTCATTGCCTGCGTGCCAGAGGGGATTGCCGCTCCAAAGCAAGGTGCCTGACTGAAACAGCGCGAGCGAACGAACAAAAGCCCCCGATGTGTCCGAAAGCGCAAAAGTCAGAGCGCTGGCGGTTGTGTCGTAATAGCCGACCACGCGATCAACATTATTGGCGGAGGGACGCCAGATGAACGCGGGCGAAGCTGAAATGCTGTAAAAGTTGGTCGCGTTCACTGCGCCGGTGAATGTATCCCCCGCTCTGTTCGCGGGCGTGTAGCCAAGGCGAGCCGTTATGTTCGTGTAATAGCCGCTGTCCTGTCCATCGAGCATGTCGGCGTCGAGGCCAGACCCGGCACCGTCATTACCGGCGTGCCACACGGTCGATCCGTTATAGGTCATGCCGCCGGACGACCAGAGCGAGAAATATCGCTCGTTGCCCGCCGACTGCCGGTTCCAAGAGAAGGTCAGCCCTCCCGTTTCATGCAGGTACATGATGGCCTGATTGGCACCGCTGTTTGGCAGCGCCACTTGCCCCGCATAGATTGTCGGAACAGCAATGTTCCCCGTAAACGTGTCGCCTGCCCTATTCGCTGGCGTATATCCAAGCCGGGCAGTGATGTTGCTATAGTAGCTCCCGTCCTGCCCATCGAGCAAATCTGCGTCGAGGCCGGATCCGCTGCCATCATTGTCAGGGCCGAACAGATGGTAACTTCCACGGCGAACGGTTGCGCCGTTCACGTCCAGAGCGCCGCCAGAAAGATTGTTGTCAAAAACGAAATTGCCCTGATCTGTGACATCAACGGTCCCCTTCAAGCGGGTTCCAGACCATCCGATCTTGACGACGTTCCCCAGCTGACCGTTGCCTGTGCCCTGCTGGACCGGCGTGTAGCCGAGGCGAGCAGTGATGTTGGAATAATAGCTACCCTGCTGGCCGTCGAGCAGATCGGCATCCAGCCCCGATCCTGCGCCGTCGTTCGCCGGATGCCAGATACCTGAGTTGCCTACGCCAAAGCGGGCGTCGAGCCAGGCGGTCACCGCGTCCTTCACCATCTTCGCAGCAGGAACGCGGCTGGTGTCGAGTCCAGCGATCGTTTCGGCCAAAGTGGACAGTTCAACGACGCCAATCTGTTCAGTTGTGGCGGGCGGGTTGAGGAAATTGGCGTCGCCAAAGGTGATGGTGGTGGCTGCAATGTCCTCGAATTTGACGTCGATGCCGAGCAGCATCATGGCCTGCGCGGATTTCTCGATCAGGACGGCGGCCTGCCCGTAAATGCCGAACAGCGTCCCGTCGGCCAGATACATTGCGAGGCTGCGCACGTTGAAAACGTCGCCGCTTTCGTCCCGCACGATCAGGTGAATGGTATCGTCCGCGACGACATCGCCCGACAGTGTCGCGAGGCGCTTGAATTCACCAGGCAGGGCCGCAGTAGCCGGGGTGGCGGTGACGGCGGTCGCGGTAAGCCCGACTTGGGCGATCGTGACAGGTGCCGTCCCGGTGTTGGCGGCGTTCACGAGCGCGGTGCGGCCCGCATTGGTGACGATGAAGGTAAAGGCCATGATTCCTCCGGTCAGGCCGCCGGCGCCGTGCAGGACAGGCGGGCGTAGATGGTCGGGCGCACCGCTGCGATCAGGCCAACGCTGGCCTTGGCGGTGATGCCCTGGGTGAAAGTGAAATGGCTGCGCACCGGCTTGGCGCGGCCGACTTCGGCAATGACCTGGTCGACAAAGGCGGCCGATGCCGGCGCGCCGTTCTGATCAAGGTTCAAGACCAGGCTGAAGGTGTGCGGATCGCCTTTCGGCACCATCTGCCACCATTCGCGGATCGCGACCGAACCGCCGAAACTCTGGACGACCGAACGAACAGATGCGGCGGTGCCCTTCTGGCGCGCGATAGGGATCGCCTTTCGAACGCGCTCGCGCTTGATCCCTTCCGACCAATCGGACGACCAATTGTCTAGGGACAGTCCCCAGGCCAGCCAAGGCAGCAGGCTAATGGGGCAGTTGTCAGGCGACCAGACAGTGCGGATCGGCGTGGGCAAGTCGAGCATGCCAGCAGCGACCTGTTCCAGCGCCTTTTCCAGCGCGGTCGAGCCGGGAGGCAGCAGCGTGGGATAGGTCATTCGCCCGTCCCCGCATAGTTGACGGTCGTGCCGATGCAGAATGGTGCTTGGGTGCGTGAAATGATGATGTCGGCCGCCGGCGAGGTCAGGACGACATTCTGGACGCCCTCGACATGCAGGGCGGCGAAGAGGGCCGAGCGAGTGATGTCTCGGCCCAGGCGGTGGCTTGCCTCGACATAGGCATCAAGGCTTGCCTGGGCGGCGGCCAGCACCACGCCCCCGTCAGGGCCGCTGAAGGTCGTCAGAGTGGCAATGACCGCATAGTTTACGATCGAAGCGGATTGCACGGTGACGAAGTCGGTTAGGGGGCGCCGCGTTTCATCCGACACATAGGCCGAAATCGTCGCGATCAATTCGGGGGAGGCGGTTCCGGAGCCGGTGCGGGAGAGGATCGAAACCAGCACTTCGCCGGGATCGGGACTGGTGGCGCTGGCGTCCAGCACATCGGCATCGGCCGACAGGGCATGGAAAATATAGGCGCCCTCCGGTCCCGCGACCGAATAGCCTTCGGGAGCCAGCACCATTCGGCGGCGGAAATCGGTGTCGCTTTCCATCACCGCCGGGATGCCCAGCACGGTATCCGCCGGCGTGATCGTCAGGCGGGTAATGCCGAACAGGGCCGCGATATTGTCGAGGTCGGCACCCACGGCATAGGCCGGCATGACGGCGCGGCAAGCGTCGTTTACGCGCTGGCGGACCATCTGAACGATGTAGGAAACGACCTGCAACAGCTTCGTCGCCGGATCGCTGTCGCGGCTTTCGAATTCCGGCATGAGCGCGACCATGCGCGCGACTGCGTCGGCCTCGATCGTATTGAAATCGAGAGCCTCGATAATGTCCGGCGCGGGGAGGCGCGACAGATCAACGGCGGTATAGGTTGCATCGGCCATGGCGCCCATGTCGGGCGGGGGTCATGGGGGGCGCTACCGCCTGCATTTGTAGAGGCGGCCTCTACAAATGGACCAGTCTAAACTCAGAGGGTCGAGAGAAACTCAACATTTAAGGATCGCGAATGGATTTCGCGAACGGATCATCATGTTGTAGCAGGTCCGCAAAATGGCAGCGACCTGGAGGGCTTATGGGGGTAGGTAATACGTTCGATCGGTGGTCTAGTCGCGTTGCAAACATCTGGACCTTTGCGGGAGCAGTAGTCCCTGGGACAATTGCCGCATTCGTGATCGGCTCAGCTTCTAAAAGCATTGGTTGGATTAGCCATTTGGGCGCCTTTGGCGTATTGTCATCAGCCTTGATTGCCTTCTTTTTAACTACTGTATCGATCTCGCTAATGTCGAGAGCCAGCTTGTGGCGAGTAGAAGCGCGGAATAGATCGAGGTTAAGTGGTGACAGTTCTCCGTTCGACCCGATGCAAACAATTTTCCAAAACAAACGGATAAAGGTAACTGATCTTGTAAATCCATACGATCAAGTTGTATTGAATAAGAAATTTATAAACTGTGAAATCATAGGACCAGCCAACATTTTCGTTGTATTTAACAACGCAAAATTTCTTAGAAATCATTTCGATCATGCCGACGCCATAGAAATTCGGGACGATGCTATCCCACAAAATGCGATTGGCTTTGCGGGATGCGATTTCGAACAGTGCCGATTTTTCAAAGTAAGCATGTTGTTTCAGGCAAATAGCCGAAAGGCGGCGGATCAAATTATCGCCAATTTGAACTGGCTGACTGACATTGAGCCTGCGGTTCCGGCGCTGGAAGATCAATCAGGCTCCGAAAATAGCCTTAGACGGTTCTTCCGAAAGGTTGTTGGAGCGGGCCGAGACTGAGCGAAGGCTCAAAGCGTTTCCATGTGATTGTATAGCAAATCCAGCAGCCGTTCCCGATCTGCTGGCGTGGCCCCCAGCAATTCGCGCTGGGGATAGGGAACCACCTTCGCGCGTAGTGATGGCTTATCGCGCAGGCCATATTGGTGGACGCCGGCGATCTGCGACACCTTGCCGGAAAATCCGACCCAAAAGCCCTGGTCGTCGGCGCTGGTCTTCATGAACCGGGAACTGGCGAGGCGGCGGAACATGGCCTTTCGCCGCAGGCCGCCGCGCCGGCGCAGTTTGCCGCCGCCAGCATTGCGATATTCTTCCGGCACCGGAAGCCATTTGACGACCTTGGCGAACTCGAAAGAGCGGATCGCGCCGGCCTCGATATCGAAGCCGGTCATCATCTGGCCGTTGCCCCAGGTGAAACTTTTCATGATCACGCGGCGCGGTGCACCGCCGCCACCAGCGGGATAGAGAAAACAGGCCGCGCCCCGGCCCGACACCGGCGGTTCCTTCTTCTTGCGCGCTTCGAAGGCCGATCCGTCGGGCTGTCGCTGGGCGGTGATGCGCTCGCGCTGGCTGATCGCCAGTTCGCGGGCCATGCGGCGCATGAGGGCGCGCCGCTGGCCCGACGATAGGCCGCGCAGCAGGCTTCCCGCGATCCGTTCGATTTCGGCCAAGTCGTCGCTCATGTCGCCGGCGGCACCGCCGGGGTCAGCACGGCGTCAGGATCATCGGTTTGCGCCAGCAGGTCAGTGCCGCCGAAGCCCTGCCAGAAAGATGATGTGACGCCGTCGAATTGATTATAGGTCGGTTCCGCCGGGTGCGTGACGTCATAGCCGCTGCCATCGGGGCGCGGGATGACCAGGACGGTTTCGGTCAGGTCGATCGACAGTTCGACGTCGGACAGATCGCCGTCGAGCAGTTCGGCTTCGAAGGAAAAGGGCTGGCTGTCGTTGCTCATGAGCAAGCTGGGCTGTTCCTTTTCGATCCAGGCCAGCACCGGGACCATCAGGCGGTCGCTGTCGCCGGCGAAATCGGTGAAGAGGGCCTTCAGCGTATAGCCATAGACGAAAGACAGCGTCGCGGACTTGCGCGTCATGATCTGGCCGCCCTCGATATAAATCTGAAGGCGGTCAGCATGGGTTGCCAATTCGGGCAGGAACGCGGTCAGCCAGCGCCGCAGGCTATCGGCCTTGCGCATCAGCCGGCATCCTCGCAGGCGCCGGCGCTATGCCAGCGCACCAGGCGCACCAGCTGGTCGCGCGTCGAGGCGAGCGCCTTCGCGATGTCGATGATGACGGCCCGGACAGCGGGCGGGATTTCGGCCTGGGCGTCCTTGGGGAAGCCCCCCGGCGCGACCGGGCAGGTCAGCAGGTCAGGCGGCGGCGTGTCCTTTACCTCGATCGCGACGACGGGCGGCGCGGGGCGGTCAACTGCCTGGTGGGCGCAGCCCTGCAACGCGATTGAGGCTATCGAACCAATCAGGCCCAACGCGATCATCCGGGGCAATCTGAGCATCGGCTTTCTCCATCTGCGCGGCGGCATCGGTGCGGCGCGCGGCTTGGTTCTGGGCAAGGGTAGTGTCGGCGGCCGATTTCGTGGCCTGGCGCTCGACGGCGCCCGCAAGGATGGCGTTGGTCGCGGCCTGCGTCTGTCGTTCGAAGGCGGCCAGGTCCGCAATGCGCTGGGCGCAGGCATCGACCTTCTTGCCGGCGCCGGTAAAGGTGGCGCCGGCGGAGAGGCAGGCCTTTTCCGCCCAGACCTGAAGCTGATCGCGATCCCTGCGCGCGGTGGCGCCCCAGGCATAGAGCGCCGCTGCCGCGCCCGCGATGGCGATCAGCAGGACGGTTTCGCGGGAGCCGGTCAGCAGCCCCCAGGCGGTTTTCAGGATCACGGTCAGCTTCGCCATGGGATCAGCCCCCGTTCAGCCAGCCCGCAACTTCGGGCTGGACATCGAAACAGGGGCATTGCTTGGTCCATTCGAACGGATCGACCCTGCCATTGCCGTTCTTGTCGGGCGAGAGGTCGCGATGGCCGAGGATGCGCGACGGCGGCACCTTATGCCGACCAGCGACATCGCGGACCAGCACGGCCAGCGCGGCTTTCTGGGCCGGGGTACGGGTGTCCAGCGGCTTGCCGGCGGCGTCGAGGCCGCCGACATAGACGATGCCGATCGAGTTGCTGTTATAGCCGGCGGCATTGGCGCCGATTTCATCTTCGCGCCGGCCCTTATGCACGGTGCCATCGGCATCGATGACATAGTGGTAGCCGCAGGGGCGCGAGGCGCCGGCGCCGAAGCCCCGCGCCTTATGGTCGCGGTCGATATCCTCAACGGTATAGGCGCGGCCCGCGCGGGTCGCGGTGCAATGGATATTGATGCGGTTGATGATGCGCATGGGTCTTAGGGCCTCTTTTTGGTGAAGCGGTCAGCCAGGTCGGCGGGGATGCGGGTGAGGGCGTCGGACGTCGCCGCGATCAGCCGGGGCGTGGCGTCGAAGGCGATCAGGGCGATGCCGAAGCCGATCGACTGCGCGATGAATTCATTCCAGCCGGTGAATTCGATGATGGCCTGGGTCGCGTAGAAGCTGACCGTCGAACCGACGATCCACTGGACGAAGCGCTGGCGCCACGACAGGCCGGGTTTCCAGACCTGGGCGACGCCCGATCCGATCAGCGAGGGCGCGAGCGAGCCGATGAAGTCGGGGGCCGATTGAAGAAGGGTGCGCAGGTCCATGGATCAGTCCCAGAGTTGAACGAGGGGCCGCACGCGGGTCGCGCTGGCTTCGGTGGTGGCGGTGGCCGGCACGATGACGACGGTGCCGAGCGGGAGGATGGTGCCGAGGTCGGCAAGGCCCGGATTGGCGTCGAGGACGCGCGTGAGTTCGTTCGGGCCAAGGCCCGCGTCGCGGAACAGCAGCTGATCCAGCTTGTCGCCCTGTCGGGCCACGAGTTTGATTGGGGATGGGCGCAGCGCGGCGGCCATCAGATCAGCCAAACGCCGGTGCGCAGATGGCCTAGCATGTCGCGGATCGCGTGGATGGCATCGCGGCGCAGTTCATCGATCGACGGGGTGAGTTCGTCGGCCTGGCTGCCGCCGGCGGACGTGGTATCGAAATCGCGGTGGCGTTCGATCAGTTCAGCCTTGGCGAACAGAGCGACCGCGCGCTGATAGCGGATCAGCTGCACGCTCTGACCGTCCAGCTGGTCCGCCGGGACGTCTGCCAGCTTCGCATAGCCGGCGGCACGACAATCCGCGGCGAATTGCCGCAGGTCGATTTCCGCCGACATGATGCCGCCCAGGATCGCGGCGCGCAGGCGGGCGGGCGTGATGCTGGTCGGAATGCGCGCGACGTCCCGCACCGACGCCGGATCGACGTCGGGGAAAAAGCCGTCATTCACGACGACCGTTTCCGGCGCCGGCGGCTGCTCGATTTCCGAGGCGAGAGGGCGCGCAACGAAACTCATGCCATCGCGTTCCGGGCAAGGATCGACGCACCGCCGACGAAGACCATGACGCCAAGGATCAGCAGGCAAAGCGCCGACGAAGCGCGCGGCACGATGCTGAAGCGATCCGACAGGCCGACACCGACCGCGAAGTAGATGAGAGCGACCGCGACCCAACAGGCGAGCGCAGCGATCAGATAGGCGAGGATGCCAGGATGCCCGAACAGCCAGACAAAGAGCAGGACCGCCAGCTTACCGAAGAAATAGGCGATCAGCGTCGTGCCGCAGCATCGCTGCACTATGGCGAGCCGGGTGCATACGGTGGAATCCCAGCCCTTGCGCATGGCAAGTGGCCATTCGGCCAGCATGCAGATGCCGCCGACGAGGATCGCGGCGATCATGAGCCAAGCCAAAAACGTATCGATCATGGGTTCTGTCCTTCGTTCCGGCCCGCCGGCATACGGGGGTGGGGATCGGGACAGAGGGCGGCCCTATGGTCCGAAAACCTCCCGCCTCGCGCGATCCGCCCCCGAGCGCCGGGGGCGAGCCTGTCAGGCGGCCTGCTGGCCGCCCTGTTCGTTGATCTGTTCGGTGATGGGCGGCAGCGCCTTCAGCAGCTTTTCCGCGCGCTTGACGCGGTCGAGGACGCCCACGCGGTTCCAGAGGCGATGGGCCTCCGTCAGCGTCGTCCGCGCAGCCAGCAGCGGCCCACGGCATTCCTTCGCGTCCATGTCCTCCGCTGCGCGCAGCTGCTCGACGCCGATGGCCTTCAGCAGCTTGGCGCGAACCTCATTGTGCATGTCGACGCCGTCGACCAGGTCCGCGACGCGGGTGAGGATGTCCGCCGGGAAGGCTTCGCCCAGCGCCTGGACAGTCTGGGCGGCGGCGGTGATTTCATCGACCACGACCGTCGCGACGTCGCGCTTGTAGCGCGCTGGCATGGCGACTTTGTGCTTCAGCAGGAACGGCACCAGGTCGAGCGCGGCGGCAAAGTCGCCGGTATCGATCAGCCAGACCATGCAGGTCGGCACGACCTCGCCAATCAGGCCGTCGCCCGCGCCGGCATCCGCCGCCAGGATGGTATCGATCCATGCCTGATATTCGGGCAGCATCCGGCGCTTGGCAGCGACCTTGGCATCGACGCCCTTGATTTCCTTCAGGTCGCGAAGGTCATGGGTCAGGCGCAGCACGATCTGGGCGGCTATACGGTCTTCGGCCGACGTCGCGGTTTCGGGGGCGGTGACGATCGCCGTCGCTGCGATCTGCTCGCGGTGGATCATGGCCGGGGTGCGGTCCACGATCAGCGGGGCGGGTTGCCCTCCCCCATCGGAGGAGACAACCGGTTTCGGGTCAACGGCGGCGGCAGCGAGGGCGGCCATGCGTTCCCGATGGGCACGTGCTGGTGTCATGATGTTGTTCCTGCTCGATGAGGGCGGGCGGGAGCCGAAGGATTAAACCTTCGGCCCAAGCTGGATGTTTTCGAGCAGGGCGGCCTTGCCATACTCTTCGACCATGAAAGCGTCGTTGATGCTTTCGAAGTTATCGATCTGATCCAGCGACGGATTGTCCTGGATGGCGCGACGGGCGGTGCCGATTTGCCAGTAGTAGGACAGGTTCTTGAAGCTGGTGATGAGGATGCTGCCCGCCGGGAAGAAGGGCACCTGGATGGTGGGCTTACCGCCCAGCTGGCGGCTCGAAAGGATCACGTCGCGAGCGACCTGTTCGGTGGCCTTGTCGCCGGCTTCCGATACGATCTTGAAATATTTTTCATGGACGAGGTCGCTGCCCACCATGACGACCAGGTCGGTCGCGGTGCGGTAGCGTTCGTGAATGAGGTTCTGGATCGCGTCGAAGACCAGCGCGTCGAGGTTGACGTAGTCCGCCGTTCCGGTTTCGGAGACGTAGATTTTCAGGGCATCCTTGGTGCCGTGCGCCATGACGCGCGCCGGCGCATAGGTGCGGATTTTGTGCAGCCAACCAAAATTGACGTCCTGCAACAGCGGGAATTCCTCACGGTCAGTTTCCACCGCCGCAGCCACGCCGTTGAAGCCGATGCACATGACGTCTTCGGCCTTCTGCGCCAGCACCGCGTCGCGGCACAGCTGCTGGAATTCCGGCTGATGCGACCAGGCATCGAGCAGTTCATAGGACCAGGCATAGTCATAGTCGGTTTTCTTGCAGAGATACTGGTCGATCTGGTCCGACCCGGTGATGTCCTGCGGGCTGCGCTTGTTGCCGGCGGCGCGATTGGTGCGGCTCGCCAGTGAGCGATTGACGCCCACGCCCACGCGGCTGCCCTGCTGGTTGACGACAGGCATGACATTGATGCGCGACATGAAGTCGCTGATTTCGCGCAGCTTGGCCTGGAGCTTCTGTTCGATCGCCGGCGCGACGTTGAATTCGGCCAACTGGCCGGGGGTCGCGGTGAGGCCGGCGGGAAGCCCGTTCAGCTTCGCCACCTGGGCGACGAAGGCATGAACGAGCAGACGGGTAGAGGTGAGCATGTCCGGTGTCTCCGATGGAGGGAGGGAGCAGAAGGGAGGGCGCGGGAGGGAGGATCAGCAGTCGGTCAGGAAGGCTGCATTGCCGCCGCCGCTGGCCGGCTGACGCGAAAAGCCCTGCTGTTCGGTATTTTCCAGCTTGGCGGTGAGTTCCGCGACGGCGGCGTTGGCAGCGTTCGCCGCGTCCAGGGCGGGCTTGACGGCGGCGGCCACCTGCTCGCCGATCGCGGCGAAGGCAGCTGTGAAATCCACAGCATTGTCGTTCGCGGGCTTGGGCTGGGGTTCTTCCTTCGGCTTTTCCGTTTCAGAGCGGCTGAACATGGTGGCGATGCTGGCGAAGCCGGCCTTGATGGCATCGGCCACGCTGCCATTGTCCGCGCCATCCGGCTCCATGACGATCGTGGTTTCGATCGAGGCGGAGAACAGATTGTCGGGATGCACCTTGCGGGCGTCGAACATCGGCTTCAGGCCGGAGAAGGATAGGGCTTCGGTGCCGAGCGACGCGGGATTGTCGGTGACGGCCAGGCCGACCAGGCCCACTTTGCCGGTGCCGGCGAAATCGGGGCTGATTTCGACCGATGTGAAGATTTTCTGGCCGGCCTTGTTGATCTTCAGCAGCTGTTCGTTCGGCTCGACCTGCGCATAGAGCGCGCGGCAGCGTACCTTCTGGCCGTCGATTTCCAGTTCGTCATGCTGGGCCTTTACCGCCGTGACGCTGCCATAGGCGTTGAAGGGCGGTTCCGGGCTGAAGCCCTTGATATGCTCGCAGTTGATGCGCGGCGTGTAGGTCGCGGCGTTGAAGGTGGCGACGATATCGTCAATCCATGCGGCCTCGATCTTGCGGCCATCGCTGGCGGTGAAGCCCTCGACGAAGACGCGGAAAAATTTGCTCTTTGCCATGGTCGGTTCCGGTTCCTTGCTTGCGTGGCGGCGCGCTGGTGCGTTTGACCGGTGCAGAAAGGGCGTTCCGAGGCCTGATCCTCAAGACTGAGCATTTGTAGAGGCCGCCTCTACAAATGGACGGGCATGATCAGTGGGTTAGCGGCGCGGCATGGTCCGCCGCGATGAGCGATCAGAAACCTTCTGGGCAATCCCCCCAGCCCGGCGCGCCGTCTGCCTTCTGGCAGTTCGATCCGCGCCGGCATGCGCGCAGCCTGTATTGGAAGGGCTGGGGCGTGACGCAGATCGCGGACGAATTCGCGCTGCACGGCATCGTCAACGACAAGGGCGGGCCGATCCCGCGCGCGACGATCGAGGCGTGGAAGCAACGCGACCGTTGGGATGATGCGCCGTCGATCCGCAAGATAGAGGACTGCCTCGAAATCCGGCTGATGACGCTGATTTCGAAGGAGAAGAAGACCCCCGGCGACTTGGTCGAAATGGACGCGCTGACCAGGCAGGTCGAAGCGCTCGCCCGCGTCCGCCGCTATGAGGCCCCCGGCGGCCATGCCGGCGATCTGAACGACAAGGTCGGCAACCGGAACGCGGGACCGCGCAAGAAGCCGAAGAAGAACCATTTCACCGCCGACCAGGCGGCCGAACTGAAGCGCATCTTCCTCGACGGCCTGTATGATTATCAGCATCGCTGGTGGCAGGCGAAGGATCAGCGCACCCGCATGATCCTGAAGTCGCGCCAGATCGGCGCGACCTATTATTTCGCGTTCGAAGCCCTGATCGATGCGATCGAGACGGGCCGGAACCAGATTTTCCTATCGGCGTCGAAGGCGCAGGCGCACCAGTTCCGGTCCTATATCGTCAGCTTCGCGAAGCTGGTCGGCGTCGCGCTGACCGGCGACCCGATGCTGATCACGTCGGACCTGCGCCCGGCGGAGGAAGCGGCGGCCGAACTGCACTTCCTGGGGACCAATTTCCGCACCGCCCAGGGCCGGCACGGCAATTTCTATTTTGACGAATTCTTCTGGGTCCATTCGTTCGAGGAATTGAACAAGGTCGCTTCGGGCATGGCGACCCATAAGAAGTGGCGGAAGACCTACTTTTCCACGCCATCGACCGTCGCGCATCCGGCCTATCCCTATTGGACCGGCGACCGTCGCAACCGGCGCCGCAAAAAGTCCGAGCAGATCAAGATTGACGTTAGCCATGCCGCGCTCGCGCTGGGCAGCGTCGGGCCGGATCGCATCTGGCGGAACATCGTCAATATCCGCGACGCGGAAACGGGCGGGTGCGACCTTTTCGATATTGAGGAGCTGGAAGACGAATATGCGCCCGACGAATTCGCCAACCTGTTCATGTGCGACTTCGTGGACGACAGCCAGTCCGCGTTCAAATTCAACGATCTGATCCGCTGCGGCTGCGATAGCCTGGTCGACTGGACCGACTTCAATCAGGAAAGCGCGCGCCCCTTCGGCAACCGGCCTGTCTGGGCCGGCTATGATCCGCAGGAGAGCGAGGACGGCGACAATGCCGCCCTGGTCATCGCAGCGCCGCCGGCGACCGAAGGCGGGTCATTCCGCATCCTTGAACGCCACCAGCTGCGCGGCCTCGATTTCGAGCAGCAGGCCGATTTCATCAAGGCGATGCTGAAGCGCTACAACTGCACCTATCTGGGCATCGACGCGCGAGGCGTGGGCGCCGGCGTCTATCAGATCATGGCGAAGCCGGACGCGCTGCCTGGTGGCGTCGTCGCCAAGATCGAATATTCGCTGGAACTGAAACAGCACATGATCATGAAGGCGCAGAATGTCGTGCGCCGTGGCCGCATCGCGTTCGATGCCGGCATGCTCGACATCGTGTCGGCCTTCGTCTCGATCAAGAAGACCCTGACGACCAGCGGGCGCAACATCACCTTCAAGGCAGGGCGCGGCGGCGATGACGGCCATGCCGATCTGGCCTGGGCGACCATGCACATCCTCATGAACGAACCGCTGGACGGCAAGGAAATGCCGACAGCCAGATTGGAGCTATTCGAATGAGCAAGCGCGCGCGCCGCATGAACCGCCGGGAAATGGCCGAGGCGTCGAAGGGCGCGATCGTCGCGACCAATGACAATAGCCCGACGATCGAGGCCTTCTCCTTTGGGGAGCCGGAGCCGGTCAACCGGGCGACCCTGCTCGATCTGCTGGAATGCTGGCACAATGGCCGCTGGTATGAGCCGCCGATTTCCATGGACGGGCTGTCGCGGACGCTGCGCGCGTCGCCGCATCACAGCAGCGCGATCATGTTGAAAAAGAACATGCTGGCGGCCAGCTTCATTCCCACGCCGTTTCTGTCGCGTCGCGATTTCCGCGCCCTGGCGCAAGACTATCTGGTTCTGGGCAACGGCTATGTGCAGGAAATCCCGAACAGGCTTGGGCGCACGATGCGCCTCGACCATTGCCTGGCGAAATATACGCGGCGCGGTGTCGAGCAAGGCCGTTTCTATTGGGTGCCGGGGCATCAGCCGGAAAGCGAGTTCGCGCCGGGGACCGTGCATCAGCTGATGGCCGAAGACGTCAACCAGGAACTCTATGGGGTGCCGGAATATGTGCCGGCCATCCAATCGGCTTTGCTGAACGAGAACGCCACCCTGTTCCGGCGTCGCTATTACGAGAACGGAAGCCACGCGGGCTATATCCTCTATCTGATGGGGCAATTTGCCGATGGCGACGTGGGCGCCATGCGCAAGGCGTTGGAGCGGTCGAAGGGACCGGGCAATTTCCGCAATCTGCTGCTGCATGCGCCCGCCGGCAAGGAAAACGGCGTCAAGCTGCTGCCGATCGCGGAGGCTGGCGCGAAGGACGAGTTTCTGGGGATCAAGAACACGACGCGCGACGACATCCTGGCGGCGCATCGGGTGCCGCCCCAGCTGCTGGGCATCGTGCCGGCGAACGCCGGCGGCTTCGGTGACGTGACGAAGGCGACCGATGCCTTCTTTGAACTGGAAATCCAGCCGTTGCAGTCGGTCTTCCTCGAATTGAACGAGATGATCGGCGTCGAGGCGGTGCGCTTCGCGGAGCGGGGCAAGGCGGCCTGACCGGCCAGCCTTTTTGCTATCCGCGAAAGCGGTTCACGGCGCGCTTCCATTCCCGTTCGTCGGGGAGAGGAAGGCAAATGCGGGGCGGCTCATCGCAGGTTCCAATCCATGACGGGCGCACCTTCCGCCCAGATCGTTGCGAACATGATCGGCAGTAGAACATTCGGCGCGCGTCGCGGAAATCGTCGGACCAGCCCTTGCGTTGGAATTTCCACCAGAGCCCGTGGCCGTCGAACAGGCCGATATTCCCGCATCGGCAAGTGACCTTCACGGTGCGATGCCATGCCGCCGCCTCGAATATGCAGGTGGCGACCTTCAGTCCGTCTTGGTAGCGGGCCACATCACCACGGCAATTCCGAAGCCAGTTCGAGCAGTTCGTCGAAATGGCGGTCATCGAAACACACGCCGCTGTCGCCCAGCGGCACGTCGTCCTCTGTCGGCTCGATCAGCCTCACGCGCGCAACGGCTTCAAGATGCGCATCATATTCATGATCGGGGATGCCGGGGCCGTCTGCGAAATCCATGAACAGGCCGCATCGACGGTTGATCATCGCGACGGCCGACGCCTGCGGCTTGATCCCTTCGGCGTCGGCAAAGGCTTCGATCGCCCCTTCGCGCCCATAGACGATAAGCGCCCGCTTCAGCTGGTCGCCGGTGATGTCCAGGGAATTGAACTGATCCAGGCAGGATTTTGCGAAAGGCAGTATCGCGGTTGCGCTCATGTCCATGTCCTCGCTTTCGAAATTGAATAGAACAAATAGAGAACATTGATCGAGTCGGTCAAACGAAAATCGGGGAGCGGCGCGGGGCGGGCGGCGCAATAATCTTGCGCGTCCTGCCAGGCAGGATCGGCTCTGCGCCAGCGCCAGCGGAGGGGAGAGGCCACGCGGGGCCGGCACGCGGCGGCCTGGACGGGGTCGAGGGGGGTGGCACCCCTGAAAACGCGCTTTTCCCCCCACCTCGCCCGCGCACTTTTCATGTCCCTTTTGATGCAGTCGGCCACTTCCCTTCCCGGCGGCCTAGATGCTGGGCGGGATTGGTGTCGAAGGGGGCGGTCGAAAGATGCGATTTGATGCAGCTGGACGACCATTTGGCGGCGGCGATGGGATCGGGAAATTTTCGCGTCCAGGGCATGCGCCACAGAGGGAGGGGGCGGGAAAGCGCAACATCCATAACCCGCGCCCATCCGTTCAAATTAAGATACTGAAATCATGTAATTTTATTGATTGCCTCTAAGGTGCAATCGGACGCCACCTTGGCGAGCGAAAAACGCAACACCCGCAGAAAACCTAGCTTTTTCAGATACTAAATGTTGCAGTTTCAAAATGTAATCTGGTTGCATAGAGGTTGCGTCAAAAGTTGCGCTAAAAATGGCGGATTTCCGTCGATGTTGCGGATGTTGCGTTTTTTCCGATACCTGCCACATAATAGGAGGAAGGGCGGGCTATATCCCTAGCCCCATGGCTCCGCCGTATCGACAGCGAAGCGATAGAAGAAAAAATCTTCTATGGTAGATCATATGGTATCAACCGACCCGAACGGCTCATGACATTCGCGAAATCAATCGCTTAGAACGAATGTGTGAAGTCCTCCCTCTCCGCCATCTAGCCCGGTCTTTCCCATCGGTCCGGCCAGCGCCGTGACTAATCCTAAAACAGCTTTAATTCGACCAGCCGGATGGCCTTGCCCCTGGGCTGGTTCATGAGCAGGCGGACCTTGCCGGTGCGGATGGCGGGCCAGCGCAGGGGCGTGACGCCATTGGCGAGCGGCGATCCCTTGGGCGTCGCGACATCCTTCCACGTCCCGTCGACCATCGCCTGCAACCGATAGCTGCGCGGGACGGCAAAGCCCTTGTCGTCCGCGTAGAAGGCCAGTTCGGCGCGGCTGAGGTCGACGGGCTTGCCGAAGTCGATCGCATACCATTGCTCAGCCGGGGAGGGCGCGGACGACCAGCCATTGGGCAGTTCGGGGAAGAACCAGAGGCGGCCGTCAATCGCGTCGTGGACATTTTCCGGGTCCGTGTTGCTGGACGCGGAGCCTTTCGGAAACTGGCCGCGGACCAGTTGGACGGCGCGGTCGATGGGGCGGGCGATAGCGGAACTGGGGGCGCGTTCGACCCGCGCCGTCAGGCGGCCCAGCGTGGCGCGGCGGGCGGCTTCCCGGCCGTCAACCTCGATCGAGAGGCCCTTGCCCCGGCCATAGCGGCTGCCGTCCGCGTCCCAGGTCACGGCGATGCGGTGGCCGTGATAGGGCACGTCCTGCACCCGGAACCAGGCCAGCGCGTGCGGATCGCCCGCGTCGGGAAGCAGCGGGTTCACTTCCAGCACATCGTCGGCGCGGGGGCGGATGCCGACCAGCCCGGTCAGGATCAGGTCGTTATAGCCCGAATGGAAATAATGGTGGCTGCGGTCGAGGCCGACGATCGGCTGGCCGGTTTCGGGGTGATAATCTTCCTCCAGGTCGAGCTTTTCACCCTGATAGTGAAGCGCCGCATATTGGCGCAGCAGGCGCATATAGTCGCTGCGGGTGACGGGGCCGGGGCTGCGATAATGGTCGAGCAGGTTCGCCAGCCCGAGCAGCACCTGCGTCGTCTGATAGGGCCAGACGGGGCCGTTCCACTGGCATTCGGGGTCTTTGCCGAGATAGCGGTACTGCCGCATATAATATTCGTAATCGGCTTCGACCGTGCGCATCCCCGCCTTGCCGGAGAGCGAGGCGGGATCGAGCAGATGGCGCCACGCCTGCGCATAGCGCGCTTCGTCGGGAACGAGGTCGAACATCCACGGCAGATAGCCGACCAGTTCGCGGTTACGGATTGGGTCCCAATAACTGACGAACGGGTTCTTTCGACTCTGGTGGCGGTCGATGAAATGGGTGAGCTTTTCGCTCCAGAGGTCGGTCAGGACGTGGCTGCGGATCGCTTCGGCATGGGCGGCGAATTGCTGCGCGATGGCCCTGTCGCCGGCCATCTCCGCCAGCCGGGCAAGCGCTCGGGCATTGGCGAACATATAGCTGTTGATCGAGGGGCGGAACGCATCGCCGCCGCGAAAGCCGTCCTTGCCGCCCGAGGCGTCGATGGAGGAGACGGTATATTCGGTGGCGTCGAGCAGCGGCTCGACGAAATAGAGGCCCTTGTCGAAGTCGAACTTGTCGTCCCACAAGCGGTAGATGTGGCGCATCACGGGCAAATGACGCAGCGCCGCTTCGCGATCGCCGTCGACCAGATAGCGGCCCCAGACGCTGTCGGCCATATAATCGGTGAAATGGCGGTCATTGCCACCGCCCGCATACATGAAGCGCAGATAGTCGTCGGCGTAGCGCCGGTCGTTCAGCCAACGCCCCTCGGCCAGATGAAAGCCGGTGGCGTCGTTCAGGCTGGCATAGGGATGCCGCTGCCAGTCGACATCGTCCAGGAATTCGGTGGTGATGTAACCCTCTTCGCCTAGGTCGCGCTGGTGGGCGCGGAAGAGGGACCAGCGATAATAATAGACCGCGTCGATCCTGGGGTCGGCGGATTCGAAGAAGGGGATGCGCCGCTCATACCAGGGCGCGTCATTGCCGAAGCGCTGGACGGCGATGCGGTGATTGTCCATCGCGGCAGGGGGCGGGGCCGCTCCGGTCGCGATCAGCGCCGCGCCTGCCAGCAGGGCCTTCACCAAAGCGCGCATCTTTCCACTCCCCTATCGTCACAAACGGAATGGCGGCCGGTCCGGGGATGGAGAGGGTCCCGGATCGGCCGCCATGGAAATGGGATGCGGTGAGGAGGCACCGCATCCCATTGGGCACTCACTTGAACGTATAGCGGACACCCAGCGCGAAGGTGCGCGCCAGCAGGGTGGTGCCGAGGTTGAACTGATCAGGACCGCCGACATCCTCGAACTTGTAATAGGTCTGCTGCTTCGACTTGGTCAGGTTCACCGCGTCGAAGGTCACGCCCAGACGGTCGTTGACGTTCCAGGTGAGCTGAAGGTCCAGGCTCTTTTCCGGGTTGCGCCACACGCCGATCGGGTTGGCGAACAGGCGGGCTTCGTTGTTCGCCAGGAATTCCTTGCGCCAGATATAGGACAGGCGCGCGCCGATCGGGCCGTTATCATAGGCGAGCGTGGCGTTGTAGCTGAGGTCCGACACGCCGAAGAAGGACGAGGTGGATTCGCCGGTGACGACGCCCGCCGAGTTGGTTTCCGGAATATTCTGCTTGGAATCCAGCACGGTGACGCTGCCCACGAAGCCCAGGCCATTGAGCGGGCCGGGCAGGTAGCTGGGGAAATAGGTCAGGCCCAGTTCCAGCCCCTTGAGCACGCCGTTCGACGCGTTGACCGGACGGGTGATGGCGAAATTCTTCGTCGCGCCGGCAACGATGCCGTTGTTCGGAATATATTCCTGAACCGTCAGCGGCACGACCAGACCCTGAATCTCGCGGCGGAAGCCGGTCAGCGTGATGGCGCTGTTGCGTTCGAAATACCATTCCAGCGCCACGTCGAAATTCTTCGAATGGGTGGGTTTGAGCGTCGCCGTGCCCGCCGTGCCGCTGCCATAGCCGACATTGGTGAGGTCGCCTGTCAGATTGTAATTGGGGTTGATGTCGCTGAAATTCGGGCGGCGCAGCGTTTCGCCATAATTGAAGCGCAGGCGCAGATTGTCGAAAATCTCATAGCGCGCGGTAAAGCTGGGCAGGAAGCGGTCCGACCCCGACGACACGCGGGTCTGTGCGCCGCCATTGTAACGGTCGAAGAAGTTATAATCGGTGTCGACCGTCACATAGCGCACGCCAGCCTGCAATTTCAGCGGACGGCCGAAGATCGACACCTCGCCATCGGCCTGCAGATACATGGCGATGGTGCTTTCATCGATATCGAACGTCTTTTGCAGCGCAAGCTGGTCGGATGTCTTCAGGCCATAGAGGCCGCGGACGGTGTCGGCATTGTCATACAGCCAATAGCCATTGGCCAGGGTCCAGCTCGACGGCACATCGGCGCGGCCCTGATAGAAGTCGGAATTGGTGAAGGCGGCGCCTTCGCCCAGCCCGGCCAGCGTGGTCCGGACCAGCGGGCCACCGGCATCCTGGGAACGCACGGCGGTCGACGCCTTGCGCTGGTCGATGCGGATGCCCGCCTTGATCTGGCGCAGAAAGCCTTCGTCCCACTTGTAATAGCCGTCGAGCGTGCCGGTGATGGCGCTGCCCTTGTCGCGATTGGCATTGTCGTAAAGCTGGGCGACGTTCCAGACGCCGGGATCGGCCAGCAGGCTGTCGTCGTCGAAATGATAGGAAGGGATGCCGCCGCCTGCGTTGAAATCGACGTCGATCGAGTTCGCGACGCGATCCGTCCGCATGGCGAGGAAGGAAGTCTTCACCTTGCTGGTCTGATAGGCGATGTCACCGATGATCTTGCCGCGATCGCCCAGATCCCATTTGCCGTTCAGCGCATAGACGAAGCTGTCGGTGCTGGTCTTGGTGAAGTCGCCGCTGTTGAAGCCGTAAACGCTGTTCGCGGTGCGCGCCTTGACGATGTTGGTGCCGTCATAGAGCGTGGGCGCCTGCGGGTTCGCCCAATAGTCGACGAAGCTGAATTGCAGGCTGTTGAATGTCTCGCCCCGGAAGCCCGCATAGAAGACCTCGGCGGTGTAAACCGAGCTGCTGTTGGGCGCCCATTGCAGCGCGACGTTGAAGGAGGGGCGCTCGCGCTTGCCGTAGAGGTCGGAGCTGAACGCGGCATCGCGCGACAGATAATAGGGCGTTTCGACGCCGTTGACGTCCATCGTGGCGCCGGCTGCCGTCGAAAGGCCGCTGTTGAGGCCGGGATCCCACGCGCCCAGCGCCGGTGCCCGCCCGAATTCGCCGGTGATCGGATCGCGGCCGACCGGGAAGAT
This sequence comes from Sphingobium sp. 15-1, assembly GCF_013375535.1. Lineage (GTDB taxonomy): Bacteria > Pseudomonadota > Alphaproteobacteria > Sphingomonadales > Sphingomonadaceae > Sphingobium > Sphingobium aromaticivastans. The sequence goes on from NZ_JABXJG010000001.1 coordinate 3,039,948, forward strand.
ACGCTGGAAAGGCGTCAGACCCGCTCCGGCGGGCGGCGTCATCGTCGCGAACGGGACGAAGGCGCCCGCCGTCACAGTCTGGTCGCGATATTTGGTGCGGCTGTAGCTGCCGTTTACCAAAATGCCAATGTCGCCAATGCCGGTTTCCCAGCGGTCGCTGACCAGCAGCGCGACGTTCGGATTATAGCTGTCGGCCTGCTCATTGTAGATGCCGCGGGCAAGGCCGGAAATGGCGAAGCCGTTAAAGTCGAACGGACGGCGGGTTTCGACATCGACCTGCCCCGCAAGGCCGGTTTCGATCTGGTCGGCGGAGCGGGTCTTGAACACGTCGACGCGCTTGACGAGGTTGGCCGACACGTCCTGCAACTGGAAGGACTGACCGGCGGCGGTGAAGATGTTGCGGCCGTTAAGGGTGGTCAGCGCGTCGGGCAGGCCACGGATCGAGATGGCCGCCGCCTCGCCGCCGGTGCGGTTGGTGACCTGGATGCCGGTGACTCGTTGGAGCGCTTCGACCACATTATTGTCCGGCAGTTTGCCAACATCTTCCGCGACGATCGAATCGACGATCTGGGTCGATTCCTTGCGCACGTTGAGCGCGCCGACGATCGAGGCGCGGACGCCGGTGACGACGATGTCATTGGTTTCGTCCTGCTGCGGCGCGGCCTGCGGTGCGGCCTCAGGCTGGGCGTGGGCGGCGCCCGCCAGCATGAGGGCGAGCAGGGATGCAGACGTGAAAGCGGCTGGCTTCATGGCCATGGTTGATCCTCCCCTTGGAGATTTGGGTGCGTTGGGCACCGGAATTACTCAGACTAATTATTTCTCGGAGTAATAGAAGGCAAGAGGGAATCTGCGTCGCCGCCCAACAAAAATTTCCAGCTTGTGACAAATTTGCCTCGTCCCAGAAAATGCGAGTTTCCTGCGGCATCAATGGGGCAATGAAAAAGCCGCCCCCGCACTGGGAAGGTGGCTTTATCCCTTTATTTGTCGGACTTGGGTAGCGTCAGTCAGCGATCCACCGCGCCGTGGCGTCGCGGCTGGGCGCGAGCAGGATCCGATCCTTCGCCAAGGCGAGCGCCTTGCCTGTGACCGCGATCGACACGAAACGCACCGTTCCCGACCGCTCGTCGGTGAATCGGACGAACTGGCTGCGCATCGCAAAGTCGGCGCTGCGGTCGTCGCGGGCGAGGGTGACGGAGCCGTCCTTGCCCGCGACCAGATAATGGTCGGGCAGCAATATGGGGGAGAGCATCGCGCTCTGCGGCCCGGCGCGGCCTGCGGTCTGGCGGAACTGGGTGGCGGGCAGCGACGGGTTGCCCGCGATCAGGCGGGTGCCCTCATGGGCCAGCAGCGCCCTGGGATCGACGGCCGATGCGAAGCGCTCGGGCGGCGGGCCGTTGCCGACGGGCACGCCGAAATCGGGCGTGCCGTCAGCCTTGTAATAAAGGCGCTGGATGCGGGTGTGGCGGTCGGGGTTGAACAGCGGGTCGCCCTTGATCGCCTCATAATCCCGGCCGTGATAGACGAGGATGTCGCGGCCCTTTTCGTCCACGGTGAAGCTGTTGTGGCCGGGGCCATAGACGCTGGTCTCCTTGCAGGTGGTGAAGACCGGCTGCGGCGACTTCACCCAGACATTGGGGTCCATGATGTCGGCATCGTCCGGCGCGGTCAGCAGGCCCAGGCAATAGCGCGCGTCGGTGGCGCTGGCCGAATAGGTCATGAACAGGCGGCCGTTGCGGTGGAGCAGGGCGGGGGCTTCGGCCACCTTGTAGCCGCGTATTTCCCAATCGAGGGTCGGGATGGTGAGGCGGGTGGCTTTGCTTGCCAGTTTCAGCGGCGATGCCAGCGGAGCGATGTAGAGGTTGCTGTTGGTCTCGATCCCCGGCTCGCGCTGCGCCCAGGCGAAATAGCGCTTGCCGCGATGGACGAAGCTGGTGGAATCGAGGTTGAAGCTGTCCCACGGCGCCTGGAACTGGCCGAGCAGTTTCCATTGGCCGGTCATCGGATCGGGGCCGTCGCAGACCACGGCATAGGTGCGGATGCGGAACACATCCTCGCCGCCGCCGCTGGGACCGGCGGCGAAGTACATGATCCAGCGCCCGTCGATCTGGTGCAATTCGGGCGCCCAGAGGAAGCCGGACATGGGGCCGGTCTTTTCGTGGCGCCAGAGGACGCGTTCCTCCGCGGTCGACAGGCCCGCGAGCGTCTTCGAGCGGCGCAGCACCAGCCGGTCATATTCGGGGACCGAGCCGGTCATGTAGTAAAAGCCGTCCTCATGGCGGAAGACCTGCGCGTCGGCGCGCTGCTTCACCAGCGGGTTGACCGGGACCGGGGCGGGCTGCGCGGGGGCAGCGGCGCGCGCGATCATCGGCGCGGCGGAGAGGGCTGCGGCGCCTGAGAGGAATAGGCGGCGGTCAATTGGGGTCATTCAAGATGCTCCTGCGTGGGTCGCCCTTACCCTTCCCACTGCCTGCGGCAGCGGGAAGGGAGGCGCGTAGCGCCGGAAGGGTGAGGGTGAATGGTTGCTCAATATTCGGCTATCGGCCAGCCGTCCGCGCCCCAGCGGACCGGCGCGATCCGCAGGGTGGGCGCGCCGTTCGCCTGCTTGTCATAGGCGTGATAGACGACATAATCTTTCCCATCCCGGTCATGCAGCCAGCCCGCATGGCCCGGCCCGCGCCAGCGCTGCTGCTCCTGAAGGTCGGCGCGCAGGAAGATGGTGCCGCCGCCCTGCATCATCGCACTGCCGTCCTTGCCCAGATAGGGGCCGGTGATCGCCTTCGACCGGCCGATGACGGTGTAGTAAGTGCTGTTCACGCCCTTGCAGCAATAGTCATAGGACGCCATCAGCCAGTAAGTGCCGCCATGATCGACGATGAAGGGCGCCTCGACCGGAACCGGACCGCCAGCCGGGGCGGGGCGGCGGGCGATGGAGATCGGCTTTTCATCGGGCTTCAGCGGCTTTCCGGTCTTCCTGTCCAGCTCGAACAGCTTGATCCCGGTCCAGAAGCTGCCCAGCGTCAGCCAGTGGCGGCCTTCGCGGTCGATCACGAAATTGGGGTCGATGGCGTTATAATCGTCCGCCTTGGTCGACATCACCACCAGCCCCTCGTCGCGCCAGCCGTAATTCTTCGCCTTGGGATCGAGCGTCGGACTGGTCGCCAGCCCGATGGCCGAGCGGTTGGAGCCGAAGGTCGAAACCGAATAATAAAGCCGGTAGCGGCCGTCCACGAAGCTGATGTCGGGCGCCCACATGCCGTCGCTGCCGGGGATCGCCTTGCTCGCCCAGGCCGGGAGGGCGGTGAAGACGGGATCGCCCGCGGTCCAGTGGATCAGATCCTTCGACGTGCGGGTTTCGATCAGGCGCTGGCCGTGGCCGGTGCTGAAGACATGATAGCTGTCGCCTTCGCGGATGAGGACGGGGTCATGGGTCGGCGTCAGGTCGCCGGTCAGGCGGCTGTTTAGTGTCTCAGCCCCGGCGATGCTCGCGCAGGCAAGGAGGGCGAGGCTCGCCATTTTCAACATATTTGACAGCGCCATGCGGACTCTCTTCGACAGCGGTTCTGGGCGTCATGTGCTCCTGCGAAGGCAGGAGCCCAGTTCTGCCGTTTCAACTGGGTTCCTGCCTTCGCAGGAACACGGCATAGCTAAAAAGGATGGAGCGGACGGCGATTCCACCCTCCGCCCGCTCCAAGGGCTTCATTGCAGGTCGAGCACGACCACCGACTTGGGCGGCAGCGCCACCGTCAGCGTGCCGCCGCTCACCTGCGCGCCGGTGAAGGGAGCGGGTTTCACCACCTCCGGCGCGTCGAAGCTGTTGTGCGCATTGATCGCCGGAGCCGTCAGGATGCGGCCCGACACGCTCGCCGCGTTCAACCCGTCCAGCTTCACCGTGACCATGTTCGTCTGGTTCGGATCGAGGTTCGACAGCCCGACATGGACCTTGCCGTCTTTCGCCCGGACCGCCGATCCGCTGACGGCGGGCATGACGAACTTGTCCTTGTGATACCAGGGCGCATCGATGTCGATCGGCAGCACCGTGGCGTCCTGCCAGGGCTTGTACATTTCGAAGACATGATAGGTGGGGGTGAGCACCATCTTCTTGCCTTCGGCCAGGATCATCGCCTGCAACACATTCACCATCTGCGCGATGGCGGTCATGCGCACGCGGTCGGCATGTTTGGCGAAGATGTCCAGATGGATCGAGGCGATCAGCGCATCGCGCAGCGTGTTCTGCTGCCGCAGGAAGCCCGGATGCGTGCCGGGGTCCTGCGCATACCAGGCGCCCCATTCGTCGACCGCCAGGAAGATGCGCTTCTTGGGATCATATTTGTCCATGATCGCGCTGTGCTTCGTGATCAGCTCGTCCATGCGCATCGCGCCCGCCAGCGCATCGGCCCAGCCGGTCTCGTCGAAATCGACCGCAGGCGCACGCGGCGGCCAGCCGCCCGCCGGGTGGACATAATAATGCAGCGACAGGCCGTCGAGCCGGTCTGCCGCCACCCGCATCATCGTCTCGGTCCAATTATAATCGTCGACATTGGCCCCGGCCGCGACCTTCAATATCTTCGTGCCTGCGGGCGCCTTGACGAAGGTGGCGTAGCGGCGCGTCTCGTCCGCCGCGAATTCCGGCCGCATATTGCCGCCGCAGCCCCACAGTTCATTGCCCACGCCGAAATAGGGGACGGCCCAAGGCTCCTTATGCCCATTCTTGGCGCGCAGATCGGCAAGGCTGCCCGCCGGAGCGGTCATATATTCGACCCACTCGGCCATTTCCTGTGGCGTGCCGTTGCCGACATTGCCCGCAATATAGGCCTGCGCGCCGACCTGCCGCAGCAGCTCGAAAAATTCATGAGTGCCGACGCTGTTCGGCTCGGTCACGCCGCCCCAATGGGTGTTGACCTTGGTGGGGCGATCCTTCTTCGGGCCGATCCCCTCGCGCCAATGATATTCGTCGGCAAAGCAGCCGCCTGGCCAGCGGATGATCGGCACCGACAGGTTGCGCAGCGCCGCCACCACATCGTTGCGGAAGCCGTTGGTGTTGGGGATCGACCGGTCGTTGCCGACCCACAGGCCGCCATAAATGCCGTTGCCCAGATGCTCGGCAAATTGGGTGAAGATCGCCTTGTCATAGGTCGCGCCGGGCTTGTCGGCATGGATGGTCGCGCTCGTCGGCTTGCCGTCGGTCTGCGCGTGCGCGGCGGTGAGCGCGGTGGCGCAGAGCAGAAGCGCGGCAGTGGTGCGGCGCAGGGCCTTGATCATTCTTCTCTCCCTGAACTTAATCGTAAAATGCTTCGGTCGTTTTGCGCCTGCCGCGCAGGAAGGCGTCAGCGACCAGCCGCAAGGGCGCGGTGTCCACATCGCTGCGCCCGCCCCGGATCAGCGTGGCGAAGCGGCTGTAGAGGCCGGCATATTCAATATCCTCGCCATGCTCCGTGCCGCTGGGCAGGTGCAGCACGGCGCCGCCCTGGCTGAGCTTGAGCGTGCCCGCGTCCGTCTCGACGATGATGTCCCAGCTTTGCGGGCCGGTCTGGCGCCAGTCGAGGTCCATATGGATCGCCGCGCCGCCCGTGTCGCGGAAGGCGATGTCGGCGGCGATCGGCGCAGCGCGGTTCTCCGGCAGCACCAGAGTGGCGTCCTTCAGGAAGAAGGGACGCGGCAGAATATGGGTGACGATGGAGAGCGCGTTGATCCCAGGATCGAACACGCCAAGCCCGCCCGGTTCCCAGATCCACGCCTGCCCCGGATGCCAGACGCGCACATCCTCGCGCCAGACGATGGACACTTTTTCGACCCGCCGCTCGGCCAGCCAGGCGCGGGCCGGGGCGACGCCCGCCGCAAAGCGCGAGTGCCAGGCCGCGAACAGGCTGACGCCGACCTTGCCCGCCTGCGCTTCGAGCGCCGCGACTTCGGCCAAAGTGGCGCCGGGCGGCTTTTCCAGGAACAGGTGGATGCCCCGCGCCAAGGCCTGCGAGGCCAGTTCGTACCGCACCTGCGGCGGTGTGCAGAGCGCGATGGCGTCGACCGCCGGTCCCTCCGCCAGCAAGGCGTCGAGGCTGGCGAGATGCGGCACGCCCTCCAGCCCCGCATCCTGCGGGCTGACCGTCGCGGCGAGGCTGAAGGCGCTGTTGCCCCGGATCGCGGGGACATGCTGGTCCCGCGCGATCTTGCCGATGCCGACGATAGCGATGCGGATTGGGTCCATCGCCTTAGAGGACTTGGACGGTCACTTCGACCGGCGCGGCGCGCTTCAGTGGATTGCGCACCGGCAGGGTGAAGGGTGCGGCGAGGATTTCGAACACATCGCCTTCCTGGGTCTGCACGCCGTCCGTGAAAGAAAGCGTCGCGGTGCCGAAGAAATGGACATGCACGTCGCCGGGGCGGCGGAACAGATCATATTTGAAATGATGATGTTCCAGATTGCTGAGGCTGTGCGACATATTGCCCTCGCCCGAGAGGAAGGGCTTTTCCCAGATCGTCTCGCCATTGCGCAGGATGCGGCTGCTGCCCTCGATATGCTCCGGCGCGGGGCCGACCAGCAATTCCGGGCCGAGCGCCGCCTGACGCAGCTTGGAGTGGGCGAGCCAGAGATAATTGTGCCGCTCCGTCACATGGTCGCTGAACTCGTTGGCGAGCGCCAGGCCGAGGCGATAGGGCTGGCCATTGGGGCCGATGATGTAGATGCCCGCGATTTCCGGCTCCTCGCCGCCATCCTGGGCGAAGGCGGGCATGGTCAGCGGATCGGTCGGGCCGACAAGCTGCGACCCGTCGCCTTTGTAGAACCATTCGGGCTGCTGGCCGACGGCGCCGGGGACGGGCTTGCCGCCTTCCAGCCCCTCCAGGAACATGCGCATGCTGTCGGTCTTGGTCTCGGCGGCGGCGGCTTCGCGGTGCATCTTGTCGCGGCCTTCGGCGGAACCGAGATGGGTGAGGCCCGTGCCGGTCAGTTGCACATGGGCGGCGTCCGTATGGTCGATCGGCGCGAGCAGGCGGCCAGCCTCAAACTCGGCGGCGATGTCGACGGCGTCGCCCCTGGCGGTGGCGGCGACGGTCTCAGCCAGCGAAATGTCCTTGGAGATGGCGTCCAGCGCAAGGGCGCGGATGGTCTCTACCCCGATAAGGAAATGCGCCGCATCGCCCTCTGCCGCGATGACGGAGCGGGCACCGCTGTCGGCACGGTGCTGCAACAGGCGCAAAGTCATGAAAAATCTCCTCCCGCGCGCCTCTGTCGGCGCTGGCCAAATTTCATCAAATGGTTCAATTGTCAGTCATTTCGCGCGCACCAGAGTGTCGCGCAGCCTATCGTCAGCCTTATGGGTCGAAAGACGGGGCTTTATCCGTCCTGTGAATCTCCTTATTACTCCGACATATTACAGGATGCCGGGGAAGGCAATGATTGTGTTTCACCTTAGCCGATCGACTGCTAAGGAGGGAGCCGGAGGAGCATGAATGGCTGACGAAAAGCGGCTCTTGAAGGGAGCTGACGGGGGTGAAGCGGGCGCGGCCAAGGAAGCGCGGGGCCCCGGCAGGCGGCTGCATGGCGCCATTGCGCACAAGCTGGGAACGGCGATCTTGTCCGGCCAATATGCGCCGGGCGACGTGCTGTCGGGCGAAGTCGCCTTTGCCGAGGAACTGGAAGTGTCGCGCAGCGCCTATCGCGAGGCGATCCAGGTGCTGACCGCCAAGGGGCTGGTCGAAAGCCGGCCCAAGGCGGGGACGCGGGTCTTGCCGCGCAACCGCTGGAACTTGCTCGATCCCGAGGTGTTGGCCTGGGCCTTTGCCGGGGAGCCGGACGTGCAGTTTGTGCGCGATCTGTTCGAACTGCGCGCCATTGTCGAGCCGGCGGCGGCACGGCTGGCGGCGCAGCGGCGGACCAAGGACGACATCAGGCTGATGAAGGACGCGCTCGCTGCGATGCGCCGCCACACGCTGGCGACCGAGGCGGGGCGGGCGGCGGACCGCGATTTCCACAATGCGATCCTGAACGCGACGCGCAACGACGCGCTGCAGACGCTGTCGGCCAGCATCGGCGCGGCGGTCAACTGGACCACCCAGTTCAAGCAGCGGGCGCGCGCCCTGCCGCGCAACCCGATCCCGGATCATGTGCGCGTGTTCGACGCGATTGCCGCAGGCGATGCAGCGGCGGCGGCCGAGGCGATGGGCGTGCTGGTGGACCTGGCGCTGGAGGATACGGCAAGCGCGATGACGCGCTGATCCAAATTCTCCCTACGTGAAGCGTGGGGAGGGTCGAAGAGAGTCACGTGCCTCTCTTCGACGCCGCTGAAAGCGGTGGTGGAGGGGAAAACGCACAGGTCGCGCCCATTCCTCTCCACCACTCGCTTTGCGAGCGGTCCCCCTCCCCATCTCTCGATGGGGAGGATAAAAAGGGCCGAAGCGGACATCCCGCTCCGGCCTTTTCCGGTTTCGAGGTTTGCGACCCTCGGCTCCGTCACCCGATCTGCTGATCGGGCAGCGCGTGGGTCGGCTTCGATCCCCACAGCGCGTAGAACAAGATGTAAAGCTCGCACAGCGCGGTCAGCAGGAAGCTGGTCTGCAACCCGAAATGGTCCGCCAGATACCCCTGCACCACCACCAGCGCGCCGCCCGCGATCGCCATGATCAGCAGGCCCGATCCTTCCTCGGTCAGCGGCCCCAGCCCCTTGATGCCAAGGGTGAAGATGGTCGGGAACATGATCGAGTGGAACAGCCCCACCAGGATCAGCGACCACATGGCGACCGGCCCATGGGCAAAGACGGTGGTTATCATCACGACGAACGCACCGATCGAGAAAGCCGCCAGCACCTTGCCCGCGTCGAAGCGTTGCATGATCGCGCTGCCGGCAAAGCGGCCGACCATCATCCCGCCCCAGAGGAAGGTCAGGTAACGGCCCGCCTGCTCATGGGTGAGGTTGGCGATGCTGGGCTGGCTGACGAAGTTCACGAACAGATTGGCAACGCCGATTTCCGCGATCAGATAGATGAAGATGGCGGGAATGCCGAACACCAGATTGCGGTGCGACCAGAGCGAGAGATGCTTGCGCTCCTCCTTGGCGAGCCGGGAAGTCGATGCGCCCATGTCCGGCAGCGGGAAACGCGCGATCACCACGGCGAGCACGACCAGCACGACGGCCACCAACGCATAGGGCAGGACCACCGACTGGGCGTCGGCCAGGCGTTCTGCCTGGGTCAGCACGATTTCGCCCTGCGCCGTGCCGCCCTTCGACCGGCCGAGGATCAGATAGGCGCCGAACATCGGGGCCAGCATGGTGCCCGCCGAGTTCATCGCCTGCACCAGATTGAGCCGCGAGGAAGCGGTTTCGGGCTTGCCGACCACCGCGACATAGGGGTTCGCCGCGACCTGGAGCAGCGTGATGCCGCTAGCGATGACGAACAGCATGACCAAAGTCACGCCATAGGAGGGGATGGACGCGGCCAGCATCATGCCCAGCGCGCCCGCCGCCATGATCAGCAGGCCCGTCACCATCGACCTCTTGTAACCGATCCGCTCGATCAGCTTGGCCGATGGGATGGAGGCGAAGAAATAAGCGATGAACCAAACCGATTCGATCAGCGTCGTCTGGGTGTAGCTGAGTTCGAACACGCTGCGCAGATGCGGCAGCAGCGTATTGTTGATGACGGTGATGAAGCCCCACATGAAGAAGAGGCTGGCCAGCAACGTCAGCGCAGGGCCATAGCGCGTGCCGGGATTATAGGCCGCGGCGGGGGCCGCGGTAGAGGAAATGGGTCCTGCCATTCATCCTTCTCCGGAAAAGTCGAGATGAAGCGCCGCCGGAACAGGGTTGCGCCCGATTATTATGTAGGAGTATATCCCTGCCCACGGCGCGTCAATGGCGTCCGGGAGGAACTGCATGCGAAAGGCCTTTATGAACAGAACGGTTTTGGCAACGTTGTCATACGGTGCCCTCCTCCTATTGACAAGCGCTCCCGCCCATGCGGCGGAAGCCAGCCGCGCGCCCGCAGGCAAGCTGGCCGACGGCACGCAGATCGAGGCGATCACGTTGAAGAATGGACGGGGCGTGTCGGCCACCATCCTGACCTATGGCGCGACGCTGCAGAAGCTCGCCGGGCCGGACCGCGACGGAAAAGTGGCCGATGTGCTGCTCGGCTATGACGATCTGGCCGGCTATGTCGACCATCCCAATTATTTCGGTGTGACCGTGGGCCGCTACGCCAACCGCATCGCTGGCGGCAAGTTCACGCTGGACGGCAAGAGCTATCAGTTGCCGCTCAACGACAAGGTGAACACGCTGCATGGCGGCGGCAAGGGATTCGACAAGCAGGTGTGGAAGGTCGTGTCGCTGAAAAGCGGGCCGACCGCGACTTTGGTCCTGTCCCTCACCAGCCCCGACGGCGATTCGGGCTATCCGGGCCAGCTCGACGCCACGGTCACCTATACGCTGGACGAGGCGGGCAATCTGGGCATCGCCTTTGACGCGAAGACCAGCAAGCCGACCATCGTCAACATGACCAACCACGCCATTTTCAACCTGGCGGGCGAGGGATCGGCGGACGGGGCGCTGGGCCATATGCTGACGATCCCGGCCAAGGCCTTCACCCCGGTCGACGCCAATCTGATCCCGACCGGCGAACTGAAGCCGGTGGAAGGCAGCCTGTTCGATTTCCGCGCGCCGCGCCGCGTGGCGGAAGGCATTCGCGACGGCCGCGACGCGCAGATCGTCGCCGGGCGCGGCTATGACCATAATTTCGCGCTGGACAAGGGCGCGACCAAGACCCCTGGACTGGCGGCGCGGCTGGAAGATCCGGCTTCGGGCCGCGTGCTCGAAGTGCTGAGCACCGAGCCGGGCGTGCAATTCTACGCCGGCAATTTCCTCGACGGCACGCTGGTCGGCAAGCAGGGGCATCTCTACCGCATGGGTGACGGCATCGCGCTGGAGCCGCAGAAATTCCCGGACTCGCCCAACCAGCCCAACTTCCTGTCGGCGCGGGTCGAGCCCGGCAAGCCCTATCATCACCAGATGATCTATCGCCTGTCGGTCCAGCGCTAAGGGGCTGACTATGGCTGAATGGTGCAAGATCGAGCGCGAGGCGCGCGACACGCTGGGCGAAGGGACGTTGTGGTCGGCGCGGGAGAATGCGGTCTACTGGACCGACATTCTTGGCAAAGCGCTCAACCGGCTGTCGCTTGATGACGGCGCCGTTCAGCGCTGGGCCATGCCTGAACCGCTGGGCTGGGTGGTCGAGCGGGTGGGCGGCGGCTTCCTCGGCGGCTTCCAGAGCGGCTTTGCCCGGATCACGCTCGATCCGCTGGCGATCATGCCCTTGGGCGATCCGGAGCCGTATCTACCCGGCAGCCGTATGAACGACGGCAAGGCCGACGCCAGCGGCGCCATCTGGTGCGGTACCATGGACATGGCCGAGGAGCAGGATGTGGGCGCGCTCTACCGCCTCGATCCCGACGGCCGTTGGGCGGTGATGGACAGCGGCTATCGCGTGCCCAACGGCCCGGCCTTCTCGCCCTGCGGCCAATGGCTCTACCATAGCGATACGGCGCGGCGGATGATGTATCGCTTCACCCGGACGGCCGATGGCGGCCTCGCGGATCGCCAGCCCTTCATCCGCTTTACCGAGGAGGATGGCTATCCCGACGGCATGACCGTGGATGCGGAGGGGCATCTTTGGGTCGCGCATTGGGGCGGCGGCCGGGTGAGCCGCTTCACGCCGGACGGGAAGCTGGACCGGTCGATTGCGCTGCCGGCGAAACAGGTGACGAATATCTGCTTCGCCGGGGAAGCGCTGGACCGGATGTTCGTCAGTTCGGCGGCGACTGGTCTGCCCGAGAGCAAATATGACGGCGCGTTTTTCGAGGTGTTTCCTGGGGTGCGGGGTTTGCCGGCCTATCTCTATGGGGGTTAGGCGTTAGGACCGAAATTGGCCGATAGGAGACATAAGCTGCCTTTGCCACACACGTCATGCTGAACTTGTTTCAGCATCCATCGTGCCCCACAGACGGCGGAATGTGGGGAGAAATGGATGCTGAAACAAGTTCAGCATGACGGCTATGGTGAAGGCAGCTTCCCACCCTAACATTACAGTTGCATATTGATTGAAACTCTGAATCAATGGGTCTCCATGGTAAGGAGGCCGTGGATGACGGGTACATCGATTGAGACCACGCTGGAGCTATGGGCATCGTCGCTTCGCGACGTGAAGGCTCGTATGCGCGGCTTGTTCACGCAGGAACGAGTTGCAGCGTCAGCGAACCTTTTCCTGGATGGTGTGCTGGGCGACGAGCGTCGTAAGACGGGTTGGATGCGCGCTGAGGCGGCGGGTGATCCGGGCCCCTGGCGACAGCAAGCTATTTTGGGCCGGGGGCGCTGGGACGCGGACGGGCTTCGCGACATTGTGCGGGAGTATGTTGTCGAGAACCTCGCCACACAGGAGGCAGTTCTGGTCATTGATGAGACCGGATTTCTCAAGCAGGGCAAGGCGTCCTGTGGTGTTGCGCGTCAATATACCGGCTCGGCGGGCAAGATTACGAACTGCCAGATTGGTGTGTTCGCTGCCTATGTGTCGGCGCGGGGTCACGCCTTTATCGATCGGGCGCTCTATTTGCCCAAGAGTTGGACGAGCGACCCGGCAAGGCTGGCCGCCACCCACGTTCCCGAGACGGTCGCCTTCGCCACCAAGCCAGCTTTGGCTGTCGATATGATACAGCGCGCGCTGGCAGTGGATGTGCCCTTTTCATGGGTAGCTGCAGATGCGGTGTACGGCGTCGGAGACATTGAAGGCGCGCTGCGCCGAGCCTGCAAAGGCTATGTCCTCGGGGTTAAATCCGATCACCATTTCGGCTCATGGGCAGGAAAGCCCCCGGTTGCAGGCACGGCGGAAGAAATCGCGCGTGACCTTGCGCCTCATGCGTGGCAGCGCTTGTCCGCTGGCGAGGGGACCAAGGGCGCACGGCTTCATGACTGGGCTTACTGTGAACTCGCCGATCTCGAAGCCGATGAATATGATGAGACGAAATCGGGCCTTTGGACCCGCGGTCTTCTGATCCGCCGCAATATCAGCGACGGCGATCTCGCTTTCTTCACAACCTGGTGTCCCGCCGGGACAGACATCCAGGCGCTTGTGTCCGTCGAAGGCCATCGCTGGGCAATCGAAGACGGCTTCGAAACCGCCAAGAACGAACTCGGCCTTGACCACAACGAAACGCGATCATGGCATGGCTGGCACCGCCACGTCTCGCTCGTGATGCTCGCCTTCGCCATGATGGCGGTGATCCGGTATCGCGCAAACGACGCAACGCCCCCAAAAAGACTGAGGATGCCGACCATCAGGATCTGATCCGATGGTCGATCCAGGAAGTCCGACGGATCGCCAACAAGCTTGCTCAGCGCCGTATCCGGCCCGCCTACATCATCGCTTGGTCATGCTGGAGACGAGCGCATCAGGCTGCAGCACGGCGCGCTCATATCAAATCAAAAATGCAACTGTAAAGCTAAACCGACACAGGCCCCGAACTGTCGCGCTGCACCAGCCTGAAGGTGAAGTGCGGCGTATCGCCAGCCCCTCCCGCCAGCGCATCGATCACCGCGCTTCCCATCGCCTCCAGCGGTTGGCTGACGGTTGTAAGCGGCGGCCAGGCGGTAAGCCCGGCGGGCGTATCGTCGAAGCCGACCACCGACACATCCTCCGGCACGCGCAGCTTCAGCCGGTGCGCGACGGTCAGCGTGCCAAGCGCCATATCGTCATTGGCAGCAAAGATCGCCGTCGGGCGCTCGCTTTGGGCCAGCAGACGCTCGCCCGCCGCTATTCCCGATTCGAAATCGAACGCGCCTTCCACGAACAATGCCTCGTCCAGCGGCAGGTTGGCGGCGGCCATGCCGTCGCGAAAGCCCTCGACGCGCTGCATGGCGGCCTTGTGGCTGGCGGGCGGGGTGATGACGCCGATGCGGCGATGGCCCAGGCCGATCAGATGATCCGCGACCATCCGCCCCGCCGCGCGTTCGGGCGTGGGGATGTTGAAACTTTCCGCCATCACCGACCCGGCGATGCGGGCGCAGGGCAGCTTCAGTTCGGACAGGCGCTGGAGCAAGGGCGCGTCGTCCGACAGCGGCGGCACCAGGAAGACGCCGTCGGGCCGCAGCGCCGCGACCAGCCGGTCCAATATGGCGAACCGCTCCTCCCCCGCCAGCGGCATCGGCTCGACCACCAGATGATAGCCCATGTCCCGGCACCGGTTCGCCGCGCCGGACTGGATGCCGCTATTATAGGAGGGGGCCGGGTTGTTGTAGAGGAAGGCGATCATGAAGGACCGCCCGCCAGCCAGCCGCCGCGCCGACTGGTTGGGCCGGTAGCCAAGCTGGCGGATCGCCGCCGTCACCCGATCGCGCAGTTCCTCGCTGACATTGGGCGCCTTGTTGACCACGCGGGACACGGTCTTGATCGATACGCGGGCCAATGCCGCGACGTCATGGATGCTGGGCATCAGCGGCGACGGACGGAGGGAAGGACAGGCATATTCCGCTCTTGCCATGGAAGGAGGGCGGAGGAAACAACGTTTACCCGGAATATCGGCCGCTCCCAAGGCTTTGATTCATGCCGCTATCGTAAAAATGTCTGTTCCTGACCGCCTTGCCAGGATGCGAACGTGAAAAATGACCTTGATCCCATGGGGGCAAACGTCTAGAGGGATGAGACAACGTTGTCATGCTCTCCAAGCAAGGCAACGGCTGTCATCCCGGGCGGGGTCTGATGAACTGCACGCGTCAGGCCATCGTCCGGGATGCGCTTTCTTGAGTGCGCTGCGTTAAATCTGACGCAGGCTGCGCGCTCTAAGTTTCTGTTACCGCATCGTTTTAAGTAGATAACCGGCGCCCACTTTTCATAGGCTGTGTCGGCATTCAGCTACAAAATATAAGGGACGTCATGCTGAACTTGGTTCAGCATCCATTGTGCCTCTACCCCCTACGGCTCATGGGGAGAAATGGATGCTGAACCAAGTTCAGCATGACGATTTGGAATAAAGCTGGAGCTAATCGTACGGATACGAAATAGCTGAATGTCGACCCGTCCTATGGCCGCTGTAAAATCAGCATGACCTTCAGGCCAGGGCGGTTGTCCGCCAGCGTCACGGTGCCATGGTGCAGTCGCGCTACCGCCTCCACCAGCGACAGGCCCAGCCCCGATCCGGGCTTGCTGCGCGCCGGGTCCAACCGGCCGAAGCGTTTGAGCGCGGCGGCATGGCTCTCCGCCGGGATGCCGGGGCCGTTGTCGGCCACGCAGATCAGCAGATGGCCATCCTGCAACGCGGCGCTCAGCGCGATGCTGTCGCCGCCCTCCGCATAATAAAGCGCATTTTCGATGAGATTGGCGAGCGATTGGCTCACCAGTTCGCGGTGCAGCGGAAAGACCAGCGTTTCGGGCGCGGCAATCGTCAGGGCGAAGCCGCTATCCTCCACCAGCGGGCCATAGACTTCCCCCACGTCGCGCAGCAATTCCGCGACATGGGTGTCGCGCAGCAGGTCGCCGCCAAAGCCCGCCTCGGTTCGGCTGATCAGCAGTGCGGTGGTCAGCATGGACCGCAGCGTCTGCGCCTCATGATGCACCTTTTCCAGCGCGTCGAGCGCGGTGTCATCCCCCGTCTGGGCGCTGGCCTGCTCCACCACGGAGATCAGCCGCGTCACCGGCGACTTCAGGTCATGCGCCAGCCCGTCGGTCATCATGCGGAGCTGCGTCACCAGCGCGTCGATCCGCTCCAGCATGGCGTTGATCGATGCCCCAAGCCGGTCGAAGGCGTCGCCGCTGCCGTCTGTCGGCACCCGCCGGTCGAGCGCGCCCACCGCGACATCATTGGCGGTCTGCGCGATGTCGGACACTTGCCGTGCCAATATGCGGCCCAGCATGATGGCGATGCCCAGCGCCAGCACCAGGCTCATGATGAAGGCGACGCTCAGCGCCTCCTCATAGATGCGCGCCAGTTGCAGGCTGTTGGAAATGACCATGCCGGTCAGCAATTGCCCGCCGCCCTTCAGCTTCACGGGGATGACGCCGATCGGCTCCGGCTCGTCGCGGCCGATGCGGTAGAGCGATATGATCCGCCAGCGTCCGTCGGCGGACAGGCTGGCGGGCCAGGCGCCCAGATTGCCGCTGACCGGGCGCCCCGCCGCATCGGTCTGCAGCAGCACGGCGCGTTCCCCCTCCACACCGCGGAAGCGGCGCGCGATTTCGCTGCGCAGGGCCGCCGCGCCGCCGCTTCGATGGAGGGCGAGCAGGTCGTCGCGGGTATCCTCCACCGCCTGCTGGTCGGCGGCGACGACGGTGCGCTGGCTCGCCTGCTGGACGAACAGCAACACGCCGCCCGTCACCAGGAACTGGCAGAGGAAGGCCAGGCCCACGAACCGCCCGATGGTCGAGCGGGCAAAGGCGAACCAGCGGCGGTTATAGAGGGTCTTAGGGATTGCTAATGGGCCTTTTTGGGTGGAGAGCGGACATATCTAGCCGGAACATACTCCGTGCTCCTGCCTTCGCAGGAGCACGGAGCGCTTAATGGCTGGATATGACCAAAAGCTGTAATGGCCACCTCCCCACACGCCCTAATTCTCCGGCCCCAGCCGATACCCCATGCCGCGCACCGTATGCAGCAGCGGCCTGGAACCACCGGCCTCGCCGCCTTCGTCCAGCTTGCGGCGCAGGCGGCTGACATGCACGTCGATGACGTTCGTACCCGGATCGAAATGATAATCCCACACCCCTTCCAGCAGCATGGTGCGCGTCACCACCTGATCGGGATGGCGCAGGAAGAATTCCAGCAGGCGGAACTCGCGCGGTTGCAGGTCGATGGTGCGCGATCCCCGCTTCACCCGGCGGGAGAGCAGGTCCATCTCCAGATCCTCATGGCGCAAATTGGTGACGACCGCGCTGCCGCTGCCACCCCGGCGCAGCAGCAACTGCACGCGGGCCAGCAGCTCGGCAAAGGCGAAGGGTTTCACCAGATAATCGTCGGCGCCGCTGGTCAGCCCCTCCACCCGGTCCTCCGGCGTGCCGAGCGCCGACAGGATGATGACCGGGGTCTCGATCCCTGCGGCGCGCAGGGCCTTCAGCATCGCCATGCCGTCCATCGCCGGCATCATCCGGTCGAGGATGATCGCGCCATAGCTGCCGTCGCTCGCCAGGAACAGGCCATCGCGGCCATTGTCCGCCCGGTCGACGGTGAAGCCCGCCTCGCTCATGCCCTTGGCGACATAGGCGGCGGTGGCGGCGTCATCCTCCACCACCAATATCTTGTGGCTCATCGTCCCCCTTCCGGCCGGTCCAGCATCACCACGCGCATGTGATCCGCATGTTTCAGCCCCAGCGCTATCCGTGGCTGGGGATGGTGTAACAGATAGGCGCTGGCCTGATCCAGCGAACTGATCGGCGTGCCGTTCAGGCTGACCACGCCGTCCCCGACGCTGATGCCCAGCCGCGCCGCCTGGCCGTCGGTTTCCATGCTGGTGACGATGACGCCGGGATGACCGTCCGTCAGGGTCACGCCGGGGAGGGCGCGGGCCTTGGCCGCGGCCGCTTCGAAATGGCCGTCGGTGGCGCGGCGCAGGTGCAGGAAGAAGGCGCCGCTCATCAGCAGCGCGCACAGGGCAAGCCCGGCCAGCAGCAATCCGGTGGCGTTCCTGTCGATCGAGCGCTTTGCCATCCGCCTCACTCCCCCGTCTCGCAAGGGCCGGGGAAGGATGTCGGGAGTCCATCCTTCCCCGGATGTGCTGACGTCAGGACGATTTCGGCGCGGGCATGGTCTTCATTGCGTGATGGGTGGCATGGGTCATGTGATGTGGCCGGTGATGCGCTGCCATCCTGTGGTGGCGTGCCGGTCCGTGACGGGCCGGATGCATGGCGGCGTGGTGCATCTTGTCGTGCGACGAGCCCATGCATTCGTCCGTCACGCTTTTCGAGCAGGGCGGATAGGATTTGGGCGCGCTGGATGCCGGCTGCGCCATGGCGCCCGTGCCCAAGCCTACGCCCAGACCCAGGGCGACGAGAGGGAAGATCAGATATTTCATGGATCGTCTCCTTCACTTTCCGGCGGCATGACATCTGCCTTTCTGCCGCCGGATGAAGGATGATGCGCATGGGGAGCCAAGTCATGTTAAGCTTTGTTCATGCCCCGGACGGAACGGGCGCGACGGCGACCCGCCCGGTCCGCTCCAGCTTGCCCCAGCCCACGACCCAGCCGCCAATGGCTGAGGCGATGGCCCGCACCACCACCCAATACATGATCTGGCGATAGACGAAGCGCTGCGCGACCAGCAGATGCGGCGGATAGCCCACGTCGCGATTGTCGAGCGCATAGGCGACCCAGCCGCAGAGCACATCGATGCTGGTGAAGGCCAGCCAGTAAAGCCCCATGGTCCACACGTCGTTGCTGGTCTGCGCCCAGCCATGCTGATGCACCCGGACGATGGTGCCGATGATCGAGGTGACGAGCGCCAGATCGATAAGGGGGGAGATGGCGGCGAACAATATCTGGAACAGCCAGGCTTGCGGCAAACCGACCAGAGCAAGCCCCGTGGGCCGCCGATCGCGCAGGATGCGGCGATGCTTCCACAGGCATTGCAGCGTGCCGAACGCCCAGCGATAGCGTTGCTTGGCGAGCGTCCTGAAGCTTTCGGGCGCTTCGGTCCAGGCGACGGCTTCGGGATCGTAGGTGACGCGCCAGCCCGCCCGCTGGATCGCGATGGTCAGGTCCTGATCCTCCGCCAGCGTATTTTCGGGATAGCCGCCCACCGCGTCCAGCGCCGCCCTCCGCCACGCGCCGACCGCGCCCGGCACGACCGTCATGGCGTCGAACCCGGCCAGGGCGCGGCGCTCCAGATTCTGCGCGGTGATATATTCGACCGCCTGCCAGCGAGTGACGAGGTTGACGCGATTGCCCACCCGCGCATCGCCCGCCACCGCGCCGATGGCCGGATCAGCGAACCAGCGGGCGAGGCGGCGGATCGTCTGCGGCTCGAACTGGGTGTCGGCGTCCAGCGCGATGACGATCTCGCCCGCGGCCTCGCGCAAGGCCCGGTTGAGCGCCGAAGCCTTGCCACCATTTTGCAGCGTCAGCAGCGTCACGCGGGGATCGCCGGCGAAGGCTTGGGCGACGATGGCGCTGGTGTCGTCCTTTGACCCGTCATCCGCAACGATCAGTTGCAACGCGGGATAGTCGCTTGCCAGCACGCGGCGCACCGACGCCTCAATCACCCGCGCTTCATTATAGGCGGGGATGATGACCGAGACGGTCGGCTGGTGTTCCGGCGGCACGATCCGCTCACGCCGTTCCTGGAACCAGGCGAGCAGGGTCATCAGCACCGCGCGCGCCAGCCCCAGCGAGATCGCGACATAGAAGACCCAGCCAAGCAACGCGGAAAGCAGCGCCAGCGCCACGAACACGGCGACGTCGACGCGCACCGCCAGCAGGTCGCTGGCCTTCACCGGCGGCATGGCGGCCTCCTCGGGAAGCCCGGCAAGCTGCGACACCGGCACGAAGCGATAGCCCTCCGCCCTGAGCTGCGCGATGATGCGGGGCAGCGCCTCGACCGTCTGCGACCGTTCGCCGCCACCATCATGCAGCAGGATGACGTTTTCGGACCGGTCGGCGTCGGCCGCATGCACCTGGTCGATCACCTGCCGCACGATGGCGTCGGTGCCAGGTCGCTGCCAGTCATTGGGATCGACGTGCAGGCCGACCACCGTATAGCCCAGCTTCTGCGCCGCCAGCGCCGGTTCCAGTTCGTCCGCCGTGGTCGGCTCCGCATCCCCGAAATAGGGCGCGCGGAACAGCCGCATGCCGCGCCCGGTATAGGCCTGCACCAGCCGCTGCGTGGCGTTGAGCTGCAACCGGGTCGGTTCCTCCGACCAGGTGGCCAGGTTGGGATGGTCGTAGGTATGGTTGCCGATCTCATCCCCGTCCGCGACGATCCGTTGCAGCAGCCCCGGATGCTCCAGCGCATTCTCCCCGATCACGAAGAAGGTCGCGGGCGTGCGCGTGCGTTCCAGCACCTTCAATATCTTCGGCGTCCATGTCGGGTCCGGCCCGTCGTCGAAGGTCAGCGCCAGCATCTTGCGGTCCTGCCCGCCGGTGCGCTGGACCTGATAGGGCGTCGGCAGCGCGCCGTAGCTTTCATGCTCGATCGTCCCCTGCGGCCCGAAGGCGACGGCGCGATGGCCCTCCGTCGGCGTGGCGGTGATGCGCAATATCTCGCCCGATCCCTCGACATCGGTGGTGAGCGTGCTGGCCATGGTGCTCAGGTTCGGACGGCCGCCAGTGCGCCAGGCGGTCAGATCCGCCCAGATGCCGGGGTCTTCACTGCCCAGCCGCCACAAGGCGACGCTCTGGATGCCGAGGCGCTTCAGCACCAGCAGTTCGTTCCAGCTCGCGGCGGCGTCCAGCATCCAGATCTGGTGGCGCTCCCCTGCCTCGTCATAGGCGAAGCCCGCATTGCCGCTCGCTGCGTCGTAGAGCGGGCGCGCATCGCTGTCATGCGCGGCCAGCCAGGCCTCGTCCAGCGACAGAGCGTCGGCGGTGCTGCTGCCGTTCGCGCCATGCCAGTCATAGGCGTAGCTGCCGAGCGCGACGACGATATGGTCGGCGCCGATCTGCCGCAGCGCGACCTGCGCTTCGCGCGCGAACCAGTCCTGCGCGGCGATCGGGCCGGGCCGGCCGCCCTGCCAATGCTGGTCGTAATCCATCAGGATCACGCGGTCCGCCAAAGCGGCGAAGCGGGCCAGCGGCCAGCCTTCCTCGCCAGCGGGCACGGTCAGCGCGATCTTGGCGCCATGCGGCATGGTGGCGCGCAGCATATGGAGAAAGCGCAAATAGGCAGGCATGGCGCTGGCCGGCAGCGATTCGAAGTCCATGACCACGCCCGCCTCATGGCGCCTGGCGACATAGGCGCCGAGTTGCCGGGCGAGCGCTTGCGCGGCGGCGGGATCGCGCAGCAGTTGCGCCGCGCCCGCGCCGTTCCAGCCGTCCTGCCCCAGATTCTGCACCATCGGCAGCACCTTGGGCGGATGCGGCATGGCGGCGATCATCCGGTCGAACGCCGGATCGGCCGCGAGATGGAGGGGCTTGCCGGACCCCGCCACATTGACCAGCGCGGGCACCACCCAGTCGAGCTGCCCGACATGGCGGCGCAGCGACGCGATGCTGCTTTCCTCGCCCGGTACGTAGAAGCCGACGTTCAGGGGCTTGGCCTGCGCATGATGCCTGCCCCAATGCGGCAGCCATCGGGCGATGTCCCGCCGCAGGTTGGAGATGCCCGACAGGCGCGCCGCATGCGGCTGGGGAAGCGGCAGGGCGAGGTCGCCCTCAGAAGGCACGGCGACCAGCGTGGTCGCGAAGGCGATGGCGGCGAGCAGGATCAGGAGCAATCCGCCCGCGAGCAGGCGCCGCGCCCAAAGCCCCCTGCGGCCGGTGGGATCGAAGAAGATCGGTCTGCTCATGGTTCGCTGCTGCTGCCCTGTTTTCCGGGCCAGCCTTTACGCGCCGCCCCCCGCCGGGCCGATGAGCCGTTCATGAAATATTGGTCATGTAGGGCGTGGGGAACCTATCCCCTCGCCCCAACGGGGTTGGCCAGAGGCGCGTGAATCTGGCCGAGGTTGCGCAGACTTGGCAGCTTGCTGCCTAGTCGTAGCTGGGAGAGGGGGCTGATGCGATGCCCCAGTTCCGTCCCGTCCGCCTGGTCCAATTCGGAATGCCGGAAATTGGCCAGTTGCTGCCGTTAAGTTGGCCTATCCCTCATTCGTCATGCTGAACTTGTTTCAGCATCCATTTCTCCTCGCATTCTGTCGTCAGTGGGGCGCGATGGATGCTGAAACAAGTTCAGCATGACGGCTGTAGTGAGGACAGCTTCCTCCCATCGACCAGCCGAACAATCCCACGCCGCCCGGAGCGGATGCCGATCCGACTGCCTCGCTCGGGCAGCGCCAAGCTTTTCTACCCCCTTGCTCAGCAAAGCTTGAAAGACAAATCTCTACCTGCAAACTAGATAAGAAGCCACCTCGAGTCGGCAGGGGAGAGAAGAGATGGAATGGCGCTCGGCAATCGGTCGGCATTGGGGTCGCTGGAGCGACGCCATGAAGCGCGAATTGCTGCGCGAGCCGGACCGTATCCTGCTCGATCGCGGGCCTGACGCCGTCGCGCCCGCCGCTCAGGACAGGGCGGAGATATTGGAGCCCTCGCTCGACCTGCGGTGAAAATGCGCGGGCGGGCTTGTCCTTCCCCGCTCCGTTTCCAATATCGCGACCACTGTCCAGACGGCTTTCCTGCCGCTCCATCCATGGCTTTTAGGGAGATTCTATGTCAGCCACCGCCCGCGCCGTGACCCGCGCCGTCGAACCGCTTTTCCTGGACCGCTGGTCGCCGCGCGCCTTCGATTCCTCCGTCATCCCGCAGGAGGATCTGGACACGATCTTCGACGCCACCCGCTGGGCGCCCTCCGCCTTCAACTATCAGCCCTGGCGCCTGCTCTACGCCACCCGCGACAGCGCCGACTGGAGCCGTTTCCTGGGCGTGCTGCTGCCCTTCAACCAGAGCTGGGTGCAGAACGCCTCGGCGCTGGTCTACATCCTGTCCGACACGCTGATCGCCGCGCCGGGTTCGGAAGATTTCAAGGCCTCGCACAGCCACAGCTTCGACGCGGGCGCGGCCTGGGCGCTGCTGGCGCTACAGGCGACGCGGCTGGGCTATCACAGCCACGCCATGACGGGCATAGAGTTCGACAAGGCGCGGGTGGAACTGGGCGTGCCCGACCGTTTCCGCATCGAAGCCGCCGTTGCCATCGGCCGCATCGCGGACAAGTCGATCCTCCCCGAAGCGCTCCAGGCCCGCGAAGCGCCGAGCGGCCGGAAGGATATTGCGGAGTTCGTCACGGCGGGCAATTTCCCGGCGTAAAAGCAGCCTGAGTTTCAATCGTCATGCTGAACTTGTTTCAGCATCCATTTCTCCCCACGCGCCGAGGCTCTTGGGGCACGATGGATGCTGAGCCGAAGGCCAACGCCAGTTAAACAAGTTCAGCATGACGGTCCCGTATTTGGCTACTGTCACTTTTCTACCGCCGCTTTTCTGCCCCGACCCAACCCGAATTCAAGTCCGCGCCAGCGCCTCCGCCGTGGCGTCCATCGTCCCCGGTTCCTGATCGCCCGTCAGCGCGTAGGACATGTCGCCGCGCCGCCAATAGGCCACGGACTGCGCGCCCTCCCGCACCGCGTCGGGATGTTCGGGCGCGGCGGTCTTCTCATGCACGGCGAAGATCGTCATCCTGTGCCCCGTATCGGTGCGCACCGCCATCAGCAGCGCGGGGGCCTTGTCGGTCGGGAAGAGCTGGACGTCGGTCACATGCCAGTCGTCGGGCAGTTGCGGCATGGCGATGCGGGTGTTGAGCGCGACTTCCCGCGCATCGAAGCGGGGCGCCTCGATCTGCGAATTCATGTCGGCGCGCAGCATCGCGATCCGGTGCGAGGCGACCGCATAGCTGACATAGGCGGGCGGCCGCTCGAACCCCACCATCCAGACCGCCAGCGCCGCCGCCAGTCCCGATGTCGCCAGCCCCGCCGGCATCAAGCGGCGCCAGCGGCTTTTCTGCGGTTGCGCCAATCGTTCGGCCCTGTCGGCCAGCCCGGCGGGCACCGGCCGCCGGTCCTGCGTCAGCATGCGGAGCGCGCTGCGGACGCTAAGGTCGCCCATGACGCGGGCGGCCAGATCGGGCTGGCGCGAAAGGCGGGTTTCGACGACGAAACGCCGCTCCACATCGAGCTCGCCGTCAATATAGGCGTCAATCTCCAGATCGGTAATTTCCGGATCGGTCGGACGATCAGTCATCGCTTCCTCCTATCAGCCGGAGGCCCGTTGCCCCCTGCTGCCCCTGTTCCCGCTCCCTCAATGCAGCCCGTGCCCGCGCCAGCCGCGACATCACCGTCCCCACCGGCACCCCCAATGTCTCCGCCGCCTGCTGATAGCTGAGGCCCTCTATCGCCGTCAGGTGCAGCACGGCGCGATGATGCTCCGGCAAGGCCGCGAATTGCCGCGCGATCTGGACCAGCCGGGCATGTTCCTCCTGCCCCGGTTCCAGCCGGTCGACCAGCGTTTCGGCAAAGCGGCTGTTGCGCCGCGCCTCCGACGCCTCGCGCCGCTTGGCGGAGAAAAAGACATTGTGGACGATCGCCAGCAGCCAGCGGCGGCGGTCGCGGTCGGGCTGGAACGTCTCCTGCCGCTCTATGGCGCGGACGATCGCGTCCTGCACGACGTCGTCGGCGTCCTGCTCGTCGCGGGTCAGCGACCTGGCATAGCGCCCCATCGCGACCAGATCGTCCCTGATGCCGGAACCCTCGTCCATCATCGCCATGTCATGCCGCCTGCGCGGCGGGCGTGGCAAGCGGGATGTGCAGCGCCTCGGCATAGCTGCGCGCCACATCCTCCAGCACATCGTCCCAGGCGAAGCGCGCCGCCGCCTCCGCCGCCGCAGCACCCAGCGCGGCGCGGCGGGCGGGCTGGCGGATCAACCCCGCCACCGCCGCCGCATAGGCCCCGACATCCTTGGGCGGCACCAGCAGGCCGGTGCGCCCGTCAGCGATCAGGGCCGACGCGCTGGGCACATTGGCGGAGACGATGGCGAGGCCCGATGCCATCGCCTCCAGATTGACATTGCCGAACGCCTCCGTGACGGAGGGGTTGATGAGGATGTCGGCGCTGGCGACGGCGCGGCCCAGCCTCTCTCCCGACAAATGGCCCATGAAGGTGGCGTTGGGCAGCCGCTCGGCCAGCCAGTTCCGCGCCGGTCCTTCGCCCACGATCAGCGGGCGGACGGCCAGGCCCTGGGCGCGGACGGCGCCGATGGTCTCGGCAAAGACGCGCAACCCCTTTTCCAGCACCAGCCGGCCGAAGAACAGCGGCACCATATCCGCCGCATCATAGCCAAGCCCGGACCGGAAGGCCGGGTCGCGCAGCGCCGGACTGAAGCAGGCGGGATCGATGCCGCGTCCCCAAATGCCGATCCGCCCGCCACCAAGCCGCGCCGCCATATCCCGCGCTATGGGCAGGGTAGGGCAGAGGATGCGGTCGCAATCGCCATAGAAGCGGTCGAGATAGCGCTCCACCGGCCCGCGCAGGAGGGACAGGCGGTAATAGTCGAGATAGGTTTCGAAGCGGGTATGCAGGCTGGCGACCACCGGAATGCCCAGCGCCCGGGCATGGTTCTGCGCCTGCCGCCCCAGCAGGTCCGGAGCGGAGAGGTGGACGATGTCGGGCGCGAAATCCTCGAAATCCTGACGGGCGGCGTGGGTGAAGCCCAGGGCGATGCGATATTCCGGGCGGCCGGGAATGCTGATCGATCGGACGGAGCGCACCTCGCCCACCGACGCGAACGCCTTGCGCGGCGCGGTGGGCGAATAGATCCGCACCTCCGCCCGCACGCGATGCAGCAGATAGGCGACCAGCCGGTTGAGCGCCTGGTTGGCGCCGTCGCGCACGCAATCATAATTGCCGGAAAACAGCGCGACCCGCAGCGGACGGCCCAGCGCCGCCGACAGCGCAAGGCGGGATTGAGAAAGGCGCATAGGGTCGGCACGAAGGTCGGGGGCATGGTTCATGCCCGGTATACGCGGGGGGAGGGTGGTCTATTCCCTCCGTTTACAGGAAGCGGGCCGGCGCTAGATTGAAGATGTGATTCCACACCGCCACCACCACTCCCTCCCACCACTCGTCATGCTGAACTCGTTTCAGCATGCATTTCTCCCCATGAGCCGTGGTCTCCGGAGGCACGATGGATGCTGAGCCGAAGGCCAACGCCAGTTAAACAAGTTCAGCATGACAGAGGGAGGCGGGCACCGCCCCGACTTCGCGCAATTCTGACGTTGGCCTTCCTCGCGGCCCTCATCGCAGGCGCCGCCGCCTATTGCCATTATCTCGGCTATCCCAATGGGCGAGTCTTCACCCCGGTCCCCGCTGCCGCTCCCAGGGAAGACGGGACCATCGCGGTCTTCTTCTCCGGCGACATGGGGTTCAACGCGGGCATGGGCCCGGTGATCGCCCACCATATGGCGCAAGGCGGCGTCCCGGTGCTGGGCGTCAATTCGCTGGCCGCCTTCGCCCGCCGCCAATCGCCGGAGGAAAGCGGCAGACTGGTGGAGCAGGCCGCCCGCCGCGCCCTGGCTCAGCCCGGCGCGCGCAGGCTGGTGCTGGCCGGGCAATCCTTCGGCGCGAACATGCTGCTCGCCGGGCTGGAGCGCCTGTCGCCCAGCCTGCGCGCCCGCGTCGCCATGGTCGCGCTGATCGTCCCCGCCGACACCATGCTGTTCCGCGCCACGCCCGGCGGCGTGTTCGACTTCGGGGACGACGGCCCCGCCGCGCCCGCCGCCCATGCGCTCGACTGGGCGCCGGTACTATGCATCCATGGCGTCAAGGAAAGCGGCAGCCTCTGCCCCGGCTGGCGCCAGCCCAATGTCCGCGTCGTCGGCCTGCCCGGCGGCCATTTCCTGGAGGATGATTCGGAACGGGTGGCGAAGACCCTGCTGCGCGCTTTGCCGGACCCGGCCCCGAACATTGCCAAAAATTCAGACAGCGCAGAGCCTCCCGCAATCTGAACGGGCCTAGAAGCCGTGATCGTTCCGGGAAAGGATGGGTCATATGGCGATAGGGAGGCTTTGGGCGGCGCTGGCGCTTCTGGTTGCAGCCGCCCCCGTCCTCGCGGCCAAAGTGCCCATCGCGCAGCCCGAAGGGTTGTGGCTCAGCCCGCACAATAATGTCGCCGTGCGCACCGGGCCCTGCGGCGACCGGCTGTGCGGCTGGATCGTCTGGGCCGACCGGGAGGCGCAGGCCGACGCCCGCGACGGCGGCACCCCCCGGCTGGTCGGCACCGAATTGCTGGAGGATTATCGCGCCGAGGGCAAAGGGCAATGGCGCGGCACCGTCTTCGTCCCCGATCTGGGCCGCCGCTTCAGCTCGCAGATCAGCCAGCTTTCGCCGGGCCAGTTGCGGGTCAAGGGCTGCATATTGGGCGGTCTGATCTGCAAGTCGCAGCTCTGGACCCGGATCGAGCGGTTGCCGGGGCAGTCATGATCGATTTTCGCCGCGCCCGTCTCTGGTTGATACCCGGCTTGCTGGCGGGGGCGGGCTTGCTGCTGTCGACCGTCAACGTAATGAACCCGGCGCGGGCGGCGGCCGATCCTGTGCCCGGCGCGACGGGACCGATCGCGGAAAGCCGCTACAGCCTGCCGCCCATGGGGCCAATCGCGGTCTACCGGCCCGCGGGCGTGCCGAACGGAGTGGTGCTGGCGCTCTCAGACAGCAATGGCTGGGACGATGACAGCGCCGACACCGCCCGCGCTTTGGCGGCGCGGGGCGCGCTGGTCGCGGGCATCTCCACCCCCTCCTTTCTGACGGCGTTGCAGGCTTCGCACCGCTGCATCAACCCCAATTACGGCATCATCGCCCTGGCTCGCGATCTGCAACACCGGCTGGCGCTGCCCATGTACAGCAAGCCGATCCTGATCGGCCGGGGCGAAGGGGCGGCGCTGGCCTATGCGACGCTCGCCGCCGGACCCAATGGCGCGTACAAGGCGGTGTTCTCGCAGGACTTCACGCCGCTTCTGGATGGTGGCCGGTCCTGGTGCCGGTCGGGCAGCTTGAAGGTCGCCGCCATCGCCCGTCCCCATCATGGCTTCGCCTTCGCCCCCAGCCGCCGACTCCCTTCGCCCTGGATCGCGCTGGCCGAAGCCCCACGCCCCGCATTGCAGCGCTTCGTCGCCCGCACCGGCAGCGGCAGGCTGGTAACCGTCGCGAGGGGAGAGGGGGAGGTCGCGCTGCTCTCCCAGATCCGGCCTTTCCTCGCCGCGCCACCCGCCGATGCCGCGCTGCCCACGGGATTGCCGCTGAACATCGTCACCGACGCCACCGCGCCGCGCACCGACATGATGGCGGTCATCTATTCGGGCGACGGCGGCTGGGTCGGGCTGGACAAGGATGTGGCGGGGCAACTGGCCCATGCGGGCATCCCCGTCGTCGGCGTGGACAGCCTGTCCTATTTCTGGAGCCAGCGCACGCCCCACGGCGCCGCCCTCGACCTCAGCGCCATCATCCGCGGCTATTCGCGCCATTGGCGGCGGCCCCGCGTCCTGCTAGTCGGCTACAGCTTCGGCGCGGATGTGCTGCCCTATATCGTCGGCGGCCTGCCCGCGCCCCAGCGCGCGCAGGTGCAGCGCCTCTCGCTGCTGGGCCTCAGCCCCAGCGCGGATTTCCAGTTTCACATGAGTAGCTGGCTGAACATGGATTCAAACCGCCAATATCCGACCATTCCCGCCATAGCGCGGCTGCGCGGCCTGCCCATGCTCTGCGTGCGCGGAACGCTGGAGAATGACAGCGCCTGCCCCTCCATCCCCCAAGGATTGGCGCAGATGGTGGTCGTGCCCGGCGGCCATCATTTCGACCGCAACGCCCCGCTGCTGGTGACTCATATGCTCAAGGGGCTGACGATATGATCCTGGTCGAACGGATCAAGGCCTGGAAAGCGCCGCTGACGGTCGCCGTCACGCTGGTGGTGGCGGCGCTGGGGCTTGTGGCGCTGCACGGCCTGCTGGCGGAGGTGCGGCTGAAGGACATCCGCCATGCCGTGCACCTGATCGCGGGCTGGCGGCTGGCCGGGGCGCTGGCGTTGACGGCGGCGAGCTATATTGCGCTCACCTTCTACGACTATGTCGCGCTGCGGATCGTCGGGCGGCCCTTGCCGTGGCGGACGGCGGCACTCGCCTCCTTTTGCAGCTACACGCTCAGCCATAATCTGGGCCTGTCGCTGCTGACCGGCGGGTCGGCGCGCTACCGCATCTACACCGCTGCGGGCCTTGAGGGCGGCGACATTGCGCGCATCATCGCCTCGGCGGGCCTGTCCTTCTGGGGCGGGGTGTTCGTGCTGGCGGGCGCGCTGATGCTGGTCCATCCGGCCACCATCGGCATCATGGGATGGACCATCGGCATGCCGTTGCAAAGGCTGGCGGGCGGGGCGATCCTGATCATGACGATGGCGGCGCTGTTCGTCCTTGGCCCCGGCCGCGCGCCGCGCCTGTTCGGGTGGAGGCTGGCGTTGCCGACCAGGACGCAGGCGGCCGCCCAGATCGGCGTCGCCAGCATCGACCTCGCCGCCGCCAGCGCCGCGCTGTTCATCCTGGTGCCGGGCATCGCCCCGGCGCTCTATCCCACGCTGTTCCTGGCCTATGCGCTGGCGATCATCATCACTTTGGTCAGCCATGTGCCCGGCGGCCTCGGCATATTCGAGGCGGTGATCCTCGCCGCCCTGCCCGATGTGGACAGGCCAAGCCTGCTGGCGGCGCTGATCGCCTATCGCCTGATCTATTATCTGATCCCCTTGCTGCTGGGCGTCATCGCCATCGCCCTGCATGAAGGCAATAGCTGGCGCCATCCCGTCAGCCGGGTGCTGGATGGGGCACAGGCGGCGGCGTCCGGCATGGCGCCGGTCATGCTGTCGCTGCTGGTGGCAGTGGGCGGCGTGATCCTGCTGATTTCCGGCGCCTTGCCCGCGATCCAGCACCGCATGCACATCGTCACCGACTGGCTGCCGCTGACCTTCGTGGAGGCATCCCATTTCGCCGCGAGCATCATCGGCACGCTGCTGATCCTGCTGGCATCGGGCCTCTACCGCAGGCTCGACGCCGCCTTCTGGATGACCCGAGCGCTGTTGCTGGCGGGCGCGCTCTTCTCGCTGATCAAGGGGCTGGACTATGAGGAAGCGAGCGCGCTGCTCCTCATCGCCGCGCTGCTGCAATGGACGCGGGGCGCCTTCTACCGCCGCACCAGCTTCACCGCCGAAGCGCTGACCCCCGCCTGGATCGCGACGCTGGCGGTGGCGGTCGGCCTGTCGATCTGGATCGGCTTCTTCGCCTATAAGCATGTCGATTATCAGAACGACATATGGTGGCATTTCGGCCCGCACGCCAACGCCGCCCGCTTCCTGCGCGCAGGCCTCGCGAGCGCGGTGCTGGCGGTCGGCGCCGCCTTCTGGCGCATGTTCCGCCCCGCGACCGCGCCCCGGCATGTCGACCGCCCCTCCACCGCCATCAGTGCCGACGCTTTGGCGCTGGCCGAGCGGACTGACGCCTTCCTCGCGACCACCGGCGACAAGCTGTTCCTGACCTCCGACACTGGCCGGGCCTTCGTCATGTATCAGGTGCAGGGGCATAGCTGGATCGTCATGGGCGACCCCGTCGGAGACCGGGCGGAATGGCCCGATCTGCTCTGGCAATTGCGCGAGATGGCGGATGCCGAACAGGGCCGCCTGCTGCTCTATCAATTGAGCCTCGACGCCCTGCCGCTGGCGATCGACCTGGGCTTCGCCATCGTCAAATATGGCGAGGAAGCCCGCGTCGACCTGCATCATTTCACGCTGGAGGGGCCGGACGCCAAGCCGCTGCGCTATGCCGAACGCCGCGCCATGCGCGAAGGAGCCATCTTCGAGATCGTGCCCGCGCCCGCCGTCCCGCCGCTGCTGGAGGAACTGGAGGCGATTTCCGACGAATGGCTCGCGGCCAAGGGCCATGGCGAAAAGGCGTTCAGCGTCGGCCGCTTCGACCCGGCCTATATCGCGGCCTGCGACTGCGCCCTCGTCCGGCAGGAGGGGCGCATCGTCGCCTTCGCCAATATCTGGGCGACCGCCAATCGCCGCGAATTGTCGGTCGACCTGATGCGCCATGCGTCGCAAATGCCCTATGGCGCGATGGACTTCCTGTTCATCCGCCTGATGCAATGGGGGCGCGAACAGGGTTATGACTGGTTCACCCTGGGCCTTGCCCCGCTTTCGGGCATAGAGGCGCGGCGTCTGTCGCCCTTCTGGGCCAAGGCGGGCGCCTTCTTCTTCCGCCATGGCGAGAGCTTCTACGGTTTCGAGGGGCTGCGCGCCTATAAGGACAAATATGCCCCCCGCTGGGAGCCGCGCTTCATCGCCGGGCCGCGCGGCATCTCCCTGTCCCGCGGGATGATCGACCTGCAAAAGCTGGTCGGCGGCGGACCAGGAAGCGCGGCGACACGGACAAGGCGGCGCAGGCCGGTTGCGTCGCCTGCGGTGGGATTGAACGATGGGGAAGTCGCGTTATCGGAGCCTCTGGCGTCGATGAGCGTAGGTTGAGATTTTCGGTGGAGCGAGCCGGAAGTGAGCGACGTCAAAAGGTGGTTTTCAGAATGTCAGCTTTCAGACGCGAGGCGTTGTCACACGGCCTACACTTGGCGTAGTTGGTGACGGGCGCACAGGGGGATTGATGGCGAACGAACCAGAAATCGACTATAATCGCATAAACGAAGTTTTGATGCCTTTCGCCACAGAGGCACATACGCGCGCGGAAAACGGCATGCGCTTCGTTCACTACACCAGTGCCCAATCGGCTTTCGACATACTCAAGTCGCAGTGCATATGGATGCGCAATGCTACCTGTATGAACGACTATAACGAGATGCGGCATGGATTGCACTGCTTAGTCGAGGCTTTCGGGACGGAAGCTGGGCAGGCATTTAATGCTGCGCTTGACCGCTGCTATCCTGACTTGGCCAAAGAACTCGATGCGAAGTTTACGGCAGTTGCCCCTAGTTTGCTTGAGCATACCTACATTGCATGCGTATCAGAGCATTCCGATGATGAAGAACTTTATGGGCGACTCTCAATGTGGCGCGCCTACGGGAGCAACACGGGTGTCGGGCTGGTATTCAACAACGGTCCATTCCTCCGTCCAAGCAATGCGCACCTCGTATGGACCACACCCGTTGCTTATATTGATGCGCAGGGAGTTCGGGGACAGATTCAACAGATTGCCGAACAGATGGATTCCGAGCGCGCCCTGCTAACGCGACTGTCGCGCGAGAATCTACTCAACGCTGTCTTGCGGACGCTGATCTTCGCTGTGGTCAGTAGTAAGCATGAAGGGTTTAGGGAGGAACGCGAATGGCGCGTTGTTCATTTGCCTACGATATGGGCGAGTAACTCTGATCGGTTGCCATTGGACCAAGTCTCGCTGGGCGGCGTGCCACAGCCAATCTTCAAAATTCCGTTTATCGATTACCCCGATGAAGGCTTCTATGGTGCGACGATCCCTGACTTGATCAACCACATTATCGTGGGGCCAACCCAATATCCCGTCGCGACCCGCACTGCCCTGGCGCAAATGTTAGGAAAGGCAGGCGTTGAGAACCCCCTTGACCGCGTTCGCTGTTCAGATGTGACCCTTCGGGTCCTGTGATGCCATTCATGTAATGCTTGCTCGGACCCGTCGAGGCCGCAGCAATGGCAGGTCGGAGGCAATCCGAACTGCGGTTGGGCGACAGGTATTGGTCGCTTGCAGCCAAGCCCAAAACCCCACCCCAAAAACGGTGAGGCCCGGTCCTGCTAGCGCAGGCCGAGCCTCATTCCCTCTCCAAACTGGTGAACGGGATCAGCCGTCGTAATCGCCGCCGATATTCTGGTTGCGCGGCGGCGCGGCGGCGGTCAGGCGCAGGGCCTCCGCCGACTGGGCGATCGAACCGATTTCGTCCGGCGTATCGTCGTCATCGATCTGCACCTTCTGCAGCGAAGCGACGAGCGAATCATGCAGATCGACCGGCAGGACGGTTTCCTCCGCGATCTCGCGCAGGGCGACGACGGGGTTTTTGTCGCGGTCGCGGTCCAGAGTCAGCTCTGCACCGCCTGAAATCTCGCGGGCGCGCTGCGCGGCAAGCAGGACGAGGTCAAAACGGTTGGTAACCTTGTCGACGCAATCTTCGACGGTAACGCGGGCCAAACGGGCGCTCCTGAACCAAGAGAAATCGTGAAAGGCGCGCCTAACAGCGCCCGCATCAAGAGTCAATGAAAAGCCCATAAAGTCGTGGCCAGCCGCCCCAAATGCGGGCATGAACGGAGCATGGCAAGCATCGGGCAGGCAGAGCCGCGGCGTGGCGAGGAGCAGATCGGCCTGTCGTTGCACGCCAACCGCCTGCGCGTGATCGAGGCGGGACCGGCGCTGCGGCAGGCGCTGGTCGACCTGATCGACGGCGCGCATGAGAGCCTCAAGCTCTATTATTATATCTTCGCCGCGGACGGCAGCGGGCAGTTGATCCTCGACCGGCTGGTCGCGGCGCGGGCGCGGGGAGTGGCGGTCACGCTGATGGTCGACGCCTTCGGATCGGGGGCCACGCCGCTCGCCTTTTTCGATCCGCTGGTGGCGGCGGGCGGGCATTTCGGCCGCTTCGGCGCGCGCCGCTCGATGCGTTATCTGATCCGCAACCATCAGAAACTGGCGATTGCGGACGACCGGCGGCTGCTGATGGGCGGCTTCAATGTCGAGGATGGCTATTTCGGGATTCCGGCGGAGGATTGCTGGCACGACATCGGGCTGCTGTTGGAAGGGCCGCAGGTGCAGGCGATGGCGAGCTGGTATGGCCAGCTCTGGCGCTGGGTTTCGACGCGCAAGCAGCGTTTCCGCACGCTGCGCCGCATGGTGCGCAACTGGCACAGCCCCCTCCACAGCGTTGCGGGCGAGCCGATGCGCTGGGTGATCGGCGGCCCGACCCGGCGGCTCAGCCCCTGGGCGCAACTGGTGAAGCATGATCTGGAGCGGGCGCGGCGGCTCGACATGGTGGCGGCCTATTTCTCGCCGGGCCGGGGGATGCTGAAACGTCTCGCTTATGCGGCGCGGTGGAAGGGATCGCGCCTGGTCCTGCCCTCCCGGTCTGATAATGGCGCGACCGTCGCGGCGGCGCGGCTGCTCTATGGCCCCCTGCTCAAGCGCGGGGTGGAGATATGGGAATATCAGCCCTGCAAGCTGCATATGAAGCTGATCGTGGTGGACGACGCGGTCTACATCGGCTCGGCCAATTTCGACATGCGCAGCCTGTTCCTCAATCTTGAGATCATGTTGCGGGTGGAGGATGCGGGCTTTGCGCGGCAAATGCGCGCCTTCATCGACCGGCATGTGGCGGAAAGCCGGCAGGTCACGCTGGCAACGCACCGCGCCCAGCGCAGTCTGCCGACCCTGATCAAGCAGTGGATCAGCTATTTCCTGGTCGGCGTGCTGGACTATACCGTGACCCGCCGCCTGAATTTCCGGGATCCGGACGCCGATTAATGAGGGAGAAAGGAGGCTGGTGGCGGAGCGGGAGGGATTCGAACCCTCGATACGCTTTTGACGTATACTCACTTTCCAGGCGAGCGCCTTCGACCACTCGGCCACCGCTCCGCATTGCACTGGAGGCGGCTCCCTATCGTGCGTCGGCGCGCTAGGCAAGGGGATGCTTTACTTTCCTTTCTCTCCCATGCTTGATTGCGCCATGTCGATCCGTTTCCTCGCTTTCCTGATCGCGCTTTTCCTGCCTGTTCCGGCCCTTGCCGCTCATCCGGCGACCCCCTCCGCCATCGTCGCGCAGGCGCCTGCCACCGCATGGCGGACCATCGCGCCCGACACGCTGCTGATCATGACGCTGGAAGGGGGCAGGCGCGTGGTGATTCAACTCGCCCCGGATTTCGCGCCCGCCCATGCCGCCAATATCCGCGCGCTCGCCCGCGCCGGCTGGTGGGACGGCGAAAGCGTCTACCGGGTGCAGGACAATTATGTCGCCCAATGGGGCGATGTGACCGAGAAGAAAGCCCTTCCCGCCGGCATCGCCACGGACATCAAGCCGGATTATGTCCGCCCGATCGCCGCACTCAAAACCGCCCCGGTGCCTTTGCCCTATCCCGACGCCTATGCTCCGCGCACGGGCTTTATCGACGGCTGGCCGGTGGCGATGGACGAGGCGTCGGCCTGGCTGCCCCATTGCTACGGCATGGTGGGCGTGGCGCGGAACCTGTCGCCCGATGCGGGGACGGGGGCTGAACTCTATGCCGTGATCGGCCAAGCCCCGCGCCAGCTCGACCGCAATATCGCCGTCGTCGGCCGGGTGATCCAGGGGATGAGCCTGCTCGCCAGCCTGCCGCGCGGATCGGGCGATCTGGGCTTCTACGCCGCAGGGGAAAGGCGCCTTCCCATCGTCTCCGTCCGTCTTGCCAGCGATCTGCCAGCCGCGCAGCAGCCGCATTATCAGGTCATGGACGTGACGTCGCAGAGCTTTGCCGACTACATCCGGCTGCGGGCGAACCGGAAGGATGATTTCTACGATCGTCCGGCGGGCGGGGTCGATCTCTGCAACGCGCCGGTGCCGGTACGGCAGGCGCCCTGAGGCTTCGGCCGGTCAAAACGGGTAAAATGCCGGAACGATGATTATCTAAAGATTATTACAGCCCCGCCGCCAAAATGGAGAGGATGGTCATGATCGTAGGCACCGTCAGAGAGATCAAGAATCACGAATATCGTGTCGGCCTGACGCCGGAGAGCGTGCATGAACTGACCGCCCACGGCCATCGCGTGCTGGTGGAAAGCGGCGCGGGGGAGGGGATCGGCGCGCATGACCGCCTCTATGCCCGCGCCGGGGCGGAGATTGTGGACGATCCGGTCAGCATCTTCGCGGCGGCCGAGATGATCGTGAAGGTCAAGGAACCCCAGTCGGAGGAGCGCGCCCTGCTGCGCCCCGGCCAGATCCTCTACACCTATCTGCATCTGGCGCCCGATCCGGATCAGACGCGGGAGCTGATGGCGTCGGGCGCGATCGGCATCGCCTATGAAACGGTGACGGACGCCCATGGCGGCCTGCCGCTGCTCAAGCCCATGAGCCAGGTCGCCGGACGCATGGCGATCCAGGCCGGGGCGACCGCGCTGGAAAAGGCGCATGGCGGGCGGGGCGTGCTGCTGGGCGGGGTGCCGGGCGTCCTTCCGGCGAAGGTCGCGGTGATCGGCGGCGGCGTGGTCGGCTTCAACGCGGCGCAGATGGCGGCGGGTCTGGGCGCGGATGTCACCATCCTTGACCGCAGCCCGGAAGTGCTGGAGCGGCTGGGCATCCATTTCGAGGCGCGGGCGAAGACGCGCTTTTCCAACCGGGCCAATCTGGCGGAATGCGTCGAGGAGGCTGATCTGGTGATCGGCGCGGTGCTGATCCCCGGCGCCGCCGCGCCCAAGCTGGTGTCGGCGGATATGCTCAAGACCATGAAAAAGGGCGCTGTTCTGGTCGACGTCGCGATCGACCAGGGCGGCTGTTTCGAAACCAGCCACCCCACCACCCATGACGACCCCACCTATATCGTCGATGGCATCGTCCATTATTGCGTCGCCAACATGCCGGGCGCGGTGGCGCGGACCAGCACCTATGCGCTCAACAATGTGACCTTGCCCCACGCGTTGAAGATCGCGGACCTGGGGTGGAAGGAAGCGCTGCGGGCGGACCGGCATCTGCTGGACGGGCTGAATGTGTGGAACGGCCAGATCACCTACCAGGCCGTGGCGCAGGAGCTGGATCTGCCCTACACGCCGGCGGAAGAGGCTATTGGATAGCGGGCTGTGGCGGCAGGTTTGGTCAGTTCCAGCCATTGAGAGGCACGTGTTCCTGCGAAGGCAGGAACCCAGTTCCTACGGTGCGACGATCCACGAACGGCGGGACTGGGCTCCTGCCTTCGCAGGAGCACGGTGCACTTCAAGGAAAGCGACGCAAAAGCGGACCTTCCGCTTCCCACCCATTTCCGTTTCCCTTCCCCCACTCTCCACAATATTGCTCCCCCCTTTGCGGGTTCCCCGGCTTCGTTCGTTTTGCGTGGATGTGGGGGCTGTTGATCGTCCCTGCCACGCACGTTCCGCCGAAGAGAGGCATGGGTTTCCAACATGGTCGATTGCACAGCTTCCGCCGCCTTGATCCATAGAGGCATCTTCCCCAACAGTGCCGCCTGCGCCATAGCGTCGGGGGAGCAGCGCTGATGCAGGGTGACATGATGACCTGGCTCGTACCCCTGGTCGCGATGCTGGGCGCGGGCCTGTTCGCCGGTTTCGCGGCAGGGATTTTCGGGATTGGCGGCGGCTTCGTGGTGGTGCCGGCGCTGTTCGTGGTGCTGCCGCTGCTGGGCGGCACGCATGATGCCATCGCCCATGTCGCCATCGGCACATCGGCGGCGACGATCATCGTGACGTCGATCCGCTCGCTGCTCGCCCATGCCAAGCGCGGCGCGGTGGAGTTCGAAGTGCTCAAGACATGGGCGCCGTGGATCATCCTGGGCGACGGCGCCGGCGTGCTGCTGGCCGGTCATGTGGACGGGCGCATCCTGACCATGATCTTCGCGGTCGGCGTGTTCCTGATGTCGCTCAACTTCCTGCTGCCCAAGGTCGGCGGCAAGGTGATCAGCGACACCATGCCCTCGGGCATCGCCCGCGTCGGCATAGCCGGGGGGCTGGGCACCTTTTCCGCGCTGCTGGGCATTGGCGGCGGCACCATCGCCATCATGGTGATGACGCTGTGCGGCCGCTCGATCCACCGCGCCATCGCCACCGCTTCGGGCATCGGCACGCTGATCGCCATTCCCAGCGCCATCGGCTTCGCGCTGATCGGCCTCAAGGAAAGCGGCTTGCCCTGGGGATCGCTGGGCTATGTCAACATTCCCGCGACGCTGGCCATCGCCTCCATGTCGATCCTCACCGCGCCGCTGGGCGTGGCGGCGGCGCACAGCCTGCCCGCCGCACCGCTCAAGAAATTCTTCGGCGTCTATCTGGTCGTCATCGCCTTCGTCATGTTCCGCAACGCCATCAAGATGTGACTTCCTCCGACCGCCCGTGGCCCCTGCACAGGCCACGGGCGGATTTTATGATAACATACTGAAATTACTGAATTTAATAAAAATTCACCGCCTCCTCCGGTCGATGGAGAGGCGCGTTTCATCCATTCTGCACATCCGTTCATGCACAAAATCCCCCTTTCCGGACGTTGAACCAGCAGAGTTCGCATCAGGAAGAGGAGAAGAGACATGAACCGCTCGATCGTCATCAGCGCCCTTGCCATCCTTGCCATGACGCCGGTTTCCGCCATGGCGGCGCCCTATGGCGCGATGAGCTATGAAGAGAGGCTCGCCGCCGCCGAGGACGACATGACCCTGCCCGCGCCGATTGCGGGCGTGCAGAATAAATATTGGTTCAACTATCGCACCGACCTGGCCGAAGCCCGCAAGGAGCTGGCCCACGACCTGCGCCACGCCACCGATGCGGAGGATGAGCGGGACGCCTGGGACGAATATCGCATCGAACTGGCCGATGCGCGCCATGATTATGTGAAGGAAATGCGCGAGAAGGGCTATCGCCCCGGCCAGGTGCGGGTCTACGGCTCCGGGCGCTAGCCGGGGTCCGCCACGTCCCGCTTGCTAAGCCGCGTGCGGCTTGACATTTAGGGGTGGATGCGGGGCGAAAGCTATTCTTCCATCCGGCAAGCGCTTGCGCAGAACCCTGCGCAGGCGCTTGCGCTGTGTCTCGACCGGCTTGGGCAGGTCGCCGGGGATGCCGAGGCGCATCGCCTCGCCGCCCGCGCCCTGCGCGCCCTGAAGCGGGATGGGGAGGCGGAGCGGCATGAATCCGCCGCGATCGACGCCGCCGCCACCGACCCGGCGCTCCAGCAGGCCGCCGTCGCCCTGCTCGACAACCGCCTGCATCTGGCCGAACCGATCCTGCGCGGGCGGCTCAAGGACAATCCCTTCGATGTCGCGGCGATCCGCATGCTGGCCGAACTGGCGGGCCGGATCGGGCGCAATGCCGATGCGGAAAAGCTGCTGCGCCGGGCGCTGGAACTGGCGCCCGGCTTCACCGCTGCCCGCGCCAATCTGGCGACCGCGCTGCACCGTCAGAACAAGACCGCGCAGGCGCTGGAGGAACTGGACCGGTTGCAGGACCAGTCCAACCCCGCCCACGCCAATCTGCGCGCCGCGGTACTGGGCCGGCTGGGCGATTTCGACGAAGCCATCGCGCTCTACGAGCAGATATTGGCTCAGGCGGCGGGCCAGCCGAAAATCTGGATGAGCTACGGCCATGCGCTCAAGACGGTGGGCCGCACGGCGGACAGCATCGCCGCCTACCGCCGCGCCACCGCGCTGCGCCCGGCCTTTGGCGAAGCGTGGTGGAGCATCGCCAATCTGAAGACGGCGGCCTTCGACGCCACCGACATCGCCGCCATGTCCAACGCGCTCAACGACCCGCATGCCAGCGCGGAGGACCGCTTCCACCTGCATTTCGCGCTGGGCAAGGCGTTGAGCGACCAGGGCGAGGCCGCCGCCTTCACCCATTATGCCGAAGCGAACCGCCTGCGCCGCATCGCCCAACCCTATGAGGCGGCGCGCACCACCCGCGCAGTCGATGCGGCGACCGGCCTGTTCACCCCGGATTTCTTCGCCACGCGGCAGGGCAGGGGCTGCGCCGCGCCCGACCCGATCTTCATCGTCGGCCTGCCCCGCGCCGGCTCCACGCTGATCGAGCAAATCCTCTCCAGCCACAGCCAGGTCGAAGGGACGATGGAACTGCCTGATCTGCCCGCGCTGGTCGCGGAACTGCGGCAGGAGGGCGAATGGCCGACCTTGCTGCGCGACCTCGACCCCGCCCGCCTGCGCGCCTTGGGGGATGCCTATATCGAGCGCACTCGCATCCAGCGGCGCGAAGGGCGGCCCTATTTCATCGACAAGCTGCCCAATAACTGGCTGCATGTCGGCCTTATCCACCTGATCCTGCCCCATGCGCGGATCATCGATGCGCGCCGCCACCCGCTCGACTGCGGCTATTCCAATTTCCGCCAGCATTTCGCGCGGGGGCAGGCGTTCAGCTACGACCTTGGCGACATCGGCCATTATTATGCCGACTATGTCCGGCTGATGGCGCATGTCGACGCCGTGCTGCCGGGGCGCATCCACCGTGTCGTCCACGAACGCCTGCTGGACGATCCGGAAGGGGAAGTCCGCCTCCTGCTCGATGCGCTCGACCTGCCCTTCGAGGAGGCTTGCCTGCACTTCCATCAGAACCGGCGTGCCGTCCGCACGGCCAGCAGCGAACAGGTTCGCCGCCCGATCAACCGCGATGGAGAGGGTCAATGGCGCGCCGTCGAGGCACAGCTCCAGCCCCTGATCGCTGCCCTCGGCCCTGTGCTGGACAGCTATCCCGACGCGCCCTGACCGTGGCTTTCGGGTAACAATCACCTGAAAAAGCGCATGATTGTCGGGACGCAACGATTTTCCATTGCGCGCTTCCGGCAGTTGATGACAATTTCCCGCAGAAACTCGTGCACCTGAGGGGAGGTAGCCGATGTCAGGTCGCTTACGCTTGATGGAGTTTTCGTCCGCATTGCTGGTGACCAGCGCGCTGGTCTTTCCGGCTCTCGCGCAGGAACCGGCGCAGCAGGCCGCGCCGCCCGCATATAGCGACGTGATCGTCGTCACCGCCCAGCGCCGCGAGGAACGGTTGCAGGACGTGCCGATCAGCATCAACGCGCTCGGTCAGGCCAAGCTGGAACAGGCCAATGCCAAGGCGCTGGACGATTATGCCAAGCTGCTGCCCAGCGTCTCCATCCAGTCCTTCGGCCCCAGCCAGGCGCAGGTCTTCTTCCGCGGCGTAGCGACCGGTTCCGGCGGCCCGCCGCTGCATATCGGCCCGCTGCCGACCAGCAGCACCTATGTCGACGAAATCCCGGTCACGACGATCGGCGGCATGGTCGACGTCCATCTTTACGACGTGGCGCGGATCGAGGCGCTGGCCGGGCCGCAGGGCACGCTG
The DNA here is from genome assembly GCF_013375535.1 of Sphingobium sp. 15-1. Taxonomy (GTDB): domain Bacteria; phylum Pseudomonadota; class Alphaproteobacteria; order Sphingomonadales; family Sphingomonadaceae; genus Sphingobium; species Sphingobium aromaticivastans. The sequence continues at coordinate 3,080,580 of NZ_JABXJG010000001.1, forward strand.
TTCGGCGCCAGTTCGCTGTCGGGCACGCTGCGCATCATCACCAACCGTCCGGAACTGGGCAAGACGACCGGCAGCATCGACCTGCAAGTCAACAAGTTCAGCAAGGGCGACTTCGGCGGATCGGTGGAAGGCTATATCAACCTCCCGATCAGCGACAATGCCGCGCTGCGCGTCGTCGGCTTCTACGACCGGGCCGGTGGCTATATCGACAATATCCCCGGCACGCGCACCTTCACGCTGGACGATAACGACCCCAGCACCAACCTCACCGTCAACAACCATGCGCTGGTCGAAAACGACTATAATGATGTCGAAACCTGGGGCGGTCGCGCCGCGCTGCGCGTCGACCTGGACGACAATTGGACGGTCACGCCGCAATTTCTCTACCAGAGCCAGATCGCCCATGGCGGCTTCTTCTACGATCCGACCAAGGGCTATCTGAACGTCACCGACTATCTGCCCAGCCGCAACAAGGACCGCTGGTGGCAGGCGGCGCTGACCATTCAGGGCAAGCTCAGCGATTGGGATATCACCTATTCGGGCGGCTATTTCGAGCGCAAGGTCGATAATATTGCTGATTATTCCTATTATTCGGTCGCTTACGACAGCTACACCTATGTCGATGACAATGGCGTGACGCAGCCGGGCTTCACCACCTTTTTCCCGGACGCCAACGGCAATCCTATCGACCCGACGCAAACAGCGCACCAGTTCGACAAATATACCAAGCACACGCAGGAATTGCGCGTGAACTCGCCCACCGACAAGCCGTTCCGGCTGGCGGCGGGCATGTTCCTTCAGGTCCAGACCGACAAGATCGGGGCCGACTATCAGACGGTCGGCATCGGTTCGATCCCGACGCCGATCTGGCTCACCCCTTTCGGCACCAGCGACACGGTGTTCCTGACCCGCGTCAAGCGCAAGGACCGCGACTATGCGATGTTCACGCAGGGCGAATATGACATTGTGCCCAATGTCACGCTGATCGCGGGCATTCGCGGCTATGTGGCCCACAACACCATCTATGGCTTTTCCGGCACCAACAGCGCCAGCAATCTTGATCCGGCCAATTGTTTCCCCACCAGCCTACCCGATGTGCCCTGCGCCAATGTGCACAAGAAGCAGGTGGAATCGGGCGTCATCTGGCGCGGCGGCATCAAATGGCAGGTATCGAGCGACATCATGCTCTACGGCACCGTTTCACGCGGCTACCGGCCGGGCGGCAACAACCGGCGGCCGGGCGTCAATCCGTTCAAATCGGACAAGCTCGACAATTTCGAACTGGGCTGGAAAAGCCGTTTCGGGCGGTTCACCTTCAACGGCGCCGCCTTCTACCAGAAATGGCGCGACCTCCAGTTCGGGCTGGTGCCGGTCGGCCAGAACGGCGTCACCAACACCTATAATGCGGGCAACGCCCGCATCTACGGCGTGGAGGGCGACCTGTCGGCGCGCTTCGGCGGCCTTTCGCTCTCGGCCAGCGCCACCTATGTCGACGCGCAGCTCACCAGCGATTTCTGCGAAGTCGATCCGGTGACGAAGAATATCGTCTGCAACCCCGGCGTCCCGCCCGCCGCGGCCAAGGGCACGCGCTTGCCGATCATGCCGCGCTTCAAGGGTTCGGCCACGGCGCGCTATGAATGGCCGCTCGGCGCGATGACGGCCTTCGTGCAGGGATCGGTGTCGCATCAGGGCGGCACGCGCACCTTCCTGACCGACGCGGATTATGCGGCGGTCGGGCCGACCAGACCCTTCACCACCGCCGATTTCTCGATCGGCACCCATTGGGATAGCTGGCGGATCGAGGCCTTCATCCAGAACGCCTTCAACAGCCATGGCGCGCTCGGCAAGAACACCATCTGCGCCACGGAAATCTGCGGCGCCTATGCCCGGACCTACCCGACCAAGCCGCAATTTTTCGGGCTGAAACTGGGCTATGATTTTGAGTAGCGCCTGACTCATATGTGACACCCGTTCGTTTCGAGCGAAGTCGAGAAACACTGGCACTGCACCTCCCGTTTCTCGACTTCGCTCGAAACGAACGGGTGTATGTGCGTATTCCTAAACCCCTTCCTCCTCCGGCATGACGTCCACCATCACCTGCACATTCTGCCCGGAGCCACCCACGAACAGCCCATCCATCGGCGCGACGTCCGCATAATCCCGCCCCATGGCGACGAACAAATGCCCGTCCCCGGTAATCACCCCATTGGTCGGATCGAAGCCGATCCACCCCCGCGTCGGCCCGCACCACAGCATCACCCAGGCGTGCATCGCGTCCGCACCGACCAGCCGCGCCATGCCCGGCGGCGGATCGGTGCGCAAATAACCGCTCACATAGGCGGCAGGCAGCCCGAACCAGCGCAGCGCCGCCACCATCACATGGGCAAAGTCCTGACACACCCCATGGCGCGCTGCAAAGGCCTCCGCCACTGGCGTCGCCGCATCGGTTGCCCCGCTCACATAGGCGAATTCGCTCTTGATCCGCTGCGCCAGCGCCAGCGCCGCCCCGACAATCGGCCGCTCAGCAACAAGTAAATCCGCCGCCCAGGCCCCGATCTCCGCCGCCAACGGCACACGCGGCGAGGCGTAAAGATAATGCGCCGATCCCGCCGGTCCCATATCCCGCGCCGCCAAAGCCGCCTCCGCCACTGCGCCGACGGCCGGATCGTCCTCCTGCGGCTCGATGGGCGGCCCGACCTGCACCCCGGCGCGAAAGCTGCTGTCGATGCTGATCCGGTGCAGCGGACTGTCGATCTCCAGCCGGGCGACATTGACCGGCCACGCCCCCGGCCGCGATTCGATGGAGGCAGGCGCGGGATCGACCGCCAGATGATAGTCCGACGTCCACTGTCCCGGCCATGGCGCGGGCCGCAGCCGCAGGTTGAAGCGCGCCAGTTGCACCGGCGCATCATAATGCACGATGGTCTGATGCCGGATGCGGTAGATCATGACAGCAGGCTGACGCCCTCGCTCTTTTCCTTGCGCCGCTGCAGGAAATAGCGCTGCCCGATGGCGTCGGACAACTCCAGCAACCGGCTCTCCGCCTCCGCCAGATCGGCCATGCCGAGCACATCCCCGGTCAGCGGCGCCAGCCGCGCCGCCAGCATTGCCGCCAGCCTTTGCGGCTCCTCCGGAATGCCGTCGCCATGCAGCGTCGGCAGCGCCGTGACATGCTCCGCCAGCCTCTGCGCCTGATAGACTATGGAACGCGGATTATGCGGCTCCAGCGCCACCAGATCGCGCACCGGCGCTAGAGCAGGCCCGGTCAGATAGCGGTTGCGATAGCTGATCTGGCTGTCGTTGAGGTCCAGCAGCACGGTCAGATCGTCCGCCGACGCCCCATCGCCCCCGAACAACATCGCCAGACGGCAGCCATTGATCGCCCGCTCCATCCGCCGCCCCATATCATGGAAGCGCCACCCCTCGGTCCGCCCCATATTCTCCGCCGCCAGCCCGGACAGCGCCGAAATCCGCTCGATCATGCGCGAAGAGGCTTCCAGCAAAGTCTCCGTCACCCCGCCGTCGAAATCGGGCAGGGGCAGCCGCACCAGCCGCCAATAATCCACCGCCAGCCGGTCGCGCAGCCCTTCCCCGATGCCCGCCACCGCCGCCAGCAAGGCCCGCACGCTGCCCGGCTGCGCGCCATCGCCCAACGCCTGCGCGCACAACCGCCCCACGGCCCCGGCAGTGCCCGGAATCGCGCTCCACAATGCAAGCTGTCCCATCAGCCGCCCCATGGTGGGCGATCCGACCGCCGGCCCCAGATCGGCCTCGATCGACCCGCCGACGATCGCCCGGATCACCCGCGCCGTCATCTCCATGCGCTCGATATAGCGCCCCAGCCAATAGAGATTGTCCGCCGCCTTGGCGGGCAGCATGCCGCCCACCCGCCGGATCGCCGGAGCCGCCGCCGACAACCCGTCCCGCGGCACCGGCTTGGCGTCCAGCACGCACATGTCCGCCGACAGATCGCCTTCGCCCATCAGCGCGGCGCGAATATCGCCATGCGCCGCCAGCCGCGTGAAGGCGCCCGGCATGATCCGCCATTGCCCCAGCTCGTCCCGCGCCACGAACACGCGCAGGGTGAAGGGCAGGGGGGTCAGCTTTCCGTCCACGATCGCAGGCGTGGTCGACAGCCGCACCACCTCCTGCCCGACATAGTCCATCGGCCGCCGCGCCATGGCGTCCAGCAAGGCCGCCCGTTGCGCCGCATCCATGGCCGATCCGGGCAGGAAGCGCGTGCCCGTCAGCCCCGCCACATCGCGGTCGAAGGCCGATCCCACCACCAGCTCGTCCATCGCGTCCGCGACATGCGCCCGCTCCGCGCTCTGCCCGCACCACCAGGTCGCGATATTGGGCAGGATGAGGTCCGCCCCCAGCACCTCCCGCGCCAGCCCCGGCAGAAAGGCCGCCATGGCCCGCGATTCGATCACGCCGACGCCCGGCCAGTTGGCCAGCATCAGCCCGCCCTTCACACAGGCGTCGAACAGGTCCGGCACGCCGATGCGCGATTCCGCATCGAACGCCAGCGGATCGATGAAGCGGCTGTCCATCCAGCGCCACAGCCCATCGACCCGCTTCAATCCCTGGATCGTGCGCACGAACAATTGCCCGTCCGACACGATCAGGTCTTCGCCCTCGACCAGCAACAGGCCCAGATAGCGCGCCAGATGCGCCTGCTCGGCATAGCTCTGGTTGAAGCGGCCCGGCGACAGCAGGCCGATGCGCGGATCGCTCCGCTCGCAATCCGCCGCCAGCCCGCGCCGCAAATCGCTCAGAAAAGGCGCCAGCCGCCGCACATTGAGCGCGCCCAGCAAATCCCCGGTCGCCCGCGACAAAGCCAGCCGGTTCTCCAGCGCATAGCCGACGCCCACAGGCGTCCGCACCCGGTCCGCCAGCACCCGCCATTCGCCATCCGGCCCCCGCGCCAGATCGGCGGCGTAGAAATGGATGAAATGCCCATGGGGCGGCGGCGCGCCGGTCATCACCCGCCAATGATGCGGGCTGCCGGTGATGACGCTGGCGGGCAGCTTGCCCTCGCGCACCAGCGATTGCGTACTGTAGATGTCGCTGATCACCCGCTCCAGCAACTGCGCCCGCTGGACCAGGCCTTGCTCGATATGCGTCCATTCCTGCGCGCCGATCAGCAGCGGAACCGGACTCAATGGCCAGGGCCGTTCCTGCTGATCCCCGGTCAGGCGGAAGGCAAGCCCCAGATCGACCGCCTGCCGCTCGACATTGCCCGCCAGCACCGCCGGATCGCCCTGCGCCTGGAGGCTTAGCCGCTCCAGCATGGCCCGCCAATGGCCCGCCATCTCCTTGCTGGCCCCGGCGAACAGGTCGCCCTTGGGCGCACGCGTCAGATAGGTCTCGGCCCAGCCCGCCGCATCTACAGGAAGGGCGCCAGCCATGCTCATGGATGCCGGAAACGCAGGTCCAGCGTCATCGGAAACTCGCTCGGAGCCTCGGCGGGCGGCATGTCGACCGGGCCGGGCGTATGGCCATGATCCTGAAACCGCGCCTTGCGCCGCGCTTCCGCCTCATAGGCGTTGATCGGCAGCGTGTCGTAATGGCGCCCGCCCGGATGCGCGACATGATAGACGCAGCCGCCCAGCGACCGCCCGCTCCAGCTATCCAGCACGTCGAAGGTCAGCGGCGCATTGACCGGCAGCGCCGGATGCAGGCAGGCGGCGGGCGCCCAGGCCTTGTACCGCACGCCGCCCACCGCCTCGCCCGGCACGGATGTCGGCGTCATCGGCACGCGCCGCCCATTACAGGCGACGACATGCCGCCCGGCGATCAGCCCGGTCGCCCGCACCTGCAAACGCTCGGTCGAACTGTCGACATAGCGCACGGTCCCGCCGATCGCGCCGGTCTCGCCCAGCACGTTCCACGGCTCCAGCGCGTGGGAAATCTCCAGCCCCACGCCGCCCGCATCGACCGCGCCATGGATCGGGAAGCGGAACTGCTTCTGCGCCTCGAACCAGTTGGCATCGAAATCGTAGCCCGCGCCGCGCAGGTCGCCCAGCACCTCCAGAAAATCCGCCCAGACGAAATGCGGCAGCATGAAGCGGTCGTGCAGCGCCGTCCCCCAGCGCACCAGATTGCCCTGCTGCGGCTGGCGCCAGAACCACGCCGTCAGCGCCCGCAACAGCAATTGCTGCGCCAGACTCATCTTCGGCTCCGGCGGCATTTCAAAGCCGCGGAATTCCAGCAACCCCAATCGCCCGGTCGGCCCATCGGGCGAGAACATCTTGTCGATGCAGATTTCGGTGCGGTGCGTGTTGCCCGTCACATCGACCAGCAGATTGCGGAACAGCCGGTCGACCAGCCAGGGCGGCGGCGCATCACCCTCGCCCGGCGGCGGCACCTGCGCCAGCGCGATCTCCAGCTCATACAGCCCATCATGCCGCGCCTCATCGATGCGCGGCGCCTGACTGGTCGGCCCGATGCAGAGGCCCGAAAACAGATAGGAGAGGGAAGGATGCCGCTGCCAATAGAGCACAAAGCTTTTCAGCAGATCGGGCCGCCGGATGAAGGGCGAATCGATGAGGCTCGGCCCGCCCAGCACGATATGATTGCCGCCCCCGGTGCCCACGGATCGCCCGTCGACCATGAACTTGTCGGCGGTGAGGTCGCAGGTCCGCGCCAGCGCATAAAGCCGCTCGGTGATCTCCACCGTCTCTTCCCAACTCGCGGCGGGCTGCACATTCACCTCGATCACGCCGGGATCGGGCGTGGCCTTGAGCACCTGCAATCGCGGATCGGGCGGCGGCGCATAGCCCTCGATCCGCACGGGAATCCGCATCGCTTCCGCCGCGCCTTCGATTTCCGCCACCAGTTCCAGATAATCCTCCAGCGCCTCCACCGGCGGCAGGAAGATCGACAGGAAATGCCCGCGCGGCTCCACCGTCACGGCGGTGCGCACCGCCCCTTCGATATGGAACTGCTCGACCCGCTCCTGCGCGACAGTCCCGCCCGGCGCATCCGGCACCCGCTGCACCGGCTGGGCATGAACCTCATCCAGCGTGGCGCGGAAATCCGGCAAAGGCCCACGCGGCTCGCTCGGATCGCGCGGATGGATATAGGGAAAGGCCGCCTCCGGCACATGTGGCAGCGACCCCAAGGGCAAGCGATAGCCCAAGGCCGAATCCCCCGGCACCGCGAACAGCCGCCCGCGCCGGAGTTGCCAGATCTCGCTTTGCCAGCGCGGCGTCACCGCCTGCGTCTGCCAGCGCTGCACCGGCAGCACATAGCCGACCGGCTGGTCCAGCCCCCGCTCGAACGCCCGCACCATTCTTGCGCGGGCTTCGGGATCGGAAATCTTGGGATCATCGGGCGATGTGTTGACCGGCAGGTCCGCTTCCTTGACCGCCCACACTGCCGGGTCTTCATAGACCGGCTGGATATGCTCGGACGTAAAGCCCATCGCGCCCGCCATATGCGCGAGAAAGGCCTCGGCGTCCTCCGCCGTCACCGCCCGCGCATCGTCAGCCGCCACCTCATCCGCGATCAGCCCGGCATCCCGCCAGATCGGCACCCCGTCCTGCCGCCAATAGACCGCATAGGCCCAGCGCGGCAGGCTCTCGCCCGGATACCATTTGCCCTGCCCATGATGCAGCAGTCCGCCCGGCGCGAACGTCTCACGCAGCCCCCGGATCAGCCGGTCGGCATAGCTCGCCTTGGTCGGCCCGACCGCATCGCCATTCCACTCGCCCGCATCGCCGCCATTCTCGGCCACGAAAGTCGGCTCGCCCCCGGTCGTCAACCGCACGTCCTGAGCTTGCAAATCGGCATCGACCTGCGCGCCCAGAGCCATCACCGCGTTCCAGCGCGCATCGGTGAAGGGCTTGGTGATCCGCACCGCTTCGGCAATGCGGCTGACGCCCATGGAAAAGTGAAAGTCGACCTCCGCCGGTTCCGCCATCCCACTGATCGGCGCGGCGGATCGATAATGCGGCGTCGCGCAAAGCGGGATATGCCCTTCGCCCGCGAACATCCCCGAAGTCGCATCGAGCGCCACCCAGCCTGCGCCCGGCACATAGGCCTCCGCCCAGGCATGCAGGTCGACCACGTCCTGCGAAACCCCCTTCGGCCCCTCCAAAGGCTCGACATCGGCCACCAACTGGATCGAATAGCCCGACACGAAACGTGCCGCAAAGCCCAGCCGCCGCAGCAATTGCACCAGCAGCCAGGCCGAATCCCGGCACGACCCGGTGCCGATCTCCAGCGTCTCCTCCGGCCCCTGCACGCCGGTCTCCATGCGGATCACATAGCCGACCTGGCTCTGGAGCCGCCGGTTCACCTCGACCAGAAAGTCGATCGTCCGCCCCTCGAAACCCTGATGGCTCTCGACCAAAGCCTCGAACAGCGGCCCCTGATCCTCCAGCTCGAAATAGGCGGCAAGGTCGGTCTTGAGCTGCTCGTCATAGGCGAAGGGATACTCCTCCGCATAAGGCTCGACGAAGAAATCGAACGGATTGATGATGTCGAGATCGGCCAGCAAATCCACTTCGACGGAAAAGCGGTCGACGGGCTCTGGAAAGACGATCCGCGCCAGCCAATTGCCATGCGGGTCCTGCTGCCAGTTCAGGAAATGCCCCGGCGGCTCGATCTTCAACGCATAATTGGGGATTTTCGTCCGGCTGTGCGGCGCGGGCCGCAATCGGATCACCTGCGGCCCAAGCCTGATCGGGCGGCTGTAGCGATAGGACGTCAGATGGTGGAGCGCGGCCTTCAGCATGACAGCGATGAAACGCTACCCCCTGCTGCAATGCAATATGGAATCGTTTCGGCGGTAAAGAAACTGGCGTTTCCCACCTTCGTCACCCCCGGCTTGACCCGGGGTCCCGCTGCCTTGGACTAGGCGCAGACGAGAGAAGAAAGCGGGACCCCGGGTCAAGCCCGGGGTGACGATGAGGCATGTCTTTGGCCACACCAATCATCCCCAAACCTCAAGGCACCAAATCCACCCGCTCCGCATCCGGCATGACCGCATCGATCAGCAACGACCGGTGACAAGCCGTCGCATCCCGCTCGAAGCACAAAACCGCCACTGCCTGCTCCTCCGCCATCTCCAGCAGTTGCGCCGCCTGCACCATCGCCTCGGGCAGCTCCAACTGCCCCGCATAGATTTCCGCCAGCCGCTGATGCTGCCCCTTGCGCGCAGCCTCCCGCCCGGCGGCGGGCGTGCCCAGCGCCTTCAACCCGACATAGTCGATCCCCGCCTTCCGCAGCCCGGCGGCAAGGATATTCTTGGAAAAGCCCGGCCGCCGCGACAAGGGCACCGCGCGCACATCGGTCAACATCGTCACGCCCGCCGCCCGCAAGGCCGCGATCACCTCGTCCTGCGTGGCGCCCTCATAGCCGATGGTAAAGATTCGCATGCCCGACAGACTATCGTGTTCCTGCCTGCGCAGGAATACGCGGCGGCAAAACGCTACTCGTCCCCCTCGGCCCGCTCCATCATCTCCATGAAATCCCGCGCCGCATCCCGGTCCGCCGGATCATCGAACGCCTCGTCCAGATCGGGCGCCGCACCCAGCAGGAACATCAGCGACCACAGCGCAAAGCGCCGCCGCCCGTCCGTCTCCAGCCCGAAATCCACCCGCATGCGCTCGATCCCGGCATCCAAGGCATCGGGCGTCAGCGCTTCCAATTCCCGAACCCCGAAATAGCGGTGCAACTGATCGTCGAAATTCATGCCGCCGCCACCGTCTCCGGCAATCCCCAATCGATCGCCCCGCGCCCTTTCTCCTCCAGAAAGGCGTTGGCCTGCGAAAAATGCCTGCACCCCAGAAACCCGTTATGAGCCGAAAGAGGGGAGGGGTGCGCCGCCTTCAGCACCAGATGCCGCGTCCGGTCGACAAACTCCGCCTTGCGCTGCGCATAGGCGCCCCACAGCAGGAACACCACCGGCTCGCTCTGCTGGTTGACCAGCCGGATGATCGCGTCGGTGAATTGCTCCCAGCCCCTTTTCTGATGCGAAGCCGCCTTGCCCATCTCCACCGTCAGCACGCTGTTCAGCAGCAGCACGCCCTGCCGCGCCCAATGCTCCAGGAAACCGTGGCGGCGTGGCGTCAGCCCCAGGTCGCTCTGCAATTCCTTGTAGATATTGACCAGCGACGGCGGCGTCCGCACCCCCGGCTTCACCGAAAAGCACAGCCCATGCGCCTGCCCCTCGCCATGATAGGGGTCTTGCCCCAGCACCACCACCTTCACCTTGTCCAGCGGCGTCAGGTCCAGCGCTCGGAAATATTCGCTGCCCTTGGGGAAGATGCGTTTGCCCTGCGCCTTCTCCTCCTGCAGAAAGCGTTTCAGCCCCTGCATATAGGCGCTTTCAAATTCCCCGAGCAGCGGCGCGCGCCAGCTCTCGTCCAGCTTGATCGTATCGCTCATGGCCCGGCGTGATGAACCGCCGGGCGAGCCGCTGTCAACAAGGCTTGCCTGACGCGCGCGAATCGGGAAAAGGAAAGGGATGCCGCGCCTTCGTACCAAGCTGATCGCCTTCATGGGTCTGTTCCTGGCCCCGTTGCCCACCGCCGACGCCTTCGGGCCAACGCCGAACCCGGTCCAACACAGCGCCGAATCCCGCCTGATGGCCGAATTCGCTCGCTTTGCCACCCTGACCGACGGCACGGTCGGCATCGCCGTCCGCGACCTCGGCACCGGGGAGACGCTGGCTTATAATGGCGACACGCTGTTCCCGATGGCTAGCACCTACAAGGTGGCGGTCGCGGCCAAGATCCTCTCGCTGCTCGACGCGGGCAGCCTCAGCCTCGACGAACCGCTCCTCCGCCTCGGCCGCCCGCTGCCGGTGCGCACCCTGCTGGAGATGAGCCTGACGCTCAGCGACAATGAGGCGACCGACGCGCTGGTCGCCCGCGCCGGCGGCCCGCTCGCGGTCAACGACTGGCTCCATGCCGCCGGGATCAGGAATCTGCGCGTCGACAGCAACACCCGCGACCTGCTGGCCCGCGCCAAGGTGACCGGCGCTGGCTTCGGGGATGAAGCGGCGATGGAATCGGGCCTCTCCGCCAGCCAGCGCGACGCCCGCGACATGCCCAATATCGGTTTCGCCGCCGATCCCCGCGACACCGCCACGCCGCGCGCGATGGACGACCTGCTCGCCGCGATTCGCCTGGGCAAGCTGCTGAAGCCCCAGACGACCGCGCTGATGCTGTCGATCATGGAACGGTGCAAGACCGGCAAGGCCCGGCTGCGCGCCATGCTGCCCCCCGGCACCCGCATCGCGCACAAGACCGGGACGCTGAACGGCCTGGGCAATGACGCGGGTATCGTCACTTTGCCCGATGGCCGCATGTTCGTCATTTCGGTTTTCGTGATGAAGGATTATAAGGGCCATGAGATGCGCGACCGCATCATGGCCGAAGCGGCGCGGGCCGCTTATGATTATTTCCTGTTCGCCCCCGATCGGCACACGGCCTGACGCATCCACCTTAACTTCGATCACCTTTCCCGTTAGCCTGCAAAGGCAAGAAGGAGGGGGGCTATGGACGGCAAGGCGGCATTCCAGGACTTCTGGCCCTATTATCTTCAGGAACATGCCCATGCGGGCACGCGGGCGATGCACTATGCGGGCACCAGCCTGGTCGTGCTGCTGCTCGCCGCGCTGCCGGTGGCGGGAAGCTGGTGGATGGTCCCCGCGCTGCCGCTGGCGGGCTATGGCTTCGCCTGGGTCGGCCACAGCCTGATCGAACATAACCGCCCCGCGACCTTCCGCTACCCGCTCTGGTCGCTGCGCGCCGACTTCGTTATGTGGTTCCGCTTTCTGACAGGAAAAATGGGCCGCGACCTCAAACGCGCCGGCGTCCGCCCCGACGGCACCATCGACCCGAACCTCCGCCGCGAACTCTAAAATCCCCCCATCGCAGATGGGGAAGGGGACCGCCGCCAAAGGCGGTGGTGGAGGGGAAATGCGCAACTTTCACCCAATATCCCTACGCTTCGCGCAGGGAGGATTAAGCAGCTCCGCTTGACCCCCACCGCCGCTCTGCCAAAAGGGGGGCCGCAATGGCCCTCACCGCGCAATTCACCCGCCTGCCCGACCTCGCGAGCCTGGCCCCCCGCTGGCAGGCGCTGGAGTCCCGCGCCGCCGCCAGCTTCTTCCTCGGCTGGACCTGGACCGGCGCCTGGCTGGAAAGCTATGCCGTCCACCCCGAACTGCTCGCCGTCACCGACCCCCAAGGTCAGGACGTCGCGCTCGCCCTGTTCGGCCACGCCATGCAGCCCCGCCTGCTGGGCCGCAGCGCCACGCTATCGCTCAACCAGTCCGGCGACCCCAGCGCCGACCGCCCCTTCATCGAATATAACGGCCTGCTGGTCGCAAAGGGCGGGGAAGGGGAGGCGACCCAGGCCGTCCTCAAGGCCCTGCAAAGCCGCAACGACTGGCGCACCCTGCGCCTCGGCGGCATCGCCCCCAACTCGCCGCTCCTGACAATCCCCGCCCGCCGCAAGACCCGCCTCGACCGCTCCCCGGTCTATCAGGTCGATCTCGAAGCCGTCCGCTCCGCCGACTATCTGTCGCTGCTCAGTGCCAACAGCCGCAGCCAGATCCGCCGTGCCCTGAAAGACCATGACGGCACGCTCCCGGCCATCGCCAAAGCCACCCCAGCCGACATAGAATCCTGGCTCACCGAAATGCAGGCCCTCAACACCGGCCGCCATGCCGACAACGCCTGGGACGACACCGCCTTCCGCCGCTTCGCCGCCACCCTCGCAACCCGAAGCGAAAAGGTCGAACTCCTCCGCTTCACCGACGGCGGCGGCACAGTCGGCCTGCTCCTCAACTTCCTCCACGACGGCATAGCGATGAACTACCAGTCCGCCTTCGCCGCCCCCCGCACGACGAAGGACAAGCCCGGCCTGCTCTGCCACGCCGCCGCCGTCGACCACTACGCCGCCCGCGGCCTCACGCTCTACTCTCTGCTAGCCGGCAAGGACCGCTACAAGCAAAGCCTCGCCACCCGCGAGGAAGCTCTGGAATGGTGGCAGATCGACCGCTTCAGCCCCCGCCTCGAAGCCGAAGCCGCCTTGCGCAAAATCCTCAGACGCCCAGCTTCCGCATGATCCGATAGGCGATCCGCCGCGCGCCCTGAGCCTCCGGCCGCGTGCCGATCCGTCCGACCGGCAGCCCGCGCCGCCGCAGCAACGCGTTCAGACTGTGCAACTCGCCCTCCGCCACGCTCCGCTCCGACCGCCAGGTCACGGACAGGCTCACCGAAACGACAGGGCCATTCTCCACGAAATGCGGCGCCTTCACCGGCACATGGATCGCATCCCCCGGCAACAGCGTCACCGCCATGCCCCGCTCGCGAAACCCGTCCCGCCAGTCCAGATTGCGATGCCCGCCCGCATGAAAAGCCTCGCTCTGCACCGCCGGCACCAGTTCCTCGTCCCCCGCCGGAAAGACCGTCATGACCTTCTCCCCCCGGATCTGGAGCAGGATATTATGCTCCGGGTCCATGTGGAACGGCGTCACGCTGCCGGGCGAGGACAGGAAGATGAACGCCTCCCGATGCAGCATCGGCCCGGTCTCCCGCTCCACCAGCGGCGCCAGCTCCGCCAGCGCCCGGTCGAGCAACGCGCCATAATCGGCATCCCGCTCGACATTCTTGAGCACCGCCCAACTGCCGTTGGTCTCTATGGTCCGGATCGTCTCGCCCAGCGTCAGCCCATTTGAAGGCGTATCCTCCGCCCGCACCCCCAAAGGCAGCTTCCCCAGATTATACTCGACCGAAGCAGCAGGCATCCGCTCCGCCAACCCGGCCAAGGCCTCCAGCGTCAGCAGTTCATGCCCCGCCAGCCCATGCCGCAATGGCGCCGCCCTATCCGGATAAGCCGCCGCAAAAGCCGCCCGCGCCTCTTCCGGAAACACCGCCGCCTCAATAGCGCTCACCGCGTTCATATCTGCCCCTTCAACCTCTGCCCCAGCGCCTCCACGCCATTGGCCAGCGCAAAGGCCACGCTCCGCCCCGCACCCCTTAGCGCGATGCGATATTGGGTGATCGTCCGCCGCTCGCCCCACAGGCTGTCGATCATCGGATGATCCGCCGCCGCGCAGCTATCCATCCAGCCAATGGCGGGATCGCCCAGCACCGCCTGCAAATTGGCGATCTCGATCAGCACCCCCGGCGAAAAGCGCCCCAGCGCCTCGTCAAAGGCGATCTTGAAGGAAAAGGCCCCCTCGCCATGCCGGAAATTGACCAGCATCGCGATCGCCCGCCCATCCAGGTCCATGCGCAGGAAATGCAGCCGCTTATTCTCGAAAGCCGCCGCACAGGCCGCCCGAAAAAAAGCCGCATCGTCCACCTTGCAGGCCAAGGCCGACCCTTCGGCCCCCTTCCAGCCCGAAGCCTCCAGCGCCAGAAATTCCCCGCACCACGCGGCCAGCTCCGCCCCGTCGGCCAGCAACCGGCTCTCCACCGTGCCGAGATCGGCCAGCCGCTTCTGCAAGCGCCGCAATTCCTTGCGCTTCTTGGCCCGCACATTGGCTTCCCAATAGGCGTCCGCATCCAGTTCCGACCGTAGCATTGCCCGGTCGTACCGATGCACTTCCCGCCGCCCGCGCCGCTGCTCGACGCACAGCGCCTCCAGCGCCGCCGCATTCGCCCCCGCCGCATCCAGCCCGCGCAGATGCAGGAAGCCCGGCGCCCAGTCCGCCTCGTCCAACTGCCCCAGCAGTCCCCGCCACGCCGCCACTTCCTCGCCCCGCCGAATCAGCGGCGCGCCGAAGAAGCAATGATCATGCATCCAGTTGGTGACGCACCGCACCGGCAATCGCCCATGCCGCGCCGAAACCACCACTGGCATCAGCCCGATCAGCTCGCCGCCCCGCTGCGCCTCCAGCACGCGCACCGCCGTGCCGCCCGCCAGATGATCCAGCGCCGCGCAGAGCATTTCGGGCATGTAGAAGGCGTTGGCCTCCGCCGCCTCGTCCGCCAGCGCGGCCCAGCGCGCCCGCTGCACCGGCGCATAGGCGCGCGCATTCGCCATTGCGGGATGGGAAGCCATGTCCATGCCCCCGGCCATATCCGCCAATGATTAGGGAAAGGCTAACCCGTGAAGGATCATCAGCCATGCCCCGGGCTTGACCCGGGGTCCCGCTTTTCTTTGGATGCAGTGCCCAACCTCAGACAGCGGGACCCCGGGTCAAGCCCGGGGTGACGAGCGTGGAGAAGCTCTGTTCCCACCCCCAACCCAGCAATTTTTAGGCACTAACACGCACCTTATGGGGAAAGCCCTTTACATCGCTCCCCGGATTGTCTGTGAAAGACTCCAGCGCCAGGCAAAGACAGGAACTCGCCCATGACAATCCTCGTGACCGGCGCCGCCGGCTTCATCGGCATGGCCGTCGCGGACCGTCTTCTGTCCGAAGGCCGGGCCGTCTTCGGCATCGACAATATGAACGACTATTACCCCGTCTCGCTGAAGCGCGACCGGATCGCCGCCCTGCATGATCGCCATGGCGGCCTGTTCACCTTCGCGGAGCTGGACTTTGCCGACATGGACGCACTCCAGGCGGCGCTGCACGACCATCCCATCGACGCGATCATCCATCTCGGCGCGCAGGCGGGCGTGCGCTATTCGCTGATCAACCCGCACGCCTATGTCCGCTCCAACCTGGCCGGCCATGTCAACATGCTGGAAGTGGCGCGGGAACGGCGGGTGCGGCACCTGGTCTACGCCTCCTCCTCGTCGGTCTATGGCGGCAACGACACGCTGCCCTTCCGCGTCGAGGACCGCGCTGACCATCCCGTCTCGCTCTACGCCGCGACCAAGCGCGCCGACGAGCTGATGAGCGAGACCTACGCCCATCTCTTCCGCATTCCGATGACCGGCCTGCGCTTCTTCACCGTCTACGGCCCCTGGGGCCGCCCCGACATGGCGATGTGGATTTTCACCTCGAAGATTCTGGCGGGCCAGCCGATCCCGGTGTTCAACCATGGCCGGATGCAGCGTGACTTCACCTATATCGACGATATCGTCAGCGGCGTGATCGGCTGCCTCGACCATGCGCCGGAGGATGATGGCGCGCCCAAGGCGGGGGGCAGCCGCTCGCCCCACCGGCTCTACAATATCGGCAACAACCGCCCCGAAGAATTGATGCACCTCATCGCCGTTCTGGAGGAAGCCTGCGGCCGCAAGGCGGAGATCGACTTCCAGCCGATGCAGCCGGGCGATGTGCCCGCAACCTTCGCGGACATCAGCGCTATCGCCCAGGACATCGGCTTCGCGCCGACTACCGGGATCGAGGTGGGCGTGCCGCGCTTCGTCGACTGGTACCGCGCTTATCATGGATAAAGATGGCGCGCCGCGCATTTTGGGACGGGGCAGGGTGGCCAGAACCGTCGCCGCCGCAAAAGGTTCCGCGCCCCGGCGACAATGATGATCGGCTGATCGCTTTTTGATCCATTGTGGCGTTAATGGCGCGTAAATCTTCATTCGCACTTGCGAAATAGATTGCCATTTCTAAGGGAAGACGCCTATCCACATCAACCGGGTACCGGTTGGCTCCAACCGGTCGGGTCGCGGAACGAGGTAAGGGCGGACCACCGTGGGGCGGTGATCCGTCGCCACTGCCGGAAGCTGGATCGAACCGGCAACGGCGGTGGAAAAAAGGGCTTACGCGTGTCGACAGTAACGAAGATCGTGCCATTCGGCTCAGGCGGGCGCATTGCGGAAACCGCGCGTCGTACCTTGTCCATCGCGGCCGAAGGGCTGAGCGCCCTCGAAAACCAGTTTAACGACCGGGAATTTTCCGCCAATTTCCTGCGGCTGGTCGGCGTCATCATGAGCGTGCGCGGCCGCCTGATCGTCACCGGCATGGGCAAGAGCGGCATCGTCGCGCGCAAGATGACGGCGACGCTCACTTCCACCGGCACGCCCGCCATCTTCCTGCATCCCGCCGACGCCGGTCATGGCGACCTGGGCATGGTGACGCCGGACGATGTCGTGCTGATGCTGTCCCATTCGGGCGAGTCCAACGAACTTGGCCCGATCATCCAATATTGCAAGCGCTTCGCCATCCCCCTGCTGGCCATGACGGCGCGCCCGCACAGCACGGTCGCGGCGGCGTCGGACATCTGCATCCTGATGCCGAACGTGAAGGAAGCCTGCCCCAATTCGCTGGCGCCGACGACCTCCACCACGATCCAGATGGCCTTTGGCGACGCGCTGGCCATTTCGCTGATGGAGATGCGCGGCTTTTCGGCGGACGATTTCCACAAATTCCACCCCAATGGCCGGCTGGGCGCGCAACTCGTCAAGGTGCGCGAACTCATGGCCTCGGGCGGCGACGTGCCTCGCGTGGAGGAGGACGCGTCGCTGCTGGACGCCACCATCGAAATGACCCGCGCCCGCCTGGGCGGCACGGCGGTCGTCACCGGCGCCGGGGCGTTGATCGGCGCCTTCACCGACGGCGACCTGCGCCGCACCGTCACCGGCACCCGGCACATGAACGAGCCGGTCGGCCGCTACATGACGGCGGAACCGCTGTCGGTCGGCCCGGAGGAACTGGCCTCCGAAGCGCTGCGGTTGATGCACGACCATAATATCACGCTCCTCTTCGTCTGCGAAAAGGACCGGCTGATCGGCGCGCTCCACATGCACGACCTGCTCCACGCGGGCGTCGCCTGAGCGGCACTCGCCCTAAGAACGACCGTGCTCCTGCGAAGGCAGGAGCCTGGGCGGGGCGAGCAAATTCGGGGTTCGTCGGACTGATCGATTTGAGTGGTAAGCGGACGTTTCTAATCCTCCCCATCGAGAGATGGGGAGGTGGCAGCACGAAGTGCTGACGGAGGGGAAAATACGCAGGTCGCGCCAATTCCCCTCCACCACCGCCTCCGGCGGCGTCGAAGAGAGTCACGTGCCTCTCTTCGACCCTCTCTACGCGGAGCGTGGGGAGGATTTAACGGCTACAATTAGCCATTTCCCGACCTTCCCAATTCGTCCACCCAATCCAATCTCGCCCCCTGACTGCTTTGCCGCACATGCCCCTTCACGCAGCCCCTCAACGGCATTCATTCTGAAATGACCCCACCCGCCCTCATCGTCATCCCCGCCCGCGCAGCTTCCTCCCGCCTCCCGCGCAAGCCGCTGCGCGTCATCGCGGGCCGCACCTTGCTGCACCGGACCATCGCCATGGCCCGCGCCGCCACGACCGGCCTCCCGCACACCCAACTGCTGGTCGCCACCGACGACGAGGAAATCGCCGCCCACGCCCGCGCCGCGGGCTGCGACGCCGCCATGACCGACAGCGCGATAGCCACCGGTTCCGGCCGCGCCCTCGCCGCCGCCCGGCGATGCGAGAACCGACCCCGCTTCATCGTCAACCTTCAGGGCGACAGCCCCTTCCAGCCCCAGGACGCCCTGCGCGCCGTCATCGCCACGCTGGAGGCGGGCGCGCAGGTCGCCACCCCCGTCATCGCCCTGGACTGGCCCGCGCTCGACGCCCTGCGCGACCACAAGACGCGCTCGCCCTTCAGCGGCACTACCTGCGCCCGCGCGCCCGACGGCCGCGCCCTCTGGTTCTCGAAAACCATCATCCCCGCCATCCGCAACGAGGACGCCCTGCGCCAAAGCCAGCCGCTCTCCCCGGTCTGGCGCCATGTCGGTCTCTACGGCTACACGTTCGAAGCGCTGACCCGCTTCGAAGCCACGCCCCCCACGGCGCTGGAAAATCTCGAAGGCCTCGAACAGCTCCGTCTGCTCGAACTCGGCATCCCGGTTGCGACCGTCCCGGTCTCCCCGCCGATCTTCGACAGCTCCGGCATTGACACCGAAGCCGACATCGCTCGCGTCGAAGCCCTGATCGCCACCCATGGCGACCCCACGCCCTGATCCATGCGCCGCATCTTCATCATCCGCCACGGCAACACCTTCGAAAGCGGCGCGCAGGCCCGCCGCATCGGCGCGGGCACCGACATCCCGCTGGTGGAAAGCGGCCAAGCCCAGGCCGACCGCCTCGGCGCCTGGTTCGCCGCGCAGAACTTGTCCATCCGCCGCCTCCACAGCAGCCCGCTCCTTCGCGCCCGGCAAACCGCCGCCCGCATCGCCGCCGCCACCGGCCACCCCATTGACGGCCCGCTCCCCTGGCTCAACGAGATCGACCACGGCCCCGACGAAGGCCAGCCCGAAGCGCAAGTCCTCGCCCGCCTTGGCGCCGAAGCCCTCGCCGCCTGGGATGAACGGGGCATCCCGCCCCAGGACTGGAAAGTCGACGCCGAACCGCGCATCGCCGCCTGGAAAGACTGGTTCGCGCAAGGAGGGGAGGGCGCCGACCTCCTCGTCACCAGCAACGGCGCCGCCCGCTTCGCCCTGCTGGCGCTAGGCCTGCCGCTCGCTAACCTCAAACTCCGCACCGGCGCCTTCGGTGAACTGACGGTGGAGGAAGGGGGCGTCCAGCTCATCCGCTGGGACGTACGGCCGTAACCGCGCCGCCGAACGCTCCGAAGCGGCAGCTAGGGTGAGAAGCGGATGTTGATGTTCGCCTTGGGCAAAACGTGCTCCTGCGCAGGCAGGAGCCCAGTCCCGCCCTTCGTGCATCATGGCACCACCCGAACTGGGCTCCTGCCTGCGCAGGAGCACGACGCGCTTAATGGCAATTATTGGCCAAAACCCGCTTCCTCGCGATCAGCGGAACCCTGAACCCAGGCTCAATCCTTCCGCTGCGGCACCGTAAAAGTCCCCGACACGCGCCCGCCCGACCCACCGGAAACGCCCGACGAACCGCCCCCGGCCGCAGCCCGCCCATCCACGGTAGACCGCCCACTGGTCAGATCGATCACCAGCCGCCCCCCGGTCAGCCGGTTCGTCCCCTGCGTCAGCGACACATTGCCCAACATGGTGATCAGCTTGCTGTTCAAGTCATAGATGGCGACATTGCCCTTCGCCGTCTGGTCCGCCTTGGTCACGACCACATTGCCGGAGGCGTCGATCCGGTCGATCTCCACCCCATTGGTTCCCGTCCCGCCGCCCGGCTGGTTCCGATAGGCGACCGTCATCCGCGCCGCATTCAGCGTCATGCCCGCCTGCGTCACCTCGACATGGCCGGACACGATCACGCGATCCGCGCGGTCCTGCACCTCGATCCGGTCGGCGGTGAAGTTCACCGGCGCATTGCTGTCATGATTCTTCAGCACCTGCGCGTCCGCCCCCGCATAGACGAGACCAGCCGCACCCAGCGCACCCAACGACACCAAAAATAGGGTCTTTTTCATCACTTCCGCCCTTTGAGGCCATTTTGTTCGATACGCAAGCTCGCACGCCCGTTCAGCGTCACCGTCCGCGCGCCCAGGTCCGCCTCCAGATGGTCGCCGCTGAACGTCCCGATCGGTATCCGCCCATCCACGCGCCCCGCGCTCTGCATCCGCCGCGACTTGAGGTCCACGCCCACATCCCGAGTCGTCAGCCGATACCCGCCCTCCGACTGGAATTGCACCGGCCCGTCGATCGCGACCCGCTCCGTATCCATGTCGTACCGCCCCTTCTGCGCCCGCAGCAAAGCCTGCCCGTCCGACAGCAAAATCCGCGCCGACATGTCATTGAGGTCGACGATCGGCTCCCGCGAACTCTTCTGCACGGCAGAACCCGCCCGCAGGGAGAAGGGCTGCCCCTTGCTATCCTCCCCGCGATAGAGCGCCTCGGTCACGCGCATCCGCTCCTTCGCCACCTCGACCTTGTTCTTGTCGAGCACGAAGCTCACCTTGTCCCCCCCGGTAAAGGGCGCCGTCGCCAGCAACGCCGCCAGCACGCCGACCGCCGCCGGCAGCCAGTTCTTGAGCAGCCCGACCAGCCGGTCATGGCTCCCCCCCGGCCGCGCCCAGTGACGGCGCATATTGCGTTGCTGATCGGCCTGAATCGACATCAAACCCTCACATATGCGCGAAAATATCGATCTCCGGCCATCCCGCCAGGTCCAGCTCCGCCCGGTGCGGCAGGAAATCGAAACAGGCCTGCGCCAGTTCCATCCGCCCTTCGCGGATCAGCCTTTTATCCAGCTCCGCCTTCAGCGCATGCAGGTAACGCACGTCCGACGCCGCATATTCCTTCTGCGCGTCGGACAGCACGGGGCCGCCCCAGTCGCTCGACTGCTGCACCTTGGACAATTCCTGCCCCAGCAGCTCGCGCACCAGCTCCTTCAGCCCATGCCGGTCGGTATAGGTCCGCACCAGCCGCGACGCGATCTTGGTGCAATAGACCGGCGCCGCCACCACGCCCAGATAATGTTTCAGCGCCGCGATGTCGAAGCGCCCGAAATGATAGAGCTTCAGCCGCTCCGGATCGGCCAGCACCGCGCGCAGATGGGGCGCGGCATAATCGCTCCCCGGATTGAAGCGCACCAGATGCTCGTCGCCCTTCCCGTCGCTGATCTGCACCACGCACAGGCGGTCGCGGGGCGTGATCAGCCCCATGGTTTCGGTGTCGACGGCGATCGGGCCGGGGGCAAGGACGCCCTCGGGCAGATCCTCTTCATGGAAATGGACGGTCATGATTCCCCTCTATGGCGAAAGCGGCCAGTTCGCAATCGCCCCTTGGCGATGGGAACGAAAGGCGTCCATTCCGTCCCAAAGTCGCCATTTTAACGCCCTTTACCCGCCTCAAAAATCATTCGCGCTGCCCTGAAAAGCTGATATAGTGATTCCCAAACCGCGACTTGGCGGTGGATTCTGCATGTCATTCGCCCGACATGCTTGTCTGGTTTAGTCTGGGGCGAAGCGAAAGTGACCAACAGGGCATGAGTTTTGATAGAGGTCGCCGCGGCGGGCGCGGCAAGGATAAGCGCGACGGTTTCGGCGACGAGGGTTTCTATGAAGGCGGCCGCGGCGGCTTCGGTGGCGACCGCGGTGGCTTCAGCGGTGGCGGTTTCGGCGGTGATCGTTTCGGCGGCGGTGGCGGCTTCGGCGGTGACCGCGGCGGCTTCGGCGGCGGCGGTGGTGGCCGCGGCGGCTTTGGCGGCGGCGGTGGTGGCGGCTTTGGCGGCGGCGGCGGTGGTTTCGGCGGCGGTGGCCGCGGCATGCCCGCCCAGGTCGTTGGTGAAGGCACCGGCGTGGTCAAGTTCTTCAACGGCCAGAAGGGTTTCGGCTTCATCGTCCGTGACGATGGCGCGGAAGACGTATTCGTCCACATTAGCGCTGTTGAGCAGGCGGGCCTGACCGGCCTGGCCGAAGGTCAGCAGCTTGGCTTCACGCTGGTCGATCGCGGCGGCAAGGTGTCGGCCACCGATCTCAAGATTGAGGGTGAACCGCTCCCCGTCACCGATCGCGCGCCTCGCGAACCCCGCGCTGGCGGCTTTGGTGATCGTCCGGGCGGCGGCGATCGCGGCCCGCAGCGCCAACTCACGGGTGAGCGCGCCAGCGGCACGGTTAAGTTCTTCAACGCCATGAAGGGCTTCGGCTTCATCCAGCGCGACGACGGCCAGCCCGACGCATTCGTGCACATCAGCGCCGTAGAACGCGCCGGCATGAGCGCTCTGAATGAAGGTGATCGCCTCGACTTCGAACTCGAAGTCGACCGTCGCGGCAAGTACGCGGCTGTGAACCTTCAAACGAAGGCCGACTGATAAACACCTGACCGCTTTCGCGGAGAGGATAGAAGGGGTCGCCTGCCCGGCGGCCCCTTTTTCGTCTTAAACTTAGTTTCAGGAGTTAGCTTCGCACCATAGTCGGTCATTCACGTCGAGCTATGTCAATCCCAAAAGGCTGACGTCTCCACATCAGAATATCTTCCACTTGATTTTGCTCTGTCGGTGAGAGACCAAAGTAGGGATTGGGGGGAAACATGCCGTTCTACTTTCGCAAATCTATAAAGGCAGGTCCGTTTCGGTTCAATTTCTCGTCGGGAGGTGTGGGCGCTTCTGTCGGCGTGAAAGGGCTACGGGTGGGCTCTGGCCCACGCGGTCACTATGTCCATGCCGGAAGGGGAGGCTTCTACTATCGGGCCACGATTGGCTCACCGGGAGCGCGGCGCCGTAATGCGCAATCCCTCCCGACCACCGCAAAACCACAGGTGCCTGCCGGCAGTTTTGAAGGCGGTGTGCATATGGTCGAGGTAGAGTCAGGCGATGTCTTCGCAATGCGCGACAGCGCTTATTCCGAGATTCTGAACGAGATAAATGAGAAGCGGGAAAAGCCCAGCGCGGCTCTGCTCTTTGGACTTGGCTTCGGGCTGCTTGGTCTCTTGGCCGTCGCGGTTGCTGGACCGATTGGCATAATCATCTGGTTGCTCGGTTTAGGGGCATGGGCTTTCGGCGCGTGGTTGGATTCCTATCAACGGACCGTCGTGCTGTTTTACGATCTCGAGGGGGATACCCAGGCGGCTTATGAGCAGGTGATCCAAAGCTTCGATAGGATGGCCGCAAGCCATGGAAAGTGGCATATTGAGGCAGGCGGTAGTGTGCAGGATCTTACAACCTGGAAGCGCAACGCCGGGGCCTCCCATATCGTCAAACGTAGTCCCACAACGCTGACTTATGCGCTTCCCAAAGCTGTCACCTGCAATGTGACGCCGCCCTCCATCCACGTCGGCAAGCAGGTGATTTATTTCTTGCCGGATGTTGCCTTTATCGACGATGGCCGGAAGGTTGGTGCGGTAAGCTATGCCGACCTCACGGTTCAGTGGCAGCCATCAAATTTCATCGAAGAGGGAACGGTGCCGCGGGATTGCGAGATTATCTATCGAACTTGGAAGCACCCGAACAAGAACGGCGGGCCGGATCGTCGTTTCCGCGACAACCGTCAGCTTCCCGTCTGTCGATACGAGGCGATGCATATGCGCAGCGCGAATGGGGTCAATGAGCTTGTCGAGTTTTCCAAGGCTGGTGTTGTTGCACCGTTTGTCCAGGCTTTGAAGGCTATGCCCAAGCGTGCGAAACAGCATTCTTCCCTGCAGATCAATGCATCCGGCTAACGTTAGCTATCCGACCTTGCTCGTCCATAAGCTGACTTTTCGAAATCGTCCAAAACCACTCTAAACCCGCCGAAACGGAAACGGCGCCACCGTCCGCTCATAGCCATGCAAATCCAGCGCCCGCGTCACCGGCGGCAGGGCGCGGTCGGGGCAGTTGCGCCGCTCGCACAGATGGCAGGTCGGCCCCACCTCGGTCACCCCGCCCTTTTCCATGTCGATCCCGTCGGCGTGCACGATCCTTGGCCCATGCTTCGCCTCGCAGCCGAGCGCGATCACCGACCGCCCCCGCGCGCCGCCCTCCATTGGCAGGCCAATGGTCAGGCTGACGAAGCGCCGCCCGTCCATCGTCTCGATCATCTGCGGGCGCACCGCGTCCGGCTCCTGGCTCTCATGCGCGTCCCAGCGCGGGCAGGTGCCGCCCAATCGCGCAAAGGGCCAGGCCTCGCCATCGAAGCGCTTGGAGACTTGTCCCCCACGGTCCACCTTCGCCATGAAGAAGGGCACGCCCCGCGCCCCCGTCCGACCCAGGCTGGTCAGGCGATGCGCCAGTTGCTCCATCGACACGCCAAAGCGCGCCCGCAGCAGCGGCAGGTCGTGCCGGCTCTGCTCGGCCGCCTTGGCGAAGCGGTCATAGGGCATGATCAGCGCCGCCGCGGCATAGTTGGTCAGCGCGATCCCGGCGAGGCGGCGGCTATCCTCGTCCGGCGGTCCCGCCCGCGTCACCTGGCTGCCGATCGCGTCCGCCAGCTCCTGCACGCAAAGCTGATAGGCGACCGCGAACAGCCGCCCCGAAGAGGCCAGCCGCTCGCTCAGCAACAGCCGCCGCCGGTGCATGTCATAATGGCGCAGCGTCCCGGCAAGCACATCCTCCCGCACGATCTGCACCGCCATGCCATGGCGTTCCTTCAGCCGCGCCCGGATGCCCGCCTGCATGGCCGAGGGATCGTCCCCCAACTCCTCCGCCAGCGATTCCGCCGCGGCGTCCAGTTCGGCAAAATGATTGCCCGCCCGCGATATCGTCTCGCGCAGCCAGTCCAGCGGCGCATGCAGCGGCGCCACGCTCCCCGGACCCGCCGCGACCTGCTCGGGCAGGCGGCGCAAGTCGCTCAAGGCGCGGTAGAACCGCCCGATCGCCTCGCTGACCCCCGGATAATTTTCCGCGACCTCCAACACCTCGTCGCGGGCGATCCCGATGTCGCGCACCAGCGCATCGGACAGGATTTCCCCTAGCGCGCTGGCTGCGCCTTCCTGCGTGCTGGCGACGAAATCGCGGATATCGATGTCATAGACATTGGCCAGCCGCAGCAGCATCTGTGCCGTCAGCGGCCGCTGGTTGCGCTCCAGATGGTTCAGGTAACTGGGCGAAACCCCCAATTCCTCCGCCATCCGCGTCTGGTTCAGCCCCAGCTCCCGCCGCAAGACCCGCAGCTTCGGCCCCAGATAGAGTTTCCTGTCATCCGCCATACTGTCACTATGTCAAAAAATGACAATATGAACAAGTCACCCCATGACACGGCCCCACTAATCGCCCTTACCTTGCGGGGTCATTCATGGTTTCTGATGTCATCCCAACGGAAAGGAACACCAGATGGAAACGACTGAAACACGCGAGCCCACCCGTTCCCGCGCAGTTTTCTCGCAGGAGGATTTTGGCCTGATCCGCACCGCCATCGCCCATTATCTGCGCGAGGTTCAGGACAAGCCCGAATCCGTCAAATACGCTAATCTCTATCACCGCCTCGGCCGGGTGAGCTGATCGGCCACCAGTTCGAAAGGGAAAGGGGCGCGGCGAACAACCGACCGTGCCCTTTTTGCATCAGAACAGCCTGGTCAGCCCATAGAAAGCCGCGCCAATGATGGCGGCGGCAGGCAGGGTGACGACCCAGGCGACGATAATGCTCGACGCCACATTCCATCGCACCGCCGACAGCCGCCGCGACGCGCCCACGCCGACGATGGCGCCGGTGATCGTATGGGTGGTCGACACCGGCACGCCCAGATGCGTCGCCAGGAACAGCGTCATCGCCCCGCCGGTCTCCGCGCAGAAACCCTGCGCCGGGGTCAGCCGCGTGATCTTCGACCCCATGGTATGGACGATCTTCCACCCGCCCAACAGCGTGCCCATGCCCATCGC
The DNA here is from genome assembly GCF_013375535.1 of Sphingobium sp. 15-1. GTDB lineage: Bacteria > Pseudomonadota > Alphaproteobacteria > Sphingomonadales > Sphingomonadaceae > Sphingobium > Sphingobium aromaticivastans. Next base: position 3,106,642 of record NZ_JABXJG010000001.1, read on the forward strand.
CGCCTGACAGCTCAGCACCACCCAGAAGGGCACGTGGAAATCGCCGGTCAGCATGCCCTGCGAATAGAGCAGCACGGCGATGATCCCCATAGTCTTCTGCGCGTCATTGCCGCCATGGCCGAGCGAATAGAGCGAAGCCGACACGAGCTGCAACTTGCGGAACACCCGGTCCGCGCCCTGCGGCGTGAAGCGGCGGAAGATCCAACTGATGATCAGCACCAGCAGCAACGCCAGCACCAGCCCGATGGCGGGCGACAGCACGATGGCCGCGCTGGTCTTGAACACCCCGCTCCACACCACGGCGGACAGCCCCGCCTTGGCCGTCCCCGCGCCCAACAACCCGCCGATCAGCGCATGACTGCTGGAGGAGGGTATGCCCAGCCCCCAGGTGATCAGATTCCACGCGATGGCCCCCATCAGCGCGCCGAAGATCACCTGCGGATCGATGATGCTGGCGTCGACAATGCCTTTGCCCACCGTCTCCGCCACATGCAGGCCGAAGAACAGGAAGGCGATGAAGTTGAAGAACGCCGCCCAGGCGACCGCATATTGCGGCTTCAACACCCGCGTCGACACGATGGTCGCGATCGAATTGGCCGCGTCGTGCAGCCCGTTCAAAAAGTCGAACAGCAGCGCGACGCCGATCAGCGCGACCAGCAGCGGAAAGGCGATATGGGCTTCCATGATTTTGCTCTGACCGGGTCAGGCGTGGTCGATGACCAGGCCGGAAATCTCATTGGCGACGTCCTCGAACCGGTCGGTCACCTTTTCCAGATGGCTGTAAATCTCATTGCCGACGACGAAGTCCATCGGATTGCCCTGCCGAGCCTGGGCATAGAGCGCCTTGAGGCCCGTTTCATGCAATATGTCGGCGTGACCCTCCAGCTTCACCAGCCGCTCGGTCAGGTCATGCAGCCGCGCCGAATTGAGGTTCAGCGACCGCAGCAGCGGCATCGCCTCCGCCGTGATCCGCGCGCATTCGACGATCAGCGCGCTCATATCCTGCATCTGGGCGGGAAATTCCTTCACCTCGAACAGGGAGATCGCCTTGGCGGTCTTGTTCATCTGGTCGATGGCGTCATCCATCACCCCGATCAGGCCCGTGATGGCGCTGCGGTCGAACGGCGTCACGAAGATGCGGCGGACGTCCTGCAGCACTTCGCGGATGATGTCGTCCGCTTCATGCTCGCGGTCCGAAATCTCCTTGATATGGGCATCGATGTCCGGCCCGCCCTTGAGCAGCCTGGCGAGCGCATCGGCGCCGGCGACCAAGGTCACGGCATGATCCTCAAACTGCTCGAAAAAGCGCCCTTGCTTGGGCATCAGCGCGTGAAACCAGCGCAGCATTCCAGTCCTTTCGGTTTGCCATTCCCTGATCCGCAACAACGTCCGCACGAACAGGCCCGGGTCTTTCGGGGGTTCGCGAAAGGCTGCGATAATAGATTGCAGATCGGGTTCGTCGACGGCCTTTGCAGCTTCGGCCACGGGGAACCAACGCAGTTCCCGCTGCCCTTGTTCGGGCCATTGCGGCAACTGGCCGGTCACTGCAAGCGGGAAAACCTCGACCGTCGCCTCTTTGGTGTCGCCCCGCCGCCGCTTCTTGTCATAGCGATAGCGGCCGATCGGCGCGGGGCAGGCGATGCCGTGAATGCCCGCTTCTTCAAAGGCTTCCAGTTCGGCGGCGCGATGGCCGGCCATGCCCTTGATGCGATTGCCCTTGGGAATCACCCAGCGCCGCGTTTCGCGCGAGGTGATCAGAAGAATGCGCATCGACCCATCGGGATCGGTCGCATAGGGAAGGGCGGCGATCTGACGCATCAGCCGCCTTTATACGCCGCGAGGCGTGCATGACTTATGAATGGCCACCCCTGAATCACCGGCGCCTTGTAACAAAATCGTCACATTGCGCAATCGATCCGCTTGTCAGATCGACAGGCGGGCCGTCACCCGGATGTCGCGTCCCGCCAAGGGCGCGTAATCCTTGAGGAAACTGGCGGCTCGCCGCGCCTCGACATCGAAGATGTTGTTGGCGGACAGGGTGATGGTCGTCCGGTCATTGCCCTTGATGGGCTTGAAGGAAAGCGACGCATTGACCAGCGTGAAGCCGTCAGTCGGCGTCTCGGTGTCGGCAATGCGATCCTGCGCGAAACTATGTTCGACCTCGCCGCGCAGGTTCAGCCGATCGCCCTGCAATTCAACGCCCCCCAACAGGCGGAGCGGCGGAATCCGCGGAGCCGGGCCAGATCCCTTGATGGTGGCGCGGACATAGTCGGCCACCCCATCGAGATTGATGGCATAGCCGCCGATCTGCCCGACTTTCAGCGTGCCTTCCGCCTCGAAGCCGAGATAGCGGGCATTGGCCTGGAGGTTCTGATAGCAGGGGAAGTCGAGCGGTTCGCCGCCATTGACCGCCATGCAGACGCTGTCATCGGCCAGGGAATCATAGATATAGCCGTCGAACCAGTTGTGATAGGCGGACAGCGAGATTGTATAGCCCTTGCCCTGGCCGCGTAGCGTGCCTTCAATGCCCCAGCTTTTTTCCGGCCCGAAATTGGGATTGCCCAGTTCAAAGGCCTGTGTCCCGGCATGGTTGCCGCGCGCGAACAATTCCTCCGCCGATGGCGCGCGTTCGGTGCGGGACAGGTTCAGCCCGGCGCGCCAGCCAGGGATGATTTCCTGACTGATCCCCAGCGAACCGGACAGCGCGTCGAAGCTGCGATGATAGGCCGGGTTGAGCAGCGTCTCGTCCGCGTCGGCGCTGACCCGCGTATGTTCGTAACGCCCGCCCAGTTCGACCCGCGTCGTGCCCAGGTCGAAGGACTGCAAGGTAAAGAAGCCCAATTGTTCGGTTTCGTTGCGCGGCAGGAATTTCTCTTCCCCCACGACATGGAAATTGCGGGCGAAGAACTGCGCGCCGATCGCGCCGTCCCAGCCGCCGCGCTTGGCCTGCACCAGTTCCAGCCGCGATTCGATCGACTGGTTGTAGAAGGTTGTGCCGACCGCGCCGGATTGCTCGATCTCCTGATGCTGGTAATCGGCAAAGCCCGCACGCAGGCGGATGGATTCCAGAAAGCCGCCATTGACCGGCAGTTCCGCCCGCAGGTCGGCGCGGTCCTGCTTCATATGCAGCCGCACCTGTTCCGCCTCGCTGCCCGGATCGAGCGAATAGCGGACCGGCACGCCATAGAAATTGTCGGTATGCGCGACCGAGAAGCCCAGATTGCCGCCGTCGGTGATCAGCGCCGCGCCGCCCGCCACTTCCCAAGTGCGCGCCGCGCTGTTGGGCAGCTTGCCGCGTAGATCGGCCAGCTCCCGTATCGCCGGATCGCCGCTGGCGGCGGCCTGTGCGCGCAGGGCGGGGGTCAGGATATAATTGCCGGTGTCGAGATCGCCGCTCTTCGAATAGCTGCCGTCGAAATGGACCACGATCTTGTCACCGATCGGCGCCTCGATCTCGCCCGATCCGGTGCGCTCATCGGCGGCGCTGCCATAGGTGGCGATGCCGTCGATATGGACCGGCTCATCGGGTACGCGGCGCGGGATGCGGCTGTCGATCACATTGACCACGCCCCCGATGGCCGAAGAACCATAGAGCAGCGCCGCTGGTCCGCGCAGCACCTCGATCCGGTCGGCGGTCAGCGGGTTGATCGCCACGGCATGGTCGACCGAGGTGTTGGACACGTCGAAACTGCCGATGCCGTCGGTCAGGATGCGGACGCGCTCGCCCTGGAAGCCGCGAAGGACGGGGCGGGAGGCGTTGGGGCCGAAGGAGGTCGCTGAAACGCCCGGCTGGTGGGCCAGCGTGTCGCCAATGGTGGGGCGCAGCGCGCGCGTCAGCGCTTCGCCCGAAACCACAGAGGTGCCCGACAATATGTCGCCCTGCCGCCGCGGGATGATGGCGGTAACGACGATGTCCGCTCGTTGATCATGATAGGCCTGCGGCGCGGCGTCGCTGGCGGCGTCTTGGGCAAAGGCAGGAAAGGCGGCAGAAAGTGCGGATAGGGCGCAACCGGCACGCAACAGCGCGGAACGATACATTCGGTTCGTCATCCTTGAATCGGGAAGAGATGGGCTCTCCTATCTGAAATGATATAGCATATCAACACTGGTTCGACATATGGACGAGCGCTGGCCGCGAAATCGCCTCATCCAGCCGCAAATGCGCGTTAAAGAAAGAGAAATTCCGCCAACGCCGCAGCGGCGGCGGGGCTTTGCGGACGCACGGCCTGCCGCACTTCGATGGCGGGCAGGGGGCGTTCGAGCGCGATCCGCCTGATCCCCGTCATCCGCCCCAGATCGCGCGCCAGCGGACCGAAGGCGGCAAAGCAGCCTGCCCCTTCGCGCAATATAGTCATGATGTCGAAAAGATTGTCGGTTTCCAGCACCGGATCGCCCAGCCGCACCCCACCGCGCAGCAGCGCTTCGTCAATAATCTGTCGCAGCCCGTTGCGCGGCTCCATCGCCAGCGTTGGCATGACGGCCAGCTCTTCCGTCGCCACGCTGTCCCGCCGGGCGAGCGGATGATCGGCCCCGGCATAGAGGTTGATCTGCTCCGACCAGCCATAGCGAGAAGGCAGGTCGTCCGTCTCGCCCAGGGCATAGAAATAGGCGATGTCGGCCTTGCCCCGATGCAGCGCCCAGGCCGCTTCCTCGGCCAGATGGATCGTCAGGTCGAGCGTGATGGCGACATCGTCGTTCGCGGCTTCGAAGGCCGCCAGAGCCTCCTGAAAATGGCCGAAGACCGGCGCGGGCGCGGCCAGGACGATGGTTTCCCGCGCAGGCGAGGGCGCGGTGGATGGCAAAGCGCCGGGCGAGGCAGGGGGAGGCGCAATGTCGTCCGCTTGATCGACCTGCCAGTTGTCCGGCTGATCCTGCGACAAGAGCGTCATGGCCTGCGCCGTTTTCCGGCCTGCGGCGGTGAGGCGGGCGTCCCCGGCCAGATCGTCGAACAGGCGGTAGCCCAGCCGCAGTTCCAGCGACGCCAGATCCCGCGCTACATCGTCGGCGGTGATGCCCAGATCGCGGGCGCAACGCAAGAGGCTGCCCGATGCCACCATCTGCGCGAATATATCCAACTGGCGCAGGGAAGGCGTGGCCATGGCCCCTGATAGTGCAAATATCGCGCGGGGTTAAGGCGGATATTGGCCTTTATTGCTTTGCCATATTGACGAACCCCGCCCGATGATGGCAGGGCGCTCAACCTGACGGGCGGGTATAGCTCAATGGTAGAGCACTAGCCTTCCAAGCTTGTGATGCGGGTTCGATCCCCGCTACCCGCTCCATCCCCTCACTAGAGGCCCGTCCCTGCTTATGGGCGACATCATCAATCTTCGGCAGGCCCGCAAGGCCAAGGCGCGAGCGGAAAAGGACCGTCTGGCGCAGAGCAATCGCGCCAAATTCGGCCGCACCAAGGCCGAGCGCCAGGCACAGTCCCTGGAAGAAGAACGGAAGAACCGTCAGATTGAGGGAGCGGTTCGCGACAATAAGGACGCAGAGCCCAAGTAACGGTTCATGATTTGCCATGGCAACAGGCGATATGTGTAACGCCGCATGCGAATGACTGGGATGAATGGCTGTTAATATTGTAGCTGTTGGGATCAATTCGTCGGCGGTTTTGCCCGATTGGTCCGGAATGTCGACGGGGCCTTGCGCTGAATCGTGAAGCTTGCGGGTTCAACCTGCGCTATGACTGGAAACATTCGCTCAGTTCGCCCAGCCAGGGCCGCGATTGCCGCTGTTCTGGCTCTCAGTTCCCCCGCGTTGTTCGCGCAGACCATCGTTCCGCCCACGGAACCCGCTGTCGCGGCGCCCCCGACGGAGCCCGCCCCGCAGACCGCAGCGCCTGCTCCGGTTTTCGCGCCGACGCAACCGGTGGTCCAACCGACGACCTCGGTCGAGCAGCGTCTGGATGCCGCCATCGCCGCTTCCCAAGCCGCGGATGAGACCGCGCCGCCTGTCGCCGCAAAGCGCGTCGCGCCCAAATCCGCGACAAGGGCGGTGAAGCGGGCGGCGGAGCCCGCTGCGCCAGCGCCTCGCGCCGATCCGCCGGTGCAGCGCACCGCACCCGTTCCAACTCCGCCTGCGCCCGTTGAAACCGTCGCGCCGGTTGAACCGGTGGCGCCGGCGACCCAGGCGCCTGTTCCTCCCGCCAAGGCCGGGATCGATCCGGCGCTGCTATGGGCCTTGGGCGGCGCTTCTCTGCTGCTCCTTGGGCTGGCGGGCGCCGCCTTGCTGCGCCGGCGCAAGGGGCCGGAGGAGGCATGGGTGGAAGAGGTGAGGGAGGCGGCCCCTGTCGAACCGGCCCCAGCACCCATGGCCCCCATGCCGCTGATGACGCCGCCCCCTGCGAGCCCCACCGCGCGGAGCGATGAGAATCGCAGCCTTGAGGCGATGGTGGCGGCGCCGCCCAGCCCGGAAAATCCGTTCCGCACACATGCGAAGCGGATGACCCGCGCAAAATTTCTGCTCGCCCAGCAGCAGAAGCGGGCGGAAATCCCCTCCGCGCCGGTCATGGCTCCGGCCGACTCGCCCCGGCCGCAACCCATGCAGACGGTCTATCGCTTCGGTTCTGATCGGCGGCGCGAAGGGGTCTTCAAGCCCCGGACAAGCTGAGTTCGATTGGATTTGCGGGAAAAAGGGGGTGCCGCTTCCCACCGGCACCCCCTTTGCCGTGGATAAGTTCGGTCGATTCGGTTGCACTGACGCGCCTTGCCTGATACCGGCCCGCCGGTAATTTCATGGCCCTTCAGCCTCAAGGAAAGTCGCCCGAACCATGTCCGACAAGATCAACCGCATCGTTCTTGCCTTCTCGGGAGGGCTGGATACCAGCGTGATCCTGAAATGGCTGCAGCAGACCTATCAGTGTGAGGTGGTGACCTTCACCGCCGATCTGGGTCAGGGCGAGGAACTGGAGCCGGCCCGCGCCAAGGCGCAGCTCATGGGCGTCAAGGAAGAGCATATCTTCATCGACGACCTGCGCGAAGAGTTTGTGAAGGACTATGTCTTCCCGATGATGCGCTCTAACGCGCTGTACGAGGGCCTTTACCTGCTCGGCACCTCGATCGCCCGTCCGCTCATCGCCAAGCGTCAGATCGAGATCGCGAAGATGGTCGGCGCGGACGCCGTGTCGCATGGCGCGACCGGCAAGGGCAATGACCAGGTCCGCTTCGAGTTGGGCTATTACGGCCTCGCCCCGGACATCAAGGTGATCGCGCCGTGGCGCGAATGGGATTTGACCAGCCGCACCAAGCTGATCGAATTCGCGGAGAAGCACCAGATTCCGATCCCCCGCGACAAGCGTGGCGAAAGCCCCTTTTCGACCGATGCGAACATGCTGCACACCAGCTCCGAGGGTAAGGTGCTGGAAGATCCGTGGGAGGAAACCCCGGACTATGTCTATTCGCGCACGGTGAACCCCGAGGACGCGCCCGACGCGCCCGAATATATCACCGTCGATTTCGAGCGCGGCGACGGCGTGGCGATCAACGGCGTCGGCATGTCGCCCGCGACCCTGCTGGAGACGCTCAACGAATATGGTCGCAAGCATGGCATCGGCCGCCTCGATCTGGTCGAGAACCGCTTCGTCGGTATGAAATCGCGCGGCATGTACGAAACGCCGGGCGGCACCATCTATCACCTTGCCCATCGCGGCATCGAGCAACTGACGCTCGACCGGGGCGCCGCGCATCTGAAGGACGAGCTGGCGCCGCGTTATGCCGAGCTGATCTACAACGGCTTCTGGTTCTCGCCGGAGCGCGAGATGCTCCAGGCCGCGATCGACCATAGCCAGGAAAAGGTGACGGGCACCGTCCGCCTGAAGCTCTACAAGGGCGGCGTCTATGTCGTCGGCCGCAAGTCGCCCAACTCGCTCTACAGCGAGAAGGTCGTGACCTTCGAGGATGATGCGGGCGCCTATGACCAGCGCGACGCGGCGGGCTTCATCAAGCTCAACGCGCTTCGCTTGCGTCTGCTGGGCCGCCGCGACCGTTGAATTTGATTGTCGTTCCCGCGAAGGCGGGAACCCATCTCCCGGCGTCGCCGCTATCGTCACGCTGGGGAGATGGATCCCCGCCTGTGCGGGGATGACGAAGGAAGTTTGGAACCGAAGCCAAGCCTCCGCCCGATACAAATTGCGACATTTTATCGGGTGACGTGACAAATTTGCGGGACAAAACTCCCCGATAAGCGTCTTCAAGGACGGCAGGGCGCCGTTCGTGACAGACGCTTTGAAGGAAGATTTCCATGATCCGCAAATTCATGACCACGGTGGCGCTGGGCTCGCTGTTCGTCGGCGGGCTCGCTGCCTCGCACCTTGCTTTCGCTCAGGACGACAGCGCCGGACCGCGTGGCGGCGGCATGCTGATGATGGCCGACGCCAACAAGGACGGCGCCGTCACCAAGGCGGAACTGACCGCCGCCCTCGAAGCCCGCTTCGCCAGGCTGGACGCCAACAAGGATGGCAAGCTCGACCAGGCGGATCGCGACATCCTCCGTCAGCAGCGGCTCGATGAACGCTTCGCCGCGCTGGATACCGACAAGAATGGCCAGATCAGCAAGGCGGAATTTGCCGCCGGGCATCGGGGCCGGGACGGCATGCACGATCGCATGGGCAAGCCCGGGGGGCCGGAGGGTCGGGGCTGGGGCCATCGCGGATGGGGTCATGGCATGCGTGGCGGTACGGGCGATGAGATGAAGAAGGACGGGACTATCACCAAGGCCGAGTTCATGGCCCGCCCGCTCACCATGTTCGACAAGGTTGACGCCAATCATGACGGCAAGGTGACCGCCGACGAGATGAAGGCGGCGCGGCAGGCCTTCCGTGATGGCTGGCGCGACCGCAAGGCGTCAACACCCGCCAACTGAGGGTAAAGGGCGAAGGCGCCGATTGGCGGGCCTTCGCCCTTCCAACCCGCATCCAGCCATGACAAGAACCGGACCATGAGCGAACGACCCCATCTGCTGCTTGTCGACGACGAGCGCTCGATCCGCGAACCGCTGGCGCAATATCTGTCGCGCAACGGTTTCCGCGTGACCGCCGTCGAAAATGCGGCGGAAGCGCGGATGCGCCTCAACGCCAACGCCATCGATCTGGTGATCCTGGACATCATGATGCCGGGCGAGGACGGGCTGTCGCTCTGCCGCCATATCCGCGAAACCAGCGAGATTCCGGTGATCCTGCTCACCGCGAAATCGGAGGAGACCGACCGCATCGTCGGGCTGGAGATGGGCGCGGACGATTATGTGCTGAAGCCCTTTTCCCCGCGCGAGCTGGTCGCGCGCATCAAGGTGATCTTCCGCCGCGTCGCGACCGGCGGCCAGCGCGTCACCGCGCCGGACGGCGCCACCTATGCCTTCGCCAATTGGCTGCTCAAGACGCAGGAACGCACGCTGGTCGACAGCGAGGGGGTGGCGCTGCCGCTCTCCACGGCGGAATATAATCTGATGCTGGCCTTCGCGACGCGGCCCAATCAGGTGCTGAGCCGCGACCAGTTGCTGGACATCACCCAGGGGCGGGAGGCCAATGCCTTCGACCGGGCGATCGACAATCAGATCAGCCGCCTGCGCAAGAAGATAGAGCCCGACCCCAAAAACCCGACCTTGATCAAGACCGTCTGGGGCGGCGGCTACACCCTGTCCGCGGATGTGCGAAAGCTGTGAGGCGGCTGCGTCCTTGGCCGCAAAGCGTCGTCGGCCAGATCATCATCCTCGTCGCGCTGGCGCTGTTCGTGGCGCAGGCGATCAATTTCGCCCTGTTGCTGCGGGAGCGCCAGCGGATCGAGCTGACGGCCCAGACCGCGCCCGGCGTCTACCGGATGGTCGACGCGCTCGACAACCGGCCGGATCGGCGCGGGGGCGACGATGCCGACCGGCGAAGCCGCGTGCGCTTCCTGGACGCCGTTCCATCCTTGCAGGGCCAATCCCGGCCGGATATCGAACGCCGCGCCAAGGCGATGTTCGACGATGTCGGCCTGTCGGTCCGCGCCATTCATGCGGTGGAACAGAGCCAGGCGCTGCCCTTGCGGCGCTGGGACAGTTTCCGCCTGCGGGCGAGCGGGGACCGGCACGGTCCTTTTCGCATGACGCGCCTGGCGATGGCGGTCGAATATCAACCCGGCAAATGGGCGCTGACGCAGACGCGCATCGGAGACCGGCAGCCGCGCTTCGGCGGATGGCTGGTGGGGCAGACGTTGATCCTCTACGTGATCGTGCTGCTGCCGCTGCTGTGGGTGGGACGCAGACTAGCGCGGCCGTTGAAGCAGTTGACCCGGTCGGCGGAGCAATTCGCCCGCACCGGATCGGCGGACCCGGTTGAGGAACGCGGCCCCGGCGACGTGCGGCAGCTCACCATGGCCTTCAACGCGATGCGCAGCCGCATCTTCGCCATGCTGAACGAGAAGGACCGGATGCTGGGCGCGATCGGTCATGATCTGCGCACGCCGCTGGCCTCGCTGCGGGTACGCGCCGAATCGGTGGAGGATGAGGGCGAACGCGCCCGCATGTCCGAAACGATCGATGAGATGAACCGCATGCTGGAGGACATATTGTCGCTGGCCCGTGCCGGACGCGGCAGCGAAACGCCGCAGAAGGTCGACCTGTCGGCGCTGGCCGATGCAGTGGTCGAGGATTTTCTGGAACTGGGTTCCCCGGTCGATCTGGCCGACAGCGAACGGGCGGTGGCCAATGTCCGGCCGCAGCAGATTCGCCGGGCGCTGCGCAACCTCATCGAGAACGCCATCGTCTATGGCGAGCGAGCGCATGTGTCGGTGGAACGGGGCGAGGGGACGATCCGGCTGATCGTCGCGGATGACGGCCCCGGCATATCCGAAGACCGGATGGAGGAGATGATGGAGCCGTTCACCCGGCTGGAAGGCTCTCGCAACCGGGAGACGGGCGGCGCTGGTCTTGGGCTGGCGCTGGTGCGGGCGATCATGGCCGAGCATGGCGGCGCGTTGAAGCTCGCCAACCGGCCACAGGGCGGACTGGAAGCGAGCCTGGTCTTGCCGGCCTGACGCGGGCGAGGGCCGATTGAGCGCAGGCAGACGGCCCGCTTCCCTCCCCCAAACCCGTCGAGCGTCAATAATCCTTCGAATAGCGCAGATTGGCGGAGGATCCCGCATTGGTGCCCGTCTTCGACAACAGGCTCAGCGTCTTGGACAGGGAGATTTCGAGCTGGGTCGCGGTAAAGCCCTTGGGGTCGGTGATCACCTCCACATAGATATTGTTGGAGATATGCTGCCCGACCGCCAGCGACGTGCCGCGCCCGGTCGCCTCGTCGCCGCCGACGATGCCGATGCGGTCGACGCCCGACGCATTTTGCAGCTTGCCCATCGGATTGAGCCCGCCCCCGCCCCCGCGCAGGCCGTTGAGCGCCGCCGCCAACTGGATCGCCTGGGTGGCGGAAAGGTTCGCCACATTGTCCCCGAACAGGATGCGCGCCAATATCTCGTCCTGCGGCAGCGTCGGGGTGGATACGAAGGCGATGTCCGGCCGCTGCGCCATGCCGCCGACCGCGATCCCCGCCGTCACATCGTCGATCCGGGTTTCGGCGCGGATCGCCAGCGTGGGGTTCATCATCGGGCCGTTGAAGCTGATGACGCCCTGTTCCAGATCGAATTGATGGCCGGAGAAGCTGTAGCGGCCGCGGATCACCTCTATCTTGCCGACGACGCGCGGGTCATTGGCGGTGCCGGTGACGCGCATGTTCGTCTTCCATTCGGAATCGAGCCCCATGCCGGTCACGTAGATTTCATTGTCGGCGCGAATGCGGACGTCCAGCTTCCAGGGCGTCGGCTTGGCGGCCGCCTGCCGGGCGGCCAGCCGCTGGTCGAGCAGGTCGGTGCCCTCGCCCTTGCGCCGCACGCCGGTGAGCTGCCTGATGTCGGTGCCGCCCTGCCACGCGACGCGGTAGCGGGTTTCGGGAAGCGACAGATCGCCCCTGATCAGCCCGCCATTGGCTGGGCTGTTGGTGATGGCGAGCGTACCGCTGACCACGCTGGTGATCGCCTCGCTGCGGGCGAGGCGGGCGCGGTCCAGCTTCACGGCGATGTCCATGGGATAGCCGCGTTCCGCCGCCAGGCCGACAGTGCCGCTCGCCTGCACCGTGCCGTCGCCCGCGCGCCCGGAAAAGTCGCGCAGGTCGAGCCGGTCGTTGGTGAAGCGCCCGTCGAGCCGCATCTGCGTGACGCGGGTGCCGAACGTCTCATTCTCATAGGTCAGGGCATTGGCGCGGACCAGGCCATTGAGGCGCGGCGCGGCCAGCCGTCCGCCGAAATCCGCCGCGACCGCGATCGGCCCGGTCAATTGCTGGTCCGCCAGCCCGGCGAAGGAGAAGAGCACATCGGCCGGCCCGGCATAGCGGATGCCGCCGCCCAGGGGCGCGGATTGCAGCCGCTCGCTCCAGCTACTGCCCGGTCCCGGCGGCGCCAGCGTCGCGACGAAGCGGCCCAGCGTCGCATTGCCGCGCCGGATGAGGCCGCGCATGTCGCCGCCCGCGCTGGACAGCTTGCCTTCGATCGCCATCGATACCGGGTCGGACACGGCGGTCAGGCTGGAACGGCGGAAGTCGCTGATCGCAAGGCGCGTGGTTGCCGTGGGGAAGGCGCTGCCGTTCTGCGCATAGTCCAGCGTGCCGGTGGCCTTGCCGCTGATGCCCAGGCCGGGCGTCGCCATATTGGCGACGGCCAGGTCGAAATCCTTGAAGCGCGCCTGCATCGCTGTCTGCTGGCCGAAGCGCCCCGCTAGGTCGACGCGGCCCTGTGGCAGTACCAACGTCGCGGGTTCGAGGCGATAGCCCGCTTTCTCGATGCGGATGATGGCGGGCTGGGCGAAGCGGAAGGGGATGTTGCTTGCCCGGCCTTCCAGCGCCACGGCATAGAGGGTCGGGCGCAGCGCGGCGTTCATGGCGATGGAGAAGGGCACGCCGGTCGATCCGTCCGCGACCAGTTGCGCCCGGCCGCGCCCGCCCCGATAATCGATCCGTCCCCGCGCCTTGCGGACGATATAATCGCCATAGGCGGCGTTCGCCATTTGCAGGTCGGCGGCGATCTGCGGCTGGTCGGTCAGCAGCAGGTTCGCCGTGAGCAGCGCCCGGCCGATCACCACATCGGCCTCGCCGGGCAGCCTGGCATTGCTGGCGGCGGCGTCCAGTTGCGCGCCCTGCGTCTTGCCCACCGCCGTCAGCCGGGCGGTGCCGGTGATGCCGGAACCGTTCATCGCCAATTGCCCGGTGAAGGGACCGGCGGCGCTCTGCTGCACCCGGCCGTGCATGTCGACCCCGGCAAAGCGCGCCTTGCTGATGTCGATGGTCAGCGGGCCTTTCGCGGTGCGGATCAGCAGATTGGCGAAGAAGGGGCCATAGGGCGAGCCGCCCGTGGTTTCGAGCCGATAGCCCGCCGCCTCGCCATGCAGCTTCGCGACGACGTCATGCAGTTGCACGCCGACATGGGGCCGGGCGGCGCGCAGCACGGCCTGCGGGCGTTCCATCGTGCCGCGCACGGCGAGGGAAAGCGGGCCATATTGGCGGGACGATGCCTTGGCGTCGAAGCGGATCGCGCCGTCCGTATCATAGCTGCCCGATCCCGAATGGACCTGGAAATTGGGCGCCGCGCCCCTGAGACCTGCGAGGGTGAACTTGCCCTCCGGCGTCATGCCGATGCGCCCAGACATGACCGCATTGCCGCCCAGGAAATCGCGCACCGAGCCATTGTCCCACCGCGCCGTGCGCACGCCGAACTTGCCGTCCAGGCCGAAGCCGCCCCTTGGCCCCGGCACCAGATGGACATCGGTGCTGAGATTGACGATGCCGACGCCGTCGATCCTATAGTCGTTGACCCGCCCCTTCAGCGCGCCGCGGTAAACGGCGTTGTCGAGATCGGCCAGCACGATGGCGGTGGCGTCCACCCGGTCGCTGTCGATCTTCAGATTGTCGCTGATCAGCTTGCCCGCCGCATAGGCGAAGTCGCCCTTCACGCGGAGATTGTGGAGCAGGCCGCCCGCCGCCGCATTCAGGCCGGTGACGCGGCTGGCGGTGGCGCTGACCGGAATGCGGATGCGGTCGGCGTCGATCACCGCGCGGCCGCTGGCCTTCAGATTCTCGATCCCAGTAGCATCGAAGGCGAGTTGCTTCGCTATGATGTCATAGTCGAGGAACGGCGTCGCCATCGGCCCATCGAGGATCACCGAAGCGCGCACATCCCGGCCCTTCACCTTCTCCATGATCGCGCCGGGGGTGAGCAGGGCGGCATCGATCCTGAGCGCGCTGAACTGGCTCTTGCCCAGGTCGATCAGGCCGTTCGCCGTGGCGGAGAGGGCAGGGGATTTCAGCGACCCTTTGAGGTTCACCCGCCGTTCGTTCAGTCCCGCGAACAGATCGACATCAAGCGCGGGGGCCGTCAGCCGGTCGACCGTCCCGGCAAAGACCAGCCCCGGCCTTACCGGGCCCTTGGCGATGAAATTGCCGTCGCGGGCGGCGAGCATGATGTTCGCCAGCTCACCCTTGCCTGACGTGGCAACCAGCCGTCCGTTCCACGCCTGCCACGTCCCCCTGCCGTCCAGCGTCGCGGTGAAGCCGTCGGTCAGGCCGCTCATCGCCGCGATCACGCCGCCCTTGGGCGCGGTCAGCGTGCCCTTCATGGACAGGCGGTTCTGCGCGGGCACGGCGTCCAGTTGCGCGGCCAGACGGTCGCCGCTGTCCACCACCGCATTGGCCGACAATATGGCGCGGCCATCGGCAATGTGGGTCACGCCGTCGATGGCGATTTCGCGCTTCTGGCCGACCACGGGCTTGGCGACGAGGAAGCGGGCGATCTTCAGCCGGTCGACGTCGATGTCGAGGTCCGGCAGGATCGGCGCGTTGGGGTCCGTCTTGGTGATGTTGAACTGCGGGCTGCGGGCAAGGACGACCAATGGGCTTTCCAGCAGCCGCACCGAAATATGGTTGTTGATGTAGCGGAAGGGGTTCCACACCACATGCACTTCCGGGCTGACCGCGAAGATGCCCTTGGGATCGCGCAGCACCAGATTGCGGATCGTCATATCGTCATAGATGGACCCGTCGATCCGGCCGACCTCGATCGCCATGCCGGACTCCAGCTTGAGCGCGGCGATCTGACGGATCAGGAATTTTTTACCGGGCTGGGTGTTGAGGAACAGCAGCAGCCCGGCGGCCAGCACCAGCAGCGCGACGGCAAGACCGGCCGCGCCCAGCGCGATCTTCTGCCAGAGCGGCCGCGCCTCGCGGACAATGACGGTTTTGGTGGGGGTGATCTCCTCCGCCATCAGAATGCCTGCCCGATGCCGATATAGAGCGCGAATTTGGACTCGCCTGGCTGCCGGTTGATCGGCATGGCGATGTCGGCGCGGAAGGGACCGAAATTGGTGTAGAAGCGCCCGCCGACGCCCATGCCATAGCGGATGTCGGAAAATTGCGGCATGGAGCTTTCATAGACCTGACCTGCATCGACGAAGGCGACCACGCCATAATCCCCGAAGCGGTAGCGGCCCTCGACCGCGAATTCGTTGAGGGAGCGGCCGCCGATCGGATCGTTGTTCGCGTCCTTCGGCCCCAATTCCTGATAGCCGTAGCCGCGCACCGATCCGCCGCCGCCGGCATAGATGCGCCGCGACGGCGCCACATCGTCGCGCTTGGCCCCGCTGATCGTGCCGACCCGCGCCCGCCCCGCGATCACCAGCGTGTCGGAGACCGGATAATAGCCGGTAAGGTCGAAGGTCGCCCGCAAATAGGGGGAGAAGCTGCCTTGGAGCGACCCTTCCGGCTCCGCCCGCAAATTGGCGCGGAAGCCCTTGGTGGGGTTCAGCAGATCGTTGGACCGGTCATAGCCGATCTGCACCGGCAGGCCGCCGATGAAATAGGTCCGCCTTGTCTTGTCCGCCGTCGCCGGATCGACCACGACCTGCTCGTTGGTCAGCAGCATCTCCGCGCCATAGCTATAGGTCCAGCGCTTCTGGAAGATCGGCGTCGACTGGCGCGACCAGCCCATATTCAGCCCGGCGGTATAGGCTTCATAGGCGTCGTAATTCTGGTGGTTGAGCGTGATGCCGGTCTGGAACGTCTTGTCGCGCTTGCCTGCATTGGACCGGCGGAAGGTGCCCGACGCGCCCTGTTCCTGCGTCCCGGCGATGACGCTGGCGATCAGCGCGCCTTCGGGCGGGAAGAGGTTGCGGTGCGTCCATGTCCCCTCGGCGCGGAAGCCCTGGCCCGTGCCATAGCCCAGCTCGCCCGCCAGCGTCCGGGGCTTGCCCGCCTCCTGCGCGACGTTCAGGTCGACATATTCGGTGCCGTCCGGTCCCGGCGCGTTGGTGCGTACCGGATCGACCGAAATACTCGAAAACAGCCCCGTCGCCACCAGCGCCCGGCGCAGATCGTCGACCTTCCGGCTGTCATACAGCTCGCCCGGCTTGAAGCGGCTGATGACCTTCATATGGTCGGCGCCGAAGGCCTGCTTCTCGCCCGTGGTGGTGATTCCCCGGAACGATCCGCGCGGCCCCGTTTCGACCGGCAGCGTATAGTCGCCGGTCGTGGTCGCGGGATCGAGCAATATGTCGCGCTGCCCCACCTTGGCGAAGGCATAGCCATTTTCCGGCAGCCTGACGCCGACATTCGCCTCCGCCCCCTCGACCGCCGCCGCGACGATATAGTCGCCGGTCTTGATCGGCAGGCTGTCGCGGATCAGGTTCGGCGGCACGGTCAGCCCGGCATGGATGACGATGTCCCCGATTTTGTAGCGCTTGCCCGGCGTGACCGAGACGACCGCCTTTAGCGCGAACGTTTGCCCGTCTCCCGCCTGATCCAGCGAAGCGAGCGCGGTCGCGTCATAATAGCCCTCCGAATGGAGCAGCCGCACGGCCAGCGCCTCATCCTCATGGGCGCGGGCCTGCACCATGGCCGCCGTGTCCGCCTTTCCCTTGCCGTCGATCAGCGAGGAGGAATCGCGGAATGCATCCTCCAATCCCGTCTTGCCGAAGCCTTCGATCGCCACCGAATAGCGCACCGCTTCGGTCTTCTCGTTCGGGTTGCTGTCGGTCGCGACCTGCACCGGCACTTGCACGCTGTCGAGCGGCGGCAGCGGCTGCGCCAATTCACGCTCCTCCTGGGGCTCCACCGCTGGGGGCAGTTCCCGGCTGGTGCTGGCTTCCGGCATCTGCTGGTCGATCCATTGGTCGATCGACGGCAGCGGCGCGCTGCCGTTCGCGGGACTTTCGCCCGCCTTGGGCAAGCGCGCCTCGAACTCGCTGTCGGGCAGGATCGGTTCTTCCTGCTGCTGCTGGGGATGTGGCGGCGTCTGCGCCATCAGGGGGAGGGGGGAGGCCGCCATCATCATCAGACCCAAGGCTCGCCGGACCCGCTTCTGCCTTGAACCCATGGAAACCGCTTTGCCCCTTTTTGTCCGGCGCCCATTCCGGGCGGGAACAGCCAATACGCGCAACCGGTTGCCTAAGTTCCGCCCGCGTCACGACGGCGGGCGCTCGGTTCCACGTTGAATCCGTGTCCCTGCGCCTGGCGCCTCCGCCCAAGGCACGTCCTGCTTCCATCTCATCGGCGGAGACTCTAAAGCCTGTCCATGACCATTGCGCTCAACATCACCCGTTCGATCCTCGGCCAGCCCTGGCGGTGGCGCGGGGGCAATGGCGACGGGCGCGATCCGGGCTATCGCCCCGACGATCTGGTGACGCAGTTGCTGCTGGCGCGGGGCTGTCCGCGCGACGCGGTGGAGGCGCATCGCAACCCCACCATCCGCCATTTCATGCCCGACCCCAGCCTGTTCCGCGACATGGACGCCGCCGCCGAACGGCTGGCCGACGCGGTGGTGCGCGGGGAGGATGTGCGTATCTTCGGTGATTATGACGTGGACGGCGCGACCAGCGCGGCGCTGCTGATCCGGTTGCTGCGCGATCTGGGGCTGGCGGCGCGGCCCTATATTCCCGACCGGCTGATGGAGGGCTATGGCCCCTCGGGCGAGGCGCTGGTCCGGCTGGCGGGTGAGGGTGCGACATTGATCGTCACCGTCGATTGCGGGGCGCAGGCTTTCGAAGCGCTCTCCATGGCGAAGGCGGTGGGCGTCGACGTGGTGGTGGTCGACCATCATAAATGCGCCGCCGCCTTGCCCGAAGCACTGGCGTTGGTGAATCCCAACCGGCTGGACGAAGACCCTGAAGCGGCGCTGCATGGCCATCTCGCGGCCGTTGGGGTGGCCTTCCTGCTCAGCGCGGCGCTGATCCGGGTGCTGCGCAAGCGCAACTGGTTTGCGCAGCGCTCCGAGCCGCCGCTGATGGAACTGCTCGACATCGTGGCGCTGGGCACGGTGGCGGACGTGGCGCAGCTTAAAGGGCTCAACCGTGCCTTCGTCGCGCAGGGGCTCAAGATCATGGCGAAGCGCCGCAACATCGGCCTTTCCGCGCTGATCGACGCCAGCCGCCTGACGCGGGCGCCGCTTTGCCATGACCTGGGCTTCGCGCTCGGTCCGCGCATCAATGCGGGCGGGCGCGTGGGCAAGGCGGACCTCGGCGTGCGGCTGCTCACCACCGAAGACCCGGCGGAGGCGGCGAAGATCGCGCAGGAGCTGGACCAGCTCAATGAAGAACGCCGCGCCATTGAGGCCACGGTGCAGGCGGAGGCGGAGGAACTGCTCGCCGCGCAGGGCAATCGCGCCGTGGCCCTGGTGTCGGGCGCGGGCTGGCATCCCGGCGTGATCGGCATCGTCGCCGGGCGGATCAAGGAAAAAGCGGGCCGTCCCGCCATTGTCGTCGCCATCGATGAAGACGGCACCGGCAAGGGATCGGGCCGTTCCATTTCCGGCGTCGATCTGGGCGCGGCGGTGCTGGCGGCGAAGGATAGCGGCCTGTTGGTCGCGGGCGGCGGCCATGCCATGGCGGCGGGCCTGACCGTCGCGGCGGATAAGGTGGACGCGCTGGCGGACTTTCTGGACGATCGGCTGTCCGGCGCCGTGGCGAAGGCGCGGGACGACCGGGCGCTGCTGATCGACGCGGTGCTGGCGCCGGCGGGGGTTAATCCGGATTTTGTCGCCGCCATCGACGCCGGCGGCCCCTATGGCGCGGGCTGGCCGGCGCCGCTCATTGCCTCCGGCCCGATGCGCGTCGTCAAGGCGGACATCGTCGGCAACGGCCATTTGCGCGCCATCATGGCGGGCGACGACGGCCGATCGCTCAAGACGATCGCTTTCCGCCAGGCCGAATCCGACCTTGGCCAAGCCATATTGGGGGCGTCCCGCGACCGGCGGCTATGGATCGCAGGCCGGGCGAAGATCGACGATTGGGGGCCGCGCCCCGCTGCCGAACTGCATCTGGAGGATGCCGCCTGGGCCGATTGAGGCGAGGATCGGCAATTTTATGTCCCGCGTCATTTTCATGACGAAAAGGGGGTTGACCGCTCCGAAGCCACCGCCTAATGCCCGCCTCGCTTCGCAGCGACGCCCAAGCGGAACTGCAGTGGCCCCTTCGTCTAGCGGTCTAGGACGCGGCCCTTTCACGGCTGAAACACGGGTTCGATTCCCGTAGGGGTCACCAATATATTCAAGGGATTGCTTCCCCTTGGATGGAAGCTTTTCAACACTATCCCTGCATTTTCGTGGCTGTCGCAAAGGCTGATGGGCCCGGCTTCGGCATGCTCTTGGGATGTGGCTTGCTGCGGATGTGGGATCAAATGTCCGTCGCTCGGAATATTCCGAACGCGTCCTGAAGATCATCAGGACATGGCTTCTCGGCACATGGCAACGGCATCGGAAAATCGGGATGTACCGCATTTGCGCATGATGCGTGAACGATATGTCTCCACTGATCTGACCGTCAATTTCAGTCTCTGCGCCACGATATGATTATCGTCGAATTTCTCCAATTCCCTCAGAACGTCCAACTCACGCTTGCTCAGCTTCATCATGCAGAGCTTGGAATATGTTTTGTTTTGCTGACGTTCGACCCTCTCTTCCAAAAGCGAAGCGGTGCTTTCGATCGTTTCCAGCAGCATCCGCTCATCGAAAGGCTGCTCCAAAAAGTCGTCCGCCCCTCTTTTGATCATTTGCACGGCGGCGCGGATGTCGGCCCCTTGGGAGGTCATGATGACGGGGATGTCCTGCCGCTCCATCAGCAAATCCTGGAGAACGAGCATGCCCGGCATGTCGGGCAGATGCGTATCCAGCACCGCAATGCCCGAACCCAGGAAATGCGCGGCGTCGAGAAAATCCGATCCGTTTGAAAAAGGCGTCGGCGCATAGTGATGCGCACGCAAAAACGCCACCAGATGGCGGCGAAGGAGCGCGTCCCCAATTACGACGTAGATGGGACTTTTCGTCCTCATTGCGACCTACATATGGTTGCCCATGCCCGTAACGCCGTTGAGGAGATTGCGTTCCAAACAGGGTTAATTTTTTCTTAAACGCCTCGCTCGAAAAAAACACCCATCATTTCGCTGCTTGACCATTGCACCCGACCCATGCGGGCGCATTTGCCGCGGCATTTGACCAGCAATCTGGTTCCTTCCCTGATGCTGCGCGCTTCGATCATCATGCCCTCTTCCGACATGTTCCTGATCGTGCCGATCATGACGGGCGCCGATGTGGTGAGCGTTGCGGCGATATTGACCGGAATGCGGCTTTCGCGCGGCTGATGGCTATCGCTCAGGCGTCCCATCAAGGCGTCGTTTCCCGCGGTCCAGAACAGGGGATCTTCCGCCAGCAAGCCCACCTGCGTCCCATTGGTCCAACGGACTTCGGCCGTGATGAAATCCTGTTCGTCAAAGCTGACATGCACCTGCTCGCGCAAGCTGAGCGTAAGCGCCGTCCGACCGCTGACGCCATGCGCCGAGACGTTGGTGATGGCCAGCTTCGCTTGATTGAGTACCGGATAGAGCAACGCGGACTTAAATACCGCCTTCCGGAGAGATCGACGTTGATCGTCGATCGAATTGCCGGACTGGAGCGCAGAATTGTTTGGTGAAAACATGGCTTTACTCCGCGAGTGCGGAGGGTTGCTATAATAGCGGGTAACTAACGATCTCCCGGAAAGGGCTGCTGTATTTTTACGACAGGGCCGCAGATCGACCCTTAACGGCGTTTTGGCAGAAAACCATTCTTCGATCGGCCGCGCTTCTCCCCAGGGCGCGGTCAAGGGGAAGGCGAGGCGCACAAAAATGGCCCCCACCATGCGCCTCGCCTTTACTCCTGTTGTACGATCGTCATAATAGAATGATGCTCGACAAATGGTTTTATATTAGCACAAGTCGTTTGGGCACTGCCGGGGGTCAGGATGATGTTCGAGCGATTGTGGAAAATTCCATACCCCGCAACCGATCGCTTGGCGTAACCGGCGCGTTGCTTTTCACCGGGCAGAAATTCACCCAATATCTTGAAGGTTCGCCGGCAGCGATCGCAGAACTGAAGCAGAGCATCTGCCGCGATCCACGGCATGACGACATCCATACCATTGCGTCCGGGCCGTTCGACCACCGTCGGTTCTTGGGTTGGTCCTTGGCCTATGCCGGACCATCGCGTTTCGTGGCCGCCAAGGTTGAAGATGCGCTCCATGGAGCGCTCAACGAAGGTGAGGAAGCGATCGAAGCCCTGGCCGAACTATTGGCGGAATTTGTGGTCGACGGGCATTCCTGAGGCGGAGCACCCCGCGCCTATCCCGCCACGCCCGCTTTGGCCGGGGTCTTTGCGGCACGCGGTCGCCGCGCCCGGCCTTGAGGCGGCGGAGCGGTCGATTCCCTGACCACCAGCGAAGGCGCCAGGACGATGTTGCGGATCTCCGGATCGTCGCCGCGAATCCGTTGCAGCAGCAAATCCGCCGCCTCGCGCCCCAGCGCATTATGGCTGATCCGGATCGTCGTCAGCGGCGGCGTCACCAGATCCATCATCGGCATGTCGTTATGCCCGATGATCGATATGTCCTGCGGGCATCGAAGGCCCCGTTCCTTAAGCGCGTCATAGGCGCCGAGCGCCAGCAGGTCGTTTGCGGCGACGATCGCCGTGATGCCGGGCGCGCGATCCAGCAGGCGGCGGGTCGCCGCTGCGCCTTCTTCGCGTGAATAGCCTTCGGCGGCTTCATGCAGCGTGTCGACCGAGCGAAGGCCATGCTGCTCCATTGCGCCGTAAAAGGCGCGCCGCCGCAAATGGCCGGTCGAAACGCTGTCCGGCCCGGCAAGATGCGCGATCTTCCGGTGTCCCAGCTCCACGACATGATCCACCGCCAACTGCATCCCGAGCGCGTCGTCGGACACCACGGCCGACAATCGGCGCTTCTCCTCCGCCCGGTTGACGAGGACGGCGGGAATGCCTTGCTCAAGGCAGAAATCGACCACCGGATCGTCGCGCTGGACGGTCGCCAGGATCAGGCCCTCGATCTGCCTGGTCGCCAGTTCGCGCGCGATTTCGAGTTGGCGGCCGGGTTCGCGGCCGACATCCGCCACCACGGTCGAGAAGCCTTCCGCCGCCAGCCGCTCCGCCGCGCCGCTGAGGATCGGGGAGAAGACGGTGTTCGCAATGTCGGGCACCAGCATCCCGACCAGATGCGAGCGGCCCGTGCGCAGGCCCGCGGCAAGCAGGTTGCGCCGGTAGCCCAGGCGCTGCGCGACCGCGAGCACGCGTTCCGCCACCTCCTGCGCGACGAGATAGCGGGTCTCGGGGTTGAGCGCGCGCGAGACGGTGGACGGGTGAACCGCCGCGGCCTCCGCCACTTGTTTGATCGTGACGGTCTTCGATCTTGTGCTGCTGCTGGGCGGCAAGGCCTTCTCCTTTGACAAGCCTTTCTCTTCCCGGCGGCAAATCTTGGCAACCTGATTTCGCGGCTCGATGAGGGGCCGAGTGCAATATGATCGACGGCAGGGACTGAAAGCGTCCGCTCCGGGCCCCCTCGGCCTTCGTTCGACCTCCGCATGGCTGACGGTCAAGGGCGTCTGGCGGAAAGCCATGCCGGCTTGCCGCCAAGCGCTTTTCCCTCTGGCTCTGTTCGTGTTTGCCGATCAGGATGCCCGGCAAAAGGAGAGCGCAGCATGAGTGGAAAGATCAGGGTCGGCATCGGCGGTTGGGTCTTCGAACCATGGCGGGGCACCTTCTATCCCGAGGGGCTGCGGCAGAAGGACGAGCTGGCCTATGTGGGCGAACATCTGACCGCGACGGAGATCAACGCCACTTATTACAGCACGCAAAAGCCCGCGACCTTCGCCGGCTGGGCCAGAACGGTGCCCGACGGGTTCCAGTTCGCGGTCAAGGCGTCGCGTTTCTGCACCAATCGCCGGGTGCTGGCGGAATCAGGCGATTCGATCGCCAAATTCGTCCATCAGGGGCTGGTCGAGCTGGGCGACCGGCTAGGACCGGTTCTTTGGCAATTCATGCCGACCAAGAAATTCGATGCGGAGGATTTCGGGGCTTTCCTCAAGCTGCTGCCCGCCGGCGTCGATGGCGTGCCGTTGCGTCATGCGCTGGAGGTGCGGCATGAAAGCTTCGACGATCCCGCCTTTTTCGACCTGGCCCATGCGGCGGGGGCGGCGGTCGTCTATGCCGATCATCCCGAATATCCGGCGCTGCGCGGCCGGGACGTCGGCTTTTCCTACGCCCGGCTGATGCGCACGCGGGAGGAGGAGCCGACCGGCTATTCGCCCCAGGAAATCGACGGTTGGGCGGCGCAGGCGCAGGCGCGGGAGCAGGCGGCGAAAGGCGACGTCTATGCCTTCTTCATCAGCGGGGCGAAGGTCCGGGCGCCCGCGGCGGCGCAAGCGATGATTGTGGCTTTGGAGCAACGCTGACTGTTGCATTTGCTGCAACTGCGAAATCGTCCTTTGCGATTGTTACACTATCATGGCGGGCGCATAGGCCCGGACGCCGACAAGGCGAAGATAGAAAACAACTTGCAGGACGAACGATATGCGACACACGGTTCAGGGCGTTGCCCTCATGGTTGCGGTTGGCGCACAGATGCTGACCTTCTATTCGGTGCTGTTTGCCTGAGCGCGACATGACCCGACCCCTACCGTCCCTTTTGGACATCAGAAGAGCCGCCCCGAACATCGTCAAGGGCGGCTCTTTCATTATGGCTGTTCTTGATCAACCCTCCGCCAGCCATCCCGCCAGCAGATAGGCGGCGACGCCGACCGGGCCCAAAGCGCACAGCGTCAGCAGCACCACGGCGATGCGGATCAATGTGACATCCATGCCGGTGCGGTTGGAAAGTCCGGCGCATACGCCCATGATCTTTCCGTTGCGGCGGTCGAGGGTGAAGCTGTTGTTCATGGATCTGGCCTTCTTGACTCTCTGTTATGGGATCGGGCTGTTATGGGATCAGGCGATCGGCGTGACCGGGACGGCGGCGCTGATGAAGAGACCGGCGACGAGCAGCGCGCCGGTAAGCGCGAAAGCGGCGTTCTGAAGCTTGGCGAACATGATATACTCCCTGGACCATGTGGGGCCGGACCATCCGGCCGTGATGCCGGGAAGACTGCAGGAGCCGTGCCAATTTCCATTCCACCCGCAAATTCGAGGGTTTTCGCGAGCCCTGAATCCATTCGGTCTGGAAAAATTTACGTAAATTGGGCAAATTTCCTGCAAATAGGGAATATTTCCAGGGGGAATTTCTGAGCGAGCCGCTGCTCTTCGTCTATGGCACGTTGCGCCACGGCCTTGACGATCCGATGGCGGACTGGTTGCGCAATGCCGCGCGCCATGTCGGCCCGGCTGTGGCGCAAGGCAGGCTCTATCGCGTCGGCAGCTACCCCGCCTTTGTGCCGGGCGGATCGGATGCGGTGTCGGGCGACCTGTTCGCGCTTGCCGATCCGGCGGCGGTCTTCGCCATGCTCGACGATTATGAGGAATGCGCCGCCCCTTTTCCCGAGCCGCATGAATATCGCCGGGAACGGCTGATCGTCCGGGGCGAACATGGCCCGGTGGAGGCATGGACCTATATCTACAATCGGGATGTCGGCGCGCTGGATCGGATCGAGAGCGGCGATTTCCTTGCCTGAGAAGGACTTGCGCTGGTCGCGGACGCGATTAGGCTCGCGCGCCATGGCTTGAGGAGAGACGCGCATGACCGGCAACCAGGATCAGCCCGACCGTTTACCGGAAGACCGCAACTGGATCGGCTCGACTGGCCTCGACCGGCGCAAATTGCTGGCGGGCGGGGCCTTCGCCGCCGGTTTCGCCGCCGCCTGCCGTCCCGTTTCCAGCAGCGCCGTCCAGACCTCCGGCGAAGGGCTGAAGGAGGAGACGGTGTCGGTCAAGGCGAGCGACGGCTTCGCCATGCCGGCCTTCGTCGCCCGGCCCGCTAACGCCAAGGCCGCACCGATCATCGTCGTCGTGCATGAGATTTTCGGGGTGCATGAATGGATTCGCGACATTTGCCGCCGCTTCGCCCAGGCGGGCTATTATGCCATCGCGCCCGACCTGTTCGCCCGCCATGGCGACGCGACCAAGGTGGCGAACTTCAAGCAACTGATCGCCACCATCGTGTCCAAGGCGTCCGACGGGCAGGTGCTGAAGGACATCGACGCGACCTATGGCTGGGCGGGCGGCCATGGCGGCGATGGCCGGCGGCGCGGAATCACCGGTTTCTGCTGGGGCGGGCGGGCCGTCTGGCTCTATGCCGCCCATAGCAGGGAACTGGATGCGGGCGTCGCCTTCTACGGCCGCCTGATCAGCGAGAAGACGCCGTTGCAGCCCCTGAACGTGATCGAGCAGGTGAGCGCGCTCAAGGCCCCTGTGCTTGGCCAATATGGCGCGCTGGACAAGGGCATTCCGGTCGCGGATGTCGAGAAGATGCAGGCCGCGCTGAAGATCGCGGGCAAGGCGCCGCCCGACGCGATCACCGTCTATCCCGGCGCCGACCATGGCTTCATGGCCGACTATCGCCCCAGCTATAACGAAGCCGCCGCCAAGGCCGCTTGGGAGGCGACGCTCGGCTGGTTCGGCAAATATGTGAAGAAATAAGGGGCGTTGAGCTTGGACTGAAGCGAAGCCGGCACGCTTGCCGTGAATCCACACACGCCGTCATGCTGAAACAGTTTCAGCATGACGGGATTACATGGCGGCGACTGTCCATATGCCTGCCTTTCAACCCAACCTCAACCGAACCTATTTCTGCTTCATCGCCTCGACGGCGGCCAGCGTGCTCTTCACATGGCCGGCATAATTCATCTCGCTATGGACGAAGGCGATGCGGCCGCTGGGCGCGATGACATAGGAAGTGCGGTCGGTCATGCCCGGCCGCATCTTCAGCGCCACGTCATAGCCCGACACGATGTTCGGCCCGGCCGAGGCCACGGCGAACTTGCCCGCGCATTCCTTGGTGGAGAAGGCGACCAGATCGTCCACCGGATCGGCCGACATGCCGATCACCGTGGCGCCCGCCTTCTTGAAATCCTCGATATGCTCCGCGAACTCCCGCGCTTCGGCGGAGCAGCCCGGCGTGAACGCCTTGGGGAAGAAATAGAGCACCACCGGCCCGCGCTTCAACTGGTGCGATAGCGTCAGGGTAAAGGTCTTGCCCGCCAGCGCGCCGCGCGTGGTGAAGTCGGGCGCCTTCGCCCCCACGGCCAGCGCCGCCATGGCATTGTGCGAACCCAGCGCCATCGTGGCCAGAGCAAGGGCGATCTTCAGGCTTCTCATCATCGGCTTCCTTTTCATTCAGGCGGTTGGGGCGGACGGCTCCCAAAGTTCGATGGCATTGCCTTCGGGATCGTGGATGCGGGCGAAGCGGCCCACCTCCGGATGATCCCATTCGGCCTTGGTGATGACTGCAACGTTCGCGGCGCGCAAGTCCGCCAGCAGTCCGTCGAGATCGGACACGCGGAAATTGATCATGAACGCCTTATCGGCGGCGAAATAGTCGCTGTCGGCGGGGAAGGGGGCGAAGACCATCGGCCCGCCCCGCGCCGTCCATGTGTGGATGTTGGGCGCGACCTCAGGATCGGCGGAACGGCCCGCGCCGACACCCAGATGGGTGCGATACCAGGCGGAAAGCGCCTCCGGATCGCGGGCGCGAAAGAAAAATCCCCCCATTCCCAGCACCGGCATGGCATATCTCCCTTGTCGAGAAGGAGTATAGCAGGAATGACCCAGCAATCCGCGATGGCCGGAACCCCTTGGCGAAAGGCCGGTTTTCTTCCCATGCGCGCCATGATCCTCCTGCCGTTGCTCGTCCTTGCAGCCTGTGGCGACCAGAAAAGCGACCAGCCCGGCATGGCCACCAATATCGTCGACGAGGCGACGTCGGACGTCCGCGAAGTGCCGCAGGGGCAGAACGGAATCCAGACGGCCGAACCCGCGCCGGACATTTTGTCCCCATCGGCGCCGGTCGGCGTTACCATCCCCGCCAGCATACAGGGCCGCTGGGCGGGGCTGGATGAAAGCTGCGCCGACCGCGCGACCGAGCTGGAACTGACCATCACGCCCACCAGCCTGGTTTTCCTGGAAAGCGAGGGCAAGGCGACCGGCGTGTCCCACGGTCCGGATGGCCGCATCCGCATCGACGCGGCCTTCACCGGGGAGGGGCAGAGCTGGAACAGGAAGCTGGAACTGCGCCCGTCGGCGGGTGGTCGGGAGTTGACGGTGATCGATGACGGAAGGGCTGTGACTCGGAAACGGTGTAGTTAGTAAGCCCGAGCCTCCACGCACATTGTGCTCCTGCGGAGGCAGGAGCCCAGTCCCGCCGTCCGAACTGGGTTCCTGCGTTGGCTTACGCCGCCCTTCGGGTCGCAGGAACACGTCCATTGCTCGGAAATCGCGAAACGCTTCCCCAAAGGCCCCGCACTGGCTAGAGCCACCTCATGATCGGCCGTCTTACCTTGAGCGATTTCCGCAACCATGCGGATGCGCTGATCGTGCCCGATCACAGCTTCGTCGTGCTGACCGGCGACAATGGCGCGGGCAAGACCAATATATTGGAAGCCGTGTCGATGCTGGCCCCCGGCCGGGGCCTGCGCGGCGCGGCCCTGCGCGACATGGTGCGGCAGGACGGCGCGGGCGGCTTCGGCATAGCGGCGGAAGTGGACGGCGTGATGCTGGGGACCGGCGTGCTCGCCTCCGCCCCGGACCGGCGGCAGGTGCGGATCGGCGGCGTCTCCTCCTCCGCCAATGCGCTGGCGGATCATCTGTCCATCGTCTGGCTCACGCCTGCCATGGACCGGCTGTTCATGGACAGCCCCGGCGGACGGCGGCGCTTTCTCGATCGACTGACCTTGGCCCTTCATCCCGGCCATGCCGTGCACAGCGCTCGTTATGAAGCCGCGATGCGCGCCCGCAACCGGCTGCTGGGCGATCTGCACAGTGCCGATCCAAGCTGGTTGAGCGCGCTCGAAGCGCAAATGGACGAGCATGGCGTGGCCCTTGCCGCCGCCCGCGCCGATCTGGTCGCACGCCTGAGCGCTGCGCTGGAGGATCAGCCCGACCAACCCTTCGCCCGCCCGCTGCTGGCGATCGAGGGGGAGAGCGATGAACCGCTCGCCCCCCGCCTAGCCCGCGAACGCCGTCGCGATGCCGCCGCCGGGCGCACCTTGTCCGGTCCGCATCGGCAGGATCTGGCCGTCACCCATGCCGCCAAGGCCCAGGCCGCTGCGCTCTGCTCGACCGGGGAGCAGAAGGCGTTGCTGCTCTCGATCCTGCTGGCCCATGCGGCGCTGGTCACGGTTCATCGCGGCCAGCCGCCGGTGCTGCTGCTCGACGAAGTGGCGGCGCATCTCGACCCGTCGCGACGGGCTGCGCTGTTCGACCGCCTGCGCGAAACCGGCGGTCAGGTCTGGATGACGGGGACGGAAGACAGTCTTTTCAATGAATTGCCGGTCGCGAGCCGGTTTGGCGTAACGGCGGGCCACGTCTTTCGTTCCGCAGATTGACGCGCCGCAACAACGACTCGTCGCTGGCGGCTTTTCAACGCGTCCGGCGTCTGCCCTAAGAAGCCTCACGGGGTTAAGTCGTTCAAAAGAAGTCGGGGGTCGCATTTCCATGATCGTTGGTTTTCGCGCTTTTGTCGCAGCGGTAACGCTCGCACTTGGCGCCCTGATCACGACCCCGGCCGCTGCGGGCACGCTCCAGTGCGCGCCCTTCGCTCGCCAGGTTTCCGGTATCGAGCTGTACGGCAACGCCAACACCTGGTGGGGCCAGGCCGAGGGCCGCTATGATCGTGGCCATGAGCCGCGCGTCGGCGCCGTCCTTGCCTTCGCCGCCAGCCGCTCCATGCCGGTCGGTCATGTCGCCATGGTCAGCAAGGTGATCAGCGATCGCGAAGTGCTGCTGACCCACGCCAACTGGTCCTATCGCGGCGGGATCGAGCGCAATGTCCGCGCCGTCGACGTGTCGCCCAATAATGACTGGACCGACGTGCGGGTGTGGTACGGCCCGACCGGGGGTCTGGGCCTGCGTCCCAATCCCGCCAAGGGCTTTATTTATGCTGGCAAGGCGAGCGAAGCTCCCGTGCAGATCGCCATGGCCGACCGCGCAACCACCGGCAGCGACTCTGCCCGTGGTGCTTTCTGACATTTTAACCAGTTCCTAAGGGCTGCCGCCTAGTCTGATCGGCGGTGGGGCGATTCTGGGACTGGGGTCGCATGAAATTGGGAATGATGCGCTGGGCGGCCTTGCTGCTGGCCAGTCTGACGACGACGCCTGTGCTGGGCGCGACGGTGCTGCAATGCGTGCCCTATGCGCGCATCGTGTCCGGCGTGCAGATTTATGGCGACGCGTTGACCTGGTGGGACCAGGCGGAAAATCACTATAAGCGCGGCCATATGCCCCGCAAGGGCGCGGTGCTGGCCTTTCGTCCCATGGGGCCGATGGTATTGGGCCATGTCGCCGTGGTCAGCAAGGTGCTGGACGACCGGCGCGTGCTGATCCGGCATGCCAACTGGTCGGTGCCTGGCGCGATCGAGGAAGATGTGTTGGCGATCGACGTATCGGAGGAAGGCGACTGGAGCGAGGTGCGCGTTTGGCACAGCCCGACCAACCAGATGGGTGCGCGCAGCAATCCGACCTTTGGTTTCATCTATCCCGACAAGCCGCAATTGCGCGAATTCCGGCCCGACCCGGCGTTGGGCGACAGCATGCGTTTCGCGAGCCTGACGATCGCGAAGGACGATCCGGAGGAAGAAACCGCTCCGCCGCGTAGGGTTTCCAGCCGGCCGCGCCTGGTCTTGGACATGCGGGCCATTCGTTATGCCGATGCGACGCCTTCGGCCCGTTCGCTGCGCGACATCATCGCGGACGTGAAGCGCGACGCGGCGTTGCGTTAAAGCACCCTCTCCACACGTCATGCTGAACTTGTTTCAGCATCCATCACGCCCCACGCGCCTTCGCTTTTGGGGAGAAATGGATGCTGAAACAAGTTCAGCATGACGGTGTGAAAACCTATTCCGTCTTGTCCGCCGCTTCTTCAGCGCCTTCAGCCGGATTCTCGAACCAGGCTTCGACTGGCCCCGACAGCTTGATCGTCAGCGGCTGGCCATGCCGGTCGCGGGTCTTGCCCGCCGCGACGCGAATCCAGCCTTCGGAGATGCTATATTCCTCGACATCATTGCGGACACGGTCCTTGAACTTGATGCCGATGCCGCGCTGAAGCACGTCGATGTCGAAAAAGGGGCTTTTCGGGTTGGTGGAAAGGCGGTCGGGGGGCGTGTCGCTCATGATGGTCCAAATCCTGTCAAACTAGTGATTTCGAGTGAAATGGTACATTTCACGACTTGGAAATCACGAAAAGCCAAGGTCTGGCGCGCGACCTAGCCTTTCGGCCGCCCTGCCGTCAACCGTCCCGGTCCATCGTCGACATCGCAGAAGATGCGCCGGATCACCCCCTGCGCCAGCCAGGATTCGAAGCGCGCCTGCGCGTCGGCCATGTCCAGAAAGGGATAGGCGACGGGCCGGTCGCCCACCGCCCGGCTGGCGACGACCAGCCGCATCATTGCGTCGGGCGCTGTGGTCAATATCCGCCCGCGCCGGTCGGTGGCGGCGCTGTTGACGCCGACGACATGGCCGTCCTCGGCAAAGACCGGCCCGCCGCTGATGCCCGACAGCGTGCCGTCGCCCATCGGGATGCGCCCATGTTCGGCCCAGGCGAGCACGGGCTGGGTCTCCTCCCCCGTACCGCGCCGGGCGCGGGCGGCGCCGATCAGCTCGGATATGACCAAAGTCGGCTGTCCGCCTGGAAAACCCATATGATAGCCGACCGATCCGGGCGGCGGCATCCGGTCCGACAAGGGCAGGGCATGGTCGCTCGCCACCCCGCCATGCACCAGCGCGGCGTCGGCTTCCCGGCTTTCCACCAGCCGCGACACGGGCCGGGCGAAGCCGCCCTGCTCTATGCCGACGCGGGTGCAGCTATGGGTGACATGTTCCGCGGTCAGCCACGCGCCGCCGCGATCGATGGCGAAGGTCGTCCCCATGCTGTCGGCGGGCGCTTCGGCCCGTTCCTCGATCACGAAGCTTTCATCGCTCCATTGCGGCATCGGGCGGCGGGGCGAGCGCGGGTCGAAAGCCTCGACCTGCAGCGGCGTCGGCTTGGTGACCTCGCTGATCCACAGCAGCGCAAGGATGATGCCGAGCAGGCCCGGCAGACAGCCGAAGCGCCGGCCCGCCACGGCTCAACCCGCGACCGCGCCGGCGGTGAGGCAGGCGATCGCGACCTTCATCATGGCCAGGAAGGTGGCGGCGGAACGCTCGTCCGCCTCGATCCGGGTCGGCAGCGAACCCAGCAGGAAATCGACCACGCGAAAGGCGATGAGTTGCAGGATCAGCGTCACGCTGCCCCAGATCATGATGTCCCAGACATTGACCGATCCCGCGAGGCAGAAGCCCAACGGCACCGCCAGCCCGATCGCCGCGCCGCCGAGCGAGATCGCCGCCGCCTCATTGCCTGCGCGGATGAGCGCGAACTCGTCATGCGGCGTAATCCACATATAGAGCGCCAGCGCCGCCAGCCAGGCCAGCGTCGCGGACGCCAGATGCAGCAGGAAGATGGGCAGGCCGGACAGCAGGCTCTGAATGACGGGCATGGGATCGGTCATGCGGATCAGGATGCCGCAAGCGGGTGCGGGGCGCAATTGGTGGTCGATGTGGAATGGGTGGATGGCAGACATTCCTAATCCTCCCCATCGAGAGATGGGGGGGGGACCAGCCGCAGGCTGGTGGAGGGGAAAATAGCACGACCTGCGTAGCTTCCCCTCCACCATGCTTCGCATGTCGAAGAGAGGCACGTGACTCTCTTCGACCCTCCCCACGCTTCGCGCAGGGAGGATTTGGCGGTCTGAAATTGGCCAAATATCAGCTCAGTTGCAGACCCGCACCTTCACGCGCCGGTCGCGATAGTGATTGTACCGCCACTCGGTCCAGCAGCGCTGGCGGTAATGGCCGCGCCAGGAGCGCCGGTCGCCCCGCCAATAGCGGCGATCGCCGTCCCGCCAGTCGCGCCGCCCATCCCAGCGCCTATCGTCCCAACGTCGGTCATCCCAACGCCTGTCATCATAGCGGTCGCCCCGATAACCGTCGCGATAGCCATAATCATAGCCGCCATAATATTGCGCCTGTGCAGGGGCTGCGCTCACACCCATGGCGGTGATCGCCAAGCCCAGGGCCGCCGCGCCCTTCCACAAGATATTCATGTCCGTCTCTCCTCAACATGCGCCCGTCGCCGGGGCCATGAAGGGAAAGATACACCCGCTTGACTGAACCGTCAGGGAACGGCGTCGTAAGCCTGCGTTCAGGGATGAATCAGCGGCCGCGCAGGGCGCTTTCCGCCTCCAGCATATAGTCGCGGGTGATCGGCAGCGAACGGCGGTCGCGGACATATTGGACCTGGTAATTCACCATGCCACCATGTTCGAACACAGTCGCCGCGCCCGCCAGATAGAAGGTCCACAGGCGGAAGAACCGCTCGTCATACAGCGCGACGATGTCCGCCTTGTGCGCCAGCGTCCGCTTGTACCATTCGCGGATGGTGAGGCCGTAATGGATGCGCAGCACCTCGACATCCGTGACCATCAGCCGCGTGCCCTCGCTGCCCTGAATCATCTCCGACAGGGCGGGGATATAGCCGCCGGGGAAGATATATTTCTGGGTGAAGGCGTCGGTGATGCCCGGCCCGTCGACCCGCCCGATGGTGTGGATCAGCATCACCCCGTCCGGCGTCAGAAGCTCGCGGCACTTGTTGTAGAAGGTGCGGTAATCCTTGGTCCCGACATGTTCGAACATGCCGACCGACACGATGCGGTCGAACGGCCCGTCCATGTCGCGATAGTCGATCAGTTCGAAACGCACATGATCGGCCACGCCCGCATCCTGCGCCCGCTGCCGCGCGACCTTGAGCTGTTCTTCCGACAGGGTGATGCCGGTCACGTCGACGCCGCAGGTGCGGTGCAGATAGAGCGCCATGCCGCCCCAGCCGCAGCCGATGTCCAGCACCTTCATGCCGGGTTTCAGGTGCAGCTTGGCGGCGATATGCGCCTTCTTGTCCTCCTGCGCCTGTTCCAGGCTGATGCCCGTCTCATTGACGGCATCGGGGAAATAGGCGCAGCTATATTGCCGGTCGCGGTCGAGGAAGAGGGCGTAGAGCGCGCCCGAAAGATCATAATGATGGGCGACATTGGCCTTGGACCGGGCGCGGTGATTGGCGGCCCATAGCTTGCGCCGGATCGTCTTGAAGCCGCGCTTCAACGAGCCCAGGTCACTGATCGACTTGCCCGTTTCCCAGGCATTGTTCATGCGGATGAGCGAGATCAGCTCCATGATCCCGCCGCCCTCGATGGCGACGCGCCCGTCGATGAAGGCTTCCGCCATGCCCAGACGCGGGTCCTTGATGATGTCGAACGGTACCCGCGCATCGTGGAATTTCAGCGCCAGCGACGGGAAACCCGGTTCGGGCGTGCCCACCGTGATCTTCCTGCCGTCATGATAATAGATGCTGAGCTGGCCGCGCGTGACAAGCCGCTTGATGACCCGATCGAATAATTTCATGGGGCTACCCTGTCAGGTCGTTCTGTCCGCGTCAAATGCCGGCATACCAGTCATAGCCGGCATGATCCTCCCAGAAGCCGCCCTTGCCCCCGCCTATGCCGTCCAGCGACGCAACCGCCTCAATCTGCATCAAATATTTCGCCTGCTTGTAGCCCAATTGCCGCTCCACCCGGAGTCTCAGCGGCGCGCCGTTCGCCACCCGCAGGGGCTGGTCGTTGAGCGCGAAAGCGAGGATCGTCTGCGGGTGGAAAGCGTCCATCAGGTCGATGCTTTCATAATAGCCACGGCCGCCGCCCATATCGTCGGCACAGCGAAAGACGATATAGCGGGCGCCATCCCGTAATCGCGCCGCGTCGAGAATATGCTTCAATGGCACGCCGCGCCATTTGCCGATAGCGCTCCACCCCTCGACGCAGTCGTGCCGCGTGATCTGCTCGCGATGGGGGAAGGCGTGGAGTTGGGCCAGCGACAGCGCCAAGGGCCGGGCGAGCAGCCCGCCGACCCGCAGCCGCCAGTCGGCAAAGCCGCTGCGCCACAGCGCCTTATATTCGGGCGTGTTGGGATTGGCGGTGCCGTTCGGCCGGAAGAAGGGGGAGATCTGGTCCGGGCGGAACTCATGGGCCAGCGCGTCGCGGGCCATCAGGCTGCGCTGCGCCCATTGGTGGAAATTCTCGGCGGAGAAGAGCGCTTCCCGCACTGCCTCATTCTTCGCCAGCCGGTCGCAGCCCGCCAGCGTTGCCGCAGCGCCCAGCATCAGAGTCCGGCGGTTCAGGATCATGACCGCGCCTCCGGCACCCTGTAGCGTCCGCTGATCATCGACCGGACCTCGTTCACCGGCCCCGCCAGCAGCACCATCAGCATATGCACCAGGAAGAAGGCGACCAGCGCGAAAGCGGTGCTGAAGTGGATCGACCGCGCCGACTGCCGCCCGCCGAACAGCTCGACCAGCCAGGGCCAGGCTGCGTTCATGCCCGGCGACATGGTAAGCCCCGACAGGATGATCAGCGGCAGCGCGACGAAGATCACGCCGATATAGCTCGCCTTCTGCAAGACGTTATAGCGCAGCGCCGCCTCCCCGGTCGCAAAGCGCAGCCGCGCATGATCCCTGATGTCCTGCCAGACATGGCGCGGCGCCAGCTCCCCGCGTCGAAAGGCGAGGTCGCGGCCCAGATGCCGCCCGAACAGGCTCCAGAGCATGTAGAAGAGCAGCGCGAAGGCGAAGATCGGTGCGGCGGTCAGATGCCAGTGCCGCGACATCGCCAGATTATAGCGGGCGGGCAGGGTGATCCAGCCACCGAACCGCCCCAGCACCAGCCAGGGATGGTCGAAATTCGCGCCATATTGGCCCCAATAGAGCCGGGGATGCGCGTTGAAGATGCCAAGCCCGCTGGTGAGCAGCACATAAAGCAGCAGCGCGTTCAGCCAGTGCCACAGCCGCACCGGCAAGCGGTGGCGCAGCACCGTTTTCCGCTTGGGCAGGGCGCTATCCATAGGCAACTGTTACCCTTTTGCACCACCGGGGTCAAAATAAGGATGATGTTACGCAAGTGAACCCGTTTTCCGATTTCGTTCATGTGGGAGCCAGCTTCCAGGTCCATAAGCGCCCTGCCTGGAACCAAGTAAAGGTCCAGACTTTTGAAGTTTGTATGGATCGGTTCCCTGATATTTCAAGAGGGTCGGGATCAAAAAATATTACAGATCAGTCCCTTTTAAAAACTGATTGAGACCATAGATGAGTCCCGCCCGGTTAAGGGTATCGAATAATTTGATGAGGAATATCATGAAGACTGCGATTCTCGCAGCTATTGCTGCTTCCACCGTTTCTGTTCCTGCTTTTGCTCAGGATGCTGTGCCTTTTACTGGCCCACGCGCCGGCATTACCATGGGCTATGACAAGGTCCAGGGCAGCGATGGCTTCAGCTACGGCGTGTCGACCGGCTATGACCTGGCCGTCACTCCGCGCATCACCTTCGGTCCGGAAGTGTCGTTCAGCGAGTCCACCGCCAAGTTCGGCGGCGTCGACGCCAGCCGCGATCTCGCCGCCTCGGTGCGCCTGGGCTATGTCGTGACGCCGCAGGTGCTGGCATTCGGCAAGGTCGGCTATGCCAACAGCCGCTTCGAGATCCCCGGCGATCACCAGACGCTGGAAGGCGTGCGCTATGGCGGGGGCCTGGAATATTCGGTGACGCCGCGCACCTATATCTCGGCGGAATATCAGCGCACCGAATATGAAGATAATTTCGGTGGCCGTGACGCGGGCGTGGTCGGCGTCGGTTTCCGCTTCTGATCGAAGCATCCGTTCCGGACGGAAAGGGGCGGTCCCGCCGGGGCCGCCCTTTCTCATGCAAAGTCAGACTGTTGCGAAAAAGCATCATACATTTGTAAAGTTCATATCCAACTTGCAACAATGACAATAAGGTTACATATGCGCGCCGTCAGCGACACAC
Organism: Sphingobium sp. 15-1; assembly: GCF_013375535.1. GTDB lineage: Bacteria > Pseudomonadota > Alphaproteobacteria > Sphingomonadales > Sphingomonadaceae > Sphingobium > Sphingobium aromaticivastans. The sequence goes on from NZ_JABXJG010000001.1 coordinate 3,143,045, forward strand.
ATCGCTGCGTGCAGGACGGGAGGATAAGCCGAATAGAATCGGTATTCCAAATGGCGATGAAATAAAAAGCGCAACGCCATCCCGTAAAAAGAACGAAAACGCCTGTCCTGTTCATGGGATTGTGCGTTTCTCATGATATGAGGACTTTATGAAGACTGTGATTTTCGCAGCCCTTGCTGCTGCCGCCGTTTCCGCTCCCGCTTTCGCTCAGGATGCTGCGCCCTTCACCGGGCCGCGCGCTGGCGTCACGCTGGGCTATGACAAGCTGGGCGGCGAAGACGGCTTCGCCTACGGCGTGTCGACCGGTTATGACATCGCGCTCGCTCCGCGCGTCACCTTCGGCCCGGAAGTGTCGCTGAGCGACACCACCATCGGCGCCGGCGGCACGGAAATCAGCCGTGATCTCGCCGCTTCGGTCCGTCTCGGCTATGTCGTGACGCCGCGCGTCCTGGTCTTCGGCAAGGTCGGCTATGCCAACACCCGCATCGAAGCGTCGAACAGCAACGCCGGCGCTTCGTTCGAAGGCGTGCGCTATGGCGGCGGCGCGGAATTCGCCGTGACCGGCAACACCTACATCTCGGCTGAATATCAGCGCACCGAGTATGAAGACGGCATTGGCGGCCGTGACGCCGGCGTCGTCGGCATCGGCTTCCGTTTCTAATCCCTCTCGGATAGAACAGGGGAAGGGCGGTCCCGGCTGGGGCCGCCCTTTTTCCATGGCTTGCTCATAGTGTTTCGATGACTTGCGACGTGTTCCTGCAGGCCGAAGGCGGGCGTAGCCCAATGCAGGACCCAGTTCCGCCCTCCGACCGGATTCCTGCGTTGCTTACGCCGCCCTGCGGGTCGCAGGATAGGCTTCACGGAAACGGTCCGAACCCTAAGGCTGTATCGACATTCAGCTATCTCGCACGATTGGCGCTACCGTCATTCCAAATCGTCATGCTGAACTTGTTTCAGCATCCATTGTGCCTCTACACACCTACGGCTCGTGGGGAGAAATGGATGCTGAAACAAGTTCAGCATGACGTCGCTTATATTTTTAAGCTGAATGTCGATACATCCTAAGCCCAGGGCAGGGGCTTCAAATCCGGCTCCGCCCAGCGGCGGCGCGCCTCCACGGACATCAGCCGCTCCCGCGACCAATAGGCGAACAGCCAATCCTTGTCGGCCATCGGAGATTCCATCAGCGCCGCAAAAGCGTCCGTCGGGGAAACCCCTCCCGGCAATCCCGCCAGAACCGCCCGCGCCGCCTTCAGCGAGGCCTGCGTGATCGTCTCATGATAGCCGGACGTGTCGCCGTTCACGCCGCCGACGCTCTCATTATAGGCGGCGATCATCCCCGGCATGTCCCGTTCCGGCGTCAGATCGGGCCGCCGCAGCATCAGCCATAATGCCGTTGAGAAATGGGCCATATGGGTCCATTCCTCCTTGGGCAGAGTCCGCGCGCAAAAGCCCGTCGCGATCCGCTCAATCTCTTCGTCCGTCATTCCTATTCACCCTTCTCATGCCGCCCGGACGAAACCCACAAGAAAAACCCCGCCGTTCCGGGCGGGGTTTCCATTTCGCGCCGCAAAGGCGCACCAAATCGTCCCCGCTCTAACCGAGCGCGGCTTGCTTCTCCGCCGCCAGCCGGTCCAGCTCCGCCCGGCTCTTCTTCTCGCTCGCGGACTTGAGCTGCCCGCAGGCCGCCATGATGTCCCGCCCACGCGGCGTGCGCACCGGCGCGGAAATCCCGCCCTCGAACACGATATTGCTGAAGGCGCGAATCCGCTCCGGCGTCGAACATTCATAATCCGTGCCCGGCCAGGGATTGAACGGGATCAGATTGACCTTGGCAGGCAGCTTATATTGGCGGATCAGCCGCACCAGCTCGCGGGCATCCGCGTCGCTGTCATTCTTGTCCTTGATCATGACATATTCGAAGGTGATGCGCCGGGCGTTGTTCGCGCCCGGATAATCGGCGCAGGCCTGCAACAGCTCCTCAATGCCATATTTCTTGTTCAGCGGCACCAGCTCGTCGCGCACATCCTTGGTCACCGCATGCAGCGACACGGCGAGATTGACGCCGATCTCGTCCCCCGCCCGCGCCATCATCGGCACCACGCCGGAGGTCGACAGGGTGATCCGCCGCTTGGACAGCGCAAGGCCGTCGCCGTCCATCACGACCTTGAGCGCGTCGCGGACATGGTCGAAATTATAGAGCGGCTCGCCCATGCCCATCATCACGATATTGGTCAGCATGCGCCCGTCGGTCGTGTACTGCGATGCGTCATCCGTCTCATCGTCATTGGCCGACGCCATGCTGCCCTTGGGCCACTCGCCCAAAGCATCACGCGCCAGCATGACCTGACCGACGATCTCGCCCGGCGTCAGATTGCGCACCAGCCGCATGGTTCCGGTATGGCAGAAACGGCAGTTGAGTGTGCACCCGACCTGACTCGACACGCATAGCGTCCCCCGGTCCGCGTCCGGGATGAACACCATCTCATAATCCTGCCCGTCGTCGGAGCGCAGCAGCCATTTGCGCGTGCCGTCGCTTGATACCTGCGCCTCCACCACTTCCGGGCGGCCCACGACGAAGCGCTCCGCCATCCAGCCGCGCATCGGCTTGGCAAGGTCGGTCATGGCGTCGAAATCAGTCTCGCCGCGATGATAGAGCCAGTGGAAAAGCTGCTTGGAACGCAGCTTCGCCTGCTTGGCGTCGAGCCCTGCTTCCTCCAGCGCGCCCTTGATCTGCGGCCGCGACAGCCCCATCAGGTCGACGCGCCCGTCTTCACGAGGCGTCACGGCGCGGGGCACGGGCACAGGATCGATAGCGCCGGGAATCGGCATCAAGGGGTTGGCGGCTGTCTGCATGGCCGCGCCCATAGCGGATTTTTGGGGAATTTTAAAGCGGCGCGATTCTGAGGCGCAAGTCGCTGTGGATTTGGTATCACGTGTTCCTGCGAAGGCAGGAACCCAGTCCCGCCCTCTGAACTGGGTTCCTGCCTTCGCAGGAACACGTCGTATCAAACATCACCGCAATCGCGCGCACCCCAGCGCCGCGGCATCGATCGCCGTAGCCGCCCCGCGCAGCGCATAGGTGTCCGCAAAACCCCGACCCCGCGCATCCCGCGTCTGCACGCTCATGCTGGTCGCGGAGCGCATCGCCGCGATGATCGCCGCATCGGTCCGCGCATCGGGCGCCCAGGCGTCGACCTGCCCAGCCACCAGCGTGAAGCGCCGATCCCCCACATTCAGGATCACCGCAGCCTCATCCGCCCGCATCCGGCTCAACCGGAAATGCACCTGCCCGCGCACCTTCTGGCGCGGCCAGCTTCCGACCGCGGCAAAGCCCTCCGCCTTCGCCGCCACGGGCATGGCGATGGCATAGCAGCGCGGACCATTGGTTTGGGAAGGGGCAGGATCGCGAAACGCCCCCCACGCCTCGAACATGCCCAGCGAGTCCCGCGCCTGCGCGGCGGTGGCGATCATCATCAGGGGAAGGGCGAAGGACCGTAACGCTTTCACAACCCCGGCAAAGCGCAAGCTGTTCCTTTTTGCAACCCTCGCCGTAACAAAGCGCCACCCAGCGCTTGCAGGGGCCGCAACAGCGGCTATGAAGGATCATCCATCATTGTCGCCCGGATTCGACCGTCTCCGGGCTTTCGCAAGAAAAGAAACGGACAGAACAGGGACATGAAGGCCACTATCGAACGCGCAACGCTGCTCAAGAGCCTCAGCCACGTCCAGTCGGTGGTCGAGCGGCGCAACACGATTCCGATCCTGTCCAACGTGCTGATCGAAGCGTCGGCCGACGGTGCGATCAAGCTGATGGCGACCGACCTCGACCTCCAGATCGTCGAAAGCGTTTCCGCCCAGGTGGAACAGCCCGGCGCGACCACGATCAGCGCCCACACCCTGTTCGACATCGCCCGCAAGCTGCCCGAAGGCAGCCAGGTGTCGCTCCACGCGGCCGAGGGCAAGATGCTGATCCAGGCCGGCCGCGCCCGCTTCAACCTGTCGACCCTGCCGCGCGACGACTTCCCGGTGATCGCGGAAGGCGACCTGCCGACCAGCTTCGAGCTGCCGGCCGAGACGCTGAAGCAGATCATCGACAAGACGCGCTTCGCCATCTCGACCGAAGAGACGCGCTATTATCTGAACGGCATTTATTTCCATGTCTCCGACGATGGCCAGCCGGTGCTGAAGGCCGCCGCCACCGACGGCCACCGCCTCGCCCGCGTCACCGTGCCGCGTCCGGACGGCGCCGACGGCATGCCGGGCATCATCGTGCCAAGGAAGTGCATCGGGGAACTGCGCAAGCTGCTGGACGAGGTCGAAGGCTCGGTGCAGATTTCGCTTTCCGCCAGCAAGATCCGCTTCGGCCTGGGCAGCGCGATCCTGACCAGCAAGCTGATCGACGGCACCTTCCCGGATTACAGCCGCGTCATTCCGACCGCGAACGACAAGCTGCTCAAGATCGATCCGCGCAGCTTCGAGGAAGGCGTGGACCGCGTCGCCACCATCGCGACGGAAAAGACCCGCGCCGTCAAGATGACGCTGGACCGCGACAAGATCACGCTCTCCGTCACCAGCCCGGAAAACGGCACGGCGGCCGAGGAAGTGCCGGGCGCTTTCCAGGGCGAGGGCTTCGATATCGGCTTCAACGCGCGCTATCTGCTCGACATTCTCGGTCAGATCGACAGCGACCTGGTCGAGCTCCACCTGGCCGACGCCGCCGCGCCGACGCTGATCCGCGAGGATGACCGCAGCCCGGCGCTTTATGTGCTGATGCCGATGCGCGTCTGAGGCTTTGGTTGCGGTTGGGCATTTGTAGCCATTAAGCGCACCGTGCTCCTGCGAAGGCAGGAGCCCAGTCCCGCCCTCGGTGGATAATCGGACCGTCTGAACTGGGCTCCTGCCTTCGCAGGAGCACGGTGCGCATCTAGGAAATGGCATAGTAGACTGTCCGCTCACCACCCACCGTTGACCCAGCCGGGCAGGTAAGTTTCTTTCAATCTCTTCCCGTTACGCAGGAAATATGACTTCCTTGCGGGCGAATCTGGCGGAACTGCAATCGCGGCGAACCGACCTCGTCGCGGCTCTTGGCCTGGCCGAGAGCGGGGCGTCGGTCGACGCCTCCTGGATTTCCGGCACCTTCGTCCATATCGCTCGGCTCTGGCCGCTGGTCCTGCTGGGCAAGCTGTGCATCACTGCCCTGCTGCATGTCCCCTTCTACGAAGCGAACAATATCGGCCATGGCCTCGCCCTGTCGGCCATGCTGCTGGTGGACGGCGTCGCCATCGTCGCGCCCCGCGGCGCGCGTTTCCAGCGGCTGCGGCCGCATCATCAGAAATGGCTGATGCTGCCCATGGTGCTGCTCTCGGGCCTTAGTTTCAGCCTGATGCTGGGACCGTCGCTGATCGCGGGCGCGCTGTCGCGCAATCTGGCGGCGGAAATGGCGGTTGCGCTGATGGCGGTCTCGATCTTCGGTGACCGCCGCTTGCTGGGGGTCAGCTATTTTTGCGGCCTGCTGATCGCCTCGATACTGCATCGGGCGGACTTCGCCCAGGTCGGCCTGCTGATCAGTTGCATCGCCGTGATGCTGGTCGCCGCCCTGCGCCAGGCGAATGCCGACATGAACCGCGCCATCGCCTTCTATCAGCGCGATCTGCGCGCCCAGCGTTCCGACCGGCTGCTGCACGAATATGAGCAATCGGGCCGCGGCTGGTTCTGGGAAACCGACCGTCATGGCTGTCTCGCTTATATTTCCGACACGCTGGTCCGCACCCTGGACCTTGGCAATGAGGCGCTGATCGGCCGCCCGATCACGGACATCATCCGTCCCGGCGACCGGCAGGACGGCGATGGCGAGCGGACATTGGGCTTCCATCTGTCGGCGCGCACCGGCTTTGCCGAAATTCCGATTCGCGCCGCGATGGTGAAGGACGAGCGCTGGTGGTCGATTTCCGGCCAGCCCGTGTTCAACGAATTCGGCCAGTTTCAGGGTTTCCGGGGCAGCGGCACCGACCTGACCGAAATGCGCCGCAGCCAGGCGGAGGTGACGCGGCTCGCCCAATATGATTCGCTGACCGGCCTTGCCAACCGGGTGCAGATGATGCGCTCGCTGGAGCAGGCGGTCGCGGGCAAGAAGGGCCAACCCCGCGACTGCACGCTGATGATGCTGGACCTCGACCGGTTCAAGATCGTCAACGACACGCTCGGCCATCCGGCGGGCGACGCGCTGCTGCGCCAGGTCAGCGAGCGCATCCAGCGCGTCGTCGGGGACAAGGGGTTGGTCGGTCGTCAGGGCGGCGACGAATTCAAGATCCTGCTGCCCGGCCGGCCCGACAAGATCACGCTCGACCATCTGGCGCGGGCGATCATCACCGACGTGTCCCAACCCTATATGATCGGCAGTTCAGCCGTCGTCATCGGCGTGTCGATCGGCATTTCCTTCTGCCCGCAGGACGGCGTGACCGCGGAGGAACTGATCCGCAACGCCGATCTGGCGCTCTACGCCGCCAAGGGCGACGGGCGCGGCGTCTACCGCTTCTATTCGCCGGAAATGCATGCCGATGCGGAGGATCGCCGCCAGTTGGAGGAGGATTTGCGCAAGGCGCTGGTCGAAAACGGCCTGCACCTCGTCTACCAGCCCGTGGTGTCCTCCAAGACGGAGCAGATCACCGGTTATGAAGCGCTGCTGCGCTGGCAGCATCCGGTACGCGGCGCGATCTCGCCCACCCTGTTCGTGCCGATCGCGGAGGAAAGCGGCATGATCGGCCCGATCGGGGAATGGGTGTTGCGCACCGCCTGCCGCGATGCGGCGCAATGGGCGGAGGGGGTGCGGGTGGCGGTCAACGTCTCACCGATCCAGTTCGCCAATCCGGGCCTGCCCTCGGTCGTCATGAACGCGCTCGCCGCGTCCGGTCTGGCGCCCCAGCGGCTGGAGCTGGAGATCACCGAAAGCGTGTTCCTGAACGACGATGACGGCACGGATTCGATGTTCAGCCGCCTCAAGGGCATCGGCGTGCGGCTGGCGCTGGACGATTTCGGCACCGGCTATAGCTCGCTCGGCTATCTGAAGAAGGCGCCGTTCGACAAGATCAAGATCGACCAGAGCTTCGTGCGCGGCGCCGCGATCAAGGGCAGCCCCAACAGCGCGATCATCAAGGCGATCGTCAGCCTGGCCGAAGCGCTGGGCATGGACACGACGGCGGAAGGCGCGGAGACGCAGGACGAACTCGCCCTGATCCGCAATCTGGGGTGCAGCCATATCCAGGGCTATGTCTATGGCCGTCCGCTGCCCGCGGCCGACGTGCTGGTCCAGCAGCATCGCCATGGCGGCATCGCCACGTTGCAGGGCTTCCAGTCGAGCCGTCCGGAGCGCAAGACCATGTTGCGCACCGTCGCCGTGCATCATGACGGCCATGTCTATACCGGCCGCATCCGCAACATCTCCGCCACCGGCGCGCAGTTGGAGGGATTGTGGGACGTGCCCGAAGGCACGCTGTTCGCGATCGAGCTGGGCGACAACCAGACCGTCAACGCCATCGCCCGCTGGTCGAAGGAGGACCGGCTGGGGGTGGAATTCACCCAGTCGATCAACCTCTCCAGCTTGCGCGCGGCGCCCCGGTCGATGGCGTCCTAGGGGGAAGGTGGTTCCCCCTCCCGCAGGCGGGAGGGGGCTAGGGGGTGGGTGCGAGCGCAAGCGAGCTTCTGCGCTATCGGCTAGGGAAGAACGCCGCTGGCGCGGCGGCCCACCCCCGGCCCCTCCCGTCTAAGGGAGGGGAGAAGAACGTCAGCAATTGGCCAAAATTGCTCGCAACCCGTTCAGAAGAACAGCTTGCGGAAGCTGATCGTCACCGCCCGCCCGATGGGGTCGAGATAGCCCGGCTGGTAGCGTACCGGGGTCATCCCGTTGGCATCCGTCACGCTGCGCCGCTGGTTGAAGAGATTGTCGATGCCGATCGACACCCGCGTCCCCCGCAGGAAAGGATGCCGCTTCACCAGCGAAGGCATCTGCCCCAGATTAGCGAACAGCCGCAAATCCACCGTCGCCAGACTGCCGAAGTCCAGCCGCGAGGCCCCGCCCGTCGTTCCGCTCAAGGCTCCATCGACATGGGTGCCGCTTTCCCAATCGACGCTGAGCCGGGCGCCCAGGCCGTTGTTGGTATAGCCGATCCGCCCATTGAGTTCATGCCGCGGCTGGCCGCCCGACGACCCCGTGGCGTCGCCGTTCAGCAGGTCCAGCTCCGGCACGCCCGGCGCGATCAGGATGCTCTCGGTGAAATGCCAGGTGTGATAGAGGCTGAAGCTCAGCCGTCCGCCGCCACCGCCGCGTCCGCCACCGCCGAAACCGCCCGGCCCGCCGAAGCCGCCGCCGCGCTGGCCTCCACCGCCAAAGCCCCCGCCGCCGTCCCGACCACCCTCGCCACGTGGCCGGTCGCCGCCATCCTGCCCTTGGGGCGGCTGCCCACCCTGGCCCCCGCCTGGCCCGCGATTGCCGAACAGGCCGCGCAGGTCCTGCAATTCCTTGGGCCGCTCCTCGGGCTTGGCGCCAGCGGCCCGCCAAGCCTCCACCACCTTCTGGATATGCGATTTCAGGGGGATGCTCAGGTCGAAGCCCCAGCGCAACTGTTCGCTCTGCGAGCGCAGATAGTTGATCGGCCGGGCGTCGATCTGCACCAGATTGCCGTCCTCGTCGCGCAGGAAGCGCTGCCGGAAGGCCGCCTCGATCGCAGGGGTCGGCGTCGGGAAGGCGGAGATCGGATTGGTCGTCCGGCTGTTGGTATAGGTCGCGGTCAGCGTCAGATTGGGCTTTTCGAACGGCTTGATATTGGCGCTGAGGCGGAACTGGTCGCGCACGCTTTCCTTGAGGGCCGCGTTGCCGCCGCTCAGTTGCGTGACGAACACGGTCTGCCCGGTCTCATAGTCGAACACCGACACGTTGGGCGTCGCAATCGGCGGATCGGTGATCTGCGAGCCGGTCGGCGCGGCGCGATCCTGATTGGCCGACATCAGCAACTGCACGGCGGGCACCGGCCGCCAGCGCATGCCGTAACCCAGGGTCGAAAGCGTGCCGAAGTCGGAATAATGCTGGGCCGCCGCGTTCATGTTGACGCCGATGTCGCCCACCGCGCCCAGCACGCCCTTCGACCGGCTGGTGATCGGCAGGTCCAGGCTGATCTGCCCGCTGCCGATTTCGCGGCTGTAGCTCGAATCGCGCTCTACGCCCGACCGGATCGACCAGCTATCGAAGCCATTGGCCGACCCGCCCAGCCGCACCGATGTCGTCACTGCGCCTGCGGGCAGGTCGAACAGCGGGCCGGACAGCAGCAGGTCGCCCTGCACTGCCCTGGATTCGGCCTTCGCCTGGTCGATGGCGCGAGTGGACAGGAGGTCGGCCGGAAAACCGCCGAAGGGATCGCCGCCGCCATTGATCGCACTCTGGATCGCGTCGGCATTCACGCCGCGATCGGTGGTGGTGCGGGTGTTGGAATAATCGCCATTGCCGGTGAAGGACCATTGCCACCCCCCACCCAGCAGCCCGTTCAGCGTCACGCCGACATGGCCGGTCGTGCCCTTGATCTGCTGCCCCAGCTCGCCCGCCTGCCGCAGATAGCGATAGAAGCTCGTCGGAGTGGCGAAGGGCGAGAAGGGGTTGCTGGCCGGCAGGTCGAACGCCGCCGCCTGGAATCCCTGCAAACTGTCATTGTCCGACAGTTCCAGCCGCCCGTTGATCGTCATCGACACCTTGCCCAAGGCGCGGGCCAATGTCGCATTGGCGGCGAAGCTCTCCGTCGCCGGGCTGAGCGTGCGATGATGCGCCAGCTCGCCGCCGGTCATGGCGTTCTCGCCCACCAGGAAGGCATCGAGGCCCGATAGCTGGTTGGCCCGCTCACCCTGCACGGTCGGCGCCACCCCGCGCTCGCTCTCCAGCAGCGACGCGGCGGTCTTGTACTGCATGTTAAGGGTGAAGCGATTGTCGCCCCGGATGCGCAGCAGCCCGCCTTCCGCAGAGCCGTTGTCGCGCCCGCCCTCCGTCGTCGTGCCTGCGCGCAGATCCACCGTCTCGGCGCGGAAACGCTGGCGCAGCACGATGTTCACCACCTTCTGCGTCGGCGCATAGCCATAGCTGAGCGCGACCTGCTCCGGCAGTATGTCGACCCGCGCCACCGCTTCGGAGGGGATGTCTTGAATCTCCGAGAAACTCGAAATCCGCTTGCCGTTCAGCAGGATCACGGGGCTGCCGTTGGTCTGCGGCGACAGCTCCGTGATCATCTCGGCTATGGAGGTGACGCCCAGCGCGCGCACGTCGGCGGGGGAAAGCTGCTGCTCCGGCTTGATGTTGCCGGCCACCGCGCCGCGTTCGGGCTGGCCGGTGACGACGATCTCGTCCGCATCGTCCATCTGCCCGGCCGGGCCCCTGGGCGGTTCGGTCTGCGCCATCAGCGCGCCCGGCGCGGCACTCATCATCAACGGAAACAGAAGACATGCGAAGGAACGGCGCACTTTTAACCCCTAAATCAGACCCTGGAGCCTCCCCCTCTAGGGGGGAGTTGTCGCAAAATTCTGGCAAGGCCGATAAAGATTTGTCGCAAAATGTAATCCCGCAAAATCACGCCGCATCGTGAAAGATGATCCCCAGCGTGTAGCGAACCCCCGAAAGCAGCCGGCTGACGCCATGGCGCATCTGCACCCGATGCACGCCCCGCGTGCCGGTCACGGGCCGGTCCCGCACAGGGAAGACCACTGCGTCGCCTTGGGCCAGCGGAACCACCTCGGGCCGCGACTGCATACGGGGCCGCTGTTCGGTCAGGACGAAGGCGCCGCCGGTAAAGTCCCGCTCCGGCGCTGACAGCAGGATCGCTGCCTGAAGCGGAAAGAGATGCGGGCCGTAGACGTCCTGATGCAGCGCGTTCCAGTCCCCCGCCTCATAGCGCAGCAACAGCGGCGTCGCCTTGTCCTGCCCGCCCAGCGCGCCGGCCTTCAGGAAATCGGCATGGCGGGCGGGATAGATGGCGCCATTCCCCAACATCGCCGCCCAGCGATTGGCGACCTCCGCCAGCGCCGGATAGAGCGCTTCCCGCAGGGCGGCGACAGGCGCGGGCAGAGGATAGTCGAAATAGCGGTAGCGCCCGCTGCCATAGCCGTGCCGCGCCATCACCACTTCCTTGCGGAAGAGGCGCGGCTGCTCCCACAGCGCGATCATCTCCGCGCATTGGTTGGCGGAAAGCAGGGCAGGCAGGCGCGCCGCGCCATGGCGATCGAGATCGGAGAGGTCCATGCCCGCCAGAGTGACGCCGCCGCGTTCCCCTGTCATCCCGCCGCTTGCGCTCAAAACCCGCGCATCATTTCGGCTTGCGGAAGCGGAACAGGAAGCGGTCGGTCTTGCCGCGAATGGCGGGGTCGAACACATTTTTGCTGTGGTCGTCCTGCGGATTGGCGAAGAGCGGGCTTTCCCCGGCCAGCACGAACCCCGCCTTGGCGAAGTCCGCCTTGACCACTGCCGGATCGATCCGGTGCAGCTTGTCGACGATGGCCCGCGTGTCGCCCGCCGGCCCCGCATGGTCGATCACCCCGACGATCCCGCCCGGCTTGGTCGCGGCATAGAGCGCCTTCACAAAGGCCGCCGGATCGGTGAAGGCTATGCCCATCTTCTCCGACTGCCAGTAGAGGTCGTGATAATTGAGGTTGATCAGGGCGAAGTCGAAACTGTTCGCAGGCGCGGAGAAGCCCTCGAACGGATAGCTGACCCATCGCACCTCCGGCCGCCGCGCCTGAAGCGCCTGCCATTTCTGCTGGCTTTCGGGCTTGCTGGTGAACTGGCTGGGTTCGAAGCCCGTCACCTTGCCCTTCGGCCCCACGACATTGGCCATGATCTCCGCCCAATAGCCCGATCCGGTGACGATGTCCGCCGCCTTCATGCCGCGCTTCAGGCCCAGAAAGGCCAGGGTTTCGGCAGGCTTGCGGCTTTCGTCCAGCGCCTTCGCTTCGGCCGGGCGCCTGGCGTCGGCAATGGCGGCGGCATAATCGGGCGCCTTCGCTTGCGCCGCAAGGGGGACGGAAAGAGCCAGGTTGGCGCAGAAAAGGGCAAGGGCGGAACGCATCGGAAACCCTCCTATCTAGGATGCGCGGGAAGATGCATCGTCAATCATGGGCGATCAAGCGCCGCTTGCCGAAGCGGATCGCGCGTCTGTCGATTGCATTGCCCGCCAGAGTTTCTACACCTTGGCCTATGCGCACGCTCTACCCGCCTGTCGAACCCTTCGCGTCCGGCCATCTCGATGTCGGGGACGGCCACCATATTTACTGGGAACGCGCCGGAACGCCCGGCGCCAAATCCGCTATCTTCCTGCATGGCGGCCCTGGCGGCGGCATTTCGCCCGACCATCGCCGCCTGTTCGATCCGCAGCTTTACGACGTCCTCCTCTTCGACCAGCGCGGCTGCGGTCGCTCGACGCCTCATGCGGAGCTGGACGCCAACACCACCTGGCATCTCGTCGCGGACATAGAGCGCCTGCGGGCGATGATGGGCGTCGACCAATGGCTGGTCTTCGGCGGAAGCTGGGGCTCCACCCTGGCGCTCTCCTATGCCCAAACCCACCCCGATCGCGTGACGGAGCTGGTGCTGCGCGGCATCTTCACCATCCGCCAGCAGGAGATCGACTGGTATTATCAGCAAGGCGCCAGCCGCATCTATCCCGACAAATGGGAACGCTTCGTCGCGCCGATTCCGGAGGCGGAACGCGGCGACCTGCTCCACGCCTATCGCCGCATCCTGACCGGCGGTGACCGCGCCCGGCAGGTCGCCGCCGCCAAGGCCTGGAGCGTCTGGGAAGGCGAGACCATCCGCCTGCTCCCCGACGAAGCCCTCTCCGCCACGCATGAGGCGGATGATTTCGCGCTCGCCTTCGCCCGGATCGAAAATCATTATTTCGTCCATGGTGGCTGGCTGGAGGAAGGCCAGCTCATCCGCGACGCGGGCAAGCTGGCGGCCATTCCCGGCGTGATCGTGCAGGGCCGCTACGACATGGCCTGCCCGGCGGAGACCGCATGGGCGCTGCACCGCGCCTGGCCGCAGGCCCGCTTCGAGATGATCGAAGGCGCGGGCCATGCGTTCAACGAACCCGGCATATTGGACGCGCTCATCCGGGCGACGGACGGCTTTGCCACCCAGGCGAAAGGATAAGCATGCGCAAATGGATGGTGCTGGCGGGGGTGTTGACCCTTATGGCCTGCGGAGAAAAGAGCGATCCGATCGCCGCCGTCGACAAGCGGACAACCCCCGAAACCGGCGCGGCGGCGGAAGTGGCCAAGCTGGACGAAGCCCAGCGCAACGGCGTGCTGGAACGGGCGGTGCGCGCATCGGGCGCGGCGTGCCCGACCGTCGCGAAATCGGAACGCACCGAAGTGCGCCATGGCGTCATGGGCTGGAAAGCCGAATGCAACAACGGCACGGCGCATCTGATCGAAATTCAGGCGGACGGCACGGCGAACGTCACCAGCCGCACCTATTGAAGGTTGCCCCGATACGCCTTCCTCAAAAGCTGAGCGATAATCATTCGCGAAGGAGAGGCTGAGCGGCGGGAATTGGCCAGAAACCGACCGGCGTCTTCATCATTCCAGCGCCGCGATCGCCCGCCGGTCGCAGCTTTTCGCCCCACGCGGCACCGGCGCATAGCCCGGCACCAGGATCGACTGCCCGATCCTGAGCGGCGCGAAGCGTTTCCGTTCGATCCCGGCGCAACGCAGATAGAGTTCCAGCATCTTCGGCGGGGTATCCCGTTTCTCATAGGACAGGCGGAACGTCCCCCAATGGATGGGAATCGCGGTCGAGGCCTTGAGCTTTTCGAACACCCGCACCGCCTGTTCCGGTCCGATATGCGAATCCGACTGCATCTGCCCCGGATAGAAGCGGAACGCCCCGATCGGGATCATCGCCAGCCTGATCGGTCCCAGCCGCGCCGCTTCCTCCGGCCAGGCCATGTCGCCCGCACCGCTATCGCCCGCGAAGAAGATGTTCCCCGCCCGCGTCTCAATGAAGAAGCTCGACCACAAAGCCCGGCTGCGGTCCGTGTTCCAGCGGCTGCTCCAATGATGGTTGCGCAGCACATGGACGCGATAATCCGGGCAATGCTCGTAATTCTCGCACTGGATCACCGTGTCGCTGCCCAGGCCGTTCAGCGCCGCGCCGCTCACCGACTGCCCCCAGTCGAGCGCCATCGACGGGATGCCGTTGGCCTTCAGGATCGCGTCGTTGCCCAGGCTCGTGATGATCTTGGGCCGGTCCCGTTCCCACAGCCTTTTCAGCGTGGGGATGTCCATATGGTCATAATGATTGTGGCTGACGAGGATGAGGTCGATCTTCGGCAGATCGTCGAAGCTTATTCCCGGCTGCGCCACCCGCTTTGGCCCCAGCGGGGGGAAAGGGCTGGCATAGTCCGACCAGATCGGATCGGTCAGGATATTGAGGCCCGCCGCCTGCACCAGCACGGTCGCATGCCCCACCCAGGTCGCCACCATCCCCTTGGGTGCGGCGAAGACGGGCGGGCGCGAGGGCTTGACCGCCACCATGTCGGGCCATGAGGGGCGGTCGTCCCGCCCCATCAGCCAGCGTGCGATGAAGCCCTGACGGTTGCTGCCCGGCGGCGCGGGAAAGCGGATTTCCCCATCGGGATTGAAGAAATGCGCGCCGTCATAATGGCGGCTGACCGGTCCCTCATAATAGATGCGGTCGAGAAAGGGCGGCACGATGGTCACCGCCAGGCACAGGGCGACCGCCAGGAATAGCAGCGCGATGCCCAGGCCCTTTACGATTTTCCCGACGATGCGGCCCATGCCGTCTCCCGCTATGATGACGGGGAGGGACATAGCGCGGATCGGGGCGCGGGCAAGAGTGCGGGGTGGATGGGTGGATTCCCTGCCATTCCCCATTTCGTCACGCCGGGCTTGACCCGGGGTCCCGCTTTTCTTGTAAACCGGCGCCTATCCCAAGGTAGCGGGACCCCGGGCTCAAACCCCTATCCTTGATCCTGATAGGCCATCTGCAAGATTCCCCAATGCCGCCCTCGCACATGGATGGAGGCGATCACCTGCTTCAGCAGGATGACCTCGCCCGCGGCGTTCAGCCGCCGATAGGCCTTGATGCAGAAGGGTTGGGTGATCCTGCACTGCTCGCGTGTGTCGGGATAATCGAAGATCAGTCCCTGGCGCGAATATTCGAAATTCCAGTTATCGTCGCCCGGCCGCTGCGGATGCGAGCGTTCCGGCATGGCGACCGCGCCGAAGCTGTTGCGGTCGGTAAAGGTCATGCCGAACAGCCCGCCAAAGCCCCGCGCCCGTTCCTGCTGCACCCGCGCCGCGGGGATCAGCGCCGGTTGTACCGGATGGCTATATTGCACCGGCTGCGTGTCGGGGATCGGCGTATAGATTGCGCTGAACAACTCGCCTTCGGTCAGGCGGCCATCGACGATGGCCTGATCCAGCGCGGCGCTCACCGCCTGCGCGGCATCCAGGCAGAAATCGATATAGGGCGAATCGGGAATCTCGACGCCGCTTTCCGCCACCAGTTGCAGCAGTTGGTTGGTATCGTCGCTGGCGGTGGAAATGCGGCCCGACAGCCTTTGCAAGCCCCCCGCATTGTCGGTGGAGGTGCTCGCCAGCGCCGCCAGCCCGCCGCGTATCTCGCCCGCCGATCCGACGATGGAGGCGATGCGTTCCGCCACGGTCTCGCTGTTGCTGGACAGATCCTCCATCAACGCGCCCAGCCGTTCGACCAGCAGCTCGATATTCTTGGTGTCGTTCAGCGCCGTGCGCGCCGTCTCCGCGCCATGGACGATGCCCTCCAGCATCTTGCCCGCCTCGCCGGTCAGCGCGCCGATCGACTGGTCGATGGTCTGGGTGGCGGCGGCGGTTTCCTGCGCCAGCTTCTTGACCTCGGCGGCGACCACGGCAAAGCCGCGCCCGGCATCGCCCGCGCGCGCCGCCTCTATGGTGGCGTTGAGCGCCAGCAAATTGGTCTGGCTGGCGATGCCGCTGATCACGCTGGTCACATGGGCCACGGTCTTCAGCGCCTCGCGAAAGCCGTCCAGCCGCTCATGCACGCTGCTGACCCGCTCGATCAGATGGACGAAATTGCCGTTGGCGTCGGACAATTGCCGCCCGGAATCCTGAATGATGCCCCGCGCCGCGACCGCCTTTTCCCGCGCATCCTGTCCCGCCAGCGCGACGCTTTCGCCGTCGCTCGAAAGCTGCGCCGCCGCGCCGCTGATCGCCTCGATCGTGCTGGCCTGATGGGTGACGCGATCCGCGAGCTCGCTGATGTCCGCCTGCAGGTCGAGCGTGCGGATGCCAAGGTCGCCGGACAGCTTGGCCACCTTCATCACCGCTTGCGCGACAGTCTCGGTTCTTGCCTGATGTCTCACGGCGAAAGAGCTATCGGACGATAGTAAAAGAAGCGTTAGCGATGCGGCGAACCGCTACAGCGACCCCATCAGCGCCAGCACGACGCCGCCTGCCACCAGCATCAGCCCCATGACTTCGCTGCGCGCCATCCGTTCGCCCAGGTAGAAATGGCCAAAGCCCAGGGTGAAGGCGACCTCGACTTGCCCGACGATCCGCACCAGCGCGACCGGCGCCGTCGCAAAGCCGGTGAACCAGCAGGCCGAACCGAGCGCGGACAGCAGCCCGACCTGTCCCGAAACCCGCCAGCTATGCAACACTTTGCGCATCTGTTCCGGCTCGCGCAGCAGCAGATAGCCGCCCTGCATCGCCGTCTGCAGCGCGACCGTCACCACCAGCACGACCAGCGCGGCGAGGATCGGATCGCTGCTGCCTACCTGCTGCGTCGCCCGGCGCACGCCGATCGCGGCCAGCGCGAAGAAAAAGCCCGACGCGATCCCGCAAAGCGCCGCCGGCTGCCCCAGGGCGCGGACGAAGCCCGCCCGCTTGCCGCCGGTCGACAGCAGCATGACCCCCATAACGCCACAGCCTATTCCCGCCCAGGCCAGCGGATGCAGCCGCTCCCCCATCAGCAGGAAGGACAGGATGGCGCCCTGCACCGCTTCGGTCTTGGAATAGGCCGTGCCGACGACGAAATTGCGATGGGCGAAGGCCATGATCAGCAGGTTGGTCGCGATGATCTGCGCCAGCCCGCCGCCCAGGCAGAACAACAGGAACCGCGGATCAGGCGAGGGCAGGGGACCGGGAAAGATCAGCCGGTAGCCGCCCAGCAGGACCAGCGCGAAGGGCAGTCCATAGAGATAGCGAACCAGCCCGGCGGCATTGACCGACAGTTGCTTGCTGACCCGCCGCTGCACCGCCGTCCGCCAGGCCTGTACCGCGCCAGCCAGCAATGTTGCTGGCAACCAGATGGGAAACACTATCCTAATCCTCCCCATGCACAGCATGGGGAGGGGGACCAGCCGCAGGCTGGTGGAGGGGAAATGCGCGGCAGTGGTGCAGGATATGCCGCGTCACGTCGTCGAAATTACGGAGCACGTCGACAGCCTTGATCCTCAAGACCTGAACCCCTTGAGAGCGCAGCCAGGCATCGCGCATTTGATCATGCGCGCTCTGCTCAGCATTATCATGAAAGCCCCCATCGACCTCGATCGCCAGCCGTGCCGAGGCGCAATAGAAATCCAGCACATAAGGCCCGACAGGATGCTGCCGCCGGAACTTCAGCCCCTCAGGCCGCTCTCTCAGCCATTGCCACAGCGCGATCTCCGGCGGTGACAGCGCGCGCCGTAATCCGCGGGCTTGCGCAACCGTTTTCCTCTTGGGAGGCATCGCGCCAATTCCCCTCCACCATTTGCTTCGCAAACGGTCCCCCTCCCCATCTTTCGATGGGGAGGATTTGGCGAACTCATGCCTTTTCGAGAAGACCTTCCTTCCGGATCTTCTCCTGCCACACCAGCGGGGCGAGGCGGTGGACATTCTGGCCTTCGCTGTCGACGGCGACGGTCACGGGCATGTCCTGCACCGTGAATTCGTAGATCGCTTCCATGCCCAGATCCTCGAAGCCCACGACCTTGGCTTCCTTGATCGCCCGCGCCACCAGATAGGCCGCGCCGCCGACCGCCATCAGGTAAGCGCTCTTATGCTGGGCGATACTGTCCGTCGCCGCCGGTCCACGCTCGGCCTTGCCGACGCAGGCGGCGAGGCCCTGCTCCAGCATCATGTCCATGAACTTGTCCATCCGCGTCGCGGTCGTCGGACCGGCGGGGCCGACAACCTCGTCGCGCACTGGATCGACCGGGCCGACATAATAGATCACCCGGCCCTTGAAATCGACCGGCAGCTCCTCGCCCTTGGCCAGCATGTCCTGGATGCGCTTGTGCGCCGCATCGCGCCCGGTCAGCATCTTGCCATTGAGCAGCAGGCGGTCGCCATGCTTCCAGCTCTGCACCACTTCGGGCGTCAGATTGTCGAGGTCGACACGGATCGCTTCCTTGCTCGGCTTCCAGTCGACCTGCGGCCATTCACTGATCTTCGGCGCCTCCAGATAGGCCGGTCCCGAGCCGTCCAACGTGAAATGCGCGTGACGGGTCGCCGCGCAGTTGGGGATCATCGCCACCGGCTTGCCCGCCGCATGGCAGGGATAGTCGTATATCTTGACGTCCAGGATGGTCGAAAGCCCGCCCAAACCCTGCGCGCCGATGCCCAGCGCATTGACCTTGTCGAAAATCTCGATCCGCAGCTTCTCAATCTCGTTCTGCGGCCCGCGTGCCTTGAGCTCGCCCATGTCGATGGGCTCCATCAACGATTCCTTGGCCAGCGCCACGGCCTTTTCCGCCGTGCCGCCGATGCCGATACCCAGCATGCCCGGCGGGCACCAGCCCGCGCCCATTTGCGGGATCATTTCCAGCACCCAGTCGACGATGGAGTCGCTGGGGTTCATCATCTTGAACTTGGTCTTGTTTTCCGAGCCGCCGCCCTTGGCCGCGACGTCCACGGTCACCTTGTTGCCCGGCACCAGCTCGACATTCAGCACGCAGGGCGTGTTGTCCTTGGTGTTGACGCGGCTGAAAGCCGGGTCCTTCAGGATCGAGGCGCGCAGGCGGTTTTCCGGGTTGAGATAGGCCTTGCGCACGCCGTCATCGACCACGTCCTGCATCGAGCGGCTGTTATCGTCCAGGCGGCAGTCCATGCCCCATTTGATGAAGACGTTGACGATGCCGGTGTCCTGGCAGATCGGGCGATGGCCTTCGGCGCACATGCGGCTGTTGGTCAGGATCTGGGCGATGGCGTCCTTCGCCGCCGGATTGGCTTCGGCGTCATAGGCTTTACCCAGCGCGCGGATATAATCCATCGGATGATAGTAACTGATGAACTGGAGCGCGTCGGCTACGCTCTCGATCAGATCGGCGGTCTTGATGACGGTCATCTACCCTGGGTCCCTAACTAGCGGCCCGCCCTGCACGGCGGGTCCATGCAGGGGAGCGGCTAGTAGGGAATCGCGTGCGAGTCCAGTGGCGGCAGGGAGCCGGGAGCCCGGCCCAAGCGTTGTCCCGCCATGCCCCGCGCGCTCAAGACCTATCGCACCGCCATCGGCTTTCACGATGCCTATGTCGCCGCGCCCAGCCAGAAGGCGGCGCTGGAGGCATGGGGCGCCGACGCCAATCTCTTCGCCCGCGGCGTGGCGGAGGTGGTGACCGATCCGGCCCTCACCGCCGATCCGCTCGCCCATCCGGGCCAGGTCATCAAGCGCCCGCGCGGTTCCATGGCGGAGCATCTCGCCGCCCTGCCGCACGAAAAGCCCGCGAGCGGCCGAAAGGCGGCAGCGCGCAAGGAGGCCAAGCCAAAGCCCCGCCCCGACCGCACCCCGCTGGAGGAGGCGGAAGAGGCGCTGGCGGTGCTCGACCGGCGGCAGGAAATGGAACGCCAGCAACTGGGCCGCCGCGAAGCCGCCTTAAGGCGCGATCGGCAAGCGCTTGAGCAACGGCACCAGATGGAAAAGGATCGCCTGCAACATGCCCGCGATACCGCGGCAAAACGCTATGAACGCGCCCTCAAAGCGTGGAAGGGTTGAGAGTCCTCACCTTCACACTCAGCATGACGACATTTATATAGGCCAGCCCGTATATCCGGTCAGCCGGGTGCGCCAAGGCCTGCGGAGATTCCGACTCATGCCTTCCTCGCCACCCTATCCGCAAACGGGAACATATGCCACCAGGGCGCCTTCTCCCGCAGCACCCGCGCAAAGCTCTCCCGCGCCTCCAGCCGCTCCAGATAGGCGCCCAATGCCGGAAAGCCGCCCCGCATCGGCTCGATCTTGTCGGCATAGAAGAGCGCGGGCGCCGCCGCGCAATCGGCCAGGGTGAAGTCGTCCCCCGCCGCCCAGCGCCGTCCCGCCATCCGCTGCTCCAGCAGGGCATAGGCCCTGCCCAGCATCCGCCGCGCCTCTCCCACCGCATAGGCGTCGTTAGCCACCCCCTCGGGCCGAATCCGGTCCCCGACGATCGCCTGCATCGGCGTCATCACATAATTGTCGAACAGCCGGTCCATCAGCCGCACCTCCAGCGCGGCGTCGGCATCGTCGGGAATCGGGCGGAACGGCCCCGGACAATGCTGCCCCAGATATTCGACGATGATGCTGGCCTCCGCGATCGTCCGGTCCCGCGCCTCGTCGCGCAGCACCGGGAATTTCCCCAGCGGCCACAGCGCGAGCCAGGCCTCCGCCACCGCCGGATCGTCCAGCATGCGCGGCTCGAACGCCGTGCCGTTTTCATACAGGGCGATCAGCGCCTTCCAGCAATAGGAGGAGAGGGGGTGGTAATAGAGAATCATGTCGGCGTCTCTCCTGGCCCGGAAGGGGAATATGGATAGGCCTTTAACGGCTCCGCACACCATATCTTGTCATGCGCCGGTCATGAAACGCCATGGGTCGTGGCACGGCTTTTCGCGCATTTCCGTGGCAAGCCAAATTTATTTTACAAGCCAAATTGTCCCTCTTGCCTTTTGACAAGCCAAGGAAAGTCCATGCGTCGCTGCGTTGCGACGTGCCGAACGGTCGATGAAATGAGTCGGAGCGGCGACGAACCGAGTCCCCGAACTGTCATTTACCCCCTTGAAAGGAAATGAAGCTGTGGCACTATCCCTTGTATCGGGTTAACGGGGGTTACCCAACAGATTGTGATCGCGCCAACCGGACCCGCTTCCGGAAGGGAGGGTTTTTTGCCCTTGAGATCGCGCCTGCTGGCCCCATCTCCGTGCCTGACCGGGTCGAAAATGCTAAGTTCTTTCGGCCTGGCTGGCAGCGGCTTGACCGAATCGAACGGAACGGGAACATTCGGGGGCTGGTCATGGATTTTCGAGATAGCGAACAGGTGAGTGCAAACGACGTGGCAACCGTGATTGACGAAGTGGTCGAAACCGTGGCGGAAAAGAAGAAGGCCCAGACTTTTTCTGGCCAGACTCCTTCGGGTCAGTCTTCAGCCCCTAAGGCTGATCCTGCGCCCACCTCCTCGTCCAGCGTGCTGGAGCGCCGCTTCCATGTCGTGACCGACAATAGCCGCGACGCGCTGCTGACCGATTTCGGCAAAGACACCCTGCAGGACCGCTATCTGCTGCCCGGCGAAAGCTATCAGGATTTGTTCGCCCGCGTCGCCGCCGCCTATGCCGACGACGCCGACCATGCCCAGCGCGTCTACGACTATATCTCGCGCCTCTGGTTCATGCCCGCCACGCCCGTATTGTCGAACGGCGGCACCGGCCGGGGCTTGCCCATCAGTTGCTATCTGAACAGCGTCGACGACAGCCTGGAAGGCATCGTCAACACCTGGAACGAGAATGTCTGGCTCGCCTCGCGCGGCGGCGGCATCGGCACCTATTGGGGCAATGTGCGCGGCATTGGCGAGCCGGTCGGCCTCAATGGCAAGACCAGCGGCATCATCCCCTTCGTCCGCGTGATGGACAGCCTCACCCTCGCGATCAGTCAGGGCAGCCTGCGTCGCGGTTCGGCCGCCTGCTATCTCGACGTCTCCCATCCGGAGATCGAGGAGTTTCTCGAAATCCGCAAGACGTCCGGCGACTTCAACCGCAAGGCGTTGAACCTCCACCATGGCGTGCTGCTGACCGACGAGTTCATGGAAGCGGTGCGCGACGGCACCGAATTTAATCTGCGCAGCCCCAAGGATCAGTCGGTGCGCGGCAGCGTCAACGCCCGCGCCCTGTTCCAGAAGCTGGTCGAGGTCCGCCTCGCCACCGGCGAACCCTATATCGTCTTCAACGACACCGTGAACCGCATGATGCCCAAGCATCACCGCGATCTCGGCCTCAAGGTGTCGACGTCCAACCTTTGTTCCGAAATCACTTTGCCGACGGGTCGCGACCATATCGGCAATGACCGCACGGCAGTCTGCTGCCTTTCTTCGCTCAATCTCGAAACCTGGGATGAATGGAAGGACGACAAGCAGTTTGTCGAGGATGTCATGCGCTTCCTCGACAATGTGCTGCAGGACTATATCGACCGCGCGCCGGAAGAAATGGCGCGGGCGAAATATAGTGCGAGCCGTGAACGGTCAGTGGGCCTGGGGGTGATGGGGTTCCACTCCTTCCTCCAGGCCCGGGGACTTCCGTTTGAAGGCGCGATGGCCAAGAGCTGGAACCTGCGCATCTTCAAGCATATCAGCGAAAAGGCCGCCGAAGCCTCGATGCAGCTCGCCGTCGAGCGCGGCCCGTGCCCGGATGCCGCCGACATGGGGGTGATGGAGCGTTTCAGCTGCAAGATGGCGATCGCGCCTACCGCGTCGATCAGCATCATCTGCGGCGGCACATCTGCCTGTATCGAGCCGATCCCCGCGAACATCTATACGCACAAGACGCTGTCGGGCAGCTTCGCGATCAAGAATCCCTATCTGGAAAAGCTGCTGGTCGAAAAGGCCAAGGACAGCACGGCGGTCTGGAACTCGATCCTCGAAAAGGGCGGCAGCGTCCAGCATCTCGATTTCCTCAGCCAGGAAGAGAAGGACACGTTCAAGACCAGCTTCGAGATCGACCAGCGCTGGCTGCTCGAACTGGCCGCCGACCGCACGCCCTATATCGACCAGGCGCAGTCGCTGAACCTGTTCATCCCGGCCGACGTGGAGAAATGGGATCTGCTCATGCTCCACTACCGCGCATGGGAATTGGGCATCAAGTCGCTCTATTATCTGCGCTCGAAATCGGTCCAGCGCGCCGGCTTCGCAGGCGGGGTCGAGGCGGACAACACGATCGACGCCCCCAAATTCGAAATTGGCGAGACCACCGACTATGACGAGTGCCTCGCCTGCCAGTAACCCAATAATCTCCTCTCCCCTTGTGGGAGAGGAAGGGGCCCGCGCGGCAAAGCCGCGTGGGAAGGTGAGGGGTAAGGCCCCAAACCCGATGATCACCCGCGCACGTGAACTCCGCCGCAATGCAACCGAAGCCGAGCAGCGCCTCTGGAGCCTCCTCCGCGAAAAGCTGCCAAGCGCGAAGTTCCGTCGCCAAGTCCCCATCGGCCCCTATTATGCAGACTTCGCCTCTCATGCAGCCCGCCTGATCATCGAACTGGACGGCGGCCAGCATGATGAAGCGGTAGATGCGTCCCGCACGGCCTTCCTTGAAGGGGAAGGCTATCGCGTGATCCGCTTCTGGAACCATGAGTTGATGCAGAATATCGAAGGCGTGCTGGCAAGAATAGCGACCTTCACCCTTCACCCTCCCATCGCTGGCGCGATGGGCCCCTCCCTCTCCCACAAGGGGAGAGGGTCTGGTATAAGTTTCGCGGAGTAACCACCATGCCCCTTCTTCAAGCCAGCAAGGTCTACAAGCCCTTCGAATATCCCTGGGCCTATGAGTTCTGGAAGCGCCAGCAGCAACTCCACTGGCTGCCGGAGGAAGTGCCGCTGGGCGAGGATTGCCGCGACTGGGCGCAGAAGCTCAGCGATCACGAACGCAATCTGCTGACCCAGATTTTCCGCTTCTTCACCCAGGCCGACGTGGAAGTGCAGGACTGCTACCACGACAAATATGGCCGCGTGTTCAAGCCGACCGAAATCAAGATGATGCTGACCGCGTTCAGCAACATGGAAACGGTGCATATCGCGGCCTACAGCCACCTGCTCGACACCATCGGTATGCCCGAAACCGAATATAGCGCCTTCATGCAATATAAGGAGATGAAGGACAAACACGACTATCTGGCGCAATTCGGCGTCGACACGGACGAGGATATCGCCAAGACGCTCGCCATGTTCGGCGGCTTCACCGAAGGGCTCCAGCTTTTCGCCTCCTTCGCCATGCTGATGAACTTCCCGCGCTTCAACAAGATGAAGGGCATGGGCCAGATCGTGAGCTGGTCGGTCCGCGACGAGACGCTGCACTGCGAAGGCATCATCCGCCTGTTCCACGCCTTCGTGAAGGAACGCGACTGCCTGACGCCGTCCGTCAAGGACGACATCATGGACATGTGCCAGAAGACGGTGCGCATCGAGGACGCGTTCATCGACCTCGTCTTCGAAATGGGGCCGGTGCCGGGCATGACGCCCAAGGACATCAAGAAATATGTCCGCTACATTGCCGATTGGCGTCTGGGGCAGTTGGGCCTGAAGCCTATCTACATGATCGACGAGCACCCGCTCCCCTGGCTGACCCCGCTGCTGAACGGCGTGGAGCACGCCAACTTCTTCGAAACCCGCGCCACGGAATATTCGAAGGCGGCGACCCGCGGCCAGTGGAACGACGTCTGGGATGCCTTCGACCGCCGCACCAAGCTCAAGAGCAACCCTGCCGCCAATGCGGACGAAGCGGGCGACCCGGACATGTTCAAGGCGGCCGGGATCGCGGCGGAGTAATCATGGATGGCGCGGGGCGATAGGCGGTTACGCACCTGTCCGGCGCATGAACGCGTTGTTTTGTTCCGTTCATGCAACGTTTAGGCGCTTTGGGATGTTCTGCTTCCATTATAACCAAGGGAGCATCTCATGAAGTTCACCCTGAAAGCTGCTTTCGCTGCCCTGTCGCTCGGCGCCGTGGTGCTGAGCGCGGCGCCCGCCGCCGCCGATCCGCCGCCCTGGGCTGGTCATGGCAAGCATGGCAATCCCGGCCATGGACGGGACGACTGGCGGCACGGTGGCAAGCATGACCGTGGCTACGACCGGCCCGGCCGCATCATCTACAGCTATGACTGGAATCGCCCCGACCCGCGCTATGGCCGCTATTATCGCCCCGACCGCTATTATCGCGGCGGTTACGATCCGATCCGCGTGACCCGCGGCACCCGCATCTATCGCGGCTATGACGACCGCTATTATTGCCGCCGATCGGACGGCACCACCGGCCTGATCGTCGGCGCGGCGCTCGGCGGCTTGCTGGGCGGTCAGCTCGATCGCGGCCGCTCGAACACCGCGGGCGTCATCATCGGTGCGGGCGCCGGGGCGCTGCTCGGCCGCGAAATCGACCGGGGCAGCCTGAGTTGCCGCTAAGGGATGAAAGGAGGGAGGCGCTTGTCCTCCCTCCTTTCGCTCCAGCTCAACACCAGGGGTGCCGCGCCCCGTCCCATTCCCGCGCCAGCCCTTCGACCACCAGCATCTCCCCGATCGACTGTCCGCCCCGCGTAACCACCCGCAGCGAGCGCCCATAGCGATCCGTCTCCCGATCCCCGCTTTCCAGCGAAAAGGGACCGGCATTCATCAGCGCCTGCAACCGCTGGGTCGCCTGCGCGCCCAACGCCGCCTCTTCCGGACAGCGCGGCGGATGAGTTTCCGGCGCGTCTATATCCATCACCCGCACCTTCTCGCCCTCGAACCAGAAGGTATCGCCGTCGACCACGCAATTGGTCCCGCCGCCGCTGTGGCAAAAGCCGAAGCGCGCCGAGAGGTTGTCGCCCGCAACGGGCGCCGCGACCTCCCGCCGGGCGTTCTGAAAGCGCTGCGCCAGTTCCGGACCAAACCAGCCAAGCCCGGCGCCGATCAGCACCCCGCCAGTCACCAGCGCCGTGAGGGAAGGGCCCTTCGCCCTCTTCCGCAACCTGCCCTGACCCGCCCGGCGCGCCTCCGCCAGCCACACCTGCTCGCCGCGCTTTGTCCTCGATCCTTGTTTTCTCGATCCTGGCCTCATGACGCGGCCATAACGAAAGCCGCGTCCCCCGTCTCGCGCGAAAGCCTCCGAATTTGATGCGAATCAATGACGGCTCCTCTTCAATCGCCACGCTGCTCTCGTCAGCAGGAGGCTCCATGACCACCCCTTATGCACGCATCGGCGGCGAACCGGCCATCGCCGCCATCGCCAACCGCTTCTACGATCTGATCGAACGGGAGCCGGGCTTTGCCGACCTGCGCGCCCTCCACGCGGCGGACCTGAGCGCCGTCCGTCATGGTCTCACCCGCTTTCTTTCAGGTTGGGCGGGTGGTCCCCGCGACTGGTTCGAGCGCGGCCAATGCGTGATGTCGCTGCACCGCGTCTTCCCGATCACGCCAGCCTTGGCCGGCCAATGGTCCGCCGCTATGACCAGCGCGATCGAGGCGCAACCTGGCCTTGACCCGCAACTCGCCCTGGCGATGGCGCAGGCGCTCGATCATATGGCTCATGCCATGGTCAATCTGTCGTTGGACCAGGACGCCGCCTGAGGCTTTTTTTGGCTTTAGGCGCCCCGTGTTCCTGCGAAGGCAGGAACCCAGTCCAGACGATGCAATGATACACGGAGGGCAGGACTGGGCTCCTGCCTGCGCAGGAGCACCGTGCACTATGAGGAAGCACGCGGACCGCCTTCCACCCTAATCTTCCTCCTCATCCTCGGTCGGGCCGAGGCTATCCTCCTCATCATCCATCTGGGGCTCTCCGGCAAAGGCATCGGTGTCGATCCGTCCGGACCGGTCCATTTCCTTCATCCTGTCCACCAGATCGGGAGTGTCGTCGGGCAATATCTGCGCTGGATTGGGCCTGCCGCCATGCTCGCTCTCCTCGGCCGGATCGGTCGAACGAACCCGCGCATCCTCGGCCACATCCTGCGCCTGCGAACCGCGTTCGG
This sequence comes from Sphingobium sp. 15-1, assembly GCF_013375535.1. Lineage (GTDB taxonomy): Bacteria > Pseudomonadota > Alphaproteobacteria > Sphingomonadales > Sphingomonadaceae > Sphingobium > Sphingobium aromaticivastans. The sequence goes on from NZ_JABXJG010000001.1 coordinate 3,170,025, forward strand.
CTTGTTCGCTATTCTCCTCGTCGGGGTCGGGGAAGCGGTTCTTGTCGGCATCGTCCACCGCATGTCTCCTTCGCCCCACCAACGGGCCAATCAAGCGCCTGTTCCGCGAGGCGCAAAAGGCGCTGGACAGCACCCCGCCGACCGGGCAAGAGCCGCGACGATCCTTTCCGCCCCATGGCTCTTCGCTCTGCACAAAGGGAATCCCCATGCCCCGCCAGCTCATTTCCTCCGGCTCGCCTTTCGAGGCGCAGGTCGGCTATTCGCGCGCCGTCGTCCAGGGCGACTGGTGCTTCGTCGCCGGCACCACCGGCACCGATCCTGAAACCAAGGCGATGCCCGAAAGCGTCGTCGATCAGGGCCGGAATGCGCTGAAGGTGATCGGACGGGCGCTGGAAGAGGCGGGCTTCTCCTTCGCTGACGTGGTGCGCGTGACCTATTACATCACCGATCCGGCCTATTGGGACGTGCTGGGCGAAGCGACCGCGTCTGTGTTCGGAGACATCCGTCCCACCGCGAGCTGCATCGTCACCGGCCTCATCAAGCCGGAGATGAAGATCGAGATCGAAGTCACCGCCTTCAAAGGATAAGCCCCATGCTGACCATGTACGGCATCAAGAATTGCGACACGATCAAGAAGGCGCGCAATTTCCTGGACAATAGCGGCAAGGCCTACAGCTTCCACGACTATAAGGTGTCCGGCGTCGACGAGATGGCGCTGCGCGGCTGGGTCGAGGAACATGGGTGGGAAACGATCCTCAACCGCTCCGGCACGACCTTCAAGGCGCTGGACGCCGGGGACAAGGCGCATATTGACGCCGACAAGGCGGTGCTGCTGATGATGAGCAATCCCTCGATGATCAAGCGCCCGATCCTGGACCTGGGCGGCCGCACCATCGTCGGCTTCAAGGCGACCACCTATGAGGACGCGCTGGAGGGCGTGAAGGCATGATCCTGGGGAGGATGCTCCGAAGCTTCGCCATCCTCCTCCTCAGCTTTTTGACGGTGGCGCCCGCGATGGCCGAACCTTTCATCATCGCCCATCGCGGCGCCAGCGGCGAGCGGCCCGAACATACGCTCGCCGCCTATGAACGGGCGATCGACCAGGGCGCCGACTATATCGAGCCCGATCTGGTGCTGACCCGGGACGGCGTCCTCGTCGCCCGGCATGAAAATGAGATTGGCGGCACCACCGATGTCGCGGATCACCCCGAATTCGCCGCCCGCAGGACGACCAAGACCATCGACGGCCAGTCCGTCACCGGCTGGTTCACGGAGGATTTCACCCTGGCCGAGCTGCGCACCCTGCGCGCCCGCGAGCGTCTGGCTGAACTTCGCCCCGCCAACAGCCGCTTCAACGATCTCTACCCGATCCCGACCTTCGAGGAGATATTGAAGCTGGTCCGCGCCAAGGAGGCGGAAACCGGCCGCCGCATCGGCCTTTATCCCGAAACCAAGCATCCGAGCTATTTCGCCGGCATCGGCTTGCCGCATCAGGCGCCGTTGCTCGCGCTGCTCAGCCAATATGGCTATCAGACGGAGGCCGATCCGGTCTTCATCCAATCCTTCGAGGTCGGCAATCTGAAGGCCCTGCGCGCCGCGTCCCGGCTGCGCCTGATCCAGCTCGTCGAGGGCGAGGGCGGTCCCGCCGACGAGCCGGGCACGACCTATGCCGACATGATGAGGACGCAGGGGTTGCAGCAGATAGCGGACTATGCGGACGGCATCGGTCCGGCGGCCGCCATGGCGCTGGCGCCCGAGGGGCCGACGGGTCTTGTCGACCGCGCTCATCAGGCAGGGCTGCAAGTCCATGTCTGGACGCTGCGCATGGAGAATGGCTTCCTGCCCGTGGCCTTCCAGCGCCCCGACGATCCGCAGGGCCGGGGGGACTTTGCCGGCTATGTCCGGGCGGTCGCCGGCACGGGCGTCGATGCCATGTTCAGCGATTTTCCGAAACAGGCGCGCCAGGCGTTGAATCCCGCACCCTGATGACTTGTCAAATCTTCGGCGGGAGCGAATAACAGCCCTATGCTTTCGCAGAAGACCCGTTACGCCATCCGTGCCCTCCAGCATCTCGCAGACCGCTACCGGCAAGGTCCGGTGCCCCTGAACGAGATCGCCACGCGCCAGAATATCCCGTCCAAATTCCTGACGGTGATCCTGTCGGAACTGGCGCGCGAGGGCTTGGTGGCGACGCAGCGGGGGCGGGACGGCGGCTATTGGCTGGCGCTGGCGCCGGTCGACATCAGCTATGGCGATATCGTCCGGCTGACGCGAGGGTCGCTGGCGCTCACGCCCTGCGCGAGCCGCTTCGCGCATGAGACCTGCACCAACTGCCTGCCCGAATCGGAATGCCGCCTGCATCGCGTGATGCTCCGCGTGCGCGACGAAACGGCCAAGGTGCTGGACAGCATCAGCCTGGCGGAACCCTTCGCGACCGAGGAAATGGGGTAGGGGCGGCCTTTTGGCCATCAGTTGCCACTAAGCGCGCCGTGTTCCTGCGAAGGCAGGAACCCAGTCCTGCCCTTGGCGGATCATCGCACCGTTTGAACTAGGCTCTCGCGAGCCACTCGTCTCGTTCGAGTGCCTTCGCAGGAGCACGGTATGCCTGAGGCAACTGCCGCGATCAGAACGTCTGCCTTCCACCCCACCCTCCAACCCAACCGCAAAACACCCCGCTCCTCGTCAAAGCCTTGCGCCCGGCCCGCAGCTTCGCCACATCAGCGCCATGACGACTCCCCCTCTCAAAGCCGCCCTGATCCCCGTCACCCCGCTCCAGCAGAATTGCACGCTCTTCTGGTGCACGGCGACCAATCGCGGCGCCTTCGTCGATCCGGGCGGCGATCTGCCCATGCTGAAAAAGGCCGCCGAGCAGCATGGCGTCACCATCGAGAAGATCCTCGTCACCCACGGCCATATCGACCATTGCGGCCAGGCAGGCATCCTCGCCCGCGATCTGGGCGTGTCGATCGAAGGGCCGCATGAGGCCGACCGCTTCTGGATCGACCGGCTGGGCGAGGACGGCGCCAAATATGGCATCAACGGCGAAAGCTTTGAACCCGACCGCTGGCTCCACGACGGCGATCAGGTGACGGTCGGCAACCTCACGCTCGACGTCTATCATTGCCCCGGCCATACGCCCGGCCATGTCGTCTTCCACCATGCGCCAAGCAAGCTCGCCATCGTCGGGGACGTGCTGTTCCAGGGCTCGATCGGCCGCACCGACTTCCCGATGGGCAATCATCAGGATCTGATCGACGCGATCACCGGCAAGCTCTGGCCCCTGGGCGGCGACACGGCCTTCGTCCCCGGCCACGGCCCGATGAGCAATTTCGCCCATGAACGCCGCACCAATCCCTTCGTGGGGGATGCCGTGCTGGCCTGATCCTACCGAATCATCGCCATGGCGGGCGGCGCGGGCACCTCCCGCGTCGCGCCATAGGCGACGTAAAGCGCCACCACCGCCATCCCGACCATCACCGCCCAGGTCAGCAGCGCCCCGCCCGCGCGCCAGACGGTCGGCTTTTCCGCATCCATCCCGAATGCATGGGCGATTCGCGCCGCCGCCAGCACCAGCGCCGCGCCCCAGAGCCAGATCGACGCGCCGACCGCCAGTTCCACCAGCCCGAAGAGAATCAGCGTCACCGGCACATATTCGACGAAATTGGCGTGCGCCCGCATCCGCTTCGCCAGCAGCGCGCTGCCGCCATCGCCGTGCAGCACCTGGTCCGCCATCCGGATTCGCGCGCAGCGAATCCCCAGCCACATGTTGAGCAGCGCGCAGGCCGCGGCCAGCGTCAGCGTGATCGGCAACAACATCGGATTTCCCCCGCATTATCGTGACGCCGTCAGAATAAGGCGGCGGGATGCGGGGGCAAGAAGGACTTGCACCATGCCCAAAAAACGCTATAGGCGCAGGGCTTCGCGATCATCCGGGCCGCATGGGTCTGCGGCGCCGTTGGCGTCGACATCCATCGGATACGGCCAGTCGCACTAACAGATCAATTTATGGAATAAGGTGCCGACATGGCTGTCCCCAAGAGGAAAACGTCCCCGTCCCGCCGTGGCATGCGCCGCAGCCATGACTCGCTGCGCGTCGAGGCCTATCAGGAATGCTCGAACTGCGGCGAACTGAAGCGTCCGCACAATCTGTGCGACGCCTGCGGCCATTATAACGGTCGCGAAGTCGTCGCCGTCGGGGCCTGACGCTCAAGCATTTCTCCTGAAAAGGGTGCGTTAACTTGTCCAGCCAACCGCGAATCGCAATCGACGCGATGGGCGGGGATGAAGGCGTACGCGTGATGATGGCGGGCGTGGCGCTCGCCCGTCACCGTCACGACGGGCTGCGCTTCACCCTTTTCGGAGACGAGGCGCGGATCAAGTCCGCGCTCGACAATCACCCCAATCTGCGCGCCGCGTCGGAAATCGTCCACGCGCCCGATGTCGTGGATGCGGGCGACAAGCCCAGCGTCGCCATCCGCAAGAAGACCAGCTCCATGAGCATGGCGATCGCGGCGGTGAAGGCGGGCGACTGCGGCGCGGCGGTCTCTTCCGGCAATACCGGCGCGCTGATGGCGATGGCGAAGCTCGCCCTGCGCACCATGAAGGGCGTCGACCGGCCTGCCTTGGCCGCCATGCTGCCGACCCTGGGCGACAATGACGTGGTCATGCTGGACCTGGGCGCCAACACCGAATGTGATGCGCGCAACCTGGTGCAGTTCGCGGTGATGGGCGCTGCCTATGCCCGCATCGCGCTCGATCTGGAGCGGCCCCGCGTCCGCCTGATGAACATCGGCACGGAGGAAATGAAGGGCACGGAGGAAATTCGCGACGCCGCCGCGATCCTGCGCGCCGCGACCAGCCTGCCGCTCTCCTTCGAAGGCTTTACCGAAGGCGACAAGATTGGCCGGGGCGATGTCGACGTCATCGTGTCGGACGGCTTTTCCGGCAATGTCGCATTGAAGACGGCGGAGGGCACGGCCCGCTTCGTCACCGACCTGCTGCGCACAGCCTTCACCAGCTCGATCCGCTCGAAGCTCGGCTTCCTGATCTCCAAGCCGGCGATGCATCTGCTGCGTCATCATCTCGACCCCAACAACCATAATGGCGCCGTCTTCCTCGGCCTCAATGGCGTGGTCGTGAAGAGCCATGGCAGCGCCAATGACAAGGGCGTCGCCAATGCCGTCCATGTCGCCGCACGGCTGCTGGAGGAAGACATCACCCGGCGCATCGCCGCCGACATGCACGGGATCGAGGGGCTGACCGCCCCCGCATCCAGGATGGAGCTGCCCGCAAAGTGATCCGCCGATCCGTTCTCCTGGGCACGGGCTCCGCCCTGCCGGTCCGCGCCGTCAGCAACGCCGAATTGGCGCAGACCGTGGACACGAGCGACGAATGGATCGTCGAGCGCACCGGCATCCGCAACCGCTATATTGCGGGGGAGGGCGAAACCACCGCGACCCTTGCCACGGACGCTGCCAAGGCTGCTCTGGAAGCCGCCGGCCTGTCCGCGCAGGACATCGACCTGATCGTGCTGGCGACCGCCACGCCCGACCAGACCTTCCCGGCCACCGCCACCATCGTTCAGGCCGCGCTCGGCATCAACGATTGCGTCGCCTTCGACGTGGCGGCGGTCTGTTCCGGCTTCCTCTACGCCATCACCGTGGCCGACAGCATGATCTGCTCGGGCGCGGTGCGGAACGCCATCGTGATCGGTTCGGAAACCTTCAGCCGCATCCTCGACTGGGAAGACCGCACCACCTGCGTCCTCTTCGGTGACGGCGCGGGCGCGGTCGTGCTGGGCGCCGAGGAAAGCGCCGACGGCAAGCGCGGCATCCTCGCCTCGAAGCTCCATGCCGATGGCCGCCATAACCAGCTTCTCTATGTCGATGGCGGCCCCTCGACCACGCAGACGGTCGGCAAGCTGCGCATGAAGGGGCAGGAAGTCTTCCGCCATGCCGTCACCAACCTCGCCTCGGTGCTGACCGAGGTGATGGCCGCCGCTGACATGACCCCGGCGGACATCGACTGGCTGGTCCCGCACCAGGCCAATGCCCGCATCCTCGACGCGACCGCGCGCAAGCTGAAACTGGCGCCGGAAAAGGTCGTGATGACGGTTGACCAGCACGCTAACACCTCCGCTGCTTCGGTGCCCTTGGCGCTCGATCTCGCCATGCGCGACGGGCGCGTCCAGCCTGGCGATCTGCTGGTGCTGGAGGCTATGGGCGGCGGTTTCACCTGGGGCGCCTGCGTCTTGCGGGTGTAGGGCTGAGTTTGGTCAGTTGCGGCCGTTAGGCGGTGCGTGCTCCTGCGAAGGCAGGAGCCCAGTCCTGCCCTCAGAATGTTATCGCAGCACCTGAACTGGGCTCCTGCCTTCGCAGGAGCACGGCGCGTTTCTAGGAAACGGCGCAAACAGACCGTCCGCTTCCCAACCATCCTTGCCGTATCACCGCGCAGCCGAACGGTGCGTTCCAACCTCTACCGCCCGAACTTCCTCTGCACCTTGCCGTAGCGCAATTTCCGTGTCCCCGGCTTCCCCTCGGTCGCCCGCCCCCTCGGCGCCGCCACCTGCTGCTCGGCAGGCAAGCCCAGTTCCTCCGCCTCCAGCTTGCGGATTTCGTCGCGGATGCGGCCGGCTTCCTCGAACTCCAGGTCCGCCGCCGCGGCGCGCATCTTCTTCTCCAGATCCTCGATATAGGCGCGCAGATTGTGACCGACGAGATGCGGCCGATCCTCCAGCCCCGTCTCGACCGTCACCTGATCCTTCGACGCCACATGGGCGATGATGTCGCTGATATTGCGCTTGATCGTGGTCGGCGTGATGCCATGCTCGGCATTATATTCCATCTGCTTCTCGCGCCGCCGAGACGTCTCATTGAGCGCCCGCTCCATGCTCCCCGTCACCCGGTCGGCATAGAGGATCACCCGTCCCTCGACATTACGCGCCGCGCGCCCGATCGTCTGGATCAGCGAGGTTTCGGAGCGCAGGAACCCTTCCTTGTCCGCATCCAAGATCGCCACCAGCCCGCATTCGGGAATATCCAGCCCCTCGCGCAACAGGTTGATGCCGATCAGCACATCATAGACGCCCAGCCGCAAATCGCGGATCAGCTCGATACGCTCCAGCGTCTCAACGTCGCTGTGCATGTAGCGGACCTTGATCCCCGCCTCATGCATGAACTCGGTCAGGTCTTCTGCCATGCGCTTGGTCAGCGTGGTGACGAGCGTTCGGTATCCCTGCGCGGCAACCTTGCGGCATTCGTTGATCAGGTCGTCCACCTGATCCTCGACCGGCTTGATCTCCACCGGCGGATCGATGAGTCCGGTCGGACGGATCACCTGTTCGGAGAAGGTGCCGCCGGTCTGCTCCATTTCCCAGGGGCCGGGGGTAGCGGACACCGAAACGGTTTGCGGCCGCATCACGTCCCACTCGTTGAAGCGCAGTGGCCGGTTGTCGATGCAGCTCGGCAGGCGGAAGCCATATTCAGCCAGCGTGATCTTGCGCCGATGGTCGCCTCGCGCCATCGCGCCGATCTGCGGCACGGTCTGGTGGCTTTCATCCACGAACAGCAGGGCGTTCTCAGGCAGATACTCAAACAGTGTCGGTGGCGGCTCGCCCGGCAGGCGGCCGGTCAGGAAGCGCGAATAATTCTCGATCCCCGCGCAGGAGCCGGTCGCCGCGATCATCTCCAGATCGAAATTGGTCCGCTGCTCCAGCCGCTGCGCCTCCAGCAGCTTGCCCTCGGCCGTCAGTTCCTTCAGCCGCTCCGCCAGTTCGAACCGGATCGCCTCCATCGCCTGCTTGAGCGTCGGCCCCGGCGTGACGTGGTGGCTGTTGGGAAAGACCTTCACATAGTCCAATGAAGCGATCTTCTTCCCCGTCAGCGGATCGAACTCGACAATCTCCTCAATCTCATTGCCGAAGAAGCTGACCCGCCACGCCGTATCCTCATAGTGCGAAGGGAAGATTTCCAGATTATCCCCCTTCACCCGGAAATTGCCCCGCGCAAAACCCGCATCGTTGCGCTTGTACTGGAGCGCCACCAGCTTGCGGATGATCTCTCGCTGGTCCTCGACCTGGCCCTTCTTCATCGCGAAGGTCATGGCCGCATAGGTTTCGACCGATCCGATGCCGTAGATGCAGGACACCGACGCCACGATCAGCACATCGTCCCGCTCCAGAAGGGCGCGAGTGGCCGAATGGCGCATCCGGTCGATCGCCTCGTTTACGCTCGACTCTTTCTCAATATAGGTGTCGGAGCGCGGCACATAGGCTTCGGGCTGGTAATAATCATAATAGCTGACGAAATATTCGACGGCATTTTCGGGGAAGAAGCTCTTGAACTCCCCATAAAGCTGCGCCGCCAATATCTTGTTCGGCGCCAGCACCAAAGCGGGCCGCTGCAACGCCTCGACCACCTTCGCCATGGTGAAGGTCTTGCCCGATCCGGTGACGCCCAGCAGCACCTGATCCTTCTCGCCCGTCAGCGCGGTTTCCACCAGCTCTGCGATGGCGGTCGGCTGGTCGCCCGACGGTTCATAATCGGAAACCAGCTTGAACGCCCGCCCGCCCTCGCTCTTTTCCGGGCGCGCAGGACGGTGGGGGACGAAGCCTTCGCCGGTTTCCGGCTCGTCCAGCGTGGTGCGGATCTGGATAGACATGCGCCGAATATGGGACCTTTGACCGGAGACGCAATCGGCTTCACGCTTTCCTGTGCCGATAAGCGGAAAGCCGTGCCTCTTGGTCCTTTCAGGGCTTCAGTTCAAACGCCCCTTTGGGTGGGGGTGGATAGACCACCGGCTTGTCACCATAGCGAGCGCGAAGGGCTGCCTCACGCCGCGCACCATCGACGATCTCGACATTCACCTCCTCCGGATATTTGAAACTGACGCTGAATTTACCATCCTTCACATCATATTCCATCACCGACCAGCGCATGGAGCCTTCTCGAGTCTCCGTATGCCATGCCTCAAAAAGAAGATCCGGTAGATCACTGTCTTGAGGGCTATAATAGCGAACAACATCTCCCTCGTTCCTGAAAATGCTTGGGCGAACCCAGCCCTCGCCAATTTCCGTGTACAAGAAAACGCCCTCTGGATCGCCGCCGACAATATTTGCCAGTTCCTGGCCAATTTCGTTTAACAGTGGACCCAGAACGTCAAATTTATCTTTTTCCACTGGCTCTACCTTTTGCTTCGTTCGGGAAAAATTGAAAGTTGTGTTTACCATCGATTTCCCAAGTGACGGTAATGCTATTGGGTCGTCTCGACGTTCCGATATATTTTGGAATAATCTCGACAATGACTTTTTTCCCAGCCCGTAGCTCCTTCGCCCAGCTATCCTCCATGGCACGATAGGCGCCCCGGTTGAAATTGGCATCTTGCGCAAAATGATTGAAGCTGTCGCTTGGCCCGTTGAAGCGAGAAGCGATAAAATGCCCGCCATCATCACTGGGACGACGATCTGGCCTACCAGCCTGAAGCTGATTGCGGCGTGATCGCGCTCCGGTCGGACCGAGAGAAAGTCTGCCGCCAGCTTTCCGAAGTCGAGCAAGAATGTCGATGTGGAAATCATAGCCATTCTTGCTCTGCCTCGTCCAATTGGAATCAAGAATTTGGCTTTCCAGCGAAGGCGGTTTCGCCGGGTTGGGTGGTAACTTCCCGCCATGCGTGTCCATATAATAGGCAAGGGCAAGGAACTTGTTCTTAGCCTCGCGTCCCGCATCCAAAGACTGCTGATGGGGCAGCTTGATCCGTTGCCCGATCCTCAGCGGCTGATCGAGCGGCATCCGGTTCAGCCAAGCGAGGTCGCTGGCCCTCAGTCCTTTCCGCAACGCGGCTATGCGCGAGAGAGAATCGCCCAATTGAACGGTATATAAGGAATAATTACTCGGATGGTCGGGACGGAGATGGCTGCGATCCGGCACCCCATCGTCATCTGTTGGATTACCCGTGTGGTTTGATTCTGCGGTTTGGCCTCTTCCGCCATTTCCCCTTGATTCAGGCTGTCAACCGGCGCGCAAAGTTGACCCCCTATCGGCGCCCAACATTGACCCCCTTTTTGTGAGTGCCGGCGGTTATCCCGGTAGTCCATAGGAGGGACCCGCGGACGCCGCCGCGCGCCGTCAGGAGCGCTGGCGGCGGCGTCCGCGGGAGGTGCCTGTGGACCCACCGGGGTAACCGCCGGGGATGGGGGTCCGGGGGAAGGGGTTTTTCCTCGTCTCAGCTTCGGTTTTTGAACCGCCAGCTATCGTTGCCGGTCTCGATAATGTCGCAGTGGTGGGTGACGCGGTCCAGCAGCGCCGTTGTCATTTTGGCATCCTGGAAGACGCTCGGCCATTCGCCGAAGGCGAGATTGGTGGTGATGATCACCGAGGTCTTTTCATAGAGTTTGCTGATCAGATGGAACAGCATCTGCCCTCCTGAACGGGCGAACGGCAGATACCCGAGTTCGTCCAGCACCACGACGTCCAGGCGGGCCATCTGGGCGGCCAGGTTGCCAGCCTTGGCCTGCCGGGTTTCCTCCTCCAGACGATTGACCAGGTCGACAGTATTGAAGAACCGTCCTCTCGACCCGGCACGAACCACGGCAGCGGCGATGGCAAGCGCGAGATGTGTCTTGCCGGTGCCGGTGCCACCAACCAGTACGATATTGCGCCTTTCCGGCAGGAATGAACCGGCATGGAGTGAACGCACCAGGCTTTCGTTGATCGGTGTATCGGCGAACACAAAGCCGTCGAGATCCTTGATGGCCGGCAGCCTGGCCGCAGTCATGCGGTATCGGATCGAAGCGGCTTCTCGATGCGCGCCTTCAGCGCGGAGCAGGTCGCCGAGCATCTCCATGGCGGTCCGGTCACGACGGACGCCGTTGGTAACGGCATCGTCGAACGCGGCGATCATGCCCTTTAGGCCCAGCCCCTTCAGGGCTGCCAACATCTCATGCCGCTGCATCGAGGCCTCGCACCATGTCATAACGCGCGCAGTCGGCGATGGGCGGATGCTTGAGCTTCAGATCGACCAGGACGCTGATGGCCTGGGTGGGCTGGGGTTCGCGTCGGCGCGACAGGATGTTGAGGATCACTTCGTCATTGGCCGTACCCGCCATCATAGCTTCGCGGACGGCAGCTTCGACCGCCTCCAGCCCATCTTCGGGCACTGCTGCCAGCACCCGGACGAAGCGCCGATCTGCGTCATCGCTTTTGCCCAGCTTGCGGCGCAGTTGGGCCAGGGCCGGCGGAAGATCCCAGTCCTGGAAGGGAGCGCCGTTGCGCAATGCTCCCGGCTTGCGGATCAGGACCGGCAGATAATGCCAAGGGTTGAACGCCGTCTGGTTGCGGCCGAACACGCGAGCATGCTCGGCAACCGCTTGGCCTGCACAACGGATGACGATCCTGTCGGCATAGGCGCGCAGTTGCACCGCCTCCCGGGCCGCACTCGCCATGACCGAGTATCGGTTGCGATCGAAGCTCACCAGGCAGGTTGCGCTCGCCACATGTTCGCTCTCGAAGAAGCCGTCAAAGGGCGTGGCCAATGACTGCAGCGAGGATCGTTCCATCTCCAGCGCCTGCGCAATGGTCATGTCTTCCAGATCTGGATGGGCATAACGCTCGGCCCACCGTCGGCACTCGGCCTCCAGCCAGGCGTTCAGCTCTTCGAGGCTGGCAAAGCGCAACCGGGGCTTGAACAGCCGCTCCCGGCTGGTCTGGACCTGGTTCTCGACCTGTCCCTTCTCCCAGCCTGCCGCCGGGCTGCAAGCCACAGGCTCGACGCCATAATGATCCGTCATGATCAGGAAGCGCCGGTTGAACACCCGCTCCTTGCCGGTGAACACGCTCGTCACCGCGGTCTTCATGTTGTCGTAAATGCCGCGCGTCGGCACCCCGCCAAAAAAGGCAAAGCCCCGGGCATGCGCGTCAAAGAGCATCTCCTGGGTCTCGCGCGGATAGGCCCGCACATACGGCGCCCGCGACCAGCACAACCGCATATGAGCTACCTTCACCCGCATCGGCTTGCCGGCGATCTCCACGTCCTCGTGGCTCCAGTCGAACTGATAGGCCTCACCCGGCCGGAACATGAGCGGGATGAACACCTTGCTCATATCGCCGCCGTCGGTCCGGCGTTCGCGCTTCCAGCGTGCCGCATAGCGCCGAACCGCATCGTAGGAGCCGGTGAAACCCTCACGCTCCAGAAGATCGTGTATCCGTGTCAGCCGTAGCCGATCACGCCGGGGCCGTTCCTCGTTCTGCACCAACAACTCGTCCAGCCGTTCGCGAAATGGCCCGGTCTGCGGTCGAGGCTGCTCCTTGCGTTCGTAGCTGAAATCCGCCTCCGGCGCACGGATCGCCTTGCGCACCGTGTTGCGCGACAACCGTAAATCACGCGCGATCTCTTTGATCGGCTTACCTTCCCTGTGCTCCCTGCGAATCTTGGCAATAGTCTCCACAATCAACATCCCCATCCTCGCCGCCTGGAAGTCCAAGCCGCGACGCCTCACACTCTGGAATGATGGGGGTCAATTTTAGACGCCGATCACCCCGCTAAGGGGGTCAATTTTGCACGCCGCTCCACAATTCAGGCGGACGACCATCATTTGCGCTGCCTTCTCCGCCAAAATAGCGCCCTTGCCCGACAAATGTGAACCGCCCATTCTTTTCATCATGCCAAGGATTGAATTTCACTTCCAACCGATCAGGGCTGATCCTCTGTCCTGTCCGAAGATAATGGCCGAAGGCCCTTAAAGCATGCGTATCACCTGCTTCTTCCCGCTCCATAAATGCTCCCCCGTTTGCCGAAGGCGCGTATCATAACAATGAGAACAAATCAAGAACAAATGGTTTTCCATTCCGCATTGCATCCTCTCTCTTCCTTGATATGGTCGCGCCACAAAGGCGTGGAAACAGGGAGAAAAGCCTATGCGTCCGACACTTCCCATCCTGATCGGCCTGATGGGGGCGACGGCCCTGCTGGCGGCCTGCGGCGAAAAACCGTCCGGCCAGCCCCAGACCAAGGAAGAGGTCAAACAGGAGGTCCAGAAGGTCCAGCTCAAGCCCGGCCAGTGGGAGGGCACTTATGAGCTGGAAGATATCGACATGCCGAACATGCCGGGCGGCGGCGCCCAGATGAAAGAGCAGATGAAGAAGATGATGAGCCGCACCTCGATCAAATATTGCGTCTCGCCCGAAGAAGCGGCCAACCCCAGCGGCAAGATGTTCTCCGGCCAGGAGAATAAGGACTGCACCTATAAGGGCTTCGACGCCAGCGGCGGATCGGTGAAGGGCGAGATAAGCTGCAAGTCGCAGGGCGGCACGATGAACGCCGTCATGTCGGGCGACTATGCGCCCGAAAGCTATGAGATGCGCATGGACATGAAGATGACCGGCGCGCCCAACGGCATGAACATGAGCATGAAGGCCAAGACGTCCGGCAAGTGGATCGGCGCGACCTGCGCAGCCAAGTAAGAGCGGGGGAAATGACCGAAAGCCCGGCGTGCTGGCTCTGCGAGCGGCCGCTGGGCAAACGCGTCGAATGGCATCATCCGGTGCCCAAAAGCAAAGGCGGGCGGGACATGGTGCCCGTCCACCCGATCTGCCACCGCGCCATCCACGCTCATCTGAGCAATGCCGACCTTGCCCGCGCTTATGGCGATGCCGACGCCTTGCGCGCCCATCCCGATCTGGCCCGCTTCCTTGCCTGGGTCGCCGCCAAGCCGCCTGACTTCCACGCCCCCACCTACAGGAAGCGCTGAGAAATTCTTCTTGCGCTTTGCATGACTTGGCGCGAGCTTCTGCCCGTTCCGATTAGAGAACAGGGGAGAGGATATGCAGAAAGTTGCGCTGGCGGCGTTGCCGCTCGCTCTCGGTTTGGCTGCGTGTGGCAGCAAGCCGGAACCCGCACCCGAAACCGCCGAAGCGCCGATCGTCATGCAGGCCGGCGAATGGACGCTGACCCGCAAGACCACCGGCTACAACACCCCCACCGTCACTCCGGCCGAATATCAGGCCGCACTGAAACAAGTCAGCGAGGACAAGGCCTGCATCGCCATCGACGCGGCGGGCGTGCCCGACGCGAACGCGCTCGCCGGCGCGGAAGGCAAGGACTGCACCTATAAGGACAAGCTGATCCGCAAGGGCCGGTTGATCGCGACGCTGAGCTGCACGTCCGGCAAGGGTACATCCGAAATCGTGCTGGAGGGCAATTTTACCGCCGACACGCTGACCTTGGGCAGCACCATGACCAAGACGGAGGGCGGCAGCCCCGTCCTGCGCACCACCCATGACGTCACCGGCAAGCGCGCCGGGGAATGCACCAAGGCGTGACCGTTCCGGTCGGGCCCGTCCTTGCGGTGGGTCCGGTCCGAAATCTCCAATCCGGCGCGGCGTCTTTATGGCATGGTTCGCGCCTTATCCATCCCAAGCGTCGGGGAGTCGCCGCATGCTGTTCCATCTGTCGATCGCCGCCCGCGATCCGCGCCATGTGGCCCAGGTGATCGCTGAATTCTGGCGTGGAGATGCCTTTCCCTTTCCGCCGGTCGCGGTGGGAAGCTGGATCGCGGTGGCCGGGGACGATCGCGGCACGGCGATGGAAGTCTATCCGCTGGGCATTGTGCTGCGCGAGGCGGAAGGCGACGCCGACAGCTTTGGCGAACAGACGGAGCAGACCGGCTACACCGCCACCCATGCCGCCCTCGCCACGCCGCTCAGCCAGGCGGAAGTGATGGCGATCGCCTCCCGCGAAGGCTGGCCCGCCAAATATCGCAAGCGGGGCGGGGCCTTTGGCGTCATCGAATTGTGGATAGAGGGCCGCCAGATGGTCGAACTGCTGACGCAGGAGATGCAGGCCGAATATCTCGCCGCCACGACAATGGACAATTTCCGCGCCATGATGAAGGCGATGGGGCCAGCCTGAGCGCTGCCGGGAATCCGCCCATCCCTGCTCCCGCTGGACCAAGCCAAGCCTCCAGCTATTGCCTCTCGTCAACGTCATCCCACCCAAAAGGGATCGCCCCTCGCTCCAGAATGCCCCAAGTCCCATTCCGGGACCGCTATATCGCCTATTTTTCACGGTTTTTTAAGGATTAGAGCCATCGGTCATCTTGCCGAATCATGCAGAATCGCGCACATTATCAAATGATCACCCGCATTTAGGCTCGACGGGTGTCAAGGTGGGGAAGTGCGATGAGCGGTACAGGGACTCTAACGCGCGCGGATCTTGCGGAGAGCGTGAACCGTCATATTGGCCTTTCACGGGCGGAAGCGGCAACTTTAATCGAATCCATATTGGAGCATATGTCCTCCGCGCTCGAACGCGGGGAAAATGTGAAGATCTCCAGCTTCGGCACCTTCGTGCTGCGCGACAAGACGCAGCGCATGGGCCGCAACCCCAAGACGGGCGTCGAAGTGCCGATCGAACCGCGCCGGGTGCTGACCTTCCGCGCCAGCCAGACGATGCGGGACCGCGTCGCCTCGGCCTGAGGCGGGCGATCCCCAGAATAGCCATTTTCCCGAAGGTTGACCTTGGCGCCGCTAAGGGTGCAACATCATGACCATGGAAAAGGCAGAGGGCGCATTTCTGACGATCAGTGAGCTGGCGAGCGAACTCGACCTGCCGCAGCACATCCTGCGCTATTGGGAAACGCGCTTCACCCAGCTCCGGCCGCTTCAGCGCTCGGGCAACCGCCGCTATTATCGCCCCGCCGACGTGGCGCTGGTGCGGCGCATCAACCATCTGCTGAATGTCGAGGGCTTCACCGTGCGCGGCGCGCAAAAGGCGCTTGCTGATGGCGGCGGCGATCCGTTGCCAGCTGTGCCTGAGCCCACACCGGCCAGGAATGGCGAAGTGGCTCCCAGCGCCGATTTGCTGCCCCGCCTGGAAGCCATTCGCGCCGCGCTTGCCAAGGCGATCGGGGAATAGAGCGACGATCTGTTTGGATAAAAGGTGCTCCTGCGCAGGCAGGAGCCCCGCCCCGCCCCCAGTGGATCATCGCACCGTTTGAACTGGGCTCTCACGAGCCAGGCGTCCCGTTCGAGTGCCTGCGCAGGAGCACGTTTCGCTTCAGTCAGGTCAAACAGTTCATGCCCGCCATGTGCGTTCATTTCGAGCGCAGTCGATAAGTGGATGCATCCCAATCACTCAAGCGGAGCTGCGTAGATCAGATCCCGAAACGGCGCGTCGCCCACCATGAAGACCGTTTCGCCCACTTCGACGAAGCCGTGCCGCGCATAGAAACGCTGCGCGCCCTGATTGGCCTCATGGACCGCGAGCAACAGGCGTTTCGCCCCGCGTCGCCGCGCTTCCTCCATCACCAGCGCCAGCAAGGCCGCGCCATTGCCGCCGCCCTGCCAACCGGAGAGCAGATAGATGCGCTTGAGCTCAAGATCGCCATCCCGCCTCTCCACCGGCAAGGCGGGCGGCATCAGCAGCGCATAGCCGACCGGGGCGCCCAGCGGCGTTTCCCCGATCAGCACGGTCTGGCCGGGATCGGCCAGCGCCGCCGCATAATAGGCTTCCCCATGCGCGTCGCGGACATGGGCGATCAGCGCGTCGCCGGGATGATCATGGGCAAAGCTGGCAAGAAAGGTCGCGCCGCCCAGCAGCGAAAGCGCTGCAGCATCCCGCGCCTCCGCCCGCCGCCAGAGGATGGGCGTCACAGCCCGGCTCAGCGCGAACCCGGCCCCAGCGCCGGGTCCAGGTCGCGCGGGCGCGTGAAGCTGGCGAGGGTCGCGATATTGGGCTTCACCTCGCTCCAATGATCGATCGGCAGGTCCATGACCGCGATCGAGGCGGTCGGGAACTTCACCTCCACATCCTCGCGCAGCGGGCTTGCGCCATCGTCGGGGACAAGGTCGAGGATCAGTTCCTCCAGCCCCGGATTATGCCCGGACATCAGCACGCTGTCGGCGCTGTCGGGCAGGTCGCGGATCACGTCGAACAGGGTCGGCGTGGAGGCGAGATAGATGCGCCGGTCCCAATGCGGATCGACCGCGTCGCCATAGCTGGTGAAGAAGCTGTTCAGCGTCTCCACCACGCGCACCGCGGGGGAAGCGATGACCATGTCGAAGCCGATGTCCCGCGCCTTGGCGAACTCGCCCATCACCAGCGCCGCCTTTTCGCCGCGACGATTCAGCGGCCGGTCGAAGTCCCGCGCAACCGGATCGTCCCAATCGGACTTGGCGTGACGGAACAGGATCAACCGCTTCATTTTTGCTCCAGGCCCCAGAGCGTTTTCGAAGCAGGTGGGATCAACTGCTGACTCGGAAAACGCGGAAAATAATGCCTCTGTGATCCTATGGGTCACAGAATGCCGGATTCGAATCCCTGATGCCCTAGCGCCATGCTCTCGCCAAGGCCAGCGCGGGAATGGCCGCTGACCGATATGATGGCCTCGTCCAGCGTCAGGCGGCGGATCGGTGTGCCGGGCGGGAAGGCGCTGAGCAGCCGGCTGGGCATGGCGGCGGAGAGGATGACGAAGCTGCCCCGGTCCTCCGCCCGCCGGATCAGCCGCCCGAACGCTTGCGCCATGCGCGCCCGGATCAGCCGGTCGTCATAGGCGCTGCCGCCGCCTGCCAGCTTGCGCGCAGCGTGCAGCACGGTCGGCTTGGACCAGGGCACGCCCTCCATCACCACCAGCCGCAGCGAATGGCCCGGCACGTCCACCCCGTCGCGCAAGGCATCGGTGCCCAGCAGCGAGGCGCGGGGATCGTCGCGGAAAATGTCGATCAGCGTGCCCGTGTCCATCGGGTCGACATGCTGCGCGTAAAGCGGCAGCCCCGCCCGGGCCAGCCGGTCGGCAATGCGCGCATGCACCGCCCGCAGCCGCCGGATCGCGGTAAAAAGCCCCAAAGTCCCGCCGCCTGCCGCCTCGATCAGCCGGGCATAGGCGCCCGACAGCGCCGCAATGTCGCCGCGCTTGATGTCGGTGACGATCAGCACTTCCGACCGCTCCGGATAGTCGAAGGGGCTGCTTGCCTCGAACTGCTCCGCGCCACGCGGCAGATGGGTGGCGCCGCTCCGGCTCGCCGCATTGTCCCAATCGCCGCCGCCTTTCAGCGTGGCGGAGGTGATCAGCACGCCTTGCGCCGGTTTCAGCACCGCCTGCGCCAGCGGCCGCGTTGGGTCCAGCCAGTGGCGGTGGATGCCGATGTCGAACTCCCGCCCCTCGATCCGCTCGACCGCCAGCCAGTCCACGAAATCCGCGTCGGCGGGTCCGCCGATCCGCGCCAGCAGCGCCAGCCAGGCCGTCACCAGATCGCGCCGCCAGCCGAGCGAAGCGATCGCCCCCTCGACCCGCGCCCGCGCCGCGCCGTCCAGCCAGTCGGGCGCTTCCTCGATCACCGCCTCCATCCGCTTGCCAAGATGGGTGAGAGGGCGCAGCAGATTGTCCAAAGCCCGCGCCGCCTCCTGCGCGGCCTCGACCAGCGCGCCATCCGGCTCGGCCAATTCGGTCTCCAGACCATAGCCCGCATCGGCCTCACCCGTATCGGCGGCCCGCGCATAGACCGTCCCGCGCACGGCGGCCAACAGCTCCTCGACCGGCCCGAACGGCTCGCCCGCGACGATCCGCTTCAGCCATTCGTCGGCGGGCAACGCCCGCGCCGCCTCCGCCGCCGCCCGGATCGCCTCGCCGCCCTGCTCGTCATAATTGGCAAGGTCCGACAGCCGCGCCGCCAGCCCGCGCCTTCGTCCTCTGGAGTTGCCCTCCGGCCCCATCACCCAGCGGCGCAGTTCGATCGCCTCCTGCCCCGATAGGGCCACGGAAAAGGTCGAATCCGCCGCGTCGAACAGATGATGGCCCTCGTCGAACACGATGCGCTGCGGCGCCTGCCCCGTCTCGCGCCCCCGCGCCGCGTTGATCATCACCAGCGCGTGATTGGCGATCACGATGTCCGCATCCGCCGAAGCCCGCGCCGACCGCTCGACGAAACATTTCCGATAGTGCGGACAGCCCGCATAGATGCACTCGCCGCGCCGGTCGGTCAGCGCCGTCGACCCGTTGCGCCGGAACAAGGTCGGCAGCCAGCCCGGCAGGTCGCCGCCGATCATGTCGCCATCCTTGGTGAAGGCTGCCCAGCGCGCCACCAGTTGCGCCAATATCGCCGCGCGCCCCGCAAAGCCGCCTTGCAGCGCATCCTCCAGGTTCAGCAGGCAGAGATAATTTTCCCGCCCCTTGCGCACCACCACCCGCTTTGCCGCCACGGCGGGATCGGGGAACAGGCGCAAACTCTCCCGGTCCAACTGCCGCTGCAACGCCTTGGTAAAGGTGGAAATCCACACCGTCCCCTGCGCCTCCCCGGCCCAGAGCGAGGCGGGGGCGAGATAGCCCAAAGTCTTGCCGATCCCGGTCCCGGCCTCCGCCAGCAGCATATTGGGCTGGTCGCGATGCGCCTTGGGCCGGAACACCTCCGCCGCCGCCGCCGCATAGGCGCGCTGTCCCGGTCGCGCTTCGGCTCCCGCGCCGGTCAACTGCTCCAGCCGCGCCACCACCGCGTCGGGTTGCAGCGATACCGAGCGGGGGGCAGGGCGGGGTGGGCTCTCCTCCCATTCCGGCAATTTGGAGAAGAGCCAACGCTCCGCTTCCTTCGGCTGGGCGATGCGCCCGGCCACCAGCGGCGCCCAGGGCCAGCGCAACCGATGCAGCGACTGCGCCGCCGTCCAGCCGCCCTCGCGCTCGGTCCATGACGGGGATTCCAGCGTCGCCAGCAAAGCGCCGGTCGCCGTCTGCAGCAATTCGGGAATATCCGCTTCGCTTGCCGGACGCGGCAGGTTCAGCGCCTCGGCCAACCCCTTGGGCGTCGGCACCAGAAAGCGTGCCGGATGGATGAAGGCCCACAATTCCAGCAGATCAAGGCCATTGAGATCGGGATAGCCCAGCCGCTGCCCGGTCAACGGCGCGTTCAGCAGCAGCGTCGGCGTCTCCGCCGTCCGCGCAATGGCGGTGCCCTTGGCGACGGCCGAGGTCCGATCCCCTTCCCTGAGCCAGATGCCGCCATGGCTGGCGTGAAGGGCGGGCAGGGCGGTGGGATCGATCACCCGTCCGGCTTAGGCGAACGGGAACAAAAGGGAAACCCGAAATGCGCTCGATTCAGCCGAACCGGCGTCCAAATCCACCCCCGGGCCGCGCACCCAAAGTCCGGGGCTGGAACGCCGTGGGCGTCAAACGCGCCGCCCGCGCAATCTCCAGCCGGTCGAACAAAGGCCCGTCGGTCAGCTCATAGGGGAAACGAAGGCCCATCCGGTCTTTCTCCGACCATTGCACGATGGCGAAGACGACATGGCCCTCATAATCGATCTGGCACTGGCTGCGCGCCGGCAGGCCGCAGCCCGCAATCTGGGCGCCGCCTTCGCTCAAATCGATGATCATTCCTTCCAGACTGTCGAGCACTGTCGTCACGACGACGGGTATATCGACGGTTATTCTATGACGGCTGCGCGGCTGCATAGTCCCTCCTGAGCCCCCTAAGCTCCCGATAAATATGCATCATCAGGGTTAATCAAAGTTAAAGACGGCGTTCCAAAACCCGCCATTCGTCTCCATTTTGACACTTGAAACCGTCCTCATCGCTCCGGATCGGAGGTTGATCGACGTTAATGATTGTTTTGCCTTTCCGCCCGCCGCCAAGAAGTTTTCCGAGTCGTCAGATGTTTCCAACGGCCGTGAAAATGCTTAGGGGGAGCGCATCATGACCGTGTCCGAACTCATCCGCACCGCCGCGCAGGCGTCCAAGGCCTGGCCCTATGAGGAAGCCCGCAAGCTCCTGAAGCGCTATCAGAGTGCCGCGCCCGAAAAGGGCTATGTGCTGTTCGAGACGGGCTATGGCCCCTCCGGCCTGCCGCATATCGGCACGTTCAACGAAGTGCTGCGCACCACCATGGTCCGCAACGCCTATCACGCGCTGTCGGACATTCCGACCCGCCTGATTGCGTTCAGCGATGACATGGACGGCCT
The DNA here is from genome assembly GCF_013375535.1 of Sphingobium sp. 15-1. Classification (GTDB taxonomy): domain Bacteria; phylum Pseudomonadota; class Alphaproteobacteria; order Sphingomonadales; family Sphingomonadaceae; genus Sphingobium; species Sphingobium aromaticivastans. Next base: position 3,190,963 of record NZ_JABXJG010000001.1, read on the forward strand.
GCGCAAGGTGCCGGACAATGTGCCCAACCAGGCGATGCTGGCGCAGCATCTGGGCAAGCCGCTGACGGAGGTGCCCGATCCGTTCGGGAAGTTCGAAAGCTTCGCCCATCACAACAACGCCATGCTGCGGGAGTTTCTCGACCGCTTCGGCTTCGATTACGAGTTCGTCTCGGCCACCGACCGCTACAGGTCGGGCGCCTTCGATGATGCGTTGAAAAATGTCCTGCGCCACTATCAGGCCATCATGGACATCATGCTGCCGACGCTGCGCAAGGAACGGCAGGCGACCTATTCCCCGGTGCTGCCGATCAGCGCGAAGAGCGGCATCGTGCTCCAGGTGCCGGTCGAGGTGATCGACGCCGATGCCGGCCTCGTCCGTTTCGAGGATGAGGGCGAAGTGATCGAACAGTCGATCCTGTCGGGCGGCGCCAAGCTGCAATGGAAGGTCGACTGGGCGATGCGCTGGGTCGCGCTGGGCGTCGATTATGAGATGGCGGGCAAGGATCTGATCGATTCGGTCACCCAGTCGTCGAAAATCTGCCGCGCCCTGGGCGCCCGCCCACCCGAGGGCTTCAATTACGAGATGTTCCTCGACGAAAAGGGCGAGAAAATCTCCAAGTCCAAGGGCAATGGCCTCAGCCTGGAGCAATGGCTGACCTACGGCCCGCAGGAAAGCCTGGCCTTCTACGCCTATCGCGAGCCGAAAAAGGCGAAGCAGCTCCATATGGGCGTCATCCCCCGCGCCGTGGACGAATATTGGCAGTTCCGCGGCAATTACTCCAAGCAGGCGGTCGAGCAGCAGCTCGGCAACCCGGTCCACCATATCCATGACGGCCAACTGCCGCAGGGCGAGCTGCCGGTGACTTTCGGCCTGCTGCTCAATCTCGTGGGCGTGATGGGCGACGCCAGCCGCGAACAGGTCTGGGGCTATCTCCAAAATTATGTCGCGGACGCCAACGCGCAGACCTATCCGGAACTGGATGCGCTGATCGGCCATGCGCTGGCCTATCACCGCGATTTCGTCGCTCCGACGCTCAAGCGCCGCGCACCCACGCAAAGCGAAGCCGCCGCTCTGCGCAAGCTGGATGAGGAACTCGCGGCGCTGCCCGAAGGCGCGACGGCGGAGGATATTCAGAACATCGTCTACGCCATCGGCAAGGACGAAGCCTATGGCTTTGCCGAGCTGCGCGACTGGTTCAAGGCGCTCTACCAGACTCTGCTGGGCGCCGATCAGGGGCCGCGCATGGGCAGCTTCATCGCGCTCTACGGCATCGCCAACAGTCGCCGCCTGATCGCGGAGGCGCTAGCCGCCTGACGGGGAACCTTTCGCCGGGATGAACGTTTCGGCTAGTGGTCCACCCCCTTTCGGACTGATGGTGCGGTTTCCGCGCCATCGGCCGCGCCTGCCCGGGAACGAGCGGCGCGGCCAAGGGGTCTTCCATGTGGACCGCCTGCGCCATAGCGCAAAAAGAAACGGCCCCTCGAGCTTCCCAGGGGCCGTTTCGTTATTCAAGCCGCGCTGCTTACCAGAAGAAGCCGCGATGCACTTCCACCACCCGGCCGGTCCGCACATTGACCAGCAGCACGTCGTTATAATGCCTCACCCATTGCAGGTTCGCGCCGGTACGGGGCAGGCGATAGCGATAAGGGTCGGAGACATAATAGCGCGAGCTGTAATAGTTCGGGCGCAGGCGCGATCCGACTTCCCAGCGATTATAGCGGAAGGGCGCCCGCCAGTTGCCGCCGCGATAGACGTCGCGGTGCGACCTGCGGTAATCGCGCCAATCCTCGCGCAGTTCCTGCCGGGCATCCCGTACGTCCCGGCGTTCCTCGCGGACGTCGTGGCGGCTGCCGTAACGCTGGGCGTCGCGCAGCTCGCGCTGTTCCTGCCGCAGATCGCGGGCGCTGTCGCGCACCTCGCCGCGGGACTGGGCCATGGCGGCGCCCGGCATGACGGTGGCGGCCATCAGGCCCAAAATGATCAACTTACGCATAAGTCTTCTCCCAATGCTTGGTGGCTGAAAGCCGGTGGGGAGGAGAAAGCTTTTCCCGTCCCGCCGGTTCCGCCGACCACGAAGACGTTATGCCCTTCGCCGGCTGAACGGGTTGGGAATGGAATGGTCAGGAATCAGTCATTTATGTCGCAATTTGTATCAGCGCCGGCTGGACTCAGGGCTTCCAGGGCCGTTCGCGGAACCATTTGGTGACGACATATTTGCTGCCCTTCTCCACTGGGCGGGCGGCGTGCAGGCTGAAATTGTTGGGCGAACCGTCCCGGTCCATATTGTTCCACATCAGCAGCATGCCCTCGACCGGCGGCACCATGAATTCGCAAAGGGGAAAATGCGTCTCCCCGCCCGCCTCGACCGGCGAGAGATAGATCATCGCCGTCCAGCTCCGCTGCCCTCCGGTCTTCAGCATCGCCGGCCAGTAGTTGGCGGTCACCGGGAAATAATCCCAATGCGGTTTATATTCCTGCCCCGGCTGGTAGCGCTGGCCCTGCAACGTCTCGCCATGCGCGCTCTCCAGCCCCATCAGCGCGCAGATCCGGTCGCTGACGGTGCCCACCAGCGGCTCCCAGGGGCTGAGATTGCAGCTCGCGCTGGTGCGATAATCGGCGTTGGCGCTCCCGGAAAACAGGGTCGAGGGCTGCGCGCCCGCATCGATCAGTTTCCGTAGCCCGGCACATTCCTGCGGACTGAGAAATTCCTGGCGGCCATAGATTTCGAGCTGCGGCGCATCGATCCGGCTGACCATCGGATTGCGGTCCAGCCGCGCCCGCACCGCCTCACCGATTTGCGCCCGGGCAACCGAGGCGATCCCGCCATCGTCAACAATCTCGCTCATGTCCGTCCCAATGCCATCGCACGGGCTTTTGACGCAAATGAAAAGGGCCCGGAGCGATTAGCCCCGAGCCCAGTGGTTCCTGAAGGCCAGTTCAGGAGCGCATGTCCTCCGGCATCACCAGAAGAAATCGTAGATCACGTCGACCACATAGCCGTCGCGGATGTCGACCAGCAGCGCATCGTCATAATAGCGGACCCAGCGTAGCGTGCCGTAAGCGGGCGGCAAGCGGTAGGAATAGGGATCGTCGATCCAGTAGCTGTTCGAATAGAGCAGGCTGTTCAGGAAGATCCCGATCGAATAGCGGGAATATCCATAGCTCCATCCGCGCGGCGCATAATAGCGCCCCATCCGGTAGCGATCGCCATAGCGCGAGCGATAGCTTGACCAGTCATAGCGCCGGTCGTTGCGCCAGCCGCTGTCCCAGCGCCGCTGTCCTTCCCAGCGGGTGCGGTCGTCGAAGCGCCGTCCGCCGTTCCAGTTGTTGCCGCTCCAGCCGCCGCGCCGGTTGTCATTGTCCCAGCGCCGGTCGTCCCGATCGTTGCGCCGATCCCAATCGCGCCGGTCGCCATCCCGCCGGTCATTGCCGCGCCAGCGATCATTGTCGCGGCGGTCGTCGCCACGCCGGTCGCCCTGCCAGACCGGGCGATTATCGTCCCGCCGGTCGTTCCAGTTCCGGTCGTTCCGGCCGTTCCGGTCATCCCCGCGCGGGGTGGTTTCGAAACGCTGCTCGCCGCGGTTCCAGCGGGTCACCGTCGCCGGCCCGCGCTGATCCGGGCGTGCATCATTGCCGCGCCACTGGGGTTGGGGTTGCGCCTGCGGCTGGGCCACCTGCGCCGGCCGTTCCGCCTGCCGCTGTTCCCAGCGCTGCTGCTGGCCATTGCCCTGGCCGCCGCGCCCGCCGTCGGGCCGTCCCGACCGTTCGCCGCCACGGCCTCGCCAGCCGCCATTGTCATCGCCCCGCTGGGCATAGGCCGGGGCGATCCCGCCCAGAACCGTCGCGGTCATCAACCCCGCCAGCATCATTTTCCTCAACATGCCATTCGCCTCATTTCACGGGGCCAGTCGCCCCTCATATGCCGTTTTTAAGACTCGGGCGATGTCGAGATGCTGAACTTGTTGGTCAGCGATTTGAAAGAATCGAGACCGTATGACCAATGTACGCGGCCTAAATGGTTGTGAAACGGAAAAAGCTGATCCAGATCAGAGCATGGCTATGCCATACGTTATACGGAGAATGCGTGAAGAAAACGCCCCACGCCGGCCGCGCCCGACAGGCGCTGCGCCAAGCGACGATGGACAGCCATCGGCAGGTCGATGATCTGTTCTCCCGTTTTTCGCTCGACGATCGCGATGACTATGCCGCTTTTCTGAAGGCGCATGCCCGCGCGCTCGCCCCGTTGGAGGCGCTGGCGCAACCGCAGGCGCCGCGCCTGCCGATGCTGGCGCGGGACCTGGCGGCCATGGGCGAATCCCTGCCCGCGCCGCTGGAGAGCCCGGCGTCCGATGGCGAGGCCTATCGCTGGGGCGCGCGCTATACGCTGGAAGGATCGCGTCTGGGCGGCGCGATGCTGGCGCGCCGGGTGGCGGCAGGCCTGCCCCGCGCCTATCTGTCGGCGGCGCATGAAAAGGGCGGTTGGGCCGCCTTTCAACTGGCCCTGGACGATGCCGCCGACCGGGGCGGCGCGCAATGGATCGACGGGGCGATTCGCGGCGCCCATGCCGCCTTCGACCTGTTCGCCCGCGCCGTCCGCGCCGAAGCGGAGACGGCCCATGGCTGACGAAAATGGGGATTTCGCCGTCGATCTCAGCAATTGCGACCGGGAACCGATCCATGTGCTGGGCACCGTCCAGCCCTTCGGCTTCCTGATTGCGCTGACCGCCGATTGGCTGGTGTCGCGGGTTTCGGCCAACAGCGCCGACTTTATCGGCCTTCCGCCCGAACGGCTGCTGGGCCAGCCGATCGGCGGGATATTCCATGCGGAGGCGGTCCATAGCCTGCGCAATCGCATCACCCTGCTGCGCGGCCCCGACGCGGTGGAGCGCATCTTCTCGCTCACCCTGGTCGATGGGATCGCGCCGTTCGACGTCGCGGTGCATTTCTCCGGATCGCTCGTCGTGATCGAGGCCGAGCCGGCCTCCCATGACGAGATGGAGGCGAGCAGCATGGTCCGCTCCATGGTGGCGCGGCTGGGACAGACGGAGGGCATGGCCGCCTTCCTGCGGGACGGCGCGCGGCAGGTGCGGGCGCTGACCGGCTTCGACCGGGTGATGGTCTATCGCTTTGCGGACGGCGGCGACGGCGAAGTCGTGGCCGAAGCGCTCCGCCCCGGCATCGACAGCTTTTTCGGCCTGCATTATCCCGCCTCCGACATTCCGGCCCAGGCGCGCGCGCTCTATCTGCGCAACATCTTCCGCGTGATCGCGGATGTGGGGGCGAAGCCGGTGCCGGTGGTGCCGCAGCTCGACCCCTCGGGCGCGGCGCTGGACATGTCGCTCTGCCTGACGCGGGCCGTGTCGCCTATTCATATCGAATATCTCGGCAATATGGGGGTGGGGGCCTCGCTCTCCATCTCGATCATCGTCGAGGGGCGGCTTTGGGGCCTGTTCGCCTGCCATCATTATGCGCCGCGCCTGCCTAGCTTCGCGCAACGCAGCGCCGCCGAACTGTTCGGCCAGATCTTCTCCATGATGCTCGAAAATCGCGAGCGCAGCGAAACCGCCGCCTATGAGGGCAAGGCGCGGCAGGTGGCCGACCGGCTGATGTCGGCGGTGGCGCAGGATCATGACCTGCTGTCCAACGCCCGTTGGCTGGGGGATGTGATCTTCGACACCATCCCGGCCGATGGCGTCGGCGTCTATATCGACGGCCAGATGACCTTTTCCGGACTGGCGCCGGACAAGCCGAGCTTCGCCGCGATCGTCGCCATGCTCAACCGCGCCGCGGCCAGCCAGGTGTTCACGACGGACAATCTGTCGGCCCTGATGCCGGAGGCGGCGGCCTATGCCGATCGCGCGGCGGGCCTGCTCGCCATCCCGCTTTCGCGCCGCCCCCGCGACTATGTGGTGCTGTTCCGGGCCGAGCAGCTCCGCTCGGTGCGCTGGGCGGGAAGCCCGGAAAAACATGTGGAATATGGCCCCAACGGCCCGCGCCTGACCCCGCGCAAGAGCTTCGAGGAGTGGTCGGAACTGGTGCGCGGCACCGCCTTGCCCTTCGCCGCCGCCGAACTGCGCGTGGCCGAAGCGTTGCGGACGGCCTTGCTGGAAGTCGTGCTGCGCCTGTCCGATTCCGCGCATGAGGAACGGCAGAAGGCGCATGAGAAGCAGGAATTGCTGATCGCGGAACTCAACCATCGCGTCCGCAACATCCTGTCGCTGATCCGGGGCCTGCTCTCCCAGACCCGCGACAGCGCCCAATCGGTCGACCAGTTCATCGACACGCTGGAAAGCCGCGTCCACGCCCTGGCCCGCGCCCATGACCAGATCACCGCGGACCGCTGGGCGCCCGCGCGCCTCTACGATCTGATAGAGGTCGAATCGGCCGCCTATCTGGGGGAGCGGCGCGACCGGGTGGCGCTGACTGGCCCCAATGTGCTGCTCACTCCGTCCGCCTTCACGGTGCTGGCGCTGGTGATCCATGAATTGCTGACCAACGCGGCCAAATATGGCGCGCTTTCGGACAATGGCAGCGTGACGATCGACTGGGAGGTCGACGGCGACGGCAGCCTGCTGCTGCATTGGCGCGAAAGCGGCGGTCCGGCGGTGGTCGCGCCGACCCGCCGGGGTTTCGGTTCGACGGTGATAGAGCGTTCCATCCCCTATGATCTGGGCGGCCGGGCGGAGGTCAATTACCGCCTCTCCGGGCTGGAGGCGCATTTCTGCATTCCCTCCGCCCATGTCGCCTCCGTCCTGCCGGACGTGATGGGGACGGAGCGGGCCAAGCCCGCCGCGCCGCCGACCCCGACATTGCTCAAAGGCCGCAATGTCCTGCTGGTCGAGGATAATATGATTATCGCCATGGATGGCGAGGACGCGCTGCGCGATCTGGGCGCGCAGGTGATCACGGCCGCCAGCGTTGGCCGCGCGCGGGAAGCGCTTGCCCTTCATGACGTCGACCTGGCCGTGCTGGACTTCAATCTGGGCAATGAGACCAGCCTGCCGGTGGCGGACCTGCTGGCGGAAAAGGGCGTCAGCTTCCTCTTCGCCACGGGCTATGGCGACGGGCTGGACTTGCCGGAGCGCTTCGGTGAGGTGACCTTGCTGAAAAAGCCTTATTCCGGCGCCACTCTCGCCCAGGCGATCCTCCCCGTCCTGGAAGAATCGGAACTTTAATCCATGGCTGAAAATGGCCACTTCCGCCATTAGCTTTCCGTCACCCCGGACTTGATCCGGGGTCCCGCTACCTTAGGATAGACGCCGGTTTACAAGAAAAGCGGGACCCCGGGTCAAGCCCGGGGTGACGAAATGGGAAATGACGGCAATCCACCCAATCCATTCACCTTGGGCAAGTCCTGAGCATCGTCGAAGGGCCAGGAGCCTGGGCCTCACCTCACCCGAAACAGACTGTTTCCACCCGTCCGCTTGCGCCGCGCCCGCATGCTTCCGATCTATCCGGCATGAGACAACCGACCCTCTTCATCCCCCATGGCGGCGGCCCATGCTTCTTCATGGACCCCAGCGATCCGGACCGTCCGCATAGCGACCCGATGTGGCAGCCGATGCAGGACTATCTGGCCAATCTCATCGCGACGCTGCCCGAACGCCCCAGCGCGATCCTGTTGGTTTCCGGCCATTGGGAGGAAAGCCGCTTCACGGTCCACAGCGGCGAAAAGCCGGGCCTGCTGTTCGACTATTACGGCTTCCCGCCGCACACGTACATGCTGCGCTGGGACGCGCCCGGCGCCCCCGGCATCGCGCGCCGCGTGGCCGGCCTGCTGGAACGGGCCGGCTTCCCTACCGGCATGGAGGAGGAGCGCGGCTGGGACCATGGCGTCTTCATCCCGATGAAGGTCGCCTTGCCCGATGCCGACATTCCGCTCGTCCAGCTCTCGCTTCGCCACGACCTCGATCCGCAGGCGCATATCGACGCCGGCCGGGCGCTCGCGCCGCTGCGCGACGAGGGCGTCCTCATCATCGGTTCGGGCATGAGCTTCCACAATCTTCGGGTTCGCGGCGCGCAGGCGACCGAGCCCTCAAAGCTTTGGGACGATGCATTGACCGCCGCAGTGACCGATGCCGACCCGGACAGCCGTGCCCGGCGCATCGCCGCCTGGGCCGATCTGCCCCACGCCCATTTCGCCCATCCTCGCGAGGAGCATCTCCTGCCGCTGATGGTCGCCCTGGGCGCGGGCGGGGAGGATGCGGCGGTGCGCGATCATGCCAGCACCGTGTTGGGATGGGCCGTTTCGGGCTATCGCTTCGGTTAAGGCTGCCTCATGGGAGGTCGTCCCCCCGTCTAATCCGTCATGCTGAACTTGTTTCAGCATCCATCGCGCCTTTGCAGACGGCTTCTTGTGGGGAGAAATGGATGCTGAAACAAGTTCAGCATGACGCTGAAAATGCGATGAGCTTACGGCCGCCGCAGTGCCGGAACCGCCTTCGCCGCCTCGTCCGGGGTGATCCCCGAGGGCGGCACGGCGTCCACCACTTCCTCGCCCCGCATCACCCGCCCCGCGCGCTGGATCGCGCCCCGCAACCGGGGATAGATGCCGCAACGGCAGAGATTGGTGAGCGCGGCGTCGATCTCCTCATCGCTCGGATCGCTGGTCCGCCGCAGCAGCGCCGATGCGGTCATGATGACGCCGGGGATGCAATAACCGCATTGCGACACATTGTCCGCCGCGAACACCTGTTGCAGCGGATGGCCGCGATCGGGCGACAATCCCTCTATGGTGGTGACGAACTTCCCCTCGGTGGCGGCGATCGTCACCTGGCAGGAGCGGACGGCTTCCCCGTCTATGTCGACGGTGCAGGCGCCGCAATCCCCGGTGCCGCAGCCATATTTGGTCCCGGTCAGGTTGGACGCGTCCCGCAAGGCCCAGAGCAGCGGCGTCGCCGGGTCCATCCGGTACTGGACCGGATAATCATTGACCGTGAACTTCGTCATGCCGCGCCCTCTTCCTCCACCTGATGGTAAAGCACTTCGTTGCGGATGTGGATGGTCCGCGAGGCGAGCCGGATTTCCTGGATGAAGGTGCCGAACGCCGCCGCCTGCAACACCATGGCCAGGCTGAACAGGATCGCGATCGGGGTGCCCAGATGCGACCCCAGCAGGTTCGCCGCGAACAGCAGGATGACGACCAGACAGATCGCGCAGGCCGACGCCACCGTCAGGAAGATCGCGCCGTTGACGACGCTCATCCGCCGGTCGAGCACGCGGATCTCGCTCACCATCCGGTCATGCTCCTTGCCGCGGGAAGCTAGGATCTTCTCCTCCACCTTCCGCGCCCGGTCGATGATGCGCGCCAGCCGCCCGACGCAGACGTTCAGGAACGCGCCGATGCCCGCGAGCAGGAAGACGGGGGCCAGGGCGAGCTGGATGGTCTGCGCGACCTGGGAAACCTGGGGAAGTGCGATCATGGTGTCAAAGCAGCGCAGAGCGAAGGAAATGGCAAGGGTTGAAATGATGGCATGGGACTCACGCCATCATGACTTGGAGGAACCGTGCTCCTGCGCAGGCAGGAGCCCAGTCTCGCCATCCGGGCATCACTCAACCCCCTGAACTGGGCTGAATGCGAGCCGCTTGTCTCGCTTCAGTGCCTTCGCAGGAGCACAATCCTATATTCCTCAGGCAGCGCCTTTGGCGGGCGTATTGACGCCCATGGACTTGAGATATTGCTTGACGTTGCGGGCGGCCTGGCGGAGCCGCTGCTCATTCTCCACCATGGCGATGCGGACATAGCCCTCGCCATCCTCGCCATAGCCGACGCCCGGCGCGACCGCGACCTTGGCATGGGTCAGGAGCTGCTTGGAAAATTCCAGGCTCCCCATCTCCTTGAGCGCAGGCGGCAGCGGCGCCCAGGCGAACATCGACGCCTTGGGCGCGGGAATGTCCCACCCGGCGCGGCCAAAGGCCTCCACCATCACGTCGCGGCGCTTGTGGTAAAGCTCGCGGTTCTTCTGCACGATGTCCTGCGGGCCGTTGAGCGCCGCGCAGGCCGCCGCCTGGATCGGCGTGAACGCGCCATAATCGAGATAGGACTTCACCCGCTTCAGGGCCGCGATCAGCTTCTTGTTGCCGACCGCAAAGCCGATGCGCCAGCCCGCCATCGAATAGGTCTTGCTGAGCGAGGTGAATTCCACCGCCACATCCTTGGCGCCGGGCACCTGGAGGATGGAGGGCGTCGGATTGCCGTCATAATAAAGCTCGGAATAGGCAAGGTCGGACAGCACCCACACCTGGTTCTCCTTCGCCCAGGCGACCAGCCGCTCATAGAAAGCGAGGTCCACCGTCTCGGCGGTCGGGTTGCTGGGATAGCCCACGACGAGGATCGAGGGGCGCGGCACGGTGAAGGCCATCGCCCGCTCCAGCGATTGCCAATAATGTTCGTCCGGCGTGGTCGGCACGGAGCGGATGGTCGCCCCCGCGATGATGAAGCCGAACATGTGGATCGGATAGCTGGGATTGGGCGCCAGCACGACGTCGCCCGGCGCGGTGATCGCGGTGGCGAGGCTGGCGAGACCCTCCTTCGACCCCATGGTCACGACCACTTCTGTCTCCGGGTCCAGATCGACGCCGAAGCGGCGGCCATAATAATTGGCCTGCGCCTTGCGCAGTCCGGGAATGCCCATCGACTGGGAATAGCCGTGCGCGCTTGGCTTTTGCGCGACTTCGCACAGCTTGGCGATGACATGGTCGGGCGGCGGCAGGTCGGGATTGCCCATGCCGAGGTCAATAATGTCCTCTCCCGCGGCGCGCGCGGCGGCCCGCATCGCGTTCACTTCAGCGATGACATAGGGCGGCAGACGCTTCATGCGGTAGAATTCTTCGGACATTTTTGGGGCTTTCCTGAAAGCTCGCGGTAAGGAATAGTGCGCAACACGCATTCAGCTTGTCACATCCAGGCTATAACCCGCCCAATTGCGACACGCCAGTGAAAGCCGCGAAACCGACCATGCCAGGAGAAGGAAGGTGGCCATGAAAGCACAGGACGTCATGGAAGCCCATCTCCCCACGCTGGAGGAAATGCAGCAATGGACGCAGGTGCTGGGCCGCGCGCAGCAATTGCTGCTGGAACAGGCGGCGGGCGCGACCGGGCGCACCCTGCCGTTCGATCCCGCAGCGGTGTCCCGCATCCAGACCAGCTTTGCCGATGAAGGGCTGGCGCTGTGGCAACGTTTCCTCGATTCAGGCGGTCTGCTGCGCGACCAGCCCGAACCGCCGCCGCCCGGCAGCCCCGCCGCCGCCAGGGACCGGCGCTTTGCCGACCCGGCCTGGACGGAGCATCCCTTTTACGATCTGATCCGGCAGAGCTATCTGCTGCTTTCCGATTATCTGATGCGTATGGCCGACGCGGTGGACGGCGTCGATCCCAAGCAGAAGGCCAAGCTGCGCTTCGCCACCAGCGGACTGCTCGACGCGATCGCGCCTAGCAATTTCCCGCTGACCAACCCCATGGTCGTGCAGAAGACGATCCAGAGCGGCGGGGAAAATCTGGTGAAGGGCCTTCAGCATATGCTGGCCGATCTGGAAAAGGGCCAGCTCACCCATACGGACGGCATGGCGTTCGAAGTGGGGCGCAACATCGCCTCAACCCCCGGCAAGGTCATCAAGGAAACGCCGCTCTACCAGCTCATCCATTATGCGCCGACGACGGAGGCGGTGATGGAAACGCCGCTGATCATTTTCCCGCCCTGGATCAATCGCTTCTACATTCTCGACCTGTCGCCGGAAAAGAGCTTCGTCAAATGGGCGGTGGATCAGGGGCTCAGCGTCTTTCTGGTGTCCTGGAAGTCGGCCGACGCCTCCATGAAGGATCTGATCTGGGACGATTATATACTGGACGGCCAGATCGATGCGATCGACACGGTGCGCGATCTGCTGGGCGTGCCCAGCGTCCACGCCATCGGCTATTGCGTCGCGGGCACCACGCTGGCCGCCACGCTGGCGCTGCTGGCGGCGCGGGGGGAGGCGGACAAGGTCGCCTCCGCCACCTTCTTCACCGCGCAGGTGGATTTCAGCGCGGCGGGCGACCTGACCCTTTTTGTCGACGATGAGCAGATGAAGATGGTGGAGCAGCTCTCCTCCGGCGGCTTCCTCGATGGGCGCTATATGGCTGCGACCTTCAACCTGCTGCGGGGGCGCGACCTCATCTGGAACTATGTGGTCAACAATTACCTGCTGGGGCAGGATTATCCGCCTTTCGACCTGCTGTACTGGAACGGCGACACGACCAATTTGCCGGCGCGCTGGCACAAGGATTATCTGACCCAGCTCTATCGCGACAATCTGCTGGTGCAGCCGGGCGCGATCAGCGTCGCGGGCACGCCCATCGACCTGCGCCGGATAGAGACCCCCGCTTATGTGCAGGCGGGGCGGGAGGACCATATCGCCCCGCTGGAAAGCGTGTGGAAGCTGACCGAGCATTTATCGGGGCCGATTCGCTTCCTGCTTGCGGGATCGGGCCATATTGCGGGCGTGGTCAATCCGCCCGCCGCCGGCAAATATCAATATTGGGCCTGCGACGAATCGCAGCCCACTCTGGCCGCCTTTCTGGACAAGGCGAAGGAGACGAAGGGAAGCTGGTGGCCCGACTGGATCGACTGGATTCGCCTGCAAAATCCGGTGACCGTGCCGGTGAAAGGCGCGCGCCAGCCCGGCAAGGGGCGACTCAAGACGATTGAGGATGCCCCTGGCCGGTACGTGAAAACGCGCTGAATCATCGGCTTGCGGGGAATTTGCGGTAGTCCGCCTTTCCCTTACGGCAAGCTGTATATGGCAATTTTGTTGCAGTGCACAAAAGCGCTTGCAACATGTCTGGAAAACAACTATTGTGCACTGCAACAAATGGAGGATGGGCCATGGCCGTTACCCCAAAGCCAGTGCGTAAGAAGCCGGTCGCGAAGAAGGTCTCTTCGACCTTGTCCGCCAGTGAGGCGCTGAAGGCCGCCGAGGCTGCGATAACACCGGCGAAACCGGCCGTGAAAAAGCCCGCCCCGGCAAAGCCGGTCACGCCTCCTGCCAAGGCGGCGCCTGTGGCCAAGGCCGATCCGGTCGCCGTGATCGCGGCGACCACGGCGGTCGATGCGGCGCCCGAACCGGAATTGGTCAAGCCCGAGCCGGTCAAGGTCACGGTGGCCGAACCGGCCCCGGTCGCTGCACCGCCGAAGGTGGAAGTGCCCGAGATTGCGCCTGCGGTCAAGGTGACGCCGCCGGAACCGAAAGAATCGAAGAGCCTGTCGTCCAAGGCCGGGCCGCTAGAGCCCACATTGCTGCCCGCCACAGAAGGAACGAAGATGATGAACGACGTGATCGAAACCGGAAAGAAATTCGCTGAAGAGACCAAGGCCAAGCTCGAAACGGTCTATGCCGACCTGAACGAGAAGGCGAAGGTGAGCGTCGAGAAGTCGACCAAGGCGATCGAAGAGTTCAGCGACATCGCCAAGGGCAATGTCGAAGCGCTGGTCGAGTCCGGCAAGATCGCGGCCAAGGGCTTCGAAACCCTGGGCCAGGAAGCCGTGGATTACAGCAAGAAGAGCTTCGAAAAGGCGACCGCCTCTTTCAAGAGCTTCTCGACCGTGAAGACCCCGACCGAATTCTTCCAGCTCCAGAGCCAGCTCTTCTCGAGCAGCTTCGACGAATTCACCAAGGAAGCGGCCAAGAGCAGCGAAGCACTGATCAAGCTGGCCGGCGACGTGGCCTCGCCGCTGACCGCCCGCGTGACCGTGGTGACGGACAAGGTGAAGGCGCTCGCCGCCTGATCCAGCCTTCGGGCTTTTGAGAAAAAGGGAACGGCCTCCGTCATCGGGGGCCGTTTTCTTTTTCTGGAGGGTGGCAAATGGCCAGTTGCGGTCATTCTCAGCCGTTAAGCGCATCGTGCTCCTACCTGCGCAGGAGCACGGTGTACTTCAAGGAAGGCGAACCGTCCGCCCTCCACCCCAAGCAACCGCCCAAAGAAAAGGGGCGGCGCCCGAAGGCCCCGCCCCAATTTCTTCCAGCTTGAAGCCGGATAGCCGAGCCCTGCTTGCGCAGGGCCCAAGCAACGCGAACTTACTTGAGTTCGACGGTCGCGCCGGCTTCTTCAAGCTGCTTCTTGATCTTTTCGGCTTCGTCCTTGCTGGCGCCTTCCTTGACGGCCTTCGGCGCGCCTTCGACGAGCGCCTTGGCTTCGGTCAGGCCCAGGCCGGTGATGGCGCGGACTTCCTTGATGACGTTGATCTTCTTGCCACCGTCGCCGGTCAGGATCACGTCGAATTCGGTCTGCTCTTCAGCAGCGGCGGCAGCCGGGGCGCCAGCGGCGGGGCCAGCGACGGCGACGGCAGCGGCGGCCGAAACGCCCCACTTTTCTTCCAGGGCCTTCGACAGCTCAGCGGCTTCGAGGACGGTGAGGGCCGAGAGCTGATCGACCAGTGCGTTGATGTCTGCCATGTTAATTCATTCCCTTCTGGGCGGGGCATGTGCCCCTTAAATTGAGAGTTGAAAACGTTCCGTTCGGAAAAGCCGTGGCGATTAGGCCGCGTTCTTTTCCGCATAGGCGTTGAAGACCCGTGCGAGCTGGGCTGCCGGTGCCTGGGTGACGGTTGCGAGCTTGGTCGCGGGTGCAACGAGCAGCCCAACGATCTTCGCGCGCAGTTCATCCAGCGACGGCATCGAGGCGAGCGCTTTCACGCCCTCCGCGTTCAGCATCACATCGCCCATCGCGCCGCCAACGATCTCAAGCTTGTCGTTGGTCTTGGCGAATTCGACCGCAACCTTGGCGGCTGCGACCGGATCGGCCGAGGAGGCGAGGCCGACGGGGCCGGTCAGCAGGTCGCTGATGCCGCTATAGTCGGTGCCTTCAAGGGCGATCTTGGCGAGGCGGTTCTTCGTAACCTTGTAGGTGCCGCCGGCTTCGCGCATCTTCTGGCGCAATTGGGTCGACTGGGCGACCGTCATGCCGAGGTTGCGGGTCACGACGACCACGCCGACCTCTGCCAGATGTGCGTTCAGCGCGGAAACGACCTCAGCTTTCTGATTACGATCCATGCCTTTACTCCACTTCATGTCCATCGGACGACCCGATGAACGGCAAAACCCGCGACGAATCGCGGGGCATTGGTCCGAAGGGGAGAGATCGACTGGCCCGTAGCCTCAAAAGGAAACAGGCAGACCCGGACAGGGCAAAACCCCGCCGGTAAAGAACTTTTCCCCGTCTAGGCCGGAAATTAAGAAGGGCATATTCCCTTCACCGACTGTCTCGGACGGAAGACCACCGACATTGCTGTCGGGGGCCTGCTGCTGGCGCCCCTACAGATTTGGAGGAGGCGTGTCACGTGGATTCTGACGCACGGTCGGGGTGGAGGGCGGAAAAGCGCGATTTTCCGTCGAAGTTCACAGTGTTTGCGCGCGCGTGCGCAGGCGCGCGTAGGCATCGTGGGAAGCGGTTCGACATTTCAAAGACGGCGGCCGGGATAGGCAGGCCTGAGGCATGTAGGACAGAAGAAAAGCGGGCTGCGACGGACAATAGGACGTTTTTTCGGCGGCCGTGGCATGGAGGTTACAGTTGGCGGAGTGAGGTTTGTTTTTGGCCGTTCCGAGCCATAAGCGCACACCGTGCTCCTGCGAAGGCAGGAGTCCAGTCCCGCCCTTGGTGGATCATCGCACCGTCTGAACTGGGCTCCTGCCTTCGCAGGAGCACGGTGCGCGCTGACGAGAGGCAGCACTCAGACTGACTGCTAGCTACCCTTCGCTGTCCTAAACCCGATCCGCCTGCACCACCGTGTCCAGCCCGCGCAACGCCGACAATATGCGGTTCAGATGCTGCGCGTCGGCTACTTCCAGATCGATGATGTCGGTGTGGAAAGGCCCCTCGCGGTTCACCAGTTGCAGGTTGAGGATGTTCGCCTTGGTCGCGCCGAACACATTGGTGACGGCCGCCAGCGCGCCCGGCTGGTTCTTCACGATCACCTGAAGCCGCGCGGTGCCGCCCTTCGACTTGCTGTCCCAGCTCAAATCGACCCAATCATCGTCCTGCCCCGCCTCTAGCGAGCGGCAATCGATGGTGTGGACCTCGATCGGCTCGCCGGTGCGGCGGACGCCGACGATGCGGTCGCCGGGGACGGGGTGGCAGCAGTCGCCCAGATTATAGGCGATGCCCGGCGTCAGGCCGCGGATGGATACGGGGGCGTGCTGGCGCGGATGGGCTTCTGCCACCCCTTCCGCGCTGGTGGAGCCGGGGACCAGAGCCTCCATCACTTCCGAATCGAGCAGGCGATGGGTAGCGATGGCGACCATCAGCGACCCGCGATCGTCGAGTTTGAGGCGTTTCAAGGCGGCCTTCAGCGCCTTTTCGCCCAGCTCGCTCGCCAGTTCGGGGGAGAAGCGGCCGATAATCTCCTCATAGAGCTTCTCGCCCAGCGCCACTTCCTCGCCGCGCTGTTTCTGGCGGATATAGCGGCGGATGGCGGCGCGGGCCTTGCCGGTGATGGCGAAGGTCAACCAGCCGGGCTGCGGCTCCTGCCCTTCCGATTTCAGAATCTCGACCTGATCGCCATTTTCCAGCGTGGTGCGCAGCGGCACGACGCGGCCGTTGACCTTGGCCCCTACCGTCTGGTTGCCGAGCGAGGTGTGCACCGCATAGGCGAAGTCGACCGGCGTCGATCCCTTGGGCAACTGGTGCAGCTCGCCCTTGGGGGAGAAGGCGAAGATGCGGTCCTGATACATCGCCATGCGGGTATGTTCGAGCAGCTCGTCCGCATCCTGGCTCTGTTCCAGGATTTCGACCAGGTCGCGCAGCCAAGCGGCATGGTGGTCGCCCGCATCGCCCTTCTGCTTGTAGGCCCAGTGCGCGGCGAGGCCGAGTTCGGCGTCATGATGCATGTCGCGGCTGCGGATCTGCACCTCGATCCGGGCATTGTCCTGATGGATGACCGTCGTGTGCAGCGAGCGATAGCCGTTGCGCTTGGGCGTGGAGATGTAATCCTTGAACCGGCCCGGCACCATCTTGTAGGTCTGGTGGATGACGCCCAATGCGCGGTAGCAGTCCTCCGTCGTCTCGGTGATCACGCGGAAGGCCATGACGTCAGTCAGTTGCTCGAAGCTGATATGGCGTTCCTGCATCTTTTTCCAGATGGAATAGGGATGCTTCTCGCGGCCCGATACCGTGACCGGCAACCCCTTGCCGCCCAGCAGCAATTGCAGTTCCGCGCCGATCCGGTCGACCTTGTCATGGCCGCCTTCCTTCAGTTGCTCCAGCCGTTTGGTGATGCTGTCATAGGCTTCCGGCTCCAACTCGCGGAAGGCCAGCAACTGCATCTCCCGCATGAAGTCGTACATGCCGATCCGCTCCGCCAGCGGGGCGTAGATGTCCATCGTCTCGCGGGCGATGCGGCGGCGCTTCTGCTCATTCTTGATGAAGTGCAGCGTGCGCATATTGTGCAGCCGGTCGGCCAACTTCACCAGCAGCACCCGGATGTCGTCCGACATGGCGAGCAGGAATTTGCGCAGATTCTCCGCCGCCCGCTCATTTTCGGACATGGCTTCGATCTTGCTGAGCTTGGTCACGCCGTCGACCATCTTCGCGACGTCCTTGCCGAAGGCGTGCTCGATCTCCTCATAGGTGACGAGCGTATCCTCGATCGTGTCGTGCAGCAGCGCGGTCACGATGGTCTGGTCGTCCAGGTTGAAGTCGGTCAAAATGCCAGCGACTTCAATCGGATGGCTGAAATAAGGGTCGCCGCTGGCGCGCTTTTGGCTGCCATGTTTCTGGACCGAAAACACATAGGCGCGGTTGATCATCGCTTCGTCCGCTTCCGGATCGTAGCGCTTCACCCGTTCAACAAGTTCATACTGGCGTAACATCGTGTCCCGATTGTCCGCGATGCCCCTTGCAGTGCAACAAAAAAATCCCATTTAGGGCAAGTGCGATGCACTTTTGCAACGCGGGTGGCTTTGAGCTATCAAGTGAAGACGATGACACATATTCTGGCGCAGGATCTGGAACAATGCGCGCTGCCCAGCGCATTGGAGGCGATGGGTGAACGCTGGTCGTTCCTCATTTTGCGGGGCGCTCTTTCGGGAATCCGGCATTTCGAGGAGTTTCAGTCGACCCTCGGTATCGCCCGCAACATCCTGGCGAATCGGCTCGCGCGGCTGGTGGAAAACGGCATCATGGTGCGCCAGCCGATGCAATGCGACCGGCGGAAAGTGGAATATCGCCTGACCGAAAAGGGACAGGATCTGGCCCCGGCCATGATAGCGCTGCGTCAATGGGGCGAGAAATGGGGCTGCGGGCCCATCTCCTGTCAGATGCTGGCCGACAGCCGCGACCGCTTGCCGATCCGCAAGATGACCGTGCAGGCCCATGATGGCCGGACGTTGGAACTGAGCGATCTCATATGGTTGTGCATCGATGAGGAAACGCCGGTGAGTCAGAAAGCAGCCGCCGCCTGAGGATTTCAGCATCCATTTCTCCTCCCGGTCGGAAGGAGCATCAAGGCACAATGGATGCTGAAACAAGTTCAGCATGACGAGTGCCCCTGGCGTTTCGGTTTTTCATCGATCTATCTACCATTCGAAAAAACCGGTTCCCACTTTTTTGCCTGATGTTCTAGTCTGACCGCAATGTCAGTGCATCGCTTCCAGCCCCAGCCCTTTTTCGCGGACAAGAACCGCGCTTTCTGGAACCTCCAGTCGGTGGGATGGGCGGGCGCCTTCCTGCTGCGCGGTTCCTCGACCATCGCCAATGGGCAGCCGCTCTCCAGCCTGATTCCGGTGATGATCTCGACCGTGTCGGGCTATTCGGTGACGCTGCTGATCGCGGTGGTCTTCCGTTTCCTCCAGCGGCAGCGGCCGATCATCACCTGGGGGGCGTCCATCGTCACGGTGGTGGTCGCGGCCGGGCTGGTGGCGTTCATCGACGCCTGGGTGTTCTCGACGCAGAACCGGGGCAGCGACACGGCGGGGCTGCAACTGTTCCTGGGCGCCTTCTACCTTAGCATGACGTTGCTGGGGGCGTGGTCGGCGCTTTATTATGCGATCAACTTCTATCTGACGGTGGAGGAGCAGGCGGACCAGTTGCTGCGCCTCGAAAATCAGGCGTCGAGCGCGCAGCTCGCCATGCTGCGCTATCAGCTCAATCCGCATTTCCTGTTCAATACGCTCAATTCCATCTCGACCCTGGTGCTGCTGAAGCAGACCGACCGGGCCAATGCGATGCTTTCCCGCCTGTCGTCCTTTTTGCGCTATACCCTGATCAACGAACCGACCGCGCAGGTGACGATCGAGCAGGAGATCGAGACGTTGAAGCTTTATCTGGAGATCGAGAAGATGCGGTTCGAGGACCGTTTGCGACCTGTCTTCAACATCGATCCGGCCGTTTCCCAGTCGCGCTTGCCGTCGTTGCTGCTCCAGCCCTTGGTCGAAAACGCCATCAAATATGCGGTCACGCCCAAGGAAGAGGGCGCGGAAATCTCCGTCACGGCGCAGCCTGCCGGCGAAAACGTCCGGATCATCGTATCCGATACGGGGCCGGGATTGAATGAGGGGTTCACCCGCCCGAACAATCTGGTCAGCGAAGGAACGGGCGTTGGCCTGGCGAACATCCGCGACAGGCTGATTCAGGCCTTCGGGGAACGACAGAGCTTCGAAACGCGTTCCACGCCTGGCGGCTTTTCGGTCCTGATCGAAATGCCGCTTAATTTGGATGAACCATCGAGAGTGGCCGCATGACCATCAGAACAATCCTCGTCGACGACGAAAGCCTGGCTATCCAAGGCCTCAAGCTGCGTCTGGAAGCGCATGAGGATGTCGAAATCGTAGAAACCTGTTCCAACGGCCGCGAAGCGATCCGCGCCATCAAGACGCATAAGCCCGACCTTGTGTTCCTCGACATCCAGATGCCCGGTTTCGATGGCTTTTCCGTGGTGCAGGGGCTGATGGAGGTCGAACCGCCGCTTTTCATCTTCTGCACCGCCTATAGCGACCATGCGATCCGCGCCTTCGAGGCGCAGGCGGTCGACTATCTGATGAAGCCGGTGGAGGAAGGGCGGCTTGCCGATGCGCTCGACCGGGTGCGCCAGCGGCTTTCGGAAAAACGCCAGGTGCAGGAAGCGGAAAAGCTGCGCGAGGTGCTGGCGGAGGTCGCGCCGGAGGCGATGAACGATTTTTCGGGCGATGGCGACGCGCCCGCCGCCAACCGGTTCGAAAAGCTCATCAACATCAAGGATCGCGGGCAGATTTTCCGCGTGGATGTGGATTCGATCGAGCGGATCGACGCGGCAGGCGACTATATGTGCATCTACACCGCCGACAATTCGCTGATCCTGCGCGAGACGATGAAGGATCTGGAAAAGCGGCTCGACCCGCGCAATTTCCAGCGGGTGCACCGCTCGACCATCGTGAACCTCAGCCAGGTGCGGCAGGTGAAGCCACATACCAATGGCGAATGCTTCCTGGTGCTGGAATCGGGCGCGCAGGTGAAGGTCAGCCGTTCCTATCGCGACGTGGTGGCGCGCTTCGTGCATTGATTTGACGTTGAGATTGGCAAGCAACGTGCTCCTGCGAAGGCAGGAGCCCAGTTCAGACGTTGCGTGAATGAGGCGAAGGCAGAACTGGGTTCCTGCCTTCGCAGGAACACGCTAGAGATTGGGGCATGAGCAAGCCCGGCTACGTGTACATCATGGCAAGCGGCCGCAATGGCACACTCTATCTGGGTGTGACCAGCGATCTCATTCAACGCGTCTGGCAGCATCGCAACGGCTTCGGTGGCGAGTTCAGCGCCGAATATGGCTGTCGTTTCCTCGTCTGGTACGAAGCCCATGACGATCTTCAGGAAGCCCGCCTTCGTGAGCTTCGCATGAAGAAATGGAAGCGTGAGTGGAAGTTGCGCGTCATCGAAGAACGCAACCCCGATTGGTGCGACCTGTTCGAGACTGTCGCCGCCTAACGAAACACCCATTGCCGGTTGAGGCCGAACATCACGGCCGGCGTCACGAAGAGCATGGCCGGGATGGGCGACCATTCCGGCCAGCGCATATGGGTGACGCACAGCCACACCCAGAGCGCGTTGAGGGCATAGCTGATCAATGACACGGCGACGAAGCGCACTCCGCGCGCCGCCTGGTTGTCGCGGCTGCCATGGCCGCGGAAGGTGAAGCTGCTGTGCGTGACATAGCCGATCGCCACCGCCGCCAGATAGCCGATGCCGTTGGCGATCTGCGGATGCAGCCCGGCGGGCGCGGCCAGCGTCCAGTAGATCGCCGCCTGACACGCCGTCACGAACAGGCCGGTCAGGCCGTAGCGGACGATCTGCCAGAATAGCGCCTGCTTTTCCGCTGTGAGGATTTGGAGGATTTTCATGTCGACCCGTTGCGCTTTGATGCGAAGCCTCTAATCGAGCCACCATGAAACTGCAAAGCCGGCCTGTCCTGCGCGCCCGTATCGTCCCTCTGGCGGCGAAATTCTCCCTGCATGCGGAGCGGAACTGGAAGTGGCTGACCATGCTGCTGTGGATCGGCGCCATGGCTTATATGATCGCCACGCGCTGGCCGCAGATTCACTGGCTGACGCTGAGCGATACCGACGACAATATCCGCTATTTGCAGGTGAAGGACTGGCTGGCGGGCCAGGGCTGGTACGATCTGCGGCAATATCGGCTCGATCCGCCCGCCGGGTTCAATATCCACTGGTCGCGGTTGGTGGACCTGCCGCTGGCGGGGCTGATGCTGTTCTTCCGCGCCTTTCTCGATCAAGGGCTGGCCGACCGGCTGGCCTGCGGGATCGCGCCAATGCTGCCGCTTTTGCCGCTGATGCTGGGGCTGGGTTTCATCGCGCGGCGGCTGGCCGGGGGGAATAGCTGGTTTCTGGCGGCGCTGGCGCCCTTCGCCGCGCAAATGGGCATATCCATGTTCCTGCCGATGCGGATCGACCATCATGGCTGGCAACTGGCCTTCACCGTGCTGATGCTGGCGGGGCTGATCGACCGCAACTGGCTGCGCGGCGGCATCGTCGCGGGGGTGAGCAGCGCGCTGTCCATCGCCATCGGCATGGAGATGATCGTCTATCTGGCGGCGGGGGGCGCGCTGATCGCGCTGCGCTGGGTGTTCAAGGAGGGTGCGGCGCGGCGGATGCTGCCCTACGCCATCAGCCTTGGCGGCGCGACGTCGCTGCTGTTCGTGCTGTTCGCCAGCTACGCCAATCGGCAGATGGTGTGCGACGCGATCTCGCCCATCTGGGTCGCGATCTTCGCGGCGGTTTCGGCGGGGATGGCGCTGCTGGCGCTGCTGCCGCTCAAAAGCTGGCCTGCGCGGCTTGGGGCGGGGATGGTGGTCGGCGCGGCGGTGGCAGCCTTTGCCTGGCTGAACTGGCCGCAATGCCTGTCCGGCGCCTATCAGATCTCGCCGGAACTGGAGCGGCTGTGGCTCGCCAATATCCGCGAAGCCAAGCCGATCACCGTGCAGGCGCGCAGCCTGGTCGTGCCGTTGATGGCGATTCCGGTCGCGGGCCTTTTCGGCCTGATCTGGGCGCTGTGGGATTCGCGGCGGGACGGGGACCGGCTTTGGGCCTGGGCCACGGTGGGGCTGATGATGCTCTTTTCGACCGCCTTGCTCTTCTGGCAGTTGCGCGCAGGCCCCGCGGCGCAGTTGCTGGCCATACCGCCGGCCGCCTGGGCCGCCTATCGTGTGCTGTGCCTGATCGGAACGGGCAGGCCGGCGGTGCGACTGGCCGCTGGGCTGGGCGCGGCGCTGCTGGCCGTGGCGGCCTTCGCGACGCCGCTCTATCCGCAGATCAACCAGTTCTGGGTCGGGACCACGGGCGAGAAGCCCAAGCCGCAAAAGCCGGCGGTGCAGGCGCGCAGGAAGGCCATAGACAAGGCCAATGGCCGCTGCCGCACGCTTCCTGCGCTGGAGGTGCTGAACCAATTGCCCCCGGCCACCATCTTCACCATGGTCGATCTGGGGCCGCGCCTGATCGTCGCCACGCATCATAGCGCGGTGGCGGGGCCTTATCACCGCAACGGCGCGACGATCCTGGACATGCACCACGCCTATGACGGTCCGGCGGAGGCGTTCCGGCCGATCGCGGCGAAGCATCACGCAACCTATCTGCTGGTCTGTCCCGGCTTTCCCGAGGGCACCATCTACCAGTCGCGCAGCCCCAGGGGCTTTTACGCCGGGCTGATGCGGGGCGAGGTGCCGGGCTGGCTGAAGCCGGTCACGCTGAAGACGGGAATGACGCTGCCCTACAGCCTCTACCGCATCGATTATTCACCGCCGGGCGAGGAAAAAGTCCCTGAGCAGCGTTGAGGCTTCGGCTTCGGCCAGGTCGCCATAGACCTCCGGCCGATGCAGGCATTGCGGCTGGGTGAAGAGGCGCGGTCCCTGCTCGATCGCGCCGCCCTTGGGATCGGCGGCGGCATAATAGAGGCGGGCGATGCGGGCGTGGGAGATCGCCCCGGCGCACATGGCGCAAGGCTCCAGCGTGACCCAGAGATCGCAGCCGGTCAGCCGAAAATCGCCCAGATGCGCGGCGGCGGCGCGGATCGCGACCATTTCGGCATGGGCGGTGGGATCATTGTCGCGGCGGTTGCGATTCTCGCCTTCACCGATGATCCGGCCGTCGAGGGTGACGACCGCGCCGATGGGGACTTCGCCTGCTTCGGCGGCGGCGCGGGCGAGATCGAGCGCGCGCCGCATCGGATCGGGCAGGGGGAAGGGCGAGGACATGGCCTTGCCCTTACAGGATGATGGCGCCTGGGGGGAGGGGCTGGTTTCGGAGAAAGCATGTGTTCCTGCGAAGGCATTCGAGCGAGACAAGTGGCTCGTCAGAACCCAGTCCAAAGGCCAGAACTGGGTTCCTGCCTTCGCAGGAACACGCTGTACATGGGTTGGTCGTCTCAGGGCTTCTTGACGTCCACCGTCGGCACCTCGACCGTTTCCTTGCGCTTGCCGACCTCGACCTTGGCCACGCTCGCCTCATATTTGGGCAAGGAACCGCCCTTCACCGCGATTTCCGGCAGGCGTCCTTCCTGCGTTTTTTGCAGGTCGATGAAGCCGGTGGCGATGCCGCCGGCCAGAACCAGCAGCAAAATCAGCAACAAGCCACCAATGAATCGCATTTCGGCCTCCTATGGCTTATGGGGCGTCAACGCTCATGAGTCGGAAAGGGTTGCGGCCCGGAAAGGCTCTCGGCGGGTTGACGTGCGTCGGGAATCCCGTTATCGGCGCCGCTTTCCGAACGAACCCGAATTACAAGGTTGATTGACTATGTCGCGCATTTGCGAGCTGACCGGCAAGGGCCGCCAGGTGGGTCACAATGTTTCCCACGCCAATAACAAGACCAAGCGTGTGTTCCTGCCCAACCTGCAGAACGTGTCGCTGATCTCCGAAGCGCTGGAAACGACCGTGAAGCTGCGCGTGTCGACCCATGGTCTGCGTTCGGTCGAGCATAATGGCGGCCTGGACAACTGGCTGCTGAAGACCAGCGATGACAAGCTGTCGCTGAAGGCGCGCCGCCTGAAGCGCGACATCGCGAAGAAGAAGGCCGCCGTCGCGGCCTGATTCGGTTCGATTCGTTCGCTTGAAAGAGCGGCCTGGCGACAGGCCGCTTTTTTGCGTTGGTCGGGGTGACTGGTTTTGGCCGTTGGTTGCCATTAAGCGCGCCGTGTTCCTGCGCAGGCAGGAACCCAGTCCTGCCGTTTGTGGATATCGCAGCGTCTGAACTGGACTCCTGCCTTTGCAGGAGCACATTGCGCTTCAACCTAATGGTTGTCCGCTCACCCCTTCATGTCGACCTATTCCCATCAATCCAGCGCGAATTTCAGCAGCAGGGTGCGCTGGAAGAATTCGTGATTGTCGTCTGAGGCGATCCAGACGATGCGGCGGCCGCCTTCCCGCGTCACCGCCAGCCCTTCGAAATTGTCGGCCAGCAGCGGCGGCGCCAGCCGGGCCAGCGCGCGCGCCTTCAACCGGGCGCCGGAGCGGGGCTTTTCCGGCAGTTCGACGATCGCCAGCGTCGCCGTGAACAGCTCCTGCAAGGTCAGCCGCCGGTTGAGCACCAATATATGCCGCTCGTCGAGCGCGACTGCGTCGGTCGGCCGATAGCCGCGCGGCGGCACGTAGCGCAGATGCATCGGCGCGGCCGTCGACGCTTCGGCGGGGTCGTTCGCGAACAGCAGCGTGTCGTGACTGCCATCGGCGGTCATGCCCATCTCCGCCAGGACGAGGAAGCGGCCATCGGGCAGCCGCGCCAGCGATTCGATCGATCCGGTTTCGGGCCAGGCCTCTATCTCCGGCCAGGTGCGGCAGGCTTCGACGCGGGCGAAGCCGGGGGAGTAGCGGCAGATCATCTGTTGCAGTTCGAAGCCCACCCAATAGCGCTGGCTTGCCGGATCGCGGGCCATGGCCTCCGAATCCCAGGCCCACCAGGGCCGGTCGCGATCCTGCGGGCGGATGGGCAGGGGTGCGATGAACGGGCGCCGATCCGCTTTGCCGGGGCCGATGTGAAAGCCCATCAGCGTGCCGGAATCGCTGAGCGCCAATATCTGGCCGTCCGCGTCGGCCAGCAGCGAGGAGATGCCGCCGAAGCCATGATGGGTACTGTCGAGCTGCCAGCCACCCAGATAATGGAGGCGCCCCAGGTCGCGCTGCGCGGGATCGGCGGCATTCAGGGGCAAGGCGCGCGCCCTGACCAGCAGCGGGCCGGCGCCGAAGGGTTTGGGCTTGTTCTTATGCGGCGCGGGGAGCAGCAGGATCGCGAGCAGCAGGACGATCAGGATTCGGCGCATCGCCCTTGCCATAGGGGATTATGGGGCGATGTGCAGGGCTTTTCGCGGCTCTGGCGTCGGCTGTGGAAAAGCGCGATAAGATGGTCATCGGTCGCTCCAATGCTGAACGATGGCTGACATCGCCATTCAGGCTTGGCTCAATGCGAATCGGGCAAAAGGGCCTCAATCGACGGCGAGTCCTCCCTTGGAAGACCTGCCTGGATCGATGGCAAATTGAGGAGCAACGCCATGAAGACGAAGTTTCTGATCAATCTGGGGGCGGCGCTGGCGATGGGCGCTGCCTCTCTGGCCGCCACCGCAACGCCGGCCATGGCCCGCGACGGTTGGGGCCGCCATTATGAACGTGGCGATTATTATCGCGGCGACCGGGGCTATCGCGGCGACCGCGGCTATCGTGGCGGCGATTATTATCGGGGCGACCGTTATTATCGCAACGATTATCGTGGCTATCGCGGGTATCGCGGCGGCTATCGCTGCCGGGACAGCGGCACCGGCGGGACCATCATAGGCGCAATCGCCGGCGGCCTGCTGGGCAATGAAGTCGGCAAGGGCAGCGGCCGCTATGGCCGTCGCGGCGACGGCACGACAGGCGCCATCATCGGCGCGGGTGTGGGTGCGCTGGCCGGCCGGGCGATCGACCGCGATTGCTGATCCATCGCTGAAGGATGAACGGAAGAGGGCCGCTCCGCTGGGGCGGCCCTTTTCTTTTGCCGTCTCGCAAGGCGTCTCATGTTCCTGCCTTCGCAGGAACACCCTCGGCTTAGGCGGGACCGCTCTTGGCCCAGGCAAAGAAAAAGGCCGCCCCGTTTCCGGCGCGGCCCCTTCCAGACAATTCCCTTAAGGGGGAATTACATCGCGTTCGCGGCAGCGTTGCCCGCAACGTTGGCAGCGTTCGAAGCGGCGTTCGAAGCGTTGTCGGCAGCGTTCAGCGCGGCATTCATGGCGTTGTCGGCAGCATTCGAAGCGTTCTCGGCAGCGTTGGCCGAAGCGTTGGCGGCATTTTCCGCACCGCCCGAGCAGGCGGCCAGGCCGAGCGACGCGGCGAGAACGAGCGAAAGAGCAATCGACTTGGTCATGGGTTAACCCCTCTCTGAGAATAAAAACGGTGCAGACCACTCTCGGAGAAAAGTTCACCCCCCATTGCGTCTGCGCCGCGATTCGTAATGAATCCGGCGACTCATGGCAATCCCAATCATGCGTTAAGCCCGTGAATCGGGGCTGTAAGGGGATTGAAGGGCCTGTTCCGAACGGCCATTGACGCATATAAAGATTTCTTTATATGATCCTGTCATGAGCGCAGCGATCGACATTTTCCGGGCATTGGGCGACCCGACGCGGCTGCGCATCATCTATCTGCTGCGCGCCATGGAACTGGCGGTGGGCGAGATCGCGCAGGTCGTCGGTCAAAGCCAGCCGCGCGTGTCGCGCCATGTCCGTATCCTGGCCGAAGCCGGTCTGGTCGAGCGGCGCAAGGAAGGCAATTGGGTTTTTCTGCGGCTGGGCAAAGAGGCTGAAATCGCGCCTTTCCTGACCCTGTTCGACCAGCTTGTGCCGTCGGAGAGCGAGGATTTGTGGCAGAAGGCCGATCTGGCCCGGCTGGCGGCCGTGCGGGCCGACCGGGCGCAGGCGGCGGAAAGCTATTTTGCCGAACATGCCGAGCTATGGGACGCGATCCGATCGCTCCACGTGCCTGAGGGCGATGTGGAGGCGGCGATGACGGTGCTGTTGGGGCGAGAGCCGATCGGGCATCTGCTCGACATCGGCACCGGCACTGGGCGCATGATCGAACTGTTCGGCCCGTCGGCGGACCAGGTGACGGCGCTGGACCGCAGCCCCGACATGTTGCGGCTGGCGCGGGCCAAGCTGCCGCACGATGCGGGCGACAAATATGCGCTGGTGCTGGGCGATTTCGGCGCGCTGCCGCTGGAGCCGGGCAGCGTCGACACGGTGGTGCTGCATCAGGTGCTGCATTATGCGCAGGCGCCCGAGGCGGTGATTGCCGAGGCGGCGCGGGTGACGAGCGCGGGCGGCCGGGTGTTGATCGCGGATTTCGCGGCGCATGAACGGGAAGAGCTGCGGCTGCGCGATCAGCATGCGCGTCTGGGCTTTTCCGACGGGCAGATCGAAAGCTGGTTCGCGGATGCGGGCCTGGAACTGGAGCGGGTGGAGGTGCTGCCCGGCCAGGAACTGACGGTGCAATTATGGCTGGGACGGCGCCGGGGTGCGCGCGTGCTGCCAATCGAAGGACGACTTTCCGCATGACCTTGAGCTTTCCCTCCGTCGAAGAGGCCACGCGGGCTTGGCAAGCGCCGCTCTATGCCGATCTGACGGGAGACATTAATGTGAGCTTCGAATTCTTCCCGCCCAAGACGGAGAAGATGGAGGAGCAGCTCTGGTCCGCGATCCAGACGCTCACGCCGCTGGCGCCGAAATTCGTGTCGGTGACTTACGGCGCAGGTGGGTCGACGCGGGAGCGGACGCATAACACGGTGGCGCGGATCGCGAAGGAGACGCCCCTGTCGGCGGCGGCGCACCTGACCTGCGTGGCGGCGAGCAAGGGTGAGATTGACGAGGTGATCGACGCCTATTGGGAAGCGGGCGTGCGGCATATCGTCGCCCTGCGCGGCGATCCGCCCGAAGCAGGCGCGAAGTTCGAGCCGCATCCGGACGGTTACAAGGGCGCGGCGGAGCTGGTCGAGGGGCTGGTGAAGCGCCATCCGTTCGAGATTTCGGTGGCGGCTTATCCGGAAACCCATCCTGATGCCTTGAGCGCGCAGAGCGACATCGACAATTTGAAGCGCAAGCTGGATGCGGGCGCGACGCGGGCGATCACGCAATTTTTCTTCGAGCCGGACACCTTCTTCCGCTTCCGGGATACGGTGGCGGCGGCGGGGATCGATGCAGAGATCATCCCCGGCATCATGCCGGTCAGCAATTTCGCGGCGGTCCAGCGTATGTCGGCCATGTGCAACACCGATGTGCCGGGCTGGATGGGCAAGCTGTTCGAGGGGTTGGACGACCTGCCCGCCGCGCGGCAGCTCGTGTCCGCGACGCTGGCGGCGGAGCTGTGCCGCAAGCTCTATGCAGGCGGGGTGCGCGACTTTCATTTCTATACGCTCAACCGGGCGGAACTGAGCTATGCGATTTGCCATCTGCTGGGCTTAAGGCCCGCCACATTGGAGAAGACGGCATGACCGCCGAAGCACGTTTTCGCGCCGTTGCGGCGGAAAAGATCATGATCTTCGACGGCGGCTACGGCACGTCGATCCAGAAACATGGGCTGAGCGAGGCGGATTATCGCGGGTCGCTCGATTTGGCGAAGGATCAGAAGGGGAATAATGACCTGCTCTGCCTGACGCGACCGGACATCGTCGAAGGCATCCACACCGCCTATCTCGACGCCGGGGCGGACATGATCGAGACGAACACCTTCTCCTCCACGAAGATCGCCATGGCGGACTATGGCTGCGAGCATCTGGTGCGGGAGATCAACATCGCCGCTGCCCGGATCGCCCGCAAGGCCTGCGAGGCGGCGAGCGCGAAGGATGGACGGCCGCGCTTCGTGGCGGGGTCGATCGGGCCGACGAACAAGACGCTGTCGATCTCGCCTGATGTGAACGACCCGGCCTATCGCGAGGTCGATTACGATACGCTCAAGGCCGACTATCGCGAGCAATGCGATGCGCTGATCGAGGGCGGGGTGGATTTCCTGCTGGTCGAGACCTGCTTCGACACGTTGAATGCCAAGGCGGCAGGCATGGCGGCGCGGGAGGCCGAGGCGGCGGCGGGGCGGCCTGTGCCGCTGATGCTGAGCTTCACCATCACCGACATGTCGGGGCGCAACCTGTCCGGGCATACGATCAACGCCTTCTGGTATTCGCTGCGGCATCTGAAGCCGCTGACCATCGGGGTGAACTGCGCGTTCGGGGCGGATTTGCTGCGGCCTTATCTCAGCGAACTGGCGAAGAATGCCGATACGCTGATTCTGGCCTATCCCAATGCGGGGCTGCCCAATGAGCTGGGGCAATATGATGAGCTGCCCGAGACCACGGCTTCGCTGATCCGCCAGTGGGTGGATGAGGGGCTGGTGAATATGGTCGGCGGCTGCTGCGGCACCACGCCCGCGCATATCGGCGCGGTGGCGAAGGCGCTGGCCGGGCACAAGCCGCGCCAGGTGCCGGAGCTGCCGGTGGTGACGCGCTTGGCGGGGCTGGAGCCCATGCACATCGCGGCGTAAGATTATTCCCTCTCCCCGCAGGCGGGAGGGGGGCAGGGGGTGGGCCGGTCCAGGCGCTGCTCCAATAAAGCCCACCCCCAACCCCTCCCGCGTGCGGGAGGGGAGTGAGAATTGAAATGACCAAGACCTCCACCGCCACTTTCGTCAATATCGGTGAGCGCACCAACGTCACCGGTTCGGCCAAGTTCAAGAAGCTGATCATGGCGGGCGACTATGCCGCGGCCATCGACATCGCCCGCGATCAGGTGGAGAACGGCGCGCAGATCGTCGACGTCAACATGGACGAAGGCCTGCTCGACGCCGTGGAGGCGATGACGACCTTCCTCAAGCTCATGACCTCCGAGCCGGACATCAGCCGCGTGCCGGTGATGATCGACAGCTCCAAATGGGAGGTGATCGAGGCGGGGCTGAAATGCGTCAGCGGCAAGCCCGTCGTGAACTCGATCAGCATGAAAGAAGGCGAAGAAGCCTTCCTGCATCACGCCCGGCTCTGCATGGCTTATGGCGCGGCAGTGGTCGTCATGGCCTTCGACGAGACCGGTCAGGCGGACACGAAGGAGCGCAAGGTCGAGATTTGCGAACGCGCCTACAAGCTGCTGATGACCATCGGCTTCCCGCCGGAGGATATCATCTTCGACCCCAATATCTTCGCTGTCGCCACGGGGATCGAGGAGCACAACAATTACGGCGTCGACTTCATCGAGGCCTGCCGCGAGATCAAGGCGCGCTGCCCGCATGTCCATATTTCGGGCGGGCTGTCGAACTTCAGCTTCTCCTTCCGCGGCAATGAGCCGGTGCGGCGGGCGATGCATTCGGTCTTCCTCTACCACGCCATCCCGGCGGGGCTGGACATGGCCATCGTCAATGCGGGGCAGCTCGACGTCTATGACGCCATCGACCCGGCGCTGCGCAAGGCGTGCGAGGATGTGCTGCTGAACAGCGATCCCGAAGCCGGGGATCGCCTCGTCGCGCTGGCCGAGAGCTTCAAGGGCAAGGATGCGGCGTCGGAAAAGGCGGCGCAGGAATGGCGCGGCTGGCCGGTCGCCAAGCGGCTGGAGCATGCGCTGGTCAAGGGCATCGACATGTATGTGGTCGAGGATACGGAGGAAGCCCGCCTCGCCGCCGCCAAACCCATCGA
Organism: Sphingobium sp. 15-1; assembly: GCF_013375535.1. GTDB lineage: Bacteria > Pseudomonadota > Alphaproteobacteria > Sphingomonadales > Sphingomonadaceae > Sphingobium > Sphingobium aromaticivastans. Next base: position 3,222,104 of record NZ_JABXJG010000001.1, read on the forward strand.
GGTGATCGAAGGCCCGCTGATGGACGGCATGAATGTCGTGGGCGACCTGTTCGGCGCGGGTAAGATGTTCCTGCCGCAGGTGGTGAAATCCGCCCGTGTCATGAAGAAGGCGGTGGCGCATCTGCTGCCCTTCATCGAGGCCTCGAAGGAGCCGGGCGCCAAGGGCAAGGGCAAGATCATAATGGCGACGGTCAAGGGCGACGTCCACGACATCGGCAAGAATATCGTCGGCGTCGTGCTCCAGTGCAACGGCTTCGAGGTGATCGACATGGGCGTGATGGTGCCCTGGCAGGACATCATCAAGGCCGCGAACGATCATGATGCCGACATGATCGGGCTTTCGGGCCTCATCACCCCCTCGCTGGACGAGATGGTGACGGTGGCGGTCGAGATGCAGCGCGCCGACATGACCATGCCGCTGCTGATCGGCGGCGCGACGACCTCTAAGGTGCATACGGCGCTGCGCATCGATCCGGCGTTCAAGGGGCCGGTGGTGCATGTGCTGGACGCCAGCCGCGCCGTCGGCGTGGCGACAGCTCTGGTGTCGGAGACGCAGAAGGCCGATTTCGTCGCCAAGACGAAGGATGATTATGAGCATGTCCGCAAGGCGCGCGAGGGCAAGGGGCAGAGCAAGCTGCTGTCCATCGAGGAAGCCCGCGACAATGCCTTCGAGATTGACGAGAGCCTGAAGCCCGGCAAGCCGCGCCTGCCCGGCGTCCATCGCTTCCCGGACTGGGATTTGAAGGACCTGCGCAACTATATCGACTGGACGCCCTTCTTCCGCGCTTGGGAATTGGCGGGCAATTATCCGGCGATCTTGCAGGATGAGGTGGTGGGCGAGAGCGCGACCAGCCTGTTCAGCGATGCGCAGGCGATGCTCGACCGCATCGTCAACGAGAAATGGCTGACCGCGCGCGGCGTGTGTGGTCTGTGGCCCTGCCGCCGGGAGGGTGACGACATCATCGTCCATGTCGAGGATGAGAAGCATGTGACCTTGCCGATGCTGCGTCAGCAGATCGCCAAGCGGGAAGGGCGGGCCAATATGTGCCTGGCCGACTTCATCAGCCATGATGGCGACTGGATGGGCGGTTTCGCCGTGTCGATCCATGGCATTGAGCCGCATCTGGCGCGTTTCAAGAACGCCATCGATGACTATTCGGATATTTTGCTGAAGGCGTTGGCGGATCGTCTGGCGGAAGCCTTTGCCGAGCGGCTGCACCATTATGTGCGGACGGCGCTCTGGGGTTATGCCGAGGGCGAGCAGCTCACCAATGAGGCGCTGATCAAGGAGCAATATCGCGGCATCCGGCCGGCGCCGGGCTATCCGGCCTGTCCGGAGCATAGTTTGAAGCCGCTGCTGTTCGACATGCTCGATGCCCATCATGCGACCGGAATCACGCTGACGGAGAGTTTTGCGATGCTGCCGACGGCGGCGGTCAGCGGCTTTTATTTCGGGCACCCGCAGGCCGAATATTTCGGCGTGGCGCGGGTCGGGCGGGACCAGTTGGAGGATTATGCCCAGCGGCGCGGGGTCGACTTGGAGACGGCCGAGCGGTGGTTGCGGCCGAATTTGGACTAACGCCCGACCTTATGAACAGCGTGTTCCTGCGGAGGCAGGAACCCAGTTCTGTCGTTTGATTGTCATGGCAACGTTAGGACTGGGCTCCTGCCTTCGCAGGAGCACGGTGGTTAGCTAATCACCGCGCCTCGTGGTTGGCCGCGACCGCCTTCGCCACGGCCTGCATCAATTGCCAGCGCGTCGGGATCGGTTCGGTCGTGCTGCCGATCATCACCGCGACGGCATAGCTGGTGCCGTCGGGCGCGGTCATGATGCCGATGTCGTTGAACCCGGTCGACCGCGCGCCCAGTTCCTGCCCGGTGCCGGTCTTGTGCAGATAATGCCACCCCGCCGGCACGCCGCCCTTGATCCGCTGCGGCCCGGTTTTCGCCTCGCTCATGATCGACATCAGCAGTTGCGAAGAGGCGGGGGAGAGCATGTCGTTCTGCTTGAGCTTCGCCAGCGCCTGCACGATCGAGGAGGGCGCTGCGCCGTCCGGCGGGCTGGCGAGATAATTGTCCAGCGCCTTCTGCCGCACCGACAGGGGCAGCTTGGCGCGGGCGGCGTAGAAATTGCGGCCGATCGAATAATCCTGGCGCCAGTCCAGTCCTGCCGTCGTCGATTGCAGCAGCCGCTCGCCCGGACCGAAGCGGATATCCTTGATGTACCGTCGCGCCAGATAACTCCGCACCGCATCCGGCCCGCCGACGGCGCGCAGCAGCGTATCGTTGGCGGTATTGTCGCTCTGCGTCATGGCGCGGCGCATCAGGTCGGAATAGGTGGTGGTCCATCCCGCATTGCCGACCAGCGCGGCGGTGGGCTGGTGGAAGAGGGTCAGGTCCTTCTTCGTGATCGTCGTGCTGTCGCTGAGGCGGATCTTGCCCCGGTCGACCGCGTCGAGGAAGGCCATCGACACCCAGAGCTTCGACACGCTCTGCTGCGGGAAGAGCAGGTTGCCGTTCCAGGCGACGGTCCAGTCGCTGCCGACGCGGCGCACGGCGATGCCGACCTTGCCGTTGAAGCTTTGGCCGAGATTGCGGACCACGCTGACCAGCGCGGGGGGCGGCGTCTCCCGCTGGTCGACATTCAGCGTTTCGAAGGATTTGGGCGGATTGGCCACCGGCTTGATCGGGAAGGTCGCCGTGGTCGGCTGCGGCCGCTGCTGAACCGCCGCATAGGGTTGTTGCGGCGCGCTGACGCAGGCCGAAAGCGCCGCCATCAACAGGACAAGACGAACCGAGCCGCTATTGCCGCCGCCATTTGGGCGCTTGCCGCGCCCTCCCTTCGAAATGGTCATCAAAATCCCCGCACTCTCCTTTCGCATTAGGGTTCAGACCCGCGCCGGGTGACAAGAATCATGCGACGAACGATTCCACAAATGCGATGTAAGGAGGCTGAACGGGGCGCGCCTTAACTCAGTTGAGGTTCAGGCGATGGGCTGCAAGAAGGCGCGCATGACGCGAGCGATGAACAGACGAACTATGATGCGGGCCATGATGCAGGGCGCCGCCGCCCTGCTGGCGGGCGGCGTGCTGGCGCCGGAAGCCTGGGCGGCGCCCTTCGCCTCCCGCCGGATCGCGGTGACAACGCGCGGGGCCGGGCGCGACGTCGTGTTGATCGCGGGGCTGGCGAGCGGGCCGGGACTGTGGAACGGGGTGGTCGGCGCGCTGCCCGGCTATCGCTGGCATCTGGTGCATGTGCGGGGCTTTGCGGGTCTTGCCGCGGACGCCAACGCCAGCGGGCCGCTGGTCCAGCCGCTGGCGGATGAGATCGCCCGCTATATCGCGGCGGCGGGGTTGGATCGGCCTGCGATCATCGGCCACAGCATGGGCGGCACGCTGGCGATGATGCTGGGTTTGAAGGGGCTGGCCGGGCGGCTGATGGTGGTCGACATGCTGCCCGAAGGGGCGGCGATGGTTGGCGGCACGGCGCAGGGCATGGGCTTCCTGGCCGATCAACTGGGGCAATATTTCACCGGGACCAAGGCGGGACGCGCCTATCTGGCGCAGATGCTGGCGGAAATGCCGGGTGCGCGGGGCAGCGATCCGGACGTCATCGCCAATGCGCTGCGCGATCTCGCCAATGTCGACCTGGGGCCGCAACTGTCGCGGCTGACCGCGCCGATGGAGGTGGTCTATGCCGTGGGCGGCGACGCGGCGCAGGCGGGCGAGATCGGCCGCACCTTCCGCGCCGCCTATGCCGCCAAGCGCGGCGTCCGGCTGGTGCCCATCGGCCCCAGCGGCCATGTGGTGATGGCGGACCAGCCGGCGCGCTTCAATGCGGTGCTGGGCGATTTTCTGAAGACGGTTTGACGCCGATCAAAGGCCGGGCGGCGTAGCGGATGTAAAAGCAATGCGACGCGTGTCTTCGCGTCACTCCCTCCCTCTTATGGCGCAGCGCCATGGACCGCTGCGCCAGCTTTTTTGCGTCAGGGGGCCAGCACCGTGTCGACGGCTTGCGGCAGCATGTCGGGATAGTCGAGCGTATAGTGCAGGCCTCGGCTTTCCTTGCGATGCAGGGCGGATCGGACGACGAGGCGCGCGACTTCCAGCAGGTTGCGCAATTCGATCAGGTCCGGCGTCACGCGGAAATTGCCGTAATATTCGTCCACTTCCTTGGCCAGCAGGTCGATGCGGTGCTGGGCCCGCTCCAGCCGCTTGGTGGTGCGGACGATGCCGACATAATCCCACATGAAGCGGCGGATTTCCTTCCAATTATGCTGGACGATGACCTCTTCGTCCGAATCGGTGACGCGGCTTTCGTCCCAGGGGCGGATCGGCGGCGGCGCGGGCAGCTCGTCCCAATGGGCGCGGATGTGCCGGGCGGCCGCTTCCCCGAAGACGAAGCATTCGAGCAGGGAGTTGGAGGCGAGGCGGTTGGCGCCGTGCAGGCCGCTTTCCGTGACTTCGCCAGCGGCATAAAGGCCGGGCAGGTCGGTGCGGCCGTCGAGATCGATCACCACCCCGCCGCAGGTATAATGTTGCGCCGGGACGACGGGGATCGGTTCCTTGGTGATGTCGATGTCCAGGTCCAGCAGCCGCGCATAGATGGTCGGGAAATGGGTGCGCACGAATTCCGGCGGCTTGTGGCTGATGTCGAGATGGACATAGTCGAGGCCAAGGCGCTTGATCTCATGGTCGATGGCGCGGGCCACCACGTCGCGGGGGGCGAGTTCGGCCCGTTCGTCGAAGCGGGGCATGAAGCGCTCGCCGCCGCCGGGCACGCCGGGGGGGAGCTTCAAATGCCCGCCTTCGCCGCGAACGGCTTCGGTGACGAGGAAATTCTTGACCTCCAGATTGTAGAGGCAGGTCGGGTGGAACTGGTTCATCTCCATGTTGGAGACGCGGCAGCCCGCGCGCCAGGCCATGGCGATGCCGTCGCCGGTCGCTCCCCTGGGCGCGGTCGAGAAGAGATAGGTGCGCCCCGCGCCGCCGGTGCAGAGGATGGTCGCCCGGCCCAATATGGCGTCGACATGATCGGTCCGCTTGTTGAAGGCGTAGACGCCCCAGACATGGCCATCGCCCGAATATTTCTCGCCATGGCGGCTGGTGATGAGGTCGAGCGCGACCATGTCTTCCAGCAGCGTGATGTTCGGATTGGCGCGGGCGGCCTTGAGGAGAGCGACCTGGACGGCATGGCCGGTGGCGTCGTCGACATGGACGATGCGGCGGTGGCTGTGCCCGCCCTCGCGGGTCAGGTGCCAGCGCTCTCCGAATTCCTCGCCGCCCCCCTCTTCATTGGGATTGAAGGGCACGCCCAGTTCCGCGAGCCGCTCGATGGCGGCGGGGGCTTCGGAGACGACGAATTCGACGGTGCTGCGATCGTTGAGGCCGCCGCCCGCGACCATCGTGTCCTCGATATGCGCCTCGAAACTGTCACCTGCGTCGAGTACGGCGGCAATGCCGCCCTGCGCCCAATTGGTGGAGCCGCCATCAAGCGCGCCCTTGGCCAGCACCACGACCTTGCGATCCTGCGCGAGGTTGATGGCGGCTGTCAGCCCCGCCGCGCCGGAGCCGATGATGACGACGTCATAGGTGGTGGTGGGCATGGACTTACTCGCTCCCCTCCCGCAGGCGGGAGGGGTTGGGGGTGGGCAATTGCGCCAGCATGGCCGCAATGCGCGACAGCACGCCTTCAAGATTCCCTATCACGTCGGCATTCTGAAAGCGCAAGACGGTAAAGCCCTGTTGGCGGCAATAAGCGTCACGCTTCGCATCATATTCAGCGCTGTTGTCATGACTGGTGCCGTCGAGTTCGATGATGAGCTTGGCGTCGCGGCAGAGGAAATCCGCGAAATAGGGACCGAGCGGCATCTGGCGGCTGAATTTATGGCCGTTGAGCTGGCGATTGCGGAGGCGCTGCCAGAGGAGCCGTTCCGGTGGGGAAGATTCGTTGCGGAGGGACTTGGCCCTGGCCGTGTTTCTGCTTCTGAAAGGTCGCGCCAGCCCACCCCCCGGCCCCCTCCCGCTTGCGGGAGGGGGAGAAGTGTCCGCTTCCCTCACGCCGCCGCTGTCAGGTTGAGGAACACGTCCTCCAGATCAGGATCGCGCGTCACCACATCGACTATCGCCAGCCCGCTCGCCTGCACGGCGCTCAGCACTTGGCCCGCATTGGCGCGGTTCTTCATATAGGTAATCGTCAGCGTGCGCTCGTCCGACAGTTCGATCTTTTCGAAGCTGGGATCGGCGGGGGGCGTCACCACATCGCGGTCGACCGTTACCTGCACGACCTTCTCCTGCGCCATGGCGATCAGCTCGCGGGTCGGCTTGTCGGTGATGACCTTGCCATGGTTGATGATGCCGATGCGGTCGCACAGCTCCTCGGCTTCTTCGAGATAGTGCGTGGTGAGAACGATGGTCACGCCCTGCCGGTTCAACTCCCGCACATAGGCCCAGAGCTGCTGGCGAAGCTGTACGTCGACCCCGGCGGTCGGTTCGTCCAGCACCAGGATCGGCGGGCTGTGCACCATCGCCTTCGCCACCAGCAGCCGGCGCTTCATGCCGCCCGACAGGGTCCGGGCATAGGCGTTGGCCTTATCCTCCAGATGCACGGCGCGCAGCAATTCCATCGAGCGGCGGCGGTCCTTGGGCACGCCATAATAGCCCGCCTGATTCTCCAGCGTCTCGAACGGGGTGAAGAAGGGATCGAAGACGATCTCCTGCGGCACGATGCCGATGCTGTTCTTGGCGTTGCGGGGGTTCTGGTCGATGTCGAAGCCCCAGATTTTCGCGCTGCCGCTGGTCTTGTTCACCAGCCCCGCGAGGATGTTGATCGTCGTCGACTTGCCCGCGCCGTTGGGACCAAGCAGCCCGTAAATCTGGCCGCGCGGGATTGAGAGGTTGATATTGTCGAGCGCTTTCTTGCCGCCCTTATAAACCTTGGTGAGATTGGTGATCTCGATGGCGGCTTGCGGGGTGGGGGAGGGGGCGGTGTCGGTCATGGCTGCCTATTTGGTGGGGAACAGCGGAAAATTAAAGCACCTGTAAAGGCGATGCAGCTTCAAAACTCGTCCGCAGCGTCTATCAGGGTTGTGAGCTTCCTCGGCGCCACCTCCCTCCAACTGCGTTCCAGCCGCTCGCTGATCTGGTCCCAGTCCGTATCGCCCAGATCGACGCGGATTCCGACCCAGCCGTCCCCGAAATAAGCGGGGCGGTAATAGCGGGCGGGATCGCTTTCGATCAGCATCGCCTGTTCTTCCGGCGCGGTCGTCTTGACCAGCACGGCGACGATGCCGTCGCCATGATGATCCTGGGTGAAATAGGCGAATTTCTTGCCCTTTTCGATGCCGAAGCAGGGCATGCCGTGGGACGTCACTTCATTTGCCTGCGGCAAGGCGAGGGCGCGCTCGCGGACCTTGTTCAGCAGCCATTCCGGCTGGCGCTCGCGGGTGACGAAATCGGCAAGCGTGCGGGAATAGAGCTGATGCTCCGCCATCAATATGCGCGCGGCCAGGCTGTCGGCGGTGTCGCCGGGCAGGATCGCGACCTCGGTCTGGCCCAGCACCGGGCCGTCGTCCAGCTCGGCGGTGACGACATGGACCGAGCAGCCTGCATGGCTATCGCCCGCGTCCAGAGCCTTTTGGTGGGTGTCGAGCCCCTTATATTTGGGCAGCAGGCTGGGGTGGATGTTGAGCATCCGATCTTCCCAGCCCGCGACGAACTCCGGCGAGAGCAGGCGCATATAGCCCGCCAGCGCGACATATTCGGCGCCCGCCTTGCGAAGCTGCGCGTCGATGATGGCGTCGAACTCGGCGCGCTTCAGGCCCTTGTGGCTGTGCGCGAAGGTCGCGATGCCCTCGGCGGCGGCGAGGGTCAGGCCCGGCGCTTCGGGGTCGTTGGCGGCGACCAGCACCAGCTCATAGGGGCAGGACGGATGCTTGGCGGCGTAGAGCAACGCCGCCATGTTCGAGCCGCGCCCGGAAATCAGAACGCCGACCTTTGCTTTTGGCATAAGGAGAACTCCCCTCCCGCTTGCGGGAGGGGTCGGGGGAGGGCCTGTTAGGCCGACCCGGTGACATGCCCTCCCCTAACCCCTCCCGCAAGCGGGAGGGGAACTATGAGATTTATCCCAGATGCGTCGCAGTCCAGTCGGCCTTGGCGCTCCACGTTTCCTGCGAGCCCTTGACCGTGCAGCCCTTCTCCCCGCTTTCCACGACGCCGACGCGGACGACGGTTTCGCCCGCCGCTTCCAGTTCGGCCGCCACCGCGTCCGCCGCATCCGCGTCGACCGCCAGCACCATGCCGACGCCGCAGTTGAAGGTGCGCGCCATCTCCTCCGGCTCGATATTCCCCTGCGCCTGGAGGAAGGCCATCAGCCGGGGCTGCTCCCATCCATCGGCGTCGACCACCGCATGGCAGCCTTCGGGCAGCACGCGCGGGATATTCTCCAGCAGGCCGCCGCCGGTTATGTGGGCCAGCGCATTGATCTTGCCGCCGCGCACCAGCGGCAGCAGCGATTTCACATAGATGCGCGTCGGCGCCATCAGCGCGTCGATCAGCAGCACCTCATTGTCGAAGATCGCCGGACGATCGAGCTTCCAGCCCTTGTCGGCGGCGAGGCGGCGGACCAGCGAGAAACCGTTCGAATGCACGCCCGAGGAGGTGAGGCCCAGCAGCACGTCGCCCGCCTTCACCTTGTTACCGGTCAGCGCCTTGCTGCGCTCCACCGCGCCGACGCAGAAACCGGCAAGGTCATAGTCGCCCGCTGCGTACATGCCCGGCATTTCGGCGGTTTCGCCGCCGATCAGCGCGCAGCCGGCTTGCTTGCAGCCTTCCGCGATGCCCGCGATGACGCGCTCGGCAACGCCGCTCTCCAGCTTGCCGGTGGCGTAATAGTCGAGGAAGAAAAGTGGCTCGGCGCCCTGTACGATCAGGTCGTTGGCGCACATGGCGACCAGGTCGATGCCCACGCCGTCATGGGCGTTGTGGTCGATGGCGAGCTTCAGCTTGGTGCCGACGCCGTCATTGGCCGCGACCAGCAGCGGGTCGTCATAGCCCGCCGCCTTCAGGTCGAAGAAACCGCCAAAGCCCCCCAGTTCCGCATCGGCGCCGGGGCGGCGGGTGGCCTTGGCAAGCGGGGCGATGGCGCGGACCAGCGCATTGCCCGCGGCGATGTCGACGCCAGCCTTGGCGTAGCTGTAGGATTCGGTGTCGCTCATGGCCGTGGCTCCTAGATCAATAGGAAGGAAAACGGAACGGGAAATGGGTTGGCGCTTGGCAGGGCAAGCAAATCCCGCCAAAAGGACGCGCGTGAGCCTGCCTATTGTCCTTCGCGGCCTGTCTTTTCGGCCTCTGAACCTGATTCGCGTCCAAGTACGGATGCTGTCGCGACCGCTCCAGATTTTGGGCGCCATCGCGCTCGGCCTCGCCGCCGCGGCCTTGTTCGCGCAGATGGAGGGGGAGCGCGGCGTCCCGCCCATCGCCAGCGGCGGCGATTTCCAGGTGAGCCATGTGAAGGTCGACGTCTTCGCCAAGGATGCGGCCAGCGCCCGTCAGGCGGGGTGGCGGCTGGCGCAGCGGCGGGCCTGGCAGATGCTGTGGACGCGCACCCATGGCGGAACCGGCGCGCCGGGCCTGTCCGATTCGCAGCTTGAAGGCATGATTTCGGGCATCGAGATCGAATATGAACAGGCCGGGCCGAACCGCTATGTCGCGACGCTGGGCGTGATGTTCGACCGGGCGCGGACCGGGCAGGTGCTGGGCGTCACCGGCGCCAATGTCGTGCATTCGCCGCCGTTGCTGGTGATTCCGGTGTTGTGGGACGGCGGATCGGCCGTGTCCTATGAGCGGATCAATGAATGGCAGAAGGCGTGGGCGCGGTTCCGCACCGGAGACAGCGCCATCGACTATGTGCGCGTGGCGGGCTCGATTGCCGATCCCATCCTGCTGAATGCCGGGCAGATCGGGCGGCGCGGACGGCTGTGGTGGCGGGTGCTGCTCGACCAATATGGCGCGGCGGACGTGGTGATCCCCATCGCCCGGCTGGAACGCCAATATCCCGGCGGCCCCGTGATCGGCACTTTCACGGCGCGTTATGGCCCGGACAATTTCCTGATCGGCAGCTTTGCCCTGCGCGCGTCCAATGACAGCGCGATCCCGCAGATGCTGGACCAGGCGACGCAGCGGATCGACCAGCTTTACACCCAGGCGCTGAATGACGGCCGTCTGCGGCCCGACCCCTCGCTGATCATCGAGGAACCGGTCGATCCCGACGCTCTGGCCATCGAAAACGCCGCCGATCTGCCGGTGGAGACGCTGGATGCGCCGACGCCCGCGGTCACTTCCGGGAGCTTCTCGATCCAGTTCGACACCCCCGATGTCGGGTCGGTGGCGCAGGGCGAGGCGGCGGTGCGTTCCATCGCAGGGGTGCGCTCTGCCGCGACCAGCAGCCTGGCGCTGGGCGGCACGTCGGTCATGCAGGTGAGCTTCGACGGCACGGTCGACACGCTCCGCGCCGCGCTGGCGGCGAAGGGATATGGCGTGGCGGTGTCCGGCAATACGCTGCGCATCCGCCGGGGCGGGGCGACGGGAGCCGCCCCGGCCCAATGAGACAGATCAGCCTGCCGTTCGACCGGCCCATTCACGCAGGCTCCCAGGGGGGCGGTGACGAATTCCTGGTCAGCGACGCCAACCGCATCGCCGTCCGCCATCTGGAAAACTGGCGCAACTGGCCGCTGGCGATCAGCGTGCTGAGCGGGCCGTCCCTGTCGGGCCGTTCGACGCTGGGCCGCCATTTCGTCGCGATGAGCGGCGGTGCGGCGATCGACGACGCGCAGGGGCAGGACGACCGGACGCTGTTCAACGCCTGGAACGAGGCGCAAACGGAAGGGCGGCCGCTATTGCTGATCGGTGACATCCCGCCGGAGCGATGGCCGGTGACGCTGCCCGACCTGCGGTCCCGCCTTGCGGCCGCGCCGCATGTCGCGCTGGAGGAGCCGGACGAGGCGCTCGCTCGCGCGCTGATCGAGCGGTCGCTGGTCGTTGCCGGGGCCCAATATGCCGCCGACCTGCCCGACTGGCTGCTGCGGCGGATCGAGCGGAGCTATGCCGCCATTGCCGCCGTGACGCGCCTGCTGGACGAGGCGGCTTTGTCATCGGGACGTAAGATTTCTACCGCTATGGCGAAAGATGTCCTGCAAGATGCGGGATTTTTGCCTATAGTCCCGGACTGATCCTCCGGTTCAACAATGAGAGACATGTGGCCGAAGCTGACCCCTCCGCCAGCCTGACCCTGCCCAGCGACCGCTATTTCAACCGGGAGCTGTCCTGGCTGGCGTTCAACCAGCGCGTGCTGGAGGAGGCGATGAACCGGGCGCATCCCTTGCTGGAGCGGCTGCGCTTCCTGTCGATTTCGGGCGCCAATCTGGACGAGTTCTTCTCCGTGCGCGTCGCGGGCCTCAAGGGGCAGCAGTTGCAGGATGTCGACATGCGCTCCGCCGACGGGCTGACCCCGGCGCAGCAGCTTGCCGCCATCACCGAGGAGACGGCGCGGCTGATGGGGGCGCAGCAGAAGGTATGGGGCGCGCTGCACGACGAACTGGGGAAGGTGGGGATCGAAGTCATCGGCCCGTCGAGCGCTCTCGACCCATCTTGCGAACAATGGCTGCGCGAGCATTTTCTCGGCCAGGTCTTCCCGATCCTGACGCCGCAGGCGCTCGATCCCGCGCATCCCTTTCCCTTCATTCCCAATCAGGGGCTGTCGATCGTCTTCGACCTGGAGCGGCTGTCGGACAAGGAGCCGATTCGCGAGCTGGTGATGATCCCTTCCTCGCTCGCCCGCTTCGTGCGGATGCCGGGCGAAACGGCGCGCTACATGGCGCTGGAGGCGGTGATCCGGCGCTTCTCGGCCGATCTCTTCCCCGGATACCGGGTGCGCAACAGCGGCGTGTTCCGCATCATCCGCGACAGCGACATCGAGATTGAGGAAGAGGCGGAGGATCTGGTCCGCTATTTCCGCAGCGCCATCAAGCGCCGCCGCCGGGGCCGCGTGATCCGCATGGAGATAGAGGAGCGCATCCCCGAACCGGTCGAGGAGATGTTGCAGGACATGCTCCAGGGCCATGAGGCGATCATCGCGGAGGTCGAGGGTTTCGTCGGCATCGGTGACCTTTCCGGCGTGGTGGATGAGGACCGGCCCGACCTGAAATTCGAACCCTATGCCCCCCGTTTCCCGGAGCGCATCCGCGAATATGGCGGGGATTGCTTCGCCGCGATCCGGGCGAAGGACATCGTCGTCCACCACCCCTATGAAGCGTTCGACGTGGTGGTGTCCTTTCTGAAGCAGGCGGCCAGCGACCCGGATGTGGTGGCGATCAAGCAGACGCTCTACCGCGCGGGCAAGCAGTCCGCGATCATCCGCGCCCTGATCGACGCGGCGGAGGCGGGCAAGTCGGTGACCGCCGTGGTGGAACTCAAGGCCCGCTTCGATGAGGAGCAGAATCTGATGTGGGCCGACGCGCTGGAACGCGCGGGCGTACAGGTGGTCTATGGCTTCATCGACTGGAAGACCCATGCCAAGGTGTCGATGATCGTCCGGCGCGAAGGCGGACAGTTCCGCAGCTACTGCCATTTCGGCACGGGCAATTATCATCCTGTGACGGCGCGTATCTACACTGATTTGAGCTTCTTCACCGCTGACCCGGCTTATAGCCGCGATGCGGCGGCGCTGTTCAACTACATCACCGGCTATGTCGAACCGCAGCGGCTGGAAAAGCTGGTGATGTCGCCCCGCGACCTGCGTAACCGCCTGTGCGAGCTGATCGATGCGGAGATCGAGCATGTCCGGGCCGGACGGCCGGGAACCATCTGGGCGAAGATGAATTCGCTGGTGGACCCGGCGATCATGGAAAAGCTTTATGCGGCGAGCAATGCGGGCGTGCAGATCGACCTTATCGTGCGGGGCATTTGCTGCCTGCGGCCGGGCGTGCCGGGCATGTCGGAAAATATCCGGGTGAAGTCGGTCGTCGGCCGCTTCCTGGAGCATAGCCGCATCACCGTGTTCGGCAATGGCAAGGCGCTGCCGAACAATGGCGCCAAGGTGTTCATCAGTTCGGCCGACTGGATGCCGCGCAATTTCGACCGGCGCGTCGAGTTTCTGGCGCCAGTCGAGAATCCGACCGTGCACGACCAGATTCTCGACCAGGTGATGGTCGCCAACCTGATCGACACCGAGCAGAGCTGGGAACTGGATTGCGACGGCCAATATCATCGGGTCGAGGCGACCGACCGGCCGTTCAACCTGCACCGCTATTTCATGACCAACCCATCGCTGTCGGGCCGTGGCGCGTCGCTGGACAGCGGGGCGGTGCCGACCCTTCGCCTGCGCGGGCGGGCCTGAGGTCCATGAATTCCATGCTGAGCCAGGTCCGGGCGCTCGCCCCCGCCATGCAGCAGGCCAAGGCGCGGACGGCGATCATCGACATTGGCTCCAACAGCGTGCGTCTGGTCGTCTATGACGGGCCGCGCCGCATTCCCTTCATCCTCTTCAACGAGAAGGTGATGGCGGGGCTGGGCGCGTCGCTGGGCAAGACCGGGCGAATCGAGCCGGAGGCCATGGACAGGGGTCTGCGGGCCGTTGGCCGTTTCGCGCATCTCTGCCGCGAAATGGAGGTGCAGGAGGTGCGCTGCGTCGCCACCGCTGCCGTGCGCGACGCGGAAAATGGCGACGAGTTCATCCAGCGCGCCAAGGCCATGGGGCTTGACGTCGAACTGCTGTCCGGCGGGCAGGAGGCGATTGCGGCGGCGCATGGCGTGCTGTCGGGCATTCCGGGCGCGGACGGGATCGTTGGGGATCTGGGCGGCGGCAGCCTGGAGCTGGCGCGGGTGCGCGATGGCGCAGTGCATGAGACGGTTTCGCTGCCGCTGGGCGTGCTGCGCTTGTCGCAGATCCGGGCCAAGGGGCCGGCCGTGCTGGAACGGTTGGTCAAGAAGATGCTGGCCAAGGCGGGGTGGGAGGCTCCTGTGGACCTGCCCTTCTACATGGTTGGCGGATCGTGGCGCGCTTTGGCCCGGTTCGACATGGAGCTGACGCATTTCCCGCTGCCGGTGGTGCATCAATATGAAATGCTCGCCGGACGCGCCGAGCAATTGACGCGCATCGTGTCCCATGTCGACAAGGCGCGGTTCAAGGATATTCCCCAGATCACCGGATCGCGCGTGCCGACCTTGCCCAACGCGGCGGCGCTGCTGTCGGTGATCGTGCGGCAGTTGAAGTCGAGCCGGCTGGTGGTGTCGGCTTACGGTCTGCGCGAAGGATTGCTGTTCAGCGACCTGCCTTTGGACATTCAGGCGCACGATCCGCTGCTGATCGCGGCCGAGGCGGAGGGGGAGGCGCAGGCGCGCTTCACCGGCCATGGCGACATGATCGAACGCTGGATCGCGCCGCTGTTCCTGGAGGATGGCAGCGCCTGGCGGCGGATTCGCCGGGCGGCCTGCCTGCTGGCGGATGTCGGCTGGCGCGCCAATCCCGATTTCCGGTCGGAACGGGGCGTGGAGATTGCCCTGCACAGCAATTGGGTGGGCATCACCGCAGCCGAGCGGGCGATGCTTGCGCAGGCGCTGCACAGCAATTTCGGCGGCGGCGCGTCGACGCCGCCCGGCATCGAGCGGCTGGCCTCGCCCGAGGCTTTGCAGCGGGCGACCCTGTGGGGATTGGCGATCCGGCTGGGCCAGCGCCTTTCGGGCGGGGTCGAGGGGCCTTTGCTGGCGTCCCGGCTGGAGATGGAGGGCAATGTGCTGGAGCTGCGGTTGCGGGGCGTGGACGCCGACCTGTTCGGGGAAGCGGTGGAGCGGCGGCAGCGGCAATTGGCGCAGGCCATGGGCGTGAAGTACCGGCTGGCCTGGTAGGAACTGGCTTGGCGGTTTGGGGGGAGCGATCATTTCCCTGCAGATCTGCGCGAGGGGAGAAGACGGTTCGCTCCTGGCCGGTTGCTGCCGTTAAGCATAGTGTGCTCCTGCGCAGGCAGGAGCCCAGTCTCGCTCTGAGCGGATTATCGGACCGTCTGAACTGGACTCCTGCCTGCGCAGGACACGGTATATTTCAAGGAAAGGAGAAGGTCCGCAATCCACCCATTTCAACTTTCCCCAACTCATTTCCACCGGGAAGCATGGTTTACGCCTGGCCCGCCCCCTTGCCATGCAAGACCAAATCGCCATATTCTTCTGCATCATGAGCAGCATCACGACATCGGCACATCCCGCAATGATGGCGGGCAGGGATCAGGATGACCAGGGCGACGGCTCGGGCGGTCCCAATGTCGGCATCGCCACGCGCACCCGCACGCGGACGAAAAAGCCCTCGCTCTACAAGGTGCTGATGCTGAACGACGATTACACGCCGATGGAATTCGTCGTCCATGTCCTCCAGCAATTCTTCCGCATGGACATGGAGGAGGCGACCCGCGTCATGCTGCACGTCCACCAGCGCGGCGTCGGCGTGTGCGGCATCTTCAGCTATGAGGTTGCCGAGACCAAGGTGAACCAGGTGATGGATTTCGCCCGGCAGAACCAGCATCCCCTGCAGTGCACGCTGGAAAAGGCCTGAGAGTGTCATCCTCTCCATTGTGAGATGGGGAGGGATGTGAGGTTGGGCGCGCGGCAAGGATTAAATGCCTGAGCTGTTCCCCCCGCCACCCAACCACGCTAACATGCGCTGGTGACAAGGGACATTGAGCCTGCCGCCTATGACCTCGCCGTGATCGGCGGCGGCGTCAATGGCTGCGGCGTCGCCCGCGATGCCGCCGGGCGGGGCGCCAGGGTCTTGCTGCTGGAGCGGGGCGATCTGGCACAGGGCACCTCCTCCGCCTCCACCAAGCTCATCCATGGCGGGTTGCGCTATCTGGAGCATCGCGAATTCGGCCTGGTCCGCGAATCGCTGGCCGAACGCGAGCGGCTCTGGGCGATCGCGCCGCATATCATTCATCCGCTGCGCTTCGTGCTGCCCTGGGTGCCGGGCCTGCGTCCGCGCTGGCTGCTGCGCCTGGGCCTCTTCGTCTACGACCATATCGGCGGCCGCCGCGCCCTGCCGCCGACGGAGGGCGTGGACCTGCGCCGCCATCCCGCTGGGCAGCCGCTGAAATCCAGCTTCGGCAAGGCCTATATCTATTCCGACGGCTGGGTCGACGATGCCCGCCTCGTCATCCTGAACGCCCGCGACGCCGCCGACCGGGGCGCCGACATCCGGACCCGGACCGAGGTCATGCGCCTCGAACGGGAAGGCGGCGGCTGGACGATCCATGCGCAGGGGACTGACGGATCGGCGGCGCGCTTCCGGGCAGGCGCTGTAGTCAACGCGGCGGGGCCGCTGGTGCTCGACCTGCTCCATCGCGCCCATGGCGACACGGCACGCCATATGCGGCTGGTGCGCGGATCGCATATCGTCGTGCCGCGCCTGTTCGACCATGGCTTCGCTTATTTCTTCCAACTGCCCGACGGGCGCATCTTCTTCGCGCTGCCCTATGAGCGCGATTTCACCCTGATCGGCACGACCGACCGCGATCATGCCGGGCCGGTCGAGCATGTGCGGCCGGAGCCGGACGAAATCGCCTATCTCTGCGACGGGGCCAATCGCTATTTCCGCAAGGCGATCACGCCGCAGGATGTGCGATGGTCCTATGCCGGGGTGCGCCCGCTGATCGACGACGGCTCCGCAAAGCCGGAGGCGGCGACGCGCGGCTACCGGTTGGAGCTGGACGCGCCGCAGGGAGAAGCGCCGCTGCTCAGCCTGTTCGGCGGCAAGATCACCACCTACCGCCATCTCGCCGCCGAAGCGGTGGCGATGCTGCAACCCTTTCTGCCCAGCCTGTCGGGCGGCGACTGGACGGCGAAGGCGCCGCTGCCGGGCGGCGATTTCCCGATGCAGGGGCGTGACCAGCTCATCGCGGATCTGGGCTGCGACTATCCCTTTCTCGACTATGCCTGGTTGCAGCGCATCGCCTGCGCCTATGGCACTCGCGCCTGGGACTGGCTGGGCGCGGCGCAGGACATGGACGGGTTGGGGACTCATTTCGGGCATGGCCTGACCGAAGCGGAGTTGCGCTATCTGGTCGAGCGGGAATGGGCGGTGACCGCTGACGACATATTGTGGCGCCGGACCAAGCTGGGTCTGCGCCTGGACGCGCAGCAGAAAGCGCGCCTCGAACAGTGGCTGGAGGAGAGGGCATGAGCGAGCCGCGTATCGTGGTGCTGGACGAGGGCACGACCTCGACCCGGGCGATGCTCTATGCGCCGGACGGGCGGCGGCTGGGCATGGCGCAGGCGGAACTCGCGCAACATTATCCGCGGCCCGGCTGGGTCGAGCATGACGCGGCGGAGATTTGGGAGAAGACCCTGGCCTGCGCGCGCGAGATGGTGGCGCTGGCGGGCGGAGCGGACCATGTCGCCGCCATCGGCATCACCAACCAGCGCGAGACCGTGGTGGCGTGGGACCGGCAAACGGGCGAGCCGCTGGCCCCCGCCATCGTCTGGCAGGACCGCCGCACCGCCGATCATTGCGCCGCGCTGCGGGAGGCTGGGGAGGAGGGGGCGATCCAGCGCCGGACCGGGCTGGTGCTCGATCCTTATTTTTCCGCGACCAAGATGCGCTGGCTGTTGGATCACTCTCCTGCGGTGGCGGAGGCGGGTAACGCGCTGGCCTTCGGCACGGTGGAAAGCTGGCTGGTGTGGAAGCTGACCGGCGGCCTGCATGTCAGCGACGCCAGCAACGCCAGCCGCACCCAGTTGATGGCGCTGGACGGGACGCAATGGGACCGGGGATTGTGCGACCTGTTCGGCGTTCCCCCCGGCGCCCTGCCGGAGATCGTCGACAATATCGGCGCCTTTGGCGAGACGCGGGCGGAATGGTTCGGCCGGCCAATCGCGATCCGCGGATTGATGGGGGATCAGCAGGCGGCGACCATCGGCCAGGGTTGCCTGACGCCGGGCGACGCCAAGGCGACGTTGGGCACGGGCGCCTTCGTCCTCGCCCATATGGGCGGCGTCGTGCCGGTTTCGCGGCATCGCCTGCTAGGAACCTTGCTCTGCCGGTTGCCGGGGGAGACGAGCTATGCGCTGGAAGGATCGCTGTTCGTCGCGGGCAGCCTGATCCAGTGGCTGCGCGACGAATTGGGCCTGATCGCCACGGCGGAGGAAACGGAGGTGCTGGCGCGGTCCGTGCCGGACAGCGGCGGCGTCGCCATGCTACCCGCGCTGGCTGGGCTGGGCGCGCCGCACTGGCGGGCGGAGGCCAAGGGCATGATCCATGGCCTGACGCTGGGCACCAGGCGGGCGCATATCGTGCGGGCGGCGCTGGAATCGCTGTCGCATCAGATTCATGACCTGGCGGGCGCCTTCGCGGCGGATGGCGTGCCCTGGCGCATGTTGCGGGTGGATGGCGGGATGAGCGCCAATGACTGGATCGCCCAGGATCTGGCGGACATATTGAACCTGCCCGTCGACCGCCCCGCCGATGTCGAGACGACCGCCAAGGGGGCGGCGATGCTGGCGGCGGTGGGCAGCGGCTTGTTCCCCTCGCTTCCCGCCGCAGCGGCGGCGATGGGGGCGGGGGCGCGGCGCTTCGCCCCGGCCCTGCCCGACGAGCGGCGGACCGAAAGGCTAAGCGGCTGGCGGGCGCTGCTGGCCGCTTCCACATTTTCCCAAGTGTAAAATCATTATCGTGAGTATATTTTAACGATAAGCGTATAGGGCGGGGCGGAACATGCAGACGTCTCTTCGACATCTTTCTTCCCGCCTTGCGCCGGTCGCCCTGGGTTGCGCTTATTTTCTGATGGCGTCGCTGGCGCTGGTCAGTTCGCGCTTCGAAGGGGGGCTGGCCTTCATCTGGGGCGCCAATGCGCTGTTGATGGCCCATCTGCTGACGTCGCGCGCCCGCTCCTGGCCCTGGACGCTGATCGCCTGCGGCGTGGCGAGCGCCCTGTCGACGGCCTGGTGGGGCATGGGGCTGATCGCCGCCGCGCCGATGGCGGGCATCAATCTGCTGGAGGCGTTGATCGTCGCGCTGATCTGCCGCCGCTTTGCGCCGGGCGGGAAATTCGCCGGGTCGATGCAGCCTTTGTTCGTCTTCATCCTGGCGCTCTGCGGCCCGGCCAATCTGATCGCCGGCATGGCGGCGGCGTCGGTCGCGTCGACGCTGACTGCGGTATCCTTCGGCGCCGCCCTGCTGCAATGGTATACCGGGCATGTGCTGGGCGGGCTGACCTGCACGCCGATCCTGATGATGCTGATGCAGGGGGAATTGCGGCGCTGGTTCGGCCAGACCGCCCGTCGCGAAAAATGGGAAGCGCTGGGCCTGCTGCTGCTGTTCGCGCTGGCGACGGCCTATGTCTTCTACGTCGCGCGCTATCCGATGCTGTTCGCCCTGCTGCTGCCGATGGTCGCCATTGTCTTCCGCCAGGGCAATCTGGGCGCGGCGGCGTCGGTCATGATCCTGGCGATCATCGGCGGCATGGCGACCATGACCGGCCATGGGCCGCTGCACATGATCCCCGGCACGCTGGGCGAGCGGATGCAATATTTCCAGCTTTTCCTGGCCTTCAGCTTCCTGCTGTCGATGCCGATCGCGGCGGAGCTGAACAGCCGCCGCCGCCTGTTCCAGATGTTGCAGGAAAGCGAGGCGCGCTATCGCGCCATCGCGGAAAATAGCGGCGACGTCGTGCTCAACATCAGCGTCGCGGGGGTGATCGAATATGCCTCGCCCGCAGCGGCCGAACAGATCGGGTGCGCGCCGGAACTGCTGGTCGGTCAGGATGCCGCCAATCTGGTCGATCCGGAGGACCGGGAGCAGGTGACCGCGGCGCTGGATCGGGCGCTGGCCCGGCCGGGCGATGTGCAGACGGTGGAATTCCGCCCCTTCATCTCCGCCCAGGGCTCCGAATGGTGCGAAATGGTGGCGCGCGCGGTGGTCGACGAACGCGGCCTGCCCACCGGCCTTGTCAGCACGATCCGCGACATGTCCCGGCACAAGGCGCGGCAACGCGCGCTGCAGCAGGTGGCGGCGCTCGATTCGCTGACCGGGGCGGACAGCCGGCGCGCTTTCCTCGAAAAGCTGGAGGAGGAGATGCTGCGCGTCCGCCGCGGCGCGCGCGCCTGCCTGTTGCTGATCGACATCGATCATTTCAAGGCGGTCAACGACTGCTACGGCCATGGCGCGGGCGACCGCGTGCTGGCCGGTTTCGTCGAACGGCTGCGTCCGGGACTGCGCAGCGTCGACAGCATCGGCCGCCTGGGGGGCGAGGAATTCGCCATCCTGTTGAGCGGCACCGACGTCGCCCGGGCGAGCATGATCTGCGAACGGTTGCGCGAAATGGTGACGTCCCATCCGGTGCAGATCGATTCGGGCGAGATGATCGCAGTGACGTTCAGCGCGGGGCTGGTGGGGCTGGACGGGCAAAGCGACGATCAGGCGGTGCTGGAGGCAGCGGACAAGGCGCTCTACAACGCCAAGCATAGCGGGCGGAACTGTCTGAGGCTGGCGGCTTAGGAGAGCGGACGGTCTACTTCCGCCGTTTCCCAGAAACGCACCGTGTTCCTGCGCAGGCAGGAGCCCAGTCCCGCCGTTCGTGGATCATCGTACCGTAGGAACTGGGCTCCTGCCTGCGCAGGAGCACGGTGCACTTAATGTCCGCAACTGGCCATGAACGTCCCATGTCACACCATCGCAAAAATCAGGTGATGATATGTTGTAACTTTCCTCCGCCTCGCCTATGTAGCTCGCATCATGCCGATCAGCCTTCGCCAGCATCTGCTCAACGGTCGGATCGATCGCCTCGCGATCGCGCTGTCGGGCATGTGCGTGGCCCATTGCTTCGGCACCGCGGTGCTGCTGGGCGTGCTGGCCTCGGCGGGGGGATTTTCGAAAGCCCGATCTTCCATGAAGCCGGCCTGGTGCTCGCGATCCTGCTTGGCGCGGTGGCGCTTGGCCATGGCGCGGTGGCGCACGGTTTCATGATGCCCGCCGCCATCGGATCGCTGGGCCTGGGCATCATGGCGGGGGCGCTCACCATGGATCATGGCTGGCAGGAAAGCGCCTATACGCTGCTGGGCGTCGCGATCCTGGCGCTGGGGCACGACCTGAACCACCGCGCGGGACGATAGTCCCGCTCCAGCGCCGCGCATGAAAAAGGGGACCCGAAAGAGTCCCCTTTTCCGTTACCTCGATATTGGCTCAGATCGGCTTCCGGTCCAGCCGATGCTCGCCCTTCACCCAGCGCACCGTGCCAGTGCTGGCGCGCATCACGACGCTGTCGGTGGTGAGCTTGCCGCCGGGCAGCCGCTTGACCCCCGCGAGCAGCGATCCGTCCGTCACGCCGGTCGCGGCGAAGATGCAGTCGCCCTTGGCCAGTTCCTTCAGGTCATAAACCCGGTCGAGATCGGTGATGCCCCATTTGCGGGCGCGGGCGCGCTCGTCATCGTTGCGGAACAGCAGTTTGCCCTTGAACTGCCCGCCGACGCAGCGAAGCGCGGCGCAGGCCAGCACGCCTTCGGGCGCGCCGCCCGAGCCCATATACATGTCGATGTTGGTCTCGGGATTGGTGGTGGCGATCACGCCCGCCACGTCGCCGTCCGGGATCAGCATGATGCCGCAGCCAATGGCGCGCAACTCTGCGATCAGCTTTTCATGGCGCGGCCGGTCGAGCACGCACACGATGATCTCATGCGGGTCGACGCCCTTGGCGCTGGCGACGGCCTCGACATTCTCCTTCACCGCTTTGTTGAGGTCGATGATGCCGTCGGGCAGGCCGGGGCCGACCGCCAGCTTTTCCATATAGACGTCCGGCGCGTTGAGCAGTCCGCCTTCCTCCGAAATCGCCAGCACGGCAAGCGCGTTGGGACCGGCCTTGGCGGTGATGGTCGTGCCCTCCAGCGGATCGAGCGCGATGTCGATCCGCGGCCCGGTGCCGATCGCGTTGCCGACCTTCTCCCCGATATAAAGCATGGGCGCCTCGTCGCGCTCGCCTTCGCCAATGACGACGGTGCCGTCCATATAGAGGTCGTTGAAGGCCAGGCGCATCGCTTCGACCGCTGCGGCGTCGGCGGCCTTTTCGTCGCCGCGCCCGATCAGCTTCGATGCGGCGATGGCGGCCGCTTCGGTCACGCGCACCATCTCCAGCACCAGCACGCGATCCAGAATCGAGCTTGCCTGTACCATGTCGTTTCCTCTTCAGCCGCTATTTTGGAAAGCGCGATAGGATGTCGCTTGGCCATTGTCGAGGGTGTGCTTTTCGCGCCGCCGATGCAACGGAAGCGCGTCTGTCGCGTTCGCAGCAGGACAAGACCAAGGGCCGCCCCGATGATCCTCCTGCTGATTGCCGCCAGCCTTTCGACCCAATCCGACGGCATGCCTCGCCGGATGGCGCGACTCCACCCGGCACCCTGCCAGGCCGTGCCGGCGCTTTGCCTGACGGAACCGGGCGTGGAGGGACCGCGCCTTGGCCCCAGCGCCGCCCTGCCGGGCGACGGCAAGATGGCCGCCTATCGCTTCGATGCGCGGCCTTGCCGGATCGTCGGCAATATGGATTGCCCCAAGCGCGCCCATCGCCGGATCTTCCGCCTGGGCGAACCGATAGGCCAAACGTTGGCCCGGAGTTTCGGGCTGGATTGAGTGCGGGTGTGGGACGGAATGGGTGGATTCAGGACATTCCCCCTCCCGCAGGCGGGAGGGGGCTAGGGGGTGGGCTGGCGCGACATCAGCGTGAATTTTCAACGGCTAAGCTGGAAGCTCGCTGCGCTCGCACCCACCCCTAACCCCTCCCGCCTGCGGGAGGGGAATGTCTTGGATTGGCCAATTCCAGTCCCACGCCGGACACCCCACGGCACATCAATCCAGAATATGCATCACCATCGGCGTCTGCAGCAGGCTGTCCGACCCGGCCAGCCGGTCCAGTGTCTCGCGCACGCAGCGTTCCTCGCCCGCATGGGTGACGATCGCCACCAGCACGCCGTCGGCCTGATTGGCGCCGCGCTGGATCATGCTCTCAATCGAGACGCCCGCGTCGCGGGTCGCCGCCGCTATCTCCGCCAGCACGCCGGGGCGGTCCTGTACCTTGAAGCGCAGATAGGCGCGACCGACGCGCTTGCCAGCATCGGCGGGCTTCTGCTGCGCCAGCGCCGCGACCGGCATGGCCAGCGCGTCGCCATATTCGTCGCGCGCCACGTCGATCAGGTCCGCGACCACCGCCGAAGCGGTCGGCCCGTCGCCCGCGCCGCGCCCCTGGAAGAAGAGGCGGCCGACGAAATTGCCCTCCGCCACCACGGCGTTCAGCGATCCGTCGACATGGGCGAGCGGATGGTCGAGCGGAACCAGCATCGGATGAACCCGCTGGAACAGCCCTTCCGGGCCGTTCTCCGCCATGCCGACCAGGCGGATGCGGTAGCCCAGCGCCGCCGCTTCCGCGATGTCGGCGGCGATGACATGGCGGATGCCGGTGGTCGCGACCGCATCGAAATCCAACTCCGTGCCGAAGGCGAGGCTGGCGAGGATGGTCAGCTTGTGCGCGGCGTCCACGCCGTCAATGTCGAAGCTCGGATCAGCCTCGGCATAGCCCAGTTCCTGCGCTTCCTTCAGCACCTCGTCGAAACCCCGGGCATTCCCGGATTCTTTGGCCTTCTCCATGGTGGTCAGGATGTAATTGCAGGTGCCGTTGAGGATGCCGTAGACCCGGCTGATCTCGTTCGCCGCCGCGCCTTCGCGCATGCCCTTGATGACCGGGATGCCGCCCGCGACCGCCGCTTCATATTTGAGCGCCACGCCCGCCTTCTCCGCCAGGGTGGCGAGGTCCAGGCCATGATGGGCCAGCATCGCCTTGTTGGCGGTGACGAAGGGCTTGCCGACGGTCAGGCACTGGCGGGCGAGAGTGAGGGCAGGGCCGTCCGCCCCGCCGATCAGCTCCACCACCACGTCGATGTCGTCGCGGGTCGCCAGCGTCGTCATGTCGTCCACCCATTCATAGGGGGACAGGTCGACGCCGCGGTCCTTGTTGCGATCGCGCGCGGAAATGGCGACGATCTGGATCGGGCAGCCCGCCCGCCGGGCGATCAGGTCGGCATTGGTCTGAAGCAGCCGAATGACGCCGCCGCCCACCGTGCCGAGGCCGACGAGCGCGACGCGCAGCGGGGCATGGCGGTGCAGATTGGTCATGGCTTCTCTTCATCCTTCCTGATCATGCGAAGCCGCGCTGATAGCGGCCTCTGCGCGTCTGTCCAAGGAAAAGGAACCGCCCGTCGACCCGAACCGCCGCCCCGCCCGCGCGATCAGCGAACCCCGCGAGTCCGGCCGCATGAGCCCAGGGCGTTCAGGACCACCTGATAATCGGCGCGGGCCGCCTCGGCATCCTGCGGCGACAGGGCGCGCACCGACCGGGCCGGCAGCGCGCCGGGCAGGCCGCAGGCAAGACGATACCAAAGCAGGCTGCCGCGGGCCGGGGGGCGGGCGGCTTCGTCGACGATCTCGCCCAGCGCCACGGCCCAGCGCGGTTCCTGCCCGGGACGGCGCAGGATGGAGAGCGACACCGGGTCGCCATTTTCCGTGCGCAGGAAGATCTGCGTCTCGCCCTCCCCGGCGATCGTGCCCGCGACATGGAAGGCGTCGCCCAGGCCCGTGATGCGCGGCGGCGCGTTATTGGCGACCAGTTCGGACAGGATCGCCCTTACCCGCGCGATTTCGGCGGGAGAGGCGATGATCTGCGCGTCGCGCGCGACGAGTTGAATCTCGCCGGGGCGGGCGCCTGGCCGGGCAAAGAGGATGACCTGCGCCTTCTTCAGCTTGGGCATCTTGCCCCGCGCATCGAGCGGCGCGTCGAAAAGATAGCGGACGGTCGGACTGATTCCCCCCTCGCCGCGAATCAGATTGGCGACATTCGCCTCGACATAGACCCTCTGATACCCCGCCGGGACGGTGCCGGCCTGCCCCGGCTTCAATTTGATGATGTTGCCAATCCGCGCCTGTGCCACCAGCGGCGCGGCGTCCGCGAGGTCCGCAATATCGGCGTAGGAGGGGCCCGCTATCCGTTCGGATGGTTGCGCAGCGATGGAGCCGGCCGTCGTCTGAGCCGCGGAAATCTGCGATTGTGCGGCGGAAATGAGGCAGAGAAGGGCCAGCTTCCGCAAGGGCATGGTGGATTTGTTTTTCATCTTCGTCCTAATGATGGCAGTCCGTGACATGTTTGTCACATGCAAGTCTTTCTGGTGTGTAATGGCGGTCGCAAATGATCATATCGATAAAGCGTTTGCGTGCCACGATGCGCCGCGATAGGAGTTCGCACGGTAGCAAATGGACGGATAGGGGCCAAGATGACCGGGGTGACCCGGCCAGCTCGGGCCGTTTTTGGCTTATTTGCCGATAATCAACTGGTAAAGCTGAGTTAAGGAGTGTCGTTGCCGAATGGCCTATGCTGACCACTCGCAAGGATCGAGTCGCACAATCTCGATCATTATCGTCGCCCTGATTCACGCTGTTCTGGGTTATGCCTTCGTCACCGGTCTTGGCATGAAATATGTCAAAAAGGCGGCGGAACAGCTGAACGTGATCGACGTGAAGGAGGAACCGCCGCCACCGGATGAGGAGCCGCCGCCGCCCCCGCCGGATCAACCGATTGAACCGCCGCCGGTCGTTGCGCCGCCGCCGATCGTTCAGACCCCGGCCCCCGCACCGCCGATTCAGACGGTTCGGACTCCGCCGCCGGTCTTCAACCCGGTTCCGGTCGCTTCTCCGCCGCCGCCTGCTCCGCCGCCGCCGGAGGTTCCCGCCTCTCGTGCGTCTCCGCGCAGCAGCCCCGGCAGTTGGCTCAGCGACGCCGACTATCCGAGTCGCGCGCAGCGTGAAGAACGCTCGGGCACGGCCGGGTTCCGGCTGGAAATCGGTCCGGATGGTCGCGTGACCAACTGCACGATCACCTCTTCGACCGGCCATGCCGACCTCGATGAGGCGACCTGCCGCCTGTTGCCCAAGCGCGCGAGGTTCAAGCCCGCCGTCGCAGCAGGGGGTGGTCCGATGTCGGATACGTACAACGGTCGTATCACCTGGCGTCTGCCGGAATGATTTGAAAGGGCAGGCGCGCGCCTCCTGATGACGGGACGCCGCCTGCCCCTTGTTATTGATCCTTTGAGAGGGAAGTCTTGAACATGTTGATGTCTATCGCAGCGGCCGCCGCGCCGAAGTCGGAGAACCCGTACGGCCTGATGGAAGCGCTCCAGCAGGGCGGCACCATCGCCTGGACCGTTTTCATCATCCTTTGCGGTATGTCGGTCGGTACCTTCTACATCCTGTTCACCAAGCTGATCGAACAGCAGAAGGTGATCAACCAGGGCAAAAAGGTTCGTGCGACCTTCTGGCGCGCCGCTTCGCTGAAGGAAGGCACCGCCAAGCTCGAAAAGAATTCGGCCTACAAGCAGATCGTCGACGACGGCATCAAGGCCCAGGAAGAACACACCAAGCTGACCGACCCGGTCGAAGCGCATGACTGGCTGCACGGCTCGCTGGCGCGTTCGGAAGCCGCGATCAACTCGAAGCTGAACGGTGGCCTGGCGTTCCTCGCGACCGTCGGTTCGACCTCGCCGTTCATCGGTCTGTTCGGTACGGTTATCGGCATCTACCGCGCTCTAATCAAGATCGGCGCCGCCGGTCAGGCCTCGATCGACGCCGTCGCCGGCCCGGTCGGTGAAGCTCTGATCATGACCGCCCTGGGTCTGGCCGTGGCCGTTCCCGCGGTGCTCGCCTACAACTTCCTGCAGCGCCGCAACAAGTCGATCTCCGAGCAGCTCGCCGGCTTCACCGTCGACCTGCTGGCCTATCTGGTGTCGAACGGCGCCGTGAAGCCCGCGATCGCCGCTGCCCCGGCCGCCGCGGCCGCCAAGCCCGCCGCTGCCCCGACCAAGGCCTGATAGGCTGAGATGCCGGCAAGGGGGCCGGCGGCGGCTGCGACGCCTGGTCCCCTTATCGGACGTGGGTCCCGAAATGCCGGGGCGCCCTCGACAAGCATGTTAGGAAATAATCAATGGCAATGAGTGTTGGCTCTGACGGCGGTGAAGACAAGCCGATGTCCGACATCAACACGACGCCGCTCGTCGACGTCATGCTGGTGTTGCTCATCATCTTCCTCATCGCGGTCCCGGTCGTCGTCCAGACGGTTCAGCTACAGCTTCCCAAGGTCGCGTTCGAGCCGACGACGACGAAACCGGAAAACGTCTCCCTGTCGATCACGCAGGCTTCCGATGGTAGCTGTGCGGTCTACTGGAACCTGACTCGGGTGTCCTCCGACGAGCTGCTCGACCGCGCGGTCGCGAAGCTGGAAGCGGACATCAAGAAGGCGGGCGGCGTTGAAAATATGACGCCCGAGGATCTGCCCGAAGTGCATATCCGCGGCGACATCAACGTCCCCTATCGGTGCATCGGCGGCACCATCTACACGATGCAGCGCGCCGGTTTCCCGAAGGTCGGCTTCATCTCCGAGCCCGAACCGGGCACGACGACCCGCCGGCTTTAAGTTAATGTTCTTTGTTGAGGCATTTTCGAACCGAATGGCCGTCAGGCGGCCATTCTTGAAAATGCTCTAGGAGTATCGCCATGGCAATGAGTGCCGGAAGAGACGATGGCGAACCGATGGTGGAAATGAACACGACGCCGTTGATCGACGTCATGCTCGTTCTTCTCATCATGTTCATCATCACCATCCCGATCCAGACCCACGCGGTCAAGATCGACCTGCCGCAGAACGCGCCGCCGACCGACAGCGTCATCGACCCTGTCAAGAACAAGGTGGCTATCGATCCCAGCGGCATCATCACCTGGAACGGTTCGGCCATCGACCTGCTGACCCTGCGTCAGTATCTGCAGCAGTCGCTGCGGTTGCCGGTCGAACCGGAACTGCAGTTCCAGCCCAACGCGGCGACCCGCTATGTCGTGGTCGACCAGGTGCTGGCGGAGATCAAGCGTGCTGGCGTGACGAAGCTGGGCTTCGTCGGCAACGAACAGTACGGCAAGTTCTAAAGGTCATCGGGACCGGGTTCCGGCGGGCAATGCCGGCCCCGGTTCGGAAAAAGGGCATGCGCATCGGACGGGAACAGGCCGTCGGCGTCTGATGGATCATCGGACGCTGACGGGTTCCCAAGGATCGAATACGCCGCCGCCGTCTGGCCGGGAATGTTCGACTTCCCGTTTCCGGGCGCGGGCTGGGGTGACGCAATCGGCCTTGAGATGCGCTGACTTGAACGGGGGGCTGCTTCGGCGGCCCCTTATTTTATGCTCGGGCTGGTCCGGATTAATGCTTTCTTCACCGTGACGGGCGATGATGGCGAAGGTCAAATCGGCATTGGATCATGGGCGCTACAGTTCAGACAAACCCGTATCGCGGCAATAATCGTCTGGCGGACCGCCGCGCGATCGTGATTGGCGTTCGGGTCCGCCGGCCCGGCGAAACCTGGTTCAAAAGCTACATCACCGACGTTTCGGAAGTCGGCTTCCGTCTGAAAAGCTTCATGAAGCTGACGGCGGACGATGATCTGTGGATCATGCTGCCCGGTTTCGAAGGCCGTCGCGCCCGCGTATTGTGGAGCCGGTCCCATGAGTCCGGCTGCGTTTTCGAGCGGCCGCTGCATCCGGCCATTCTCGATCATATCGTCAAAATCAGCCAGTAGGCGCCTTCATGACGGAGCGTCCGAAGACGGCGGCGCAATGGCTAAGTTTTCAGCCATTGGCCTTGATCGCACAATCACAGCGGTTTTCCGCAAAAGCGATGCGATAACAAAAAACTAGAGTGCGCGACCTGCGTCAGATTTAACGCAGCGCGTTCTATGCCCAGGGCCTGATCGGAAAGCCAAGCTCCTGCATGCGTTTATTATCCGTTCGCCCTGAGTCCGTCGCAGGGCTCAGCCCGACCAGGGCGGGGTCGATCCCGATTGTACGCACCAGCCTCTAATGCCCGTCATGTCCTTCAGCCAACGCCTCCAGCACATCGTCCAGCCGCGCCGGATCGCCCAGCGCGATCACCCGCCCGTCGCTGTCATGGGTCAGCGGATCGCCCGCCCAATCGCACATGCGCCCGCCTGCGCCCTCGACCACCGGGACCAATGCCGCCAGGTCGTGCAGCTTCAACCCCGCTTCAACCACGACATCGACATGGCCTGAAGCGACCAGTCCATAATTATAGCAATCGCCACCCCAGACCGTGTCCCGGCACTGCCCCGCCAGCCGCGAGAAATGCTCCCCCGTGCAGCCGGGGAAAAGCTGCGGCGCGGTGGAGGCCAGGATCGCCTGATCCAGATCGCGGCAGGCCCGGCTGGTCACCGGCTTGCCGTTGAAGGTGGTCGGCTGTCCCATCATCCCGGCCCAGCGTTCGCCGGCGATCGGCTGGTCGATGATGCCGATGGTCGGCCATCCCGCCTGCGTCAGCGCCACCAGCGTCCCGAAGATCGGCCGCCCGGCGATGAAGCTGCGCGTCCCGTCGATCGGGTCGAGAATCCACACCCGCTCCGCATCTTCCCGCGTCGCGCCATATTCCTCCCCGATGATGCCGTCGTGCGGCCGCTCCTTCTCCAATATCGCGCGGATCGCGGCTTCGGCGGCGCGGTCGGCCTCGGTCACGGGCGATTTGTCGGATTTGAACTCCATGTCGTAGCGCGCACGGAAAAAGGGGCGGATCGCCGCGCCGGCTGCATCGGCAAGGCGGTTGGCAAGCGCCAGATCATCGCGGGTCGTCATATTCCTTCGCCTAGCGATAATGGAACTGAAAGGCTAGGCTAAGCCTCCCCGATTCCCGCGGCATTCTGAAGCCGGTTCGAACGACAGAGGACTCGCGGAACGCGGGAACAGAAGCATCAGGAGGGACGAGATGCCCGGTTCACCCGTCATCCCAGGCCTGCGCTACGCCGATGCGCCAGCCGCCATCCGATTTCTCTGCCAGGCCTTTGGCTTCGAAGTGCGCGCCTGCTACGAGGATGAGGCGGACCCCCTTATCGTCCACCATGCCGAACTGGTGCTGGGCGAGGGCATGGTGATGCTGGGCAGCGCCCGCGACGGGGAAGGGGAGTCGCTCTATAGCTGGACCACGCCAAGGGCATTGGGCGGCGTTACCGCCTGCCTCTATGTCGTCGTGCCCGACGCCGACGCCCATTGCCTCCACGCGCGCAACGAAGGGGCGGTCGTGGTCCAGGAACCGCATGACAATATCGGCTATCCCGGCCGCGGCTATGAGGCGCTCGACCCCGAAGGCCATGTCTGGAGCTTTGGCACCTACGATCCCTGGAAGGTTTAAGTTTCGGTCACTTCCGCCGTTTACTGGTGAGGACGAGGGAGATTCGCGTGGCATTGGTCGGCTGGCTATTGAGTTTCATCGCCCTGTTCGGCGCGCTGGCGCTTCGGCAGGACATGCCCATTGGCGGATCGGGGATGCTGTCCAACATGCTGATCCTGCTCGCGCTGCTGGGGTGCCCCATGATCTGGCGGGAAAAGCCGCTGGGCATTTCGCGGGGATCGCGCATCGTCGCGGCGCTGATCCTGTTCCTGTGCGTGCCGCTGGTCGTGCTGCCAATGGCTTGACGAAAGTCGCGCCGTCCGACTTCATTATAGCAATATTCTGACCGAAATTTGGCCCATTTACCGCCGTTTGGAAGAGTTAGGTGCTCCTGCGAAGGCACTCGAATGAGACGAGTGGCTCATGAGAGCCCAGTCCCGCCATGAGCGGATCGGTGCATTTAAACGGGATGCTCACCGCCCATTCGAACCGGGCGGAGTATGCGATCAAACCACACCCGACCTCTCCCGCCTCAACCAAAAACGCCGCCGATGCTTCCATCGGCGGCGCTCTCCGATCCGAAATGCAAAAGCGTCAGTCGAACAGGCTGGAAACCGAGCTTTCGTCCGCGATGCGCTTGATCGCTTCGCCCAGCAGGGGCGCGATGGGCAGGTGGCGGATGCTTTTCGCGCCGTTCACCGCGTCGGTGCCCTGGATCGAATCGGTGATGACCAGTTCCTTGAGCTCCGACGCTTCGACGCGCGCCACGGCACCGCCCGACAGCACGCCATGGCTGACATAGGCGGCCACCTCCTCGGCGCCTGCCGCCTTCAGCGCGGCGGCGGCGTTGCAGAGCGTGCCCGCCGAATCGACGATATCGTCGATCAGCACGCAGAAGCGGCCCTTCACGTCACCGATGATGTTCATGACTTCCGATTCGCCCGCCCGCTCGCGGCGCTTGTCGACGATAGCGAGCGGCGCGTTGTCGAGCCGCTTGGCAAGCGCCCGCGCACGAACCACGCCGCCGACGTCGGGCGACACGACCATCAGGTTGCGATCGCCAAAGCGCGCCTGGATATCCGCCGACATGACCGGCGCGCCGAACAGATTGTCGGTCGGGATGTCGAAGAAACCCTGAATCTGCCCGGCGTGCAAGTCGACCGACAGCACGCGGTTGGCGCCCGCCGTGGTGATCAGGTTCGCCACCAGCTTGGCCGAGATCGGGGTGCGGGGGCCGGGCTTCCGGTCCTGCCGGGCATAGCCGAAATAGGGGACGACCGCCGTGATTCGCTTGGCCGACGCGCGCTTGAGCGCATCGATCATGATCAGCAATTCCATCAGATTGTCGTTCGTCGGATAGCTGGTCGATTGCAGCACGAACACGTCTTCGCCGCGGACATTCTCATGAATTTCCACGAAAACTTCCTCGTCCGCGAAGCGGCGGACGCTCGCGTCGGTCAGGGGGATTTCGATATAGTCCGCGATGGCGGCCGCGAGCGGCTTGTTGGAATTGCCGGTCATGAGCTTCATGGCCAAACCCCCGTGACGAATTGATGACGATGGCGAGAACGCGGCCCCTTTAGCGGTGGAGGCCCCTCCTGAAAAGGCGCTTTTGCGCCTTGGGAGAAAATGCTTTAGGGCCGCGCGCATGACCGACAAACTCGTGATAGCCCTTGCCCAGATGACGCAGTCGGTGGGCGACCTCACCGCCAATGCCGATGCGATGCTGGAATGGCGCGCCCGGGCGATGGATGCCGACCTGATCGTCTATCCCGAGCTGCAACTGATCGGCTATCCGCCCGAGGACTTGGTGTTGAAGCCCGCGTTGGTCGACCGCGCCAATCATGAGCTGGATCGTTTGGCTCAGGCGACGGCGGACGGCGGCCCTGCCATGCTGGTGGGTACCGTCGTCGCCTCCCAGGGCGTCCTCTTCAACGTCGTCGCCCTGCTGGAAGATGGCGCCGTCACCGCCATCCGCCAGAAGCGCGAGCTGCCCAATTATGGGACATTCGACGAAAAGCGGCTCTTCGCCCCCGGCCCGCTGCCCGCGCCGATCGACTTCCGGGGCGTCAAGATCGGCGTGCCCATCTGCGAAGATATATGGTTCCCCTTCGTCACCGCCCATCTGCAGGCGGAGGGCGCCGAAATCCTGATCAGCCCCAATGGCTCCCCGTTCGAAGTCGACAAGGACGATCGCCGCATCAACGCTGTGGCCGGCACCCGCGTCCACGAAACCGGCCTGCCGCTCATCTATCTCAACCGCGTCGGGGGGCAGGACGAACTGGTGTTCGACGGCGCCTCCTTCGTGATGAACGGCGATTTGAGCCTTGCCCAGCAACTTCCCGACTGGGAAGAATCCCTCGTCCTCACAAGCTGGGAAAAATGGGAAGGCCAGTGGGTCTGCCTCCCTGGCGACAAGCATGTCCTGGATGAGCGCCCGGCCGACATCTACAACGCCATGGTCCTTGGCCTGCGCGACTATGTGAACAAGAACCGCTTTCCCGGCGTGGTGCTGGGCCTGTCGGGCGGCATCGACTCCGCCCTTTCCGCCGCCGTCGCCGTCGATGCGCTGGGCGCTGAACGGGTCTGGTGCGTGATGATGCCTTCGCGCTTCACAAGCCAGGAAAGCCTGGATGACGCCATCGAATGCGCCCGGCTGCTGGGCGTCCGCTACGACAGCATCCCGATCGAACCGGCGGTCGAAGCCTTCGATTCCATGCTGGCCAACGTCTTCGCCGGCCGTCAGCGCGACCTGACCGAAGAGAATATCCAGTCCCGCATCCGGGGCGTGACGTTGATGGGCTTGTCCAACAAGTTCGGCCATATGCTGCTCACCACCGGTAACAAGAGCGAGATGTCGGTGGGTTATGCCACCATCTATGGCGACATGGCGGGCGGCTATTCGGTGCTGAAGGACGCCTACAAGACCACCGTCTTCGACCTTTGCCGCTGGCGGAACGAGAATGTGCCGTCGCTGGGCGAAGTTTTCGGCCCCAAAGGCCCGGTCATGCCCGAGCGCGTCATCACCAAGCCGCCCAGCGCCGAACTGCGCGACAATCAGAAGGATGAGGACAGCCTGCCCCCCTATGAGGTGCTGGACCCGATCCTCTACGGCCTGGTGGAAGAGGAATTGTCGGTCGAGCAACTGGTCGCCCGCGGCTTCGACAAGGACATCGTCGCCCGCATCGAGCGCTTGCTCTATGTGGCCGAATATAAGCGCCGCCAGTCGCCTCCGGGCGTGAAGCTGGGATCACGCAATTTCGGCCGCGATCGTCGTTATCCGATCACCAACGCCTTCCGCACGCTGTAAAAGCCATGACCGTCATCACCCGCTTTGCCCCGTCGCCCACCGGCAACCTCCATGTCGGCAATATCCGCGCCGCGCTCCACAACTGGCTGTGGGCGAGGAAGAGCGGCGGCCAGTTCCTGCTGCGCCTCGACGACACCGATCTCGAACGCTCGCGCCCCGAATATGCGGAAGGCATCAAGGCCGACCTGCAATGGCTGGGCCTCCATTGGGATGGCGAGGAGAAGCAGTCCGACCGCTTCGCCCTCTATGAAGAAAAATTCGAAGCGCTCAAAGCCTCGGGCCATGTCTACCCGGCCTATGAAACGAGCCAGGAACTGGACCTGCGCCGCAAGGTCCTGCTCGGTCGCGGCCTGCCGCCGGTCTACGACCGCGCCGCCCTATCGCTGACCCCGGATCAGATCGCGTCCCACGAAGCCGAAGGCCGCCGGCCCCATTGGCGCTTCAGGCTCGATCATGACCAGCCCATCGCCTGGACCGACCTTATCCGCGGCGAGCAGCGCTTCGACCCGAAGCTCCTCTCCGACCCGGTGATCCGCCGCGCTGACGGGAGCTGGCTCTACATGCTGCCCTCGGTGATCGACGACATCGCCATGGGCGTCACCCATGTGTTGCGCGGCGAGGACCATGTGTCCAACACCGCGACCCAGATCCAGATGTTCACCGCCCTTGGCGCTGAACTCCCTCACTTCGCCCATGAAGCCCTGCTGACCGGCAGCGAGGGCAAGCTTTCCAAGCGCCTCGGCTCGCTCGGCGTCGCGCATTTCCGCGAAGCCGGCCTGGAACCCATGGCCATCGCCTCGCTGCTCGCCCGCCTAGGCAGCTCCATGCCGGTCGAGCCTTTCGCGGACGTCCGGCCGCTGATCGACAGTTTCGACTTCGCGCATTTCGGCCGCGCGCCCGCCCGTTTCGACGAGGCGGAACTGGCGACGCTCAACCAGAAGATCGTCCATCTGCTGCCCTATGGCGCGGTATCGAACCGCTTGCCCGAAGGCATGGACGAAGCCGCCTGGGACGCCATCCGCCCCAATTTGGAGACCGTCGCGGGCGCGGCCGACTGGTGGCGGATCGTCACCGGGCCGATCGACGCTCCGGCGCCCGGGGAAGAAGATCGCGACTTCCTCGCCCTGGCGCACGACACCCTGCGGGAAGCGGCCTTCGACGCCGCCGTCTGGCGCACCCTCACCGAAGCGCTGAAGGCCGAAACCGGCCGCAAGGGCAAGGCGCTGTTCCTTCCCTTGCGCCGCGCACTGACGGGCATGGATCACGGCCCTGACATGGGCCAGATGCTGCCGCTGATCGGCAAGGACGAGGCGCTCAGCCGCCTGAAATCCTGACGGGCCGCCCGCCGCGATCAGCTCGCGGGCGCATCCTGGAACTGGAGGTTGGCGAGCCGGGCATAAAGGCCCTTCCGCTGCATCAGCGTGGCATGGTCGCCCTGTTCGACCAACCGCCCCTCATCCAGCACGAGGATGCGGTCCGCCGCCCTGACCGTCGCCAGGCGATGGGCGATGACGATGGTGGTGCGGCCCTGCATCAGCCGCGCCAAGGCATCCTGCACCAGCCGTTCCGATTCGGCGTCCAGCGCGGAGGTCGCTTCGTCCAGCAGCAGGATCGGCGCATCGCGCAGCAGGGCGCGGGCGATCGACAGGCGCTGGCGCTGGCCGCCTGAAAGCCGGGCGCCGCCTTCGCCCAGGAAGCTGTCGAGGCCTTGTGGAAGGGTGCGCAGAAAAGCTTCCGCATTGGCGGCGCGGGCCGCCGCCCAGATCTGTTCGTCGCTGGCGTCCCATCGCCCGTAGCGCAGATTGTCCCGCGCCGATGCGGCGAAGATGATGCTTTCCTGCGGCACCATCGCCATCATGTCCCGCACCGCCGCCGGATCGGCCTGGGGCAAAGGCACGCCGTTCAGGCGGATCACGCCTGAATCGGGATCGTAGAAGCGCAGTGCCAACTGGATGAGCGTCGATTTGCCCGCGCCGGACGGGCCGACGATGGCGACGGTCTCGCCCGGCGCGATGTCGATCGAAATGCCGTGTAGGGCCGCCTGATCGGGCCGGGTGGGATAGCGGAAATGCACATCCTCGAACTGGAGATGCGCGCCATGCTCGGTCCGCGGCACGGGAACGGGGCGGGGCGGAGCCATGATCTGCGGCGTCGCGATCATCAGTTCATGCAACCGTCCGGCTGCCCCCGCGCCCCGCAGCAGGTCGCCCCAGGTTTCGGACAGCGCGCCGAACGCGCCCGCGACGAGACCGCCGGTCAGGACGAAGGCGGCGATGCTGCCGCCCGACAGCCGCCCGGCGGCGACATCCAGCGCGCCCTGCCACATGACTGCCGTGATCGATCCGAAGACCAGTGCGATGACGATCGCCGTCATGGCGGCGCGCAGGGCGATCCGCCGCCTTGCTGTCATAAAGCCCGCCTCGACGGTGGTGTCGAACCGCGCCGCCTCCCGGCCTTCCTGGCCGAACGCTTGGACGATCTTCATCGCGCCCAGCGTTTCGGACGTGACGCTGCCGACATCGGCCAGCCGGTCTTGGCTTGCCCGCGACAGGGCGCGCACGCGGCGGCCCAGGCCGATGATCGCGACCAATATGACGGGAATGCCGAGCAGCAGCAGGCCCGCGAGCTTGGGCGCCAGCGCGAAGAGATAAATGAGCCCGCCGGTGCCCGTCACCAGATTGCGCAGCGCGATCGACACGGTAGAGCCGACAACCTGGTCGATGATCGCCGTGTCGGCGGTCATGCGCGAGGCGATTTCGGAGGGGCGGTTTTCCTCGAAGAAGCGGGGTTCCTGCCGCAGCAGATTGGCCTGGGTGGCCGACCGGATGTCCGCGACGACGCGCTCCCCCAGCCAGGACACGAAATAGAAGCGGGCGGCTGTGGCCAGGGCCAGGATCACCACGATCAGGAAAAGATATTCGAACCAGCGGCTGATGTCCCCGCCGCCCATGAAGCCCCGGTCGATGACCAGCCGGAAACCGCTGGGGATCGCCAGCGTCGCGGCGGACGAGACGATCAGGGCGGCCATCGCCCCTGCGATGCGGCCCGGATAGCGGCTGGCGAAACGCCAGATCATCGCCAGGCTACCAAGTGCGGGGCGCGCGCTGTCGCGCGGCGATGGTTGTTCCACATCCTCCATGGCGCCGGGCTCTAAAGGGATTTCGCGAGAAATGGAACATTGCACGACGCCGAAATCTCGGTGTCATATAATCCGGTCCCACCCGGATCGCGTCAACCGGCGGGCGCGATCTCCGCCGCCAGCGCCATGATGCGCTGCGGCCCGGCGCGGCCGGTCAGGGCATAGGCCATGTCGCCCGCCTCCCAATAGGCGATCACGTCATCGGCGCGCCGGGCGAGCAGCGGGCGCGCCTCCGCCGGGGTTTCGGCCCGGTCCGCGAAGAAGGAGAGCTGCTCCCCCTCCGGCGTGGTGATCGACACCGCGACCGCCGGGCTGTCAGGCGTCGGGTAAAGCTGCACGTCATGGACGCGCCATTGGGCCGGCAGCGGCGGCAGGACAATGCCGGTCGAACGCTGTATCTCGCCGGGGTTGAGCGTGGCGCTTTCCACCTGCGACGCCATGCAGCAGCCCGGTGCGGTGGGACGCGGCCGCTTCGTCCAGGAACGTGGTGGCCTGCGCCGCCTGCGGAAATTCGCCCAGCTCGCCGCGCGCGATCCAGCCGGCGGCGACCAGCGCGGCGATGCCCGCTGCCTGGCCGAGATGGCGCCATGCCCGGCCATGATCATTGTCGTTGGCGACGGGGATCGATGTGTCGCGGCGGCGGCCCACCAGCGTGCCCTTCGTCCCGTCATGCTTCAGGCGGAAATCGATATGCGGCCAGCGCTTGCGCCAGCGCCGGGCGACGATCCGCTCGCCGGGGCGGGCCGCGTCGTCCAGCAACACGACCGCGCCCGGAGACAGGCGCGCAAACAGGCTGTCCGCCGCGCCGCGCACCAGCGGGTGCACCGCCCAGGGCGGCCCGTCGATGATCAGCAGGTCGATGCTGTCGGGCAGGCTGTCTATGTCATACCAGCGGCCCGGCCAGTCCTGGCTCTCCGCAACCAGCGGCGCATGGCGCAGATCGGCCGTCAGCCCATGGTCGGCCAGCCAGTTGCGGGTCGCCTGCACGAAGCCGTCATGCTGGTCGAAGCTGGTCAGCCGCCCCCCGCCATGCAGCGCCAAAGCGCGCGCGGCGATCAGCGTGGAGGCGCCCGCCCCCAGTTCCACCACATGGGCGGGCCGCAGCTGAGCGATTTCCCGCACGATATGGCGCAGGAAGCCGACATCGGCCTTCCAGCTCCCCAGATGCGGCAGGGCGTCATGGGGCAGGCCAAGCTCGTCCAGCAGGGCGCGCTTGTCCGCCTTGCGCCCGCCCGACAGGCTGGCCAGCAGCCAGGGCCAGGTGATCGCGCCGAAGCCGATGCGCCATGCCATATCCGTCAGGCGGCGCTGGGCCGCCAGCGCATCGGCGTCGCTAAGGGACAGGAAACCGGTCAATTCTCTGGAGGTCACGGCTACGCCTATCCTTTATCTGCGGGTTGAGACTGGTTATGCGGCGGGATAGCCCGTTCGCATAGACCCGTATATCGCCAGCATAGGGAACGCCGATGACACGCATCATATCCGCGACTGTTGAACGCTGGCCGGTCGCGGGGGCCTTCATCATCAGCCGGGGCGCGAAGACGTCGGTGGATGTCGTGGTCTGCACCGTGGGCGATGGCGTGCATGCCGGCCGGGGGGAGGGCACGGCGATCTATTATGAGGGCGAGACGGCGGAAGGCTGCGCGGCGGCGATCAACGCCTATGCCGGGCCGCTGGAGCGGGAGGCGCTGCTGGAGGCGATGCCGCGTGGGGCCGCCCGCAACGCGCTGGACTGCGCGCTCTGGGACCTGGAGGCGAAGCGCGCCGGGGTGCCGGTGTGGAAGCTCGCGGGGCTGGAGGAGCCCAAGCCCCTGCCGACCGCCTTCACCATCAGCCTGGGCGATCCGGACAAGATGGAGGCGGATGCGCGGGCGGCGGCGGGGCGGGGCTTCGGCCTGCTCAAATGCAAGCTGACCGGGGAGGGCGACCGGGCGCGGATCGCGGTGGTGCGGGCGGGTGCGCCGGACGTGCGGCTGATCGTCGACGCCAATGAGAGCTGGCATGATCTGGACATTGTGGCGGAGGCGCAGGCCTTGGCGGAACTGGGCGTGGAGATGGTCGAGCAGCCGGTCTTCCACGGCAGGGAAGAGCGGCTGGCGGGGATCAGGTCGCCGTTGCCGCTCTGCGCCGACGAGAGCTGTCATACGCGCGCCGATCTCGACCGGCTGGGGGATTTCGACGCGGTGAACATCAAGCTCGACAAGGCGGGCGGACTGACCGAGGCGCTGGCCCTGTCGCGGGAGGCGAGGGCGCGGGGGTTCCGCGTGATGGTCGGCTGCATGCTGGGAACCTCGCTGGGCATCGCTCCGGCCGCGCTGGTGGCGCAGGGGGCGGACTGGATCGATCTGGATGGCGCGCTGCTGCTGGCGAAGGACCGGGATGGCGGGCTGGAGCTGCGCGATGGGCTGCTGAGGCCTGGCAGGCTTTGGGGCTTGGGCTAGCGCTCTCCCAACCCGTCATGCTGAACAAGTTCAGCATGACGGGTTGGGAGAGGGAGGCGACACTCAATAACCCAGCGTCAGCCCCACCGCATAATATTTCGGCCCGACATTGGCCTTGGCCCGCAGCTTGGGGATCAGCGGCATGGCGAGCGTCGCATAGGGCCGCGTGTTGTCGCCGCTAAAGCGCACCCCCGCGCCGATGGTGGCGAAGGCGGGCAGGCTATAGCTCGCCTCCACCCGCCCATAGAGCTTCGCATCGCCGTCGCGCAGATAGACGCCGCCACCCGGCGTCAGGCTGAAGCCGGCAATGTCCATCGCATAACCCGCCCCGATCTCCGTGCCCCAATGTCCATCGGCGCGCCCATAATTCAGCTCGGCCCCAATTCCCTCGGCATGGGCGGCGGGAGCGAAGGCCAGCGCTGCGGCGGCCAGCAAATAGGTCGGTTTCATGGTAATTCCGAAATGTCCGTTCATGATCGGACGGGCCTGACTCCCGCCGCCGCATCGGGCAAGCACGAGCATGACGGGCCGAGTCCGATATGCGGTCAGGCGAGTCAGGCCTTCGCTATTCCCTCCTGCCGGTCGCCCCGCACCGCTGGCTGCACCTCCGGATAGGGCATGATCGCCCGCCCGTCCGGCGCGGCGGTGAAGCTGGTCTGCGTCGGATAGGCGAATTCGATCCCCTCCGCGTTGAAGCGCTTCCAGATGGCGAGGCCGACCTTGTGCCGGGACTGGAAATAATCGTGCGTATCGGGATCGGGAACGTCGAAATTGAGCTGATAGTCGAGCGAGCTGGCCCCGAAGCTCACCAGCCCTGCATTGACGAAGATATGCCCCTCCGCCTCCACAATCTCCTTCAGCATCGCCGGGATCGCGTCGGCCTTGTCCTCCGGCGTCTGGTAGATGATGCCGATGGCGAAGGTCACGCGGCGCTGGGCCAGCATCTGGAGGCTGGTGATCTCCTTCTGCAGCAGATTGGCGTTGGAGATGAC
Organism: Sphingobium sp. 15-1; assembly: GCF_013375535.1. Lineage (GTDB taxonomy): Bacteria > Pseudomonadota > Alphaproteobacteria > Sphingomonadales > Sphingomonadaceae > Sphingobium > Sphingobium aromaticivastans. The sequence continues at coordinate 3,262,261 of NZ_JABXJG010000001.1, forward strand.
CTTCTTCTCGCCGCTCATGGCGCGCAGATGCGTGCTTTTCAGGCCGATATGCTCGACCCGCGCAGTCGTCTGGTCATAGGTGATGACCTCGCCCTGGCGGAAGGGCTTGTCGAAGATGATGGACAGCGCCGCGAACAGGTCGGAAAAAATGCCCTGCGCCGCCAGGCCGATGGCGATGCCGCCGATGCCCAGGCCCGCCACCAGGCCGGTGACGTTGACCCCCAGATTGTCCAGCACGACGATCAGCGCGATGGCGAACAGCGCGAACGTCACCAGCACCCGGATCAGGCCCATGGCGTTGGCCAGGCTCTGGCTTTCGTCGGCGGAGGTGCGCCGCTCGACCAGCCCCAATATGATCTCCCGCGCCCAGATGGCGCATTGGAAGACCGCGGCGATGGTGAAGAGGAAGACGACGGTCTTCAGCACCATCTGCGGCGGATTGGCATAGCCGACCACCAGCCGGGCCGCGACCACGCCCATGAAGAAATGAGTGGTGCGGGCAAAGGCGCGCCCCGCGACATTGGCGAAGCCCAGCGTGTCGCCGGGCGCCCCCCTCAACCGCCCGCCGACGCTGCGCAATGCCGCCAGGAGCGTGTAGATGACCACCGCCGCGCCGACGGCGATCAGGATCTGGAGATAGTGGAGCGAGAACCAGTGGATCGTCGACTGCCACATCTCGGTCAGATTGGGCGGACGGACATCGATCTCGGGAAGGGCGACGGGGTCTTTCTTGGCCATGAATATCCTTGAAACCGTGCTGCGTCAGGCCGCCAGCGGGAGCGCGGAAACGGTGTCCAGACTCTCCAACAGGGCGATCAATCCGCGTTCGTAACGGGAAAGATAGCGGGTTGCGCGCGGCAGGCGAAGCCCTTCGCGCCATTCATCCTGTCCGTTGCGGCAAAGCTCGATCAATGCGGGGTGGATATAGCTTTTGCGGCTGATCGCGGGGGTGTTGCCCAGCGCCGCCGCGACCGGCGCGATCATCTGCTTGAGCGAGAGGCTTTCCGTCGCCAACGCCTCGAAGGCGATGACGGAGGCGCCCCAGGTGCGGAAATGCTTGGCGGTGAAATCGCCGCCCATGGCTTCGGCTATATAGGCGTTGACGTCGCTGGAGGTGATCGGGCGGGCGACGCCTTCCTCATCCAGATATTGGAACAGATGCTGCCCCGGCAGATCCTGCACGGCGCGGACGAAACGGACGAGGCGGCGGTCGGTGATCGTCAATTCATGTTCGCGCCCGGATTTGGCGCGATACCGCAGGCGCAGCGCCTGGCCGCGCAGATCGACATGGCGGCGGCGCAGCGTGGTCGCGCCGAAGCTCTTGTTGGCGGCGGCATATTGCTCATTGCCGATGCGGACCTTGGCCAGATCGAGCAGGCGCACCACGGCGGCCAGCGTCTTTTCCTTGCGCAAGCCGCGCTTCGACAGGTCCGCCTCGATCCGGGCGCGCAGCCTGGGCAGGGCGCGGCCGAAGGCGGGGCAGCCGGCATATTTCTCCGCCTCCCGCGCAGCGCGGAAATCGAGGTGGTAGCGATATTGCTTGCGGCCCCGGTCGTCATAGCCGGTCGCCTGGATATGCCCGTCGGGCCTGGGGCAAAACCAGCAATCGCGATAGGCGGGCGGCATGGCGATGGCGTTCAGCCGGTCGATCTCCTCCCGATCGGTGATTCGCGCGCCGCTGGCGTCAAAATAGGCCCATCCTCTTTTCAAGGCCCGGCGCGTGATGCCGGGCAGGCTGTCATTGGCATGGACGACGGAATGTGGCGGCATGATTTTCTTCAACCCGCCTTCCCTCGCTTCGTTCCGCAAGCCGCTTTAGGGGAAGGAATCGGTGGGGGGACCGGACATTGAGTTCGTCCTAGGGTGAAACCTGCTCCTGCGCAGGCAGGAGCCCAGTTCCAACGGTGCGATGATACACTAAGGGCGGGACTGGGTTCCTGCCTTCGCAGGAACACGGCGCGCCTAAAGTTCGGTCCTGGCCCAAACCCCTCACCCCCGCCTAATCCCTTCCCACTCCGATGAAATCCCGATAAGTCCCGGCCATGGCTTCCCAACCCGCGCCGATCGCGCGTTCGCTTTTCGTCTTTTCGATCTTTTATGGCGGCATGGTCTGCATTGCGGGCGTGCTGGGGAACAAGCAGGTCACGTTGGGGCCGCTCTCCGCCATCGGGCCGTGGTTCGGGCTTGGCCCGCTGGCGGTGGAGGCGGGGATTTTCGCGTTCCTGCTGCTGGTGACGATTTCCAGCGCCGTCGCGGAACTACATGGCCGTGCGGTCGCCAACCGACTGGTGCAGGTGGGCTTCCTGCCGCTGATCGCCTCCATATTGTTGTCGATCGTCGTGCTGGCGGTGCCCGCGGCGAGCGACATGGACCCGGCGCGGCGCGACGCCTTCGCGCTGATGATGGGCGGCACGCCGCGCATCTGGCTGGGCGGGATCATCGCCTATGGCATTTCGCAAACGCTGAACGTCACCCTGTTCGCCGCGCTCAAGGGACAGGAGGGCAGCCGCCTGCTCTGGCTGCGCGCCGCGGTGGCGAGCATCCTGTCGCAGATCGCGGACACGCTGCTGTTCGTGTCCATCGCCTTTTACGGCGTCTTCCCGATCGGGGAACTGCTGCTGGGCCAGATGCTGGCGAAGGTCACGCTATCGGCCATATTGGTGCCGCCGGTCATCTATGGATTGGTGGCGTTCGGGCGGCGATTGGATCGGTAACTTGCGGTAGCGCGCCATTGGCCCTATGCGCCCGCGCATGAACAGCAAGCACGCCCCCGATCCGGCGCTCCTCGCCAAGGCCGAAACCCTCGTCGAAGCATTGCCCTATATGCAGCGATATGCGGGCAAGACCTTCGTCGTGAAATATGGCGGCCACGCCATGGGCGATCCCGAGGCGGCGCGCGATTTCGCGGAAGATGTCGTGCTGATGAAGGCGGTCGGCATCAATGTCGTGGTCGTCCATGGCGGCGGGCCGCAGATCGGCGCGATGCTCAAGAAGCTGGGCGTCGAATCGCAGTTTGTGGGCGGGCTGCGCGTCACCGACAAGGAAACCGCGCAGATTGCCGAAATGGTGCTGGCCGGTTCCATCAACAAGGAAATCGTCGGCTGGATTGCCGGCGCGGGCGGCCGGGCTGTCGGCATTTCGGGCAAAGATGGCGGCCTGGTTCTGTGCGAAAAGGTGCTGGGCAAACGGGAGGCGGACCCCAATTCGGGCATAGAGCGCAATGTCGATCTGGGCTTCGTCGGTGATCCGGTGAAGGTCGACCGCAGCATCCTCGACACGCTGTCGCGGGACGGCATCATTCCCGTGGTCGCGCCGGTGGGCATCGGCGCGGACGGCCATACCTATAATGTCAACGCCGACACCATGGCGGGCGCGATTGCAGCGGAACTGGGCGCGTCGCGCTTCTTCCTGCTGACCGACGTGGCGGGGGTGCTGGACAAGCAGGGGCAGTTGATGACCGACCTCGATCCCGAAACGATCCGGGGGCTGGAGGCTGACGGGACGATCAGCGGCGGCATGATCCCCAAGCTGGAAACCTGCGTCCGCGCGGTCGAGGGCGGGGTGGACGCCGCCGTCATCCTCGACGGGCGGGTGCCGCATGCGATGCTGCTGGAAATCTTCACCGATCGGGGCGCGGGCACTTTAGTGCGCCGGTGATGGGGCGAGCTGAGGTTTGAAGTGATGTGCTCCTGCGAAGGCACTCGAATGAGACGAGTGGCTCATGAGAGCCCAGTTCAGGCGGCTATTAGTCACTCGAACGGCAGGACTGGGCTCCTGCCTTCGCAGGAGCACGTCATGACTGCGTTTTAAGGAGCACCGCCGGATTAGCCCAATGATAGCGCTGTTCCGGCAGGATGCGGCCATCGGGACTGGCCTTTTCCGTATTTTCCACGACCAGTCCGCCGCGATGCGCGTAGAAGCCCCGCGCCGCATGATTGTCGGTATAGCACCAGAGATAAAGGCCGCTTTCCGGAAACTTCTCCAGCGACCAGCGCGCCGCCTCGGCCAAGAGCGCGCTGCCCAACCCCTTGCCCTTGGCGGCGGGCAAGGCGTGGAGATTGTCGACCAGCGTGCCCCAGCGCGGATGATCGGCGCCGATCAGGCAGGTGAAGCCGATCGGCTGCCCCTCCCTTTTCGCGATGATGATCCGCTGCGTAGGTGAAGGCTCCGCCAGCCGCTGCGTCCAGTGGTCCAGCCGCTCCGCCTCTATCCCGCTCGCGAGATAGGCGGGGTCCATCAAATGGGCATAGGCGCTGCGCCAGCTTTCCGCATGGATGGCGGCGATCAGCGGGGCGTCCTTCGGGGTGGCGTCGTGAAAGTCCATGCCATGGCGGTATAGCGGCGGCTCCCTGGAATCCATGCCGCTGGCAGAATAAGCCCTGCATTTGGTGGAATAATCCGCTTGGATGCTTGTGGCGCGGGCGTCCCCTCGGCTAGAGCAATGGCCTGTCAATTCGGAGATCGCATGGCCTACGCCCTCTATCAGATCATCGTCATCCTGCTCGATGTGCTGTGGTGGATCATCATCATTCAGGCCATTATGAGTTGGCTGATCGCCTTCAATGTCGTCAATCTTTCCAATGACTTCGTGCGTACGGTGATGGTCGCGCTGGATCGGATGACGGCGCCGATCTACAATCCGATCCGCCGGGTGCTGCCCGATCTGGGCGCGCTCGACCTGTCGCCCATGGTCGTGCTGCTGGGCATTCTCATCATCCGTCAGGCCATATTGCCGCCGCTCTTCGGGCTGGTGTGACGGTCTTCTGGCCGGATGGCGATGATCTGCTGCTGAGCATCCGGTTGACGCCGGGCGCGACGAAGGAGCAGATTGGCGGCGTCTGGACGGACGAAAAGGGCGTAGAATGGCTGAGCGCCCGCGTCCGCGCCGTGCCGGAAAAGGGAAAGGCCAATGCCGCGCTGATCGCCCTGCTGGCCAAGCGGCTGGATTGGCCGCGCAGCGCGATTTCGCTGGAATCGGGCGACACCAACCGGCTAAAGCGGCTGCGGATCAAGGGAGGCGGTGAAGCGTTGGCCAGTCGCCGGCTCTCCGCCATTATCGAAGAACAGGGTGAACCATCATGACCATCGGCAAGATCATTGACGGCAAGGCGTTTGCCGAAACGCTCCGCGGCAAGGTCGGGGAGGGGGTCACCGCTTTCGTCGCGAAGACGGGGCGCAAGCCGGGGCTGGCCGTGGTGCTGGTGGGCGAAGACCCGGCCAGTTCTGTCTATGTCCGCAACAAGGGCAAGATGACCGTAGCCGTCGGCATGGAGAGCATGGAGTTCAAGCTGCCCGCCTCCATAGGCGAGGAAGAGCTGCTCGATCTGGTCGAGGAGCTGAACGCCGACGAGCGGGTCGACGGCATCCTCGTCCAGTTGCCGCTGCCCGCGCATATCAATGAAGCCTCGGTGATCGGCGCGATCGATCCGGCCAAGGATGTCGACGGCTTCCACGTCGTCAATTCGGGCCTGCTGGCGACGGGGCAGGAGGCGTTGGTCCCCTGCACGCCGCTGGGCTGCATCATGCTGCTGAAGGATGAGCTGGGCGATCTGTCCGGCATGGAGGCGGTCGTTGTCGGTCGCTCCAACATCGTCGGTAAGCCGATGGCGCAATTGCTGCTGGCGGAAAATTGCACCGTGACCATCGCGCATAGCCGCACCCGCGATCTGGCCTCGGTCGTGCACCGCGCCGACATCGTGGTCGCGGCGGTGGGCCGGGCCGAGATGGTGAAGGGCGAATGGATCAAGCCCGGCGCGACCGTGATCGACGTCGGCATCAACCGCGTCACCGATACGGAGGACGGCAAGAGCCGCATCGTAGGCGACGTCGCCACGGCGGAGGCGCTGGCCCATGTCCGCGCCATCACCCCGGTTCCGGGCGGGGTCGGGCCGATGACCATCGCCGTGCTGCTGCGCAATACGCTGGTGGCGGCGCATGCGCGGGCCGGGCTGGCGAAACCGGAGGGGCTGTGAAGGCGCGCTCCGCGTTTCTTGTCCTGACTCTTCTGGCCTTGGCGGGCGCGCGCCCGCCGATGCGCTATCAGCCTGATCCGAGTTCCGTCTTCGCCGCCGAACTGGCCTTCAACCGGCTGGCGCAGCAAAAGGGGCAATGGACTGCGTTCCGCGAGACGGCGGCGGACGAGGCGGTGATGTTCACGCCGCAGCGGGTGCTGGCGAAGCAGTGGCTGAAGGGCCGCGCCGATCCGCCCGCTTCGGTGAGCTGGACGCCGTCGGCCATCATCGTGTCCTGCGACGGCAATCTGGCCGCCAGCACCGGCAACTGGAAGCGGCCGGACGGGTCGGTCGGCTATTTCACCACGCTCTGGCAGCGCGACAAGAAGGGCGACTGGAAGTGGATACTGGACCATGGCGACAAACTCGCCGTCGCCCGTGACGCGCCGGAATTCCTGACCGGCAAGGTCGCGACCTGCAAGCGGCGCGGTCCTGGCGGGGAGGAGGCTCCGCCGCGCGGTAAACCCGGCAAGGGCGAAACGCCGCCCATGCCCAGGGATGAAAGCCTGACCTGGAGCGCCGACGTCGCGACCGACGGCAGCCGCCGCGTGACCGTGCGCATGTGGAACGGTTCGGATTACGAGACCGTGATCGATGACAAGGTGGCGGCGGGCGGATGACGGAACTGTTCATCTCCGCCTTCGTCACCCTGTTCGTGGTGATCGATCCGCCCGGTTGCGCGCCGATCTATGCCAGCCTCACCACCGGCGCGAGCCACGCGCAGCGTCGCAGCATGGCGATCCGCGCCGTGGGGATCGCGGCGGGCATCCTCCTGCTGTTCGCGCTCTGGGGCAAGCAGTTGCTGGGCGTGCTGGGGATCGAACTGGACAGCTTCCGCATCGCGGGCGGCATCATGCTGTTCATCATCGCCATGGACATGGTGTTCGAAAAGCGCACCCAGCGGCGTGAGGACCGGGCGCAGAAGATCGCGGAAACGCCAGAGGTCGAAGATGTGTCGGTCTTTCCCATGGCGATGCCGATGATCGCTGGGCCGGGATCGATCGCCACGGTCATGCTGCTGATGTCGCGCGCGGAGGGGATCAGCGAGCGGCTGGTCGTGATCGGCGCGGTGGTGGTGACGCTGGTGCTGATGCTGGGGTCGCTGCTGGCGGCCGGGCCGATCATGGCGCTGCTGGGCGCCAAGATCGAGGCGGTGATCACCCGGCTGCTGGGTGTATTGCTGGCTGCGCTGGCCGCGCAGTTCGTGATCGACGGGCTGAAGGCGAGTTTTTAGGCTGGGTTGGCCGCTTTGGGTGGAGGGCGGACAGTCGCTTTCCTGGAATACACCGTGCTCCTGCGAAGGCAGGAGCCCAGTTCCTTTGTCGCGGTGATTCACTGAGGGGGGAACTGGGTTCCTGCCTTCGCAGGAACACGGCGCGCCTCATGTCCGTCCTTTGCCAATTTCCGCCTCAGCTCCGCACGTCCTGTTCCGTCACCGGAGCGATCTTGATTTCGACCCGGCGGTTCGACGCCTTGCCTTCCGCCGTCGCGTTGGAGGCGATCGGCTGGGTCTCGCCAAAGCCGCGCGTCGCGATACGGGCCGACTGAACGCCATGGCTCGTCAGATAATCGCCCACAGCCTGAGCGCGCCGTTCCGACAGGCTCTGGTTATAGGCGTCCGTGCCGTCGCTGTCGGTGTGGCCGTACACGTCGATATAGGTCTTGGGATATTGCGCCAGCACAGAGGACACATCGTTCAGCGTCGGCTGGAACTGCGGCTGCACGGCGGAGCTGTCGGTGGCGAAGGTGATGCCCGACGGCATGCGCAGCACCAGATTGTCGCCATCGCGGATCACGTCCACGCCGCTGCCGGCGGTTTCTTCCCGCAATTTCTTTTCCTGCGCGTCCATATAGGCGCCGATGCCCGCGCCCGCGACCGCGCCGATGCCCGCGCCCAATATCTTTTCGGTGCGGTCATGCCGCCCACCGACCAGATCGCCCAGCAGATAGCCGCCCAGCGCGCCGCCGATGCCGCCGATCGCGGCCTTGGAAATGGTGCGGTTGCCGGTGTTGGGATCGGTGGTGCAGGCGGTGGTGGCCAGCATGGCGGCCAGGCTGGCCGCGCCGATGATGCGATGAAAATTCCGCATGGATTTCAATTCCCTTTTTTTGTGCGTCCGACGAGCGACGGATGCATCCCCAATGGTCGAGACGGAGCATTTGTTCCACAAGCGAACTGAACTGCGGCTGATGGAACGGTTGTGAAATTGTAAGAATCAAGGTTATAGGTGGCCCTTGACCGCCATGGCCAATATCCCCCCGCACGCTCCGACGCCCTTTCCCTGGGTCGACCTCGTCATCATTCTGGCGCTTGTCGCGCTGAATGGCGTTTTCGCCATGTCGGAACTGGCTATCGTGTCCGCCCGCAAGCCGCGCCTTCAGGCGATGGAGAAAGCGGGACGGCGCGGCGCGCGCTCCGCCCTCGCGGCGCAGGCCGATCCGGGCAAGTTCCTCTCCACCGTTCAGATCGGCATCACGCTGATCGGCATTGTCGCGGGCGCCTATTCGGGCTCCAGCCTGGGCGGACCGACGGGCGAGCGGTTGCAGGTGCTGGGCCTGTCGGCCAATGTCTCGGAAAATATCGGCTTCGCGCTGGTGATCGGGCTCACCACCTATGCCTCGCTGATTATCGGTGAGCTGGTGCCCAAGCAGTTCGCCCTGCGCGCGCCGGAACCGATTGCCGTGGTGATGGCGGCGCCGATGCTGTGGCTCGCGCGGATCACCGCTCCCATCGTCTGGCTGCTGGACAGGTCGAGCGCGCTGATCTTCCGCCTGCTCAGAATGACCCGCGAATCGGAACATCATGTGACGGCGGAGGAACTGCATCTGATCGTGGCCGAAGCGAGCAAGTCCGGCGTGATCGAGGAAAGCGAGCGCGCCATCATTTCCGGCGTCGTGCGTCTGGCCGACCGCCCGGTGCGCGAGGTGATGACGCAGCGCATGGATGTCGACTGGATCGACATCCACGCCGATGAGGCTGCGATTCGCGCCAAGCTGCTCGATACGCCGCACACACGACTGCCGGTGGGGCGGGGCACGGTGGAGGACATCATTGGCGTCGTGCAGGCGCGCGACATCATGACGGCGCTGTTCCGGGGCGAAGGGCTGAACCTGGAAACGCTGATGCGCAAGGTGGAGATCGTGCCCGATCAGGTCGACGCCATGGACGCTCTTGAAGTGCTGCGCCGCGCCGAGGTGCCGATGGTCATGGTGCATGACGAATATGGGCATTTCGAAGGGATTGCGACGCCCGCCGACCTGCTGTCCGCCATTGCCGGCCATTTCGTGTCCGATCTGGGCAGCGAGGATGAACCCGATCTGGTCGAGCGAGAGGATGGCAGCCTTTTGGTGTCGGGCCAGATGGCGGTCGATCTGCTGGCCGAGCGGATTGGCATCGACCTGCCGGATGATCGGGATTATGCGACGGTCGCGGGCCATGCGCTGTGGCTGCTCAAGCGCTTGCCCGAAGTGGGCGATTTCATCGACGATCAGGGCTGGCGATTCGAGATTGTGGATATGGACGGGCGCAAGATCGACAAGCTGCTGATCGCGGCGCGTTAGCGATGGCGGGGCAAGCGCTCGACGCGGTCGATGGACTGGTGCGGCGGGCGCTGGCGCGGCATGGCGACCGGCTGCTGGTGATCGGGTTGTGCGGGGCGCAGGGCAGCGGCAAGTCGACCCTCGCGGCGGGATTGCGGCAGCGGCTGGAAAGCGACGGGGTTCCGGCGGCGATTCTCTCCATCGACGATCTGTACCGCACCCGGGCGGAGCGGGAGGCCTTGGCGCGCTCGGTCCATCCGCTGCTGCGCACGCGTGGCGTGCCGGGGACGCATGACGTGGCGCTGGGGCTGCGGGTGATCGATGCGTTGGAACGGGGCGAGGCGGCCCTGTTGCCGCGCTTCGACAAGGCGTCGGACGATTGCTTGCCTGAGGCGCGATGGGAAAGGGCGGCGGCGGGCACGCGGCTGTTGCTGCTGGAGGGCTGGTGCGTCGGCGCGTTGCCGCAGGAGGCGGCGGCCTTGGCGGAGCCGGTCAATGCGCTGGAGCGGGAGGAGGATGCGGACGGCGTCTGGCGCGCTTTCGTGAATCGGGCGCTGGCGGGGGATTATCAGGCGCTGTTCGCGCGGCTGGACCGGCTGGTGCTGCTGGCCGCGCCGGGCTTCGAGATCGTCCAGCGCTGGCGGACGCAGCAGGAGCATGATCTGCGCAAGGTGACGGCGGGCGGCATGTCGGATGCCGAGGTGGCGCGCTTCATCCAGCATTATGAGCGGCTGACCCGGCATATTCTGGAGGAGATGCCGGAACGCGCCGACCTGACGATCGCGCTGGATGAGGCGCGTCGGGTGATTGGGATGCGGTGAGGCGCGGCCCGCTCACTGCTGTTCTCCAACATTGCCACATTCGTCACCCCGGACTTGATCCGGGGTTCCGCTGCCTTTTCCACGCGCATTTTCAAGAGAAAAAGCGGGACCCCGGATCAAGTCCGGGGTGACGAAAAGGGGAAATGTCGGTTTTTCCTGCAAAGCGCCAGCGCGTCAGGCACGCGTTTCGATCAAGGCGTGAGGCGCTTCACCCAGAATTGCATGGGGTGGCTGGTTTCGGCGTCGTCGCCCACATCCTTCCAGTCGAACTGGCCGACCAGCCCCTCGACCGGCGCATAGCCGCGCCCGCGCCAGAAGGGATCGAGCGGCGCATAGCCGGCGGGACGGGCCGGGTGATCCGGCGGCCGGACGACCGCGCAGAAGCTGGTCATGGCGAAACCCAGTTCCCGCGCCTTGGCCTCGCGTCGGTCGAAAAAGGCGTGGCCAATGCCGCGCCCGCGCCATTCGGGCAGCAGCACCGATTCGCCAAAATAATAGATTTGGCCGATGTCCATGCCGCATGTCCGGAAAGGAGCGGCGAATTCCGCGGCATGGTCGGTCATAGGAGCGGCGGTGGCGGCGCCGACCAGCCGGTCGCCAGCATAAGCCCCGGCAATCAGCGCGCCGGGGCTGTTCGCATAGGCGGTGAGATAATCGCGCTCATAGGCGCGCCCGGCTTCCCCCGATCCGTCATAAAGATAGGGAAAGGCGCGGAAGACCGTGATGCGCAGCTCCGCCAACGCGTCGAGCGCGGCCAGCAAGGCCGCGCCCGTCAGATCCTCGACCCGAATGGCGTCGCTGGTCAGCGCTTACTTGCCAGCGGCGGCGTTGGCGGCAGGAGCCTCGGCCGCATTGGACGCAGCGTTGGCGCCTTCCGCCGGAGCGGCATTGTCGCCAGCGGCGGCCGGAGCCGCATCGGCGGCGGGCAGCGGCAGGTTCGAACCCTGGGTGTTCAGCCAGGCGATAAGATTCGCGCGGTCGGCAGGATTGCCCAGGCCCGCGAAGGTCATCTTGGTGCCCGGCGCGAATTCACGCGGGCTCGTCAGCCAGTGATCCAGCGCCTCGAAGGTCCAGTTCCCGCCCTTGCTCTTGAGCGCGTCGGAGAAAGCGAAGCCGCCCTTGCCCTGGCCAACTGGTTCCCCGACCGTGGCAAAGAGATTCGGGCCGATGCCGTTGGCGCCGCCCTGATTGACGGTGTGGCAGGCCGCGCACTTGGCGAACACCTTCTCACCCGCCGCGACGTCCGCGCTGGCGAGCAGGGTGTTGAGGCCGGGACCGGCGGCAGCGCCACCCGCGCCTTCCGCCTCGACGCCTTCGATGGCGTAGCCCATTTTCTCGGGCCGTTCTTCATGGAAGAATTTGGAGCTGACGATGGCACCGCCCAGTGCGATGATGCCCGCGAACAAAGCCCAACCGGCAGCGGTGTTGAAACGATCGCCCATTCGCTCGAATTCCCCTGGATTTCTGTTCTGGCCGCTTGTGTCGCGTCCCCTCTAGCGCGCTGCCATAATGGCGCAAGTGCGAACGTGCAAGCCGGGTTGAACGGGTTCGCGCACGCTTTTTCATGGCTTTGCGTCCCGACAGGATGCTTGCGCGGGCACGGTGAAGTGAATAAGCGCGCTAACGCCGATGGAAAACTATCCCGCCCCCGCCCGCGATCTGGTCGCGGATCTTGCCGCAAAGGCCGCCGTCGATCCCGCGCGCGCCGTCGCCTTCCAGGGCGCGCCGGGCGCCAATTCGCACCTTGCCGCGCTGGATTACGCGCCCGATTGCGTGCCCTTGCCCTGCTTCGCGTTCGAGGATGCGATCGACGCGGTGCGGGAAGGGCGCGCTGCGCGGGCGATCATCCCGATCGAGAACAGCCTGCACGGGCGCGTGGCCGACATGCATTTCCTGCTGCCCGAATCCGGGCTGCACATTGTCGACGAATATTTCCTGCGCATCCGGCACTGCCTGATGGCCGCCGACACCGCGCCGGTGACGAGCGCGGTCAGCCATCCGCAGGCGCTGGGCCAGTGCCGCCATTATCTGCGCGAGCGGGGCATCCAGCCGGTTTCCTATGCCGATACGGCGGGCGCGGCGGCGCTGGTCGCGGAAACCAAAGTGCCCGGCGAAGGCGCGATCGCGCCCTATCTGGCGGCGGAACTCTATGGCCTGCGCCTGGTGGCGGAGAATATCGAGGATAGCGACGACAATATGACGCGCTTCCTGGTGCTGTCCCGCGAGCCGAAGATGCCGCTGGCGGGCGTGGGCCCGGTGATGACGACCTTCCTGTTCGAAGTGAAGAATATCCCGGCCGCGCTCTACAAGGCGATGGGCGGTTTTGCGACCAACGGCGTCAACATGACCAAGCTGGAAAGCTATCAGCGCGGCGCCAGCTTCGCCGCGACGGAATTCTACTGCGACATAGAGGGGATGCCGGGCGATCCGGCCATCGACCGGGCGCTGGCGGAGCTGGAATTCCACACCAAATGGGTGCGGATACTCGGCAGCTACCGGCAGGCGCGGCCGCGCACCTGAAAGCCGCGGGTGACGGCGGGCTCCGGACTGCCTATGGTCGCACCATGCTGGCCGCCATCCTTCTGTCCGCCCTGGCCATGAGCCTGATCGTGGGCGTGCGCTATCTGCTGGCGAGCGGGGCTTTCGCGCTGGCGACCCGTTATCGCAAGCCGGGCCTTTATGCCGGGCTGGACCGGCAGATCCGGCGGGAAATCGCCTGGTCGCTGGCGTCCGCGCTGATCTATGGCGTGCCCGCGGGCGTCGTCGCCTGGGGCTGGCAGGCGCATGGCTGGACGCGGGTCTATGCCGATGTCCATGCCTTTCCGCTCTGGTATCTGCCGCTGTCCGTGCTGCTTTACCTCGCCGCGCATGACGCCTGGTTCTACTGGACGCATCGCTGGATGCACCGGCCCCGGCCGTTTCGGATCGCCCATGCCGTGCATCATGCCAGCCGCCCGCCGACAGCCTGGGCGGCGATGAGCTTCCATCCCTGGGAGGCGGTGACTGGTGCCGTGGTGATCCCGGCGCTGGTCTTCCTGATCCCGATCCATGTCGGCGCGCTGGGCGTCGTGCTGACGATCATGACGGTGATGGGCGTCAGCAACCATATGGGGTGGGAGATGTTTCCGCGCTGGCTGGTGCAGGGTCTGGCCGGGCGCTGGCTGATCACCGCCAGCCATCATCAGCGGCATCATGAACAATATGCGTGCAATTACGGGCTTTATTTCCGCTTCTGGGACCGGCTGTGCGGGACCGACAGGGGATTGGGCCATTTTGGGGAAGGACGGGCGTGAAGGTCAGGGCAGCGATGATGGCGGCAGTCCCGCTGATCATGGGCGCCGCGCCGCCGGATCAGGCGCAGCCGCTCAGCATGGACGTGCAGGGCCTGCGGTCGGCCAAGGGGAATTTCCTGATCTGCGTCACGCGGCAGGCGGCGCATTTTCCCGATTGCCGCGACGATCCCGAGGGACTGCATTTCACCGTGCCGGTGACGTCCGGCGTCGTCGCGCTGGGCCGGATGGAGCCGGGAACCTACGCCATCGCCATCATCCATGACGAAAATGGCAATGGGAAGCTGGACACCTTCGTCGGCATTCCGCGCGAGGGGGTGGGTTTTTCCCGCAATCCGGCGATCCGCTTCGGCGCGCCCAGCTTCCGATCGGCGCAGTTCGCCATGGCGGGCGCGGCGGTGCGGCAGGACATCAAGGTCAAATATTTCCTCTAGGACGTGCGGGATTTCGGGCGATCATGCCGCTTCGTCCATCATTTCCCATTGCCGGATCGGGGGATCGGCGGACCGGCGCGATCGGCTTCTGATCTCCGGCTGATCTCCCTTGTTCCTATGGGGTGACGCCCCACATAAGGCGCTGTATGAGGGCGGTTCGCAACCGCGTTTGCAGCAGGAGATAAGAGAAGTGGCGACCCTTGGACTGAGCGAGGCCGACAAGGCATCGGTGGAGGCATTCCGCCGCGATGTGGTGGAGCCTTCGCGCACCAGCCTGGTGATCGTCGATTTCTGGGCCGAATGGTGCGGCCCCTGCAAACAACTCGCCCCGGTGATCGAGAAGGTCTGCGCCGACTATGCGGCCAAGGGCGTCAAGCTGGTCAAGATCAACGTCGATGAGGACAAGTTCATCGCCGCCCAGTTCCGCGTCCAGTCGATCCCGACCGTCTACGCCATGTTCCAGGGCCAGCCGGTGGCCGATCTCAGCCAGGCGCGGACCGAGGGGCAGTTCAAGCAATATCTCGACCAGTTGCTGGGCCAGTTGCCGATCGAATCGGAGGAGAAGGCGCAGCTTGAGGAGATCGCGCCGCTGATCGCCATGGGCGAGGAATATCTGACCGGCGGCGAGGCGGAGCGGGCGCTGTCCGTGTTCCAGCAGATCGGACAGATGGTGCCGGACAATGCCGATGCGGCTTCGGGCGCGGCGCGGGCGCTGGTGGCGCTGGGGCAGTTTGACGAGGCGGAGGCGGCGCTGGCCGCTCTGCCCGCCGATGTGGCGAAGGATCAGGCGGTGGAACGCGCCCGCGCGGCGATCGCCCTGGCGCGGGATGCGAAGCCGGTGGCCGACCTGTCCGGCGTCGAGGCGAAGGTCGCCGCCGATCCCGACGATCATGAGGCGCGCTTCGAACTGGCGGGCGGCCTGATGGCCAATGGCGACCGCGACGGGGCGGCGGAGCAGTTGCTGGAACTGGTGCGGCGCGACCGGGCGTGGAATGACGGCGCGGCGCGGGCGCAGCTCCTCAAGCTGTTCGAGGCGACCGGGCTGGAAGACCCCTGGGTCGCGGGGCAGCGGCGCAAGCTCTCCCAGATCCTCTTCTCCTGACCGGCGCGGGAGTCATGTCGCGCATCTCGATCTTTCCTCTGCCGGGCGCGCTGCTGCTGCCGGGCATGGAATTGCCGCTGCATATTTTCGAGCCGCGCTATCAGGCGATGATCCATGACGCCATGGCGCGGGACCGGCGCATCGGCATGATCCAGCCACGCGAGGAAGGGGTGAAGCCTGCCCTGTTCGATGTCGGCTGCCTGGGCCATATCACCCATATCGAGGCGCTGGAGGGCGGGCGCTACAATATCCTGCTCAAAGGGCTGGCGCGGTTCCGCGTGGTCAGGGAACTGGACGTGCCGACCGCCTTCCGCCAGATCGAGGCGGATGTGGAGCCGATTGCGCAAGAGGATGAAATCCTCTCCGCCGTCGAGCGGGCGGCGCTGGAGCAGGAATCGCGGCGCTTTGCCGATGCGCTGGGCTATGTGGTGGACTGGACGGCGGTGTCGCGGCTGGACGACATGGCGCTGGTGAATGGGATCGCGCAGATCGTCCCGTTCGATCCGGCGGCCAAGCAGACGCTGCTGGAAGCGGACACGCTGAACGAGCGGGCGGACCGCATCATCCAGCTCATGCAGATCGTCGGGCGGATCGAACGCGACGGCGGAGGCACGATGCAATGAGCGGGGCGCTGGACCCGGCGCTGCTCGCCAAGCTGCTGTGCCCGGTGACGCGCACGCCGCTGCGCTGGGACGCGGAGCGGGGCGAACTGGTGTCGGAAGCGGCGGGGCTGGCTTTCCCGGTGCGCGACGGCGTGCCGGTGCTGGTGGCGCGTGAGGCGCGGGCTCTCGGAGAGTGATTAAGGCTGGTAATGATTTTTGGGGTGGTTTTCTGCCATTTCCTTATTCGTCACCCCGGGCTTGACCCGGGGTCCCGCTTTTTTTCTTGAGGGCGCGCCTGAAAAATGCAGCGGGACCGCGGATCAAGTCCGGGGTGACGAAGGGTTAATGCCCGCAACTGGCCATCGATCGCCATTGCCTAGCCGCCCCGCTCCAACTCCCCCATCCAACCAAGCTTTTTGCGTCTGCACGGAAATGCCCTATACTGTTCCCTCGATGCCAGGACTCAGGACAAGCATGAAATCCAATTTCTTCCGGGGCGCCGTTGCCCTCGGCGCGCTCGCGCTCATTCCCGCCACCACCGCGGCGCTCGCTGATGGGGAAGCGAGCAGCTACAAGGCGCTCGACGAGTTCATGGACGTGTTCCAGAAAGTCCGCAGCGACTATGTCGAGAAGGTCGACGACGAAAAGCTGATCAAGGGCGCCATCGACGGCATGCTCGCCAGCCTGGACCCGCACAGCAGCTTCCTCGACGCCCGCGATTTCCAGAACCTCCGCACCCAGACGGAGGGCAGCTATGGCGGCCTCGGCCTCTCCGTCACGCAGGAGGACGGCGCGGTCAAGGTGATCGCCCCGACGCAGGACACGCCGGCCTGGCGCGCGGGGATCAAGGCGGGCGACTATATCACCCATCTCGACGGCCAGCTTATCTATGGCGGCACGCTGGACGAGGCGGTCGACAAGATGCGCGGCGCGCCCGGCACGCAGATCAAGCTGACCATCGTCCGCCCCGGCCGCGACAAACCCATCGACCTGACCCTGACGCGTGAGATCATCCAGTTGAAACCGGTGAAGTGGGAGGTGAAGGACGGCATCGGCGTCATCAACATCGTCAGCTTCTCGGCCAATACCGGCGCCGACGTGCGCCAGGCGATCCGCAGCATCGACAAGTCGCTGGGCCGCAAGCCGACCGGCTATATCCTCGACCTGCGCTCCAACCCTGGCGGCCTGCTGGACGAAGCCGTGTCGGTCAGCGACACCTTCCTGGAACGCGGCGAGATCGTGTCGCAGCGCGGCCGTCAAAAGGGCGATGTCGAGCGCTATTATGCCAAGCCCGGCGATGACGCGAAGGGCCTGCCGATGATCGTGCTGGTCGATGCGGGGTCGGCTTCGGCCTCCGAAATCGTCGCGGGCGCGCTTCAGGACCAGCATCGCGCCCTGGTGATGGGCGAGCGCAGCTTCGGCAAGGGCAGCGTGCAGACGATGCTCCCCTTGAGCAACACGACCGCGCTCAAGCTGACGACGGCGCGCTATTACACGCCGTCGGGCCGCTCCGTGCAGGAAGGCGGGATCGAGCCGGATGTGCGGGTGCCGCAGCTCAGCGACCCCGATTACAAGAACCGGCCGAAATTCCGCGAGAGCGACCTGCGCCGGCACCTGATCAACGAGATCAAGACGGACAACGCCGCGCTGGAAGAGGATAGCAAGGACGATCCGCGCTTCGCCGCCACGGCGGAGGAATTGAAGAAGAAGGGGGTCGAGGACTTCCAGCTCGACTATGCCTTGAAGACGATTGCTCGTCTGGCGGCTAGGCCGGGGGCTGCGGTGGCGCAAGCCGCCCCCGCCCGGAAGCCCGCGACGCGCTGATAGCGAGGGCGACCCCCACAAACCAACGTGCTCCTGCGAAGGCAGGAGTCCAGTTCGGATATTGCCCGGTTTTTCATTGGGCGGGACTGGGCTCTCATGAGCCACTCGTCTCATTCGAGTGCCTTCGCAGGAGCACGTTACATAAAGCGGATAGAACCTTCCCCGCTCCCTTTCACCACACAAGTTCAGCATGACGAAAGCCACGGGACGGTTTAAGCGAACGCTATGAAAAGCCTGCCCCTTGCCCGCGCATTGGCGCTGATCGTACCCCTCGCCATGTTGGGAGGGGCCTATGCCTTCCAATATCTCGGCGGCCTGCACCCCTGCGAAATGTGCTGGTGGCAGCGTTATGCCCATATGGCCGCGATCCCGCTGGCGTTGATCGCCTATGCGACGCGGGGCAAGGCCTGCATCAGCGCGCTGTTCACCGGCCTCGCGGGCCTGGCCATCGGCATAGGCGGCGGCATCGGCCTGTTCCATGCCGGGGTCGAATATGGCTGGTGGCAAGGGCTGACCGCCTGTTCGACCAGCCCGACGGGGGGCAGTTCGGCGGACATCCTCAACCAGATCATGGCGACGCCGATCACCCGTTGCGACGTTGCGCCGTGGAGCCTGTTCGGCATTTCGATGGCGGGCTATAACGGCCTCTTGTCGGGGGCGGCCGCGCTCCTCATCTTGGTGCTGCTGCTCAGGAAAGGGCGCAAGGCATGAGCGCAAAAGATTCTCCGCGTCCCAATTTCCCCCGCCCCGGCCGTCGCGTGACCGACGCCCAGCGCGCCTCCATGCTGCGCGTCGACCAGGCGGGCGAGTTCGGCGCGACCCGCATCTATGCGGGTCAACTTGCCGTGATGGGCGATCGCCATCCCGATTCCCGCGTCATCGCCGGCATGGCGGCGCAAGAGGAGCGGCACCGCAAGCATTTCGACGCGATGATCGCGCGCCGGGGCGTGCGGCCGACGGCGTTGCAGCCGATCTGGAACGTGGCGGGTTTCGCTTTGGGCGCGGTGACGGCGGCGATCGGGCCGCGCGCCGCCATGGCATGCACCGCCGCGATCGAGACCGAAATCGACCGGCACTATGCCGAGCAGCTTGAGGCATTGGGGCAGGACGATCCGGAACTCTCCACCGCCATCGCGGATTTCCAGGCGGAGGAAGTGGAGCATCGCGACGCCGCCATCGCCCATGGCGCGGAGCAGGCTCCGGTCTATCCCTTATTGTCGGGCGTCATCAGATTGGGCTGTCGTGCCGCCATCGCCCTTTCTAAGCATATCTAAGGCGAAGCGTATCTGAGGAGAAGCATGATGAAGACCAGCCTGATCGCCGCCATGCTTGCGCTGGGCGCTGCCTTCCCCGCCATGGCGCAACAGGGGCCGAGCGTTCCGCAGGACCAGCCCCCCGCCGCGCAGGCCGGGTCGGAACGTGTCAATCTGGTCATCGTCTATGGCGACGATCCCTGCCCGCAAAGCCAGGGCAGCGACATCGTCGTCTGCGCCCGCAAGGGCGAGGAGGAGCGCTATCGCATCCCCGAACCGCTGCGCGGCGACCCCAACCAGCCCAGCCACCAGGCCTGGGGCGAGCGGGTGAAGTCGATGGAATATGTCGGCCGCAGCGGCACCGAAAGCTGCTCCCCGGTCGGCGGCGGCGGCGCGACCGGCTGCTTTGCGCAACTGGCGCGGCTCGCCAAGGCAGAACGGCAGGCGGCGGACAATGCGAGCTGGAAGGATCTGGTCGAGGCGGAACGGGCCCGGCGCCTCTCCACCATCGATGCGGAGAGCAAGGCGATCGAGGCGCAGGCCGTGGCCGAGGAAAAGGCGCAGGCGGCCCAGCAACAGCAGCCAAGCCCGGCTGAGGGCGCGCCGCAGGAAACGACGCCGCCGCAGTGACGGCATTGGGCGCCGCGCGGCGTCTGGAAGAAGGCTGCCGGAAACCGGGCAATCCGGACGGCGGAAACAGGGGACGAACGAGGAATATGGATCAATGCGTCTCCTTACTGCCCTGTCACTCGCCGCCGTCGCGCTCGCTCCGTTGACGCTGGGCGGCGCGGCCCATGCCGAACCGCCGCAGAAGATCTTCAACCTGGTCGTCTATGGCGATGACCCTTGCCCCAAGGGCGAGGGAGACGAGATCATCGTCTGCGCCCGCAAGCCCGAATCCGAACGCTATCGCATTCCCAAGAAGTTGCGTGAAAAGCCCGAACCGGCGGGCGGCCCTGGCTGGGGCAGCCAGGTCGCGACCATGGAGCAGGTCCAGCGGCAGACCCTGCCGGGCAGTTGCTCCGCCATCGGCAGCAACGGCTTCACCGGCTGCACCGCCAAGGCGCTGGAGCAATGGTTCGCAGAGCGGCGGATGCAGGAGTCCAAGGGCGAGCCTTGAGCGGCCCGCCATCTCTAGGCGGCGTGGATAAATTCGAGACTCGCCGGACTGAGTGATTTGGGTGGTTGGCGGACGGTCCGCTCCTTGAAGCAAAACGTGCTCCTGCGAAGGCAGGAGCCCAGTCCTGCCCTCAGCAAGTCCTCGAACCGTCTGAACTAGGCTCCTGCCTTCGCAGGAGCACGTATCGCTGAATGGCAGCAGATGGCCATTCCCCGACATTCCGAATTTGTCCACGCGGCCCAAAAGCCGGACGGCCTTCGCCTATTTGAAGCTCGCGATGCACTCGATCTCCAACGGAGCGCCCCTTGCCAGCCCGTCCGCGCCGAAAGCGCTGCGGGCGGGCAGCCGCTTGCCTTGGAAATAGCTGACATAGATTTCATTGAAGCGCGGCCAGTCCGCCATATCGTCCAGCATCACCGTGCATTTGACGACATGGCCAAAGTCGAGACCATTATCCTTCAATATCTTGCCGATCGAATCCATCGAGTTGCGCACGGCGGCGTCGAAGCCTTCCTTATGCGGGTCTATGCCGGTCGGCACCTGCCCGATCTGGCCGGAAAGATAGAGGGTGTCGCCTGCCCGCACCGCAGGGGAGAAGGGCAGCGGCGGCTGTTGGGCCGCCAGCGGCGCGGCGCCAAGAGCGAGGAGCAAGGCGAGCCATTTCTTCATATGCATATTCCCCATGAAAAGGGCCGGTCCTTGTCCGGACCGGCCCTCCCTTCGTGACGCTTCAGAATTTGAAGTCGAGACGGGCGTAATAATAGCCGCCCGACGTGCTGTAGGGACCGTGGCCATAATAGCTGTTATAGGCCCCGGCGCCGTTGATATAGGGCGAGACGCCCGCGCCCGGCGTGACGCCTTGCATCAGCGCGGGGATTTCAGGCCGCTTGTTGAACAGATTGTTCGCGCCCACCGAGAAGGTGACGGAATCGGTGAAGTCGTAGCTTGCCTCCAGATCGGTGAGCGCGGTCGCCTTGACCACGCCGTTGAAATAGAGCTGGTTGGCGTTCACCCCGTTCACGATGGCGCCGTCCGCGATCAGGAAGCCGCCATTCGGAATGAAGCCCCCGGCGGGCGTGAAGGCCGGGCGGACAAGCACGCTGGTCTTGCCATAGAAGGTCTCGCGCAGGTTGAGCGAGAATTTGCCGCTCTTGAACAAGGCCCCGGCCACGATCTTATAATCGGGGTTGGAGCGTTCGATATTGCTTTCCGACGCCGCGTTGAAGATGGGATAGCCCACTTTGTTGTTGGTGATCTTCGTCTTGTTGTAGTTCGCCGTCAGCGACAGGTTCAGCGTGCCGAAGTCCAGCGCGACGGGATAGGCGGCAGAGAAATCGATGCCCCAGGTGCGGGTGTCGATGCCGTTGGTGAAGCTCGACACGCCGATCGTGCCGCTGGTGAACAGCGCGCTGTCGAGGACGATGCCCGCGGCGTTCAGCGCGTTCAGGATTTGCGCCCCGCCCGGCTGCGGCACGCCGTTCAGGACGGCGTTGCGGGCCGCCGTACCAGTGATGCGGTCCTTGATCTTGATCATATAGCCGTCGACCGTGACGGCCAGCTTGGGCACCGGACGCAGCACGACACCGGCCGAGAAATTCTTCGACTTTTCAGGCTTCAGGCTGCCAAAGCCCAGCAGCGCGGCGGCTGGCGTGCCGGCGGGAAGCTGCGCGACGGCGCTGGTCGGGCCGACGTTGATCGTCGAATATTTCTGCTCCGCCAGCGTCGGCGCGCGGAAGCCGGTGCTGACCGTGCCGCGCACCGCGAAGGCGGGGCTGAAGTCGTAGCGTGTGGTGATCTTGCCGATGGTTGTGTCACCGAAGTCGGTATAATCCTCGTAACGGCCGGCAAGGTCGACGGACCAATGTTCGATCGGCTCCGCGATCAGGTTGATGTAGCCCGCCCGCGAACTGCGGCGGAACTTGCCCGCGTCGGTCGCCTTATATCCGGGGAAGGACTGAACGCCGGTCTTGTAGGTCGAATAATAATCGCCCGCGACGATCTCATAGGTATCCCGGCGATATTCGCCGCCGAATGCGAAGGTGAGGGGCCCGGCCAGACCGACTTCGAATTCCTTGCGGATGTCGGCGGTGACGGTGGTCTGGCTCAGGCGGAAGCCGCCGTCATAGGCCTTGTCCACCGTATTGGGCTTGCCGATGCCCTGCAGGGAGGCGGCATAGCTTTCCTGCCAGACTTCGCGATGGGCCGACGCTTCGGTCCAGATGTCGTCCTTCTGATAACCGTAAGTCGTGCTGATGTCGTAATTCCAGTCGCCGCCGAAATCGCCCTTGGCGCCGATGGTGAAGCTATATTCGTCCTCGATCACATGCTGGAGCGGAACCATGCCCCAGGTGCCCGTGTCGCCATAGCAGATGTTGGGATTATAGGCCGCGGGCGTGATGCTGCCGCCCAGATTGCCGGTTTCGTAGCAGATGCGCTTGGGATGGCGATAGCCCTGCTTGGCATAGCCGATGCGGCGGGCATAATCACCGAAGCTGTAGAGTTCGATCCCGCCGAAATCATAGCCCATATTGTAGAAGGCTTCGGTCAGATAGGTTTTGGGCTGGCCGCCATTGATGCCCGACAGCGCGTCGCCGGCCAGGTTCGACCATTGGGCGGGCGTGTTGGGTTGAAGCGTGCCGTCCGGCTTGGTGATCTGCACCTGCCCGGTGCCGACGGTGGTGTAATCCTGGCGGCGGTGGAAGAGGCTGAGGTTGAAGAAGCCGTCCTCGCCCAGCTTGAAGCCCATACTGCCGGAGACGGAGAACAGCTCGCCCTCGCTGTCATAATATTGGCCGCCCGTGACCTTGAAGCTGCCGCCTTCGTTATTGTCCTTGAGGATGAAGTTGATGACGCCCGCGATCGCGTCCGTGCCGTAGACGGCCGCCGCGCCTTCCTGGAACACTTCGACGCGGGCGATGGCGTCCGGCGGGATCAGGTCGATGCTGGGCGCCGCCGAACCCTGGAAGGCGCCGGAGATCACCTGGAGGATGCCGTTGCCGTGGCGGCGCTTGCCGTTGACCAGCACCAGCGTGTGGTTGGGGCTGAGGCCGCGCAGACGGGCGGAGAGCGAGAAGCTGGAAAGATCGGTGCCCTGCGTCTGGGCGGTGAAGCTCGGGACGATCTGGGTCAGTACCTGGTTGAGATTCGGCTGGCCGACGTGGCTGATCGCTTCCTGGCTCAATACCTGGATCGGCGCGGCGCTTTCAGCGGCCTGCATGCCGACGGCGCGGGTGCCGGTGACGATGATGGCGGCGCCTTCATCGGCCTGCGCGGTTTGCGCTTCCTGCGCCATCGCGCAAGCCGACCAGGACGATGCCAGCGCAAGTGAAAGTCGAAGAGCGGATAATCTTGTCATCTATGCCCCCTGTTTTGCATTTATTCATGACAGGGGGATCAACGAACAACGGGGGTGAAACCTCTATTGCGCTGCACAAAATGATAGCAAAGTGAAATATTTCCGCTTTATTTCTAGGAGAAAATCATACCAGATTGCTATGCTGCGGGGCGAAATGGCAATTGATAAGGGCGCATGCGGCGCTGCGCATTTTGCAAGCAAGGCGGATGGCGGATTTTTGACGGAAGTTCGTTTTAGCCAAGTTTGCCTCTACTCGTCATGCTGAACTTGTTTCAGCATCCATTTCTCCCCAGGCGACCAAGGCTCCTAGAGGCACAATGGATGCTGAAACAAGTTCAGCATGACGAGTGGGGACGGGTATGGCGTCAACTCCCCATCGCCGCCTCGATCAGCGCGCGGCCTTCCCTGCTGGTCCAGTCCATCGCGCCGACCACGCGGACCATTTCCTTGCCCTGCGCGTCATAGATGACGGTCGTGGGCAGCATGCCGGTATTGTAATGGAAGCCAAACTGGTTTTCCGGGTCGATCCAGCCCTTCAGATGCGGCAGCGGATGCTTTTCGAAAAAGGGCTTGATCACCGTCTCCCCCTGGCTGTCCTGCGAGATGGTGAGGACGGCGAGCCCCTTCTTGCCATAGTCCGCCGCCACGGCATCCAGCGTCGGCATTTCCGCCACGCAGGGCGCGCACCAGGTCGCCCAGAGATTGACCAGCATCGGCTTGCCCGCGAAATCGCTGAGCTTCGCGTCGCTGCCGTCCGGGTTCTGGAAGGTGAAGTCGGGCGCGGGGGTGCCGGCCTTGGACTTGTCGAGCGTGTAGCTGAACGCGCCGCCGTTGCCCGGCGCGTCGCTCTGCCCAGGCCCCGTCGCCTCGCCGCTGGTGGCGTTCGGGCCTTGCCCGGCGGGCGGGGATTGCTTATCGCACGCGCCAAGGCCAGCCAGCAGGAGCAGTGTCATTACGCAGCGTAAGGAAGATCGCACGGGGAAAAGCTCCAACAGCATGTGGGGCGGACGCTTCGCGGCCGGTCCGGCTTCGGTCATGCGGGAGATAAATGCGTCGATCCCCTTCGACAAGCGCTTGTGGAAACAGGATATCGCCGGATCGAAGGCCCATGTCGCGATGCTGGCCAAGCAGGGCATCGTCGACGGCGAGGACGCGCAGGCGATCACCGAGGGGCTGAACCGCATCGCCGCTGAATATGAAGCGGACGGCGTACCGGTCGATCTGGACCTGGAAGACATCCACATGGTCACGGAGTCGCGCCTCGCGGAGCTGATCGGTCCGGCGGCAGGGCGGCTGCACACGGCGCGCTCGCGCAACGATCAGGTGGCGACCGATTTCCGCCTCTGGGTGCGCGACGCCATCGATGAGGTCGAGGCGGGGCTGGAAGGCTTGCAGGCGATGCTGCTGACCCGCGCCGAGGAACATGCCGACGCGGTGATGCCGGGCTTCACCCATCTCCAGTCCGCGCAGCCGGTGACTTTGGGTCATCATCTGATGGCCTATTATGAGATGGTTCGCCGCGACCGCAGCCGCTTTGCCGATGCGCGCGAGCGGTCGAACGAATGTCCCTTGGGCGCGGCGGCGCTGGCGGGGACGGGCTTCCCGATCGACCGCCATGCGACGGCGGCGGCGCTCGGTTTCGCCAAGCCGACCGACAACAGTCTCGACAGCGTGTCGGATCGCGACTTCGCGCTCGATTATCTGATGGCGGCGACCCAGTGCAGCCTGCACCTCTCGCGGCTGGCCGAAGAGTTCATCATCTGGGCGAGCCAGCCCTTCGGCTTCGTCAAGCTGCCCGACGCTTATTCGACGGGCAGCTCGATCATGCCGCAGAAGCGCAACCCCGACGCCGCCGAGCTGGTGCGTGGCCATGCCGGGCGGATCATGGGCTGCATGAACGCGCTTTGCGTGACGATGAAGGGCCTGCCGCTCGCTTATTCCAAGGACATGCAGGATGACAAGCCGCCGGTGTTCGAGGCGCATGACCTGCTGGGCCTGTCCATCGCGGCGATGACGGGCATGATCCAAACCGTGACGTTCCGCACCGACCGGATGCGCGGGCTGGCGGAGAGCGGCTTCGCCACCGCGACCGATCTGGCCGACTGGCTGGTGCGGGAGGGCGATATTCCCTTCCGTGAGGCGCATCACATCACGGGCCGCGCCGTGGCGGCGGCGGAGGCGGCGGGCGTGCAGCTTGCCGATCTGCCGCTGGAAACGCTCAAGGCCATTGATGCGCGGATCGATGAGCGTATCTATGCGGTGCTGACGGTCGACGCCTCGGTCGCCAGCCGCAGGAGCCATGGCGGCACCGCGCCCGATCAGGTGCGGGCGCGGATCGCTGAGGCCCGGAACGACGCGAAAGGGCAGAAGAAGTGATGACGGCATGGATCGCCAAGGGAGTTGCGCTGGCGGCGCTGGCGCTGGCTTTGGCGTCCTGCGGCGGCCGTCAGCCGTTGAAGCCGGTGCAGGGGCAGCGCCTGCCAGCCGTGCCGGTGGGCGCGGCGACGGCGCCCACCGCGGCCCAACTCACCACGCCCACGATCCAGGCGCGGCCGGAACGGAACGTCGAACTGTTGACCCAGTCGAAGGTGCGCGGCGACGATCCGTTCGACCTGCCGCCCGAGAGCGACCCCCGCTGATTTTAGCGAAGATTTCTAGGATAGACTGACTTGGACCATTTTACCTATGTCGACGGCGCGATGCTGGTGGAGCAGGTGCCGATGGCGGAGATCGCGGCGCAGGTCGGCACGCCCGTCTATATCTATTCGACCGCGACGCTGACTCGCCATGTCGGCGTGTTCCGCGACGGGTTGTCGCAGCTTAATGATCCGCTGATCGCCTTCGCGGTGAAGGCCAATCCCAACGCCGCTGTGCTGGCGACGCTCGCGAAGCTTGGCCTCGGCGCGGACGTGGTGTCGGCGGGCGAGTTGCTGCGCGCCATCGCGGCGGGCATTCCGGCTGACCGCATCGTCTTTTCCGGCGTCGGCAAGACGGCGGACGAAATGCGCATCGCGCTGGAGCAGGGCATCTACCAGTTCAATCTGGAGAGCGAGCCTGAAGCGGAAATGCTCTCCGAAGTGGCGCTGTCGATGGGCAGGAAAGCCCCGGTCGCCTATCGCATCAACCCCGATGTCGACGCGGGCACCCACGCCAAGATCTCGACCGGCAAGTCGGAGAACAAGTTCGGCATTCCCTATGACCGGGCGCTGGCCAGCTATGCCGCTGCCCGCGATCTGCCCGGCCTGGATGTGCAGGGCGTGGCGGTCCATATCGGCAGCCAGCTCACCGACCTCAATCCGCTGGAAGCCGCCTTCATCAAGGTCGGCGCGCTGATCGAGAAGCTGCGTGGCGAAGGCCATGACATCCGCACCGCTGACCTCGGCGGCGGGCTGGGCGTGCCCTATGATCCCTCGCAGCCGCTGCCGCCCAGCCCCGCCGACTATGGCGCGATGGTGACCAAGGTGACGCAGGGCTGGAACGTCCGCCTGATGTTCGAGCCGGGCCGCCTGATCGTCGGCAATGCGGGCGTGCTGCTGTCGCAGGTGGTGCGGGTGAAGCAGGGCGCGCAGGCGCCTTTCGTGATCGTCGATGCGGCGATGAACGATCTGCTGCGCCCCAGCCTCTATGACGCTTGGCACGACATCCGCGCCGTGCATCCCAAGGGCGACCGCGCCGCCGCCAATGTCGTTGGCCCGGTCTGCGAGACGGGCGACACCTTCGCCATGCACCGCGACATGGATGTGGTGGGGGCGGGCGATCTGGTCGCCTTCATGACCGCGGGCGCCTATGGCGCGACGATGGCGAGCACCTATAACAGCCGCGCCTTGACCCCCGAAGTGCTGGTGTCGGGCGACAAATGGGCCGTGGTCCGCGCCCGCCCGCCGATCCAGGCGCTGATCGAGGGCGACAGCATTCCGGCCTGGGTAGCATCAAAGGATGTGCAGGACTGATGGACAGCCTGCCCGTCTTCCTGCGGTTGCAAGGGCGGGCCGTCATCCTGACCGGCGAAGGCGAGGCGGCGGAGGCCAAGCGCCGCCTGCTCGAACGGGCGGGGGCGCATATCGTGGGCGAGGCGGATGAGGCTGCGCTCGCCATCGTCTCGGACGGAGATGAGGCGACCGTGGCCCGGCTTCAGGCGCGGGGCATATTGGTGAACGCGACCGACAGGCCGGACCTGTGCGATTTTACCTTGCCCGCGATTGTTGATCGGGCGCCGGTGCTGATCGCCGTCGGTACGGGCGGCGCTTCGGCCGGGCTGGCCAAGGCGCTCAGGCAACGGATCGAGGCTTTGCTGCCGGCGCGATTGGGGGCGCTGGCGACGGCGCTTCATGATGCGCGGGGTGCGATCCGGACGCGCTGGCCTGACGCGGCGGCGAGGCGGCGGGCGATCGATGCCGGGCTGGCGGCTGGCGGGCCGATCGATCCGCTGTCGGACAAGGCTACCGCTGCCGTGCCGGATTGGCTGGCCCATGGTGCGGAC
This sequence comes from Sphingobium sp. 15-1, assembly GCF_013375535.1. Lineage (GTDB taxonomy): Bacteria > Pseudomonadota > Alphaproteobacteria > Sphingomonadales > Sphingomonadaceae > Sphingobium > Sphingobium aromaticivastans. The sequence continues at coordinate 3,290,093 of NZ_JABXJG010000001.1, forward strand.
GTGTCGGCCGACCGGCTGGAAACCATCTCCCTGCTATCCGCCGATCCCGACGATCTGACCCTGCGCGCCGCCCGCCTGCTGGGCGAGGCGGATCGCGTCTATCATGCGCCCGACGTGCCCGCCGCCATCCTCGACCGCGCCCGCGCCGACGCCGTGCGGATCGAGACAAGCGCGCTGCCCGTTCAGCCGGGCGAAGGCCTGTCGCTCTGGCTGGAGATGATGCCATAAGCCGCGTCTTCCTCTTCGACGGCGGCAAGGCGCAGGAAATCTCGCTGGAGGATTTCTGCGCCCGTACCGAGGATGCACCCTTTAGCTGGGTCCATGCCGACGGCTGGCGGGAGGACGCCCGGGCCGTCGCAGCCCGCTGCGACCATATGCCCGAAGCCGCATTGTCGGCGCTGCTGGCGCAGGAGACCCGGCCCCGCTGCACGCTGATGGCGCATGGCGCGCTGGTGAATCTGCGCGGGCTGGGCGCGGCGGAGGACGGGGTGGGCGATCCGCTCGTGTCGATCCGCCTGTGGGCCGAACAGGCGCGGGTCATCTCCGTCAGCTATCGCCCGCTCGCCGCGATGCAGCCGGTGACGGCGCAGATGCTGGCGGGCAGGATTCGCGATCCGGGGGACCTGATCGCCGCCTTCGCGCAGCAGATAACCGAAGCGCTCGACCCTGAAGTCGCTGATCTGGGCGATGGCCTGGATGAGATCGAAAGCGCCCTGACCGAACATGGCCCGGCCGAGGCGCGGCGGCGCGTGTCGGAAATCCGCGCTACCGCGATCAGTTACCGCCGCTTCATCGCGCCGCAGCGGCAGGCGCTGGAAAGACTGTCCGCCGCCGACGCGCCCTGGCTGGAGCCGGACGACCGGCTGCACTTGCAGGAAGCCGCCGACCGCTGCGCCCGCATGGCCGAGGAACTGGAGGCGGTGCGCGAACGGTCGGCGCTCGCCCATGAAGAGCTGACCGACCTGCGCGCCGAACAGATGAACCGGCAGGCGCTGATCATTTCGGTGGTGGCGCTGGTTTTCCTGCCGCTGACCTTCTTGACCGGCCTGCTGGGCATGAATGTGGATGGGATTCCCTATGCCCATGAACCCTGGGCCTTTTGGGGCGTGGTCGGGGTCTGCGTCGCCATGGCGGTCGGCATCAGTGGCTGGTTCGCCGCGACGCAATGGTTGAAGTGATTCTCCGTCATCCCAGCGCAAGCTGGGATCTCAGGCGATAGGGCACGGCATGGCCTCACGAGATCCCAGCATCCGCTGGGATGACGGCTTTCGACCTTAATTCCGCGCCGCGTTGAGCCGCGCAATCTCGTCATGCAGCGCCTGGATCGAGGACACCAGCCGCGCCCGGTCCGCCTGCATTTCCGCCAGCGCGTCGCGCGTTTCCCCCAGTTCCAGAGCGCGGCGGGCGATCCGGGCGTCCAGCTCGGCATTATGCCGGGTCAGCGCGCCGACCTGTTCGGCCCGCGCGCAGAGATGGCGCAGCCGCGCATCCAGCAGGTCGAAGTCGAACGGCTTCACCACATGGTCGTCGGCCCCGGCGTCCAGCGCCTCGACGGCGGACACTCTGTCCTGCCGCCCGCCGATCATGACGAATGAGGCATTGTCGGCCAGGCCCGCGGCGCGGATCTTCCGCATGGTCGTCAGGCCCGGCAACAGCGTCAGGCCCATGTCGATCAGGATGATGTCCACCGGCCGCGTCACCAGCATGTTGAGCGCGGTGAAGCCGTTTTCCGCCAGCGCCACGTCATAGCCCAGATGCGACAAGCGCCGCGCCACCACGGTCCGGGAGGTGGCGTCCTCATCGACCAGCAAAAGGCGCAATCGCCGGGCCGCGCGCGTGGTTTCCGAAGCCTGTGCCGGTTTCGGCCTGCTGATGCTGTCGCGTTTCCAGAATTGCATGACGTCCCACCTCTTGCCACCGCGCAGCATAGGATTGGGGCGCAAAGAAATGGTTAACGCGTATCCGGCGCATAGGCGCGCATGAAACAGTCGAGCCCATGGTCGACATCGGCCTCGATCTGCTCTGGCGTGGCCCGCCCGATTTGTCCCCAGATGAGCGATTGGTGGCAACCCGAAAGCATCAGCGTCGTGAAAGTGCGCGCCGCCAGGTTCGGATCGGCCCGGCGCAGAAGGCCGCGATCCATGGCCCTTTCCAAAAATTCCGCGATCAGCCGTCGCGTATGGCCGGGCGCATGTTCGTAGAAGATGGCGCCCATTTCGGGAAAGCGCCCCGATTCCGATACGACCAGCCGGTGCAGGGCGATGCTGTGGGGCGAAGTGATCTTCGAGAGCATGTTCAGTCCCAGCCTGCGCAGGGTTTCCCCAAGGTCGCCGTCAGGATCGAGGAGTTCGGCCAGGCGCGCGATATAGGCGGTGGTCGCATCATCCAGACAGGCGGCGAACAGCGCTTCCTTGGAGGGGAAATAGCTCCACAACGTCCCCTTCGACCCGCCCAGCGTCGCCGCGATGGCCGACATGGTGGTCGCGGCATAGCCATTTTCCAGGAAGGACCGCGACGCCACGTCCAATATGGCCTTGCGCCGTTCGCGGCGGCGCGCTTCTCGGCGGCTGATCGGGGGAGCGGGTTCTGTCATGAAATCGTACCATATAGTACGCTATTTCTGTTGACAAGGATTCGCATCAGGGGCAAAGGCCAATTTCATACTATTTGGTACGGTTTGATATGTCCGCGAGTCGCCTCTCGAACCTTTCCCTTCTCTCTGGCCGGGCCGGGTTTCTGGCAGGGGGCTTGGCCCTGCTGTCCGCCTGCGCCGCGGTGCCCGATCTTGGCCCGAAGCCGGAGGTGCGCGCCCCCGGCAGCATCGCGGCGGAGCGCAGCCTTCAGGCGGACAATGCCGCCCAATGGCCGTCCGAAGGCTGGTGGAAGGCCTATGGCGATCCGCAACTGGATGGGTTGATCGAGGAAGGGCTGAAGGGCTCGCCCGACGTGAGCGCCGCCGCCGCCCGCTTCGCCCAGGCCAGCGCGGTCGCGCAGCAGGCGGGGGCGCCGTTGCTGCCGTCGGTGGACCTGGACGCCAGCGGCGGCGTGACCAAATCCAGCTATAATATGGGCATGCCCAAGGAATTCGTGCCGAAGGGCTGGCTCGGCACGGGCCGGGTGGCGCTGGATTTCGGTTTCGACCTCGATCTTTGGGGCAAGAATCGCGCCGCGCTGGCGGCGGCGACCTCCGAAGCGCGCGCGGCGCAGATCGATGCGCGGCAGGCGCGGCTGGCATTGGCGACCGCCGTGGCCGACGCCTATGCCGATCTCGCCCGCCTCCATGACGAGCGCGACATTCAGGCGCGGGCGCTGGAGATCCGCACCGCCAGCCAGAAGCTGGTCGCGGACCGCCGCGCCAATGGCCTGGAGACGCGGGGCAGCGAGCGCCAGGCCGACGCCACCGTCTCCTCCGCCAAGGCGCAGCTCGCCGCCGCCGATCAGGCGATCGCGGTGCGCCGGCATCAGATCGCCGCGCTGATCGGGGCAGGGCCGGACAGGGGCCTTGCCATCGCCCGGCCGCAACTCACCAGGCCGGGGCCGCTGGGCCTGCCCACCGACGTCACCACCAATCTGGTCGCCCGCCGTCCGGACATCGCGGCGGCGCTTGCCCGGACCGAGGCGGCGGCCAAGCGGATCAAGGTGGCGCGGGCCGACTTCTTCCCCGCCATTCGCCTGAGCGCGCTGATCGGCGTGCAGTCGCTGGGTTATCAGACGGTGGTTCAAGGCAATCAATTTGCCGGCGGAGCCAGCTCCTTCGCGGACACGCTGTTCAAGAAGGATTCGCTGTTCGGCAATGCCGGGCCGGCGGTCAGCCTGCCGATCTTCCATGGCGGCGCGCTCAGCGGCCAATATCGCGGCGCCCGCGCCGTCTATGACGAGGCGGTGGCCAGCTATGACAAGACGGTGCTGGGCGCCTATCAGCAGGTGGCCGACGCCGTCACCGGACGCCGCGCGCTGGATCAGCGGCTGGCCGACGCCCGCGCCGCTCTGGCCGCGTCGGAGGAAGCCTATGGCATCGCCCGCCAGCGCTATGAAGGCGGCCTCAACACCTATCTTGACGTGCTGAACGTGGAGGACCAGCTTTTGGCCACCCGTCAGACCGTCGCGGAGCTGGAGGCCAGCGCCTTCACTCTGGACATTGCCCTCATTCGCGCGCTGGGCGGCGGCTTTGCCGCCAGCGACGCGCAGAACCCGCTTCAGTTGCCCAAGGATACGCCCCATGGCTGACGTCACGCCAGAATTCACGTCCGAAGCGAGCAAGGCGCAAGTCGCCGCGCAGCGTCAGGAAACCCGCCGGAAATGGTTGGTGCGACTGGCGCTGGCCGTGCTGATCGCGGGCGCGGCCTATACCCTGTGGTACCTGCTGGTCGGCCGCAACCATGTCGGCACCGACAACGCCTATGTGAATGCGGAGGTGGCGCAGGTGACGCCGCTGATCTCAGCCCAGGCGGTCGAAGTGCTGGTGACGGACACGCAATCGGTCAGGCGCGGCGACATATTGGTGAAGCTGGACCCGACCAACGCCCGCATCGCCGTGGCGCAGGCGGAGGCGGAGCTGGCCGAAGCGAAGCGCCGTTTCCGCCAGGCCGTCGCGACCAGCGGTTCGCTGGCCGCCCAGGTCGAGGCGCGGGGCGCGGACATCAACCAGGCCCGCGCCCAATTGGCGACGGCGCAGGCCGATTTCGACAAGGCCCGGATCGACCTCCGCCGGCGGGAGGCGCTGGCCCCCAACGGCGCCGTGTCGGGGGAGGAGCTGACCAGTGCGCGCAAAGGCTATGCCGCGGCGCAGGCGGCGCTCGATCTGGCGAAGGCCGGGGTTGCGACGGCGGAAGCGACGCGCGGCGCGGCCAGCGGCCAGCTTGCCGCCAATGACGCGCTGGTGCGCGGGTCGACGGTCGACACCGATCCCGCCGTGCTGGCGGCCAAGGCGAAGCTGGACAATGCCCGGCTTGATCTTGGCCGTTCCGTCATCCGCGCCCCGATCGACGGCGTGGTGACGCGGCGGTCGGTGCAGGTCGGCCAGCGCGTGGCGCAGGGCGCCCCGATCATGAGCATCGTGCCGCTCGCCCAGGTCTATGTCGACGCCAATTTCAAGGAACGCCAGCTTGGCCGGGTCAAGGTCGGCATGCCCGCCACCGCCACGTCGGACCTGTATGGCGGCGGCGTCGTCTATCATGGCAAGGTGGTCGGCTTCGCGGGCGGCACCGGCGCTTCGATGGCACTGATCCCGGCGCAGAACGCCAGCGGCAACTGGATCAAGGTGGTGCAGCGCCTGCCCGTGCGCATCGCGCTCGACCCAAAGGAGCTGGCCGAGCATCCGCTGCGCGTCGGCCTCTCCATGGAAGCCGAGATCGACCTTTCCGGCGAATAAGGAAGCTTTGGTGAGCCGTCCGGCCGAGACATTCGCGCTCCTGTCGCCCCGTCACCGCCTGCTGGCGGGGCTGACGCTGGCGCTCAGCAATTTCATGGTCGTGCTCGACCTCACCATCGCCAATGTGTCGGTGCCGCATATCGCGGGCAATCTGGGCATTTCCGCCGATCAGGGCACCTGGATCATCACCAGCTACGCCGTGGCGGAGGCGATCTGCGTGCCGCTGACCGGCTGGCTGGCGCAGCGTTTCGGCGCGGTCCGGCTGTTCATCCTGGGCATGGTCGGTTTCGGCCTGTTCTCGCTGTTGTGCGGCCTGTCGATGAGCCTCGGCATGATTGTGGTGTGCCGCATCGGCCAGGGCCTGTGCGGCGGGCCGCTGATGCCGATGTCGCAGACGCTGCTGATGCGCATCTTCCCGCCGGAACAGCGCGGGCGCGTCATGGGATTATGGGCGATGACGACGCTGCTCGGTCCCGCCATGGGACCGATCATCGGCGGCTATATCAGCGACAATTGGAGCTGGCACTGGATCTTCTTCATCAACCTGCCGATCGCGGTCCTGTGCGTCTTTTCCGCGATGGTGCTGCTGCCCCCGGTGGAAACGGAGCGGGTGAAGCTGCCCATCGATTATATCGGCCTGGCGCTGCTGATCTTCTGGATCGGCTGCCTGCAGATCATGCTGGACATCGGGCGCGACCATGACTGGTTCGGTGACCCGCTGATCGTGGTGCTGGCGGTGCTGGCGGCGGTCGGCTTCTGCGTGTTCATCATATGGGAATTGACGGAGGAGCATCCGATCGTCGACCTGCGCGTGTTCCGCCATGTCGGCTTCACATCCGGCGTGTTCACCCTGGCGCTCTGCTTCGGGGCCTATTTCGCGGGCATCGTCGTTATCCCGCAATGGCTGCAAATGTCGATGGGCTATACCGCGGCCTGGGCGGGCCTGGCGACAGCCTTCACGGCGATGACCGCCATCTTCGTCGCGCCTGTCGCCGGCCGGCTGATCAACAAGGTCGATGTGCGCATCATGATTTCCGGCGCGGTCGCCTGGATCGGCCTCATGACGCTGTGGCGCGCCCATTGGACCACCGACGCGGATTTCTGGACGATCGCCCTGCCGCAACTCGTCCAGGGCTTTGGCATGCCCTTCTTCATGATTCCGCTGACGACGCTGACCCTGGGGTCGGTCCGGCCGGAGGAGACTGCCTCGGCCGCAGGCATGCAGAATTTCCTGCGCACCCTGGCCGTCGCCATCTCGACCTCGCTCGTGCTGACGGGCTGGGGCGACGGACAGCGCGTGTCCCGCAACGAGATGGTCGGCAGGCTCAACGCCGATGCGACCATGGCCGACCTGACGAGCCGTGGCTTTACCCAGGATCAGGCGCGGCAGATGGTGGCCAATCTGGTCGACGCGCAGGCGCAGTTGGTGTCGATGGACCATGTCTTCTTCATCGCCGCGCTGGTGCTGTTCCTGGCCGCCGCCGTGGTGTGGCTGGCCCCGCGTCCGATGGCGAAGGTGGAAGCTTCGGCGGCGCATTGAGCGGAGCGCCTATTCCAGCCTGACCTGTCGCGTGATGCCGATCGCGTCCAGAAAGGCGGCGTCATGGCTGACGACGATCAGCGCCCCGTCAAAGGCGGCCAGCCCCTGTTCGATTGCAGCGATCGAATCGAGATCGAGATGATTGGTCGGCTCGTCCAGCATCAGCAGCGGCGGCAGCGCATCCCCGCCCAGCACGCAGGCCAGGCCGGCGCGCAATAGCTGTCCGCCGCTCAAGCTTCCCACCCTTTGCAGCGCCAGATCGGCGCGGAAGCGAAAGCGGGCCAGCGCCGCCCGCACGACATTGTCCGTAGCCTCCGGATGCAGCCGGGCGAAATTGTCGGCAATGCTGGCCTGCGGATCGAGCAGGCTGACGCGCTGGTCCAGCAGGGCGCAATCCACCGACAGGCGCACCGTGCCGGAGAGTGGCGGCAGCATCCCGGCGATCAGCTTCAGCAGAGTCGATTTGCCCGCGCCGTTGGGACCCGTGACGGCGATCCGTTCCGGCCCCGCGACGCGCAGGTCAAGGTCGCGCAGCACCGGCGCGTCGGGCCGGTAGCCCGCCGTCACATGCTCCAGCCGAAGGATCGGCCGATCCGCCTGCACCCCGGTCGAGGGCAGTTCGACGGTCAGGCTCTCGACGATCTCGATGCGGCTGCGCGCTGCCTCCGCTGCCTCCCGCGCATCCCGGCGCAGCCGTTCGGCCAGCCGCGCCGCGTCGCCGCCGGACCCTTCGGCCCGGTTCCTGCGCATGCCGATCAGGATGCGCGGCATGTCGCCCTTCGCCCCCTTGCGTGCCCCGGCGGCGTCGCGGCGCTGCTTGCGCTCCGCCGCGATCTGGCTTCGGCGGGCCATGTCCTTCATGCGCCGCTCCGCCTGCTCCAGCGCCTGGCCGGCGGCGGCCAGCTCGATCGCCTTGCGCTCGCGATAGGCGGTCCAGTTGCCGCCATACCGGCTGATCCCAAGCGTCGTCAGCTCGGCAATCGCCTCCATGGCTTCCAGCAGGGCGCGGTCATGGCTGACCACGATCGCGCCCGCCTTCCACCGGCCAAGCAGGCCCAGCAAGGCGGCATGTCCCTCCGCATCCAGATTATTGTCCGGCTCGTCCAACAGCAGGAAATCGGGCTGGGCGAAGACCGCCCCCGCCAGCGCGGCGCGGCTGCGCTGGCCGCCGGACAGCGCCAGCAGCGGCGTGTCCGGGTCCGCCGCCAGTCCGACCTCATCCAACGCTTCCTCGATCCGGCCGGGCAGGGTCCAGTCGCACGCTTCCAGTTCGGCCATGCTCGCCTCGCCGCGTTCCGCCCTGGCGAGCAGGGCCAGCGCCTTGCCCGCGCCGAAAAGGTCGGAAATACGCTCCTCCGGCGCCACCTGGACCGTCTGGTGCAAGGTTGCCACGCTGCCGTCGAGCTGGACCTTGCCACTGGCGGGAGCCTTTGTCCCCGCGATCAGCGCGAGCAGGGTCGACTTGCCGACGCCATTGCGCCCAACAAGGCCGAGTCGTTCGGTCGTGAAACGAAAATCGAGGTCCGAAAGGACGGATGTGCCGTCAGGCGCGGACCAGTTGAGATGGGAAATGACGATGGAGGGCATGAACGGAGACTTTCCTGAAAGCAGAGCGATTGGGCTTTGCAATCAGATGCTTGTCCATGACGGGGTCCTCCGGGAAATGCCGGGCGGTGATACAGGGCGGTGCCTTGCTTGGCAACCATCCCGCATTGCGCCCGATTGACGCGACGCAGCATCGCGGCCACTGAAGGCAAAAAGGTGGGGTCCATGCGAATCGTCATCATCGACGACAGCGGCCTGCGCGCGACGGTCCTGGAAGAAGGACTGCGCGAGGCCGGCTATGACGATATTCACATCGTCCCGCCGCGCGGCGGCTTCGTCGCGCGGCTGGAGCGCATGGCGCCCGACGTCGTGCTGATGGACTTGGGCAGCCCCAGCCGCGACACGCTGGAGGAGATGCTGACCGTCAGCCGCGCGCTGGCCCGTCCCATCGCCATGTTCGTCGACCAGTCGGACGACAGCATGATCGGCGCGGCCATCGACGCGGGCGTGTCTGCCTATGTTGTCGATGGGCTACGCAAGGAGCGGGTGAAGCCCGTGCTGGAACTGGCGGTGCGGCGCTTCAACGCCTTCGCCCGGCTCCAGACCGAGCTGGACGAGGCGCGCACGGCGCTCAGCGACCGCAAGATCATCGACCGCGCCAAATCCATATTGATGAGCCAGCGGGGGCTCAGCGAACCCGATGCCTATGCGCTGCTGCGGTCGAGCGCGATGAATCAGGGGAAGAAGATCGTGGACGTCGCCCAGGCCCTCATCACGGCCAGCGACCTTTTGGGAGGGATGTGATGACGACCGACCTGCGCATCGCCTTCCTGCCGCTGACCGACGCCGCCGTATTGGCGGTGGCGCGGGAAAAGGGTTTCGCGGAGGAGGAGGGGCTGCATCTCGACCTGGTTCGCACGACCAGTTGGGCGACGTTGCGCGACCGGCTGGTGTTCGGGCAGGTGCAGGCCGCGCATATGCTGGCGCCGCTGGCTGTCGCGGTGACTTTGGGGTTGAGCCAGCAGGCCGCGCCGCTCTCCGCCCCCTACAAGCTCAACGTCAACGGCAACATGCTGGTGATGGCGAGCGAATTCGCGCAGGCGCTTGACCCCGACATTGCCGCCCGGCTCGACGATCCGCTGGGCACGGCGCATGATTTCGCCGCCGCCATCGGGCTTTGGAAGCGCAAGCCGGTGATCGGCGTCGTCCACCGCTATTCCAGCCATTCCGTCATGCTGCGCTACTGGCTGGCGAGCGCGGGCGTCGACCCGGACCGCGACGTGGTGCTGCGGGTGCTGCCGCCCTCGCTGACGGTGGAGGCGATGCGCGCCGGGGAGATTGACGGCTTCATCGCGGGCGAACCCTGGGGCAGCGCGGCGGTCGACGCAGGGCTGGCCGAAGCGGTGGCGATCGGGGAACGCATCTGGCGGCGCGGCGTGGAGAAGGTGCTGGCCTTCCGCACGCCCTGGCTGGAGGAAAATCCCGACAGCGTCGACCGGTTGCTGCGGGCGCTGGTGCGGGCGGCGGCCTGGTGCGACGAGCCGGAACATCATGAGGCTTTGGCGCATCTCCTGTCGCAGCCGCAATATGTCGACCAGCCCGCCGAGGTGATCCTGCGCGCCCTGTCCGGCGGGATCGTGGCGCGGGTGGACATGGCGCCGCTGTCCATGCCCGATTTCATGCTCTTCTCGCGGGAAGCGACGCCCTTTCCGTGGCGCAGCCAGGCGCTGTGGATCTATTCGCAACTCGTCCGCTGGAAGATGGTGGAGCATAGCCCGGACAATGCCGCCAAGGCTGCGTCGGTGTTCCGGCCCGACATCTTCCGCCGGGCGCTGGCCGACAGCGATGTGGCGATGCCGGGGGCCAGCATGAAGGTGGAGGGCGCGGTGGCCTCTCCGCTGGCGGTGGGATCGAAGCGGGGCGAGCTGACGCTGGGACCGGACAGTTTCTTCGATGGCCGGGTGTTCGACCCCGAGCGGGTCGAGGATTTCCTGGCGAGTTTCTAAGCGGGATCGAGACGCAACCTTCACCCCTCTTCAGCATGACGTGGGTTGATTGGATGGGCATCGAATCTCGTCCCTCCACTCCCGCAAATTTTGTGCCTTGCAACATGAGACGATTCGCGGGATAAGGCAGGAGTCGCGCGACGAAGCGCGTTTTTTCGGGATGAGCCCCTCCCAAGGCTGGGATTGCGTTCTCCCTCCGATTTTACAGCAAAGCCGCTGGCCGGATTTCGCGATGAGCGAGGTCCGGACGCGGCTTTTTTCGTGTCCATTTCATAAGATTGAGGGACGTCATCATGGCAACTGCTTATTGGGAGCGCCCGGAGGGTGAAGCTCCAGAAGGCGAAGGGGAGGCCGGCCAGACCAGTTTCTGGAAGGCCGGGCATACGCCGACCCTGATCGCCGCTTTCCTCTATTTCGACCTTGCCTTCATGGTGTGGGTGCTGCTGGGGCCGCTGGCGCCCTCCATCTCCAAGACGCTGGGCCTGACGCCCGCTGAAAAGGGCCTGATGGTCGCGGTTCCGACCCTGGCGGGCGCCATATTGCGCGTCGTCAACGGCCTGCTGGTCGACCGGATCGGCTGCAAGCAGGCGGGCGCGATCAGCCAGGTGATCGTCATACTGGGCCTGTTCACGGCCTGGTTCCTGGGCGTCAACAGCTTCGGCGGCACGCTGGCGCTGGGCGTCATCCTGGGCTTTGCGGGCGCGAGCTTCGCGATCGCGCTGCCGCTCGCCAGCCGCTGGTATCCGGCCGAGCATCAGGGCAAGGCCATGGGCCTTGCGGGCATGGGCAATTCGGGCACGGTGCTGGCGTCGCTGTTCGCGCCGATGCTGGCCAAGGCGTTCGGTTGGAACGCGGTGCTGGGCCTGGCCTGCATTCCGCTGACCATCGTGTTCGTCGTCTATATGATCATGGCGAAGAATGCGCCCAATGCGCCCGCGCCCAAGAAGCTGGTCGATTATTTCCACCCGCTGAAAAGCGCTGACGCCTGGTGGCTGATGGGCTTCTATGCCGTGACCTTCGGCGGTTTCGTCGGTCTGGCCGCCTCGCTGCCGATCTACTTCACTGACCAGTTCGGCCTGACTCCGGTGGTGGCGGGTTACTGCACCGCGGGCTGCGTGTTCGCCGGATCGCTGATCCGTCCGATGGGCGGCGCGCTGGCCGACAAGATCGGCGGCGTCAAGGCGCTGATGATGGTCTATATCATGGCCGCACTGGCGCTGGCCGGGGTCGCCTACGCGCCGACGCTGGTCTCTGCGTTGGGCTTCTTCGTCGCCGCGATGCTGGCGCTGGGCGTGGGCAACGGATCGGTCTTCCAGCTCGTGCCGCAGCGCTTCGCGCAGGAAATCGGCGTCATGACCGGCCTGGTCGGCATGGCGGGCGGCATTGGCGGCTTCTATCTTGCCTCGTCGCTGGGCATCGCCAAGCAGTTCACCGGCAGCTTCGCGCCCGGCTTTCTGATCTTCGCGGGTCTGGCCCTGGTTGCTTTCCTCGGCATCTCGCTGGTTCGCGCCCGCTGGCGCGCGACCTGGACCAGCGCTGCGCGCATCTGAGCGCTTCGCGTTCTGACAGGAGGGGAGGCGGCGGCCCGCGAAAGGCCGCCGCCCTTTTTGCGTTTGCGATGCTGCTGGGCATCATCCAAGCAAAAATACATCGTGTCGCGAGGAATCGCTTGACGCGAATCGTCAAAAGAATATGCTGCAGTGCAAAGGACAGGGTTGTCCTTCTTCCATAGCTGCGCTGGTCCAGGGACGGGCCGGCAAAGCGCACATGATGGCAAGGCCGCCATCCAGACCTTTGGGTTCAAAGCCCAAGGGTCCGGATGGCGGCCTTTTTTTTATTCTGGAGTCAAGGGATGGATTTTCAGAACAACGGACCGGAAACGGCGAATGAAGAGGACATCTTCGTGCCGTCCGAGGATGTTCAGGAACATCTGGTTGTCGTGGGCAACGGCATGGCCGGTTGCCGCGCAGTCGAGGAACTGCTGGCGCGGGACAAGGGACGCTATCGCGTCACCATCTTCGGCGCAGAGCCTTATGTGAACTATAACCGCATCATGCTCTCGCCGGTTCTGGCCGGGGAAAAGAGCTTTGATGACATCATCATCAACACCCGCGAATGGTACAGCGAGAACAATATCGAGCTGATCGCGGGCGATCCGGTGACGGCCATAGACCGCGCCGCCAAGACCGTCACGAGCCAATCGGGTCGCACCGTCGGCTATGACAAGCTGTTGATCGCCACGGGATCGGACCCCTTTATCATCCCGGTTCCGGGGAAGGATCTGCCCGGCGTCATCAGCTTCCGCGACATGAAGGATGTCGACACCATGCTGGAAGCCGCCGATAAGGGCGGCAGCGCGGTGGTGATCGGCGGCGGTCTGCTCGGCCTGGAAGCGGCGCATGGCCTGACGTTGCGCGGCATGAAGGTGACGGTCATCCACCTCATGGACACGCTGATGGAGCGGCAGCTCGACGAAGCGGCGGGCTGGCTGCTCAAGAGCGCGCTGGAAGGGCGCGGCCAGACCATCCTGACCGGCGCCAACACCGAAGCCATTTATGGCGACGGCAAGGTCGAGGGCGTCCGCCTGAAGGACGGCACCGAAATCCCGGCGAGCCTGGTGGTGATGGCGGTGGGCATCCGCCCCTCGACCGCTCTCGCCCGCGAAGCCGGGCTGGAGGTCAATCGCGGCATCAAGGTCGACGATCATATGGTCACCAGCGACCCCGATGTCCTCGCGGTCGGTGAATGCGTTGAACATGACGGCAATGTCTATGGCCTTGTCGCGCCGCTGTGGGACATGTGCCGCAGCCTGGCGGACGGCCTGACCGACCAGCATACCGGCTACAAGGGCTCGGTTACCTCGACCAAGCTCAAGGTCGCGGGTCTGGACGTCTTCTCGGCTGGTGATTTTTCGGGCGGCGAGGGTTGCGAGGACATCGTCCTGCGCGACGCCTCCCGCGGCGTCTACAAGCGCGTCATCGTCAAGGACGACAGGATCGTCGGCGCGGTGCTCTATGGTGATACCGTCGATGGCGGCTGGTATTTCGACATGCTCAAGCGCGAAGAGGATGTCGCGGACATTCGCGATTTGCTGATCTTCGGTCAGGCCTTCGCCTCGGGAGGGGGCGCGCTGGACCCTAAGGCGGCCGTTGCGGCGCTCTCGGACGATGCCGAGATCTGCGGCTGCAACGGCGTCAGCAAGGGCCAGGTCGTCGCCTGCATCGAAAAGGGCGCTTGCAGCCTGGACGCGGTGCGCGGCACCTGCAAGGCGTCGGCAAGCTGCGGTAGCTGCACCGGTCTGGTCGAAAATCTGCTGGCGGTGGTGTTGGGCGATGACGTCCAGTCCGGCCCCAAGACGATGTGCAAATGCACCAGCTTCACCCATGATGATGTCCGTCGCGAGATCGTGGCGCAGAATATGCGCTCGATCCCGGAAGTGATGCAGTTGCTGCACTGGTCAACGCCGGACGGCTGTTCCTCCTGCCGCCCAGCGCTGAACTATTATCTGCTCTGCGCGCTGCCCGGCGAATATCAGGACGACCAGCAGAGCCGCTTCGTCAATGAGCGCATGCATGCCAATATCCAGAAGGACGGCACCTATTCGGTCGTTCCGCGCATGTGGGGTGGCCTCACCAACCCGCGTGAACTGCGTGCCATCGCTGATGTGGTCGAGAAATATGATGCGCCGATGGTGAAGGTGACGGGCGGCCAGCGTCTCGACATTTTCGGCATCAAGAAGGAAGATCTGCCCGCTGTCTGGGCCGACCTCAATGCCGCGGGCATGGTGTCGGGTCATGCCTATGGCAAGTCGCTGCGCACGGTGAAGACCTGCGTCGGCAGTGAATGGTGCCGCTTCGGCACGCAGGACTCGACCGGCCTTGGCGTCAAGATCGAGCGGATGACCTGGGGGTCGTGGATGCCGCACAAGTTCAAGATCGCGGTGTCGGGCTGCCCCCGCAATTGCGCCGAGGCGACGATCAAGGATTTCGGCGTGGTCTGCGTGGACTCGGGCTACGAACTGCATGTCGGCGGCAATGGCGGCATCCATGTCCGCGCCACCGACCTGCTGTGCAAGGTCGCGACCGAGCAGGAGGCGATGGACTATTGCGCCGCCTTCACCCAGCTCTATCGCGAGGAGGCGCGCTATCTGGAGCGCACCGCGCCGTGGATCGAGCGTGTCGGCGTCGACTATATCAAGCAGCGGATCGTGGAAGACGATGCGGGCCGCGAAGCACTGCGCAGCCGCTTCCTCTATTCGCAGAGCTTCAGCCAGGATGATCCCTGGGCGCAGCGCGCAGCCGGTGCGGACAGTGAACTGCACCAGCCTCTCGCCCCTATCGCCATCGCTGCGGAGTGAACGACATGACCGATTGGATCGACATCGGAACGCTGGCCGACATTCCCCAGCGCGGCGCTCGCACGGTTCAGATCGCCGGGGAGAAGGAAATCGCCATATTCCGCACCGGCGACGACCATGTCTTCGCGCTGGTCAACGAATGCCCGCACAAACAAGGCCCGCTGAGCCAGGGCATCGTGCACGGCCACAGCGTCGCCTGCCCGCTGCACAATTGGAACATCGCCCTGAAGACGGGCGAGGCGCAGGGCAATGACGAGGGCTGCACGCCGACCATCGAGGTCCGCCAAGAGGGCGGTCGCATCCTGATCGCCCGCCCGGCTTCGCTCAAGGCGGCTGCATGAACTTCCGGTCCCCACTTATAGCGGGGACCAGGGTGGAGGCGGCGTGCTGGTCATCCCTTGCGGCACGCGCCTCCACCCAATTCTCTCTTCAGGAAATGAGGTAAAGGCATGACTCAGGCCATCCGCACCACCTGCGCCTATTGCGGCGTCGGCTGCGGCATCTCGGCCACGCCGACCGGCAACCGGTCGGTCACGATCAAGGGCGACGAAGCGCACCCGGCCAATGGCGGGCGTCTCTGCTCCAAGGGCACGCATCTGGGCGAGACGGTGGGCCTGCAAGGCCGCCTGCTGCATCCGATGATCGGCGCCAAGCGGGCAAGCTGGGACAGGGCGCTGGACCTTGTCGCGAAGAAGTTCCGCGAAACCGTCGAACGCCACGGCCCCGACAGCGTGGCCTTCTACGTCTCCGGCCAGTTGATGACCGAAGATTATTATGTCGCCAACAAGCTGATGAAGGGCTTCATCGGCTCCTCCAACATCGACACCAACAGCCGCCTCTGCATGTCGAGCGCGGTCGCCGGGCACAACCGGGCGTTCGGTGAGGATGTCGTGCCCGCCACCTATGATGATCTGGAGGAAGCGGACCTGATCGTGCTGGTCGGTTCCAACACCGCCTGGTGCCACCCGATCGTCTATCAGCGCATCCAGGCGGCCCGCGCCGCGCGCGGCACGAAGCTGGTCGTCATCGACCCGCGCCGCACCGAAACCTGCGAGGGTGCCGACCTGCATCTGCCGGTCAAGCCGGGCACCGACGTCGCGCTGATGAACGGCCTGCTCGCCTGGTGTGACGCGGAAGGCATCACCGATCCGGCCTTCGTTGCTGACCATGTGAGCGCGCCGGAAGGTTTCTGGGAACATATCCGCACCGGCCACGACCTGTGGACGACGGCGAAGACCTGCGACATCGCCCCGGCGCTCCTCGAACAATTCTACAAGCTGTTCGCCGCGACCCCGCGCACCGTCACCATGTTCAGCCAGGGCATCAACCAGTCGATCCGCGGCACCGATCAGGTCAACGCGATCATCAACGTCCATCTCGCCACCGGCCGCATCGGCAAGCCGGGCGCGGTGCCCTTCTCGATCACTGGCCAGCCCAACGCCATGGGCGGTCGCGAGGTCGGCGGGCTGGCATCGACCCTCGCCGCGCATATGGACTTCGCCCCGGAAAATGTGGAACGCGTCGGCCGCTTCTGGGCCGCGCCGACCATGGCGACCAAGCCGGGCCTGAAAGCCGTCGACCTGTTCCGCGCCATCAACGAGGGCCGGGTCAAGGCGCTCTGGGTGATGGCGACCAACCCCGCCGTCTCGCTGCCCGACGCGGGCCGCGTGCGCGAGGCGCTGGAGGCGGTTCCCTTCCTCGTCGTCTCGGACATCATGGCCGACACCGACAGCAGCACCCATGCCCATGTCCGCCTGCCCGCCGCCGGCTGGGGCGAGAAGGACGGCACCGTCACCAATTCGGACCGCACCGTCAGCCGCCAGCGGCCTTTCCTGGCCTTGCCCGGCGAGGCGAAGCCCGACTGGTGGATCGTCAAGGAAGTCGGCCGCCGCATGGGATGGCGCAACGCCTTCGCCTATGACCGGCCCGCCGACATCTGGCGCGAACATGCCCGCCTGACCGCTTATCAGAATGACGGCCAGCGCGTGCTGAACCTGCGCAGCCACGCCACCATCGGCAACGACGCCTATGAGGCGATGGAGCCGTTCCGCTGGGGCGGCGACGCGCCGTTCGCCCATGGCTTCACCACGCCCGACCGCAAGGCGCGGCTGGTCCTGGCCAGGCAGATGGACATTCAGGCGCCGCTGAAGGAATGGCCGATGACGCTCAACACCGGGCGTTATCGCGATCAGTGGCATACGATGAGCCGCACCGGCCTGTCGCCCAAGCTCGCCCGCCATCGCGAGGAACCGCTGGTGGAAATCCATCCGCAGGACGCCGAAGCGCTGGGCATCGTCGACCGCGATCTGGCCCGCGTCCAGACCGCGCAGGGCAACAGCCTCTTCCGCGTGGAGATCAGCGAAGGGCAGCGCCCCGGCGAGATCTTCACCCCGATCCACTGGACCGACCAGATGTCGAGCGGCGGCCGCACCGGCCTGCTGCCCCGTCCGCTGGTCGATCCCCATTCCGGCCAGCCCGGCTTCAAATCCACCCCGGCCAGCGTCGAGAAGGTCGCGACCGAATGGAAGGGCTTCCTGATCCTGCGCGGCGATCAACCCGCCAAATTGCCCTGCCTTTGGTCCACCCGGATCACCGTGCCGGGCGGCGCGTTGTACGAGATCGCCGGCAATGGCGATCCTGTGCGGCTGGAGGCCTGTCTGCCCAAGGGCGACCGCGTCGAAGCCATCGACCAGACGCGGGGCACCCGCCGCGTCGCCATCATCAGCGAAGGCCGCCTTGCGGGCGTGCTGTTCGTCACCCGCACCGGCTTGCTGCCCTCGCGCGACTGGCTCATCAGCCAGCTTGAAGTCGAGGGGGTGGGGGCTTCCGTCCTTGCCGCGCGCGGGCCGGGCAACCAGCCCGACAAGGGGCCGACCGTCTGCGTCTGTTTCGACATCGGCCTTTACCAGATCATGGCGGCGATCCGCGATCAGCAACTGGTCGACGTGCCCGCCATCGGCAAGGCGATCGGCGCCGGAACCAATTGCGGGTCTTGCCGCCCCGCGCTCGCCAACATCCTCGCCCAAGCCACGCAGGAGACGCTCCATGCAGCCGAATGAGCTTATCGCCCCCGGACAGGTCTGGCTGGTCGGCGCGGGTCCGGGCGACCCGGACCTGCTGACCCGCAAGGCCGAAAAGCTGATCGCGGCGGCGGAGATCGTCTTCTACGACGCGCTGGTGGGTCCGGGCGTGCTGGACCTGATCCCCGAAGGCGTCGAGCGGGTCAGCGTCGGCAAGCGCTCCGGCCGCCATTCGAAGGCGCAGGAGAGCATCAACGACCTGCTCCTCGCCGCCGCCAAGGCGGGCAAGCGGGTGGTGCGCCTGAAGGGCGGCGACCCGTCGGTCTTCGGCCGCTCGGCGGAGGAGATGGAGCATCTGGCGGCGGATGGCATTTCTTTCCGCATCTGCCCCGGCATCACCACGGCCAGCGCGGCGGCGGCGAGCGGTCATGCCTCGCTCACCCTGCGCGGCGTGGCGCGGGGGCTGACGCTGGTGACGGCGCATCTCAAGGCAGGCGAGCCGTTGAAGCTCGACTGGGAGATGCTGGCGCGGCCCGGCGGCACGCTCGGCATCTATATGGGCCGCGCGGCGGCGGCGGAAATCAGCCGCTCGCTGATCGCGGCAGGGCGCGATCCGGAGACGCCGGTGATGGTGGCGGTCAATGTCTCGCTGCCCAATGAGCGGCTGATCCGGGGGAAGCTGTCGGCGCTGGCCTTCCTGGTGCAGACGATCAGCGATGAAGACCCGACCCTGCTGATGATCGGAGAGGCGGTGGCGGGGACTTATGTTCCGGTGGAAGTGGCTGCAAGCGTCGCGCTGACCGAATAATTACAGCGCTTCGTGCTCCTGCGAAGGCAGGAGTCCAGTCCCGCCGTTCGATCTGGGCTCCTGCCTACGCAGGAGCACGAAATACTATCGGTTGCCCTTCTCCAACTCCTCCAAATCCTCCACTCGGTTGATATTCGGCAGCACAAACTCCGGCCGCTCGACGATCCGCGCGCCGATCCGCTCCAGCCAGCCATAGATCGACCGATTATTCTCCTCGGCCAGATGCGCATCCAGTTCGCCAGCCAGCGAAGCAGGCCAAAACCCCGCCAATTGCTGCCCCTTCAGGATAGCCGCGCCATCCCCAACCAGCGCCTCCGCCAGCCCGTCCGGATAGGCGGGCACATCGCACCCGGTCGTCAGCACCGCGTCATAGCCCTCCGCCAGCGCATGATGCAGCGCCGCGTTCAGCCCGCCGAGCGGCCCCATATCCGCCGCCGGACGATCCGCCAGTCCGGTCATTCCCTCCACTTGCCGCCCGCAAACCACCACCGTCTCGACATGGCGCCCGATCGCCGCTGCCGCATGCGTCAGCAAGGTCCGTCCATCCAGCATCGCCAACGCCTTGTCGCTGCCGAACCGGCTGGACCGCCCCCCGGCCAGAACCGCGCCCAGCAACCGCATCAGGCCTCTCCCGAAATGATCCGGGCATAGGCGTCCGGATCGACATTGCTGCCTGAAATCACCACCACGCTCGCGCCTTCCGCCGCTGGGGCCAGCCCCGCCAGCATCGCCGCCAGGGCCACCGCGCCGCCCGGTTCCACCACCAGCTTCAACGCCGAAAAGGCGAAGCGCATGGCGTCGCGCACCGACGCGTCACTGACCGTCAGCCCGCCGGACAACAGTGCCCGGTTGATCGGGAAAGTAAGCTCCCCCGGCGAGGGCGACAGCAAGGCGTCGCAGATCGATCGCGCATCGGGCGACACGCTTTCCCGCATTCCGTTGGCCAGCGACCGCGCCGTATCGTCGAACCCTTCCGGCTCGACCGCATAGATGGCGACATCGGGCCGTCGCGCCTTCACCGCGGTCGCGATCCCCGACACCATGCCGCCGCCGCCGCAATTGACCAGTATCTGGCCGACCTCCACGCCGAGTTCGGCCGCCTGCGCCATGATCTCCAGCCCGATCGTCCCTTGCCCCGCCATGATGAAGGGATCGTCGAAGGAGGGCACCAGCACCGCGCCGCGCTGGGCCGCCAGCGCCGTCGCGATGGCCTCCCGGCTTTCGGTGAAACGGTCATAGGGGACGATTTCCGCGCCCAGCGCCCGCGTATTGGCCGCCTTGATGGCGGGCGCGTCGGCGGGCATCACGATCGTCGCCGCGATCCCCAGCAGCCGCGCCGCAAAGGCCACCCCCTGCGCATGATTGCCCGACGACCAGGCGACGACGCCCGCTCGCCGCTCCGCCGCGTTCAGTCGCGCCAGCCGGTTATAGGCGCCGCGGAACTTGAACGAACCGCTATGCTGCGCGCCCTCGAACTTCACCAGCACGCGGCGCCCGCAGCGATCGTTCAGCGCCGCATTCTCCAGCAGCGGCGTCAGGATCGCGGCGGGCGCGATGACCCGCGCCGCATCCTCGACATCGGCGGCGGCAATGGCGAAAATCTCGGTCATGCGGCTCCTCTTGGCATGGCGGCTGCTTTCCCTTATGGCGCGGGGCGCGGGCGGGGACAAACCCCGTGCGCAAAGAAGATCGCGCCGGTGCCCGGAAGGGCTGAAAACGGGAATGCGGTGCGGACGGGAAACCGTCTTATTCCGCGGCTGTCCCTGCAACTGTAAGCGGTGAGCGCGATGCACTTCGGTCGAACGACGGGGGTCGAACGACCGGCCACTGGACGACAAGTCCGGGAAGGCGTGCATCGCCGCATTGACCCGCGAGCCAGGAGACCTGCCGGCGCATGGTCGCTCTTGCCTTGGCCCAGGGAATGGCCATGGCACGGTGTTTCCGTCTGAGCGACGCAGCGGCGCAGGGCCGCATCGGTGCGGGGCAGGGCACTGGCGTCGACTTTCCCCGTTCCGACCGCATTTGCGCGGAAGCCCTGGGCCATGAAGTCGCAGCGACGCTCAGGGAAACAGATAGAATGTTGAAGACCACCGTCACTCTGGCCGCTCTGCTGGCGGCCGCGCCTGCATGGGCGGAGGATGAGATCATCGTCACCGCGCTCGGCATAGAGCAGCCCAGCGACGAAGTCGGCCAGGCCGTCACCGTCATCGACGCCGACACCATCCGCACCCGCCAGAGCGTCAGCGTGACCGATCTGCTGGCCACCACCCCGGGCATTCGGGTCAACCGCAGCGGAAGCCTGGGCGGCGTGACCGGTGTTTCGCTGCGCGGTGCGGAAACGACACAGACGCTGGTGCTGATCGACGGGGTCAAGGTAAACGACACCAGCGGCATCGGTGACATGTATGATTTCGGCAATCTGCTGACCGGCAATATCCAGCGCATCGAAATATTGCGCGGCTCCAACTCGATCGTCTACGGTAGTCAGGCGATCGGTGGCGTCGTCAATGTCATGACCGGCGCGCCCGCCCAGGGTTTCGGCGGCAACGCCTCAGTTGATTATGGCTATAGCGACACGCTGAACGCGAAGGCCGATATTTCGGGCGGCAGCGGCATCGCATCGGGTGGCGTCGGCCTTGCCTATTTCAGCACCGACGGCATTTCCGCCGCCGCCAACGGCGCGGAAAAGGACGGTTACGAGAATATCGCCGCCAACGCCAAGCTGAAGCTCGATTTCAACGATGCGCTCAGCCTCGACCTGCGCGGCTATTATATCCACGCCGATCTGGATACCGACAATGGGGTGGTGGACAGTACCGTCGACAGCGCGAAATCGGACCAATATGTCGGCTATGCCGGGCTGAACCTGGCGCTGTTCGACGGCAGGCTGACCAACCGCGCGGCGGTGACCTGGTTCCGCATCGACCGCGACTATACATCGGCTTTTGGGCCTTATGGCTATTCGGGCACCAATTTACGCTTCGAATATGAGGGCATCTATCAGCCGGTCGATCAAGCTAAGCTGGTCTTCGGCTATGAACATGAACGGCCGGACTATGATTTCTCCGGCTTCGGATCGGTCGAAAGCCACAAGGCCGATATCGACAGCGTTTATGCGCTGGCGATCGTGAAGCCTCTGGCCGGCCTGTCGCTGACCGGCGGCGTGCGGCATGACGATCACAGCCAGTTCGGCGGGGCGACGACCTTTGGCGCCAACGTCAATTATACGCCCAATCATGGCATGACCAATATCCGCATGAGCTATGGTGAAGGATTCAAAGCGCCCTCGCTCTATCAGCTCTACGGCACTGATGTGGGCAATAGCGGCCTGCGTCCGGAACGGTCGAAAAGCTATGATATAGGTTTCGACCAGCGGCTGGATGGGGATCGGTTGTTGCTGTCCGTCACCGCTTTCCGCCGGGATACGAAGGACCAGATCAATTATGATTATTCGATTGGCCTCTATGGCGGGTACAATAATCTCGACCGCACCCGCGCCAAGGGGGTGGAGGCGATGCTGACGCTGAAGCCGGTCGATGCGCTGACGTTCACCGCCGCCTACAGCTATGTCGACGCGCGCGACCGCGACACGGGCGCCCGCCTGCCGCGCCGCGCCGCCAATGCGGTCAGCGTTTCGGCGGATTATGTCTGGCCCTTCGGCCTGTCGACCGGCGCGACGCTGACCATGGTGGGCGACAGCTTCAACGATGCGACCAATATGGTGCGGCTGGACAGCTATGCGGTGGCGAACATCCGGGCGTCCTTCCCGATCCTGGAGAATCTGGAGATATACGGCCGCATCGACAATCTCACCGATGAGGAATACGCCACCGTCTATGGCTATGGCACCTATGGCCGCTCGGCCTTCGGCGGCGTGCGTGTCCGCTTCTGAGAAAGGCTTACCGGCGTGGCGCGGGGTTCACCTGCGCCACGCCCTTCTGCGCGGCGCCGTCAAGCTGCGCCACGATGGACCGCGCCGCCTCGACATAAGCGGGGCCGCCGCACACCGTCCACGCCTGCGGCACGCGGATGCGCGGGATGGCGCGCAGGATGGGGTGGTGCAGCATTTCCGTCCCCTGGTCGACGACCGCCTCGCTGCCGCTCTCGACGATCAGCCAGTCCGGGCGGGCGGCGATCATTTCCTCCAGCGGGACCTGGGACAAAGCGGGCCTGCCCAGCCTGGCCGCCAGATTGACCAGGCCCGCGCGTTTCATCAGGTCGTCGACCAGCGTGCCGGTGCCGGTCATATAGCCGCGCCGCTGATAATAAGCCGCCACGCCGCCGCGCCTGGGGCGGGGCAGGGCGGCAAGGTCGCGGTTCATGGCCTGGATCATCGCTTCGCCCCGTTCCGGATGGCCGACCGCCGCCGCCACCTGCCGGATTTGATGGAGGATCATGGGGTAGCTGTCCGCGCTCGCCAGCCCCAAAGTCCGCCACTGTCCCGGAGGCGCGCCCACGACGCTGCCCCCCGAAGGAAAGCCGACCAGCAGATCGGGCCGGATCGCCAGCACTTCCTCGGCGGGCCGCCTGAGCGTCCTGAAGCGGCGCGCCTTGCCGACCGCCGCCGACAGTTCCGGATCATGGCCATAGGGGCTGAGCGCCGCGATCTGCCCCGGATCGGCCAGCGCCAGCACATATTGGTCGGCGCAGGTGTTGAGCGACACGATCCGCTGGGGCGGAGCGGGCGCGGCGCCGGTCAGGGCGAAGGCGCAGAGCGTTGCGATGATTATTCTGCGCCGCATCCTGCTGCTCCCGGATCGTGCCTCAATAAACTACCGTGCTCCTGCGAAGGCACTCGAGTGAGACGAGTGGCTCACGAGAGCCCAGTCCAAACGCCCGAACTGGACTCCTGCCTTCGCAGGAGCACGAAGCACTGGAGGAGACGCTGTAGCAAGCAACGAAGGACGCGCAAGTCATGAGCGCGCGTCGCCACCCACTCCTCATACCCGTCCTGACCCTGCTGGCCCTGATCGCAGCCCTCGGCTCGCTCACGCTCGGCACCGTGCCGCTTTCCCCGGCGCGCATCCTCGCCGTCCTCACCGGCGGCGGCGATGAGGTGGCCCGCGCCATCCTCATTGACCTGCGGCTGCCGCGCATGCTGCTGGGCCTGATCGTTGGCGCGATGCTCGGCCTGTCGGGCGCGGCGCTTCAGGGCTATCTGCGCAACCCCCTGGCCGAACCATCGGTGCTGGGCGCGTCCAATGCCGCGGCCCTCGGCGCCGTCGGCGCGCTCTATTTCGGTCTGGCGCAGCTTCACCCGCTGGCCCTTCCCGCGCTGGCCATCTCCACCAGCCTGATCGGCATCGGCGCGCTGTTCCTGCTCGCCGGGCCTGCCGAAAGCCCGCTCACCCTGATCCTCGCCGGGATCGCCATCGCCACGCTGGCGGGGGCGGGGATCAGCCTGTCGCTGAACCTTTCCCCCAATCCTTTCGCCGCGATGGAGATTATGAGCTGGCTGATGGGCAGCCTCGAAAACCGCGCTTACAGCCATGTCTGGATCGCGCTGCCCTGCGTGACGGTCGGGGCGGCGCTGCTGATCGCGGACGGGCGCACGCTGGACGCGCTGACCTTGGGGGAGGACGGCGCGCAGGCGCTGGGCATCGATCTGCGCCAGGCGCGTCTGCGCCTGATGCTGGGCGTCGCCATCGGCGTGGGCGGCGCGGTGGCGGTGTCGGGGGCGATCGGCTTCGTCGGCCTGATCGTGCCGCATCTGGTGCGGCCGCTGACCGATCGCTCGCCCTCCGCCATATTGCTGCCTTCCATGCTGGGCGGCGCGGTGCTGCTGACGTTGGCGGACATCGGCGTCCGGCTCATTCCCACCAGCAGCGAACTCAAACTGGGCGTGCTGACGGCGCTGCTCGGCGTGCCCGTCTTCCTGATCCACCTGATGCGAGAGCGGCGGTTATGGTGACTATCCAGGCGCAGGGCCTGTCCGTCCGCCTCGGCCGTCATCCGGCGGTGAACGGCGTCGACCTTCATCTGGAGCCGGGGCAGCTCGTCGGCATCATCGGCCCCAATGGCGCGGGCAAGTCGACCCTGATCCGCGCCATGCTGGGCCTTGCGAAGCGGGACGGCGGCGCCGTGCTGATCGACGGCGCCGACAGCGCCCGCCTCAACCGGCGGGAGATCGCCCGGCGCATCGCCTATCTGCCCCAGGGGCAGAGCCTGCACTGGCCCTTGGCGGTCGAGCGGCTGGTGGCGCTGGGCCGGATGCCGCATCTGGGGCCATTGTCGCGCCTTTCCGCGGAGGATGAGGCGCAGATCGACGCCGCCCTCGCCCGCGCCGACGTGCTGCATCTGAAGGGCAGGGTGGCGACCGAATTGTCAGGCGGCGAGCGCGCCCGCGTGCTGCTCGCCCGTGCATTGGCGGTCGGCGCGCCCGCGCTGATCGCGGACGAGCCTTTGGCGGCGCTCGATCCGGGGCATCAGATCGACGTGATGGACTTGCTCAAGGCGGAGGCGAGGGTCGGTTCGCTGGTCGTTACCGTGCTGCACGATCTTGGCATGGCGGCGCGCTATTGCGACCGGCTGGTGCTGATGGATCGCGGTTCGCTGGTGGCCGACGGCGCACCGCTGGAGGTGCTGACGGAGGATCGGCTCGCCGGCGTCTACGGCATTTCCGCTCGTATCGATGCACGGGGCGAGTGGCCGCTGATTTTGCCTGTCGGGAGGGTCAGGGGCTGAATCTTTTCACCGTCATCCCCGCGGAAGCGGGGATCCATCTCCCATAGGTCACCCCAGGCGGGGCGTTCAGGAGATGGGTTCCCGCCTTCGCGGGAACGACGTGATGAAAGAGGGGGGAGGAGGCGCCCCTACTCCGCAAAGGCCCGGGGCGCGGGCGCCACCACCGTGAACGTACCCGCGCCGATCTCCGAAACCTCCAGCGCCCGTTCCGCAATCCCGTCGCGCCCAAAGCGGAACGCCCCGTCGATCCCGGCAAAGCCGCCCGGATCGCGCAGCCGCGCCGCCGGGAAGGTGGTGCCCGGCTTCCACTCGCGCGCGATCCGCACCGTCAGCAGCACCGAGTCATAGCCCAAAGCCGAAAGCCGGAACGGCGCATTGCCGTAGCGCGCCCGATATTTGGTCGCGAGCTGGCCGTAGAGGCCATCCGAAACGCTGGCGAACCAGGCGCCGCGCAGCGCCGGGCTGGACGCCAGGCCGCTGTCGGTGTTCCACAATTCCGTGCCCAGCAGCCGCGCCGTCGCGCCGCCATTCTTCCGCACGATCGGCGCGACCTGCATCGCCACCCGGCCGCTGTCCGCGATCAGCAGCGCGTCATAGCTGGAGGAAGCCTGCAATTTCTTCACCGCCGCCGTGATCGACGCCGGGGTCCGGTCGAAGGTCTGCATCGACACGACGGTCCCGCCGGCGCCCTCCACGGCGCGCAGCAGCGACGTTCCCGACCGCTCGCCATAAGTGCCCTTGGGCACCAGCGCGGCGAAATGCGACAGGCCCTTGCCCTTGGCGAACGCCACCACCCGCTCGATCGACTGATGGGGGTTGTAGCCCATGATGTAGACGCCGTTCCCGGCCACGCTGACATCGTTGGAGAAGCTGATGACCGGCACGTTCGCCCGCGCGGCGATCGGCCCGACGATCCGCGCGTCCTCTGCCAGCAGCGGCCCCAGGATCAGCTTGTTGCCGTCCGCCAGCGCCTTGTTCGCCGCCGCCGCCGCGCCGCCGCCCGTGTCATAGGTGGTGATGCGCACCTTGTCGGCCTTGGTGTCGAGCAGCGCCAGCGTGGTCGCGTTGGCGATGGACTGGCCGACGCCCGCATTGGGACCGCTCATCGGCACCAGCAGCGCGACGCGATGGCGCAGCGTGTCGGTGGGCAGGCCTTCGGTGACTTCCGGACCGGTCTGGGTCGGCCCACCGGGCTGCGCCGGACCGGGGCCCTTGGGCACGATCGATTGACAGGCGGCGACCAGCAAAGCCGTCGCGGCGAACAAAATCCGCCCGGCGCGTCGCATCGAAGCGAACAAGTCCGCTTGCCGGGGGGCATCCGTCTCTGTCATCTGGCATCCTTATGGAAACTGAACCTTCTAGGCTTGATGCCGGGCTTTACATCGTTGCGGGGCCGATCGGCAACCTTGGAGACCTAACCCCTCGCGCGGCCGAAGTCCTGCGGCTGGCCGATGTAATCGCCGTGGAAGATACACGGGTCAGCGCACGTCTGCTGCGCCATGCCGGGTCCGACCGGCCGATGGTCCCCTATCACGACCATAGCGCCGAAGGGGTGCGCTTGCGGCTCATCGAGCGGATGGCGAGCGAATCGGTGGCGCTGCTGTCGGATGCGGGAACCCCGCTGATCTCCGATCCGGGCTACAAGCTGGTGCGCGACGCCCGCGCTGCCGGACGCAGGATCACGACGCTGCCCGGCCCCAGCGCCGCCATCGCCGCGCTCACCCTGTCGGGCCTGCCCACCGACCGCTTCCTGTTCATGGGTTTCCTGCCCTCCAAGCAGAAGGCGCGGGGCGATGCGCTGAGCGAAGTCGCCGCCCTGCGCGCCACGCTCGTATTCTACGAAAGCGGCCCGCGCCTGTCGGAGAGCCTCGCCGCCATGGCCGAGCATCTGGGCGACCGCGAAGCCGCCGTCTCCCGCGAGATCAGCAAGGCGTTTGAGGAAACCGCCACCGGCACGCTGACGCAACTCTCCGCCCGCTATGCCGACGCCCCGCCCAAGGGGGAGATCGTCGTCACCGTCGGCCCGCCCGGCGAAGCGCCCCCCGCCAGCGCCGAAGATGCAGACGCGGCCTTGCTGGAGGCGATGGAACGCCTCCCCGTCTCCAAGGCGGCGGGGGAGGTGGCGAAGAAACTGGGCCTGGACCGCCGCGCCCTTTACGACCGCGCGCTGGAACTCAAGGCATGAGACGCCAGGCCGCCGAAAAGCGCGGACGGCAGGCGGAGCGCATCGCCGGCTGGTGGCTGCGCCTGAAGGGCTGGCAGATCGTCGGCCGCCGGATGCGCACGCCTGCGGGCGAGGTCGATCTGGTCGCCCGGCGCGGCGGGATGCTCGCCTTTGTCGAGGTCAAGGCCCGCGCCACCGGCGCCGATCTCGACCTCGCCATCGACGAACGGCGCCTTGCGCGGGTCGCGGCGGCGGCGGAAATCCTCTTCCATGACTTCGCAAAACCGGGCGACGACATGCGAATCGACGTGATGCTCCTTGCGCCGGGCCGTCCGCCGCGCCATCTGGCCAATGTCTGGCATGGAGGGTAAGGCAAATGCGCCCTCCATTCCGTTCGGGCTGAGCGAAGTCGAAGCCCTCGCCTGAGCGTAAGCGAAGGCAACCACCTCGCTAACGCTCGGCGGAGCCCTTCGACTTCGCTCAGGGCGAACGGAAGAAAGATTCTCAATGACCCAGCTCAACCCGCTCACCGTCGCCGTGCAGATGGACCCGATGGAGGGGATCAAGATCGGCGGCGATTCGACCTTCCACATCATGCTGGCGGGACAGGCGCGGGGGCATCGCCTCTATCATTATCTCGCCACCGATCTCACTTACCGTGATGGCCGCGTGCTGGCCAGGGCGCGTCCCGTGAAGGTGCAGAAGGTCGAGGGCGATCATTATGTCTTCGGCGCGCCGGAAACGCTCGACCTTGGCCGCGACGTCGACGTCGTGCTGATGCGGCAGGACCCGCCCTTCGACCTGAGCTACATCACCGCCACCCACCTTCTGGAGCGCGTGCAGGAAGAAACGCTGGTGGTGAACGACCCCGCTTCCGTCCGCAACGCGCCGGAAAAGCTGTTCGTGCTCGATTATGCGCGCTTCATGCCGCCGACCATGATCACCCGCGACCTGGAGGAAGTGAAGAGCTTCCTCGCCCAGCATAGCGAAGTCGTGGTGAAGCCGCTCTACGGCAATGCGGGCAACGCCGTCTTCCATGTCGGGCGGTCCGGCGCGAATCTGTCCGCGCTGGTGGAACTGTTCAAATCCTCCTGGGTCGAGCCTTTCATGGTCCAGGCCTTCATCCCCGGCGTCGCTGAAGGCGACAAGCGCATCGTGCTGGTCGACGGCGAAGTCGCGGGCGCGGTCAACCGCATCCCCGGCGCGGGCGAGATCCGCTCCAACCTCGCCGTCGGCGGTTCGGCGGCGAAAACCGTCCTCACCGAGCGCGAACTGGAAATCTGCGAAGCCCTCGGGCCTGAACTCAAGCGGCGCGGCCTGCTGTTCGTCGGCATCGACGTGATCGGCGGCGAATGGCTGACGGAGATCAACGTGACGTCCCCGACGGGCATCGTCTCGATCGACGCGTTCAACGGCACCGACACCGGCGGCATGATCTGGGACGCGATCGACGCCCGGCTGGCGGCGCGGGCGGCCGCCTGAGCCACGTCGCATCATGACCGACTGGGTTCTCCGCCTGATCGACGCGGGCGGCTATTGGGGCATTTTCGCCCTGATGGTGATCGAGAATATCTTTCCGCCGATCCCCTCCGAACTCATCATGGGCATCGGCGGCATCCGCGTCGGGCAGGGGCGGATGGAGATGGGCTGGCTGCTGTTCGCGGGCACGGTGGGCACGACCGTCGGCAATTATTTCTGGTATCTGATCGGCCATATATTGGGCTTCGGCCGACTGAAGCCGATCGTCGACCGCTATGGCCGCTGGGCGACGCTGGAATGGAAGGATGTGGAGGCGTTGGACCATATCTTCGGCAAATATGGCCAGATCGTCGTGTTCGTCTTCCGCTTCATGCCCGCCTTCCGCACGATGATCTCGCTGCCCGCCGGACTGTTCCGCATGGGGCATGTCCGCTTCCTGCTGTGGACCAGCGGCGGCGCGCTGGTGTGGAATATCATCCTCGCCTATGCGGGCTACATATTGGGCCAGAATTTCAGGGACATCGACCGCTATGTGGGGCCTGTGGCGACAGCCTGTGTGGTGGGGGCGGTCATTTTCTACCTTTGGCGGCTGGCGACCTGGAAGCCGAGGGGGTAGAGTTCGTCCCGTTTGAGTTGAAGCGTGTTCCTGCGCAGGCAGGAACCCAGTTCCAACGTTTCAACTGGGTTCCTGCCTGCGCAGGAACACGGTGTGCAATCACGCCCGAGGATGCGCATTGCGATAAATATCAAGCAGATGCGCCGCATCCACCTGCGTATAGATTTGCGTCGAGGACAGGCTGGCATGCCCCAGCAGCTCCTGCAGCGACCGCAAATCCGCGCCGCGCCCCAGCAGATGCGTCGCGAAGCTGTGCCGCAGCGCATGCGGCGTCGTCCGGTCCGACAGCCCCAGCCGCCCCCGCGCGCCCTGCACCGCCCGGCGGATCAGCGCCGGCGACAGCGGCCCGCCCCGCGCGCCCCGGAACAGCGCGGCATCCTTCTCCTGCCCGAAAGGACAGAGCGCCACATAGGCCTCGATCGCGCTCCGCACCTGCGGCAGCAGCGGCACGATCCGCGTCTTGCCCCGCTTGCCCGTCACCCGCAGCGTCTCCCCCAGCGGCAGCACCGCCCCGGTCAGCCCCATCGCCTCCCCGATGCGCAGGCCCGCGCCATAAAGCAGCAGCAGCACGGCCCAGTCCCGCGCGCCGATCCATTCCTCCCGCGCCGTTTCGGCAATGTCCCCGGCCAGCGCCACCGCCTCATCGGGCGACACGGGGCGGGGCAGGCCGCGCTTCACCCTGGGCCCTTTCAGCATCGGCACCCGCGCATCCTCGCCGCCGACGAATTTCAGGAAACCGCGCACCGCCGACAATTCCCGCGCCGCCGACACATTGCCGATCCCGTCCATCCGCCGCACCGTCAGGAAGGCGCGCAGATCGGCCTGCTCCATCCCCGCCAGCATCGCCGCCGTCACCGCCTCGCCGCGATGCTCCTCCAGAAAGGCGACCAGCCGCTCGGCGGTCGCCACATAGGCGCGCACCGTATGCACCGACCGCCGCCGGTCGAGCGCCAGATGCCGCCGCCATTGTTCGCAAAGATCGCCCGCTGCCGTCATGCAGTCCTTGTAGGCCAGGGGATCGCCCTTGAAAACCGCCCGAAAATGGGCACATGGGGTGGGATATGGCAACTCCCTTCGACCTGGACGATCTCCCGACCGGCACGCTGATGCGCCTTTCCCCGCTGGTGGCGCGCGTGCTGGCGCCCAATCCGTCGCCCTTCACCTATACCGGCACGCAGACCTATCTGGTGGGCGGGGAGGATGTGGCGGTGATCGATCCCGGCCCGGACGACCCGGCGCATCTCGCCGCACTGCTCGACGCGATAGACGGCCGCCCGGTCACGGCGATCCTCTGCACCCACACGCATCGCGACCACAGCCCCGCCGCCGCGCCGCTCAGCGCCAGAACCGGCGCCCCGATCATCGGCTGCGCGCCGCTGACGCTGGAGGATGACGGCCCTCGCGCCGATGCCGCGTTCGACGCTGCCTATCGCCCCGACCGGGTGCTGAAGGATGGCGACCGGCTTGGTGGCAAGGGCTGGACGCTCGCCGCGGTGGCCACGCCCGGCCACACCTCCAACCATCTCTGCTTCGCGCTGCTGGAGGAAAAGGCCCTTTTCACCGGCGACCATGTGATGGGCTGGTCCACCAGCGTCGTCTCGCCCCCGGACGGCGACATGACTGCCTATATGGCATCGATGCAGCGCCTGCTCGACCGGACCGATGCGGTCTATTATCCGGCGCATGGCGACGCGGTCGACAATCCGCAGCGGTTGGTGCGCGGCATGATGGGCCACCGCAAGCAGCGCGAGGGCCAGATCGTGCGCTTCCTGGAGCGTAACGGCGCGTCGGAAATCCCCGATATGGTCACGGAAATGTACAAGGGCGTCGACCCGCGCCTCCACAGCGCGGCGGGACGCTCCGTGCTGGCGCATCTGATCGACCTCGACGGGCGCGGCATCGCCGCCGCGACGGGGGATGGGCGATGGCAGTTGCGCTGAAACGCTTTGCCCGGCTGATCGTCAACGAGGTACTGGCCAACCGGCGCAACGCCCGCTAGGGGCGCGCATGGAGGCCTGGAGGAGTGAGGCACATGACTGCGATGACCACTATCCCGCAGGGGATCGACCTGCGCGCGGAAATCGACCGGCTGCGCAAGGAACGCAACGCCGTCATCCTCGGCCATTATTACCAGAAGCCGGAAATCCAGGACTTGTCCGATTTCGTGGGCGACTCCCTGGAATTGTCGCGCAAGGCGGCGGAGACGGACGCGGACGTCATCGCCTTCTGCGGCGTGCGCTTCATGGCGGAAACGGCGAAAATCCTCTCGCCGGAGAAGATCGTGATCCTGCCCGACATGGATGCGGGCTGCTCGCTGGAGGACAGTTGTCCACCCGCGCAGTTCAAGGCCTTCCGTGAGGCGCATCCCGATCATATCGCGCTCAGCTACATCAACTGCTCGGCGGAGGTGAAAGCGCTCAGCGACATCATCGTCACCAGCTCGTCGGCAGAAAAGATCCTCTCGCAGATTCCCAAGGACCAGAAGATCATCTTCGGCCCCGACAAGCATCTGGGCGGCTATCTGAAGCGCAAGCTCGGCCGCGACATGCTGCTCTGGCCGGGCGTCTGCATTGTGCATGAGGCGTTCAGCGAGACTGAACTGCTGAAATTGAAGGCCCAGCATCCCGACGCGCCGATCGCCGCGCATCCCGAATGCCCGCCCTATATCGTCGACCATGCCGATTATGTCGGTTCGACCAGCGGCATATTGGAATTTTCCAAGACCATGCCCGGCGACACGCTGATCGTCGCCACCGAACCGCATATCATCCACCAGATGCAAAAGGCGGTGCCGGAAAAGACCTTCATCGGCGCGCCCGGCGCGGACGGCAATTGCAACTGCAATATCTGCCCGTACATGGCGCTCAACACGATGGAGAAGCTCTACCTCGCGCTGCGCGATCTCCAGCCGCGTATCGAGATGGACGAGGAACTGCGCCTCGGCGCGAAGAAGAGCCTCGACCGCATGCTGGAAATGGCCAGCGGCACGGTCGGGCAGGGCGATTTGGGGAACCGTTGACTTGACCACCTCGTCACCCCGGGCTTGACCCGGGGTCCCGCTTTCTCAGGCGGGGACATGGCGACGAAGAATAGCGAGACCCCGGGTCAAGCCCGGGGTGACGAAGATGGGGATGGCAGGAAACCACTCATGCCCATTAAGTAGCCGATAAGGTGAGCTAACCCCCACCAACCTCCGCCACCAATTCCGCCACGACCTCCTCTAACTGATCCAGCCCGGAATTCGTCCCTTCCTCGAAACCGACGCCCAGATATTCATCCCGCATCGCCTTGCTCTCGAAGACGGTGTGATGGGTCAGCAATGTCCGCCCCTCCGCATCCTCGGCAAAGCTGATCGTCGTCACCATCACGGGCGATCCGGCCGCCTCGAACCGATTATCGTAGCGAATCCGCGCATTGGGCACGATCTCCAGATAGGTTCCGCCAAAGGGCGGGCCCAACTCCCCTTCGTCGCTGGTCATCTGGAACCGGAAGCGCCCGCCGACCCGGAAATCCATCTCGCACTTCGTCAGCGGCCAGCCGACCGGCCCGAACCAGCGCTTCACATGCACCGGATCGGCATGGGCGGCGAAGACCAGATGCGCGGGCGCGTCGATCAGCCGGGTAATGAAAATCTCACGCACCGATTCGGGTTCGTCGCTCATGATTCCTCTCCATTCAGATAGGCTTCCAGCCGGTCGTAGCTGGCGTTCCAAAAGGCTTCATAATCGCCCAGCCATTGCGCCGCCGCCTGTAGCGGAGCCGGTTCCAGCCGCACCGGCCGGGTCTGCGCGGCCCGCCCCCGCGATACCAGCCCGGCCTGCTCCAATATCTTCAGATGCTTGGAAACGGTCGGCTGGGTAAGGCCTGACGGCTCGACCAGCGCGTTCACCGTCACTTCGCCCCTCGCGAGACGGTTGAGGATCGCCCGGCGCGTGGGATCGGCCAAAGCGCTGAAAATCCGGTCAAGCTCGGCGGGTTGCAAAATATCGCTCTCCATCTATATAGCTAAAAGGCTATATAATGAAGGAGGGGCTGTCAACCGCCCGCCGACTATGCCACATCGCTGGCCATGACCGCTGATTCTTCCGCCTTTTCGCTCCCTGGCTTCGATCTCGACGCCTTCATCGCCTCCACCCTGGCGGAAGATCTCGGCCCGGATGGCCGCGACGTCACCAGCGAGGCGGTGATCCCCGCCGACGCGATCTTCGATGGGGTGATGGACAGCCGCGACGCGGTGACGCTGGCGGGCCTGCCGATCGCCGCCGCTTTCTTCCGCGTGCTCGACCCGGATGTGGAGATCGAGCTGTTGAAACAGGATGGCGACCGCGTTCCCGCGGGCACCGACATCCTACGCATCCGGGGCAAGGCCCGCGCCATGCTGACGGCCGAGCGCTCCGCTCTCAACACCGTCCAGCATCTGACCGGCATCGCCACCATGACCCGCGCTTATGTCGACGCGATCCTGGGCACGGGCGCGACCCTGCTCGACACGCGCAAGACCATTCCGGGCCTGCGCATGCTGGAGAAATATGCGACCCGCATGGGCGGCGCGACCAATCACCGCATGGGCCTGTGGGATGCGGCGATGATCAAGGACAATCATGTCGCCGTCGCCGGATCGGTCGAGGAAGCCGTCCGCCGCGCCGCCGCCGCGGGCATCGCCAGCATCATCGTGGAGGTCGACCGTATCGACCAGATCGAACCGGCGCTTGCCGCCGGAGCGACGCATCTGCTGCTCGACAATATGGATGCGCCCACCTTGCGCGGGGCGGTCACGCTGGTCGGCGGGCGCGTGCCGACCGAAGCCTCGGGCGGCGTCACGCTCGACACCATCCGCGCCAAGGCGGAAACCGGCGTCACCTATATCAGCGTCGGCCGCCTCACCCAGTCGGCGCCCGCCGCCGACATCGGGCTGGATTTTGCTTTTGCATAAGGATCGGGCCGTTGCTTAAAGTTGCGGGGCTATTGCTCCTGCTCGCAGCGCCTGGAACCGCTCTGGCGCAAGCGGCGCAATGCAGCCCCCCAACCCAGCCGCCCCGCCCGCGTCCCGACCTGCCGAACGCCGATCAGCCGCGCCGCTTGCTCCCGATCGGCGGCTACACGTTGGCCCTCACCTGGTCGCCGCAATATTGCGCAGACGCCAGGGGCCGTGGCGATGCCTTCCAATGCGGCGGCCGCAGCGGGCGTTTCGGCTTCACCCTGCACGGTCTCTGGCCCGATGGCGCGGGTAAGGACTGGCCGCAATATTGCCGCGCAACCGACCTGCTGCCGCGCCCGGTGATCCGCCAGAATCTCTGCTCGACGCCTTCGGCTCAGCTCCTTCAGCATGAATGGGCCAAGCACGGCACCTGCATGACGACGAAGCCGGAGCTGTATTTCAACCTCTCCCGCGCCCTCTATCAATCGATCCGCTATCCCGACATGACCGGGCTTGCCCGCCGGAAAACGCTGTCGGTGGGGCAGTTCGCCCAGGCCTTCGCCGCCGCCAACAAGGGCATGCGCGCCGATATGATGCGCGTCACCACGACCCGCGACAACAAGCTGAGCGAAGTGTGGCTTTGCATGGACAAGACGCTGGAGTTCGCCCGCTGTCCCGCGCATCAGGGCGGCGTGAGCAACAAGGCCAGGCTGCGTATCGCGCCCGGCCCGAACATCCCCAATCCGAAGCGTGCCGTTCCGGCGCCAGCACCCCGTTCAGGCCTGATCCTCGACCTCGATCCCCATGCTGAAGTGCCGAAGGACTGAAATTTCCCCGTCTGATTGTGCGGGGGGTGATCGATTCAAACGTTGGAACTGGGCTCTCGCGAGCCACTTGTCTCGTTCGCGTTCCTGCGCAGGCAGGAACCCAGTCCCGACCTCACCCTAACCCTCGACAATCACCGTCGAGGGATGATGCCGGTCCAGATGCTTGCGGATGATCCGCAGATTCTTCGTGTTGGACTTGTAGAAAAAGTCGAAAATATCCCCGGCGAAGGGAATGGCGCCGATCAAAGTGTCGAAGCCGACATTGGCCGCCATGCGGGTAAGCTGCCATTTCGACATGCCCAGGTTCCGCGCTTCCCAGACGATCCACGCGCCCATCGTCGCCGTCGCGAAATCGCCCACCACCGGGATCAGGCCGACCAGAGTGTCCAGCCCGACCCGCCTGTTGGTGCCGGGCACAACGAACAGCCCCTCCAGCAGCGCCTCCATCGCCTCGATCCGCTTGCGGACTGAAGCGGGATCGCGGCCGAATCCCGGCATGTCGCGTATGATCCGGTCGAACTGGTCCTGCGAAATCGCCATCGAATATCCTCCAGCAACCCTAATTGGTGCTCCGGAACAGATGGTTCAATGGGTGTCGTGCCCGTGGCGAGGCCATGAAGCCGGTCAGCCGCCGCGCCACCAGCGACCAGCGCACCGGCGCGCCCAGGGCGATATAGCCGTTATGCGCCTGCATCAGCGCCTCGGCCTGCGCCACCCGCGCCATGCGTTCCTCCAGGCTGCTGGCCAGGCTCGCCGCCTGCAATTGGGCGTCGGCCTGCGCCGAACAATGCACTTTGCGGGCGCAGCCGATCCGCCCCAGATACCAGAGCGCGCTGTCATAGGCCGCAACCTCGTCGACCAGCCGCAGATCGGCGTCCGCCTCCATGTCGACCCGCTCGACCGCCAGCCCGATCATGCCCAGGTCATGCCGCACCAGCCCGAACAGCAGCGTCGCGCCCGGCCCCTTGGGCAAGGCCACGCGCAGCACCGGCGGATCGCCATATTCGCTGCGCCAGCGTTTCATGACCGCCTGCCCCTGCGCCCAGCGATCCTCCTGCGACAGCCCCGTCCAGTCCGGCGCGGCGGGCGGCACCGGCAGGTCGAGCTGCCCCGGTACGATCTGCTCGGTCGTGGCCCAGCCGCCGACCGGGAACATCGCCGGAAGCTGGCTGCGGTCGATCGCCATGTTGATCGCCCGCCGCACGCCATCGTCGTCCAGCAGCTTGCCTGTACCAGTCACCGCCAGCCCTAGCAGCCCCTGCACCGGGTCGATCCGCACCGCGTCGCGATCGACCCCGGCGGGCACCAGCAGCGGCAGGTCGGCAAAGCGCCCGCCCAGCACCAGCGCGGATTTTCCTTGCTGGAAGCGGGTGATGGCCAGCGCCGCCCGCTCCGCCCGGACAATGCGGGTCTGCCAGGCGGGCACCGGCAATTCGTCGCCGGACTCGTTCGTCGCCCGCTCGACCGGCGTCAGGAACAGCGCCTTGCCGCGCTGGGCGCGCCGATAGGGCCCGGTCCCGCCGTCACGCGTCAGGATCGCCATCTGCGGCTGGGCCAGCATCTGCAGCACATAGGGGCGCGGCGCGGCGAGCCGGATCTCGATCACCTCGCCGGTCATCGCCACGACATCCCGCACCGCGTCCAGCGGCCCGGCCGGGTCCAGCCGCCGCAGCGCCTCTATCCGCGCCATCAGCAGCCGCCCGACATCCTTCGCCGTGACTCTGGTCCCATCCGGCCAGAAGGCGCGGCGCAGGCGGAAGATATAGCTGCGCCCGTCATCCTCGACGATCCAGCGCTGCGCGAGGGCCGGCAATATCTCCCCGCTGGCGTCGAACGCCACCAGCCCCTGGGCGGTGGTTTCCAGAAACAGTTTCGCTCCCGGATCGGGCAGATTTTCCAGCGGCTTGGCGAAATCGGCGGGCGCGCCGACGACGCTGACCGTCACCGTCCCGCTGCCTTCGTCCGAACAGCCGGTCAGCATCGCCGCCATGAGGGCGGCGCCGATGGTGAGGCAGGCAAGGGGCAGGCGAGGGCGGCCGGAAATCATGTCCGGACAAGGCTTAACCTGCAACCGCGCCCGCGCCAACCATCATGGCAACGCTTTTGCGCGCCTGAAGAGGTCGCGCAGTCACCGCTCAATGCGTGATAAGACTCTCTTAACATCTGTCCCATAGCGGTACGATATTGCGTTAACCATGACTCTGCATTGGCTGGCCGCGCCTCCGCGCCTATACCTTTCGATATGCGCCTCTTCTCGACCATCCTGCTCCTGTCCGCCGCCGTGGCGGCAACCGCGCTGGCGCAGGGCGTCGCCTCGCCCTTCACCGTGGCCGAAAGCGGGCGCAGCTATGCGACGCTCAGCGATGCGATCAAGGCGATCGGCAACGGCCGCGGCACCGTGCTGGTGGCGCCGGGCAGCTATGCCCAATGCGCGGTGCAGCAGGGCGGCGACCTCACCATTCGCGCGCAAAGGCCCGGCACCGCGATCCTGGACGGCGTGGCCTGCGAGCAGAAGGCGGCGCTGGTCCTGCGCGGCCGGTCCAGCAGGATCGACGGTCTCGTCTTCCAGAATCTGCGCGTGCCCGACGGCAATGGCGCGGGCATCCGGCTGGAAAGCGGCGACCTGACCGTCAGCAACAGCCTGTTTCGCAACAGCGAAGAGGGGATTCTGACGGGCGACGCCCCCGGCAACGCCGTCAGCATCGACAAATCGACCTTCCGCCATCTGGGCCGCTGCGACCGCGACCTAGCCTGTGCGCACGGCATTTATGTGGGGCGCTATGGCAGCCTGACTGTCACCCGGTCCCGCTTCGACCAGGGCGATGGCGGCCATTATCTGAAGACCCGCACGCCCCGCGTCGCCATCACCGACAACAGCTTCGACGACAGCGCGGGGCGGCTCACCAACTATATGATCGACCTGTCCAACGGGGCCAGCGGCACGATCAGCGGCAATGAAATGGTGCAGGGCCGGGACAAGGACAATTACAGCGCCTTCATCACCGTCGCGCCGGAGGGGCGGGAACAGGACAGCGCGAACCTCTCGATCGCGAACAACAGCGCCTCCTTCGTGCCGGGGCTCCAGCGCAGCAGCAGCTTCGTCGCCAATTTCACCGATGACGCGGTGAAGATCGGGGCGAACAAGTTGGCAAGCGGGATCAAGATGATGGATCGCCGCTGACGGTTCTGGCCGGGGAGCCGGCTATCAAGTGATACGTGCTCCTGCGCAGGCAGGAGCCCAGTCCCGCCCTCAGCATGTCGTCGCAACGCTCGAACTGGGCTCCTGCCTGCGCAGGAGCACGGCGCACTTCAAGACAAGCAGACGGTCTGCCTTCCATCCCAACGCATCCCGCTTGCGCTATCCCGCCATGCCGCCGATAATCGCCCCATGCGCACCACCTATAATTCGGCCACCGTTCGCCTATACCATCTCAGCGACGCCGATGGCGGCGGCGCGGCGACTACGCTGTTCTACGGCCCTTTGAGCGAAGCCCTCCACCTCGCGGAGCAACAGCCGCAGGATGTGCAGGACGGCCTCTTTCTCGCCACCGACAATGATGTCGTGGCTTATCTCGATCTTATAGAAGCTTAGCTTTTTCTCCGCCGCCGACCGGCACGTTGCCGGAACAAAGCGGCTCAACGCTGGTTGATCCCACGCAGGCGGCGGGCGTCGATGCGGCTTTCCAAGGGCCGCGAGGAGAGAGATGTCATGGTCACTCTGACCCCGCTGGAAGTCGGTTTGGCGCTTCTGGCCGTTATTCTGGTCGCGGCGATCGCCGTCATGATCGTCGCCAACCGCCGCCGCGCCAATCTGCGCGCCAGGTTCGGCCCGGAATATGGCCGCACCGTCGAAATGACTGGCAGCCCGCGCAAGGCCGAGGCGGAACTGCACGAGCGCGAAAAGCGCGTCGCCGCCTTCACCATCCGTCCCCTTTCGCCGCAGCAGGCCGATGCCTTCACCGATGCCTGGGTTCGGGTTCAGGCGCAGTTCGTCGACGATCCCCAGGGGGCGGTGTCGCGGGCAGACGTGCTGTTGACCGAAGTGATGGAAGTGCGCGGCTATCCTATCGCGGACTTCGAGCAGCGCTCCGCCGATCTGTCGGTGGACCATCCCGAGGTGGTGCAGAATTACCGCTCCGCCCATGACATCGCCGTGCGCCATGCGCGGGGCGAAGCCGATACGGAAGACCTTCGTCGCGCCATGATCCATTATCGCGCCCTGTTCGACGATCTGGTCCATGAGCCGGTCGACCATCGCATGGCGCCTTCCGTGTCGCGGTTGCGGCAGGATGATCTGCGCGGACCTGATCTGCGCTAGAGCATCGTGCGCAAAAGTGGGAACCGGTTTTGCGCTTAAAACGATGCGACAACAAAGAACTAGAGCGCGCGGCTTGCGTCCGATTTAGCGCAGCGCGCTCTAGATATGTGGGGGTTCAGCCCATGGCGGGCTGAACGACCCAAGGGCTAAAAAGGGGCGGACGGGTCCGGCGCAGGCCGCCGGACCCGCCATGAATATATCCCGCGAATCAGCCGTCAGCGAAACCGAACGGCGCATGGGTGCGCCGGAAATCCTCCGGCAGCATGTCGCGCCCGATCGGCGGCGCGGATCGCGCCATGCACTGGCTGCGGTGGCACAGGCGGCAGGTGACGCCGATCGGCGTCGGTTCGGCCAGTGCGTCGCGCGCCGCCTCGCCCGCCGTATAGATCAGCCGATGGGCATGCTCCGCCGCGCAGCACAGCGCGATCGCCCGCTCGATCTTCGGCACGCCCCAGCCGCCGCCGCCCGCCGTCACCGTCCGCGCGATGGAGAAGAAACGCTGCCCGTCCGGCAGTTCCAGCCATTGCGTCAGCAATTCCCTGGGACGCTCGAACGCGTGATGCACCGACCAGAGCGGGCAGGAGCCGCCATGGCGGGCAAAGGGGAAGCCCGCGCTGTCCAGCCGTTTGCTGACATTGCCCGCATGATCGACCCGCAGGAAGAAGAAGGGGACGCGCTCCTGCCCCGGCTTTTGCAGGGTGGTGAGGCGGTGGGCGGTCTGCTCGAAACTCGTGCCGAACTGCCGGGCCAGCGCCTCGACGTCGTAACGCCGCGCCTCCACCGCTTTGGCGAAGGCGCCATAGGGCATCAGGATCGCCGCCGCGCCGTAGCTGGCGAGCGCCCGCCGGGTCAGCCGCCGCCCGCTCTCGCTCGCGAACTGGCCGTCCTTCAGCACTGCGTCGAAATCGCGGCGCATTTCCAGATAGGCGATCTGCAACGCCAGTTGGAACTGGGTGCTCGCCCCGTCCAACGCGTCGTCCAGCAGCACTGCGTCGCGATGCCGGTCCAGCCGCCGCATCGACCCCGCCATCACGTCGGACGGCAGGCGCCGGACCCGAAGGTTATGCTTCGCCTTCAACCATCCAGCCAGGCCGCCTGCCGCCTCCACCTCCTGCGCCAGCTTCTCCCCCGCATCGTCCAGCAGGGGGAAGCTGTTGCGCCGCGCCCCCAGGAAACGCCGCGATTCGGCCACCGGATCGGGCGCGTCGGCGGCATCCTCCCGCTCCACGCTGCGGTCGGCCAGGGTCAGTTGCTCCTCGCGATAGGCCGTGTGCAGCCGCAGCAGCGCTTCGGTGATTCCCGGATAATTGACCGCCACATCCCCGGTCGCCAGCACCGGCAGGTCGATGTCCGCGAAGATCGGGTCTTTCAGCACCGCCTGCAACCGCGCCGTTTGCTCCGCGCCGCCATCGCCCGCCAGCTCGCTCATGTCCATCTTGTAAGTGCGGGCGAGGCGCAGCAGCATGTCGGCGGTCAACGGCCGCTGGTTGCGCTCCAGCAACGCCACATAGCTGGCGGAAATCTCCAGGTCCGCCGCCATGTCGGCCTGCGTCAAGCCCAGCTCCCGCCGCAGCCTGCGCAGGCGCGGCCCCATATAAACCGGACGATCCTTGGCCATTCTGTCAAGCGCTCCCGTGCAATCTTTACAACTTTACACGCAAATCTTGTAAAGTTCTACAACTGAACTTCATGGCCTCTGCCGCGCTGCACAAAAGGCGATTAGGTCGACCCCATACCCATAGAGCGACCAAGGATTTTGAGCATGACCTACAGCCAGGAAATCACGAAGGCCGGCACAACGATCGGCGGACAGGGCCATTGGGACGGCATCGCGGCCGAATCGGTCGCTCGCATGCGTCTCCAGAACCGTTTCCACACCGGCATCGACATCGCACGCTACACCGCCGGCATCATGCGCCGCGACATGGCGGCATATGACGCCGATCCGGCCAACTACACCCAGTCGCTGGGCTGCTGGCACGGTTTCATCGGCCAGCAGAAGATGATCAGCATCAAGAAGCATTTCGGCACCACCAAGGGTCGTTATCTTTACCTGTCCGGCTGGATGGTCGCCGCGCTGCGCAGCGAATTCGGCCCGCTGCCCGACCAGTCGATGCATGAGAAGACCAGCGTTCCGATGCTGATCGAGGAACTCTACACCTTCCTGAAGCAGGCCGACGCCCGCGAGCTGGGCATGATGTTCCGCGACCTCGACGCCGCCCGCGAAGCCGGCGACGAAGTCAAGGCGCAGAAGATCCAGCAGGACATCGACAATTACGAAACCCATGTCGTCCCGATCGTCGCGGACATCGACGCGGGCTTCGGCAATGCCGAGGCGACCTATCTGCTCGCCAAGAAGTTCATCGAGGCGGGCGCCTGCTGCATCCAGATCGAGAATCAGGTCTCGGACGAAAAGCAGTGCGGTCACCAGGACGGCAAGGTCACGGTTCCGCATGAGGATTTCCTCGCGAAGATCCGCGCGGTCCGCTACGCCTTCCTCGAACTCGGCATTGACGACGGCATCATCGTCGCCCGCACCGACTCGCTGGGCGCTGGCCTGACCAAGCAGATTGCCTACAGCAAGGAAGATGGCGATCTGGGCGATCAGTATAACAGCTTCCTCGACGTCGAGGAGGTCACGGACATCAACAGCCTGCGCGGCGACGTTGTCCTGGCCCGCGACGGCAAGCTGTTCCGTCCCAAGCGCCTGCCGTCGAACCTGTTCCAGTTCCGCTCCGGAACCGGCGAGGACCGCTGCGTTCTCGACTGCATCACTTCGCTCCAGAACGGCGCGGACCTGCTGTGGATCGAAACGGAAAAGCCCCACGTCGAGCAGATCGCCGGCATGGTCGACCGCATCCGCGAAGTCGTTCCCAATGCGAAGCTGGTCTACAACAACTCGCCTAGCTTCAACTGGACGCTGAACTTCCGTCAGCAGGTGTTCGATAGCTGGGCCGCCGAGGGCAAGGACGTCAGCGCCTATGACCGGGCGAAGCTGATGAGCGCCGATTATGACGCGACCGATCTGGGCCGCGAGGCCGATGAGAAGATCCGCACCTTCCAGAAGGATGCGGCGGCGCGGGCCGGCATCTTCCATCACCTCATCACCCTGCCGACCTATCACACGGCTGCCTTGTCGACCGACAATCTGGCCAAGGAATATTTCGGTGAGGCGGGCATGCTCGGCTATGTCGAGGGCGTCCAGCGCAAGGAAATCCGCCAGGGCATCGCCTGCGTCAAGCACCAGAACATGTCGGGCTCCGACATTGGCGACGACCATAAGGAATATTTCGCGGGTGAAGCGGCCCTGAAGGCCGGCGGCATCCACAACACGATGAACCAGTTCGCGGCCTAAGATCGGCCTGCTTGATTAAGGCGTGCCGTGCTCCTGCGAAGGCAGGAGACCAGTCCCGCCGTCTGAACTGGGTTCCTGCCTGCGCAGGAACACGCTTCGGGTCAAGCAGGGCTATTCCCAATGTCGCAGGGAACCAGTTTGCGGCCGGAAAGCCGCTGACAAGTCCGGGTCGCGGGGGTGCAAGCCCCGCGATCAGGGTGGAAGGACTGGACGGCCCGGAGCTGCACGCTCCGGGCCGTTTTTTCATAAGCCCAGCTTGTGAAACCCCCTGGCCGTTCCCGCT
Organism: Sphingobium sp. 15-1; assembly: GCF_013375535.1. Lineage (GTDB taxonomy): Bacteria > Pseudomonadota > Alphaproteobacteria > Sphingomonadales > Sphingomonadaceae > Sphingobium > Sphingobium aromaticivastans. The sequence continues at coordinate 3,333,384 of NZ_JABXJG010000001.1, forward strand.
TTTGTCCGGGGGCGCGGGCGTCTATCCCTGACCCGCCTTTCAAGGGGAGAAGCTGCATGTCCTACACGCTCATCACCGCCAACCGGAATTATTCGAGCTGGTCGCTGCGCCCCTGGGTGCTGATGAAGGCGCTCGACATTCCCTTCACCGATCGGATGGAGCCGTTCGCCGCCGCTGAAAATTACGCGGCCTTCCGCGCATTTTCGCCAACCGGTCAGGTGCCGGTGCTGATCGACGGCGACCGGACGGTCTGGGATTCGCTGGGCATCGTCCTGTATCTGGCCGACCGGCATCCCGGCGTCTGGCCGCAGGAGGCGGGGGCGCGCGCCTGGGCGCAATCCGCTATCGCGGAAATGCACGGCGGCTTCGCGACGCTGCGCAACGATTGCCCGATGAATGTCGGGGTGCGCGTGGAGCCGCATCTGCCCTCGCCCGCGCTCAACCGGAACATCGCCCGGCTTGCCGAGCTGTGGGGGGAGGGGCTTTCCCGCTTCGGCGGCCCCTTTCTGAGCGGCCTTGCCTTCACCGCCGTCGACGCCTTTTACGCGCCGGTCGCTTTCCGGGTGCGCACCTATGGGCTGAATGTCGGGCCGGCGGCGCGGGCCTGGGTCGATCATATGCTGACGCTGCCCGCCATGCGCGAATGGGAAAGCGCGGCGCTGGCCGAAACATGGCGTGAGGAAAGCCATGAGGCGGAAGTCGGCGCGGCCGGTCGCATCGTGGAGGATCTTCGCGCTCTCTAGCCCGTGTGGACGAATTCGGAATGTCGGGAAGTGGCCAATCCAAGACATTCCCCTCCCGCAGGCGGGAGGGGTTAGGGGTGGGCGCGAGCGCAGCGAGCTTCCAGCTTAGCCGTTGAAAATCCCCGCTGATGTCGCGCCAGCCCACCCCCTAGCCCCCTCCCGCCTGCGGGAGGGGGAATGAAAGGAAGCCACCCAAATCGCTCAGTCCGGCAAGTTCTGAATTTGTCCACGCCGCCTGGGGCGGGCCGGGTCTCAATTCGGTTCGTCGAACGAGGTCGCGCATTCTCTCTCATCATTCAAATGAAGGAACGTCATCCCCTCTAACTCCCTGACCTTGTGTCATCGTGCCGGGGCTATCTGCGGAAACAGGAAAAATTGGCCGCTTTCCCCCTTTTCCCCTGTCCTGTCTGGGTCTAGGGGAAGTCACTATGGTAAAGCCCCGCACGCTCTATGAGAAGATTTGGGACGCGCATGTCGTCGAACGCCGTCCCGACGGAACCTGCCTGATCTATATCGATCGCCATCTCGTGCATGAGGTGACGAGCCCGCAGGCTTTCGAAGGCCTTCGGATCGCAGGCCGAAAGGTGCGGCGGCCTGAGCTGACGCTGGCGGTGCCGGATCATAACCTGCCTACCACTCCGCGCCGGGACGCGGCGGGCCATCGCATTCCGATCACAGATCCCGAAAGCGCGCAGCAGCTTGCCGCGCTGGAAAGGAACGCGCCTGAATTCGGCGTCCGCCTGATCGGGGATGCGGACCCCGAACAGGGCATCGTCCATGTCGTCGGGCCGGAACAGGGCTTCACCCTGCCGGGCACGACTTTGGTCTGCGGCGACAGCCACACCAGCTCGCATGGCGCGCTGGGCGCGCTGGCCTTCGGCATCGGCACGTCGGAGGTGGAGCATGTGCTCGCCACCCAGACGCTGCTGCTCAAGCAGTCGAAGACGATGGAAGTCGTGGTCGAGGGCGAGCTGGGCTATGGCGTCACCCCCAAGGATGTGGCGCTGGCGATCTGCGGCCGCATCGGCACGGCGGGCGGCACAGGCTATGTCATGGAATATCGCGGCTCCGTCTTCCGCGACATGTCGATCGAGGGCCGTCTGACCGTCGCCAACATGTCGATCGAGGCGGGCGCGCGTTCCGGCCTGTTCGCGCCCGACGAAAAGACCTTCGCCTATCTGGAGGGCCGCCCCATGGCCCCCAAGGGCGCGGAATGGGACGCCGCTATCGCCTATTGGAAGACGCTGCACACCGATGAAGGCGCCGCGTTCGACAAGAGCGTCGTGATCGACGCCGCCGACATCGTGCCGAACGTCACCTGGGGCACCAGCCCCGAAGACGTCGTGCCGGTGACGGGCGTGGTGCCCGATCCGGAAAGCTTTGCCGACGCCTCCAAGCGCGCCGCCGCGCAGAAGTCGCTCGATTATATGGGCCTCTCCGCTGGCCAGCGGATGGAGGATGTGGCGATCGAGCATGTCTTCATCGGCAGTTGCACCAACAGCCGGATCGAGGATCTGCGCGCCGCCGCCGATCTGCTCAAGGGCCGCCATATCGCCAGCGGCATCAAGCATGCCATGGTCGTCCCCGGCTCCGGCCTGGTCAAGCGCCAGGCGGAGGCGGAAGGGCTGGACCGCATCTTCGTGGAGGCGGGTTTCGAATGGCGCGAGCCGGGCTGTTCCGCCTGCCTTGGCATGAACCCGGACAAGGTGCCCGCGGGCGAGCGCTGCGCCTCCACCAGCAACCGCAATTTCATGGGTCGGCAGGGGCCGGGGTCGCGGACGCATCTCGTCTCGCCCGTCATGGCCGCCGCCGCCGCCGTCACCGGCCATCTGACCGACGTGCGCGAACTGTTGGGTGAGAAAAAGGGAGAGGCGGTCGCATGAAGAAGGTATTCTGGCTGCTGGCGCTGGGCGCGCTGGCGAGTGCCGCCATGGCGGCGACCCTGGGGCGCGCGGAAGATGCGCATCGTCCCGCCGAAAAACAGGCGCATTGATGGAAAAGCTGAATATCGTCGACGGCAAGGCCTATCCGTTCGGGATGAAGAATGTCGACACCGACATCGTCATCCCGGCGCATTGGCTGAAGACCATCAGCCGCGCTGGGCTGGGCAAGGGCGCGTTCGAAGTGCTGCGCAAGGAACCGGGCAATGTCTTCGACGATCCCGCCTATGCGGGCAGCCCCATCCTGATCGCGGGCGACAATTTCGGCTGCGGCTCCAGCCGCGAGCATGCCGCCTGGGCGCTGGCTGACCTGGGCATCAAGGTGGTAATCGCGCCCAGCTTTTCCGACATTTTCTCCGGCAACGCCTTCAAGAACGGCATATTGACCGTGGTGTTGCCGCAAGAAGCCATCGACCGGCTGATGGAGGTCGCCAAGACCGATCCGATTCACGTCGATCTGGAGCATCAGACCGTCACGACGCAGTTCCAGGACCGTTTCCAGTTCGAGATCGATCCGTTCCGTAAACATTGCCTGCTGGGCGGTCTGGACGAGATCGGCCTGACGCTGGGGCAGGCGGATGCGATCGGTGTGTTCGAGGCGAAGGACGCGGGTGCGCGGCCCTGGCTCGTTCCCGCCGTTGCGTAAGCGGCGCGATCCCCCTATTTCGGACCAGACGATCCGTTTTTATTTTTACAGGGCACAGGCATGACGACCTTCGACGACCGCGAAAAGGCCTTTGAGAATATGTTCGCGCACGACCAGGAGATGCAGTTCCGCATCCAGGCGCGGCGCAACCGCCTGCTCGGTGAATGGGCGGCGGCGAAGATGGGCCTGACGCCCGAGGAAACCGACGCTTATGCCAAGGCGGTGGTCCAGGCCGATTTCGAGGAAGCGGGGGACGAGGATGTCATTCGCAAGCTGCTGGGCGACATGACCCAGGCCGGCATCGAGATCGACGAAGCGGGCGTGCGTGCGGCTCTGGACGAGCAGCAGGTCGTCGCCCGCCGCATGTTCATCGAATAAGCGTTCAAGGATTTCCCGCCATGCCGATGGCAGCCGACGACATTGCGGACATGATCCGCGCCGCGATCCCCGATGCGGAGGTCGAGATCACCGACCTTGCCGGGGATGGCGACCATTATGCGGCGCGCGTCGTCGCGGAGAGCTTCCGGGGCATGAGCCGCGTCGCCCAGCAGCGGGCGGTCTATGCCGCGCTCGGCGGGCGCATGGGCGGCGTGCTTCACGCCTTGCAACTGACCACCGCCGTTCCCAATTAACGGCCATCGGATAAATGCGCCTTGATTGCGGCGCCTGACAGGAATGGACCAGATAATGACCGACGCCGTGCAGCAGCGGATCGCGGAGATCGTCAACGGCAATGATGTCGTGCTTTTCATGAAGGGCACGCCGCTTTTCCCGCAATGCGGCTTTTCCAGCCGCGCCATCGCGATCCTGGAGCATCTGGGCGTCGCCTATGAGAGCGTCGACGTGCTTCAGGACCAGGCCGTCCGTCAGGGGATCAAGAGCTTTTCCGACTGGCCGACCATTCCGCAGCTCTATGTTAAGGGCGAATTTGTCGGCGGCAGCGACATCATGATGGAAATGTACGAGGCCGGCGAATTGCAGCAGTTGATGACCGATCAGGGGGTCGCCCCGGCCAACTGAGCGGTTGGATAAAGCGAATTGAACAGGCGGTCCGGTTATCCGGGCCGCTTTTTTTTATGATCTGCCGTGTTCCTGCCTGCGCAGGAACATGATGTGCCAATACGAACCGTTCGTGCTGAGTGGGGCTGATCTTGTCGAAGGCCCGTATCGAAGCACAGCCGCCACGCTCCGATCCTATGCCGCTTCGACAAGCTTAGCGGCTACTCTGGACGAACGGGTCTGATTTAAGGCTCGGCGCTGCGCCGGAGAAAACCGGGTGGGAGGATACAGCGGAGACTGGTGCCGCATCCTCCCGGTAGTTAAACGGTTTGGGTATGTTCAAACTAACGCAAACCCCATGCCAGCTTCAGAAAGAGCCCGCATATCCGCGCTTGTGAAGGTTAATCGCGCACGGCCTGCAACCCAGTTTGTAAACCCCACCGACGGTTTTCGCCCGCACGCTTGACTACAGATGTAATCAATGCGATTACATCTGTAGTTGTCGAGTCCTTGTCGAGCGAGCGCCCTGTGAGCGAAAAGATCAGCGAAGCCGAACTGGTGGTGATGGAGGCGCTGTGGGAACGCGCGCCGCAGACGGCCGCCGACGTGGCGGATCGCGTCGCCGCCGGGCGCGACTGGAGCGTCCAGACCGTCAAGACCCTGCTGTCCCGCCTGATGGCCAAGGATGTCATCGCCGCCGATCAGGATGGCCGCCGCTTTTTGTATCGCCCGCTCGTGGCGCGGGAGGCGTATGTTGCCAGTGAGTCGGGACGGCTGGTCAACCGGCTGTTCGGCGGGCGCGTCTCGCCGCTGGTGGCGCAGCTCGCCAGCCAGGACCAGTTGACGGCGGAGGATATAGCCGAGCTTGAGGAAATCCTGAGGGGATTGAAATCATGAGCGTCTGGATCGCAGAAACGCTGATCGCCACGACCCTGCTGATGGCCCTGGTCATGCTGCTGCGGCAGCCGGTGGCGCGGTGGCTGGGGGCGGGGGCGGCCTATTGGCTGTGGCTGCTGCCGCTGGCGCGCATGGCGCTCCCCGTTCTGCCGCGGGAGGTCGCCAGCCCGTCGCCCTTGCAGTTGGCGGTGGACCGGGCGGGACTCCCGACCTTGCTGGACACGACGCCGGTCGCGACCGCGCTGCCGGTCCAGCCCGTAGGGAGCATGCCCTGGCTGGAGATCGCGGCGTCGCTCTGGCTGCTGGGCCTTGTCCTGTTCCTGACCGTGCAGGCGATCGGCTATGTCCGCTTCCGGCGCTTCATCCTGAAGGATGCGACCCCGATCGGTGAGGAAGGCCGCATCCGCATTGTCGCCAGTTCGCGGGCGGGCGGACCGCTCGCCTTCGGAGTGCTGCGGCCGACCATCGTGCTGCCCGCCGATTTCGCCCTGCGCTTCGACCCGCAGGAGCAGGCCATGGCCATCGCGCATGAACGCGCCCATCACCAGGGCGGTGACCTGGCCGCCAATATGGTCGCGTTGCTGCTGCTGGGCCTGCATTGGTGCAATCCCGTCGCCTGGATCGCCTATCGCGCCTATCGGGCGGATCAGGAACAGGCCTGCGATGCGCGGGTGCTATCGCTTTACGGCCGGGACCAGGCCCATGCCTATGGCCGCGCCATATTGAAGGCCGCCGGCGGACGCCAGTTCGGCGGAGCCAATAATCTCACCGGAATCTGTCATCTCAACCGCATCACCGCGCTCAAAGGGAGGCTGAAGATGTTGTCTGCCCACGAAATGTCGCTGCGCCGCATAAGCTGGGGCATGGCGGCGGTCGCTCTGGTGACTGTATCGGGCCTGGTGCTGACCGCCTCCGGCAGCCGGGCGGCGCAGCAGGTCGCGGCGATCACCGGCAAGGTCGATTCGATGAATTTCGGCCGGCTTGCCGATTTCGTCGCGCAGCCCGCCTCCGCCAGCGAGATCGCGCTGCCCGAAGCGCCGGCTGTGCCCCAGCCGCCCTCCCACGAGACTGTGGCGGAAGCCGACAGCCTGCCGTCAGCGCCTCCTGCTCCACCCGCTCCTCCGGCGTCCGTTGCCGATATGGCGCCACCGGTCCCGCCAGTTCCCCCCGTGCCCCCGGTCAGCCTGCGTGATGAAGGTCATGCCATCCCCAGCGAAGCCGAAATCCGCCGGATGGTGCCGCATGTCGATGTCGCCAATGGCTGCGAGGACGGCAAGGGCGTGAGCCAGCGCGAGACGGTGGATGCCGATGGCCGCCGCCATATCCGCGTCCGTATCTGCGAGGCGCAGATCTCCGCGCAGGCCCACCGCGCCGCCCGCGCCGGGCTGATGGCTGCGCGGGCCCAGATCGCCGCCGCCGCGCGGATGTCCGAGAAGGTCAAGGCCGACGTGCTGCGCGACTTGGATAAGGAAATCGCGCAGATGGATGGGGAGGAATGAGGCGGTTCGAGAGTGTGTGGCCGTTCGGGATGCCCGCAACGGGCCATGAGCTGCCGTTAGCGCTCGTCACCCCGGGCTTGACCCGGGGTCCCGCTTTTCTTCTTGAATGCACGTCTGGCCCAAGGCAGCGGGACCCCGGTTCAAGCCCGGGGTGACGAAGGGGAGAATGGTGGGAATCGAATCAAATCGGCCAGTCCGAGGAGCGCGAATTGCCCATGCTGCCTAGACCGCCACAATCTCCGGCAAAATCGCATCCAGCAGCAACATGCCCGCCGCTTCCACATACAGCCGCTGGCCCCGCTGCCGGACAAGGCCATGGCCAGCCAGCCGCGCCACCGCCTCCGCATCCACCAGAGTACCAGCCGCCAGCCCCGACAACCGCGCGATCCGCTCCAGATCGACGCCCTCGCCAAGCCGCAACCCCATCAGCAAAGCCTCGCGTGCCCGGTCTTCGGGACTGAGCGGCTCCTCGCTTTGCAGGCCATGGCCGTTGCGGGCGACGGCGTTCATCCAATTCTCCGGCTTCTTGTGCCGCAGCGTCGCCAGCCCCCCGCGCCGTCCATGCGCGCCCGGTCCCACGCCCGCATAATCGCCATAGCGCCAATAAGTGAGGTTATGGCGGCTTTCCTGCCCCGGCCGGGCATGGTTGCTGATCTCATAGGCCGGAATGCCCGCAGCCGCCGTCATCGCCTGCGTCTGTTCGTAGAGGGTGGCGGCATGGTCCGGATCGGCGGGCACCAGCTTACCCTGCGCCGCCAGCGTCGCGAAACGCGTGCCCGGTTCAATGGTCAGTTGGTAGAGCGAAAGATGATCGGTGCCGAAGGACAGGCCCTGCGCCAGCTCCGCCTCCCAATCCGCCTCGCTCTGGCCGGGCCGCGCATAGATGAGGTCGAAATTCACCCGCCCGAACACCGATTGCGCGACATCCAGCGCCGCCAGCCCCTCCCGCACATCATGGGCCCGGCCCAGGAAATGCAGCGCCTCATCCTCCAGCGCCTGCAGGCCGAGCGACACCCGGTTCACCCCCGCCGCCGCCAGATCGGCAAAGCGCGCCGCTTCGACCGAGCTGGGATTGGCCTCCAGCGTGATCTCGATGTCGGAAGCGGGCGTCCAATGACGCGCCGCCGCGTCGATCAGCGCCTCCACGATCCGGGGCGGCATCAGGGAGGGCGTGCCGCCGCCGAAGAAGATGGAGGAAAGCGCCCGCCCGGCGTTCAGCCCCGCTTCATGGGCCAGATCGTCTAGCAGCGCGTCGCGCCACGCATCCGTATCGATGTCCGCCCGCACATGGCTGTTAAAATCGCAGTAAGGACATTTCGAAACGCAAAATGGCCAATGCACATATAAAGCCAGAGGGTCGGCCAAGTCCGATGTGTGAGGCGCGGGAGCGGATATAAAGGGGTCGGGCGACATGAGTGGGGGCGTTCTTAAAGGGCTTTGGCCTGCGCGGCTAGCGCTGGCTGGTCTTTTGCTGGCGGTCGCGGGGCAGGGCGATGCCGCGCCGTCCCGTGGAACGCGTTCCCTGCCGCCCGCCATGCCCGCCTCCTATTATGGCATGGAGGAAGCCGATCGCGACGACGGCCTGATGCGCGAAGTCGTGCTGGGCATGCAGAATGAGGAACGCGAATCGCTTGGGCTCGCTCCCCTGGCCTGGGACAGCGCCCTGGCGGCGGATGCGGCGCGCTATGCCCGGCAGATGGCGCAGACCAATATCTTCCGGCATTCGGCGCGCACCAGCCGCGCCATTCCCAGCGGCGAAAATCTCTGGATGGGATCGCGTGGACTCTATGATTATGCGGTGATGGTCGGTTCGTTCCTGGATGAGAAACGCTATTTCCGGCGCGGCGGGACGCTGCCCGACCTCAGCACTACCGGGCGTTGGGAGGATGTCGGCCACTATACCCAGATCATCTGGCGCGGCACCCGCAAGGTCGGCTGCGCGCTGGCGGAAGGGCAGAGCTACGACTATCTCGTCTGCCGCTATTTTCCGGCGGGCAATGTCTTCGGCCGGAACCCGCTGGACCGGGATGAGAGCGCGCCGTCGCAATATGCCGGTGGTGGGCGCTGAAGAAATTGGATGCTCACTCACCACCGTCATGCTGAACTTGTTTCAGCATGACGAGGGAGGCAGGACGTTAAGCTGTCTCTTTAAAAAACCGCCGCCACCAGTTGCGCGAAGGCATCGGCGCGGTGGCTCATGCCATGCTTCTTCTCCGGCTCCATCTCCCCGAAGCTGATTTCATGGCCATGCGGCTGGAAGATCGGATCATAGCCGAAGCCCTTGTCCCCACGCGGCGGCCAGGTGATGGTGCCGTCGACGCGCCCCTCGAACGCCTCGACATGGCCATCCGGCCAGGCCAGCGCCAGCGCGCAGATGAAATGCGCGCCATGGCCCGCGTCCGGCCCCTGGGCCTGGATATTGTCCCAGACCAGTTGCATGGCGAGGCCGAAATCCTTGCTCTCCCCGGCCCAGCGGGCGGAGAAGATGCCCGGATCGCCGTTCAGCGCCTCGACGCACAGGCCGCTATCGTCGGCCAAAGCTGGCAGGCCGGACAGGTCCGCCGCCTGCAGTGCCTTCAATTCCGCATTGGCGACGAAGGTCGTGCCGGTCTCGTCGGGTTCGGGCAGGTCCAGCGCGGCGGCGGAGACCGTCTCTATGCCATAGGGCGCCAGCAATTCCCCGATCTCGCGCACCTTGCCGGGATTGTGGCTGGCGATCACCAGCTTGCCTGGCCCCAGCTTGCGGATCGCCTGTTCCTGTCCGAATTGATCGGTCATCACCTTACCCTTATATTCTTCTCTTCGTCATCCCGGGCTTGACCCGGGATCCCACTTCTTCTTCCGCCGAAGCCAGTCAAGGGAAGCGGGGTGACGATTGCGGCTGCTTATCGCCCCGTAGCCCTGTCCTGCGCCGCGAAAATCTGCGCGCAGCCGATGCGGGCGAGCCGCAGCAGGCGCAGCAGCTCCTCCTCATCATAGGTAGCGCCTTCCGCCGTCGCCTGCACCTCGGCAAATTTGCCGTCGCCGGTCAGGATCAGATTGGCGTCCGCCTCGGCATTGCTGTCCTCGGCATAATCGAGATCCAGGACCGGGGTTCCGTTATAGATGCCGCAGCTTATCGCCGCGACCTTCTGCACGATCGGGTCTTCCTTCAGCGCGCCGGAAGCCAGCAGCTTGTCGATGGCGATGCGCAGCGCGACCCAGCTTCCCGAAATGGCGGCGGTGCGGGTGCCGCCATCGGCCTGGATCACGTCGCAGTCGACGACGATCTGCCGCTCGCCCAGCTTCTGGAGGTCGACCACGGCGCGCAGCGACCGGCCGATCAGGCGCTGGATTTCCTGGGTGCGGCCCGACTGCTTGCCCTTGGCGGCTTCGCGCGAACCGCGCGTGTGGGTGGCGCGGGGCAGCATGCCATATTCCGCCGTGACCCAGCCCGAACCCTTGCCGCGCAGGAAGGGCGGCACCTTCTCCTCGATGGAGGCGGTGCAGAGGACCCGCGTGTCGCCAAAGCTGACGAGGCAGCTACCCTCCGCATGGATGGTGAAGCCGGGTTCCATGGTGATCTCGCGCATCTGGTCGGGCGCGCGGCCGGAAGGACGCATAAATTTCTACTCCGAAGCGTTGGTTGGGTGCGGCATAGAGCATCGCGCAAAAAAGTGGGAACCGGTTTTTTGCAAAAAGCGATGCGACCCCAGAAGAATTGCATCGCGCAAAAAAGTGGGAACCGGTTTTTTGCAAAAGCGATGCGACGACCCAATAAGCGCGGCAGGCGCACAGTCTTGCCAGTGGCGATCGAGTCGAAAGATGGTAGAGAGCAGGACATGGGGACGAAAGCGATAGTCATGTTGGCGGCGGCGGTGCTGCTGGGCGCTTGCGCGATGGAGCAGGCCGAGCTGGAAAAGCCGATAAAGGCTGGCGACACGATCCGATTCTCCGCCGGTCCCTGTTTCGGCGCCTGCCCCAGCTATACGTTGCGGGTGACGCCGGACGGTTCCGGCCTGATCGAGCCGCAGCGCTTCACCGCCGTGCCCGGCCCGACGCGCTTCACCGTGACGCCGCTGCAATATCGCCGGTTCCGCACGGCGCTGGCGCAGTTCCGGCCCGCCCAGGGGACAGTCAGGCGGATCGGGCAGGGGGAGAATTGCACCCGCTTCGCGACCGACATGCCCGGCTATGTGATCGAATGGACACGCGGCGAAGCGCCGCCGACGCGGCTGGAATTCCAGTCGGGCTGCATGGATGCGGGTTATGGCAAGCTGCGCGCCACCATCGCTTCCATCCCCAAGATGCTCGACATCGCCGCGATGGTGAAGCCCACGCCCGCCAAGGGCAAGTGACGGATGGACTTGAGCGCGGCGCGATGCTTCCATCATTCTTCGTTTGCCGCGATTTCTGAGCCGTCAGATGTTCCATCTGACTGGAAATCGCTCTAGATAAACGGCATGGCGGTCACACCGATCACCGAATTGAACGAGCGTGCCCGCGACGTTTTCCGGCTGGTGGTCGAGAGTTATCTCGGCACCGGGTTGCCTGTCGGCTCGCGCACGATCAGCAAATTGGCGACTCTCAGCCTGTCGCCCGCCTCCATCCGCAATGTGATGCAGGATCTGGAGGAACTGGGCCTGCTCGCCGCGCCGCATACCTCCGCCGGGCGGATGCCGACCGAAACCGGCCTGCGGCTCTTCGTCGACGGCATGATGCAGGCGGCGGAACCTTCGGTCGAGGAACGGCGCGCCATCGAAGCCGGCATTTCCGAAGGCGGCCCGATTGAGGAAGCGTTGTCCGCCGCGACCGCCGCGCTTTCCGGGCTGTCCGCCTGCGCCGGGATCGTCATGGTGCCCAAGCGCGAGCCGGTTCTGCGGCAATTCGGCTTCGTGCCCTTGAACGAGCGGCAGGCGCTGGCCGTGCTGGTGGGGCAGGACGGATCGATCGAGAATCGCGTGGTCGACCTGCCGCTGGGCGTGACGCCGATGATGCTCAATGAGGCGGCCAATTTCATGTCGACCCGTTTCGGCGGCTTGACGCTGGCGCAGGCGGGCGAGGCGCTCCAGCGCGAACTGGAGCAGGAACGCCACGCGCTCCACGGCGCGGCGCGGGAACTGGTGGCGCGGGGCATCGCGGTCTGGTCGCAGGATGCCGACGACCGCCCCGTGCTGATCGTGCGCGGCCAGGCGCATCTGCTCGACGACGGCACCGCCGCCGATCTGGAACGGGTGCGGCAATTGCTGGAGCAGCTTGAGGGCAAGCAGGAAATCTCCAGCCTGCTGGAAAGCGCGCTGGCGGGCAGCGCGACCAAAATCTTCATCGGTTCGGAAAACAAGCTCTTTTCCCTTTCGGGTTCTTCGGTCATAGCCGCGCCTTACCGGAGCGGGGACGGCCGGGTGGTCGGCGTGGTCGGCGTAATTGGCCCCACGCGCTTGAACTATGCGCGGGTGATCCCCATGGTGGACTTCACTGCGCAGACGCTGTCGAGATTGATGAGATGAGCGAAGACAAACAGAATATCGAAAATACCGAATTGGTGGACGAACTGCCCGAGGATGCGGCTCCGGCCGGCGACGCGGCGGCGGAGAAGATCACCGCGCTGGAGAATGAGCTGGCCACGGCCAAGCAGGACGTCCTCTACGCCCATGCCGAAACGCAGAATGTGCGGCGGCGGCTGGAAAAGGAACTGGCCGACGCGCGCGCCTATGCCGCGACGGCCTTTGCCCGCGACATGCTGTCGGTGGCGGACAATCTGGGGCGGGCGCTCCAGACCATCCCGGCCGATCTGCGCGAGGATGAGAAGTTCAAGGGGCTGGTCGCCGGTCTCGAAGCCACTGGCCGCGAGCTGGAAGCCGTCTTCGGCCGCAACGGCATCGAGAAACTGGTGTCGGTCGGCCAGCCGCTCGACCCCAACAAGCATCAGGCGATGATGGAAGTCCCCTCCGCCGACGCCGAGCCCGGCACGGTGCTGGTGGAAATGCAGGCGGGCTACACGATCAAGGACCGGCTGCTACGCCCGGCGCTGGTCAGCGTGGCGAAGAAGCCCGACTGATCATACCCTCTTGCGAGATTGAAAGGCCCGCCGGACCAGCGTCCTGCGGGCCTTTTCTTATGCTCTTACGTGCTCCTGCGAAGGCAGGAGCCCAGTCCCGCCGTTTGAACTGGGCTCCTGCCTTCGCAGGAGCGCGAAGCTTCCAGCGCAAAGGATGACGATATTAAAAGATATATCGCAACTCTTGACGCTCGCTCCTTTTAAGATATATCTAAACCCATCATGAAACAGTTGAGAGATTCAAAAATGCATTTCCATCATCACCCTCGCGGCCGCCACGGCTTCGGTCATGACCGCATGTTCGGCCCGGAAGACTCTGATCGTGGCGGTTTTGGAGGCGGCTTCGGCGGTCGCTTTGGGGACGGCTCCTTTGGCGGCCGTGGCGGGCCGTTCGGCGGGGGCAGAGGCGGTGGGCGTCGCCGCCAGTTCGGCAATGACGCGCTCAAGCTCATCCTGCTGAAGCTGATCGCGGAAACCCCGCGCCACGGCTACGACCTGATCCGCGAGATTCAGGCGCTCTCCGGAGAAGTCTATGCGCCCAGCCCCGGCGTCGTCTATCCGACCCTGACCCTGCTGGCCGACATGGACCTGATTGCCGAGCAGCCCGGCGAAAGCAGCCGCAAGCTGTTCGCCATCACCGAAGCTGGCCAGGCCTATCTGGCCGACCATGAAGAGGGCGTGCAGGTGGTCATGGATCGCCTCGGCTCGCTGGCGAAGAAGGCCGAACGCACCGACGGCGCGCCGATCCGCCGGGCGATGCACAATCTGGGCATGGCGGTCCGGGCGCGGCTTGAAAAGGAAGGGGCCGATGCCCAGACCATGTTCGACGTCGCTTCCCTGATCGATGAGGCCGCCAGCAAGATCGAAAGGCTCTGACCATGGTCCTGACCGCCCAGGTGCCGACCGCCCACGCCAGCCGCTACCTCCAGCAGCTCTGCAAACATTGGGGGCACAAGTTCGAAACCGAATTTGACGCGGAACAGGGCGTGATCGCTTTCCCCATGGGACCGATCCGGATGGCGGCGGGGGCGGAAACCCTCACCGTCACCCTTGAACCGCAGGAGGATGCTGATGTCGAACGCTTCAAGCAGGTGGTGGCGGACCATCTCGACCGCTTCGCCTTCCGTGAAGCGCCGCTGAACTTCGATTGGCGATAAGGGGACTCCCTCCCGCTCGGGGAGAGGGTAATGATGTTCATTCCTCCGAGCCTTCTGAATCCGAAGTTCGCCACATTAATTTCGTCATCCCGGGCTTGACCCGGGGTCCCGCTTCCTCCCGCGCACTGGCTGAAGAAAAGCGGGATCCCGGGTCAAGCCCGGGATGACGATAATGTAATGAACTTCGATTCCGCCGACTAGGTGGCGCGCCATTTCCAGTCGGCCAGATCGCCCGGCTGGTCGATGTCGAAGCCCAGGCCCTGCCGAACGATTGCGGAGAAGGGCAGGCCAAGCCGTTCCGCTTCCGCCCGATGCGCCGCGAAACTGCCCTGGCCATAATGGAACCGGAAATCCGCCGCCTGGGGCAGCGGCAACGACAACGCATTGGTGCCCTGCCCAGGAAGATCGGGCGCGGCCGCGACGCCGGCAACATCCAACAGCGCAGCCACATCCGCCGCTTCCACCAGCGGCAGGTCGGCCGAAAGGAACAGCAGCCGCTCGACCCCCGCAGCCAGCGCCGCATCGCGGGCGCTCGTCACGGCGGGGTTGAGGCCGCCGCCCGGATCGTCGAGCAGGCCAATCGTCTCGGGCAGGCCATGCCGCGAAGGCCCCAGCAGCCGCAGCCGCGCCATCCCCACCACGTCCGCCGCGGCCGCGACCGTCCGGTGCAGCATCTCCGCCACCAGATCGCGCCGCCCCGCTTCATCGAGCACGGGCGTCAGCCGCGTCTTGCAGGCGGCGGGCGCCTTGACCGGGATGACGATCCAGCGGTTCATGACCGTCAACCGGCGATCCGTTCGGCCAGATCCAGCGCCGCCCGCGCCACTCTGGCGCGGTCGTCCAGCGTCTTCATCAGCGTGTCGGTGACGGCGTGGGGTATGTCCAGACCCTCGCCCCCGTCGCGGACATCGACCAGCAGCCCGTCGATGATTCCCTCATAATGGGCCGCAATGGCCCCGTTGGTGACCTCCAGTCCCAACTCGCCCATCAGCTTGGCGGTCGGTCCCTTGACCGCCTGCCCGCCGACGATCGGGGAAACGGCCACGACAGGGGCGCTCGCCCCCGCCAGAGCCTCCCGCATTCCGGGCACCGCCAGAATCGGGTCGACGCTCAGCCATGGATTGGAGGGCGCGATCACTATGGCGCGGGTTTCGGGATCGCTGATCGCCTCGATCACGCCGGGGGCAGGGCGCGCATGTTCCGCGCCCTCGAAGCGGATCGCCTGGACCGCCGGCGCGCAGCGCTGCTCGACGAAATAGCGCTGAAAGGGGAGGTCGCCCGCATCGGTGGAGACATGGGTGGCCACGGCATCGTCGCTCATCGGCAGCATCTTGAGGCCAAGGCCCCAGGCCGCCGCGAAACGGGCCGTCACCGCGCTCAACGTCTCGCCCGACGCCAGCATATGCGACCGCAGCACATGCAGCGCCATGTCGCCGTCGCCCAGCAGGAACCAGTCCTCCCCGCCCAGCGATTTAAGCGCGTCCATGAAGCTCCACGTCTCGCCCTCCCGGCCCCAGCCCTGCGCGGCATTGGCCTTGCCCGACAGGGTGTAGAGCAAAGTGTCGACATCGGGAGAGATCGCCAGGCCCAGATGCCGGAAATCGTCGCCGGTGTTGACGATGGCGGTGATGTCCTGCGGCGGACAGACCTGCATCAGCCCCAGCACCAGCTTGGCGCCGCCGACGCCGCCGGTCAGCACGACGATGCGGCCGCTCACCGGAACAGATCCTCTTCCAGCGGGCGGACCAGCGCGCCCGCGCCCGCATCGCCGGGGGGCAGGGCGAGGCCGCGCAGCAGGGCGGCGGGCACGCTTTCCGCGCCCTCGCCCGTCACCAGCGTCGCGGCGGTGGCGATCTGGTCGGCCAGCGCGATCTGCGTCACCTCCAGCCGCCGTCCGTCGCGATCCTCCTCGCCGCGCCGGTCGACCAGCGCGGGCAATCCCGCCGCGCCGATCGCGACGCCCACCACGCCATGGCGCCAGGGCCGCCCGAAACTGTCCGAAATAACGATGCCGATGCCCGCCGCCTCCGGCCCCGCCAGCGCATCCAGCAGGCTGCGTGCCGATCCGTCCGGATCGAGCGGCAGCAGCAACGCCCGCTCTTCCTCGCCCGGCCCGATATTGGACCGGTCGATGCCGCTGTTCGCCATCACATGGCCCAGCCGATGGCGGGTGATCAGCACATGCGGCACAGCGCGCACCACTGTGCTGCTTTCGCGCAGCACCAATTCGACCAGCCGGGAGTCCTTGCGCGTGGTCGCGGCCAGTTCCAGCGCTTCCGGCCCTGGCTCGACGCTGTCCAGCGCGACCATCCGCCCTTCCGCCTTGGACAATATCTTCTGCGTCACGACCAGCACGTCGCCGGTCCTGAGCGGCCACAGGCCCGCTTGGGTCAGGCTGCCGTGCAGCACCGCGGCCAGATCGTCGCCGGCCCGGATTTCGGGAATATCGCATAGGGGATGAATCGAGAGCATGCCGTGCTGTAGCGTGCAATTGCCGGTTAAGGTAGCGCTCCGATTTCCCGGAAAAAGGAAACTCATGAGCTTATCAGTGGGATTCGCTTGCCATGCCGCGCCAAGTCGAGAAAAGAGGCGATGATGAAGATCAGTGACGATATTTGCCCCCTGCGGGAATTGCGCGCATGAGCGAGGTGGTCGCCTTCGACAGCGGGACCTTCCGCCGCGTGCTGGGCCATTATCCCACCGGCGTTTGCGTGGTGACGGCGGTGGAGGACAGCCAGGCGCCGACCGGCATGGTGGTCGGCTCCTTCACTTCGGTCTCGCTCGATCCGCCGCTGGTGGCCTTTTTCCCCGCGAAAAATTCGCAGAGCTGGCCCCGGATCGAGAAAGCGGGGAAATTCTGCGTCAACATCCTCGCCAGCGACCAGAAGCCGCTCTGCCAGCAATTTTCGGCCAAGGGCGGGGACGACAAATTCGCCGGCGTGACGCATCGCGTTTCGGCCAATGGCTCCCCGATCCTGGACGGGGTGGTGGCCTGGATCGACTGTCAGCTCGAAGCCGTGCATGAGGCGGGCGACCATTATATCGTGCTGGGCCGCGTGATCGCGCTGGAGGTGGAGACGCCGGGCAAGCCGCTGCTCTTCTTCCAGGGCGGCTATGGCGAGTTCGCCCATCTGAGCTGATCGCGCGTCATGATCCTTCGACGAGGGATGTGACGGGAGACGACCAGTTTAGGACATAACTGCCCTCAATCTCATCCGTCATGCTGAACTTGTTTCAGCATCCATCGTGCCTCCAGGTTCCTTCCGCCCGTGGGGAGAAATGGATGCTGAAACAAGTTCAGCATGACGGCTATTGGTGAGGTCCGCCATCCATCCCCATCCGCCTTACCCCTGCGTCACGCTCTCCAGGACAGCGGCGCGCAATTCAGGCAACCCCATCCCTTTCTCGCTCGACGTGGCGATAATGTCCGGATGCGCGGCAGGCCGCTTGCGGATCGCTTCGACCACAGCCTGCTTAACCTCCGCCAGATGGCTCGCCTTCACCTTGTCCGCCTTGGTCAGCACGATGCGATAGCTCACCGCCGCCGCGTCCAGCATGTCGAGAATATCGGTATCGACATCCTTGATCCCATGGCGGCTGTCGATCAGCACCAGCGTCCGCTTCAGCTTCGCCCGCCCGCGCAGATAGTCGTTCACCAGGAACCGCCATTTGCGCACCATATCCTTGGGCGCCTTGGCATAACCATAGCCCGGCATGTCGACCAGCCGGAACCGCAGCGGATCGCCCACGTCGAAGAAGTTCAGCTCCTGCGTCCGCCCCGGCGTGTTGGACGTCCGCGCCAGCCCGTTGCGGTTGGTCAGCGCATTCAGCAGCGAGGACTTGCCGACATTGGATCGGCCCGCGAACGCGACCTCATTCACCGCCATGTCGGGTAGGAATTTCAAATCGGGCGCGGATTTGAGGAAGGCGATCGGCCCGGCAAAGACCTTGCGCGCCTCCTCGATCAGTTCCGCCAAATCCTGCCCAGAGCTTTCCTGTTCGGTCAAAAGTCGAGCCTTATTTCGCCGTGGCCGCGCTCAGTTGCGGGTGGCGCTTGTAGAGCCACCATTGCTGCAACATCGACAGGCAGTTGTTGGTGATCCAGTAGACCAGCAAGCCTGCCGCGAAGGGCGCCATGATGAACATCATCATCCACGGCATGATCGCGAACACCTGCTGCTGCATCGGGTCCATCTGCGCCGGGTTCAGTTTGAACTGGAAGTACATGCTGATGCCGAGCAGCAGCGCCAGCACGCCTATCCCCAGGAAGGCGGGCGGCGTGAAGGGCAGCAGGCCGAACAGATTGACGATGTGCAGCGGATCGGGCGCGGACAAATCCTTGATCCACAGCACGAACGGCTGGTGGCGCATTTCGATGGTGAGCTGCAACACCTTGTACAGCGCGAAGAAGATCGGAATCTGGATGAAGATCGGCAGACAGCCGGCGAGCGGGTTCACCTTCTCCCGCTTGTACAGCTCCATCATCTCCTGCTGGAGCTTCTGCTTGTCGTCCTTATGCTTCTCCTGAAGCGCCTTCATCTTGGGCTGAACGGCGCGCATCGCGGCCATGCTGGCGAACTGGCGCTGGGCGACGGGGAACATCAGGCCGCGCACCACGAAGGTCAGGCAGATGATCGCCACGCCGAAATTGCCGATGACCGTGAACAGCCAGTGGAGCAGCGCGAAGATCGGCTGTTCGAACCAGTAGAACCAGCCCCAGTCGATCGCCCGGTCGAACAGCGGAACGCCCGCCCGCTCATAGGCTTGCAACGTCTTCACTTCCTTGGCGCCGACGAACAGCCGGTTGGTCTGCGTCACCGCCTTGCCGGGGGCGAGCATGACGGGGGCGAGCGACACGTCGGTCTGGAACTGCGTGCCGGCGCCCTTGCGCATCTGGCCGGTGAAGGCTGCCTTCTGGTCGGGCACCAGGGCGGAGAGCCAATATTTGTCGGTGAAGCCGATCCAGCCCCCGGTCGACTGGAAGCTCTGGCTCGCCGGTCCTTTGGCCAGATCCTTGTAATTCACGTCATAATTGGCCGCGCCGTTGAAGACGCCCATCGGGCCGACGTGAATCGTCCAGGTGTCGGGATCGACCGAAGGATGCGCCCGGCTGACATAGCCATAGCTTTTTACGCCCACCGCGCCGGCGCCGCTGTTCGACACCTTCTGCTGCGCGGTGATCATGTAATTTTCGTCGATCGAATAGCGGATTTCGAAACTCTGGCCCGCGCCGTTGCTCCACGTCAGGGTGACGGGGCTGGTCGGCGTCAGTTCCTTGCCATTGGCCGTCCAGACGGTGCTGCCGTCCGGCGTCTTGACGCCCTCGCCCTGCCAGCCGAAGCCCGCGAAATAGGCGTCCTTGGCGCCGCTGGGGCTGTAGAGGCGGATCGCGGGCGAATCCTTGGCGATGGTTTCCTTGTAGGTCGGCAGCACGATGTCATCGATGCGCGCGCCCTTGAGGTTGATCGATCCGGTGATCTTGGGCGTACGGATCGCAACGCGCGGGCTGTCCTTAAGGACGAGCGCCAGATCGCGAACCGTGGCCGCGCCTTCGGCGGCGGGCGCGGCGCCGGACGGGGTGAGGGGCGTGGTCTTGCCGCCCTCGATCTTCGTGGCCGGCGGATTGGCGGCGGGGAAGAAATGCTTGGCGACATAGGGCCAGCCGAACAGGATCGCCGCGGTCAGCAGCACCGCCAGGATGATATTCTTCTTGTCGTCCACGCTTGTCGCTCTCGAATCTCGTCTGTCAGGGAACCGGGTCGTAACCCGAACCGCCCCAGGGGTGGCATCGCATTAGCCGCTTCGTGGCCAGCCAGCTACCCTTCACGGCACCATATTTGCGGATCGCCTGAATCGCATATTCGGAGCAGGAGGGGGCATAGCGGCAAGAGGGCGGCAAAATGCGCGAAGGACCAAGCTGCCAGAAGCGGGCGACCAGGATGAGGATGCGGGAGATCACGGCTTGCCTGCCTCGTGTTCCTGCGAAGGCAGGAACCCAGTCCCGCCGTTGCTTTCTGTCGCGATCTTGGAACTGGACTCCTGCCTCCGCAGGAGCACCTTATCCTTTGGGGCGGAAGTTCGCCCTTTCTTGCGCGGCATCTCACCGAGGGGCCGGCTCATCACCTTGCCCAGCGCTTTTGTCATCTCTGCGCGAAGCAGCGCAAAATCGCGCTCGATCCCGTCGCTGCGTCCAATCAGCACATGATCGGCGCCCGCCACGCCAAGCGCCGGCAGCAGTTCCCGCGCCAGAACGCGAAAACGGCGCTTCATCCGGTTGCGGATGACAGCGCCGCCAATCTTTTTCGTGACCGTGATGCCATAGCGCATCGCCGGATCGCCGTCGCCACGCTCGCGCACCAGCAGGACAAAGCCCGGCATCGGTGCGCGCCGCCCGCGATTCGCCGCCAGAAAATCGGCGCGCCTGACCATGACGGCAGGCGCGCTGCTCAGCGGCGCGTCGTTCAGGCGCTCAGGCTCTTGCGGCCGCGCGAACGGCGGGCGCGGATCACATTGCGGCCGCCGGGGGTCGCCATGCGGGCGCGGAAACCGTGACGGCGCTTCCGAACCAGATTGCTCGGCTGATAAGTGCGCTTCATCGTTCATTCCTCAAAATACTAAGAGAATCAGGCGTGACAAAAAAGGGCCGCCGGTGGGCGGCCGCATGTCAGGGGGCGTCCGATAGGCAAAAGGCATGGCCGAGTCAATGGCGGAGGAGGCAGGAGGTCATGGTTTTGAAGATGGTGGAGCGGAATGTCGGATTTGGCCATGAGCTGCCGTTAAGCGATACGTGCTCCTGCGCAGGCAGGAGCCCAGTTCAGACGGTGCGATGATCCACTGAGGGCAGGACTGTGCTGAGAGCGAGCCACTTGTCTCGCTTCAGTGCCTGCGCAGGAGCGCGGTGTACTTCAAGGAAAGCGAAACGTCCAAAACCGCCACCTATTTCCCCCGCGCTGCGCTCACCGCCGCCTGCAGCGCGTCATAGCCCACCGCGCCGTTCAGAACCTGCCCCCCGATCACGAAGGTCGGCGTGCCGGACGCCTGCAGCTTCTGCGCCAGCGCGATATTCGACTGGATCTCCGCATTATATTTGCTGTCCGCAATGGCCGCTTCCGCCGCCTTGGCGTCGATGCCGACCTTCGCCGCAGCCGCCAGGATCGTCTCGCGCGTGACTTTCCCGGCGGCGTAAAGCGCCCGGTGATAGGGCATATATTGGTTCTTCTCCGCCGCCAGCAGCGACACTTTGGCGGCATCGATGCTGGCGTCGGACAGGATCGGCAGCTCGCGATAGACGACCTTCACGCCCTTGTCCCCGCCCACCAGCTTGGCCAGATCGGGGAGCGACGCCCGGCAATAGCCGCAGGCATAGTCGAAAAACTCGACCACCGTCACATCGCCCTTGGCCGCGCCTTCCCACGCCCCGGCATAGGGCGTTTCGATGGTCTGACGACTGGCGTCGATCGTGCCCGCCATCCGCTTGGCCTGCAATTTCTCGACCGCCTGCGGGATGATCTCGGGATGCTCCATGATATAGTCGTGGACGATCTGCTCGATCGCCGCCTTGTCGCTGGCATCGACGCGGCCCGTGCTCTGGGTGCCGAGCGCCGCGCCCGTCGCGGTCGCGGCAAGAAAGGCGAAAACGCCAAGGGTCATCAATACAGTCCTGTTGGAAAGCGCTGCGCGCAGGCCGGGTCGCGAATTGTCTGTCATTTCTTCTTTCGCTTCTGCTCGACGGCGGCGCGGGAAACCATGGCGATATCCTGCGCGCGCAGATAGTCAACCGTGCCTGGCTTCAATCCCTGCATGGCGGCGTCGGCGCTGCGCAGCGCCATCTGGTCCTGACCCATCATCGAATAGCGCTCCGCCGTCGCCAGCGCGGCGCGGGGGATGTCGCCGCGATGCTCATAGACAACGCCGAGCTGATACCAGGCGAAGGGATTTTCCCGGTCCCGCGCTATGGCGTTGCGCAGGACCTTCTCCGCCTCCGCGAAATTCGCGTCATTCTCCGTCGCGATCAGCGCATGGCCCAGCAGCGTGGCGATCAGCGGCTGGTTGGTGAGCTGCACCGCTTCCCGCAACGGCGGAATGGCATCGGCGGGCTTGCCGCTTTCCAGCAACACCTGCCCCTTCAGCTCCAGGAAATAGGGGTCGTGCGGCGCTGCGGTCAGCAGGGCGTCGACCTCCGCCAGCGCCTTGTCCGGATAGGCGCTCTTGTGCCAGGCATAGGCGCGGGCATAATGGGCTGGGATCGATTGGTCGCTTTCGGGATATTTGATGAGGGTCTGATTGGGTTCGGAGACAAAGCCGACCAGCTTCGCTTTGATCCGTTCGAACCGCGCCTCCAGCTTCGGGTCGACGGGCTTGTCCCAGGCCGGATCGACCGTATAGACCTCCCGCAGCACCTGGATGCGCTCGCCCGACAGCGGATGGGTGCGGCCGTAGCTGTCGTCCTGCGGAATGGCGAGGCGATATTCCTGGTTCTGCAGCTTCTTGAAGAATTCCAGGCTGCCCTTGCCCGACAAGCCCGCTTTGCTGAGATAACGCGCCCCGGCCAGATCGGCGGAGCTTTCCTGCGCCCGCGAAAAGGCCAGGAATTTGCCCATCGCCGCCTGCTGCCCCATGCCCAATATGCCCATGCCCGCTTCCGCGCCGCCCGCCGCGATCGCCGCGGCGCCCAGCACCAGGCTGAGCAGGGTGATGCCGGTCGCCTCCTTCATCCCCTCGCCATAGCGGATGACATGACCGCCCTCGATATGGCCGAGTTCGTGGGCGACCACGCCCTGCACCTGGTTCACATTGTCGGCGGCCGCGATCAGCCCGCTATGCACCCAGACATATTGGCCGCCCGCGACGAAGGCGTTGATGTCGGGATCGTTGAGGACCAGCACCTGGACATTGCGCGGCTCCATCCCGGCCGCCTGGACCAGCGGCGCGGACATGTCGGCCATGAAGGCTTCGGTTTCCGCGTCGCGCAGAATCTGCTGCGCCGCCGCCGGACGCGCCAGCAGGGCAAGCGAAGCCGCCGCGACGGCGGCGGCGCGAAGCCACCGGACACTCATGCGATGATGGCTCGGCATGCAAGGGGGGGGCGGGGCAGGGGATGAGGCTCCATCGCTGAGGGTCAATGCCTTGAACGGGATGAATGGGTGCTGAAAGCGATTATGTAGCCTATAAAGCCGAAGGTCCAATAGCGGCTTTGGGTGGTTTCCTTTCATTCCCCCTCCCGCAGGCGGGAGGGGGCTAGGGGGTGGGCTGGCGCGACATCAGCGGGGATTTTCAACGGCTAAGCTGGCAGCTCGCTGCGCTCGCGCCTATCCCTAACCCCTCCCGCCTGCGGGAGGGGAATGTCTTGGATTGGCCACAAGCTCTCGCTCCCCAGCACCGAATCCCCAACCAAAAAGAAAAACGCCGCCGCCTGGCCGTTCGAACCGGCGAGACAGCGGCGTTTTGCCTAGTCGCGTAGCTATTACTGACCGAAAGTGCGCTGCCACCAGCCACGGCGCGGCGTGCCGTCTTCATTTTCGCCAGCGCTTTCCGCATCGCCATCCACTGTAACCGTTTCGGCGGTTTCGGCAGGGGCGGCGGCCTCGACGGGCGCCTCGACAGCCGGCGCGGCCTCAGCGGCGGCGGCTTCCTCGACGACCGGATCGGCCTTTTTGCGGCGCGTCCGCTTGGGCTTGGCCGGGGCCTCTTCGGCAACCGGCGCGGTTTCGGCGGGCGCGGCTTCCTCGACGACCGGATCGGCCTTTTTGCGGCGCGTCCGCTTGGGCTTGGCTGGAGCCTCTTCGGCAACCGGCGCTTCCGGCGCGGTTTCCACCGGCGTTTCGACCGCTTCCGCTTCAACGGCAGGAGCGGTGGCTTCCTTCGCCTTGCGCGCTCGCGGACGGCGGCGCGTCTTGGGCGCTTCCTCCTCGACCGGCGCCTCGGCAGCGGCTTCCGCTACCGGTTCAGGCGCAACCGCCTCGGCCGTGACGGCCTCGACCGCTTCCTCGCTCACGGCTTCCTCGCCCGCCTCGCGGCGGCGGCGTCCGCCGCGGCGACCGCGGCGGCCCCGGCGACGGCCTTCGCCGTCACCATCGGCTGCGGCCTCGACTGGTGCGGCCTCGCCCTCGGCGCCTTCGGCATCAGCGTCCTCGTCGGAAACCTCCGCATCCTCGACCGCTTCACCCTCGGCCGCGCCCTCGGCGCGATGCTCGTCGCGCTGACCGCCGCGACGGCGACGACGACGACGGCGACGGCGGCCGCCATCACGGTCCTCGCCGCGTTCGGCGCGGTCCTCATGCGCGGCTTCGATTTCCTCGACCTCTTCCTCGTCCAGCTCCTCGACGATTTCGAGGTCATCTTCCTCTTCGACGATCGGCGTATAGTCGACCACGCGCTCCGGACGCGGCCCGCTGGCCTCGACCGACATGCGCGCGCCCTCGACCTCGCCATCGGGCAGGATCGCGATGCGCACGCCATAGCGCTGCTCGATCTCGTCCAGTTCGCGGCGCTTGTTGTTGAGGACGTAGAAAGCCGCTTCCTGGCTGGCGCGCAGGGTGATCAGGCTGCCGCGACCACGCGCCGCTTCCTCTTCCAGCATGCGAAGCGCCGACAGACCCGCCGACGAGGCCGTCCGCACCAGCCCCGTGCCTTCGCAATGCGGGCACTGGCGGGTCGACGCTTCAAGCACGCCGGTGCGCAGACGCTGGCGGCTCATTTCCATCAGGCCGAAGCCCGAAATGCGGCCGACCTGGATGCGGGCGCGATCGTCCTTCAGCGCCTCCTTCATCGCCTTCTCGACCTTGCGGATGTTGGAGTTCATCTCCATGTCGATGAAGTCGATGACGACCAGACCCGCCATGTCGCGCAGGCGGAGCTGCCGGGCAATCTCGCGGGCGGCTTCCAGATTGGTGGCGACGGCGGTCTGCTCGATGCCATGCTCGCGGGTCGACCGGCCCGAGTTGATGTCGATCGACACCAGCGCTTCGGTTGGGTTGATGACCAGATAGCCGCCGGACTTCAACTGCACGACGGGATTGTACATCCCGGCGAGCTGATCCTCGACGCTGGCGCGCTGGAACAGCGAGATCGGATCGGCATATTGCTTCACCCGGCGCGCATGGCTGGGCATCAGCAGCTTCATGAAGTCCTTGGCCGCCTTATAGCCATATTCGCCTTCGACGATGACCTCTTCAATATCCTTGTTATAAATGTCGCGGATCGCCCGCTTGATGAGGTCGCTGTCATTGTGGATCAGCGCCGGGGCGTCGGATTTCAGCGTCTTTTCGCGGATCTCGTCCCACAGGCGGGCGAGATAGTCGAAGTCGCGCTTGATCTCCGGCTTGGTGCGCTGGAGCCCGGCGGTGCGGACGATGCAGCCCATGGTGGAGGGCAGCGCCATTTCCGCGATGATCGACTTCAGGCGCTTGCGGTCGGCAGCGTTGCTGATCTTGCGCGAAATCCCGCCGCCATGCGACGTGTTCGGCATCAGCACGCAGTAACGGCCAGCCAGCGAAAGATAGGTGGTCAGCGCCGCGCCCTTGTTGCCGCGCTCTTCCTTGACGACCTGCACCAGCAGCACCTGGCGGCGCTTGATGACGTCCTGGATCTTGTAGCGGCGGCGCAGCGCCATGCGCTTGCGGCGCAGTTCGTCGGCGGCTTCGTCGCCCTTGCCGCGACGGCCACGGCCCCTGCCATTGTCGCCGCCATTGCCGTTTTCGGCCGTTTCCTCGCCATGCTCCTCATCGTCATGATGATGGGTGGCCTCGACGACTTCCAGTCCGCCGTCGGACGCGCCGTGATGATCGTCATCATCCTCGAAATCGGCGCGCAAGGCGGCCTCTTCCTCGGCATGCTCGCGCTCTTCGCGCAGCAGTGCCTCACGGTCCTCGCGGGGGATCTGATAATAATCGGGGTGGATTTCGCTGAAAGCGAGGAAGCCGTGGCGATTGCCGCCATAATCGACGAAGGCAGCCTGGAGCGAAGGCTCTACACGAGTAACCTTGGCGAGATAGATATTGCCCTTGAGCTGCTTGTGCTCGGCCGATTCGAAGTCGAACTCCTCGATCCGGTTACCTTTGACGACCGCGACCCGGGTCTCTTCCCGGTGGCGCGCATCGATCAGCATACGCATTGTCATTTATTATTCTCCGGCGTGGGCGGCCAGCGGCGCTGGGCCGCGCTGCCACGCGATAGTAAGGGGGCGGCGCTGATTGCTGCATCGCCCGGTTTTCAAGGAAAAATTGCGTGTCTGCTGCCGGGGCCGGGCCGGACCATGTGCCGGACACCACCAACCGCGCCGCATCGCCCGGAACCGGGTTCAGCGTGGATTGGAAATCATGCCTCATGCAGCGTCAACCTGTTCGTGCATCCGTGCCGGGCGTTGCCGCCCGCCGATGCCATCGTGAATATCCCCGAAAGGACTGCCGCCCAATATGGCGCGCCTGTCAGGAATGTGAATGGGTAGCAGTCAAAATGGCAAGGAGCAACGGCCAGTCGAAATATTGTTTCGCGGCTCCCGCAGCCGATGGAAATTCCTCCGCCGGTCTATCGCGACTATGGTGAAAAAGCCGTTAACCTTGACGTTTCGGCCCAGCGGAAGCGGCTATGCTTCGCCCGGCGGGCAGGGGAAGGGCCGCCGTCATGAAATGGGACTGGACGGCCATGCCCCCCGCGTTGCAAAAGCGGCCCATGCTCCAAAGTCTTGCGCTCGCAAGCATGATCCTCTCCGGCGCGCCGCTTGCCGCCGTCAGCCCCGATGGCGACCGCGCTGCGATGCGCTTCGGCGCGCCCGCGCATATGGCCTCGCGACCGGCCAAGCGCCTCCACAGCATCACCGTCCCCATCCCGCCGGTGGCGCGGGGCCTTTCGCTGCCGCCGGTGGAGGGGCCACGCGACGCCGCCCGCCCGCTGGTGGTGATCGACGCCGGCCATGGCGGCCATGATCCCGGCGCGATCAACCGCGACAATGGCGAGCGGGAGAAGGACGTGACGCTCGCCATCGCCCAGGCGATAAGGGACCAGCTTCTGCAATCGGGCCGCGTCCGGGTGGCGCTGACCCGCAATGACGACCGTTTCCTGGTGCTGCAGGAGCGTTACGGCGTCGCCCGCAAGCTGAACGCGGACCTGTTCATTTCCATCCACGCCGATTCGGCCGACAATGACACGGCGCGGGGCGCGACCGTCTATACCCTGTCCGAAACCGCCTCCGACCGCGAAGCCGCCCGCCTCGCCGCGCGGGAAAACAAGGCGGACGTGCTGAACGGCGTCAACCTCGGCGGCCAGTCGAGCGATGTCTCTTCGATCCTGATCGACCTGACGCAGCGGGAATCGATGAATATTTCGGTAAGCTTCGCCCGGCTGCTCCAGCGGGAGGCGGCGCCCTATGTCCCGTTCCGCGGCGCGGCGCACCGCTTCGCCTCGCTGATGGTGCTGAAGGCGCCGGACACGCCGTCGGTGCTGTTCGAGACCGGCTATATCTCCAACAGCGTCGACGCGGCGTTCCTGGCGTCGAAGCAAGGCCAGGCCAACATCGCCAAAGGCGTCGCCCGCGCAATCGAAGTGCATTTCGCCCGCAAGCTGGCGGTGGGGGAAGGCGGTTAGGCTTGTCCTTACCGTCATGCTGAACTTGTTTCAGCATCCATTTCTCCCCAGGCGACCAAGGCGCCTAAAGGCACAATAGATGCTGAAACAAGTTCAGCATGACGCTTAGGCAATGAGAACCGAGCGCCCAACGCAACCCGGCTCCGCAATAGGCATTCCGCTCTGGCGCTTCCCGCATTTTGACCGTACAGCCTCGACCATCATGGAAGAGGCTCGCCCCAAAAACGCCGCATCGTCCTTCATCCATCGCCTGCGTAGCGGCGCGAGCGGACTTCAGGAAAGGCTTGCACCCCATTGGGACAAGCGCTGGTTCCGCTGGATCGCGGTCGGCCTTGGCGGCCTCATCCTCGCTTATGCGCTCTTCTGGCTGATCTTCGCGCGCGGCCTGCCCGATGCGGCGACGCTGCTCAATTATGAGCCGCCGCTGCCGACCATCGTGCGCGACACCAACGGCCAGCCGGTCCACAGCTATGCCCGCGAACGCCGCGTGCAGCTCCAATATAGCGATTATCCCCCGCTGCTGATCCGCGCCTATCTGTCGGCGGAGGACAAGACCTTCTTCGAACATCATGGCGTCGACATTCCCGGCTTCATCGGCGCGGTGTTCGACTATGCGACCAAGATCGGGTCGGGCCAGCGCGCCCGCGGCGGCTCCACCATCACGCAGCAGGTGGCGAAGAACCTCCTCATCGGTGACGAATATTCCCCGACCCGGAAGGTGAAGGAGATGATCCTCGCCTATCGCATGGAGGGGGTGCTGACCAAGCAGCAGATTCTCGAACTCTACCTCAATCAGATATTCCTCGGCCGCAACGCCTATGGCGTGCAGGCGGCGGCTCGCGCCTATTTCGACAAGGATGTGGGCGACCTCAAGCTGCATGAAATGGCCTATATGGCGATCCTGCCCAAAGGCCCGGCCAATTACCGCCCGGAAAGTCCGACCGGCCATGAACGCGCGCTGGAACGCCGCAACTGGGCGCTGGGCGAAATGTACAAGAATGGCTGGATCACCAAGGCCCAGCGGGATGAGGCGCAGGCGGAGCCGCTTGGCACCGTGGCGGCGCATGGCTCCAGCTTCGATGCCCGCGCAGGCGGCTATTATATGGAGGAGGTCCGCCGCCGCCTGATCCAGCAATTCGGGGAGAAGGCCGCCGACGGCCCCAACAGCGTCTATGCGGGCGGCCTGTGGGTGCGCAGCCCCTATGACCCGAAGATCCAGGATCTGACGACCACCGCGCTGCGCAACGGCCTGCTGCGCTTCGACGCGGGCAAGGGCTGGTCCGGGCCGATCGGCAGGATCGACATGGATCGTGACTGGCATCGTGAATTGGCGGCGAGCTATATCGATGTCGACTATGCCGGATGGCGCGTCGCCGTCATCGTCAGCCGGGGATCGTCCTCCGCGCAGATCGGCTTTTCCGACGGATCGACCGGCACATTGCCCGCCGATGCCGCGCAACTGCCCTATCGCAAGAGCGGCGGCCCGGCCTTCGCCGCGATGAAGCCCGGCGACCTGATCGTGGTGGCCCGCAACGGCGCGTCATGGGCGCTGCGCAACGTTCCCGAAGTGTCCGGCGGCATGGTGGTCGAGGAAACCCATAGCGGCCGCGTCCGCGCCATGCAGGGCGGCTTCGACAATCGCCTGTCCTCCTACAACCGCGCCACTCAGGCGATGCGTCAGCCCGGCTCCACCATCAAGCCGTTCGTCTATGCCGCCGCGCTGGACAATGGCATGACGCCTGCCTCAATCATCGTCGACGGGCCGCTGTGCGTCTATCAGGGCGCGGGGCTGGGGCAGAAATGTTTCCGCAACTTCACCGGCGGCAGCGCGGGGCCGCAGACGATGCGCTGGGGCGTCGAGCAGTCGCGCAACCTGATGACCGTGCGCGCCGCCAGCCAGACGGGCATGGACCGCGTCGTGCGCACGATCAAGGCGATGGGCATCGGGGATTATCAGCCCTATCTCTCCTTCGCACTGGGCGCGGGCGAAACCACGGTGGAGCGGATGGTGAACGCCTATGCCATGCTCGCCAATCAGGGGCGGCAGCTTAGCCCCAAGCTGATGGACTATGTGCAGGACCGGCGCGGCAAGGTGATCTGGCCGCTGCGCTGGCGCGCCTGTGACGGCTGCAACATGGCCAATTGGGACGGCAAGTCCATGCCCCGCTTCGGTTTCGAGGGGCGGCAGGTGATGAACCCGATGACCGCTTATCAGGTCGTGCACATTGCCGAGGGCGTGATCCAGCGCGGCACGGCGACGGTCCTGGCCGACCTCAAGCGCCCGCTGTTCGGCAAGACCGGCACCACCAACGGCCCGACCAACGTCTGGTTCGTCGGCGGATCGCCGGACATCGTGGCGGGCGTCTATATCGGCTATGACCAGCCGCGCAGCCTGGGCGGCTGGGCGCAGGGCGGCCGCGTCGCCGCGCCGATCTGGAAAGCGGCGATGACGCCGGTGCTGGAGGCGATGCCCAAGACCCCGTTCATCGCCCCGGCGGGCATCCGCATGGTCACGATCGACCGCCGCTCGGGCAAGCGCGTCTATGGCGTCTGGCCGACCGACGAGCCCAAGCCCGCTGTGATCTGGGAAGCGTTCAAGCCCGAATCCGAACCCCGCCGCTCGATCCGCAAGGAAGAGGTCGCCGCGCAGGACAAGGCCGCCGCCCGCATCGAAGCGACCGTCCAACGTCGCCAACGGACCGACAGCGACTTCCTGCAGGACCAGGGCGGGATTTACTGACGGCGTTGAGGGGAGAAAGCCGACCTATCCAAATCCTCCCCATCGATAGATGGGGAGGGGGACCAGCCGCAGGCTGGTGGAGGGGAAGGGGCACGACCTGCGTATTTCCCCTCCACCATCGGCTGCGCCAACGGTCCCCCTCCCCACGCTTCGCGCAGGGAGGATTTTAATGGCGGCTATTGGCGACTTTCGGATAGTCACCCAACCGCAACAGCGTTCCCCAAAAAACATCCTATTTTTCCAACAGCCGCCCATTCAGCCTGTCCTATTCCACACCCACCGCCCTATCCCGCATCCCTCTTTGAAACGTCCGATAAAAACCCCGCCTCCGCCTACGCGCACGCAGGCACGCGCGCGCATACAGTGTGAACTTCGCCATAAATTGGCCCATTCCCGCCAATCCTTCCGCGCACGCCGACAAGGATTGAATCTTCCCAAATCCACCGCCCTCGGATAGGGGCAGGGGCTTGATGCGTTTGCCTGTCCTTAAGGCCAAGCGCCCCGACATTCTGGAGACCACCCATGCGCGCCGAAGCGCAGCAATATATCGACCGCATCGACGCCGCGCTGGACCTGCTGCGCCGCTTCCTCGACTGGGACCGCGCCCTTCGCCGCCTCGACGAGCTGAACGCCCGCGTCGAGGACCCGACGCTCTGGGACAATCAGAAACAGGCGCAGGAAGTGATGCGCGAACGCACCCGGCTCGACGCCGCTATCGGCGCCACCCGCGCGATCGAGAGCGAGAAGACCGGCACCGCCGAACTCATCGAAATGGCTGATGCCGAAGGCGATGAGGATATGGTGACCGAAGCCATCGCGTCCCTGAAGGCGCTGGCCGACCGCGCCGACGAGGACAAGATCAAGGCGCTGTTGGCCGGAGAGGCCGACGCCAGCGACACCTATCTGGAAATCCACGCGGGCGCGGGCGGCACGGAAAGCCAGGACTGGGCCGAAATGCTCAGCCGCATGTACCGCCGCTGGGCTGAACGGCGCGGTTATAAGGTCGAACTGGTCGACTATCAGGCGGGCGACCAGGCGGGCATCAAGTCCGCCACCTTCCTGTTCAAGGGCGAGAATGCCTATGGTTATGCCAAGACCGAAAGCGGCGTGCATCGGCTGGTGCGCATCAGCCCCTATGACAGCTCGGCGCGGCGGCACACCAGCTTCTCGTCGGTCTGGGTCTATCCGGTGATCGACGACGATATCGATATCGAGGTCAAGGAAAGCGACCTCAAGATCGACACCTATCGCGCCTCGGGCGCGGGCGGCCAGCACGTCAACACCACGGACTCCGCGGTTCGCATCACCCACGTCCCGTCAGGCATCATCGTCGCGTCGCAGAACGACCGCTCGCAGCACAAGAACCGCGCCACCGCGATGAACATGCTGAAGGCGCGCCTCTACGAAGCGGAACTGCGCCGCCGCGAGGAAGCCGCGTCGACCGACTATCAGGCGAAGACCGAGATCGGCTGGGGCCACCAGATCCGCTCCTACGTCCTCCAGCCCTATCAGTTGGTGAAGGATTTGCGCACCGGCGTCACCTCCACCTCGCCCGACGACGTGCTGGACGGCGCGCTCGATCCCTTCATGGCCGCCGCGCTCAGCCAGAAGGTGACGGGCGAGAAGGTCGATGTGGAGGATGTCGACTGATGAAAGATCCGATGCTGGCGGCCGGAGCCCTGCCAGCATGCTTGCTCCTGCTGGCAGGCTGCGGTCCGTTTTCGTCGGACAAAAATAGCGAGCGTCCGGCCGCGGCCCGCGCCTTTCCCCGCGCCGACCGGCCCGTGGCGCCCATCGTCTCCACCCGCTGGTCGAGCGAGGAAGCGCGGGACCGGGTGAACGAAGCCGAAGACATTATGAACCGCGCGGGCATCCGCGCCGGCATGACGGTGGCGGACATCGGCGCGGGCGAGGGCTATTATACCGTGCGCCTCGCGAAAAGGGTGGGCGACAGGGGTCGCGTCCTGGCCGAAGACATCATGCCCGAGGTGATCGAGGCGCTGTCCCGCCGCATCACGCGGGAGGATTGGCGCAACGTCAGTGTTCGCCTCGGCGCGCCGGAAGACCCGAAGCTGCCCGAAAACAGCTTTGACCGCATCCTCATGGTCCATATGTATCATGAGATTGCGGAGCCCTACGCCTTCCTCTGGAACCTCAGCCCCGCGCTCAAGCCCGATGGCGAGCTGATCGTGGTCGACGCCGACCGGCCGACCGACCAGCATGGCACGCCGCCGCGCCTGCTGGCGTGCGAATTGTCGGCCATGGGTTTCCGGCTGGAGGAACTGATCCCGAAACCGACGGCGGGCGGTTATTTCGCCCGGTTCAAACGCATTGCCGCGCGGCCGCAGCCCTCCTCCATCGTCCCCTGCGCCTTGCGGTCCTGATCCATCGGCGCTCAGTAACGCTTCCCTTCGCGCATATTATGGTTAATGGGCGGCCAACCATGATTCTGTGATGCTTATTGACGATTTCATGATCTTATGCCTTGGGGGAGAGGGCAGGATATGACTGACCTGACTGGCGCCGCCGGGCAACGGCGGCACGATCCGCGCCACAAGATGTTCGGTCCGGTCGCCTTGCGATTCGGCGGCACCGCTGCCCGGGCCCATTTTCTGGACCTGTCCAGCTCGGGCGCGCTGGCGCATTGCGAGACCCCGCCCGGCACCGGCACCTATCTGATCGTCGAGGCGCTGGGCATGCAGGCGAGCGGCCGCGTCATCTGGGCCAATGGCAAGCGTTTCGGCATTCAGTTCAGCCAGCCCTTGACCCAGCATGCCATGGCCGTGTGGATCGAGGGCGCCTGAGTCCGTCGCTTCAACCCTTCCGCCGCCATTTCCGGAAGAAGGACAGGCCCAGCAATCCGCCGCCCACCAGCGCCGCGATCGCTCCCCCCGCGCTGGCGAGCGCCCAGGCGCCGGCCGCCAGAAGGCCAGTCAGGAAATCGACGATGATCAGCGTGAGATGGATCATTACGGTAGGAAGGCGTCATTCCTGCCCAAGTTCCTTCGCCTCCTGATATTTCAGTTCCAGGAAGCGGTTCTGCACGGCCAGCTTGTCGAGATCGCCGCTTGCCAGCGTCTCGCTCATCCGGGAAATTTCCGCGTCAATGACGCCAAGCCCCTCGATCAACTGTTTTTCCGGCACACGGCCGTTGCGCTCCTCCCGCCGCAGCGGTTCGGGGATGGACCGGTAGCCCGTGACAAGCTCCGGCAGATGATCGGCCAGTAATTTGCGGATTTCCTGCGCGGCGGGGTCCTGCTCCCCCAGCCGCTCGAGTTGCGGCGACAGGGTTTCCAGCTTGACGCCGATACTGTCGACCAAAGTGACGGCGGGGGCGGGCAGGGCCTTGCGCTGATTTTCCAGCCAGATTTCGGTTTGCAGCGGCAAGGCGGTGAGCGTGGTTTCCGCCAGCGCCTCGGTCCGCACGCGCCGTTCGCCGGGCAGCGCCGCGATCAGCAGCACCGCCGCCAGCATGACGCCCAGCGCGATCATCACCCCGGTCGTGCCGATCGGCGCGACAAAGCCCGCCACCGCGCTGCCGACCAGCACCGCGACGACCGCCCAGAAGGCATATTTGACCTTCCGGATCAGCGCGGCATTGCGCCTTTGCCGCGCGCGTACCGACAGGCTCTGTCCGCGCTCGCTATGGCGGCGGAGCACCGCTTCGGCGTCGGCCAGCACCCGGTCGGAACGGCTCATCGCGTCAGGCCTCGATCGAACTCAGCAGCACATTGTCGGCCCGCGCCTGGCTTGCCGCTTGCGCTTGTCCCTCGGCGCGGGCGATATAGCCCTTGGATTTTTCGACCTCGTTCGACAGCGTGGCCACCGTCGTCTTCATATTTTCCAGCGCCTTCAGCTTGAACGTGTCGATGCTGTCCATCGTGTCGTAGATGTTCTGGAAGGCGCGTTGCAGCGTTTCGATCGGGATAGTGCTGGATGCCGCCTGCTCGTGAATCTGCGCGGTCTGGTTCTTCAGCATCTCGCCGGTCGAATCGATCATGTTCGCGGTGGTGGTGTTGAGCGCGGTGATCTGCTCCAGCACCAGCTTCTGCCCCACCAGCGCCTGCGCCACGGTGACGGCGGTGCGCAGCGCGGCGACGGTGGTGGTGCTGGCGCGGTCCACGCCCTTCACCAGCTCGACATTGTTCTTCTTAACGAGGTCCAGCGCCAGATAGCCCTGCACCGTCACCGCCATCTGCGTCAGCAGATCCTGCGTGCGCTGGCGAATGTAGAAGAGCGCGCTCTCGCGGATCGCCTTGGCCTTGGCCGGATCGGTCGAATCCAGCTCCAGCGCCTTTGCCTCCAGCCGCGCGTCGAGCGTCTTGGAAATGTGGATCATCTGCTCCAGACGGCCCATCGTCTGCCACATATTCTGCCGCTCGACATCAATCGCGGCATTGTCCTTGATCAGCACGTCCTTGCCGCTGGCGAGCGACCCAAGGATCGAATTGATGTGGCTCTGCGCGCTCTTATAGCTGTCGAAATAGTCGCGCATCCGATTGCCGAAGGGAATCAGACCGAACAACTTCTTCGGCGCGGTCAGGCTGCCGCGCTTGCCCGGATCGAGATCCTCGATGGTCCGGCGCAGTTCGGCCAGATCGACGCCGACCTTATTGTCGCTGTCCATCGCCCGCACCGGCCGGTCGAGGAAGCGGTTCGAATGCCCCGCCGCTTCCGCAATCTCCTTGCGCCCCATATTGGTGAGCTGGTCGACGCGCTGGCCGAATTCCGGCGAATTGGCGTCCTGCGCGACCAGATCGTCGATGAAGGCGTCGACTTTCTCGTCCAGTTTCGACCTTTTATCATCCTCCAGCGGCACCAGCCCCGCCGCCTTTTCGGGCGCGACGGGCGGCACCGCGTCGGGCGGGGTCAGGTTCAGCGTGTCAGCGGTGGCGGTTGGCGCGGTCGAAGCCATGTCATCTCCCAGGGGCCATCAAGGGGTTCGCACTGTTATATGTATATAGAACAGTCCGGCTGCAAGCCTTTGCCGCACGCTAAAGGCCTGCCTCCGCCATTGCAATCGCTGCCACCCCGCCCGGAACGCTTGCCGCAGCGCGTCATTTCCTGTAGGGGCGCGCCCGATACTCCTGGACAGGCGTGGTGCCCGCCGGGAAAACATGAATCCCAAAGGCAAGACATGTCCCTGCGTAATATCGCGATCATCGCGCACGTCGACCATGGCAAGACCACGCTCGTCGACCAGCTTTTCCGCCAGTCCGGCACCTTCCGCGACAATCAGCGCGTCGAGGAACGCGCGATGGACTCGAACGACCTCGAAAAGGAACGCGGCATCACCATTTTGGCGAAGCCCACCTCGGTCGATTGGAACGGCACCCGCATCAACATCGTCGACACGCCCGGCCACGCCGACTTCGGCGGCGAGGTGGAGCGCATCCTCTCCATGGTCGACGGCGTGATCCTGCTGGTCGATTCGTCGGAAGGCGCGATGCCGCAGACCAAGTTCGTGACCGGCAAGGCGCTGGCTTTGGGTCTTCGCCCGATCGTCGTCGTCAACAAGATCGACCGTCCCGACGAGCGCATCCAGGAAGTGCTGGACGAGGTGTTCGACCTGTTCGTCACGCTGGACGCCACCGATGAGCAACTCGACTTCCCCGTCCTCTATGCTTCGGGCCGCAACGGCTATGCCAATGCCGAGCCGAGCCTGCGTTCGGGCACGCTGGAGCCGCTGTTCCAGAAGATCGTCGACCATGTCCCGCCGCCCGCGCTGGACGTGGACGCGCCGTTCAGCTTCCTGGTGACGCTGCTCGAC
Source organism: Sphingobium sp. 15-1 (assembly GCF_013375535.1). Lineage (GTDB taxonomy): Bacteria > Pseudomonadota > Alphaproteobacteria > Sphingomonadales > Sphingomonadaceae > Sphingobium > Sphingobium aromaticivastans. The sequence goes on from NZ_JABXJG010000001.1 coordinate 3,369,393, forward strand.
CGCGACAACTTCCTGGGCCGCATCCTGACCGGCCGGGTCAATTCCGGCACGCTGAAGGTCAATCAGCCGATCCACGCCATCGACGCCGACGGCAATGTGCTGGAAACCGGCCGCGCCTCGAAGATCCTCTCCTTCCGCGGCCTGGACCGCGTGCCGGTGGACGAAGCGCAGGCGGGCGACATCATCAGCCTTGCGGGCCTGACCGTCGCGACCGTCGCCAACACCATTGCCGATCCGTCGGTCAACACCGCGATCAAGGCACAGCCGATCGATCCGCCGACCCTGTCGATGCGCTTCGCCGTCAATGATTCGCCCATGGCGGGCCGCGAAGGCAGCAAGGTGACGAGCCGCATGATCCGCGACCGCCTGATGCGCGAAGCCGAAAGCAATGTCGCAATCAAGGTGACGGAATCGGCGGACAAGGACAGCTTCGAAGTCGCCGGTCGCGGAGAACTCCAGCTCGGCGTGCTGATCGAAACCATGCGCCGCGAGGGCTTCGAACTGGGCATCTCGCGTCCCCGCGTGCTGTTCGGGGAGGATGAGGCCGGCAACAAGACCGAGCCTTATGAAATCGTCGTCATCGACGTGGATGACGAGTTCTCCTCGACGGTCGTCGACAAGATGAACCAGCGCAAGGCGGAAATGACCGACATGCGCCCCTCGGGCGGCGGCAAGACCCGCATTACCTTCTCGGCGCCGTCGCGCGGCCTGATCGGCTATCATGGCGAATTCCTGTCCGACACGCGCGGTACCGGCATCATGAACCGGCTGTTCGAGAAATATGGCCCGCACAAGGGTAATATCGAGGGCCGCAAGAACGGCGTGCTGATCTCCAACGGCGCGGGCGAAGCGGTGGCCTATGCCCTCGGCCCGCTGGAGGAGCGCGGCGTGCTGATGGTCGGCGTGGGCGAGGCGCTCTACGAAGGCATGATCATCGGCCAGAACGCCAAGCCGGAAGACCTGGAAGTCAACCCGATGAAGTCGAAGGCGCTGACCAACTTCCGCGCCAGCGGCAAGGATGACAGCATCCGCCTGACCCCGCCGTGGAAGATGACGCTGGAACAGGCTATCGCTTACATCGACGATGATGAGATGGTCGAGGTGACGCCGAAGAGCATCCGTCTGCGCAAGCGCTATCTCGATCCGAACGAACGCAAGCGCATGTCGCGGGCCAAGGCTGCCGCCTGATCGGATTGAAGGGATGGAAAAAGGGGCCGGTGTCGGAAGACGCCGGCCCCTTTTTCGTGGGAAGTCCGGAAATGGTCAGTTGTAGTCATTCTTAGCCGTTAAGCGCACCGTGCTCCTGCGCAGGCAGGAGCCCAGTCCTGCCCATAGTGGATCATCGCACCGGCGGAACTGGGCTCCTGCCTGCGCAGGAGCACGGCGCGTTCTAAGGAGAGGGCGCCTCGGACTGTCCGCTCTCCACCCAACACCCCAAACCTATTTTCACCATCGTAAAGCTACTGGCCTCCATGCCGCACCCTCTTTATGGTCGCGCTCATTGCTCTCGCCCTGAAAGCTTTTCATGCATCTTCTCATTGGCCTAGCCGGCATCGCGCTGATCCTTGCCATTGCCTTCGCTCTGTCCTCCAACCGCCGCGCCATCCGGCCGCGGGTCGTGGGCGCGGCGTTTCTGTTGCAGGCGGGCATCGCCCTGCTGGTGCTCTATGTGTCCGCCGGGCGCGCGGTGATCGCGGGCATGTCGCATGGCGTATCGAACCTGCTCGGCTATGCGCAGGCGGGGACGGACTTCATCTTCGGCCCGCTCGCCAGGCCGGAAATCGGCGGGGCCAGCTTCGCCATCGCCGCGCTGCCGGTGATCATCTTCTTCGCCAGCCTGGTGTCGATCCTCTATTATCTGGGCATCATGCAGCAGATCGTTCGCTGGGTCGGCGGCGCGATCGAGAAGGTGACGGGCGTGTCCAAGGTCGAAAGCCTGTGCGCCGCCGCCAATATCTTCGTCGGCCAGAGCGAAAGCCCGCTCGTCATCCGCCCCTATCTGGCGGGCCTCACCCAGCCGCAGCTTTTTGCCGTGATGACCAGCGGCATGGCGGGCGTGGCGGGCACCATCTTGGCCGCCTATGCCTCCATGGGGATCAAGATCGACTATCTGTTGGCGGCGAGTTTCATGTCCGCGCCCGGCGGGCTGCTCATGGCGAAGATCATGATGCCCGACGAGCCGGAGCGCGAACCTGAACTGCCCTTGGGCGATCATCCCGACCTTGCCCATGACCTTGCGCTGCCCGAAAGCCGGATCAGCGGCGCAGGCCCCGCCGCGCTGTTGCCTGAAGGGACGCCGGGCGAGCCGCTGCCGCCCGCCACCCATGACGAGGAAAAGCCCGCAAACCTTATCATGGCCGCCGCCCAAGGCGCGCAGACCGGCGTCAAGCTGGCCGTCGCGGTCGGCGCCATGGTGTTGGCGTTCGTGGCGCTGGTCGCGCTGGCCAACGGCATATTGGGCGGCATCGGCGGCTGGTTCGGCTGGCCGAACCTCAGCTTTCAGCAATTGCTCGGCTATCTCTTCTCCCCGGTCATGTATCTGCTCAACATTCCCTGGAACGAGGCGCAGATCGCCGGCGGCCTGTTCGGCACCAAAGTGGTGCTGAACGAGTTCGTCGCCTATATCAATCTCGGCCAGGTGCAGGGCGCGCTGTCGCCCGCGACCATCGCCATCGTCACCTTCGCGCTGTGCGGCTTCGCCAATTTCAGCTCGATCGCGATCCAGATGGCGGTCACAGGCAATCTCGCGCCCAACCAGCGGCCCGTCATCGCGCGGCTGGGCCTGAAGGCGCTGGTGGCGGGCAGCCTCGCCAACCTCATGAGCGCGGCGCTGGCGGGACTGATGCTCAGCCTGCGCTGATCGTTCCGTGACTATAACGAAAGTTCTACCGCTGGTTGGCAAGATCGGTTATGGTTAACCCATGGGGGCTAAACGCATATTCGGGCTGATCGCCCTGTTTCCGGTGGTCATGGCCATGGCGCCGGTCGCCGCGCAGGCGCCGAAGCCCGGCGCGCTGGAAAGCTACAAGGACTGGACTATCGGCTGCGACAATCGCAACCGGTGCGAGGCGGTGTCGTTGCTGCCCGAGGGCGGCGACTGGCCCGATAGCCCGGTCATGCTGGGCATAAGCTGGGATGCGGGCGCGGATGCCGATCCTGAAATCTGGGTCAGCCGCGACGCCAAGGGGCGGGCGACGCTGGATTTCCTGATCGACGGCCGCAAGATCGCCAGCGCGGCGAGCGTGGACGGCGAAGCGAGCGTGCAGGGGCCGCAGGCGTTCGCGCTGGCCATCGCCATGGCGAAGGGCGGCAGCATGGAGATTCGCTCCGGCGCGAAGCGGATCGACCGGCCGTCGCTGGCGGGGTCCGCCGCCGCATTCCGCTACATGGATGCGAAGCAGGGGCGGGCAGGCACGGTGGCGGCGCTGGTCGCGAGCGGCCCGCTGGCCCGTAGCGCTGTGCGTCCCGCGCCCGCGGCCCCGTCGATCCGGCGCGCGATGGTTCCTGGCGGCGCGGAGCCGCCTGCGCTCTGGCGCGAGGAACTGACCAAGCTGGGCGCGTTCACCGGTTGCGCCGACGAGATGAAGGACGCAACCTCGCCCCCCGACCTGTACCGCCTGTCGAAGACAGAGACGCTGGTGTTGGTGCCCTGCGGCGCCGGAGCCTATAATTTCACTTCCATTCCGGTAATTGCCACCGGCATTCCCGGCCGCCGCGCCTTTCGCTTCGCCAGCTTCGACTATCAACCGGGCTGGAGCGAGGACGCCAGCCACCCGATGCTGGTCAATGCGAGCTGGGCGCCCGAGACGTCGACCCTGCAAAGCTATGCCAAGGGCCGGGGTCTGGGCGACTGCGGCGGCAGCGAATCCTATGTGTGGGACGGCACGCGCTTCCGCTTGGTCGAGGCCAGCGCCATGGGCGAGTGCAGGGGCGCCTGGCATTGGATCACCACCTGGTCGGCCAAAGTGACGGACTGACCGCCAGGAATTTCCTGCCCAACTCGCGACATGCTCCTGTCTCGCAGGAACGCGGTGCTCTTTCTACATTAAGCGACTGCGAGGATCAGCGAGAATAGCCCCTCCGCATCGCTCCATTCGCGTACCGGCTCCCACCCGCCAGCGCGCAGCAGCAGCCTTTCGTCGCGTGCGCCATATTTGTGGCTGCTCTCGGTATGGATCGTCTCGCCCGCCTCCATGCGGAAGCATTGCCCGGCGACGTGGAAGTGCAGCGGCCGCACCGCCTCCAGATGCATTTCGATCCGCGCCTTGTCATCGTTCCAGATGGCGCGGTGAACGAAGCCGTCCAGCGGCAGGTCGCCCTCCAGCTCGCGGTTGATGCGGGCGATCAGGTTGAGGTTGAACGCCGCCGTCACCCCCGCCGCATCGTCATAGGCGGCGATCAGCCGGTCGTAGTCCTTGATCCGGTCCATGCCGATCAGCAGCATCGAATCCTCCCCCAGCAGCCGGTGCATCGCCCGCAGCAGGTCGACCGCCGCATCGGGCTCCATATTGCCGATCGTCGATCCGGGGAAAAAGCCAAGGCGCGGCAGGCCCTCGATCGCCGCGGGCAGGGCCAGATCGCCGTTGAAGTCGCCCACCACCGGCAGGACGGGCAGGCCAGGAAAGACCGACGCCAGTTCGGCGCTCGCGGTGCGAAGGAAATCGCCGCTAATGTCGATCGGCACATAGGCGGCCGGATCGACGGCGCGCAGCAGATGCGGCGTCTTGCGCGAACTGCCCGCGCCGAATTCCACCACCGCGCGGCCAGTACCTATGGCTGCGGCGAAATCCGCGCCATGGTGTTCCAGCAGCGCGGTTTCGGTGCGCGTCGGATAATATTCGGGCAGGTCGGTGATCGCCTCGAACAGTTCCGAGCCGCGTCGGTCGTAGAACCAGATGGGCGGCGTCGCCTTGGGCATGCGCGACAGCCCCTCGATAATGTCCCTCCGGAAAGCCGGATCGGGCGCGTGCAATGGCAGCGTAGCCTCCTGGGTCAGCAGCATCGCGTCACAAATCCTTCGCCAGCCGCAGCCCGGTGAACTGCCAGCGTTGATGGGGATAGAAGAAATTGCGGTAACTCGACCGCATATGGCCGCGGGGCGTGGCGCAACTGCCGCCCTTCAGCACGAACTGGCCCGACATGAACTTGCCATTATATTCGCCCACCGCGCCTTCCGCCGCGTGAAAGCCGGGATGCGGGCGATAGGCGCTGCCGGTCCATTCCCAGACGTCGCCGTACATCTGGCTCAGCGTGGAGCCGCCCTCCAGCGCACGCGGGCGGGGGCAGGCGGGACCGTCCAACTGGTTGCCGCTGGTCGGCGCGATATTGAGCGCGCCGCTTTCCCATTCCGCCTCGGTCGGCAGCCGGGCGCCAGCCCAGCTTGCATAAGCGTCCGCTTCGTACAGGCTGATATGGCTGACCGGTGCGGCGGGATTGACCGGCTTGCGGCCGTCCAGGCCAAAGCGCGTCCAGCCCTGCTCCCCGCGTTTCCAATATAGCGGGGCTTCGATCCGTTCGGCCTGGACCCAGGCCCAGCCGTCGGACAGCCAATGGGCGGCCTGCGCATAGCCGCCATCCTCGATGAAGGCGATCCATTCGCCATTGGTTATGAGCCGGTGCGCCAACGCATGCGGATGCAGCACCGTCTTGTGGCGGGGCGCTTCGCAATCGAAGGCGAACTCGCTTTTGCCGTCTTCCCCGATCTCGACCAGTCCCTGCCGTCCCTCTATCCAGTGGAGTGGGCCCGGAACCGGCGCGGGCAGCGCATTGGGCGCGTCGAACAGCGCCGGCTCCAGCGGATTGAGCGACAGCAGATGCTGCATGTCGGTCAGCATCAGTTCCTGATGCTGCTGCTCATGGTGCAGGCCCAGCAGCACCAGCGCCTGCGCGTCGGGCATCAGCATCGGCAGAGCGGTGGTCAGCGCCTTGTCGACATGTGCGCGATAGGTGCGGATGTCCTTCAGCGTCGGCCGGGTCAGTACGCCCCGCATCGGCCGGACATGGCGCGGCCCTTCCGCCTCATAATAGCTGTTGAACAGATAGGCGTAACGCGGATCGAACGGCTTGTAGCCCGCGACATGATCGCGCAGGACGAAGGTTTCGAAAAACCAACTGACATGCGCCAGATGCCATTTGGCGGGCGAGGCGTCGGGCATGGACTGGACGGTCGCATCGGCGTCGGACAGCGGCGCGGCCAACGCCTCGCTCAAGGCCCGAACCTCGCGATAGCGGGCGATAAGGTCGATCTGGCTCGGTGCTGTTCGGCTTCTGGCCATGCATGCCCCTCCGATACGGTTGCGCCGTTCTCGCACGACAATCGCATGAAGGGGCGGATATGTTCCGGCGGGGAGGTGCGGGGGGCTCCTGTTGGCCAATTCCGGACAGGGCGCTACCTCCATCCTTCCGCGCCTCAACCTTGCTCCTTTCCCTCAAGCGAGAGGGGCTGGGGTGGAACGGCGCAGCGTCTGCCATGATCGTTCACCCAAATAAAAAGGGCGGACCCAGCCGGCCCGCCCTCTTTTCATCCCATCTGACGGTGCGCCTTAGTAAACGCGCGCCTTGGGTTTGATATATTCCGCCTCGTCCGTGAGCGTGTAGTCGTGCACCGGACGGTAATCGAGCGTCACCTTGCCGCCCTTTCCGCCCCAGCCTTCGAACCAGCTTACGGTGTGCTTCATCCACTCATTATCGTCGCGGTTCGGGAAATCCTCATGCGCGTGGGCGCCGCGGCTTTCCTTGCGGTTTTCCGCACTCACCATAGTGCAGACCGCCTGGGACATGAGGTTGTCCAGTTCCAGCGTCTCGATGAGGTCGGTGTTCCAGATCAGCGAGCGGTCGGACACGCCGACATCAGCCAGGCTCTGGTTGACCTGCGTCATCTTGGCGACGCCCTCGGCCAGCAGCGCGCTGTCGCGGAACACGGCGGCATGCTTCTGCATCGTGTGCTGCATTTCGAGACGGATCTTCGCCGTGGGCGAACCGCCCTTGGCATTGCGATAATGGTCGAGACGCGACAGCGCCAGATCGGCCGCGTCGGCCGGCAGCGGACGATGCGAGCCGTTCGGCTTGATCGTTTCCTTGAGGTGCAGGCCGGTGGCGCGGCCAAACACGACAAGGTCGATCAGCGAGTTGGAGCCCAGACGGTTCGCGCCATGGACCGACACGCAGGCCGCTTCACCGACCGCATAGAGGCCCGGCACCACGACTTCCGGATCGTCACCGGCCTTCGTCACCACCTGCCCATGATAGTTACAGGGGATGCCGCCCATATTGTAATGGACGGTCGGCGTGACGGGCAGCGGCTGACGGGTCAGGTCCACGCCCGCGAAAATCTTGCCGCTTTCCGTGATGCCCGGCAGACGCTCCGCCAGCACCTTGGGATCGATATGGTCGAGGTGCAGGAAGATGTGGTCCTTGTTCGGACCCACGCCGCGCCCTTCGCGCATTTCCATCGCCATCGAGCGCGACACGACGTCACGCGACGCCAGGTCCTTGGCCGACGGGGCATAGCGCTCCATGAAGCGCTCGCCTTCGGAGTTGGTGAGATAACCGCCCTCGCCGCGCGCGCCTTCGGTGATCAGCACGCCCGCGCCATAAATGCCGGTCGGGTGGAACTGCACGAATTCCAGATCCTGGAGCGGCAGCCCCGCGCGCAGCACCATGCCGCCGCCGTCGCCGGTGCAGCTATGCGCCGAAGTGGCGGAGAAATAAGCGCGGCCGTAACCGCCGGTCGCCAGCACCACCGCCTTCGAACGGAAGCGGTGGATCGAGCCATCCTCCATGCAGATGGCGATGACGCCACGGCATTCCTTGCCGTTCGGGCCATCTTCCATGATCAGGTCGATGGCGAAATATTCGATGTAGAAGTCCGCGTCATATTTCAGGCTCTGCTGATACAGAGCATGCAGCATGGCGTGGCCGGTACGGTCGGCGGCGGCGCAGGTGCGCTGCACCGGCGGGCCAGCACCCATATTCTGCATGTGGCCGCCGAAGGGGCGCTGGTAGATCGTCCCATTCTCGTTGCGGCTGAACGGCACGCCGGCATGTTCCAGCTCGATCACGGCGGCAGGCGCTTCGCGCACCATATATTCGATCGCGTCCTGGTCGCCCAGCCAGTCCGACCCCTTGACGGTGTCGTACATGTGCCAGGTCCAGTGATCGGGCGAGTTGTTGCCCAGCGAAGCCGCGATGCCGCCCTGCGCCGCAACCGTATGCGAGCGGGTCGGGAACAGCTTGGTGATGCAGGCGGTCTTGAGGCCCGCTTCGGCGCTGCCCATGGTGGCGCGCAGACCGGAGCCGCCAGCACCCACGACGACCGTGTCATAGGTGTGGTCGATGATCTTATAGGCTTCGCTCATTATTTGACGATCCCCGTGAAGGCGATCTTGGCGATCGCGAAGACGCCCGCGGCCGCGCCGCCAAAGGCATAGAAGTTCAGCAGCAGCATCGAGAGGAAGGCCAGACCCTTGTCATGGACATAATCCTCCAGCATCACCTGCATCCCTAAGCGCAGGTGCCAGAAGATGCTGACGATCATCAGCATCAGCGGCACGGCGACCAGCGGATGGGCGATCCAGCCAACGACGCTCTGATAATCAAGGCCCGGCAGGGCGATCAGGCTGAACAATAGCCACAGCACCAGCAACAGGTTGCCGATCGCGGTATAGCGCTGCGCCAGCCAGTGATGCGCGCCATGCTTGGCCGATCCAAGACCGCGGACGCGGCCGATTCCGGTTCCCGTTCCCATCAGAATTTCCCCGTGCAGATGGCGGCCCAGAAGGCGATGGTGAGGAGCGTCGAGAAGACGAAGGTCAGCAGCGACCAGCTCTTGTTGTTCTTGAGCTCATAGCCCGCGCCCATGTCGAGCACGAAATGGCGCAAGCCGGAGCAGAGATGCTGGAAGAAGAACCAGCTCAATCCCGCCATCACCAGATAACCGATGGGCGAGGTGGCGCACTGCACGAAGGTCGCATAGGCTTCCGGGCCGGAAGCGGCGGCCATCAGCCACCAGACCAGACCCAATGCCCCCGCCGTCGCCAGACCGTTGCCGGTCACGCGGTGCATGATGGAGACGGCCATGGCTGGCCCCCATTTCCAGATCGTCAAATGCGGCGAGAGCGGCCGGCTCGTGGTTCGCGCCATATCTTCCCTACGTCCCTGATGTTTGTCCCTCGAGTCCCGTCCCCTTAGGAGCGAACCGCCAAGAGGGCAAGCCGCCCTGACCGGGCGACCAGTCGATCCTGGTCTGGGCCGTTCGGCATTCCGCCGGTCGCGCGCCGGAAATGCCGCTTTCGCGCGATCCGGAAAGCCGCCCGCTTTGGCCCGCCGCGCCGCGAAAGGGCGGAGCACCGCAGGCTTCCCGGCCACCGCCGCCCAATCGCGGCGGCCCTAAGAAGTGATTAACCAAATGGCGCTATCACCCGACGCTACAACGAGACCAATTGGGGTTCTGCCGCATATGAATTCAGCCGCCACGCCCAAAAGCACCATCCTTGCGATGATGAGGGAGGTCGACCCGCATGGAGAGCTGGCGCAGGGATTGCGCCGGATTCGCGACCTGGTAGGCGAAAACGCTACGACGGCTGCGCGCACCTTCTACGACAGCTATGTCGAGCAGACGAACCTCAAGACCAAGCTCAGCCCGGCCACGCTCGCCAAGATCGAGACGGAGGCGCATGAATATGTGCGCCAGAAGCTTGGCTATTATGAAGCGGGCGAATGGGCGATTTCTTCCATCTCCTGCGTCCGTCACGCCCGCAAGCAAGGGGCCCCGCTGCGCGCTGTGCTGATGCCCGTGGCCGCCGCCAACGAAAAGCTGATCGACCTCATCTGGCAACGGACGGAGGAGGAGGCGGAACGCCGCCGGCTGGTCCATATCATGATGCATGTCGGCATGATCGACGCCGGGCTGATGGCGAACATCCTTGCCAGCGACGAGGCCGAAGCCCAGCGCAATGAGCGCCAGCGTTTCGGCACCATGTTCGAACAGCGCATCGTGGGGGAGATAGACGGCGCCTCGCAACTGGGCGAATCGCTGCGCGAACAGGCGAAGGACGCCTCCGCCGCCACGCGGGGCATGCTGGGCAAGGCGTCGGAAGTCGCCGCCGCCGCCGAACAATCCGCCCTGGCGATGCGCGAAGCCGCCCGCACCTCGGCAGGGCTGATCCGCGCTATCGAGGATGCCCGGACGGAGGTTGAGAGCGCCGCCGACGTCGCTCAGCGCGCCGCGCGCCAGTCGGGCGACGCCGTCGCCATGTCGACGACGCTGTCCGATCATGCCAAGTCCATCGAATCGATCCTGGGTCTGATCCGCGACATTGCCGGCCAGACCAACTTGCTCGCGCTCAACGCCACGATCGAGGCCGCCCGTGCGGGCGATGCCGGACGCGGCTTCGCGGTGGTCGCACAGGAGGTGAAGAGCCTCGCCAACCAGACTGCCCGCGCAACGGACGAGATTGCGGGCAAGATCGCGGACATCCAGGCATCGACCCGCCAGTCGGTCGAAACCAACGAACGCATCCGCGACACGGTGGGAGAGGTTCAGGCCAGCGCCGAACGCATCCGCCACGCCATGGACGCGCAGGCGCAGACGGTCACGATGATCACTGCGGCGGTGGACGAAACCGCGCTGGCCGCCGACTCCATGTCCTCGACCATCAGCGCGATCCGCCAGGATACCGAAGTGGTGGCGTCCGAAATCGACCAGCTCGAACGCGGGTTCATGAGCGTGGAAGGCAAGCTGTCCAGCCTGCGCGCCGCCTCTTCCGACTTTGGCCGTCAGGTGGCTTAGGCGTCCGGGTGACGAGAGCAGGAATGTCTTGAATCCACCCAATCCCGAACGCAGCCAAATCCCTCAGCCATAAGCGGAAGCAGAAGGCCTCGCCGCTCGCTGGATCTGATCGCGTCCGGATCGCTTGGCGTGGTAGAGCGCCTCGTCGGCCATGCTGATCGCCGCCGTCACCGGACCGCCGCGCCAGGCGCAGAGCCCGGCGGAGAAGGTGACCGGCTGGCCGTTCACCGCGCCGACCGGTTCCTGCCGCATCCGTTCCGCGATGCGCGCCAGCGACCAGCTCGCCTCATCCTCGATCGCGTCCTGATAGAAGATAGCGAATTCCTCGCCGCCCCAGCGAGCGACGATGTCGATGCGGCGGGTCTGCGACGACAGGCGCGTGGCGAAGCCGGTCAACAGCCGGTCGCCCGCATCATGGCCCAGCACGTCGTTGACCTGCTTGAAATGGTCGAGGTCGATGATCGCGATGCACCCCCGGCGCCGGGAAAGCGGCAGCGCGTCGAGCTGCGCCAGGAAACCGCGCCGGTTGGCGATGCCGGTCAGAGCATCCTCATGCGCGGCGATGTTCAGTTCGTCGATCTGTTCCTGCGTGGCGGTGGCCGCCCGGCGCACCCCGGAAAGGCGCATCCCGGAAAAGAGCCGGAATATGATGTCGCTGACTTCCGGCAGGGTCGGCGCGCCTGTCTTGCGCTCCGTCCCCTCTTGCGGGTGCAGCGCATCCGCCAGGGCGTGGATCGGGTCCAGCAACGCGCCGATGCCCAGCAGCGCCCCGGCGGCGCCCGCCATGGTGGCGAGCGTCAGGACGATGAACTCCGCCCAGGCGATCCGCCCTGTCGCCGCTCCCCAGCCCATATAGCCCAGCAGCGGCAAATGGGTGGTGACGAAGCAGAGGGCGAAGAGGCGGAACCGCAGGGAACGGGGAAAGATGAAGGATGTTGTGAGATAGAATTGCATCCCTGGCCCCCAGCGGTTGAAATCGGGGCCCAAAATTGGTGCGGCGGGTAAAAAGGGCATGAAGGAACAGGGTTAACGCGCAGCTCCGCGCGCGCGCCATGGACGAGCCGTGCCGCCCCTGAGTCGAATGGTTAGCGGGACGCCCCCGGCACCCATTTCACGTCATCCGCGCCATTGCCGTTCAGCCGCCGGGCCAGCACGAACAGCAGGTCGGACAGCCGGTTGAGATAGGCCAGCGCCTGGGGATTGAGCGCCACCTCGGCCGCGGCGGCGGTCGCGCTGCGTTCGGCGCGACGGGTGACGGCGCGGGCCAGATGCACGGCGGCGGCGGCGGGCGACCCGCCCGGCAGGACGAAGCTGTCCAACGGCGCCAGTTCAGCGTTCATCGCGTCGATCTGCCGCTCCAGCCGCTCGACCTGGGAGGTGACGATGCGCAGCGCCCAGGGCGCGTCCTCCCCCTCCGGCACGGGCGTGGCGAGGTCGGCGCCCAGATCGAACAGATCATTCTGGATCATGGTCAGCCACTCCGCCTCGGGCGCCTTGCCGATCGCCACGATGGCCAGCCCGATGGCGCTGTTCGCCTCATCCACGTCGCCCACTGCCTGCATGCGCGGGGCGTGCTTGGGCAGGCGCGAACCGTCGACAAGGCCGGTCGTTCCCGCGTCCCCGGTGCGGGTGTAGATCTTGTTGAGCTTCACCATGACGGGTCGCGGCCCTTCAACCGTTGCCCTTCATCAGCAGCAATATGGCGACGATGATCACCGCCACCGCCTGGAACAGGATGCGGTTCATCATCATCCTGTTCTGCTTCAGGCTGGACTGGCTGGGCCCACCGTCGGGCGAGTTCAACTGTTCCTTGGTCGCCTGCAGAAAGGCGATGATCCCCCGGATCAGCGCGAACAGGGTGGCGCCCATGGCCAGGATCAGGGCGATGACAAGAATGATGTTCATGGCGTGAATCTAGGCCTTGCCCAAGGAAATGCCAATCGGAAAGCGCGCCTGGCGCAGATCGTCGGCCAGGCGTCGCGGATCGACGCCCTGCGCCCGCAGATCGGCCAGCGCGATCGATCCGTCGCGCTTGGCCAGCCGCCTGCCGTCTGGCCCCAGCAGCAGGGGGTGGTGGACATAAAAGGGAGAGGGGAGGCCAAGCAGCGCCTGGATCAGCCGGTGAATATCCGTCGCGTTTAACAGGTCGCCGCCGCGCAGCACATGGCTCACGTCCATCGCCGCATCGTCCAGCGTGCAGGAGAGATGGTAGCTGGCGGGGGCGTCCTTGCGCGCCAGCACGACATCGCCCGCTGCCAGCGGTCTGGCCTGGATCGCCTGCGCTCGTGCCGCTTCTCCGGGGGGAAAGGGCAGGGCGTTCCACGTCAGAGGCCCCGCCTGTTCCACGGCCTGCGCCATGTCGATCCGCCAGGCATGGGGATCGCCCGCCGCGATCCGCCGGGCCCGTTCGTCGCTGGCCAATCCCCGGCATGTCCCCGGATAGACCGGCCCTTCCGGCCCATGCGGCGCGGTGGCGCTCGCTATGATGTCGGCGCGGGTGCAGAAGCAGGGATAGAGCAATCCCATCGCCTCCAGCCGCCGCAACGCCGCTTCATAATGGTCCAGCCGTTCCGACTGGAAGACGATGTCGCCATCCCATGCGATACCCAGCCAGCGCAGATCCTCGACGATCCCCGCCACATGCTCCGGCCGGCTGCGCGTGCCGTCTATATCCTCGATCCGTAGGCGGAACGATCCGCCCAGCGCATGGGCCAGGTCCATGGCCAGCAGCGCCGACCAGGCGTGTCCGACATGCAACCTACCGGTTGGGCTCGGCGCGAAGCGAGTCACCATATGCTGTGGTTCGGCCGATTGAATCATACTGGCCCTTGACGGGATGGGGTTGTTAATGCTGTCATGCTCCCGTCACGTTTCTGGTCAATCAGAGCGGAGGCAAAGGGGCTTGAAGGGTAATATATGTACCATCCCGACCTGATACGACATCCGGAAAACTGTCCGGCCCTGGTCTTGAATGCGGACTACACGCCGTTAAGCTATTATCCGTTGAGCCTCTGGCCCTGGCAAACCGCCATCAAGGCGGTTTTTTTGGATCGGGTGGACATCGTCGCCAGCTATGAGCGGCAGGTGCACAGTCCCAGCATGCAGATGCAGATTCCTTCGGTGATCGCGCTGAAGCAATATGTGAAGCCGTCGGAACATCCCGCCTTCACCCGGTTCAACCTGTTCCTGCGCGACAAGTTCGCCTGCCAATATTGCGGTTCGCCCCATGACCTGACCTTCGACCATGTCATTCCGCGCCGTGCCGGCGGCCGCACGACCTGGGAAAATGTCGCCACGGCCTGCTCCCCCTGCAACCTGAAGAAAGGCGGCCGCACGCCCAAGGAAGCGCATATGCGGCTCCACGTGACGCCGATCCGCCCGACGAGCTGGCAGTTGCAGGAACATGGCCGCGCCTTCCCGCCCAACTATCTGCATGAAAGCTGGCACGACTGGCTTTATTGGGACGTCGAACTGCTGGCCTGAATGGCGTGTGGTGTCGCCTGGGAAAAATATGTGCTCCTGCGGAGGCAGGAGCCCAGTTCAAACGGCGGGCCTGGGCTGAATGCGAGCCACTTGTCTCGCTTCAGTGCCTTCACAGGGGCACATTGCTTGGGGTTGAAGCGGCTCTCAACCCGAAGCCGGCAACCAGTCCAGGTCCATATCCTTGTGCCGGTTGGTATAATGGCCGATCTCTTCCAGCCGCGGCATGTCGCGCAGAGTGATCCGCCCATTGGCCCGGCTAATCAGCCCTTCCTGCTCCATCTGCCGGATCATCCGGTTCACATGGACGGAGGTGAGGCCGATCGCGTCGCCAATCTCCTCCTGCGTCAGCTTGAGGTCGAAACTGTCGGTGATCCCGTCGTCCGTCACCCTCAACCGGTCGAAAATATCGAGCAGGAAGGAGGCGACCCGCGCCTTGGCCGACGTTCGCCCCAATGAGGCGAGCCGGTCCGTCAGCGCGACGCGCTCCGCATTGGACAGCAGGAACAGCAGCGCGGCGACCCTGGGATATTCCTCCAGCAACCGGCGCAGCGCATGCTTGTCGAACGGACAGATGATCGCGTCCGACAGCGCCACCAGCGATTCCGGCGCCCGGTTGTAGACCGTGCTGGCCGATCCGATGAAGTCGCCGGGAAAATAGACGCGCAATATCTGCCGGCTCCCGTCCGGCAGAATGACGAAGCTCATCACCCGTCCTTCGCGCAGGACAAACAGCTCGGTCACCGTGTCGTTGACGCGTTGGATCATCGCGCCGCGCCTTACCTTGCGGGGATTTTCTTCCAGCCTTGCAAGCGCCTTCTTCTCCATATCGGACAGGGGCACATGCTTCGCCAGCCTGTCCGCGAAACAACTTGTTGCCACCAAAAACACCTTCTTGTTTGCATTCTCGTTACGATGGCAAAACGCCCCACGCGTCTTTTGGCTGCATTTGCGCAAGATGCACTAAACTCGATCAATAATGGGCGCGCGAACGCACAAATGTTTCATCGCGGTGTCAGAAAAAGGCAGGCAGTCCCGATGCCGTGCCGACCGCCTTGCGAAAACCGCAATTAACGGTAAGAACCCAGCGATGGACCGCATTCACATTCGCGGCGGCAAAGCGCTCAACGGCCGCCTTCCCATTTCCGGCGCGAAAAACGCCGCCCTGACGCTGCTGCCCTGCGCGCTGCTGACCGACGAGCCCGTAACGCTGCGCAATCTGCCGCGCCTGGCGGATGTCGACAGTTTCGGCCATCTGCTGAACCAGCTTGGCGTCTCGACCATGATCGAGGGCGCCCGGCCGGAGGATTTCGGCCGCGTCATGACGCTGCGCGCAGGCCGCGTCACCTCGACCGAGGCGCCTTACGACATTGTCCGCAAGATGCGCGCGTCGATCCTGGTGCTGGGTCCGCTGCTTGCCCGCGCGGGCGAGGCGCGGGTGTCGCTGCCCGGCGGCTGCGCCATCGGCAACCGACCCATCGACCTGCACTTGAAGGCGCTGGAAGCCTTTGGCGCGATCATCGAGATCAATGCCGGCTATGTCCGCGCCAGCGCGCCCGACGGCGGCCTGCCCGGCGGCATCTACACCTTCCCGGTGGTGTCGGTCGGCGCGACCGAAAATGCGGTGATGGCGGCGGTGTTGGCCAAGGGCACTTGCATCCTGGAAAATGCGGCGCGGGAGCCGGAGATCGTCGACCTCTGCAAGCTGCTGATCGCTATGGGCGCCGACATAGAGGGAGTCGGTTCCGACAAGCTCATCATCCACGGCCGCGACCGTCTGCACGGCGCGACCTACAGCGTGATGCCCGACCGGATAGAGGCGGGCAGCTATGCCTGCGCCGCCGCGATCACCGGCGGCTCGCTGGAATTGGCGGGGGCCTGCGCCGACGACATGCACGCCATCCTAGCCGCGCTGCGCGATGCGGGCGTTCATGTCGAGGAACTGAAGGATGGCATCAAGGTGTCGGCGGACGGCAGGCTGCGCCCGCTCACTATCTCGACCGCACCTTTCCCGGCCTTCCCGACCGACATGCAGGCGCAGTTCATGGCGATGCTGACGCTGGCGGACGGCGCGTCAGTGCTGACCGAGACGATCTTCGAGAACCGCTACATGCACGTCCCCGAACTGGCGCGCATGGGCGCGGATATCGGCGTCAACGGCCGCACGGCGGTGGTGCGCGGCGTCGACAAGCTGGTCGGCGCGCCCGTCATGGCGACCGATCTGCGCGCCTCGATGAGCCTGATCCTCGCGGGCCTCGCCGCCGAGGGCGAAACCCAGGTCAACCGCGTCTATCATCTCGACCGGGGTTATGAACGGCTGGAAGAAAAACTCTCCGCCGTTGGCGCCGACATAGAGCGCGTCAGCGATGGCTGAAGGGCGCGGGCTCGAGACCGATCGCGCGGCGCTGCTGGCGCGCTACGATCTCGATACCGGCGGCTTTGCCACGCTCGATCAGATTACGGCCTTTGCCGCCGCGCTCTGCGAAACGCCGATCGCGCTCGTCAGCATCGTCGAGGAAGATCGTCAGCGCTTCCTGGCCCGCACCGGACTGGATGCGGAGGAAACGCCCCGCGACGTGTCTTTCTGCGCCCATGCCATGCTGGGAGACGCGATCTTCGTGGTGCCCGACGCCACGCTCGACCCGCAATTTGCCGATAATGCGCTTGTGACCAGCGCGCCTTTCATCCGTTTCTATGCCGGCGCGCCGCTGATCGACAGAGAGGGCGGCTCGCTGGGCGCGCTCTGCGTCATCGACGACAAGCCGCGTCCGGACCTCACCCCTCTCCAGCGGCAGGGACTGACGCTGTTGGCCCGGCAGGTGATGGTGGAACTGGAAGGGCGCCGCCGCGACCGCGACGTCATTGCCCAGCAGGAAAAGGACGCGCAGGCGGTGGTCGAAAGCGACCGCATGTTCCGCACCCTGGCCGACACCATGCCGCAAATGGTCTGGTCGGCTCTGCCCGATGGTTACAATGATTATTTCAACGCCCGGTGGTACGAATTTACCGGCGTCCCGCAGGGCGCCACCGATGGCGAGGGGTGGAGCGCCATCTTCCATCCGGAGGATCAGCCGCGGGCCTGGGAACGCTGGCGCCACAGCCTGGCGACCGGCGATCCCTATGAGATCGAATATCGCATGCGCCATCATGGCGGCGACTATCGCTGGACGCTGGGCCGCGCGCTGCCGATCCGGGATGGGGAAGGGACGATCATCCGCTGGATCGGCACCTGCACCGACATCAACGACCAGATCGCGATGGTGGAGGAGCGGGAGGTCATCGCCCATGAACTGTCCCACCGCATCAAGAACATCTTTTCGGTGATTTCCGGTCTGATCGGTCTGTCGGCGCGCACGCATCCCGAAATCCGCGCGGCTGCCGACGATCTGCGCGACCGCATCATGGCGCTGGGCCGCGCCCATGATTTCGTGCGGCCGCACGGCCCCAATTCCCAACCCGATCATGGCGAGGGTCTGCTCTGGGGCATATTGGAGCAGATTTTCGCGCCCTATCGCGACGCGCTCGGGCCCCGCATCCATTATTTCGGGGACAATCCCGCCATTGACGACCGTTCGGCCACGCCCTTGGCGCTGCTATTCCATGAGCTGGCGACCAACGCCGCCAAATATGGTGCGCTCTCCGTGCCCGAAGGCCGCGTCGCGATAGAGGTGCGGGGCGAGGATGGGGACATCCGCATCGACTGGCGGGAAGAGGGCGGCCCGCCCGCCGTTCCCGCGACCAGTCAGGGCTTTGGCAGCCGGCTGATGCAGCTCAGCATCGAACGGCAATTGGGGGGACGCATGATCCGCGACTGGCGGCCCGAAGGCCTCTGCCTCAGCCTCTGGATTCCAGCCCGGTCCATGAGCCGGACGACGGCAGGAAAGGCGTGAAACCGGCGATTTCGGCGGCTTCCAATTCCGGCTGATCGGTCGCCGCCAGAAGCAGGGTTTCCGCGATACTGCGGGCGCGGAACGGCTTGGTGATGACGCCGAGCGCGGCGGCGGAGGCCGCGCCGATCTGCGCGGGATTGGCGGTCACATAGATGACGCGGATGCCATATTGGCTGGCCAGTTCGACGCCGATGCCAGGCCCCGTCGGTCCGTCGCGCAGATTGAGGTCGACCAGCGCGATGTCGCAATCATCGGCCGCGTCAAGCGCCGCCTGACGATCGGCCGCGATGGCGCCGACCGTGAACCCCGCATCCTCGACGATATGCTCGATCTCCAGTGCGACGAAAATCTCGTCTTCTACGATCAGAACCTTTTTGCTCATCCCAAAACCCACGCAACTGGAGGCGATAAATGCGCAAATCGCCAGCCGGTTCCCGCAGGCGCGAAAAAACTTTCACCCGCTATTGTCCGGAACGCTGGTCCAGAGCGTCTCGAAATCGGTCCCCCGCATCAGCAGGACAGAGGCCGGATAACCCGCCTCGCCAGCCTTGCGCGCTGTCGCCGTGGCGTTTTCCACAGCGGCTTCGCGCGTCGCGAACGGCCCATAATAGCGATTGTCGAGATTGATCTTCCATACGCCCTCATGTTCCAGGACGATGTAGCGGGCATGGGGCAGGGACACCTACAAAACCTCCGTATTATAATGATGCCAGGCCATGATCGCCGCCGCGCCGCGATGGGGGCGCCAGCCTTCGGCCAGTTCGCGCGTCAGCTTTTCGCTGGGCCGTTTGGGCAGGCCCAATATGCGTCCCACCTCGATCTGCACGGCCAGGTCGCCCGCCGGCCAGATGTCGGGCCGCCCTTCCGCGAACAGCAGGTAGATTTCCGCCGACCAGCGCCCGATCCCCTTGATTCGCACCAGTTGGGCGATGGCTTCCTCGTCATCGGCGGGCAAATCGCGCAGGTCGATGCCGCCGCTCACCACCAGTTCGGCCAGGCTGCGGGCATAGCCCTGCTTCTGCCGCGACAGGCCGCAGGCGCGCAAGGCATCGAAGTCGCGGGCGAGCAGCGCGTCGGGCGCGCAGCCTTCGCCCAGTTCCGCCTCCAGCTTGCGCCATACCGCCGCCGCCGCCGCGACGCTCACCTGCTGGCCGACGATGGTGCGCAGCAAGGTTTCATAGCCCGGCTCGCGGACACGGGGCAGAGGATAGCCGACCCGGCCGATCGCGGCGGCGAAACCGGGCTCCATCGCGGCGATATTATCCAGGCTGGCGCGCAATTGTTCTGCCGTGGTCACCATAGAATTGCGGTCCGCCCTTGATTTCCCGCTGCCCGTCCGACATGAGCGGCGGGAAAATTTTGAGGGACCTGGGTACATGGCGAAATTGATCGTGGTCAACCGTTCGGGCGAAGAGCAGGCGGTGGAGGGGCAGAGCGGCCTTTCCGTGATGGAAATCATCCGCGACAACGGCTTTGACGAATTGCTGGCTCTGTGCGGCGGCTGCTGCTCCTGCGCGACTTGCCACGTCTATGTCGACCCTGCCTTTGCCGACAGCCTGCCGGCGGTCAGCGAGGATGAGAACGACCTGCTCGACAGCTCCGATCATCGCAACGAGACCAGCCGCCTGTCGTGCCAGTTGACCTTCAGCGATTCGCTGGACGGCCTGCGCATCACCATCGCGCCGGAAGATTGAGCCCGGTCGACGGGATCATGGGGGGCTTGGCCGGGAATGGCCCATCGCGGTCATTCCTAGCCGTTAAGCGTACCGTGCTGCCCAGTTCAGATGGTCCGATTATCCACCGAGGGTGGGACTGGGCTCCTGCCTTCGCAGGAGCACGGTGCGCTGTAAGAAGAGGGCACCTCGGACTGTCCGCTCTCTACCAAACCAGCGCCCAGCACATCCACGCCGCGTTAAGGCTTGACCTTCAACGTGGCGGCGGGCGCTTCGCTGGTCATGGGCGTCACCTTCCAGACGATCCGCTTGCCCTGCGGCGTGTCCTGCGCGCCGTCTTCCTGATTCTGGCTGACGATCTCCGCATTGGTGGTGAGGGTGAAGGTGCCGTCCAGCGCCTTGGCCGCATCGTCGCCCGCACTGCTGCCGCCCATCGGGTTCTGGCTCTTGTCATAGCCGTTGGAGTAGCCCGGCGCCTTGACCCGCACCCGGTCCGCCCCGCGCAGTTCCACCGCGACGAAGGGCAGGACGATCTGCGCGTCGCTGTTGAAGGGGAAGAGGAAGGCGTGGGTCAGCCTGCCGCTGATCGCATAGTCGATCTCGAAGCGGTGATTGCCCATGTAACGGGCTGAGCGAAAGCCCTTTTCCCTGGAAAGCGCAGCCGCGATGGCCTGCATCTGCTGCTCGTCGCTCTTGTCCCCGCTCTTGCTGTCCGGGCCGTCGAACCGTTCCTCGGCCTTGCCCTGGAGGGCGGTGCGCAGGCTGCTCTGCTGGTCCTTGGGCGGCACGCCGTCGATCGGATCGTCGCCGCCGTCGCCGGGCGTGGAGCCCAGCCCCTTGCCCATATCGGTCGCCAATATCTCGCCCTTATAGGTGAAGCTGAAGCTCCGGTCGGCGCGAATGTCGAGCGTCGATTCGAACTTGCCCGGCGTCACCAGACAGGCCGAAAGCAGCAGACTGGCCGCCAGCGCAGCGGCGACGCGGGAAAAAGTGGCCATGTCCAACCCCCTGTCAGTCCCTTTATGCGCCTACCGGCTGGCAGCCGCATAAAGGGCGATCGCCGCGGCATTGGACACGTTCAGGCTTTCCATGCGCGGGCTGATCGGCAGTTTAGCCAAAATGTCGCAATGCGCCATGCTGTTGTGCCGCAGCCCTTCGCCCTCGGCCCCCAGCACCAGCGCGACCCGCGACGTGCCGATCGCCTCGCCCAGCGTCTGTTCCGCCTCGCCGTCCAGCCCGATGCGCCAGTAACCCGCCTCCGCAATCTCATCCAGCGCGCGGGCCAGGTTCACCACCCGCACCCAGGGCACGATTTCCAGAGCGCCCGACGCCGACCGCGCCAGCACGCCCGATTCGGGTGGAGCATGGCGGTCCTGCGTCACGATGCACAGCGCGTCGAACGCCGCCGCCGACCGCAGGATCGCGCCGACATTATGCGGGTCGGTTACCTGGTCCAGCACCAGCACGGGGCGATTATCGTCAGCCCCGGCCTCCAGCGCATCGCCCAGCCAGACATCGTCCAGCGGTTCGACCTCCGCCACGATGCCCTGGTGCGGCGCGTCGGACGGGACCATGCGGCCCAGATCGGCGCCATCGGCATAGACGATGGGCAGGATCGGGGGCAGGTCGAGCGCGTTCAGCGCCTCCCGCGTTCCCCAGATCTTGCGCACCACCCGGTCCGGATTGGCGAGCGCGGCGATGACGGCATGCCGTCCATAAAAGCGGGGAAAAGTGCCTTTGGCCTTCCCGGTGCGGTTTCCTCTTTTCATGGGATGCGCTCTTTTCACATTCGACCATTGACAGGCAAGTCTCCTTTCGCCATTGGAGCGCCCTCCAGCCGATCGGGGCTTCCCCGAAACGGTATGGCGACTGGACAGGTGGCCGAGTGGTTAAAGGCAGCAGACTGTAAATCTGCCCGGGTTTCCCGTACGCTGGTTCGAATCCAGCCCTGTCCACCATCGCTCCCTCAGGCCGCGTTGGTCGGCCTCCAGCCTCCTCCCATCTCTCCGCCGGTTGCTTTCTTGCACGCGTTGACGGGATAAGTGCGTTTCATCCGAATCTGCTACACTTTCCCTTGATGACACTCGACCGCCGCGCCGTCCTGACCGCAGCCCTTGCCGGCTTCCTCACTCTCCCGCTTCCCCGCCGTGCCTTCGCCGCGAGCGAGGTGGAGCGTGTGGACGATCTCATCGCCCGCATGACCATAGAGGAAAAGGCGGGCCAGATGACCTGCCTGGCCGACAGCTTCCGCCCCTATAATCCACCCAATCCGCAGGTCGGCATCCAGAATGAAAAGGATCTGGCCGACGAAATCCGCAAGGGCCGCGTCGGCTGCCTGTTCAACGGCATCGGCGTAGCGGGGGCCCGCCGCGCACAGGACATCGCGCTCAAACAAAGCAGCCTCGGCATCCCCCTGCTGTTCGCGGGAGACGTGATCCATGGCCTCAAGACCATCTTCCCGGTGACCTTGGGCGAATCGGCTAGCTTCGATCCCTCGCTGGCCGAACGCACCGCGCGCGCCATGGCTGTCGAAGCAACGGCGGCGGGGCTGCACCTGACCTTCGCGCCGATGGTCGACGTCGCCCGCGATCAGCGCTGGGGCCGGGTGGTCGAGGGGGCGGGGGAGGATGTCACCCTCGGCGGCCTGTTCGCCGCCGCCAGGGTGCGCGGTTTCCAGGGGCGCGACCTGCGCCGCGCCGACAGCCTGCTTGCCTGCCCCAAGCATTTCGCCGCCTATGGCGCGGTCTCCGGTGGCCTGGAATATGGCAGCGTCGACATCAGCGACGAGACGCTGCGCGAAACCCATCTGCCGCCCTTCGGCGCGGCCTTTGCGGCGGGCGCGCTCACCACCATGGCGGCGTTCAGCGAGATCAACGGCGTCCCCGCCACCGCCGACCGCGACCTGCTCACCGACATGCTGCGCGGCGAGATGAAGTTCCGCGGCTTCGTCTTTTCCGACTATACCGCCGATGAGGAACTGATCGCCCATGGCTATGCCGAGGATGAGCGCGACGCCGCCCGCCTCGCCATATTGGCGGGCGTCGACATGTCGATGCAGAGCGGCCTCTATATCCGCCACATCCCCGATCTGGTGAAGAGCGGCGCCGTGCCGATGGAGACGGTCGACGTCGCCGTCCGCCGCATCCTCTATGTGAAGACCGCCATCGGCCTGTTCGAAAATCCTTATCGTTCGCTCGATGAAGAGGCGGAAAAGAGCCGCATCTTCACGCCCGCCCATCGCGCCCTGGCCCGCGAAGCCGGCGTCCGTTCGATCGTGCTTCTGCAAAATAGCGGCATCCTGCCCCTCGATCCCGCCAAGGGGCAGAGCATCGCCCTCATTGGTCCATTCGGGGAGGACAAGGCCAATATCTACGGCCCCTGGGCCTTTTACGGCGACAAGGGCAAGGGCGTCGACATCGCCACCGGCCTGCGCGCCGCCATGCCGGACCCCGGTAAATTGCGCATCGCGCCGGGCAGCGGCATTTTGACGCCCATCGATGGCGGCGTCGCCCAGGCCGTGGAGACCGCCAAGGCTGCGGACATCGTCATCCTCGCCATCGGGGAATCGCAGGACATGTCGGGCGAAGCGCAATCGCGCACCGCCATCGAAATCCCCGTGGTGCAGCAGGCTCTGGCCAACGCCGTCGCGGCCACCGGCAAGCCTGTCATCGTGCTGCTCCGTCATGGCCGGGCGCTGGCGCTGCATGATGGCGTGGCCAATGCGCAGGCGATCCTCGCGACCTGGTTCCTGGGTTCCGAGTCCGGCCATGCCATAGCCGACATCCTGTTCGGCAAGGAAAACCCCTCCGCCAAGCTGCCGGTCAGCTTCCCATGGGAATCGGGGCAGGAGCCCTTCTTCTATGACCGCAAGTCGACCGGCCGCCCCGTGATCGACAACCGGACCGAATATCGCTCGCGCTATGCCACCACGGATAACAGCGCCCGCTTCTCATTCGGCCATGGCCTTGGCTACAGCGATTTCGCGCTGGATAATCTGAAGCTGTCCGACACGGCGCTGCGCTGGGACCGCGCCATTGAAATCACCGCCCGCCTGACCAACAAGGGCTCCCGCAAGGGCAGCGAGGTGGTGCAGCTCTACATTCGCGACCGCGTGGCCAGCCGCACCCGCCCGATCCGCGAGCTGAAACGCATCGAGCGTGTCACGCTTGGGCCGGGGGAGAGCAGGACGGTCCGCTTCTCCCTCTCCCGCACCGACCTGCAATTTGTGGGGGCGGGGAGCAGGATCATCGCGGAGCCTGGCCTGTTCGACCTGTGGCTGGGGCAAAGCTCCGATGGCGGGCTGCACAGCCAGTTCACCCTTTATGCGGCGGAAGCCGCGACGCCATCTAAATAACTTTCGTCATCCCCGCGAAGGCGGGGACCCATCTCCTAAGCTATCCCTTGGTTGCAAGGTCAGGAGATGGATTCCCGCCTTCGCGGGAATGACGGGAAGGGAGGCGAGGCAGCACACCGCTTGGCATCCCCCGCCATCCTGCTTAAAGGGCGCCCCATGCTTACCCTGAACGGCATCACCGTGCGCCTTGGCGGCCGCACCATCCTTGATCGCGCCAGCGCTTCGCTGCCGCCGCGCAGCCGCGTGGGCCTGATCGGCCGCAACGGCGCGGGCAAGTCGACGCTGATGAAGGTGATGATCGGCCAGATCGACCCCGATGAAGGCAGTTGCGACATGCCCCGCGACACCCGCCTCGGCTATATCGCGCAGGAAGCTCCCAGCGGCACCGCCACGCCCTTCGACACCGTGCTGGCCGCCGACAAGGAACGCGCCGCCCTGATGGCGGAGGCGGAGCATACCGAAGACCCCGACCGCCTCGGCCATATCTATGAGCGGCTGAACGCCATCGACGCCTACACCGCGCCCGCCAGAGCGGCCCGCATCCTCGTCGGCTTGGGTTTCGACGAGGAAATGCAGGGCCGTCCGCTGGACAGCTATTCCGGCGGCTGGAAGATGCGCGTGGCATTGGCCTCGCTGCTTTTCTCCAACCCCGAATTGCTGCTGCTCGACGAGCCGTCGAACCATCTCGACCTCGAAGCGACGCTGTGGCTGGAGAATTTCCTCAAGGCCTATCGCGGCACCGTGGTCGTGATCAGCCATGAGCGCGACCTGCTCAACAATGTGGTCGATTATATCCTGCATCTGGAAGGGGGGAAGATCACCCTCTATCCCGGCGGCTATGACGCGTTCGAACGGCAGCGCGCCGAACGGCTCGCTCAACAGGAAGCGGCCCGCGCCAAACAGCAGGCGGAGCGTGAGAAGTTGCAGGACTATGTCGCCCGCAACTCGGCCCGCGCCTCGACCGCGAAACAGGCCCAGTCCCGCGCCAAGGCGCTCGCGAGGATGCAGCCCATCGCCGCCGCCATCGAGGACCCGACGCTGCATTTCGGCTTCCCCAGCCCGCCCGAATTGCGCCCGCCGCTCATCACCATGGACATGGCGGCGGTCGGCTATGACGACACGCCGGTCCTGCGCCGCGTCAATCTGCGCATCGACCCCGACGATCGGCTGGCGCTGCTGGGCCGCAACGGCAACGGCAAGACCACGCTCGCCCGCCTGATCGCCGCGCAGTTGAAGCCGATGGAAGGCGCGATGAACGCCTCGGCCAAGATGAATGTCGGCTATTTCACCCAATATCAGGTGGAGGAGCTGGACGTCACCGATACGCCGCTCGAACATATGAGCCGGGTGATGAAGGGCGCGACCCCCGCCGCCGTGCGCGCCCAGCTCGGTCGCTTCGGTTTCACCGG
Organism: Sphingobium sp. 15-1; assembly: GCF_013375535.1. Classification (GTDB taxonomy): domain Bacteria; phylum Pseudomonadota; class Alphaproteobacteria; order Sphingomonadales; family Sphingomonadaceae; genus Sphingobium; species Sphingobium aromaticivastans. The sequence continues at coordinate 3,394,988 of NZ_JABXJG010000001.1, forward strand.
CGAGCGCGCCACGCAGAAGGTCGGCTCCATGTCGGGCGGGGAGAGGGCGCGGCTGGCGCTGGCGCTCATCACCCGCGATGCGCCGCATCTGCTGATCCTCGACGAACCGACCAACCATCTCGACGTCGACAGCCGCGAGGCGCTGGTGCAGGCGCTCAACGAATATTCGGGCGCGGTGGTGATCGTTTCCCACGACCGTCACATGATCGAGCTGGTGGCCGACCGGCTGGTGCTGGTCGACGGCGGCACGGCCCAGCCCTTCGACGGCAGCCTGGAGGATTATACCGACATCATCCTGCGCAAGACTGACGGGAATGGCTCGGGCGGCGACGCGCCGAAGACCGACCGCAAGGCGGAAAAGCGCAACGCCGCCGAATGGCGCGAGAAGCAGAAGACCGCGAAGAACGCCATTGCCAAGGCGGAAAAGGAAATGGCGACGCTGACCGCCGAGCGCAGCCGCATCGACCAGGCGCTGTTCGATCCCAAGGCCGCGACCGGGGCGGAGGCGAAGATGACCATGACGCAGCTCATGGTGAAGCGCGCCGAGGTCGAGAAGAAGCTGGAAGCGGTGGAAGAAGTCTGGATGGAAGCCAGCGGGGCGCTGGAAGAGCTATAAAAGCCGAATGGAACTGCCTTCGCAGGAACACGGCAGATAGAGCGCGTTGCGTTTATTCGGAAAACCGGTTCCCACTTTTCCGCACGATGCTCTCATTGTTGAGTGCCTCCTCCGTCAAAGGCCCTTCCAGCCCATCGGCTCCGCTCCGCATCTTGGTCACGATATTCCAGGTCGCGATGAACAGCGCCGCGATCACGGGTCCGATGACGATGCCGTTGAACCCGAACAGATCGATCCCGCCCAGCGTCGTGATCAGCACCACATAGTCCGGAATCCGCGTATCCCGCCCGACCAGCACTGGGCGGAGGATGTTATCCACCATCCCGATCACGAACATGCCGCAAAAGGCGAGGATCAATCCCTTCACCACCGCCCCGGTCACGAACAGATAGATTGCGACCGGCACCCAGACCAGTCCCGTCCCCACCGCCGGGATCAGCGAGAACGCCCCCATCAGCACACCCCACAGCAGCGCCCCCGGCAAGCCAAGCGCCCAGAACACTATCCCGCCGATCAGCCCCTGGACGATGGCGACGACGATGCTGCCCTTGATGGTGGCGCGGGTGACGATGACGAATTGCTGCATCAGCGCCTGGCGATAGGCGGTCCGCATCGGCGCCGCCCGATCCACCATCGCCGCCAGTTTCGGCCCGTCGCGCAACAGGAAGAAGGTCAGGTACAGCATCACGCCCAGCGCCATCAGGAAGCTGAACGCGCTTTGCCCGATTTGCAGCGCCTGCGCCGCCACCGTGCGGAAGCTCGACGCGATGCCTTCGCTCAGCATCTCGCGCACTGCGGCGAAATTGGTGATGCCCAGCCGCTCCAGAAAGGCCGCGGCCCAGTGCGGCAGGCTCGCCTGGAACTGCGCGAACATGCGGGCGAAATTGATCTCGCCCGACTGCACCTTGGCGGTGAAGATGGTCGCTTCCTGCACCAGCGCCATGGCCAGGATGATGGCCGGCACGATCACCAGCGCGATGATCAGCAACAGCGTCAGGGCGGCGGAACTGTTGCGCCGCCGGGGCATCATGCGCAGCAGCGCCTGATTGACCGGCGCGAACAATATGGCGGCGATCACGCCCCACAGGATCGCGGCGAAAAACGGCTCGATCACCAGAGCGAAGGCGATCGAGACGATAAGGACGAAGCCCAGGAAAACCCCGTCCTCTATATGCGCGGCTGGTGACTTCATGCGGTCCATCATGCCGCTTTGGCAGAAGTCGGGATGTAAATCTATCCGCCGATCATTCCGCCTGTGCACTGAACCCGAAGCTGACCGCCACCTTGGGATCAAGCCCGGCGCCGCTCTCGCCATTGCCCACGCCGAAGGGCGCGCGGGCGATGGTGGCCGACCCCGATACTTTCCGTGCCTTGCCCGTGCCGGACAGGGTGAAGCGGATGCTCTGCGGCTTGCTCGCGCCCTTCAGCGTCAGCGTGCCCGATGCGCGATAGCCGTTCGCGCCCGTCTTTTCCGCGCCCTTTGCCGTGAAGACCGCCTTGGGATGGGCCGCCACGCCGAAAAATTCGTCCCCGGCCAGCATGCCGTCCTTGTAGCTGTCACCTACGCTGGCGCTCGCCAGATCGATCTCGACGCGAATGTCGGCGCTGTCGGGATGGTCTGGGTCCATCACGATCTTCGCGGTCCATTTGGAAAAGCGGCCGCTGATCGTCTCGCCGCCATTGCCGACCGAAAAGCCGATCGTTCCGCCCGGCTGCACCGCCCAGGACGGCGGCGGGGCCAAAGGCTCTTCCGCCGCAGACGCATTGGCCGCTTCGGCCGGAGCCGCCGCATTGGCGGCATTGGCGATCGGCTCAGCGACATTGGCAGGCGCTTCCTCCTCCTCGACCGCCGTCGCTATGCTTGGCGCGGCGGCAGCCTTGGGCACAGGGCCAGGCAGGATAACGCGGCCCAGAACGAAACCAACCGCGATCAGCGCAGGCAAAGCCACCAGCAACGCCGAAGATCGCGCCGGCATCATCCGCCACAGCAAGCCGTCGCCCATCAGGAAATGATGCCGCAGCGCGCCCGCGACATGCAGCGCGAACAGGGCGATGCCGATCCAGGCGATCAGGCCGTGTCCGCCCTCGGCCAGTTCATGCGCGGCCATGGGCAGGGGCAGATGGGGCAGGGGGATGATGCCGAAGATCAGCGTCGGCACCTTCACCTTCGCGGTCGACACCAGCGCCCATCCCGTGAGCGGCCCGCCCAGCATGAAGACATAAAGGCCCGCATGCACCGCCTTCGCCAGCGCGCCTTGCCAGCCGCCCTCAACCGGCGCCGGACGCGGCTTCCAGTAACGCACGGCGATCCGCGCCAGGGTCAGCGCCAGGATCGATAGGCCGATCGACTTGTGGAGTTGGAACAGCGCAAACCCGCGAGCGCCCAGATCCTCCAGCGCCCATCCCACGGCGATCTGGAAGGCGAGCAGGGCGGCGATCGTCCAATGCAGGAAAATGGCGGTCCGACTATAGCGTTGCATGAAGGCCCCTTGAGCGCGAAATCCGGCGCGGAAGCTATGCTGCGCTTGCGGTGAAGTCCATCGCTTCACCTGGAAACGATCCGTTACCGCCTTGGAACGATCGCGTTCGCGCCTGTGTCATAAAGGTCGCAGTCCGATCAATTTCGACCCGAAGATTGCATCCCGGCCGTCAGGGGTTAAGAGCATAGGATAAACAGGACATAGGACAAGCAGGACATGGCCAAACCCGAATCCTGGCGCCTCAGCCCGGACGCTTATCGTTTCGTCACCAGCATCGACACCCGCTTCCAGGACATCGACACGATGGGCCATGTCAACAATGTGGCGATCTCCGGGATTTTCGAAACCGCCCGCATCCGCTTCCACCACCATCTCGGCCGTCATCCGCAGGAACAGGGCGTGCGCTGGCTGGTCGCCAATGTGAACCTCAATTTCGTCGAGGAAGCGCACTTCCCCTATCCATTCGAAGTGCACTGCGCGATCGGCCATATCGGCCGCACGAGCTGGACGATCAGCTCGGCGGGCTTTCAGAAGGGCGTGTGCGTCGCCACCGCCGACACGACGGTCGTCACCCATGGCTCCGAAGGACGCCGCAGCATCGATGAAAGCCTGCGCGAAGCCATGGAACGCAACTTCATCATCCGCCCCGAATAGGGCTCAGCGAAAGCCGTCCATCCGGCGGCTCCACTGAAAGGCGATGACGGCGCCCTTGACGGGCTGGATCATCGCCACCGCCAGCAGGATCGCCAGCGCCGGCCACAGCAGCGCCTGCAGCCCCAGCGGAATGTCGAGCGCCGCGTTCACCTCTATCATCAGCGGCACCAGCAGGTGCCCCAACAGCAATATGACGATATAGGCCGGGAAATCGTCGGCCCGCGATTGGTCCCAGGCTTGCCCGCAATGGCGGCAGGCGTGGGCGGGTTTCAGGAATCGCGCAAACATCCGGCCTTCGCCGCAGGCCGGGCAGCGGCCCCGCAGGGCAAGCGCCAGCGCCGGCCGCAATGGCCGCGCCGCATCATTCCGGGGCAATCCCTCGCTCATGGCCTTCCCCCTATGGCCAATGCGCGGCCCATGCAACATGGTCCGCGCCCTCTTAGAGCTTACGCGCGCGGCAAAGCCTGTTAAGAGGGCGGCCATGCGCCTGCCGGGACCGACCGAAGCCTTCGTCCTGTTCGACGACGCCCGTCCGCGGGCTCCGGCGCCTGCGCGCCTCTATCGCGATCCAGTATCGGTCATCGCCGCCCACCGGCTGGCGGAGGTGCAGCCCGCGCTCGACCGTCTGGCCGAAGCGGCGGAGGCGGGGCTGCACGCGGCGGGCTTCATCGCCTATGAAGCGGGTCTCGCGCTGGAGGAGCGGCTCCGCCCGCTGGCCGAGCGGCACCGGCAGGACCGGCCCAGGACGCCGCTGCTCTGGTTCGGCCTGTTCGAAGGGGTGCGGCTGATCGACCCGGCGGACATGCCCGCCCTGCTGCCCGATCCCGCCGCCGCCAGAGTCGACCGGCTCCAACCGATGATCGATGAAGCCGCCTATCGCGCCGCCTTCGCTCAGGTGCAGGATTATATCCGCGCCGGCGACATCTATCAGGTCAATCTGACCTTCCCCTGCGCCGCGCATTTCACGGGCGACCTCATGGCGCTTTATGCCGCGCTGCGTCCGCGCCAGCAGGCGGGCTATGGCGGCGTGCTGCGTACCGGGGAGCATGCCATCCTCTCCTTCTCCCCGGAGCTGTTCTTCACCCATGTGCGGGGCCAGTTGACCGCCCGCCCGATGAAGGGCACCGCGCCCCGCGACCCGGACCTGGCCCGCGACGCCGAACTGGTGCAATGGCTGGAACGGGACGCCAAGCAGCGCGCCGAAAATCTGATGATCGTCGATCTGCTGCGCAACGACCTCTCCCGCGTTTCCCACGCCGGCACGGTCACGGTGCCCGATCTGTTCAAGGTCGAAACCTATCCCACCGTTCACCAGATGGTGTCGACCGTGCGCGCCCGCCTGCTGCCTGGTCTGTCCCCGGTCGATGTGCTGCGCGTCCTCTTCCCCTGCGGATCGATCACCGGCGCGCCTAAGGTCCGCGCCATGGAGATCGTGGACGCGGTGGAGGCGTTTCCGCGCGGCGTCTATACCGGCTCGATGGGCTGGATCGATCCGTCGGGCGACGCCGCCTTCAATGTTGCCATCCGCACCATTTGCGTCGAAGAAGGCAGCAGAGAGGGGCGCCTGGGTCTGGGATCGGGCATCGTCGCGGATTCGGAAGTCGCTTCCGAATGGGCGGAATGTCTGGCCAAGGGGCGCTTCCTCACGCCGGCCTGACGGATCATATCAAGGGAGTTGCAAGGTTTTTCATGGCATTGGCTGACGGACGGTTCGATCTGCTCGAAACCATGGCCTTCGACCCGGTCGAAGGCATCAGATTGCTGGAATTGCATCTGGAGCGGCTGAAGACCAGCGCGGAGGCGCTCGATTTCGCCTTCGACCGCCATGATGTGCGCAACGAGCTGCAAGCCGCGACCTTTCGCCTGCGCGAACGCAGCCGCCTACGCCTGCTGGTATCGCGCCAGGGTTCGGTCGCAATCGAGGTGCGCGAGTATCGCACCTGGCCGCAGGCGATCATGCAGGTGGCGCTCGTCCCCCGCAATGCGCCCGCCAGCGATGCGCGGCTGGCGCACAAGACCACCAACCGCTCAGTCTATCGCGACGCCTTGCAGCGTGGCGGCACCTATGAAGTGGTGATGACCGACGAACAGGGTTATCTGACGGAGGGCAGCTTCTCCTCTATCTTCGTCGAGCGCGGCGACAAGCTGTTGACCCCGCCGCTTTCCCGCGGGCTGCTTCCCGGCGTGCTGCGCCGGAGCCTGATCGACATGGGGGAGGCGATCGAGGAGGAGCTGCGCCCGCGCGATCTGGAAGAAGGCTTCTTCATCGGCAACGCCGCGCGCGGCATGGTGGCGGCTTCGCTGGTGCGCTGAGGGCCACTGATAACCCTATCCTAATCGTCATGCTGAACTTGTTTCAGCATCCATTTCTCCCCAGGCACCGCAGTTCGTGGAGCATGATGGATGCTGAAACAAGTTCAGCATGACGGGTGTCATTATAGACAACGCTTACCCAATGAATCGCACATCGCCCCCCTCCCAAACCCCATAATCTGCCGTTACGGCCAGCGGAAGCCAACTGGCGGTTGCCCCTTCTTTCGTTGCACACTAAGGAGCCTCGCGTCCGCTTTACGCGGACCTAGGGGATTCTAGAGAAAGATTGTCACGATGAGCCAGACTTCCGCAGCCCTCGGTCGCATCCAGCCCTCCGCCACCCTGGCGATGAGCGCGCGCGTGAATGCCCTTAAAGCCGAAGGCGTGGACGTGATTGGCCTCTCCGCCGGCGAACCGGATTTCGATACGCCCGATTTCGTGAAAGAGGCGGGTATTGCCGCGATTCGCAACAATCTGACCCGCTACACCGATGTCGACGGCACCGCCGACGTCAAGGAAGCCGTCGCCTTCAAGTTCAAGCGTGACAACGGCCTGATCTACAAGCGCAGCCAGATCAGCGTGAATTCGGGCGGCAAGCACACGCTCTTCAACGCGCTGGTCGCGACCGTCGATGTGGGCGATGAGGTCATCATCCCGGCGCCCTATTGGGTCAGCTATCCCGACATCGTGAACTTCGCGGGCGGCACCCCGGTCTTCATCGAAGGCCCGGCGAGCCAGGGTTACAAGATCACCGCCGCCCAGCTCGAAGCCGCGATCACGCCCAAGACCAAGTGGGTCATGCTGAACTCGCCTTCCAACCCCTCGGGCGCGGCCTATTCGGCCGATGAGCTCAAGGCGCTTGGCGAAGTGCTGCTGCGTCACCCGCATGTGCTGGTGATGACCGACGACATGTATGAGCATGTCTGGTACGCGCCGACCCCCTTCGCCACCATCGCGCAGGTCTGTCCGGACCTCTATGACCGCACGCTAACGGTCAACGGCTGCTCCAAGGCCTTCTCCATGACCGGCTGGCGCATCGGTTTCGCGGGCGGCCCGGAATGGATCATCAAGGCGATGGGCAAGCTCCAGTCGCAGTCCACCAGCAATCCCTGCTCAATCAGCCAGGCCGCCGCTGTCGCCGCCCTGACCGGCGACCAAGACTTCCTCGAAGAGCGCAATGCCGCCTTCAAGAAGCGCCGCGACATGGTCGTCGCCATGCTGAATGACGCGCCGGGCCTCGACTGCCCGACTCCGGAAGGCGCCTTCTACGTCTATCCCGACGCCAGCGGCGTGATCGGCAAGACCACGCCCAAGGGTGAGGTCATCACCAGCGACGAAGCGCTGATCGGCTATTTCCTCGACGAAGCGAAGGTCGCCGCCGTCCATGGCGCCGCCTTTGGCCTCTCCCCCGCCTTCCGCATCAGCTACGCCACGTCGGAAGAGGTGCTGAAAAAGGCCTGCACCCGCATTCAGGAAGCCTGCGCCGCGCTGAAATAATGCGCCATTCTCCCTCTCCCGATGGGAGAGGGAAGGGACCCGCCCGGCGAGCCGGGTGGGAAGAGTGAGGGTGATTCCGCTTCACTGAACCCGTCATTTCCTCCATTTCGGAAACGGAAAATTTCCCCCGCGCCGTCTTGCAGATGGAGAGTGAGGGTCTATATCCCGTTGCGAACCGAAACTGGCTTGCCCGTCACCCATCGCCTCCCATCGGGCGTTGGTCGAAACTGCCCTGGCGCAGCGTTCATCCGGGTCTAGGCCGCGCGACATTCATCGCCGCCCGCTTGTGGCGGCCAAGACGACCGAAAGGAAGAACGCCATGGTGGCCTTCTTGAAATCCGACCTGTTTCTGCGCTTCCTTGGCGGGTTCGTGATCGGGGCGATCGGCGTTTTCGTGCTTCAGCCCAACAGCGACGCGCCGCCACTGACCAGCCCGGCCATGGCGGCCTCGACCCCGGCTCCGGCCGCGGACGATGCGGCGCTCTGACGGCATAGCCCTCGCTTTCCTGGCGGCTTTGGCCGTCGCATCCCCGCTGCGCGCTGAACGCGTGGTCCTCGCTCCCGCTCCGGCCGTCGACGCCGCCCCCAGCCGCAAGCTGGAAACCGCCATTTTCGCAGGCGGCTGCTATTGGGGCGTGGAAGGCGTCTTTTCCCACGTCAAGGGCGTCCATCTCGCCGTCTCCGGCTTTGCGGGCGGCCCGCGTGGCCGCAAGGTCGATTATGAGCAGGTGAGCGAAGGCGATACCGGCTTTGCCGAGTCCGTCCGCATCACCTATGATCCCAAGACGGTCAGCTACGGCACGCTGCTGCGCATCTTCTTCTCGGTGATCGCGGACCCGACGACGCTCAACTATCAGGGCCCCGATCACGGCACCCAATATCGCAGCGCGCTTTTCCCGCTGACGCCGGAGCAGGACAAGGCCGCCACGGCCTATCTCGCCCAACTTGGTCAATCCGGCCTTTGGCGCGATCCCATCGCCACCCGCATCGAACGCTTCACCGGCTTTCAGGACGCGGACGGCGCTCATCAGGATTTCCTCACCAAAAACCCGCGCCACCCCTATATCCAGCGCTGGGACATGCCCAAGCTGACGGCCCTCAAAACGCTGTTCCCCGCGCTTTACAGCGACCGTCCCTCAGCCTGAAACGGAGCCTTCATGAGCGATACCAAAGGTCTCAAACTGCTCTCGACCCTGGGTGAAGACGGCCGCCTGACCGTCGAACTGGCCGAAGAAACCCTTCCCGCGCCTCAGGGCGACGAGGTGCTGGTCCGGCTGGAAGCCGCGCCGATCAACCCTTCCGATCTCGGTCTGCTCTTCGCCTCCGCCGACGTCGAAAATGCCCATTATGCGAAGGGCCGCATCGTGGCGCAAATGCCCGACGCCGCCCGTCGCGCCCTTGCGGCGCGGGTTGGCCAGCCCATGGCCATCGGCAATGAGGGCGCCGGCACCGTGATCGCTGCGGGGGAAGCGCCCGAAGCCCAGGCCCTGCTCGGCAAGCGGGTCGCGCTGATTGGCGGCGGCATGTTCGCGGAATACCGCCTGCTGGGCGCCAGCGGCTGCATGGCCCTGCCCGACGATGTGACGGCGGAGCAGGGCGCTTCGGCCTTCGTCAACCCGTTGACCGCGCTTGGCTTCGTCGAGACCATGAAACGGGGCGGGCACAGGGCGATCGTCCACACCGCCGCCGCCTCCAATCTCGGCCAGATGCTGGTGCGCGTCGCCCAGGAGGACGGCATTCCGCTGGTGAACATCGTCCGCAACGAAGCGCAGGTGGCGGTCCTGAAGGATCTGGGCGCCGAGCATGTCCTCGACAGTTCGAGGGACGATTTCCCGGCGCAGCTTCTTGCCGCCATCGCCGCCACCGGGGCCACCATCGCCTTCGACGCGATCGGCGGCGGTTCCATGGTCAGCCAGATCCTCCACGCCATGGAACAGGTGGCGAGCGAAGGCGCGCCCTATAGCCGCTATGGCTCTAACAGCCCCAAACAGGCCTATATCTACGGCGCGCTGGACCTGTCCCCGACCATCCTGACGCGCAGCTTCGGCTTTAGCTGGAATATCGGCGGCTGGTTGCTCTTCCCCTTCCTGCAAAATATCGACGCCGAAACGCTCGAACGCCTGCGCCAGCGGGTGCGCGATGGCCTTACCACCACTTTCGCCAGCCAGTACAAGGCGCGCATCTCGCTGCGGGAAGCGCTGAGCCGGGACGCGGTCCTGGCCTATAATGCCCGCCGTACTGGGGAGAAATATCTGATCGTCCCGAACGGGGGGTAGGGGTGGTCAGCGGACAGTCAGCTTTCCTTGAAGTATACCGTGCTCCTGCGTAGGCAGGAGCCCAGTTCCGCCTTCCGTGTATCATTGCATCGTCTGAACTGGGTTCCTGCCTTCGCAGGAACACGGCGCGCCTAATGTCCGCAAATGGCCAATAGGGGACATAAGCTGGCCTATCCCTCATTCGTCATGCTGAACTTGTTTCAGCATCCATTTCTCCCCCCATCCTGCCGTCCGTGGGGCACGATGGATGCTGAAACAAGTTCAGCATGACGGCTATGGTGAGGGTAGCTTCCCACCCAATTGGACGACTGGATAGCTTCAAGCAAAAAGCAGGCGAGTCTCATCCCCCATCTGCTGCAGGAATCCGACCGGCCCGCCGATTTCCACCCCGGCGGGCAAGCTCTCCACCGTCATCCCGCACAAGGCCAGCCCGCTTTGACAGGCGAGGATGACGACTCCCAAGCCCAACGCTTCCTCCACCAGCATCTCCAGCGAAGGCAGCCCTGCCGCCCGATGGGCCGCATCCCGGGGCGCCTGGATCGGCGTCCGCAACAATCCGACGGCATCCAATTGAAGAAAGACCGTCGCCGCCCCACCCAGCGCCGCCTGCGCCGCCGCGATCGTCATCGCCCCGCGCAGCCGCTCAGCCTCCGCCGTCGCGACGACGATTCTCAGTTCGCGCATAGTTCCACGGCGCAGCCCGGACAGGCCGCGTCCTTAGGCACCGCCACCGTCCGGAAGCGCATCGACAGCAGATCGGCCAGCAGCAACCGCCCCGCCATATCCTCGCCAAAGGGCACCAGCGCCCGGATCACCTCCAGCGCCGCCAGACTGCCCATCACGCCCGTCAGCGCCCCGATCACGCCCGTCTCGGAGCAGTTCCGCTCCGGCGCGTCCTCCGGCGATCCGACCAGGCAGCGATAGCAGGGCTTGTCCGCCTCCCAGCCGCGATAGGTGGCAAGCTGCCCCTCAAAGGGGCCGACCGCCGCCGACACCAGGGGAATGCGCAGCTTCCGCGCACTGTCCGCCACCGCCAGCCGAGTCGCGAAACTGTCGCAGCCGTCCAGCACCACATCCGCCTCGCGCAGCATCAGCGCGGCATTGTCCGCATCGATCCGCGCATTGATCGGGATCAGCTTCACATCGGGATTGAGCCGCGCTACCGCCGCCATCGCGCGCTCGGCCTTGGGCGCGCCGATGTCCTCCGTGCCGAACAGCACCTGCCGCTGCAGATTGGAGAGCGCCACCGCATCGTCGTCGATCACCCGGATCGTGCCGACGCCCGCCGCCGCCAGATAGAGGATCGCCGGACTGCCGATCCCGCCCGCGCCGATCACCGCCACATCCGCCGACAGCAGCCGGGCCTGCCCCGCGCCGCCGATCTCCTTCAGCACGATATGGCGGGCATAACGCTCAAGCTGTTCGTCGGAGAGCGTCATGGCTATTTCACCCCTGTCGACCCGAAACCGCCCGCGCCGCGAACCGTCTCATCCAGCTCCGCGACTTCCGCGAACGTCGCGATCTGCACCGGCGCGGCCACCAACTGAGCGATCCGGTCACCCCGCGCGATCACGAAGGGTTCGGCGCCGAGGTTGATCAGGATGACTTTCAACTCCCCCCGATAGTCAGCATCAATCGTCCCCGGCGTATTGGGCAGGCTGATCCCATGCTTGAGCGCCAGGCCGGAGCGAGGCCGCACCTGCACCTCATAACCCTCCGGGATCGCCATGGCGAAGCCCGTCGACACCGCATGCCGCCCGCCGGGCACCAATATGACATCCTCCGCCGACACCACGTCCATTCCCGCCGCATGCGCCGTCGCATAGGCCGGCGCCGGCAGGCCCTCGCCATGGGGCAGGCGCTTCAGGCGAATTTCAATCGGCGGAAGAGGAGAGGGCATCAGCGACCTTTTCTATCAAACGAGTGGCGACCGCGTCCTTGGGCAGATTTTCCCAGCTTTCGACGCCGTCCTTGGAAATGATATGCACGCTGTTGGAATCGCCGCCCATCACGTCACCGGAGACGTCATTGGCGACGATCCAGTCGGCGCCCTTGCGCGCCAACTTGGCTTGCGCATGCTCAGCGACTTTCTGCGTTTCGGCGGCAAAGCCCACCAGCAGGGCGGGGCGCTGCGCATGCTGCCCAAGCGTGGCGAGAATATCCGGATTCTCGACCAGAGCCAAAGGCGCGGGCTTGCCCGACCCATCTTTTTTGAGTTTCTGATCCGCCGCGTCGGCCGTGCGCCAGTCGGCCACCGCCGCCACCATGATCGCGGCATCGACGGGCAGGGCGGCCTCAACCGCCGCCAGCATTTCCCGCGCGGTCTCCACGTCGACGCGGTCCACGCCCGCGGGCGTCGGCCGATGCACCGGCCCGGCCACCAAAGTGACCCGCGCCCCGGCCCGCGCCGCCGCCGCCGCAATGGCGAAGCCCTGCTTCCCCGAGGAGCGGTTGGCGATGTAGCGCACCGGATCGATCGGCTCATGCGTCGGTCCCGCGGTCACCAGCACATGCCGCCCGGCAAGCGGCGCATCCGCTCCCTCGAAATCCGGCTGCCCGGCCAGCGGATCGGCGGGCAAGGGCAGCGCCAGCAAGCGCGCCGCTTCCGCCGCGATGGCCTCCGGCTCGGGCAAGCGCCCCTTGCCAAACTCCCCGCACGCCATCTCGCCGCTGTCCGGCTCCATGATCCGCACGCCGTCGGCGCGCAACTGCGCGATATTCCGCCGGGTTGCCGCATGATGCCACATCCGCACATTCATCGCCGGCACGGCGAGAACCGGCTTGTCGGTCGCCAGCAACAGCGTCGTCGCGAGATTATCGGCAATGCCGTTCGCCATCTTGGCCAGGATATTCGCCGTCGCAGGCGCCACCACCACCAGATCGGCCTGTCGCGAAAGCTGGATATGCCCGATCTCGCGCTCTTCCTTGAGGTCGAACATGTCGCCATAGACATGGTCCTCTGTCAGCACGCCCAGCGACAGCGGCGTCACGAATTTTTCCGCGCTTTCCGTCAGCACAGCCCGCACGGCGATGCCCCGCTTGCGCAGCAGCCGCACCAGCTCCAGCGACTTGTACGCCGCGATGCCGCCCGAAACGATGAGAAGGATGCGCTTGGTCATGACAGGCCTATCATTTGGGCAAGCGGTGCGCGGTTGTCCAGCAGGAGAGCGAACATTCCCACATCCGTCACCCCGGGCTTGACCCGGGGTCCCGCTGTCTTGGGCTGGGTGCGGACGGAAAAGGAAAAGCGGGACCCCGGGTCAAGCCCGGGATGACGGATATATAAAATCAGCCAGCCCCTACAAAAACGTCGTCACCGCCGCCATAGCGCCAGCCCCGACAACCCCCGCCAATAGCGCCACCACCACATAGCGCCATCCGGCCCCGACCCGGATTAACCGCACTTCGGCCAGCGGCGGCGGCGGTGGCGCGCCGCCCTTCTCCGGAAAAGCCTCCTCGATCCGCTTCACCAGCCCTGGCAACCGCTGCAATATCCGGACATTCTCGATCAGCGCGTCGGCCGCTTTCGCCTCCGGCCCCAATTCCGATCGCAGCCATTCCTTCACATAAGGCCCGCTCGTTTCCCACAGGTTGATGTCGGGATCGAGCGAGGTCGCCACGCCCTCCACCATCACCATGGTCTTTTGCAGCAGCAGCAGATGCGGCTGGGTCTGCATGTCGAAGTCGCGGGTGATCGCGAACAGCCCGTCCAGCATTCCGCCCACGGACAATTCGCGCACCGGCTTGCCCCGCATCGGCTCGCCCACGGCCCTTAGCGCCGTCGCGAATTCCTCGACATTATGATGGCCCGGCACATATTGCGCCTCGAAGTGGATTTCCGCCACCCGCTTGTAATTGCCGGTGATGAGGCCGTAGAGAATCTCCGCCAGCCACATCCGCGCCCGCCGGTCGATCCGCCCCATGATGCCGAAATCGATAGCGACGATATCGCCATTGGCGGTGACGAACAGATTGCCCTGATGCATGTCGGCATGGAAAAAGCCCTCGGCAATCGCTTGCCGCAGAAAGGCGTTTACCAGCCGCGCCGCGATCTCCTTCACGTCATGGCCGGCGGCGATCAGCGCGTCCCGGTCGGAGATCTTGACCCCGTCGACCCACTCCATCGTCATGACCTTGCCGGTCGTGCGGTCCCAGTCGATGGCGGGCACGCGGTATCCCGGCATCGCCTCCATCGCTTCGCTGAGTTCGGAGGCCGAGGCCGCCTCGCGCCGCAGGTCCAGTTCCCGCGCCGTCCAGCGCTTCAGGTTCGCGATGACCAGCCGGGGCCGCAGCCGCGCTAGCTCCCCGCCCAGCATCTCGACATGGGCGGCGGCCCATTCATAGGTCTGGATGTCGCGGTTGAACTGGTCGATGACGCCGGGGCGGATCACCTTCACCGCCACCTCGCGCCCATCGGTGGTCGTCGCCTGATGCACTTGCGCGATGGAGGCCGCGCCCACAGGCTCCTCGTCGAACCGGCTGTAGATCGCTTCCAGGGGGCGTCCGAAACTCTGCTCGATCTGCGCCCGGATGATCGGGAAGGGCACTGGAGGCAGCGCGTCCTGTAGGCGCAGCAGATCGTTCGCCGCGTCCTCCCCCACCAGGTCGGGGCGCGTTGCGAGAGTCTGCCCCAGCTTGATCGCGGCCGGACCGATGGACTGAAAGGCATCGGCATAGCGCGGTTGCCTGGGCACCCGCGCCCCGAACCGCGCCACCCGCACCAGCCGCCGCACCGGCGTCGGCGTCAGCGGATCGCGCTCGATCCCGCGCAAGGCGCCATGGCGCGCCAGGGTGCGGCCCCATTTCAGCAGCCGCCAGATATGCGTGACGTGGGAAGGCATCGTTACTGGCTCCCCTCCCCTTCAGCGGAGGGGCAGGGGGTGGGGGAGTGCCTCAGGCGCTGTGCAAAATGAATGGCCCCCACCCCAACCCCTCCCCCGCAGGGGAGGGGCTTGATGCGCGTGCCCATCAAATCTTCCACCCGGAATGGATCGCCACCAACCCGCCCAGGATCGGCTCCACCTTCGTCTGCGCGAACCCGGCTTCGCGGATCATCCGCTCGAACGCCGGCATGGGCGGAAAGCGCCGGATCGATTCGATCAGGTAACGATAGCTGTCCTCATCGTCCGCCAGCAGTTTGCCGAGCTTGGGCACCAGCCGATGCGAATAGACGTCATAGACATCCGAAAAGCCCGGCCAGGTCGTCGTCGAAAATTCCAGGCAGAAGAACCGCCCGCCAAATTTCAGCACCCGATGCGCTTCCCGCAGCGCCTTGTCGATATGCGTCACGTTGCGAATGCCGAACGCGATCGTATAGGCGTCGAAGGCGCGATCTCCGAAGCTCAGCTCCTCGGCATTCTGTTCCGACCAGATCAGCCCTTCCAGCCCCTTCTTCTTCGCCCGCTCGACGCCCACCGCCAGCATTTCGGGGTTGATGTCAGACACCGTGACCCGCGCCCCGTGCCGGTGCATCCGGAAGGCGATGTCCCCGGTACCGCCCGCCATGTCCAGAATGGCCTCGTCCTTGCGCGGTTTCACGCGGTTCACGAACTGGTCCTTCCACAGCCGATGCGCGCCGACCGACATGGCGTCGTTCATCAAATCATATTTGGACGCGACATTGGAGAAGACGGCGCGGACCATCCCCTGCTTTTCGGCGGCTTCGACATCGCGATAGCCAAAGGAAGCGGTTTCACTCATGGGCGCACGCTCTAGAGCATTTTCCTGAGCAGAGGAAACACCTCTGATCAGCGAAAATGTCCAAGGGCCGCGCCATTCATATTTTGCTGTCCCATAGCGCGCCCGAGGCGCTAAAGCGGCGCCAGGCGAAGCAGAAGTGGAACCGATGCCCGAACTCCCCGAAGTCGAAACTACGGTCGCCGGGCTCCGTTCGGTCCTGGAGGGCGCGGTCCTCACCCGGGTCGAGCCGCGCCGCGCCGACCTGCGTTTCCCGATTCCCGTCGATCTGCGACAGCGCCTGACCGGCGCCACCGTCACGGCGCTTTCGCGCCGCGCCAAATATGGCCTGATCGACACGGACCGGGGTGATATGCTGATCTTCCATCTCGGCATGTCCGGCCGCTGGCGAATCGACCCGGCGGAGATTGGCGCGCACGACCATCTGCTGATCGAAACGTCGGGCGGGCGCTTGCTCGCCCTCAACGATCCCCGCCGCTTCGGCTCGCTGGACCTGGTTCGCAGCGAGGCGTGGGAAAGCTACACTCCCTTCACCCGCATGGGCCCCGAACCCCTAGGCCCGGACTTCACCGCCACCGCTCTGGCGGCCAAGCTTCAGGGCAAGGCGACCTCGATCAAGGCCGCGCTGCTCGACCAGCGCGTCGTCGCGGGTCTGGGCAATATCTATGTCTGCGAAGCGCTCAACATGGCGGGCATCGCCCCTACGCGGGAAGCAGGCCGGATCAGCCGCCCGCGCCTCGCCTTGCTGGTGGAGGTGATTCGCGAGGTGCTGACGGCTGCCATCGCCGCGGGGGGCTCCACGCTGCGCGACTATGCGCGGCCCGATGGGGAACTGGGCTATTTCTCCAAACAATGGCGCGTCTATGGCCGCGAAGGGGAGCCATGCCATTGCGGCACGCCCATCCGCCGCCGGGTGGACGGGGGCAGATCGACCTTTTTCTGCCCGAAATGCCAGAAATAGCGGGGCGTTCAGCGGTTGACGCTCCCCCTGTTCCCCTGTATGGGGCGCACCTTCACGAGAGCCGGTTGGCGATTCCGACAGGCTCTTTTCATGAGATTTGACGAGAACCGAGGACAGTAAATGGCCAATACGCCGCAAGCCAAGAAGCGCATCCGCCGCAACGCCCGCCGTGCAGAGATCAACGGCGCCCGCGTCAGCCGGATCCGCACCCTGGTGAAGAAGGTCGAAACCGCTCTCGCCGCTGGCGACAAGGCGGCCGCGACCACGGCGCTTCAGTCGGTCCAGCCGGAACTCGCGCGCGGCGTCGCCCGCGGCGTGCTGCACAAGAACACCGCCGCTCGCAAGTTCGGCCGTCTGACGAAGCGCGTCAGCGCGCTGGGCTAAGCCCAGCCCTTTCCAGCTCGTCATCAGAAATGCGCCCGCCCCGCGATTCTAGCGGGGCGGGCTTTTTCATGTTTCGTTCACCAAAGGGTCATTTTGGAGGAAGCGCCCATTTCTGCCGATTCTCTCTCGATTCGAGACAGATCGCCTCCATGGACGTTACATAAAATATTGAAATTACTTGATAATTTATCGAAGTGACCTTTTCTGCGGGTTTGCCGAGTCAACGGCTTTATTTCACATTTTTGACTCGTAGTGCCCTTGATCCGGCGAAGCAGGCCTGTCTATTTTGATCCTCCGGCCGCTACTCGAATCGAATTTCCGGCGGCCATCAGAAGGTTAGTTGATGCATGAAACTCGGGAAGGCGGGGCTTTTCCGGAACGGGTTTCTGCGTCTCGCATCGCCCCTGTCCAGGGGTGCAGTTGATGGGGGTCGACTGTTT
>NZ_JABXJG010000002.1:0-1410000 GCF_013375535.1 Sphingobium sp. 15-1
ATGAGCAGCGTCTATAACACTGCCATGAATATCAGGCAGCTTCGCTATTTTCTTGCCGTCGCGCAGGAATTGAATTTTACCCGCGCCGCCGAAAAGGTCGGCATAGCGCAGCCGCCGCTCAGCCAGCAGATCCTCAGCCTTGAGCAGGATTTGCGCACGCAGCTTTTTATCCGCGAGAAGCGCAACGTCCGCCTGACGCCTGCGGGCGAGGTGCTGGTCGATTATGCGCATCGGGTCATCAACGCCGCCGCCGCCGCGGAGGCCGCAGTCCATATGGTCGAGCGGGGCGCGCGCGCCAATCTGCGCGTGGGCGCGATCTATTCGGCCGTTTATTCCTTCCTGCCCGCTGTGTTGCGCGATTTCAGCGTCCGCGTTCCCAATGCGGAGATCAACCTAACCGAAATGACGATCGCGCAGCAGATCGCGGGTCTGAACGAAGGGGTGATCGAGATCGGCCTGCTGCGTGGTCCGATCCACCAGCGCGATATTCATACCGAAATCCTGTACCGGGAGCGGCTGACCGTCGCGATACCGGCGAGCATGGCCGACGAATTTGGCGATAGCATCAGCCTGTCGGAAATTGCCAACCGGCCGCTGGTCGCTGTCGCGCGCGGACCGCAGCGCGGCTATTCCGACCGCGTGCTGGACGTGTTCGATACCAATGAGTTGGAGCCGAACATCGCGCATGAGGTTTCCGACATGCACACGGCGGTATGTCTGGTAGCGGCCGGACTGGGCGTCTCGATTGTTCCTGCGATCATGGAGCTGATGCAGACAACTGGCGTCGTCTATCGCCCGCTCCAGGACGAGACGGTCGGCATCACCTTTGCCTTGGCGACCAGAAAGGATGCGGAGTCGCCTCTGCTCGATCACTTCATCGACGCGGCGCGCAAGCAGGCGGAGATAATGCTCCCGCTCCATCCGAACATTTTCATAAGGCGCCCTGCAAGCTGAGCATTGCGGCGCTGTGGCTCATGGATCGAGCTTGCTCTATGTCGTTATGAACTGATCGCGCGCAAAACCAGCTTGGCTTTGCGCGCGATTTTTTGGCTTTTGGGGACTGTCAGGCCATTCCCAAAGCCGCGCGTTGCGCGACACGCTCGTCGCTTTCAAGGTGCCGTGCTGCGTAGACCAGCGCCAATATGGCGAAAGGAAGTGTCCCCAGCGCGCACAATATGGCGAAGCGCAGATCTCCGGTCGCGTCGCTGATCAGGCCGACCGTATAGGGGCCAAGGCCAAGGCCTAATATGTTGGCGCCGAGCGAATACATGGCGAAGGCGGTACCACGCAGTCGTGGCGTTACAAGATCCTGGGTCGTCGCCTGGTTGGGGGCAAACCACATCGGCACGAAGAAGGTGGAAACTGCGAACGCGGCATAGAAGAGTGGAATGTTCTGCGTCGTGAACTGAACCAGGCTGGCTAGAGTGAAGATGGCAGCCGTGAGGCAGGTAAACCACAGACGTCCGGTGGCCATCCGGCGTCGCGCAAAGTCGGCCAGATAGCCGCTGACGGTGATGCCGAGGCCACCGCAGATAGCCGCGACGGCACCAAGCTGGAGGCCGCTGGCGGCGGTGAAGCCCAGATAACGGTTGGCATAGACGAAGACAAAGCCCGTCGTAGCGTTCATCCCGAAGGCGAGAAATCCCCCGGCGAGGGTCAGCGCGCGGAATGTGCGCGAGGAGGTCAGCATGCTCGCTGCTTCGGTATCGCGCAGGCGGAGCGACTGGAACCAGCTGGCAACCGCATAGAAGGCGATCGACATCGCCACCCACTGGATTACGTTGCTGGTGATCTCCAGCCCCGCCACATGGCCCACGACGGGGCGTCGCTCCGGCGTCAAAAGCCCGTCGGTAAAGCGGACGATGAAAAAGCAGAAGATGGCCGCGACCGCGAGCCAGGTCAGATTCTTGACGATCTCGCGCCGGGGATAGCCTTCGCGCGCGAGGCGCAGGACATTCCACGGCGGCAGCATGGCGGAGGCTTCCCTAAGAGCGCTACGGAACGGCTTGGGGTCGCCCATATGGACAACGCCTTCCAGTCGTCCGCGCACAGGTTCCCGGATCGTCAGGACGATCAGCAGGGCGAGAAGCAGGCCGGGAACGCCCACCGCCATGAACGCGGCCTGCCAGCCCGCAAGGCCAAAAGGAGCAAGGGCGCGATCGGGGAAATGAGACTGCCAGAAGGCGACGACCGATCCGCCGATCACCAGCGAAAGACCAGCGCCGACATAGACGCCGATCGAATAGAGGCCGAGCACTGTCGCCCGCTGCGACTTTTCAAAATAGTCGCCCAGGATCGAGACGGCGGCTGGCGTCGAACTGGCTTCCCCGACCCCGACGCCCACGCGAGCGAGGCCAAGTTGCGCGAAGCTGCCTGCCGCGCCGGACAGCGCCGTCATGACCGACCAGAAGGACAGGCCCAACGCCAGCGTGCGCACGCGGCTCCAGCCATCCGCCAGGCGAGCAAGGGCGATGCCGAAAAGCCCGTAAAAGAGCGCGAACGTGGTGCCGTAGAGAATGCCGAGCTGGGCATCGGACACGCCGAGATCGTGCTTCAGAAACGGAGCCAGCACTGTGACGATCTGACGGTCGATATAGCTGAAGGCATAGACGCTGACCAGAACGGCAAGGATATACCACCGATACCAGGCCGGCTCAGTCTTGTTCTGGATCGTCATGTGCATGGGGCCTCACTGGGTTCGAACGATGGGGGAGGCGCTGATCCGACCGGCACCGGCCAACGGGTGCCTGCGATCAGCGTGAGAAAGACAAGCCCGCCGGAGAGCAGGAAGGCGCCCCTGAGCGAGCCTATTTCGACGATATGGCCAAATAGGGCGCTGCCAAGGGTCAGCCCGCCGAAGATGGATGAATAGAAGATGCCGATCGCTCTGCCGACCATCGGAGCGGGGGCGGTCGCCTGCGCCGCGATGTTGCAGATGGTAAGCGACGCGACCCAGGCGGCGCCAGCGGCGAACAGCTGAACCGTGGCGACCATCCAGTGCGTCGCCAACGGCAATGTCAGCAGCGCGACTGCGGTGATTGATGTGCTCCAGCGAAAGATCGTCTCGCGCGGGTAGCGCTCCAGCAAGGGCCGGATACCAAAGGAAATGGCGAGCGCGCCAATGCCAAGCGCGCTCATGGTGATGCCATAGGTCAGGGCGGTTCCGCGCAATTGCACTCGCGCCAGAAGGGGCAGGAGCGCCCAGATCGGGCTGGCGCAAGCGGTATAGGCGAACATCCGCAGCGCGATCGCGCGCATGTCCTGGTCGCCAATTGCGTAGCGCAGCCCTTCGGCTAGAAGTGAACCAAAGGACTGGCGTTGAATTTTTCGTTCGACCGGCGGGCGCGGCGCGACAAGCAACAGCAGCAAAACCATGCCACACATGCCCGCATTGACGCCAAAGGCCCAATTGACGCTGCCGCCCGCGACCAGCCCGCCGCCCAGCGCCGGCCCCAGACAGCGGGCGAGATTGAAGGCGACGGCCAGAGAAGCTACACCGGCGGCGATCATCGCGGGCGGCACGCTATCCCTGACCGCGGCCATGGATGTGGGGCCGAAAAAGGCTTGCCCCGCCCCGAACAGGCCGCACAGCAGCAGCAGCAGCAAAGGTGTCATCGCCTGGCCGAGGCCCGCAACCATTGCCGCCAGAGCGGCCGCGAACATAAGGAGATAGGCGAAGGCGATCAGACGCCAGCGATCAAAGACATCGGCCAGCACTCCGGTAGGCAGGGCGAAGATCATCAGGGGAAAGGATATCAAAGACTGGATCAGCGCGACTTGCGCGGACGAGCCGATGTCCGTCATCAGCCAGGCCGACGCCACCGACTGGATCTGGGTGCCAAGATTGGATGCGACCGTCGCTACCCAAAGCAGAGCGAACGGTCGGCTATTCCATAATCTTTCTACAGGCCCGCCGGTGGACATCGTCGCCACTCTCAATTCAGGTTGAGCGTGATAGCCTTGACCTCGGTGTAGGATTCGATGGCGTCGAAGCCGCGCTCGCGCCCCCAGCCGGACTGCTTGAAGCCGCCATAGGGCAGCGACGCATCGGCGGCCGAATGGACATTCACGCCCACCGCGCCCGACTTGATCCGCCGGGCCAGACGATGGGCGATCCGCACGTCGCTGGTCCACACGCTCGCCGACAGGCCATAGGGCGAGGCATTGGCGCGGGCCGCAATGACGTCCAGATCGTCATCGTCCCTGAAGGTCATGGTCGAGAGGACCGGGCCGAAAATTTCTTCGTCGACGACGGACATGCCGGGCCGGGTTCCGGTAAGGATGGTCGGTTCGATGAAATAGCCGCGATCGCCCACGCGCTTGCCGCCGACGCGGACCTGGGCGCCCTGCTCCTGGCCGGCGACCAGATAGCCGGTGACACGGTCAAGCTGGGTCTGAGAAATGACCGGACCCAGATCGGAATCATCGTCCAGCCCGTAGCCGACCTTCATCTTCGACGCGATGGCGGCGATGCGGTCCACCAGATCGTCATGAATCGCTTCATGGGCAAAGAGCCGCGACCCGGCGGCGCAGACCTGCCCGGCGTGGAAGAAGATGGCGCGCGCGGCACCAGCGGCGGCCGCATCGAGATCGGCGTCGGGGAACACGATGACCGGCGACTTGCCGCCGAGTTCCAGCGTCACCCGCTTCAGATTGCCGGTGGCGGCGTGAAGGATTTTCTTGCCGGTTTCGGTCGAACCGGTGAAGGAAACCTTGTCGATTCCCGCATGTTCGGAGATCGCCGCGCCCACGGGGTTGCCGCAGCCGGTGACGATGTTGAGGACGCCCGCCGGAATGCCCGCCTCAAGCGCCAGTTCGGCCATGCGCAGCGCCGTCAGCGGCGTCAGTTCGGCCGGCTTCAGGACGATTGTGCAACCACTTGCGAGCGCAGGCGCGACCTTCCAGGAGAAAAGGTTGAGCGGAAAATTCCACGGCAGGATCTGGCCAACCACCCCGACCGGTTCCCGAAGCGTGTAGGCCGCCCATTCGCCGGGCAGGGACACGTTGGGCGAGGTGCCCTCGATCTTGGTCGCCCAGCCCGCCATGTAGCGGAACATCTCGCTGACATTGGGAATGTCGGCGTTGCGGCAGAAGGTCAGCGGCTTTCCGGAGTTGATAGATTCGAGCTGCGCCAGTTCGTCGCCATGCGCCTCGATCAGTTCCGCATAACGGATCATCAGGCGCGCGCGCTGGTTCGGCTTGACCTTGGCCCAGTCGCCTTCAAAGGCGCGGCGCGCGGCTGCTACTGCCAGGTCGACATCTTCGGCGGTCCCGGCTGCCGATGTCGCAATGACATTGCCGTTGCCAGGATCGATGATATCGAGCCGTTTGCCCGAGCGGCTTTCCACGGCCTTCCCGTTGATGATGAGCTGGTGCTGTTTTTCGAGGAAGGCGCGCGCGGGGGCGTTGATCCGCTCGTGGAAACTCATGTCAATCTCTCCTGATGATATCAAGCTTGGCTCAGACGTACGCTGCATGGCCTCGTTGGAAACAATATGATTTTCGTTTGCTTCAAATGACGTCACAACTGGCGCATTTGTGAATAGGATTCATCTTGTAGTGGATGAAACGTCACTTGAATCAAAATGAGCTTTGCCACACCCTCAGTCGCGAGCCGAAAAGGCGCGACGAGAGGAGTTTGGAATGCGTATCGAGATTTTCCCTGAAAAGTGCATCGGCGTCGGTCAGTGCGTCGTCGCTGCGCCGGACCTTTTCGAGCAGAATGAAGATGACGGGATCGTCTATCTGGTCCGCGACGATGCGCCTGAAGATCGGCGCGACGCCGCGATCGCGGCCGCGCGGTTGTGTCCGACGCTGGCCATTGTGGTGCATGACGACTGAGGCCGGGTGCTCCGGCTGGTCTGATAGCCAGCCGGAGCCTGTTTCAATGTACGCCACGCCAGGCGAGGGTGCCGCCGTCCACGCGGAAAACAGCGCCCGTCGAAAAAGATGCCTCCGCTGAAGCGAGGAAGCAGACCAGCAGGGCCACTTCCTCCGGCGTCCCCAGCCTTTGAATGAGATGCGGTCCCCAGAGCCGCTTGGCTGCCGCTTCGCGATCTTCAAAGGATTCCAGACTGTGCGAGAGCATCGGCGTGTCGATCGCGCCCGGTGCATAGGCGTTGCAGCGTATGCCATAGGGGGCAAGATCGATCGCGGCCCCCTGGGTCAGCAGGGCGACCGCCGCTTTGCTGGGACCATAGGTGGGAAGGCCGGGATAAGCGACCGAGCTTGCGACCGATGCGCCGTTGACGACAGCGGGGGAAAGGGAGGAGCGCTTGAGATAGGGCGTGGCATATTTCATCGCCAGCCAGGTCGCCTTCAGATTGACGTCCATGACCGTGTCCCAGATTTCCTCGGTCAGCGTCTCGATCGTCTCGACCCTTTTCGCCACCGCATCGTCGGTGATGCCGGCATTGTTGACCAGCACGTCGATGCCGCCCGCTTGCTCCGCCGTCCGATCGATCATGGCCTTGATCGCGCCGCCGTCACGCAGGTCGGTCCTGACGAACAGCGCTTTCGCGCCTTCCCGCCGCACGAGTTCGGCAGTCTCTTCGCCTGCTTCTTCCTTCACATCCGCAATGGTGACGAAAGCGGCGCTTTCGCGGGCCGCCTGCACTGCGATGGCGCGGCCCATACCCTGGGCCGCGCCGGTGACGATGACTTTGCGTTCGGACAGGCGTGCATTCACGCGGCAGTCTCCTTGTTGACGAGTTGTTTGAGATCGAAGGCCGGATCGCCGACCTGCTCGCGCGTCGGACTGATCTTCATGCGAAGGAGCTTGCGCGCCTGCATATGATCCGGGAGGCGGCTCACCGACTCCACGGCGACCAGCGTGTCCCCCCGGTAGCAATAGGCGGAAAAATTGCCCGTCGCCGGATCGCAACGCACAACGACATCCTCATCGCCCCGCGCCAGACCTGCCATTTGCAATCGCAGGCCCGCCTGATCGCTCCAGAAAGTCGGCACCTGATCATAAGTTGCAACCTTGCCGGTCAACCGATCGGCCACGCAGCGCGCCTGATCGACCGCGTTTTGCACCGACTCGAGACGGACCATGCGGTTGTCATCCGCCGCGAAGGGGAAGGCCGCGCAGTCGCCGATCGAAGAGATAGCGGGATCTTCGGTCAGCAGAAGCTCATTCACCACGATCCCGTTATGAACGGTCAGCCCGCAGGCGGCGGCAAGCTCACTGTTCGGCACCACGCCGATCGACACAAGAACGAGGTCTGCGGCGATGCGCTCGCCCGATCCCAGTTCGACGCTGCTGACATGGCCATCGGTGGAATGAAGCGCGACTACCGCCTCATTGAACGAGAAGGTCACGCCGCGTGCCTCATGCGCCGCCTGCACCGCCTCGGAAACCGGAGCGCTGACCACACGGCCCAGGGCACGGCTGCCGGCTTCGATGACGCGAACATCGATTTTTGCGTCGCACGCGATGGAAGCGGCCTCCAGGCCCAGGAAGCCCGCGCCGATGACCACCAGCTTCGTTGCCCGTGCCAGCCCTTGCATCAACGCCTTGGCATCCTCGATGGTGCGCAGCGATACGACGCCCGATGTCTGGCCTTCGACGCAGGGCAATGCGCGGTTGCGGGTGCCGGTCGCAATGATGAGATGCGAATAGGGCAGGAACGCGCCGGAGCGAAGATTGACCTGCTTCAATTCCCGGTCGATCGTCTCGACCGGTGCCTCGCCCCGGAAATCGATCGCGTGATCCGCGAAGAATTTCGGTTCCTGCATGAAAAGCATGGATTCCGGCGCCGACCCGGCAAGAAAGGCTTTGGACAAGGGCGGGCGCTGGTAGGGCGGATGCACCTCGTCACCGACCATGGTGATCGAGCCGGCAAAGCCATTTTCGCGCAGGGAAGAGGCAAGCTGTAAGCCCGCCTGCCCCGCACCGATGATGACGACGTCGCTCATGCAGCGGCCGCCCCCGTCGGTTCGTCCTCTTCGACGATGATCGCGAGCGAAGGGCATTTGCGGGCCGCACCGCGCACCGCATCGTACAGTTCGGGGGGTGGGTTGTCCTGAAGCAGGACGACGACCCCGTCCTCCTCCCGCTGGTCGAAAACCTGAGCGCTGGAAAGGACGCACAGCCCGGCGCCGACGCACAGATCCTGTCTGATATGGATTTTCATGTCTACCCTCTGCTTTTTGGGCTCACCAGGTCAACGGCAGCGCTTCGAGGCCGTAGACAAAATGGTCTCCCTTGAACTCCAGTTCCTCGAACGGGACGGCGAGCGCCAGCGTGGGAAAACGCTGAAATAGCGTGCCGAAAACCGATTGCAGCTCTGCGCGCGCCAACGGCTGCCCCAGGCACTGGTGAATGCCGTAACTGAAAGCCAGATGGTTGTCGGGTGCGCGGGTAATGTCGAAGCGATCCGGGCATTCAAAGGCCTTGGGATCGCGGTTGGCAGGCGCGATTAAGGCGAATACGCCTTCGCCCTTGCGCACCAGCTGGCCGTTGACGTCGACATCCTCCAGCGCGATACGAGCGCCATTGAACTGCACGATGCTGTTGTAGCGCAGCATTTCGTCGACTGCGCCCTTGAGCAAGGCCGGATCGTTCAGCAGCAGCCCCTTCTGATCGGGGTTCTGAAGCAGGTTCAGCGTTCCCAGCACGATCTGATTGGCCGTGGTTTCATGACCGGCCATGGTCAGAAGGTCCGCATGAAGAACCGCATCGTCATGCGACAGATTGCCGGGTTCCACCTGTTCGATGATCAGGCGGCTCAGCAGATCGTCATTGGCATGAGGATTTTTCGCCTTCTCCCGCAAAAGGCCGTCAAAATAATCGATCAGCTTTTGCGACGCGTCCTGCGGGATGATCGGATCGACATCCATCAGAACCTTGAGGCGGCTTTGCTCCTGGAAAAACTCCCGGTCGCTGACAGGCACGCCGAGGAATTCGGAAATGACGGTGGAGGTCAGCGGAAGGGCAAAATCTTCCACCATTTCGAAGGGTGGTCCCTTGGCCTCCAGTTGCGCGTAAAGATCCTCGATCAGCGCCAGGATGCGCGGACGCATGGCGTCGATCCGCTTGACCATGAACTCCTTGGTGAACATCCGCCGCAGCCGGCCATGATCAGGCGGATCCATGCGGATGAAGGTCGGCGGCAGTTGTAGCACGGCGTTGCGCGCTTCGGATTGCATGGGGAAACCGGGCGTGGTCGGCACCGTGCTGAAGCGATTATCCGCCAGCACGGCGCGAACATCGGCGAAGCTGGTAAACACCCAGATTTTCTGGCCGTTGAACAGCTGCATCGAAAGCGGCTTGCCGGCATCGCGCGCCTCCCCGTAAAGGGGAGGCGGGTCGAACGGGCAGCCGCGCTGCGCCGGAAATTGCGGAAGGTCGAGGCTATCGGCGGTCGACATGATCTTCTCCTTACAGCCCGCCGTTGACGTCCAGCGTCGCACCGGTGACATAGCCGGCTCCGGGGCTGACCATCCATGCGATCACCGAAGCAATTTCTTCCGGGTCAGCCGCGCGTTGCAGCGCGCTCGACGCGATCAGCTTATTGCGGATTTCCGCCGGCACAGCTTCGCCCATGGCGGTGTTGATCGTGCCCGGCGAGACGCCGACGACGCGGATGCCGTGCGCGCCCAACGGCTTGGCGATGCTCTTGGTGAAATTGACGATCGCCGCCTTCGAACCGCCATAATCGGTGACGCCGCTGCCGGCTCCAGCGACGATCGAGGCGAGGTTGACGATTACGCCGCCGCCGCCTGCCGCGATCAGGCGCTTGGCAACTTCCTGCGAGAGGAAGAAGGGGCCGCGCGTGTTCACATTATAGGTCAGGTCATAATCTTCTGGGCGGATGTCGAAGAAGGTCTTGCCGTGCCAGACGCCGGCGTTGTTGACGAGCACGCGAATCGTGCCGAACTCTTCTTCAACCGCCGCGACGGCTGCGACGATATCCTCATGGCGGGTGACGTCGCACCGCCGGTAGGCATACCCACCAAGGCCTTCACTGGCGACGTCCAGGCCAACGACCTTATAGCCCGCTTCTGAAAGCGCGCTCAAAATGGCCTGACCGGTCTTGCCGTTCGAGCCAGTAACAATGGCGACTGATTGCGTCATGCCTACTCCATCTCAAGTTCGTTATGACCAGGAGATGCGTGGCTGGCAGCCTGTTCTCTCCTGATGGACATGATCATTCGGACCGAATGTCGTGCCGCTTTCTTTACGCAGCATCCCATGCTGCTCATCGCCATTCTTGATCGTCAAGCTTGTGAGGTCTAGTGATAACGAAGACCGAAGAATGTGAATTTGATTCAAATCCAACGAGACGATGAAATGGCGAATATCGACCGGGTTGACCTCAATCTTTTCCGTCTTTTTGAAGCGCTGTATGAGGAACGTTCCGTCTCCCGCGCGGCGGAGCGGCTATTCATCACGCCTTCCGCTGTCAGCCATGCGTTGAGGCGGATCCGTACCATGATGGGAGACGAACTTTTTACCCGAGGCCCACGCGGCATGCTGCCGACCCCGAGGGCGCATGCCGTCGCTGCGCAATTGCGCGTGCTGCTGCCTCAACTGGCGGAGGTCATCGCGCCGCCCGATTTCGATCCGGCCGCTACCGACCGGACCTTTGCGGTTGCCTGCGTACCCTATCTCTCGACGGTTTTGCTGCCCGAACTGGTGGCGGACGTCGCCCGGCGCGCGCCCAATGCGCGGCTGGACCTTCGCCTGATCTACAACAGCGTCGTGGATGATCTCGACAGTGGGGCTCTTGACGTGGCGCTGGGTCATTTCCGCAGGACGCCGCCGCGTTTCGTCGCAGAGGAAATATTGCGCGACAGCTATGTATGGGTCATGCGCCGCGATCATCCTGCGGCCGCGAAAAGGCTGACGATAGAGGTGCTTTCTCGTCTGCCGCACATCGACATCCATATCGATAGCCAGGCGAAAAACACGGTGGAAAGCTTCGATGTGCGACAGGGGCTGGAGCGGTTGGTGATCCAGAACGGCATCGCTTCGCTGGAGGAGGCGTTGCTGGATGCAGGCCTGCGGCGGCGTGTGATCACTTTCGTGCCCGATTCCCTGGCAGGGATGGCGGCGGTTTCCCGCAGCGATGCCGTTTGTCTTGTGCCGGAAAGCGCGGTCAACCGCTTCGGTGAGACCTTCGGACTGCTCCGGGCGGAGCCGCCTTACAAGTCCGCTCCGCTCGTGATCCAGAGCCTTGCCCATGCGGACTATCGGGAAAAGCCCGCTGTCCGATGGCTGTTGGAATGTATAAGGTCTGCCGCCATCGGGATGGGGCGGCAGACCTCCAGCTAAGGGGTGGTCTCCCCCGGCGCTGTTCCTTATGTCCGCACGTCCCGGAATCCGAGTTTCTCGAAAACGGGGGTATCGGTGACCCGCAGTAAAGTGGCGCCGCCCGCGCCGCCTTGCAGCGAATAGGCATACCAGCTCGGCACGACGAGGACGTCGCCACGGGTCATGCTCATGGTTCCCAGCGTTTCGACATCGACCGTGATTTCCCCGGCGGTAACGGCGAAGATGCTGTTGTCGATCGCCGCGGCATGATCCTGCCTTTGGCCCTGGCTGAGGCTGATCGCATGGAGCGCGATCGTCGGCATTTGGGCCTGCCCGAACCGATGATCGCCCTCTTGCGATGCCTTGTCCTTCAACGCTCCGCCTCTGAACCGCAGATCGGAATCCGGCTCCTCACCCTTGACCGCCTCAAGCGTGTCGGGATGATGTTCGAAGAACATATTCTCCAGATTCTGGACCAGCGGCACGTCGAGAAAATCGATCCAGAAGGCTGGCGTGTCGCTGTAATTGGCATGGCCATGCCAATGCCATTGCGGCGTCAGCACAACATCACCCGGCGCCATGTCCACGCGTATGCCGTCGACCAGCGTATAGACGCCTTCCGTGGCGTCCAGCACCAGCCGCAGGGCATTGGGCGAATGGCGATGCGACCGGGCCGTTTCGCCCGGCAGCACCAGTTGATACGCCGCCACCAGATGCCGACAGGTCGGGTAGATGTTGTTTTCGACAGGGTTTACCAAGATGAGATTTCGCCGTTCGGCGAACTCTGTCGAGACGAACTCCGTCGCGCGGGTCAGCGCCTCCAGCGCCTCCTTATATCTCCAGACCGTGGGGACGAAGCGCCGTCGCGGTTCGCCCCACATCTGCGGCTCGCGTTTCGCCCAGCCGGGAGAAAAGCCATGCGCCTCGAGCCGATCGAAATAGCCGTCGGGAGGGCTGTTTTGCGGATTCGTCGCCATGGTGGAAGCCTCTCAGGCCGCGGCACTTGCCGATTGGGTATGCTCGCGTCCCGCACCGCGCACGACGTCGATGATCCGTGCGGCGTCGGCCGGAACTTCATCGCCGCGCCAGCAGCAATGGCCATCGGGCCGGACCAGAACCAGCTTGCGTTCATAAGCATCGATCACGGCCGGCTCATCGATCGAGATGACCTTCAGGGGCAGCTTGGCGCGTGCCGCGGCCTCGACAAAGGGTGCCGCGTCAGGGGCTTCAGCGCCGAGCCTGAGCAGCACAAAGCCTTCCCCGAAAAGATCGAGCGTGGATTGACCGTCCTTCAGCCAGACATGCGGCGCGCGTGCGCCCGGCGTGCTCGTCTGGACGTAGCTCGCCGTTTCCTGCTGCGGTATTGGGCTGCCATCCGGCACGATGACCGGCGACGTCGCATAGATATAGCCCATATGAATGCCGATGGTGTACCATTCGCGCTTCATCATATCGCCATACCATTTGCCGTAGCGCGCCCGCGCTTCGTCATGTTGCGCCCCCGGCATGAAAATTTCGGCGGGCGGTGGTGTTTTCCGGGGTTCGAGCATCAGTTTGAGGTTGCCGCTGGATTCAGCGATATTGTGCTGGGCGACCGGCTGGCGCTCGGCTTCATAAGAGGCGAGCAGGTCAGGACCGCCCCATCCCGCAAGCGCGCCGTTGAGTTTCCAGGAAAGATCGACCGCATCGCCGATACCGGTGTTCATCCCAAATCCCCCCGTGGGCGACATGAGGTGCGCGGCGTCACCGGCGATGAACACGCGTTTCGTGCCGTAATGATCCGCGATCAGTTCGCGCCGAACCCAGGGCATGGTGGATTCGATCTCGTAGTTGAATTCGCATCCGACGGCACGCACGATGAGGTCGTGGAGTTCCGCCTCGGAATATTCGCGCTTCTGCTCGTCGCCAACGATCGACATGCGCCACCGATCCTTGCCGTTGATGGCGACAATGGTGAGCCAGGTTCCTTCCGGCCCGATGAAGATGAAGCGATAGGCAAGGCCCTTATCGTGCAGCTTGGGAAGCTCGGTCGACCGGAAGATTATATTGACTGTATGGGTGAGGACGGGCTTGCCGGACATGCCGATGCCGACCTGTTCACGCACAAAGCTGGCGCCGCCGTCTGCGCCCACCAGATAGTCGCAGCTGACGTCATATTCTTCGTTTGTCTCCAGATCGCGGAGCGAGGCCACGACCTTGTCCGAATATTCCTTCACGGCCGTCACAAGCGTGCGATATTTCATGCTGACTTGCGAATATTGCTGCACGAAGCGTTGCATGATCGGATCGAACATATCCTGCGGGCAGCGTTCGCGCTTTTCCGGGCTCTGGGGGGCAGGGGTTCCGCATTTTTGCTCGGCACCACCTCGCGCCCGAATTCGAAGCCAGTCAGCGATTCAAGATAGACATTGTCCTGCGGATAATCGCGGGGATAGGGCGAGTTGCGTACCCAATCAGCGATGCCCCAGCGACGCGCGAACTCCATGGTGCGAATGCCGACCATGTCCATCTTGGGCTGGCTGATCGCGCCATCCGTCCGCTCGACGAGCCAGCAATGCGTGCCGCGCTGGGCAAGGTCCCCGGCCAGGGCGAGGCCAACGGGGCCGGCGCCAACGATCAAAACTTGGGTATGTGTCTGCATAATCCCCTCTTCGTTGCGCCTGACAAGCCCTTATGGCTCCTGCGCCTCTACGGTCTGCATTGTGAGGATTACATCGTGCCTCAGCATATGGGCCAATATGCTTTCCAGATACATGAGCGGGCAGAGCGGATATTTGCGCTTCCCGGTTATTCCGGCTCGATCGTGGGAACCGGCCAGCGGAACCCCGTGATCAGCGTCAGCGCAAGAGCGATGCCGGAGAGAGTGAGAACGGCCGGAAGGCCGAACGCCTGAGTCATATGGCCCCAGAACCAGCTGCCAATCGCCATGCCGCCAAAAAGTGCTGTATGAAACGATCCCACGGCCCGTCCGGCGAGATAGCGCGGAGCGCTCAATTGCGCGGTCGCGCTCCAGACGGTCAGGACGCCTGTATAACTGGCGCCCAGCAGCAATAGTGCGGGAAACGCTAGCAGGAGGCTGTGCAGATATGGGAGAATGACGAGCGCGACTGCGCCGGCGCCGGTGAACCAGCGGACCATGCCTTCCATTCCCAGCCGCATGCGAAAGGCGCGGACGCGAAGGGCGAACAGAATGGCGCCTATGCCAAGGCCGCTCATCAGCAGGCCATAGGCTTTCGCATCGCCCTGCAACTGGTTGCGGGCGACAAGCGGCATGAGCGCCCAGATGGCGCTGGAGGATGCGGAATAGGCGAAACTGCGGGACAGGACGATGCGCAAGGGGCGTGATCGGCCTATCAGCTTGAACCCGTCCACTATGGCATCGGACAGATGGCCGGTCGCAGCGGACCGGCTTTGCTTCAATGATTTGGCCGCTACGATCATCATCGTCAGAGCGGCCACGGCGTTGAGCCCATAGGTGGCCGTCGGACCTGCGGAAGCGACCAGCAATCCTCCCAGAGCCGGACCCACGCAGCGGGCGAGGTTATTGGCAATGCCGATCGCGGCCAGCCCTTCGGGAAGGATGGCGGCGGGAATATATTCGCCGACCGTGGAGGTTAGCGTGGGATTGAGCAGGGCAGTCCCGCATCCGAACAGGAAGCAGGCCCCCAGCAGCACGGGCGGAGAAACATGATGGCTGCCCGCCCATAGGGTCAGTGCCACCGCCGACAGGAACATGAGGCCGAAAGCGGTCGCGATGATGCGCGGCGGGCCAGCATGGTCTGCCAGAGCGCCCGCGATGATGG
Source organism: Sphingobium sp. 15-1 (assembly GCF_013375535.1). Lineage (GTDB taxonomy): Bacteria > Pseudomonadota > Alphaproteobacteria > Sphingomonadales > Sphingomonadaceae > Sphingobium > Sphingobium aromaticivastans. The sequence continues at coordinate 15,064 of NZ_JABXJG010000002.1, forward strand.
CCAGCAGCATGATAGGCAGAGTGAGCGCCGTCTGCACGGACGCGACCTGCGCCGGGGATCCCACTGCGGCCATGGTCCAGGCCGCGGCGACCGTCTGCGTCAGTGTGCAGATGTTGGCGGTCAGGGCGATCGCCCAGAGCGGCCGGAAAAGGGCAATGGAAAAGGGCCCCCGAAATGCGGCCTGCCTCATAGGCTGGCGCAAGCTCTAGGTGCGTTCGTTTCGCGAATGAGGACCTCCTGGACGGTCGATGCTATGAGCGCCCCTGAGCGGGTGAAGACATCAGTTCGTGCGATGGCGCGCCCGCTTGCGGCGACGGGGGCGCTGGCCTTGAACAGCACCCAGTCCGCCAGATCGAACGCGCCAAAATACCATATCGTCTGATTGAGGCTGCTCATGAGCAATCGGGTGCCGATGCTTTCCGGCTCCTGCCGGTTTGCCGCCGTTCCCGCCAGCCAGTAATCGGAAAGATAGGCGAGGAGTGCGTGTTGCTCATTCTGGCAGATGGAAGGCAGGGAAGGGATGCGCATCCAGGCAGCGCGGCTTCCCGCCTCCTCGCCGGTCGCATAGCCACGGGGCGAGATGGGGCGAAGATCGACCGATTTGGGCACCGAGATGCGGCGCGCAAGGCCGCTTATGATTCGATGGTCGCCGCTTTCCTGCAATTGCTGGAGATTGAGCAGCCTTTGCGGCGGTTCGACATCCGGCATCGCGTCGCTATAGGCTGGCCCGACTTCCGGCCGCTGAAAGGAGGCCTGCGCACGAAAGATGGCTTCATTCTGGGTTATGAGGGCGACATCGCGCGCGCAAAAGCTGCCGCCGTCGAAGGTGCGGGTTACTTGAATGCGCGTCGCCTGATTGACGGGACCTCGCCGAAGAAAGAAGCCTGACGCTGCATGCACGAGCATGTCATCGACCGTCCGGCAGGCGGCGGCCATGGCTAGCCCCATGCATTGCCCGCCGAACATCCAGCCGAATGTGTTTGTCTGGGCAACGCGGTTGGAGAAACGATCCTGTCCAACAGGCTCGACAGCGATGGGAGCCAGAATGTCCAGCCCGTCCCAGCGGGGAAAAGGGGTCATGTTGCTGAACTCATACGATACCGGATGCCATTCTCCAGCCGGAATAAGCTCTTGTCCGACCGCGGCGTTATGGTGTCGCGCTCATCCTATGGACCAAGACGATTTGCATATGTCATGGGTGAAGGCGCCCCATCAACTCCTGCAATATCTCCGACTGATGTTCACCCAGTACGGGAGGCGGCCGACGTATTGCCGGATGCGCGCCATCCAGCCTGATCGGGCTTCGCAGAAGATGAACCGGTTCGCCGGAGCGATGCTGAAAGCTTTCGATCATGTGGTCATGGACCAGCGGATCGGCAAAGACCTCCGGAAAGGTGCGAATCGCTCCGGCTGGGACCGAGAAGCGATCGATCCGCTCATTCCAGTAATCGAGGGGATGTGCGGCAAAGGCGCCCGCGATCAGCCGGTCGACCTCCTCGCGACGGGTGATGCGCATCGCGTTGGTTGCGAAGGCGCCGCCCTTCAGCTCTTCCACGCCAAGCATGTCGGTGAGCGAACCCCAGAATTTGTCGCTGTGGATGAACACATAGATCTGGCGTCCGTCGGACGTAAAATAGCTGTTTGCCGGAACCATCTGGCCGTGGGCATTGCCGCGCAGGACCGGCTCGCGCCCCTTGGCGAAGAAAGTGCCTTCGCGTGGCAGCAGGGAAAAGACCATCGCCTCGAACATGGAAATGTCGACCCGCTGTCCAGTCCCGGTCCGGTCGCGCTCCCTGAGCGCGGACAGCACGCCGATGGTGGCAAAAAGGGGGGCGACATAGTCGCCGAGCGGAAAGCCGGTCTTGAGCGGGCCGCTTTCGGGTGAGCCGGTGAGCTGCATGATGCCGGATAGCGCCTGTATTACCGGATCGACGGCAGGGCGATGCGCAACCTCGCTTTCCGGGCCATAGCCGCTGACCGAACAATAGATCAGCCCCGGATTCGTCTGGCGCAGCAGATCATAGCCGATGCCGAGCCGTTCCATCGTGCCAGCGCGGAAATTTTCCACCACCATGTCGGCGCCGTCGATCATCTGGCGCAGCATCTCCAAGTCGCCAGCATTTTTGAGGTCCAGCACGATGCTGCGCTTGTTGCGGTTATAGGCGAGGAAATAGTCCGTATCCTCCCCGGCGATTGGCTCGCCCAGATGGCGCGACGTGTCGCCATGCGCAGGCTCGATCTTGACGACGTCCGCGCCCAGATCCGCCAGCAGCATGGTGCAGAGCGGGCCGGCGACCATATGGGTCAGGTCAATGATCTTCAGTCCGTCCAACGCGGCCATGATGTCTCCTCTCAGCCCGCTCCTATCAGAATGGGCTCGCCGGGGCCATCGCGGACCCGGTGCGGCGACCCTATGAAACCAGACGAATTTCATATTTCCAACAACGGGCCCCTGCCGTCGATGATGGGGACCAAGGCGATCATGTCATCGTGGAGAGTATGAATGAAAATTGCGAGCTTCGATGGCCAGCGGATCGGGCTGATCGTCGGCGAGGAGATAGTGGAAATCAGCCCAGCGCCCACGGGACCGGCCGCCTGGCCGCCGACGGAAATGTTGCGCTTCATCGCGGAATTCGGTGCGCGGCGCGGGGAGCTTGAGCGCTTGCTTGCGTCCGGGCCACGCATTCCCCTCGCCAATGTAAGGCTCGAAACGCCGGTGCCATGGCCGAACAAGGTCATCGCTTTCCCGGCCAATTATCATGAGCATATCGCGGAGATGAAGGACGGTCTGATCTCGACCTTCAAAAATGGCGGGCAAGGCTTTTTCCTGAAAGCTAATTCCAGCTTGTCCGGCCCCGCCGATCCGATCGAACTGCCTGCTGTCCCCGATCGCGAAATCCATCATGAGTGCGAAATGGCGATCATCATCGGCAAGGGCGGCCGCGACATTCCGGTCGACCGGGCGCTTGACCATATTTTGGGTTATTCCTGCCTGGTCGACGTGGTCATCCGCGGCAAGGAAGAGCGCGTCATGCGCAAGTCCTTCGACAGCTTCTGCCCGGTTGGCCCATGGATCATGACTGCGGACGAAATTGCGGACCCGTCCAATATTGCGCTGGAGCTGCGGATCAACGGCGAGGTGCGCCAGGCGGCCAATACCGCTAATCTGATCGTGGATATTCCCAACATGATCGCCATGGCCTCCAGTGTCATGACGCTCTTCCCCGGCGACATCATCGCGACCGGCACGCCGGCCGGCGTCGGTCCGATCGAAGATGGCGATGTGCTTGACATCCTGATCGAAAATGTCGGTGCGATGCGATTGCCTGTGATACGGGGTGCGAAAGGAAGCAATCCCGTATGGAACAAACCGGCCGCTTGAAGTCAGGCTGCATGGAGAAGAATAGAATGACCGAACTGACCAAGACGCTTGCCCGCTTCGCGGCGACGACCGATTTCGAAGCATTGCCCGCGCCTGTCGTGCGTGAAGCCAAGCGCCTGCTGCTTGACACCATCGGCTGCGCCATCGGGGCGATCAACACGCCAAGCGGCTCGATCTCCCTCGCCTATGCAGATGCGCTGGGCGGCAAGGAAAGGGCAACCGTGATTGGTCTGCCCCAGCGCAGCTCGGTAACGGCAGCGGCCTATAGCAATGCTCGTCTAGCAAATATCCTCGATGCCGACGACACTTTCCCGACGTCTACGCATTTCGGCAACGCCACGGTGTTTTCCGCGCTAGCTCTGGTGGAGGATGGCGGCAAGACCGGCGCCGATCTGCTCAAGGCGATCGCGGTGGGCTTCGATGTCGGCGCGCGGATCGGCAGCTGGATGGGGCCGCCCATGCAGATCGAGAATGGTGAAGTCATCGGCTGGAACGAACTGGGCGGGCCTGCCGCGACCATGGCGTGGGCGGCGGTCGGCGCGTCGGTGAGTGCGGCCGGTCTCACCCCGGAGCAGACCAATCATGCCTTCGGTATCGCCGGCGCCAATTCGCCGCAGCCGACCTTGCGCAAATGGGCGGAATCGCCGCAGCAGCCCATGTATAAATATGCCGATGCGGGATGGTGCGCCGAGGTGGGCGTTTCTGCTGCGATGCTGGCCGGCATGGGCAGCACTGGTTTCCTCGATATCCTCGACGGCGAAAATGCCTTCTGGCGCTGGTATGGTTCGCCCAGCCATGATGACGCAGCGTTGCTGGGCAAGCTCGGTGAGGACTGGCAGATTCTCAACACCACCTACAAGCCGTGGCCCTGCTGCCGGTGGATTCATCATCCGCTCACCGCCTTTGCCGGAATAAGGCGCGAAAATGCGCTGAGGGCCGATGAAATCGAACGGATCGTGGTGCGGGCCAATCCCTTTGCCCTGACGCGCATCTTCCGCGACCAGCACCCGCAGGACATGTTGTCCGCCGAATTCAGCCATGCCCATGCCATGGCGGCGCTCGCGCATGATGTGCCTGCGGGGCCGCGCTGGTATGAGGATGCAACCCTGCGCGATCCGGCGATCATGGCGTTCCGGGAAAAGGTGGTGGTTGAACCGGAACCGACGTCGGCCAATATCGGCGAATGGATGACGGGCGGCCAGTGGCGCGGCGTGCCGGGCGGGGTCGATGTCCATGCCCGCGGGCAGGTGTTCAGCGGCACCGCCGATATGTCGATCGGCGATCCCTGGTCGGAGGGGACAATCTTCACGGATGAGCAGATCGTTCAGAAGTTCCATGTCATGCTGGGCCTTGATGATCGGGCCGAGGGCGACAGCAACGAATTGCGGGCGCTGGCGGATCGCATGACTGCGGCAATCGATACGCTGGAAGATCATGCGGATGTTTCGGCATTGACTGACACGATGCGGGAACTGGCGGCGCGTCTGATCCGAAAATAATGCCGTGATCGCCGCGGCGGCGTCCATGGCATGATCGCCGCAAATGGAGAGGGGAAGAAGATGGCTGGATTCGCCAGGGGGGCAGCGCGCGTTCCCCTCTCCATGAGGTTCGGCTATAGCGCGGGGCTGTTCGGAATCAGCATGGTGCAGACCAGCGTGTCGGTCCTGCTGCTCTATTTCTACACCGACATCCTGCACATCCCACCGGCTGCGGCGGGCGGGATCGTGTTCCTGGGCACCTTTGCCGATGCCTTTGCTAGCGTCTTTGCGGCCTGGGTGGCGAACCATCATCGCAGCCCTCTTGGACGATACCGGCCGCTCCTGATCGGTGTTTCCGCGCCGCTCGCGATCTTTTTCGCCCTGATGTTTAGCCGACCGGAACTGCCGCCGAGCCTGTTGTGGCTTTATGCGGCCGCGACCCATCTTTGCTACCGGGTCTGCTATGCCTTTACGCTGGCGCCGCATTCTGCGCTGATCGGCCGCTTGTCGTCCGATGCCGACGAACGGTCCGAGATTGGTGCATGGAAGGCGGTCGCCAATAATCTCGGTCTCATGGCTGCGGCCTATCTGGGCATCGGTACGGTTGAAAAACTGGGAGGCGCGGATCCAGCGCGGGGTTTCATGATGTTCGGTGCGATCTTTGGCGTCGTCGCGGGGGCTTCCGTACTCTATTCCGCACTGGCGACCCGGGAAAGGGCAGGCGGCGGCAATGATGATACGGGCGAACTGATCCCGGCCATTGCTTTGATCTTCCGCAACGATCAGATGCGACTTGTCCTTGCGTCGACATTATTGTTCTTCGCCGGCTATATGCTGATGAACAGTGGCGTCATCTATTTCTTCAAATATGTGCTGCGGAGGCCGGAGGAAGCCAAATTCGCCGTAGTGGCCATAGGGGTCGGTGGAATAATGATGCCGCCGCTATGGAGCGCGGCGATCAAGATGACCAGCAAGGCCATGATCTGGACGACGGGATGTCTGATCATGGCTGCTGCCTTTGGTTCGATCTATATGTTCGGGATCGTCGGCCCCCTGCCCATTCTGCTGGCTTATTTTGTCATTGGCGCCGGTAAAAGCGCGGTTATCGTCAATTTCTACGCCATGACCGCTGATGCTGTCGATTATGGCGACTGGAAGCTGGGGGCGAGGGCGGAATCCTATTCGTTTGGCTTTCTGTCGCTGGCGAACAAGGCCGGGACCGCTATTGGAGGTGGTCTGTTGGGACTGCTGCTCGACTGGAGCGGCCTGATCGTGAATGAGACTCAGTCGGCCGCGACGCTGGGGCGCCTCTGGGCCGTGATCTGCCTCGCTCCGGCCTGTCTCGCGACGATTTCGGCGGTGATGGTCCTCTTTTTTCGGGTGACCGCTTCGGAACATAAAAGGATTGTGACGGCGCTGGAGGCAAGGGGGATAGGCTGATGAACATGATCGGAAAAACCGCACTTGTAACAGGCGGCGGATCGGGCATTGGGCGTGCCGCATGCCTCGCACTTGCGCGGGCCGGGGCGGCGGTCATCATCGCTGAAAGATCTGCAGCCGCAGGTGAGGCTGTCGCCAAGGAAATCAAGGCTCTGCAAGGGCAAGCCGGTTTTATCCCTGTCGATGTGGGTGAACGGGCCTCGGTCGCGGATATGATGAAACAGGCTGTGGCGGACTTCGGCAAGATTGATTGCGCCTTCAACAATGCGGGCATCGTCGATGGTTCACGCAGTCTGCTGACCTCCACCCAGGAAAATTGGGATGCGATCATGTCCGTCAACCTGCAAGGCGTATGGCTCTGCATGCAGGCGCAACTCGATCATATGATCGCGAACGGCGGAGGCAGCATCGTGAACAACGCCTCCCGTTCCGGCTTGCGCGGTGTTCCCACCGACGCTGTCTATGGCGCGGCCAAACATGGGGTTGTGGGTCTTACCAAAGCGGCAGCGGTTGAATTTGGGTCAAAGGGCGTTCGTGTGAACGCGATCTGCCCGGGCCTGGTCGATACGCCTCTGACCCGCGAGCGTTTCGGCGTCGGGTTCGATGAAAAAGCCACGATGGCCAATCCCATGCAGCGGGCCGCCTTGCCCGAGGAAATTGCCGCAGCAGTCCTCTGGCTTTGCTCCGATGCCTCTTCCTTCGTCAATGGCGTAGCCCTGCCTATTGACGGTGGCAGCGTCGCACGGTGAGAGGGGGCCCATCGACACCGAAGGCGGAAGGTAGATGTAATCAGTCTAAATGCACAGGTAAAACATATTGGAATACAGAAGCCTCCCAAGAGAAGCTGTAAGGGCAAGAGGACAGCTGAAGAACGGCTCATACAGGGCCGTCACACTGGGGAGGATAAACATGAATTCGCATCGCCGGATCATACTCATTTCTTCGGTCGCCATGGCGGCTATGGCCGGGACGGCTAACGCGCAGGAAAGTTCGCCGGTTCAAGAGCCGCAGGCTGAACGCGGCGCAGCAGCCGACATCGTGGTCACGGCGCAACGCCGAGAACAGCGGCTGCAGGATGTGCCGATCTCGGTGAACGTCACGACCGGCGATACTTTGCAGAAGCGCGGAACCACCGATCTCGTTGATCTGTCCACCCGCACGCCCGGTATCAAGCTCAGCACCGACCCGCAGGCCAACCACATTCACATTCGCGGTGTGGGTTCGGGCCTGAATGCCGGCTTCGAACAGTCGGTCGGAACTTTCGTCGACGGCGTCTATCGTGGTCGTTCCCGGTCGATTCAGGCCGGTCTGTTCGATATTGAACGCGTCGAAATATTGAACGGCCCGCAAACGACCTTCTTCGGCAACAATACTGTTGCGGGCGCCATCAACATTACGACGAAGAAGCCAACGGAAACGTTCGGCTATGATGCGCAGGCGCTCTATTCGCCTTCCGATGGTCAATATCTGCTCCAGGCGGGAGCGACCGGTCCTCTGAGCGATACGCTCTCGGCCCGCGCCGCCATCCAGTTTTCCGGCATGAACGGATATACCCGCAATGAAAATCTGAAGCTCGACGAGCCTCACCTGCGCGACATGGTCGGCCGGGTCGCGTTGAAATGGAAGCCGTCCTCTACCTTCCAGTCGGATATTCGCGTCGACTATGCCCGCAATCGCGATCGTGGCACCTATAGCGCGGAAATTACCGGATGCCCGCCTCCGTCCGGCTTCCCGGCTGCACGTGGGCCCTGCCTGGTGTATCTCAACCAGAATGGCGGCGTCATCGACAATGAACTTGATTTCAAGTCACTGGCAGGACCTTCGGCATTCCGTCTTAACATGACCGAGGTTGCGTGGACCAACCGGCTCGAGCTTGATGGCGTGACCATCAATTCGATTTCCAGTTACAGCTATCAGAAATCGCGCACGTTCCTGAATGCGACGCCGATACCGGTGAGGGGCGTGGCGGGCTTCTATTATTCCCCGTTCAGCCAGAATGAGACATACAGGAATTACGCTCAGGAACTGCGCATCGAGTCCGCCAATGACAGCTGGCTCCAGTGGGTGGGGGGCGCCTATTATTCGCACGGCAAGTTGCAAAGCCGCAGCTTCTCCTCACTATTCGGAGCACCTTCGATCGGTGCCGCCGGTGCCCCTGTGACCAGCTCCGCTACACCCATCGGCACGAACCGCAACCTGTTCCAGAAGGACCAGACGCGGTCCGTCTTTGGGCAATTGACCGCAAAGATCACGGACCAGTTCAAGGCCAATGCGGGCCTGCGGTACACGAGCGTCAAAAAGGACGCGTCGCGTTCCTTCATCGTCGGGATCGGTGGCCCAGTTGCGGATCCCGCCGATTTCCAGCCGCTGGATGCCGCAACGCAAGCCAAGATCATTCCCCTGGCGGGCGGCAGCGCCGCCGGTTTTACAGATCCGCATACGACCTATAGCAAGCTGATGCCGTCGGTCAGTCTGCAATATGATCTCCTGCCGCAGATCACGGCCTACGCCGCTTATGTCAAAGGTTTCAAGGCGGGCGGCTATAGCGATGGAAATGGACCTGCCCAGTTCGACTCCGAGAATGTCGATTCCTACGAAGTCGGCATCAAGGGTTCGGCGCTTGACCGTAAGCTGTTCTTCACCTTCGATCTGTTCTACCTCGATTATAAGGGGCTTCAGCAGTCGTTGACGACGATCGGACCGACCGGAGCGAATATCACGACGGTCGGCAACGCGGCCTCGTCGGTATCGAAGGGGGCGGAAATGAGCCTGTCGTTCAAGCCCGCCGAATTTCTCTCGATCAATGCCGCGGGCGCCTATATCGACTCCTATTTCAAGGATTATCGCAACGCTGCATGCACTGCGTTGCAGATTGCGACGGTTGGTTCCACCTGCGTGCAGGATCTGTCTGGTCGGCCCACGCCCTTCGCTCCGAAATATTCCGGCAGCATTGGTGCAACGGTCACGGTGCCGGTAAGCGGGAACGTGACGGCGCGGCTCGACCCCAATCTCTTCTACTCGTCGAGCTATTATCTGGGGCCGACGGATGATCCGATCGTGCGTCAGGATAGTTACACGCAGTTCGACCTGCGTTTCGGTCTGGGCCCGGACGATCGTCGGTGGGAGATTGCGGTGATCGGCAAGAATCTCGGTAACTCCAAGGTGATTGCATCGGGCTCAACCATCGCCACATCGCCTGGCGTTGCCTATAAGTTGCTACAGCGTGCACGCTCGATCGCGATTTCCTTCTCCATCAAGGGCTGATCCGGTCCAAAGTTCGAACAGTTGAGGTGAAGTCTCATGCAGCCAGACGATATCGGCACTGAGCAGATGGCGCGATGCCCGTTCCCGCTTGCTCGCTCGGCAGGGCCCTTGTCCCCGCCGCCGGAATATGAAGCGATGCGTTCGGAAGCAGGGCCGCAGCGCGTCAGGCTCTGGAACGGCGAGACGGCATGGGCCTTCACCCGCTGGCAGGAGGTCCGCGAGTTGCTGTCGAGCCCGCATTTCAGCGCGGTCCCCAGCACCCCGGGCTATCCGACATTGTCTCCGGCGCGCGCCTCGGCGCTGGAAGCCTATCAGAGCTTCATCACGATGGACCCGCCTGATCATGGCTTCTATCGCCGGATGATCACCAAGGAATTCACTTTCAAGCGGATGCAGGAGCTGCGGCCCCGGGTGCAGGCGGTGCTGGATGACCTGCTCGACAAGATGGAGGCGGTAGGGCAACCGGCAGACTTGGTCACCGCCCTCGCTGGTCCTCTGCCTTCAATCGTGATCTCGTTGATGCTTGGTGTCCCTGCCCAATACCATCGCGACATGGAAGCGTTCGGCGCGCAGAAGAACGACATTACGGCCGACCCTTCCGTCCCAGCCGAGGCTGCACGCCAGATGGGCATCATCATCGATCAGATCCTGCGCGAGAGAGAGGCCAATCCGGGTAATGGCGAAGATCTGCTCAGTCGTCTAGTCATCGATCAGATTTTGCCAGGGCATCTTCCCCATCAGGCGGCGATCAGCATGGTGTCCCTGCTTTACCTTGCGGGTCATGAAACGACCACCAATCAGATTACGCTTGGAATCGTCACGCTGCTACGCAACCCGGATCAACTCGCGAAGCTCAAGGAACAACCCGACACGGTTTCCCGCGCGGTTGATGAAATGCTGCGCTTCAATTCGATCGTGCAGTATAATTCGGCGCGGGTCGCCACCGCAGATGTCGAAATTGGAGGCCATCTGATCCGCAAGGGGGAGGGGGTTTATGCCCTGATCACGGCCGCCAATCACGACCCGGCAGTCTATCCCCATCCCGAATGTTTCGACGTGGAACGAGACGCTTCCAACCACATGGCGTTTTCCTTCGGCATTCATCAATGCCTCGGTCAGTCGCTGGCGCGGATGGAATTGGAGGTGGTGTTTGGCACGGTTTTCAAGCGGTTTCCTGAGCTGAAACTTGCTGCCGCCTTTGAGGCACTGGATTTCAAGAATGAGCAGTTGGTTCATGGCCTTCGTTCGCTTCCTGTAACTTGGTAAGGTAGCGGGGCGATAGGTTGAGGGTTTCGATAATGCTTGCCAGAAATGCAAACAGGGGAATGGTAGTTTTCGAACCCGCGATGGTGAAGACCATGGAGCGTCTACTGACTGGGCGGACAGATGAGGCGCTCAACGCACAATTTGGGATTAGCTACAACACCTGGCGCAAGCTTGTTGCGGGCTCTCCCATACGAGCGTCATTGGGAGCTCGCTTGGTTCAACGAATTGCAACTATCGCCTCTGACTATAACGATGATCTGCCCCCACCGAGTGGACCGATAGGTTTGTTAGTGGATTAAGCCCTTGAAGCGCTTGGGATTGGTGGACCAGGCCCAGCGTTAGTTTCCGGCTTGGCCTGCCCCGATCGGGGCAGGCCAAATTCCTGATCCGGCAAGGTATTCCGCCGGCGTCAGATTGCCAAGAGCCGAGTGAGGACGGCTCTCATTATACTCCCGCCGCCAGCCCTCGATCAGGCGCCGGGCCTCAGCGATCGAGCGAAACCAATGGACATTCAAACACTCGTCTCGGAGCGAGCCATTGAAGGTCTCGATATCCGCATTGTCCGTCTGTTTTCCGGGACGACTGAAGTCGATACGAACGTTGTGATGGTAAGCCCACAGGTCCACCACCCTGCCGGTAAATTCGCCACCATTGTCGGCAAATAGATATCGTGGCGCTCCCCGCTGACGCACCAGCCGATTGAGCACCTCGGCAACATGCTCGCCGCGAAGCCGTTGCCCGACCTCGATGGCAAGCGCTTCGCGGCTGAAAATGTCGACGACTGTCAACATCCGGAACTTTTCTCCGCCGCTGAGCTGGTCGTGGACGAAGTCCAGGCTCCACGCCTCGTTGGGCCGCTGCGGCCTGCACCGCGCTTCGCGATGGACCAGCATCTTGCGCCGGCGCGGCTGTTTCGTACGCAAAACCAAGCCTTCCTCGCGGTACAAGCGATAGACGACGTTGCGCCCGACCGACCAGCCTTCACGCTTCAGCATCACATGGACCCGCCGATAGCCATAGCGGATTCGCGTCGCCACGATCTCATGCATCCGCTGACGAACTGCGGTGCGCGGATCCCGCGTACTCGGCTTGCGCTGCGTTGAACGATGTTGCTGCGTCAACCGACAGGCTCGGCGCTGGCTGTAGCCGTGGGACGCCACGACGTAGTCTACAACCTGTTTCATGAGCGCTGGCCTGGAAACTTTTTTGATAGCACATCCTGAAGGACCGCCTTGTCCAGGCTCAACTCCGCGACCAACCTCTTCAGCCGCGCATTCTCCTCAACCACCTGCTTGAGCTCACGGACCTGATCCGATTCCAGGCCGGCATACTGCTTCTTCCAACGGTAAAACGTCTGCTCGGTGATCCCAACCCGGCGGATCAAATCCGCTATCGGCATGCCCAGCTCGGCCTGCTTCAAGACCGCTACGATCTGCTCTGTGGAAAACCTTTGCCTCTTCATCGACGTATCTCCCTCAAATGGAAAATGCGCCGGAAAAACTAACTTTGCGTGTGGACCACTTTCCCCATGTCACCTCAACTAGGAGCAGGAACGCCTTCACCTCCTGCATGCCCGGCGATATCGGCACGCAGACGACCTTCACCGTCCTGTCCGATATCCTGTCGGGCTCGCCCGGTGCGCTGGCCGATGGTGGCACCTGCCTTAATATGGACGCGGCGACCTTCGAACTGATCCGTGCCCCCTTTGCCGATAGGCTGAAGGAGGATAATTTCTCCTGGCGTGTGGGCGTCAATTGCAAGCCGAGCCGGAACGTGCTGATTTATGTGCTGGCCTCGCGCGGCTACAAGTCGGGCGGTTTCCCGACCGTCCCCGCATCTACCACCGGGCAGTTCGCGCCGGTGACGCAGGAATCGGTGACCGCCTATGAGGTCGGCGCCAAGATCACCGCGCTTGACCGGGCGTTGCAGGTCAATCTTGCCGGTTTCCACTATATCTATCGCGACAAGCAGGTGCGCGGCCTGATCGTCGATCCCATTTTCAACCAGTTGGAGCAACTGGTGAACATTCCCAAGGCGCGGATCAACGGTTTCGAGCTGGAGATCACCGCCCGCCCGACCGAGGGCCTCACCTTCCGCAATGCGGTCGCCTATGTCGATTCCAAGGTTCTCACCTTCACCGGCATCAATAATGAGCGCGTGCTGGCCGATTATGCGGGGTCGGCGCTGCCCTTCTCGCCCAAATGGCACATCGTCTCGGACGTCGATTACAGCTTTCCGCTGACCGAAAGGCTGGGCGCATTCGTCGGCGCCAACATGCTGCTCAACAGCAAGACCAGTTCGACGCTGGGCAACGCGCCTGCCTCCGTCATCCAGAGCTTCGCGACGCTCGATCTGCGCGCCGGGGTCAAGGGGCTGGACGACCGCTGGAGCTTCAGCATCTGGGGCCGCAACGTCACCAACAGCTATTATTGGACCAACCAGTTCGTCACTCAGGACGTGGTCGTGCGTTACGCGGCCAAGCCCATCACCTATGGCGCGACGCTGAAGTTCAAGTTTGACTGATCCTGCCATCCTCTGTGGGATACTGGGCCGCAGCCGGATATCAGGGCTGCGGCCTTTTCTTCGGGACGCGTCCCCGCATCCATTTGCCTTTCGCGCCACGCCTCTGCATTATGGCCCGGACGGGACAGTCCCGGCGAGGGAGGGGTATAGCGTGCAAACCGGCTTGTCGGCGTGGATTCTGGCGATCGTGAAGGCGCTGGAGGATGCGGGCGTCGATCCGGGCGCGCTGATGCGCGGTATCGACATGGACGCCAGCCGCGTCGGCGATCTTGCCCATCGCTATTCGCAGGATCAGGTGACGAGCCTGTGGATCGCCGCGGTCGATGCGACCGGCGATCCCAATTTCGGATTGAAGGTCGCGCGCCATATCCGCCCGTCGACCTTTCATGTCGTGGGCTATGCCATGTCGTGCAGCGCGACCCTGCGCCGTGCCGCCGAACGCTTTTCCCATTCCGCCCGGCTGATCTCGGATTCGGCGGCGGTGTCGTTCCAGCGCGAGGAGGAAGGCTATCGGCTGACGGTCGACCTCAACACCGGCGGCCGCCAGCCGATCTACCAGACGATCGACACGATGCTCGCCGGCTTCTTCCTGCTGTGCGAATGGATATTGTCGGCGCCGATCACACCGATCGAAGTGAGTTTCCGCCATCGCAAGCCTGCCGATGACCAAGCCTATCGCGATGTCTTCCGCTGTCCGATCCGCTACGGCCAGCCGATCAACAGCATCCTTTTTCCGGGAGAGGTGCTGGAACGGCCCGTCCCGTCCGCGAACGAGGAACTGGCGACGATGCTGGATGAGATGGCGGCCAAATATCTCGCCTTCCGGTTTGCCAGCCGCTTTTCCCGCAAAGTGCGCGACGCGCTGATCGGACAGCTGCCCAATGGTGAGCCCAGCAAGCAGGAGACAGCGCGCCTGCTCGCTATGACGGAACGGACCCTGCTGCGCCGCCTGCGGGAGGAGAATACGACCTTTCAGGAGGTGCTCGACCGACTGCGCGAGGAATTGGCCTATGATTATCTGCGCCGGCCAGATTTGACCGTCGAGAATATCGCCTATCTGCTGGGCTTTTCCAGCAGCAGCACCTTTTCCCGCGCCTTCATGCGCTGGACCGCGCAGCGGCCGAGCGTGTGGCGGGAAGGGCGGTCGATCGAAGACCGCAGCCTGGCCGAAGACTGATCGACCCGCCGACTTTGGCACGATAAGCCGGGTCGCGGCACCCTGGGCCATCGTGACGGCCGGCGCGATCGCCTATTCTGGCGGAAACCGGCCAGTGACCGGAAAGCCAGGAGTGGGGATCTGTGACGGCATCCAGTGTACGCAGCGCGGCTGTCGATCATCTGTCCCCGGACATGGAGGTACGGGAAGCCTATCGGGTCGCACCTGCTCCCAACCCCATGCGCTATGTGCGGTTCTGCCTATGGATGGGGCCGGCGCTGCTTGTCCTCCTGATCATCTTCTTCGCGCTGCTCGGCCACAATGTTCCGCCCTATTCGGCGGCGCTTTCGGCCGACGAGATTGCGGCGCATTTTCGCCAGCATACCACGTCAGCGCGGATCGGCATGATCGGCATGATGGTTTCGGGCGTCCTCTATCTCGTCTGGGGCATGGGCATTACGAAGGTGATGGAGGCGGCCGAGCGGGACAATGACGTGCTTTCCCGCCTGCAACTGTGGGGCGCGGGTTTCACGACATTGGTGTTGGTCTTTCCGCCCGCCTTCTGGCTGACCGCCGCCTTCCGGCCCGAGGCGGATCCCGCGATCCTGATGACGCTTTACGACACCGGATGGATCATGTTCGACATGGCCTTTTCGCTGACGATGCTCCAGATCACGGCCTTCGCCATCTGTTTCCTCAACGACTGGCGCGCCGTGCCACTGATCCCCAAGCCGGTGTGCTGGTTCGCGATCTGGGTGGCGATCGCGTTCATGGGTTTCTGCTTCCTGCCCTTCTTCCGCGATGGTCCCTTCTCGCGCAGCGGCTTCTTCAACTATTGGGTGGAATTCTCCCTCTTCTTCTGGGCGATGCTGATCCTGTCGATCTTCACGCTGCGCGCCCTCACCCGGTTGCAACGCGATCATGCGGATGGGTGAGGCCGCAACGCGCCGCCCGACCGCCGTTCCTGGCATCTTGACCTTCATCGCGGCGGATACGGCCAATTTCATCCTGTTCTTCGGCTATTTCATGGTCGAGCGCATGGCGCAGCCTGCTCTGTTCGCGCGGTCGGCGGCGATGCTCGATATCCGGCTGGGGCTGCTCAACACGCTCATCCTGATCACCAGCGGCTGGCTGGTGGCGCTGGCGGTGGAAGCGGCGCGGGCGGGGGAGATGAATAGGGTGTGCCGCCGCCTGCTGTGCGCCATCGCTGTCGGCCTGGGCTTTGGCGTCGTCAAGACCATCGAATATGCCGACAAGATCGCGCAGGGCCTGACGCCGCAGACCGACGCCTTCTTCACCTTCTACTATGTCTTCACGGGCATCCATCTGCTCCATTACGGTATCGGCATCGCCCTGCTGGTCGCGACGCTTGTCCGAGCGCGGGCCGAGCGGGTCGGAGCCGGCTTCATGGGCTGGATCGAATCCTGCGCGCTGTTCTGGCACATGGTCGACCTGCTGTGGGTGTTCCTGTTCGCGATGCTCTATTTGCAGGGCGCACGATGACGCGGCCGTCCAGGCAGACGGCGATCTGGGCGCTGCTGATGCTGGCAACGCTGGCAGGGTTCGGCGGCGCTGGCGCGGCGGGATGGGGCTTTGCGCTGGTGATGCTGGCTGCGACGGTCAAGGCGCAGCTGATCGTGCGCCATTATATGGAGTTGCGCATCGCCCCGCTGGCCTGGCGACTGGTCTTCGACGGCCTGGTGGGGGTGAGCGGGGCGATCATCCTGGGGCTGCATTTCCTGGCATGAGGCGATGGGGGCCGCACGAGAGATGCGCGGCGGCCACCCATGGCTAATCCGCCGTCGACAGCGCCAGTTCGATGCCCTTGATCGACGTGCCCGTGCTCCAGCCGCCGTCGACCAGCAAGGTCTGGCCGGTGACATAGCTTGCATCGTCGCTCGCCATGAAATGGACGGCGGCGGCCAGTTCTTCGGGGCGGCCGATCCGGCCGAGCAGGGTGAAGACATTGGCGTTGCGTGTCACCATGTCGGGCGCTTCGTCCATCGCCAGCGGCGTGTCGATGATGCCGGGCGCGATGCAGTTCACGCGGATGCCGCGCGGGCCATATTCGACCGCGGCGGTCTGGGTCAGCGAGATGATCCCGGCCTTGGTCGCGGCATATTCACCCCATTGCAGGAAGCCGCGCACCGCCGTGATCGACGAGATGTTGACGATCGATCCGCCAGCGGTCATTCGCGCCGCCGCGTGCCTGATGCCCATCTGCACGCCCAATATATGGACGCGCCAGAAACGCTGCGATCGCGCCTCGTCCGCGTCCGCGATCGGCGCGGCGGCGGCGATGCCGGCATTATTGACCAATATGTCGAGCTTGCCGAAGCGCGCCACCGCGTCCTCGCACAGCGCCTCCATCTCGCCGGGCTGGCCGACATCGGTGCGGCGGAAGGCGCAGCCCCATTCATGGGCAAGCGCTTCGGCGTTGGGGCTGATGTCCGCCACCAGCACGTCGGCGCCCGCCGCGCGAAACCGCTGGGCGATGGCGGCGCCGATGCCCGATCCCGCGCCGGTGACGATCGCGGCCTTGCCAGTGAGGTCGAACATCAATGAAACTCCACTTCGACGGGCGCCTGAAGGCCCAATTGCCGCATCAGTGCGGCGGTGTCCCAAAGACTGCGTTCCAGTACGATCTTGCCATCCTTGAAGGCGTGGATGGTCATGCCCTGCACCAGGGTGGTCTTGCCCGTCGAGGGAAGGCCCAGGAAGTCGGAACTGTGATGGATCTCCCACGTCCATTCCAGGCAGCCGCCCTTTTCGTCGCCATGATAGCGGGTGGCGTTAAAATAATGTCTGGACTTGTCGGGATCGGCATTTTCGAAGGTCGTGAACCAGCGGCGCAGCTTTTCGCGATCATTGTCGATGCGGACGCCGAAGTTCAAATCCTCATATTCAAATTCTTCGGGATAATTGGCCATCAGCTCTTCCAGCCGATTGTCGAACTGTTCCAGCCAGTCCTGTTCCCATTCCAGGTTCATGTCGTCCCTCCGCGATCGCAAAAAAGGGACCCGGCGCGATGCCGGGTCCCAGGGAGAGGTTTCAGAAATCGACGCGTGCTTCTAGGCCATAACTGCGGGTCGGACCGCGATAGTTGACGGTGAAGACCGACAGCAAAGGCACGACTTCCTGATAATATTTCCTGTTGGTGAGATTGTCGCCATAGGCCGAGATTTCCCAGCCATGCGCGCTCTTGAGCGACAGGCGGGCCTTCAGCAGGGTCAGCGGGTTGCGCTTCGTGCCCGCGAAATTGTCGACGTCCCACCAGATGGAGCCATAGCGGTTCATCTCGACCCGTGGCACCAGCCGCAAGTCGTCGGTCAGGTCGATATTCTGGCTGGCGCCCAGGTTCAGCGTATATTTGAACGCGCCCGGCGCAACATTGCCGACCGCCGCCGGGTTACCGGCAAAGGCCGCAACCCGCCCGTGCGTATAGCCGTAGCCGCCGAACAGATGGAGGCCCATCGGCAGCATTGCGTCGAAGTCCACGTCGAAGCCCTTGAGCTTGACTTTGTCGATGCTGACCGTCGTTTGCAGGCCGGCGGACGGCTGGAACTGGAACTGCTGCGCGCCGGAAATGTCGGTTTTGAAGACGGCGGCGTTGATCGACAGGCGACGATTGAAGAAGCGGGCCTTCGCGCCGATCTCGTAGGAGGTGGAGACTTCCTTGTTATAGCCGTCCTGCACATAGATATTGGCCGCATTGCCGCCGGCCGCGTCGATCAGCGCCTGGCGCGAACCGATCGGGTTGAAGCCGCCCGACTTGAAGCCCTTGCCGTAGCTGGCATAGACGCTGGCGGTCGGCGCCAGGTCGTAGGACAGGCTGGCCTTGGGCTGGAACTGCTTGAAGGTCCGCGACAATTTGCAGGTGTCGAATGCCTGTCCCTGCGCCACGCAATTATTATAGCTGACGCCGGTCAGCGGATTGATCGCGGGGGAGGCGGCTTCGCGGATCGACCGCTTTTCCGTGTCGTAGCGTCCGGCCAGGTTGATATGGAACTGGTCGGTCAGGTCGAACTGCACGCTGGCGAACGGCGCGTAGCTGGTCGTGCGATACAGCGGATTGCTGAAGGAAACCGTGGTCGCCGGGTCGATCGTGTCGCGATCGGCGGGAAGCGAGCCATTGGTGTCCAGGCCGATCTTGCTGGTCTGGTCGCGTTCGAACCGCAGGATGTAGAATCCGAGCTGCCAGCGGAAGCGATTGGCGCTGTCCGATGTCAGGCGCACTTCCTGCGAATAATTGGTGTCGGAATAGGTATATTGCTGCACGGTGCCCCCGCCTGCGAGGCCGGTGTCCTGCGGAATATAGGGCGGGCTGTCGCTGCCGAAATATTGGTTCAGATGGTTGTAGCTGGAGATGGACGTGAACTTCGCCCAGCCCATGTCATATTCCGCCTTGAAGGTGGCATCGATGAACTTTTCGCTGAACGCGCCGGTGACGTTGGAGACGAACGGCATGTCGGTATTGTTCGCGTCCAGCGCAGTGCCGGGGAAGCCACCGATCGGCAGGCCGACAAACTGCGCATTATAGGCGCTGCCGCCCCCCTTGGACCGGAGCGCCGTGACCTTGAGGTCGGCGGTGAACGGCCCGTCATTGTCATAGACCAGCCGGGCGCGGCCGCTGCTGTTCTGGAACCGCTGCACCTTCTCCCCCGTGGTGATGTTGGTGAAGGGACCGTCGGTGTCGCGGAACGCGCCGGCGACGCTGAAGCCGAAGCCCGGCGCGAGCGGGCCGCTGACCGATGCGCTGGCGCGGGCGGTGTTGAAATTGCCATAGGCGGCGACGACATTCCCCTCGAACGTGTCGCCCGGCTTCTTGGTGGTGATGACGATGGCGCCGGCAGCCGCGTTGCGGCCGTAAAGGGCGCTCTGCGGTCCTTTCAGCACTTCGATCTGCTGGATGCCGAACAGATACTGGTTGAACGGCTTGACGCTCGACAGGGTGACGCCGTCGATGACGATCGCGACGTTCGGGTCGGAATTGCGCACCGACGTCTGGCCGCGGATGTTGATATAGGCTTCGCCCGCATTATCCTCGACGAAGGTGACGTTGGGGGTGGAAGCCAGGAAATCGGCAGGGCGGGTGATGCCCCGTTCCGCGATCGCCGCTTCCGTGACGACGCTGACGGAGATCGGCACCTTGACCAAATTCTCGTTGCGCTTGGTCGCGGTGACGACAATCTCTTCGAGCGTATTGCCGCGCTGCGGTGGTTGCTCGGGCGCGGGCTCCTGAGCCATCGCCGGCAGGGCAAGACCCGCCGACAGGATAAGGCTCATAAGCGGTAAATGGGTGATGGCCTTCAAAACATCTCTCCTTCCCTGATCATGCGTTGCCGATTGTCTCGGCTTCTGTTGGACGTGAATTCAGAGTGGCCCCTTAAAGACGCCGATATGGTGTCGAAGAAAATGCCCCAGCGTGACAAGGCATGACCTAGCGGGACAATAGATTACAAGCGGCAATCGCGGATTTCCGCCATTTTGCGATGCAGCATAAGCGGCGCTGGCGCGAAATTGCTCAGATTTTGGCACGAAAAGCAAATCGCATGCGCGCTTGGCCATGGCTGCTTTTTGGAGCAGCATTATCAATCAGGTCATGGGCGCGCCGCATAAGTTGCCCGACAGACGCGCAAGCAGGCGCGCCGCAGAGGAGAGAGCAGATGAACAAGGATTGGGCGCAATATTGGATCGGCCTGTTCGCCGACGGTACAGACGAGCTGATGACGCTCTACAATCCGCAGTTCCAGTTCGAGGATGTCAATTTCGACCTTCGGATCAACAATGATCTCCCGGCGCTGCGCAAATTCTTCGAAGGCTTCATCATCGAGGACCCGACCCAGAGCTATAACAGGTTCGACGTGTTCGACTATGTCGGCGACAACCGGCTGGGGTCCTTCCAATGGACCTGGGAAACCAAGCATGCCGGCGATTTCCTGGGCGTGCCCGCCAAGGGCAAGATCACCAAGACCCGCGGCGTCACGGTCATGGGCTGGGACGAGAATGGCAAGATCGTGCTGGAGCGCAGCATCTGGGATGCGGTTCCGGTCTTCCAGCAACTGGGCGTCATCCCGGCGTTCGACACGGCTCAGGCTTGAAAGCGCAATGACCTATAATCCCCTGGACCCGGCGGTCACCGCCAATCCCTATCCGCATTATGCCCAGCTGCGGGCCGAAGAGCCGGTCAAATGGCTGGACATGATGCAGGGCTTCGCCATTTCCCGCTGGGACGATGTCGAGGAAGTGCTGAGCGACGGCAAGACTTTCTCCTCCGCGCAATTCTGGCCGGCGTTGCTCGGCGAATATGATCCGGTGCCCGAAGTGCAGCCGATGATCTCGCTCGACCCGCCGGGCCATGTCCGCATCCGCAAGCTCGCCAACAAGGCGTTCGTGCCGAGCCGGGTGGGCGCTTTGCAGGATCGTATTCGCAGCGTGACGCACGAGTTGATCGACGACATCTTTGCCAAACATGGCAGCGAAGGCGAGTTCGATTTCGTCTGGGAGTTTTCCGGGCTGTTCCCGGTCAGCGTGATTGCCGAAGTGCTGGGCGTGGACATTGCCCGCCGGGTGGATTTCAAGACGTGGGTCGATGATCTGCTCGCGGCGGGCAACCGCGCGGCCTATGGCCCCGAACGCCTTGCCGAGATCGAGCGCAGTTCGAAGGCGATCCGCGCCTATTTCGAGCAGGTCTATGACGAACGGTCGGCCAATCCCGGCGACGACCTGATCAGCGGCTTCATCCAGGCGGAGGTCAATGGCGAGCGCCTGACCCGCAGCGAAGTGCTGAACATGGCGATATTGCTGCTGATCGGCGGGGTCGAAACGACCACCAACCTGCTGGGCATCACCTTCGCGCATCTGAAGACCCATCCCGATATCGCCGCCGCCATCTGGGCCGATTCCGAGAAGATTCCGGTTCTGCTGGAGGAAATGCTGCGCTTCGACGGGCCGGTGCAGATGCTGTTCCGGCACACGACCTGCGACACCGAGCTGGCGGGGGTCGCCATCCCCAAGGGGTCGCTGGTGCTACCGCTGCTGGGTTCGGCCAATCATGACGAGCGCAAGTTCGACCGATCCGAGGAATTGGTGCTGGACCGCAACCCCAAGGAGATCATGTCCTTCGGGCAGGGGCCGCATTTCTGCCTTGGCTCCTATCTGTCGCGCATGGAGGCGAAGAGCGCGCTGGAGATATTGACTGCGCGCTTTGAAAGTATCGAGGCGATCGGCGACACGGTCAAATGGTCCGATTCCTATTTCGCGCGCGGCCCCAAGACGCTGCCGGTCAGGTTCAAGGCCCGATGAGCGGCGATCCTTCGGCTGCCGGTGCGCCCTTGACCCCATTGATCGACCAGTTCCGCGCCATTTTAGGCGAGGGCGGCGTGCTGACTGGCGAGGACGTTTCCGGCCGCCATCCCGGCTATTTCATGGCGCGGATCGAGGCGGACGTGCTGTTGCGTCCCGAAACCACCGAGCAGGTGTCGCAGGTCATGGCATTGTGCCATGCGGCCGGTCAGCCGGTGGTGATCCAGGGCGGCATGTCCGGCTGGGTCCGCGCGACCCAGACGCGGCCGGGCGAGGTCATATTGTCGCTAGAACGGATGAACCGGATCGAGAGCGTCGATCCCGCCAACCGCACCGCCATCGTCCAGGCGGGCGTGATCCTGGAGCAGTTTCAGGATCATCTGGAAGCCCATGGCCTCAGCTTTCCGCTGGACCTGGGCGGACGGGGATCGTGCCAGCTCGGCGGCAATGCGGCGACCAATGCGGGCGGGATGCGCGTCATCCGCTACGGTATGATGCGAGAGCAGGTTCTTGGCATGGAAGTGGTGCTGGCCGATGGCCGGGTGCTGTGTTCCATGAACCAGATGATCAAGAATAATACAGGCTATGACCTGAAGCAGCTGTTCATCGGCAGCGAGGGGACGCTGGGCGTCATCACCCGCCTGGTCCTGCGCCTGCGGGAGCGGCCGGTCAGCAGCAATACCGCTTTGGTCTGCGCCGACAGTTTCGATCGCATCGCCAAATTGCTGCGCCATGTCGACGGCGCGCTCGGTGGCCTGCTGAGTGCGTTCGAGCTGGTCGACAACAGTTTCTACCGCGTCAACACCGGGGAGGGGCGCCACGCCGCGCCGCTCGGGTCTGACAAGCCCTATTATGCGATGATCGAGGCGCTGGGTTCCGACCATGAGCGCGACCGCGACCTGTTCGAGGCGGTGCTGGCAGACGCTGCGGAAAAAGGGCTGTTCGACGACGCCATCGTCGCACGGTCGGAAAAGGATCGCGCTGCGATCTGGGGCATAAGGGAGGATCTGGAACATATCGTCCATGACTTCCAGCCTTTCTACGCCTTCGACGTCAGCCTGCCAGTCGGCGCAATGGAAGCCTATATGGGCGAGGTCAGGCGCCGGTTGAAGGCGATCTGGCCCGATGGCGGCATCGCATTTCTGGGCCATGTCGGCGACGGCAATCTGCACATCGCCATCGGCGCGGGAACGTCCGAGGACCGGGAGCAGGTGGAAACCTGCGTCTATGAACCGCTCCGTCCGATCGGGGGGTCGGTGTCCGCCGAACATGGCATCGGTCTGGAAAAGAAGCCCTGGTTGCCGATCACGCGGAACCCGTTGGAGCGCGGTTTGATGCGCGACATCAAGAAACTGCTGGACCCCAAGGGCATCCTCAATCCGGGCAAGATCTTCGCCGAGGAAAAAGGATGAGCGCGGCCGTCCATGTCGGTCGGGAAGAGCCGAACGTCACCGGCTGTCACCTTTTGCCCGGATATGGCGTCGCTCGCCCTGCTGTGTTGGGGCAGGATGCGCTAGGACAGGATGCACAGACCCCGATGTATGACGGGGCAAGGGAGCGGATATGATGAAAGTGGGTGAAATGTCGGAGCTGACGGCAGACAAGCCGCTCCGCGCGTCGCTGGGATCGGAAAAGATCCTGATCTTTTTGGTGAAGGGTACGCCCGTCGCCACCCAGGCGCGCTGCCCGCACGCGCAGGGGCCGCTGCATCAGGGCGAATTGTGCGGCACGGTGCTGACCTGTCCCTGGCACGGCTGGAGCTTCGACCTGGTCACGGGCGAATGTGAGGAAGATCCCGACCTTCTGATCAAGCGGTACGACGTGACGATGGAGGGTAACGACATCCTCGTTTCCCAGGTTTCGGCATGACATGACCGATCCGTCGTTCGATCCTGCGCCCGGAACCCTGGCCCTGCACGGCTATCCGGTCAGCAATTATTTCAACGCGGCGCGGGCGGCGCTGATCGAAAAGGGCGCGGCCTTCACGGTCGTCCCGACCCGCGCGGCCCAGGATGACGCGTTTCTGGCGCAGAGCGCGATGGGCAAGATTCCCTATCTGCGGACGGACGAGGGCTGCATCGCCGAAACCGTCGCGATCCTTGAATATATCGAGGAGGCCGTTCCCGGCGTTCCGCTCTATCCGTCCGATGCCTTTGAGCGCGCCCGCGCGCGGCAGGTCATCAATATCGTCCAGCTCTATGTCGAAGCGCCGTTGCGCTCGCTCTTTCCCGGCGTCTTCATGGGGGGTGTCAATGCGCCGGAGACGATCGCCGCCGTCCAGCCGGTCGTCGAGCGCGCGATGCGCGCGCTGGCGCATCTGGTGCGGCCGAACCCCTTCCTGCTGGGGGTCGGGCTGACCCATGCGGACCTGTTCGCCTTCTATACCTTCGACGTGGGCGAACGCGTCATGCAGTTCAGCTACGGCGCCTCGCTGCTCGATTCCATTGCGGGCCTGCGCGACTGGTACGCCATGATGGTGACGCGCCCGTCCAGCCGCACCGTCCTTGCCGATTTTACCCCCGCCTTTGCTGCCTACCTCCGCGACAAGGCGGCTGCCTGGCACGAGCCGGAGCCGAAAGACAATGCCCATGCGTGATGTGAAACTCGACGACAAATATACGGTCGATGACGGCCGGGTGATCATGAGCGGTACCCATGCGCTGATCCGCGTGCCGCTACTGCAAAGGGAGATCGACCAGCGCAACGGCCTTAACACCGGCGGCTTTATCTCGGGCTATCGCGGGTCGCCGCTTGGGTCCTACGACATGGAATTGTGGCGGGCCAAGAAGCTGCTCGAAAGCCATGATATCCTGTTCCAGCCCGGCGTGAACGAGGATCTGGCGGCGACGGCGGTGTGGGGCACGCAGATGCTGGCGACCACGCCGGGCGCGAACAAAGACGGCGTCTTCGCCATCTGGTATGGCAAGGGACCGGGCGTCGACCGTTCGGGCGATCCGTTCAAGCATGGCAATTTCGCGGGAACCCACCCCAACGGCGGCGTGCTGATCGTCGCGGGCGATGATCATTCGGGCAAGTCCTCCACCGTGTCGCATCAGAGCGAGATGGCGCTGATGCACGCGGGCATGCCGATCCTGGCGCCGTCCAATGTGCAGGACGTCATCGACCTGGGCCTGCTGGGCATCGCCATGTCGCGTTATACCGGCCTCTACACCGGCTTCAAGCTGACGAACGAGACGCTGGAGCAGACCATGACGGTCGATGTTCGCGTCGGCGACAACGGCCCGGTCACGCCGGATCGCGGACCGGCCCCGGCCAATGGCTTCCACAATTACCCCACCCATCTCGACCGCATCGCGTCGGAGACGGTGGTCAAGCGCTATCGCTGGCCGCTGATCGAGAAGTTCGTGCGCGCCAACCGTATCGACCGTCTGCTGGTCGACGCGCCCGTCCGCAAGCTGGGCATCGTGTCGACCGGCAAGGCGGTGCAGGACGTGCGCCAGGCGCTCAAGCTGCTCGGGCTGGATGACGCCGACGCGGCGGCCCATGGCATCAGCGTCTACAAGCTGGGCTGCATGTATCCGGTCGAGCGGCAGGGCCTGGCCGAATTTGCCAAGGGTCAGTCCGAACTCCTCTTTATCGAGGAAAAGGATCCGCTGACCGAGAATCAGGCCAAGGCAATCCTCTACGGCGGCCCCGACATGCCGCGCATCGTCGGCAAGCTGGACGAGGACGGTGTCTTCATGATCCCGTCCGACGAGCAGCTGGAACCCGTGCAACTCGCGCTCGTCATCGCCGAACGGCTGCGGCGGCTGGGCGTCGGGGACGCGGCGCTGGCGGAGCGGGCGCAGCGGCTGTCGCGCCAGATGGCGACGGTGGCGGCATTGAAGCCCGCCGATGCGGCGCGATCGCCCTATTTCTGCTCGGGCTGCCCGCACAATACCGGCACCCGCTTTCCCGAAGGATCGATCGCGGCGGGCGGCATCGGCTGCCACGCCATGGCGATGTATTCGGGGCCGGAGATGATGCCCAACGCCCAGATGGGCGGCGAGGGCGCGCATTGGTACAGCCTCGCCTACTTCAGCGACATGAACCATATTTTTCAGAATATGGGCGACGGCACCTATTATCATAGCGGCCTGCTCGCGGTGCGGGGCGCGGTGGCGGCCAAGGTCAACATGACCTTTAAGATCCTGTTCAACGATGCCGTCGCCATGACCGGCGGCCAGCCGGTCGACGGCCCGCTGACGCCGGGCGACATCACGCGGCAGGTGCTGGCCGAAGGCGCGGGGCGCTGCGTCGTCGTGACCGACCGGCCCGACCTTTACGGCGCGCATAGTGGGCTGGGCGAGGGGGTGACGGTCCACCATCGCGACACTTATGATGCGGTCCAAAAGCAATTGCGCGACGTTCCGGGCGTCACCGTCATCGTCTATGAACAGACCTGCGCGGCAGAAAAGCGCCGCCGCCGCAAGCGCGGCAAATTCCCCGATCCGGCCAAGCGGATGTTCATCAACGCGGCGGTGTGCGAAGGGTGCGGCGACTGTTCGGTCCAGTCCAATTGCGTCAGCGTCTGGCCCAAGGAAACCGAACTGGGCCGCAAGCGCCAGATCGATCAGTCCAACTGCAACAAGGACTATAGCTGCGTGAAGGGCTTCTGCCCGAGCTTCGTCACCGTACTCGACGCCGAACCGCGCAAGCCGAAGAAGGCGCAACTGGACGGCGAGGCCGACATGGCGCTGCCTGATCCGACCATCGTGCCGCTGCATGACGGCGCCTATAATATCATGATCTCCGGTATCGGCGGTACCGGCGTCGTCACCATCGGCGCGCTGCTCGCCATGGCCGCGCATCTGGAGGGCAAGTCGACATCGGTGTTCGACATGACCGGCCTCAGCCAGAAAAATGGCGCGGTGTTCAGCCATTTGCGCATCGCGGCAGATAATGACGATCTGGGCGCGCAGAAGCTGGGCATTGGAGAGGCGGACCTGGCGCTGGCGTTCGACGCGGTCGCAGGCCTTGCCAAGGAGCCGGCGATGACGCTGTCGGCCGAGCGGACGAAGACGGTCGTCAACGCCCGCATCACGCCGACACCGGCCTTCCAGCGCAATCCCGACCTGACGCTGGATCAGGGTCTGCTCGTCCATCGGCTCAAGGCGCTGTCGGTCGATCTCCATGGGGTCGATGCCACTGGCCTTGGTCTCGCCTTGCTGGGGGACACGATCGCGGCCAACCTGTTCATGCTGGGCTATGCCTGCCAGCTTGGTCTGCTGCCGGTCTCTCCGCAAGCCATCGAGCGCGCGGTGGAGATTAACGGCGTTGCCATCCCCTTCAACAAGGCCGCCTTCGCGCTTGGGCGCTTGCAGGCGGTCGACCCCGCCCGCATCGAAAAGGCGGTGGTGGCCCATGTGCAGGAATTGGATTTCACGCCGCTCACCAGCCTTGAGGACATTGTTGCGCATCGCACGCAACTGCTGACCGATTATCAGAATGCGGCCTGGGCGCAGCGCTATCGGGATCTGGTCGATATCGTGGTGAAGGCGGAATCGATCGCCACGCCCGGCAAGGACGGCCTGTCCGTCATGGTCGCGCGTAACTTCGCCAAGCTCATGGCCTATAAGGACGAATATGAGGTCGCCCGGCTGCACGCCGACCCGGCGTTCAAGCAGCAGTTGAAGGATGCGTTCGAGGATGGCGCGAAGCTGCGCTACAATCTCGCCCCGCCGCTCTTTTCGAAGCGCGATGCGGATGGGCATCTGATCAAGCGCGAGTTCGGGCCGTGGATGGACAAGGCGTTCGCTTTCCTCGCCCGCTTCAAGGGGCTGCGCGGCACCGCCTTCGACATTTTCGGCTATACGCAGGAGCGCAAGATGGAGCGCGGCCTGATCGACCATTATGAAGCGCAGATGCAGATGGTCGCGGCTAGGTTGACGCCTGCCAATCATGCCGCGGCGGTCGAGCTGGCCTCGCTGCCGGCGCAGATCCGTGGCTACGGCCATGTGAAGGAGGCCAATGTCGAAAAGGTCCGGGTACTCGAACCGATGGTCGTCAAGAAATTCGAGGATGCCGTCATCCTCGCCGCCGGCGCGCCCGCGCCGCTGCTCCAGAACGCCTGACAGAATAAGCAAGACAGCGGAGAGGTAAGAACATGGTCAAGATGCTGATCGACGGGGCGCTGGTCGATACCGCGCGCCACATGGACGTCATCGATCCGAGCGACGAGAGCGTCGTGGCGCAGGTGCCCGACGCCGGCGTGGCGGAAGTTGAACAGGCGGTCGCCGCCGCGAAGCGCGCCTATCCCGCCTGGCGCGACGCCACGCCCGAAGCGCGCGGCGCGGTGCTGGCGGCCATGGCAAAGGTGGTCACCGACAATGTCGAGGAGCTGGCCGGGCTGCTCATTCAGGAAACCGGCCGCCCGATGGCGCTCGCCCAGTTCGAGATCGCGCATCTCGCCGCGGGCTATCTGAATTACTATGCTGGCCTGCGGATCGAACCGGAAGTGCTGATCGAGGACGAGACGCGCCGGGTTGAACTGCACCGCAAGCCGCTGGGCGTCGTGGCCGCCGTGGTGCCATGGAATGCGCCGGTGTTCATCGCCTGCAACAAGATCGCGCCGGCATTGGCGGCGGGCAACAGCATCGTCGTCAAGACGGCACCCTCGACCCCGCTCACCACGCTGCGGCTGGGTGAATTGTTCAAGGATGTCGTGCCGGCCGGCGTCGTCAACATCCTGTCGGGCGGCAATGAGGCGGGCGCGCATCTGGTGTCCCATCCCGATGTCGCCAAGGTCACCTTCACCGGATCGACCGGCACCGGCCGCAAGATCATGGAGGCGGCGTCACCGACCCTGAAGCGCCTGACGCTGGAGTTGGGCGGCAATGACGCGGCGATCGTGCTGCCCGATGCCGATGTGAAGGCGATCGCGCCCGCCATATTCGCCTTTGCCTTTTTCAACAGCGGGCAGGTCTGCGCGATCATCAAGCGGCTTTATGTGCATGACAGTCTGTACGACGCCATGTGCGCGGAGATCGCGGCCTATGCGGGCGGATCGACGGTCGTCGGCGGCCGCGACCCCGAAGCGCAATTCGGGCCGGTTCAGAACAAGGCGCAATATGACAAGGTGCTGGACTATCTGGCGGGGGCCAGGGCCAGCGGCACGATCATAGCCGGGGGTGAATTGCCCGAGGGCCGGGGCTATTTCGTGCCGCTGACGGTCGTGCGCGACGTGGCGGAAGGCGACGCGATCGTCGACGAAGAACCCTTCGGTCCGATCCTGCCGATCATCCGCTACAGCGACATCGATGATGTCGTCGCCCGCGCCAATGCCTCCTCCTATGCGCTGGGGGGATCGGTCTGGTCGAGCGATCCCGAAGCGGCGGCGAAGGTCGCGCTGCGGCTGGAAAGCGGTAGCGTCTGGGTGAACCAGCATTGCGCGCTCGATCCGGCCATCCCCTTCCCGGCGAACAAACAGTCGGGCTACGGCGTCGAGGGTGGGCTGGAAGGCCTGTATCCCTACACCGCGCTTCAGACCCTCAACATCGCGAAGCCGGCATGAGCATCCTCGAAACGCTGTTTTCCGTTGCGGGGAAGACCGCCGTCGTCACTGGCGGGGCGAAAGGGGTGGGCGCGATGATCAGCCGCACTCTGGTCGAGGCCGGTGCTCAGGTGCTGATCGTCGGACGCGAGGCGAAAGCGGGGCAGGCATTTGCGCAAGGTCTGGAAGGAGCAGGTCAGGCGACCTTTCTGGCCCATGATCTGGGCACCGCAGCCGGGGTGGAGACTGCTGCTGCTGACATTGCCGGGCGTATTTCCACGCTCAACATCCTCGTCAACAATGCGGGGATGTTCAGCGCTGGCGCGATGGAGGATGCCAGCGCCGATCAATGGGACCGCGAACTGGGACTCAATCTGAGGGCGCCCTTCTTTCTGGGACAGGCGTTGCTGCCGCAGCTCAAGGCGGCGGCGATCCCGGGCGATCCGGCGCGCATCATTTCCATCGGCTCGATTGGCGCCCTCTGGGGTCGCAGCAGCAACGGCGCCTATGCCTATGGCGCGAGCAAGGCGGCGATCCATCAACTGACCCGCATGATGGCGTCGGACCTGACCGCACAGGGGATCACCGTGAACGCCATCGCGCCGGGTTTCTTCCCCAGCGACATGACCGACGGCTTCTTCGCGGCGGTGCCGGGGCTGAAGGATCAGGTGGTGGCGGGCATTCCCGCCGGACGGCTGGGCGCGCAGGAGGATATCGGCGGCGCGGTGCTGTACCTTGCATCACGCGCGGGCGCCTATGTTTCGGGGACCGTGCTGCCGGTGGAGGGCGCGCTGTGGCAAGCATGAGCAAAGCGACCACCATCGCGCTGCTGGAACGCAGGCCCGACATCTCGCGCGATCTCTTCTCGCGTTACTGGCGCGACGTGCATGGTGTGATGGCGGCGCGCATCCCCGGCTTCGAAAGCTATGTCCAGCATCATGTGGCGCCGCTGGAGGACATGGGGTCAGCCATCGTCGAACCCTTTGAGGGGATCGCCGTCGTCACCTTCGCCAATCCCGGCGACCGCGACGGGCTGATCCACAGCCCCGTCACCAGCCATATTCACCGTGACGAGCAGAATGTCTTCCGCCGCGCCCTGCTTTATAATTTGGAGGCGGATGCGACATCGATTTTCGGCGATGCCGATCGATTGGCGTTGGACAGCTATTTCCTCGTTTTGCCTCTGGAGGTGGGGGGTATCGAGGTCGCGAAAGGTCTGACGCGCGATGGAGCTATCATGGTGGCGTTCCATGATTTATCTGGAGCCGATCCGGCCGGCTGGAACGATACCGATGTCGAAGAGGGGGGAGCCAGCCGGCTGTTCGGCGCCGTCATTCAATGCTGGTGGTCCGACTTGGCTCTCGCTCGCGCCGCGCTTGCCGATGCTGTCCGGGTCAGCTTGGGCCGGATCGCCTGCTATCGAACCGATGAACGCTATCTGATGGTGGAGCAAGGACGTCCTACGCTGATTGGCTTGCGCGGTCTGGATGCGGTCCGCACGATCGAAGAGGCAGGCGCTGTCAATCAACGCGAACCTGAAGTCTTGCGCGCCATTTATGGCGCTGTAGCAGGCTGACCTCGCCCTCCTTCTACAGGCGCCCACGCATGGCGATCATGGAGGCCGACCTGATCTGCTGCAGGTAGAATTCGAAACGGTGAGGCGCGAGAATGCCTTGGCCCAACTTGAACACCGCATTCCATAAATATATTCATAATCAATAGGTTGTTCGAACGAGCAAGATCCTTAGCGCCACATGGGAGCTTTGCGCGTGAGGGCAGCTTATGCGGTTGGATTTTCGTGGATGTTGGCTGGCAGAGCGACGCCGGCGGCCTGGAACACCGCGCCGACCATGCCGGCCGTAGGTGTCCGGATTGTGATGTCCTTGCCGTCCTTGTGGAGGGTCACTTTCTGCAGACGGTCGAGATCGTTGAGCAGCGGCTGCCATTCCGGCTTCAGGTCGCGGGCCGCGCAGAGCCGGGACAATTCATGGGATAGTAGCAAGGCCATGAACGAGCAGAAGACATGGCCGCGGATGGCTGCGTCGGATTGATGGAACACGGGCCGCGTGTCGTAGGTAAGCAATGTCGCTTCTGATGAGACTCTGTGGCCACCGAATCATGGGGTGGGGAAGCGAGATCGTGATCGCGCGGAAAGAGCCAAATTGCGGGGGGCAAAACTTTCGCTAAGGGAGCGGGCTGTAGCGCTCGCCAAAAAAGGCGACGAAATTCGGACCAAAAACTTCGCGAATATTGGTGTCCATCGCTACTACTTGGCTCGAATGTGTGACGAAGGATTACTCGTGAAGGTCGGCTATGGGCGCTACCGCGCAACTCCTGGCTAGTGCTCATGACATTTTCTTGCCTCTGGCAGATTTTGATTTTTGGCGGTCTGTAGTGCGCGTACTCGGTCATTCAACATCACACCATCGTAGAGGCTTCCTCGCCCCCGTCGATCATGTCGCCGGCGCCGAAGAGCATGTCTGTATGCGCGGCGCCCGGTGCGATCATCGGATAACAATTGTCGCGTTTCGCGACGCGGCAGTCCACAAACACCGGCCCGTCATGCTCACCTCGACCGCCCAGCCATGCAGTTCCCATGCGTCGAACCGGGCCGGCACGCGACGGAGCGCATCGCGTCGGCTATCATACCAGGGCCAATAAACCAGCGAATTCGGCGCATGAACGAGTTGGCCAGCGTGCCGCTTGGTCGCCGCCTCTTTCGGCCTATTGCTTTGCGCGGGTCGAGAAGGATTTCGAATGGCGCAACCTGCCGCCCTGCCATCTTTACCGGGCATATGGCCCGCTCTAGCGGGATCGGCCGTTTCAGTCGGCGACCTGCGTGACCTCCGCGATCAGTTCGAAAATCTGCCCCGCATGCTCCTTACGGCAGATGAGGAGGTCGGGGAGATAGACATCGGCCTGGTTATAGATGAGCGGCGACCCATCGATGCGCGAGCAGTGGAGGCCATGGCCGAGCGCGACTGCCACGGGTGCCATGGAGTCCCATTCATATTGCCCGCCCGAATGGAGGTAGATGTCAGCCTTGCCCAGGACGATGGCCATGGCCTTGGCCCCGGCGCTGCCCATGGGGACCAACTCGGCGCCCAGCCGTTCCGCCACCGCGACCGCTTCGGCGGCGGGGCGGGTGCGGCTGATCACCATGCGCAGCTTGTCCGGCGCGGGTGGAACCGGGCGCGGCTGGTCGGAACGCAGCAGCGTGCCGCCCTCCAGACCCGGAAGCGCCACCGCGCCGATCGCGGGCTGGCCGTCGATCGCCAGGCCCACATGCACCGCCCAGTCGGCCCGCGCTTCGCCATATTCGCGGGTGCCGTCGACCGGGTCGACGATCCATACCCGGCTCATCGCGAGACGGTCGGGATTGTCCTTCTCTTCCTCCGACAGCAGCCCGTCCTCGCCCCGCACTTCGCGCAGCGCGTGGCAGACGAACTGGTTGGCGGTCTGGTCCCCGGCCTTGCCCAGCGCCTTGGCGCTGAACAGGCCCGAGGCGCGTACCTCCAGCAGAATGCGTCCGGTAACCTCTGCCAGATGCGAGGCGAGATCGGCATCACTCATGGTTTTCGGATCAAGCGGAGTGCTCATGGGATCAGCCTTGCGATGATGGCATCGGCAGCCTGTTCAGCCGACATGTTGGTGGTGTCGATGTGGATCTCGGGGTCGTGCGGCGCTTCATAGGGGCTGTCGATGCCGGTGAAGTTCTTGAGGTCGCCGGCCCGCGCCTTCTTGTAAAGGCCCTTGACGTCGCGCGCCTCGGCATCGGCCAGCGGCGTGTCGATATGCACTTCGACAAACTCGCCCGGCTGCATCATCTGGCGCACCATCTCGCGCTCGGCGCGGAAGGGCGAGATGAAGGCGGTGATCACGATCAGCCCCGCATCGGTCATCAGCCTAGCCACCTCGCCCACGCGGCGGATATTCTCCACCCGGTCGGCATCGGTGAAGCCCAGGTCCTTGTTCAGCCCATGGCGCACATTGTCGCCGTCGAGCAGGAAGGTGTGGCGGTTCATTCTGGCGAGTTTCTTCTCGACCAGATTGGCGATGGTCGACTTGCCCGCGCCCGACAGCCCCGTGAACCACAGCACGGCCGGCTTCTGGTTCTTGAGGTTGGCGTGGAAGTCGCGGCTGACGTCGGTCGCCTGCCAATGGACATTCTGCGCCCGCCGCAGCGAGAAGTGCAGCATCCCCGCCGCCACCGTGGCGTTGGTGATCTTGTCGATCAGGATGAAGCCGCCCAGCGCGCGGTTCGTCTCATAGGCTTCGAACACGATCTGCCTGTCGGTCGACAGGTTGGCGACGCCGCGTGCTGGTCGATGTCGATTATACGGCCGCGCCGGCGCTACGGGCGGAGAGTAATTCCTATCCCAATACCTTCCTCTCACAAGAACTTCGCCTGACGTCGAGCGGTGAAGAAAAATTCAAATGGATTGCAGGCCTCTATGCTTCCCGGCGCAAGAACGGCTTCAGCACGTTCGCGCCGTTCATCGTCACCGTCGGCACCGCCCGCATCGATCCATTTCTGGATTACGAGGCAAAACAGACAGAATTTGCCGGTTTCCTCAACGGGACTTATCGGCTTGGCGATTTCTCGATCGGCGCAGGTGGCCGACTGATGCGGACTATCTACGAGGAAGACAGCCGCATGTTCCAGTTGCGCCCCAATTCCGGCTACCAGAAGGTCGCTAACACGGCATTCCTACCTAAATTGATCCTGTCATATAAGCCCGAAGGGATCGGATTGTTCTATGCATCGGTTGCGAAGGGATATGAATCCGGCAAGGTCAGCAGCTCGAGCTTCCCTGCTCTGCCTTACGCACCAGAAACAAACTGGACTTATGAAATTGGTTACAAGAGCAGTCTAACCTCGAAACTCTATGTCGAATTGACGGGATTCTATATCAACTCCCGCAACAGACAAACTGAGATCATCTTCGTGCCGCCAGGCAGCGCTGTGTTCCTGAAGGCATTGGCCAACGCCGGCGACGCACGGAGCTATGGCACGGAAGCTACTGTGAGTTGGCAACCTGTGCACGGGCTTTCACTCGACGGAGCGCTCGGACTGCTCGATGCCAAGTGGACCGATGCCACCTATCAGGGCAGGTCGCTGCGTGGCCGACAGATTCCCAACGCGTCGCGCGTGACGGCCAATCTGAGCAGCACATATACCATCGGCATCGGCAACGCTTTGGAACTGCAGTTACATGGTAACGCTACTTATCGCGGCGGTTTCCCCTGGCAGCTGCCTTATATCGACTTAACAGGTGCCGAGATAGCCGATAATTACAGCGAGGGCTATTGGCTTGCTAATGCGAGGATCTCGGTAGGTTCGAAAGATGAGCACTGGCAGTTCGCTGTTCGTGTCGACAACCTGCTGGACCAGCAGTTCTATACAGAATTCCTGACGCGATCGAACCAGTCGGCAGCCGGCGTCTGCCCGGCGCTGTGCCACACTGCCGCAGCAGGCACACGGCGCAGGTTCGTGGCCACGTTAACCACGAGGTTCTGACATGCAGAAGCCAATCATTGCCAGATCGTTCAACAGTCCTGATGCAAAATCGGAGCTCTCGAGCGCTCGCGTAGAAATCGTCCGGTTCGAAGGGTATACCGCCCTTCGAACGACTTTCCTGCCCGGAATGCGTTATTCGCGGGACATCCGACCGTACATCGATGAGGCCCAGGAGCGAATTCCTACCCGGGTCGTCTACTGCCAGTCGGGCCGGCTGCACTTTGTGCAGCCGAGCGGCGTGAGCGTGGAATATGCGGCAGGCGGGGTCTACCTCGTTCCACCATGGGAGGATGGCTTTGAAGATAGCTGGGTGGTGGGTGACGAGCCTTGCATTCTTGTCACCGTCATAGCCGGCGAGGTGTCACTGACGGACTAAGAGGCTGATTGGAAAATCGGCTGAGGGGTTGCGCAGGAGGTATTGGTCTGATTCAGGCATTGCATGTGAACGCAGTAGAAGCCGAGCGCGGATTGCCAGGAAGACGAAGCGCTATCCCAGCGATCTGACCGATGAGGAATGGGACCGCCTGTCGCCGTTGATGCCCGGGGCGCCGCGACCGCCCGCGCGAGGCGGATTTTCGCAAGGTGATCAACGCGGCCCGTTAGGATAGGTATTGAGTGTGCCTGGCGCATTGAATGGCCCCTAGATCTCTGGACGCCTTTGGTCCTAATTTTGAGGACAGGAGGCGATGATGGGGAAGCCCAATTCCAGCGATGAGTTCAAGCGTGATGCAGTGGCCCAGATCACCGAGCGCGGGTATCCGGTAGCGGAGGTTTCTGAGAGGCTCGGTGTCAGTCAGCATTCGTTGTATGCTGGGCGGCAATTGGCGAAGACAGTGTCTGGCGATGTCAGCAAGGATGCCGAGATCCGCCAGTTGAAGCGCAAACTGGCCCGAGTGACCGAGGAGCGCGATGTCCTAAAAAAAGCCATCGCGTATTTCGCCAGGGATGCAAAGTGAGATACGCGTTCGTTGCCGAGCATCGTAGCCAGTTCAAGGTTCGGTCGATGTGTCGGTGCCTGTGCATCCAGCCCAGCGGCTGTTATGCTTGGCGGGAGAGCCCGTTGAGCCATCGGGCTCGGGAAGATGATCTGCTGGATCACGGCGAGACCTGCTGCCCGAACCGTGTTGCCCGGCTGACCAGGCTGGCGGGTGTCAAGGCGCAGATCGGCTGGAAGCATCGGCCGGGGAGCTATGGCGGTAAGCCGTCCCTGGCGGTCGACAACACTCTGGATCGCCAGGTCGACGTGGCTGCGCCAGACCGGGCCTGGGTGACAGACATCACCTACACCGCACCGTGGAAGGCTTTACCTATCTGGCTGTCGTGATCGACCTCTACTCGCGCCGCGTGGTGGGTTGGCCAATGCAGAGCCGGCAGACCACCGACGTGGTGCTGCAGGCGTTGCACATGGCGGGATGGTGGCGCAAACCGAAGCACTGATAATCGCCCGCGCTGTTCCTAAGCGGGGTTAGCAGGCCGCCATGGGCGAACAGCTATCCGCTGCGGCCGATGTCGACATGCCCCTCCATCTCGGCATAGAGGCTCGGTCGACCGCGGCCGAAATCGGCGGGCGACAGGGAAAGGCGGCTGGAAAGATGCTGCCCGATCAGGCCGACATAGGCTTCGGTATAGCTGCCGTCGTGCCCGGTCCCTGAATATTCGGCATAGCTGCTGTGAACGACGCCATGTCGATCGCCAGGCCGCGCGGCAGGCTGCGGGCGAAATCGGCATATTGGGTCAGGGATAGCGGCTGGATGCTTGGTTTCGTGCCCACGACGACCGATGCCGGCCCGCCGACATAGAAGCCGCGCCGATCGTCATGAACCAGTTCCAGCTCGGCAACGGGCCAATGATCGCTGATCGGACGGCCCCGCAGCCGAGCCTGGCTGGCCAGGGTGACGCTGCCGCTCCATTGCGCGATGGCTGGCGATCCAGTCGTCAGAAGGATGCAGGCAAGAATGGCGCGTGATGGCCTAATCCCGGCTGGCGGCCGCCAAGGGAGCCGGGCACGGGCCATCACATCCTACCGCCTTGCCCCGGACCGTGGCGAGCGCATCGATATATCCTCCTCCCGCAAGGACCAGCCTCGGTCGTCCCTGCCTATGCCCTTGCGCCTCTTCGAGCAATGCGATCAGACCGCTGACATGGGCCGCAGCATAGGATGTTCCTTCGACCAGCGTCCATCCTCCCCCCGGTCGAGGCGCGGGAATGTCCCGCGCCGGGGCGATATAGACAGGGCGCCTTGCCGGTATCGGGCCGCCCGAGACGGCGAAGACTCCGCTGTGGGAGGCGGGAAAGCCGCCATCGGGCAAATGGGGATCATAGGCCGCGACGACCGTTGCGCCGCGCATCATGCCAGCGTCAAGCAGCGTCGCCAACAGGCGATCCGGCGGCCCGCCCAGGCTTAGGTTGATGATCGCGGCGCGACGGTCGATCGCATAATGCAGCGCCTTGGCGAGGCTGAGGCTGTCGCAGGTCGCGGCGGCCGTCCCGGCGTCGCTCTGCCAGCAGGCGCGCAAGCCCAGCAGGCGGGCGGCGGGCGCGATGCCCACGATCCCGGCCCGATTGTCCGCCCGCGCCGCGATGATGCCCGCCACCGCCGTTCCGTGCCGTTCGGGGATCAGCGGCCGCCCCGCGACGAAGTTCAGATTGCCCTTGATCTGCCCGGCAAGGTCGGGATGGCGGGCATCTATGCCGCTGTCGATCACCGCCACCGTGACGCCGCGCCCGGTGGCGAGCCGATGCAGGCTGTCGAGATGCCAGAGCGTCGTGGCTGGCTGGGCAGGGTAGAGCGGATCGTCATGCCCGGCCTGCGCGCTCAGCGTTCGATAGTCGTGCATCGGTTGCGACCAGGCAACGGCGGGGTCCTGCGACACCTCCTCCGCCATTTTCTCGGGCGCGATGCCGGCGGGCAGGCGCATGACGAAGCAATCGAGATCGATGACCGGCATCATCCAGTCGGTGACCAATGTCAGATGATGATCGCGCGCGATGCGCCGCGCCTGCCGCATCGCCTGGCTGCGGCCCATGCTATCGCCATAGCCGCCGCCATAGCCGCCGCTTGCGCGAAAATGCGTTGGCGGCAGGCGCAGCATGACGAGAATCCGATCGCCGCCGGCGGCCTCCGCACCGCGAGCGGTGCCGGGCAAGGCACAGGCCATCATGAGAGCAAGGCTCAGGAAGAAGGTCCGGATCATTTCGTCGCTTCCGGCTCGACCGGTTGCGCCAGCACGATATTGGGCCGGGTCCGCAGCTCCGCCAGCGCCGCATCGCGCCGCGCCGGATCGACGGCCAGCACATAGGCTCCCGCGGCCGTCGGTCCGTCGACCAGCCTGGCCCCGGCGCGATCGAGAGTGAAGCGCAGGCTCCGTTCGCTCGCATCGGGGAGGAATATCACGATGAGATTGCCGTTCGGCCGCGCCGCCGGCGCACCCAGCACATGATAGCCGGATTGCGGCGGGACCGGCCGGAACAGCCAGACCGCGCCGCCCAGCAACAGGGCCTGCGCGCAGACGAAGGCCGCCAGCATGGCCGGGCGCGTCATCATGGCCCAGGGCTGCCAATGGCGCGTTTCGGTCGGGCGCCGCCGCTCCCGCCAATCCAGTTCGGCGTTGAGAGGTAGCCGTCCGATTTCCGTCTTCAACCGGCGTTCCCGTTCCAATGCGCCGCGGCACTCCGCGCAGTTGCGGAGATGCGTTTCCACCGCCGCGGCATCTTCATGGTCCAACTGACCGCTGGCATACCAGGGCAGCAGCATTTCGGTGCTCAGATGCGGATCGTCGCGGAAGGAGATGATGTCGCCCATGACCTTTCAGACCCAGTCGCTCAGTTCGCCGGCCAGCTCGCGCCGCAAATGGCGGCGGGCGTGGAACATGCGCGTTTTCACCGTGTCGACCGGGCAATCCATGATCGCCGCGATCTCGCGATAGCCGATCTCGTGGAAATAAGTGAGGTCGACCACCGCGCGCTGTTCGGGCGAAAGCCGGGACAAGGCGACCAGCAGCGCCCCTTTCGCCCGGCTGTCCCCGGCATCCTGCTCCGGCGACCGATCGCTGCTCGCCCGCGCCTCTCCGCCCATATCCTCGACCGGATCGTCCTGCTTTCTTAGCGCCTTCATCGCCTTGCGATAGGCGATGGCGAACAGCCAGGTCGAAAGGCGGCTCCGGCCCGCAAA
Organism: Sphingobium sp. 15-1; assembly: GCF_013375535.1. Classification (GTDB taxonomy): domain Bacteria; phylum Pseudomonadota; class Alphaproteobacteria; order Sphingomonadales; family Sphingomonadaceae; genus Sphingobium; species Sphingobium aromaticivastans. The sequence continues at coordinate 54,062 of NZ_JABXJG010000002.1, forward strand.
GCTTTCGGGGCGATCCCACAACACCATCAGCGTGTCGTCCAGCACCTCCTCCACCAAATGGCGGCGGCGCAATATGTGCATCAGGAATCGCGCCAGACGGGGCTGATAGCGGCGGTACACGGCGTCGAACGCCTTGCGGTCGCGCAGGCGGATGCGAGCGGCGAGGCGCAAATCCTCCTCCGCGCCTGCGCGCGCCTCCCTGTCCATGCGGCTGGCAGGCTCGATTCTTTCCACAGCGACTCCTTCGCACCGCTGATTGAGTGTGCGCCCACTGTCCGGCGGTTCAAAATTTTTTCGGACGGATCGTGAACCGGCGGACGGCTGTTGGCACTCATTCGCGCCGGCAGCGAGGAAGGAGGCGGAACATGTCATATTGGCGGCCGTTCGCCGTGTCGATGCTGATCCTTATCGGCCGAGGCGCAACCCGAGGAGCCGCATCCGCTGCGTCTCGTCCTTCCGGACCTTGTGACGGGCCCTGAGCAAGTCCTGTCGCGTCACAATGCCTATCACCTTGCGGCTGTCCCGTTCGACAATGGGGATGCGCCCAATGCCTGACTGGACGATGAGATCGGCCACCATCCCGCTCGGGCTGTCGGGAAAGGCGGCCGGTTGGGAGGCATCCGACAGGCTTTCGGCAAGGGAGGTCGCGCGATCGGCATTCTCGACCTGCCAGCGCAACACGTCACTCCGGGATATGAGTCCCAACAGGCCGCCGTCCGGATCGACCACCGGATAGCTGCGGTGGCGCGCCTCCCCGGCGAAGAAGGCGATGGCATCGCCCACGGTCATGGCGCCGGGGAGCGTTTCCGGACCGGCGGTCATCAATTCCCGGACTTGCAGAAAGTCCAGCGCATCGACGCTATATTCCTGAAAGATATGGCGGCCGCGCCGGGCGATCTTCTCGGTCAGGATGGAACGGCGCATAAGGAGCACGCTGACGGCATAGGCCCCGACCGACGCCGCGATGCAGAGCGGCAGGGCGTCGAAACGTCCGGTCAGTTCGGCGGCGAACAAGGCCCCCGTCATGGGCGCGCGCATGGCTCCGCTCATGATGCCGGCCATGCCGATCATCGCCCAGAAACCGGGATCGCCAGGCAGATACTGGCCCGCCAGGCAACCCAGCGCCCCGCCCAGGATCAGCAGCGGCGCCAGGACCCCGCCGGAGGTTCCCGATCCCAGCGCCACCAGCCACACCACCGCCTTGACCGCCAGCAGGATCGCGATCGCCCTCAACTCCAGGCTGTTGCCGAGCAGGGCATGGATATTGGCATAGCCGGCGCCCAGCACATGCGGGTCGATCCAGCCGCCCAGCCCGACCACCAGCGAACCCAGCGCCGGCCACCACATCCAATGAAGAGGCAGCCTGTGGAAACCATCCTCGATCCGGTAGAGCGCCTTGGACAGCAGCGCCGCCTCCAGCCCCAGCAGCAGGCCCAGCCCGACCGCTCCCGCCAGCGGCCATGCTCCGCCGGGGACATGCAGGGCGACCGCGAACATCGGGCCGCTGCCGATCAGCAGGGGACGCCATGCGCAGGCGACCAGGGCGGCCAACGCCACCGGCACGAAGCTGCGCGGTTTCCATTCGAACAGCAGCACTTCGATGGCGAGCAATATGGCGGCGAGCGGCGTGCCGAAGATCGCGGTCATGCCCGCCGCCGCGCCCGCGACGAGCAGCGTCTTGCGCTCGGCCGCGCTCAGGTGGAAGCATTGGGCGAACAGCGACCCGATCGCCCCGCCGGTCATGATGATCGGTCCTTCCGCGCCGAAGGGGCCGCCGCTGCCGATGGAGATGGCGGAGGAAATGGGCTTGAGCAGGGCGACCTTCAGCGAAAGGCGGCTTTCCCCGAACAGGATCGTCTCGATCGCTTCGGGTATGCCATGGCCGCGGATTTTCTCCGACCCGTAGCGGGCCATCAGGCCGACGATCAGGCTGCCGGTCAGGGGCAGGAGGAGAATGCCGATGCCGGCGGCGCTGTCGGCAATTTCCGCATCCTCCGCCGACCACCGCCCATGCCAGAAGATATTGGTCGCAAGCGCGATCAGCCTGAGCAGAATCCACGCCCCGGCTGCGCCGCCGCTGCCCACCGCCAGCGCCATCGCCGCCAGCATCAGCATGCGCCGATCCGCGCTATGATCGCCCAGCGCGACATATTCGGTTGAAGCGGAGGCTTCCCGAATCATGCAAATCCCTCTTTGTTGCTACAGTGCTGCGCAATTATGTCGCAACACGATATATTGCAAGATGAAGGTTCCATGGAAACAGACGGCGCCATATTGAATGATGAGGATTATGCGGCTCTGGCGGAATTCCGCTTCGCGCTGCGCCAGTTCCAGGCCTTCAGCAGCGAAAGGGCCGCGCAGATGGGGCTGACGCCGCAGCAGCATCAGGCGTTGCTGGCCCTGCGCGCCGCGCCTGCGGAGGATGCGACGGTCGGCTATATTGCGCGGCGCCTGCTGCTGAAACCGCACAGCGCCACGGGCCTGGTGGACCGGCTGGAAAAGCTGGGACTGGTGACGCGCCATGCCAGCGCGGCCGACCGGCGTCGGGCCCAGTTGCAACTGACGCCGAGCGCGCTGGACCTGCTGGCGAAGCTGTCGGCCACGCATCGCGCTGAAATCCGGCGGCTGCGGCCGTTGCTGAACGAGTTGCTGGCCCGTTTCGCCTGAAGGGATGCTGGTTCTGGAGCGCGCCGCGTCAAACCGGGCGCGGGACGCGCGCTCTCATTCTTTGGCGCCGCCACCGGCGGGCGGCTTCTTCGCCTTCCTGATCTGGCGGATGCCCAGGAATACCGCCGCGATCGTCGCCGGAAACAGCAGGATGTCGACCCAGCCGGGCAGATGCAGCCCCTGATGCTCCAATGCTTCCTTGAGATGGTGCCATAGGCCCAGCGCATAATAGCTGATGGCGACGACCGACAATCCCTCCACCGTATGTTGCAGCCGCAATTGTAGTCCGGTCCGCCGGTCCATGGAGGCCAGCAGGTCCCGGTTGCGACGGGCGAGCGCGGTGTCCACGCGGGTGCGCAGCAGGGCGCTGGTCCAGGCGGTGCGCTGCGCCAGGTCTTCCAGCCGCCTGGTGAAGGCGTCGCATGTGCGCATGGCCGGCAGCAGCCGCCGCTCCGTGAAATCGTCGAGCGAGCGATAGCCGCGCACCGGCACGACGGCCAGGCGGCGGATTCGGTCGCGGCAGATTTCCGCATAGGCCTGCGTCGCGCTCATGCGATAGCGGGTGCGGGCGACGATCTCCGCCAGTTCGGCGCTGAGGGCCGAGAGTTGCTCCAGTACCTGATCGGCGTCCGCATCCTTTTGCGCCACCCGGCCGGTGATCGCCGTCAGGCGTTGCTCCAGCGCGGTCAGCAGCGGTGTCGCCTGCTGCGCTTCGGGCAGGCCGAGCAGGGCGATCTTGCGGTAATTGCCCAGTTCCTGAAGCCGCTGGACCAGTTGGGAGCTTTCGCCGCCCTGCAATCCCCTGTCCTGGATGAGCAGGCGGCCGAAGCCGTCGGCATGAAGCCGGAAATCGCTCCAGATCCGGGCATGACCATCCGCCACGTCGGAAATGATGAGATCGTCGGTGGAGAAATATTGGGCGATGGCGGCGGCCGCCGGCTCATTCATGACCATGGAGATATGGGTCGAGCGGATGATGCGGCCGGGCAATCCGGCCAGCCAGCGCGGCACATCGCCAAAGGGGGCAAGATCGAACAGCGTTCCGCCCTTGACCGGGGCGAGGAAGCTGTAGGTCATGAATTCGGTATGCCGCTCCCAGGAAAAATGAAGCTCATCCAGGCGCGCCGTCAGAAAACGGTCGGCCGGTTGCGGGACGGTTCCATGGGGCGCAAGCAGGCCAGCCAACGCCGCCAGACTGTCGCGCGCCTGCTGCTCGTCGACCAGCAGGACGAATTGCATGGCCTGAGCGGGCGCATCGAAGCGGGGCAGGCCGCGTATGTGCATTTCCCGCGACAGCGACGCCCGCAGGGGATGATCGCGCTGGACCAGCCCCCTGAAGGGATTGGTCGAAATGGATGTCCGTTCGTCCATCGGCCGTTTTTTCCGCCTCGCCCAGTTGCCATCCCGCCATGACGGCCATGCCGGGGCCTGGCGTTCGGTTTAGCCTGGCGCGGCGGACGCGTGCAATTGGACCTGTCCGAAAGGATGATCGGTTCCGGCTATCGGGGCGCGGCGATGATGCTTGCGATCATGGCGGTCCAGCCCTTGGTCAGCGCTCGCGGTCCGGGACGGCCGAACCGCGGCGGTTGGGCATGGCGATGCTGTCATCGCCCGGTTCCTCCCGCTTTTCCTTGCGGCCCGCGATATGCTTTTCGAAGACGAGCAGCAGCAGCGCGATGAACGATACGGCAAGGACCAGCACATATTGCCCCGCGCCCGCGGTGATTCCCACGGCGGCCGCCATCCACAGGCTGGCCGCGGTCGTCATGTTGCGGACGTCCCCGCCGCGCACGAAGATCAGGCCGCCCGCGATGAAGCCGATCGCCTGGGCCAGCCCCTGGACCACGCGGATCGGATCGCTGTCGGGATGGATTTCCGCCAGTTCCAGGGCGGACAAGGTCAGCATCGCGGAACTCAGCGACACCAGGCCATGGGTGCGCAGGCCCGCATCATGGCCGTTCCGTTCCCGCTCGAACCCCAAGGCGAGGCCCAGGAGCGTGGCAAGGCAGAGGCGGACGAGGGTGGTTCCTAGAGCGCGCTGCGTTAATTCGGACGCAGGCCGCGCGCTCTAAGCTTTTGTTGTCGCATCGTTTTAAGCGCAAAACCGGTTCCCACTTTTACGCACGATGCTCTAGATCATTGGCCAGCATGGCCATAATAGCCGCGAAAGACGCCGCCGTTCCATCCGGCGTGCCAGGGGTGGGCAGGAGCGTTGAAGCGCTGGCCGTTCAGCGGTCGCTGACGTCCGAGGGGATATGCGCGATCAATCTGTTGACCCGCATGTCGTTTTCCGCCGTGCAGGCGAACAGCCGGCAGAACCAGTCCACACAGCGCGTTAGAATCGCCATGACCCTCTCCCTTATTATGACCGGATAATAGCAGTTCGGAGGGATGAAGAGAAGCGTAACCATGCTGCCCTTTCCCGCGCCTTGGCGCCGGAAAGGCGGTGTTTCCTACCCACTTGCGGTAAAGCGGAACGGCCTTTATCAGCGTCGGCGCGACGGGTTCCCCGCAAGGGGATGAAAAGGGAAGACGGGTGGAATGCCCGCGCTGCCCCTGCAACTGTAAGCGGCGAGCCATCCGGCCATCATGCCATTGGACCCATCAGGTTCCGAGAAGGCGGCTGGAGAGGCATCGACCCGCGAGCCAGGAGACCTGCCTGACGCAGTCGTTCTTCGACCGGACAGGGTGTGCCGGCCGAACGGGGTTTCCCTCGCTGAGCGACAGCCATCGCCTTGCCGGTGCGGCCGTGCAGGGGGACTTCTGTCGCCTGTCCGGCGCCGGCACGTCTTCCTCTGCCCGTTCTCCCGTCAGGGCATTTGCCGTCGGGCGGGAGTATGGGCATGACTGATTTGCGGAGTTGTCGCTGATGTTGCGGGCGGTCGGGCACGGGGCGTCCGTGGTCGTCTGTTCGACCTGCCGGCTGTCGGCGGAGAGCAGGGATGATGAGGCCGGGCGGCGCGGCGGCGCGTTGCTGGCCGAGGCGCTTCACAAGATACGCGACGGCGATCCGGCCTATGCCGGGGTCGCGGTGCAGGACATGCCCTGCCTCTTCGCCTGCCAGCGGCATTGCACGGTGCATATCCGGGGGACCGGCAAGGTCGGCTATGTGCTGGGCGATTTCACGCCGGACGAGCAGGCCGCCCGCGCGATACTGGACTATGCGGTGCGCCATGCCGCGAGCGAGGAAGGCGTGGTGCGCTATGCCGACTGGCCGCAGGGGGTGAAGGGGCATTTCATCGTCCGTACGCCGCCGGAAGGCTTCGTCTGCTCATGATGCGCTTCGACGATCGCGCAGCCTTCGCCGCCGCGCTGGCCGATCTGCCCGTGCGGGACGAAAGCGCCGTCGCAGCGGCGGCGGCGCGGCAGGCGGTGCTGACGAAGCCTGCCGGATCGCTGGGGCGGCTGGAAGAGATCGCCCTGTTCATGGCGGGCTGGCAGGGCCGGGAGCGGCCCCGGGCCGAGCGCATCCGCGCCGCGATCTTCGCGGGCAATCATGGCGTGGCGGCGCGGGGGGTCAGCGCATTCCCAGCGGAGGTCACGGCCCAGATGGTCGCGAATTTCCGCCATGGCGGCGCGGCGATCAATGCCCTGGCGGAAGCCTGCGGCGCAGAGTTGACCGTGGTGGCGCTCGATCTGGAACGGCCGACGGGCGATATTTGCGCCGAAGCGGCGATGAGCGAGGCGGAATGCCTGGCCGCGATCAATGCCGGGGCGGCGGCGGTCGAACCCGGTCTCGACCTGCTGCTGCTGGGGGAGATGGGGATCGCCAACAGCACGCCCGCGGCGGCGCTCTGCGCGCAGGCCTTTGGCGGCGCGGCGGAGCATTGGGTCGGGCGCGGGACGGGCGTGGACAGCCATGGGCTGGCGCGCAAGGCCGATGCGGTGGCGGCGGCGCTGGCCTTGCATGGGGCGCATTGCGGCGACGCCTTCGAGACATTGCGGCGGCTGGGCGGGCGCGAGATCGCGGCGCTGGCGGGCGCGGTGATGGCGGCGCGGAGGCTGCGCGTGCCGTTGATGCTGGACGGCTTCATCGGCTGCGCGGCGGTCGCTCCGCTGGCGAAGGACAATCCGGCGATAGTCGGCCACTGCCTGGCGGCGCATATGTCGGCCGAGGCGGGGCATGCGCGGCTGCTGGCGGCATTGGGACTCGACCCGCTGCTGCGGCTGGACATGCGGCTGGGCGAGGGCAGCGGCGCGGCGGTCGCGGCGCAGATCGTGCGGTCGGCTCTGGCGGCCCATGCGGGCATGGCGACCTTCGCGGAAGCGGCGGTGGCGGGCGCCTTGTGAGGGCTGTCCCGCTCCACCTGATGCGCCATGGCGCGCCGCAGCTTGCCGGGCGGTTGCTGGGCCATCTGGACGCCCCGCCGGAAGCGGATGGGGTCGCGCTCTGCGTCGAGCGGGCGCGGGGACTGGATTTTGCGCGGGTGGTGACGTCCGACCTGTCGCGGGCAAGGGCGCCGGGCGCGGTCATCGCGGCGGAGCGGGGCGTTGGCCATGTTGTCGACGGGCGCTGGCGGGAACTGCATTTCGGGCGTTGGGAAGGGGTTGATCCCGCGACTCTTCCTTCCGCCGATCTGGCCCGCTTCTGGGACGATCCGGACGGCTTTCCGCCGCCGGAGGGGGAAAGCTGGGCAGACCTTTGCGCCCGGATCAGGCAGGGGCTGGGCAACGTTGGCGAACCGGCGCTGGTGATCTGCCATGCCGGGGCGATGCGGGCGGCATTGGCGGTCCTGTGCGGTTTCGACGTGCGGCAGGGCTGGGCGGTGGACCTGCCCTATGGCGCGGTGCTGAGCCTGCGGGTCTGGCCGGGGGAGCAGCCGTCGCAATGGGCGGGCGCGCAGATTACGGGGCTGATCGCATGAAGCGGCTGGCGCTGGCCCTGCAATTGATGACGCGGCTGCCCTTGCCCGCGCTGGAGGTCGATGAAGCGGATTTCGCCGCCGCGATCCGCTGGTTTCCCGCCACCGGACTTGCCGTGGGCCTGATCGTGGCGGGCGGGGCGGGACTTGGCGTCAGGATCGACCCCTGGGCCGGCGCCTTGTTCGGCCTGCTGGCCTGGGTTGCCGTGACCGGCGCGCTGCATCTGGACGGGTTGGGCGACATTGCGGACGCGGCGGGGGCAGCGCATGGCGACCGGACGCGCTTGTCGGCGGTCCTGGCCGATCCGCATATCGGCAGTTTCGGCGTGGTCGCCATCGGCCTGCAATTGCTGGCCAAGCTGGTGCTGCTGCGGCTGTGGGTGGAGCATTTTCCGCCATGGATGCTGGTGCCCGTGCCGATGGTTGCGCGCATCGGGCCGCTGGTCTGGACGCGATGGCTGCCGCCGCTGCATGAAGGGCTGGCGAGCCGGTTCCGGGCTGGCTGGCGCGTTGCTCCGCTCATCCTTTGGGCGATGCTGGGGCTGCTGCTGAGCTTTTGGATGCCGGGCTTATGGGCTGTGGCCGTGCTGATTCCGCTGTGGGGCCTGTGGCTGCGGTCGCGGATCGGCGGCATTTCCGGGGACGGGCATGGCGCGGGGATCGAGCTGCTGGAAAGCGGCTTGCTGGCCGTGATGGTGTTGATGCGATGAGCGGCTTCACCTGGCATGGCGGGCGGCTGGCGGAAGCGCGGGCGGTTTATGGCGGTGCTGACTGGATCGACCTGTCGACCGGGATCAGCCCCATGAGCTGGCCGGGGAGAGACCGCATTGCCGTGGATTGGCGATGCCTGCCCGATCCGCAGGAACTGGCGGCGCTGGAGGCGGCGGCGGCGGCTCATTTCGGGGTCGATCCCGGCCATCTCTGCACCGTGCCGGGCAGCGAGGCGGGTTTGCGGCTGGTCGGCCGGATGCTGGACATGCCCGGCCGCTGGCTGGTGCCGAGCTATCGCACCCATGGCGAGATTTTCGCTTGTGGCCGCGCCATGGCCGCCGGAGAGGCCGCGCCCCGGGAAGCGGTCGCCCTGTTGCTCGCCAATCCGAACAATCCCGATGGCCGCGTCCTGCCGCCCGCCCGCCTGCTGCAATGGCTGGACGGGCTGGAGCGGGCAGGGGGATGGCTGATCGTCGACGAAGCCTATGCCGATGCCATGCCGTCCTGCAGCCTGGCGGGGGAGGTGGGGGATGGGCGGCGGCTCATTCTGTTGCGATCCTTCGGCAAATTCTTCGGGCTGGCGGGGGTGCGGCTGGGCTTTCTCATCGGGCCGCGGGAGATAGTAGCGCAGGCGCGGCGGATGCTGGGGGAATGGCCGGTCTCGGCGGCGGCGATCGCGTTCGGACGGGCGGCCTATGAAGACCGGGCGTGGATCGAAGAGACGGTTGGCGCTTTGGCGGAGCGGGCGGCGCAACTGGATGCGGTGCTGGCCCGGCATGGGCTGGCGGCGCGAGGGGAATGTCCGCTGTTCCGGCTGATCGAGGTGGAGGATGGAGCGGCCCTGTTCGACCGGCTGGCGCGGCGGGCGATCCTGACGCGGCCCTTTGAGGGGGAGCAGCGCTGGCTGCGGCTTGGCCTGCCCGGCGACGCGGCGGCGCTGGCGCGGCTCGACCGGGCCTTGGCCGATGGCTGAGCCGGTGGCGCTGGCGGCGCTGGTGCTGGATGCCGGGCTGGGCTGGCCGGGTTGGCTTTATGCGCGGGTCGAGCATCCGGTGGGCGGCTTTGCGCGGATCATCGGCGCGGTGGAGCGGCGGTGGAACCGGGAAGCCTGGAGCGGCCCGAAGCGGCGAGGGGCTGGCATTGGCCTGTTGTTGCTGTTGCTGGGCGTCGCGGGGGGTTGCGGTCTTGCGCTGGAATGGGCGATCCGCAGGTGGGCCGGAGATATGGCGTGGCTCTGGCTGGCGCTGGCGGCGTGGCCGGCGCTGGCGCAGCGCAGCCTTTATGTGCATGTGGCGCCCGTGGCGCGGGCTCTGGCGAGGGGGGAACTGGATGCCGCAAGACAGGCTGTCGGCCGGATCGTGGGGCGCGACACGGATACGCTGGACGAAGCGGGCGTCGCCAGGGCCGGGATCGAGAGTTTGGCCGAAAGCTTCTGCGATGGAATTGTGGCGCCGCTCTTCTGGCTGCTGTTGCTGGGGTTGCCGGGCATCTGGGCCTATAAGGCCGTGAACACCGCCGACAGCATGGTCGGACACAAGGAGGCGCCCTTCACCGACTTCGGCTGGGCAGCGGCGCGGTTCGACGATCTGCTGAACTGGGCGCCTGCGCGGCTGGCGGCCCTTGTCCTTTGCATCGCGGGCCGGGGAGGATGGGTCGTGATGTGGCGGGACCATGGACGCCATGCCTCGCCCAATGCGGGTTGGCCGGAAGCGGCCATGGCGGGGGCGCTGGGGATCAGGCTGGCCGGGCCGATCCGCTATGACGGCGTGCTGCATGACAAGCCATGGATCGGGACGGGCGGCGCTGCGGATGTCCGCGCCATGCGGGCGGCGCTGCGGATCTATGCATGGGCCTGCCTGATGCTGTGGGGCCTGACCGCGATTGGGGAGGCAATGGGATGACGACTTTGCTGGTGCTGGGCGGATGCCGTTCCGGCAAGAGCCGTTATGCGCAGGAGCGGTGCGAGGCTATTTCGGGCGGCAGGCTGGCCTATATCGCGACGGCGCAGGCTTTCGATGCGGAGATGGAGGAGCGGATCGCGCGCCACCGGAGCGAACGCGGCAGCCGCTGGCTGACCATCGACGCGCCCATGGACCTGGGGGCGGCCCTGGCCGAAGCGGCGGGGCGGGCCGACGCGATCCTGATCGATTGCCTGACGCTGTGGCTCACCAATGTGATGCTGGCGGAGGCGGATATGGCGGCGGCTCGCGCTGCTTTGGCGGAGGCGGTGGCGGCTTGTGCTGTGCCGGTCGCTTTGGTGGCCAATGAAGTGGGGTTGGGTATCGTGCCCGACAACGCGCTGGCCCGGCGGTTCCGGGACGAGGCGGGGTGGCTCAACCAGCAGATGGCGGCGCTGTGTCGGGAAGTCGTGTTGCTGGCGGCGGGGTTGCCCTTGAGGCTGAAGGGGTGATGGTGCGCCAAGCATTGTTGGCCAATTGCTGCCGTTAAACGCGTCGTGCTCCTGCGAAGGCAGGAGCCCAGTCCCGCCCTCAGTGTGTCATCGCAACACCTGAACTGGGCTCCTGCCTGCGCAGGAGCACGGTATGTTGCATGAGCAGACAGTCCGCCCGGCCATCACCCAATCAACCGCCAGCAAAATCGGCGCCGATGACGCGGTAGAGCAGGATGCGGTTGCGGATCAGCGTCAGGTTGGTCGCGATGGCGCTTTGCTGGGCGTTGTAGAGGCTGCGTTGGCTGGTCAGCGTGTTCAGGAAAGTGTCGATGCCCGCGCGATAACGTTCGTCGGCCAGGGCGTAGCTGCGCTGGCTGGCGAGGACCAGGCGCTGCTGGGCGGCTTGCTGGTCGTCGATCGTGCCTTCGCGGGCCAGGGCGTCGGACACCTCCTGAAATGCCGTCTGGATCGCCTTTTCATATTGGGCCAGATACAGGTCGCGTTGCGCCTTGCTGTAATCGAGATTGCCGCGCGCGCCGCCGCCGAAGATTGGCATGCCGGCCGACGGCACGGCGGACCAGGCGAAACCGCCGCCGGTGAAGAGCGAGGACAGGGCCGAACTCGCGACGCCGATGGCGGCCGTCAGGCTGATCTTCGGGAACATGGCCGCGCGCGCCGCGCCGATGTCGGCATTGGCGGCCTTGAGCTGATGTTCCGCCTGCAGCACGTCGGGGCGCTGGAGCAGCACGTCGGAGGAAAGGCCAGCGGGCGTCTTCGCGATGCTGCCGGTCAGCGCTGCGAGCGATTGGGGGAGCAGGGCATCCTCGACCGGCGTGCCCGCCAGCAGGTCGAGCGCGTTCCGGTCCTGCGCCACCTGCGTCACATTGGCGGCGATGTCGCTGCGCGCCTGTTCCACCGTGGTTTCGGCCTGGCGCACGTCGAGCTTGCCGGTCAACCCCGCGCCGTTCAGCGACTGGGTGAGGGCCAGCGTGCGTTCGGCGCTGGCCAGGGTCTGGCGGGACAGCGCGAGCAGTTCCTGATCGGCGGCCAGGGTGGCATAGGCGGTGGCGGTTTCCGCGATCAGGGTGATGCGGGTCGCCCGCGCGCCTTCCTCGGTCGCGAGATAGGATTCGAGCGCCGAGCGGGTGAGGTTCTTCACCCGGCCGAACAGGTCGATCTCGAACGCGCTGAAACCGATGTCCGCGCTGTAGCTGTTCTGGCGGTCGTCGTTCCGCCGGATGAAACTGGCTGCCGCCTCGCCCGTGACGGCGGGAAGCTGGGTGGCGCGCTGGACCCGATATTGGGCGCGGGCGGCCTCCACATTGGCGAGAGCGGCGCGCAGGTCGCGATTATTGGCGAGGGCGCGTTCGATGACTGTCCTTAAGCGTTGGTCGCCCACCAATGCGGTCCAGGGCAGGCCGGGCTTTTCCGTGGCGACCGTCGGCGCATAGGCCTGGCCGCTGGGGAAGCTGGCGGGCACGGGCGGCGCGGGGCGGACATAGTGGGGCGCCATGTTGCAGGCCGACAATGCGGCGGCCGAGGTCAGGGCGAGGAGGGCGCGCTTCATGCCGGAACCTCCGTGGCGGGGGCAGTGGCGGGCGGCGGACTCTTGCGGTTGAAGATGCGCATGATCGTCAGGAAGAAGAGGGGTACGTAGAAGATGGCGAGCACGGTCGCGGTCAGCATGCCGCCGACTACCGCCGTGCCGATGGCGATGCGGCTTTGCGCGCCCGCACCCGTGGCGATGGCCAGCGGAATGACGCCCGCGATGAATGCCAGCGAAGTCATCAGGATCGGCCGGAAGCGCAGGCGCGCGGCCTCCAGCGCGGCGGCCGTGGCGTCCTTGCCTTGCAGATAGGCGAGTTCCGCGAATTCGACGATCAGGATCGCGTTCTTGGCGGCCAGGCCCATGGTGGTGAGCAGGCCGACCTGGAAATAGATGTTGTTCTCCAGCCCGCGCAGCGTCACCGCCAGCACCGCGCCGATCAGGCCGAGCGGGATCACCAGCAGCACGGCGAGCGGGATCGACCAGCTTTCATAAAGCGCGGCAAGGCACAGGAACACGACCAGCACCGACAGGCCATAGAGCAGCGGCGCCTGCCCGCCGGAAAGCTGCTCCTGATAGGACAGGCCGCTCCAGGCATAGCCGGTGCCTGCGGGGAGCTGCTTTTGCAGCTTCACCATCTCGTCCATCGCCTCGCCCGAACTGGCGCCCGGCGCGGCCTGGCCCTGGATTTCATAGGAGGACTGGCCGTTATAGCGGGACACGGTGGTCGGCCCCATCGTCCAATGGGTGGTGGCGAAGGCGGAGAAGGGCACCATTTCGCCGGTCGTGCTGGACCGCACTTGCCAGTTGTCGAGGTCCGTCGGCAGCGCGCGGTAGGGCGCGTCGGCCTGCATATAGACGCGCTTCACTCGGCCGCGGTCGACGAAATCATTGATATAGGTGCTGCCCCAGGCGGCGCTCAGCACATTGTCGACGCTGTTTTGGGTAAGGCCGAGGACGGCGAGCTTTTCCGAATCAACGTCGACCTTGAGCTGCGGCGTGTCCTCCAGCGTGGCGGCGCGCACGCCCGCCAGCTTCGGGTCGTTTGCCGCCGCCTTCATAAGCTGGTTGCGCAGCGCGAGAAAGTGCTCGCGGCTGAGGCCGCCGGTGTTCAGCAGCTCGAAGGTGAAGCCGTTGGACTGGCCCAGGCCGCGAATGGAGGGCGGGGTCATGGCCAGCGCCTTGGCATCGCGGATCGCGGCGAGTTGCTTGGTGGCGCGGTTGGCGATCATCGTCGCGCTGTTGGCCGCCCCCTTGCGCTCGTCCCATGGGGCCAGGTTGATGAACCCCTGCGCGGTATTTTCGCCCTGTCCCGCGAAACTGAAGCCCTGGGTCACGAAGGCGAAGGCGACATTGTCCTTTTCATCGCTCATGAAATAATTTTGGACGCGCTCCACCGCGGCAGCCGTGCGGGAGGATTTTGCGCCGGCGGGCAGGGTGATCTGAACCATCACCTGCCCCTGATCCTCCACCGGCAGGAAGCTGGTCGGCAGGCGGACGAACAGCAGCCAGAGCAGGGCGAGGATGACGGCATAGCCGATCCAGAAAAAGGTCCGGCGGCCGATGAAGCCGTTGAGCCGCGTCATATAGCCGTTGGTGACGCGGCTGAACCAGCGGTTGAACTTGCCGGTCCAGCCATGGTCGCGATGCTCGTGGGAAATCGGCTTCAGGATCGTGGCGCAGAGCGCGGGGGAGAGGATCAGCGCGACCAGCACCGAAAGCAGCATCGAGGAAACGATGGTGATCGAGAATTGGCGATAGATGACGCCGGTCGATCCGCCGAAAAAGGCCATGGGCAGCAGCACGGCGGACAGGACAAGGGCGATGCCGATCAGCGCGTTGCCGATTTCCTCCATCGACTTGATGGTCGCGTCACGCGGGGAAAGCCCTTCCTCCTCCATGATGCGCTCGACATTTTCGACCACGACGATGGCGTCGTCGACCAGCAGGCCGATCGCCAGCACCATGCCGAATAGGGTCAGCGTGTTGATCGAATAGCCGAACAGCGCCAGCACGCCGAACGTGCCGAGCAGCACCACCGGCACGGCGATGGCGGGCACCAAAGTGGCGCGCCAGCTTTGCAGGAAGAGGAACATCACCACCACGACCAGCCCGACCGCCTCGATCAGCGTCTGAACGACTTCCTCGACCGATAGCTTGATGAAGGGCGTGGTGTCGCGGGGATAGGTGACGGTGTAGCCGTGCGGCAGGTTGGTCGACAGTTCCGCCACTCTGGCCTTGACCAGCTCCGCGGTCTTGAGCGCGTCGGCGCCCGGCGCGAGCTGCAGCGCCATGCCGGATGCGGGATGGCCGTTCAGCCGCGCGGAGGAGGTGTAGCTTTCATTGCCCAGCTCGACCCGCGCCACGTCGGACAGGTGTACGACCGAACCGTCGCCCTGCGTCTTGACGATGATGTTGCGGAATTGTTCGGGCGTCTGCAGGCGGGCGCGGGCGGTGACGGTGGCGTTGAGTTGCTGCCCCTCCGGCGCGGGATCGGCGCCGATCTGGCCTGCCGACACTTCGACATTCTGGCTGGCGATGGCGCTTTGCACGTCGGAAGGCATCAGCTTGACGGTGGCGAGCTTATAGGGGTCCAGCCAGATGCGCATCGCATATTGCGATCCGAAGATCTGCGAGGAACCCACGCCGTCGACGCGGGCGATGGGATCCTGGAAATTATTGACCAGATAGTCGGCAATATCAGCCTGCGAAGCCGTGTCGGTCCGGTCGTAGAGGCCCACCACCATCAAAAAGTCATTTTGCGACTTGGTGACGGTCAGACCCTGTTGCTGCACGGCATTGGGCAGGCGGCTCAGCGCCTGCTGCACCTTGTTCTGCACCTGCACCTGCGCGGTGTCGGGATCGGTGCCCTTCTTGAAGGTGACGGTGATCCGCGCCTGACCGTTGGCGGTCGACGAGGAGGAGAAATACATGAGGCCGTCAATGCCGGTGAGCTGCTGCTCGATGACCTGGGTGACGCTGGTCTCGACGGTTCCGGCGGACGCGCCGGGATAGTTGGCGCTGATATTGACCGACGGCGGGGCGATGTCGGGATATTGGGCGATCGGCAGGGTCAGCATCGCGCCAAGGCCGGCCATCATGATGCCGATGGCGATGACCCAGGCGAAAATGGGCCGTTCGATGAAAAAGCGGCTGAGCAAGGTCCGGCTCCCTTACTTTCCAGCCTGGACGGCGGGAGCGGCCTGATCGATGGCCACGGCCTTCACCGCGTCGCCGGGCTGCACCTTGTCGGTGCCCTCCACGATCAGCCGTTCGCCCTTCCGAAGTCCGCTGGTGATCAGCCATTTGTCGCCCACCGCCTGCGCGGCGGCGACGATGCGGCGCTCAACCTTGCCGGATTTGTCCACGATCAGGGCGGTGGCTTGGCCCTTGGGATCGCGGCTGATGCCCTGTTGCGGCACGAGGATGGCGTTGGGGACGACCGATTGCGGCGCCACGACGCGGACGAACATGCCGGGCAGGAGCAGGCTGTCGGGATTGGGGAAGCGGGCGCGCAGCGTGACGGTGCCGCTGTCCGGATCGACGATCGGTTCCGCGAACTCGATGCGGCCCTCCAGCGGATAGTCGGTGCCGTCGTCCAGCTTCAGGCGGATGGTGGCGCTGGCGGGCAGCGCCTTGCCGGCGGCGAGGGCGCGGCGCAGTTGCAGCAGCTTGGCGCTGGATTGCGTCACATCCACGAAGATCGGATCGAGCTGCTGGATGGTGGCGAGCGCGGTCGCCTGGCTGGCGGTCACCAGCGCGCCGGGCGTGACCGAGGAGCGGCCGATGCGTCCGCTGATCGGGGCGCGGACCTGAGTGAAGTTGAGGTTGATGCCGGTGGTCTGGAGCGTGGCGCGCGCCTGCTGCACGGCGGCGGCGGCCTGACGGGCGGTGGCGATCACATCGTCGCGGTCCTGCGCGCTCACCGCTTCGCTCTGTCCCAGGGTGCGGTAGCGACTGGCCCTGGCCTGGGCGGCGGCGGCGGTCGCCTGCGCGCTCGCCAGCGTCGCCTGGGCTTCGTCGCGGGAGGCGCGGTAGAGCGAGGGATCGATCTGGTAGAGCGGCTGGCCCGCCATCACATAGGAGCCCTCCGTGAACAGGCGCTTCTGGACGACGCCCGCGACCTGCGGCCTGACCTCCGACATCATGGTGGAGGCGGTGCGCCCCGGCAATTTGGTCGATACCGTCACATCCTGCGTCGTCAGCGTCACCACGCCGACTTCGACCGGGCCCTTTTTCGGCGGTTCCCTGTGACCGCAGGCGGCGACCAGGGCACAAAGCGCGATGGGGGCGATCCGGAGGGCAGAGAGGCGGCTGGGCATGGTCGACGGACGGGTCCAAATCACGGGAGGGATCTTCGCCCGGCGCAGGGGGAGGGGAGGGACGCGCCGGGCGAAGGTCGGCTCCATCGCTGGCGCCGACCTTGTCCTCATGATCGCTTGGCCCGTACCATGGTAGCGCGACTGTTTGTCCCGATGGTTCAAACTGTAGCACATTGTATCTTTATGTATCGGCGCTGGCGGCGGGCGCAGACGCGGCGCGAAAATGCGGTTAGAAGGCGATCATGCCCGATCTGTCCCGTCCGCCCCGCGTGATTGTCGTCGATGATGATGAGGATATACGGGATCTGATCGTCGGCCAGCTCGCGCAGGAGCATTATGAGGTGCTGGCGGCGGGCAGCCTGGGCGAATTGCAGGCGCTGACGGCGGCGCGGCCAGTCGACCTGATCGTGCTCGACCTCAACCTGCCCGACGGCGACGGCCTGTCGCTGTGCCGGGAATTGCGGGCGCAGGGCAACGGCGTTCAGATCATCATGGTGACGGCGCGGGGCAGCGCCATCGACCGGGTGCTGGGGCTGGAGCTGGGCGCGGACGATTATCTGACCAAGCCGTTCGAGCCTCGCGAGCTGCTGGTGCGGGTCCGCAACCTGTTGCGGCGGTCCCGGAACGAGGAACCGGCGCGGCAGAAGACGGCGCGGATCGCGCGTTTCGGACCCTGGCGGCTGGACCTGTTCCAGCGCCGCCTGATCGCCAGCGACGACCGGCTGATCATGCTGTCTTCCGCCGAGTTCCGCCTGCTTTCGCGCTTTATAGAGGAGCCCAATGTCGTCCTGTCGCGTGAGGCGCTGGTGCCGGAACGGCGGGCGACGGCGGCGTTCGACCGGTCGATCGATCTCCAGGTCAGCCGCTTGCGGCAGAAGCTGGCCGGGGATTCAGGCGATGGGCCCGGCGGCGGCGGCCTGATCCTGACGGTGCGCGGCGAAGGCTATGTGCTGGCCAGCACGGTGAATTACGAATGATGGTGTCGGTCGTGGCGCGCGCGCGCAATTTCTTCCGGTCGCTGGTGGGGCAGATTTTCCTGCTGCTGACGGTCGGCATGACGATCGCCGCCGTGTTGGCGCTATTGGTCGCTGAACAGGCCCGGCATCTCGATTTCGAACGTTGGCGCCTGCAGCGAGTGGTGGCGAGCGCCGTCGACATCGCGCAGCGCCTCAGCCATGACCCGGTGCGGATCGAGGCGATGCTCAAGGACCAGCAGATCATGGGCGCCAGGACGGCGCCGAGCGGAATCGCCCTGACCGATCCGGACCCCGCGCTGGCGCATGCGCTGGAGGCGCGGTTCGGGCCGCACTCCAGCCCGGAGGCGGGGCAGGTGCCCGTCGGGCTCTGCTTCCCCGCGAGCAAGGCCGATCCGAACAACCGTGCGGCTGGACTGATCGGCGCGCCGCGGCCCGATTGCTGGGTCGTCCGCTTTACCGACAGCACGGGCGAACGGCGGTCGCTCGCGCTCTATCTGCCGCGCCTGGTCAAACCGCCCAGCAATCTCGCCAAGCCGGTCTATCTGCTGCTGATCCTGCTGTCTTCGGCAGGTCTGGCGATCGTCGTGGCGCGTTTCGTCGCCAAGCCGCTGCGCCGGCTGGAGCGGGCGGCCGAGGCTTTCTCGGTATCGATCGACCCGGAGGAAATTCCTGAGCGCGGGCCGGAAGAGGTGCGGGCGGCGCTCTCGACCTTCAACCTGATGCAGCGCCGGGTGCGGGCGGGCTTTGCCGAGCGGACGCAGTTGCTGGCCGCGATCAGCCACGATCTCCAGACGCCACTCACCCGCCTGCGTCTGAGGCTGGAACTGGTGGAGAATGAGGAATTGCGGGCGCGGCTGCTACAGGATCATCAGGCGATGATGACGCTGGTGCGCGAGGGGCTGGACCTGGCGGCCAGCACCGAAGCGCAGGAGGATTGGTCGATGATCGACATCGATTCGCTGCTCATCAGCATGGCGGAGGACGCGCAGGATCTGGGATCGCCGGTGCGTTTCCTGGCGGGCTGCGGCGGGACCGTGCGGGTCAAGCCCAATGCGTTGACGCGCTGCATCAGCAATCTGGTGAGCAACGCGGTCAAATATGGCGGCAGCGCGGACGTCAGTTGCGCGCGGCAGGGGGGACGCGTGCTGATCGAGGTGCGCGATCATGGGCCGGGAATCGCGCCGGACCAACTGGATCAGATGTTTGAGCCTTTCACGCGGGGGGCGGCCGGGCAGCCGGGCGGACGGCCGGGGACGGGCATCGGTCTGACCATCGCGCGGTCGCTGGCGCTGAGTTTTGAGGCTTCTGTGCGGTTGGCGAATGCGCCGGATGGGGGGCTGGTGGCTACGATCGATATGAAGGCCTGAAGAATCGATTCAGAAGGCGAGCATTATTGTGTTTGAAGCGCCTCGTGCAGGAGCCTAGTTCCGCCGTTTGAACTGGGCTCCTGCCTACGCAGGAGCACGGGGCGCAATGGAACCATCGCCGCTTTGGAGAGATTATCTCTTTACCCTCTTCCCTCTGACGGCCTCAGGTGACACTATGCATTCGATCGCGGCGGGGGCACGTCGCGCCGATTTGAAGATGCCGCAAGGCGACGGCGTGGCAATGGTGATGCCAGCCTTAGAAGACCCTTGTGCGAATACCGGAAATGCTCTTGCGTCGCCGGATAAGCATCGTGCGTTCTTTTGCGAAGAACTTGGCGGATTAACTTTTGGAAAGATTAAAAGTTTTTCATCTGCCACGGTTGTATTACGCTGTTTTTACAGACCATATGGGTCTATACTGCATAACACGGCTACTTTAGCGGGAGTCGCCAGTGACAAAGAATGAGCTGTTTTCCAGCTTTACGCGGAAGTTCGATGATCGGCGTCAGGCCGAAATGTCCATCGAAGATTATCTGCTGGGATGTCGCAACGATCCATTGATGCATGCATCAGCGCCGGAGCGATTGCTGGCGGCGATCGGTGAGCCGGAGATCATCGACACCTCGCGCGATCAGCGGCTGGGCCGGATCTTCATGAACCGGACGATCCGGCGCTACAAGAGCTTCACCAATTTCTACGGCATGGAAGGGACGATCGAGCATATCGTCAGCTTCCTGCGCCATGCCAGTCAGGGATTGGAGGAGCGCAAGCAGATACTCTACCTGCTGGGTCCGGTCGGCGGCGGCAAATCGTCGCTGGCGGAGCGGCTGAAGGCGCTGATGGAGGCGCATCCCATCTATGTGCTGAAGGCGGGGGACGAGGTCAGCCCGATCTTCGAAAGCCCGCTCGCGCTGTTCGATGCCGATCAGCATGGCGACTTCATCGAGGAAAATTACGCCATTCCCCGGCGGCGGCTGACCGGCATGATCAGCCCCTGGTGCCGCAAGCGGCTGGACGAGTTCGGCGGCGACCTCTCCCAGTTCAAGGTCGTGCGCATGATGCCCTCGCGCATGCGGCAGGTGGCGATCGCCAAGACCGAGCCGGGTGACGAGAATAATCAGGACATCAGCTCGCTGGTCGGCAAGGTCGACATCCGCAAGCTGGAGATGCTCTCGCAAAATGATCCCGATGCCTACAGCTATTCCGGCGGCCTCAACCGGGCCAATCAGGGCATGCTGGAATTTGTCGAGATGTTCAAGGCGCCGATCAAGATGCTCCACCCGTTGCTGACCGCGACGCAGGAGGGCAATTATATCGGCACGGAGAATATCGGCGCCATTCCCTACACCGGGATCATCATGGCCCACAGCAATGAATCGGAATGGGCGAATTTCAAGAACAACAAGAATAATGAAGCGTTCATCGACCGCATCTACGTCATCAAGGTGCCCTATAGTTTGCAGGCCACCGAAGAACGGCATGTTTATGAGAAGTTGCTGAGGGAATCCGATCTCAGCAAGGCGCCCTGCGCGCCGGGGACTTTGGACATGCTGGCGCGCTTTTCCGTGCTGACACGGCTGCGGGAGCATGAGAACAGCAATCTCTATTCCAAGATGCGCGTCTATGACGGCGAGATGCTGCGGGAGATCGATCCCAGGGCCAAGAGCCTTCAGGAATATCGGGATTCCGCGGGCGTGGATGAAGGCATGTCGGGCATTTCCACCCGCTTCGCTTTCAAGGCGCTGTCGGCCACCTTCAACCATGACACTATCGAGATTGGAGCCGATCCGGTCCACCTGATGTATGTGCTGGAAGGCATGGTGCGGCAGGAGCAGTTCCCGGCCGAGGTCGAAGCACGCTATCTGGAGTTCATCAAGGGCGAGCTGGCGCCGCGCTATGCCGAGTTCATCGGCAATGAGATTCAGAAGGCCTATCTGGAATCATACCATGATTACGGCCAAAATCTGTTCGACCGCTATGTCGCCTATGCCGATGCGTGGATCGAGGATCTGGATTTCAAGGACCCGGATACCGGGCAGTTGCTGGACCGGGAGGTCATCAATCAGGAACTGTCCAAGACCGAAAAGCCGGCCGGCATCGCCAATCCCAAGGATTTCCGGAATGAGGTCGTGAAATTCGCGTTGCGCATGCGGGCGAACAATGACGGGCGCAACCCGTCATGGACCAGCTACGAGAAAATCCGCGATGTCATCGAGAAGCGGATGTTCAGCCAGGTCGAGGATCTGCTGCCGGTCATCAGCTTCGGATCGAAGAAGGACGGCGACACCGCGAGCAAGCACGACGAATTCGTCGCGCGGATGATCGAAAGGGGCTATACTGAGCGCCAGGTCCGGCGGCTTGTCGAATGGTATATCCGGGTCAAGCAGGCTGGATGACGGCAGGCCGATTGATGGAGGGCCTATAGGGCACCATGCACATAGTCGACAGACGGCTGAATCCAGGAGGCAAGAGCCTGGTCAACAGGCAGCGCTTCCTGCGGAGGGCAAGGGCCTATGTGCAGCAAGCGGTGCGCGACAGCCTGAAGGACCGCAGCATCAAGGATCTGGACAAGGAAGGCCAGATTTCCATCCAGCGCGACGTCATCCACGAACCGACGCTGCACCGCGCCGCGCAGGGCGGCAATCGGGAACGCGTCTTTCCCGGCAATCACGACTATATGGAAGGCGACCGGATCAAGCGGCCCGATGGCGGCGCGGGCGCGGGGTCGAAGGCCGGGCAGGGCGAGGGGAATGACGATTTCCAGTTCGCGCTCAGCCGGGAAGAGTTTCTGGATCTGTTCCTGGACGATCTGGAACTGCCGGACCTCGCCAAGCGGCGGCTGATCGGCGGTGCGGTCGACGGCATCCGGCGGGCGGGCTATTCAACCGCGGGCAACCCATCCAACCTCTCCGTGCCGCGCACCATGCAGAAGGCGATGTCGCGGCGGCTGGCGCTGCGTCGTCCCAAGGGCGCCGACCTTGCCCGGATCGAGGAGGAGATCGCGCTGATCGAGGGGCGCGATCCTGCCTTGCCCGACGATGCCGTGCGGCTGGAGGCGTTGCGCGAGGAACGCTCGACCATCATCCGGCGGCGCAACCTCATCGCCTATATCGATCCCGTCGACCTGCGTTACCGCCGGTTCGAAACGGTACCGAAGCCCGTTGCGCAGGCGGTGATGTTCTGCCTCATGGACGTTTCCGGCTCCATGACAGAGCATATGAAGGATTTGGCGAAGCGTTTCTTCGCGTTGTTGCACTTGTTCCTGACGCGCTGCTACGAGCATGTCGAGGTGGTGTTCATCCACCATACCGACCGGGCGGCGGAGGTGGATGAGCAGACCTTCTTCTACAGCACGGTCACGGGCGGCACTTTGGTGTCGAGCGCGCTGGAGAAGTTGATAGAGGTGGTGCAGGAACGTTTCCGACCCGACGACTGGAACATCTATGTGGCGCAGGCGTCCGACGGCGACACCATGCAATCCGACAA
The DNA here is from genome assembly GCF_013375535.1 of Sphingobium sp. 15-1. Classification (GTDB taxonomy): domain Bacteria; phylum Pseudomonadota; class Alphaproteobacteria; order Sphingomonadales; family Sphingomonadaceae; genus Sphingobium; species Sphingobium aromaticivastans. Next base: position 76,392 of record NZ_JABXJG010000002.1, read on the forward strand.
TGGCCGGGTGGTCAGCCTGATGCAGCAGGAAATCCTGCCGTTCAGCCAATATTTCGCCTATCTGGAAGTCGGGCGCGAGGAATTTGCCGACATAGAGGCGATCGGGACGGCGACCGGGCTGTGGCAGGCTTATGCCCCGGTAAGCGAGGCCAACCGCAATTTCGTGATGCGCAAGGTGCATCACAGGCGCGAAATCTACCCCGTTTTCCGCGAGTTGTTCCAGCGCAAGGGCGTGGCGGAGCGGAGTTCATGATGATGGAGTTGGCATGACGGTCGCTCTCGCACCGGCCCCGCTGTTCACGGGGAGCGATTGGGATTTTTCCCTCATCAACCGCATCCACGACACGATCGAACCGATCGCGCTTCAGGAAATGAAGCTGGACATCTATCCCAACCAGATAGAGATCATCAGCGCGGAGCAGATGCTGGACGCTTATTCGTCCATCGGCATGCCGCTTTTCTACAAGCATTGGTCCTTCGGAAAGCAGTTCGTGACCAATGAGATGATGTACCGCAAGGGGCTGCGCGGCCTGGCCTATGAATTAGTCATCAACAGCGATCCCTGCATCAACTATCTGATGCAGGAAAACAGCGCGACGATGCAGACTTTGGTCATCGCGCATGCCGCCTTCGGGCATAATCATTTCTTCAAGAATAATTATGTCTTCAAGCAATGGACGGACGCTGAAGGGATTCTCGACTATCTGGAGTTCGCCAAGCGCTATATCGCGCAATGCGAGGAGCGCTATGGCCAGTTGCCGGTCGAGCGGGTGCTGGATGCCGCCCATGCGCTGATGAACCAGGGCGTGCATCGCTATCCGCGCATCCGGCCGAGGGATTTGAAGGCGGAGGCGGCGCGGGAAGCGGAGCGTCAAGCCTATCGCGACCGCATCTATGACGATCTGTGGCGCACGGTGCCCACTGGCGCGAAGGCGGACGCGATCCCCAGCGATGCAAGGCGGGCGGCGCTTGGGCTGCCGCAGGAGAATATCCTCTATTTTCTGGAGAAAACCGGGCCGCGGCTGGAAAGCTGGCAGCGGGAAATATTGCGGATCGTGCGGCTGATCGCGCAATATTTCTACCCGCAGCGCCAGACCAAGGCGATGAATGAAGGGTGCGCCACCTATACCCATTACCGCATCATGACGACGCTGCATGAACGGGGCTGGATCACCGACGGTTCGTTCATGGAATTCCTGTCATCCCATACCAATGTCGTCTATCAACCCACTTATGATTCAGGACATTTTGGCGGATTCAACCCCTATGCTCTGGGGTTCGGCATCATGTCGGACATTGAACGCATCTGCCGCGAACCGACAGAGGAGGACCGGGAATGGTTCCCGGAGATCGCCGGATCGGGCGATGCGATAGAGGTGCTGAAGGACATCTGGGCCAATTATCGGGACGAGAGCTTCGTTTCGCAGTTCTTGAGCCCCCATCTGATCCGGCAATGGCGCTTGTTCAAGATACTCGACAAGCAGGGTGAGTCGGAATTGCGGGTCGACGCCATTCATGACGAGCGCGGTTATCGGCGGATTCGCCGCTCCCTGGCGCGGGAATATGAGATCGGGCGGCAGGAACCGGACATCCAGGTGGTCGACGTCGACCTGGCCGGCGACCGCAAGCTGATCGTGGAGCATGCCGTGCTGGACGGTGTGCAACTGGATGCGGGCGATGCCGCCATGGTATTGCAAAATCTGGCGAATCTGTGGGGTTATGAAGTGCTGTTGAAGGAGGTCGACTCCGAGACGCGCAAGGAGCTCAAGAGCCACAGCGCGCAGCCCAATGCGGGGTGGTTGCGCTGAACCGGTGCGGAGGAAAGGCCGGCGTCGGAGGCGCGCAAGATTCCGTTTTCAATCCACGATGGGAACGGCTAAGTTGTCCGCCGGTTTTTCGTGGGCGGACTCTGTCTGTCGCTCTGACAAAGCGATGGAGAGGATGAGCCCCGCGACAGGCAGGAGTTCGATTCATGACGAATGCTCTTACTCCAGAAGAGTGTCTTGACCGGGCAAGAATGCATGATCAGTTGGCGGCGACGACCGCCGACGCCTCGGCACGAATGATGCATCAGGCCATGGCCGCCGAATTCCGCCGCCGGGCCGAAATGGCGGTCGACGGCATGCGGCAGGTGGCCAGCAGGCCTATCATCGAATTGATGCCCAACGTCGCCTGACGGCTTCAGGGCTGTTCGCCCCGGCCGCGTCTGCGCAGAAGGTAGATGTCCATGATCCAGCCATGCTCCTTGCGGAGCGTGGCGCGGCTTTGGATGATTTCCGGACCGGCCGTGGCCAGTGGGCCATGCATTAGCGCCTCTTGCGGCATGGCGAGATAGGCGCCCCACCATATGTCGATGCCATCAGTAGGCAGGGTCTGGAAGGCGCAATCGCCGTCCAGCATGACGACGATGCTGTCCGCGCCGTCCGGCCAGCCCTGCTCGCGCAGCCGTCTGCCCGTGGTGATCAGCACGGGTTCGGCCAGATCGTTGAGGCAGATGCCGTGGGCGGCGGTCAGCGCCTGGACGCTGGTGATTCCGGGGATGACCTGGACCTGCGTGTCGGGCAGACGTCCGGCGATGCGCAGGCTGCTGTCGTAGAGCGACGGATCGCCCCAGACCAGCAGCGCCAGCGTGCCGCCATTGGGAAGATGCCGGGCGATCTGTTCCGTCCAGAGCGTTGCGATGGCGTCATGCCAATCGAGGACGGCGCCGACATAATCATGCTGGCCCGCACGCTGGGGCATGTCGAATTCCGCGATCTGGACGGGGTTGGTCAGCAGTTGCGCGCAGATGGCGCGGCGCAGGTCGATAAGGTCCGATTTCTCCCCGCCCTTGCGGGGCAGCAGGATCAGGTCGGCGGCGTTCATCGCCTTCACCGCCGCGAAGGTCAGATGGTCGGGATTGCCCGTGCCGATGCCGATGAGGTTGAGGGTGATCATGCGGAGGCTTCCGATGCGGGGGCGATGAGGTGGAAGAAGCTGCCGGTGACGGGGCCGCGATGCGATCCGGTGGAGGCGACGGGGTTGCCCTCCGCATCGGTGACGCGGGCGAGCGGGCTGTCGGGCTGCTCGATGATGGTGGAATAGTGGAATTCATGACCGTTCAGCGGGGTGCCGGCGGGCATGCCGCCCATGGGTGCCAGCAGGTGCGCCCGGCGGTAACCAAGATGCAGGCGGCGCTCCGCAAAGCTGGTGACGAGGCCCAGCAGGCCAGCCATGGCGTGCGCCTGGCTCTGCGCGTCGATCAGGGCTTGCCCCAGCACCATATAGCCGCCGCATTCGCCATGGACGGGGCGGTTCTGTGCATGGCGGCGCAGGCCCGACAGGAAATGTCCCGCATGGGCGATGCGCGCCGCGTGCAGTTCGGGATAGCCGCCAGACAGCCAGACGGCGTCGGCATCGGCGGCGGGGGCTTCATCGGCCAGCGGCGAGAAGGGCAGGATTTCCGCGCCTGCGCCGCGCCAGTCCGAGAGAAGATGCGCGTAGGTGAAGGAAAAGGCATGATCCTGGGCGATGGCGATGCGCTGGCCCGGCGGGGGGACGGGTGGAACCGGGCGATGGTCTTGTGGCGCGGCCGGGCGGGCAGCTTCGCGGATCGCGGTGAGGTCCACATGTGCGGCAATGATGTCGGCCATGCGTTCTATCGTCTGGTCGAGATCGGCTTGTTCGGCGGCCTGGACCAGCCCCAGATGCCGTTCCGGCAAGCCCAGCTCGGCAGAGCGCGGGATGGCGCCCAGGACGGATATGCCTGCTTGCGCCATGGCGGCGCGGATCAGCCGTTCATGGCGCTCGCTGGCGACATGGTTCAGGATCACGCCCGCCATGGCGACGTCGGAACGCAATGTGCGGAAACCGCTGGCGATGGCGGCGGCGGACTGGCTCTGGCCCGACACGTCCATCACTAGGACGACCGGCCAGCCGAACAGCGCGGCGATGTCGGCGCTGGAGCCGGTGCCCGCTTCGCCGCTCGTGGGCGCGCCGTCGAACAGGCCCATCACGCCTTCCGTCAGGATAATGTCGGCGTCTGCTTGCCCGGCGATGGCGGCGATCCGCGCTGGTGGCATGGCCCAGCTATCGAGGTTGAAGGACGGGCGGCGGCTGGCTGCCTGCTGGAAGGCGGGGTCGATATAGTCGGGGCCGGATTTGAACGGCTGGACCCTGAGCCCCATGCGGGTGAAGGCGCGCAGCAGGCCGAGCGTGACGGTGGTCTTGCCCGATCCGGACCGGGGGGCAGCGATGAGCAGGCCGGGCGTCATGGCTTGTTGATGAAGACGGAATCGGCGCTGGACGGGCGGAACCGGCGGTCATAGCCGGGCGCGTAGAGGCTGCTTTCCGCGAAATCCTGACTGCTCAGGACCGGGCCGACCAGGATGATGGCGGTGCGTTCGGGGCCGTCGGCGGCGGCATCCGCGATGGTGTGGAGCTTGGCGCGGACGATGCGCTGGTCCGGCCAGCTTGCGCGCCAGATAATGGCTGCGGGGCATTCCGCGCCATAGAGCGGCGTCAGGTCGCTGACCACCTGCGCCAGATTGTGGATCGAAAGATGGATGGCGAGCGTGGCGCCGGTCGCGCCGAAGGCGGTCAGGCTTTCGCCTGGCGGCATGGCGCTGGCGCGGCCGGGCGTGCGGGTGAGGACAAGGGACTGGCCGAGTTCGGGCAGAGTCAGCTCCGCGCCGATGGCGGCGGCGGCCGCGGCGAAGGAGGGGACGCCGGGCGTTATGTCATAGGGGATGCCGAGCGCCTTGAGGCGGCGGAGCTGCTCGCCCATGGCCGACCAGACCGACAGGTCGCCGGAATGGAGGCGGGCGATGTCCTGCCCTGCTGCATCGGCCTCAGCCATGATGCCGATGATTTCGTCCAGAGTGAGTGGCGCGCTGTTCACGATCCGCGCGTCGGGCGGGCAATGATCGAGCAGGGCGGAGGGCACGAGCGATCCGGCATAGAGGCAGACGGGGCAGCTTGCGATCAGGTCGCGGCCGCGCAGGGTGATGAGGTCGGGCGCGCCGGGGCCTGCGCCGATGAAATGGACGGTCATGGGAGGAGGCTTTCGGCTAGGGCGCAGCTTGCGAGGCGGTCGGGCGAGAGGGAGCGGGGGGCCAAGAGGCGGGCGTTAGAGGCCAAGGCGGCCAGGGCGGCGGCTTCGGCCACGCTGCCCGTGCCATGGGCGGCGAGGCTGGCGGAGGATTGGGTCAGTGTGGGTTGATCGATTAACCGGTCCGCCGGGATGGGGATGAGGGGGAGGGCGAGCTTTTGCGCCAAGGGTGCGAGCTGGTCCGCCTTGCGGTCGAGGGTGGCGAGCGCGTCGACGGCGATTGTCGTGCCGGCCGCCTTCTCCAACGCGGATTCCAGCGAGGCGAGGGATGCGCTTTGGCGGAAGCCGAAACCGGCGACGATCATAGGGCGATGCTCCACTGCACCAGCGGATAGGCGGCGTGCCAGCCGCGACGGGTGCCGAGGGGAGCCGCCTGCGCAAGTTCGATGCGCAAGAGGTCGCCGCCTTTGAGGGCATGCCATTGGGCGAGCAGCGCTTCGGATTCGAGCGTGACGGCGTTGGCGACGAGGCGGGTCGGGCCGCCGGGAAGGGCGAACAGGGTTTCGAGCAAAGACTGGCTGAGACCGCCGCCAATGAAAATGGCATCGGGACGGGTGCGCCCTTCCAGAATATCCGGCGCTCTGCCTTCGATGACGGTCAGGCGGTCCACGCCCAGGGCCAGGGCGTTGGCGCGGGCGCGTTCTGCGCGTTCGGGATCGGCTTCGAAGGCGATGGCGGCGGTCGACGGATGGCTGAGCAGCCATTCTATCGCAATCGACCCGGACCCCGCCCCTATGTCCCACAATGTTTCGCCGGGGCGAGGAGCCAGCGCGGACAGGGTCAGGGCGCGGGCGGGGCGCTTGGTGATCTGGCCGTCATGATCGAACCAGTCGTCCGGAATGCCGCTGGAGCGAGGGAGCGTCCGGCCTTCTCCTGCCACGGACAGGCCGACGGCGACCGGATGGGCGATGTCGGTAAGGTCCAGCGTCTCCGCCGTGCACTGGCGGATGCGTTCGCGCGAGCCGCCCAGCGCTTCCAGCACATATAGGGTTGAGGCGCCGAAGCCTTGCTCTGTCAGCCAGGCGGCCAGTTCGCCTACCGCCGGGCCGTCGCGCAGTAGCAGGATGGCGCGGCGGCCCGGCACGAGGCATGGGCGCAACCGCGTCAACGGCGCGGCGTGGAGGCCGTGGCATTCTATATGCTGAATCGCCCAGCCGAGCCGGGCGGCGGCAAGGGCGAAGGTGGAGGGTGCGGGATGCGCCGTCCATTCCCGCTGCTCCAGATGCCGTGTGACGCTGGTCCCCGCGCTGAACCAGAAGGGATCGCCCGAGGCGAGCATGACGGTGGGCTTTCCGCGACGGGACAGCAGCATCCGCACGCCCTCTTCGAACGGGACTGGCCAGCTCAGCCTTTCCGCCTTAAGGGCGGGCAGCAGCGCAAGATGGCGCGCAGCTCCCATTACGAGCGCGGCGTCCTCGAGCGCGGCGCGGGCGGCGGACGACAGGCCATGCAGGCCGTCTTCCCCGATTCCGACGATCGTCAGCCAGTGACCTTCAGGAGCTTCGGGCATTTCCAATATCCTCATATTGGGCGGGACGACCGAAGCCAGCGCGCTCGCCGTGGCGTTGGCGGAGCGGCGCGTGCGCGCTGTGTTGAGCTATGCCGGGCGGACGGACAGGCCGCGAGCGCAACCGGTGCCGGTGCGGGTCGGGGGCTTTGGCGGCGTGGCGGGGTTGGTTCGCCATCTGCGGGAGGAAAGCGTCACGCATCTGGTCGACGCGACCCATCCCTTCGCCGCGACGATGAGCGAGCATGCCGTGGCCGCCGCGCAAGAGGCTGGGGTGGCGCATATCATGCTGACCCGGCCGCCCTGGATTGCGGCGGAAGGAGACCGCTGGACGCATGTGCCGGACATCGCCGGAGCGGTCGCCGCGTTGGAGGGGCCTGCGCGCAATGTCATGCTGGCGCTCGGGCGGATGCATGTGGACGCCTTCGCTGCGCAGCCGCAGCATCATTATCTGTTGCGCTTTGTCGATAAGCCGGCCGTTGCGCCGGGACTGCCGCGTCATGCTCTGGTGGTCGACCGGGGGCCTTTTTCCGTGGAGGGGGACATGCGGTTGATGCGCGATCACGGCATTGGCTGCATCGTCTCGAAAAATGCGGGCGGCAGCGGTGCGGAAGCCAAGATCGTCGCGGCGCGGATGCTGGGATTGCCGGTCGTGATGATCGACCGCCCGCCCTGTCCCGCCGCGCAGGTGACGCATCAGGTCGCCGGGGTGCTGCAATGGCTGGGTCATGCGGCGGAGCGTGGGGTATAGAGGATAGGCTGGCCGAGACGCTCGATCAGGCGGGTGCGGCTGGAACCGAGGATGACGACGGTGCGCATGTCGGCCATGTCGGGGGTGGCCTGGCTCAGTGGGACGATGCGCAGATCCTCCTCCGGCGTGGAGACGGCGCGGGCGAAGAGGATGAGGCGGTCCTCGCCGCACTCTTCCCGCAATATGTCCAGGGCGCGGCCGAAACCCTCCGGGCGCGACCGGGAGCGCGGATTGTAGAAGGCCATGGCGAAATCGGCCTGCGCCGCCAGACGCAGGCGGCGCTCGATCAGCGGCCAGGGCTTGAGATTGTCCGACAGGTTGATGGCGCAGAAATCATGGCCAAGCGGCGCGCCTGCCTTCGCGGCGGCGGCGAGCATGGCGGTGATGCCGGGCAGGACGCGGATGTCGAGGGCGCGCCAGTCCTCCGGGCCTGCTTCGAGGGCTTCGAACAGGGCGGAGGCCATGGCGAAGACGCCGGGGTCGCCGGAGGATATCACGGCCACTCGCTTCCCCTGGGCGGCGAGGGTCAGGGCATGCGCTGCCCGCTCCAGCTCGACGCGGTTGTCCGTGGCGTGGAGCATCAGGCCGGGCCGTGGGGCGATGCGGGCGACATAGGGGATATAGCCGATGACGTCGGTCGCCTCCGCCAGCGCATCGGACACTTCCGGGGTGATGAGCGCCTCCGCGCCGGGGCCCAGGCCTGCTATGGCGACCCAGCCCGTCATGGACGGCGGCCCTGCCCGTGGATGAGCAGGATCGAGAAATAGGCAGTAACGTCGGTCGCTTCGGCCAAAGGCGTGATGCGCTGATCGGCCATGGTCGCATATTCGACCAGCCAGGCGCAGTCCTGCTTGCCCGCCGCATCGACGGCGCGGCGGAGCTTGGGCAGGTTGCGGCCGATCTTCATCACGACCAGCGCATTGGTGTCGTGGATGCGGCGGGCCAGTTCCTCTTCGGGGAGGGTGGCCATCAGCACCGTCATGACATCGTCGCCCCAACTGATCGGCGTGCCGCTGGCGGTCCAGGCGCCGGACATGCCGGTGATGCCGGGGACGATCCTGACCGGCGCGGCCAGGCGGCTGTGCAGGTGCATGAAGCTGCCGTAGAAGAAGGGATCGCCCTCGCAGAGCACTACGACATCCTCGCCCCCGGCGGAAAGCCCGTCCAGATGGGCGGTGCAATCGGCGTAGAAGGCCGACAACAGGTCGTTATAGCGCGGGTCGGCCAGCGGGATTTCCGTCGTCACCGGATATTCCATGGGGAATTCGATGATGTCGGGGCGCAGCATGCCCTCCACGATCCGGCGGGCCTGGCCGGACTTTCCCCTCTTGCGGAAATAGGCGATGTGGCGGGCTTCGCGGATCAGGCGGTCGGCGCGGACACTCATCAGGTCCTGCGCGCCGGGGCCGAGGCCTACGCCGTGGATGGTGCCGTTGGTCATTCCGCCGGGCTCGCTATCGCATTGATCGCCGCGACCGTGATGGCGCTGCCGCCCAGGCGGCCCTCCACGATGCAGCAGGGCACGGCTTGGCTCTGCCAGAGCCCCTGTTTGGACTCCGCCGCGCCGACGAAGCCGACCGGGCAGCCGATGATCGCGGCGGGGCGCGGGCAGGTGGGGTCTTCCAGCATGTTGAGCAGGTGGAACAGCGCCGTCGGGGCGTTGCCGATGGCGACCAGCGCGCCTGCCAGATGAGGCCGCCAGAGTTCGAGCGCGGCGGCGGAGCGGGTGTTGGACATGCGCGCCGCCAGCGCGGGCACCTGGGGATCGTTCAGGGTGCAGAGGATCGGATTGGCGGCGGGCAGGCGCTTTGTGGTGATGCCTTCGAACACCATGCGCGCGTCGCAGAGGATCGGCGCGCCTGCCTCCAGCGCGGCGATGGCGGCCTGCGCGAAGCTTGGGGAAAAGCGGATATGCGGCGCGAGGGCGACCAGTCCCGCCGCGTGGATCATGCGGACGGCGATGCGTTCCTCTTCTGTGGAGAAGCGGGCGAGATCGGCTTCGGCGCGGATGGTGCGGAAGGACTCGCGGTAGATGGCGGCGCCGTCGGTTTCGTAGATATGGGGCATCAGGGGCTTCCGAAGAGAGCGAGAATCTGGCGGGGGGTGAGGTCCGTCCTGTCCGGAGGCGATCCGGCGCGGGCCTTGCGGGCGAGGTCGAAGCGGCCGTGGCGGCCGGTAAGGACGATGTCGGCGGGTCTGGGTCGCGCGCAGCCCTTGGCGCAGCCGGAAATATGCAGCGATCCGTCGACGAGAGGGGCTAGGCGCGCTGCCAGTTCGCGGGTCGGGACGCTCGCCTGCGGGCAGGCTGGCGCGCCGGGGCAGGCGTCGACGAGGAGCAGCGGGTCCGTGGGGGCGTGATCGTGGCTGGCGGTGCCGCCTTCAAGGATCAGACCGCGCCAGGGGGTGAGGCGCAGTGCGATGAGGCCTTGCTGTCCGGCCAGGGCGGCGAGGCTGTCGGCGCTGAGTTGGCCGAAGGGAATGCCATGGAAGGGGCCGGGGGCTTGCGCCAGAAGCTGCGGGAGCGAGCGGGAAGGGGCCGGCGCCACTTCCGGGGTCAGGGGCAAGGGGGCCTTGTGCCGGGCCATGCGGCCGGAACTGGCGCCGCCGGTTGCGACGAACCAGCGGGTCATGGCGATCAGGTCTTGCGCGGCCGTTTCGGGGCTGGTCGGGGCACCGAGGGCGTGGCCTTCGGCGCGGAGCAGCAAGCCGCCGGATACGCTCCGCTCCAGGCGGAAATCGGCGGGGACATAGGTGAGGCTGGGCGCGGGGCCGGTGTCGATGGCGATGCCGATCTTCGGCGGAAGTTCGGGGAAATCGTCGATATGGTCGAGAAGGTCTTGTGCGATGCGGGCCGTGTCGTCGGACGGTTCCCAGTCGGGCGTCAGGATGAAATTGCGGCGCGCTTCGCGAATGGGGTCGGGATCGGTGAGGCCGAGGGCGATGAGCTGTTCGAGCAGGGGTTTGTGGCTTTGCTCCGTCACGCCCCGGATTTGCAGCGCGGCGCGGTTGGTGAGATCGATCCGGCCGTTGCCGTGACGGCGGGCGGCATCGCTGAGCGCCATGTCCTGCGCGGCGGTCAGGCGGCCGAGCGGAGGGCGGACGCGCACCAGCAGGCCGTCGCCCGCCAGCATCGGGCGCCATGCCGTCGGACACCAGCCGCGAATGGCGGCGCTATGGACGCTTGGCGCGTCTGGCACTGGACTTCACCTCCCACGTCGCAACGACGACTGGAGGACGCCCCAGCCGCATTTCCGTCGCTCGTGCGGAGAACCGAGCCGTGACCATCCCCTGGACCATGGCTAGAGCGACCTTTGCGTCCGGCAGGTCTCCTGGCTTGCGGGTCATAGCCTTGGCAGGGGCCTTCCCGGATTGCTCCAGTGGCTGGCCTTTTCGGGGCCGTCCTTGCCTAGCTCGCCGCTCACAGTTGCAGGGACAGCCACGGATTAGGGAGTCGCCTCCCGCACCGCGTTCCCATTTAAGCCCCTTGCGGAGCACCGACGCGATCGATGGAGCGGGCGGAGCCCGTTCCGGATGCGGTTCATAGGCGGAGTGGAGGGGAAAGGGAAGTGGGGAGAATTTACGCCCCTCCCGTAGACGGGAGGGGGACTATGCGTCATCTTGTCACGATCGTCGAATGCCAGTCGGTGCGATGTTCCCAGCCGCGCCGTTCCAGTTCCGGCGTTGCTTCCTCGCTGACCGGATAACCCAGGCAGAGCAGACCGAGGCAGCGCCAATTTTCCGGAATCTCCAGCATCGCGTCGACCGTGGGGCGATCCAGGATCGAAACCCAACCCATGCCGATGCCGCGGGTCCGGGCGGCGAGCCAGATCGTGTGGATCGCCATCACGCAGCTATAGCGGCGCGCTTCGGGCATGGTGATCGCGCCCAGCTTATGGCCGGTTTCGGTGCCTTCATCGCAATAGACGGCGAACAGCACCGGCGCTTCGCGCAGGCCGTGCAGCTTCAGGCTGCGGTAGAGCTTGTCCTCATCGCCCTCGTAGATCCGCCCGGCCTTGACGATCTGCGCATCGACATGGACGGCGAGCTGCTCGCGCAAGGCGGGTGTCGCGATCCGGACGAAGCGCCAGGGTTGCGACAACCCGACCGACGGCGCGCTATGGGCGAGGGCAAGCAGTTGCTCGACCTCCCGTTCGTCCAGCGGGTCGGTCAGGAAATGGCGCACGTCGCGGCGAAGGTGGACCAGTTCCTCGAAGGCGGCGATGTCGAAGGTGGTGCGTGTCAGAATTCGATTCCCGGCTGTGCCTTCACGCCGCTGCGGAAGGGATGTTTGACAAGGGTCATTTCAGTGACGAGATCAGCCGCCTCTATCAATGCGTCGGGCGCGTTGCGGCCTGTGATGAGGACATGCTTCATGGCGCTTCTGGCGGTCACGGCTTCCAACACCTCTTCGACCGGCAGATAATCGTAGCGCAGGACGATATTAAGCTCATCGGCCAGGACCATATCATAGGCCGGATCGTCAATCATCCGCTTTACCTCGTCCCACGCCTCGCGGGCGAGGGCGATGTCGCGGGTGCGATCCTGCGTGTTCCAGGTGAAGCCTTCGCCCATGGGCTTGAATTCGACATTCTGCGGAAACGCGTCGAAGACGGTTTTTTCTCCGGTGGTCATGGCGCCCTTCACGAACTGGACGACGCCGACCTTTTTGCCATGGCCGATGGCGCGGACGACCATGCCGAGCGCGGCGGTCGTCTTGCCCTTGCCCTTGCCGGTGTGGACGATGAGAAGGCCTTTTTCCTGCGTCTTAGTCGCCATGATCTTGTCATGGGCGGCCTGTTTCTTCTTCATCTTTTCGCTGTGCTGTTCGGGCGTGCGTTCGATCATGTCAGGCGTCCTTGAGTTGGGTGAGGAGCATCGCGGCGCTGTTCGACCGGGGTTTCCACAGGCGCCGGTCGAGCGCTTCGTGGAGGCGGGCGGCGGTTTCGCGCAGGGCGGCGGGGTTAGCCTCCGCCATGAAGGCGCGGACCTTTTCATCCTCGATGAAAGCGGCGTGGACGGCGTCGAAATGATGGTCCTTGACCGCATGGGTGGTGGCGGCGAAGGCGAAGAGATAATCGACCGAGGCGGCGATCTCGAACGCGCCCTTATAGCCATGGCGCATCATGCCCGCGATCCATTTGGGGTTGGTGACGCGGGCTCTTACGATGCGGCCGATCTCATCCTCCAGCGTGCGGATGACAGGGCGTTCGGGGCGGCTGTGGTCGTTATGATAGCTGAGCGGCTTCTTGCCGGAGAGATGTTCGACGGCGGCGGCGATCCCGCCCTCGAACTGGTAATAATCGTCGCTGTCGAGCAGGTCATGCTCGCGATTGTCCTGATTCTGGATGAGCGCGTCGGCCTGGGTCAGACGTTCCGCGAAGAGGCTGCGTTCGGCATCGCCCTCGACCCCTCCGCCATAGGCATAGCTGCCCCAGTCGAGATAGACGTTCGCCAGGTCGGCGCGGTCGTGCCAGATTTTCTCGTCGATCATCGCTTGGAGGCCTGCGCCATAGGCGCCGGGCTTCGAACCGAAGATGCGGGCGCCTGCGCGGCGGTGGGCGGCCTTTTCGGGCGTGCCCTCCGCGATCAAGGCGGCGGTTTCGGCGCGGTGGCGGGCGGCGGCAGGATTGTCCTCCTCCGGCTCGTCCAGCGCCATGACGGCGCGGGCGGCGCTGTCAAGCAGGTCGATCTGTTCCGGGAAGGCGTCGCGGAAAAAGCCGGAGACGCGGAAGGTGACGTCGACGCGGGGACGGTTCAGTTCCGCGATCTTCATGACCTCGAAGCCGATGACCCGGCCCGAAGCCCAGTCCCAGCGCGGGCGGACGCCCATAAGCGCGAGGGCCTGGGCGATGTCGTCGCCGCCGGTGCGCATATTGGCGGTGCCCCAGGCGGACAGGGCGATGGCGCGGGGATAGTCGCCCTCTCGCTGGAGATAGTCCTGCACGATAAGTTCGGCGGAGCGCTGGCCGAGATTCCAGGCGGCAACCGTGGGGATGGCGCGGGTGTCGACCGAATAGAAATTGCGGCCGGTGGGGAGGACGTCGGGGCGGCCCCTTGTGGGGGCTCCGGAGGGGCCGGGGGGGACGAAATGGCCGTTGAGGGCTTTCAGGAGTGCGGTTTTTTCGGCCGCTCCGCAGGCGTCGACGCGGGGCGCGAGGTCTTGCTCGATCACGGTGAGGACTGCTTCGGTCCGGGGACCGGGGATACCTTCCCGCCTCCTGTCGTCATCCCCGCGAAAGCAGGGATCCATCTCCTGAGCGTTCCGCTTGGGGCTGCTTATGGGAGATGGGTTCCCGCTTTCGCCGGAATGACGGGCGTGCGAGAGTGGGTCTACCAATTCAATGGCGTAGAGTTCCAGCCTTTCCACCGTATCGCCGGTGGTACGCCAGGGAGCAGAGGCGACGTGCTGGAGCGCCTCCGGGCGAGGACCGGTCCAAGGCGTGCCCAAGGTGCAATCGAGAGGGTCGAAGCCCAGGGCAAGGTCATCGGACAGGGCGCGGAGCAGCGATTGCTGGCCTTCCTCCATCCCCCTCGGACAGCGCGCAAGGGCGATCAGCAAATCACGGCGGAGCGTGCCTTCCGGGCTTTGGGTAAAGACATGCAGGCCGTCGCGTATCTGCATTTCCTTGAGATCGCAGAGATAATTGTCGATGGCGGCAAGGGCGTCATCTCCGCTTCCCTGCGCGCCTGCGTCCTTGTCCAACCCTTGCGAAGCGGCGAGGGCGAGTATGTCCTTGCGCAGCGTTTCCAGCCTGCGCGGGTCCATGCCGGCGGCGAGATAATATTCGTCGACCAGCGCCTCCAGTTCTTTCAGCGGACCATAGGTTTCGGCGCGGGTCAGGGGCGGCGTCAGATGGTCGATGATGCAGGCGCCGATGCGGCGCTTCGCCTGCGTGCCTTCGCCGGGATCGTTGACGATGAAGGGGTAGATTTGCGGGATCGGCCCGGTGCAGATTTCCGGGAAGCAGCTTTCCGACAGCGCGATGGCCTTGCCGGGGAGCCATTCGAGATTGCCGTGCTTTCCGACATGGACGACGGCATGGGCGCCGAACGCCTGCGCCAGCCAGATGTGGAAGGCGAGATAGGCGTGGGGCGGCGGCAGGGCCGGGTCGTGATAGCTGCCCTTGGGGTCGATATGATAGCCGCGCGAGGGCTGGACCGCGACCGCGATATTGCCAAAGCGGTGGACGGGCAGGTGGAAGGCGCCGTCGCGGAAGAAGGGGTCGGTTTGGGGAGGGCCCCAGCGGGTGGCGATGGCTTCCTGGGCGGTTTGGGGCAGGGCGGCGAAGGCGGCGCGGTAATCTGTAAGAGGGAGGGAAGGGAAAGGCTTCGACAGGCTCAGCCCGAACGGGGGAGGAGTGGGTTTGGTCAGGTCGTTGGTCGTGCCGCTGGTCAGGTGGCGCATCAGGGCAGCGCCATCGGTTGGCGCGTCGGCGGTGGTGTAGCCGGACCCCGCCAGGGCATTCAGGATCGCGGCGGCGCTGGCCGGGGTGTCGAGACCGACGCCATTGCCGATGCGGCCATCCTTGTTGGGATAGTTGGCTAGGATCAGAGCAATGCGGCGCTCTGCGACTGGAGTTTTCCGAAGTTTCGACCAATTTACAGTCAGTTGAGCAACAAAGCTGATACGATCCGCCAATACACGTGGGACGATGATGCTGCATTCGGTCCGCTCATCGAAGCGGGCGGCCGCCTTGAAGGCGACGGCGCGGGTGAAGAGGCGGCCGTCCACCTCTGGGAGCGCGATGTGCATGGCGAGGTCGCGGGGGCCGAGACCCCGGGCACTTGCTTCCCAAGCACCCTGTTCCGCGCTGGCGAAGATGGTCTGGAGGATCGGGCAGTCCGCTTGTTCAAGGATTGAGGGCGTGCGGGGTTCTCCTGGTGCGCTGGCGGCGAAGGCGGTGGCGTTGAGGATGACGTCGGGGGGCGTCTCCGCCATCAAGGTCTGGAGGAAATCCCTGGCGAAAGGTTCGCGCAGCGCCCGCACGTGGACGGGAAGGACGTTGAGGCCCGCCGCTTCCAGACCGGCGATCATCGCGTCGACCGCTTCAAGCGTCCCGGCGACCAGCAGGGCGCGGTAGAAGAGGAATAGCGCGGTCGGCTGGTCTGCCGTCCAGCGGGCTTTCACCTGCTCCAGCGTGGGACGGTCGGCGCCGGGGAGATAGAGGCCTGCATCGGCCACGGGGACAGGAGCATCGGGCGTGCCCGCATCCAGGCCCGCCAGACGGGAGGCGGTCTTGAGGAAGGCTATGGCATTGGCAATGCCGCCCTGACGCAGATAGTCGCGCAACCGGTCGCAAGTCTCCGTAGGCAGGGTAGAGGCGGCGCGCAGGTCGGGATCGTCTTCGCGACCATCGGCTATGGCGGCGAAGGCGATGCCCTTTTCGCGCGCCATATTGGCAATTTCATCAATGCCATAGGGCCAATAGCTCTTACCTCCTAACAGGATCACGCAGACGAATTTGGCCTGGGCGATCACCTTCTCGACATAGAGGTCGACCGAATAGGGGTGCTTGAGCTGGAGGAGGTTGGCGAGGCGGATTTTCGGGCCTGCCTCGCCCAATGCAGCGGCGGCGCTGGCGAAGCAGGCGAGTTCGCTGTCCGCCACGGTCAGCAGCACGATGTCGCCCGGCGACTGGCCGAGGTCGATCGCTTCGTCGCCATTGGAGACGGTGCCGGGCGTGGCGGTCAACAGATGCATCAGGCAGCGACCGTCTGCGCCTTGAGCGTCGCCTCTATGGCGGCGCGGTCGAGGCCGGTCTGGCCGATCACGACGAGGCGGGAGGCGCGCTGCTCGCCTGCCTGCCATGGGCGGTCATAATGATGCTGGATGCGTGGGCCGACGGCCTGGAGCACGAGGCGGGCGGGACGGCCCTCGATCGCGAGGAAGCCCTTGACCCGCAAAATGTCGTGCGCGGCGATGGCTTCGCCCAGGGCTGACAGCAGCGCTTCGGGGTCGTCCACTTCGCCCAGATCGACGATGAAGCTCTCGAAATCGTCATGGTCATGATCCTCCTCATTGTCGTGATGGGAAGGGCGGGCGTCGATCTGGTCCTCCACGCCCGCATCCAGGCCGAGCAGGATGGCGGGGTCGATTTCGCCCTTCGCCGTGCGGATGATGCTGACGCCCGGTCGGATTTCCCCGGCCAGATCGCGTTCCAGCGTGGCGAGGGTGTCGGCATCCACCAGATCGGTCTTGTTGAGCAGGACGAGGTCGGCGCAGGCAAGCTGGTCCTCGAACAATTCCTCGATCGGGCTGTCATGGTCCAGCGTCGGATCGGCGGCGCGGGCGGCGGCGAGCGCGGCTTCGTCATGGGCGAAACGGCCCGCCGCCAGCGCGTCGGCGTCGATCAGGGCGATCACGCCGTCGACCGTGGCGCGGGTGCGGATGTCGGGCCATTGGAAGGCCTTCACCAGCGGCTTGGGCAACGCAAGGCCGCTGGTTTCGATGATGATGTGATGGGGCGGCGTCGGCCGGTCGAGCAGGCGCTGCATGGTCGGCAGGAAATCGTCCGCTACGGTGCAGCAGATGCAGCCGTTCGCCAGTTCGATAATGTCCTCGTCCGGGCAGGCTTCGTCGCCGCAGCCCTGCACCAGCGCGCCGTCGACGCCGACATCCCCGAATTCGTTGATGATGAGGGCGAGGCGGCGGCCGCCCGCATTTTCGATCAGGTGGCGGATCAGCGTGGTCTTGCCGGCGCCGAGGAAGCCGGTGATGACGGTAGCGGGAACCTTGTTCATACGGGATTTCCTTGGGGTTCGAGAGCGACTTCGATCTCGTCGAAGCCTTTCCAGCGGTAGATGGCCCAGCTCGCCAGCCAGCAGGCGGCGAACAGGCCGACGATGAAGAAGCCGAGACTGTTGAAATGCTCGCCCAGGTCGGCGGCGAGCGTCCAGATGCCGCCGGTGAGGCCAAGCTTGTCGCCCAGCAGCGCGGTCGCCTCGATCCCGCCGATCAATATGGCGACCAGCGCCGAGACCAGCGTGATGGTGATGTTGTAATAGAGTTTGCGGATCGGCTTCACGAAGGCCCATTGATAGGCGCCCATCATCAGCGCCCCGTCAGCCGTGTCGATCAGCGCCATGCCCGCCGCGAAGAGCAGCGGGAAGATGAGGACGGTCGAGATGGAAAGGCCGCTCGCCGCTTGCCCTGCGGACAGGCCGAGGATGGCGACTTCGGTGGCGGTGTCGAAGCCAAGGCCGAAGAGGAAGCCGAGCGGCGCCATGTGCCAGCTTCGCGTCACCAGCCGGAACAGCGGGCGGAAGATGCGGGCGAGGAAGCCGCGATTGCCCAGGAGAATATCCATGTCTTCATCGACATAGGCTCCACCTTTGCGGACATGGTTGAAGGTCTTCAGAACCGATCTCAGGATGATGAGGTTCATTGCCGCGATGGTGAACAGGAAGGTCGCGGACACGATCGTCGCGACGGTGCCGCCGATCGCGCCCACGGCCTCCACGCGGCTCAGCGCATTGGCGGCGATGGCGATGGCGACGGCGGCGATCAGGACGATGCCGCTATGGCCGATGGCGAACCAGAAGCCGACCGTCAGCGGGCGCTGGCCGTCCTGCATCAGCTTGCGGGTCACATTGTCGATGGCGGCGATATGGTCGGCGTCGACGGCATGGCGCAGGCCCAGGCTCCAGGCGAGCAGCGCCGTGCCCAGCATCATGCTGTTGCCCGCGAAAAGGGTGAAGGCCCAGCCCCAGGCGACGAGATTGGCGGCGATCAGCGCGGCGAACATGCCGGACGCGCGGCGGCGGAGCATACTGGATTGGTGGCTGGGCGGGGCCAGCGATTGGGAAACAGGACTCATCAGGGTCTTCCCCCGTCGGCGTCAGCGAAACCGGACGGAAGCCGCCTTCATGCCGGGCGGACGCTCTTGCGCCCGGCATGCGGACAGCAGCTCCCGCTGCGTGAAGCGTCGCTCAGACGGAGTACCGTGCCGCGGCCATCCCCTGGACCAAGGCAAGAGCGACCAGACGCAGGCAGGTTTCCTGGCTTGCGGGTCGCAGCTTGGCGCATGGCCTTCCCAGGCCTCGCAGGATTTAGCGTCCGGCCCAGTGGCTGATCCCCCGGCGATCCGGGGAATCGATATGCGTCTCGCTCACCGCTTACAGTTGCAGGGACAGCCGCGGATTCATCACCGCATTCCCTATTAAGCCCCTTGGCAGGGCACCGGCGCGATCAGTGAAAGCCGGCCAAGGCTGGCTTTCATGGGCGTGCATAGAGAATGAGGAGGGGAATGGGAAGGGGGTGCTTCCATGTACGAAGATCGCCTGGCACCCCATGACGGGTTTCTGAGGGGCAATCCAGTCGCGTAACGCTATGCGGGTTCCGAAGTGGTAACCGTCTCGGCCGATTGGCGTTCTTCCAGCAGCGTCTTGAGGAAGGCTTGGCCGGTCGGAGACAGATCCTCATTGTGGATCAGCCAGAGCGAACTCATCACCGGCACGTCGAAGGGGCGGTGGATCACATTGTCGACATGCAGCCGCGCCATGGACTGGGCGATCACCGTGGGGCCGAAACCCGCCGCGACCAGGCCGAGCAGGGTCGCGAGGCTGCGGGCCTCATGAGAGATTTTGGGCGCGAAGCCCGCCTTCTCGCACAGGGCGAGCAGATGTTCGTTGAAGCCGGCGCCGTTGGGCGCGCCGTACAGCACCAGCGGTTCGTCGGACAGGTCCGCGATGCTAGGCGGGGCGGCCCGCAGCGCCAGGGGATGATCGGCGCGCAACGCCAGCACCATCTCCTCCCTGAGCAAGCATTGCGACACCATGCCTTCGGGCATGACCGGCGCCTCATAGTCGCGCACGATGCCGAGGTCGAGCTGGCGGCTGCCCACGCTTTCGACCTGCTCGTCGCGGCCCTGTTCGCGCAGGATCAGCTCGACATTGGGGTAGGTCTGGCGGAAGCGGTAGAGGGCGCGGGCGACCGGGGGAACGAAGGGGCCGGAAGTGGTGAAGGCAAGGCCGAGATGGCCGATCTCCGCGCGCTGCGCCATGCGGGCGATCTGGGCGGCGCGTTCGGCCTGGGCGATGGTCTGGCGGGCTTCGGGTTCGAACAACTGGCCTGCTTCGGTAAGGCGCACGCGGCGGCTGGTGCGGTCGAACAGGCGGACGCCCAGCTCCTCCTCCAGAGCGCGGATCTGCTGGCTGAGCGGCGGCTGGGATATGCCCAGGCGCAGCGCGGCGCGGCCGAAATGCATCTCCTCAGCGACGCATAGAAAATAACGCAGATGGCGAAGGTCCATGGATCATGTCGCTGAAGCTATCGATCATGCCATATTATATATTAGACGCAGAATGTCCAAGGGCGCATGGGCAGGTTTGAATGTGGCGGTGTCTCATGGCTGCCGGGTGGATGTGCGCGGGTTATGCCCCCTCATTGCCGCAGCACTCCGCTCAAGGCCGGGGATGCCGTCGCATTCTAGAGCATTTTCACGTTGCCCTTTGGGGGGTGACGGCCCGGAAAATGCGGCAAGCAAAAGATGCGCATTTCCTGGCGCGCTTCGTCTCTGGTCCCAGGCGGCGAAAATATCTGGAGAGGTTGCGTTGTCATGTGCGGCAGGGGTCCCCCGGCAGCGCATCCGTGGAGTCGTGAATGATCGCTATCGTCAAGGTTGCCCTGCATCGCCCGCTCACCTTCATCGTGATGGCGATCCTGATCGCAATCGCGGGCGTGCTGGCGGCGGCGCGCACGCCGGTGGACATGTTCCCCAATATCCGCATTCCGGTGGTGGCGGTCGCCTGGCAATATTCGGGCCTGTCGCCGGAGGATATGGCGAACCGCATCGTCAATCCCTATGAGCGGGTGCTGACCACCACGGTCAACGACATCGAGCATATCGAGAGCCAGTCGCTCCAGGGTATCGGCATCATCAAAATCTATTTCCAGCCGGGCGCCGACATCCGCACGGCGACCGCGCAGGTGACGTCGGTGTCGCAGACCGTGCTGCGCCAGATGCCGCCGGGCATCACGCCGCCGCTGGTGCTGAACTACAGCGCGTCGACCGTGCCGATCCTTCAGCTTGCGCTGTCGGGCAAGGGGCTGTCGGAGCAGCAGCTATTCGACATGGGCATGAACCAGGTCCGTCCGCCGCTGATCACCGTGCCGGGCCTGGCCATGCCTTTCCCGTCGGGCGGCAAGCAGCGGCAGGTGCAGATCGACCTCAATCCGCTGGCGCTCCAGTCCAAGGGGTTGTCGGCGCAGGATGTGGGCGCGGCCATCGCGGCGCAGAACCAGATCAACCCCGCCGGTTTCGTGAAGATCGGGGAGACGCAGTATAGCGTGAAGCTGAACAACGCCCCGGCCTCCATCGAGGCGCTTAACGACTTGCCGGTCAAGGTGGTGAACGGCGCGACCATTTATATGCGCGATGTCGCCCATGTCCGCGACGGCAGCGGGCCGCAGCAGAATGTCGTGCATGTCGAGGGCAGCCGGTCCGTGCTGCTGACAATTCTCAAGAACGGCGCGACCTCCACGCTGGCGATCGTGGACGGGGTGAAGGAGAAGCTGCCGCAGATTGCGGCGGGCCTGCCCGATACGCTGAAGATCCTGCCCATCGGGGACCAGTCGCTGTTCGTGAAGGCGGCGGTGGAGGGCGTCATTCATGAAGGCGCCATCGCGGCGGCGTTGACCTCGCTGATGATCCTGCTGTTCCTGGGGTCGTGGCGGTCGACGGTGATCATCGCCCTGTCGATCCCGCTCGCCATTCTGACGGCGATTGCGGCGCTCGCGGCTTTCGGCCAGACGCTGAACGTCATGACGCTGGGTGGGCTGGCGCTGGCGGTCGGCATATTGGTCGACGACGCCACCGTGACCATCGAGAATATCAACTGGCATCTGGAACAGGGCAAGAGCGTCTGGGATGCGATCCTTGACGGCGCGGCGCAGATCGTGACGCCCGCCTTCGTGTCGCTGCTGTGCATCTGTATCGTGTTCGTGCCGATGTTCTTCCTGCCGGGCGTCGCCGGATTCTTGTTCGTGCCGATGGCGCTGTCGGTCGTGTTCGCGATGATCGCGTCCTTCATCCTGTCGCGGACGCTGGTGCCGACCATGGCCATGTATCTGCTGAGGCCCCATGTGGAGCAGGGCGACGCGCATATGGCCGGGGCGCCCGCCTCGCGCAATCCGCTGGTCCGCTTCCAGCGCGGGTTCGAGCAGCGGTTCGAGAAGATACGCCACGGCTATGTCGGGCTGCTGCATCATGCCCTCGATGCGCGCAAGCCCTTCCTGCTGGGCTTCATGGCGATCACGCTGCTGTCCTTCGGGCTGTTGCCGATGCTGGGCAGCAATTTCTTCCCCTCGGTCGATTCCGGGCAGATCGCCATGCATGTCCGCGTGCCTGTGGGCGCGCGGATCGAGGACAGCGCGGCGCGCTTCGATCATTTTGCGCGGGAGGTCCGCAACCTGATTCCGGCGGAGGAACTGGCCTCCATCACCGACAATATCGGCCTGCCGGTCAGTTCCATCAACACCGTCTATAATAATAGCGGCACCATTGGCCCGCAGGACGGGGACATGATGATCGCGCTGACGAAAGCGCATCGGCCCACGGATGAGCTGGTCGCCATGCTGCGGCGGGAACTGCCGCGCCGTTTCCCCGGAACCAGCTTCGCCTTCCTGCCCGCCGACATCACCAGCCAGATCCTGAACTTCGGCGCGCCTGCCCCCATCGACGTGCAGATCGCGGGCAAGAACGCGGCGGGCAATCGCGCCTATGCGCAGAAGCTGCTGGCGAAGATGGCGGCGATTTCGGGGGTGGCCGACGCCCGTATCCAGCAGCCGGCGCGCTCGCCGCAGCTCGATGTCGAGGTCGACCGGTCGCGCGTCGGGCAATATGGCCTGTCGGAGCGGGACGTGACGACCAGCCTGGCGAGCCAGCTTGCGGGTACGTCGCAGACCGCGCCGCTCTTCTTCGTGAACCCGGAAAATGGCGTGCAATATCCGGTCGTGGCGCAGGCGCCGGAATATCTGGTGGGATCGATGAGCGAGCTGAGCAACGTGCCGGTGTCGGGTTCGGCGGCGGGGGCTTCGGTGCAGCCGCTGGGCGGCCTGGCGACCATCAGGCGGTCCAATACCGTGCCGGTCGTGTCGCATTATGACATTGCGCCGGTACTCGACATTTTCGCGACGACGCAGGGGCGTGATCTGGGCGCGGTCGCGGGCGACGTGCAGCGGGCGATCCAGTCGCTGGAGAAGGAACTGCCCAAAGGCACGACCGTCACCATCCGGGGCCAATATGCGACGATGAATACCGCCTTTTCCGGACTGGGCTGGGGACTGGCGGGGGCGATCGTGCTGATCTACCTGCTGATCGTCGTCAATTTCCAGAGCTGGGTCGATCCCTTCGTCATCATCACAGCTCTGCCGGCGGCGCTGGCGGGGATCGTGTGGATGCTGTTCACCACGGGCACCACCCTGTCCGTGCCCGCGCTGACCGGAGCGATCATGTGCATGGGCGTGGCGACCGCCAATTCCATCCTGGTGGTCAGCTTCGCGCGGGAGAAGCTGGCCGAGCTGGGCGACGCCACCCAGGCGGCGCTGGAGGCGGGCATGGTCCGTTTCCGCCCGGTGCTGATGACGGCGCTGGCCATGATCATCGGCATGGGGCCGATGGCGCTGGGCCTGGGCGACGGCGGCGAGCAGAATGCGCCGCTGGGCCGGGCGGTCATTGGCGGCCTGATCTGCGCGACCATCGCCACCCTGTTCTTCGTTCCCACCATCTTCGCCTTCGTCCATCGCAAGCATGGACAGCAGGCGCCCTCCATGGAAATGCAGCCAAGCCATGTCTGAGCATCATGTTTCGATCGACAATCCCGGAACACAGGGGCCGGACAGCCGCACGTTGAAGCGCGTGGGGATCGGCGCAGCGGTCGTCGCGCTCGCCATAGTCGGCCTGGGCGTGGCGTCGCGGATTCACGCCACCAATGAATTGCAGCAGGTCGCGGCCGATGCCGCCATCCCGACCGTCGCGGTGGTGACGCCAGCGACCGGTGGCGAGGGGGATGCGCTGGTGCTGCCGGGCAATGTGCAGGCCTATAACAGCGCGGCGATCTTTGCGCGGACCAACGGCTATGTGCGGCGGTGGCTGGCGGATATTGGCGATCATGTGCGGGCGGGGCAGCCGCTCGCCATTCTCGACGCGCCAGAGGTCGACCAGCAATTGGCGCAGGCGCAGGCAGATTATCAGACGGCGCTGGCCAATGAGCGGCTGTCCGCGACCACATCGAAGCGCTGGGCCTCCATGCTGGCGCAGGACGCCGTGTCGCGGCAGGAGGCGGATGAGAAGGCGGGCGACCTTGCCGCGCGCAAGGCGCTGTCCAACGCGGCGCTCGCCAATGTGAAGCGGTTGCAGGCCTTGCAGGGCTTCACCCGGCTGTCCGCGCCGTTCAGCGGGGTCGTGACCAGCCGTTCGGCGCAGATCGGCGCGCTGGTAGTGGCTGGCAATGCGGCTGCCCAGCCCTTGTTCACCGTGTCCGATACGCACCGCATGCGCATCTATGTGCGCGTGCCGCAGGGCTATTCGGCAGCGATCAAGCCAGGCATGGCGGCGACGTTGACCCTGCCGGAATATCCGGGGCGCAGCTTCAACGCGGCGCTGACCAGCAGCTCGGGCGCGGTCGATGCGCAATCGGGTGCGGTGCTGGTGCAGTTGCAGGCGGATAATGGTGACGGCGCGCTGAAGCCGGGCGCCTTTGCCCAGGTCCGTTTCAAGGTGGCGGCAGGGTCCGGCAATGGCGTGACCTTGCCGGGCAGCGCGATCCTCTACGGCAATGACGGGCCGACGGTGGCGGTCGTGGGCGGGGACGGGCGCGTGACCGTGAAGCCGGTGATCATCGCGCGGGACGAGGGCAATGTCGTGCAGCTTTCCGGCGGCGTGCTGCCGACCGATCGGGTGATCGACACGCCGCCCGACGCCATCCGCAGCGGCGACAAGGTGCATGTGCAGGCCGCTGCCAAGGGTGCCGCCCATGGGCGTTGATCGCAGGGCGGCGGCCCTGTTGCTGGCGGGACTGGCGGGATGCTCGATGGCGCCCGCCTATCAGCCGCCCGCGACCGCCGTGCCGCAGAATTTCAAGGAGGTGGAGGGCTGGGCCGCCGCCACGCCGATGGATGGCGCGTCGCGGGGCAAATGGTGGGAGGCCTTTGGCGATCCGGTCCTGAACGATCTGGAGGTGCGGGCGGGGCAGGCCAGCCCGACGCTGGCAGCGGCGCTGGCGCGGTACGATCAGGCGCGGGCGGCGGCGCGCGGCGAGACGGCGGACCTGTTCCCGCAAGTCAGTGCGGACGGCAACGCCGGCCGGCAGCGGCTGTCGGGCTATCGCTTCGGCGGCAATGGGACGGCGCCGACCTATAACGACTTTTCCGTCGGCGCGACGCTGGATTATGAGCTGGACCTTTGGGGCCGCATCCGCAACGCCGTGAAGGCGGCTCGGGCTGACGCGCAGGCGAGTGAGGCCGATCTGGCTTCGGCGCGGCTCAGCCTGCAGGCGGCGGTGGCGGATGCCTATGCCCGGCTGCGCGGGCTGGATGCCGAGGCGGAATTGCTGCGGCAGACGGTGGAGGCGTTCGGCAAGGCCTATCGGCTGACGGCCACGCGGCACGATGGCGGCATCGCGTCGGGGATCGACGTCAACCGGGCGAAGACCGTGCTCGACAATGCGCGGGCGCAGATTTCCGCCATCGCCAATGAGCGGGCGGCGACCGAACATGAAATCGCCGCGCTGGTCGGGGCGGTGGCGTCGGATTTCAGCATTGCCGCGCGGGTGCAGCCTCTGGTGGCGCCCGGATTGCCCGCTGGCGCGCCTTCGGAACTGTTGCAGCGGCGGCCCGATGTCGCGGCGGCGGAGCGGCGCATGTTCGCGGCCAATGCGCGGATCGGGGTAGCGAAGGCCGCTTTCTTCCCGACGCTGACGCTGGGGCTGTCAGGGGGCTATCAGACCACCCGTGGCGAGTTGTTCAGCAGGCCCAGCAGCTTCTGGGGGTTGGGACCGGCTTCGGCGGTGCTGGCATTGTTCGACGGCGGGCGGCGCAGGGCCGAGGTCAAGATGTCTCGCGCCGAATATGAGGAGTTGAGCGCAGGCTATCGCGAGACGGTGCTGGGAGCGTTCCGCCAGGTCGAGGATGCAATCGCGGCGAACCGCCATCTGGCCGATCAGGCGATGAGCCAGCGTGGGGCCGCCACGGCGGCGGGGCGGACGAGTGAGCTGGCCTTGACCCGCTATCGCGATGGCGCGTCCGATTATCTGGAGGTGGTGACGGCGCAGGCCGACGCGCTGGAGGCGCAGCGGGCGTTGCTGGCGGTGGAGACGCAGCGGATGCGGGCCAGCGTTGCGCTGGTGAAGGCGTTGGGCGGCGCGGTTTAGCGGTTAACACAACATCGTGGTCGTTCCCGCGCAGGCGGGAACCCATCTCCCCCGCCTTGCTGCTTGGAACTTCTTATGGGAGATGGATCCCCGCCTGCGCGGGGATGACGATCATATTTTAATGCACCTCCGCTTTCATCCGTTCCACCAGCTTCTCGATCTCCCAGGGCTCCAGCACCCAGGTCCGCGTCTTGCGGCCCTCGCGGTGGACCGGCTGGGTCAGCAATATGCGCGCCTGTTCCTTTGCATGGGCCTTGAAGATCGCGAAATGCTGGGCGCAATCGCGGATCGTGCCGATGATCGGCGCCTTGCCGTCCAGGTCGATCATGGTGGCGGGCTGGTCCCAGGGGATGTTGAGCATGACGTCTTCCCGTTCTTGAATTCAGCGTCCCGGCTCGCGGATGATGCAGCGGAAGCCGATATGGCTGGTGGAACTGTCCACCGCCTGCGGGTGGCGGGCGGCGGGGCGGTAGCGCTGGCAATAGCTTGGCGCGCAGAGATGGGAACCGCCTTTCAGCACTTTTCTTGGGATCGGCGCATGCGGGGCGGCTGGGTCCAGGCTCTCCCGCTTCGTGCCGCCGCGCGGATTGGCGGGGATGCAGCAGCTTCCCTTCGTCTTGCGCTCCACTTTGGGCTGGGCATACCAGTCGGTCGTCCATTCCCAGACATTGCCGATCATGTCGTAGAGGCCGTAGCCATTGGCCGCATAGGCCCGGACGGGCGAGGTCCGTTCATAACCGTCCTCCAGCAGATTGCTGTAGGGGAACAGGCCCTGCCAGTAATTGGCGAGCATCGCTCCGCCGGGCGCGAGGTCGTCGCCCCAGGCATAGTCGGCGCCCTTCAGCCCGCCCCGCGCCGCGAACTCCCATTCCGCCTCGGTCGGCAACGCCTTGCCCGCCCATCGGGCATAGGCCTCCGCATCCTGAAAAACGACATGGACCACGGGATGATCCCACAGCTCGTCCAGATTGCTGTCGGGGCCGTGGGGATGGCGCCAGTCCGTGCCGAAACGGAAATGCCACCATTGGCTGACATCGCTGAGGTCGACGGGCATCGCCGTGCGCTGGAACAGCAGCGACCCGGCCCGCGCCATGTCCGGTGGCATGCCGGGATAATCCTTCGGATCGGGGGCGATCTCTGCAAAGGTGCGGTAGCTGGTGGCCTCGACGAATTGCGCGAATTGCCGGTTGGTGACGGGGGTTTCGTCGATCCAGAAACTGTCCACGCGGACCTGCCGCACCGGGGCTTCCTCCGGATAGAAACGGTCGGAGCCCATGGCGAAGGCGCCGCCTTCGATGAAGCGCATCTCGTGCGCGATGGCGTTCCCGGTCTCGATCACCGGGCGAGCATAGCGGCGGATCGGCCCGGTGTATCGCGTAAAAAAGCACGCCGGAAGCGGCTTGGCTTCCGGCGTGCTTACCGACTTGAGTGTTAGAAGTCCTTGCGGACGGTCACGCCGATCTTGCGCGGCGTGCCGATGTTATAGCCAAGCCGTCCCCGCCCGCCGCGCTCGCGGTCGAGCGAGTAGAGCGCATTCTCGTCGAACAGATTGTTGACGTAGAGCGTGACCGACAGGCCGCTGTCCCAGCTTACGCCGGTCGACAAGTTGACCAGATTATAGGCGCCAAGCTTGTAGGAACCGAAGTTGAATGCCCCGGTGCCATAAGCGCCCGTGGCCGGGTCATAATAGATGGAGTTGGTAAAACTGCCTTTGCCCGGCTCCTGATCGTCCAGTTGGGTATAGCGGTCGCCCACATGCTGGAAGCTGGCGGTGAAGGACCAGTCGGTCTCCGCCGCGATCTCCATCGTATAGGTCGCTGCCGCCGCCATCTGGAACTTCGGCACGGTGGGCAGGCGGTTGCCCTTGCGGATGCCCGCGATGATCGCGCCGCCTCCGTCGGTGACGTTGCTGTCGATCTTCGAGTCGATATAGCTGCCGCTCAATGACAGATCGAGGTTCGGGGAGACGCGGGCGCTCAGTTCCGCTTCCAGACCCGCCGTATGCGCCTTCGGCACGTTGAAGAGGATGCGCGAGGAACAGCTTCCCGCATCCGCCGTGACCTGAAGATTCTTGATGTCGTTGTAGAAGGCCGCTGCGTTGAAGGTGATGCCGCTGCCCGACGCCTTCACCCCGGCTTCATAGTTCCACAGCGTTTCGTCCTCGAAGGTCGGACGGTTGCCATAGGTGGCCGCGTCCGGCCCGGTCGCGCCGCCATTACAGAGCGGCAGGTTCAACGGATCGTTGACGCCGCCCAAGCGGAAGCCCTTGGACGCCTGGACGTTGAAGGTCAGGTCGCGATTGGCTTCATAGCTGGCGATGAAGCGGGGGGAGAAGCCGGTCGATCCGGTCTTGTCGCCCACCCGGTTGTCGCCATTGGGGAAGACGCCGCCGGTCTTGAAATCGCGCTCTTCCTTGAAGTCGTAATAGCGGCCGCCGGCTGTCAGCTTGAACTGGCCAAGCTTGTAGCTCGCCTCGCCAAAGGCGGCATATTGCTTGATGATATAGGGAATGTCGGCATTGTAAGGCGAGTTGAGCGGGAAGCCATTGGCCGCCCCTGCCGATGCGCCCGGTCCGAATGGCGCCGGCGCCGCGTCGATGAAGGCGTCATAGCCGGGAGTTGGCAGCCGTTGCTCATAGTTGCGGTCGACATGGCTGTAGAAACCACCGAACACCCATTGGAACGGCCCCGCGCCGGTCGAGGCGAGGCGCAATTCCTGCGTCCATTGCTTGAGCTTGGTCGTATCGCGCAAGTTCGACGGCAGGTTGGCGATGGCGGGATTGACGCCAAATTGCACCACAAAGGGCGTAACGGACACCGAACCGGTCAGCGCCGACGCGTCGCGGCTGACCAGAATGTCGCGGTGGATATAGGTGGTGATCGACGTCAGCGCGACGTCGGCGCCTATATCGACATTGGCCGTGAAGTCCGCCAGCGTGGTCTTGTCGCGGAATTCCTCCCGCAGCTTCAGATATTGGGTCCGCTCGGGCAGAATGTCGAAGGGGCTGATCAGCTCGTTATAATAGAGATGATAGCTGTCCTCGCGGTTGAAGCCGTTGGTGCGGATGTCCTGATAAATGATGCGCGGGGTCAGCTTGATCCCCGGCGCGGGTTCCCAGAGGAGGCTGAGACGCCCGCCATAGCGGCGGCCGTCATTGATGTTCTTTCCGGCAGCCGGGCCGATGGCGTCGATGAAGCCGGCATAATGTTCGGCATAGCCGACCGCGCGGATCGCCGCCGTCTCGCCCAGCGGCAGGTTGATCGCGCCCTTGCCGGAATAGCCGACATCGCCGCCCTTCAGGACATTGGCGCCCGCCTCGACCGTGCCTTCGGTCTGGCCGAGCTTGGGCTGCTTGGTGATGTAGCGGACGGTGCCGCCTTCGGAGCCGGAGCCGAACAGCGTGCCCTGCGGCCCGCGCAGCGTTTCCACGCGGTCAAGGTCGAACAGGTCGAAATCCGGCGTGAACAGCGACATGGAGATGACGGATTCGTCGAGATAGACGCCGACCTGTTCCTTGACGCCCGGCTGGTCGCGGACGACCTGGCCCGCCGACACGCCGCGTACGGACACCTGGCTCTGGCCCGGCCCCAGATTCTGGACGGTCAGACCCGCGACGCTGCGCGAAACGTCCTCGATCGAGGTGGCGCCCATGCGCTGCATCGCTTCGGCGGTCTGCGCATTGATGGAAAAGGGAACGTTCTGGATCGATTCATTGCGCTTCGTCGCAGTGACGATGATCTCGTTGCCGTACCAGTCGGAGGCACTGTCCGTTTCCTGCGCGTAGGCTGTAGTAGAGAGGCCCGTCAAGGCCAGAACAAGACATGATGCGGACAGGCACAATACGGATTGGTGGTGGGGAAATTGGTTCATTTCATCCTCCCTGCAGTGAATTTCCTATTATGTTTATTCAGGCGATCCGGCATTGATCTTGCCATGCCGGTCGATATTCACTTGACGCTAATCTAGATCATGTTTTTTGCCCGATGCAATGAAAATTGCGTGGTGGAGATTGAATCTTACTCAACTGTAGCTTCCTTGCCTCACCCGGCTGGAGGAGAATGTGCGAAGGGCCGCCGTTCCGCGCCTTTCGCCTTGCGGCGCACCATCGGGCGGCGTTATGACGGCCGCGGGTCATGGCTAAGGGGAAGCCTTGCACGGACATATCCGGCAAGCTTTGGGGGATAAGCCTTTGAGCGCTTTGGGGAAGTTGGTTTGCGGGCTCGTCGGCTGGGGCGCCTTGAGTCTGTCCGTCGCGTTGCATGCCCAAGCGGCGAGCGATCGCCCGTTGCTCAAGGACAGTTTTCGCATCGGCAGCGAAGGCGGCGCTTTGTGCCAGGCCCAGAGCGCGGCCGGCGATCCCGCAGCGCGCACCATGTTCGATCGCGCATGGACGCTGGTGTGCCGGGACGCGGCGCGGCCGGTGGGGCAGATCTATGCTTTGCGGCGCGGTTCTGGCGATCAGGACGCGGCATTGCTGGATCGATTGGCGGCTTCGCGCAAGGCGGCCGTCGAATGCGGCGCGCCGGGCGGCGTCAGCCTGCCGGGTATCGGCGCGGCGCTCATGCGCAACTGCACCGGCGAGGTCGGCGCCTATCGCATCCTGAGCGTCGCCCGCGGCAAGACGGTCTATGTCGCCCAGGGCTATGCGGCTTATGCGAGCGCGCTTGATCTTGGGCTGCGGTCCGTCATGGCGGGGCGGACGGTGCCGGGCAAGATCGACATCGCGACGGTGGGCACTGCTGAGGCGGGTTTCGCCCGGTTGCAGGCCGCGACGCTGGACCCGCAGACCGTGCTGGCCGAGGGCTATCGGCGCAATGCGTCGGGCAATTATGCCGAGGCAGCGGAGTTTTTCGACAGCCTGACCGACCGGCTGGCGCGTGATCCCGATGCGGCGAAGCTCACCCCGACGGAACGGGCGAACCGGGCCCATGAATATCTGGTCAATCGGGGTCTGCAACTCTCTAATCTGGGGCTGTTCGATCAGGCCGATGCGGCTTTCGCCCAGGCGCGGGGGATCGCGACCGCCGATGCGGTGCAGCTTCGCCTGCGCCGCAATTTCGAGGCAATGCATCATATCAACCGGCAGGATCTGAACGGCGCGCTGGCGATCCTCGACCGTCCGCTGGCCAGCGAGGCGGGCGCGGCGACCGGTGATGACGGCGCGGTGTCCCTGCCGCCCGAGGTCGCCGCCGAAATGAGCAGCGCGGCGTCCCAGGCGCGGGCTTTGGGCGTGCGGCAGGACACGACGCTGGCTCCAGCCGAGCGGGCGGCGATCATCGACGCGCAGGCGCAGCAGTTGCGCGGGACGATCCTGCGGCTGTCGGGCCAACCGGGACCGGCGCGGGACGTGCTGACCAGGGCGCTGGCGAGCGCGGTTGCGATCCGCGACGGACGGGTCACGTCGATCACCCGCCTGCGCGCCCAATTGCTGGGCGAAATCGCGCTCACCTATGAGGCGCAGGGCAATTTCGGGCAGGCGGAAATCAATCTGAACCAGGTGCTGGCGCTGCTGGGCGCGCAATATCCCGAAACGGTGGCGCTGAATGGCGCGCGGGCGCGGCTGGGGGCGTTCCTCATCCGGCGCGGGCGCAATGAGGATGCGCTGAAAATCTATCGCGGCATCATGGCCTCCACCATGGAGAACCGCGCGACGCTGACGGGGATGGCGAACCAGCTTCAGCCATATTTCAACCTGTTGGCACAGGAAATTCCCAACCGGCCGGAACTGACCGCCGATCTGTTCGCGGCGTCCCAGATGCTGTTGCGGCCCGGTGCCGCCGACACGCTGGAGCAATTGAGCCGCGAACTGTCCGCCGGCAATGGCGAGGCGGCGCGGCTGTTCCGCCAGTCCGTCTCCCTTTCCCGCGACATCGAGCGAGGGCGGATCGCGCTGGCGCAGTTGCGGCAGACGGCGGAAGGGCAACAGGCGTTGCTGCCCGAGGTCGCGCAGGCGCAGGCGGACATCGACCAGCTTGCCGCCGACCAGGCGACGACGCTGGCGGCGTTGGCGGCCTATCCGCAATATCGGGCGATCAGTCCGCAGGGGCTGACCCTGGCCGAGATGCGGGCGACGCTGAAACCGGGCGAGGGCTATTACAAGCTGGCTCAGTTGGGCGACGCGCTCTATGCGCTGTGGATCGACGGCGCAGGCGCGACCGGATACCGGCTGGCGGCCAGCGCATCGGACGTGGCGGGGAAAGTGGCCGCGCTGCGCGAGACGATCTCGATCGAGGTGAACGGCGCGCAGACCACCTATGCGCTGGACGTGCCGGTGGCGCGGGAGCTTTATGTGGACCTGTTCGGGCCGGTGGAGCAACGGCTGGCCGCGGTGCGACACCTGATCTTCGAACCCGATGGGGCGATGCTGCAACTGCCGGTCAATCTGCTGATCGCGGGTCAGACGGGCGTCGACGCCTATGAGGCGCGGGTGGCGCAAGGGGGCGACGAATTCGATTTTCGCGGCATCGACTGGCTGGGCCGCGACCATGCGGTGAGCACGGCCCTGTCGGCGCGGGCCTTCCGCGATGCGCGGGCGGCTGCGCCCTCCAGCGCGGCGCAGAGCTATATCGGCTTTGGCGACAATGCGCCTCTGGCCGGGCCGGTGCTGGCGGCTTCCAGCCGTGGAACCTTGTCCAATGTGGCGGTGGATGATTGCGGCTGGTCGCCCTTGCAGTGGAACCGGCCGATCCCCGCGACCGAATTGCGGGAGGCGGCGCAAGCGATTGGCGGGCAGGGCAGCGAACTCATCACCGGCGCAGCCTTCACCGACGAAGCCGTGATGGCGCGGGGCGATCTCGACCGCTTTCGCATCCTGCATTTCGCCACGCACGGCCTGGTGACGCCGCCGCATCCGGGTTGCCCGGCGCGGCCCGCGCTGCTGACCAGCTTCGCGCCGGACAGGACGTCGGACGGACTGTTGCAGTTTAGCGAGATTTTCGACCTGCGGCTGAACGCCGATCTGGTGGTGCTGTCGGCCTGCGACACGGCGGGCGCGGCGGGCGTGGAGACGACGCGTGCGGCCGGGCTTTCGGGCGGCGGCGGGGCGCTGGACGGGCTGGTGCGCGCCTTCATCGGCGCGGGCAGCCGGGCCGTCATCGCCAGCCATTGGCCCGCGCCGGAGGATTATCACGCCACCGAAAGGCTGATGAGCGGCCTGTTCGCGGCTGGTGCGGACCAGCCCGTGGCGGAGGCGCTGCGGGAGGCGCAGGTCAAGCTGATGGACGATCCGGAGACGTCGCATCCCTTCTACTGGTCCGGCTTTGCCATCATCGGTGATGGTGCGCGCCCGCTGATCGCGCGCCGCTGAACGCCATGCCGACGCGGGGCCTGCTGCGCCGCGGTGCGCGACTGGTGCGGGATGCGGGGCGCTGGCGGCTGGCCGCGACCGGCGTGCTGCTGCTGGTGGCGCTGTTCCTGGCGGGGTGGGACTGGAACCGGCCGTTGGGCGATGGCGCGGCGCGTGAGATTCCCACCGCCGATGCGGAGCGGGGGCTGTATGACTGGCGGGCAGCGACGTTTGCGCCGCGGGTCGGGCAGGACCAGCGCATCCTGATGCTGGTCTATGATGATCAGACGTTGATTGCGACCCGCAAACGGTCGCCGCTGGACCGGGGGCTGCTGGCGCGGGCGCTCCGCAACATCGATGCCATGGGGGCCAAGTCGATCGGCATCGATATTTTGTTCGACCAGCCGCAGGATGAGGATGCGGAGCTGCTTTCCACGCTGCACGGCATGCGGACGCCGGTCTGGTTGGGTTACGCCAATCTGGGCGACAATCAGGAACAGATCATCTTCGAACAGCAGCAATATCTGGATCGCTTCATGAAGGAGGCCCGGACGGACCGGGTGCGTCCGGCGAGCATCCGGCTGGAAACCGACGCCGATAATGTGGCGCGGAGCTGGCCAGAAAAGACATCGGGGCCCACCCTCGGCCAGCCGCCATTGCTGACGCTGGCGATGCAGCCGTCCCCTTCTTTCAGCGGCTATCGCGGGGCGATCCGTTTCCGGCTGCCGATCAAGCAACCCGACGGTTCGGAAGAGCCGGTGATCCCCAGCCTGCAGATCGACACGCTGGCCGATCCCGCCATGGCCCCAGCCCTGGCGTCGATGGTGCGCGGGCGGCATGTGCTGATCGGCGGCGACATTGTCGATATAGACCAGTTCGAAACGCCGCTGTCCGGGCGGCAGGCGCGGTCGACCATGATCGGGCTGGAAGTGCATGCGACCATGCTGGCGCAATTGCTGGACGGAGCGCGCCTGCCTCCCGTGCCGGAGGGGTGGCGCTGGCTGGCGGCGCTGCTGGTCGTCGGCGCGGCGGGGCTGACCAGCCTGGCGGAGTTGCGCTGGTTCGCGCTGGTTCCGGCGCTGGTGGCGCAGGCGACGGCGATTGCGGGCGTGCCGATCTGGTTGCAGGCGCGGGGCTGGGATACGAAGGGTTTGCCCGCCGTGGGCTGGGGATTGGGCTGGGTGCTGGCCTTCACCGCCATCGGCGTGGCGGCGCGGGCAGTGACGTCGCAGCAGCGGCGGTTCGCGCAGGCGGCGCTGGGCAAATATCTGCCCCGCGACATCGCCGCGCAGATATTGGCTGAGCCGGAGAAGCTGGCGCTGCATGGCGAAAAGCGGCAGATTTTCACGCTGTTCACCGATCTGGAGGGTTTTACCAAGCTTAGCCATGCCATCGCGCCGGAAATGGTCGCGCAATTGCTGAACCGCTATCTCGACATGTTGAGCGATGTGGTGCTGGCCCATGGCGGGACCATCGACAAATTTGTGGGCGATGCGGTGGTGGCCTTTTGGGGCGCGCCGATCGCGCGGCCCGATGACGGGCGCAATGCCGCGCTGGCGGCCTATGCGATGTGGCGGGCGGGGGAGGCGTTTCGCCAGGATTTGCCCCCCGGCGTGCCGCCGATCGGGCGGACCCGCGTCGGGCTGCACCATGGCGATGCGATCGTCGGCAATTTCGGCGGCGAGGGGCGCATCCAATATACCGCCCTGGGCGACAGCATGAACACCGCATCGCGGCTGGAGGCGGCGAACAAGGCGCTGGAGACGAGCGTGCTGGTGAGCCGGGAAGCCATGCTGCTGTCCGGCCTGGACTGGTGGCGGCCGATGGGACGGGTAAGGTTGAGGGGGCGGTCCACGCCGGTCGACCTGTTCGAGCCAGCGCCCGATTTCCCGGTGGATGATGCGGCGGCTTTGGGCGAAATATTGGCGGCATTCGACAGCGAGGATGCGGCGGCGCAGGGCGCGGCGCGGGAACGTCTCAAAGAAATGGTTAACCATCATCCTGATGATGCGGCCATCGCCAATCTACTATATCGTTATGAGTATATCGGGGAAGGAGGAACCTATGGTCTGGGGTAAGCTTGTCGCGCGGTGCGCGCTGGCCGGATGGGTCGTGGCCGGCATGGGCGCGCAGGCTTCAGCCGAAACCATGGTGGTCCGCGCAACCGGCCCGTCCGCCTCCACCTACAAACCGGGGAGCAAGCTGGCCGATGGCGGGGCGCTGGTGCTGAAGGCGGGGGACGTGGTGACGCTGCTGGACGCGAAGGGAACGCGGACCTTGCGCGGGCCGGGAAGCTTCGGCGTCACCGCTTCGGCCAGCGCCGCGCCTGCCAATGGCGTGATGCTGTCGGCGCTGCTCGATACCAAGCGGGTGCGGCGGGCCAGGACCGGGGCGGTGCGTGGCAGTCTGGGTGAAGCGCCTGCCGCACCGCCGCGCCGGCCCAATCTCTGGATGGTGGATGTGGCGCAATCCGGAACGCTTTGCATTGCCGATCCGGCGGCGGTTCGCCTGTGGCGCGCCGATGCCGCCAAAGCTGCGACGGTCAGGATCAGCGGTGAGGGCATCCAGGCGACAGCGAACTTCGCGGCGGGCGAATCGGTGGCCGCATGGCCCGCCGTTGCACCGGTGCGCGAGGGCGCGGCCTATCGCCTGAGCGATGGGGCGCATGCCGCCGACATCCGCTTTGCGCTGGTCGGCACGGTGTCGCCGGGGCTGGATGGCGTGGCTTCGGGCTTGTTGGCGCATCAATGCACGGCGCAGCTCGATCTGCTGGTGGAAACGGCGGCCCTGAAGGACGCGCCGGCGCGGAATTGATTGTCGCCGCGTTGATGCGCTGTTAACCGGCGACGGGTCGCGGGGATGGGGATGACGGGCAAAAAGGCCCGCGCCTGAAGGAAGACAGGGAGTGGCGGCCGAGAGGGAAGGCCGCCTGACGCTTTGGGGACGTCTATGGGGATGAAGGGGCAGTTGCGGGCTTCCGGTTTCGGGCGATCGTCGGCTTTGGCGCTAGCGATGCTGATGCCGGTGACCGCCATGGCGCAGGTTGCGCCGCGAGCGCCGACGCGCGAGGAATTGTCGCCCGGCCAGGCGGCGGGCGAAGCGGCCCGGCAGGGTAGCCGCCTGACGGTCGTCGGCGGGGTCGAACGTGCGCCCTGTCCGCTGGCCGATCCCCGCTATGCCGATGTCACCGTCAATTTCACGGATGTGCGGTTGGACGGGCTCCGCATCGTCGATCCTGCCGCGCTGGAAGATAGCTGGCGGGAATTTGCTGGCCGTGAGGTGCCGATCGCCAGCCTGTGCGAAGTGCGCGACCGGGCGGCGACGGCGCTGCGGCAGATGGGCTATCTGGCCGCCGTGCAGGTGCCGCCGCAGCGGATCGAGAAGGGCGGGACGGTCCGCTTCGACATCTTCATGGCGCGGCTGGTCGCGATCGAGGTGCGCGGCGACGCGGGCAATAGCGAGAGGCTGATCGCCGCCCATATGGAGGCGCTGAAGGGCCAGCCGGTCTTCAACGTGCGTCAGGCGGAGCGGCATTTGCTGCTGGCCCGCGACCTGCCGGGCTATGATGTGCGGCTGGCGCTGCGCCCGGCGGGGACGGCCCCGGGCGAAGTGGTGGGCGAAGTGCAGGTGGTGCGCCAGCGGGTCGAGCTGGACGTCAATGTCCAGAATTTCGGCAGCAATGCGGTCGGGCGCTTCGGCGGGCTGGCGCGGGTGCGGTTCAACGACATGACCGGCCTGGGCGACAGCACGGTGTTCAGCATCTTCAACACCGCGCAGCCCAGCGAGCAGACGGTGCTCCAAGTCGGGCACAGCATGGCGTTGGGCAGCGACGGGCTGCGGCTGTCGGGCGACCTCACCTATGCGTGGAGCAAGCCGGGGATCGATGGCGTGCCGCTGTCGTCCGAAACGATGATCGCGACGGCGGCGCTCGCCTATCCGCTAGCGCGGCGGCAGGTGCATACGCTGCTGGCGACGGGCGGGCTGGATGTGGTCAATCAAGACCTGCGCTTTGGTTCGGGGACGCAAAAGGTGCCATTGTCGCGCGACCGGCTGCGCGTGCTGTTCCTGCGGCTGGAAGGCGAACTGATCGATCCGGACAGCGTCGTCAGCACCACCGGCTATTCAGGGGTAGAGCCCCAATGGCGGCTCGGCGGCGCGGTGGAAGTGCGCCAGGGCCTTGACGGACTGGGCGCGAGCGAGCCCTCCACGCCGATCAGCCAGTTGGACGGCGATCCGTCGGCCTTCGTCATCCGGACGAGCGCGCAGGCCGAATATCGGCCAGTACCGGACTTCACCTTCGCGCTGGCGCCAAGGGCCCAATATAGTCCGGACGTGCTGCTCTCCTATGAGCAGATGAGCGCGGGCAACTATACCGTCGGGCGCGGCTATGATCCGGGCGTGCTGACCGGCGACAGCGGCGTCGGCGTCGCGGCGGAACTGCGTTACGGCAGGATCACGCCGCGCGGGCCGGGGGCCTTCGCCTTGCAGCCCTTCGTCTTTTTCGATGCGGCATGGATGTGGCACCAGAGCGCCAATTTCGCCGGGCTCGATCCGCAGAAGCTTTATTCGGCGGGCGGTGGCGTGCGCGCCACCTGGGACAATCATGCCCGGCTCGACCTGACGCTGGCGACGCCGCTGCGCAAGGCCGGTTTCCAGACCGAACGGGGCGGCACGCGGCTGCTCTTCTCGATCACCACGCAGCTTGTGCCGTGGAGGCGATAATGATGGATAAGTCCCGCACCCGTTCGAGGCCAAACCGTTCTGCCCTGGCCCTGTTGGGCGGTTGCGCCAGCGTGATCGCGCTTGGCTGGAGCATGCCCGCCGCCGCGCAGACCGCGTTCCAGGGCAATTATTCCGTGGTGTTGGGGTCGGCGTCGATCACGCGGGGTACGACCGACACCATCGCGGTCAACGGGTCGGAAACGGTGATCAACTGGACGCCGAGCGACACCAGCGGGACGGGAACGATCGACTTCCTGCCCAATGGGCGGACTGCGCAGTTCACCATCAATGTCAGCGCGCCCATCAGCGACTATACGGTGCTGAACCGCATCCTGCCGGTCGACGGCAACGGCCTGCCGGTGTCGCGCATCGTCGCGCTCAACGGCACGGTCCAGTCCGACCTGTTCGGCAGCGCGGGCGGGAAGGTCTGGTTCTATGCGCCCGGCGGGATCATCGCCGGGCCGACCAGCGTCTTCAATGTAGGGTCGCTGGTGCTGACCAGCAACGACATCGACCTGAGCGGGCCGAATGGCGGCAGCCTCTACGGACCCGGCGGCGAAATCCGCTTCCGGGGCGTGGCGGGCAGCAACGCGGCGGTCGAGGTTCAGGCGGGCGCGCAGATCAACGCGCTGGCGGCGGGCAGCTATGTCGCGCTGGTGGCGCCGCGGGTGGTGCAGGCGGGGGCGGTGAGCGTCGACGGATCGACTGCCTATGTCGGGGCGGAAGCGGCCGACATCACGATCAACGGCGGCCTGTTCGACATAGCGATCAGCGCGGGCACGACTGACGCCAATGGCGTGGTGCATAGCGGCACGACCGCTCCTCCCGCTGCGGGCGGGAGCGGCAATCCCCAGCGCGTCTATATGGTCGCGGTGCCGAAGAACAATGCGCTGACCATGCTGCTGTCGGGCGATGTCGGCTATACGGCGGCGGCCACGGCAACGCCGGTCGGCAGCGCGATCATATTGTCGGCGGGCTCGGACGTCGGTCACGACGGCTTCGGCAATGCCGTCACGGCGCCCAATGCCACCGCGAGCGCGGAGGCGGGCTTCAGCATCGGATCGGGCAACTGGCAATTCGACCTGACCGGCGTGGCGACCGGCGGCATCGTGGTGCGGCCCACCGTCGCCACCCATTTCATCGGCAATGTGACGCTCTCCGCTGACCAGAGCATCGCCCTGCAGGCCGATCAAGCGGGCGCGATCACGGCCGACAAGGATATGACTCTGAACGCGGGCTTCGGCGCCGTGGGCGGCCGGATCGACCTGCTCGCCTTTGGCGGAAACGGTTCGGCGGCGACCAACGGGCA
This sequence comes from Sphingobium sp. 15-1, assembly GCF_013375535.1. Lineage (GTDB taxonomy): Bacteria > Pseudomonadota > Alphaproteobacteria > Sphingomonadales > Sphingomonadaceae > Sphingobium > Sphingobium aromaticivastans. Next base: position 115,424 of record NZ_JABXJG010000002.1, read on the forward strand.
GATCGACGTCACCGGCGGTCTGACGCTGAACGCCATCGGCAATGGCGAGGCCGGCGTCAGCGCGCCGCCACCGATCGGCGCGGACGCCAGCGGCGGCACGATCAACCTGATCGCGACAGGCGGCCTGATCAGGGCGGGGAGCCTGAGCGCCAATGCCATGGGCTATGCGGGCTATGGCAGCGACCGTTCCGGCAATGCGACGGGCGGCGCGATCACCCTGTCGGCGCTGACCGCCGCCGGACCGTCGGGGACGGAAGGGGGGACGCTGCGCTTTGGCGACACGTCGCTCGATGCGTCGGCGGGCACCGCCTTTCAGGTTTCGCTGCCGCCGGTCGATGGCGGCCATGCGACTGGCGGGACCATCGCCATCACCGGGACATCGGGCGCGGCGATTGCGGGCGGGCTCGATCTGGGATCGGTCGACGCCATCGCGCAGGCGACCGCCGGCGTCGCCAGCACCGGTAGCGCGGGCGACGCCACCGGCGGCAATATCGGCGTGACCATATCCAGCGGCACGCACCAATGGGCGAGCTTCTTCGCGGACGTCAGCGCCGCCCCCGGCTATGCGACCGAGGGCGGAAGCTATGGCGTGGTGATCCCCGGCGCGACCGGCATCGACATCGACATAGGCGGGACGGGCAAGCTCGACATCCTCAATTCCGTTTCGCTCTATGCCGATTCGCGGGCCTATGGCGGCGGCGCTTCGGGCGGGGTCTTGCGGGGCGGGCGGATCAACGTCTTCGCGCATGACGGGGGCAGCTTCTCCATCGCGCAGGATCTGTTCGCCAGCGCGGATGCCTCCAGCTATCCGGCCTTTGCGGGATCGACCTTCCTCTCGCCCCGGACGGCCGACGTCATTGGCGGGACCATCAGCATCGGCGCCTCGGGCGGCAGCTTCAGCGCGGCCGGGCTTTACGCCAGCGCCAGCGGGTCGGCGGGCGATGCGCCCGACGTCGCGGGCAGCGGATCGGGCGGCAGCGTGACGCTGTTCGCCAGCGCATCCGGCGGGCAGCGGGGCAGTTTCTCGCTCAGCGATTGCGTCAGCTATCTTTGCCGCGTCTATGCCGATGGCCGTGGCGCCGCGGGCGTCGACGGTTCGAACGGCACGGGTGGGTCTGTCCTGCTCTATGCCAGCGACGCTGATTTTTCGGCGGCGGCCGACCTTTCGCTGCATGCCGACGGCACGGGCGCGGGTGCGGCTTCCGACGGGATCGCCGGGCGTGGCGGCGACGGGCTGGGCGGCGGCGTGACGGTGGAAAGCCGCCTGGGCGCGGCCGGGACCGCCGACCTCACATTCGGCAATCTTTTCCTGTCGGCGGAGGGGAGTTCGGCCCCGTCGATCGACGGCATGTTCTTCAATGGCGGCGATGCCGGGAGTGGGACCGGCGGCACAGTTAATGTCAATATCCTCGGCGGCAAGCTGACCGCCACTCTGGTGGATGCGCGGGCGACCGGCTATGGCGGCGCCGCGGCCGAAAACTGCCTGACCTGCGAAGGCGGCGGAACGAGCCCGTTCCAGGCGGGCAGCGGGCAAGGCGGGTCGGCGGGCTTCCTGATGTCCGGCGGGACGGCGACCATCGCCACGCTCACGCTTCGCGCGCAGGGCACGGGCGGCGAGGCGGACGGCGCGAACGATCCCCTATCGGTGGCGGCGCTCGCCGGGAGCGGGCTGGGCGGCGGCGCACTGCTGGAATCGCGCGGCGGATCGCTGCAGGTGACGACGCTGACGATCGATGCGAGCGCCGCCGGGGGCGCTGGCTATTCCGTTTTCCAGGCGGATGGTGCGGATGGCGGGACCGGTACAGGCGGCAATGCGGCATTGCTGATGACTGCGGGTGGCACCGGGCAGGTCACGGTCGATGGCACCGCCATCGTGCGGGCGCTGGGCAAGGGCGGCATCGGGGCGGAGACGGGCGCGGACGGCGCCGGCAGCTATCGTGCGGGCGCGGGCGGCTTCGGCCTGGGCGGGATTGCCGATATGACGCTGGCCGGGGGCCGGTTGAGCGCGCCTTCGCTGCTGGTCTCGGCGGAAGGAATCGGCGGCGCGGGCGGCAATAATGGCAGCGACGGAGCGGGCGGCGCGGCAGGCGACGGCATGGGCGGCACGGCGCGTTTCTCCTATCTCAACGAAGGCCATGCGATCGACGCGATCGTGATCAAGGCCGACGGGCAGGGCGGTCAGGCGGGCCATAGCGGCTTCAGCAGCTTCGACATCAACGGCAATCCGACTTTCTTCTATGGCACCGGCGTCGGCGGCGCGGGCGGCCGGGGCCTCGGCGGCAGCGCGACCATGCTGGTCGACGTCGACCCCGTTTTCGCGGATCTGACCGTCAGCGCCGACGGCATCGGCAGCATGGGCGGCGGCGGCGGCACCGGCAGCATGGGCGGCATGGGGACGGGCGGCACGGCGACGCTCGACCTGGCGTTCGGCGCGACGACGGTGAGCGGCGCGCTGCGCGTGACGGCTTCAGGCCTGGGCGGCCTGGGCGGCACGGGCTACGACAATAGCGGCGGGCGTGGCGGCGATGCGCTGGGCGGGACTGCGACATTCGGTCTGGCGGGGTCGTCGACCGTGCTGGATGCGGTCGACATTGGGGTGCTGGCCGAAGCGCTTGGCGGTGCGGGGGGCCAAAGCGGCCTGCGCAGCGGCGCGGGGCTTGCCGGCGCGGACGGCGGCGATGCGAGCGGCGGCACGGCATTGTTCGGCCTCAACGCGGGCGCGAGCGCGATAACGGGCATTGCCTTGCGGGTCAGCGGCAATGCGACGGGCGGCGACGGCGCCTCCGGCACGGCGGGGCCGGTCGGCGGCTATGGCGGAGCGGGCGGCCATGCCGTCGCGGGCTCAGCCACCTTGCGGATCAGCGATGCGCATATGGCCTTCAGCAGCGGATTGCCCAAGGCGCCGGGGTACAGCATTACGGCTGTTGGCCAGGGTGGCCTGGGCGCTGACGGCAGCGCAGGCAGCAATGCCGGATTGAGCGGCGGGCTTGGCGGTCGCGGCGGCGATGGCGCGGGCGGCATCGCGGCGTTCGATGCCGGCAACGGTGATTATGTGCTGGGCGGCATAAACGTGCTGGCCGATGGGTTGGGCGGTCCTGGCGGAATCGGCGGTGCCGGGCCGGGCGGCGGTTCGGCCGGGGGAGCGATAGGCCTAGGCAGCGGCGGCACGGCCAGCTTCGGCAATGGCGACAGCGGCACGATGTTGCCAGGCGCGCAGCGGCTGATCGACTTGCTTTTCATGAGCGCGAGCGGCGACGCGAGCGGGCTCGTTCAATTTACCGACAGCAGCACGGCGGCGGGCGGCGGCCTGCGGGTCAACGGATCGATCGCGCTGGCCAGCCTGGGCGCGCCGGTCGCTGGATTCTCCGGCATTTCCGTCACGGCGAGCAACAGCGTGCAGATCGGCGGAAACGCTGATTTCACCAGCGACGGGCCGCTTGCCTTCGCCTTTGCCGGAACAGGCGGCATATCGGTGACGGGGGCGCTGACCGGCCTGTCGGCCACGCGCATCGACCTCAGCCATAGTGGGCGGCTCGCAGGCAGCGATAGCCTGTCCGCCGACAGCATATTGTTCACGACGCCGGGCGACGTGAGCCTGCTTTCGGCAGGCGCGTTGCGGGCGGTGAGCGGCCTGACAATCCTGAGCGCGGGCGGGAATATCAACCTGGCCAGCGGTAGCGAACTGGCCGCAGGCGGCGATGCGCGTCTCTTCGCGCAGGGCAGCCTGAACGGCACGGGCGCGGCCGTGCGGGCGGCGGGAACGGCCGCCATCGGCCTGGGGGGAGCGGGCGACATACTGCTGGGCGATCTGGCGTCTGGCACATTGCTGGATCAGGTCGATGCCAGCGGGAATCTCCTGGGTATGGGCGGGATCGCGATTGGCGGCGATTTCGCGGTCTCCGGCCGGCTGGACATCGGCGCGGGCAGCGGCACCCTTTCCGCCGCCACGATCGACATCGGCATCCTGGCCGCTGGCAGTCAGCAACTGACGGCGTCCAGCGGTACGGTCCGCATCGGCAACGCGCTGATGAGCGGCGATCTGATCGTCAACTCCAGCCTGCTGCTGGGCAATGCCGACATTGCCGGGCTGTTGCAGGTGCGGGCGCCTGCACCGACGGGCTTTGCGCAGCTCAGCGGCGCCGTGGCGGCGGGATCGATCGACATCGACGCGGGCGCGATCGCCAGCAACGGCCTGACGGCCCGCAATGGCGGCATAGCGCTGCAATCCGCAACGGACCTGACGGTCGTCGATGCGCGCGCGTCCGGAGCGATCGTCATGACCGCCAATGGCGGCCTGCTCACGATCGGCAATGCGGCGGCGGGCGGCAATCTGACGCTGACGGGGCTGGGAATCAATGCATCCAGCCTGACGGCTGGTGGCCAGAGCCTGTTGAATGCGGGCGCAGGCAACCTGATCGTGAGCGACATCGCATCGGCGGGCATGATCACGGCCAATGGCGGCATCGTCAGCCTTGGCGCGACCGGCGCCATGAACATCGCGCAGGCCAATGCCTCCTCCGGACCGCTCACATTGAATGCGGGGGGCGTTCTTTCCATTGTCGATGCAAGCTCCGCGGGCGACATGACCCTGGGCGGGGGAGTGATCGCTGCAACGACGCTCAATGCTGGGGGATTGCTGACGGCTACCTCGGCAGGCGATGCCAGCTTCACCAGCGTGACGTCGCAGGCAGGGGCCATCGTGATGAACGCCGGGGCTTTGCTGTCCGTCTTCGACGCCAGTGCGGCAGGCAATCTGACGCTGAGCGGCGGCACGGTCAATGCAACGACGCTCAATGCGGTGGGGCTGGTGACGGCCACCTCGACAGGCGATGCCAGCTTCACCAGCGTGACATCACAGGCAGGAGCTATCGTGTTGAACGCGGGAGCCTTGCTGTCCGTCTTCGACGCCAATGCGGCGGGCAATCTGACGCTGAACGGCGGCACGATCAATGCTACGACGCTCAATGCAGTGGGGCGGGTGGCGGCTACTGCGACGGCAAATGCGAATTTCGGCAGCGTGACGTCGCAGACGGGGGATATTGTGTTGAATGCCGGCGGGCTGCTCGGTCTGACCGCATTGATCGACGCGGGGACGATCACCCTTGGGTCGAGCGATATTGTCATCGGCGGGGCCGCCCAGATCGGCGGTCTGAGCAGGACCAGCCGCATCACCTTCAATGCGGTGAACCTGCAGCAACCCGCCTATATCGGCGGCAATGACGTGGCTGGAACCTACAGCCTTTCGGCGGCGGAACTGGCGCGGATCGCGGCGGCCGATCTTGCCATCAACGCTCCGGCACGGGGCGTCTCCGGCACGCCCGACCTCATCGTGCAGGATTTGACGCTCGGCACCGCCAATCTGGCGAGCGGCGGCGTGCTGGCGATCGGCACCAGCGGTCACCTGCGCGTTCAGGGCGCGGTGCGGCTGACGGGGCGGACGGGACAGGGCGGACTGACGCTTTCGGCGGGCCAGGCGCTGGAAGTGGTTGCGGGCCCCGGCCTGATCGACATCAGCGACGGCAATGGCGGATTGGGCGGCCTGCTGACGCTCGACGGCCCAAGCATCATCGTCGCGACCTTGCCCGCTATTGCGGACGTTGCGGCGGCCGGATCGCTCTACGCCCGCGAGCTGCGTCTGGCGCGAAATGACGGATTGGTGAACGACGCGGGCATGCTGCGCGCCGGAACCATCCGGGTCAGCGCAGCCCAGGCCTTCTTCATTCAGAATTCGGGCGTTTCCACCGCGATCCCTGAAAGGCGCGGCTTTACCGCCGGCAATTTGTTGATCGACGCGCAGGGCACTGGGCTCCAGATCGCCATTAACGGACAACTGGCTTTGCCGGCGGGCGGCTTCGCACGCGGGCTGGAGACGATTCCACTCGTCGCGGTCAACGGCGCCTATGCGCTGGGATCGAAGGTCAATGGCTGCCTGATCGGCAATCCCGCGGCTTGCCTCAGTTCCGGCTTGGATAGCCGGGACACCTGGAATGGCGTGCTCGATCCTTCGGTGCAGGTCGGACGCATCTTCACTCTCTCCCTGATCGAGCTGCGGGACATAGTGGCGCAAGGCTATCCGCCGCTGATCGACGAGCCGGTGACCGGCGCGGGCAATGAGGATTTGTGGGAGCGGTCCTGCGGCCGACCGGACGAACCGGCCTGCGATGCGCCTTGATGCGCGGTCTGGAGACAAAACGGGATTGAAACAACGGGTTGAACCCGTAGAGAGAGACGCGCGGTGGACGTAAGGGAAAGCGTCCGAATCAACCGGCACGGGGGCGTGACGAATGGGGGGCGGTAAGGGCAGGGTGATCGGCAGATCCTTGGGAGGCATGGCGTTGGCCGTCATGCTGCTGGGGGTGCTGTTGCTGTGCGGCTTGCCCGGCGGCGGAGCGGACGCGGCTCCCGCGAGCCGGACCTATATCGGCGTCGCCTCGTGCGCTGGGTCCACCTGCCACGGCCGGATGGAGGGCGACGGCAAGGTCGTCCGCCAGGATGAACTGATGCGCTGGCAGGAGCCTTCGACGCCGGGCGGGGCGCATAGCCGGGCCTTTGCGGTGTTGAACGGCACGCGGGGGCGGCAGATCGCGGCGACCTTGGGGTTGGGCGATGCGGCTTCGGCGCCGGCTTGCCTGGGATGCCATTCCACTCCGGCGGGGGCGCGGGGGGCGCGATTCCTGGCGCAAGACGGCGTCGGATGCGAAGCCTGTCACGGCCCGGCAAGTGGCTGGATCGCGTCGCATTATGCGGTCGGGGCGAGCCATGCCGGCAATGTCGCGGCGGGGATGACGCCGCTCGACCGACCGCAGGCGCGGGCGTCGGTCTGCCTCGATTGCCATTTCGGCAGTGCGCGTGACGGGCAGTTCGTTACGCACCGGATCATGGCGGCGGGTCATCCGCGCATTTCCTTCGAACTCGATCTTTTCTCGTCGATGCAGGCGCATCATGACGAGGACGCCGATTATGCGCAGCGCAAGGGACGAACGGACAGCCTGAAGCTCTGGGCCGTTGGTCAGGCGATGGCGGTCGAGCGGGCGCTGACCCTCTATGCCGGGGCGAAGGGGGCGGAAGGGGCTTTCCCCGAATTCTACTTCTTCGACTGCCAGAGCTGCCATCGGCGCATCTACGATCAGGGGGAACGGAGCAAGACGTGGGAGGTCAATCCGGGGCGGCCGATTCCGGCGGGCATGCCGCCCTTCAACGATGAGAATATGATCATGCTTTCGGCGGCGGCTCGGGTCGCGGCGCCGGGACTGGCGGGGCGGTTCGATGCCGATAGCCGAGCCTTCCATGCAGCGATCGCGCGGGACCGGCGGACGGCTGTCGCGGCGGCGGGCAAGCTGGCGGGAAGTGCGCGGGCCTTGGCCGACGCCTTTGCGGCGGGCGGAATGCAGGGCGACATGGCCTTCGCCATCGTGCGCGAGATTGCGGGCAGCGCCATATCGCCGCGCTTCACCGACTATGAAGGATCGGTGCAGGCCGTGATGGCGATCGACACGCTGCTTAACGGCATGGTCAAGTCGGGTCGCGTGACCGTGGGCGCGGCGGCGGGCATCAGGGCGGACGTCAATCGCGCCTATGCGGCGGTGAAGGAGCCGAACGCCTATCGCCCCGGCGATTTCCGTTCCGCCTTGGGCAGCGCGGCGCGCAGCATCGGGACGCTCCAATGAGGGGACGGCATCACCGGCTGAGCGCGCTGGCGGCGAGCGCGGCGCTGATCCTGTCGTCTTGCGGCGGCGGGGGAGGAGGAGGCAGCGGCACGCCGACGCCCAGTCCGACGCCGACGCCCACGCCGACCAGCCTTTATACGGCGCCCGCGCAGGAAGCGCTGACGGTAGCGGATGTGGAGTCGGTCGTTGCCCATGCCGTGGCAGAGGCGCGGGCGCGAAATCTGCCCGCCGTGATCGCCGTGACGGATCGGGTCGGCAATGTGCTGGCAGTGTTCCGCATGACCGGTGCGCGCGCGAGCGCTACCACCAGCGCGGCGCCCAATGGCGACAATATCGACGCGCAGAATCTGACGGTTCCGGCGGAGGCGGGGGCCATCGCGAAGGCGATCACCGGCGCCTATCTGTCAAGCGGCGGCAACGCCTTTTCCACCCGCACGGCGAGCATGATCGTGCAGCAGCATTTCCCGCCCGCGCCGACCACGGCAGGGCTGGAGAGCGGGCCGCTGTTCGGCGTGCAGTTTAGCCAATTGCCTTGTTCGGACTTGGCGGCGCGGTTCGTTTCCTCAGGCGCGACGGCGATGATCGGGCCGAAGCGTTCGCCCCTGGGGCTGGCGGCCGATCCGGGCGGGTTTCCGCTTTACAAGAATGGCGTGGTGGTCGGCGGCATCGGCGTGATGGCGGACGGCGTCTATGGTTCCGACACCAATATCCTCGACGACGACAATGATCCCGAGGAATATATCGCGCTCGCCGGGACTTTGGGGTTCGAGGCGCCGGAGGCGGTCCGCGCCAACCGCATCACCGTGGACGGCACGTTGCTGCGCTATTCCGATGCGGCCTATTCCGGCCTGATCGCGACGGGCGGGGTGAGCTTCGCTGCCATCAACGGCAGCGCAGGATCGCTGGTCGCGGTGCGCGGCTATTATGGCGATCCCGCGCCGATGATCCTGGCGGGCATCGCCTACGGCACCGAAGCATCGGGCGTGCGGCGGGCGCGAACCGCCGAATTTTCGAAGGCCGACGCCTTCGTCCTGACCGACGGGTCGGGCAATGACCGCTTCCCGATCCGGGCCGGGACCGATGCGGGCGACGTGGCGCAGCCGCTGACGGCGGCGGAAGCAGCCGCGATCCTCGAAGAAGCCTTCACCATCATGAGCCGGGCGCGGGCGCAGATCCGCCAGCCGCTCGACAGCAGGGCGCAGGTGACGATCAGCCTGGTCGACACCCGAGGGCAGGCGCTGGGCATCGTCCGCTCGCCCGATGCGCCGATCTTCGGCACGGATGTGAGCTTGCAGAAGGCGCGGACGGCGGCCTTCTTCTCCAATTCCCATGCCGCCTCGGACCTGCTGGCGAGCGGCAGCGCGGACGTCGCCGCATTTGTCGGCAAGGCGCGAACCTTCCTCAACGATCCCACCGCGCTGACCGGCCGGCATGCGTTCACCGACCGCGCCAATGGCAATCTGTCCCGGCCCTATTTCCCCGATGGCGAGGTCGGGCGGCCCAATGGCCCCTTTTCCCGGCCCATCGCGCAGTTCAATCCCTTCTCCACCGGCCTGCAATCGGCGCTGGTGGTGGGTGATCTCGCCGCACATCTCGCTTATGTGACGGGCGTCAGCGCGACCGACACGCCGCAGCGCTGCTCGGCGGTTCCGACCGTCTCCAACCAGAACCGGGTGCAGAACGGCATTCAGATATTTCCCGGTTCCGTGCCCATCTATCGCGGCACTATGCTGGTCGGCGCGATCGGCGTGTCGGGCGACGGCATCGATCAGGACGATATGATCGGCTTCCTCGGCCTCAACAATGCTGGGACGCGGGTGGGAGGAATCGGCAATGCGCCCGCCGCGATCCGGTCCGACCAGATCGTCGTCGATCTGGGCAATGCGACCGTGCGGCTGCGCTATGTGAGTTGCCCCTTCGCGCCGTTCCTCGACAGTTCGTCGCAAAATGTCTGCGCGGGGCTGTAAGGGATGGGCCTGGTCTCGCTCCTGCTGCTGTTCGCGCTGGCCCAGCCGGGGGAACCTGTGCCTCCGCCTCCGCCGGAAAACTGGCAGGAGATATTGGACGCCGACGGGCAATCCATCGAGGGCCGCCGCCGTCCCGGTTATGAAGCGCCGCTGCCCGATGCGGTTCGCCAAGATAATAAAGGCGCCGTTCGAGCGCCGCCGCCTGAGGCTTTCCCCACGGATCAGGTGCCGATCCCCGACCGCTGGCGGCTGATCGAGAGCTTGGGCGTGGTAAAGGAACGCTGGTTCGATCCCTATGGCCAGAACACGCTGAAGGGCGACCGGCCCATCGACCGCGAAAAGGTCAAGTGGCTGCCGATCAAGGGCGAGGACTGGTTCTTCGTCGCCAATGCGGTCAGCGACACGGTGCTGGAGCCGCGTACCTTCCCGATCCCGGTCGGCGTGCAGACGACCCAGCGGCCCGGCAGCCTGGACGTCTTCGGCAAGGATGCGAGCCTTGTGTTCAGCCAGACCTTCATTGGCGGCGTGGCGTTGATCAAGGGCGCGACCGCCTTCAAACCGCCCGAGATCGAATATCGGTTGACGCTGGCGCTCAACGTCAATCATGTGAATGTGCCCGAACGGCGCGTGCTGTTCGTGCAGCCGTCCAAGCCGTCGCACCGCACGGACCATTTTTTGGGCGTGCAGGAAGCCTTTGTCGACTATCACCTAGCCAACACCTCGGATCGCTATGATTTCCGGTCCGTGCGCGTGGGCATCCAGCCGTTCCAGTCGGATTTTCGCGGTTTCCTGTTCAATGACCAGCAGTTGGGTATCCGGCTGTTCGGCAATCGCGACAATAACCGTTTCCAGTTCAACCTGGCGGCTTTCTGGCGACTGGAGAAGGACACCAATAGCGGCCTCAATTCCGTTGTGCAGTCACCGCGCAAGGATTGGGTGTTTGTCGCCAATCTCTACCGGCAGGACTTTCTGATCCCCGGCCTCACCAGCCAGATCACCGCCGTCTACAATATGAACCGCGAGAAGCGGGACGTGGAGATTGACGATAACGGCTTTCCGGTGCGCCCGGCGCTGCTTGGCGACTTGCGCGGGCGGGAATATGATGTCGTCTATCTCGGCTATAATGCCGATGGACGGATCGGGCGGATGAATCTGACGGCGTCTCTTTATGGCGCGCTGGGGGAGGACCGGAACAGCTTCTTCACGTCGAAACCGGCGCAGATCCGCGCTTTCTTCGCGGCGGCGGAAGCGAGCTACGACAAGGACTGGATGCGGCTTCGCCTGTCGGGTCTCTATGCCAGCGGCGATGGCAACCCTCATGACAATCGCGAGAACGGGTTCGATGCGATTTTCGAGAATCCGGTCTTTGCGGGCGCCGATACGAGCTATTGGATCAGGCAGTCCATTCCCTTTGCCGGTGGCGGGCGCGTGATCGGGATCAACGGGCGCAACGGCATATTGAATTCGCTGCGCTCCTCCAAGGAGCAGGGGCAGTCGAACTTCAACAATCCCGGCACGATGCTGCTGGGTGCAGGGGCGGATTTCGACCTGATGCCGGAACTGCGTCTGTCGGCCAATGCCAATCATCTCTGGTTCCAGAACACGGCCACGCTTCAGGCGCTGCGCAATGAGGGCAGCATTCCCAAGTCGATCGGCTGGGACCTGTCGACGGCGGCGATCTGGCGGCCGCATGCGACGCAGAATATCGTCTTCCGACTGTCGGGCGCGACCTTGCTGCCGGGGGCAGGATTTCGCGACCTCTTCACCAATAGCGAGCGCAACCGGAATTATTATTCGGTGCTTGCCAATTTGATTTTGAGTTACTGATGCGCGCGCTCTTCGACACTCTTTCGTCCTTCCCGCGAAGGCGGGAATCCATCTCCCAACCTTGCATTCAGACGCAGCGCCGGAGATGGATGCCCGCCTTCGCGGGGATGACGGTAGTGGGGTTGAGCATGCTGCTCCTCGCAGCCCTCCTCCTGCCCGTCGCCATCCTCCACGCTTCCGACGCCGAAAAGCCGGTCGAGCGCCACTATATGCCAGCGCCTCCCGCACCGATGAGCCAGACCGCCGATCAGGTCGCGGCTAAATCGGACGGTTGCTACAGTTGCCACACCAAGACGGACGAACCGTCGATGCACGCGACCCCTGCGGTCATGCTGGGCTGCACCGACTGCCATGGCGGCAATGCGGCGGTGCGCGGCGATCCGGCGCTGGGCTTCGAAGACCCGGCCTATGTCGCCGCGCGGGAGAAGGCGCATGTGCTGCCCCGCTATCCCAAGAGCTGGCATTATCCCTCCTCGGCCAATCCGCAGCGCAGCTATACGCTGCTCAACCGGGAAGCGCCGGAGTTCGTGCGCTTCGTCAACCCCAGCGACTATCGCGTGGCGCGGGACGCCTGCGGTTCCTGCCATATGCAGGTGATCGAGGCGGCGGAGCGCTCCCTGATGGCGTCGGGCGCGATGCTGTGGGGCGGAGCCGCCTATAATAACGGCATCGTTCCCTATAAGAACTACATCTTCGGGGAAGCCTATACCAAGGACGGCCTCCCCGCGAAGATCGTCTCCCCCGGTAGTCCGCCCGGCACGCTGACCGCCGAACAGAAGGCGCGCGGCGCGCTGGCCGAACTCTATCCGCTACCGACTTGGCAGGTGACGCCGCCGGGCGACGTCTTCCGCGTGTTCGAACGCGGCGGCCGCAATATCGCCACGCAGTTCCCGGAAATCGGCCTGCCCAATCCGACCGGGTCGATCCAGCGGCTGGAGGAACCCGGCCGCCCCGACCTCAAGCAATCGAGCCGTGGTCCCGGCACCGGCCTGCGCGTGGCGATCCCGGTGCTGAACCTGCACAAGACGCGCCTCAACGATCCCTATATGTGGTTCATGGGCACGAACGACCAGCCGGGCGACTATCGCCATTCGGGCTGTTCCGGCTGCCATGTCGTCTACGCCAATGACCGCGAGCCCCGCCACAGTCTGATCTATGCCCAATATGGCCGCGACGGGGAAACCGCCACGGTCGATCCCACGATCACGAACAAGATGAGCCATGGCGGGTTGAAGGGTCCTCATGGCGAAACGATCGAGCCGGATCACCCGGTCGGGGCGGTCAAGGAAAGCGGCCATCCGATCCGCCACACATTCACCCGCGCGATTCCGACCGCCCAGTGCATGAACTGCCACATGCACCAGCCCAATATCTTCCTGAACAGCTATCTGGGCTATACCATGTGGGACTATGAGTCCGACGCGCCGTTGATGTGGCCGGAAAAGCAGAAATATCCCACCGCCGCCGAAGTGCATCAGACTTTGGAGCGCAATCCGGAGGGTGCCGGACCACGCGGCAAGTGGTCGGACCTAGATTTCCTGCGCAACGTCTATGATCTGAACGACAAGGCCCAGGATACGCAGTTTGCGGACTATCATGGCCATGGCTGGAACTTCCGCGGCATCTTCAAGCGCGACCGCGAGGGCAATCTGCTCGATGCCGACGGCAAGATCGTTTCGCCCGACGATCCGGAAAAATGGCGCAAGAAGGGGGAAGGCAAGTTCGTCCAGCCCGGCACCAATCCGGGCAAGGCCGTGCACCTGATGGACATCCACGCTGAAAAGGGCCTGCAATGCGCCGACTGCCATTTCGCGCAGGACAGCCACGGCAACGGCTTTATCTATGGCGAGGTGGCGAACGCAATCGAGATCGGCTGCAAGGATTGTCACGGCACGGCGGACGCCTATCCGACGCTGCTGACGTCCGGTCCCGCCGCACCGCCAAAGGGCACCAATCTGGCGCTGCTGCGCAATCCGGACGGCAAGCGGCGGTTCGAATGGTATTTCGATGCCAGCGGGCGTCAGCGGCTGATCCAGCGGTCCATCGTCGATCCCAAGCTGGAATGGGAAGTGTCGCTGGTGAAGGATTCGGTCGATCCGGCCAATCCGCACTTCAACGCCAAGGCCGCCCGCGCCAAGCTGATGAGCCGGTCGGGCGCTGAGGATGGCAGCTTCACCTTCGGCCCCGGCGTCGCGAAGGAAGATCGTGCGCATGGCGACGACAACATGGCCTGCTTCACCTGCCATTTGAGCTGGACCACCAGTTGCGGCGGTTGCCATCTGCCGATCGAGGCGAACTGGAAGACGTCGCTCCACCATTATGACGGGGAGGAGACACGCAATTTCGCCACCTACAACCCGCAGGTGGCGCGGGACGAAATGTTCCAGCTTGGCAAGCATATGACGACCAAGGGCAATGAAACCGCCCCGGTGCGCTCGACATCGGCGCTGGTCCTGTCCTCCACCAACATCAATCGCGAGCGCATCTATATCCAGCAGCCGCCGGTGTCCGGCATCGGTTTCTCATCCCAGGCCTTCGCCCCGCATTTCCCCCATACGGTGCGCCGGACCGAGACGAAGACCTGTAGCGACTGCCATTTGTCGGTGAAGGACGACAATAATGCGATCATGTCGCAATTATTGTTGCTCGGTACCAATTTCGTGAACTTCGTTGGGCTGAACGCCTGGACCGGCTTGGAGGGCGGGTTCGAGGCGATCCGCGTCACCGAATGGGACGAGCCGCAGGCGGTGATCGGCAGCTATCTCCAGAAATATGCCTATCCCGATTATTGGAAACTGCATGTCGAGCAGAACAAGCGGGAATTGAAGAATTGGGTTCGCGGCAAGTTCTTCGACAAGAAGGCTTCGGGCGAGACCCATGCCGTCGAGGAATTCCGCAATGTCGTGAAGGGCACGGCGGATCGCGTCGGCTGCCTGCAACTGCGCGGCGAATATATGTATGTGGCGGAAGGGAAGGGCGGTTTCCGCGTCTATGACGTAGCGTCGATCGCGAACAAGGGCTTTTCCGAACCGATCGTGAGCGGACCTTTCTCGAAGCTTGGCCATAATACGGGTGTGCCGTCGAAGAACGCGACCTGTATGGCGCTGCCGACCAACCAGCCGATCAATCCGCTGCGCAACACCAAGGAACTGCGCGAGATCAACCAGGAGCAGGCCTTCCTGCCGATCTACAGCTATGCGGCGGTGACGGATAGCGTTGAGGGGCTCATCATGGTCAATATCGAGACCATGGCCGATGGCGAGTTCCGCAACAATTTCCTGAAGCGCGCCGTGACCTGGAACCCCGACGGTGTGCTGAACGGCGCAAAGCATATCCAGTTGGCTGGGCAGATCGCCTATATCACCGCCGATGTGGGGCTGGTGGTGGTGGACCTCAGCGATCCGCTGCATCCCCGGCTTGCCGCTGTCCGACCACTGAAGGATGCGCGGGCGAGCGCGATCCAGTTCCGCTATCTTTGGGTGACGGATGCGGAAGGGCTGAAGTTGTTCGACGTGACGCGGCTGACAGATCCGGTGGCGGTGCCGTCCGCGACGGTGAAGCTGGCCGATGCGCGGCGCATCTATCTGGCGCGGACCTATGCCTATGTCGCCGCCAAGGCGGAGGGGCTGGCGATTGTCGACATCACCAATCCGTTAAAGCCGTCCGTCTATGCCAAGGAGACCTTCGGCGGGCAGATGACCGATGTGGAGGATGTGATCGTCGGCACGACCAATGCGTCGCTCTTCGCCTATGTCGCGGATGGGCGGAACGGCATGAAGGTGATCCAGCTCACCAGCCCGGCAAGCCAGCCCAATTTCTACGGCTTCTCGCCCGCGCCCAAGCCGGAACTGATCGCCTGGGCGCGGACGCCCTCGCCGGCGGTTGCGCTGTCCAAGGGGCTGGACCGCGACCGGGCAGTGGACGAGACAGGCGGGCAGATCGCGGTGTTCGGGCGATTGGGTTCACGACCGTTTACGCGGCCTGAGATGGAGCGGCTGTTCCTGACCTCGAAGGGGATTCCCTATAAGGTCAGCGATGAGGTGGATATGAAGGGTTGGCGGCCGCCGCTGAAGGTTCCGCTCGGCCTGTAGGACAAAGAGATTTACGCCGGATTTCGGCCATTTCATGCCGAAGTTCACACCATTCGCGCGCGTGTGCCTGCGCGCGCGTGTACGAAGGCGGGATTTTATCGGACGTTTCAAAGAGGCATGTGGGATAGAGCGGTCGGCGTGAAATAGGACAGGCTAAATCGAGATATGTTGGAAAAATAGGATGTTTTTTTGAAAAGCCTGTGGTCATTGGGTTACGTTTGATCCTAGGCCACGCCTTCATTTAAGGGAGGCGTATCCGGTTGGCTTTGTCGATTTGGAGAGCAGCGGGTTTCCGGCTCAAGGCCGTGATGACTGTAAGAAGAGGGTCTGAAAACGACCAGTTGTTGCCGTTCAACAGGATTATGTCGCCACCCCATTGCGGAAATTATCGATCAATAGATAAGGTCGGGAATGTTTAGACCGCTGATCGCATTTTTGCTGGCTCCGTTCCCAGCGGCATTCTTTCAAGCCATCATCGTGGCGATATGGCCGAAGGAAGGCATGGGCGTGTTCCAGCATCCGGCTTCCATGTTTGCGGCCATATGCCTGTTATTTTACATTTTTGGCTTTTTGCTGGGCTTACCTTTGCTTCTGCTCTCACGCAGACGGTTCCAATCAACGTTGCGAGGTTACGCCTGGGGAGGCGCTGTCGCCATCTCTTTACCGATTGTGATCGCCCTCGCTGTCGTTGCGTCTCGCGGCCAACTTTCCGTTTATGTCGCCCTCTATAATTTGATTTTCTTTATCATAGGAGGCGCTGTCGCTGGCACTTTGTTCCGCTATATCAAAGACCCTCTGCGGGTGGCACAAGTGAAATAATCGATAAATGCCCTCCCGTCTGCAAGCGACCATTCGTTGCCTCTTTGGCACCAATTTTTCATTTCAAGGACCGGACCGGCAGCTTCTTAATTCTGTCTCTCAAACGGCCATTCCGAAATAGCGACGAACGACATGGGCTGATCTCTAGGTTCCGACGCCCATCGCTTTTCCGATGAGAGCCAGAAACATGAAAATCAGATACATAACTGCCAGCCATCCCAAGGGCGCAAATATGCTCACCAAAATCAGAACCGAAATACGTTTCCAAGTTGGTGCGGATCGGAGAAAAGGGGCAGCCCTTCTTGTGGGAATTAACGAACTAGCCAGTTCAAATATGCCGGAAATTGCAGGACCCAACCAGTCAGCCATTCATTGATGCTATCACCCTAAGCGGACGGTAGATACATCTTAATTCGATGTCGGCTATCGATCCTACCGACCCCGAACCTGCCAGTCCGCAATCCACCCATCTCCGCCAAAGACCATCATGCTCCCGCGAAAGCAGGATTCCAGTTCTGCTGTCGGGGCTGGGTTCCCATCTTCGCCGGAACATGGTGGTCCACAATGGTTGGGCGCTTCAGCTAGACCGGCCGTTCATCGATCAGCGTCCGCACCAGCGGCTGCATTCCGGCGTCGAACTTGGCCAGCATCACATGCTCATCGGCCGTTTCGAAATGGGTGATCAGGCCATGGTCCGTCCAGCGATGCAGCGCGTAGGCGGGTGGGTCCGCGACGATCATCGGGCGGTTGTCGGGGCTTTCCGGGTCCATGGGCCGCATGTCGAGCGCCAATTGGGGCGCGGTCGAGGAGCAGATGGCGATGGTCGTGCCCCGCCATGGCGCGGTGATGGCGCGGTGGATGTGGCCGCAAAGGATGGCCTGGATATTGGGTCGGCCTGCGATGGTGGCCGTGAAGCGCTGGACCCACGGTTCTTCCGGGTGGGTGTTCATCCAGTCGATACCGACTTCCACCGGGGGGTGGTGCATGACGATCAGCGTCGGCGTGGCGCCGTCTTCATCCAGTCGGGCGGAGAGCCATTTCGCGCGGCGTTCGCAGAAGGCGCCGCCGTGGCGGTCCGGCTCCAGCGTGTCGAGCATGATGATCCGCCGGTTCTCCAGTGGGATCACATATTGGACGAAGCCGTCTTCCTGGGGGATGTGAGGGAAGTGCTGGGCGAAATGGGCGCGGTCGTCATGATTGCCCATGCAGGGCCAGACCGGGAAATCGCATTGGCTGAAGGCATTGGCGAGGCGGCGATAGCTGTCCGCGTCTCCCCGATCGGTCAGGTCGCCGGTCGCCAGCAGCAGGTCCGGGCGGTTGGGGCCATCGTTCAGGGCGCGGAGCACCTGGTCCAGCCGCTTGCGGTTGAACTCGGCGGGGTTGTCGGGGTCGAAACCCAGATGGATGTCCGTGACCTGTGCGATCAGCATTGGCCTTTGCTCCCCATTTTTATGCGTCTTTGTCTACCCTTAAGAGCGGCATGCTCCTGCGAAGGCAGGAGCCCAGTTCCGTCGTTTCAACTGTGCTCCTGCCTTCGCAGGAGCACATGATAGGCTGACATAGTCGGCTCTTTCTGCCTGTCTGCTCCATCTTTCCCAATCGAACGGTTGGCGGGTGCCCATGGGGCTCCCTCACCGCTATGATAGCTATGGCACATGGCGCAACCGGAGGGTACGTTCGCCTTGGACTTTTCCCCGCCATGGCAGGTGCGGCAACTGTCGAGGCCGGGCAGCAGCAATTGCTTCGCATCGTGCGATTTGGGCGCGGCGTGGCAGCTTTCGCATTTTTCTGTGCGATGTGCGGCATGGTCGAACCAACCGTTCATCATATAGCGCATCGGTTGGTGCACCGGCAGCACTTGCCAGTTGGCGTTGCCGTTGGCGCCCGGAGGGGTGACGGTGTGGCAGTCATAGCAAGCGCCGCCCTTGGAGAAGACCGTCCGGATGGCGTCGTCGGCGCGGGAGGGGCGGGCTGCGACCGCGCCGAAATAGGCGTGGTAGATCTGCCCCTGCGCATAGTCGCCGGGCCGCCGCCGGGTCATGCCGCCCAGAGCGATGGGCTGGGCCGGGCCGGTCGAGCGGTAATAGGCGCGCAGGTCCGCGATCACCTGATCGGGCTGGCCGTGGCGGAGCGTGCGGACGGTGCCGCCGATCGTCTCGAAGGCGAGGCTGTGGCACATCTGGCAGTCGCGTTCCATGTCCACCGGCAGGAAGCGCACGCCATCGGCGGTCGGCTTGTGGCAATCCTTGCAGGCGAGGGCGTTGCCAAAGCCAGTTTGCGCTTTCATCGTGCGCGCCATTTTCGCGACGCCGCCAGTGGCCGACAGATGGATGTCGTGCGGGAATTTGAGGCCGCTGTCGTCCATCGGCTTGCCGTCGAGCGAGGCGCGGGTGAAGCGGGGGTGCTGGCCGGGCACCGTCTGGACGAGGGCCGAGAATTGCGGGTGACTGGTGCCGAAATCTCCGGCATTGCCGAGTTTCGTGTCCTTGAGGCGATCCTTCAGCGTGCCGTGGCAGTCGGTGCAGAAAGCTTGCGGAGCGGGCTGCATCGGGCCTGCGCCCTCATGTTCGCGGTGGCAGTCGACGCAGGCGCCTTCGGGCGGCTTGCCGAAGGCGCTGGCGACCCCCGCCAGCAATTGGCCGCCCAGGCCCGGTTCGGCGCGGGCCATGGCGATGCGGGTCGCGGGGGCGTGATCGTGCACATCCTTGTGGCAGGTCTGGCAGGCATTGTCGCGAACCGAGACGAAGGCCTTTTGATGGCAGGTTTCGCAGCGGCCCTCCAGCGCGTGGTGGGCTTGGCTGAGCGGGCCTGAGGACCAGCTCTTGTCGCCCATGACCGTGTAGATGTTGCGGCTGTCGTTGGTCGGGCGGTTGGCGTAGCTCCAGATGGGCAGGGCAAGGAAGCCGATCAGGATCGCCAGAGCCATACCCCATGCCGTCAGACGCTTGCCGGGCAGCAGGCTGCGCAGGGAAAAGACCTTTGTCTCCTCCTTTTCCTCCGAGGCTTCCGACACGGCGTCGACGCGGCGGATGGAGAGGATGGTCGTGCCGTCCGCTTCTCCGTCACTGGGCCTCGACACGGTGATGCGATGGCCGCCGAAGCGCAGTTCCGCGCCCTTGGCGGGGTCGATCTCGGCGCGCAGGACGGTGCGACCTTCAAGGTCGAAGCCCAGCGTGCCGGTGGCGCGGACGCGGATGGTGCGCTCGTCGACCTGCTCGATCCGGGCATGGTCCGGCTCCAGCGCAAGGTCGGGCAAGTGGATGTCGTTTTCCGCCGAGCGGCCCAGCGAAAGCTGCGGCTTGGGCAGGGTGGCGGCGCGGACGATCTCGCGGCCATCGGCGGTGAGACTGATCTGACGGACTAGAAAGCTCATTGGCGCGCTCACCAGTAGAAGAAGACGCTGACGATATGCGCGGTCAGCGCGGCCAGCAGGGCAAAGGTGGCGGGCACATGGACGTAGAGCCAGATTTCCAGCAGCGCCTTGAGCTTGAGGTGCCGTCGCAGGCGCGCCAGCATCGCCTGCTTGCGTTCCAGCAGGGCGTCGATGCGCTCCAACGGGTGGTTGCTGGAATTTGGCCCGGTGTCGGGCTGGTCGCCAGTCCAGTGGCGGAGCGCGGCTTGCGCTGTGGCGGTGGCGCAGCGGGGGTAGCCGCCCGACAGGCGGTTGAGCAGGCTGCCGCCGAAGGGGTCCTGTTCCAGCGACTGGCGGACAAGCGTGGCCTTGTCGTGGGGGAGGGGCTGGGCGGCGTCATGGAGTTGGCGGTCGATGGCGCGCACGGCGTCCAGCATCTGCACCTGCGTCATTTCGGCGCGGTTGTTGCTGAGCGCGGCGGGCAGGGTGGCGTAGACGGTGATGCCGAACAGGCCGGACAGGATGACCAGCATCATCAGCGCATAGGCCAGCGTGTGGACGTTCCAGCCAAGCTGGAAGCCGGTGTGCAGCGTGGCGATGACGATCAGGCTGAGGCCGAGATAGACATGGGCGGAAGTCCAGGCCTTCAGCGACCAGCGGCCGCGCGTCATGGCGCGCTTGCGCAGGCCCAGCAGGGTCAGCCAGAGGATGAGCAGTACGCCGATCGTGCCCATGGTGTAGCCGTACCAGCTACCGCCATTATGGTGCGGCGTGACGTCGACCAGCATATAGCTGGCGATGGCGAGGACGCAGATCAGCGTCGCGATCTTCAGCCAGCGGAAACCGGCATGGCGCAGGAAGCCGTCATGCAGCACTTCACCCTTGGCGCGCCGGGTGGGGGCGGCTCTCGTCGCCATCAGTTCGCCTCCCGATCCAGGCGGGCGACGGTCAGGAAATCCTCCGGCGCGACGCGGATCGCGGCGCCGGTGGGGCAGGCGCGCACGCAGGCCGGGCCGCCCTCAATGCCGGAACACATGTCGCATTTGATCGCCTTTTTGGGCTTTTCGACGCCGGGTTCGGCGTTTTTGTAGCGCCATTTCTTCGACGGTTCGCCGGGGCCGGGGCCTTGGCCGAAGAACATCCAGCTCAGCAGGCTGGGCTTCTTGGGCGGGACGCTGTCCATGCGGATGACGCCATAGGGGCAGTTGCGCTGGCAATTGCCGCAGCCGATGCAGGTTTCGTCGATGAAGACCTCTCCATCCGGGCCGCGATGGATGGCGTTGGGCGGGCAGTCGGCCATGCAGTGCGGATGCTCGCAATGGCGGCAACTGGTGGGGACGTGCAGATGGGCGTAGGTGCGGCCCGCTTCCCGGTCGAGGCGGGAGAGACCGTCATGGCTGTCGGCGCAGGCCTTTTCGCAATTGTCGCAGCCGACGCAGAGATGTTCGTCAATCAGCAGCACGTCGGTCGCTTCGCCAATGCCGTTGTCGACTAGGAATTTCGCGGTTTCCGAATACATGTCGACGACGTTCGAGAAGCTGTCCTTGCGGCTTTCGATGAAGGCGTTGACGTCCTGGCGGGAGGCCATGTCGCGGCGGGCTCGCTCCAGCAGGGCGGGCTTGGTGGCCATCAGCCGGGCGAAGGCCTCGCCGTTCAGCTTGATGACTTCGGACTTGACCGTTGCCTTGACCGTAGCGGTGCGCGGGCCGCCTGCGATAAGGGCCATTTCGCCCACATAGCTGCCGGCGGGGAGGTAGGAGAGGAAGACGTTCTTCCCGCCGATCTTCTTCTCCACGATCATGGAGCCGACGCGGATCACATAGATGTCGTTGCCGAGGTCGCCTTCGGTGATGATAGGCTCGCCCGCCTTGACGGTCTGGATTTCCGCCGTGTCGAGCACTTCGGCAAGGTCCGCCGGGGTCAGGCCCGCGCCGAAAAGTTGCAGCAATTGCCGCTCGGTCGATATGCGGGTGATGGCGCGCTTGGCCGGGGGGTTGGAGGACATGAGCTTCAGCGCCGCGGTGCGCGACACTTCCACCATGATCGAATCCGCGCCCGCCCGCACCGTGGCGCCGCGGCGGCGACCGGAGATCAGGCCGACCTCCCCGAAGATCGATCCCTGGCCGATGGGGACTTCGAGCGTGGGGCTGACCTCGACCAGTGCCTGGCCCTGCGCCACGCCGAAGAGGGAGGAGCCGGGGTCGTATTTTTCGAAGATCGTCTCGCCCTTGCGATAGGCGCGTACTTCGCTGTCGAGCATGAATTCGCGCATCTGGAGGGGGGAGAGGCCCTCCAGGATGGAGACGTTGGAGCGGAGGAACTCCAGCCATTGGTCGACGCTCTTCCTTTCCGGCAGGGCGGCGAATTTGGCGGCCAATATGGGTTCGTCGGCGGGCTTCAAATCCCTGTTGCCGTTGATGAACTCGACGACGTCATAGCCCTGGTTCATGCAATGCTTGATCAGCGGATAGCCCGCCAGCGCGCCGATCACGAAAATGCCGGGCGCGGTGCTTTCGAAGACCGGGGACAGTTTCGGGAAGGCGAGGCGATCGCCGCTGGTGAATTCGATGCCGCAGCTTTCCACGAAGGCGCGGGGCGGGGCGGAGCCCATGCGCGCGATGATGCGGTCGCATTTCAGCTTCACCTCGCCGTCGCGGCTGTCGAGCGTGACATATCCCGGCTCGATCTTCGCCGTGGTGGCTTCGGTCATGATGGAGAGGCGGCCAGCCTCCGAAGCGGCCATCAGCGCCTTGACGTTCGCGGCCTTGGCGCTGGCGAATTCGGTCGAGCGGTTGAGGATGGTGACGGCATTGCCCTGCGCCTCGTCGGCGGCGAGGCCCAGCGCATTCTCAATGCCTGCGTCCCCGGTGCCTACGACGAAAATATGCTCGTCATTATAAGCGGCTGGATCGTCTAGTTGATATTGTACATGAGGAAGGTCAGCGCCGGGCACGCGCATCAGGTTGGGGTTGCCCTGCGTGCCGATGGCCATGATCACCGCGTCGGCTATGACTTCCCGCCCGTCGCTCAGCGTCAGGCGGTAGGGCGGGGCGAGGCGCTGGATTTCCTTCGTGTCGGTCGTGCCGTCGCGCTTGCGCTCGACGATCTTCTGGACGCTGCCGGGGATGGGATCGCCGGTGCCGGCGATTGCCTTCACTTCGGCGTTATAAGCGACGTTGACGCCCTGCTCGGCGGCCTGCGCGTTCCAGCGGTCGAGAATCGATTCGCGCTTCCCAGCCTCGAAATCGCAGTCGGAACGCAGCACGAGCTGGCTGGGCGTCGCCATCACATGCTTGCCCTTCTGATATTTGAAGATGGTGTCGGACAGATGGTCCGTCTTCTCGATCAGCAGGTGCGAAAGCCCCAATTGCGCGGCCCGCGCGGCCGCACTCAGCCCCGCCGGCCCCGATCCGACGATCGCGATACGCACGCGGTCAGTCAATGATTATCCCCCAAAATACCCCTGTGCTCCGGATGTTACCGGATGCGCGTTACGGGCGGCACTCTATCATTTCCGCAGCGTCACGCTAGAGAGGATCGGCAGGGATTGGCCGGGGAGTGGAAGAATAATGGGTTGGAGCTGGGGGCGGGTCGTGTTGATGGGCGCGGTCGGCATTGCCGCCGTCTCGATCGGCTATAATATGATGCAGGCACCCGACGAGGCGAAGGCGCCCGCCGCCCCCTCGATGCTGACGGCCGATCGGGCGGACGATCCGGAAGCGGTCATTCGCGGACTCCAGGACCGGGTCGGCGCCAATCCCAACGATGCCGAAGGCTGGCAGAGGCTGGGCTGGGCCTATTTCGAGAGCGGCCGCCATGCCGATGCGGTGCGCGCCTATCGCCATGCGGCGAAGCTCGTGCCGGGCAATGCGACCTTCTGGTCCTCCCTGGGCGAAGCGGCGGTGATGGCGAGCGAGCACGATCCCATGCCGAGGGAAGCGACGGACGCTTTCGAAAAGGCGATCTCGCTCGATCCGAAAGAGCCGCGGGCGCGCTATTTCCTGGCGGTGCGCAAGGATCTGGCGAAGGATCATGAAGGCGCGATCCGCGACTGGCTGGCCTTGCTGGGCGATACGCCGCCCGGCGCGCCGTGGGAGGCCGATCTGCGCCGGACCATCGAGCAGGTGGGAAAGATCAACCGGATCGACGTGGCCGGGCGGCTGGCGGCGGTGAAGCCGCAAGCGCCGCATCCGCCGATGGGTGGCGGCATGTCGGTGGCGGCGGCGGCGATTCCGGGGCCCAGCCGGGAGCAGATGCAGGCGGCGGCGCAACTTCCCAAGGGGCAGCAGGACGCGATGGTCGAGGGGATGGTTTCCGGGCTTGAGGCGAAGCTGAAGGCGAATCCGGGCAATGTGGACGGCTGGATCATGCTGATGCGCAGCCGGATGACATTGGGCGAGACCGCGAAGGCGGCGGCGGCCTATGCGGCGGCGAAGGCGGCCAATCCGGCGCAGGCCGGACGGATCAGGGATGAGGCGCGGATTTTGGGCGTGCCGGGGGTTTGAGGTTGGACGCTCCGATGCTGCATCGGGGCCTGCATGATCGCTTTGATCATTGGCGGCGCGCGCATCGAACCATGGCCCGATGCGCGCATCTCCAATCCAGTGCGTGATGGCAAAGGCAGGCGGTCAGTATTTCCAGCTGACGGATATACCCCACTCGACGGGGCGTCCCGCATATTGGACCACCGTGTCGAAATTGCGCAGGCGATTGGTCCAATAATAGGAGTTGGTCACGTTCTTCCCGTAAACCGTCACGTTCCAGCGATCATTTTCATCTCTCAAACCAGCCCTCAGGTCGAGAATGGCGTACCCCTTGATATAGGCATCGGAGATTTTTTTCGGATCGATCTCAGGGGAACCATAGCTCTTGGTCTGTGCTGAAAGCGTGCCGCCGACGAAAGCCTCCATCCCATCGTTGATCAGGAAAGCATAGTCGGCCCCCAGTGACCCCTGCCATTTGGGCGAGAAGGGCAGGGGCACACCGGCATATGAACCATAGACCGGAAGGAGCAGCCCGTTGACCGATTGAGTGCCAGTGACGCCGTTATATTTCTTGATCTTGGCATCCAGATAGGTGGCCGCGACGCGCAGCGTCAGATTTCGCACCGGCGCGATGGTCGCGTCGATTTCGGCGCCCTTGATGGTCGATTTCGGAATGCCGACCAGATGGTCGAGCGCCCCGAAGAAGGGATTGACCAACTTGCCGCGCAATTGCTTGTTGCGATAGTCGTAATAGAAGGCCGCGCCGTTCACGATGCCCAGTCCGCCAGGCAGCGTAGCCTTGAACCCCGCTTCGTAATCCGTAAGATATTCCTGCCTCACCGGATAATAGGCTTCCCACGAGCCTGCGGATGCCGCCGGGAAGGCGCCTGCCTTATATCCCTTCGACACATTGGCGAACAACAGCAGTCCGGGAATGGGCTTATAGTCTATGCCCGCGCTCCAGGAAGTGTTCTCTTCCCTCAGGACATCGCTGTAGACGCCCGACTGGCAGGTCACCGGATCAATCGCAATCGCACCGCCGGGCGCGATCGGCTGGAAAGTCGTGCCCGGACAGAATAGAGGGACGTAAGCGTTGGCGAACGCGTTGTTGGCAAAGGCGGCAAAGCCATTGGCGCCCGGTATCTCAGTATAGTTGCGCGCGTCATATTCGCCATCGATCGCGCTGTGCCGCCCGTCCGTGTAGCGGACGCCGCCTTTCAGCGTCAGATCGTCAACGACTTCCCACTGTAGATTGGCAAAGCCGGCAAGATAGCGCTTCTTCTGCTTCGACGTATAGGTGTCGGCGGTGAAACCGATCGTGCAGCAGCCGGTCGACGCTTCGGGATAGACAAGAAGCACCTCCTGGCTGGATTCGCTCAGGGCCAAATTCGCGCCGACCACCCAGCGCAAGCGCCCTGGATTCGAGTTGGAAAGGCGGATTTCCTGGGTGAAATCGTGCGTCTGGGCAACATCGGCGGCATTTTCTACGTCAAGAAGCGCAAGACCGGAAAGATTGCTTGTCTTGAACTGATCATAATGAATGTAATTGGTGAGTGAAGTCAGGCTTATGTCGTCTGCAACCTCATAATTCATCGTCAGGATGGTCTGGAAAAATTTATTGTCCTGCTTCGGGCGATACCGCTGGATCGGTGACCAGTCCGCGGCGCGCCCGTTGCGCGGCGCCGGGGCATAGAGAAGAATGGGATGGTCAGCCGTAACGCAGCCCGTTGGGCCGCATGCTCCGACCGGAGCCTGAAGATCATCGGGCAGGATAGGACGCGCAAGTTGAGGGGCTTGCGTGTCCGAACGATCCAGCCAGCCATTGACGTTCAGCGAAACGTCAAGCTTGTCCGTTGGCTTCCAATCGAACAGGAGGCGCGCCGCGATCGTGTCCTGCTTGCCCAGGCGGTCATCGCGCGTATAGCTTTTCTGCCATCCGTCGCTGCGGGATGCTTTTATGGCGAACCGCGCCGCCAGCGTATCGGAAAGCGGCCCGCTGATGAACGCGTCCACGCCCAGGGCGTTGAAACGCCCATAACTTAATGTTGCGCCAGCCGCCAAAGTCTGTGTCGGCTTCGCTGCAATGAAATTGATCGCCCCTCCCGTTGCGTTGGCGCCGAACAATGTTCCTTGCGGCCCCTTCAACACCTCGACCCGTTCGAGATCGAAGGCGGTCAAGCTTGTATAAACAGGCAAGGATAGGGGAGCCTGGTCAATATAGACCGCGACGTTGGGCGATGAACTGACAGAACTTTCGAAGAAACCAACGCCGCGTAGCGTGAATACAGGCGTATTCGTGGGACTTGGCGTAGCTGTCAGCCCAGGAACGATCTTGGTGAGGTCAGTTACATTCTCAACCCTGTTCTGCGCCAGCGTTTCGGCTCCAAACGCCGCAACGGAGATGCCGACATCCTGAAGTCGTTCTTCCCTCTTTTGCGCGGTCACAATGATTTCACCGGCGGCAGGAGCCTGCAGTTCGGCCGAGTCCGTGTCGGCAGCGGCGCCCGGTTGAGCGGATTGCGCCCAGGCGGCAACGGAAGTCGTGAGAAAAAAGAAAGCTAAAGATTGCCTTATCATGGTCCCTATCCCAGATGTTTTGATTATGATTTATCATCTTCATCCAATAATCATTGTCGATCTTGATGAATGAATTTCAATTTCAATGATTTATATCGAATATAAGTTTCGATTTTGGGTGATTGATGCGATGAATTTATATTCAGCTACCATCGGGACCGGATAATGAAAATAAAAAATCGATTTTTATCAAAAAGTGATAATGCACGCTCTTTGGGAAAATCCGCCATAACAACGATGGCAGGAGAGCGACGAGTGCGTGAGCGAGGGATGGGGGATCGTCTCCGCTGCGAATTTGGACGTCCTATTTTGGCGTCCGCGACGGCGACCTTCAGCCCGCCGGATGGGCTGGGCCGGACACAACTGCTGTTGCAACCTCCCCGACTTTACCGCACTCATCATCCCGTTGCGAAGCGCTGACTCGCGCGGATGAATTATTACATTGTGATTATTTCTGAATTTCAATCGACATATTCTGATAGTGGTTTTAGCTTTCGGTTCAAATATCCAGGCCTGAAGCGCGTCATCTATTGAATTCTGCTCGCGTTGCGGGATCAATGCGGGATGTGCCGCCGGGCCACGGCCGATGCGCGCCGGACGTCGGTCCGCCCCGATAGGAGAGGTAATCAATGAACGATAAACGTCTTGCGCTCGTGACCGGCGCCGCGACAGGTTTGGGCGCGGCAATTGCAATCGAACTGGCGCGCGTCGGCATGGACATTGTGCTCGTCGATCGCGACGACATGTCGCAGACTGGCGCGGCCCTCGCGAAGCTGGATGCAAAGGGGCATGCGATCGTGTGCGACATAACCGATCAGCAAGCTGTCCTGGCGCTTCGCGATGAGGTGGAGGCGCTGGGCGGCGTCGATGTCCTGGTCAATAATGCCGGCATCTACCCCTTCATCGCGTTCGAAGATCTCGACTTCGAAAAGTGGCGGACGATCCAGTCAACCAATCTGGACAGTGTCTTCCTGCTCTGCAGAGCCCTGCTTCCGGGGATGAAGGCACGGGGATGGGGGCGCATCGTCAACATCGCGTCCAACGCCTATATGAACGGCGCCGATCCGATGTTGACGGGCTATGTTTCGAGCAAGGGCGGCATGATCGGCCTCAGCCGCGCTCTTGCCAACGAATATGGCGCTTATGGAATCACCGTGAACGTGGTTGCTCCCGGGCTTCTGGTGACCGACAACCACGATCAGGGCGATTGGCGGCCGTCCGGGCGACCCCGGCGCGGATAAATGGGGCCATATGACGGCGCTGCAGGCGATCAAGCGATCCGGCACGCCGCAAGATGTCGTAGGCGCCGTCGCCTTCTTCGCGTCGGAGCAAGCAAGTTACATCACCGCGCAAACCCTTGTCGTCGATGGGGGGCTGGCGCGGATTTGATTTCGACTGGCCGCCGGATATGCGCGATCATGGGAAAACGATCAATCCAGAAAATTGCGAGCTGAAATCATGCAGGAAACCAAGCACCGCACCGCGATCGAGATACTCAGCGACTTCTATGAGAAGGAGTCGATCTTCCTTTCGCCCGAGGGTGGCGACTTTTCGATCCTGGCCGAAAATATTCATCCCGACTGCGTGATGTACCAGTCTACATCGCTTCCTTATGGCGGCGAGTGGAAAGGCCCCCAAGGCTTTCACGATTGGATGAAGGCATTTGGCGAGACCTTTTCGCGGGTCGATGTGATCGAGAGCGAAATGCTTGACTGCGGGGATGTCGTGGTTAGCAGGATCACCGCTGATGCCACGGCCCGCGCGACCGGCAAGGATCTGACCTACCAGGTTCTGCAATATGTCAAATGCGTGGACGGCCAGCTTTACGAATTCCGGCCTTATTATTGGGACATTCCCGCGCTTCTGGAAGCGCTCGGCTGATCCCACGCGCCGACCGAAAACAACGAAAAAGGAAGTGGAGAGAAGATGAATCACCCGCACAAGGCAGTTCTGGCCACCGGACCCGGCGGCGCGGTCGCCGGCCAAAGCGTTGCCCGATGAGCTGAAGGAAATTGACAATGACTTTTCAACTGGATGAACGTTTCGAACATCATATGGAGGACGTCGAAGACCTACGCCTGCATTATGTGCGCGGAGGAACCGGGCCCACGCTGGTCCTGCTGCATGGCTGGGGTTCGACCTGGTATATGTGGCGCCACCTTCTGTCGAAACTGGCCGACCATTATGACGTGATCGCGCCGGACATTCGCGGCCTGGGCGATTCCGGCGTGCCGCAGAAGCCGCTGAACGGTTATGACAAGAAGACCGTCGCCAAGGACATACGCCAGCTTCTCGACAAGCTGGGCGTGGAGAAGGCCCATATCATGGGGCATGATCATGGCGCGGCCACAGCCTATGCCTTCTGCGCGCAATATCGCGACGTCGCTCGCTCGCTGATATTCTGCGACATGGCGCTGATGGGCATGGGCGGCGAGACCGGGCTGGAATATTTCATGAACCATGGCGACCAGTTGCGCCTGTGGCACATATCCTTTCATGCCGCGAACCATGTCGCTGAAATGTTGATTCGCGGCAAGGAACGCGAATATCTGCGCTATATGTATCGCACGCAAATCTATAATGTCGATGCGATCAGCGATGAGGATATTGAGGTCTATGCACGCTCCTACGCTGCGCCGGGCGGTTTGCGGCTGGAACTTTACCGTTCCTTCTATCAGGATGCGGAGGATTTCCGCGAATTCGCGAAGAACAAGCTGACAATTCCGGTCCTTGCGGTTGGCGGGCAGCAGAGCATCCGGGAACTGTGCGCCGGATCGATGCGCATGGTGGCGGAAAATGTCGAGGGCGTCGTCATACCGCGCTGCGGGCATTGGGTGCCCGAAGAACGCCCCGCAGAACTGCTCGCTCATGTCCTGCCCTTCCTGAAAAGCGCCGAACAGGCCTGAGCAATGCCAAGACGACCGGCCTATCCTTATCGGGAAGGGCCGGTCTTGTCGGCGGCAACGCCGTGAATGGGGCTACGCATTGCGCCGCCCGCATCGCTTCAGATATAATCGAGCACCAGCTCGCCGCCGTCCATCCAGCGTTGCATCGCCGGCTTGTCGCTGGCGCGCTGCAATTCGATGCGGGACCCGGCCGCGTTGCGGAAATAGGCAAAGCCACGGAACGGGCCGTCGGTCGCGGGTTCGCCGTCCGACACCTGGGGCGTGAGTTCAAGATCGAAGCCCAGCTTGCCGAGTTGATTGGCCTGACGTTCCATGTCGAATGCCCAATAGCAGACATGGTCGAAGCGCATGGTCCCGCTCGGTACATTCCATGGCGATCCGGGAGGGCCTTCCCACAGTTCGACTGGGACGCTGGGGCCGACCAGCCATCGCACGCGGCCCTGGATATGCCGTGTTTCCGTCCCTTCCAGAGAGGTACGCCAGATCGCGTCCACTTGCAGCGGCTTGGTCCAGCGCCCGCCCATCGCCTCGTCAAAACGGTCCATCCAATTGTCGATATTATCCACCGCATAGCAAATATGCGACATTTCCCAATCTGTTATCATAGCAACCTTCTCCATTTCTACAGCGCCGCCTGGACGGAATTCCCAATGTTCGGCTCGGGAGCATGTGGCTTTGCATGAAGTTCCAGGGACATATCCTAGAGACGATCGTTCCGAACATTCCAGTCGACGAGTTACCAGAATAGCTGAAGGCGCGCGAGGCTCTGCGCAACGGAAAACAGGCAGCGCGCACATTATGAGAAAAACCATTTTCGCATTGCTCCGGCGCGCAAGCCGGTGTGCAAACGGCATGCATGGTCCGTCATAAGAAGGCCAAACGCCTTGCCGCCGCCAGTGCACCGATCAGGCTGGCCGTTCCATGCACCCGCAACCTCCTTCGCATGAACGTCTCGATCCGCCAGGAGTATGAATGACCGACATGACCATGATTGCCCCGGACGGCAGAGCTGCCGACGCTTCGAAAAGCCTGTGCTTTTTCGTGCCGGTCAAGCGCCGGATGCTGCTTCCTTACGATGTCTGGGACGCATATTGGAAAGACATCCATTCCCAGATCGTCACCAGGCTTCCCGGCATCCGCGACTATACGCAAAGCCATACCCATCGTCCCCGCGCAGACCTGTGGCCCCAGATTTCCGGAGTGGAACACAAAGCCGCCGAAACGCAGATGTGGGATGGTAGCGCGGAGCTTTCGTTCCGCGATGAAGACGATCTTGCCCGCTGGATAGCGTCAAGCGGCGTGCTCGCCGCCGACGAGGCCAATGCGTTCGAGCGAACGGTCGGCTATTTCACGGCGCCTGGGACAGCACGCGATTTTGTCTCGCAGGCGCGGAGCGGTTTGGCCGGACCCACCCGGAATTTCGTGCTGCGGCTCCTGCTGACGGGAAAGTCGCCCGAGGATCGCGAGACATTGCACGCCAGGATCATGGACGATGTCTGCCCGATATGGGCATCGTCGCCTCTTGTGGAGCGGCTTCGGGTGCTGCCTCTCCTCGAACATGACAATCATGCCGAGACGGGCGGCGCGGCCAAGGGCGGCAACAATGTGGAGCCGGTTGAAATTCAGCACCATGCGTCAGTCGAGATCGGCTTCGACAGCCATCTCGCATTCCGCCAGTTCCTGGCTTCGCCGGCCTATCTGTCGACCGAGCGGATTTTGCAGGATGCCCTGTCCCGGCTGACGGCCATGCAAGAATATTCCGCCTATCAATGCGTCAAGGACGGCCGGCCGACATTGGCCGGAATGTACGGCGCCACCAACGCAGCCATCATAGAATCCGTCGGCGCGGCCAGCATGCTGTCGCATGAGGTGCGCCGCCTCTTCGGCCATAGAGTTGCCCGAATAGATCGTTCAGCCCCGGCGCCATGCGCGCCGCGATCGAAGCCAGGCCAAGCGGTCTCTTGATCCACCAAAGCATAATGATCCAATTTTGGGAGAAGGATAATGGGAAGTCTCGACGGCAAAGTAGCAATCGTCACCGGCGGCGCGCGCGGCCAGGGCGCATCGCACGTCAAGGGCCTGATGGGCGAGGGCGCGCGCGTCTATATCACCGACATTCAGGATGAGGACGGCAGGCGGCTTGCCGAAACGCTGGGCGAGGGCTGCGTCTATCTGAACCACGACGTATCGTCCGAGGAGGATTGGACCCGCGTGATCGATACGGTCGGGCACGATGAAGGCAGGCTGGACATATTGGTCAATAATGCGGGCATCTATCATCCCTATCCGATGGCCGAGACCACATCGGCCTTTTTCGAGAAGATATTCCGCGTCAACCAGCTCAGCGTCTTCCTGGGCATGAAAGCGGCGGCCGATCTGCTGCGCAAGTCGGGTGACGGGGCGATCGTCAACATCGCTTCGGTCGTGGCCATGCGCGGCTTCGCCCAGATGATCGGTTATGGCAGCACGAAATGGGCGATTCGCGGCATGACCCGCACTGCCGCGCAGGAACTGGCGCCCTATGTGCGCGTCAACACCGTCTGCCCCGGTTTCGTCGACACCAGCATGCTTGAGGTGAACGCGCAGGAGTTCAACCAGTCCGGCTTCGACGCCGCGCTGCTCAAACGGCCCGGACGGCCTCAGGAAATCACTGATCTCGTCCTGTTTCTGGCCTCCCCCAAGGCCAGTTTCATCACCGGATCGGAGTTTGTGATCGACGGCGGATTGAATGCCTGACGGAGAGGCATGCCAGCTCCGCCGTTCCAACGCTATCGCTATGCGATAACTGGTTATCTCATGTTGACACTTTTCTCGCGCAATCGCACCTTCGCCAACAAGGAGAAGATCAGTGGCAGACAATAAGACAATGGCTCAAGCACCGGTCGATGGCGGGCAAAGCATAGCGCGTGCCGTCGAATTGTTGATCGCAGTGGCGAAGCGCGGTGAGGCGGGCATCCGTCTTTCGGACATGTCGGCCGAAACTGGCTTGCACATCGCAACCGCGCGCCGGATCATGCAGGCACTTGTTTCGGGCGGGCTGCTGTCCTTCGATATGCGGACCAAGCTCTACTTCGTTGGACCGGCGGCATTTTCGGTGGCGGTGCTGGGCAATGCGTGGTTTTCCCGCCGCGAAGATTTCACGCCCGTGCTGGAAGCGATCGCTGCCCGCACGCGCGACACGGTCATGTTCTCGATCCGCAGCGGCTATGAAGCGGTTTGCCTGGAGCGCTGCGAGGGCGCATTCCCGATCAAGGTGATGAGCCTGGAAAGAGGCTCGCGCCGTCCGCTTGGGGCAGGATCGGGAAGCCTGGCGATTCTCGCTTATCTGGACGACGAGGAGCGCGAAACCGTGCTGCGGCAATGCGCGCCGCACTATGAAGCGTTCGGCCTCAGCAAGGAATTCCTCGCCAAAGAGGTGCGCGCGACGCGGTTCAACGGATATGCCGTCAATCTTGGGCACATCATCGAAGGCGTCTACGGCATTGGCGTTCCCATCCTGGCCGACGGCGTCGCGGTCGCCTCCATCAGCGTCGCCGCCATCGCCAGCCGCATGGACGAGGAGCGCCGCAAGGACATCATCAAGATCATCGGAGAGGAGGCCGCTGCCTTGCCTGACATCGAAATGCCGCCCGGTATTCTCAGACGCGGCGTGAAGCCGGGGAAGGTTGCCTGAACAATGTATCCGATCGAATTTTTCTGGCGCGCCGTCGCGCGCCACCCGGATCGCTTTGCCGTCCTGGGGAATGGGACAGAGATCAGCTTTGCCGAATTGGGCCGCCGGGTCATGGCGCGAGCGGGCATGATCCAGAAGCTTGCCCCTGAACCGTCCACGCCGGTGGGGATTGGCGCGCACAACTCGGTGGAGCACCTGATCGGCATTCTCGGCGTGCTTGCGGCGGGCAAGGTCTGGGTTCCGCTCAATCCGCGCAGCGGCGACCCGGAGATCGCCCGGCAAATCGAATTCGCGCAGCCGGGTCTGGTGTTGGCCGATGCCGAAATGACGGCCCGGATCGGATCGCCCGCCTGCCCGGTCCATCTTCTGGAGGATAGCCCGCCGGAATGCTCCGAAGAGCTGGCGATGGGGCCAAGGCCAAGGACCGCCGTACCGCTTCATACCACGCAGGCGATCAAGTTCACCGGCGGCAGCACGGGCTTTCCCAAGGGGGTCAAGCAGCCGCTGCGAGCATGGACGACCAATATCGTCACCCAAATCCAGACTTTGGGGCTGACGGCTGATGACCGCTATCTGGTCGCGGCTCCGCTCACCCATGGCACCTCCACCTACATGTTGCCGGTTCTCGCGGGCGGTGGCGCGCTGATCTTTCCGGACTATCCCAAGTCCGCCGCCTTGCTCGACGCAGCCGAACGGTTTCGCGCCACGCTGTTTTTCGCCCCGCCGGCATTGGTGCTGGCGCTTGTCGAAGAGCAGACGGCCCGGCCACGCGATCTGGGCGCGCTGCGTTATCTGATCTATGGCGGTTCACCCATGCCGGCGGAACAAATTCGCGACGCGCAGGCCTGCTTCGGTCCGATCCTGTGCACCTCTTATGGCCAAACCGAGGCGCCTCAGATCGTCACCTTCCTGCCGCCCGACCAGATGCAGGGCAGGAACCTGCGATCGGTCGGCAAGCCCAGCCTCTTGACCCAGGTGGCCATTCTGGACGAGGACGGGCTGCCCGTGCCCGATGGCGAGGAGGGCGAAATAGCGGTGCGCGGCGATCTGTGCATGACCGGCTATTTCGAAGCGGCCGAGGCGTCGGAGGCGGTTCTCATCGATGGTTGGTTGCGTACCGGCGATGCCGGTTTGTTCGATGAGGACGGTTTCCTGTTCTTGAAGGACCGGCTGCGCGATGTGATCATCACGGGCGGCTTCAATGTCTACCCCAGCGACGTCGAAGGCCAGATCGCGCAAGAGCCAGCGGTGCTCAACTGTTCGGTAGTGGGCATCCCGGACCCCAAATGGGGCGAAGCCGTGCACGCCGCGATCGAGGTGCGCGAAGGGCATAGGCTCGACCGGGCGGCTCTGCAGGCCAATATAAGGGCTGCGCTGGGACCGGTGAAGACGCCCAAGGAAATCCATATCTTCGACCAACTGCCCCGCAGCGCGGTGGGCAAGCTTCTCAAGCCCGCCATTCGGGAGGAAATCATGCGCAGACGGCAATCCTCTGCGGAGGAAAGCGCGTGAAGACCCCGCGGAGCCAGCTTAGCCGATATGACAGCAGCTCGGTGCATTATCGCGACCACAATCTGGTGGAGGATTTGCTGGGGCAGGCATCCTTCATCGACGTCTTCGCCTATCAGACGCTGAACCGCCAGATCGATGCCGCCGAACGCACCGTGATCGAAGCCGTTCTTATCTGCCTCATGGAGCATGGCCTGACGCCCAGCGCCATCGCGGCGCGGATGGTCTATTCCAGCTCGCCCGAGAACATCCAGGCGGGCGTCGCCGCAGGCCTGCTTGCCGTAGGCAGCCGGTTCGTTGGCACGATGGAAGGGTGCGCGGCATTGCTGGAAAACATTGTTGCCGACCCCGATCCGGAGGGGCGGGCACAGGCCATCGCTGCCGGCCATCGCGACCGGCGCAGCCCCGTGCCAGGCTTCGGCCATCATCTGCACAAGCCCGACGATCCCCGCGCCGCTGCCCTCCTGGACCTGGCGGAGAGGGTCGGGACCGCCGGTCCCCATG
This sequence comes from Sphingobium sp. 15-1, assembly GCF_013375535.1. Taxonomy (GTDB): domain Bacteria; phylum Pseudomonadota; class Alphaproteobacteria; order Sphingomonadales; family Sphingomonadaceae; genus Sphingobium; species Sphingobium aromaticivastans. Next base: position 150,800 of record NZ_JABXJG010000002.1, read on the forward strand.
CCGATGCGTTGCGCTGCCTGGCCCGACAGGTCGACCATGTTGCGGGACGCCACGTCACCATCAACGCGACGGGGGCCGTCGCTGCCTTGCTGGGCGACATCGGCGTGCCGGTGCGCCTCATGCGTGGCTTCGCCGTGCTGGCGCGAGCCGCCGGTCTCATCGCGCACATAGCCGAAGAACAGCTCGATCCGTCCGACCGATTTGTCTGGGCGCTCGTCGACGGCGCGATGTCGTCGCAGGACGCGGATTGAACAAAAAATTCAGGGAGTTGAATATGCGTAACATGACCGAAACCCAACTGACCGACGTGGTGGTCGAAAGATATGCGAGCACGCCCGACGCCCGGCTTCGCTATTTGCTGCAGACCCTGATCGTCGCATTGCACGATTATGTCCGCGAAGCGCGACTGACGGAAACGGAGTGGATGGAGGCGATCCAGTTCCTGACTCGCACCGGCCAGATGTGCGATGACAAGCGGCAGGAAATGATCCTGCTGTCCGACAATCTGGGCATTTCCGCCCTTGTCAATCTGGTCAGCGCGGGTGCCCCGGAAGGCGCGACGGAAACGACGGTGGTCGGCCCCTTCTACGTTCCCAACTCGCCGCAACGGGAATGGGGCGAGACGATTCTGCTGCGCGAGACCGACGAACCTTCGCTGATCGTGCGGGGGCGGGTCGTCGATTGCCAGGGCGCTCCAATCCCGGATGCCGGGATCGAAGTCTGGCAGACAGATTCGAACGGGATGTACGATATTCAGGACCCGACCCAGGCGGTGGACAATCTGCGCGGCCATTACCGGACGAACGCCAAGGGCGAATTTCTCATCCGCACTATCCGTCCTACATCCTATCCCATCCCGACCGACGGGCCGGTGGGCGAACTGTTGGAGGCCACGGCCCGCCATCCCTGGCGGCCCGCGCATATCCATGCGATTGTGACCGCGCCCGGCCACCGGCCACTGGTGACGCATCTTTTCGACGCGGAGGACGCCTATCTCGATTCCGACGTGGTCTTCGCGGTCAAGGAGTCCCTCATCCGCAACTATGCGCAAAACAGCTCCGAAGAAGATGCGGCCCGGTTCGGCGTTTCGGCTCCGTTCTGGGAGCTTGAGACCGACTTCATCCTGGCTGCGCAGGATTGACTGGCATGTTCTTCATCATCATCGCCCGCGACAAGCCGGGGATGCTTCAGGTGCGGCAGGACACCAAAAGCCTGCATATGGCCCATCTCGATGCCGGAGCGCCGGGCGTCGAAGTCCTCCAGTCCGGCCCCTTGCTGGACGAGGGGGGAGACGAGGCGGGATCGCTCATCATTGTGCGCGCGACGGACAGCGGCAGCGTGGAACGGTTTCTTGCGAATGATCCCTATGTCGCGGCGGGGCTCTTTGCCGAGCATAGCGTCCAGCGCTGGCTGTGGCGCCGGGGCAATCCATTTCTGTGACGATTGAAACGATGAAGCGAAACGGGACCAGAGTGAACGACGAGCTCAAGCAGCAGATCAGGGACGCGGAAGATGCGCGCTTTGCCGCCGTCATCGGCGCCGATATTCCCGCATTGGAGAGCCTGCTCCACAAAGAGCTGCTTTATAGGCACTCCAGCGGGTTTGCGGACACGCGCGAGACCTATATTGAGGGCCTGCGCGCGGGCCTATGGGTCTATCGCGCGGTCGACCGGTCGGAGGAGACGATCAGCGTCAGCGGACATACCGGCCTTGTGTTCAACCGGCTGTGCATCGATCTGCTCTTCAGGGGCGAACGCAAGCATGTCAACGCCAGGGCGCTATCGGTCTGGGTTCGCGATGACGGACAGTGGCGTCTGATCGCCGTGCAGTCCGGCGCCGTTCCTCGGGAGGATGTCTGACATGCCGGACAGCTCCCTTTCGTTCGTCCATGAACCGGCGGCGCAGCGCGTCCTGTTTCAACCCGGAGGCTTTTCCCGCATGGGCGAGGAAGCCGACCGTCTGGGGCTGCGGCGGCTCCTCGTCCTGACGACGAAGGGACAGGCGCGGTTGGGCGAAGCCGCCGCCGATCTGCTTGGGGAGCGGGCCGTGGCCTTGTACCCCGGTGCGGTGATGCACACGCCGGTCGAGGTGACCGACGACGCCTGCGCCCTGGCGGCGGACCGAAAAGCCGACGGGATCGTCGCCATTGGAGGCGGCTCGACCGTAGGGCTGAGCAAGGCGATCGCCCTGCGCACCGATATGCAGCAAATCGTGCTTCCCACCACCTATGCCGGATCGGAAATGACCGACCTCATCGGGCAGACGGCCCATGGCGAGAAGAAGACCGAACGGACCCGCAAGGTTCGCCAGGAGACGGTCATTTACGATGTGCACCTGACAATGTCGTTACCGGCCAGCATTTCCGCCCTGTCCGGGATGAACGCGATAGCCCATGCGATGGAAGCGATGTACGCGCCGGACGGCAATCCGATCGTTTCGCTGATGGCCGAAGAGGCCGTTTCCGTGCTCAATGCCGCGTTGCCGGCCATCATCGATGCCCCCGCGTCGGTAGAGCATCGCAACCGCGCCCTTTATGGCGCCTGGCTTGCCGGTACGTGCCTGGGGTCGGTGACGATGGGACTGCATCACAAGCTATGCCATGTGCTGGGCGGCAAATTCGACCTGCCGCATGCGGAGATGCATACGGTTCTTCTGCCCTATTCGCTGGCGTTCAACGCGAAAGCCGCAGGCGATGCGATGGAGCGCATGGGGCGGGCGATGGGCGCGCATGATCCGGTTTCGGCCCTGCGCGATCTGCAGGCCCGTTGCGGCGCGCCCGCCGGGCTTCACGCGCTGGGCATGCCGGCGGAGGGGATCGAAGATGTTGTCGCGCAAGTGGCCCATGCCGATTTTCCCAATCCCAGGGCGGTCGAAGCCGATCCTTTGCGGGTGATGCTTTGGGCCGCGCATGCCGGCAACCCGCCGCCGGACCTGCTCTGACATGTTGGCGGACCGGCGGCAAACATGGTTTCGTGCTGCATCCGCATAAGCCAACCGGACAGCTAGGCGGTCTGCCGCAAGGATTGCGCCTTGAAGCGTCTGGGCGAAATTCCGTAGAAGGTCTTGAATGCCCTTGAGAAATGAGACGTGTCGCTGAAGCCCCACCGATAGGCGATGTCGCCAATCCGCGCATTGGGGTTCCGACGAAATTCCTCCGCGCAAAATTTCAGTCGGCCTTCGAAGATGCGCCGCGAAACCGGTCCGCCAGACCTTACCAGCACGCGATTGAGATAACGCGAACTCACGCCCAGTTCGTGCGCCAACGTCTCCACATTCAATTCGGAATCCTGCAACCGATCGGCCAGAAGCTTTTCAAATCGTCTGGTGAGCGCAAGTTCAGCCGGCGTCAGATCGAGCGGCGTCAGAAAGCCAGCGACCGTTTCCGAGAGCAGATTGACCACGGCAGCGATCGCGCTGTCCCTTTTTTCGGTGGCGACATCGTCTGCGGCGCAACTGTCGAGCAGGGCCAGAGACGCAGCGCCCGCGATGTGCAAAAGCGGCTCGCCATTCGAGGCGCAAATGGAGTCCCGCAGGGCCGGAGGGGCATTATATCCCCATCGGCTCCACGGGGCCCTGATGAACAAATGCCGGAACGAGCCGGGAAAATCGAGGGCGACGGGGGTTCGCGCGTCGTAAAAGAACATGTCTCCAGGTCGCACGACATGCTCCCTGTCGCCTGTTCGAACCCGCATCTGTCCTTCCAACTGAAGAAAGGCGACCGCGAACTCGTCATCGTCGCGCGCCAGCCCATAGGGATGCCGTTCGGCCACGTGCGACGACGCCTTGAGTTCCGCGATCGAGATATTGTCGCAGCCTTCATATCGAATGCTGCCGACGAAATCTCGCGAACCTTTGCAATCAACGCGCAGCAAATCCGAGCAAACAACCTCTTGCCAAAAGGACAAAGAGTGATTGGAACTGACATCCGTTGAAAATTCATGCATATTATTCGCAATCTTGTTTCTGGACTTGCTAAATAATTACATCGCCAGCGTTAAACCGAAGACATTGAGGCGAACAGAGATAGCGCAAGCACAAAAAGCGTCGCATGCCGTACCAGGTGCAAAGCGCATTCCCTGACTCCTCTCATCCAGAACTTCAGGGCGCCGGGAACGGGCGGCGCCTTTTCGAGCCCTGATTTTCAGGGACGTTAACATGCCTGTTTGCAATCGCAAAGCCTCTCGCGCTTTCCCGGCCGCCGGCGCTGCCCTCTGCAGTGGCCTGCCGCAGCCCGTTCCGACGCGCCGCCAAGTCAGGTCGCGAATCCGGCCGTCACCATCGCGGCGGTGACGGATCCACGCCTTGGTTCCGAATCTGACGCAATGGGTCCGGTCCGGTCATGAAATTAGCCCGGCTCGATCAAGAAATGCCCGCGGTTTGGATGTAGGTATCCCCCCAGGAAAAAATTCCGCGAGCCAGGACCGGCGGAGCGGAAAATCCAAGCTCGTGCATCAGGAAAATAGGGGAGGGTAGTATGAAGGGAACTGCAATGTTAAGGCGCGGTCTGGCCGTCTTTTTGCTGACGACAGCGACGGGCGCCTGGGCGCAGGATGCCTCGGCCAATCGCGCCGCCGTGCCGGAAGCGGAAAATGAAGGAGGGGTGCCCGACATCATCGTCACGGCCCAGAAACGCGAAGAGCGCCTTCAGAAAGTCGGCATTTCGGTCAGCGCATTTACCGGAGAGACGCTCGCCAAGGCCGGGGTCGCCAGCATCACCGATCTGACCAAGATCGTGCCCGGCCTGACCGCGACGCCCAGTCCCACGAACACGCCCGTCTTCACCTTGCGCGGTATCGGCTTCTTCGAAAGTTCCGTCAGTTCTTCACCGAACGTTGCGGTTTATCTGGACCAGGCGCCGCTGTCCCTGCCTGTTTATGCGGCGCAAACCGCTTTCGATCTGGAACGGGTCGAAGTCCTCAAGGGGCCGCAGGGCACGCTGTTTGGCTCCAACGCGACAGGCGGGGCGATCAACTTCGTGGCGGCCAAGCCGAGCGATACATTCCATGCCGGGGTCAAGCTGGGATATGGGCGTTTCAACACGGTCGACGTCGACGCCTTTGTGACCGGGCCCTTGAGCGATACGCTCAACGCGCGGCTTGCGGTCAAGTCCAGCAAGAGCGACGATTGGCAGAAAAGCTACACGCGCGCCGATACGATCGGGAAGAAGGACGTGACGGCCGCCCGTCTTCTTTTCGACTGGCGCCCCGCCGATCGCCTCCGCTTTCAACTTGACGTGAACGGCTGGCTCGACCGGTCCGATCCGACCACGCCGCAACTGGCTCGCGCAGTGACGCCGGACGATCTCTCTGCGCGTCTGGGAACCTGCTCGGTGCTGGGCTGCGTGACTTTGGACAATCCGCTGCTGCTTTATCCCGCCGCTCCCAACAACCCCCGCGCCGCCGACTGGCCTTCGGACCCCCGATACCGGCCCAAGCAGGACAATGGATTATATCAGGCGATCCTGAACGCGACCTATGACGTGACGGATAATATCGCCCTGACGTCGCTCAGCAACTACATCCATTATACGCAGCATCGCACAAGCAGCCTGTCCGGTCTCAACCTGTTGGATGTCGAAAATGCCGCCGATGAGGCCACGGCGCATGACTTCACGCAGGAACTGCGGCTCGCCAATACGGACAATGGGCCAGTCCGCTGGGTGGTCGGCGCCAATCTCGCCCTGAGCAAGTCCAGCCAGGAAGTCTTGCTGGTCTATCCGGATGCTTCGACCGGTTGTTGCCAGAATGGATTCACAGCGAACACTTATACATCGGATCAGAAAAAACGGTACATTGCAGGCTTCGCCAACGCGCAATATGACGTCACGAGCCAAATTACGCTGAAAGCGGGCATTCGGTACACGGACTCCCATCATACCGCAGTATCCAGCGAATATGGCCCTCGCAATTATGCGGAAAATCCGCAACTTGTGGGCTTTGAGGAGTTCGCCAACTTCCTGTTCACGACCTATTATGTGCCAAGCCCCGGCCTGTGTCCCGCCGGAACGGTTTTCCAGCCTATCCCGCCGGGCGGAGGCATTGCGATCGACCCCGTCACCTGCCAGTCGGGCGTGTATCGCGGCACGCTGAACGAGCATAATGTCTCGTGGAGCTTGGGCGCGGACTTCAAGCCGACTCAGAATGTGCTTCTTTATGCCAACGTCGCCAAGGGCTATAAAGCGGGCGCTTTTCCCGCCACATCGACCGTCACCTGGACCGCTTTCTATCCGGTCAAGCAGGAATCCGTTCTGGATTATGAGGCGGGCTTCAAGCTGACGCTGCCTGGCGGCCGGGCGATCATCAACGGTGCCGGTTTCTATTACGACTATTCCAACAAGCAATTGCGCGGCAAGTTCGTCGATCTTTTCTTCGGACCACTCGACCAGTTGATAGGAATCCCGAAATCGACGATCAAGGGCGCGGAAATCGATGCGACGGTTTCTCCGATCCAAAATCTCACCCTGCGCGCGGCGGCGACCTATCTCGACGCGAAGATCAAGACATATCAGGGCGTTGTGGGGGAAACCGTGGTCAATGGCCTTCACTTCCCGGTGAATGCGTCATTTGCTGGCGTGCGCCTTCCCTTCTCTCCGTCATGGCAGGGCAGCTTCAGCGCGGATTACAGCTTCGGGATCAATGATCGGATGGACGCTTTCCTGGGAGCATCCGTCATGGGCCAAACCAAAAGCTATGGATCGCCTCAGCTTTCGGCTGCCGGTCGAGCGGATGCGTTCATCCCCAGCTATGCCCTTCTCGACCTGCGCGGAGGTCTCCGGAGCGCCGACGGCCGTTGGGAACTGACGCTGTGGGGCAAGAACGTCACCAATAAATTCTATTGGACCAATCAGTTGCGGAACTTCGACACCATAGCCCGCTACGCCGGAAGACCTGCGGAATATGGCGTGACAATTGGCTGGAAAATGTAATTTTGATCAAGCGCGGCGGTATCGTCGATTGAGCGATACCGCCGCGCAGCAGGAGGGCGATGCATGGAAGACGGAAAAGGTCCGGGAATCTCGCGAAGAGCCATGATCGCGGGGACGGGAATGGCCGGCGCTTTTGCCGCCAGCGCTTCCCAGGGTTTTGCGCAATCGACCGCCGAACCCAGCCCCGCATTCGACATGGAGACTGACGTCGTCGTCTGCGGCGGGGGCGCTGGCGGTCTGGCTTCCGCCGTCTTGTGTCGGTCGCAGGATCATGAAGTGGTGCTGTTGGAAAAAGCGGGTAGCCTGGGGGGCACAGCGGCAAAGGCTGCCTTCTGGTACTGGGTTCCCAATAATCCCGCGATGAAGGCGGGCAATATTGCCGACCCCAGGCAAGGCTTCCTGCAATATGTCGCGCGTCTTTCCAGTCCTGACATCTATGATCCCAGTTCACCAACTCTGGGTCTCGACCAGTGGCAATATGATATGTGCGCCGCATTGTACGACAGCGGGGCGGATGCGGTGGAGGCGCTGGCCGGTCAGGCGGACCTGCCATTCCGGCATGTAGCCGGCGCACCCGATTATTGGGCGGAACTGGCCGAAAACAAGGCGTCGCTCGGACGCGTCCTGGTGCCGGAAGGCACGAACGCCACTCTGTCGGATGGCGGCAGGGTCGCAATCAGGAACATGACGGCGGCGGCCAGGCGCAAGGGCGTCAGGATCGCCACATCCCATCGTGTCGAGCGTCTGATCCGGGACGGCGAGGGCAGGGTCATCGGGGTCGAGGCATCCCGTTTCGACGATTCCAAAGTGAGGATACGGGCCCGCAAGGCCGTGATCTTCGCGACGGGCGGCTTCACCCATAATGCCGCGATGCGCGCCAGTCATCTGCGCTTGCCCATTCAGGGCGGCTGCGCCGCGCCCACCAATGAAGGCGATATTCTGAATATCCTTGCGGATGCAGGGGTTCAACTCCTGAACATGAAGAATGCCTGGGCCGCGCCGGCATCATTGGACAAGATCGCGGCCGGTGACGGAGCCTTGATCGATACGTTCAAGATGGGCGGCGATTCCATGTTGATCGTCAACAAATATGGGCATCGCGTCGTCGACGAAAAACTGCCCTACAATGAATTGGCTGAAATATTCGGGGCCTGGGATGCCGTCCGTGGCGAACATCCGAACCTATGCCTTTTTTCCATATGGGACGAACGCGCGCAAAGGAAATGCGCGTCGGCTGAGTTCGGCAATCTGATCGTTCCGGAGGGCACGGATAATCGGCATGTCATCAAAGGCCAGACGCTCGAAGAACTGGCCAGCGGCATTGCAGCCAGACTGGCCAGCTTCCGCACTACCGTGTCGACCCAATTGGATGCGAACTTCACGGCCGGTCTGAAGGCCAGCATCGACCGGTTCAATGCATTGGCCGTCGCGGGCAAGGACAGCGATTTCGGCCGTGGCGAGCGCATAATCAGCAAATTCTTCAACGGGCCGGCATTGGAGGCAAATCAGCCCAACGCGACGATGTGGCCGCTTGCCGATACAGGGCCATATTATGCGGCCTTGATAGTGGCGGCGTCCCTGGACACGAAGGGCGGTCCGAAGACGGACGTCGACGGGAAAATATTGGACCTGCAGGATAAGCCCATTCCTGGGCTATATGGCGTCGGCAACTGCGTCGCGTCATGCAGCGGCTCCGCATATTGGGCGGGCGGCGCCACGATCGGACCGATCCTGACCTTCGCTTATCGGGCCGCGCAGGCCATCTCTCGGGAAAACAAGGCGATTCCGGCATGAGATACATTGTCCTGTTGATGGGATTGATGGCGATCCCCGCCGCATCCTTCGCATCCGCCAAGACGCAGCCTCCATCCCCAGGGGAGAGGTTGTTCCAGCGAGATTGCGCCGCATGTCATACCATTGCCCGCGGTTCTGGGGCGGCCGAAGGGCCAAGTCTGTACGGCGTCATCGGGCGAAAGATCGGGTCGATGAGCGGATTCCGCTATTCGCCCGCATTGCGAGCGAAGAGTGGCAAGGTCTGGACAGCCAAGCTGTTGGACCAGTGGTTGACCGATACGCAAAAATACGCGCCCGGCGCCAACATGGTCTATTTTTCCGAAAATCCTCGCGAGCGGATGCTATTGATAAATTATATGCAAGAACAGAGCGTCGGTCGTTAGGGCAGCTTTGTTCCATTCAATGTCATGATGACTTTCCAAGCGATAGACATGGCTTGAATTTCGATATTCGAAGTAGCGCGAACGTTCGTGAAACAGATCATCGCAGCTATGCAGCAGGAGGCGAGAATGAACAGGTTGAAGGATAAGGTTGCCATCATCACCGGGGCGGCGAACGGCATGGGTCATGAAACGGCCAAATTGTTCGCTGAAGAGGGCGCTCTCGTTATAGCAACCGACGTTGCCGATGGACCTTCGACGCCTTACGGCAATTCCAACATTCAATTCATGCGTCATGACGTGACGTCCGAAGCCGATTGGCGCTCAGTCGTTTCGGATGTCGTTGCGCAGCATGGCAGGATTGACGTGCTGGTCAATAATGCGGGCATCGTCGGTTCCTATGCGTCCATCGACGATTTCACGCTGGAAGACTGGAACAAGGTGATCGCCGTCGACCAGACGAGCGTGTTCCTGGGCATTCGCGAGGTCGGGCCTCATATGCGGAAGGCGGGGAAGGGGTCCATCGTCAACATCTCATCCGTCTGGGGCATCACCGGCGTAAGCGGCGTGCCGGGTTATCAGGCCGCCAAGGGCGCGGTGCGCACGCTCACGAAGAATGCGGCCATCACCTATGCGAAGGACAATGTCCGGGTGAACTCCATCCATCCGGGCATCATCTTCACGCCGCTGGTGCAGGCGCAGGCGGAAGAACTGAATGCAGCGGTGATCGCGGCAACGCCGCTGGGGCGCGCAGGACAGCCGCGGGAAATCGCCTATGGCACATGTTTTCTCGCAAGTGACGAAGCGAGCTTCGTGACCGGAGCCGAATTGGTGATTGACGGCGGACTTGTCGCGCAATGATCGAACCGCACGGCTTTGACGGAAAGGATGATGACATGACGACGCAGACAGATGGTCATTTCAATATTGTCGAAATGAGCGGCGATCAGAGAAAAGCGGTCGCACTGGAATATTTCCTCCGCATGGATCGCGGCGACGACTTTCTCGAATTGTTTGACGACAACGCCACCGTATATTTCCCCAAATGGGGCATTGCCCGAGGCCGGTCCGAATATAGCAGGCTGTTCTCGGAGTTGATGGGCATCCTCAAGCAGATAGAGCATCATTCCGCCTATTCCAACTTCATCATCCAGGACGATAGGGTGGTGGTGGAGGGCACCAGTTCAGGCGTCACGGCAACGAATGTGGAATGGCGTGTCGGCGTGACGTTCGCCGGCAGGTGGTGCGACGTCTTCGAAATCCGCAATTTCAAGATACAGCGGCTCTTCATCTATCTGGACCCCGATTATAGCGGCGAAGATGTCGAGCGCTATCCTTGGCTGGCAAATCAGGACGCCAATCATCCGAGATAATGCATGGCGCGATTATTTCGGGAAAGGGCGAATCGAAATCGGGAGCTAATGAAGTGAATATTCTGACAACCGATGTGCTGGTGGTGGGTTGCGGCCCCGCCGGGCTGACCATGGCGCTGGGGCTTGCGCGCGCGGGCATCGACGTGCTGGCCGTCGCCAAGCATTCCGGTACGGCCAATTCGCCGCGCGCGCACATCACCAACCAGCGGTCGATGGAGGCGTTTCGTCAGCTTGGCGTGGAACGGGCCGTGGCGGCGGCGGCGGTGCCCAATGAATTGATGGGCAATAATGTCTGGTCCACCAGCTTTGCCGATCCGGAAATCGGCCGGATGCAGGCCTGGGGATCGGGCGAGAAGCGGCGTACCGATTATGATGCCGCCAGTCCGAGCGAAATGTGCAATATAGCCCAGCACATCATGGAACCCGTCCTGCTCGACGCTGTCGTGGCCGAGGGCGCCCGGACGCGTTTTCGCAGCGAGTTTGTTTCGTTGCGCGAGGTTGGGGATGGCGTGGAAACGCGGTTGCGCGATCGCGACACTGGCGAGGAGTTTCTGGTCCAGTCGCGCTTCGTCATCGGCGCGGATGGGGCCAATAGCGCCGTCGCTTCTTCGATCGGCATCGATTTCGAAGGGGAGATGGGGCTTGGCGCGTCCGTCAACGCCTGGCTTGAGGTCGATCTCACCCAATATACGGCGCACAGGCCGGGCGTGCTTTACTGGATGACTCGCCCAGGCAATGATTATTGGGTGGGCAGCGGCACCTGGATCTGCGTCGAACCCTGGAAGGACTGGGTCATGCTGTTCATGTATGACCCGAACGGCCCGGAGCCCGACCTTAGCGACGAGGGCATCATTGCGCGGGCGCGCGCCACCATCGGGGACGATTCCATCCCCGTACGCGTCAAGGCGGTCAGCAAATGGCAGATCAACCATGTCGTGGCGAGCCATTATCGGATCGGCCGCACCTTCATTGCCGGTGACGCGGCGCATCGCCACCCTCCGGCGAACGGCCTGGGCACCAACACCTCCGTGCAGGACAGCTTCAACCTCGCCTGGAAGTTGGCAATGGTCATCAAGGGGCAGGCCAGCGCCTCCCTGTTGGACAGCTATAGCGCCGAACGCCAGCCGGTTGGCCGTCAGGTCGTGGACCGCGCAATGAAAAGCGTGGGCGGCATGCGTCCCATTGCGGATGCTCTTGGCTTCCGTCCCGAACAGAGCGAGGCTGAGGGGTGGGCCAGCCTAGAAGAACTGCGCGGCGATACGCAGCGGGGGCGCGAACGCCGCGAGCAACTGTCCAAGGCCATCGAACTTCAAAATTATCAGTTCAATTGCCACGGCGTCGAAATGGGGCAGGTCTACGCCTCCGACGCAATCCTGCCCGACGGAAAGAGCGCGCCGGTGCCGACAAGAGATGCGGAGCTCTTCTACCATCCCAGCACATTCCCCGGTGGACGCCTTCCCCATGTCTGGCTGGAACAGGACAAGCGCCGCATATCGTCGCTCGACCTGTGCGCTTGGGACGGCTTCACATTGCTGACCGGCACTGGAGGAACGGCCTGGGTGGATGCCGCGTCGCGGGTGGCGCGGGATTGCGGCATTCCCCTATATGCCCACCGTATCGGGCCGGCGTGCGAGGTGACCGACATTTACGGCGATTGGAGCGCGATCAGCGAGGTGTCCGACAGCGGGTGCGTCCTGGTTCGGCCCGACCATCATATCGCCTGGCGATGCGCCGATATGCCATCCGACCCTGCGGCGGCGCTTGAAACGGTCATTCGCGCGATTACCGGGCGGGCCGTCGCTGCGGAACGCCAACTTGTCGCGCCCCGGTGAGTGCGCAGCAGCCGTTATTTTATCCATGATTATTCGAGGGTTTGTATGAAGCTGATGTAAGCGGGGCAAATTTCCGTGCAGGGGTCTTTTCAAGCTTCACGGTTTGTGATTCACACTTTGGATGACTCCCGGTGGATCTGGCCCTGACGACGATGGCGGTTTTGCCGATTTACGCCGTGTGGTTGGTGCGCTGGCGGCGCAGGTGAAGTCGCTTCAGGATTCTCAGGACGAGCATGCTGCGGTAGTAGCACTGAAAGATGCCGAGATTGCGGCCCTGAAGGACGAGATCGCGCGGCTGAAAGGGCTGCCGCCGCGACCGAAGTTCAAGACGAAGCCATCGGGGATGGAGCAGGCAACATCGAAGCCGAAGAGCAAGAAAGGCCGTAAACGCGGCCGGGGATCGGTGCGTGACAAGCTGGCTGTAACGTCAGAAGTGAAGCTGAAGGCGGATGCGCCTGCCGGATCGAGGTTTCGCGGCTACGAAGACGTGCTGGTGCAGGATCTGAAGATCAGCGTCGAGGTGGTCCGCTATCGCCGGGAACGCTGGGAGGCGGCGACGGGCGAGCGGATATTGGCGCCTCTGCCGCCGGGCATCCTGGGTGGCTTTGGCTCCGAGCTTCGCCGCTTCATTGCCGCAGGTCACTTCCAGGGGCAGATGACGAGTGAACGGCTGACAGCCATCTTGAACGGAATGGGCCTGCAAATCTCCAAGCGGCAAGTTGTCCGTCTTCTGAGCAGGGGACTTGAAGCCCTGGTGGCTGAAGATCAGGCCGTTTTGCGCACAGGACTGGAGACCGCCCGGTGGATCAGCGTCGATGACACCAGCGCTCCCCATGCCCGGCGCAATGGCTATGTCACGCAACTGGGTGACCAGCGCTTTGCGGTGTTCCGGAGTGGCGTGTCCAAGTCCCGTGCCGCCTTTCTGGGTCTGCTCCAGGCCGGGCGCAGCGAGCATGTCGTCAATGACGTGGCAGTGGCCCGGATGCGCGAGATGAACATGGCGGCGGCCCAGATCGATGCCCTTGCAAGCCATGGTGACAAGCGCTTCGCTTGTGCCGAGGCCTGGGCTGCCCACCTTGCGGCGCTGGACTTCGACAAGCTCAACGTCCAGCCCGATCCGGTCAAGGTCGCTACCGAAAGTGCCCTGTGGGGTGCCATCAGCGAACAAGGCTTGCTGGGCGACACGGCGATCGTCTCCGATGGTGCCGGCCAGTTCCGGGTCGGAGACAATCATGCTCTGTGCTGGGTCCATTGCGAGCGGCTGGTGCACAAGCTCCAGCCCAGCTCGAAGAAAGATCGTGACGCCGTCGAGCTCAAACGCACCCTGATCTGGTGGCTTTATGCCGACCTCAAGGCATGGCAGCGCTATCCCGATCCCAAACGGGCCAGAGCCCTGCGGGTCCGCTTCGACCGTATCTTCACCAGGCGCACCGGTTACGTGATGCTCGACCGGCTGCTCACGCGCCTCCATCGCCAGAAGGCACAGTTGCTTCGCGTCCTCGAGCGCCCGGAAATCCCCCTGCACACCAATGGTTCGGAAAACGATATCCGCGCCTTCGTCACCAAGCGCAAAATCTCCGGCGGCACCGTCAGCCAGGCCGGAAGGATCGCCCGCGACACCATGATTGGCCTGCTCAAGACATGCGCCAAGCTGCGCATCTCTTTCTACCAATTCCTCGGCGACCGCTTCGCTGTCCCCGGCGCACCACACGTCCAATGGCTACCAGACCTCGTCCGGCACGCCCCAGCCTGAACGCCCGGGAATCTGCCCCGGTTACGAAGCTGATCAGGTTCGTTGCGGGGGATGGAAAGCCGCATCTGGGTGTCGTGCAGGACGGCGGCGTCGTGGATCTCACCAGGGCGGGCATCGGTTATGCGACGATGCTGGAGCTAGTCGGGGCGGGGTCCGCGGGACTTGAGGCGGTCCGCGCAATCCTTGCGACGAACCCGGCAGTCGACGCGTTCGATCCCAAATCCTTGCTCGCCCCGATTGAGAGGCCGGGAAAATATCTCGCGATCGGCATGAATTATCAGAAGCATGTTGAGGAAGCCGACAAGCTGGGCGTTGCGCGTTCCAAGCATCAGGTGTGGTTCAACAAGCAGACCACATGCCTGTGCGGTCCCCATGATCCGATTGAACCGGGGGTGACCGAAAAGCTGGACTATGAAGTCGAACTTGGCGTCGTGATCGGGAAGGCCGCCAAATATGTCGATGCCGCCGACGCCTATTCCCATATATTCGGCTATTTCGTGGCGAACGACGTGTCCGCGCGCGATTGGCAGTTCCATTCACCGACCTTCACCATGGGCAAGTCGTTCGACACCCATGGGCCCATCGGCCCCTGGATCATAACGGCCGATGAAATCGCAGACCCGCAGAAGCTGGACCTGTATTGTTATGTCAATGGAGAGCTTCGCCAAAGCAACAATACGGCGAACATGATCCACAGGATCGACGAGCAGATCGCTTATCTTTCGACCGCGTTCACGCTTGAGCCCGGCGACCTCATCGCCACCGGTACGCCTGAAGGCGTTGGCGTCGGCATGGAACCGCCGTGTTTCCTGCAGCCAGGCGATGTCGTGCGGTGCGAGGTGGAGGGGATCGGCGTCATCGAAAACCGCGTGGCCGATGGTTCGGTCCCTGTGGAGCGGAGGGTGTCATGACTGTAACGGGGTTGCTGTCGGTAACGTTGGAAGTGCCCGATCTCGAACCCGGCATTCGGTTTTACGGGGATGCCGGGCTGGAGGTATCGGTCGAGGGAGAAACGGCATTCTTCCGGTGCAAGGGCCAGGCTGAAGCCGCGATCGTGCTCAAAGGAGGGCATGGGCGCAAGCGCCTCCACCACCTCGCCCTGCGGGCGCAAGAGCTGGATCGGCTTCCCGCCCTCGTTTCGCGGGCGGGCGGCGCCGTTGTCCCGCCGCCGGAGGGTCACTCGACCGCAGGTCTTTGGGTGACCGATCCGCACGGGATGCTGATCCATCTGCTCGACGTGCCGGCTGCGCCAGCATTGACGCCGAACGACCGGCCTTTCACGATCAATGAGCCCGGCCGTGTTGGCCGGGTTCGCCGGTCGGCCATTCTGCCGGCTTCGGCTTATCCTTCCGTGCAGCCGCTTCGGCTGGGCCATGCATTGGTTTTCACGCCGGACGTGAGCGCCAGCGTCGCCTTCATGACAGAGGGACTCGGCATGGGCCTGGCCGACCGAGCGCAGGACGTGATCGCCTTCTGCTGCGCCCGCCGGGACAGCGACCATCATGTGATCGCCTTCGCCAAGTCGCCCGGCGTGGGCTTCCATCATGCGAGCTTTCAGGTGGCGGACCCGGATGCCGTGGGCAGGGGCGGGCGCAGCCTGACCAAGAAAGCGGGAAAGGGGGATTGGGGCTTTGGCAGGCATACCATCGGCTCCAACTTCTTCCACTATATTCAGGATCCCTGGGGGAGCTGGTTCGAATATTTTTCGGACATGGATTTCATCGACGATTATGCGCTCTGGACGCCGACAAATTACGGCATGGAAGATAGTCTGGCGAGTTGGGGGCCGGATGTTCCCCATGACTTCGTGCATAATTACGAGATGGATTGAGCGGTCGGGGAAAGGGCCTGTTGCACGGATGATGCGGGATGCCGCAGGCCCTTGGCGGAACATTTTAATCGATAATATATATTATGTTAAACTCACCATCATCCAACACCCTCCGCCGTCCACCACCATCCCCCCCAGGCTCAATCCTCCAATATCCGGCTATGCCGCTGCGTGTCGCGCATCCGGACATGGCCGATCAGCAAGCGGCTAGCTATTGCATCGACACAACGACCTTGCCGGTGGCGCGGCGGTCGCGAAGGTCGCTGATCGCTTGCGAGGCCTGATCCAAGGGATATACGGCGGACAATTGCGGTCTTGCGACGCCCGTCGCATAGAGCGCCGCCAGCGCTTCGGCATGCGCGCGCCCATTTTCCGGTTCGCGGTCAAGGAATCCGCCCCAGAACACGCCAACGACCGAAACCCCTTTGAGCAGGACGAGGTTGAGAGGAATTTTGGGAATCTCGCCGCTGGCAAAACCGACGACCAGATAGCGCCCATTCCACTTTGTCGATCGCAGGGCCGTTTCCGCGAGCGCGCCGCCGACCGGATCGAATATGACGTCGACCCCCTCTCCTCCGGTCAAAATCTTCAACTGCTCCCGCAGATCGCCGTTCGCATAGTCGATGCAGTCGTCGGCGCCGATCGACCGGCAATAGTCATTCTTCTTCGCGGACGAAGTGGCGGCGATCACCCTTGCGCCGATCGCCTTGCCGACCTGAATCGCGGCCGTGCCGACGCCGCCTGCGGCCCCAAGCACGAGCAGCGTTTCGCCCCGGCGAAGCCCACCGCGATCTTCCAGAGCATGCAGCACCGTCCCATATGTCAGCAGAGAGGCCGCCGCCTCCTCATAGGGCATCCCCGCCGGCTTGGCGATCAGCCGCTTTGCATCGACCACCACCTCTTCAGCGAGCCCGCCCCATATGATGAAGGCCATCACCTCGTCGCCAACGGACCATCCGTCGACGCCGGGGCCGACCTTTGCGATGATGCCCGAAATCTCGCCGCCAGGCGCAAAGGGAAGGTCCGGCTTGAACTGATATTTATTCTCGATGATCAAGGCATCGGGGAAATTAATCCCGCATGCCTTGACCGAAACCACGACCTGGCCCTTCCCCGGTTCCGGCGAAGATAATTCGGTAAGTTGCAGGGTTTCAGGGGGACCATATTCTTTGCACAGAACCGCCTTCATGGTGGCTTTCTCCAAGATAATTGCTGGTGCGGTCAGAGGTGAATCACCGGGCATGGGCAATTCAGCCCGCTCGTCGGTCAGATGTCCATGCCCAGTTTCTGGAAGAACCGCCGGGCGTTGTTCGACCAGATGTCTTCCAGCACGTCGTCCGACAGGCCCAGACCCTTCCAGTCTTCGACAAGGCGACCATAGTTGAACAAAGGGTAATCCGCGCCGAACATCGCCTTGTCGCGCAGGCGCCGCGACAGGTCGTAGACAAGTTCCGGAGTAAAATAGCGCGGCGACCAGCCATGCAGTTCATACATGATGTTCGGCTTGTGGAGCAGGATCGCGATGGTTTCCGACTGCCACGGCCAGGCGGGGCGCCCGGCGATCAGGGTCAGATCGGGGAAGCGCGCGGCGACCTCGTCCAGATGGCGTGGATGGCATGAATCGAGCAGGATGCCGCCGCCGCCCGGCAATCCGGCGCCCAGCCCCGTCGTCCCGACGAAGATGAGGGCAGGCACGCCGGCCTCTATGCACAGATCATAGAAGGGCTTCCAGCTAGGGTCGCTGGCAGGCGGCCCGTTCGAGCCGTTGACCGCCAGTCCGACGAAACCCACGCGCGCCTCTATGCAGCGGCGGAATTCCTCCAGCGAACCGCTGACGCCGGGCTGGCCGTGAATCCAGTGCCCCAGCACCACATCCCTGTTCGCCCGTTCGAAATCCATGCCATATTCGTGAACCTCACGCGCCTCCGCCGGGGGGAGCGTTTTCGTGAAGCCGAAATCCAGGATCGTCCGAACGCCGGCGGCACGCAGATCGTCCGCCATTTCCTCTTCGGTCCGGTAGAATGGCTTGGACCGAAAATAATTCTCCTGATGCTCAAGCTCCTCCGCCGAGCGAGCGACATACCCACGGCGAGTCGCCCAATGTGAGTGCATGTCGATTAGAGGCATTTCCTAACTCCTGTCCGTGGGCCGGCTTCTCTGCGGCTGCCTCTCAATACAAATTTATCTCATTTGTGTAAAGATAGATAGATTTTCGATTATTTATTGACGCTTCGAACAGGGTGTGTTTGAAGAGGGAGAATGATAAGCCCGGAGGCGCAATTTATGACATTTTCACTCGCCACCTTGCGGAGCGACGGGGCAGCGATCCCAGCGATTGAGATTGAGGGCCGGTTCTGGCCGATCGAGGGATTGTTCCCGGAATTGAAGAGCCTGACGGCCGATGGCGGCCTGCTGGGCCTGTTCCGGCAATGGGACAGGGTCGAGGCGATGCTGGTCGCGGCATTGAGCGACCCCGCCTTCGTTCCCAACGCATCGGTCGAACCGCTCGACCCGGCGGAGGACGATTTCCTCGCCCCCCTGCTCTACCCCTCCAAGGTCGTCCTGATCGGCGGCAACTATGCCGACCATGTCCAGGACGATGCCGGCGAGACCTTCAACAAGGAGGATAATCTTCCCCTCCTCTTCCTCAAGCCGCCGACGACCAGCCTGGTGGGCAGTGGAAAGTCGGTGCGCTATCCCACCCAGTCCCAGAAGCTGGACTGGGAGCTGGAACTGGCGGTCGTGATCGGTCGCGGCGGCCGCAAGATCAAGGCGGACGAAGCGATGGACCATGTCGCGGGCTATACCATCGGCCTGGACCTCACCGTGCGCGACTGGCAGATGGACGCGCGCCATCTGGGCACGTTCGACATGGTCACCGGCAAGGCCTTCGACGACAGTTGTCCGCTTGGCCCCAAGATCGTGCCCAAGCGCTTCGTCGATCTCCAGGCGCTCGACATCAGGCTCACCGTCGATGGCGAGCTCAAGCAGAACGGCAATAGCGGCAATATGACATGGACCGTGCCCGAAATCATCGAGGCCGTTTCGGAGCATATCACCCTCGAACCTGGAGACGTCATCCTCACCGGCACCCCGGCCGGCGTCGGTTTCCCAACCGGAACCTTCCTCAAGGTCGGATCAAGGCTCGTCGGGGAAATCACAGGCCTCGGCAAACTCGCCGTCGAAATCGCCGGGGACGAGGGCGCGGCTCTTCCAAGGGATCTGGCGGCTGCCTGAAAAAACGATCGCGCTCTTGCGCCTTGCCTGCACCTTTCGGCTCCGTCACCATGGTCCGTTGCAGGCAGGGCCGCGGGCGAGACCGGTCGGAATATAAGAATCTTCGGAGAGGAAGATGGAGTCATTGACATGGTAGGCATTACGGAACTCGGCTATATCGGCATCGGCATATCCAACGAGGCGGCCTGGAAGGAATATGCGGCGGCGGTCATCGGCATGGAGGTCTGGGACGGGGAGCGCGACGACCGTTTCTACCTGAGGCTCGACAATTGGCATCACCGCATCGTCGCGCACAAGGACGGCAGCGACGACCTCCTCTATCTCGGCTGGCGGGTGGCTGGCCGGAAGCAATTCGAGGAAATGCAAGATCAACTCGCCGCCGCCGGCCTGGAGTTCCGCCAGGGAACGCGGGAGGAGGCAGAGGAGCGGCACGTCCTTGAATTGCTGAAATTGACCGATCCGGCGGGCATCCAGACCGAAATCTTCTATGGCCCCGAGGTCTGCATGAATCGCCCGTTCCATCCCGGACGGCCGCTTCATGGCCGCTTCCTGACGGGAAATGCAGGCCTGGGCCATTGCATCGTCGCGCAGCCGGATCATGAAGCGGCCTATCGTTTCTACAGCGCCTTGGGCTTCGAAGGCGGCGTGGAGGTCAAGATCGGACCGCCCGAAGTGCCGGTCTATGCCGAACTGACCTTCATGCATTGCAATGAACGGCAGCATTCGATCGCCTGGGGCGCGCCGGGCGCCGCGAACAAGATGATGAATCATCTGATGATCGAATATGATGACGTGAAGGATCTGGGCGCCGCGCATGATCGCGTCCGGGAGCGCCAGATAGCGGTGGCGATGAATCTGGGCATCCATGCCAATGATCGCGTGCTGAGTTTCTATGCGGCCAACCCGTCCGGCTGGCTGATCGAACTCGGCGCGAGCGTGGGCCAGCCCTTCCCGTCGCAGAGCGAATATTATCGCGCCGATATTTTCGGTCATAAGGTCGAGAAGGCTGGATTCATCTTCGCGGAGCGCGAATGACGGTGGCCCCGGCGCACGGCATCCCGCCTTGCGCCGGGGTCGGGGATCGAGTCTTCAGGTGCACGCCCAGGCCACGTTGAAGCTGTCTTCCAGAAGATGGAAGGATTTGATGCGGCCGTGTTCGACGATGATGTTCGCGGCGATCTCCGTCTCTATCAGCTTGCCGGTCCGCAACACGCGGGTTGCGAGTGCGCCCAGCACGACCACGCGATTGCCCTTCACCAGCATGTCGGTCAGTTCGAAATGCTCGGATGCCGTCTGGGCGCGCAGCAGGGCGTAGCATTCGGCAACGGCGGCCTTCGAAGTCCGGTGGCCGATCCAGGGCACCACGCTGGTGTCCCCCGCGACAAGCCAATCGACATCGTCGCTGATCATCTCGGCTATCTCCGCCACATCCTCCGCCGTTCCGACGCGGCGGAAAAACTCTTCGACGACGGCTTGGGGATCTTGCGTCTGCATCAAGGGCCTCTCCATTGGGAAAAATTCGGTTGCTGCCGGATCTTGCCGGTCATCGGATCGAAGGCTGCGAAAAGGAATTGCGACCTTTCCGTCAGCCATTTTCAGGCCCTTATCAGTGGCACAGGCCGGACATGGCGTCAAATATATTCGATAATAATATCTGTTATATATAATTTCACATTATAAACAGACTAGTTGAGGAGTTGGAAATAGGCTAGAAAGCGATAAAAGCGCGCATTTAAGAGGTAGTCGCATTGAAAATCGACAATCAGGTCAAAAGCTCTCCCGAAACCGCTGCGGGAGGCAATGACAACGGCGCCACGCGTGCCCGGGACACCTACCATATCATCAAGCGCGACATACTTGAGTGCCGGCTGCTGCCGGGCGCCAAACTCAAGCTCGATCAGTTGCGGACGCGCTACGACGTCGGAGGAAGTCCCCTTCGGGAAGCGCTGGTGCGTCTGTCGGCCGATGGACTGGTCGTGCTGGAGGATCACCGCGGATTTTACGTCGCGCCGGTATCGCGCGCTGATCTTGTCGACGTCACGAAGATGCGCATCATGCTGGAGACGCGCGCCCTGTCGGACTCGATCGAGCATGGAAGCGACGAGTGGGAATCCCGGGTGATCGGCGCCTATCATTATCTGTCCAAGACGGAGACCTTCATCGACGGCAACCGGATCATGGGCCAGGATTGGGAAAGCCGCCACCGGGACTATCACACGACGCTGGTCGAGGCCTGCGCCTCGCCCTGGCTGCTGCGCCTTCGCGGCTTGCTTTACGACCAGGCGGATCGCTATCGCCGCTTGTCGCTCTTGTCGCAGCGCGCTTCGCCGCAAAGCCGGCCCGCCAATACGGAGCATAAGCAACTGCTGGACACGGTTCTGGCGCGGGACGTGGACGCGGCCTGCGCCATATTGGCGAAACATATCCAGAAGACGACGGATATTCTGATCGATGACCCAGAACTGCAGCGTTATCTTTCGCCCTGAGACGGCATTTCTGGCCAGCCTCAGGCCATCATCGCCCCGTCGATCGTGATCTCCGATCCGGTGATGTAGGACGCCTCGTCGGACATGAGGAAACGCATGAGCCGCCCTATATCCTCCGGCTTGCCATAGCGCCCGATCGGAATGGTTGAGAGAATATGGGCCTGTTCCTCCGCCGTGTGCGATTTCAGCATGTCGGTCTCGATCGAACCGGGCGACACTGAAACGACCCGGATGCCGAAGGGAGCGAACTCCCTCGCCGCGCAGCGCGTCATCCCGCGAACCGCCCATTTGGATGTGGCATAGGCGAACATCCCCGGAAATCCGCGCTGTCCGACGATCGACGCCAGGTTGATGATGACGCCGCCGCCGGCCTTCTTCATTGGTTCCAGGACGGCCTGCATGCCCAGGAAGACGCCAAGCTGATTGACCCTGTAGATGCGGTCCATCAGCTCGACCGTCGTATCCGCAAGGTCGCAGCTCTTGAAAATGCCGGCATTGTTCAGAAGCCCGTCAATGCGGCCGTGATCGCGCAGAACGCTGGCGACCACGCTCGTCCAGGAGGCGGGATCGGACACGTCATGGCGGAGGTAGCCGATATGGGCCGCTGCGTCCGCAGGCAGGCCGGCATGGTCCGGCTCCTCGACGTCTAGGACGACGACCTTCGCCCCGCTTTCGGCAAATGCCAGGGCCGCCGCGGCGCCCAGTCCGCGCGCGCCGCCGGTGACCAGGATGACCTTGCCCGACAGATCGTCCTTCTCCTTCATTCCCATCATTTTCCTCCACTATATCTTGACGGCAGCGCGCATGGTCACGGGATGCGGGCGAGCTGCCTCGCCACGGCGGGAACGTCCATCAAGAACCACATTTCCGAAAAGCGGCCATCGACAACCTTGTAAAAGCAGAATTCGGTAAACTCGACCGAAGCGCCGGTCGGGCTCAGGCCCACCCATGGCCTGGCAGGCGTGCCCGTGTCGCGCAGCTTGGCGACCAGGCGTCCGCCCTCGACCACCAGTTCCTCAAGATGCCATGTGAAGTCCGGCACCGCATCGATGATCCCCTTCAGCGATATGATGACATCGTCCCGTCCGCGCTCAACGCCGTTCATCAGGACTTTGTCGTGGATCAAGGTCGCGACGAAGTCATAGTGGCGGGCATTCACGGCTTCCAGATAACGCGCATAAAAAGCATGCAGTTCGGCGGTGGACATGTCGTTGTTCCTTGGCGTCTTCGATGGCTTGAGGCCGGATGCGGCGAACGCCATGCACGGGGCGATCAACATGGCGGCCAGCGCTGCGGCGCCCGCGTGGACCAGGCTGCGGCGGTCGATATTCCCGGTCATTTCAGGCCTGGCTGGCCAGGCCGGCGGCGGCGATGCCCTCCAGCGCGCAAATCTCGTCATTGTCGCTGGTATCGCCGGTTACGCCGACGGCGCCGAGCGGCGCGCCGCCGTCATCGACAACGATGATCCCGCCCGCCGCCGGAATGACGCCAAGCGGACTGATCGGCCCCAGCGCACCGATAAAGGCCGGGCGCTCCGCCGCCATATCTCCGATCTTGCGGCTTGAGACGCCAAGCGCGAGCGCCCCGCCCGCCTTCCCGCACGCGATCTGCGGGCGCAGCGTCGAGGCGCCGTCCTGACGTTCGAAGGCGATCAGATGGCCGCCCGCATCCAGCACCGCCACGCTGAGTGGCTTGAGGCCAAGCGCCCCCCCCTTGGCGAAAGCGGTGGCGATGATGGTGCTGGCCTGTTCAAGAGTGATGCGGCTCATACGGAAATCCTTTTGTTTCAGGTGATTGCGTGCGGATGAGACAGGCCCATCGGATCGCGCATATTGTCGCTATGCGCGGGATTGTCCTTTCGGTATCCCTCCAGAAATTCCATCGTCAGCGCCAGAAATTCGGCCGGCTTCTCTTCGGCCGGATAATGGCCGCAATCGGCAATGACCTCCGATCGCAGATGTTCGGCCAGCGTCGCCATCTCCGCTTCGATCATCTCGCCGCAACAATATTCCCCAGCAATCGTCAGGACGGGCATTTTCAGCATATCCCCCTCCCCCCGCCGACGATGTTGCGGAAGCGACAGGTCGAGGGCGCGATAAAATTCGAAACTGGCGCGAAGCGCGTCAGGATTGCGGAGCTGTTCGATATAAAGGTCTTGCGCGTAACGCGGGACAGCATCCGGGCTGGCCGCCTTCGTTGCGAATTGATGGCGGAAATACAGATCCTCGCGACCGCGCACCAATTGCTCGTTGATCCCTATCGCCCGATTGAAATTATGATGCCAGAGCATATCGCTCAACCGCCGGTCGTCCGGAAGGAGGGGCGGCGAAGGCGAGACCCCCAGGATCAGGGATTCGCTGAGGATGATGCGCTCGATCCTGTCAGGGCGGTCGGCGGCCATGGCATAGCCGGTCCACATGCCAATATCGTGACCCAGCATGGCGAAATACTGGTGCCCCAGCGCGTCCATCAGCGCGAACATGTCGGCAACCCGGCTATCGGTGTCATAGCCCGTCTCCGGCTTGTCGGACAAGCCGACTCCGCGAGGATCGGCCGCGATCACCGTGAAATGCGCGGCGAGAGGGCGCATCAGATAGCGGAAGGCGAACCAGTTTTGCGGCCAGCCCGCGAGCAGCAGCAAGGGGCGACCCGATCCCCCGATCACCGCATGAATATGGCCATCGTCGACCGGGACGAGATAGCTTTCGAACAGCGCGTCCAGGCGCAAATCTCCCGGCACGTCATGCACGGAGCCGCGGCCTGTCGCCGTTTCGAACGTATATTCTGGACTGGCCATGTGAAGCTCTTCCGCTCTATTCATCGGTATCGGCCTATTGTTGCGCGCATGCCTCAAGGATCTGAGCCGTGTCCCAATAAAATGGCCGGAATTCGATCAGGCGATCATCCTCGGCGCGGACATATTGAAAACAGTCCAGCGGAAAGGATTTTCCCGAATTGCGCGACACCGCGACCATCTTGATCTTGGTGATCACCACCAGACCGCAATCGAACTGCTCGGTTTCGAGAAGCTGGACGCTGGAGAATGTCCGATCAAATGCTTCAAGCCAGGCCTTGAGGCCGTCGACACCTTTCCATTCCCCGCCAAAAGGCAGCGAATCCGCCTGATGCATGATGCAATCGGGGTGAATGAGATCGGCCATGATGGAGAAATCGCCTCCATCCGGGGAGAGATAGTGATATTCCTTTTCGTAGAATTCGTTGAGAATCTCTTTTGCGCTTCGCCCTGCCATAGCCTTGTCCTTCAGATGCGCCGTCTCGGCCGATATGACCTCTCCGATAGGCCCGGATCGCGCCGGATGACCCGGCGGAAGTGCGTGCCGTCGTGTCGAAGGCCGCTTACCCCATCAGATGCATATCGCCTCTCCTGCCCGACCTTATCGCGACGGGATCAGTCATACATAAAGCATCTTAACTTGTAAATAAGATCATATTTTCGATTATTCGTTGACGAATCGATCAAGCCGTGCTTCAAGGCTGGCAACGAAAAGCCTCGGAGATGGATCGGCATGACATTTTCACTCGCCACCTTGCGGAGCGACGGGGCAGCGATCCCAGCGATTGAGATTGAGGGCCGGTTCTGGCCGATCGAGGGATTGTTCCCGGAATTGAAGAGCCTGACGGCTGATGGCGGCCTGCTGGGCCTGTTCCGGCAATGGGACAGGGTCGAGGCGATGCTGGTCGCGGCATTGAGCGACCCCGCCTTTGTTCCCAATGCATCGGTCGAACCGCTCGACCCGGCGGAGGACGATTTCCTCGCCCCCCTGCTCTACCCCTCCAAGGTCGTCCTGATCGGCGGCAACTATGCCGACCATGTCCAGGACGATGCCGGCGAGACCTTCAACAAGGAGGATAATCTTCCTCTCCTCTTCCTCAAGCCGCCGACGACCAGCCTGGTGGGCAGCGGAAAGTCCGTGCGCTATCCCACCCAGTCCCAGAAGCTGGACTGGGAGCTGGAACTGGCGGTCGTGATCGGTCGCGGCGGCCGCAAGATCAAGGCGGACGAAGCAATGGACCATGTCGCGGGCTATACCATCGGCCTGGACCTCACCGTGCGCGACTGGCAGATGGACGCGCGCCATCTGGGCACGTTCGACATGGTCACCGGCAAGGCCTTCGACGACAGTTGTCCGCTTGGCCCCAAGATCGTGCCCAAGCGCTTCGTCGATCTCCAGGCGCTCGACATCAGGCTCACCGTCGATGGCGAGCTCAAGCAGAACGGCAATAGCGGCAATATGACATGGACCGTGCCCGAAATCATCGAGGCCGTTTCGGAGCATATCACCCTCGAACCTGGAGACGTCATCCTCACCGGCACCCCGGCCGGCGTCGGTTTCCCAACCGGAACCTTCCTCAAGGTCGGATCAAGGCTCGTCGGGGAAATCACAGGCCTCGGCAAACTCGCCGTCGAAATCGCCAATGGTTGAGGCAGTCCCCGAAATGTTGGACCGAGCTTAAAAATGCCGAACCGATGCGCGCCTCCGCCGCAGAGTGGCCTGGTTTAGAGGTGAGCACAGGCGAGTGAATATCGTCCGGTCGTTTTCGATCGCGACAGGGAAAAGGCCATGCATGGGCCAGATTGTCCGCCCGAGCGCATTGCTTGCGCGTCGATGGCGCTGGTCCCGCCCCTGTCATTGCCCCGAAAAACCGTGAACCAGATACGCAGAAAATAATCAGAAGCAAAAATCAGTTTCGATCGGAGCGTCACCCGACGCTCATCTCGTTAAATGGAAGGCGAAATACGTTCTCATTTCGTCCCATTATTGAAGGGGAGGATAGTATGATCAGAAAAAAGGCACTATTGATTGGCGGCATTTCCGCCATAGCTGTCCTCGCTGGACCAGCGCAGGCCCAGATCGCGGCGGAAACTGATGCCGGCAAGACGACAGTCGGCGCGGCACCAGCCCCGCAAGATCCCAATGTCGGTGAAATCATCGTCACGGCGAATAAGCGCGAACAGAATTTGAACAAGGTCGGTCTGTCGATCACCGCATTGGGCGCGTCCGATCTTGCCGCCCGGCGCATCGCCAATGTCGCGGACCTTGCGCTTGCGACGCCGGGCCTGACCTTCGCCCCAACCCCGGACAACACGCCGATCTATACCCTGCGCGGCGTCGGTTTCTTCGAATATTCGCTGGGCGCTTATCCGGACGTCAGTCTTTATCTGGATCAGGCGCCGCTTCCATTGCCGGCGATGGCTACGCTGACCGCCTTCGACCTGGAGCGCGTCGAAGTGTTGAAAGGGCCGCAGGGAACCCTGTTCGGCAACAATGCGACCGGCGGCGCGATCAACTTCGTCGCCGCGAAACCGACGAAGGATTTCTCCGGCGGCGTGGAAATCGGCTATGGCCGCTTCAATAGCCTTGAGGTTTCCGGTCATGTGAGCGGGCCGCTGACGGACACGCTGAGCGCCCGGCTGGCGGTGAAGGCGGCCAAGGGCGACGACTGGCAAAAGAGCATCACCCGCGACGACACCATCGGAAAACAGGACAATATCGCCGCTCGCCTCATCGTCGACTGGGAACCGACCGATCGCCTGAAATTCTCGCTCAACCTCAATGGCTGGCGTGACAGAAGCGATCCGCCGAGCCCGCAACTGATCGCCTTCAACCCTCAGGGTTCCACGGTGGGCGTTCCGCTGTTCACCTCCCCGATCGCGCCCGCCAATGCGCGGGCGACGGACTGGGGACCGGGTCAGCGCCCCTATCAGGACAATCGCTTCAAGCAGGCGACGTTGCGCGGCGATTATGATTTCGGCTTCGCTTCCCTGACTTCCGTGACCGGCTATTCCGACTATAGGATGCAGGCGTCGACCGACAATGACGGGTCGTTTTACCGCGACCAGCAAGCCACCAGGATCGATGGCCGCGCCAAGTCCTTCACCCAGGAACTGCGGCTGTCCAATGGAAGCCGGTCGGGATTCCGCTGGGTGATCGGCGCGAATTACGAGCACACCACAGTCTATCAGGAAACGCGCGTCAATTTCGAGGAAGGAACGGCCGCCGCAGACCTTGGCATCGTGCGGAACGTGAACATCAGCGACAGCAAGATGAACAATTATGCCGGCTTTGCGAACGCCGAATATGACATCACCGACGAGCTGACATTGAAGGCGGGCGTCAGGCGCACCCGGGCGACACGCGACTTTTTCGCTTCCAACGCCGACAGTCCCGATTTCGTGGCCACGCCCGCCGACATCAGGCCGCGTGTCGGCACGCCAGCGATCTCCCTGACGGATTTCCTGAACGCGGCATTCGGCGCGGTATATGGCAACAGGCCGGATGGAACGCGGGTGGTGCCGCTCATTCAGCCTTTCGCCTCCTTCATTCTGGACAACAGGACCAATCCGGACGGCACCCCGGTCGATCCCGCGACCTATTTGACCACCGGCGTGGTCAATAATCGCCTGGTGGAGCATAACACGGCCTGGAGCGCGGGCGTCGATTACAAGCCCAGCAGTTCGCTGCTGCTCTACTTCAACGTGTCGAAGGGCTATAAGGCGGGCAGCTTCCCGCATCTGTCCGGTTCGACCGCCCTGGCCTATGGCGCCGTGAAACAGGAATCGATCCTCGATTTCGAGGGCGGCTTCAAGGCGCAACTGTTCGACCGCATGCTGTCGGTCAACGGCGCCGCCTTCTATTATGATTACCGGAACAAGCAGCTTCGCGGCAAATTCGTCGATCCGCTATTGGGCTCCCTCGATCGCCTGATCAACGTGCCCAAGTCGCGCATCACCGGCGGCGAACTGGACATTCAGGCGAGACCGATGAGGGGGCTGAGCCTTTCCGCCTCGGCAACCTATGTCAAGGCGGAGGTCATCGATTATGAAGGAACGGTCGGTCAAACGACCGCGCCACTGCCGGGCGGCGGAAGCATCAACGTGCCGATCCTCGCTGACTTCAAGGGCGCGCAGCTTCCGCTCTCCCCGAAGTTCCAATATTCGATCCGGGCGGATTATGATTTCCCGCTGACGACCGATCTCAACGGATTTGTCGGAGCGGGCGTGAACGGTCAGACCAAGTCCATCGGCATACTGACGGTCGATCCGGCGAAGGAAAAACTCTATGAGGTGAACGCCCGCGCGCTCGTGAGCGTGAATGCCGGCCTTCGCTCCGCCGACGACACTTGGCGACTGACATTCTGGGGCAAGAACATCTTCAACAAATATTACTGGACCAGCGCGATCCAGGCCTATGACACCGATGTCCGCTATGCGGGCCGTCCCGCCGAATATGGCGCGTCCTTCGCCTATAAATTCTGACGATCGGCCAACACCATGCCGCCGCTCCCCCATGGAGCGGCGGCATGGGACGGAATGCTACCCATCGCGTTCAGAACCGGGAGACGACCAATGGCAAGCCAGTCCTTTCCGAAAAGCCAGACGATCGCGGTCGTCACCATCGCCGTCGTCGCCGGTTGCGTCCCTCCGCTGCAGCCCATGCTGCTCGGCGGCCTGCTGGCGGAGGGCAGGATCGGCGCGGCCGCCATGGGCTATGCCGCCGCGGCCGAAGGGCTGGGCATGGTGATCGGCACCACCCTCGCAAGCGCCTTGCTCGCCCCCCGGCGGCTGCGGCTCATTGCGGTCCTTGCGCTGCTTGCGGTGATGGCCGCGAACGTCATGACCATCGCCATGCCCCCGCCGGGCATCATCGCGGCCCGCGGCTTGAGTGGGCTTGGCAACGGCATCCTGTTCTGGGTCTTTGTGGGCATGCTCGCTCGATCCGAACTGCCCACGCGGCTGTTCGGCACTTATTACAGCGCAAACGCCGCGCTGGTCTTCCTCACGTCGGTGTTCCTCGCATCCTCCGCTGCGGGCCGCTCAGCCTCGCTCCTTGGCTATGGCTTTCTGATCGCCCTCTATGTCCCTCTCCTGCTGGCGATCCGCTTCGCGCCGAACGACTATGCGGACCTCCGTCAAGGCGATGGCGACCTTGCGCTGCCCCCGCTTTGGGGCTTTTCAGCCCTGGCCGCCGTCATATTGTTTCTGGCCGGCGTGATGTCTTTCTGGATCTATTCAGTCCCTCTTGGCCATCAGGCGGGGATAGCCACGCAATCGATGAAAGCGATCGTCGGCGCGGGTACGGGCGTCCAGATATTGGGCGGCCTGGCGGCGATTTCGCTGGCCACGAGGCTGTCCGGCACCGGCGTGGTCATCTTCACGGCGGGCGGCGGGCTTCTGGCCGTGATGGCGACGCTGACCAGCAGCGACATGCTGGTTTGGGCATCGGCCGTGTCGATCCTGGCATTTTGCTGGATGTTCGGCCTTCCATTCCACATCGCTTTCCTGAACGACGCTGATCCGACCCGGCGCGCCTCCATGTTCGTCGGCACCGCGCAGCTCGTGGGCCTTACGATCGGGCCGCTGCTGGCGTCACCGATGATCTCTGCCCGCAACTATGTTCCCGCGAGCTACGCGGCGATTGGCTGCTTCGCTCTCGCGCTGCTGTTGGCGGTCGGCATAGGCGCCAAGGGCAGGTTTCGGCGGTTTTCCCCGGCTTGATTAGTATGTTTAAATTTTATAATATTCCATTATTTTATGAATTATCGAATATGTTGCAATCGCCGCACCAGCTTGGAATGACGGTTCCATCTCTCGGCATTTGCCTGTCCATCTGGAGATAATATCGTGCTCGACAATGACGGCGTTTGGTATCCCAGCCCCAAGCAGGTGAGTGATGCTCGGGTGACCCGACTTGCCGAACTGCTCGGCGTGGACGGCTTCGATGCGCTTTACGAACTCTCGCTTGCGGACCCGGAGCGCTATTGGCGCGGGCTGGGCGAGCTTGCGGGCTTTCAATGGTCGCGCCCCTTCGACAAGCTTCTCGACCAATCGGAAGGAAAGCAGTTTCCGCGATGGTTCGTCGGCGGAGAGCTCAATTTCGTGGACAGCATCATCGCCAAGGCCAGCGAGATCGGCACGCCCGCTCTGATCGTGGAACTGGAAGACGGACGAACCTCCCAGATCGGCTATTCCGAACTCGCCACTGGAATCCTTCGCCATGCTGCCGGGCTGCGAGAAGCGGGCGTGGCGCGCGGCGACAGCGTGGGGCTGCTCATGGAACCAGGCGTGGAGGTCGCGACCTCCTTGCTGGCGCTTGCGGCGCTGGGCGCCATCGCCGTGCCGATGTTCAGCGGGTTCGGTCATGAAGCGATCAGCGCGCGATTGAAAGCATGCGATGCGAGGGTGCTGATCGCGACGACCGGCTTCAAGCGTCGGGGCCGGACGATTGATCTGAGGCCCACGGTGACGGAGGTCGTGACCGGCTTGCCCGGCATCGAAACGCTGATCGTCAGCGACAAATATGGGCTGGGCGACTTTCCCCTTTCGACCCCCGTCACGGTCCTGCCATGGGCGTCCGTGGACGCGGAACCGGCGGACGCCATTCCAGCCCGCATGGACCCGAACGACCCTTTCCTGATCCTCTACACGTCCGGAACGACTGGCGCGCCCAAGGGCACCGTCCATGTGCATGGGGGCTTCCCGCTCAAGATCCTCAACGATGCGGCCTTGTATTTCGATCTGGGACCGGGGGACCGTTGGCTGTTCCCGGCGGACATGGGGTGGGTCGCGGGATCGGTGACCCTGCTGGGCGCCTTGCTCAACGGCGCGACGCTCGTCCTTTTCGACGGCGCGCCCAATTGGCCCGATTGGTCGAGGATCGGCCAGATCATAGAAAGGTCCAGGGTCACGCATCTGGGCTCTTCCCCCACGCTGATCCGCTCCCTGGCCGCCAATGAGGATGAGGCGCTGCGGTATGACCTATCTTCGCTCCGCCTGATCATCACGGCCGGCGAAGCGATCGCTCCGGAACATTTCCTCTGGTACAGCCGGGCGTTTGGACGCGGCGAGGCGCCCGTCATCAACTATACGGGCGGGACAGAGGTCTCCGGCGGGTTGCTGGGCAATATTCCGGTGCGTCCGATCAGGCCCTCCTGGTTCAATTCCGTGACACCCGGCGTCGTCGTCGATGTTTTCGATCCGGACGGGAAGCCGCTGGAAAACGGGGTGGGCGAACTCGTCGTCCTGGAACCGTGCGTCGGCATGACCCAGGGTTTCTGGCAGGACCCGGCCCGCTATCTCGAAACCTATTGGGAGACATTCCCTGGAATCTGGGCGCATGGCGACCTTGCCCTTCGGGACGAGACGGGATGTTTCCAGCTTCTCGGGCGTTCCGACGACATGATGAAGATCGCGGGCAAGCGCCTGGGTCCGGCGGAGGTCGAAGACAGCCTCGCCGCCATAGCGGGCGTCGCGGAGGTGGCGGCCATCGGCGTGCCCGATCCGATCAAGGGGACGGCGCTGGTCGTCTTCTTCGTCGGGGACGGCGAAGAGGCGGCGACCGGCCGGCAAGTCGTCGAAATCCTGGAGAACAGCCTGGGGCGCGCGTTCAAGCCCGCCGCGGTCCACGCGCTTCCCGAATTTCCCAAGAACCGCAGCGGCAAGATCCTGCGCCGCATCCTGCGGCGGGCCTATCTGGGCGAACCGCTGGGCGATGTCACCGCGCTCGCCAATCCCGACATGCTCGACATCGTGGCGCGCAAGGGCGCAGCCCATCGATCATAGCAGGACGCCGGCTGACAAGAATGATTCGGAGGGGATAGTGAGTGTCCGATAGCAACGCGTCAAAGGCTGTCATCGTCATCCTGCGCATCTACGCGCTGCTGCTTCTGCTGATCGGCGCGACGCTGGCCATGGGCGGCGCCTATCTGCTGACTCTGGGCGGCTCCCCCTATTATCTGCTGAGCGGTCTGGCGGTCGTTGCAAGCGCCGTCCTGCTTGGGATGAAGCGCTTCGAAGGCGCGCAGCTCTATGGCCTGATGCTGCTGGCGACGACGGTCTGGGCGCTTTGGGAATCGGGTTTTGACGGTTGGGCTCTCGCGCCGCGCGTGGTCGCGCCGGGGATCATGGGGCTGATATTGCTGATCCCCGTGATCCGCCGAACGCTGATCCGGCGGCGGCCTGCC
This sequence comes from Sphingobium sp. 15-1, assembly GCF_013375535.1. Classification (GTDB taxonomy): domain Bacteria; phylum Pseudomonadota; class Alphaproteobacteria; order Sphingomonadales; family Sphingomonadaceae; genus Sphingobium; species Sphingobium aromaticivastans. The sequence continues at coordinate 183,394 of NZ_JABXJG010000002.1, forward strand.
ATGCGGCCCAGCCTTGCGGCTTCAGCGATAGCGGCGGCCCTGATCGGCGGGGCGTCGCTGCATCTTCTGGCTCCCCCATTCCGGCACGCCGATCCGCAATATCAAAATGGCATGGGCATCGCGCCGTCCGCCGTGTCGCTGACCAATAGCCCGGCCGCGGCCGCCGCTGGTCCCGCCGCGGGCGATTGGCCCAATTACGGCAATGATTCCTATGGAACGCGCTTCAGTCCGCTGACCCAGATCACCCCCGCGAACGTATCCAAGCTGAAGCTGGCGTGGAGCTTCCGCGTAGGGGAATTCGGGAAGGGTTTCGAGGTGACGCCGCTCAAGGTCGGTCGGGCGCTCTATCTCTGCAACAACAGGAATGAGGTCATGGCGCTAGATGCCGAGACCGGCAAGCAGCTATGGCGATTCAACCCTGAGGTCGATACCCGCCCCATCTCCATCGCGGTTTGCAGAGGCGTCGCCTATTTCCGCGCTCCCGATGGCGGCGACGGCGAATGCGCCGAACGCATCCTGACGAACACGCTCGATGCCCGGCTGATCGCGCTCGACGCCCGGAGCGGCAAGCGCTGCCGTGATTTTGGGAATAATGGCGAGGTTTCCCTGCTGACCGGCATGGGCGAAGTCCGGCACGGCTATTATCATGTGACGTCCGCGCCCACGATAGTCCGGGGCAAGGTCGTCCTGGGCGGCTGGGTGATCGACAATCAGAAGGTGGATGTGCCGTCGGGCGTCATCCGCGCATTCGACGCGATGACTGGCCGGCTGGCCTGGGCGTTCGATTCCGGCCGCCCGGACCGCCGCACCGAACCTGCCCCCGGCGAAACTTATACGCGTGGTACGCCTAATAGCTGGGCGCCGATGAGCGCGGACGAGGAGCTTGGCCTGGTCTATGTGCCGACGGGCAATTCCAGCCCGGATTATTTCGGCGGCCAGCGCCGTCCCTTCGACGAGAAATATTCGGGCGCCGTCGTCGCCATCGACGCGGACACGGGCGGCGTGCGCTGGACATTCCAGACCGTCCACCACGACCTGTGGGATTATGACGTCGCGTCCCAACCGACGCTGGTGAATTATCCGTCGCCCGCCGGTATCGTTCGCGCACTCATACAACCCACGAAGCGTGGCGAGCTTTTCGTGCTCGACCGCGTTACCGGGCGCCCTTTGCGCCAGGTCGTGGAGCGCCGCGTGCCGACGCGGGGCGCGGCGCCGGAAGAACGGGTTTCCCCGACCCAGCCTTTCTCCGTCGGCATGCCGTCCTTTGGGGGCGCCGCTTTCACCGAAGGCGAAATGTGGGGGATAACGCCGCTCGACCAGCTTTATTGCCGGATCAAATTCCGGCAGGCCCGCTATGACGGCACGATGGAGCCGCCGGGCATGACGTCCGCGATCGATCTGCCGGGTTTTCTGGGCGGGATCGACTGGGGCGGAGTTTCGGTCGACGCGGATCGCGGGATCGTGATCGTCAATTCGAACAAAATGGGCTTCCTTACCCGGCTGGTTCCCCGGACAGAAATCAATCGCATCGGGCTGAAGGCCTATAAGGGCGATACGGTGCCGCCGAATTTCGATACGGTCATCTTCGCTCCGGGCGAGGGCGCGCCCTATGGCGTGTCGCAGCCGCCCTTCCTGTCGCCTCTGAACGTCCCATGCAATCAGCCGCCTTATGGCACGATCAGCGCTGTCGACCTGAAGAGCGGGAAGCTGATCTGGACCAAGACCCTGGGCACCGCGCGCGACAGCGGCCCGATGGGCATTCCATCGATGCTGCCGCTGCCCTTTGGCACGCCCAATATCGGCGGTTCGGTCACGACCAGAAGCGGGCTGTTCTTCATCGGCGCGGCTTCGGATGATTATCTGCGCGCCTATGATACGGCTTCGGGCCGGATATTGTGGCGGCAGCGTCTGCCAGCGGGCGGACAGGCGACGCCGATGACTTATCTTTCGCCTGCCAGCCGCCGCCAATTCGTGCTGATCGCCGCCGGGGGCCACCATGCGGCGGGGACGACGAAGGGGGACTATATCCTCGCCTATGCCCTGCCGAAATGACGGGCGCGGCGAAAGGCGAATATGCGGCCGGGACCATGCCGCAGGACCGGATAATCAGGAGAATATCGATGAGCGAACGGGCATTGGCGATTGCCGCGAAGATCGAGGCTTTCGTGCGCGAGACGATCATCCCCTATGAGAAAGATCCCCGGGCTACGGCGCATGGGCCGACCGACGAACTGGTGCAGGAAATGCGGGCGAAGGCGCGCGCCGCGGGTATCCTAACGCCCCATATTCTGGCGGACGGATCGCATTTGACCCAGCGCGAGACGGCGATGGTGCTGATCAAGTCGGGCCTTTCGCCATTGGGACCGCTGGCGGTGAACGGCATGGCGCCGGACGAAGGGAGCATGTACCTGCTCGGCCGCGTGGCGACGCCCGAACAGAAAGCGCGCTTCCTCGAACCGCTCGTGTCGGGCGAAGCGCGTTCAGCCTTCTTCATGACCGAACCGGCGGCCGATGGAGGCGCCGGTTCGGACCCGTCGATGATGAAGACCAGTTGCCGCCTGGAGGGCGATCATTGGGTGATCGACGGGCGCAAGGCCTTCATCACCGGCGCGAAGGGCGCGAAGGTCGGGATCATCATGGCCAAGTCCGACGAGGGCGCATGCATGTTCCTGGTCGACCTGCCCGATCCCGCGATCCGGATCGAGCGGGTGTTGGACACGATCGACAGTTCCATGCCCGGCGGCCATTCGATGGTGGCGATCGACAATCTGCGCGTCCCGGCGGGTCAGATGCTGGGCAATGCTGGCGACGGGTTCAAGCTGGCGCAGATCCGGCTGTCCCCGGCGCGGCTTTCGCACTGCATGCGCTGGCTCGGCGCGTGCATCAGGGCCAACGAGATCGCCACCGACTATGCCTGCCGGCGGCACGCCTTCGGCAAGGCGCTGATCGACCATGAAGGCGTCGGTTTCCAGCTTGCCGAAAATAGGATCGATCTCAAGCAGGCCGAACTGATGATCGATTGGTGCGCCTCTGTCCTGGACGAAGGGCATCTGGGCACGGCGGAAAGTTCGATGGCCAAGGTCGCCGTGTCGGAAGCGCTGTTCCGCATCGCTGACCGCTGCGTGCAGATCATGGGCGGAACCGGCGTTTCAGGCGACACCGTTGTCGAACAAATATTCCGCGAAGTCCGCGCCTTCCGCATTTATGACGGCCCGACCGAAGTCCACAAATGGTCGCTCGCCAAGCGGATCAAGGGCGAGCACCGGTCCCGCATGGAGGCCCAGGCGGCATGAGCGGGGGCGCGAGCCAGGAAGAGAATGAAGGCACGATCCCGGTCCGCGCTGGCTCCGCCTTTGACGAGGGGGGCCTGGCGCGCTGGATGGCAGCGCATGTGCCGGGCTTCGCCGGGCCGATGACCGTCGAGCGGTTCAAGGGCGGCCAGTCCAATCCGACCTACAAGCTGGTCACGCCCGGCGCTTCCTACGTGCTCCGCCGCAAGCCGCCCGGCCCGATCCTCCAGGGCGCGCATGCGGTGGAGCGCGAGGCGGCCGTGCTGGTCGCGCTGGAGAAGGCGGACTTCCCCGTGGCGCACGTTCATGCGCTGTGCACGGACGATGCGATCATCGGCACCGGCTTTTATGTCATGGACATGGTGGAAGGCCGCATCTTCTGGGATGCGACCCTTCCGAACATCGCGGCAGTCGACCGGCCCGCCTATTTCGACGCGATGAACGAAACGATCGCGGCGCTCCATAAGGTGGATTACCGGGCGATCGGCCTTGCGGATTACGGGAAAGCCGGAAATTATTTCGCCCGGCAGATCAGCCGCTGGTCAAGGCAATATCTGGACGACGAACTCGCCGGCCGCGATCCGAACATGGACAGGCTGATCGAATGGCTGCCCGCCAACATCCCGCCGGGCGAGGAGGTGTCGATCGTCCATGGCGATTTCCGCATCGACAATATGATCTTCCATCCGACCGAACCCCGCATCCTTGCGGTGCTCGATTGGGAATTGTCTACCCTAGGCCATCCGCTCGCTGATTTCGCCTATCATGCGATCATGTACCACATGCCGCCGCACATCGTCGCGGGGCTGGCAGGCAGCGATCTGGCTGCGCTCAACATCCCGCGCGAGGCGGACTATATCGCCGCCTATTGCGCCAGGACCGGCCGCGACGGCATCGCCGGCTACCGTTTCTACACGGCGTTCAATTTCTTCCGGCTCGCGGCGATCTTCCATGGCATAAAGGGCCGCGTGCTGCGGGGGACCGCCGCTTCCGGGCAGGCTGCGGAGCGGGCGAAGATGTTCCCCGAACTGGCCGCGATCGCGCGGCGCCAGATGGAATGAGCGGCGACGCCGGATCGGCCGTCAGGTCAGGATCAGGCGCCGCGCTTTGGCGAGGTTCGCGACGAGTTCCGGCTTGGTCTGGTGATTGAGCGCCACCCATGCGGGCTGACCGGGGGCGCTGCGCCAGGCTTCGCTGAGGGGGCTGTTGTCGACGGTGTCGAACCCTATCCGATCGAACAGTTCCGCGACCAGATCGATCGCTTCGGGAAAGTTGCTGGAGATCGGCACCGCAATTCGGTCCGGCGCGCCCGCCGGTCTTGCCGCCGTGAGGATGCGGGGAGCCTGGATATGGGTGAACGCCTGGATCACCCTGGAGGTCGGAAGCTGTTCCTGGCGCAGTTCATAGACGGTCTTTCATCCGGAATCGATTTCCGGATAATTGCCGTCGCGCCAGATCATGTAATTGTTCGTGTCGAGGACTATCTTGCCCGCCAGTTCCTCCACGGGCATGTCATTGACGGGTTTGAGCGGAACCGCAATGACGACGAAGTTGCCCGCTGCCGCCGCCTCGGCGGCTGTCGCGGCGCGCGCCGAGGGGCCGAGGTGACGGACAAGCTGCTTCAACGTGTCGGGCCCGCGTGAATTGGCGATGACGACCTTGTAGCCGAGATTGATCGTCGCGAGCGCGACATGGGCGCCGATTTCGCCTGCGCCGATGATGCCGATGGTCGTCATTCTGTCGTCTCGCCTTTGTCCACATTCGCGGCCGGCGTGCCGCCGCCCTCCGTTGTTTCAGAAATAGAGTCAGGCCCCGGCAACCGATCGCCCCCCTCCCCGCCCGCCGGCGCGCCAGCGATGAAGCAGGCGACGTCAGAACAGATCGGAGCGAAGGAATGACCCAGGTCGATCCAGGCGAGCGAAGGGCGTCTGGTCATGCGCGCCCCTCCTTTCCCTTCCCGGAATCCGCCAGGGTGCGGCGGATCACCTGCTCCAACGGCGGCTGTGCGCCGGAAACGGCATAGAGCCCGTTGAAGATCATCGCCGGCACTGACCGCACGCCGGCATCCAGCCAGACCCGTTCATCGGCGCGAACCTCCCCGGCATAAGCATCGCCCGCCAGAATGTCGCGCGCCCCGCCCGCGTCCAGTCCAACCGATTGCGCGACATGGGAGAGCATGTCCTGATCCCTGAGATCTTTGCCCTGGGTAAAATGAACCGTGAACAGGGCCTGCTTTAGCTCTTTCTGCTTGCCATGGATGCCCGCCCAATGCAGCAGCCGGTGCAGGTCGAAACTATTGTAGACATGACTGTCCCGATCGATCCGGAAGTCGATGCCGACCGGCTCGCCGCTGCGGCGCACCTGTTCCATGGCCTCGACCGTATAGGTTTCGTCCCAACCATATTTCTCGCGCAGATGTTCGAAAAGATTCTGGCCGCTCGCCGGCATTTGCGGATTCAGTTCGAACGGACGGAAACGGATTTCAACCTCCACTTCGCCGCCAAGATTGCCGATGGCCTGCTCCAGATTGCGCAAGCCGACGGCGCACCAACTGCACGACACGTCGGACACGAAATCGATATGCAGCTTCTCCGGCATCGCACTTCCTTAATCTCTGGCCTTGACCTGCGGCCGGGTTTCCCTGTCCCAATGCAGGCAGGCCGAATTTGTGCCGGGCGACAAGCGCCGGACAAGGAATGGGATGGCGAGCCCCCTCGCCATCCCACCCAAACCAGTTCAGGCGGCGGCGATCAGCTCTTCGCTCTTCGTCCAAAGCTGCCTGGCCTTGTCCGCATCGAGCGCATAGGACCGCACGCCATCCGCGAAGGGGTTCGGCGCATCCTCGATGGGTGCGACCGCGACATCTTCCAGATATTGGCCGCCAATCTCCTCTCCGTCGGCCACGACCGCCGCCCATACCGACGTGGCGGCCGCCTGCGAAATCTCCTTCAGTTCCAGGGGCGGCAGCCCAGCCTCGACGCGGGCGTTCCCGACGGTCGTGAGAAGGCCATGCAGTTCTTCTTCCGTGAAATTGCGGGGCAGATCGGTAATGCTGTTCCCCGGCATGACCGATGCCGCGCGAATGCCGCGAGCGCGGTGACGGCGGTCGAATTCCATCGCGAAGAGCGCATTGGCGGTCTTTGATCGGCCATAGGCGACGAAGGGTTCATAATCCTGACGCTCGAAATTCGGATCATCAAGGTCGATGTCCGAGACGCGATGCGCTTGCGACGACAGCACGACCAGTCGTCCATTGTCGACCAGCAACGGCTCGATCTGGTTGACGAGCGCGAAATGGCCAAGATGGTTGGTCCCGAACTGGGTTTCGAAACCATCCGCCGTCTTGCCGAGCGGCGTCGCCATGACGCCGGCATTGGCAATGACGGCATCGAACGGACGGCCGTCGGCCAGCAGCTTCTCCGCGCTCGTGCGAACGCTCTGCAGGGACGCCAGATCGAGTTCGATCAGTTCGAAGCTGCCGCCGCCTTGGGCAGCGGCGTCGCGGACCTGCGCGGTGGCGGGCTCGGCTTTCGCGATGTCCCGGACGGCGCCCACGACCTGGGCGCCATGAGCGGCCAGCGCCCGAGCGGTTTCGCGCCCGATGCCTGCGGCCACGCCCGTGACCAGATAGCGCTTGCCCTTGAGATCGACTCCGGAAAGCACGTCATCGGCGGTCGACTTTGCATTGAACTTGGTCATTTCTATTCCTGACTTTTTGGTAGGGGGAAGGGTTTCGGCCATGGCCCGGAACGTCCGGTCGGGCGGTTCCGCAAGCGCTGGCCGCGATGGTCAGATTCCAAGCCCGCCGGCCACGTCGATCACGCCGCCGGTCATATAGCCCGCGTTCGGCCCGGCCAGGAAGGCGACGACGGCCGCCACTTCCTCCACCGTCGCGATCCGCCTTATGGCGTGGAGGTCGAGGAACGCGTCGGGCGCGACCGTGCCACCCATGACTTCCGCCATCATGTCGGTCGGCATGGCGCCGGGCTGCACGACATTGACCGTGATGTTGCGCGGGCCCAGATCGCGGGCGACGCCCCGCGCATAGCCGTTCAGCGCGGCCTTGGTGCCGGTATAGTCGGCAACGCCGGAAACCAGCGAGTGCGTGCCGTTGAGGGAGCCGATGAAGATGATCCGGCCGCCGTCGGAAAGGACCGGCGCCGCCGCGCGCGTGGTCGCCACCGGGCCCTGGACGTTGATCCGCCACTGACGGTCCTGGGTCTCCGCGTCGAAAGCGGGATCGTCGACCAACTGGCCCTTGGCCACGACCGCCGCGTTGTTGACGAGGATGTCGAGTTTCCCGAAGTGCGAAACAACCCCCTCGATCAGCGGCTTGGCGGCGGCGCTGTCGCCCTGATCGCTCTGGATCGCAAGAGCTCGAACGCCCTTCGCCTTCAGCTTTTCGACAACGGCCTCCGCCTTCGCGGCAGAGGCGACATAGCTGATCGCCACGTCCGCTCCCTGATCGGCAAACGCCTCCGCAATGGCGGCGCCAAGACCGCGCGAACCGCCCGTGACCAGGGCGACCTTGCCCTTCAACTCATTCGACATATTGACCCTTCCGTTCGGCCGCCAATCGCATCGCGGGCGGCAGGATGATTTAATAACGATCGTTATGGTAACGGGTAATATGGAATCTGGACAAGCCGTGTCAAGCGTCATATAACGATCATTATGAAAATGACGGAATTGTCCTGATGGGCCGCCATCGCGAGTTCGACGTCGAGAAGGTTCTCGACGCCGCGCTCTGCGTCTTCTGGCGCAAGGGGTATGAGGGCGCGAGCTACGCCGATCTGGTCAAGGCGGCTGGGGTCGAGCGCCCCGCCCTTTACTCGGCCTTCGGCAACAAGGAGGCGCTGTTCCTGAAGGCGCTGGCCCGTTATGACGAATTATATCTGGACTATATCCCTGAGGCGCTGGCGCAGCCGACGGCGCGCGGTGTCGCGGCGCACATGCTGTACAAGGCCATAGAGCTGAACACGCGCTATCCCGATCGCATGGGATGCCTGGGCATCAACGGCGCCTTGGCGGGATCGGATGACGCCGAACCTGTGCGTCAGGCGCTGGTGGAGTTCCGGAAGGCCGGTCAGGAGCGGCTTCGCGAGCGGTTCGACCAGGCGAAGGCCGATGGCGATCTCCCCCAATCGGCGCGATCCGATGTGCTCGCCGCGTTCGTCATGGCCATCAACCAGGGATTGGCGGTGCAGGCCAAGGCGGGATTGAACCGCGCAATGCTTGAGATGGTTGCCGAGCAGGCGCTTGCCTCCTGGCCCGCCAACCCCCTGCCCTCCGCGGCGTAACAAGCGTGATTTTCGCGATCCGCCGCCATTAAGGCGGCGATGGGCGCGCTGGGTGGGCCGTGTACGAATGTCCATGCCCGGCGCTTGGCGACTCCGCCGAGTCTTCTCCCTCTCGTCTGTTCGACAGCCCTATCCAACCACGCCGCGGAGCCGTCATGGCCTCCATCAAGGGATTATCAGGTCTGTAAATCGCCGCTTATTTTCGATCATAACGATCATTATCGAATTTCCTTGACGAAATATCACGGCTGTGCGAATGAGAGGATGAGAGCGAACGGTAGTCACCGATTTTTCGAGTCCGCTCTGAACCATGTTGCGACTGTCAGCGGGTATCCACCTGAAAAGGTGACGAAGACAAGCGCACTGGAAACATATAATATTGGAGAGGGGTAAATGAACGTGCAAGTTCATGATGCATCGCGCATGTCTTTAAAAGCTGGCGTCGGATTGGCCGCGCTTATTCTCGCTTGGGCGCCGAGTGCGCTCTATGCGCAGTCGGGTTCGACATCTTCGACATCAACTTCACCCGAGGTGCAGGATTCCTCTGGAACGACTGCGGCCGGCATTGGTGACATCATCGTCACCGCTCAAAAGCGCGAGCAGAGCCTGAACGACGTTGGCATGTCGATTACGGCCTTGAAGCCCGACAGTCTGGCCGTTCGCGGCGTGCAGAGGCCCGAAGATCTCATCCGCGTCATCCCCAGCTTTACCGTGACGAAGCAGGAGTTCGACATCCCGAACTATACGCTGCGCGGCATCGGTTCCCAGAATTCGAGCCTGGCCGCATCGCCCACCGTCAGCATGTATGTGGATCAGGTTCCGCTGGCCTATCCGATCATGGCGCGCGGCGCGACGCTGGACTTGGCGCGCGTAGAGGTGCTGAAGGGTCCGCAAGGAACGATCTTCGGCCAGAACTCCACCGGCGGCCTGGTCAATTACATCGCCGCCCGGCCGACCAAGACGTTCAGCGCCGGCGCGAGCGCGAGCTATTCCCGCTTCGGCCTGTTCGAAGGCGACGGTTTCGTCAGCGGCCCCATCACCGATAAAGTACAGGCCCGCCTTGCGGTCGCGACGTCCCAGGGCGGCGCGTGGCAGGTCAGCGCCACCCGCCCCGACGATCGTCTGGGCAACCAGCGATTTTCCCGCGCGCGGCTAAGCCTGGACGCGCAGCCGAGCGAGGCGCTGCGCATTGCGTTCACCTTGAGTGGATGGACCGACCATGGCGACACCACCGCGCCGCAGGCGATTGACGACTTCCCCTCGACCAACGGCCAGTACGTCAATCCCCTCCTCGACATCTCCCGCAATCTCCAGAAGCTGCAACCCACCAATCCGCGCATCGCGGACTGGAATGATACCGGCCTGCTGCGGAGGAACGATTATTTCTTCCAGCCGGCGCTTCGGATCGATCTCGACCTGTCGTCGCAAGTCACGCTGACGTCGATCACCGAATATGCCCAGTTCAAGCGCAACAGCCTTCAGGATGGCGACGGTGTTGCCGCCGAAAACCAGGGTGGCCGTCTGATCGGGCATATATATGACTTCAATCAGGAACTTCGGCTCGGCGGAAAGGCGTTGGACAGCAAGCTGAACTGGTCCGTCGGCGGGAATTTCCAGCACTCGATCATCCAGGATGATATTCACTTCCAGCAGAATGCGGATGCGGGCGGCTTCCAGCTTCCGGGTCTCGGCGCCTTCATCTTCGGCCGTACCGAGGCCAATTCCCGCATCCGGACCCTGGCCGCCTTCGCGAATGGCGAATTCGCGCTGACCGACAGCCTCACCATCCTGGGCGGCGTCCGCTATACGGAAAGCCGGACCGCCTTCAAGAGCTGCACCGGGGATGAAGGACAGGGCGATCTCGCGGGGGTCGTGGGGAATCTTCAGGAAGCGCTCGGCGTGCCGCGCACGACCGTTCCCGGCCAGTGCATCCTGCTGCTCGATCACCCCGGCGTGTCTTCGTCCGAATATCTCACGACCGGCTATTATCGCGACACGCTCAAGGAACATAATCTGTCCTGGCGCGCCGGGATCAACTGGAAGCCGTTCCAGAACAAGACCCTTATCTATGCGAATGTGAGCCAAGGCTACAAGTCGGGCTCCTATTCCTTGCTGCCGGGTTTCGTGTCGAGCCAGCTCACCCCCGCCACGCAGGAAAAGCTGCTCGCCTATGAAGTCGGCGTCAAGGCGCCGATCGGCAGGCGCTTCCAGATCAACGGTTCCGCCTTCTATTACGATTATAGCGATCAGCAGGCCCATGCCAATGTGACGACGATCCTGGGCCAGCTTCAGAAGCTGGTGAATATCCCGCGGTCGCGCCTATGGGGTCTGGAACTGGAAGCGCAGGCCAATCCGTTCGACGGCCTGTCCATCAACGGCAGCGCGACTTATCTCAACTCCAGGATTCTCAAAAATCCGGACGGAACCGACTTCACGGTGCCGCCAGCCCGGCAACATGATCCCGATGCCTCGGTGCCGGTCACTGGCAGCAGCTTCCCGGTCACGCCCAAATATTCCGCCACCGCCGACATGCAATATGATTGGAAGCTCTCTTCGCAACTCGGCGCCTTCGTCGGCGGCGCGCTTACCTATCAGGGCCGGTCGCAGGCCAGCCTGATCCCGGCGGACCCGGGCAAGCCGGTCGACATCTCCCCCTCCGCCACCACCAGCTACAATGATCCCGTCTTCTCGCTTCGGCCTTATACGCTGATCGACCTGCGGGCGGGCATCAAATCCGAAAGCGGCGGCTGGACCCTGACGGCCTGGGGGCGCAACATCTTCAACACCTATTACACGCCTTCCATCTCGCGCGATTTCGACACGATCGTCCGCTATGCCGGGCAACCCGCCACCTATGGCGTGACTTTCGGCTGGAGGATGTAGAACGCCTCGCAAGAGGATCCTCCGCCCGGCGCCGATCGACCATAGGCAGAGTTGATCGGCGCCGTCCCCTTTCCTGCGCCATGTAGCGGGAAAGGGCGGCGTCTTCCCTCACTCCGCGCTTCGGACCGGCTTGGCGATGCGCTTGACGTCCGCTTCCGTGACGGGCTGGGGATAGGCGTTGCCGAAATGGGTCCGCACATAGGTAATGACCGCCGCCACCTGCGCGGGCGAGAGCATGTCGCTCATCGGCGGCATCGCGCCCTTGCCCTTCATCACGATCGTGATCGGATAGGCGGGATCGGCCAGCTTCTTGTCCTTCGCCAAAGCCGGAATGGCGCCGCCGCCGCTGCCCATGGCGTTGGGCATGTGGCAGGCGGCGCAAATCTGCTTGTAGATCTTCTCCCCGTCGACGGCCTTGTTCTTCGCCTGCACGCCGCCAGGCGTGTCGGCGTGGCCCGGCGCGGCCAGAAGGGCCAGGAGCGGCGGGATCAGGATCAGGGCCCGTCGCATCGTCATGCCGCCTGCGTCCGCTGGTGGATGCGGGCGATAGCGTCGAGGCCGGAGAGCAGCGATCCTTCCATCCAGCCACCATAATAGCTGGCATGCTCGCCCGCCAGCACCACGCGTCCGTCGATAGCGACCAGATTCTGGTAATGCGCCGTCCGGTTCTCCTCGCTCCAGCGCGAGGTGCAGCCCAATATCCAGGGCACGCGGCTCCACGGCACCGACACGCCGTTCAGAAACTCCTTGCGATATTGGGGATGGAAGATCTCGCCCTGCGCCAGCGCGGCCTCGATCCGCTCCTGCGGGGTCATGCCGGTCAGTTCGAAGGCCCCCGCATCGCGCGCGAAGGCGCCCAGCAGCACCGCCGGTCCCGGCGCGAAGAAGCGGTCATTGGGATAGGATAGCTGCGCAATCGGCTGGTCGGTGAAGCTGTGGCCGCCATAGATATTATCGTCCTCCTCCCAGAAGCGGCGCTTGAACTCCAGCCCCATTTTGAGCTGGCCCGCATAGGGCACCGCCTTCATCGCCGCCGCCAGCTTCGGGCCCACCTGCATCTCGACCTGGCTGATGATCGACAGCGGGATGGTGCACACGCACCAGTCGGCGCTGACGCTGCTCATCTTGCCGCTCGGCACGTCCTTGTAGCTGACGGTCACGCCCTTGCCGTTCTGGGCGACTTTCATAACCTTTGCATTATAGGTTATCAGCTTGCCGACTTTCGCAGCGAAGGCCTTGCCGATCATGTCCATGCCGCCCACCGGCTGGAACATCGTCGTCTGCATCACATAGTTGAAATAGAAGCTCATCGCCGTCCAGACCTGCGGGTCGAGCACGTCGCCCAGCTTCGCGATCTGGGAAGGCGTGGGCGCGCCGCCGACGCCACCGCCGGGCGGGCGGTCATAGCCGCGCTGGGCGGAGACGGCGACGCTGCTGGTATAGGCCATATTGCCGTCGAGCACGCCCCAGTGGCGGAGCGCCTCCAGCAGCTTCTCCTTGTCCTCCGCGCTCACGCTGCCGTCCAGCGCCTTGGCGTTCGCGGCCTTCGCCAGCAGTTCCGACGTGTGGCCCCGAAAGTCGGTCGCCACCGCCTTGTAGCGCTGCGGCGTGCCGCCAAAGGCTTCGCTCGAATGGATGAAGCCATTGTGATTGAGCTGGATGAAGGGCTCCAGCGCCACGCCGAACTGCCGGCAATAATGCAGCAGGCAATTATGGTGATGCGGGATGCGCCAGGGGCCGGGATTGATGTAATTGCCCGGCGCGAACTGCACCTTCTGCACGGTGCCGTCGCTTTCGGTGAAGCTATCGCCGCCGCGCAGCGTATAGTTGCGGCCGCCGGGACGGTCCTGGAACTCCAATAGCTTGACCTGATAACCGGCCTTTTCCAATTCATAGGCGGCGACCATACCGGCAAGGCCCGCGCCCAGCACGACGACCGACGCGCCCGGCTTCGCGCCGGAGAGGACGGGCGGTCCGTCGAACTGGGTTTCGGCGGCGTGGCCCAGCGCGGTCATCGCCTGGTACATGGCCGCCGTGCCGCCCACCTTGCCGATCAGGCCCAGGAGCTGGCGGCGGCTCGGCTGCGTGCTATTCTCCATAAATACCCCCTGTGCGCGGCGGCGGAAGGTTCAGTTGCCCTTGGCCGCGATCGCCTCGATCTCGATCAACTGTTGCGGCCGGGCGAGACCCGCAATCTGGAAGGCCGACCGCGTCGGCAGATTGGGCTGCTCCGCCGTGCCGAAATATTTCTTGTAGGCCCGGGTCATGCCGTCGCGGTCCATCTTCCCGCCCAGCTTGGGGTCTCCCACCAGGAAGACGGTCAGCTTGACGACATCGCCCATGGTGAGACCCATTTCCGCAAGCTGCGCTTTCATCTTGGTGAAGATCGACAAGGCCTGCGCCTCGGTATCGCCAAAGGCGTTCGGGCTTTCCATGTCCTTGGCATCGATGGGCGCCCCTGTCGCGCCGGACAGGAAATAGAGCGTGCTGCCGGGCGGAACCACGGCGGCGCTGGCGATCATCGCGCCGGGGGTCTGTTTATGCTCGACCGGCGCGGCATGGGCCGTCGATGACAAGGAAGCGGCGGCCATGATGCCGACAAGAGAAAGCCTGAACGCCGACGGATTTGCCATGAACGCCCCCAATCCCATATTGCTGATGTCTGTATCCGGGAGAACGAGGCGGGGAGGAAAATCCGCCATGCTTATGTTGCGATCTATTGCCCGCCGGAAATAAGTTCTCCGACGTCATAATATTTCCCATTGGCGATCACCTTCCTCACGTTGAAAGTGTTCGCGATATTCTCACGCGGATCGCCCGCCAGCAGGGTAATGTCCGCCAGCTTGCCAGCCTCCAATGTCCCCGCATCCAGATTGAGCGACTTGGCGGAATTGACCGTCGCCGTCTGCAAGGCCTGGAAGGGCGTCAGCCCCGCATCGACATAGGAGGCAAGCTCCGCATGCAGGTTGGTCGCGATCATCGTGTCGGTGCCCGCCGTGACCAGCGTACCCGCGTCGAACATCTTCTTCAGGCTTGTCAGGCTTCCCGCCATCATCGGCCGCAGCATGGCCGCCATCGGGTCGCTTTCCGTCACCGTCTTGCGCGCCCAGACCGGATAGAGGTTCAGGCGCGGATCGTCGCGATAGGACGGATTCTTCTCCAGATAGCTGACGAGCGCGCCGAAATTGGTGGGCGTCAAGGTCCGGCCGCTCCTGCCGAAAAGCTGGATGACATCCTCATAGGCCATGCCCATCGGACCCTGCTTGGGCGAATAGCCGCGGCGGCTGGTCGCGCCCAGATGCTCGGTCGCGTCAACGCCCGAATAGGCGGCGGGGAAGATTTCATGGCCCGTGACCGGCACGCCCATCTGGTGCGCGGCCTCCACGATGCGGCGCTGGTAGATGTCGGGCATGCGGACATAGCTTTTCAATATGTCATATTTCAGGATGCGGGCACGCTCGAGTTCCCGCTCCAGATGGGCCGGGCCGGAGACGGCGACGCCCATCTTGTAATAGACGCGCTGCCATTCAAACAGTGGACCGTTGACATAGAGGCGCGGACTGATGCGCACGCCCGCTTCGGCCGCCTCCCGGTCCTCTATCGCGTCATAGACCTGATTGCCGGGATCGCGCACGGTGGTGATGCCATAGGCCAGCCATGCGCGCTCCAGATTGGAGCCGAAATCCTTTTGCAGATGGGCATGATGCTCGATCAGGCCGGGAATGGCGGTCAGGCCGGTGCCGTCGACAAAATGCTCCGCCTGATGCAGCGCCGGATCATGATCGCGGATCGCGGCTATCCGGTTGCCCTCGATCACGATGTCCTTGTCATGCTGGGTCTCGTCATGGACGGAGTCGACCAGATTGCTGACATGAATCACCGTCCGCCCGGTGGGATTGGCGAGGCGGTAGGTAAGGTTGACCGGAACCTCCCGGATCACGCCGGTTTCGGTATCGATGGCCTTCAGCTTGTCGGAAGATTGATAGAGGATGGTGCGGCTATCCGCGGTCCAAGTCGGGAAATAGGAGATTTCGGAGGTATAGCTGCGCGGCGGCCCCATCGGCTTGCCGTCGGCGGCGACGGGCCAAATCTTCAGCAGGCCTTCATAGATCGCCGCCATCTTCGTGCCGTCCGGCGACCAAGCGGGACCGCCGCCGCCCCGCGTGTCGGTTCCGGCATTGGGCTGCGGGATCTGCCAGAAGGGCTCGCCCTTGCCATCGGCGGGGATCACATAAATCTGGTTGGTGCCCTCACGGAAGCTGTTCGAATATTTATAGGACAGCGCGATGGCGACATATTTGCCATCCGCCGACCAGGTGGGGCTGCCCGGCTGGCCGAGCGAGGCCTGAAGCCGCGTCACCTTCCCGCTGGCCACATCCACGACGCAGACGCCCGCGACGCCCCAGCGCCCGTCGACATCGAGGAAGGCGATGCGGCCGCCGTCATGCGACCAGGCGGCGCCCAAAGGCTGGGTGTCGATATTGGTGAGCTTGCGGTCCTTGCCGCTCTTGAGGTCGCGTATCCAGAGTTGCGGCAGACCGCCGCCCTTGTCGGAGGTGTAGACGATGCTTTGCCCGTCAGGCGACCATGCGGGATCGGCATCCAGCGCGGCGTCCTTGGTCAGATTTTCGGGCATCCCGCCCTTGGAGGATAGGAGGTAGAGATCGCCCAGCGCCACGAAGGCGATGCGACTGCCGTCGGGCGAGATGGCAGGATGGACGATGCCCAACGCCTTGCGGGGCGCGGTGGAATCCCAGTCGCGTTTCGCCCGCGCATAGCTGGGCTTCACCACCTCCAGCGTGGCGGCAAAATCGACGGTGGAGAGGCGTCCGCCGCTACGCCGCCTGATCTTGCCGTCCGAGACATAATAATAGCCGCCCTTCCCCCAGCTTATGCGGAAGGGAAAGACATTTTCGGTTCCGCTGACGGCCTTTCCGTCCAGTTCCAGATGACTGCCCTTGGCGTTCTGCACCACATAGGCCAGTTCGCCGCCGGGGCCGAAGGAGGGCGCGTCGACCTTCCCCTCGACCTGCTTGAGCAGGCTTTCCTGCCCATCGGCCAAAGTGACCGCATAGAGCGCCGTCTTGCTGCCCTCTATCCCGGCATAGGCGATCCTTGCGCCGTCGGGCGACCAGTTCGGTATCCGGTCCTCGCGCCCATTGCTGCTGATCTGCTTCACCGCCCCGCTGGCCACATCCAGCGTCCAGATGTCGTAATTGCCGCTGCGGTCGGAGGAAAAGGCGATGGTCTTGCCGTCCGGCGACCAGGCCGGTTCGCGATCATCCCACGCGCCTTCCGTCAGCTTGCGCATGTCGCTACCGTCCGGTTTGATCGTCCAGAGGTCATAGCCGCCGTCGCGATAGGCGAAATAGGCGAGCCGCGACCCGTCGGGCGACCAGACCGGCTGGCGCGCATCGTTGAAATAGTCGGTGATGCGCTTCGCCTGTCCGCCCTTGGCCGGGATGATCCAGAGGCTTCCCTGAAGGTCCACCGCCAGCCATTTGCCGTCGGGGGAGACGGACACGGCCATGGAGGTGCCCTCATGCACGTCGAAGGTGACGGGCTTTTCCCCACCCGGCGGGGGCAGATTGGCGGGCTGGGCATAGGCCTGCACGGCGCAGGCCGACAGCAGGGCGATGGAAAACAGCTTCAGCGGAGACTTCATGTACGCGCCCTCTTACCAACCAAAGACATAGCGTTCGCGGCGCACATCCGCCCCGCCGCGCAGGGTGCCGCTGCCGGGCACGACGCCCGCAGCGACGATGCCGGTGGAGACGGCGAAAGGCCCCAGCACGTCGAGCTTGTGCCCGCGCGCGGCCAGATCGTCGCGCACCGCCTGCGGCACGCGATTTTCGATCTCCAGCACGCCCGGCTCATCCTTCTTGATCGCGAAGGAGGCGTGGAAATGGTTGCTGTTGATGCGTGGCGCCTCGATCGCGGCCTGGAGCGGCTGGTCGAAGGCCAGCACGCGCAGCAGCACGTTCATGATCTGCTGGTCCTGATTGTCGCCGCCGGGCGTGCCGATGGCCAGATAAGGCGCACCGTCCTTCAGCACCATGGAGGGGGAGAGCGTCGTGCGCGGCCGCTTGCCCGGCACCAGCACATTGGGGCTTTCCGGATCGAGATCGAAGACGGTGAGCCGGTTGCTCATCGGCACGCCGGTATCGCCCGCAATATAGGCGCCGCCCAGCAGCCAGCCCGAACTGGGCGTGGCGCTGAACAGATTGCCGTCCTTGTCGACCACTTCGATGGCGGTGGTGTCGGCGGTCGGGCGCGGCGGGGCCTTCAGCATATGGGGAGTGAAGGCGGGCGTGGTGCGCGCCTTGCCTTCGAACGCCCACGGATCGCCATAGCGATGCTCCATCGATGCTTTCGGCCCGATCTGCTTCGCCCGCTCGGCGGCATAGGCCTTGGACAGCAGGCCCTGCATCGGCACGGTCGCGAAATCCGGGTCTCCGAAAAAGGCGTTGCGGTCGTCGAAGGCGAGCTTGATCGATTCCGCGACGATGTGGAGATAGGGGGCGGACCCCGGCTCCATCGACGCGATGCCCGCAGCCTCCGCGATGTTGAGCGCCATCAGCATGGCCGGGCCCTGGCTCCAGAAGCCGCCCTTGTAGACTTCATAACCAAAGACGCTGGTCATCGTCGGGGTTTCGACCTTGCCCTTATAGGCGGCGAGGTCTTCATAGCGCATCAGGCCGCCGTCGCGCTCCATCGCCGCGCCGATCCGCCGGGCGATGTCGCCCTTGTAGAAGGCATCACGCCCCGCCTGGATCGCGGCCTTGCGGTTCTTCGTCT
Source organism: Sphingobium sp. 15-1 (assembly GCF_013375535.1). Lineage (GTDB taxonomy): Bacteria > Pseudomonadota > Alphaproteobacteria > Sphingomonadales > Sphingomonadaceae > Sphingobium > Sphingobium aromaticivastans. The sequence continues at coordinate 201,665 of NZ_JABXJG010000002.1, forward strand.
TCTTATAGGCGGCCCGGTCCGCTTCCGCGATGGTGCGGATAGTCCTCGCCAGATTGGGCTGGCGGAAGATTTCGCCCACTTTCGGCAATGCCCCACCCGGATAATAGGTGTCATAGGCATCCTTCCACTTGGACGTCGCTTTCTTCTGGCTGACGAAGACTTCGGCCAGGAAATTATACATGACGAAACCGTCGGCCAGCTCGATGGCGGGTTGCAGCACCTGATCCAGCGTCATCGTGCCATTGAGCTGCAACGCCAGCGCCATGGCGTCGACCATGGCGGGCACCGTGCCGCCATTGGGGCCATTGCCGGGAATGACGCCCGCCTTGGCGAACTTGTCCGGCGTGGCGAGCATGGGCGCGACGCCCTGCCCGTTCACCAGTGAGACCTTCTTTGCCTTCGCGTCATAGATGATGGTCGGCGCTTCGCCGCCAAAGCCGAAATGCGAAATCTCCGTCACGGCCGCCGCGAACACCGCCGCGACGCCTGCGTCCGTGGCGTTTCCACCCGCCATCAATATGCGCGTCCCCGCCGCCACCGCATAATGGCGCCCGGCGGCGACGATGCCGAAATTGCCGACAATCTCCGGCCGCAGCGTTTCGCCGGCGCTGACCAGCCGGGTCGGTTCCAGCGGCGCCTTGGCCGTGGAGGCCGCCTCTTGCGCCGAAGCAGGCGCCCCGGCCTGGGCCAGAACGGCGCCCCCAACAGCCAATGCCGCGAAGTCGCGACGGCTCAATCCCTGCTTTGCGCTCTCGCTCATGAATGAAGATCCCCCTTAATCGGCATAGTCGGAGCTATCCGAGGGAAAGGACGCGCCTGCCTTGCCGGTCTTCCTCCCTGTAACGAGGTCGGTCCCTATTTCCACTATGCTTCAGAAAATTTCACGGAATTTAAAAAATATTCATCCCAGCATGGCGGAAATTATGATCTCATCAGTTCTACTATGTTGAACGGGCGCGGAAGTGGGCGCTTCGTCCGTCAATGCATGCTGCCAGCGTGGGGCTGGAAGCAAAAAGCCCATGCGGGGGATGGTGCCGGAACTCCAGTTATCGGGGGATCCGCGAATGCACAGTCTGGGCAAATTCCCGTTTTCCAAGAATAATAGCCTGTCGTGCACCGGATTCATCGGCGCGCACCTGCCCGATAGCTGAACCGCGCAAAGCCCTTTCGCCGGAGGGATCGACGACAGGGCTTCATCACAGGGGAACAGCAAGATGAGGGTGAGAAGAAACAGTATTTCGACGCTGGCGGGAGCCAGCCTTTGGGCTTTGACGGCAGGCGCCCTCCACGCGCAGACAGCGGCCGACACCGCTCCGCAGAGCGAGGCTGACAAGGGCGCCGAAATCGTCGTCATCGGCTCCCAGATCAGGGGCGCGAACACGACCGGCACCCTGCCCGTCAGCGTCGTGGGCGAACAGCAGATCGAGGCGGTGGCCGCGGTTTCCGGCGCCGATCTCTTCCGGTCCATCCCGCAATTGGGCGGCGTGACCTTCAACGAACAGGTGCTGGGCGGCGGCAACGCCAATGCCGCGCGCGGCGACGTTTCCACCGTATCGCTGCGCGGTCTGGGCCAGGGCAACACGCTGCTGCTGATCAACGGCCGCCGCACCGTGCTCCACCCGACGTCGCAGGCCATTACCGGCGTCATCGATTCCGGCGTTCCAACCTTCGGCTATAATGCCAACACCGTCCCGGTCGGCAATATCGCGCGCGTGGAAGTGCTGCGCGACGGCGCGGCGGCCCTCTATGGTTCGGACGCAGTCGCCGGCGTCGTCAACAATGTCCTCAATTCCGATTTCAACGGCGCGAAATTCGACGCGCAATATGGCGGGGCCGAAGGCACCAATCTTCGTGAATTCACCGTCAACGGCCTGATCGGCAAGGATTTCAGCGAAGGACGCGGCAACATTACGCTGTTCGCGGGCTATGCGCAAAAATCCAAGCTCTATCTCAGCGATCAGGATTATACCGCCAATGTCGACCGCCGCGGCTATGTCGTGGGCACGCCCTTCGCCAATGTCGCGGCGTTCAACGGCACCAGCACCAGCACGCCATGGGGCACGTTCCGCGCGCTCAGCCCCGCTGCGAACGGCACTTTCCTGAACCGCACCATCACCAGCAATGGCGTCGCTTTCACCAACAGTTCCAGCCAGTTCCACATTCAACCCAGCGCCAACAGCGGGTGCCGGATCGCTTCGGGCACGCCGGGAACCTGCTATGACGACGGCAACGGCGCGACGGAAATGGCGACCGTCGATACCAATCTGCGCTTCAATTCGCCGGCGACATTCGACGAGCTGACCACTCAGCCCTCGGTCAAGCGCATCAACCTGTTCGCCAACGCCCATTATGACCTGACCGACGAGTTGACCATCTATGGCGAAGCGGGTTTCTATCGCGGCAAGACGGAAGCGATCATCGGCGCACCCGGCTCGCTCGCGAACATTCCGATCACCGTCGCCGCCAATGCCTATTGGAACCCGCTCGGTCCGGTCGGCTCGCCCAATCGGCTGCCCGGCCTGAGCACGGCCGTGGTTTCGGCCACTGGCCTGCCGATCCAGATCACCTCTTTGAGCTATGTCGACGTCGGATCGCGCAAAGTCGATGTCACCAATTACCAATATCGCTTCCTGGGCGGCCTGAAGGGCAATATCGGGGACTGGGACTGGGATACGGCCGGTCTCTATACCTGGGCGACCGCCGCGGATACGCAGGAAAACTTCTCCAATACTTTGCTGCAGGCCGCGATCAACCGCACCACGCCCGACGCCTATAATCCGTTCAACGGCGGCTGCGTGGATGCGCCATCCATCGGGGATTGCACGCCGAACAATGCGGCGACCATCGACAGCTTCCGCATCAAGGCGACCCGCAAGACGCGCACATCGCTGGCCCTGTGGGATTTCAAGATTTCCAACGCCCATCTGCTGGGCCTGTGGGCGGACAACAGCATCGGCATCGCGGCAGGCATCGAATATCGCCGCGAAACCTATCATGACAATCGTTCGACCTATCAGGGCGGCATCAGGGGGGTCGACACCACCTATACCGACGCCGTCACGGGCATTTTCTACGGCTCCGACCTAGGCGGCGCCAGCCCCAGCCCCGACGTCCGCGGCAAGCGCAATGTGAAGTCGGCCTATGCCGAACTCGCCATCCCGATCTTCAGCCCGGACATGGAAATCCCCTTCTTCCGCAGCCTCGATTTCCAGATCGCCGGGCGTTACGAAGATTATAGCGACGTCGGATCGGTGGCGAAGCCCAAGATCGCGGGAAGCTGGGAACTGCTTCAGGGCCTGCGCCTGCGCGGTTCCTGGTCGCAGGGTTTCCGCGCCCCGAACCTGGAGGTCATCAACACCTCCACGCTGGACCGCGTGAATACCGGCGTCGACTATGTGCTGTGCGAAGCGGACCTGCGCGCCGGGCGCATCGCCAATTTCTCCCAGTGCAACCGCAGCATCTCCGTCCTACGGCGCAGCGGCGGCAATCCGAACCTGAAGCCGGAGGAATCCCAGAGCTGGAGCTTCGGCGCGGTCTTCTCCCCGCAACTGGGCGATGGCTGGGGCAAGGTGACGTTCACCGTCGACCGCTGGAAGATCAAGCAGAAGAATGTGGTCGGTCTGCTCGACTATCAGAACGGCCTCAACCTCGACTATCTGCGGCGCGTGCAGGGCAGTAGCAACCCCAATGTCGTGCGCCGCGATCCGACCGCGGATGACGTCGCGCTGGTGGCGGGAACCGGCCTCGCCCCGGTGGGCGAGCTGCTCTATGTCGTCGCCAATTTCGAGAATCTGCTGCCGGTTACGGTGCAGGGCATCGACTTCAACCTCGACTATCTGCTGCCGACCGCATCGATCGGTACCTTCTCGCTCAACGTCAACGCATCGCGCCTGATCAGCTATTATGTCGACGCCCCGGCCGGGGTGACGGCGGTGATCGACGGCCGCTCGGCGGGCCTGGTTAATGCGGGCGTGCCGATCCAGGGCGGCGGCGATGTCGTCGGTCGCGACGGCCAGCCGCGCTGGCGCATCGCGGCGACGCTGGACTGGACTTTGGGACCGGTGAAGATCGGCGCCTATACCCAGTTCATCGACAGCGTGTATGAAAATGCGGTGCGCGACGCGGCGACCAATCCCTGGATCGTGAAGGGTCAGACTACCGTCAATCTCTACGCCCAATATACGTTCAAAAATGGCGGGCCGCTCAACAACACCAGCTTCCAGATCGGTGCGCGCAATATCTTCGACAAGGACCCGCCATTGTCATCGGGCGGCTATCTGTCGAACCTCTATCAGCCGCAGGCGCGCTATTGGTACACCAGCATCAAGAAATCCTTCTGATGCCGCAATATGGGGCGCCCTGATTGGGGCGCTCCATTTTTTCGCTCTACCAGGATTGAAAGTTCCTCCATGACCGCTCCCGATCAGCCCCAGCGCTCGGAAGCGCTCGACCGTCGCGAATTGCTCGCCGCCAGCCTTGCGGGGCTGACGCTTGCCAGCCTTCCTTCCGTAGCCCGCGCCCAATCGGGCGCCCGCGCTCCCGATGCGCCGCGTTCGGGCGGCGCAAGCGTCGCGGCGCACCGCGTCGAGGTGCCGATGCCGCATGGCGGCGTCACCGCCGGTCATCCGCTCGCCGCCATGGCGGGCACGCGCATGCTGATGCAGGGCGGCAGCGCCGCCGATGCGGTGGTCGCCGCCATGGCGGTGATGAACGTCGTCGAACCCTGGGCATCGAGCGTGGGCGGCAACGGCTTCGCGACCTGCCTCGACCGCAAGGCGGGGAAGGTCCATTCGCTCGCCTTCACTGGCGGCGCGCCCCGACTGCTCGATCCGCAGGTCGATCCCAAATTGCTCGACCATGGTCCCAAGGCGCTGACCGTGCCGGGCGCTTTCGGCGGCTGGATCGCGCTCGCCCGGCGGTTCGGCAGGCTGCCGCTCGCCACATTGCTGGAACCGGCGATCGGCTATGCCCGCGACGGCCATCCATTGGACCCCTCCATCGCCCTGTTCATCGCCCGAGCGCAAAAGACGCTCGCGCTTTATCCCACCAGCGCCGCCCTGTTCCTGCCGGGCGGACAGCCGCCCGCGCCCCGCTCCATCTTCCGCAATCCCGGCCTCGCCCGCACCCTTCAGGCACTGGCCGATGCCGAGAGCATGGCGCTGAAAGGCGGCGCTGACCGCGACAGCGCCCTGCAAGCCGCCTATGACCATTTCTACACCGGCCCGATCGCACAGGAATTCGCCCGCTTTTCCACCGAGGTCGGCGGCTGGCTGCGCCTCGACGACCTTAAAGCCTATCGGCCGCGCTGGAGCGATCCGGTCAACACCAGCTATCGCGGCCTCGACGTCTATAGCAGCCCGCTGACCTCCCGCACCGGCCTTGAACTGTGCGAGCAGCTCAATCTGGTCGAAGGCTTCGACCTGGCCGCCCTGCCCGCCGACGGGCCGCAATTCACCCATTTGCTGATCGAGGCGATCAAGGTCGCCAAGGCCGATGTCTATCGCTATGCGGCGGACCCCCGTTTCGCGCAAACGCCGGTCGAGGGGCTGCTTTCCAAACGCTTCGCGGCGGAGCGGCGCAGGCTGATCGATCCGGCCAGGGCAGGACTTTATCCAGAGGGCGGCAATGCGGCGGCTTTCGATCATGCCGCGCTGGAACAGGCCCGGCTGCGTTTCGCGGCGCGGGGCGAAGACCGCACGCGCGGCGGCGACACCACCAGCCTGCCCGCCGTCGACGCGGACGGCAACGCCATTGCCGTCACGACCACGGTCGGCGGCGGCTTCGGCACTTTCCTGGTGATGGGCAATACGGGCATCCTCTTCAACAACGGCCTGCGACTGGGATCGACCGCACCCTATGACGGCCATCCCAACAAGGTCGCTCCCGGCAAGGTCGCGCTGCTCGGCAACGGCCCCACCATTGTCCTCGACAAGGGCCGCCTGCACCTGGTGTTCGGATCGCCCGGCGGGGAGACGATCGGCCAGACGCAATTCCAGTTTCTGGTGAATGTCGTCGATCGCGGCATGCCGATCCAGGCGGCGATCGAAGCGCCCCGCTTCGCGCTGGATGCCGATCCGAATTTCTACAAGCCCGGCGCGGCCATTACCGTGCAGGCGGAGGGGCGCTTTGCCGATCCGGTGCTGCAAGGCCTGACCGCCATGGGCCACCAGATCGAGAAAGTCGGCCCCTATGCCATAGGCAGCGTGCAGGGCATATTGGTCGACCCGTCGGGCGCGCGCATGGGCGGGGCCGACCCCCGCCGCATGGGCTATGCTATGGGCTATTGAAGCATCTCAATCCTTCTGATCGGCATAGGCCTTGACCAGCCCATAGAGGAATTTCCGCCCCTCCATCACCGACCGCACGCGGATGCGTTCGTTCAGGCCATGGACGCCATTGCCGTCGGGATCGCGGAACAGCCCACTCACCCCATAGGTCGGGATGCCCGCCGCGTTCATCGTCACCGCGTCGGTCGCGCCCGTCGCCATATGCGGCACCACCGGCACGCCGGGCCAGACCAGCGCCGACATCTTGATCGCCGGGCCCAGCACCTTGTCCGTCACCGGCGCGGGATTGGCCGGACGATAGCCTCGCGATGCCGTCACCTTGACCTCCGGATCGTCGACGACCTTGGTGAGCGTCGCCAATATCTCATCCGTGGTGACGCCCGGAATGACCCGGCAATTGACCGTCGCCGTGGCCCGCTGCGGCAGTGCATTGGCGGCGTGCCCAGCCGACAGCAAGGTCGCCACGCAAGTGGTGCGAAGCATCGAATGATAGCTGGGCGATGTGTTGAGCAGATCGCTGGCCGCCTTGTCCTCCGGATTGGCGACGATCGCGGTCATGGCCGCGCCTTCCGCGCCGCCGACCACCTTGGCCATTTTGGTGAAATAGCCGCGATTGGCGTCGATGAACTGCACCGGGAAATCATAGCGGCTCAGCCGGTCCAGCGCCCGCGCCAGGCTGTAGATCGCATTGTCCGGGCGCGGCAGCGACGAATGGCCGCCGGGATTGGTCGCCTCCAGCGCGAACTGCATCACCAATTTCTGCGCGGCCTGGAATGTCTGGTCGATCCGGTTGCCCTTCTCGTCCAGCTCACCATAGCCGCCTTCATTGAGCGCGATGCTCGCGTCGACCAGCTCCTTCTGATTGTCCACCAGCCATTTGGCGCCGTTCAGGTAAAGCCCCTCCTCCCCGCAGGTCAGCGCCATCTTGACGGTGCGCAGAGGGCGGTATTTCTCGGCCTGGAAGCGCAACAGAGTATCGATCCAGATGGCGTCCTGCGCCTTCATGTCAGCAACGCCCCGGCCGTAATAATAGCCGTCCTCCTCGATGAAGGCATAGGGATCGCGGGTCCAGTCGGCGCGGCGGGCATTGACCACGTCGATATGCCCCAGCATCAGCACGGCCTTCAGCCTCGGGTTGCGCCCCGGATAGACGGCGACCAGCGCGCCCGCCTTGGGGTGCCCCTCCGGCACGAAGAGATGCAGATTTTGCTCCGGGAAACCCGCCGCCTTCATCCGCGCCGCGACCTTTTCCGTGACGGCGGTGCAATTGCCGGTATCGAAGCTGCTGTCGGTCTCCACCATCTCCTTCAGCAAGGCGCGGAAGGACGCCTCGTCCGGCGGCGCGGCATGGGACGGGGAAGCAGCCAGGTTGGAAGTCATGACCACCATCATCGCGGCGGCACGCATCAGCACGGATCGGCTCATCTGATTTCCCCTGTCATCAAACCCACATGGTCAAACGCAGAACGACCGTCTTTCCACGCCCGCGATGCATATCTTCGCGCAAATAAGTGGTTCCGGCCTTTCGAGCGAAGCATCTTTGCCACAGCGCCGATTTTTCCGCCTGCCCATATCGTCTATTTCTAAATATGCATTGACATGCACTTTTTAGCGCTCTAGCCAAATATGCATCACCGTATATATTTGAATAATAATCACCATCAGGATAGGAGATATGATGAGGCTGCCCGTCGCTTCCGCCATGTGCATCAGCGTGAGTTTGCTGGCGTTGACCGCCCCGGCCATGGCCCAGGATGCTCCCCAGACGGGCGGTGCGGAGGCTCAGGGCGAAGGCCCGGCCAGCACGGGCGACATCATCGTCACCGGGTCGCGCATCGTCCGGGACGGCTATACCGCCCCCACCCCCGTGACGGTCGCCACAACCGAGGATCTGGTGAAGGCGACGCCGACCAACGTCCCCGACGCGCTCAACAAGCTGCCGCAATTCCAGAACAGCTCCAGCCCTTCGCGCAGCTCGCATAATTTCGCCAACAGCGCGAGCCATGGCAACGTCCTCAACCTGCGCGGCGTGGGCGGCAACCGCACGCTGATCCTGTTCGACGGCATGCGCGTGCCGCCGACAACCTATGTCGGCACGGTCGACACCAATGTCATTCCCAACGCTTTGCTTCAGCGCGTCGACATCGTGACCGCGGGCGCATCCGCCGCCTACGGGTCGGACGCGGTGGCGGGCGTGGTCAATTTCGTCCTCAACCGCAAATTCACCGGTCTGACCGGCAGCATCCAGGGCGGCGTGTCGCAGCGTGGCGACAACGGCAATCAGCGCATCAGCCTGGCCGGCGGCATGGACCTGTTCGGCGGGCGCGGCCATCTGCTGCTGTCGGGCGAATATTATAATAATGACGGCATGCTGCGGTCGGACCGCAAGGGCGGCAATTCCAATTACGTCTATGTCGGCAGCGTTCCCGGCAGCGCGGCTGCCCCAGGCTCGAACGCCAATCCTCGCGTGCTTCAGGACAATATCCACCTGATCTTCGCCAGCGACAACGGCAAGATATTGGATGGTCCCTTCGCAAATTATCAGATCAACGGCGACGGCACGATCCGGCCCTTCAATAATGGCACGACGACAGGCACGGCCGCGTTCAATATTGGCGGCGACGGCTTCGTTATCCCGTCGGACGTTCACGCCGTCGCGCCGCTGCGCACTTATCAGACCTTCGGCCGTTTCAGCTATGATGTGACCGACGACATCAATTTCTTCGTGCAGGGCAATTTCACCCGCAGCGAACTCAATTATATCAGCCAGTCCAACGCCTGGGTCGGCACGCAAAATGCGCCGGTCTTCCAGGGCAACCCCTTCATCCCCGCGCAGATCGAAGCGGCGCTGACGCCCGGCCAGCAGTTCAACATCGGCAAATATTCGGGCGACAGCTCGAAGAAGCCGTTCACCAACGAACGCACCGATTTCTGGATGGCGACGGCCGGCCTTGAAGGCAATCTGGGCGACAGTTGGAAATGGTCGGTCAACTATACCCATGGCGATTCCAAGCACAGCGTCGACCAGCATGGCCTGTACGACTATCAAAAGGCCTATGCCGCGCTGGACGCGGTGCGCGACACCAACGGCAATATCGTCTGCCGCCCGACTCTGAGCGCCGATCCCGTCGTCCGGGCGCGCTTCGCCGGATGCCAGCCGCTCAACATCTTCCTGACCGGCGACGCCTATACCAACCAGCCGGGCTATGATTATGCGACCGGCACCATGTCCTATGATGCGCGGATCAAGCATGACGCCGCCGCATTGCAATTCCAGGGTTCGCCCTTCAGCCTGCCGGGCGGGCCGGTCGACATCGTGGTCGGCGGCGAATGGCGCAAGCAGTCGCTGGACCTCACCAGCAACAGCGACCCCTCGCTGCTCGACACCGCCGCCGAACGCAGCGAATATTTCGCGGGCCTGCGTGGCGTATCCTCGACCTCGCTCTTCTACTGGCTGACCAATGTCGGTCAGGCGCAGGGCAGCGTGACGGTCAAGGAAGCCTTTGGCGAAATCAACCTGCCGATCGTCAAGGACATGCCGTTCCTCAACTCGCTGGAACTGAACGGCGCGGGCCGCATCACCGACTACAGCACCTCCGGCCAGGTCGAGACGTGGAAGGTCGGCCTCACCTGGAAGCCGGTGCAGGACATATTGCTGCGCGGCACCATCTCCCGCGACATCCGCGCGCCCACCCTGTTCGACCTTTATGCGGGCGACCAGAGCGGCATCGGCCTGCTGACCGATCCGGTATCGGGCCAGACCGGCAACGTCTCCACCGTGTCGGGCGGCAACCGCCTGCTCGAACCGGAAAAGGCGAAGACCAAGACCTTCGGCTTCGTGTTGACGCCCAGCTTCCTGCCCGGCTTCAGCCTGTCGGCGGACTATTTCGACCTGAAGATCGAAGGGGCGATCGGCACGCTCAACACCGGGCAGATCGTACAGAACTGCGTCGCCAACGCGGCGGCGCCCGAATGCGCGCTCATCACACGGCCAACGCCGACCGCCTTCCCCAGCCTGATCCGCGTCGCGGCGGCCAATATCGCCAAGCTGGAAACGGCGGGCGTCGACATTGACGCCAGCTATACGACGCGGCTGGGCAACGGCAATTTCAGCGCCCGCGCCTATGTGAGCTGGCTCGACAAATATGTGACTCAGCAGAGCGCGGCAGTGGCCGCCTATGACTCGGCGGGTTACGGCATCAACAACGGCCCGATCGCCCGGCCGAAATGGCGGGGCACGCTGAACCTCAATTATGTGAGCGACGGCGGCCTCACCATCTTCGTTTCGGAACAATATACCGGGCCGGTGAAGGTCGGTTCGCGCGAACCGAACAATAATTATTCCGGGGCGAAGGCGCCTTCGGTCTGGTACACCGACCTCACCATCAGCCAGAAGATAGAGGGCTGGGGCGGCAGTCTGGAGCCTTTCATCACGATCAACAATCTGTTCGATCGCGATCCGCCGCTGATCGCCGCCGATATTCCGGGCGTGAACCTGCCGACGATCATTTCCACTTATGACACGGTGGGACGGGCGTTCACCGCCGGGGTGCGGTTCAAATTCTGATATGAAAGCCGGGCGGCGATCCAACAGGTCGCCGCCCTTTTTCCGGGAGAGGCAGGGTGAAGGCAGCACAATTTCTGGCGGGCATGGCCGCCCTTTCGCTCATCGGCGGCAGCCTGATTGCGGCGGCTCCGGAACGGCCGGTGGTAATGACCGCATCCGGCCCGGTGCGCGGGGTGGCGCAGGGCGCGGGCGGCGTCTTCAAGGGCATTCCCTTCGCCCAGACGACCGGCGGCGATCACCGCTGGACCCCGCCGCGGCCGGTCGCGCCCTGGACCGAGCCCTTCGACGCCTCGCAATTCGGCCCGATCTGCCCGCAGCCCGAAACGCCCAATGAACGTAGCGCCCGGCAAAGCGAGGATTGCCTGTCGATCAATGTCGCCACCCCTTCGCTCAAGGGCAGGATGCCGGTTCTGGTGCTGATCCATGGCGGCGCTTTCTTCGTCGGCTCAGGCGCGGAACTGTTCGACGACGCCGCCAAGGCCTATAACAAGCGCGGCATATTGGTGGTGTCGCTCAATTACCGGCTAGGGCGGCTCGGCTTCTTTTCCCATCCCGGCCTGCGCGCCGAACAGCCGGGGGTGCCGACCGGCAATTACTGGCTGATGGATCAGGTCGCCGGGCTGAACTGGGTGCGCGACAACATCGCGCGCTTCGGCGGCGATCCCGACAAGGTGACGATCATGGGATGCTCAGCCGGTGGTTCCAGCATCAACGCGCTGGTCGCTTCGCCCAAGGCACGCGGCCTTTTCGCCCGCGCCAGCGCGCATAGTGGCGGTGGCATCAACAACGCGACCCGTCCGCAGGCACAGGCGGAACAGGAAGGCATCGCCTTCGCCAGCCGTGCAGGCGTGACCGGCGAGGGCAAGGATGCCATCGCCGCGCTGCGCAAGCTCGATCCGGCGGCGGTTATGGCCGCCGATCCCGGCCCGCCCAATTTCGGCGCGGTGGTCGACGGCGCGATGATCACGGAGGAAACCGCCGTCGCCTTCGCGAAAGGTCATATCGCCCGCGTCCCCTATATCGCCGGATCGACCAGCAATGAGGCAAGCATTTTCGGCCTGATGGGCTTTGATGAAAAGGTGCTGAAGGACCGCTTCGGCATCGACATGGCGGCGGTACGGAAGGCCTATGATCCGCAGGGCAAGCTGCCCCCGGCGGAACTGCTGCGGCAGGTGCAGACCGATTTCATCTTCACCTCGGCGGCGACCGCGACGGCGGGTCTCGCGGCGCGCTGGCAGCCAAGCTGGTCCTATCATTTCGCCTATGTCTCCCCGGCCGAGCGCGGCAAGGCGGCGGGTGCGCCGCATTGCGCCGATTTCGGCTATACGTTGGGCGCGGCCAAGGCGTCGCAAGGCGCGGAAAATGCGCGGCTTGCGGCGATGATGCAGGATTATTGGGCGAATTTCATCCAGACCGGTAATCCCAATGGTCCCCGCCTGCCGAAATGGCACGAATATAAGGGGCCGCATCGCGGGCCGCTGCTGATCGACGGCAAGACCGCCGTCGCTCCGGATTTCCGGGCGCGGCAGATCGCCTATTGGTGGCAGCTCTGGGCCGACCGCACCGGCCAGCAACTGCCCTGAACGAAGGGAAGACGATGCCGAAAAACTGGCTCCGCATCCTTCCCCTGCTGGCGCTGATCGGCGCGGGACCGCCGCCGCCGATCCATTTCGAGGTCGGCCGCCTTCGCCCCGAACCCTGGCCGGAGACCATCACCCGTTTCCCCGGCGGCGTCACGGCCACAGCCGACATCATCTACAGCCAGCCGCTCCACTATCGTCCCCTGCGGCTCGACCTCTACCGCCCTGAAAGCCGCAAGGGTCCGCTGCCCCTGATCGTCCATGTCCATGGCGGCGCCTGGGTCACGGGCACCAAACGCCATGGCGGCCCGATCAAGGACTTTCCCGCCGTGCTGGCGCAATTCGCCGCCAGAGGCTTTGTTGTGGCGTCGGTGGAATATCGGCTCGACGGCGAAGCCCCTTTCCCCGCCGCCATTCAGGACGTCAAAGGCGCCATCCGCTTCCTGCGGCTCCATGCCAAGGATTATGGCATCGATCCGGCCCGCGTCGGCATATTCGGCGGATCGGCGGGGGGACAGCTTTCCGCTCTGGCATCCACAAGCTGCGGCGTCGACAAGCTCGATCCTCCTGCCGACGCCGGGACGTCTGGCGCGGCCGCCTTGTCCGATTGCGTGCAGGCGGGCGTGTCCTGGTATGGCGTGCACGACTTCGCGACCGTGCCGACGCCGCCCGGCCAGACCGGGCCCGCCCCCTATCTCGGCTGCAAGGGCCGGTGTTCGCAGGATGTCCTCGCCTTCGCCAGCCCCATCGCTTATGTCGATGCCACGGACCCGCCGATGCTGCTGATCCACGGCCTGGCCGATACGCTCGTCGCCGTCTCGCAGACGCGGGAGTTCGAGGCCGCGCTGAAAGCCGCGCATGTGCCTGTCGAGGCGATCTACATCGCGGACGTCGACCATGGCTTTGTCGGGAAAACGGATGCGGACACGGCGCGGGCCAATGCCAGGGCGCTTGCCGCTACCTTGACGTTCTTCGAACAAAGGCTGGGCGCGAAGCGCTGATCCCGGATCAGTCAGACGCTCGGACCCCTGCTCCAAAAGCCGTTCCGCGTCGATCTTCGCAGGGGACCGCCCGGCGCAATCGTCATTTGGCGGTCGTTTCGACCCTGGCGTGGCTGCCTTCCTCGCTTGGCCTGATCTTGCCGCCGAACAGCATCTTGAGCTTGCCGGTCAGCGACACGTCCGCCTCCCACAATTCCGCCTCGTCAATGTCGAAGCGCAACAGGGCAAGATCGGGGTCCGACTTGCCGCCGGGAAACCATGCCTCCACCGTGGTCGACCACAGCTTGTCGATCATCGCCGGATCATTGTCGATGCGCACGCTACCCGCAAGGCAGGCGAAGAAATCATGCCCCTTGGAAATGAACTGGCCCATCGCCGCGCCGCCGCCCGCAAGACGATTGTCCTTGCCGACGAAGAACCACAGCCGGTCCACCTGATCTTTGTCCAACTGGACGGTGAGCGGCTCGCTATGCTGCCCGCTGCCCGTAAGGCCCAGCATCATGAACGGGCTGTCCGACATGCGGTCCCAAAAATGTTCCTTCAGCTTGTGCGCGTCGGTCATGATCATCTCCTGAAAGGGTGAACCGACTATACGAACGGCGGGCGGGAAGGGTCCGTCCGCATCATGGCATGAAGCCGATCCGCCGTCCGGGCGTTGTCCCCCTTGCTTCACGGCTATGGGAGGAGAATGTTCGAGATGACGATCCGCTGGCCAGCCCAATTGATCATCGCCCGCCACGGCCAAAGCGCGGGCAATGTCGCGAGGGACGCGGCGCATGAAGCGGCGGCCGACCGCATCGCCCTGTCGGTGCGCGACGCCGACGTGCCGTTGAGCGATCTGGGTCGCGAACAGGCCGCCTCGCTGGGCCGCTGGTTCGCCCGCCAGCCGCAGGAAAACCGCCCGGAAGTACTGCTGTCTTCGCCCTATTTGCGGGCCTGCCAGACGGCCGCGACATTCCGGGACCATGGCGGCTCGGCGGGGGACGAGCCGATCTGCTTCGATGAGCGGCTTCGCGAGAAGGAGTTCGGCATATTGGACGGGCTCACCACCGGCGGCGTCCGCAACCTCTACCCGCAACAGGCGGAATTCCGGCACATATTGGGCAAATTCTATCACCGTCCTCCAGGCGGGGAGAGCTGGTGCGACGTGATCCTGCGTCTGCGTTCCGTCATGGACACGATCTCTCTGCATTATGCGGGGCGCCGCGTGATGATCTTCAGCCATCAGGTCGTGGTCCTCTGCATGCGCTACATATTGGAAAATCTGGCGGAGGCCGACATATTGGCGATCGACGGACAGGGCGATGTCGCGAACTGCGCGGTCACCGATTACCGGCTCGATTCCCAGGCCGGCCGGGACGGACGCCTGGTGCTCCAGCGCTACAATGTCACCGCGCCGATGGAAGACGACCAGACGCCCGTCACCAAGGCGCCCGACGCCATTGCAGGAGCGCGGGGATGAACCGGCCAAGGATCGACGAAAGCTGGCTGCGCGATCATCCGCTGCCCGCCGTGGCGGATGGATCGGACAAGAATGCGCGCGGCCGGGCGATGGTGATCGGCGGGGCCGAATTCGTGCCGGGCGCCCTGCGCCTGACCGGGGAGGCGGCGCTGAGGGCGGGAGCGGGAAAGGTCCAGTTGGCGACGGTGGGTTCGGTCGCGACCGCCCTGGGCGTGCTCGTGCCGGAAGCGGCGATGCTGGCGCTGCCGTCCGACCGCAATGGCGAGATCGCCGCGGAGGCGGTGGAGATGCTGGAGGAGCAGGTGGCGCGATGCGACGCCCTGATCCTGGGACCGGGGATGAGCGTCAGCGATCGCACCGACCGGCTCGTCGCCGGGCTGCTCGCCTCGCCCAGAAGCGGCCTTGGGACAGTGCTGGACGCCGCGGCCCTCACCTCCGCCCGCGGCCTGGCCAATGTCATAGCGGCGCATGACGGGCGCGTGATCATGACGCCCCATCGCGGCGAAATGGCGATATTGGCGGGGATGGACGAGGCGGGGATCGCCGCCGATCCGGCACGCGTCGCCATCGACATGGCCCGGCGTTTCCGGTCCGTCATTCTGCTGAAGGGGCAGGAAAGCATCGTGGCCGATCCGCTGGGACAGGCGCTGCGCTTCGACGGGGGATGCGTGGGCCTTGCCACGGCAGGTTCCGGCGACGTGCTGGCGGGCGTCATAGGCGGCCTGCTCGCGCGCGGGACCGAACCCCTGCTGGCCGCCGCCTGGGGATGCTGGCTGCACGGCAAGGCCGGGCAGCTCCTATCGGACGAGATCGGCAAAGTCGGCTTCCTGGCCAGGGAGCTAGCCCCCATTATCCCCCGCCTGCTGGACGGAAATTGGACCCGTCCTTGCTGAAAGGGGCCGCCACCCTCCATCACGGCGCGCAAGAAGTCGCTGGCCGGCGGAGAACCCTGCTGATAAGCCTTTCCGATCCGGCAACGGGGCAAGGCATGCGCGCTGAACCCTGGCCGGATTTCGCGCTCGCACCCTCGCGCTCCGGGACAAGCCGCCGATGATCTTTGCCGACTTCCTCCGCAACCGCCGCCGCGACCAATTGTCGGACGCGGACCTCGCGGCGCTCGAAGCCAGCATCGGCCAGGTCCGCAAGACGCACGCCCGGCAGGTCATCGCCCGCGCCGGCGAGCCGATCAGGATGAGCACCTATCTGATGGAGGGGTTCATATGCCGCTACATGGACGACCGGAACGGTCTTCGCCAGCTCGTCGCGGTTCATGTTCCCGGCGATTTCGTCGATCTCCATGGCTATCCGCTGGGCCGGCTGGACCATGACGTCGCCACTCTGGGCGTCTGCAAGATAGCCTTGGTCCCGCACGAAGCGCTAGACGGCTTGCTGGTCGAGCGCCCCAATCTGACGAAGCTGCTATGGTTCAGCACGCTGCTGGACGCCGCCATGCATCGCGAGTGGATTTTCCGCCTCGGCCGCCTCGACGCGGTCGCCCGGATCGCGCATTTCTTCTGCGAGATCGAAGCGAAGCTGCGCGCCGTGGGGCTGAGCGACGGCCGCGACTTCGCCTTCCCTCTCACCCAGGCCGATCTGGGGGAGGCCTGCGGCATGACGCCGGTGCATATCAACCGGATGCTGCGGGATTTGCGGGAGAGGAAGCTGCTGGAGGTGCGGCGCGGCAAGGTCACCATCCACGACCTCGCCGCCCTGCGCCGGCTCAGCGATTATGATCCGTCCTATCTGTTCATAGAGGGATGATGGAACCGCATCGGCGTGCAATGCGTCCTTCGTATCCGAGCAACAAAGGATGATCCATGCCCCGAGACGGCGTATTCGACGAATCCGGCAAAGCCTTTGCCGAGGAAGGACAAGTGATGCTCGATGGCCCCGATGGAGTCGCCATCAGCATGACGCCCGACGCCGCGGAAGAGACCGCGCATGAACTGATCCGTGCCGCATCGGAAGCGAGAAGGCAGATCGATGGGCATGAAGGGATGAATTCCGGCCTATGAGGCGTCCTATCCTGGCCCCGTTGCTTGATCGAAATCAATCTGAGACTCATTCAGGCCGGGCCTTTCCCATGGTAATCGCGAACGTTCCCGCTCTGAAAGGAGAATGACGTGCCGCCGACCTATTCGACCGAACAAGCGCTTGCGGGCGTGGATGGGCTTGACGACATTCTCTCCGGCGGGCTGACGCGCGGCCGGGTGTTTCTCCTCGAAGGCAGCCCGGGCACCGGCAAGACCACCATTGCGATGCAATTTCTGATCGAGGGCGCCAAACGGGCCGAACGCTGCCTCTACATCACCCTGTCCGAAACCGAGGATGAACTGCGCGAAAGCGCGCAGTCGCACCGCTGGGATCTCGCCGGGGTCGACCTTTTCGAACTGGTGCCCCCCGAAAGCCTGTTGGATGAGCAACAGCAGCAAAGCCTGCTCTATTCGTCCGACCTGGAACTGGGCGAGACCACGCGCCGCATCTTCGACGCGTTCGAGCGAGTGAAGCCCGACCGGGTGGTGCTGGACAGCCTGTCGGAAATCCGTCTGCTGGCGCAAAGCTCACTGCGCTATCGCCGCCAGATATTGGCGCTGAAGCATTTCTTCTCGAAACAGAACACCACCGTGCTGATGCTAGACGATCTGACGGCGGAGGTCGCGGACAAGACCGTCCACAGCGTTGCCCATGGGGTTATCCGGCTGGAGGAGCTGTCGCCCGGCTACGGCCCGGAACGGCGGCGGCTGCGCATCATCAAATATCGCGGCCGGCACTTTCGCGGCGGGTTCCACGATTTCGTCATCGAGGAAGGGGGCGTCCGCGTCTTTCCGCGCCTGGTGGCGGCGGAACATAAGACCAGCTTCGTACGCGACCTCCTGAAAAGCGATTCCGCCGAATTCGACGCGCTGTTGGGGGGTGGCGTCGAACGCGGCTCCAGCGTGCTCGTCCTCGGTCCCGCGGGCACCGGCAAGTCGCTGCTCGCCCTGACCTTCGTGAGCGCGGCGGTGGCGCGGCGGGAAAAAGCCGCCATGTTCGTCTTCGATGAGGAGATCGGCCTGCTCTTCAACCGCGCAAAGGGGCTTGGCATCGACATGCAGGCCATGACGGATGCAGGACATCTGGTGATCGAGCAGGTGGACGCGGCCGAATTGTCCCCCGGGGAATTCTCCCAACGCGTACGCAACTGCGTGGAACGCCATGGGGTAAGGACCGTCGTCATCGACAGCCTGAATGGTTATCAATCCTCCATGCCGGAAGAAAACGCGCTGGTCCTGCATATGCATGAACTTCTGCAATATCTGAACCGGCAAGGCGCCACGACCTTCCTGACGGTCGCGCAACATGGCCTGGTGGGCGACATGAAGGCGCCGGTCGACGTTACCTATCTGGCCGACACGGTCATCCTCCTGCGTTATTTCGAGGCGTTGGGCCGGGTGCGGCGTGCCATATCGATCATCAAGAAGCGGACGGGATCGCACGAAGACACCATTCGCGAATTTCGCATCGGTTCTTACGGCATCCGCCTGGGCGAACCGTTGACGGGCTTTCAGGGCGTGCTGCGCGGCGTGCCCCATTTCGTCGGAAGCCCGCCGGTGCTGCTCGAAGACGACAAGGCGTGATCCCACATCTCTCCGAACGGGCACTCATCCTCGCTCCGGTCGGACGCGATGCGGAGATCGCCGCCTCCATGCTGGGCGAAGCGGGATTGCGGTCGCAGGTCTGCGCGGATCTTCCCTCCCTGCTCAGCGGAATCGACCATGGGTCCGGCTTCGCGCTCGTCACGGAAGAGGCGCTGCACAATCGCGATCTCCATCCTCTGGTGGGCTGGCTGCAGAAACAGCCGGAATGGTCGGACTTCCCGTTCATCCTGCTCACGCGCAGAGGGGGCGGGCTGGAACGCAATCCGTCGGCTTCCCGCTATCTGGAGATGCTGGGCAACGTCAATTTCCTTGAACGTCCCTTTCATCCCACCACTCTGATCAGCCTGGCCCAATCGGCCCTGCGCGGCCGGCGCCGGCAATATGATGCAAGGGCGAGGCTGGAGGACCTGCATCGCGGCGCGGAAAAATATCGGTCGCTGTTCGATTCGATCGAAGCGGGCTTCTGCATCATAGAGGTGATCTTCGACGAGACGGGCAACCCCGCCGACTATCGCTTCATCGAAACCAATCCGGCCTTTTCGCGGCATATGGGTCTGACCGACGCCGTGGGGAAGACGATGCGATCCCTGGTGCCGGGGCATGAACAGCATTGGTTCGACATTTACGGCCGCGTCGCCCGAACGGGGGAAAGCGTCCGTTTCGAGGATCAGGCTGAAGCGCTGGGCGGCTATTGGTACGATGTCTACGCCTTCCGCGTGGGCGGGCCGGACACGCCGCAGGTCGCGGTGCTGTTCAACGACATCACCGAACGGCGCCGCATGGAGGCGGCCTTGCGCCAAAGCGAGGAGCGATTGCGCGCTCTCAACGAGACGCTGGAAGAGCGGGTGCAGCAGCGGTCCCGCGAACTGGAACTGGCGCAGGAGGCGCTGCGCCAGTCGCAGAAGCTGGAATCCATGGGGCAGCTTACCGGTGGCGTCGCCCATGACTTCAACAATCTGCTGACGCCGATCGTCGGCAGTCTCGACCTTCTCCATCGCCGCGGCCTGGGAACGGATCGGGAGCGCCGGCTGATCGAAGGCGCGCTGCAATCGGCGGACAGGGCCAAGATGCTGGTGCAGAGGTTGCTCGCCTTCGCCCGGCGGCAACCGCTGCAACCCACCGCCATCGACATTGGCGGGCTGGTGCGGGACATGCGCGACCTGATCGTCAGCACGTCCGGCCCCCGGGTGCAAGTCGATCTGGCGATCACCGACGGTCTGCCCGCGGCCCATGCCGACGCGAACCAGATCGAAATGGCGCTGCTGAACCTGGCGGTCAATGCGCGCGACGCCATGCCCGATGGCGGACAACTCCGGATCGACGTGACATGCGAGGTCATGGCGCCCGAAAACGGCCTGCGTCTGCGGGAAGGCCGCTATATCCGGCTGTCGGTCGCGGACAATGGCATCGGCATGGATCAGGATACCGCCGAAAAGGCGATCGAACCCTTTTTCACCACTAAGGGCGTGGGCCAGGGAACGGGGCTTGGCCTGTCGATGGTGCATGGACTGGTCGCGCAGTTGGGCGGCGCGCTGACGATCGAAAGCGCCATCGGTCAGGGCACGACGATCAGCCTCTGGCTGCCGACGAGCGCGATCGAGATAGGGCAGGATGCCGCCGGACCGGAGCTGTCCGCGGTCAAGCTCGATCACGGCATGGCGCTGGTGGTCGATGACGAGGATCTGGTGCGGGCAAGCACCGTGCACATGCTGCGCGAACTGGGTTACGACGTGCTGGAGGCCAATTCCGCCGAACATGCGCTGGCGATCATGAAGACCGAACCGGACATCGACGTGCTCGTCACCGACCATCTGATGCCCGGCACGACGGGCACCGACCTGATCGAACAGGCAAGGCTACTCAAGCCGGAGATACGTGCATTGCTCATATCGGGCTATGCGGAGAATGCCGGCATTTCGGCGGAGCAGCCGCGACTGACCAAACCCTTCAAGCAGATCGACCTGGCCAAGAGCCTGGCAGCGCTGTGAAGGCTTGGATGAGAGAGGGAGGCGGACGCGGGAATGATGGGCGAGACGACCGATGCAGGATCGGCTATCCCCTTGCGATCGCATCAGTCAGCGAGTGGGAGATCATGGTCAATGGATCAAAGAAGCTGCATGGGAACTTTTCCAGCGCGCCTGCGTAACGACCGGTGGCGCGCGGGAGACCCTGCTTAGGGGGCAGTCCGGATGCATGCGCAGGGGGGAATGATAGAGATGTCTCGGGCTTGGGCTTTTGGCAATGCGGCGTGTGCGGCTTTCATGGCCATGGGCCTTCTGCCATCATCTTTCTCCATCGCGCATGCGCAGAGCATCGAAGAGCTGCGCGACATGCCGATCTCCGCCCTGTCGAAGCTGGACGTCACATCGGTCACCCGCTCGACCGCGTCGCTGGCGGACGCCCCCGCCTCCATCTATGTCATCACCCATGACGACATCGTGCGGTCCGGCACGCTGACGTTGCCGGGCATATTGCGGCTCGCGCCCAATCTGCAGGTCATGCGCGGCGGTCCCAACAATACGGTCGTCGCCGCGCGCGGGCTTAGCGGCAATGACCAGGCGCAGAATTTCTCCAACAAGCTGCTCGTCCTGATCGATGGCCGCAGCGTCTATTCGCCGCTCTATTCGGGGGTCTATTGGGACATGCCGGACATCCTGCCGGAGGATGTCGAACGGATCGAGGTGATCTCCGGCCCCGGCGCCACGCTATGGGGATCGAATGCGGTCAATGGCGTGATCAACATCATCACCCGCGATGCGGGGGCGTCGCAGGGCCTGTACGGAACGGGCGTGATCGGGAACAGGACCTATGATCTGGGCCTGCGCTATGGCGGCCATGCGGGGGAAAATGCCAGCTACCGCCTGTTCGTCAAACGCCACGAAAATTTCGAAAGCGCGTCCGGCCTGGACGACGGCAACCGCCGGACGCAGGGCGGCTTCCGCTTCGACTGGAATGCGACCCCCGCCGATGCGTTGATGGTCCAGGGGGACGGCTATTACGGCTCCCGCTCGCAAGGCGCGGCGGCGGACGAGAATTTTCACGGCTATGACCTGCTCGCCCGCTGGCGCCATGCCGCGGCATCGGGCGCGACCCTGCAACTCCAGGCCTTTTACGATCACACGGCGCGCAGGATCGAGAATGACGGAGGCCGCTTCGCCCTGGATACGTTCGACGTCGAGGGGCAGCACAGCTTCACCCTGGGCGACGCCCACAACATCGTCTGGGGCGGCGGGGCGCGGATCAGCCATTATGTGATCGAGAAGATCCCCGGCCTGGACTTCGTGCCCCGCCAGCGCGACCTGTTCGTCGGCAATCTGTTCGCACAGGACAGCATCGCCATCACCCCGTCCCTGACGGGCACGATCGGCGCCAAGCTGGAACAGCGGAGTTATACGGACCTGACCTTCCTGCCCAGCGTCCGCCTGTCCTGGAAGCCGGCGCCAACCACGCTGATCTGGGGCGCTGTGTCCCGCGCCGTGCGGTCGCCCACGCCGTTCGACGAGGATGTGGTGGAGACCATCGGCCAGACGGTCATCCTGACCGCCCTCTCCAGCTTCCGCTCCGAAAAGCTGACCGCCTATGAGCTTGGCACGCGGCTGACGGTTTCGCCCCGCGCGTCGCTGTCCCTATCGACCTTCTACAATGTCTATGACGATCTGCGGTCGGTCGAACCCGCTCCCGGCGGTTTCCTGCCGCTGCGCTGGGGCAATGGGATAGAGGGGCACAGCTATGGCTTCGACGCCTGGGCCGACATTCGGGTGGCGGACTGGTGGCGGCTGAAGCCGGGTTACAGCCTGCTGATCCAGAAATTCCGCTTCAAGCCGGACGCGGTGCCGCTGCTGGGCGTTTCCCAGGTGGGCAATGATCCCAAGCATCGCGCAACCCTGCGGTCCTCCATGGACATCGGGCCGGAGGTGAATGTCGATTTCGACCTGCGCTATGTCTCCGCTTTGCCGGACCCGCATGTCCCGGCCTATGTCGAGCTGGGCGCCCGGCTGGGCTGGCAGTTCGACGAACGGGCCGAATTGTCGGTTTCGGGCTTCAACCTCCTCCACCGCCGCCATCAGGAGCTGCCCGCCTCGCAGGCGACGCCGCTCGGCCGCAGCGCGTTCGTGGCGCTCAAATGGACGATCTGACCCCTCCCCCCCGCAAGAGGCGTCCGGGCCGCCTGCGATGGGCGGCCCTGTTGTGCCTGTCGGTTCTGGCCGGGGGCGCGCCAGCGGCGGGAGCGGCCAATTCACCCTCCTCGCTGGAACGCGCCATCCAGGCGAATTTCCTGTTCAAATTCGCGCCCTTCGTGGAATGGCCGCCCGGAGCCTTTTCGGCCACGGACAGGAATTTCATCATCTGCGTCGTCGGAGAGGACCCTTTCGGCACGCTGTTGAACGACGTGGTGCGCGGCCAGAAGATGGTGGGCCGCCCCGTCGTGGTGCGGCGGACCGGCAATGAAACCGGCCCCGCGGGATGCCATATATTATTTGCGGGCGCATCGGCGGACCCCGGCTATGCGCCCTTCGCGACGACCCAGGGACAGCCGGTCCTGACCGTCGCGGACAGGAGCGCGGGGCCGACCGGGGCGATGATAGAATTTGTCAAGCAAAGCGGCCGCGTCCGCTTCCAGATCAACGACGGCGCGGCCCGCGCCCATGGCCTCAAGATCAGTTCCAAATTGCTTGGCCTTGCAATCGCGGTGGACAGGAAATGACGCAAGTACCCCAAAGCCGGCTCAGCCTGGGTAATGTCATTGCCCAGATGGCGACGCCCCTTTCCGCCGTGCTGATCGCCCTGATGCTGCTCGCCGCCGGTCTGGCGGCCACCTTCCAGCTCGAACAGCTCGCCCGCATCGAAAAGCTGCGGCAGACCACGGCCCAGGCGCAAATCCTGGCCAGCGGGATCGCCGCGCCGCTGGCCTTCGACGACGATGTCGCATTGCAGGAATATCTGAACGCGTTGAAGGCCGATCCTCAGATCGTCGCGGTAGCCGCCTATGATGGTCAGGGCGGCCTGGCGGGCGGTTTCGCCCGCGCGCCCGCCCGGCTGCCCGGAAGCGCGGAGGACGCCAGGCGGGACGCCCCCTCAAACGCGCTGGCCGTCGCCGTGCCGGTCAAGCAGGGCAGCACGCGACTGGGTTCCGTCTATCTCATGTCCACCCTGGACAGCCTGTCGCGCCGTCTGACGCGCTATCTGGGCATCGCGGTCATCGTGCTTGCGGCATCGGTGCTGATCGTGATGCTCGCGGCATCCTATTCTTCCCTGCGCCGGGCGCATCAGACGCTGCAGGCGGAAATTGCCGGCCGCCAGCAAGCCGAGGAGGCGCTGCGCCAATCGCAGAAGATGGAGGCGATGGGCCAGTTGACCGGCGGCGTCGCGCATGATTTCAACAATCTGCTGATGGTCGCTTCCGGCGGGCTCGACCTGATGGAACGCACCAGCGATCCGGTCAGGCTGGAGAAGTTGAAGGCCGGGATACGCCAGGCCGTCGATCGCGGCGCGAAACTGACGCGGCAGCTCCTCGCCTTTTCTCGCCGCACGCCGCTGAACCCGGAGGTCATCGATCTGCGCGAGCGGATCAAGGGCATGGACGCGCTGCTCGAACGCTCCCTGGGCGAAAGCATAGAGGTCGCCATGCACCTTCCCGCCGGTCTCTGGCCGGTGGAGGTGGATGCGTCGGAACTGGAAGTCGCGATCCTCAACATCGCCCTCAACGCGCGCGACGCCATGCCCAGGGGCGGCACCATCGTCATCGAGGGCGCGAACCTGCCCGGCGGCGGCGACCTGCCCGACCGGACGCAGATCGCCGTGACGGACGGCGGCGCAGGCATCGCGCCCGATCTGATCAACAAGATCTTCGAACCTTTCTACACGACGAAGGAAGTGGGCCAGGGAACCGGCCTGGGGCTCAGCCAGGTCTATGGCTTCGCGCGCGCATCGGGCGGCGAGGTGCTGGTCGACAGCATCGTCGGCCAGGGGACGACCATCACCCTGCTGCTGCCCCGCTCCCTGCTCCCCGCCCGGCACAGCGACAGCCTGGCCGAACCGGTGGCCGCTTTCGGCAAGCAGCGCATCCTGCTGGTCGAGGATGACGACAATGTGGCCGATACGGTCGGCGGCATGCTGGTGGCGTTGGGCTATGAGGCGGAACGGGTCGACAATGGCGACGAGGCGCTTCGCCGGCTGGAGGAAAATGGCGAGTTCTCGCTGATCCTCTCCGACATGATCATGCCGGGGGAGGTCAGCGGCATGGACCTGGCGCTGAAGATCAGGCAGCTTTGGCCGCATCTGGGAACGATGTTGATGACGGGCTACAGCGCGGCGGCGGCCTCCGCCGCGAAGGAGGGCATACCCCTTCTGGCAAAGCCGTTCACGATCCAGGATCTCTCGGTCCAGCTCATGACCGCGCTGGATCAGACGGGAGCAGGCAGGGCATAGCGCAGCCATGCCGGGGCGGCGGCGCCCACGATGCGTAACTCTACCTATAGCGCCGGAGGGCGCGCTGATCGAAGCTCGTCCTTGGTCTGACGAGGAGGATCGCTTCATGCGCCGTTTCCTGAGCATCTTGAGTCTGTCGACTCTCGTGATCGCCAATGCGGCATTCGCCCAGTCCGCCGTAACCGGCGGCCATGCCGGCCATCATCCCGCCGATGCGGCGACGCCCTCCCCCGCTCCGGCCTGCGACGCGGCGCATCCCTGCCCGATGATGAAGGGCGGGCATGACGCACAAGGGCCGGATGGAACCCAAGCGGCGGACCCCCATGGCCGGGCCGGACCTATGGAGGACTGCAAAGCCATGCATGGGCCGGACCATGACGCGAAGACCCGCCCCTCCGCGCCATGAGCAAACAGGCGGCGGCTTTCATCTCGCACAAGGATAGGCAAGGAGAAGGACAATGGCTGAATATCGCTCGTTGATACCCTTTGGCCGCGGCAACCTGTTGCGCGGCGGCTTTGATCCCTTTGTCGATTTTCGCAAGGAGATGGACCGGCTGGTCGATGATTTCGGCCGGGGCTGGACCGCCCCGCAGAGCGGCGACACCAAGGGCTTCCTGATCCCCAAGGTCGACATCGCTGAAACGGACAAAGGGCTTGAGCTGACCGCCGAACTGCCGGGCTTCGATGAAAAGGACGTATCGCTGGACATTCACGAGGGCATGCTGACGATCAAGGCCGAGCATAAGGAAGAGCGCGAGGAAAAGGACGAGAAGAAGCATTATCATCTGGTCGAACGCAGCCAGGGCAGCTTCCTGCGCCGCTTCGCCCTGCCGTTCGAGGCTGACGCCGACAAGGCGACCGCTCAGCTTCAGAAGGGATTGCTGAAGGTCATCGTGCCCCGTCTTGCGACCGCGGAAAAGAAGCCGACGTCGATTCCGGTCGGGGGGGCATAGAAGCGCCTGACCGCATGATGCTATAGCAAGGGGAATGAAACGCATCACGCTCTGGCTGTTGCTGCCGGTGCTGCTGGCGGGCGCGGCGGCCTATGCGCTGCTGGCCGGACGGACGCGCGAGGTGACGACCGCGACCGCGCGCGTCGGTGAGGCGGTGGAGCTGGTCTATGCCACCGGCTTTGTCGAGGCGGAGCATCCCGTGTCCGTCGCCGCTCGCCTCACCGCGCCCGTGCGGCAGGTGCTGGTGGACGAAGGCGACCGGGTGCGACGCGGCCAGCCGCTGATCCTGCTGGACGATGAGGAACAACGTCACGCGCTGCAACAGGCGGGCGCGCAACGACGGGTGGCGATGCAGGACGAACGGCGCGTGGTCGCGCTGTTCGCCAAGGGCTGGGTCACGCGGGCGGCCCGCGATCAGGCGGTGGCGGCGGCGGACGGCGCCAGGGCGGCGGAAGACAGCGCCGCCGCCCGGCTCGACCAGATGGCCGTGCGGTCAGGCATGGACGGCATCGTGCTGCGCCGGGATGTGGAGCCGGGCGACCTCGCCATACCCAGTCGCACGCTGATGACGCTGGGCGACCCCGCTCGCATCCGCATCACCGCCACGGTCGACGAGCGCGACGTGCCGCGCATCCATGCCGGACAGGCCGCGCTGATGTCCAGCGACGCCTGGCCCGGCCGGGTGCTGCGCGGTCATGTGCGGGAGGTGACGCCGGGCGGCGACCCCGAACAGCGCGCTTTCCGCGCCCGGATCGTCACCGACGCGCCCATGGCGTTGCCGCTCGGCCTGACGCTGGAGGTCAATATCGTGACGCGCCGGACGCCTGGGGCGCTGCTGATTCCGTCGGCGGCGGTGGTGGATGGCAGGGTCTGGGTGGTGCGCGACGGGCGCGTCCACAGCCGGGCGGTGCGTACCGGAATCGTCGGCTCCAGCGATACGGAGATACTGGCCGGCCTGTCGCGAGGCGCAACCGTCATCGCCAAGCCCGACGACAGTCTACGCGAGAACAGCCGCGTACGGGCCAGACGATGACCGGGCAATCCGGCCTGCTTGTCGCCATCGCGCTCCGCCATCTGGCCGGGCGCCGCCGCCAGACATTGGTGGCGGTCAGCGGCGTCGCGGTCGGCGTCGGCTTTTTCCTGGCGGTGTCCGCGATGATGATCGGCAGCCAGAATGATTTCGTGAAGACGCTGATCGACGCCGCCCCCCATATCGTCATTTCCGACGAGCTGCGCAGCCCCCCGCCCCAGCCGGGCATCCGCGCCTATCCCGGCGGCGCGGTCGACCTGCGCCATTACAAGGCGCGCAACGAGGTGCGGGGGCTGAAAGGCTGGCCCCAGATTCTGCGCGCCATCGATGCCGAGCCGGGCGCGATCGGATCGCCCAGCCTGACCGGCGCCATCACCCTGCGCAGCGGCGGGCGGGAGGAAGCGCTGACCATCATCGGCGTCGACCCGGCGGTCGAGGAGAAGGTCAGCACCATCGACGACAAGCTCCGCACCGGGCGGCTGCGCGATCTGGAAAGCACGCAGGGCGGCATCATCATCGGGGAGGAAATGGCCCAACGCCTGGGTCTCGCCATGGGCGACGTGGTGGGCGCGACCCCGGCTTCGGGCCAGAGCCGGTCGCTGCGCATCGTCGGCCTGTTCAAGCGGGGCCAAAGCCAGTTGGCCGCGACGGCGGGCTATGTGCTGCTGCGGGAGGCGCAATCGCTGCTGGGCCGCCCCTTCATCATCAACCGCATCGGCGTGCACCTGAACGATCCCTATGCCGCGCAGCCGATCGCCCGGCGGCTGGAGGCGCGCTTCTCCTACAAGGCGGAAAGCTGGCAGGAACGTTCCGCCGACTTCCTCTCCCTGCTCGTGACCCGCAACGTCATCATGTACAGCGTCGTGTCCGCGATCCTGCTGGTGGCCAGCTTCGGCATCTACACGGTGGTGTCGAACAGCATCAACGACAAGCGGCGCGACATCGCCATCATGCGCTCCATCGGCTTTTCGGAGCGCGACCTGCAACTGATCTTCGTGATGGAGGGGTTGATGCTGGCGCTGATCGGCATCGCGGCGGGATGGCTGCTGGGTTATGGACTGATGGCGATCCTCGGCTCGCTGGAATTTCCGATTGCGGGCGAGGACCAGCGCCTGCCGCTCGACCGTTCCGCTCGGCAATATGCGATCGCCGCCGCCGCGTCGCTGCTGGCCGGGGCGGTCGCGGCCTGGCTGCCGGCGCGCAAAGCGGCGCGGGTCGATCCCGTCGACATATTGCGGGGCGCGATATGAGCGCGATCATGCAGGCGGAAGGACTGTCGCGCAGCCTGCCGGGCACGCCTCCGGTCACACTGGTGACGGACGTGGCGATCGCGATCGAGCCGGCCAGCTTCGTCGCCATTGTCGGGCCTTCGGGCTGCGGCAAATCCTCTCTGCTCTATCTGCTGGGGCTGCTCGACAGGCCGACTGGCGGCCATGTGCTGTTCCAGGGCAAGGATATGAACCCGCTGACCGGCGATCAGCGCGCCCATATCCGGTTGGCGAGCTTCGGCTTCGTGTTCCAATTCCATTTCCTGTTGCCGGAATTCACCGCGCTGGAAAATGTCATGTTGCCCATGCGGCGGCTGGGGTTGCTGAACCAGGCGCAGGCGCGGGACAAGGCGCAGGCGTTGCTGCAGACGATGGGCCTTGGCGCCAAGAGCGGCAAGACGCCCGACCGGCTGTCTGGCGGGGAACGGCAACGCGTCGCCATCGCCCGCGCCATCGCCAATGATCCCGTATTGGTGCTGTGCGACGAGCCGACCGGCAATCTCGACAGCCAGAACAGCGCCCGCGTGGTGGAGTTGTTCCGCAGCCTTGCCCATGATCAGGGCCGCGCCGTGGTCTGCGTGACCCATGATACAGATGTCGCCGCCGCCGCCGATGTGCAAATTTCAATGCTGGATGGACGGATCAGCGAAACCAGTATCCGGGCGCGGTGATGGATGGGGTTCAACTGCCTGCTTCCATCGCTTCGTCGATCGCCTTGACTGCATGAACTTATTGCAGATGTCCGAAACATTGGATGCGTATTCGGATATTCCTATGCGAATATCCGAATACGCTCAAAAAGCTGGCCCGAACCGAAATTTACGCAAACGACCGAAAGCGAGAGAGTTTATTTCTCGCCATTATCCTTCACGCCCACGGTCGGCACGTCGATGGTTTCCTTCTTGGTTCCGACCACCACGGCCTTGGAATCGACATCGACCTTGGGCAATTCACCGCCCTTGACGCTGACCTCAGGAACGTCGCCGCCTGAAACATCGGCTTTCCAGAATCCAGTGGCGAACAAGATGCCGACAATCGCCAGAATGATTACCAGCACCGCCGCGATGGTCCAGCCGCCGCGATTCTTGTGTACGACAACGCGATCGCCCGTATAGGGATCCCTATGCACTTCAGCCATGTCCATCCTCCTCCTTTAGAGACTGAAGGAACATACAGCTTCCACTCTTGTTCCATAAGCCGACCAACGGCTGGTCATTACGCTCAGGCCTTTGCGCAGGAGAAATGCGTTTCACCGATGCCGCTGACGACAGCCCGCACATGATCGCCAGGATGGAGCGCGACCATCGGCCCCAGAGCGCCGGCCAGCAGAATATCCCCCGCCTTGAGCGGTTCGCCGCGCCGCGCAAGCGTTCGGGCGAGCCAGGCCGCGGCGTTCAGGGGATTGCCCAGCACCGCCGCGCCCGCGCCAAAGGAAACCGGCGCGCCGTTGATTTCCATCACCATGCCGCAACTGTAGAGATCAAGCCCCACCAGCGGCCTGCCATCGCGGGCAAGGACGAAGAAAGCCGAGGAACCATTATCCGCGACCGTATCGGCAAAGGCGATCTTCCAGTCAGCGATGCGGCTGTCGACAATCTCTATGGCAGCGTGGACACTGGCAACCGCCTTCGCGACGGCCGCGACGGCGGTTTCGGGATCGGGCAAATCCTCGCCTAGGATGAAAGCGATCTCCGCTTCCGCCTTTGGCTGCAAGGTCCGCGCGGGGTCGAGCGTGCCGCCATCGGCAATCCGCATGTCATCGAACAGGACGCCGAAATCCGGCTGATCGACGCCCAATTGCTGCTGAACCGCCTTGGCCGTCAGCCCCGCCTTGCGGCCGACGACGCGGCGGCCCTGCCCCTCCCAATAGCGCGTGTTGATCGTCTGGATCGCATAGGCGCCATCGGCATCACCAGGGTCCAGCCCATCGCGCAACGGCGGCACCGCGCCCCCGGCATAGGCAGCCCGCAGGCGGCTGGCGAGATCTTCATGACTGGGGGAAGGCATATTTTCCGTTCCTCTTTCTTTGCGCCGACTTGCTTCTCATGCGCCGATGGATCGCAGCAATTCGGGGAGCAATTGCCGGGCGTCGGCCACCACGCCGACCTCCGCATACCGGAAGATCGGCGCATCGGGATCGCTGTTGACCGCGATGATCCGGGTCGCGGCGCCGATACCGGCCAGATGCTGCGGCGTGCCCGATATGCCTGCGGCCAGATAGACATGCGGCGTGACGAAATGGCCCGACTGGCCGATCTGGCGGGACACGGGGGCCAGGCCCAGGTCGACCGCAGGCAGGCTGGCGCCGATCGCGCCGCCAAGCCTGTTCGCGATAGCTTTCAGCGTCAGGAAACTTTGGGCGTCCAGCCCTCGCCCTCCGCTCACGATCAGCGGCGCGCCTTCCAGCGCGGCGTCACGCATGGGCAATTCGACGCGTTCGAAGGCCGGAACCTCCGGCGCGGCAAGCGCGATCAGCCCGTCGCAGGCGGGTGGTTCGTTCATGGTCGCGACGGCGATGCCCTGCATCAACCGCAGGTCGAGCAGGATACGTCCGCCATAAGCGGGGCGCTTCACGATCAGCATGTCGCCATCCACGCCGACGTCGGACAGTCGGCCCAGCAAGACTGCGCCAAGGGACGCCGCCAGCAATCCCGCCAGCGCCTCCCCTTCGGGCGTCGCCGGGAAGATCAGCAGGCTACGGTCCCTCCGCCAGCCCGGCGCCGCCTTTCCCTCGCTGGCGGCGCCAAGCTCCACCCTCACCAACTGCCAATCGTTCATACCCGTTCACCCCTTAGCAGGGCTGCAAGCGCATGTGCCTGTTCCTGGACATCGCCTTCGATCATCCGGCAGTCAGTGATCGACCGCATGCCGGCCAACGCGGCGCTGCCCGCCAATTGCAGGCCGGTGGCGGCGACCGGCCGGGCGTCCCGATGCGCGATCCGCGCCTGGCGGGCCTGCATGACATTCTTCATCAGCGGCTTGCGCAGCCGGTTGCGACGGTCATTCGTCGCGCTGACGACAAGCGGACGATCGACCGTCAGCCATTCCTCATGGCTGCCCGCCTCGCGCATCAGGCGCACGTCCGGCTCTGCCTGCACCACCTGCGCCCGCCCGAAAAAGGGCAGGCCCAATATGGCGGCCAGCATCGGCGGCACCAGCCCATCGTCGCAATCCCCAAATTCGCGGCCTATGAGGATCAGGTCAGCGCCATGCGCCGCCTGAGCCAGCCTTTGCGCGGTCGCTGCCTGATCCCAGGCGTCCGGCAGGGCCAGGGTCGACACGTCCGCCACACGGAGCGCGCAAATCGAGCGGGCAAGCTTCTCTCCTTCGGAACCGCCCGCCACAATGGCGCTCAGCTCGACATCGGGCCGCGCATCGCGGATCTTGAGCCCAAGTTCCAGCGCCGCCTCATCGAAGGGACTGAGCAGCAGCCGGTCGCCACTGCGCAGGGGCAATCCTCAGGCCACGGGCTTCACCGGCCATTTAGGGTCTAGCACCCCCGCGATCAGCACCATGATCTTCATGGGGCCGCCACCGCCTGTCCCGCGATCAGCCCGAATACCACCGCCTTGCCGAGCGCCGAACCGGTCATATAGGCGACGCCATGAAAGCCGCCCGTGACTTCGCCAGCGGCGTAGAGTCCCTCGATCCAGTGACCGTCAGTGCGCAGGACGCGCGCTTGGCTATCGATACGCAGGCCGCAATAGGTGCCGAACACCACGGCGGTCGAGGGATAGGCGTAGAAGGGCCCCCGATCGATCCTGCGCAACGCGCCATGGTGATGGACGAGATGCGATCGCCCGAAATCGGGATCATGCCCGGCGTCGACATGGCCGTTGTAGCGATCCACGGTCGCCGCCAGCGCATCGGGATCAATCTCGATCTGCGCGGCGAGGTCCGCCAGCGTCTCCCCGACATAGAAGAGTCCTTCCTCCAGCCGCCGCCCGAAATCCAGGATGCGGACGAGGTTGTTGCCGGTATCGAAAATCGCCTGGTCCATGATCTGATAGGCGCAATGCCAGGGCTGGGCCATGACCGCATCGCCCAGCAGCTTGTAGGAAATGCTCTCATCGACGAAGCGCTGACCGTCCTGATTGACGGCGATCGCGCCCTTGTAGACGGCTTGCAGGCTGTGGTCGTTGCTCTCGTCGGTCGGATGCTTGCCGAAGGTGCCCTTCACATAATCCATGTCGCGCAGGTCCGCGCCCAAGGCCTGCGCCATCTGCAAACCGTCGCCCTGCGATCCTGCTCCCGCAACGAACACGGCTGGGGCATATTGAGGGGCATAGCGATCAAGCAGCGCCGGATTCTTGGCAAAGCCGCCGCTGGCGATGATGACGCCGCGTGCCGCTTCCAGCGTTTCGCCATTTTCGAGAACGACGCCAATGACACGCCCGTGCGGGCTCTGTAGCAGCGAGCGCGTAGCCATGCCGGGGCGATAGCCGATATGGCCGGTTGCTTCCGCCGCCGCATGAAGGGCGCGGACCATATCCGCGGGATCGACGCTGTGCACACGCGGCACCGACTGGCCCGCCGCCGTCTCGATCACCGGGCTGAACGCCACGCCTGCGGACTTCAGCCATGCATAGGTGGCAAGCTGCGCATCGCAATAGGTCCTCACCAAATCCGCGTCGTTTACCCGCTGGCCCACTTCGCGCAGGTCGGTGAACAGCAGGTCGGGACTGTCAACCACACCCTGATCTGCCTGAAGATCGGTGCCCGCAAAGGCGAGGCACCCACCGCTCATGGCCGAGGAACCGCCGGATTCAGCCAGTTTTTCCAGCAGCACGACGCTGAGGCCCTGCTGCGCGGCGGACAGGGCGGCGGCCCAGCCAGCCGCCCCGCCGCCAATGACGATCACATCCATCATGCCGGGTTCAATCCGTAGAAATCGAGTATCTCGTCGCGTCGGATCGGATCGGGAATCGCTCCGAAATAGCCTGTCCCCGCCGCTTGCCTGCCAGCCCGGCGGGCATCCACCGCCGCTTCCGCAGCCCGCACCCAGGCGCCAAGGGAATCGATCACCGGCACGCCATCCACTTCACTGACGCCGTTCATGGCAAGCAGCACATTGAGCGGCGCCTCACCCGGCACGATCGCCTCCGCACCCTTGCCGATCAGATCTCGGGCAGCGACACGGAAGCGATCGATCAACGGGCCGGGGCTCGCAAAGCCCGCAAGCACATCCGTGAACCGGAAGCCGACGTCGCAGGCGCCGACGAGCCGGCAACCGATGCCGTGGCGGCGGACATTGTCGCGATAGAGTTCGGCCAGTTCCGGAATGAAAACCAGCGCCCCGAACCGCCGCCCGTCGTCCACCGCCGCCCGTGCCGCGCATTCGCCATAGCCCACCACCGGAATGTCGACCAAGGCGCGGATTTCCCGCAGCCCCGGTTCCGGCAGGGTGCTGAGTGCGAAGGCATCATAGCCCTGCCGTTCCGCCATCAGCGCGCCCTGCATGAACTGGATCGCGTGCAGGAACTGGAAGCCGACATGCTTGATGTCGTCGCCCGGATAGTTGGTCCGATAGGTGCCTTCGCGCATGCCGTGCATGTCGATCACCGTGCCGGGCCGCGCCACCCGCTTGAAATGCGCCTTCAGCGCGTCATCATAGGCCGCAAGGTCGCTGAGGACGGTGAAGCTCTGGTGCCAGATGCGGATGCCCATCTCAGTCGGCCTTCGGCTTTTCGTAAAGCAGCGGCGGCAGCTCGCCGCTCAGCAGATAGCCGCCCAGGGCACCGGCATTATTGTCGGCATCCTGGGTGACATGGTTGGCGGCGACCAGCGTGTCGCGCAGATAGCGCTGGATCGGGTTGGACTTGTACACGCCCCGCGCCCCGGTGCATTTGTAGAGCGTCAGCACCGCTTCCTCGCACTCGCGGCCGATGCGCGCCATGTCGAGCATATAATGGATGCGATCCTCGGTGGAGACCAGTTCGCGCCGTTCGACGATCTGCGTGCAATGCGCCATCATCTGTTCCATGCGGGCCTGCGATGCGCGGACCTTTGCAACGGCATTGGCGAGGCGATCCTTGACATAGGGGCTGAGCCGCGTCGCCGCGCCCGATCCATTGTCGACCCGCACCTGCATCTGGTCGATGAAGACGTCGATCGCCCCCTGCGCGAAGCCGATGATGACCGAAGAGACCGACGAATAGAAGACCATCGCAAAGGGGAAGAGATAGTTGGTCGGCCGATCGTCCATCTTGTAATCGATCATCGAATGGGCGCGGTGATCGGGGATGAAGGCGTCCTTGATCAACAGGCTCTTGGAGCCGGTGCCGGACAGGCCGAACGTGTACCAGTCGTCGATGATCTCATAATCCTCGCGCTTCACCAGCAGGGCATGGCGGTCGATCGGCACGCCCTTTTCATTGCGTTCCAGCGCGCCGATAAAGGCCCAGGCGCCATGGTCGCTGCCGCTGGAGGTGGGCCAGCGGCCCTTGAGGCGCCAGCCGCCCTCCACCTTGGTCAATTCGCCCACCGGCGGATAGGAGGATGCGATGATGGTCTGGTCATCCTCGCCCCACACATCCTGCGCGGCGCGATCGTCCATGACGCCGAATTCCCAGTTATGGACGCCCAGGATCATCATTGCCCATGCGCTGGCGCAGCAGCCTCGGCCCAGTTCGCCCAGCACCCGCATGAAGACGATCGGGTTCATTTCCCATCCGCCATATTTTTTCGGCTGGAGGATGCGGAAGAAGCCGGCTTCGCGGAACATGTCGATCACATCGTCCGGCACGCGGCGCGCCTCCTCAATCGCGTCGGCGCGGGCGCGCAGGCCGGGAACCATGGCGGCGGCGCGGGCGACAAGTTCCTTGGCTGTAGGAATTTCACTGGCCTTCTGGTCCAGTACGGCAACGGACATGGCGGGCTCTCCTTGTATCTTGTTATTCACGTATCTTGTTGTTCACTGGATCGGGCGTTCGGGCAGGAATGCCCCGTCGAAATAGATGAGCGGGTCGCCCCCCGGTTCGCGCAGCAGCACGCCCAGCACATCGCAGATGAAGATGTCGTGCGTGCTGGCTTCGATGCTTTCGCCCACAAGGCAGTCGAAGCTGGCGAGCGCGCTTCCGAGCAAAGGCGCGCCGCTGGTGGCGGTGAGCCAGTTGCCTTCCGCGAATTTCTCCTCCGGCGGGACGCCTCCGGCAAAGCGCTTGGCCAGCGGCAGGGCATCATCACCCAGCACATTGACGCCCAATATGCGCGACTGGCTGATGATATTATGCGCCCAGGTGGAGCGGTTGATGCAGACCAGCAGCCGCGCCGGTTCCGCCGTAACGGACGCCACCGCCGTCGCCGTCAGCCCGGCCCACCCCTCACGCCCCTGCCCTGGCGCGACCGAAGTGATGATCGTGCACGCCCCGGCCAGGCGCCGCATGCCCTGCCGAAACAGGTCGGGCTTGGGCGCCATGGGCGACGACGGGATGGAATGGGCGAGCGCGGCGGCCATGGCTGTCAGACCTCTCCGGTGGTCAGATATTTGACCACCACGGCATCGAATTCCTCGGGGCTTTCATATTGTGGCCAGTGACCGCAATCCTTCCGCATGACGTAGAGCTTGCCTTTCTTGAGGCGCGGCAGGGCGGCCTCGGCGGCGGGGACGTCATGGATCGGGTTGTGCGTGGTCCACAGCAGCAGGGCTTCCTGCTCGATCTTTTCCAGTTCCATCGCGTCGGGCATCGCCTTGCCGCCGCCAGCCTTGGCCTGGTTCAGACGGGCGAAGACGAGTGGGGCGGACTTCTGAAAATCGGGCCGCGAATAGATGGCGAGGCGGGATTCGATCAGCTCGTCGGTCAGAAGATCCCAATTGCCTTCATAGATGAGCCACTGCATCCGTTCCTTGATGCTCTCGAAGCTGGGCGGCTTACCGTAATTCTTCTCGGTCAGCGTGGCGAGGTTGACCAGATCCTGGCGGCCCTTGTCAGTCATGATCGGAATGCCGCCGGCGGTATTGAGGATCAGGCGCAGGCAGCGTTCGGGATATTTGACCGCGAACAGGCCGGTTACCAGCCCGCCCAGAGATTCGCCGGAAATATGCGCCTTCTCGATGCCGAGCACGTCCATCAACTCCTTGAGTTGATCGGCATAGATGCTGGCGGGATATTCGATGTCGGTCTTCTTTTCCGACAGGCCGTGGCCGACGAAATCGAAGGCGATGACGTGGAAATGCTCGCCCAATGGCACCACATTTTTGGAATAGGCCTCGATATGGCCGCCGATGCCGTGCATCAGGAACAGGGCTTCGGGTTTGCCCTTGCCCGCTTCGGCAATGCGTACGCGGCCGAAGCTGGGCGTGTCGACATAGCGGATTTCGGCGCCGAGAAAATCGATCCAGATAGACATAATCACTCCCTGATTGGATTGGCCACTATTCAGTCGGCCATGTTCATGTTGCGGGCATGGCCCCAGTCCGACATGCGGTCGTAGATTTGCGGCTCCCAGTTCGCCTCGTCGATCACCAGGCCGCCATGACCCAGTTCCATCCCGAAGCCCGAGGGAGTCCGCATGTAAAAGCTGAACATCTGGTCATTCGGATGGTGCCCGAGTTCCAGCACGATCGGGATACCGGCCTTCTTGGCGCGATCGCAGGCCAGGCCGACATCATTCATGTCCCGATATTCCAGCATCAGGTGATTGAGCCGCTTGGACGACGGGAAAGAGCCTGTCGCGAGCGAGTGGTGACGCCCAGTGGCGCTGTGGAAGAAGGTCGCGTCCGCGTAGACGCCCGGCGCGATGAGCTGCCGGATGCGGTCGCTGTAGCGCAGACCCAATATGTCGCGATACCAGGCGACGCCTTCGTCATAATCACGCGAGACCGGCAGGATATGGCCGATGCCAAGGTCGCCGGTCGTGAAGCCCGCGCCGCGCAAGATGGGCGAAAGATGGCCGCCATCCTGAACGAAACCAGTGCGCCCGCTGAAAAATTCGTGGGTGACGCCATTCGGGTCGGTGAGGCTGTAGAGCCGGACAACGCAGCGCGCCGCCGCTCGCCCGGCATCTTCCTCACGCACGTCCGCACCCTTAGCGCGAAGCGCGGCGACATAGACGTCCAGTTCCTCCGCCGAGCCGACATCCCAACCCGCATGGGTCAGGTCATCGTCAACCCCCTGGGTGGCGAGCATCCGCCAGGGATGATCGTCCATGCGCAGGCCAAGGCCGCCGTCGGGTGTCGTCACCGTGCCCAGGCCAACGATGTCGGTTGCAAAGCTGCGCCAGGCGTCAAGATCGCTGACGCTGAAAACAACATAGGCGAGATTTTGCAATTCTGCCATCGATCCACTCCTGCCTCTCGCTTGCCGCGAGCTGATGGGACTGGATTAGCGCCGCCAGACTATTGCCAGAAACGATATATTTGGATAGTCACTATTGTCATAAACGATCACTGGGCGAGAGCGATGCAACTGAGGGATTTCGACGTCAACCTGTTGGTCACGATGGAGGCGATCTGGACCAACCGCAACGTATCCAACGCTGCAAGGACGCTGAACCTGGCGCAGTCCACGGTCAGCGCCGCGCTCAACCGGCTGCGGCAGGCGCTGGACGATGAACTGTTCACCTGGTCGGGCAGCGAAATGGTGCCGACGCCGCTGGCCGAACAAATCATGCCGGACGTGTCCCAATTGCTGAATGGTGTGCGGGCAGTCATCACCAAGTCACGCGGCCAGATCGATACTGTCGAGCGGCGGCTGGTGATTGCGACGGCAGACTATGTCGCGGCGCTGGTCGGCGGGCCGTTGCTGACGCGGGCGGCTATAGAGGCTCCACAACTGTCCTTCGACTTTGTCGAGATCCGGCCGCAATTCCTCAACCGCTCGACCCGGCCAGACATCGACCTGTTCGTCTTTCCGGCCAATGCGCTGCGCGTATCGGGCATGGAACGGGAATTGCTCTATCGCGACACTTATGTCTGCATCGGCGCGGAGGATAATGACGCGCTCTACCCCGGAATGTCGGCCGATGAATTTCTGGCGCTGCGCCATGTCGGTTATTCGGCGCTGCCCCGCGTGTCGTTCAACCATGAAACCATGTTGTGGGACGAGCTGGGCAAGGCCGCGAACCTCCGCCTCACCATGGGCAATTATCTGATCTTCGCCCGGATCGTCGCAGGCAGCGACGCGGTCGCCATCCTGCCCAGGCGACTGGCCACGACGCTGAAGGGGGAATGGAAGCTCAAATGGATCGAGCCTCCCCTTCCCACCCCGGAAATCGACATCTCGGCCACCTGGCGGCCCGATCAATCGAAGGACATTGCGCTGACCTGGCTGCGTCAGGCGCTGGTCGACATCATGGCTATGTAGTCCGGCATCAGCCCATGGCGGCGTGGGCACCGGCGATCCGGCCGAACACCGCGCCGCTGGTCAGGCCCGCGCCGCCGGGATAGCGATCATAATAAAGGCCGCCGACCAGTTCGCCCGCCGCGTAGAGCCCGGCGATCGCCTCGCCTTCCTCGCTCTGGACGCGGGCCTGCTCGTCGATCGCCAATCCGCCGAAGGTCAGCGTGATGCCGCATGTGACCTCATAAGCGACAAAGGGCGGCTCGCGCAGCGCCCGCGCCCAATTGCTCTTGTTGATCGCAAGACCCCGGGTGCCGCGTCCATCCTTCACCGCAGGGTTGAAGGGCACGTCCTCATCCACCGCTGCATTGAATTCCGCGATTGTCCGCAGCATGGCGTCGCGATCAATGCCTTCCAGCTTGGCCGCCAATCCTTCCAGCGTATCCGATTCGAACCGCGCCGCTCGCGGCACGCGATATTCGTCGGGCAGGATAGGGATCGACTGGGCGTCGAACAATTGCCAGCCCGTGCCGCCGGGCTGGCGCAGAATCGCCGCGCCCATTTTCGAGTAGGTATAGTTGCGGAAATCAGACCCTTCGTCGAAAAAACGTTCGCCATTTCGGTTCACGACTATACCGAGCGTGAAATAATTTTTCTGCTGGTTGAGCATGGCGATATTACCGAAGTCCTCGGCTCCCGCGTCGAAGAAGACGCTGTGGCAGCCCGACCAGTTGCCGTGCGACCGCGCCCCGATGGCGAAGGCGGCCTGGATTACGTTGCCCGTATTGTAGCGCGACCCTCGGACCTTCGCCAGATCCCAGCCCTGCCCCAAAGTGCGCACCCGCCATTCGGCATTGGCATGATAGCCGCCCGCCGCCAACACGACCGCATCGGCCTGCAGCGCCTCGCCATTGACGATGACGCCCTCCACCCTATGCCGATTGCCGATCAATTGTTCGACCTTATGGTCATAGCGGATCGTGACGCCCAGCGCTTCGGCACGGCGGAACAGCGCGTCCACCAGGCCGACTCCGCCGCCTGCCGTCTCGACCGTCAGGCCGCCCCAGAAGATGTTCCGCCCGTCGACCTTGAAGGATTGCCGGCCATAAGCGGGCAGGAAGCGCACGCCCTGATCGCGCATCCATGACAGGGTCGGCAGGCTTTGCTGCACCAATATGTCGATCAGCAGCGGGTCGGCGCGATAGCCGCTGAGTTCGCACAGATCGAGGTAGAATTTCTCCGCATCATAGCGCCCGAAGTCGCTGCTGTCCCGTTCCTGCTCGGTAAGGTCGGGGACGAGGCGGACAATATCCTCCACCCCGTCATAGACGGTGCGGAACGCCCCGCCGGTAAAGGCGGAGTTGCCGCCCCGCGCCGTTTTCGGCGCCCGTTCCAGCACGGTGACCTTCGCGCCGCCCTCCGCCGCGGCGATCGCCGCGCAGAGCGCCGCATTGCCCGCGCCCACCACCAGGACATTCCGCATATAGTCTCTCCTATCATGAATGACGATAATCGCTATCGATAATTATCGCTTCACTCGATGATGGCGATGTTCTAGCCCTGTGGTCAAGGGGAAAGCCGAGGCATCGTCAAAACAAGCCGACGGCCAATGGGAGAGAAGAAGATGACGTTCGCGCGCCTAGCAGCAGCCGTGTCCAGCACCGCAATTGCCATGTCCTTTCTGCCCGCCGGGGTCGCTCTGGCGCAGGAGGCGGCGCAGCCCGACATGGGCGCCGACATCATCGTCACCGCTACCAAGCGGGCGGAATCGATCAACGATGTTCCCATGTCGATCAGCGCCGCTTCCGGAGACGAGCTGGTCAAGGCGGGCATCCAGAGCGCCAATGATCTGGGCAAGATCGTGCCGGGCTTCACCTTCACCCAGTCGGCCTACAGCACGCCGGTCTATTCGCTGCGCGGCGTGGGCTTCTACAATT
Source organism: Sphingobium sp. 15-1 (assembly GCF_013375535.1). Taxonomy (GTDB): domain Bacteria; phylum Pseudomonadota; class Alphaproteobacteria; order Sphingomonadales; family Sphingomonadaceae; genus Sphingobium; species Sphingobium aromaticivastans. The sequence continues at coordinate 242,097 of NZ_JABXJG010000002.1, forward strand.
ACGACATCGGTTCCACGCCGACCGTGACGGTCTATCAGGACGAGGCGCCCCTGCCCTTTTCCGCGATGACCCGCAGCGCCAGTTTCGACCTGGAACGGGTGGAAGTGTTGAAGGGTCCACAGGGCCTGTTGTTCGGGTCCAATTCGACCGGCGGTGCGGTGAACTATATCGCCGCCCGCCCGACCGACCATCTGACCGCCGGGGCCGACGCCAGCTATGGCCGCTTCGATAGCTGGGATCTGGGCGGCTTCGTGTCCGGCCCCCTGAGCGATACGGTTGCGGTGCGGATCGCGGCCCGGCATGAAGGATCGGGCGAATGGCAGCGCAGCGCAACCCGGCCCAATGATCGCAACGGCAAGCGCGACTTCACCCAGCTTCGCGGCCTCATCGATTATAAGGGAGAGCGTTTGAAGGCGAAGATCGGCTTCAACGCCTTCTGGGACAAATCCGACGTGCAGGCGGCGCAGCTTATCCAGGTCAATCCGCTGATACCGCCCTTCGTCGATCCGCGCCTGGCGAACCAGCCGATCGTCACATCCGACGCCCGTGTGGGCGACTGGACGGCGGGCCTCAATCCCCGCCGCGACGACCGCCAGTGGCAGGTAACGGGCCGGTTCGACTATGAGCTTAGCGACAGCGTGACGCTGACCTCGCTCACCTCCTATTCCGACTATAAGCAGCATGACGTGGTCGACCCTGACGGCACCGCGCTGGTGCTGGTCGACACGATCGACAGCGGGCGGATCAAGGCCTTCTTTCAGGAAGTGCGGCTTTCGGGCGAGTTCGGCTCCGGCAGTCGCTGGATCGTGGGCGCCAACCATGAAAACAACAAGGTGGATGAAGTCCAGCGGCTGACTTCGACCGAAGCGTCCGGCTTCGCGCCCTTCGCCGTCTTCTTCGGCCTGCCGGTGCCCGACCAGATCCCGATTTCTTCGGAGCAGCGGTTCAAGACCTATGGCGTCTTCGGCAATGTCGACATGGTGCTGAGCGATACCATCACGCTGCATGGCGGGCTTCGCTATACCGACACGTCGGACAAGTTCACGGGCTGCACCGGCAACAGCGCCAATGGTAGTCTGGCGGTCGGCCTGGGCATCATCACCCAGGGCGATCCCCTGGCGCTCGGTCCCAATCCGCAATGCACGCAGCTCAATGCCGCTCTGCAACCGACGATCACCCGGACCAAGCTGGCGCAGGACAATCTGTCCTGGCGCGGCGGCATCGACTTCAAGCCCAATAAGGACACGCTGCTCTATGCCAGCGTCAGTCGCGGTTATAAGGTCGGCGCCTTCCCGTTGATCCCGGCATCGTCGGACTCGCAATATACGCCGGTGACGCAGGAAAAGCTGACCGCCTATGAAGCCGGTTTCAAGCTGACGCTGCTGGATCGGAAACTGCAACTGAACGGCGCGATATTCCACTATGACTATCGCGATAAGCAGACTCTGGGCAGCGTTATTCTGACACCCAATATATTCGGCCCGCTGAACCTGCTGGTCAATATTCCCAAGTCGAAGGTGACGGGTGCCGAACTACAGGCGGTGCTGCGTCCGGTGCGGGGGCTGACACTGAATGCAGGCGTGACTTATGTCCGAAGCCGCATCGGGGACTTCGTGAACTTCGATCCCTATGGCGTGGTCGAGAATTTCAAGGGCGAATCCTTCCCCAACACGCCGCGCTGGCAATGGTCGGTGGCCGCCGATTACGAATTCCCGGTATCGCAGACGCTCAACGCCTTTATTGGCGGCAATATCAACGGCCGCAGCAAGACCAACGGCGCACTCGGGCAAAATCCGACGCTGGCGATCGACGGCTATACTCTTATCGACCTGCGCGCCGGAATTGCCAGCGCCAACGACCGCTGGCGCTTCAGCATCTGGGGCCGCAATGTCGGTGATAAATATTATTGGACCAATGCCTACAAGATCGCGGACGTATCCGCCCGCTTCGCCGGTATGCCAGCGACCTACGGCGCGACGCTTTCTGTCCGTTACTGATCCTTTCCGCCGGTCGGTGACCTGTCCCCGCCCGGCCTGTCCCGAAACCCGGAGAATGATGAATGACGTCCGCGCTTCTACTGCTCGATCTGCAAAATGAAATGGTCGACCCCAAGGGCAAGGTCGGAGCGCATGGGCTGGCCAAGATCGTCGAGGAACGGGGCGTGCTGGCCAATGCCCGCCGCTGCCTCGACGCGGCACGCGGCGCCGGCATGGCGGTGGCCCACGTCCGGCTCGGCTTTCGTCCCGACTATGCTGATTGCCTGAGCGTCGCCGCCCGGATCGGCGGGCTGAAATCCAATCGCGCCGCGATCGTCGGGGAGTTCGGCACCGAATTCCATCCCGACGTCGCGCCGACCGATGGCGAGCTGGTGATCACCAAACAGTGCGTCAATCCCTTCTTCAACACGGGCCTGATGACCTGGCTGATGCAGAAGGGCATCAAGCGGCTCTATATGGGCGGGGTCGCCACCCATCTGGTCGTGGAAAGCACCGCCCGTTTCGCGGACGATGCCGGCTTCGCGCCCGTCGTGATCGAGGATATCTGCGCCGCCCCCAATCCGGCGCTGCATGATCATTTCATCACGATGATCGCCCCCGCCGTCGGCACGGTCAGCAACAGCGGCCAGTTCGTCCAGGCGGCGCGGGAGGGCTGATCCCATGGCGCTGCGGGACATCGCGTCGCGCCGGGAAGCCGTGCTGGCGCCCGGCGCCGCCAACGCCCTCTTTGCGCGGATCATCGAGGATCTGGGCTTCGAATGCGTCTATGTGACCGGCGCCGGCATCGCCAATATGGCATTAGGCGCGCCCGACATTGGCCTGACGACGCTGGACGACATTGCCGGGACGGTGTCGCGCATGGCCGACGCCGTCAGCCTGCCGCTGATCGTCGATGCCGACACCGGCTTCGGCAATGCCGTCAACACGTTTCGCACGATGAAGGTGCTGGAGCGGGCGGGCGCATCCGCCATCCAGTTGGAGGACCAGCTTTTCCCCAAGCGCTGCGGCCATTTCAACGGCAAAGGCGTGATTCCGCTGGGCGAGATGCTACCCAAGATCCGCGCCGCCGCGGATGCGCGGACACGTGACACCCTGATCATCGCCCGCACCGATGCGCTGGCGGTAGAGGGCATCGACGCCGCACTGGAGCGGGCCGAGGCCTTTGTCGAGGCAGGCGCGGACATCACCTTCGTCGAAGCGCCGCGCGATGCGGCGCAGATGCGGCGCATCGCAGCTCTGCCCGTGCCGCAGATCGCCAATATCGTCCATGGCGGCAAGACCCCGCCCTTGCCCCAGTCCGAGCTGGCCGACATGGGGTTCGGTCTGGTCCTCTACGCCAATGCCGCCTTGCAGGTGGCGGTGCGAGCAAGCGCGACCGTGCTTGGTTCGCTCAAGGTCACCGGCTCGCTCGATGCCGTCCACGACCTGCTCGCCTCTTTCGAGGAACGGCAAGCAGCGGTGGCGAAACATCATTGGGACGCGCTCGAACAGCGGTTCAAACCGGAGTAAAATCATGCACCTGATCGTTGTGGGCAGCGGCATTGCGGGCCTGAGCGCCGCGCTGACCGCGGCCGAAGCCGGAGCGCGGGTCACGCTCATCGAACGCGCTGCGGAGGGCGAGCATGGCGGCAACACCCGCTATACCGAAGCCTATCTGCGCATGAAGTCGATGGACGAGGTGGCCGACGATTTCGTCGATCATTTCATGGCCAATGCCGGGGGCTATACCGACCCCAGCATCGAACAGGAAATGGTGCGTGACCATGCCGACTGGTCACCCCTTGCGCGCAGCCAGTCGATGGTCGACCCGGACCTGCTGTCGGCCTTTGCCGACCATGCCGGGACGACCCTGCGCTGGCTGGAACGAGCCGGATTGCGCTTCGATTTCCTGCCCACCGCCTTCATCACCACCACGACCACGCGCCTGCTGCCGGTCGGCGGCGGGCTGGCGATGGTCGAGACGCTGACGGAGGCGTGCAAGGCGAAGGGCGTGGAGTTCCGCTTCGAAACCACCGCCCGGTCGCTGCTGATGCAGGACGGGCGCGTCACGGGGCTGGCGACCAGCCGGGGCGCGATCGAGGGCGACGCCGTGATCCTCGCCTGCGGCGGGTTCGAGGGCAATCCGGAAATGCTCGCCCGCTATGTCGGCCCGCAGGCGATCAACCTGCGTCCCGTGGCGCGGGGAGGCCATTATAATAAGGGCGAAGGCATCCGCATGGCGCTGGACATCGGGGCCGCGCCCAATGGCGATTTCGGCAGCTATCATGCCGAACCCATCGATCCCCGTTCAGGTCTTGCGGAACCGGCGATCTTCACCTTCCCCTATGGCGTGCTGGTCAACAAGGACGGCCTGCGTTTCACCGACGAAGCGCCCGGCACGGTCGATGCCCATTATGAAAATGTCACCCGGCGCATCTATCAGCAGCGCGACGGCATCGCCTGGTTGATCGTCGACGCCCGGATCGAGGATGTGCCCAACTGGCAGAAGGGCAGCCGTACCGACCAGCCGCCGGTCAGGGCCGACAGCATAGAGGCGTTGGCGGATGCGATCTGCGTGCCCCGCGATGCGCTGGCCGACAGCATCGCCCGCTATAATGCAGCCTGCGGGGCAAGCGAATTCAAGCCGTTGGAGCGTGACGGTCTCGCCACCCAAGGCCTCACGCCGCCCAAGTCCAACTGGGCGCGGCCAATCGACCGGGCGCCCTATCTCGCCTGGCCTATCATCTCGGCCAATGTCTTCACCTTCGGCGGATTGAAGGTCGATCGCCACGCCCGTGTGCTGGACCAGGACGGCCGCGCCATCGATGGCCTTTATGCTGCCGGGGAGACGATGGGCCTCTATTATCGCACCTATACCGGGTCGACATCCGTGCTGCGCGGCGCGGTGTTCGGGCGGCAGGCCGCGCTCCACGCGAGCGCAGGCGCATGAAGACGCGGTTCGCGCTGGACGATATGGTCGTGCTGGTCACTGGCGCGGGCGGCATGATCGGCGACGCGATCGCACGGCGTCTGGCCGAAGGCGGCGCGCGGCTGGCGCTTGCCGACCGGGAGGCGCCATCGTCGGCGGGCAATGGCCGGGGCTACGCGCTCGACCTTGCCGACGCGGCGCAGGTGCGCGAACTTGTCGATTTGGTGATCCGCGATTTCGGCCGGATCGACGCCCTCGTCACCGCGGCGGGGGTCACGTCGCTGGGATCGTTCGAGGACATCAGCCTGGAGGAGTGGGACCGGGTGCACGGCATCAACCTGCGCGGCCTGTTCCTTGCCAATCAGGCGGTGATCGCGCCGATGAAGGCGGCGGGTTTCGGCCGGATCGTCAATATCGGGTCCGTCCTTGCGAAGAATGGCGGCAATCCGCGTCCCTGGATCGACCCGCAGGAACAGGCGCGCGCCGGCAACGCCGCCTATGGCGCGGCCAAGGCGGGCGTTCATGCGCTGACCCTCTATCTCGCCAAGGAACTGGCGGCGCACGGCATCACCGTCAACGCTGTCGCCCCCGGCCCGATCGCCAGCCCAATGACGGCCAGCTTCCCCACCGCGCTGGCGCAGCAAATCCCGGTGGGCCGGATGGGCCGGTCCGATGAGGTGGCCGGGGCGGTCGCCTGGCTCTGCACGCGCGAAAGCGCCTTTATCACCGGCGAGATTATCGATGTGAACGGCGGCCTCTGGATGGATTGACCGCAAGATCCATCCCCTTGGCGGAAGATCAGGGAAGCTACTTATGGGCGCATTCCGGCGCGCCTTCTATCATGCTCCGGCAGTCATCAACGGAGCAAGACATGTCGAATACGCCGCATATGCTTGGCGAGGAATTTCCCGGTCAGATGGAGAAGATACACAGGCTGAAGATGTCGGATGCGCGCTTCATGCAACTCCTTGCCGATTATGACGAGGTGAACGATGCAATCCACCTGGCCGAGACGAATGTCAGACCCACGTCGCAGGATCATGAAACGGAGCTGCGCAAACGCCGCCTCGCGATCAAGGATCAGATCGCTGAGGCGCTGTCGCAAGCGGCTTGATCTGAACGGGAGAGGAGTGTTCGGCATGTGGAAACCCATATTCGGGATCGGTCTGTTGCTGACCGGGATCGCCGGCTATGCGGCGACCGGCCGCGGAGATGCGGGCCGGGGCCGCGAGCTGGCGGAGCGGCAATGCGCGAATTGCCACGCCATCGGGGAAAGCGATGCGAGCCCGAACGCCGTCGCGCCGCCTTTCCGGGATCTCTACAGGCAGTATCCGGTCGACGCCTTGCGGCCCGCCTTCATGAAGGGCCTGGAAGTCGGCCACCGCGATATGCCGCGCTTCGTCCTGGCGCCTCAGCAAGTGACGGACGTCATCGCCTTCCTCCATGGCCTCAATCCCTGCGGCAAAGCGTCATCAGACAAGAAAGCCATGGCGCGGTGCTTCGCGCCTGCGGAGTAAGGGGCCCTTATAGCGCCCGCAACGCCCGCGCCGGTCGCACCGACATCAGCGGGATCGACCCCAGCAGCCCGATCCCCAGCGTCAGCACCGCGCCTGCGCCCAGAGTAGAGAGCACCAGCAGCCAATCCGGCGCCCAGTGAAAATCGAATATCCGCACGATCACGAACCAGGCCGCGCCCAGCCCCAACCCCAACGCCACCAGCGCCAGCACCCCAGCCAGCAGCGCATATTCGATGCTCTGCGCGCCCAATATCTGCCAACGGGTCGCGCCCACCGTCTTCAGGATCACGCTGTCATAGGCCCGCGCCTGCCGCGACGCCGCGATGGCGCCGATCAGCACCGCGATCCCTGCCAGGATCGCCACCGATCCCGCCAGCACGATCGCGGTCGACATCTGCCCCAGCAGCACTGTGACCTGCGCCACCACCTCTCCCACGGCGATGATCGATACGGAGGGGAAGGCCGCCAGCAGCGCGCGCGTCATCGCCCCTTCCGACGCGCCTTTCATCGTGATCGTCGCTGACAGGCTGTGCGGCGCGCCACGCAGCGTGTCGGGGGAGAAGACCATGATGTAATTGAAGCCCATCGTCTCCCAATTGACTTGCCGCAGGGAGGCGATGCGCGCCTCGATCTCGCGCCCGAGCACCGACACGGTGAGCGTGTCGCCAATGCCGACCCCCATCACCTCCGCCGCCTCGCGGTCGAGCGAGATCAGCGGCGGCCCGGCATAGTTTCGCGGCCACCATTGCCCCTTCACCAGCTCCGATCCCTCGGGCAGCGTCTCGCTATAGGTGACGCCCCGCTCGCCGCGCAGGAACCAGGCGCCTTCGGGCAGCGTCTTCAGGTCCGCCACCCGCTGCCCGCCATAGGCGACGATCGTTCCGCGCAGGGTCGGCACCATATTGACCTTCGCAGCCGGCGCTTCCTTGGCGACCAGCGCAAGGAACCGCTCCTTCGCGGCGATGGGAATGTCCAGCACGAACTGATCCGGCGCGGTGCGGGGCACGGTGTTGCGGATTTCGGCGCTGAGACTCGACTGGATCGCCGCCAGCGTCACGAACAGCGTCAGGCCCAGCCCCAGCGCCACCACCAGCGCCGAAGTCTGCGCGCCCGGCCGATGGAGATTGGCCACCGCCAGCCGGGCAAGCGGACGGCGCGGCGCGGGCAGTCGACGGGCGACGTGCCGGACCAGCAGCCCGATTCCGGTCAGCAGCGCCAGCATGGCCGCGACCGCGCCCAGCATCGCCGCCGCGAACCACGGTTCCCGCGCCGTGCCCAGCGCCAGCGCAAGGGCCGCCGTTCCCGCCGCGCCCACGGCGATCATGCTCGCCCGGTCGACGCCGCGCCGCCGGTCCACCATCTCGCGGAACAGGGCGGCGGCGGGCAGGGTCCGCGCATGGGCGAGCGGCGGCATGGTGAAAATGAAGGCGATCAACAACCCGTAAAGCGCGCTGGTGAAAAGAGGCCAGGGCGCGACGGCGAAGCCCGGCTGCACCGGCAATATGTACCGCATCGCCGTCACCAGCCCCAGCGGCAGCACGACGCCCGCCGCCAGCCCGCAGCCAATGGCTAGCATGGCCACCGCGCCGATCTGCATCAAATAGATACGAGCGATGTCGGCAGAGGAAGCGCCCAATATCTTCAACGTCGCGATGCCGTTGCGCTTGATCGCCAGATAGGAGGCGACCCCATTGCTGACCCCGATTCCCGCAATGGCGAGCGCGGCGAGGCCGATCAGCGAGAGGAACTGCCCCATCCGCTCCAGGAAACGGCTGGTCCCCGGCGCCGCGCCGTCGCGGTCCTTGATCTCGAACCCGGCAGAGGGGAAGGCACGCTGCAGCCGCTCGCCCGCCGCCCCGGCATCCCGGTCGGCACTCAGCCGGATGCGATATTTGCTCTCATACAGGCTGCCCGGCTGGATCAGGCCGGTGCGCCTGATACCTTCCATGGAGGTGAGCGCGACCGGACCCAGGGTAAAACCCTCGCCCACCCGGTCCGGCTCATCCGCGATGATGTCCCGAATGTGGAAGGTCGCCGCGCCATAGCGCAAGCCATCGCCCGGCTTCACGTCCAGCCGGTCCGCCAGCGCCTGTCCGATGACCAGCTCGTCGGCGCACGTCGGCCCGGTCCGGCCGCCTTTCAGCGTCAGTGCGCCGTAAAGCGGATAGGCCCCATCCACGCCCTTGAGTTCGGTCAACACGGCGGAGGGACCAGTGCCCTCACCCACCCGCTGCGCCATCGCCCGCAGCCTGATCGTCTCGCTCAAAACACCCTCGCGTCGGAAGGCCGCCTTCTCCGCCGCGCTCGCCTCGCGCTGGGACATCGCCACCTCGACATCGCCGCCCAGCAGCACCTGCCCCTTGCTCGCAATCTCGCCGGTGATCGCGGCGGTCAGCCCGCCGATGGTCGCCAGCGTCGCCACGCCGAGGAACAGGCAGATGAACAGCAGCCGCAGCCCCCGAAAGCCGCGATGCAGGTCGCGCCGCGCGATCCGCCAGCAGCCGCGCCAGCCCAGCGCAGTTTCGGGCCCCTTCACAGCCTCCGGTCCGCTACAATCAGACCATCGCGCATCTCCACGATGCGATCGCACCGCTCCGCCAGTCCGGGATCATGGGTGATGATCACCAGCGTGGCGCCATTCGCCGCCCGCCGGGCGAACAGCAGTTCGACGATCGACCCGCTGGTCGCGCCGTCCAGATTGCCGGTCGGCTCGTCCGCGAAGATGATGTCCGGCCCCGGCGCGACGGCGCGGGCGATGGCCACACGCTGCTGCTCGCCGCCCGAAAGCTGGGCCGGATAATGGTGCAGCCGGTGCCCCAACCCGACCGCCTCCAGCTCGCTCGCCGCGCGGGCAAAGGCGTCCCCGAAGCCCGCCAGTTCCAGCGGCACGGCGACATTTTCCACCGCCGTCATGGTCGGCAGCAGGTGAAAGCTCTGCAACACGATGCCCACGCGCCCGCGCCTCGCCCGCGCCAGCGCATCCTCGTCCAGCGGCCCATAATCGATCCCGGCGACTCGGACCTCGCCGCCGCTGGCGCGCTCCAGCCCCGACAATATCGCCATCAATGACGACTTGCCCGATCCCGACGGACCCAGGATCGCCAGGCTCTCGCCCCTGGGGATGGAAAGGTCGACGCCCTTCAAAATCGGCGTCGGCGCTTCGCGCGTGCCAAGCGAGAGGATGACATTGCGCGCTTCAATCGCAATATGGGAAAGGGTGGACGAACCGTGCATCAGCGAAAGGAACCCCATGAAGGCGGGAAGATGGTCGATATATGTGGGCGCCGTGGCGATTGTGCAATTGCTCACCGCCTGTTCGGGCGAACCAGCCGCCAGCAACAGCGCCGCCCCGTCCGCGCAGGCGCAAAATAGCGCCGCCCCGGTCGAAGATGGCAAGCTCGTCCTCGTCTTCGGCGACAGCCTCTATGCAGGCTATGGCGTGGCCCAGAATGAAAGCTTCCCCTTCCGCCTCGAACAGGCGCTGAAGGCCAAGGGTCTGGCGGTTCAGGTCCGCAATGCCGGGGTTTCAGGCGAAACCTCTTTGGGGGGCATGCAGCGCCTCGCCTTCACGCTCGACGGCCTGCCGCGCAAGCCCGACCTGCTGCTGCTCGACCTTGGCGGCAACGACATGTTGCGCGGTCTGGCGCCGGAGGACAGCGAAAAGAATCTGCGCGCCATATTGGACCAGCTCAAGCAGCGGCAGATCCCAGTGCTGCTCACCGGCATGCTGGCCGCGCCCAATATGGGCAAGGATTATGGCGCAAAGTTCGACGCCATCTATCCCCGGCTGGCCAAGGATTACAGCCTGCCGCTCTACCCCTTCTTCCTTGAAGGCGTGATCGGGAATCCCAAGCTGATGCAGGCCGATTCCATCCATCCCAATCCGGCCGGGGTGAACATCATCGTCGGCAAGATCGCGCCAGTCGTGACGGGTTTACTGAAGAAAAGCTGAGCGCACCGTGCTCCTGCGAAGGCAGGAGCCCAGTTCTACCGGCTGATCTGGGCTCCTGCCTTCGCAGGAGCACGGTGCGTTTTAGCCCCTCACCCAATCATCATCAGGCTGGCATTACCCCCGGCAGCCGTCGTGTTGATGGAGGTCGACACCTCCTCCAGCAGCCAGTCGAGCGGATACCCCCCATCCGCCCCCACCGCATGGACGCTGACGACCGGCCCCGGCAAGTCGGCCACTTCCTGAACCACCGCACCAATCCGCCCGGCACCCCCCTCAACCAGCACCGCCCCAAGCGGCCCGTCCGCCTGCGACGTGAAATGCGCCGCAATATGCGCAGGCAACCCCAACGGCAGCCTCATATCCCACAAAACCCCGCGATTGCCGGTCGCCAGCACCGCCGCCATCTGCTGCAACAACCCCTGCCGCGTCGCGGGCCGCATCCCGATCTGCCCACGCGGATGCAGCGCATAGAGGTTGCGCTCCCCCACCGGCCCCGGCAGCGCCATCTCCACCCCCAGCGCCGACGCATCGCCACAGCGCCGCGCCATGGCCGAAGCCTCCTCCTCGCCCTCCGCCGCCAGCCAGTCGGCAAAATCGCTGAGCGGCGACCGGAGCGAACCGGCCCGCTCGGCAAAGACCGGCGGCACCGCCACCAGCCGCCCCAGATAAAGCGGCCCGCCCGCCTTCGGCCCGGTACCCGACAGCCCCCGTCCGCCAAAGGGCTGCACGCCCACGATGGCGCCGATCACATTGCGGTTCACATAAAGATTGCCCGCCTTCACCCGCCCCGTCACCTGCGCAACGGTATCGTCCAGCCGCGTATGCAGCCCGAAGGTCAGGCCATAGCCGGTCGCATTGATCGCATCGACCAGCGCGTTCAACCCGGCGCGGGGAAAGCGGATGACATGCAGCACCGGCCCGAACACCTCGCGCTGCAATTGCGCGATGTCGTCGATCTCGATGATCGTCGGCGGCACGAAGCTGCCATGCGCGGTTTCCTGCGGCAGCGGCTGCTGTTCCACCGCGCAGCCCAGCGCCCGCATCGCCTCTATATGCCGCTCTATCCCTTCCTTCGCTTCGTCCGTGATGACCGGGCCTATGTCGACCGCCAGCCGGTCGGTCCGCCCGATGCGCAATTCCCTGAGCGCGCCCTTCAGCATCGCCAGCGTCCGGTCCGCCACATCCTCCTGCAAGCAGAGGATCCGCAGCGCCGAACAGCGCTGCCCCGCGCTGTCGAAGGCGGAGGCGATGACATCCGCCACCACCTGCTCCGCCAGCGCGGAGCTGTCGACAATCATCGCATTCTGCCCGCCCGTCTCCGCGATCAGCGGAATGGGCCTGCCCGAAGCGGAGAGGCGGGAGGCCAATTGCCGCTGGATCAGCCGCGCCACCTCAGTCGATCCAGTGAACAGCACGCCCGCAGTCTGCGGCGCCGCCACCAGCGCCGCGCCGATCTCGCCCGCGCCGGGCACAAGCTGCAACGCATCGCCCGGCACCCCAGCCTCATGCAGCAACCGCACCGCCTCCGCCGCGATCAGCGGGGTCTCCTCGGCAGGCTTGGCCAGCACCGCATTGCCCGCGACCAGCGCCGCCGCAACCTGCCCGCTGAAGATCGCCAGCGGGAAATTCCAGGGCGAAATGCACACGACCGGCCCCAAGGCGGTCTGCGCCGGGCCGAAGGCCGCCCGCGCCTGCGCCGCATAATAGCGCAGGAAATCGATCGCCTCCCGCACCTCCGCTATGGCGTTGGGCAGCGACTTGCCCGCTTCCCGCACGATCAGGCCCAGCAGGATCGGCATGCGCGCCTGCATCGCGTCGGCGGCCCGCTCCAGCATCGCGGCGCGCTCGGCCACCGGCACCTGCGCCCAGCCGCTTCCATCCGCGCGCATGACCGCCGCCCGCGCATGGTCCGCCGACGCCTCGAACACCGTCCCCACGACATCGCGCCGATTGGCGGGGTTCAGCACCAGCCGCGCCATGCCTTCCTCGCCCTCCGGCGCCGCCGTCCAATTGATTTGCATGCTTTCCGCCAACGCCTGCGCCAGCATCGCCAGCGCATTCTCGTCGCTAAGGTCGATTCCGTCCGAATTGCGCCGATCCGGATACAGTCCGGACGGCGGAGCAATCTCCGCATGCCGCGCCCCCGGATGCGGCATCCCCAGCACCTGCTCGACCGGGTCCGCGATCATCTCCTCCACCGGCACCGCCGGATCGGCAATGCGGTGCACGAAGGAACTGTTCGCGCCATTTTCCAGCAGACGCCGCACCAGATAGGCGAGCAGCGTCTCATGCGTGCCGACCGGCGCATAGATGCGGCAGGGCCGGTCGAGATTTCCCTTCCCCACCACCTGCTCGTACAGCGGCTCGCCCATGCCGTGCAGGCACTGATACTCATAGTCGCCCAGCGTGAAATCAGGCCCCGCCAGATGATGGACCGTCGCCAAAGTCTGCGCATTATGCGTCGCGAATTGCGGGAACACCCGGTCACGCGCCGCCAGCAGCTTCTTCGCGCAGGCGATATAGGCAACGTCCGTATGCAGCTTGCGCGTATAGACCGGGAAGTCCGCCATCCCATCGACCTGCGCCCGCTTGATCTCCGCGTCCCAATAGGCGCCCTTGACCAGCCGCACCATGATCCGCCGCCCGGCGCGCTGGGCCAGATCGACGATCCAGTCGATGACGAAGGGACAGCGCTTGCCATAGGCCTGCACCACGAAGCCCAGCCCGTTCCATCCCGCAAGCTCCGGGTCCAGCGCCAGACTCTCCAGCAGATCGAGCGACAATTCCAGCCGATCCGCCTCCTCCGCGTCGATATTGAGGCCGATGTCATAGCCCCTGGCAAGCAGCGCCAGTTGCTTCACGCGGGGCAGCAATTCCTCCATGACCCGCTCCGCCTGTGCGCGGGAATAGCGCGGATGCAGCGCCGACAGCTTGATCGAAATGCCCGGCCCGGCATAGACGCCGCGCCCGTCCGACGCCCGGCCGATGGCGTGGATCGCCTGCCGGTAATCCTCCAGATAGCGGGCCGCGTCCGCCGCCGTCGCCGCCGCCTCCCCCAGCATGTCATAGCTGTACTGGAAACCCTTGGCCTCTTCCGTCCGCGCCCGCTTCAGCGCTTCCCCGATGGTCTCGCCGGTCACGAACTGCTCGCCCATCATCCGCATGGCGAGGTCCACGCCGCGCCGGATCACCGGCTCGCCCAGCCGCGCCACCAGCCGGGTCAGAGCCGCGCCCAAGCCCCGGTCGTCCACGCTGCCGACCAGCTTGCCCGTCACCACCAGTCCCCAGGTCGCCGCATTGACGAACAGCGACTTGCCGCCGCCCAGGTGCCCGCCCCAGTCGCCGTCAGCGATCTTGTCGCGGATCAGCGCGTCGCGGGTCGCATCGTCGGGAATGCGCAGCAGCGCTTCGGCCAGGCACATCAGCGCCACGCCCTCCTGGCTGGAGAGCGAATATTCCTGCACCAGCGCCTCGACCCCGCTGCCTTTGCCATTGGCGCGCAGCGTCGTCACCAGCCTGCGCGCCATGTCGCGCACCCCCTGCCGCATCGCGTCGGGCAGCGCGGCGGCTTCCAGCAGGGGCGCCATGCACTCTGCTTCATCGCGGCGATAGGCGGCGGTGATGGCCTGGCGGAGCGGCGATTGCGGCCGGATGGCGGGGGCGAAATCGGTGAAGGGGGGCGGGTTCGTCATGCGCGCCATGATAGGGAAATCATGGCATGCAATCCGACTTATGAACAGCCGATAGTAAGGTGATATGACTTATTATTGTCCATTATTCCGGTAAATAGACCATATATTCGGGCATAAATGGACGAAAATCCGCCTACCATCAATCCTCGTCAATCAGGATGCGCACAGCCGCCCCGTCCGTATCCTCGAACTGGCCATTGCCCAGCGCCCAGAAAAAGGCCGCCAGCCCCAGCAGCCCCAATCCAAGCGCGATCGGAATCAACAGGCTGAGACCAGTCATTTCACAGCTCCTTTCAGGCGAAGCGCATTGGCGATCACGATCAGCGAGGATGTCGACATGGCGACCGCCGCGACCAGCGGCGTCACCTTCCCCGCTATGGCCAGCGGCACCGCCAGCACATTATAGCCGATCGCCAGCGCGAAATTCTGCTTCACCACGGCCACCGTCCGCCGCGCCGCATGCACGGTCAGCGCCACTGGCGCCAGCCTGTCGCCCAGGAACACGGCGTCGGCGGTAAGCTGGCTCGCATCGCTGGCGGAGGCGGGCGCCATGCTGGCATGACCCGCCGCCAGCGCCGGGCCGTCGTTCAGCCCGTCCCCGATCATCAGCACCTTCTCGCCATTGCCCTTCAACCGGCCGATCAGCGCCAGCTTGTCGGCGGGGCGCAGATGGCCGATGGCGGTGGTGCCGGTCGTCCGGGCGATCTCCTCCAGCGCGTCGGGGCGGTCGCCGCTGGCGATCAGTATCTTCAGCCCCATGCCACGCAGCACGTCCAGCGTGTCCGCCGCATCCGGTCGCAGCGCGTCGGTGAAGCTCAGCAGCATGGCCTGATCGCCGCGCCGATATTCCGCCGCCAGCCCGAACAGGTTGATCAGGCTGCGCGGACGCGCCAGCGACACGGCCACGCCCCCATAGTCCGCGAACACGCCCTCCCCCGCCACTTCGCGGACATTGTCGAGCGCGGCGGGCGTCACCCCCCGCGCCTCCAATGCTTGCCTCAAGGCTACGCTAAGCGGATGGCGGGACGCCCGCGACAGGGACAGCAGGATCGACCGGTCGTCGCGCCACAGACGGCGCAAACCCTGCGGCACCGGACGGCCCAGCGTCAGCGTGCCGGTCTTGTCGAACACCGCTTCGCTGACCTCCGCCAGCCGTTCCAGCGCCGACCCGTCCTTGACCAGCACGCCCCGCCGCATCAGCGCGCCACAGGCGACGATCTGCGCCGCCGGCACCGCCAGCCCCAGCGCGCAAGGGCAAGTGATCAGCAGCACGGCGACCGCGATCAGCAAGGCCTGATGCACGCCCGCCCCCGCGATCATCCACCCCGCGAAGGAGAGCGCCGCCAGCAGATGGACGCAGGGCGCATAGAGCCGCGCCGCCCGGTCGGCCAGCCGCACATAGCGCGACTTGCTCTGCCCCGCCTCCTCCATCAGCCGGGCGATGTCGGCAATAACGGTGTCAGGCCCCGCCGCCGTCACCTCCACCTGGATCGGCCCGTCGATATTGAGCGCACCCGCCTGCACATTATCGCCGGGATGCACGCGCACTGGGGCGCTTTCCCCCGTCAGGAAGGCGATGTCGAGGCCGCTTTCGCCCTCCACCACGCGCCCGTCGGCAGCCAGCCTTTCGCCCGCAGCCACCAATATCGTCACGCCCGGTCGCAGAGCGTCGGCGCGGGTCCAGCGGCTGCTCCCATCCGCCGCCAGCACCAGCGCGCCGGGCGCGGTCTGCTTGAGCAGCGCCGCCACCCCCGCCCGCGCCCGCCCACGCATCATGCTGTCGAGCGAACGCCCCGCCAGCAGGAAGAACAGCAGCATCACCGCCCCGTCGAACCAGGCATGGGCGCCGCCGGTCACGGTTTCATACAGGCTCATGCCCGTCGTCAGCAGCACGCCGATGCTGATCGGCACGTCCATATTGGTCCGCCCCTGCCGCAACGCCGCCCAGGCCGAACGGAAGAAGGGCTGGCCCGCATAGGCCACCGTCGGCAGGGCGATCAGCGCGGAGAGCCAGTGGAACATCTCCCGCGTCGCGCCCGCCGCCCCCGACCAGACCGACACCGACAGCAGCATGATGTTCATCGCTGCGAAGCCCGCCACCACCAGCGCGCGCGTCAGCCGCCTGCTTTCGGCCGCCGCGACATCCAGGCCCGCATCGGCCAGCGGCTCCGCCTCGAACCCCAGCGCGGCGATGGCGGCGCGCAGGTCGGGCGGAGTGAGGGCCGGATCGTGCCGGATGGCGACCCGCTTCGCCCCCATATTGACCCGCGCCGACACTATGCCGGGCTGGCGGGGAAGCCCCTCCTCGATCTTGGCGATGCAGCCGACGCAATGGATGCCGGGGACGGCGAACAGGCTTTCCGCTGTCTCCTCCGTTGCGGGATCGGGGATCAGCGCTTTCGTGGCCATCAGTCGACCTCCCTCAACAGATGTTCCTCGCGCCCGGTCAGGCGCAGATCGAAGCGGATTTGCCAGCGGCCCAGGGGCAAGGCGCGGTCGCTGGCGTAGACACCCGGCGCCATTTCGTGGAACGCCAGCGATAGGTCAGGCGCCCGCCCCAGCGGATGCTGCGCGACCGCCATCACGCCGCCGCCCGCCATCGGCGCCCCCTTTGCGTCGGTCAGGGTCAGGCGGACATGCCGCGCCGCATCCATCGTCACCTTATCCTGCCATCCCAGCCGCCGCTGTGCGCGGGCTTCGGCCAGCCAGCCATTGAATTTCTGGCTGGCGACATAGCTGTTTTCGACCACGGTGCCGCCGAAGGACCGCACCGCAATGGTCGCCATCAGCATGTTGACCGCGATCACCACGGCGAAGAACGCGACCAGGATCGCGGTCATGTGCCAGCCAGTGAAGCGGCGGATGGAGGATGGAGCAGGGGTCATGCTTCAGGGCCTTTCAAATCGGGCGGGTTCGCTGGCGCTGCCGCCTTCGCGATCCATGGCGCGCACAGTGAAGCGGAAATCCTGCCGCGCCGGGCCGCCGGACGGCAGCGTCAGGAAGAGGCGCAGTTTCGCCACCCTGTCGGCGGGCACGGTGGTCCGCACCGTCGTCGCAGCGGTTTCACGCGATCCCACGTCGGTCCACATCCTGCCGCCGGGCAGGCCGCTGAAGCCAACTTCCATCTGGCGGGGCCGCGCCTGCATGTTGCGCAGCTTGACCGTATAGGCGTTACGGATCGCGCCGTCGGACAGGCGCACGAAGATCGGGTTGCGGTCCTGCTGCGCGCTGATCTCCAGCCGCTCGCGTGCACCGAGCGCGAACAGCATGGCCGCGCCGATGCCGGCCCAGACCGCGAAATAGGCGATGGTGCGGGGCCGCAGCAGCGTCCTCAGCACCGGGCGCGGCGCGGCGCCTTTCTGCTCCGCCTCCGCATCGTCCTGCGTGCAATAATCGATCAGCCCGCGTGGCCGCCCGACCTGCGCCATCACCTTGTCGCAGGCATCGATGCAGAGCGCGCAGGTAATGCAGCCGATCTGCGGCCCTTCGCGAATGTCGATGCCGGTCGGGCAGACGGCGACGCACTGGTTGCAATCCACGCAGTCGCCAAACTCGCCCGGATGCGCCTGAGCCTTCTTCAGACTCCCGCGCTTCTCCCCGCGCCAATGCTTGTAGGTGACGATCAGCGATTTCTCATCCAGCATCGCGGTCTGGATGCGCGGCCAGGGACACATGTAGATGCACACCTGCTCCCGCATGAACCCGCCCAGCACGAAGGTCGTGGCGGTCAGCACGAAAGTCGTCGCATAGGCGACCGGCGCGGCGGTCCCGCTCCAGAACTCCCGTTGCAGCGTCGGGGCGTCCGCGAAATAGAATATCCATGCGCCCCCGGTGACGAAGGCGATCTCCAGCCAGACCGACCATTTGACGGTCCGCCGGGCGATCTTGGCCGCACCCCAGGGTGCCTTGGCGAGCCTCAACTGCGCATTGCGGTCGCCGTCGATGAAGCGTTCGACATGCTGGTAGAGGTCAGTCCAAACCGTCTGCGGACAGGCATAGCCGCACCAGGCCCGCCCCACCGCCGACGTGACGAGGAACAGCCCGATCCCCGCCATGATCAGCAGGCCCGCGACATAATAAAATTCCTGCGGCCAGATCTCGATCGCGAACATGTAGAAGCGGCGATGGGCGAGATCGACCAGCACCGCCTGATCGGGCGCATAAGGCCCCCGGTCCCAGCGCAGCCAGGGCGTGCCCCAATAGATGGCCAGCGTCACCGCCATGATCGCCCATTTCAGGCGGCGGTAGAAGCCGTCCACCGCCTTGGGATAGACGCCCTTGCGCTTTTCATAAAGCGAGGCGGAACCGGACATCAGCATGGCTTAGCGGCCCGCCCCCGCTGCTGCCGGGACAGTGGTCTCTCCACCGCCCAGGCTGTGCACATAGGCCGCCAGCATGCGGATGGTCGCCTTGTCCAGCTTGTCGTCCCAGCGCGGCATCACGCCATGGCGGCTGTTCCAGACGGTTTCACGGATCGTCCCCGCATCGCCGCCATAGAGCCAGATGGCATCGGTCAGATTGGGCGCGCCCAGGCTCCGGCTGCCCTTGCCCGCCGGGCCGTGGCAGACCCCGCAATTGTCGACAAAGACCTTGTCCCCCCGCCGCGATGCTGCACTTGGCCGGTCCTGCCCGCTGATCGTGCGGACATGCGCCACCACATCGTCGACCTGCGCCGCCGTCAGCAACTGATCCTTGCCGAAGGCGGGCATCAGCGACTGGCGCGAGGCATCATGGTTCGGGTTTCGGATGCCGTCGGTGACGGTCTTCTCGATCGTCGCCAGATCGCCGCCCCACAGCCAGTCGTCGTCATTGAGGTTGGGATAGCCCTTCGACCCTGCCGCGCCCGATCCATGGCACTGGACGCAATGGACGCGGAAGGCCGCCCGGCCACCCTCGACCGCCGCCTGCATCAGTTGCGGCTTGCCCGGCAGGGCGACGATCGGCGTCTGAGCGATCGCCAGCCGGATCGGCGCGATCTGCCTTTCCCGCGCCGCCAGTTCCTTTTCCAGCGCGCCCCGGCTCGACCAGCCGAACATCCCGCCGGTCGCCCGGTCGATCATCGGAATGGCCGGATAGGCAATCACATAACCGAGCGCGAACAGGATCGTCGCGTAGAAGGTCCAGAGCCACCAGCGCGGCAGCGGCGTGTCCAGTTCCTGGATGCCGTCCCATTCATGATGCTTGATCTCCGTCCCGGTGGCGGGATCGATGCGCTTTTCGTCAGCCATGGTCGGCCTCCGTTTGGTCCTCGAAGATGGCGAGCGCGGCTTCCGCGCTGCGCTGTCGTCCATGGGGCAGGAAGTGCCAGCCGATGAGGGTCACATAGACCAGCCCCATGAACACCAGCCCCCAGCTATCGGCAAAATGCCGCAAGGCGTCATAGCTCATCTCTCGACCTCTTGCGGTTTCGCGCTATCCACATCGACCAGCGTGCCCAGCATCTGGAGATAGGCGACCAGCGCATCCATCTCGGTCAGCTTGGCCGGATCGCCGTCGAAATCGCGGGCCTGCGCCTTGGGATAGCGCTTGACGAGGTCGCTGCTGTCCGCATCGGGATCGGCCTGGGCTTTCAGGTCGTCATTGGCCTTGGCGATGTCGTCCTTGCTGTACGGAACGCCGACATCGTTAAGCGCGGTCAGATCCTTGCGCATGTCGGGCAGCTTCAGTTCGCGCTCGGCCAGGAAGGCATAGCCCGGCATGATCGATTCCGGCACAACCGCGCGCGGGTCTTTCAGATGCTGGACATGCCATTCATCCGAATATCTGCCGCCCACGCGGGCCAGATCCGGCCCGGTGCGCTTCGATCCCCATTGGAAGGGATGATCGTACATGCTCTCGGCCGCGAGGCTGTAATGGCCGTAGCGTTCCGTCTCGTCCCGGAAAGGACGGATCATCTGGCTATGACAATTATAGCAGCCCTCGCGGATGTAGATGTTCCGTCCCGCCAGCTCCAGCGGCGTATAGGGACGCACGCCCTCCACCTTCTCGATCGTATTGTCGATCCAGAAAAGCGGCGCGATCTCCACTATGCCGCCGATGGCGACGACGATGAGAGACGCGATACCCAGCAGGGAGACATTCCGCTCCAGCCTGCCATGGTCGAAGAATTTGCTCTTGGTCTTGCTTGCCATGTCCGAATACTCCTTCAGGCAGGCTGGGTGACGAGCGGCCGGTCGGCGTCGGCGTCATAGGCGGCGTCGTTCATCGGCTTTTCCTCGCGCAGCGGGCTGCCCGCGATGGTCTTGCCGATGTTCCAGGCCATGATGATCGCGCCGCTCAGGTACATGAGGCCACCCGCCGCCCGGATCAGGTACATGGGGAACATGGCGCTCACGACTTCGGAGAAGGCGTAGACGAGATAGCCGTCGCTACCATATTCCCGCCACATCAGCCCCTGCATGATGCCCGCGACCCACATCGACGCGGCGTAGAGCACGATCCCCAGCGTCGCCAGCCAGAAGTGCCAGTTCACCAGGCGAAGACTGTACAGCCGCTCGCGCTTCCACAGTCGTGGCGTCAGATAATAGAGGCAGGCGAAGGTGATCAGCCCGTTCCACCCCAGCGCACCACTATGCACATGGCCGATGGTCCAGTCGGTATAATGGCTGAGACTGTTGACCGCCTTCACCGACATCATCGGACCTTCGAAAGTCGACATGCCATAGAATGCCAGCGCCATCACCATCATGCGGATGATCGGATCGGTGCGGATGCGGTCCCAGGCGCCGTTCAGCGTCATCAACCCGTTGATCATCCCGCCCCAGCTCGGCATCCACAACATGACCGAGAAGACCATGCCCAAAGTCTGCGCCCAGTCGGGCAGCGCGGTATAGTGGAGATGGTGCGGCCCCGCCCAGATATAGAGGAAGATCAGCGACCAGAAGTGGATGATCGACAGGCGATAGCTATAGACCGGCCGCTCGGCCTGCTTGGGCACGAAATAATACATCATGGCCAGGAAGCCCGCGGTCAGGAAGAAACCGACCGCATTATGCCCGTACCACCACTGCGTCAGCGCATCCTGCACGCCCGCGAAGGCGCTGTAGCTCTTGGAACCGAGCAGGCTGACCGGCATGGAAAGATTGTTGACGATGTGCAGCATCGCGATCGTCAGGATGAAACTCAGGTAAAACCAGTTCGCCACATAGATATGCGGTTCGCTGCGGCGCAAGATGGTGCCGCCGAACACGACCAGATAGGCGACCCAGACGATGGTCAGCCACAGGTCGACATACCATTCCGGCTCGGCATATTCCTTGCCCTCGGTAATGCCCAGCAGATAGCCGGTCGCCGCGAGCACGATGAAAAACTGATAGCCCCAGAAGACGAACCGCGCGAGCGCCGGAAAGGCCAGCCGCGCCCGGCAGGTCCGCTGCACGACATAAAAGCTGGTGGCGATCAGCGCATTGCCGCCAAAGGCGAAGATCACGGCGGAGGTATGCAACGGCCTGAGCCGCCCGAAGCTGGTATATTCAAGCCCCAGGTTCAGCGCTGGAAAGGCGAGTTGAAGCGCGATGTACAGCCCCGCGAGAAAGCCCGCCAGACCCCAGAAGACGGTCGCGATCACGCCCCAGCGGATCGGATCGTCGTCATATTTCCCCTGGCTTTCGGGCATCTTCAGCAGCCCGCGCGTGATCGCCTCATAATCGGCATGCCGCATCGTCAGCACGGCCACGGCCAGCGCGGCGGCGCACACGATCCCCATATGCACGGCAAAGCCGAAGTCCGCCGCCGCCAGCGCCGCCAGAAAGGCCAGCGTCGCGAGCGCGAACCAGCCGCCCGTCTTCCAAACCAGTTGCTCCATAGCCAACTCGCTTTTTAAATGATTTCCCCGTCAAAGGCTTTGCGGCGTCCTTCGCTGCGGAACCGCCCTTCTGCATTGACCTCTGTCAAAGCCGGCGTCGTAGGTATGTAGGGGAATGTCCGTAGGGCGGCACGCCCCCCTTTTTCCGTCATCCCCGCGAAGGCGGGGATCCATCTCCCAACGATGCAGATAGCCTTAGCGTCAGGGAAATGAATCCCCGCCTCCGCAGGAACGACGTCATGAAATAAAGGCCCGGGGACTCACTCCCCCTCGGCCATGCCTTCCAGCCGATCGGCATCGACGATGCGCACGCCCCGTCGCCCGGAAAGCGCAATCACACCCAACCGCTTCAAATCGCTGATCTGGCGGGAAACCGTCTCGATGGTCAGCCCCAGCACATCGGCTATCTGCTGCCGCGACAGGGGCAGTTCGATCACCCCGTCCCGGTCCGCCCGCAGCCGCCGGTGCATATCGAGCAGCAAGGTCGCCACCTTCTCCCGCGCATTCTTCCGCCCCAGCAGCAGCATCCACGCCCGGGTCCGGTCGAGATCGTCCAGCGTCCGCTGCAACAACCGATGCTCCAGCGCCGGATGTTCGCGCGCGAAGCCGTCGAAGGCGCCCCTCGGATAGAGGCACAGCCGCGCATCGGTCAGCGCCGTGACGCTATGCGGCGTCCGCGCGCCGAAGGGGCGGCCGATGAAATCCGATGCATAGACGACACCGACGATCTGCTCGCGCCCGTCGCCGGTGGAGGTGGACAGCTTCAGCGTCCCCTCGATCACATTGGCGACCAGCGTGGAGCTGTCGCCTTCCCACATCACGGTCTGCCCAGCTTGCAGCGACACCCGCCGCCCGATCCGGTTCAGCGCCACGCGCTGCTGTTCGTCAAGGTCGGCGCAGATCGCCTGATCGCGCACCTCGCACCGGTCGCAATATTGCCCGCCACAGCCCTTGGCCGGCGGCGCCGCCGCCATGACGAAGGCCGCATCGTCCTGCGCCTTTTGCGCCAGATCAAATCGCATATCCATGCGCCGATCCATGCCGCCGCCGCACGCCGCAACCTATCCGTAATTGTCCCTACGAGGCGAAAGTGGGTGGTTGGCGGACCGTCCGCTGCTTGAAGCAAAACGTGCTCCTGCGAAGGCAGGAGCCCAGTTCAGACGGTTCGAGGACACACTGAGGGCAGGACTGGGCTCCTGCCCGCGCAGGAGCACGTCGCTCTTAGTGGCGGCAATTGGCCAAAGCCGCCACCCCACCCCATCAGAACTTCATCCCCACACCCACACCGAAGACGAAGGGATCAAGCTCCAGCTTCACCCTCTGCACGCCTGCAGCAGCGGTCGACAGCCGCGCCGTGGTATCGATGTCGATATATTTGACGTCCAAATTCAAAAACATCCGCTCGTTAAGGTCAATGTCGACCCCGACCTGCCCCGCCCAGCCAAAACTGTCGGACATATGCACCTTGGTCGCGCCCACCGCGCCCTCCAGCGCGTTCGACGCCTTCTCATTATAGAATAGCGTATAGTTCACGCCCGCGCCGACATAGGGCCTGATCTTCCCTTCGGGCAGGAAATGATATTGCGCCGTCAGCGTCGGCGGCAGCACCCAGGTCGATGCAAGCCTGCCGATACCCCCGGTCGTGCCGGCCTGCCCGCTCGCGCTATGCTTGGTGGTCGCGGCGATCAGCTCGAAACCGATATGGTCGGTCGCCATATAGGTGACATCGACTTCCGGCATCACGCTGTTGTCGACCTTCACCTTCTCACCCGGAAAGGCGGGCAGCACGCTCCCGCTCTTCTCGTTGGGCGCGACCATGATGCCGCGCAGCCGCAGCAGCACATCGCCCTGCGCCGCCTGGGCAGGCGCGGCCAGAACAGCACAACCGGCAACCGCGCCCAGCAGGATCGTCTTGATGGTCATGTCCTTGAAACTCCATCCCTGTTGTCAGTGGCGCCCTTCTGCCGCGCCGCGACACGCCCGGCATTGATCCCGCGCAACCGGCAATTTGACCTGCCTCAATGCCGGAAACCGCCATCCATATGATCAGGTACGGGAGCTCCATATGCGTCGATCATGTCACCGAATTTCACGGCATCGGCGGTTTCCAGCCCTCACGAGCCGCTGCACGGATTCGCCCTCAAAGTCGATTTGCCGGGGGCGACCCGTCATGATCCGCGTCTAAAGATCGAATGCCACCACGCTTGTCGAGATGTTTCTGCTCCGCACGGCATCCATCAACGGCTGCCTTCCGGTGTCCACCGCCGTAACGAAGAGGCGGCTTTCAGCGTCATCGACACAGCAGGCGATAGGACTGAGATGGCCGACCGACAGCGAAGTCAGTACCTGGCCGTCACGAATGAGGCAGACGGCGTTATTTTCAAGTGTCGCCACCCAGATGCCGTTCTTCGTGGCGCAGATTCCGTCAGGCTTGATCGGTCGCGCCAGCAGCGCAGTCAGATCCGCGTAAAGCCTCTTGTCATGAAGCCCGCCCTCTTCATCAACGCTGAAGCAGCAGAGGCGCTCGCCTCCGCTTTCCGCCACGACAAGCGTCTTGCCCTCGTCCTGGAAAGCAAGCCCGTTGGGAAAGTCCAGATTTTCGGCGGCGACCCTGGCCGTTCCGTCCCGGCCGACGAACAGAAGGCGTCCGGGCCGTGGTGCTTCGCCCTTGGGAAGAGAATAAGCGACATCGTCCACATAGAGATTGCCTCTGGCGTCACCGACCATGTCACCCAGCGGGCCGGGGTTCAGATGGCCAAGGTCAACAAAGGCTTCCCAGCCCGATCCGTTCCAGAGTCCGATGCGCTGTTCATTCATCATGGCTCCGACCAGACGGCCATCGGGCAGGAACCATAGGCCATTGGACACCGATCGGGTCTCATGAGCGGTCCAGACGCCATTCGCATCGGTCCAGAGCTTCCCTCCCTGCGTGTCCGACAGCCACAATGCGCCATTGTGCCAGCGCGGACCTTCCCCCCACATCATTCCAGAAGCGTAGAGTTTCAACCCAACCTCCCTTATCGCAGCGTTTCCGTCAGCTTCCGCACCATGTCATCGACCTCGGATGCCGACGAACATATGCCAAGAAGGTAGCGGTCGGGGCGAAGGAACATCACGGAACCGCCCAGCCCACCTATGGCGTCCCGCACCGCCTTGCTATCGTCGGCCACCACGACGGCGTCGAGGTCGCGCAACAAGGCCGTGGTGGACGCGGAAAGCCCGGACAACACGGCCGGATCGCCCACAAGCGCGAAATTATACCCGACATGGTAATCGAGCAGTCTCCCATCCGCCAGCACGGGCTGGGGCGATAATTCCCCTCCCGCGATCGCGGTGGCCATGTGCAGCCCTCCGCCCACATGCGGCCTCGCCTGCGTGTGATCGAACTGCTGCCCTTTCATGGCCGCCAGTTCTGCTTGTGTGGCGGTGGCCATCCATTTCAGATTGTCGCCAATTTCTCCAGCGATCCTCGTCAGCGCATGGGCATGCGGATAGCGGTCGGCAA
This sequence comes from Sphingobium sp. 15-1, assembly GCF_013375535.1. Taxonomy (GTDB): domain Bacteria; phylum Pseudomonadota; class Alphaproteobacteria; order Sphingomonadales; family Sphingomonadaceae; genus Sphingobium; species Sphingobium aromaticivastans. Next base: position 267,472 of record NZ_JABXJG010000002.1, read on the forward strand.
AATAGCTGTCCAGCAGCGCATCAGACGAACGCCCATGCACCACGCGCTCCAGTTTCCAGGCCAGATTCACCGCGTCGCGGATCGCGGTACAGACACCCTGGCCCAGAAAGGGAGGCGCGCGATGGGCCGCATCGCCCGCGATCAGGACCCGCCCTTTCCGCCATTGACAGGCAACCAGAGAATGGAAATGGTAGATGTGCGCCCGCAGAAGATCATAATCCTCCCTGGCGAACCACTTTGCGATGAACCGCTCGATCGCTTCCGGGCTTCCCACCGCCGCCTCATCGAGATCATCGGGGATCGAGAATTCGAAACGCTTCATATTCTTGGCCATGGGCACGAAGGTGATCGTCTCCTCGGCCGTCACCTTCGTCCACGAGTCCTTGGAAAGATCGGCGCCCAGCCCCTCATGCAATTGAATGTCGCAGATCATCCAGCGCTGCGGCTCGGCCAGTTGCTCCATTTCGAACCCGAGCAAGTCGCGCACGAAGGAGTTCGCGCCATCGGCGCCCACCGCATAATCCACGACGACATGCCGGACCCGATCGGGAGATGCCGAATTGCCATCCTTGAAACTTATGCGAACGCCGTCGGCTACCTCCTCAACATTGGTCACCTCGCAATTGAGCTTTATCGCCGCGCCGCGCTCCGCCGCCTTCTTGCGGAGATAGCGTTCGATATCGGGCTGAAAGAAGAAATAGTCGCTCAGATAACCCTGGGGCGTGCGGTCCCGGGTCATCTCGGTGAAACCGCCGACCACCTCGTCCATGGCGTTGTAGACATAATAATTGTTCGAAGCTTCGATCGCATCCGGTATATCGTCGATGACCCCGACCGCCTGGAAGTTCCGCATCGTTTCATCATCGGCGTGGGCGGCCCGTGGAATTCCCAGAACGTCCGGCCATTTGTCGAACACGACGACATTCACGCCCTTTTGAAGCAGAAGCTCGACGAGAACGGCGGCGCACGCGCCATAGCCTATGATTCCGACGTCATATCGATCGGTCATGTATTTCAATCTTTCTGCATATATTTGCTGTGATGGAGATGATGATCAGTCTTTTGTATTCAGCCGCGTGAAACTATCCGAAAGGGGAGGAGACCAGATCGAGAGGATGTCATCCTCGATCGAAACCGTGACGGCTTCATGATCATCGTTTACCAGATCGCCGTCGAAGCAATGTTCGAGCTTGTTACCGAACGGGTCTCGCCAATAATCGAATATCTCGCTCCCCATTATATGGCGGCCGATTCCCCAATCATGGACATGGCCGGCGGCTTTGAGATGCTGATGGCCCAGCATCAGGTCGTCCCAGTCCAGCGTCACGAAGCCGGCATGGTCGATCGCGCTTTCGGGGTAGCGCATGATCGCCACGGTGTGATGGTCGGTATAGGCGTTGCCAAGGCCGCAATGCAAGAATATGGCAACGGCTTCGCCGCCCTCGCCCGCGGTGATGACGTCGGAAATCTTCATCCCCAGGATCGTCTGGTAAAAGGACAAGGCCTCTTCGAAATTCGGACCGGCCAGCACGGCATGTTCGAGCCGGACGACATGGGACGGCCCGCGCATTGGGCGCTGATATATGCCGCGACGCTCGCTCGACCGGGAATCATTGAGCGTCAACGGCGCCCGGATCGGCAGCGGGTCCGCCTGGGGCATGCCGTAAACTATGTCCACTCTCAGGCCGTTAGGATCGACAAGCGTCGCGCGCTTGCCGCCCTGATGTTCCGGAGCAGCGCACAGCTCCACGCCCGCGGCATCCGCAATGGCGCGCAGATCGTCGAGGCTGGCGGCTTGCAGGCCGATACCGAAGCCGCGCCTTTCCGATCCGATTTCCGTGATGTGGAGAACCGGTTCTTGTCCGGCGCCCCGCATCCATAGTTCCTTGTCGGTTCGACGCGACAGCACCAGGCCAAAGTCTTCAAGAAACCCCTGCATGACATCCAGATCGGGCGCTGAATAGCGTACATATTTAATGCCGGAGACTATTCCCATGGGATACTTCCCCTCCATTGCGCGAAACCTAGTGGCGCCCATATTTTGATCGTTCTTGCATTGGCGTTCCGGCGCAGCGCCCGGCGATCACATGGCTGAACGATCATTTATCCAGCCTCGGGGAAAAGGACGCGATTGCGCAACACGCCGATACCCTCGACCTCCAGCTCGACGACGTCGCCGTGCGCAAGACGCTTGTCGAGTTCGAGACCGCAACCGCCCAGCACAGTACCGGAACCGATGATCTCTCCCGCGAAAAGCTCCTTGCCCCGGCTGAATTGCACCAAGGCATCTTCGAAACGATGGTGCATGCTCGACGTCGTGCCGCTCGACCAGATCTCGCCATTGATGCTGGCGGTCATCCGCAGCTTATACGGGTCCGCGAACTCGTCGATCGTCGCGATGCAGGGGCCGAAGGAGTTGGCGAAGTCCTTGCCCTCTCCGGGGCCGAGATTGGCCTCCATGAAGGGAATCTGCAGATCGCGGGCAGACCAGTCGTTGAAGATCGTGAAGCCGAAGATATGCGCGCGCGCATCGGCGGGATCGATGTCGCGGCCGCCCCTGCCGACGACACAGGCCCATTCCAGCTCATAGTCCGCCCAACCGGGCTGGACCGGCCACACTATGTCATCCTTATGCCCATGGACGTGCAGATGATCGGCATTGTAATAGATGACCTGCTTGTAGAACTGATCGTTCAGCCAACGCCCGTCTTTACCCTGCGGCTGAGGCGCGGCGCTGCCGGCCGCCTCCGCTTGCGCCCTCGCAATCTTTCCGACGGAGATTTCCATATGCTCCAGGAATAGGCAGCAATCCCGGAATCTCACCGGTCGCGGCAAGGGCGCGAGCAGTTTGGCGTCCGTGACAAGGGCCTCTTCCGGCATCGCTTCCACCAGCGCCTGCACCATCGCCAGCCCCTTGTCACCGGCGTCGATCAACGCCTGCATCGACTGAGGGCAATCCATGCGGCCCAGGATGACGGCCGCCTTTTCAACGTCGATGATCAGATCGCCGGCGATCGCGCCGAGCTTGGCCGCCCCGCCCATCGAAAATGTGACAAGCTTCATGATGATGATCCCAAATTATCGCGTGAGGGCGCGCTCGAAATGGCGCTGAACGGCCCCAATGTTAAAATGATCTGGTAAGATTGACGCCGATTGTCCGCGGCGGGCCGTATTGACCGGGCATGGGCGAACCAAGCGCGGTCGTCGCGACGATCAAGCTCGACACATAGGTGTCGTTGGTCAGGTTCTTGATATAGGCCGATCCCGACCAGCGCGTGTCTGGAGAGGTCCACCCCAGATAGAGATTGACCAGCGTGCGCGCAGGCTGACGCGCCTCCACCGTATTGAAATGGGTGAAATACACCTTGTCGAACCATGTCGCGCTGACCCTGGGAACGATCTCGCCAATGCCGGTCCCGATCGCGTAGCTGATCTGTCCGCCGATCTGATATTGGGGTGCGCTCGGCAGGCGATTGCCTTCGAGATTCTGGAGTCCCAACTCCGGGTGGGAGGGGTCCGTATCAAAGAAGCTCTTGAACTTGGCGTCGAGATAGGCGCCGTTGAGCGAGATCGTGACGGCATCGACCGGACGGGCCGTCAGCTCCGCCTCCAGGCCGCGCACGCGCGCGCTGGTTGCGTTCTTCGTGACCAGCGAAACAAGTTCCGCAACGCTTTCCTGAAGGTCCTTATAGTCGTAGCTGAAGGCAGACAGGTTGAGCCGGAGCCGCCGGTCGAACGCGTCGAGCTTGAAGCCCGCCTCATAATTTGTCAGCTTCTCGGGCCGGAAAGCCGGCTGCACGTTGCCGATGTTAAAGCCGCCGGACTTGAACCCTTTGGAATAGGTCGCATAGACGAACAGGCCTGCGCTTGCCTGATAGCTCATGGTGATCTTCGGATCGAACGAACTGGCTTTCGTCTTCTGGTCCGCCCGTCCGAGCCCGAGAAGGCCCTGAGTGGGGTCGAAAGCCACATTCAGTCCGTTATCAAGGACGAATGGCGACAGGATGTCGAGCTGCTGCTCTTCTGCGATCCGCTTCTTCTCATGGCTGTAGCGCGCCCCTATATCCAGCTCCAGCTTTTCGGTGAGGTGAATGCTCGCCTGGGCGAAAACCGCCTGCGCGTCAGTCTTCACCCGCCCGAACGATCCGTAGAACTCGTAAAAGACGTCGGGATCGACAAGGGCGCCCACGCCAAACGCGGGACCGAGCACCGAACCCTTCAGCGGAACCTGATTACTGGCCGAATTGGTCTCATGGTAGAGATAGCCGCCCAGGATGAGGTCGGCAAAGGCGCCGATCTTCTGCGACAAACGAAGCTCCTGCGTTATCGTCTCCGACCGTTCGGTGATGTACATGCGGCTCAGCTCCGCGGTCGATCCGTCTATGTTGGTCTGCTGGGACGCGAAGAAGTGGCGGTATGCGGTCAGAGAGGTTATCGTCGTGCGGTCCGACAATTCGAGGTCGGCTTGACCGGTGAAACCGTAGGTCTCAAGATTCTGGCGAGGGCCAAAACCCGCCGCATCCTGCTTGTCCGACGGAACCGTCCCACCCAGCGCAAGCGCGACGGGGACGACCGACTGATTGCCGCGCCCGGCGAAGCGGTAGCCCCCGGAATTGTCCCTTTCCTTGGAATAATCGGCGGAGAGCCGGAATGTCAACGCAGCGGAAGGCCTGAACTCCATCTTCGCGCGAACGCTGCGGCTCCGTTCGTCGTTCACGTCTTCCCCGGTGCTGAGATTGCGGCCGTAGCCGTTGCGATCCACCGTGCGGAAGGACAGCCGCGCTCCGACGGTGGAAGACAGGGGACCGCCAATGGCCCCTTCCGTGCCGATCAGTCCATAATCCCCGACGGTTCCCGTGAAATAGCCGTTCAGATCGGACCCCGGCGCCCGCGTCAGGATATTGATGGTGCCGGCAATGGCGTTCCGCCCATACAGCGTACCCTGTGGGCCACGCAGCACTTCCACGCGGTCGACATCGTAGAAGCCAAGGAGCGCAGCCTGGTTGCGGCTCTGGTAGACGCCGTCGGCATAGAGCGCGACGCGGGCTTCATTGCCGGGTGCGATGCTGTTGTAGCCGATGCCGCGGATGAAGATGAGGGCATCGCCATTGTTGCGCTGGAAGGTCAGATTGGGGATTCTGTCGCCCAAACCTTCCAGATTGCTGATGCCGCTCTTGCGCAAGGTGCCGCTGTCGACGGCGGATATGGCGATCGGCGTCCGCTGGACCGAGGACGAACGTCGTTCCGCCGTCACGACAATGTCCGCAATACCGCTTTCGGGGACCGCGCGACCGTTGACCTGACGATCGTCCGAAGCGCCCGATGCCGTCTGTGCAGCCGCCTGGTACATGGGCGTCAACGCCGCCGCTGCACACACCGACATCCGCGTAATCACACGCGTTTTCATGAAAATCCCCTCCTTTATCACTTGTTCTGCTTTGCTTCTCGGAAAACGGGATCGCCCCATATCGCAATGTTGAATGGCGTTCCCGATCAATCAAATCGGCCCGGACATCGCATCAACGAGCCTTTTATACATGCGACGTGCCCGCGTTGAGGCATTGTCGATACTCAACATGACGGGCGAGCAGTCAAATATATCACTTTCTCCAACACGCATCTGCTGAGCTTCTATCATCGGCTTGTCTTCCGCGCCGAACGCGATGGCCAAGCTCTCCGTGAACATCGCATTATATTTCTCGTCATCGACTCTGTAGTTGCGGCTATTGCAATATAGATAATGAGTGGAAAATGCGGATTCAGGCGTCATGATGTGCGCAGCCGTGCTTTTGATCATTCTGTCGGAACGGCCGATCGGCTCCAGATCGGTGGTCAAGAGCATCACCCCATTGGGATGCCAGCGCACCATGGTTTCCATGTTGACCAGCATGTCCGGGTCCGGCAATTCCGACCGCCAGATCGGGATCGCCTTCTCGTCACGGGCGATCCATGTCACCTGAACCATATCGTCGATCTCTTCGACGCGGGGCTTCGCCCTGGAGAACGAGCCGCCGCCAAGCGTCTCGGCATGAAGATAATCGCCATGGCTCAAATCAAGGATATTGTCTTCGAGCAGGCGGTGATCGGCTTTCGTCGGCATATAGCCTTTGCTGAAGGCATGCCGCGGCGTCCTGTCTATGAAGGACAGGTCCGGTATCGCGGCCTGGTCGACCAGGTCGGCGTTGCCGATCCAGATCCAGAGGATCCTATGGCGCTCGACCACCGGATATGGCTTGACAGCCAGAGCCGAAACGATGGGGCCATGCGGATTATCGACGCAATTGCCGGTTTTGCCGTCATAGGCAACGCCATGATAGCCGCATCGCACCACATCGCCAGCGATGCTGCCTTTGCTGAGTGGCGCGCAGCGATGAGCGCATCGATCTTCGACAGCGCGCGGTTCGCCTTCCCGGTTGCGCCATATCAGGATCGGTTCCGAGACGATCGTCCGCGCCAGCCGATCATCGTTGCCGAGTTCGTCCGCCCAGGCGGCGGCATACCAGCAATTTTTCAGCCATTGGGTCATAGCTTTTCACCTTCACGGGCTTGGCCCTCTTCGGCGGCGATCATGCGCGCCAGGACACGGCGGGCGCGCACGCCACCCGCATCGCCAGGCAGCAGAACGGGTCTGAGCGAATCGAAATGCGCATCACCGATCATCGCCTGCTGCGCTTCCAGCACGGGCAGATCCTCCTCCTCGAACGGGATTCGAAGCGCTTCTGTCTGCTTCCGGGCGATGTCATGGGCGCTCGCGCCGAGCGACAGAGGCGCGCACATGCCGTAGAAATAATGCGTCGTCCCCTGACTCTCGGGCGTGAAAAAATGAATGCTGGGAGTCACGACCCCTTCTTCGGGCGGGCGGCCAGCCGACACGGCCCCTCCCCAAAGCTCGATCAGCGCAGGCGCGCGCCAGCGGCAGTCGAGCCATCGATCCGCCAGCGTGCCAGGCGGGATGTTGAAGACATCGGCCAGGTAGGGCGGCAGGTGATCATCGGTCATGAAGCGCTTCGACCACACGATGTCGCCTTCCTGATAGGACTGGATTTTGGCCCGCCGCACCGCTTCGGTCGAGAAAAGCGGATGAAGAAATTCGATATGGCTCAAATCCATGATGTTGTCGGATTCGAGTTCATAATTGGCGTGCACCCTCAGATAGCCATGGCCCACCGCGTAAAGATCAGGCTCCAATATCGAAAAGACCGGAATCTTGGCCGGATCGGCCAATTCAGGGTCGCCCAGCCAAATCCAGACGGCGCCATATCGTTCGACGACCGGGTAGGCAGGAACATGCAGCGCCTGGACGATGGAACCGTGCGGGTTGAGTACGCAGCGGCCGTCACCGCCAAATCGCAGGCCATGATATTTGCATTGGATCGCGCCCTCGACGAGATCACCGATATGCAACGGCACGAACCGATGGGGGCAGCGGTCGCTCAAGGCTTTGACGGCGCCTTCCTGGTCGCGGAAGAGGACAACGGGCTTTTCCAGAAAGATGCGATGGAGAATGTCACCCGCATTGAGCTCTTCCGCCCATGCGGCAACATACCATATATTTCTAAGCGCACGCATTTAAATCCTCACCAAAACCGATTATTAAGCCGCAAGATAACTTCATAAAAACCGGGAAATATGATTTTATCATTGAGTCATGATTTTATTTTGAATTTTTCATTTCATCGATCCATTTCAAATCGGTGATTTGAAAACTTTCGAATAATTAAATATGAAACCGGATTACCATTCCAGGTTTACAGGCAGCACGGACGGACGTATAGCCATTGAGTGTCCGTTTTTTTGCACATATCGTCCGGAACTCGTCATGGATGTGCTGAGTGATATTTTTCATTCCGTTCGCGTTAACGGGTCGGCGCTCGTGGAGACCCGATGCGGTGGCGATTGGGGCATCGACATGGTGCCAAGCACCAGCGGAATACCATTTCACTACATAACCAAAGGCGAATGTTGGCTATTGAGCGAAGATGGGCCGGTTCCGCTGCACGAAGGCGACCTGGTCGTCGCAATGCATTGGCCGCCCCATGCACTGGCGGCTAACATAAAAAGCAAGCTGATGACGGCCGAGGAACTGGTAAGCTCGAACAATTCGGAATTTTGGAAAGGCGGAACATTACAGCGCCCGAACACCTTGACCGCGGGAACGGGCAGGAAAACGGTCACGATATTGTCCGGACTTCTGGCCCTGGAGGGAAGAGGATCGGCGGCGTTGATCGATCAGCTTCCCAGCCTGCTTCACCTGCGGGCGAAGGATGACAGCCTGGGCCTGCAACTTCGCATGGCGCTTCAGTTCATACAGCATGAAAGCAAGAACCTTACCCCCGGTTACATGGCGGTCGCAGATCAGATGACCAAGCTGCTGTTCATCCAGATTCTTCGATCAGCGCTGTCGCAACCGACAGTTCCCATCGGTTTGTTGGCCGGACTGGTCGATCCGCACATCAAACAGGCTCTGGCCGCGATCCATGCCCATCCTTCCAACCGGTGGACGGTTGCCAACCTTGCCAAAAGCTGCGGCCTCTGCCGGACCGTTTTCGCGGAGCAGTTCAAGAGCCTCATCGGGATCACGCCGATCCACTATGTCACGCGATGGCGGATGACGCTGGCGGAAGAGATGCTGATGCAATCCGATCTCAGCATAGAGGGTGTCCGACAAAAACTCGGATTTTCAAGCGGCTTTTCCTTCACGCGCACCTTTCGCGCCCATAGCGGACTTTCGCCGCGCGAATATCGACGGTCCGGTCCAGGAAAAGAATAGAAGTCGTCAATTTTGGCGCGAGCAATTGCCAATTCTAAACGAACGACATCCAAATCGCCAAATCCGACGCCCTCTTTCCATTACTCTTTTTCGACCGAATTTTTCCGCCGGCGCAGCAATAGGATCTGCGCCGCAACCCCCAGGACGAGCGCCAGAAGCAGAGCCGCCTGCGCGCCAAGCAGAAGTGGGGATTTCATGTCCGTCACCAGCGGATGGCCATCTGGCACCCGGCGAAGCGTTTCGGATACGGTGGGCGCCATCAGCAGGAAGACGGTGACGCTCAGGAAAACCGTCTCCAGATAGATGGCAGCCCATCCGAGGATGGGCAGCCGGTCGAAGCCATATCCGGCGAGCAGAAGCGCGATCGTCGCAATGCCGATGCCATAGCTCACCGGCTGGTGGGCGACGAGGAAGACCGATACCGCGCCGATCGCCATGGAGGCGAAATAGATTTTGCCCGCCATGCTTCGCGGAACGATCCGGCCGTGACGGGCCAGCATGTAGAGGGCTGCGGGAATGGCGGGCAGGCTCCCGATCGTATGGACCCAGCCCAGGGGAGATATTCCGAACATGTCTTCTTCCTTTAAAGCGTGGACGAAAATGCGCGCGTTTGCGATCCCGAACAGGCCGGGACAGCGGGTTCAACAGGATGTGAAGCGCAAAGGACTAGAGGCGGAAACGCCCCGGCAGCAGCCATCGCGCCATGGTGGTGACGGTCGCGCACCCGGCGGCATACCAGATGATCACATAGAGCGGATCATTGACCGGGCAGCAGAAGGCGAAGATCAGCGCCCCTGAAGTCGCCGCCGCCATGCCGGCCGCCAGCGCGCTCCCTTTGGGATAGGTCGGCGCGCCCCGCCGCATCAAATGAGTCATGACCGCCAGGATCGGCAGCGACATGACCAAGATGGACGAGGCGCATAGCAGGCCATGGACCGGCGCGAGACGATGGACAAAGGGGCTTCCAACGCTGTCCGCCGATCCCACCAATGCTCCCGCGCTCATGGTCATGCCCGTCAGCGCCAGCATAAGGAGCAGACCCCGGCCAGGCGTGGTCATCGGGGAAAAGGATCGAACCGCGATCGCGCAACTGACCACCGCCAGCAGGGCGAGGCTGCCCAATTTCCAAAGCATGTAGGCGGAGCCGATCACCTGCCCCATATCCGGCCGCATCAGGCCCAGCCCCAGGATCGCGGCCAGTTCGGCCGCCCAGAACAGGAGCAGAAAGGCGGCATCGCGCCACGGGCTGCGGCGCTTGACCGGCATGAGATTGGCGGACAGGCGGAGGATGAGGGCGTCATTCGACATCGGGCGTCTTTTCTATGAATGCGGTCAGGCGGGCGAGGCCGCGATGAATGTTCATCTTTACGGCGGACGGAGAGAGGCCGGTTTCCCGGCTCGCCTCTTCGATGCTGTATCCATGCAACTTGACCAGGGCGATGACCTGGGCTTGCGCGGGGCGGAGTTGTTCGAGCAGGCTGGCGAGGACCGAGGCGCTTGTCACCGATGCCTCATGATCGACGACGGAGAGGGTGTCGGGCAACTCCCCGGTCGGACGGCGCTCCAGGCTGCGCAGTTGGTCGATCCATTTGCGTCTGGCTATGGCCGCCAGCCACAGTCCCAGTGGATAGGCCGGATCATAGGTATGGCGGCGGCGATGCACCGCCAGCAATGTCTCCTGCACGGCATCGTCGACGTCGCCATGGGGCAGGCGGCGCTGGAAATAGCGATGCAGCCATGGGGATATTTCGCTGAGCAGGCGGCGATAGGCCCCGCCATGCCCACCCTGCGCCGCGACCATCCATTCGCCCCATTCATCCGCGGCCTTTGCCGGCTCGCCACGCATCCTGGGACGGGACGGATCGGGGGTCCGCATCATGATCGAAGGCAGGCGCATGATGCGATATTCGGTGAAGAGACGGGATAAGTCACCGCAGGGCGGAATTTTTTGAAATTTTTCCCGCCACCGGGCTTCACGGTTTCTTGCGGGCCCATATCCATGTCCACGGTTTCGCCATGGATGAGGGCCTTGTCCGCTTCGTCGAAATCATCCAGATTTCGCTGAAATGGATGGCGGAGAACAGAGATGAGCTTTCAGGCGGCGCTTCCGCGAATCCTGCGTGTCGGTGGCGGCATCTCACGCGAATTGGCGCCGTTGCTGGGCACGCTGGGCCTGTCGCGGCCGCTGATCGTGACCGATCGCTTCCTGCGGGATAGCGGGCGCTCCGATGCGTTGATGGACGATCTCCGCGCGGCCGGGATGACCGCCCGCTTATTCGCGGACACCATGGCTGAACCGACGGCCGCCTCCATAGAAAGCGCCCGCGCCTTTTTGGCGGAGGGCGATCATGATTGCGTCGTCGGCTTTGGCGGCGGAAGCCCCATCGACAGCGCAAAGGCGATTGCGGTGCTCGCGATCCATGGCGGCGCCTGCCGCGACTATAAGGCGCCCTGCCTCCTGGATGCGCCGGGCCTGCCCATCATCGCGATACCGACGACGGCGGGCACCGGGTCGGAGGCGACGCGCTTCACGATCGTCACGGACGAAACGACCGACGAGAAAATGTTGCTGGCCGGGCTCGCCTATCTGCCGATTGCCGCGCTGGTCGATTTTGAACTGACCTTGACCATGCCGCCGCGCCTGACGGCCGACACCGGGATCGACGCGCTGACCCATGCGATGGAGGCGTATGTGTCGCGCCGCGCCAATCCGTTTTCGGATAGCTTTGCGCTCTCGGCCATGCGGGCCATTGCCACCAATTTGCGGCGCGTATGGGCCGATCCGGAGGACCGGGCGGCACGCGAAGCGATGATGTTCGGTTCGACCCAGGCCGGCATCGCCTTCTCGAACGCCAGCGTCGCGCTGGTCCATGGGATGAGCCGGCCGATCGGGGCGCATTTCCATGTGCCGCACGGCCTTTCCAATGCGATGCTGCTGCCCACGGTCACGGCCTTCTCGGCGCCGGGCGCGCTTGGACGCTATGCCGATTGCGCGCGGGCCATGGGGATTGCCGCACCGGATGAGGGAAACCAGGGCGCCGTCGGCAAGCTGATCGACGATCTGGCTCGCATCAACGAGGAACTTCGCGTCCCCACGCCTGCCGCATTTGGCATCGACCCTGGCGAGTGGGAGGCGATCCTGCCGCTCATGGCCGAGCAGGCGCTCGCTTCCGGATCGCCCGGCAACAACCCGGTCGTGCCGGATGCCGATGAAATCCAGGCGCTCTATCGCCGGGCCTGGAACCATTGACATGGCCTAGTGACGGGCGCGCTCCGGCAAAAGCCGGGCAGTCTTTCGCTTTGCCTGCCGCTACTCCGCGGAAAAGGGCGCCGTGCATGGAACCGGAACCCTTGACGCTGGATCGCCCCAATCATAGTCCGTCACAGGTTGATGCGGCATTCGGAGACATATTCCCATGGAAGACATCGCCAAGGATCGTCCGCCCGGATACCGTTACCCACGGCGGGACTCATTGGCGCTGATCCGGCAGCTTTCCGTCATCGACGACCGCCGCAACGCCCTGCTGCTCGTGCTGCAATGGCTGATCATGATCGCCGCCGGCGCGATCGCGATACACGTCGACCGGATTCCGGTTTACCTGGCTGCCGGATTCGTCATCGGATCGCGCATTCAATGCCTGGCGGTGATGATGCACGATGCATGTCACGGCATGCTGTTCAGCAATCGCCGCGTCAACGATCTGATTGGCGACATTTTCGTCGCCTATCCGCTCCTCATGAGCATCGATCTGTACCGCGCGAACCACATGCAGCATCACCGCTACACCAACACCGTCCGCGACTATGACTATCGCGTCCAACGGAAGGACCCCGACCAGCATTTTCCGAAAAGCCCCGGCGCCATGGCCTGGCTGCTGGTTCGCAGCGTGACCGGCCTCAATTTTTATCGCGTGGCGCGGGCCGGCCGGGTCTGGGCGCCCTTCGCCAATTTTCACAATCCCGGCCGCTTCGGTTTCGATTATCGCCTGACGCTGCGGCTCCGCTATGCGGCCTGGGCCGTGCTGGTCTACGGCCTGATCCTGTGGTCACCCCTGCGTTGGCAGATATTGGGCCTTTTCATGATCCCGCAATTCATCTGGGCCAATGTCTTCAACCGGATCCGGGCCATAGCCGAGCATAATGGCGTGGCCGACGAGCGGGAGCTCAACGGCACCCGCACCGTCATCCCCACCCTTCTCGACCGCTTTCTGATCGCGCCCTTCCATGTGAGCTATCATCTGGAACATCATCTGTTCCCGTCGGTGCCATGGCCCAACCTGCGCCGGCTGCACATGCATCTGATGACCGATCCCGCCTATGCGGCGGAGGCGCATGTCACGCGGGGCTATTGGGGCGTGATCAAGGAGTTGATGCCGCCCGCCGCGACGGACGCGACCATGCTCGTCGCGCATTCCGAGGCAAAACCGTAACACTGGGCGTCCAACGGCGGGAGAGACGTCCGCTTCCCTGCAAGGCGGACTATCCGACTTTGCGCCCTTGCACCTGTTCGGATATGCGTCGGGCAAGCCCCCGCTCGACGAAGCGCGCTTTGAGAAGGCACTCTTCCCATTCCTCTTCCAGCACCGAATCCGCCACGATTCCCGATCCGACCCCGAACAGCGCCGTGCCGAGGCGGCCGTTGACCCCCGGCCGCAAGCGCAGCGTCCTTATGGCGACATTGAAGCGGCCGCGCCAACCCCGGACCTGATCCGAACCTTCGCCCCGTTCCGTCCGAGCGAATGCCCCGATGGCGCCGCAATAGGGGCCCCTGCTCCAATGTTCCACCTCATGGATGATTTCCATGGCCCTCATCTTCGGCGCGCCCGTGATCGATCCGCAGGGAAACATCGCCTGGAGGATTCTCGACATTGCGGGAGGGCCGTCGACCCGGGACGAGATGCCCGTCGTCATCTGAAAGACGGTGGGATAGGTTTCGACCCGGAAAAGCCGATCGACTTTCACGCTGCCGGGTTGGCTGATGCGGGAAAGATCGTTGCGCATCAGGTCGACGATCATCAGATTTTCCGCCCGGTCCTTGACGCTTTCCGCCAGTTCGCGGGCAAGGCGCCTGTCGCTTTCTGCATCGGCGCCGCGGGGCCGTGTGCCCTTCATCGGGCGGACCTTAAGGGTATCGTCGCTGAGCGAGAAGAAAAGTTCGGGCGAAAAGGAGAGCAGCCAGTCCCGGCCGTCGAAGATCAAGGCCGCAAATCGGGCGTTCGCCTCCGGGCGGATGGCGCGGTACAGGGCGAGCGGATCGCCCCGCCATCGTCCCTGCAGCGGAAATGTGAGATTGGCCTGATAGATGTCGCCCGCCTCGATCGCGTCCTTCACGCGACGGAAAGCGGCGGCATAGTCCTGGAAGCCAATGACCGGCTCAAGCGGGTCGAGATGCGCGTCGCGACGGGCCATTCCCGAAAGCCAATGGTCCACGGCGTCAGCGGGAAATATCCGCGGCTGCGGGAAGGCGAACAGGCGCAACAGCGGCGACTTGCGCCATTGCCGGTCCAGCAAGGGATGAAGGCGGGGCTCCAGCGCATAGCCCGCCTCATACCCTATCCAGCCGGCGAGGTGCGCACCGTCCTCCACCAGCGCGTCGGCATGCCGCAGCGCGTCGGCCACCTCGCTTATGGTCGCGGCGGTGACGGTCGCATAGGGACTCTCGTAAAGAGCGGCCGTTCCCTTTTCGAGATCCTCCAACAGCACGAAAGGCCGACGGCCCAGCGCGCTCATCGCCGTCAGCGCTCGAAAATGGCGGCGAGACCCTGACCGCCGCCGATGCACATGGTTTCCAGCCCATAGCGCGCCTCGCGACGGCGCATCTCGTTCAGCATCGTCGCGGCGATGCGCGCGCCGGTGACGCCGATCGGATGGCCGAGGGAAATGCCCGAGCCATTGACGTTGAGCCGGTCGAGGCGGCTGTCATCCTCGCTCCAGCCCCACGCCTTGACCAGCGCCAGCACCTGCGCCGCAAAGGCTTCGTTGATTTCAATGAGGTCCATATCGTCCCAACCGAGTCCAGTCCGCGCAAACAGCCGCTCGACCGCGCCAACCGGGCCGATGCCCATGCGCGAAGGGTCACAGCCAGCCGCCGCCCAGCCGACGAACCAGCCGCTCGGTTCCAGGCCAAGCTTGGCGAGCTGATCTTCGGCAACGACCAGGCAAGCGGCGGCCGCGTCATTCTGCTGGCTGGCGTTGCCGGCCGTCACCACGCCGCCCTCGATGGGCTTCAACGCGCCGAGGGTTTCCAGCGACGCATCTTCGCGGAACCCTTCGTCGCGGTCGAAGATCACGGACTCGCCGCGCTTCTGCGGCAAGGCGACAGGGACGATCTCGTCAGCGAACTTCCCCTCGCGCCAGGCGGCGGCGGCGCGCTGATGCGACCGGACGGCATAGGCGTCCGACTGCTCCCGCGTGATCCCATAGTCGCGGGCGAGATTTTCGGCGGTCTCGATCATGCCCGTGATCACGCCGTAACGCTCGATCGGCTGCGACATCAGACGGGCGCGGGTGAGCCGGTCGTGCAGTTCGACGCTGCCCATGCGCGCGCCCTTGCGCAGCGCGGTCGAATAATGTTCGACATTGGACATGCTTTCCGCGCCTCCCGCGACGACCACGTCGGCAGCGCCGGTCTGGACCATCATCGCAGCCTCGATGATCGCCTGGAGACCGGAGCCGCAGCGGCGGTCGAGCTGGAAGCCCGGCACATTCTGGGGCAGCCCGGCGGCGAGCCAGGACCAGCGGCCGATGCTGGGCGCCTCGCCGCTAGGGTAGCCATGTCCGAAGACGACATCGTCGACGCGCTCGGGGTCGATGCCGCTCCGCTCGACAAGCGCCTTGATGATGGTGGCCCCAAGCTGTCCCGCCGTGAGGGAGGACAGCCCTCCCCCGAACTTGCCGACGGCGGTCCGAAGAGGCGAAACGATCGCGGCGCGGCGCAGTATCATGATGTCAGCTCCTGAAGTTCTGTAAATTGGTCGATGGCTTTAGATCGCCCGCTCGAGTTGGCCGGCGGCAGCCCTGAGGTCGGGAAGATATTGGTCGATCAGATGCTCGCGGCTGTGCGCCTCGGAAAAGGTCGCCACGTTGAGCGCGGCGAGGATGTTGCCGTTCCGGTCGCGGATCGGCACGGCAAGCGAACGCAGCCCGATCTCCAATTCCTCCTCGACGAGACTCCAGCGCTGTTCGCTGACCGCGCGCAATTCGGCGCGCAGCGCCTCGGGCAAGGTGATCGTTCGCTCGGTCCGCGCTTCAAGCACGGCGCCCGACAACCATTGTTCGAGCCCGCCACTCGCCAGCGAAGCCAGGAGGACGCGCCCCATGGAGGTGCAATGGCTGGGCAGCGTGCTGCCCACCATGAGCGGCGCGGCGATCACCTGATTGCGCTCGGCGCGGGCGATGTAGATGATGCGGCCGGGGTCGGAGGGGTCGAGAGCGCCGACCGAAACCGTTTCCTGAAGCCGGTCGCGCAGCGCGTTGGCGACCGCCTGGCTGGCGCTGGCCAGGGGCGTGGAGGTCAGGAACCCCGCCGCCAGCGGAAGCAGCTTGGGCGTCAGCGAATAGCGCCCGCCATGCTCCCGGACATAGCCCAGGCGCATGAGCGTGTGCAGACAGCGGCTCGCGCTCGCCCGGTTCAATCCGCTCAGGCGGGCCGCCTCCGCTATGCTGAGCGAGGATTTCCCCTCGAAGGCGCGCAGCACGCCCAGCCCCCGCGCAAGCGAAAGCATGAAGTTCGGGTCGGCGGTTTCGCTCGCGGCGGACATGAGCATTGACCTTTTACCAATGAACGATTATTGATTCTTATGTTCGATAATCGGACAGATAGAGGTTTTTATGGCAAAGCGCAAGATATTTCCCGACGCCGATGCAGCGCTGGAGGGAATCCTCTTCGACGGCATGACGATCATGTCGGGCGGGTTCGGGCTTTCCGGCAATCCGGAGCATCTCATCGCGGGCCTGCTCCGGAACGGGGTCAAGCAACTCACCATCATCTCGAACAATTGCGGCGCGGACGGGTTCGGCCTCTGGACCCTGCTCAACAACGGCCAGATCCGGAAGATGGTCTCCTCCTATATCGGGGAGAACAAGCTGTTCGCTGAACTCTATCTGTCGGGGCAGCTTGAACTGGAACTCAATCCGCAGGGCACGCTGGCGGAGCGCATCCGCGCGGGCGGGGCCGGCATTCCGGCCTTCTATACGAAGACCGGCGTCGGAACCGTGGTCGCGGAGGGCAAGCCGGTCGAGGAATTCGAAGGCGCGCTCTACGTGCGCGAGACCTGGCTGCGGGCGGATGTCTCCATCGTGAAAGCCTGGAAAGCCGATCCCGAAGGCAATCTCGTCTACCGGAAGACGGCCCGGAACTTCAATCCGAACATGGCGACCGCGGGGAAGATCACGATAGCCGAGGTGGAGGAAATCGTTCCCGCAGGCGCGCTTGATCCCGACCAGGTCCATACCCCCGGCATCTATGTCGACCGCGTGATCCAGGGGCCATCCTACGAGAAGCGGATAGAGTTCCGAACCACGCGGCCCCGCCAGGAGGAGAAGGCCTGATGCCCTGGACACGCGAGGAAATGGCGGCCCGCGCCGCCGGCGAGCTGCAGGACGGCTTCTATGTCAACCTGGGCATCGGCATTCCGACGCTGGTCGCCAATTATGTGCCCACGGACATAGAGGTCGTCCTTCAGTCCGAGAATGGCCTGCTCGGCATCGGCCCCTTCCCCTATGACGATGAGGTCGACCCGGACCTCATCAACGCCGGCAAGCAGACGGTAACGACCCTGCCAACGTCCAGCTTCTTCAGCTCGGCGGACAGCTTCGCGATGATCCGCGGCGGCCATATCGACCTGGCCATATTGGGCGCGATGGAGATTGCGGGCAATGGCGACCTCGCCAACTGGACGGTGCCGGGCAAGATGATCAAGGGCATGGGCGGCGCCATGGACCTGGTCGCAGGCGTGAAACGTGTGGTCGTGGTGATGAGCCACAGCGACAAGGCGGGCAATCCCAAGATCGTCGAACGCTGCACCCTGCCGCTGACCGGCACGGGCGTCGTCGATGCCGTGATTTCCGATTTCGGCCAGTTCCTGCTCGATCGGGATCGTGGCGAATTGATCGTGCAAGAACTGGCGTCAGACCTCGACATCGCATTCGTCCGCGCTCGAACCGGCATTCCCGTCCGGTCGGCCTGATCCTCTTTTCGCGACCGCGATGCAAAGCCCCCGCAGACGGCCTGGCGGTCGTCTGCGGTCGTTCTTCCGAAATCCGGATAGGAACTATCCGCCCTCACAATGTTCCGTACGACGCGCCGCGGCTCTAGGGTGGTCGAAACTTTGCAAGGCATGTCGGGCCGACATGCCTGCTGAGTTCGACCGAAAGCCAATGAGGGTTCCAGAATGAGCGACGCCGCGCCAACCCCGATTCTGCTCGTGGGCAGCGTTCCGTTAAACGATGAAGAACTGGTCTTCTCCACTGTCGCCCAAACCTTGGGCAGCCGCATCAAGGCGATCCCCGATGGAGAGACCGGCGATCGCACCAACTGGATCAACTGGCAGAAAGGCGTCATGGACAAGGCGCCGATGCTGGAACGCCGGCAGCATGTCGAGGGATATGGCGCGGTTCAGGTCGACCTCTATTCCAGACGTGCGGACTGCGCGGGGGACGCGGCGTTTCCGCCACTGGGCTATGCCAGCGCCGCGATCGCTTCCTATCGCACCTTCGAACGGCTGGTCGCTGAAGGCAGGATCGGGAGCGACACCCGCTTCATGGTCGCGCTGCCGACCCCCTTCGCGCCGATGATGTCGTTCATCGAGCCGGATAGCTTCGATGCGGTCGAACCGCTTTACGCTGCGGCGATGCGGCGGGAACTCAGCGAGATTCTCGCGGCGGTTCCGTCGCACCGCCTTGCCATCCAGTGGGACGCCGCACTGGAATTCGCGGTGCTGGAGGGCGTGTTCCCGGCGCCGGTCACGGACTTCGATCCGCTCGTCAGCCGGATGGTGGAGTTGGCCTCCTGGGTTCCGTCATCCGTGAAGCTGGGCTTCCACCTCTGCTATGGCGACGCGAACCACGCGCATTTCAAGGATCCTGAGGACACCGCGCTAATGGTAAGCGTCATGAACCATCTTGCGACGCTGGTGGAGCGCCCGATTGACTGGTTCCATCTGCCGGTTCCGATCGACCGGGCCGACGATGCCTATTTCGCCCCGCTGTCGAAGCTGGCGACGGAAGCGGGCACCATCATCTATCTCGGCCTGGTGCATGCCCGCGACGGAATCGAAGGCGCATTGCGGCGGGCCGCGCATGCCAGAACCTATCTCCCGGCATTTGGCATCGCGACCGAATGCGGCTTTGGACGCCGCCCTGCTGAAAGCGTGGCCCCGCTTCTTGAACTCCAGGCGGAAATCGCCCGCCACCTGGACATGGTTCCGGCCTGACCGGCCATTCCATGGACCTTGTGGCGGGCGCCCCCTCCCGCGTCTAAACTGCCCTGCGCTCTTTTGGCCAGTTAAGGCCTTCCTGAGACAGGGCAGTGCTGATCGACGGGCGAACAACGATTCGCTCAGCGAAGGCATCGAGATGGGGAAGCGCGCCGAGCTTGCCGTCGAGAACGGGCCGCCGCGACCACAGGACGAAGACGAAGAGGTACAGGTCGCAGAGGCTGAACCGGTCGCCAAGCGCATAAGGCTGATCGCCAAGACGCCCGTCCAGCAGGGCCAGGACGGTCCTCAGGTTGTTCAGTCCCGTGGCCGCGACGTCCTTCTGGCCATCGATCGTTTCAGCGATGCGGTTCGGCCGGAAGATCGGCCGGAAAGCGACGTGAATGGTGCTGGACAGCAAGGCGAGCCACTCCATGGCCCTTGCGCGGGCCAGGCCTGCCTTGGGAAGCAGTTCCTTTTCGGGCGCAAGCTCAGCGATATAGCTGAGAATCGCGATGTTCTCGGTCAATATGTCCTGGCCGATCTGCAGTGCGGGAACACGGCCCCAAGGGTTCTTCTGCCGATAATCGTCGGAAAACTGCACATTCTGCGTAAGATCGACCAGCTCGGTTTCATAGGCCAGCCCCGCCTCCTCCAGCGCGGCGTGGGAAGCCAATGAGCATGAACCGGGATTATAATAGAGCTTCAACATGTCCCTTAACTCTCCTGCCGATTTTTGCATTGCGTGCGGCCGCTTTGATGGGAGCGCAAGTCAAGATTCCGAATATCCAAAATCTTGATCTTGCATCCTTATCCGATACCATGGGGGCGCCCCATGGCCTCTTGCCCCCTTCGGACGGCGATCATCGCCAAATCAGCGGCCACCCCGCCTTGACGATGAAAAACCCACGCAATTGGCCCCCTTTTCCTCTCCGCAGCGACGCGTCATTGATGATCCGCGAACCAATATCCGATATTCGGATTTAGATTATGCAAATTCCGGGCTTGCGATACACCGCTGATCAGTATCCACTCTGCGGAAAAAGGTGCTCCCCACATACGCTGGATAGCAGCGCGCGTGGACGGGCGAGGAGAGAGGCGAACGCCATGAACATGTTGCCCACCAGCCGCGACCAGGCGGCAATGCTGTCCTTTTTCCACCTGACGGTGTTCGAGGCGATGATGCGGCTGAAAAGCGTGACGCTCGCGGCGGATGAGCTGGAGCTGCCGCAATCCTCTCTCAGCCGCAATCTGCAGACGCTTCGCGATCACTTCAATGATCCCCTGTTCGTGCGGACCCGCAACGGCATGGTGCCGACCTCCGTGGCCCAGTCCATCGCCAAGGGCGTGGAGGAGGCGTTGCGCATCTATCGCACGGGCCTGTGCGAACGCCGCCGCTTCGACCCTTCCTCTTCGGAGCGGAACTTCCGGATCGCGGCGTCCGATCTGGGCCATTATTGCATCATGCCGCTGGTTCAGAAACATTCGGTCGAAACGGCACCGAACGTCACCTTCACCGCGGTTCCGATCGGCCGAGGCAAGCTGATAGCGGAGCTGGAGGCGGGCGCGGCCGACATTGCCGTCGGCAGCTATCCAAGCCTGTACGCCAATGTGAAGGAACAGACGCTCTTCCGGGAAGATTATGTCTGCATTCTTCCCAAGGCCCTGGCGCCCGATGGGGTTCTAAGCCTCAGCGATTTCAAGGCTCTCGACCATATCGTCGTCGATGGCCGCCACTATAGCCACGGGCATCAGGAAGCGGAACGGCTGATTCTGGAGACGATCGACCAGCGCAGGGTACGGATGGTGTCAGAGACCTTCATGGTCACCGCGCTGATAGCCGAGACGAACGATCTCGTCCTGACCGTCCCGCGTTCGGTCGCGCGGGTCGTCAGGTCACCCCGCATGACCATCGTCGCGCCGCCGCTGGATCTGCCGACGATCGAAGTGAAACAATATTGGCATGAACGCTTCGATCATGATCCGGGCAATATGTGGCTCCGTTCGCTCATCGCGGAATGCCGGACGGATCACCAGATCGAAGCGCGCCAGATCACCGTGTTGCCCTCGATCGAAACGGCCCGCCTGGGCTCCCATGAGCTGGGCGCGAAGACCATAATTTCTCCGGACACGCGGGTCAGGGCCGCCGCTGGCTGATCGTCCACGTCGCTGCGGCCAGATTATCCCGATGACGGAACCATCAAATCCGGATTGCAAGTTAGGTTGAAAGCCGCCTTTCCAGTAGGCTTTTGCTCAGGACGAGTGAGGGCAGAAAAGGCGGATCATTGCCATTGGCCATGTGAACATGCGGGATAGGGCGCAGCGCAAATGGCTGCCGCCCATATCATCAGGCGATGCCCCTCCCCTCAATTTCGTCCACTGGCTTGTCATATTCGGTTGGACGCGAGTGCATGAACGAACATATCAAAATCGCCATGGCAGGCGTGGAGGAATTGGAATCCTTTTACGAGCAAAAGCTTTGGGTCAGGGCCGAACAGGTTTCGCTCATGGCGAGCGTCGGCATCTATCGCGGCGAGAAGGCATGCGCGCAGGAAATCATCTTCAATATCGCTGCCGAGGTGGTGGAGCCGGAAGATGACAGGATTTGCGATACGATCGACTATCGCACCTTGGTCGAGCAGGCCCGGTCGCTGACGCAGGAAGGTCATTTCGAGCTGATCGAAACGCTCATCTGCGAACTGGGCCGCCGCCTGATCGCCCTTGAGCGCATTCATTCCGTGGACATCGAGCTATACAAACCGGGCGCCATCCCGCCAGCCATGGCTTCCGTGCGCTACCAGATCGCCAAACCGAAGATGCGGCGGGAGGCGGATTGAGCCCGCCGGAATCATCTTCGATCCCGACGTGACAGGATCACAGGCATCATGCCGGTAAGGAAGCGCCTTTGCGCGAACGCCTTCGATCCGGAAATCTAGGCGGAGGCGTTCGCATGCCCATCGGCTTCGAACACTTTCCTGGCCCGCTCCTCGATCCGGTCGGCAAGCGATCTGCGGAGCGGCATGCCGGTCGAGACTTTCTTCAATGTGTTATAGCTGAAGCCGAATGTCTCGAATATCTCTTCATTATTTCTTATCGTCGACAAGGACGTGATCCGGTCCGCAATCGACGGGTGTCAACGGCGGTCGGATTCCAGGCCAGCGTGGCGGAGTAAAAGCAGGCCATTGATGGGGCGCTGTGAAGATATGCAAAGGGCCCCGATCGGGGCCCTTTGCATATCTTGGCCGTGATCGGGGATCAGGGGGCTGTAATTTCGCCGGTGTCCGGGTCGACGACAGGGGTGGCCTGTTTTTGCTCCGCCCCGGCAGCACGGCGGCGGGCGGACTGCTTGAGACGGTAGCTGTCGCCGTTCATGGCCAGGATGCTGACGTGGTGCGTGAGCCGATCGAGCAGCGCGCCGGTGAGCCGCTCGGATCCCAGGACCTGCGTCCAGTCCTCGAACGGCAGGTTGGATGTGACGATCGTCGATCCACGCTCATAGCGCTGCGAGAATGTCTCGAACAGCAGTTCGGCGCCCGTGGGGGAGAGCGGCACATAGCCCAGTTCATCGACGATGAGCAGCTTCACCGCCGCCAGCTCGCGCTGCATCTTGAGCAGCCGCTTTTCGTCTCTTGCCTCCATCAACTGGTTGACCAGCGCGGCCGCGGTCGTGAACGCGACGGTGAAGCCTTTCTGGCAGGCCGCCAGTCCCAGGGCGAGCGCCACATGGGTTTTGCCCGTGCCACTGTTACCCAGCGCAATGATATTTTCCCGCCGCAGGATATATTCGCAGCGCGCCAGTTCCAGCACGAGCATCTTGTTGAGGCTGGGGATGGCCGTGAAGTCGAACGTGTCGAAGCTCTTCACCGCCGGGAAGCGGGCGGCACGGATCCGGCGCTCCACCGTGCGGCGCTCGCGGTCGATCAGCTCCAGTTCGATGAGCCGCAGCAGGTAGCGGCTATGATCCACCCCATCGCGCGCGCATTCGCGGGCCAGCTTCTCATATTCGCGCAGCACCGTAGGAAGTTTGAGCTGCTTGAGATGATGCGCGAGCAGGATCTGGGGCGTCCCCGCCATAGTGCCGGTCGGCATCCTGTCCTCAGGAACCCGGTTCATGCCGCCAGCCCCGGCACGAGCGCAGCATAGTCAGCAGCGCGCGTCGTCTTCACGTCCATTCTGGGCAGGTGGGGGTAAGCCGCCAGATCGAGGCGGGCGGGCCGCCGTTCGATGCGCGCCAGCGCGATCTGCTTGACCGCGTCGAAGCCGATCGCGCCGATATGGATCGCCTCGTTCACCGCGAAGGTGACGGTATCCATCGGTATCGCCTCCAACAGGCGCAGCACCTGGATAAACTCGCGCTTGCCCTTGTTGCCCATGCGCGCCTCGAGAAGATGGCGCAGATGCTGGAACGCCTCGGGCAAGGCCCAGTCCTGCAGCGCGGCGGCCTGATCGAGCGCATTAGGCTTGGTCTCGATCAGCGCCAGATAATGGAGCGGGTTCGCCACGAACATGGCTTCACCATAACAGCGGGCATGTCGGGCGATCTCCTGATTGCCGCACAGGATGACGACCGTGTCGACAAAGCCCTTCACCATGACATCCTGGAAGCCGTAACGGGTCGGCACCGAGTAGTCGTTGGTCCGGTAGCGCACCAGCGCCGTTGATGACACGCGGGCCGCCCGTGTCTCGCACGGCTCGAACAGCCCTGCTGGCAATGCCCGCATCGCCGCCAGATCGGCCATGAGCCGCGCACCGATCGCCTCGCTGTGCCGACCGGCCCGCTCCTCCTGTCGGACCCGGCAACGGCGTTCCAGTTCAGCATTGAAGTCGTCGAAGCTTGCCGTATGCGGGATCGGCACCATGAAGTGCGACCTGGCATGCTTCACCAGTCCTTCCACCTTCCCCTTATCGTTCCCCTTGCCGGGACGACCGAACCGATCGGTGAAGAGGTAGTGACTGACCAGCCCCGTAAATGCCCGCGTCCGCTCACGCTTGCCATCGCCGCAGATCTTCGCGACCGCGACCTTCGTGTTGTCATACAGAATCGATAATGGCACGCCGCCAAAGAAGGCGAACGCCGATACATGGCCGTCCAGAAAGGCCTCGGTGGTCTCCGCCGGATAGGCCTTCACGAAGCAGGCATCCGACTGAGGCACGTCCATGCAGAAGAAGTGGATCTTCCGGCGAACGCCGCCGATCACTCCCACCGCTTCACCAAAATCCACCTGTGCATGTCCCGGTGGATGGGCCAGCGGCACGAACGTCTCGCGCCCCCGCGCCCGGCAAAGCCGGACATAATCCTTCACGACAGTGTAACCGCCGCCAAAGCCATGTTCATCGCGCAGTCGCTCGAAGATCCGCTTGGCACTGTGTCGCTGCTTCACGGGCGCAACGCGATCCGCCGCCAGGATCGCGTCAATCACCGGCAGCAACGGTCCCAGCTTCGGCTTCGCCACAGGCTTCGTCCGCGTGTAGCCCGGCGGCAGCGAAAAACGGCACATCTTCGCTATCGTGTCACGGCTCAGCCCGAAGACCTTCGCCGCTTCTCGCCGGCTGTTACCTTCCACAAACACAAAGCGCCGAACGGCGACGTAGCTCTCCACGGCAAACATCCCCGGCCGCCCCCCTTAAAAAGGAGCAACCTATCCAATGGCTGGTTTTTAAACCGCCACGCTCAGCAAATCGCCGGCGTTCCATTGGCCTGGTTTGTCACCGCCCTCTACAACCGTCCACATGATGTCCGCGATGCTGTATATATTGCCAGCGATGAACGGCTTGTCCGCAAGATGCGCGTCGAGTTCGTCGAGACGTGCCTGCAGGTCGATTTCCGCCTGGGCCACCGTATCAGCGTCATAGGCGCAATTGCCATGCTCCACGATACGATCATGCGCAGCCTGATAGATCGAGCGCAGCTCGGGATATTTATCGGCATATTCCTTGGCCCGTTCGCGGCGCGCGATCAGCAGTTCGTCCCCGCGGGGCACGCCCTTGTGGCCATAGGTGATAACCTGGAAATTGACCTGATCGCCCTTCTTGAACCAATCGAGCGCCGCCTTGTTTTCGACGGGATCGGACGGAATGCCGGCCTGGCCCAGCTTGGCGGCCTCCAGCACGATGTTGTAGGAATTGGTGACGACGCGATCACCAACGACAAGGGTAGGCACGACCGCCCGTTCGTTCAGCCGCACATAGTCTGGTTCGAAATTTTCGAGAGCGAATCCAATATCCACCTGCTTGTCATTATAATCCACGCCGAATTCTTCCATCGCGAGACGGGTTTTCATCGAGCAGATCGACATTGTGTAATTGTAAAGACTGACTTCAGACATCTTATATTTCCTCAGCGATGGTGCCGAAGGCAACATATCCCCAGGGGACAAGGCCCTCCATCGTCCAATCTGAATAACCGGATTCCATTTACCGGATGGCCGGGCCCAATGGTTCGGCCGGACCAACGGGCACGATCCCCGTGGGATTGACGCTCAAATGGCTGCCATAATAATGCGCCTTGGCATGGCGGAGATTGATGGTCGGCGCCACGCGCTCATCCGACGCGAGCTTTCCGGTAAGCCGTGAAAGATTGGGATAATCCGCAATCCGGCGCAAATTGCATTTGAAATGCCCATGATAGATCGCGTCGAAGCGCACCAGGGTCGTGAACAGGCGGATGTCCGCCTCCGTCAATCTTTCTCCGGCCAGCCACTCCCTGCCCGTCAGACGGGCTTCCAGCCAGTCGAGCGTGTCGAATAGAGGATAGACCGCTTCTTCATAGGCTTCCTGCGTCGTCGCGAAGCCCGATCGATATACGCCGTTATTCAGCCTGTCATATACCCGCGCATTGATCTCGTCGATTTCGGAACGAAGCTCTTGCGGATAATAATCGCCCGGGATTGCTCCTACATGGTCGAATGCCGAATTCAGGATGCGGATGATTTCCGACGACTCGTTATTGACGATCCTTTTCTCGCGCTTGTCCCACAGGATGGGAATGGTCACCCGGCCAGTGTAGGCCGGATCGCCCGCCAGATAGACTTGATAAAGATAATCCGCACCGTTTATGCTGTCGGGAACGACATCTTCTCCGGGAAGGAAGGTCCATCCATTCTCTCCCATGAAGGCATTGACCATGGAGAGGGAGATCATATCCTCCAGCCCCTTGAGCGCGCGCATGATAAGGACGCGGTGAGCCCAGGGACAGGCAAAGCCGGCATAGATATGGTAACGGCCGGGCTCGGCCTGGAATCCACCGTCCAGCCCGCCGCGATATTGCGACTCCTTCCTGACGAATCTCCCGCCGCTGGACTTGGTATCGTACCAGGCGTCGCGCCAGACACCGTCAATTAAGAGGCCCATAATTCTCTTTCTCCATCTTCCCCCGATCGGCCCGATCCTCCAAGGAGCCGGACATGTCCGCGCGCGATCCGCGGGAGACGAACTCGCTCATGGCCTGGATATGATCGGAGCTGCTGTCGAAGACCAAAGTCCTCAGCCATTCATGGCCGGGATCATGGTCGAAACGTTTGTGCCAATATTGCTTGATGGCAATATCAGGCAGGTCGATCGGCGGTTGCACGATCGCGGCCTGATTGGAATGCACGACCCGCGCCACGGAGAGCGGGACGGTAAGGACAAGGTCGGAAACCTCGGCAATCAGCGCGCTGACGATGAAGCTCTCCGTCGCGATGCGCAGACGCCTGGGATCGATCACCTCCAGAATGCGCTGCTCAGCCTCTTTGTGCGCATGCCCCTGGCAAGAGGCGCCGACGACGATGTGATAGAGGGATTTGAAGTCGCTCAGACCTAACTGGCCGTTGCGCACCAGACGGGCGGGCGCGATGCAGACATAGGGTTCGTGGAAAAGCGTCTGCTCGCGGACAGAGGCGTAGAGAGCCGGAAAGTTGCCAAGGACAATATCCGCGATTCCCATCTCCAGGTCCGAAACAAGCTTGTCCTTGCGAACCGAAACGGGATTGAAGTGAATGTTCGGCGCATCCTTGACGGAACGCCTCTGCATCAATGGAACGATGTAGAGCTGCCCGAGATCCGATGCGGCAACGCGGAAGGTGCGCAGCGAGCTTCGCGGATCGAAGGTGCGTCGCCTGGACAGGCTGCTGTGGTAGACGTTGAGCGTTTCCTCGACGCTGCGCGCCACGGAAAGCGCCACGGAGGTCGGCACCATGCCATTGCGGGTGCGCACGAACAGCACGTCGCTGAAATGTTCCCGAAGCGCCTGGACGTAGCGACTCATGGAGGATTGCGGCAGGTCGAGTTCATCCGCCGCGAGGGTGACGCTGCGCAAACGCATCATCGCGTCGAAAACCGTCAGGTCGAAAAAAGACAATGAGGCCATATGATCTTGGCCGGACGGACGAGAGGCCATTCTCACTCTCCCACGATTTGCTTCTTAAAGCCAAGAGAGGCTCCCAAGCCTCCGGTTTCAAGTGCGGGATACGGAAACCCATTATCCGTTTTCCGGATATAATAAGGGGTCGGCCGTCCGCCATGGCTCGGCCCGTGTGAGATTAACCCTGGCCTGCTTCAGAACGTCCGCTTCGCCACCTCCTTGTTGGGGAGCCACCAGGCCAGCCGTGCTGCATCAAGGCTGGCCCGGTCGGCACCGCGACCGGTCAGGCCTTAGTGACGCCGTAATTGTCCGCTATGAACTTCGCCGTATCGACGAAGGCTCCGAACGGATAAAAATGGAGCAGGGCGTCGCCATGAACCGCCGGATCGATACGATCCGCCAGTTCCTGGATCAGCTTTTCCGGTCCCGCCGTGCTCAGCAGTTTCGTGAGCGACGTGCCATATTTGAGCATGACTTTCGCTGAAGCCCCCACGCCGCAGCGGGCGGCGAAACGGACGAGCTTCTTGACGCTTGCTGGGCCGGGTATGCCGATGCGCACGGGAACGGTGACGCCCTCCTGACGGATTTGCTCCAGCCAGTTGAGAACGGCATCGGCGTCGAAGGCGAATTGCGTCATGATCTCGGCTTCCAGGCCCTGCTCCGCAAGCGCGGCGAGCTTGTCGTGCATCGCCTTGGCAAGCTTGGCCTTGTCGATATCCGGATGCCCTTCGGGATAACCCGAAATGCCGACCTTCCGGACGCCGACAGCAGTCAGCAGACCGCTGCGGATAATCGCCAGCGCATCTTCAAAAGGGCCCATGGGCGCGGCGGGATCGCCGGCTATGACGAAGGCCCGTTCGATGCCGACATGCTCGTGCAGCATCGCCAGGAAGCTTTGCAGATCGTCATGGGACAGAACGCGCCGGGCCGAAATATGCGGCACCGGCACGAAGCCCAGATTCTTGACCGCCTGAGCGGCAGCGACGCGGGCCGGCATCTCCTCGCCGGGCAGATAAGTGACCGAAATCGGCGTCCCCGCCGGGATCAGCGGCGCGGCGTCGGTCAGGCTCTCAATGTCCTTGGCGGTCATTTCGAGGGAAAAGGATTGGATCAGGTCAACGACGGGCGCGTGCTGATCCGCATAGGCGAGTTTCATGGGCGGCCTTTCCGCATAGGCCCGGTCTCGCGCAGGCACAGCCCGGCGAGACCGGATGGACATCAGTCCTTCTTGATGATCTTTTCGAAGTAAGGCGCCGGGGCGACCGTAACCCGCACTTCACGGAGCGTGTTCTTCTCGATCGTCGGACGGCGCATTTCCTGCTCGCCCCAGAGCAGGGTCAGCTCTGTACCCGGCGTCGCATGTTCGAGGTCGACGATGGAGAGCGAGACAAACTCGTTCGCATTGGCCGTGAAGCCCGAATATTGGGCGATGCCGACGCTCTTCCCGTTCTTGCTGCGCACATCATCGACATGGAAAGTCGAATAGGTGGCAAGCGGGAAGTTGACGAAACGCGCCGGCGGATCGGCATAGAGCGAGTCATGGATGACCTTCATCAGGTCGTCGCGGTTCCACACCAGCGTCACCTTGGTGCGGCGCTGGTTCGCCACCCGGCCCTTGAGCGCTTCGCAGCCGATATAATCGTCGCGCTGCTGATCGATGAGCTTGGTATAGCCGACCTCGACCGGGTCCATATAATAGTCTTCGATATTGGTGGAGGCGAGGCTGCCGCCCACCGAACCGAGTACTTCGATGTGCGGGATCGTCAGCCATTCGCGGAACGGCTTCATCTGCTCGCCATGATAGACGGCGGGAACCGGAAGCGGCATCCAGGACGATTCGAGCGTCGTCGTGGGATAGGCCAGCGAGCCGATCTTCTTCATGCCATATTTCGCGCCGACTTCTTCCAGCGCGTCCATGATGACTTCCTGGTCTTCCCAGGGGCCGAACATCTCGAAACCGGCGGTGCCGGCCATGCCGTGACGCAGTGCGCGGACCTTCTTGCCGCGAATTTCAAAGTCACCGATCGCGAAGAAGCCGATTTCCGGCAGCGTGCCCTCGGTCACTTCCTTCATCATTTCCAGCGCATTGGGGCCCTGGATCTGATAGATGTAGATGCGCGGCTCACCAGGCCGGAAAGCGACCGTCTCGTCCCGATCGATCTCGATGTCATAGCCGCTGGTTTCGGCATGATACTGAGTCCAGTCGACGATGACGGGCGGGCCGACGACGCGGAAATAATCCTGCTCAAGATGGAAGACGATGCCGTCTCCGATCAGATAGCCGTCCGGGCTGGACGCGATGAGTTGCTTGCCCCGGTTGACCGGGAAAGTCGTCATCTTGGTGAGGCCGACCTTCTGAAGAACCTTCAGCGCATCGGGACCGCGCAGGTAGAGATCGGTCATGTGGTAAGAAAGGTTCAGCAGCGCCACGCCATTCTTCCAGGCGCGCTGTTCGTCGCGCCAGTTGGTGTATTCGGGCGCCGCTACCGGAAATACATAAGGGCCCGTCTGGGAGCCGCGAAGAAGATTCACCGGTCCACCGACCCCCTGAAGCGCTTCTTCCAGGTTCTTATATCTAAGTAACGGACTCTTCATAACATCCCTTCCTGTGGTAACGGAAAGCCAATCTTCCCGATCATGTCGAGAATTGGCGCGTCTCGATTTCACATCTTCGAAGACAACAGAAATCCGCTTGCGGAATTACATTCCGGTCCGTCGCATCATCTGTGTCCGCGATGTCATTTTGTGATAAAGGAGGTTGCGGGGTATTGACAGAACGCGGACTGGATAGGCGCAATCCACTCTCTGGATTTCAGAGACGGGCAACGTCCGGCGCCGCCTGCACCATTATTGAGGGCGAAGACCGCCGCGAAAATGGCCGGCGCGAGGCGCGCCGAACCCAAATCCGGATATTGGATAAGCAACGCCTCACAGCCGCGATTTTTGATCCTGGCGTCATGCGATAGACCTGCGTCGGCAAGTATATCCTCGCGATCGTCGAGAGGAGATACCAAATCAATAAGTGAAGCGTAGTGAGAGCAATGTCTGATTTCGACTATGATTTGTTTGTCATCGGTGCAGGGTCAGGTGGTGTTCGCGCATCGCGTGCTTCCGCAGGATATGGAGCCCGGGTCGCAATAGCAGAAGAATATCGGGTTGGCGGCACATGCGTCATACGGGGGTGCGTTCCGAAGAAGATGCTCTTCTATGGCGCGCATTTCGCTGAAGATCTGCACGATGCGCAGCGCTTCGGCTGGGACATCGAAAAGCCGCGATTCAACTGGAAGGTGTTGCAGAAGAATGTTCTTGACGATGTCGACCGCCTGAACGGCCTGTACCAGAAGACGCTCGACAACCATTCGGTAAAGGTCTTCCACGGCCGCGCCACAATCGCCGGGCCGAATGAAGTCGCGCTCTCCGACGGCTCGACCATCACGGCTGAACGCATACTCATCGCGACGGGCGCAACGCCGGTAATCCCTGCGTTCGAGGGGGCCGGGCTGGGGATCACGTCCAACGAAGCATTTCATCTGGAAAATGTGCCCCAGAGCATCGTCATTGCCGGCGGCGGCTATATAGCCAATGAGTTTGCCGGCATCTTCAAAGCCCTTGGCTCCAACGTCACGCTGGTCAATCGCACGGATCAAATATTGCGGGGATATGACGAGCAGATTCGGGACCGGCTTCTCCAGATCAGCCTGGCCAAAGGCATGGAGTTTCGTTTCAACGCCAGGTTCGAACGCATCACGAAATCCCATGACGACATGCTGCTTGTCGAACTCGACGACGGCAAAGCGCCGATCGCGTGCGATGTCGTGCTCTATGCGATGGGGCGTCAGCCGCTGACGGCTGGTCTCGGGCTCGAAACGGCAGGCGTGGAGACCGATGAGAACGGCGCCATCAGGGTTGACGAGCACAGCCGCACCAATGTGCCGTCCATCTATGCTGTTGGCGACGTGACCAACAGGGTTCAGCTCACCCCTGTCGCCATCCGGGAAGGCCAGGCATTTGCGGACACGGTCTATGGCGGAAATCCGCAGACGCTTGACTATGAATGCGTACCTTCGGCGGTATTCAGCCATCCACCGCTCGCAGGCGTGGGCTTGACCGAGAGCGACGCGCGCAAATCATTGGGCTCCGTGAAGATCTACACGTCGGATTTCAATCCGATGAAGAATGTGCTGGCCGGACGCGACGAGCGGGCTTTGATCAAGATGGTCGTCGATGCCGACACGGATCGGGTGGTCGGCGTCCATATGATCGGCCCCGACACCCCGGAGATACTGCAAGCCGCGGCGATCGCCGTCAAAGCCGGTCTGACGAAGAGTCAATTCGACGCGACCGTCGCGCTCCATCCGTCCCTGGCCGAAGAATTGGTGCTCCTGAAATGACGGGCGTCGACCCGCTCTATCAGTTGGAAATCCGCGACCTATCCGCCGGGACGGCGGCTGGATCGCGATCACCATCCTCCAATAGCCATGGAGCGAAGAGGTCATCTGGATTGCTCGCCGCTTTTCTTCAGGAAGCCGTACACGGAATGATCTTGATGGCCTGCGCCAGCTATCCCTCCGACTGGTTCGTGCACCATCTGATCGGTGACACGGCGCCTACGCCCCATTGGCCCCCTGGACAGGGACGATAAATCCCTCGTCGCACTGAACGGCAGAGCCAGTCGCCCGGACCTGTGCTGGCCCATTTTTCGCGCCCTCCATGGGCATCCCGCCATGCGGACGGCATGCGCTCCGGCAATCCCTATTCGCAAAAATTTCAGTAGCAGAAGAAAATCTTTCTAAGCCTGCCTTGTCAGCTTCTGCATGCGCATTATCTGCATATGCAACTAAATGCAGGACAGGGTTTATGGCGCGACTTGGAATAGACATATGCGTGAGCTCCAGCTCACCCGGCCGCATGCTGCGGCGGTTGGCCAAGCTGGCCACCGCTCATGTGGAGGCGCGGCTCGCTGCGCGGGCTGGCGAGCTGAATCTCAGCTACACCCAATGGATCGCGCTCAAGGTGATTCACGACGGGATTGTCACGAATGTGGGCGAGCTCGCCCGGGAACTGGGCATCACCACGGGCTCCGCCACCCGCCTGGTCGACACTTTGGAGGAGCATCGCCTCCTCAATCGCGACCGCGGCAGCGATGACCGGCGTGTCGTCAAATTGATGCTGACCCAGGCAGGGGTAGAGGTGACCAAGGCTGTCGGCCCCGATGTCGTTGGCGCCTGGGGCGACATTTTCGAGGATGTCGATCAGGCGGAGGCCGAAGCCTTTATCGCGACGCTCGCCAAGCTGTTCGCGAAGGCGGAGCAGATCACGGAAGCCGAAGGACTGGTCGCATGAGCCGGGCCGCCGCTTTTCCGGCCTTCGCCGCGCTGCTGCTGGCCGGTTGCGCCAATATTCCGCATATCGATCCGGAGGTGGCGCGGGTCAATCCCGCTGCAATCGGTCTCGACGCCGCCGCGACGGCGAACATCTCCGGCAATTGGTGGACGGCATTTGGCGATGATCAGCTCGATCGGCTTATCGCCATGGGCCTGGCCGGCAATCCCGATCTTGATAGCGCCCTGTCCCGCGTTCGAATCGCTCAGGCGCAGGTCGAAGCGGCCAATGGCGAGCTGCTGCCCAGCGTCAACGGCTCCGGCCAGCTCAGCCGCGCCCACATTGCTGAACGGCTTCTGCCGCCGCCCATAGGGGGAAGCACGGCCAATATGGGCATCGCGGTCGCCTCGCTCGGCTGGGATCTCGACCTGTTCGGCCGCCATCGCGACCTGCTGCGCCAGGCGGCCAACAACGTCCAGGCGGCGAAGCTCGATGCCGAAGCCGCACGGCTCGCCATCTCCGTTTCCATCGCGCAGACCTATGTGGGCCTTGCCCAATCGGAACAGCTTATCCAGGTGGCGGACGGCTTCGTCCAGACGCGGCAACAGGCCCTTAGGCTGGTGGAGAACCGCGTCCGCAGCAATCTTGCCAGCGAATTCGACCGGACTCAGGCGCAAACCTTGCTGGCGGAGGCGCAACAGGCGCGTACCCGCGCCGTCCAGCAGCGGGACGTGCTGGTCCATGCCCTTGCCGCCCTGGCCGGTCGCGGCGCTGAATTCTATCCGCAGATCGCTCCCCCTGCCCTCAAGCTGACGGAGCCGCCGGCCGTGCCGGATACGCTCCCGGCCGATCTGCTTGCGCGGCGTCCGGACCTGCTGGCCGGTCAGGCGCGGATCGAAGCGGCGCTCCAGGGCCGCAAGGCGGCGGCGGCGGCGTTCCTGCCGGATGTCAGCATCACGGCCCTCGCCGGCTTCACGGCTATCGGCCTGGAGAATCTCGTCAAGGGCGGCGCCATATCCGCCCTGGGCGGCGTGGGTGTATCGCTGCCCATTTTCGAAGGCGGCAAACTGCGCGCGCAATATAGAGGGGCGACGGGCGATCTCGATCTGGCGGTCGCCAGCTACAACAAATCAGTGCTCGGCGCGGTTCGCGAAGCATCCGATTCCATCACCGATGTCCGTGCCGTCGATGCGGACGTCACCGCGCAGCGAGCCATCGTGGACGGGTTGCGCAAGACTGTCCGTCTCGATCAGGTCCGCGTCGATACCGGCCTGGGTTCCAGGCTGGACGCCGTGGAATCGGGTTTCCGCCTGCTCGAAGCCGAACAGGATCTCGTCACGCTGCAGGCGCAGGCGCTCGCCCGCCGCATTCAACTCATCGCCGCCTTGGGCGGCGGTTTCGATCCCGCCGCGCCCTTTCAGGCGTCGGTTGCGAAAGGGGACAGCCAATCATGACCGATTATTCTGACGACAAGTTCGATCGCGACAGCCACTTCGGGCAAGAGCTTGAGGATGTCGCGATCACCGAGTCCGCCGCGCTCACCGCGCAGGCCGCCTCCCTCCCCCGGGGCAAGCCTCGGGCGCGGCGGCTCGGTTTCCTGCTTCTGGGCGCCGCCGTTCTGCTGGGGGGAGCCGGTTATGGCGCCTCGCTGCTGCTGGCTCCGTCGACCGAGGAAACGGAAGACGCCTATGTTGGCGGCAATGTCGTCGCCATCACGGCGCGTCAGGGCGGCACCGTGCTGGCCCTGCATGCCGACAATACCCAGGCGGTGACCCGCGGCCAGACGCTGATCGAGCTGGATCCCGCCCAACAGGACGTCGCGCTTGCGGCCGCGCAGGCCAAGTTGGGCCTTGCGGTGCGCGACATACGCGCAACGCAGTCGGCGGTCGCGGAAGGCTCCGCCGAGATCGCGAAGGCGCACACCGATCTTGCGCGGGCACAATCCGATTACGCCCGGCGAAAGACAGCCGCCGCATCGGGCGCGATTTCGGGCGAAGAACTCAGCCACGCAGCGGATGCCGTGGCGGCGGCACAGGCCACGCTCAATCTGGCCCTCGCCCGGCGCGATCAGTCGCAAAGCACCATCGCCGGCGCCAGCGTCGCGAACAATCCGCAAGTGCTGTCCGCGGTGGCCGACGTGCGGCGGACGGCGATCGACCGTTCCTATATGACGATCAAGGCGCCGGTTGCCGGCGTCGTGGCGCAGCGCAACGTCCAGCTTGGCCAGCAGGTCGCGGCCGGAACGCCGCTCATGGCCGTGGTGCCGCTCGACTCCTTGTGGATCGATGCCAATTTCCGCGAAACGCAGCTTGCGGACCTGCGCGTCGGCCAGCGCGCGACCATCGTTGCCGATGTCTATGGGGGCGCGGTGACCTATCATGGCCGGTTATTGGGTCTTGGCGCCGGATCGGGCAGCGCCTTCTCTCTGTTGCCGCCGCAAAATGCTTCGGGCAACTGGATCAAGATCGTGCAGCGCGTGCCCGTGCGCATCGCGCTCGACCCCAGGGAATTGCGGGCCCATCCGCTGCGGATCGGCCTGTCCGCCCATGTCACGGTGGACACGTCGGACCGCTCCGGCCCGCTCGTCGCGTCCAGCACGCCGCCGGCCGGGGGCACGCAGCAGAGCCTGGATGGCGGCCCGCAGGTCGACGCCAGCGTCCGGCGGATCATCGCCGCCAATCTGGGTGGCGGCGTCCGGTGAGCGGCGCTCCGGAAGCGGCCGGATACCCGCCGCTCAGTGGCGTCTCGCTTGGCCTTGCGGCCACGGCGCTGGCGCTGGGCACCTTCATGCAGGTGCTGGATTCGACCATCGCCAATGTCTCGCTGCCGACCATTTCCGGCAGCCTGGGGGTCTCGACCAGCAGCGGCACCTGGGTCATCACCGCCTTCGCCGTGGCGAACGGCGTCACGGTGCCGCTGACCGGCTGGTTGATGCGACGATTTGGCGTGGTGCGGACATTCTGCTTTTCCGTCCTGGCCTTTACGATCGCATCGCTTCTGTGCGGAATCGCCTGGAGCCTGGAAAGCCTGATCTTCTTCCGCATCCTGCAGGGTGGCGTATCGGGCCCGATGATCCCCGGCAGCCAGACGCTGCTGATGACCATCTTTCCCAGCCATAAGCGCGGTTCCGCGCTCGGCCTGTGGTCGGCCATGACGCTGGCCGCGCCGATTTTCGGACCGGTCCTGGGCGGCTATATTTCCGATAATTATCCCTGGGGTTGGATTTTCCTGATCAACCTGCCGATCGGCCTTGTCGCTGGCGGCATCAGTTGGTTCATGCTGCGGAAGCGGGAGACTCCGACGGCGAAAGTGTCCGTCGATACGATCGGCCTCGCGCTGCTCGCTTTCTGGGTCTTCAGCCTGCAGACGGTGCTCGATCTGGGCAAGGATCGGGACTGGTTCCAGAGCGGACTGATCGTCGCGCTGGCGATCGGCGCGGTCATCGGCTTCGTCGCCTGGGTCATCTGGGAAACGACGGAGGAGGAGCCCGCGGTCGATCTGAGCCTGTTCGCCCGCCCCAATTTCGCCCTGGGGGTGATCGCGCTTTGCCTGGGCTACGCGCTGCTCTTCGCCAATAATCTGCTGCTGCCGCTGTGGCTGCAGGAGCAGATGGGCTATACCGCGACCTGGGCGGGCCTGGTCGCCGCCCCGGCGGGGATCGTCGCGGTGATCTCGACCCCGCTGATCGCCCGCTTCAAGATCGATCCCCGCATCATGGCGACCGTCGCCTTCCTCAGTTTCGGCGGGTCTTTCCTGCTGCGCAGCCAATATGCGCCCGATGCCAGCTTCCTGACGCTGGCGGCGCCGATGCTGCTGCAGGGCATCGCGATGACGACCTTCTTCGTCCCTCTCATCACCATCACCCTGGACGGTTTGCGAACCGACCAGATACCCACTGCCAGCGGCCTTTCGAACTTCACGCGGATCACCGCCGGCAGCTTTGGCGCCTCGCTGGTGACGACCTTCTGGGACCGCCGCGAAGCGCTGCATCAGGCGCGGCTTGCCGAAGTCGGAACGCCCTTCTCCTCCACCTTCGACAAAGCGCTGACCCAGCTTCAGGAGGTGGGCATGAGCCAGCTTCAGGCGATGGGGTCGATCGGGCGATCGGTCGTCAACCAGGCCTATCTCCTCTCCACGCTGGATCTCTTCTGGATTTCGGGATGGCTGTCTTTCGCACTGATCGGCCTTGTATGGTTCACGCGCCGGCCCGCGCCGAGCGATCATGTGGTGGCGGCGGATTGAACATATCGGCCCGGAAGGCGCGCCGCGAAGGTCGGACATCTCTGCAAGCATCTTTCATTGGAGGACGGAAATGAGCGATCTTCTGGAGCAAGCCATCGCCGCACATGGGGGATGGGAACGCTGGCGACAGCTCAAGACGCTGAATGCGCATGCCGCGATCGGCGGGGCATTGTGGCATCTCAAGGCCTGGCCGGATGTGTTCGCGGACGTGAGGGTGGTTGCCGATCCCCATCGGCCCCGCGCCCAATATGCCCCCTTCATCGACATCGGGCGGCACAGCTTGTTCGAGCCTGACCGGGTCGCCATCGTCGCGGCCGACGGCAAGGACATCGAATCCCGCGAGGCGCCGAGGGACGCATTTTCAGGCCATGGCATGACGACCCCATGGGACGCGCTGCATCTCGCCTATTTTTCGGGCTATGCGATGTGGACCTATCTGACCACGCCATTCCTGCTTAACCTGCCGGGCTTTCAGACGCAGGAAATCGAACCGTGGGACGAGAATGGCGAGACCTGGCGCCGTCTCAAGGCGATCTTTCCTCCCAATATTCCGAGCCATGGCCGCGAGCAGATCTTCTATTTCGACGCTTCCGGCATTCTGCGGCGGCACGACTATAGCGTCGACGTGATCGGCGGCTCGTCCAGCGCCAATTACGCGCTGGAGCCCAAGACATTCGGTGGCATAGTCTATCCGACCAAGCGCCGCGTCTATGCGACCGGACCCGACAACCGGCCAAATCTCGACCGCGTCGCCATCGCCATCGATTTTCGCAGCATCGAACCTGGCTGAAGGGCCGCGGGTCTCGCGCGAGAATCGTTCCGGTTGAAGACCGCCGGCGGCGTTGCACGCACCGAAGCAGGAGGGCCTGAAAAAACCAGGCTGGCATGGCGAAGCCGACCTGGCCAAGCCCGGAAATTTCCGCCACTGACATGATTCATAGGGAGAGACTGTTGGAAGGCGCATGTTGGACGATCGGATCAGCAAATTATCCGATGCGCAAAAGCGGTGTCTTCGCCTGGTTGCGGAGGGACGAAGCTCGAAGGAGATCGCCCCGCTGGTGGGCCTGACGCATCAAACCGTCGACCAGTATCTTCATCGCGCCCGGATCATTCTGAACGCGGAAAATCGGCGCGACGCTGCCCGGATTTTCACGAAAATCGATGGCGCAGTTCGATTCAAACAATTTGAATTGAAACCGTCGGACGTTGAAATCCTCCAGGATATGGGCATTTCCCTGGAACGGGTCGAGCAACGAGAGGCGCTGTCCAAGCTGCTCGGCCTTCCCTTCATCGGAGGCCCGCCAAATGACCTGACATACGCTCAGCGCCTCATCGAGATCGGCAAGATCGCGCTCCTGCTGACGATCACCATCCTCGCCATCGTCATTCTGTTTGCTGGAGCACTGGACGCTCTATCGCATCCAGACTCCGCTTCCCGGACAAGCCAATCTTATAAACGCACACCGTTTGCGGTTGCGCGAAGGAAACCTCATGATCGAATTCAATCCGCAGCAGGCCCGTAAGATCGTCACCGATCTTGGCCGGACGCAACTTCTGATCGATGGCACGCTCCAGAAATTCTCCGTGCTGATGACTCATGTGATCAAAGCCTTTTCCGACGCGAAGCTGAGCGATGCAGCAAGTCAGCCGGCGCTTGAAACGCTGGCCGACGGCTTCAAGACGTTCGTCGAGGGCCGGCGTCACTTCGTTAACGCCCATCAAATGCTGATCGATATGAAAAGGGATTCGAACCTGCGCAATACCGAGATCGGCTGCGCGCCTGGGCCTTCGCCCTGTTGCCCTCCTCGAACGATCAGAAGTTCCGACAAAATTTAGCGATTGCCCCCGCGCTCGCCCCACCCCGCTGAAAATTCGACTCTGATTGCGATAAATCAAGATGCAGGCGCGCCCGGCGTCATACATTCCTCTCTGCGCTTATGGCCGGGTCCGGCTCAAGCGGCAGCGGGATTTTAGCCGGAGCGAGTGAGCATGTTTATCGCAATCTCTCATGAAATGATGAACGCCGCTCTTCCGGCGCGGTTCTGAGTCAGGATCATGTGGACCTATCATCCCGACCTGCTCGACCGGCCCGTGCCGCGCTACACCAGCTATCCCACCGCCGCGCAGTTCAGCGGCGATGTCGGCGCGGCGGAGCTTGCCGCCCGGCTGGACGGGGTGGAAAGGGACAGCGCTCTCTCGCTCTATGTCCATATTCCCTATTGTCACGACATTTGCTGGTATTGCGGCTGCAACACGGGCGCGGCGAACCGCGTTCAGCGCCTCACCGCCTATGTCGAGTCGCTGGAGCGGGAAATCGCGACGGTCGCCGGGCGGCTGAACGGCAAAGGGCGGGTGCAGCGCATCGCCTTTGGCGGCGGCAGCCCGAACAGCCTGCCGCTGGTCGATTTCGTCCGCCTGCTCCAGCAACTGCTGCTCTGTTTCGACGCGCATCATGCCGAATTGTCGGTCGAACTCGATCCCCGGCGCCTGGACGCGCAATGGATTTCGACCATGGCGGCCATGGGCGTCGACCGGGTCAATCTGGGCGTGCAGACCTTCACCCCGCATGTCCAGGCGCGGATCGGCCGCATCCAGCCGCTCGACATGGTGGAGCGCGCCGTCGACCAGCTTCGCGCAGCCGGGATCGCGACGGGTTTCGACCTGATGTACGGCCTGCCCGGCCAGACGGCGGACGACCTCGCCGCCACGCTGGAGGCCGCCATTGCGATGCGGCCCGCCCGCATCGCCCTGTTCGGCTATGCCCATATGCCCCGGCTGCTGCCCCGCCAGCGCCGCATCGACGCCAGCGACCTGCCCGATCTCGCCACCCGCTTCGCCATGGCGGCGCAGGGCCATGAGACGCTGACCGGCGCGGGCTATGCCGCCATCGGCTTCGACCATTTCGCCCTGCCCGAAGACGGCATGGCCCGCGCCGCCCGCGAAGGCCGCCTGCGCCGCAATTTCCAGGGCTTCACAGACGACCCGGCGGAGATATTGCTGGGTCTGGGCGCCAGCGCGATCAGCCAGTTCCCCGACCTCATCGTCCAGAATGAGAAACAGGCCGGCCCCTGGCGCGCGCTGGCCGATGCGGGCCAATTATCCGCCACCCGCGGCACGCTGCGCACGCCGGAGGACCGCCGCCGCGGCCGCATCATCGAAGCCCTGCTCTGCCAGGGCGAGGCGCATGTCGGCACCGCCCACCCCATGCCCGATTTCAGCCGCTTCGAAGAATTGGGCCTTGTCCGCATCAGCGAGGGCCGGGTGGCGCTGACGCGGGACGCGCTGCCCTATGCGCGCAGCATCGCCGCCTGTTTCGACGCCTGGCTGGAACCGGCGGAAAAGCGGTTCAGTCATGCGGTCTAGCGCGCTGGCCCTGCTGGCCGTCATCCCGCTGACGACGGTCCACGCGCCCGCCGCCGCCATGCCGAACCCCTGGTATTGCGGCTCCGCGCCGCCGGGCTGGACGCCCCCCTGGCAGCGCAAGCCCGCCAACCCGGACGACAAGAACGCCCCCTGCCATGTCATCCCCTGCGACCGGAAGAAAATCCGCAGCGAAACCTGCCAGTGAAGTGGATTCCGTGCTCCTGCGAAGGCACTCGAACGAGACAAGTGGCTCGTGAGAGCCCAGTTCAGACGGCAGGACTGGGCTCCTGCCTTCGCAGGAGCACGTACCGCTCAATGGCAACCGCCACCCATAGCCGAGCAAACTCAAGCCAAGGCCAGCACACTCGTCAAAATATTCCGCACCAGTTCCGCCTGCCCCCGCGCCCCTGTCTTGGCGTAGATCTTCTTCGAATAGTTGCGCGCCGTCTCCACCGTCAGCCCCAGGTCGACGGCCGCCTCGCTGATCGACATGCCCTGCGCGATGGCCCAGGCCAGCCGCGCCTCGCTGGGCGACAGGCCGAACAGGTCGACCAACTGGTCGCAACGATCCGCCTGCGACCAGCGGTCCCCGCTGATATAGGCGATGGCGACCGGCACCGACTGGGCGGACAGCGACCGATCCTGGATCGGCCGCACCAGCATGTCCATCAACGGATCGCGGCTCAGATTGATCGCCCGCGGCCGCGCCTCGCCATCCGCCGCGAAGCTCTTGACCAAAGCGGTCAGTTCCCGGTCGACCGCCGGGGAAGCCGGCGTCAACCGGTCGTAGCGCCCCCGGCGCAACAGCCGCGACCGTTGGAAAAGCTGCTCCAGATGCGGCGTCATGTCGACGATGCGGCACTGGGCGTCCAGCGTCAGCCAGCCGAAATTGAGCCGCCCGAACGCCTCCGAATTGACCGAAGATCGGAACTTCTCCCGCTCGAACGCGACGAAGCTGCGCAGCGCGATCCGCAGATGCGGCACCAGCGCGGTCAGCAGCGCGCCGACGGCGGACCCCACCTCCCGCCCGCCCGCGCTGCTCAGCCAGGCATCCATGCCGCTCGGCTCGGTGACGCGCACCGATCGCATGTTGGTGATGCCCAGCGGCTCCAGAAATTCGGCGCGATAGCTTTGCTGCACCGCGTCGCCGGGGTCGAGCAATTCGTCCAATGTATAGACCCGCGCCTCCCGCATCCGCCGGTACGGCAGGGGATCGCGCACATATTTTTCGTTGAACAGCCGGTCGAGATGCAGCGGCGTCGGCGGCCCGGCATATAGTTCGACGATCCGCTCCTCATCCACCGGGCGGAAGGCCAGGCTGGCATAGGCGGCCCCCGACCGCGCCCGCAGCTTTTCGAGGAACCCGTGCCAAAGGGGTTGCTCGAACATACCCTCATGGAGAGCCGCCAATAATCCGCCATCGTCCAGTCGCATGGCTAATATGTATATCCTCCCATATGGGAGGTCCAGTCCTCTCCCGCTTCTGCCATCAGGCTGTCATAAACAAGGCGGTGAACGATGATCGATTCGAAGAGACTGACGCATCTGGAGCGTCTGGAGGCGGAGAGCATCCATATCCTGCGGGAAGTGGTGGCGGAGGCCGAGAAGCCGGTGATGCTGTACAGCGTGGGCAAGGACAGTGCGGTGATGCTGCATCTGGCGCGCAAGGCCTTCTACCCCTCGCCGCCGCCTTTCCCGCTGCTGCACGTCGACACCACCTGGAAGTTCAAGGCGATGTACGACCTGCGCGACCGCATGGCGCAGGAGTCGGGCATGGAACTGCTCGTCTACCACAATCCCGAAGCGCAGGAACGCGGCATCAACCCGTTCGACCATGGCCCGCTGCACACCGACATGTGGAAGACGGAGGGCTTGAAGCAGGCGCTCAACCTCTACGGCTTCGACGCGGCCTTTGGTGGCGCGCGGCGCGACGAGGAGAAGAGCCGGGCCAAGGAGCGCATCTTCTCCTTCCGCACCGCCTCGCACGGCTGGGATCCCAAGAACCAGCGGCCCGAACTGTGGAACCTCTACAACGCCCGCAAGAACAAGGGCGAGAGCATCCGCGTCTTCCCGATCAGCAACTGGACCGAGCTGGACATCTGGCAATATATCCACCTCAACGACGTGCCG
The DNA here is from genome assembly GCF_013375535.1 of Sphingobium sp. 15-1. Lineage (GTDB taxonomy): Bacteria > Pseudomonadota > Alphaproteobacteria > Sphingomonadales > Sphingomonadaceae > Sphingobium > Sphingobium aromaticivastans. The sequence continues at coordinate 310,055 of NZ_JABXJG010000002.1, forward strand.
ATCGTGCCGCTCTATTTTGCCGAGGAGCGCCCGACCGTGGAGCGCGACGGCATGCTGCTGATGGTCGATGACGAACGCTTCCCCTTGAAGCCGGGCGAGGAGCCGGTGATGCGCTCGATCCGCTTCCGCACCCTGGGCTGCTACCCGCTGACCGGCGCGGTCGAGAGTGAGGCAAAGACGCTGCCGGAGGTCATTCAGGAAACCCTGCTCACCACCACGTCCGAACGCCAGGGCCGCGCCATCGACAAGGATGCAGGCGGCGCGGGCATGGAGAAGAAGAAGCAGGAAGGGTATTTCTGATGTCGGGGCGATCCCTGTCCTTTCATCGTCACCCTGAACTTGTTTCAGGGTCCATCCTTCCCCACGCCCCCACGTCGCCAAAGGCGCGATGGATGCTGAAACAAGTTCAGCATGACGGAGTGAACTAAATGTCCGATATTGCAGAACCCATCTACAAGACCGACGCCCTCATCGCGGAGGACATCGACCAGTATCTGGAGGTGCACCAGCACAAGACGATGCTGCGCTTCATCACCTGCGGGTCGGTGGACGACGGCAAGTCGACGCTGATCGGCCGCCTGCTCTATGACAGCAAGATGATCTTCGAGGATCAGCTCGCCGCTCTGGAAGCCGACAGCAAGCGCGTCGGCACACAGGGGCAGGAGATCGACTTCGCCCTGCTGGTCGACGGCCTCGCCGCCGAGCGCGAACAAGGCATCACCATCGACGTCGCCTATCGCTTCTTCGCCACGGAAAAGCGCAAGTTCATCGTCGCGGACACGCCCGGCCATGAGCAGTACACCCGCAACATGGTGACCGGCGCGTCGACCGCCGACCTTGCCGTCATCCTGATCGACGCGCGCAAGGGCGTGCTGACGCAGACCCGCCGCCATAGCTATCTGGCGCACCTCATTGGCATCAAGAATATCGTCCTCGCCATCAACAAGATGGATTTGGTCGACTATGACCAGGCGGTCTATGACGGCATCGTCAAGGATTATACCGAGTTTGCCCATAGCATCGGCATCAAGGCCTTCACGGCCATGCCCATTTCCGGCTTCAAGGGCGACAATATCACCGGCCCGTCGGCAAACACCCCCTGGTACAAGGGGCCTGCGCTGATCGAGCATCTGGAAACGGTCGAGGTCGATCAGGTCTCCGACCAGCTCAAGCCCTTCCGCATGGCGGTGCAGTGGGTCAACCGTCCCAATCTCGATTTCCGCGGCTTTTCCGGCCAGATCGCCACCGGCACGGTGTGCAAGGGCGACGCCATCCGCGTCCTGCCTTCGGGCAAGACCAGCACGGTCAGCCGCATCGTCACGCTCGATGGCGATCTCGACGAAGCGGTTGCCGGCCAGTCGGTCACGCTCTGCTTTACAGATGAGGTCGACTGCTCGCGCGGCGACGTGATCGCGGCGTCCGACAATCCGCCCCAGGCCGCCGACCAGTTCGAGGCGACCATCGTCTGGATGGCGGATGAGGAGATGCTGCCCGGCCGCCCCTATTGGCTGAAGATCGGCACGCAGACCGTCACCGCCACGATCCAGCAGCCCAAATATCAGGTCAACGTCAATACGATGGAGCATCTGGCGGCCAAGACGCTGGAGCTGAACGCCATCGGCGTCGCCAACCTGTCAACCGACCGCCAGATCGTGTTCGAACCCTATGAGACGAACCGCACGCTCGGCGGCTTCATCCTGATCGACAAGATCACCAACGCCACCGTGGCGGCGGGCATGCTGCACTTCTCGCTGCGGCGCGCGCAGAATGTCCATTGGCAGGCGACCGACGTCACCCGCGAATTCCATGCGGGCCTCAAGAACCAGAAGCCCGCCGTGCTGTGGTTCACCGGGCTTTCGGGGGCAGGCAAGTCGACCATCGCCAACCTTGTCGAAAAGAAGCTGGCGCGGATGAACCGCCACACCTTCCTGCTGGACGGCGACAATGTGCGCCATGGGCTGAACAAGGATCTGGGCTTCACCGACGCCGACCGGGTGGAAAATATCCGTCGCGTGGGCGAGGTGGCGAAGCTCATGACCGATGCGGGCCTGATCGTCATCACCGCCTTCATCTCGCCCTTCCGGGCGGAACGCGAGATGGTGCGCCAGATGATGCAGCCCGGCGAGTTCATAGAGGTGCATATCGACACCCCCCTGGCCGATGCGGAGGCCCGCGACGTCAAGGGCCTCTACAGGAAGGCGCGTTCCGGCGAACTCAAGAATTTCACCGGCATCGACAGCCCCTATGAGGCGCCCGAAGACCCCGAAATCCGCATCGACACGACCAGCCTCACCGCCGAAGAAGCTGCTGACGAGATCGTGAAGAGGCTGATCCCATGAGCGCGGCGGTCGAAAGCATGAACGACGCCGACCTCGCGTCGCATCTGGCCGAGATCGCCGGGCGCATATTGGTCAATGTGCGGGAAAGCGGCCTGTTCAGCCCCAAGGCGCTGGGCAAGGCGGGCGACCAGACCGCCAACCAGTTCCTCTGCCACGCCCTGCGCGAGACGCGGCCCCAAGACGGCCTGCTGTCGGAGGAGGAGAAGGACAATGAAGACCGTCTCGCCAAGAGCCGGGTGTGGATCGTCGACCCGGTCGACGGCACCCGCGAATATGGCGAGGAACGCGCCGACTGGGCGGTGCATGTGGGGTTGGCGATCGACGGCAGGCCGGTGATCGGCGCGGTCGCGCTGCCGGGGCTGGATGGCGGCACGTTGCTGCGCTCCGACCGTCCCGCCGCTTTGCCGCCCGTGCCCGAAAAGCTGCGCATGGTGGTGAGCCGCACCCGCCCCGCCAAGGAAGCGGTGGCGGTGGCGGAGCGGCTCGGCGCGGAACTGGTGCCGATGGGATCGGCGGGGGCCAAGGCGATGGCGGTGATATTGGGCCAGGCCGACATCTATCTCCATAGCGGCGGGCAATATGAATGGGACAGCATGGCCCCGGTCGCGGTCGCATTGGCCCATGGCCTTCATTGCTCGCGCATCGACGGTTCGCCGCTTATCTACAATCAAAGCGACGTCTACCTGCCCGACCTGCTCATCTGCCGTACCGAACATGCGGGCCAGGTGCTGGCGCTGATCGCGGAGCTGGCTGAGGTCAACGGCTGAAGGGGGTCCATTTCCCGCCTCACAACGGACGGGACGCCCAATAAAGATGGCAGGGCGGCATGTTGCGCCATTCGAAACCGGTCACGATCTGCGCGAACCGGCGCTCCAGCAGCGGCTGCACCGCCTTGCGCATCTGATAGGCGAGAAACCGTCCATCCGGCGCCAGGGCGCGCGCGCTCGCCTTCATCAACCGCTCGGCCCGCTCCGGCGCCAGCGTGGAGAAGGGCAGGCCGGAAAGGATGCAGTCGGCCCGGCCCAGCCCATGATCGGCCATGATGTCGAGCACTGCATCGGCTGAACCGGTCACGGCAATCAACCGCCTGTCGCCGGTCGCGCCGCGCAGATGGTCGATGAAGGCGGCGCTGCTATCGATGGCCAGCAGCCGCGCATCGCCCGGCAGCCGATCCAGCAGGGCGCGGGTGAAGATGCCGGTTCCCGGACCATATTCGACGACGCAGGCCATCCGGGTCCAATCGACCGGGGATAACATGCGGTCCACCAGGAAGCGCGACGCGGGGAAAGCGGAGCCGACAGCTAGCGGGTTCCGGAAAAACTCCCGAAAGGCGAGAGCCAGGAATGCCGGGCCGCGCTGGTCCGCCAGCAGGCCTTGCGCCGCCCTGTTTTCGAACGATGTCGCCACGATTGCGTCACTCTCCGATCATTTTTGCCGCCGCAGCCGCTGCGCGTCGGGCTTGCCGGGGAAACCCCCGGGGCCAAAGTCAAGTTCCTGAAAAAACGCCTCACCTGGATCAAGTCTCCCTCCCGGTCGGCGCAAGAAGGGTGACAGGCGCCGATATTCGGCTATCGAATGGAGCCGGCTTCCGGGATTCGACAGACGGGAGCCGATGGAGATTATCGAGATGCGGCAGATCGACCCCATGACGGTTGCGTTGGGTTATTGGAGCCTTGGTCTGGAAGCCGCCATGGTGATTGGCCTGCGCGTGCCGAAATTGCTGGCCGGCAATCCGGCGGCGGCGGTCGAGGCGCAACGGATGGTGGCGGAGAAGATCGAGGCGGCGGCCCTGTTGCAATGGAAAGCGATGACGGGCGCGCTGGGCACGACGCCGCTTTCCGTCATGCAGGCATCGACCGCCCATTATCGCAAGGCCGTTGGCAAGAACCGCCGGCGGCTATCCCGCTAAGGCCGCAGCTTAAGCCTGATCGCCTGAGTCCGAAATTCGCCATATTGATCGTCCTCCCGGGTTTGACCAGGAATGACGGTGATGAAGCGAATTTCGATTCCGCCACGCTGGGCCGCGCAGACAAGTCCGGAGTGTCGGGAAATGGCCAATAGGGGACGTTAAGTGCACCGTGCTCCTGCGCAGGCAGGAGCACGGTGCACTTCAAGGAAAGCGGACTGTCTGCCAACCACCCAAATCGCCCAGTCCGGCGACCCAGAGTCCACCCCATGGCCACTCTCAGGCCATAGCGCGAGCCCGCATCGAAAAGCCCTCATCGCTGGAAGCGCCCGCCTTCTGCAACTCGAAATCAAAGGCGATGGTGGCGGTGTCGCCCTGCCGGTTGGGCATGGGCAGCAGGCCTTCCCGCGTGGCGAAGGCGAAATCGTCCGCCGCGAACGGATCGTCCCCGAAGTTGATCTGCGTCGTCAACGTGCGATAGCCCGGCGCCTCGACGAAGAAATGCACATGAGCCGGGCGGTTGCCATGGCGGCCCAGCGCCCGCATCAGCCGGTCGGTCGCCCCGCCGGGCGGCACGCTGTAGCCATTGGGCATCTTCGAATGGAAGCTGTAGCGCCCATCGCTGCCGATCCGGATGCGGCGGCGGTTGTTGAAGGGCGTCTGCTCGCCGGTCGGGTCGAAATGCGAATACCAACCCTGCGAATTGGCGTGCCAGACATGCAGGATCGCGCCCTGCACAGGCTCCCCGTCCGGCCCCCTGATCACGCCGCTCATGTAGAGCGTGCCGGTGTCGTCGGCATCGTCGGTAAGGTTGACGTCGCCCTCCGCCAGCGGCGCGCCCGCGACATAGAGCGGCCCCTCGATGGTGCGGGGGGTGCCGCCGGTCCGGCCCGCCTCGGCATCCCTGGCGTCCATCAGCAGGTCCATGAAATGCTCCAGCCCCACGCCCGGCACGATCAGGCCGAATTCGGCGGCGCCGTCCTGGAAATATTGGATCGCAGCCCAGAACTCACTTTCGCTCACATCATGGCGGACGATGGTCTTCATCACCGCTTCGGCCAGGTCGCGAACTATGCTCTTCAGCCGCCCGTCACCGCCCTCGGCGTCAAGGCCAGCGGCCCGGTCCAGCAGGGTCTGAACCGCCGGGCTGTTCACGAAATCTTCGGTCATTTTACCTCTCCGGAAGGGGGAATATCAGCGATCATCATTGCTGTTCGAGGGGGTTTTCTGGACGCCGCCAGCGCATTTCAACCCGCATGCCGCTCGATGCTTTCGACCCGACGCACCAGCCGGGCGGCCATGGACGGCCTGACCGGCCGCCCCGCGATGATCTTGCGCCAGCTATTATAGCTGATGCCGAAACGCGCGTTCAGCGCCTCGTCGGTCCGGCCGGTCGCCAGATGCAGCATTCGGTCCACTACATCCCGGCCGATGACGACCGATCCCGGCATTTTCGCCCCGCTCATGGCGATCACGCCTGCGCGCCATATTGCTGGCGGACCAGCTCCGCCACGCCCATGCGCTCCAGGATCGGCGTCGGGCAGAGGAAGGTGACGCGGACGACCCCCGGCAACCGGCTGATCTCGATCGACCCGGCGATGGTCGCCCGATTGAGTATCTCGTCATAGGGCAATCCCGTCACCTCGGCGGCGCGGGTCAGCCCGTTCTTGGTCGCGTCGTTCAGCGTCGGCCCCGAACCGATGAAGGTGATCGGCGCATTATCCTCGACCGTCTTCTGCCCATAGCGTTCGGCCAGACGCTCGACCGCCGCGCTCTCCTCCCCGCTCATCGGCTGAGCCAGGAAGGGCAGGTCGTCGCGATGCTGCAACAGGATCGGGCCGTCCAGCTTCAGCCCCTTGATCACCTTCACTTCCAGCTCAACCACGCCCGATACGTCGGTGGCATGGCCCGCAATCTCGCCATTGCCCTGCTGCGCATGCATGTCGCCCATATAGACGCCGCCGCCGGGCACCTTGACCGGACAGATGAGGATCGCGCCCTCCCCCACCGAATTGGTGTCCATATGCCCGTCCGTCTTGTGCCGGTCCAACTCCTCCTGCGTGAAGCTGTAGCCATGGGGCGCATCGATCAGGAACGACCCGAAATCCCCCGCATTATGCGAATCCGGCAGGTCGCGGGACGGCACCGTGCCGATATTGCCCAGGAAAGGCCGCATGCGGCTGGCCAAGCCCGAAATATCCGCCCGCGCCAGCGCCAGGATCGAATGCTGGTCCGCCCCGTCCGGAATGGCCGCGATATTCCGCGCATCCCCGGCGATCCGTTCCGCGACATCCTTGCTCACGGTCAGCGACACATTGTTTTCCCGGTCCAGCACGATGACATAGCCGTTGGAAAAGCGGAACGCATTCACCTCCGCCCCGCAATTGTCGCAGCGCACCGCCTCGTCCCCGATCCCTTCGATATGGCTGGACGGCGCGGTCGTTCCACAGTTCGGGCACAGCTTCGCCACGAAAGGATCGCCCACATAGCGCCCCTCGACAAATTCCATCACGCCCGAAGAGGTGGCGAGCGACGTCACCCGGACGGTCTTCAATGTGATGGCGATGGCGTCCCCGACCTCCGCCCCTTCAACCAGCACGGGGCGCGTGACTTCATGCCCGCCCTGGAATTTCGGCGTGATCATCGGTCCCCAGCAGCCCGGCGGCGTGCCGGTGCGGATGGTGCCGCCGTCGCGAACGGTCCCGGCCGGCGCGATGCCCGGCCCGACGATCCCACCGCTATAGTCGTAAACCTCGATATGCGAACGCGCGTCAGACATTGGAACTACCCTTTGTTTCTGTGGGACCGCTCAGAGCGCGGCATCGCCATCCATGCGCACGAAGCGCCGCGCATCGAAGCTGAAGGGAACGGCGCTGCTGCCCCCGTAAAGCTCATGATGCGGCGACGCCTCGGCAAAGGCGCAGGCGAGCAGGAAGAGATTATGGACATCCTCCGGCATGCCGGTGGCGGGATGGTCCGACAGCAGGCGCAATATCTCATCGAGGCGCGGCATCATCGCGTCGTATAGCGCCTTGAAGTCGGCGGCGGTGGCGGTCCAGCGGATTTCGCTGCGTTCATTCTCGCTCGGGCGCGCCCAATGGGCGGCAAGCGGCGCCAGATCGGCAAAGGGCGCGGGAAGGATGGGGTTCGTCATGCTATGGTTCCTCAGGCCGCGAGATAGGTGTCGAGCGTGCGCGCCGCGTGGCGGATCAGGAATTCCTGGTCCATCAATTGCATCGCATCGATCGATCCGGACATGATGCCGGCGAAAGTGTCTTCCATGGTGGCGGTGTCTTCCAGCCAGGCGTTGCGGTGCAGCGCGTTCACATGCTGCTGCGCCACCTGCTCCGCCGCGCTCTGGGCAGGCCGGAAATAGTTGATGCCTTCCCACAGCGTCCGCCCATGGTCGAGCGGCCAGAACTGGTGGGTGAAGAAGGACATGCCCGGATAGCCGCAGCCCGACGCCAGATGGATGATGAAATTGGGGAACAGATTGGGCAGCTCGAACTGGAAATCCGCCCGCCGTTCCGGGTTGATCGCGGGCGGCAACTGGTCGGGCCGCGGCCGGTGGCGCTCGGTCGTACTCAGCATCGACGCGAAGGCCAGCGTCGAGGGCGCGGTGTCCATCCCCGCCCCATAGATGGTGGAGGAGGCATGCGGCCCCATCAGCTTGAAATCGCTATGCTCCACCCCTTTGAAGCCCGGCAGCGACCCGGCGTGGATGGTCGGCACATGATAACCTTCGCTGAAGGCATAATGGGCGACCTTCCAGTTGCAGTTCAGCACCGTCGAATAGCGGAAGGCTGTAGTCGATTCCGCATAGGGATAGCCGCCGAACAACCGGCCGAAGTCACCCAGATATTCGGTCAGCGTCTGCGCCGGTTCGGCGTCGAAATGGATGAAGGCGAAACCTTCCCAGCTATCGCAATGAATTTCGCGCAGTCCAAGACAGGCGGTATCCAGCTTGCCGAACTTCTCCTTCATCGGCACGGAGCGCAATGGCCCGTCGGTCGAAAACACCCAGCCATGGAAGCGGCAGGTGACGACATTGGCACGCGACCGCCCGAAAGTCTCGAAACCGCTGCTCGGAACGACCTTGTTCCCGCGATGGGTGCAGACATTGTGGAAAGCCCTGATCCGTCCGTCCTTGCCCCGCACGATCAGCACGGATGCGTCCGCCACCGGCAGTTCCTTGACCTTATAGTCCCCGACATTGGGCAATTCCCAACTTGTCGCGACCTTCAACCAGGTTTTGCGGAAAATTTTCTCGCGCTCCAGTTCGTAAATGGCCGGATCGCTGATTGCCCGCACCGATACCGGGTCGACGCCAAGTTCTTCGCGAATATCATCGACGCTGCGGTTGATATGGCGCAAGTCTTCTGCCGTGCATGTCGTGGTCATCTTACTCTCCGAAATTCCCGTAAATTTTTCAGGTCATGCTTCGGCCAGGGTGGCGGGCTTGTCGCGCCAGCCGTCCGGATAATGGGAGATCAAATCCGCCTGCAGTTCCAGCGCACCGAACCGCCAGCCGCCCTCCACCTTCCGCACTTCCGCGACGTACCGCCCCCCGATCCAATAGGCCCGCCCGCTGGCTGAGGTCGCGACCTCCCACAGCATGAATTCGACGTCCGCCCGGTCGTGGCCGGGATCGATAGTCACCTTGGGCGAGACCAGATAATGCAGGGTCCATCTGAACCCCTGGTCGGCATTGCCCGCCACACCCTCAGCGATGGCCTCGCCCCCCGACAGCGTGCCATAATGATCGATCCGGAAGACAGCATCCGCCGTGAAAAGCGGCCGTAGCATCTCCGCCGAAGGCCCCGCGTCGAATGCCCGCGAAAGATCGACGATCAGCGCATCGATGTCGCGCAGCGCTTCCAACCGTGCGATCCTGCATTCCAATGTTCCCGGCATGCCGTCCTCGTCCGCTAAGGCGGGCGCCGGAAAAACCGGCACCCGCATGATTGTCAGAAGGTCCGGCGCGCGCTCAGGAACCATTCGCGGGGCCGCCCGAACGCCCCCTCCGTGATCCCGCCGAAGGAATCCACGAAGCACGAACCCAGATAGACTTCCTTGGTCAGATTCTTGACGCCCAGCGTGATCAGCCAGCTTTCCGGCTCATCGCTATAACCGATGGAGGCGTTCACCAGATGATAGCCCTTCTGGATCAGCAGCGGGCTGTTCACCGCGTCATTATAGACCTTCGACCGGTAGGACCAATCGACCCGCGGCGTGAACCGGCCCACGCCGTCGACCCGAATGTCGTAGGAAGCCCCCGCGCTCAGCGTCCATTTGGGCGCATTTTGCAGGTGAGAATCCTTTGTCACGCCGCTGTTGAGGGCGCGGATGTCCACCTGACGATATTTGGCATCGAGATAGCCGAGCCCCGCCTCCAGCCTGAGCGCCTCGGTCGGGCGCGCCTGCAATTCGAGTTCCAGACCCTTGATCCGCGCCTTCGCGGCGTTCTGGATGATCGGCGCGAAGCCCAGGCGCGGGTCGTTCACCGTGATCTGCAGATCGTCATAATCGTTGATGAACGCCGCGCCGTTCAGCCGCAGCCGCCGGTCGAACAGGTCGGACTTGAAGCCGACTTCATAGGTGGTGCTGGTCTCCGGCCGGAAGGACGGAATGTTGGCGAAGGGCGGGAAGACGCGCTGGGTGAAGCCGCCGCCCTTGAACCCCTGCGAATAGGATGCGTAGGTCAGGAATTCGGGCGACCAGCGATAGGAAAGGCTGGCCATCGGCGTCCAGGCGCGGTCCTTGATCGTCGTCCGTCCGGGCGGGCCCATCAGCGGATCGCCATCCTGCAACCCCGACCCGTCGGGATTGAAGGGCTGCCCCGTCAGGAAGCCCGCCGCCACGACATATTGATTGCCATTGTCGAAGGTCTTCTTGTCCTCGGTCCAGCGTATGCCACCGGTCAGGCTGAGATTATGGACGATTTCGAACGTCGCCTGACCGAAGGCGGCAAGGCTCCGCCCATCGAGGATCGCACCGCTCATGAAGACGGCGTCGACAATGTTGACCAGATCCTGGTGATTGCCGCTTTCCTTCGAATAATAGCCGCCGACGACCCAGTTCAAACGGCTGTCGAGGGCATCACCGATCAGTTGCAATTCTTCGGAGAACTGATCCTGCTTCCAGTCGCTCTTGGTCTGGACGATGCTGGCCGGGCTATGATCGGAATCACGGGTCCAGAAACCCGTCACCTTGCGATAGGCGGTGATGGACTTGGCCGTTACATTATTGCCCAGCCGCCATTCCACCGTGCCGGAAACACCCCAGATATTGAGGTCGGACGCTGACTGGTAACGCCGCTTGCCGAAATTGTCGAAGGTGCTGGAAATCGCCCGGAACGTGCCGCCATGGCGATAGGGCGCCTGCGCCCACTGGCTGTTGTAGCAGCGCGTGTCGGAAAGCCGGGCCGGATTGGAAAGATCGGTGCAGATGCCCGCCGCGCCCGAATAAAGGCCGTTCCACACCTGCGCCGCCGGGGCATTCTCATCGACCGCGAGCATGACGTTGGGCGCGGTTTCCTCCCGCGAACGCGTGCCGTCGACGGCGATGTTGATGGAAAGCTTGCTCGTCGGCTCCAGCCGCAGCGCGAAACGCCCCGCCATGGTGTTGGTGTCGCCCAGATTCGGCGCCAGCGGCACCGTGCCTTTCACATAGCCGTCGCGCATATGATAGAAGCCCGAAAGGCTGGTATAGACCCCCTCGGCCAGCGGCACGTCGATGGAGCCCTTGATCTGCACCCGGTTGTAGCTGCCGGTCGTCAGCTCCAGGCTGGCCCCCAGATCGTCGGCGGGCTTCTTCGTGACGACGCTCACCGCGCCGCCAATGGTGTTGCGGCCGAACAAAGTCCCCTGCGGCCCGCGCAGCACCTCGATCCGCTCGACATTGAGGACGTCGAGCACGTTGCCGACACCGCGTGAAATATAGACGCCATCCAGATACAGTCCCACGCCCGGATCGGCGGAAAGCTGATAGTCATTCTGCCCGATGCCGCGAATGAAGATCGCCGCCGTGGCGTTGCTGGCCGATACCGGCACCGAACTGTTGAACTTCACGTTCGGGGTGAAGTCACCGATCTGCGTGACGTTATCGATCCCGCGCTGCGCCAGACCTTCCGACGTCACGGCGGAAATGGAGATCGGCGTGTCCTGAAGCGACTCGGCGCGGCGACGAGCGGTGACGGTGATTTCCGCGATACCGCTATTCTGGCTCGCCGCCGGGTCTTCCGGCGCCTGCTGCGCCAGAACAGGCGCTCCGGATGCCAGCGCCAGCCCGGCGATCAAGGCGCGCAACGAACCGGATTGCAGGCACCGGGCCACGCGGCCGGACGATATGGGTTTGCAGCTTTCGTCTTCCATTTTTTGACTCCCCGTCTCGATTGGCATTTTGTTTTTCTGGTACCGCCAGCCCCCGGCAGTTGGTTCCGAAAGGCACGGTCACAGCGCCTGTTGGACGCCCGCACCTAATCGAACCCAGATCGGCCATGCGCGCTAGCCTGATCCTGCGAGGTTCGACATCTGAGCGCGACGGAGTGCGGCACAACGAAAAAGGCATTCCGCACCCCTTTTAACCCCCCGCGCCTTTGATGCGCCCCCAGGCTAAGGTGCACCGGATCGGGCTAGCGGGGCAATGCGCGCGCCGACATCATCCATGGCGAATTCAGGCATTCGGAAGCCCCTAGACGCGGCGACCGATCGCAACAGCAAGGACAGGATGATGAACGACGCGCATCGCTGGTTACACGAACATCCCGAACTGGGATCGGGGCCGATCTCCATCGAACCCTATATCGACCCGGACTGGTATGAACGAGAACGAGAGAAGATATTCAAAAAGGTCTGGCTCTGCGTCGGCCGCGTCGACGAAATCCCCAACAAGGGCGATTACAAGGTCAAGCGCCTCGCCGCCGCCGACACGTCGGTCATCCTGATGCGCGGCAAGGACGACGTCGTGCGCACCCATCACAATGTCTGCGCGCATCGCGGCAACACCGTCGTCACTGAAACCGGCCCGGAAACCTTCGGCCGCAGCAAGGCGGCCATCGTCACCTGCCGTTTCCACGGCTGGGTCTATGGCGCGGACGGCGCGCTGAAGCATGTGCCGAGCGAAGAACGCTTCTACCAATGTTTCGACAAGCAGCGGAACGGCCTGACCCCCATCCACACCGATGTCTGGGAAGGCTTCATCTTCGTCAACCTGGCCGAAAAGCCGGACAACAGCCTGGCCGACTTTTTGGGCGACTATGCCGCGCATTTCGCGGGCTTCCCCTTTGCCGAACTCAACTACCAGTTCACCTACCACACCGAACTGGAATGCAATTGGAAGGTCGCGCACGACGCCTTTGCGGAGGCCTATCATGTCGACACCATCCATGCCGGCTCCTTCCCCAACACCTTCTCCACCGGGCTGCAAAATGTGAAGCTGATGGGCCCGCACCGCACCTGCGCCGTCTGCCTGACGTTGGGCGCGAAGCCCACCCCGGTCGCGGGCATCGCCAATAACATTGCAGGCGCCTCGCTCGTCACCCAGCGCGCCGAAACCATGCTGCCCCCCGCGATCAACCCGGACAAGCGCGACGATTTCGCCTTCGAACTCAGCGTCCTTTTCCCCAACACGCTGATCCACGTGTCGGAGGGCATCTGGTTCACCCACCAATTCTGGCCCATCGCCCATAACCGCACGCTCTGGGAGGGCCGCTATTATGTCCGCCCGCCGAAGACCAACGCGGAACGCTGGGCCATCGAACATGCGATGACGCTCCAGCGCAACGCCTGGCTGGAGGACACCGCCACCATGGAGGACACGCAAAGGGCGATGCAGTCCCGCGCCAAGCTCGTCCAGAATCTCCAGGACGACGAAATCCTCATCCGCCACAGCGCCGCCGTGGTCGACCAATATGTCAATGCGTGAGGGGGAAAAGACCATGACGCAAACCATACTGCCTGCGGGCTTCGAAGACCTCTCCCTTTGCCTCGACTGGAACCTGCCGACGGCCGACCAGCGCCAGCGCAAGCGGCAGGCATCGAGCGCGGCGGAACTGCGCACCTTCTACGACCGCATGCTGCCCCGCCTGTCGGACGCGCTGGCGGAGGTCGACCGCTTCCCGCTCGGCGCGCTGCCGGAAAGCCACCATGCCCTCTACAATCTCGCCCTCTCGCTGGCCGAGGTCGCCCCGCATATCGAGCTGTATTCCGGCTCTCCCGGCGTCCCCTATGCGTTCGAGGAAGAGCGCTTCCTCGCCGTCCATGGCGGGCAGGAGACATGGCGCGGGCTGCACCCGATGGCCGCCTGACAATGGCCCGCCTGCCCATGGAGGAACGGCTGTTCCGCATCGAAGCGCGCCAGGAGATGGAAGGTCTCGTGGCGCGCTACGCCCACGGCGCGGACCGGAGGAACGACCCGGCGATCATGCGACCGCTGTTCCACGCGGACGCCACTTGGTCGGCGGAGGGCTTCGCCACCTTCCACGGCGCCGCCGCGATTGCCCAGGGCCTCGCCCGCATCGCCGCCGAACAGGTGCTATGGTCGATCCACTATATGGTCGCCCCCTATGTCGAATTTATGGAAGACGCCCGCTCGGCGCGCTGCCGCTGGTATCTCTGGGAACTCTCCACCATGGCCGGGGACTCCGGCCCGGAAGATCGCTGGCTGGGCGGCTGGTACGACAGCCTGACAACTTATGAGGAAGAAGAATGGAAATTCACGTCCGTGAAGCTGGACCTGCGCATCCAGGGTGTGGCAACGCCCCCCTGGGCGATCAAGAAGGCGTTCGCCCCATGATCCGCCTCTGCGCCATCGACGATCTCAGCGAGGAAGAGGTGCACCGCGTCGAACTGGAAGACGGCCACGGCATCGCCGTCTATCTGCTGGACGGGCAGGTGTTCGCCACCGACGACCTCTGCACCCATGGCGAAGCCTCGCTGGCGGAGGGTGAGATAGAGGACGGCAAGATCGTCTGCCCCTTCCACCTCGGCAGCTTCGACATCAAGACCGGCGCGGCCTGCGCGGCCCCCTGCTCGATCGCGCTCAAAACCTATGCGGTGGAGATGATCGACGGCGCGGTGCATATCGCGCCCTGATGGTCGGTGCGGCCACTCATTGTCGATCGCGGTGCGCTTGAGCAAAATCTGAACCGTGTTCCTGCGAAGGCAGGAACCCAGTCCCGCCGCTGGAACTGGCCTCCTGCCTTCGCAGGAACACGCTGCGCCTCAACCCCACCGGAATAGAACTAACACGCCCCCATCCTTCACCCCTTCAACTGCCGCAAGGTAGCCGAAGGCCTCTCCCCAAAGCGCTCCGCATAATCGCGGGCGAATTTACTCAGATGGCTGAACCCGCAGGCCAGCGCGACATCGGTCACGCTATGCCCCTCCTCCACGCCGCCCAGCAGCATCTTGCGCGCCAGGTCCAGCCGCACATTCTTGAGATAGACCATCGGCGTCACCCCGCGAAACCGCCGGAACCCCGCATGCAGCGACCGTGCGCTGACCCCGGAAATCTCGATCATGTCGATCAGCGAGATCGCCTCGCACGCATGGCCCCGCACGAAATCCTCGACGCGCCGCACATAATAGGGCGCCGGGGCCGAGGGCGATGAATCGTACAATTCGGAATGATTGTGCGGCACCGCCGCCAGCAGCAGGCGCTTCAGCGTATCCTCCACCGCTCCGCTCGCCCGGGGATGGGTATAGCCCGTCAGCCCATAGTCGATGTCGTCGCAGATCGTGCGGACCAGATGAGCAAAGGCCTGCGCCGCCCCCACCAGCGGCACCGGTCGGGTGGAGAAGACCAGATCGTCCGGCCGGAACCCCAGCTCGTTCGCCAGCACCTGCTCCAGATCGGCCTTGGGTATCTTGATGGTGAAATGCTTGTAGCCCGCCTCGAACGTCTGGCGGAAATGCGAATCGGGAGCCAGCACGCACATCTGGCCGGGCGCCAGGCTGAAACTGTCTCTGTCATGGGTGATGAAGGACGTGCCCGTCAGCGAGAATTGCACCAGATAAATGTCCCCCATCTGCGGCACGTCTATCGAAATCCGGCCGAACGGGTTGCCATAATCCTGCGCGTTGAAGGTCAGCGCCTTGAGCTGGGCCTGATTATGGCGGAAATCGATCGGCGGCCGCCCGCCATGGACATCCAGCCGATGGGGGCAGAACATCCGGCTCATATGCGCTTCTACATCGCCCGCGTCAGTGCTGCTGAACCGGTTCCACTGCACGAGCGGAAGCGCCTCTCCATTCCAGAAGCGGCTCGGCGTGGCCATGTGCGTCAGCATGCTCGTCCTTCCCTCGGTCCCTTGGAAGATGACACTCTCATTACGGAGCCGGGTCAAGCCCGACGCGCCAAAAGGCCGCGCCAGGGGGGCAGGGGCTGCGCTAACGGGATAGTTGCCGGGCGCCTTTTCCCCCAATTTCCCCGGAACAACGGAAAGACGGACGCGCACCAGGGGAGAATCGGGTTGAACGAACATATCGCCGTGGACGTCCTTATCATCGGCGGCGGCCATGCGGGCGCGCATCTGGCCATCGCCCTGCGGCAAAAGGGCTTTGCCGGGACCATTGCCGTCGTCAGCGACGAAAGCACATTGCCCTATGACCGCCCGCCCTTGTCCAAGGCCTATCTGATCGGCAGCGTCCAGATCGACCGGCTGCTGCTGCGGGACAGCGATTATTGGGCCGAACAGCAGGTGCGCTTCGAACTGGGGTGCAGGGTCGCTTCGCTCGATCCCGCGAACAGGCGCGCCGAACTGGACGATGGCCGGGCCATCCGGTTCCGCTGGTGCGTGTTGGCCACCGGCGGAAGCGTGCGGCGCCTCCGCTGCCCCGGCGCGTCGCTGCCGGGCATCCATTATCTGCGCACCGTCGCGGATGTGGACGCGATCCGCGAAGGGCTCAGCCGCGGCGGACGCGTCGGCATCATCGGCGCGGGCTATGTGGGGCTGGAGGTCGCGGCGGCGGCGCGCGAAATGGGCCACCCGGTCGTCGTCATCGAAGCACAGCCCCGCGTCCTCCAGCGCGTCACCTCGCCCGCAATCTCCGCCTTTTTCGAGCGGCAGCATCGCGCCCGGGGCGTCGAGCTGCGCCTGGGCGAACAGGTCGCGGGCTTTTCCAGCGAAGACCGGCTGACGGCCGTGCGTCTGGCCTCGGGCGAGGAAATCCCGATCGACCTCGCCATCGTCGGCATCGGCATCGACGCCGACACGGCGCTGGCGGAAGCGGCGGGCATCGCCTGCGACGGGGGCGTGCTGGTGGACGAATATTGCCGCACGTCGGCGGCAGGCGTGCTGGCGATAGGCGACTGCGCCCGGCATCCCAATCCCTTCGCCGGAGGCTTGTGGCGGCTGGAATCCGTCCAGCATGCGATGGATTCCGCGACCGCCGCCGCCGACACCATTCTGGACGAACCCACCGAATATCGGGCGCTACCGACCTTCTGGTCCGACCAGTTCGACCTGAAACTGCAATCGGCCGGACTCAACAAGGATGCCGACGACATCGTGCTGCGCGGCGATCCGGAAAACGGCCCCTTCACCGCCGTCTATCTGCGGCAGGGCCAGGTGATCGCGGTCGACGCGATCAACAGCCCGAAGGATTTCATGGGCGCCCGCACATTGATCCTGAAGGGCACTCCCGTCGACCGGGCAAAGCTGGCCGACATCTCCATTCCGCTGAAAATGGCGGCACAAACCGACCGGATGGCGTCATGAGCTGCATCGACATTCCGAAGATGACAAACCGAAGGCCCGCATAGTTAAAATGGCGGTCTTTTCAGGCCGATTGGATTAAAGCGCACCGTACTCCTGCGTAGGCAGGAACATGGTGCAACGGGATAAACTCCAGGCTGCGTGGACGGATTCGGAACGTAGGGCAATGGCCAATGGCTGACATCAAATCCTCCCTGCGCGAAGCGTGGGGAGGGTCGAAGAGAGTCACGTGCCTCTCTTCGACATGCGAAGCATGGTGGAGGGGAAATACGCAGGTCGTGCCATTTTCCCCTCCACCAGCCTTCGGCTGGTCCCCCTCCCCATCTCTCGATGGGGAGGATTAGAAACGTCCGCCTTCCACCCAAATCGCTCAGTCCGGCGCGCCCTGAATTTGTCCACGCCGCCTAAGACCGCAACAACCACCACAATATCCCCGCCCAGAAGGACCAGCATTCGCAATCGGACCGATAGCGCAAGCCGCAGGCATGGGCTTCCCCCGCCTCCTTCATCTCCTTCGCCCGTTCGCCGGAGCGCGCCTGCCGCCTGTCGTCGGCGGCCATCCCGGATCGTCGCATCAGCGGCAAGCTTCCTTTAAGCTGCATGGCGGCGACCCGGCGCGAGGCGCTCATAGGCGGAGAATAACCGGCCGAAATGATCGTCCATGGTCATGACCGATGGCGCCAGCGCGGCGGCGCGGTGGCGCTGCTCGTCAGGCCCGCCCTTCACGAAATCGACGATGGCGGCCGCCAGGCTGTCGGCCTGCGCCGCGCGGTAAAGCAGGCCCCCGCCGCTGCGCGCCTGGTCCGACGCGCCGCCCTCGTCCGGCACGATGACCGGCAGGCCGCTCGCCCGCGCCTCCGCCGCGACCATGCAGAAGGTTTCCGCCTCGCAGCCATGGACCAGCGCGTCCGCGCTGGCGAGCAGTTCGGCCAATGCGGGCCGGTCATGCATCGGCGCCAACAACTGGATATGCGGATTATTGGCGGCGGCGCGACGCACCCGCGCCCGTTCCCGCCCGTCCCCCACTAGCACCAGCCCGACCGGCGTGCCGAATCCCGCCGATGTCACGGCCTCTATCACCATCGGCCAGCGCTTTTCCGGCGCATGGCGGCCGACCCCCAGCAGCAACGTCGCCTCCGGCCCCAGGCCGCAGCGCTCCAGCAATCGGGCGCGCAGCCGTTCATTGCGCCGCGCCGGGCTGAAATGGCCGGGCTCCACGCCCATGGGCAGGGTCACGACGCGCTTCAGCCGTCCTGCCTCCAGCCGTTGGGACAGGCTGTCGCTGGCGCTGACGACCATGTCGAAACTCTCGTCCAGCCGCCGCAAATGCCGCCAGAACCAGTCGAAGCCCCGGTCGATCCGCTCCCGGCTCAGCACCTGACCGAACCAGCGATAGGCATAGGCGGACAGCGGATCGGCATGCATGATGAGGGCGCGGGGCGCATCCCCCCGCCAACGCGCCACCATCGCGGCGCTGCCCCAGGGAGAGGACGCCTCGACCAGATCGGGTTGCAGCCGGTCGAGCATGGCGTGGAGCGACTGTTCATCGTCGAAATAGGAATAGCGCCGGTCCAGCGGGAAACGCCGCGCGGGCAGCATGACGATCTTGCCGCCGCCCGCCTCCACCACCCGGTCGCTGTCGGACGGGGCCAGGATGATGATCTCATGCCCCGCCTGCGCCCCGGCGCGCAGCTTGCGTTCCACATAGGTCTTCACCCCGCCGCCGCTGGGCGCGTAGAAGGCGCAGACATCGACGATGCGCATCGGATTATTTCTCCGCTGGGCCGAAGGAAAAAAGCCCCCGGCGATAATTGACGGTGATGGCGATGCGGGTAGGGCCGCTGCCCACGGGCGCGCTGGCAGCGGCGGCATGGGGCTTGGACCAGCCGATCTTCGGATTGCCCGCAAAGCCGATGCCGTCGATCGACAGGGAAAAGCGGCGATTGGCGTCGCGGTCATGCAGCAGGCTGAGCGCATAGCTGCCGGGGCCGGGCGCGCGAATGCACAACTCCACCGGGCCGGATGGCGGCACCGGCTCCTCGACCCGGCGGAACGGCTTGCCCGCGGCGATCAGAATATTGTCGTCCGCCAGGAAATCCGCGTCGTTCGCGGGATAAAGTTCCAGCTTCAACCGCCCCTTGCGGTCCTTGAGGCCCGCCACCTCCACCAGATAGGCGGAGCCTTTTTCGTCCGGGCGGCATTGCCCCTCGGCCTTGCCCAGATCGGGCGTGGAGGGGATCGCCGCGCTGGCGAGGAAGAGGGTCGCGATCATTGCGCCCGGCTTTCCCGCAGCAATCCGGTCGCCCCCAGCGTGATGCCGACCAGCAGATGCGCCGCCAGGATCAGCGACGCCATCAGCGCCATGGCCGACACGATCTCGCTGTCGCGCCCGATCAGGAAGGCGGCCATGCCTGCGAACACCACATCCTTGTTCGGCAGGAAGGGCAGGCGCGAGACCAACTGCCGCAGCGTGCCGAGCAAAATCCACCAGCTAAGCGCTATGTCGGGCAGCAGCATGTGCCACATCATCGCCGCCAGCACCGTCGTCGCGACGATGCGCAGCAGATGGATCGCCGCGACCATCCACAGCGCCTTGCGCGGCAGGGTGAACAGCCGCTTGCGCAGCAGCATGGCGACCAGCGACGTCGCCAGCACGAAGAGTATCGACCCGCCGACTTCCCAGGTGTTGAGCCGCGCATCGACCGCGCCCAGCAGCGGCACGGCGAAGGCCACCATCACCAAGGTCACGCCATTGCCCACCAGCGCGGACAGGATCGTCACATCCTTGATCGCGCCGAAGGGGGCGGTGGTGATCTTCGCATGGCGCCGGGCCCAGGCGTAGAAATAGACCTCCCCCAGATAGCCGAGCAGGATTTCATTGCTGACCAGCTTGCGCAGCAGTGCCGCGAAGCCGTCCGCCGGGATCGACCAGAGGCGGCGGAAGATCACCCATTCGGACAGCGGCCCGGCCAGATAATAAAGCGCGAAGGCGGCCCAGAAGGCGATGCCGCCCGGCACCAGCCCCCAGAGGCTGGCCGGATCGATGCCGCGAAACTGGTGCAGCGCGACCACCAGGATCAGCACCGACACCAGCGGCCCGGCCCAGCGGGTCCAGTTGCGGCCCGATTGGATCAAGGGCCGGGGATCGAGCATGGCCGGGACCGCCGGATCGAGCGGCCGGGACGCAGGCAGAAGGCCGGTGGAACTGTTGCCAATCATAGGGGGCTCGTCATTGTTGACTGGATGGGATGACGGCGCGGCCGGGCATGCGCCTCAGTCGCCATCGCCGCGAAACTGTCGAGATAGGCGTCGGATGCCGCCTCCAGCGTGAAGCGGCGCGCCTGCGCCAGACTGGCGGGCTCGTCCTGCGGAAAGGGCGCATCGGCCAGGGCAGCAGCGAAGGCGCGCAGGTCGCCCACCGGGACAAGGCAGCCAAGCGCCCCGTCGCCCAGCAGCGACCGCATCGCCGCGCTGCATTGCGTGGCGATGACGGGCAGGCCGACGGCTAGCGCCTCCAGCAGCACGGCGGGCACGCCCTCATAGTCGGAGGAGAGCAGGAACGCGTCGGCCCCGCCGATGTGCAGCGCCGGGTCGGGCACATGACCCATGAAACGGACCCGATCCGCGATGCCCAACCGTTGCGCCCGGCCTTGCAGCGCCCTACGTTCCGGGCCTTCACCGAAGATCAGCAGACGGTCCTCCGCGCCCGCCGCCCGCGCAAAGGCTTCGAGCATCAGCGGCAGATTCTTCTGCCGCGCCAGACGGCCGATGGCGACGAAGAGACGCCCCTCGCCCTCCCCTTCCGGCTGGCGGACAGCCCGCAGCCCGTCGATCTGCGCCAGCGACAGGGCAGGATCGGGAATGACGCCGATCGCCTGTTTGCCGGGCCGGACAAGCGCCTCGATCTCCCGCTCCAGCCCCGGCGCCATGGCGACGAAACGGTCGATGAACCGCCCCTGCACCCGCAGCCAGACCCGATAGGCCATGCGCGCTGGCCACACCATGTCCCGCCGCTCCAGATCGTTGCTGATCTTGGCCAGAATGGGCGGACAGGCCCGCCCCAGCAGCAGCTTCATCGCCACCGCAACTACCGCATAGCTGTTGCCCGCGCAGAACAGCGCATCGGGCCGCGTCCGGCGGATGAAGCCGGGCAAGGTCGCGATCATCCACAATGTTTCGAACCAGGCGACGGAAAAACCCGGCCGCCGGGGCAGATGATGCTCCAGCCCCTCCCCCAGCTCCGCCCGCATCGCGCCGTCGCCGCGCCCCAGGAACAGCGGCGCGTCGACGCCTTGCTCCCGCCAGCGCCGCACCAGCCGCAGCGCCACGCGCTCAACCCCGCCCGGCTCGAAACTGTGAAGGAAGGTCAGGATGCGCATGGATCAGCCCGTCAACAGATCGCCATAGCGCGCAGGCCGATGCGTTCGCCCCAGCCGCCGCAACACCCGGTCGATGCTGCCGAGCAGCGCGGGCACATGCGCGTCGCCCGGATGCACCGCAACCCTGGCGACCGGCGCATGGCGCAGCACTGTCGGCAACAGCCGCGCCGCGAGCAGCGACGACGCGATTCGCGCCCGGCTGCGGCTGGCCCAGGTGATGACCGGCCCCCGCGCCAGCACCTTGCCCGACGGCGGATGCCAGACCTTCATATGATCCTCCGCCAGCGCAAACCCGCATCGCCCCAGCGCATCCAGCGCGCCCGCGCCATACAGCCAGGCCGGCGCGACGAACCCTGTCACCGACCGCCCGGTGATCTGCTCGATCAGGTCGCGCCCGTCCCGCATCCGCCGCGCCGCCGTCTCGCCGTCCAGTGCCAGAAACTCGCCTTCCCCGGCGGTCATATGCCGCGCCTTGAAGCGTGCGGCGGCGCTGTCGTGGACGGCCATGTCCTTGTGGAACCAGCCATGCGCGAACATGCTGACCCCCGCATCGGCCCAGGCCCGCAGCCGCGCCGCGAAGGGCGATCCCACGGCCAGGGGATGCCCCCCCCAATGGTCCGGCACCACCAGCATCGCCAGTTCGGAAAGCCCGACATAGCGCGTCGTCCGATCCAGCAGCAGCTCCACCTCCGTTTCGAAACGGGGGCCAACATCATGAATTGAAAGAAGAAGCCGCTTCATGACAGGTCAACGCCCCCCGAAACCCTGTGCATTACCAGCGGCCCTATGATTGTCGGGGATGACGCCATTATTACAAAGTCGGCCACAAGCGCTCTTTCACTCTTGCAGGGAAGACGCCATGGCCGGAAAGCGCCGCAGTTCCTTGGCCGTTTATTTTTTCGACTTGCGACAACTGAGGTGACATCGACCCGCTGCCGTCTTTCCGCCATCGCGGCAGGAGAAGAGGCGTGCGCATTTTCGGATATGCCCTGCGGACGATGGCGGTCGCGGCGCTGATCGCGGCGGCGCCGTCGGCGGACAGGCGCGATCCGCCGCCCCCCGCCGGTCCGCCCCGTTTCGGCGGCGAGCTGTCGGTGATGACCTATAATATCCACGGCCTGCCCTGGCCGATGGCCTGGGGCCGCCCGGCGGATTTCGCCCGCATCGCCACGACATTGCAGAGGCTGCGCACAGAGAGGCGCAACCCGCAGATCGTGCTGTTGCAGGAAGCCTTCACCAGCGAGGCGCGGACGATCGGCCGCGCCGCGGGCTATCGCTACATTCTCGACGGTCCAGGGGAAGATGCCGCCAGCCTGCAGCCCCCCGCTCCCGCCGATCTGCGATTCGCGGCGGCGGAAAGCTGGTCCCATGGCGAGGGGATCGGCAAATGGGTCGGCAGCGGCCTGCAGATCCTGTCCGATTTCCCGATCGTCGGGGCGCATGCGATGGTCTATCCCGGCTATGCCTGCGCGGGGTTCGACTGCCTGGCGAACAAGGGCGCAATGCTGGTGCGGATCAGCCTGCCCGGCGGCGGCGATCCGGTGGACGTCGTCACCACCCATCTCAACAGCCGCCGCGCCTCCGATGTGCCGGACGAGCGGTCGAACCAGGCCCATGACCGGCAACTCGCCTGCCTGACCGCCTTCATCCGCCGTTTCCACGACCCGCGCGACGCATTGATCGTGGCGGGCGATTTCAACGCCGGGCAGACGCAGGCGCGGCGCGGCGACCTGATCGGGCAGGCCCGTTCTTGGAGCCTCGGCGCCCCCGCCGACAATGCCTATGCGGCGGCGGCAAGGCTGCATCTGCCTCTGTCCGCCGATGCGCGGCTGTCGGCGCGGCGCGGCCGGGATTGGGAATTTTTCGCGTCGGGCCGGGACACCGATGTCGCGCTGCGCCGGATCGAGGTGCCCTTCGGCCATGCCGCCGACGGCAGCATGTTGTCGGACCATGTCGGCTATGCCGCCGTCTATGCGCTCCGGCGGCGGCCCGTCACCACGACCTTGTGAAGCCTACCGTCCATTGCCGGGGCCGCAGCGGCGTATATTGCGGCCCCTCGCCCAGCGAGAAGGGATTGCCGAAGGCGAAGCTGTCCGCCCTGCAATCGAACAGGTTGCTGCCCGCCATGCGAATGCCCCAGCCCCCCTTGTTCAGCAGCAGATCGGCATCCGCCAGCGCATAATCGCCCATTTTGCGGTCCAGCCCCGGATCGAAGCTGAGGCGCGAACGGCCCAGATAATTGACCCGCACCCCGGCGCTCCCGCTCCATCCCCCCAGATCGAAGGACCGGCGCAATCCCCATCGCGCCGTCCAGCGCGGAATGACGGGCAGATGCCGGTCCTCGATCCTCGATCCGTCGCTTTCCCTCGTCAGCAGGGCGCTTTGCACCACCACCCCGGCGGTCAGCGCCCAGCCGCGCCCCGGCGTCCAGTCGACCGACGCTTCCGCCCCATGGATGCGCGCATCCCCGACATTGCGGGTGCCGATCAGCCCGTTGGACAGCAGATAGTCGGACTGGAGATGCGACCATGTCGTCAGGAAGGCGTCGGCGTTGATCGTCAGCCGCGCCGACGCGCCATGACGCCAGCCCGCCTCGAAGGTCTGCAATTCGTCGGATTCGAAGCGCTCCGCCGATCCCGTGCCGGTCTGGGAAAGCCCGCCCGGACGCAGCGCCCCGGCATAGCGCAGATAGAGGAAATCGCCGCCCCCCGCCTGCCAGGAAAAAGCGAATGACGGGGTGAAGCCGCTGCGCGACACCGAAACCTCGACCCGCGCCCGTTTCGCGCCCCGCTCCTCCTCGGTCCGCGAATGGAACAGGCGGCCCCCGACATTCAGCGACAGCGTGCGGGACAGCGGCACGCTGACGTCGCCAAAGGCCGACAGCTCAAGCACCCCCTGAATGCCCGTGGCCACCGTCATGTCGCCCGCCGCGCCCCGGACCGTGCCCAGCAGATGGTTGCGCACGTCCATGAAGGACAGGCCCGCCAGCCAGGACAGGCCGTCCCCGTCGCTGCGGGACAGGCGCAATTCCTGGTCGAACAGGCGGTTCCTGCGCTGCTCCACATAAAGCGCCGGGGCCGGAACGCCGAAGGCCGAAGCCGACAGCGCGCTCGCGTCCAATGTGCTGGACACGTCATGGTCGACCCAGTTGCCCGCATAAACCAGGTCCGCGTCGCCCAGCTTCCCCGCGATCCGCAGCGACGCCATGGCGAAGTCATTGTCATGCGGCTCGGCGGGCTGGGACGGCCGTACCAGCCGGTGCCGGGCATAGACATATTGGCTGTCCGCCACGTCCTGCAACTGGAGGATGCCGTTCACGTCGACGGTCCAGTCCCCCGGCAGCGCGCGCAGCGCGAGGCGAAGGCCGCGCACCTGCCCCCGGTTCGAATCGCCCCGCCCGGCTGTGTCGATCCAGCCCGGCTCCCGCGCCGCATAGGCGACGCCGCGCAGCGCCAGCCGGCCCGCGACCAGCGGCAGGTTGACCATCGCCTCCGCCGCGCCGCCGACATCGCCATGGGTCGCGAAAGACCCGCCCGCGCCCACCATCGCCGCGAACCGCCCGGCATCGGGCGGCCGGGTCACGATATGGAAGACCCCGCCCAATGTGCCCGTGCCGTAGAGCGACCCTTGCGGCCCCTTCAGCAGCTCCACGCGCTCCACATCGACCAGCCGCAGGTCAGGATCGGGCGCGTTATAGGTGGCGCGGGCGTCGTTCACCAATATGGCGACGGTCGACTGGCTGTTGCCGTTGAATGGGCTATCCGCCACGCCCCGGATGAACTGCCGGTTGCGCCCCGGCCCCAAATTGGTCAGCGTCAGCCCGTCGAGCTGCCGCGCAATATCGGCGGTTCCGGGCAGCAATGTGCCGCTCCGTTCGCCCGGCCCGTCCGCGATGGCAACCGATATGGGCAGGCTCGACAGGTGTTCGGCCCGCTTGGTGCCGGTGACGATGATGTCCACCCTGCCGCCGGGCTGGGGCGAAGGGCGATCCGCTGGACGCGGCAGCGGCGCCCGCTCGGCGCGCACCAGGCGGAAGGTCGTCGGGGACAGGCGCTGGGCCGTCAGCCCCGTTCCTTCCAGCAGCTTCGCCAGCGCCTGCCGCGCCGTCAGGCGGCCACTGACCGGGCGGGACCGGATGTCCGGCAAGCGCCCTTCGAAACCGACCGCTATGCCCGTCTGCCGCGACAATTCCGCCAGCGCGGCGGGCAGCGGCGCGGCGTCGATGCTGATCTGCCGGGCCTGCGCCCAGGCGCTGCCCGGCGCGGCGAGTTCAGCCGCCGCCAGCGCGCAGCAGGACAGCGCCGTCCTTGCGCCCCTCCTCGCGCACGATCCGAA
Organism: Sphingobium sp. 15-1; assembly: GCF_013375535.1. Classification (GTDB taxonomy): domain Bacteria; phylum Pseudomonadota; class Alphaproteobacteria; order Sphingomonadales; family Sphingomonadaceae; genus Sphingobium; species Sphingobium aromaticivastans. Next base: position 335,732 of record NZ_JABXJG010000002.1, read on the forward strand.
GATCCATGAGCTGCGCCACTTCACCGACAAGACTCGATCCGTCCCCCACGATCAACACGCCGGAAAAGCGCCGGCCGGCGACATCCGCCCCGGCCCTGACAGGCACCCCTGCATAGCGGCTGATGTCGGACGCGACCAGTGACAGCGGCACGCCTTCATAGACCAGCCGTCCCTGCCGCCAGCTCCCGACCGCGGCGGGCGCGACCGCGCTGATCTCGCCCTGATGCGCCGTCCGGTCGACGACCATCTGCCGCCCGGCCGGCAGGCGGATCGCGGCGTTGCCGCCGCCCGCCGGGCGCAGCGCGATCACGCCCTCCGCCACGGCGACCCGCATCGTCCGGGCGTCGGCCAATATGTCGAAACGGGTGCCGATGTCGCTGATCTCCTGCCCGCCCGCCCGGATCGTCATCGTGCGGCCGGGGCGGTGGGGAATGTCGAATAGCGCGCCGCCCTCCAGCGCCAGCCGGTCCTGGCCCTCTCCCTCCACCCGCAAATGGCTCGACGGGGCAAGGGCGATCCGCGAACCGTCCTTCAGGGCGACGATGCGGCTCTGCCCGGCGGCGGTGCGATAGTCGGCCACGGGCGATGCGGACGGCAGCAGGGCGGGCATGGCGACCGCCAGCGCGATCGCGGCGGCGATGCCGCCACCGGCCCAGACGCCCCAGCGGCGCTGGGCGGGAACCGGTTTCTCCACGGCGGGAAGCGCCGCCGGGGCGCTCTCGACCGGCGGCAACAGCGCGGCCAAAGCAGGGCGATGCGCGTCGATCCGGGCGTCCAGCAACGCGATCTCATCGAAGGCGGAACGGTGCACGGGGTCGGCCTCCAGCCACAGCGTGAAGCCGTCCCAGTCGAAATCCGCATCGTCCTGCGCCCGGTGCCAGGCGACCGCCTGGTCGATGATCGTCTCCGTCATGGTTCCGTCCCGTACCGGGCCCCGTCCGGGCATGGCCCGTCCGCGCCCTTCTGTCTCCCCTGTGACGTTACCATTACAGCATTGCCTCAGTCCTCGCTCAACGCTCGGCGCAAATATTTCATCGCGACCGCCATATGCTTTTCGACGCCACTCTTGCTGATGCCCAGCCGCGCCGCGACCTCGCCATGGGGCAGGCCCTCGATCTTGTGCAACTGAAAGGCGCGCCGCGCCCCAGGCGGCAGATTGGCGATGGCGGAGGCGAGCCGGGCCACCTCCTCCCGCGCGGTCATCTGCTCCAGCGCATCGGCGCGGCTGTCGGCAGGATCGGCGTGCCGCAGATCGGCGCCGGAGGCCAGCTCCATCCACGCCCGGTCGCGCACCTCGCGCCGCTTCGCCTCGCGCAGCCGGTCGAGCACCAGATTCTGCGCGACGCGATAGAGATAGGCGCGGGGATTCGCGACGGGTCCGCTGCCCCCCTCCCCGATGCGCAGCCACATGTCGTGCAGCACATCCTCCGCCTCCGCGGCATTGCCGGTGCGCGCGACCAGGAACCGCAACAGCTCGCCGCGAAGCGCGTGATAGACAGTTTCCAGCCCGCCTTCCATTCTGGCGCCCTTCCGATCCACGCCCCTTCATTCCCCCCAAGCGCGGGGCTTTGCAATTTAATTGCCCGTAATGTTGCGGTAAGAGGGCAATGTGCTCCTGCGAAGGCAGGAGCACGTCGCGCTTCGGTCTACAACCGCTCCCGCACCCCTCGCATCACCTCATCCAGAAAATCCGCCGCCGCCCGCACCCTCGGCAAGCGCTGCAAATCCGCATGCATCACCAGCCAATAGCTGCGCCACACCTCCATCGACTCCGGAAATAGCTGCACCAGCCGCTCATCCTCCGCCGCCGCGAAGACATGCAGCACGCCCAGCCCCATGCCCGCCGCGACCGCCGCATGCTGCGCCGCGCTGGAACTCGCCCGGAAGACGATGGCCGCCCCCGGCAACAACTGATCAAGCGCGATCATCTCCGCAAACCCGGCCAACTCCTCGATATAGGAAACGAAAACATGCCGGCCGAGATCGGCCCGCCCCGTCGGCACCCCCTCCCGCGCCAGATAGGCTTTCGACGCATAAAGCCCCAGCCGGTAATCGGCCAGCTTGCGCGTCACGAACCGCCCCTTGGGCGGCGGTTTCAACATCACGGCGATCTCCGCCTCCCGCCGCGACAGGCTGGCCGCCTTGCTTTCGGACGCAAGCTCCAGCGTCAGCCGCGGATGCCGCTCCCGCAGCTTGGCCACGCGGGGCGCGATCAGATGGCTGGCGAAGGCCTCCGGCGTGGCGAGCCGCACCGTCCCCTCCACCTCCCGGTCGCGTCCCGCGACGCTGCTCATCGCGGCGAGCAGTTCGCTCTCGATCCGCTCGGCATGGGGGACCAGCGCGAAGGCGGCGGGCGTCGGCGTCACCCCGCGCGGGCTGCGGTCGAACAGCCGCGCTCCCAGCGTCGCCTCCATATTGGTCACCCGCCGGGCGACCGTGCTATGATCCACCCCGACCCGGCGCGCAGCAGCCAACATATTGCCCTCCCGCATCACGGCGAGGAACAGGCGCAGCTCATCGGAATTCAGCATAGGCAAATCCGCACAACCAATGTGTCCACATACCCGTATATCTGCAAAGCTGACCCGTCTATACCAAAGCCATCCCACCGGCAGGAGAGGAACCGGAAAAATGCGTTCAATTACTCATTTCATTCATGGACAATCCGCCCCGCTGGCGGGCGCCCGCCTGTCCGACGTGCTGAACCCCGCGACCGGCGCGGTCCAGGCCCAGGTCGAACTCGCCACCGCCGCCCATCTTCAGAAGGCGGTCGATTCCGCGCTTGCCGCCCAGCCCGAATGGGCCGCGACCAACCCGCAGCGCCGCGCCCGCGTGATGTTCCGCTTCAAGGAACTGATCGAGCAGAATATGGACGAACTCGCCGTCCTGCTCTCCTCCGAACATGGCAAGGTGGTGGCCGACGCCAAGGGCGACATTCAGCGCGGCCTGGAAGTCGTCGAATTCGCCTGCGGCATCCCCCATCTGCTGAAGGGCGAATATACCCAGGGCGCAGGGCCAGGCATCGACGTCTATTCGATGCGCCAGCCGCTGGGCATCGCAGCGGGCATCACCCCGTTCAACTTCCCCGCGATGATCCCGCTCTGGATGAGCGCCATGGCCATCGCCTGCGGCAACGCCTTCATCCTCAAGCCCTCGGAACGCGACCCGTCCGTGCCGGTGCGCCTGGCTGAACTGGCGATCGAAGCGGGCATGCCGGCGGGCATCCTGAACGTCGTCCACGGCGACAAGGAGATGGTCGACGCCATCCTCGATCATCCGGCCATCAAGGCGGTCAGCTTCGTCGGATCGTCCGACATCGCCAACTATGTCTATGCCCGCGGCGCCCAGAACGGCAAGCGCGTGCAGGCGATGGGCGGCGCCAAGAATCACGGCATCATCCTGCCCGACGCCGACATGGACCAGGCGGTGGCCGACATCGTCGGCGCAGCCTATGGCTCGGCGGGCGAGCGCTGCATGGCGCTGCCGGTGGTCGTGCCGGTGGGCGAAGCCACGGCGGAAACCTTCCGCGCCAAGCTGATCGACGCCATCGAAACGCTGCGCCCCGGCATCCCCACCGATCCCGACGCGCAATATGGCCCGCTGGTGACCGGCGTGCACAAGGCCCGCGTCGAAAGCTATATCCAGATGGCCGCCGATGAGGGCGCGGAAATCGTGGTCGACGGGCGCGGTTTCTCGCTCCAGGGCTATGAGGAGGGCTTCTACCTCGCCCCGACGCTGATCGACCGGGTGACGCCGCAGATGAAAAGCTATCAGGACGAGATTTTCGGCCCGGTGCTCCAGATCCTGCGCGCCCAGACCTTCGAGGAAGCGCTGAGCTATCCGTCGAAGCACCAATATGGCAACGGCGTCGCCATCTTCACCCGCAACGGCGACTATGCCCGCAAGTTCGCCGCCGATGTCGAAGTCGGCATGGTCGGCATCAACGTGCCGATCCCTGTGCCGGTCGCCTATCACAGCTTCGGCGGCTGGAAGCGCTCGGGCTTCGGTGATCTCGACCAGTACGGCATGGATGGCGTGCGCTTCTACACCCGCACCAAGAAGATCACGCAGCGCTGGCCCGACGGCGGCGCGGTGATCGACCAGAGCTTCGTCATCCCGACGATGAAATAAGCCTCCGGCGGCGGAAGGGGGAACGGAAGCACCGGCTTGTCCGTTCCCCAGGGGATGAGCCACGAACCCGCCACTTTCGATCCTCCACCGGACGCGGCGGAATTCTACGCGGAAAGCCTCGCGCATCTGGTCCAGTCCGGCATCCCCTTCATGCTGTCGGGCACCTACGCGCTGGGATGCCATACCGGCATCACCCGGCCTACCAAGGATCTGGACGTCTTCTGCAAGCCGGGCGATGCACCCCGCATCCTCGCTTATTTCAAGGCGCTGGGGCATCGCGTCGAGTTCGAGGATGAGCGCTGGATCGGCAAGGTCTGGCGCGGCGATCATTTCTTCGATGTGATCTACAACATCTCCTCGGCCAGCCTGCCGGTGACGGAGGAATGGTTCCGGGACGTCTCCCACGCCGAAGTCTATGGGACGAGGGTACGGATCACCCCACCCACCGAATTCATCCTCTCGAAAGTCTTCATCCAGGACCGCTACCGCTATGATGGCGCGGATGTCGCGCACATCATCCTGCGCCAGCATGAGCATATCGACTGGCAGCGGCTGCTGGACGCGATGGAGCTGCATTGGGAAGTGCTGCTCATCCATCTGCTGAATTTCCGCTTCATCTATCCGACGGAGCGCCATTGTATTCCGCTCTGGCTGTTCGAGGAGCTGCTAGGCCGGTTGCAGACCCGCGCCGAACTGCCCGTGCCCAAGCTGCGCGTCTGCCGGGGGCGGCTGCTGTCGCCGCGCGACTATCTGATCGACATCACCGACTGGGGCTTTGCCGACGTGGTGGGCAAGGGGCTGGAGGAGAGCCATGACCGCAACCAGTGAAGCGCGGCCCAAGGACAGCCTGGTCCTGGCCGCCGTCGGGGACCTGCATGTCACCGATATGTCGGAACATCGCTACCGGGCGATGTTCGAGGAGATTTCCGCCCAAGCGGACATATTGGCGCTGTGCGGCGACCTCACCAATTTCGGCAAGACGCGGGAGGCCGAGATATTGGCCGAAGACCTGCGAAGCTGCACCATTCCGACCGTCGCGGTGCTGGGCAATCACGATCATGAATGCGGCCAGCCCGAAGTCGTGGCGCAAATCCTGCACGGCGCGGGCGTCACCGTGCTGGACGATCAGGCGGTCGAGATAAAGGGTGTCGGCTTTGCCGGGGTGAAGGGTTTCGTCGGCGGTTTCGGCCGGGGCGAGCTGGGCGCCTTCGGGGAAAGCGCGATCAAAGGCTTTGTCGAGGAATCGATCAACGAGGCGCGCAAGCTGGAAAATGCGCTGCGCTCGCTGCGGACGGAGCGGACCGTGGCCGTGCTGCACTATGCCCCGGTGGTGGACACGGTGCAGGGGGAACCGCCGGAGATTTTCCCCTTCCTCGGTTCGTCGCGGCTGGCTGAAGCCATCGACAGGTTCGACAATGTCCGCTTCGCCGTGCACGGCCACGCCCATCGCGGCGCCTTCGAAGGGACCACGCCCGGCGGCGTCCCGGTCTATAATTGCGCGCAGTTCGTGCTGTCGGAGCGGTTCGACCGGCCCTATGCCCTGATCGCGATCTGACGCGGGCGGGCTGCCTTGGCGGGACGCTTGAACCAGAAGGTCCAGACCGCCAGCGTGCCGAGCAGCGTCATCGCAAGGCCTGACAGCGTCATGACCAGCCTGAACGCCAAGCCGCAGACCTTCGCCGCGTGGAGCGGATAGAGCAGATTATAGCCCTTCACCGCCGTCGGCAGCGTGGCGGCATCGCGTGCCACGACCAACGCGCCGCTGTCGGCCGCGAACCACAGCGTCGTGCGGCCATTGGGCAGCCATTCCTGCGGCCGCCGCATGCGGATGGTGATCAACCCGCTATCCTTGCGCGGCAGGCTCAGGCTGCGCAGTTCCGCATCGGGAAAGCGCGCCTTCGCCGCCACGATTATCCCGGCCCAGTCCAGCCGCTCGGCCAGTTTCGCGTCGCGAGGCGGCGGCGGAGCCAGAGCCTTGTCGATCTGCGCAGGCGCGCCCGGCCCGAACAGCAGCGCCGCCATCGGGCGGAACACCAGCACGACCCCCGTCACCAGCGACAGCAGCAACAGCGGCGCGACGACCACCCCCAGATCGCGATGATGCCGCACGATCGCCGGACGACTCATCCGCGCAGGCCATAGCCGCCATTCGAATGTCCGGCGAGTGCGCCACCAGAGGATGAGGCCGGAGCACACGAAGAACAGCCCGCAAAGCGCGGCGATGCCGATCACCCAATCGCCCGCCTCGCCGGAGAAGAGATGGTGGTGGAAGTCGAACAGCCACAATTCGGGCCGCTCCCATAGGCTGTTCCATTGCGCCACCACAGCACCCCGCTGGTCCGCATAGGCGCCCCGACCACCCTCGAACAGCAATTTCAAAAGCCCGAAATCGTCGGACGCATAAGTGATCGACTGCGGCCGCGCCGCCGGATCGGCCATGAGTCGCTGCGTCACATCGGCCAGTTGGCGGACATCCTCCACCCGCGGATCGCCGGCATGGGGCGCCAGCGTCCAGGCGTTCTTATGCACCAGCAGCGCGCCGCTAACGCCCAGCAGGGCCAGCAGTAGTCCGATCAGTCCGCCGGTCCAGCGGTGGAGGGTGTCGAGCAGTTTCACTAGAATCGATAATCCCAGGACAGGGTGAAATTGCGTCCGCGCCCCGCGAAATAATGGGCATTGTCGTTGGGCCGGACGGTCTGGCTGTAATAATCGATGTAGAATGTGTCGAAGATATTCTGCGCCGCCAACGTCAGGGCGCCGAACCGGGTCTGGTAACGCAGCGACAGGTCAGTCACGTCATAGCCATCGAAGCGATAGAGCGGCGGATAGGCGCCGGGCGTCCGTTCGAACTGGCGGGACAGGAAGAATTGCGTCTGGATGCGCGCCGAGATCGGCCCCTGCACATAGCTGGCGGCGACGTTCACCCTGTCGGGCGAGATATTGGCGCCGTCCAGATCGCGGTCGACCTTGTCGATGCCATTGTCCGATCCGTCGGTGCGGCCGATCAGATGGGCATAGCCGGTCGACAGGGTCAGCCCCGGCAGCGGCATCTTGGCCGACAGGTTCAGTTCCAGCCCCTGTATCTCCACCCGTTGGCGCTGAACCTCGAACACGCCGCCGCTCTGCACCAGCAGCGACCCATTTTTGCTGGTCGACCCGAAATAAGCTAAACCGGCGTCGATCGGGCCGCGCTTCACCTCCACCCCGATCTCGCGATTGTTGGAGACGATCGGGCTGATGTTCATATAATCGTCGATGTCGACGCCCGGCGTCGCCACGGCGCGGGCGATGCGACCGACGTCGGGCACGGTATAACCCTCCGCATAGCTGGCATAGGCGCGGATGCCGGTCCAGGGTTCCAGGATGACGCCGCCGTTGAACATCATGTCGCTGAAGGTCGGCGCGCCGCCCGCCACATCGACGCCGCCGCCATAGGTCCAGAGCGTATGATAGTCGTCGATGCTGATGCGCACATCCTCATAGCGCAGCCCGCCCGCCAGGCGCAGCTTCTTGTCGAACAGCGCCAGGTTGAACTGCGCAAAGGGCGCGAGGCTGCGATAATCGGTCGGCGGCACCCAGCTTCGGCCGGTCGCGATCAGCCGCTGTTCGGTCAGGTCGTAGAGCGCGTCGAAGCCGATGGTGGCGGTCAGCGCCTCGAACCCCGGCATGGCGCGCTCATAGCTGATCTTGCCGCCATATTTGCGGCTGCGGTTCTGCGACTGGTCGAACAGCGTGTTGACAGGCGCGATGCGCGGGTCCTGGAAGCTGGCGATCGGCGCTACCTCCCCGCCATAAGTGTCCCGCGAGCGGTTGAAGAAGAGTTGCGCGATGAAATTGCCGCCCCACAAATCGCTGTCGGTCAGTGTCAACGCCGCGCTTTCGGTACGGTTGGTGGCGGGAACGCCCGGCGGCGTGCCGCGCGCCGAGCTGGTCGGCCGGTCGACGCGATAGTCACCGTCCGCTGCGACATAATCGCCCTCTCCCTTCAACTGGAAGCGGCTCATGGTCAGGTCCAGCCGGGCGCTGTCGCTGAGCGCATAGCCGAAGCGGCCGAACAGCGACCAGCTCCGGCTGTCCTGCGTCTCGCCCTGAGTCAGATCGGTGCCGACGCGATTGCCATGGCCGTCGTAGAAAGCGCCGCGCTTCTCATAGGCCGCGCCGACCATCGCATCCCAGCGCCCGGAACGCCAGCCGATCAGCCCCGCCACCTTGCCGCCGATGCCGTCGCCGCGAAAGCCGGTGTCGGCATTGCCCTGCACCAACACCCGGCCCGACAGGCCGTCATTCTTTGGCGGCGTGACCGTCACCTGATTGACGATGCCGCCCGTGCCGCCGATTCCCTGCAAGGCGTTGGAGCCATAGATCAGCTCCACCCGGTCGATGAAGAAGGGATCGATGGTGAAGCCGTCCCGCGCGCCGTCGCGCAGCGGCGCCGTCTGCGGAATGCCGTTGATCGCATAGAGCGGCGAGCGGCCGCGCAACGTCTCGCCCGCGCCGGACAGCTTCTGCCGCGTGGGCGAAAAGGACGGAGTCAGCGCCGACACCGCATCGACGATCGACCCGCCGATCGCGACCTGCTGGTTCAGCGTTTCCTGATCGATGACGTCGATCGTCAGCGGCAGGGCGTTGGCGGGCAGAATCGTGCGCGCCGCGGTCACTATGATCGGGCCAGCCTCCTCGGCAGCGGGTTCCGACTGGGCCAACGCAGGCAGGCTGGTCAACGCGAAGGCGGTGGTGGCGAGCAGGACAGACGAGCGGATGTGCATTCATTCCCCCAATTGGCTGCCCTCCCGCTAGCCAAGAGAATGAGATGTTGCAAGTCATTATCAATATAAATTAACCGCTTCGCAAGGAAGCGCGTGGCTCGCCTTACCTCCATCGGCGGAATAAGATTTAAGCCAGCGATTTCAGGACACGCTATAGCCGCCGTCCACCGTCAGATGATGGCCGGTGATGTAGCTGGCCGCATCGCTGGCGAGGAACAGAATGGCACGGGCCTGCTCGATCGGATCGGAAATCCGGCCCAGGGGGATGCGACCCGGCGCCGTCATGGGACCGCGCATCCGGATTTCGCTTCCCATCCTCTTCGCGCCGCCGCTCGCCGTGCCGCCGGGCTGGATCGAGTTGACGCGGATCTTATGCTCAGCAAACTCGACGGCGGCGGCACGGGTCATAGCGTCGACGCCCGCTTTGGCTGAATCATAATGGATGTTGTTGAAGATCGTCGGATGGTCGGCGCTCACCGACGACACGTTGACGATGGAACCGCCGCTGCCCTGATCGCGCATGATCCTGATCGCCTCCCGCATCATCAGGAAGGTGCCGCGCGTGGTGACGGCGTGCATGATGTCCCATTCCGACGCGGGCATCGTCATGGTATCCGCCTTGCGCCGGTAAGCCGCGACATTGGCCAGCACGTCCAGGCTCCCGAACAGCGCCCCCGCCTTGTCGAAGGTGGCCATGACCGACGCCTCATCCGAAATGTCGCAGACAGCGTAAGGGGACTGGCACATGTCCGCCGCCTCGCGAACGGCGCCTTCGTCCATATCGACGAAAAGAACGCGCGCGCCCACCTGCGTGAACAGCGTGGCGGTCGCCCTGCCTATCCCCGAGCCCGCGCCGGTGACGATGGCGGACTTGTTCTCAAGGCCGAAGACGGAAAGTGGTGGAAGATCGGACATGACGGCTCCCAGATGAAATGCGATGGATGGAAGAGGTGAAGGATCAGTGCTGCCGTGCGGGTTCCCAGACGAGCGGCAGACGCAAAACGGCGTTCACCATGCCTGCGCCAAAGGTCGGCCGGTCGGCGGGATCAAGCGCGAAGTCTGGAATGCGGGCCAGCCATTCCTCCAGGAAAATCCGCATTTCGCTGCGCGCCAGGGTCGCGCCGGGGCAGCGGTGCGGCCCATTGCCGAATGCGGCGTAGCTGCGCTCCAGCGCGGGCCGTTCCCAATCGGCTTCCATCGGATCGGGGAATTTGCGCTCATCCATGCCATGCAACAAAGGACGAATGTAGATGCGGTCACCGGCGCGGAAGGTCACGCCGCCATATTCGATGTCGCGGGTGACGACGCGCGCGGTCGATGAGGGCGCGAACATGCGCAAAAGTTCGTCGACCGCGTTGGCGATCAGTTCGGGCCGGTCGACAAGTTCGCGGCGCTTCGCCGGATTTTCGGCAAGGAACCTGGCGGCAAAGCCGAGCGACGATGCAACCGTGTCGAGACCGCCGAACATGAGGTTGCTGGTGATGCTGAGCAAATCCTCCTTTGGTATGGCGTTGCCGCCCACCTGCGCCACGACGACGGCGCTCAGCAGATCTTCTCCCGGCTTGACCTTGCGCGCCTCGATCACATCTTCAAGGTAAGCATTCATGGCGAGAGCGGCGGCGGTCCGGTCTTCCGGTTTCTTCGGGCGGACCGACATTTCGGTCCATTCAAGGAGCCGATCGAGATGATCCAGCGGCTGGTCGACCATCTTCATGAAAATGGTGATAGGCAGCTTCATCGAGAAATCGCTGATGAACTCGCAGCGTCCGTCAGCCTTGAAGCCGTCGATCAACGCGATGGCCAGCAGCCGCGCCTCCTCCTGCAACGCCTTGATCGCGCGCGGCGTGAAGAATTGGTTCAGGATCGAGCGGTAACGCGCATGTTCCGGCGGGTCCATTTCGATCGGCAGCAGCCGGGGCCGGTCCGGATGTTCGGGCAATACGATCCTCTGCATGGAGAAGGGGTCGTGATGCTTTTGCATATGTTCGATGTCGGCTGCGCGCGTGACGATCCAATGGCCGCCATTATGTGGGGTCCATATGATGTCAGGTCCATCGTGCAATTGTTTCCAGGCAGTATTCACATCCTCTTCGCCGCCTGGCGGGGACGTGAAATCCCAATGGACGACCAGATCATCGGGTACATGATCGGGCTTGGGCGCAAGCTGCATCTCGAACATCTTGATCTCTCCAATCATAAACTTGCGCGATGGCGTATCAAATGGCGTGTCGATCCCGGTCGGTAGGTCGACCCCTCAAACATCCCAGACGAGATGCAGCGAGTCCACTCCGTTGACCGACCCGGAATGAGTGACGGGCGGCCGTTCCGGATCCAGCCGGAAATCGGGAAGGGCCTTCAGCCATTCCTCCAGGAACACCTGGATTTCAGCCCGCGCCAGCGGACTGCCGACACATTTGTGCGGACCGTTGCCGAACGTGTTGTGCACGGGATCGCGATCGAAATCGATCTCCATCGGCCGGTCGTAGAGCCGGTCATCCATGCTGGACATCGAAATCGGCACCATGACCATTTCGTCCTTCTTGAAGACAGCATCCTTATATTCGAAATCCCGCAGGATCAGACGCCCTGTGTTCGAAAGTCCGAAGCGGCGCAGAAACTCTTCCGTGGCTCTGGGGATGATTCCCGGTTCATCGACCAGGCGACGGCGCTGTTGCGGATTTTGTGCCAGATAGCGGGTGATGAAGGACAGCATGTTGGCGACGGTGTCGAGACCGCCGAAGAAGACCAGAACGGCCATGCCGATGACTTCATAGTCGCCCTGGAAACGGGCATTGTTCCGCCATCCCGCGATCTTGCTGAGCAGATCATCGCCAGGATTGCCGGCGCGTTCATCGAGAACTTGTTGGAGATAGGCGACAACCTTTTCCTGAGCGCCCAGCTTCACCTTCGAATCCGTCGCAGTCATGAAGGTGACGCCCCAGTCGACGAACTGCTCCCGCTGGTCGAGCGGCAGATCGACGATGCCGAGGAACATTGTGACCGGCATGATTCGGGCGAAATCATTGACGAACTCGCATCGTCCCTTCGACTTGATCCCTTCGATCAGGCTGCGCGTAAGGGCTACGGCATCCTCGCGCATCCGAGCGACGCGGCTGGGGGTGAAGAAGGGGTTGAGAATGGCGCGATACCGGGCGTGAAGCGGCGGATCGACGGTCAGCGGCGGCATGCGGATGGGCGACGACCCGCGCGGTATCGTGAACACCTCATGGCTGAAAATCTCGAAATGCTCCTGCACGGACCTGATGTCTTCGCCACGCGTGAGAATCCAATGCCCGCCATTGCAGGGCGTCCAGACAATGTCGGGTCCGTCATGCAGCCTCTTCCACGCAGTATAGACGTCGCCTTCCTCAATGCCCGGCGGGTGGAGATAATCGAAATCCACCACCAATTCAGGCGGCACATGGTCCGGCACAGGCACGCGATTATAGAGCGCCTGGTGCTGCGCATAGATGTCGACCATATCGGCGTCGGCCATCCCGATTTTCCCCTTCAATTATGGGGCACGTCGTCATAGATCGACGTCGCGGCCCCGGTCAGATAGACATATTCGCTGTAAACCCCGGTATCCGCCCGGGTGTCGGCATAGATGTAGTTGAGCTGGCCATCCATGACGGCTCCCTTCATCGGGGTCGCCAGGCCAGCCCCCTCGATGCGCCGGTTGATCTCCTCCCACGCGACGGCATCGGCCACGCGGAAGCCGTGATGATGCAGGCGGACCGCCGACGGCGCATCAGGCAAATAGGCTTCATAGATGACGGGCGCGCCGGGACCGATCTGGATGAGTTCCAGCATGGTGGCGCCCACCCAGGCATGGGCCGCGTCCATGAAAGGCGAAGAACGCTTCCGGCGGAAGCTGGCTATGCCAAAACGCTTCCCGAGCGCTGCCATGGCCTGGTCGAGATCGCGGGCGACAAAGCCCATTTGATAGAAGCCGTCGAAGAGGGTGGTCATGCAACCTTCCTCACGCGATCTGGAAGCCGCCATCGACGACGATCGTCTGGCCGTTGATGTAGCGACCGGCGGCCGAGGCCAGGAGCAGCGCGACCGGAGCGACGTCCTCCGGCGCACCATGGCCCATGGGAAAGCGCTCCGGCCGCATGCCGGGCCCCTGGGAAGGCATGGGACAGCCTTCGGGAAAGGGGTCCGAGGGAATGGCGCCGACCAGGATCGCGTTCGACGCTATGCCGTCCGCCGCGCAATCGAGCGCGAACTGCCGGCTAAGGGCGTTCGTGCCCGCGCGCGACGATCCATAGGCATAATTGCCATGCAGCACCGGATGGACCGATCCAATGGTCGACAGGTTGACAAGGCGGCCACCCCGGCCATGCGCCCGCATCGTCCGGACGGCCTGCCGCATGAGCAGAAACGCCCCGCGGACATTGGTCGCGTGCACGCGATCCCATTCCTCCATGGTGAGGTCATCAAGCGGCCAGGGGCCCGTCACGATGGCGCCGTTCACCAATATGTCGAGTTCGGGCACGCCGCCGAACAGCGTCTTGACACCCTCCTCCGTCAGTTCCGGTTCCCGCGCATGGGTAACCGCCGCGCCCGCTGTTTCGAACAGCGACGCAATGGCGTGGGGGACTTTGCCTCCACCGACCACCAGGGCGGTTTTGCCCGACAATCCGAACAGGGAATCCAGCATCAGGGCCTTCCTCTCAACATTATTTTCAGGCTTTTTGCAGCTTCGTCGTGCAATATAAGAAACATGTCTTATTGCAAGCCGCTCAACCTCCAAAGCGGGTGACAAGCCGCTTCCATCGCCTATGTGATGGACGTCATGGGATCGACGCCACAACGAGCGGCTCTCCGCGCCGTTGCAATATGGCGGCGTTGGGCTGATAGCGGTGCGGTCCACGGCAATAGTGAGAGAGCGGTTTCCCATCATGAATGATCTTCCTGCCCAACCGTTCAAGGGCACGGCCCTGGCCTTGGTAGAGGCGGCGGAACGGCTGTTCGGGGAATATGGGATCGAAAATGTGTCGCTGCGCCAGATTCGGCTGGAAGCCAATGCTGCCAATAATTCCGCCGTCAGCTATCATTTCAACGATCGGGAAAAGCTGGTTCGCGCGATCTGGGCGCACCGCCTGCCCGCGCTTGACGCGCGACGGCGGGAGATGGTGGACCTGATCCGCGCCGAAGGGCGGGAGAAGGATGCGGCAGCAGTGCTGGGCGCGCTGGTCCTGCCCAATTACGAACTGCGCGACGCGCAGGGGGTGCATCGCTACGCCGCGTTTTTCCGCCATGCGCTACGTTGGCGGGAGGGGGCCGAGATTCGCAATTCGCAGCTTTATTCGACGCCCGCCAGCGGCGAGGCCATGGCATTATACTTCGCCCTGCGGCCTGACATGTCGCCGGACCTGCTGAGTTACCGCCTGCGGCATGGCGCGTGCACCTTTTTCGACATGATCTTCGAACGCGACAAGAATGTGGCCGAAGGGCTCGCGGTCATGCCCGAAGCGGGATTCCTGGCGGAAGGTCTCAGCATGCTCGAAGCCATTTGCCTTCGTCCCGCACCCTCGGCTTAGGCCGCGTGGACGAATTGGGAATGTCGGGAAATGGCCAGGAGCGGACGTTAGTTCTCCGTCACCCCGGACTTGATCCGGGGTCCCGCTTTCTTCTCCTATCCGCGCCCAGCCCAAGGCAGCGGGACCCCGGGTCAAGCCCGGGGTGACGAATAAGGGAGTGGCGGGAATCCACCCAAATCACTCAGTCCGGCGAGTCTTGAATTTGTCCACGCCGCCTAAAGCATCGTGCAGAAAAGTGGGCACCGCTTTTCTACTCAACAGATGCGACAATAAAAGTTGGAGCGCGCGACCCGCGTCAGATTGAATGCAGCACGCTCCAAGGCAAGCCGATCCTTCCCGCATAGCCGTCCTTGCGCGCCATGGATCGCATAGGCGATCATTTCCGTATGGATTGGCGCTGCCGCCTTCTCCTCTTTAAGAGATGCGTCTCACCTTAAGTCACATGTCTTACAAGTGACGAGTGCGAGATGGGAGAAGATATGCTGAGAGGGAAATTATATCTGGCCGGGATTTCGCTGCCCGGTCTTCTGACGGGTCTTGCCGCCCCGGCGCTGGCGCAGGATGGCGTCGCGGAAATCATCGTCACCGCCCAGAAGCGCGCCGAAAATCTTCAGGACGTGCCTATTGCCGTCAGCGCCTATTCGAGCGAGGCGCTCGAAGCCCGTGGCGCGACCGGCTTGACCGCCCTGTTTCAGTCGCCGCCGCCGGGCGTGGTGATGCAGCCTTTCGCGGGCAGCCAGAGCCTGTTGATCGTCGACATGCGCGGCGTCACCAACAGCGATCCGGGACAGGGCACGGTGGAGCTTGGCACCGCCGTCTATATTGACGACGTGTATCTGGGCCGCGCCCAGGGCATGGGCGCCGAGCTGGTGGACCCCGAACGGATCGAAGTGCTGCGCGGCCCGCAGGGGACGTTGTTCGGCCGCAATGCCGAAGGCGGCGCGATCCGCATCGTCACCAAGAAACCCACCGGCATATTCGGCGGCGACGGCAAGGTGACGATCGGCAATTTCGACCAGCGCCGCTACGAAGCGCATCTCAACCTGCCGGAAATTGCGGGTTTCTCGATCAAGCTGGATTATCTCAATTCCAGCCATGGCGGATGGACCAAAAACGGTCCCCGCGTGGCCCGGATCGCTCGTCAGGACGATTTCGGCGCGTTCGACGGCGAAGGCTATCGCGCCAGCGTCAGGTGGCAGCCGACATCCGCGATCACCGTCGATTACGCCTACGACCATAGCGTGACCAAGGACACGCGCGACTATAAGGTGCTGGTCCGGCCGCCGCTGATCGACCCGAACGGCCGGACGATCCTGCCGCTCGCCACGCTGACTGGCGCGCGTCCCCTGACCGACCGGATCGACCGCCGCACCGACACGGCGTGGACATCGCTCTATAATGCGCCTTTCCGCACCGAAGCGTCGGGCCACACGATTCAGGCCGGCTGGGAACTGAACGATGCGCTGACGCTGCGGTCGATCACGGCCTTCCGCAAGACGGACGAAGAGGGCGCCAATCAGCTTGGCGGAGCGTTCAGCCTGAGCAAATTCCCCGCGGCCCGCTCCGCCAGCATCCTGTTTCCCCGGCTTGGCGGAACCAGCCTGGGGATCGATCCCGCCACGCCCATCTGGGGCATTTCCGGCGTGACTTCCTACAACAAGGTCAAGCAGAAGCAGGAGAGCCAGGAATTCCAGCTCGTCGGCAGCCTGCCCGAAGTCGAATTCGTGCTGGGCGCCTATTATTTTCATGAGAAGGTGCAGGACACCCGCCAGACGCTGCTCAGCATCGTCTATACGAATCCCACCTTCACCCAGGCGCTGGGGGTCAATCCCTTCGCAGTCGGCAGCGCGGCTGCCGGGCTCAATTCCCAGAGCGCGGAATCCACCTCATATGCGGGTTTCGCGCAAGCCACCTGGTCGCCCGGTTTCGCGGACAACCGGCTGCATCTGACGGCGGGCCTGCGCTATACGGATGACAAGAAGACCTTTGACCGCACCATGTTCAACGGCGCTCCCACAGCCATAACCGGCGCGCCGTTCCGCGAGCGGCGCTGGGACCCGGCCTTCACCATCGCCTATGACGTCACGGACGATGTGAATATCTATGGCCGCTATGCCCAGGCCTATCGGGCTGGCGGCGTGTCGGTACGATCGCCCCTGTTCAAGCTCTTTGGCGCCGAGGTGAACAAGTCCTTCGAAATCGGCGTGAAAAGCGACCTGATCGAACGCCGCCGGCGCGTCAACGTGGCGCTGTTCGAAAACCGTATCCACAACCGACAGATCACCAGCCAGCTCGATCCGACGGGCGATCCGGCGATCACCGACACGCTGAACGCTTCGGGCGTCACCCGCATCCGCGGCGGGGAACTGGAAATCGTCGCGGCGCCCACCCGTGGGCTACAGGTGTCCGCGACCTACGCCTATCTGCATGGCAAGCGCCCCGGCAGCTATTTCATCATCGATCCCCATGCCGAACTGCGCATCCAGAGCCTACCCGAACATGCGGTCA
Source organism: Sphingobium sp. 15-1 (assembly GCF_013375535.1). Taxonomy (GTDB): domain Bacteria; phylum Pseudomonadota; class Alphaproteobacteria; order Sphingomonadales; family Sphingomonadaceae; genus Sphingobium; species Sphingobium aromaticivastans. Next base: position 352,686 of record NZ_JABXJG010000002.1, read on the forward strand.
CGCTGGCGATCGATTACAGCCTGCCGGTCGGCATTGGCGATCTGGCCTTCCACGGCGACTATGCCATGGCCAGCGACACGCCGGGGACGGGTCGCGTAGCGTTCGGCGCCTTCGCCTATGACATCCGCCGCGACGTGGCCAATGCGCGCATCGCATTGCAGAATGTCGAGGTCGGGCCGGCGAAGTGGCGGCTCGCGCTATTCGCCAAGAACATTTTCGACACCGCCTATCCCGTCTTCACGGCACCGGGGGCCAATGCGATCCTTTCGCCCCCCAGAACTTACGGGATCGAACTGGGCGCCAGCTTCTGACGTGATCCATCCGGCGCGCGGCATCTCTTTCCAGGATGCCGCGCGCCCTCTTTCGCGGGATAATGCCATGACCACTGCCACTCAGGAATGGAAAAGACATTGGCCGGCCCTGGCCGCCTCCTCCCTGGGGGTCGCGACCGGCTTTTCCATGCTGCAATTCAATGCCAGCATCTTCATTCAACCCTGGCAGGAAAGTTTCGGATGGTCGCGAGGGGAAATCGCCGCCGCCCATAACGGGATGATCCTGACCGCGCTGCTCTCGCCCTTCGCGGGTGCGCTGCTGGATCGCCATGGCGTGCGCCGCCCGCTGCTGGCGGCGATGGCGCTGACCGGTCTCGCCTATCTGGCGATGACGCAGCTTGGCGGATCGCTGGTCCAATATTATGCGACCTATCTCGCCTTGCAGGTCATCGGCATCTTCACCACTGGCCTTGCCTTCACCCGCGTCGTCGCTGCGCGCTTCGTCCAGTCGCGAGGACTGGCGTTGGCGTGCACGCGGGTCGGCATATCGATCCTGGGCATATTCCTGCCCGCCACGCTGCACGCCCTTGTCGAGCGGGAAGGATGGCAGGCGGGTTTCTTTCTGCTCGCGGGCATCGTGTTACTGGTGGGCCTGCCAGTCTGCTGGATCGGCATCCGCGACACGCCCCCATCGACCGAGACGGACCGGCCGCATCCGCGCTCGGGGGACGGGGGCAGCTATCTGGCGCTGTTGCGGCGCGAACCGCGCGTCCTGCTCCTCTGCCTGTGCGCGGGCTTCGGCTATGCGCCGCTGTCGACCCTGCTCAGCCAGTTCCAGCCACTGCTGACCGCGCTCGACATCGCGCCGGCCGACGCGGCCATGCTGACCGGCGTGCTGGCGGGGTCCGTATTGATCGGCACCCTGATTTCGGGAACGCTGATCGACCGGGTCTGGGCGCCTGCGGTCGCGTGTCTCTTCAGCCTGGGGCCGATATTGGGCTGCATCCTGATGCTGCAAGGGTCCCTGACATTTCCCGTGGCACTGGTCGCGGCGATGCTGATCGGCGCGGCGCAAGGCGCGGAGATCGACATCGTCGCCTATATGACTGCGCGCTATTTCGGCATGCGGCATTATTCGGCCATTTACGGCAGCACCATCACCGTGATGACGCTGATGGCCGTGGCGGGGCAGGTCGGCATTGGCTTCCTCTACGACCATTTCGGCAACTATCGCGTTGCGCTGATCACGGTGATCGGCGGGCTGGTTGCGTCGATAATGCTCTATTTGCTGATGGGTCGTTACCCGCAGCAGGCGGAGGTTGAGCCGGAATGGTCCGCAAGGCCGGTCGCCGGAGAAGCCGCCGCCTGATCGTCCGCCCCATTCGATCCACGAATGGGACGGAAGAGCCATGCCTAGTCCCAGGCGACAGGCAGTTCGCGCTGGCCCCAATAGATCCAGCTATTGATCCGCTCTGGGCTTCCGGTCAGGCGAAGATTGGGCAGGCGTTCCACCAGTTTGCGCAGACCGACCTGCGCTTCCAGCCTGGCGATCGGCGCGCCCAGGCAGAAATGCACGCCATAGCCGAAAGACAAATGCCGCTTCACCTGGTTGAGCGGCCGATCCATGACGAAGCTGTCGGCATCGGGAAAAATGTCCGGATCGCGATTGGCCCCCATCATGGAGAACATGAGCTTGCTGCGTTCGGGCAGCTCCGCGCCGTGCATCCGCACCGGGCACAGGCTGGTGCGGAAGTGGGAATTGATCGGCGGGTCGAAGCGCAGGCTTTCCTCGATCACATTCTCCACCAGATGCGGCTCGGCCTTCAGCCGTTCCCACCGTTCGGGCACTTCCAGCAGTCGCCAGACGATATTGGTCAGCAGGCTGGTGGTCGTCTCCTGCCCGCCGGTCAGCAACGCGGTGCAGATCTGGAACAATTCCATGTCGTTGAAGCGCCGCCCCTCCACGCGGCTGACAAGGCCGAGCGAGATATAGTCGAACGGCAGCACCGTTCCCCAATGTTCATGGGTCGGTTCATCGATACCCGCATCGCGCAACATTTGCTTGCGCGCTTCGATGAGGCCCATGAAATGCGGCTGGATTTCCGCAATCAGCGTCTGTTCGGCGCTTGGGTTCTTGTCGTTGAACAGCAGCGACTGCAATTCGTCCGCCCAACGCTTGTAATCCGCGTAGAGCGCCTGGTCCGCTCCCAGCATGAAGCACATGGTCCGGGCAGGCAGCGGCAGGCAGAAAAGGTCGTGGAAATTGCCCCGCTTGTCCGCCCGATTGTCCAGTCCGGAGACGATTATGAGCGACAACGAGTTTCAGCGCGACATCGACTATAGCGAGTTCGATTTCTTCAAGGTCGAAATCGGGGAAGACGGCGTCGCCGTCGTGACGATGAACGCGCCCGACAAGCTGAACGCGGTGGGGCCACACAATCACTGGCAGTTGGAGGACATCTGGCTGAAGCTGGCACGTGACGAGCGAATCAAGGTCATCGTGCTGACCGGCGCGGGCAAGGCCTTCTCCGCCGGGGGCGACATCAAGCTGATGGCCGAGCGCGCCCAGACCGAATATGGCCTGAAATATGCGTTGCGCGTGCCGATCAACACGCTGCGCATCTGGGATCAGATATTGATGACGCCCCAGCCGATCATCGCGGCGGTCAATGGCGACGCCATCGGCCTTGGCACGTCGCTGTTCGCCTTCTGCGACATGAGCATCGTCGCGGAGGATGCGAAACTGGGCGATACCCATGTGCGCGTCGGCCTGGTGACGGGCGACGGCGGTTCGGTGATGTGGCCGCTGCTGGTCGGGCCGCAAAAGGCCAAGGAATATCTGATGCGCGGCAAGTTGCTGAACGGCAAGAAGGCCGAGGAGATCGGCTTGGTCAACTATGCCTTCCCCAAGGAGCAGGTGCTGGAGGAAGCGCTGAAGATCGCGCGCGAGATCGCCGGACAGCCGATGTGGGCGGTCCGCTGGTCCAAGGCGGCGGTCAACAAGTGCATCCGCGATCAGGTGAACCTGACGGGCGAATTGTCCATCGCCTATGAAGCGATGACGATGCTGACGCAGGATTACAAGGAAGCGACCACCGCCTTCGCCAACAAGGAAAAGCCGGTCTTCAAGGGATATTGATCGCCATGGCCGCCTATCGCGACGCGGACAGCATAAGCACCGTCGCCGCGATCGGCGGCGGCGTGATCGGCAATGGCTGGGTCGCTGCCTTTCTGGGCAGCGGCCGGGCCGTGCGCCTTTACGATCCGATGCCCGGCGCGGGCGAGCGCACCCGCGCCCATGTTGCGGGTGCCTGGGACCAGATGGTCGAACTTGGGTTGGCCCAGGCCGACGACGACTGGTCTTCGCGCTTTTCGGTCCACGACACGGTGGCCGACGCGCTTGCGGGCGCGGATTTCGTGCAGGAAAGCACGCCCGAACGCACCGAGGTCAAGCAGGCGTTGTTCGCTGATCTCGACCGGCTGGCGCCTACGGATGTGCTGATCGCCAGCAGCACGTCGAGCCTGCCCGTCACCGAGTTACAGGCCGGGCTTGCGACCGCTGATCGCTTCGTGCTGGGCCATCCCTTCAATCCCGTGCACCTGATCCCGCTGGTCGAAGTGGGCGGCGGCGAACGGACCGCCGAGCAGGCGGTCGACACCGCCTTCGCGCTCTATGCCGCCATGGGCAAACAGCCGATCCGGCTGAAGCGCGAGATTTTCGGCCATATCGGCAACCGGCTGACCGCCGCCATGTTCCGGGAAGCGGTGCGGCTGGTGGCGGAGGGTTATGCCAGCGTCGGTGACATCGACAAGGCGATGAAACACAGCTTCGCGCTCAAATGGGCGATCCAGGGACAGTTCACCACCTTCCACACATCTGGCGGCGCGGGCGGTCTGGCCGAATTCCTGCCGAAATTCGGGCCTGGCATCGTCAGACGCTGGGAAAGCATGACCGACCCGCCGCTGGCCGATCCGGCCTTGCAGGCGATGCTGGTCGAGCAGATGGAGGAAGCGGCGGCCGGGCGAAGCGTAGCGGAAATAGCCGCCTGGCAGGATGAGAAGCTGATGCAGATGCTGAAGCTTCTGGCGCCGGACAATGAGCAATAATAGCCGAAAGTAGTTCGGCACCAGCCTTTGGCTGACCCCCTTAACTGAAACTGGTCGGGCTGCGCTCCGCGCGATATTATGTCGACGTCGTCAGCACGGAGGTTGCTTTTTGCTATGGTGCTGGAGAGCCCGTAAAGTAGTTTGGACCCGGGGCGCCTCGATCACCCCCATTGGCGCCAGGGAGCAGCCATGTTCCTGGAGCGCGTTCCTTAGAGTTCTTTTCGGTGAGGTCCCCACGCTGGCGGCACTGGTGAGAGGAGAGTCTCGATGGAGATCATGCACGAACGTGTCGCTGGTCTGGATGTACACAAAGCGATGATCGTGGGCTGTGTACGCCTGGCGTCGGAGGGCAAGACAAGCCGGGAATGCCAGTCCTTCGAGACCACGACGGCGGGCCTGTCGTCCTTGCTGGCGTGGCTGACGGACTCAGGCTGTAGCCATGTCGCGATGGAGGCGACCGGGGTCTACTGGAAGCCGGTGTGGAATATCCTGAGCGAGGGCCCCTTCGATCTGATCCTGGCCAATGCCGCGCACATCAAGAATGTTCCGGGCCGCAAGACCGACGTCAATGACGCGACCTGGATTGCCGATCTGGTCGCCTGTGGCCTGATCCGGGCGAGCTTCGTTCCCGACCAGGCGACGCAGGAGCTGCGTTCGCTGATGCGCATGCGCAAGCAGCTGATCCAGGAGCAGACCCGCCACACCCAGCGGATCCAGAAGACGTTGGAAGAGGCCAATATCAAACTGGATTCGGTAATCAGCGACATCATGGGCGTGTCGGGCCGCCGGATGATCGAAGCGATGATCGCCGGGATCCGCAATCCGGCCAGGCTGGCGGCCCTGGCCGATGGACGGGTCAAGGCCACTCCCAAACATCTGTATGATGCGCTGCATGGGCGGCTGACCGATCATCACTGTTTCATGCTCAGGCTCTACCTCGAGCAGTATGACGCGCTGGACAAGGCGATCATCGAGATCGATCGGGCAGTTGATGCCGCAATCGCTGCCATGGACCAGCAGGTGGCGCCCGGGCGAGCCACCTTTCGATCCCTGATCCATCTTCTCAACACGATGCCGGGCATCAGCACCCTGTCGGCCACCAGCATCCTGGCGGAAACCGGCACCGACATGAGCCGCTTTGCCACCGCCGGGCATTTTGTCGCCTGGGCCGGGCTGTGTCCGGGGCAGAATGAGAGCGCCGGCAAGCGCAAATCCTCGCACCTGCGCAAGGGCGGGCGCTGGCTCAAGACCGTGCTGGTCCAATGCGCCTGGTCTGCCGTGAAAAAGAAAGACAGCTATTACAAGGCGCAGTTCAACCGCTTGCGCAGCCGGCGGGGTCCCAAGAAAGCGATCTGTGCGGTCGCCGCCGCCATGCTCACCGCGATCTGGCACATGCTCACAAACGGCGTCGTACATCAGGATCTTGGCATCGACCAATTCGACCGTCGCTCCGCCGAATGCAAAGCCAGGCGTCTGGTCGCCCAGCTCACCAAGCTTGGCTTCCAGGTCGAGCTTCAACCAATCGCAGAGGCCCCATGATCCACAGACAATCGGTTTTGTTTCTCCTTAGACGAAAACCATCCCACCCTCCCGATCCCGGCCATGATAATATGGTCCCGTCCCGGCGCCTCCAAAGGTTGGCCGGTCCGAGTGGAGAGGAAGGAAGAGATGACCGTCGATGTGATCAATCGCCCGGAAGCCGAAGACCTGCATGTGCAGGATGTCGTCGCGGCGGGCGAGCTGGAAAGCTGCAACCATCTGCTGGACGATCCGGAAGCGCTCAACCGCTTCTACGAGGAGAAGGGCTATATTCTGCTGCGCGGCGTGTTCGATGCGGATACGGTGGCGCGGGCACGGGATGAAATGCTCGCGGTCGCCGCCCAGATGGGGCTCGTCGAGCCGGGCGATCCCACTGGCAAGTGGACGGGCAAGCCCTCGGTCGGCGGCATGGAGGAAAGCGATCTCTACGCCGGCATCGCCAGGCGGCTGATCGAGGACCCGGCCAATCAGGCGGTGATGGAAAAGGTGCTGGGTGAACCGGCCTGCTCCGTCCCGATCGTGCAATATCGGACTTATCCGCCGCACAGCAAGCTTGGCACCGTGCATCAGGACGGCTTCTACAGCCCCGGCATTCAGGACTATCGCCCGGTCTGGGTGTCGCTGACCCCCTGCACCCGCGACATGGGCGGGCTGGCGCTGGCGGTGGGCCAGAACAAGCGCGGCTATTTCCACAATGTCGGCAAGCCCAATCCTTTCCCGATCCCGCGCGACGCGATCCCGGCGGAAAGCTGGGCGACGACCGACTATATGCCGGGGGACGTGCTGGTCGTGCATCCGTGCACGCCGCATTGCGGCCTTGCCAACAGCAGCGACCGGCTGCGCGTTTCCTTCGACTCGCGCGTGCAGTCCGCCGCCAATCCCAGCGCCGTCGCGGCCACGGTCAAGTCCTTCACGCCCACGACCGTCACCGTGGACGCGGACCGGGTCGGGGAGATCACGCTGAATGTCGACAAGGACAGCTATTTGCGGCCGATCGATCCGGGCGTGCGCGAGAGCTTCGACGACTTCGTCACCTATATGAAGCCCGGCATGCGACTGGTCGTGGTGCGGGACGGCGACCGCGCCGTCATGCTGCGCAAGGCGGCGGAAGGATAAGGGCAAGGCGATGAACGATGCCGTGAAGCTGTTGACGCGGATGTTCGGCTTCACGGAAGGGGGCCGGCACCATCCCGACGTCTTTCCCGTCGTAGAGGAAGGCCGACCGTCGCCAGCGGACTATTTCCATCCCGATGTCATGCACAGCCTGTTCGGGCCCAGCGGCACGAAGGAGACGCTGGTCGGGCGTGACGCCTTTCTCACCTTCGCGGCTTCCTGCGCGGAAGCGCTGGCGGACAGGCGGGACGAGATCATCGCCATAACCGGCGTCGACCGGGAATGCGCCTTCGTCCACGCCCGCGCCTACCGCAAAAGCGCGGCGAATGGCGAGGACATCCATTATGAATGGGCCATGCTCTACCGGGTAGAGCAGGGCCTGATCACCTATGGCGCCGACATGCTGGATGCCGCGGCGCAGACCTTCTGGGGGCGAGTCCGTTCCGCTCCAGCCGGATGAGGATTTGCGCACCACTTCCGTTTGTCCTGAGCGACCATTGAGCTTGTCGAAATGGCGTATCGAAGGACAGGTTTCGTGCAGAGGCCTAACCCCGGTTCGACGTTCTAGGCGGCGTGGACAAATTCAAGACTCGCTGAGCTGAGTAATTTGGGTGGATTCAGGACATTCCCCGACATTCCCAATTTGTCCACGCGGACTAGGTTCAGGAGACCGATCCTCCAACCCTCTCGCCGCAAGTGCGGCGGGAGGGTTTTCTTTTGAGGATTGGACGCACCTTTACTGGATGGGCCGCAGCCAGGCTCAGGCCGGATCGACCAGCAGGATCAACCTGTCGCGCCCCCGGATCAGATTGTGCATAACCATCTCCTCCTCGACCAGATGGAAACGCTTCACGCGCCGGACCAGCACCTCCAACATGGTCCGGATTTCCAGCTTGGCGAGATGCATGCCGGCGCACAAATGCATGCCATAGCCGAACGCGACATGATCCCGCGCATCGCGGGCGATGTCAAATTTCTCCGGCTCCTCGTACCGCCGTTCATCCCGATTGCCGCTGGCATAGACCATCAGCGCCCAATCGCCCTTACGCAAATGGGCGCCACCCAAGTCATGGTCCCGCGTCAGTTGGCGGCCGAATGCCCGCACCGGAGATTCCAGCCGCAAAGCCTCCTCGATCGCCCGGTTAATCCGTTCCGGATCGCTGCGCAGCCGGTCCCATTGCTCGGGATGCCGGGCAAAAAGCGACAGCGCATTGCCCAGCCCGTTGATCGTCGTGTCGAGCGCCGGACCGGTATAGTCCATCATCATCTTACGCGCTTCGTCATGCGACAGATCGCCCGCATCGGCGGCGCGGAACAATCCCGCAGCCCACCCCTCCGGATCGAGCGCCTCGCGCGGCAGGCCGTGCAGATAGGTGAAGGCCTCCACCGCTATCTCGATGCCCGACAACGTCCGGGGGTGCCCCTCCGGACCGAGCGCGTCGAAAAGGCCCCCCGCCCACCGCAGCATGCTGGTCTTGCCCTCTTCCGTCAGGCCGACAAGGTCCGTGACCACCGTCAGCGGCAGGAACTGCGCAAGGTCGGGGATCGCATCGAACTCCCCCCTGGCGACGAGCTGATCGATCCGCTGCTCCGCGAGCGAGGCCAGACGGTCCTTCAGCGCGTTCAGCGCGCCGGGCAGCAGCGGCCGGTTGAACACGCGGCGCAGTCGGGCATGATCGGGATCGTCGGAGAAGATCATCACGCCTTCGCTGTTCCTCTTGGCTTCGGCGTTCATGCCGATCCCGGCGGTGGACGTGAATGTTGCGGAATCGAGGAGCGCCTCCCGCAATTCCCTGTGCCGGACGACCGCCCAACAGTCATGGCGGGTGAGCCAGACCGCAGGCCCGAGATCGCGCAATTGCTTGTAGTAAGGATAGGGGTTCGAAACGACTTCGTCCGACCAGAAGTCGATGTCCGAAGATGGAGTTTTGTTTTCGGCAAGCTGCGGCGCTTCCATGACGTCATTCTCCTGTTTACAAACGGCAATGTCGATCAGGACTGATCGTCCTGATCGACATCGATGAAGGTTTTACCGCCCTTCCCCGCTCCATTTCAAAGCGGAAGGAAAGACATTCAGAACGTCCGGGTCACGCTCAGGCCGAAGGTGCGGGGCGCGCCATAAGCCACCGTTCTGGAAAAGCCGAGCAACCCCAAATTGGTGTTCGCTCCGGCGAAATAAGTGTCGTCGGTCACATTCTTGACGAAGGCCGTGGCCGACCATCGATCGTCGCGCGAAGTCCAGCCCAAGTAGAAATTCACCATCGTCCGCGACGGCTGGGACATTTCGATCGTATTGAAGTGATTGAAATAGACCGTGTCGAACCAGGTCACGTTGACGCGGGGCGTAATGTCCCCAAAACCGGTCGCGATCCTGTATCCGATTTCGCCACCGACCTGATATTTCGGCGCGTCGGGCAATTGATTGCCTTTGAGGTTCTGCGAACCCAGGTCGGCAAAGGCCGGATCGATGTCCCTGAATTCCTTGAACTTGCCGTCGAGATAGGCTGCATTGAGTTGCAGGGTCAGGGCGTCGGAGGGCTTCGCCGTGATTTCCGTCTCGATACCGCGGACGCGCGCCTTGGTGGCGTTCTTGGTGACGATATTGATCCCGTCGATGATGCTTTCCTGCAAATCCTTATAGTCATAGTTGAACGCCGACAGATTGACGCGCAGCCTGCGGTCGAACAGATCAGCCTTGATCCCGGCTTCGTAATTGGTCAGCTTTTCCGGGCGGAATGCAGGCTGTATACCGCCGACATTATAGCCCCCCGCCTTGAAGCCGCGCGAATAGGTGGCATAGAGATAGATGCCGGGCGTCGCCTTGTAGCTGAGCGTGACCTTGGGATCGAACGAGTCCCAGCTTGCCGACTGCGATCCCGCGCCGTTTCCGAACAGGCCGTTGGCGGGGTCGAATCCGGGACGAAGTGCATTGTCGAGCACGAAGGGGCTGAGCACGTCCACCTGATGCTGCTCGAAAATCGTCTTCTTTTCATCGCTGTAGCGCGCGCCGACGTCCAGTTCAAGCTTTTCGGTCAGGCGGATATTGGCTTGCGCGAACACCGCCTTGGCATTGGTCTTCACCCGGCCGTAGGAACCGTAAAATTCGTAGAGCGCATCGGGATCGACTAGTCCGTCGACGTGGAATGCGGCGCCGAACACGCTGCCCTTGAACGGAACCTGGTTGGTGGCGCTGTTCTTTTCATGAAAATAATAAGCGCCGATGATAAGATCTGCGAAATCGCCAATCTTCTGGGCCAGGCGAAGCTCGGTCGAGAAGACGTTCGATGCTTCGTCGATATACATTTGCGACAGTTCGGCGGCGGACCCGTCGATATTGGTCTTCTGCGAAGCCGTGAAGTGACGATAGGCCGTCAGCAAGGTCACGGTCGTGCTGTCCGACAGCTCCAGGTCCGCCTGACCCGAAAAGCCGTAGGTCTCGATGCGCCGGCGCGGGCCGAAACCGGCAGCATCCTGCGGATCGTCCGGAACCTCCGCGCCCAGCAGTTCGACGGACGTCGGAATGGCCGAATTGCCCCGCCCGGCATAGCGATAGCCGCCGTCATTCTCACGCGAAATGCTGTAATCGCCGGTCAGCCTGACCGTCAGCGCTGAACTGGGGTCGAACTTCAGCTTTGCCCGGACGCTGCGCGAATTCTCGTCATTCACGTCGGCGCCGGTCGTGATGTTCCTGCCATAGCCATTGCGGTCGACGGTCCGGAAGGAAATCCGCGCCTGGATCGTCGGGGACAGCGGGCCGCCCACCGCGCCTTCCGTGCCGATCAGGCCATAATTGCCGACGCTGCCGGTGAAATAGCCGTTCAGGCTGTCGCCCGGATCACGGCTGAGCACATTGATCGTCCCGGCGATGGCGTTGCGTCCGTAAAGCGTTCCTTGCGGTCCGCGCAGCACCTCCACGCGGTCGATGTCATAGAAGCCAAGCAATGCCGCTTGGTTCCGCGCCAGATAGACGCCGTCCTGATAGAGCGCGACGCGCGGTTCGCCGCCGGGGGAAATGGCATTATAGCCGATGCCGCGAATGGAGATCTTCGCATCGCTGCTGACGCGATTGAAGTTCAGGTTCGGAATATTGGAACTGAGGCTTTCGATATTGGTGATGTTCTTCTCGCGCAGCGCTTCCCCGCCCACGGCCGAAATCGCGATCGGCGTCGTCTGCACCGAAGACAATCGCCGCTCCGCCGTGACGACGATGTCGACGATTCCGCCCTGGGCATCCGTGGTCTGCGCTGCGGCGGATCGTTCCTGCGCGATGGCCGTGCCGTGCATGGCCACCGATGCCAGCGCGACGGTCGAAAGCAAAATCCCTTTCATCATCTTCCCTCTCCCCTTTCTAGGGTTCGTTTTCATTATCGTTCGATTATGGATTGGACCTATTGGGCGCGGACCACCCGGTTTCTGAGAATGCCGATATTCTCGACCTCCAGCTCGACGGTGTCGCCAGCGGACAAGGATCGCCCCAGTTCGAACCCGCAGCCGCCCAGCACTGTGCCCGAGCCGATTATCTCGCCCGGCCAGATCGTCTTTTCGCGGCTGAACTGCGCGATGGCGTCCTCGAACCTGTGATACATGGAGCCGGTATTGCCCCGGGTCCATCGCTCGCCGTTGATCGTGGCGGTCATGACCAGATCATAGGGGTCTTCCATCTCGTCGGGCGTGGCGATGCACGGCCCCAGTCCCCAGCTTCCCGGAAAATCCTTGCCCTCGCCCGGCCCGTTCATCGTGTACATCAGCGGCATCTGGACATCGCGCGCCGACCAGTCGTTGAGGATGGTGTAGCCGAAGATATGCTCCTCCGCTCTCTCCCGCGGGATGTCCCTGGCCGGGCGGCCGATGATGCAGGCCCATTCCAGTTCGAAGTCGATATAATCCGAATAGCTTGGCCAGACGATGTCCACGCCCGTCCCGCTCACCGAAGTGTGATCGGCGTTATAATAGACGCATTGCTTCTTGAAAGTCGGATTGAGATGATATTTGCCGGACGCGATCAGCCGGTCATAGGCGGCTTCGGGGTCGCTCTCCTCGGCGGCTGCCCGCCGCGCCATCTGTTCCAGCACGATTTCCATATGTTCGAGCATGAGGCTGCAATCGCGCAGGCGGACGGGCCGTGGCAGCGGCGCCAGGATCGACACGTCCGCCAAGGCGCGCATGGCGCCGGCATCCGCCTTACCGATTGTCGCGCGCGCGGCGTCCCACGCCTCCGGACCTGCGTCGATCAGGGCCTGCATCGACGCGAAGGCCGGAACCGGGTTCGCGGCGGCCAGATCGAGCACCTGGTCCTCCACCAGCGCGCCGAGCCGCTGCCCATCCAGATTGGCGAACGTTACCAGCTTCATGACAACTCCATGGCATAGGGTTTCCGAACCCGCCCCGGCGGGATCGAATGACATCTTGTCCGTCTGTGCGCCGGTGCGGCGCGCTGCGGCTATGGGCGGAACGGGGGCGGCATGACCTTCGCGATGTCGCTGCGCCACTGCCCGATCGACTTGAAGCCGGGGCTGGCCCGGCACATGTCCTCGGTTTCCCGGACGATCTCCTCGTCGCTCTTGTTCAGATCGAGCGGCACGTAAAAGGGCTGGTTGGCATACCAGTCGGTATCGACGAAGAACTCGATATAATTGCCCTCCGGATCATGCGCGTAGACGCTCCACGCATTGCCGTGCGCCGCAGAGGTGATCCCCGTCGCGCCGCCCTCCTCCAGCCGGACTTTCATGTCCCGCAAGTCGGCAAGCGACGGCATCTTGAAGGAGATTTGCTGGATGACCGGCCCGAATTCGGGGTTGATCGTATTTTTGGGCAAATGGGGCGGGCGGCCGTTGGTCAGCACGATCTGATGATGATCCTCCGGATCGCGCGACATGAAAACGACCTTGAGATCCCCGAAATCGCCCCGGTCGGTAATCGCGAAGCCAAGAACGTCGACATAGAAGCGCGCCATCACGTCCACATCCATCGCGACCAGCCCGATGTGAGAGAATTTCAGCATCGGGGGGGATTTTACCGTCGTGCTGGCTTCCTGTGTCATACCTCTCCTCCCGGCTGCTCGTCACATGCCGCTTTTCTCCTCCTTTTCTATGCACAGGGCGTCAGGCCGTCAGATGAGAAGTGCCGAACCCCGATACCCAAAATGGCGGCATTACCCTGCCAATCCGCGATTTTCGGCCCGAAACAGACTCGCGCCAGGTCGCGGACGTATCGCCGCCGCGGCTTGCTAAGGCCCTGCGCCCATATGCCGGGTATCGGACGACCGCTTTTCTGATCGCCCGACCGTCGCCTGCCTGTCCTAATGAACGGCCCGTTGCAGTCCTGCAAAGCAGGATGCCTGGGAAAAGGTTATAGGAACATGGTCATAGAAAATGCCGTCATCACCATCGCGCCCGCCAACGCCGCCGCTTTCGAGCGCGCGGTTGGCGAATGCGTGGAGATTTTCCGCGCGGCCAAGGGCTGTCTCGGCATGGCGCTCGACCGCATTGTCGATCAGCCGGGCCGATACCGGCTGCTGATCAAATGGGAGAGCAAGGCTCATCATGCGCCCCAATTCTGGGAATCGCCCGGCTTTCAGCAATGGCGGGCGCAGGTGGCGCATTTCTTCGTCGAAACCCCGATGCTCGAATATGACGAGCCGGTCGAGACCTACTTCTGATGCCGCCTGTCACGATCGGCAAGCCCATGCAGGGACATGACGAACAGCCGCTCTACCCCGACCTGCCTGTGATCGACAGCGCCCATCATCTGGTCGACCGGGTCAGCGACGCCATCGCGCCGGTTCTGGGGCTGCGACGTTTCCTTATCGACGATTATCTCGATTATCTGAGCAGCGGCCACAATGTCATCGCTTCCGTCGCAACCGAAGGCCTGTCCATGTATCGCGCGACCGGGCCGGAGGAACTGCGCTGCGTAGGCGAGACGGAATTTCTCAACGGTCAGGCGGCCATGGCGGCCAGCGGGCTTTACGGACCGTGCCTGGTCGGGGCCGGGATCATCGCCGCCATCGATTGCCGAAGGGGCGATTGGGTGCCCCGGATAGTGGAGCATCAGATCGCGGCGGCCCCGCAGCGGCTGAAAGGCTTTCGCCAGTCCGCCCTGTGGGACGCCGATCCGTCGATCCTCGGCGGCATCTTCGATTGCGGGGAAAGCCTCTATCGCCAGGAGGAATTTCTTCGCGGCTTTGTCCATATTGCGCGGTCGGGATATGCTTTCGATGCCTTCGTCCTTGCTCCCAAGCTGTCCGACGTCCTTTTCCTCGCCTCGCGCTTTCCCGATACGCCGATCGTCCTCAACCATGTCGGGCAGCCGATCGGCATAGGGGCGCATGACGGGCGCATGGAGGAAGAATTTCCACAATGGCGGCGCGACATGGCAAAGATCGCGGCCTGCGAGAATGTTTCGGTCAAGCTGGGTGGGCTGGGGTCCTATCTGCTGGGATCGAGCCTGTTCAGGGCGCAGCCGCCCGCAACCTCGGAGCAACTGGCCGCGCAATGGCGGCCCTATGTGGAAACCGTCATCGACCTGTTCGGGGCGAGCCGCTGCATGTTCGAAAGCAACCGGCCCACCGACGACGTCGGCAGCTTCGGCACGCTCTGCAACGCCTATAAGCGCATCACGGCGGGCTGCTCCGCAGACGAGCGGCGCCAGATTTTCGCCGGGACCGCACAACGCATCTATCATCTTGAAATCGAGGAGCTTTCCCGGCCATGAAATATAAGCAGATGGGATCGACAGGCCTGTTCGTGTCCGAAATTTGCCTTGGCGCCATGACCTTTGGCGGCGATCCGAATGCGCAGGCATTTCGCGGCATGGGCCATATGACGCAGGAACAGGTCGACGCCGTGGTCGAACGCGCGCTGGACGCCGGGGTGAACTTCATCGACACGGCGGACACCTATTTTCAGGGCCAGTCCGAACGCATGCTGGGCCAGGCGCTCAAGAATCTGGGCGTTGCGCGAAAGGATGTGATCATCTCCACCAAGACGTCCGGGATCGTGGGGAACGGTCCGAACGACCGGGGCGCATCGCGAGGGCACATCATGGACGCGGTCCAGTTCAGCCTGGAGCGGCTCCAGACCGACCATATCGATCTTTATCAGATTCACCAGACCGATACCGTCACTCCGCTGGACGAGACCCTGCGGGCGCTGGACGATCTGCGCAGCCAGGGGCTGATCCGCTATTTCGGAGCGTCGAACTGGCATGGCTGGCGGATCGCCCGGGCGATCGGCATCAGCGAGGCCAGAAATTACGGCCGGCTGGAAACGATACAGGCCTATTATTCGATAGCCGGGCGCGACGTGGAAAGGGAAATCGTGCCGTTGATCAAGGCCGAGGGACTGGGCCTGATGGTCTGGTCGCCGCTGGCGGGCGGGCTGCTGTCGGGCAAGTTCGGGCCGGGCGCCCCGGCGCCGGAGGACTCGCGGCGCGCTACGTTCGACTTCCCGCCGGTCGATACGGAGCGCGCATGGCCCATCGTCGCGGTCATGCGCGAGATCGGGGATGCGCATAGCGTATCGGTGGCGCGGGTGGCGCTGGCCTGGACGCTGGCGAAGCCTCATGTGATGTCGGTCATCATCGGCGCGAAGAATAGCGGGCAGCTTGACGACAATCTCGCCGCGGCCGAGTTGACCCTGTCGCCGGAGGAGATGAAACGGCTGGACGATGTCAGCGCCCTGAAGCCGGAATATCCGGGCTGGATGCTTAGCTTTTTGGGCGATAGCCGGGTTCCCAAGCCGTTCGAGCGCAAGCGGCAATGACTGGAGCCGGCCCTTTCCACAGGGCCGATTCCACCTATCGAATGCAGGGCGTGCACCAGTTTCAGGTATCGCGAGACCGGAATTTTCATCTGACGAGCGCGCTTTTCCTGCCTTAGTCGCTGGGCCGACCGATTGCCGCCCCGCCATGCCCATTCGCCTGCATGAAGGGGGCCATAGCCATAATCCGGCCGGGACGAGGAACGAAGAGGAAGAATGACGAACAAGGTCTACAGGGATTCAGCCTCGGCGCTGACCGGCCTGCTGCGGGACGGCATGACGATCATATCCGGCGGATTCGGCATATGCGGCATTCCGGACTCGCTGCTCGCCGCCATCGAGGATTCCGGCGTCAGGGATCTGACGATCGTCACGAACAATCCGGGGCTGGACGGCATGGGCGTCGGCCGGCTGGTGAATTCCCGCCAGGTCAGGAAGCTCATCGCCTCCTATGCCGGGGAGAATGCGACCTTTGCGAAACAATATCTCGCGGGGGAAGTCGAGCTGGAATATTGCCCGCAGGGTTCGCTGGTCGAGCGCATCCGGGCAGGCGGTTCGGGCATTCCCGCCTTCTACACGCCGACCGGCGTCGGCACGCAGGTGGCCGAAGGCAAGGAAACGCGCATCTTCGAAGGGCGCGAATATCTGCTGGAGCGCGGGATATTCGGTGATCTGGCCGTGATCCATGCCTGGAAGGGCGATAGCGAGGGCAATCTGGTCTACCGGATGACCGCGCGGAACTTCAATCCCGTGATGGCCACGGCGGCGAAGGTGACGGTCGCGGAAGTCGAACATCTCGTGGAGCCGGGAGAGATCGACCCCGATCACATCGTCACCCCCGGAATCTTCGTCAAGCGCATGGTGCAAGTGCCCGATCCCTTCAAGCACATCGAAAAGCGCACCGTCCGCCAACGCGCCTGAGAGGAAGAACATGCCCTGGAATCGCGAACAAATAGCAGCCCGAGCCGCCCAGGAACTGAAAGACGGATTTTACGTCAATCTGGGCATCGGCATTCCCACGCTGGTCGCCAACATGATCCCGGAAGGCGTGTCGATCCAGCTTCATTCGGAAAACGGCATGCTCGGCATGGGGCCCTTTCCCTATGCGGGCGAGGAGGATGCCGACCTTATCAATGCGGGCAAGGAGACGGTCACGAAGATTCCGACCACGTCCTTTTTCGACAGCGCGATGAGCTTTGGCATGATGCGCGGCGGCCATATCGACATCTCGATCCTGGGCGGCCTGCAAGTGTCGGAGAAGGGCGACCTCGCCAACTGGACGATCCCCGGCAAGATGGTGAAGGGCATGGGCGGCGCGATGGACCTGGTTGCCGGCGTGCCGCGCATCGTCGTCGTGATGGAGCATGAGGCGAAGGGCCAGTCCCGGATCGTCAGCGAATGCACATTGCCGCTGACGGGCAGGCAGGTGGTGGACCTGGTCATCACCGATCTCGCCGTGTTCGAGGTCGATCCCGCGCAGACGCCGTCGCTGAAGTTGATCGAACTGGCGCCCGGCGTTTCCGCCGGAGAGGTCAGGCAGAAGACCGGCGCGGCTTATGTCGAGGCCCTGAACTGAACGCCACGCCGGACCGGCGCCGATCCGCCATGTCGCGGAACTGAAAAGACAAGGATGAGGAACGATGGAAGCTGTAATCGTTGGATGGGGACATTCGAAATTCGGCCGCTTCGACGCGCTCGGCCTGGAGGATCTCATCCATTCGGTCGCCAGAGAGGCGATGGAATCGGCGGGAATTGAAGGCAAGCATGTCGACGCCGTATGGCTGGGGCATTTCAACTCCGGTCTTGTGCCCGACACATTCTGCTCGTCCATGGTGCTGAGCGCGGACCCCGGCCTGCGGTTCAAGCCCGCCAATCGCTGCGAAAATGCCTGCGCGACGGGTTCGGCCGCCGTCTATGCCGCCATCGACGCGATCCGCAGCGGCCGCGTGCGGGTGGCGCTGGTCGTCGGCGCGGAGAAGATGACCCATCAGAGCACCGCCGGGGTCACGCGCGCGCTGGCTGGCGCCAGCTATCAGAAGGACGAGGCGCATGTCAGCTTTCCGGAAGTGTTCGCCCGCTATGCGCATGCCTATGCCCAACATCATGGCGACCCTGTCGAGGCGATGGCGCATATCGCGGTGAAGAACCATGAAAACGCGCTGCGCAACCCCCTTGCCCAGATGCACCGTCCGCTGGCGCTGGACTATTGCCTCGCTCCGTCAGAGAAGAATCCGATAATCGCGCCGCCGCTCAAGGTCACGGACTGTTCGCTGATCTCGGACGGCGCGGCGGCGCTGATCATCGTGTCCGACGACATGCTGTCCGATTTTCCGAAGGCCGCCCGCTTCCGCGCCTGGCAACAGGTCAACGACTATCTGCCGATGGCGGCGAAGAACCCCATCGCCTTCGCCGGGCCCAGCCGGGCGATCGCGCAGGCCTATCGGCAGGCGGGGGTCACGGTGGACGACATCAGCCTTGCCGAAGTGCATGACTGCTTCACCATTGCCGAGTTGATGATGGTCGAGGCGCTTGGCCTCACCCAGCCCGGCAAGGCGCGCGAAGCGGTGATCGAAGGGCAGACGCGGCGGGACGGCAAGCTGCCGGTCAATCTTTCCGGCGGGCTGAAGGCGAAGGGGCATCCGGTGGGCGCGACCGGCGTGTCGATGCTCGTCACGGCGGCGCGGCAGGTGCTGGGCGAAGCGGGCGACATGCAACTGCCCGGCGCATCGCTGGCGTTGACCGCCAATATGGGGGGAGACGCGGTCGCCAGCTATGTCTCCATCGTGGAAGCGGTCAAGAACTGACGCCGTCCGGGCATGATGACGAAAGCGATAACCTGCATCGAAGACCTGCGGCTTCTCGCGAAACGGCGCGTGCCGCGCATGTTCTATGACTATGCCGATTCCGGTTCCTGGACCGAAAGCACCTACCGGGCGAACAGCCGCGATTTCGAGGCGGTCAAGCTGCGGCAGCGCGTCGCGGTCGACATGACCGATCGCTCGCTCGCGACCACGCTTGCCGGGCATGACGCCGCCATGCCGGTGGCGGTCGCGCCGGTGGGCATGCTGGGCATGCAACATCCCGACGGCGAGATACTCGCGGCGCGGGCGGCGGCGAAGGCGGGCGTGCCCTTCACCCTCTCCACCATGAGCAACTGTTCGATAGAGGATGTCGCCCGGCGGAGCGAGCGGCCCTTCTGGTTCCAGATCTATGTGATGCGCGACCGGGCGTTCAGCGACCGGTTGATCGACCGGGCGAAGGCGGCAGGCTGCTCGGCGCTGGTGCTGACCCTGGACTTGCAGATTCTGGGGCAGCGCCACAAGGATATTCGCAACGGCCTCAGCACGCCGCCCAGGCCGACATTGGCCAACCTGCTCAATCTTGCGGGCAAGCCGCGCTGGTGCTGGAACATGGCGCGCACGCCGCGCCGATCGTTCGGGAATATTGCAGGCCATGTCGAGGGTGTCGCGAATATGGGTTCCCTGTCCTCCTGGACCGCATCGCAATTTGATCCCCGCCTGAGCTGGGACGATGTGAAGCGGTTCCAGGACAGGTGGCAGGGCAAGCTGATATTGAAGGGCATCCTCGACCCGGAAGATGCGGACAATGCCGCAAGGACCGGAGCGGAGGCGATCGTCGTCTCCAACCATGGCGGCAGGCAATTGGATGGCGCGCCTTCGTCGATTTCCGCCCTGCCCGCCATCGTGGACGCCGTGGGGGACAGGATCGAGGTGCTGATGGACGGCGGCATCCGGTCCGGACAGGACATCATCAAGGCCATTGCCCTTGGCGCCAGGGGTGTCCTGCTCGGCCGCTCCATCGCCTATGGGCTGGGCGCGCTGGGCGAAAAGGGAGTGACGCTCGCGCTCGACATTCTCCGCAAGGAACTGGACACGACCATGGCGCTCTGCGGGCTGCGCGACATCAAGGACGTCGACGCGCGCATCCTTGCCGCTTCCCGGCTTCAGCCCGAGTTTGCAAGGCGGTGACCGGGACTCGTCCGAAAGGCATTTCAAGGGGTTCGATCCATGGCGCCGGACGTCCGGGCGATGCCGCTGCGGCGACGCCCAGCCCTTTCCTGTTCGTCATGGTGGGCGTCAGCATCGCACTGTTCGCATCCAATCTCTATTATGCGCAGCCGCTGCTCACGACGATCGCCAGCGACCTGAAACTCGCGCCCGGATGGGCGGGCAGCGTCGTCAGCGCCAGCCAGATCGGCTATGGATTGGGGCTGTTGATGCTGGCGCCGATGGCCGACGCGGTGGAGAACAAGCGCCTTGTCCTCACATGCTGGCTCTTCACCCTCATCGGCATCGTCGGCATCGCGACCGCCCGCTCGGCGGCTGCCTTCCTGTTCTTCGCGCTGGTCGTCGGGATCTTTTCCAGCGGGGCGCAGATATTGGTGCCCTATCTTTCGCACCTGATCCCCGAAGCCCGCCGGGGGCGCGTCGTCGGCGCGATCATGGCGGGCGTCCTGCTGGCCGTCATGCTCGCCCGGCCGTTCGCCCTCTTCGTGGCTGCCGCGTTCGGCTGGCGCGCGGTATATTGCTTCTCGGCGCTGGCGATGCTGGGTGTCGGCCTGGGCCTGTGGCGGACGATGCCCGTCAGGAGGCCGGAGCGCATCCCTTATCACCAAACCTTCCTCTCCCTGCGCAGCCTTTTCGCCAATGAGAGGAAGGTGCGGCGCAGGACCGCATATCAGGCGTTGCTATTTGCCTCTTTCACGATGTTCTGGGCGGTGGTCCCCATGGTCCTTGCCGATCTTTTCGCTTTCAGCCAAACGCGGATCGGACTGTTCGCCCTTGTCGGCGCGGGGGGCGTATTGGCCGCGCCGCTCGCCGGGCGCGTTTCCGACAATGGATCGACAAGGGCGGGAACCGCGACCGCCAGCCTGCTCATCGTCGCGGCGTTCGCCTTGTCGATCCAGGCGGTGGAGATGCGGATAATGCTGGCGTTGATCGCGGCGGCGGTCGTCATCGACGCGTCGATACAAATGGCGCAGGTGCTGAGCCGCATGGTGGTGCTGGAGGTCAACTCGCATATCAGGGGCCGCGTCAACGCGGTCTATATGACGATCGTCTATCTGTCCGGAGCGGCTGGCTCCATGCTGGGCGTGTCGCTCTATGGCAGCTTCGGCTGGAACGTCGTCGCGGCCCTGGGCGCCATCGCCGGATTATGCGTTCTGACCGGCACGATGAAGGAGAAAGCAGATGCCGACGACCGGCGCAGCCTGTAGCGAAAACCCCCTTTCCCCGCATGTTCCACTTGTCGACACGCACCATCATTTCTGGGGAGAAGGGCATTTCGGCGCGGCCCGCTTCGGTTCGTTCCTTCCCGAAGATTTCATCGCCACCGTCAGCGGCAGCGGCCACAGCCTTGCCGCCACCATCTATGTCGATTGCGGCTGGGCCTTCCGCGACAGCGGGCCGGAGCATCTGCGCTGCGTGGGCGAAACGGATTATGTCGAGGCGGTCGCCAAGGCATTCGCCGCGACGGATGGCCCGGTCGGCCAACTATGCGCGGGCATTGTCGGGCGAGCCGACCTCATGCGGGGCGACGCCGTCGCAGACGTGCTGGAAGCGCATCTGGAGGCGTCGCCAAGCCGGTTCCGGGGCATAAGAGAGCTGGTCGCCTATGATCCCGATGCCTATCAGGCGCTCGGCATTCCGCCCGGAAAACTGCTGGATAGCCGCTTCCGCGCCGGTTTCGGGCGGCTTGCGCCCTTGGGTTTGAGCTGCGACCTGCTGTGCGCCCATGGCATGCTGGACGATGTCGTCGATCTGGCCCGCGCCTTTCCGGACACATCGATCATCCTCGATCATCTCGCCGGGCCGATCGGCATAGGCCGGTTCAGCGGCAAGCGGCAGGAGGTGCTGGCGGACTGGCGGACCAAGATCGAAGCCCTGGCCCGCTTTCCCAACATCTCCATCAAACTCAGCGGATTGGGAGCGGACGTCATGGGCTTCGGCTGGCACCATGGCGGCAGCGCCCCGGATAGCGCGACCATTGCCGACGCCATAGCCCCCTACGTCCATGCCGCGGTGGACGCTTTCTCCCCGGCGCGCTGCATGTTTGGCAGCAATTTCCCGGTCGACCGCCAATCCTTCGGCTATGGCGTGATGTGGAACGCCTTCAAGCGCGCAGCGGCCCGCTATTCCACCGAGGAGCAGGGGCAGCTCTTCCTCGGCGCGGCGGCGCGCATTTATCGCCTGGCGCTTTAAGGGCAAGGAAAGAGCCTGGAGTTGAATACACTCCAGGCTCCTGCTGATCGCGACTTTGTTTGCTACGGCATCCTTTTTGCGCACGATGCTCTAGGGTATGTGGGGATTCAGTCCACGGCGGGCTGCAAATGGCGGCTTTCTGCGCTTCCAGTGCTCACGTACTTTGAGTACGCTGCGCGCCGGTTCTCGAAATCCACCATTTTCGCTCCACCCTGAACTGAATCCCCACACATCCTAATAGCTCAGCTTCGTCTCGCTGTGCTGAAGCCGCGGCGACTCCGCGAAATATTCACCGACATTGCTCCGCCATGCGGCAAATGCGGGTGAATTCCGGAAAATCTCCATATGATGGGCCAGCGTCTCCCATTTTATCAACAGCACGAAGACCAGCGGATCTTCGATCTGATGATGAAGCTCAAGGCTGATGAATCCCGGAGCAGTCTTGAACACCTCTTCCGACGCCTTGACTCCTTTCATGAAATCATCGGCGGTTCCCGGTTTGACCTTGAATTCCACAATCTCTGTAATCATCCGTTCAACCTTTCCCGGCGACTATGCCGCTCCCTTTTCCTGCATCATAATGGAGGAAGCCGGGCCGTCACTCCAGCTCGAAATTCCGCCCGAAATCTTGCGGCGGTTCCCCGCCCCAAAGCGTAAATCTGTCGCCCCGGCCATAATCCTTCGCCTGCCAATCGCAATCCGCGGGGATATAGTCCATGTCGGCGGAATATTCGCTATGGCTGCCCCAAGGATCGGTGGCGTAGTAGAAATAATTCGACCCCACCACATGCCGACCCAGACCCCAGCCCTTGTCATATCCGCTGTCCTGCATCTGCTCCGCGCCCAGGCCGACATCGTTGATCGATCCCACATCCCAGCTACAATGGTGAAAGCCGGAGCCGCCGGACTTCACAAAGGCGAACATATGATGCTCGCTGCCGTGCGGACCATGCAGGAAAGCGCAAAAGTCGCCCGATCGATCGGAAAGCCGCATGCCGAGCACCCTGGTATAGAAATCGATCTTGTTCCCGACATCGGTCGTGTAGATCGCCACATGGCTGAGCCGCCGCGGCTTCACGCGCGCGACATCCCTGCGCGACGGACAGACAGCCACGCCCGCCGGACCCGAAATATCGTCCTTGCCGAATAGCGACTTTCCCGTGGGGGCCGATCTTGGCCGGACGGCGACCTCCACCCTATTGCCATCCTCATCATGAAACCAGACGCCATGGCTTTCGCCGCCGGGCGGCGGCGCGATGAGCGGGATGTTCAACTGCTTGAGCCGGTTTCGGAATCCGTCCAGATCATCCTCATAAATCCCGAAGGACAGATGGTCGAACTTCTTCCGCCTGCCTTCGCGCAGCAAACCCCAGCGATGCGGATTCCCGAAAGTATAAAGGCCCAGCGCATCGCCCTCGGCACGGACATCCAGGCCGAAAGCCTCATAAAATGCCGCCGCCTCGGCAAGATCGGGAACGGTGAGGGCGAAATGGTCCATGGAATGGACACCCAGGACGTTGGACCGGCGCTGCTCCACCGTGATGGATGACTGCTCATTCATATGTCTGCCCTCATCCTGTTCGTCTCAGCGCCGCGCCCATCCCCGGGGTCGCATCGTCTCGCTCCGTCACGCTGATTTTCGCCAACTGGTTTGGGCTGTCTATAATTGGCGGGGCATGAAGGTCAGATGATGATTTGTCGTTGGCGATACCCAAAACTGGCCGTTGCTCTTATGCCATGCGTCCTGGAGTAGCGCTGACGCCAGCGCGACACCCGACGATCGCTGCGCCCCATGACGCGCCGGGGTCGAAATTCGGGGAGGCGATCGGACAGCCTCCCCCACTGACATTCCGGCTCAGGCGACGGCGAAACCGCCGATTATGTGGTTCCCTTCCTTCGGCACGATCGATGACTGGATCGCCGTACCGCAGCCGGGGCACACATGCTGGAGGAACACGACCTCCTCATCCACGAAATGCTTCGGGTCCGACCGGACGATGGGACCAGCCAGACTCGACGGCCCTTCCACGATACCCAGATGGAGGATCTGGTCCGGCCCGCTCAGCGCCTGACCGCAATGCCGGCAGCAGATGTGAACCGCCGCATCGCTGCCCACGAGCGTGAGATTGTCGTCGATGGGCCGCCCTTCTTCTTCGGCGCGTCCGTCTAGCACCGTGCCCAGCTTCATGTCGCGCAGGCGGGCCGTCTTCATCTCGGCGCGCAGAACGGCGCTCGCGGCACGGTCGACGGAACCGCCATCGTCCGTGACGACGCCATAGACCTCCCGCGCCGCCCTCGAACTGATCAGGCCGTCTTGCAAATCCTGCTCCACCAGCCCGACATCGCGCAGGACCGGATCGCCATAGCCTCCACCGCCCTGGCAGTTCATGTAGAGTACGTCGCCCGGCGCCAGCACGCTGGTGGCGAAGCATTGGGTCGCCTCCGCCTCGCCCGGCAATTCGGTGAAATCGCCGGGGATGACACCGCGCGCCAGCATCGCGTCGACGCCTGCCCCCTGCACGATCACGTCATGGCCCAGGCTGCCGGGATAGCCGCCCGCCAGACCGGGATTTTGCGACACCGCCTTCCCCGACGTCGACATGACCACATGCGCCGGCAGGGACGTGCCGTGGGGAGTCATGGCGACGGCGCAACTGGTGCCGCCGCGATGCCGCCCCGCACCGCCGGAATCGCGCTCCTCCCGCCGCCAGAGGACCAACAGCGGATAGAGCAGCTCTGTCACCTCCGCATCGGGCACGCGGCCCATGGGTATGCAGAAGCTGCCGCCGGTATTGATGCCGTCATGGGTCGGGCGCGCGCCATAGCCGCCCGCCACCGTTTCCATCACGACGTTGAGGAACGGCACAGGCTGTTCCGGCCGCTCATCCACCCCCGCGACGCATGCGAAGTCGAACGTGCCGCAACAGCTTGCCTGCACATTGTCGCGAAACTCGATCTGGCGATCCAGCATCTGCGACAGGCATTGCGCCACCAGATTGCCGATCATCCAGCCCGTGCCCAGCGGAGCCCGGTTGATCGCGGCCGGGAATTTGGCGTTGACCAGCGTACCCTCCGGCGCGACGATGTCGAAGCAGCGCATCAGGCCGCTCGCGGACCAGGGAATGTCCCCGCACAATATCGGCAGGAAGGCAAGCATGATCCCGCCGCGGCAGCCGCCCAAGGTGCAACTGATCACGCCTGCCTGCGGATCGGTGCCGGTGAAGTCGAACAGCAGCCCGTCGCCGGTCTTCGTCATGGAAAGCACGACCTTGTGCGTCGCGCGGTCGCCCGCAAAGGCCTGGTCCTGATAGCCGGTCGCGGTCCATGTGCCGTCCGGCAGCGACAGCAGCTTGTGGCGCAGGCGATGCTCGGCGTCGTTCATCATCTTCTTCATGACGGCCTTGACGACATCGGGGCCATATTCCTCGATCACCGCCTTCAGCCGCTGCCGCCCGATCGTGTTGGCGCCGACCTTGGCGCGCAGGTCGAGGCCCACCACCATCGGCACGCGGGAACGGCGCACCCAGGCGTCGACGATGTCATGCTGCAGTTCGCCGCCGCGCATGACCTTGATCGGCGGCGTCGGCAGCGCTTCGGAGAAGACGTCCACGTCCCCGATCGGGGAGGAGCCGATCGCCGCGCCGCCCAGGTCCGGCTCATGGCAGACCGCGCTGGTCCAGCCGAAAAGCTGGCCGTCATGGAAGATCGGCTGGAAGACGACCGTGTCGTTCTGGTGCAGCCCGCCGCCGACCCAGGGATCGTTGGAAAGGAACATGTCGCCTTCCTCTATCCCCGGATTGACCGCCCGGTTCTGGAGCGTCCATGTCAGCGCCAGGTCGATCGCGCCGACCAGCATGGTGTTGTAGAGGCCGACCTGGACGAGCTGCCCGGCCTCGTCATTGATGGTGAAATCGAAATCATTGGCGTCGGTCACGATGGGCGAGCCCGACATGCGTTTCAGCGTCTCTCCCATTTCGTCCGTGACCGACCAGAGCCGGTGGCGCACGACCTCATAGGTCAGGGGATCGAGATTATCGATCACCTCCTGACTGACGGTGTGGACCTTGAGCTTGCTCGGCAGGGAGCGGATCAGGGTTTCCGGGTCGACCGGACGGGTGGCGAAGGCTTCGGAACCGGGAATCATCCTGCGATGCTCCTCTTGGGCTGGAACTGGGTGACGTTGCTGCTGGTCTGGATGTTGAGCACGCCGATCTCGTCAATGTCGCCAACCATGCCGTCGGGCACGACGACGGAGGTGGTCGGCACCTGGATGACGGCCGGGCCGCTGATCCGATGCCCGGCGAGCAGCGCGTGATAATCGTAGATCGGCGTATCGACGAAGCCCTTGCTGCTGCTGAGGCAGACCGGACGCCGCTCCAGGATCGCGGGCGACGGATCGGACGACGCGGCGCGCGGAAGCGGTTCGAAGACCGGATTGGTCTCCAGCACGCCGCGCCCCCTGATGCGGAAGGTGATGGCGTGGATGCCAGCGCCCGCAAAGCCCGATCCTTCCCCGAACAGGCGCGCATAGCGCCGCTCGAAATCCTCGACGCTGGTCTCCAGCGCTTCGGTCGTGACCGATCCGGATGCCAGCGGCGTCGTGACCTCCTCCAGTTGCAGGCCGTAACGGATGTCGATCTCCCGGTGAAGGACGACGCGGCTCAATTCTATGCCCTGCCGCCCCATGGCCTGCATCACCTCCTCCTCCAGCAGCGCGAAATTCGCCTGGACGCGCCGCGGATCGAAAGGCGCGGTCATCGGGTCGGAATGCTCGCGGATCAGCACGATGTCGGACGACGCCAGCCCGAAGGCGGAAAAGGCCGAGGCGACCGGGCCGAGCGGCACGACGACGTTCGAAACGCCGATATGGGCGGAATAGGCGGCGCAATGGGCCGGTCCCGCGCCGCCAAAGGCATAGACGGTGAAGTTGCGGGGATCATAGCCGCTCTCCACGACGATCTTGCGCAGCAGGTCGCCGGTCTGCGCATTCTGCACGGCATGGATGGCGGCCGCCGCTTCCTCCACGCTCATGCCCAGCGGTTCGGCTATCCGGCGGCGTATGGCTTCGGCGGCCAGATCCTTGCGGATGGGCCGCAACCCGCCCAGCAGCCCGGTCTCGGGCAATATGCCGAGGATGAGGTTCGCGTCCGTGTTGGTCGGTTCCGTGCCGCCCGCGCCGTAGCAGGCGGGTCCGGGCACCGCCTGCGCGGACAGCGGGCCGACGCGCAGATTGCCGCCCCTGTCCAGCCAGGCGATGGCGCCGCCGCCCGATCCGATGGCGTCGACGCGCAGGGTCGGGACGTTGATGGGATATTGGTTGACGATGGTCTGCGCCGCCCGCACCGGCTCCCCGTCCGCGATGATGCCCGCCAGGAAGGTGGTGCCGCCGACGTCGGTGGCGATGACATTGCCATGGCCCAGCTTCTTCGCCAGTTGCGCGCAGCCCACGACGCCGCCGGTCAGCACGCCGCCGATGGTGGTGATGGCGGACGCCGCCGCCTCCGACGCGGCGATGGCGCCGCCCGCGCTCTGCATCACCAGCAGCGCGCCGCGCAGCCCCTTGTCGCGCAGCCTGCCTTCCAGATCGTCCAGATAGAGCTTCAGGCCCGGCCCGATCTGCGTGCTCATCACCGTGGTCGAATGGCGCGCGAATTCGCGGATGCGCGGACTGACCTCCGATGAAAGGGCGACGAACACGGACGGGTCCTGCTCATGCACCAGTTCGCGCAGGCGCCGTTCATGCGCGGGATTGCGGAACGACCAGAGCAGGGAGATCGCGATCGCCCCGACGCCCTCCGCCAATATCTCGCTGATGACGGTCCGTGCCTCTTCCTCGTCAAGCGGCACGATGGCGGTGCCCGCCCGGTCGACGCGCTCCGTCACTTCGCGCGCCAGCTTGCGCTCCACCAGCCCACGCGGCTTCGACTGGCCCATAATGTCCTGCAACTCATGCTGCGGCCGGCCGAGATAGCGGCCCTCCACATTCATGATGAAAATGGAGTCGCGATGCCCCTTGGTGGTGATGAAGCCGATGCTGGGCACCTTGCCCATGACCAGTGCATTCAACGAAGAGGTGGTGCCGTGCGCGATGTGATCGGTCTGCGCCAGCAGGTCGGGCACCGGCATGTCCAGCTCCGCCGCAAGCAGATCGATCGCGCTCAGCACCCCCTCGCTATAATCCGGCGGCGTCGAGGGCGTCTTGGCGGACACCATCGTTCCATCGGGTCGCAAGGCGACGGCGTCGGTGAACGTACCGCCGACGTCGATCCCAATAACATATCCCATTTCCTGCTCCTAGGTTGCGAACGGTCCGATCCGGTTGCCCGTTCGCGTTTGATTTCATTCCAGTGGTTCACGTCCGGCGCGCCGTCGGGCCGCCCCATGCCGGATGCGGGGCCTGTCGCCAGCATCCATGTCCCATCCTCCCGCCTCGGGCCTCCCTTCAGAACTGCGCGGCAACATGGCCCAGACCCTGGAAAGAGGCTGAAAAGCGCGATCCGGGCGCGGCGGCATGGGCCTTGGTAAGACCCCCGGACATGATGATCTGGCCCGCCTCAATGGACGATCCGGACGCGGCCAATGCATTGGCGAGCCACGCGACCGCGAGCACCGGATCGCCCAGCGCGTCCCGTCCCGCTCCGGCGTCGATGGCGCGGCCGTCGCATTCAAGCGTGACGACGACATCCCGGAGATCCCCGACCTCCTCCCGCGCCACGGCATCGCCCAACACGAAGCGGGCCGCCGAACTGTTGTCGGCTATGTTGTCGGCCGCCTTGAACCGGTAGCTGAGATAGCGCGTGTCGACGACCTCCAGCGAAGCGATAACCGCCGCCACGGCATCCCAGGCCTGATTGCGATCCACGCCGGGCCCGGCGAGATTCCGTCCCATCAGGAAGCTGATTTCGGGTTCGACAAGCGGATGGATCAGCGCGTCCGCGGCGACGATGGTCTCCCCATAACCGCCGCTGCCTTCGAGCAGGACGCCATGATTGGGTTCTTCGACCCCCATCTGGGCGCGCATGGCTGCGCTGGTATAGCCCAGCTTGTATCCGACGGTCGCCCGCCCCAGCGCCGCCGTCCGCATGGCCGCGATCCGATAGGCTTCCGCCGTGGAAAGATCGGGCATCGCGTCAGTCAGCGGCGCTATGGGGCGGCCGTTCCTTTCGGCGGCGGCGAGGGCGTCGGCCGCCTGCCGCAGCAACGCGTCCCGCTCCGTCGCGAAGCTAGCGGTCCGCCTATCCATCGCGCCTTGCATATCCTGATCCTTCATGTGAATTGGGCGACGCAGGAGCCGAGGGTCCGGCCGTCCGAACTCAAGACCATTTCGAAACGGTCGCCCTGCTGCGCCGGCGCGAGCGGCACCAGCGAGCCGGAGAGGATGACGTCCCCCGCATCCAGCGTCACGCCATAACCGCCCAGCGTGTTCGCCAGCCACGCAACCGCCTGCGCGGGATCGCCCTGGACGGCATGGCCATAGCCTTCGGACAGATATTCGCCATTTTTGGTGACGGTGACGAAAAGACCGGGCAGGTCCAACCCGGCGGGATCGATCCGCTCCTCCCCCAGCAGGTAGACGCCGCAGGAGGCATTGTCGGCCACCGTGTCGATGATCGAAATCCGCCAATCGTCTATCCGGCTGTCGACGATCTCGAAACAGGGGGCCACGCTTCCAGTCGCGGCGACGACATCCGCCGCCGTCACGCCCGGCCCCTTGAGGCCGGTCTTCAGGATGAAGGCGATCTCAGCTTCGGCGCGAGGCGCGATCAGTTTCCTGCCGTCCATGTCGATCGCGCCCTCCACCAGCATCCCGTCGGTCAGAAAGCCGAAATCGGGCTGATGCACGCCCAGCATGTCCTGAACGGCCTTGCTGGTCACGCCGATCTTCTTGCCGACGACCTTTTCGCCGTCGGCCAGCCGCCGCGCCAGGAAATCCAGGCTGATCGCATAGGCGTCGTCGATGGAAAGGGCGGGCGAACGGTCGATCAGCGGGGAAATAGTGCGGCGCCCGCGCAACGCCTCGAACAGCAGCCTGCCATGTTCGGCCAGTTCGGCGCGGTCGGCGCCTGTGGATGCTCTATCGTTCATGATTGCTCTCATGCACTGGAGTTGTCGGAGGACCGATTTTCCTCCGCGGCGATTTTTTCGTCCAACGCGGACAGCAGCACCATCAACTGCCGGAACACCTTGCGCAGATCGGGACCGTCCCCGAATTCCCACGCAAAGAAGGCGCCGTCGATCAGCGAGCGTCCGAATTCGGCATATTCCTCAGCGACCAGTCGGGCGACGGTCGAACCTCTGCTGGCAAACTGGCGCTGGAGCATCGCCTGCCACCACAGCCGCGCCGAATTGCGGACGTCGATGATGACCTTGCGCACCTCTTCGGGCATGTCCTTGCGCTCCAGCCCGAGCAAAAGGATGAAACGCATCATCAGCGGATCGTCCTGCAACGCGTTGCCGACCTGCTCCGCAATCTCGTCGATCGTGCCTTCCGACCAGTCGTTATTCCGCTGCCCCTGGGCGAATTTCCCGAAGAAACGGTCCGCCTTCCAGTGGACCACCTCCGCGAAGAGATTTTCCTTGCTGTCGAAATGCCAGTAGAGCGAGCTGGCCGGGCATCCCGCCGCCTTGCAGATCATGGAGATGGAGGTGCCGGAAAAGCCCTTGGTGGCCATGATCCGCGCCGCCGCTTCCAGGATCGCCTGGCGCGAATCCATATCCCCTGCCGCACCGGCGTCCGATGTTCTTTTCCTGGCCTTGTTCATGCGCCTCACTCCCTTGCGATACTGGGTCTTGAGGGGGACGACCTTCTGCCCGTCATGATCAGCCATGCCGATCATTCCGGAAGAAGGTGCCCCACCCGATGGCGGGATATTGCCGCATGGCGGCGGCGAAACCAATGGCGCGCGCCAGCCCGCGACAATGCCGGTCCGCCTGCGCATGGCGCGCAATCAGCATGAGCCCCGCCATCTTTCCACCGTCATTCCGTTTCCTTTCATTCAATAATCGAAGGCCAGAGTCAGGCCGTAGGTGCGCGGCGGCTTGACGAAGCCGACGACCGGCGAGCCCAGCAGCGTCGTCGCCACCTGCCCCGACGACCGGATCGTCTTGTTGCCGATGTTGCGGATGAAGCCGGTCAGCCGGAACCCGTTTTCGGCGCGGTAGGTCACATAGGCATTTTGCTGGTTATAGGGCGCCTGGGAAACCACATCGCGGTTGAACGGGCTGAAATAGATCCGGTCCGACCAATAGCTTTCCCCCCGCACCGTCAGCGAACCGGACGGCAGGTCGAAACTATATTGGGCCGACAGGTCGATCGTGTAATTGGGCGCCTGCGGCAAGGAATTGCCCGACAGGTCGAAGGCGGGAACGCCATTGTCGTCGACCGTCACGCCATCCCCGGCGGGCCGCGCCTGATCGGCGGTGACATAGCGGGTGAAGCGGGCATGCAGGTAGCTCGCATTCAACTGAAGCTGAAGGTTGCGGACAGGCTCCAACGTGAATTCGCCCTCCACGCCATAGATTTCGGCGGCGGCGGCATTTTCCAGCACGACGAGCTGCCCCTGGACCTTGCCCACCTGCAAGTCCGAATAGTCATAATAAAAGGCCGAGAGATTGGCCCGGAGGCGCCCGTCCAGCAGCGTCGACTTGATGCCGGCCTCATAGGCATCGACCTTTTCGGGATCGAGCGCGGGGCCGCCCGAACCGAGATTGAACGTGCCCGCCTTGAACCCCTTCGAGAAAGACGCGTAGACCAGCGTCTGGGGCGCAAGGTCGAAATCGATCCCGATCTTGGGCGTGAAGGATTTGAAGGTCTTGCTGTCGTGATGCACCGGGACGCGCGGCTGGTTCGCGGGGTCGTAGAGGCGATCGAAGTCGAAATCCGACTGATCGGCAACCCGCTTGCGTTCCCAGCTATAGCGGGCGCCCAGCGTGATGCGCAGCGCGTCCGTCACTGAATAGCTGTCCTGCGCGAAGGCGGCGGCGGCCTTCGTCTTCAGCCGCCCACCGGCGTAGAAGCCCTGCACGAACAGGTCCGGACCGCCCACCGTCAGCAGGCTGAGTGGCGCGGCCAACACGCCGTCGATGGTCTCGTCCATATAGAATGCGCCGACGACCAGCTTGTTGCGATCAGTGTCCCAGTTGAGCTGCAATTCCTGCGAATATTGATCGGACTTCTCCGCCAAGTCGAGCGGGAAGAGGTCGACGCCGAGCGGGTTGATGTCAGTCTTCAGATCGAATTTGCTGCTGCGATAGGCGGTCAGCGAACGCAGCGTCACCTCGTCGCTCAGCTCATAGGAAATGTCGGCGCGGCCGCCCCAGAATTCGGCCTTGGTCGACGGGTCGCGCACGCTCGCCACGTCGCGTTCGCTCTGCGGCGTCACCCCGCCCAGCAGGATGGCGGTCGGCGTCACCGGATCGCCGCTCGCCGTGAGACCGGCGGGTCCGAAATAATGATAAGTGTTCGACCGGTCGTCCGAATGATAATAATCCGCGCCCAGCAAGATGGTCAGCCGCTCATTGGGCTGGAACAGCAATTGCCCGCGCAGCGCCTGCGAATGTTTGGAATCGATGTCCGTGCCGGTCGTGATGTTGGTGCCGTACCCGGAATGATTCTGGATCTGGCCGGAAAGCCGCACGGCGACGGTGTCGGTCAACCCGCCGGACACATAGGCATCGGCGTTGATCGTGTCGTAGTTGCCGACCGTGATGCTGACGCCGCCCTTATGGTCGAAGGTCGGACGCTTCGTGATGATATTGACCGAACCGCCCGTCGCGTTGCGGCCATAGAGCGTGCCCTGCGGCCCGCGCAGCACCTCCACCCGCTCGACATCGTAGAAAGAGGCGAGCGCCGCCGCCGAGCGCGAGAAGAAGACGCCGTCCTGGTTGAAGGCGACGCTGCTTTCCGAACCCGTGGAGATATTGTCGACGCCGATGCCGCGCAGGGTCAGCCGGGCCTGCCCGATCTGTTCCGAAACGTTGAAGCCCGGCACGCTAGACACGATAGCGGTCAGGTCGGTCACGGCGCGCTGGGCAAGGGCGTCGCCGCTCACCGCAGACACGGCGATTGGGGCCTTTTGAAGAGACTCCGCCCGGCGCTGAGCCGTGACGACGATTTCGGCAAGGCCCGTCTGCTGGGCCGCCTGATCGGGCGCATCGGTCGAGGCGTCCTGCGCCACGGCCATCGAAGGCGCCATGGCGATGCTCATGGCCATCGCGGCGGCAGAGCAGATATTGGGAATCCTGGTCTTCATGCTATTCTCTCCCCAGTTTTTCATTATATTCGGCTTGTTCACGCCGGATCGCTTTCCCCGATCGGCTGCGTTGCTTTCGGGCCGGTCGCGGCTTCCTCCCGGCACATTTTCTCCAGCCTGCGCCGCACGCGGATGGCCGCCTTGTCATTGGGCAGGATCGCCGGCCGCATCGACCAGAAGTCCGCCCCGTCCATCCGCTCGTCCACCGCCTCGATCATGGGATTGTCTTCCGTGAGGAAGGCCCTGAACTGCGCGTCGCGGATGAACGCCATCTTCGCTTCCTCATCCTTGGCAAAGCTGCCGGACGACCCGAAGAAATAATGCGTCGTCCGGTCCGTTTCGGGCGTCACGATATGGAAGGCGATGCCATAGGGGTCCTGCACCGGCTCTGTCCCCTGCGGCACGGCGCCGAACTCCAGCATCATGCTCGTGGGCGCCATCCAGACCATGTTCAGCCACTGATCGCAGGGCTGACCCGTCATCGGCCCGAAGCCGCCGGTCGTGCCGGGCATCCAGAGGTCGGCCCTGACCGCCCCGCCCGCTTCCGTCACCTTCACCTCGGCGGAGCGCATGCTGTCATTGCCCAGCGTGCCGTCATGGATGAAGTTCACATGGGACAGGTCCATGAGATTGTCGATTTCGAGCAGGCAATTGGCCTTCACATGCAGATAATTGCCGATATTCGCATAGGCGCCGCCATTCGGCATGATGCCGAAATCGGGGATCAGCCCATCGTCGGCGCGATCCGGATCGCCCATCCATATCCACAATATCCGGTGCCGCTCCACAATCGGGAAGGTCCGCACCTGCGTCCCCGCCGGGATATGGCCGTTTCCCGTCGGATTATGATCGCACCGGCCCGTCCGGTCGAAATGCAGGCCATGATAGCCGCACCGGATGCCCGTGGCGGTCTTCCGCCCTTTGCTGAGAGGCGCGAAGCGGTGTGGGCACATATCCTCGCAGGCGACGACATCGCCATCGTCCAGCCGATAGACGAGCACCGGCCTGCCGAGCAGGCGGCGGGACAGCAGCCCCTCGCCCAACTCGTCGGACCAGGCGGCCATGTACCACGCGTTGAGCGGGAACTGGCCGGGGCGAAGGCCGGTCTCACGCGAGGACACGATGACCCCACATCGAAAAATAGTCATAATGACCGCTTTCCCAGGCGCCCGGCGTCACCTTTATGCAGCGCGACGCCAATTCCAGCCGGAACCCCGAGGGCGTCGAGCAATAGAAGGACACGGCATGGTCGTTGGGATGCTCGCCCAGCGAGATCGTGATCGGGATGTCCGCCTCTATGACCCGCGCCTGCGCCTTGAGAACATCGGTCAGTTCGGCGGCTTCGATCATGATATGGTCGATGTTGCGGGAGGTTTCGAACGGAAACTGCGCATAGGCGATCGAATGATGCCGCGGATTGACGTGGAGGAAGGTGGCCTTGACCTGGGACTGGCCGAAATCGGAAAAGATATGGTCGCTGAGCCCCGCGCCTATGGCCTTCGTCATATAGTCTTCGCAGGCCTGATAATCCTTGCAGTTGATCGCGACATGGCCCAGCCCCTCTTCGCCGGTCACGAAGCCGTTGGTGCTGATCTTCGGATCAAAGGGGGTGTCGGCATCCTTGCAGCCCAGCGCGACTTCATGCTGCAGCCCTTCCGGATCGTGGAAGGTGACGTAGCGGTCCACGCTCCGTAGCGCGGCGCCGGAACTGTCGCCTTCGCTATAGGCAATGCCGAACCGGGCGAAGCGGGCCAGCGTCTCCTCAAATTCGCCGGCATTCTCCGCCTCGAACCCGGCAAAGGCGAAGTCGTCCTTCGCGCCTTCCGTGACGATGAAGCGGCGCGCCTTTTCATCCATGCGCAGGAACAGGGCATCGGCGGCGGGAACGGCCTGCAGGCCGACAAGCTCGCCAAATTCCTGCCACTTGTCGAGCCGTGACGCCTCTACGCCCACATAAGCCAGTTTCAGGGCCATCATGATCTCCCAGGACAATATGTTTAGATTTGGACCGGCGCCGCGCCGCGTATCCGGGCGATGACCGCCGCCGGATCGGCCGGAGCCTCGTTCGCGCGCCAGGCGATGCGGTCGTCGGGGCGCACCAGCACCAGCTTGTGATCGTAGAGCTTCCGCGCCTTGGGCTCGTGGGCGATGTCGATCACCTGGAACGGCAGGCCGACAGCCGCCGCCGCATCCGCCAGGCCGGACGTGTCGATGCCGTCGTCGGAGACCAGCAGCGTGAAACCCTTGCCCAGCAGATCGAGTAGCGGCGTGCCGGTCTCCACGAATGCGAAATGCGGCACGCGGCAGCCCGGCACGGTCGAAGGCGTGTAATCGGCCACGCCGAAAGGCGGCGCGACTCCCTCGTCATAGGCGATGATCGGGGACTGGTCGTAATGCAGCCCGAAATTGAGGCCCTCGGCCGAGAATTGCTGGCTGTCTACGTCGAGCAGGCGGTTGCGCAGGTACCGGCGCGCAGCCGCCCCGGTCTCGCCCGGCTCTTCAACGAGACCGCGATATTCCTGCTTTTGCGTGATTTCGTGCTGATTGGCCGCCATGCCGGCGGCTGCGTTGGAAGTCTGGTTGCCGATGCCCCGACGCTCTGCATCATAGGCATCCAGGATGGATTCCGGCGCCCAGCCCTGCACGACCCCGGCCAGCATCCAGCTCAGCGTGATCCCATCCTCGATGCCGGTGTTCATGCCATGGCCCGCATAGGGCGGCCAGGCATGGGCGGCATCGCCCGCCAGGAACACATTGCCGGACCGGTAGCGTTCGGCCACGACCCGGTTGAATTGCCAGGTTTCGATGCTGATCACCTCATAATCGATGTCGCAGCCCATGGTCTGGCGGATTTGCCGGTCATATTCCTCTTCGGTGACGCCCTCGGCGCCCTCGGGGATCATGCAATGGGTCAGCCACAGATCCTTCCCGTCGATCGGGATGATGTTGCCGAAGCAATCCTTGTTGATGACCCAGTTCATCCAACCCGGCTGCACCGAGAAATTCTTCATCACGTCAGCCGACCGGAAGAAGATCGACTGGGTGCGGCCCAGGCCGGTGGCGCCGCCCTCCATCCGGATGCCCAGTTGGCGGCGCAGCGTCGAGCGCCCGCCATCGCAGGCCATGACATATTTAGCGGCGATGCGGCCAGCCTCGCCCGACCGCGTATCCGTGAAATCCAGCGCCACGCGGCCGTCCGACTGGACCACGTCGGTGACCTGGTGGAAATAGCGCAGGTCAACGCCCATGACGTTCACCGCATGATCGCGCAGCACGCGTTCCAGGAACATCTGGCTGCTGCGGTGCGGACGCTCGGCCGAACGCCAGCCCGCATCATGGGAAAAGCGATCCTCCTCGAAGCGGGAGCCGGAAGATGGAAGCTTGTACCGCGTGATCTCCACGCCGTTGATGCGGGTCATGTAGAGCACGTCGGTCGGATAATCCGCGGGCAGCCCAGTCTTCCTGTATTCTCCGCTACAGCCCAGGCGGCGAAGGAACTCCATCGTCCGCGCGCTGGTGGTGTTGCAACGGGAATGCATCGGCTCTTCATCGGAACGGGCTTCAAGCACCACGGCGGAAACGCCGCGATAAGCGAGATCCATGGCCGCGATCAAACCGACTGGCCCCGCGCCGACAATGACGACTTCGTGATTTTCCATGGCTTCCTCAACTATGCCTTATGACCGGCTTTACATTATCGTGTATCGATCACTACAGTGATGTCAATCCGCATTCCATTGCCGCAGGGGCGGAGATCGCTTGCGGCCCGCTTGTTCAGGAACCGAAGAAGAAATTCTGGATCAGCGCCATGAACTCGCGCGGCCGCTCGATCTGGACCCAATGGCCGCAGCGCCCGAAAACATGAACCTCGGCGCGCGGCACGATCATCGCCGCCCTGATGCTGACATCCACCGGCACCATCCGGTCTTCCCGGCCGTGGATCATCAGCATCTCGCATTCCAGCCGGGATAGCTGGTCGGCCGTGGGCGCCAGCGCGTCGATCCAGCGCTGCCTGGGCGCGGGGAACATGGACCGGAAAGCCGCCTGGTATTCCGGCCGCATCGTCGCTTCGTAGCGCGCCTGAACCAGCTCTTCCGTAATGATGCTCTTGTCGTAGGGAAAGACCTCCAGCAATTCCCGCATCATCTCGAGCGACGGTTCATATCCCCAGCCCAAACGGTCCAGATCCGGCAGAATATCGTGGGAGAGCAGATTGGCGCCCATCATCGCCAGGCGGTGCGCGCGTTCCGGATAGCGGCTGGCGAATTGCGTGGAGAGCGTGCCGCCGAATGAATTGCCGACGAAGGAAACCTTGTCCAGATTCAACGCGTCGAGAAAGGCGACGAGATGATCCAGCCAATAATCGATCGTGTAATGGGCGGATGGATCGAGTTCCGTGAAGCCGAATCCGGGAACATCATAGGCAATCACGCGTGCGCGCTTCGCAAGCTGGGGTATGGTCAGACGCCAATTGGCCCATGCGCTGACACCGGCTCCGGAACCGTGGATGAGAACGATCGGCTCCCCTTCGCCATGATCATGATAATTGGTCTTGAGCCCCATCGCTTCGATCGACGATCCGATTTCAGCGATTTCTATCCCCTCCTGCTCCATTTCCGCTCCTCTGGCTATTGAGAGACATCGCCGCCCGCCACCGGCGCCGCGAGCGCCATGGTCTTCGAACGGCATCATGTCTCAAATTATCTGTAACGATCCATACATTCATCGTGAAGCCATGTCAACGATGCCGCTGGCCGCATGCCAACCATCGGGAAATGCCGCCGCAGCACCGCCATCGATCAACGGCAGTATATATTTAACTTACTGATATATATGTATTTAATATTGGTGTTTTAAGGGTATTTCCTGTAGGGTGGGACGAACCATATATCCAACCGCGATTGGCTTGCATGCCGAATCGCCAGGAAATTTCTGGATCGAACATTTCAGTAGTTCCAGTAGCGCTGGCAGCCCCAGGAAATCGGGGCGGCCAATCCATCGTGCAGCCGCGCCTGCCGCTAAGGTCTTCGCCTCATCCATTGTCGGAAGAAGCGGCCCATGCATGCATGAAATCGGCAACACCGCGATGAAGGCGCTGCTTTTAAGAGGATGAGGTTGGCCGCCAAAGTTGCGGGTTCCCAGACCGTCGCAGGGCCTTCATGGCCCAGCCGCTAGGCGTCAAGAAAGAGAGAGCGCTCGCTCTGAGGGGCGCTTCCCGCGCCGAGGGGCTTCGTCATGACGTTCTTGGATGCGGTCCGCATCCTGCCTTTTTCGAATGGCAGGATGCGGGCCGTCGCCCCATTCAATGATCGTGCCCGCTTTCCTCAATGCCGGTGATATAGCGGAAATTCCACGACGGCTCCCGCATCAGGAAGGGCGGCAGGTCGTGAACGAAATGGGCATAGGCGAATAACGGATTGGTCCATTCGCGCGGTACCCAATTGTCGTCGACATAATCGGAGTCCGCACCGAATTCCGCTTCGCCGCCGGCAGGACAGGGGAAATAATAGAAGAGGGCGGAATCGACGCGGTGCCGGCCAAGGCCCTGATCCGACGGTTCCCAACCCTTGCGGGCCATGTTGTTGACCGCGATCATGATCTCATCCAGATCCTCCAGCGCGAAATTGGCGTGATGGAAGCGGAGATTGCCGTCGACCCCCGGAAAGGGCGCATTGGCGTTCAACAACAGGATATTATGGTGATTGTTCGTGCCATCGGCGCGCAGATAATTGCCGAAACCCACCTGGCGGTCCGTCAGCCGGAAATTCAATATGTCGACCATGAACTGATATACGGAATCATAGTCAGGCACAGCAAAGACGACATGGGTGATGAGCCGGGGAACAGCCTGGAACCGCCAGCGGCGCGGCCGGTTGAGCCGTTCCACGCGGCCGGGAGCGTTGGCCAGGTCGGGCGCGCAGACCACGGCACGCGGCGTCCAGGCCCGAAGCGCCATCGGAACGCCGAACGGCGTCACGAAACGTGCAAACTCGCCATCGCGCCGGACAGGGACGACCTGCTCCACCCGCGCACAGAGGCGGTCGAGCGCCGCCGGACTGTCGACGCCCCACACGACCTCCTGCACGCCCTGGTCCACCACTCGTCCCCCTTGCGGAAGGGCGGGATGGCCGAGCGGGAGGAGGACGACGCGCGCGCCGTTCGCCAGCTCGAAATGGACGGCATCGCCCTCCACCCCCAACTCGCGAAGCCCGAAATCCCGGAAGAAACGCGCCGACTTCTCAATGTCGTCCACGCCATAGACCAGGCGTTCAATGCCGATGATCGCCATATTATACCTCTCCAGCCTTGTCGTTTCGGTGCCCTTGTCGGGATAGACTTGGGGATGGCGCCGGAGAAATTATTTGGATTGATACCGCCAATAGCCGGGGAGGATATTCCCCGTCATGCGGTCGCCACGTCTCCCGGCCCGCCATAAGCGAGCCATCCGCCGTCGACCGGCAGGTTCACGCCCGTGATATAGCCGCTCAGATCCGACAGCAGATAAGCGGCCGCGAACGCCACATCCTGCACGCTGCCGATGCGGCCCATGGGCGTCCGCCTCTCCAGCCTATCGATGTCGATCTTTCCTTCCCGCGACAGGCGCTCGATCATCGGGGTGTTGATGTAGGTCGGCGCGATGGCGTTAACGCGCACATCATGGATCGCCCATTCGCAGGTCAGCGTGCGGGCAAGCTGCGCGATGGCGGCCTTTGCGGGACCATAGGCATGGCGGCGCGGTATGCCGTTCACGCCATTGACCGACGACACGAGCACGATCGATCCGGAACCCTGCGCGACCATGACCCGGCCCGCCGCCCGCGCCACCAGAAAACTGCCGCGCACATGCACATCGACGGTGCGCTGCCATGCATCGACATCCACCTCCAGCGCGGGCTGGACCGGATCGGCAATGCCCGCGCTGTTGAATGCGCCGTCCAGGCCGCCAAGGACATCCACGGTCTGGTCGACGCAGGCGGTGCACTGCGCCTCCTCCATCACGTCCAGGGCGATGCGCCGTTCGGCGGGCAGGTCGGGCCACGCTTCGGCCAGCGCGGCGGCGTTGAGGTCGGAAACGACCACCTGCGCCCCGAAGGCTTCGAAGGTCTTCGCCGCGCCAAAGCCGATGCCGCTGCCCGCCCCGGTGACGAGGATGCGCTTACCGGCCAGCAGCGGCAGGGTCGCCACGCCCGCGCTCACCAATGCACCATGGGCAGGCCGGCGACCGGGCTGGCAAAGGCGGGGATGTTGGTGCTGCGCAGGCCGCCCAGATAGACCGTCATCAAATCCTCCCCGCCAAAGGTGATGCTGGCAAGCCAGGGGCAGATGGCGCCGCCCGATTGCATCAAAATATCGAACGGCACGGGATCGCCGGTGGCGAAGGCCGCCTCCAGCGCCTGCGTGCCCTGCGGATCGCCGTCGTCCAGCAGTTCCAGCGCCTCCCCCTCCGGCGTGATCGCGACCAGTCGATCGGCAAAGATCATCGTCGCCCAGAGATTGCCGTAAGCATCGAAGGCGATGCCGTCGATCAGCCCGTTGCCAAGCGAAGACGGCCCATAGACCTCCCGCCCCGTCAGCGATCCGTCGGGCTGCACGCGGAAACGCGTCACGCGCTTGGCCGTCGTCTCCGCGACATAGAGCCACTCCTCCTTCGCATCGAAGCGGATTTCATTGGTGAAATGCAGGCCGTCCGCCACGATCCGCGCGCCCCTGTCGTCGAGCAGGATGATGCATCCGTCGTCCAGCCCCGTGCGGATGGCGGCGCTCCACGGATTGATCATCGTGGAGATGGTGATCCAGATGCGTCCTTTGCTGTCGCGCAGCACGAAATTGACCTTGCCGAGCGGCCTGCCGTCAATCTCTTCCAGCAGGATGCGGGTCTCCCCGCTCCGCGTCATGCGCTCCAGCCGGTCGGTGCCGAAATTGGAGATGAGGATGTCGCCATTGGCCGCAAAGGCGAGGCCGTTGGGCAGGGTTCCCGTCAACAGGCTGTCGGCAGCCGAAGCCGACAGGTCGAAATGCGGATCGGCGGTCTGGGCGATCAGCCTTTGCGAACCGTCGGGCGCGATGCGCATGACGCCGCCCCGCGCATCGGCGCTCCAGAGCGTGCCGTCGCGCTCCGCCAATATGCATTCGGGCCGCTGCAAATCCTGGCCGATGAAGCGGATCGACGCGGGATCGACGCGAAAGCCCTTCAGCGGATTGGGGCCGGGGGCCTGCCTGATGAGGGTCATGCCGCCTCCATTTTCGCGAAACGGTCGGCAAGCCAGTCACCGATATAATTTTGCACCGGCTCCATATTGTCGGCGCCGCAATGTTCGATGCCGCCTTCCCGCTCGGTGAAGATCTTCAACTCGCGGTCGGGGCTGTTGATGGCCTGATCATAACTCATATGGGCATATTTGACGGGTATCTGCCGGTCGTTGCCGCCATGCGTCACCAGGAAGGGGACGCGGATATTCTGAAGATGACCGTTCAGGTTCACCTTCTCCATCAGCGTCATGAAGCTGTCCATGTCGGGCTGACCCCAGACCCACATGACATGGTCCCAATAATGCGGCACCGGCATGTCGCCCTCGCGGGCCAGCCGCGCTTTCTGATGCCCGCCCCAGTCATGATTGCCGCCCCATACCGCCCCGATCGCGAAGCGCGGTTCATAGGCCAGAGCGCGCGGTGCATAATAGCCGCCCATCGACCAGCCCATCATACCGATCCGCTTGGGATCGACATCGGCGCGGGTCTCCAGATAGTCCACCGCCGCCCGCGCCCAGCGTTCGGTGTCGTGAACGGCGGGCAGGCCGTTCAGCCGCAGCGCCTCGCCCACGCCAGGCTGGTCGATCACCAGGGTCGAAATGCCCCGCTTCGCGAACCGGTCGCGCAGGGTGAGCATCACCATCTCCTTGGTGCTGTCGAGACCGTTGCAAAAGATCATGCATGGGCGCGGTCCTTCGCCGCGGCCCGGCACGAAAATGGCGGAAAGGCTGGACCCCTCATAGGGAAATTCGACGCGGCCCGCGCCCAGGTCGCTGGTCGCGTAGAAACGCTCCATCGTC
Organism: Sphingobium sp. 15-1; assembly: GCF_013375535.1. Classification (GTDB taxonomy): domain Bacteria; phylum Pseudomonadota; class Alphaproteobacteria; order Sphingomonadales; family Sphingomonadaceae; genus Sphingobium; species Sphingobium aromaticivastans. The sequence continues at coordinate 394,999 of NZ_JABXJG010000002.1, forward strand.
TCCAGCAGCCGCGCATACATCGCCTTGCGGGGCGCGAAATCCCGGCTCTGCATGCGCTCCGCCGTTATGTAATAGGCGGCGGCGCGGGCATATTTCTCCGCCGCGCTGAACGGATGGCCCGCAGCCTCGCTCTCCGCCGCCAGCGTGCGGACGCGGTCGGCAAGCTCCCCCCAGGCTTCGAAAAAGGCTTCCGTCCCCTGGTCCGCATCCGTGCTTGCGACCGCCCGGACCCGGTCGTTCGCCGGGTCGATCTCTCCCATCACGCCGCCCATGTTCAGGCAGATGTTGACGGACAGATTCCAGACATAATTGCCGGGAAACGCTTCATACATCCCTTGATGCTCCTTCTTGCGGCGATCAGAATTCGACGCGGTCGCCGCCCTTCAGGCCCAGCATCTCGCGCGCTGCCGCAGGCGTGGCGGGGTCATGCCCCATTTCCTTCAGGATGCGGACGATCTTCCCCACCTGCTGCGCGTTCGACGCCGCCAGCACGCCGCGCTCGATGAACAAACTGTCCTCCAGGCCGACCCGCACATGGCCGCCCATCAGCGCCGCTTGCGTCAGAAACGGCATCTGGTGCCTGCCCGCCGCCAGCACCGACCATTGATAGGTGCCGCGCCCGAACAGCCGGTCCGCCGTTTCCTTCATGACGAAGAGATTTTCGAGATCGGCGCCGACCCCGCCCAATATGCCGAAGATCATCTGGATGAAGAACGGCGCCTTCACCAGTCCCCGGTCGACGAAATGCGCCAGATTGTAGAGATGGCCAAGATCGTAGCATTCATGCTCGAACTTCGTGCCCGCCTCCGACATGGTGCAAAGTATCTTCTCGATGTCGCGGAAGGTGTTTCGGAAGATATAGTCGTCCGAATGGACGACATAATCCTTCTCCCAACCATGTTTCCAGCTTTCGATCCGCTTGGCGGCGGGGAAGAAGGCGAAATTCATCGACCCCATGTTGAGCGAACACAGCTCCGGCTTGAACCGGATGGCGGCGGCGAGCCGCTCCTCCACCGGCATCGTCGCCGCGCCGCCGGTGGTGATGTTGATGATGGCGTCGGTGCGCTGGCGAATGACCGGCAGGAAGCGGCCATAGACATCGGGATCGCCGGTAGGGCGGCCATCCTCCGGAATGCGGGCGTGGAGATGCAGGATCGCCGCTCCTGCCTCGGCCGCCTCGATCGACTGGGCCGCGATCTCCTCCGGCGTGACCGGCAGCGCATCCGACATGGTGGGCGTATGGGCCGACCCCGTTACCGCGCAACTGATGATGATCTTGCTCATTGTCATTTGTCCTTTTCGATGCGCGGAAGGATCTGGCTCAGCATCTGCTGCACCAGCGCGGCCGCGGGCAGCGCCACGTCGACCTGATGCCCCAGCGCGAGCGCCGCCTTGAGATCCTTGTGGAAAATCGGGGTAGCGCGGGGATGAAGATCGAGTTCGGGCCACATTTCGGCCGCCCTGCTCTGGGCGAAACCGCCGTGAAAGACCTCCAGCAGCACATCGCGGGAAACACCCGCGGCCTGACCGAGACGAAGGCCCTCCGCGACCGCCATCATGTTGACGCAGCATATGAGCTGATGCGCGATCTTGGCCGATGTCGCCGTGCCGACGCCGCCGGTCAGGGTGATGGTGGAGCCGGAAACCCGGAAGACCGGCAGGCATTGCTCCACTGCCTCGGCCGGGCCGCCCACCATGAAGGACATGGTTTTTTCCTCCGCGCCCTTGGCGCTGCCGCTGACGGGCGCATCGACCAGGGCGATGCCGCGTTCCTTTGCGAGCGCGGCGGCTTTCTCCATCGTCTCGGGCAATATGGTGCTGTGAACGGCGACGATCTGTCCCTTGACGGCGGCACCGAAGACCCCGTCCGGGCCATCCAGCACCTCCATGACCTGTGCGTCATCGACCACGCAGACGATGACGAGATCACTCTGCGCCGCCACTTCGGCAGGCGAGCGAGCCGCCACGGCGCCCTCCGCCGCCAGTTCGCGCACCGGCGCATCCCACAGGTCATGGACCGCCAGCGGATAGCCCGCCGCCAGAATGTTGCGCGCCAGGGGCTTGCCCTGAAAACCGAGACCGATGAATCCGACCCGCATGATCCCTCTTCCAAACTCCATTCGAGGATTGCGATCAAAAGAAGTTGCGGATCGTCCGGCGCCGGATACGCGGCGCGATTTGGCGACAGCCGCGATGGCGGCCCCCCCTTTGACGATCACCTCTCCCTTTCACATCCTGTCAGAGCCGGGCGCACCTTCGCAAAGCGGTGATGGCCGGCCCATAGTCAGTCGCAAAGGCTAATGGCAGCATCCGGAGCTTTGAAATTTTTTTGCGCTATACCCATAATCGCCGCCAATTATGATGCGGCCGGGCGTGCGCCTCCGAATAGCCAGGGCGGATACCGCCAATAGCCAGAAACGATTACTGGCCGCCGATGGATGCCGATAATCAGGCGGAAATAGTTGATCGTCAGGCCGCCCGTGAAATCGTCATGGCCTGCCTGCACAATATAGGATCGACCGGAGCGGAGGCCGAAATCTTGTCCCCAGATTCCTCCAGCCGGCCGCCATCGGCCGGCGCAGAGAGCGCGCGAACGAAGTCATGGGTGCTGTTCCTAATGACGCTCGCCTACACGTCGAGCTTCATGGATCGCACGATCCTGTCGATCATCCAGAATCCGATCAAGGAAGAGCTGCACCTTAGCGACACGCAGCTTGGCCTGCTGGGCGGGTTCGCCTTCGCAATCTTCTATTCGACGCTCGGCATCCCGGTCGCCCGGCTGGCGGAACGCGTGGACCGCCGATGGCTCATCGCCGCCTCCCTGACCGTCTGGTCGCTGGCGACGGCGGCGAGCGGACTGGCGCGGGGATTTGCCAGCCTTTTCGCCCTGCGCGTCGCCGTCGGCGTGGGCGAGGCCGGCGCGAGCCCGCCCGCCCATTCGCTGATCACGGACTTTTTCCCGCCAGAGAAGCGCGGAACCGCCTTCTCGATCTATTCGCTCGGCGTGTCGGCGGGCGTGCTGATCGGTTCGATCGGCGGCGGCCATGCCGCGGAGGCCTTTGGCTGGCGCGCGACCTTCGTGATCTTCGGCCTTCCCGGCATCTTGCTCGCGATCCTGATCCCGCTCACCATCCGCGAGCCGGAACGCGGCCGCCTGGACGCCGGGCACGCCGCCGAAACCAGCCCGCCCAGCTTCAAGGCCGTCCTGCAACAATTCGCCCGCAAGCGCGCCCTGTTCCACATCGTCGCGGGGGCGAGCATCGCTGCGTTCGGCGCCTATTCCATCCTGACCTTCGCCGCGCCTTTCTTCATCCGCACCTATGGCGCGACCCTGACCGAAGCGGGCCTGTTCCTGGGCCTCACCAGCGGGGTTTCGGCCGGCATCGGCATTTTCGCGTCCGGCGTCATCACTGACCGGCTGTCGCTGCACGACCGGCGCTGGGCGGTGTGGATTCCCGCGCTCGGGCTGATCCTGGCCGTGCCGGGCTATATGGCGGGTTTCCTGGCGCCGACGCAGGAACTGGCCATGGCCATCCTGCTGGTGCCCCCGGCGCTGCAATATCTGAACCTTGGCCCCACCATGGGCCTGATGCACAATATGGTCACGCCCCGCATGCGGGCGACCGCCCTGCTCTATCTGGCGGTCAACCTGTTCGGCATGGGCGTCGGGCCGACATTCACCGGCTTCCTGAGCGACAAGCTGGCGGCGGCGCATTTTGCCGGAGCGGATTATTCCGAACAGTGCACGGGCGGCGTCCCCGCGACATCGCTGGTGGAATCCCTGTGCCGCGATGCGGCCGCGCAGGGCCTGCGCTGGGCGCTGGTCGCATGCTCGCTAGCCTTTCTATGGGGCGCGATCCATTATCTGATCGCCGCCCGCACTCTGCGCAAGGATCTGCTCGACGGTGGGGAGGTCGCCGCGGCCACCGCCAGGCTGGCCGAAGCCTGAAGGATTCCCCGATTGCGAACGGCTTCAGGAGGGCTTATCCTGATGGAAGCGCGGTCATCTTCCCTTCCGCGTGGAACTGAATCAGTGACGGCGCCGGCGGAAAACCGGCGGCCGCTCTGGTGTCGGGCAGGAACCGCGCAAGCGCTTATGGATCTCCACCGTATCGACCTCAATCTGCTCGTCATCTTCGATACGATCCTGGAGGTCGAGAACCTCACCCACGCCGCCCAGAAGCTTGGCGTCAGCCAGCCGACGATCAGCGCGTCGCTCAACAAGCTGCGCCATCTGTTCGGGGACGACCTCTTCGTCCGCAGCCAGGGGGCCATGCGCCCGACCGAACTGGCGCTGCAATTTCGCGAGCCGCTTCGCGAGATTCTGGACGCCATCCGGTTCGACCTGTTCGCCAAGGCCCCTTTCAACCCCGGCGACGGGGAGGGTGTCTTCACGATCAGCACGACCGATTTCGGGGAACTCGAATCCCTGCCGGAAATCGTCAATTTCCTCGCCCGCGAAGCGCCGGACATCACGCTGAGAACCATATTGTGCGAGACCAACGATCTTCCCAAGGCAATGGATGCGGGCGAGATCGATCTGGCTTACGGCTATTTTCCGGACCTGAATTCCGCTGTTTTCCACCAGCAGGTCATTCTGGATCATGACGCTGTCTGCATCGTCCGGCGCGACCATCCGGACATCGCCGGCCAGCTCTCCCGCGAGCAATATGAGCGGGCGAGCCATGCCGTCGTGCATCCCGGCAACCGGGTCGGAGACCTGATCCTGGAGAAGCTGAAGGAGCAGGGTATCGAGCGCCGGATCGCCCTCGCCATGTCCCATTCGGTCTATCTGCCCTATATCGTGTCGAAGACCGACCTTATCGCGACATTGCCGCGTCCCACGGCGGAAGAGGCGGTCAACATGTATCCCCTCGCGATCCTGGAGACGCCGTTCGTCTCGCCCCGCATGAAGCTGAAGCAGGTGTGGCATCGCCGGTTCGACAAAAGCCCCAGGCTGAAATGGCTCCGGCGCCTCATGGCGCAATTGGTTCGGGAGGCTTCGCGCTATTGAGGGATGCTTGTCTGAGCGAGCCGGGCGATGGAGGGTTGGTTGGCGGCGGAAATGGGCACGGAGCGGGCATGGATGTTGGCCCTAAGGTGAGCCGTGCTCCTGCGAAGGCAGGAGCCCAGTCCCGCCCCTAGTGGATCATCGCGCCGTCTGAACTGGGTTCCTGCCTTCGCAGGAACACGGCGCACTTAACGCAGCTAATGGCCATTCCCCAACACTCCGGATTTATCCATGCACCTAGAACGCATCCACCGCCAAGTTCCGGAGATCGTCCGTAGCAGCCCTCACCCTGGCCAGACAGGCGGCCACGTCAACCAGGTGCCGGGACATGAAGAACCGCGCTTTCGTCAGGCGCGCCCTCATGTCGCGCACATCTTCCGGCGCGTCTGCCGTCACGGCCGCTCTCGCGATCATCAGCCACATATGCCCCAGCGCAAGCAGGCCGAGCGCCGTCATGAAATCATAGGCGCCATAACCGGCATCCTCCACATCGGCGGCGATGAGGGTTTCCACCGCCGCCGCGACGTCCGCCATGGCGGCTTCCATCGCCGTGCCCAGATCGCTGATTGCAGCGGGCAGGGCGGCGATTTCCTGCTGCACATCGGCCATATAGCGCCGAAAGACATGCCCCTCGTCCCGCACCAGCTTACGCCCGACCAGATCCATCGCCTGCACGCCATTGGCGCCCTCCGCCAAGGAGAGCATCCGCAGGTCGCGCGAATATTGCTCGATGCCGGTCTCGACAATATATCCATGCCCGCCGAACATCTGCTGCGCCATGATCGCCACATCATGGCCCATGTCGGAAAGCACGGCCTTCGCGATGGGGGTGAGGAGCGAGATCCGGTCGGCGGCGCGCTGACGGACTTCCCCGGCCGGCGACCGTTCCTGCAGATCGAGCTGGAGCGATAGCCACAGCACCAGCGCGCGCCCAGCATCGACGAACGAGCGGATGGTCATAAGGACGCGGCGCACGTCCGGCTGCTCGATCAGCGGGTCGGCGGCGGCGTTCGATCGCCCATGCGATCCCGGCGCCTTTCCCTGCACCCTTTCCTTCACATAGCTTGCAGCGCGCTGACAGGCGGCTTCGCTGCCCGCGATGGCGATGACGCCCGTGAGGCGGCGCGCATGGTTCATCAGGCGGAACATCTGCGCCAACCCCCGATGCGGCTCGCTGATGAGCCAGCCTTGCGCATGGTCGAAATGCATGACGCAGGTGGCGCTGCCCCGAAGCCCCATCTTATGTTCGACCGAGCCGCAGGATACGCCATTGGCTTCGCCCGGCGCGCCATCCGGCCCGGCCAGATATTTGGGGACAAGGAACAGCGACAGCCCTTGGCTGCCAGCGGGCGCGCCCTCGATCCGCGCCAGCACGAAATGCACGATATTGGGCGTCAGGTCGTGATCGCCGCCGGAGATGAACATCTTCGTGCCGGTCAGGCGATAGGAGCCGTCCATCTCCGGCACGGCCTTCGTGCGCATGAGGCCGAGGTCGGTTCCCGCATGCGGCTCCGTCATCGCCATCGTGCCGATCCATTCGCCTGACACCAGCCGCGCCAGATAGTCGCGGCGCAGATGCGGCTGCGACACGCCCCGCATCAGCATCGAGCCGAAAAAGCCCCAATTGCTGTACATGCAGAAGGACTGATTGCCGCTGTTCAGATATTCCTCGACCGTCGCGGTGACGACATAGGGCAAGCCAGGGCCGCCATCCTCGGCCGAAACGGCGAGGTTGTTCCATCCGCCTTCGCGCAGCCGCTCGAAGGCGGCCTTGAAGCCACGCGGCGTGGTCACGCTGCCGTCGAGATGACGGGTGCAGCCTTCCGCATCGCCCGCCGCATTGATCGGCGCAAGCACGGCGGCGGAGAACTGCCCCGCCCCTTCCAATATGGCCAGCAGCAGATCGTCCGAAAGTTCGGAAAAGGCATCGATGTCCCGGTAATCATCGATCCGCAGGACATGCTTCAACAGGAAGAGGGTTTCGGCCACCGGGGCGCGATAGGATGTCATGAGGGCGGCCCTTCAGAACTCGATGGCGCGCTTTTGCAGGAAGGCTTCCATGCCCGATCTGGCGTCACGCGACGTCAGCGTCATCGCCTGCGCCAGACTTTCAGTGAAATAGCCTGCCGCCGCCGGCATCTCGTCGATATGCTGCAAGGCCTGGAGGATCATATAGTTGGAGATGATGGCGTTGCCGGAAACATTGCGCGCAATCTCCATCGCCCGTTCGAGCGCCCTTCCCTCCTCCACGACATAATGCGCCAGACCCAGCCTTTCGCCGTCCCGCGCGTCATAGCGGCGGCCGGTCAGCATCATCTCGATCAGCCGGTCGGCGCCCATGATGCGCGCCACGCTGACGCTGGCCCCGCCGCCCACGAAAATGCCGCGCCGTCCTTCGGGCAGTTCAAAGAACGCGCTTTCGTCAGCGACGCGGATATGCGCCTGACAGGCGATTTCCATGCCTCCGCCGATCACCGCGCCCTGCATCGCCGCGATCACCGGACGGCCGCAATTGCGCATCCGGAGCAGCAGGTCATGGCTGGACCGCGAGAATTTCACCGCCTCGAACGGCTCGATCTCCTTATGCTCCTTCAGGTCCAGCCCGGCGCAGAAATGCGGCCCGGCGCCGGTCAGGATCACCGCTCGAACATCCTCCGGCAAGGTGGAGAAAGCGGCGTTCAGCCCTTCGGCAACCGTCCGGGAAAAGGCGTTGCGCCGGTCCGGCCGGTTGATGGTGACGGTGGCGATCCGGTCCTCCACCTGCAGCAGCACGGCATCGCTCATGGCCTCGCTCATCATGCCTTCACTCCACAACGATCAGCGCGTCGAGCGCGATGACGCCTTCGCCCACCGGCAAGGCGACCAGGGGGTTGATGTCGATTTCCTTTATGGCGGGCTCGGTCGTCATCAGCCGGGCCACGGCCTGCACCGCATCGGCCACGGCCTCCACATCGACCGGCGGCGCGCCACGGAAACCGTGCAGCAGTCTGGCCGCCTTCAGCCGTCCCAATTCCTCCACGATCCTGTTCCGCGACATGGCGGGGGAGATGAGGCGCACATCCTGCAACGCCTCCACCCAGATACCGCCCAGCCCGACCATCATGATCGGCCCCCAGGCAGCATCGCGGGTCGCGCCGACCACCAGTTCCAGCCCCTGCCGGCCCATCGCCTCCACCAATATGACGTCCAGCCGCAGGTCCGGCCTGCCCTTCGCCACATTTGCGTGCAGCCGGTCCCAGGCCGAACGAACCGCATCGGCATCGCGCAGGGAGAGCATGACCCCGCCGACTTCGCTCTTATGCGCCAGCGAAGCCGCCTGCGCCTTCATGACCACCGGATAACCCACGCGCTCCGCGATGGAGACGGCTTCGTCGGGCGTGACGGCAAGGGCACCGGGCGGAACGGGGATGCCGATGGCGGAAACGACGGCCTTGCTGGACCATTCGGCCTGCGTGCCGGAACCCAAAGGCGGCAGGAACGCGAACTTCTCAGGCTGCACCGCTTGCGCCGGACGCCGACGGTCCCCGGCATGGCGGTGATAGGTCGCCAGCGCGCGGATCGCGCGCTCGTTCGAACGCATGAGGACTATGCCGTCCCTTGCGGCGCTTTGCAGCAAGGCGTCGGGCAGGGGGCAATCCTCGCCGGCCAGAACGAAGATCGTCGGCTTGGGCGCGGCCCGATAGGCCTCGGAAAAGGAGGTCAGCCAGGCCGTCATCCGGTCCGCTTCGGTCAGGGGAAGCGAGACGATAATGCTGCCGATGTTCGGATCGGCCAGCAATTGCGCCGCGCCCGCACCGATCATCTCCGGTTTCCACGCGGGCAACGTGCCCAGGTCCAGCGGGTTCTTTGGAGAGAGATAATCGGGCAGCATCGCCCGCAAGGCGTCCAGCGTCCCATCGGACAGCGCGGGCATGTCAAGCTCGCGGCTGTCGAGATAATCGGCGCTCAGGGCGCAGAGCGCTCCCGACGTGGTCAGCAGGCCAAGGCCGCCCTCCGGCGCTTGCGGGAAATAGAGCAGCAACTGCGCGACGTCGATCAGCTCCTCCATCGTTTCCACCAGGAGGATGCCCGCCTGCTCGACGGCAAGGGCCATGGCGGCATAATTGCCCGCGAGCGAACCCGTATGCGTGCTCGCCGCCGCCTGACCCTTCGCGGTGCGCCCCGGATGCAGCAGAAGCACCGACTTGCCCCTGGCCTTCGCCTTCGCGCCCAGGGCGAGGAAATCCTGCGGAGCGCCGATCTGCTCGGCATAGGCGGCGATCACCTGCGTGCGGTCGTCGTCGAGGAAATGGTCGACCAACTGGCTGACGTCGATCACGGCCTCATTGCCAGTCGTCATGATGTAGGACAGGGGGACCGACCGCGCGCGGAGCGACCCGGCAAGATGATTGGCGATGCCGCCGCTCTGCGCGACGATCGCCATGGCGGGGCCGCTGTCCTTCGGGAGCGGCGGGGGCGATGCCTGATCGATCATCATCACCGTCAGGCCATCGACGAAATTATAATAGCCGACCGTGTTCGGGCCAAGCAGCGCGAGATTGCCGCGGGCCGCTACGGCGGCGATCTCCTCCTGCCTGCGACGGCCCTCCTCGCCCAGTTCCGCGAAGCCGGAGGCGAAGCTGACCGCGCTCCCGATCTTGCGGGCGACGCAGGCCTGGATGGCGTCGTGCAGACCCTCTGCGGGCACCGTCAGGATCGCAAGGTCGATCCCTTCCGGCAGCTCTTCCGGGACGGTCAGGATCGGGATTCCCTCAACCTCGCCCCCCGACCTGCCGACAAGATGGATGTCTCCAGAAAAACCGCCGCCGAGTATCTGCTTCAGGATGATCCGACCGGTGGTTCCGGGGCGCGACGACATGCCGAAGATCGCGATCGAGCGGGGACGAAGCAGCGCCTCCATGCCCGGGCGCCGGTCAGTGGCTGGATCGACAGTAACATCATATAGGTTGGTCATGGTGCGTCCGGATTGGATTGTTGCAAGGGAGCGTCGGGTTCGAACAGCAGCAGGTGACGGCCATCGTCCAGCGGCTTCCAGAACGGCCTGATCCGCTGGCCGATGCACAACTGATCCTCCCGGAAGTTGACGAGATTGGAGACGATGTCGACCCCGATGTCGAGCCTGGCGAGGATCACCACATAGGGTTCATGCCCCCTGAATGGCTTCAGCCCGACATGAGTGACCGTGTAGCTGTAGATTTCGCCCAGCCCGTCCACTTCCTTCCATTCCAGGTCGGATCGGCCGGTGGCGATGCTGACCGGGCGCGGGAAGAATTGGGGAACGCCGGTGCGCGGACAATGCTGCACCAGCAGGCGTTTCTCCCGCGTGGCAGCCCAGAAGGGTTCCGAAAAAGGCAGCGGCCTGATGGCGTCGCGCTGAATGGAGAGGGTGTCGTTATAGTCCGTCATGGTGCCTCACGCATCGGGAGCCAGGATGAGAGCGACGCTGGTTCCCCAGTTGCGGCCATAGGGTATCCAGCCAATGCCGGTGACGAGCGCATTGTCGGTGTTGCGGACCTGACGGGCGCCGCCCTGCCCCAGCAATTGCCGCACCGCCTCCACCAGATTGGTGCCGCCGCCCGCCAGCCCCGCCTGCCCGGCGGAAATCTGCCCTCCACCTGTGTTGAGCGGCAGGTCGCCGTCGAAAGCGAGGTTGCGTTCGCGGATGAAGGCGCCCCCCTGCCCCGGCGCGCCGAAGCCTAGCATCTCGAATTGCAGCATGATCGCGATCAGGAAATCGTCATAGGGGTGAAAGGACGCGATCCGGTCAGGCGTCAGCCCGGCCTGGGCGAAAGCGCGCTGCCCCGCCTTGGCATGGCCTGTCGCGGTGATGTCCACCTGGCTGGCCGCGCCGCCGAAATTGGTCACTTCGCCATAGCCGATGGGCACAACGAAGCGGTCCAGCCCCTTCGCCTTCGCTATGGCGCGCCGCGTGACGAGCAGGCCGTTCGCACCGTCCGCGAACATGACGCAGTCGAGCAGGCGGATCGGGTCCGCGATCATCCGCGAGCACATATAGTCGTCGACCGTGATCGGGCTGCGCAGCTTGCTGCACGCATTGTCGTTCAATATGGCATGGTTGCGCTGCGTGATGGCGAGCTTCGCCAACACTTCCAGGTCGAGGCCATATTGATGGTCATATCGCTTGGAGAGCAGGCCGAAGGAGCCGGGCGGGCCCATCAGGCCATAGGGGTCGGTCCATTCCTCATGGAAGGAATAGTTGACATAGTCGAAGCGGCTGGACGGCGCATCCGCGCACAGCACCAGCACGGTCGAACAAAGCCCCGCATCGATGGCGGCGGCGGCACGGACGACCGATCCGGCGGCGCCGCATCCGCCCAGATCGCAGGTATCGGTGAAATCGAGTTCGAGGCCGAGAAAGTCGACCATGCTCTGCGCCCAGAAGGCGGTCGAGGCCGCCGACACTGAGGGCGTCACGATCATGCCGTCAATGTCCGACTTTTCGAAGCCCGTATCGGTGAGCAGGCTGTCCATGATTTCGCCCGCGAGCGAAAAAGGTTCCTTTCCGCTGCGGAACTGGATTTCGGTTTCCGCGAAGGCGGCGATTACGCTGTCTCTCAGGGCCATTTTCTTTTCGTCTTTGCTGGTCTTGCCTTTGCCTGACGAAGACTTTCGATCCTGAACCCGCATCGGACAACCCAAATATCACGATAGTTACTATCATCATCTTTGGGTTGGCGCTGGCCCCGAATCCCGAACGAAAAACGGCCGGCCGCGGCAAAAAGCCGCGACCGACCGCTCAGGGAGGATAGCGCCGAAAATCTATGCCGAAAGCAGTTCCACCACCGCATCGGCCGGAACCACATCCGCGAAGATCGCCGTCAGCGAATTCAGCGCGGCATTATGTTCGACATCGGACAGGGCCGCCGTTGCATCCGACACGAAAATCACGCGATAGTTAAGCTGCATGGCTTCGCGCGCCGTCGTCTCGCAGCACACATTGGTCGCCGTGCCCGTCACGATCAGCGTGTCGATCCCCTTTTCCTGAAGAAGATCGTGGAGCGAGCTGGTGCCCGGCGAGAAGGCGCCGAAACGAGCCTTGTCCACCGCGAAATCCTCCGGCGCGACATCCAGTTCGGAATAGAGCGCATGACCATGACTGCCGGGCCGGAAGCTTTCCAGCATCCCTTCCGAAAAACCGGGAAGGAAAACGGTACCGTAGAAAGTCGACCAATCCCTGAGCGCCCGCCCGTCGGTGACGAATTGCACGAAGATATTGATGCCTCCCGCTTCCCGGACGGCGCGGGAAATCCGGTTGATGGCGGGCACGATCTCCCGCGCAGTGGCGATTTCGACCGTGGCGCCCGGTTCCACGAAGCCGTTCTGCATATCGATGACGACATGGGCGGTCCGGGCGGGGTCGACGGCATCGAACAGTCTCTGGCGCCCGCCGCGGGCCGCCATCGCGCGCGCGGCGATTTCAGGCGCTATTTCGATAGCGTGCATCACATTCCTCCTCGCCGGATGGGAGAAACGGAGGCTGGCCCATTATGGACCAGCCCCCGGCCAAAAGGGTCAGAAGGAGTAACCGACCGTCACGCCATAGGTGCGCGGCGCGATGAGCGTCCCCAGCACCGGCGTCCCAAACAGCGTCGATGACACATAGGTCTGCGCGATCGCCTGCGTATTGCCGATGTTGCGGATATAGCCTTCGACCGACCAACCCCCCGCATTTTCCACGCGCGCGCTGACCGAACCCACGCCGTAGCTCTTCTGGGAGACCAGCGGATTTTCGAACGGCGAGAAATATTGCTTGTCGACGAAATTATAGTCGCCGCGCACGGTCACGGAATAATCACCGATTTCCCACTTGTTCGATGCGAACAGCATGAAGGACGTCTTGGGCGCCTGGGACAAGGTATAGCCGGACAGATCCTGATTGCCCACGCTGGGATTGCTGGGATCGACAGTGAAGAAGCGATCATATTTCGCATCCACATAGGCCAGGTTTCCGCCCAGGCTCAGGCCATGCGCCGGACTGACCGCCAGTTCCAGTTCGAAACCGTCGACCTTCGCGGACGCCGCATTTTCCGTCACGCTGACATTGCCCCGGACCTGCGTCACCTGCAGGTCGCTATAGTCATAGTGGAACCCGATCAGGTTCGCCTTGACCGCGCCGCCCAGGAAGGTCGTCTTGATGCCGCCTTCATAATTGGTGATCTTTTCGGGCTGATAGGCCGATTGATTGACGCCGATCGCATAGCCGCCGCTTTTGAAGCCCTGGCTATAGGTGAAATAGGAGAAGATTTCCGGCGTGACCTGATATTCCAGCGTCGCCGTGGGCGTGAATCGGGAGAAGCGGTCCGAAAGCTGGCGCGGGAAGCCGGGAACGGAAACCAGCGGCCCGCCCGGCTGGTACGGCCGGGTGAAATCGAGCTGGAAATTGTCGTTCAGCTTCTTCTTCTCAGTGCTATACCGGCCGCCGACGCTCAGCTTCAGGCCGTCGGCAATCTCATAGGTCAACTGGGCATAGGCTGCCAGGCCGTAGGTCTTCTGATAACCGACGGCATAGAAAGCGTCGCGCAGACTGAGCGCACCGCCCTGCACAGCCGAGCTGATCGGAATTTCCGAACCGGACGGGCCGATATTCTCGTAGAAATATTGCCCACCGACCAGCCAGGAAAAGCGGCCGGCGCGGCCGTCCAGCGTCAGTTCCTGGCTGAACTGTTCGGACTTGTTGAACAGCGTATCCACGCCAAGCTGGACGTCGGTGCCGTCAATGTCGACAAGGTTGGAGGATTTCACGCTGCGATAGGCCGTGATCGACTTCAACGTCGCCCAATCGGTCTGATAGTCGATTTTCTGGACGATGCCCCAGGTCCTGATATGGACCTTGGGATCGATGTCGCTGGCGATGTCGCGGCTGTTGTACAGGGCGCGGCCGCCGAGCCGGATGCCGAGCGGGATCACATTGGGCTGGGCGGGACCGAAATAATGCAGGCCGTTCGCCCGATCCGATTCATCGGAATAATCGAAGATCGTCAGGAATTCGAGGCCGTCGACCGGCGTCCACAGCGCCGACACGCGCAGGCCGAGTTCATCCTTGTCGTCGATGTCGGTGCCCGTGACGATATTCTTGCCATAGCCGTCATGACTTTCATGATGGGCGGCGAAACGGAGCGCCAGATTGGACGTGACCGGGCCGGAGATCGCCCCTTCCACCTTGGTGGCGTTGTAATTGCCATAGCCTGCGCGGATATAGCCCTGCATCTCCTGCGTGGGCCGGGCGCTGGTCACGACCACCGCGCCGCCGGTGGCGTTGCGGCCGTAGAGCGTGCCCTGCGGCCCCTTCAGAACCTGCACGGAATCGACGTCGAACATGCCGCTGAGCTGCGCGTCGGGACGCGCAATATAGACGCCGTCCTGGTAGAAGGCGACACGCGGGTCCTGGCCCGCAACCACGCCGTCGGAACCGATGCCGCGCACCGCGATATGCGCCTGGCCGATATTCTTGCCGAAGCTGACCGCCGGAACGACGGCAGCCAGATCCTCGACATTCGAAATGCCGCGTGAGGCGAGCTCCTTGCCCGAAATGGCGGTGACGGCGGCCGGCGTCTTCTGAAGCGTCGTATCGCGGCGCAGCGCGGTCACGATGATGTCGCTGCCGTCGGTCGGTTGGTCATTGGCATCCGCCGGGACAGCCGGGCCATTGGCGCGTGCTTCCCCGCCGGTCTGGGCCATCGCCGGAATGGACAGGGCGGCGGCGCCACAGAAAAGAGCAAGCCTTATCGCTGTCGTTGACATTTTCATCTAAACCCCTCCCACATTAACTATATGATGTTTTTAGGAAAATTGAAGTTCTAAAGGAAAAAGGACAGATTCTTGACATGGAGAGTCGCCTGATCGATGGTGATTTTCCGCCAGAAGACTTTCAGACCATCTTCTTCCCGGCGGATTCTGTCCTCCCGCTTGGCGAGCAGCATCTCGCCCGCTTCCTCCATGCGCGAACGGTGGCAAAGCAGCTTGCTTCTGACGACGATCACCTGATCGCCGTCCTGCTCCTCCACCTTGTCGACATAGACGTTGGAAACCAGATGGGAGACGCGCGACAACGGCTCCTCCGCCCAATGAATCTTGGTCATGATCTGGTAGACGCGGGCTTCCAGCGTCGCACGCGTGTCGTCGATCCATGCCGATTCATAATCGTTGGTCATATCATCGAACCGCCGGTTGAACGGCAAGTTCTTGCGGATCGGTACCCAGTAACGCAGGTCATCCGCAAAGAAGGAAAGCCATTCTTCGAACCTTCGCGCATCGATGGTATCGGCTTCCCTGTAGAGGAAATCCTCGATTTCACGCGTCAGCAGCAGGCGTTCGATGGATGCCGTCTTACCGGCGGCTTCTTGGACGATGGTCATCATTACCCCCTTATGCTTCCATCGCTTCCGACCAGGCCCGGTAGAAGGCCATGTTGTTGCGCTCCGTCATCCACCATTTGCTGACTTTGCCGGGGATATAGGGGTCGGTGAAGCTGCCGGAATCGGCCACATAGCTAAAGGGCGCGTGCTGCGCGGCGCGGACGGACGCCCCCTCCGACGCATAGTTCCAATTCTCCATGTCGTCCTGTTCGGTCATGCCGCCGGGGCCGCTGTAGGAGATATAGTAGCGGCGGAGGAAATCCTTCGCCTCCTGCGGCGCGTCCTTGTCGACGAAGAACATGCGCCAGGCCATGCAGGATTGCGGGCCGTTGGGATGCGCCATCAGCAACACCCGCGGCTGCTGCGTATGGAAGCCCGCATTGGGGAAGATATTGGCCAGCACCAGCGGCGATCCCGCCTTTTCGCCCAGGCGGGCGACGCGGCGGCGCCAGCAATCCTCGAAATATTCCGACGTGATCTTCGACATCGAATAATGACCACGCGGCTGGTCCGTCGCCACCCGCTCATAGATCAGGCCGTGACCATTGCCGGTCGCGGTGAGGAACAGCTCCCCGAAGGGATCGCGGCGTCCGACGCCCTCGCGCGGGCCGATGCGGCTCATGTCGGTCGACTGATGGCTGATATTGTGCAGCGGGTCGCCGCCGGAATTTTCGGACACGAACTTCCAGTTGCACGGAATGATCCATTTCTGGACCCCGCCATAGACTTCGACCTCTCCATCGCCGCCGTCCCAGGCGCCAAGGCCGTACCACAGGCCTTCCTTCGCATCGCCCAGATAATCCTCGAAATCCGGCGCATCCTGGTTCCAGGTCGCCCATACGGTGCCGCGGAAGGTCGCGACCTTCGCCACTTTGATGAGGCCCCAATCCTTCTTGTCGAAGGAGTCCGGGAAATTCTCAAACTCGGGCACGCCCTTCAGGTCGCCGTTCAGGTCGTAGGACCAGGCATGATAGGGGCAGTAGAACAGCTTGGTGTTGCCTTCGTCATAGCGGCAAATGCGCATGCCCTTGTGACGGCAGGTATTCAGGAAGACGTTGATCTTCATGTCGCGGCTGCGCGATACGATGACCTGGTCCTCGCCCATGCGCGACAGGAAATAGTCGCCCGGCGCGGGAAGCTGGCTCTCATGCGCGACGAGCAGCCACCTCTTGCGGAAGATCTGCTCCAGTTCCCGCTCGTAAATATCCTGATCGTGAAAGATCTTGCGGCTGACCACATCCCTCGTCGTATCGACGAGATTTGAAGAATGCATTCCCATGTTCCGTTCTTCCAAATTAAGGGACGATATTTTCGATTTCCTGCTTCATCAGCTTCGCGCCGGGCAAGGAAATGCCCAGCTTTCCGGCCAGTTGAAGACTGTTCTCAAGATCCTTGGTGTAGATCGGGATGGCGTGGGGCGCCATTTTGATCTCTCCCCAGGTTTCGGCAATGAAGCTGCGCGCCAGGCCACCGGTGATGACCTGCTTTACGACTTCCGGGGCCAGCCCCGCCGCCACGCCCAGGCGCATGCCCTCTGCCATGGCGAGGATATTGCCGATGATCGTGACCTGATGCGCCAGCTTGGCGATCGTCGCCGTGCCCGCAGCGCCGGTCCGTAGAATGGTGGAACCCGAAAGCCTGAAAAGCGGCTCGCAGATGTCCAGCACCTCCTCATCGCCCGCCGCCATGAACGACATGGTCTTTTCCTGCGCACCCTTGGCCCCGCCGCTGACCGGCGCGTCGACCAGGCGCAGGCCATGCGCCCGCGCGCCTTCGACCAAGGCCGCCATCGTCTCCGCGCTCACCGTGCAATGGCTGACGACGATCAGGCCGGGTGCGGCGGTGGAGGCAAGCCCATCGTCGCCCAGCACGACGTCGATCACTTGCGCGTCGGTGGCGACGCAGATGAAGACGACCTCGCATTTCTGCGCGATCTCGGCCGGAGACTGCGCCACATGAGCGCCCGCCTCCCGCAGCGCGGCCTGGGGCTCCGCCCTGACGTCGAAGCCGTGCAGTTCATGGCCCGCCGCCGCCAGATTGAGCGCCAGCGGCAATCCCTGCACGCCAAGTCCGATGAATCCGATCCTCATATCCATTCCCACTTCTTGCCGCAGCCCGCCGATCGTCGCAGTCATGCGCGGCGCGCGACCCGGAACCGCGCATGACTGCCCGTCAGCCATTGGTGGCTGCACTCAACCGCCCGCCAGGACGATCATCCCAATGCGATCTGCACCGATTTCACTTCCAGATAGGGTTCCAGGGCATCCGGACCGAACTCCCTGCCCCACCCCGATTGCTTATATCCGCCGAAAGGCTGCGTCGGATCGACATGGGCGTAGCAGTTGACCCAGACCGTGCCCGCCCTGATCCGCTGGGCGACCACATGCGCCTTCGTCAGATCATTGGTGAAGATGCCGGCCGCCAGCCCATATTGCGTGTCGTTCGCCGCAGCCACAGCATCGTCGACGCTGACGAACGGCGCGACGCAGACGACCGGCCCGAAAATCTCCTCCTTCATCGCCGCCGATTCCGGGGGGCAATCCCCGATGACGGTCGGCTGATAATGGAAGCCGCGCCCCTCACCGAACCGTCCGCCCGCCACGATCCTGCCACCGTTGGACCGTTCGAGGTCGACCCAACCCGCCACCTTCTCCCGATGCTCGCGGGAGATAAGCGGGCCCAGATCGGTCTCCCGATCCTCCGGCGCGCCGATCTTCATCGCGGCGGCGAAGTCCTTCAGCCGCTCCATGAACGCAGGATAGATACCCTCCTGCACATAGACGCGGGAACAGGCGTAGCAGGCCTGGCCGCTATTGCCGAAAACGCCCCATGCGGCCGTGGGGACGGCGGCGTCGATATGGGCGTCGTCCATCACGATCAGAGGCGACTTGCCCCCCAGTTCCAGCGTCAGCCGCGTCAGATTGTCGGCGGCGAGACGGATGAGATGCTGGCCGACGCGGGTCGATCCGGTGAAGGAGACCTTCCGCACGTCCGCATGGGTGACGAGCGCCTCCCCGGCTTCCGGACCGGTGCCGACGACCATGTTCACCACGCCCCGCGGCACGCCCGCCTCGGCCAGCAGGGACATCAGGAAAGCGGAACTCATCGGCGCCAGTTCGGCGGGCTTGATGACGCAGGTGCAGCCAGCGGCCAGGGCGGGCGCCAGCTTCGCGCAGAGCAGCACGAACGGCCCGTTCCAAGGCGTGATGATGCCGACAACGCCAACCGCCTCGCGACGCACATAGGCGTGGAAGCCGTCACCCATGCCGTCGAACGTGCGGTTCGCCATCGTCCGCGCCAGGGCGGCGCAATGGCGGATCATGCCGATGCCGATCGCGATGGTGATGTCAGCGACCTTCGCGGGCATGCCGACATCGCGGCTTTCTATGGCGGCGATGCGAAGGGCGTTGCGCTCCACCACATCGGCCAGGCGATGGAGGATGTCCGAACGCTCCACGCAGGACATCGGCGCCCAGGGACCGGTTTCGAAGGCAAGCCTGGCGCATTGGACCGCCCGGTCCACGTCGCCGGCGTCGGCCGCCGGGATGCGGGTCAGAATTTCGCCGCTATGGGGTTCGAGGACATCGATGGACGAAGCGCCCTTCGCGCCCTGCCACCGCCCGTCGACGAACAGACCGGGGACCGCGTCACAGTCGATTTCAGCCAAAGACGCCAAACTGCCTCTCCATCCCATGTTCTGGCATGCAGCATCGGCGGAGGGACGGCGGAAAAAAAATAGTTAGTCCGGATACCAACCATCCGCGACAGATATTTCCGGTGTCGCGGCGCCCGTGCTTTATGCCGCCCTGGCGATGGCAAAGGGATAGCGGAAGGCCCGAAGTCCGGCGCGCTCCGCGGAAATTCCGAAGGCAGGGAGGTGGGGGAAATGGCAGGCGGCACGCAGGGCGCTTCCATGGAAGCGGACGGCGAATTCGACTATATCGTCGTCGGCGGCGGCAGTTCGGGATGCGTGACCGCCGGAAAGCTCGTTGGCGAACAGGGCGCGCGCGTGTTGCTGCTGGAAGCAGGCGGCAATGACGACGACAAGCTGATCAAGATGCCCGCCGGTACCTTCAAGATGATGCTGGGGGGCAGCGCGCACATCAAACATTATGTGTCGGAGCAGCAGAAGCAATTGAACGGCAGGACCGTCGGCGTGCCGCAGGGCAATGTCATCGGCGGGGGCAGTTCGGTCAACGTCATGGCCTATATGCGCGGTTGCCGGGAAGATTATGACCGATGGGACGCGGCCATCGGCGGCGGCTGGTCCTGGGACGACCTCCTCCCCCATTTTCGGCGGCAGGAAGGCAATGTCCGGCTTTCCAACCGGAGTCATGGCGGCGACGGGCCGCTGAAGGTTTCCGATCCAAATTACAAGGTTCCCGCCTCCAGCTATTTCCTCAAGGCCGCGCAAAATGGCGGCATCGCCTTTCGCGACGATTTCAATGCGGGGGAATTGGGAGGAGTCGGCTATTTCCAGACGACGATTTCAGGGGCGCGCCGATGCAGTTCGGCCGATGCCTTCCTGACCCCCGTCCGCCACGATCCGCGCCTGACGCTTCGCACCCAATGCCGCGTCACGCGCATCAGGATAGAGAATGGCAAGGCCGTGGGCGTCGAATATATGCGCGACGGCAGGCCGTATTTCGCAAAAGCGGGCCGGTCGGTGATCCTGACGGCCGGAGCTTTCGCCACGCCCAAGCTGCTGATGCTTTCCGGCATCGGACCGGCGGAGCATCTGCGTTCCATGGGCATCCATCCCCTGGTCGACCTCCCCGGCGTCGGCCAAAATCTCCAGGATCATGTGGTCGTCCGCCTGTCCGCGGCGACGGACCGCAATTATGGCTATTTCGGTGAGGACCGTGGCCTCCGGATGATCCGCAACGGTCTGCGCTATTATCTGTTCGGGGACGGGCCAGTGGCGTCCAACGGCGCGGAATGCGTCGGTTTCACCAATGTCGATGCGGCGGAGGGTGTCGCGGACATTCAGATCTACAGCGTCGGCATCCTATGGCCGTCGGCCTATACCGGGGCCATCACTCACGGCATCACGATGATGGCCAGCCAGACCCAGCCCCAATCGCGGGGCAGCGTCCGCCTGCGCTCCGCCGATCCGGCGGACGATCCCGTCGTCGACCTCGGCTGGCTCAACCATGCCGAGGACGTCGCGGTGATGATCAAGGGGCTGCGGCTGCTGCGCCGGATCGCGCAGACCGAACCACTGGCCTCCATCATTGCCGAGGAA
The DNA here is from genome assembly GCF_013375535.1 of Sphingobium sp. 15-1. GTDB lineage: Bacteria > Pseudomonadota > Alphaproteobacteria > Sphingomonadales > Sphingomonadaceae > Sphingobium > Sphingobium aromaticivastans. The sequence goes on from NZ_JABXJG010000002.1 coordinate 415,631, forward strand.
CGCGCGCCAGGCCCCGCCCTGCAAAGCGATGCCGAGCTGGAGCAGTATCTGCGCGACACGGTCGAGAGCGCCTATCATCCGGTCGGCACCTGCAAGGCCGGGCGCGACGGCGATCCCATGGCGGTGCTGACGCCCGACCTTCGGGTGCGCGGCGTGGACAATCTCCGCGTGCTCGACGCATCGATGATGCCGAACATCCTATCGGCCAACACCAACGCGCCAGTCATGGCCGTGGCGGATCGCGGCGTCGACCTGATGACGGGCCGCCAATCCCTGCGGATGCGGAGCGCAGACGCGCTCGCATAACGCCGGCCCCGCTTAGCCCGCGATTCCCCGGCGCGCACCAGAGCGAGTTGCCTGGCCCGCTTTTTGGCTTAAAAGCCTATCCAGGAAGAGGATAAGCGGAAGTTCTCCGCAAGGGAGACGATTGGCCATGCATCTTCAGGGACTGGACCTGAATCTCTTGATCGCGCTGGATGCACTTTTGTCCGAGAAGAACGTCACCAGGGCGGCCGAACGCATTCACATCTCTCAACCGGGGATGAGCGCCGCGCTCCAGAAGCTGCGATATTATTTCAACGATCCGCTGCTGGAACGCGTGGGCCGAAGCATGGAGCTGACCAGCCGGTCCCGGACGCTGGCGGAGCCGGTGAAGACCATCTTGTCGCAAATCCGCGACCTGAACGAGAGTTCGCGAAAATTCGACCCGCTGCACGTCAGCCGGGTGTTCCGGATCACCTCGACGACATTTTGCAGCGAAATCCTGGCGACCCCGCTCATGCGCAAGTTGCGGACCATCGCGCCCAATGTCAGCGTCCAGTTCGAGGATCTGTCGACCGACACCGTGACCCGCATCGCGGAAGGGCAGGTGGATTTCGCCATCACGATTTCCGCCCGCATATTGGACAATTTCGAAAGTCTAAGCGAATTTCTCAAGTCCAAGAAATTGTTCACCGACCATTTCGTCGTCGCGATTTCGAAGGACAACCCCTATTCGAAGGATGAAATCTCCTTCGATGACCTATGCGCCATGCCTTATGTCGAAACGCGCTTCGCGGGCGTGATCGCGGGCATCAGCGAACAGATATGGCGGCAACAGCCCCGACAGCCGCGCATCTGCGGCTGGCTCCCCAATTTCCAGTTGACGCTCGATACGGTGAGCGAAACCGACATGGCGACGATCCTGCCGTCCCTGCTGGTGGAGCAGAAAGGGGAGCGCTACAATGTCAGGACGCTCCCGGTTCCGTTCGAAATGCCGATCATGGAGGAAAGGCTGTTCTGGCACAGGCGGAACGACAATGATCCCGGACATGAATGGATGGTCCAGCTCTTGCAGGAGGTCGTGGGCGAGCTGATGATCTGATCGGTCCCGCGTCACGCCCGGCTGAAGGCGACCTGCTCGATCTCATGCGCCGTTGCCCGCAGAAGGTCGATCACATCCTCCTGGGAAAGCTTCCTCGCCGTCATGGATTGCGATACGGAAATGGCGGCGTGCACCACGCCGTCGGGCCTTTTGATCGGCACGGCGGCGCAAATCAGATCCTCGACAACCTCGCCGTCGTCAATCGCATATCCCTGCTGCGCGACCAGATCGAGTTCGCGCGCCAGTGCATCGGCGTCGACGATGGTGCGCGGCGTCAGCGCGACGAAAGGGCCGTTTGCGAGATAGGCATCCCGCTCCTCGCGAGGAAGATTGGCGAGCAGCACCTTGCCCATTCCGGAGCAATAAGCCTCCAATTGCATCCCCACCCGGGTGAACAGCCCCGCCGCGCCCTGACCGATTTTCAGGCGGTAGGTGACCATCTCATTTTCCAGCGTCCCCAGTTGGACGATGGTCCGCACCCGGACCGCCAGACGATGCAGGGCCGGCGCGGCGACATTGACGATCAGTTGCTTTTCATCGAGCCGCTGCAAAAGCCGCAAAAGCCGGGCGCCCGCGACGTGCCGCCCCCGCCCGACCGGCGTCAGATAGCCTTCCTCGACCAGCGTCGTCACCTGGCGGTGCGCCGTCGCCACGGGAATGTCCGCCGACCGCGCCAGCGCGGACACGCTGTTCTGCCCGCCATCCGCGACGACTTCCTCCAGCATCGCCAAGGTCCGCTTGAGGGAACTGATCTGCGGCGTCTTATTTCTCATGACGTGAGAAGATAGCGACTTCCCCCGGTGGCGCCAAGCCCAAAGCGCGCTTATTCTCCCTGCCCAGAGGGGATCGCCGCCCGCCGCATTGGCAAAGGGTGTTCCGTTACGAAAAGGCTTGAGGAATATGGCCAAGACCAAAGTTGCGATCATCGGGTCGGGCAATATCGGCACCGACCTGATGATAAAGATCATGCGTCTGTCGGAGACGCTGGAAATGGGCGCCTTCGTCGGCATCGATCCGGAATCGGACGGGCTGAAGCGCGCCGCGCGCATGGGCGTGCCCATCACGGCGGAGGGCATTGACGGCCTGATCGCGCTGGACGGGTTCAAGGACATCGCCATCATATTCGACGCGACGTCCGCCGGAGCGCACAAGCGTCACAACGAACTGCTCCAGGCCCATGGCAAGCGGGTGATCGACCTGACGCCTGCCGCCATCGGCCCCTACACCATTCCGCCCGTCAACGGCGAGACCAATCTCGACGCGTCGAACGTCAATATGGTGACCTGCGGCGGACAGGCGACCATCCCCATCGTCCACGCCGTCAACCGCGTGGCGAAGGTGCATTATGGCGAGATCGTCGCCTCCATCGCCTCGAAAAGCGCCGGTCCCGGCACCCGCGCCAATATCGACGAGTTCACCGAAACCACCAGCCAGGCGATCGTGGACGTCGGCGGCGCGACGCGGGGCAAGGCGATCATCATCCTCAACCCGGCCGAGCCGCCGCTGATCATGCGCGACACCGTCTATTGCCTGTGCGAAGAGGCCAGTCAGGACGAAATCCGCGCCAGCATCGACCGCATGGTGGCCGAAGTGCAGACCTATGTGCCGGGATACCGGCTGAAGCAGGCGGTGCAGTTCGAACATATCGGGTCGAACCGCCCGCTGCGCATTCCCGAGATGGACGGGGAATATACCGGCCTCAAAGTCAGCGTCTTCCTGGAGGTCGAAGGGGCCGCCCATTATTTGCCCGCCTATGCCGGCAACCTCGACATCATGACCTCGGCCGCGCTGCGCACCGCCGAGAAGATCGCCGTCCGCATGCATGAAGGAGCCGCGGCATGACTTTCGATCCGACCCAGACCAAGCTCTATATCCAGGACGTGACGCTGCGCGACGGCATGCACGCGGTGCGGCACCAATATGGCATCGACCATGTGAAGAAGATCGCCAAGGCGCTGGACGACGCCAAGGTGGACGCGATCGAGGTCGCCCATGGCGACGGGCTCAGCGGATCGTCCTTCAACTATGGCTTCGGCGCACATACGGATTATGAATGGATCGCCGCCGTGGCGGAAGTGCTGGAGCATAGCGTGCTGACGACGCTGCTGCTGCCCGGCATCGGCACGGTCCACGATCTGAAACATGCCTATGATCTGGGCGTGCGTTCGGTGCGCATCGCGACCCATTGCACCGAGGCGGACGTTTCGAAACAGCATATCGAAGCGGCGCGCAATCTGGGCATGGACGTCTCCGGCTTCCTGATGATGAGCCATATGTCCGATCCCGAAGCGCTGGCGGGGCAAGCTAAGCTGATGGAAGATTATGGCGCGCATTGCGTCTATGTCACTGACAGCGGCGGCGCGCTCAACATGGAAGAATATGCGGCGCGGTTCCAGGCCTATGACCGGGTGCTGAAGCCCGAAACGCAGCGCGGCGTCCATGCGCACCATAATCTCTCGCTGGGCGTGGCGAACTCCATCATCGCCGTTCAGAACGGCGCGATCCGCGTCGACGCCAGCCTGGCCGGCATGGGCGCGGGCGCGGGCAATGCGCCGCTGGAGGTATTCATCGCCGCCGCCGACCGCTACGGCTGGAACCATGGCTGCGATCTCTACGCGCTGATGGATGCGGCCGAGGAACTGGTCCGTCCATTGCAGGACCGGCCGGTCCGGGTCGACCGCGAGACGCTGACGCTGGGTTATGCGGGCGTCTATTCCAGCTTCCTGCGTCATGCGGAAAAGGCGGCGGAGGATTATGGCCTCGATACCCGCGCCATCCTGGCCGAAGTCGGGCGTCGCAAGATGGTCGGCGGGCAGGAGGATATGATCGTCGACGTCGCGCTCGATCTCAGCGGCAAATGATGGCGGGGCGGCCGCAGGGTTTCCCCGGTGCGGCCGCCCTCTTGCCCAGCCTGCCGGAACGTCAGCCGGCGGACTTAGTCAACCGTTCCGCATGCCAGCGCAGATGATCGTCCAGGAAAGTGGAAATGAAATAATAGCTGTGGTCATAGCCGGGCTGCAGGCGCAGCGTCAGCTTCTGGCCCGCCGCGCGGCAGGCGGCATCCAGCAATTCGGGGCGAAGCTGCTCCGCCAGAAACTGATCGGCATCCCCCTGATCGACCAGCAGATCCGGCAAGCGGGCGCCATCCTCGATCAACGCGACGGCGTCATGTCCGCGCCAGACGGCCTTGTCCTCGCCCAGATAGCCCGTCAGCGCCTTCTGCCCCCAGGGAACCTGAGAGGGCGCGACGATGGGCGAAAAGGCGGACACCGCCCTGAATCGGTCGGCATGGGTGAGGCCAATGGTCAGCGCGCCATGGCCGCCCATGCTGTGACCCATGATCGACTGGCGGTCCATGTCGGCGGGGAAATGCGCCGCTATCAGGGCGGGCAGTTCCTCCGTCACATAGCTCCACATGCGGTAATGGGGCGTATAGGGCGCCTGCGTCGCATCGACATAGAAACCCGCGCCAAGGCCGAAATCATAGGCCCCCTCCGCATCGTCCGCCACGGCGTTTCCGTCGCGATCAACGCCGCGCGGGCTTGTGTCGGGCGCGACGAAGATCAGGCCCAGCTCCGCGCAGGCGGCGCGAAATTCGCCCTTTTCAGTGACATTGGCATGGGTGCAGGTCAGGCCGGAAAGATACCAGACGACGGGCAGCCGTGCACCCTCCGCATGAGGCGGCACGAAGACGGAGAAGGTCATCTCCGTCCCCGTCGCCGCGGAGGCATGTTTGTAGACGCCCTGGACTCCGCCGTGGCTCTTGTTGGTTGAGACGGTTTCCAGGGTCATCTTTTACTCGCTGAAGGAATAGGCGCAGATCTTGTTTCCGGCCGGATCGCGCAGATAGCCGGCATAAGCGCCGGGCAGGTGACTGCGCGGGCCGGCCGCGCCCTCGTCCGTGCCGCCATTGGCAAGGCCGGCCGCATGGAAGGCATCCACTTCGGCAGAGGTCTTCGCCGCGAAGCCGATGGTCGCGCCGTTGCTCGACGGCGCTTCGCCATTGCCCGGAGGCGCGATGATGAAGGCCGGCTTGTCGCGGCCGTACAAGATCCAGGTGCCCGCCGGCCCCAGATTGTTGATGCCGAGCGCGCCGAGCACCGCGTCGTAGAATTTGGACGACGTTGCGGTGTCCTTGGCCCCGATGAAGACGTGCGAAAACACTCCGTCGCCGGAAATGACTGCCATTGCGTTTCTCCTACTAGGTTGATTTGTCAGAAAACGACGACGCTGCGGATGGATTCGCCCGCATGCATCAGGTCGAAGCCCTTGTTGATCTCCTCAAGGCTCAGCACATGGGTGATCATCGGATCAATCTCGATCTTGCCGTTCATGTACCAGTCGACGATCCGGGGCACGTCGGTGCGACCCTTGGCGCCGCCGAAGGCCGAACCTTGCCACACGCGGCCGGTGACGAGCTGGAACGGACGGGTGGAGATTTCCTTGCCCGCCTCGGCCACGCCGATCACGGTGGAGACGCCCCAGCCGCGATGGCATGCCTCCAGGGCCTGACGCATCACTTCGGTATTGCCGGTGCAATCGAAGGTGTAATCGGCGCCGCCGTCGGTCAGGGCGACAAGATCGGCCACGACCTCCGCCGTGCTCTTGCCCCTGGGATTGTAGAAATGAGTCATGCCGAAGCGGGTGCCCCATTCCGCCTTGCCGTCATTGACGTCCACGCCGATGATCCGGTCCGCGCCGACCAGCCGGGCGGCCTGCAGCACATTCAGGCCGATGCCGCCCAGGCCGAAGACGATGACGTTGGAGCCGGGCGTGACCTTGGCGCTGTTGATGACCGCGCCGACGCCGGTGGTGACGCCGCAGCCGATATAGCAGCTCTTGTCGAAGGGCGCGTCCTCGCGGATCTTCGCCACCGCGATTTCCGGCAGGACGGTGAAGTTGGAGAAGGTCGAGCAGCCCATATAATGGAAGATCGGCTGCCCCTTATAGCTGAAACGGGTCGTGCCGTCCGGCATCAGCCCCTGGCCCTGGGTGGCGCGGATCGCGGTGCACAGGTTGGTCTTGCCGCTGAGGCAGCTTTTGCACTGGCGGCATTCCGGCGTGTAGAGCGGGATCACATGGTCGCCGGGCTTGACCGAAGTCACACCCGGGCCGACTTCGCGCACGATGCCGGCGCCTTCATGGCCAAGGATCGAAGGGAAGATGCCCTCGCTGTCAAAACCGTCCAGCGTATAGGCGTCGGTGTGGCAGATGCCCGTCGCCATGATCTCCACCAGAACCTCGCCCGCCTTCGGACCTTCCAGATCGACCTCGACGATCTCCAGGGGCTTTTTCGCTTCAAAAGCGACGGCGGCGCGCGTTTTCATTCCTCACTCCCTGCATCAAGTCCGAAAAGGGGGTGCAGCCCCATTTTTCTCATCCCTGCCCATAGCGATATTTCCGTGACGTGATAATAGGTCGATTAGGCAATTCATTATTACCATATGGGGATAGTCCTATGTCCGCCTGGGCGGGAATCGACGAATTCATCGCTGTCGCCACCACCGGATCGTTCACGCGGGGCGCCAAGGCGCTGGGCGTTTCGCCCACCCATGTCAGCCGGGCTGTCATGGCGCTGGAGCAGCGGGTTCAGGCGCCATTGTTCCACCGGACGACCCGCACCGTCCGGCTGACCGATACGGGGCGCGTCTTCTTCGAACGCTGCGAGCGGATCGCGCAGGAACGGGATGAGGCCATCGCCCTCATTTCCGAACAGAGCGAGCCACAGGGCGAGTTGCGCGTCACCTGCTCCACCGCCATGGGCGAGCGCTTCGTGGCGCCGATCATCCGGCGGTTCGCCATGCGGCATCCCCGATTGACCGTATCGATCGAGCTGTCCAATCGAGTGATCGACCTGGTGGGCGAGGGTTTCGACCTGGCGGTGCGGACGGGCGCGGTCACGGACCCGCGCCTGATCGCGACGCGGGTTGCCTCCCGCACGCTCTACACCTGCGCGGCGCCAAGCTATCTGTCCCGCGCGGGCCGGCCGCAAAAGGTGGAAGAGCTGAAGAAGCATGAATGCATAGCGGGAACCGCCACGACATGGCATTTCAAGGCAGAGGGGCAGGACATCGTGCACAGGCCGCAGGGGCGATTCCGCTGCAATAGCGGGCATGCGGTGATGGAAGCCTGCATCGCCGGGCTGGGCGTCTGCCAGCTACCCGATTTCTATATTTTGCCGCACCTGAAACATGGGATGGTCGAATTGCTGCTGGAGGATGTCCAACCGGAGGACGAGCCGATCTGGGCAGTCTATCCGCAGCGCCGCCATCTCCTCCCCAAAGTGCGGCAGGTGGTGGACTGCCTGCAGCATGAATTGGGACCGGCGATGAACCGGCCCAGGCTGGACGCGGCCGCCCCCTCGCTTGCCGGCTGAAGGCAGCGGGGCCTGGCGGCGAACCGCCCTGCCCCGCCGGTCGTTATCTTACACCCGTTCCCAGATGGCGGCGATGCCCTGGCCGCCGCCGATGCACATGGTGGTGAGGCCATAGCGCCCGCCGGTGCGCTGCAATTCGTAGATCAGCTTGGCAGTGATGATCGCGCCGGTCGCGCCAACCGGATGGCCCAGCGAAATGCCGCTGCCATTGGGGTTGACCTTGGCCGGATCGAAATCCAGTTCCCGCGCCACCGCGCAGGCCTGCGCCGCGAAAGCCTCGTTGGATTCGATGACGTCGAGGTCAGCGACGGTCAGACCGGCCCGCTCCAGCGCCTTGCGCGTCGCGGGAACCGGGCCGATGCCCATATAGGCGGGATCGACGCCGGCATGCCCATAGGCCACCAGCCGCGCCAGGGGCTTGAGGCCCTGCGCCTTCACCGCCGCCTCGCTCGCCAGCACGGCTGCCGCCGCGCCGTCGTTGATGCCCGACGCATTGCCCGCCGTTACCGTGCCGTCCTTCTGGAAGACCGGCTTGAGCTTGCCGAAATCATCCGCCGCCGCGTCGGCGCGGACGAATTCGTCGGTGTCGAACGGCACCGGCTTGCGCCGCACCAACACCTCGACCGGCACGATCTGGTCCTTGAAATAGCCAAGCGCGATGGCGTTGGCCGCCCGCTTCTGGCTTTCGAAGGCCAGCGCGTCCTGATCTTCCCGCAAAATGCCGTAGCGCGCCGCGACATTCTCCGCCGTGACGCCCATATGGATCGCCTGGAACGGATCGGTGAGCGCTCCGGTCAGGCCGTCCTGCACGACGGCATCGCCCATCTTCTGGCCCCAGCGGGCGGCAGGCAGGAAGTAGGGAGCGCGGCTCATGATCTCCGCCCCCGCGCCCAGCGCGATCTCGCAATCGCCCAGCATGATCGACTGCGCGGCGGTGAGGATCGCCTGCAGGCCCGACCCGCAGAGCCGGTTCACCGCATGCGCCGGGCTTTCCTGCGGCACGCCCGCGCCGATGGCGGCAATGCGCGCGGCATAGGCGTCGCGGGGTTCGCAATGGATGACATTGCCCAGCACCACATTGCCGACTTGCGCGGCATCGATGCCCGCCCGCCCGATCGCGGCCTTCGCAACATGCGCACCCAGTTCGCCCGGCTTCTGATCCTTGAGCGATCCGCCGAAGCTGCCAATGGCGGTCCGCGCCGCCGATACCAGAAATACGTCCGTCATGCCCTGCTCCTGTCCTTAGATGTTCAAATCTTCGAAGCGCCCGCCCTTGGCGGCAAGCTGTTCGATCAGCGGCGCGGGCGCCCAGGCCCAGCCGTTGCGGCCCGCGGCCAGAGTGCGAAGCCGGTCGAGCACGGCAGGCACGCCCATCAGGTCGGCCTGGAACATCGGCCCGCCCCGCTCGCGGCCAAAGCCATAACCGTGCAGATAGATCATATCGACATCGACCGGCCGATAGGCGATCCCCTCGCCCACGATCCGCGCCCCTTCGTTGATCAGCGCCAGCAGGCAGCGGCTGACGATTTCCTCGTCGCTGACGGCGCGGCGTTCAAGGCCGATCTCCGCCGAATAGGCCTCGATCAGCGCCGTGATCTCCGGGTCCACCTCAGCCGTGCGACCGTCGGGATAGGCGTAGATGCCCTTGCCCGTCTTCTGCCCGAAACGGCCCAGTTCGCAGATGCGGTCGACGACGCCCGAATAGGGGCGGTCGGGCTGCTCCACGGCGCGGCGCTTGCGGATCGCCCAGCCAATGTCCTGCCCGGCCAGATCCATCGTCCGGCATGGGCCCATCGCCATCCCCCAGCGCTCCATCGCGGCGTCGATCTGCTGCGGCTGGGCGCCTTCCTCCAGCAGGAAATAGACCTGGCGCAGATATTCCTCGAACATGCGATTGCCGATGAAGCCGTCGCACACGCCCGACACCACGCCGACCTTGCCGACCCGCTTGCCGAAGGCCATGGCCGTCGCCAGCACGTCCGGCGCGGTGTCCTTGCCCCGCACCACTTCCAGCAGCCGCATGATATTGGCGGGCGAGAAGAAATGCAGGCCCACCACCCGCGAGGGATCGGTCACCAGCGCGGCGATGGCGTCCAGATCGAGCGTCGAGGTGTTGCTGGCCAAGATCGCATCGGGGCGGGTGATCGCATCGAGCGCGGAGAAGACCTGCTTCTTGACGGCCATATCCTCGAACACCGCCTCGATCACCAGATCGGCGTCGCTGAGCGCCTCCAGTTCCGTCGCGGCGGTGAAGGCGGCGATGCGCGCATCGGCCACGGCCTGGGCGATCCGGCCTTTCTCGACATCCCGCTGGATGGTCTTGCGGATGCCCGCTTCCGCCTTGGCCAGCGCCTCGGCGCGCAGTTCCACCATCGTCACCGGCAGCCCTGCGTTCAACAGCGCCAGCGCAATGCCAGTGCCCATCAGCCCGCCGCCGATCACGCCGACATGCCGCACCTCACGCGGACGCACATCCCGCGCCAGCCCCGGAATGCGCGCCACCGTCCGCTCCCCGAAAAAGGCGTGGCGCAGCCCGCGCGAGGCTTCGGAACGCAGCAATTGCCCGAACAATTCCGCTTCCACCGCCACGCCTGCCGCCAGATCGTCGGATAGCGCAGCGACGCAATCGATGATCCGGGCCGGCGCTAGGTTCAATCCGCCGCGCAACTTGGCGCGACGGCCTTCGACCGCTTCTTCAAGGTCGGCGGGAACCGGCAGGGAGCCCGTCCGGCGCGGCGGCGGCGCATTGCGCGCCACTTCCAGCGCCGCTTCCACCACATCGCCGTCCACCAGTTGGTCGACCAGGCCGAGCGACAAGGCCTGCTCCGCCGTTACCGGCTTGCCCGACAGCATCATGTCGAGCGCCGCCCCGGCGCCGATCAGCCGGGGAAGCCTCTGCGTGCCTCCCGCACCCGGCAGCAGGCCCAGCGTCACTTCCGGCAGGCCGAGGCGGCTTCCCGCCTGCGCGATGCGATAATGGCCGCCCATCGCCAGCTCCAGCCCCCCGCCCAGGGCCATGCCGTGGATCGCCATGATGACGGGCTTATCGCAATTTTCGACCGCGGCGATCAAATCGCGCAAAAGGCCGATCTGTGCCGGATCGCCGTCGAAGTCGCTGATGTCCGCGCCGCCGCAGAACATCCTGCCGGCGCCCGTGACGACAATCGCCTGGCAGGCGGGATCGGCCGCCGCCTGGCTGACCGCCGCGAGGATCTCCCCGACAAAGCCGTTGCCGACCGACAGGGCGTTGACCGGGCCGTTGGACAGGCGCAGCAACCGGGCCGCGCCTTCGTGGGTAATCTCGACAGCCATGCTATCCCTTTCGCTCAGAAGGCGTCGGCGCCCAGCGCCATGATCGTCGCTTCGCCCGCCGCGATGCTGCCCGCCAACCCCTGGGCCTGCGGCAGCATGCGCTGGGCGAAATAGTCGGCAACGGCGCGCTTGGCGTCATGCAGGGGCGTATCCCCTTCGGCAGCGGCCATGCGCGTCCACATCCAGCCCATGGAAACCAGCGCGAAGAGGCGCAGATAATCGACCGCCGCCGCGCCCGCCGCCTCCACGCCCGCGCCGCGCAGCGAAGCCGTCACGCCGCGCAGCAAGGCCAGCGCTTCACGCGTCTTTTCCGCGACCGCGATGGTCCCGGCCGCTTCCACATCTTCAGCGACAAGCGCGAAAAAGCCGTCGACCACCGCGCCGCCCGCCATGGAAAGCTTGCGCCCGACCAGGTCCATGGCCTGCACGCCATTGGTGCCCTCATAGATCTGGGCGATGCGCGCATCGCGGACATATTGCTCCATGCCCCATTCGCGGATGTAGCCGTGACCGCCGAACACTTGCTGCGCCTGCACCGCGCTTTCGAAGCCGTAATCCGTGAAGGCCGCCTTCACCACCGGCGTCAACAGCGCGACCAGGGCATCGGCCTTGGCCCGTTCGGCCGCGTCGGCATGATGATGCGCCCGGTCGAGCTGCAACGCCGTCCACCCGGCAAGAGCGCGCCCGGCCTCCACGAAAGCGCGGATATTGAGCAGCATGCGCCGCACATCGGCATGTTCGATGATCGCCACTGGCCCCCGCGCGCCATCGGCGCTGCGCCCCTGGAGCCGCTCCTTCGCATAGCCGGCGGCCTGCTGGTAGGAGGCGCCGGCAATGCCCAGACCCTGAATGCCCACCATCAGCCGCTCCGCATTCATCATCGTGAACATGGCGGCCAGGCCCTTGTTCGGCTCACCCACCAGCCAGCCGGTCGCACCGTCATAATTCATCACGCAGGTCGGCTGGGCATGAATGCCCATCTTCTTTTCCAGCGCACCGACCGACATGGCGTTGCGGATCGTGAAGCCGCCGTCCGCGTCGGGCAGGAACTTGGGCACCAGGAACAGGCTGATCCCCTTCACGCCAGCCGGCGCGTCGGGCAGGCGCGCCAGCACCAGATGGACGATATTGCCGCCGAAATCATGGTCGCCCGAGGAAATGAAGATCTTCTGCCCGGTGACGGCATAGCCGCCGTCGGCATCGGGAACCGCCTTGGTCTTGAGCAGGGCAAGGTCCGTGCCCGCGCCGCTTTCGGTCAGCGCCATCGCGCCGGTCCATTCGCCGCTCACCATGCGCGGCAGATAGGTGGTTTTCAGGGAATCGCTGGCATGGGCCATGATCGCCTCGCACGCACCGCGGGTCAGGCCGGGGAACAGGCCGAAGGACAGGTTCGCGGCCGACAGCATCTCGTCCAGCCAGAGCTGGAGGATGAAGGGCAGGCCCTGCCCGCCATATTCCGGCTCCGCCGACAGCGAAGCCCAACCCGCCGCCGCGAAATCGCGCCAGGCGTCGGCAAAGCCCTGGGGCGTCCGCACCTCGCCATCGACCAGGCGGCTGCCTTCCTCATCGCCATGGCGGTTCAGGGGGTGCAGCCGGTCCGCGCACATCCGCCCCGCTTCCTCCAGCACCGCCGTCGCCAGCTCCGCATCGACATCCTTCCCCGTCTCCGCCATCGCCCGGTCGAAGCCGAGAACTTGGGTCAGCAGGAAGCGGTAATCATCGATCGGCGGAACATAGCTGAACATCGGAGCCTCTCCTCAAAGCGCCTTGCTGGCCTATACCAAACATCTGTTACAGTCAATCGCACATGCGAAAAGCTGCGCGCCGCAAGCATAAGCGCCTGCCGGTAAAGGGCTTCCTTGCCGGATGCGTTTCGGTTGCCTCTTCGTTAACATTCCGGAAACCCGCCCATGCCAATAGTATGAAAATGCCCATTCATGCGATCGTAGAACAGCCACCCAAGTCCGACAGCCGGCGCGGAGCCGCGCGCTGGCGCATTCGGCTCGAACTTCCCGACACGCTTGACGATGCGAATGCGAATGTCGTGGTTCACGACATATCGACCGCCGGCATGCTGATCGAGACCAAGTCGGAGCTGAAGATCGGGCAGAGCGTCACCGTGTCCTTGCCCGATGCCGACAAGGTCGTCGCGCATGTCGTCTGGCAGAATGAGTCGCTCTTCGGCTGCCGCTTCGCGGAACCGCTGCCGCAGGGGGTGGTCAGCGCGATCAGGCTGCGCAATCCGAACCGCAATGACGCGAAACCGGCGGGTGATCCTTCAGAGACGCCCGCTCCGGAAGGGTTGCCCGAACGTCTGCGCCGGCTGCGGCAGGAACGCGGCCTGAGCCGCGCCGCCCTGTCGGAGCAAACGGGTTTCAGCAAGCCCACCATCTGGGGATGGGAAACGGGCCGGACCATGCCGCGCAAGGATAATTTGCTGATCCTGTCCGGCATCTATGGCCTGACCGAGCAGCAATTGCTGTTCGGCAAGGAAAATTCCCCGCTGCATCAGGCGAAGAAAGCGACTTCGGAAGCCTATACCCAATCGCTCAAGGACGTCATCGAATTGTCGAAAACGCGGATTGCGGAAGCGGCGGGCGTGAACAAGCTGAAGGTTCATATCTATATCGAGTTCTGACCCACCCCCGGCGTCGCCAGCCCGATCCGGTCATTCGTGCCGAAAGACAGCGACCATCTGCGCGGCGATCTGAGCCGGGGTGAGCCGGCCGGGCCGATACCAGTCCGCCATGCTGTTCAGTTGGACCAGGAGCAGGTTGCGATAGACCGACCGGTCGATATGCGCCGGCAGCGGCAGCTCCTCCACCAGCGCGCGGAACAGCCCTTCGAACCGGTCGCGGCGGGCGATCAATTGCTCGCGGACCGGGTCGGGCACCTCCCGAAAATCGTTCATCATCGGCGTCGTGGGCGAATCGGGGGCGAGCTGAATCTCCAGCAATGTGGCGCAAGCCGCCGTCAGCCTCGCCCATGGTTCGGATTGCGCCGCGACGGCTTGCGCTATCCTTTCCTCCGCCCCGTCGAGGGCGGCATTGTGCAATTCGACGAACAGCGCATCCTTGGACTTGATATGATGGTAGAGCGACCCGCCCAGCACGCCCGCCTGCTCGCCAATGTCCCGCATGGACGTTCCGCGATAGCCCTTTTTGGCGAAGAGCTGGGCCGCGATCTCCAGAATCTGGCGCCGGCGCGCCGACCCTTCGTCGGTCGATCCGGATGGAATAGGCTTTGTCATCGGCATCGGCGCTAGCACATCCTTGAAAGACCGCGAAGCCTCTGTTCCGCATGAGTGGAACAGGCGCTTCATCTTTGCTAGCTCTGTCGGAATGTCGGGGCCTGGCCGGAAAGATCGGAATGAAGGGTGGCCGCCGGCCGCCATGGACCGCTGGACGCGGCTCTGACGGATGGACGACCTGTCCCATGTTCCGGACAGCCTGTTGGTCGCCGCGGCGGTCGATGGCGATCGCAAGGCCTTCGAGGCCCTGCTGCGACGCCATTATGGCCGAATCCATGGGCTTGCCTGGCAGTTGACCGGCACGCGCAGCGACGCGGACGACATCGCGCAGGACGTGTGTTGCACATTGGTCGAGAAGATCGGCGGCTTTCGCGGGGAAGCGAAGTTCACCACCTGGCTGTGCGGCATCGTCTACAATGCCTGCCGCGACCTGCGCCGCCGCAAGCGATCCTTCAGCGGCTTTGCCGAGCGGCTGGCGGTGATCGCCGGGCTGACGCCAGCGCCGGATGGCCGCGACCTGCATGACGCGATCTGGCTCAAAAGCGCGATCGCCGGACTGAAGCCCGCCTATCGGGACACGGCGGTCCTGGTCGCGGGCCAGCAACTCACCCATGCGGAGGCCGCGCCGTTGCTGGGCGTCAGCGAGGCCACCGTCGCGTGGCGCATGCACGAAATCCGGCGATTGCTGTCATCCGACAAGGGGGAAGCGCGCTGACGGCCCCACCTTCGGAAAAAAATTTTCACGCCCTCCCAAGCTTTCTCCCCTGAGCCGCGTCCCAGTGAATGACGGATGATTTGCGCCGTCTCCATCACGGGAGAATCTCATGTCTCGCTTCCTTCCTTTCATCGGCTTGATGAGCCTGGGCCTGGTTTCCTGCGCTGCGCAGGATGCGCGCCAAATGGCGGCGCCGAACGTCCCTGCCACCGCGGAGGACATCGTCGTCACCTCCCAGCGGGCCGACAGCGCCGACGCCTATCAGGTCCGCAAGGCCAATGGCGTGGTGCGGGCCGAACCCGCTTATGCCCCTCCGCCCCCGGCAGCGCCGATGCTCGCCATGCCGGAGCGCAGGCCATGGCCGCCAGCCTATCATGACGTCGGCCGCGACACATTCGCAAACAAGGAGGAGAACCGCTTCCAGATCGTCCGGGAACAGCCGGTTTCGACCTTCTCCATCGATGTGGATACCGCCTCCTATTCCTTCGTGCGCGCGTCGCTCAACCAGAATGTCCTGCCGCAGCCCGCCGCCGTGCGGCCGGAGGAGATGATCAACTATTTTCCCTATGATTATGCCGCGCCGCGCAGCATCGCCCAGCCCTTTACGACCAATGTCGCCGTCTTCCCCAGCCCCTGGACGGCCGGGCGCAAGCTGGTCCGCATCGGCATTCGCGGCTATGCGGTACAGCGCGCCGTGCGGCCACGCGCCAATCTGGTGTTCCTGATCGACACTTCCGGTTCCATGAACGAGCCCAACAAGCTGCCGCTGGTGAAGCAATCGCTGTCCATGCTGGTCGGCCAGCTCGACCCCAATGACCATGTCGCCATCGTCACCTATGCGGGCAGCGCCGGGACAGCGCTGGAACCCACGCCGGTCAGCCAGAAGCACAGAATATTGGAGGTCATCAACCGCCTTGGCGCGGGCGGGGGCACGGCAGGGGCGGAGGGCGTTCGCCAGGCCTATGCGTTGGCCGCCGCCAATCTGGACCCGACGGGCGTCAACCGGGTGATGCTGGCCACGGACGGGGACTTCAACATCGGCATCACCAATGTCGATGAGCTGAAAGGCTTTGTCGAGCGCGAACGGAACAAGGGGATTTTCCTGTCCGTCCTCGGCTTTGGCATGGGCAATTATAATGACGCGCTGATGCAGGCGCTGGCGCAGAACGGCAATGGCGCGGCAGCCTATATCGATACGCTGAGCGAAGCCCGCAAGACGCTGGTGGAGGAGGCCGGCTCCACCCTCTTCCCCATCGCCAAGGATGTGAAGATACAGGTCGAGTTCAACCCCGCCACCGTCGCGGAATATCGGCTGATCGGCTATGAAACGCGGATGCTGAACCGGGAGGATTTCGACAATGACCGGGTCGATGCGGGCGATGTCGGATCGGGCCAGACCGTGACGGCGCTCTATGAAATCGTGCCGGTGGGCGGGCCCCGCGCCGTTCCCGATCTGCGCTATGCCCCCTCGGCCAAGGCGCCGGTCGCTGGCGCAAGCGAATATGGCTTCGTCAAAATCCGCTACAAGGCGCCCAAGTCGGACCGGAGCCAGTTGATCGCCACCCCGATCGACCGGGCCTTGGAAGTTGCCCGCTTCGAAAATGCGCCGCTCGACGCCCGCTTCGCGACCGGCGTGGCGGCCTTTGCCGAATTGCTGCGCGGCGGGCGATATGGCGGGTCGCTGAGCTATGACGATGTGCTGCGCATCGCCACGGCGGCGCGGGGGGCCGATCCGTTCGGCTATCGCGGCGAATTCATCCAGTTGGTCCGCGCCGCCAAAACATCCGCCGCCATGCAGCCGCTTTGACCGGGATCAGCCACAGGGGGCCGGTCAGGAAGCACCGGCCCCCTTTCGCGCCGCACCGCTTTGCCGCATAAGATCAGCCAATGCGCCCTCCCGCCCCTTTCGAACCGACGCAAAGCCCGTTCCTGGATGACAGGGAGCCGTGAATGGCCGGCGAGCAGAATAATCCCCTCTCGCTGCCCGATCCGCCGCCCCCTGCCCCCGCGCGGCGCGAGGCGGCGATCGAGGCGGCGTTGCGGCGGTTCGATGGAACCGAGCCAGCCTCATCGCCTGTCGGGTCCGGCAAGCGTGCGCGCTGGCGGCTTCTGGTGGATCGGCCCTACCTGGGAAGCGCGCTGGCCTTGTCGCTGCTGGCGCTTGTCGTCCTGCCGATCGCATGGGTGAACATGCCGCGACGGGACACCCCTGCCCCCCGGGTCGCTGAGCGACCTCAGGAACCGCAACCGGCTGCCGACATCGCGGCCGCGCCATCGCCGCCGCCGCTGCGCGCAGAACCGCCCGCTGACGTGCCGAAAGAGCCGGCCACGGTGCAGGCCGCGCCCGCCCCTGCACCGGTTCAGGAAAAAGCGGCTCAACCGCAAGAGCAAGCGTCCGCCGTGCAGGCTTATGGAGCCATGCCGCCTGCACCGCCCGCCGCACCCGCCGCTGCTGCTCCTCCCCCTCCCCCGCCCGCCGCAGCCATGGCCAATGCGGAGGTTTCGGCAAAGCGCGCTCGCATGGCAGCCGACCGCGAGGATGCCAGGGACATCGTCGTCACCAGCGTCCGCGCCGATCCGAGTTTGCTGCGCGGACGGGGCGACTGGAACGCCTGCACCGTGCTGGACCCGCAGCAAGACCTCAACCCCTGCAAGCGGCAGGTCGACCCCGGCGCCAAAGGAGAAAAGGGTCTTGTCGGCGCGCATATGGCCGAGGGCCTGACGCGGGCGTGGCAAGGCGATTGGCGCCATGCCATCGCCGCCTTCGACAAGATGATCGCCGTCGCGCCGAAATCCTCCCCGGCCTATCTCAACCGCGGACTTGCCTATCAGGCTCAGGGCGACAGCGACCGGGCGCTGGAGGATTTCGACAAGGCCGTCCGCTATGCGCCTTATGCGGCGCGGGGCTATTATCATCGCAGCCTGCTGCTGCGGCAGCGCGGGGAAACCCGGAAGGCGGAAGCGGACCGCAACCGCGCCGCCGACCTTGACAGCCGCTATGATCCCGACCGATCTGACTGATGATAGGGATGCTGCTCCCAATCCGCGTCATGCAGAACTTGTTTCAGCATGACGGAGGGTCGCGAAATAATCACTTCAATAGCGCCCCCGGCACAGACCCTCACCCGCTCAGCAGGATCGCGTCCCCGCGCGCCAGCACCGCCAGAGGCAGCCCCGCCTTCGCCGCCCGCTCGGCCGCCAGCCGCGTCGGCGCGGAAATCGTCACCAGCAGGGGGCAATCCGCCAGCACCGCCTTTTCCACCAGTTCGTAGGAACAGCGCGAGGAGAGCAGCGCGAAGCCGCCGTCCCATTGCCATCCACGCCGCCGCATCGCGCCGATCAGCTTGTCGAACGCATTATGCCGTCCGACATCCTCCCGCGCCAGGCGGATCGTCCCGTCCGCCGCCACCAGCGCCGCCACATGGGCCGCGCCGGTCCGCGCATTGAGCGGCTGATGCCGTCCCAAATCGGCCAGCGCCCGAAAGATCGCGCCCTTGTCGGCCAGCGAGGGAGCAGTGACGGTCGGCAAAGGCCGGATCGCCTGTTCCAGATTTTCGATGCCGCAAATGCCGCAGGAGGATTCCGAAGCGCGATGCCGCACACGGCTGAGCAAAGCCTCCGTCCGCTCCTCCGGCAAGGTCGCTCTGGCGACGATCCCCTGCTCCGTCGCATGAGCATCGACTTCGAACGGCGCATCCTCCCGCCCGATCAGGCGCTCCGCCAGGGCGAAGCCCAACACCAGGTCCGCCACGTCCGCCGGAGTCGCCATCAACACGGCATAACCGATGCCGTTAAATTCGATCGCGACGGGCACTTCCTCGGCCAGTTCCCGCGTCACCGCCGTTGCGCGGCCTTCCGGGGTCACCTGCGTGAAGGCGGCAGCCCGATCCTCCAATATGTCGTTCAAGGCGCCACGATCCGCCCCACGGCGGCGGCCGCAATGGGGGAGAGCGCCTCGGGCCGCGCTGCCGCCAGCGCGCCAATGCGCTGCTTCATCGCCGGGTCCCAAAAGGCGCGGATATGGTCCGCCACTGTCGCCACGGCCTCCTCCTCGCCCAGCGCCGCGACATTGCGGGCAATCTGGTTCGCCATGTAGATCAGGCGGTCCTCGGTCGACATGACCTCATTTTCATCGCTCATGCGCCCGATCCTATTCGGCCGCTTCGAGCGGCGCAATGCGCCTGCTGTGCTGCGCTTGGCTGGCATAGTCGCGCTGCCAGTCGCTCGGCCCGTTGGAGCGCATGACCTGGACTGCCGTCACCTTATATTCCGGGCAGTTGGTGGCCCAGTCGGAATAGTCGGTGGTGATGACATTGGCCTGCGTGTCGGGATGGTGGAAGGTGGTGTAGACCACGCCCGGCGCCACCCGCTCGGTGATCAGGGCGCGCAGGCTGGTTTCCCCGGCGCGGCTCTTGAGCGACACCCAGTCGCCGTCGCTGATCCCGCGATTCTCTGCATCGGCGGGGTGGATTTCCAGCCGGTCTTCAGGATGCCACGCCTCGTTCGCCGTGCGCCGCGTCTGCGCGCCGACATTATATTGGCTAAGGATGCGCCCGGTGGTCAGCAGCAGCGGGAAGCGCGGTCCGGTCTTCTCATCGGTCGGCACATAGTCGGTGACGACGAACTTGCCCTTCCCCCGCACGAAGCCGCCGATATGCATGGTCGGCGTGCCGTCAGGCGCCGCCTCATTGGCGGGCCATTGCAGCGATCCTTCCGCTTCCAGCCGATCATAATGCACGCCCGCGAAAGTCGGGGTCAGCGCGGCGATCTCGTCCATGATCTCGGACGGATGGGCATAGGACCAGCCCAGCCCCATGGCCTGCGCGACCAACTGGACGATTTCCCAATCGGCATAGCCGTTCAGCGGCGCCATCACCTTGCGCACGCGCTGGATGCGGCGTTCGGCGTTGGTGAAGGTGCCGTCCTTCTCCAGGAAGGTCGATCCCGGCAGGAAGACATGGGCGTAATTGGCCGTCTCGTTGAGGAACAGATCCTGCACGACGACGCATTCCATCGCCGCAAGGCCCGCCGCGACATGATGGGTGTTGGGATCGGATTGAAGAATATCTTCGCCCTGGATGAAGATGCCCTTGAACGTCCCGTCCGTCGCCGCGTCGAGCATATTGGGGATGCGCAGGCCCGGCTCGGCATCCAGCGTCACGCCCCAGGCCTGCTCGAACTCGCCGCGCACCGCATCGTCGGAGACATGGCGATAGCCTGAAAATTCATGCGGGAAGCTGCCCATGTCGCAGGCGCCCTGCACATTATTCTGCCCGCGCAGCGGATTCACGCCCACGCCCTCGCGCCCGACATTGCCGGTCGCCATGGCGAGATTGGCGATGGCCATGACGGTGGACGACCCCTGGCTATGCTCGGTCACGCCCAGTCCGTAATAGATCGCGCCATTGCCGCCGGTCGCAAAGAGCCGCGCCGCTGCGCGCACCTCTTCCGCCTTGACGCCGGTGAGCGGCTCGACAGCTTCGGGCGACCGCTGCGGTTCGGAGACGAAATCGGCCCATTCGGCAAATTCATCCCAATCGCAACGATCACGGATGAAGGCTTCATCATAGAGCTTCTCGGTCACAATCACATGCGCCAGCGCCGTCAGCATGGCGACATTGGTGCCGGGCCGGAGCGGCAGATGATGGGAAGCCTCCACATGGGGCGACTTCACCAGATCGATCCGCCGGGGATCGATGACGATCAGCTTTGCGCCCTGGCGCAAACGCTTCTTCATCCGGCTAGCGAAGACCGGATGGCCGTCGGTCGGATTGGCGCCGATGACCAGGATGACGTCGGCCTGCATCACGCTGTCGAAATCCTGCGTGCCCGCCGAGGTTCCGAAGGTCGTCTTCAGCCCATAACCGGTGGGGGAATGGCAGACCCGCGCGCAGGTATCGACATTATTGTTGCCGAAACCCTGGCGGATCAGCTTCTGGACAAGGAAGGTCTCCTCATTGGTGCAGCGGCTGGAGGTGATGCCGCCGATGCTGCGCGTGCCATATTTCGCCTGGATGCGCCGGAACTCGCTGGCGGTATGGGCGATGGCCTCCTCCCACGACACTTCGCGCCAGGGTTCGTCCACCGAAGCGCGGATCATCGGCTTCAGGATGCGGTCGCGATGCTGGGCGTAGCCCCAGGCGAAGCGCCCCTTGACGCAGCTATGCCCGCGATTGGCCTTACCGTCCTTCCACGGCACCATGCGCACCAGCTCCTCGCCCCGCATCTCGGCGCGGAAGGTGCAGCCGACGCCGCAATAGGCACAGGTGGTGACGACCGCCCGGTCGGGCGTGCCGACCTCCACTACCTTCTTCTCGGTCAGGGTCGCGGTCGGGCAAGCCTGCACGCAAGCGCCGCAGGACACGCATTCAGACGAGAGGAAATCCTGCCCCTGCGATGGCGACACCTTGGAATCGAAGCCCCGCCCTTCGATGGTCAGGGCGAACGTGCCCTGCACCTCGTCGCAGGCGCGCACGCAGCGGGAGCAGACGATGCATTTGCTGGGATCGAAGTCGAAATAGGGGTTCGACTGGTCCTTCGCCTGCCCCATATTGGTCGCGCCGTCATAGCCGTAGCGGACGTCCCGCAGGCCCACGGCGCCCGCCTGTTCCTGCAATTCGCAATCGCCATTGGCCGGGCAGGTCAGGCAGTCGAGCGGATGGTCCGAGATGTACAGCTCCATCACCCCGCGCCGCAACTGCTTCAGCCGCTCGCTCTGGGTCCGCACCACCATGCCCTCGGCAATCGGCGTGGTGCAGGAGGCGGGATAGCCATTGCGTCCTTCCACTTCGACCAGGCAGAGGCGGCAGGAGCCGAAGCTTTCGACATTGTCGGTCGCGCACAGCTTGGGGATCGAACAGCCGGTCAGCGACGCCGCCCGCATGATCGACGTGCCTTCCGGCATCGTCACGGTATCGCCGTCGATGGTGAGGGTCACGCTCTTGCCCGTCGCGATGGCGGGCGGCGTTCCATGGTCGGTTTCGCGTGTGTAGCTCATTCCGCTGCTTCCTTCACCGGCGACTTGGCACCGAAATCCTCGGGAAAATGATCGAGCGCGCTCAGCACCGGATAGGGCGTGAAACCGCCCAGCGCGCAGAGCGAGCCATATTTCATCGTATCGCAAAGGTCGCGCAGCAACGCCGTCTGCGCTTCCAGCCCGGTATCGATCCGGTCGGGCGTGCGGGAATTGAGCGCCTTCTGGAGATACCCCTCCCAATTGCGCCCGGCCTGAACGACGGTCGCGCTATCCCGCGCCGCGATGATCCGGTCCATCACCTCGACGCCCCTCGTCGACCCGATCCGGCAGGGCGTGCATTTGCCGCAGCTTTCGACCGCGCAGAATTCCATCGCGAAGCGGGCCATATGCGCCATGTCGACGCTGTCGTCGAACACGGTGATCCCGGCATGGCCGATCAGCCCCCCCGCCTGCGCGAAAGCCTCATAATCGAAGGGCAGATCGAACATGCTGGGTGGAAAATAAGCGCCCAAGGGCCCGCCAACCTGCACTGCCCGCACTGGCCGCCCGCTCGCGGTACCGCCGCCGATGTCGTTCACCAGTTCGCCCAGCGTGATGCCGAAGCCGATCTCATAGAGGCCACCATGCTTCACATTGCCCGCAAGCTGCACCGGCATGGTTCCGCGAGACCTGCCGAAGCCGACCGCCGCATAAGCCTCCGCCCCTTCCGCCAATATGAAGGGCACCGCCGCCAGGCTCAGCACATTGTTGATGACCGTCGGCTGTCCGAACAGCCCAGCCAGCGCCGGGAGCGGCGGCTTCGCCCTGACCTGTCCCCGCTTGCCTTCGATACTGTCGAGCAGCGCGGTTTCCTCGCCGCAGACATAGGCGCCCGCGCCGACGCGCACTTCCAGCGTGAAGGGCGCGATCCGCCCGGCGGACAATGTGATCGCCTCCTGCATGGCGGCGATGGCGAAGGGATATTCGCTTCGGATATAGACATAGCCGTGGTTCGCTCCCACGGCATGCCCGGCAATCGCCATGCCTTCGATCAAGCAGAAGGGATCGCCTTCCATCAACATCCGGTCGGCAAAGGTGCCGCTGTCGCCCTCATCGGCATTGCAGACGATGAACTTCGCGTCGGAGGCCGCGTCCAGCACGGTCTGCCATTTGACCCCAGTCGGGAAGCCCGCCCCGCCCCGCCCACGCAGGCCGGACGCCTTGACCGCATCCACAACCGCCTGGGGCGTCATCGCCCGCGCCGCGTCCAGCCCGCGCCAGCCGCCCTGTCCGGCATAGTCCTCCAGGCTGAGCGGGTCGATGATCCCACAGCGCGCGAAGGTGAATCGCTGCTGTCCTGCGAAGAAGGGCAAGGCCGCCACGTCACCCAGCCGCGCTTCATGGCTGCCGTCCAGCACGGCCGCGACGTCCGCCGGTCCGACCGGCCCGAAGCCAATCCGCTTCCCCTCGCTTTCGACCTCGACCAAAGGCTCGATGGAAAAGAGCCCCCGGCTACCGGTGCGCACCACCTCGCATCCTGCGGCTTCGAAAGCGCGGGCAAGCTCGTCCGCGCCCAGGGCGACCGACGCCATGTCCCGGCTGACATAGACTCGTGTCATGCCGCTATCTCCTGCGCGATCCGATCCAAGGCCGCCGCGTCGATCCGGGCGACCGGCCTTCCGTCGACCAAGGCGTTGGGACCGACGGCACAAAGGCCCAAGCAATAGACGGGCTCCAGCGTCACCTGGCCGTCCGGGCGGGTTTCGCCCATCGGGACGCCCAGTCGCTCGGTTGCAACCTTCTCGATTGCCGCGGCGCCGCGGGCCTGGCAGCTTTCGGCCCGGCAGAGTTTTACGACATGCCGTCCGGCGGGAATACGGCGGAAATCATGGTAGAAGGTCACGACTCCATAAACGTCTGCGCGACTTAGATTGAGGGCGGTGGCGATGGCGGGGATGGCTGCATCATCGATAAAGCCTATCTCTTCCTGCAGCATGTGCAGCAGCGGCAGCAGCCGGTCGCGGGTGCGGCCATGGGCCTCGGTCCAATCCTCTATCAGCCGTGTCGCGTCTTCCTGCTGCATCTTTTCCGCCCTTTCCTACGCGCTATGCTGCGCCTTGGCGGGGGTGTCGTCAAATCGAAGACGATCATGTTTGATAGAGATTGTCTATCAAACTGCCGTTACGATCATTCCGTCTTCGATCGTCACCGGCCAAGGGGTCAGCGCTGCCCCGGCGCAAGGGCCGCCCAGACAGGCGCCGTCGGACGGCGCGAACAGGGCGCCGTGCCAGCTACAGGCGATCAGGGTGCCGTCGGGCGTCAGATAATCGTCCAGCTTCTGCGCCAGGGGCAGGCCCATATGGGGGCAGCGGTCGACATAGCCGCGGACTTCATCCCCGATGCGCAGGACGAAACCGTGGAAGCGGCCCTTGCGCATCTGGATTACGAAATTGCGCGCCTTGCCCTCCGCTATGCTGCCCAGCGGAGCCAAGGCGACGCCCGGCGGGGTCGCGGTCAGCCGTTCATCCTCGCTCATGGGTCGGCGTCGGGCTGGACGGACGGATGGGCCATTGCGAAGGTGTCCAGCGCCCGCGCTTTTTCTCCCGCCGCCACGAGGGCGGGGAAGGGCGAAAGGTCGACATAGAAGCGCTCCGCCGAATAGAGTTGCGGCACGAGATAGCAGTCTGCCAGCCCCGGCCGGTCGCCAAAGGCGAAGCCCTGGCCATGGCGCGTCACCAATGTCTCCAGCGCGGCGAAGCCGTCCGTGATCCAACGGGCGATCCATGTGTCGAGCGCGGGCTGATCTGCGCCGAAATCGGATTTCAGCGCCTGCAACACGCGCAGATTGTTCAGCGGATGGATGTCGCAGCCGATCAGCGCCGCCATGGAGCGCACCATCGCCCGCCCCTCCGCATCGGGCGGCAGCAAGGGCGGTTGCGGCCAGCGTTCCTCGATCCACTCCAATATTGCGGGGCTTTGCGTGAACGCAAAATCCCCCGTCTCCACGGCGGGAACCAGCCCCTGCGGCGCCAGGGCGCGGTAGTTTGGCTCCCGCTGGGCGCCGGTGCGCAGGTCGTGCGTCACCTGATCATAGGCCACGCCCTTCAGGTTCAGCGCGATCCGCACGCGATAGGAGCTGGTCGAGCGCCAATAGCCGTGGAGCGTCAGCGCGCTCATCGCGCCGGCTCGATCAGGGCGCGGCATTCCCCGAAGCCGATGGGCACATAGCCGTCCGCCCGCGCCACCGCCTTCAGCGCCAATTCGTCGCCATCCTCCAGAAAGGCGCGTTCCTCGCCGGTCGGCAGGGCGATCTTCGTCTTGCCGCCCTCGGTCAGTTCCATGAGGCTACCGAAACTGTCGGGCGTCGGACCGGACAGCGTGCCCGTCCCCAGCAGGTCGCCGGGATTGAGGTTGCAGCCATTGGACGCATGATGAGCGACGATCTGCTGCGCGGTCCAGTACATGAAGGAAGCGGGGCCGTTTGAGAGGCGCATCGGCGCGAGGCCCTGCGCCCGCATGCTTGCGCTCGACAGATGGACCTCCAGATCGATGGACAGGGCGCCATGGCCTTGATCCTGTTCGTCCCACAAATAGGGCAAGGGTTGCGGGTCGCCCTGCGGCCTTGGAGGCTGGGCGATGCGGAAGGGGGCCATGGCCTCCGCCGTCACCACCCAGGGGGAGATGGTGGACTGGAAATTCTTGGCGAGGAACGGGCCCAGGGGCACATATTCCCAGGCTTGCAAGTCCCGCGCCGACCAGTCGTTGAGCAGGCAGAAGCCCGCTATATGGTTCGCCGCTTCGGCAATCGGCACGCGCTCGCCCAGCGCATTGCCCGCGCCGATCCAGATGCCCAGTTCCAGCTCATAATCCAGTCGTTGGCTCGGCCCCACTATCGGGGCGTCGGCGTCCGGGGCCTTACGCTGGCCCTGGGGGCGGATCACGGGCACGCCTGACGGCCGGATGGAGGATGCCCGTCCATGATAGCCGATGGGGACATATTTATAATTGGGCAGTAATGGATTGTCGGGGCGGAACAGCTTGCCGATATTGGTGGCGTGGTGAATGCCGACATAGAAGTCGGTATAATCGCCTATCGCGGCGGGCAAATGCAGCGCGCAATCCGCCGCCGGGTGCAGCAGAGGTTCGACCGCCTGCCGTTGCCCTTCATCGCTGAAGAGAGCGCTTAGCCAGCGGCGCAGCGCCAGCCGGTCCGCCGCTGGGAGCGCCATCAGGGCATTAAGGGTCGTTCCGTCCAGGACAGCGGCGGCCGCGGAGGGCAGCAGGCCTGCCTCGGCTGCGGCGCGCAGGTCGAATATCCGGTTCCCTATCGCCACGCCCGCCCGCTCCGCCCCGCCGGGGGACGAGAAAATGCCGTAGGGCAGATTCTGGATCGGGAAGTCGGGATGGCCATCGGCTCCCTCGACCCAGCTCGACCGGGCGGGATCATGGGTTTCGTCGATCTGCGGGAAGCTCATGCCTTATCCCCTTGCGGCAGTTGCGCCTTGGTGAAGCCCGACCAGCAATCGTCATAATCCAACTGGCCAAGCGGCGTTTCCATCGCGAAGCGGGTCGGACGGAAGGCGAAGCGGCTTTCGAACATGAAGGCCATGGTGTCGGCAATCCGGTGCGGTTTCAACTCGGCGGCCAGCGCGCCTTCATAGCTGGCCTTGTCCGGGCCGTGGCCCGCCATGCAATTGTGCAGTGAGGCGCCGCCCGGCGCGAAGCCGCCTGCCTTGGCATCATAGACGCCGTGGATCAGTCCCATGAACTCGCTCATCACATTGCGGTGAAACCATGGCGGGCGGAATGTATCCTCCGCCACCATCCAGCGCGGCGGGAAGATCACGAAGTCGCAATTGGCGGTCCCCGCCTGGTCGCTGGGGGAGGTCAGCACAGTGAAGATCGACGGATCGGGATGGTCGTAGCTGACCGTGTTCATCGTGTTGAACCGGCGCAGATCGTAGCGGCAGGGGGCGAGATTGCCGTGCCAGGCCGCCACGTCGAAGGGGGAATGATCCTGCGTCGTTATCCATAGCCGGCCGGCGAATTTCTGGACGATTTCGTGGGGGGTGTCGTCATCCTCGAACCAGGCGGCAGGGGTTTCGAAATCGCGGGCGTTGGCGAGGCCGTTGGCGCCGATGGGGCCGAGGTCGGGAAGGCGGAAGAGAGCCCCGTAATTTTCGCAGACATAACCCCGCGCCGTTCCGTCGGGCAGGTCCACCTTGAAACGCACGCCGCGGGGGATCAGGACGATCTGTTCCGGCGCGACGTCCATCATGCCCATTTCGGTGGTGAGGCGCAGCCTGCCTTGTTGCGGCACGATCAGCATCTCGCCATCGGCATTATAAAAGGCGCGCTTTTCCATCGGGCGATTGGCGGCGTAGAGATGGACGGCCAGGCCGTCGCCCGCCGCCGGGTCGCCTGCGCCGCAATAGCTGATCAGCCCGTCGAGAAAATCCACCGGCCGTTCGGGGATCGACATCGGATCCCAGCGCAGGCGGTTGGGCGTCGGGGGGACTTCGTCGAACGGGCCGCTGCGCAACAGGGTGTCATAGGCATAAGGCCGGTAGGGTGGGTGATTGGCCGCGGGGCGCAAGCGGTAGAGCCAGCTTCGCCGGTTTTCCGCACGGGGCGCGGTGAAGGCGGTGCCGGACAATTGTTCGGCGTAAAGGCCATAGGGGGCGTGTTGCGGGGAGTTGCGGCCCACGGGCAGGGCGCCGGGCGCCGCCTCCGTCGCGAAATGATTGCCGAAGCCTGCCAGCATGGTGGCTTCGGGTGGCTTGCTCTCTCCCATTTCGGCGCGACTCCTGTGGTATCAATTGTTACCATCATAGCGCTTTGCCGATGAAGTATCAAATGTTACCAGTTGGGGATGACCGCCAAGACGCTGCACCTCGATCAGTTCATTCCCTATCGCCTGTCCTTCACGGCGGCGTTGCTGAGCGACACCATCGCGCAGAGTTATGAGAGGCTTTTCGGGATCAGCATTACGGAATGGCGGGTCATTGCGTGGGTGGCGGAACGGGGGAGCATCACGCAGCAGCAGATCTGTGCGCAGAGCCGCATGGACAAGGTGACGGTCAGCCGGGCTGCCATTGCGCTGACCGGGCGAGGGATAGTTCAACGCTTGCCCAATGCGGAGGACCGGCGGTCGCATCTGCTGGCGCTGACGGAGGAAGGATGGCGGTTGCATGGGGCTATCGCGCCCAAGGCGTTGGAGCTGGAACGCGGGGTCTTTTCGCATTTCAGTGCGGAGGAGGTGGAAGCCTTTGTGGCTATGTTGCGGCGGATCGATGCGATTGTGTTGGGGGATGGGGGATAGTTTTTCCCCGGCTGCTCTAATGGATTAGTCGATCCTGCTTAGTCGAAGCGCCACGTATTCCTGCGAAGGCACTCGAACGAGACGAGTGGCTCGTGAGAGCCCAGATCAGGCGGCGGGACTGGGCTCCTGCCTTCGCAGGAGCACGGTTAGGCTTAGACGGGGTGGAGTGAACCGGCTTAGCGCTTCTCAGACCATCCCCATTCGGCCTGAAATGTCCCGCGCTACGGTCAGCACCGCTTGCGCCAGCGGGCCTAGCGGGGCGCGGTCGGAGACGATCACGCCGATGCGGCTCCCCTCCTCCGCGTCGGGCAGCGCGAAGGTGCGCACCCAGTCCAGGCCGTCGAGCAGCATCGCATGGCTGTCGGGCACGATCGAGCAGAGCCGCCCCTGCCGCACCAGCGCGAACAGGGCGACATAGCTGTCCGCCGTCACCACCGGGCGCAGCGCGAGGCCCCGCTCTCCCAGCCGGGCGTCCAATATGCGCCGGTTCTGCATTCCTTGGTGCAGCAGGCACAGCGGCAAGGCGGCCACATCCTCCCAGTCCGGCGGGCGCTTTTCATCCAGCACGCCCCGCGCCGCCACCAGCATGTAGCGCTCGACATAAAGGGGCGCGGCCAGCATGTGAGAGGGCGGCTCGAAATCCAGATAGGTGAGGCCCGCGTCCAGTTCGAAGGCGGCGAGTTCGCGCTCGATCTGGCGCGAGGTCAGCGCCCGGACCGAGATGTTGAGACCCGGATGCCGCTCCAGCAGCGCCTCCACTAGTGGGCCGACCGCCGGCATCGCGGCCGGGATCGCGCCCAGGCGCAATTCGCCCTGCAAGGGGCCCTTGGCGACCGCCGCCGCCTGCATCAAATTGTCCGCCGCCGCGACAAGCTGCTGCGCCCAGGGGAGGATCGCCCGCCCCTCCTCCGTCAGCCCGGCATAGCGGCGGTTGCGCTGGATCAGGCGCTTGCCGAGTTGCGCCTCCAGCGCGGAAATGCCGGCGGAAAGCGTGGGTTGCGAGACATGGCAGGCGGCGGCGGCGCGGGCGAAATGCCCTTCCCTCTCCAGGGCCAGGAAATATTGAAGGAGGCGGGTCTGCATGCGCTTTGCTCTCTTTTTTCCGGCTGATAGGGCAAAGTGGCGCTCCGTAGAAGCCGGGTCTGGACGATCGGCGCAAGTCTCACTATATACCGCTCGGTATGGAAACACAGACTCAGACAGCGAGGGGACGCCCGAGGGAGTTCGATCCCGAAGAAGCGCTCAGTGCAGCGCTGACCGTCTTCTGGCGGCGCGGCTATGAAGGCGCGTCCATGGCGGAGCTGACCGAGGCGATGGGCATCACCAAGCCCAGCCTCTACGCCTGTTTCGGCAACAAGGAATCGCTGTTCCGCAAGGCGCTCGACCTCTATGAGCGCGACAAGCTGTGCTACATGAAGTCCGCGCTGGACGCGCCGACGGCGAAGGGCGTGGCCGAACGGCTGCTCCGCGGGTCGCTGGCGATCCAGACCGGGACGACCGATCCGCATGGCTGCCTGGGCGTCATCAGCGCGGTCGCCTGCACCACCCATGCGGATTCCATCCGCGACGATGTCATCGCCCGCCGCGCCTCCTCCGACGCGGCGTTGGTGGCCCGGCTGGAACGGGCGCGGGAGCAAGGCGACTTTCCCGACACGATCGAGCCGAAGGCGCTGGCCACCTATCTGACCGCCGTGATGCAGGGCATGGCCGTGCATGCGAGCGCGGGGATGTCGCGGGAACTGCTGGAGCAACTGGTGGAGACCACTTTGGCGGTCTGGCCGGGGAAGTAACGGAAATCGAACGGTTTTCGGATTCAATACCGAAAAATTACCAATCGGTACAAAATAACATTGACGCCACTGCTGCACTGCATTATATACCATCCAGTATTGAATAGACCTGCTATCCAAAAGGGGTCATATGATGCGGACCATTCTCAAAGCTTGTCGTCGCTGACGACCTGACGCGGCCAGCCCAATAGGGGGCCGCGACCTGATCAACATCATTCGCTTGGCGCACGGCCTGCCGGTCGCGCGGTGGAGAGGTTTTTTTCTACGTTCGGCCGGGATGGCTCGCAGCGGACGACGACGCGTCGGCCCGATCCCCCGGTTTCGCGTCATTCACAGGGGAATTGCCATGGCATTTCTGCAACTTGCCACGCTGGCCGAAGATGGCGGAGCGATTGGCGCCAAAAGGGCGGCGAACGCCGGTTTCGCGCCCGTCGAATGGCAGATCATCCAGCTTGCGCGGCGGGACGGACTGGCGTCGCTGCGCGCGCCGGATCGTTGGGACCGGGTGAAAAGCTGGATTTTTGGGGAGCGGGCAAATCCGCGCCTCGCCAACACGCGGCTAGAGAGCTTGCGCCGTCTGGCGGTCGACGCCTGGCATCGCGGCTATGCGGTCCGCCCTTCTTTCCTGAAGGCCTTTTTGAAGGCCGGATTCAACGAGGGCCAGCTCGAAACGCTGCTGGCCAGCATCAGCGCGCAACGGCGCTTTCAAGGTTCCCGGAGCTGACACCCATGAACATGCACACCCCCATCGACGTCGACACAAGGTCGGCCACCCCCCTCGCCCCTTGGCGAAAGCGCCATGTTTCGCTGGGCGTGATCGCGCTCGCCATCGTCGGCGGCGTGACATGGAAATTAATCGACAGGCCGGAAGCGCAGGCCGCCGCCACCCCGCTGGTCACCGTGGGCGTCTCCGCCCCGCTGACCCGCGCGGTGACGCAGTGGGACGATTATGTCGGCCGCTTCGCTCCTAGTCAGACGGTCGAGATTCGGCCGCGTGTTTCGGGGTCGGTGACGGCCATTCATTTCAAGGACGGTGATTATGTGAAGGCGGGGCAACTGCTTTTCACCATCGATCAGCGGCCTTTCTTAGCGGCTCTGGCGGAGGCGAAGGCCAGCACGGCCAGCGCCCGCAGCGCCTTGCTGCTGGCGCAGAACGACTATAGCCGCGTCCAGCGTCTGACCGGGGATGAGGCGGTTTCCGCGAGTGAGGTGGACTCGCTCCGGTCGCGGTTGCAGGCGGCGCAGGCCGCGCTGGCGGGGGCGCAGGCGCGGGAGCGCCAGCGGGCGCTCGACATGGAGTTCACGCAGGTCCGCGCGCCGATTTCGGGGCGCGTTTCGGACCGGCGGGTCGATGTCGGCAATCTCGTCTCCGCGGGCGAAGGGGCCGGCGCGACATTGCTGACTACGGTCAACAAGCTCGATCCCATCTATTTCAACTTCGATGCGTCCGAGGCGCTGTATCTGAAGTCGCAACGCGACAAGGGCGCTGGCGGCGCGGTCGAGGTGCGGTTGCAGGATGAAGCGGATTATCTGCACAAGGGCCGTCTGGACTTCACCGATAACGGGCTAGACCCGCGTTCGGGCACGATCCGGGTGCGCGCTGTGTTCGACAATCCGGAGATGTTCCTGACGCCGGGGCTGTTCGGCAATATGCGGCTGGCCAATGGCGGCAAGGTCAATGCCTTGCTGGTTCCGGATGAGGCCATCCAGTCCGATCAGGCGCGCAAGACGGTGCTGGTGGTCGGGCGGGACGACAGCGTCGCGGCGAAGCCGGTGGAGCTGGGTCCGGTGGTGGACGGGCTGCGCATCATCCGCGCGGGGTTGGCGCCTGGTGATCGGGTGATCGTGTCGAACATTCAGGCGGTTATGCCTGGTGCTAAGGTCGCGACGAAGCCGACGGCGATCAAGGCGAGTCCGGCGCCGGTTGCGGCGGTGGATAGCGCCGCTCCCATTGCTGCGCAGGCTACCTTCGCTCGCTGACCAAACCCCATAGGACGGCGTGCTCCTGCGACCCGAAGGGCGACGTAAGCCAACGCAGGAGTCCAGTTCTGCCGTCTGATCTGGGCTCCTGCCTTCGCAGGAGCACGGAGCGATTTAGGCGATCCGTCCCCCCGGGATCGCGAACCCCTTTTCACGCCATCGAGGAATTCGTCCGATGCGCCTCTCCCGTTTCTTCATTGACCGGCCGATCTTTGCCGCCGTGATCGCGGTGATCATCACCGTGGTCGGCGCGATCGCCTTTGTCGGTCTGCCCGTCTCGCAATATCCGGACATCGTGCCGCCCACGGTCACGGTCTCCGCCCAATATCCCGGCGCCTCCGCCGAAACCGTCGCGTCCACCGTCGCCGCGCCGATCGAGCAGGAGATCAACGGCGTCGACGACATGCTCTACCAGAGCAGCCAGTCGACCAGCGACGGCAAGGTCACGATCACCGTCACCTTCAAGGTCGGCACCGATCTGGACGCCGCGCAGGTGCTGGTCCAAAACCGCGTCGCCGTGGCGATTCCGCGCCTGCCCGAAGAGGTGCAGCGGCTGGGCGTCGTCACGCGCAAGACGACCCCGGAATTTCTGATGGTCGTCAACCTCCAGTCGCCGGACGGCACGTTCGACCGCGATTATCTGTCCAACTATGCGCTGACGCAGATTCGCGACCGGCTGGCGCGGCTGGACGGCGTGGGCGATGTGCAATTGTTCGGTTCGCGCGACTATGCGATGCGCATCTGGATCGACCCCGACCGCGCCGCCGCACTCAACCTGACGGCGGGCGAGATCGTGCAGGCCCTGCGCGCCCAGAATGTGCAGGTGTCCGCCGGTTCCATCGGCCAGCCCCCTTATGATCGCGGTGAAGCCTTCCAGCTCGGCGTCGAGATGCAGGGCCGCCTGACCGAGCCGCAGCAGTTCGCGGACATCGTGATCCGCACCGATGCGGATGGCCGTCAGGTCCGGGTGGGCGATGTCGCCCGCGTCGAGCTGGGCGCGCAGGATTATGGCATCAACACCTATTTGTCGAACAAGCCCACCGTCGTCATCGCGACGATGCAGCGCCCCGGCTCCAACGCGCTCGACGCGGCGGAGAAGGTGAAGGCGGAGATGGAGCAACTGTCCAAGCGCTTCCCCAAGGGGCTGGAATATAGCGTCATCTACAATCCGACCGAATTCATCAGCCAGTCGATCGATGCCGTCTATCACACGCTGTTCGAAGCGGTGATCCTCGTCGTCCTCGTCATTCTGGTCTTCCTCCAGAACTGGCGGGCGGCGGTCATCCCGATCATCGCCATCCCGGTCTCCCTGATCGGCACGGCGGCGATCCTTGCGGGGCTGGGCTATTCGCTCAACAATCTGTCGCTGTTCGGCCTGGTGCTCGCCATCGGCATCGTCGTCGACGACGCCATCGTCGTGGTCGAGAATGTCGAGCGCAATATCGAGCATGGCATGTCGCCGCTGGAAGCCGCCCGCGTTTCCATGGATGAGGTTTCGACCGCGCTGATCGCCATCGTCCTCGTCCTGTGCGCGGTGTTCGTGCCGACTTTGTTCATCACCGGCATTTCGGGCGCTTTCTACCAGCAGTTCGCCGTCACCATCTCGACCGCGACGATCATTTCGCTGATCCTCTCGCTCACTCTGTCTCCGGCTGCGGCGGCGCTGTTGCTGAAGTCCAAACATGGCGGGCATGGTCTCGACAATGCGCCCCGCTGGCGCCAGTTGGCTGGGCAGGCGGCCGACCGCTTCAATCGCGGCTTCGACCGGCTGAGCGCTGGCTATGCCCGCCTCACCCGCTTCCTCGTCGCCCGGCCGAAGAAGATGCTGCTAACCTATTCGGGCCTGATCGCCGCCACCATCGCCCTGTTCTGGGTGACGCCGGGCGGCTTCATCCCCGCGCAGGACCAGGGCTATTTCCTGGCCGTAGTGCAGTTGCCCTCCGGCGCTTCGCTGGAACGCACCGACAAGGTGACGCGGGAGGTCGCGGCGAGAATCCTGCCGATCAAGGGGCTGCGCGGCGCGGTGATGTTCGCTGGTTTCCATGGCCCCTCCCAGACGCAGGCGCCCAACAGCGCCGCCATATACTTCCCGTTCAAGACCTTCGCTGAGCGGAAGGAAGAAGGCGTCACCTATGCCGGGATCATGGAGCAGGCGAACAAGGCCGTCGCCGGTTATGACAAGGCCCGCATCCTGCTCGTGCCGCCGCCGCTCATTCAGGGGATCGGATCGGCGGGCGGATACCGCCTGATGGTGCAGGATCGTGAGGATCATGGCTATGCCGGGCTGAACAAGGTCGCGCAGGACTTCATCGCCAAGGCGAACCAGACGCCGGGTATCAACATGATCTACACCCTGTTCGATGTCGGCACGCCCCGCATTTACGCCGACGTGGACCGGCGCAAGGCCGATCTGCTCGGCGTACCGCCGGAACGCGTGTTCGAAGCGATGCAGGTCTATCTGGGTTCGGCCTTCGTCAACGATTTCAACCTGCTGGGGCGCACCTATCGCGTCACCGCTCAGGCTGACGCGAACCATCGCGGCACGGTGGCGGACATCGCCAACTTGAAGACCCGGTCGAACAGCGGGCAGATGGTGCCCATCGGTTCCGTCTCGACCTTCAAGGACAAGACCGGTCCCTATCGCGTGGTGCGCTACAATCTGCTCCCGGCGGTGGAGATCGACGGCGATACCGCGCCGGGCTACAGTTCGGGCCAGTCGCTGACGACGATGGAGAAACTGGCCGATTCCACCCTTCCCGCCGGTTATGGCAAGGAATGGACGGGCGTCGCCTATCAGCAGGTGATCGCCGGCAACACGGCGGGCGTCGTCTTCGCCATGGCGGTGTTCTTCGTCTTCCTGGTGCTGGCGGCGCAATATGAAAGCCTGACGCTGCCGCTGTCGATCATCCTGATCGTGCCGATGTGCCTGTTCGCGGCCATGCTGGGCGTGAATTTGCGGGGCATGGACAATAATATCCTGACGCAGATCGGGCTGGTCGTGCTGATCGCTTTGGCGGCGAAGAACGCCATCCTGGTGGTCGAGTTCGCCAAGCAGGCGGAGGAGGAACAGGGACTCTCGCCGGTGGATGCCGCCGTTCAGGCTGCCCAAACCCGGTTGCGTCCGATCCTGATGACCAGCTTCGCCTTCATCCTGGGCGCGGTGCCTCTGGTGATCGCGAGCGGAGCGGGCGCGGAGCTGCGACAGGCTTTGGGTACGGCCGTCTTCTTCGGGATGACCGGTGTGACCGCCTTCGGCCTGCTTTTCACCCCCACTTTCTATGTCGTGTGCCGCGCATTGGGCGACCGCTTCTCCCGCAAGGGCAAGGGTCAGGCTCCCGCCGCGCTGCAACCCGCCGAATAAGGAACGGCATGATGATCAAGACACTCCTCCCCCTTCTGCTTGGCGCGTCGGCCTTGACCGCTTGCGCCGCAGGGCCGGATTATAAGGCTCCGGCTACTCCGACCACTGCTGCCGGGGCCTTTATCGGCGCGGCCAGTCCGGCGGTCAGCACCGCGCAGGCCGACGAGCATTGGTGGCGGCTCTACAGCGATCCGGTGCTGGACGGGCTGGTGCAGGATGCGTTGAAGGCCAATAGCGACATCCGCGTGGCCGTCGCCCGGCTGGAAAAGGCCCGCGCCCAGTTGCGCGGCGCCCGTTCGGACAAGCTGCCGCAGACGACATTGAGCGGTTCGCCCAGCTATGGCCGGGCGTCGGCGGCCCAGAGCTTGCCGGGCGCGGATCGGGAAAATTGGACCGTCGATGCGGGGCTGAACGTCGCCTATGAAGTCGACCTGTTCGGCCGCGTGAAGCGCAGCATCGAAGCGGCGAAGGGCGACGTCAACACCGCGTCGGCCGATGCCGACGCCGTGCGCGTGGCGGTGGTCGCGGACACGGTGCGCGCCTATGTCGACGCCACCAGCTCGGCGGAGCGCATCACCGTGGCGCGGCAGACGGTGGCGCTGCTCGACAACAGCATCCGCATCACCAACGCCCGGTTCGAGGTGGGCCGTTCCGACCGGCTGGACGTGATCCGCGTGACGGCGCTGCGCGACCAGCAGGCGGCGCAGATTCCCAGCCTGATCGCTGACCGGGACAGCGCTCTGTTCCGGCTGGCGACCCTGACGGGGCGCGCGCCGCAGGAAATCCCCTCGGTGGTACGCGAGCAGGGGACGACGCCAGACCTCACGCAGCCCATTCCGGTGGGGGATGGGCGCGCCTTGCTGGCCCGGCGTCCAGACGTACGCGCCGCCGAACAGCGGCTTGCCGCCGACACGGCGCGGATCGGCGTGGCGACGGCGGACCTTTATCCGCGCATCACCCTGGGCGGATCGATCGGCACGACGGCGATCGGCGGCGGCGATATATTCAGCGGCGGGCCATTCCGCTGGCTGCTGGGGCCGCTGATCAACTGGGCCTTCCCCAATCAGGAGGCCAATCGCGCCCGCATCGCCGCGGCCAGGGCCGATGCCGACGGGTCGCTCGCGGCGTTCGACGGCACGGTGCTGCAGGCGCTGGAGGAAACCGAGACGGCGCTGTCCGTCTATGCCCATGCGCTGGAGCGTCGCGACACGCTGAAGGCGGCGCGGGAAGCGGCCGACCGGGCGGCGCGCATCAGCCTGGCCCGCCAGCGCGAAGGCCAGATCGACTTTCTGACGGTGCTGGATGCGCAGCGGACGCTGGCGGCGGCGGAGAGCGACCTGGCGACGGCGAACCGGGCGGTGGCCTTCGCGCAGGTCGATCTGTTCCGGGCGCTTGGGGGCGGGTGGGCGACGGCCTGACGAACGGGCGCAACATGCTCCTACGCAGGAGCACGTTGCGCTTAATTTGCGCTTATTTCGTTACCTCGACCGCATAGACCTGGTTGCTGCCTTCCATGTTGGAGCGGAACACGATCCATTTGCCGTCTGGCGTGAAGGTCATATTCGGTTCCAACCGATAGTCGTGCTTGCGCATGTCGACGATCTTTTCCGCGTCGAAAGTCCCCGGCGAGATCAGGTCGTCGGCATTGTCCGCATGAATGCCCACCACGTCGGGAATGTCCCTGGGCGAGAATAGATAGAGATATTTCCCGTCCGGCGCATGCGCGACCATTTCGCTGTCGCCGCCGTCGCCCGAGAACAGCTTCAATCCCGGCGCTTGATTATAATGGACCGACCACATGTTGCGGTCGACCTTGAACCATTTCCGCTTGCCTGTCGCCAGTTCATAGCCGGCCAGCCAGAAGACTTCGCCGCGCGGCGTCTGCAGATCGTACCAGATCCACTTGCCGTCAGGCGAGAAGAACTCATGGCCGGCGATCTCCATGTTCATGGCGCGCCTGTGGACCAGGGTCTTGCCCGATCCGTCCGTTCTTATGGTCCAGATGCGGTCGACCTTATGCCAGGGCCCCTCATGGCAATAGATGATCAGCCCCGGATCGGTCGGAGAGAATTGCACATGGTTGAGCCAGTCGGTCGAGGCGACGACCACCTTCCGCTCTCCGGTGCGGATGTCGATGGTGAAGATCTCCATCGGTATCTTCGCCTCCAGCCGCTCGTTCAGCCGCACTTCCTTGGCCTCGGCAAAGCTCAGCGGCTTGCCGTCCGGACCATTGGCGGCATAGCTGGCCTGTCCGAATTGCTGCTTGATCTCCGGTCCAGCCTTCTGCGTGCCGTCGGGTTGCAGGGGCTTGTCGCTGGCCGCCCATTGCCCCAGCAGCAGCGTTTCGTCGGCATTGATCGAGCCGATTGATCCCCTGGCCACCGTGGCGACCTTCCGCACCTTGCCGCTGTCGATGTCGGCGGCGAAGATCGTCGTCGATCCGGCCGCGTCATTGCGGCCATGGCTGGCATAATAAGCGGTGCGCGTCCGGCGGCCGGTGAAGAGGAGCTGGATGTCCTTGCCCTTCACCAGCGGCCTGACGCTCCAGTCCGTCAGCGTGACGACGGAAATCCCCTCCGCCGTGGAGATCACCATCCTGTCGCCCTGCGGCGTATAGCTGTTCTGGTGGAAATAAAGGCTGGCACCGCCCGTTTCGGTGATCCGCACCACATGATGGCCGGTCAGCGGGTCGGTCCATTGCTTCACAGGCTTTGCCCAGGCGCTTCCCGAAAACAGGGCGGTTCCCGAAACCAGCGCCAGCGCCAACAGAAATTTCCGCATGCCTTTCATCCCTTCACCGCTGCCGCGTCACCGATCAGCGCCAGATTTTCGATCGCCGCAAGCCCCCATTGCGCCGCCGCGTTGGTGGACAGGTTCGGCCATTCCACGACGGGACGGACGACCGAGGCGCCCCTGACCTCATGCCGGGGATCGCCGTCGGACAGGCCCAGCCCCGCCTCGCCGGACAGAAATTCCTTCCACGCCCGCTCAGCCATCGCGGCATCGCCGGTTTCCCGCGCCAGATAGGCGGTCAGGCGCGAATGCCCCTCCGCCAGATTGCGCACCTTATAGGGCAGGTGGAACCGCGCTTCCCACTCAGCCGGGGGCGCATTGAACCACCGGCAATAATCCAGCCACGCGGCCCGGTAATGCGGCACGTCCAGCAATTGCAGCAATTCGGCATTCACCTCCAATGCCCCGAACACGGCGTTCAGGTGGGAGACCGAAATCGTCTCCCCCGCCCCCATGAACCGCCCGGATTTGAGATCATAGGGCGCGCCTCCGGCCAGCCAGCCCTGTTTCAGCCGTCCGATGCTGTCCATCCCGTTCACCAGCCTGTCGCGCCAGCGCCTGTCGCCGGTCCGCTCCCACTCGGTCAACCAGGCCGACGCCACCGAACACCACGCCGTCCCGAAGCTGAGGTCGATCGTTCCCGCGGGCAAGGGCTTGCGCTCCGCCCCCGGCACCTTCCTGCCGATCTCGACATGCTCCAGCGCCAGATCGGACGTCAGCAGCGCGCGCATCAGGTCGCCCGTCCGCTCGTCGCCGGTCAGATAATAATAGATCCGCCGGTAGATCGCATTGCTGATCCGGGGCTGTTTCGAACTGTCGCTCCAATGCTGGACCCCGTGGCGCGTTCCAAGGCCCGCAAAACGCCCGATATGATAGACGTCGACTTCACCCGTATGCCGCGTCAACGCTTCGGCAAAGCGGAAAGCCCTGCCGTCCCCGGTTCGCAACACATGGGTCCAGAACCAGAGATCGGGGGACAACTCGCTATTGTCCCAGGCATAGCCGCCAATATCATAGCGCCACTGGTGCCGGTCGAAATCATATGTGTGCATGATGTCGCCATGGTTCCAGAAACCATACCAGCCGCGCCGGTCGACCTCCCCCACATAGAAATCGACCAGATGGGCGTTCTGCGCCTCGATCCGCGCCTTCATCGGCGTGGAGCGGTCCGGCAAGGCCCAGACGCCCAGCACATGGGCGGCGTGAATCCGCTCCGGCGTCGCCATCAATTGCGGCGGCGCGGCATTGGCCTGCGCCATCGCCGCCAGCGCGTCGGCCTCCGGCGTCGCTTCCAGCGCCCAGAGCGTCAGTTCGCTGGTCCGGGCGACCCCGGTCGAACTGTCCCAGCCCGGCTCATAATCCTCATAGGTGATGGCGAGCCCTTCATTCTGCGCGTCATAGCCCTCCATGCCCATGACGCCGCGATAGGGACGCATGTCCATCGGCTGCGCGTCGGGCGACCAGAGCCAGGCGGTCAGCGAAGCCTGGTCCCTGTCCGCGTCGCCTATGTCGATCTGCCCCGGATGCCGCTGCCAGAAATAGCGCGCCGCCAGCGCTACGCCGCCCCGAGGCGACCCGACATAGCCAAGGCCCAGCGCCCGCCCGCCCGACGCCGCGTCGATCCAGGCCTGCCCCGCCGTGGTCCGCTTGACGATCGCGAAGCCGTCGGCATTGAGCTGCCGCAGCGAAAAATCACCCCAGGTCGGAATCCGATCCAGCAACCCGCGCACGGGGGGCGCGATGCTCTCCAGCGCCACGGCCTTGCCCGCGATCTGCGCGGCCCTCGCCTCTGCGCCGGGATCGCGGCGCAGGCCGGTCAGCGGCCGCACCGCCTCGGCAAATAGTCCGCCATCGGCGGCCGCCAGACGCACATGCCGGTCGTGCGGCGCGCCCGCCATCGGCACGGCGGCCCGCAAGCCGATGCCGCTCACGAAATCCTTCGCCGGATCGCCGTCGAAGATAAAGCTGTGCACGATCCGCACATGCTGCCCGCCCGCATAGGCGTAGAGCCGCACGACGAAGGGCAACCATTGGCGCCCCTGCCCTTCATGCATGCCCTCGATCTTGACGACGGCGCGCACCGGGCCTTTCTGCTCGACAGTCACCTTGTCGATCCGCCCGGCAAAAGTGCTGCGCCTGCCGCCCTGCGGCGCGTCGTCGACGCTGGCGACAAGGGTCAGGGCCTGCATCACCCCGCGCCCGCCGACCGTCGCGCCGCGAATGACCGCGCTGCCCGATTTGCCGACCGTCCATTCAACCTTGCCGACGGTGATCGCCACCTGGTCCGCGCTCTCCCGCACCAGTACCGGCGCTTCGGGCGCGCTGGGCTTGCCGGGCACCACCTCTATCCCCTCGGCCGACACGCCGGCGGGCAGGGCATGGGCCGACCATTTCAGCGATCCGTCCGGCCAGGTGGCCAGCGTCCAGTGCTGCGACGGCAGTTCGCCCGCCTCCGACCGCAGACGGAGCGCGCTCCCCGCCTTCACCGCGCCGCGCGGCCATGGCACGCCGAACGTCTGCCCCAGGCTGAGCCGGGGCGCCTCCCCGTCGATCCACCGCACTGGCGTTCGCGGCGCTTTTTTCTCCGCCGCCATCGCCGGCAGGGGCAGGATCGCCGCCGCCCCGCCCAGCAGGCCAAGGCGCAGCATGTCCCGCCGCCCTATCCCCGAAACATCATGCATGCGGCGCTCTCCCGGATTATCTTCTGCTGATGGAAAAATTGCGGACCTGGATATGGCTCTGCGTCGAACGCAGGCCGAAATGGCCTTTGCTATAGGGGGCGGGATCGATCATCTCGAACAGGGGCCTGCCGTCGCGTTCCACGGCGATGCGATGGCCGTCCGTGATCAGACGGATGTGGAACCAGCGATTGGGAACCAGCATGTCCTGCTTGCCGGCCCGGTCATGTTCGGGCAGCAGCGGACGGTCGCCCACCTTGCCGACATAGCGGCGCATCCGGGTGGTGGTGTTGCGATTGCCGCCAATGCCGACATAATAGGTCTGAAGCTCGTCATAGTCCGCGAACGCACCGCTTCGCCGCCTGGCCAGCACCGACCGGCCCGCGTCGCTCGCCATCCAGAAGGCGTTGACGTCGCTTACCGCGTCATATGGCCCGCCCGCCGACACGGCGCGCACATCATAGTCGATCGCAACTGGTCCTTCGAGTTCGGGCAGGAACCAGAGGGTGATCCCACTGGGCGTCTCAATATTCAATATGCCGTTGCGCGCCGACACCTTGGCGTCGCCCGCCGCCTCGACCCGCCATTGCTTCAGCCCATGGCGGAAATCGTCGCGCAGGGGCCGCGACGGCCCGGCCCATGCCGCCACGGGGATGGCGGCGAAGGCGGTCAGAAGCAGGCGGTGGCTGAACATGGCGTCACCCCATGTGGCAGAGGAAGCGCTGCGGGACGGGCGATCCCGTCCCGCAGCCAGTGTCCTTCGGCCCGGCTTTCACCGGGCCTTGGGGGAGGGACCGGTCAGAGCTTGAAGCGGATGCCGCCATAGACGCGGCGCCCGAAGGTTTCGATGATCGTGCGGCGGTAGATGCTGTTCGCATTTTCCTTGCGCGTGGCGTCGAGCAGGTTGACGCCTTCCAGGAACATCGACACGCCCGGCATCAGCGTCACGTTGAGCGACGCGTCGAGCTGGCCATAGGCTTCACCGAATTCAGGATTGTTGCCGCGTCCCTGCGCCGTGATCAGATATTTGGATCGCCAGTTATAGGCGCCGCGAAGACTGATGACATCATCCTCATAATAGGCCGAAATATTATAGGCATGGCGCGAGAGACCCTGGAACGGCAGCGATTCCCTGGTGAAGAAATCCTTGCCCTCATAGCCGCTATCCTTCGAATAGGTGTAGTTGACGATCACGCCCATCTGCTTGAGCACCGGCACGTCGAGGAAGTCGAAGGCGAGTTGCGCCCCC
The DNA here is from genome assembly GCF_013375535.1 of Sphingobium sp. 15-1. GTDB lineage: Bacteria > Pseudomonadota > Alphaproteobacteria > Sphingomonadales > Sphingomonadaceae > Sphingobium > Sphingobium aromaticivastans. Next base: position 457,775 of record NZ_JABXJG010000002.1, read on the forward strand.
GCCTCGACGCCGTTGATCGTCACCTTCTGCGTGCCGTTGGTCGGCACGGTGATGGTGTAGGTCACGCCGCTCGCGTCCGTGTAGGGCTCCGTCGTGTTCTGGATAAAGCTGCTAATTTCCTTGCGGAAATAAGTGATCGAGGCGAAGCTGGTCTTGTTGATATAATATTCCAGGCCCGCATCATATTGGCGCGCGCGGAACGGCGCCAGGCCAGGATTGCCGCGCGAGCCCGACAGGCCCACGACGTCCAGCGTGAAGCGCGGCGCCAATTGCTGCGGCAGCGGGCGGGCCATCACTTCGGTCGCCGTGATACGGGCTTGCAGCTTGTTGGGGATCAGGTCCGCCTTCAGGTTGATCGACGGCAGGAATTCGGTGTTGTCGCTGTCGTAGGAGACCGGGCTGATGACCCCGCCCGCGCTCAGATAGCCGGAGGTGTTCACCTTGGTATTGACGACGCGCGCGCCGAGGACGCCGCTAACCGGAATCGCGCCGACATCGAAGGCGAAGGCAGCCTGTGCATAGCCGGCGATGTTGCGTTCGCCCACGCGCCAGGTGTCGGTGAACACCTGCGCATCGAACGGATCGGGGATGCCGACCGCATCGGCCACGCCCTGCGTCATGTTGAGCCAGCCGGTATAACCGCCGGTAAAGCCCAGATCGCCCGTGTTGAAGAAGGGCGCGGTGCCCAGCGCCGCATTGCCGCCGACGATGGAATTGATCCGCGCCTGCACCGCCGGATCGCTGAAGCCGTTGAGTATGGTCGATTTATTGTAGAAGCGGCTCTTCACCACCAGATCGCGATATTGGCCGCCGACCTTGAACGAGGTGAACGGGCCGCCATCGGGCTTATATTCCGCGTCCAGCTTGCCCATCTTCTCGGTCTGGTCGTCATAGCGCGGGCGGCGCAGCACGGTAAGCTGGTTGATCCCGGCCGTGGTCGTGGGATCGTTGGGCAGGATGATCTGCGGCGCGTTCTGGCCATTGGCATAATCGACGATCAGGCTGGACATGCCGGTGACGGCGGCGGTCGCGTTGATCTCATTATTATAGGCCTTGGCCTTCGAATAGGAGATTTTCGGGGTCAGCGTCAGCTTGCCCGTGGTCCAGTCCGCACCCAGCGCGATATTATAAGTGGTGCGGTTGATGTCGCCCAATATGTTGCGATAGGACACGCCAAGCTGGCTGGTCTGGGCCTTGGCCGGATTGTTGGTCATCACCAGATATTGGACAGTATTGTCCGGGCCGATGATCGTATTGGCCGTATCGACAAGGCCGCCGCTGGTCCCGGTTTGCAGATATTGCGACGTCACCGACTGTCGCGATTTGGTCCAGTTGCTTTCGACATAGGCCTTGAAATCGTCGCTCGGCCGCCATTCGAGAATGCCGTTCAGCGCATAGCGGCGGGTTTCGAGGCGGTTGATCACATAGCGCGGAATATCGGGGAAGAAATCGCCCACGCCGTCATTGTTGAGATCATAGACCTGGCCGTTGGCCTGCTTGAGCTGGACCCAGCCGGTGGTGCGGGCCTGATGGCTTTCGACATTGCGGTTCTCGAACGTGCCCGACACCAATATGCCCAGCGTGCCGTTGGCGAAGGTGTCGCTGCCGATCAGGGCCAGGCGCGGGTCCATATGGTCGGCAATGTCGGCATAGATGGCCTGGGCGGACCCCGCCAGATAGGGCTTGCCGCCATTGTCGAACGGGCGGCGCGTAATGACGCGCACGGTGCCGCCGACGCCACCTTCGGTCATGTCGGCGGTGGCGGACTTCACCACTTCCAGACGGTTGACGAATTCGGAAGGCAGGTCGCGGAAATCGACGTCGCGGCCGCCGCCGACCGTGGTGGACAGCGCGGTCACGCCGTTGATCTCGACGCGGTTGAGCGACGGGTCGGCGCCGCGAATGGTGACGCCCGATCCTTCGCCATCGGAACGGGTGAGCTGCACGCCGGTCACGCGCTGCAACGCTTCACCGACATTCTTGTCCGGGAACTTGCCGATGTCCTCGGCGGAAATCGCGTCCAGCACCTGTGGCGCGCTGCGCTTGGCGTTGAGCGCGCCCTGAAGGCTGCTGCGGATGCCGGTGACGACGATGTCGGCGGTGTCGTCCTTGGGCTGCGATGCCGCCTCCTGCGCCGCCGCGGCGGGCGCCAGCAGGAGCAGCGCCATGACCGACGTCGAAGCAAAGGCGAAATTTCTGGAAAGCGGCGACACCTTATATCCTCCCTCAAAGCTTCCGCCGTGGGACGAAATCGCTCCGCGACGGTCAATATCCCATATATTGGATATATGATGCGATATATGGATAAATGGAGGAGATGGAGCGACGCACTTGCGATGGAACGATGGATCGGCACGATAAACCGATCACATAAAGAACCAAAGTCCCGAAATGTGGATCGCGAGTCAGATTGGGCCGGACTCGCTGATCAGGAAGGAAGAAGCAGAGGCCAGGGCGGCGGCTAAAAGCGCGCCGACATCCGTCCATAATAGAATCCGCCGCTAAGGCCGAACGGCGCGAAATTGCCATAAGCGCCCGACCCATCATAGGCGATCACGCCATGGCGGTCCGGATAGGTGTCGAACAGGTTATTGGCGCCGACCGACAATGTCAGCCGATCGCTGATGTCATAGCCGACGTCCAGATCCGCAATCCATTTCGCGCCGAAGCGGCGATCGCCGCTCGCGACATTGCTCGATTCCACATAGCCGCCGAAGCGGGTCAACCGCGCCAACGCATGCAGCGGCCCCAGCGACCAGTCGTTCGTCAGCACCAGCTTCGTGCGCGGCGTCGCGGCGACCAGATCGCGCTGCGCCTGCCGCCCGAACAGGGTGACGTTGAGCGAGGCGAGTTGCTGTGGCGTGTCGATGACATGGGTGATCTTCGTGCGATTGAAGCTATAGGCGGCGTTCAGACGGAAATTGCCGAGCCCGCCAGTGCGCAGCGTATATTCGGCCACGACGTCAACACCGCGCGTGCGGGTGTCGATGGCGTTGGCGAAGAATTGCGCGCTGTCGACGTCATTGATGCCGTTGGCGACCAGAATGGCACGGATGGCCGATCCGCCATTGGACGCCGTGCCCAGGAATTCGGTCTTGACGATGCGGTCGTCCACCTTGATCTGATAGGCGTCGACCGTCAGGCGGAACGGTCCGCGCTCGAAGGATAGACCCGCCGTGTAGTTGAGCGACTTTTCCGGCTTGAGCGGACTGGCGCCCAGCGCCTGGGCGGCGACGCTGCCGACCGGCAGGAATTTCGAGGTGGTGCTGACCCGCTCATTGCCGATGATCGTCGCCGTGTTCTGCGTGGTCGAAAAGCCGCCCTGCGCCAGCGAAGGCGCGCGGAAGCCGGTATTGACGCCCCCGCGCAGGGCCAGGCCGGGCGCGAATTCATAGCGGGTCGAGAATTTGCCCGATACCGTGTCGCCCGCGCTGTCGTCATAATGTTCGAAGCGCCCGGCGACGCCCACGAACCAGCCCGGCGTGACATCCGCCGACAGGTCGACATAGGCGGCAAGGTTGTTGCGGCTGAGCGTCGCCTCGTCCGCGGGGGAGGTTCCGGTAAAGGACACCAGCCCCGGCGAAGGCGACCGGCCGCCATAGGCGTTGCCGAATGGCGTTCCATCGGCGGGGATCACATAGCCGCCGTCGCGATAGCTGTCCGGCTCCCCAGCGCGGTTGCGGAATTTTTCCCAGCGATGCTCGAACCCGATCGCCACGTCCAGCGGCTGAGCGGTGCCGATGTCGTAGCTGCGGGTGAATTCCAGATTATTGACCCAAAGATCCTGTATCTGCTTGCCCATGAAGAAGCTTGTCGGGCTGGCAGGGCCGAGCGAGGGATTGAGCGTACCTACCGCCCCCAGCTTTACATGGTCGCGGCCATAGCTGGCGGAAAGATCGAAAGACCATCCCGCCGTCAGATCGCCGCGCAGGCCGACGGCCGACTGCCAATCCCATTCCCGGATGCGCCGCCGCGCCTGAAAGCCGGAAGGATAGATGCCCGGCAGGGACGCCTGTCCCTGACCATTGGCCTGCCCCCCATAGCCGGTCTTTGCCGGGACAATGGCGCCTCGCTTGTCGTCGATGTCCCGATAGCTGAGGGTGGAGAAGCTGTAGGCGGTCAGCGCCGCGCCCACGGGCAGTTCTGCATTCAACGATCCGTTGACGATCTTGTCGCGGTTGGAGCGGCCATAGCCGCCCGCGATCAGATGATCGGCATTGGCCTCGCGCGGGTCGGGCGCGCCGTTCACCAAGGGATAGACATAGGGCACGGGTTCGGCCGAACTGTCGGCGCGGTCGTGATATTTCCCCTCCACGGCAAGGCGGATGAACCCGTCGCCGCCGATGCGCGTGCCATAGCTCAACCCCTGCTGCACCAGCGCGCCGCCCTTTTCATAAAGCTGCCCGGCGGTGGCAGAGAAAGAACCGCCCTCCGGCGCGTCGTCCAGCAGGATGTTGATGACGCCGGAAATCGCGTCCGACCCATATTGGGCGGCGGCACCGTCGCGCAGCACCTCGATCCGGCCCACGGCGTTGGTGGGGATCAGGTCGATGTCGACCGGCGTGGAGCCGCCCGATATGCGCGAAAGATTATTGATGAGCGCGGTCGTGTGCCGCCGCTTGCCGTTGACCAGCACCAGCAGATAGTCGCCCGACAGACCCCGAATGGAAATGGGGCGCACGCTGGCCGATGTGCCGCCGCCGCCCAGCGCCGGCATGGTGAGCGAGGGGATGATGTTGCCCAGCACTTCCTTAAGGCCGGTGCGGCCGGTCGCCTGCAATTCCTGGGGGCTGATGACATCGATCGGCACGGGGCTGTCCGCCACCGTCCGTCCCCCGCCCCGGCGCGTGCCGGTGACGACGATCGCTGATCCGGCCGCCTCCGCATCGTCGGCGGCGGCGGGCGGGACCGCGTCGCCAGTCTGCGCGAAGGCATAGGACGGGATGGCGGCGCCGGACAGGGCGGCACCGGCAAGGAGCAGGCTTTTCATCGGGATTCCTTCGAAATGGGGAAAAAAGAGGGCGTCAGTCCCGCCGGGCCAGGGTCGTGGCGTTGAAGGAGGGATCATAGGCGCCGCGAATGTCGGGCAGCGCGGGGATGATGCCGGCGCGGCGGTAGCGGGCGAAGATTTCGGCCTGTTCGCGGACCAGCGCATCGTTTATCGGTTCCGCCGTGCCGACATAGGCGGCGATAGAGAAGCGGGCGACCTTGATGGGCAGACCGGTCTCCTGCGCCAGCGTCCGGGCGAAGGCGTCGGGATGCGCCGCCGCCCAGCCCCGCGCCCGGTTCAACCGCGCCAGGAAATCGGCCAATATCGCCCGCTTGCCGTGGATCGCGGAATCCGATGCCGCGAAGAAACCGGCCTGGGCGGGCAAGCCGCTGGCATCGCCCAGCACCCGGTCGCCATTTTCCATGACGGCAATGCCGACATAGCTGCCCCAGGTCGACCAGGCGTCGATCGCGCCGCTTTCCAGCGCGGCCTTGGCGCCGCCATTGTCGAGATAGGTCCAGCGGACATCGGACGGCGCGAGGCCCGCTTCCTCGATCAGGCGGAGCGCCAGATCCTGCCCGGCCGAACCGCGCACGGTGGCGAGCTTGCGCCCCTTGAGCTGCGCCAAGGACCGGACCGGCGAATCCTTCGGCACGACGATGGCGGAGGCGCGGCCAACGCCCGGCCCCTGGGGGCGATAGGCGAACACCGCCTTGATCTTCGCGCCGCCCGCATAGGCGAAGGCGAAGGGCGGAGCGCCGACGCCTCCCACATCGATCGCCCCCGCGCCCAGCGCCTCCAGCAAGGGAGAGGCCGCCGGGAACTGCGCCCATTCGATCCGGTAGGAAACCCCGTCCAGCTCCCCGGCGGCGCGCATCAATGCCTGGGCGCCGCCGCGCTGGTCCCCGATCTTCAGGACCGGCCGGTCATGGCCGCTCCCGCCTTGCGGGCGGAACCACAGGAGGCCGATGGTCACCGCCCCGATCAGGACGGCAAGGGCGATCCAGGGGACAGCCCTGCGGCGGAGGGTGGGATTGCGCGTCATGGCGTCTCCGAGGCCGGCGGCGGCGAGAAACCGCAACCGGCCAGTCGAGGAATCAGAGGTTTGCGTAGAGCGGTTCGTCCGCGATCAGGATGCGCTCCAGGACGCGCGGGAAATCGCCATAGTTGCGCACGGCATAATGGACCGCGGCCCGATTGTCCCAGAAGGCGACCGAGTTGGGACGCCAGGAGAAGCGCACCTGATATTCGGGCCGCTTATATTGGCGGATGATCTCCTCCAGCAATTCGCGGCTCTCGGCCAGCTCCACGCCCAATATCTGGGGCCGCTGGGTATAGTTGACCCAAAGAATCTTCTGTCCGGTTTCGCGATGGATGCGCACGATGGGATGGGCGACGATGGGATAGTCATGCCCGGAGCCGGTCAGCGCCTCCCGGAAGTCATGGGTGACATGCAGTCCCTCCAGCCGGGCCTTCACATCGTCCGGCAGGCCTTCATAGGCGAGATGGGCGTCGACCCAGATGGTGTCCCCGCCCACTTCCGGCAGGGTGACGGCGCGCAACACCGCGCCCCAGGTCGGCACCAGCCGCCAGCTCGTGTCGCTGTGATAGCCGTCGCCCGGCTTCACGTCGCGATGGATGCGCTTTTCATATTTGGCCGCATCGACCGCGGCGATCTTGTGGATGGGCGCGATCTTGGGATCGGCGGTGGTGCTGGGATGGGTATAGAGCGGGCCGAAAGCGCCGGCGAAGGCCGCATGCTGGTCGTTGGTGAGCGGCTGGTCGCGGAAGAATATCACCTTGTAGCGCAACAGCGCGGCGCGGATGGCGTCGCGCTGGTCCGGGGAAAGCGGCTTGCTGAGGTCGACGCCGTCGATTTCGGCGCCGATGGTCGGCTGAAGGGGGCGGATGCCGATGATCCCGTCGGCGCGGTCCAGAATATCTGCTGCTGCGGAGGACATATCATCACCTTTCAAGTCGCCGGACAATTCCGTGCCTGACCATTGCTAAGGGACGAATGGGCGGCGCTGTTATGACGATTGGGCGGGCAGGCTTTGAATCTGCCAATATTATTGGCGCGCCTCATCCATTCGGAAAATCCGGTCAACAGTTTTGCAGAACGCATAAGTCGCCGTTCATTACGCGTTGGTCGGCGCGCATCCCGGCATTTAGGTTTCTCACCGCCACTTATTTTTGAGCGAGACAGCGATCATGCCCCACCAGCGTCATATCAAGCTAGGCTTTATCCTGCACGGCGTCGGCCGCACCTGGAACGACTGGCGCCACCCAGACCGCGACGTCAACGCCAGCACCAGCCTGGCCTATTATCAGAAGCAGGCCGCCACCGCCGAGCGCGGCAAGTTCGACTTCCTCTTCGTCGCGGACAGCCTGTCGATCACGGAAAAGTCCAGCCCGCATTATCTCAATCGGTTCGAGCCGATCACCATCCTCTCCGCGCTGGCGGCGACGACGTCGCGCATCGGATTGGTGGCGACGCTGACGGTCAGCTATTCCGAGCCGTTCAACGTCGCGCGCCAGTTCGCCTCGCTCGACCATCTGAGCGGCGGCCGGGCGGGATGGAATATCGTGACGTCCTGGCTGGGCGACACGGCGGCCAATTTCAGCAAGACCGAACATCCGCCCCATGCCGTGCGCTACCGCATCGCCGGGGAATATCTGGACGTGGTCCAGGGCCTTTGGGATAGCTGGGAGGACGGCGCCCATGTCGCGGACAAGGAAAGCGGCCAGTTCGTCGATCCCGACCGGCTCCACCGGCTGGATCATAAGGGCGAATTCTTCCAGGTGCGCGGGCCGCTCAACATCAAGCGGACGCCGCAGGGCCAGCCGGTCATCTTCCAGGCGGGCGCATCGGACGACGGGCGCAACTTCGCAGCGAAGCGGGCGGAGGTCATCTTCACCCATGCCGAGGATGAGGAGGCGGGCCAGGCCTATTATGCCGACGTGAAAGCGCGGGCCAAGGGTTTCGGCCGCGATCCGCACCAATTGTTCATCCTGCCGGGCATCTCGCCCCTCATCGGGGAGACGGACGAGGATGCGGAGGCCCGCTATCGCGAGCTGGCTTCGCTGGAATCGATCGACACGGGTCTTGGTTTCCTGTCGCGGACCTTCAGCGACCATGATTTCCGGCAATATGATCTGGATGCGCCTTTCCCGGATGTCGAGCATATCGGGCTCAACAGCCAACAGAGCGCGACGCTGCGCATATTGGCGCTGGTGCGGTCCGAAAATCTGACCTTGCGGCAAGTGGCAGAGCGGCTGGCGACGCCGCGGGGCGTGTTCGTCGGATCGCCGGAAACGGTGGCGGATCGTTTGCAGCAATGGTTCGAAAGCGGAGCGGCCGACGGTTTCGTCGTGTTCGAGCCGCTGCCAGGCCAACTCGACCTGTTCGTCGACAAGGTGATCCCGATCCTTCAGGCGCGCGGCCTGTTCCGCACCGAATATGAAGGCGCCACCTTCCGCGAGCATCTGGGCCTGGCCCAGCCGGACAATCGCCACAGCAGCAAGGCGGCGGAGAAGAGCGCGGCATGATTGCAGCGCAAGGCCGGTGGGATATGTTCCGCACCGGCCCATCTATGACGAAAACTTGATTGCCTCAGAAATCTACCGATTTAGTAGATAAATAACCATCGGGGCGGGATGAGACCCTATCCCGCCCCGGCGGACCATACGACAATCATAAGCGGGGGACTTCATGCAATCGGTGAAAATCTGGGCCAGGGCCGGCGTGGCTCTGGCGGCGGTGACGCTTGCCCAAGGCGCGCAGGCGCAGCTTCCGCCAGTCGAAAATGCGGCGGCGACCGGAAGCGACCGCGACGCGATCATCGTCACGGGCACGCGCCGGACGGATCGCACGGTCAGCGAATCCGCCGTGCCGGTGGACGTCTTCGGCGCCGACGATCTGGCATCGCAGGCGACCAGTGACATCAAGGCCGCGATCAAGAATCTGGTTCCCTCCTTCAACCTTCAGCGCAATGCGCTGTTCGACGGATCGGCCTTCGTCCGGCCGCCGACGTTGCGCGGCCTGCCGCCAGACGAGACGCTGGTGCTGATCAACGGCAAGCGCGTCCACCGTTCCGCGCTGGTGCAGGTGAGCGGCGGGTCGCTTGCCGCCGGGTCGCAAAGCGCCGATCTGTCCCAGATCCCCGGCGCGGCCGTGCAGCGGGTCGAGGTGCTGCGCGACGGCGCCGCCGCCCAATATGGGTCGGATGCCATTGCCGGCGTCATCAATTTCGCGCTCAAGAGCAATGCGCAAGGGCTGAGCCTCAACGCTCGCTATGGCGAATATTATGAGGGCGACGGACGCGACATCCAGTTGTCGGGGAATTGGGGATTGAAGCTGGGCAATGAAGGCGGCTTCATCAACCTGACCGGAGAATATATCAACGCGCATGACAGCAATCGCGCCGTGCAACGTCCAGACGCGGTGGTGCTGGAAACGCTGGGCTATGACGTCAAACAGCCTGTCACCAAATTCGGCAGCCCCGACACCGAAGCCTATCGTTTCTTCGTCAACGCCGAATTGCCGCTGGGCGACGACGCGCTCTATTTCTTCGGCAATTACGGTTATTCGGATCAGGTCATCGACTTCAACTACCGGCGTCCCGTCGCTGCGACGACGACGGGGCCGAACGGCAGTCCCTTCACCTTCGGCAAGTCGATTTCGCTTTATTATCTCGACCGCAATACCGATGGCACATGGAATGCCGATGGGCGGACCTGGAATGACGCCACTATCTTCCCCAATGGCTTCACCCCGCGGTTCCGCAGCACCAATACGGACATTTCCGCCGTCGGCGGCTATAAGGGCGAGATTGGCGGGCTGCATTATGACGCCAGCATCGGTTACGGCCAGAACCGGATCAAATATTATATCAGCGACACGTTCAACCCGTCACTGGGCCCGGACTCACCGACCGACTTCTATGACGGATCGCTGGAGCAGCGGGAACTGAACGCCAATCTGGACCTCCGCTATCCGCTGGAGATCGGCCTCGCCAGTCCGCTCAACATTGCGGGCGGCGTCGAATATCGACGGGAAAGCTTCCTGATCGGCGCGGGCGACGCGGCTTCCTATACGCAGGGCATCTATGCGTCCCAGACGGTGCGGCGCGCCGACGGTTCGACCTTCCTCGTCACCCATCCGGTCGGGTCCAACGGCTTTCCGGGCTATGGCCCGACCTCGATCGTCGATCGATCCCGCGCCAGCCAGGCGGCCTATCTGGACCTCGAAGTCGACGTAACGCCGCGCTTCACCCTGGGCGGGGCGGTGCGTTACGAACATTATGACGACTTTGGCGGCACGACCAATGTGAAGGCGACGGCCCGCTATGCGCTGAACGACGCCATCGCGTTCCGGGGCGCGGCCAGCACAGGCTTCCGCGCACCGACGCCGGGGCAGCTTTACCTGCGCAACCTGCAAACCTCCTTCATCGGCACCAATCCCGTACCGGTGCAGATCGCCACATTGTCGCCCGAGGACGCCGCCGCCCGATATTATGGCGCGACCTCATTGAAGCCCGAGGAGTCGGTCAATTTCAGCGGCGGTCTGGTCCTGACGCCCACGCCGTCCTTCACCGTCACGGCGGACTATTATAACATCAAGGTGACGAACCGCATCGGACTGACCAGCCGGGTTTCGGTGACGGATGCGGACCGGGTGCAACTGGCAGCGCTGGGCGTGGTCGATCCCAATTCGCTGGGCGCGGTCCAATATTTCACCAATGGTTTCGGCACCCGGACCCAGGGCGTGGACTTTGTGGCGAATTACTGGGCAAATACGGGCTGGGGCAAGTTGGGATCGTCGCTGGCGGTCAATTACAACCGCACGAAGCTCAGCTATCGCCGGACCATCACCTTGCCGGGCGGACGGTCCCTGCAACTGATCGACGACGAGCGCAAGCGCGACATCGAGACGCTGCTCCCCCGCTGGCGCGGCGTCTTCACGCAGACGGCGGAGGTCGGGCCGGTCGATGTCGTCGCCCGCGCCAATTATTTCGGCAAGTTCACCAATAACCAGCTTGCTTCCAATGGCGGAGACAAGACTTTCGGCGCGGAAATTTCCTTCGATCTGGAGGTCGGCGTGAAGGTCGCGGACAAATTCCGCATCGCCGTGGGCGGGGAAAATATCTTCGACAATTATCCCGACCGCGAGACCCGGCTGGTGTACCCTTCCACCGGCGCTCCGGCGAGCGGCTTCATCTATCCCGACGCCTCGCCGCTCGGCGTGCTGGGCGGCTTCTGGTATCTCCGTGTCTCGGCGGAGCTTTAAAGGCGTGGCGCCGCTCGACCGGCGCGCCCTGCTCCGGTCGCTGGGCAGCGCCACGCTCGCGGCGGCGCTTCCCGCTCCGGTCGTTGGTGCGACCCGGACGGACGGGGTGGGAAGCGTCGTCGTCCTGGGCGCGGGCATAGCCGGGCTGGTCGCCGCGAGGGAACTGGAGCAACGCGGCGTCGACGTCACAGTGCTGGAGGCGCGCAGCCGCGTCGGCGGGCGGGTGTGGACGCTGCGCGGCGGCGACAGCTTCACCGACACAGAGGGGACGACGCAGCGGGTCGGCTTTGGCGACGACCTGTATCTGAATGCGGGCGCGGCGCGGATTCCCAGCCATCATGACGCTATTCTCGGCCTTTGCCGGGAACTGCATGTGCCACTGGAGGTGCTGGTGAACAGCAGCCGCAGCGCCTTCATCGCGGATGCCAACGGACCGCTGCGGCTGCGGCAGGCGGCGAACGATCTGCGCGGGCATCTGTCCGCCCTGCTGGAAAAAGCGCTGCGCTCAGGCTCGTTCGACCAGACGCTCGACACGCCGACGCGCAAGGCGTTGGAAAGCTTCCTCGCCAGCTATGGCGATCTGGCGGCGGACGGCCATTATGGCGGCAGCGCCCGGTCGGGGCTGGCGCGGCCGCCGGGCGCCTTCGACCAGGCCCAGCAGGCAGTGGCGCCCCGCACGCTCGACCAGTTGCTCGCCAATCCCAATCTGGCGGGCCTGCTGTTCGAGGAAGAGATAGTGATGCAGGCGACCATGCTGGCGCCCGTCGGCGGCATGGACCACATCCCCCGCGCCCTGGCGGCATCGCTGCGCAAGCCTGTCGTCACCGGGGCGGAGGTGCAGGAGATCCGGCGGTCCGGCGCAGGCGTCAGCATCGTCTGGCGCGATGCGAAGGGTGGCGCGCAGATCGTCCGGGCGGACCGGGCGATCATCACCCTGCCCTTGCCGGTGCTGGCGGGGATCAAGGGCGATTTCAGCGCGCCCGTGCGCCGGGCGATAGCCGCAGCGCAGTATCAGGACACGGTCAAGGTCGCCTTCCAGAGCCGTCCCTTCTGGGAGGAGCAGCAAATCTATGGCGGGCTGTCCTTTGTCGGCGGCGAAACCTCCGTCATCTGGTATCCGTCCGACCGTTTCCAGCAGCCGCAGGCGGTGTTGCTCGCCGCCTATATGGCGCTGGGGGCGGCGAAGAGCTTTGCCCAGCGGCCGATCCCGGAACAGGTCGCGCTGGCGCGCGCCGCCGTGGAGCGCATCCATCCTGGTCATGGCGCGGACCTGCAATCGCCGGTCGTCGTCAACTGGCGCAAGATACCGCATAATCTGGGGCCATGGCTGGATTGGAGCGGTGACGGCAACAGCCTGGACGATTTCCGCCTGCTCAACCAGCCGGAAGGGCCTTTCCTGTTCGCGGGCAGCCATTTGTCCCAATATTCGGGCCATTGGCAGGAGGGCGCCGTGCTTTCCGCCCGGCGCGCAGCCGATATAGTGGCGCCGTCCGGCGCAAGCATCACGCCCCGTCACGCCTGAAAGAAGGAGAATATCATGCCGCAGCCTTTCCTACGTCCCCTCGCCGCCCTGGGTCTGCTGGTCGGCGGCGCGGGCAGCGCCCATGCCGCATCGGCGGTGGTCCGTCACGGCGCAGACGGCCCTTCGCCCATATTGACCGGCGTCACCGTGCCGGCCGGGGCGGAGACGCTCTATCTCAGCGGACAGGTGCCGCCCGTCGCGGACAAGGCGGCCGATCCGGCGACGCCCGCCGCCTATGGCGACACGCGGACGCAGACCATCGGCATCTTCCGGAAGATCGAGGCGCTGCTGGCGGCGCAAGGCTATGGCCTGAAGGATGTGGTCAAGCTGACCGTCTTCCTGGTCGGTGATCCGACGCTCGGCGGCAAGCAGGATTTCAAGGGCTTTTCGGAAGGCTATGCCCAGTTCTTCGGCACGGCCGCGCAGCCCAACAAGGTCGCCCGGTCGACGGTGCAGGTCGCCGCGCTCGCCAATCCGGGCTTTCTGGTGGAAATAGAGGCGACCGCCGTCAAGGCGAAATAAACCCTTCTGTTCAGAAGCTTCAAACAGCCTATGAGAAGGCCTCGTTGGTCACTGCCCCGCCGCCTGGTCTAGACTTCCCCCATATTCGGAGGATTTGGACATGGCGGAAACGGCAGAACGGCAATTGCATCTTGGCGCGATATTGGAAGGGGTCGGGGCCGACCATGTCAGTTGGCTCGATCCCGACCTGCCGGGCGATGCCAGCATCGATATAGACTGGTATATCGACAATGCCCGGGCAGCGGAGGCGGCGAAGTTCGACCTCGTCTTCATCGTGGATTCGCCCTATATCACGCCCGACACAGCGCCGCATTTCCTGAACAGGCTGGAGCCGCTGACTTTGCTCTCGGCGGTGGCGGCGTCGACATCGCGTATCGGCCTGGTGGGCACGCTCACCACCTCCTATTGGGAGCCCTATAATGTGGCGCGGCAATTCGGGTCGCTCGACCAGATCAGCCGGGGCCGGGCGGGGTGGAATGTCGTCACCACGGGGCTGGAGGGCGCCGCCCGCAACTATGGGCGGGAGGAGCATTTCGATCACAAGGTCCGCTATGCCCGCGCCCGCGAATTCGTCGATGTCGTGCAGGGCCTGTGGGACAGCTATGAGGATGACGCCTTCCCGCGAGACCGTGCGGCGGGCGTCTTCCTCGACAAGAGCAAGCAGCACCGTCTGGACCATAAGGGCGCGCATTTCTCCGTCGCGGGGCCGCTCGCGCTCAGCCGGTCGCCGCAGGGACAGCCGGTGATCTTCCAGGCCGGGGACAGCCATGAAGGCCGCAATCTGGGCGCGGCCATTGCGGAAGGCACCTTCACCAGCGGCGAGAATTTCGAAACGAGCCGCGCTTATTATGCCGACCTCAAGACGCAGGCCGCGGCGCAGGGGCGCAATCCGGACCTCATCAAGATCCTGCCGGGGCTGGTGCCGATCATCGCGGAGACCGATGAGGAGGCGCAGGCCATCGCCGCCGCGGCGCAGCAGGCGCTGGACGTCGACAAGCTGCTGGTGCAGATCGGCCGGGCGTTCAACTATCATGATTTTTCCGGCTATGATCTGGACGCGCCCTTCCCCGACCTCAGCGGCGTGACGCTGAACAGCTATAAGGGTCATGCCGAGCGCATCATCCGGGAGGCGCAAGAGCAGAAGCTGACGCTGCGTCAGGCGGCTTATCGCTTCGGCCAGTGGCGGTCGGACTTTGTGGGATCGCCCGAAACCATCGCCAATGAGATCGAGCGCTGGTTCACCGGGCGGGCCGCCGACGGCTTCCTGCTGCGCGTGACCCGGCCGAAGGACTTCGCCCTGTTCCGCGAGCGGGTGGTGCCGATCCTGCAGGCGCGCGGGCTGTTCCGCAGCGATTATGCGCACCGGACATTGCGCGGCCATCTGGGCCTGCCGGTTCCGGAAAACCGCCATGCGCGGGCGTCGCAAGAGCCTGCCGCAATCGCCGCCGAATGACGGATCGGCGGATCGATCTTCAGGCCGACGTGCTGATCGTCGGCGGCGGCATGGCGGCCTGCTGGGCGGCCATCGCCGCCGCGCAGGCGGGCGCCGACGTGCTGCTGGTGGACAAGGGGTTCGTCGGCACCAGCGGCGTCACCGCGACCGGCGGTCCCAACCATTGGTGGGTCGCCCCGGAACCCGGCAAGCGCGAGGCCGCCGTGGAAGAGCGTCATGCGCGCAGCTTCGGCCTGGCCGAGCGGCGATGGATGGCGCGCATCATCGAGGAAAGCTGGGCCGCCCTGCCCACCCTTGCCCGCTATTATCCGTTCGGCGGCGACGGCAGGGGCGGCACCTTTTATGCGGGCGTGCGCGGCCCGGAATATATGCGGGCCTTGCGCCATCATGCGACCGATGCAGGGGTCCGGATTCTCGACCATCATCCGGCGCTGGAACTGCTGGTGCACGACGACGGCGCGGTTGCGGGCGCGGCCGGGCATGCGCGCCTGACCGGGGAATCCTGGCGCGTTCGGGCAGGCGCGGTGGTGATGGCGACGGGCGGATGCGCTTTCCGGTCGGGCCTGATCGGCAGCCATGGCAATACGGGCGACGGGCTGCTCATGGCGACGGAGGCAGGGGCCTCCCTGTCCGGCATGGAATTTTCCGTTTTCTATTCGCTCTCCCCCGCCTGGAATTCCACGCGCACCCTGCCCTATTTCGCGGCCCGCTTCTTCGACCGCGAAGGCCGGGAGCTGGATATTCCGCCGCCGATGAGCGGAGAAGCCGCCCATTTCAAGGCCCTGGCGACGGCGATGATGGCGGGGCCGGTGACGGCCGACCTCAGCGACGCGCCGGAGGGGTTGAAGCCGATATTGCGGCGCATCCAGCCCGCCTCCCCTACGCCCTTCGATCGGCGCGGGCTGGATATTTTCCGCGACCGGTTCGAGATCAAGCTGTTCGGGGAAGGCACTGTGCGCGGGACTGGCGGGCTCCGGATCGTGGACGAGGATTGCCGGACCAGCCTTGCCGGCCTTTATGCCGCGGGCGACAGCGCGACCCGCGAACTGGTGGCGGGCGCGACGAGCGGCGGCGGCGCGCAAAATGCCGCCTGGGCGCTGACGTCGGGCCGGATTGCGGGCGCGGCGGCGGCCAGGCGCGCAAAACGCGACGGCAGGCGTCTCGCCGCATCGGCGCGGGCCGTGGGTCAAGCGGGCCTGCGCCCGGCGTCCAGCCCGCGCCCAGTCGATCTGGCGGCGATCCTGCCGGTGGTGCAGTATGCCGCCATCGGCTATGACGCCGCCCTCTGGCGCAGCGCCGCGAAGCTGGAGCAGGCACGCGACGAACTGGACGCGGCCTGGCGGGCGCTGGCCGATCATGGCCATGGCGCGGGTTTGGAGAGGGTCGCGCTGCGCGAGCATGTCGCCATGGTCGCCGCCGCGCGCTGGATGACGGCCGCGGCACGCGCCCGCGATGAGAGCCGGGGCATGCATATGCGCGTGGACCGTCCCGCCACCGAAGCGGCCTTCGCCAGTCGCCTGCTGACCGGCGGAACGGATAAGGTCTGGACCCGCTTCGAAACCCCCGCCTTGCAGGAGGCCGCCGCATGATCGCCCATATTTTCGAAGACCGGTGCACGGGCTGCAACGCGTGCGTTTCGGCCTGCCCCACCCATGTGCTGGACGCCGGGGCGGACGGCCCGCCCCGCATAGCGCGGCTCGACCAGTGCCAGACCTGCTTCCTGTGCGAACTTTATTGCGAAACCGACGCCATCTATGTCGGGCCGGACCAGAGGCAGAGCGAAACCCTGTCGCCGGAGGCGATCCTGGCGTCCGGACAATTGGGCCGCCTGCGGCACGATCATGGCTGGGGGCGCGAGCCGGAACCGGGCAGCACCGGGCATTTGCATGACTTCTGGCAACTCGGCCCACTGCTGCGCGAAGGCGCGGAGATCGCGGCGCGGCGCTATGCCGAACGCCATGCGGAAGGCGCTTAGGGAAGGCCGGGCAAGCCGAAACCCGCGATCCGCTCGGACAGCGGACTAGCGGGTCATACCGAGTTCAGCTCTAGGCTGCGTGGACAAATTCGGAATGTCGGGAAATGGCCAGCCGCCATTCAGCGATACGTGCTCCTGCGAAGGCAGGAGCCCAGTTTAGACGGTTAGAGGACACACTGAGGGCGGGACTGGGCTCCTGCCTTCGCAGGAGCACGTTTTGCTTCAAGGAGCGGACGGTCCGCCTTCTACTCAAATCACTCAGTCCGACGAGTCTTGAATTTGTCCACGCCGCCTAGAATGTGTGGGGATTCAGTGCAGGGCGAGGCGATCCGAAGACCAGCGCAGCTAAAATGGTAGATTTCGAGAACCTCAAAACGAGCCACTTGCCTCGTTTCGACGCTGCGTACTTCAAGCACCGGAGGCGCAGAAAGCCGCGATTTGCAGCCCGCCATGGGCTGAACCCACACACACTATAGGTCAGTCGCGATATTGGTCGACATGATGGAGGACCGTGTCCGCCTCCGGCCGGTCCAGCCAATCGGGGCTGACCTGCAACCAGCGCAGGACGCGTCCGGCACCGAGCAGGAGGAAGGCTGGCTGGGGCAATTCCCAACTGCCCGTGCCCGTGACTTCACCGATCCAGCCGGACGGCGGCGGCGACGGGCGGTGATCGGGCTGGAAGCTGATATGCAGCAGCCGCGCCAGCGCATTGTCGGCATCGGTCGCGACCTGGAAGGGCAGATCGTGCCGCGCCTTGATTTCGCGCAGGAGCAGGGGCGGCTGCGGGCTCAACGCCACGAGCGGAATACCCCTCTGCCTCAGCGCCGGAAACAGGGATTCGGCATAATAGGGCAAGGCGATGTTGCAGGCCGGACAGCCCGCATAGCGAAAGAAGACGAACAGCGCCGCGCCGCCCGCGGTGAGGGCGTCCAGGCTCAGCGTCTCGCCATCCACTTCTTCGAAGGACAAGGGCGGCAGCACCGTGCCCGGCTGGGCCACGGCGGCGGGGTCGAAACGCTCCACCAACTGATTGCGTTGCCGCGCATTGCCCTCAAGCTGCGCCGGGGGCCAGCTCCTCTCGCGCTCCGCCTGCAGGGCAGCATAGCGGGACCTGAGCGTTTCGTTGACTGTGGTGGCCATGATGATCTCCTTCGCCGTGCAGGCCCCTTTTTGGCGACGGCGGCCGGGCGTCGCCAATGAGACTTGGCCCGCCAATCACGAAGAATCTTCATAGATGCCGTTTTCGCGTTCGGGTGAGCGCGTGGACCTTACGGTTTGAACCGTTCAATGCTCCGCCGGCTATGCCAGATCGTATAATTGCATCGCGGTGCCGCCCAATATCGCCTTTGCCTGATCTGCGGGGACGGCGCCCAATATCTGCTCGATGATTTCCGCCGTATAGCCGTGCGTGCCCTCATTATGAGGATAGTCGTTCGACCACATGACCCGGTCGGCCCCGATATAGTCGATCAGTCCCAGGCCGACCTTGTCGGACATGATGGTGGCATAGCAATGCCGCTGCCAATATTCGGTCGGACGCCGCTCCAGCTTGGGCTGAAGCAGCTTGCCCCATCCGTCGCAGGCCATTTCGGCATCCTGCAGCATGCCGGGTATCCAGTTGATATTCGCCTCCGCGAACACGATCCGGAGCGGGGGATGACGGTCGAAGATCCCGCCGAACATCAACTCGCCCATATTGCGCCGGAACGGCATGAAGGTCGACAGGACCACCGTTCCTATGCCGCCCGGCTCCTCCAATGCGGCGCTGGCATTTTCACCGACATGGTAGTTGATCGGCAATCCGGCCTCCTCGGCGGCCTGCCAGAGCGGTTCCATCTCCATGCTGGCATAGAGGATGGGCTTGCCCTCGACATTCTTGCCCGTCGGCAGCGCGCAGGTCGCGGCGATGCTGCGGACGCAGAAGTTCGAGGGCAGCATCGCGATCGTCGGTGACGAAACCGAGCTGCCCTATGAACGGCCGCCGCTGTCGAAGGAATATTTCGCGGGCGAGAAGACGTTCGAGCGCATTCAGCTCCGCCCCGCCAGATATTGGGAGGAACGGTCGGTCTCCCTGCTTCTGGGCCAGCGCGTCGTCGGCATCGATCCTCTCGCGCATGAGGTCCGCACCGGCAGCGGCGCGACGATCGGCTATGGCAAGCTTGTCTGGGCGACCGGCGGATCGCCGCGCATGCTGCCAGTACCCGGCGGCGACCTGCCGGGCGCGCAGGGCGTGCGCACCAGGGCCGATGCCGACGCCCTGAAGGCGGCGTCGGAGACCGCGAGGCAGATCGTGGTGATCGGCGGCGGATATATCGGGCTTGAGGCCGCGGCGGTGCTGACCAAGGCGGGGAAGAAGGTGGTGTTGCTGGAGGCGCTGGATCGCGTGCTGGCGCGCGTGGCGGGCGAAGAGCTCTCGCGCTTCTACGAGCAGGAGCATCGCGGCCATGGCGTGGACCTGCGGCTCGGCGTTACTGTTCAGGCGATCGAGGGTGAGGATCATGTGACCGGCGTGCGGCTCACGGACGGCGAAGTCATCCCCGCCGATCTGGTGGTCGTCGGCATCGGCATCATCCCGGCGGTGGAGCCGTTGATCGCGGCAGGCGCGCAGGGCGGGAACGGCGTCCTGGTCGACCGGCATTGCAGGACGAGCCTCCCCGACATCTATGCGATAGGCGATTGCGCGGCGCATGCGAACGATTTTGCGGAAGGGGCGGTCATCCGCCTCGAATCCGTCCAGAACGCTAATGATCAGGCGAATGTCGTCGCCAGGGGCATTTGCGGCGACGAAATCCCCTATCATGCGATCCCCTGGTTCTGGTCGAACCAATATGATTTGAGGCTGCAGACCGCGGGACTTTCGACCGGGCACGACCAGGCGGTGCTGCGCGGCGATCCTTCGACGCGCAGCTTTTCCGTCGTCTATCTGAAGGCCGGCCGGGTGATCGCGCTCGACTGCGTGAACGCAGCCAGGGATTATGTGCAGGGGCGCATGATCGTGAGCGCCGCGCTGGAAGTCGCGCCCGATCTGCTCGCGGATGCGGACAGGCCGCTCAAGGAGTCACTGCCGTCCTGACCCTGACGAAACCACGCCTGTCCCGGCCCGGACGACCAGCCGGAGGTCGCGGGCAAGGATGCGACGCGTGGCGGTGCGATGGCCGGCATCATGTATAAAACCTCCCTTCACGAGCTGGACGCGGTCATCGCCATCGCCCGCCGCACCTCCTTCCGGGGCGCCGCGCGCGAGCTTGGCATTTCGACCACCGCGCTGAGCAATGCCGTGGCCAAGCTGGAAGCGGGGCTGGGCGTGCGCCTGTTCACCCGGACCACGCGGAGCGTTTCCCTTACCGACGCCGGACGCACCTTCATCGAACAGGTCGGTCCCGCCTTGTACGACATGCACGGCGCCCTGGAGACCGTGCGGTCCCATCAGGCGTCACCTTCAGGGACGCTGCGCATCAACAGCTCGGCCAGCGCCGCACGCGAGATACTTGCCCCACTCGTGCTCGAATTCCTCCGCCGTCACCCCAAGGTTCATATAGACCTCGTCACGGAAGGGCGGCTTGTCGACGTGGTGGCGGAAGGTTTCGACCTGGGCGTCAGGGTCGCGGAATTGGTGCCAAGCGACATGATCGCCGTCCCGCTGGGCCGCCCGCAGCGCTTCGCCGTCGTCGGCTCTCCCGACTATTTCAAGGATCACCCGGTTCCGCTGGTGCCGCCCGACCTTCTCCATCATCGATGCGTCAAGATCCGGCTGCCTGACGGCGAGCCCTTCAAATGGCGGTTCGAGAAGAATGGACGGGTTGCCGAGATCGACGTGCGCGGGCCGATGACGCTGGATGAGGCGAGTCTCGCCCGGGCCACCGTCATGAGCGGCATCGGCCTTGCCTTCTTCATAGAGGCCGATGTGCGGGCCGACGTGGAAGCTGGCCGACTGATCGAGGTGCTGACCGACTGGACGCCGCCGCGAACGCCGCTTTGCCTCTATTATCCCCGCCGGCGCAGTCCCTCCGCCGCGCTCAAGGCCTTTGTCGGCCTCGCGCGCGAAATCCAGGCCCGGACGCCGGCATGAGATTCGCATGCGGGCAACGCGGAGCAGCCTTGCGGCGATGGCCAAGATCGACGAACGGGACATCGACGAACGGGACAGGGCAGCGCATGCCCCTGGCCAAGCGGAGGATAGACAATTTATGACGGATGCGGCTTCTCCCGCTCTTCTGAAGGATATACTCGGCCCGCAAGCATTGGCGAGGATCGCGGAAGCGGGCCGGCTCGCCTCGCCGCGCTTCGATGATGCCCTGTTTATGGCGAAGGCTGGCGAGGGCCTTACGGCGCTGTCGATCATCGAGCGCGTCCGCCATATTGCCGACGCTTTGGCGCCCGCTCTGCCGGCCGGTTACGCGGCGGCGCTGGAGGTCATACGCGCAATGGCGCCCCATCTGTCGCACGGCTTCCAGGCCGTCGCGCTGTGCGAATATGTCGCCCGCCATGGCCTTCATGATTTCGACCGGTCGATGGCGGCCTTGGCGGACCTTACGCGCTTTGGCTCCGCCGAATTCGCCATCCGGCCATTTCTCGAACAGGATGCCCGGCGGACCCTGGCCGTCATGCTGGGCTGGAGCGGGAGTAAGGACGAACATGTGCGCCGCCTGGCCAGCGAGGGCTGCCGTCCCAGACTGCCCTGGGCGACGCGCGTGACGGCGTTGAAGCGCGACCCGACGCTGGGCGCGCCGATCCTGGAGGCGTTGAGGAGCGATCCCAGCGTCTATGTCCGCAAATCCGTGGCGAACCATCTCAACGACATCGCCAAGGATCGTCCCGATTGGGTGCTCGATCGCCTGGACCAGTGGCCGCAAGACGATCCGGGGACGAAGTGGATCATTCGCCACGCCTTGCGCACGCTGATCAAGCAGGGGGAGTCCCGCGCATTGGCGCTGATCGGCGCCGGTTCCCGTGCAGAGGTGGAGGTCCGCCATTTTTCGGTCGCGCCGGACGTCGTGCGGTTGGGCGACAGGATCGCCATCGGCGTCGACCTCGCCTCCACGTCCGACCGGCCCCAGCGGCTGGTCGTGGATTACCGCCTTCATTATGCGCGCGCCGCCGGCAAGACGGCAGCGAAGACTTTCAAGCTGCGGACCTTCGATCTCGCGCCCGGCAAAGCCGCCCGTCTGAACATCCAGCAGACGATCCGGGACTTCAGCACGCGCCGCCATCATGCGGGCACGCATGTGGTGGAGCTTGTCGTCAATGGGCAGACGCTCGATCGCGCCACGTTCGATCTCGCAACCGATGCCGAGCCATGAAAACACAGATTGGCGACCGGCGGATGCCCAGCGGGATCAGATCTGAGCCCGTCCGCCATCCGCGAATAATTCCACGCCCGCGATAAAGCTGGAATCATCCGACGCCAGGAATAGAGCCGCCTTGGCGATCTCCTCGCTGCGTCCCAATCTGCCGATCGGAATGCTTGCCACCAGCCTGGCGATTGTTTCGGGCGAATGATGTTGGAAAATCGGCGTATCCGTCGGCCCTGGACTCAAGACATTCACGCGAATGCCCCGGTCCTTCAGTTCAAGCGTCAGGGTACGGGCCAGATTGCGTACCGCGGCCTTGCTGGCGCCATAGATTCCGAATGTCGGCGTCGCCTTTGTCCCGGCGACGGAGCCGGTGAAGATGATCGAGCCGCCATCGTTGAACAGCGGCAATGCCTTTTGCACGCTGAAGATCACGCCTTTGACATTGACGCCGAAGATCTTGTCGACATGCGCTTCGTCCACCTCCGCCATCGGCGCGATGTCGCCAACTCCGGCATTGGCGAAAAGAATGTCGATGCGCCCGGCATTGCCCACGGTCTCGTAAAGCCGATCGAGGTCCGGCATGCTGGCGACGTCCGCGCGAATGGCCGTGATCGCGCCGCCAATGGTTGAAACGGCGCGGTCCAGCTCCTCTTGCCGGCGGCTGGTGATGAATACCCGCGCGCCTTCCTCGACGAAGAGCTTGGCGCTGGCCAGTCCTATGCCACTCGACCCGCCGGTGATGACGGCGTTCTTGCCGCTCAATTTTCCCATGCCCTTCATCCTCCTGGTGCGTATTCTTGGCGGGAGGCCGGATCAATTGCCTCGAAACTGTGCAGCCTTGGCGATATACCAGTCCACCACATGCGGGTTCGACATCGCTTCCCGGCTCAGGACGGAAGCGGCATCCTGCCCTAAGAACAGCTTCTTCATCGGGACTTCCTGCTTCTTGCCCGAAAGCGTCCTGGGAATCTCGGGCGCGCAGATGATGTCATCCGGCAGGAAGCGCGGCGACAGGCCCGTGCGGATCGCGTCACCGATCCGCGTGGCGAGCGCCTGATCAAGCGCCTGTCCCTCCCGCAGCACGACAAACAGCAGCAATCGCCCGTCCTGTCCCAGAAATTGCAGGTCCAGCACCATGGAATCCAACACTTCCGGAATCGCTTCCACGCAATTGTAGATTTCGCTGGTGCCCATCCGGACGCCATGCCGGTTGATCGTCGCATCGCTCCGCCCGTAGATGATGCAACTGCCGTCCGGGAGTATCCTGATCCAGTCGCCATGGCACCAGATGCCCGGATATTTTTCGAAATAGCTGGATGAATATCGCTGATCGTCCCGGTCTCCCCAGAAATAGAGCGGCATGCCGGGCGCCGGCCTGACGCAGACCAGCTCACCGACCTGATCGATCACCGCCTCGCCGCTGTCATTCCAGGCTTCGACGGCGGAACCGAGTTCACGGCATTGCAGCCGGCCCGCTATCAGCGGAAGCTCCCGATTGCCGGTGCAGAAGGCGCCGCTGAGATCGGTGCCGCCCGAGACATTGTACCACCAGAGATCGGGCGTTCCGATCCGCTCGAATTGCCGCTGCGCCCAGAGCTGCACCTCTTCCGGCAGGGGCGATCCGGTGGCGCCCAGCGCCCGGATCGAGGAGAGGTCGCCGCAGCGATCGAGGTCCAGGCCCGCCTTCATGCAATTGCCGTGATAGGCGGCTCCCGCCCCCAGGAACGTGACCTTGTGGCGCGCCGCGAAACGCCACAGCACGCCCCAATCGGGCCGGTCCTTCGTGCCGCTCGGGCTGCCGTCGAACAGGCAGATGGTCGTTCCGGAAAGCAGTCCCTCGACCTGGGCATTCCACATCACCCAGCCGGTCGACGTGAACCAGTGGAAACGTTCCGCGAAATTATTCTCGCTGTAACTGGGGCCGTGGTCCTTGTGCAGGATGTTGACCAGGGCGGAGACAAGCACGCCCCCCTGCCCATGGACGATCGCCTTCGGCTTGCCCGTCGTGCCGCTCGAATAGAGGATCCAGATCGGATGGCTGAAGTCCAGCCATTCCGGCTCGAACGCCCACACGGCGGCATCGTCGCGGGCGGCGACCGCCGCGAACTGCATTTCGGCGGGCACTCGTCGTTCGGCATAAGGGGTTTCGATCAAGAGCAGGGCGGTGACGCTTGGCAAGGACGCGCGCAGCTCCGACAGGAATGCGCTTCGGTCCAGCGACTTCCCGGCATAGCGCACGCCGTCCACGGCGATCAGCACCTTCGGTTCGATCTGGGCGAAACGGTCGAGCACGGCCTGCGCGCCCATATCCGGCGCGCAAAGGCTCCAGATCGCGCCCAGGCTTGAGCAAGCGAGGAACGCTATCACCGCTTCCGGACCGTTGGGCAGATAGGCGGCGACGCGGTCTCCGGCAACGACCCCATGCTCCCGCAATGCGACGGCGAGCGCATAAGCCTGGCGCCTCAGCTCGCCCCAGCCGATCCGGCGAACCTCGCCCGCTTCATTTTCGGCAATGATCGCAGGCTGCCCGGCGGCGTCGGCGGCCTCGACATGACGGAAGACATGCCGCGCATAATTGACCCGGGCGCCTTCGAACCAAGTCGCGCCCGGCATCTTCTCCTCCCCCAGCACCTTTTCGAAAGGCGTCGGGGATTCGATCCGGTTATAGGCCCAGATGCTTCGCCAGAAGGCGTCGAGGTCCGTGACGGACCAGCGCCACATCGCCTCATAATCCTGGAAGCTCAGCCCAACCGACTGGCGGAGCCATTCGCGGTAGAGGGCGAGCTGGGGCACGGGCTGGGAGGACGTCATGGCGGCGAAGCTCCGAAAGGGGTAACGCATGGGCGCGCCCGCCGGAGACAATCCGGCGGGCGCCGATCATCGGTCCGGCGATCAGCCAAGATCCTGCACGAACCGGATGACTTCGCGGGCGGCAAGCTCGGGCGCTTCCAGCGGCAGCATATGGCCTTCGGTCGAGAAGCAGACCTCCTTGGAATTCGGCAGCGGCCGAAGGGTGGCGCGCTGCTCGTCATTGCTGACGATAACGTCCCGCCCGCCCGTGACGCCCAGCACCGGCAGGCTGATCTCGGAAAGCCTGTCGGTGATGTTGATCGACGGATATTCGTGCCAGAAATAGGTTTTATGAACCTTGAGGTCCATCATCACGACGGCATCGAGGACATGCCCGAACTGGCCGGCGGCGGGCGGGCGCATGTACATGCCGGCGAACAAGGGCTCCATCGTCTCCCGGTCCTGGCCCTTGGTCGAGATGGTGGCCTTTACCTCGTCAGGGGTGGCGCCCCCGCCGCTCGCCGCCGCCGGCGCCAACAGGCTGAGCGCCCGGAAGGTGCCGGGATGATGGAGTTCGGTGAGGAGCCCCATGAACCCCCCATAGGAATGGCCGGCATGCACGGCGCCCGACAGGCCGAGATTGGAAACGGCGGCCGCGATGTCATCCGCCATTTGCGTGAAGGTCCATCCCTCGACCAGATGCGCGGACGCTCCATGGCCTCGCGTATCGAGCGCGTAGATGGTGAAGGCTTGCTGGAGATGGCCGTACAGATCCCGGTAGAGCGGTCCGGTCGACCGCAGCGAATAGCCATGGATCATGACGAGCGGCGGTTTTCCCGATCCCTCTCCGATCACTTCATAGCCAAGCGCGGCGCCCGGCACATCGACATAACGGATTGCGCTGTTATCGCTTTGGGTCGTCATCAGGGGCCTCTCGTTCATTGCCATCGCTCGAAACCTAATCCTCCCGCCGATGCCAACAATGGCGAGTCCGGGCAAAGTGCGGGTCTTGTTTGCCCTCACCGATGGCGGGCATCATTCGTAATTGACGCGCCCGCCCGCGATCATTCCGCCGTCCACCACCAGCTCATGGCCGTTCACATGCCGTCCTTCCTCCCCGGCAAGATAAACAGCCGCGCGGGCGATGTCATCGGGCGTGCCACTGCGCCTCACGGGCGTGGCCTTGGCGAGCGCGGCTTCCAGTTTCGCCAGTTTGGCGGCGGCATGACCAGGTTCGAGCGATGCCGCCGCGGCTGACCCGCCGAAGAAGATCGGCGTCGCGACCGCGCCCGGCGCGATGCTGTTCACCGTGATGCCATGGCCGCCCAACTCGATCGCGGCAAGGCGCGTCGCATGCGCGACGCCCGCTTTCGCGATGCTGTAGAGATAGTCGCCCATATGGCCGCGCAGCCCGGCGACGCTGGTCGTGTTGATGATCCGGCCGCCGCCTTGCGCCCGCATCACCGGCGCGGCGTGCTTCATGCCGAAAAGGACGCTTCCCAGCAGCAGGTCCATCGACGTGGCGAAGTCTGCCCCGGTAATCGACTCGACATCGCCCGGCGTGCCGGACCCGGCATTGTTGAAGAGGATGTCCAGCCGCCCGAAGCGGGACCGGGTGGCGGCGATGGCCGCTTCGACCGCCTTCTCGCCGGCGATGTCGCCCTGAACGAAGGCAACGCCTTCGCCCAGTTCGGCGGCCAGCTCATGCCCCTTGTCGGAGCGCCCGGCGATCATGACCGACGCGCGCTGATCCACGAACAGGCGAACGGTCGCCTCCCCGATCCCGCTGGTCCCGCCCGTGATGAGCGCGACCTTTCCCGCCAGTCTCTTCGTCATGGCCCGCCCTCTCAAAGAACCTCGAACAGTCCGGCCGCGCCCATGCCGCCGCCCACGCACATGGTGACGACGACATGGCGCGCGCGCCGGCGCTTTCCTTCGATCAGCGCGTGGCCGACCATGCGGGCGCCCGACATGCCATAGGGATGACCGATCGAGATCGCGCCGCCATCAACGTTCAGCAGCTCATCCGGGATGCCCAGCCGGTCGCGGCAATAGATCACCTGGACCGCGAAGGCCTCATTCAGCTCCCACAGGCCGATGTCGTCCATCTTCAGACCGAAGCGCTGGAGCAATTCGGGAACCGCGAAGACCGGGCCGATCCCCATCTCATCGGGCTTGGTGCCCGCGACCGCCATGCCGACATAACGGCCAAGCGGCGTCAGGCCCCGCTGCTCGGCCAAACGAGCCTCCATGACGACGCAGGCCGACGCGCCGTCCGAGAGCTGGCTGGCGTTGCCGGCCGTGATCACGCCGCCCTCGCGGACCGGCTTGAGCGCGCTCAGCCCCTCCATCCTGGTGTCCGGCCGATTGCCCTCGTCCCGGGCGAGTTCGATCGTCTGGCGCGAAATCTCCCCACTGGCGCGATCGGTCACGGCCATGGTGGCGGTGACGGGAACGATCTCGGCATCGAACCGGCCCGCAGCCTGCGCCGCCGCCGTCCGCTGCTGCGATTGCAGCGCATAGGCGTCCTGCGCCTCGCGGCCGACGCCATAGCGATTGGCGACGATTTCGGCGGTGTCGATCATCGGCATGAAAATATCCTCATGCATCGCCACCAGCTCCGGATCGGCCTCCACGCGCATGTCCGGCGTCTGCACGAGCGAGATGGATTCGACGCCGCCCGCGACGACGACGTCCATCCGGTCGACGATGATCTGCTTCGCCGCCGTCGCGATCGTCATCAGCCCGGAACTGCATTGCCGATCGATCGACATGCCCGCAACGCTGACGGGCAGTCCGGCCCGCAGAGCCGCCGTGCGCCCGATGATATATTGGTGCCCCTGCTGGATCGAGGCGCCGATCAGCACGTCCTGGATTTCCGCCGGATCGACGCCGGAGCGGGCGACGGCCGCCCGGATCGCATGCGCCGCGACGGTGGGCGCGGGGGTGATGTTGAAAGCGCCGCGATAGGCCCGGCCGATCGGCGTGCGGGCGGTTGATACGATGACGGCATCGCGCATATTCATGTCTCCGCTACTGTGGATCGCCGGCGGGTCCGCCGTGCGATCCTGGAAGGTCAGAAGGCTTCGCCCTTGTCAGCCTTGTCGACGAGGAGCGAGGAAAGCCGCAGACCGCCGATCCTGTCGGCATGGCGGCGCAGTCCGGCGACGACCGCATCCAGCCCGACCGTGCCCGCCCAGAACATTGGCCCCCCGGTATAGGCCGGCCAGCCATAGCCGTTGAGCCAGACGGTATCGATGTCGGACGCGCGCTGCGCCATGCCCTCTTCCAGGATCAGCGCGCCTTCATTGATCATCGGATAGAGCAGGCGCTCCAATATTTCCTGCCGGTCGATCTGGCGCTGCGGGATGTTCCGGCTGGCCGCGAAATCGGTGATAATCCGCTCGACCTCCGCCGAGGGAGCGCGCTGGCGCTTCTCGTCATAGTCATAATAGCCCTTGCCGGTCTTCTGGCCGCGCCGTCCCCGTTCGCACAATATCTCCTGCACGCTGCGGCCCGCCGATTTCTCCGCTTCCCAGCCCAGATCCAGCCCCGCGAGATCGAGCATCTGGAACGGCCCCATCGGGAAGCCGAAATCCAGCAGCACCTGATCGACATCCGCTGGCTTCGCGCCTTCCAGGACAAGCGCATCGGCCTGCGCCTGGCGCGGCTCCAGCATCCGGTTGCCGATGAAGCCGTGGCAGACGCCCGAGACGACGGCGATCTTGCCGATCCTTTTCGCCAACGCCATCGCGGTCGCCAGCACCGAAGGCGCAGTCTTTCCCCCGCGGACGACCTCCAGCAGCTTCATGACATTGGCGGGCGAGAAGAAATGCAGGCCGATCACATCCTGCGGGCGCGTGGTGGCGGAGGCTATCTCATCGACGTCGAGGAAGGAGGTGTTGGTGGCGAGGATCGCGCCCGGCTTGACGATCGCGTCCAGCTTGGCGAACACCTCCTTCTTGACCGCCATCAGTTCGAAAACGGCTTCGATCACCAGGTCGCTGTCCGCCAGCTCCTCCATGCGCAGGCTGGGCGTCAACAGCGCCATCGCCGCCTCGACCTGGGCGGCGCTCATCCGTCCCTTGCGGGCCGTCGCCTCATAATTGCCGCGGATGATCGCCACGCCCCGGTCGAGCGCGGCCTGCTCGCGTTCGACCAGCGTCACCGGAATGCCCGCCGACAGGAAGTTCATGGCGATGCCGCCGCCCATGGTCCCGGCGCCCAGAATGCCTATCTTCGCCACCGGCAGCAGCGGGGTCGAAGCGGGAATATCGTCGATCCTGGCGGCGGCGCGCTCCGCGAAGAACAAGTGCCGCATCGCGGCGGATTGGGTACCGGAAAGCAATTGCATGAAAAGCGCGCGTTCCAGCGCGACGCCCTGTTCGAACGGCAGCTCGACCGCTGCTTCGATCGCCTTGGCGCAGGCGGCGGGCGCCTCGAAATTCTTGAAACGGCGCGCATGGACTTCCTGGAACGGCGCGACGAGCGCGACGTCGCCGGAATCGATCCTGTCCCGGCGCGCCCGGGACACAGGCAATGGCTTGCCGATGGCGGCCCGCGCCAGCGACACGGCATCCTCCTCCAGACTGGCCTCTCCCGCCAGCCGGTCGATCAGTCCGATGGCCAGCGCCTTGCCCGCGCTCACCGGATCACCGAACAGGATGATCGGCAACGCCTCCGCGACGCCGACGACGCGGGGGAGCCGCTGGGTTCCGCCCGCGCCGGGCAGCAGGCCCAGCTTGACCTCCGGCAGCCCCAGGCGCGCGCCGGGCACGGCGATGCGATAGTGACAGGCCAGCGCGACCTCCAGCCCGCCGCCCAGCGCGGTTCCGTGGATCGCCGCGATCACCGGCTTGGCCGATCCCTCGATCGCGTCGCAGACCGCGCCGAGTTCGGGTTCCCTGATGGGCTGCCCGAATTCTGTGATGTCCGCGCCCGCGAAGAAGGTCCGGCCCTGCGCGATGATGACCACCGCTTTGACCGCATCATCGGCTGCGGCCTCGTCCAAGGCGGAGACGAGCCCGCTTCGCACGGCAAAGCCCAGAGCGTTGACCGGCGGATTGTCGGACATGACAAGAAGGACGTCGCCGTTCCGGCGAGTGGTGATGACGGACATGACAGCTCCGGATGTGATCGATGATAAGGTTCAGGCCAAGCGGCCAAGGTCGATGAAGCGTTCGAGATGATGATCCTCGTCCCCGAGCTGATGGCCGATCATCATCAGGCGCTTGGCATAATGCGACAGCGGCAGTTCCATGGTCATGCCGATGCCGCCATGAATCTGGATCGCCTCCTCCGCGACGGTCAGTCCGGTCCGGCCGATCGTGAACTTCGCCGCCGACACGGCCCGCTCGCGGTCAAGGCGGGGGTCTTGCAGCGATGCGGCGGCGCGAATGGCCGCCGAACGGGCCTGCTCTATGTCCAGGGCGACCGTCGCCATGCGATGTTGCAGCGCCTGGAAACTGCCGATCGGAACGCCGAACTGCGTGCGGGTGCGCATATAGTCGATGGTCGACGCCTTGATCACGTCCATGATGCCGACGGCTTCCCAGCACAGGGCGACGATGCCGGCGGCCACCGCCTCTTCCAGCACGGGAAGCGCCTTGCCCTCCAGGCCCACCAGACGGCCGGGAGCCGCGTCCAGACGAAGGTCCCCGGCCCGGCCGCCATCGATCAGCGCATAGTCCTCCACCGTCACGCCCACGGCATGCGGCTCGACCAGGAAGAGGGAAAGACCCGAGGCCGTCATCGCCGGCACCAATATCCCAGCAGCCGCGCCAAGATGCGGCACGACGGCTTTCCGCCCGTCCAGCCGCCAGCCATCCGCAGCGCGGCGGGCGGTGGCCGACACCCGGTCGAGCCGGTAGCTGCCAGGCTCCTGATGCGCGCAGGTCAGCATGCGCCGGCCCGAAAGCAAGTCTTCCGGCAGTTCCCGGCCCATGACGCGGCCAGCGATCAGAACCGCCAAAAACGGCTCGACGAGGAGGAAGCGGCCGAATTGTTCGAACAGTACGGCAATATCGAAGCCGGTGCCGCCGAACCCGCCGGCCTCTTCGCTGAACAGGGCGCCGATCACGCCCATTTCCGACAGGGCGCTCCAATGGAGCGGCGAATAGCCTATGGCGGACCGGGCGGCCTCTAGCCGCGCCTCCATGCCGTAGCGATCGGACAGATAGCGTTCGACGGTGTCGGCCAGCATCCGCCGTTCTTCATCATGCTGGAAATTCATGGTCGTCAAAGCTCCAGCATCGTTTTGGTGATGATGCCGCGCTGCACCTCGTTCGATCCGGCATAGATCGAATGCTTGCGGCCGTTCAGATATTCGACGGTGGCGGCGGTGGCCCAGGGCGGCCCGGGCACAGCGCCGGAAAACCCCTCCTCCAATGCCCCCGCTATGTGGAGCTGCGCATAGGGGCCCAGCGCGCGGCGGGCGAGCGAGGCGATGTCCTGGCGCAGTTCGCTGCCGCGGATCTTGAGCATCGCGCTTTCCGCCATCGGCGCGGCGCCTTCGGCCGAGGCGGCCAGGATGCGCAGTGTGGTGACCTGCAGATTGTCGAGGTCAATCTCCAGCCGGGCCAGCCGCGTGGCGAACATCCTGTCCTCGCAAAGCGGCTTGCCGTCCTTCGCCAGAGTGCGCGCCTGATGTCTCAGGCGCCCCAGCTCGGCCAGCGATTCCCCGACGAACGCCGCGCCGGTGCGCTCATGCGTCAGCAGATATTTCGCGTAGGTCCAGCCGCTATTTTCCTCTCCGATCAAATGGGCGGCGGGCACCCGGACATCGGTGAAGAATATCTCGTTCACTTCATGCTCGCCGTCGAGCGTGATGATCGGACGCACCTCCACGCCCGGCATGGCCATGTCGATGACGAGGAAGGAGATGCCGGCCTGCTTCTTCGCCGCAGGGTCCGTCCGGACGAGGCAGAAGATCATATTCGCGTAATGGCCGTACGTCGTCCAGGTCTTCTGGCCGTTGACGATATAATCGTCGCCGTCGCGCACCGCCGTGGTGCGCACTGCGGCAAGGTCCGAGCCGGCGCCGGGTTCCGAATAGCCCTGGCACCACCAGTCGCTGCCGTCGAGGATGCGCGGCAGCCAGCGCCGCTTTTGTTCCTCCGATCCATATTTGATCAGGACCGGACCGATCATTGTCAGCCCGAAAGGCTGGATATGCGGCGCGAAGGCGGCCGCCGCCTCGATCGAGAAGATATGGCGCTCGACATAGCTCCAGCCGGTACCGCCCCATTCGACCGGCCAGGCCGCCGCCAGCCAGCCCCGCGCATGGAGGATGGCGTGCCATTCCTCATAATCGCGCTTTTCCAGTCGCTGTCCGCGCCTGACCTTTTCCGAAAGGCGACAGGGAAGATTTTTCCGGATGAAGTTGCGTACTTCTTCCCGGAAATCCCGTTCTGATGCAGAGAAATTCAAATCCATCTGGCAACCCCGATTATCGTAGGTGCACTTTTGTCCGGAAGCAGTCCTGACGATAATGACGTTATCCAGCGATTATCAGGTAGCAACTTGCCTCAGACCAATGTCGCGTCTCGCAGGGACTGGTAACGATATGGTCCCGTATCAATCCTGGATGCTGGCCATCGCCGCAAATCTTGGCGAAAACTGTCCTTCCAGCACCGCATTATACAGACGCTCCACCTCCTCCCGACCCGAATGGAAGGAGATGTCGAGCAAACCGTCCACGGCGTCGGCAAAGGGTTCCCAGGCTTCGCTGAGGCGTTTCTCATAGCCCTCCACGCCCCACATCGCGACCTTCGCATCGACATGGCCGGGGGCAAAGAACATCGTCGGCCGGGGGCCTGGAAGACCCGACGCCCGCCCCGGGTCCTCCCAGTGCGAACTGCCCACCGCGCAGCTATAGCGCAGCGCATCCTGGAAATGATGGTGCACGGCCGAACGCAGCCGGGCGCTGCCAGCCATGTCGCCGAACACGGTGGGAGCGACGGCAAGCGTCCCGACCGCCTCATAATCGATCACATCGTCGTAAAAGCGGGTTTCGTCGACGAACCCCATGTTCGAGTCCGAGGTCAGGCCAATGATCTGCAACCCGTCGCGGGACCGGTTCTTCAGCAGGCAGGCCAGCGCGAGAGAAGTCTTGCTCGACGCGCTCGAAATCAGCACTTGCCGGGCGCCGAAAAAGCCATTCTCCACCAGAAAGCCGGTGATCAGGAACGAAGTCGCGAAAAGCGGCCGGAAGATGGACTGCAACGCTTCGAGCCTGGGCGATCCGAAGGCCTTGTCCTCCGATATGCGCCAGTAGCGGTTGTAGACCGCCGACAATTCGGAACGCCAGGGCGACGCGTCAGCGAAGCCCGCGGCGGTAAGGTCGCCCACCGTCACCACCAATTCGCTCGACATCGGGAAATAGCCGTAAATCCGCTCACCGGCGGCCAGCCCGTCCGCCCGGCTTTCCGCCACGTCCGCCATGCCCCAGACAGGCAGCCTGCCATAGCCGTCGGGCGCCGGGAAGAAGTCCCAGTAACGCAGCTTCTCACCGAACACCGCATAGGTGATGTTGTTCGCCGTCAGGGCGAAGCGATCGATGCGCAGGCGCGCCTGCCCAGGCCGCAATTCCTCCGCCGGTTCCTGCCGCCAGGCCGTCGACCGGAAATCCTTCCGATCGATGAGAAAGTCTGTCCTGTCGTGCGTCATCATGCATTCCTAAACCTGTTCGACGCGTCCGTCGATTGCGCCATTACGCGGGCATCCCGCCTGTTGAAGCCATCCGGGCTCATGCCTGTCCGCGCCCGTCAGCGAACTGGCGGCGAAGCGCCTTCTTGTCGATCTTTCCCACGGTCGTCCTGGGCAAAGCGGCCACGCATTCGATCCGGTCGATGCGCGCATAGCGGCTGATCGCGCCGCGCGCCGAGGCGGCCTGAAGCGGCGCGTTGACGGCATCGAGCGACAGGGGTTCCTCCCCCGACGGGACGATGACGGCGATCGGCCGCTCGCCCCAGCGCGCATCGGGCACGCCGACCACGGCCACTTCACCAACGCCCAGCACCAGCGCGATGATCCGCTCCAGATCGAGCGAGGGGATCCACTCCCCGCCTGACTTGATCACGTCCTTCAGCCGGTCGCAAATGGCGATGCGGCCATGCTTGTCGATCGTCGCGACATCCTGGGTATGCATCCAGCCGCCCTTCCAGAGCGCCTCGGTCGCCGCTTCATCGCCCAGATAGCTGGAGGCCAGCCAGGGCGAGCGCAAGACCAGCTCGCCCCGCGACTGTCCGTCCCGCGGCAGTTCGCGCATATCCTCGTCGACGACCTTCGCGTAGACGAGCGGATAGGTGATGCCCGCCCCGGTCATCGCGGCGATTTGCTCACTGCGATCCTCGGCTTCCCCGGCGGGCGGCCGGGCGACGGAGATGGACGGGCATGTCTCCGACATCCCATAGCCGGCAACCAGCCTCATGCCCCGGCGCAGCCCCTCTTCGTAGAGCGCGGGACTGAGCGCCGATCCACCAATGCCCATCGTCCAGCCCGTCAGGTCGGTGCCGGTGCTTTCGGCGGTGTCCAGCAGCATGCGAAGCACCGTCGGCACGCCGTGCGAATAAGTGACCCCTTCGCGCCGCCGCAACTCGCAGATCAAGGCGGGATCGTAGCGGCCCGGATAGACCTGCTTGCACCCCAGCATCGTGGCGACATAGGGCATGCCCCAGGCATGGACATGGAACATCGGCGTCAGCGGCATATAGACCGCGTCCAGGCTGATCGCTTCATTCTGCGTCAAGCCCGACGGCAGGGCAGTCACCAATGTGTGGAGGACCAGTTGCCGGTGGGTGAAGCACAGCGCCTTGGGATTGCCCGTCGTGCCGCTGGTGTAGAAGGTCGTCGCGACCGCATTCTCATCGAAATCGCGAAAGGCGAAGGCGGGCGACGCCTGCTCCAGCAGGACCTCATATTCGCCCGCCGCGAAGGCCGGCAGCGCGTCATCCCCGCCATCCAGCATGACCACGATCGTCCGCAACGCGGGCAGACGGTCGCGAAAGTCCGCGAGCAGCGGCAGGAAGTCGCGATGGACCAGCAATATCTGGGCGCCGGCATGCGCCAGCGTGTAAGCCACCTGTTCGGACGGCAGCCTGACATTCACGGTCTGGAGCACCGCCCCCATCATCGGGACGGCGAAATAGGCTTCCAGATAGCGATGGCTGTCCCAGTCCATCACGGCGATGGTGTCGCCCTCCCCCGCGCCCAGGGCGGTCAGCAACGAGGCGAGCCGGCCGACCCGCCCGCGCAGGTCGCGATAGGTGAAGCGCAGCCGATCCCGATAGACGATCTGCTGATCCGCGCTGGTCAGCAGCGCGGCCTCCAGGAGATGGCCGATCGTCAGCGGATACCGATATGCTTCAGCGGCGGGTTCCACAAAGCGAAGAGGCATTGCTATTCTCCTGGCCTATTCTCCTGGTCAGAATTTGTAACCGACCGAAGCCCCGATCTGGCGCGCAGGCTGGTAGCGCGTGACGCCCAGGGAGCCGATGAGGGACGATACCACGACGACATTCTCCTTGACCTGGCGGTTGGTCACGTTGAGCGCGAAAATGCTGGCGTTCCAGCGGCCGTCCGCGCTCACATAGCGGGCCGACAGGTTCAGCTTGCCGATCGCCTTCTGCGAAGAGACGGGAATGTTGAACTCGCTGAAATAGACCCGTGACTTCCAGTCGTAGCGCGCGCCGAGGGTGACCGTCGCCCCGTCCACGGGAATATCATAATAGGCGCCGCCGCTGGCGCTGTATTTGGGCGAGTTGGGCAGCGCATTGCCGGCCAGTTGGATGCCTTGGACCACGACGCCGTTGATCGTCGCACTGTCCGGCAGGAAGGTCGGCCGGGCGTCGTCCCGGGTGAAGAACTCGTCGAATTTCGCGTCCAGCCAGGACGCGTTGAGATCGAAATGCAGCGGCGGGACCGGCCGGAGCTTGATTTCCGCCTCCACGCCCTTGACCGTGGCGCGGGCGGCGTTCGTCACCTGGACGAGCGGACCCACAATCTGGTTTACCTGCAAATCCTTGTACTTCATGCGGAACGCCGCCAGATTGGCCTGCAGCACGCCGCCGAAATAATTGCCCTTCAGGCCCACCTCGATATTGGTGTTGGTCTCCGGATCGAACGGGATCGCCGCCGCGCCGGCGGAAAAGCCGCCGCCCTTGTAGCCCGTGCCATATTTGGCATAGCCGGTGATCGCCGGACTGAACTTATACGATGCGCCGAATTCATAGGTGACGCGACCCCAGCCTTCGCTTCCGGTGGCAGGCGACACGCCGAAATTATTATAGTTCGAAATCGACTTGCGATCATGCGTGTAGCGCAGCCCGGCGAAGAGACGCAGCGCGTCGGTGGGCCGGTATTGCACCTGGCCGAACCCGGCATAGGATTCCGACTTGATGGAGTCCGCGCCAAGATTGACGGTGACCGCGCCCAGCACGTCGAGCGGCGGCGGAAGGATGCTGATCGGCACCGAGATGTCCTGGCTCAGACTCTCGTGGAAATAATTGGCGCCGACGATCAGGCTGAGCGGCTTGCCGGCGTCCGACGCGTAGATCAGTTCGCCATAGGTCTGCCGGGCGTCGTTTTCCTGAAAGGTCGAGGTGTGGTCCACCGCGGTGCCGTCGCCATCGGTCAAGATGACGATATTCGTCTCGCCATAGGATGCCGTCGCCTTCAATTCGCCGCCGCCGATCTGAAGCGTCGAGACCGAGGTGATGAACTTGGCCTTGTTGTTCTTGTAGCCGTAATTGTTGAACAGCTTGCGGTCGCTGACGTCGCCGCGCGACGCGCCGGCCAGCACGGCGGGCACCGTGCCGTCAGGCGTGCCGCTCAGCCATTGGGAGGGACCGGCGCCGCGGTCCTTCATATATTCCAGGGACAGGCGGGTGACGAACGGGCCGTTGCCAGCCTCGATCTGCGCCCGGACCGAGGCGCTGTCGACATCGTCCATCCTGGAGGGTGCCGCGCTCTTGCCGGTCGTCGGGACGAGGTTCCTGGTATAGCCCTGATTGTAATTCTGGCTCACCGACAGGCGTCCGCGCACCCCATTGGTGATCGGTCCGCTCAGATAGCCCGAAGAACGCACCATCCACGGATCGAAACCGACCGAGGTGTCGATGCCATAATGCAGGTCGGCCGTCGGCCGGTTGGGTATGACGTTGATCGCGCCGCCCGTGGCGTTACGGCCGAACAGCAATCCCTGGGGGCCCCGCAGCACTTCGACGCGCTCGACATCGTTCATGGTGGCGAGGGTCAGGACCGACTGCCCGATATAGACGCCGTCGGCATGCACGGCGACACCCGCATCGGCGCCTGCATTGATCTGGGCGTTGCCGATGCCGCGAATGGTGATATTCGCATTGTTGTTGTAGGTGCTGATCTGAATATTGGGCATGCTGGAAGCGAGATCGGCCAGATTGGCGATCTGCGCCGCCTTGAGCGCGTCGCCGCTAATCGCGGTGACGGCGGTCGGCACGTTCCGGATGCTGTCGCTGCGGCGGGACGCCGTGACGATGATGTCGGAAATCGCCTGATCGCCGGACGTGGCCGCAGCCGCGGGATTTTCGCCGCTCTGGGCAAAAGCCGGCCCCGCAAGACCAAGCGCCGCGATCGATA
This sequence comes from Sphingobium sp. 15-1, assembly GCF_013375535.1. GTDB lineage: Bacteria > Pseudomonadota > Alphaproteobacteria > Sphingomonadales > Sphingomonadaceae > Sphingobium > Sphingobium aromaticivastans. Next base: position 495,225 of record NZ_JABXJG010000002.1, read on the forward strand.
TGGTTCCCAAGAGATGATACCGCGCCATAACCCCTCCTCCTCTGTATATTTCTTGATCCTTTCTAGGGGGTGGTGGACTTCCCTCTAGGACGCCACTGTGCAATTTTCAGGTGGCATTTCCCCTCATCGAACCGATCGCCTCTCAACGTCATGTCGTGGCGCGCGCCGGGGCAAGGCGCGGTCAGACCCTTTCGGCGGTCTTATGCAGGCTAAGCGAAAACTGCCGGACCATATCGTGCAGGATGTCCCGCACCGGCTGCACGGAGTCTATCCGGCCCGCCACCTGCCCGGCCAGCGCGATCGACGCTTCCATGTCTCCGCCGAAATAGAGTTGCTTGGCCTGCTTGAACTCATCGAAGGCGGCGAAGCTCGGCAATTGCTCCAGCCGCGCCGTGCGCTCGCTGCGCAACGCCCGCAGCGACGGCCTGCCAAGGCGGTTGAGCAGCACCGTGCCGGTATCGGAGGCGGACAGGATCGCCTGCTTCCAATTGGGGTGGACCGGCGACTCTTCCGAAGCCACCATGCGCGTGCCGATCTGAACCGCTTCCGCCCCCAGCACAAAGGCCGCGGCCATTGACGTGCCGTCGCATATCCCCCCGGCCGCGCATAGCGGAAGCCGGGTGCGCGAACGGACGAGCGGCAGCAGCACGAAGGTGGATACCGGTTCAGGCCCCTTGAAGCCGCCGCCCTCGCCGCCTTCCACGATCAGGCCGTCGACGCCCGCATCCTCCGCCTTCAGCGCTGCGCTCAACGACGGCACGACATGGAAGACGGTGATGCCCGCATCCTTCAGGCGGCCGCACAATGCCCTTGGGTCGCCGGCGGAGGTGGTGACGAACCGGACGCCCGCTTCATGCAGGAAGTCCACGATGCTCTCGTCGCGCATGAAAAGCTGCGGCAGGTTCACCCCGAACGGCTTGCCGGTGAGGGAAGGCATGCGCGCGATTTCCGCCTTGACGATGTCGAGTTCGCCCGACGACGTCTCGACGATCCCCATGCCGCCCGCCTCCGAAACCGCGGAGGCCAGCGGGGCACGCGCGATCCATCCCATCGGCGCCTGGAAGATCGGATAATCGATCCCCAGCATCCGGGATATGCGGCTGTCGATGGGCGGAGGCGGCGGTACCGTATCGATGCTCAAGGCGAAGCTCCTTTTCTGCTATGATGGGTCGGGCCGGTACGCTGGCGACCGCGCCATGGAAGATCGCGATCGGAATATTTTCATCAATCCGTACTATTTTTGTCGAACGCCCAATTTCCTGCGATGATGTCGTTCAGCGCGAAGGCGAATTCGCGGCGGGCGGCGGCCAGATCCTCGATCCGCGACCCGGTCGCCAGAATGCGGGTGAGCTTGCCGAGGAAGAGCGCCTGCGCCAGCAGAGGATCGAACGGATTAAGCTCCTGCTTCCAGCGGCCCAGCACATTTCTCCATGAAATATGCTGGTCGGCGGTGACTTCCCAGACCATGGCCCTGATGAGCGGTTCCTGATCGGCCCGAAGCCAGATGGAATAATTGGCCACGCAATCGCTGGAATATTCGGTGACCTCGCGAAGAAACACGGTCGCCGTCCGGTCGATAAGATGCTCGAAGTCCGCGTCGCTGCCGCCGAACTCCGACAGGCCCCGCCGATAGCGCTCCTTGGACCGTTGGAACAGCGTCCGCTGCGCATTGACCAGCAGATCGGGCACCGAATCGAAATAATAGAATGCCGCCGCCTTGGAGAGATTGGCGCTCTCCGCGACGGTGCGGCGATTGACCGCCCCCGGCCCCTCGGCCTTCAAAATGTCGATGGTCGCGGACAGGATCTTGTCCCGTGTGGCCGCGGCTTTCGCGCCGGTCCGCGCCGGGCCCGCGCTATCCTTGCCCGGAACCGCCGGACGAAAGTCGAGCAGGTCATGGCCAGCGATGATCTTGCCGATCTGCCGGTCGTCGAGACCGAGACCCACGACCAGCAGGAGCAGGCCGATCAGCGCGTCCGTGGCGACGATCGCCCGTTCGGCAGGCCGGTCCACGCCGCAGGTCGCGATGATGTCCTCCCAGACCGCGACCAGCCGCCCGAACCAATTGCGAGTCATGTCGAGATTGGCCGGGTGACGGGGCATGTCCAACATGATCTCGCCCCAACAGGTGGCGCGCAGCCGTGCCCTGCCTGCGGTGTTCTGCATCAGGTCGATGAAGAAATCGAAGAAGGCGCCGCGCGATCCGCCCTGCTTGCGGAACCGTTCGCGCGCACGCGCGAAAGACCGGTCATAGCCCTCCAGCACAGCCTGGGTCGCGGCGCGGATGATGTCGGCCTTGCTCTCGAAATGATAGGTCGTCGCCGCGAGCGGAACGCCGGCCTGCCCGGCCACGAGCCGATGGGTGAGCCCGGCTATGCCGTGCGAGGCGATTACCTCGCTGGCTGCCTCGCTGATCGCCCGGCACCGGTCCTGGGCGCGAACCTGCCTGGCGCGCGTCGCGGCCGGCCTTGCTCCATCCTCCAGAATCGCGGCCTTCCGCCTCGCCAACGCATTCCTCCCGATTTTCGACGATCACGGCGCGTCCAGCGCTCGCCGCCGTCGAACGGCCACCCCCGACCTTACCGCGAAGTGCCTTAAAGCCCCGTTGACTGTCAATATATTTTTATTCTATTGTACCATTTAACAGGTGGCGATGCGCGAATCGCGAACCACAGCCGATGGAGAGGTCTTCCATGCATGCTGCAACGGCAAATCAGAGCGCGCCGGCCGAGTTTCCGCGCAATTGGTTCGAGCGGACGGCGACCGCACCGGGCCCGCAACTCCAGGCCGTGGAGGTTCAGCCGAACAAGGCGTTGAATGGCGCCAACGAGAACCAGCACATGGTCTCCAGCCACTATGCCGACAATTTCTTCGGCACGGATTTCGCAAGGCGGCTGATGATGTCCGCCGGGCTGTGCGAGCGGTCGGACATGCCTCCGGCCTTCATATCCTGCGCCGATTTCTGGATGATGTGCATCGCCAGCATCAATGAGGCGAATGATGAAAATCACGGCTGCACCGGGCAGCCAATGCCGAAATCGAGCTGGGCGATGGTCTATTCGTCGGTCAACCAGATGGAAACCGTCGGCGCCGGGCTGAAGCGCTTCGCGGAACTGGCGTCGATCATCCCGAACGGCCTGACGATTTCCTTCAGCTACAGCGCTAACGTCGCCAAGCTCAGTTACGAAGCGGGGCCGGGGGTCGTCGATGTCGAACGGGCGGAGCGCTATGCGGAACTGATGGCGCTCGTTTTCCATTGCGTGCTGCTCTGGGGCGCCGATCATCCGATCCGGCCGCGCTGCGTCAAGCTGTCCGAGCATCTGGCCGACGCGGACGGCTCCATGGCCAGCCTGCTCTCGCCCAATCGCTGCCGGATCGGCGGCGGCACGACGGTCAGTTATCATCGCGACGACATGGCCCTTCCGCTCGGCGTGCGGCGCTACAAATCATGGGCCAGTCACGAAACGTCGATGTTCCTGGAACTGGTCGGCAAGTCATCCCCCGCCGAAGAAGCGCCGGAAGAGGCGGACACCACCGTGGCGGGCAAGTTGCGCCAGATGCTGAACCACAGAAATCTTTCGCAGGAACAGGCGGCCCGGAAGCTGGGCATGAGCGTCGCCACATTGCAGCGCAGACTGGCGGCGACCGGCGACAGCTTCCGGGAAATCTCGCGGGAGATCCGGGCGCTCAAGCTGCGGTCCCTGCTGGCCACGGACAGCAATCTCGACGACATCGCGGTCGAGCTGGGCTTTGCCGAGCGCCGCAGCCTGTGGCGCGCCTGTCAGGAATGGCTGGGCATGTCGCCCGCCTGCTATCGCCGGATGCTTCGCGCTCGCTGATCGCGGCGCGGGTCGCCGCGATCCGCCGCCGCCCCGCTATTGCAGCAGGAGCAGCGTCAGCCATGTCGCGACGAGCGCCGGTTTGCCGATCCCCTCAATCTCCACCACCCCTTCATGGCTTTGCTGAATCTGGCCCGGCGACCGCTCCGCCACCGAGACAAGCCTGGAGGCGAGGCGGATACGGCTCCCGGACCGGACCGGATTGATGAAGCGGACCTTGTCCAGCCCATAGTTGATCATCATCTCCACCCCCGGAATCGGGTCCGGCGCGATGATCTCCTGCAGATGCGCGAGCAGCGACAGCGTCAGGAAGCCGTGCGCGATCGTTCCGCCCAGCGGCGTCGTGGCGGCGCGCGCGGGGTCGACATGGATATATTGCCGGTCGAGCGTGGCGTCCGCGAAACGATCGATCATCGCCTGGTCGATCAACAGCCAGTCCGAATGGTGGACGACGCCGATCTGTCCGGCAAGCCGGTCCAGCGCCATGCTCGCGCCCGAAGCGGCGCCATGCCGCGGGTCGGCCGGGGCGTCGGCCTTGGCAAGATCAATCATCCGGTCATTTCCTCTTCAAAGGGTGGCTGCGCCCTGTTTCCGGGATTTCGCAAAGGGATGGGATGTGGAAAGGCCGCCGTCGACGACCAGCGCATGCCCATTGACATAGCTGGCGCCGGGGGAGGCGAGGAAGGCGATCGCCTCGGCTATCTCCCGCGCCTCGCCCCCGCGCTGGAGCGGATTGAGCCGGCCGATCTGGTCGCCCCGGCCATGGGCCCGGGCCGCCTCATAGACCGGCTTCGTCATGCCGGTCTCGATCAGTCCGGGGCAGACGGCATTGACGCGGATGCCCGAGCCGGTGAGCTGCTGCGCGGCGTTCTGGACGAGGTTGATTAGGCCGCGCCCCCTGCCCCCGCCCGCAGCCCGGCGACCGAAGCGGTGCAGATGATGGCGCCCCGGCGTCCGGCATCGATCATCGCGCGCGCGCCGTGCTTGACCGCGAGGAACGCGCCGGTCAGGTTGATGCGCAGCACCTCTGTCCAGTCCGCTGCGTCCTGGTCGAACAACCCCGCAGTGCCACCGCTGATCCCGGCATTGGCGACGATGATGTCCGGAACGCCATGCGCGCGCGTCGCCGCCGCGATCATCGCGGCGACATCGGCTTCGTTGCCTGCATCGCCGCGCATCGCCACGATCGACCCCTGACCCGCCAAGCCGGAATCCGCGTGCAGGTCCATCGCCAGCACCCTGGCGCCCTGCGCGGCGAACAGCAGCGCCGTCGCCCGTCCAATGCCCGAGGCGGCGCCGGTGACGATCACGCTCAACTCCTGGAAATCGCGGCTCATACAATCCCCTGGATCGTGGTGCCGCCATCGACGACGATGCTCTGCCCGGTCACATAGGCGCCCGCCCGAGAGGTCAGGAACAGCGCCGCGCCGGCAATATCCTCCGGCTCACCGATCCGGCGCAGCGGAATCGCCCTGCGCAACGCCGCTTCGGCCTGCGGCTCGTCCCACAGCGCCCGGGCGAAATCAGTGCGGACCACGCCCGGCGCGATGCAGTTCACCCGGATATTATGGGGACCAAGCTCCACCGCGAGATTGCGCGCCAACTGGAAATCGGCCGCCTTGGAAACATGATAGGCCCCGATCACGTCGGAGCCGATCATGCCGCCGGTCGAGGAGATGATGACGATCGCGCCGTTCCGCCGGGCGATCATCTCCGGCGCGACCATGGTGACCAGCCAGTGATTGGCCAGGATGTTGTTCTCCAGCACTTTGCGGAACTGATCGTCGGATATGCCCGACATCGGACCATAATAGGGATTGGACGCGGCGTTGCAGACGAGGATGTCGATCCGGCCGAGCCGTTCGCTGGCCTGCGCGACCATGGCCTGAAGCGCCGCTTTGTCTGAAAGGTTCGCCGCGATCGGGACGGCGGCGGTGCGGCCGAGCGCGGCATTGATCGCTTCGGCCGCCTCTTCGCAGGCCGCCTGCTTGCGGCTGGAGACGATCACCGTCGCGCCCGCCCGCGCCAAGGCTTCGGCAATGGCCCGGCCGATGCCGCGCGACGAACCGGTGATCACCGCGACTTGACCGGTCAGGTCGAAAAAGTCCGCCTCACGCGCCATGGACTGGCTCCGCATCGTGGCCGGGCTGGGGGATCTGTTGAAATGCCGTCATCCTGCCGGGATGGCATCCCTGGCGGGCGCTTGCCATGACCGGGGCGGTCAGAATGGAGATGACAAATTGCCTCAGGCCTCACGCCTCAGCCATGGGGTGCGATCAGATATTTTTCCCCGGTCGCCTTGCGCGCATAGGCCGCGACATGGTCGGGGTCCAGCGCTTCGGCAAGATTCAGCGACCGGGTATAGCGGCTCGCGAAGGTGGTGGTGAGCTCGTCCGCGATCCGTTGCCTGAGCCGGGCGACGCCCGCATCGCCCAGCGTGCGCAGTCGGTAGGTCAGGAGCCAGCCCGAAAGGCCCCATGCATAGGCCAGCCAGCGGTCGATCACGATCGGCGCGGCGTCGAGCTGGCCATAAACATAAACCTGCTTGTAGATGCCGGAGCCATAGCGGTCGAACCCGGCCGCCTTCTTGTTGGCGACCTTCTCCATCGCCGCGAGCAGACGGCCGCCCTGGATACCGCCGGCGATCGGATCGAAGGCCAGCGTCGCGCCGGTTTCGGCCAGCGCATCGGCCAGCTCTTCCTCATAAGCCGCGCTTTCGCTGTTCAACACCCAGCGCGCCCCGGCATCCCGCAGCAGCGACGCCTGCACCTCGTTCCGGACGATGTTCACCAGCGGGATGCCGTCCTTGATGCAAATCCGATTCAGCATCTGCCCCAGGTTGGACGCCGCCGCGAAATGCACGATCGCCTTGTGCCCCTCCGCCTTCATCGTCTCCACGAAACACAAGGCCGTCAGCGGATTGACGAACATCGAGGCGCCGTCGACCACGGTGGCGCCATCGGGAATCGGCATGCAATGGGCCGCGTCGATCACCCGATATTGCGCGTACATGCCGCCGCCCTGCATGCCGACCCGGCGCCCGATCCATTCCCGCACCTTGCGGCCCGCATCCACCACGGTGCCCGCGCCTTCATTGCCGGGTGTCGCGACAAGGCCAAGCCGTCCCTCGACCGAGGCCATCGCCGCCGCCGGAATGGACCCCATCAAAGCCGGCCGGCCAGCGACGGTGCCCGCCTGCAACCCGGCGGGATCGACCGGGCCGAACAGCAAGGCCAGGTCCGAAGGGTTGATCGGAGCAGCCTCGACACGGACGACCAGTTCATGATCTTCCGGCGGCGCGGCGGCGATCTCGGCAAGATCGACCTTCAACACGCCCGATGCGTCTATCGTCGACCGTAGCTGCACTCCGGCGAAATTGCGTTCCATCTCCTGATCCTCGAACCGATCCTGACAACCGGCAGCGCTGATCCGTTCGGGGATTGGAAACAATGACTTTCGACCGCACAGTGCGGGTAAAAAAATGCCTCGCTTCGGGTCCGGCAGGGTCTAACCCCCACCAACCTCCTCGCCAAGCTTTCGCGCCTGTTCACGCAGATATATTTTCTGAACCTTGCCAGTCGATGTTTTCGGAATGATCCCGAATATGAAGTCCTTTGGCGTCTTGAAACCCGCGAGGTGCAGGCGGCAGAATGATTCCAGCTCCGCCGCATTCACCGCATGGCCATCGCGCACTTCAACGAAAGCGCAGGGCACCTCGCCCCAGCGGGCGTCCGGCTTGGCGACGACTGCGGCGATCAGCACAGCGGCATGCTGGTGAAGAACATCCTCGACCTCGATCGAGGAGATATTCTCTCCACCGGAAATGATCACGTCCTTCGAACGATCGGTGATTCGGGCATAACCGTCGGGGTCCAGGACGGCGAGATCGCCCGTATGAAACCAGCCGCCGGCAAAGGCCTCGGTGGTCGCATCCGGATTGTGGAGATAGCCGCTCATGGTGGCATTTCCCCGGAACATGATCTCACCCACCGTTTCGCCGTCGGCCGGGACCGGCGTCATCGTTTCGGGGTCCAGAACGCGCATCGCCTCTTGCGAGATCATGGCGACGCCCTGCCGGGCGTTGAGCCGGGCTCTTTCCTCCGCCGATTTCTCCGCCCATCCGGGCTGCTTCACGCAAACCGCGGCGGGCCCATAGACCTCCGTCAAACCATAGACATGGGTCAGATCGAATCCGCTGCGCTCGCAACCCTCGATCAGCGCGCTTGGCGGGGCGGCTCCCGCAACCAATCCTCGCACGGGATGGGACAATATTCTCGCTCGCTTTCCCAATTCATCGACGAGCATGGCGTAGACGATCGGCGCGCCGCACATGTGCGAAACTTCATGCGCTTCGATAAGGTCGATAACGGCTGGAGGATCGATACGGCGAACGCAGATGTTCGTGCCGCCCTGAGCGGCTATCGCCCAGGGGAAACACCAGCCGTTGCAATGAAACATCGGCAACGTCCAAAGATAGACAGGATTTTGCGGCATCGACCATGTGATGATCTGCGCGAGCGCGTTGAGATGCGCGCCGCGATGATGAGTCACCACGCCCTTGGGATCGCCCGTCGTGCCGGAGGTGTAGTTCAAAGCTATCGGCTCGCGCTCGTCTTCCGGAGGCGCCCACTCTCCGCCCGTCGCGCCTTCTGCCAGCAGCGCCTCATAATCGCGCTGGCCAGCGCGGACTCCGGTTCCGGAATGAAGCGCGTCATCGATGTCGACGACGATGGGCGGATGTGGCAGCATCGCGATGGCGGAAACGACGGTCTCAGCAAATTCGCAATCGGCCAGCAGCATGCGCGCGCCGCTATGGGCGAGCTGGAAAGCGATCTCCTCGGCCTTGAGCCGCGTGTTGAGCGTATTGAGCACCGCGCCCGCCATCGGAACGCCGAAATGCGCTTCATACATGGCAGGAGTGTTGGGCGCGATGATCGCCACAATGTCGCCGCGACCGATGCCGCGACTTCGCAATGCCGACGCCAGTCTCAGGCAACGATCATGGGTTTCCCGCCATGTCTGCCGCAGTGCCCCATGCACGAGTGCCACCCGATCGGGATAGAGCATCGCGGCTCTCGGCAGAAATGACAGAGGCGTCAGCGGCGCAAAATGCGCCCTGAGCGCGTCGGGCGTGGATTCGAAAAAGCCAAGGGCCATGATATTCGTCTTTTTTGCTTTGTTGGCGCATTGCCTTGCGGCGCCGCGCCTGACTGCCGACCCGCCCGCCGACCGGCGGGAGAGGCCTGTCCCCGCTTAGCCGGGATCGGCATCGACGGCGGCGATCACCTCGCGCAATGCGGCGAAGGTCCGTTCCAACTCTTCCACCGTGACGATCAGCGGGAAGATGAACGCCACGCTTCCCCAAAGTTCGCGCGCAATCACGCCTCGCTCGAACAATCCGAGATTGACGCGGTGACAGAGCGCCGCCACATCGTCTTCCTTGCCGCTGGCCGCCTTGAACTCGACCGCCGCCATGACGCCGATCCCGCGAACATCGCCAACGATTCCGAACTGGTCCAAGCCCTTCAGCCCCTCAACGATCGCCGGTTCGATCTCGCGCGACACGCGCTGCGCCAGTCCATTTTCGATGACGGCGATATTCGCCAGCGCGACAGCCGCGCCGACCGGATGCGCGCAATAGGTGAAGCCATGCTCGAAATCGTCCGGAGACGCGTCCAGCACCGACGTGACCTTCTTCGAAACGCCGACCGCCGACATGGGGAAGTAGCCGGAGGTCAGCCCCTTGGCCAAGGTCATCATGTCCGGCTCGAAACCGAATTTCTGATAACCGAACATCTCGCCCGTCTTGCCGAAGCCGGTGACGACCTCATCGGCTATCAGGAGAATGTCGTGCCGGTCGCAGATGCGCCGCACTTCCGCCCAGTAGGAAGAGGGAGGAACGATGATCCCGGCGGTCGCCTGAATCGGTTCAGCGACAAAGGCGGCGATCTTGTCGGCGCCAACCTCCAGGATGATGCGCTCGATCGATCGCGCCGCTTCGAGTCCGAAAGCGTCCGGGTCGAGCCCATTGCCATATTTGTGGTGAAAGGGCGCGTCCGCATGGCGGACCAGGCCCGGCAACGGCAGGCCGAACTGCGGATGATAGAGATCGAGCCCCGTCAGGCTGGTCGCCACGATCGTATTGCCATGATAGCCATGCCTGCGCGCAATGAGCATGCGCTTTTCCGGCTGGCCGCGCAGCAGCCAATAATAATAGGCTATCTTGATCGCGCTTTCATTGGCGTCCGATCCTGTCGACGCGAAGAAAAAGCGGTCGAACACGTCGCCATTCATCGCAACAAGCTTGCTGGCGAGCAATGCGGCATTCTCATTGGTCAGGCCAGCGAAGCCGTGCGAATAGCTGAGGCGTGCCATGGCCTCCGCCGCCGCGCTACAGACCGACTCATTGCCGTAACCGATATTGACGCAACCAAGCCCCGAAAGCCCGTCGAGATAGTCCCGCCCATCAATCGTGACATAGCTGCCCTTGGCCCGTTCGATGACCGTCACATCCTCGACATTCCGGTTCGAAGTCCGGGTCATCGGATGCAAATGATACCGAAGGTCGGTTTCGGCCGTCGCTGATGCCGTTGCCTGTGTAGCCACTATTTCCTCGCCTCAACTGTTCATCCATCGGTGAGGCATCACAATCACAGATAAATATCGATTATTCAATAGATGAAATGCAGATAATTCCGTTAAATTGGAATTTAAACGAATAATTATCTGTTATTAGGTGGAGGGGCACCATGGGTCATCCACGACGGTCGATGACGACGCGCGGCGAAGGGGAGGCTCCGCTCGGAACCGCCCGCTCGGCATGAAAAGTTAAAGGCGCGTTCTGCCCCTCAGGCAGTCAATCCGCGCTCAGGCATTTCCCGCCGCAGCCCGTTCCGACGGCAGCGAGACCATCGGCGCTGTCCGTTTCGGCGCCAGTTCAGCGATATAGCGGGTCAGGTAGGAATGATAGGCGCGCTCCGCTTCCACCGCATAATCATCGGTGATGATATTGTGGCGAAGACAGGACAAGGACCAGACGCTGTCGCTCAACCCGATCGCGATCTCGATCTTGGGGCACAGGAAATCCGGGTCCGCGATGTGGAAATGCCGCTCATAGGTGCGGGCCAATATGCGCGCATAGCTCTCATTGCCCTGGATGTCCGCCATCCGCACCTGCCAGCTATATTCCGACCCCAGGAAAAGCCGCCGCACCACTTCATGCCCGTTGTAGAACTGGCGCGCCCGCTCCCCTATGATGCGGAAGATGTCCCGCCAGTTCACCAGCTCGGCATGGTCGAGATCGGAGGCGATGATCTCCTCGAAAATCTGGAGATAGCGCTGCGCCACCGCGACGACCGCGGCCGCCATGCTGGGAAAGAAATGATAGACCGAAGCGGCGGGGACGCCTGCCGCCTCCGCAATGTCATAAAGACTGAGATCGCCCGCGCCGCGCTCGCTGATCAGCCGATCGGTCGTGTCGACCAGCAATTCGAAGCGCAACCGCCCCTGCACCCGCTGCGGCGCGCGCGGAATGGTCGCGTTCGCAGCGGTTTCCTTGGGCTTTTTCGTTTTCTTCGAAGAGGGTGGAGTCTGAGACATTGGGCTCGATGATGATGTTATGGACGCTGTCCGGGGGTTGATACGCGGTCAGAAGCCGCCTGTCACGTGAATCGCCTCTCCGGTGATCCATCGCGCTTCGTCGGACGCCAGGAAAATCGTCACCGGGGTGATGTCGTCAACCTGTCCTATCCGCCCCAGCGGCGTCGCCTCGACCAGACCGCGTTCCCATTCGCCGCCCAGCAATCCAGCCGCCCGCACCCCCTCCGTCTCGACCGCGCCGGGATGGATCACATTGACCCGGATCTTGCGCGGTCCCAGCTCCTTGGCGAAGATCGCGGTGACCTTGCCGAGCGCGACCTTCGTCGCGCTGTAGATCGCGGTGGTGGGCAGGATCGCGCGAGCGGCCGCCGAACCGATGTTGATGATGGACCCGCCTTCTGGTCCCATAAGGGCCGCCGCCTCCCGCATCATCAAAATGGGCCCAAGCAGGTTCACGTCGAAATGCTTGTGGAAGCTTTCGACCGTGATCTCCTCGAGGCTCTGATAATGATAATAGCCGGCGTTGTTCACTACTATATCCAGCCCGCCGAATGCATCCACGGCGGCTTGCATCAGCGCCCTCGAGACCTGTTCCTCGCGAACATCGCCCTGAACCACCTCGGCCTTGCCGCCGGCCCGCCGGATATTCCCGGCCACCGCCTCCGCACCTGCCCGGTCGGCGCTGTAGTTGACGATGACGGATGCGCCGGCGGCGGCCATCCCGCCCGCAATATCCGCACCGATGCCCTTTGAGGCACCGGTCACGACGGCCACTTTACCCTCCAGCACCTTCATCGATCGCCTTCCTCAATATTTGTAGCTGAACTGCACGCCGTAGGTGGCGGGCATGCCGGCATAGCGGGTGATAACGTCGACAAGATGGCTGGCCGAGCTCCAATAATATTGGTTGGTGATGTTGCGCCCGAACGCGCCGATGCGCCACTTGCCCGACGGGTCCTCAATGCCGGCGCGCACGTCGATCAGCGTGTAGGAGCGCACCCTGAACTCCGGCAATTCGCCAAAACCGCCATTCGTTGCGCCCTGGTGATTGGCGTTCGCGCCGATGAAGAAGCCGACCCGATCGTTCATCGCCCAGCGATATTCGGCGTCAAGATTACCGGACCATTTGGGCGTGTACGGGAAGCGCTCTCCGGCGAAATTGCCCTGCACGCCCAACGGCGTGAAGTTGGAGAAAGTACCATCTATCTCCGAGAGTATATGGGTCACGGCCGGCGAGATGGTGAGCCCCTCGACCGGGCGCAGCACCGCCGACAGTTCGAACCCCTGTATGTGCGACTTGGGGATGTTGATGAGCGCCTCGAGATTGCCGAAGATCGGGTCCTGAAGCTTGCCGCGTATCTGCTTGTCTTCATATTTGTAATAGAAACCCGCACCGTTCAACTGCACCTTGCGGTCCAGCAGCGACAATTTGAAACCAGCCTCGAACGCCAGCACGGTTTCCTGCGTGACGGGCGAGAATTGCACGGAGGAAGACGCAGAGAGCGTCGGGAAGCTGCCCGATTTATAGCCGCGGCTCACATTGGCGTAGAGCAATGTCTGCGGATCGACCTGCCAGTCCAGGCCTGCGCGCCAGGATATATTGTCCTGGTTCAGCCTGTCGCGAACGATGCCGTTGCTAAGGTCGGGCAGAATCGTGCCGCAAGCCCCCGGCGCCAGCGTGGACGGCCCCGCGACGCCGCGCAGGACGTTCGACAGAAGGCCGAAGACCGCAGACGCTTCACCGCTGCCCGCATCGAAGCTGCAACCGGCGAAAGAGCGGCGCACATCCGTGTAGCGAAGGCCGCCATGCAGCGTGACCGATGGCACGATTTCATAATCGACATTGCCGTAAATGGCGGCGGTCTTGATGTTCTGTCGCGTCTGATTGACCAGATCGGTCAGCGGCAGGCCAAGGGCCGAGGACGAGCTGGAGTCCCGGAAAAGGATCAGATTGCTGTCCAACGTGCGGTCGGAACTATAGTTGCCGCCGACGATCCAGTGCCCACCCGGACCGAAATCCCCGCTGAGACGGAGTTCCTGGAAAAATGTCGAGACATGTCCGGTTTGCAGTACATAGAAATTCTGGAAACTCGTCCCGTCCGAATCGATCGGCTGGTCCCGGTCGAAATATTGATAGGCGGAAATGGATGTGATCGTCACATCGTCCGTCAGCGAATAATCGAGACGCGCCGATCCGTGCAGGAAATAATTGTCCCGCCGGAAGGACGTGTTCGGGTCCCAATCGGCGGCGCGGCTGCTGCGCGGCGCCAGTGGATAGGCCTGAAGACCGGCGGGAATGGGAACCAGGTCGGTCTGCGGCGCGATGCCGATCGCCTGAGCGGCGGGCGTGTCGGAGCGATCCCGCCAGGCATTCAGGTTGATCGATATTTTCAGCCTTTCCAGCGGCTGCCAATCGATCAGAAGCCGTCCCTGCACCTTGGCCTGCCGTCCCAGCGTGTCGTTGCGCGTATAGCTTCGCTGCCAATCGTCTCCGCGAAGGCCGCGCACCGCTAGCCGGACCTTCAATGTGTCGGACAGCGGGCCGCTGACATAGGCCTGCGCATCGACCGTGTTGAAGCGGCCATAACTCAGGTCGACGCCGGCGGCGAGACGATCGGTCGGCTTGGCGGCGATATAGTTGACCGCGCCGCCCGTCGAGTTCTGGCCGTAGAGCGTGCCCTGCGGCCCCTTGAGCACCTCGACTCGCTCCAGATCGAGCGCAGCGCCGTCCGCTTCGGCGGGAAACGGGATCGGAACCTCGTCCACATAGATGCTGACTGCCGGGCTTGCGGCCAGGCTGTTCTCCTGGAAACCGATGCCGCGTATCGTGTAGACGGGCGTGGCGTAGGCCGATTGGGTGAAGTTGAAGCCGGGAACGACCTTGATCAGTTGCGAGGTATCGACAACGCCCTGCCGCACAAGCTGGTCGCCGCTGAAAGCCGTGATCGACATGCCGACCTTGTTGACCGATTCCGATCGTTTCTGCGCCGTCACCACGATGTCGCCAGCGTCCAATCTTGGCGCGGAAGCCTCATCGCCCGCCGTGTCGGAAGCTGGCTCCCCGGCGATCTGGGATTGGGCGGGCGAGACGCCCAAGAGCAAGCCGGCGACTGTCAGCGAAAGCGCTGAGGCGGAAACGAAAAGACTATGACGAGGCCCCTTGGTCATTGATATTCCCTTCCCTGAATTTCGCGACGGCGAATGCCGGTCGCGCTCCCTTTTTATGCTGGACGAATTCAGCCCTTCATCGCGTTCAAACGCCTTGGCCTTATGAAAGTTAATCGATATATATCGTGTAATGTCTCGTCAAGAGGAGAGTCGCTCATTTCTTCGGCGCTTTCATAAACCTCGGAAAATAAGCTTATTTCTTTTGTTTTTCCGATATTCTTCTTTGATATGTTGCGAGGACGAGAGCACCCCTCACCTCCCTTGCCACGAACAGAAAGAGTGTTTAATCGATAGTAATCGTGTTATAAGCCTTTAAATGATGCGGGAGTGAAGACATGCTTCAAGCTTATTGTCGCAAACGATCCTATGCAGGCGGAGACCTCGTAGAACTTTGCGTATCGACCGACGCCAAATGGTTCGGCGTCGAGGTTATCCGGGACGGCATAGAGCCTAAGACCGTGTATCGAGCCGGTGACATCGCAGGCGAATATTATCCGGTGCCCGGCGACGCCGTGGAAAATGGCTGCGGATGGCCCGTCGCACTATCCTTTTCTGTAGGCGATGATTGGCGAAGCGGCTTCCACAAGATCCAGCTCACCTCATCCGACGGCGAGACGACGGAAGCCTTCCTCATCGTGCGGGCGAAGGCACCGCAAGCCGCAATACTCTGGGTCATCGAGACGAACACCTGGAACGCCTATAATTTCTTCGGCGGCGCCAGCACCTACACGGCGGACGGCACGGCCTATGCGGCTGGCGCGGCGCGCGTATCGTTCCAGCGGCCGCTGCCGCCCGGCTTCATCAGCCTTCCCCGCGACGCCCATCGCCTGGCGACCGTCAAGGAGGTCGACACCAGCCTGCCCTACGGCAAATGGGCGGCCGAACAAGGACTGACGCTCTGGACAGGCGCGGCGAGCTGGGGCCAATGGGGCCAGGCATTCACCCGCTGGCTGGAGAAGGAAGGCATCGCCGTCGACTATGCCGCCAGTTCCGATCTTCAGGATTATCCCGACCTCCTGTCCCGCTACCGGCTGATGCTTTCGGTTGGCCATGACGAATATTGGACGTGGGAGATGCGGGATACGGTCGAAACCTTCATCGCAAACGGGGGGAACGCGGCGTTTCTATCCGGAAACACCGCTTATTGGCAGGTCAGGATCGAACGCAATGGCGAACAGATGGTCGCCTACAAGGCCGCGGTGGACGCCGATCCGGTGATCGGCACGCCGGACGAGCGGCACAATAGCGGCATCTGGTCCCATGCCCTCACCCGCCGCCCGGAAAATGAGATGACGGGCCTCAGCTTCACCCGTGGCGGATATGCCCGCCTGGCCGGCGCGACACCCGCTTCGGCCGGGGGCTATACCGTCTACCGCGCCGACCACTGGGCGCTTGCGGGTACTGGCCTCAGCTATGGCGATCAACTTGGCGCCGATCTGTCGCTCGTCGGCTATGAATGCGACGGCTGCGCGCTGACGCTGCGCGATGGACTGCCGTTTCCGACAGGGGAGGATGGAACACCGCCGGACTTCGAAATCATCGGCATTGCGCCGGTGGCGTTGTGGACGCGGCAAACGGCGCCCGAGGGCCTCTATCCCGAAGGCAGCCTCTCCGACCTCGAACTTGTCTGCCAGCAGGTCGCGGGCAACCGCGATGAAGCGACGCTGCAACGCTTCGCGCACGGTCACGCCGTGATGGGATGCTATACCCGGCAGGGTGGCGGCACCGTCTTCAGCGGCGGCACGACCGACTGGACTTACGCGCTGGCCGATCCGCAGGTTGCGCAGATCACGCGCAACATAGTGGCGAAGCTGTCAGCCGTCGAGGCTGGCTAAGCGGACCGGCGGGGCTGATCCTGGACGGAAGATGAAGAGATACAGCCCCGCCGCCGTCACAAATGCCGCGATGCCGAAGACGAAGGCCCCGATCACGCTGGCGCCCACCAGGGCGGAGGCGATCAGCGGCCCCATGCTCAAACCCGCCAATGTCAGCGGCATGACGAGAGGAGCCGTCATCCGCGACGCGTCAGCCTCTATGACAAGATCCATCGCGAAGGGCAGGCAGGCTTGCCAGCAGAAGCCGAACACCGCCAGGCCGAAACTGAAACCGACAATGCCGGGTATCGCGATCAGCGTCATGACCGCCGCAGCCTGCACGATGACCCCGCCCGGCAGCACCAGACGGAAGGGCAATCGATAACCGACCAATGCGACGACGAGGCTGCCGATGATCTGAAACGCCAGGCTGATGGTGATCGCCACGCCGACCGCCGCCGTCGTCAGGCCCTGGCGCGCGCCCATCGGTTCGGCATAGCTCCAGCAGGCGCCGATCGCGGAGGCGGTCACGAGGGTGGCGGCCAGCGCCAGCACGACCTTGGGCGTCCAGGCGACGCGGCCGCCTGCCTCCTCGGGCTCGGGCGCGAGGCGATCGCGAATGACCCCGGCGAGCGCGGCCGACAATAAACCCACCCCCGCCAATATGTAGAAACCCGATTCCACCCCATAGACGGGAAAGACTTTGACGGGCAGCAGATAGGCGAAGACAAGCTGCGGCGTCGCCCCGGCGGTAAGGTAGATCGCGTTGAGCCGGGCCGGCGCCGCGCCATGGCTGATGGTCAGGATCGAGACGGCAATCATCGCGCCTTCTGCAAACCCCGCGAGCGATCGCGCCAATGCTATCGTCATCACCGTGTCGGCGCCCGGCGTGATTGCATTGGCGAGCGCCATCAGCAGGCAAGCCGCGACGGCGATCCGCTTTCCTTGCGATCCCGCCATCAACCGCGCGCCGATCCATACGCCCAGCGCCATGCCCAGCACCTCGACGGTCGCAATCCAGCCAAGTTCGACCGCATTGATCTTGCCGGCGTTCAGCAAGGCCCCAAGCAGCAGCGGTTGTATGCCAAGGATCAGGATGCCGACCGCGCCGATCATCATGCTGAGCATGATCGTCCTGTTGGATTGAAAACCCTGCGACGCCTGGATCATGGCCCTACCCCCAATTGGAACGTGGACGGAGCGAGGCCGATAAATCGGCCTCGCTCCCTATATAGTTTCGTCAGCCTGCCGCCAATATGGACCGGAGCGCGTCGGCAACAATGGCCGCCGCTTCCGCCTGCGGCATATGGCCGACGCCGTCCAGCAGCCTGCCGCCCTGCGCGGCGACCTGCTCGGGCGGAATGATCCGGTCAGCCTCGCCAGCGATCAGCGTGAGCGGACAGTCGAGGCGTTCCACATCGAAGACCTCGGCCTGACGCCCGTCCTGGAGAATAGCCTCCTGAATGGCCGCCAATGCCATGTCGACGCCATCGAGCCGCTTATATTTGAGCACGTCATCCACCAGACTGCGCGTGACGAGAGATTCATCGGCAAACAGCATGCGCAGCGCCGCCTCCACATTCCGCTTCTTTTGAGCGACAACGAAAGCCTCAAGATATTGGGCGTTGATGTCCCGGCCAAGCCCCATGGGCGCAAGGAGCGTGAGCGAGGCGACAAGATCCGGCTCCGCGGTCGCCAGCGCCAAACAGACGCCGCCGCCCATGGAATGCCCGACGAGATGAACCTTGCCGAGTCCCAGCGCGCGGATGAAACCGGCGACGATGGCCGCCTGTCCGCCCAGATCGGCCTTGCGGATGCTCTTGTCCGACGCGCCATGTCCCGGCAGGTCGACGGCAATGGTATCGGCATGCTGCGCCAGTTCATTCTGGACGAACACCCAGCCCATGGCGTCGCCGCCAAACCCATGGACGAAGAGCAGCGGCGCGCCTTCCCCATGGCGAAGATAGCTCAGAAGCTGACCATCGACCTCGACCGACTGGGGCCGCAAACTCTCCGCCGCCTCGCCATCATCCTCCGGCGGTTTGAAATCGGCGGCGAAGGCGTCGATCTCCTCCTCGCTCACGCCCGCATCGGCAATGACGCCCAGCAGAGTGCCGACAGGAATGGTCCGGCCAGGCAGGATGGTCTGGCGCCGCAGCACGCCCGCGGACGGCGCTTCCACCGTGCCCGCGAGCTTGGTCGACTCGATCTCGACAATGTCGACGCCGGCTGCAACCTCGCCCCCCAGCGGAACGAGCCATTCGGTCAGCGTGCCTTCTTCCATCGTCAGCCCCCAGCGGGGCATGGTGATCGCGGTGATGTCCGTCATGCTGGCACCTTGGCGTTTACGATGGACTGGACCGCGACGCAGATGTCGTCGGCATCGGGAATATAGGCGTCTTCCAGCGGCGCGGCGAACGGCACGGGGGCGTGCGGCGCCGTCACCAGCTTGATGGGGGCGCGAAGATGCTGAAAGCCGCGATCCGCGACAAGCGCCGCGACATCGGTCGCAAAGCTGCAACGGGGATTGGCTTCGTCCACCACCACCAGGCGTCCGGTCTCCTCGACGCTTTCGAGGATGGTGTCCGCATCGAGCGGAGAGGTCGTGCGCGGATCGATGATGGTCGCCTCAATGCCTTGCTGGGCCAGTCGTCCGGCCGCTTCGATCGCGGTGTGGACCTGCTTGGCGAGCGCGACGATGGTGACGTCCCGGCCTTCCCGGATGACATTGGCCTCGCCAAAGGGAATGGCATAGGCGCCGTCCGGCACCTCCTCCTCTATGTCGTACATCGCCTTATGTTCCAGGAATATCACGGGATCGTCATCGCGGATCGCCTGGATCAGCAATCCCTTGGCATCATAGGGTCCGGATGGCACGACGACCTTCAACCCCGGAATATGCGTGAAGATCGCGTGCAACGACTGCGAGTGCTGCGCGCCGGCGCGCAGGCCGGCGCCGGTCATCGCGCGAATGACGAGCGGCGTCCTGGCCTTGCCGCCGAACATATAGCGGAACTTGGCCGCCTGGTTGAATATCTGGTCGAAGCATACACCGAGGAAGTCGACGAACATCAATTCGGCAATCGGCCGGAGCCCAGTGATCGCCGCGCCAGCCGCGGCCCCCATGATGGCGCTTTCGGTGATCGGCGTATCGATCACCCGTTGACCGCCAAATTCGGAATAGAGTCCCCTGGTCACGCCGAGGACGCCGCCGAAATTCTCGTCGAGTTGGCCGGTGCCGCCCTTGCCGCCGGCCACATCCTCACCCAGCAGGATCACATTGGGATCACGCCGCATTTCGAGGCGGATCGCTTCGTTGATCGCCATTCGCATTGATTTTTTTGGCATCGCTCTCGTCCTAGTAAGAAACGTAAACGTCTTGAGTCACAGCCGCTACGGGCGGCAGCGGGGCCGCCATCGCGGTTTCGGCCGAACGCTCGATCAGATCGTCGATCTCGCGATCGATCGCCGCCAGATCGCCAGCGTCCAGAAGACCGGCATCGATCACCCTGCTGCGGAAGCTGGCGATCGGATCGAACAACCGCACCGCCGCCAGTTCTTCTGCGGAACGATAGGGTTGTTGATCGCCGGTGAAATGGCCGTGCCACCGCTTGACATCGATTTCCAGAAAAGCGGGAAGGCTTTCCTGCCGCGCCCGTTCAATCAAGGCGCGCGCGGCGTCATGGACGGCGAAGAAATCATTGCCGTCGACTTTAACCGCCGTCAGTCCGAAACCTGCCGCCCGTTGCGCCAGGTCTACGCCCGCGCTGTGGTAACTGGCCGCGGTGAACTCGCCATATCCGTTGTTTTCCAGCACGAACAGGACGGGCACCTGCAACACCACCGCCATGTTCAACGCCTCGGCCGTGGTGCCCTGATTGGACGCGCCGTCACCGAAAAAGGCCACCGCGACCGCTCCGGTACGGCGAACCTTGGCGGATAGCGCGGCGCCGACGGCCAGCGGCGGCGATCCGCCGACGATGCCGTTGGCGCCAAGCATGCCCTTGTCCAGATCGGCAATGTGCATCGATCCGCCCTTGCCGCCGCACAATCCGCCCTGCTTGCCGTGGATTTCAAGCATCATCTCTTCGATGCCGCACCCCTTGGCGATGCAATGTCCATGGCCGCGATGGGTTGATCCGATCCAGTCCTCGTCAGTCAGGTTGAGGCACACGCCCACGGCGGCGGCTTCTTCCCCCGCGTAGAGATGCACGAAACCGGGGATCAGTCCGGACATTGAATCGGCACCGACCCGCTCCTCGAAAGCGCGGATTTTGACCATTCGACGATAGGCTTCGAGCATTGTCGCACGATCGAGCTGCATTATTCTTCCCTCTCGATTTATGATCGATACATATCGATTAAAATTTGCTTCGGCGTCAATCGAAATTTTCAGCCATCCGCGTTATATCCCAAATTTACTCTATTTTATGGCCTGCCCGGTTTATAAGACTGGTTGCCAGTCATACCATATTACGATAAATATCGTTCAATAAACGGACACTGGTCGGGAATCGTCGTCGCGCATGCCGCAGGAGCGATAGGGAGGTCGGCGCCTTTCCCGAATATCAACTGATCCACTGGGCTCTCCATAAGGGAGGCGCAGTGCGGACCCGACAGCCAACAAGGAGGATGCAGTGCAAAATTTCGATTCGGACTATCGAATGCTCATAGATGGACGGCTGGTGACGGCCGCGAAGACGTTCGAAGTCTATAATCCCGCCACCGAAGAGGTGATCGCTCACGCGCCTGAGGCCGGACGCGAACAGATGGAAGAAGCGGTGGCGGCGGCCCGTCGTGCCTTTCCCGCGTGGCGCGACACGCCGCTTGCGGAACGGCAGCGAATCGTCGCGGCGATTGGCGCCGTGCTGGATGCGCATGCCGAAGAGCTGATGCGCCTTCTGACGCGCGAGCAGGGAAAGCCGCGCGCGGGCGCTGAATGGGAAATCGGCGGATCGTCGGCCTGGTGCCACGCGCTGGCGGAGCAGACGCTGGACAGCGAGACGATCGAGGAAGGCGATGGGCGGCGCGTCGAAATGCGCCGCGTCCCGCTGGGCGTCGTCGGCGCGATCACGCCGTGGAATTTCCCGGTGCTGCTGGCGGTGTGGAAGATCGCGCCGGCATTGGTGGCGGGCAATACGATCGTCCTGAAGCCATCGCCCTATACGCCGCTTTGCACCTTGAAGCTTGGTGAGCTGCTGAAGGACGTCGTTCCCGCCGGGGTGCTGAACATCATAGCGGGCGGCAACGATCTTGGCGCATGGATGACCTCCCACGATCAGATCGACAAGATCAGCTTCACCGGCTCCACCGCGACCGGCCGCAAGGTGATGGAAAGCGCGGCTGCCAATGTGAAGCGCGTCACGCTGGAACTGGGCGGCAACGATCCCGCGATCGTCCTGTCCGACGTCGATCCCAAGGCCATCGCCCCGCAACTCTTCTGGGCGGCGTTTCAGAACAGCTCGCAATTCTGCGCCGCCGCCAAGCGGCTCTATATCCATGATGACGTCTATGACCGGGTCCGCGACGAACTGGTCGCTTATGCCCGGACGGTGAAACTGGGCGATGGCTCCCGCCAGGGCACGCAGCTTGGGCCGATCCAGAACCGCATGCAGTTCGAAAAGCTCAAGGATATTCTGGCCGACACGCGCCAACTGGGCGTGGACATTCCCGTCGGCGGCGAGGCCATGGACGGCCCCGGCTTCTTCATTCCGGTCACGATCGTCGACAATCCGCCCGACGACAGCCGCATCGTGCGCGAGGAGCCTTTCGGCCCCGTGCTGCCGCTGCTCCGGTTCAGGGACATTGACGACGTGATCGACCGGGCGAATGACACCGAATATGGTCTGGCCGCATCCGTGTGGTCAGCGGATGTCGAGAAGGCGAAGCAAATTGCCGAGCGCATTCAGGCGGGAACGGTATGGATCAATGAAATCCACGTCTTCGCGCCGCATATCGCTTTCGGCGGTCACAAGCAGTCGGGGCTAGGCGTCGAGAATTCGCTGCATGGCCTGGCGGAATATACCAATCTGCAAACCATCACTTCGCGTAGACTTGCAGCGACCGCATAATTGTCATGTCATTTGAGGTTTGTCGAACGCGCATGGGGAAACTGCATGCGCGCGCGGCAAACCTCAAATGATTGTCGGAACGACGATCGGTCCTACAATTGACGGTTCAGCGGCGTTGCGCCGCGTCGGTTCTTTGCAGAATCTGCGGGATGTACATGGCCAGATAGGCGTGGGAGGCACGATGGGCTTCCCGGCGCGCCTCGCCGGTGATGACGCCTTCTTCCTGGACGGACAGGCTCAGCAGCAAATCGAGAATTTCGATGGCGCGATAGAATAGGGTTTCCAGTTCCAATAGATCCGGAAGCAGGAATTGCTTCCGGATTTCCGCGATGATTGCCCGCGCCAGCACATGGTCGTGCATTCTGTCGCTGCGCTTGATTTCGAAGGAGGTCTGCGGGCCAAGCAGAAGCTTCGTCATCGCCAGATCCGCCTCCAGCGCGTCAATGCCCCGTTCGAACATGACGTCGAAAATATCCTTCCAATATTCTTGGCGCGAGACTGGCTGATCCATGGCGGCAAGCAACTCGCCGTCCATCTGGACGGCGAGTTCAGCAAACAACGCCTGCGCATCCGCGTAGAAATGATAGGCGCTGCTTTTCGCCATCCGCGCCTCGGCGGCTATGTCCGCGACATTGATGCCGTTGAGGTCCGATCGTCTCAGGAGGCGCCTTGCCGCATCCAGCAGGAGCTGGCGTCGCACCAGCCCCCGCGCCTGCACGCCCCGCCGTTCAACACGCTTCAGCGGGGATGTTCTTTGACGGGAATGCGCGTTCATGCCGCCGCAATGCCAGCCATGAAGCCGGCGATTCCGGGATGCGGCCGGATCGTTTCACGTTCCCTGTCCATGGCAGCGAAGGTCTCGCCCGCGGCGTCAATGGCCTGAGCCATGTCTTCGTCCGTCATCGCCGCGCAAAGGAACATATTATGCCAAGGATGGAAGTAAATCCCGCGCGAGATCATGCCGCCGGCGAAGGCCGCGCCCAGACGCATATCGGGATCATCGTCGAAAAGCAGGATCGGCATCTGCACCGGCCCGGTCTGCCGGATCGAGAAGCCGTGGGCGCGCGCCAGCACGTCGATGCCTGTGCGCAATGCCATGCCAAGCCTGACCATATCTTCCAGATAGGAGGTCGCCTCGATCACCTCCAGAGTCGCCAGCGCCGCCGCCATGGGCACCGCCTGGAACCAGAAGGAGCCGGTCACATAGACCTTGGCGGCCCCTTCGCGCACGCGATCCGAGCCGAGAAGCGCCGCCAGGGGATAGCCGTTGGCAATCGCCTTGCTCCAGCAGCTCAGATCGGGGCGCACGCCGACCACCTCCCAACTGCAATCCCGGGCGATGCGAAAACCGGCGCGCACGTCGTCGACGATCAGAATGGCGCCCGTCTTGTCGCAGAGCGCCCGGCATCGTTCCGCATATTCCCGGTCGAGCGGCTGCTGGTCCGCGAAGACATCATGCTTGTGCGGCGATGCGAAGATAGCAGCCAGATCCTCGCCCGCCGCCTTCACCGCCGTCTCAAGACTCTCGGCGTCATTATAGCTGTAGTAGATCAGGTGCGCGCGATCCTCGGGCACGATGCCTGCGGGAAAGGGCGAGCACCAGGGCGCGGCGCCATGATAGGCGCCGGTCGCGACCAATATCTTGCGGCGGCCGGTCTGCGCCCGGGCGATCGTCATCGCCATCGTCGTCGCGTCGGTTCCGTTCTTCGCGAACATGGCCCAGTCGGCGTGACTCACCTGGGCGACGAGCCTTTCGGCCAGTTCGACGAAGACCGGCGACGGTCCGGTCAGCGTGTCACCCAATGCGCGCTGCCGCTGTGCCGCCTCTTCGATCCGGGGATCATGATAGCCGAGCAGGTTCGGGCCATAGGCGCAGGCGAAATCAAGATATTCGCGCCCGGCGACGTCCCACAACCGCGCCCCCTTCCCCCGGACGAAGAATTGGGGCGTGCCATAGGGCATCAACCCGTTCGATAAATGCCCATAGACGCCGTTGGGCACGACGCGCATGGCGCGCGCGCGCAGCGCCTCGTCGGTAAGAACTTCGGTAGACATGTCAAAATCCTCTCTTGGGCCCGGCTCATGCCCTGTCGGAGCGGGAGCCGGGCCGGGCCGTGAATTATCGGATGCGGTAGGTGAGGCTGCCCCCCGCCCAGCGCGGCCGGGCAAAGGTCTGCTGCGTGATCCCGACCGGATTGGTGACGTCGAGATTGTAGATGCGGTAAGTCTTGTCAGTGATGTTGTTGACGAAGGCCGCGATCTCGAACCCGCTGTCATTGAACCGGTAGCTCACGCGCCCATTGCCGACCCAATAGGCCGGTTCGCGATCGACCGGCGCATTGAAGGCCGTGAAATAGCTGGCGCCGTTCCGCTTCCAATCCGTTTGCAGCGTCAGCGTGCCAGGGCCAATCTCCGCCTCGTAACGCATCGTTCCGCCGAAGCTCAGGCGCGGGGCCTGCGGCATGCGGCGATCCGCGACGCGGCCGCTTGGCAAGGTGATGTCGAACACCTTGGCGTCCAGATAGGTCATAAATGCTTGCAGATAGAGACCCTGTACCGGGCGTATGTCCGCGTCGACCTCAAAGCCGTTCACGCGCGCATTATTGTTGACGATGGCCTGCGTCAGTCCGACAAGCGTGAAGGCCTGATAACCGCGATAGCGATAATGGAAGGCAGCGGCATTCAGATGCGCTTTCCTGTCGAGCAACGTCAGTTTCGCGCCGCCTTCGAAATTGGTCAGCACCTCTTCATCGAAGGGGATGGAGGAAGGATCGATCGGCTGGAAGGCGGGCGTACCGAAACCGCCGGCCTTGGTTCCCCGGTTCACGCTGGCATAAAGCAGAATGTCGTCCGTCGGCTTCAGATCGATCTCGATCTTGCCGGAATAATTGTCGAAATCCTTATGCGCCAGATCGGGATAGGTGGTTGTGTTGAACAGCAGTGGAGGAGAACCGGTCTCGACCTGGGAAAAATCATATTTCTTGTCGTCATAGGAATATCTGAAGCCGCCGATGACGCTGAGAAGAGGGCTTACCTTATATTCGATCTGACCGAATGCGGCGACCGATTTGGTCTTCAGTACACCACCGAAATTGGTTTCGACGCCAAAAGTAGGCAATTCTATCCGATAGGCGGTCGTCGACTTGATCTCGATCCCATATAGTCCGGCTACCCAGGTGATCCGGCTGCCGGTTCCCGAAAGCCTCAATTCCTGCGAGACCTGATGCGCCTTCTGCCTGGCGAAATAGGTGAAGAAGTTGACCGGAGAGACATCGCTGTCTTCTGTATAGCCTTTGCGCAACGACTGATAATCCGTGATCGACGTCAGGGTCACCGCGCCCAGGTCGCGCTCATATCGCGCGCTGCCGGTCCAATAGGTCCGCTCAAAGTCGGACCGATGGTCCTCCTCCACGCGGCGCGGGTCGGACGGCGGGCGATAGCCGAAGGAATTGCATCCGGCGCATGTGCCATAGACATCCTCGTCCGGACCGACAAACCGCCCCAGCCCATCCGCATTGACCGCGGAAACGGCGGCGGTATAGGCGCCCGCCCCACTGTCATGATCGTTGCGGAGGATCTGCGCCTTCACCAGCAACGTGCCGCCCCCGACATCGGCGGAGAGTTGCGCGCGGCCCGCATAGAAGCGCGTCCCGCCAAGATCACGGCCCAGCGCATTCTTGACGTAACCGTCGCGGCGATCGGTGGTGAAAGCGATCCGCCCGCGCACAGAGTCGCTGATCGGGCCGCTGATCGCCTCTTCCGTCGCGAACTGATTGTCGCTGCCGCCGGTCAGCGTCAGGAAGCCGTCGAGATGCGATGTCGGCTTGGCCGTCACGACCTGAATGAGCCCGCCGGTCGCGTTCCGGCCAAAGAGGGTTCCCTGTGGGCCGCGCAGAACCTCGACCCGCTCCAAATCGAAATTCTGTCCGCTGATCGCGCCGAGCAGCCCCACATATGCCTCGTCATTATAGAAGGCGATCGGCGCTTCCTGCGAATCAGCGAAATCATTCTGCGACACGCCGCGAATATTGAAGACCGTCGCGGTCGGTGAGAACTGATTGACCTGCACGCCTGGCACCAGCGTGGCGATTGCGGTGACATCCTGCCGCCCGACCGCCGCCAATTCGCTCTGCCCCAGAGCGGAGACGGAAATGCCGACATCTTGCAGCCGTTGCGCCCGCTTTTGCGCCGTGACGAAAATCTCGCCTTGCACCGGAGGCTGATCCTGCGGCGCCTGATCCTGCGCCAGAACCGGCGTGGCGACCGCCAAGGCCGCCGCCATTCCGATCGAACATATTCCTTGTCCACCCATTGCGCTTCTCCCTTCCCCATTTATCCGACTTAAGTCGAGTATTATCGAAGCATATCGCCGCGATTCTTCTCCTATTAGGCTATCTCACTCCATATAGAAGTTGCAATAGTAGATTTTAATCGGTTATTATGCGGAGCGTTGGATCACCGTCACAGGCACATCAAGGAGGGCGCAATGTTTTCTCTTCAGGGTAAGATCACTGTCATCACAGGCGCATCGAGCGGCATTGGCAGAGCCGCCGCCGAACGCTTCGCCAGGGCCGGGTCAGAGGTTGTCATAGCCAGCCGCCGCGACGTTTCGGACTTCGCGGCAACTATTGGCGCCAAATGGATTCGAACCGATGTCGGAGTCGAGCAGGAGGTCAAGGCCTGCATGGATCAGACCGCCGCCTGGTTTGGACATATCGATGTCCTTATCAACAATGCAGGCTATTGGGGCCGTTCGGCGGATCTGGAGGACGCCGGCGAGGATGAATTCGACAGGAACTTCCAGATCAACGCCAAAGGCCCCTTCTTTGGCATCAAGCATGCCAGCAGACACATGCCGCGGGGCAGCTCGATCATCACCACGACTTCGCTTGCTTCCGCGATCGGCCTGCCGGGATATGGCGCCTATACCGCAGCCAAGTTCGCCGCGAGCGGATTGCTCAAATGCGCCGCGATGGAATTGGGGCCCAAGGGCATCCGGGTGAATGAAATAAGCCCAACCAGCGTCGACACGCCCATGCTGCGCGATCAGGATTCGGCGGAAGCGGAGATTGCGATGACAAGCACCGCCTCAGCGCTCGGTCGCATCGTCCAGCCCGAAGAGATCGCCGCATTGATGCACTTCCTGGCGTCGGACGATTGCGGCGCGATCAGCGGACAGCAGATTATCGTCGATTGCGGCCAGACCGCCGGGTGCAGCGTGGCCAGCATGAATGCCTGGCTTGGCGCTTCACATGGATGAAATGCAAAGCCGATTTTGCGCCGGGCCGCGGCAAGCCCGGCTACCCGGCTTGCTCGACGGCGCTTGAAACCATGCGAAGAAATGGGGGCGAAGGAAAGGGGGCGAAAGCGGCCCGCCCCCATTCCTTCGCATTCTCGTGACCTTGCGATCAGCGCAGGGACGGAAAAACGACACCGTGGATTCGGCCGCCACCGCGTAGGCGGCCGAACCCGTGCCATGTCGTCGCAGTGCGGCTTCCCCTAGGCGTCGAAGCCGGGCGACTGGCGTTGCGCCTTGCGGAGCGCGGCCTCCCAGACGAGGTCGTAATGCGATCGCGCGCCCTCGACGGGCTTGCGTTCGCGGCGCATCTGGCGGCGGACTTCTTCCTGCGCGGCTTCGGGAGCGATCAGCACATTGTCGCGGCCGACGGCAAGGCTGCGGACCTGCGCCTTGCAGGCTTCCTCCAGATGATAGATGCCGCTGAACGCCTCGCCCGGCGTCGATCCCAGCGCCAACGTGCCGTGATTGCGCAGCAGCATGACCTTGGTATCGCCCAGATCGGCCACCAGCCGTTCCCGCTCGTCCAGATTGAGCGCCACGCCCTCATAGTCATGATAGGACAGGCCCGGAATCAGCGCGAGGGCGCGCTGGTTGAGCGGCAGCAGCCCTTCGGCATGGGCCGACACCGCCATGCCGTCAGCGCTGTGGAAATGGGCGATATAATGGGCGTCCTCCCGCGCGCCGTGGATCGCGCTGTGGATCACATAGCCGGCATAGTTGATGCCGTAATCGCTCTCCCCGATGACATTGCCGTCCAGATCGACCTTGACCAGACTCGATGCCGTGATCTCATCGAACATCAGGCCGAAGGGGTTGATCAGGAAATGATGATCCGGCCCCGGCACGCGGGCGGAGATATGGGTGTAGATGAAATCGTCCCAGCCATAGAGGGCGGACAGGCGATAGAAAGCGGCAAGATCGACGCGGACCTTCCATTCCGCTTCGCTGACGCCTGACTGGCGGAAACGGTCGTCCTTCAAGACTGTGGCCATGGCGATGCTCCTTTGCGCGGGATTTTAGGGAAGCGGCAGGGCGCCGCCCAATGAGAATGGCTGATGAATGCATTGGTGCTGCTCATGCGGCGAATATCCCCGGATCAACGATGGAGGCGACGTCGATATGGACGGGCAGTTCGCCATCGGCATGGAAGCGGTCCACCACCCGTTGCAACGGCTTCACCACCGCCGCATCGGGCGCGATCAGCAGCGGATTCTGCCGTTCCACAATCAAGGCGGCGAGTTTGGGGTCGACCTTCGTCTGCCGGGCGAAGAGGCGGGCATAATCGGCGGGATGCGCCCGCGACCACAGGCTCGCCTTGCGGAGACGGCCAAGGATGTCACGCAGGGCTTCGCGTTTTGCGGGGTTGTCGAGCGCCGCTTGCGACGCGGCGATCAGGGTCAGGCCGCTATTGATCCCTTCCCCGTCGCGCAGCACGCGCGCACCGCGTTGTTCCGCCGCGAGCTGATAGGTGCCGAAGGTCGCCCATGCCTCTATCTGTCCGGCGGCAAAGGCGGCGGCGGCGTCATTGGGCAGCATGAAGCCGATGTCGACCCTTCGCCGGTCGAGCTTCGCTTCCTTGAGCGCTTCGAGCAGCAGATAATGGGATATGCTGCCCCGCGCGCTCGACACGATCACGCGCTTGCCCGCAAGGCCCGCGACGGACCGGATCGGAGAACCTGCGGGCACGAGAATGCCGATGTCCTTGGTGGAGGAGATCGAACCCGCGATGATCTTCAGCGGCACACCCGCCGAGGCCGCGAGCACGACCGGCAGGTCGCCTGCCGGAGCGATGTCGACCGCCCCCGCATTAAGCGCCTCCAGCAGCGGCGCGGCGCCGACGAAATTCGCCCATTCCACATCATAGGACAGGTCGTTCAGGGCTCCCGCCGCCTCCGCCTTCGACTGGAGGAGATGGACCTGATCGCCCAGCACCAGTTTCGTGCGGCCGCTTTTCCCCGCGCAACCGGCAAGACCGAAGGCAGTCGCCCCCGCAAGGAAGGTCCGGCGATCAGAAAGCAAGCGCGATCCGTCCATAATAATAGCCGCCTGCGGGGTTGAAGGGCGACGGGCCATAATAGCCCTGCCCCGTCTGGGGATTGCCCGGCCCGTTGGTTTCGGGGCGAACGTCGAACAGATTGGTCGCGCCGAACGCGAGGGTGGCGAACTGCGTCACCTTTGCGCTGATGCTGGCGTCGGTGATGATCTTCGCGCCGAAATGCCGGTCATCCCCCGCCGCCGTGCGCTGCGTATATTTGCCGTAGCGGGTGGCGGTGAGGCTGAAGCCGAAAATGCCCTTGCTCCAGTTGAGCGTGCTGACCAGCTTGGTGTGCGGCTGAAGCACTTCCAGCTCACCGATCTTGTCGCCGCCGAAGAAGACCGACCCCGCGCCCAGCAGCGAAGCGCCGGTAGGGCCGAACAGTTGCGATGGAGTGGCGACGACGTCCGTCACCTTGGTCTTCGAATAGTTGAAGGCGAAGGTCAGGCCCAGCTTGCCCAGATCGCCAAGGCTCTTCGAATAATCAGCGACCAGATCGAAACCTTTGGTCGTGGTGTCGGCGGCGTTGATGAAATATTCGGCCTGCTCGATGTCCGACAGGCCGTTGGCGGCGAGGATGGCGGAAATTCCAGGCCCGAACAGGCGGCCGGTGCGCTCGATCCGGTTCTTGATGCGGATATAATAGCCGTCCAGCGTCACCGACAGGGATGGCGCGGGCGTGAAGACGAAGCCAAGCCCGGCATTCCAGGTCTTCTCCGCCTTGAGCGGCTTGGCGCCCAGCAACTGGCCGACGGTGGAATCCGCCGTCACCAGCTTGGCGACCGTGGGCCGCAGTTCCGTCTGCCCGGTCTCCGCGTTGAAGAAGGAGGAGGTGCGCCCGTCGGTCTGGGCATAGCCGATCTGCGTCAGCGACGGCGCGCGGAAGCCGGTGCCCACCGTGCCGCGAATGGCGAAGGCGGGGCTGACCTCATAACGACTGTTGAGCTTTAGGCCGACCGGACTGCCCGAACCGTCGCTATAATGTTCGGCACGGATCGCGGCGCCGATATACCAGGCGTCGAGCGGATAAATGCCTAGATCGACATAGCCTGCATAGACCTTGCGGCTGATGTCGGCTTCATCGGCGGGCGACAGGACAATCGCCCCCTGCACCACGGGCGAGGCCGTGACGCCGACATTCCAGTCATATTGCTGATCGCCGGGCCGAAAGCTGTAGGTCGCCGGTTGATAGGCCAGCGGATCGCCCGCGAAGGTGCGGAAGCGGTCGAGCCGATATTCGCCGCCGATGGAGAGTTGCAGCGGTTGGGCCAGGCCAATCTCGACTTCCCGGTGCAGATCGACATTATGCGTCCACTGCCGGGATACTAAATTTCGACGCACATGGTTGAAGATTAAAGATTTGCAAAATTCCAAAATTTGCAGATCCAACAAGATTACCAACAACCTTATGGAACCTACTTCGACTTCTATAAATCCCTTGGTTCTTTGGGTCAATACCAACAAATTTTCGTTCTTGTCGAGGTGATGGACGAATCCCGAATTTAGACCTAACTTCCAAGCCGGGGGACTTGATGCCGAAGATCTAAATCTCGGAAGGCTACGCCCAACAGACCAGCTAGACCGCTTTGAATGAAACGCAGCTGGCGCAACGATACTCGCCCGTCGCGATCTCGATTGGACTTTCCCGGGCCGGGCCACATCGTCAACCCGATGGAGCGCTAAGTGCCTCATGCACTTGGTCGGCTGATGATCAGTACGCTCATCGATCCGATCTGGCGCGGAACATAGACATCGTCGACATAGACGGCCAGCACCGGTTCCTGGATAGGGTCGCTTTCGCCCACGCTGGTGAGATTGCGCTGCTCCAGCAAGTCGGGCGTGAAGGCCGAAATGGCGATAGCTGTCTTTTGCAGATCAGTCGCCCGGCGTTCAGCGGTGACGATGATTTCACCCCTGGCATGAGCATTGTCTGTGGGCTGTAGCTGGGCTTGGGAGGTTTCAAGGACCATAGGAAACAAGACACATAGGGTGCCCGCCAGAAGAAGCTGATCGGAAAATTTCATACTTTGCCCTGCCAAAGCTGCCCCGCGCAGCACAAATTATCTACTATATTAATAGACAATTTGGTCAATTGATTCGTGGCGGTTCACCCATAAGCTACGCTCAAGGTTGCGCGGGTTAGCCGATGCCTTCGCCATTCTTGGATTTAATGTAATTTTGGTCCCTAGCAAGCGACCGATGATGTTTTTCGCGTGAGCGCAAGTTTCTAGGAGTGGCGGTCAGCTTAGGCTTCCCTCGCGCGCAAGCGGAGGTCGCGCTCGTTCGTGATAAACGTCAGTCATAGGTGGAACGCAAGACCGCAGCCGAAATCGCGAAATTCACTAAATCTTAGAGACGAATTTCCGCTACTGGCTGGGAACGCAAAGTCTTCCGCACAATCGCAGGACGGCGAGACCGTATGCCAGCGACTGGGCAGCGATGTGGCTGAAACAACAGTATTAGACTTCCTGAAACGTCTTGAGACGGAGGCAGTATTCAAAAACGCACGTACATCGCTGCATATTCAAAATAAGTTAATAACATTAAATGTCGAGACCAACAAAATATCCAAGAACTATATTGTACTCTTAACGAGCTAATGAAGCCACATGATACCGAAGTCAATATTTTCTCGCTCCACGTTTTTCACGAATGGATTTTTGATATCCACCGATACTCAAAATCCGTCTCCCAATTTCTTTGATCGATTGCAAACCTCTGGATCGCAACGGCGCCCGGTTTGGAGATTTCAAGAGATCGCCTCGCCGGCACCCGCATGATCAGATGGCGTCCCACGACCCCCAGTTCGCCGCGATCCACACGCTACAATGTATCAAACCACGAAATCTCGCCATGGCTCATCTCCACCACCGTCATAAGCGCGTCCTCACTGCCAAATCGTTGCCCTAGTGAAGAGCCCCTCCGCTTCAATAGCAATGGCATTGTGCCTAAACGAATGATCGCCCGCTCTCCATCGATCCGCAGCAGAAAGCGTCGCTGCTGAGCGCATTCGACCTGCAAAGCCACCGCCGATCTTGCTGCGACTGGGTGAAACGGGAATAAGAGCAGTGCAGCCATAACGGAGCAGAGAAATTGCCTGGAACCGACCACTACTCGCACCTTTCATGGCTTCGAAATAGCGTGTCGCCTTAATCCCCAGACGTTCCAGGGGTGCCATTCGCCAATGCATCCGTAATCATGGCTGCCAAGGTTTCTTCTGCTCGACTGCGTACGCCGACGTCCTTGGAAAGCAGGTCGCTGCGCACCCATTGTGGCGCACGCTCGACCACGCGCAATATTATCGCCTGTGTCTGATCGCCCATTTCCTACGCCTATGGCCGCATGGCGTGCTTGACGCAACAAGGCATTACTATTCAAACCAAAAGACATCCGCAAATCTGCGATCGCCTCGGCCCTTATCGCCGAAAGCTGCTGACCACAGGCTCCCACTCATTTTATCCAGCGCGCCCGCAAGGACCGCGTCTGTCGAGATATTATAGCCCATAAGAACGAATCAGTGGCCCGTGCGAGAGTTAGCTCGATGCCAAGCTGCGCCGTACAGAGGATAACATCCATGACGAGCTTTACGCTGTGACCACTCCAACCGGTAGCCAGCTTTTTTGGCGCTTTCGAGACAGCCTGTCATGCTGAAATATATTGTCGCGATTTACGGCTTATCGGGCACAATCTATGATCTGCGTGAGGCAGCAACGACGTTTCCCAGTTTGCATTGCCCACTTTGTCTCGTGAGAGATACTGAGGCAAAGGTGACATTGGAGAAAATGGTACCGTTAGCTCTATATTGAAAATAATCTGATGAAATAATATATATTCAGTTATAATCAAAGAGGTAAATTCGATGTCAAATTGCGACTATGATCTCATTCCTCCCCATGTCGCCGAAGAAGCGGCAATATCCCTTCGACTATTCGATCGTGTCACAATTTCGGAATGTCCGCAGGAAACCCTTATTCCCCAAATACATGAAACTTTAGGTCCTATTACTTGGGTAACCAATATCTTTATGGCTCATCAAGGGGGCTGGCTGCTGACCCGCATGGAGGACATACAGACAATTTTGCGGGATGGAGAGAATTTCACAAAGCGTGGGATGGGCAAGTTCGCGCAATCCATTGGCGAAGACTGGCTGGTCATCCCTACCGAGACAGACCCGCCCGCTCACGGGCAGTATCGCGAAGCGCTCAATCCCTATTTCGCGCCCCAACGCATGGCCGCGATGCGCGACAATCTGCACGAGCGTGCCATCACGCTGATCAACAGCTTCAAGGATCGCGGCCATTGCGATTTCGTGCATGAATTTTCCGAAAAATTTCCGATTTACATCGTGCTCGATTTACTCGGCTTGCCTCAAGAAAGATTGGAGGAGTTCCTTCAATGGGAGAAGGAGATTCTGCACACCAAAACGCTGGAAGCCCGTGCGAGCGTAATTGCTCACCGGGTTGGCCGGTGGAGGGCTGCTCAGGCGACGGCGAATGTTCCGTCGACGAGCTCGCGGATTGCAGCGAGTGCTGATTTTCCGTTGAGGCGAGCGGTGCCGGTGACGGATCGATATCCGGCATGGATCTGAGCGCCCCAGTCTGATCGGAAGCCGTTGGTGACCTTGCGGAACACGACGGAGGAACGGATTTCACGCTCGGATATGTTGTTGGTTGCCGGGACGCTGCGGTTGGTGAGGAAGACGAAGAACTTCGCCCGCCACGCCTTGATCTGCTTGAGAAGGGTCTTGCCGGCAGGGTGCGCGACAGGCGCCCGCATGAGGGTGGTCAGCTTGTGATCGGCCTTGGCGGCGTATGTCGCCAGGGTCGTGTCCTTCAGTTCGTGTCGTCGTTTTCCGACCCGGATCGCCCATCGCAGGTGATCGCGGATCTTCGGTGCAAAGATCGTATCGCCGCAGTCGATGGCGTATTGAACGTCGCGCAGGACATGGGCGAGGCAGACCTGATGCTCTTTGCCCAGTTCCTGCTGGCCGGCATAGCGATCCGACACCCACACCTTGGGCTGGTGGTCTCCCAGCACCTCTTCGGCAACGCTGCGGGCCCGGCGCGGGGCGATCTTGTGAAGCACTGCCTGGTCCGAGATGAACACCCATTGCCACTGAGTGACGCCATTGGTGCGGGTAGTGGTCTCGTCCGATGCGATGACCGTGCCCGAGAGCAGCTTGTCCCGGATCGCCCCGGTAGCCGCGGCCATGCTCTGGCCCATGCGCCTGAAGATATTGGCGATGGCGCCTTCGGAGATGGTCAGGCCGAACAACTCCGCAGAGATACGCGACAGGCGCTCGAAACCGACATGATGGCTATGATGCAGATAGGTCAGCAAGGAACGAATGCCGGGGCCGAATGGCGTCCCCGGCTCCATGCCTGCCGGGGCTGCGGCTCGATAGCGCTTGCCACATCCCCCGCAACGGCCGCCGAACAGTTCTACGCGCGTCACGATCGGGCGGATCGGCGGCAGATCGATATGATCGTAGCGATGGCGGCATCGCTGCGCCTGACCAGATACGTCCGTTCCGCAATGGCCGCAGGCGGCGGCGATGACCCGCTCGGTCTTGTCCGGCGTCTCGGCAAGCGGCCGCGCTTTGCCTTCCCGCGACGGACGCCTGCCCGTTGTGCGCTTGCGCGACTTCTTCTTACCAAAGCCATCCTTCGAAGGCGGAATATGCGAGTTGGACGATGTCTTGCGCGGCTTGCCTACCAGCGCCTCGAGCTCCGATATCCGCGAAACCAGACGCTCAATCATCTTCTGCTGTTGCACCAGCAGGGCGTCCTTCTCGGCCTCACTCAGCCCTATGCGCGGTGGCGTCGCCATGTACAGGATGAATCAGAGCGTGCGGTTATACGCAACCCCTTTTTGCCAACCCCGTGAGCAATTACGTGCGAGCGGCGTGCGTAAGGTAAAGGCCTATCTTGAAGAACAAATCGCCGACCGGCGCGCTAATCCGCGCGATGATTATATCAGTCGCATTTTCGACTATGAGATAGACGGCCGGAAATGGAATGATGCCGAAATTTTCGGCCATTGTTTCAACCTTTTTATCGGTGGACTCGACACGGTTACCTCGATGCTCGGCAATATCTTCACCTTTCTTGCCCGTTATCCGGACCGGCAGGAAGAACTGCGTGAAAATCCAGGCAAGATCGTGCTCGCCGTCGAGGAGTTTTTCCGCGCCTTCGCACCGGTCAGCGTTTTCCGGATCGCGGCGCGCGAAATGGAAATCCACGGGCAAAAGATCATGCCGGGCGATTATGTGGCGGTTTCTACGCCCGTCGCGGGACGCGATCCAAACTTCTACGACAATCCCAATGAAATCCGCTTCGATCGCCGTGGTCAGCATATTTCATTGGGCTATGGCATCCACAAATGCCTGGGCATGCACCTCGCACGACTGGAGCTTCAAACCGCCCTTGAGGAATTTCTCAAGGCGATCCCACCATTCCGTATCAAGGACGGCTTCGAGGTCGGCTATTTCGTCGGAAACATTCTTCATGTCCCCGAGCTTCATCTTCAGTGGGACTGAAAGTGAGATAGCGATCATTCAAAATGAATAAAACGCTGCCGGCTTCATGGCCGGCAGCGTTTTATTCATTGAACGAAAACTCTCTAAATTCGCGGCCGATTTTGGTAAAATCTAGCTCTCGCAGATTGCAAGCAGCGTCTTCTTGAGCAGCGTCTTGGTATGGCTGGTGATCGGCGATACCGCATCGGCGCCCGCCGCCAGTTCTTCAGCCAGCGCGAGGTCCTTTTCGCCGATGCCGGCTTGGCTGGCGAAGAAGGCACGCCGGGCTGCATCCCCCGGATTATTGCGGAAGTCGACGAAACCCGCCATCGGCGGGGTGAGATTGCCGTTGCGCTTCATCACGGTGAGCAGCTTGTCCATCGGCACGCCCGACGCCTCCGCCACATTGGCAACCTCTATACCCAACATGATGCCGCACCAGGAAACGAGGTTGTTGCAGATCTTGAGGGCCATTGCCGATCCGAGCGGACCGATATGCATCGTGTTCGTCGAAAAGGCGTTGAGCACCACCTGGACGCGGGCGGCGACGGACTCCTCGCCACCAGTCATGCAGAAGACGAAGGGACCGTCCTTGCTCATTTCGGTGCGCGTAACCGGAGCATCGATGACGTCGATACCCAGGGGGGCAGCGCGCTCGGCGATATGCTGCGCGGTCTTCGGCTTGATCGTGCTGTGGATGAGCAGGATCGCTCCCCGCTTCATCGCGGGCAGCAGTGCATCGACGCATTCCAGTACCTGCGTGTCGTCCCGCACGCAGATGCCGACGGCGTCGGCATCCTCGCCGACCTCCGCCATGGAAGCGGCGAGCTTCGCGCGGCCCTCGAATTTCGCCAGTGCCTCGGGAAACACGTCGTAAACGGTAAGGTCAAGCGGCAGTTTGGCAAGTTCCCGCGCCTGATCGCCGCCCATGCTGCCCAGACCGATGAAACCAATTTTCCTGATAGTATCTGTCATGAAATATCCCTCAGGCCTTCTCCAAGTTCGCGAATGAGGTAACCACTCCGAACGACCTTCGTAAATCCCAAACGGGGGCTGCATGAATGCCAAACCATTGCGGAAGCGCCAAAGCCGGTCGCTCCGGGACTAGCTTTTCGGTCCGAAACGAAAGGTCGCGCCGATACCCCACGTAAAGGGATCGCCGATATAATCGATCGCCGTGCCCAGTGTCGGCAACTGATCGGCGAAGGCACGGGTTACATATTTCTTTCCGCCAATATTGCGGCCAAAGATCGACAGCTCAAGATTGGGATCTTCGATCTGCAAGGCGATGCGCCCACTCAAAAGCCCATATCCCGGAATGCTATTGATCCGGTTGGCAATGGCAACCGCATCACGATAGGCTTGCGGACGCCGCGGATCGGCGGTGAACAGACCGAAATTCTGTTTGCCGATATAGGCGTAGTTTGCGTAGATCGAGAGTTCGCCAAATGGGGTCGGCACCTTCTGCGTGGCCGATATGCCGAACTGCTTCTTGGGCATTTGCGGCAGAGCCTCGCCGCTGCGATCGACCGAACAGCGGACCGAACCTGCGGCGGTGCCGGCGACGCAATCCGACACGTTGGCGCCGGCGACGGGAACGAACTGCTGCTGTTCGACGAAAGTGCCGGAGACATATTTGCCGTCGAGCAGGGCGAGATTGCCGGAGAGCAGCATCCCTTCCCAGGGAACGGCGCTTATTTCAAGTTCGCCGCCATAGACACGCGCATCGCCCGAGTTGCGGAGGAATTGCGTGGTTGCACAGGCAAGCGCGCCCGGTGGGGTGATGCAGTCGGAAGCATTGCGCTGAACGTCCGACTGCCAGGAATGGAAAGCGGCGGCATTGATGCGCAACCGGTTATCCAATGTGCTGAACTTGACGCCGAGTTCAACGTCCCTGACCTTCTCCGGCTTGAACGGCGGTGTCGCGGCCGAACCATTGCGCATATTGAAGCCGCCGGCCTTGGATGCGGCGCTCGTCTTCACATAAGCAAAAAGGCTGTCGGTGATTTCCACATCGATACCCGCCGTCCAGGCGGGGTAATTATATTTGACCGAACGTGGCAGGCTGCAAGGCGCAACGAAGTCGGGATTCGAGACCAGTTCGGGCGCGCAGGTGTTGGCGGCAAGGTTCGTTCTGTTCATCAGAACAACCTCCCGCTTATCCCATGTCCAGCGGACGCCGCCGGTGAGACGGATCTTGTCGGTCAGACGGTAATAGCCCTGGCTGAACAGGCCGACCGAGACATTCTTCACTGTGCCGTAATTCAGGCCGAAACCGAAATTGGGTGCGGGGGCTGCGGGTGCAAACGACCCGAAGGTCTGCGATACGGACGATTCACGGCCGCTTTCCGTCGAATAATAGCCGCCGAGAATATAGCTGAAGCGGTCGCCCAATTCCCCGGAGAACTGAAGTTCCTGCGAATATTGATCGGACTTGTAGGCGCTTTCGGCCGCCAGAATCTGGGCAGGAGTGCCATCGAGTTCGTTCAGGCCGATCGCGTTGCTGTAACGATAGGCAGAGATCGATTTCACGGTGACGGAACCGATTTCGCCATCGATCGTGAGATTGCCGCCATAGGCTTCCAGCCTGTTATAGGCGTTTCGGCCGCCTGCGGTCAGAAAACCGTAATTGGACCCGACCGGCGGATTGGTGCTGAATGGAATGCCATAGGCATCGTACCAATGGGCTTTGCTGTGCAGATAGGGCGCGAGGGGGGTTGCGGCGTTGATGGCGCTGATCGCCGCGCTCGCGCCCGGATTGACCGCTGCAAGACCGACGAACTGGCCATGATCCTTGATGATATTATAATCGCCGCTAAGCGTGGCGGACCAGTTGTTGCCGGCGGGCGCCCAACGTAATTTGGCGCGGGCATAATGGCTGTTGCGGTCCTTAAGTTCGCTGTTCGAGGTCAAATTCCGGGCATAGCCGTCGTGATCCACGAAATCATAGACGAAGCGCGCCGCCAACTCCTCGCCCATCAATGGCACGTTGAGAACCGCGTCGACATTGCGATAATCATAGTTGCCGCCCTGAATGCGGAACTGCCCTCCGAAATCGCCCGTAGGATTGGCCGTGACGATGTTGAGCGCGCCGCCGGTGGTGTTGCGACCGAACAACGTGCCCTGGGGGCCACGCAGAACCTCGACCCGCTGCAGGTCGATGAGATCGGCCGAACCCTGCGAGGGGCGCGGAATATAAACGCCGTCGACATAGGTTGCGACGGAAGGATCGTTGGCGACGCCCGGATTCAATGCCGGCATGCCGCGGATGGAGATATAGACGAAGCCCGAACCGCCCGGGGCGCCGGTCGCGATCGACAGGCTCGGCGCGGTGCGCTGCAGGCCCGCCACATCGCCGACCTGCGCCTGTTTGATCATTTCGGTCGACAGTGCGGTGACGGCGACCGGCGTGGTCTGGATATTTTCTTCGGTCCGCCTGGCGGTGACCACAATGTCCTCGATTCCCACAGGTCCGGTCTGGTCCGCCGCCATTGCCGGCACGCTAGCCGCGAAAACCGACAAGCTCGCCAATGCGGTCGTCTGGAACCATTTACCTGAAGCCATTTCATCCCCTCCCTGAGCGTTGAATTCGGGCAGGATGCTTTTTCACCTCATGCCCATGCGACAGAGCGCTAACATCAGGAACCGGCGCGGAGAACCGGCTTGAGCGCCATGTCATGCCGGCGATCAAACTAATGTCCTCTTCGCGATGCTTTGGAGATTTTCCGACCAGTCGGCCATGAACGCAATGACGGTTTCGCGATGGGATGTCCGGTTTGCGCGATATGATTGCGAGTCGACGTGCTGCGGACAAGGCCCCATAATGTCCGCTCATGACCGGGTCCAATGACCAGCATGGAAGGCAAGCTCTGAACGCAGGCGCGACACACATGGATCGGGTGCAGTCGCCTTTGCATGCTCCGCGTTCGAACCTGCCGATTTTGTCATATCCTGCTTTGCGGCGCAAACAGGCGCGAATGGAAAGGGACGGAAGGAGCAATGGCAGGCGGGCGACCTATGATGCAGTCAACGGGCACCATCCTTCCATGCCAGCCGCTCACCGTCTCCTATTTCCATGTCGAGAACAGCATCATCGCGAACGGCATTCGTGCCGATATCCGGCATTTTGCGTGGGAACGCAGCTGTGACGCCAGGTTCGAGCCGAACAGTCACTATCTCGACTATTCGCTCGGCCCGCGCGCGCGCGGGGCGCGTCTGCTGCCCGACGGCAAGCGCCATGCGCCACCCTTTGGCGAGGTTTCCTACCTGCCAAAGGGGAGCCAGTTTGAAGCGCGCTGCGAACCCAGCGAATATCGCATATTCTGTTTGACCTTCGAAAGCCTGACAGCCGATCAGCTCTTTCAGAATGAGGTAATGCCTTCGTCATTGCCCCCCTGTTTCGACGTCAAGGCGCCGTGGGTCCGTCAGGGCCTCGCCCGCCTCGCCCAGGAAGTGCGCAATCCCGGTTTCGCGCCCGACATCATGGTCGAAACCATTGCGTTGTCGCTGGTCATCGACCTGTCTCGTCACCTTCAGATCGCTCACAAATGCGATGACACCG
The DNA here is from genome assembly GCF_013375535.1 of Sphingobium sp. 15-1. GTDB lineage: Bacteria > Pseudomonadota > Alphaproteobacteria > Sphingomonadales > Sphingomonadaceae > Sphingobium > Sphingobium aromaticivastans. The sequence continues at coordinate 536,128 of NZ_JABXJG010000002.1, forward strand.
CCGATCCACGAATGGCGGGCTGGCGCCTGCGCCGCCTTCAGGAGCGTATCGAGGCGGGACTGGCGGGGCCATTGTCGATCGTCGATCTGGCCGAAGAATGCGGCGTCAGTTCACGGCATCTGATGCGGACCTTCAAGAACACGGTCGGGAAGACCCTGGGCAGTTACATTGCCGATGCGCGGATTGCGCAGGCCAAGCGAGAACTGGTTCAGGATGGCGCCCTTATCAAGGTCGTCGCGGGCAATTGCGGTTTCCAAAGCGTCGCGGCCTTCAGTGCCGCCTTCCGCAAGGCGACCGGCCTCAGCCCCCGGGGTTTCCGGCACGAGATGCTGCGCGGTTGACGCTGGAGCGGTTATCCGATGCAATCAGATAACCGCTCCAGAACCAATTTGACCGGTCAGACCTCATGCGCCCACAGATCACAGTCCCGGGCCATGGGAATATTCAGTCCCATTGCAGGTGGAGATCCGGCACATGCAGAATATTGCCCACGAAATACGGCACTTTGAAGCCGTCCTTGATCCGAAATTCCGGCAAAGTCGTGACGAATTCCTCGACCGCGATTTGCAGTTCCAGCCGCGCGAGATGCATCCCCAGACATTTGTGAATACCGCTGCCCAGCGACATATGCGGCGCCTTACGGTCGAAGCGAATGGCCTGAGGATCATCGTAGAAGGCCGGATCGCGACCAACCACGGGTGAGCTGAAGGCCACATAATCCCCAGGCATAATCTTCTGCCCCTGAATTTCGATGACCTTCGTCGCGATGCGGAAGGCCGTGACCGGCGCGAAGGCGCGGAGGAATTCTTCGACCGCGAGGACGATCAGCGACGGATCAGCGCGCAGTTCGTTCTGCTTATCCGGGTGAGACGCCAGATAGTTGAAGATATTGCCGAGCAGCGACGTAACCGTGTCCAGTCCACCGATATACAGGTTGAAACAGTGCCCCAGAACCTCGTCATCATTCCACAGGCGGTCATCCACCTCAAAGGTCAGGACCTTGCTGATATAGTCATCGCGCGGCTGCTGGCGGCGGGCCTCAATCTCCTCCAGCAGATAGTCTTTCACACAGCGCACGGCGTTGCCGCGGACTTCCCAGTCATTGGAGTGGAGCATTTCCTTTTCCCATTTGAGGAATTGCGCCATTCTTTCCTGTGGTAGCCCAAGCAGATCGAGGACGATGAAGATAGGGAATTTCTCCGAAAATTCCTCGATGAAATCGCACTGACCCCGATCCTTGAAGGCATGGATCAAGGTCCGCGCACGCTCGCGCACCTGTTCCTTCATCGCGAACATCTTCTGCGGCGCGAAATGACTGTTCAGCGCCTTGCGGTAACCGGTGTGAATGGGCGGGTCGGCTTCGGTCGGAATGACCAGCCAGTTCTCGCCGATATTCTGCGCCCATTTGCCCATGCCGTTCTTGGTGAAATTGTCGGCGTCGCGCAGCATCGCCTGCACATCCTCGGCATTTTTGAGCAGCCAGCCGGGTTGGTCACCGGGAAAGATGTTGGTGACATAGGTGACCGGCGGCAGGTCCGCATGCATGGCCGGGATCAGCACCTCCTGCGGATTGTCGTAGATCACCTGCCGGGAAAAGAGCGGCAGCGCCATCGCCAGTTCGGGTGGCACATGATCCGGAAGGGGCTGTTGCGCAGGTTTGGTCATCATATTCTCCGAAGCAAAAAGAGATAATTTCCACCCTTGCCAAAGACAGGTGCGGTCCTGGTCATCCGATCGAGACTGGCGGCCATGCGGATGATCCGCAATGACAGGAGGCGATGCGCATGAGCGAGGTAGAAGTGCCGGATCTGGAACAGGCGATCCGCGACAATTACCGGCTGTGGAACGAGGGAAAGCGTGACGAACTCGACCGGCTTTTCCGGGCGCTGGGCCCCCAAGGCTTTACGATCGAATATGTCGGATCGCCTGCCGTCGACGGTAGCACCGCTATGGCGGAGATGTGGGCGGAATATGGCGGAAAATGCACGACCGAGCCGCTGGAGGTGATTGTCAACGGATCGGAGGGCGCGGCCTATGTAGCCAATCGCCTGCAAACCAAGGATGGCATTGTGACGCTGCCGAGCCTCGAAACCTACAAGGTCGCCGATGGCCGGCTGACGATCCGCTATTTTCATCGGACCGCTCATTAACCCCCTGAGAACCGAAGTGCAGGCGTTGGACACAGCTAGTCCTTCGCCTGCATGAAGGCCAGCAAATCGGCATAATGGGGCTGGTGGACAAGGCCGCCGCCAGAAATGGATATATTCTCACCCGTGATGTAGCGCGCCTCGTCCGAAGCAAGAAAGGCGACCAACGCGGCGATATCATCGGGCGTACCGAATTCGGGCGTCAATATATGCCGCTGAATAATCTCCTTCAGGCCCGGCACGGTTTTTTCGAGGGCTTCAGTCAGCACCACGCCCGGCGCGATGCTGTTGCAGCGGATATTCTGCCGCCCATGCTGGGTCGCCACATATTTGGTGAGGCCGATGATCGCCGCCTTGGACGAACCATAGGCAATGCGCGCAAGATCCCCGGCGGTGCCCGAATTGGACGCGGTATTGATGATCGAACCGCCACCACCGGCGACCATATGCGGGATCGCATATTTGCATCCCAGCAAATAGCCGGTGAGATTGACGTCGAGAATCTCGCGCCAGATCCCGATCGGAATGTCGACGGCGGTGGTGTCCTGCGGACTTTTGTCCGGATCGGTCATCGCCGCATTATTATGTAATATGTCGAGCCTGCCGAAATGGTCGACGGCGCGATCAACCATCGCCTTTACCGACTGCGGATCGGCGGCATCGAACTGGACCGCCAGCGCCTTGTCCCCCAACGGGGCGGCCGCACGGACGGCCGCCTCCTCGAACAGATCGGCGATTACGACGCGAGCCCCCTCCGCAACGAGGCGCCGCGCGACGGCGGCACCGATACCACCGCCGCCGCCGGTGACGATCGCCACCCTGTCTACCAACCTCATCATCTTTCAAGTTCCCCGGTCATGGGCTGGCGGGAAAAAGCCGTACTGGCCATAGCTTCTCCCGCCATCCGCGTTATCCGATCAGAATTTAAACGTCGTTTCCACGCCATAGGTGGCCGGCTGACCAACATAGGCGGCTGTGATGCCCAATGTCCGATAGAGATCGGGGAAGCGCCGCAGCAGATACTTCTTGTTCGTGATGTTGCGACCATAGACGGCGATTTCAACATTGGGATTTTCAAGCTGGAAAGCGATACGGCCGTTGAAAATGCCATAGCCGGGCACACGACCAAAGCGGTTTTCCGTATCATAGGCGGCCTTGGTCGCAGCCGACGCCTGGTCCGCCGCCCTGACGGCATCGAAATGCTGAGCGCCGACATAGGAATAGGCGCCGGTGACAGCAAGCGTGCCCGCTCCCAACGGAATTTTCTGCGTGGCGCTGATATTGAGCTGCTTCTTGGGCAATTGCAGCAGCGGCAAACCACTCAGATCGACGACGCAGCCATTGACGACCCCAGCGCCGTTCGTGCAGCCGCTGCCAGCCACCACCTGAATTTCGCTGAAGCTACCCTTCACATATTTACCGTTTTGCAGCGAACCGTTGACGCTGAGCGTCATGCCTTCCCACGGCACAGCCGTGATTTCATTTTCCATGCCCCAGATACGGACCTTGCCGTTATTCTGAATATATTGGGTGACGCCGATGCCGGTGACGAAGCTGTTGACGATCGCCTGATTGTCATCCTTCCACGTGTGGAAGACCGCGGTGTTGAAACGCAGCCGGCGGTCGAAGAGATCGACCTTCAGGCCGGCTTCGACGTCTTTCACCTTTTCGGGGGCGAAGGCGGGCAGCCCCCCTGCCCGCAGGTTCCAGCCACCGGCCTTGGCCGCGCCACGGGTCGCGAGATAGAGGAAGAGATTGTCGCTGGCCTGCCAGTCGAGACCCAGATTCCAGGCCGGATAATTGAACTTGGCATTCTGCGCCTGATTACAGGTGGTGGCCGTAACCGGTTCCGTCGGGGTCACCGTACAGTTGATGCCGGTCGGCGTCCCCGCCACGGCGACATTATAGGGTCGGCCATATATCTGCGCATTATGCAGCAGGCTGTCGCGGGTGTCCCAGGTATAGCGGAAACCGCCCACCGCGCGCAGCTTCGGCGTCAATTCATAATAGGCCTGGGCAAACAGGCCGAAGGTCTTGTTGGTGACATCGGCGTTCGAATCACGGATGAGTCCGCCGAAAATCTGCGACCGACTGAATTCGTAGCCGCTCTCCTTGCCCGCATAGGCGCCCGTGATGAAGCTCAGGCTGTCGGTGATATTGCCGGAAAGCTGAAATTCCTGAGAAATATAATAGGAACCAGACCCCGCGAAGGTCGCCAGCAACGGGACGGCGGTGCCATCCGTGTCGTTCTGACCATAGTTCATCGAGTGGCGATAGCCGGTGATGGACTTGAAGTTCAGGCCGCCCAATTCAACATTCAGGGTGCCGGAAAAACCGTATACTTCGAGCGTATTAAATGGCCGCACGCCATAGAGTGCCTGCGCCTCTGGAGTCAGCGTACCGATGGTGGCCGGGATCGACGTGCCGGTCGTTGTATTGCCCCACCAGTTTTCCTTGGTCAGCAGGCCCGCGGTGAGCCCCGGCTGGAAGGCCGCAGGAACGATCGCCGGATTGAAGGCCCAGAGCGCGATCTGCTGACCATGGTTGGACTGGCGGTTCCAGTCGCCCGACAGGGTCAGATCCCAGCCATTGCCCTCATATTTGAGCTTGCCGCGAACGAACTTGCTGTTGTTGTCGGAAAAGTCGCGCTTGGTGAGAAGATTGTCGCCATAGCCGTCCCGGTCGTTGATCGCCCCGCTCAGACGAATCGCCAGGCCTTCCGCAAGCGGCACATTGATATTGGCCTGCGCCCCCAGCGTACTGTAATTGCCAAATTCTGCCTTGAACGCACCGCTGAGCTGGTCGTTCGGATCGTTGGTAACGATGTTGATGGCACCACCAGTCGTGTTACGGCCGAACAGGGTACCCTGCGGTCCGCGCAGCACTTCCAGCCGCTTGACGTCCTGAATATCGGTCATGCCCGTCGATGGACGGGGAATGTAAATACCGTCAATGTACGTGGCGACGGCAGGATCGTTGGCGAGGATCGGCTGGAGATTGCCCTGACCGCGAATGGCGACGAAGACGATACCGTCGCCGCCTGCCGAACCACGACCGATGACAAGGCCCGGAGCGGTGCGCTGAAGATCGACGACATTTTCGACCTTGGCGGTCGTCAGCGCTTCGGGCGTAAGCGCGGTGACAGCGATAGGCGTGGTCTGAAGACTTTCCTCGGTACGGCGCGCGGTGACCACGATATCCTGAATGCCTTCGCTGGCACCCGATTGCGGCTGCTGCGCATAGGCAGGCTGTGCCATTGCGGCAATCAGCGCGCCTGTGGCGATCGCACCCAAAGTAGCGGTCTTGCTCATTTTTTCCCTCCCCATCATTTTATTCGGCTTCGATTTGTAAACGCAGAGTGCGTCTAGCTTGGAGATAATGCGCTCCATAGTGGTAGGCTCCTGTTTGACTGTGCGGCGACAGAATTTGGCCGCCGATCGATATTTTCTTACTTGCCGGGTCAATGGACCTGCGGCGGCTGGCAGCGGAAATCCTTGGGCGTCTGGCCCGTCGCGGCGCGAAAGGCAGCGGAAAAGGCCGAAGTGCTGCTAAAGCCGCAGCGCCAGCTGATTTCCTTGATCCGCGCGCCGTCGTTCCGCAGCAGTTCCTTGGCCAAAGCGATGCGGCTGCGCGCGACAAATTCACCCAGACTGACGCCGGTTCCGTCCCTGAACACGCGGGCGACATGGCGCACACTCATGTTGCAGTCGCGCGCAATATCCGCGACGCCAAGGGGAGCGGACAGATTGTCCATCACATAGTCGATGATATTGCGCACCTGCCGCGCACCGCGTGATGTCGTGCTGCCCAATTCCCGTGGACACATGTGCCGGACGAGTTCGACCGCCAGCCCCATGAGCATCGATTCGACAAGAGTCTGGCTCGCAAAGCCGGGCGCCCGCAATTCCGCCGCCAGTCCGGCAAAAAGGCGGCGCATGGAAATATTCTGGACATCGGCGCAGGGGTCCACCCTCTTCAGCGGCTGCTCGCCGTCGAACAGTTCTTCCAGAAATTCGTCCCCCAGCGCGACACACACCAGATGCCGTTCCTGAAGCGCGGGTTCGCCGACATATTGGCGATGCGGCGGCATGTAGAGAATGTCACCCGAAGCGACACGCCGATCGGGTCGGCCCATGCTGACCATGCTGCGTCGCGGTTGACCGTCGAGCGAATAATCCAGATAATGTTTCTCAGGGCTGAAGACGCCACTGCTGGGCAAAACCCAATCGAAATGACGCAAATCCACACGGGCATCGCGAACGGTCGCCACCGCTTCGATGTAGAAATTCTTGACCCCGAACCTGTCCTGGCCGGTCCAATCGCTCTCCGGACGAAACATCGCCACCTCTGCCTGTTTCTCTTCTCTCTGTGCATCAGATAGGCGCAGCACCCACTTTTACTTCTATCTTCGGATAGGTGGTCAAGACGCCCAAGGGCGGCACATCCATAAACCGTACTCGACACAATCTGGCCGAGGGCGGCATGGGGAACATATGCTATGCGTTTCTCACGCACCTCAGCCTGATATCCAAAAACAGGAGGCGCTCAATGTCCATCGCACCGCTCTTGCAGCAGCGGGCGCCATGAGAGCGCTGTCGGAAAAACCCGCCGCCGTCAGCCATTATCCCTGGTATGTGCTGGGCATATTGACGCTGGCGCAGACCTGCCATGGCATCGATCGCGCCATCATCGGGCTGGTGCTGGCGCCGGTCGGGCATGAATTTGCCCTGTCGGATGGACAACTCGGGATATTGGCGGGCTTTGCCTATGGCATATTTTTCGCTCTGGCCGCCCTGCCCTTCGGCGTAGCGGTCGACAACTGGAACCGTCGCAACCTGATGGCTGCGGCACTCACGCTGTGGAGCGGCGCGACCGCTTTGTGCAGCCTGGCGACCGGATTCTGGACATTGCTTGTAGGCCGTGCCGCGGTAGGGACGGCCGAAGCGGGCGGTTCACCGACCGGCATGTCGTTGCTGAGCGACTATTTCGGGGAGGACCGACGCGCAACCGCTATCGGCATCTGGTATCTGAGTTCGGGTATCGGCCTTGCCATCGCCTTCATCGTGGGCGGTGCGATCGTGCAGAACGCCGGATGGCGCTGGGCATTTGTGGCCGCCGGCGTACCGGGACTGGTGCTGGCGCCCCTGCTGCTGCTCACCGTCCGGGAACCATTGCGCGGCGCGCATGACGGGCCGGCCCCGCTGCAAGGAGAGACGCTGAGGCTGGTGCAGCGTATCCGCCTGCTCGCGGCGCGACCGGGACTGCTTTACTGCATCTTCGCCATCGTCCTGATCGCGGCGGGGATTTACGGCATGAGCACATGGCTCACCACTTTCCTGATCCGGGTCCACGGCATGCCCATTGCGCGGGCGGGTTTCCTCATCGCCATTGCCTATGGCGGCCTCGGCTCCCTGGGCGGATTTCTCGCGGGTTGGGTGATCGACCTCATCAACCGGCGCCGTGGCGGCTTCGATCCGGCAAGGACATCCCTGTTCGGCGCGGTGATCCCCTTGCTGACGGCAGTGACCGGCGTCGGCACCGTGCTGTTCCGGGACCTTGATCTGATGCTGGCGCTGCTGATGGCCTGCGGTTTCCTCAGCGCTTCCTATAACGGCCCGATCTACGCCGTCATCGTGACCATCGCCGGGCCGCGCCTGCGGGGCCTTGCGGTATCTCTGGTGCAATTGGGGCAAACCTGATCGGCGTGGGCGCCGGCACTTATCTGATCGGCGCCGTCAGTGACTTTGTCGGGGGGACGGCGGGTGTCGCCTGGGGGATCGGCACCGCCATGCTGTTCACCTTTGCCGGGGGATTATTGCTGCTGCTGGCGTCCCGCGCGATCCGCCGTGCCCAAAATAGCGGCGAAGCATAAGAAAAGGGCGGCCTGGTTCTTCGACCAGACCGCCCTTTGTCATGCACGCCCTGTCATTTGGACGCGGCGTCGCGCTCCTTGCGCCGTGCCTTGGCGGCTTCGATCCCCCGGAACACGGTGGTCGTGTTGCCCGCCCCGGCATAGAACAGTATGAAGAGCGGCAGGAAGTCCAACTCCTCATCGGTGAATTCGTTATTGATGAGGGCGCCGTTCATCTGGATCTCGACCAGATCGGCGCGTCCCAGCATGGCGGTCGCGCCCAGCACCAGCAGGCGCTTCTCCCGCATCGAGAAGATATCGCTCGCCCACAGATTGGCGAACTGGTTGCCGACGATTTCCTGATTGAAGGAAGAGTCGCGATACGGACGGGTCATGTCCGACGATCCCGGTCCGTAGACCTTGTCGAACACTTCAAGTCCCTTCTGCCACTGCGCTTCGTCGATGCTCATGCCTTTTCTCCCATTACATTTTCAAGGCCGACGACCGCCTGATCGGTCCGGCGTGTCAGTTCGACCAAGGGCAACGCGATGCCATAGCTGCGCGCCAGATCGATGGCCGCATCCAGATCCTTGACCATCAGCCCGCGCGTATATTCGCGCACTGCCGCTTCCTGTTCGCTGGACGACGGATCGTCGCGTACCGCCAGCATCAACGGTCCGCCCACGCTGTCGGAGCTGGCGTCGATCACTTGCGCAAGTTGGCGGACATCCACCCCAGCATTGCGACACAATACGGATGCCTCATAGCCGGCGCGCAGGCAGCCAAAGACGATGACGTTACGCGCGATCTTCGCCGCCATGCCCGCGCCGGGGCCGCCCATATGCGCCACCAGCTTGGCAAAGCCGTCCAGCACCGGGCGCACATTCGCAATGGTCTCATCCGTGCCGCCGACCAGGCAGACGAGGCCGTGTTCGCGGGATTTTGGGCCACCGGTCACGCCGCAATCGACCAGTTCCACGCCCGCCGCGTCGGTCAGGGCGCGCACGGCGTCCAGATCCTCGATCGAGACGGTCGCCACCAACACCACGACCATGCCCGGCCGCGCGCGCGACAAAACCCCGTCGGGGCCTGACAGTACGTCAATCGTCTGCTTTGCGTTGACGACGGCGATGATGACGACGTCGGACTGCGCGGCCAGTTCCGCCGGACTGGCGACGACGGGCGGCACCCCTTCCAACGTGTCGGCAGCATCGGCACGAATGTCATAGACCGCCGCCAATTGATTTGTCCGCGCGAGGCATATGGCGACACCCGCGCCGATCTGCCCCAAGCCGATAACTCCTGCTCTTCCCATCCTCATTATCCTTTCCGCCGCCTGTACGCGGTCCTGTAATCGACAGGCCGGGAGGGTGGCATAGCCAAGACCGACGCGTCATCCCGTTCAGGGCCGCTTGGCCGAACCTCGACAGCTTTCCCGTCCTTCACGACGCATTTGCCTCCAGCGGTAGATTTTTTGCGGCGAGAAGATAGTGGAGAACCGCGATCAAAAGCACGGATGCGGATAGCTGCATGCTCAGTTGCAGACCGCTTGCCGCAGCCGAGAGACAGGCCGCCGGCGGTGGCCCCCTCCCCGCAGCGAGACAGTCCGCGGCATAATTCCCCTCGTAGAGAAACACGGCCAAACGATCGCTGAGATAGCCCAGCACCACCGATCCCAATCCCAGCCCGGCCACGGTCTGGCCGAAGGAGTGGAGCGCGGCGGCGGATGCCCGCATGCGCGGTTCGACCAGCGATTGTGTAATGGTCATGATGGCGGGGGTGAAGGCGTAGAGTAAGGTGGTGGCGACGAAGAGAAAGGCGACCAGCCATCGCCAGTCCGACTGATGAATCGCGAGCAGATAGAAGGGCAGCGCCAGCCCCACCGCGATCGCGGGCGCCCATCCGCCCCAGCGTATATCACGCCGGATCAGGCGTCCGATCAGATAGCCGCCGCTGACCTGCCCGACCATTGTCGCCAGACTGAACGAAAGCGCAAACATAAGACCTGCGTGGGCAAGCGGCAGATCGAAGCGGCGGACCAGCAAAGGGATCAGGAACAGGTTGGTCCCGAACCCGACCAGCCCTACGAAACCGCTGCCGAAGGTCAGGTGCAGGAAGGCGGGCGAATGGGCGAGCCGCCGCAACACCATGGCGAAGGGCGGCGTATCCACGCTTTGCCCCGCATCTTTCCGCTCGGGCTCGGGAATCGTCGCGATCAGCAGAAGCGCCAGCAGCAGACCGGGTGCGCCGACCGCCACGAGCGCGAGCCGCCAACCGAATGTCTGCGCGACCGCGCCACCAGCGATCGCCGCTATGGCGCCGCCCAGAGGTACCCCTATCGCTATCAGCGAAAAGACGACCGCGCGGCGACCGGCATCGAACCGGTCGGAAATCATCGAGACGAGCGCCGGTGTGAAGCCCGCTTCTCCGATGCCTACGCCCATGCGGCACAGCAAGAGCTGGACATAACTTCCCGCTGCGCCGGAGAGCGCGGTCATCAGCGACCAGAGCATTGTCACCACAGCGATGATCCGTACCCGGCTGTAGCGTTCGGCCAGCCGCGCCAGCGGAATGCCCAGCACGGCATAGAAGAGCGAGAAGGCCAGCCCGCCGAGCATGCCGAGTTGAAGATCGCTCAGCCGCAGATCGTGGCGAATCGCCTCGCCGACCACGGCGATGATCGTGCGATCGATGAAGTTGAACATGTAAATCGCGCCCAGAAGCAGCAGAAACCATTGGTCGCGTGCGCCTGACCCGCCCCTGCCCTTCATCGCCTCTCCGATTGCCATCCGGCTGCTTTTTTCATGCATGTAAGACAGATAGAACAGATTCTTTTCGATGTGTATTGGTTTTCTCTTGAAACGATCCTTCGACTGCGCCAACAGGTCGCCATCTTCGACAAAGGATTTCAGCATATGAAGACCATCATCATCGCGCTCACGGCTCTGGGCCTGGCCGCGCCCGCCTTTGCCCAGGCGCCTGCGGTGGATCGCAACGAGGCGATCTACTCCGCCGATGGAACCAAGATCGGCAAGGTCGATCGCGTGCTGACCGCCGGCGACGGCGCCGTGAGCGCGGTGCGCGTCATCTATCGCGGAAAGTTCATCACCATCCCCGCAACCACGCTGAGCGCGGGTGAGAAGGGCGTGACGACCAGCCTGTCGAATGCCGAGCTGAAGAAACTGTGATTTTTTGCCCCACGGTCTTGCAGGACCGTGGGGCATGGACCCGTGCCGCGCCTCGGCTTAAAGCGAAGGCATGAGGGCAAACCAACAACCGCTTGCACGGCTTCCCCGGCGCGGCCGACCGCCGCAATCCGAAGGGCCTGCGCTCGACCGCAGCCGGCTGGTCGCGACCTTGCTGGACATGGCCCGGTCGGGCGGAATCGAATCGCTCAATATCCGTCCGGTGGCGCAGCGTCTGGGCGTGTCCCCGCGTCTGCTCTACCATCATGTCCGCGACAAGGAGGAGATGCTCGGCCTGCTGACCGACGAGATTCTGCGCGGCCGGATGCCCGACCTGTCGGCGCCGGATTGGGAAAGCCGCCTCCGCAGCATCGCCCGCGCGGTCCATCTGGCCTATCGCGATTTTCCGGGGTCCGCCGCCTTCATCCTGTCACGCAGCGCCAACCGGCTGGAGCAACCCAATGCGCTGGCGATCCGCCGCGCCATCTTCGAGGCGCTGGCCGAGGCAGGGCTGACACGGCCGCAAAGCGAAGAGATGCTGGTGATTTTTTCCGTCATCGTGCTGGGCAATGTCGTCGTGTCGGAAAGCCTGACCGACAATGACGAACGGCTGGCGATGCAGCGCGATGTGGTGGAAGCCGCCTTCACCCGCGCGACGGACATGCTGCTAACCGCGATCCGCGCCATCGCGGGCGCGGCCTGAGCCTAAGGCAAGGTCGGCGATGGATCGGACGGGGCGGCTGATCCCGTCCCACGCGCGATGGGCGGCGTGCATCCGGTCGAGCGACGCTTCCATCGCAGGCGAAAGCTCCATCAGTTCGACATAGCCGCCATTGCCTGCGCGGGTATCGAACAGCGCGAACCTTTCACCCGACGGCATCATTCCGCTGAACGCCATGGCATAGCCTTCGCCGGACAGCCGCTCCACCCCCTCGTCATAGGGAATGCGCAGCATGACATGATGATAGCCATCGCCATGACGGTCGAGCATTTCGGTGAAGACCGAAGGCCCCTCATTCGTCTGCTGGAGCAGTTCGATCAGCAGTCCGCCGGAAAAGCCGAACGCGACCTTCATCGCCACCTGCGTCGGCGCGCCACGATAGATCTGGCCCGGCAGCACGGGCACGTCGAAAACGAAAAACGGTCCCGCCCCCATGACCCGCGTCCAGTGAGCCAATGCGCGCTCCATGTCGCGCACCACCTGACACAGTTCCAGTATCGAGCCCTTGGGCTGCATCATGCGTCTCCCCAGATTGCGGCATGGGTTCGCAGGCCATGCTGGCGCGCGCGATCGCGCAACTGCTGTTCTCGCAGGGCGAGATCGACCCGGGGAACGCCTGCGTCCACTTCGCGGTCGATGGCCGCCAGATCGACGACACGCACGTCGCGAATGAAGCGGGCGGGGTCGGCGCCTTCGGACACGCCCTGCCAGCGCAGCAGCACCCAGCCTTCTTCGAGGCCCGTCGTATCGATCCAGTTGGCGATGCCCGGATCGACGCCCGCCACCACATAGCTGACCGTGCAGTCTACGGCGGGCGTGACCTGCCCACTGTTGAGGCTGACCATGCGAAGCATCGGATCTGGCGAGATCGTCCACGGGTCGGCGATCTGGATGCCGGTATAATAGCTGCCCGCCGGATCGATGGTCACTAGCAACCCCTGCCCTTCCCCCAGTGCAAAGCGCCCACCGGCCAGATAGCCCCAACCCCCGTCGCGGCCATTGGGTCCGATCAGCCGATTGGGTTCGGGATGGCCGAGAAAATCATTTTTGAAACCCGACCAGAAGGCGACCCAGGCAGGCAGGTCGGCGATGATGGTCCGGGCAATCTCGCTCTCGCTGCGCGGGCGCCGGTCCGATGGCGGGTCGAGGCGACGGACGCTGACCTGTGCCGGCACCTGCCGCCAGTCGCGCTGACTGTCACGGGTATAGACCTGAATCCGCGCGCCCGGCTCGGTCCGCAAATGGGTCGCACCGCCTTCCTGCGGGCCGACGGTCACCGTCACCTGCCCATCGGCATCGCAGAAGGGCAGAAGTTGCTGAAGCGTCAGCGCGCCCAGATTACGGCCAAGTCCCGCATGATGCTCCGGCTCGACCTCGGCAACAATGCTGAACTGTGGCGGATCGGCGGAAAAGCGAATGTCGACGGCATAGTGCCCATCGCCATCGACCGGAATTTCACGATTGAAATTGTCAGGATTGTCGATCGCCACCGCCGCACCCGGATAGATGTGGCCGAACCAGCGCCGCGGGGCGTTGCTGATATTCCAGACGACCTTGGGATCGGCGGGATCACCATTGGCTTCGCGCATGGCGAGCCCCAGCACCCACTGATCGAGCGCACGATCCAGCCCCAGCCGTCCGTCGAGCGTAGCCGCCAGCGGATCGGCCAATAAGAGGAGGCGCGCCTCCTCGCGCGCGGCGCGGATGTCGGCCCGTTCGATCAGGCGTAGCGCCAGCCGTTCCGCCGCCGCCTGATCTTCGGTCCAGAGGGGGTTGGCGGTCATGAAATGGTCCCCACCCGGCCGCCTTCGGTGAAGATGGTGCTGCCGGTCGTGTAGCTGGAGCCGTCCCCCGCCAGCAATATGGCTGCGCCTACCGCCTCGTCCGCCGCGCCGAAGCGCTTGATCGCGTTGCGCTCGGCCAGGCCCAGCCCCTTGTGAATATCGGCCTCTTGTCCGTCCGGACTCATCGATCCGACGCACAGGCAGTTGATCCGCGTGTGCGGCGCCTGCGTCTTGGCCAGCTCGCGCACCAGAAAGAGCAGCGCCGCCTTAGACACGCCATAGGCGACGGCGGGCGGGATTGGCGTGAAGCCGCCGCAGCTCTGGACTGAAATGATGCTGCCCTTGCCATGCGCCTTCATATCGGCCTCGGTCAGTTCGGTCAGACGCCAGGTCGCCATGACATTGACGTCCATCGCCGTTTTCCAGACGTCGTCCGTGTTCGCCCAAAGCCCGCCATCAGCGGCATAGACCACGCCGGCCGCGGCATTGTTGAAAACGATATGGATCGGCCCAAAAGCCTCACGGGCGCCCGCCACCAGCCGTTCGAGATCGGCCTTCTCGCCTGCATCGGCGGCGATGGCGATCGCCCTGCCGCCGTCGGCCGCGTTGATCTCTGCGGCAATCCGGTCGAGCCGGCCCTGCGAGCGGGCGGAGAGGACCACATTGGCGCCCAATTCGGCATAGGCCTTGGCGACATGTTCTCCCACGCCCGGCCCTACGCCGGTCAGGATGGCGGTGCGCCCGTCGAGGCGGAAACGGTCGAGAACGCTCATGCTCATACTCCAGACATCAGGGTCGCGCGCGGTCGAACAGATGGCCGTAGCGCGCATAATAGCCGGCAAGCCGCTCATGCACCTCGCCCGGATCGATGCCGAACTGTTCCGGACTATGCTTGTGCTTGCCAAGGCGGCTGGCGGCCGGATTATCTGCCAGAAAAGCGGTGATGCGGTCGCGATGCTCGTCGGTGAAGGACAGAGCGAAGCGGTCGTAGATGCGCTGCATCGCCGCCATCGGATCGGCAACGATATCGCGATGGGCGAGGTCGAGAATGCGGCCCTCGATCGCCGGATCATTCGCCCGCGCCTCGGTCGCGCGGGCCATCGCCGCGCACCAGGTGTCGACCACCGACCGGCCGATCGCCTTCAGGTCGTCTGCGCCGCCCACGGCAGCGAGGAACCCCGCGATCATGCTCGACAACGAAGAGAAGGTCAGCACCGGATCGCGATGCGTCCACACCAGCATCGCGCCGGGATAGGCCTTCACCAGACCGGGCAGGTCCATCAGATGCTGCGGTGATTTCAGCGTCCAGCGGCCCTTGGGTCCTTTCCACTGATATTGCTGGAGCATCCGCTTGTGGGTGCGATATTGCCCTTCCGGCACGGTATCCTGCAACCAGCGGGCGAAATCGGGAACCCCCAGTTCGGCCGGAAAATTGGTGCTGGCGAAATGCAGCATCATGCCATGATTGCACTCTCCCGGCTGCGTGCAGTCCATCCGCTGGATATCGGCCAGTTGCGGCGCGTGTTTCAGCCAGTTTTCATAAATGGCCTGCACCTGCGCGATGCGCGGATCGCTGTCGAAACTCGCTTCTTCCGGGGCAGGCCAGGGGATATACCATTCCCATTCGCGGGGCGCGCGAGCGGCCGGATCAAGGCAGAGCAGGTCATAGGTGATCGTCGTCCCGGTGCGCGGCAGGCCGCAGACGATCAGCGGGTCCCCCACGTCCTGCGCGACAATGTCCGGATGCTGCCTTTCGTCTTCGGCGAAGCGCAACCGGGTCGCGAGCAAACCGACAATCTTGTGATGCGCGGTCTCGCGCAGCTGGGCAGGCGGGTCCATCGCCTCGACCGCTTCGACCAGCCGGCGAAAGCCCGTCATGAAGGACAGGTCCGGTCCGAAATCGGACAGTCCGGTCGCGGCGCCCGCCTCCGCGATCAGCGCATCGACGTCGAGAGGCGAGCGCTCCGCGACAGCTCCGTTCATGAATGCCCCTCGTCCGACCGCTGCCTCATGACTCGCCTCTCCACTATTATTCCACACTGTGTATTTAATAGAAGAGGCCGTGGTCAAGCAGGCAATTCACTTATGCCCGCAGCGAGCCGCGTCAGGCCGCCTTGTCTTCCACCGGCGTCAGATTCTTCATGAAGGCCACGAAATCCGGTCCCAGTTCGGGGATGGGCAGCCCCAGCTTTTCGGCCAGGTAAAGGGTCATGAAATTGTCGTTGAGCGATTTGTTCGTCGCAGAGATGTTGCCGATGCCGACCTGCCGGTCGAAGGCGCCCACCGCGACCAGCGCCATGCGGAGCGCCGCGACGATGTCATAATAATTGAGATGCCCGGCCTTCTGTCCGCTTGCCGCTTCCCAGATGGCAATCGTCTCGTCCTTGCTCGGCAGGCCTTCCAGCCGGGTGATACCAAAGCGGCGGCCGAACAGATCGTCGAAATAGAGCCACCAGGCGAGGTCAAGCTCCGCCGGCCCCAGTGCCGCGAGTTCCCAGTCGATCAGCGCGTTGACGCTACCGTCGGCCGCGAACATGACGTTCGACGGCGTGGGATCGCCCCACAACACATTCACCCCCGCATCGGCAGGCATGTTGGCGCGCACATAGGCCATGGCGGCATCGACGATGGGCATCGTCCGGCCGCGCCCCGCAGCCTTGTGCCACGCCTCCAGCGCACCGACATATTGATCGAGACCCGGCCGCCCATTTTCCGGCTGGGCGAGAAATTCAAAGCCGTCGCGCCAGTCGATCGTCGCCAGGCTGGCAAAAGCGTTGATGGCATTGGTGAATGTTTGCCGCCGCTGTTCCGGGGTCATCTCGACCAGCCAGCCTTCCAGATTATAATTGGGCTTTTGCTTGGCGCATTCCCCTTCCACCTTGCCCATCACCAGGAAAGGCAGGCCGAGAATATCGGGGTCGAGATGCATGCCGATCCAGGGCGGCACGGGCAGATCGCCGCGCGCATCGAGCGCCGCCATCATCCTGCCCTGAAGCGCGAGGCTGCTGCCGAACACCACTTCCAGATCCATCGGCTGACGGCGGACCACAAGCGTCTGGCTCTGGGCACCAGCCGGATCGACATAGTCGACGTCGACAAAGAAGATGTCCGCCGAAAAGCCCGCGCCCAGCGTCACATTGAGCGGGCGAACGCGGATGTCGCGCCACTCGGGCTTTTCGCTCGCCAGCCAGTCCTGCAACTGGACGGTGATACGATCGGGAGTCAGCAATTCCATGATTACAGCCCCTTCGCCGCCAGCGCGCGCTTCAGTTCGGTGGTGAGCGGCCCCATATCCTTGGGCGACGAGCCGTGGAGCAGAATTTCATCGGCGCCAGCATCCAGGAACCCCATGAGCTGATCGGCGCATTGGGCCGCGGTCCCCACCGCAGCGCCCTCGTCCAGCCATTGCTGCGGAATGAGCCGACTGACGTCGACCAGCTCCTGCCGCGTATAGGCCTGATCCGCCGGCTTGCCGTTGAGGCCTGCAATCTTGGGATGGGCGCGGATATCCTCCAGCACCTTCTTGTCCCAGCCGTTGATGTCGACGATCAGGTCGCCAAAGCCGGGCAGTTCGAAATAGGTGATGGCGCGGCCGCCGACGACGGCCTCTTCCTCGTCCTTGGGCAGGTCCGGGGCGACGATGATATTGTGATAGATGCGCACGGACATGGGATCGCGGCCGGCCTTCTCCGCCGCGTCGCGGACGATCTTGGCGCTGTTCTTCACCCCCTGCGCCGACACGAAGGGATGCAGCAGCACGCCGTCGCAATGTTCGCCAGCGAATTCCAGGCTTTTGGGCCCGATCGCAGTGAAGATGATCGGCGGGGGCGTGCCGCAATGGCGATCGGTCAGATTGATGGCGGGGAATTTGCCCAGCACACCCTCATAATCGATCTTCTCACCCGCCCAGAGGCGCCGGCAGATCGAGATCAGATCGGCCAGCCGCTCCATGGTGATCGGCGGCGAACCCAGCATCTTCATATAGGCCGGAACCGCCCGCGCGAACATCAGGCGGAACCGCTCGCCGCTCATCGCCTGCATCATGTCGGCGACGCTGGCGGTGACGAGCGGATGGCGCATCGTCGCATATAGGGTGCCGGTGATGCGGATCTTCGACGTGGCCTCGGCCACCGCGCCCGCCAGCACCGCCGGTTCCTTCAGCGCATAGCGTTCGGATATCCACACGCAGCCAAGGCCGATGCGCTCCGCCTCTTTCGCTTCGTCGATGCCGCGGCGCGGATCATTGACCCGCCCGGGGAGGATATAGGTGCCGAACTTGTCGAAAAGTGCCTGCGCGCCGGGTTCCACCGCTTCCGTCATTCCCATGTCCTCTCAAATATATGCCACTGCATTGCCGTTGGGAGGAGCATTGGCAACCTGTCAAACGGCAGGTTCGGGATGCACCTCGACATAGAGGCGCGTGAGCTTGAGCGCAGCGATTTTCCACTGTCCGTCCTGACGCACATAGCGTTCGGTATAATGGCCGAAACCGGTGATCGACTGACCGCCGGGGATCGGACATTTGCCCGGCGCCCAGACCACCCGGTCCTGCATCGCCGTGATCATGTCCGCCTCATCGCCGCGCAGGTCGATTTCCGACGAGTGGATCTGATGCGCCGAGCATGCGTCGATGACCGCGGAACGCACCTGCTCCAATATGGCGGCGTGCCCGCTCATCGGGGGATTGCCGGTGTCCTCCTCCACATCCAACACCGCATCGGGCGTGAACAGAGAGAGGAAGCCATCCCAGTCCTTGGTGTCGAGAAAGCGGCAATAGCGCGCCTTCACATTGCGGATCGCCTCATAGTCGAGAAGTCTGGCCAGTTCGTCGCTCATTGGTTCCCCCCTCACCAGATGATGCGCGTGTGCGCGCGGAGCGTGCGTTCGCGAAGCGCTTCGGCGCGCGCGTCCGGTGTCACCAGTACAGTGTCGGCGGGCAGATGGCTGCGCACGTCGGCGAGCTTGACCTTCTTCATCGTCGGCGTGGGCCGCTCGTCGGTGTTGAACCAGCGCCCCTGCACAGCGCCGCTGGCATAGCCCGATGTGTCAAGCCAGTTGTGAACGCCCGGATCGTGCGCGGAAATGACCGCGCGAAAATAGCCGTCGCCATCGACCACGGCCTGCGCCGCATTGAGGCTGGACTGATTATGATACCAGTCGGTCGTCTCATAGAGTTCGTTGGTCAGGATCAGCGACCAATAGTCGACTTCCCTGGGGATCTGCACCTCAGTTATCAGCGCCTCGTCATCGGCCAGATCATAGGCGCCCTCATAATAGGACTGCCGGGCAAGGCCCGTCATCTGCGAGAAGTCGACGACCTTCAGCGTGTTGATCAGCCCCTCGTCGCGCAGTTTCTGCACCTTGTCGGGAAAGGCCAGCGCACAGACCGTCGCCGTGGCGGGAATCTCGGCAAAACGATGCGCCAGTTGCGCCAGCGTCGGGCGTCCCTTGGCGGCGTGATCGGCATCCAGACGCACGATGCCGAAGCGCGGCTCGCGCTCGACACCCCAGTCGCAGGCGACGATCCGGACCATCAGCTTCTCGGTCGCGGGTTTTAGTTCCCACCAGTCGCCATCATAGCCGGCGGGACGCGTCGGCGAGAGGATGACATCGAAGGCCCCATCGGCACCGATATGCAGATCATTGAAATCATTGGCGTCCTGTGCGGGATGATGCTGGCCGGTGCGCAGCGTGTCCGGGCCAAGCTGAGCCAGGATCATCATCCGCGTCGTGCCGCGATCGCCCCGGATGCGATAGGTCCCGCCCTTTTCGATCAGCGCCGCCTTGTAGATCGTATCCGCATTAGGCTGAAAGATATTCTGGCAGATATTGAGTTCGGGCACGAAAATCGGGTGACTGCGATCATGCATGATCGCGTCGTTGGTCGTCCGCAGCACGCCCGACAGCAGCAGGCGCATCGATTCCTGCATAAGCTGTGGATCGCCGCGCAGCCTTTCCGGGATACGGTCGCGCATCAACTGGCCCAGGGGGCGAAGCTGGTCGAGCAAGTCTTCCCATTCGAAAATGCCGTTGTCGCTCATCTCATTCTCCACCATCTTCTTCCGGTTGACGGCCGACGCCCCGGCAGCAGAAGCCCGGCCAGGGTGGCGGACACGCCCGCGCAGATTTCCCGCCTAGTCTGTGGCAAGCAATTGTCTCAGCGCCGCTCGCCGCCCCGCGTCGACACCTGCCGCCTCGAAATAGCCTTCGATCCCGCCCCAGCGCGTCACGACCATATCGAGCGCCCGCGTGAGGAAATCATCCTGCACACCGATCAACACCGCCACCATGTCGTCGGGCGGAACGAAGCCGAAGGTCTTTTGCAGATCGCGCTTGAGATGACCCGACACGCGCAGATTCTGGCCGAATATATCGGACTTGCGATAATCCTCGACAATCACGGGACGCGACACTGCGAGCAGGTCTAGGAACAGGGCGACGACGACACCGGTGCGATCCTTGCCTGCAGTGCAATGGACCAGCATCGGCGTGTCATGAGCCAGCAGCGCGTCGACCATCAGCGGCAGATGGGGCAGAAAGGCCTGCGGCATCAGGCCGTAATTATGCGCCATCACCTCGGCGGCGCGCGCGGCGGTCGGCTCGTGACCGAGCGACATCCACATATCTTCCCCCTGCGCGCGCAGGTCCGTATTCATGTCGAGGTCGAGCATCCGGCAATCCGGGCCGCACCAGTCATGAGGCGCCGCATCCCTCTCGATCGTCGATCGGAGATCCGCCACCGAGCGAAAGCCCAGGTCCGACAGTTCCGCATGATGATCCTCGAAAAAACTGGCCGGGCCTTCGGACCGGAACAGGATGCCGGACCGGACCTGCCCTCCGCCCGCGGTCGGCAGGCCGCCAATGTCGCGGAAATTGAGGCGGGACAGGGCGATGGTCATGCAATCAGTCCTTTACTGGCGGATAGGTGGGGACGACGGCGCGCATCTGCGCCAGAAGGTCGGGCGCCATCCAGACATGCTCGACATAATGGCCCAGCGTCGCGCGCTCGTCGGTATAGATATATCGCAGCACGTCGCCTAATGCGCCCTCGAACACAACCGGGTGCCGCGCCAGGTCGAGCGAGGCGACATGCGCCTCCCAGTGGGCAAGCGGTCCGTCGATCCGGGTCGCGACATGATGAAAGCGAATGGCCAGGTCATCGCCCTCGGGCAGAAAATCGCTGAACAAGGGGGCCGTGTCGCCCACCGGTTCGATCAGTTCGACCTCCACGCCGCCGACCACCGCCAGCGCGATCTTCAGCACCGGCTTGCCGGTCGGGTCTTCGCCGGGCTGGATGTTCGACAACTCGAAGAAGCCGGGCGTGCCATAAGCGTCCTTGAGCGCGGCCATCGCCGCGTCGAGATCGTTGGTGACATAGGCGACCTGGCAATGCTGGCTGTTGGGCCGGGCGAACATGCATATCTCCTGCTATTATCGACAGTCCGTCGGTCAGTTGGCGGACATCTTCCCCCCGTCCACGACCAGCGTGTCGCCAGTGTGATAGGCCGCCATGTCGCTCGCCAGATAGACGACCGCGCCTTCCAGATCGGCCGGCTTGCCCGCTCGCCCGAGCGGCGCCTTCGCGGCGACCACGTCCGCAATCATCTTGCCAACCTCCGGGTCTGCAAATGTCATCTCGGTTTCGATGAAACCCGGTGCGATGACATTGCAGCGCACGCCGATCGGACCGAGTTCGGCCGCCAGCGCCTTGGCGAGGGCATTGAGCGCGCCCTTGGCAATGCCATAATGGGCCATGGTCGGCACGCCCTGGAAGATCGAACCGCTGCCGCAGATGATCAGCGAGCCCCCCGGATCGCCCGCCTCGGCGCGCGCCTTCATATGCCGCGCGCCCTCCCGCAGGGTGAAGACCGCGCCATCGAGATTGACGTCGATCAGCTTGCGATAGGTGGCGACGTCCATGTCCGTGAACGGCACCCGGCTGGCGATACCGGCATTGGCGACCACCGTGTCGACCCGGCCCATGGCATCGAGCGCGCGGGCGAAGCCGGCAACGATCGCGGGTTCGCTGGCGACATCGACCACGTCAGCGAACACCCGCACCCCATGCGCGCGCAACGCCGCTGCCGCCTCCTCATTCCTGTCGGCGCGCCGCCCCCAGAGGATGACGTCACTGCCCGCGCGGGCGAGGCCGCGGGCAAAGCCGAACCCCAGCCCCGAATTGGCGCCCGTGATCAGCGCCACCTTGCCGCTCAGATCGAACAGGTTTTCCGGCACGTCCAATTCTCCCGTTGGCCGCTCGAACATAGGCGGCGCTTTGGCGCAACATTGCTGGCGACCGCGCCGATGGACAAGGGGGGCCAGTTTCGCGATCGCGCCAATGCCATCGCGAAACGGCCCTGCCTTCAATGCATCATGCCTTCACGAAACTGCCGGGGCGTCAGGCCGGTCGCCTTGCGGAAGGCGGCTGAAAAGGCGGCCGCGCTGTCGAAGCCGCAATCCCAGGCGATGACCTTGATCGCCGGGCCGGCCTGGCGCAACAATTGCTTTGCCCTGTCGATCTTGCGGTCGGCGACATAGCGGGTGAGCGTCTGCCCCGTAGCAACCTTGAACTGGCGGAAGAAATGACGGGTGGAAAGGCCGCATTCCGCCGCCAACTCGGCGACGGATGGGGGCTTACCCGGCTGCTCGATGCGATCGCCGATGCGTTGAAGCTGGGCCCGGGACATGCCACTCCCCCGTATTCCGGTATCGCCGCCCGAAACGCGCAGATAGCGCTGTAACTCGATCGCGGCCTGAAGCCATATCGCCTGTGTCAGCATCTCGCTGCAAAAGCCGGGCTGCGCAATCTCACCCGCAATGCGCCGGAGCGCCTCACGCACGGCGGGGCTGCGAACGTCGAGCGATGCCTGCAAGGCGTCGTTCGACAGATCCGGCTCGTCATGATCGAATCCCATCCCGTCGAAGCCGCAGCATATCGATGTCTGCTCGCCCTCGCCCCACTCGGTATGAAGTTCGCTTCGGGCCGGGACGAACAGCACGTCACCCAGGGCGCTGGCTCTGCCCTCTCCGATCCCGCCATAGCCGCCACAGGGACGACCGGGGCGAGGAGACAGCGCGAGATCCAGAAAGCTGCGGGGCGACGAAAATATCCCGCCCTGCAGGCCACGGAAGCGATAATGGTGCAATTCCATCACCACGCCGGGCAGCGCGATCCGGCCCCGAACCGTACACTCCATGGCCGGTGTGACGGGCAGATCATAGACCTGGGAAACAGCGTTCATCTAAACTCTCCGAACAGTTTCGCGTGCCGCGATGCCATCCTGCGCAGCATGGCGCTTTTGCGGAGCATTTGGCGCAGTGGCGATGGCTGCGCACCTTGCGGAAGAAAGGGTCCGTGCTTTTAGATGGCGCATCGATAAAAGGAGAGCGACATGGGCAGTCCCGCGCAGGAAGAGGCCGCGCGCCGTAACATCATTGACATTACCGACCTGCATCACCCCGTGCTGACCGATGTCCAGATGCAGGTGATGGCCGGGGCCGAAGCGGCGGCGGATCAGATCGTCCTCCAGCCGGAGGTCATTTTGACTGCGGCGCAGGCGCAGACCGGGCTGTCGGATTTCGGCGCGGACGATTTTCGCGAACGGCTGGCCGTATGGTGCCAGGCCGTGGACGAGGATGCCAACGCCTCGGCGGTCACGCGCGCCAATCTGTTCCAGATGATGATCCGCTTTGCCGCGACCCGCCTGCGGATCGAGGACATAGTGAAGCGCCACCCGGAGATATTGGACATCCAGATCGTCCGGCCGATCATCGTCGCGGGCCTTCCCCGATCGGGCACGACGCATCTCCTCGGTCTGCTGTCGGCCGACCGCCGGTTCCGCTCCCTGCCCTGGTGGGAAGCGATCGCGCCGGTTCCCGCCCCTGACGAAACCCCGACACCTGAGGATAGCAATCCCCGCTGGACCAAGGCGGAACAGGGCTGGCGGATGATGGAATCCATCCTGCCCCATATGGCGATCATGCACGAATTTTCGCCCGATCATATCAGCGAGGATATCGAGCTTCAGGCGGTCGACTTCTCCTCCTATCTGATCGAGTGGCTCGCGCATGTGCCGCGCTGGCGCGATTATTATCTCAGCCACGACCAGTCGGGCACCTATGCCTATCTGAAGAAGGGCCTTCAGGTCCTGACATATCTGAATGGCTCGAACCGCTGGGTCATCAAATGCCCGCAGCATATGGAGCAGTTACCCGCCCTCTATAAGACCTTTCCCGACGCCACCTTCGTCCTGACCCATCGCGATCCGGTCGGATCGATCCGGTCGCAGCTCACCATGTATAGCTATGCGGCGCGCATGTTCCGCAAGACGGTCGATATTCAGGAACCGCTTGGCTACTGGCCCGACCGTTATGAGAAGCTGCTCCGCGCCTGCGTGCGGGATCGCGACATCCTGCCCCCCGACCGGACGATCGATGTCTATTTCCACGACTGGATCAGAAATCCCGACCCGATCCTGAAGGAAATCTATCGTATTGCCGACATCCCCCTGACCGATCAGGCGCTGGCCGATCTGCACAGCTATCTGGCCGAGCATGGCGAGCAGACAAAGGGCAAGATCGTCTATGATCTGGAACGCGATTTTCATGTGACCGGCGAGGAATTGCGCCGCCCCTTCGCTTTCTATTTCGATCGTTTCCCGGTCCAGGTCGAGGTGAAATAGCCAATCTCACAACCTGCCTTTCGACAGGAGGGAAATCAGTGCGCCCTGATTAGGAGGGGGCATCGATTCCGATTCCAGCAGAGGAATGCCATGCCCGAATTGAATGTCATTACCCGTGACGGCGCCCAGCAGACGATCAAGGCATCCGCCGATACGTCAGTGATGGAAGCCATCCGTGATTCCGGTTTCGATGAGTTGCTGGCGCTATGTGGCGGCTGTTGCTCCTGCGCGACGTGCCATGTCTATGTCGACCCGGCCTTCGCTCAGTCCCTGCCCCCGGTATCGGACGATGAAAGCGATCTGCTGGATGGATCGCCGCATCGCAACGACTATTCGCGCCTGTCCTGTCAGGTCATGATGTCGGAAGCGCTTTCGGGCCTTACGATCACCATCGCGCCTGAAGACTGAGCATAACGCACCACCCCTGAATGAATGAGAGAGGACTATCATGGCCTGGAAAGAAGATATTCGTGAACAGCTCGACGTGTCGGATTCGACCGTACTGACCGACAAGCAGAAGCAGATGGTCAAGCATTGGACCGACCTGCAGGAAACCCTGAATGCCGGCGACTTTGACGGCATGGATCGATTTTTCCATCCCGAATTTCGCTACGGCAACCCCAACCGGCCGGATCTGGGCACCTATGAGCAGTGGAAGACCTCGCCGGTCGCGCTCTACAAGACCTTCTTCCCCGCCGCCTACAAGACCATCGACGCGGTCGGCAAAGGCGACGATGAAATCTGGATCTACGCGACCCATTATTGCAAGCATGTCGGCGGCCCCTATATGGGCGTGCAGCCGACCGGCAACGAGTTTCAGGTCAACTGGTTCTCGATCGTCAAGTTCAAGGACGACAAGATCATCAGCATCTTCAGCATTTCCGACGTGCTGACCATGCTGAAGGACATCGGCGTGGTGGAAGTCCCCCAGCCTGTCGATCCCTATAAGTAAACAGATGTGCCACTGCCCTTCTTCCGCGTCGGTCAGGCGACCGGAGGAAGGAGGGCGGCGAGCAGGAAGGCGGCCAGGCGATCGGCATGCTCGGCCGCATGCATATCATCCACTTCCTGCCCGGCCCCCAGCCGCTGCTGCATCGGCACGGCACAGAAATAATAGCCGACCCCCTGCACCAGCAGCGCCATCAACGCCGCCGTCGACAGGCCGTGAACCGGCCGCTGCAACCGCACCGCGTCGAGCAGACCATCGAGCCGCCGCTGGAACGGCAGCACAAAATGTTCGACGATATGGTCAAGCCGCCAGGTCGAACGGCAGCCTTCCACATTGGTCAGCGACACGATGTCGCCATTGCTCGTCGCCCACAGGCAGAAACGCTGGATCAGATGGCGCAGCCGCACTTCCGGATCGGCCGGCTCGTCAAAAGCGGCTTCGACGAAGGGCGAGGCCTGCGCCATGCGCCAGTCGACCGCGCGTATCCACAGATCCTCCTTCCGGCCGAACCGGACATTCAGGAGATTGTGGCTGACCCCAAGCCGCTTCGACAGATCGCGCAGCGTCGTTCCCTCATAACCGCGCTCCGCGAAGGTTGAGAAAGCCAGGCCCAACAGCTTGTCCTCATCCACGGCCTGGGCGGCATTGAGGGCGGGACGGCCGCGGGTGCGCTGGGGACGATCGAGCATCTGCAGATTCATAGTGAAAAGACGTTGACATATAAATTGTCATCCGTCAATTTAATCGAAAGGAGAGTGGATAGCGCTATGAGTCTCGATTCTGATCTTTGGTGGGCTGTCGCACGGTCCGAGGAAGTGACCTCCGAAAAGCCGCTGTCCGTCGATATCGGTGATCAGCCGGTCGTGCTGTGGCGCGACAATCACGGTATCGCCCGCGCGCTGGAGGATCGCTGTCCCCATCGTCGCGCCCCGCTATCGCTGGGCTGCATCCGCGACAATGGCTGGATCCAGTGCGGCTACCATGGCTGGAGCTATGACGGCGAGTCGGGACGCCTGAAGGAAATCCCGAACATGAAGGACCAGCAGAAATTCCCGCCGATCTACAAGGCCAATGCCTTTGGCGTCAGCGAGCAGGCGGGCTTCGTGCGGGTCTGCCTCAATCCCAAGGCGGAAGCGCCGCTCAGCGCCGATCCCAAATACAGCTATATCGGCACGGTCAACGTCAGTTGCAGCCATCAGGAATATCTGAATGCGCTTTATGACGATCCGAGCCTCGTCATCGCGATCCGCGGTGTCCGCTTCAGCCCCTATCTGATGTCGGAACTGCATGAGGAAGGCGGGATGCTGGTGATGGAGCGCAATTGCCAGTGGCACCCGCTGCATTGGCCGTCGCATTTCGTGGCCGAATTTCCGCTTACCCTGCTGACGCGCACCCATCCGCTGACTGGCGAGACGCAGTTGACGCTGCGCGACGACCAATTCAACGATCTGCTCCACGCCGTTCTTTCGCCCGTCCCCTCGGCGCGGGGGGTGACAGCCGTCCGCTGGCGGGCCGAACTGGGCGTTCGCCATCCGGGCGTGCGCGGCGCGGTGCTGCGCGGGATCAACCCGCTGTCGGTGCTCGCATCGGTCGACGGATCGAAACTGCGTGCCACCAAGCCCACCGTCTCGCTGCATGGCGAGGATCTGCGCAAGGCAATGCTGGAAAGCGCCCCCGCGACCCATGATCAGACCGTAGCGGCCTGAAGGAGGATTTGAAGATGCTCGAAACCGCCGATCGTCCCGTTTCGCACGACGACAATTCCGCCGCGCCATCAGGTGGCAACCCGATCGCCCTGAACGCCATCAACCGCTGGGTGCCGCATAATCTCGTGATGCGCGACAGCTGGTTTCCGGTGGCGCATGATTATTCCGTGACGGGGAAGCCCGTCCGCCGCGCCATCTATTCGCACCCCATCTTCCTGTGGCGCGACAATGGCGTCGCCGTCGCCAGCGAATTCCATCCCAATGAGCGGATCGCACGCGACAAGAGCGAATTTACCGACGCACGCGGCCGGTATCCGGTGATGGAACATTATGGCGTGGTCTGGGTGTGGTTCGGCAACCCGCTGGCGGCAGACCCGGCCCATCTCCCCAGCCTGCCCTTCCTCCCTCCCAAGGGTGGCCTGCCGCGGCACATGACCGCGACCGTCCGCTTTGAGAGCGCCGCGCCGATCAGCCTGGAAAATCTGATCGACCTTACCCATGCCGACTTCCTGCATGCCGACGTCGTCGGCGACGAACGGTCGGACAGCGAAACCGTGGAAACCTTCTACGACAGCGAGACCGTCACCATGGTCCGCACCTGCGTCAACAAGTCGGTCGCCCCGGTGATGAAATTCTTCAGCGGCATCAAGCAGCCGACCCAGAATGTGCGGCAGGTGATCCGCATCTATCTGCGCTCTCACTGCGCCATCGCCTATGGCCGGTTCAGCCCCGGTGACGATGTGCCGCTGTTCCACCCCTGCACGCCCGAAACGCGGGACCGCACGCGGATGGAAATGGTCATGAACACCTCCAACGCGGGCCTGATGTTCCGCCATGTCATGCCCAAGGCGGGTTACAAGGTGTCGCGGCAGGACAGCTACATGACCTCGCCGCAAAGCCCGCGCTATATGCGCCATACCGACCGCAAGGACCTGCACAGCAAGTTCGACCAGGCCGGGCAGCGCTATCGCATGGCGATGATGGAACTTGCCGACCGGCAGGCGAAGGGCGACTTCGCCTATCGCGACAATGTCAGCGCCGATTGCAGCGACATCATCGGCCTGCGCAAGGAACTGTTCCAGTTCTGATCTGATCTCTCCCCATGGGCGGACGGCAGCGTCCGCTCCTTTTTTCCTTTTCCGGAGTCGCCATGTCCAAGCTCGTCAATGCCGTCGGCGGTGAACGCCGCTGGTGGGCCGTCATGCCCACCCTGCCTGCCCCCGCCATGGCGGGTATCGGCCAGCAGATGGAACAGGCGGGCTTCGAGGGCTGCTTTTCGCTGCAAATTTACGGCCCGCCCTTCGTTCCGATGGCTGCGACCGCCGCGCTGACGAGCAGCCTGAAGGTCGGCACCGGCGTCGCTATTGCCGGGACGCGCAGTCCGGTGGAAACCGCCTACGCGGCGATGGACGTCGATCGCATTTCCAATGGCCGCTTCGTGCTGGGGCTGGGCTCCAGCATCAAGAGCTGCGTCACGGGCATGTATGGCGAACCCGAACGCAAGCTGCTGTCCCACCTGCGCGAAAGCGTCAAGGTGATCCGCTATGTCATCGCCAACGCGCATAAGGGGCTCGATCCGATCGAGGGGGAATATTTCTCCGCCGATTTTGAGGAAATGATGCTGACCGCGCCCCCGGTGCGGGAAGAGATTCCGATCTGGATCGCGGCGCTACAGGACAAGATGACTGCGCTTGCGCTGGAAATCGGCGACGGTCTGATGGTCCATGCCCTCTGGTCCGCGGCCTATACCAGGAGCCGACTGCCTTTCATCAACGAGAAGCTGGCCCAATATGGCCGCAGGCGCGAAGATATCGAAATCAACGCCTGGCCTTGGATCGCGGTCAATGATGACAAGCAGAAGGCGATCGACGACAGCCGCGCCACCGTCGCGGCCTATTCCGGATACAAGGAATATGAGCCCTTCTTCGAGGCGATCGGCTTTGGCGATCAGGCGCGCGCCTGCCAGTTGAGCCTGGGTGAGCATGGCGACATCGCCAAGGTCATCGGCAATGTGTCCGATGCGATGGTCGAAGCCTTCGTGACCTGCGGGCCGGTGGACGAAGTTCTCGAAAAAATCGAGCCGTTCTGGGATGTGGTGGACTCGCTCTGCCCGATGACGCCCTATCGGGATCTGACCATGGACCAGCTGACCGACTATAATGCGGGTCTTTTCAAGCTGGTGGCGACGGCTCGGGCGCGGGCCGGCATGGTTGCCGAACCGGCGTACAGCTAGAGCGCGCTGCGTTAAATTCGGCGCAGGTCGCGCGCTCTAAGTTTCTGTTGTCGCATCGTTTATGCGGAAAACCGGTTTCCACTTTTCCGCACGATGCTTTAAGGTTGATCTCAGTAGTTGCTACGGCAGGAGCCGGGGCCAAGGATAACCTTGACCCGGCTCCTGCCGTCCCCCCCAAAGAATCAGGCCGGCACCAGTGACTCGGCCATGGCTTTGCCGGCGATGAACCCTGTCACCATGGCCGGGCCGACATTGCAGCCATGCGCCGGCGATTTGCCGCGCCAGATGGAATTGGCATCAAGCCCGGCCGCAAACAGTCCTGCTACCGGCGCGCCATCTGTTCCGATCACGCGGCATTGCGCGTCGATCTTGAGGCCCACCGTCGTGGACCCGTCGCCCGGATAGATTTGGATGGCATAGAAGGGTGCCTTTTCCACCCGACCAAGACACGGGTTGGGCTGATGCCTGGGATCGCCGATCTCGATATCGATCTGCGTGTCGCCCTTGCCGAAATCCAGATCCTTGCCGGTCTCGGCATAGCGGTTCATTTTCGCGACCGTCGCCACCAGCCCGTCGGCGTCCACACCGATCTTGTCCGCCAGTTCGCGCAGGCTGGGCGCCGCTGTGACATAGCCCGCCGCGATCAGTTTCTTGAGACCGCCGCCGCCGGGATACACCATGCCCATGCCATATTTCTTGATGAACGCGGCATCCCCGATGATGTGGGCGGGCACGGTGCCGCTCTTGTGCATGGCCTCGACAAAGTGGACGGACGCCTCATTCCCGAAACGCTCGCCCTTGGCATCGACCGCGATGCAGCCGGGCTTCGACATGTCGATCAGATGCGCGTAGCGCGCGACATAGCCGTCCGGCCGCGTCATCTTGGAAACCACGGCCCAGACGGCATTGACCAGATTGTCGCCGTCCAGCGACGCCCCGGCATCCAGCCCCATATTCATCCCGTCACCGGTATTTTCATAAGGCAGGATCGAGATATGCTCCTCGGCATAGGGGATATAGGCCTTGCGCAACTGCTCACTGGCCGAAAAACCGCCGGACGCCAGCAGGACGCCAACCCTTGCTTCGATGTCCTCGCCGCCGACGCGCACGCCGGTCACGCGGCCGGCCTTCACCAGCAGCCGATCGACAGCGGCGTCCTTGCGGAGCGTGACGCCAGCATCGATGGCCGACCGGATCAGCCGCGCCGCCAGCGCATTGCCCATGGTCAGCCGCGTACCGCGCGGATAGCGGCGCACCTTGTCCAGGCCGAATTTCGCGGCCAGCTTGCCGAAATGGAACAGCGACCTGGGCGACGGCATTTCGGCCAGATAAGGAAGGTCGAACAGATCGATCATGAAGCCGCCCGGCGCGTTGAACTCCTCGCGTGCCGGACGAAGCTCGGCGAAGTGATCGCCCAGTTTCTTGCCGTCATATTCCTGCGGCGAAAGCAGTCGGCCATGATCGGCGGCGCCGCCGACTTCAGGGTACCAGTCACTGCTGGGCGGCGAGAGAAGGAAATGAACCTCGCTGTTCTTGTCCAGCCATTCCACCATTTCCGGACCGGCGTCGAGATAGGCGTCGATCAGCGCGGGATTGGCCGTCGGTCCGATCACGTCCAGCACATATTGGCGCGCCACGGCGCGGCTGTCCTCGACACCGGCGGCCTTGGCCTGCGGGCTGTCGGGAATCCAGATGCCGCCGCCCGAAACCGATGTCGTGCCGCCGAAATGTTCGGCCTTTTCAAGCACGAGGACCGACAGCCCGGCGGACGCGGCCCTGATCGCCGCAGTCATGCCCGCAGCGCCCGATCCCACCACCACAACATCATATTGGGCCATCAAGTCCTCCCGATCAGTCTTGCGATGTCCATGAGGAAAAGCGCGCCAGCTCGCGCCTTTCCCCCGGCAGGTTTCAGATTTTGGGCATGATTTCCTCGGCCACCCACTGGAGCCGCTCAAGATATTCGGTCAGCCCGGATATGCCCGGCGGCAGCGGAACGATGGTTTCATTGACCCCCAGTTCCTTCAGCCAGCCCACCTGATCGATGACCTTTTGCGCGTCCCGCGTCCCGGGCGCGCGCGGGTCATCCATGATCTCATGATGCGCGCCGACATTGAGCATTTCGAGCGCAAAGAACATGTCGATCGGCCGTCCGTCATATTCAGGCTGCGAACGGATGAAGTCGAGGCATTCCGGGAATTTTTCCGGCGGGGTGCGGAAGGGCGACCAGCCGTCGCCGAATTTCGCCACGCGCCTGAGCACCGGTTCGGCATCGCCCCCGAACCAGATCGGCAGACGCGGTTGCTGCACCGGCTTGGGCGCGAACCCGACATTTCTGAACCGGACGAACTCGCCCTCGAATTCGGGCTTTTCCGATGTCCACAGTTCCATGATCGCGGCGACATATTCATCGGCCATGCGCCCGCGCTGGTGGAAATCCACACCCAGCATGTCGAACTCTTCCTTCAGCCAGCCGACCCCGAACAAGGCCGTGGCCCGGCCGCCGCTCAGCCAGTCGAGCGTCGACCAGGCCTTGGCATGAACGATCGGGCTTTGCAGAGGCAGGATCGACACCGAGGAACTGAGCTTCATGTTCCTGGTACGACCGGCGAGGAAGGCGAGTGCAACCGTCCCATGAACATAATGGTCGCCCGACAGCGCTATATGTTCCTGTGGGATGATGAAATGTTCGCCCAGCATGCATTTGTGGAAACCAAGTCGATCGGCCGTCGCCACCGCCTGTCCGATGTCATCTCCGGTCAAAGCATATTCCCAGGGCTGCGTCATCGCGGCGACGTGCATGCTGTTGGGAACGCCGATGTTGAGCTTCATGATGATCCTCCCATATTCTCCGGGCGAAAGGATAGACGGGGCGGGGTGCGCGGCACCTTCCCGCCGGAAGGGGAAGCCGCCCTGAAATCTGTGCCCGACGATTTTCGGCACGGCAAAATGCCCTTCCCCCATCCTCACCATCAGCCGTGCCCTGTCCGAAGAGAGGGTCAGGGCTTTCGATGGGCGGATTCCTTCGAACCCGTCAAGGCAGCGTCACGCCTCCAGCGGCACGAGTTCGCCCGTGATGCGAATGCCCGCGCCGTCGACCTTATAAGTCTTGTTCATGAAGATCAGGATCGACGTCAGCGCTTCGGCAGCGGCGGAATTGACGAGCGCACCACCATGCAGCCCCCGCAACCCCATGGCATCAGCCAGTGCCACAACGCGCGCCCGGGCATCCTTGTCATCGCCAAATACCAGCACGTCGCACCCGACATCGACATCCTTCGCCAGCTTGTGCGCGGCGACATTGTGGAAAGCGGAGACCAGCGTGACATCCTGTCCCAGCACGTCCTGCGCCTTCTGGGCGGCGGAGCCTTCATCCGGCAACTGGACGCGCATCACCTTGGGCGGAACGAGCGGGACAGTCGTGTCCACGACCAGCTTGCCCGCGACATGGGGGGCAATGTCGCGAAGCGTCGCCTCCTGTGCGGCAAAGGGCACCGTCACGATGACAATGTCCGCTTCCGCCGCGACATCCGCATTGGCGCCCCCGCGCAGACCGTGCCCCAGTTCCGAGGCTGCCTTTTCCGCACTTTCGGCTTTTCGCGATCCGATCGTCACGGGATAACCGGCACGCGCCAGCCGCCAGGCGATCGCAGCGCCCAGATTGCCGGTGCCGCCGACGACGGCAATGGCAGGAAATGTCATAGAATGTCCTTCGATTGGTTGGCGGTAAAGCGCATCATGTCTGCAAATACCGCGGAATGGGACGTGAACCCGCCGTCGGCGACAATCGAAGCGCCGGTGATGTAGCGGGATTGATCGGATGCCAGAAACGCGACTACCTCTGCAATATCCTCCGGCCGACCGAGATAGTCGACCATATTATGCTCCCGCATCAGCGCCTGTGCCTCCGGCGGCATGTTGCGGTCCAGAGCCTCCGTCATCACCAGCCCGACAACGACGACATTGGACCGGATGCCCTGCTTTCCATATTGCGTGGCGATATAGCGGGACAGGCTGAGCAGGCCGGCCTTGGTCGTGCCATAAGCGGGAAAGTCGAGATCCCCGGCGAGGCCCTTGCCCGATCCGGTAAAGACGACCGAACCGCCGCCCGCAGCGATCATGCGCGGGATGGCATGTTTTGCGGTGAGCATCGCCCCGCGAAGGTTGACCGCAAAGGCACGGTCCCAGAAGTCGGCATCCATATCTGCGATCAGCCCATCACCGGCCAACATACCGGTCTGCGCTGCATTGGCGTGCAGGATGTCGAGCCTGCCGAAACGATCCACGACCTGGGCGATGCCGTTCGCCACCGTCTCCTCGTCGGTGACATCCATGATGAGGGCGATCGCCTCTCCGCCAGTTGCCTCGACCCGCGCGACGGCTTCATCGAGCGGCGCAGCCTCCGGCCCTGCCACGGCGATCTTCGCCCCACGGCCCGCCAGCATGAGCGCGGTGGCCAGACCGATGCCGGTTCCTCCGCCGGTGACAATCGCAACCTTGTCCTTCACCGGATATTGCAGGTCGGTCATAGCGTCTCCGATAAGGCAAGGGGCCGTGGCGGCACCGGTTGATAAAGTGTCGTGCGCTGGCGGACAGGCCGTCCCACCGAGGCCGCCAGAGCCTGCATTTCCTTAGGCCCGAATTCCTGCCCATTGACGCCACCGGCAGCCCGGGTAATCGATTCATCCATCAGCGTGCCACCCATGTCATTGGCGCCTGCATTCAGGATCGCCGCGGCCCCTTCCGGTCCCATCTTCACCCAGGACACCTGGATATTGGGGATCACCGGATGCAGCACGATGCGCGCCACCGCGTGCATCAACACGGCCTCCCGATAGCTTGGCCCGGACCGTGCCAGCCCCTTGCGCCAGATCGGCGATTCCATATGCACGAACGGCAGCGGCACGAATTCGGTGAAGCCGCCCGTCTCCTCCTGCAACCCGCGGATGCGGAGCAGATGGCGCGCCCAATGGCGATATTCCTCGACATGGCCGAACATGATCGTCGCCGTGCTGCGCAGGCCCACCCCATGCGCCACGCGCATCACCTCGATCCACTCATCCGCCGTCACCTTGTCAGGGCAGATGATGGCGCGAACTTCGGGATCCAGTATCTCCGCCGCCGTGCCGGGTAGCGTGGACAGCCCCGCTTCCCTCAGCCGTGCCAGATAATCCTCCAGCGGCAGACCGAGCGTGCGCGCACCGTGCGTCACCTCCAGCGGCGAAAAGGCATGGATATGAATATCGGGCGCGGCCTCACGCACTGCCTTCAGGACATCAAGATAGGTGTGACCGTCATAATCGGGATGAATCCCGCCCTGAAGGCAGACTTCGGTCGCGCCGCGATCCCAGGCTTCGGCCGCGCGGCGTCCGATCTCCTCCATGTCGAGCCTGTAGGCCGGACCGCGCATGGCCTTGGTGCTGCCCTTCGAGAAGGCGCAGAAACCACATTTGTAGAGGCAGATATTGGTATAGTTGATGTTGCGGTTGACCGCATAGGTCAGCATGTCGCCCACGGCCTGCCGCCTCAACCGATCGGCCTGGTTGACGATGGCGGTGAAATCATCCTGCTCGGCATCGAACAGGGTGACAATGTCCGCTTCGCTCAGCCGCTCACCCTCCTCCGCCGCGGCAAGGATGGAGAGGACCGATCGGGAGGCCAGAACGGGCTCCACGGCCATGATGTCGGGCGCGGGATCGCCATGCCCTGCGGACCAGTCGTCGACCTTGGGCAATCCCCGCCCGTCGATGGCACGCAGGATCTGGGTGGCGATGGCTGGCGCTACCCAATCCCGCGCGGCGAGCGCATGACGCGGACCGATGGCGAGCCGCTGCATCAATATGCGGCCCGCGGCTTTGGTGGCGTCCTCCAATATCTCCAGATGCGGCCAGGGCGCCTCCGGGTTTACATGGTCCGGCGTCACGGGCGACACCCCGCCCCAATCATTGACGCCGGCCCGGATCAGCGGCGCCAGATCGACGCGATCGTGGAGATTGGGCGGTGCCTGGATCGTCATCTCAGGCCCCAGGATGATCCGCGCGGCGGCGATGCCCCAAAGATGATCGTCAAGCGACGGTTCGGCATGATCCGCCATCCGCGTTCCCGGCTTTGCGCGGAAATTCTGGATGATGACTTCCTGAACATGGCCGTAGCGGCGATGCAGATCGCGAATGGCGACCAGCGCTTCCACCTGCTCATCGCGGGTTTCGCCGATGCCGATCAGCAGGCCGGTCGTGAATGGCACGCGCGCCCGTCCGGCCTCCTCGATGGCGGCCAATCGCAGGGCCGGCTCCTTGTCGGGCGAACCGAAATGCGGGCCGCCGCGTGCGCACAGCCGGTCGGAACTGCTTTCCAGCATGATGCCCATGGAAGCGGAATGCGGCCTCAACAGCGCATAGTCGGCGCTGTCCATCAGACCGGGATTGAGATGAGGCAGCAAGCCCGTCTCGCGGAACACCAGTTCCGCCATTTCGGCAAGATAGGACAGGGTCGAGTCATGCCCAAGCCCCGCGAGAGCCTCACGCGCAGCGGCATAGCGGGCCTCCGGCCTATCGCCGAGCGTGAAAAGGGCTTCCCGGCATCCGGCCGCCGCCCCCGCGCGGGCAATGGCCAGAACCTCGTCTCTGCTGAGATAGGCATCACCGGCGCGGGCCGGCGTGGTGGCGAAGGTGCAATAATGGCAGACGTCGCGGCACAATTTGGTGAGGGGGATGAAGACCTTGCGCGAATAGGTCACGCGACGGCCATGCGCTGCGACCGTCATCGCCTCCGCTGCCTCCATCATGTCCGCAAGGGACGGGGATCGCAGCACCGCCGCAATCCCGGCCGCTTCGTCTTCGCTCAGATGCAGTAGATCCAGTGTCACATCGCACTCCTCGCCAGGGCAAGCCCGCGAATGGTTTCTAGCGGCGCCGCATGTCCGGGCAAGGCCGCGATGAAGGTCGAGACGCCCATCGCCTCAAGTTGCCGCAGCATGTCCGTGGCCGCGTCGACGGGTCCTGCCAACGTATCGAAATCCGCCAGAAACCCGGTCAGCCCCAATTCTTCCATCAAGGCCACATTCCTGCCGCCGACGACCACATGTTCGGTCGGGTCATAGCGCGCGTGCAGTTCATCGATCTTGCCGCGAAACTGCGTCGGGACACGCGCCAGCGTTTCGGGCGTGCGGAAGGCCATGCCGTTGACGACGATGAACGCCTTGAGATCGTCAATGGCTTGGTCCCGGCTGGGACGGATCGAGGCGAAGGAAACGACCCAAATATCGATCGACAAAGGGTCCCGCCCCGCCGCCTGCGCCGCTGCCCGGACCGTATCGATCCGGTCCTTCAGCGCGTCGAGATGGCGTTCACCCGCGAACAATATGACGCCATCGGCTTGCTCGCCCGCCAGAGCCAGCGCCTTGGGACCGAAGGCGGAATAATAGATCGGAATCGGCCGGGCAAAACGGAGCGGCTTGATCTCCGCTCCGTTCAGCTCCGCCGGCCGTCCGGCAAACAGGTCCCGAAGCGCCGCCAGTTCCGCCCGTATTTCCTTTTGCGTGGCGGGCGGCCGCCCGATGGCCAGAACCGTGCTGCCGCCCGTCGCCAGGCCCAATGCCACGCGCCCGCCGGAAAGATCGTCGATCGTGCTGAGCGCGGAAGCCGTTACCAGCGGATGCCGCATGAAGGGCGATGTGACAAGCGGCGCCAAAGTCGCTTTCGGGGCGTCCAGTGCAGCGAGGGTAAGCGACACATAGAGTTCGTGCCAACCCGCTGGCGAATCGCCCACAGTGATCAGCTCGAAACCGAGATCGGCAGCAAGACGGACTTCTTCGCGAAATCCGTCCAGCCTGTCCCCCCACATGCTGCATATGCCGAGCTTCATGGCCATCCTCTCGGGAACTTCCTACGCCCTGCCGCCTCGGCGCAAACCTGTCCTTGTAGAGGGGGAAGGCGGACGGATCGCTCACCCTCCCCCCTCACAGGCGTTTTAGAATGTATATTTGGCCGTGACGCCCCAGGTCCGCGGATCGCCCGCATAGACCGAACTGGTGGGGAAGGACGGCAGAAGAACGCTGGAGGCCGAGAAATATTTCTCGTTGAAGAGGTTCTTCACATAGACGCCCAGATCAAGGCCCGTGCCCCCGATCCCGCGCCAGTCCAGCCGTGCATTGGCCAACTGGTAACCCGGCAGCTTTTCGCCGTTCTGACCGCCGAAATCGTCGGTCATGAACAGGTCGGCGTTGAGCACGACATCGCCGTCAGCCGGACGGATCGGCAGGGTCCAACTGACGCTGGCCGTGCCGGAAAAGCTGGGCGAATATTTGTTGATCTGGCCCTCGCCCAGCACGATCGTCGAAGGCAGCCCCGCTGGAACGGTCAGGCTTTCCACCTTCACATTGGTATAGGCGGC
This sequence comes from Sphingobium sp. 15-1, assembly GCF_013375535.1. Lineage (GTDB taxonomy): Bacteria > Pseudomonadota > Alphaproteobacteria > Sphingomonadales > Sphingomonadaceae > Sphingobium > Sphingobium aromaticivastans. The sequence goes on from NZ_JABXJG010000002.1 coordinate 573,777, forward strand.
GTTGAAACCGACGGTGAGGCTCCGCACGGGGCTGATCGATGCTTCCAGTTCCACGCCCCAAATCCGCAGATCCGCGACATTGGCGGCCAAAGACCCGTTGGTCGGCGAATCCGGGGTGCCATTCGGAACGGTCGTCTGCGTGTTCAGGAACTGAAGGGCATTTTTATATTTGCTGTAATAGGCGGCGATATTGAGGCGCCCGCGTGCCGATCCGACATGATAATCATATTTGGAACCGATCTCGACGTCGGTGATCTTTTCCTCTCCCGTTTTCTGGAAAGGACGAAGATCCGCGCACACGCCTCCGGTCGCGACGCAGGCCGGGTTTGTGCCGCCCGTGGTAAAGGGCGTTTCGAACAGCGGCGTGTTCACATTGGCGCCCCGATAGCCGCGCCGCGACACGATATAGAGTAGCCAGTCCGGCGTCGCCTTGTAATCGAGCCCGATGGTCCAGCTCGGCTCCTGCCCCTTGTTGGATACCGTGCCGACGCCGTCGGCCAGACCTAGGGCGGCGGTGTTGAGGCAAGTGGCTTCATCGACATAATTCGTGCCGATGGTGCCACCGCAGGCCGATACCTTGTCCCAGCTGTAACGCGCGCCCAGATTGAGCTTCAGCTTGTCGGTAAATTCATAACCGATCTGGCCATAGACCGCCCAGTTCTTGTTGCGAACATGCGCCGTCACCGCCGGAGCAGGGACGCCACCAACGGAAAATGCCGTGAACTGCGACCCGCTGGGACCGTCCGGCTTGTCATTATTGTAAAATGCGCCAACGATGAAATTGAACGAACCAAAGTCGCCCAGCAACTGGGTTTCATTCGTCAGATACTGCCGATCCAGCACGGATGACGCTGTGAACAGGGTGAACGGCACGGCCGAAGGCGCGGGAGACGGTAGACCCGTGGGTATCTGCAGCAGCGGCAGGCCGCCGGTGTTGATCAGCTGATAACTGTAATTCTTGCGATAGCCGAAAATGTTGCGCAGCGTCAGATCGCCAAAGCTGAAAGACGTATCATTGGTGATAGACGTGGTCTTGCGATAGGCCGCACCGCCGTTGATGCCGCCATCGAACGATCCGCGACGATTGGCCTTCTGCGCCTGCAGCGCCGCCTGCACCTGCGGCTCGACTACCCCCAGCCCCAGCGCGGCGAAGGGGTAATTCTCACGCAGCAGATAAAGGCCGCCGGCCAGTTCATCGCCCTTGAAATATTCATAGATGGTCGTGCTCTTGAGGCCCTCGACCGGCTCGACCAGCAGCGACAGGCGGAAGGCGTCCTGATGGATATTGTCGAAGCCCGGGCCACCGTCGAAGGCGATCCTGCGCGGGTCCTGCCGGCGGATCTGGCCCGCCGCGCGGAAGGCGATCTTATCCTCGATGATCGGGATATTCACCGCGCCTTCCAGCTCGCGATAATCGAAGCGGCCGTAAGTGCCCTCCACATAGCCTTCGAACGCGTAACTCGGCTTCTGACTGCCGATCACGACCGCCCCGCCCAACGTGTTACGGCCGAACAGCGTCCCCTGCGGCCCCTTGAGCACCTGAATGCTGCCGATATCATAGGTCGGCACGTTCGACCCGACGGACGGCAAGGGGGTGTCGTTGAGATAGATGACGACGCCCGGCGTCACTTCGCCCAGCGGCAACTGGCCAATGCCCCGCAGGGTCAGGGCGACGTTATCTTTGCCCCCTTCGGATGAGAAGGTGAAACCCGGCGCGATCGTCTTCACGTCGCTGACCGTCTGAACGGTGCTGCGTTCCAGCGCCTCCGAAGAGAAGGCGGAAATGGAGACGGACACATCTTGCAGCCGCTCTTCCCGGCGACGGGCTGTGACAACTATGTCACCCGCATTCGCGCTTTCCGCCTGCGGTTCGGCCGAGGTTACGGGCTGAGCCCATGAGGGGAAAACAACAGCCGCGGCGCTCGCAACCAATGCCAATTTCAGAGCAGCCAATCGCATAAAAATCCTCTCCTTGAACCAGTTATCGCTGCCACCTGCGCGCGGCGCAAGCGTGATGACCTGCGGCAAATTCAGCGTTCAGCCTCATTAACCACCTATCGCCGGATAGGATTTGCGCCAATCCAGAACAAACGGCTCAGATGTTGTATTTGCGCCGCACCGATGCGCTATGCATGGCTGCGATGGCAGATCAGGACCAGGCTGCGATCAGGTCGGCGACCGGCACGGCCGAAGGCTCGCAGATGCCGCCCGCATTGAGGGACAATCTCGGCGCGGGCGCTGGCTGGGCCATGCCGTTCCGCCGCACAAAAGTCCCACGCGCCGCATTATGCGCATGCCGGGGCGCTTCCTCCATCGACAGGACGGGCGTGACGCAGGCATCGCCGGCCGCAAACAGGGCAGCCCATTCGTCGCGGCTTTTCGTCAGGAACACCGTGGCAAAGTCCGCCTGCATCGCGGGCCAGCCTTCCCGATCATTCTGGTCATAGTGCCGATCGGAAAGACCCAGTCCTTCCACCATCTGGGCAAAGAATTTCGGTTCCAGACATCCCACCGCGACATGCCGCCCATCGGCACATTCATAACAGCGATAAAAGGGTGCCGCGCCGTCCAGCAGATTGGAGCCGGGCGCATCTTCCCACAAACCCTTGGGCTGCCACGCATAGAAAAGGCTCATCAACGACGCGACGCCGTCGGTGATGCAGGCATCGACGACCTGCCCCTGCCCCGTCCGTTGCGCCGCAAGCAGCGCGCTCAACAGGCCGAAGATCAGGAACATCGCACCGCCGCCATAATCGCCCACCAGATTGAGCGGCACCGGCGGCGTCCCCTGCCGCTCACCCATGGCGTGGAGAGCGCCGGTGATCGACAGATAATTGATGTCATGGCCCGCCCGCAGCGCGAGCGGCCCGGATTGCCCCCAACCCGTCATCCGTCCGAACACGAACCGCGGATTGCGCGCCAGGCAGACATCGGGACCGACCCCAAGGCGTTCCATGACGCCGGGCCTGTATCCCTCGATCAACCCGTCCGCCCGCTCGATCAATGCCAGCAGCTGTTCGCGATCCGCGTCCCGCTTGAGATCGAGATAGGCCACCGCCCGGCTGCGATGCAGGATATCGCCCCCCACATCGTCCCAGTCCCCCACCCCCGCCGATGGCGGCCGGGCTATGCGGACGATCTCGGCGCCCATATCGGCCAACAGCATCGCCGCGAGCGGCACGGGGCCGATCGCGTCGATCTCCAGCAGGCGAATACCGGCCAGCGGCCCGCTTTTTTCCGCCATCAGATATTCGTCCGGTCCGCGCCCTTGAGGTCGAGCATGGCGCGCGCCTCATCAGGCGTGGCGATTTCAAGACCCATGCCTTCGACGATCTGCCGTGCGGTCTTCACCTGCTCCGCGTTGGTTTCAGCGAGCCGGCCCGGACCGCCCCACAGCGAATCCTCCAGACCGATGCGAACATTGCCGCCCATGGATGCCGCCATGGCGATAATGCTCATCTGGCGCGCGCCAGCCCCCAGCACGGACCATTCATATTGGTCGCCGAACAGCCGGTCGGCCGTCCGCTTCATGTGCATGATATCGTCGGGATGGCTGCCGATGCCGCCCAATATGCCGAAGCAGGTCTGGATGAACAGCGGCGCCTTTACGAGACCGCGGTCGAGAAAATATTTCAGATTGTAAAGATGGCTGGTGTCATAGCATTCGAATTCAAACCGCGTGCCCAGTGGTGACAAAGTTGTCAGAAGATATTCGATATCAGCATAGGTATTCTTGAACACCAGGTCGCGCGACGCTTCGAGCGCTGCCGGTTCCCAGTCATGCTTGAACGATTTGTAGCGATCCAGCATCGGGAACAAACCAAAGCCCATCGTGCCCATATTGAGGCTGGCAACTTCAGGAGCGAAAGTCTGGGCGGGACGAATACGTTCCTGCACCGTCATGGAGGGGTGCCCCCCCGTGGTCAGGTTCAGCACCGCGTCCGTGCGCTGCTTGATGACCTTGAGGAAGGGTTCGAACAGATCGGGATTCTGGTCCGGCCGCCCATCGACAGGATTGCGCGCATGCAAATGGATGATGGCCGCGCCCGCCTCCGCCGCGCCGACCGCCGATTCCGCAATCTCCTCCGCAGTCACGGGCAAATAGGGCGACATGGAGGGCGTGTGGATTGCACCTGTAATCGCGCAGCTGATGATGACCTTGCGTTTTGCCATGATATTTCCTTTCGCGCAGATTGCGCGGTTCGCAGGTTGCGCGAACGGCGCAATCTATCCTTCGATAGGAAGCCGCGCGCGCTTCAGGGCAAAATACCCAGTTGCCGCGCCCTCAGAACCGCCTGCGGCCGGCGCCGCACGCCCAGCTTGTCATATATTTGCTGCATATACCATTTGACCGTGCCTTCGGTCAGACCCAGGCGGTCGCCGATTTCCCGGTTACGCAAGCCACCGCTCACCATCGTCAAAATGTCGACCTCGCGGTTGGCGAGGCGCCCGGTCAGACCGAAATCATCCTCCTCGTCCTCATCCGCTTCGATCTGCGGTCCTCTGCGCAATAGCGACACGAGGCGAACGGCGAAGCGATCGGCGGGCGTTTCCAGTTCCGGACCCTGCGAATAGGCTTCGATGATGAGAGACGCGATCACCTCGCCCTCATCGATGAAGACCCGCACCCATCCGGCAGGTTCGGCCATTTCGACGGCGGCGCGAACAGCCCTTCGCGCCTCGGACCGATTGCCCTGAAGCACGGCGATTTCCGCCAACAGCAGTTCGAAGATCACGGCCGAACGCACCGCCCCCGCGCGCTTGACGAATTCGAGCCAGCGATGGGCTACCTTGCGCGCCCGTCCAAGCCGGTGACGTTGCATCTCGATCCGGAGCCAGGCGATCGCGATGCTTTCGTTGCGCCGCGTCGGGTGCAAGGTCGGAATGGGTTCGCCGTCCAGCTGCGGATCGCCCGCCAGAAAATGCTGCTCGGCCTCCTCAATCTGCCCCGCCTTGATCAGCAGCCGCACTTCCTCTGCCACGATGAAGGAGCGCAGGCGATCAAGTCCACATTCGATCGCCACGAGATGGGCGTCGTTGAGCGTCGAAAGCGCTCCGGGCAAATCGCCCCGTGCCGCCCGCAAACGCGCGCTGACCAGATAGCCGGACGCCATCTGATCGGAAAATCCCCATTGCCGCACGACCGGCAGATACTGCTCCGCCAGATCCGCCGCCTGTTCAAGATCGCCTGCATCGTAAAGCAACTCGGCCAACGGCAAGGCAGGAAGCGCAGCCAGGCCGGAACCCGGACCATGGATCTCAACCGCAAGCGCAAAGGCTTCTTCCAGAAACCGTTGGGCAAAGGGGGTCTTGCCCTGCGCCATCATGGTGGGCGCGACTGAGGCCTTCAGCGCGATGGACGCAAAAGCCGATCCGGGGCGCGAGAGGGCGCGGCTGGTTTCCGCCTCAAGCTTGAGCATGTCCTGAAAATGATAAAGTTCCCGCCGCGCCGACATGAGCTGCGCCAGCAAGGTGCAGCTGAGGTAGGCGTGACTGTCGGCCAGTTCGGCGAGCAGCGGCTCGGAGTCCGCCTCGACCCTGACCATGTCGTCGCGCGCCGCCGCCAGCATCACGAAGCGATGGCGGATCAGCAGGTCAAGCTGCTCGATTTCATGTGCGGGCAGGGACTGCGCCTCGCGCCGGGCTTCACAGGCCTGCCTCGCGGCGGAAATCAGTCTGTCCGCCGAAGAAAATGCCAGTTGGCGGATACGTCTCCACGCCAGCGCCAGCAGCAGGTTGGGACGTTCGGCCAGGATCGGCCAGGGCAGTTCCGCGCCCAGTTCGTCGATGCGATACAGATATCCCGAATAGGTCAGTCCTTCGGCCAGACGATCCAGCTGGTCGGCGAGAAACGCCTTATCGCCGCTCAGCCGCGCATGTTCGATCGCCGTGATAAGCTGCCCATTTTCCGCAAAATGGTCGCTCGCCCGTCGATGCATGACGGCGGCACGGCCAGGCGCGCGTTCCATGAGCCTGCCGAGGACCATTTCACGAAACAGCCGGTGATAGGAATAGCGGCTATGTTCCTGATCGATGGCATGCAGAAACAGACCTTCGCGGAAGACATGGTCCAGCATCGCCCGGGAATTTTCATCCTCCATTACTGCCGCGCAGGCGGATGGGGTCAGTTCGTCGAGTATCGAGGTGTCGACCAGAAAGCGACGGACATCGTCCGGCTGCAGGCTCAATACTTCATCATGAAAATATTCGGCGAATTCCGGCCGGAGGCCCGTCAATCGAAGATTTCCAGCGCCTTCGCCGGCACGACGATAGAGGTCGCATGCGATCACAATACCGGAAACCCAGCCCTGTGTATCACCCACTATGTCCTGTAGATCGCGCGAATCCACCGGCGTTCCGATCGACCGGGTGACCAGCTCGGTCGCTTCGGTCAAAGTGAAGGACAGGTCAGCGACCCCCACTTCGACCAGAAATCCGAGCGCGCGCATGCGCGCCAGCGACAGTCCGACCGTCCCACGCGCGGCAATGATGATGGTGAGCGCATCCCGCGCGCTGGACGACAATTGCGCCACAAATTCAAGGATCGGTTTGGCCAGCAACTGCGCGTCATCAATGATGATGACGGGTCGCACATCCCCCATCATCGCGATGATGGACAGCCAGCTTTCATCGGATGCATTACTTTTCAGGTCTTCCCACGGCAGGCCCGCGACGATCCCGGCGGCCTTCAATGCCTGGAGAAACGACTGCTTGCTTCCTAATCCCGCCCGCGCCGCCAGCCAGAGAACGGGACGCCCCCGGGCCTTGAGTTCATCCGCCCAGAACAGCATGGCCGTTGTCTTCCCGCTTCCGGCGGGGGCGGACACCGCCGTCATGCGCGACTGAGCCACTTTGTCGGTCAACGCCACCAGCGCGGCGCGCCGGATTGGGCTATGCGTCGACCGGGGCGGCAAGATGGTTGTCGGCACAACGGTCATGCTGTTCTCTCCTGAGCACGCGCCTTCGCACGATTCGTTTTATTGTGTGAAATATATTCTGAGCGATGAATCTATAAACGCAATCCCTTTTTCCTATCCACAGATAGGTTCCCAATGAGCCGGAAAAATGTCCAGCTTCGGAACGGAAAAGCCGGGGCCGTCACGCAAGGGTTGTTGCCACGCAGCTCGCGGCGCCAGGCAGGATATTAGGAAAGGTTGACCATGAAGGCCCTTTATCTCGAACGGACCGACGGCCCTGAATCCGTTGCGGTGACGGAAGTCGAAACGCCGGTGCCCGGTCCGGGAGAGGTGCGCGTCGCACTGCGGGCGGCGTCGATCAACCATCGCGAACTGTTCATCACGCATGGTCAATATCCCGGCATGACTGTGCCGATCACGCTGGGCTGCGATGGCGCGGGCGTCGTCGACATGATCGGTGAGGGCGTGACCGGCGTCAGCGAAGGCGATGAGGTCGTTCTGTATCCCGCGCGCAACTGGGGGCCGAACCGCCATGCGCCGGCCGCCGATTTCGGCCTGCTCGGCATGCCCTTTGCCGGCACGATCGCTGAATATATCTGCGTGCCGGTCGACAATCTGGCGCCCAAGCCCGCCTTCATGAGCTTCGAGGAAGCCGGGGCCATGCCCCTGACGGCGTTGACATCCTGGCGCGCGCTGATGTTCAAGGGCCGGCTGGAGGCGGGGGAAACCTTGCTCATCAGCGGCGTGGGCGGCGGCGTTGCGACATTCGGCCTTGCCTTCGCCGTCGCCAAGGGCGCCAATGTCTATGTCACCGGCGAAAATCAGGACGTGATCGATCGGGCCGTGGCGATGGGGGCCAAGGGCGGCCTGCTCTACACCGATCCCGACTGGCGCAAGCAGGTCGGCAAGCTGACCGGCGGCATCGATGTGGTGCTGGACGGTGCGCCCTCGCCCAGCTTCGCCAATTATGTCCGCGCCATCAATCCGGGCGCGCGCATCGTCATCTATGGTTCGACCGCCGGCAATGAGATCAAGTTCAACGCGACCGACATCTTCCTGAAGAGCGCCAGCATCGTCGGCAGCCAGGTCGGCGACCCGCAGGACTTCAAGGACATGCTCGCCTTTGCCGAGCGATATGAAATCAAGCCGGTGATCGAGGCGACCTATCCGCTCGCACAGGCGAAGGAAGCGCTTCTGCATCTGCGCGACCAGCATAAGTTCGGCAAAGTCGTGGTGACGATGTGAGCGATCTGTTCAGCCTGACCGGCAAGAAGGCGCTGGTCACCGGCGGCGCACAGGGGCTGGGCCGCATGATCGCCGAAGGTCTGCTGCGGGCCGGGGCGACGGTCGCGATCACATCGCGCAAGGCCGACATCTGCGAAGAGGCCGCCCGGGAAATGGCGGCGCTGGGACCGTGCATCCCCCTCCCCGCAGACCTGTCGACACCCGAGGCGGCGGTCGATCTCGTCGCCCGTTATCGCGATGCGGTCGGCGCGTGCCACATATTGGTCAATAATGCGGGCAAGACCTGGGGCGGGCCGATCGACAGCTTCCCCGACAAGGCCTGGCCCGGCGTGATGGCCGTGAATGTCCAGACGCCCTTCACCATGATCCGGGAACTGCTGCCTGAACTGGGCGCTGTCGGGACGCTGGGCGATCCGGCGCGGGTGATCAACATCGGTTCGGTCGCGGGCATGAAGACGGAGCGGCTCAGCGCATACAGCTATGCCGCGAGCAAGGCCGCGGTCCATATGATGACGCGCGATCTGGCGGGCGATCTGGCGGAACGCAACATCACCGTCAATGCGGTCATTCCCGGCTTCTTCCCAACCAAGATGACGGCGCATATGCGGGACGAGGATCAGGTCGATCCTGCCCTGCTGGCGCATATTCCGCTCAAACGTCTGGGTTCGCCGGACGATATTGCCGGCATCGTCATTTTCCTGTGTTCGCGCGCGGGCGCCTATGTCACCGGCGCCCAGATTCCGGTCGACGGCGGGGTGGTCGGCTGCGGTTGAAAGGAACCAAAGATCACGACCACCCTCGCGGTCGGTAAAGAAGGGTATTTGCCATGACGATCGACCTCCCCATGCTGGCGGATCGCCTCGCGATCGAGGAATGCATCTACCGCTACGCCCATCTGGTCGATTCGATGCAATATCATCGCATCGCGGAGGAAATATTCACGGAAGATGGCTCGATCGACTTCGGCAGCGCGCGATCCGTAGGGCGCGAAGCCATCCATGCCCAGTGCATGGGCTATCAGGGCGCAATGATGGGCTGTTCGCATAATATCACCAATCTGGTGATCGAAGTGCAGGGCGACGAAGCCCGCGCGGCCAGCCGCGTCATGGCCTGGCAGTGGTTCGCGATCCCCGGCGCCGATCCCCTGCGCCCGACAGACCTTCTGGCGGTGGGCGGCTATGAGGACAGGCTGCGGCGCACGGCCGAGGGATGGCGGATATATGAGCGACGGGGCATCAATTTCGGCACCGGCATCGGGGCGGGATCAGTGCCCGATCCGATGCGTCCCATCTTCGAAGGCATGCAGGGCCGAACGCCGAGCTGGCCCGCCTGAACAAGGGCGGGCGCAAGGGCCCGCCCCGCTTCCACTCAGAGTTTCCAGCCCCCGCCCGCGACAATCACCTCGCCCGTGATATAATCCGCTTCGGGCAGGCACAGCAGGTAAACGGCCCCGGCCGCTTCTTCCGGTGTTCCGGCACGGCCCAGCGGGATGCCCTTTTCCATGGCTTCCAATATTTCGTCGCTGACGCCGGCCTTGATGTCCCGGCCCTTGACGTTGATGGTCGAGCTGCCCGCCTCGCCGGCGGTCATGCGGGTCATGATGGCGCCGAAAGCCACGGCATTGACGGTGACATTGTACCGCCCCCATTCCTTCATCACCGTCTTGGTGAGGCCGACAATCCCCGCCTTGCCCGCCGCATAGCCCGACTGCCCGGCATTGCCGCCAAGCCCGGCGACAGAGGATATATTGATGACCGTCCGGCGCTTGGCCCGGCCGTGCTCCGCAATCTCGTTCTTCGCCGCGGCGGCGATCACCGGCTGCGCGGCGCGCAAAATGCGGAATGGGGCATTGAGATGCACGTCGAGCATGGCCATCCACTGCTCGTCGCTCGTCTTCTGAAGCACGGAATCCCACGCATATCCCGCATTGTTCACGATGATGTCGATCGTTCCGAAATGCGCGATCGCCGTTCCAACAAATTTGTCGCCGAAATCGGCTTCCGTCACATCGCCCACGCACACCACGGTGCGGACGCCCAGGCTTTCGATTTCGCTTGCCGTTGCCTTCGCCACATCCTCGTCCAGGTCGTTCACCACGACATGAGCCCCGGCGCTTGCAAGTTTCAGCGCAATGGCCTTGCCAATGCCACGCCCAGAGCCGGAAACCAGTGCAATCTTACCGTCCAATATCTTCACTTCAATGCGTCCCGTTCTTCCTTGAAACCACCGATGCGCGCATGTCCGCCATCGATCACAATCCTGTTCCTGTCGGGCACGCTCGCCCGGAACGATATTTCGTCGCCGTGGCGCCAGACCTCCGTCCGGACCGTTTCCCCCGGCCAGACCGGCGCGGTAAACCGGACCCGCATTTCGGTCAATGAAGCCGGATCGCCGTCACAGCACAGATGGGTCAATGCGCGGCCGACCAGCCCCATGGTGGCAAGCCCATGCAATATCGGCCGATCGAAACCGGCCGCCTGCGCCGTGCCCTGATCAATATGCAGAGGATTGCGATCGCCGGTCAGGCGATACAGCATTGCCTGATTGGACGCCGTCGGCAGGTCGAGGAACGCGTCCGCTGGCCGCTCCGGCATGACGACCGGCTCCGACCCGTCAAGATTGCGCGCGCCGCCAAAACCACCTGCATCCCGCAAGACCCACACTTCCTCCATTTCGGCGATCAGCCGGTCGGTGGGCGTGGTGAGCACGCGTTTCGCCCGCACAAGCGCGGGCTTGCCCACCCCCTTGTCTGCGAGACCGATAATCTCGATCCGGCCATTGACCAGTTGCCCCAGTTCGAGTGGACAAAACAGTTTCAGCGTCTGCTCGCCATGCAGAATGCGCGGCCAGTCCCAGCCAAGTTCCGGCGCCATGGGCCAGAATCCGGGTGTCCCCAGAACCAGCGCCATGGTCGGCAACACGGCCAGATCACGCTCGAAGATCAGATGCTGCTCGGCTATGGCTCCGAGCCCCGCGCCGACCCCCAGCGCATAGAGGATCGCCCCGCGCGGATCGCAGACATCCTGTGCTTCGGGCACCCGGAAACGGCGCAATTGTTCGACGTTCAGCATCCGACTTATCCCCGGTTCAGCCGTCAGGACAGCTTGCGCTCGTCAAGCCCCAGCCCACGACCGATGATTTCGCGCATGATTTCCGAAGTGCCGGCAAAAATGCGACTGATGCGTGCGTCGGTATACATGCGGGAAATGCGATATTCCTCCATATAGCCCGCGCCGCCGTGCAGCTGAACACACTCGTCCATCACCCGGCCTTCCAGTTCGCTCGCCAGCAGCTTGGCCGAAGATGCGTCCTCCGCCGTCAGCTCCCCGGCATTGAGCAGCAGCACACACTGGTCGACATAGGTCTGGATCGCGTCCAGTTCGGCCCGCATCGACGCCATCTTGAACCGGTTGTTCTGAAAGGCCCCGATCGGCTTTCCGAACGCCTTGCGCTCCTTCACATAATCCAGCGTGATGTCGAAGGCTGTCTGCGCAGTCGCCATGAATCCGATCGCGGCCACCAGCCGTTCCTGCGCAAGAAAGCGCGCCAGATATTTGAAGCCCTGCGTCGGATCGCCCAGCACATTCTCCTTGGGCACCTTGACGTCGTTGAAGAAAAGCTCCGCGGTGTCCTGCGCCTTCATGCCCATCTTGGCGAGCTTGCGGCCGCGCTCGAACCCTTCCATGCCGCGCTCGACGACGAAGAGGCCGAGGCCGTGACGGCTGTTCGGGTCGGTCCGCGCGGCAACGATCACCAGATCGCTGAGGATGCCGTTGGAGATATAGGTCTTCGCGCCATTGAGCAGCCAATGATCGCCCTTGTCGATTGCGTTGCTGCGCATGCCCGCAAGGTCGCTGCCGGTCGACGGTTCGGTCATCGCGACGGCGAGGATCTTCTCGCCGCTGACGATGCCGGGCATCCAGCGGTCCTTCTGCTCCTCGGTTCCCAGCTTGGCGATATAGGGCGCGACCAGATCATTATGGAGATTGATGTAGAAGCCTATGTCGCCATGGCGCATATTCTCCTCGATGATGATCTGTTCGAAGCGGAAATCGTCGATACCCGCCCCCCCATATTTCTCATCCGCCCAGGTGCACAGCAGCCCCTGCTCGCCGGCCTTCAGGAACAGCTCCCGATCGACCATGCCCTGTTCACGGAAGCGTTCGGCATGGGCGCCGACTTCGGCGCTCATGAACTTGACGACGCTGTCACGGAATTGCTCATGTTCCGGCTCGAAAATCAGGCGTCTCATGCCGGGATCGGCTCCTTGGCCGTCGCGCCCTTGGCGGACGCATAAAAGGGTTCGGCTTTCGCCGCCTTGTCGCGCAGCCATGCCGACGGCAGGAAGCGCGGGCCATAGAGCTGGGCGAGACGGTCGGATTCCTTGACGAAGGCTTCGATCCCCACCGTATCGATGTAACTGATCGTGCCGCCGGTCCAGCTCGGGAAACCCCAACCATAAATGGCGCCCAGGTCGGCATCCTGCGGCGTCTCCAGCACATTTTCCTCAAGACAGCGCGCCGTTTCCATTGCCTGGGCGTAGAGGTAGCGCGTCTTGAGCTCCTCGACATCCCAGCCGTCCTTGACCGGGAAATGTTCGGCCAGCCCCTTCCAGAGATGCTTCTTGCCGCCCTCGGGATAGTCGTAAAAGGCGCCGCCGGTCTTGCGCCCCGACCGACCGATCTCGTCCTTCATCCGGCGCATCACGGGGACGCCCGCCGGCGGCGTATATTTCTCACCTTCCTCGGCGATCGCCTGATCCACGATCTTGAGCGGCAGATCGAGGGTAAGTTCGTCCAGCAGCGCCAGCGGGCCGACCGGCATTCCGACCGCCTTGGCGGCATTTTCGATCACCGCCGGCGGCACGCCTTCCGCCAGCATGGCTGCGCCTTCGTGGATCAGCATCTGGAAGACGCGGCTCGTGTAGAAGCCACGGCTGTCATTGACGACGATCGGCGTCTTGCGCAGCTGCGCGATGAAGTCGAGCCCCTTGGCCAGCGTTTCCTTGCTGGTCTGCTTGCCCATGATGACTTCGACCAGACCCATGCGGTCGACCGGCGAGAAGAAGTGCAGACCGATGAACTGGTCGGGGCTCCGCGACGCCTGGGCGAGCTGCGAGATCGGCAGGGTCGAGGTGTTGGACGCGAAAATGGCCTGCGTCGGCAGCACCGCTTCAGCCTTCTTCGTGGTTTCGGCCTTGATCGCCGTATCCTCGAACACGGCTTCGACCACCATGTCGCAGCCATCGAGCAGCGCGAAATCGTCGGTCGGGGTGATGCGGGCGAGAACGGCGTCCGCCTTGTCCTGCGTCAGCTTGCCCTTTTCGACCAGCTTGCCCAGCACCTTGGCCGAATAGTCCTTGCCCTTCTGCGCCGTCGGGACGTCGCGGTCGATCAGCACGACCTCGATGCCCGCATTGGCCGACACGAACGCTATGCCGGCCCCCATCATGCCCGCGCCCAGCACGCCAATCTTCCTGGCTTCGAACTTGGGGAAGCCTTCAGGGCGACGCGCGCCCTTTTCGGCCGCCTGCTTCGAAATGAAAGTGGTGCGGATGATGTTGCGTGCGACCGGATCGGTCAGCAGCTTGGCGAAATATTTGCCCTCGACCGCGAGCGCCTTGTCGAAGGGCAGTTGCATTCCGTGGAACACCGAGTTCAGGATCGCGGCCGGCGCGGGTTGGTTATAACCCACCTTGGCGAGACCGCCGGTATACATCATGTATGCGCCGGAATCCTCGGGCACGGTCAGGCCCTTTTTCTGCGGCGGCGTCCACCCCTTGACGTCCCAGGGCTTGACCGGATCCGGGCCGGTGGCGAGCCAGCTCTTGGCCGTGTCGATCAGCCTGTCGGCGGGGACAATCTCATCCACGATCTTGAGCTTGAGCGCTTCCTGCGGACCGACCGAGCGCCCCGACAGCAGCAGGTCGAGCGCGGTCTTCATGCCCGCGATGATGCCGAGCCGCACCGTACCGCCCGATCCGGGCAGCAGGCCGACATTGACTTCGGGCAGGCCGACCTGCGCCTTGGCATCATCCACCAGGATGCGGCGGTGGCAAGCCAACGCCAGCTCGAACCCACCGCCCAGCGCCAGGCCGTTGATCGCCGCCACCCAGGGCTTGCCTGATTGCTCGATGGCGCGGTGCATGTCGGTCGCGCGCTTTGAAAAGGCATAGGCTTCCTGCGGCGTCAGCGTGCCGAACCCGTTCACCAGTTGCTTGAGGTCCGCACCGGCCATGAACGTCTTCTTGCCGGACGTCAGGATGACGCCCTTGATGCTGTCGTCCTCGGCAATCTGCTTGGTCGCCGCTTCCATGTCGGCGATGAAAGCATCGTTGACGACGTTCATCGAGCCTTCGGCGTCGAGGGTCAGGATCGCAAAGCCGTCCTCGGCCTTTTCCAGTCGCATAGTCTTCATGGGATGTCCCGCTCTATAGTTTGGTGTGCGCGCTCAGACGCGCTCGATGATGGCAGCCGTGCCGAGGCCGTTGGCCGCGCACAGGGTGATGAGGCCGGTTTCCGCGTTCCGCCGCTCCAGCTCGTCCAGCACGGTGCCCAGAATCATGGCGCCGGTCGCGCCCAGCGGATGGCCCATCGCGATTGCACCGCCATTGACGTTGATCTTGTCGTCGGGGACGTTCAGTTCCCGCTGGAAGCGCATGACGACACTGGCGAAGGCTTCATTCAGCTCCCACAGGTCGATGTCCTTCTCGGTCATGCCGGCCGCCTTGAGCGCCTTGCGCGACACCGCCCCCGGCGCCGTCAGCATGATCGTCGGCTCCGACCCGATATTGGCGTAGGAACGGATGCGACCACGCGGCTTGAGCCCAGCCTTTTCCCCAAATTCCTTCGACCCGACGAGAACCAGGCCCGCGCCGTCGACGATGCCCGAGCTGTTGCCGCCATGGTGGACATAGTTCAGATCTTCGATTTCGGGATATTTGGCCTTCGCCACCGCCTCGAACCCGGCCTTGCCGAACCCTTCGAAGGCGGGCTTGAGCTTGGCAAGGCTTTCCACCGTGGTGCCGGGGCGCATATGCTCGTCATGGTCGAGCACGACTTCGCCCAGCACATCCTTGACCGGCACGATCGAGTTTTTGAAAAAGCCGTTTTCCCACGCATGGGCGGCCTTGCGCTGGCTCTCGACGGCGAAATTGTCGACATCCTCGCGCGTGTAGCCATCGAGCGTCGCGATCAGGTCCGCGCCGATGCCCTGGGGCGCATAATAATTGCTGAAGGCAACCGACGGATCGGACGTCCACGCTCCCGAGTCATAGCCCATGACAGTGCGGCTCATCGACTCGACGCCGCCGCCGATACCCGCCTGGATCATGCCGGAATGCACCTGCGCCGCGATCAGGCTGACCGCATCGAGACCGGTTGCACAGAAGCGATGGATCTGCTGCCCCGCGACGGTCTGGGCATAGCCTGCCTGCAACACCGCCGCGCGGGCCAGCACCCCGCCCTGCTCGCCGACCGGCTGGGCCATGCCGATGATCACATCGTCGAGCAGCCCGGTGTCGAGATCGTTGCGGCTCTGAAGCGCCTTCAACAGCTGCGTCGCCATTTCGACCGAGGTGATCTCATGCAGCGCGCCATCAGGGCGGCCCTTGCCGCGGGGCGTCCGTACATGATCGTAGACATAGGCTTCCATCGTGAATTCCCGACCAGTGATGCAAAAATCTCTGCACCTGCTCTTGGAGCCGGAAGACAAAGCTGCACCTATCCAACGAAAGGCGCAGACAGGAGCGATGGCTGCAATCTGATCGTCATCGACAGCTGACCGGCATTTTTAGGAGCGGACATCCGTGGTCACACAAGGCGAAGATTGCGCCCCATTCCGTATCTCTGCAACCACCCTGGGCGATCTGCTTCTCAAAGGATGGGACAAGGCGCCCGACAAGGAAGCATTGGTTTTTCCGGGGGAACGCAAGACATATGACGATGTCGTACAAAGCGTCCTAAGACGCGCGCGCGGGCTGAAGGCGCTCGGCATCCAGCGCGGCGACCATGTCGGCATCCTGCTGCCGTCGAGCATCGAATTTGTCGAAACGCTGTTCGCCAATGCGATGTGCGGCGCCGTCTCCGTGCTGATGAACGCGCGCTACAAGGCGCCCGAAATGGCCTATGTCGCGGAAAATGCCGATCTGGCCGCGATCATCACCAATGACATGGTCAGCGAGCATATCGATTTCGGCCACCGGCTGGTGGAGGCCTTCCCCGACCTGCCCGATGCCACCGACCCTGCCGCCCTGACGCTCGCCGGCGCGCCTCTGCTCAGGCGGATCGTCATGCTGGGCGGGCGTTCGGTCCCCGGCTTCATCGATCAGGCAACCTTCGACGCGGCGGTGCAACAGGTGGACGAGGCCGATATCCACGCCTCCCGCCTGACCGTCAGAGTCCGCGATACCGCGATGATCCTTTATACGTCGGGCACCTCGGCCAATCCCAAGGGGTGCCTGCTCAGCCACGAGGCCGTCACCCGGGAGGCATCGAATCTCGCCCGCTATCGCTGGTCCTTCCAGCCCGACGAGCGCGCCTGGTCGCCGCTGCCGCTGTTCCATATCGCCGCGATGCTGTGCATGCTCGGCGCGATCGACGTGGGGGGCACGTTCATCGGCCAGCCGCATTTCGATGCCGGAGAGAGTCTCAGGCAGATCGAGGAAGAAGGCGTGACGATGATGTTCCTGCCCTTCGTCACCTTCCATCAGGCCATGATCACCCATCCCGATTGGACCAGGACCGACATGTCGTCGGTGCGCCTGCAAAACAGCTGCTTCGCCTTCATGCCGGATCGCGTGGGTCAGGCCTATCGGGAGAAGGCGCCCAACATGCTTCAGGTCGGGACCATGGGCATGACCGAGGCGGCCGGCATCGTCACCACCGGCGGCTATACGATGGACCCGGAAATGGGCTTCAGGAAGCTCGGCTTCCCCCTGGCCGGTATAGAGATGAAGATCGTCGATCCCGAGACCGGCGAGGAAAAGGGCGTGGACGAGCGCGGCGAAATTCTCATTCGCGGCTACAATCTGTTCGACGGCTATTACAAGGATCCTGAAAAGACGGCGCAGGCGCTGGACGCCGACGGCTGGTATCACAGCGCCGACATCGGCTCGATCGACGAACATGGCCATGTCATGTTCCACGGCCGGTTCAAGGATATGTTGAAAGTGGGCGGGGAAAATGTTGCCGCGGCCGAAGTCGAGGCGGTGCTGGCGACCCATCCGGCGGTCCGTCTGGCGCAGGTGGTCGGGCTGCCGGACGAGCGGCTGGCGGAAATCCCCGCCGCCTATGTCGAACGCGAAGGCGATGTCGAAGTCGAGGCGGAGGAACTCATCACCTATACCCGCCAGCGCCTCGCTTCCTTCAAGGTCCCGCGCCATATACGTTTCATCGACGAATGGCCGATGTCGGCATCGAAGATCCAAAAGTTCAAACTGCGCGGTGCGTTGATGGACGAACTGGGCCTGAAGGACTGAAACACTGCGCATCGACGCCATGGATCTATGTAGGGAGAGTGACATGCGGGTGATCATTACGGGTGCTGCAAGCGGCATCGGCAGGGCCTGCGCCGAACTGCTGGCGGCCGGGTCCGTGATACCGGGCGAACATCAGATGCTGCTCGCGGATCGCGATGCGGCCAATCTGCAGGTCGTGGCCGATGCGGTCGGCCCCGCCGCTGCGACCTGCGTGGTCGATCTCGCCGAACCGGATTGCGGCGACAGGATCGTGGCTGCCGCGCTCACCCATATGGACGGGATCGACGCCGTCATCAGCAATGCTGGCGTCATCATGGGCGGCGCACTGGCCGAACTGCCGATCAGCGATTTCGACCGCATCTTCGCCATCAACACCCGCTCGTCCTGGCTGCTGGGAAAGGCTGCCCATCCGCATCTCAAAGAAAGCAGGGGCGCCTTCGTCGCGACTGCATCCATGTCGGCCACCCAGCCCACGCCCGCGCTCGGCTTCTATTCCTCCAGCAAAGCCGCGCTGCTGATGATGATCCGTCAGCTCAGCATCGAATGGGGTCCGGACGGCATCCGGTGCAATACGGTGTCGCCCGGCCCCACTTACACGCCGATGACCGCTGCGGGATATAAGGACCAGTCGCGGCGCGACCAGCGGGAAGCCAATATCCCCCTGCGCAAATTAGGCGTGGCCGAGGATGTCGCTCAGGCGATCCTGTTTCTGATCGGCCCTCATGCTGGCCATATCAGCGGCGTCGACCTGCTGGTCGATGGCGGCATGAGCAATATGCTGATGCCTGCCAGCGGCGGTGGGACCGGTCAGAACAGGCAGAGCTGAAATGGGATCAAAGGGCCTGATCCGCGACGACAGCCAGTTCGGCATGGGTTCCGCTCTGGCCATTTTGCGGGTCGATAAGCATCCGCGCGGTAGCCATCAGATGGTCCGTCAGCAGCGCCACGGCGCGGTCGGCGTCCCGCGCAAGCGCCGCGTCGACGATCTGCGCATGTTCGTGAACCAGGTCCCGGTCACGATGGGCCAGAGGCACGGTGAGATAGCGGTAACGTTCCGACTGGGCATAGAGCCAGTCGCGCATTTTGAGCAGCCATGGACTGTCGCACGCAGCGACCAGGGCGTGGTGAAAGGCCGCATGCGCGTCGGCATAATCTTCGTTCAGACGGGCCGCCTCCTGCGGGTCGCGCGTCGGGGTCTTGCTCAGCCTATGGGCCGCGCTGACGATGGAAGTTTCCCAGTCCAGGCCACCTTTCTCGATGGCGCGCCTGAGGCATTGTCCCTCAATGTCGCTGCGGACCCTGACCAGATCGGTCAGATCGCTGATCGATATCGGCGTCACCCGGAATCCCCGGGCATCGTCCTGCGTCACAAAGCCTTCGGACGTCAGCCGGGACAGGGCTTCACGAACAGCCCCAAGGCTGAAGCCCTGGGTTTCGGTGATATCCTTGATGTTGATCTTCGCGCCGGGCACCAGCCGGCAGGTCAGAAGATCGTCGCGCAACTGCCGGTAGGCGCGTTCGGTCAGGCTCAGCTTCTTCGTCATCGAATGAACTATATCAGCTTCGCTACCTGTGGCAATTCGATTGAATGTATTTTGTAACTTGAAATATATTTCACCATGACCCATGCCATCGGCTCAGCGGTTTGAAAAAGATTCTCAGGAGGTTTGAATATGCGGTTGGCCAAGGTGACAAGGAATGGCGCGGTGGGTCTGGCAGTGGACACGGGCGCGGGCGTCAAGGCGCTGTTCGGTGACGCTGCGCTCTATGATCTGGACGCGCTGATCGCCAGCGGCGGCAGTGCCCTGACGGACGCTGGCGCCAAAGTCAGCGGCGAGGGCGAAGATGTGAAGGTGGAAGACCTCATCTTCCTACCGCCGCTGGTCAAGGCGCCGAAAATTCTCTGCCTGGGTCTCAATTACAAGGATCACGCGGCCGAAGGCGGCTTTGACGTGCCGGAATTTCCGACCGTGTTTGGCCGATTCAATTCGAGCCTCATCGGACATGGCGCGCCGATCATCAAGCCGGCCTGCTCCGATCAGCTCGATTATGAAGCGGAAATGGTCGCGGTCGTCGGCAAGGGCGGGAAGAATATCAGCAAGGACGACGCGCTGTCGCATATCGTCGCCTATTCGGTGTTCAACGACGGTTCTGTCCGCGACTATCAGCTCAAGACGCCGCAGTGGACGGTCGGCAAGAATTTCGACGATACCGGCGCCTTCGGCCCCTGGCTGGTCACGGCCGATGAACTGCCGGCGGGCGGCGCCGGTCTCAAGATCGAAACCCGCCTGAACGGTCAGGTGGTGCAGAGCGCGAACACCTCCGACATGGTGTTCGACGTGGTCGACACGGTCGCCCTGCTCTCCACCTGCTTCACGCTGGAGGCGGGCGACGTTCTGGTGATGGGAACGCCGTCGGGCATCGGTCTTGCCCGCAATCCTCCGCTGTTCATGAAGGATGGCGATGTGTGCGAAGTGGAAATCGAGAAGATCGGCCTGCTTGTGAACCCCATCAAAGCAGCCTGAACGAAAGGCCGGGTGCCGTCCCATGTCGGCGCCCGGCCAGCCAAGGAGGGAAGGATGAACCAGAAAAGCCCGTCGGGACGCCGCGCCAATGTTTTGGGCGTCCATTCCATCGATCATTTCGCGGTCGAAGTGCCCGATCTGGAGGCAGCGCGGACATTCTACACGCTCTTCGGGCTTGAAGTCCGGGACAGAAATGGCACGCTGGAATTATATGCAGCCGGCAATCCGCATCGTTGGGGCGTGCTGAGCCAGAGCGGCGACACCAAGCGCCTGCGCTATCTGAGCTTCGGCATCTATCCCGATGAGATGGAAGCGTTCGCCGCCCATCTCGACAGTTGCGGCGTCACCCGCATCGACGCGCCCAAAGGCGCCGAAACCGGCGGCATCTGGTTCGCGGGCTTTGATGGCCTGCCCACCAATGTCCGCGCCGCCGACAAGGCGACGCCATCGGAAAAAAGCCATTTCACCTTCACCAGCGCGGCGCCCGGCCAATCCGGCGCCATTCCCAACAGCAAGGCGCCGAAGGTCCACCCCCGCCGCCTTTCGCATTTCGCGATCTTCACGACCGACGTGAATGCCGCGATCGATTTCTATGAAAAAACGCTGGGCCTGCGCCTGTCGGACAAGAGCGAACCGGCCGTCGCCTTCCTGCATGGCGTCCATGGCAGCGACCATCACCTGCTTGCCCTCGTCCTTTCCGATCGGCGGGGCATGCATCACAATAGCTGGGACGTCGGGTCTGTGATGGAAGTGGGGTTGGGCGGCGCGACCATGGCGCGGGCGGGCTATGGTCCCAATTGGGGCGTCGGCCAGCATGTGCTGGGCGCCAATTATTTCTATTATGTGCGCGATCCGTGGGGCAGTTTCAGCGAATATTCGGCCGATATCGATTTCATCCCGCATGATGTCGACTGGCCGGCCGCCAATCATGCGCCGGAGGATAGCATGTTCCTGTGGGGGCCGGACCCATTCCCCGAATTCATCCAGAACACAGAACCGGCGGAGGCCTGATCGTCATGACCACATTCCTACTTCTCCATGGCGGCGGCATGGGCGGCTGGACATGGAAATATGTCCGCGAACTGCTGGAGGCCAGGGGACACAAGGTCTACACCCCGACATTCACCGGCTTTGGCGAGCGCGAACATCTGATCGGCCGCGATGTCGGCAATGCGACCCATGTGCGCGACATCGTCAATGTCTTCAAATATGAGGATCTGCGCGACGTTGTGCTGGTGGCGCACAGCTATGCCGGAACCGTCGCGCCCGGCGTCATTGCCGAGGTGGGCGACCGCATCGCCAGGATCATCTATCTCGACGCCATCGTGCCCCGGTCGGGGGAACGGATCGCGTCCCTCATGGGCTATGTTCCCGAAGATCAGCTCGCCGCGCTGGATGCGATGCTCGAAGCGGGCGAAGGCCCGATCGGTTCGGGCGTGCATGACATGCAGCGCGCGGCCGCCAAGGACCATCCGCATCTCATGGACCCGGCGCGGGAGAAATGGCTGCTCGACAATCTGTCGGACCAGCCGATGAAGGCAACCGCCTGTGTCATCCCCGTGGGTGCCGAGACGATCACCCAGCCCGTCGACTATATCGCGGCGGCCGTCACGGTGATGACCGCCATGCACGACCGGGCGCGCGAACTGGGCTGGACCATCCATGACCATCCAGGCGATCACGCCCTGCTGGTGGGCGATCCGGAGGGTACGACCGACCTCATTCTGAAGATTGCCGCCGCGGGAGCAAAAGCATGAATGCGGCCGAACTGTTCTCGGTAAAGGACCGCGTCGCCATCGTCACGGGCGGGTCGACCGGCATCGGCCGCCATATCGCAACCGGCTTTGCCGCTGCGGGCGCCAAGGTCTATATCTGCGCCCGGACGGAGGCCAAGGTGATGGCGGCCGCGGCGGAGATTGCGGCCACGACGGGCGGCCACTGCACCGGCCTCGTCGCCGACCTGTCGACGCTCGTCGGGATAGAGGCTCTGGTCGCGGCGGTGTCCGCGCGGGAGCAGGCCGTACACGCCCTCGTGAACAATGCAGGGACCATGGCGGACGCGCCCATCGACGAATATGGCGAGGGCGAATGGGACCCGGTCATCGACCTGAACCTGAAGGCACCCTTCTTCACCCTCCAGAAATTCCTGCCCCTGCTCCGCGCGGGCGGCACGGCGGACCGCCCCGCATCGATCATCAACATCGGGTCGGTCGGCGCGCTCAAGGTGGGGCCCAAGGAAAATTACGCCTATCAGGCCTCGAAAAGTGCCATCCACTGGATGGCCAAGAGCCTCGCCAAGCGGCTTGGCCGCGACAATATCACCGCCAATGTGATCGCGCCCGGATTCTTCGAATCCGAGATGACGGTCATCACCTCCGACGAGATGCGCAGGATGGTGGAATCGATGGTCCCCCGCGGCCGCGTCGGCACGCCGGAGGATCTGGCGGGGGCAGCCATCTATCTCGCCTCGCGCGCGGGCGCCTATGTCACCGGATCGGTCATTCCGGTCGAGGGAGGATTGTCGATCTGATATGACCCAGCTTCATGTCGTCGCCATTGGCGGCACCATGCGCGCCTATTCCTCCACCGAGCGGGCGCTTCGCAAGGCGCTTGCCATCGCAGAGGAACGCGGCGCGCGCACGACGCTGCTGGCCGGGGAGGATATCGACTTCCCGTCTTACGCGCCTGAAAATCCGGACCGTTCGGATGCGGCGCGACGCTATGTCGACGTCCTGCGGTCGGCGGATGCCGTCATCATCGGCTCACCGGGTTATCATGGCGCGATCTCCGGCTTCGTGAAGAATGCGCTCGATTATGTCGAGGATATGAGCCGCGACGAGCGCTGCTATTTCGACGGCCTTCCCGTAGGCTGCGTGGCAACGGCGGCCGGCTGGCAGGCAGCGGTCGCCACGCTCCAGCAACTGCGGGTGATCACCCACGCGCTTAGGGGCTGGCCGACGCCGCTGGGCATCGCCATCAATACCATCGGCGGTGAAGGCGACCCGATCGAAAACGCGCCTATCCCCGATCAGTTGGGGATGATGGTGGGCCAGCTGTTCAGTTTCTGCCGACGGCCCGCCCTATAGTTGGATAGGTTCGCAACGCGTCCGACAGGCGCTTAGTCGTAGGGCCACTAACGGGAACGACGATGGATTTTTCACTCACCGAGGAACAGCAGGCGTTCAGGGACATTGTCCGCCGCTGGGTCGATGCGGAAGCGCCCAAGGACTGGATGCGCGCGCTGGAAGCCGACGAAGAAAATTATCCCTACGCGCTGTGGGACAAGATCGCCGAGCAGGGATTTTTCGGGATAGGCATTCCGGAGGAATATGACGGGCTGGGCGGCGACGTCATGATGCAGATGATCTTCGCCCGCGAATTTGCGCGAACGGCCGGTGGCCTGCTGTGGGTCTGGGGCCTCACCTCCTTCGGCGGCGCGAAGACGATCGGCGCGGTCGGCACGGAGGAGCAGAAAAATCGCTGGCTGCGTCCCATGGCACAGGGCAAGCTGCGCGTCTCGCTGTCGATGACCGAGCCCGATGGCGGCACCGATGTTCTGGGCGCGATGAAAACCCATGCCGAAAAGGTCGAGGGCGGCTGGAAGCTGAACGGCGCCAAGATGTGGACGACCGGCGCCAAGGCCGCCGACAGGCTGCTCGTCCTCGCCCGCACCGACAAAAATGTCGAGAAGAAGCATCATGGCCTTACCATGTTCTTCGTCGACGCCAAATCGCCCGGCATCACCGCCTCGCTCCTGCCCAAGCTCGGCATGCGCGCCATGGGCTCGTGCGAGGTCCATTATGAGGATGTCTTCGTCCCCGACGAGGACGTGCTGGGTGAACCCGGGCAGGCCTGGTACGCGATGCTGCCCACGCTCAACAATGAGCGGATCATGGTCGGCGCGCAGTGTCTGGGCGCGATCGACGGGGTACTGGAAGACGCGCTGGAATATATGCTGCAACGCAAGGCGTTCGGCGGCATTATCGGCCGCTTCCAGATTTTGCAGCATTATGTCGCGGACATCGCGACCTGGCAGAAGCTCACCGAATTGCTGCTCTACAATGTCGCCTGGATGCAGAGCAACGGCATGCCATGCGGAACCGAGGCGAACATGCTCAAGATGGTCGCCACGGAAAATGCCGTGAAGGCTGCGGACCTCGGCATCCAGATATTGGGCGGCATGGGTTATTCGGCGGAAACCGACATGCAGCGTTACTGGCGCGATCACCGCATCCTGCGGATGACCCCGATCAGCAACGAAATGGTGCGCAACACGATTGCCGAAAGCCTCGGCCTGCCGCGTTCTTTCTAAGGGACCCGCCATGAGCGATCTTGACGATCTTCCACCCGCACCCGACGCCGCCGGCACATCGCTGGACGGCACCAGGGTCTTTACCATCACGGCTGAGGAAAATGCCGCCCTGTGCCGCTCGACCGGGATCGAGCCGGCCGGGGACGGAAGCGCGCATCCGATCTATTATTATATCGCCACCCAGGTCGCGATGGGCAAGACGGTGGCCGGCGTGTGCGAAGCGTGCGAATTCGATGTCGAGGATGGCCCGATGATGGGCAGCAGCGGCGTGCGGTTCTATGCGCCGCTGAAGGTCGGCGAAAGCTACAGAGTGACGGGAGAGATTCTCAGCCTCGTCCGTAAGCGCAGCCGCAAGCTCGGCGTCATGGATGTGATGACCTATCGCCTGCGCCTGCACCTGCTCGATGGAACGCAGGTGCTGGAAACCGATAATGTGTGGGTTCTGCCCCGCAAGGAGTTCGCCGCATGAGCTACGCCATCGGAGATGCGCTGCCGCCCTTCACGATCGAGAGCGTCAGCCCGCAAGCCATGAAGCAGTGGGCCGTGTTTCTCGCCGATCCCAACCCCATCCATCTCGATGTCGAGGTGGTGAAGGCGAAGGGGCTGGGTGACCGGGTCATCAACCAGGGTCCGATCAACGTCGCCTATATGATGAACATGCTGATGCGCGCCTTCCCCGGCGGACGGATCAAGGCGATGGATTCGCGCTTTCTGGACAATGTCTATGGCGGCGACCGGGCGGTGGTGACGGGCAGGGTCGCGGCGATCGAAGGCAATGTCGTCACCTGCGAATTCTCGCTGGATGTGGATGGCCGGGGCACGGTCAATTCCGGCACGGCCACGGTGGAATTATAAGAGATGAGGAGAAAGTAAATGCCTAGCGGACCTTTTGCCCATGTATGCATGGTCGTCAGCAATCTGGAAAAGGCGATCGAAGACTGGACCAAAATCCTGCGCGTGCTCGATCCGGCATCGCTGGAAGAACGTCTTGTCAAATATGATGAATTTTCCAGCGGTGCCGATGCGGGCATGAAGTGGGCGACGTTCGTCAACAATGGCGGCACGGAAATCCAGTTCATTCAGCCGGCCCCCGGCACGCCCATGGGCGATCGCCTCGAAAAGGTCGGCGAGCATGTCCATCATCTTTGCTATGCCACCGACGACGTGCCGGGCGCGATGGAGAAATTGCGCGCCGAAGGGCTGCACCTGCCCGGCGGCGGTCAGACCTTCAACGATCCGGACATGACATGGCAGAAGTGGAGCTGGGTCGGCCATAAGAGTACCCATGGCTGCCTGATCGAGGTCGCCTCGCCCTATGAGAGCCGCAACGACGGCAAGTGGCACCACGCGCCGGGCAAATTCGCCTATAAGGGCCCCGGCGAACACCCGTCTTTCGCGGAAATGGTGCCGCCGGTGGCCGCCGGGTAAATGCATGGCTCCGGCATGACGCCCCCCACACAGATAAGCCTGCCGGGTGACGGGCTGGAGATGGTCGCGGACGCCTATGGCGACCCGGCCGCTCCGCCTGTCTGCTTCTTCCATGGCGGCGGCCAAAGCCGTCGTTCCTGGGCGGGTTCGGCCCGGCGAGTGGCGCAAGCCGGCTATTATGGCCTGACCTTCGATCTGCGGGGCCATGGCGACAGTGGCTGGGCCAGCGACGGCGACTATCTGCTGGAAGCTTATGGCCGCGATGTCGAAGCCATCATCCATGCCCTCGGCAGGCCGATCGCCCTGGTGGGGGCTTCGCGCGGCGGGCAATCGGCGCTGGTGGGCGGGTCGCGCCACGCCGATCTGGTGCGCCTCATCATGCTGGCCGACGTCGCGCCCTATATGGTCGATACGGGGGTGGAGGACATTCGCGGCTTCTTCCGCGCCAGCGATTCCGGTTTCGCGTCGCTGGAGGAAGCGGCCGATGCGCTGCACGCCCATCTTGGCCAGCCCCGCCTGCCAGACGTTTCCGGCCTCGCCAAATCGATGCGCGAGGAAGATGGACGCCTGTTCTGGCACTGGGACCCGCGCACGACGGCGCCGGAATTTCTTCATCCCCCCTCGGAAGGGGAAGCGCTCATTGCCGCGGCCCGGCGCGTAAAATCACCGCTTGTCCTTGTGAAGGCGGAACTGAGCGAGATCGTTTCGGACGAGAGCGTCAGGCAGTTTCGGGCACTGGCCCCGCAACTGGAGATCGAGATCGCCCATGGTGTCGGCCACATGTTCACCGGCGACCGCAATGATGCCTTTGCCGATCGCCTGCTCCACCATCTGGCTCATCATTTGCCGTTATGATGAAGGGCGCGGCCTTCGTCGTCGGTGGCACCGGCGGCCTTGGCAGCGCGATCTGCCGACGGCTGTCGACCGAATGGGATCATCTAACCATCGGCTACCGGTCCAGCCGTGAAAAGGCGCTGGCGGTCGCGGCGTCTCTGCCCAATAGTTCTTGTGAGACGCTGTCCGTTACCTGCGATCTTTCCGATCGCGCCTCGATAGAGACCGGCATTCGCGAGACGGTCGAGCAATTCGGCGCCATCGGCACGATGGTCTTCGCCAGCGGGGTCGAAATAGCCCAGCCCTTCGTCAGCCAGATCAGCGAAGACCAATGGCGCGAAGTCATCGAGATCGAACTGGTCGGCTTCACCCGCATCGTATCCGCCACGCTTCCTCATTTCCGCGCTCAAGGCTTCGGCAATTTCGTTACCGTCGTTTCGGTCGCGAACTACTGCTTCCCACCCGGCGACGCCCTCTCCTCCGTACCCAAGGCGGGGATGGAAGCCCTGGGCCGCGCGATCGCCAAGGAGGAAGGCCGCTACGGCATCAGGGCGAATATGGTCGCTCCGGGAATCATCGATGCCGGCTTGGGCGCCGACTTCCTGAGATCGCTTTATTCGCCTGAAATCTGGGAAGCACAGCGCAAACGCATTGCCCTGCAACGCTTCGGCAGCGGCGAGGATATCGCCGAAGCCGTGGCCTTTCTGGCCTCGGAAAGGGCGCAATATATGACCGGCCAGACCTTGATCGTCGATGGGGGCTTCAGCCTCTAAAAGTCGGCGGTAAGGGTTCCGCTCAGCCCAGCAGGCGCTGCGCCGCCACGCCATCGCCCCAATTATGGATGCGCTCCCAGAAGCGGACGCGGGTGGGCGCGAAATTGTGCATATGCGCCATGCGGGGACACACGAAGAGTTGAATGTCTTCCGCGCTCTTATAGGCTCTGGGTTCGGCTAAAGGGTCTGGCACGACATCGCGTTCGCCCATGGCGATCAGCACAGGCACGCGTATGGCGGCCGCTTCCAGCGCCACCGCGCCCGGCGCGACCATATATACACCGCATGGGGGCGTGGTCGCCGAACGCCATTCGGGCAGCGGATCGACCAGCCCTGCGGACGCCATCATGTCGAGCGTGACGATGTCCGCAGGTTCATCATCATGGTGAAAAGACCATTGAAAGGGATGCTCACCTGCCCGTGCCGCCGCCTGAAGCGCCTCGGCGTCGCCCAGCGTCACGCCCGGCGCTTGCGCCAGCGCGGCCGCGTTCAGGACATGCGGCGCGTCGAGCGATGAGCGGCGCGAAATCCAGGGCCATGCGGCCGGAGGCTGTCCCGGCCGGGTCGGCACGACGGTATGGATGCCGCTATAGCCCAGCACGCCGATGCCGTGAAATGTGTCGTGATTGCCCTGCGCCACGATGGTGAAGCATCCGCCCATCGATTGGCCTATGCCAAGGCATGTGGCATCGACGACCGGGGGCAGCCCATCGACGAGGGTGCCCGCTTCCAGCCGTCTCATGACCTGCCGCACCATGGCGTCGTTGGCCGCCGAGACATTATCGAGATTGAGGGCATTGCCTTCGGCGATGGTCGACTCGCCAAATCCCAGATGGTCGCAGGTGACGAAAATCCATCCGCGGTCGCAATGGAAACCCGCCTGTCCGCCGCCGGACCCATCCGGCATGTCGAAACTGAAATAGCGTCGGCAATAGCCCCCGCCGGGGAAGGCGAAGCAAACGGTCATGCGGTTGGTCAGTGTCGCAAGGTCCGGCAGATGGACCGTGACCGCCATGTGCGCCGCCATGCCGAGGTCCACTGCATCGCTGACATCGATCCTGAGGTCGACAGACCGCTTCATGCCCTTATCTTCCCTTTCCGGCCGAATTCCAGACCAGCCCCCTTCATCGATCCGGCGCGCCCTCGCCGCGCCGGATCGGCCTGTTGGTCACTTATAGGGATCGACGGGCTGGGGAACGTCGATGACTTCCAGATCCTTCAGCATCGTCAGCACGTCGGAGATCGAATAGATGTGATCGATCTTGTCGCCGCGGAATCGCAGCCACGAGAACCACAGCACGTTCAACTCGTTCCCGGTCGGCTGGACACCCATATAGGGACCGCCGGTATGCTTGCCATGATGGTGACACAGGACGCAGATCTCGTCCTCGCCGCGGCCCCAGGCCTTCAGCGTGCGATAGATGCTGGGCGGAAAAGTCGTGTAGAGGCCCTGCGGCGAGGTCTTCCAGACATGATAGGTTCCCAGGTCAGGCCGGTTGGGATTGTCATAGGTCATGCTGTCGGTGTTGAAAAACTGGTCCATGCCGTCCCAGTCGCCGCGGTTGATGACCTCGTGCAGGTCCATCCAGTGATTGACCATGTACGCCTGCCGCTCGGTCAGCCCGGCGGTGATTTCTGCCCGCTTCTCCTTCGACAGGACGAAATCGGCTTCCGTGAACGGGGCGAGGCCCATAATAGTCTCCTTGATTAAAAAACGGTCCACGGGATCGATCCCGGGAGTGACGTTTCATTCCCCTTAGCCGCCGCGCTCGGCACCTACCCAATGGAAGGCGGCGCGCCTTCCGCACTGTGTCAGCAGCCATTCTATAGAATGAAGGAGGAGAGGCCATGACACTGACCCTGCAGGAAATGTCGGACAGGTTCGAGATTCAGGATCTGATCGTGGGCTATTGCTACGCGGTGGATACACGCGACTGGGACGCACTGGACCGCTATTTCACCGAAGACGCCGTGATCGACTATTCGGAAATGGTGGGCGTCGTCGGGGGCCTTGCGGAGATAAAGTCCTTCCTGGCGGAAAGTCTGACGCTGATCCTCGCCTTTCAGCATGCCGTGTCCACCACCCAATATCAGATCGCGGGCGACCGGGCGAAGACCAAAACCGCCTGCTATAATCCGATGACGGTCAGCAACGGCGAAACGGCCGATACGCTGGTCTTCGGCCTCTGGTACCATCATGATTTCGTCCGCACCGGGCAAGGCTGGAAGATCAGCCGACTCTATGAGCAGAAGTGCTACCGGATCAATGTACCGGACTGGCTTGCGGCACAATTGCCTGCCTGATTCTCCCCTCACAGCTTTTGCCGGATTCCAAGGGGGGAGCCTGATGCGCCGCTTTCTGAACATGATTTTCATCCTGTCGATGCTTCTTGCCGGCCTGTCGCTGCTGTGGCTGGGGGGACGGCTCGCCCTGCTCGGCGGGTCAAGCTGGTATTGTGTGTCCGGCCTCATGATGGTGAGTGCGGCCTGTCTCGGCTGGCGCCGTTCGCCCCTCTCGGTCACCCTCTATTGGGCCTTTCTCGCGGCCAATCTCTGCTGGTCGCTTTGGGAGGTCGGACTGGACGGCTGGGCTCTTGCGCCCCGGCTGGCCATGCCGGTCGCCATGGGCCTCTACATGTTCACCCCCTATTACCGGCGGCATGTCGGCCTTGACCGCCCCCTGCCCGGCGCACGCATGCTGTGGCCCGGTCTTCTGCTGCTCCTCGTCGGCGCGATCGGCGCCGCCTTCTGGGCGGATCGTTCGCCGCCGGCGGGCAGCGCTCTGTGGGGCGCGGGACCGGCCCGCGCCGCCGATGGCGACTGGGTGGCCTATGGCAACGACCGGGGCGGATCGCGCTATTCGCCGCTGGCGCAGATCACGCCCGCCAATGTCGGCCATCTGGAAAGGGCATGGACGTACCACACCGGCAAACTCACCGATGGCAAGCAAGGCACGGCCTTTCAGGTCAATCCGCTCAAGGTGGGCAATCGCCTGTTCCTGTGTGCGGGCAATAATGATGTGATCGCGCTCGATCCGGAAACGGGGCGACAATTATGGCGGCACCGGCCCAAGACCGATCTCGCGGGTGTCTATGGCCTCGTCTGCCGCGGCGTCACCTATTATCGCATCCCGCAGGCCCATGGCTATTGCGCCGAGCGCATCTACACCGCGACGCTCGACGCCCGGCTGATCGCGCTCGATGCGGTGACCGGCGGACTTTGCCCCGGATTCGGACAGGGCGGTCAGGTGGATCTGAAGGCGGGACTGGGAACGGTCGACAAGGGCTATTATTTCGTCACCTCGCCCCCCGCCCTCGTGCGCGGCCGCCTCGTTCTGGGCGGCTGGGTGATGGATGGTCAGAAAATCAGGGAGCCTTCCGGCGTCATCCGGGCGTTCGATGCCGTCACGGGCGCTTTTTCCTGGGCCTTCGACATCGGTCGCCCCGACGATCACGGGCTGCCGCCGCGCGGCGGCGTCTTTACGCCGGGCACGCCCAATAGCTGGGCGCCCATGAGCTCGGACGAAGCGCTGGGCCTCGTCTATGTGCCGACAGGGAATGCAACGCCCGATTATTTCGGCGGGCATCGCACCGTCAATGATGACCTCTATTCCAGTGCCGTGCTGGCGCTGGACGCGGAGAGCGGGGCGGTGCGCTGGTCCTTCCAGACGACCCATCATGACCTGTGGGACTATGATGTGCCCGCCCAGCCCACGCTGGTCGATCTTCCCGGCGGCGTGCGCGGCCTGCTCCAGCCGACCAAGCGCGGGGAGATATTCTTCCTCGACCGGGCGACCGGCAAGCCGCTGTTGCCGGTCGAGGAACGCCCAGTCCCGCAGGGCGCCGTTCCCGGCGAACGCCTGTCGAAGACCCAGCCCTATTCGGTCGGCATGCCCAGTTTCGGCGGGCCGCGTCCGGCGGAAAAGAGCATGTGGGGTCTGACGCCGATCGATCAGGCGATGTGCCGCATCCGCTTCCGCCAGGCCCGCTTCGACGGGGACATGACCCCGCTGTCGACTGAGCATCCCACCCTCACCTGGCCCGGCTATCTCGGCGGGATCGACTGGGGTGGGGTATCGGTCGATCCCCGGCGCGGGTTGATGATCGTGAACAACAACCAGGTCGGCAATTACAATCGCCTGATCCCCAGAGCCGTCGCGGACCGACAGGGCATCAGGCCGATGAACGCCGCCCATATGAGCGATGTCGGTGGGCCGGTCGCCCAGATGGGCGTGGCCTATGCCGCCCATATCGCGCCCTTCCTCTCCCCGCTCGCCATTCCGTGCCAGCAGCCCCCCTATGGCCGCATCAACGCGGTGGACCTCAAGACCGGAAAACTGGTCTGGAGCAGGATATTCGGCACCTCGCGCGACAGCGGCCCGCTGGCCCTGCCAACGTTCGTGCCGATTCCCATGGGCGTGCCCAATATCGGCGGGTCGGTGGCTACCGCGAGCGGCGTCACCTTCATCGGCGCGACGCAGGAGCATATGTTCCGCGCCTATGAGACGACGACCGGCCGGCTGCTCTGGAAGGCGCGACTGCCCGCCGGCGGCAATGCCTCTCCCACCACCTACTGGTCGAACGCGAGCGGACGCCAGTTCGTGGTGATCGCGGCGGGCGGACATGGCGCAATGCTGTCAGGTGCGGGCGACGCGTTGATCGCCTACGCACTGCCCAACCGGAAATAGAGGCGGCCGCCCGTTGGTGGCTGGGCCTGCCGAGGCTATAAATCGCCGGAAGATGACAGTCGATCCTATCCTTTGGCGGGCAAGTTTAGCCGGCGCCTCTTTATGTTTTCAGCCGAAACTAGGGGAGGATGAACATGCCCGCACATGGCAGTCTGGTGAGACGCTTGCCCGTCGGCGCCGATGATGAACGTGCGATCGAACATGTGTTGCTGCGCTACGCCACCGGCATCGACACGCGTGACTGGCCGCTGTTCCGGACCTGCTTCGCGCAGGATTGCGAGGCCGATTACGGCAGTTTCGGGCATTGGCGCGGCCCGCGCGAAATCGCCGAATATATGGCCGACGCCCACCGCCATATGGGGCCGACGCTGCACCGGATCACCAATATCGTGATAGAGAAGCGCAACGATGAGGTGCACGCGCGCAGCTATGTCGATGCGCTCCTGCCGGAGGCGACCCAAGGCGGCGTGACCCATCGCGCGGCGGGCTATTATGAGGATTGCCTGGTCCGCACCTCGGACGGATGGAAGATTTCCCGCCGGAAATTCACCATGGTCAAAGCGGGGCTGGATGGCTGATCTCAACCGCCAGGTCCTGTTGACCTCCCGCCCGTCGGGAATCGCGCAGGCGGAAAATTTCGCGATCCGGCAGGCGCCGGTCGAACCGCCTGCGCCGGGTCAGATTCTGGTGCGCAATCACTATCTTTCGATCGAACCGGCGATGCGCGGCTGGATCGCCGATGCGGGCAACTATGCCGCGCCCGTCGCCATCGGTTCGGTCATGCGCAGCCTTGCCGTGGGCGAGGTCGTGGCCTCCGCGCATCCCGACTATGCGGTGGGAGAGCATGTGTCCGGCTGGTTCGGCTGGCAGGACTATGCCTGCCTCGCAGCCGATCAGGTCGTCCAGCGCACCACCGCGCCGGAGATGCGGGCATCGCTCGGCATTCTGGGCATCAACGGCATGACGGCCTATCTGGCCCTTACCCTGATCGGCCAGCCGCGCGCGGGTGAGACCATCGCGGTATCCACGGCGGCCGGCGCGGTCGGTTCGGCCGTCGGCCAGATCGCCCGCATCCTTGGCTGCCGCACGATCGGCATCGCGGGCGGGCCGGTCAAGGCGCGACGCTGCGTGGATGAGTATGGCTATGACTGCGCCATCGATTATCGCGCCGGGAACATAAGCGCGGCGATCGCCGAGCATGCGCCCAAGGGTATCGACATTTATTTCGACAATGTCGCCGGGGCGATCAGCGACTCGGTTCTGCCGCATCTGGCACAGCGCGGGCGCGTCATTGTGTGCGGAACGGCATCGATCGACCGCTGGGAGCCATGGCCCACCGGGCCGCGCGTCGAACGCCATCTTCTGGTCAAACGCGCCCGTATGGAAGGCTTCGTCATCTTCGACCATGCCGATCGCTATGCCGAAGCGACAGCGCAATTGCGGACATGGATCGCGCAGGGCCGGCTCACATGGCGCGAGGATATATTGGACGGCATAGAATCCTGCCCCGACGCGCTCGCTGGTCTCTATCGCGGCGAAAATGACGGCAAGAGGCTGATCCGTCTTATCTGATCTGAAAAGAGGAAGTCACGTCATGGATCATCTGGAAGGGCAGATTGCCATCGTCACCGGCGCATCGTCGGGCATCGGCGCGGCCAGCGCCCGCACGCTTGCGGCAGCGGGCGCGACCCTGGTGCTGGTCGCCCGCCGCGCCGACCGCCTCACCGAACTGGCAGAGGAACTGGGCCGCGGCAGCACGGCCTTTGCCGCCGACATGGCGGACCCGGACGCGCCGCAAAGGCTGCACGATTTCGTCCTCGACCGCTTCGATCGGGCCGACATATTGGTCAACAATGCCGCCATGTTGCACGCCGCGCCGATCGACGCGTTCGACCTCGATCAGTTGCGCCCGATGATCGCGATCAACTATGAAGCGGTGGTGCGCGCCAGCACCCTTTTCGCGCGGACGATGAAGGCGGCCGGCAGGGGCCAGATCATCAACATATCCAGCATCGGCGCGAACATCACCGCCCCCGGTGTGGGTGTCTATGGCGGCCTCAAGCGCGCGCTGGAGGCGTTTACCGACTGCCTGCGGGTCGAACTCGCCGGGTCGGGCGTCAAGGTCGGCATTGTCGCGCCCGGCACGACCAGCACCGAGATTTTCGAGGATATGAAGGCCAGGGGGCAACCGTCCTGGGACAGCTTCATCCCGCCGATGCTGCCCAGCGACATCGCCGACGCCGTCGCGGTCATCGCGCAGCAGTCCGAACGCACCAACATCGCCCGCATCCAGGTCTATGCCGCAGCGGACAGCCATTGACGCCCCGGCCGGAGCCGGAGTGTCCGGCGATCAGTCCAGCGTGGCGTAGGCGTCCAGCCGGAACGGATTGACGTCGCCGCCATTGCGCATCTTGGCCACCCATTGGGCATCCATCAGCAGCGCGCGGCCGACCGCGATCAGGTCGAATTCGCCGCGCACCATCCTGTCGGCCACCAGCGCCAGATTGTCGGTCATGACGGTCGGCTGCGCGAAGGAGGATTGCAAATCCTTGCTAAGGCCCACCCCGCCGACCGCGATGGTCGGTTTACCGGTCAGTTTCCTGACCCAACCCGCCAGCCCCATGTCGGAGCCTTCGAAGGCCGGTGCCGTGAAGATGCGCGTGCTCGCGTCGAATATGTCGACCCCCGCCTCGACCAGGGGAGCCAGCATCGCTTCCAGCTCGCCGGGCGTTTCTGCATTGCGTGCCTCATAATCCTGAAGCTTCCACTGGGAGAAGCGGAAAATGACCGGAAAATCGGGCGCGGTCGCGGCCCGGATCGCCCGCACCAGCTCGACCGCGAAGCGCGCGCGCTCGGCAATCCCGCCGCCCCAGCGATCTTCCCGCATATTGGTATGACGCCACAGGAAACTGTCGATCAGATAGCCATGCGCCCCATGCAGGGCCACGCCGTCGAAACCCACCGCCTTCGCATTGGCCGCGCTGCGGGCGAAGGCGGCGATCAGGTCGCCGATTTCGCTGTCGGTCAGCGGCGCGGTGGGTGCCCGCACCTGTTCCAGATAATCGGGCGGCACGATCGCTTTGTCGGTCGGGCCCCAGATGCCGGACGGACGGGCTGATGGCGCATCGGGATGATAGCCCGTGCCCGGCACGCGAATGACGCCCTGATGCCATAGCTGGGGGATGATGAGGCCGCCAGCGTCATGCACGCCGGCCACGATGTCGCGCCAGCGCGCCAGCGCTTCCTCGCCATGCAGGACGGGCGAAGCGCCGCCGCCCATGGTTTCGCGTCCCACTGCGGCGGGATGGTCGACCCCCACCCCTTCGGTGATGATCAGCCCCACATCGGCTTCGGCCCGCCGCCGATAATAGCCGGCCACCCCTTCCGAGGGGATGCCGCCCGGCGAGAAATTCCGCGTCATCGGCGCCATCACGAACCGATTGCGCAGGTGGAGCGAGCCGATCGTGAACGGTGTATATAAAATCTCGGCCTGCCCCATCAACGCGATCCTCTCATCTGCCTGTCAAACGACCGTGCCGCAGGGAACGAGCGCCAAAAACCTATCGAGCGACAGGATATCCGCCCCCCCGGACCCGCGCATGGTCACGCCGACTTCAGACTTCTTCGATGGCAAGGGCGGACTGCGGACAGGCTTCGGCCCCTTCCCGGGCCAGTTCCTCCAGTCCTTCGGGGACGATCTCGTCGTCCACATACACGATACCATTGGCATCGAGCTTGTAAATTTGGGGGCATATCTCGGCGCAAACGCCATAGCCACAACAGGCCGCCTTATCGATCACAACTTTCAGTTTCTGGCTCATCCAGCCTCTCCTTCCTCTTTAAGCGACATTACACCTTGAACAGATTTAGTTCAATATGTATAACACGACTCAATCAAGGAAATCCTCCAGGAGAGCAAGATGCTGCACAATGCCGGGCTGACGCTGAGCGACGGAACGACGCTTGACGACCTCATCGACCGCGACATGAACGAAGTGTCGTTGCGGGTGATGAACGACAAGGAACTCTATGAGCTGGAGATGGAGCGCATCTTCGCGCGCACCTGGCTGCTCCTTGGCCATGAGTCGGAAATTCCCAAGGCGGGCGACTATGTCATGCGCGACATGGCGGAAGATAATGTGATCGTCTCGCGCGACCGCAGCGGCGAAATCCACGTCATGCTGAACGTCTGCCCCCATCGCGGCATGAAGGTCTGCACGGCGGAAGCGGGTAATGCCCACGCCCATCGCTGCATCTATCATGGCTGGGCCTTCCGCGCGGACGGCAGCTTCATCGGCGCGCCGATCGAAAAGGAGCAGATGCACGGCAACAAGCGTTCGAAGGACGAGCTGGGCCTCAAAAAGGCCCGCGTCCATCTCTATGGCGGCCTGATCTTCGCCACCTGGAACAAAGATCTGTCGTTCGAGGATTATCTGGGCGACGCCAAATTCTACCTCGATCAGCTTTTCTGCCGCACCGACAATGGCCTTGAGATGCTTGGCCCCCCCCAGCGCTTCGTGCTGCCGTGCAACTGGAAGATCCCCGGCGAACAATCCGGCTCGGACGGCTTCCACACCCTGACGCTGCACCGTTCGCTGATGGAAGGCGGGATCATGGGCGGCACCGCGGAGTCGATCTACGACACCGCGCCGGGCATGTATGGCGTCGACCTTTCTGTGCCGCAGGGCCACACGCTGCGTTGCCTGGAAGCGGCGCAGACCTTCAAGATGTTCGCAGACGTCAGCTTCGAGGGAAAAACCACGGAAGAACGGCTGCATCTGCTGCCGCCGCCCGGCATCACCAAGGAATTGATCCCTCAGCTGTTCGAGAATCTGTCGGAAGATCAGGTCAAGCAGCTGGCGAACATCCCGCCCCAGGTCGGCGGCATGTTCCCCAACATACTGATCGCCTTCATCTTCGCGCCCCGCACGGATGGCGGCGCTTCGGGCGCCCTGTCGCTGCACACCTATGTCCCCAAGGGGCCGGACAAGGTGGAGTTCGTGAACTTCATCTTCGCGGAAAAGGACGCGCCGGAAGATGTGAAGCGCGACATGCTCCAGAACGCCATCTGGTCGACCGGCACGTCGGGTACGATCGAGCAGGACGACGCCGACACCTGGCCGCAGATCATGCGCAATTCGCGTGGCCATATGAGCAAGACCATCACGCTCAAATATCAGGCGCTGCACGGCCATGAGCGTCCCGAAGGCTGGGTCGGCGGCGGCGATCTCTATCCCGGCTTCACCAAGGACGACACGCAATGGGCCTGGTGGATGGCCTATTATAATCTGATGGCCGAAGCCTGAGCCGCGGCGACGAGAGAGGACAGATATCATGGTGAACTACGCGACCGCCGCCATCGACAAGACCAGCGTCCTGCGCGGTCTTGTCTCCACCAAGCGAGTGCCGCTCGGGTCGGAAGTCTATAACCGCCTGCTCGAAACCCTCTATGACGAAGCCGCCGCGCTCGACGAACGCCGGTTCGACGACTGGGTGGCTTATCTGGAACAGGATTTGAGCTACACCGCTCCCCTCCGCCTCACCCGCAACGGTCCGAACAAGGACCGGGACGTGGTGCGCACGATGAAGCATTTCGACGAGAATTACGGCTCGATCCTGATGCGGACCGGCCGTCTGGCGAAGAGCGCCTGGGCCGAAGATCCGCCGTCGCGCACGCGCCGCTTCGTCACCAATGTCCGCATCGCCGAAAGCGAAACGGCCGGCGAATATGAGGTTGTGAGCTACCTCTATGTCGAGCGCAGCCGCATGGACAATCCGGAGAATGAGACGATCAGCGCCGAACGCCGCGACATCTGGCGGCTGGTCGACGGCGCGTACAAGCTGGCGAGCCGGGAAATCATCGTCGACCAGTCGACGCTCGGCATGTCCAACTTCGCCATCTTCCTCTGACCGGAGCGGCTTCGGTGACGGAAACCCCGCATATCGTGGTCGTCGGCAGCGGCCTTGCCGGCTATGGCGTCCTGCGTGAGCTTCGCAAGCTTGCGCCGGACGCCCGGCTGACGCTGGTCACGCAGGATGACGGGCATTTCTATTCCAAGCCCGCTTTGTCGACCGCGCTCGCCAAGGGCAAGGTTGCCGATACGCTGATCACCACGCCGGCGGAAAAGATGGTCGCGCAGCTGAAGCTCGATCTGCGGGCCGGCCGTATCGTCGAAGCGATCGACCGGCAGGACAAGGCCGTTCTGACCACCGGCGGGCCGATCTTCTACGACCGGCTGGTGCTGGCGATGGGCGCCGATCCGGTCCGGCCGCCGATCGACGGGGACGCCGCGCACCGCGCGCTCGCGGTCAACAATCTCGACAATTATCGCGACTTTCGGGAGGCCTTGCCAGATGGCGCCCGCGTGCTCGTCATGGGCGGGGGCCTTGTCGGCACCGAATTTGCCAACGACCTTTCCGCAAGCGGCTATCAGCCGGTGGTCGTCGACATGCTCGGCCATCCCCTGGCCCAGCTCGTGCCGCCGGGCGTCGGTCAGATGATCCGCGACGCGCTGTCCGAAAAGGGCGTGGAATGGCATCTAGGCCGCAAGGTTCTGGCCATCCATAAGGGCGAAAGCGGAATCAGGGCCGAACTGGACGACGGCTTGGTGATCGAGGCGGCGGCGGTTCTTTCCGCCGTCGGGCTGCGTCCGCATATCCAGCTCGCACAGGAGGCGGGGCTGGAGGTCGCGCGCGGCATCAAGGTCGATCAGACGGGCTGCACCAGCGATCCCGCCATCTATGCGATCGGCGATTGCGCCGAATATCCGCAGGGACTGGCGGCCTATGTGACCCCGATCATGGCCGCCGCCCGCGCCATCGCGCCCAGCGCGCTCGGCACGCCGACGGATATCCGCTTCCCGCCGCTGTCCGTACAGGTCAAGACCACCGCCTATCCCGTCGTCCTGCTGCCCGCGCCCATGGGCGTGGAAGGACAGTGGCAGGAAATCGCCAATGACGAGCGCGGCATCAAATATCATTATCACGACGCGGACGGGGCGATCCGCGGCTATGTTTTCACAAAAGACTATTGCCAGGAACGCATGGACATGGACCGTGCCCTGAGCGAGCAGATGACAGGAGCGGTAGCGTGACGGGATTGGTGAAGGACAAGGTCGCAATCGTCACCGGCGGCGCCAAGGGGCTGGGCTACGGCATTTCCCGCTGCCTTGCAGAGGCAGGCGCGCATCTGCTGATCACCGGCCGGGACGGGGCCGCCGCTGAAACCGTCGCGGCGGAAATCACGCAAAGCTTCGGCGTCCGCGCCGTCGGCATGTCGGCCGACATGGGCGTCAAGACCGAAGTGGAGGCGATGATCGATCGCGCCGTCAGCGAATTTGGCGGGCTGGACATATTGGTCAACAATGCGTCGCAGCTTTCGCCCAATGTGCTGCTGGAGCAGAAAACGGACGAGATGCTTCAGCGGACACTGGAGATCGGCACCTGGGGGAGCTGGTGGGCCATGCGCGCCGCCTTCCCGCATATGAAGGCGCGCGGCGGCGGCTCGATCATCAATTTCTATTCGATCGACGCCCAGACCGGCGCATGGCTTCACGCCGACTATAATATGAACAAGGGCGCGATTCTGGGGCTTACCCGGACCGCGGCGGTCGAATGGGGCCGGTTCAACATCCGCACCAACGCCATCGCGCCGACCGGCATGGGGCAGGTGTTTGCGGACCTAGCCGAAAACGTCCCCGGCTTTCTTGAGATGGCGACCGCCAGCAACCCGCTCAAGCGCGCGGGCGACCCGGAAAAGGATATCGGCCCGGTCGTCCTGTTCCTCGCGTCGGAAATGTCGCGCTTTGTGAATGGCGAGTTGATCAATGTGGATGGCGGTCAGCATCTGCCGGGCTATGTGAGCGTTCCGCACAATCTGGCAGAGATGGAAGCCCAGACATGAAACTGATGCCGCACGCCGACTGGAACGAAATCGTCGCCACCGATCAATCGGGCAGCGTCCAGAAGATCATGGACGGCACGTTGCGCGCGATCAACTCTATTGGCGCGCGCCGCCTGTCGATGAGCGACATCAGCGAGAGCAGCGGCGTCTCGCGCGGCACGCTCTACCGCTATTTCGCCTCCAAGGAGGAAGTGCTGGCGGCCTTCAGCGAATATATCTGCAGCAGCTTCGAAAAGGGCATTGTGGAATCGGGCGAAAGCATTGTTGAGCCGATCGAGCGCTTCCGCGCGGTGATGCGTTTTTACGGCCGCTTCACGATCGAACGCTCGCCCGAAGGCATTTTCGAGGTCGAACCGGCCTTCCATCTCAATTTCCTGCGCAGCCATTTCGGTCGCCATAAGGCCGCGGTCCAGCGTGCGCTGGATCCGGTACTCGACTATTTCGACATGCTCATCGACAGCCGGATCAACCGGGACGCGTTCTGCGACACGATGGTCCGCCTGCAACTGAGCACTCTCATCATTCCCGCCACTCCGGAGTGGCTGGCGATCTGGAACAGCGCGCCCGATCGGTTGTGCGAATGGGCATTGCAGATCGCCGGGCACCATAGCGAACATAAGAAAGGATGAACTGATGGCTACTGCCCCCAAGGTGGATAATGAAATCCAGTGCGGCTTTGCCGAAAAGGCTGTCGCTGACGCGATGGTGGAAAAAGCGCGCGGCTTTCGCGCCTTCCTGCAAAGCGAGGCGCCCGAGGGCGAGAAGCGGCGCAATCCTACCCCCGCCGTGGACAAGATGCTGAAGGAAGAAGGATTCCTGCGTATGCTCCTGCCGCAGCGGCTGGGCGGCATGGGCCTCTCCCCCACGGATTTCTGCCGGGTGCAGATGGAAATCGCCAAGGGCGATCCCGCTATCAGCTGGGTGATCCAGATCGTCAACGGAACGAGCTGGATCACCAGCCTCGCGCCCGATGGCGTGCAGGACGCGGTGTTCGGCGGCAGTCCGCAGTCGGTCTGCGGCGCCTACAACCCTCCCGGCAAGGCGCGCAAGGTCGACGGCGGCTGGATCATCAACGGCAAATGGCCCTATATGTCCGGTTCGCGGCAGTCGAACTGGGCGCAGCAGGGCGTGGTGCTGGAAGGATATGACGGTCCCGTCGTTCCCGGCATCAGCATGTGCTATCTGCCGATGGACAGCATGACCATCGAAGACACATGGTTCGTTTCCGGCATGCAGGGCACCGGGTCCGACACGGCGGTCGCCAAGGATGTTTTCATTCCCGACGCCCAGATGGTGCTCATGGATGAGCGCGCCGGACAGATCGACCGGACGAAGCGCCATTTCGGCGCCCCCTCCGATCTGCTGCCCGCCGTGCCCGTCGTCCGCACCACCGGCATCGCCCAGCTGATCGGCGCGGTTGAGGCCATGCTGGAAATCGTCACCGCCGAGGCCCCCAAGAAGCCGGTGCTGACGACCATCATCGGCCCGCGCACCAGTTCGGGCGCCTATATGCGCGATCTGGGCGAAGCGGCAGCGATGATCGATACCGCCAAGCTGATCCTGTTCGACCTGACCGCCAAGCTGGACCGCGTCGGTCTGGGCGAGGAATTCACCCTTGCGGAGAAGGCGAGGCAGCGTGCAGGCGGCGCGCAGATGATCGAACTGGTTCATGGCGCCAGCGAATCGCTGATGTTCCAGGCCGGGTCCTCTGGCTTTGCGCTGGACAAGCCGATCAACCGCTACTGGCGCGACATTTCGATGGCGCTGCGGCATATCCAGAATATCCCGACCATCGGCTATGAAATCTATGGCCGCAACCTGACCGGCGCCGATCCGATCTCGCCGCCGGGCGCCTATTGAGGTCGATAAGCCATCGAAAGGAGGGTTGCCCGGTCGAAAGAATGGGCAACCCTCCTTCCTCCGCGGCCCGGCCGCATCCATCACGACCATAGGGGAACGCCATGCGGACCGCCCTGATCGACAGCGATGGCGGCTTCGCGCTGGCCGATCATCCCGAGCCAGCCGCCCAGCCCGGCTGTCGCGTCATAGAGGTTGCGGCGGCCGGAATCGGCCCCACCGACCTCATGCGCGCGAAGGGCTTTTTCGGCCCCGTCAGCGCGCCCTATGTGCCGGGCGGCGAGGGTGTCGGGCGCCTGGATGACGGCAGGCGCGTCTATTTCGGCCATAGCAGAGCGCCCTTCGGTGCCATCGCGGAACGCACGCTCGTGGCCGAAGAGGAAATCTGGCCTGCCCCCGACGGCCTTTCGGACGACCAGTTGATCGCCCTCGCCATCTCCGGCACCGGCTCACTGATCCCGCTGGAAGAGGCGCGGATAGCCAGAGGCGAGTCCGTCCTCATTCTCGGCGCGACCGGCCCGGTCGGGCAGATCGGCGCGCAGGTCGCGCGGCTGCTGGGCGCGGGCCGCGTCGTGGCGGCGGCGCGCAGCCGCGAACGGCTGGAGGCCATGC
The DNA here is from genome assembly GCF_013375535.1 of Sphingobium sp. 15-1. Lineage (GTDB taxonomy): Bacteria > Pseudomonadota > Alphaproteobacteria > Sphingomonadales > Sphingomonadaceae > Sphingobium > Sphingobium aromaticivastans. The sequence continues at coordinate 616,348 of NZ_JABXJG010000002.1, forward strand.
AGGCCGCCGGTCATGCCGATGCGATCGCCCTATTGGGCGAAGGCGATGATGACGCAGCGCTGAAGGCGGTTTCGCAAGGCGGCTATGATGTCGTGCTCGACATCATCTACGGTCCGCCCGCCGAAGCGGCGATGCGCGCCACCCGGCCCGGCGCGCGCATGATGAGCATCGGCGTGCAGGCCGGGCCAACGGTCACGCTGTCCCTGCGCGATCTCGTCTTCCGCAGCCATATCGGCGTCGGCACCGGGCAACGGCCGGCCAGCGAGCGCCGCGCCGCCTATGACCGGCTGATCGACATGGCAATGACCCAGGGCCTGACCGTCGACACATGCCGCTATGCCTTTGCGGATGCGGCCGACGCGTGGGCGGCGCAGGCCGGCAGTCCCCATGGCAAGATCGTCATCACCCGCTGATCGCATGGGAAGCCCCGCTTATATCGACCCCACCGTCCGCATCTTCGGCGATGTGCGGCTGGGCGACGATTGCAGCCTCTGGCCCTATGCCGTCGTCCGTTCCGAACGAGCGCATGTATCGATCGGGCGCTGCGCCAGCGTGCAGGACCATGCGATGGTCCATATCGGATGGGATGATCCCACGATCATCGGCGACTATTGCACTATCGGTCATGGCGCAGTGGTCCATGGCTGCATCATCGAACCCGCCTGCCTGATCGGCATAGGCGCGACCATCATGGAACGGTGCGTCATAGGGCGCGGCTCGATCATTGCCGGACACAGCTTCCTGCCGCCCGACAGCGTGATCCCGCCGCATTCGCTCGTCATGGGTACGCCCGGCCGCGTGGTGCGCCGCATCGACAAGCTGCGCGCGAACATCGTCGACGCGCTGCTCTATCGGGACAATGGGCGCGCCTATGCCACAGGCGGCCATCGCATCTGGGAAAATGCCGACATGGCGAAGCTGGGTGAAGAGGCCGACGCAATCCTTGCGCAGGACGCTGCGGGCTGGAATGACCGGGGCATCGCCCAATCCAACGCAAAATAAGAGAGCGATCATGCCCGACACGCCCGTCTTGACCGAAGATGCCATGCTGGACCTGCTGTTCCGCGACGCCCGCACCCATAATCAATGGAGCGACCGGCCCGTCACCGCTGAGACTGTCCGAACCCTTTACGACCTTGCCAAATGGGGACCGACGACCGCGAACAGCAACCCCGGCCGCTTCGTCTTCCTGCGCTCCGCCGCCGCCAAGGCTCGCCTGAAACCCCATCTGAGCGCGGGCAATGTCGACAAGGTGATGCAGGCGCCCTGCACCGTGATTATCGCGGGCGACACCCGATTTTACGAATTTTACGGCAAGCTTTTCCCGTCGCGTGACATGCGCAGCACGTTCGAGGGCAAGGACGCGCTGATCGCGGACACGGTGGCGCGTTCCTCGACGCTTCAGGGCGCTTATCTCATCATGGCGGCACGGGCGCTCGGGCTCGATTGCGGCCCGATGTCGGGCTTCGATCAGGCGGGCACCGACGCGGAATTTTTCCCGGACGGCCGGTGGAAAAGCAATTTCCTGTGCAATATCGGCTATGGCGATCCGGCAGGACTCTATTCCCGCAACCCCCGGCTTGATTTCGAAGAGGCCTGCCTCGACCTATGATGCGGGGTGAGGCGTCCGCCACAAGGCGAACGCCCTCCCATTTTTCAGCTTGCGGGCGTCCACACCAGCGGCAGTGCGACCGGCTGGATCATCCCCAGATGGCATTCCACCTGATGGCCGGGTGCGATGCGGAAGTCGGGAATGCGCGAGAGAAATTCCTCCATCGCGATCCGCAGCTCGCGCCGCGCCAGATGCATGCCCACACAGGTATGGATGCCGAAACCGAAACCGACATGACGCGGCCGCCGGTCGAGCCGGACCTCGGCAGGCGCGTCGAACTCGGCCGGATCGCGGCCGGCGAGCGTGGTGGACATCGCCACCTTGTCGCCGGGCATGAAGCGGATGCCCGCCACTTCCGTCTCCTTCTTGCATGTTCTGAAGGTGGTGACCGCACCATAGGCCCGCATCAGCTCGTCTATGGCGTGCGGGATTTCCGACGGATTGGAGCGCAGATAGGCCTGATCCTCCGCATGGCTGCCCAGATGCCGGAATTGCAGGCCCATATTGGTCGAAACCGTATCCAGCCCGCCAATGAACAGATTGAACATGAAGCCCAGCAGTTCATCGTCGGTCAGCGCCCGGCCATCGATCCGCCCCTGCACACCGAAGGTGATGAGGTCATTGCGTGGGTTGGCTCGCCTGTCCTCTATCTCCCCACCCAGATAGGCAAGCACGCTGCGCGTCGCCTCGGCAATCTTGGACAGGTCGTGATTGTGGAGCAGGTTCATTTCCCACTCCATGAACTCGCTCACCCGGTCGTGCGGCAGGCCCATCAGTTCCATGAACACCTTGATCGGAAATTCAAAGGCGAATTCGCTCATGAATTCGCACTGGCCGCGTAGGGCGAAGGCGTCGATATATTCCACCGCATAGTGCCGGATCTTGTCTTCCAGCGCCGCCATCGCCTTGGGCGTGAAGGCAGGATTGACCATCTGGCGAAAGGGGCCATGGGCGGGCGGATCGAGCTCCGCTGGGGAATTGATCCAGTTGCCCCCCACCAGCTTGGAGAAAGGCGAAAAGTCGGTCGAGGAAAAATGATCGGTGTCGAGATAAATTTCGCGCAGATGCGCCATGCGCCGCGGCACCCAGGCGCCGGTTCCGCCGGGATAGGCGTGGGCGGCATAGATGATGTCAGGCCCCTCATGCACCTGCATCGCCAGATCGTCGAACGGGTCCTTTGCCGTCGTCATGCCGAAGATGAAGGGAAAATCCTTGCTCACCAGCTCGGGCGGCACATGATCGGGAATCGGCTGCTCCGGAAACATCATCGCACTTACTCTCCTTATATTTTTTGCCGGGAATTTCGGGTGGACATTGGGACACCGTCCACCCGCCAGGCACCTGTCTTTCAGAAGGATCGCGGCAGGCCGAGGCTCTCCGCAATGCCATTGCGCACCATTTCGTTGGTGATGGGGCCAATGCGCCACAGGCGGCTGTCGCGCCAGTAGCGCTGCATGTCGGTTTCCGCCGAATAGCCCATGCCGCCCAATATCTGGATGCCCATATCGGCTGCGGCATTGGCGTTTTCGGACGCCATGAGCTTGAGCATATTGGCCTCGACGCCGACATTCTCGCCCCGGCTCTGCTTGTCGGCGCAGTAATGCAGCATCAGTTCGGTCGTCTTCTGCATGGTCGCGATGTCGGCGATATAATGTTGCAAGCTCTGGAACCGGCCGATGATCCCGCCAAAGGCCTTGCGCTGCTTCATATAGTCGAGCGCGTCTTCCAGCACGCCGTCGATGACGCCCAGGCAGAAGGCGCCTACCATGATGCGCTCATTGTTGAGCGTGGGCAGCAGCATGTACCAGGCCTTGTCCGCTTCACCCAGAACATGCTCGTCCGCGACGAACGCATCCTCGAAATGAACGGAGCAGCTGCCCATCGATCGCATGCCAAGCTTGGCCAGCGGCGTGATCTTCACGCCCTGCGTATTTGTCGGCACCCAGAAGAGGGTCAGGCCCTGATGCTTCTTCTCGACGGTCCTGTCGCTGCGCGCAATCACCAGCAGATAGTCGGCGACATGCGCGGAGGAAGACCAGATCTTCTCGCCATTGAGCTTCCACCCGCCATCGACCCGATCCGCGGTGGTGGCCATCGCGCCCAGCAGGTCCGTGCCGCCGCCCGGCTCGGTAAAGGCGATTGCGGCCTTCAACTGGCCTGTCGCGATCAGTGGCAGATATTTCGCTTTCTGTTCGGCCGACCCATAAAGCCCGATGGATTTGGACCCGGCGAAGCTGGTGATGCCCCATATCCACGCCAGCCCGCCCAGCGACCGGGCCAGTTCCCGCGCCAGTAGCATCTGCATGACGACGTCGCCGCCCTGCCCGCCATAGTCTTCCGATATGCCGACGCCGTGGAAACCCGCTTCGGTGAACTTGTCCCAAAGGGCGAAGGGATAGTGATGCTCGTCCTTCTCCAGTGCGCGCGCCCAGTCCTTGGGCACTTCCTTGTCCACCCAGCGGCGCACCATGTCGCGGAAGGAACGATATTCTTCGGGCAGTTCGAAATCCATTGTCAGTCCTTTTGGTGTTGATCTTGATCGTCGCCCGGCACGGCTTCGCTATCACATAGGGCGATCAGACGCGCCGCCATCCGGTCGAGGCAGGCCAGCACGCCGTCCCGATCACCCTCCAGGAACGCCTGCAATATTGCCTCATGGTGGCGCAGACCGCTTTCGCTCAGAGTTGCAATGCCGTGCAGGAAAATGAAGCGGGCGATCAGCCCGCGCCGGTCCAGCGTCGAGCGCAACAGTTCGCGGCTCTCCGAGGCCTTGATGAAAATGGTATGGAAATCGAGGCTGGCCATGACCGCGGCCATATATTCGCCGCTCTCCACTGCCGCCCGATAGCGCGCGATCGCCCGCTCCAGTGCTACGATCTCCGCCGCGCCGATACGGGGCATGCCCCAGCCATAACCCAGCCGCCACAGTTCGGCCTGCACGCGGATCAGGTCCCGGGTCACGTCAGGGTCGATCGGTGTCGCCCGCTTCAGCCGGTGCGTTTCGACCTCGACCAGCCCCTCCGAGGCCAGCGTGCCCAGCGCCTCCCGAATGGGTGTCGCGCTCACATTCAGATCCTGCGCCAGCGCCGTTTCCCGCAGCAGAGCGCCGGGCGGAATGGCGCCGGACACGATCCTTGACCGCAGCACGGCCGCCACGGCCTGACGCCGCGTCGCCGGGGACTGTAACGGCTCGGCCGAATCGCGCCAATCCGGGGTCAAACCCCAATAGGGTTCGGAATATATGTCCTGCGATTCCATATTCTATAGAATGGAGCAGCGCAGAGCGGTCCGTTCCTCTCCAAGGATAGGGTGTCGTTGGGCCGGGCGCCTGTAGAGCGGCATGATGAAATGTCCCAGATGCAAAACGCCGCAGGAAGGTTATGGAGGGTGGTGCCGCGCATGCGGCCATGCCGGCGGTAACATTCGTCGCGCGATGCTGTGGACGCTGCTGCCCACAGCAATGATCGCGGTCATATTGCTCGTCCGGATCGGCTATGCCGAAATGACGCGGCAGGGCAGCAGCCGCAACATCTACAGCAACGCCATCGAAACCCAGAGTGCGACCGGCCGGAGCGCGGCCTTCGCCAAGCTCATGCATGATGCGGGACAGACATGCACGCGCACGTCCAAGGCTCTGTTCAGGGGCGATATCGGTCCCAATGCCGCCTGGGCGCTGCGGTGCGAGGATAGCGGCGACTGGCTGATCCTGATCGCTTCCAACGGCGCGACGCGCGTGGCCAGTTGCGGTCCGCTGGACAAGGCCGGGACGCCTTGCTGGACCCGGCTCTAGGGCATCGGCCACTCCTGGAGCCAATTCCTCTCCGATTGCATTCGGGGTCCGTCGGTCAGCCCAGCCCCTCCCCACTTCGCCACCAGCCAAGGCCGGGCGCGGCCTGTATCATCACATCCCATGCCCGCACGCTTGCCGCTTCGATGGCGGCAGGGTCCGCCCGAAGCCCGGCGAAGGTGCGTTCAATCATCTCGTCAATATAGGCGCGTGGCTCGACCGATCGGAGCATCAGGCGCCGCCGCGCCTCGATCGTCATGCCGACGATCAGATCCACCGCCACGTCGAGCGACCGGAACGTCATCTGCCCGCCATTCCGCGCGGCATCCAGCGCGTCGCGCACCAGCAGGTCGAACATGCTCGCCCGCGCGAAATAATCGACATAGTCGACGCGGCAGGTAAAACCGCCCCAGCGCGGATCATGCCATCCCCGCGCCATCGCCATGGCCGCGCCGCCGACCGCCCGGACCAGCGGGTCCGTCACATCGTCGAACAGCCTGCGGAAATCGGCGATCAGGTCCGCCGTCATCCGCTCGCCCAGTTCATTCACCGCAGCGTCAAGGGAGTCGAAATATTTGTAGAAACTGCCGCGCGACACGTCCGCGGCGCGGATCACGTCGTCGATCACCAGACTGCCGCTGCCCTGCCCCGGCTGATACAGGTCGAGCACGGCGTCCAGCAACCGCTCACGCATCCGTGCACGCCTGATTGCCGCCGCCGCCGTGCGCGGATCGACAGTGGGGGAAGCAGGCACGGCGTTGGTCATCGCCTCCCTATTGCATCGGGTGGAAATAGCGCGCAAGCAGGCTGCCATCCTCGCCGAATATATAATGTTCGATGCTGTGCACGCTGACAGGATGCCCGTTATAGTCGCCTTCATTGCGGACATAGATGACCGCTTCGTTGCCGCTCACCTTCACATCCTCGACGATCAGCTTCCATCCGACATATTGCCCGCACAGCGCCTCCAGCTTGTCCCAGCCTTCCTGCACCGGGCCGGTGGCCGGGTCCTGCACCTTGAAGCCGCCCGGCGCGATCGCGCGGAACGCCGCAATGAAATCGTCAATACGGCCCTCGCTGAACAGGTCGGCCTGCGTCTTCAGGAATGTCGCCATCTCCTGCGCGGTCGGTTGTGCCATGATATGTCCTCCTGTCATTTCGGTTCCGCCCAGACCGGGGCCGGCGTGATGTCGGGCAGCAGGGCGATATTGGACGGAAGGCCCGTGATCGCCCGGCCGTAAAGCTCCAGCGAAAGCTGACCGTTCAGTGCATTGTGGCGGGTGCCGACGCTCAGGTCGCGCCACATCCGCTGCAAGGGGCTGGAAAGGGCGAAGGCGCCCGGCCCGGCGACATCCATCAGCCGGTTGCCCGCCGCGCGCAGCAATTCCATCGCATAGCCGCAATCGGCCTGGAGCTGCGCCTTGTCAAAGCCCGTGAGCACGCGGCGTTGCGCGGTTTCGTCCAGCATCCCGGCGGCCCGGCGCACATGCAGCCAGGCCGAATCGATCTCCATCGCCGCGCGGCCGGTCATGCCGACCAACGCCTCCGAACCGCTCTGCCCGGCATAGGTCCAGCCCACCACCTGCCGCTTGGGCATCGCCTGCACCACACCTTCGAGCAGCGCCGTCGCCGCGCCCAGCATCGGCGCGAGCACGCCGAGGGGAAATAGCGGCTCCATTGGCCAGCGGTCGCGCGGCTCCAGCCCCTCCATCGCCAGGATCGCCTCGGCGGGCGGCCTGCGCGACGACCAGAGGATCAGTTCCTCCGGCACGAACAAATCCTGCGCGACAATCATGTTGCTGCCGGAGCCGGCCATGCCCGCGACATGCCAGTTGTCCTCGATCGAACAGGCCGCATCGCGCAGGTCCAGAAACGCCAGAGCCTGTTCGGCGCCCCGATCCGTATCGATCATGACGCCGTTCAGCGCCCAGTCGGCATGCAGGCATCCCGATCCATAGCCCCACCGCCCCGAAACGCGATAGCCGCCCGGCACCGCGACCGCTTTGCCAGAAGGCGCGGAGGCGCTGCAAAACAGTTCCTCGCCGGTTCGGAACAGCCGCCCAGTCATGGTCGGCGGCAGTGCGAGCGCGGTCCCGGTGATCCCCGACAAAAGACCATAGGCCCAGGCGGTGCCGACGCAGCCTTTGGCCAGTTCGACCACGGTCTCGATATGGGTGGTCAGCCTGTGTCCGGGGCCGCCCGCGCGCTGGGGCGCCGTGATATGGAACAGGCCGGACGCGCGCAACGCCGCCATCACCGGCGGAACGATCCGCCGCTCGCGTTCGCAGGCGGCGGCATGGTCCTCCAGCAAGGACCGCAGCGATGCGGCGATGCCCACGGGATCAGCGACGAAGGCCACAGGCCGCTTGTCCGCCATGCGCTTTTCCACTGCTTCAGATCGCATCCGAATCACCTCCTCTCATTAGCATTTTCATTTAATGACGTTTTTGTCATTATACGACAAGCACCCCTCCGACATTCTTTTGCCATGTGCCTCCCCATGGGCCGTTTCATTCCGATTTGATGCGGCCCTGCCTCCCGATAGGCTGTCGCGGGGCGCTCCTCTTCTAGGGTCCGCGCAATCGCCGACAGCGCCGATAAGGCCGGCACCAAGAGAGGACTTGCACGCGATGCGTAAAATCGACCTTCCGCCCTTCGACCGCGCCGCTTTCGCCGAAAAATACGGTCCCTGGGCCGTCATCGCCGGCGCTTCCGAAGGGACCGGCGCCTGCTATGCGGAACAGCTCGCCGCCATGGGCATCCATCTGGTACTCGTCTCACGCCGGCAGGAGGCGCTCGATGCGCTGGGCCAACGGCTGGCGGCCGAACATGGCATCGAATATCGGGCCATCACCGCCGACCTCACCGAACAGGGCATGGGCAGCCGACTGGTCGAGGCGACCGCCGATCTCGACATCGGCCTCTATATTTCCAATGCCGGCGCCGACGGCGCGGGCAACAGCTTCCTGGGCGCACCGGTCGATCGCTCGTTGCGGCTGCTGACGATGAACGCCGCCAATGTGCTGGAGGCGGTCCATGGTTTTGGCAATCGCTTCCTGAAGCGCGGCAAGGGCGGCCTCGTCGTCATGTCATCCGGCGCGGGCCTTGGCGGGCAGCCCTGGCTTGTCATGTATTCCGCAACCAAGGCTTTCGAACTCAATTTCGTCGAATCGCTCTGGGCGGAACTGGACGGGCAGAATGTCGACATCGTCGGCATGGCCGCGCCGATCATGGACACGCCGACCCTGCGCCGCGCCACCGAGGGGCTGGGGATGGATTATTCCATTGCCTATGATCCCGCCGAGGTCTGCGCTCTTGCCCTCGCCAGCCTCGGCAAGGAACCGCTGGTGATCGTGCCCGATGGTCCGGATGAGGGGAAAATCCCGCAGATCCAGGCCGATCGCAAGACCCGCCTCGTTGCGCTGGCCGAATGGGGCAAGGCCTATACCGCCGCCGCGAAGGGCTGACCGGGCACGAAGAAGGGGAACAGGAAATGACGGATCAGGTCGACGTCGTCGTCATCGGCGCAGGGCATAATGGCATGGCCGCCGCCGGATATCTGGCGAAGGCAGGCAAGAAGGTCGTCGTGGTCGAGCGCCTGGCCAAGGTCGGCGGCATGACCAGTTCGGGCTATATGATTCCCGAAGCTCCGGAGCATATGGTGACGCCCTGCGCCGTCGAACTGCTGTTCGCGCGCAAATCCGGCATCATTGAGGACTTCGACCTGCACAAATACGGCCTGCGCACTGTCGATCCCGATCCGACCTACGCCTATCTCCATCCCGACGGCAGCTCCATCGCGCTTTTCTACGACTATCATCGCACGGCCGAGGATATTACGCGCATCAACCGCAATGACGGCAAGGCCTATCTGGAGTTCATGAAGACACTGAACGTCATGATGGACATTGGCTTTCCGCTCATGATGGCCGAGCCGGGGCGGCCGGACGTCAGAAATCTCTCCAAGATGATCGGCAGCGCGGTCCGCAATGTCCGGTTGAAGGACGAGCTGATCGCCATGTCGAAGGCGACGGCCGACCAGATCGCGTGCGAGCGGTTCGAGCATCCGGCAACGATCGCCCTGCTGCTCGGCATCGCGGCAGGGGCTGGCCCCGTCGACGATGACGGCAATGCCGCCGCCTATATGATCTTCGCCGTCACCCATAAATATGGCACCGGCAAGCCGATCGGGAGCCTGCAATCCTTCTCCGACGCGCTCGCGCGCAGCATCGAGGCTTCGGGCGCGACGATCGAACTCAATGCGCCCGTCGCCGAGATCATCGTCGATGACGGCGCGGCAAAGGGCGTGCGGCTGGAGGACGGTCGGGTCATCCGCGCCAAAATGGTGATCGCGACCTGCGATCCCCGCACGGCCATGCGCCTCACGACGCCCGGCGGCGTGCCGCGTGCGCTGACACAGCGGATCGAACATGCCCCGGCGAACCGGTCGAACGCCGCGCCCTTCCTCGCCAACATCGCCATGTCGGGTCCGCTCAGCCTCAAGAAGCATCAGGACCTGCGCCATGATGACGCCGATCTCAACAAGGCGGTCGGCCTGATCGGCACACCGGAGGAAGTGCGCCAATCCTTCGCCATGGCGCGGCGCGGCGACATTCCCGACCGGCATGCCATGTCGCTCAGCCCGCTGTCCAATTCCGATCCGACGCAGGCGCCTCCCGGCGGCTCGCTCGCCTATGTCTACCTGCCGGGCGTGGCCGTGGATGCGCGGGAAGGCTGGTCGCCCACGCTCAAGGACAGGACCATGGCCTCTGTCATCAGCCATCTGGGTGAATTTTACGACGGTCTGGACACGGAGGTCGGCCGCTTCGTCGAGACCGCGCGGGAACGCGAAACGCGCCTCAACGTCACCAATGGCTGCGTGACCCATATCGACTTCGGCGCGCTGCGCTCGGGCGTCCATCGCCCTGCCACCGGCTTTGGCGGCCCCAAGCCGCCTTTCCCCGGCTTCCTGATCGGTGGCGCGGGCGCGCATCCGGGCGGCGGCGTATCGGGCATTGCCGGGCGGATCGCAGCCAACCGGGCGCTGCGCGAACTCAAGAAAATCAGATAAGGAACTTCCCGCATGTCGAGCATGCCCAATCCGGTCGGCATTCCCGCCCATCTGGACGATGTGACAGCGCAATGGCTGACGCAGATCATGCAGCCGCGCTATCCCGGCATCGTGGTCGAGGGGATGGAGGAGGTGTTCCTCCGCAACAGCCACACCACCAAATATCAGGTGAGACTGACCCTCAACGATGTCGGCAAGGCGGCGGGCATTCCCGAAAATGTCTGCCTCAAGGCCAATTGGGCGCAGTTCGACAGTCAGGGCATCTGCCGCCTCGAAGCCCGTTTCTATGAGGATTTTCGCCGCCACGTCGCCTTCCCCGCCCCGCGATCCTATTTCGAGGCATGGGACCCGCGCCCCGACAGCGGTCAGGGACTGGTCGTGATGGAGGATCTGTCCATTGAGGGCGGCCATTTCGGCATCAGCACCGACCATATGGGCGTGGAGGAAGCGGCGCACGCGGTCGCCAGCCTCGCCCGCATTCATGGCGCCTTCTGGGACAGCCCCGTCCTTCACGCGGCTGACTGGCTGCCCGTCTCCATGGCGACGCCGGTGGACACGCAGCAACTGACCATGATGTACGGCTTTGCCGAGCAGAACCATGCCAAGCCTGACTATCAGGCCTTCCTGCCGGGCTGGATCAAGGGCGATCTCTCCCGCCTGCATCACGTCTACAACGCCCTGATCGATTTCGCGCGGACCAAGGAACAGGGGCCATGGTGCCTCGTCCATGGCGACAGCCATCAGGGCAACAGCTATGTCCGCCCCGATGGCGAGCGCGTTTGGCTCGACTGGCAGCTCGTCCGCAAGGGACGGCCGATCCGCGACTTCACCTATTTCGTGCTGGGCGCCCTCACGATCGAGGAACGGCGCGCCCATGACCGGGAATTGCTGCGCCACTATCGCCGCTGCCTGGTCGAAACGGGGGCGCTCGGCGTGCCGGACGACGACACGCTGTGGGAATATTATCGCCGCTGGCCGCCCTATGCGATGCAGGCGTGGATCGCGAACATGGACGAATGGGGCCAGAAGGGCACGCATATCGTCGAGCGCATCTTCGTGGCGGGCGAGGATCTGGGCACCGTCGCGGCGCTCGGCATCCAGTTTTGACGAGGGGGGTGATCGGATGACCGCCGCCATCACCGCCTTCCGCGCCAATGTTCCACAGGAGGCTCTGGACGATCTGCGCCAAAGATTACGCCGCACCCGCTGGCCCGAGACGCAGACGGTCAGCGACTGGAGCCAGGGGGTGCCACTCGCGGCGCTGCGCGATCTGTGCGCCTATTGGGCGGAGGGCTATGACTGGCGGCGGTGCGAAAGGACGCTCAATGCCCTGCCCCAGTTCACCACCCCGATAGACGGTCTTTCGATCCATTTCATCCATGTGCGCAGCCCCCGGCCGGATGCGCTGCCGCTGATCCTGACCCATGGCTGGCCGGGATCGGTGCTGGAGTTTCTGAAGGTGATCGGACCACTGACCGATCCCGCCGCCCATGGCGCGCCGGATGCCCCGGCCTTCCATGTCGTCATACCCTCCCTGCCCGGCTACGGCTTTTCGGATAAACCAATGGCCACCGGCTGGGGCGTCGAGACAATCGCGGATGGCTGGATTCAGCTCATGCGCCGGCTGGGCTATGACCGCTTCGTCGCGCAGGGCGGCGACTGGGGCGCGGCGGTCACGACCGCCATCGCCATGGCGGCGCCGCCGGGATGCATCGGCGTCCATCTCAACATGCCGCTCGTCTTTCCGGTGGAAAGCGACTTTGCCGATCTGACCCCCGCCGAGGCCAAAACGGTCGAGCGGATGCAATATTATCAGGATCATGATTCCGGCTACGCCAAATTGCAGGGCACCCGCCCGCAGACGATCGGCTATGGCCTTGCCGATTCACCCGTCGCGCAGGCCGCCTGGATCTACGAGAAGTTCCAGGCGTGGACCGACAATCAGGGTGTGCCGGAGGATGCCCTGACGCAGGACGAAATGCTGGACGTGATCAGCCTCTACTGGTTCACCAACAGCGGCGCCTCATCGGCGCGGCTTTATTGGGAAAGCGCCAGTGCGTTTCAGGCCCGAAAACTGGACCTTCCGGTGGGCGTGAGCATCTTTGCGCAGGAAATCTTCCGTCCATCGCGTCGCTGGGCGGAACGCAGCTACCCGCGTCTGATTCACTGGAACGAACTGGATGCCGGCGGCCATTTCGCGGCCTTCGAGCAGCCGGCGCTTTTCGTCGAAGAATTGCGGACCTGTTTCGGCGCGATGCAAGGCTGACGCCCCCACGCAACGGCGGCTCCAATCGACCTACCGCCCGGCAGGCTCGATTTCCGTTCGGGCGACCAAAATCGCCTCTGCACCAGGATCATGCCGGATGACTGCATCGATGCAGAGCTGCGGCACGGTCCCCAAGAGAGAGGACATTGCATGAGCGAGCCTGCCGTAGCCCCCGTTGCCGTCATCGACCGGCATCTTGTCCCCCGTCCCTATCCCGCCCGCGCCGCCGCCCTGCCCCGCGGCCGGTTCACGCCGGACGCCGCGTGGCTGGGATCGTTGCTGGCCAACAAATATCCGGGAGTCGTCGCGCAATCGATGGAGGTCGTGCAACTGTTCGACAGCCACACCACGAAATTGCGCGTTGCCGTGGACTGGAACGAGGCCGGGCAGGCCGCCGGATTGCCGCGCAATCTGTGCATCAAGTCGAACTGGTCGGGCATGTTCGATGATGTCGACATCCATGCGCTTGAAGCGCGCTTCTATCATTTCCTGACGGACAAACTCACCGCCAACACGGCCAGCTGCTATTATGCCGACTGGGATGACGACGGGTCGGCGCAGGGCGTCATCGTGCTGGAGGATCTCACCGATCGGGGCGGGAAGTTCGGCCATTCGACCCAGCATGCCGGTGTCGAAGGGGTCGCGACCGCGCTGGCGGATCTAGCAAAACTGCATGCGGGTCTGTGGGACAGCCCATTGATCACCCCTCAAGCGGCGCCCTGGCTGCCGACATCCATGGCGGTTCCGGTCGATTATAATCAGGTTCGCATCATGTGGCACTGGATCGGCGAGAATCTGAAAGACCCCAATTTCCGCGCCATCGCGCCCAGACATTATCTGGACGACGCACGCCGGGTCGAGCGCGCCTATGACCGGCTGGTGGAATTCGAACGCGCCTTCGATGCCCCCTATTGCATCATCCTGGGCGACTGCCATCAGGGCAACACCTATATCCTGCCCAATGGCGAGCGCATGTGGGTCGACTGGCAATTGGGCCGGCGCGGGCGGCCATGGCGCGACCTCACCTATTTCACCGTCGGATCGCTGACGATCGAGGAGCGCCGCCAAAATCATCGCGACCTGATCGCCCATTATCGCGACTGCCTGATCAGGGAAGGCGCGACCAACGTCATCGATCTCGACACCATCTGGAATGAACAGGTACCGCGCTGGGTGATGTACGGTATTCAGGCCTGGGTGGCGAACATGGACCATTGGGGCCAGAACGGCCTGCCGATGAACGAGCGGTTCTTCGCCGCGGGCGAGGATCTGGGCAGCTGGAAACTGCTGGGCGAATGACGGTCATGGCCCCCTGCCGCGCACGGGCCGCGGCTGGGGGCCATCGATTCTAACGCCGCCGCCCCGCCTCGACCGGCGCGATCATGCGCTGCGCGGCGCCATGAAGGACGCGATGCGCGGCTGGACACGCAAGTCGGCGGGCACCCGGTCCGGCCCGATGCGCCGATCGATTTCTTCCTCGAACCAGTAAAGCGCGCGCTCCTGATAGCCCGCCCAGATTGACGGGATCGTCCCGTTCCTCAGCGATTGCTGGATATTTTCGAACAGGCACAGATCTTCGGACAGGATATGTTCGGTCGCCTCGCGCATGCCCTGCCAATAAAGCCTGTCATCCTCACTCTCGGTTGCCCACCCCATCTGACGCACTTCCATGATCGACCGATCGGAACCCACCGGCCAGAAGCATTGCAGGTTGAACCCCACCGGATCGAGCGAGAAAAACGTGTTGGGGAAGGTCGGCAGCGCAACCGTATTTTCCAGAAAAACCGGCGCGATGTCGTCCGGTTTGATCGGCGGGGTCTTGAACAGCGACTCCCCGCCCTTTTTGCGCGTGCCGAACCGCATATGACCGCCTTCATAGAGGGCAATCACGAAACTGCGGGAATCCAGATGCGGTGCCAGTGTTTTAGGATGAACCGTATTGACGTGATAGATCTCAAGGAAATTATGATAGGCGATTTTCCAGTTGCACGCCATTTCGATGAAGAAATGATCCTTCACCACCATTCGATCCAGCGGATATCCTTCGGTCAGCGCGACGAATTCACCCAGAAACTCCTGTAACGGTTCCGCGTCATCATCGAAATTGATGAAGATGAAACCGCGATAGGTGTCGCATCGCACTTCGATCAGGCCGTTCTCCGCCTTGTTGAGACAGGCGAAATCATGCTGGCTTGGCACCGATTTGAGTGTTCCTTCCAGATCGTAACCCCAGGCATGATAGGGGCAGATAAAGCGCATGGCCCGCCCCTGCGGTTCGAGCAGAAGCGGCGACCCCCGGTGACGGCAGGCATTATGGAACGCCCGTATCCGGCCATCCTTGCCGTGCGAGAGAATGACCGAGCGGTCCAGATGCTGGAACAGACGATAGGAACCCGGCTCCGGCAGGTCGGACGCAATGCCGGCCAGCAGCCAGGTCCGATTCCAAAGCCCGTCTTTTTCCAGCGCCTCGAAACGCGGGTCGGTGTACCGGCCGGCGGGAATCGGGGGAAGGGCCGGAAAATCGCTGGGATGCTCGGATCGCTTCAACTGCTCGTCCATCGTCCGGTTGAGCAGTTCCAACGCAGCTTCACGCATAGCTCTCTCCTGTACCAAAAGCCCGCAGGCTCCGTTTCGGTCAGACTGGCCACGTCGTCGATCAAGGAACCTGCAATTGGATAGGGTCGCTGTTGTCACGCCCTCGGCAAGCTGAACCGCCCTCTGTTCCGATGAGTATCCTTATGGCCTTGAAACATCCCACATCCACGGACGGGATCACCGTCGATTATATCAACCAGCTGCTGGCCACGACCGTAGCGGGCGCAACCGCCGTCGGCCTGCGCATCATCGATGCCAAGACCTATGGCGAGCAGATGGTGTCGACCGCCGGGCGCGTGTCGATCGAGGTCGATTATACCGATGACACACCCCCTGACCTGCCCAACCGCCTGGTGCTCAAGCTGACCCGGGCGGTCGATGAGATCATGGCGCCCTTCTACGCCAATGAAGTGGCCTTCTACCGGGGAATCCGGCCGGAACTCGCGATGGAAGCGCCGCGCTGTTTCGGTGGCGACTTCAATCCGTCCACCACGCATTTCGGCCTGTTGCTCGAAGAGCTGAGCGTGCGGGGCGCGACCTTCCCGAATACGACCGTGCGGACCGGGCCGGATGATGTGCGCTCCCTGCTGGATCAACTGGCCCGGCTGCACGCCCGCTTCTGGGAGTCGCCCCGCTTCAGCGCGGATCTGGCCTGGGTCGAAACGCATGTCGAAGGCGCGGTCGCAACGATGATGAATGAACTGGCGCCCGCCTATATCGCGCATGAGGTCGAGACCGAAAATTTCAAACGGGAGATGGTGCAGCGGCTGCGCACGACGCCGGACCGGCTGCTTGCCGGCGTGCAGGCGGTCCAGCGGCATCAATCGACCCTGCCCCAGACGCTGCTGCATGGCGACACTCATCTCGGCAACAGCTACCGCCTGCCCGACGGAACAGCGGGCCTGCTCGACTGGCAGCTCATGGTGCGCGGTTACGCGATGCACGACGTCAACTATATCGTGACCACCGGCCTTTCCATCGCGGACCGGCGGGCGCATGAGCGCGATCTTCTGGGCTATTATCTGGACCGCCTGGGACAGGAAGGCGTGGCGCGCCCTCCCGCCTTCGACAGTGCCTGGGAAGAATATCGGCGGACCCTGATATGGGGCGTCTATATCGGCTGGCTGACGACGCCCGTCGTCAATTATGGCTGGGAGATCAACGTCATGAATCATCTGCGGCTGACCACCGCCTATGAAGATCTCGAAACCGCGAAGCTTGTCGACGCGCTGCTATGACGGCGCGCTGGTCGGCTACAACTGATTGCTCCCCGATGCCTCGAACAGGCGTTGGAAATCGACCATTGTGGGCTGATGCGCGGTAAAGCCGCCGTCCACCGGGATCATCGCGCCGTTGATGAAGCGGGACTCGTCCGAGGCCAGAAAGGCAACGACATGGGCGATATCGCGAGGGCTGCCGAGGTCGGGATTGAGATGATGGTCGCGCAGTACGTCCTTGACCGCCTGCGGTGTGGTTTCGACGGCCGTATCACTGAGGACGAAGCCGATGGCGATCACATTGGACCGGATTCCCTGCTTGCCATATTGGGTCGCGAGAAAGCGGCTGAGATTAATAAGCGCCGCCTTGGACGCGCCATAGGCCGTCAGCGTCATTTCACCCAGCAGGCCGAAACCGGATGCGGAATGGATGAGCGAACCACCGCCCCCCGCGATCATGGCCGGCAGCGCATGTTTGCACAGCAGCATAGGCCCCCGCGCATTGACGGCAAAGGCCTTGTCCCAGGCGCCGGTGTCGAGATGGACGACATCGCGGTCGAGGGCGCGCTGCTCGATCGTCTGATAGGCGGCGTTATTGTGGATGATGTCGATCCGCCCGTGCCGGCCAGCGATCCGCGCGACCGCAGCGCAGACGCTGTCCTCATCGGTCAGGTCGAACGTCTCCGCCTCGGCACGAAGACCCTTGCCGCGCAGCGAATCCGCCGCCGCCTCCACCCGATCTGCCAATATGTCCGCCAGAATCACGGTCGCGCCGCGCTCCGACAGCACTGTCGCCACCTCCCGTCCGATGCCCTGCGCCGCGCCCGTCACGATCGCCACGCGCCCCTCCAATGATCCCACCATTCCATATCCTCCTGTTTCCCTGATGAGCGCCGGGCGCCCGACTATCGATAGCTGTGCGCCTATGGCGGGTCGAAGCAGTAGGCGCAGATCTTGTTGTCATCGGGGTCCAGCAGATAGGCGCCATAGGCATGGGGCACCGCTCCGCGCGGACCGGGCGGCCCGGCATCCTTGCCGCCCGCGGCCAGACCCGCGCGATGAAAATGATCGACCGCGCGGCGATCCGGCGCCTTCAATCCCAAAGTCGCACCGTTGGCGCATGTCGCCCGACCGTGGAGCGGGCGCAGGATAAGCAATTCGGGCACCCGTCTCCCATAGCCGATGCCCTGATCCAGAAACGGGCCAAGATTGACGATCCCCAACGGCGCAAGCACCGCATCGTAGAAACGGGCGGACCGTCCCAGATCGTTGCTGCCAAGGCAGACATGCGTGAATATGCCCATCCCGCCCTCTTTCCGGTCAGTGCGCCCGGTTCATGCTTTCCAGCATATCTGCGACATAGGGCGTGTGGTTAACGATACCGCCGTCTACCCCGATCACCTGCCCGGTGATGAAGGCCGCGCCATCCGATGCCAGGAACAGCACCGCGCCGGCAATATCCTCCGGCACGCTCTCGCGCGGCAGAAGGACATGCCGCTGGACCATGGCGATCTGATCGGCGGTCATCATCTCCCGGGCAAGGGGGGAGAGCACGAGGCCCGGCGCGACCGCATTGACCCGGATATTGAACCGGCCGAACTGCACGGCGGCATTGCGGGTCAGGGCGTTCACAGCCGCCTTGGACGCGGAATAGGAAGGATTGTTGATGTCGCCGGTCAATGCCACACCCGTCGAAGTGTTGATGATGGAACCGCCGCCGCCTGAAATCATGTGCGGAGCGACCGCCTTGATCATCAGCATCGTGCCCCTGGCATTGATGTGGAAGGCGCGATCCCAGGTCGCGGCATCGAGATCGAGAAGCGAGCCATCTGCCGCCATCTGCTCCAGCCGCGTATCGGCGGCATTGTTGTGAAGGATGTCGATGCGCTGGTGCTGCCGCATCACATCTTCGACCAGCGCCGTGATACTGTCCTCTTGCGCAAGATCGAGGAACATCCCCGTCGCCTGTCCGCCCGAAGCCTGGATAGATCGGGCGACGACCTCTGCCCGCTCGACCGCGATATCCGCCAGGATAACTGCCGCGCCGGCCTTTGCCAGGGCTCGTGCGCAGGCTTCCCCGATATTGGCGCCCGATCCGGTGACGATAGCGACGCGTCCCGATAAATCCGTCATGGGCATCTTCTCTCCTGTCTCTCATGGATGCGGGACCGCTGGGCTTCCGCCGCAGCGGGACGCTGCCACGGCGGACGCTCCGCGATACCTAGATAAAGATAGGTTTGGCGGAATTGATAAGCGGCGCATCTATGGCGCCCCTCAAGCGGAGAGCCCTTCATGAGCATCACCATCTTTCAACTTAACAGGTCCCGCTCCGAACGCGCGGTTTGGCTGATGGAGGAAGTGGAGTTGCCCTATGACATCCGCTTCTATGCGCGGCTGGAAACGCTCGCGGCGGAGCCCGCCTATAAGGCATTGCATCCGCTGGGTTCTTCACCCGTGATCGAGGCCGATGGGCGTCGGATCGCCGAGAGCGGGGCGGTCATGGAATATCTCGCCACGACGCAAGGGAAGGGCACGCTCCGCGCCAATCCCGGCGATCCGGACTATGCTGATTATCTTTTCTGGTTCCATTTCGCCGAATCATCCCTGATGCCGGCGCTGGTGACCGAGATCATGGCCGAACGCGCAGGCATCGCGCAGGATCACCCCTCCCGTGTCGCGGGACGGACCCATGCGGCGCGCCTGCTGACACTTGTCGACGACCGGCTTTCGCATAAACCATATATGGCGGGCGACCGGTTCACGGCAGCCGACATCATGATGACTTTTCCTTTCACTACCACGCGGCTGTTCATGTCCGTCGACGTGGAGGGACATCCGAACATCGCCGCCTATGTCGAGCGGATGGCGGCGCGCCCGGCCTATCGCCGGATGCGCACCATCGTCGATCGCCCCCCGACCGCCTGACGGATCAGCTCATCGCCAGCTTTTCCGTGCCGCCGGTGCGTACCCGGTCGCCCATTTGCGCCCGGGCGCGTTCTTCTTCCGCCAGGCCGACGGCGGTCGGATGCTGGACATCGTCCTTGGTGAGACGGGGTGTCGCACGGTCCCACCGCGTGATGCGTATCCCCTCGGGCCGGAGCAGGCCGCTGTTCGCCAGCAGGGCGTCCGCGCCTCTCCATGCTTGATGGGCAGCGTCCGGATCGTTGATCCTGTAGATCGCGACATAGCGATAGTCGGGCGTCATCGGGATCATCTGGCCAAAGGTGCGAAAGGTCAGGAAAGCGGCCGATTTGACGCCGGGTCGGGCGGCCGCCTCGCGAAAATAGCTTTCCGCATAGAAACGTCTGAAACGGTCATCGCTGCCCGCAAGCGGGTTGAATTCCTCCAGGATGACGCCGCCGCAATGCGCGACCTCCGGATCATTGTCCTGAAAGAGCAACGGATAATAATGAAAGTCATAGAGCAGGCTGTCATCAATGGCGTCCGACACCTGCATCCGCGATGTCAGCGCATTGTCCAGATGCTCACGACTGAAGCGAACCGGGTCGAATACGTCGTAGAAGGCGAGATACTGCCAGTCAAAGCCTTCGGGCGGACAGGGCTGCTCCACGGCGAGCCGGAAGCGCTGCGCCGTCACCGACCCCCGGAAACGCAGCGCGTCGCGAATATGGATGTTGCTGTACCAATCCTCCATATCGGCCTCCCGGCCCGGAACGGCTTTGGTCAGCACGACCAGCACGGCATCGATCATCGCTTTTGCCTTTCCTCTCCTGATTTCTGTCCTCTCAACCTTGCCGGACGGACGGCATGAAAGGCGTCGGCGCGCCCATCGTCGCCCGATAGGATAGGGGCTGCTTCCCGTCCGTATCCCGGATGCCGTAGCGCTCCCCCAGTTCCGCGCCGATCAGCGCCTGGCCCGACAGGGAGGCAAGGTCCGGGTCTTGCGCGAGCCGGTCGAGGACAAGGCCGGAAAATTCCGGCGTTTCCCAATGGGGCATGGCGGCGCGCAGGTCTTCGGGCATCATTTCGGGCGGCATGGCCTTCACCGCATCGGTGAGAATGAAGCCCGGCCAGAAGGAGACGGCGGAAACGCCATGCGGCGCAAGATCGACCGCCATGTCGGCCGTCATCTTGTCCGTCCCCGCCTTTGCCGCGCCATAGGCCGGCCCGTGAAAATAGGACACCGCGCCATAGAAGGAAATGCTGGCGATCAGGCCCTTGCCGGCCGCCACCATCATCGGCGCGGCATGATAGGCCGCGACATAGCTGGAGCGCAGGCCGATGGTGATCATGTCCGCCAGCCTGAGCGGCTTTTCCCAGAAACCGCCCGGCGCGACCAGTTCGGGTCCGTAAACCGCGGCGGCATTGTTGACGAGCAGGTCCAGCCTGCCATCCGTCCACTCGGCCAGTTGCGCGAACGCCCTTTCCACGGCGCGATCGTCATGGTGATCGCATGCCAGCGCGATGCCCTTGCCGCCCGCCCTTTCAATCTCCTTCACGACCTCGGCAAGCTGCGCCCGGTCGCGCCCGGTGACCGCCACCACATGGCCCCGCGAGGCCAGGCCCCGCGCCATGCCGCGCCCCAGCCCGCGCGTCGCGCCCGTCACCAGCACTATCTTTTCGCTCATATCCTGCTCCTGTCCTCAATATTGGCATCGCCATGAAGGACAGGGGCGTGACCTGTCCGACGGCAAGGGCGCGACCGCCCTTCAGTCCAGACGCGTCATCGGCAGGACGACATGGCGCGCCGCTTCGCCCAGCACAGTCGGCCCAAACAGTTGCAGCCGCCGCCCCTCGATCGTCGCGAGCAGGGCGATGAGCGCGGCGTCCTCCTCCGGTCCCGCTTCGATGATATGGGCCTCCAGCGCCTCGGCGGCGTCAGCCCAGCGGTCGAAGCGGCGACCAAGAAGCGCGGACACATCCGCAATATTGCGCGCGACCATGTCCGCCCCGTGATCGTCGGCGCGCTGCACCCATTCGATCAGTTCGGCAACCTGCGCCTTATGCGATTCGGCCGCCTCCCCCGTCACCGGAAGCGCCCCGAGCGTATCGGCCAGCTTGGCCAGCAGCGGCGCATTGTCACCCGTGCGCTGTTCCAGCGGCGGCAGTCCGGGCAGCGCATCGCCGGTCAGCTGCGACAGCGCCAGCAGGATGGAGCGGCGCAGCGCAAGATCAAACATGAGATAGACCGAATGCGGATCGCCGGGACATGGCTTGCCGACAGTCCCGGTGAACTGCATCGTGCCGAGCAGGGAGAATTGCAGGACGTGGAAAACCACCGCGTCATGATCGACCGGCTCACCCGTCGCTTCCTCATAATAGCGCACCAGTTCCGGCAGCGGTGCGCCCAACGGCTCATAGCTGTTGCGCATCCCCATGGTGGCGATGTCGACCAGCGGATCGCCGATCATCGAAAATTCGAAATCGTAGAGCTTGGTCATCGCGCCCTGATCGACCAGATATTGGCCCGAATCGAACTGGATGAAGCTGGCGCGCTGGCGGTGCCGCGGCACATTACGGCGAAGCCAGCCGATGACGAATTCCAGCAACGGCTCGGGCCGGCTCTTGGTTCGCCGGTAATGCGGCATATAGGCGTCCAGTCCGACCAGCGCGATCGCCTCGGCGCCCTCGGGCCGATGCACGCCGGCGGCCATAAAGGGTTCGACCGGCAACCGGTGCATCGCGGCAACCGCCCGCATATAGACGCGGCCGATGGCGCTTTTCGTGGCGGCATCGAGCGCCGAAAAATCTCGCGTCCCTTCGATCGCCTCCATCACGATACATGGCGGATCGGCAAGATACCCGTAAATCTCCGGCACCGGCAGTCCTTGGCTGTGAAGCAGGGCGATGACGTCGGCCTCGCGCTTGAGGTCGGGAAAGATGGACACGTCGCCGCCCCGGTCGCCGCGCAGGTGCAGGCGGCAGACCGTCCCCTCCCTTTCGACGTCGACGAACCAGGAGGGGCGCCAGCGGACGAGGCGCTCAAGCCCGACAACCTTGCCGCCGGTCAGTTGCTCGACAAAGGCGGTGATCCGGCCGACCGCCGCATCGTCATAATTGTTGAGCGGAGCGGCATGCGTCACTGCCCGCCCTCCCCCGCCGAAAAGGCCTCGGCCACGGCGCGGGTGTCCATATATTCCTTGCCGGAAATGATCTGCCCGTCCCGGATGATCAGCAGATTATGATATTCGTTGCGATAGACCCGGTCCGGAAAGACCATCTCGCCCCTGACTTCCACCGCCACCCGGTCCCCTTCGGCGGTTATCCCGACCACCTCGGCCGTTCGCTTCTGCGCACTCAGCAGTCCGCCTTTCACGCTGGCGATGAAGTCGGCCCGGCTCATGTCGCCATGGCCCAATATCCACCACTGGCAATCGGGATGCTGAAGGGCCTCGATCGTCTCGACGTCGCCCTCCTCCACGGCCCGCATGTAGCGGCGGGCCACCGCCTTGTTCGCCTCAATGTCGCTCATCACCCTCTCCGCTGCTCCTCTGTCGCCGCCTTTGCCGGTGGCCGTGGCAAGAATATTACCCTTGTGCAGGCGGGATCGCCGACAGGAACCCTATCCATGGGCGGGTGGCCTGGACGCGTTCGCTTCACAATCTTCCGCCTGCACAACAAAACAGGGCAGAGGGAGGCCGCATGACGACCAAGAGCATGACGATGAAGCTATGCACCTATATGGGCGCCATTGCCGGTACGATGATGTTCGTCGGCATATGGCCGGTCGCGCACATGTTCCCGCCGCTGGCCCCATCCATGCCCGCTGCGGAAGTGGCTGCTTATTATCGCAGCCACCAGATCGGCATATTGGCAGGCGCTATCCTGATCGCCTCTTCCTCCGTGCTGTTCTTCCCCTTTCTGGCAGCGGTCGCCACCTTCATGAAGAAGATCGAAGGGCCGGTTTCGCCTTTGACCTGGGCCTTTGTGATGGTCGTGGCCTTTGGCTTCGTCACTTTATTCTTCGCCGGGCTGATCTTCACGGCGGCCGCCTATCGGACCGACCGGCCGGACGCCGTTATCGGTGCGTTGAGTGATATCGCCTTCCTGCTGTTCGTCATGCCGGCCGTGCCCGCCTTCGTGCAGAATCTGCTGACCGGTTTCGTCATTCTGGGCGACCGCCGCGCGCAGCCCATCCTGCCGCGTTGGCTTGGTTATATGAACCTGTGGACCGGCGTGCTGCTGCTGCCCGGATTGGCGATCGGCCTGTTCAAGACCGGACCCTTTGCCTGGAACGGCGCCCTGGCTTTCTGGATGCCCGCCGTCGTGTTCGGCATCTGGTTCAACCTGATGATCTTCGCCATGCTCGGCGCGATCAAGCGCGACGCGCTGGGCGGCGAATAATGGCTGCTTCGCAAGCCGCCGCTTCGCCTCCGCGCGGCCATGTGCCGGGAGAGGAAGGCGTATGGGTGTTCATTGGCGGCGATCTTGTCGTCTTTGCCGTCTTCTTCATCACCTATGCGCTCGCTCGGCAGCAGGAACTGGCGCTGTTCGAAAGTTCGCAGGCGCTGCTCGACCGGAGCCTTGGCCTTCTCAACACGCTTTTGCTGCTGACCAGCAGTCTCCTTGTCGCACAGGCCGTCGCGGCGGTACGCTGTGACGACGACAAGGCGCGACCGCTGCTGCTGGGCGCGGTCCTGCTCGGCAGCGGCTTCGTCATCGTCAAGGCGTTCGAATATTCAGCGAAGATCGCCCAGGGCTTCACGCTCAACAGCAACAGTTTTTCGATCTATTATTATATGTTTACCGGCATCCATCTGGTGCATGTGCTGATCGGCTTGGGCGTGCTGTGCTTTACCCTGTCGCGCTTCGACCGGACCGGCCGGATGCAGGGTGGTGCCGCCCTGATCGAGGGGAGCGGCGCCTTCTGGCATCTGGTGGACCTGCTCTGGATCATCCTCTTCGCCCTGCTCTATCTGCTTTAGGGAATCCGTTTCATGGCCATGATCTGGCGTAGCCGCATCACACTGGTCTGGGCGATGCTGATCGCCGCGACCTTTCTGTCGTTCGAGACGATGGCATTGGGCAATGCGTTCCTGCTTCGCTCCGTCATCCTCGTCATCGCCTTCACGAAGGTTCTGCTAGTCGGGCGCGAGTTTATGGAGTTGCGGCACGCGCCGCGCTGGCTGCTCTGGGGATTTCAGAGCTGGGCGATCCTGACCTGTGCAGTCCTGATCGCCCTGTTCCGCGCCTGACGCAATCAGGCAGGCACTTCCGTACCGCCTGCCGCGGCTTCGTCTATGCCCATCTTGCGCGTAAGGTCCGCCATATCGAGATATTCGCGCCAGCGTGAAATCAGCCCGGCCCCGTCAAACTCATAGATGGCGACCATCTGATGCGGACAGGGCCGTCCCATGATGATGGCAGTGTCGGACCGTTCCTGCATCACCATCCGGTCGTTGGAGAGGATGTTCACCTCATTGCATTTATTGTTGGTGGCGAAGGCCATTTGCCGCTCAATCTCTGCGCGCAACGCCGTCTTGCCCTTCACGACGGGACCGCCGGGAACCCAGAGCTGCCATTCGGCATCCTCCGCCATCATCGACAGAATTTTCTCTACATTGGGCCTGCTGGCATCGCTGCCGTCGCCCCAGGCATCGCAAAATTCCCGTACCTTCTGTTCCAGTTCGACGCCCATCATCCTCTCCTCTTCTGTTTTCCTCAAATCTGGGATTGCTGCATTCACCCTCGGGAAAGCGCCCGCGTCACGCTGATGAACGGCACGGTGCAGCTCTGACCGCCATCGACCGGATACAGCATGCCGTTGACGTAGCGGGACTCGTCGGACGCAAGGAAAAGCGCCATGGCGGCAATGTCTTCCGGCTCGCCGATAAAGGGGGTGTTGAGCACCTCCAGAAACAGCCGATCCATTTCCGGCGTGGACCATTGCAGCTTGGCGGGCGTCTGCGTCGGACCGGGAAGGATCGCATTGCTGCGGATGCCCTGTTTGCCATAGGTGGCGGCGATCGCCTGCACGAACCAGTTGAGCGCGGCTTTTGACGATCCATAGCTGTAGGCGGTGATATCCCCACCCATGGAACTGCCGGACGAGGTGGAGATGATCGACCCCACCCCGCGCTCCAGCATGTGCGGAATGACGAGCTTGCTCGCCAGAACCGCTCCCAATACGTTGACCCGCACATTGGCAAGGAAGATGTCGGGGTCGAAAGCCAGGAAATCCATGTCACGCATGGCGTGGTCCTGATTGACATAAAGGGCATTGTTGAAGAGCACGTCGATGCGGCCAAAATCGGCGACGGTCTGGCCGATCATATGTTCCAGATCGGCCTGTTCGCCGACGTCAACGGTCATCGCGCGCGCCGATCCTCCGGCGTCGACAATGGCCTGCGCGGTCGCCTCGGACGCTTCGGCGCGAATGTCCGCGACGATCACCGTCGCGCCTTCCCGCGCGAACATCAACGCGCTGGCTCGTCCGATGCCGCTCCCGCTTCCGGTGATGATGCAAATCTTTTCTGCAAGGCGGGCCATGCTGCTTCCTCTCCCTTTTGGTTCATTGCCGATGCCGCGGACCGGGCACCCCGCTCAGCGGAGATCGCGCTTCAAGCCGGCTTCCTGATGGACAGGATCAGGATGAAGGCACGGCTGCGCTGCGGATCTGCCTCAACGCGGGCGGCCACACGCTGCACCAGACTGGCCAGCAGCGCGTCCCGATCGCGGGACGCAGCGACGCGTGCAAGGAAGTTGGGGCCGTTGGCCGCACCCATCATGGCCGCCCACTGCCGCCCCAGTTCGGCCGCATTGCCGGTCTGTTGATAGCCCTCCCAATAGGGATCGGGGGACGGGATCGCGGCGAGATGCTCCAGCACCAGATCGGGCACCAGCCCGGCATCGAAAGGCGCCCTCACCTGATCGGGCGAACGCCCCGCCGAAGGCGCTGTCATCTTCAGCGTTTCGTCGGCGCTGAGCAGTCCTTCGCCTTCCATGTCTACGATCGATTGCCAGAAATTCCCGGCCATCCATTCAAATCCGTGGCTGTCGGGGCCTCGACCCATGAACTGGCAGATCAGGCGCCCCCCCGGCCGCAACTCAATGACGCGCGCTTTCAGGAAGCGAAGCCAGTCCTCCGCCAGCACCGCATCGACGGCGGCACGCGCCTGCGCGGACCGGCTGAAGATCGCCCAGCCATGATCCGCGACGTCGACCGGATTACGGCTCATCCAGTGCAGCGCATTGGAGGACCAACCCAGATCCACGCTGCCGGGTGGCAAAATCGCATCGAAATAGGATCGGCCTATGGCGGAAGGAAAGACGCCCTGCCGGCCGTTAAGATAGCTGGCCGGGTCCTGATCCAGCAAGCCGAACAGCGACGTGAAATCGTTGGAGGGCAGGTCCGTATGCACGACCTGAACCGGCCGCCGCGCATCATTCGCACGAACCAGATCGATGGCCGTCGCCATCGGCGCCATCGAATTGCGCCCTTGCGATGCGCCATAGTCGACTATGGTGACAGGACCGA
Source organism: Sphingobium sp. 15-1 (assembly GCF_013375535.1). Lineage (GTDB taxonomy): Bacteria > Pseudomonadota > Alphaproteobacteria > Sphingomonadales > Sphingomonadaceae > Sphingobium > Sphingobium aromaticivastans. Next base: position 643,334 of record NZ_JABXJG010000002.1, read on the forward strand.
CGGAGGCATCGCCAATGGCTCGCGCCGCATCCTCCAGCAGGGGGAGCGCGGATTGCAGATTGGCCTGTTGCAGGCCCGAATGCCGGTTGTAAAGCCCACCCCCCGCCATGGCCGCGACAGCGGTGGAATCAGCCATAAAATGTCTCCGCTATACGCTGCGTGTAGATCGCGCTTTTTTCGGGCGACAGGCCATAATGCGGGATCAACGGCGTAATCGCGTCGGCCAGCGCCGCGCGCCGCGCAACCCGGGCCCGCACTTCATCGGCCGTTCCGACCACGGCGATGCTTTCCACCATGGCGTCGGTGCAGGCAGCCGCCATGCCCGCCATGTCCCCCTGCGCGAAGGCGGCCTGAATCGCCGATGCCTCCCGGCCGAAACCGATTTCCTCGAAATAGCGCAGATATTGGGGCGACTGGCTGTAATAAGCCACAGTCCCCCGGCAATCCTCGATCGCCTCTCGCCTGTCGTCAGAAATCGCCGTGAATATCGAAATGTTGAGCGAGAAGTCCTTGCGCGCCCGGCCGGCCCGATCCAGCCCCGCCTTCATATGAGCGGCCACTTCCCGCTCAATCCAGCCATCGTTCCACAGGGGATGCCCAAGCAGCCCGTCGGCAATTTCCGCCGCCTGCGCGCAGGCCTTCTGGAACACCGCCGGCAGCACGATGGGAATGTCGCCGCGCACCGGCTTGTGCAGCAAGCGGAAGTGCGAAAGGTCGAGACGGTGATAGTCTCCCGCCAGTTCGGTCAGCTCGCCTGTATGCCCGCGGGCCACGACAGCGCGGATCATGCCCACGATCTCGCGCATATGGGCGAGCGGCTTGCCATAGGCGCTGCCGAATGATCCCTCGATCTGGCTCTGCGCGCTCGACCCCAGTCCCAGCACCATCCGGCCGTTGCTGATGAGGTCCAGGTCGATGGCGCTGCACGCGGTTTCCAGCGGACTGCGCACGAACGCCAGCGCGATGCCGGTCCCCAGCTTGATACGCTGCGTGGCGGGCGCGACGGCGGCCAGCGTCGTGAAGGGCGCGCCGAACATTTGCGGCGCCCAGACCCCTTCCACCCCCGCCGCTTCATAACTCTGTGCCAGCGCCGCCAGATTGGCCCCCGGCATCGGGACGATCTGCGCCCAGACAGCCTTGCGATCGGTCATAGCATCCCCCTTCAAAAGCCGCTTGTGTCGAAATAGTCGCGCCAGGCGACGATATGGGGGCCGTCCATTTCCAGGGCGCCCATCAGCCGCAGCGACAGCATTTCCTGCCCGTCTGGCCCATAGAAAATATCGCTGCGCTCCGTCAGGACGACATGGCCCGCGGCCGCCGCATGATGGACCACGACCGCGCAGCGTTCGAACGGAATCCGGCCAAGAAAGCCGTCGATGAACTGCCTCGCCTGATCGACCCCGACGATCGTCGCCACGCCGACATTTTCCCAGCGTGTATCCGCCGTAAACCGGCGCTCCATGGCGGACAGCATGTCTTCGCGCGAGCCGCTGCTTTCCCGAAAAAACGCCAATACTTCGTCCAGTGGACCGGGCATGTCACCCCCTGCTCCTGTGTTGCGCCGGCATCATGGCCCGGGGTGCCCGCCTTCTGCCCTGCCGAAAGATAGCAGCCTTGTTTTGGCAGGGGATCGGCACGCCATCGGGCGGAAAGGTCATGCTGAGAATAGTATGTCCTCCCCATAACAGTGAATCGAGCGGCTAAATATCGGGCATCGCCTATACTTCCCGGCAAAGCTGAGAGGAGTTTTCACTGATGAGCGCCGTTGACGAATTGATCGCCCTTGCCCGGTCGCCCGATCCGTTCCGGAACGCCCCGGACAATCTGGCCGAACTGCAACTGGAAGCGGCGCGCGAACGCTTTGCGGAGCGGCGCCAGCAGATCCGGGTGCTCGACAAGCGGGCGAAAGAAGCCGGTATCGACAGCATCGACAGCCTGGCCGACCTCGTCCCGCTCCTGTTCGCCCACACCAATTATAAAAGCTATCCGGAGGCGTTCGTCGACAATGGCCAGTGGAAGCATATGAACATGTGGCTCGGCACGCTGAGCAGCTATCCGACGGACAATATCGAGGTTGCGGATGTGCGCGACATTGACGAATGGCTGGACCGCGCCAAGGCGGCGGGCCACCATGTCTTCGCGTCGAGCGGGACCTCGGGCAAATCCTCCTTCCTCAACCAGTCGACGCAGGACCGCGACCTGTCGCTCGCCGCCTGTCTGGCGGCGGCCGACCTGTCGACACCGGCCTATGTGCCCGATCACGGCCGCTCGGTCTTCACCATGATGCCGCCGCGCGGCACCCACAAGATGATTGAATTCTGCAATGTCCATTTCCCGCGCTGGGCCGCGCCCGGCGAATTTCATCGCCTGAGCGACTATCCGATGCGCGCCTTTGATGCCATGCGCCCCGCGCAGCTGCGCCGCCTGCTGGCTGCCGGCAAAGTCGGTCCCGGCGAGATCGCCGTCTATGAGGCGGAGGTCGAGGCCCGCCAGCAGACGCGGGCAGGCGAGTTCGACGCATGGATGGACCTGCTTGTCAGCCGCCGGGATCGCCCGCTCTATATCGGCGTCATGTATGGTGTCGCCTGGCAGATCGTGCAGGCCCTGCGCGCGCGCGGGATCAAGGATGGCGATTTCCATCCCGACACGCTGATGAGCTTTGGCGGCGGCACCAAGGGGGCGGCTGTCCCGGCCGACTATAGGGAACAGATTATGAGCTTTTTCGGCGTCACGCCGGACCGCATCACCAGTTCCTATGCCATGGTCGAAATGAGCGGCTTCTGCGCCAAGATCCAGCCGACCGAATCCTATGCGGTGCCGCCATGGATCATCCCCCTCATCCTCGACAAGCCGGGCGAAAAGCTGCTGGGCACGACGAAGGATGTTGGCCGGATCGAAGGCCGAATGGCGTTTTTCGATATATTGGCGGACGGCCGCTGGGGCGGCATCATCTCTGGCGACAAGGTGCAGGTGGAGTTCGGCTCCGGCCTGGAGGGCGTGAAGACGCCGGTCGTTCACGCGATCGCCCGTTACGCCGATCTGGAAGAAGGTGAGGACAAGCTCAGCTGCGCCGGATCGATCGATTCCTATGTGCGCGGATCGATTACCGCACCCCAGCCGGTCGCGGCCTGAACGACAGGAGGCAGACATGCTGCATGAAATCATCGCCGATAATGACCGGCTGCTCGTTCCCCATGTGATCAAGGGCGTGGTCCAGCTCGACGCCGCCGTCGAGCACCGGTCGCGGGCCAGCGGCACGACGGTCATGACCCCTTCGATCGATCTGGACTCGCTGATCTGGCCGCGAAGCCAGCCCGGTCCCGCCTTCGACACGCCGCTTGCGGAGATCGTGGATTTTCTCGTCGAAGTCGGCAAGGCGCTCGATTTCGACCGGAACATCTATCTCCAGGAGGCTGCGGCCTATAATCTGCGCTGCAACACTCTTGGCGCGCGCATCCTGGAGAATTGCTACCGCGATATCGCCTGGTTCTTCACCCGCGAGGCGGTCGAGGCGGAAGCCGAACAGTCGCTGGGATCGCTCGACGTGCTGGATGGGTGGGCGCGGCGCGACATTCAGGGCACGGCCTTCGACATCCGCGCCTTCCCGCCCCGCATGGTGCATGTTCTGGCCGGCAACGCCCCGATCGTGCCGCCGGTCACGATTGTCCGAGGAGCGATCAGCAAGGGCGTCCATCTGCTGAAAATGCCGTCCAACGACATGTTCACGGCGACCGCCCTGCTGCGGACGATGGCGGATGTCGGCCCCAACCATCCGGTGACGCGCTCCTTCTCCGCCGCTTACTGGCGCGGCGGCGATGCCAGCATCGAAAACCACATCCTGCGCTCGCAATATTTCGACAAGCTCGCCGTCTGGGGTGGCGAGGCGGCGGTACGCCATGCCATGCAATATGCCGCGCCGGGCTTCGAGATCATGTCCTTCGATCCCAAGGTCTCGATTTCGCTGATCGGCCGCGAAGCCTTTGACGACGTCCCCCTCGCGACCATTGCCGAACGGAGCGCGGCCGACATCATCGCCTTCAATCAGGATGCGTGCAGCTGCGCCCGCTTCCAGTTCATCGAAGGATCGGACGAACAGGTCGATCGCTATTGCGAAGCGCTGGTGGAGGCGATGGGCAAGGATATCCGCTATGGCGCCGGCCCCGACGGCCCGCTGCCGCCCGCCATGCTGATCGACGAACTGGACATGCTGGGCAATCTGGAACCGGTCTACCGCCTGTTCGGACGTCCCGACGGCCGGGGCATAGTCATCCGCTCCAGCGAACCTGTGTCGTTCAATCCCGGCGGCAAGCTCGTCAATGTCGTCGCGGTCGACCGGCTTGCCGATGCGATCCAGCATGTCACCGTCGCGACCCAGTCGGTCGGCGTCTATCCCCCCTCCCGCATTGCCGAGGTGCGCGATGGGCTTTCCTCGGCGGGCACCCAGCGCATCGTCGGTCTCGGCAATATCAACACCGGAAAATTCGGCGGCCTGCCGCACGATGGGGGATGGCCGGTGCACAAGATGATGCACTGGGTCGTCACCGAAGCAGCGAAAGATTGAAAACGACCATGACACAGACAAACATTCAGACGCTGTCGCTCGACAGCTATCGCCTGCTCGGCCGCTCGGGCCTGCGGGTTTCCCCGCTGGCGCTCGGGACCATGACCTTTGGCGAGGAATGGGGCGCGGACGAGCAGGAATCCCGCCGGATTTTCGACAGCTATGTCGACCAGGGCGGCAATTTCATCGACACGGCGGGCTATTATGCCGACGGCGTGTCGGAAACGCTGACCGGCAAGTTCGCGGAAGCCAAGCGCGAACGGCTGGTCCTGTCGACCAAATATTCGCTGACCCGATCGGTCGGCGATCCCAATGCTGCCGGCAACAGCCGCCGGAACATGATGCAGACGGTCGAAACCAGCCTCAAGCGCCTGCGCACGGACCGGATCGATCTGCTCTTCCTGCACGCCTGGGACGATACGACGCCTGCGGATGAGATCATGCGCGCGTTCGACGACCTCGTGACGCAGGGCAAGATCCTGTATCTGGGCCTGTCGGATACACCTGCCTGGCAGATGGCCCGGCTGCAAACCGTGGCGGAATTGCGGGGATGGTCCCAGTTGGCGGCCTTGCAGGTCGAATATAATCTGGTCGAGCGCACGGCCGAACGCGAACTCATCCCCGCCGCCAAGGCGCTGGGTATCGGCGTCATGCCCTGGTCGCCGCTGGCGAGCGGCATGCTGTCGGGCAAATATGCGACCGGCGGCAGCGCCCATGCCGGCGAATCTGGCGGTCGCGGTGCCCTGCTCGAAGCGGCAGGCCGTGTCGACGCGCGCGTGGTCGCCATCGCCGATGCGGTGAAGGGCATCGCCGACGAGATGGGCGTCACCTCGGCGCAGGTGGCGATCGCCTGGACCCTTACCAATCCGGCGGTCGTCTCGCCGCTAGTGGGCGCGCGGACGATGCGGCAATATGCGGATAATGTCGCCGCGCTTGGCGTCACGCTGGAGGCAAGCCAACTGGAACGTCTGGATGCGTTGAGCCGCACGCCGCTCGGCTTTCCGCATGATTTCCTCGCCTCGCCCTTTATCCGCCATGGACTGACGGGCGGCACGACCATCCAGCCGCGCGCCTGATCAGGCGGCGCGGATCAGCCTTCCGGGACGCGCGCCAGTGTCGGCGCCGTCCCGCCGGGTGATCACGCCGCTGACCATCGTGGCGCGATAACCGGTCGCCTGCTGCGCCAGACGGCGCCCACCGCCGGGCAGGTCATGGACGACATGAGGGGCATGCAGCCTGAGCGCGCCATGATCGATCAGGTTGATGTCGGCCTTCATCCCCGGTTTCAGCCGCCCCCTGTCCCGCAGCCCCAGGAAATCGGCGTTGTCCGCGCTCAGCGCCTTGACTGCCGCAGGGATCGTCAGTTGCTCGCCGACCCGATCGCGGGTCCAGTAGGACAGCATCGTCGTCGGATAGCTGGCATCGCAGATGATGCCATAATGCGCGCCGCCGTCGCCCAGTCCCACGATGCTGTAGGGATCGCGCATCATTGCAAGCGCAGGGTCCAGCGACTTTTCCGCATAGTTGGAAAAGGGCATCAGGATCAGCGCATGGCCCTCCTGCTCCAGCATCAGATCATAGACCAGTTCGACAGGACCGACGCCGCGCTTTGCGGCCAGCGCGGCGATGCTCCGGTCCGGTGAAGGTTCATAGTCCGGCTCGGCTCCGAGCGGATAGATATTGTCCCATGTGCGTAGCAAGCGATGCAGCGGCGTCGGCGTCTCATCCGGCTCCTCCGCGATCAGTCGCGCGCGGAAGGCGGGATCGCGCATGATGGCGACCTTTTCAGCCAGCGGTCGGTCCGCAATCGCACGATAGCTTGCACAATGGCTGAACGCGTTGGCCGACGTCGACAGGCCGCACATCGCGCCCATCGGCCGGGGAAAAACCTGCGCCAGCACCGGCGCCGCGCTGGTGCGATTATGCTCGGCCAGCGCATCCATGGTGCGCCGCCAGCCCTGCGGATCGGTCGACCATTGGGCGAGCGAATAGGTCAGCGGACGCCCCGAGGCGCTGGTCATGCGCTTCATCAGGTCGAGATCGCTGGCCCAGTCGGCGGTATCGAGATTCGGGATCATCTGAAGCACGCCGCGCCCCGCATCACCCACCGATCGGGCGATCGCCACCAGTTCATCGCTTTCCGCCTGAAAGGACGGGATGAAAGCGCCATCGCCGCGCCGATGCACCAGCGAACGCGATGTCGCGAAACCAAGCGCGCCGGCCGCCATCCCCTCCGCCACGAGCTGCGCCATTCGCGCGACATCCGCCGCGGTCGCCGGCTCGCGGTCCAACCCGCGCTGGCCCATCGCATAGACCCGCAGGGGCGAATGCGGAATATAGGCTCCCACATCCGCGTCCCAGGCACGCGCTTCGAGCGATCGCAGATAATCCGGGAAGCTCTCCCAGTTCCAGGGCAGACCCTTCGCCATCACCGCTTCGGGAATGTCCTCCACGCCCTCCATGACATTGACCAGCGCCTCGCGGTCCTCCGGCCGGCACGGCGCGAAACCGACGCCGCAATTGCCGATGACGACGGTGGTGACGCCATGTTCGGCGGAAGGCACCAGACTGTCCGACCAGGTGACCTGCCCGTCATAATGGGTATGAACATCGACGAAGCCGGGCGTGACGAGGAGGCCACGGGCATCGATCTCCTCGCGGCCTTGACCGACATCAGCACCGATCGCCGCGATACGGCCGTCGGCAATGGCGATGTCCGCCTCGAACGGATCACCGCCTTGCCCGTCGACCACCGTTCCGCCCCGGATCACCAGATCAGCGTCCACCATGTCCTTGGCTCCCCTCAGCCTGCCAGCGCGGCCAGCATCTCGCCGGATGCCTGTTCTTCGGTCACCCATTTCAGCATGCGGCGTACTGGCTCGATCGCATCCTGCCTTTCCATATTATGCTGCATCGTCGCGGCCCCGCCCAGCGACACGATCCGCTGCGCGCCCTGAAAGGCGAGACGGTCGCGCAGCTCATCCTTGAGGCTTTCGGGAAAGATGCCGATCGTCTGGGTATAGGCGTTGACCGCGCTGACGGCCGTTTCCCTGCTGTCGATGGGCACGATATTGCCCACCCGGCAGGCGAGCGTGCGGGAAAAGTCGACCGGATAATCCTCCTGGCTGACGATCACCGCGCCCTCGTTGGTCCGACCGCCGAAGATGCGATAATCCTCGTCATTGAGGCGGATGCCGTCGATCTCGGCCTTGAGCGCGCCGTCGAACGCCTTGTGCGGCGTGCTCAGGTGATCGGGCAGACGCTGGAGTGCATCGAAGGTCATCTGCCCCAGCCGATTGGCGCGCTCCAGCCCGGCTTCGTCCGTGCCGCATTCGACATAGATGACGCGCGCGGACACGCAGCCTTCCTGATTCTGGGCGCCGATGTCGAGCGCCAGACGGCGTGCCACCTGACCCAGCGTCGCTTCATCGGCGAAGGCTTCGCGACCGATGATCGTTCCCGACAGCTTGGGGTCCTGGGTGATGAGGTCGATGCCCGGTTGCAGATAGCGGGTGATGTGCTTGACCGAATCGAACCCGCCCCAGGCGACGATCTTTTCGACCCCGCGCGGATCGTAAATCGCGGATTCCACCTGATCGTCGCCGCCCTTCCAATAGGCGACGGAGACATGTTTCGACAGCGGATGGTCGGGGTCCATCTCGACCATGGTTCGCACCAGCGCGGCGGCCGTCAGCGGATCGTTGGACGGCAGCTTGATGATCGCGTCGGACCGGGTCAGCGCATTGCGGATCACCGTCAGGATCGACACGATCGGCGCATTGCCGGCAATGACATGCACGGTCCGCGCGCCGAAAGCGCGCGTGCGGGCGGTCAGGCCCGGAAATCTGCCAGCCCCCTGATCCACCCAGCCTTCCAGATAGTCGACGCCGCAGGAGCGCTCCATCATCCGCCGCATTTCGGTGCGATCGAAGGCGGCGCCGATATGCTGGAAATGGACGCGCAATATGCTCTCCGACAGGCCGGAGGTCAGACAGGACAGACGAAACGCTTCCTGCAAATGCCGGTTCTGCCCGAAATCCAGCCGCTCCCCCAGGGCGACGAGGAAATCCAGTATCTCGTCGAAGCTCAGCGAATAAAGGTCGGCCATGGCCGAGGGCGTCCGCAGGGGCAGGCGCGCGACATGCTTGGCGATGTCGGGCGCCGAGAAGCTGACGCCGCCCCGGCGGCCGCCATAGTCGACTTCAGCATCATCGATGATCTGGCCTCGGATGATGAGGGGAACGCGGAATTGATCAGTCATGGCTCTACTCACATCGACAGTTCGGCAAGAAATTCGAGGGCGCGATCATGCGCTTCGGGGGCGCCGGCGCAGACGATGCGGTCATCGCCGCCTTCCTTCTCGCTGTAGCGGCGTACCGGCGGAATGACGTGCGGCCCGGTGCGGCCACAGGCGCAGGGCTTTTCCCAGCCCGCCAGCGTGATCTCATCCCCCGTCACCAGCCCGGCCCAATAGGTGTTGGGCATCAGGTCGAACGAGGCGAAGCGGCCGGTCAGGCCGTCCTTGCGCGGCAAGGGCTTGCCGGTCGCCGGATCGAGCAGGAACGGAATCTGGATCGGCGGGATGTGATAATGGCCATGCTCGCACATCATCGACAGACCCATCTGTTCGGACGTGGCGTACATTTCATAGATGGTATCGAAACCCAGAAACTCGAGTACGCGCTCGCGCCAGTCGTCGGGCAGTTCCTTGCCCTTCTTGCCGCCGCCGGTCAGCAGCACGCTGCCCTTGCCGAAGACGTTCTTGAGGCCACGCTTCAGCCCCTCCTCCGCCCAATCGTAGAGGATCGCCCACATCGCCGTCACATAGACGTCGCGCCCGCCGAAGCGCCGCTGCGCCTCGCTGAAGAAATGCTTGAGGTCGTCGGGCCGGCGGCGCTCCAGTTCCAGCAGGGCCTCCCGCCGTTCCAGCAGGACCGGCGGAATGTCGATCATGCCGGCCTCACCCCGTGCCTCCGCCGCACGCAGGCGGCCGCCCAGCGAGGCGATGTCCGCGCTGAAGCGGGCGTCGGGGTAGAGGAACAGGGTGTTTTCCTCGCCCTTGGCATAAAGATCGACCTGGATGCCGTTACCGCGCTGCATCGCGGCGGCGCCATAGCGATAGCCCGGAATGATGATCGGCATCCCGTCCTTCAATATGTCCGGGCCGCGACCCGGCCACCAGTCGCGGATAATGACCGCCGAATGGACGATGGTTTCGCGCCACTGTTTCTTGGTGCGGGGGACAAAGCTCAGCTTGCCGGTCGTGCCCGACGTATGCTGGATAGTAAGATCGGTTTCCGCGTCGAGCAGGTCGATCCAGTCGTCGATCGTCTCGATCCCGCTGGCATCGACATGGGAAATGTCGCTGGTCGTCAGGCCCGCGAGCCATTTGGTCAGCTTGTCGAAGCGGCTGCGCTCCAGATAGCTGATCGGATAGGATTTGTAGACGGTGTGCGGAAACAGCAGCGGCGCCAGATCGTTGATCGTCTCGATCGTCTCGATGCCCTGCTCGCGCGCCAGCTTGTCCAGCACCGACAGGCCAGGACGAAGTTCGGCAAAGCGTTTGCGCGCGCCTTCCAGATGCAGCCTGTCGATCTCGTCGCGGCTGAGCGTGAAGGCCTGCGCATAGGGCGCGTCGTGGAAACTGGTGGGATCGGCGATCAGTCGATCGAGATAGCTGGTCATGGAGAGAATCCGCCTTTCTGTCGGAGACGGATTGTGGCGGCGACAGCGCGATCCCCGCAATGCCGATGCCTACAGCCGGAACGCCCAAACATCGTCAGGCGGACATGAAGCGCATGGGTTCGGGCCGGCACGGCCGCCGCGGCATTGCACTGCCATCGCGGCCGCAGCATGGTGCAGGGGACGTGGACGCTCGGCTCCGGCGAAAGGCGGGGCCTGCGGCCAATGCCATCTCTATGCAGACAAGGAGGATGAACCGATGGGACTGAGCGTAAAGGACCGGCTGAACATTTACGATCTGTTCGCGCGCTATTGCCAATATGTGGATAGCGGCAGGGCGGCCGAATGGGTGAACCTCTTCGCGGAGGATGGCTGCTTCGAGATTGTCGGCCAGATGACCCTCCGGGGTGCGGGACAACTGGGCGGAATGCCGGCGATGCTCGCGGAAAGGAGCGGCGGCAAATGGCGTCACCAGATCACCGACATCATGATCGACGCAGGCCCATCCGATGACGCCGCCCATGTCGGCGCCTCCGGCCTCGTGACGGACTGGAACGATGGCGGCCGGGTCATCATGTTCGCCAATTATCAGGGCGCACTGGGCAGAGGCGACGGACGCTGGAGGATCGCCAGATTGACCGCAACCATGTTGACGGGCTGAACGGCGAAAGCAGCCTATCGACCGGCGCCGCGTTCTTCCCGAAATTCGCGCGGCGTCATGCCGGTGGCCTTGCGGAAAGCGGCGGAAAAGGCTGCGGCGCTCTGGAAGCCGCAATTGCCGGCAATCACCTTGATCAGCACACCGTCCCGCGCAAGCTGTTGCTGCGCATGGGCGATCCTGCGGCCAGCGATATAGTCGGACAGGGTAGTGCCGGTGGTCGCTTTGAACGTCCGGATCAGGTGCCGGGGGCTGGTGCGAATTTCCGCCGCCAGATCCGCGACCGACAGATCGCCTGACAGTTCGGCTTCGATCCTGTCCTTGATCCGGCGCAACCGCCAGCCCGGCATTTGTCCATGGCCGCTACGGTCGTCCTCCGGAGCCTGCCGGAAATGCCGGCACAGTTCGACGACCAGCAACAAAGCCATGCTCTCCAGCACTATATTCTGTCCGAAACTGGGGTTGCGCAACTCTTCCAGCAGGCGCGCAAGCCCCTGACGCACCCGACCGATCTGCACATCGTGGCAGGGCGTCAGATCAGCCAGACTGTCATCCTCGAACAGCTGCATCGCCCGTTCATTTTCAAATGTCAGGCACAGCAGGCTGTGTTCGCCCGGTTCGCTCAACGCCGAAAATGCGCCGCCCTTGGGCAGGAAAACAATATCGCCCGGCGGGTCGGCGAGCCGGCGGTCGGCGCTGAAAAAGCGCGAATTGGTACAGCGCGGGCCGATGGAAAAGTCCAGATAATAGGAATCGGGCTGGTAAACCGCGCGGCTGCTCTGGGTCCAGCCGAAGTGCCGGATATCCGCAAAAATTCCGTTGGCGTGAACCTGTCGTTCGACATGGAAATGCGATGCCGTACGCGGCGCGCACAGGGGCAGATCAGTGCCGATTGCGTTCTGCATCCTCAACCTCCTTGCCATCAGTCGAGTCTGTTCCCGACCTGGAAGGGCCGGGCTATTATTTGCCAATTGGCCGCGGATGGCAAGTCAGGGTTGATCATGATCGTTCACATCGGCGATCATCCATCGGCTCGCCAGCGCGAACAGGCCGGCGGCAAGGATGAAGAAGCAGGATCCGAAGCTGAGCGACAAGCGCAATCCCTGCGCGCTGGCGGCCTCACAGGCCTCGACCGGCCGCTTCACGCAGTCGGCGAGGCTGAGGCCCGCGGACACCCGTGCGGCTTCCCCCAATATGTCGCTGACAAGGCCGATCAGCGGCGGCCCCAGACCATAGCCCAACAGCGAACTTGTGGCGATGATGATGGCCGACGCCATGGCCCGCATATGCGGGGGCGCGACGTCCTGCCCGTGCGCATACATGGCGGGCATGTAGAAATGCTGCCCCATCGAGGCGAACACCATCAGCGCGACGGCAAGACCGACCGTCGGCAGCTGAAAGGCGACGGCATAGAGCGACCCGCACCAGAGCAAGCCGACGGACGGCAGCCACGCCTTGATCCGTGGATAGCGCCGCCCTCCGAAATCCATCAACGGTCCGCCGATAAGCGTGAAGACAATGCCCACGCCCCCGATCACCAGCCCCATCAGCAGCGACGCGGTTGCCAGGGACAGGCCATGTCCGCGCATGAGGAAGGACACCATATATTGCTGGTTGGCATAGCTGCCGATCCCGGCAATGCCGCCCGCGACCGCCACGAGGGCAAAGCTGCGCCGGACGAGCAACTGGCGGACCGTATCGATGAAAGACGCCGAGTGAGAGGGCCCGGGCTGGCTCCGCTGGGGTTCCGGCACAGTGGCACGGAACAGCAGAGCGAGGACTATGCCGGCCATTCCGCAGAGGAGGAAGGCCGTGCGCCAGCCAAAGGCAGCGATAAGGGCACCCCCTGCCACTGCGGCGACAATGGCTCCGACCGGGCCGGCCACCCCGAAAATGGCAATGACAGTCGTCCGGCGCCGTGCGGGAAATGCATCGGAAATCAGAGAATGGGACGCTGGTGTGCATCCCGCTTCCCCGATGCTGACCGCTGCTCTCCCGACAAGCATCTGGAGGAAATTGGCCGCTATCCCGCAAAAGGCCGTCATGACGCTCCACAGCATCAGCGAAAAGGCAATGATTCCGACCCGTCGGCCACGGTCGGCCGCCCGCGCGATCGGGAAGCTGAAAAGCGTATAGAGTATGGCGAAAGCCGGTCCGCCGATCAGGCCCAGTTGAAAATCGCTGAGGTGAAGGTCGACCTTGATCATTTCCTGCGCGACCGAAAACAGCAGGCGATCAATATAATTGAGACAATTCAGGAGAAACAGCGCGACAATTGTCCACGACAATACCGATCGCCTGCTCGCCGGAAACGACATTTCATAGGGCGTCGCCCGCTGCGTAGCATCCATGGATGAAGGATTGTGCATCACTCGTCCAAATCCGTTATAACGACCTTCCTGAGGACTATGTCAATGCCGCGTCGCATTCCCTCGTCACGGCTATCGCCGGCAAGACAAATATCGCGTAATGGACATATTCGTCCGGAAAATGCCTACTGCCCGGATCTTCCGCAAGGTTGCAGAAAAGCCATCGGCGAAATATCGAAATTCTCCGAGTATCGCCAACACTTGCCAACAACTTCGACCTTTCATCCACGCTCTGTGCGACACGGCCGGATCAAGAGTTTGTCGAGCTAGCCCTCATAGGCAGCGACGCCGCTTCCCGCCATATCGTTTTCCGCAATATTCATTCAGATCGCGCATTTCCTTCGCGGCCGCCACCGCCTGTCCTCGATCACAGGGGAATTCCTTTTCGATAAAGGAACGAGATTCCACTCGCTCGCACAATTCCTCAATATCACACCGCGAAAGAATGTTTTTTTCCCGCAAATAGAAGATAAGACTTTGCAATATAATCAAAGCCTTGTCTCCATTATCGACCGATTGATTGACATCCATTCCACGATCCTGGATTGTTAAAATGACGGAACAATTATGCTTTCATGAATTGATTCAGCAGTTACGCAGAAGAGGAGCCGTTAGGCCCCCGACGAAAGATAGGGTTCGCCCTCGCGTGTAAATCGGGATGACCGGATCATAGCGATCAGGTGAAGCGGACATCGCCGCCGCACCTGATCGACGCACTTATGTCAAAAGCGGTAAGAGACCGTTGCCCCCCAAGTGCGCGGCGCCGCAGTAAACCCGATCGCGGTGCCGAACGTGCCATAACCGTTGAAGATGGCGTTGTAATATTTCTCCTGAGTCAAATTCCGTCCCCACAAGGTGAACTCCATGCCGCCGTCGAGCTTGAAGCTGATACTGCCGTTCAGCACGCCATAGGCCTTGAGCCGGCTGAAGCTGTTCTGCGTGTTGATAAAGCTGACAGCCGCCGCGCGCTCTGCGGCGTCGTTGACACCGTCGTTAAGCGCCGGAGCCGTCAGATCAGCGGTGGCATAATCCTGATAGACGGCTGAGGTATAGGCATAGTCGGCATGCAAGGCGATTTCGCCGCCTCTGACTGGAATGCGCTGTGTGGCGCCGACGTTCCAGGTCCATCTGGGCGCGCGCGGAACAATTTCACCGCTTCGATCAACCGTGCCCCCCAGCCCCGCCGCGGTGAATGATCCCGCAGCATATTTCGCCTTCAGCCAGGATATGGCGCCACTGACTTCCATACCCTGCCACGGAATGAGCGTGCCTTCGAACTCGACGCCATAAGCTCTCACATCGCCCGCATTCTGAACAAACTGCGTCAGATTGCCGCCGACCAGAGCATTGACGATATTCTGCGCACCGTTCCGCCAGATATAGAAGCCTGCCAGGTTGGTCCGCAAATGCCTGTCGAGAAAGTCGCCCTTGAACCCGATTTCGGCATCCTTGACCTTTTCCGGCGCAAAGGAACTGGCGTCGGGCGGAGTCGGCCGTGAATTAAGCCCGCCAGCCAATGCGGCACCGCCCGTCTTCGCATAGACGAATTTGCCATTCCCCAGTTCATAGTCGATGCTGACCAGCCATGCGGGATAATCAAATTTGGCGGTCACGGGGTCCGTACAATTGGGGCCGGGCGGGACGAGATTGGCGTTGGTGCCCACGGCGCACAGACCCGTCGGCGGAAGCGTGATCAACCTGCCGTTCGACACGAACGAACCGGAAAAGCCTGGTATCCCGCCAATATAGCCCATGCGGTTGATAGAGCGTTTGTCCCACGTATAGCGAAATCCGCCCGTCACCCGCAACCGTTCGGTCAGATTGTAATTGGCCTGAGCGAACAATGCCTTGGACTCTGATTTATAAGTAGCAAGATTGGTGTTGGCGGGCGCAAGGTTGAAACCGAAATCGGTGTCCTGGAAGACGAGGGACTGCGATTGTTCGTCGCCCGTTTCCTTGAAATAGAATGCACCAAGAATGAATTCCAATTTCCCCAACGTACCCGAGAATTGAAGTTCCTCACTGCGCTGTTTCTGGGAATAGTCGCTGGCATAGGACGCGATCTTGGCGGGCGTACCGTCCAGATCGGTGCCGTCCCCGGTTTCCGCCTCTCGATAGGCCGTTATCGATTTTACCTTAAAATCCCCCAGATCATATTCTATCGTCGCACGAAGGCCCCATGTCTTGTTGTAATTGAAGGGCGTATCGATGTTGGGATTACCCGTGTTGGGGTCATTATAGGTTGTGTAGAAACGACTTTGGGTTTGCAGGAAGCTGGCGAGGTCAAATTGATGGGAATAAAGAGCGAGGCCCGGACCTGTCGGATTGATACCACGCAGAGCGACATTATTGTAAGTATCCTTGATGTCAGCCCAGTCGGCCGACAGGGAGACCGTCAGCGGGACCGCCGAAGGTTCCCAGTTCAGCGTGGCGCGGGCCGCGATGTCATGATCGATACGCGCCGCATCGACCCCCCTGATGGGGTTCGGGCCAAAGCCTCTGCCCCGCTCACCATAGCGCCCCGCCAGACGTAACGACAATTCGTCGCCGGCGATCGGCAAAGTCAGCGCGGATTCGATCGACCAGCTTTCATAATTGCCGACACGACCGGTAATATAGCCGCCGAAATGGCCGTCCGGCTGAACGGTCGTCATGTTCAGGGCGCCGCCTGTCGTATTGCGTCCGAACAATGTTCCCTGGGTACCGCGCAGGACTTCGACGGACGCCAGGTCGAGAAGACCCAGATTGCCGGCAATGGGTCGTCCATAATAAACGCCGTCGACATAGATGCCGACCGCAGGATCGGAAAATGAATTGGGACTGTTCTGAGCGTTACCCCGGATGGCGAGATATATGAGGGACGCGTTCCCGGTGCCGCCCGACTGAACAGACAAACCCGGCGCGGCCCGGCCTACATCCGCCACTTCGACAATCTGGCGTTCAAGCAGGGCGGTCGGATCAAGCGCCGTGACGGCCACGGGAACTGTTTGAAGATTCTCCGAAGTCCGGCGCGCCGTCACGATGATATCGCGCACCGCGTTATTGTCGCCGCCACTGGAGCTTTGCTCGACCGCTTCTGCCGCCTGGCTTATAGCAACACCGCACGCGCTCCACGCGGCGCCGGTCATAAGGATTACCCGGAATATCTTACCCATTTCATCCCCTCCTGTGGTGACTATATTTAATTTATGACGACCTGTTTCTATTTATTGACCGAAATGATATATTTTTATCTTATTATATTTTCAGATAATATTTTATCTTGGCACGATCCGTAGATACTGATTGGGCAAGCATATACTGATTGCCCAGACCAGCTACTCCCTGATCGCTCAATCTGCGGGACGAAGCACATATCGTCGGATAGGTACCATCCCTCGGGCTGGCCAGACGCCCATGCGGGCATATTCAATACCCACACGCCTAATCCCGCCGCAGCGGCTCCATGGGCACCAGAACCAGATGATCGGCGGGCGCGCCAGGCCCCGCGATGACCAGACAATGCCGCAGCGTCCTTCGGTGGAAGAAACGCGTCAGGGCGATATCATCGGCTGGCTTGCTCTTTTCGATGAAGCGCATCAATGCGGCCTCACCCTCGACCGGATCGGCATAGGCTGTACCGAGCAGCGCCTCGATATCCTTGCCATCCTCGTCCCGCAGCCAGTCCCGATAGCGCAGCTGATCCCGGAGATAGTGCGGTATGGATGCGAGAATGTTACGTTGCCAACCCTGTAACGATCCGCTTTCCGGCAGGCGCTCGATTTCCGCCTGCAATTTCTGGAGCGCCAGATCGTTCTGGTCGATGGCGGCGGGCGGCGGGAGCGCGATGTCATCGAGCGTCATGCCCAATATCTCGGCCAAAGCCTCCATGCAGCGCCGTCCGATCATCGGAACCTGCACCGCCGCCTCGACCCAGTCGCCGCCGCGTCCCGTTTCATGAAGCCCGAACAGGGGACCATAAATGGCTTCGGCCAGGAAAGAGACGGTGTGATAAGCGATTGCGTCATAATCGAGCGGCACGCCGATCGCGCGTTCATAGTGATGGAACAATGCGGCGACGTCGCCCATATTCTCGATCGGATGGCGTCCCCGGAAGCAGGCGAGATCGCGCATGGGATCGCCCAGATGACCGATTTCCACATCCAATATGCCGGTGACCTGGGCGCCGTCCGAAAGGAACTGGCCGCAATCGCCCGTGACGAAGGAAATGGATTCCCGATGCCGGGGATAATTACGGCGCAGCCAGCCTGCGCAAAATTCCAGCAGCGGATCGGTGATGCCCTGCTCTGCCGTCATGGCATGAAAGCGCTCGAAATTGTGCAGGGCAATCTCGCGCGGCCCCTGCGGCAAATGGGCTCCCCCTTCGACGAAGGGGCGACTTGGAAGACGATGTATGTCCGCCAATATCTCCATATAGCGCAGGGATGCGGCCCACCGATCGTCGGTCATGACCGATGCGCTTTCGATCGCCTGCTGAACCAGGCCGGGGTCCCGCCCACCTTCTATCCATTCCATCACGATGGTGTTGGGCTGGTCGCACATGCCCAATATGGCGGGAATGGGGACGCCATTTTCATGCAGCGCCCGCTGCATGCGCATTTCATAATCGAGCGGATAGGGATGGGTCGGCCAGGTACGGTCGCCCTTGAGCAGAAAGTCGCGCTTCACACCATTCTGCTGCACGCTGGCGCGCCAGACCGGACGCCAGCGCCGTTGCTTTTCCAGCATGACCTCAGAACAGCCCAGCACATCCTCAAGCCATCGGCTGAGCTGTTCGCGGCTTTCGGCCTGATCCTGATCGGC
The DNA here is from genome assembly GCF_013375535.1 of Sphingobium sp. 15-1. Taxonomy (GTDB): domain Bacteria; phylum Pseudomonadota; class Alphaproteobacteria; order Sphingomonadales; family Sphingomonadaceae; genus Sphingobium; species Sphingobium aromaticivastans. The sequence continues at coordinate 661,407 of NZ_JABXJG010000002.1, forward strand.
TTCGGTCTGCGCCATCGACGGTCCTCCCCATAATCCTGCCCTGTCCATTATGGCCGGTGCGTCATCCGCCTTCGTTGGGCCGCGCTGGCCTTTGCGGACAGGACGAGACTGACGCACCGTCCTCAACTCTTGCGGTCAGTCGCCGAACCGATAGCGAACCTCCACGCCATAGGTGCGCGGGGCTCCATAAAACCCGCTGAATATGCCAAGCGCCGCTGATCCGACATTGCTCGAAGCCAGATATTTCTTGTCGAACAGGTTGCGCACGAAAAAGCTGATGTCGGCATTGCTGCCGCCCACGCCGTTCAGGTCCAGCCGTCCGTTGACCAGATCATAGGCGGGCAGAACCTGATCGGAGGAGCGGACTTTACTCGAATGGTAATAGTCCATGCTGACCACCGTTTCCGCAAGCGAGCGCGGTACGGGCAGCGTCCAGCGCAGCCCGGCGGTCACCGTCGTCTTCGCGACCAGATTGAACGGCACCTTGAGCGCTGCGAGATAGGATTGCAGTGCGGCAGGCACCGTCAGCGACCGCGACTTGAGGTCGAGGAAGGTCGCCCCCGCGTCGAATGACAATGTCGACGTCGGCTGAATCCGGGTCGAAAGGTCAATGCCCGCGACACGGGTTTTGCCGGCATTGACGAGCAGCGTCCCGCCGCTCGGATCGTTGCTGGCGTCGCAATCGCCGTCCGGTGATTTTGGCGGGTTCGTGCCACCGGCGGCCGTCGTGCTGCAACTTGCCTGCGTATTGAGGCCGGAAATCGGCACCTGCACATTATTATACCAGCCGACAAAAGGCGACGCGTTGAACTGGAGCTTGACGTCGCCCATGGTGAAGTCGGAGCGGATACCGACCTCCACATCCGTCACCTTTTCCGGTGCGAAGGACTGGAACGGCGCCAGCCTGCCGGCCAGCGTGGGACTGTTGATTCCGCCCGCGCGATAGCCCCGGCGGGTGACCGCATAGAGGAAGATCGCATCCGACGCCTTCCAGTCGACGCCCAGCTGCCAGGTCAGCGCCTTGGACGAGGTTTTGTTGACGCTCGAATTGCGGATAGTTGCCGCCCCGTCCGCGCATTCTTCGGGCGAAACGACGGGCTGGTTATTAAGGCCGCCGCCGACGCAGGCCTCGATCTTGTCCCAGGTGTGGCGCACGCCCAGATTGACGTGCAGCCCGTCCGCGATCTCATAATTGACATTGCCGAACAGCGCCCGGCTCTTTTCGCTGTAGAAACTGTAGTTGAAGCGCGCATCGGTAATACCGGGCAGGATGAAGACGGGAATATAGGTGCCCGACGGCCCGAGCGGCTTGCTGTCAAGGTAGAAGGCGCCGACCAGCCAGTCGAGGCGATTGCCGAGTGCCGATCCCTTCACCTGCACTTCGTCGCTGAGCTGCCGAACATCGGATGTCTGACGGCCGCCGACGATTGTCACCGGAAGCCCGGCGGGGATCGCGCCGCTGCCGTCGGCGATCAATGTCGGCAATCCGTCGACACTGGAATAATAGTCGATCTTGGTGCGCCGATAGCCGAAGATATTGAGGAAAGTGATGTCGTCGGACAGATCGAATTCAGTCCGATTGGTAATACCAAAACGCTTGACCCTTTCGAACGCATCGACGTCCGAATTGATCACGCGCGGACCGCGTGCGCGCTGCAACGCCAACTGGACCAGCGCTGCATTGGCCGTGCCCGTCGCCGTCAGCCCGTTGGGACCGGGCAGCACATCGGTCAGCACGGACGCGCCGCCGACCGCTTCATTGTGATAATAGTCGACAATGACCGTGTTGCGGAACGCGGCGCTCGGCTCGAACAGGATCGATCCGCGGATCGCACGCGAGTTGAGATCGTCGGGGTCGCCGCCGATACCGATATTCCTGGTCCAGCCGTCGCGTTTCTGGATCTGACCGGCGATGCGGATGGCCAGCGTATCCGATGTCAGGGGTATATTGAGTGCGGCTTCCAGCAGCCGGGCGTCGTAATTGCCGTAGGACGCCTTGGCATATCCCCCCAGCTTATAGTCCGGCGCGGTCGGATAATAGAGGATCGCGCCGCCGGTCGTGTTGCGGCCAAACAATGTCCCCTGCGGCCCCTTGAGCACCTGAACCGAGGACAGGTCGTAGGTCGGGATGCTGGAACCTGTGGTGGGGGAAGGCACTTCGGCGAAATAGCTGATGACGCCCGGCGCGCTGTTGCCGGCCAGCGCCTTGGACTGACCCCGGATGGAGAAATTGGTGTTTTCGCGCCCGCCCGACCCGGCCAGGAAAACGCCCGGCGTCTTGATCAGCAGATCCTGCGTATCGCGGATATTGGCCTGCCGCAGCGAATCCGCCCCGAAAGCCACGACGGAAACCGGCGTCTCCTGAATATTCTCGGCGGTGCGGCGCGCGGTCACCACGATGTCGCTGGTAGCGCCCTCCTGCGGCGCAGCGGTGGACGACTGCGCCAATGCCGTCTGCGACGTCGTCAGCAACAGGCCCAATGGCAGTATGAAACCCCGTATTCCCTTCATTCTTCTTCTCCCTGATGGTCAAAGGATGACCGTTCTGATTGAGAGCCGGTCTGTTGCCGGCCTTCCGCCTCTGTAGGTTGGCAGCATGGTCGTTGCCGCCTGCCGCCGGTCAGTTCCCGTCGCCGACCGCACTTTCCGGATTGTCGCCTATGCAAATCTGCCTGCGAGCCACGTCGCTATCCTCTCGGCATTTTCCCCATGGATCGGGTGTGCGGCGGATATGACGCCAATTCGCGCCTTCAATTACCTGTCGAAAGGTGGGTCCGATGTCCGATCATGCCGATATCCACCAGATTTGAGGGCGGCGCACGGTCCGCAGATGCCGTCGGCCCCTAATGGGAAAGGACGAGATGACCTGTTTTGCAAGCGGACTGCTGATGCCAGAGGGACCGATCGCGCAGCCCGATGGTAGCCTCATATTGGTGGAGGTGCTCGGCGGCCGCCTGTCCCGCCTTGGCCCGGACGGCGCGCGCACCACTATGGCCGATCTGGGCGGCGGTCCCAATGGCGCGGCGATCGGTCCTGACGGGCGCATCTATGTCTGCAACAATGGTGGCTTCGGCAAAATGACCCTGCCAGATGGCGGGCTTCTGCCGATCGAGGCGCCTCTCGATACGCCGCCCGGCATGATCCAGGTCGTCGATCCGGCCAGCGGCGCCTTCGAAACCTTATACGCATCCACCGAAGCAACGCCCTTCTGGGGACCGAATGATCTTGTCTTCGATGCAGAGGGGGGCTTCTGGTTCACCGATTTCGGTAGGGATCGCGGCGCGGCGCGAATGCGGGGCGGGCTTTATTATGCCAGGGCGGACGGGTCGGAGATTCGGCTGGCCGCCGGACCATTGGACGGGGCGAATGGCGTCGGCCTCTCGCCCGATGGACGCACTCTCTACGTCGCCCTCACCTATGAGGCGCATCTGCTGCGCTATCGGTTGTCGGCGCCCGGCGTGATCGATAAATCGGCGTCGCCCTCCCCGGACGGGCACAGCATCGTCGGCCGGGCCGGCCCCGGTCAATATCTCGACAGTCTGGCCGTGGACAGCGCCGGACGCATCTGCTGCGCCTCGCCCGGCGAGGGCGCGATACTGATCTTCCCGCCGGAAGGCGGAACGCCCGAGCAGATCGAAACGGGCGACTTTCTGACGACCAATATCTGCTTTGGCGGCGCGGACGGGCGCGTGGCCTTCGTCACGCTGGGCAGTTCCGGCAAGGTCATATGTTTCGACTGGGACGTGCCCGGCCTGCCCCTGGCATTCGGCTGACCTGCTCAGGTCGAACAGCGCCGCCCTGCCGTCTGGCAGGTCAGCCAGGGCCCGCATTGCTGTTTCATCGCGACATGCCTGAGAAAAGAGCGAACATGCCGGCTGATTGCTATGACTATATCATCGTGGGAGCGGGTTCTTCCGGCTGCGTGCTGGCCAATCGTCTGTCGGCCGACCCGACCGTCAGGGTTCTGCTGGTGGAGGCGGGACCGGACGACAGCAGCCCGTTGATCGCCATGCCCCGCGGCATCGGCAAGCTGCTGGCGCCGGGCAATCCCCATGTCTGGGATTACGCCGTTTCGCCCGGCGGGAACGCACCCCAGGAAATATGGCTGAAGGGCCGCGCGGTGGGCGGGTCCAGTTCGATTAACGGCATGGTCTATGTGCGGGGCGCTCCGGCCGATTACGACGGCTGGGAAGCGGCAGGCTGCACCGGCTGGGGCTGGCAGAGGATGGGCCAGCATTTCGTGACGCTGGAGGACCATGTGCTGGGCGCCAAGGCGTGGCGCGGCGCCGGCGGCCCGCTCAAGATCAGCGTCCACCCTTCCGGCGACCCGCTTTGCGAAGCGTTCCTGACCGCCGCCGAGCAGGCCGGGACGCAACGGGTGGATGACATGAACGACATGCCGGCCGTGTCCGAGGGCGGCATGGCCTATCAGCCGACATCTACCTATCGCGGCAAGCGCTTCTCCGCTTCCCGCGCCTTTCTCAAGCCCGTGCGAGGCCGGCCGAATCTGGACGTCGTGCCGCGTACCGACGTCCTGCGCATCCTGTTCGACGGGCAGCGGGCGAGCGGCATCCTGCTGCGCAACAAGGATGGCGTGCATGAGGTCGCGGCACGGCAGGAGATCATCCTCTCCGCAGGCGCGGTGCAGAGCCCCAAGCTGCTGCAATTGTCGGGCATCGGTCCCCGCGCCCTGCTTGAATCGCTCGGCATCCCGATCGTCGTCGATGCGCCCGGCGTCGGCGCCAACCTTCGCGAACATCGCTATCTGGGCTTTACCTACAGGGTTCGGAGGAACAGCCTGAACCAGAAACTGTCCGGCCTGGGCCTCATCATGTCGGCTTTGCGCTATGCTTTCGGATCGAAAGGTCCGCTGACCCATGCGGCGCATGAGGTGGGCGGCTTCGTCAAGACCGATGCCACGCTCGACCGGCCCGACGCGCAGGTCGGCCTGGGCCTCTATTCCTTTCACACGGACGACAAGGGGGCGGTGGCGCTCGACCCCTATCCCGGCATGACCGTCATCGCCTATTATATGCGGCCCGACAGCCAGGGCCATGTCAGGATAAGCTCGGCCGATCCGGATGTCCCGCCGGTCATCGACGCCAATCATCTGGCCACCGATGCCGACCGGAGCCATTTCGTCGCCCTGTTTCGCTGGCTCCGCTGCCTTGCGCAACAACCCGCGCTGAAAGACTGGATCGTCGAGGAAACAGGAAAGACCGTCGGTATAGAGGCGGACGAGAACATTCTTGCCAACGCCATGGCGCTTGGCGGCACATCCTTCCACATTTGCGGGACGTGCCGCATGGGCGCGGATGAAGCCTCCGTCGTCGACCCGCAACTTCGCGTGCGCGGCGTCACCGGCCTGCGCGTGGTCGATACCTCCATCATGCCGACCATCGTGTCGGGCAATACCAATGCGCCGGCCATGGCCATCGCGCTCAACGCCGCGGACATGATCCTGCGGCCCAGTCAGGACCCTGCCCTATGACCGTGTCTTTCACCGCATTCGACAAGCTGTATATCGATGGCGCCTGGGTCGATAGCGGGAGCGAACGCGACGCTATCATCAACCCCGCCACCGAAGCGGTCATCGGTCGCGCGCCGGTGGGCAATGCCGCCGCCGTGCAGGCCGCGATCGCGGCCGCGCGCGATGCGTTCGACACGGGCATCTGGCCGCGCATGGCCATGTCCGAGCGCGCCACGTACCTGCGCCGGATGCATGCCGCCCTGGATGCCCGCAGGCAGCAGATCGCGGCGCTGATCGTCGCGGAAGTCGGCTGTTCGCAGGGCATCACCCAGGGCATGCAGGTCGCCAATCCGCTCGACCATTTGCTGGCCGCCGTCGAACATTCGACGCGCGACGACAGCGTCCGCCTGCCCATCGACATCACCCCCGATCCCTTCAACCCCGACGGGCCGAAGAAAATAGGCGGGACCACCGTGGTGCGCGAGCCGGTGGGCGTCGTCGCAGCCATCACCGGCTATAATTTCCCTTTCCTCATCAATCTGGCGAAGATCGTGCCCGCGTTGCTCGCCGGCAATACGATGGTGCTGAAGCCGTCGCCCTTCACACCCTTTTCCGCGCTGCTGTTCGGGGAGATTGCCGAAGAGATCGGCCTGCCCAAAGGCGTGCTGAACATCGTGACCGGTGGACCGGAGGTCGGCACGACCCTGACCAGCGATCCGTGCGTCGACCTTGTTACCTTCACGGGTTCCGAAGGGGTGGGCGCCGCGATCATGGCGCAAGCCGCACCGACATTGAAGCGCGTGCACCTCGAACTGGGCGGCAAGTCCGCGCTGATCGTCCGTCAGGATGCCGACGTCGCCCGCGCCGCGGGCATGGCGGTCGCGGTACTCTCGGTCAATGCGGGCCAGGGTTGCGCCCTGCTCACGCGCCTCGTCGTCCATAACAGCATCAGGAAGGCGTTCGTCGAAACCGCCTGCGCCATCGCCAGCCAGTTCAGGATCGGCGATCCTGCCGATCCCGGCGTGGCGATGGGGCCGCTGATCCGCGAATCCCAGCGGGAAAAGGTCGAAAGGCTGATCGCCATCGGCCGCGACGAAGGGGCGCGGATCGTGCATGGCGGCGGGCGTCCGGCGGGCCTCGACAAGGGTTTCTTCACGGACATCACGATCTTCGACGATGTCGACAACAGCATGACGATTGCCCAGGAAGAGGTGTTCGGTCCGGTCGGCTGCATCATCGGTTTCGATAGCGACGAAGAGGCGATCCGCATCGCCAACGATTCCCGCTATGGCCTGAATGGCGGCATCGAAACCGCCGACGCCGCCAAGGGCTATGAGATGGCGATGCAGATCCGCGCGGGCAGCGTCATGCTCAATGGCGGGACCGGGCGGATGACCTATGCGCCAATCGGCGGCTACAAGCGCTCCGGCATCGGACGGGAATATGGTCCGGACTGGCTGCACGAATATCAAAATCAGAAGTCGGTCTTCTATCCCATCGGAGGATAGAGAAGCTGCCTAGAGCAGATTCCGATCCGATTGCATCGGCTCGATTGCTCTAGTCTTTTGATTTGACGCGTTTTCCGAGCCAGCAGGTGATTGGCTTGGCCGAACTGGCGTTTCCACCCGCTTCGAAAACGCTCTAGCCGGCGGTAATGCCGCCGTCGACCGCCCAGCAGGCGCCATGCACATGACGCGCGCGATCGGACGCAAGGAACAGAAGCGGTTCGGCCACATCCTCGGGCGGACAGGGCGGGCGCATGCCCGTGTAGCGCGCGAGCAGCCGGGGATCGGCGAAATCGGGGAAGGACATGCCCTGCGTCATTTCCGTCCGCATCGGGCCGGGCGAGAGGACGTTGATCCGCACGGGACTGTCCATCATCTCCATCGCGAGCGACAGCGTCAGACCGACCAGTCCGAATTTGGAGGCGGTATAAGGCGCCAGATAGGCCTGCCCCATGAAACCGGCGGTCGAGGCCACACAGACGATATTGCCCTTGCTCTCGATCAGGTGCGGCATGGCCGCCTGCATGAGAAAGAAGGGACCGGACAGGTTCGAGGCGATGGTCCGGTGCCATTCCTCTTCCTTGATGTCCAACAAGCGGTGAAACATGACATCGGCGGCGATATTGCACAGCACGTCCAGCCGGCCGAACGCCGTCATCGCCGCTTCGATCGCCTCCCTACAGCCACGCGGCTCGCCAAGATCGCAAGCCAGTTCGACACATCGGCCACCCGCGTCGCGGATCAACCGCCCGGTCTCTTCCAGCTTGGCCCGGCTGCGCCCGACAAGGCACAGTGCCGCGCCTTCCCGAGCAAAGGCGAGACTCGCCGCCCGGCCCAGGCCCGACCCGGCGCCGGTGACCAGTACGACCTTGCCTGCAAAGTCCATCCGCATAGTCTTTCCCAAACGGGGCGGCGGCGGGATCAAAAGATGCCGCGCTGAACGCCTGTCATATCGGTGATTACGACGCGGCCAACCTTTCGCCGGATGGGGTCGATCCCGTCACCAGCGCCGTCGCCATTGCGCGCCACGCCGACGGTTACGGATCATCTCGTCCCTCTGCTCCGGCGTGACCAGCGGCGTGTCGCCGGGAAGATGCGACCGAAGCTCTGCCGCGGGCACGAGTCTGAGCGTCGGCTCCGGCCCGGAACTCGCGCCGGTCCAGCGCAGCATCAGCGACCCTTCGTTGCGGCCTGCCGGATCGAGCCAGTTGGGCACGCCCGGATCGTCCAGTGCGATGACGGCGCGGAAGCGGCCGTCGCCGTCGAGCCGCGCCTGCGCTGCGTTGAGGCTGCTCTGATGGTTGATCCAGTCGATCGTGTTCCACAGTGGATCGTTGAGCTGCACGTTCCAATAGCGCACCTGATCGGGCACCGCCGTATCGATGATCATCGCTTCCCCCGGTTCCAGCCGGAAGATGCCTTGATAATAATGCTGCCCGGCAACGCCGCCGCGACCGGCCCAGTCGTCATATTCCAGCCTGTTGACGAAGCCCTGCGCCCGCTGTCGCTGACCATAGCCCAAGGCGAATGCGGCATAGCGTTCGACGAAGGCCGACAGGCGATCGAGCCGATGGGCGATCTCGGCCGCGGGCACGGGACCGCCGCCCACGCGCCGGTCGACCCGTTCGATCGCGATGCGCAGATCGCGCCCCGCGCCCCAGTCATAATAGGCATGGCGCAGACCAATGGTGACCGCGCGCGGGTCGAGCGGGAACCAGTCGCCCGCATGACCCTCCGGCCGCTCGCCGCCCAACAGGATGTCGAATGCGCCGTCCGGTCCCAATGTGCAGGCATCCAGATCGATCATGCCCACCGAAGCCCCCATATCCTCCATCGGTCCCAGACCGCCCGCGACCAGATCGAGAAACACGAAAACCCCATCCCCGCGCGTGCCGGACAACCTGTAAACGCCGCTGCCGTCGATCCGCGCCGCGCCATAGATGAAGTCGGGATTGACCCCGACCGTGTTCAGCACGCTGCTGACCGACGGCACGAAATCGGGATGATCGGGATCGGCGAAGGCCGTCTGATAGCCGGTGGCGAGGATGGCGAAGAACAGGCGGTGCGCCTCGGCCCGGGCCTGTGGATCATCGGGATCGGCCAGCCTGTCCAGCACGCTTTCCGCCCCCGCCATCTGCTCCAGCCAGGCGCGCCACTGGGACGTATTAGAGATAGGCATGGTAGGTCTCAATATATTCGGCGAACCTGTCGCTCACCTGTTCGGCGGTCAGGCCATAATCGGCCAGCGTATAGCTGCGCGGCCCATGCTTGCCCGCCGGATTCTCCCGCAGCCAGCCCAGAATGCCTTTTTCCGAGTCCGGCGTGAAATCCCAGCCGAAATGGTGATAGGCGGCCCGGATGGTCGAAACCGGGTCGGCAACGAGATCCTTGTAGCGCATGTCGTAAATCGGCAGGTCCGGATGCGCCTTGCGGTAATCCATGCAGCACTTCACCCCGTCCCACCAGAGTTGCAGAAATTCGGCACCCAGCGCATGCAGGTCGAGCCGGTCGTAGGAGGGCCCACGGATGACGCTGATCAGTTGGGAGATGGAGGCGATGACGGTGGTCGGGTCGCGATGCGGCTGGATGAAGATCGCATCGGGATAGACGTGGCGCAGCGCCGGGAGCTTATACATATGCTCCTGAATCTTGAGCACCCAATGCCTGCCGGGATGCCGCCAGCCCAGATGCTGAAGCCACATCTTATGGACCTCGTAACGAAAGGTCGCGTCGATGCCCTTGAACCAGTCGTAGAAGCGGGGAAGATGCTGGAACATGCACGGATTGCTGCTCTGAAACGACGTCGTCATGAACGATCCGCATTCTTGCGGGATCTTGGCGCCGAGCGGATGGGCTTTGAGCAATTCGTCGGCATCACCGCCCAGTTGCGCGCGCAGATGTTCGTCGAAACGGGCGATGCGCGGGTCCGTATCGGCGGTTGCGGCTTCGGGCGGGGGCGATGGCTCGGCCACTTCCCACATCAGCGGCGTGCGGATCTGCGGGTCGCCTTCCATCAGGGCGTGCAGGAAACTGGTGCCGCACCGGGGCAGGCCGAGGATGAAAAGCGGCTGCCTGATTTCGACATTGGCAATGTTGGGATAGCGCGCCCGATCGTCGGCGATCGCCTTCAGCCGGGACAAGTCATCGGCGATGATATGCAGCGCCCGGGCATGGCCATTGGCGTTGAGTGCCCGGTCTTCCTCCATCGAGGCGAGCAGTTGTTCGAGCCCCGGCCGCACATTGTCCCGTAAATAATCAGGCAGCGGATATTGCGCCAGCAGCGCGTCCGCGTCCGGAAATCCAAATGTCATTGCCATCCTCTCTCAAACCGGTCTGACGACCATTTTGGGCAGGATGACCGGTCCGGGCACCGATGAAAAGCGCAGGCGGCCTCGATGTCGCCTATCGGAAACAGATGTCGAAAATTGCGGCTACACCAATGGGCGTCAGTGGATCAAAAGCCGGTCGCGGAACTGCTGCGGCGAACAGCCCTCCATCTGGCGGAAGGCCACACTGAAACTTGCCGTATTGGCAAAACCGCAGCGATAGGCGATCTCCTTGACCAGAAGCGATCGGTCCATCAGCAAGTCCTTTGCCAGAGCCAGCATATGACGGCGACAAAAGGCTGCGGGACTTTCGCCCGTCGCGGCGCGGAACAGGCGTTCATAATGACGGACGCTGATGCCGCGTTCCGCCGCCAACTGCCCGATCTCGACCCTGCCGGGCTGCTCCCGGATATGTGCGACAAGGCCGGCCAGATAGCGCTGGTCGAACGTCCGGCGACTGGTGAATTCGGCTTGCGTTTCCGGGCCGAATTGCTGCACCATTTCGGCTGCAAGCCCGACGCTGATCGAATCCAGAACGAGTTGCGAACACAGCCCCGGCGCCACCAGTTCCTGCTGCGCCCTTAGAAGCAGCGCCCTGACGTGGGGATTGCGCATGTCTATGGTGTCGCGCAGTTGTTGATCGGAAAGTTCCATCGGCAATCCGGTAATCGCGGGAATATCTATTCTGCAAAATAGCGATCTTTGCTCGCGTTCCTGCCAATGCATTTGGAACGGACGCGCGGCCGGATAAAAGCGCACTTCGCCCTGCTCGCAAAAGTCGCAGGCAGAAGCGAGATAACGACCCACGGACGGGAAGTGGGTCAATTCGAAATAGCTGCACGGCGGCGTGAAGACGATCTCGTTCCGTTCCCGCCAGAAAAACCGCCGGACTTCAAAGCGGGCACCAACTGTAGCCTTGGCCGCTTCGAGAGACGTTTCGAATTCCTGCGGGAATATGAAGTCCAGTCTTGTGCCCTCAGCATGACGGGCAGCGTCATAAGGTCTTATCGACATATCGGCCCTTACCTGCGCTCTCTTCTCTCCGGATTATCGTGATGATAGGCGATCGACCTTATCAGGAGAAGCTGATTTATCGGACGATCTCTTCTGGTTCCAAAAATATAATCGGATGATTTCCCTGATACGCGGTTACGGGAAATATTCATATTTTTGACGATAGATACCCAAGATGTTACTGTTATCATCATTCGGATCGGCTACGATCGTACTAGCCTATCCTTGACGGAATCGCTATTCATTTGGCACTTTGAATGCTGATCGATAGCTCGGAATCGACACCTTATATTGCTACCGAGCAGATAGTGTCCATTTGCTATCGGCAGGAATTTCATGATCAAAGAGCCACGGATAGGGCTGACGCATCTCCAGCGCCTGGAGGCGGAGAGCATCCATATATTGCGGGAGGTCGTTGCGGAGGCCGAAAAGCCCGTCATGCTGTATTCCGTGGGCAAGGATTCGGCGGTGATGCTGCATCTGGCGCGCAAGGCCTTCTACCCCTCGCCGCCGCCCTTTCCGCTGCTGCATGTCGACACGACGTGGAAGTTCCAGGCGATGTACGATCTGCGCGACCGGATGGCGCGGGAATCGGGGATGGAACTGCTGGTCTATCACAACCCCGAAGCGCAGGAGCGCGGGATCAACCCGTTCGATCATGGCGCGCTGCACACGGACATGTGGAAGACGGAAGGCCTGAAGCAGGCGCTCGACCTCTATGGCTTCGACGCGGCGTTCGGCGGCGCGCGGCGCGACGAGGAGAAGAGCCGGGCGAAGGAGCGCATCTTCTCCTTCCGCACCGCCAGCCACGGCTGGGACCCCAAGAACCAGCGGCCGGAGCTGTGGAACCTCTACAACGCCAAGAAGAACAAGGGCGAGAGCATCCGCATCTTCCCGATCAGCAACTGGACCGAGCTGGACATCTGGCAATATATCCATCTGAACGACGTGCCCATCGTGCCGCTCTATTTCGCGCAGGAGCGCCCGACCGTGGAGCGCGACGGCATGCTGCTGATGGTCGATGACGAACGCTTCCCGCTGAAGGCTGGAGAGGAGCCGGTGATGCGCTCCATCCGGTTCCGGACATTGGGCTGCTATCCGCTGACCGGCGCGGTCGAGAGCAAGGCGAAGACGTTGCCGGAAGTCATCCAGGAAACGCTGCTCACCACCACATCGGAACGGCAGGGCCGCGCCATCGACAAGGATGCCGGCGGCGCCGGCATGGAGAAGAAGAAGCAGGAAGGGTATTTCTGACGCACTACGGAATGCGAAGCGTTCCCAAGCGTCAACCCCAGCGCAGGCTGGGGTCTTTCGCCTCCTGATACGAACCAGACCAATGCGACCCCGGCCTTTGCCGGGATGACGGGACAGATGACATGACCGACACGCTCGACGAACCTATCTACAAGACCGATGCCCTCATTGCCGAGGACATCGACCAGTATCTGCAGGTGCATGAGCACAAGACGATGCTGCGCTTCATCACCTGCGGATCGGTGGACGACGGCAAGTCGACGCTGATCGGCCGCCTGCTCTACGACAGCAAGATGATCTTCGAGGATCAGCTCGCCGCGCTGGAGGCGGACTCCAAGCGCGTCGGCACCCAGGGGCAGGAAATCGACTTCGCTCTGCTGGTCGACGGCCTTGCCGCCGAGCGCGAACAGGGCATCACCATCGACGTCGCCTATCGCTTCTTCGCCACCGAAAAGCGCAAGTTCATCGTCGCCGACACGCCGGGGCATGAACAATATACGCGCAACATGGTGACCGGCGCGTCCACCGCCGACCTTGCCGTCATCCTGATCGACGCGCGCAAGGGCGTGCTGACGCAAACCCGCCGCCACAGCTATCTGGCGCATCTGATCGGCATCAGGAATATCGTCCTCGCCATCAACAAGATGGACCTGGTCGACTATGACCAGGCGGTCTATGACGGCATCGTCAAGGATTATACCGAGTTCGCCCACTCGATCGGCATCAAGGCCTTCACGGCCATGCCCATTTCCGGCTTCAAGGGCGACAATATCACCGGCCCGTCGGCCAACACCCCCTGGTACAAGGGGCCCGCGCTGATCGAGCATCTGGAGACCGTCGAGGTCGATCAGGTCTCCGATCAGGCAAAGCCCTTCCGCATGGCGGTGCAGTGGGTCAATCGCCCGAACCTCGACTTCCGCGGCTTTTCCGGCCAGATCGCGACCGGCACGGTGCGCAAGGGCGATGCGATCCGCGTCCTGCCCTCCGGCAAGACCAGCACGATCAGCCGCATCGTCACGCTGGGTGGCGATCTGGACGAAGCGATCGCCGGTCAGTCGGTGACATTGTGCTTCGCCGATGAGATCGACTGTTCGCGCGGCGACGTGATCGCGGCGTCGGACAATCCGCCCCAGGCCGCCGACCAGTTCGAAGCGACCATCGTCTGGATGGCGGACGAAGAAATGCTGCCCGGCCGCCCCTATTGGCTGAAGATCGGCACCCAGACCGTCACCGCCACGGTCCAGCACCCCAAATATCAGGTCAACGTCAACACGATGGAGCATCTGGCGGCGAAAACGCTGGAGCTGAACGCCATCGGCGTCGCCAACCTGTCGACCGACAAGCAGATCGTGTTCGAACCCTATGAGACGAACCGCACGCTGGGCGGCTTCATTCTGATCGACAAGATCACCAACGCCACGGTGGCGGCGGGGATGCTGCACTTTTCGCTGCGGCGCGCGCAGAATGTCCATTGGCAGGCGACCGACGTCACCCGCGAATTCCATGCGGGCCTCAAAAACCAGAAGCCGGCCGTGCTGTGGTTCACCGGGCTTTCGGGCGCGGGCAAGTCGACCATCGCCAACCTTGTCGAGAAGAAGCTGGCGCGGATGAACCGCCATACCTTCCTGCTCGACGGCGACAATGTGCGTCATGGGCTGAACAAGGATCTGGGCTTTACCGATGCCGACCGGGTGGAGAATATCCGCCGCGTGGGCGAAGTCGCCAAGCTGATGACCGATGCGGGGCTGATCGTCATCACCGCCTTCATCTCGCCCTTCCGCGCCGAGCGCGAGATGGTGCGGCAGATGATGCAGCCGGGCGAGTTTGTCGAAGTGCATATCGACACGCCGCTGGCCGAGGCCGAAGCACGTGACGTCAAGGGCCTTTACAAGAAGGCGCGCACGGGTCAGCTCAAGAACTTCACCGGCATCGACAGCCCCTATGAAGCGCCGGAAGATCCGGAGATCCGCGTCGACACCACCGCCATGACGGCGGAAGAAGCGGCCGATGCCATCGTTGCGAGGCTGATCCCATGAGCGCGGCGGTGGAAAACATGACCGACGCCGATCTCGCCGCCCATCTGGCGGAGATTGCCGGGCGCATCCTGATCGATGTGCGGGAAAGCGGCCTGTTCAGCCCCAAGGCGCTGGGCAAGGCGGGGGACCAGACGGCGAACCAGTTCCTGTGCCACGCCCTGCGCGAGGTCAGGCCGCAGGACGGCCTGCTCTCCGAGGAGGAGAAGGACAATGCCGACCGGCTCGCCATGAGCCGGGTGTGGATCGTCGATCCGGTGGACGGCACCCGCGAATATGGCGAGGAGCGGAGCGATTGGGCGGTGCATGTGGGTCTGGCCCTCGACGGGCAGCCTGCCATAGGCGCAGTCGCACTGCCGGGTCTGGATGGCGGCACGCTATTGCGCTCCGACCAGCCGGTCACCGTGCCGCCTGCCCCGGACAGGCTGCGCATGGTGATCAGCCGCACCCGCCCCGCCGCCGAGGCGGTCGCGGTCGCGGAACGGCTGGGGGCGGAGCTGGTCCCCATGGGCAGCGCCGGCGCCAAGGCGATGGCGGTCATCCTGGGCCAGGCCGATATCTATCTGCACTCGGGCGGGCAATATGAATGGGACAGCATGGCCCCGGTCGCGGTCGCGGTCGCCCATGGCCTCCACTGCTCGCGGATCGACGGCTCGCCGCTCGTCTACAATAGACAAGACGTCTACCTCCCCGACCTTCTCATCTGCCGCAAGGAGCATGCGGGGCAGATTCTCGAACTGATCGCGGAGGTCACGCAGGTCGCCGACTGAAACGGCCGATCCCGCCAGAGCGGGTCATATGCCCGGTAAGCGTTCACCGATTGTTCGCCCTTAGCGTTGTCTGACGTGCTTTCCACGCTATGTCCTCTATATGGCTTCCTTCAACATCAGATGCCTGACCGAAATCTGCTGGGCCCCGCTTCCAAGCCGATCCACGCCGATGATCGCCGTTTTCACCCTGATTTTTGAACGTCGAGCGATTTTGTCAAAAATTGGCTAACGGGAGCAACCGACCGGTTTCCCCCGTACAATCAAAATCTCAATGGTCGCAGTTACGGCGTCGAAGGCAACGGGAATCGCATTACGTCAACGCTCTACGGCTCCAAGACTGACCTGGGTGGCGGCGGCGCCCGAACAGCCGGCGGTCAACTGATTTGCTGCACCATATGTTGCCGGAATGGCGGAATTCAGCCGCTTTGCGGGTGTGGGAACAAGTCCACTGGCGTTATACATATTGGGGAAGACGACGGTGCCTCACCTACGCCTGCATCCGCTTGAGCAGGAATAGGCATCAGGGCATATTTGCTCCTTTTCCGAAAGCATCAAGTCCAAAACGTGCAACAAGCCGCCTCCATACATTCTGAATATAGCTAGTTTTCCTCCATGTAACCCGACTATGATAGTGGCCGATCGCTGCCCAGTAATCTCGGGCGTCCTGCAAGTCGGTCAGAAATATCCAGCGGGCAGCGTACACATTGAAGCAGGTGTCATGTTGAAGCCGATGCCATATCTCAGATTCCGATTGATGAACCAAGGCCGAGATTTTCGGTACCCACCAACTGTTGATTTGCAATGGGCCCAAATCGTAGCTGCCGTCTGTGTTCCTGATCTTGGCGCCAACCCATCCCGCTTCCTGATCTCGTAGGCCCCAAAGCGTCTTTTCCAGCCAGCCCTTTCCATTTGATGCGAGCCGAATGCACCGCGCCACCTCGACATCCCCGGCAAACTGCTTTGCGTTAGCTGGGGCTGCATACAGGATTGTCAGGCTCATGACGATCAGCCCTGCCAATACCAGGCCTTTCGGCCCACTCATCGATCCAACCCTTTTGACCGATCATGCCCATGTTCCTGATCTTGAGTCGGTTCCGGCCTGGACCGGTCGCGTCCAATCAACGAGCGCAGAAAGGAATCAAGCTGTTCGGCAACGGACCGTGCCCGGCCTGCAAGCTTTTCGGGCAGCGTCAATTCCTCCGCTTGCGATCGGGAGCTTGCCGAACCCAAACGTTCTCTTCTCTCCTGCCGCTGGATTTCCTGATCCATGCGCTGACGACGCAATTTCTCCCCATGACGCGCCGTGAAACTGCGTCGACTGTCTCGATCAAGACGACCAAGACCTTCAAGAGATGATGTCTTTTGACCTGAGTTTTGCTCCAATTTCTTGGCCAGCTTATCCCTGTCTTCCGTCCATAGCTTCACGCCAAGGCGCGCGCGGGTGATCGCCGTGTAGAAATTCTGACCATTGACGAGACTTGATCCGATGGGAGCCAAAACATAAGCCCGTGCATAGGTCTTAGACTGAGACGAATACACGGTTTCGGCGTAGCCATGGTCCCAAGTCTTGTGTATCGACAAATCTACGGTCTGGACTCTATCATCCCGATCCCATCTGATTGTTGCCAGCAATCCATCGAGCTGTTCGACCGTGCCTCGCTCAGCATTCTTCAGATCGAGCTCCTTGTTGGCCAATCGCCATTGAACGCGATCCCCGGACGCCAAGTCCCGCTCACCTTGGTCGAAGACATTGACCTGACGGGGGCGCGTCGATCGGGGGTCCCACCGGATAATCCGTCCCTGTTCATCGGCTAACCGAACGATTTGCCGGCCGTTCTCATTGCGGCCAAGTCCTACCACGCGATATTCCACGTCCCGGGCGATACCGACCTCGGCAATGTCGCGCCCAAATTTCACGACCTGCCCACGCGAATAAAAGCGCGCGAACCGCTTCTCTTCGTCGGTCATCCCCGCCGGCGACACAATCTGGAGACGACTCTCCTCGATGGCGATGCCCCCCTCCTTCTGGAGCGCTTCCCGTATCTGGGCGTTCACAGCCAGACGAGTGGCATTTTCAAGCACGAGAATGTTCGTGCCAACGCGATGCTCCGTTTTGAGCCGGGTCCACTCCCTCACCATGTCCTTGGCAAGTATGTCCACGCTCTCCCCGCTTACGACCTTATCGAGCGCGGCGATCGAAGCGGGATAGTCACCCTCGCGCGCATACGTAACCGCAGCTCTCATCGACTTGGTTTCCTGCCGTACCGACTCCTTGAGTTCCGCGGTCGGCAAACCCAGT
This sequence comes from Sphingobium sp. 15-1, assembly GCF_013375535.1. Lineage (GTDB taxonomy): Bacteria > Pseudomonadota > Alphaproteobacteria > Sphingomonadales > Sphingomonadaceae > Sphingobium > Sphingobium aromaticivastans. The sequence goes on from NZ_JABXJG010000002.1 coordinate 679,078, forward strand.
CGTTGCAGCAACCAGAAGGCTTTGCCCTGCTCGATGGCGCCGGTCTGGTGATCGTCACCCAAGAGGAGAAGGCGGGCACCCGTTTTGCGACTGATCTCCAGCACACGGGCAGCTTGCCGATTGCCGAGCTGCCCAGCTTCATCCAGCACCAGCACATGGCGATCGCTGATCCCATGACCGCCCCCGGCAAGCAGACTGGCAACGGTCCGGGACTCGATGCCGGCATCCTGCCCAAGCTTCAATGTCGCAGACGAAGTCGGGGCGGTCGCAATGAGGATGGTGCCTGGCTCCGCAGCCTCTTTGAGCGTCTTGACCAGCGTTGATTTCCCCGAGCCGGCCACCCCATGGATGCCATTCACCCGATCGCGCGAGATCGCGACATTCACCAGCGCCTGTTCCTGGGCCGGCGTCAAACCAGCCTTTTCGAGCGCGACCAGCAGCCGGTCCGCAGACGCGAGGGGCCGAGCATCGCTCAACGCAAGCGCAAGATGCTGCGTCAATTCCAACTCAAGACGCGCGGTTTTTCTCGTCGTGCGGCCCCGGGTCAATATCTGATGGCCCGTTTGTTCGCGCGTTGCCAGAAGCTTGCGCCGTGCCTCATGGGCTTCGATCATCGGGCGGACGTCAGACAAGCGCACTTCCCCAACATGGGAAGCGAGGCCAAGACGGAATATGCGTCCCAGATTGTTCACCGCTTCGCGCGTTTCCGCCTGTCGCATGCCGAACAGAGCGGCCCGGCCAACGTCGGCCGCGCGCGGAACGATCTCCCTGCTGTCCTTGCCGCTCAATAGATCGAGATCTTCGCGGTATCGTTCCGATCGGTGCTGCCATTGCTCCCGCAGCGCCTCGATACCGACCTTCTGCTTGGGAGGGCGGGTCGCATAGAAGGAGGCCTGGCGTCCGGCCTGCCCGGTCAGCCCCTCTTCCCGCGCATGGGCATCGATCTGTTCGGCACGCCTGGAAAATGCCTTCACCAGATCCTGCGGAACACCCCTGATTTCGAAGAGGCCGTTGCGAGGATCATGGTCGATCTCATAACCCAGCTCCCGAAGGCCATGGGCTAGGTCGTTGCGATACACCTGTCCCGCGGTCATTTGCTCCGCAAACATGGCGCGAGTTTCCAGACTTGCCATGTGCGCCTCGCCCTCCCTGCCAGTGATGTTCATGACAACCACATGGGTGTGGAGATGGGGGTCGAGTTCCCGGCTGGCATGTTCGGTGAAGCGAGCAAAAATCAGCCGGCCGGTCGTCTCATAGACAATCTCGCCGGCGACGCGGCGCCGCAGGGCGGCATGTTCTTCCAGATAGTCCAACGCTGTCCCGACCGCCTTTTCATGTGCAGCCAGTATCCGCTCGTCTCCCGCGACCAGCGCCATGATGGAAACCGACTTGGGCGCGTTGACCGCGAAATCCCAACCGGGATGATGCTCGATCTCCCCATCCTTGTGGTGCCTTCCAAGCTGCTGCTCCCTAACCCAGCCGGAGAGCAGTTGCTCGAATATCTCGGGATCGACCTTTCCTTCGAGGCCAAGGTCACGCGCAATTTCCCCTCCCCATTCGGAATGCTCATCGGGACCCTTCTTGTAATAATCGCCGAGCGCATAATAGCGGACGACATTGCCGGGTTTGCCATATAGGCGGACGGGATTGATCATGCCGGCCTTGCCTGTTCGCGGGGGCCATCGGCGCGGCCATGCTGGACGAGGTTCGACTGAATGCTGCCCTGGCGCGCAGCCAGCAAGGTCCAGGCATCGCGCGGCGGGATCGGCAATTTACCCTGCTCCGCGCCGAGAATGGCATCGACCTGCGCCGCCTCACTCTCGACCGCAGGCGACCCATCCACGCTCGGCGCACCGGTGGCAGAAGCACTGGAGCCCTGCCCCTCCTTAGCGGGAGGACGCAGATCATCACCCTGCCCCCTTTCACGCTCGAGCGCCTCTCGCACCCGTGCCTCGGCCTTGGCCAGTTTGACCAATTCGTCCGCCTTACTGAGCCGCTCCGGCGGACCCACACGTTCGACAAATGCAGGTTCGTCCGAGGAGACGACATTGTACCGGTCCGCGAACTTGACGACCGGAAGGTTACGCCCGAACCGGAGGAAACCGGAAAGATTGGGAAGGTTCGTGACCTCGGTGTGCATGACAAGCGGCCGGGTCACCTGTATCCGGGAGAGATTGACGCCGTCCCGCATGTCGTTGACGCCATAGCTCATGCCTTCATTGGCTTCGACCTGTTCGACCTGACCCAGATTTTCGGAAACATGCTTGGCGGTCGGGGTGTCATTGGCGCGCAGCGCCACCCAGGTCGAGCAATAGCCGGTGATGGCGGCAGCATCCTGAATGCCATAGGTGGCCTCAAGCTGCGGGTAACTCTGATAACCCAATATGCCGCAGCCACCATATTTGCGCGCCCGCGCGAGGAAGTCGCTCAGGGAGGGCAGCTTCTGGAGCGTTGGAAGTTCATCGATGACGCAATAGAGGCGCCGGTCCCGATCCGGCATGAGACTCATGATGGCGCTGATGGCGATGTCGAGCCAGACCGTGATCAGGGGACGCAGCGAGGGAAGCTGGTCCGCCTTCACGGTGATGAACAGCCAGCTTCCCGGTTCCCCTTTTTCCACCCAGTCGCGGATCGAGAAACCATCCTCCGTGTCATCGAGATAGGAAAAGCTGCGCATGACCGAGGCCAGTTCCGCCTGGATGCCGGCCGAGGTCCGGTCCCCTTCCATGCTGAGAAAAGCGGCAGCATCGGTGCCGGCGGCGAACGCCACGAGATCCTTGAGCTTGGACCGGAGCAACCGGTCAAGGAGCAGAGAGACATAGGTATGCTTCTGCCGGGCGAGCTTTCGCAGGACTGCCACCAGAGTCCCTCTCGCCGCCTTCGCCCAGAAGGGATCACCCCCCTTATCCGGGATCGTGGACTCAGCGATCTGGTCATAATGATAGTCGCGCGGGACATCGACCCAAGGGGACCATCGCGCGGTCCGCTGGTCGAGGGGATTGAGCAGCGTATCATATTTGGGGCGGTAGAATTTCTCGACGAAGGTGCCTGCGGTATCATAGACGATCGCCCGTCGACCCGATGTGCGAATGCCCTCCAGCATCTTGACGATGAGATTGGTCTTGCCGGTGCCGGGCGCTCCGCAGAGGAGGATATGCTCGGGCTCGAAAGCCTCCGGCACCGGGACTCCCCCGATCGTGAGCGGCCCCTTCTTCTGCCAGAGAAGCGCCCGCTTCAACTGTCTGACGGTGCCGAAGCGGGCGCCGCGCAGGAATTGATTGGAGCCAAGGCCGCGTCCCGTGCGGGTGAAATAGAACCAGGCCCAAAGCAGCATGGCGAGGGCGAAGACACCCGACAGAGCAGCCCCGTGCAGGAGGTAGCTTTCGAAGGCCGCGAGGGTCTTGTGGGCCAGCCGGGAGTCGAGCAGCGCCTTGGGCGTGGTCCAATATTGCTGGCCCGTTGGTGTCCTGAACAGGATCGGCGTGACATTGCCGGGAACCGCGTCTCTCATGAAGGTCGCCTGGCCGATCTTCACCAGCACGAAACGCTCATAGTCGGAGGATTTTTCGAGCGCATACCAGACGATACCGCCGATCCAGATCACGAGACCGGCAAGGCAAGTCTGGTAGAAGACCTGGGTGGTCATGCGGACATTGTGAACGATGGCCTGTCCACCCCTCGTCCAACTGCCCAGCGTGTCGTTGCGGAAGATGCTCATGAACGTCCCTCCTCAGACAGAAGGCCCCGCTCATCGAGCAATTGGCGGGCATAGCCTTGCCCCTTTTCCAAGGCCTGCGGCGCTCGTTCGCCGACCGCGGTCACGAGGATCGCGAACGTCTGGATTACCACCGCGAGGATCTCGTCTTTCGACGAGTAAATATAGGCGCGATCAGGATCGGCGGCCCTGGTCAGGACTGACCGGATGAATGCGGAAAGACTGAGATCGGCCCCATTGGCGCGCCGAAGGAGGCGCCGATGGAGGGCGTCGTCGAGACGAAAAGTAACTGTGACCATGCAGAAGCTCCGATGATACGGAGCCCCTACCGGGGAGGTGAAGCACAGCTTTTATAGTTGAAATGAAGGGATTTTTCAACACCCCGAGGACGGCGCGTTCAAAATGTCAGGATACGGAAAAATAATACGGATCATACCGCATCATTTCAGTATCTTATCAAGAAAATGCGATGGCCCGGTCATACCGGTATGACGATCTGCGGTGCATCGGTAATACCCGTATGACGCCCGCAAAGCCGCAGAAATGCTGGGCAAACGCCACGCAGCACCCGTGCGTGGGGTGCATTACAAACGGCCAGCGGTCGTGCGTCCTTTCTTCGCAGCGCGCTTGCCCGCTGCGTTGCCTCGTGCCGGAAGGCGCGGGGCTCCCCCGCAGGGGGTCTTGTTCTTCCCGGCGGCACGCCGGGCAGCAACTCTTTCCTCGCCTGTGCGCGAGACCTGGATTGCAATCATGATGTTCTCCATCGATAATGAGGGTTGGCGGGCAGACCATCCGATGAGGAAGATGATCATGCCCAAATTGACTGACCGGGAACGCCTTGCGGGCCTTGAGGCGCAACAGAAGAAGATCGCGCAGGATATCCTGGACACCCGCCGCACCCTGCGCGGCAAATATGCCGCCATGCTTGCCGATATGGAGATCGAGCGACTGTCGGAACGGGAGTGCCGCGAAATCCTTGTCCATGCGATCCGGGCGGGTGGCACGGCCTCGATCGCTGCTCTTAAAAGCCTCTCTGCGACACATCGCGCCGAACCCGACAAGCGCCCGTAGGGCGTCCCTGCGACGAGCACGGCGGAGCCGCGCGCAGGAGGCCCGCGCCGCATGGCGCGGCCTCGTCGACCGACGGGACCGGCGCTATCGCGGCGGTCCTTGAGGGCGACGAAAGGGTGGTGGAAAGGAAAAGAGCGGGACCGATCCGGGAGAAACCCGAACCGGTCCCGCTGTCCTTGGCGGGTTCAGTCGACCCAATGCGCAGGCCCTCCATAAAGGGTGAGCAGGATGGGATCGACGCCTATCGAGCGCATCACTCGTACAAGTTGCGCCTGGACCCCGCTACCCTCCGCAATGACGGCCTCGACCGGTCGCAGCCGGGCGATCTGGTCGTTGCGCACGAACCCCGCCCGATTGCCCCAGCGCCCCTTGTCGATGCCCAGCCTCACCACCGGTGTCCCGGTCCGGGCGGCCCAGGCTTCGGCGATGGCGTCCCCTCCGCATTTCTGCGCCGTGGTCAACAACACCATCGTCGGGCGCACCGCCTTGATCCGATCGAGGGCTTTCCAGATCGGCGTATAATCGGACCATTGGCTGCCACCGGAAAAGGCCACCAACGGGCCGTCGGGGTGATGCTGCCCAATCCGGCGTTGACGGCGCGCGGCGAGATAATCGGTGCCGTTGATGACGCTCGCGGTGCGCTTGGAGGATATCAGCGTGGCCTTTGGTGCTGACCAGGGCTTCCCGGTCTCATTGTGGAAGATGTCTGCCGCATGATCGCGCATGCAGGCCATTGCGTCGGATGCTTCGTCGAGAAAGGCGAGCAGTTCGTGCACCCGTTCCAGTTCGACGCTGTGGATCTCGCTGCCATCGGCGCGGCGGAGCAGGTCCTGCATGTCGCGCGTCGCCTTGTCCGCCTGGGCTGCCCACTGATCGGCTGCGCGGTGGAAGCTGTAGACCATCCCCCATGCGATGGTCCCCGCTGCGCTTTGCAGCCGGCTGTCCCGCAGCACGTCGAAAAGGGTCGTGACGATCAGTTCGATGGCGAGTTGGACCTGTGCCGGGTCGGGCATCTCGCAGGGCATTTCATCCTCGCCCTTCCCGATCCGCACCCCATCCAGATCTGATGCGAAGGCGGCGAGGAAGCTCTCGCTTGTCGAGTTGTCGTCGGCGGCGATGTGCGCCACGATCTCGGAGAAGGAGCGGATGGAACGGTTGGTCTTGGTCATGGGAACCTCCTTGTACTGAACCAAAAGAGGCTTTCCCTCGACACGGGCTTGCGCCGGCGGGGTCAAGGATCGTGGCGCAGCCACGACCGCGAAGCGGCGATGGGGGTCACGATTTTTTCTGGCGCGCGCCAGGCCTGACAGGGAGTGCCGCCGCCCGCCCGCCAGGAAAAATGGTGGGGCCCCGTCGTCCTTGAGGCCGCCGGTGTTCCCCGTGTAAACTTAACCCCGATGTTGAGAGAAGAGAGGAGGCTCGAGAATCGGGGGCTCGATGCCCCCGATTCTCGAATGGGTGCCTCTGGACGAAACCTCAAAAGGCGCGGGGCAGGCTCGATGCCTGCCTCGGGTCTTCGTCAAGCCTTGCGGCGGGCACCGACCTCGCCATCGGGCGGGATGTAAGCGGCGAAAGGATCGCCATCATTCAGATGACCGAAGGGGGTCATGATATAATCGCCGCGGTCCCTCCCGACTGCGCAGATCACGTAGCGCGGTTCACCCGTGGCGGCATCAGTGCATTCGAGCAGGGCAAGATTTCCATCGGCAGCTGCGCGCAGCAGCGTTTGGAAATTGCGGCGATAAGAATCTGGAATAGCCATGAACAACTCCCATGGAAAAGGGGACGGTCGCACCCGCGCCGTCCCCGATGATGTCTTATAAGGGCTACAATCAGCTGCGCCGCCTACGCCAACTGGCCTTCGGACGACCGACGTCTGCGGCGGGGGCCTGGTCCGCCTTGCGGAAGGCATGGATCGGAACGCTGGCCTTGCGCAGCGCCTGGTAGAGATTGGCCTGGATGCCGGACCCTTCGCCCAGCACGGCTTCGACCGGCTGCAATTCGACCATCTTGCGGTTCCGGGCGAAGGGCGCTTTACGCCCCGCTCCCGGCAAGGTGTAGGCGACAAGCGGAACCTGGCGGTCCCCCGCCCATGCCGCGACGATGGCATCGAACCCCTTCCGTTGGGCGGTCGTCACCAGCATCATATGCGGTATGCGTTCGAGAATGAGGTCGAGACGCTCCCAGATTGGTTGCCAGTCATGCCAGACGGCATGGCCCGAGGCGATCACGATCGGTCCCGTTGGCAGATAGCGCTCGCGGGCGGCGAGATCGCGAGCGCGCAGATAGTCCTGCACGGCGACCTGGGTTGCGCTCGATGCTTGCAGCGCGCGAGCCGAACGGGTCTTGCTACCCTTTGAAGGGGACCAGGGCCAGCCGGACTGGGCGCGATACATTTCGGCCGCATAGTCGCGCATACACTCGACCGCCTCGCGCTGTTCGGTGGTGGACTGGCAGAGGAGCTGCTTATCCTCCAGTTGCTGATTATAGACCTCGGAAAGGTCGGGCCTGTTCGCCATGTCGCGCAGTTCATCGGCAAGCGCATCCTCACGCCGTTCCAGCTTGTTAGCCACGAAGTGGAAGGAGTTGACGAAGCCCCAAGCGATCTCCGCGGCGAGCGGTTCAAGCCGCGTATCGGCGAGGAGGTCGAAGATGGTGGCGATCACCGCCCCGCACTCAGCCTGCGCCGCGAGCGGCTCGGGCATATCATGATCACCCGGTTCTTCGCCCGGCTCAACGATGGTGAGGGGTATGGGATCACCGAAGGCGCGCTGGAAATCGGAGCTGGCGGTGATCGCGGCATAGAGGCTCTTCAGGTCAGCGAGGCTGTCCACGCTGCGGGGATGAATGTCCGTCATGGGATATCTCCTCATGGGATGGGCAAAGAAAAAGGGCTGGAGAAGCAGCGCTTCCCCAGCCCGATTGCTGCGATGATCGAACCCTCAGTTGCGGAAATCGTCATCGAAATCGGCACCGGCGCCGGCTAGCTGGCCGCCCAGTTCCGCAGTGCTTGCGCCGAAGCCACCTTCGCCGCCCGGTTGATAGTCGGAACCGCCGCCGCCCATGCTGTCGTAATTGGCGGTGCCAAAGCCCGAACCGCCGAAGTCGGACCGGAGCGTGTCGCGCCGCCAGGCGATGGAGTAGCCTCCATTCTCGATCGGGAACAGCGCAATCGCCAGCGGTTCGGGGAGGCTCGGATCATCGATATTGCCGGCGAGGAAGACTTCTCCGGACCTTTTCGCGGTTGCCTCCCACAGCGCGCCCACCTGCACCCACCGCCGCGCGACGTTGAGGGCGATGACTTCATAGACGGGCGCCCTGGGGTTCATGCTATCGACCTTGCGCAGGCCGATCCGGGGGAGATCGATCGTGCGGGTGGCGAGACGGCCTTCGAGACGACCATTGACGAGATGAACTTCACCGATATTCATTGACTTGACCTTTCATTCTATCGCTCGAAACCCATTCCCGGCGACAAAAATCTCAGATCCCTCTCTTCTCTGGTCCCCGACCGTAGGGCCTGACGCATCCCTCTCGGCTCTGGCGTACGCCACCAAGCAACCGCTTCCCCCTTTTCGCGCATGTGCTGAACGCCCGACAATCTCGCGACCGCGATACCCTCTGGCCCAGCGCGGCAGGGATGACCGCCCGCCAGGGCCGAGACCCGCGCAGCGGGGCTCGGGGCGAAGCCCGTCAGCCCGGCGTCCGCGGAACGCGGGCGGCCGCCCATCCCCCTTACAAGCTACAAGACCAACTCCTGCACGGCTCCACGCAACGCGGACATAAGCCGCCGGCCATGCGCAAAGGAGAATGAGGGGCCATTTCTTCGCGATCGGCGCATAAAGTCGATTTCGAAATCATCCGGGTTTCGATCTCCATCGCGGCATGAGAGCATCGATATTCGCTGCCAAGCACTCGGACATCCCGTCAGCTGTGGTCATAGGTTGGCCAAGCCGATGATGGCGGTTCGTCGCGGTCAAATAGAACCCAGGACGCGTCGCCCTGAAAGGCGGCCTCAAGGATCGTCCAGAGTTCGCGTGACACACCAAGCGGCGGTTCGACTTCACCCAAAACCACGCAAGTGTGAACGAAAAAGCCGTAGAGATGAGGCTCGATCACCAGCGCGCCGTGGTCGACCACGACCCGGCCGCCTTCATTGCGGGGGGCATTCAAGATGAGTTGATCGATGGCGTTCCGCTCGGCCTTGGGCAGGTGGGCGGTAGAAACTGTCAACCGGCGCGCAAAGTTGACCCCCTATCGGCGCCCAACATTGACCCCCTTTTTGTGAGTGCCGGCGGTTATCCCGGTAGTCCATAGGAGGGACCCGCGGACGCCGCCGCGCGCCGTCAGGAGCGCTGGCGGCGGCGTCCGCGGGAGGTGCCTGTGGACCCACCGGGGTAACCGCCGGGGATGGGGGTCCGGGGGAAGGGGTTTTTCCTCGTCTCAGCTTCGGTTTTTGAACCGCCAGCTATCGTTGCCGGTCTCGATAATGTCGCAGTGGTGGGTGACGCGGTCCAGCAGCGCCGTTGTCATTTTGGCATCCTGGAAGACGCTCGGCCATTCGCCGAAGGCGAGATTGGTGGTGATGATCACCGAGGTCTTTTCATAGAGTTTGCTGATCAGATGGAACAGCATCTGCCCTCCTGAACGGGCGAACGGCAGATACCCGAGTTCGTCCAGCACCACGACGTCCAGGCGGGCCATCTGGGCGGCCAGGTTGCCAGCCTTGGCCTGCCGGGTTTCCTCCTCCAGACGATTGACCAGGTCGACAGTATTGAAGAACCGTCCTCTCGACCCGGCACGAACCACGGCAGCGGCGATGGCAAGCGCGAGATGTGTCTTGCCGGTGCCGGTGCCACCAACCAGTACGATATTGCGCCTTTCCGGCAGGAATGAACCGGCATGGAGTGAACGCACCAGGCTTTCGTTGATCGGTGTATCGGCGAACACAAAGCCGTCGAGATCCTTGATGGCCGGCAGCCTGGCCGCAGTCATGCGGTATCGGATCGAAGCGGCTTCTCGATGCGCGCCTTCAGCGCGGAGCAGGTCGCCGAGCATCTCCATGGCGGTCCGGTCACGACGGACGCCGTTGGTAACGGCATCGTCGAACGCGGCGATCATGCCCTTTAGGCCCAGCCCCTTCAGGGCTGCCAACATCTCATGCCGCTGCATCGAGGCCTCGCACCATGTCATAACGCGCGCAGTCGGCGATGGGCGGATGCTTGAGCTTCAGATCGACCAGGACGCTGATGGCCTGGGTGGGCTGGGGTTCGCGTCGGCGCGACAGGATGTTGAGGATCACTTCGTCATTGGCCGTACCCGCCATCATAGCTTCGCGGACGGCAGCTTCGACCGCCTCCAGCCCATCTTCGGGCACTGCTGCCAGCACCCGGACGAAGCGCCGATCTGCGTCATCGCTTTTGCCCAGCTTGCGGCGCAGTTGGGCCAGGGCCGGCGGAAGATCCCAGTCCTGGAAGGGAGCGCCGTTGCGCAATGCTCCCGGCTTGCGGATCAGGACCGGCAGATAATGCCAAGGGTTGAACGCCGTCTGGTTGCGGCCGAACACGCGAGCATGCTCGGCAACCGCTTGGCCTGCACAACGGATGACGATCCTGTCGGCATAGGCGCGCAGTTGCACCGCCTCCCGGGCCGCACTCGCCATGACCGAGTATCGGTTGCGATCGAAGCTCACCAGGCAGGTTGCGCTCGCCACATGTTCGCTCTCGAAGAAGCCGTCAAAGGGCGTGGCCAATGACTGCAGCGAGGATCGTTCCATCTCCAGCGCCTGCGCAATGGTCATGTCTTCCAGATCTGGATGGGCATAACGCTCGGCCCACCGTCGGCACTCGGCCTCCAGCCAGGCGTTCAGCTCTTCGAGGCTGGCAAAGCGCAACCGGGGCTTGAACAGCCGCTCCCGGCTGGTCTGGACCTGGTTCTCGACCTGTCCCTTCTCCCAGCCTGCCGCCGGGCTGCAAGCCACAGGCTCGACGCCATAATGATCCGTCATGATCAGGAAGCGCCGGTTGAACACCCGCTCCTTGCCGGTGAACACGCTCGTCACCGCGGTCTTCATGTTGTCGTAAATGCCGCGCGTCGGCACCCCGCCAAAAAAGGCAAAGCCCCGGGCATGCGCGTCAAAGAGCATCTCCTGGGTCTCGCGCGGATAGGCCCGCACATACGGCGCCCGCGACCAGCACAACCGCATATGAGCTACCTTCACCCGCATCGGCTTGCCGGCGATCTCCACGTCCTCGTGGCTCCAGTCGAACTGATAGGCCTCACCCGGCCGGAACATGAGCGGGATGAACACCTTGCTCATATCGCCGCCGTCGGTCCGGCGTTCGCGCTTCCAGCGTGCCGCATAGCGCCGAACCGCATCGTAGGAGCCGGTGAAACCCTCACGCTCCAGAAGATCGTGTATCCGTGTCAGCCGTAGCCGATCACGCCGGGGCCGTTCCTCGTTCTGCACCAACAACTCGTCCAGCCGTTCGCGAAATGGCCCGGTCTGCGGTCGAGGCTGCTCCTTGCGTTCGTAGCTGAAATCCGCCTCCGGCGCACGGATCGCCTTGCGCACCGTGTTGCGCGACAACCGTAAATCACGCGCGATCTCTTTGATCGGCTTACCTTCCCTGTGCTCCCTGCGAATCTTGGCAATAGTCTCCACAATCAACATCCCCATCCTCGCCGCCTGGAAGTCCAAGCCGCGACGCCTCACACTCTGGAATGATGGGGGTCAATTTTAGACGCCGATCACCCCGCTAAGGGGGTCAATTTTGCACGCCGCTCCACACTCATCGAGGCGCGCGAGGCGATGATCGGCACGATGATCGCGGCCATGCCAGATGCGCACCGGCATTTCCTGATCGGCTTCAAACAGGGGGAACCGGATTGGTCGTTACTGGACGTGCCCAACGCATCGACTCTGCCCGCAGTGAAGTGGAAAATGCACAATCTCGGCAAACTCTCCCCCGAACGGCGCCACGCCCTCGTAGAGAGGCTACGAAGCGTGCTGTTTCCCGAGTGAATGCCGTCCACGGCATGTCGAAGAACGGAGGAATTGGCGCCGGACGCAGTTCCATACAGCGCGCCCTTCAATCTTGTTTGAGCTCGTTTCGTTCGCCACGATGTGCCAACATTTCCCGAAGATAAAATGTTCTCGGTCTTTGATTGGCGAGTCGTGCACATGACACCGGAAAATCGTCAGACAGTGCCTATTCTGCTGAGCGATCTCATCGACGCGCTCGAATTTGTCAGCACTTCCCAATATGACGAACATCACGCCTATATTTGCAGGCAATCGGGCCGCATCCTTTTTCTGGCCGACAGCGTCGACATGGACGATGCGGCGGAGTTGCCTGACGATCCGGAGGCCGCAGGCTATATCCTGGTGCCCCATCGACGCGACCTCGACCTTGGGAAAAAGCTGGCGCTCGCATTCGCCGCCGAGGAACTGCCAGAAGCACAGATGGACGTACGGGACATTTTCAGCCGGAAAGGCGCCTACAGGCGTTTCAAAAATCTGCTCGAGGCGAAGGCCGTGCTTGAAAGATGGTATGCCTATGAAGAACGCGCGGTCGAAGCGGCCATGTGCCGATGGTGCGACGATGTTGGCTTGACCTGGACCCGCGATACCCATCCAGATGAGACAGGCAGGAGTTGAGCGGAGAATGATGCCGCGCATATCATGCGACGAATGCCATAGCGGCGTTCCAGACTTCGAAATAACGCATTTCGGGAGCCTCGAGGCCGGTTACCGGGATCTTTGCAGCCGCTGCACGAGGAGGTCGCCCGCCGGAACGGGCTGACCTTCACCCATATCGCCTTCCTGCCAATGGAATTGCTCGATGCGAACGGGGCCGGGCATCGGTTCCATTTTGTGCTGCGGCTCCTTGGCATGATGCTGTCGCTTGAGGCTGTCGAAGTCAAAGGCGGAAGACGGGAAGGCTACGAATTCCAGGTGCATGGCGCCGCAGACGCCGATCCGCTTGATCTCATGACGCGCCTGCTCGAACGGATGCGGCATGATCTTGCCACGACCTACCTGGTCGAAGGCGATCTGGGTTTGTCCATTTCGGGAACGACCGTCCGAGGCCAACTCACTTGCGACCCAGAATCCGCCGATTATATGCCGGTGCTGATCATCGATGGGCGGGAGGTGAGTTGGGAGCAATTTGGTCGCATGCTCATGACCTTTGAGGGATGGCGAATCCATCTCGAAATCCAGGACCCCAGCGAGGAAGTCTGAGAGTATCGGTCTTCAATGATCCAATTCCATGAACCGCAAATATCGTGCATGGTTGGGAACGATCAGGCAGCCGCTTTCAAATCGGAAAGCGGGATCATGAGCGTCATCTCGTTGGTGGGTGATTGCAGGAAACCGCACGCCAAGTAAAATTGCTTCGCGTCATCACTGATTGCATGGACGATCATGCCACGGACGCCGACAAGGTCAGCGGCGGCAATCACCCGGCGGCCGGCGTCGCGGATGAGAGCCCTTCCAAAACCTTTGCCGTGTATGGACTGGTCGATCGCCAAACGAGCCAGAGTTATAACCGGAATGGGATCTGGCATATTTCGGCGGAAGCGGCCTACGGCCTCCGCACAGGCGATCGAACTGGAGGCCAGCGAATAATAGGCGATGACGCGCGCGTCATCGCACAGGACGAAAGTTCTGCTGGCTCCGCTTTCATGATTGGCACGCGCGCGGCGCCTTAGCCAATCGTCAAGCGAAGCCGTGCCGGAGGTGAATTCGTCAAGCAGATGACCGTCATCGAGCGGCACCGGAGCGATGAGCGTCACTGGGACTCCCAGGGCGCGGGCGTCTGCATGGTTTTGCGAAGCTGCTCATTCGCTTGCGCGGGGCGGTCGAGCATGGCCAAAAACTCGCCATAGGCTTCGGACGATACAGAAATGACACGTTGGTCGAGGATGGCATCCTCGGCAGCCTTCCTGGACGCAGCAATCATGAAGTCGGAGCGCGTGCGGCCAAGCATGTTTGCCGCCCGATCGATCAGGGACTGCGTGTCCTTTCGAACACGCAGATTGACGGCCTGAAGTGGCGTTTCCGAGGAGGCGGTGGTACGTGGCATGCCCTTGATCCTTTAAACCTCTCCCTACCATGAAAGATACACGGTGTGTATCTATTATTTTGGAATGCGGGATCGCAGACGAATTTCCGGATCGGGAATGGTAAATTTCGGCATTTAACGGCGATGAACGGCGCGTTGCCGAGCGGCCGGACTGATCCCGTTTGGAATGACATCACTCATACTCACGGTACTGGCGAAAAACAGGCTTAGCGGCGCTGCGCTAGCCACCGTGAGCAGAAATGGTGTATTATACACCACCCGACAAATTCGAGCTTGCTTCAAGGCGTTAATCGCGCAAACTAGGCCCGCTTCCGGGAAAAGAACGGAAGTGGGGCGTGGAAACCCTTCTGGATTGCTCGGTCACAGATTTCTGGGGCCGGGTGGCATGCGCGCATGTCCAACCGGCAACGGTAAAGGCGCATGCGCCTGTTCCAGACAGGTTTCCAACATCCGGCTTAGGCCGTCGCCCCGAGTGGACATAGGTGCGACGAATGAGCCAGGGCCAATCACGACCGGCGCGGGACCGGTCTAATCCGGGAATATTTCCCTTTCACGACGACCGCTGCGGGAAGCCATTCCTGCGATGCGGTGCGCATATGATGAGAATGCCGTCATGAGCGTCTCTCCCCAACGACGCGCGTCCCTCGACGATGACGACGCAAATAGCGCAGCCCCTCCCACCCATGATTTTGCAGACGTGTACCGGCGGGAAAAGCCCCGTCTCCTTCGCTATTTCCTGCAAAAGCTGGGAAATCGCTCGGATGCTGACGATATGGCGCAGGAAGTAATGACTAGGTTCCTGGGCGCCACGCCTCCGGTCGCGGTGGTAACCCCGCGGGCCTATATCACCCGCATCGCCACGAACATGCTGCGGGATCGCGCCGAACGGGGATCGACGCGCCTGTCGCAGCTGTCGGTATCCCTCGACGAAGGATTGCACAAATCCAACGACATCGACCCGCATCGTGAAGTCGAGGCGCGGCAGGAGATCCAGCGCTGGCGAGCGATCTTGCGGCAACTGCCGCCGCGCACCCTGGAAATTTTCCTTCTCAATCGTGTCGAAGGCTATAGCTATCGGGAGATAGCGACTGATCTGAGGCTCCCCTTGTGGAGGGTGCAAAAGCATATGTTGAAGGCCATCCGGCATATCGCCGCCAATATGGGAGGCGATCATGAATAAACTCTCATGGTGGGATCGCCGTGCCGCTTCGCGATGGCTTATGAAAATGCAATGCGACCCTGACAGGCATCGCGCGGGTCTCCGCCGGTGGATGGCAGCCAAGGATGGCCGTCAACATTTCTATGAAAAATTGTCGGCCAGCGTCGGCGTCGCAGCCGGCGCCGCGGCCGTTGCGCCCATGCATGTCGAGAAGGGCGTCGCGCAAATGCCAGGATGGCGGCCTGCGCTTGCCGCGGCAACCGTCATGACCCTGATCACCGCCGCCCTGGTCATGATGTTCTTCTACGCCCCATTCGCGCGCACGGATGCTCTGGGCGGCGGCAAGCTCGCAACGAGGATCGGCGAAGTACGCAAAGTCCGGCTGGAGGATGGATCGACGCTCATCCTCGACACCGGAACGAGCATCAATGTCGATCTCTCGGCGGAGCAACGTGTTGTAAGCCTGGAACGCGGGCGGGCAAGGTTCAGGATCGCGCATGATGCCGCGCGACCGTTCATCGTGCGCTTCGGCCAGAATGAAATCCTGTCCCCCGGCACGATATTCGATGTGACCTATGGCCATCGTATCGCCATTCATCTCCTTGAAGGAAGCGCCGACGTGAAGGTGCATGGATGGCGTTCCAGTGCTCGCTCCGAGCGACTCTTTCGTCTCCATCCCGGGGAGCAATTAGCCTTCCTTGATGGACAAGCCATGTCGCCTTCTGTCATGTCCGCAAAACCTACCGACGAGCAATGGGTCAGCGGCGTGAAAGATCTAGATGATGTTCCGATCAGCGAGGTAATCGCCGAAGCCAACAGTTACAGCACGACGCAGATCGTGCTCGCTGATCCAGGGCTTGGCAGCCGGGAGATATTCGGCTCGGTTCACATCCGCGACATTGACGCCGTGGCGGAGGCAATTGCCGCATTCCTGGAGGCGAGGATCGATCGTTCCCATCCAGGAAAATTGATCATCACCAAATAAATTTTAGCCAAGCCAGCTTCAACTTTTCCTTCCCCCGTCTTTTCCCGTTTGCCCTGTCCAAGAAGGGCGCAGCGAAAATGATGGGGGAAGCATCATGGGTTTCGGCAAGACGGGATTTCTGATTGGCGCAGCGACCGCCCTGGTCGCGATAAGTCCGCATGTCCTGGCTCAGGACAGCGAAAAGCGATCCTATGATCTTCCGGCGCAGGATCTGAAATATGCGCTTCGTGCCGTTGCCCGCAAGGACGGCTATCAACTGATAGCGGATTCAAGAGCACTTCGGGGCAAGCAGGCAAAAGCCCTCAAGGGCGCCTATACAGTCAGCGAGGCTGTCAGCCTCCTTGTCGAGGGCAGCGACCTCATAGCGGAAGTCCGCAACGGTTCGATCTTCGTTCGGGGGCGAGGCGAACCATCGCGGGAGGCGATAAACGGCACGGCGGAAAATAATATCATCGTCACCGGGTCGCGCATTCGCGGTGGCGCAAGCGCGTCGCCCGTGATGACCAGGACACAGGATGATATTCGCACAGCCGGACTTTCCAATCTCGGCGATTTCGCCCGCAGCCTGCCTCAAAGCTTTGCCGGCGGGCAAAATCCCGGGGTCACGGTCGGCGTGGGAGGTATCAGTAACGAGAATGTAAGCTCCGCTTCCAGCCTCAATCTTCGCGGACTTGGTCCCGATGCCACGCTGACACTACTGAATGGCCGACGCATCGCCTATAATGGCGTGGCGCAGGCCATCGATATTTCCTCCATTCCCCTGGGCGCGGTCGATCGCGTGGAAATCATCACCGATGGTGCTTCTGCCGTTTACGGTTCGGACGCGGTCGCTGGCGTCGCCAATATCATCCTCAAGCGCAGCTATGATGGAATGGAGGCATCCGCCCGATTGGGCGCGGCAACCGATGGCGGCGACGAGCAGCAGCAATATAGCGTGGTGGCGGGAAAGACCGGACGCAATCTCGGCTTCATGTTCACCTATAGCTATGACCGCAGCACGGCCATAAAGGCCGGCGACCGTTCATTCACCAACAACGCCTTTCCCAACACGACCATTCTCCCGGCCATGAGACAGCATAGCATAGTGGCGACCGGATATTGGGAACCCACCGACCACCTCACCATCAGCACCGACGCGCTTTTCAGCAATCGTCATTCCATCACCATTCAGCCGCTTATCAGCAACGATTATCGGGATCGAGGATATCGCCGGACACCGCGGAACCAATCCTGGTCAATATCCCCAAAAATAGAATGGAAGCTGCCCGCCGACTGGCTCGCCACATTCATGGGTACCGCAGCACAGGACAAGCTTGAAATCAACTCGCGCCTCTACACAGCAGGTCTGCTGAATTTCGCCTCGGTCGGCAGCTATACCAACAAGTCCCGCATATTGGAGATGAACCTGGAGGGCGCACTCGTCGATCTGCCGGCTGGCGACTTGCGACTCGCCCTCGGTGGCGGCTACCGATCGAACAGGCTGATCGCCGATCTCCAGACGGAAAGAGCGACCGGGACAACGCCTACGGTACAATTTTCAAAAAATCGCAGCAGCTATTACCTCTTTGGCGAAGCCGCCATTCCGATCGTGGCGCCAGAGCAGGACATTGATTTCATTCATGCGCTGTCTCTCAGCGCCGCAGCGCGCTATGAAAGCTATTCGGGCGGAATGGGGCATGTCACGACGCCCAAATTGGGACTCGTCTACGCCCCGTCGAAAGATATCAATCTCAAATTTTCATGGGGCCGCTCGTTCAAGACACCGACGCTCTACCAACAGTTTCTCGATTATACGGCGCAGTTGGTGCCGATCAGTGATTTTGGCGGCAGTGCCTACCCCGCTTCAGCTACGGCGCTCTACATCTCTGGTGGCAATGCTGATCTCAGGCCCGAGCGGGCCACCACAATGGCCGCGACGTTTGAGATACATCCGGCCGCGCTGCCTGGGCTTAAGATGAGCACAAGCCTCTTCCACATCCGTTACAAGAACAGGATCGCCACGCCGATCGCCTCGACGACCGGTCTATTGTCCAACCCCGCCTATCAGTCCCTGGTCAACCTTAGTCCCACCGAGGCACTCATCGAAGCTTTCATATCGGGATCTCCCACAGGTCTTACGAACCTCACCGACGCGCCTTTCAATATCGACAATGTGGCGGCTATCGTCGACAGCCGATACGTCAATATCGCCCAGCAGACAGCGAAAGGGATCGATCTCGACATAAGCTATTCTGTCAGATTGGCCGCTGGGGATATGATCCATCTGACGGGAAATCTGACCTATCTCGAGAGCCGCCGGAAAGTCACTCCCGTATCCGCCGCGGTCGATGCGGCCGGCACCTTGTTTTTCCCGCCGCATTGGCGCGCGCGAGGGGGCGCGGACTGGTCTCATGGCGGTTTCAGCCTGGGGATATTCGGCAATTATATCGGCGGAATCAAGGATCAACGGCTGATGGCCGCCTCATCGATCGACGGCATGACCACCGTCGACATGTCCGCGCGATACCGCACCTCCGATGACAGCGGTATCCTCAACGGAATCGAAATCAGCGCTGCAGCACTCAATATCTTCAACGACAAGCCGGATCGGATCCAGACGACAGCTCGCTACTATCCGACCTTCGACTCCACCAACTATTCCGCAGTGGGGCGCTTCATCAGCCTAACGGTGACGAAGAGGTTTCAATGATCCGCGCGATCAAGGGTCTGACGCTTTCGACAGCAGCGCTGGCCTTTGCCGCCGGCACGCCCGCCCTTGCCGACGTGCCGGCGGATTGCAGCGATCTGAAACCGGATGCCGTCTCCCACGAAACAGACACCCAGCAGGCGATCACGCCAGAGAAGCTGCTTCGACTGCGGGATGTAGGACTGCCCGCCGCCGCGGCCGTCTCCAGGCACGGGGCGATAACCGTTTCGCCAAACGGGAAATTGGTCGCCTTTCAAATCCGTCGCGTCGATCGGACGGCGAGTGCCTATTGCCTCGGCATGTTCGTCACAGCCCTCAACGGCGCGCATAGACTGATCGCGATGGACAGAGGCGGCGAACTCATCCGGATGACGATCGAGCGGACCGGCATTACCCGTTTCCCCACTGGGGTACCCCAGCTCATCACGCCACATTGGTCGCCCGATAGTCGCTGGATTGCCTATCTCAAACGCATCAATGGCGTGACACAGATATGGCGCGCCCGGGCAGACGGCCAAGGCGCCGAGCAGCTTTCCTCTTCGCTGGACGACATAGAGGATCTGGGGTGGTCGCCCGATGGAACGACGATCATTTTCGCGAGCCGGCCGGATTATCGCAAGATCCAGCAGCAGATCGACGAAGAGGGCGAGGCCGGCTTTCATTATGATGCCCGGTTCGTTCCCAAGGCAAGCCCCCGGCCCTTTCCTTATGCCCCCATCGATCGCGCCTATCTTGCAATCGATGTCGTATCCAGGGCGGCCCGTCCCGCCACGCACGAGGAAATCAATCTGCTGCAACTGCAGAACGACAGAGCAAAACCGGTCGGCGCCAATCTCTTCGCGCACGGCCCAGGCGGCGCACGCGCCTGGACCGCCATTCGGCCATCGAGCGGCTACATGCCCCAATTTGATCTCCATGTCGTGCTTGCATCGGGAGAGCAGTTCAATTGCCGCTTTGACACTTGCGAGGGCATCGTAGGCCTATGGTGGCCAGTGGGCGGCTCGAGCCTCCTTTTCCTGCGCCGGGAAGGCTGGGGTAACAGCCAGCTCGGTCTGTACCGATGGAAACCAGGCCCTGCCAGGAGACCGGTTAGGCTGTTCGTGACAGACGATATGTTGGCAAGCTGCGAACTGGTGGGTGAGCAGCTGCTATGCCTTCATGAAGCCTCCAACCAGCCGAGCCGGCTTGTGTTCGCCGGTCTTGACGGGCATCTGGAGCCGGTGGTCGACCTCAATCCGGAGTTCAGGGCGTTGACGTTCGGACCCACCCGCCGCCTGAAATGGCGCAATGCCTTTGGCGTCCAAACCTTCGGCGATCTCGTCTTGCCGCCCGACTATGACGGGAAGCGACGGCTCCCCCTCATCATCGTCCAATATGACAGTCGCGGATTCCTGCGCGGCGGCACGGGCGACGAATATCCGATCCAGCCGCTCGCAGCGCGCGGTTTTGCGGTATTGAGTTTCGAACGACCGCGCTTCACCGGGTTCGCTCGCCCCGCGAAGGATGGTGATGAATTGTTCCGGCATAATCTGGAGGGATGGTCGGATTTGCGCAGTGTCCTCTCATCGCTCGAAACCATCACCGATCAGCTTGTCACGCAAGGGATTGCCGATCCCGCGAGAGTGGGCATTGCTGGCCTCAGCGACGGCACAAGGAACATCCAATATGCGTTGGTCAACAGCGACAGGTTCGCGGCAGCTTCCGTCAGCAGTTCCTTCGAGGAGCCGGGCACCTTCCTGCCTCTCGCCGGCCCGGCCGGTGCGAACAGCTATGTCGCGTCCGGCTATCCCCGGATGGAGGAGATGGCACCGGATTTCTGGAATTGCTATTCGCTGGTAAGGAATGCCGCGCGTCTTCGCACGCCGGTCCTCATGCAGCTTTCCGATGATGAATATCTGGGGGCACTGGAACCTCTCGCCGCCTTGCAAGACAAGGGCATTCCCAGCGCGCTCTACGTCTTTCCTGGCGAGCATCATGTCAAATGGCAACCGCGCCATCGTCTCGCCGTCTATTACAGGAATATCGCCTGGTTCGAACATTGGTTGATGCCGGATCATCCCTCTTCGCTTGCCGCCAAATGGCTACCAGCCGACATCGCGCCATCGACTGTGCTTTCTCGCGCGAGGGGAGACGTCGCCGCACCGGTCCAATGCCGGGCCCAGGCCTCCGCATCCGCGAGCGCCAGCAGGCGCAGATAGTCATCATCGCGCTGCGGCCCCTCATAGGCCAGATAGGCCGACACCGCTTCGCGATCGATCACATGATGCTCCGCCAGCAGACCATCCAGCAGCATGTCCCGATATTGGCTTCGGTAGGTATCGAGCAGTTCAATACAAAAAGCGGACGGACCGCCCTTCCGGACCCGGCGCATATTATCATCGCCAAGAATCTGGCGATAGGCCTGGCGGGCAACCGCTCGGTTGATCCCGCCCGAAATCCAGAGCCAGCTGGGAATGGAAAGGCAGAATTCGACAATGGGCTGAGACAATAGCGGACAGACCAGTTCCAGTTCATCGTCCCGCGCATAGCCCTCGGTGAACCGCTGCACCCGCGTCGCCCATATACCATGGATGATGCGGCCACGAGCAAGACCCGCCGGCGCATCAAACCAGGGATGCGCGTCGAACATTTCCCGGCTCGCATCGCGCGCGACCAGGAATCGGTCTTCTATCTTCATGGCGATGGCCGCCGGCGAACTACCCCTCTTGCGGCGGAGGGCGGACAGCACCTGCGGAATGCTGCTGTCGGTCATGCGGCAAACATCGGCGAGGGTTTGTAGCAGGCCGCCGCGAGCGCCCCGCGTTTCCCAACGGTCCAGAATTGGCGTCACATTCTGCATGAAGCAGAATACCGCATCACCGCCATTCCCACGAAACAGGGTCTTGCTTCCCACAGCGCGCGCAAGCTCAAGGAGGATATGGTCATAGCTCTGGAGAAAGGGTTCGCCCGTGGGCCGCGCCTGATGCGCGGCGCTGGGACGCGCCGGATCGACATGCCGGGCAGCATAGAGTGCGCTGTCGAAGGGCAAGCCAAGCCTCAGGCATACCCCGCGCGCATAGCTACGTTCATCGCCATCGGGGTGACTGGTCGCAATGCTGATACCATGGGCGCCAAATTCGACCTCGCGCAGTGCCGCGGCGATGATCGATGAATCGAGTCCCCCAGAGACACCGATCAAGATAGGGCTTGCCGTGGATCGGCCCAAAGCTTTGATGCATTTTTCGGTGATGTCCCGCAAGCGAAGCGCCGCCTGATCCAGGCCCCCTTCAAATCTGCGGGCGGCATGCTTCCATGGTGACCATAGCGATGTTTCCGTCGCCATCGCTCCCTGCCAATCCAGCACGAATCCCGGCAGCAATTCCCTTGCACCGACCAATGCCGTCGAGGGGGATCGCTGATTGGGATATCGGAACTGATGGAGAATATAGTCATAATTGACCGCGGCGCGCAACAAGCCTGCGGCAACGAGCAATCCGACATCCGATGCCGCCGCGTGGCAGCCGTCCCGGCTCACATGGTAGCAGGGCAAGCCGCCTGAAGGATCGCGCAGGATCTGTGCGCCTTCGTTTCCATGCTTCACCGCGACATATTGCCCCCATCCCTGCTCGAGCAGATCGGACAGAGGGGCCGTTCGCTCATTGCCATCGGTCCATTTCGCGAGGTCCATCGGCCGGAAGTCAGTTTGCGAAAAAATGCGCCCGATGCCGATGAGGTTCACCCCTTCGACAATCTGCACAGGCGTGTCGTTCGACAGGAAGAGCATGAGTTGGTCGGATTGCCAGGCAAGCTTCAGTCCCCGGCGACCGACAGACGCGGCAATGGTACGCCGCCGGTCCGAACAATCGATGCTGGCGATGAGATAGCGCGCCGCCATCACAGGCTCACTATCGGACTGAACGTCCGAATCCGCTCAACCCGATCGTTCAGAAGGAGATCCCCTCGCTGGACCCAGGCATGAGCGGAAAATGGGCTGGCCGTAACGCCAAGCACGAGCGAGGCAGCAATATTGCGACGGCGCAGCAGTCTTGCAAGGGCAAGAGACCGAACGAGGCATTGGTCCGCCCCGGTCATGATAAAAGCCGATTGCGCGAAAGCCCATCCCAGGCGGTTCGCGATTTCACCAGCCCTCAGAGGTTCACAGGCCTTCACCGGCGATGCGGCGACCTCCTTTGCGAGGCAATGCATGCCATGATGCCGCAAGTCCCGGCAAGCCTGCCACTGCGACCAGGCCACGCGCGCGGTCAAATAGCTGCTTGCTCGTTGGGGTCGCTCGTCGAGAAGGGATCTGATCGGCATTATGGGTACTGCGCGAAGGGATTCCTCCGCGGCTTTCTCCGATGGCTCGATTAGCCGGGCATCTCGCAGCCGCTGCACCTCGCGCAGGTTGATGGAGCCGTTCTCTCCCCGAACGATAGTACGAAATGCCCGATTCCAGGTCGAAGGAATCGTGAAATACCGGCCAGACGACACATCCAGAAAGATGATATGCTGACCAAGATCAGAAAAATGCAAATTCTCTCGCAAAGCGTAAGTCATCGCCACCTCGGATCGTGATGGGAGGGCACGCATAGCCTATGTGTGCCCTCCCGGGTCGGATCACTCGTCCAATATACCCATGCCGGTCAGGGGCGACTGGTCCACATCGCGCGCCTTGCCCTCGATCCCCTTGGTCTGCTCGACAGCCGATCCGAGGTCGATCAGCGCTTCATTCCGTTCGAAGTCACGTTCCATGATTGCTTCCTTCAGATACCGCTTGATTGCGGCCTGATGATTTTAGGGCAGGATGAAGAAACGGCCGACCATATACGTTCCCAATTTGACAACATATATGCTGGACATTGCAGAGTGATTGTGATTCTCGCCACGATAATAGCTGAATGATACGGATTTCCGTTCTCATTCTATGAATCCATTCTTCATCATGGCCGAAAAAATCGTCTCTACGTTCAACAAACGTCGGCGATGATAATGCCAAAGGGCCGTTCTGATGGAATGTTTGTTCCTCGAACGCACGAGATTCCATAGGGATTCCAACTCGGAAAGACACCGCGGCAGCACATTTTCATGGATCCGAATCAAGTGCAGCCGCGCTTCCAGGGCAAGGACAGCGTGGAGATGTTCCGGATTATGCGAACATGCCGCCAATGACGCGAAGAGCTCATCAGCCAGGTTCGCCAGATGATGATGTTCATCGCTTGTCTTACCTTGATCATAGACCGGAAACTCGCCGATCTCGATGGGGTCATTGATAGCGCGAACAATGATACGAAGAAGATCGCCGTGCCAGGCATAAAAACAGCTTATGCGGTCATGCGTGAGAGGAGGAACGGCAAATCCCCCTCCGCCTTGCATCTCGAGAAGACGTTCGCCGACCATGCGCAATATTGCGTCGCGTACCGGAGAGACACTGGTTCCAGCGCTATCAGCAATCTGGCTCAGTATAAGAACTGCTCCTGGGCGCAATTCTCCTACCATGATTTGCCGCTTCAATTCGCGATAGACGCGATCGGCCGTAACAGCATCGGGCGACATGGCGCTCAGGCCTCCCTGTCGATGCCCTCATCCGTAAGTGGAATCGGGATTGAACGGAGGAATGGTTTCAGACGATAGCTCGCAATAAACTCGATGCATCCAGCCTCCAGTTCATGCATGTCCTCATCGAAAATCTGTCGTGGAAAGTGCATCTGATGCTCCAGAAACAACATTGGCAAGAGGAGATGCGATGCCGACAATCCAAGACCGTGCGCGCACCGCAAATGGTCGTCGAGCCGGGACTTGGGACTTCCCGATTCGACTTCCCGGAGCCAGCGTTCACCCATCCCAACCTGGGCTGCCAGCTGCTTCTGCGTCATGCGCTTGTCCCGCCGCCTTTCCTCGATGCGGCGGCCCGAGATCTGTTTGACCTCGGCTAGAATAGCGGCGCGGCTACCCGGCCGCCTGCTCTGAGTCGACATCATCAGGTTCTCCCTGAATGTTCCTCAAAGCTTCCATGCACATTCCGACTGTTTCAACTTGTTGTGTGAAACCCTCGGTGCGTCAAATATTATCGTTCTCATTTTGGGAGCAATTACCGTCAGGCTCTTCGATGACCAAAGCCTGATCCTGCTCACTTATCTGCCAGAAGATCGCTCATTCGGCTATACGCCGCTCGCAGGGTCTTGTCCTCGCTGGCGGCCATGAGCGCGATACAGGCTGCATAAAGGGCGTTCTTTGTTGGCCGATCGCCAAGATGATCCGATCTTTCCAGGCGATCGCTGATCTTGCCCGCGATTCGCTGCAATCGATCGGACGCCCCGACAAAATGCTCCCTTTTCCCGATCAGCCGTCGCAAATGGGGGAGTTCGAGTTCGGCAGCAATCTCCGATGCATCCGACGCTTCCGCGATCAATATGGCTACATACAGTGTCGAGCCATAGGAAATCAGGCTGTTCGCGAGTTTTGCCAGACGTGCATGGCAAACCAGGAAGAGATCGGTGCCCTCAGGCGAAAGGCATAGTTTGTACGTTCTCGATTGGCGTTCTGTCATGATGTCTCCCTCATCCGATTCGAGGTTGGTACTCATGATGATGACGACCCGAACGGAGAATAAAGCCGATTTTTGACAAGGAAAGCGGCATTTATATGCCGCTTCCGGAAGATGAATGCCGCAATCGGCACAACAGTGCCCTGCCCCTTGCGCGCCTTTTCAAGCTGTGAACAACTCGTCTCACGGTCGATGACTGGGAAGCATGTTCCGGCAATTTGTACAGAGCTTCCGTCCACCGATCCCGCCCTCAAAAAAAGGCGTCCGAGAGGATTTGCCGCTTGCCTGGAGTACCGTCATGGTCCAATCTCCGCCTGTCCTTGACGCCTGCCTGAGCCTGGCGCTCGCCGCAAACCCGGCGAGCGCAAAACCACTCCGCTTGGCTTCGACGGATCTGCCCGACCGACTGCGCATCATTCAGGCGAGCGACGCATTCCAGATCGTTGCCCTCCCAGCTGCCGAACCGGCATTCACGCCGCCCGGCAGCGCAATGGCCGTCGGCAGCAGCATCCGCATCGATGCCGATATTGCTCGCGCGATCACGCAGAACAGCGGAGGCACGCAATGAGCCGCCGGATGAGTTTCTCACAGGCGGCCGGCGCGGCCCTGCTCCTAGGCGTCAGCATCGGCGGCGCCCAAGCCCAGGCAAAGCCCGACGATGTGCAGCTGCTGCAAAAAGCGGCGCCGGACGCCGAGCAGAAGCTCCGCCAGAGCTTCACCAACCTTCAGTTCGAGGGGTTCGAGCCAGCGCCGGTCAAGGGGCCGATCTACCAGGCAAGCGCGGGCAGCCGCATGCTCTATTATGCTCCGGAGAGCGAGCATATCCTTTTCGCGACGGTCTATGACCGCAACGGCGTCAATGTGACGGCGCTGGCCCAGGATGCGCGAGCGCAGCGGCAGCTTGCCGCGATCGATCCCAAACAGGCGCTGGAGATTGGCCCAAAGGACGCGCCTTCGGTGATCGAATTCACCGATCCCGATTGTCCCTATTGCCGCGCGCTCGATCGCTTCTGGACGGCCAAGGCAGCGGAAGGAAAGCCCGTGCGGCGCCTTGTCTATTTCGTCTCAGGCATCCACCCCGAGGCCGCGACCAAGGCGGAACATATCCTCTGCGCGCCCGACAGGGAGGCCAGCTTCAAGGCCCTCTATGCCGGCGCGAAGCCCCCTGCCCTGCTGACATGCCCGGAAGGTCGCGCCAAGGTGGAAGCCGACGCGGCACTGGTGAAAAAGGTGGGCGTCAGCGGTACGCCGACCCTCATCGTGGGCGGCAAGATCATCTCGGGTTTCGACCAGGCGGAGATCGAGGCGTTTCTCGGACAAGCCTATGCGGCGAAGGCGTCCACCCATGCGCAGCGCTAACCCTTCCCCTTATCTGGCGGCTGCCTGGACCGCGCGGCGTCCCGCGTGGACCATGCGGAACGGAATGCCGGCGATCGCGGCCCTCAGGAGCCGTCCGACACGATCATCGGCAGCCTACGAGGTCCCTCGCCGGCACATATCCCAAGCGGACGGCTCCTTCTTGCACATGGAGTATGACATGATCAAAGCCCTTGGACGACGCAGCCTTTCCGCTGCCGACTATTCGATCGCCGCTCTCCTGGCCATATTTGCGGCCACGGGGATCGCCCATGCTTTCACGGCGCCCGCCGCCGGCGACCTTGGCTACGACATTTACGACATCGTCGTGAACCAGGGCGTCAAGGGACCGCTGGGCTTTGTCGGCGGCGTCGCGGCCTTCCTGTTCGGCGTCTCGCGCCTCTTTTCCAACATCATGATCGGCATCCCGACGATCGTGGCGGCGGTCTGCCTCATCAAGGCGGATTCGATCCTCCAGACCTTCGGCATGACCATCTGAACTGATCGGCGCGGGTCGCCACACTCTCACGCAACCCACGCCCCCGAGCCTGGAAGCCAATGATGGCTCCCGGGAAACCCCGAGCTCATGCCGGGGAGATGAAGCAGGAGGAGAAGGGACAATGGACGAACGCCTGCCCCAGTATCTGCATCGGCCGGTCCAGATCCTATGGTTCGGATCGGACGAGTTCATCCTGGTGGTCTCGACCATCTTCGTCGCCGTCATCGTCGGCGGGCTGATCGGATGGGCGCTCATCCTTGCCCTTCTCCTTTTCATCCCCTGGAAGCGCAGCAAACCCCGCGGCTTTCTGCCGCATCTCGCCTGGCGCTGGGGCCTGCTTGGCTTTCGCCATTATCCGGGTCCGACCCAGACCCGCTTTTATGAGTGAGGCTTAAAGCCATGTCGCTCTTCCCAAACCGAACTGGCCGCGAGGTCGATCCACTCCTTGGCAAACCGCCAAGCTTCGGCATTCACCGCTATCTCCAGGGCTCCTCCAATCTCTTCGAGGAGAACCGCCTGCTCAAATTCGCGATTGTGGGCCTGTTCGGCATCACGGCGGTGCTGGGCGCGGTGGTCTATTCGACCGACCAGAACCGGCGCACCGTGGTCGTGCCCTTTGGCACGGGCGGCGATCTCTATGTGACGGGCTCGAAACCCTCGACGGACTATCTGCGCACCATGACGCGCAACATCGTCGCGCTCTCGGGCACCTATTCCGCCTATTCGGCAGATCCGCAGTTCCAGGAGCTGCTCTCGATCGTCCATCCGAACGCCTATAACAGTATGCGCGACAGCCTCAACGCAGTGCTGGACGAGCTTTCCAAAAACCCGACCCTGTCGATCGCCACCTATATCCGTCCCGACCAGCCGGTCAGCTGGACCGACAGGGACATCATCGTTCCGGTCGAGAAGGTCCGCATCATCGGCGGCGTGATCCGCAAATTCCGGGGCACGCTGCGCATCGGCTACGGCGTCGAGAACGGCCGCTTCTGGATCACCCGCCTTTCGGAGGAAAAATTCGATGCCGAGCTTCGGTAAACCCCTGCGCGCGTCCGCCGCCCTGCTGGCCATGATCGCGTCGGCGCCGGTCTTCGCCCAGTCCATCGTCGCGCTGCCCGATCAGACCAGCACGATCCGGCTGTCGAACCGCGACGTCAATCATGTGATCTGTACAGGCGGCGAGATCGAGGACGTCAAATTCTCGGCGGAAAAGGCGATCGCGGTCGAGAAGGGCGGCGCGGACGCCTGGATCAAATTCTTGGTGAAGGAAGTCGATGACGCCGGTGCCGTCACGCGCAGCTATGTGACCGCGCCGTCCGAATTCTTCATTTCCTGCAATGGCGCCATCTATCCGCTCTATACCGAGCCCTCGGACATTCCCGCCCAGACCGTCACCCTGGTGCCGGGCAGCGCGCAGCGCGCCAAGGCCAATGACGAATTGCTGGGGCCGCTGGTCGAGGAGGAGCGCGCCGTCTCGATCACGCTCGCTATGCTCCAGGACCGTATCCCGGCGAGCTTCACCGCCGTCGCGCCCAAGGCCGAGCGGGTCGTGCTGCCCTCCCTTCCCGCCGCGCGAATCATCGAACGCCGACGGGTCGAGATAGAGGGTTCCGGTCTTTCGGCATCGGAATATCGGGTCGAAGCGGACGCGGACCTCGGCCTTGATGAGCGGCTGTTCCTCGACCGCGCCTTTGGTGCCCGCGTCTTTGCGGTCAGCGCCGATCGTCTTTCGCTCAAAGCCGGAGAGACCGCCCGCCTCATCATCGTACGGCGGGGAGCAAACCAATGAACGAGAAGAAGCAAGGCGGGAAAGAAACCCCGCAGGATCTTGGCGCCCCGATCAAAGGCTTTTCTCGCCCCCCGAAAGATCAAAATGAGGCCAGGGACGGAAAGCAAGGGCAAGCAAAGGATCAGGGCGCCGTTCGCGGCCCGGCCCTGCTCGACCTGAAAACCCACTGGCGCGCCATGTCGGCAAGACAGAAACTGCGCGCCAAGCAGGTGGGCGTGGGAGCAGCGGTCGCGATCCTGGGCTATGGTCTCTACACAGCGTCCAGCGGTTCCTCCGACGACAAGCCCGATCTGCCCGCAGCCTCGAAGCTGGACATGGGCGCGGGCCTGCGCGGTGATAGTCTGGAAACCAAGCTGCGCGGTGACCTGCAAAAGGTGCTCGACGGCCAATCCCTGCTGGGCGATCGCATCACCGCGATCGAGGAGGGCAAGGTCATGCCCGGCAGCAAGGTCGGCGGCACGTCGACCGATGGTGGCGATCTGCCGTCGGCCATGACGGGCACATTGCCGGCCTTCCCGCCGCCACCCAGCGACGCGGAGCTGGACAGCGCGATGGGGTCGATCCCGCCGCCTGTACCGCCGGTCGCTCCGGCCGCGCCGCCCGCGCCCCCAGTCGAGAAGACCGTCGGTTCGATTGGCGCTGCCACCAGCGCCATCATCCCCGCCGCAAACAAGGAGGGCGCCGGGTCCGGCAACGGAAAAAAGTCGCGGACCATCTATTTACCGCCTGGTTTCATGAAGGCACGGCTCCTGACCGGGATCGACGCACTGGCCAGCCGGGACGCGACCTCGAACCCGGAACCGCTGATCGCCCGCGTGCAGGCCCCCGCCGTGCTGCCCAATGATGTGAAAGCCAATCTTGCCGGCTGCTTTGTCATCGGCAATGCCACCGGCAGCCTCGCCAAGGAACGGGTCGAGGTCCAGCTGGTGTCGCTCTCCTGCGTCGATTTCGACGAGCGGTCCGTCGTCGATCAGCCCATCAAGGGCTTCTTCGTCGACACCGATGGAAAGAAGGGGCTTTCGGGCAAGGTCGTGACCCGCGCCGGCGCGGCGCTGGCCCGATCCTTCATCGCCGGGACCGTGAGCGGCTTTACCAGTTCAGTCGAAAACAGCTTCGGGGACCTCTCCACCTCCGCCCTGGGTTCGGTCCGCACGCTCGATGCGACCGATGCCGCAAAGAGCGGCATTGCCGGCGGCCTTTCCAAATCCTCCGACAAGCTCACCGATTTCTATCTCGACCTTGCGCGCCAGGCTGGCCCCATCGTCGAGGTCGGCGCCGCCAAGGAGGTGGTGGTGGTCATCCAGGAGGGCGTGACCCTCGACATCAAACCCAGCGCAGGGAGCAAATTCTGATGGCATATCGTCTTTTGAGGGGCATTCGCCCCATGCCTGACACGCCCGTTGGTGCTGCGCGCCGGGCTGGATCGCCAGCGCTGCTCGGCATGGCTCTGCTGCTCGCGGGCTGTTCCACCATTGGCTCGGTCATGTCGCCCTACAGCGAGAAGTTCAGCTGCAAGAATAGCGACCATGGGCAGTGCATCCATCCCGACAAGGCCTATGCCGATGCGGTGGCTGGCGTGCCATCCCGCTCCGATCCCGCGGTCACCCATGACAAGGCTCTTCTCAGCCAGGGAGACGGTACCGGGACAAGCAGTGCCACCAAGCGGGGCAAGACAGGCCCATCCCCCTATCTTGGCTATCGCGACAGCGTCTATCGGGAGTTGCAGGGCCTGGTCGATGCGCCGGTCACGCCGATGCTGCGCCCCGGCCGCACGGTGCGCACGCTGATCCTGCCCTATGCCGACCGCGAGCGGCCCGACCGGCTCTACATGCCGCGCTATGTCTATTCGATCCTCGAGAGGCCCCAATGGGTGGTGGGCGATTATCTGGTGAGCCCGGTCCAGTCCGCGACGGGCGTGCCGGTGCTGGAACAGGTGAGGGACAAGGGCGCGTCCGACCGCGCCGTCGAGGGCGAGCCCGCCGATATCCCCGCTACGCCTGAGGAGGCACGGCCATGATCGCGCTCGGTACCCGCCATGGCGGCGGCCTCACCCGGTCGGACCTGCATCGCGCCGTCGCGCGCGACGCCTATTCCGATTTTCTGCCGCTCGTCGCCTGGAACGAAGAGGAGGAAGCCTTTCTCTGCATCGACGATGGCTGGGGCCATGCCTGGGAGCTGATCCCGTCGGCCTATATGTTCGCTCATGTCCATCAGGCCTTGCTGGGCCTCCTCAACATCCATTTTCCCGATGGGACGGTGTTGCAGCTCCACGGTTTTGCCGATCCGCTGATCGACCATGCGCTCGATGCCTTCCTGGATATGAAGACCCGGCCCGATCCTCTGATCCAGGCATCGGCGCGGCGCACCGCCGATTATCTGCGCGCCGGAACCGAGGGGCTCGACGCGCTTCATGGCATCCCGGTGCGCAATTTTCGGCTGTTCCTCTCGATCAAGACGCGGGTGGAACTTGGCCATGACCTGCGCCGCCAGATCGAGGAACAGCTCGCCAAGCTTGGTATCCGCCGTCTGCCGCCCGAGGAACTGGTCAGCTTCTATCGCCGGATCTTCAACGGTCTCTTCGATGCCGCGCCAGGCGTGTTCGCCGATGGCAGTGACGGCCAGCCCGCCCCGCCTGTTCGCAAGCAGATCATCGATGCAGGCCCCGACCTGCTGTTCGACGGCCCGGAAGTGCATCTGGGCAATCAGGTGGCGCGCTGCCTGACGCCAAGGGCGCCGGCACGGCGCATCACCGCCGAGCGCGCCAATCGCCTGCTGGGCGGGATGCGCGGGGCGGCCGAGGACAGCGACCAGATTGGCGGCCCTTTTCTCTTCACGCTCAACATCCTGTTCGATCACAGCCAGTTCGAGATTCACAAGCGCGCCCAGATCCTCTCCGCGCAGAAGGCGGCGGGCAGCTTCGCGGTCGAGGTCGGCAAGCAGATCGAGGAAATCGGTTGGGTGCTCGATGAGGCGGGCAACAGCCGCTTCCTTTCGGTGATCCCGATGGTCTGGGTCTTCGGCCGCACCAGCGCCGACGCGCGGGAAATGGCGGCGCGCGCCAAGCGCCTGTGGGAGAGCGAGCCGCTCCCCTGGATGATGCAGGAGGAGAGCTATCTCAATCCGGTCCTGTTGCCGATGAGCCTCCCCTTCGGGCTCTATCCCGAAAAACGCACGATGCGGATGCTGGAACGCGATTTCCGCATGCCGGTCAAAGCCGCCGTGCTGCTGGCGCCGGTGCAGACCGACTTTCGCGGCGGCGGTCGCCCGGCCCTTCTTTATACCGGCCGCAAGGGCCAGCTCATCACGCTCGATCTTTTCGATCCGCGCATCAACAATTATAATTTCATCGTCTCGGCCGAGAGCGGCGCGGGGAAGAGCTTCCTCCTCAACAATCTCTGTCAGCAATATTATGCGCAAGGGTCGCTTATCCGCATCATCGATATTGGCGGCAGCTATCGCAAACTCTGCACCCTGTGCTCGGGCCGCTATATCGATATTGGCGAAGAGAAGCTCGTGCTCAATCCGTTCGACATGGGCTTCGCGCTTGATGGCGATGATCGCCAGTCCGCGATCTCCATGGCGGTCGCGATCGTCGCGGAAATGGCCAATGCCGCAACGCGCAAGGGCGTCACGACGTCGGAATGGAATCTGCTCAAGTCCGCTGTGCAGTGGACGATCGACGAAGGTCATGCCGAGGAAGGGATAGACAGCGTCCGGGCCTGGCTCGGCGCCTATCCGCAATTTGCAGCGTCCGATCTCGACCGGGTCGACCATCTGGTGCCGGCCGCGCGGGAACTCGCCTTCAACCTGCGCGATTTCGGCAGTGACGGCGCCTATGGCCATTTCTTCAACGGTCCCTCGACCTTCGACATCAGCAACGACGAGTTTGTCGTGCTGGAGCTTGAGCGGCTCAAAGCCATGCCGGACCTGTTCAACGTCATCGTCATGGTCGTGGTGAACGCGGTCACCCAGGAACTCTATCTGTCCGCGCGCGACCGGCCGCGCTTTGTCCTGTGCGATGAAGCCGCGCAGTTCATGACCCGGAGCGAGGGCCAGGACTTGTCGCGGCTCGCCGAAGCTTTCGGCCAGGGCTATCGCCGCGCGCGCAAATATCAGGGCAGTTTCGGTGTTGTCCTCCAGAGCATGAACGACCTTCTGCTCTTCGGCGGCACCGGACAGGTGATCCTCGAAAATGCAGCGACGCGGTTCCTGCTTCAGGGTTCGACCTATGCCCAGGCGGTCGAGAACAAGATCCTCGACTATTCCGGATTTGTCCTCGATCTGTTGAAATCCGTCCGTAACGCCAAACCCCATTATAGCGAGATCTTCATCGACTCTCCCCTGGGACTGGGCGTGGCCCGGCTGGTGGTGGACCCCTTTTCCTATTGGATCAACACCAGCGCGCCGCAGGAGGTGGCGGCCTTCGAGGCGCTGATCCGCGCCGGGCGCAGTCCACTCGAAGCCGTGTGCGAGCTGGCCGGGGTCGATCCCGCCGAAATCCTGCCTGCAATGCAAGATGGAGGGGCAGCATGATGCGCAAGCCTTCCACCCATCCCGATCAATTGCCCCTGGGGTTCGGCAAGGATGCCGAGATCGAGCGGATCATCGAGGCCCGGGTCGCGATCCGCGCGGAGGCCGAAGCCATACGATGGCGCTTCCGGCTGATGGTGATCGAAACCATCCTGCTGACCAGCCTGGTGATTGTGACCGGCCTGATGCTGCACCAGCCACCGATGCTGATCGCGCGCGGCGCGCTGCTGATCGGCGCTACCTGCCTCAACACAGGCCTTCTGCTCATCCTGCTCACCGGCTTGACGGGGAAATGCCTCGCAGCGTTGCGCAGCTGGAAAGCCAGGCGCTCCAATCTTCTCGCTGCCTGGAAACGGCCATGACCGGCCTCTTTTCATCCCGTCCTGGACAGCCCGCCATACGCATGATTGTCGGCACGCATCTGCTGCTGACGATCCAGGCGGGGCTGGTGCTGTGGTCGGCGACGGAACTGGACATGGGATTGCGGTGCATCGTCGGTGCTGCTGGCCTACTGGGGCTCGCCGCCATCATCACGGCGATCCGCGGTGGAGATGAGGAGGAAGGCCGGGTCTGGCGGCCCTATCGGCTGCGCAATCATGCGTGGCGTGGAGGCGGGCGGTCATGATCCACCGCACCCTCATTGCAGGCATGGCGATAGGCTGTTGTGTGCTGGTTGTTCCTGCGGCCATCGCGGACACCGCGACGATCGGGCGGACTTGGCCCATAGCCGAGCCTGACGCGCTCGCGGAGATCGAAGCGCGGGCCGCGCGACAACCTACCAATATGGCGGCTCAATTTGGTCCGCGCGCGAACTGGTCAGCGCTACGCGCTGCGTCGCTCGGAAACGCCCGACAGGACCGGACCCGCTTCGTCGTGCCCTTCTACACCCTGCCCGACGAAATCCGCCTGCCTGACGGCAAGCTGCTTTATCCCAAGGGTTTCACCTTCAACCCGCTCGACTATGTCTCGTTGCCGCAGCGTCTCGTCATCGTCCATCCGCGAAACCTTGGCTGGGCGCTCGACCATGCCCGGCTCACCGATTTCATCCTGCTGACGGGGGGCGACGCGCTCGAACTTTCCGAGCGAACCGGGCGGGCGCTGTTCATTCTTGAGGAGCGCGTGAAGGAGCGGCTGGGCCTGACCGTGGCGCCCGTCATCGTCTCCCAGGTCGGCAAGAAGCTCGAACTCCACGAATTTGAGGCCGTCGACCAGCGAAAAGGGGAGCGGCAATGATTCGTTCCAACATGCCCACCGCGCAATTGGCCGAATGCCGTCCAGTCTGCACGCGGTGTAGCGAACGGCTCAAAGCGCGTCTCCCGCGCCGCAACCTATGGGATGTTCAGCAATGCGTGGATCTTTGCGACAGGAAGGTGGAGGCGCAGAGGCACGTCGGGCAAGGGCTGGAACCCATAACGCATATAGAGCTGCTTGCGCTTCTCGACCTTCGCCGGATCGCCACAGTCGAGAATGTCGAGGAGCACAAGGGCGATTCCGACATCCATCGCGGCGCGTCCGATCCTCTTGAGAGCGTCGGCAAGCAAGAGGCCTCCAAATCCCTTGCCCTGGAAACGGGCATCGACCCCGATCATCGATATGAACGCAGCGGGTATCTGACCATGCCCCGGCCGGTTACGCGTAAAAGAAGCGGGCAGGTGGGAATAATCGACACTGTGCGCGTTCAACGTGTAAAAGCCCAAAAGCTCCCCTTCGGGAGACAGAAGGACAAACGCCCGCACATTGTCCGCTCGGGCCAGCTTGCTTGCCGTCTTGCGCAAATAATTGTCGACTTGATCAATCCCGGACGAAAAAGCCGCCCGGTCGTGCCGCACCGGATCAAGCGGCTCGATGATCATCCCCTTATCAGTCACGAAACCTCGCTCTTATCGGCTTTCGATCATCTGGTCATGCCGGGCGAAGGCTTCGCGCAGAGCATCCGAGGGCGGACCCGGATTCTCGAAGGCATTGAGAATCGATTCATAATCCTTCCGGCTCAAAATCGTACGCTCGTGCGTCTGGATCGTCTCCAGTGCCGCCTTATACGCGGCGTTCATAACGAATACGGAATCATCGACACCACACCACGCCGCAGCCTGCTGAATCGCCTGCTTGATATGCGGCTTGGTACGAAAATTCATACGCACCGTGCTCCGCTCGTTGATTGCACCCGCTGCGTCATCAAACGCTTGCATCGCCAAAGCCTCATCTTCACTGTTCCGCATATCATGTACGCCTTGCGGGCGCACATTTCAAGATCGATCGACTTCATAGCGACTCGTCCGATGAAGCAGATGCTGTGCCTTGGCATGGGGGGTCTGGCTATGCTGGTATCGACGCCGGCCCATGCCTCCAAATGCGAGGCGGGAACGATCTTCAATCCCATCACCAAGGTGCGCTGGACCTGCATCTTCCCCATCACCATCGGGGGCGTCCGGGTCGGCAGCTTCGACAAGCTCGATAAGGAACTGGACGCCCAGTCCGCCTCCAAGCCGCTCTGCGCCTGTCGGAAGGGCACCACCTTCTGGTTCGGCGTGAAAGTGAGCTTCTGGTCGCCCAACCGGATGATCGACGTCGTTACAGAACCCGGTTGCATGATGGCGCTGGGCGCCGACCTCATGCCCACCGGCGGCAAGCTCCAGGGGAGCCAGAGCAGCATCGCCGACGGCACCAACACGCGCAAGATGTTCGCGCAGATGCATTATTATATTTCCCCGGTCTGGAAGATGCTGGACATGTTCACGGACCTCCCCTGCATCGAGGATGACGGCTTCGACGTCGCCATGATCACCGAGGTGCTGCCGACCTGGCAGTCGGGGACTTTGGGCGCGATCATCCAGCCCGAGGGCATCTTGTTCGGCAATCCCGCCGCAGGGCTGGCCTGCATGGCCGATAGCGCGGCGGCTGCCGCCGGCAAGGTCATCGATCCCCTTTTCTGGTGCATGGGAAGCTGGGGCGCGACCTATCCGGTCGCGGGCGACATCCATTTCGATGACTCGGTCGAAGCCTGGGCCGGCATCGCGGCGCGCGGCACCTTCATGATGGGGCGGCTCGGTGCGCTGACCATTTCTTCCGCCGATGGCTGCTCGTTCAAGCCCCAGCCGATCTGGACCAAGAGCCGCTACAAGCTCCAGATCATGGAGCCGGTCAAGGGCGGCAAATGCGTCAATATCGGCCGCCCCGGTGCGCTCTGGTCTTCGGGCAAACATGCGCCCGGCAAGGACAACGCCCAGTTCATGGCTTTTGAAAAGGTGATCTGCTGCGCGGGAGTTTCGACCCCGTGAGCCGGTCCCTTCCCCCATCCCTCGCACCGATGCGGGCTTTTGCCTGCTCTGCCCGCCACAGCCATGGTGGCTGTCCCGCGCGGCGCGAGGACGGAGCGATGCCGCGGTCCCCCTGCGGCATCGCTCCACCTATGGTCAGCACGGCCGCCGAACCCCTGTCGGCGGTGGGCAAAACCCCTCTCCGGCCCGCCGTCGTGGTGGCCGTGCTGACCACCATAGGAGGCCAGGCCGCCTTTCGCGTACTGGGTGACGTCGGGGCATCGGGCGTGTCCCACTGCTTCCGACTGCGCCGCATGTCGCGCGCCGCCCCGGATGCCGCGTCATGAAGTGTCACGCGCTCCTCCTCTCAGCGGGCATCGCCATCTGCCTTCCCGCCGTCACCCAGGCGCAGACGATGGAGGAGCGCGCACGCAGCGCGGCCACCGCATCGCGAACGAAGACCGGCGACAGCGATGCCCTGCAAAGCAATTATCTCACCCCCAGTCTTGCCGGCCAGCCGGTCAGCACCATCGACAACAGCAAGAGCTTCGCGCCGAATATCGCCTGCCAGAAGACCGCGACGCTGCTCGAACTGCTCGCCCAACCCGCCTCGACCGGCGATATCGGCACGCTGCGCATCTCGCGCGACAAGGATCTCGACGGCTCGTTCGACGAAACGCTGAACGTGCCCGTACCCGTATCGGGCATCTGCGCCAATGGCATCATCTCCTGTGCGCCGGGCAGTTGGAACCAATGCCGCCCGTTTCAATGGGAGGTCGGCAGCAGCGGCAATCTCAAGCTTGGCGAGGTCGATCTCACGGCCCTTGCCGGCTGCTATTGCGTCAACAACAGCTGCGGCGCCAATCTCTCCTGGGGCAATATGGCCTCGATCCTCAAGGATCTGGGTGGCGGCGTTGTCGGGGCGCTCACCACCGCCGATCCCCGTATCGGCGTAGCCCAGGCTTCCATCGATGGTCCACTGATCCGCTATACTGGAGCGCAGACCACGGCCTGCACGGCTCAGCCCCAGCTTTCGGCGACCAGTTATCGGAGCAACCCCACCGCGATCCAGGGCGACGCCTATTCCGTCTCGCAGGCAAGCAGCGTCTTCCAGACCCTGGCCGGTTCCGCGGCCGGCAACGGTAAAGCGCAGCAGACCCGCAACTGCGCGATCGAGCGCGACATCACGGTCAAGGAATGGGGTTTCGACGATGTCCTGGCAGTGCGCGGCTCGATCGCTGCGGTCACGAGCTGCGGAACCGGCTGCCGGCGTTATGAAATTCGCGGCTCCGGCACATGTGGCAGCGTGCCCCCAATCTACAGCGCGACTTTCGATCCCCTGGCTCCGGCGCGGATACGCTCCGCGCGCATCGTTGAAATGGGCGCGGACGACTGGGTCCAGGCAAGGGTCAACGGCCAGATCGTGGGTTATGCGGGAAAGCGCCCCTGGCTGGGGGAGGCCTTGCCCTCGGGCGACTGCCGTATCAGCGACGATCCCTGGTACAACAGGTCCGCCATCGACATCACCTCCCAGCTGCGCAGCGGCGCGACAATAGTCGGCGCGCGGGTGCGGGGTGGCGGCGACGGCAATTGGGGCTATGTCACTCTCGAAGTGCAGGTCGACACGTCCTGCGAGGTCAGCGAGCGGCTGGTCGATCTATGCTCGGGCTATGCCGCCGATCCCGCCTGTCATCTTGTGAGCGAGACGGTCGATGGTGTCGTGACCTTCAGGAATGGCGTCAACACCGGCATCAAGCCCCTGCCCTCCACCCGTCTGTTCGGCACGGGGGCATGCAGTTTCCAATATACGCGCGACTTCTTCGAACGCGCACGCCAATATGCATGCGTCATCGACCAGGCAGACGCCGGCGCACCGGACCTCAGCCGCGGCGCGTATATCATCGACCACTCGACCGAAACGCTGCTGGCGGACCGGACGACCGATGCCAGCGGCATGGTTTCGGCCTCGACCCGTCCCTTCTCCATGCCCGAACGGGGTTCCGTTACCGCCTGCGAGCCCATCTGCAAGACCCGAGCGCCCAAGGCCAATAGCGATGTGGCGATAGACGGTGTCGTCGGCGTCAGGCAAAATGACCCGGCCGGCTGGGACATATTTTACCACAGCTGCTCAGCGGACAATGTCTGCCCACTTGGGCAGGGGGAAGAGCTGGTTTCGGCCTGCGGCTGTCTCGACGATTTTCCCGAAGCCGTCGTCATGATGCAGACCGTGCGCTTGGCCGGCGCTGACCTCGCCTGCACGGCGGAGACACGCTGATGCGGTGGCGCCTTTCCTTGTTGGCCACCTTGCTGCTGGCGTCCAGCCTTGCGCTCACGATGACGCCGGCCCAGGCGCAGCCACTCTGCGCCGCCGACCTCGATGGCAGCGGCGATGCCGAGACCCCGGGGGAAACCGCCCAATGTTCCGAGATGACCGACGGCAGCTATCTCTGTCCGATCCAGCAGGCCGCCTGTGTCGCCGATGCGGTCGGCGCCTATAGCTGTCCGCTGGGCAGCCAATATCCGTGCGCAACACCCATTGGCGGAGGAACGCCCAGTTGCTCGCCCCATGCCTGCACATCGGTGATCGGCGGCGGCATCGAGGAGGAGGATCCGGTCGTCGACGATCCCGGCGCCCCCAATGACGGTCCCGTCGATGCCGATGGCAACTGCCTCGGGGCGATCGAGATCTTTGCCGGGCGCGCTGTTCGTTGCCGTCCGGCGGGCCTCAAGACCACATTCTCCAACTGCTGCAAGGATCGCGGCGAGATCGTGAAGGACGGGATGGGCTCATCCATTTCCTCGATCGGCACCAAGATCGCCATCGCCAAGGGCGTCTGGACCGGCATGAAAGCCGCCTACACCGCGTTCAAGGCGGGGGCGACTGCCTCCCAAGCGGCGAGCGCCGGTGCCAATGCGATCATCGTCGGCATCGATCCGACGTCGATCGCGATCAGCCTCGCCATCAACTTCATGATGGATTTTCTCCTTTCGGGCTGTGACCAACAGGATATGGAAGTGGGCATGCTCCGTGGTTCGGGCATGTGCCATGAGGTCGGCACCTACTGCGCGTCGACTATTCTTGGCGTCTGCGTGCAGAAGGCCAAGAGCCATTGCTGCTTCAACACCAAACTCGGCCGGATCATCCAGGAACAGGGCCGACCCCAGCTTGCCAGCTTCAACGCCGTGGGGTGGGGCACGGCGAAGAAGCCCTATTGCCGCGGGTTCACCGCTGAAGAGTTCCAGGCGCTGGATTTCAGCAAAATGGATCTCTCCGAATATTATTCCGACATCGAGGCGCGGGTCCAGTCGGACATCCAAATCGATATGAAGGACAGGATCGATGCCTATATGGAGACGGTCAATCCCTAGCCGCGCGCTTCTTGCAGCGGCGATACTGGTCGCCTCACCCTGCCAGGCGCAGAGTGAAGGGGACGCGGGCAATGCCCGGCAACGCGCGCAGGCGCAGGGCGACAGCGCCTTGCAGCACCTCAAGGAAGCGGTTGCGGGCGAGAAGGATCGTGCCGAGGCGCGCGGGCCTGATCGGCTTCCCGATCTTCCAGAGGCGACACGGCGCCGCGCGTTCGAGGGCCTGCGCAACCGCAAGCCGGACCCTGTCATGGATGCACGCGCCCGGTCGGCACTGACCTCCGGTCAGGACAACCTCGCAGCCCAGCGGGAGGTCATGGCAAAGCGCCTCGGTCAGGCCCTGGGACTGGAGGCGCCGGATATCACGGGACTGGCGGGTGCCACGCCACCCTCGGCGCAACATGGCTGGGTGCCGTTGCTTTTTGTCTCATCCTCCATGCCCATCCCGATTTTGCGGACCTATGCGGCACAGCTCGAAAAAGCCGGCGGCGTCATGGCCTTTCGCGGCGTGCCGGGCGGGATGACGAAGATCGGTCCGATGGCCAGGCTGTCAGCGCAAGTGCTGCGGATCGATCCAGGCTGCGACGGCCCGGCCTGCGCGATGCGCAATGTCCAGCTGATCGTCGACCCGCTGGTCTTCCGGCAGCACGGGGTCGCGCGTGTACCGGCGCTCGGCCTGATACCGGGCGATCCGACCCAGCCCTATTGCGAGCGGGACGATAATAGCCCGGCGAGCCGCCACATCATCTTTGGCGACGCTGCCCTGTCCGGTCTGCTCGAAGAATATGCCCGTCTCGGCGGCACGAAGGAGGTGGCCGATGCTCAGGCTCGCCTGGACCGCCGCTAGGGCGGCATGGCCCGAAATCAGGGCCACCCCGCGCAAAGCAGCCATGGCATTGGGAGCGGGCGGTCCCAACACCGCGCCACAACCGCGTCGTTTCTGGCAGGCCTGCGCGATCATCCTGCCGATCAGCGCCGTCGCCTGCTCAGCCTTGCCGCGGTTCACGCTGGTCATGTCGCCCTCGATCGACGCCTGGTTGGTCCACAAGGCGCCGGGCACCATTCGGCGCGGTGACCTTGTGTCGTTCAAGCTGCGGCATCCCCTTGCCGGCCCTGCCCCGGTCGATGTCACCAAATATGTACTCTGCATGCCGGGAGACAGGATCGAGATGATTGAGAAACCCTCGATGACGCCGGGCGCGAGGGATGGCTGGTATCGGTGCAATGGTAAGCTCATCGGGATCAGCAAGCCTGTCGGGCGGAAGGGGCAGCGCCTTCGTCATTGGCGGCCCACCGAGCCACATATCCCCGCCGGCATGGTCTATGTCGGTTCCTCTTATGCGGGTGGATTCGACAGCCGCTATTTTGGTCCCGTGCCCCTGCATCGCCTCACGCGGATGGAGAAGCTGCTATGAGCTGGCATCTTCCTGCCGCTCTTGGGGCAATCTCGCTGATCTCGTCACCGACAGCCGCGCAGACCGGTTCGCCGGGATCGGAACCAAAGCAAGGCTATTGGTGGTACGCGGCGCCAAAGCCGCAACCCCGAGACGAAGCCGCTGACCCGGACAGGCTGGCGAAGCCGGTGATCCCGCCCATGACCGAGCTTGCGGCATGGACGCCGCCCAAGATCCGCAAGCTGATCGAGCAACAGCGCGATTATGCCGCCACCGTGTTGACGGTCGATGCGGTCGCCAATTTCTGGCGGTTGCAGGATTTTGCCCGGCGCAAGGCGCGGGCCTTTGCCGGCGTGACGCAGCTCGCCATGCTCCAGCATCCCGAACTGAATTCCAAGTCGGCCAATCCGATGGTGGGCGACGCACGCGACCAACTGCTGGGCCAAAAGGATGCGGTCCGCCGCACCTATTTGCGCACACACGCCGGCGAGTTCGCGCTCGTCATGTTCTCGCGGACGAGTTGCGGCTATTGCCGCGTGCAGTGGCCGATCGTCCAGCGCTTCCAGGACGAGATGGGTTGGCAGGTGTCCCAAATCGACCTCGACCACCGGCCCGAGGTTGCGCAGCGCTTCGGTGTCGATGTGACGCCCACGACAATGGTGATCCGACGGAACAGTCCGCAACGCATGGTGATCGCTACGGGCGTGGAGGCCTATCCCAACCTCGCCCAGACCGCTTATCAGGCTGTCCGCCTGCTGTCCGGCGATATCCGGCCCGAGCAGTTCCTGACCGGAGCGGGTGAGGAAGACGGTTTCTTCGACGCGCTCGCCAATGGTCCCGTGGCCGCGGCTGATCCATTGGCGGACGGGCCGCAGGATGCCAACCCATGAGATTCTGGATGATCCTTCCATTCCTGGCGCCTTCGCTTGCCATGTCGGGCGCAATGGCGAGGCCCATCACGCGCGCGGATGCCATGCGCGCTGCGATCCACCCCGTTGCGACAAACGCGGATATGCAAAGATGGCTGTCCCGCGTGCCCGTAACCAAGGATTTTCCTCCGGATTTCGCTGCGACATTGGGAGGTGAGGCCTCGCTCTTCATCATCGAGATGACGACGGCGCCCGGATGTCTGCCCTGCGCGGACCTCTGGGCAAAGTTGGCGCAATATTCCCGGCATTATCATTGGCAGGTCCGCACCATCGGCGGCGACGAGGCCTTGCTGCGTTCCGGCCGGCTCGGCCTCCCCTGGGTCGGGCATCCGGTAGCATGGATCCGTCCCGTCGCCGATGCTGATCGCATCATCCCGATCGCGATCGGCACCGACCACGGCGTCAACCTGGCGCGCAATGCCTATCTCGCGGCCAAGATGCTGACGGGCGTGCGTCCGGCGGTCGGGCTTCGCGCGATGGCCAGGTTCACCGGCATCGTTGGAGCAGTTGATCGCGTTGGCGCGACAGTGAGGTCTTCCAGATGATCGGCAGCACGCACGCATCAAACTCCCGACATTCCCAGGCGGA
The DNA here is from genome assembly GCF_013375535.1 of Sphingobium sp. 15-1. Taxonomy (GTDB): domain Bacteria; phylum Pseudomonadota; class Alphaproteobacteria; order Sphingomonadales; family Sphingomonadaceae; genus Sphingobium; species Sphingobium aromaticivastans. The sequence goes on from NZ_JABXJG010000002.1 coordinate 722,014, forward strand.
AGCAACCCGACCGCCTGTCCATCAACCTAGCAATTTCGGATCATTGATCCAAATTTGCGAGGTTATTTCCCACGTCCGACCATCCTTGAAAATGCCGCGCATGGCGGGCCGGCATCTTCGCCTTCTCATTCCAAGAGGAAGCCCGCCATGCCTTCGCTCCGTCCTCGCTGTGCGCTGATCGCGCTCGGCCTGCTCGCCACCTGCGGCACGACCACGCCTGCATACGCCCAGGGCTGGGCGGAAAGCTGGTTCGACAATGTGACCTATACCTCGCCCGGCTCCTTCGAGGACCAGACGCGCGGCTATGTGACGGCGGGCGGCATGTCCGGGCGGGTAGATGTCCATGACGATTATCTGATGTCGCTCACCCTCCCCAAGGTGAAAGCCGGATGCGGCGGTATCGATATGTTCCTTGGGGGCATGTCGTTCCTCGACCCGGACTATCTGGTCCAGAAGTTGGAGAGCATCCTTCAGGCCGCGCCTGCGGTCGCATTCCAATATTTGCTCGAAACCCTCGACGAGAAAATGGGCAATATCATCTCGAAGATGGAAGCGGCGACCAATTACCTGAACTCCATCCAGGTCAATGACTGCCGTCTTTCCAATCGAATGGTGCAGATCGCCAAGGGCGACGACAATATGTCGGGCATCATCGAGGAGATGACCGGCTACAAGTCGGTGAAGGAAGGTTTCGCGAAAAGCTACCAGCAGAGCCGCGAGAAGATCCAGGCGAACCAGAATAATCCGACCGAGGATCTGAAGGACGCGCTCGCCAACTGCCCGGCCGAGGTGACCGATATCTTCCGTACCGGCTCGCTTCTCTCCCATGCCGCGACGCGGGTGGGCGCGGGCGATTGGGCGGGCGTGATGCGCGCCCGGGTGGGCGACGTCTATATGCGCTGGGACGCGACCGACAAGGTGCCGATCTTCTCGGCCATCCCCGCCTGCCCGCATCAGGACAGCGACAGTCCGCAGGATTTTCTCGCAGGCAAGGTCCAGAGCCGTTCGCTCAACATACCGCCGTCTGCCGCGGACTGCGTCCCGGACGGCGGCAAAGGGGCACTGGAACTTGCCCGGACACGGATGCAGTCGATCGCCACCAAGATCCGCACGCGCGCCGCGTTGACGGCCGAAGAGCGCCAATTTGTCGCCAATGTCCGCACGCTGCCGGTCTATCGCATGCTGGAATGGGGGGTGCGTGAGGGCGTGCCCGATTCCGTGATCGCCGACACCGACGAACTGGTGGCGCTCACCCTCGCCTATCAGATGCTCAACGATCTCACCCGATCGATCGATTTTGCGGTTTCCAATGCCGAACGGGGCGCGAGCGCCGCAGGCGCGGCCGATGCCGGCAACGCCAATATCTGCCAGACCCGCATTCTCTCCAAGGGCATCGAGCAGCTGAGGGATTTGCGCGAGGAGGTGCTGCGTCAGCGCGCGCAGATGCGGCAGAGCTATATGGCCGCGCTCAATCAGGCCAACCTTTCCGCCAATTATGCCGGGCTGCTGCGCACGCGGGATCGCGATGCGCGCGACACCGCCGGCACCGCTTCGAACAACAATCGATGAACCCTTTGGAGGCACCGCCCATGCGCCGCCTGTTTCGCTCGGCCCTTGCCCTGCCGCTCGCTTTGGCGGCAACGCCCGCGCGGGCTCTGGAGTCCAGTTTTCACACCTATGACGGCTTTGCCGAAACGGTGGATGCGTTCCGCCTGGTCTCGATGATCTTCGGCGATCCGCGCTATGAAACGCTGGTGCTGATCTGCGCGGTCGTGGGGATCGCGCTCGGCGTTGTGATCGCTTCGTTCCGGGGCCAGGGCATGGGGCTGGTTGCGTTCGGGTTCCAGATGCTGATCGGCATTGGCCTCTTCGTCGGCCTGGTCGCGACCACAGGTACGGTCCATGTCTATGACCGGGTCCGCAATGCCTATCAGCCGGTCGGCGATGTCCCCAATCTCATCGTGCTGGTGGCAGGTGTCACCAACCTCATGGAGCGGGCGCTCGCCGAGACGATCGACGACAACACCACCGACCCCAACGCCAAGCTGGAATTTGGCGCGGGCGGCCATGCCTTTGATCTCTTTCTGAACGCCGTTTCCCCACGCGGCCCGATGACCGACACCTTCCTCGACGCGACCATCAAGGACTATGTCCGGCAATGCTATCCGGTCGCCCGCGTCTCGCCAGCCTATGGCGTCGATGATGATCAGCTGTTCCGGGGTACGACGGACCTGCCCGCCTCCTTTGCGGCCATGGCCGGACCGGCGACCTTCAGCACCGTCTTCACCTCGGCCGATAAGGGCGGCACGACGATGAGCTGCCAGGAGGCCTGGGATCATATACAGTCCCGCCTCAGCGATCCGACGCTGTTCGACAACTATGCCCGCCAAGTCTGCCAGAGCAGCGGCTATGATGTCGCCGATGGTAACCAGCTGGCGCGGTGCCGCACGCGTCTTGGGCAGCTCGGCGACGGGATGATGGGTACGCCCCTCACCCTTCAGGCCTTCTTTGCCGATGTGCTGCTGGGCAGCAGCGTCGGCGATGTGCTGTTCGAGGATAGTCCGGCGACAGCGGCACGGGTGATGGCGAACCGGGCGGTGGTGTCGAGCGGGCTGTCCACCATGTCAGTGGCCAATCAATGGATGCCCACGATCCGCGCCACGGTGTTCGGGATCATGCTGTTCATGATGCCGATCGCCCTGCTGTTCATCCTGACGCCCATCAATCTGCGCGTTGCCAGTTTCGCCCTTGGCCTGTTCGTGTTCGTGGCGCTCTGGGGCGTCATCGATGCGGGCATCTATCAGCTGACCCTAGGCCGGGCGATGGCGGTGCTGGCCGAAATGCGATCCAATCATGTCGCCGCCAATGCGTGGATGCTGGCGCCGTCCGCCGCGCTGAAGGCCCTTGCGATCTTTGGATCGTTCCGGACCGCGGCCGCTGGGCTGGCTGGCGCGTTCGTGTTCACCGTGTTCCGCTTCTCCGGCAATGTGTTCTCGTCCTTCACCGGCGGCGCGCTTCAGGCGCAGGGCCAGGGCACGGCGGCAGCGACGCCCCTGATGACGCGGGAAGGCTTTGCCTCGGCGCTCGAAGCCCAGGCATCGGCCTCCGGCACGATGGCCCGCAGGGGCATGGCGTCGAACTTTGGAGATTTTGGGGAGCGCACGACGTTCAGCAGCAATCGGGCGTTCGGCGCGGCCGGAACCGTCTTGGGCGAGCATAGTGGCGGCCTCGCGGGCGGCAGCGCCTTCGCGCTGGGTGGCATCGACGCCGCGCGAGAACTGGGCGGCATCTCCCCTGCCCTAGTCGGGCGCGATCTCAGCAATCCGGCAACCGCTCAAGCGGTCCGGGCGAATGCGACGACGGGCGCCATCCATAATTTTGCCGAGAAGGATGCGTTGCGGGCACTCGGCACGACCTATTTTGGCGAGGGGCAATCGGGTGAGCGAGCCTTTGCGGCGTTCGCTCAGAATATGGTGCAATGGAAGGCGTTCGGTGACCAGCGCGCCTATGACATGATGCTGTCTGGCACGCAGCGGCATTTTGAGCGCAGCGGCTATGATGCCAGGGACGCGGCGCTCAAGGCGTCGACGCTCATCGGTCAGGCTTCGGCCGATCCAACCTTCGCCAAGATCACCGCCAACGCCTTCGATCAGGAGCAGATGTTGCGGAACGATCTGACGGGCGCGCAGGTGCAGGTCGGGGCGATGGAGGGCCGCCGGGATTATGCCGGTGATCATGTGGCAGCGACCGAGCGTAGCAATGTCGCCACCGAGCAGGCCTGGCGCACGGGCAACAATGCCGGTCACCGCAGCGCCGCCTCGATGCTCGGCCTGTCGCTCGATGAAACCAGCCGCCGTATCGGGTTCATCAATGCCTTGTCTGGCGAAGCGCGCTCCACGGCCATTACGCAGCTCTCCCGCGCGACTGGGCGCAATGAGGCGCAGGTGATGCGGGCGCTTGAAAGCTATAATGCCGCGACCCAGGTCGGGACCGCCGATGGCGCGACGGCCGAAGCGGCGCGCGAGGGCACCAGCGTCTATGGCCGTACCCGCGAGGCCGCCGGATATGATTTTGCCGAGCGGTCGGGCAAGCTCGACGCGCAGCGCGAGGTCGGGCTGGATGGAACGCGGTCTGCGGCCAGGATCGGCGAACAGCGCCGGGAAGCTGAGAATTTCGGATTTGCGCAAGGCGCTGCGGCCGCCGGCGCAACGGTGCGGGAAGCGGCGCGTCTCGACAGCTTTATCCAGGCCTTGAGCCGCACGGCGGGCAATCAGGTCGATATGGCCGAAGGTGGCGCGGAAGGCGTTGCCGATCGGGCGCGCAATGAGCGGCTCACCGGCATTGTCGACAAGGAGCGTCTCACCCGCATGCAAGGCCTTCTCCGTGAGAACGGCATTGGCCTCTCGAAGCGGCAGATTGCGATGGACCAGAATGGCGATCTCAACCTTAATCTGACGCCTGATACTGCCGCGCAGATGTGGCGGGCTGGACTGATCAATGAAAGCCAGCTGGGTGCGATTGCCGGTGGCGGGCGGGCGCGGTTCAGCTTTGCCCATAATGATCTGCTGGTCTCGAGCAGCACCGGGTTCAGCCGATCGGCGCGGTCCGACACCAGCACGCGGTTCGAAGCGGGCAAGCAGGCCGGGCCAGATACGGTCGAGCATTTTCTGGGCGGGGGTGCAGAGGGGCATGCCATGATGGCCAATTGGCTCAAGGGCGGGTTCGAGATGGACCGGAAGGGCAACTGGCGCCTCAAACCGCAGGTGGCTGACACGCTCCAGCGGGACGTCCAGGCGATCATGGTGCAGACAGGATGGACACGATCGCTATCCCGAAGCGCGAGTCATCAGGTGAGCAACCGGTCATCTTTTGGCACCAACATTGGAGGATCGGTGGAAAGTACAAGCGGCGCGAACCGTAGCATGCGACAGACACGCGGTAGTGTCGGTGGCCAGGTCGGGTTTGAAACATCTGACGCAGGCACTGGGGTCACTGACGCTCGAGCGAGCACTGACATTGTGAATTACGATGTACGTGAAGCGATCGCTGCGGCCGAACGCGCGGTTTCCCGATCATCTCGACCGGCTGACGAGTTTACTCGAGAATTGGGCCACCAAATCCTTGGCAACGAGGGTCTCCGTAACCGCTATCTCATTCAAGCTGATGCGGCTCGGGGAACACTGGATCTAACGGCACCTCTAACGTCCGTCGAACAGCATCAGATTTTAAAGAGTGGACGCTTCAGCGCTGATCGCCAGTCGGGAATGGGCGACGGCGATCCTGACTTCAAAGCCCGCTAATGGATCCCTCTCACATGTTCATTTCGCCAAGCTTCGCTCATTGGATTGCCTGGGTGCCAGTAGTAACTCGAATCGGTAGGATCGGTTGGGTCCATTTTTCGAAACGGATATCCACTCCGGCCAAAGTTGCTGAAGGAATCTTGCTCCGTCCCATCACTATCACCCGCAGCAAAATTGTGGTGAATCCATTCCTTGAAAAAGCCGAAACCCAGTACCGGTACGATCACAAACGGATGAAGTAATGCGCCGACCGGCACGACAATCGCGCCTGGAAGCAGATAGCCGGGCACCGCAAGGATTACAGCCCAGAATATCGCCGCTAATCCCAACCAGAGTTTGGCGTACCATGGATGCCAAAACCAATCCCTCGCCCGGGGTGACGCGTTTCTGGGATGACCATTTTCCGCGTTCGAATGGGGCGCATTCTGCTCTGCCATGGGTTCCTCGCTTCGCCACCACGATAGCATATCAAGTCATTCAGATCACACACAATCGTTCCCAAATTCGTGCCAATCCACTCCTCCTTCCTCCTGCTCACCTTCCAACACCGGGCGGCTAGCAACCCGTTTCCGAATACAGAGAGTGACGCAGCGATCTCGCCATTGCCTGGCCAGATTGGCTTGGTCCATGGCCCGTGTCATTGCCGCGTGTGCCGCGCGCTTCTATGAGAGAAGCTGCTTTAATAATTTATTCGAGGCGAGGGGATCATGCCGACACTCCGCTTCCCGCTTTTGCAGGGGGATAATGACCGGACCGCCTTGATCGATGGTGAGCGCCGCGTGACTTATGGTGCGCTCCACGGCCTTGCGGACCGCCTTGCTACCGGATTGCTGGAGGGAAAAGTAGATCTGGAGGAAGAACGCATTGCCTTCTTCCTGCCCGCCAGCACCGACTATGCGGCTGTGATGCACGGCGTCTGGCGCGCGGGCGGGATCGCCGTTCCCTTGAATGTCGGCGCGACCATTGCCGAACTGGATCATTATCTTAGCTGCGCGCGGGTGACCCGGCTGATCGCCCAAACCGAGCATCATGCCATGCTGGGCGAATTGTGCGCGAAACTGGACATCCGTCTATTGCAGCCGGCCGAACTCATGGCCGGTGAAGCAGGCGTCCTGCCGGCTATTGCCGATGAGCGCCGCGCGATGATGGTCTTCACCAGCGGCACCACCAGCAAGCCCAAGGGCGTGGTGACGACCCATGGCAATATCCGGGCGCAGATCACCGTGCTTCTGGACGCCTGGGGCTGGTCGGACAGCGATACTATCCCCCTGTTCCTGCCGCTGCATCATGTCCATGGCATCATCAACGTACTGAGCTGCGGCCTATGGGCGGGCGGGACGGTGCATCTCTTCCCTCGGTTCGACGCGCCCGCCGTCGCCGCCCATGTCGCGGCGGGCGACTATTCGGTATTCATGGCGGTGCCGACCATCTATGTGAAGCTGCTCGACCATCTCGACAGCCTGGAAGAGGGTGAGGCGAAAAGGGTCTGCGACGGCTTTGCCGCCATGCGCCTGAACGTGTCCGGCTCAGCGGCCTGTCCGGTTCCATTGTTCGAGCAGTGGCGGGCACGCACCGGCCAGGTGCTGCTCGAACGCTACGGCATGACCGAGATCGGCATGGCCCTGTCCAACCCCCTTCATGGCGAACGGCGGGCGGGGCATGTCGGCCAGCCCTTGCCGGGAGTCGAGGTGCGTCTCTACGGTGAGAATGAGCAGCCCATCGCGGAAGAGGGGCAGCCGGGCGAGATTCGCGTCAAAGGACCCAATGTCTTCCTCGAATATTGGGACAATGAACGATCCACACGGGACAGCTTCCGTGACGGCTGGTTCTGCACCGGCGACATGGCGGTAATCGAGCGGGACTATTACCGGATCATGGGACGGACCTCGATCGATATCATCAAGTCGGGCGGCTATAAATTATCGGCGCTTGAAATCGAGGCGGTGTTGCTCGCCCATCCCGCCGTTGCCGAGGTCGCCGTTATCGGGACCGAGGATGCGACCTGGGGCGAAGTCGTGGCAGCCTTCATCGTGCCACGGCCGGGTCACAAAGCGGACGCCGAGGAGATCATTGGCTGGTCCACGGGGCAATTGTCTGCCTACAAGATCCCGCGACTCATCCATTTCGTCGACAGCCTGCCCCGCAATGCCATGGGCAAGGTTACCAAGCCGGACCTGAAGACGATACTCAGGGCCGCTTCAGCGCGAGCTTCCTAGGATGGGCCAACTTCTTGATGGAGGCGATTGCGGCATCATGCGGACGGGCCGTTTTCCGGCAAAGGCTGGGACATTCGCGACAGTCAGGTTCGGAGCGCGACAGCGTCGAAATCGACCGTCGCGCGAGAGCGGGCCGACGTCCGTTCGCGCCACCATAGCCGCCGTTCAGGGTTCCTTGCAGAACATCCAAAACCGGCCGTCCATAAATCGAGGGCAATTGCGTCGTTTGTCAGCTGTTCGCCGTTCTGCTGCGCTTCCGTCCTTAAAAGGCCTGGGAACTTCTCAAAATTCGACCTTTATCATGGCCATCTCACCGGTCCAACTGAACATCTTTCAGATGTATGTGGCGCTTTGCGGCCCAGGTTTCTGGCTGCGGCGAACAACTTGGGAAAATACTTGTGCAAGAGTGGTCGGAATGTGCAAACTTTTGGGCCGGCACCATATTTCTGTAATCCGCCGGTCTTAGCTGAAATTTACACGCTCGATGGCAGGCTGAAGGAAGAGCTGGCTAGGCTTCCGACAGCAAGCACCTGCAAACCTGGCGGCAAATCGACCCACCCGCTTGGGCTTCACACATCCTCCTACGTTCATGGGACGACACGGCAGTAGCGGCGAACTGAACCGCCCCGGGATTGCCGGAGGCCCTAACTCCTGAGAGGAAGGGTCTACGATGAGCAAGACGACGAACAAGTTTGCACCGGAGGTTCGTGAGCGGGCCGTCCGCATGGTGCTGGACCACGAAGGCGACCATCCGTCCCGCTGGGCGGCGATCATATCCATTGCCGAGAAGATCGGCTGTTCGGGGCACACGCTGCTAGAGTGGGTAAAGAAGGCTGAGGTGAACAGCGGCAAACGTCCTGGCGTTCCCACCGAACTGGCAGACCGTTTGAAGGCGCTGGAGCGCGAGAACCGTGAGCTTCGCCAGGCCAACGAGATTCTGCGCAAGGCGTCGGCATATTTTGCCCAGGCGGAGCTCGACCGCCCGTTCAAGCGATGACTGCCTTCATTGACGAGCATCGGGATGAGTATGGGGTCGAGCCGATCTGCCGGGTTCTGCCGATCGCCCCATCCACCTATCATGAACGTGTGGCATCGCGACGCGATCCCTCGCGCCTGTCACCACGTGTCCAGCGTGATGAGGCCATGAAGCCCGAGGTTCGGCGCGTGTTCGATGCCAACTTCAAGGTCTACGGCGTGCGCAAGGTGTGGCGGCAGATGCAGCGGGAGGGCTTTGATATTGCCCGCTGCACAGTGGAGCGGTTGATGCGTGATTTGGGCCTGCAGGGCGTGATCCGGGGCAAGCCGGTGAAGACGACGATCAGCGACAAGGCGGCTCCGTGTCCGCTCGATCAGGTCAACCGTCAGTTCCATGCGCCGGCACCGAACATGCTGTGGGTGTCGGACTTCACCTATGTCGCGACGTGGTCGGGGTTCGTCTACGTGGCCTTCGTGATCGACGTATACGCCCGCTATATTGTGGGCTGGCGGGTGAGCAGGACGGCCCATGCCAGCTTTGTGCTCGACGCCCTGGAGCAGGCAATCCATGATCGGCGACCAGTTCATCATGGCGGCCTGATCCACCACAGCGACCGCGGCAGCCAATATGTCTCGATCAAGTATACCGAGCGCCTTGCCGAGGCTGGGATCGAGCCATCGGTCGGGAGTGTGGGCGACAGTTATGACAACGCCTTGGCGGAGACCATCAACGGCCTTTACAAGGCCGAGGTGATCCACCGGCGAGGACCGTGGCGATCCTTTGAAGCCGTTGAATACGCCACTCTCGAATGGGTAGACTGGTTCAACAACCGGCGGTTGCTCGCGCCCATTGGCAACATCCCGCCTGCCGAAGCCGAGGAGCGCTACTACGCCATGCTGGACGAAACACCCATGGCCGCATAATTTAAACCAAATGGCCTCCGGCAATCCCGGGGCGGTTCAAACCTTGCTCGGCACGATGGCGAGAAGATCACTTCAAATGACAATCAAGCAACACGCGTCGAGCTTAGCATGCCTTACGCCTGAAACGACAAGCGAAGTTTATCAGTGCCCATTGGGGTGCTGCGAAAAAGGTTTGGTGGATCGCGGCGGACAATAAGATGGCCTTGACCAAGGCCATCGGAGGTGGCTTGATTATTATTGTAAAATGAGCGGCATTTGTTTTTATATGGAGGGGCGCTGATGGACGAACAAACATTGAACCGCGTGAATAGCGATAGACTCCAGTCGCGCCAGGTCGACGAGCTGATCGGCTTAGCTCGAGGCTTGATCGCTGACGGATCGATCAATTCTGCTGAAGTCCACTTCCTTGAGAAATGGTTGGTAGCGAATCTCTCGGTCAGCCAGCAACCACTCATTGCTACCTTGTATAATCGAGTTAGGGCCATTCTAGCGGACGGCGTCGCCAATCCTGAGGAGTGCAACGACTTGTTTGCTGCGTTGAGTGCGTTTACCGCCGGCGATGCTGAACTGGGTGAAGCGTCCAAAGCATCCTCACTTCCACTCTGTCATCCTGCGCCGAGTGTCAGGTTTGAGGGTATGGCGCATTGCTTCACTGGGACATTCAGTTTTGGACAACGGAAACATTGCGAGGAGGCAGTGATATCCCGGGGCGGGACAGGCGGAAGTCTCACGAAGGCAACTAATTACCTGGTGATCGGCGCATATGCCACCGAGTCGTGGAAGCATTCATCATTTGGAAATAAAATTATCAAAGCGGTCGAGATGCGAAGCGCCGGGGCTTCCATTTCCATTATCGCTGAGGAGCATTGGGTAAAGTATCTCTAGTTGTTTCCCCTTATATCCGTCCATCTACTTTCGCCAACATTGTAGCTCGCGCGGTCTCCGGGCAAGCGCATTTCGCTAAAGGTGCGGCAGGTACCGTTCAGGAACAGTCGACATCATCGAATATCGATCGGGCCGTCTTCTCGGCTGGCTTCGGTATTGACGCATCCTCAACGGATGAGGTTGTCACGATGTGGCTCCAATCGGCGTCGTCCTCGGACTCCTTGTCACGCTCCTCCTTGCGTTCCTCGAGGTGCTCGATGGACCGTTTAATCTTCATACGGGCGTCATCGATCAGGTCTGCCCCGTCGTCGTCGACCTTCAAATCCTCAAGTATTGTAAGCGCATGGGCGATCTTCTCGAAATGGCTCTCCGGATCTTCATCGAGGTCTGCGTCGTTGGCAATCTCGGAGATCCTGTCGTCGATCTCGGGCAATCGTTGGGCGCGGAGAGTCATACCGAGGCGTACGAGGCGGTCGGCAGGAATCAACTCTAGTATCGCGGAGTTGTCGAAGAACGAGAGGTCGAACTCATTGATCGCCGCGCTTTCGAGTGCGTCGGCGGCGCACTCGCGCAGATCGTCGTTGAGCAATCGCGCGCGATGAGCCCGCCCATGGGTCACCATCTTGGGACTGTTCGCAATCACTGTTGTCGCCCATGTGTTGCGCTTGAGTATGTCCGGATCGCGCCGGATCAGCTTTTCGAAGACGACGTCGCTTGCTCGATAGGCAAGAAATATAAACAAAGACCAAGTGCGGTCGATTTCGTCAGGAGTCAAAGCGAGACGTTCGACCAATGTGTCATCGAGGCTCGGTGGGATCGACAGTGCGTCGGGGATGTCGCGTGCCCCTTCGCACGTGAAGCCGGACAAGACCGTATCGATCGTGGCCCCGCGCAGCAGAGCCGCCATCATAAAAGGCTTCTCGCTCAGAATCTCGGTCAGTGCGTCTGCAATGGTCGGATGGGCGAAGGTCCAGATCGTAGCCGTGCCGCTACCGGACGCCTTGAGGAACGATCCCTTGAGATCGGCGAAGGCATCCTGAATTTGCGGCAGGCAAAACCTAGTCAACTCCGCGACCGCGGTCGCCGCTTCCTGATCGAAGCCGGTGATCTTGAAGGCTCCCTGATGAACATAGACCAGGATAAGCGCCGCCTGCAGCACGGGTTCGAGCGCGTTGACGGTGTCGATGAGATGCTCACGCGGCTCCCGCATGAAGCGGACCAGAGAGGCTTCTCGCGGCGCGAGGCTCTTGGTGAAATTGGGGTCCCCGAGACGTTCGGCGATGCCGGGTAGGAATTCCTCGACGGCGGCGACAGCGTCGAGGTGCGGCTTGACGCTCGATTTCCAGCTTTGGGTTTGGCCGCCGTAATTGACGTGGTTATACAGGATCTGCGCCTTTTCCTCTGCGGTCAGCGCACCAACATCGACGACGGCGCGTCCATCGGCAAAGAAAGGCAAGTTGCGTTGGCCGAGGCGCCGGCGCGCCGCTTCATAGATGTGCTTTCGCGAAGTCAGAAGGAAACGATTGCCGTGCCCAATTGCCGCGCGAAGCTTGGCAAAAGCGGATGTCCAGTCCTGAACGAAATCCTCGCGCACCTGGTTTGAACCAAAGGCATCGTCGATCCAGAAGAACCGGCCGGGATCGCTCGGATTCCAGCCCGCTTCAAAATCGCGAGGGCTCGTCAGCGCAAGGACGGTATTGTTGGGGTTCTCCGAGGCGATGGTCGAGATGATGGCACCGATCGCGGATTTTCCGCTCGAAGGGTTGCCGAGCAGGAGTACGATGCCATGATCTCCGATCGCCCTCACCGCATCGCGATGAGCCCGGGTCGGAACATAGGTCTTGAGCTTGGGTATCCAGTTGTCCAGCAGCGCGCGGCTTTGCTGGGTCAAGCGTTCGTCGATGATCGCAGTTAGGTCGCCCAGCCCGTAAACCTGGGGCACCAGCGCGCGTAGCCGCGCGCTGCTCCTGATGGTGCGAACGACATATTGGCGTCCGAGGATATGGGGTTTGCGGACGCCGAGTTCGCGAAGGCGAGCACGGATTTCCATGGCAACGCCTGCATCGACGCCCATGTTCGTCATGAAGATGTAGGTGTCGGCTTGGCCCTGCGCGACCAGCTCGCGAACATGGTCGACTTCGGCGTTGAGATCACTGCTACGCAGCGCCTTGCCGGCATCGGACGTATGCTTGCATTGCACCGTACCGATCGACGGCGACGCCGGGTCGTCGGCAGGGATGAGGAAGACTGCATCTTGGCCGCCGTCCTGCGCCTCACGAAAAATCTCGACCGGCCGGTGGAGCATCACCTCGCAAATCTGGGAGCAGAGGTCCTGAAAGGCGCGCCAGCCGATCGTATGAAGCGCCAGGTCCGACCATGGTCCGACGGCGGCCCGATCCGGTGATCGCAGCTGAACATCCGCCCCGATATCGCTCACCCCGTTCATCTGCTTAACTTAGCTCCAAAAAATGCCGCGCATCCATGCCCTTCATAACTATGGCATGAAGGGCGAGTGGTGTTACATTATTGATCCATGACAGTCACTAAGACCAAGCTCACGACGCTGCGCACCGTCTATCCTCCGATTTCCAATGCCGATGCCGTGCGATTGATGCGGATTCCGGCGGTGGAAGCGATGCTGCGAACCAGCGACTTCTATATGATAGGCGGCAGGGCCCAGGCCCGAATGCTCGACCCGCAGTTCAACCTCGACGAAAACGTCATCGAATTCAACTTTGTGGTCGGCGATCGCCCGCCCTCGCGGGTTCGGATCGCGTTGCAGGAACTGCCGGGCGTCATTGATCTGCGCGGCAAGGACTTCCTGATCGAGTTCGACGATGCCGGCAGCGGCTTCAGGGTCTGGGACGGCCCACCGCACGAGAACGGTTCGGACGTCGTGGAGTGGTTCACGACCGAGAAGTTGCTGTGGGATCGGTCGCGCGCAAGGCCCGGCATCCATGGGCTGAATGATGTCCGGGAGCTCGCCACCTATGACCTGCTGTATGTCGGCATTGCGAAGAAGGGCGACAGTTTCGATCGTCTGCTCGCGCGGGGACACAAGGCGCGGCAGGAGATTCTCGCCAACGAACCGCAGCGCTACCCAGGCGCACGGGTTTCCGACGAGACGTTCTTGTTCCTATTCGAGACCGATCCGTTGATCATGCAGACGTTCGAGCACGAGTTCGATGAGTTGGAGCTGAGCGGCGATTATGACGCCAAGCGGATCGTTTCCGACGCCGAGAAAGCGTTCGTGAGCTTGCTGAAGCCGGAATATAATGTAGAGAAGTTCGCCAATTATCCCAAGGGGCGGGACGGCCTCTACGGGACCGGATTTCGCCGCTACGGCTATGTCATCGGCGAGCAGATGGCGTTCAACACCGCACATGGCACCGTACGAGGAGGAGTCCGCCCTGACGGCATGATCAGTAATGACGCTGACGCGATCTTCGTCGAAGGCGAGACCGTGACCTTCTTCAGGTCCGGCGTCGATTTCCCGACGGAAGACGGATCGCTTGCTGAGCCATAGCGAGCCCAACTGGCTTCGCCCGCCTGAACCGACTTACGTGAAGACGATCAACAGGATAACCCAGCATCCGCGCAGGCGGCGCGATTGAAGGCCTGACTGGCTATGCGAAACCAGCATCCCATCAACATGCGTATCGTCAGGATGCCCGGCCGGCTTCAGTAAAACGTAGGAGTCTGACAGACGGTTGTCTGAACCCCGTACCAAAATATCTTAGTGCGAGACGGAGACGGTCATATCCGAAAGCTTCGATAATGGTCTCCACGAGCAGCTCCTTATGATCGAGAAGTGCCACGGCCCTGGATTTGAAGGCTTCAGAAGTCTCCAGAAAGCCACAGTCCTTCAGAAGCGAGCGTGCCTGATCGACAAGCTCCCCGTCGGTCGCGATATGCGTTCTCAGCCATGCCATAAGCAGCCTGCGCTTGAAGGGTAGGCCGGTGCGATCCAATAACAGCCACTGCGGGAACAACTCTTCCCATTCCTGTCTTGAGCCTGCGTTCCAATAATCCGGATCCTTCCGCTCGAAGCCAGACTGGCGCGGCACGATCACGAGATGCTCAAGGCTATTCTCTATTAGGCCGATCGATTGCTGCATAGCATGGTCGAGTCCAATCAGCTGGGGCACACCCTCGACCCAATAACGATGAAGATGCAGTAGTTCATGGATCACGGCCGCTTCGGGCACCGTCGCGAAATCCTTGACCAGCAGCACGGCGGTATAATCGTTGATATCGAGACCGGCGGTGATACTCTCGAATGGTGCCTCACCCGGATGCAGCGCTCGGGCAGTGAGCGTTCCGTCCGTTTTCTCGAGTATGTCATCCATCAATTTCACGGTCTCAGCGCTCAGACGGGCTTTTAAAGAAAAAAGGTCGTTGTTCATCACATTATCCGAGCACCATGACATGCTGCCTATGCCGAGCGACGTAAACTTTCGAGATCACCGGGGAGATCCGGGTATATCGCCGACAAAGCCGTCGTTCCCGGTAAAAGTCAGCCCTTCAAGAGCCGCCTTATGTTCAGGTCGCGCGCATGACTAGAATTGGCCGGTCAAGGAGATCGGCTAGATCGCGATGCGGGGAGGTAAAAGCCCGAAAGGGGGCAACGGAAGGGCAGCTAGCGTCGTCCATGGCTATAACTCTATCGCTCGGCGCCGAGGGCGCGATTGTTTGGACGGTGGACCCCGAAGAGCAGCCAAAACGCTTCGGCGGTCGGCATCAGCGCGTCAGTGTCGATCCGCTCGACGATATGCTGCCCGAGCAGGACATTGTTCCGGAACGCCACCGCAGTCGGATAGCCGTCACCAACGATCATGCGAAAACCCTTCGCGCCCACGATGCTGGTCAGGATCACCCAAGGGCCGTCAATGCCCTGCTGGCGCAGCTGTATCTGAGTCGCGTTCGTCATCGCCATGAGACCCTGCTCGAACGTGGTCGGCCAGACTGTGCGGCGCTCCTCGCCATTGTATTCGCGAACGCCGCCGATGACGAAGGCTGAGTCCGTCCGCCCGTTGCGATAGGTCAGCGCATAGGAGCCAACCCGGCCTTCCTCACCGATCGGCGCGTGCATCAGGACGCCCTCAATCGTGTCGAGCGCGGTGAACGCACCGACCCGAACCGGCACCACCGCATTTTCGCGTGTCACCGCGATCCGGCGCTCCTCGCGGAAAAGCCCGAGCGGCGCGACCGAGATCACCGCGACCGGCGCCTGTTCGATCGCGAACGGCATATCGACGCCCTGCGCTGCTGCGATCGCCTCGGCATGGAGCTGGCGAAACTGCTGGGGGAGTTGCGCGGCCTCGGTGAAGGCATGCCGAAGATCGTGGACGTCGAGTTCATATTTGCCGCGGCTATTGCGCCCGTAAAAGCGGGCACCATTCTTAAAGGTGACACGGTGGGGCGCGCTAAGGCTGCCGGGAATGCGCAGCACTAGGGCGCCGCGCCCATTGGCGAGTAGCACCCATCTGGTCCTGACGCCAATCAGGCGCGGCTCGACACCGGTCTGGAGCTTACCTTCGAGCCTCAGGATTACAGCATCGGGATCATCGACTTCCACACCGGGAAGATCGGCTGCCGCGCCACTGGTCTCGCCCAGTCCGTAGATGATATCCCCGCCTTGGGCATTGGCGAAGGCGGTCACATCTGCGAGAAACTCTCGGGACGCCTCGTCGCCGCCGCCCGGCAGCTCACGTTTGAACTCTAGGTCACGGCCTTCGGAGACCTGGTTGTCAATCAGGCGCTGCAGCGCGGCTTCGTCGATCTCGTCGATGGGCTGTTCGATCATAATGGACTCAAGTCTTGCTGGAGGACGGCGCGGTCTAGCGATGGATGGGGAGCGCTCCCACTGGAAGCAGCGCCTACCCCCATTTCGGACCGCTAGTGATAGCGTCGAAACTCGGGCGATATTGCCCGAACCTCCAAAAAGCAAAAGTAAGGTAAGTGGGCTTAGCCTGACAGGGCCACACCAGACGCAATTCCCGTCCCGATGGCCCACAGTGTAATGATCAATGATCTTCCAAATGCTTGCCGGACGGTGTGTTGCGGTTTGCACCGCTTCGATTTACCTGATTTGCTCATAGGCCTCTCCTTTCTCCTCTGCTTGTGAGGCAGTTCACCAACGTAGTTCAGGGCTGACAGGCCCAGGATTGTTAGAAGACCACCGAGACAGGCGATTGCCGAAGGAATCGAACCTCCACCTACTAGACCTATCAGGCTAAACCCACTTCCAACCCCACGATAGCAAATACAGCGGGTTATTGGCAATAGGCCGCTCCATATCGGTCTCCGCCAACATTTCCGACAGTTGGTCGCGCATTTGAGTGTCCCGATAGCGGTCATTCGCTCAGCAGCCCTTTCCTCAAGTGGAAGGTAGAATTGGCAACCCCTTCCGCTTCGCCCCCTTGTCGGACGCTCAACGTCCCAAGCTTAGTTCTAAGAGCCAAAAGCCCGCTCTTCCTTTGTCAATTTTGTCTGAATTTCGGATGTTGTTCTACTGGACTATTCTGATCGCTTCGTGAATTGTGATCCACAAATTGGGGGACTACATGAACGAAGACGGCGCGCGTCCTGCGCGGGATATCCATCTGCTTACGACCGACGCCGTGCTCGCCGATCTGGTAAGTGGCCGCGAGGTAATCGTGCGCGACAACGACCGATATTCGCTCGATAGCGACGGCGCGCGCTCGGTGCTCGACTGGTATCGCGAGAACGGCGGCAGGTGGGCAGCGAATCAGAATGCTGCCGACATTGAGGCGATCATCGATGCTGTCGACGGAGTTCCACCTGCGATTGCGACCGATGCGAATCCGGCACCGACGGTCGCAGGCCGTAGGCTGACGCTGAAGCGGATGGTCGCGCATCGTTTCGCGGGCTTACATGTATACGGGCGACTGACAGATGCGCCCGACACGTTCGTCTTCACACCAACTGCAAGCGTCACCCTTTTTGAAGGCGCGAACGGCTCAGGCAAGACCTCAATCCTAAATGCGATGATCTGGTGTCTCACCGGCAATCTGATCCGGTCCCAGCGCGAACCGGAGTCGGGAATGACCGAGTTTGCATGCGAAATTACTCACCCGGACGACACTGTTACTTTGCATCAGATGTCTTCGGTGACGCCTATGCCAAATTTCGGCAGCGAGCTGCCAGAGGATGGCAAGCCCATCCCAGCGGACACTTGGGTGGAGTTGACCTTCGTCGATGCTGATGGGAACGAGCTTCCACCAGTCCGCCGCCACCAGACCCGCAACCAGCGTGGCAAGCTGCAGGAGGCCGAACCCGATCTTGACGCGCTTGGACTCGACCCGATCGCGTGGCGCATTGCGACGACGATGCCAGCGATGCTGCCTTTCCTGTCGGTGGGTTCGGCATCGCAGCTCGGTCAGGCCGTGGCGCGGCTGACTGGCCTCGCGAACCTAGTCGATCTCGCGAAGCACGCCGGCAACGCCGCCACCCGGATTTCGACTCGTAGAATCAAGGAAATCGAGGCGGAGATCGCGCAGGTCGCGAGTCGATATGGGGAATCCGTCAGCGACCTGAAGACGATACTGTCCGAGAACTCCGACATCGCTTTCGAGGGCGAGGTGCCCGTTATCGATGCTGCCGACACAGAGCAGCGTCTCGTTGATATCGCGACCCACTTCTCCGACGCGAAGGCGGCAGGTCTTGCAACGGCCCGGACTGTGCTGGGCGAAGGCTTCGACCCGCAGGTCAAGGCGGATAGAGACGATCTCGAGCGCAACATCCGTCCGGCCATCGAGCAGTTGGCGCGGGTGAAGGATCTGCCGTCGATCAGCCGTCTGACGAGCCTTCCGGCTGACGAGCAGCAGCTGGCCGACATGCGCGAGTGGTTCGCCCAGATCGATCGTGAGGCAGCCACTCTCGCCGAACTCGCCGACAATCCCGACCGCGCGAAGCGGGCGCAACTCTACGCTATGGTGTCGAGTTGGATCCATCGTCATGAGCATCCTGCCGATGGTCGCTGCCCGGTGTGCACCGGCGACCTCGTTGGCGCACGTGATCCCGTGACCGGGGAGCCTGTGGCGGACCAGATCGCCGGGGCGCAGGTGAATCGCGAGTTGGTTGCGCAGACCGTTAGGCAGTGGGCTGCCAAGTGGCACGGTCAATTGCTCGAGCACCTCCCCGAGGCGATTGCTGCTGAGGCCCGCAAGGAGCTGCCGTCGCGGCCCGTCGATTTGGTGATTACCGGCATGACCACCGAGCTTTACGCGACCGATGGATTCCGTGGAACGCTCGGTGCGCTCGCGCAGGACAGCGATCTGCTCGTCGAGGAGACGGCGGCAAGTCTTCCGCCCTTCGATGAACCAGCGGAGCGGACGTTGCCGCCGGGCATCGCCGAGCCTGCGGACGCGCTGCTGGACCTGATGAAGCGCGTCGACCGCGCGATCGCGTTCGCGAACTGGCGCAAGGCGCATGCTGCCGCGCTCAGCGCGTTCATCCAGACTGTGAGGCGGGGCGACGAGGATTCGCCGGATGCGGATCGCGCCATCGGTCGTCGGCTGAAAACGCTGCTCTCGATTATTGAGAGCGTGGCGCCGCTTAACCAGGCCGGAATCTTCGTATCCCGGCTGGAGGCGGCGCGCGCCGAGCGATCCGGCAAGGTCGATCGGATCGCGCAGTGCGGCCGCGCCGTAACCGCGCTCGAAATGTTGGTTCCGCTCGGCACGCTTGCGCAGGCCCAAGTCGACAGTCTGCGCTCGACCCTGCAAACGCGTTCCGATCACTGGCGCAGCGCGATGTATCAAAACGCCACCACATACGCGCCGGATCTCACCGGCACGGTCATGGACGCCAAGGGTGTGCTCGGACTGCAGGTTGGGCGAGACGGCGTGAACGCTCCTGCCCAGCACATCTCGAACGCCTCTGCGCTTCGTGGTGCGCTGCTCGGCTTCTTCCTTGCCTTCCGTGAGTACGTCCTCCGGCAGCGCGGCGGCCTGACGACGCTGGTCCTTGACGATCCGCAGGAGTTGCTCGACAACGACAACCGCGAGCGGCTAGCCCGCGGACTGTCCGGGCTGGCATCGTCGGCCCAGCTTCTGATCACCACACATGATCGAAAGTTCGCCCGCTGCCTCGTCGCCGAGCATCGCGAAGGCTCGGAGCATCTGTCCGTCCATCCCGTGAATTCGGTGCATCCTACGGTGTTCGTCGCGCCAGCGCAGGAGGAGGTCGATCGAAAGCGTGGCGTGTTTCTGGATTCGCCTGATAACCATGCTGCCGCGCAGGACTATGCGTCGGATCTGCGCGTGTTCCTTGAGGCCCGCCTTGGCGATCTGTTCGACAGCATTGCCCACCCTGCATACACCACCACGACGAAGGCGGTCACGCTCATGCCGCTCGTTGATCGCCTGCGCGGAATGGTCGGTGGCGGCTCAGGCGAACTGTTCCAACATCCGCTGGTGAAGCAGTTCGCGAACGACCCAGCGTTCGCGGAGGGAGCCGACGCCCGTCGCGTCCTGAACCAGTCACATCACGACAAGACTTCCATCACCTATATGGATGTCGACCGCCTGAAGCAGACCTTTGCGCAGCTTCGGACCAACGTCGAAAAGGTGCACGAGCAGTTCCGCCTGCACCGGTGGCGCGAGCCGCTCGAAACCTCGACCGGCGGGACAAACGTGGTGGCGCTTCGGCCCCTCGCCCCTCCGGTCATCGCCGTGCCGATTTGCCCCGACATCGCCGCGTTCATGGGTTCGGCGCCGTCTGGCGGCTCGCAGGATGTGTCGGAAGACAGCCTCGACGGCACGTGGTTCCAGGGGAAGTCGCTCTACTACGTGCGCGGTGAGAGCCTTGGCTTCGCAATTCCCCCGGGTTCGGCCGCGATCGTCGAGTGCGAGCCCTACCCCGGCCGCGACCACAACCTTGTGATCGCG
Organism: Sphingobium sp. 15-1; assembly: GCF_013375535.1. Classification (GTDB taxonomy): domain Bacteria; phylum Pseudomonadota; class Alphaproteobacteria; order Sphingomonadales; family Sphingomonadaceae; genus Sphingobium; species Sphingobium aromaticivastans. The sequence continues at coordinate 742,228 of NZ_JABXJG010000002.1, forward strand.
CGCCACAAGAAGCACACTTTCGCGCGGCGGATCGCGCGCTCTCCGAACGCCATCGGCGTCTCGCTTTCGGCCCAGATGCCGGATCCGAGGGATAGCCGCGCGACAATGACCTACGACGACAGTGCGGTGCGCCTGTATCGTATCGTCGGCGCGGTGTTCACCGACATGCCACCGCCTGCCGGCGGCGGCGAGGCGACGCCGATCGAAACCGTACCAGAACTCGATACGGTTCAGATCGCGTATCGTGTGAAGGAGGACAGCGCGATCCCACTGGCGCTGCCCGGCCAAGTGATTCTCGGCGGCGCCGAGCTGACGCCGGCCCAGCTCGATGGCTGGACGGGCAAGCTGGCGGCGGTGACGCTCGCTGACGGCACCAGCATCTTCAAGCGCGTGGGCAGCCGGCTGCCCGGTGCGCTGGGTCATCTCCGGCAATTCGAGACGATTGGCGGCCTAGGTTCCTCGATGGTCGTCGCCACCGAAGCTGTAAGCGATGTCGGTGATGTTCCCCTGATGACCTCCGCCCGTCGCGTCGTGGGGGTGCTGTACGACGCCGTGTAGAGCCTATGTGTCCGCCTGTTCGACGTGAATATGGGAGGTAATTTCGTCCTGATGACGTCTGGGAGGGGGGCGTAGTTGGCATAACGTTCCTCCCTGAATGAACGTTCGGATGTTTTACTGGGCGGGTTAAAGGAGACCTTCCGGATCGTCCGACAAAACGGACATGATGACCGGCCCGAGCGCGGCAATGAAATGTCCGCTGCCGGTGAGCGATATTTGGCCGCTGAGCGGCGAGGAAGGGTCGTTAAAACCCAATCTCGCCCAGGCAGGCCGATGCCTGCCTGACATAGCTGTCGCCGAACAAGCGGGCGTGCACGAGCAGCGGCCATAAGCGATATATGGGTTGCCGCTCACGCCACCCTTCTTCGAGACCACAGGCTTCGTAGAATGCGACCGGAGGATTGTCGAACAAGCTGAGCATCGCCAAATCGACTTCCCGGTGGCCGTAATAGGCTGCCGGATCGATCAAGCCGGATATGCTGACGTCGCTGACCAGAATGTTTCCGCCCCAAAGATCGCCATGAAGCAAGGCGGCCGGCGGATGGTCCGGCAGGAACTCGCCCAACCGCCGGACCAGTTCCTCAAGGCGATCCCCCAAATGGCGATCAATATGGGGAAGATGGCAGCGCAGCCGGTTGTCGCCCCAGAATTCGATCCAGCTGCTTTTCCGACCGTTCAGAATGGCCACGGTTTCGAAGGAATAATCAGAGTCCCAACCATAGGCGCCGGCGGTTGGCAGATGCAGATGATCGAGAATGTCCGCAAGGTTTGCCCATGCACGGGCAAGCCGCCCCGCAGCGGGCAGATCCTCCAGGATCAGCAATTCGGCTTCCATCGCGAGGATCGTCGGCGTCGGCACGCCCCTTCCGCGCAGCGCCTCCAGCATCGTGGCTTCGACGGCCACCAGCGAGCCGGTCTTCGCGATCGCCGTCCCCCCACCGACCAAACCAAGCCGGCTGACCGACGAAAGGCTGCCGCCGGAAATTTGCGTCACGCTTTCGACACGAGCCCCCAGCAAATGGCCCGCCCGCACAAATATCGACCTCACACAGCGATCCCTTATTATCTCCGGTCAGTGATAGGCGCTTTGCGCTGTCAGGCATAGCGACGACGGACGGCCCAAACCGTGCCAGGACGCTTCTCCCATGCGCCGACCGGCCCTTGATTGGCGATTGTAAAAGCGGCACAATATGGGCGCGGGCAGACCGGGACAGGAGCTTGGTTTGCTATGGACGATATGAGTGAGCAATTTCTGCGCCTCAGGGCGGTGATCCAGAAAACCGGGAAGCCCAAGGCTTCCATCTATCGCGACATCCATCTGGGCACGTTTCCCGCGCCCGAAAAAATAGGCGCCAGGGCAGTGGCCTGGCGCCTGTCGCGGATCATGCGATGGATGCGATCTCCCGCCAATTACCAGGACGACTGAAACCAGCCCAGCGCTTCGACCGGCTTCTTCTTCGGGGTCTTGTCCTCGATGACGATAGCCTTCGAAGCGCGCTCGGCGTCATCGAGATAGTCCGCCCACCATTTCATCATCTTCCGGCGGGGATCGAGATAGAGCGCGGCGTTGTAAACGCTCCGCACCCCTTGCGGCACATGGGCAAGCTGCATCTCGATCCAGTCGGCGTTAAAGAGCGTCGATTCATTCAATATGGTGCTGGCGACCGAACGGAAGCCATGGACGGTCGCCTTGTCCCCGACGCCCAAACGCCGCAGTAGGACCAGCATGCGGCTCGAACTGATCGTGTCATCGTTGTTGCCGATGACCGGGAAAAGATATTGCCCGAACCGCTCGTTGCCGAACTTTCCGTAGACATTGAGTTCCCTGAGTTCGCGGAGCAGCTCGACGGCCTGTGGCGGCAGCGGCACCAGATGCTCCAGTTGCATCTTCATGCGCTCGGCGGGAATGCGCCACAGCGGCTTGGGTCCGCCCAGGCCTTCGAACTCGCTCCATTGGGCGTGGCGGGTTTCCTGCGTGCGCACCATGGTGAGAATGGTCCACCGCAGGGCAAGATGGCTGAGCCGTGAGCCGGAATCGGCGTTGAGCGCCGCATAGAAGCGCGGCAGTTCCGAGATCGGAACCTTGGAGCGATGCTTGACCCGCGCCCGCTTGCGCATCACTGAGCCGAGGTCGGTACAGGGATCGGACATGACGCGGCCGCTGGGGATGCCATAGCGGAAAATCTCGCTGCAATAGCCCCGGACGCGATGGGCCATTTCGAGCGCGCCGCGATCCTGGATCTGCTGCAAGGCTTCGAGCATCATCTGCGGGATGATCGCCCGGACCTTCTTCTTGCCGATGACGGGGAAGATATCCGCCTCAAGCCGCCGCTCGATGACGCCGGCATAGCGGGCAGACCACCCTTCCCGTTTCACGGCGAGCCATTCCTCGGCCAGTTGCTGGAAGGTCGTGTTCTCGGCCTTCACCTCATATTTCTTCAGGAGGCGGATGTGGGCCGGGTCTTTCCCCTCGGCGAGGAGCGCCTTCATCTCCTCGCGCCATACCCGCGCGCGGTCGATGCTGACCTCGGGATAGGTGCCGCCCTTGAGCGTCTTCTGCCTGTAGTCGAAGCGGTAGGAAAGGCGCCACTGGGCCTTGCCGTTGGGCAGGACGCAGATGTGCAGGCCGCCGCCATCGGCTTTCTTGACGGGGCGTTCGGAGGGTAAAATCGATTGAATGAGACTGTTGGTCAGCACCGGTCAGGACTCCTGAAAACGGTGCGTGGGATTTGAAATCCTGTTCCAAAGACCAACAAAAAGACCAACAAATCCCATGCAAACCACCTGAGCGGTCATGATCCCATAGGAGACCATGTTACATGAGATAACTGCTTGAAAACAGCAGTTTTTTTGGCGACCTCTTGAAACTTTGTTGGTCCATTTGGACCAAAGTTTGGTTGCGGGAGCAGGCTGCTTAACTGCAATAAGAGTGCGGAGAAACCTCAGCGTTACTCAATTACAAATAGAGCCAAACAAATTCAAAATGATTTCGATCCACAATACATCGCACCTATTTTAATTAACAATATTATCAAAAGATAATTTCGTGAATAAACGAAGCAAATAAACGGCGCTTACGATACAAGGCAATGATCGAAAAGATAGGCAATCCCAAAGCTTCGATCTGTCTCGACATAAATTTTAACGAGTTTCCGCCCCCAGTGGGGGTCGGCGCCAGAGCGATACCTGGCGCCTCTCCACATATTTTGATCAATGCAGGTTCTAGCGGCCTACCAGGACGATTGAAACCAGTCGAGTGAGCCTACAGCGCTTTTTTTCTGCTTAGGCGTCGCCATGCTTTCTATGGAAATCGCAGCGGAGGCGCGTTCCGCACTTTCCAAATAATTCGCCCACCAGATTAACATTTCGCGACGCTGCTTGAGATAAAGGGCTGAATTGTAAACGGCGCGAACTCCTGATGGTGCATGGGCGAGTTGAAGTTCTATCCAGTCTGGCAGAAATATCCCGGCTTCGTTCAGAACCGTACTTGCTACCGAGCGAAATCCGTGGACCGTCGAGCCGGGCGAGATATTAATTCGCTTCATGACTACCATCATACGGTTACAGCTAATTATATCGTCTTCGTTGCCCACGACAGGGAACAGATATCGTCCAAATCGCTCATTCCCGTGTCTTCCGTAGACATTGAGTTCCCTGATTTCACGGAGCAACGCGATAGCTTGAGGGGGAAGTGGAACGAGATGTTCTTGCCGCATTTTCATGCGTTCTGGCGGGATCCTCCATATCGGCTCGGTACCTCCGAGCCCCTCAAACTCGTGCCATTGCGCAAATCGCGTTTCCTGTGTCCGAACCATCGTTAGGATGGTCCAACGGAGCGCTAGATGGCTTAGGCGGGATCCTGTGTCTGCGTTGAGCGCTACATAAAACCGCGGAAGCTCGTTAAGGGGAATTTTTCCCCTGTGTTTCACCACCCGCTTACGCAGCGCGAGTGCCAGATCACGACATGGATCGGTTATCACCCTCCCATCGGGGATACCGTACTTAAAAATGTCACTACAATAACTCCGGAGTCGTCGCGCAACTTCGCTTGCGTCGCGTTCTTCAACACGTTTTAAGATCTCAAGAACCATTCGAGGCAAGATTGCACGCGCAGGAATTCTTCCAAGATATGGAAAGATATCTCGCTTTAACCTTCCTTCGACGCGCAGCGAGTGACGCGGCGACCATTCTTTACGCTTAATTTCGAGCCATTCTTGAGCCAACTCGAAAAAAGTGATGCGAGCAGCCTCATCCTCATATTTCTGATTGCGCTTGAGCTCGGCAGGGTCTTTGCCCTCGCTGATAAAATTTTTCAAATGATCGCGCCAAGCACGGGCCTGTTGAATGCTGACTGCAGGATAGGATCCACCTGCAGCCGTCTTCTGCTTATGATCAAATCGATATGCCAGCCGCCATTGAATTTGGCCGTCAGGTGCTACACAGACATGGAGGCCTCCACCGTCCGATTTTTTTATCGGCCTTGTGGTTGGAAGAAGCGATTGGATGACATCATCGGTCAGCACCGAACAGAACTCCTGTATCGATGCGCGAAACTCAAAATCCCTTGAGCGATACCAACATTTTTACCAACAAAACGCATGAATTCCAAAATCCGTTTAGAATCCCACGGATAAGGATGATACTTCAATTAACATACTGATAAAAGGCAATTTATTTTAATTCACTTGAGACTTTGTTGGTCGTTCTGGTCCTAAATATCGCTCCACTGCCGGAACTCGAAATTGGCAAGATTGGGCCAGCTTGTCGGGCTGGTCGGTCCCAGCGAGGGACGAACCGACAGTTTCGAATATTGGTGACTATAGTTGCGGCCGAAGGAGGAACTGACATCATAGTCCCAGCCCCAGAGCGCGCCGCGCAAACCACCCACGAACTGTAAATCGTTCTCGTCGATATTGTTGAGCGGATAATAGCCGTCCGGGAAAAGCGCGGTGAAATTGGCGGTGCTGTTGGGGCGGCGGAAATTATTGCCGACCTGGGCGTCGCGCTCGCCATAGGTACCGAAGCTGTAGAGGGTGACATTCTCCGTCACCGGCAGTTCGGCATTATAGGACAGGTTGAACGCCTTGATCTGCGGATCGCCATTATGCGCGCCGTCACGGCTCCATTGCGCGTTGCGGGCATTGGCCTGGGCGACATTGGCCAGCACCTGATCGCGGGTCAGGCCGCTGGTCGCCGCCACCTGATCCACCGAGCGATTGGCGGGCAAGCCATAGATGTTCGTATCGGTCGCGGGCAGGTTCCACCAGGCTCCGCCGCGCTTGCGGATGTCGCCGCTGAGCGTCAGGAAGCCGCCGTCACCGATCTTCGTGCCGTAACGGATCGTGCCCTTCCAGCTATCCGGACTGCCATTGGCGTCATAGAGCGTGTCATAGGTGAAATCGCCGCTCAGCCCTTCCTTCTTGGCCAGTTGGATATTGATGACCCCGGCGATGGCGTCGGTGCCATATTGGGCGGCAGCGCTGTCCTTCAGCACCTCGATCCGGTCGATGGCGCTGGTGGGGATGAGGTCGATGTCGACCGGGTTCGCGCCGGAGGTGTCGGCGGTCGAATTGTTGAGGAAGGCGCCATTGTGCCGGCGCTTGCCGTTGACCAGCACCAGCGTATAGGCGGGCGCCAGGCCGCGATTGGTGACCGGACGCCCGATGGAGAAGACGCCCGCATGGGTCGCGCCGAAATTGAGCGAGGGCAGCAGTTTGGACAGCGCCTCGCCAAATTCCGCCGAGCCGGTGGCCTGCAATTTCTCCGCGCCCACCACGTCGATCGGCGCAGGGCTTTCCGCCACGGTGCGCGGCGCGCCGCGCACGCCGGTCACGATGATGGCGCTGGCGTCGGCCGCTTCAACGTCAGCGCTGTCGGGCGTCGCAACGCCTTGTGCAAAAGAGGGCGACGACGTCAGCAGCGCGCCTGCAACAGCGGTCGAACACAGATAGAGACGATTGAGCTTCATGGATTTATCCCCCGTTTCCGGGGACCGTCTATTTACTATCGAAATGATTGAGAAATGACTTCGCTACCGGAACTATGAGTAAATTTGAATTTTAAATCTGCTTGCCGGTGACGAAGTCCAGCTTCATCCGCCCTTGCCGAAACTGCGGTCGAAGGCGTCCGCGACCGGGCGCTTGCCCTCGGTCAGACCGGCTTTCTGGAAGCGCTGGGTGATGGCCTGCTCATGCGCGACGATCTTGCCGTCGATGGGCTGCGCGACGCGGTTGTTGCGGTCGAAACTGGCGCGGGCGATGTCGAGCGGCAAGCCGGTTTCCTTCGCCAGCACCTGCGCGAATTCATCGGGATGCGCACGCGCCCATGCTACGGCCCGCGCCTCCCGCTGAAGGAAATCCGCCAGCAGCGCCCGTTTGGACTCGATGGAATCGGCATAGGCGATGTCGATATAGAGCGGCAGGCCATAATCCTTCGCGTCGACCACCCCCCGCGCGCCTTCCTTGATCGCCACATTGGTATAGGGCGTCCAGGTGGACCAGGCGTCGATCGCGCCGCTGTCGAAGGCGGCCTTGGCATCGCCGGGCGGCAGGAAGGTGACGCGTATCCGGTCCGCCGGGATATGCGCCCGCTCCAGCGCCTGGAGCAACAGGTGATGGCCGATCGACCCCCGCGTGGTGGCGACCGACTTGCCGATCAGATCCTGTATCGAATGCGCGGGCGAACCCTGCTTCACCACGAGGGCCAGCGCCTCCCCGGCCTGGGCGGCGGGCGCCTGCACGCCGATGGCCTTGACCGGGCTGCCGCTCTGATAGGCGAAGATGAAGGGCGCGTCGGCGGCCAGGCCCAGGTCCGCCGCGCCGCCGCCGACCGCCTCCAGCAAAGGCTGGGCTGCCGGGAATTCCGACCATTCGACCGTATAGGGCGCGTCCTTGAGCACGCCCGAGGCGATCATCATGGATTTGACCTGCCCCTTTTGGTTGGCGACCCGCAGCACCGTGTCGCCGCTGCCGCCGAATTTCGCGGCGGCAAGGCCAAAGCCCGCCGCCGCCGCCAATGCCACCGCGATGATCGCGCCCCTGTTCTTCGCCATGTCAGCCCGCCAGCGCCAGACGAGCCTTGTCGCGCTCAGCCACCTTGCGCCGCACGACGGGGAGCAGTTCCCGGCCATAAAGGATGGAATCGCCCAGCGGATCGAACCCGCGGATCAGGAAATGATCGATGCCGATGTCATAATAATCGAGCATGGCGTCGGCCACCTGTTCAGGCGTGCCGACCAACCCCGTGCTGTTGCCCGCCGCGCCGGTGAGGGCCGCGACGCCGGTCCATAGCCGCTTGTCCTGCCGATTGGTGCTGGCGGTTTCGAGCAGGCGGAGCGAACCGGCATTGGGCGGACGATGGCCGGTGAGCGGCAGGCCGGCGGCGATGCGGTTTTCGCGCACCTGCTCCTCTATCTCCGCCGCGCGCTTCCACGCCGCTTCCTCCGTATCCGCGATGACGGGGCGCAACGACAGGGAGAAGCCCGGATCGCGGCCATAGCGCGCCGCCGACCGGCGCACATGCCGCACCGTGTCCTGCACGGCCTCCAGCGTTTCGCCCCAAAGGGCGTAGACATCGGCATGGCGGCCCGCGACCTCGATCGCTTCGGGCGACGAACCGCCGAAGAAGACCGGCAGATTATCGGGTTTGACGGCGCTGAACGCCTGTTTCACGTCATAGAATTTGCCCCGATGGTCGAAGGGCTGGGCCGCCGTCCATTCCTGACGCAGGATCGACAGATATTCGTCGGTGCGGGCGTAGCGCTCCGCCTTCACGCTTTTCGTGTCGCCGTCCCGCGCCATTTCCTCGTCGGCGCCGCCGGTGATGATATGCACGGCGACGCGGCCGCCCGATAGCTGATCCAGCGTCGCCAGTTGCCGGGCCGCGACCGTCGGCTGGGTGAAGCCGGGCCGGTGCGCGACCAGAAAGCCGAGGGCAGAGGTGATGGCCGCCGCATGGGCCGCAACAATCTGGCTTTCCGGGGTATTGGAGCCGAAGGGGATCAACACCCGGTCGAAGCCGCCCTCTTCCTGCGCCCTCGCCGCCGCCTCGACATAATCCTTGTCGAGCACGCGGCTGCGCACTGCCGACTGGGTTTCTGAGCCGTTGTTGAAACCGATATAGCCGATGAACCTGACGCTCATGGTCGTCCCTTCCCCAATCAAATCACGAAAAAGCCGTGGGTGCCGTCACGCTCCAATTGGGCGACGAGGCCATATTCCCAGTCGAGATAGGCCTGCATGGCGGCGGCCTTGTTGTCGGTGCCCTCATAGGGGCGCTTGTAGCGGCCCTCCGGCCCACGCGGGCTGGGCGCGCCATCCGACCCTTTTTCCAGCGCCACGGCGGACCAGTCCACGTCCAGCACGAACACCTCCCACCCCAGTTGGGCGAGCCAGGACGCGCTCATGTCGGCGCGGGGGCCGAGATCGTCGGTGACGACGATGCGCGCCCCGCGCACCGGGGCGTTATGGTCGGTTTCCTGCACTAGCTGGCCGCCCTGCGCATTGCGGAAGCCGGGCAGATGGCCACTCTCATATTCACGCGGCTGGCGCACGTCGTAGAGGTAGAGGGTGCGGGCCGTGTCCGCCTTCAACTCTTCCAGTTCATCCCAGCCGATGCGCTTCACCCCGGCGCGATAGGCGACGTCTCGGGCATGGGCGCGGGCGTCCTCGACCGAGCGATTGTCCACCTCCGGCGCGACGCGGGTCTGGCCGGTCTCCAGCTCCTGCCCCGCGAGCGTCCAGCCGATCGTGCCGTTGCGCAGCGCGAAGATCGGGTTGGGCAGACCCGCATTGACTAGTGACTGCGTGCCGATGATCGAGCGGGTCCGGCCAGCGCAATTGACGATGATGGTCGTATCCGGATCGGGCGCGATGGTCCGGGCGCGCAGCACCAGCTCGGCGCCGGGCACGCTGGTGCCGGTCGGGATGCTCATCGTGTTATATTCGTCGTAGCGGCGGGCGTCGAGGATCGCGATGTCGGCCTTTTCCCGGATCAGCGCCTGCACCTCCTCCGCCGCCAGCGAGGGCGTATGGCGGCGATGTTCGACCAGCTCGCCAAAGGCCTTGGAATAGCTGTTCACATCCTCGAACAGCTCGTAACCCGCCTCGCGCCAGCTATGGAGACCACCCTCCAGCTCGCGGACGTCGGTATAGCCCAGCCCCTCGAACCGCACGGCCGCCTTGCGCGCCAACCCTTCGCCATCGTCATAGACGATGACTGGCGTATCCAGCCGGGGAATGCGCCAGCGCGCTTCCTCATCGATCCGGCGCAGCGGAATCTGCGCGGCGAAGAGCGGGTGGCCCTGCGCGAATTCATGCTCCTCGCGCACGTCGATCAGGGCGATCTCGCTGCCGACCAGCAGGGCGCGGCGAATATCCTGCGGCGTGGCAGTCTGAATACGGTCCAGCGTGTCGGTGGTCATGCGTTTCTCGATCTGTCCCAGAGGTTGGGGATCACGCCGTTGGCGTAACCCGATATGAAGCTTTTGGGGGTGCCGTCGGCGGCATAGGTCGCCCGCTCGACCGCGCCGATATTAGCGCCATAGACATGGATGCTGATCGATGGCTGGTCCGGCAGGCCGTTGGTCACGCGATGAATGTCCCCGATGCGGGGGGAGACGGCGTCGACTTCGCCTTCCCGCAGAAATTGTTCGCCATGCGGGATCAACCGGCCATCGGGCGACTGGCGAAAGCGCTCCACCTTTTCGACGCCGCGCAGCACGCCGACCAGGCCCCAAACGGTGTGATCATGGATCGGCGTCGACTGGCCCGGCCCCCAGACGAAGCTGACGACGCTGAACCGTTCCCGGCTGTCGCAATGGAGCAGATATTGCTGGTAGCGCTCCGGATGCGGGCGGGTGAATTGCTCCGGCAGCCAGTCGTCCCTGGCGATCAGACGGCTCAGCAGGGCACGGCCGCTTTCCAATATCGCCCCTTCATCCCGCGTCGCCGCCAGCAGATCGGCAAAGGCGGTGACGAAGCCGCGCAGGCGGCCTATGTCCGCGCCGCCTTCGACGGGTCGGACTATGGTGGCGACTGCGTTCATTCGGCTGCCTCGACGATGGGGGCGAAGGGCAGGACGTCATCCCCATGAACGTCGCCGCCCAGGTAGGAGAGCAGCTTTTCGCGCAGACGGCCGGAAATGCCGGAGCGTTCGCCGCGTGGGGCGGTGACCCGCTCCTGCGCGACGATGCGGCCCTTGTTGAGCACCAGCACCCGGTCGGACAGCGCGATCGCCTCCTCCACATCATGGGTCACGATCAGCACGGCGGGCCGATGGGCGCGCCACAACGACAGGACGAGATCATGCATGCGGTAACGGGTCAGCGCGTCCAGCGCCGCGAAGGGTTCGTCGAGCAGCAGCAGTTTCGGTTCGCGCACCAGGGCGCGGGCGAGCGCGACGCGCTGCGCCTCTCCGCCTGAGAGAGTCAGCGGCCAGGCGTCGAGGCGGTGGCCAAGACCGACTTCCTTGAGCGCCGCTTCGCTGCGGTCGCGCACCCGGTCGCCCTTGAGGCCCAGGGCGACATTCTTCCACACCGGCTTCCAGGGCAGCAGCCGCGCATCCTGGAACACCACGGCGCGGGAATCGGGCACTTCCACATCCTGGCCCCGCACCTCGTCCAGCCCTGCCAGCGTGCGCAGCAGCGTGGTCTTGCCCGAGCCGGAACGGCCCAGCAGGGCGATGAACTCACCCGGCGCGATGTCGAGGTCCAGGCCATCGATGATCGTGTTGGGACCGAAGCGGCGGGTGAAACCGCGCAGCCTGACCACCGGTTCGGGATGCGGCAGGTCGCGATGGTCGGCGGCGCTTTGCAGGGCGGTGAATCCGAGGCGGGCGTCCATGCTTATTGCTCCACTATGCTGGGGCGCCAGATCAGGGCGCGGGCTTCGACGGTGCGGACCAGCCAGTCGGCGCCAAGGCCGAGAATGGCGTAGACCATGAGGCAGACGACGATGATGTCGGTCCGCATGAAATCGCGGGCATTGTTGATGAGATAGCCAAGCCCGGCCGAGGCGTTGATCTGTTCCGCCACGACCAGGACCAATATGGCGACCGACAGGGCATAGCGCAGCCCGACCAGCAGCGAAGGCAGAGCGGAGGGCAGGACGACGTGCCAGATCTGCTCCCAACGGCTGAGGCCGAAGCTTTTCGCCGCATCCAGCAAGCGCAGGTCGACGCCCCGGATGCCGCTATAGAGATTGAGATAGACCGGAAAGACCGCCGCGAAGGCGATGAGGGCGATCTTGGGCGTTTCCCCGATCCCGAACCAGACGATGAAAAGCGGCGTGAGCGCCAGCACGGGGATCGTCCGCTTGATCTGCATCAGCGGGTCGACGGTCAGTTCTCCGGTCCGCGACAATCCGGCAACCAGCCCAAGGGCGAGGCCCAGGCCCACCCCGATCAGCAAGCCAACGGCGACTCGGGCGAAGGACACCAAAAGGTTCGAGGGCAGTTCGCCCGACAGCAGCATTTCCGCCAGCGTGCCGATCACGGCCGAGGGCGCGGCAAGGGTACGTTCGGGGATCAAGCCGCTGCGCGACCCCAATTCCCAGAGCAGCAGCAGGATGACGGGCGAAAGCCAACGCCCACCGAAACGCGCCAGAGAAAATCTCCGCCCGCCGGCATGCCCGGTACCGCGTCTGTCCACTGCCAAAACCGTCATCAACTCGCCCTCTTGGTGGTGAGGGAAAGCCCAACATGAATTGTCTACCAATTCAATTAAGTTTTATTGGACTGACCTATAAGAGCTGCTCATAGGAAGCGATTGGCCGCAAAATATGCGCCATCGGCCTTGGGAAATAGCGGGTTTGCGCGCTTCAGCCGTTTGAGCCAAGATTTTTCTGGCCGCGTTAAATCTCTACTATTTTGATTGATATATAAGCCTTGGCGATAAGACAGCGACTCCGTTCCCGGCTTCGGATCGGCGTCTTTCCCATTGCATTGAGGTTTTCATGCCGGTCAATCTGCCTACCAATTTGCTGCGCAGCTTCGTGGCCATCGTCGACACCGGATCGATGCTGAACGCGTCAGAGCAGGTGTTCGTGACCCAATCCGCGCTCAGCCTTCAGATCAAGCGGCTGGAGGAATTGGTGCAGCAGACGCTGTTCCTGCGGGAAGGGCGGCGGTTGAACCTGACCTCCGCCGGGGAAGTGCTGCTCGATTATGCGCGGCGGGTGCTGCTGCTGCATGACGAGGCGGTCGCAGCGGTCAGCGCCGGCCGATTCGCCGGGCCAGCGCGCATCGGCATGGTCCAGGACTTTGCCGACAGCCTGCTCAGCGGACTGCTGTCGCGCTTTTCCGAACTGCACCCCGACGCGCAGATCTATGCGCGGGTCGCGGGCACGGCGGAGTTGCAGACCCTGCTGGAGCGCCGCGAACTCGACATTTTGCTGGGCTTCGCCGCGCCCAATGATCCGCATGCGGTGACGGTCGCGCCGATGAGCTGGTATGGCGAAGGCGCATTGGTCGATCGGGAAGTGATCCCCCTGGCCGTGCTGGAGGAGCCTTGCCGCTTCCGCGAAGCTGCGATCCGGGCGCTGGAGGATAGCGGGCTGCAATGGCGGATCGCCGTGGAGACGCCCAATCTGGCGACGCTGAAGGCGGCCGTGGGGGCGGGGCTAGGCATCACCTGCCGCACCCATTTGTTCCTGGAGGACGGCCAGGGGCTGGAGCATGAACGGCTGCCGTCCCTGCCGCGCGTGGCGGCGATCCTGCGGGCCGGGGAGAAGCTGGACAAGGCGGCGCACCGGCTGGCCGAACTGGCGCGGGAGACGGTTCAGACGCTTTAGGGCTCTGAAACGGCGGATAGTCGTCAGCAGTTCACCACCCGAAAAACCGTCATGCTGAACTTGTTTCAGCATGACGACGATAATGGGCTTGACCGGTATCGTTCCGGATGCCGATCCTCCCTAATAACCCCGCGCCGGATCGACGATGTCGCTGGGCTTTTCGCCCCGGACGAAGCGGGACAGATCGTCATTGACCTTGTCCAGCAACCGATGACGGATCAGCGTGTAATTGCTGGAAATATGCGGCGTCAACCGTACGCGGGGATGGGTGTAGAGCGCATGGCCGGCGGGCAGCGGCTCTGGATCGGTGACGTCCAGAGTGGCGAAGCCCAGCCGTTCCCGGTCCAACGCGTCGATCAGCGCTTCCTGGTCGATCACGGAACCCCGCGCCACGTTGATGAGGTGCGCGCCCGGCTTGATCCGCGCAAACAGCGCTTCGTTGAAAAGGTGGCGGGTTTCCGGCGTGCCGGGCACGGCGACGACGATATGATCCGCCTCCGCCACCAGCGTTTCCAGATCGCGGACATGCTGCACGCCGCTGACGCCCGATTGCGCGCCGCTTCGCCGCAAGCCGATGACCTGCGCGCCAAGGGCCAGCCCGCGCCGGGCCACCGCCGTCCCGATCGCGCCCAGCCCGACAATGCCGATGGTCGTTCCGGACACCCGGCCCAGCGGAACGGGCACCCACTGCTCCCGCGAGCGCGCCGTCGCCGCCTCCAAATTCTTGGCATGGGCATAGATGGCGGCGATCACATAATCCGCAATCTCCTCCGACGCGACGCCGCGGCCGCAGGTGACGAGAGGCGCCTCCAGCAGCCAGTCGGGATAGAAATCCACGCCCGCCGAGGCGCTATAGACCCATTTGAGCCGCCCCGGCCATATTTTGGGCCGCTCCTGCGCGGATTGCCGCCAGGCCAGCGAAGGCCGCACCAGCAATATGTCCGCCTCGTTCGCGGCGGTCCACGGCTCATCCTCCGCCACGTCGATCAGGGTCGGGGCCGACGGGTGCAGGCCAAGGCTGCGGTTGAAATCGGGTTCCAACTGGCTGGCGATGATCAAGGACATGTCAGTTCCCCAGCGCGGCGCGTCCCGCCGCGATCAATATGGTGTCGGTTTGCGGCGAATGGATGCGGCTGCACAGCACGTCGCGATAATGGCGCTCCAGCGGATTCTTGCGACTGATGCCCGGATTGCCGGTCAGTTCCAGCCCGATCTCCACGGCGCGGATCGCATTGGCGGTCGCGAGATATTTGATGTTGTTGACCTCCACCGCGCCGGGAGGATCGCCCGCATCGTAACGTGAGGCGGCGTCACGGATCAGCGTGCGGTTGACCTGCAGCAGCGCCTCGATCTCCCCGAACTTCTCCTGCACGCGGGGCAAAGTCGCCAGCGCGGCGCCCAGATTGCTGGGCACCCGGTCGTTGAGATAGGCGCGCAGCCAATCGCGCGCGGCCCGCGCCACGCCGTCATAGATGGTGGAAATCGACAGCGCGTTCCAGATCGCGAGGCTGGGGTCACCCGCGCCCGCCGCCCATTGTTCGGGCAAGCGGATGTCGACCGCATGATCCAGCGGAACCGGCGTATCCGCGAAATGCACCGCATGGCTGACCGTGGCGCGCATGCCCAGATGATCCCACGCCGCTTCTATGGCGATGCCCGGACTGTCGGAACGGACCAGGAAATTGCCGACACGCGGATTTTCCTCATCCGTCTTCGCCCAGACCGAAAACCAGTCGAGGCCCGTGGAACCGGTCGAGTAGATCTTCGTGCCGCTGATCGCCCAGCCGTCGGTGGTGCGCCGGGCGACCGTCGCGGGCAGACCGCCGCGCACCGGCGTCCCCAATTCGGGCTCGACGCGCAACCCGCCGATCAAGCCGCGCCCCTGCACCGCCTGCCGCGCCAGTTGCTCGTAAATCCCTTGCGGCCAGCCCTGCGCCCTCGCCGGAGTCGCATGATAATGATGGGTCATCATTATGCTAGCTCAGGACAACGCCAAATGGCCCTGCCCAAAGCGGCGGATTTCCGTCGCTTTTTTGAGCCTGCCGATCCGGCATCATCATTTCAAGAGGAATCGCGATAAAAGTTGCGATAAACATGCTCGCCCGCTCCAGCCATGATGTTGCTACCGCCAACGCCGATGCCGACGTTAGCGGATCAAGGGTCGGCGCATGGAGTATACCGGACTGCACGCACTCACATCTGAATTTTTCTCAAGCAATGAACTCAACAATTCATTTGTGCGCATGGAGAAACGGCTCCAAGCCAGCGCTTCACGGCGGTGCTGGTTATAACCGCCGGCGACAGAATCTAGGTTCAACAAAGCGCTGGAAAAACAATGGCGACAGCACACGACTTAAGGCCCACTGCTGTTTCAGATGACGTGCTGGCCACCCTGCGTGAGCGGTTCGGTAGGACAGCCTCCGATCATGACCGTGACGCTTCCTTTCCTTTTGCAAATTTTTCCGCCCTGCATGACCACGGATTGCTGGCCCTAACCATTGCGCCCGAAAAGGGTGGTCGCGGAGCGGGACTTGCAGAGGCAAGCCGCGTTGTGCGGGAGATTGCGAAGGGAGATCCTTCAACAGCTCTTGTACTGATAATGCAGTATCTGACTCATGCCGGCGTGCGTGGGAGAGACCACTGGCCCGCACATCTGCGCCGCCGCATCGAGGCTGAAGCGGTGTCTCGCGGAGCGCTTGCGAATGCGTTGCGTGTCGAGCCGGAACTCGGAACGCCTTCGCGGGGGTCTGCCCGCTACCACGGCGAGACGTGACGGAGACGGCTGGCGGATTTCTGGTCACAAGCTCTTCTCCACCGGGAGCCCGATCCTGAGCTACATGATAGTCTGGGGGCGGACGGAAGGCGACGATCCGCTGGTCGGCTATTTCCTAGTGCCGGCAGACAGTCCCGGCATACGCATAGAAGAAACGTGGAATCACGCAGGGATGCGTGCTAGCGGCAGCCACGACGTTATC
Organism: Sphingobium sp. 15-1; assembly: GCF_013375535.1. Lineage (GTDB taxonomy): Bacteria > Pseudomonadota > Alphaproteobacteria > Sphingomonadales > Sphingomonadaceae > Sphingobium > Sphingobium aromaticivastans. Next base: position 758,549 of record NZ_JABXJG010000002.1, read on the forward strand.
CTGACTGACGTGGCAATTCCATTCGACCATGCTGTGGACTTAAGGCGGCCTGAGGAGTGGAACGAGGACAGTTCGCTTCAGACCGCGTGGATGGTAGGCCTTCTGGGAAACCTCTATGATGCGGTGGCGCATCAGGGCGTGACTGGTTCGCTGAGTTTGCGCGCTCCCGGGTACCTAGCAATCTGGGCGCACCGCTCTCGACGCTTTATCGGTATCAGGAACTGTTGGGCCGCATCGATGCTCTACTACTCAACAACAGGATACTGCTGCAGGACCTAATCCGTCGTACCGAAGAAGGAGCGCCGCCCCCTGCATCGGAGGCGCAGCTCCTTAAATACCTCATTACTGGTAATGCCATCGACGCCGTTGCACTGGCGGTAGAGGCCACGGGCAATCCAGGGCTCACCCGCAATAATCCGCTGGAGCGCCACTATCGCGACGTGCTGTGCAGCCGCGCCCACGCCCCACAGAATGATTCAATCCTGACTGGTGCCGGACGCATCGGCTTCAGTCAGTAGGCATTTACCTCTCCTGTCCAATGATAGATGCGACCTGGCGCGCGTAGTGGATTGGGCGGGTGCGAGTGGGACTGTGGTATATCCCAACTGCGCGCCAAAAATTCTTTGAATTATGGAGCGCCGAGAGAAATATCCATTTTGCCGCGTCCACGTTGAAGCAGGCATCATCCCGGAGCAAAGACCATACCTGTGGCTCGCTTCGGCCGGTCAGCCGGGCGATGCGAGGCACCCACCAGCTGTTTACCTGCATGGGCCCCAGGTCGACCGAGCCATCCTTATTCCTCACTTCCGCACCGATCCATCCCCCCTCCTGCCTCCGCAGGGCTCGGAGCGTTCTTTCAAGCCACGGTCGCCTGGCAGCCGCCTCATGAATGCAATGGTTGATCGAATCCTCCGATCTGGTGGTGTCGCGGTCCCTAGACTGCGCATAAGCTGGCGTTATCTTCGCGCTAACTCGCGCGCCTGTGCCCTCGTCATGTTCAGCCGCAAAAGCTGCGGCTATTGTCAGGTGCAATGGCCGATCGCCCAGCGCTTCCAGGAGGAGTTTGGCTGGCAGGTTATTCGGCGGGATCTCGACGCCCATCCTGAGCAGGGGCAACGGTTCGGGGTAGAGGTGACGCCCACGATGATGGTCATCAAGCGCGACAGCCAACAGCGGATGGTGATCGCGAGCGGCGTCGAAGCCTATCCCAATCTCTCCGCCATGGCCTATCAGGCGGTGCGGCTCCTCAATGGTGACATCCGTCCCGAGCAGTTCATGACTGGCGCGGGCGAAGAAGGCGGCTTCTTCGATGCTTTGGCCAATGGGCCGGTGTCAGCCAGCTCCGCCGATGGGTCGGCAGCTACGTTATCGTTGCAGGAAGACCGCCGATGAGGGCGCCCGATTAAACCGGCGTGAGCGCGGCCCGACCACGGCGCTTCGCGATCTTAACGGCCTGAACGTCGAAGCTGACGAACGTCTCGCCACCCAGCCACTGGCCTTCATGGGTGATAACGCCGTCTACAAAATCCCCACCGGCATCGAGAAATGCGAGACCAGCCTCGACCGCTGCATGATCGACTTCGACATTGTCGGCCGCAATCAAGGTGCGAAGCATATCGGCGAACTCTCCGCGGCTGACCTTGAAACCCTTGATCAGGACCCAGGCAAGTTCGCACAAGGTCGGCCGGGTCAAGGCGACGAGCTTCGCCCCATCGAGCTGCGCTCGCGCCAGGGGGCTCTGAACCTCGTCATCGTCGGTAATGGCTCGAACCAGAATGTTGGTGTCAGCGATGATCTTCACAGTTCGCCGGCCCAACCCTTTCCGATGATCTCGTTCATCTCCTCGATGCTCATCGGCTTGCGTCCCTCTCGCTTCAACATACCGAAGACATCGGAGATTTTTCCGCTGGGCTTCATCGCGTGGATTTCGATGCGACCATCGGGCAGCTTCTCTACCGCGACCCGGTCGCCGGGTTGCAGGCCAAGATGCTTGAGTAGATCCTTCTTGAGGGTAATCTGGCCCTTGGTCGTGATAGTTAGCGCGTTCATATCCTTTCGTGGATAAATGTAAGGCATTACCGCCTTACATTCAAGCATGGCATCCTGATGCTGATAATGGCGCTCTTGCCGGGCATCACCACGAAGATCTCCGCCGCCTTCCCAACTGAGAGAAAACAAGGCGAGGCAGGCCGCGATCAACCCGGTCACCACATCGCGTGAACTGATCGCCTGGCTCGCGCGCGTCCCACAGACCCGCGAATTTCCGTCCGACGTTGATGAGATGTTGCGATCCGAGGGAAGGCTGTTCGTCGTCGAAATGAGTTCAGCGCCGGACTGCTTACCGTGCGGCGACCTTTGGACGCGGCTCCTCCGCTTCGCCCGCACCTATGGCTGGCAGGTCCGCACCATCTCCTCCAACGAAGCGCTCCTCCGCTCCGGTCGGCTTGGCCTTCCATGGGTCGGCCATCCGGTGCGCTGGGTGCGGCCGGCGGCGGACAAGGATCGTCTCGTTCCAGCTGCAATCGGCACCGACCATGACGCAAATCTCCGGCGAAACATCTACCTATCGACGAAATTGCTGACAGGCGTCCGACCGGAAATCGGTCTGCGCGCCATGTCCAAATACACCGGCATCATCGCGCCTCCCCGCGCGGCATCAACCCAAACCACGCCAAAAGGGAGCCGACCATGGCGGGTCTCAGCCCTCTCCTTCTCCAGCAAGGACACCCGCCATGGCCCCTATCTGTCGCCAATCCCTGCCCAGCATCGCGGCGCTCGGCATCGCGCTGACCACTCCCGCCGCCCATGCCCAGGGCTGGGCGGAAAGCTGGTTCGACAATGTGACCTATACGAGCCCCGGCAGCTTCGAGGATCAGACCCGCGGCTATGTGACGGCGGGTGGGATATCCGGCCGGGTCGACGTCCATAATGATTATCTCATGAGCCTCACGCTCCCCAAGGTGAAGGCCGGGTGTGGCGGCATCGACATGTTCTTGGGCGGCATGTCGTTCCTCGACCCCGACTATCTCGTCCAGAAGCTCGAAAGCATTCTTCAAGCCGCGCCCGCAGTCGCGTTCCAGTATCTCTTCGAAACGCTCGATGAAAAAATGGGAAATATCATCAGCAAGATGGAGGCGGCGACGAATTACCTCAACTCCATCCAGGTGAATGACCGTCGCCTTTCGAACCGCATGGTCCAGCTCGCCAAGGGCGACGACAATATGTCGGGCATCATCGAGGAGATGACCGGCTATCGATCGGTAAAACAGGGCTTCGCCAAAAGCTGTCAGCAAAGCCGGGAGAAGATCGAGGCGAATTCCAACAATCCCACGGAGGATCTGAAGGACGCGCTCTCGAACTGCCCCGCGGAGGTCACCGACATCTTCCGGACCGGCTCGCTTCGGCGGGGTCATAACTTCGCTTTGCAGAAGGTCCAGCAGTTCGTTTAAAGGCCGATCGTCTGGATTTTGGATCACAATGAATTATCGCCATTCCTTCCATGCTGGCAATAGCGCCGATGTCGTGAAGCACAGCCTACTGATTGCCTTGGTGCGGGCCTTGCAGCACAAGCAGGGCGCGCTGACTCTGATCGACACCCATGCTGGCTGCGGGCTGTACGACCTTGGCGGTGACGAAGCTCAACGCACCGGCGAGGCTACGGGGGGCGTGCTGCGGGCCTTTGCCGACCCGAACCCCTTGCTGGACGACTACCGCGCCGCCGTGCAGGCGGTAAATGTGGGTGGCGAACCGCACCTTTACCCCGGCTCGCCGCAGATTCTGGCGCAGCTTTTGCGCCCGCAGGATTTTCTGATCCTCAACGAAAAGCACCCGGAAGACGCTTACACCCTCCGCGGCGTGATGCGGGGCACCAGCGCGGCCGTGCATGAACGCGACGCCTACGAGCTTTGGCTGGCTATATTGCCGCCCCGCACCGCGCGCGGCGTGGTGGTGGTCGACCCGCCCTACGAGCAGCCGGACGAACGCGCGCGCATCACCGCCACCCTCGCCGCCGCTCACCGCAAATGGGCGCATGGCGTGACGGTGATCTGGTATCCACTGAAAGACCGCGCCACGCATTTGCAGTGGAAGAAGCACTTACGTAAGCTCGGTATCCCGAAATTGCTGCTGGTGGAGCATTGGCTATACGATAGCGAGCAACCCGGCATTTATAACGGCGCGGGCCTCTATATCGTTAATCCACCCTACGCTTTCACGCAGACACTGCCGCCACTGTTGGAAGCTTTGCGCGCGGCGTTAGCGCCCGAAGGGCATAAGGGCGAGATTATATCCGATTGGTTGGGTGATTAAAATAAACCCTCACCCCACCCTTCTCCCAGAGAGGCAATTGCCGCGCTTCAGGTTGCAAACAAATTGGGTCACGCTGATTTTTGAAACACGGTTTCACGCTGGGTGGCCTGCTCCAGACGATTGTGCCTATGAGGCGCAAGACGAATATGACAAGGCCGCTGCGGAGGAATGGGCTTGCCGGGCGTGAAAAGTCGCCGTCTGCACAGACAATCAGGCTGCGTTCGTCGCGCGCCTCAAGGAACTGGACGAGTATCAGGCGACGAGCACGAGTTATGGGTGGAGTGCGGCCGCTGGCATGCTAAAGGCGTGTCATGCTTCATACACACGGCCGTACTGGCACCGTCGAAATCGATGGGTTCAAATATGACTGGGAACTCCTCAGCGAACCCCAATTGTCCTCTTCCGATGGCTGGAAGGGCATGACGGTTTCCCTGCGTCAGAAAGATATGCCACGTGAAGCAGTGCTGGAATTTCCGACGCCAAAGCGCCTGTTGAAAGGATTGCCGAAAGGACGTTTGCATATCAACGACGCGATTGCTTCGCGAGGCGTGCGGGCAGCCTTGTCGGCAGGATGGGATCCTGCGTCGCGAGGCAAACCCACTGTATTCATGGTCGATGCCAACGGCGATTAAGCAGACGGAAATCGTGCGCTCCAACCACCGCAGATGTAGACTTAGTCGGACAACATCGTGCCATTGGCCCGCTCACGCATTGGAAGAGCGGTCGGTCCGCACCTCGGGAACGCAAATTCGGTGATGAACGGCTGAGATGGGTCGACGGTGGCAAGGGCTTAGGGGTGCTTGCCATTGGCGGCGTCCCGCAGTTCGGCACCAATATCGCGCGGAAAGCCGACGGCTAGATGATCGATGAGTGCACGAACTGCCGGTGCCAGACCCCGGCGTGTCGTGAAAACCAGATGTACGATCCCCTGCAGCCCGCGCCAGGCTGGAAGCACGCGGACAAGGCGCCCTGTCAGGAGCGCTTCCCGGCAGACATGATCAGGGAGGATCGCTACGCCCAGGCCATTGATCGCGGCGGTCCGAACGGCTGCCATATCGGCACAGCCCATGCGTGGTGCCATGCGAATGACGTGCTGGCGACCATCTTCGGCCTCCAGATGCCATTGGAGATCGTCCGCAGCGTCGTTGGTCGCCAGTGCAGGGAAGGAGGCAAGTTGTTCGACATCATCCAACTGGCTCGCGATCTGGGGACTGGCGACCAGAATGCGGGTGGATTTGCCCAGCGACCGCATCGTCAACGCGGCATCGCTGTCCAGGGTCGCCCGCACCCGAAGCGCCAGGTCGATCCGCTCCTCGATCAAGTCGACGGCGCGATCCGTCGCCACGAGTTGGAGGCGCACCTTCGGGTAGCGGACAAGAAATGAGGAGATCAGGTCGGAGATCGGCTCCATCATGCCCGTAGGGCAACTGAAGCGGATACGGCCATGGGGTTCGGACTGCGCTTGCATGACGAGTGCCTCCGCCTGCTCGGCTTCGGCCAGCATCGCTCGGCACCGTTCGTAAAAGGCCTGGCCCGTGTCCGTCACGCGAAAGCGGCGGCTGGACCGTTCGATCAGGCGTAGCCCTAGCCTTTCCTCCAGACCGGCTATGCGCCGGCTGAGCTTCGATTTGGGTTCGCGCAGGGCACGGCCGGCGGCGGCAAAGCCACCATGGCTGACCACCTCGGCAAAATAGGCATAGTCATTGAGGTCGATCTTCACCAGCGTTCCTCCAGTAGAACGCTAAGTGCCATATTTGCCGTCTACATGCATCATCGTTCTTGTTTCATTTGAAAGGGGCACCGGCGCTTCGCCGGAAACCCAAGGAGACTGACGATGACGGACAGGTTCAACAACAAGGTGGTGGTGGTGACCGGCGGCACGAGCGGCATCGGCCTTGCCACGGCAAAGGCATTCGCCGCCGAGGGCGCATCGGTGTTCATCACCGGCCGCCAGCAGGAGGCGCTGGATGCGGCCCTTCGGCAGATCGAAGGGCGCGTGACCGGCGTGCGCGGCGACATGTCCAATCTGGCAGACATCGATCGCCTGTATGACGCGGTCCAGCAGCAGCATGCGCAGATCGACGTGGTCTTCGCCAATGCTGGCGGCGGCGATATGGCGCCATTGGGCGCGATCACGGAGGAGCATTATCAGAGCATCTTCGACACCAATGTGAAGGGCGTTCTTTTCACCGTGCAGAAGGCGCTGCCGCTCCTCAAGGACGGCGCCGCCGTGGTTCTGACGGGATCGACCGTCAGCATATCCGGCACGCCTGCCTTCAGCGTCTACTCAGCGACGAAGGCTGCGGTGCGCAATTTCGCGCGCAACTGGATACTCGACCTCAAGGACCGTCATATCCGCGTGAACACGGTCAGCCCCGGCGTCACGGACACCGCCGGCCTGAACGAACTGTTCGGTGGCGGTGAGCAGGCCAAGGGCACCAAGGATTATCTAGCCACCCTTATCCCTGCCGGCCGGATCGGCCAGCCTGAGGAGATCGCCAGAACCGTGCTTTTCCTGGCATCCGATGAGGCGAGCTTCGTCAACGGTGTCGAGCTTTTTGTCGATGGAGGACAGTGTGGAGCGGCGTGCAAAATTGACCCCCTTAGCGGGGTGATCGGCGTCTAAAATTGACCCCCATCATTCCAGAGTGTGAGGCGTCGCGGCTTGGACTTCCAGGCGGCGAGGATGGGGATGTTGATTGTGGAGACTATTGCCAAGATTCGCAGGGAGCACAGGGAAGGTAAGCCGATCAAAGAGATCGCGCGTGATTTACGGTTGTCGCGCAACACGGTGCGCAAGGCGATCCGTGCGCCGGAGGCGGATTTCAGCTACGAACGCAAGGAGCAGCCTCGACCGCAGACCGGGCCATTTCGCGAACGGCTGGACGAGTTGTTGGTGCAGAACGAGGAACGGCCCCGGCGTGATCGGCTACGGCTGACACGGATACACGATCTTCTGGAGCGTGAGGGTTTCACCGGCTCCTACGATGCGGTTCGGCGCTATGCGGCACGCTGGAAGCGCGAACGCCGGACCGACGGCGGCGATATGAGCAAGGTGTTCATCCCGCTCATGTTCCGGCCGGGTGAGGCCTATCAGTTCGACTGGAGCCACGAGGACGTGGAGATCGCCGGCAAGCCGATGCGGGTGAAGGTAGCTCATATGCGGTTGTGCTGGTCGCGGGCGCCGTATGTGCGGGCCTATCCGCGCGAGACCCAGGAGATGCTCTTTGACGCGCATGCCCGGGGCTTTGCCTTTTTTGGCGGGGTGCCGACGCGCGGCATTTACGACAACATGAAGACCGCGGTGACGAGCGTGTTCACCGGCAAGGAGCGGGTGTTCAACCGGCGCTTCCTGATCATGACGGATCATTATGGCGTCGAGCCTGTGGCTTGCAGCCCGGCGGCAGGCTGGGAGAAGGGACAGGTCGAGAACCAGGTCCAGACCAGCCGGGAGCGGCTGTTCAAGCCCCGGTTGCGCTTTGCCAGCCTCGAAGAGCTGAACGCCTGGCTGGAGGCCGAGTGCCGACGGTGGGCCGAGCGTTATGCCCATCCAGATCTGGAAGACATGACCATTGCGCAGGCGCTGGAGATGGAACGATCCTCGCTGCAGTCATTGGCCACGCCCTTTGACGGCTTCTTCGAGAGCGAACATGTGGCGAGCGCAACCTGCCTGGTGAGCTTCGATCGCAACCGATACTCGGTCATGGCGAGTGCGGCCCGGGAGGCGGTGCAACTGCGCGCCTATGCCGACAGGATCGTCATCCGTTGTGCAGGCCAAGCGGTTGCCGAGCATGCTCGCGTGTTCGGCCGCAACCAGACGGCGTTCAACCCTTGGCATTATCTGCCGGTCCTGATCCGCAAGCCGGGAGCATTGCGCAACGGCGCTCCCTTCCAGGACTGGGATCTTCCGCCGGCCCTGGCCCAACTGCGCCGCAAGCTGGGCAAAAGCGATGACGCAGATCGGCGCTTCGTCCGGGTGCTGGCAGCAGTGCCCGAAGATGGGCTGGAGGCGGTCGAAGCTGCCGTCCGCGAAGCTATGATGGCGGGTACGGCCAATGACGAAGTGATCCTCAACATCCTGTCGCGCCGACGCGAACCCCAGCCCACCCAGGCCATCAGCGTCCTGGTCGATCTGAAGCTCAAGCATCCGCCCATCGCCGACTGCGCGCGTTATGACATGGTGCGAGGCCTCGATGCAGCGGCATGAGATGTTGGCAGCCCTGAAGGGGCTGGGCCTAAAGGGCATGATCGCCGCGTTCGACGATGCCGTTACCAACGGCGTCCGTCGTGACCGGACCGCCATGGAGATGCTCGGCGACCTGCTCCGCGCTGAAGGCGCGCATCGAGAAGCCGCTTCGATCCGATACCGCATGACTGCGGCCAGGCTGCCGGCCATCAAGGATCTCGACGGCTTTGTGTTCGCCGATACACCGATCAACGAAAGCCTGGTGCGTTCACTCCATGCCGGTTCATTCCTGCCGGAAAGGCGCAATATCGTACTGGTTGGTGGCACCGGCACCGGCAAGACACATCTCGCGCTTGCCATCGCCGCTGCCGTGGTTCGTGCCGGGTCGAGAGGACGGTTCTTCAATACTGTCGACCTGGTCAATCGTCTGGAGGAGGAAACCCGGCAGGCCAAGGCTGGCAACCTGGCCGCCCAGATGGCCCGCCTGGACGTCGTGGTGCTGGACGAACTCGGGTATCTGCCGTTCGCCCGTTCAGGAGGGCAGATGCTGTTCCATCTGATCAGCAAACTCTATGAAAAGACCTCGGTGATCATCACCACCAATCTCGCCTTCGGCGAATGGCCGAGCGTCTTCCAGGATGCCAAAATGACAACGGCGCTGCTGGACCGCGTCACCCACCACTGCGACATTATCGAGACCGGCAACGATAGCTGGCGGTTCAAAAACCGAAGCTGAGACGAGGAAAAACCCCTTCCCCCGGACCCCCATCCCCGGCGGTTACCCCGGTGGGTCCACAGGCACCTCCCGCGGACGCCGCCGCCAGCGCTCCTGACGGCGCGCGGCGGCGTCCGCGGGTCCCTCCTATGGACTACCGGGATAACCGCCGGCACTCACAAAAAGGGGGTCAATGTTGGGCGCCGATAGGGGGTCAACTTTGCGCGCCGGTTGACACATCAAGGCATCACGCTTGGCTTCCACCGCCTTGATTTGATCCAGCAGCAATTCGAGACGATCAATTTCGCGGGAGATTTGGGCCTTGAGATGACCCGGAAGCGGGCGGCCATCGCCGGTTCGCAAGGTCTCCAGTTGGGAACGACGGTCGCGCCGAAGCAACTCATAATCGCGGATGCCTTGGCTGAAGAGCAAGCCTTTGATGCGATTAACGTGGAGCACCCTCTCGGCGACAAGCGCTTTGCGTTCGCGGCAGATCCGTCGCCGATCCTCGTCCTCAACAGAAGGCACCCGTACCATCGAGCACGCGCGCGGTTCGCCACGTTTGTAGGCCATGAGCGTGCGCACCAATACCTCTCCGTCGAGACGATCCGTTTTGGCGCGCCGGTTTCGGCGTGATACCGCGATCGAAGCTGCGTCGACCACATGGCTGTCGATCCATTCTTCCCGCTTGAGCGCCCGATCGATCCAGAACCCATCGAAACCCGCCTCCTGGATCACCACCAGGGGATAGAGCTGGCCCGTTCGCATCTGTGCTTTCCGGCGCAGTTCGTCAAAGCAACCAAACAAACCAGCCAGATCTCCACCGACAACGGTGTAGCGCGACATCTTTTCGCTACCAGGCGCCAATACCGTCACCAGCCAGGTCGATTTACTCAGTTCCAACGAGACAAAAATTGCGCCAAGATCGACACGGATAGCGGCAGGCAACTCGGCTCGGATCAATGTCATAGCAGGCATGTTGATCTCCAGGGTAAGTCTTTTAGCAACCTCACCTTGCCACAGTGTCGGCTGCTATCCACTCATCATGGGATCTGAAGTCGGAGGGGTTCCTCCTTCAAGGGGACTCTAAAAGATGTTCTTTCCGATGTCGCTTGAAAACCCCTATCACCTTATCCTTGGGTGCGAGGCCACGCCGGTGGCTGAGCGCCATCCAAATCTCGATTGGTGTTCTTAACCAAAACTGTCGGCGCGACGTAGCACGAACCGCAAATGCGCCTCAGTTCGAGCCAATTCTTTCTGCACGGTTCGCCGATGCAAGCCGAATTCGCTCGCAATAGTCGCGAGCTCCTTTTCGTCGCGCCACCGCGCCAGGAAAATTGCCCGGCGCCGTTCCGGCAGCATACTCAGCTCATGGAGGACAAAGTTTAGTTCGCTTATCCCGATCAGCACCCTTTCCGAATCAGGAGCAGTGTCCACGAGATTTTCGATCATACTCGCGTCTAACGGTGTGTTGCGCTTTTCTCGCCGGACGAGGTTGTGGCCCAGATTGACGGCCATTCGGTATAGATAGGCCCTCGGCTTATCAATGCTACTCGATAGGGATCCGGTGCAAATCCTCACGTACAGGTCTTGGAGTACATCGGTAGCAAAATCGATCGAACCAAACTTTCTGGTAAGCCTGCGCAAAAACTGAACGTAGTCCTGCGACAGGAAATCAAGCAAATCGACGGTCGGGGCTCTATCCTCTTTTTCAAACCGCCGGGGCGCAATAAGTCCGGCATCAGCTTTTGCGCGTGCAGGATCGGGAAGCTCGGTAGCTCGATCACGCTTCATTCGGCGCCATGATCTCCACTTCGGGCTTTAAATGCGCCCTAGACGTAGCCTCTTGGTCAGTCCCCGTTTTCCTATCGAGCGCAATTTCAGCTGTCGAGCTTGGAGAGATGTGCCAACGTTTCTACGCCTCTCGATCTGTCAAATTCGAAAAATTACCATGGCTTTTGAATAGCTTTGATAGGCCGGCGGCGTGGACTGACGCGACCCTGGGAGACATCGACGCAAAAAGCCAACTTCCCCTTCCCACGGTTGGGCGGCTTGAGCTATAAAAAGTTCCGCATTCTCGGCACGGAGACGGAGCGTTGATCCCGTTCACGGCGAGAAACGTCATCATCGCTGCGCTTCTTTCGTTGGCGAATGCCTATTTCGCCATGCCCTCGGACTCACACCCACCTTGCGCGAGAACGTGTTGGTGAAATGAGCCTGGTCCGTGAACCCACAATCCAACGCAATGCGTACTATCGGGATGGCAGAGATGCGCAGGAAATCTTTTGCGTGCGCGACTCGTTGCTCCAGCAGCCAAGCATAGGGGGAAATTCCTACGGAATTCGAGAACGCCCGCTCGAAATAATTGACTGACAATCGGCAGTTGAAGGCGATATCGGCAATTGAAACCGTGGACGCCAACCGCTCACGCATGAGGTTCTTTGCCAAGCTCACCTGCCAGGGAGCGAGCAGCGGTCGTCGTCGTGGCCCCCGAACAGCCGGGGCAGTCGCTGCTCCTGAAATAATGGCACATACGCCAGTCGCTCCATCTTCGGCTGCGACAGATCCGCCACGCACGCTCAAACCCGCTCCGCCATAACGGCGCCCCTTCAATTCCAGAGGCAGCTTAAAGTGACGCCGTGGGATTAGGCGCCCCACCTCTCTGGCGGCCACCGATCCGGCGACAATTACGGCAAGCCGAAATAAGCCCGGAAAGGAAGCAACCCTTACATTCCCAAAAGGCTGACACCTGAGGCGCCTTCAATGCGCCCCTTTCCTAGAAATTTTTTTGAGGCCGGAGAACGACGCGGAACGGCCGCCTTTGAAACATTCCCGATTCGCATCGCATGCCTCTTAATGCCGGTGCCCCCTAGCACATTGAGGACACTGACCTCTGGGCATGGACAACGCGATGTGCGCTAGCATCGGCAGGGAGATCACAGATGCTTGAGCAAAATGCGTCAAGCTGAAATTAGGCCCCAACTTAGGCCCGTCCCCAGAAGGGGAAAATTATCCAATAAAATCAAATGGAAGTGGTGGAGCCGAGGGCTTTCCGTGCCGGTGGTGGTGCTGCCCTTGGTCCGTGTCGGGGCTTTTGCGCTGGCGGGGACGATGCGTTGGGCTTTTCGGAGACGGGATTGAAACGGTTCTAGGCGTCGAAATGCGCGACCAGCGCATAGCGATCGCCGGGGTAGAGGGTGCGGGCGTAGGTGATGCGTTCCTCGCCGCGCCAGGTCCAGCGTTCGAGGGCTATGCAGGCGGCCTGTTCGGGGATGCGGAGGCTTTCCGCCGTCGCTTTGTCGGCATTGATGGCGGTGATGCGGTGTTCGGCTTCGGTCCAGGGGACATGGGCGAGCAGCCAGGAACCAGGCGGTTCGGCGCTGAAGTCCACAGCCGCCGCTGTGGGGACGGCGGCGAGGTTGATGAGGCGATGTTCGAGGGCATAGGGCAGGTCTTCCGCGAAATGGCGGCATTGGATGGCGAGCAGTTCGCCGTCCGCGATGCGGAGGAGGGCTTTGTCTTCTTCGCTAGCCTTGCGACGGTCGCAGTGGAGGAGGTCGAGCCGGTAGCTGAGGCCCTGCCCCAAGATTTCGGCGCGGATGTCGGGGATTTCCAGCGCGGCGCGGTGGAAGCGCGGGGCGGAGACGAAGGTGCCGGCGCGCTTGCGGCTTTCGAGCAGGCCCGATTGGACCAATGAGCGCAGCGCCTTGTTCACCGTCATGCGGGAACAGCCATAGGCGTCCATCCATTCCGCTTCGGTCGGGATGCGGTGGCCCGGGCGCCATTCGCCCGACATGATGCGGCTTTCGATGTCGATGCGGATGCGGCGGTGGAGCGGGGTCAATCGAGCAGGGCCTTGAGGAGTTGGGTGAAGCGCGTCTCTATGGCGGGGCGGGCATGGTGGAGGCCTGCGGTAACGCGCCTGACGCCGGCGCACCAGACGCTATCGATTTGGGCGCGGGCAAAGACCCAACTGTCGAACAGGCGGTCGCCGGAGCGGGCGGCGGTGGCGGACTGGCCGGGGCGGAGGGTCACGATGTCGGCGCGCGCGCCTGGGGTGAGGGTTGCGGGGGGATGGCCAAGGATATGGGCACCTTTTTGGGCATGATGGTAGAGGCTGGCGCCGGTGGATTGACCCGCCGCTGTGAGGAGGTTGCGGCCGTGGTGAGTCAGGCGCTGGCCATATTCGAGCAGGCGCAATTCGGCGGCGGCGTCGATTTCCACGTTGGAGTCGGAGCCTATGCCGATGCGGCCGCCTTGGGCGAGGAAAGCGTGGGCGGGGAAGAGGCCGTCGCCCAGATTGGCTTCGGTGATGGGACAGAGGCCGACGGTGGCGCCGCTTTTCGCGATGGCGGTGCGTTCGTGGTCGGTGACGTGGGTGGCGTGGACGAGGCACCAGCGTTGGTCGACAGGGGCGTGATCCATCAGCCATTCGACCGGGCGTTGGCCACTCCAGGCGAGGCAGGCTTCGACCTCGGTGCGCTGTTCCGCGATGTGGATGTGGATGGGGCCGTCTGGCGCCAGGGTGGTGATGGCGGCAAGTTCCTGCGGAGTGACGGCGCGCAGGCTGTGGGGGGCGACGCCCAGGGTCGCGTTTAGGGGTTGCAGGGCTTCCAGCAGGCGGGCGTAGCTGTCGGGGGTGTGGAGGAAGCGGCGTTGGCCTTCAGTTGGGGGAACGCCGCCGAAATTCGAGTGGGCGTAGAAGACCGGGAGCAGGGTCAGGGCGATGCCGGTGTCGCTGGCGGCTTGGGCAATGGCTTCGGCCATGGCGGCGGGGTTGGCGTAGGGGGTGCCGCTGGGGTCGTGGTGGAGATAGTGGAATTCCCCGACGCTGGTGAAGCCGCTTTCCAGCATTTCGGCATAGGCCAGGGCGGCGATGGCATGGAGGCCTTCGGGGTTCAGGCGGTCGACGAAGCGGTACATCGCCTCGCGCCAGGTCCAGAAGCTGTCGCCGCCCTCCCCTGCCCTTTCGGTGAGGCCAGCCATGGCGCGCTGGAAGGCGTGGCTGTGGACATTGGGGAGACCGGCGAAGGCGGGGCCGTGGCGTTCGTCGCCCGGTTCGGGGGGGATTCCGTGAACGATCCGGTCAATTGAACGGCCTTTCAGAATCATGCGGACGGCGGGGCGCCAGCCTTCGGGGAGGAGGGCTTGTTCGAACCAGAGCGCCATTTCGATTTCCCTCTCCAAAGGCATGGGTTTGGCCGGAAATGGCCATTTCCAGTCATTAGTTCTCCGTCACCCCGGGCTTGACCCGGGGTCCCGCTGCCTCGGGCTAGGCGCGGACGAGAGAAGAAAGCGGGACCCCGGGTCAAGCCCGGGGTGACGAAGGAGGAAATGTCCGCAATCCACCCGTTTCCATTTCCAATCTGAATCCTCGCGCGCTCTGGACAATGGTGACCTGCTCCATTTATGTATATACATTATTGAGTCGGTGCCAGTGGAAATGACGATGCGGCCTGCCTGCGACAGAATCTGGACACATGCTCGTCTTGCAACTTTGCGGGATGGGATGGGTGTCGTTGAAGGCGGCGCGGTGGGGGTGCGGGATGGGGTTATCACCTATGTCGGGCCGGATGAGCATGCGCCGGATGCGGTGGAGATGATCGATTGCGCGGGGCGATGGATCACGCCGGGGCTGATCGATTGCCATACGCATCTGGTGCATGGCGGGGATCGGGCGGCGGAGTTCGAGATGCGGCTGGCCGGGGCCAGCTATGAGGAGATTGCGCGGGCCGGGGGTGGGATCATCTCCACCATGCGGGCTACGCGGGAGGCGAACGAGGATGCGCTGGTCGAAAGCGCCCTGCCCCGGTTGGATGCGTTGATCGCGGAGGGCGTCACCAGCGTCGAGGTGAAGTCGGGTTATGGGCTGGACCTCGACAATGAGGTCAAGATGTTGCGGGCGGCCCGGCGGTTGGGGAGCGAGCGGGCCGTTTCCATCAAGACCAGCTTTCTGGGCGCGCATGCCTTGCCGCCGGAATGGGCCGGGGATGCGGACGGTTATATCGATCTTGTTTGCGGCATGTTGCCGGAGATTGCGCCGCTGGCCGACGCGGTGGATGGGTTTTGCGAGGGGATCGGCTTTTCCCCGGCGCAGATCGGGCGGCTGTTCGAGGCGGCGCGGCGGCTGGGGCTGCCGGTGAAATTGCATGCGGAGCAATTGTCGAACCTGCATGGGGCGGAGCTGGCGGCGCGGCATGGGGCGCTTTCCGCCGATCATCTGGAGCATCTGGATGCTGCGGGCGTGGCGGCCATGGCGCGGGCGGGAACCGTCGCGGTGCTGCTGCCGGGGGCCTTTTACTTCATGCGCGACACGCGGGTGCCGCCGGTTGAAGCTTTGCGGCGGGCGGGGGTGCCCATGGCGATCGCCACCGACTGCAATCCGGGGACTGCGCCGCTGACGTCGCTGCTGCTGGCGATGAATATGGGGGCGACCTTGTTCCGGCTGACGGTCGAAGAGTGCCTGGCCGGGGTGACGCGGGAGGCGGCCCGGGCGCTGGGAATGCTGGAGCGGGTCGGGACTTTGGAGGTCGGCAAGTGGTGCGACCTCGCCGTCTGGGACATCGAGCGGCCTGCCGAACTGGTGTATCGCATGGGGTATAACCCGCTCCATGCGCGTGTGTGGAGAGGACGATGAAGCTGATTCCGGGCGAGGTTTCGCTGGGGCAATGGCGGGCGATTTACGAGGGTGCGGCGGTGGTCCTGGACCCGGCCTCTGCCCCCCGCATCGCGGCGGGGGCGGCGGCGGTCGAGCGGATATTGGCGCGGCATGAACCGGTTTACGGGATCAATACCGGGTTCGGGAAGCTGGCGAGCGTCAAGATTGGCGATGACGATCTGGCGGTGCTTCAGCGCAATATCGTGCTGAGCCATGCGGCGGGGACCGGCGCCCCCTCCCCCGTGCCGGTGGTGCGGCTGATGATGGCGTTGAAGCTGGCGAGTCTGGCGCAGGGGGCTTCGGGCATTCGGCCGGGGACGGTGGCTTTGCTGGAGGCGATGTTGGCGCGGGGCCTGGTTCCCGTTGTTCCGGCGCAGGGATCAGTGGGGGCGAGCGGGGATCTGGCTCCGTTGGCGCATATGACCGCCGCGATGATCGGGGTTGGGGAGATTTGGGTTTCGGGCGAACGGGTGCCTGCCCTTGAGGCACTGGCGCGGGCGAGGTTGGGGCCGGTGGAACTGGGGCCGAAAGAGGGGCTGGCGCTGCTCAACGGGACGCAATTTTCGACGGCGAATGCCTTGGCCGGGTTGTTCGGAGCGGACCGGTTGTTTCGGACCGCGCTGGTGACGGGGGCGCTGTCGACCGAGGCGGCCAAGGGGACCGACGCGCCCTTCGATCCGCGCATTCATCGCCTGCGGCGGCATGCGGGGCAGATGGCTGTGGGTGAGGCTCTGGCTGCGTTGATGGCGGGGTCGGCCATAAGGGCTTCGCATCGGGCGGACGATCCGCGCGTGCAGGACCCTTATTGCCTGCGTTGCCAGCCGCAGGTGATGGGCGCGGCGCTGGACGTGATGCGGTCGGCCGGGGCGATGCTGGAGACGGAGGCCAATGGGGTTTCCGACAATCCCTTGATCTTTGCCGAGACGGATGAAGCGCTTTCGGGCGGGAATTTCCATGCGGAGCCGGTGGCTTTCGCGGCGGACATGATCGCCATGGCGGTCTGCGAGATCGGCTCGATTGCCGAGCGGCGGATCGCGATGCTGGTCGATCCGGCCTTGTCGGGACTGCCCGCCTTTTTGACGCCCCGGCCGGGGTTGAACAGCGGGTTCATGATTCCGCAGGTGACGGCGGCGGCCTTGGTGTCCGAAAACAAGCAGCGGGCCTTTCCGGCGAGCGTGGATAGCATTCCGACTTCGGCCAATCAGGAGGATCATGTGTCGATGGCGGCGCATGGGGCGCGGCGATTGGCGGAGATGGTGGCGAATGCGGAAGCCGTGATCGGCATCGAATATCTGGCGGCTGCGCAGGGGTGCGATTTTCATGCGCCCTTGGCCTCTTCCCAGGCGTTGGAGGCTGTGCGGGGAAGGCTGCGCGCGCAGGTGCCGCATCTGGAGGAGGACCGGCATTTCCATGCCGATATGGAGATCGCCAATCGGCTGGTGCGGTCCGGCGTGGTGATGGAGGCGGCAGGGCTGGCTCTGCCGGGTGTGCTGTGATGGACTGGCTGAACGTGGTTTCGGGTGAGGCGCCGTTGGTGGTGGCCCTGCCGCATGCGGGGACCGATCTGGTGGATGTGGAAGGGGCGTTTCGCTCGCCGGAGCTGGCGCGGCGGGATGCGGACTGGTGGGTGGACTGGCTTTACGGCTTTGCGCGGGATTTGGGGGCTACGCTGGTGCGGACGGGGGTGTCGCGCAGCGTTGTCGATGTGAATCGCGATCCGTCTGGGGCTTCGCTTTATCCGGGGATGGCGACGACGGCATTATGTCCGACGACGACCTTTGACGGGGAGCCGCTTTATCCGGCGGAAGGGCCGGATGAGGCGGAGATCGGGCGGCGGGTCGAGCGGTGGTTCGTGCCCTATCATGCGGCGCTGGCGGGGGAGATTGCGCGGCTGCGGGTGCGGCATGAGCGGGTGGTGCTGTATGACGCGCATTCGATCCGGAGCCGGGTAGCTCGGCTGTTCGAGGGGGAATTGCCGGTTTTCAATATCGGGACTTTTGGCGGGGTGAGCTGTTCGCCGGTGCTGGCGGCGGGGGTGCAGGAGATTTGCGCCGCGAGCGGGTGGAGCCATGTGCTGAACGGGCGCTTCAAGGGCGGGTGGACGACGCGCAGCTATGGCGAGCCGGGCAAGGGCGTGCATGCGGTGCAGATGGAATTGGCGATGCGGGGGTATCTGGATGAGGCGAGCGTAACGGATGAGGGGCATTGGCCGCCGGTTTTCGAGGATGATTTTGCCGCGCCTATGGTGGCGGTGCTGAGGAATGTTTTGGGGTCCTGCATCCGGTTTGCTGAGGGTGGCGGGTAACGCGCACCGTGTTCCTGCGAAGGCAGGAACCCAGTTCAGACGGCGGGACTGGGCTCCTGCCTTCGCAGGAGCACGTCGCTTAATATTCGTAAGGAAGTTTGATGACTCGTATCGACAATAGCCGCATCATTCGACCTGCTACCGGCTCGCAATTGAGCGCCAAGAGTTGGTTGACCGAGGCTCCCCTGCGCATGCTGATGAACAATCTGCATCCCGATGTGGCGGAGCGGCCGGAGGAGCTGGTCGTCTATGGGGGGATCGGGCGGGCAGCGCGGGATTGGGAGAGTTATGACCGGATCGTCGAGACGCTGAGACGGCTGGAGGACGACCAGACGCTGCTGGTGCAGTCGGGGAAGCCGGTGGGGGTGTTCCGGACGCATGGGGATGCGCCGCGGGTGTTGATCGCCAATTCGAACCTGGTGCCGCATTGGGCGAATTGGGAGCATTTCAATGAGCTCGATCGGCGCGGGCTGGCCATGTATGGGCAGATGACGGCGGGGTCGTGGATTTATATCGGCACGCAGGGGATCGTGCAGGGGACTTATGAGACTTTCGTCGAGATGGGGCGGCAGCATCATGGGGGCGATCTTTCGGGCAAGTGGCTGCTGACGGCCGGGCTGGGCGGCATGGGGGGCGCGCAGCCCTTGGCGGCGGTGATGGCGGGGGCTTCTTGTCTGGCGGTGGAGTGTCAGCCGAGCCGGATCGAGATGCGGTTGCGGACGGGCTATCTGGATGTGGCGGCTTCCTCGATTGAGGAGGCTTTGGGGATTATCGGAGAGAGTTGCCGGGAGAAGAAGCCGGTTTCGGTGGGGCTATTGGGCAATGCGGCGGAGATTTTGCCGGAATTGTTTCGGCGGGGGGTGCGGCCTGATCTGTTGACCGACCAGACCAGCGCGCATGATCCGGTGAATGGCTATCTGCCCATTGGGTGGAGCGTGGCCGAGTGGATCGAGCGGCAGGAGCGAGAGCCTGAAGTCGTAGCCAAGGCGGCGCGGGCGAGCATGGCGGTGCATGTGCGGGCGATGCTGGACTTTCAGGCGGCGGGGGTGCCGACGACCGATTATGGCAATAATATCCGGCAGATGGCGAAGGATGAGGGGGTCGAAAATGCCTTCGATTTTCCGGGGTTCGTGCCGGCCTATATCCGGCCTCTATTCTGCCGGGGGGTTGGGCCGTTTCGATGGGCCGCGCTGTCGGGCGATCCGGAGGATATTGTTCGGACCGACGCCAAGGTGAAGGAGTTGCTGCCCGACGATGCGCATCTGCATCGGTGGCTGGATATGGCGCGGGAGCGGATACGCTTTCAGGGGTTGCCGGCGCGGATTTGCTGGGTGGGACTGGGGGATCGGCATCGGTTGGGGTTGGCTTTCAACGAGATGGTGGCCAAGGGCGAGTTGAAGGCGCCGGTGGTGATTGGGCGGGATCATCTGGATTCGGGGTCGGTCGCTTCGCCCAATCGGGAGACGGAGGCGATGATGGACGGGTCGGATGCGGTGAGCGACTGGCCTTTGTTGAATGCCTTGTTGAATACGGCTTCGGGGGCGACCTGGGTGTCGCTGCATCATGGGGGTGGCGTGGGCATGGGCTATTCGCAGCATGCAGGGATGGTGATCGTCGCGGACGGAACCGAGGCGGCGGCGAAGCGCCTGGAACGGGTGTTGTGGAACGATCCGGCGACGGGCGTGATGCGGCATGCGGATGCGGGGTATGAGATTGCCCGGGATTGCGCGCGGGAGAAAGGGTTGGACTTGCCGGGGATTTTGGGATGAAGTTGTTTCAGATTTTCGGGTAAGGTGACGATCCTGTTTCATGACGCCATGGGATCGGCGCGAAATTGAAACCCGTTTTCCGTCCCGGCGTGCGATAAGGCCTTCCCATGGCACATGCGGAACTGACACTTCCTGAAGGCGCGGCTGCGGACTGGACGGTTCCGCAGGACTGGGCGGCTTATACGGCTGACGAACATGCGATGTGGGACCGGCTGTTCGAGCGGCAGGCGGCGATGCTGCCGGGGCGGGTCGTGCCGGAATTTCTGGATGGGCTGGATATTTTGCGGATGACGAAGCCGGGGATTCCCGACTTTGCAGAGCTGTCCGAGCGGTTGATGAAGCGCACCGGCTGGCAGGTGGTGGCGGTGCCGGGGCTGGTGCCGGACCGGGTGTTTTTCGAGCATCTCGCCAATCGGCGCTTCGTGGCGGGGCGGTTCATCCGCAAGCCCGCGCAGATCGATTATCTGCAGGAGCCGGACATTTTTCATGATGTGTTCGGGCATGTGCCCTTGCTGACCCATCCTGCCTTTGCGGACTATATGCAGGCCTATGGCGAGGGTGGGTTGCGCGCCGACCATATGGGGGCGATCGATCATCTGGCGCGGCTTTACTGGTATACGGTGGAGTTCGGGCTGATGCGGCGGGATGGCGACTTGCGGCTTTATGGGGCGGGAATCGTTTCGTCCTTTGGAGAGTCCGTGTTCGCGCTGGACGATGCCTCGCCCAACCGGATCGGTTTCGATCTGAAGCGGTTGATGCGGACCGAATATCGGATCGACGACTATCAGCAGAGCTATTTCGTCATCGACAGTTTCGAGGATCTTTTGCGCAAGACTTCCGACGTGGACTTTGGGCCTATCTATCGGGAATTGGAAGGGGCGAGCGATCTGGCGCCCGATGCGGTGCTGGCGGAGGATCGCGTCTATCATCGCGGGACGCAGGACTATGCGCGGGCGAAGATGGCATGCTGACGCGGGAACTGGCGGCGGAGCGCGGGTTCTTCGGCGGACTGGCGGTGCAGCCGGCCGATGGGCTGCTGGGGCTGATCGGACTGTATCGGGCGGATGCGCGGCCGGGGAAGATGGACCTGGGCGTCGGCGTTTTTCGCGACGATGCCGGGCGGACGCCGGTGATGCGGGCGGTGAAGGCGGCTGAGGCGGCGCTGCTGCGGGATCAGGAGACGAAATCCTATCTGGGTGCTGAAGGCGATGTCCGCTTTGTCGCGTTGCTGGCGGAGGTGGCCTTTGGGACGGATGCGGACCGACTGGTCGGTGTGCAGACGCCTGGTGGGACTGGGGCGCTGCGGCTGGGTGCGGAGCTGATCGCGCGCAGCCGGCCGGGCGCGGCCGTGTGGATCGGGGCGCCGACATGGCCCAATCATGCGCCGATCTTCCGGGATGCGGGGTTGAGGATCGAAACGCATCGCTTTTTCGATGTGGCGGGTGCGGCGATCGATTTCGATGGGATGATCGAGGATTTGCGCGAGGCGCGGGCGGGCGACGTGCTGTTGCTGCATGGCTGCTGCCATAATCCGACGGGGGCTGGCTTTAGCGGCGCGCAGTGGCGCGAGATTGGGCGGCTTTGCGAGAGCCGGGGTTTGTTGCCGTTCGTCGACCTGGCCTATCAGGGGTTGGGGGATGGGCTGGATGCCGATGCGGCGGCGATGCGCGGATTGCGGGCGCGCTGCCGGAGGCGGTGATCGCCTATAGTTGCGACAAGAAATTTCGGGCTGTACCGGGAGCGTGTTGGGGCGCTGTGGGTGCAGTCGGAGGCGAGCGAGCTGGTGCGGGGCACTGTGCTGGCGTTGGCGCGGTCGATCTGGTCGATGCCGCCCGATCATGGCGCGGGGGGTGCGGACGGTGCTGGACGATGCGGCTTTGCGCGCCGATTGGGTGGCGGAGCTGGATGCGATGCGGGCGCGGATCAATGGGCTGCGTTCGGCAGGCGGCGGGCCATGAGCGGCTAGCGGCCATAGGCGACCAGCGGGGGATGTTCGCACTCTTGCCGCTGGGGCCAGATGCGGTGGAAGCATTGCGGCGGGATCGGGGATTTACATGGCAGGCAATGGCCGCATCAACATCGCGGGGCTGACGCTGGACACTATTCCTGCCTTTGTCGCGGGCATTGAACCCTATCTTTCATAATCGAGAGGATTGCCTTCATGGCTGACATCATCAATCCGCTGGGCCTGAACGGGTTCGAGTTCGTCGAATTCACCTCGCCCGATCCCGAAGCCATGGGGCGGCAGTTCGAACAACTGGGCTTTGTGCCGTCGCATCGGCATCCGACCAAGAATATCACCCGCTACAGGCAGGGGCGCATCAACCTGATGCTGAACCGCGACGATGCCGGGCGGGTGGCGGCTTTCCGGGGCGAGCATGGGCCGTCCGCGAGCGCCATGGCCTTTCGCGTGGCCGATCCGGAAGCGGCGATGCAATGGGCGCTGGAGCATGGCGCCAAGCCGACCGATGAGGACGATACCGTGATCCAGGGAATTGGCGGCTCCTATCTCTATTTTATCAAGGATGGGGAAGACCTCTACGCCGACTGGGCAGAGTTTGCCGGGTGGCGGGAGGCCGAGGCGGCGAACAATGTCGGTCTCGATCTGCTCGACCATTTGACGCATAATGTGCGGCGCGGGCAGATGCGGGTGTGGAGCCAGTTTTATCGCACGCTGTTTGGGTTCGAGGAGCAGAAATATTTCGACATCAAGGGGCAGGCGACCGGGCTGTTCAGTCAGGCGATGATCGCGCCGGACAAGGCCATTCGCATTCCGCTTAATGAGAGTCAGGACGACAAGAGCCAGATCGAGGAATTCATCCGCCAATATCATGGCGAGGGGATTCAGCATCTGGCGCTGACCACCGCCAATATCTACGAGACGGTGGAGAAGTTGCGGGCACGTGGCGTCAGGTTGCAGGATACGATCGAGACTTATTATGAGCTGGTCGACAAGCGCGTGCCGGGGCATGGCGAGGATTTGGAGCGGTTGCGGAAGAACCGGATATTGATCGACGGGTCGGTGGAGAATGACGAGGGGATTTTGCTCCAGATCTTCACTGAGAATATGTTTGGGCCGATCTTCTTCGAGATTATTCAGCGCAAGGGGAATGAGGGCTTTGGGAATGGGAATTTCCAGGCCTTGTTCGAGAGTATCGAGCTGGATCAGATACGGCGTGGGGTGATTTCGGTAGATGCTTGAGGAGGCGAACTCCCCGGTTTAATTTGCGTCATGCTCCTGCGACCCGAAGGGCGGCGTAAGCCAATGCAGGAGCCTCGTTCAGACGTCGGAACTGGGCTCCTGCCTACGCAGGAGCACGGTGGATTGTGGGGCAATCGGAACCATTTCGGATCAATCACGGCTGCTTTTGCGTAACAGACGGACGCAAAATCCCGGCGGCCCCATACGCAAAGCGCGCTTTTCGCGACGTGCCCGCACTCCATGACTTTGCACCGTTCCGGTTGCTTCTTTCATGCCCTGACAATCGCCCAAAGGCTATGAATTCCCCCGGTTGAAGCATTTTGCGTTCACGCAATATGCTCATGGGGGAAAGCAATGCGTTTGGGTTTGAGGGCCAGGCTGACGATCGCCATCGGGCTGACCGCCGCTTCGGCTTTTCTGGTGCTGGGCGTCAGGGAATTGCGGAAGGCTTCCGCCGCGACGGTGCAGGGCCGGGACGCGCCCGCCCGGGTGGCCGCGCCGGTTGCGTTGCTGGTGCAGGCGGCGCGGGCGATCAGGACCGGGGAGACGATCAGCGCCGCCATGATCCGCAATGGGGCGGGCGATCCGGCGCGCTTTCCTTATGCCGCGACCTCCGCCGAAGTGGTGGGGAAGGTCGCCACGCGGGAGATTCCGGCCGGGGCGCTCATCGCCCGCGACGCGGTGGGGATGGAGAGCAAGCTCGCCATTCGCGTACCCATGGGGATGCGCGCCATCAGCATCGACACGACGGCGGAGATTGCCGTGGCCGGGCTGGTCCGGCCGGGTGACCGCGTGGATGTGCAGGTGGTCTATCCGGGGGCGGACGCCATCAGCGGGGCGCGGGGAGCCGGGCGCAGCCGGGCGCAGGCGCTGTTGCAGATGGTGCAGATTTTGGCCGTTGGTGAAGTGGTGGTGGGGACGCAGCAGGCGTCCGGGGTAGAGGGGGCGCTGGCCTCCCCTCCCCCGCCTGCGCGGACGGTGACGCTGGCCTTGACGCCGGAGCAGGTGTCGACGCTGTCGCTGGCGAAAAGCACGGGCGCGTTGACGCTGTCGCTACGCAATCCGGCGGATAGCGCGCAGGTGGCGGTGGCTGTTGCGGCTTCGGCCGGGGTGGAACCAAGCACAGTTCCAGCCTTGCCGCGGGTGACGACCACGCCTGCGCCGCATGCCGCGCCCCGTCCTGCGCCCCATGCCATCGAACTGGTCGTGGGGGACCGGCGCGAAACCATCTATTCGGGGAGTGCCGGCCGTTGAGAAGCCTGTCGACCATTGCTTTGATCGCGCTTGCCCTGCCCGTGGGCGCTCGGGCGCAAACGGCGTTGCACGTGAAGGAGCAGCGCACCCTTTCCTACCCCCGCGCCATTGGGCGGGTCGAGGTGGATCGGGAGGGGGTGCTGGCCGTCGCCGCGCCTTCGGCCCGGTCGCTGCGGCTGACGGCGATTGGCGAGGGGGAGGCGACCGTCAGCGTCTATGGCGGCGATGGCGGGTTGATTGCGCGGGAGCCGGTGCGCGTGGGGGCCGATGCGGCGGCCAGCGCGCCGGTCGTTCGGGCGGGCGAGCAGGTGGTGGCGGTGGATGTGCAGTTCGCCGCCGTGTCCGCGACGACGCTCAAAGCTTTGGGGTTCAATTTTTCCAAGTTGTCCGGCGATATTCAGGGGGCGATCGTCTCGCCCAGCAGTCTGGGGAGCGCTGCCTTCAATCCCGATGGGCTGTCGCTGGAGGCGAGCGCGCCGATTCAGAATGCGTTCAATCTGTTCCTCTCCGCGCCCAATCGGGGAATTGGGGCGGTGTTGAGCGCGCTGTCCTCCAACGGGTTGTCGCAACTATTGGCGCAGCCGACTTTGCTGGTGCGGTCCGGCGAGCAGGCGAGTTTCCTGGCCGGGGGCGAGTTTCCGGTGCCGGTGCCGCAGGTTTCGGGGTCCGGCAATAGTTTGTCCATCCAGTATAAGGAATTCGGGGTGCGGTTGTCGGTGACGCCCTTCGTGTTGTCGAAGGATCATATCGTGCTGAAGATCGCGCCGGAGGTCAGCGAACTCGACTATAATAATGGCGTGCAGTTGCAAGGCTATGTCGTGCCGGGGCTACGGCGGCGGTCGGCGGAGACGACCGTGGAGCTGGGCAGCGGGCAGAGCTTCGTGATTGCGGGGCTGAGCTATTCCAGCCAGACGGTGACGAAGGAGCGCACCCCCTTTCTGGGCGATATTCCGGTGCTGGGCGCCTTCTTCAAGCGGCAGCAGAACCAGAAGGAGAAGCAGGAGCTGGTCATCGTCGCCACGCCCCGGCTGGTGGGGCCGGTAAAGGCGGAGGAGATGCCGCCCTTGCCCGGCGCGGCGACGGCGGGGATCGATACGGGGATAGGCGACATGATTTTGGGCACAGACGGGCTGGATCAGTCGAGCGCGCCCTTTGGCGTGGTGCGGCGGTAAGCATGGCTGCGATATTCCTGTTGTCCGTCGACCGGATGCTGGCGCAGCGGATCGAGGAGGCGATGAGCGGGCGGGCTTCGGTCGCGCTGGTGCAGTCGATCGAGCGGGAGGAGCTGGCGGGGCCTTGTCTGATCGTGATCGACCGGGCGGCGATTCCGCCGGAGCGGGCTTTGTCCGCCGCGATTGGGGCTGTGGTGGAGAGTGCGGGCGGGCGACCCGTGGTGCTGGCGACCGAGGAGATGGAGGCGGAGCCATTGTTGCGCGCCATCCGCGCTGGGGTGGACGATGTCATCCCGCGTGACGGAGAGGCGGGGGAGATTGGCGCCGTGCTGGCGCGGTTGCTGAAAGAGGCGGCGACGGATCGCGGGGATCGGGGGCGGCTGACGGTGCTGCTCGGGGCGGATCGGGATGCCTGCGCGATGGTTGCGACCGATATGGCGATTGCGGGCGGGCCCAGTTCAACCCGGAATTCGGCCTTGCTGATCGACTGCACTTTGCCGACCAGCGGGGCGGCGACCTATCTGGATTTGAACGTCGATTATGGGCTGGCTTCGGCGGTGGCGGACATGGAGCGGCTGGACGCCAGCCTGCTCGCCAGCACGGCGGCGCGGCATGGGCCGAGCGGACTGATGCTGCTGACCTTCGACGGCGGGACCGGGGTGGAGCCGGCGGGGCTGACGCCCGGCGATCTGGCGGCGCTGATCCGGCTGCTGCGGGGCTGTTGCGGCGATGTGGTGCTGAATGCGGGGAGCCTGCGCCATGGCGGGCTGCTGCGCGAGGTGGTGGCGGAGGCGGATCGGGTGGAGCTGCTCTGCGGCCAGTCGATCCGGGAGATTGAGGCGTGCCGCCGGTTGCTGGGCCGGATCGGGGCGGAGCGCGAGCGGGTCGAGGCGATGCGGCTGCTGGTGTGGGATCATCTGCCGGGCGTGCTGCTGGACGGGCGGCGGATGGCCGATGCGCTGGGGGTCGGGTCTGTGCTGGCGCTGCCGGTCGACCGGGCGCGGATGCGCAATGCGCTGAATGCGGGACGGCCGATGGCGATGGAGGCGGATGGCGGGGGCTATATGGCGGCGATCCGGCGGGCTTGCGGGGTGGCCGCGAAGGCGGGCGGGATCGATCGGTTGCGGCGGGCGATGCTGAAGGTCGTGGAGCGGGCGTCGTGAGTTTGCTGACTGGGGAAGAGGGCTTCGTGCCTGCGCGGGAGGTGCGGATCGCGCCGGTCGCCCAGCCTGCGGCGCAGCGGATGAGCGACAGCTATCAGTTCGCCAAGGCGCAGACCTGCGCGCAGTTGATCGAGCAGTTGGAGGCTCGCGGGGAGACAGCGGAGACTTTGGGGCCGCGGGCGCTGCGCGAGGAGATTGAGCAGGTGATCGCCGCCCGCAGCCGGCGCGGGCAACTGGCGCTGAACAGCGCGGAGCGGCTGCTGCTGATCGAGGATGTGGAGGATGAGGTGGCGGGCATGGGGCCGCTGGCGCCGTTGCTGCGCGATGCTTCGGTGGACGACATCATCGTCAATGGGCCGGGGCATATCTATGCCGAGCGCGGGGGTCTGCTGGAGAAGGTGGAGACGCGGTTTCGCGACGACGCGCATCTGATGAACATCATCCAGCGGATCGTGGGGCCGATCGGGCGGCGGGTGGATGAGGCCAGTCCTTATGTCGATGCACGGCTGGCGGACGGGTCGCGGGTGAATATCGTGATACCGCCGGTGGCTCTGGACGGCCCGACGCTCTCGATCCGCAAGTTCCGGTTACAGAGCATGACGATCGAGGACTGTGTTGCAGGCCAGGTGATGAGCGCGGACATGGCGGCTTATCTGAGCGCGGCGGTGCGGTCTCGGCTGAATATATTGATCTGCGGTGGGACGGGGGCGGGCAAGACGACTTTGCTCAACATGCTGTCGACCTTCATCGGGGATCGCGAGCGGCTGATCACCATCGAGGACGCGGCGGAGCTGCAATTGCGGCAGAACCATGTGGTGCGGCTGGAGACGCGGCCGCCTACGGTGGACGGCAGCCGCGAGGTGAGTTCGCGCGAATTGGTGCGCAATGCGCTGCGGATGCGGCCGGACCGGATCATATTGGGCGAGGTGCGCGGCGTGGAGGCCGTGGAGATGTTGCAGGCCATGTCGACCGGACATGACGGGTCGATGGCCACGTTGCACGGCAATAGCCCGAGGGACGCCTTTGCGCGGCTGGAGATGCTGCTGGGCTTTGCCGGGGTGCAGAGCGACGTGCGGGCGATCCGGCGCTTCATCGCCAACAGCGTGCATGTGGTGGTGCAGTTGCAGCGGCTGTCCAACGGCAGCCGGCGGGTGATGTCGGTCAGCGAGGTGACGGGGCTGGAGGGGGATGCCTATTCGCTGAACGAGCTGTTCGTCTTTGAGGAGCAGCCTGCGCTGTCGGGGCTGGGGGAATTTCGCACTTTGTCGTTGCGGCCGTTCTTTGCGGGACGGCTGCGGGATTATCGGGGCCGGCGGCCGTGTTGAGCGGGGCGGCCTTTCTTATGCTCTCGCTGCTGATCGTGGCGGGGATCGGCTGGCAGTTGCTGGCGGAGCAGGCGCGGCAGCGAGCGGTGATCGACCGGCGGCTGGGGTTCGCTTCGGCGGCGGTGGCGCCGCGGCGGGTGGTGCTGTCGGCGCCGGATGCCGTCGCGCCCTTGCTGGCGCAGGCGCAGATCGAGGTGACGGCACGGGCGGCAGGGATTTTCGGCGGCGCGCTGGTGCTGGCGGCGCTGGTTGCGCTGCTGGCGGCGGGGCCGGTGGCGGCTTTGGCGGTGGTCGCGGGCGTGCCCCTGGCGCTGCTGGGCTGGGTCAGGCGGCGGGCGCAGCGGCGGGTCGAGGCGCTGATCGAGGCGCTGCCCTATTATATCGACGCCGTGCGGCAGATGCAGGCGGTCGGCAATTCGCTGGTGCAGGCGCTGGATCGGGCGCTGGGCGATGCGCCCGCCATCGTGCAGGATTTCATCGCGCCGATGGCGCGGCGGCTGGAACTGGGCGCGCCGGTGGCGGATGCGATGCAGATGCTGGCGGAGCGGCTGCGCGTTCCTGAAATATCGATGCTGGCCGCCGCGATCCGCACCAATATGCGTTATGGCGGGTCGATTTCGGCGGTGCTGCTGAACCTGGCCAACATCCTGCGCGAGCGGATTCGCATCAAGCGCGAGCTGAAGGCCGCCATTTCCGAAGCCAGGATCAGCGGGCGGGTGCTGATCGTCATGCCGCTGGTGGCGATGACGCTGCTGGTGGCGATGAACCCCAGCTATATCGACTTTTTCGCGAACGATCCGCGGGGGCACAGGCTGGCGGTCGTGGCCGTCGCACTGCAAGGGATGGGCATGCTGGTGATGCGGCGGGTGATGAGGCTCGCCTTCTGATGGCCGCGCTGCTCCTTTTCTGCGCCGCCCTGGGGGTGGCCTGCGCTTTTGCCGGGGCGCGGATGTGGCTGGCCGACCGGCAATTGGCGGCGCGGCTGGGCATGGCCGGGGATCGGCCCGCGCTGCGCCTGCCGGGAGTCTTGGCGGCGCGGGGGCGGGACAAGTCGGAGATTGCGGGCAAGCTGATGCTGGCCGGCTTTCAGAATGCGCGAGCGGCGGACTGGTTCGTGTGGGCGCGGCTGGCGGCGACCGGCGGCGCGGCGCTGGCGGCGATGACGGTGTCGCGGCTGGCCTGGGGCGGTTTCCTGGCGCAGCCTCTGCTGATCGTGATCGTCGCCGGGCTGACCTATGTCGGGGCCAAGCAGGCGATCCATCTGCTGGCGGCGCGGCGGGCGCAGGCGATCATGGCGGAATTTCCCTTCCTGCTGGACCTGATGCTGATGATGCTGGAGAGCGGCATTTCGCTCGACCAATGTTTTCGCTCGATTGCGCGGGACGAGGCCATCGCCGTGCCGCATCATGCGCGGCTGATCGCGATGCTGGTGGCCGATCTCGACCGGGGGATGCGATACGAACTGGCGCTGGACCGCTGGGCGGCGCGGGTGGCGGTGAACGGCGCGCAGGAACTGGCCGCTTTGTTCCGGCAGGCGCTGTTCCAGGGCGTCGAGCTGGCCCCTGCCCTGCGCGAATTCGTGCGGGAATTCACCCAGCGGCGCGTCATGCGCGCCCGCGAGGCGATGGGCGGCATCACCGTGCGGATGGTGGTGCTGATGATCCTGTTCTTCATGCCCGCGCTGTTCGTGGTGCTGGGCGGGCCGCCGGTGGTGGCGATCTTCGATACTTTGCGGGGGATTTCGCAATGAGGCTGTTGATGCTGGCGGCGTTGCTGATGACGGCCGCGCCTGCGCGCGCGGAGGAAGCGCCGGATACGCGCGGCCTGTATCTGCAACTCATCCGCCAGGCGCGGACCGATGGACGGCCCAGGGCGGCGCTGGCCTATCTCGACGATTTCGAGCGGCGCTATCCCGGCGATGCCGAGGCGCGGCTGCTGCGGGTCAACAGCCTGATCGACCTCCAGCAGATCGACGCGGCGGAGGCGGTCGCGCTGCCGGACGAGACGGCGGACGGCGGCGTCAGCGCGGTGCGCGGGCATTTGCTGGCGGCACGGGGGCGCTGGGCGGAGGCGGCGGCCTTTTACGAGCAGGCGAGCCGCGCCAGCCCGGCCGATCCGCTGCTGCGCAATGCGCTGGGCTATGCCTTACTGCGCGCCGGGCAGGCCGGGGCAGCGATCGAGGCGTTGCGCGGCGCGAGCGACCTGGCGCCGGCCATGACGGTCATTCGCAACAATCTGCTGCTGGCGCTGATGGTCGCCGGGCGCGGCCCGGAGGCCGAGGCGCGGTTGCGCGGGACCGATGGGACATTGCGGCGGAAGCTGGCGGCAGAGGCTGCCCGGATCGGAAAGGGAGGCTGAGCGATGATCGCGCTGTTGGTGATGCTGGATTCCCCGCCCCCGCTGCCGCTGGAGAGCGAGGCGCGGCGGGTGATCGAGTGGCAGTTGAAGGCGCCGCCCCGGGAGGAGGCGGAGCTGTCGGCGGAGGAGGCTGCGCGGGTTCGAAGGCTTTATCTGGAATCCATTGGTCGGCGGGTCGAGCGAGCTGTGGATGCGGCGCGATGAGGATAGAATGCGCCACCTCCGTTCGTATCGAGCGAAGTCGAGATACGGATGCGCATAGCGCTTCTCGACTTCGCTCGAAGCGAACGGGATTGGGGCGCCTCTGGCGCGACCGGTCGGCCGCTGTGGCGCCGATGGTGGCGGCGCTGGGCGCGGTGTTGATCGGAGCGGCGGGGTTCGCGCTGGATGCGGGGCTTTATTATGTGAGCGAGCGCAATCTGCGCGCAGCGACCGATGCCGCCGCGCTGGCCGCCGCCATGAATCCGGCGCAGGCGACGGCGCGGGCGCGGGACAGCCTGGCCCGCAACGGCTATGATCCGGCCATTCTCCGTTCGGTCGAGCTGGGGCGCTATTGCGCCGATGCGGGGCTTGGCGCCGCGCAGCGGTTCGATGCCAGCATGGCGCTTTGTCCGGGCAACGGCCGGGTCAACGCCGTGCGCATCCGGACCGGAAAAGCGGCGCGGCAGTTTCTGATGCGGGTGCTGGGCCCCGCCAATCCGCTGCCCGACCTCAGCGCCAGCGCCACCGCGACGCGCATCGACGAGGCGGGCGTGGGCATCACATCCGGCATCCTGACCGTGACCAACGCGCTGGTGAACAGCGTCAACGACCTGCTGGGCGCGTTGCTGGGGATCAAGCTCCACCTCTCCACCGCCGATGTCGAGGCGTTGATGGCCAGCAATGTCGATGCGGGGCTGTTCTTCGACGCGCTGGCGCAGCGGGTCGGGGAAAGCGGCACCTATGCCGCGCTCACCGCCCGGACGGTGGGGTTGCAGGATCTGCTTTATGCCGCCGCCAGCGCCGCCGACAATGGCGCGACCGCCGCCGCGCTGACCACGCTCGCCGGGCAGGTCGGCAATGGCTATGCCGTGCCGCTGAAGGGGCTGTTCGGCCTGGGCGTATGGAAGAACATGCCGGTGGGCGGCGCGAACGGGAAACCGGCGCTGCGGGCCGGGATCAACGCCTATCAGCTTTTTTCCTACGCGGTGCAGGCGGGGAGCGGCAAGGTCGACCTGTCCAACGCCATCGGCACGGTCGCGCCGGGCAGCAGCGTGCTGCTGGCCGCCATGGCGAGCGGACCGATGGACCGGCCGCGCTTTTCCTTTGGCCCGGCGGGGGAGACCAGCGTCGCGACGTCCGCATTGCGGCTGCAACTGGACGTCGGCATCAAGAATGTTACCCTGCTGGGCGTTCCGATCCTGTCGGTCAATCTGCCGGTGACGATCGACATCGCGGCGGCGCAGGGCCAGGTGAGCGCCATCGACTGCCCCGACACGGCCGAACAGGCGCGGGACATGCGCGTCACGGTGCAGGCCAGCACTGGCCTCGTCAACGCCTATGTCGGCGCGCTGCCCGCCGGCGCGATGACTCTGCCGATGCCCGCTTTGTCCGCCGCCGAGGTGCAGCCGGTCCGGATCGTCAACGCGCTGGGCGTCGTCGCCGTGGACGGCCGCGCCGTGGCGCAGCCGGTGATGGGCAATAGCGGCGCGCTGGTCTTCGGCCCCGGCGGACAGGGCACGGTCGGCCGTCCGGGATCGCCCGGCGCGCCCGCCAGCATCGGCAATGGATCGCAGGTCGGACCGCTGCTGACGTCGCTGGTCGGCAACCTCGGCGGATCGGACGGATTGCAGGTGACGTTGCTCGGCACCTGCCTGCCGATCGTCTGCGACGCGACCAAGGCGCTCGCCCGGTCGCAATTGTTGAGCGGCGTCGTCAATCCGCTGGCGGCGCTGGTCGGCACCACCATCGATCCGCTGGTCACCAATCTGCTCGGCGCGCTGGGCATCCAACTTGGCCATGCGACGCTCTGGGCGACCGGGGCGCGGTGCGGCGTGCCGGTGCTGGTGTGAGGTCCGGCGGCGGGCGGGCCCCCTCCCCCGCTCGCCGCCGGTCATTCCGTGGAGGGACCAAGGAGAAGTGGGATGAACAAGTTTCTGGGATCGTTGATCGCGAAATTGGCGCGGGATGAAAAAGGGCTGACCGCCGTGGAATATGCCGTGCTGGGCGCGGTGGTGGTGGCGGCAATCGTCGCGGTGGGGACCAATTTCCGGACGCAGCTCGGCGCCGCCTTCACGACGATGTTCAACAGCATTCCATCAAGCTGATGTGGAGCCGGGTGCGCCGCCTGCCGGCATGCGACAGGGGGCTGGCGGCGCTGGAATTCGCGCTGCTGGCGCCTGCGCTGCTGATGCTGGTCTTCGCGATCGTGCTTTATTCCTTTTACTTCGCCGCGCTGATGGGCGTGCGCCATGCCGCCGTGGAGGGTGCGCGGGCCGCCGTGGCGGGGCTTTCCACCGCCGAGCGCACGGCATTGGCGCAAAGCCGGGCGCGGGCGGTGGTCGACGGTTACGGCACGCTGCTGGCGGCGGGCGGCGGGCCGGTGATTACGGCCGGCCCCGATGCGACCGGCACGTTCCGGGTGCAGGTGCGTTATTCTCTGAGCGGCAGTCCGATGATGCGCTATGCCGCGTTCGTGCCCATGCCGTCTCCGACGGTCAGCGCCAGCGTCATCGTCACCAACGGAAGCTATTGACCCTGCCCGAGCCGCCTGGGGTCGGTCACCAGGCCGGTTTCAGTGATATAGGCCGTGACCAGAGCGGCGGGCGTGATGTCGAAAGCGGGATTGACGGCGGGCGACGCGGTGATGCCGATCCGCGCTGGGACGCCATGTTCGCCGGGGCCGGTCATGAACCGTATCTCATCGGCGGCGCGCTCCT
This sequence comes from Sphingobium sp. 15-1, assembly GCF_013375535.1. GTDB lineage: Bacteria > Pseudomonadota > Alphaproteobacteria > Sphingomonadales > Sphingomonadaceae > Sphingobium > Sphingobium aromaticivastans. The sequence continues at coordinate 791,882 of NZ_JABXJG010000002.1, forward strand.
CGATCGGCACGCTCGCCCCGTCCGGCGTTGCCGGATCGTAAGTGCTGGACGGCAGGGCGACGTAGAAGGGGATGCCATGCGCGCTGGCGGCCAGCGCCTTCAAATAAGTGCCGATCTTGTTGCAGACATCGCCATTGGCGGTGACCCGGTCGGTGCCGACGATCACCATGTCCACCTGACCCTGCTGCATCAGCAGGCCGCCCGCATTGTCAACGATCAGGCTGTGCGGGACGCCATGGCCTGCCAGTTCGAAGGCGGTCAGCGCGCCCTGGTTGCGGGGCCGGGTCTCGTCGACCCAGATATGCACGGCGATGCCCTCGTCATGGGCGAGGTAGAGGGGCGCGGTCGCCGTGCCCCAATCGACTGTGGCGAGCCATCCGGCGTTGCAATGGGTCAGGATGTTGACCGGCTTTCCTCCTTTGCGCGACGCGATCTCCCGGATGAGGGGCAGGCCGGTTTCCCCGATCGCGCGGTTCGCGGCGACATCCTCGTCACAGAGGCGAGCGGCTTCGACATAGGCGATCGCGGTCCTTCGCTCGGGCGGCTGTCCCGCGACCGCCTCTCGCACTTTCTCCAGCGCCCAGCGCAGGTTGACCGCTGTCGGACGCGCCGAGGCGAGATGGGAGAAATGGCGTTCCAGCGATGCCGTGCCGGGGTCTTTCCGCAGCGCCAGCGCCAGGCCGTAGGCGGCGACGGCGCCGATCAGCGGCGCACCGCGCGTGGCCATGTCGGCAATGGCGTGAAAGGCATCCTCCGGCGTCCGCAGCACCAGCCGCTCCAGCGCCCAGGGCAGGCGCCGCTGGTCGAAAATGCCGACGCTCCAGCCGTCCGGCTCCAGCCAGATGGAGCGCGTCGCCTGCCCCTCCAGCCTCATGCCGGCGCCAGTTGCTGGCCGATCGCCCGCGACACGGCGGCGATGCCGGGAAAGGACGGGCGATCCACCAGCAGCGCCCGCGCCATGCACAGCGCCCGGCGCTCGCAACCGGCGCGCAGGGCTTCGTCCGCGATGCTTTCGAAATCCGCCACATGGGCGAGGCCCAATATGCGGCGGATCATCTCGCAACCGGCAAAGCCCAGCGCGTCGGCCCAGATGGCGTCGAGCCGCTCCCGGATCGCCGCTTCGCGCAGACCGGGGTCAGCCTTCGCCAGAGCGTGGAGCGCGCCATGTTCCACTTGCGGGTCGAGGGCGCGCCAATGTCCGGCGAAGCGGGACGCGAAACCGTCCCACAGCACCTCCGCCTGATCCAGCAGCCAGGGGTCCGGCCGTTCCGCCGGACGCTGGCCGGGCTGGGCCAGATGGGCCATCCACAGATTGGCGAGGATCATGCCCACGTCGAAGCCGATCGGGCCGTAAAAGGCGAATTCCGGGTCGATCACCTGCGTGTCGCCTGCCGTCACCATCACCGATCCGGTGTGGAGATCGCCATGCAGCAGCGCTTCGGGAGCGGCGAGGAAGCGCGCCTTCATCCGCTGCGCGGCCAGGCGGAGCGGCACGTCCGACCGAAAGGCGGCGACCACATCCTCCAGGCCCGGCGTATGGCGGTTCATCGGCGCGTCGAAATAGGGCTCGTCGAAGATCAGATCCTCTGTGATGCGGCACATGGCGGTGTTGCCGAGATAGGCGGCGATGCGCGCCTTCTTCTCCGCCACCGGCACCGCCAGGTCCGAAGTGAAGAACAGCGTATCGGCCAGGAATTCCGCCAGATGCTCTGCCAGCAGCGGATAGCGTTCCCCGTCGACCAGCGCGCCGCGCAACGTGCGATGCGGGCTGAGCAAGGCCATCACCGTCAGGGCCATGACGTCGTCATGATGGATCAGCGCGGGCACGCGGGCGGGCGCATGGGCGGCCTGATCGGCCAAAGCGAGCCGCTCATAATAGGCCCGCGACAGGGGCAGCGGCCAGCTTTCGCCCACCATGCGGACATAGGGCAGCGCCTGCTTGGCGGCGACGCCGCCGTCCGGTCCCGTGACCAGGAAGACGAGATTGAGATTGCCGTCCCCGACCTCCCGCACGGTCCAGCCGTCCGGCGCGCCGCCGAGCAGCGCGGCGACGGCGGGGACGGTGGCCAGAAACGGGGCGACGCTGCGTTCGTCCAAGGCGACGTAGCTCATGGGCGATCCTCCTCCCATTCAATGGCGTCGAAGCTGGCAACGGCGGGAAAGGCGTCATCCCCTGGCGCCGCACCCCGCGCCAGCAGGATCACGGCCAGACCCGCTTCCCGCGCCGCGGCCAGTTCCTCCGGCGTGTCGGAGAGGAACAATATCCCGGCGGGCGGGCGGTCCAGCGCAGCGGCGATGGCGCGGTAGGATCGCGCTTCCCGCTTGCCGCCGATCGCCGTGTCGAAATAGCCCGCGAACAGCGGCGTCAGGTCGCCATGATCGCTATGCCCGAACAGCAGCTTTTGCGCTGCCACAGAGCCAGAGGAATAGACGTAGAGCGCAACGCCCGCATCGTGCCAGCGGCGCAAGGCCACCGCCGCGTCGGCATGGACATGGCCGGTGAAATGCCCCTGCGCATAGCCCTCCGCCCAGATCAGGCCCTGCAATTGCTTGAGCGGGCCGATCTTGCGGTCGGCATCATGCCATTGCAGCAGCAGATCGACGCAGGCCCGGTCGTCCAGTTCCGCCCCCGCTTCGGCCCGCACCGCGTCGAGGATCGGCGCGGCCTCCGCCGGATGGTCAGCGACGAAGGCCGCCAGCCGGGCGCGGGAATAAGGGAACAGCACGTCATGGACGAAGGCGATGCTGGACGTCGTGCCCTCTATGTCGGTGACGATTGCGGCGGGACGGTTCGGCCGCTTCATGCCGCCCCCTGATAGAGCGGGATGGCGCGCGCGATCTCGTCGCCGGTGAAGCGGGCGACCCAGCCTTCGGGCGTAGTGAACAGGCGGATGGCGGTGAAGCAGGGGTGCTCGCCCATGTCGAACCAGTGCGTCGTGCCCGCAGGCAGGACGATCAGGTCGCCGGCGGTGCAGAGCAGCGCATGGACCACGCCGCCAGAGCGGATGTAGAACAGGCCCGCGCCCTCGACGAAGAAGCGGACCTCGTCATCGTCATGGACATGTTCGGCCAGGAATTTGGCGCGCATGTCCTCCCGCTGGGGATGGTCCAGGGTCATCCTGATGACGTCGCACGACTGATAACCGCCCCGCGCCTTCAGCCGGTCGATGTCGGCGGCATAGACCTGCATGATGTCGCCGTCCGTGGCGTCGGGCGCCAGCGCCGCGCTGGCTTCCCAGCGCTCCAGCCGCACGCCCGTGGGCTCCAGCAGGGCCGCGATCGTCGCATGATCGCGCCATTGCCCCCGCGCTTCGTGCGGCGGCGTGTCGTCATATTGGGTCAAGGCGGTCATCGGGCCACTCCGTTCAGCTTCCATTCTTCCCAGGCGCAGGCGAGCAGAAATTCGCATCCCTCGACCATCGCCTCGGCCGCCTCCAGCGTGGCGCCCCAGGCATAAAGGCCGTGGCCGCGAATGTAGAAAGCGGAGATCGGCGGGTCCTGCCCTTCCAATATCGGCCTGAGCTGGGCGGCCAGCGCCGGCATGTCCTGGCTATTGTCCACCAGCGGCAGGGTGACGCTGGCCTCATGGGTCGCGACGCCCGGAAAGATCTTGAGCAGCTCATAACCGGCCAGCGTGATCCCGTCCCGTCCTGCCAGCGCGCGGCTGAGCACCGTTCCGGCGACGGAATGGGTGTGCAGCACCGCCCCCGCGCCCGGATCGACCGCGTAGACAAGGCAGTGCAGCAGGGTTTCGGCGGAGGATTGGCCCGGATCGATCGCCGCGCCGTCCGGCGCGACGCGCATGAACTGCGCTGGCGTCAGCCGCCCCTTATGCGCGCCCGACCGGGTGATGAGGATGGCCCCGTCCGCGAGCCGGACGGAATAATTGCCCGCCGTCGCGGGCGCAAGCCCGCGCGCGTCGAGACGGCGGCCGGCTTCCGCGAGCGCATGCGCTAAAGAAGGCAGATCAGACATGGCAGCGGACATATCCAACAATGGAGAAAACCGCGAGTCACCACGGCACCAGTCATCCTTGTCGGACGTCCCGGCTGGATAAGGGCGTTCGATGATCCTTTGATGACAAGGGATCGCATCGATCCTAGCGGCGGCAGTCGAGCGCCGCAATGGCCCGCATACCAGTTCCGGCAAGCGCCCTGGCGAGACGCGCTTGCGGGACACCGCATGGATCAGCGACTGACAATGAATATCCGCAGCAATCATTCTGACGGACAGGCCCCTTTTCCCCGCCTACGGCGCGGATGATGCCGCGGGCGGGGAAATATCCATTTCACGACAATTATCCTGATGGGCCAATGAAAAGCTGTAATTTTGTTGCGGATAAGCAACATATGGGAAAAAAAGAATCCCGATTTGTACATGTCCCCCCAACTATGATTGCCACGCTGATGTAGTCCTATATCAATCCCCATGGTCTGTTTTGTGGGGTGTGTTTATGCGCAACAAGAATAGCCTGAAATGCAGCGTCGTCATGTCGGTCCTGATCTGGACGACACCGGTCCTGGCCCAAGTCGCTCCCCAGGGAGATGAGGGCGTATCCATCATCGTAACCGGATCCCGCATTCGCCAGAACCCGTTGAACCAGGACAAGCCGGTCGTGACCGTCGATCAGGAAGCGATCGGACGGACAGGTCTTTCCTCGATCGCGGACGTTCTTCAGCGCATTCCCAGCGCCGCCGGCGGGTTGAACACCAAGGTCAACAATGCCGGCAATATCGGCGGCCCGCCCGACGGCACCGGCGTCAGTTCCGGTTCGGCGGAAGTCGATCTGCGCTATCTGGGCGCCAAGCGCACGCTGATCCTGGTCGACGGCATGCGTTATGTGAACGGTTCAGCAGCGGGCGGCATTCCCGCTTCGGTAGACCTCAACACCATTCCCGCCAACATGATCGAGCGGGTGGAAGTGTTGCAGTCCGGCGCGTCGCCGCTTTACGGCACCGACGCCATCGCCGGGGTCGTCAACATCATCACCAAACAGTCCCAGAAGGGGCTGGACTTTTCGGCGCAATTCGGCACTTTCCGCCAGGGTGACGGCGACACATGGGACATCAACGCCAGTTACGGCATTCAGTCTGACCGTACCTCGCTGGTCTTCGGCGCCAACTATGTGAAGCAGAGCGCCGTCAGCACCGCCGACCGCTCCATCTCGCAATGGCCGACGCCGGGCGCCACGAGCTGCGCCGCCGGCGGCTGTTCCAGCGCCACGCCCAATGGCCGGTACGATGTTCTGGGGCAGAGCCTGACGCTGAACGCGCCAGTCATCGGCCGCAATCCGACGCTGGCGGATTATCGCAACTATAGCAGCAGCACGGACTCGTTCAATTTCGCACCCTATAATTATCTTCTGACGCCGTCCGAACGCTATGGCGCCTTCGTCAATTTCAAGGGAGAATTGAACGACAGCGTCAACCTGCGCACGCGGTTCGTCTATCAACATCGCAATTCGACGACCAAGGCGGCGTTCCTGCCGCTGTTCATCGGGCCGGATGCGGGCAACGGCAATCTGCTCGACACCATTTCGGTCGACGTCACCAACCCCTATAATCCCTTCGGCGTGACGCTGTCGTCGGGCGCCAACGGGACGCCGGCCAATTATTCCACCATCCGGCGGCGGTTTGTGGAAGGCGGCCAGCGCACCTTCAGCCAGGATGTCGACACGCTGACCATGGCGGCGACGCTAGACGGTTCGTTCGATATCGGGGATCATAAATGGTATTGGGACGTCAACGGCGTCTACGGCATCAACGACGCGCATCAGGTCTTCACCGGCAATCTCAACGCCGCCAGGCTGGCGCAGGCGCTTGGCCCGGTGGGAGGCTGCACCGGTCCCTGCGTGCCCTTCAACATATTCGGCGGGGCCGGGTCGATCACCCAGGCGATGCTGGACTATGTGACCTTCGACGAAAAGGACAAGAGCGAGCAACGGCTGTGGGACTTCACGGCCAACCTTTCAGGCGAGTTGTTCGATCTTCCGGCGGGTCCCGTCGGTGTCGCCATCGGCTATGAACATCGCGACCAGAAGGCATCCTATAGTCCCGATCCGATCATCGTCGCGGGATTGGGCGCGGACGTGCCGACCAGCCCGGCGCGAGGCGGCTTCAACGTCGATGAAGTCTATGGCGAAATCCGGATTCCGATCCTGGCCGACACGCCCTTCTTCCAGAAACTGGACCTGAACGGCGCGGTGCGTCATTCCAACTATTCCAGCTTTGGCGGCAATACGACGATGACTGTCTCCGGTCTGTGGAAACCGACGCGCGACCTGCTGCTGCGCGGCGGCTATGCGGAAAGCTTGCGCGCACCGAGCATCGGTGAGCTTTATGCGGGTCTGTCGCGGACCGACGCCACCATCAACGATCCGTGCACCAGCGCGCCGGGCGGCCTCTTCCAGACCAACGCGACCGTCCGCGCCAACTGCATCGCCAATGGCGTGCCCGCAAATGGCAGCTATGCCGAACCGAATGGCGGGCAGCTAGGCGTCTTCTCGCAAGGGTCGACCGCACTCAAGCCCGAGACGGCGAAGACCTGGACGGCGGGCGGCGTCTACAGCCCGGCCTGGGCACGGAACAGCGGTTTTGCGAGCACGCTCAGCCTGGAAATCAACTATTACAAGATCCGGCTGAAGAATGCGATCGACTCCGTTCCCGCGTCGCTGACGCTGCAACGCTGCGCCTTCGAGGCCGATCCGGTGAGCTGCGCCGCGATCACCCGCACCGCCAACGGCAATGTGGCGGGCATCAGCGGGCGGCTGCTCAACCTGAACGCGATCCGGACGGACGGGCTGGACGGATCGTTCATCTATCGCTCGCCCGCCATTTCCGACGGGACGATCGGGCTGACCGTCAATGCCGCCTACCTGATCAAATATGACGTCCTGCCGCCGTCGGACCTCAATGCCCCGGTGCAGAAATTCGCCGGAACGGAACGCGGCAGCACAGACCAGGCCTATCCCCGGTTCAAGCTGAACGCGACGCTCGACTGGTCGACCGACGGCTATGGCGTCTCCTTCACCGGGCGCTACATCAGCAAGGTGGATGAGCGGGACGGCGTGCATAGCATGGGCAGCACCTTCTATGGCGACATCCAGCTTTATTTCTCGCCAAGCTGGATGGACCATCGCGCGCGGCTGACGCTGGGCGTCAACAATCTGTTCGACAAGGACCCGCCGGCCTGCTTCACGTGCGACAGCGCCAATTTCGATCCGACCACCTATGACATACCGGGGCAGTTCGGTTATCTGCGCCTGTCCTACAAGATGTAAGATCATGCCGGAGGGCGCGGTTAATGCGCGCCCTCCGGCATTTATCGAAGGTCGGCGCGCTTCATGGCCCGACTAGGCCGCGTGGGCAAATTCGGAATGTTGGGGCCAGTTGCGGTCATTCTCAGCCGTTAAGCGCGCCGTGCTCCTGCGCAGGCAGGAGCCCAGGCCCACTGTCAGTGGATCGTCGCAACGGCTGAACTGGGCTCCTGCCTGCGCAGGAGCACGGTGTGCCATTAAGTGAGTGCTGAAAGCAGAAAATCCGCATTCCACCCAAATCACTCAGTCCGGCGAATCTTGAATTTGCCCCGCCGCCTAGCTTCCAGCGCCGGTATTCACCGGAGGCGCCAGGGGATTGGGATCGCTGTCCCCGCCCTTCTCCACTTGCTCCACCATCGTCTCGTCGGCCTCGTCCGGATTTCCGCCGGGGGAGCCGCGTTCGGGCGGCGGCACGTCATTGCGGCCTTCGGCGGGGTCCTGGGAAGTCTCGCCGCGCTGTCCATCATTCTGCATGTCCATCTCCTTGACTGACGGACCAACGCGCGAGCCATGATGGGTATCCGCGCAGCGATGGGCAAATGGCGGGTCGAGTCCCTCGCACAAGCCTCGCGGCGGCAAGAGCGGCGTCTTCATATTATCATCATACTATAATTTCCGCACAAATTCATGGAATTGGATGATTTTTACGACAGCGATCGGCGGATGCGCTGGGTCGCGCTCTTGCCACAGGGGAGGATAGGAGATAGCGATGAGATTATATTCATAATATCATATAAGGTGAAACCATGGCGTTCGAGGATCATCCCACTGTGCGCGCCCTGCGCGAGCGGGACGGCGGGGAGACCGTCGAAAAAGTATCCGCGGCTCTGCTGAAGGAGATCGCGATCGCATGCGGCGCCGCCGATGCCGGGCTTGTGGAACTCTCGCGTCCGTCGCTTGCGACGCAAATCCCCTACATCCAAAAGGTCTATGGCAAGACGAAGACGCTGCTCGCGATCGTCTGCCGGATGAATGAGTGGCCGGTGCGGTCGCAGACGCGGTCGGTCGCGAACGAGGAATTCCACGCCACCTACGACCATGTGAACGAAGCGTGCCGCGAGATCGTGCGCGAACTCACGCGGCGCGGCATTCCGGCCTGCAACGCCATCGCCGCCTTTCCGATGGAGCTGGATCAGCCCAAGATCATGATGGTGCAGCACAAGCCCGTCGCGGTCGAGGCGGGCCTGGGCCATATGGGCGTCCACCGCAGCGTGATCCATCCGAAATTCGGCAGCTTCATCCTGCTGGGGACGGTGCTGCTGGGCGTCGAAGTCGACGCATATGATCAGCCGGTCGACTATAATCCGTGCCTGGGCTGCAAGCTGTGCGTGGCCGCCTGCCCCGTGGGCGCGATCAAGGCCGACGGCGCATTCGACTTCATGACCTGCTACACCCATAATTATCACGACTTTACCGGCAATTTCCTGAACTGGGTCGAGAATGTCGTGGAGGCCAAGGACAAGGCGGACTATCGCAAGCGCATTCCCCCGAGCGAGAACCAGTCGCTTTGGCAGTCCCTGTCCTTCAAGCCGCAATATAAGGCCGCTTACTGCATCTCGGTTTGCCCGGCCGGGGAGGAAGTGATTTCCCCGTTCCTGCGCGACCGCAAGACCTATGTCGAGGATGTGGTGAAACCGCTTCTGGACAAGGAGGAGGTGCTCTATGTCGTCAAGGGCACCGATGCCGACGAGAGCGCGCCGCGCAAATTCCCGCACAAGAAGATCAAGCATGTTCGCGCCGGCCGGATCACGACCAGCCTGGCGGGCCATCTCTTCGCGCTTCGCCTCAGCTTCCAGCGCGGCGCGGCGAGGATGATGGACCAGACGAGCCACTGGACCTTCGAGGACACGATACCGCATCTGGTCACGGTCCGCATTGCCGGCAAGCTGCTCGACATCGTCGCTGACCGGGGTCATGTCGGGGAGGCCGACTTCAAGGTCTGGGTCAAGCTGGAGCGATGGTACGATTATCTCAACATGCTGTGCGAGCTTGATGAGCTTTTCGAGGAAGGCTCCATCCGCCTGGAGGGAGAGCGGAGCCAGCTCGACGCCTATCTCGCCTGCTTCCCCTTCTAGGGTCGATCGAGATTCAGCTTAAAAATATAAGCGACGTCATGCTGAACTTGTTTAACTTCGCTGGCCTTCGGCTCAGCATCCATTGTGCCTCTATCCACCTACGGCTCATGGGGAGAAATGGATGCTGAGCCATAGGCCAGCGAAGCTAATCAAGTTCAGCATGACGATTTGGAATGAAAGGGGCGCCAATCGTACGAAATAGCTGAATGTCGATCTAGCCTAACAAGCATTGCGATGCTGCCTTAAACAGCGGTAGGGGAACGATCGCGCTTCGATGGCGGCAATGGGAGGTTCAATGGCGGAAACCAAGCGCGACAAGGCCCTGGACGAAAGCGCCGTCGGAAAACAGCCCGGCCAGCGGCGGAAGACCAACAGGCGGGAACAGCAGCGGTCCGTCGAGACGCGCCAGGCCATATTGGAAGCCGCGCTCAACGAATTTGCCGAGCGCGGGTTCGACGGCAGCAGCGTGCGGCGCATCGGTGAGCGGGCGGGCCTTGAATATACGCTGATCACCTATCACTACCGCACCAAGGAGGCGCTCTGGAAGGCGGTGGCCGAATATGCCTTCGAACAGATCGAGGCGATGTGGGACGAAGCGATACCGCCCGACTCGCAAATGTCCGCGTCCGAACGGGTGCGGGCCGAGTTCCGGACCTTCCTGCGCTTCACGGTCGAGCATACCGCGTTCCACCATTTCATGCTGCGCGAGAATCAGGGATCGAGTCCGAGAATCGGCTGGCTCGTCGAAAAGATCCTCAGCAAGACCCGCGAGCGCATTCTGCCCCAGATCAGGGCGGCGCAGGCCGAGGGGCAGCTCCTGCAAGGGGACCCCGATCATGTCTATTATATGCTGATCGGCATGACCTCCACATTATCGTCGCTCAACCGGGAAATGACGGAAACCATTGGCTTTTCCATCAAGGATGAGGAGGCGGTCGAGCGATACTGGAACCTGGTGGAGCGGGCCATCTTCAAATAAACTCCACGAGTGTAGAGTTTTTATGGACTCCGGGTGCGGGGCGTGATAGCCCTGCTCTCCAGACGGCAATTGACCGTGATGGAGAAGATGCCCCGTGGATGTTCCAGTCATCGTAGCGGGTGGGGGGCCGGTCGGCCTTACCACCGCATTTGAGTTTCAAAGCCGCGGCGTTCGCACGCTGTTGCTCGAACGCAATCCCTCGACCACGCGCCATCCCAAGATGGACGTGACCAATGGCCGCAGCATGGAGCTGTTCCGCCGGATGGGCATTGCGGAGAAGATACGCGACGTCGCCGTGCCGCGCGGCAATCCGATGGACGTTTCCTGGGTGACGCGGTTGAACGAGTGGGAACTGGCCCGCTTCCGCTATCCCGATGTCGAAAGCTGGCGGGAAGAAATTCGCGCGAACAATGACGGGTCGCAACCGCTGGAACCCTATATGCGGTTGAGCCAGGTCGTGCTCGAACCCTTGCTTCGCGGGTTGCTGGAAGAATCCCCACTGGTCGAGATGCGGTTCGGCTGGGCGGTCGAGGGCTTCAAAGACGATGGCGAAGGCGTGACGGTCGACCTGCGCGAAGTCGCGACGGGCCGCACCGAGCGGCAGCGCTGCGCCCTGCTCGCGGGCTGCGACGGCGGCGGCAGCATCATCCGCGAGAAGCTGGGCTATGCCTGGGATGGGCAATATAATGTCGCCCGCTTCTTCATGGTGCATTTCCGCTCGCCGGCGCGTGATCTGCTCCAGCGGTTCGGCATCGCCTGGCATTATCAGTCGCCCGCCGGCAGCACGCTGATCGCGCAGGACGATGGGGAAATCTGGACGCTCCACTGCATGCTGCCCGAAGGAACGGATGCAGCGACCGTCGACCCCAGGCAACTCGCGTTCGAGGCGCTGGGCCGGGAATTCCCGATCGAGGTGATCCAGGCGAACCCCTGGTCGCCGCATCTGGTGCTGGCGAACGGATATGGGCGCGGGCGGGTCTGGATGGCGGGCGATGCCGTGCATCAGGTGATCCCGACCGGCGGTTACGGCATGAACACGGGGATAGGCGACGCCGTTGACCTCGCCTGGAAATATGCCGCCATCCTGCAAGGCTGGGGCGGCCCCGCCCTGCTCGACAGCATAGAGGCGGAGCGCCGGCCGGTGGGCCGCGCCATCGTCGACGCGTCGCGCCTGCATATGGGCGTGCGCCTGAAGATCGCGGAAGCCTATGCCCCGATCATCCATGACGACACGCCAGCGGGGGCCGCCGCGCGCGACGCCTATGGCGCGCTGATCGCGGAACTCGGCAATGCGGAGAATGAATCGCGGGGCATCGAGCTGGATCATCGCTACCGCCAGTCGCCCATCATCTGCCATGAATGCGACGAACCGGAATGGCGGCTGCGCGATTATGTGCCCAGCACCTGGCCGGGCATGCGGGCGCCGCATCTGTTCCTGGAGGATGGCAGCGCCATCTTCGACCGGCTGGGGCCCTGGTTCACCCTGGTCCGCTTCACCGACGCTCCGGCCCAGCCGCTGCTCGACGCCGCGCGCGAGCGGGGCGTGCCGGTCGCCCTGCTCGACATTCGCGATGCGCATGCCCGGCGGATCTATGAGCGCGATTTCGTGCTGATCCGCCCCGACCAGCATGTCGCCTGGCGCGGCGACGCCATGCCGGAAGACCCGATGGCGGTGATAGACCGGATCAGGGGGGCAAGGTCATGAAGCATCGGGTCGATCCCATCATCCGGGCGAACGCTGTGGTCCATGTGAGCTTCGAACGGCGCGACATCGACGCCATGGCCCGCTTCCTGGAGGATTTCGGTTTCGTGCCGGTCGTGGGCGGCAGCAGCGGATCGCGCCACTTCCGGGGCTATGGACCGCAACCCTATTGCGTCGAGCTGATCGCATCGGAGCGGGACGCCTTCGTCGGCTTCGGCCTTGCCGCCAGGGACCGCGCCGATCTCGATCGGTTGGCGACCGCCACCCAGGCATTGGTCGAAGCGACGGATGCGCCGGGCGGCGGCGAGCGGGTGCGCCTCTTCGATCCGGAGGGCGTGCGCGTCGACCTGCTCTGGGGCGCGGCATCGCTGGAACCGCTGCCGGTGCGGGAGCCGCTGACCGAGGTCAACTCGCCTGTGGCCAGCCGTCGGATCGACAAGCCGGTCCGGACGCCGACCGCGCCCGCGCCGGTGTTCCGCATCGGCCATGTCGTGCTCCAGACGCCGGACTTCGAACGGACCGCCGGCTGGTACCGGCGCCATTTCGGCTATCTTCCGACTGACGTCGCGACCGTGGGCGACGATGCGCCGGTGCTCGGCTTCTTCCGCTTCGACCGGGGCGCGGAGCCCGCCGACCATCACAGCCTCGCGCTGCTCGCCGGGCCGGAATCGCGCCTTCTGCACATCTCGACCGAGACGATCGACGTCGATGCGGTGGGACAGGGCCAGCAATATCTGCGCGGCAGGGGCTGGAACCATTATTGGGGCATCGGCCGCCATGTGCTCGGCAGCCAGGTCTTCGATTATTGGAAGGACTCCGCCGGGGACGAGTGGGAACATTATGCGGACGGCGACCTGATGACCGCCGACTATCCGACCGGCTTCCATCCGCTGTCCCGCGGCGACCTCTGGTCCTGGGGCGACGATCTTCCCGATTCCATGCGTCCGCCCGCCCCCGCCCCGGCCGACGCGCCCCCGCTTGTCCGCGAGATCGTCGACGCCTTGCTGGCGCCGCCGCGCCCCTGGCTTCGCTGACGCCCATAATTGCATGCAGGAGTAGAATGATGGCATTGATGATCGTCCGCTATGATGAAGGCGCGGGCCCGCGCTGGGCCGTGCTGACCGGCGACGCCCCGGCGGGACCGGCGGATCGGGTCGAGGGACGCGGCATCGCGAGCGACGCGAAGACGCTGGGGGAACTGATCAGTGCGATCGAAGCTTCGCCGGAGCTGACCTCTACGGGCGAGGCCGTGCATTTTGCCGCGAGCGCCCTGTTGAGCCCCGTCACCGCCGATGCGACGCTGGTCTGCCAAGGGCTCAACTATAGCGACCATGCAGCGGAAGCCGGGCATCATGCGCGGAAGGAGAATCTGCTCTTCGTCAAGGCCAGCTCATCGCTCTGCGGCGCCTATGCCGACATCGTCAGGCCCGAAGGCGTCGAGCTTCTGGATTATGAGGTGGAGGTCGGCATCGTCCTGCGCCGTCCACTGGAAGCGGGAACGACCGTGACGGCCGACAATCTGGGTTCCTATCTTGCCGGCGTGGTCCTGTGCAACGACGTGTCGGCGCGCGACACCATGTTCGGCGCGTCCTTCATGCAGTGGTTCCAGGGCAAGAGCTATCGCACCTTCTGCCCGACCGGGCCGGTCTTCTATCTGCTCGAACCGGAAGAGGTCGCGGCGACGGTCGACAATCTGGAACTGTCTCTATCCTATGAGGGCAAGGTCCGGCAGTCCGCCAATACGGCGCAGCTCATCTACAAACCCGCCGAAACCTTGAGCCAGATCGCCGCGATCATGGACCTGAAGCCCGGCGACATGGTGCTGACCGGAACGCCCGGCGGCGTCATCGCGCAGGGCACGCCGGGGCTGATCGAACTGCTGAAGACCAACCTGCTGAACGACGCGGCGCGGCGCGAGGGCATGCGTGTTGAAATGAAGACGCTCGGACGCTTCCTGCAACCGGGCGACGAGCTGAGCCTGACGCTGCGCGACGCGGCCAGCGGGACGTCGCTGGGCGGGCAGCGGAGCCGGATAACCGGCGCCTGAGGCGGAGATTGAGAAATACTCCACATACGTAGAGTTTTATGTTGACTCCGTCCGCCAGCATGGCATTCTATCGTGACGGGAACCTGAAAAAGAGAAGCTGAGCGGACAAAGCGAACCGGCGGCGCCGGGAATTTCCAGAACATCCAGGCGCCGCATCGCAAGACCGCCGCCCGCTCTGCCTTCCCCTGTCACGCGGGCGGCGCGGTTGCCGCGCGCCATGCCCGCAAAGAGATCGACCGACAGCCGCGGGCAATCTTCGGATCGGCGTCCCGCAGAGGAATGAACAAGCAACCCGGCCGTCCCAGGAAAAACAGGCGGTCAGGGATTGAACAAGGGAGAGGAAGAAATGAAAAATCCTATTTGCGCCCTGCTCGCGACAAGCGCGCTGGTCGTCCCGCTCTGCGCCCATGCGCAGTCTCCGGCCGAACGGCCAGAAGCCGCGCCGCAGCGCGACCTGGCCATGGGCGAAATCATCGTCACGGCGCAAAAGCGCGAGGAACGGCTGAACGACGTGCCGGTCTCCATCACCGCCGCTTCGGCTGGCCAGCTCGCCAATGCGGGCGTGACCCAGCCGTCGGACCTGGTGAAGATCGTCCCCGGCTTCACCTATCAGCCGAGCGCCTATGGCACGCCGGTCTTCACGATGCGCGGCATCGGCTTCTATGACGTCGCCGTCGCCGTGGCCCCGGCGGTCAGCGTCTATGTCGACCAGGTGCCCCTGCCCAATCTCGCCATGACCCAGGGGGCGTCGCTCGACGTGGAGCGCGTCGAGGCGCTGAAAGGGCCGCAGGGCACGTTGTTCGGCCAGAATTCGACCGGCGGCGCGATCAACTATATCGCGGCCAAGCCGACCGACCACCTCGCCGCCGGCATCGACCTCAGCTATGGCCGGTTCGACCAGGTGGATGCGCAGGGCTTCGTCAGCGGCCCGATCGCGAACAATCTGAAGGCGCGGCTCGCGGTGCGCCACGAATATCGCGACGGCTGGCAGATCAGCCAGACCCGCCCGTCCGACCGCCTTGGCCGCCGGGATTATTCCACCGCCCGTCTGCTGCTCGATTGGCAACCCACCGACACGCTGCGCTTCGAATTCAACGCCAATGGCTGGATCGACAGGAGTGAGACGCAGGCGGCGCAGTTCGTCAAATATGCGCCGACCGTGGCTCCGGCGGCGGGCGGCTATACCGACATCACCGCCGAGCTGGAAGCCGCCGTCCCGGCCCCCAACCGCAGCCGCATCGCGGACTGGGATCCCGGCACCGACCTTCGCCGCGACGACAGCTTCTATCAATTCTCGCTGCGCGGCGACCTGGACGTCAGCGATGCCGTGACCCTGACCTCGATCAGCGCCTATTCGCGGTTCAAGCAGCGCTCGCCCAGCGACACTGACGGCGTGCCGCAGAATAATTTCCTGCTGACGATCAACGCCGACATAGAGACGGTGTCGCAGGAATTGCGGCTCGCGGGCACGACGGGTCCGGTCCGCTGGATGCTGGGCGGCAATTACAGCCACGACACCACCGGGGACGACCAGCGCGGCGATTATGTCGCCAGCAACAGCGGCGTGGGGCCATTCCGCTACACCTCGTTCATCAACAGCAACCATCAGAAGATCACGACCAAGGCGGTGTTCGGCAGCATCGACTATGAGCTGACGGACACGGTGACGGCGCAAGTTTCGGCGCGCTACAGCGATCAGCGCAACCGGTTCAGCGGCTGCCTGCTGGACGTGGGGGATGGCCTGATCTCCAACGCGTTCAGCTTCCTGTCGAACCTGTCGCGCAATTTCGATCCGCCGACGGTGGCGCTCGCGCCGGGCGCCTGCGCGACCCTGGGCGAAGTCGGATATGGCACGCCCTTCATCCCGGTGCCGATCGTCGAAAAGTCGCTGAAGGAGGATAATCTGTCCTGGCGCGCCAGCCTCAACTGGAAGCCGAACCCCGACAGCCTCCTCTATGCCAACGTCACGCGCGGATATAAGGCGGGCAGCTTCCCGACGGTGCCCGGCCTGTTCCCCAGCCAGTTCGAACCGGTGAAGCAGGAATCGGTGCTCGCCTATGAGGCCGGCTTCAAGCTTTCGCTGCTCGACCGGCGGCTGCAACTGACGGGCGCGGGCTTCTATTACAAATATGACGACAAGCAGATCATCGGCTACATCACCACCGCCTTCGGCAATCTGCCGGGGCTGGTGCAAGTTCCCAAGTCGAGCGTCCGCGGCGCTGAGCTGAGCGTCAACTGGCGGCCGGTCGACGGGCTGACCTTCAATGGCGGCGCGACCTATGTCGACTCCCGCGTCGACCGGAGCTTCCTCGCCAACGATCCCTATGCCGCCGTTGTCGACATCAAGGGCGAACCCTTTCCGAGCACGCCCAAATGGCAGCTCAACGGCGATCTCGACTATCGTTTCGCGCTGACCGGCAAGCTCGACCTGTCCCTGGGCGGCAATGTCCGCTACCGCTCGCGCAGCGTGGCGGCGTTCGGGGGAGCGCCCGAATTCGCCCTGCCCGGCTATGCCGTGCTCGACCTGCGGGTCGGCATCGAAAGCCCGGACAGCGGATGGAAGTTCCAGCTCTGGGGGCGCAACGTCACCAATAAATTCTACGTCACCACCGTCACCCATGTGGTCGATACGGTGGCGCGCACCACCGGCATGCCCGCCACTTATGGCGCGACGCTCAGCTACAGCTATTGATGCGATGAACCAGGCCGTCATCCTTGCGCGCCGTCCGCAGGCCATTCCCCAGAGCGAGCATTTCGCGCTGGAGGAACGCCCTTTGCCCGTTCCCGCCGAAGGACAGATATTGGTGCGCAACCATTATCTGTCCGTCGAGCCCGCCATGCGGGGCTGGCTGAGCGATGCGAGCAACTATTCCGACCCCATCCACGTCGGGGACGTCATGCGCGCCTTCGCCGTCGGAGAGGTGGTGGAGTCCCGGCACGGCGATTTCGCGCCGGGCGACAGGGTGATGGGCCTGTTCGGCTGGCAGGAGCATGCGGCGGTCGACCGGTCCGCCATATTGCTGCGCATTGCCGACACGGACCTGCCGCTGTCGCTCTATCTGGGCATATTGGGGCTGAACGGCGTCACCGCCTATTTCGGGCTGCTTGACGTCTGCGCCCCTCGTCCCGGCGAGACGGTGCTCGTCTCGACGGCGGCGGGTTCGGTGGGGTCGTGCGTGGGCCAGATCGCCGCCATATCGGGCTGCCGCACCGTCGGCCTGGCGGGCGGGCCGGAAAAGCGGCGCCAGTGCCTGGACGAGTTCGGCTATGACGCCGCGATCGACTATCGCGGCGAGCCCGATCTGGATGCCGCCATCGCCCGCGCCTGTCCCGACGGGGTCGACATTTATTTCGACAATATAGCCGGGCCGATCAGCGACGCGGTGCTGCGCCATTTGCGCCTGCATGCGCGGATCGCCGTCTGCGGCACCGCCTCGATCGCGAGCTGGGACCCCTGGCCGCAGGGCGCCCGGCCCGAGCGTCACCTGCTGGTGAAGCGCGCAACGATGCGCGGATTCCTCACGTTCGATTATGCCGATCGCTTCGACGAGGCCGTCGCCCAATTGTCGGCCTGGCTGCGCGAGGGACGGCTGCATTACCGCGAGGACATATTGGAGGGGCTTGGCGAGGCCCCCGGCGCGATAGCGCGCCTCTATTCCGGGCAAAATCAGGGGAAGCTTCTGATCCGGCTTCCCGCAGCGAAGGATTGAACAGCGTGTCGAAGGTCATCATCAGTTGCGCCCTGACCGGCGCCGTCCATACCCCCACCATGTCCCCCTATCTGCCGGTGACGCCCGACGAGATCGTGCAGCAGGCGATCGAGGCGGCCGAGGCGGGCGCTTCCGTCCTCCACCTTCATGCGCGGGACCCGGAGACAGGCAAGCCGACGCCCGATCCCGATGTGTTCATGCAGTTCCTGCCGCGCATCAAGCAAGCGACCGACGCCGTGGTCAACATCACCACCGGCGGCGGCCAGGGCATGTCGCTCGACGAGCGGCTCGCGGCGCCGCTGCGCGCATCGCCGGAGCTTTGCTCGCTCAACATGGGGTCGATGAATTTCGGCATGTATCCCATGCTGGAGCGTTACAAGAGCTTCCAACATGACTGGGAAGCGGCGCATCTGGAGGCGTCCCGCGACTGGATCTTCAAGAACACCTTCAAGGATATAGAGCTTATTCTGGAGCGGCTGGGCAAGGGTCATGGCACCAAGTTCGAGTTCGAATGCTACGACACCGCCCATCTCTATACGCTCGCCCATTTCCTGGACCGCAAGCTGGTGACGCCGCCGCTGTTCGTGCAATCCATCTTCGGCCTACTTGGCGGCACCGGCGCGGACACGGAGAATCTGCTGCACGCCAAGCGCATAGCGGACAAGCTGTTCGGGGACGATTATCGCTGGTCGGTCATGGCGGCGGGCAAGCATCAGATCCCCTTCGTCGCCATGGGCGCGATCAACGGCGCGAACGTCCGCGTCGGGCTGGAGGATTCGCTCTATGCGGGCAAGGGACGGCTTGCCCGGTCCAATGCCGAACAGGTGCGCCTGATCCGGTCGATCCTGGAGCCTTTGTCGCTGGAGGTGGCGACACCGGCGGAGACGCGTGAGATATTGGCGCTGAAGGGCGGCGACAATGTCACATTTTAGAGCCGATATGGAGGGAGAGCCCATGGCCGAGCAGCAGGACCATTCGCCCCGGATCATGGCGGTGATCGACTATTTCCGGCGGGGCGACGCGGGTCGGCCCGACATGCTCGACGGGTTCACGGAGGATTTCGAATTTTTCTTTCCCAAATTCGGCATCGGCCGGGGCCGCGAGGACTTCATGGCGTTCGCCGCCGGCCTTGTGGGTTCGTTCAAGGCGTTCGGGCACGATATTGACGGGCTGCGCTTCATCGAGAGCGGCGACAGCGTGGTGGTCGAAGGCACCACGCGCGGCGAAGACAGGGAAGGCGCGACATGGGAAGGCGGCACGACGCCGGGCGGGCGCTTTTGCAGCGTCTTCGAATTTCGCGGCGCGCTGATCGCCCGCATGCACATCTATCTCGACCCCGATTACACCAGCCGGGACGAGGCGCGGTTCCTGTGGGGCAAGGACCGGCGCTGGTGATCGCCATGAAGGAGGAGAGGTTCGCATGAGCAGGCTGCAAGGCAAGGTCGCCGTGATCACGGGCGCGGCAAGCGGCCAGGGCGCGGCGGAGGCGCGGCTGTTCGCGGCGGAAGGCGCCAGGGTCGTCGTCACCGATCTGAGCGAGGCCGGAGCGGCGGTCGCCGCCGAGCTAGGGGCCAATGGTCATTTCGCGCGCCATGACGTGGCGGAGCAGGCCGATTGGGCTCGGGTCGTGCGCGAGACGGAGGAGCGCTTCGGGAAGATCGACATTCTGGTCAACAATGCGGGCGTCTACAAGCCTGCGCCCCTGCTGGAGACGGACGCCGCGCTGTGGGACCTGCATTATCGCGTCAACCAGCTCAGCGTCTTCCTGGGGATGCGCGCCGCCGCGGAAGCGATGGCGAAGACCGGCGGCGGCGCCATCGTCAACATCTCATCGGGCGCGGGCCTGGGCAATGTTCCCGGCATCTTCGCCTATGCCACCAGCAAATGGGCCGTGCGCGGCATGAGCAAGCTGGCGGCGTCGGAACTGGCGCCGCTCGGCATTCGCGTCAACTCGATCCATCCCGGCATCATCGACACGCCGATGCTGGGCGAGAACACGCCCGAACGGCTTAAATTCTACGAAGACATGATCCCCATGAAGCGCATCGGAACCACCGACGAGGTGGCCCGGCTGGTGCTGTTCCTCGCCTCCGACGAGGCGAGCTACGTCACGGGCGCGGAAATCACCGTCGACGGCGGGATCGGCTGAAGGATCGAAAGGACATATTATGGGACGGTTGCAGGGCAAGGTTGCCATCATCACCGGCGGGGGGCGCGGCATCGGCCGCGCCACCGCGGAACTCTTCGCCCGCGAGGGCGCGCATGTCCATGTCACCGACGTCAACGCGCCCGACGCGCCCTATGACGATCCGGCGATCCGCTTTTCCATCATGGACGTGGCAAGCGAAGGGCAATGGGCGGAACTGGTGGACGGCATCGTGGCGCGTCACGGCGCCGTCGACATCCTCGTCAACAATGCGGGCATCGGCGGATCGCAACTGCCGCTTGCCGACGAGAATCTGGCCGACTGGGACCGGGTGATTGCGGTCAACCAGACCGGCGTCTTCCTGGGCATGCGCGCCGTGCTGCCGGGGATGCGCGCCAAAAGGACGGGGTCGATCGTCAATTTCTCGTCGATCTGGGGGATCGCGGCGGTCCCCGGCGCGGCCGCCTATCATGCGTCCAAGGCGGCCGTCCGGCACCTGACCAAACATGCCGCCGTCACCTATGCGCCCGACAATGTGCGGGTGAACTCCATCCATCCCGGCATCATCGCCACCCCCATGGTGCTGGAGGACCAGGCGGAGGAAACCAGCGCCGGGGTGGTGGCGGCGACGCCGCTGGGACGCATGGGCCAGCCGATCGAACTGGCCAATGGCGTGCTGTTCCTCGCCAGCGACGAATCCAGCTTCATGACCGGCGCCGAGTTGGTGATCGATGGCGGCTATCTTGCGCAGTGACGCGGCTTCCGCATCCATGACGCGGGATAGCCTGGACGAACTGATTGCGCGGACGGACGCGTTCGTCCGCGATGTGGTGATCCCCTTCGAGACCGATCCCCGGATCGGCGGTCACGGTCCTTCGGACGCGCTAGTCGAGGAGTTGCGGGCGCGGGCGCGCTCTGCTGGCCTCATCGCCCCTCATCTGCCGGTGGAACTGGGGGGACAGGGGCTGGACCATGCCGCGACGGCACGGCTGTTCCGGTCGGCGGGCTATTCGCCGCTCGGCCCGCTGGCGATGAACCTGGCGGCCCCGGACGAGGGGAATATGCACCTGCTCGCCCACGTGGGCACCCCGGCGCAGATCGACCGCTTCCTCCGGCCGCTCGCCGCTGGGACGACGCGCTCCGCCTTCCTGATGACAGAGCCGGCGGACGAGGATGGGGCGGGTTCCGACCCCTCGATGCTCAAGACCATGGCGCGTCCCGATGGCGACCATTGGATCATCGACGGCCGCAAGAGCTTCGCGACGGGTGCCCAGGGCGCGGCTTTCGCGATCGTCATGGCGCGTACCGGCGAGTCGGCCACCATGTTCCTGGTCGAGATGGATAGCCCCGGCATCACCGTCGAACGGCTGCTCGACACGATCGATGCGACCATGCCGGGCGGGCATGCCGTCGTGCGGCTCGAAAGCGTGCGGGTGCCCGCCGGGCAGATACTTGGGAAGATCGACCAGGGGTTCCGCTATGCGCAGGTGCGTCTGGCGCCGGCGCGCCTGACCCATTGCATGCGCTGGTGGGGCGGCGCGAAGCGCGCCCATGACATCGCCTGCGGCTATGCGATCAAGCGGCAGGCGTTCGGCAAGGCGCTGATCGACCATGAGGGCGTCGGCTTCATGCTGGCGGACAATCTCATCGAGCTGAAGCAAGCGGAATTGATGATCGACTGGTGCGCGGACGTGCTCGACTCCGGGGCGCCCGCCATCGTCGAAAGCTCGATGACGAAGGTGGCGGTCTCCGAAGCCCTGTGGCGGATCGCGGACCGCTGCGTGCAGATCATGGGCGGAACCGGGGTGAGCAGCGACACCGTGGTCGAGCAGATATTCCGCGAAATCCGCGCTTTCCGCATCTATGACGGGCCGACCGAGGTGCATAAATGGTCGCTCGCCAAGGCCATCAAACGCGCCCATCCGGGGGAACCGGGATAAGCAGGGGTTGAGCCTTCTTTCTTGTCGCCTCCACGCAACATCCCTTAAGTGGAGCCGTTGGAAGGAGTGAAGCGCCCGTTCGACTTTTGGGGAACGCGGCACTCCATGGCGAGCGATTTGCGAAGGAAAGCTCATGGATTATGTCAAGCTGGGCACAACCGGACTGGAAATCTCCCGCCTTTGCCTGGGGTGCATGACCTTTGGCGATCCCCGGCGCGGAAGCCACGAATGGACTCTGGGCGAGGAGGAAAGTCGGCCGTTGCTGAGGCAGGCGGTCGAGGCCGGAATTAATTTCTTCGACACCGCGAACGTCTATTCCGACGGCACGTCCGAGGAAATCGTGGGGCGCGCGCTGAAGGAATTCACCAGACGCGAAGAGGTGGTGATCGCCACCAAGGTGCACGGGCGCATGCGGCCGGGCCCGAACGGCGCGGGGCTCAGCCGCAAGGCGATCCTGCAGGAGATCGACGCCAGCCTCGTCAGGCTCGGCACCGATTATGTCGATCTATATCAGATTCACCGCTTCGATGAGGGAACGCCGATCGAGGAGACGCTGGAGGCGCTGCACGATGTCGTGAAGGCAGGAAAGGCCCGCTATATCGGCGCATCCTCCATGTACGCATGGCAGTTTGCGACGATGCTGCATACCGCCGATGCGAACGGCTGGACCCGCTTCGTCACGATGCAGAATCATGTGAATCTTCTCTACCGGGAGGAGGAGCGGGAGATGCTGCCGCTGTGCAAGGCGGAGGGAATCGGCGTCATCCCCTGGAGCCCGCTCGCGCGCGGGCGGCTGACCAGGGACTGGGAGGAAATCACGAACAGGTCGCAGTCCGATGTTTTCGGGCAAGCGCTTTATCGGCAGACCATGGAGGCGGACCGCAAAGTGGTTGAAGCGGTCGCCGCCGTGGCCGCCGAACGGGGGGTTCCGCGAGCGCAGATCGCTCTGGCCTGGGTGCTTGCCAAGCCAGCCATCTCCGCGCCCATCATCGGCGCCTCCAAGCCCGGCCACCTGACCGATGCGATCGCGGCCCTCGACATCGTGCTTTCGCAGGAAGAGATCCAGAGGCTGGAGGCGCCCTATATCCCCCACGCGGTCGCCGGAATCCAATGAGGCGAGCGGAACCGGCGTCCAGGACATATGGGACGAGAGCGCGATAGCCGTTCAAATTCGAACTTTCCAAATTATACATTTTGTACAATCTTGTTTCGGCCGATGCCATAATCGGAGATGGTTGCGGGTGGACGGTAGCTGTGCGACAGGGATGAAGCGCAAAAGGAGAGCCATGGATGGGACGGGGGCCGAAGCCCGGCGAGGCGTCGGAAGATGAAGATTTTCGCGTACGCTCCGCGGCGAGAAAGCGCGAGCGGATGCGGGCGAAGCTGCTCGAGGCGACCATGGCGGTGTGCGCCGAACGTGGACCGCAGGCGGCGATCATCGAGGATGTGCTCAACACGGCCGGCGTGTCGCGCGGAACCTTTTATGCGCATTTCGATTCCCTGCACCAGGCGATCGCGACGCTTGGCCATGAACTGGCCGACGAAGCGGTCCATGTGTTCAGGACCATGTACGAACATATTTCCGACCCGGTTCTGCACACGGCAGTCGGCCCGCAACTCGTACTCTCGCGCGCGATGATGGAGCCGAGCTGGGGCCGGATCATCGCGCAGAGCGAGGATTTCTCCAGGAGATCCGACTTTGTCGGCGCGATCCGGGGCCATCTGGTCGAAGGCAGGAAGCGGGGAGATTTCCGCCTGGTCGACGTGAACGCCGCGGTTGACCTCCACATCGGCGCGCTCGTGCGCGGGGCCGAACAGCTTCAGGGCAAGAAGCGCGGCCGCGCCACCTATATCCGGGAAGTGTCCCGCATGCTGCTGGTGGCGGCGGGACTGCCGGAAGAACGCGCGCTGGAGGCGGTGCGCTGGGCCGAACAGGATCTTAAGAAGCGGGCGCCAGGGCTCCTCCCCTGGTGGAAGGCCGATCAGAAAAAGGCCGCCGATCCGGCCTTTGGAAAATAAGGCCGGATCGGTCGTCGTCCTTTACGTTCATGCCCCCCGCGATACGGGATATTTGCCCATCATCAGATAGGCGATGCCGGCAAGCGTCAAACTGGCGGCGGACACCATCAAGGCGACATCATAATTGCCGAAAACGTCATAGGCATGGCCGATGAGAGAAGCCGCCGCCGCGATCCCCACCGTGACGGAAAGCGCGGCCAGACCGGCGATGGTGGCAAAGTCCTGAACGCCGAAATAGCGCGCGACCATATAGCTGAGGACATCGCTTTCCCCGCCCATGCCGATGCCGATCAATATCACCGCGAGATAGAATAGGGGCATTGAAATGCCGTTGCCGAGCAGTGCGAGCATGATGCAGCCGCCCGCCGGGACGACGCAACAGAGCAGGAAGGCGACGGCGGGCGCCCATATCCGATCGACGAACAGGCCCGCAACGACGGCGCCAATGATCGCGGCCACCCCCAGCGCCGACAAGGCGGCGGCCGCGGCTGCGGGATTGAGGCCCAGGGAAACTCCAAGCGGCTTCAACTGGGTCATGATGGCCATGACCGGCGCGGTATGGAGCATCGCGGCCGTGGCGATGATCAGGATCTTCGGCTGACGGGCCAGAAGCTGCCAGCGGGTCGGGGCTTCCTGCGTGGCCGTACCGGCGACTTGCGGAGAGGCAGCGGTCTTGCCCGGAACGCACAGCAGCACGACCGGCAAGGTCAGCAGGCCGTTGATGGCGGCGAACATCAGAAATCCGCCCGCCGAACCGAAACGGGCGATCACTGGAAAGAGCAGCAACGGCATGATCGCATGGGCAAGCGCGACGCCCACCCGCAACATGGCGAGGGATGTTCCGCGCGTCTTCGTGAAAGTGCCGACGATGATCCGGGCGTAGGTGATGCCCGTGGTCGCCATGCCGGCAATGGTCAGCAAGAAATAAGCGGCATAATAGAAGGTCAGGGAGCCGTTCAGCATCGACAAGGCGAGATAGCAGAACGTACTGATCGCCAAGCCCAGGACGACAACCGGCTTGGCGCCGACCCGGTCCACGACGCGCCCCAGCAGCGGCGCGGCGAACCCCGTGATGATGCCGGCCGAATTGGCGAATGCAATATCTCCCCGCGACCAGCCAAATTCCTTCTGCAGCGGTTCGACGAAGAAACTGGAGAGCACGATCCACAAAGTGTAGCCCAACGCGCAGCCCATGATCGCGGCAACGCCCGGCCGCCATCCTTGCCGCCACTCCTCCCAAAACAGGCGCGCCATATTTTCATTCGGCGCGCGCGAGGATGCTTCGATGGTTCCGGCGGACGACGCGCTCATGGTTGCACCAGAGCGGAATGGGGGCGACGAACCGCTGGGGCAACGGGGATTGCAGCTACCATATCGAAGGGCTCCTCACTGATGCCGGCTTGGTTCGAACGCGCTCATTGTTGATATTCGACGGCTTGCAGAAACATGCCGACAAGGGCGGGTTCCAGCGGGCGATAGGTCATGCCCAGGGACGTCTTGGACTTGCTGTTATCAAGCCGCATATGGCGGCACTGCGGGTTCCAGGGGGTCTCGGGCGGCAGGCTGTATTTCTCTTCGCCCAGTGCCTTCCTGATGATCCGCACCTTGTCGTTGAGGCTCAGAATCTCGTGGAAGACGATGTAGCGGCCTTCGGCTTCCGGCATGAAAGCGGCGCGCATATGCGCCTCCGCTACGTCGCGCACATCGACCGTGCCGGTATCGAAGCTGGGTACGCCGTCCTTGTAGGAGCCGTCGACGAATGCGCGGAAATAATCGAAGGACGCAGAGGTCTGCGAGGCCGAAACGCCGGGGCCGACGACGAAACCGGGGTTGATGACGATCAGCTTCCAGCGATCCTGCTCGCCGGCGATCTGCCACGCTTCGCGTTCGGCCAACACCTTGGAGAGCGCATAGGCGCCGGTTTCCAGCTTCGCGGATTCGTTCCAGTCCGCTTCCGTGCGCACATCCTCCCGCGTCGACAGCGGATCGGCTATCGCTATGATCGATCCGGTCACGACGATGCGTTCGACGCTTTCCACGCGATTTGCGGTCTCCAATATGTCCCGCGTGCCCTTCAGCGCGGGATCGACGACGTCGCGCTGCGGATCGGAGATTTTCGACGGAGCCAGAAAAGGCGAGGCGGTGTGCATCACGATGCGGCAATCGCGCATGGCCTCTTCATGACTGCCCGGATCGAGCAGATCGGCCTTGAAAAGCTTGAGCGTCCCTGGAGATGCGTCCGCCATTTCGAGCAGATGGCCGACCTTCACCTTGTTGTCCGGATCGCGCACGACGGCATGGACGGTGATACCGGCATCGAGCAGCATCTTCACCACCCACCCCGCCACATAACCCGTCGCGCCGGTAACGAGCACGGGGCCATTCGAAGATCCGCAACTATAATGAATGCCCATCGACGATCCTTTGCTCGATTCCCTGTTTCAGATGTGCCGCCCCTTTTTCCGGTCGTTCCTTCAGGCGTCGGCCAACTGCGATGTCGCGGTGCGCTTCTGTACGAAGCGGTTAAGGGGTTTTGGGAGACCGAGATTGTCGCGCAGGGATTTGCCGCGATAATCGGTGTGAAACAACCCCCGCCGCTGCAACTCTGGCACCACCTCTTCGACGAAGATCGGCAGGCAGTCGGCATCGTTGGCGAAGGTGAAGTTGATGCCGTCCCCCGCCCCTGCCTCCATCCATGCCTCGATCATGTCGGCTATGTCGCTCGCGGAACCCGGTACCGCCGACAGCCGCGCCACCACCTGCATCAACTGACGGATGGTCAGATTATCCCGCTTGGCGAAGTCCAGAAAATATTTCTGCGCCGTCTTCGACCCGCTCTGGTCCTCCGCCACCTCGGGCACCGGCCCGTCGAGCGGATAGCCCGACAGGTCCGCCTTGATCGCCTCCTTGAGCAGTTCCATGCCGAACACCGGATCGACCAGTTGGTCGAAGGCGGCAAGCTTCTCCTCCGCATGCGCCCGGCTGCGGCCGACCGAGAGAACCATCGCCGGAATGATCTTCACATGGTCGGGATTACGCCCGAACGCGGCCGCCTGCGCCTTTACATCGTCGTAAAAGGCCTTGGCCGTCCCGATCTCGGCATGCATGGTGTAGATGACGTCGGCCACCCGCGCGGCGAACGCCCGGCCCGTGGTCGAGGAACCCGCCTGGGCGATCACCGGGCGGCCCTGCGGCGGACGCGCGATGTTGAGCGGGCCTGCGACCGAGAAATGCTTGCCGCGATGGCCAAGCGCATGCAGCTTGGCGGGATCGAAATAGCGCCCCGACGCCTTGTCGCGGATGAATGCATCGTCTTCCCAACTGTCCCACAGTCCTTCGACGACATCGACATATTCCTCGCTGCGCGCATAGCGTTCGGCATGGCCCATCAGCGTCTCGAACCCGAAATTGCGGCCCGCCCTGGGATGGGCGGTGGTCACCACATTCCATCCCGCCCGACCGCCCGAAATATGATCGAGCGAGGCGAACATGCGGGCGATATTATAGGGTTCGGAGAAAGTGGTGCTGACCGTGCCGAGCAGGCCGATATGCGTCGTGCAGGCGGCCAGCGCCGACAGCATCGTCATCGGCTCCCAATTGGAGCCTCGCGGCGTGCGGCTCAGCGCCTCGGTGCTCACGTCAGCCGCCGCCACCCCCAGCGCCAGCCCATCCGCGAAGAAGACCCCGTGCAACTTGCCGCGCTCCGCAAGCTCCACCTGGCGACGGATCTCCGCAAAATCCATCTCCGCAGGCCGAACCCCCTCCTCCCGCCGCCACGCCATCGGGTGAAAACCCCGATAGGTCGGCATCCACAAAAGTACCGCTTCTTTCTTCCCGACCACCAGACGCCTCCTTCCAGGATATGCGCAGCGCAACAACCACCGGATTGCCTTACAGGCATTGAACCGACGGGACGCAACCGCCTTGCCCGTGGATTGTCAGCCATCATTCAATAAATGACTATATGAACAATTATATAATCCAAGAGAGAAGTTCAAGCGGTTATATGTTCTGATCCCGCAACTGGTTTCACGGAATATGTGACCAATCGTCACACATGGCCGCAAACGGATCAGTCCTTATTGGATGATGCCAGCGACGAATCGGCGGGGGTCGGTTGCCGGGCGACAGCGGGCAGATCGCCAAGAGACACCCAGGGCTGGGCGGAATCGCACCACACCTGGAGCAAGGGCTTCAACACGGAAACATCGTCGAGCGTCCCGGCCTTCACCGCGATCCTCTCAGGCCGGACCGGGTTGCGGGAGACGATCGGGGAACCGCATGTTCCGCAAAATTCCCGATAGATGTCGGTGCCCCTGTCGGATTTGTCCCTGAACCGTCGCAACGTTCCCGTCATCGTGAAATCGTCGGAGTTCACCAGCAGCGAGATCGAAAAGCTCGAACCGCTCTGCTTCTGGCAATTGCGGCAATGGCAGACCGCAGACGGCGTGGCGTCGTTGCTGATCGTATAACGTACGGCGCCGCAGAGGCACCCGCCTTCCATCGGCATAACTGCTTCCTTTCCTCAAATTTGCATTGCACACTGAATTCAGCAGCAGATCGGCTAGCGCCTTTCCGCCATCAGATGTTGCGCGCGCCACTCGCCGGGCGACATTCCTTCCCAGTCCTTGAAGGCGCGATAAAAAGATGCGGCATCCTGATAGCCGAGCATCGACGTGATTTTCTGGGTATCTAGATCGGGGTTAGCGACCAGTTGCAAGCCGAGTTCCCGCCGGGCTTCGATCAGCAGGGCGCGATAATTGGTGCCTGCATCGGTGATGCGCCTCTGCAAAGTCCGCACGCCCATGCCGAGTTCGCTGGCAACATGCCCGATCTCAGGCCGGCCGCTCATCATTTCATGCTTCATGACGGATTTGACGTGATCGCTGAAACTGCCGTGCGCCTTCTGCTCCTCGACCGACGCCGCAAGGCTGTGGGTGATGAGTTCCAGAAATTCGGGGCTATGGCCCGGGAAAGGAATATCGAGATCGGCGCTCTCGAACGTGATGGCATTGTGAGGCGCGCCGAACCGGATGGGGCATCCATAGAAGCGCTCCAGTTCCTCGCAGCGCGTAAAGTCACGCATATATTGGACCTTGACGGGCTTGATCGGCCTGCCGCTTCCCCGCCGGCCCAGTTCCACGATGAGCGTGAAGGTGAGGTCGATGGACAGAGCCGGTTCGGCTTCCGCCGTAAAGAGCCATTCTCGCCCCAATGTCCACAAACCATGATCTTCGCATGTCCACAATTTCTCCGAAGAGATCAGGCGATAGCGAAGCAGGCGGTTGAGCGCGTCGCGGAAACTGGCGGCATAGAGGCCGGCAATAAAGCCAGGCTGATGTCCGGTGCGATTTCCCTTTTCTACGATCCGCAGCGCGAAACCGCTATCGTCGACCAGGGCTTCGATCGCCTTCCAGATCGAGAAATATTGCGCGACGGACAGCGGTGTCCTGGGGTCCAGATACAGGCTGGCGGGCAGGCCCGCCTTGCGCAATACGGCCGCCGGTTCGATACCCGCAGCCTGGATCGCCCGCCACACCGTCGACGGAAAGCGCATGATATCCGTGCTCAGCCTGGTCACCACCTCTCGCTTTCGAGCCCCGCTGCTTCTATCCTGAGACAAGGGACTCCATGGTAGCATCACCCTTTTGCCTTGCCCATGCCGCGCGCGCAAAGCCACCGGCGATGGAGGCCTTGACGATGCCGGGCCATGGCTCGGAGAGTCAGGCGATCTGCTGCCAAGGACAGACATCGGCTATGACGAGGGTATCAGGGATTCGACAAGGCCCATCGTTTCGGCATTGGCGCGGTCGGCCGCTTCGCGATTGAACGTCGCGCCGCCGACGCGGGCGAATGCATGTCCCGCCCCTGGATAGACCGAGACGGACGCCCGTCCACCCGCCTTTGCCGCCGCCTGCGCGATCGCCCGCTGAGCCTGCGGCGGGCAGAGATGATCTTCCTCCGCGATGTGGAGAAGAAGCCTGCCCTTGAGCGCATCCATCTCCGGCAGAATGTCCTGCAAACCCGTGCCATAATAGGAGATGCCGGCGTCCACCACGCCCCGCGCCGCCATCAGATAAGCAACACCGCCACCGAAGCAATATCCGACCGCAGCCGATCGCGTCAGATCGGGACACTGCTCGCGCAGAACATCCAGAACCGCCGCTCCATCGGCAACAGCCTGATCGCGGTTCAAGCCTTGCATCAGGCCCATGGCCTGTTCGCGCCCCTGTTCGCTCGCCGGATCGAGCTGAATGCCGGGCGCCTGCCTCCAATAAAGGTCGGGCGCGGCGGCGGCATAGCCGGCGGCGGCATAGCCATCCACTATCCCGCGAATATTGGCGTTCACGCCGAAGATTTCCTGAAGAACGATCACCGCCACGCCATTCCGCTGCTCCGGCAGCGCGACATAGGCGAGGAAGCGGCCGTCGGCGCTCTCAATCTCCATATCACCGGATCGAACCGTCATGCCTTCCGCTCCTCATGCTGCAAACCGGCACGGCCAGCTTGGTGCGTCATGTTTAACGTTGGAAATTGGCAACCTAAAAATACAAAATTTTGCATTTGGTGATACTGTCCTGGTATAAGCGTTTGGAGGATCGTTTCGGCCTTTCCTCGGGCGGCATGGGCGAAGCTTCCCGCTGCATGTGCGGGCTATGACTAGAATTCGTTCAGATGATGCCGCAGCGTCGTGCCGCTATAATCGCGACGCATCAGTCCCCGACGCTGCGCTTCGGGCACGACCTTATCGACGAACTCGACGAAGGCGGCATAGTCGTTGATGGCATATTCAAGGAAAAAGCCATCGAGATCCCCATCCCGCGCGGTTTCCTCCATGATGTCGAGGACATGTTCAGGCGTTCCGACCGGGGTCAGAAGATATTTGCCCATGATATCCCGCGCAATTTCACCGAGCGTCGGGTTCTTGCCGTCCTGATAATAATGCCTGAAGACATGCGGCATGGCGTTGCTAACCTCGAACGTCTCGGGCGGGATCGGTTGGTTGACGTCGAAGGTGGACAGGTCGAAACCCAGCCCGTCGGACATGCTGGCGAGCACGGATTCCACTTTGATGCCCTCCAGGAAAGCCTGATAGCGCTCCTTCGCGATCGAGTCCGTTTCGCCAATAAACGGTTGGATGACGTTGAATATCTTGCACGATCGGGGGTCGCGCCCCGCAGCCTCCGCCTGCGCCCGAACCTCGCTGGTGAAGGCCTTTATCTCCGGCACGGTTCGTTTGGCGAAGATGGTCACCTCCGATTGCTTGCCGGCGAAACGGATGGCGCGCGGGGATTGTCCGGCAGAGGCGATCACGGGATGCCCCTGCGGCGACGAGGAGATGTTGAGCGGACCCCGGCTGCTGAAATGGTCGCCCTTGAAATTGACGGCATGGATTTTGGAAGGGTCGGCCATCATGCCGCTGACGCGATCCATGACCAGCGCATCGGGTTCCCAACTGTCCCACAGCCTGCGGCAGAGATCGAGATATTCCTCCGCAATGTCATAGCGCGTGTCGTGCGGCGGCAGATCGTCGAGGCCCAGATTCTGCGCCGCATTCTTCTGCACCGACGTCACGATATTCCAGCCCATCCGCCCGCGGCTCAGATGGTCGAGCGTCGCCAGAACGCGCGCGGCCATGAACGGCGGGTAGAATGACGTCGATAACGTCGAGACCATGCCGATCCGCGTGGTCGCCGCCGCGATGACGCCCATGATCGGGATGGGATCGTGGACGGGCATCATGATGCCTGCGCGGGCATAATGATCGTAGCCATTGCCATAGACCATCGGCGCGGCGATCGCGTCGGCATAGAAAATCATGTCGAACTTCGCCCGCTCCGCTGCGCGGGCGATGTCCTGGTGCAGTTCAGGATAGCGCCAGTCGTAACCGCTGGTCGTCTTCGTCCAGCTTCCCGCCCGGTTGCCGTTTCCATTCCCGGCCTGGGAAAAATAGGCCATATGCAACATCTTGGTCATGCCGACGACCTTTCAGTAGGGATTTGAGAAGGAAGCGACCTCGCTTCCACGATGGCGCGACGCATCGGCCTTATAAAGGTCGATTTGGCCCGCCCGGCTGGACAAGCTCCCAGAATTCGATCGCGGAATGCAGCTTGTGGCCGTCGACAAGCTCCTGCGGCGTCTTCGGCGGAAAGATGCAGCAGAGCCGCATGGCGACGCCGTTTTCCAGCGGCTTATATTGATGGGCGACGAAGAGGTCGATGCGGGTTTCGTCGCTCGCAAGGGTCGTGTAGCCGGTCACGAGCGTCGGAAATTCCGGATCGGGATCGAAGGGAATCGCGATGGTGGGATCGATGGTGAGGTAAACCTCCGCCGGTCCACCATACATGCCGAAGATCTCCATGCTGTGAATGCCATTATCCCGAAGATTGAGAAAGCAATGGTCGGGATTGATCTCAGGATACCGCCGCTGAAAATTTTCGAGCGCGATGATGTCCTGAAATTGTTCGAAGGACATTCCCGTGACCGTCATGTCGGTGAAGCCATATTTCGGCGGAGCGCCATCGGGAGAAGAATTAATCTCCTTCCACATTCGATCGGATGCGCGAAGTTGCGCCTCGAAAAGCTTTCTGAGGCCGTCTGCGCCCAACGATCTTCGGGTGGCGATCGACAGGGCGCGCGCCCCGTCCCTGCCGAGCAGATTGATGGCATCGTGCGAAAGAGGGCTGCCCTCATGGGCGATATTCGCGCCCAAGCGCTTCATTTCGTGAAGCCAGTGCAGGTCGCGGCGATATTGGACGTCCGCGATCTGCTCATAGGAATAGCTTTGTCCATCGATCAAACATTGGACTTCGGTTCCTGACATGATGCCGCTTCTCCCCTAACATTCTGTGGTGCATTGATTGGCCTTCGCCCGCGATTGGCGGTGGGCGTCGCAGCGCGATGGAAACGCATCTCCTGCTAAACCGACGCGCCGCGGGGCAGGTAATGCAGTCCTATTAAAAGACTGGCCCCGGCAAGCAGGCTGCTGGGCAATGAAATAAGCGCCAGCGCTTGCCCGATCATCGCCGGCCCGCCCAAGGCCGCCGACAGCAAACTGATGAGGACCGGCGCCAAGGCGACTCCCACGATGGCGGCGGAGGCAGACAGCAGCGAGAGGCACAATCCGCGCAATTCATTGGGAATGACGATGGTGAAGGCCGTGATGGTCATGCTCAGCCCGCCGCTGAGACCGGTCATGAAAAACCCCAGAATGACGGCGGCCGAAAAGGCGGTCGGCGCCAGGCCGAAAAGGCAGCCGGGGGCGCTCAGGCCCATGAGGAGCGCGATGGCAAGGATCGCCCTGCGCGGTCCGCCGGCCCGCTGGCTGGCATCGCTGAGAAAACCGCACAGCACTGGACCCGCAATCCCACTGACGAGCAGCACGCTGCCCATGATGGACCCGACTTCGCCCGGACCCAGCGAGAAGCTGCGCGTCAATATGGGCGCCGCCCAAATCGCTGTCGCGACGATTGGGATTTCGATCAGCACCGCGCCCAGCACGAGAGGCAGAATCAAGGCCCGATAGTCGCGCAGTTCGATGAACATCCGCCTGAGCGGGGGGCTGGCCTTGCCTTCCCCTGCCCTTGCCGGCTCGCGCAAGGTCAGCAGCAGGATCATTCCCAGCAGCAGCGGAGTCGACATCCAGGTCAGGGCCCAGCTCCAGCCGTGCCGCGCATCATGCGCCGTCGCGAGCAGCATGCCTCCAGCCAGGAAAGCGACCGAACCGCCAATCTGGCCGGCCACATCGGCGGCGGATTTCGCGCGGCCCCGCTGAGCCGGAGGGAAGAGATCAGCGATCATGGAAAATACGATCACGGTAGTGGCGCTGCTCGAAAGTCCGACGAACGCTCGCCCCAGGAGCAATGCTGGCAATCGGCTTCCCCAGGCGGTGAGCAGACTTCCGACAATGCCGCACAGAATGGCGGCGACAAGAAGCCGGACCCGCACAAGCCGGTCGACCGCCATGCCCAGAGGCACGGAAAGAATGACGAACGGCATGATGAAGGCGGGGCCTTGGAGGAGAGCGACATAGTTATCGCTCAACCCCTCCGCCGCCGCCATCGCCTTCTGCAGCGGATACAAGGCCGTCTGATTGAAGCGGGCGAGGAAGAAGGCCATGATCAGCAAAGCGAGCGAATAGAATCGCGACAAATGGAGCTGTCCATCGAACTGGTCCGATATGGCCGCCTGCGGCTTGTCCGGACCCATTGCCACCTTTTTGGAAGAGTTCACTATTCCCGCCACCTTCCCGCCAGGCGCCCAGCCATGAGTCCGTCGTCTCCTGGGCCGTCGTTTATGTACGTTAAGTCACTTATGTCGAGATGACAATCCTGCGCTTTCAAATCTTCTTTGAATTTGCTGTTTTTACGGGCTTTCCAAGCATGGTTGATGCTTGTTGATTCCTCAAAAGATATTCGAACGGTCATATCTCACCCATCAAATCGATGATTCGCAGCCTCCGTTGAAGACTTTGACGACGGAGATGCCGCCTTGCGCGAAACGGCATGCGCCAAAACATCGATGTTGACGTGACCATCTCATTAAACTATATACCATGTTCATTCTGTTTCTCCATCCGATCATCGGGACGGCAGGCCGGGCGCAAGGTCTTCGATATGAACATCGAATTTCGACATGATGGGCAAGCTGGCGGCCAAGGGCCGGGGCATGACTGCGAATGGCGCCGACACGGATCGGAGCGCCCATCGCGAAGGCTCGGGAAGGGTCTGCGCTCCGCAAATATTTTTGGATGGGCAAGATTGCAGGACATTCGGCGGGTAAAATAACGATACCCCGGCCCGATGAGCCGGACATGCGATATAAATAAATGATTATAAACGGATGAGGATAATGCCAGTCACAGCACCCCTTTATAGGAGACCTTCATTGGGGCCGCCTGCCCCATCAACGGAGGGAAACGCGTCCAGCGGATGTAATCCGATCGCCAGACCCGGCATTTTCAGCTTCAGAAAGATGCGGAGCAATTCAAATTATACGCGATATATATTTTGTTTGCGTGAAATAACCGTGTGCACGGGCTCAACCGTCGCTCCAGACAAGTTCAAAAGCAAAATTTGAGGAGGGGATTTCAAATGTCCATGAAGGCAATTCTGTATACGGGATGTTGCGCATTATCGATCGCTCATATGAGCAGCGCCGCGCTGGCCCAAAGTGCCAGTGAGGGCGCAAACAACAGCGGTCAGCTCCAGGACATCATCGTCACGGCGCAGAAATATCAGCAGAGCGTCAATTCGGTACCGATGACGATCACCGTCGCTACCGGGGAACAGTTGCAGTTGGCAGGCATAAAGGCGGTGGAGGATCTGCCCAGGATCACGCCGGGACTCAACGTCGTCCAGACGCCGACCGGCGTGAGCGTCTACACGTTGCGCGGTGTCGGTTTCAATGACTCCTCCCTCAGCACTCGTCCGGCGGTTACGGTTTACGTGGACGAAGCGCCGATACCGTTCGCGGCCATGACGCGGGGCGCGGGTCTGGACGCCGACCATGTCGAAGTCCTCAAGGGCCCCCAGGGCACGCTCTTCGGCGCGAACTCGACCGGCGGCGCGATCAACTATGTCGCAGCCAAGCCGACCGACAGGTTCGAGGCTGGCGCGACGGCGACTTATGGTCGTTTCGACCAGTTCGACGCCAGCGGCTATATCAGTGGGCCGATCACCGATACGCTGAGCGTGCGATTAGCGCTGGAACATCAGGGAAGCGGCGACTGGCAGAAAAGCATCTCCCGCCCGAACGACACGGCGGGCCAGCAGAATTTCAACAATGGCCGCCTCAGCCTGCTCTGGAAACCCACCGACCGGCTGCGCGTGTTGCTGACCGCTCAACGCTGGATCGATCGTTCCGACGCCGCGGTGGCGCAAGCCTATATGTTCAAGCCGCAGGAGGCTTCGCTCGCCGCGCTTACGGGAATTGCCGACTATCCCTATGCCCATCGCGGCAATCGGTGGGCGGACTGGGATCCGGGTCGGGATCTCGCCAAGAATAATCGCATGACCATGCTGACGAGCCGCATCGACTTCGACGTGACCGACGCGGTCACGCTGACGTCGGTCACCAGCTACAGCGATTTCAAGACCCACGTCGCCAGCGAGGCGGACGGCGTTCCCACCGAGAATACGGCCTTCATCACCAATTCGAAGGACAGAACCTTCACGCAGGAATTGCGGGCGGTGGCGCAACTTGAAAGGCTGCGGCTGACCGTCGGCGCCAATTACCAGCATGACAAGCCATCCGAATCCACGATCGAGGAGCTTCCAACCGCCTCACCGATCATCGGCCTTTCCCTCGGCTTTGGCGACGGCACGGACTTGCGCGAGCTGGAGGTCAAGGCCCTGTCGAAGGCGAAGAGCTATGCCGCATTCGGCAATGTGGAATTTGAACTGACGCCGCAATTCACGGTGCAGGGCGGCTTGCGCTACACGCGGTCCAAGATCGCCTATAGAGGTTGCCTGGCCGTGTCAGCGGACGGCAGCGCCGGTCCGGCCTATACGAATTTGGACAATTATCTCCGGTCGCTGTTCGGCTATGATCCGCTGACACAGCCTCTTGGCGCCGGCGATTGCACGACATTGGACGCCAGCACGAGCCCGCCGACGCTGCTGCCGGGCTATGTCACGACGCCCTATGACGAAGACAATCTGTCCTGGCGGGCTGGCGTGCAGTTCAAGCCGAGCGACGACGCCATGCTCTATGCCAGCATTTCGAAGGGATATAAGATGGGGGGGCATCCCTTCGTCAACGCGGCATTTAGCGGCGCCCTTACCCCGGCGCGCCAGGAATCGGTGCTCGCTTATGAGGCGGGCTTCAAGGCCGGTTTGCTGGATCGCAAGGTCCAGTTGAACGGCGCGGTCTTCTATGGTGACTATAAGGACAAGCAGGAAGTCGGCACGATCATCGATCCCGTGCTCGGACCGCTTGGGGGGTTGACCAACATACCGAAGGCGCGGGTCTACGGTGCGGAGCTGCAGATTCAAGCCGCCCCGTTCCGTGGTCTGACGATCGACGCCGCCGCCGGCTATACGCGGACCGACGTGCTCGGCCATTATACCGATACCAACGACCTTGGTAACGTCGTCGATTTCCACAAGACCGACCTTGCCAACGCGCCTCGCTGGCAGTTGAACGGCACCGCGCGCTATCAGTGGGCGCTGAACGAGCGAATCGACATGTTCGTGAGCGGAAGCCTTACCTACCGGAGCAGTTCGCAAACCGTGCTCGGTGAAATTTCCGCAACGGAAGTGCAGGCGGCCTATCCGGGTTTCCTTGGCGAAATCTCGGGCGAGAAGGTCGATGGATATACGCTGGTCGATCTTTCGGCGGGCGTGGAATCTCCAAATGGGAAATGGCGCGCCTATATTTGGGGACGGAATGTCTTCAACACAACCTATCAGCTCACCAATCGGTTCGGTATCGACACCGCCATGGATTATATGGGCAAGCCGGCGACCTACGGCGTGACGGTTGGTTTCAAATATTAAATCCTTGATCATGAACTCCCACGCGTGGCCCGATCACGCGTGGGAGTATTTTTATTGCATGGCGCCAATATTGCGTGTGCGGGATTCATATTCTATCGCATCGGCGGTTCTCCATCCGTGCAAGGGGAGGCGAATGGCGATGCGTCGACCGGAAATCGGCTGCCGTCATTCATCATGGCCGCCGCGATGCCAAGGCCAGCGATGAAAAAGGATATGATCCTCCTGTGGATGCCGGAATATCTGGGCTCACACTCAGGGGCCTGGCGGCGCGAAGGACCGCCCCACCGCCAGGAGATGGATTTCGATCTGGTTCGCCAGCAATTGCAGACCGCCGAACGGGGCAAGTTGCATGGCGCATTCTTCACCGACACGTTGGCGGTCGGATATTACAATATTCCCGTCACGATGGAGGCGCTCAGCGTGACGGCCAAAGGTTCGCGCTGGGAACCGGTCACGCTTATGGCTGCCCTGGCCGCCTGCACGCGGCATATCGGGCTGCTCGGCACGGTGAGCAGCGTTTATTCCGAACCCTATAATGTTGCGCGCATGTTCGCCTCGCTCGATCATATTTCGGGCGGCCGGGCGGGCTGGCACGCGGATAGCGCCTCTCATGCGAGAGCCAGCCTGAACTTTGGGGATTCGACGAACGGCTGGGGCCGCGACGCCGACGAGCGCGGCCTGGAATTTCTAGATGTCGTGACGGATCTTTGGGATAGCTGGGAAGATGATGCCTTCGTCCGTGATCGGGTGGCTGGGCGTTATTTCGACCCCGGCAAGCTGCACGGCCTGAACCATCGCGGGAAGCATCTGTCGGTCGCAGGGCCGCTCAACATCGCGCGGCCGCCGCAGGGACATCCGGTGATCGTGCGGACAGGTGCGTCGATGGACGACGGCACCGTACGAAAGGCGGACCTGATTTGCCCCTGGCATGCGGGAATAGCGCCCGCAAAGGCATTTTATGACGAGATCAAAGGGAAAGCCGTAGACAATGGACGCGATCCCGAGCATCTCAAGATCTTGCCCGCCATGGTCCTTTCCCTCGGCCGGAGCCGTGCGCATGCGGAGGAGAAGCTGGCCCGCCTGGACGATTTGATCAATCCGGTTTTGGGAATGGAGCTTCTTCAAGGCGCCCTGCAAGCAGACCTGTCCTGCTATCCGATCGATGGCCCCGTCCCGGAAATCGAGGACCAAAGCCCGCCAACGGCCGCGCAGCGCTATTATCTCGACATTGCCAGGCGGGACAAGCTGACCATCCGTCAGTTGATGCAGAACGTCGCGCGCGTGTCCGTCACCCCCGGATCGGCGGACGACATCGCAGACATGTTGCAGGAGTGGA
Source organism: Sphingobium sp. 15-1 (assembly GCF_013375535.1). Lineage (GTDB taxonomy): Bacteria > Pseudomonadota > Alphaproteobacteria > Sphingomonadales > Sphingomonadaceae > Sphingobium > Sphingobium aromaticivastans. The sequence goes on from NZ_JABXJG010000002.1 coordinate 830,650, forward strand.
TGGAGGCGGGGGCCGCCGACGGCTTCGGCATCACATTTGCCGACGATGCGGATTCCCTCAATATATTCGTCGATGAAGTGGTTCCGGAATTGCAGCGACGGGGCCTTTTCCAGACCGATTATCGCGGCGGAAACTTGCGGGAGAATTTAGGTCTCCCACGCCCATCTAACCGGTATTTGACCGGAACATAGCCCGGACCTGCCACCAAGCGCTGACTTATCAGCCTTTCGTGGATTTCACGCTCTCCTGGAAATGCTGTCTCAGAACGGCATCCGCCTCCTGCGCCGCAATCATATCGGCTTCCTGTATGGGCAAGCCCAGCCCACGAAGCAGGAGCGCAGCCAGTTGTTGCCCGCGAGCAATCGTACCGAAGGCGTCAGGCTCATCGACCGAATAAGCATAGGCCGCGCCACTCAATCCATGGACGAGCAGAACGCCAGCCTCGGTCGTTGCGAGCTGGAATCGGCCGGACGCGATCCCCTCCGCAATATAGCTGACGATTCCAGTGTCGGCGGGATCATGGAGAGGCCGAACGGAAAAGCGGCTGTGCATCAGGAACAGCACCTGCTCCACATGGTCGAGCTGATAACGCAAGCCGACGCAGAAGCTTCTCGCCACTTTCCGGGCGGGATCGGGAAGCGCCTTGGTTTCCGCCACGATCCGCGAGTGCACCTGATCGCGCACGGAATCGACGATGGCGTTGAACAGTTCGTCCTTATCGACGAAATGATTGTAGAAGGTACCCTTCGCGACGTTCGCTTCCGCAACGATTTCGTCGATCGACACGGCGCTGAGCGACGTCTTGGCGATCAGGTGCTGGCCCGCGTCGATCAAGGCCTGACGCGTGCGATCGCGCCGGCCGCCACGGGCCTTCGTTTCCTGATCGGATACTGGACTGATGTTCGATACGATTTGAGAGACTGCCATGTTCGCCTGTCTATCCGTCTGTCGCGGCGCTGGCAACCTCACCGGCAATGGAAGCGACCCAGGAAATGAGCGCCGGCAATAGTCATCGCCATTCAGCCGACCAACTTGCCCTGTGCGGCGACAGAGACATCGGCCCAGCTTTTCCAGTTTTCGATCCGCTCTTCATAAGCATTTTTGATGATGGGGAGCAGCGCGCCCAGCAACAGCCGAAGCGGCGGCTCCTCGGCATCCACCACTCGCAGGATTGCATCGACGGTCGCCGCCGGATCGCCAACCGGAACGCTTTTCCGCAAGGCCATGATCGCCGCCCGCACCTCATCATATTCCGCCATCGCCGGCGCGACCTTTATCGAGGAAGAGAATTGCGTGGCATAGGGTCCGGGCTCGATGATCGTCACCTTGATCCCGAAGCCCGCCACCTCTCGGGACAGGGTTTCCGACAAGGCTTCCACCGCGAACTTGGTGGCTCCGTAAATTCCGCCCATACCGGCGCTGATGATGCCGCCGATGCTCGACAAGGTCAGGATATGACCACCGCCCTGCGCCCGGAGCAGAGGCAGCGCCGCCTGAATGACGGCGATCGTCCCGAAGACGTTGGTTTCGAAATTCGTCCGGACGTCATCGGCGGCGACTTCCTCGATCGCGCCGATATATCCATAACCGGCATTGGACAGCATCACGTCGAGACGGCCGAAATGCTCATGCCCTGCATTGACCGCCCGAAACACCGCCTGCCGATCGGTCACGTCGAGCGCCAGCGGCAAAACCGCGTCGCCATAATCCCGCACAAGATTGCCGAGGGTTTCGGGATCACGCGCCGTTGCGACGACCTTGTCGCCGCGCTTCAGCGCCGCTTCGGTCCAGAGGCGGCCGAAACCGCGGGAAGCGCCTGTCACGAACCAGACCTTATGTTGGGACATGTTCTGCAATCCGATCCTAATAGACGTTCGCACCGGAGGGTTCGATAATGGGCGGTTCCGGCTTGAAAGCGCGGGCCAGCGCTTCGGCGCCCCGCGCAAGCACGGTGATGTCCGTACCAACCGCGATGAAGGTCACCCCCATTGCGATGTAGCGGCGGGCCAGTTGCTGATCCGCCATCAATATGCCCGCCGCCTTGCCCGCAGCGCGGATCACCGCAATGGCAGCCTCGATCGCGGATTGCACATCCGGGTGTCCGGGGTTGCCGAGATGGCCAAGCGACGCCGCCAGATCGGACGGGCCGAGGAACACCCCGTCCACGCCCGGCGTAGCGGCAATATCCGCGAGCGCATCCAATCCTTGACGGGATTCCACCTGAAGAAGCAAACATAACTCATCCGCCGCTTTTTCGAGATAGGATGGCGTGCGGTTCCAATGGCTCGCCCGTCCGATGGCGGACCCCACGCCGCGAATGCCGTGCGGAGGGTATCGCGTCGCCCGAACCAGCGCTTCAGCCTGCCCGCCGCTCTCGACCATGGGAACGAGCAGCGTGCGCGCGCCAATGTCGAGCAACTGTTTGATGACAACGGCATCCCCCACGGCAGGACGGACGACCGGCTCGACCGGATAGGCTGCGACCGCCTGCAATTGCGAGAGAATGAGCGGCACATCATTGGGCGCATGCTCGCCGTCGATCAATAGCCAGTCGAATCCGGCGCCTGCGCTGATCTCCGCCGAATAGGGGGACGCGAGCGCCTGCCAGAAGCCGATTTGCGTTTGGCCTGACGCGATAGCCGCTTTGAACCTGTTCATGTCGTTCACCCGCCAAAGACGCATTCGACCCTGCCGAATGCACCGAAATCTCCCACGATCCTGCTTCCGGGGACCGCCTCCACCGGCCTGATGAAAGAGCCGGAAAGCACGATCTGTCCGGCTTCGATCCGCCCTCCATAAGCGGCGAGACGTGCCGCGAGCCAAGAGACCGAGAGAAGCGGATCGTCAAGGACACCGGCGCCGAGCCCGGTTTCCTCAACCTCTCCGTTGCGCGACACGATCGCGCCAATCCAGCGCAGGTCCAGATCACGGAATCCCCGAACGGGATCGCCCAACACTATGCCGCCATTGGCGGCATTGTCCGACACCGTATCGAAGATGCGGCGCGACTGCTCCGTCCTGGGGTCCTTCCGCGTGATCCGGGTGTCGAGTATCTCCAGCGCGGGCACGATATAGTCGGTCGCGGCGAGGATATCTTCGGCCGAAACCTCGCCGCCGATCAAAGGCGCCTTCATCACGAACGCAATCTCCGCCTCGATCCGCGGCTGAATGAAACGCGCCCTGGGAATGATTGCGCCATTTTCGAAGACCATGGATTGCAGGAGAACGCCCGAATCCGGAATGTCGATGGAAAGCGCGGACTGCATCGCCTTGGACGTAAGCCCGATCTTCCAGCCGACAATCCCGTCGCCAGCCGCCTGCTTGTGGCGGACCCATTCGGCCTGGATCGCATAGGCATCATCCAGCGTCATGCCCGGATGGTCCTCACTGAGCAGCGGGATCTGGACATGGCTCCGTTCAGCGCCCTCCAGCGCGAGCGCGGCGCGGCGCACGGCATCGCTATCGAGCGTGATGCCGCGCGCGAGGCCCGTGGCCAGGATAGAAGGCTTGTTCATCTTTTCAGGACGCGGCCAAGGCACGGTTGGTTTCGAAGCCCTCTTCCGCGCCGAGCAGCGCGGGCGGCTCCTTCAAGCTCTCCTGCCAAAGCAGGGATTCCATGGCGATGTTGAGCGGCTGGTCCTGAATCGTCAGCTCATAGACCGGCTCGTCGAAGGAGGCATGGTTGTGCACCGACCAGCCGGGGGCGGACAGCATCAGATCGCCCGCCTTCCACTCATAGACCTTGCCTTCGACGGTGGAACGGCCCGAACCCGAGAAATAATAGTTCACGGCAGCCGACGAGTGCCGATGGGGCCGGTCGACAATTTTCGGCGGCCGCACCGTCATCGTCGCGAAGAAGTTGGGCGTGGTGCCATTAGTTCTTCCTGTCATCGGATTGTAAAGCAAATAGAGCCGACGGCCGATATACTCCTTGCCCAGGGCTTCGAGCTTGTCGAGATGCTCCTTGACCTGCTCCCACGGCCAGTAAAGAGCCGGGCTCTGCACCGAGGGCGGATTGATCAGCCGCTCATAGGGCATCATCCATGCGCCTTCGTCGTTCAGCGGGAATGTGCCATAGGGGCTGTTCCTGCGGCTGTCTTCCTCCCCGGCTGCCTTGTCGTCGTGCACCGGGCGCAGGATCGGCTGAGGATTTTCCTCAACGACATGGATGTTCATCATCTCGAGCAGCGCGCCGTTCGAATAGGTCAACCGCGCATAGATTTCCTCGCCGCTGTTGCGATGACGATAGACCCGCATCGAGGGCGTATTCCAGACATCGTGCAGCGCGGTGGGCCGCCGCTTGCCGCCGATCTCGGTCTCGCCCGCGCCCCGGATGACAAAGTTCACCTGGGTCGAGTTCTGCCGGAAGGTCGCGGTTTCCTCGCCCGGCAACAACACGTCGAGGGCAACCTCGATACCCGGCGCCAGGCCCAGCGACTTCTTGTTTCGCGGATGAACGAAATAGGACCGGCGACGGCCGTTTTCTGGGCGCGGCATGGCGGCCAGCCGGGCGATCTCGCGATCGATCTCCTCCTTGGGGATCACGATGGGTTCCCAGGGCGTATCGCGTTCAGGCAGCGCGCCGCTTCCTTCGACGAACACAGTGTCGCTCATGCTTATTTCTCCTAAATCCTTGCATTCGTCAGGCGCGGTGCGATGCGCTTCGGTTTCGGAATTTCGGTCCCCAGACCCTGAGCCCGCGCCCCTTCGAAAATGGCGAGCCCCAACGAAAGGTCGGCAATACCCATGCCCATCGCCTTGAAGACTGTGAGATCCGCATGGGCGGGGCGCTTCACCTCACCCGCCGCCAACGCGGAGAGAGGATGGACCGCCGACCATTTATCGTCGTCTTCGCCAAATGCATCCCCGAATTCGCGCGACAGTTTCCGCACCTGCGGCACGCTGTCCGCAGCGATCAAACCAGCCCGGCCCAATAAGCCGAACTCGAATTCGGCCCGCTCGGGCGTGATCGCTCCCACCGCATTGAGGTGTACGCCGCGCGGCAGCATGGCCGATGTCAAGAATGGCGCGGTCGCCCGCGTCGCGAGCGTTACGATTTCCGCGCCGTCAATCGCTTCCTCGAGCGTCGATGCGGCGATCGCCTCTATGCCAAGAAGCTTTTCGGCATTGCCGGCAAGTTGCTCGCGTTTCGAGGCGGTCGGGCTCCAGACGGCGATGCGATCCAGGGGACGAACGGCGGCGACAGCCGCGATCTGGGCCAGGCTTTGCTTGCCCGCGCCGATCATCGCCATTCTCCTGGCCTCCGGCCTTGCCATCAGGTCGGTCGCCACGCCGCTGATGCCGCCGGTACGCATTTGTCCCAGGGCAAAGGCTTCGATGATCGCGCGCACCGAGCCATCCTGGGCATCGATCAGGATCAGAAGAGGCATTGCCCCGCCCTCGGTATGCGCCCAGGTCTTGGTGCCGACATAGCCTCGCCCCTCGAACACCGCGCCGATCGCATGCAATGTCGAATGTCCGCCCCAGATCGCATGGGTCTTGACCATGTTGCTCGCGCGGCCGGCGGCTTCTTCCTTCAGCCCATCGTGCAACGCCGTGATCGCTTCGGGCAGCGAAAGAAGCTGCACGACATGCTGTTCGGTAATCCAAATCGGATCGCTCACGCGCTCGTCTCCTTGGAGAATATCGAAGGCACGGGAGGTGCCAGTTGCAGCGCGTTCACGACGATGGCGTGCGTGATGTAACGGCCGATCAGAAAGAGGATCGCCATCGCTTGTTCAGGCCCGATATGGTCGATAACCGCCTCCAATTGCGGCGATACGCCCTTGCCGCCATTTTTCGCCGCTGCGATCACGAGCCTTTGAACCGCACGCTCCACATCGGACAGAGAGCTGTCGTTGTCCGGCTCCAGCCGCTGGACATCCGCGACCCATTCCGCGCCGAAACCGAGCTTGACGGAAAGCCGTTCATGCTGGTGCCGCTCATAGCCATTGTCCATCAGGCAGGCGATCGTAAGCGCACCGATTTCGGTAAGCCGGTCCGGAAGCGCCTTTTTGAGCGCCTCCGTCATTGCCATGAACGGCGCGAGCACGTCCGGCTGATGGCCGGAACACCGGAAAAATTCGCCCAGATAGCCAAGGCGCTCCACGCGCGCCCTCAGCACATTTTGAACATTAGGGGCCAATTCTTCGAATGTCAGCCGTGCGATCCGCTCCGACATGTGCACCTCCCATTTGCCAGCCTTTATGGAAATGACGCCCTTCATCCGGAAATATATTGTTTGCACCCCGGTGATACCCTATGCGTATAGCCATGGACGTCCGGCAACTTCGCTATTTCGTCGCTTTGGCGGAGGAGCTGAATTTCACGCGTGCGGCCGCCCGTTGCCATGTGTCGCAGCCTCCGCTCAGCCGCGCGATCAAGCAGCTTGAGGAGGAACTGGGCGCCGAGCTTTTCCTGCGCGACACGCATCAGGTGCGCCTGACCCCGGCCGGGGTCACTCTGGCGAACGACGCGCAAAGGATTTTGGCGCTGGTAAACGAGTCGGGCGAGCGCGTGAAGAAGGTCGCGCGCGGCCTGCGCGGCACGCTGACCCTGGGTTTCGGCGGTTCGACCGTCTATTCCTTCTGGCCCAAGCTGGTGCGGGGCTTCACCGAAGCGATGCCGGACGTCGACCTGGTTTTTCGCGCCATGTCCGTACTCGAACAGATCGAAGCGCTCCGCAACGATCAAATCGACATCGGCCTCATCCGTCTTCCCGTATTGGATGAACTGGTCGAGACCGAACCTGTCTATCAGGAACCGTTGGCCGTGGCCCTGCCCTCTGGCCATCCGCAGTTGGACAGTTCGGGTCCTGTCGCCATCCACGACCTCTCCACATCGCCCTTCGTCACCTATGAGGCGCGGCGGGGCTTCAACTTTCAGGCTGACCTGCATGCCCTGTGCCGGTTCGCGCGTTTCGAGCCGCGCATCGTCCATCAGGCGCCGTCGACCGAAGCCGTTGTCGGCATCGTCGCATGCGGCCAGGGCGTCGCCATCATCCCCGCTTCGGCGGAGCGATTACGGATGCGGGGAGTTTTGTTCAGACCGCTCGACGGGACGGGCGTTCCTCCCCAACTTACGGCGGTAAGCTTTGGACTTGCCTGGCGCCGCGACACCCAGTCCGCCGTCACGAGAGAATTCATCGACTATGTGCGAACGCAGAAAGACGAGACTGCGGAATAGGATTTATCGGGACGGCTGACGGCCATCGTCGCCCCCATGTGACCATCCTTCATCTTAAACCAGGCGGCCGTGCCAACGCTGATGGGGGAATTGCGCGATATTACCGTATCTTGAGTCATGCACCCGGTTCGATGATTCCACATATGACTAGTAGATCATTTTTATGCGGAAAAATTGGCCATTGACATCCAGATTTACATAGTTTCCTAATTAGCGCGCCAGCATAATCATACTAATGGTCAGTAACAGGAAGCTATAAATGGGGGCATCCATGTCGAGAAACATTGTCCGTCTCATGAGCCGTTGCAGCATCACACCGCTCATGGTCATGTTGATAAACACGACAGCCTATGGTCAGGCACCGGCAGGAGGGCCTGCTGCGTCAGCGTCCGCGGACAGTGAAAGCGGGGGATCGGACATCGTCGTGACGGCCCAGCGCCGCGAACAGAAGCTGCAGGATGTTCCAATCGCGATCACCGCGGTGACCGCCGAAGACCTGACCGCGCGCAACGTATTTGACCTTCAGTCCATTTCCTCAGTGGTGCCCTCGGTTCAAATTACCGGCGCAGGCGGGGTCACGGGCAATCATCAGGTCTCCATCCGCGGCATATCAGGACAAGGCAGCCCGATCGGCACGGCTCAGCCGGTCGCTACCTATATTGACGGCGAATATCTGCCGTCCACCGATGCCGCCTTTTTCACGCTGGACGACGTGGAGCGGGTCGAAGTTTTGCGTGGCCCGCAGGGTACGCTCTATGGCCGCAATTCGACCGCGGGCGCCATCAACATCATCACGCGAATGCCCGGTGACAGGGTTAGGGCGGGCTTTGACGTCAGCTATGGCAATTACAGCCATGTCCTGACGCGCGGTTCGGTGAGCGGGCCGCTGATCGGCGGGCTGAGTGCCGGCCTGTCGGCAAGCTATGAGTCGCGCGACGGCTTCATCAAGAACAGCACCACCGGAAACAGTATCGATGACCTGACATCCTATGTCGTCCGCGGGAAATTGCGTTACCAGTCACCGGACGAGAATTTCTCGATATTGCTAGCCGCCGACACATGGGGCCGCGACAATCCATCCACCGTCTGGAGTTCCCTCTACGACTCCACCAATACAGTCTTCGTTGGCCTGCCGAATCCCGGTACCGTAACCTACTCGGCAGCGGCTGAAGCAACCTACCGGAATGACAACAGGTCGGAGGGTCAAGCCATCACGCTGAATTACAAGGCATCCCCGGGCCTTGAATTCACCTCGATCACGTCCCATCGCACCTATCGGGTCGATATCGCCTACTACACGCCGATCTTCAATCTGGCGGGCGGTTCGATCATGCGTTACAAGACGTTCAATTCCGAGTTCCGTGGCAATTATACGGGGGAAATCCTCACGATAACCGCTGGCATCAACTATTATCGCAACGATCAGCTCTATGCCACGCAATCGCCGCACGCCCTTGGCATAACCCTCCCCATGACGAGCCCGCGAGATACGTCCAATCTCGAAGCGGTAGGACTGTTCGGTCAGGCGGAAGTTGCCTTAACGCCTAAGCTGACGTTGGTCGGCGGCGCCCGCTATATTCACGAAACGCAGGATTTCGTGATCGATTACAGCAAGGCCGTCGTCCCCGGACCGCTGATCAATGGAACGGTGAAGGCCAACAAGCCGATCTTCAATGGCGGCGTGAACTATAAGGCCACGCCCGACATCCTGCTTTACGCCAAGGTCAGCCAGGGTTATCAGGCACCAGGCTTCAACAGTTCGATCCGGTCGACATCGGCCTTCACCTTCAAGCCGGAAAAGCTTTTGGCCTATGAAGTCGGCGTGAAGTCGGAACTGTTCGATCGCCTGCTAACCTTGAACCTGGCAGGCTTCTATTACGACTATAGCGATCTTCAGGTGAAGAATATCGTGACGGTCGGCGTGCAGGTCATCGACAATGCCGCCAGTGCGCGGATCAAGGGCTTCGAGGGAAGCCTTGCCCTGCGGCCGGTCAAAGGCCTGACCCTGAGCGGCGACCTTTCCTGGACCGACGCCACGTACAAGTCCTTCTGCGAAGGCAATGGCGGAAGCGCGCCGTCAGCCGGAGATGCTGCTTGCATCAACAATAACGGCATCGCCGGTTGGGATCGTTCCGGAAACTATCTAAGCAACTCACCGAAATGGTCGGGCAGCGCATCGGCCAACTATAACTTCCCCCTGGGGCCTGGTGAGGTCCGCGCCAATGCGAGCTATAATTTCTCATCGAAGGCCTATTTCTCGCCGGCGAACGAACTGCCGGTGAGCCGGGGCAGTATCGACAAGCTCGATGCCCGCCTTGGCTATCGGCTCGATGGGTTTGAGATTTATGCCTATGGCCAGAACCTGACCAATAGACGCTATGCGTCCTTCCCGATCCGGGCGCTTTCCACGCCGTATAATTTCGTCGTGAGCCCCCCGAACGATCCCAGGACTTACGGCGTCGGCATCCGTTACAGCTACTGACGGATCAACGCCCCCTTCCATCTTCTGGAAGGGGGCGTTTGTTCGTCGGCATTCGACGGACTTTTTGACTTCATTCGATTTCGATGATGGCAGGCGGTCGCTTGCCAAGGCGCTGTGCGCCATCGGGCGTGCAAATGACAGTGTCGCCCCAATAGACCCATTTGCTGCGGTCCTTCGTCCAGACGATCGGCTTGACGACGAAGGCGCTGTTTTCTTCGATTATCCAGTTCGCCATCGTCGCGTCCCGCACGCCGAAGACGGCAAGGGGCGAGTCATCCCCCATTCCCCGGCCATGCATCAGAACCCGCACGTCGAAGCGGTCGTCGGTCATGTCGTTGAGATCCGCCGCAATGGCGCCCAACGTCTGGCCGGGACGCAGCCTGTCATGACAGATGCGCACGGCCTGCTGCTGACGTTCGAACATCTCGTGATATTCGTCGGGCGCGCGGCCAAGGAACAGCGCCTGGGCGCCGGCTGCATCGCAGCCGCCATAGCGTCCCTGCAGTTCGGTCATGATGGCGTCGCCAGCACGAAGGCGGCGCCTGCTGGGCAGGTAGGCGTTCGACGGAGGTTGAGGTTGACCCGCCGACCAGAGGATGAAGGTCGGCACTTCGCCGCCGCCTTCCACCAGCGATGCGATCATATGCGCGTAGATTTCATTTTCCGGAACGCCGGGACGCGCTTCGTTCGCGACGACATCGATTGCGCGCTCCAGCAGTTCGGTGCCTTTGCGGAGAAAGGCGATTTCCTCTTCCGATTTCACGAAGCGGGCTTCCGCCATCAGGGGCGTGGCGTTGACGAGCTCGATATGGGGCAACTGCTCGCGCAGCATCTGTATCGTGCCGTAGGACGTCGTGCCTTCGGGAAAGCGCGTATTGCCCGACAGGCCGGAAACGCCGAGGCGCCGGATGTTCGGAGCCTCCTTCAGCCGCTCGATCACCGATCCGGTGAAACCCCAGGCGCCGGTCATCACCCGCACGTCATCGACCCAGTCCTGACGCCGCCGGCAAACCTCAGGATGCACGTCGCCGCTGGTGAATATGGTCACTTCGCCGTCGACCGGAAACACGGTCGCCAATGTCCAATGGTTGCCGCCCAGCCCCGTCAGATAACGGGTGTTGGCCTGCTGCGTGTCGAAGAGGCCCGTGTGCGGCGGCACGAAGATGGTGTCGATCTTATCCCGTTCCATCAGATTGCGAACGCGCGACCAGCGGCGCTCGCGTTCTGCCAGGGAGAATTTGGGGATGCCCACCTCATCTTCATATTCGTGCTCGCTCATGAGACACCTCTCTATGCTTTTGGATATTTTCAGTTTAGCCGAATGGCGCTGGCCCCCTTGGCAAAAGCGGCCGGCTGACCAAATGCACAGCGCAAACCAAGCCCCAAGTCCTGGACTGCACCTCCATGAAGGAAGGGCAGTCCAAGCTATGAAGACTTATGCCGGGAGCATCAGCTCGCCGTTAGTGACGAAGAACTTCTCCATCACGCGATGGCCGAGCGGTTCCAGCGACGCGGCGAACTTGTCGATCGGTTTCTTGCCGCCCTCGACATGCGGATAGTCGCTGGCGAAGCAGTAGACATCCTCAAGACCGAACTTCTCGATATATTCGCCCACAGGTTCGAAATCGAACGGCGACACGCGGACATTGCGGGAAATATATTCGGACGGTTTCATCGGCAGGCGACGCCCTTCCGATCCATCGGCAAAAGTCTTCGGCAGGATCGCCTGATTATTGTCGCGCCAAAGATCGAGCATGCGGGCGAGCGGACCGACCCAATGCGCCGTATATTCCATCACGCCGACACGAAGCGTCGGGTGCCGGTCGAACACGGCTCCGGTGACGAGTGTGGCGATGAAGTTTTGCGGCGCGAGATGGAAGATCGACAGCGTCCAGGGATCGAGGCTGCCTTCCTCCGTCATCTTATACCCGTCAAACTCCTCGGCCACGCCCCAGTCGTTCGTGCGGAAAAGCAGCGATTCCAGACCGGTGGTGTGCAGGGTGAGCGGCACGTTGGCCTCCGCCAGCATCGCGTAAAAGGGATCGAGCTTCTTCGACGCGGGCGAAACGCCGCCGGGCAGACGCGGCGCCTGTATCTGCACGGCACGAATGCCGCGATCGATCAGCGACTTGGTCATTGCCATCAATTCTTCCGGCGTATCCCCGAAGATCGGCGTTACCGGGCGGAAACGATCCGAAATGCTCGCCACCCGCACGGCCCAGTCGTTATTGGCATTGATGAGATCAAGCGCCATGGAATAGGTTTTCTCACCGAACAACTTGTAGCGAGGGGTTCCTTCCGCCGAACCGTAAAGGATCGAGCCGCCAAGCCCCACGCCCGATGGGAACATCAACTGCCGGCTGATCGCCATGCTATCCATAAGGTCGTTACGCCGGTGCATGTCAGTCGACGCGGGAGCGGCCGCCCCTTTCGCCGTCCACGCCGTTTCTGCGTCAATCTCCCGCACGTCGCCGGCATAGTCGGGAATGTTCATATTATTGCCATTGGGCCGGATAGGAGCGGCCAGGGACGCTTCCGCCCAGGGACGCACGGCCTCGCCAAATTCTTCCACCCAGAGCTGGGCCGGGATCATCTCATGGCTGTCGACGTCCGTGATGCGGCCCGCGAAGGGAAGGACGCTCTTTGGAAGTTCATACATCAACAATCTCCTGCGTATTCATATCTTTGTCGGCGCCTTGCGGCAGCATCGTCAGGCCAACAGCAGTCCGCCGTTGGTGACGAAGAACTTCTCCATGACTCGATGACCCAGCGGCTCAAGGGAGGCGGCGAACTTGTCGACGGGCTTCCTGCCGCCCTCGATATGCGGATAGTCGCTGGCGAAGCAGTAGACGTCCTCCAGTCCGTACATTTCGATATATTTGCCGACCGGCTCGAAATCGAACGGCGCCACGCGGACGTTGCGGGATATATATTCCGACGGGCGCATCGGCAGGCGGCGGCCCTTCGATCCGTCCGCAAAGGAAACGGGGTGGATCGACTGGTTATTGTCGTGCCAAAGGTCCAGCATCTGGGCCAGCGGACCGATCCAGTGCGCGCAATATTCCAGCACGCCCACGCGGAGAGCCGGGTGGCGGTCGAACACGCCGCCCGTCACCATCGTGGCGATGAAGTTCTGCGACGCCAGATGCAGCGCCGACAGCGTCCAGGGGTCCATGCCGACTTCCGGCGTGTCCTTGAAGCCCTCAAAGGCCTTGGCCTTGTTCCAGTCGTTCGTGCGGAAAAGCAGCGAGTCCCCGCCGATGTGCAGGGTAAGCGCGACATTCGCTTCGGCCAGCATGGCGTAGAAGGGATCCAGATCGTTGGAGGCGGGCGAAACGCCGGCCGGCAGCCTGGGCGCGCATAGCTGCACGGCGCGAATGCCGCGGTCCACCAATGATTTCGTCATCGCGAGCAGATCGTTCGGCGTATCTCCGAACACAGGGGTGACGGGCCGGAAACGGTCCGAAAGAGCGGCGACGCCCACCGCCCATTCGTTGTTCGCATGCATCAGGTCGCGGGCGAAGGCATAACCCTGGCCGTTGGCAACGCCAAAACGTTCCATGTTGAAGTGCCTGTCTTCCGCCGATGCATAGAGGATCGAACCGCCCAATCCCGGCCCTGTCGGGAACATGAGCTGCCGGCTGACTCCCATGGTGTCCATGAGTTCGTGGCGACGGCGCATGTCCGTTGCAGCCGGAGCCGTGGCGCCTTTCGCCGTCCATACCGTTTCCGGATTGATTTCACCGACATCGCCGGGATAATCCACTATGCTCATATTATTGGCGTTGTTGCGGCCATCGCTCTTTTCGGAAGCGGCGACGACGATATCCACCCAGGGGCGCACGACTTCACCGAACTCCTCGATCCACATCTGGGCCGGCATCATCTCATGGCTGTCGACATCAGTCATGCGGCCCACAAAAGGGACGACGCTCTGTGGCAATTCATACATTTCTGGTCTCCTGGAAACGCTCGCCTGCATTCAAATCGCGGAGGTCAGGCCTGACCGGGCGGACAGCCCTGCCCTGTCAGCCGCAAAACGGTTCACGGGACGGGGCAGCCCCAGATTTTCCCGCAGCGTCCTGCCTCGATAGTCCATCTGAAACAGGCCGCGCCGCTGAAGCTCCGGAATGACCTCGTCGACGAAGATCTCCAGCGAATCCTCGTCGCTGGCGAAGGTGATGTTGAAGCCGTCGGCTGCTCCGGCTTCCATCCATTCCTGGACCATGTCGGCAATGTCCATGGCCGATCCGGGCGCCGTCCCCAGTCGCGCGACGACCTGCATCAACTGACGGATGGTCAGCTTGTCGCGCTTCGCCAGGTCGAGAAAATATTTCTGACTGGTTTTCGAGCCCTTCTGGTCCTCCGGAATCTCCGGGACAGGGCCGTCGAGAGGATAGCCGGACAGATCGGCCTTTATATAGCTGGAGAGCACTTCCATGCCGAAGACCGGATCGACAAGCTCATCCAGCGCGGCGATCTTCTCTTCCGCATGCGCCCTGCTCCGGCCGACCATCAGCCCGATGGCGGGCAGGATCTTGACATGATCGGGATTGCGCCCGCTCTCTGCCGCCTGCGCCTTGACGTCGTCGTAAAAGGCCTTGGCATGTTTGACCTCGGCCTGCATGGTATAGATGAGATCGGCGTGGCGCGCGGCGAACGCCCGGCCCTCCGTCGATGAACCCGCCTGAGCGATGACCGGATGTCCTTGCGGCGGCCGCGCTATGTTAAGCGGCCCGGCGACGGAGAGATGCTTGCCCTGGTGGTTGAGGGCGTGCAGCTTTTCCGGGTCGAAATAGCGCCCTGAGGCCTTGTCGCGGATGAAGGCGTCGTCTTCCCAACTGTCCCAGAGGCCCGCGACGCTATCGTAGAACTCCTCGCAGCGTTCATAACGTTCCGCATGGCCATAATGGGCTTCGCGACTGAAATTCATCGCGGATTTGGGATGGGATGTCGTCACGACGTTCCACCCGGCACGGCCCCCGGAAATATGATCGAGCGCGGCGAACATCCGCGCAACATTATAGGGCTCGGCATAGCTGGTGGTCACAGTGCCGAGCAGTCCGATATTGTTCGTGCACGCCGCCAGCGCCGACAGAAGCGTGACCGGTTCCCACGCCGACGCCTTGGCCGTGCGGCTCAACGCTTCCATGGTGACATCGGCGGAATAAACCCCGACCGCCACCGTGTCGGCAAAAAAGGCCCCGTGGAACTTGCCGCGTTCGGCGGTCTGGATCTGCCGGCGCATCATGTCGAAATCCATCTCGACGGCGCGCGCCTGCGCCTCCTGGCGCCAAGCCATTGAATGGAACCCGAGATAGGCGGGCATCCACAGGAGTATGGTGTCCTTCTTGCTGATCATGGGATGCCTTTGATCGAAAGGGTTGAGGGGTGGTTGGCGCGGTGAAATTGTCGGGAGCGAACCGCGAGTTGTCGTGGTCGCGACGGTGCAAGCCAGGAACCTCGCGCACCACGCGAATGAAGCTCGCCACCGCATCGGCTTGCGGCCGACAGATGGCGCGGGGATGCCCGCATCCGTGCCAAGGCTGGATCGTGGGTGACGGCAAATCTCATCGCTATAAAATGACTATATGGACAAATAGCGCATAAATCGGCAAACCCCAAGGAAATTTTCGCTCCGGCGGCGGCAGTTTTTTGCGCTTCATCTGACCAACGGTCATGGAATACATCGTCGGACCGACGGTTCAGCGATATGCGGGGAGCGACCGGCCCTGCTCGGTGGAATAGCGACGATGAGGATCGATCGGCAATGAATTTACTCATAAGCAAAGCGGAATGGGAAAGACGCAGGCAATTAGCGGCCTGCTATCGGCTTGCGGCGCGGTTCGGCATGACTGACCTCGTTTCCACGCACATCTCCGCGGCCCTGCCGGGGACGGAAGACATATTGATCAACCGATATGGCCTGCTTTTCCATGAGGTCACGGCCAGCAATCTGCTGCGGATCGCCATCGACGGCGGCGCCCCGGCTGACGCCAATCCAGCAGGCTATCTGATCCACACCGCCATCCATGGCGCGCGGTCCGATGTCGGCTGCGTCATGCACAGCCATACGGCCGCCGGCGTTGCGGTTTCGTGCCAGGCGGATGGTCTGCTGCCGATCAGCCAGCATGCCCTGCAATTTTACGGGAACGTTGGATATCATGACTATGAGGGCATCGCGCTGCTGGAAGAGGAAAAAGACCGGCTGATCGCGGACGTTGGCAGGCATTCCGTGCTGATCCTGCGCAACCATGGCCTGTTGGTGGCCGGCCGCACTATAGCGGAGACGTTCACGCTCATGCTCAACCTCGAACATGCATGCCGGATCCAGTTGCGCGCGCAGGCTTCGGGCGCACGGCTCACCTTCCCCCAACCGGACATTTGCAGGCTGACCGCCCGGCAGCATGAGGACTTTGCAGGCCAGCCAGTAGGGGACGCCGAATGGACCGCGCTGATCCGCGACCTGCGCCGCACCGAACCCAACTTTGAGGATTGACGATGACCGACAGTCTACCTTCGGTGGTTTTCCCCGATGCCTCTCCCCTGCTCCTGAACGCGTTGGAATATCTCGGTAATCCTATCGAGGAACTGGTCGTCCATCACGGCCCAACGGACGAACCGACGCTGGTCGAACGCCTTCAGGGACATGTCATCGCGATCAACAATGAAAGCTATTTCACTCGTTCCGTGGTCGAGCAATGTCCGGATTTGCGTATGATCCTGTTCCTCGGCAGCGGCGCATCGAGCTTCGTGGACATGGCCGCCTGCGCAGAGCATGGCATAGCCGTGCACAGCATCCCCGGCTATGGCGACAGAACCGTGGCAGAGCATACGATCGGGCTGCTGTTCGCTGTCTATCGCGACATTGCCCGGCAACATCGCGTGATGGCCGATGGCGGATGGGGCGGCGCGCCGATCGGAGAATTGCGCGGCAAGACGATCGGTCTTGTCGGATTTGGCGGCATCGGCCGGGAAACCGCTCATATCGCGCTGGCCCTGGGCATGAACGTGCTGGTTTCCAGCCGCCGCGCGGTGGAGGATGACCGTATCCGGCTCGTCGATCTGGACGGGCTGTTGGCAGACGCGGACATCGTGTCGCTGCATCTGGCGCTGACTCCGGAGACGGCAGGCATTCTCGACGCATCGCGTCTCCGCCGGATGAAGCGGGGCGCGGTTCTGATCAACAGCGCGCGCGCAGCGTTGCTGGATGAAGAGGAACTGACCGCGATGCTGACCGATGGTCATTTGGCGGGCGCCGCCCTCGATGTCTATTCGATGGAACCGCTGCCGGCCAGCCATATCTTCCGGACCGTTCCGAACCTGGTGCTGACGGCCCATACCGGTTGGCAAAGTCCCGAAGCCATTCATCGCCTCGTCTCGCGCGCGGTGGACATTGTGCAGGCCGAACGCCGCAGGTGACACGTCACATCTCCGGCGATTGAGCATTGCCGCATCAAGAATGCGCCCGCTTTCCCGTTCAAGAACGGGAAAGCGGGCGATCAGCTTCACTCGGCGGCGATCTCATAAGCCAGCATTTCCGGCTTGTCGGCGGGCTTTTCAATCGCCTCATGCACCTGGCAGGCCCGTACCTGAGCACGGGTGAAAAGCCGCACGGCGCGCGCAATCGCCGCCCAGCGCGCATCCCCGGCAAGGGCCGGCGCATTCGCCTCCACCTCGCTTCCGTCCTGAAGCGCTTTCGCCGCCTCCGACAGATAGGACTCGAGTTGCGCATAGCCGGCAAAGCCCTGCGCATCCACGGTTGCGAGCGTCTTGCGCGCCGCGGCGATTTTCCGATCGGCCAGTTCCCGCGCCTGTGAGCAGACCGCCTCCGGGTCTTTCGCCAGGGTCACCTCCCAAAAGGCGGCGGTCTCGTCATGATAATAATAGCCGTGGCCCGGGTCCTTGGCATGGACCGCCCGATTGGCCGGGCCGATGCAGCCCCGATAGACGCCGCGATCGCCATGGTCGGGCTTGGCGACCACGGTAAAGGCGTTCATCCGATGTCCGGTCGACACATTCCATTCCTCGCCGGCCCGGTAGCGGGCCGCGATCTCTTCGAAAGAGCCGGACGGCAGTTCGCCGCTCTGCCGGTACATCATCGTCATATAATCGAGATCGACCCGGCCATAACCCGCCAGAATCATGCGGTGCTGGTAACGGTTGCGCGCGGCGCTGCACCGCGCCGCACGGCGCCACATCGACTTCGCGAACCCGTCCGCATCGATCAGCTTGGGGTCGGCCGTGTACCAGCCGGCTTCCAGTTCATATTGATAGCCGCCCAGGGCCTGGCTCGGCGCGCCATTGGCGCTCCCGGAAAGCGGACTGATCGAATTGTTGTTCGCATAGAGGAAGTTATAGGTCTTGCCGTCCCGACCATAGGTCACTTCGCGAATGATTGGGCTGGGCGGATTGGGCGCTCCGGGGCGACCTTCCAGCGAAAAGCCGTAACTGGCGTCCGCCCAGAAGCCGCCGACACTGCCCAGGACGACGCCCAGATCGCCCACCGGATAAGTCAGAATCTTGCCCAGCGCCTCCTTGGCCGAATTGGCATATTGCAGGATGTGGAAGGTCATGGGCCCGCGACGAATGCCGTAGCCCCACTCGGTCGGCGCCTCGGTGCCGCCCGCGCCGCCATGATGGATATAGGCAAGCCCCTTGTTGTTCATGCCCGGATGGCCCGCCATGAAATGCGGCCCCATGACCGGCAACGAACCATTGGCGGCGAACGGCGTGTAGATGAAGCTGTTGCCTTCGTCCGGGAAAGCGATGATCGTCGCCTCGAACGTGCAATCCTGGTCCTGCGTCGCCGCAAAGACGAGTTCGCCGTCCGTCGTCGCATCGCCCCATGCGCCGACGCCGCTGCACATGTCGTTCCGGTCGGCGGGACGCAGGGCTTCCAGGCTCTTTTCGGCATTGAAAAGACCTGCATCCTCCATCAGCTCGGTGGCCTTTGCCGGCGGGTTGACGCCGGTCCAGATGGCGAGCGCCTGCATATGATCCATCGCCACGCCGCGCCCGGTCGCGCCTTCGGCCCAGCCGCGCGCGAAGTCCAGAATTTCCGGCATATGTTGGCGCAGTTCGGCTTCCCATTTGCCGATCTCAGCGAGATTCTCGGCGGAGAACTGCCGGCGGCCATGCCATTGGAAGATGAACGGGCCATAGATGTCGAGCACCTGCTCGGCATATTGCCGACCCATTTCATGATTGGAACCCTTGAGAACCACGATCGGGTTGATCGACGGCACGATCGGAACGCCGTCGTAAAAGAGCGTCTCCGTACCCTGGCTGTCGAGCGTGCCGGGGAGCGCGAACAGCGGCAGAGATGCGCCCGTCTCAAGACATTGCTGAATTTCCTTGGCGCGATCGCTCGCCTGATTGAAGAGGGCGGAGGCTTCTTTCAGCGCATAGGCCTCCTCTTCCAGCGATTCGAACGGGTCCTCATAGCCTGCAAGCGTGCCAGTGACCCGGCCCAACAGCCATTTGGCCTTAGAGAGAAGGAGCATGACATCGTCCAACGCCTTGCGCGCCGGCACATAGCTCGGCTCGCTCCAGTCACCCTTCACTAGCGCCCGGTTGGCGAAATGAACCGCATAATGCGCCTGATCGAGCTGCTCCTGTACCGATGCCTTGGACAAGTTTTCAGATGTCATATTTCTTATCTCCCAATGTCATCGCATTCATCATCGATGCTGTGGAAATCATATTTCCAGTTCCCAATCATCTTCATAGCTACGATAAGCCATGGGCGTTCCAGAAATGGCAATCACCGCTTTCCAGCCGCAGGCACCCGCACTGGCTTATGAGAGGCAAAATCGCCCCTTTTCTGTAGGACGTCATTCATCGAATTCGAAAGCGTATCCGAAGCAATCCCCACGGTTCCGACGGATGACCTTTTTGCGATTTTCCAAGATTGTCAGAAAGCAGCGGCGTTCGTTCAAGAGCGGAACATGACAAATGAATCGCGCAACACGCCAAAAAAAGGCCAGGCTGGCGTATTGCGCGTGATGGATGGCGGTGATCCTGGCCATGGCGCGCCACGGCAAAAGGCGATGCATGCGCTTGGACACGCATTGACAGCGCATAGCGCAAGGAATAAATGACCAAAAGTTCACTTATTAACATCGTCTGGTGCACGCGTCGGGCAAAGCCGGGACATTGAGCGATCCCATCGGCTCCAGGCGACAATGACCGGCGATGCTGTCGAACCTGGAGACCTATACTGGCGCGCTATTTTGCCGACATCGCCGGAACCCGCTACGGCTTTCCGGATTTACGCTGCCTGCTTGCGGCCGCCAGTCCGCTGCGGTCAGGCGATGTGCTGGCCGGCATAGCGGCGGACAATGCCGAACAGCGCGTCGCTGCCCGGTTCGCGCTTGCCGATCTGCCGTTGCGGACCCTGCTCGACGACATGGTCGTTCCCTATGAGGAGGACGAGGTCACAAGGCTGATCGTCGATACGCACGACAGCCACGCCTTTTCGACGATTTCGCATCTGACTGTGGGCGCGTTTCGCGAATGGTTACTGTCGGAGGAAGTGGACGGCCAACAAATCGCGTGCGTTTCGCCCGGAATCACGCCCGAAATGGCCGCCGCCGTCAGCAAGCTGATGCGCAATCAGGATTTGATCGCGGTTGCTCGCAAGGTGCAGGTGATCAGCCGCTTTCGAAACACCATCGGCCTGTCCGGCCGCTTGTCGGTGCGGCTTCAGCCCAATCATCCGACGGACGATCCAGCGGGCATAGCGGCGTCGATACTGGACGGGCTGCTGATGGGGGCCGGCGATGCCGTGATCGGCATCAACCCCGCCACCGATAATGCCGAAAGCGCCGCGACGCTGCTCCACCTGATCGACGACATCCGGCAAGGCTATGCCATTCCCACCCAATCCTGCGTCCTGGCCCATGTCACCACAACGCTGGACCTTGTTCGCCGCGGCGCGCCGGTGGATCTATGTTTTCAGTCGATCGCTGGAACCCAGGCCGCCAATCAGGGATTCGGCATCGACCTGGCGCTGCTTCGCGAAGCGCATGATGTCACCCTGGGCCTCGGCCGCGGCACGGTGGGGCAGAATGTCATGTATTTCGAAACAGGCCAGGGATCGTGTCTGTCGGCCAACGCCCATCACGGCGTCGACCAGCAGACGCTGGAGGCTCGTGCCTATGCAGTAGCGCGGGCTTTTGATCCGCTGCTGGTCAATTCTGTCGTCGGCTTCATCGGCCCGGAATATCTGTTCGACGGCAAGCAGATCGCGCGCGCCGCGTTGGAGGACCATTTCTGCGGCAAGTTGCTCGGCCTGCCGATGGGCGTCGATATCTGTTATACGAACCATGCCGAGGCCGATGGCGACGATAGCGACACGATCCTGACCCTTTTGGGCGTAGCAGGCGTGACCTTCATCATCGGCGTGCCGGGAGCCGACGACATCATGCTCAATTATCAGTCCACCAGCTTCCATGACGCCCTCTATCTGCGGGAAGTGCTTGGCAGGCGTCCCGCGCCGGAGTTCGAACAGTGGCTCGACGATATCGGTTTGCTGGAGGGCGGGCGCATCGTCGATCGCATCCCCCCGGCGCTGGCCATCGATCGCATTCCAGCGCTCAGAGACGCGCGTGGCTGAGCTGCCCGCGCTCCGCGACCGGCTCCGCGCGCTGACCCAGGCGAGGCTCCTCCTTGGCCGCGCCGGTCAGGGATTGCCCACCCGTGCCCTGCTGGAGTTCCAGATCGATCATGCCCGAGCCCGCGATGCGGTGCATAGCGCGCTGACGACCGACGGGTTTGCGGATCTGATCGGTCGTCCTGTGGTCGAAGTCCGCAGCCGCGCCAAGGACCGGAGCGAATATCTGAGGCGTCCGGATCTCGGCCGCTCGCTTGAACCGGATGACATCGGCCGCCTGTCCGCCACCGACGCGGAACTTGCAATCATCGTGGCTGATGGACTGTCCGCCACCGCGGTTCATGCCCATGCCGCCTCCCTCGTCTCCGCCCTGCTCGCGCGCCTGCCCGAATGGCGCATCGCACCGGTCGTGCTGGCCAGGCAGGCGCGAGTGGCGTTGGGCGACGACATCGGGGCGGCGCTGAACGCCGACATGGTGGTGATGCTCATCGGTGAGCGCCCCGGCTTGAGCGCGCCGGACAGCCTGGGCGCCTATCTGACTTGGAACCCCAGGCCCGGACGGCGCGACAGCGAACGAAATTGCGTATCCAACATCCGCCCGCCCCACGGCCTTGGCTATGAGGCGGCCGCCGATCTCATCGCGGGGCTGCTGAATCTGGCGCGGCAAAGACAGCTTACCGGCGTCGCTCTCAACGAGGCGGAGCGGCAATTGCTGCCTTAGAGCATCGTGCGCAAAAGTGGGAACCGGTTTTGCGCTCAAAACGATGCGACAACAAAAGCTTAGAGCGCGCGGCCTGTGTCCGATTTAACGCAGCGCGCTCTAGAACCGATCGGCATTCAGCCCTGACCGCTCCGCCTTCTAAGCCTGCGCATCGGGTTCGCGCCTCTCAGGACGCGGCGTCGAGCTGCGTTTCGCCCAGAAGGCTGCGGCCATGCAGTTCAAGGGCGCTGTCGCTGATATAGAAATGCGTCTGCGCCATCTGGACGTCGCGCATCGTCCGTTCGATCAGATGGCCCGCGCGCGCTCCCTCGCCGCCTGCATAGCGCAGGATGCCGCTCATGATGTCGACCGCCGTCTGCGTCGCCAGGGAAGCAGCCGCGCGGCTCTCAATCTCGGTCGCGAGCGGATTGCCGCCGATATGTTCGGCGTCCAAGACGATGCGCTCCCCCACCTCCAGCATCATGGCGCGCATCGCCATCAGGCTGAGGCGCGAACGGCCCAGGAAGGTCTGGAAGACGCCACGGCGGGCCAGAGGCGTCTTGTTCGTATAACCGCGAGCCTTGGTTTCCGCCATGCGCGCAATCTCATCAAGGGCGCGCAGCGTTCCGCCGACCGCCACCGACGCGATCGTATGCGCCGAATAGCCCATCAGCCCCAATTGGAAGATCGCGCCGCCGCGCAAGGGCACGGGCGGGAAGGGAACGGCCATCGCGGCCGGAATGAACGCATCCTTGGCCTGATAGTCGGAACTGCCCGTTCCCCGCATGCCCACCACATGCCAATTGTCTTCGACGGTCATTTCGTCGGAGCGCACGACGCACAGCATCATTCTCGGGTCGCCCGGCCCGGTCTTGTCGGCGCCAAGCACCATGAAAAAGTCGGAGCCTGTATTGCCGCTGCCGTAGATCCAGCGGCCGCTGATCCTATATCCACCTTCTACCGGAACGAGCGATCCCGGAATGAGACCGCCGCCGCCGCACGTAAGCGGCAAGCCGTCACCCCTCAAAAGTTCGGCCAATCCATCATCCGAAAGCGAAGAGGCAACCTTGCCGAGAATGTCGGTATAGATGAACATGCACCATGCAGCGGCGGTGCTGTGATAGGCGATACGCTCTATGACCTCATATTGAAGCGCGTTGTCCGCCTCGAAACCGCCCAGTTCGGCCGGCAGCTTGAGCGCCAACAGCCCCGAGTCCCGCAAGGCCGCGATGGCGGCAGGCGTCAGGTGCCGCTCGCTTTCCGCACCATCGGCTTCAGCCGCGAGAATGGGCGCGATTTGCTCGATCGCAGCCAACAGGGTAGCCCGCTTCTCCGCACGTGTCGCGCAGCCCGCGTCGGAACGCTTGACCATCATCGGCTCCGCCACCTTCATTCGCCTCTCCATCACGCAAATATTCATAATATACAAAACGTATAATCTTATTCGATCGTCGCGTCAATCGGCGGCACTCGCCGGTTGTGCATCGGCAAAGCTCGAAAGAAAGCGAATATTCCGCACGGAAGTGCGGCGAATGGCAGGAAAGCGACCAAAGCCGCTGGATGCCGGAATAGCGACATCTCTCGGAAATTCGGGTTATCCAGCAAGCATGCTGAACGGGGAATCGCCCCTAACCGGCTTGGGTGATGAACTCCGCAGGCATCGGCGGTCCCCAAGGTCCTTGTGATGCTTCCGCTGATTCCACGCCTGGTGTCCAGGCCGCATTCAGAAGATCCGTGTCCGTCCAATGCTCATACATGATGCCGGACGGATCGATCCAATAATCGAATATCTGGCTTCCCTGCTTATGCCGGCCAACACCCCACATGTGGCGATAGCCTTTTCCGGAAAGATATTGATGGCCGATATAAAGGTCGTCGATGTCGAGCACTTCGAAGGAGATATGATGAATGCCTCCGGTCGGACCGATCATCGTCTGGAAAACATGATGGTCGACATATTCGTCGCCGCGGTCCAGCCGGTTGAACGAGAGCAGCACATTATCCTTGCTCCCGTCATAGATCACGTCGGACACGAGGAAGCCGAACATGTTCCGATACCATTGCGCGAGCGGTTCGGGCTGCTGCGTGGTCAGAACGACATGCCCCAGCCGCAAGATGTGGGAGGGGCCTGACGGCGGGCGGCGAACGTCGCCTCGACGGCGATGGCGGTCACCGCTTTCATTGGTGTTGGGACGGTCAATCGAAATGGCTTCGACGGGCGTGATGCCCCACACAAGCTCCACCTGATTTCCGTCGGGATCATGGGCAATCGCCTGCCAGCCGCCGCCGGGGCGGTTTCTTCGGGAAACGACCCCGCCTGCCGCCTCCGCAAAGCGGTCGAGATCATGTTGCTGGCCCGCGGCAAAGCCGATCGCGGCGAGACCGCGCGATCCCGGCTCCACGATCAGAATTTCGGGTTCCGGCCCCAGCCCTCTCAGGCTGAGCGCATCGCCATCGCTCGGATTCTCTATAAACCCGAAGTCCTTGAAGAATATGCGGGCCTGTTCAAGATCGGGCGCGCGCACGCGCACATAAGCCAGATCGATTGCTTTCACGACGGACATGGCAAGCCCTCCTAACGACCCAGCATCACGATAGTTGCGACAGCTTCCTCGACGACGAACGAGCCACCGCCATTTTCCGCCACCGCGATCCTTGCATTCTCGACCTGTCGCGACCCCGCCTCGCCCCTGAGCTGCGTCACCAGCTCATAGATCTGGCCCAGGCCGGTGGCGCCGATCGGATGCCCCTTGGACTGCAAGCCTCCTGACGGATTGACCGGCACGCGCCCGCCAAGCGCAGTCTCCCCCCGCTCCGCCAGGAACCCACCTTCGCCAAAGGCGCAAAGACCCAGATTCTCGACCTGGATGATCTCTCCGACCGCCGTGGCGTCGTGCACCTCCGCGACAGAGACATCCTTCGGCCCGATACCGGCGCGCTCATAGGCTTTTTTCGCCGCAAGGACCGTGCAGTGCTGGTCGACCGCCTCCGGCGCCCGATCGCTGCCCGTCTGCATGACGGCCGCGAGAACGGGAATGGCGCGCCGCCGGTCGAGGCCATACCGCTTGATGCCCGCCTCCGTGGCCAGCACGGCCGCCGCTGCGCCGTCCGAGATTGGCGAGCACATCGGCAGGGTGAAAGGATAGGTTATCGGCGGCGCGGCCAGGACTTCATCGATCGTGAACGGCCGCTGGAACTGCGAAAGCGGGTTATGACGCGAATGATTGTGGTTCTTGGACGACACCGCCGCAATCTGCCGCTGCGTTGTTCCGAACATCTCCATATGCTGCCTCGCCAGGCCGGCATAAACGTCCATGAAGATGCTATAGGGCTTTTCCGATCTACTGCCGGGAGGGGCGAAAATGCCGTTCCCCAATTGCTTCAGCCGCTCGCTATTATTTTCGACATCATAGACATCCCATGCACTGTCGAAGGCCGAGAACATGCGGCTCTTGTCGGTCGAGACCATTTTTTCGGCCCCAAGCGCCAAAGCGATGTCCCCCTCGCCCGCCTTCAGATGATTGACGGCAAGGATGAATGCCGTACTCGCGGTGGCGCAGGCATTTTCGACGTTGACGACAGGGATGCCCTGAATGCCCATGGAACGCAGCGCGATCTCACCGCGGATCATATGCTGGCCTTCCATATGCCCCTGGGTCGCATTGCCGAAAAAGGCCGCCTCCAGGGCGCTGGCAGACAGGCAGGCATCGGCCAGAGCGGCCTGCGTCGCGTGCGCGGCAAGCTGCTTGATGCTAAGGTTGGGGAGCCGGCCGAACGGCGTCATTCCCACCCCGACGATAAATATCTGTTCCATCACCCTGTCTTCCTCAGATGCGGCGGTTTTGCCCGGCCCACAGCTTGTCCCGTATGTCGCGCTTGAGAACCTTGCCCACCGGACTGCGGGGAAGTTCCGCCCAGAAGAGCACGGCCTTCGGCGCTTTCAGCGAACCGATCCGGTTGCGGCAGAGGGCGATCAATTCGTCGGCGTCGACGGACTGGCCCGGCTTCAATTCCACGACCGCCGTGACCGCCTCTCCCCATTTGGGATCGGGCGCGCCTACGACAGCGCAGTCCTGCACGGCTGGATGTCCCCAGATGACCTGCTCCACCTCGGAAGGGAAAATATTATACCCGCCCGAGATGATCAGGTCGCGGGCGCGGTCGACCAGATGATAGAAACCCTCATCGTCGCGAAAGCCTAGGTCGCCGGTATGATGCCAGCCGAAACGGGATGCCTCGGTTGTACTGTCGGGGTCCTTGTAATAGCCCAGCATGACGTTGCCGGACCGCACGACGATCTCTCCGATCGATCCGTTCGGGAGGAGCGCGCCATCCTCGCCCATGACCGCTATCATCACGAAGGGCGCGGGCCGCCCGCAACTGGACAGGCGTTCAGGCCCCGCGATCTCGCCATGGATGAAATGGTCTTCGGGACGCAACACCGTGCAGATCATCAGCGCCTCAACCTGGGCGAAACCCTGGTGGAGAACCGGTCCGAGCCATAGCAGCGCCTCCCGCAGCTTTTCGACCGACATGGGCGCGGCGCCATAGAGCAGGCATTTCAGCGCGGGAAAGCGCATCGCCCGTATCGCCTCATCCGCCAACATCGTGTAGATGAGCGTCGGCGGCACGAAGAGATCGGTGATGGCATGATCCTGCATCGCATTCGCCACCGTCCGCGGATCGGTGGCCTGCGTTATGAAGATCGTTCCCCCGCGCGCCAGCATGGGGAAGCACATGAAGCCAGCGGCATGGGTCAACGGCGCGACGACGAGATAGTTCGGGCGTTCGCCATGCCCCATGGTCGCGATATGGTTCGCGATATAGGTTTCGAAACCGCGATTGGTTTGCAGCACGCCCTTCGGCCGGCCCGTCGTTCCCCCGGTCGTCATGATCGCCACGACGTCATCGGCGCTCGATCCGGCGCTTTCATGGCGCGAGCCGAGCGGCGCAATCCAGTTGTCGAGCGCTCCGGCCGCGCCGCTTTCCTCACCAAGCGTCAGGATCAGCCGGATGCCGGGCGCGGCGGACCGAATCTGGTCAAGGACAGATTCAAAGGTCGGATGCACGATCAGCAGCTCGCAATCGAACCGGCCCAGAAGCTCGATAATATCGTCAAGCGTGTAGCGTGGGTTGATCGGCAACCACACCATATCGGCGCGCAACAGGCCCAATATGGCGATCAGCGCATCCGGATCGTTCGGACTGAGAACCGCCGCCTTGCTGCCTTTCACAAAGCCGCTTGCGGCGCATGCGCAGGCGATCCGATGGGTGTGTTCGATGACCTGCGAATAGGACCAGGATCGCTCGCCCTGGACGATGCACAGCGCGTCGCCCCCAAGCTCCGCCCCTTTGTCGAGATAGTCTATCAACCTCATGCCAGCCCCGCTCAGCGATCGAGCCGGCGGGCGAATTCCAGCGGGCCGGTCGGCTCGCCCCGTACCATCCGAAGCACTATGGCGGCCAGGCGGCTATCAACGCCTCTTTCCCACTGGCGGGAAAGGCGGTCCTTCACCTTGACCTCGAACCCGCCGATCGGCTCAATCTCTATACGCACGGTATCGCCGTCCTGGATCGGACCGATGCCCTGATGATTGACGCCCAGCGGAAGCACGTCGCCCGGCTCGAGCGCCGCGATCGACGAAGCATAGGCGATGAGTTCCGGTATCGGATTGCCGATATCGGACATCGGATAATCCTGCCGCAATTCGTCGTCCACCCAGAGCCGGACCTGAAGGTCATGGGGGTCCGACACGGCGTCCGCGGTAAGTATCCACGGCCCCATGGGTCCGAACGTGTCGTAGGATTTGTCCTGGAAACTGGTGCCGTGACCAACCCCCCGCGCCGACATGTCGAGAAAACAGGTATAGCCAAAGACATGATCCATGGCCTCAGCTACGGAGACCGACTTCGCTCGCTTGCCGATGACCACCGCCAGTTCCGCCTCATGGTGAAAAACAGGCGCATCGACCGGCGGCAACTCCACGGTTTCGCCGGGGCCGATGACGCTCGTCGAGGATTTGAGGAAGAATGCGGGCTTGATCGCCGCGTTCTCGACGCCTTCCTTGAAGCTGAGCTGACCGCACAGCAGCTTGGCCGGCCGCGGCAGAGGCGCGCGCAGGAGGACATCGCCCAAAGCAACCGTCGGACCATGGCCTGCGGCGATGATGCTCGCATATTCGTCCCACTTCTCGATCAGCGCCGGCATGCGGGCATAGGGCGGCAGCGCCATGATCTCGGGCAGATCGGCAGCCAGAATGCGCACAGACTGCCCATCAATCACGGCGGGAATATAATCGTCCACCAAAGCCAGCTTCATATCTCTCCCACCATTCTCTTGACTGCGCCTGCCGGAATCGCGGCGCATCTGCGCTACCATAATATACGTTACGTATATTCTGTTTGCAGACGAGTCAAGCCGTCCGCCCTTCCGTCATCCAGGCTCGCTGGCCGGTCAAACGGCGGCGAGCCTGGCTCGCGGAGAAAGAAAAATGGCGGACTGCGCGCCGATCCGATCGCTCGGACGATGCTAGGCGAGACCGTCCGCTATTTGTTGGAAAGTCTCCACTATGGACGTGCGGAGCGGACGATATTCCATCCCAAGCTCGGAAGCGGCCTTGCCATTATCCGCCCGCCAATGCGGCGTACTGAAATCCCAGGGCGTTTCCGGCGGGAACTGCCAGCGCTCGTCATTGCCAAATTCTTCCTTCA
Source organism: Sphingobium sp. 15-1 (assembly GCF_013375535.1). GTDB lineage: Bacteria > Pseudomonadota > Alphaproteobacteria > Sphingomonadales > Sphingomonadaceae > Sphingobium > Sphingobium aromaticivastans. The sequence continues at coordinate 859,345 of NZ_JABXJG010000002.1, forward strand.
GGATCGTCGCCATATCGTTGAAGCTCAGGACATCCGCGAAGACGATGTTGCGACCGTTCGCCCCGAGAATATAAGCACCTCGCAGATGCGCATCGGCAACATCGCGCACATCAATCACGCCCACATCCCTCGACGGCAATTGCTTGCTGAAGGTGCCGTTCGACATCGCCCGAAACTGGTCGAAGGTCGCGGAAGTCTGCTTGGGAGCGGTGCCGGGTCCGACTATGAAGGCCGGATTGATCACGACAAGCTTCCAGCGAGTCTGCGCGCCAGCGATCTTCCAGGCTTCGCGTTCCGCCAGCACTTTGGAATAGGGATAAGCCGTCGTTTCCAGTGATGCATAGCCGTTCCAGTCCGCCTCGGTGCAGACCCTGTCGGTCAGCGTGACGGGATCGACGATCGCCACCGTGGAGCTTGTCAGGACCACGCGCTCGACCGTAGGGGTGCGATTGACCGTTTCCAGGACATCGCGCGTGCCGGCAAGGGCGGGTTCCACAAGATCCCGCTGGGGGTCGGAGATGCTCGACGGCAGGAGGAAGGGCGAGGCGGTGTGCATGACGATGCGGCACCCCTCCATCGCTGCCTCATGGCTCCCTTCCACAAGGAGATCGGCCTTGAAAAGACGCAGCGTTCCGGATGCCGCTTCGGCCATTTCGAGCAAATGGCCGACCTTCCCGATATTGTCGGGATCACGGACGCTGGCATGAACGGTCACCCCCGCGTCGAGCAACTGCTTGACCACCCATCCCGCAAGATAGCCAGTCGCTCCCGTGACGAGCACGGGGCCATAGGGAGCTTCCATCCTGACCATATCAAAAGCACCTTCCCAATTTTTATCAAAAAAGCCAGAATTGGCTCCTGCGGCCATCACTTCGCGCCAGAAGATTCACGGACCCGACCGGTCATTTTCCCAAATGTCGAAGGGAAACCAAGAGCAGTCTCACCTCCGCCTTCTTCGGACGACGCGGGCGCGTCTGGCACAGGCCACAGAGGTCACCAAATTATGGGCACCGCCCAAAGCTGTCAATCGTACGAAAATCGTTTTCGTGCAATTATGCACTTTGCCGCTCGCTATCCGAACTCGCAGGAAAGAGACGGAGAGATGAGCCCGGCTGCAACATGCGCAGCGATCAGCGCGCGACCATGGTCAATGACGACCTTCTGCCTTTCGGGCACCACGACCTGAAAGGCGACAGCGCCCTCGCCCTCATGCCACATCCTCACCTCAAGCGTCTCGCCGGGATGAACCGGCGCCGTGAATCGGCATTCCAGGGTCTTCAGGCGCGCCGGCTCATTGCCGCAGGCGGCGGCCAGAACGGCCCGGCCGGCGAAGCCATAAGTGCACAGCCCATGAAGAAGTGGCCCCGGAAAACCGGCTTCGCGGGCGACAGCCGGGTCGGCGTGCAAAGGATTATAATCGCCTGAAAGACGATAAAGCAGCGCCTGCTCCGGCCGCGTCATGAGCGGCAATATCCGGTCCGGCTCTCGATTGGGCACGGGCGCCAACGGAGCGATGACCGCTCCCCCGCCCCCTTGCCCGCCATCGCCGCGCAGAAAGGAAAGCTGCCGGACCGTCGCCAAAAGCCTGTTGTCGGCCTGATCGTAGATCAGACGCCGCGCACGAAGCAGGGCGCCTTTCGATGCCCCCTTGTCGACGATCGCGTCGATCGAGAATTCGCCTCGAACCTCGCCCTCGACAGGAAGGGGCGCATGGAATTCGCACGATTGCTCGGCATGCAGGACCCGCCGCCAATCGATGCCGTAACGCGGGTCCATTTGCCAGAAGCCTGGATAGGCCAGCACGACGGCCATCGTCGGCAGGGTGGCGAGCCTGTTTTCGAGAAGGAACGGCAGATCGGCGCTGTCCATACCCTGACCGGCGCCAACGCCAAGCGCATAGAGCATCGTATCGCGCCGGGAATAGCTGTGCGTGATGATCTGCGGCGGCAGGGTGAGGAGAAATTGCGGGTCCATGATCTATCCGACCGCCGCCGCGCAACATCTGGTCAGGCGATCGGCCTCACCCATAACGGCCGCCGGATACGTGCAGGACGTCCCCGGTCACATAGCCCGCGGCCTCCGATGCGAGAAAGGCGACCGCCGCCGCCACATCCTCGGCCCGCCCGAGTCGGGGCAGCGGAAGCGATGCTTCGGCATTGGCCTTGATCTTCTCGAAATGCGGCAGATTGCGGACCGCAGCGGTGTCGATGATGCCCGGCGCGACGGCGTTGACAGTGATATTGTGGCGGCCATTTTCCAACGCCATCGACCGCGTCAGGCCAAGAAGTCCCGCCTTGGCCGACGAATAGTTCGCCTGGCCGGGATTGCCCAGATAGGCGCGAGACGAGATATTGATGATCCGGCCCCAGTTTTTTGCGATCATGCCGGGCAGCACGGCCCTGGTGCAGAGAAACGCACCCTTGAGCACGACGTCGACCACCGAATCCCAATCGGCTTCCTCCATCCGGGTGATGCGCTTGTCCCTGGTGAAACCGGCATTGTTGACGAGGATGTCGACGCCGCCGAGCGCTTGAGTGATGGTCGCCACCGCTTCTTCCACGGACGCCGCATCGGCCACGTCGATCCTGACGGCCAGCGCCGTCACGCCAAGCTTGCGCAACCGGTCGGCCTCCGCTGCCGCCGCGTCGACATCGATGTCCCCGATCGCAACTTGCGCGCCCTCTTCACCGAGCAGGGCAGCGGTTCGGGCGCCGATTCCTCCAGCCGCCCCGGTTACAAACGCTACCCGATTCCCGATGCCCAGATCCATTTTTCACCCTCGTTGCTCGCTGCTCCGGTTCCCGTGGCTAAAGATTGGAACTGGGGTCGTCAACATATACGAAAATGATTTTCGTCTTTTCATGAGCGCGGAACTGCGTTAGGCGTTGGGCCATGAGCAACAGCCTTATCCTAGGCGTCGGCATGACGCCCCTTGGCAAACATCTTGATCGGTCCGTTCGCGCACTCGCTGCCGAAGCCGTCACCAGCGCGCTCCAGGATGCGGGCATGCGAAAGGAACAGATCGAAGCGGCCTGGTTCTGCAACACCCGGCAGGGCGCGCTGGAGGGCCAGCACGGCGTTCGCGGACAGGCGTCGCTTCGCGCCTACGGCTTTGAAAGCATCCCGATCTTCAACACCGACAATGCATGCGCCAGCTCAAGCTCCGGCGTCTTGCAGGCCTTCGCCGCGGTAGAGGCCGGGCTCTTCGAGGTCGCACTCGTGGTTGGCGCGGAAAAGATGAACTATCCGGACAAGCGCGTCGAAATGTTCGAAGCGTTCAAGGGCAGTTGGGACCGCGAACTCGCTGACGATCATATCGCGGCCTTGCTGGCGATTGGCGAAGGCGTGGAGGCCCCAGAGGGCAATATCGACTCGCCCGAACGCTCGGTCTTCATGGATATTTATGCGGCTCAGGCCCGGTTCCACATGAAGACTTTCGGCACCACGCCAAGACAGATCGCCGCAGTGGCGGCCAAGAACCACAATCATTCGCAACTCAATCCCTATGCCCAATATCGCTTTCCCCTGACGATCGAGGAGGTGCTGGCCGACCGCATGGTCGTGTGGCCGATCACCCGGTCGATGTGTGCGCCGATGAGCGACGGCGCTTGCGCGATCATCATCGCCTCACGCGCTTTTGCGGAAAAGCACGGGGCGCTTGGACGGGCCGTCCGCATCCGCGGGATCGGCGCCAGCAGCAGCAGCAATCGCACCGCCGCCCAATATGACAGGCATCTGACCAGAATCGCGGCCGACCGCGCTTATGCGAAGGCCGGAATCGGTCCCGAGGATGTCTCGGTCGCTGAACTTCACGACGCTTCCGCCATTGCCGAAATCCTTCATTCCGAAAATGTCGGTTTCTGCGCCTATGGCGACGGCGGCGCCCTGGTGGAGAGCGGAGAGACGAAGCTGGGCGGACGACTACCGATCAACGTCTCCGGCGGACTTCTGTCAAAGGGCCATCCCATTGGCGCGACGGGGGCGATCCAGCTTTTCGAGCTGGTGACGCAATTGCGTGGCGAAGCGGGCGAACGGCAGGTCGAGGGAGCACGGATCGGCCTTGCCGAAAATGGCGGCGGTTTCCATGGTCTTGAGGAGGCGGCCTGCGTGGTCACGATCCTCGAAGCGCCGGGCGCCTGAACGGCATGATCGAAATGGATATTTCCGGGCCCTATTGCGCAACGATCGACGGACAGCGCGTAGAGACGCCTCAATCGCTTCCCGTCATCGATCCCGCTACGGGCGAGGCGTTCGCGCAGGCGCCTGACTGCGACGCAGGGCATCTGGACGAAGCCGTGGCGGCAGCGAGGCGTGCATTTCGCCATTGGAAAGCCATTTCGTCGGAAGAACGCGATGCACTCCTGCACGCGGCCGCTGCCCGAATCCGCGAGGAAAGCGAGCCGCTTGCCCATCTTTTGACTCGGGAACAGGGCAAGCCGCTTGACGAAGCGCGTCATGAAATCGAGACGGCGGCCCGCTGGTTCGCGGCCTATGCCGATCATGCAATGCCGGTCGAAACACGCCGCGAGCCGGACGGACGACTGGCCGAAATCCGGCATGTCCCGATCGGCGTCGTCGCCGCGATCGCGCCTTGGAATTTTCCGGTCCAGCTTATGGCATGGAAGCTCGCACCCGCGCTGAAGGCCGGCAATACGGTCGTGGCCAAGCCCTCGCCCCATACGCCGCTGACGACGCTGAAAATAGGCGAACTCCTGTCAGGCATCCTGCCCGCTGGCGTGCTCAACGTCATTTCGGGTCGCGACCATCTCGGGCCGCTCATGTCCGGGCATCCCGGCATCGACAAGATTTCCTTCACCGGATCGACGGCCACCGGGAAGGCGGTGATGCGAAGCGCCGCCGGCAACCTCAAACGCGTGACGCTGGAACTGGGCGGAAACGATCCTGCGATCGTTCTCGCGGACGCCGATGCGGAAGCCGTGGCGGAACGCCTCTTCTGGGGCGCGTTCCGCAATGCCGGCCAGGTGTGCATCGCCGCCAAGCGCATCTATGTGCATGACGCGATATATGATCGTTTCGCCGCCAGGATGGTGGAGCTGGCGCGCGCGCATCCCCCGGTTCGCGGCGATGCGCCCGGCGCCCGCATCGGCCCGGTCCAGAACCGCGTTCAGTTCGACCGTGTGAAGGCGATGATCGAGGAGGCCCGCTCCAGCGGCCTTCGCTTCCTGAGCGAGCCGGGGGAGATGGCCGGTCCCGGCAACTTCATCGCGCCGACGATCATCGACAATCCGCCGGACGACGCGCCGGTCGTGCGCGAAGAGCCCTTCGGGCCGCTGCTGCCGCTGCTGCGCTTCAGCGACTTGGACGACGCGATCCGCCGCGCCAACGACAGTGAATTCGGACTGGCGTCGTCGGTCTGGAGCGCGGACATCGAGCGGGCGACGGCGGTCGGACGGCAGTTGGAGGCGGGGACGGTCTGGCTCAATACGATCCACTGCATGACGCCGACGCTGCCCTTCGCTGGGCACAAGCAATCGGGCATCGGCATCGAAAATTCCACTGAAGGCTTGCTTGAATATACTAATGTGCAGGTTCTGGTAAGGCAGCCGTGATGGGGCGACATGGTTCCACGGTGCATGCCGTGATCCGGTCGCCTATCCGGTTTGATCTCGAGAGGTACTGATGAAAGCGCAAGTCACTCCAGCGGAACGGGCCAAGCCGCGACAGGCGGGACAATTGGGCCATGCCTCTCGCGACGATGACAGTGATTCGCAGATCGTGGCGGCGCTTTCCCGCGGACTGGCCTTGCTCGACGCTTTCAACCGCGACGACAAAAGCCTGGGCAATGCCGAGCTTGCAGAACGCACTGGACTGACCAAGTCGACCGTATCGCGGCTGACCTACACGCTGACATTGCACAATTATCTGGCGTTCGATGCCCGCTCGCGCGAATATCGGCTAGGCCCCCGCGCCATTCGCCTTGGCGCGATCGCGCTTGCGACGACCAATGTGCGGACATTGGCCCTGCCGTTGATGCAGCAATTGGCGACCGGCAGCCACTTCAACGTGGGATTGGGCACCCGCGACGATCTTCAGATGGTCTACACCGACGCGGCGGAGGGTGATGCCCTGATCGCGCTCAGGCTGTTTCCAGGTTCTCGCGTTCCGATGGCGACTTCCGCGATGGGGCGGGCCTATCTCGCCGCGTGCCCGCCCGAAGAGCGGGAAGATGTGCTCGATCGGCTGCGGCCGCGCTACGGCGATGAATGGGGCCGAATCCGCAAGGGCGTGGAGGACGCGATCATCGAACAGCAACGCTTCGGCTATTGCTCCAGCATCGGTGACTGGCAGAAGGACATTAGCGGCGTCGCCGTTCCGATCGCGGCGCGACCTGGCGACACCGTCTATGTGCTCAATCTCGGCGGCCCTGCCTATGCCCTCCCTGAACGGGAATTGCGCGACCGGCTCGCGCCGGGGCTTCTCTCCATTGCCCGGCTGGTGGAGGCGGTGTTGCTGACCGGCGACGCGCAGCCCGATGCCAGCCCCGCCGATCACCCTCTTTAGCAACAATCCCGATCAGCTCCTGGAAGATTTTCATGCCCGTTCCCACCCTTCGATGCGGCGCCGCGACGCTGGACCAACTCGCCCTTAACCATAATGTCGCGAAAGTGGCCGGCGGGTTGGACGCGCTGGGCGTCACGAGCGGCGACCATGTCGTTCTGCTCCTGAAGAACAGCATCGCCTTCATCGAGATGACCCTGGGCATCGGCAAGCTTGGCGCATTCGCCGTCCCGGTGAACTGGCATTTCGCGGCAGCCGAAATCGACCTCTTGCTGGAGGATTGCGCGCCAAAGGTGATCTTCGTGCACGAGGATTTACACGCCAGCCTGCCGCCGACATGGCATTCGAAAGCACGGGTGATCGTAGTCGGCGCAGATGGCGTGCCGTCGGACTATGCGTCATGGCGCGACGAAAGCGCCGCTTTCGCCGGACCAGACCGGCCGGCGCCGGGCAGCATCGTCTATACCTCCGGCACGACGGGCCGCCCCAAGGGCGTCAAACGTCTTCCGCCAACGCCCGCACAGCAGGCGGCAATGCGCGCCGTTCGCTCCAACCTCTATCGCACGGACAGCAAGAGCCGGGTTCTGGTGCCCGGCCCTCTCTACCATGCCTTCCCCAATCAGTTCACCGTCCACGGCGTATTGACGGCCGAACATACGGAAATCATGCCGCGTTTCGATGCGGAAGCATTGCTCGCGATCATCGAGCGGGAACGGACCACCTCCGTCGCACTTGCTCCGATCATGTTCGTGCGGCTGCTGCGCCTGCCGGCCGAAGTGCGCAACGCCTATGACATCACGTCGCTGCGCTGGGCGCTGCATGCGGGCGGCCCTTGCGCCGACGACGTCAAGCAGGCGATGATCGATTGGTGGGGCCCTATGGTCGCTGAATATTATGGCGGCACCGAAGTGGGAGCGCTGACCCTGTGCACCAGCGCCGAATGGATGGACCGCCCCGGCACCTGCGGAAAGCCGCTGCCCGATGTAGAGCTCAGGATCGTCGATGCGGACGGGAACGACGTCCCGCGCGGAGAAGCGGGCGAAATTTTCGGCCGACTTCGCGCCTATCCCGACTTCACCTATCATAATGATCCGAAGAAGCGTGAGGATGTGGGACTTGGCGACCTCGTGTCGCTTGGCGATATCGGCTATCAGGACGAGGACGGCTATCTTTTCCTGTGCGATCGCGCCCGCGACATGGTGGTGTCGGGCGGTGTGAACATCTATCCGGCGGAAGTGGAAAAGGCCCTGTTCGCCTTGCCGGGCATAGACGATTGCGCGGCCTTCGGCATCCCCGATCCGGAATTCGGGGAAACGCTGGTGGCCTTCATCGTCGGCGGCGATCTTGACGGTGAAGATCTGCGCAAGCGGCTGCGCACGACGATCGCCGGCTACAAGGTTCCCAAGGCGATCGTGCGGGTCGAGACGCTGCAGCGCGACGCATCCGGCAAGGTCCGCAAATATCTGTTGCGGGAACGATATCTCGCAATGACCGGCGTCCCGGCGACCTAACCCTCTCGGGTCGCCGGGGCTTCCGGTCTCATCAGGTCAGCGTAAGCCCGCCATCGACCACAAGCTCGCCCCCGGTCATGAACGAGGAGGCATCGGAGCAGAGAAAGGCGATGACGCCGGCAATGTCCTCGGGTTCCGCCAGGCGGCCCATGGGATGCATCTTGGCGACGAGATCAAGTCCATCCTGCCCCTTTGGCCGCAATCCGAATTCGCCCAGTTGTGCGACCGAGTTCGTCATGAGCCATGTATTGACGGGGCCGGGAAATACAGTGTTCACGCGGATCTGATGTTTGGCCAGTTCCTGGGCCAGCCCTTTGCTCATCATTCGGACGGCGCCCTTGCTCGTCGAATAGACGACATGCGCCACGCCCGCGAAGAGCCCGTAAATGGACGACAGGTTGACGATCGACGGCTTCGCCTCGAAGCTTTCATGGGTCTCGATCATCAGCGGCGATGCCGCCTTGCAACCCATGAAGACGCTGCGGACATTGAGGTTCAACGTCGCGTCGAGTTCGTCGACCGTGGCATCGTGAAAGGGTCTGGGACGAAGCACGCCGGCCGCGTTGATCAGTCCGTCCAGCCGCCCATATTCCTGCCGGACGCGATCGATGAGCGCAGTCCAGCTTTGCTCGTCCGTCGCATCGAGTTGGACCGCGAGAGTCCGGCCTTCGATTGCGCCGGCCACAGACCGCGCACGGTCGAGGTCGATGTCCGCCACGACGACAGTCGCGCCCTGCGCACAGAGCGCCTGGGCCGCCGCTCCGCCGATCCCGCCACCGCCGCCGGTTACGATGATCACCCGTCCCGTCAGATCGAACATATATCGCTCTCCAAAGCTGTGGCGCCTTCGCAGAAATTCCATTTCAGGAATCAGAATGTGCAGAAAGGGCGCTCGATGATGCTGCCTGTTTTCTTGCTACGCTCTATACTTTGGACCTTCAATAGCTTGTTACGAAAATCATTTTCGTATAATTGGATTCAAGCGCTGACGTTGAATGCTTCCGAAGCGCCAAGGGCAGGATATGACCGAAAACATTCCAGATGCAGTCTATTTCGAGGACATCGAGTTGGAGCAGGTCCAACTGTCGAGTCTGGTCACGTTCGATCGCGATGAAATCATCGCCTTCGCGCAGCGATGGGATCCTCTTCCCGTCCATCTCGACGACGATGCGGCGCGGGCAGCGGGCTTTGCAGGACTTACCGCGTCGGGAACCCACATGCTGGCGGTGAAGCAACGGTTGCTGCATGAATTCAACGTCGGCCCGTCGGTGATCGCCAGCTTTGGATCGGATGAAACCCGCTATCATGCTCCCGCACGACCTGGAGACGTGGTCCGGCTGCATTTCAGTTGGGTTTCCAAACGTCCCTCCAAGTCGCGTCCGTCCTGCGGCATCGCGCAGCATCTGAGCGAACTCAGGCGAACCGATGGCGCGCTTCTGCTGTCGATCCTGGACACGGTCTTGATCCGTCGGCGGGAACCGGTGGGCGGCGCAGACTGAGACGGCGGGCCGCATTCCACAATGCTCCGGAAAACAGGCCCGGAAGGTCAATCGATGACGGTCAGACCAAGAGGCTGATCGCTCATCCTGATCGCGCCGGTCGGGCCGACCGCAATGGACTCCCCGAGAAACACCATCAGGCCGGACTTCGGGTCCCTAACCTGAACCTTGAGCGCGAACACATGATCCTCCCGGATGGGAAAGCCGATAATGGCCGGGTCGGTCGTATCGAAGATGATCATGGGACGATCTTCGCCCAGGGCGCGCGCGTGGATAATCGGAATCACCTGATAGCGCGAACCGGCACTTGTTTCCTTATATCGGGCAAGAACATCCCCCATGGAGACGCCGGGCGCCATCAGTCCCAGCACGGCCATGAACGTCTCCCAGCAGAGGTCCGCCATTTCGGCCAGTTGGGCGGGCGGGGTTCCGAGAAATGCGGTGCGGGTGATCTGTCCGAGATAGCCCGACGGACTGCGGGCTTCGATCTCGCAATAGATGGGCTCGCCGGTCTCAAGCGGGCGGCCGGTCGGGAACATGGCCAGGCTGAAATCGAAATTCGCACCCACCGACCAGCCGAGGAAATTGGGCGGGATCGATCCGCATTCGATGAGGCGGCCGACCATCTTCCCGTAAATGACTCGTTCCGGGACGCCCGGCCGTGCTTCGTTCAGGAGTAGCTTATAGGCCTCCTCGGTGATGGCGACGGCTTCCCCGACGGCGGCGCGCTCTTCCTCCGTCTTACGGCTGCGCACCGTGTCGAGGAGACTGGTGGCGTCGCTGATCGTCATTTTCGGAAATGCATTGGAAAGACGTTCGATAAAGCCGGTAGATGCCAATCCTTCGGGCGCTCGCGGCGTGCCGTGCAAGCCGGGGATGCCGATGCGCTTGCCGTCGGCATCCAGCTCGCGCAGGCGGGCGATCACCCCTTCGGCCAGCGCCCAGCGCGTGGTGCGCACATCCGTCACCCATGATTGCCAAGCCTGCCAGAAGCTTGGCGAAGGCGTCGATCCTGTTATGACGGTGACGTCGCCGTCAGCGGGAAACACCACGGAAACGGGACCGCCATTGCCGCTGATCGTCGAGAGATAGGCGGCGTTGGCCTGCAACTGGTCCATCATCCCGGGGTTGGGAGGGGTTACGAGTATGTCGATGCCCTCTGAAGCCATGGCGCGCCTGACGCGATCCCAGCGCTCGTCTCGTGTCGCCAGGCTGAGCTCATTGTCGCGCCGATAGCCGGCAAGGTCTCGTCGCTGGTCGCTCAAATCCACTTTCACCTCTCGCTGCTTCGACATCGCGCTCGCCGGACGATCAAATCAGGCCGCGGCCGGACCCGCCCAGACGATCTGGTAGGAACGGACGTCGGCATGATCGATCGTGAGCTCCAGCCCTTGCGACACGGCCTTGAGGGACGGATTGCCCCCGATACTGACCGCCCCGTCATCCGTCCCTTGCGCTATGATCTCCCCATCGCGATGGAGCGCCCAGTCGCCAAGGCCCTGAATGCGCGAAACGACGATCCGTCCCGTCCGCGCACCCTCGGTCAGCGACAGGTCGAACAGCAGGGCGCGATTGTCAGCGTCATAGACAGCCCGCCACACGTCGACGGGAAAATCGACCTCGGTCAGCGCGGGCTCCTCGAAATGGGCTCGCGTCCAGGGTTTCGTGTAAAGCAGGTGAAGCCCTTTGGGCACGTTCAACCGGGCGAAGGGAATGAAGGCATTGCTCTGCGCCGGGTTCATGACCGTCAGATTGCCCTCCGCATCATATTCTTCGTCGACGCGAAGATAATGATAGCCCCCCTTTGTCCATTGCGGAGACATATAGGCGTCGGCATAGGCAAGCAGCCCGTCGACGGTTTCCATGTCGCCCACTTCGCCGGCCAGCATCGCCATCCAGCCCATGGCGCACATCGGCCCGGCGGTCAGATCGGGATGGGCGAGATGATCGGGCATCTTGACCATCAACAAGCCGTCCTGGCGGCGTATGAGCCACCGATCGCGCTGCCGGGGATAATGTTCCTCGACGAATTCCGGGTTCCAGGCATGCATCAAGGTGCCCGTCCAGCCGTCGGACCAGACATCCATGCCGGGCAGCACTTCGTTCACATGCTGGCGGATGACCGACTTGAAGCTCCCCACTTCGTCGATGAAGCCGCCTCGCTCCTTCCAGGCCTTGACCAGACCCTCCGTCACCTCCTCCGCCGTCGAGCCGCCGGTCAGCAGGTCGTTGAAGCGGAAGCCGAGGATCGGCGGCTGATTGCAGGCGAGAAAAACGCAATGGGGTTCGCATGCGACGCCAAGATAGCCGCTCTCGACCATCTGCCAATAGATCAGATCGTTGAGCGAGTTTTGATCATAATTGAAATGATAGCCTTCAAGGGGATAGTGAAGGACAGGATTGTAATCGAGCGAGAGCGCGTTCGTCTGAGTATAGCGATCATCGTCGAAGAGAAGATTGTACATCAGCGCCATCGTCTGAAGGTAGGCGCTGTACATGATGTTGTCTTTCTTGACGGGGTCGGCCCACCCCTCGGTAACGCCCGCTTCATGGTTGAGCAGTCCGCCGCCCCGGCTTTCATCTTTCCAATGATGCCAGACGGCGGGGTGACGCATCTTCTCGATCAGGCGTTCGAACATGTTCTTGAAGGCGCCGGGCGCGGCGGGCAACCGATGGAAATGGGCAAGCCCAAGCCCGAAGGCCATGAAGGCGAGCTGGAATCGGAAGGCGGCAAAATCGGAGCCGAACGGCGTCGGCCCCATCATGCCGGACCAGTCGTTCTTCAACTGCCGGGCGAGATTGCCGATATGGCGCATGCTGCCGACCTGCTTTTCGTCCAGCAGGGGGAAGCGCTCCAGGTCCGCCTCGACGGCCGTGTTTCTATCCAGCAGAGTTGCCATGCCCATATCCTTTCGATTGGGGCCTGTTTCAGCCCGACAATATCCTTTTGCGCCCTTCAGAACGCCAGCGCCGGACGCCAATGGCTGATGCCGTTGAATGCGCAGCGGCCGACGAGAACGGCGAGCGTGAACGCGGCGCTGCCGGCCAGAGCGCCCTGAGTGGCGGCGACCGGCGTGTTGCTGATCGAAACCGCCAGCCTCTGCCCGATCATCATCAAGGCCATCATGGCGACGTAGGAGAAGGTGACAGCCAGGGCTTTCGTCGAGACGATGGAAGAGCCAGCCCAGGAGCCATGCGCCACAGTGGCCGCCAGCATCAGCAGGCTGGTGAAAGGCATCGCCCAAAGATGGAGCAGAAACAGCGATCCAATCCCACCCGATGCGCCGCCGCAAATTTGCTGCGCTATGATCCATGCGGCCGGCCCGTCCAGCCAGAGGCCAAGCGCCCCAGCGGTCAGGCAGAACGCCATTTCCCCGGCCATCGCCCTGTAGGACCACCCGGTCATGGCGATCAGCCACGCCCCGCCGGCAGCAGGATCGGCTTCAGGACCGTTCCCGCTTCCGAAGCGTGCGCCGCCTCCTCGATCTGGTCGAGGGCATAATATTGCACCAGGCGATCGAACGGAAAGCGGCCCTGCCGCCAAAGTTCGATCAGGCGCGGGATGAAAATCTGCGGCACGGCGTCACCCTCGATGATCCCGCGCACGGTGCGTCCGAAAAGGACCATGTTCATGTCGAGCGTGAACTCGGTGCCCAGGGGAGAGACGCCGATCACGCCACAGACGCCGGTCAGGCGCAGGCAATCGACGGCCTGCCGCACCACTTTGGGCAGTCCGGTCGCCTCCAGCGAATATTGCACCCCCTCGCCCGTAATCTCTCTTATGCGGGCGACGACATCGACCTCGCCTGCGTGGAGGACGTCGGTCGCGCCCAATTCCTTGGCGAGCCCCAGCCGATCGGCATTCATGTCCACCGCGATGATCGTCGTGCAACCGACAACGCGCGCGGCCATGACCGCCGACAGGCCCACGGACCCCGCTCCGAAAATGGCGATGCTCGATCCCGCCGCCGGCTTCAGGGCGTTCATCACCGCGCCCGCCCCGGTCTGGATGCCGCAGCCGAGCGGTCCCATGAGTTCGAGGGGAACGTCCTTGGGAATTTTCACGACGTTGCGCTCATTGGCCAATGCATGATCGGCAAAGGACGACTGGCTGAAAAAATGGCTGCTCAGCCGCGCACCCGCATGATCGGTGCAGCAGGAACTGCCATCGGGCCGCCCCCCGGAGAAATTGCGGCCATATAGATCGACGCAATAGCCGGGGGGTTCCTGAAGGCAATTCTGGCAGGTACCGCAACTGCCGAAGCTCAGGACGACATGATCCCCGACTTCGACCCGGGTCACCGCTTCGCCCACCGCGATCACGACACCCGATCCCTCATGGCCCAGAACGGCGGGGAGCGGCGTCGGGAAATATTGGTCCCGCACGACGAGGTCGGTATGGCACATGCCCGCGCCCGCTACCTCGACCAGCACTTCGTCCGCTCTCGGGCTTTCGAGAGTGATCGGCTCGATCGTGAAAGGACCGCTGCGTTCACGTATGACGGCCGCGCGACTGGTCAGCATGTGGCCTTCTCCTTCGGAAGAATATCCAGCAGACGCTCGACGATCTTGTCGGCGCCGATATGGTCGGCAAAATAGGTCAGCAAGCTCCCATCCGGTCCCAGAAGATAGGTGAGCGAACTGTGCGGCACCTCATACCCTTCGGGATCGTCGGGGTCCGGGCGACGACCGGCAAATACGCGAAATCGCGACCGCACATACTCGACGGCCGGTTTGTCGCCGGTGAGCCCGGTGAAGCGCGGAAAATTCGTTTGCAGGAAGGCGCGCATGACCTCGGGCGTATCGCGCTCCGGGTCCACGCTGATGTAGAATGGCGCCAGCCAGATGGCCCGTTCGCCAAGGCGCTCCAGCACTTCCGACAGCCGGCCGAGCGCGCGGGGGCAGACCAGCTTGCAACGCGTAAAGCCGAAGAATATCAGCGGATAGCTGCCCGCAAAATCGGATAGCCGACGCGCATGTCCCGTATCGTCGACAAGATCGAAGTCCAGATTGTCCGGTCGTCCGCCGTCCGCCATGACAATTTCATCCCATCCGTTGGCGGGCGATGCTGACTGTCGCCCTGCCTTGCTACAAATCCTATATGGCCGCCCGGCAGCGCCTCCTTCGAAGCACCACCGGGCGGCCGCCCCCGATCAATCCGGCAACAGGAATTCGCCGTTGGTGACGAAGAACTTCTCCAGGATCTTCGGACCGAGATGCTCCAGCGAGGAAGCGAACTCGCCAACCGGATCCTTGCCGCCTTCGACATGCGGGAAGTCGCTGGCGAAGCAGTAGACATCCTCAAGGCCATACATGTCGATATATTCGCCCACCGGCTCGAAGTCGAACGGCGACACCCGGACGTTGCGATTGATATATTCGGACGGTTTCATCGGCAGGCGGCGCCCTTCACTTCCATCAGCGAAGGTCTTCGGCTTGAGCGAATAATCATGCTCGTGCCAGATATCGAGCGAGCGGGCGAGCGGGCCGACCCAATGGGCGGTGAATTCGGTCACGCCAACGCGCAGCGTCGGATGCCGGTCGAACACGCCGCCCACGACCATGGTTCCGACGAAGTTCTGCGCCGCCAGATGATAGGTCGACAGCTTCCAGGGATTGAGGAGGACTTCGGTCGTCTCCTTATAGCCCTCGAACGCCTTTGCCTTGACCCAGTCGTTGGTGCGCAGGAACAGGTCTTCGCCGCCGATATGCAGGGTGATCGCGACCTTGGCTTCGGCCAGCATCGCATAGAAAGGATCAAGGTCGTTCGACGCCGGGGAAACGCCGCCCGGCAGCCGCGGAGCCGAGATCAGCACCGCCCGGATGCCGCCATGGATCAGCTTCTTCGTGACGGAGATCAGTTCCTCGGGCGTGTCGCCATAGATCGGCGCCACCGGACGGAAGCGAGGCGAAATCGCCGCGACCTCGACCGTCCACCGATTATAGCTGTCCATCAGTTTGCGGGCATAGCTGTAGAAAGTATCGTCCGTGACGCCGAAGCTGCCGACGCCATATTTGGCGGCTTCATTCGGGGAGCCATAGAGCGCCAGACCGCCCAATCCGGGACCGGACGGGAACATCAATTGCCGGCTGAGCCCCATAGTGTCCATGAGATCGAGCCGCCGGTTCATATCGGCAGCGCCCGGCGCGTTGGGCCCCTTGGCGGTCCAGACCGCCTTGGGGTCCATTTCTGCGACATCCCCGGCGAATCCTGGCACGCTGATGATGTTCTGGGCCCCGCCATTAGGGTTGATGTTGATCGCCCGCTCCGCCCAGGGCCGGGTGATTTCGCCCCATTCCTCGACCCAGAGCTGCGCCGGGACCATCTCGTGACTGTCAATGTCCGTGATGCGTCCGGCAAAGGGCGCCACGCTGTCCGGCAATGATGGTGTTACCTGCATTTAGACCTCCTCTATATCAATCTACCGCAGCGAGCTTGGCTGCTTCCCAGATCTCGATCGCCAAATGCAGCTTGTGCCCGTCGACGATCGGCATCGGCGTTTTCGGCGGGAAAGCAGCACATTGCTTTATGGAAAAGCCGTTCTCGAGCGGCTTGAATTGGTGATAGGCGTAAAGGTTCATCGGCGTGCCATCGCTGGCCAGGGTCGTGTGACCGGCCATCAACATGGGATAATCGGTGTCCCGCTCGACCGGGACGGATATCGTCTGGTCCGGATGGGCATAGAGCCAAGTGGGGCCGCCATAATGGCCGAATGTCTCCATATGCTCAAGGCGCGTGCTGTCGCCGCTCGCGAAATCATGGTCCGGATGCATGGCTGCATAGACATGGTGGATCGCGTCCAGGTTGACGACCTTGGCCAGATCCTCCAGCGAAACGCCGGTTACCGTTATGTCGGTCTGGGCCAGCAGCAGCGGCGCGCCCTCCGGCGCATCATTCGCCGCCTTCCACATCTTGTCCGACGCAAGAAGCTGCTCGCGATAGAGATCCTTAAGCCCCGCTGGTCCATAGGACTGGCGCGTCGCAATTGAAATGGCGCGCGCCTGATCGGGAAGCAGGCGGTCGATATCGTCATGGGACAACGGCCGGCCATCGCCTTCAATTGCGGCGCCAAGCCGCGCCATCCTATGAAGCGCAAGCATGTGGCGCTGATATTGAATGTCTTCAAGCTGACTGGCCGAGTAGCTTTGCCCGTCGATCAGACAATGTAACTGGAGATCGCGCATCAATCCTGATTCCACTCCTGTACGCGTACTTATTGCTTCCGAATGCCTAGAGCATTTGAATTTGGTTCATAACGCACTGCCGATGCATCGATGGCTGCTTCCTCTAAGCTACGCCGAGCGCCGCTCTCCACAATAACCGGAGACGCCAAAACTCTTTCGAAAGACGCCAATCCGGCAGCGCCGAGAAATGCCGTTAGCTCGCATGGGCGATCGAGCGCTGTGTCCTCCACTCGCCGGGAGAGACGCCCTCCCATTCCTTGAAGGCCCGGTAAAAGGATGTCGCGCTCTCATACCCCAGCATCGCGGCTATGGCGTCGATATCGAGATCGCGGTTGTCGAGAAGTTGCACGCCACGCTCGCGTCGCGCCTCGATAAGCAGCGCGCGATAGGTGGTCGCTTCATCGGTGATGCGTCGCTGGAGGGTACGTTCGCTCATCCCGAGTTCGCTCGCGATGGTCGCGACCTCTGGCCGGCCTGACGTCATGGCGCGCTTCATGGCGGATTTGACGCGATCACCGATCGTGCCCTCCGCCGCCGCTTTGGCGAAAGCGTCGATAAGACTTTGTGTGACAAGCTCCAGAAATTCAGGGCTATATCCGGGGAAAGGAATATCGAGATCGGCGCTGTCGAAGGTTATGGCATTATGCCGAGCGCCGAACTGCAACTCGCAGCCATAATAGGCTTCAAGGTCGTCGCAGCGCGTTCTTTCCCTGGCATATTGGACGCGAACCGGCTTGATGCGTTGCCCTGTTCCCCGCCGCCCCAATTCGACGATGAACGTGAATGCCAGATCGATGGAGAGGGCGGGTTCGGCTTCCGTCGCATAGGGCCAGTCCCGCCCCATCGACCAATGCCCCCCATCCTCCCGCGTCCATAATTTTTCGGATGAGACCATGCTCTTGAAATGGAGGAGACGGCTGATCGCATCCCGGAAATTGGCGGCATAGAGACCCGCCAGAAAACCGGGCTGCTGTCCGGTGCAGTCCCCTGCCTTGATGATGCGCAGCGCGAAACAGCAGTCGGCGGCCAGCGTCTCGATCGCCTTCCAGATGGCGAAATATTGCGGCGTCGAAAGGGGCGTCGCAGGGTTCAGATGAATGCTGGCAGGCAAACCCGCGAGATGCAGAACGGCTGACGGCTCAATCCCTGCGGCGCGTGTCGCCCGCCACAATGTGGACGGAAAGCTGCATCGATCCGTCCCGGACCTGATCACCGACCCTGATCCGGGTATCTGCGCCCCGCGTCCCTGCGCGCAGATGGCGAAGCGATGTTTTCATCCGTCATTCTCATGGCACCCGCGTCCATCCCGTTTGCCGTTGCGTTCTTGATGCTTTGAAATTGAGGCAAGCATGGCTGCGGCGCACTAACGAATGACGCCAACACTCTTGCAAATGACGCCAATCGTCATGGCGCTGTCCGGAGGCGGCACGTGCCAGCAGCGCAAGGCGTGGCAGATTAAGGCAAAGCTCGTCGTGGGAAATCACCCGGCAGGTGGCGATCGGCTTCCTGCCATACCTTTTACGTATAGCCATCGATCCTAATCGATATTTCCAGGCTGCTTGCTTCATCGGCATCCCTTTATCGGAACCGATGAAGGATGGGCGTCAGCTTGAGCCGGATTTCATGAACGGCGAAGCCGACATCCAGTCCGGCAGGCGTGGTCCTGGAGCAAGTGCGCAAGGAAATGCGCATGCCGTGATCTCCGGGGGAGGAGAATAAAGCGTGGCAAGGAAACGAGACGAGGTCAGCGAGAGCTACGACTATATCGTCATTGGCGCAGGGTCAGCCGGTTGCGTGATGGCGAACCGGCTGACGGAAGAGGGAGCCTCGGTTCTTTTGCTCGAAGCGGGCAAATGGGATCGCGATCCACTCATCCATATTCCCGTCGGCATCGGCAAGATCTTCCCCGAACGGCTCCACGACTGGGGCTATTTCATGCAGCCGGACGCAGGCATTGACGGACGCGGCATTGAATGCGCGCGCGGTAAGGTGGTCGGCGGTTCATCCTCGATCAACGTCATGGTCTATGTACGCGGTCATGCGGGGGATTATGACCGCTGGGCCGCGAACGGCGCGCGGGGCTGGTCCTATGCGGATGTGCTGCCCTATTTCAAACGGTCGGAGCGATGGGAGGGCGGCGCCAATGCCTATCGCGGCGGCAACGGTCCGTTGCATACCCAGCGGACGCGGTATCGCGACCCGATCCTGGCATCGTTCATCCAGGCCGGCAAGGAAGCCGGCTATCCGGTTACCGAAGATTATAATGGCGCCGACCAGGAAGGTTTCGGCTATGTCCAGTCGACTATCCATCGCGGACGGCGCTGGAGTTCGGCCGACGCCTATTTGCGGCCCGCGCTGGCCCGCCGGTCGCTGCGCGTGGAGACGCAGGCGGAGGCGCGTGAGATCCTGATTGATGAAGGACGCGCGACGGGCGTCCGCTATGTGCGCCAGGGGGTCGAGCGAAAGGCCCATGCGCGGCGCGAGGTGATCCTGTGCGGCGGCGTGATCGACAGCCCGAAATTGCTGATGCTTTCGGGCATTGGCGATCCCGATCAGTTGCGCGCCCTGGGAATAGGTGTGAAGGTCGCGTCCCCCGGCGTGGGCGCCAACTTCCAGGACCATCTGAGCGTCATCACCGTTCACCGCAGGAGCGATCCCGCGCCGTTCGAACGGGCCATGCGCTATGACCGGCTGGCGGGGGCGATGCTCGGCGCGATGCTGCGGCGCGACGGTTTTGCGGGGGACGTGCCGATCGGCGCGACGGCCTTCCTCAAAACCGCCAACGGGGAGTCCCTTCCCGACATCCAGTTCCTGTTCCTTGCCGCGCCTTTTCCGGCCAGGGTCTGGTTCAAACCCTTCATTCAGCCGGTTCCGAATACGTTCGGATGCCGGATCGCCCTGCTGCGTCCTGAAAGCCGGGGCGCCGTGCGGCTGGCTTCCGCCGATCCGACCGCGGCGCCGCTCATCGAGCCGGGCTTCCTCCAGTCCGAGCATGATCGCAGACGGCTGCGAGACGGCGTCCGGATGGCCCGCAAGGTGATGTCGCAGACGGCGATGCAGCCTCATGCCGGGTCGGAGATCCTGCCCGGCGAGGCCCGGCAAACGGACGAGGAACTCGACGCCTTCGTTCGGGCGAATTCGGTGACGGTGCACCATCCCGCAGGCACCTGCCGCATGGGAGGAGAAGGCGATGCCGGGCGGGTAGTCGATCCGGAGCTTCGCGTCTGCGGCGTCCAGGGGCTGCGCGTCGTCGATGCGTCAGTCATGCCGGACCTTGTCGGCGGCAACATCAACGGCGTCGTGATGATGATCGCGGAAAAGGCGGCCGATCTCATTCGCGGCAAGGCTCTGGCATCTGAGGAGCCCCATCCCTCGGTCGAGCTGGAAGCCGCCCTTTGACACCTCTTTGCGAACGGAACGCCGTGCGATGCAGACCCAATCCAGCCTGAAACCGATCGATCCCGCGAGCGAGGGCGTTCTGCCAGGCCAGCGCAATCTCTATTATGGCGGACAGTGGCACGCCCCGCTGCGCGGCGGCACGCGCGCCGTGCACGATCCGGCGACCGGGGCACTGCTTTGCGAAATAGCGGAAGCAGACGAGCGGGATGTCGACGCGGCGGTGATCGCCGCCAAAGCAGGCTTTGCCCAATGGCGCGATGTCGCTCCGCTCGAACGGGCGAAATTGCTGCGCGAGATGGCATCGCGCATGCGCGCCAATGCGGAGAAACTGGCGCTGCTCGATGCCATCGACGGTGGCAATCCGGTCCGCATGTTGCGCGGCGACGTTGAAATGGCGGCGGGGCAGATAGAATTTTTTGCCGGTCTCGTCACCGAAATGAAGGGCGCGTCGATCCCGATGGGCTCCGGTTCGGTGAACTTCTCGGTCCGGGAGCCTCAGGGCGTCGTGGCCCGGATCATCCCGTTCAATCACCCGCTGATGTTCTGCGCGGGCAAGGCGGCGGCGCCGTTGGCGGCAGGGAATGCGGTCATCATGAAACCGCCCGAGCAAGCGCCGCTCTCCGCCCTCATGCTCGCTGAAATGTTCGACGGGCTGCTCCCGCCCGGCGTGTTCAACATCCTGCCCGGCGGACGCACAGCCGGCGCGGCGCTGGCCGAGCATCCCGATGTGGCGATGGTGACCGTCGTCGGCAGCGTCGCCACCGGACGGGCCGTGATGCGATCCGCCGCCGAGACGATCAAGCCCGTGCTGCTGGAGCTGGGCGGCAAAAATGCCCTGATCGCCCTGGCGGACGCAGACCCCGAGGAGGTCGCGGATGCCGTCATCAGGGGCATGAACTTCGACTGGTGCGGCCAGTCCTGCGGCTCGACCAGCCGCGCCTTCATCCACGACAGCATCTATGACGCGGTGGTCGAAAGGGCGGCGGAGAAGATCAGGCGTTTCCGCCCCGGCATCCCCTCCGATTCCGAAACGGTGATGGGAGCGATCGCTTCCGAGGCGCAATATGACCGGGTGGTTTCGTCCGTCGAGCGCGGGATCGCGGAAGGCGCGCGGATCGTCTCTGGCGGCAAGCGGCCCAATGACGATGCATTGGCGCACGGCTGGTTCTTCGAACCGACCCTTTTCGCTGACGTGACAATGGACATGGCGATCGCCCGCGAGGAAATCTTCGGCCCGGTCCTCTCGGTGCTGCGCTGGCACGATGAGGAGGAACTGGTCGCCTGCGTGAACGGCAATGATCTTGGCCTGACCTGCTCGATCTGGACTAACGATCTGCACAGCGCGCACCGCCTCGCCGGCGCCGTCGAGGCAGGCTATGTCTGGGTCAACGAAGTCGCCCGGCATTTCCTGGGAGCGCCCTTCGGCGGTGTACGCCAGTCCGGCATCGGGCGCGAGGAATGTCTGGAGGAACTGCTCGCCTTCACCCGGGAAAAGAACATCCACATTCGGCTGAAGAAGTCGACGGCTGTCTAGAGCGCGCTGCGTTAAATCGGACGCAAGACGCGCGCGCTAAGTTTTTGTTGCCGCATCGTTTTTACGCAAAACCGGTTCCCACTTTTGCGCACGATGCTCTAGGCCAGCCCGTTAGGAAAGGAATTGGCGATGAAGATGCTCGGCAAGATAGGCAAGGTCGAGATAGGCCGCGTCTTTGACAGCGCGTTGCTGGGGTTCACGGCCCAGACATGGTTTCCCAACTTCACCCGAGAGGCGGTGAAGCCCCATGAACATTGGCTCTGCCCCGATCATTATGATCCGGAGACCGGGCGCTTTCCGATGCCCGTACATAGCTGGCTTCTCAAGGTCGGCCAATATAATGTCCTGATCGACACCTGCATGGGCAATGACAAGGATCGTCGCGCCTTCGCGGAAATGCATCATCTGGCCAACCGCTATCTGGAGCGGTTGGCGGAGCATGGACTTCAACCCGAGGATGTCCACTTCGTCCTCTGCACCCATCTTCATGTCGATCATGTCGGCTGGAACACCCGCCTGGTGAACGGACGCTGGGTTCCGACTTTCCCCAATGCGCGCTATGTCTTCTCCCGCGTCGAATATGAGGCGGCCAAGGCCGAAGCCGCCGATCCCGAATGCGCACCCTATTTGCGGGCCACATTCGAGGATTCGATCCATCCTGTCGTGGAAAGCGGCAAGATGATGCTGGTCGAAGACCTTCACGAATTGCTCGATTGCCTCCTGCTTCGCCAGGCGCCCGGTCATTCGCCGGGGCATGTCCGCATCGAGCTGCGGTCGGAGGGCGACACCGGCGTCTTCGCCGGAGACCTGCTCCATTCGCCCATGCAGGTGCCCCTCTGGCATATGAGCAGCATCGTCTGCTGGAATCAGGAGATGGCGGCCGCGACCAGACGCGAATTGCTGGAATTCTGCGCCGATGAAAATGCCCTGCTCATTCCAGGCCATTTCGAAGCGCCGTATGTCGGCCGCATCAGAAGGGACGGCGACAGCTTCGCCCTGGATCTGGGCTGGTGACATCCCGATCCGGTCCAGTTGGTCCCGCCCAATGCTGCGCGCCGGTGTGATAAGGACACCATGTGTGCCACCAATTGCATCTACGCATGACGCGCAGCCTGCCAGCATGATCCTCGTGCGCCCGCGGCTTTGTCGCCGGGATGCCGGGAACATCTTTCAAGAGAGACGATGAGCACCTCATTCCAAGACCGGCGCTTGGCCGCCATTCCGCGCGGCCTTGCCTCCGCCACACCCTTGGTCGCCGTCCGGGCGCTGGGCAGCGAGATATGGGACGCCGACGGAAAGCGCTATATCGATTTCGCGGCCGGTATTGCGGTGCTCAATGTCGGGCATCGGCATCCCAAGGTCATTGAGGCGGTCAAGGCCCAGATCGATCGCTTCACCCATACGTCTTTCCAGGTGATGGCCTATGAACCCTATCTGCAACTGGCAGAGGCGCTCAATGATCTGGCGCCGGTCCGGGGTTCGGCAAATACGCTGTTGTTGAACTCGGGCAGCGAAGCCGTGGAGGCCGCCGTCAAGATCGCCCGAATGGCCACGGGCCGGTCCGCCGTCATCGCCTTTGCCGGGGCGTTTCATGGCCGGACGCTGATGGCGACGACGCTGACGGGGAAAGTGGCCAACTATAAGCGCGGCTTCGGATCGATGGTGCCGGAGGTTTACCATGTCCCCTTCCCCTCGCCCGGATCGGGATTGACCACGGCCGATACCCTGGGCGCGCTCGACTTCCTCCTCAGCGTCGACGTCGATCCGGAACGCGTCGCGGCGATCATCGTGGAACCGATCCAGGGAGAAGGCGGCTTCAATCCGGCACCCGCCGAAATGCTGGCGGCCTTGCGCGCGCTGTGCGACCGTCATGGCATCCTGCTCATCGCGGACGAGGTTCAGACGGGCTTCGCGCGGACCGGCCGGATGTTCGCGGTCGAGCATAGCGGCATCGCGCCCGATCTGATCGCCGTCGCCAAGGGCATGGGTGGCGGCTTCCCGCTGGCCGGCGTGATCGGGCGCGCCGACATAATGAACGCCGGCGATCCGGGATCGCTGGGCAGCACCTATGGCGGATCGCCCGTCGCCTGCGCGGCGGGGCTCGCCGTGCTGGACATCATTCGCGACGAGCGATTGGCGGACCGGGCGATGGCCATCGGAGAGCGCATCGCCGCCCGCATGGCCGCTCTTGCCGGACGAGCGGACTTGATCCCGATTTCGCCCCCGCGCGGCATGGGGGCCATGATCGCCTTCGACATCCTGTCGGCCACTGACGGGAAACCTGACCCGGCCGCCGTGAAAATGGTCATGGCGCGTGCGCGCGAGCTGGGTCTGATCATCCTGTCATGCGGCACCCATGGTCAGGCGATCCGTCTGCTTCCGCCATTGACCGCTTCGGACCAGATCGTCGAAGAAGGTCTGACGGCGCTTGAAGAAGCCCTTTCCCGGAAAAGCATCTGACCCCCTTCATTCGGACCCTGCCACAGACGCACAAGCGGAACCATTCTTATCAAGCCTGTTTACATAGAGACAGATTATACGCAATATATATTCTATAAGACTCAGGGAGGTGCCGGGTGAAAATCGATTTCCACCAGAATTTCATCGATGGCGCGTGGATCGATCCGGTGGACGGGGGCACGATCCCGATCTACGAACCAGCGACAGGAGAGCCGTTCGGCCTCATCGCGGCCAGCGGCGCCGCCGACGTCGACCTCGCGGTCAACGCGGCGCGCCGGGCATTTGACGACGGCGCCTGGGGACGGACGACCGCGACCGAGAGAGGCCGGCTGCTCACCCGGTTTGCCGACCTCATCCTGCAGAATGCGGCCGAACTCTCGGCCATCGAAGCCAAGGATACCGGCAAGCCGCAAAGCGTCGCGGACGCCGACATCGCGGCGCTCGCCCGTTATTTCGAATTCTATGGCGGGGCGGCTGACAAGCTGCACGGCGAAGTCATTCCCTATCTGAGCGGCTATCATGTCAATGTCGTGCGTGAACCGCATGGCGTGACTGGCCATATCCTGCCGTGGAACTATCCTGCCCAGATGTTCGGGCGGACTCTTGCGCCGTCGTTGGCCGTCGGCAACGCCACCGTCCTGAAACCCGCCGAAGACGCATGCGCGTCATCGCTGCGGCTGGCAGAGCTCGCCAGCGAAGCCGGCTTTCCGGAAGGCGCGATCAACGTCGTCGCCGGTACAGGCCATGTTGCGGGCGCCGCGCTGGCGTCGCATCGCGGGGTCGATTTCATGTCGTTCACCGGATCGCCCGAAGTCGGCCAGATCATCCAGAAGCTTTGCGCCGATCATTACATCACCTGCACGCTGGAGCTTGGCGGCAAATCCCCCCATCTGGTGTTCGCGGATGCCGATCTCGACGCCGCTGTCCCGGTGATCGTCAAGGCGATCACGCAAAATAGCGGCCAGACCTGTTCCGCGGGCAGCCGCGTGCTCGTCGAGCGGACGATCCTCGACAAGTTCGCGGCTCTGCTCGCGGCGGCTTTTGCGAAGGTTCGCGTCGGCGCACCCGAGATGGATCTGGATTGCGGCCCCATCATCACGCGCAAGCAACAGCAGCGAGTGCAGGGCTTCATCGACCGCGCGCGTGAAGATGGCGTTGCCGTGATCTCAGAAGGGGAGATAGCCGAGGGGGCCGCGGCCGGGGGCTTTTACGTCAAGCCCGTGGTGTTCGGGCCGGTTCCTCGCTCCCATGCGATCGCATTGGACGAGGTGTTCGGGCCCGTCCTGACGGTCCTCCCCTTCGAAGACGAAGCCGATGCGCTCCGCTTGGCCAATGCAACGGAATATGGACTCGTCGCCGCGATCTGGACGCGCGACGGCGGTCGTCAGCTTCGCCTGGCGAAGCGCATTCGATCAGGGCAACTGTTCATAAACTGCTATGGGGCGGGCGCCGGCATAGAGCTTCCATTCGGCGGAGCAGGCAAGAGCGGACATGGCCGTGAAAAGGGCTTCGCCGCGCTCCACGACTTCAGCAAGACCAAGACTCTGGTCTTCCATCACGGTTAGCCCGGTCGCGGTTGCGAGAGCCGTCTCGCGAGAACTGAAAACAGGGCCGACAAGGTCAGCAATAGCGGACGGGAGTGAATGATGGAAGATGGCCTGAGAGAGAAATTGCGGCATCTCATTGTCGACGGGGGGCTATCGCGATCCGGTCTCGCTCGGGCCGCGGGACTGCCCAGCAACAGTTTGCGCCGCATGGATGACGGTGACTGGAAACCCCCGGCCGACATTCTGGCAAGGCTCCAATCCTATCTGGCGAAGCGCGAGGGAGGAACGGCGCTGGCGTCGCCGGAGGAAATCATCAATGAGGCGCGCAACGGCAGGATGTTTATTCTAGTCGATGACGAGGACCGCGAGAATGAAGGCGATCTGGTCATTCCGGCCCAGATGGCGACACCGGACGCGATCAATTTCATGGCGACGCACGGACGGGGGCTGATCTGCCTGGCGTTGACATCGGAGCGCGTGAACCAGTTGGGACTTGAACTCATGAGCCGCGAGAACGGAACGCGGCACGAGACCGCGTTCACCGTGTCGATCGAGGCGCGGGAGGGCGTCACCACAGGCATCAGCGCAGCCGACAGGGCGCGGACGGTCGCGGTCGCGATCGACGCCTTCAAAGACCGGAACGACATCGTGACGCCCGGTCATGTCTTCCCCCTCGTGGCCCGGGACGGTGGTGTTCTGGTACGCACCGGCCATACGGAGGCGGCGGTCGATGTCGCGCGCCTTGCGGGCCTCAATCCTTCCGGCGTCATCTGCGAGATCATGCGGGATGACGGGACGATGGCGCGCCTAACCGATCTGATCGGCTTCGCGCAAAAGCATGGCTTGAAGATCGGTACGATCCGCGACCTCATCGCGTTTCGCAGGCGCAACGATCATCTGGTCGAAAAGCGGTCCGACCTCAGCTTCACCAGCCGATGGGGCGGCGAGTGGAAGGCGATCGTCTTCTTCAACCGCGCGACCGGCACCGAACAGCTCGTGCTGCAAAAGGGAGAGGTCGATCCGGACCGCCCGACACTTGTCCGCATGCATCAGATGTCGCCACTTGCCGACACGTTCGGACAGGACGCGCCCCGCAGCCATCTTCTGTCGCGCTCGATGGAAATCATCGGTGAAGAAGGCGCGGGTCTGATCGTCATCCTTAATCGCCGGACGCCGGACATGTTCAGCCGGACCTTTGAAATGCTGAAATCCGGCACCGCGTCCAAAAGCGATATGGATGAACTGCGCGATTACGGTATCGGTGCCCAGATACTTGGCGAAATGGGCGTGCAGGACATGATCCTCCTGAGCAATACCCACCATAGCCTGGTAGCATTGGACGGCTATGATCTCGCGGTTGTCGGCCACCGCCCCATCGACCCTTAAAGGGCATTTGCCCGGCCTTCGGGTCGCTCCTGGCCGGCAGACAAATCCAGCACAGACAGAGGAAGCAGGAATGACGATCGTGCGGCATTATATCATCCACGCCAGAGAAGGGCAGGAAGCCGAAGTGGAAACGGCGTTGTCGGCGCTTGCAGAGCTGGCGCGGTCAACGGCCGGTTGCCGCGGAATCGAATTGCTTCACGACCTCGACAATGATCGTCGCTTTATCATCATCGAGAAATGGGATAGCGCAGAAGCACACAAGTCCGCATCCAATCCGCGGGCAAGCGCTTTGCTGGCAGAGTTGATCTCGTCATTCGAGGGAAGACCGGAAGGCGCCTATTGTACCCTTCTGAAAAGCATCTAAGCGAGACGGCCCACCACGCAAAAGCATGGTGGCCCTCCTCATCTTCAGGCTGCGTTCGTCACGATGGTCTGGACATTGCTATATTCGGCAAGTCCCTCCAGCGAATTCTCTATCCCCACACCTGATTGCTTGTGGCCGCCAAAGGCGACATGCGGCGAGAAGCTGTGGATTTCATTGATCCAGACGGTCCCCGCCTCGATCCGTTCGGCAATGGAGCGCGCCAAGGGCAGATCGCGGCTCCAGACCGAGGCGGCAAGGCCATATTCTGTCCGATTGGCGCGCTCGACCACATCGTCGATGTCGCGGAATTTCAGCAGCGGCAGGACGGGCCCGAATGCTTCCTCAACCACTACGCGGCTGTCCTCGGGCGGATTGTCGATGATGGTGACGGGCACGAAATAGCCGCGCTCCGCATCGGGGACGCCGCCGGTCAGGAAGTGCTGACCCGAAGCCTCCGCGTCGACAAGAAGCTCCTTCACCTTCTCGAACTGCATCCGGTTCTGGATCGGGCCGAGATCGGTGCCCTGGTGAGAACCGTCCCCTACCTTCACCGTGCCCGCATAGGCGGCCAGAGCGGCCGAAAGCTCGTCATAAATATCTTCGTGAATGTACAGCCGCTTCGCCGCGACGCAGAATTGCGCGCTGTTCTGGAAGGCCGCCCAGAACAAAGTCTGCGCGACCTCCTGCACGTCCACGTCGGGCAGCACGATGGCAGGGTCGTTGCCCCCAAGTTCCAGCGTGATGCGCTTGAGGTTCCCCGATGCCGAAGCCATGATCTTGCGGCCGGTCGCGGTCGATCCGGTGAAGCTGATCTTGCTGACGTCGGGATGTTGGGTCAGCCAGGCGCCCAGATCGTTTCCACCCGAAACGATGTTGAGCACCCCGGCGGGAAGGATGTCGCGGAGAAGCTCACCGAGCTTCAGCGTGCAGAGCGGGGTGTAGGGCGACGGCTTGAGAACCATCGTATTGCCCGCGACCAGCGCGGGAGCGATCTTCCAGATGGCCAGCAAAAGCGGGAAGTTCCATGGCGTGATCGCTCCGACCACGCCCAGCGGCACGCGCCGCGTCTCGACGCTGCGGGACTCCGTCTTCTCGACGACATGAAGCGGCAGTTCCTGCGTCGCGATCTCGCGGCACCAGACCACGGAACCGCCGATCTCCCATTCCGCCCCCTTGCGCGCCTTCCCCTGTTCACGCGTCAGCAGGCGCATGAAGGCTTCCGCATTCGCCTCGATAGCGTCACCAATGCGAGCAACGGCCTTTTGCCGTTCGGCCAGCGGAGTCGCACTCCAGCCTGGGAAGGCTTTGCGCGCGGCTGCGACCGCCTCATCAAGTTGGGCTCGCGAAGCGTCGGGAACCTGTGCGATCACCTCCTCGGTGGCGGGATTGAACGCTTCGAAATGGGCTGCGGCGGCAACGGCGCGGCCGTCGATCGTCATCTCATAGCCGTCGTCGAAATTCATACTCATCTCTCAAATCCTCATGTCAAAGAGCAGGCGATGACGGATCGCGCAATGCGCGCCGCAAGATTTTGCCCGTGCTGGTCCGGGGCAGTTCATCGACGAAAATATAGCGCCGCGGCACCTTGTACGGGGCAAGCCGGCTGCGGCAGTGCATGTTCAGATCCGCCTCGTTCGGCGCCTGCCCCGCGGCGAGCACGATATAAGCCTGGGCGAGTTCGCCCTTTTCCGCATCGGGAACCCCGACGACGGCCGACATCGCGACGGCGGGATGCATGGCCAGCACCTGTTCGACCTCCGCCGGGTAGATATTATATCCGCCGGTGATGATCATATCCTTCAGCCGATCGACCACGAAGACATAACCGTCCGCATCCACATAGCCGATATCGCCGGTCGCCAGCCAACCCGCGGGATCGATCGTATCGCCGGTCGCGTCAGGATTGCGCCAATAGCCCCTGGTCACCAGCGGGCCGCGCACCAGAATCTCCCCCGCTTCCTTCGCTCTGGCGATCCTTCCAGGGCGTTCCAGGGAGTTGATGCGAACCTCCGTGCCCGGAAATGGCAGGCCCACCGAACCATGCCGGGGCGGCCAGAAAGGCGAATGGGTGATGGCCGGCCCCGCCACCTCGGTCATGCCCCATAATTCCAGGAGCGGACAACCGAAGCGGGCGACCACCTCTTCGATCTTGGCCAAGGGCATGGTCTGGCCGCCAACCGTGCAGCGAGTCAGGCTGCGCAGATCGGATGAATCGGCGGCGGGATGGGCGAGCATCTGATAGAACATCGTCGGCACGCCCTCGAACAGCGTTATACGGTGCTCGCCTATGGCCGCCAGCGCCTCTCCGGCGTCGAAACGCGGAAGGACATAGAGTTCGCTGCCAGCCAGCAACCCCGCGTTCAATACGACATTGCCATAGACATGGGGAAAGGGCAGCGCCGTCAATATCCGGTCGCCTTCGTGGCGGACATGGACGGTGGCGGTCATCGCCACGCTGGCCGCGACGGCCCGGTGAGACTGGGTCGCACCCTTGGGCCGGCCGGTCGTTCCCGACGTGTAGCCGATGGTGAAAAGATCGTCCGGATCACGACCGGCCGCCGCGATCCAGTCGGCCGCCATCAGGCGATCGAGGTCCGCTTCGGAAAAGGTAAGCGGCCGTCCCAATTGCGCGGCCTGGATCGCATCGACACGATCGGCGGGAAGAATCTGGCACGCCACTTCCGCATCATCGGTGATCCAGCCCACCTCTTCCGCGGTCAGCAATATGTTGCAAGGCACGAAAACGGCGCCAAGGCGCGCGATCGCATGATAGGCAATGATCCAGTGCAAACCGTTAGGCAGATGAAGGGCGATCCTGTCGTCCGGCCCAAGGCCCTGCGCCGCGAGGCCGCCCGCCAGTCGACCAGCCAGCGAATCGATGTCGCGATAGCTGAGCGATGAGCCGCCCAAGACGGTTACGGCTGTGCGGTTTCCGTAGCGGGCGACAGCCGCGCCGCTGAGTTCGGAGATGGTCGCGATCATCGGCAACCAGGCCCCGCGATGCGCACTGGCGCGCCATCGCGCATGGCCCCGCCATCACCGTCGAGCGCCCCCATGCGCCAGCCTCTCACAAGGCCGGGGGACGTCCCTTGCGCGCTGTCGTTCCCACCACTCTGTCGCAACGGTCTCATCTCTCTCCCCAGTTCTCGCACGTCACGGCGCCAACGATCCAAGCGGCGTTGACAGCGCGCATTATCATAATATACTCTTCATATATTCTGTATATCCCACAGAGTCAATTTGGCGAGACAGGCAGGTTAATTTTTGCTGCATTTGCGGGTTTATGCGGGCCGCAGAAATTAGCGGCTGCTCGGGTTTGCGCGCATGACGATTGGTCTCGCTCGCGCCACTCCCGCCGCAGCCCGATCGGCATCGAACGGAAGTTATAGTGAGCGACACGATTCAGAATGATTTCAAACAGGCGATGCGTCGTCTGGCGTCAACAATAGCATTGGTCACGTCTGGATGCGGGGACGATTGGACAGGCATGGCCGCGACCGCCGTGACTTCCGTCACCGCCGATCCCCCCACCCTTCTGGTCGCCGTCAACCGGAGCACAAGCCTGTCGCCGGTTCTGGCGGAAAGCCGCCAGTTCTGCGTCAACCTCCTGTCGGAACGGCATCGGGATCTCGTCGCCCTTTTCAGCGGTCCCACCAAAGGTCTGGCGCGCTTTGAATCCGGCCTCTGGGGCGCTTCGGAAGAGGGATTGCCCGTGCTGCGCGATGCGGTCGCGAGCCTGGTCTGCTCGGTCACCATGACGGTGGAGGTCGCTACCCACACGCTCTTCATCGGAGAGGTGAGCAGGATCGTGAACCATCCCACCATCGACCCTCTGATCTGGGTCGACGGCAAAATGGCTTCAGTGAGCCAATTGATCTGATCCCATATCGGCGGATCGGATTGAACCGCCGTTTATAGGGGAGGTCCCGAACGCTTGTGCAGACCATCGACCAGTAGGGCGACCATCCTCTTGGCCTGCGGCACATCGCCTTCGCTCGCCGGCGTCGCAACGCGAAGCGCGGCATTCAAAAGATCAGCGGCGTCGACGTCATTCCGGATGGCGTCGGCGTCCACCGCTGCATCAAGAAGGTGGCGCAGCGACGGCTCCAAATGACCGAAAACGAAATCCGGAAGCGATTGATAGGCAGGATCGCCGGAGTGGAGAGCAGAACCCAAACCGCGCTTGGTGGCGACCAGGTCGACGAGACCGGCCATCCACAATCCCAGGGCTTCGCTTGGTTCATGGTCCCGGGCCAAGGTCGCCGCAGCTTCGGTAAGCGCCTCGACCTCCCGCCGGATTATCGCCTTGATCAGGTCCGAGCGCTGCGGGAAATGGCGATAGAGCGTTCCCACCCCAACGCCCGCCTGCGCCGCGATCGTGCGCATCGGCGCATCGACGCCAAGCTCGGTGAAAATGGCGATGGCGGCCTGAAGCAGCGCATCGACATTGCGGCGCGCATCAGCCCGAAGGGGCGCCGTCATTTCACCGCTCACGCCGTTCCCGCCATCATGTTCGTCCATCATCCTCATAAGCCTATTGCTAATCGGAACCTTGTTCCATATAAATGGAGGAACGTTCCGTTTCATATGACATAGGTCGTCTTGCGGAACTTTGCCAGCGCATTCCCTTAGGAGATCGAGATGAAATATCGCCCGCTCGGACGTACCGGCATCAAGGTGAGCCCCTATTGCCTTGGTGCGATGATGTTTGGAAAAATGGCCAATGGAGATCATGACGAATGCGTCCGCATGGTTCATCGCGCGCTTGATGCCGGGATCAACTTCGTCGACACGGCCGACGCCTATTGCCGCGGCGAATCCGAGGAAATCGTCGGCAAGGCATTGAAGGGCCGGCGTGACAGCGTCGTGCTGGCCACCAAGGCTTTCCAGCCGATGAGCGACGATCCCAACGACCGCGGCGGGTCGCGGCGCTGGCTGACGCGGGCGGTGGAAAATTCGCTGCGGCGCCTGCAGACGGACTATATCGACGTCTATCAACTCCACCGGCCCGTGCCGGATACCGACATCGAGGAGACGCTGTCGGTGCTGACGGACCTGATGCGCGAGGGCAAGGTGCGGGCCATCGGCGCATCGACCTTCCCCGCCGCCGACATCGTCGAAGCGCAATGGGTGGCCGAGCGTCGCGGGCTCGCGCGGTTCCGCACCGAGCAGCCCCCTTATTCGATCCTCAATCGCTCGATCGAACGGGATGTCCTGCCCGCCTGCCAGCGTTTCGGCATGGGCGTGATGTCGTGGAGTCCGCTGGCCAAAGGCATGCTCACCGGCAAATATCGCCAGGGCGAACAGACGCCCGACACGTTTCGCGCGAAATTCTTCCCCAACGCGATGAGCGATGAAGCAAGCCTCGACAAGATCGAGCAACTCATCCCGCTGGCGGAGAGCGCGGGCATTTCGCTGATCCACATGGCGCTCGCCTTCGTCGTGGCGCATCCGGCCATCACCTCGGCCATCATCGGGCCGCGCACGCCCGAACAGCTTGAAAGCTACCTGGCCGGTATCGAAGTGGTGCTGAGCGACGAAGTGCTCGACAAGATCGACGCGATCGTGCCGCCGGGGATTGACGTGGCACCGTTGGAGGGCGCCGCATATGTTCCGCCGTCGATCGCCACGACATCGCTCCGCCGCCGCCCCCTGGCGGAGCGCGCTGCCGCTTAATATCTCATCGACGTCACTCGGTTCTGGAATTCCGTCCGTTTTTCTGCCTTCTGGCCGGGAAACGGACGCTCCAGCGAGCGAGCCCGCGAACCTTCGGCATTGCGTCACCGGAGGAGGAATGTTTGTCGACATGAACCGCTGAGCCTTTCGCGCATGGCCGCTGTACCTGGGAGATCAGGAAACATAGACAGCGCAGCCACTTTGTCCCCGCGGTGGAAACCTGCTGGTGCGCTCGACCCCTACCAGAGCGCGATTTCCCTTGAACTGCCGCGACGCGCAGGGCATCCGATAAGTTCTCGGAAATCCGTGGCTTTTACAGGGGTATCGGCGCTGCCAGAGCGAATTCAGTCCGGAAATGCCGGCTTATGCTGAAGGTCGATCACGCCGCCATCGTCGGGGGCGGGTTCAGCGGCACACTGCTCGCCATCAACCTGCTGCGCCACGGGACGCTGCGGGTGACGGTGGTGGAGCGCCATGACGGCCGGCTGGGCCGGGGTCTGGCCTATGGCGCGGCGCAGGCCGGCCATATCCTCAACGTGCGCGCCGCCAATATGAGCGCGCTGCCCGACAGTCCGGATCATTTCACCGATTGGCTGAAGCGGCAGGGATTGGGGCAGGAAGGCAGCTTCGCCACGCGGCGCGACTATGGCGCCTATCTCTCCGCCATGCTGGACGAGGTGCGGGGGCAGGCCAGCGACAGGCTGACCATCGTGACAGATGAAGCGGTCGACCTGCGGCTGCGCGAGGATGGCGCCCATATCGCCCTGCGGTCCGGCGGCGGCGTGGATGCCGACATCGTCGCGCTGGCGCCCGGCAATCTGCCGCCCCATGATCTGCCTGCCTTTGCCGCCCTATCCGGCCATAGCGCTTCCTATGTGAACGATCCATGGGCTGCGTCTCTTGCCGAAGGGCTGGGGGCGAGCGATCAGGTTCTGCTGCTGGGCAGCGGACTGACCGCCGTCGACTGCGCGCTCAGCCTGGACAGCGCGGGCTTTCGCGGGCGGATCGTCGCGCTCTCCCGCCGTGGGCTGGCCCCACAAAGCCATGCGCCGGCCGCGCCCTATGCGGCCCGCAGCGACCGGCCCAGGGGCGCAGCCTCGGCGCTGGTCCGCGCGCTGCGCGACCGCAGTATGGAGATTGGCTGGCGCAATGCGGTCGATGAGCTTCGCCGCTTCACCCAGGACATGTGGCGCGCCGCCAGCCCGCAGGAACGCAGCCGCTTCCTGCGCCATCTGCGTCCCTATTGGGACGTGCACCGCCATCGCCTGGCCCCGCAGGTCGCCGCAAGGCTTGCAGAGATGCAGGCGGAAGGACGGCTGGAAATCCACGCCGCCAAGGTGGTGGAGGCCGTGCTCGAGGGCCATGGACTTAACGTCCGTCTGCGCAGGCGCGGGCGGGACGGGACGGAGACCCTGCCCTTCGCCCGGGTCATCAACTGCACCGGCCCGCTGGGCGACCTGCGACGCACCGACGATCCGTTGCTGCGTCAGTTGGCGATGCGCGGCGACATACGGCCCGATCCGCTGGCGATCGGCATCGACGTCGACCGGCAATGCCATGCCATCGCCCACGACGGATCGGCCCAGCAACGGCTGTTCGTGGTCGGACCGATGACCCGCGGCGCGCATTGGGAAATCGTCGCCGTGCCCGACATCCGCCGCCAGGTTTGGGAATTGGCGCGGGAGATCACCGGCGCGCATTGGGTCGAGGCCGAAGGATTGTGAAGGGGCGTGGTGCGTCACGCCGTTCCATGCAAGATGGGGTGCGGATTGGACCGGCATGCTCTAGGGTATGTGGGGATTCAGCCCATGGCGGGCTGCAAATAGCGGCTTTCTGCGCTTCCAGTGCTCACATACTTTGAGTACGCTGCGCGCCGGTTCTCGAAATCCACCATTTTCGCTCCACCCTGAACTGAATCCCCACACACCCTAAAGCGGCTCCATGACGACCTCTCCTGATCTTGCCATTCGCCTGCGCCGCGCCGATTTCAACCGTGCCCTGGCGGAAGCGGACCTGAATGCCATCGGGCCGCTGCTGGCGCTTCAGGCCGTTCTGGTCACCGGTTCGGACAGCGCCGTCATCTCGGGCCGCAAGGCGCAGCTCCAGGCGTGGAAGCGGGAATTCAGCGCGGCGGAGCGCACCATCTATACCCGCACGCCGGACAGCATCGTCGCCTCGACGGTGGAACCCATCGCCATGGAACATGGTCGGTGGCAGGGCGTGACCACCGGTTCGGACCGCCCCTTGGCATCGGGCACCTATAGCGCCAAATGGCGGCAGGTTGGCGCGAATTGGGTCATCGAAGCGGAAATCTACCTGACGCTCGCCTGACGGGAAACGCTTGAACAGCCGCCCGCCAGCGCCCAATTAGAGGCTGTTCCTCATCCCATAGAGGCCAGCAAGCCGCGAGTAGCCATGAACACCGCCAATCCCCTTCTAGCCGATAGCGACCTGCCCGATTTCGCGGCCATCCAGCCCGCCCATGTCGTCCCCGCCATGGAGGCGGCGATTGCGGCCCATCGCGCCGCCGTCGAGGGGATCACCGCCAGCGGGAAGGATGATTTCGATGCAGTCATCCTTGCCGCCGAGCGCGCCGATTTCCTGCTGTCGCGGGTCTGGTCGCCGGTCGGGCATCTCGCCTCCGTGGCCGACACGCCCGAATTGCGGGAAGCGCATGCCGCCGCCCAGGCGCTGATGACCGCCTATCTGATGGAAGCGGGCCAGAACCGCGCCCATCATGATGCCGTCGCCGGGCTGGCCGCCCGCCCCGATTTCGCCAGCCTGACGCCTGCCGCGCAGCGAGCCGTCGACCTCGCCCTGCGCGGCTTCCGCCTGGCGGGCGTCGCGCTGGAGGGTGAGGCGCGGCAGCGCTTCCTGGACATCGGCGTGGGGTTGAGCGACCTCAACACCAAATTCGGCAATGCGGTGCTGGACGCGACCGAAGCCTGGAGCGAGCATGTCACCGACGAGGCGGCGCTGGCGGGCGTCCCGGACAGCGACAAGGCGATTCTGGCCGCCTATGCGCAGGAAAAGGGGCTGACTGGCTGGCTGATCACGCTGCGCCAGCCGAGCGTGCTGGCGATCCTCTATCACGCCCAGGACCGGGCGCTGCGGGAGCGCGTCTATCGCGCCTACAACACCCGCGCCTCCGATCAGGCGGACGACAGGAGCCACGACAATAGCGAGCGGATCGACGCGATCATGGCGCTGCGTCATGAAGCCGCGCAGATATTGGGCTTTGCCGATTCCGCCGCCCATTCGCTGGAAACCAAGATGGCCGCCGACGCCGACGAGGCGCTGGCCTTCCTGGCCGACCTTGGCAAGCGGGCGCGGCCGGTCGGGGAACGCGAACTGGCGGAGGCCCGCGCCTTCGCGGCAGAGCATCTGGGGCTGGACGATGTGCGGCCCTGGGATCTTTCCTATGTGGCCGAAGCGATGCGCCGCACGCTGCATGGCGTGGATCAGGAGGCGCTGAAGGCCTATTTCCCCCTGCCCCGCGTGCTTGCGGGCACGCAGGCGCTGATCGAGCGGCTGTTCAGCGTCCGCCTCGTCGCGCGCGAAGGCGTGTCGACCTGGCATCCGGACGTGCTGTTCTATGACGTGTTGGACGCGAGCGGCGCCGTTGTGGCGGGCGTCTATCTCGACCTGTTCGCGCGGGCGGGCAAAAGGGGCGGGGCGTGGATGGACGTGTGCCGGTCCCGCTTCCGCGACGCTGACCGGCTGCATCTGCCCATCGCCTATCTCACCACCAATTTCGCGCCGCCCGCGGGCGACCGGCCTTCGCTGGTGACGCATAATGACGTGGTGACGCTGTTCCACGAATTCGGCCATGTGCTGCATCACCTGCTGACCGAGGTGGACCTACCGTCCATCGGCGGCATCAGCGGCGTGGAATGGGATGCGGTCGAACTGCCCAGCCAGTTCATGGAGAATTTCGCCTGGGACCGGGACACGCTGATCGGCCTGTCCGGCCATGTCGACAGCGGGGAGCCGCTGCCGCAGGCGATGTTCGACCGGCTGCTGGCGGCGCGGCAGTTCCAGGCGGGCCTGGCCATATTGCGGCAGATCGAGTTCGCGACCTTCGACCTGCTGCTCCACCGCGATTATGATCCGGCCAAGGGCGCGCGGGTCAACGCCATGCTGGATCAGGTGCGCAAGGCGGTGGCCGTGGTCCATCCGCCGGAATGGAACCGCTTTGCCCATGCGTTCAGCCATATCTTCGCGGGCGGCTATGCGGCGGGCTATTATTCCTATCTCTGGGCGGAATTGCTGTCGGCCGACGCGTTCGAGATTTTCGCCCATGCCGACATTCCGGGCGGCGGGGCGACCGCTTTCCGGCGTGAAATCCTTGCCGCCGGGGCGAGCCGCCCCGCCGCCGAGAATTTCCGGGCCTTTGCCGGACGCGCGCCAGAGGTCGATGCGCTGCTGCGGATGCGGGGGTTGGCTGCTTAGGGTTTGTCGCGATGAAATTGCGCGAGCCGTACTCCTGCGAAGGCAGGAGTCCAGTTCAGGCGTTGCATGGATGAGGCGAGGCCGGAACTGGGCTCTCACGAGCCATTCGTCTCATTCGAGTGCCTTTCGCAGGAACACGGTTCAAATGCCTGGCTGTACCTGCCCCCCTCAGAAATGGGCGGTGTAGCCGCCGTCCACCGCCAGCACCTGCCCGGTCACATAGGATGCCGCATCCGACGCCAGGAACAGGACCGGGCCGACAATCTCTTCCGGCCGACCCCAGCGTCCGAGCGACGTGCGGCGGGCGAGATGATCCGCGATGGCGGGGTCGGCGGCCATCTCCTCATTGGCCTCGGTCGCGAAATAGCCGGGCGCGACGGCATTCACGGTGATGCCCCGACTGCCCAGTTCCGCCGCCAGCGCCCGCGTCAGCGCGTCCAGCCCGCCCTTCGCCATGGTGTAGGCCGCGTCGCCCGACCGGGCGATCTGGCCCGCGATGGACGTGACGTTGACGATCCGCCCGCCCTCCTTCATCCCGGCCGCGATGGTGCGGGCGAGGTCGAAGGGCGCGACCAGATTGACCTCCAGCATCCGCCGCACCGCGGGCCGGTCCAGCGCGCCGATGGGTCGGCGGTCCCGATGCCCGGCATTGTTGACCAATATGTCCACCGGGCCACAGGGGCTGAGCGCCGCCCGCAGCGCCTCGCCATCTTCCAGGTCGAAGATCAGGGGCGCGCTCGTTCCGCCCGAAGCGGCGATGGCGACGGCGGTCGCCTCAAGCTGCTCGACATTTCGGCCATGGAGCAGGACATGCGCGCCGGCCCTGGCAAGGCCCAGCGCGATCTCGCGCCCCAGGCCGCGCCCGGCTCCGGTGACGAGGGCGATTTTTCCTTGCAGCATCCAAGCCTCTCCACACAGCCGGTCAGGCGAGGGCGAAGGTCTTGCTCCGCCCGCGATTGATCAGCAGCACCAGCCCCGCCCCGATCAGGCACAATATGCCCGCCGCGACGAAGGCGGGCATATAGCTTTGCCAGACCGTGCGGGAAAGGCCGCCCGCCAGCGCCGCGCTCGCCGCGCCAAGCTGATGCCCGGCGAAGATCCAGCCGAACACGACATTGGTCCGCTCCGCCCCGAAGCGCTGCGCCGTCAGCTTGACCGTTGGCGGCACCGTGGCGACCCAGTCCAGGCCATAGAATAGCGCGAACACCGACAGGCTGTAGAGCGAGAAATCGCTGAACGGCAGATAGAGCAGCGACAGGCCGCGCAGGCCATAATACCAGAATAGCAGCCAGCGATTGTCGAACCGGTCCGACAACCAGCCCGACGCCAGCGTGCCCACGAAATCGAACAGCCCCATCATCGCCAGCATCGACGCCGCGCCCACCGCCGCCAGCCCATAGTCGCCGCAAAGCGCGATGAAATGCGTCTGGACCAGCCCGTTGGTGCTGGCGCCGCAAATGTAGAAGGAGAAGAATAATATCCAGAAGCTGGGCACGCGCGCGGCATCGGCCAATATGCGGAGCGGGCTCATCAGCAGGGCGCCGAAGCTGGCGGGCTGCGGCGGGGCCGGATGCACCTCCCTCTCGCCATAGGGCGGCAGGCCGAGGTCGGCGGGGCGGTCGCGCATCAGCAGCAGCACGACCATCGCCGCCAGCAGGATCGCGCCGCACACCAGCAGGACCGAGGCGCGCCAGCCGAAACGCTCCGTCAGCGCGGCAAGCAGCGGCAGGAAGGCCAATTGACCGGTGGCGGTGCTGGCGGACAGCAACCCCATGACCAGCCCGCGCCTGTGCGTGAACCAGCGGGTCGCGACGGTGGCGCCCAGCACCATGGCGGTGAGCCCGGTGCCGATGCCGATGACGACGCCCCAGAGCAGCACGAGATGCCACAATCGGGTCATGCCCATCGACAGCAGCAGCCCGCCGACGATGATGGACAGTGAGATCAGCATCATCCGCCGCACGCCAAAGCGGTTCATGAAGGCGGCGGCGAACGGCCCCATCCCGCCGAACAACAGGAAGCGGATGGCCAGCGCCCCGGAAATATCCGCCGCGCTCCAGCCATATTCCTTTTGCAGCGGAATGATGAATACGCCGGGCGCGCCCACGGCCCCGGCAACGACCAGCATCGTCAGGAAAGTGGCGGCCAGCACGGCCCAGCCATAATGAATTTGCCGCGCGCCCATATGGCGGACGAGGGTCGCTGACAACATGAAGGCCCCTGTTCCGGAAGATTGCCGGGCATTAGATGATGTTCATCATGGCAAGGTCAAGGGGCCAGTTGGCGCAATCTGGACATGCAGGCCAGCCAGCGCGCTGGTCAGGCGCTATCGCGGGTCCGGCGAGGGGCGCGGCAGGACCAGGGCATCCTCCCGCTTTTCCGGACGGATGTAGATGGAGGTGAGTTTGGGAATCGCCCGCTTCATCTCGCTCTCCATCTCCTCGATCAGACTTTCCGCCCGGCCCATGCGCAGGTCGTCGGCAAAATCGGCGCTGATGCCCCAATGCATGCCGATCGCGGCCTTCGCTTCGAGATCACACAGAATCTGGATGGCTTCTTCAGGGTTCACATGCTGGGCCGCCATGAACCAGCGCGGATCATGAAGCCACCCCATAGCGCCATCCGGCGGTCGCCGGGGTCTCGAGACGACCAGTGGTTGGCCGAAACGATGTGAACCTCGCAGGTCGGACCGACAGGAATGACGTCCCCCGGTCGCGGTTCTTATGAAATGATCGCTCGTCGGGCCATAATAATAGACGTTCGAACGCGGCACTTCAGATCGGCTTTGGCGCGGCGGCACCTTCAACATGCACGCCGCCTGCGTAGCGGATGCCCGCCTCGAAGGCGCGCGCCAGTGTGGCTATGGTCGCGCGCAGCATCTCCTCGACCGGCGCTCCGGCGGCCACAAGCTGCGCAACGAACGCGGGGTGGACATATATCATCCCGGCATCCCGAACGACGCCCGCCGCGAGATCCACATCGTCAACCTTCCATTCGCCGCGCTGGACCGCCTTTTCGATCAGGCGGGCGATCAACGCCGTGATGCGGTCCGCATAGGCGGCGATCATGTCAGGCCGCTCCACGACGATGCGGCGATACAGGTTGTGAATTTCCTGGTCGCCCTCGAACCGCTCGCGTTTGCGGCGATGCAGGTCGAGCAACATCGCCGTCAGCTTTTCGGCGGCGGGACCGTCCGTCTCCACATGTTTGGCGGCCAGCCTGGCTTCGTCTTCCATCGCTTCCTGAACGATGGCGTCCATGATCGCGCTCTTCGAAGGATAGAAGCGATACAGCGCGGCGTGGCTGACGCCCATTGCGCGGGCAATATCGACCACATTGGTCTTGCTTTCACCGAAACGGCGGACCTGCCGCTTCGCGGTTTCCAGCACCGTGAGGGCAGAGAGAGGCCGGTCGGATTGCACGGGCATCGGAGCGATATGCACCACAACCCGAGCGTCAGCAATGGGGAAGTTACATATAACTAATATTGTAAGTTGTATGATGCGTTGCTATCTCCGGCTGAGTTAGTGGAGATCGGAGATATGAAAACCGCATTCGTGACCGGGGCCACCGGACTGCTGGGGCGCCACCTTGTCCGGAATCTGGTCGAGCAGGGCTGGAGCGTGCGAGCGTTGCATCGCTCACCGGGCGATGCGGCGGCGCTGCGGGAGATCGGCGCCCAGCCGGTCGCCGGCGATCTTAACGATCTCGCCAGCCTTCGCGATGGGATGGCGGGCGCCGCCGTCGTCGTCTTTCATGCGGCTGCCCTGTTTACCATGTGGGCCGCGCTTGCCGACTTCGAGCGCGTCAATATCGAAGGGACTTCCAATATGCTGGCCGCCGCCCAGGCTGAAGGCGTGGAGTGTTTCGTGTATATCAGCGCGGCTGGCGTCGTAATGGGCGAAGGAAAGCCGATGCGCGACGTAACCGAGGACGCGCCACTCGCTTATCCGTCCTGGGCGCCCTATCTTTCGACCAAAGCGCGCGCGCAGGAACTTGTCTTGGAAGCGAACAAGATCTCCGGCATTCGCACGGCCGTCATCATGCCGCCCATGATCTGGGGCCGCGGCATGCATATGCTCGACAATATCGTCAAAAATGTTGCGGAGGGGCGGTTCAGATGGCCGGCAGGCGGCGAACAGATGATGTCGACAGCGCATGTCGACAATGTTTGCGCTTGCGCCATTCTGGCCGCCGAAAAATCGCCGGGAGGCCGCGCCTATTTCGTTTCAGACGGCAAGAACCAGTCGATGCGCGCAGTGCTGTCCGATCTGCTCTCCACCCGTGGCGTTGTAGTGAAGGCCGCCAACGCTCCTCTCGACATGGCATGGCGAATGGCGATGGTTATGGAATTCATATGGCGGACCTTCCGGCGATCGGGTGAACCGCCGCTGACCCGGCAAATGCTTCGACTGGTAGGCTATGATTTCACCGTATCGAACCAGAGGGCACGTGATGAACTGGGTTATCAGCCTGTGACGAACTGGGCCGAAGGCTTGGCGGAAATGCGGGCCTCGGGCTGATCATCAAGTACCCGTTGCCATTGAAAGCGCCGTCAATTTAACGCGAAGTCCTCTCCACCCAATGCATTTCGGGCTTTGGAGGCGCCTTCTCCGTTTGCAATGCTCTGCCGCTATATAGGGCGGCCGGTGTTGTAATGGCGCCGCTAAGCTTCGATCAGCACCCCGGCCTCGCGAGGCTGTAAAAGATTTCGCCGCCGAGCAGTTCCTCATATTTGAACTGCGCGCCACGACGAACGCCAG
Organism: Sphingobium sp. 15-1; assembly: GCF_013375535.1. Classification (GTDB taxonomy): domain Bacteria; phylum Pseudomonadota; class Alphaproteobacteria; order Sphingomonadales; family Sphingomonadaceae; genus Sphingobium; species Sphingobium aromaticivastans. The sequence continues at coordinate 901,640 of NZ_JABXJG010000002.1, forward strand.
GCACTCCCTGCTAGCCTCGTCGATGACTGATTTTCCATTCACGCTCGTGCGAGAAATTATCACCCCCGCTTTGCGAATAACCATCATTCCAGAGGAATGCGGAGACGCATTAAAAGATGGAGACACCAATGAATGAGGAGGGGAAATTGCGTCATCGATTGATTGTTGCCATCTGCGGAACATGTGCGTCGCACGCCGCGCTGGCTCAAGCGGACGTGTCGCCGGTCCAACCGGCGGCCAGTGCGGCGCGACCCGCGCAAGACGCATCGTCGCAAAGCCTCGGCGACATCATTGTCACTGCATCGCGCCGAAGCGACACGGTTCGGAAGACCCCCATCGCTGTGTCTGCCTATGCCGGACAAAAGCTTGAGGCCGCCCAGACGAAGAGCCTCAATGATCTGGTCGGGCCAAGCCCGAACATCCAGATCGGCAACAGCTATAATTCGTCGAACATCACGATTCGCGGCATCGGCAATCAGCAGATCAACGCGGGCCAGGATTCGGGCGTCGCGATCCATTCCGATGGTGTCTATATCGGTCAGCCTTCGCTGACCCTTGCCACCTTCCTCGATCTCGCCCGGGTGGAGATTCTTCGCGGACCGCAGGGCACCCTGTTCGGGCGCAATGCCACCGGAGGTGTCATCAACGTGGTTCCGAACGAACCGACGGCAGAGACGCATTACGGCTTTGACCTGACGGCGGGCGTCAGCCCCGCCCTGTTCCAGCTATCCGGCTTCGTCAACGGCGCGCTCAACGAGTCGGGGACGCTCAGCGGTCGCGTAGCCGCGCAGCAAACATATAATAGCGGGTTCACGCGCAATCTGCTCCCCAATGGCCCCAACCGGCTGGACGACGCGAAGAACCAGTCCATCCGCGGTCAAATCAAGTGGGTACCTTCGGACACGTTCAATGCGCGGGTTCTGGTCGAATATGCCAATGACGATTCCAACGGGCCGGCGAGCTTCCTGGAAGGAACGCCCGATTCGACCATCCCGCTGCCTTCGATCCTCGTCGGGCAGTCGCGTGGTGATGTCGGCAAGCGGGAAGTGTTCGCGAACATCAACTATCGCAAGGTTCACGCTTTCAATGCCAACCTGACCTTGAACTGGGCGCTGGGCGGCGGAAACCTGAAGGCTCTCCTCTCCTATGCCGACTCCAAGCTGCTGAACGTATCGGACGGCGACGGCACCGCGGCGGAGGATACATATGCGTCCTTCAAGAATACGGCGCGCCAGACCTACAACGAACTCATCTACGCCTCGGACAATGCGAAGCCATTCACCTATCTGCTCGGCGTCAATTATTTCCGGGAGCATCTGGAACAGGCGATCGAGGTTCCCATCGCAGAAGCCCCGTTAGGGGGGGGCGTAGTGCTCAACGACATCACAGTGTTCGGCGGAGCCGTTCCGCTCATCACGACCTCTTACGCAGCGTTCGGGCGCGCCCAATATGCATTCACGCCCGATTTCAAGCTGTTCGCCGGGCTGCGCTACACTCGCGACAAGAAATCGATCGTTCAGTATAATAATTTTATCAATGGCGGCGCACTCCAGTCATCATCCTCGAAATGGGACCGGCTGACTTACGAAATTGGCGCTTCATACGCGTTCAGCCAGACGCTCGACGGCTATCTCAAATATTCGACCGGCTTCAAGGGCGGCGGCTATTCGGCGGGCACCCTGGCTCCGTCCTTCCGGCCGGAAACCAATGCCAACTATGAAACGGGGCTGAAGGGCAACTTCTTCAACCGGGCATTGCAAGCCAATCTTGCCGCCTTCTACATGAAGTATGACGACTTGCAGGTGAACCAGATCGTCGGCGTCTCCTCCTCCGTGACCAACGCGGCCAAGGCGACGGTCTATGGTGTCGAGCTGGAAACCTCCTTGCGTCTGACTGATGCGTTCCGCATCGACTGGTCCGGCGCCTATCTGAATGCGACGTTCGACCAGTTCCAGACGGCGGACTCGTCCCGGCCCAACACGTGCGATCCGGGCACCGGGGTAGGCACGGTTCCCTGCTCGCTCGACCTGTCGGGCAACGCGTTGCCGCAGTCGCCCAAATATACGAGCAGCTTGGGCGGCTATTACGACTTCGCGACCTCATCAGGCAAAGTCACCTTCGGCGCCCGCTACGACTGGAAGTCCCGCGTCTATTTCACTGAGTTCAACCTGCCGATCTCCTCCCAGAAGTCGGTGGGCAAGCTCAACCTGTTCCTGAACTATGAGAGCGAGAACGGGCGCTTGACGGGCAGCCTGTTCGTCAAGAACGTGACGGACGAACAGGTGAAGGGCAACGTCATTGTCGTGTCCTCCATCATCGGCTCACTCGCGCTCGGTCAGTATCAGCCGGGACGCCAGGTGGGCATGTCTGTGGGCTATCATTTCTAGTCGGATCTGCGCATCCGATCGAAATAATGAACAGGAAATTCTGGCCGGCGAAGCATGCTTTGCCGGCCAGAATGCCTCTTTTTTTGGAGGCGCTGGTGTGGCCAAGCAGTTTCTGGAGTTTGCGTGACTATGTCGTCCTTTGATCAAGATACCGCTCCGAAGGACGTGGTGATCCACTATGACGTTCCGTGCGCCCTGAGCGACGGGACGGTGCTCCGGGCCGATGTGGCGCGGCCGGCGGGAGAAGGGCGATGGCCGGTCATTCTCGCACGCACGCCCTATGGCAAAGCGGTAGCGCCAGGGTTCACGACCGACCTGACGCACGGTGCCCGGCATGGATATGTCACCATCATCCAGGATGTGCGGGGCCGCGGAACGTCGGACGGCAAGGCCGATTTCCAGCCATGGGTAGACGAAGGACAGGACGGCGCGGAAGCGGTGGAATGGGCCGCCAATCTCCCTTACTCCAATGGCAAAGTCTATATGAGCGGCCCTTCCTATCTGGGGTTCGTGCAATGGGCGGCGGCGGCGGAGCAGCCATTCTCCCTCCAAGCTATCAATCCCATCGTTCCGGTCGGCGGGTTCCACCGCTCGTTCATCTATTGCGGCGGCGTCTTCGAACTTGAACTCAATGGCTATTGGTGGACCATGATCGGCGTGGAAGCGCTCATGCGCCGCGACTGGGATTCTCCCGCAGCCAAGGGCGCGGCGGTCGGACGCGCAGGGGGCGCCCTCGAAGCCCTGGCGCGGGACGGCGGTTACGACCACCTCCCCCTCGGTCGCTTCGAACCGGCGGCGAGCAGCGTGCAGGGCGCTCAGCTTTTTGATCTGCTGGAGAAACGCGCCGATGATCCTTCCATGAAGGCCAGCACGCGGGCGAACGAGTATGAGAACATCACCGTGCCCGCGCTGATCGTCGCGGGCTGGTATGACATATTCATCCGGGGCTCGATCGACCAGTTCGTCGGCATGCGTTCGAGAGGCGGCAGCGAAGCCGCGCGCCAGAAAAGCCGGTTGATCGTCGGCCCCTGGGCGCATCATCCGCAGAGCAAGATGACGGGCGAACAGATTTCGCCCGGTTCCGCCGCTATCCAGGCGCTCAACCCCTTTGGCCATATGGGCCTTGCCGCCCGCTATTTTTCCGAGCTGGACGATGCGGATAACGCAGAAGCGCCCGTCAAGATCTGGGTCATGGGCGCGAACAGGTGGTGTGACGAACAGGAATGGCCGATCGCGCGGACCATTGTAACGCCCTGTTATTTATCGAGCGGCGGCAAGGCCAATAGCGGTCAGGGGGACGGCGTCCTGTCGCTGCGGCAGGACGGCGGCGGCCCGCCCGACACCTTCGTCTACGATCCCGCTAATCCTGTGCCCACGCGCGGTGGCGCCGTGTTCGGCGTAAGCTGCGTTCCAGGCGGCAGCGATCAGAATGTGATCGAGAAACGCGATGACATATTGGTCTATAAATCCGACATTCTAGAACAGGATCTCGAAGTTACGGGGACGCCGATTGTCGAACTGTGGGTGACGACCGATGTGGTCGACACCGATTTCGTGGCTCGGCTGGTCGATGTACATCCGGATGGCACGGCACGCCTCATCACTGATGGCATCATTCGCGCCCGCTACCGCGACAATCCCGACGACCTAACCCATCAGGCAGCGCCGCTGGAACCCGGCAAGCCCTATTTGCTGCGCATCGAGCTTTTGCCGACGAGCAACATGTTCAAGGCGGGCCATCGATTGCAGCTTGATGTCACCAGCAGTTGCTTCCCGCGCTGGGCAAGAAATCTCAACATCTGGGATGAATGGGGCGGCACGTTGGCCGACGCCAAGGTTGCGCATCAGCAGGTGCTTCATGATGAAGTGCATCCCTCCCGCGTCTTGCTGCCCATCATCCCGGCGGCAAGCTGAACCGCGCGCCTGTTTGAGCGCCCCTGCCGGGGGCGCTCATGATGCCGATCAGAAGACCGCCGCCAGCCGCTCTTTGGTGATGGACTTTGCCTCCGCGACGATGCGGTCGATAAGTTGCTTGACGGTCGGGATGTCGTCGATCAGTCCGGCGACCATGCCGCAACTCCAGGCTCCGGCATCGACATCGCCATCGACCATGATCCGGTAGTAGACACCCGCCACTTGCTCGGCAATATCCTCGAACCGGATGCGGTCGCCCAGCGCCCGTTCCTTGTCGACGATCTGATCCACGGCCGGGTTGCGCAGCACGCGTTCAGTGTTCCTGAGCGGGCGCATGATGAGGCGCGTGTCCCGCTCGCCAGCCTGCACGATCGCCTGCTTGACGCGATCATGCACCGGCGCCTCCTGCGTCGCCACGAAGCGTGTGCCCAAATTCATGCCATCCGCGCCCAGCGCGAGCGCGGCGACGAGAGACTTGCCGTCCGCCATTCCGCCTGAAGCGATGAAGGGCACAGAAAGCGCTTTTGCCGCCAGCGGCAGCAAGATCAGGCCCGGAACGTCATCTTCGCCGGGATGGCCACCGCATTCGAAACCATCGACGCTGACGGCGTCGCATCCGATGTCCTGCGCCTTCAGCGCATGGCGGATCGAGGTGCATTTATGGATGACCTTGACGCCCGCCGCCTTCAGCGTCGGCAGATGCTCCACGGGATTATTTCCCGCAGTTTCCACGACCGGGATGCCCTTCTCGCAGATAACCTTTACATAGCCCGGATAGTCGGGCGCGTTCACCACCGGCAAGAAAGTCAGATTGACCCCGAACGGCTTGTCGGTCATCGCGCGGCACCGGTCGATTTCCGCCGCCAGATCGGCAGGCGTCCGCTGCGTCAGCGCTGTCAATATGCCAAGGCCGCCAGCTTGCGAAACAGCCGCCGCCAATTCGGCCTTGCCGACAAAATGCATGCCGCCTTGAACGATGGGATACCGAATGCCGAATAATTGAGTAATGCGTGTCTGCATGGGGATTTCCTGAAACCTCGTGACGTGTGATAATAGGGCGTGCATTCAGTCGCCATGACCCTATCGCGCAACGCTGTAGTCGCAATTTGGGCAGGATCGCAGGACGCCCGAGGAGGAACACCCGCTGTGTCCGGTCATCCGATGGCATTGTCCCGTTCGACCGCCATGGCCCGCCGATAGGCCTGGCGTGCTTCGAGCCTGCGGAAATATTGGATCGCCGCAGGAACGAGATCATCGCCAAGGCCGAGCGCTCCCGCGAATTTGATGGCATAGCCGACCGATATGTCGGCTGCCGTGAAATGATCGCCGCACGCATAATCCCGCCCGCTCATCATACCCATCGCCACGTCCAGGCGCTTGAGGAACCAGCGTCGATAATCCTCCGCCACTTGCGGGTTGCGGCGCTCCTGCGGTTCCAGCATGGCGTAGCGAAAATACAGCGTCTGCGGGAAAGTGAGCGTCGCTTCCCCCATGTGCAGAAAGTTGAGATAATCGGGATAGGCGCGATCGGACGGGGCAACGGACAGCCCCGCGCCGGGATGAGTGTCCGCCAGATATTGCACGATGGCAGAGGATTCGCTCATTGCTGCTCCATCCACGATCATAAAAGGAATCGTGCCCAGCGGATTGATTTCCAGATAGTCGGGCGCGCGAAAACGGGGCGGAAACGGCAGCATGTGCAACCTGTATTCCGCACCCAATTCTTCCAGCATCCAGAGCGCGCGAAACGATCGTGCGCCATCGCAATGATATAGTTCGATCACAGCCCTTCCCTCATGCTGCAGAATGGCGCTTTAGCCGTCGATCAGGCCAAGGCGTCCGCCGTCGCCAAGGCGTCGAGACGGTCCTTGCCGTAACCCAGAATCCCACGCAGCACGCGATCATTGTCCCGGCCATAGGGCGGCGCACAAAGCTCATAGCGCGCAGGCGTGCGCGACAGGCGGAATGGCGCAGCCTCGATCATCGCCGTGCCGGATAGGGGATGGTCGACCCGAACCAGATGTTCCCGCTCGCGCATTTGTGGATCGGCACCCATGCCGTAGATGGACTGGACGCGATGGGCAGGAATGCCGCACCGGCGCAAGCTTTGCTCCAGCCATTGCACATCCCGCGCTGCCGTCCAGTCCTCGACGATTGCCTCCAGATCGTCGACATGCGCCCGGCGCATTTGCGCGGTGGCGAAGCGCTCGTCCCGTTCCAGACTTGCGCCGCCCATCAGCAGGGCCAGATCGCGCCACTGCCCGTCATTCTCGACAGCGATGGCGATCCATTGATCGTCGCCAGCCGCCCGGAATACGCCATGGGGCGCCATCAGCGCGTCGCGATTGCCCACCGCCCCCTGTATCTCGCCTGTCACCGAGCAGGCCGCGATTTGCGGCGCCAGAAACTGCACGCCCGCCTCGACCTGGGATATGTCGAGATGGCACCCTTTGCCTGTCCGCCGCCGGTAATCCAGCGCGGCAAGCAGCGCCGCCAGACCAAAGCGCGGCGCCACAAAGTCTGTATAGGGCCCATAAGGACCGACCAGACGCCCGTCAGTTCCACCAACGATATATTGAAACCCGGAAAGGGCCGCGCCGTGGTTCCCATATCCCGAATAGCGTGCGTTGGGACCATCCTGCCCGGACAGGGATGTGCTCACCATCACCAGTTCGGGATTGATGGCACGCAGTTCTTCATAGGAAAGATTCCATTTGGCCATCTGGCCGGGCGTGAAGGATTCGACAAGGACATCGGCCCACCGGACGAGATCGCGAACGACGTCGCGCGCCGGTTCCTTGGACAGGTCGAGCGACAGTCCCAACTTGCCGGCGTTGCAGGTCTCGAACAGCGCGGATTGCTGCACGTCATATTGGCCGTGCGGGAACGGCCCCATGACGCGCGCGGTCTCGACCCGACGCGAGGATTCAACGCGCACGACCGCCGCGCCGAAGTCTGCCAGGGTGCGTCCCATCAACGGACCCGCGACCACCCAGGCAAGGTCGAGCACTTTCAGTCCCTCCAGCGGCCTGTCACTCATGTTGTGGGCGACGGCAGGAGCGGGCAGCGACCGCCTTCCGGCCAACCACTCGTCCCGGACTTCGGCGTCATGTTCGCCCAGCCGGGGAGCAGGACGGGGCTGCACAAATCCGTCAGGGCAGCCGCGGGCGAAAGCCCCCGGCATCCTGTAGGGCCCGAAGGGACCATTTATGGTGTCGATGAAGTCACGCGCCGCTAACTGAGGGCTTTCGGCCAGATCGGCAACCGTCAGGATCGGCGCTATGCGGACGCCGCGCTGGATCGCGACCCCGACCAGTTCGTCCTTGTGCCGCGTGGCGAGAAAGGATTGCACCCAGGCCCGAACCGCGTCGAGATCGGCCTCGCTGACGTCCCCGGCAAGGATCTTCTCGTGAAGCGTGCTCCAGTCCCAGTTGCTGAATGTCGGGTGGAACCAGCCCTCATCGCGCATCCATGTCATGAGCTTGTTGGATGCGGGACCGGCGGCTAGCCCGATGCCCAGATGCATCTCCGCCAGACCGTCCGACACTGTCCATTTGGACTTGCGCGTGATGGACCCGCTGCCGCTCAGGTCCACCACATGGTCGTCCCCCGCCTTCCTGCGCGGGACGAAATCCGCATGCGCTACTCCTTCGGCAAGGACCGCTCCGAGCGTGCACTGGGACAGGGTCTGCACGACCGCCAGATCGACATGCTGGCCCAGGCCCGTGCGCGTGCGGTCGGCCAGCGCGATCAGGGCCGCGCTGGCGGCCGTCGCTCCGGCATGCAGATAGGCTTGCGGCACGCTGATCCGCAATGGGCGGTCGTCATGCCCGCGCGTCAGCCAGAGAGGGCCGCCCGCTGCCCACAAGGTGATCTCACTGTCCGGCCAGTCGTGTTTGGAGCCTTCCAGTCCGAACGGCGTGATCGAAACATGGATAAGGTGCGGATGGCGTTCGGCCAACACGCGCGGATCGAGCCAGGACGGCCGCCCTTGCGCGGGCGTAAAGGACTCGATCAGCAGATCGGCCGATTGCAGCAAACGCTCCCATAGCGCCTCTTCCCGACCGGGATCCACGACGATGGACCGCTTGCCCGCGGCGTAAGTGGCCCAGAACAAGGATTGATCCCCGTCGGGCCAATCCGGCGCGAACGGCGCGAGCTGCCGGGCAGGATTCCCCCGTTCGGGTTCCACCTGCACGACGTCCGCGCCCATCTGCGCCAGCATATGGCCGGCCAGCAGCCCGCGGTGATCGCACAGATCGAGAACCCTGTAGGGCCTCAAAAAGCCTTCGCCATATCCCCTCATATTCGGTAGCGGCGTTACCGGACGAGCTCTTGCAGCCCGGCCACTTCCATGCGGTGCTGTTCCGGGCCGGACGCCGGCACATGCTCGCCCGCACGGTCACCGATCCTGTCCATCTGCGACAGGATAGCCGCCGCCATATCTTCTTCCTCGATCAGATAGGCGCCTCTGGTCATCGTCACATGCGCCCGTGCGAACCGGCCCGCGCCAGCGAGCATGATGGCACGGGTCGGCGCTTCTTCGGCGCATAAGGCGACGATGGCGGGGGCGACCATATCGCTGCCCAGACGCGCAAGGTCGCCGCTGTCGTAGAGGCCGCTGGTCATGCCCGTCGCCGCGCTGGGCGCCAGGCAATTGACATGGATGCCGTAGCGCTCCCCCTCGATCGCGAGCGTCTGCATCAGGCCGACCAGCGCCATCTTGGCCGCGCTGTAATTCGCCTGGCCGAAATTCCCGTATAGTCCCGACGATGAGGTGGTGAAGACCACCCGGCCATATCCCTGTTCGCGCATCAGGTTCCAGACGGCGTGCGTGCAATGGACCGATCCCATCAGGTTCACGTCGATCACGGCCCGAAAATCTTCGATGGTCGACTTTGCGAAGGTGCGATCGCGCAAGATGCCGGCATTGTTGACGAGGATGTCGACTTGTCCCCATCGCGCCACGATCTCATCGAGCATCCCGGTTACGCTGCCGGGATCAGCGACGTTGGCCGAACAGGCGATGGCCTGTCCGCCCGCGGCGACGATTTCCTGCGCGACCGCCTCGGCATCCTTTTGGGACAGGTCATTCACCGCGACCATGGCGCCATGCCGGGCCAGCGCGAGGGCGTGTGCACGGCCCAGGCCCTGGCCGGCGCCGGTCACAAGAGCGACGCGCCCGGAAAGCGAAATATGGGGAGCTATCATGAAGTCGTCCTTTCGATGGCTGCCTCCGCTGCCTGCGGAGGGCGAATGAACCTCGCCGGTCAAGGGCGCGCGTCCTCGATGTTGAGGCGAATGAGGGGCTTGCCCGCGAAACCACCGGCGAAAAGATCCTGAATGGCTTGCGGAACACTCTCCAGCCCGTCACGGATTTCCTGCCATGGACGAACGGTTCCGTCCGCGATCCATGCGGACATCTGCTCGCGAAAGGCACCCAGCAGGTCGGCACGGTCGGAATAGGGCAGATAGCCCTGAATATGGATACGCTGCGTCACGATGCGGTTGAGGTTGTGCATCGTTTCGGAGGCGCGCTCCTGATTATAGCTGCCGATCATTCCGCTGATCGCAAACCGCGCATTCGGGTTCGCGCTGGAGAGCGCGGCGTCGAGATGCTCGCCCCCCACATTGTCGAGGTAGATGTCGATGCCCTGCGGAGCCGCCGCCGCCAGCTTTTCCTCCAGCGAACCGGGGGATTTGTAATCGATCACCGCGTCGGCGCCGATCTCTTTCAACCGCTTGGCCTTGGCGCTGCCTCCAGCGGAGCCGACGACCTTCAGGCCGATGGCCTTGCCGATCTGCACGGCAGTGCTGCCGACCGCACCCGCCGCGGCCGACACGAACAGCGTCTCCCCGGCTTTGGCCTTCGCAATTTCGAACAGGCCAAAATAGGCGACAAAGCCGGTAGAACCCATGGCGTTCAGATAATGTTCGAGCGCGCCGGACGAGGGCAGCTTTTCGAAGCTCGATGCAGGCCCCTGCCCGTAATCGCGCATGCCGAACTGGTGAAGAACCCGGTCGCCGGGTTTGAAATCGGCGGAGCGTGACGCGATCACTTCGCCCACGGCCCAGCCCGGAATGGGATCGCCCAGAACATAGGGCGCAAGATAGCCGCGCGTCTCTGCCGACATCCGCACCCGCATGGCCGGCCCGACCGTGAGCCAGTCGTTCCGCACCCGAACCTCGCCTTCGGCAAGCGGCGCATCGTCAAAGTCGCGCAATTCGAACAGATCGCTGCTGGGGAGGCCTTCGGCCCTCCTCACGAGCGTCCACGCACGGGATTTGGTTGTCATGAAACGGGATTCTCCAGAATTTCAGGGGCCGAACGCGATCCGCGCTCGGCATAGAGGGTCAAGGCAGCGGCAATGCCAAAGCACATGAACGAGCCGTAGAAGGGCAGATCGGCGGATGACGGCAACAGGCCGGCGGCGATGATCGGCCCAGTGGCGAGGCCGGCAAACTGCATCGTGACCCACAGGACCGAAAGGCGTCCGCTGGGATCGATCGTGGCGACCAGCCCGGCGCAATAGGGCAGGATCAGCACCCAGCAGAACATGAAGACAAAGGCCGCCGCCGCGAAACTCGTCCGGCCGCTGTCGAACACAAAGATCAACACGGCGATGCTCAGGCCCGCCGCGCCAGCCGATATGGGCAGCCGCCGCCCCGCCCTGTCCCCTACGGCGGACACCAGAAGGCTCGCAGCGATGCCACCTATGGTTGCTAAGGACAGGGCGTTGGCAACCGCTTCGCCCGACATGTCGCGATCCAGCCCCAGCACGCCCACCAGCGGCCATGTAAGACCGACGCCGACCAGCAGAATGAAAGTCCCGAGCAGCGCGGACAGGCCATATCCATGGCCGGGCTTCGTAATTTTCTCCGCCTTGGGTTGAAGAGCCGCGACGCCTGTGGGCAACCAGCGAAGCAACAAAATGGCGAGCGTCGCCAGAGTGACGACCGACATGAAAAGCCATTGCGGATGTCCTATGGCACTAAGCCGGCTCAGTAGGGCCAGCATGACGGTCGTCGCGGTAAGATTTGCGGTGAGATAGATCGCAAAGATACGATCTGGTATCGGAGTGACCGCGATGCTGGCGGACAATATTCCCTGAAGCGCGCCAGCCGCCAGACCCGCGATGAAGCGGGCGACGATGAGCGTCAGGAAGGTCGTGGCATAAGCGGAAAGCAGATTTGCCAATATGATCAGAACCAGCCCGACAAGGGCCGCCTTGCGCCGGTCGAGCCTGCTCAGCCATGCTGCCACGAAAAGGGTCGTTACCGTCGTCCCGCCCATCTCCGAAGAGGTGATGAGCGCGATCTCGCTGTCGGTCAGGCCGATATTCGAGGACATGCCGGCGAGCAGCCCGGGCATCGCAACGATGATGGCGGCGCTTGCCAGCCCTGTCAGGACGATGGACATCACCGGCAGAACCCCGATCGCTCGGGGCGCGGACATGCCCAGGACGATTCCGCTGTCCATCATGCGTCCATCGTGACGATGACTTTCCCGACCGCCGACCGGCTTGCGAGCCGGGCAATGGCCTCGCCGCCTCGGGCGAGAGGAAAAATCTGATCGATCTTGGGCGCGATGCGGCCCGCCGTCCACCAGTCGATCAATTGCAGGATATTGCGCCGGTTATGGTCTGGCGCGCGCTTGGCGAAGCCGCCCCAGAAGATGCCGCGAATATCGCAGGATTTGAGGAGCGGCAGATTGAGCGCTATCTTCGGTATCCCGGCCGGAAAGCCGACGACCAGATAGCGGCCTTCCCAGGCAATGCAGCGGAGGGCCGGCTCGGCATAGTCGCCACCCACGGGATCGTAGATGACATGCGCGCCCTCCGGTCCCACCCGTTCCTTGAACGCCAGCCCCAGAGCGCGCGCCTGCTCCTTGTCGAACGGCGCGCGGCCATAGACCATGACGTCGTCGGCCCCGGCGGCAAGGACCACCTTCGCCTTTTCCTCGCTGGATACGGCAGCGACGACGCGCGCGCCCATGACCTTGCCGATTTCGATGGCCGCCAGCCCGACGCCGCCCGCCGCCCCCAGCACCAGAAGCGTCTCACCCGCTGTCAGATTTCCCCGATCGACGAGCGCATGGATCGTGGTGGCATAGGTGAGCAAAAGCCCGGCAGCAGCGACGGGATCTTGCCCTGCGGGAATCTTGAACGCGTCAGCCGCATCGAACACGGCATATTCGGCAAGGCCGCCGCTGGATTGAGCAAGAGTCGCGATCAGACTGTCGCCCTGTCGCCAGCCCGTCACGCCCTCGCCCATCGCATCCACGATGCCCGAAACCTCGACACCCGGCGCGAAAGGCCGTGGCGGCTTGAACTGATATTTGTCCTCGATGACCAGAACGTCGGGGTAGTTGATGCCGCAGGCCAGCACGCGCACGCGCAACTCGCCAGGGCCGGGGTCCGGCACCGGAATATCGGACAGCCTCAGGGATTCCGGGCCGCCCGGTTCGATGGAAAGCAAGGCTTTCATCACAGAACCTCGAACAGGCCGGCAGCGCCCATGCCGCCCCCGACGCACATCGTCACCACGACATGGCGCGCCCCGCGCCGACGCCCTTCGATCAGAGCGTGGGCAACCAGACGCGCGCCCGACATGCCGTAGGGATGGCCGATGGAAATCGCCCCGCCGTTCACGTTCAGCCGGTCTTCCGGGATGCCCAGCCTGTCCTGACAATAGATCACCTGGACGGCAAAGGCTTCGTTGAGTTCCCAAAGGCCGATGTCGTCCATGGTGAGGCCGAAACGCTGGAGCAGCTTGGGAATGGCGAACACCGGGCCGATGCCCATTTCGTCAGGTTCCGTGCCCGCAACCGCCATGCCGACATAACGGCCCAGCGGACGCAGCCCGCGTTCGGCAGCGAGACCGGCGTCCATGACGACGACAGCCGCCGCACCGTCGGACAACTGGCTCGCATTGCCCGCCGTTATCGTGCCGCCTTCGACCACGGTCTTGAGCGCGGCCAGTCCTTCGGCGGTCGTTTCGGGCCGTGCGCCCTCATCCTTGGTCAGCGTGACGAGCTGGGACGACACCGCGCCGGTGGCCTTGTCGCGCACCGTCATGGTCGCTTCGACGGGCACGATCTCGTCATCGAACGCGCCATTCTGCTGCGCGGCCGCCGTGCGCTGCTGCGACCGCAGCGCATAGGCGTCCTGCCGCTCACGCCCGATGCCATAACGCCGCGCGACGGTTTCGGCGGTTTGCAACATGGGCATGAACATGTCGGGCACCATCGCCACCAGTTCGGGATCCTCATCGATCCTGAGCGCGTCTGTCTGCACCAGCGAAATGGATTCGACGCCGCCCGCCACGATCACCTTCATCCGGTCGACCATGATCTGCTTGGCCGCTGTGGCGATTGTCATGAGACCGGAAGCGCATTGCCGGTCGAGCGACATGCCCGCGACGGTGACAGGCAGTCCGGCACGCATCGCGGCGGTTCGGCCGATGGTGGACTGATAGCCCTGCTGCAACGATGCGCCCAGCAGCACATCGTCGATTTCGGCCGGATCTATGCCGGCGCGGGACACCGCCGCCCGGATCGCATGAGCAGCAAGGGTCGGCGACGGTGTCGCGTTGAACGCACCGCGATAGGCGCGCCCGATGGGAGTCCGCGCGGCTGACACGATAACGGCGTCCTGCATTATAAATCTCCTAGGCAGACCCTTATGGTCACACAAAAAACTGGGTTACCCACGTCGCCACGACAGCGGGCTTTTCCTGCCCCTCGACTTCCACGCAGATGTGCTGCGTCTGCTCGAAGTGGCCGGGGTTCTTCTCTTTCACGCTCCTGAGCGTCGAAACCGAACGGATACGGCTGCCGGCCTTTACCGGCGACACGAACCGCACGCGGTCAAAGCCGTAATTCACGCCGACCTTGATGTCCGGCAATCGTGCCGCCGTGGTCTTTTCCTCAAGATAGGAAAGCAACGACAGGACCAGAAAGCCGTGCGCAATGGTGCCCCCGAAACGGGTCTCGCGCGCCCGCTCCGGATCGACATGGATATGCTGCCAGTCCATCGTCGCATCCGCGAACCGGTCGATCATCGCCTGATCAACCGTCAGCCAATCCGAATGGTGCGTGACCCCGGTATCGGCCTGCAAGAGCACCAGCATGTCGCTCATCCGGCGTTCGCCTCGTCGAGCGACCGGCCACTGCGCGCAGCATCGACCAGAAGCGGTGACAGCGAGAAGTCGTCGCCCAGCCGATCCGCATAGCGCTCAAGGTCGGCAACGACGGTGGCGAGGCCGACCTGCTCCGCCCAGAACATCGGTCCGCCGGTATGTCGCGGCCAGCCATAACCGTAGATCCAGACGACATCGATGTCCGATGCACGCTGGGCGATGCCCTCGCTCAGAATCTTGGCCCCTTCATTGACCATGACGTGCATGGTGCGAACCATGATTTCCTCGTCGGAAATGGCGCGCGGCGTCACGCCGGCCTTCGCCCGGAACGCGTCGATGATCCCGCTCGCGACCGGGGAGGGAAGATGACGGCGCTTCTCGTCATAGTCGTAGAAGCCGCCACCGGCCTTCTGCCCCCAGCGGCCCACGGCATTGAGCGCGTCACGCAGGCTTTCGATACGGGTGGGGTCGCGATGCCAGCCGATGTCGACGCCGGCGAGGTCGATCATCTGTAACGGCCCCATCGGCATGCCGAAGGCGACCGAGACACGGTCGATCTGATCGGGCGTCGCACCTTCCAGCAGCATCTCCATCGCACCCTCCAGCCGAGGGTCCAGCATCCGGTTGCCGATGAAGCCGAAGCACACGCCCGATACCACCGGCACCTTGCCGATCTTGCGCGCGATCGCCATGCCGGTGGCCAGCACGTCCGGCGCGGTCTTGTCGCCGCGCACCACTTCGACCAGCTTCATGATATTGGCAGGTGAGAAGAAATGCAGGCCGACAACGTCCTGCGGCCGCTTCGTCGCCTGCGCGATTTCATCGACCGACAGGTAGGATGTGTTGGAGGCTAGGATCGCGCCCTGCTTGGCGATGCCGTCGAGCCGCGCGAAAATCTCCTTCTTCACGTCCATATTTTCGTAGACGGCCTCGATGATGAGATCGCAGTCCGAAAGGGCGTTGAAATCCAGCGTGGGCATAAGCAGCGCCAGCGCGCCCTCGACCTGCGCGCTGGTCATGCGCCCCTTGGCTGCGGTGGCCTCATAATTTTTGCGCATCAAGCTTGTGCCGCGGTCGAGCGCTTCCTGGGCCATCTCTACGATCGTGACCGGAATGCCGGCAGACAGGAAATTCATGGAAATTCCGCCGCCCATCGTACCTGCGCCGATCACACCGACTTTTGCGATGGACCGCAACGGCACATCCTTGGGCTGGCCGTCGATCTTGGCGGCGGCGCGCTCGGCAAAGAACGCATGGCGCAACGCCTTCGATTGCGCGCCGTCCATCAACCGATGAAAAAGGCTCCGCTCCTTCTCCTGCCCCTCGGCAAGCGACAAGGTGGTCGCCGCCCGGACGGCCTCGATGCAGGCCTGAGGCGCGTCGAGACCCTTGATCTTGCGCGCATTCTGTTCCGCGAACCGGTCGAACTCGTCCCCCTCGAAGGAGACGGCACGCTCGCCGGTGGGACGCGGCCGGTCGATCGTCGCGGCGTAAGCGATGGCGTCTTCCACCAGGCTTGCCTCCGGCACGACCTTGTCCAGAAGACCGATTTCCAGCGCCTTGGTCCCTGAAATGGGGCTACCCGAAACGATCATGTCGAGCGCCGCAGGGATGCCGACGAGGCGGGGAAGGCGCTGGGTGCCGCCGGCACCGGGCAACAGACCCAGCGCGACTTCGGGTAGCCCGAGCTTCGCGCTCGCAGTCGCCATGCGATAGTGCGCGCCCAGCGCGACCTCCAGCCCGCCGCCCAGCGCGGAACCATGGATGGCTGCGACGACAGGCTTGGCACTGGCTTCGATCGCGTCGATCACCACCGCAAGTCCCGGCTCGGCAAGCGGCTTGCCGAACTCGGTGATGTCGGCGCCCGCGCTGAACATCCGCCCTGCCCCGTGGATCACCACGGCGGAAACGCCATCGTCGGTCTGGGCGGCCTGCACCGCCTGATAGACTCCGCGCCGGACATCCTCGGACAGCGCATTGACGGGCGGATTGCCGATCTTGAGTTCCAGAACAGTGCCGTGGCGATGAGTCTCGATCATAATATCTCTCTCAAAAAATGGTCTCGCCCAGAGCGCTGGGTCGGGCGAAGGGGTGAGAAGTCGAAAGCCCTGCATCCACGACCAGGGCGTGCCCGTTGACGTAGCTGGCATCGTCCGATGCGAGAAAGGCGATAGCCTGAGCGATTTCGGCCGGATGTCCGCCGCGCCGGAGCGGGTTGAGCTTGCCGATCGACCCCTCCCGGCCCTTGGCGCGCGCCTTGTCATACAGGTCTTTGGTCATGCCGCTTTCGATGAGGCCGGGGCAGACCGCGTTGACGCGAATGCCCGATCCGGCAAGCTGCTGAGCCGCGATCTGCACGAGGTTCATGACGCCCGCCTTCGATGCCGAATAGGCCGGACCGCCCGCCCCCGCGCGCAGCGCCGCGACCGAAGCGGTGCAGACGATGGAGCCGATCCTGCCGGTATCCAACATGGTCCTGGCGCCAAGCCGGACGGCCAGAAACGGACCGATCAGGTTGATGCGCAACACCTGTTCCCAGCTTTCGACACTCTGGTCGAACAATCCGGCTTCGCCGCCCGTCACGCCCGCGTTCGCGCAGACGATGTCGACGCCGCCGAAGCGGCTTGTTGCCAGCGAATACATCGCCAGCACATCCTCCTCGCGTCCAGCGTCGCCCTGCATCGTGATGATGGCGTCATCCCCAGCAAAGCTGTCCGCCAATGCCGGGCTTGTATCGAACGCGATCACCTGCGCGCCTTCATTTGCGAACAGACGCGTTGTCGCGGCGCCGATGCCTGAGGCCGCGCCAGTAACCGCCACAACTTTATTCGTGAAGCGCGCCATGATTTTGATCCTGTATTCACGCCACCGGTGCGATGGTCATGCCGCCGTCCACGACGATGGCCTGACCGGTCACATAGGAAGAGGCGTCGGATGCAAGGAAAAGGGCGGCTCCCGCCATTTCTCCCGGCTCCCCGATGCGGCGCAGCGGGATTTGCTGGCTGAACGCCTTCTCCTTTGCGGGATCTTCCCACAGCGCCTTGGCGAAATCGGTCCGTGTCACGCCCGGCGAGATGGCGTTGACCCGCACCTTGTGGGGTCCAAATTCGACGGCCAGATTGCGGACCATTGCCAGATCCGCCGCTTTCGACAGATGATAGGTGCCGATGGTGTCCGAACCGATATAGGCGCCGATCGACGAAACGATGACGATCGATCCCGATTTGCGCTCGATCATGGACGGCGCGACCGTCTGCGCCAGCCAGTGGTTCGACAGGATGTTGTTTTCCAGAATTTTGCGGAACTGGTCGTCGTTGATACCCAGAGTGGGGCCGTAATAGGGGTTGGACGCCGCGTTGCAGATCAGGATATCGATCGGGCCAAGTCTCTCCTGGGCGTTCTTGACCAGCGCCTCAAGCGCCGCCTTGTTCGAAATGCTGGCTTCGATGGCGATTGCGCGCCCTTCGCCGCAACACGCGTTGATGGCAGCCGCCACCTCGTCGCAGGAAGCCTGTTTGCGGCTGGAAATGACAACGCGAGCGCCCGCGTCGGCCAATGCCTCAGCGATGGCGCGGCCAATGCCCCGCGACGATCCCGTCACGATTGCGACCTTGCCGCTCAGGTCAAACAATTTGCTCATATTTCATTCCTGACTTCCTGTTGCGGCGTGCCGCATTCCATCTGCCGCCGATCCGCGTCGACCGGTATCAAAGCCTCGCCGGGCCTATCGCCATGCCGCCGTCGATGAGCAGCGACTGACCCGTCATGAAGGCGCTGGCCTCGGCCGCCAGATAGACAGCCGCACCTGCCATTTCGCCCGGCACGCCAATGCGGCACAGGGGCGTGCGCTTGGTTACCTGCTCGACACCAGCCGGGTCTTCCCAAAGCCGCTTCGCGAAATCCGTCTTCGTGATGCCGGGCGAGATCGCGTTCACCCGAATGCTGTGCTTGCCGAGTTCGACCGCGAGGTTGCGAACCATCTGGAGGTCGGCGGCCTTTGACACATGGTAGGTGCCGATCATGCCGGACCCGAGATAGGCGCCGAGCGAAGCGACAATGATGATCGAACCGGCCTGCCGCTCGATCATTCCAGGCGCGACAAGCTGGACGAGCCACTGGTTGGAGAGAATGTTGCCGTTGATGATCTTGTGGAATTCATCGTCCGGAATTTCGAGCGTCGGTCCATAATGCGAACTGACCGCCGCATTGCAGACCAGAACGTCCACCGGCCCCAGCCGCTTTTCCGTCTCCGCGACCAGCGCCCGCAGATCGTCCTTCACCGCAATGTCCGCCGCGATCGCCACCGCGCATGTTTCACCCAGATCCGCGTTGATCGCCGCGGCAGCCTCCTCGCACGCATCCAGATTGCGGCTGGATATGACGACTTGTGCACCCGCATTGGCCAGCGCTTCCGCGATCGCGCGCCCGATACCGCGCGACGACCCTGTCACGATGGCGACCTTGCCGCTGAGGTCGAACAGATTTTTCATATCACTCTCCAATCTTTACGGTTCGAGGGCACCAGCCAGCCGGGCCTGTTCCCAGCCAAGCCGCGCCATCGGCACGAGCTTCGCTGCGGCCGTTTCCGCCTCGAGGCTTGAGGCTGTGCCGTCGATAATGCGTTTGCGGATCCCCTGGATGATCCCGACGATCCGGAAGAGGTTGAATGCGAAATACCAGTGGGGGTTCGCGATGCGCGGCCGCCCGCTTATCGCGCAATAAAGGTCGGTAATCTCTTCGAGCGAGGGAATGCCCGCCGCCTCCAGATCGACATTGCCAAGAGCCGCAAGACCATCGGCAGGCATCAACCAGTGCGCCGCGAAATAGCTGAAATCCGCCAACGGATCACCGATCGTGCTCAATTCCCAGTCGATGACCGCCAGCACCTTCGGCCCTGACGGCTCGAAAATCAGGTTGTCCAGCCGATAGTCGCCATGAATGATCGTCGACGCCGTCTGCTCGGGCACGGTTCGGGCAAGCCATTCCATCAGCTTTTCGACTTCCGGCACATCCTCGGTTTGCGAGGCGCGATATTGGCGGCTCCAGCGCGCCACCTGCCGCTCGAAATAATTGCCGGGCCGGCCGTAATCCGTCAGGCCGACCCGCGCCGGATCGAACCGATGCAGCCGCGCCAGCGTTTCCACCATCTGCTCATAGATCGCCCGGCGCGCCGCTGGAGTTTCATCGGGCAGCGCACCGTCCCACAGTGTCCGCCCCTTGATCCGCTCCATGACGTAAAATGCCGATCCGATCACCGCGCCGTCCTCGCACAGGGCGATGGGACGAGGCACGGGAAAGCATTCGGGATACAGCGCGCTCAGCAGCCGAAATTCGCGGTCGACGGCATGGGCGGAGGCCAGCAAGGCGCCCGCAGGCTTGCGACGCAGCACATAATGCTGCGTCGCCGTGTCGAGCGCAAAGGTCGGGTTCGATTGGCCGCCCGCGAATTTGTCGAGCTGGATCGGCCCCTCGAACTCCGGGACGTGGTCCTGCATCCACCTTGTCAGCTTGCCAATGTCGATGGCATTGTCGACGATTGCCGGTTCAGACATTGCGGTCATCCCGACTTGCCCTGAGGCGAGGAGAGGCGAGCACTCCCGGCATCAGCGCGCAGCCCCTACATCGCCGCTCGACAAGCTGTCACCCGTCACATCCTTGTATTTCTTGAACTCCGCCCGCGCGATGGCGCGCGCATGCACTTCGTCGGGACCGTCCGCCAGCCGCAGCGTGCGGGTGTTCGCCCAGTCGAAGGCGAGATCGAAATCGTCGCACACCCCCGCGCCGCCATGCGCCTGAATGGCGTCATCGAGGATCTGGCACGCCATCATCGGAGCCTGGACCTTCAGCATCGCGATCTCGACCTGCGCGCTCTTGTTGCCGGCCTGGTCCATCATGTCCGCCGCCTTGAGGCAGAGCAGCCGCGTCATTTCGATGTCGATGCGCGCGCGCGCAATGCGTTGCTCCCATACCGACTGGCTCGCGATCGGCTTGCCGAAAGCCTGCCGCGACAACAGGCGGCTCGCCATCGCTTCAAGCGCATTCTCAGCCACGCCGATGGTCCGCATGCAGTGATGGATGCGGCCCGGCCCGAGCCGTCCCTGCGCGATTTCGAAACCGCGTCCTTCGCCCAGCAGCATGTTGGTCGCGGGAATCCGCACATTGTCCAGCACGACTTCGCCGTGCCCATGCGGCGCATGGTCGTAGCCATAGACGTTGAGCATGCGCTTGATCTGCACGCCCGGCGCATCCATCGGCACCAGGATCATGCTTTGCTGGTGATATTTGTCGGCATTGGGATCGGTCTTGCCCATCACCACCGCGATCTTGCAGCGCGGATCGCCGGTGCCGGTCGACCACCATTTGCGGCCGTTGACGACATAATGATCGCCATCACGCCGGATCGACGTCTGGATGTTGGTGGCATCCGAACTAGCAACGTCGGGTTCGGTCATCAGGAAGGCGGAACGGATTTCCCCGTTCATCAGCGGGCGCAGCCACTGTTCCTTCTGCTCCAGCGTGCCGTATCGGTGGAGCACTTCCATGTTGCCGGTATCGGGCGCGGAGCAGTTAAATATCTCCGAACCCCAGAATACCCGACCCATCTCTTCGGCGCACAGCGCATATTCGAGGTTGGTCAGTTGCTCGCCCTCGAACACAAAGCTGTTGTCGACATGTTCCTGGCCCGAATGCGGGGGCATGAAGAGGTTCCACAAGCCCGCCTCGCGGGCCAGCGGCTTCAGCTCCTCGATGACCTGCATCACCTTCCAGCGGGGTTCGGCCGCGACTTCGGCTTCGTAATCGGCAAGGCGGGGCTTGACGTTGGTCTGGATGAACGCGCGCACGCGATCACGAAAGGAAGTCTGGCGGGCGGTAAGTGCGAAATCCATTGTTTATTCCTTAAATAATGCCGTGTCGTACCGCGATGTCAGTCCTGCATCGCATCGGAGAGAAGCAGCGTGCGCACTTCATTTTTCATGACCTTGCCATTGGCGTTGCGCGGCAACGGCTCGGCGTGGAAGCGGATCACCACCGGGATTTTGAATGCGGCCAGCCGTTCGCGCAGCCAGAGCTTCAGCTCATCCTCGCTGACTTCATGGCCTTCCGCGATCAGGCACATCGCGCCGGGTTCTTCGCCCAGCCTGTCATGCGGCAGAGCGACCACCGCCGCATCCGTGACGGCGGGATGGCTGAACAGGGCGTTTTCGACCTCGACGGCGTAGATATTCTCGCCACCGCGGATGATGACGTCCTTGCTGCGGCCGACGATCGTGCAAAAGCCTTCCTCGTCCAGCCGGGCCAGATCGCCCGTATGCAGCCAGCCATCACCGAAGGTCGCTTCGGTGGCCTCGGGATTCTGCCAATATCCCATCACGATCTGCGGTCCCCGAACGCATAATTCCCCGATCTCGCCAATGGGCAGTGCCTCGCCCGCCTCGTTGACGACGCGCAGGTCGTCGACTGGAAGCGGCGGTCCGCAACTGTCGGGCCGGTTCAGATAGTCTTCCGCACTATGCCCGGTAATCGTGCCGGACGTTTCTGTCATGCCCCAGCCATTATAGGGCACGGCCGACAGTTCCCGTTCGATCAGGAAAGGCAGATCCGGCGCTGCCGGTGCACCGCCATAGGGGACATAATTGAGCGAACTGAGATCGAACCGGCTCCTCTCAGGAGAATCGATCAACTGCCACGCGATGGTCGGAACGCCGCCCGCCGATGTGATCCGCTCACGCTCGATGAGCGCCATCGCTTCGACCGCGTTCCATTTGTGCATGAGCACGACCTTGCCGCCGCATGCGAAGGCTGACATCAACAGCGCGGCACAGCCGGTCACGTGGAACAACGGGATCGTCATCAATGTGACCGATGGCGTAGGCTCGCTGGCCGGCTCGCCCCGGCGCAACGCGCCGCGCTGGGCGATGAAATCGATCGCCACCAGGCCCGAAAGCATGTTGCGGTGGGTGCCCAGTGCGCCTTTCGGCCGACCCGTCGTCCCGCTGGTGTAGAAGATCGTCAGCGGATCGTCGGGGTTCATCTTCACGTCCGGCAGCGGCAGTTCAGGCAGCAGACCATAGTCCGCGACCGCGCCGATGATGGATTCAAGCGAGACGATGCCGGGACGGGACGAACGAGAGACGATCATTTTCAGGCGATCCGCAAGCGCCGAACCGCCGCTTGTCACGCGTTCAAAGCGTTCGTCATCGCAGATGAGGACGGTGGAGCCGGACTGTTCGAGCGCATAGCCCAGTTCCTCTCCCGTCCACCACGCGTTGAGCGGCACGGCGATCGCACCGCAAACCGTCGCCGCGAACAGCACCACCGGCCATTCGGGAAGGTTGCGCATCGCGATGGCGACGCGATCCCCCGGCTTGACGCCCTCACGGACGAGATGGTCCGCCAGCGTCGCAACGGCGCGGAACCAGCCATCATAAGTGACGCGCTCGTCGTTGAGGACCAGGAATTCCCGCTCGCCATGTCTGGCCCGCACCTGCTTTGCCAGTTCAGCGACGTTGGCAGGCAGGCTCGCCCATGTCCGCAATTCGCGGCCGTTGATGATGGCCGTGCGGATTTCGAAGCGCGAACCCGGAACGCAGAGTTGCGCTTCTGCCTCCTTCAGCGTCATGGCCGGCCAGGATTTAGTCATTCTGCGCTCCTACGCTTGCAAGTTTATCGACCGGAGCCGCCTCGACATCTCCCAGAAACGCGGCGATTTCATCCACTGCGCGACACGCTGCCGACAGTTCCTGCGGAAAGAGGTGGAAGGCATGCGGCAGGTGCGGCCAGATGCTGAGATGAACCGTCACCGCCAGCCGCCAGAGCGCGGCGGCAAAGGCGACATCCTGATCCCGCAGATATTCGTCGGATGACGCCTGAATGATGGTCGGCGGGAATCTCTCAAGGACATCCAAAGGGGCTGCGGCAGGCGAAACCAGTGGATCGTCCACTGTCGTAACGCCCTGAAGATACAGCTCAGCGATCCTGGTCTGCGTCGTCGGCTCGCATGTCGGATCATCGGAACCCGGCGGCATCCGGTCAGGTGGACGGAAATCGACGACGCCCGACAGGAGGGCCAGCGCATCGGGCAGCCGGGCGTTGCGGGACAAAAGGTCGATCACGAGCGCGGCGGAGAGATTGCCGCCCGCGCTATCGCCCATCAGGGCGACGGTGGCGGCCTCCAGCGGGCCCGCCGGCCCGTTGGAGCACGCATGGGCGTAAGCCCGCCCGGCATCCTGAAGACCCGCCGGAAACGGATGATCGGGCGCAAGGCGATAGTTGACCGCAAACACCGCGCGCCCGGTCTTTCGCGCGATAAGATCGATCAGATGGCGGTGCGTGTCTATCGACCCGGCGAACCAGCCGCCGCCATGGATGTAGACGATATGGTGGCCGGACTTCGCCTGCGGCGGGACGAACCATTCGCCCGAACAGGTGCCGAGATCGACGAGCGTCGTGGAGCATCCGAAGTCGCGCTCGGCACCTGTCCGACAGTAATTGTCCATCACATAGCGCATCGCGACCGCAAGATCATCCATGTCATCCGAGCGCGCGATCAGGCCTGCTATATGGTCTTTGACTATTCGGGCCTGCGCCACGCTCGGATGTTCGGTCGGCATCGGTTTGCTGTCGTTTCTCTCTAGAAGTGGTATCCGAACGACGCGCCGATCTGCCGCGGCGGCTGATACTGGCTGAGCGCGAGCGATCCGATCAGCGCCGACACGACGATCACGTTCGATTTGACCTGTTTGTTGGTGATGTTCTTCGCAAACAGGCTCGCCGTGATTCGCCGGTCTTCGCTTTCATAGTTCAGGGACAGGTTGAGCTTGCCCACCGCTGACTGCGACGAGACCGGGATGTTGAACTCGCTGAAATACAGCCGTGACTTCCAGTCGTAACGGGCACCCAGCGTTACCTTGCCCGATGAGAGCGGCACGTCGTAATAGCCGCCGGCGCTAAAGCTGTAACGAGGCGCCTGGGGCAAGCTGTTGCCATCAAGATCGAACCTGCGCGTGCCATCGGGATCAATCGTTCCCAGATCGGGGCGAGCCGGATCGCCGGTGCGGAAGCGATCGAAGGTCGCATGGAGATAGGCGCCCGACACCTCGAACCGCAGGGCTTCAACCGGCCGGATGACGGTTTCGGCCTCGATGCCGTAGATGGTTGCCTTCGCGGCGTTGACGACCTGTGTCGACGCGCCATTGATCTGGTTCACCTGAAGATTATCATACTTCATGTGGAACGCAGCGATGTTGGCCTGCAATCCGTGATCGAAGAACCAGCCTTTCAGGCCAGCTTCAAGGTTGGTGTTCTTTTCCGGATCGAAGGCGGGAGCAAGACCGCCGGCCGAAAAGCCGCCCCCCTTGTAGCCAGTGGCATATTTCACATAGGCGTCGAGCCTCGTGCTGAAGGCATAGGATGCGCCCACTTCATAAGTGACCTGACTGGACGAGGTGCTCTGCCTCGGCAGGATACCGACGTAGCTATTATAATCGTCGAGATCGACCTTCTTGTCGTGCGTGTTTCGCAGGCCGGCAAAAACCTTTGCCTCGGGCGTCAGCGCATATTGGGCATGCCCGAAGAAGGCGTAGGAAGTGGTGTTGATCTTCGCACCCAGATCGACTGGCATGGGCAGCAGGCTGATCGGAACCGAAATATCCTGCTTCAGCTTTTCATGAAAATAGTTGGTGCCGATGATATAGGTGAACGGCTTGGACGCGTCGGACGTGTAAAGCAGTTCTCCATAATATTGATGGGTCTTGTTGTTGAAGTCGGAATAGGTGTGGAGCGCGTCGGTTCCGTCGCCGTCCTGAATATTGTGGATCTTGGTGTCCGCATAGGAGCCAAGCGCCTTGAGATCGCCGCTCCCCAGCGCCCAGTTCAGCGTCAGGTTGACATTCTTGCCCTCGACCCGCCTCATCGCTTCATTGTTGTACACTTCGCGCTTGCTGACACTTCCAAGCGGTTGCCCGACGAGAATTGCGGGAAGGGGCTGGTCGGGGTCGGGCGTGCCTTCGAGGAAGGTTGCCGGGCCGTTGGAGTGATCGCGCTGATATTCGACCAGCAGCCGGGCGTTGAAGCTGTCGGAAGGTTCCCATTTGATCTGGCCGCGAACCGACTGGTTGTTCGCGTCGTCCAGTCGGCCCGGCGCGTTGGACGTGACAAGATTGTTCGAATAGCCGGGGCTGTAGGTCTCCGGCGTCGACAGGTTCTTCGTGTAGCCACGGTTATAGGTCTGCTGGGCGGACAGGCGGGCGGTCCATTTACCCGATGCATCGAGGGCACCGCTGACATAGCCTGACGTGTTGATCCGGCCTGGATCAATGCCCGCCGTGACATCGAAGCCGTAATGCAATTCACGGGTCGGCTCGTTCGGGATGATGTTCACGGCCCCGCCCGTGGCGTTACGGCCAAAGAGCGTGCCCTGGGGACCGCGAAGAACCTCCACACGCGCCACGTCCAGGAACGTCGACAATGTGAGCGCGGGCTGGGCCATGTAAACGCCATCTACCTGGATGGAGACGCCCGCATCCGACCCGGCGTTGATGGACGACCCGTTGCCGATGCCTCTGATCGCGACGTTCGCTGAGTTGTAGCTATTGCCGATCTGGATGTTCGGATTGGGACCGACAAGATCCGTCAGCGCCACCGTCTGAGCGGCACGCAGCTTGTCGCCAGAATAAGCCGAAACCGCGATAGGCGTTTTCAGGATCGTCTCGCTTCGGCGGGATGCGGTAACCACGATGTCCTCTAACTGGTCCTGACCGCTTCGCCCCTGCGCGGGCGCGTCGGGCGTCTGCGCATGAGCAGCCGGAACAACGGCGGCCCCGCAGAGCAACGCAAGCACGCAATAGCCTTTCGTCATGATACCCCTCCATCAGTTTTGTCTTTTTGTGCTGATTCGTGTTGTATTGATTTCGGCTCGATGGAGAATGATGGTTGATCGCACCCGCGATGTCGCAATTTGCCGCAAGGAGGAAATCGCGTTTCGATCAATCGGCTTAGGGCCTGTTTGAGAATGCGCCTATTGGCGCATTGTGGCACCAGCCCTCTCCCCCACCCGGCCACCCAACGGCAGTATTTTATGGGTGGCCGGGTGGGGGAGAGGGCTGGTGCCGCCTCGGAAATCGCTCTTCCGCGATTTCTCAAACGGACTCTTACACCCAGAAACGGCCGGAGGAGATCATGGTCAGATCATGGGCAAACTCCCGGCGCACATGGGCAAGATCCTCCGTCCGCGAACCGCTGGCCACCAGCCGGATCAGTTTTCCGGTGAACAACGCCTGAGACAGTAGCGGATCGAGGGGCCGCAGCGACGAGGAGATCGGTGTCAAAAGACGCCGCCAGGCGCTGTGCTGGTCCGCAATGTCGGCCCAGATCGCAGATTGCAGCGACGGCTGGCGGCTGGCTTCAAGCCAAACCCGGTAGATTGCGAGACTTTCCAGCGCATATTCCGTCGCTTCGCGGAAGAAGATGACGGTCGTCCGATCGATCAGCCTTTCAAGGCTTTCTTCCCCGCGTTCCAGCGAGGCCACGATGCGATAGCGATCCTTCGCATTTTCGAACAGGCGATGCTGGGCGGCTTCGATCAGGCTGGCGGTTGTGGGAAAGTGGTAAAAGGCCCCTGACGGCGAAAGCCCCGCCTTGCTGGCCATGGCCTTGAGGCCGATCGCCGTCTGCCCCTTCGAAACCAGTTCATCCAGGGTCGCCGTCAGGATCGCCTCCCGCGTCACCGCCGACTTGCCGCTCAGCCGCGCAGGCCTGGCGGCGGGGGCCTTCTCGCCATGTCCCCACCTGTCAAGGGGGTCTTCGCCGCCATCGAACACCGCCCTCAGATCGTCCTCGGTAGGACGAAGAACCAACACGAAAAGAAGAAGTCCGACCGTTATGTCACCATAGGATCGCGCAGCCAGCTCGTTGTCGTCACCGCCTGATGAAAAGGCCCATTCGCTCCAGACTTTTGCTGCGGCAGCGAACCAACGGCGGGCCAGCGCAAGAGATTCTGGGTGGCGTGGCGCATCCAGCATGATTTCGGTCCAGCAGGCGCTTCGCACACGTTGCTCTCTGCCCACTTTGATCAGGAATTCCACAAGCCAGGATCGGGGGCACCCCGCCCCTCCCTTCCCGCTCGGCCCGGCAGCGTCATCGCGGGGAAGAAGCAGCGTATCTTCATCCAGCATTTCCTGTGAAGCAGCGGCCAGGATGTCGAACTTGCTGGCGAAATGGTAAGTTGTCGACGCCAGGGAAACGCCTGCGGTGCGAGCGATCTCCCGGTGCGTCATGCCCGCAATCCCGCGATCCGCCAAAACGAGGATCGCCCCTTCGATGATCCGTTTGCGGGTTTCGACTGACCTCGCCTGAGCAGGCGCTCGCTTTGGCCCACGTGTCCTCACGCGCGTACCCGGGATGGTGGAAAGGCGTCGGGTCACGGGCAATTCAGGACTGTCCTCTACTAAGGCATGGGTGGCAGGCATTGCCTTGAACCAGTTTTTGTCCTATAGTACAAATTATTTCAAGGACTGGCTTCGCAACGACGAGCCGCCAACAGAGAGGCTGGATATGAAAGCGAACCTCTGCCGAGTTCAGGATTCAAGCGGCTATCCGTCGATGTTCGGCTCTCAGACATGGCCCAGCGCGATGCAGGATAGCCGGTCGGTCCTGTTTTCAACCGCAGCCCGTAATTTCGGCGCCGAACAACTTTCCAGACATTATGTCGAAACATTTTTCGGCGTGGAACGGGCGCGCGCGCTGATGGCGGGAGCCGGGCTGTGCGATGCGCTGGGCCAATTGCCCGCAAGCATTTCCCGTGTGGATTTCTGGAACCTGTGCGTCGATGGAATTTACAAATATGACGATGAGGGACACGGGTGCACCCCCCGGCCACTACCGAAGGGCAGTTGGACCGTGATCTTCACCGCGGTGAACCACATGGATTCGGTGAGCGAAGGACTGAAGCGCTTCTGCGAGTTCGTTCAGGTCATTCCCTCCGGCATGACGGTATCGGTCGGCTATGGCTCCGACGGCCTTAACATTACCTACGCGATGAATGATCTGTCCGAACGGGGCGAAATCTATGTCGAGCTGATCGCGATGGTGTTTCATTGCGTTCTGGTCTGGGGCACGGGCCAATGGATCGAACCCGTCCGCACGAGGCTGTCGAGCCTGTTGGGCGATCGCGACGAGTCGCTTTTGACCGGACTTGCGACCAGTTGTTGGAGGCACGGAACCGGCGTCTCCATGGTCTATCCCAAGGAAATTCTCGACCTGCCGCTCGGCGTGCGTCGCTACAAGAGCTTCTCCTTCCACGAATCGTCCGTCTTCATGGAAATCGCGCAGAGATCGCCGCGCTCGGTGAGTTCGGATGCGTCCAGTTCGATCGTCGATGAATTGCGCGTGCTGATGCAGGAGGAAATTCCCAATCAGCGTGTCGCGGCCCGCAAGCTCGGGATGAGCGCAGCGACCTTGCAGCGCCGGCTCACGCAGGAAGGAACGAGTTTCCGTGAACTTTCCCGGGAAGTCCGGATGCGGAAGCTCTGCACCCTGCTGGCGACCGACGCCAATCTGGACGACATCGCGTTCGATCTGGGTTTTTCGGATCGCCGCAGTCTCTGGCGCGCCTGCTTCGACTGGCTCGGCATGTCGCCGACAGCCTACCGGCTGCAACGACGCCTGTGTGACAACTAGACCGGAGCGCGCGCTGGTGCGGACAGACCTGCTAGGCAGGACTATCCGCGCCCTGCCTTATATGTTCGAGCAGCAGATTCGACACGATGTCGGGGCATTGATCGACGATGAAATGTCCCGCCCCTTCAACGGTCACGAACCGGAACGGTCCGGTGACATAGTCGGACGTCAGTTCCGCCGCATATCGCCCGACCGTCGCGTCTTCGGTGCCCCAGATGTAGAGGGTCGGCAGGTCGATGGGGGGCGTCTCCGCGCCCGTGAAGCCGCTGGCGCGATACCAGTTGATGGCGCCTTCCACGCCGCCCGGCTCGGCAAGCTTGGCGATATGCACCGCCGCGATCTCTGGCGGCACATGCTGGGTTTCCAAAGCCTCCCGCAAGGGACGAAGCCCGTCAATGCGCATCCGGGCATAGGCATCCGGATCCTTCAGGAACCGGTGATGGCGGGATCGCTCCGGCTGCTCCGGGTCTTCCGCCATCGCCCGCGCGAAAGCCGCCGGATGGGGCCGCGACAATATGCTCAGGGTGCGAATCCTGTCCGGATGAACAGACGCGAGCAACCACGCGATCTGCCCGCCCCAATCATGTCCGACCAGATGGAAGTCAGCAATGCCCAGCGACCGCATGAGGTCCGCCGCATCCTGGACGATGAGTTCCACGCGATAGGAATCCTGCTCGGCGGGGCGCGCGCCCGTGGAATAGCCCCGCTGGTCGGGCGCTATGACGCGAAATCCCGCAGCCGACAGAGCCTCTACCTGAGGATGCCACATATAGCGCGATTCCGGGAAGCCATGTAGCAGCAGAACGGTCTGCTCATTGCCGTGACCCGCAATGTCGACGGTGAATTCAAGGCCATTCAGGCTGACGCAACGCGTTTCGATCATGTCTGTCTGCTATCGGCCGATTATTCTGCGGTCGGGCTTTTGTAGAACGAATATCGCATCGTCGAGAAGAGCCGGTGGACCATCGGTTCGAACGCTTCGAGCGGCATGGTGTCGTAATTGGCATCAAAGGCGGACTGATCGTAAAGGTGACAGAAATCCGCCGTATACTCAAAGTGCGGGTGCCCCCTGAACTTGTCCCGCATATGCTGGTCTTCACCGATATGATGGAAGAAATAATAGCCCTGGAAGATGGCGTGCTTTTCCACCATCCAGTGGTTCTTTTCCGAGACATAGGGCTTCAGGATCGCCGCGGCGAGATCCGCATGATTGCCTGAACCCAGCGTGTCGCCAATGTCGTGCAGCAGAGCGCACACGACATATTCCTCGTCCATTCCCGCCCGATAGGCGCGCGTGGCGGTCTGGACGCTATGTTCCAGCCGATCCACGGGATAGCCGCCGAAATCACCGTCCAGCAGCTTCAGATGCGTCAGGATCCGGTTGGACAGTCCCGCGTGGAAGGGCTTGTAATGGCTATCGATGATCGCCCAGTCCTCTTTGGTGGAATCGGCCATTTGCGTGAAATGGGTGGTGGCGCCTTCGGTTTCCTTGGGGTCGGACATTGTCAGACTTTCTTATATGAGACGGGATGCGCAATGGCGCGATGACGCCACTGCGCATTTATTCGGTCAGGCATCGAAGCCCGGCAGTTCGCGATGGAGGCGACGCAGGCAACCGGGCCAGATCAACTCATAAGCGGATTGACCGCCCTCCAGTCGAAGCGGGCCGCGCGCAGCCATCTGACGGGCCACCGTCTCCTGCGCCTTTTCGGGTGCGATCAGCACCTTGTCGCGCCCCGCTGTCAGCGCCATGACCTGAATCTTGCAGGCCCGTTCCAGGATGAACATGGTGCGCCAGCAATCGCCAGCGTCCAGGCCAACGGCCAACGTGCCGTGATTGCGCAGTAGCATCGCTGCGTTGTTGCCAAGGTCGGCGACCAGCCGCTCGCGCTCGTCCCAATCGAGCGCGATGCCTTCATAGTCGTGATAGGCAAGTTCGGGGAGCACGGCCAGCGCAGTCTGGCTGAGCGGCAGCAACCCTTCCTGCTGCGCCGACACGGCAATGCCCTGGTCGGTATGCAGGTGCATCACGAACTTCACATCCTCGCGCGCGCCATGGATCGCGGAGTGAATGGTGAAGCCCGCCGCATTGACCTTGTAGGGCGTATCCTGGACGACATGGCCGTCCATATCGACCTTCACGAGCGACGACGCCGTCATTTCCTCGAAGAAGATGCCGTAGGGATTGATGAGGAAATGATGGTCCGGCCCGGGCAGCCGTGCCGATATATGGGTATAGACCATATCGTCCCAGCCATGCAGAGCCACAAGCCGGTAGAGCGCGGCGAGATCGACGCGCATCTGCCACTCCGCCTCGCTTACTTGGCTCCTTAATGAAGGTGCCGGCGACCAAGAACCGTCAGCCATTTCAATCTCCTTTAGCTATTCCATCGAGAAGCGGGCCATCGACATCGGCGGCGAGAAGATTTCCCGTCACTTTCCCGTCCTTGCAAGATAGGCGATGTCGTTGGCTGTGTTGGCGCTAATGTCCGGCGCGCATCTCGGCAAAATCTCGACCGCATGCACCGTCCCGATCAGGGAACGACACCGCGCGGGTACCCCGGCCGCCAGCAGCTTGCGATAGAAAGCGACGCCTTCGTCATGAAGGGGATCGCATTCGTTCACGCTGATGACCGTTTGCGGCAAGCCCTTGAGATCGGCTTCGGACGCGAAGATGGGCCATGCCAGCGGATCGTGACGCTCGAACGCCTCGATACCATAGGCCAAGGTAAGACGGTTGTTCCCGATGCTGATGAAGATGCCCTCATTATTGTGGGATGACGGATGGTCGGGATGCGGCCACTGACCGGCGATAAACGGGCAAAGCGAATAAACGCCGTTTATAAGGCCGATGTCGCCATCGCGATTGAGCTTCAGCGCGGTCGCCAGGGAGAGATTGCCGCCGCCGCTTTCGCCGGCGAGAGTGATCCTGGCAGGATCGATCTTCAATTCCTCGGCATGCGCATGGACCCATTTCACGCCCGCGACGCAGTCGTTCAGGCCGGCGGGAAAGGGAGCCACTTCCGGAGCGGACGAGGGAAGCAGGCTGTTGCGGAAATCGACCATCGCGACCGCCACGCCCTGCGCCGCGATGATGCTGCCCCATCCGCGGTAGTTGGGATCGAAGGCCGACAGATACGCCATACCGCCGCCATGCATATAATAGACACAGGGCAGGACGTCCGTGCCTTCGGGGCGGATATACTGGATTTTGATTTCATTCCCGTCCGGCTGCGAAATGAACGTCTTGGTTTCGTAGACAAGGCCGGCGGATGGAGCGGACTCTTCGCACACGGCCGCCGCGAAGAAGTCGGCATCTGCTGCCACAGCTTCCTGCGCCTCCGGAGTGTGCATGAACGCGATCACCTCTTCGCGCGTGAGCAAGTCGGGCGCAGTCGGCGCCCCATACTCGCCAAATATAGCTTTGATCCGTGGATCGATCCGGTGGTCATTCAAGAGCTTTGTCATTCTGTGCCTCTCCGCTTTTTTCGCATTCCGCCCGATCGCGCGCACGGCTCCATCCATGTATAGCAGGACAGGAACCGATGGACTCGCCTGGAACCGGGCCGATTATCAGCGCGAACCGCTGTCCCAATCATGCCATCCGCACGCCATGGGGCAATGACCAGCCTTCGCAACCCTCTGGTCGCGATTTACGGCACAGCGCCTTCAACCGCGTGAAATTCGGCGGGATCATGACAGCTTGGCGAGAGCAAGCACGATCTCCGCAAAGCGTTCCGGTTGTTCCTGCTGCACCCAGTGACCGGCCCCGTCGATAAAGTGAATGGAAACCGAGTCCGCCGCCAGCCCGTCCCGCATGATTTCCATCAACCCCGGCGCCTGATATGGGCCCCAGTCAACCTTACCGGCAACGAAGGCCACCGGCATGGTGAGGCGCTGGCCGTGAAACGGCGACATATCCCGGCTGGTCATGCCTTCTGCCAGAGCGCTGCGATACCAGTTGAGCGCGGGCTGAAACCCGGTGCGGGCAAATTCGGCGGCGGCGACCGCCAGATCGGCATCGCTCAGCCATGTGCACGCCGCCACCTGCCTGGCGTCGGGCATGACGGCAGCGGCGACCTCCGCCATTCCGCTTTGTGCCGGCATGCAATAATAATGCGGCAATCGGGCAAGGTCTGCGCCGGGCCAGCTCTTGAGCGGGAACGGCCTGTTCCCGTCCCAGTCGGCGCTTTTCTGATGATAGTAGCCGCGCAGAAACTGGTGAATCCCTTGTGGCGGATGCCACATGTCGTTGTTCGCGTCTGGGCCTGAATAATAGGCTTGGTAATGTTTGCGCGGCTGCGGCAGTCGCGCAAGTTCCTCATGGACCGGATGGTCGAGGAAAGGCGCGGCCGGCGCGGCTCCTTTAGGGGGGGCGCCCCCGAAAGGCGATGCTGAAAGCACGAGGCGGCGGATCATGTCCGGCCGCGCGAGCGCGCAGAAGCCCGCGACAATCGAACCCGCATCATGGCCGATCAGCATCTCGATCGAAGAAAGACCGAGTGCTTCGACGAGGTTGAAGATATCCTTCGCCAGATTGCCTGTGGCATAAGGCTCCAGATCCGTGTGATAAGCGTCTGGCTGAGGAGTGGTGCGGCCAACACCCCGCTGGTCGGGTGCGATCACATGATAACCAGCCGCCGCCAGAAGCGGCATCAGCCTGCGCCAGCACCACGCCAGTTCGGGAAAGCCATACAGAAGAAGAATGGCGGGCCGATTCTTCTCTTCAAATCCGGCTTCGAGAATATGCATATCGAGGTTGCCGACCCCGTCGACGATACGGGACCGGATGCCATCGGGCAAAAGGGACCGGGGAAGCGGCCTGGGATGACTGGTGGAATGCCCGGCCACTCTAATGCCCGCTGAAAAGGGGCGCGCGCTTCTCCGCGAAAGCCCTGACTCCCTCAAGATGGTCCGCCGTTTGCGAACAATCGATATGGCAGCGCACTTCACGATCCATATAGGGGCCAAATTCGGAGGACAGCGCCCTGTTCAGATGCTCCTTCATATAGCCGAGCGCCTGGGGCGGAGCGGACGCAAGGCGCCGGGCGATTACGGCCGCCTGCTTGGGCAGGTCTTCGGCTTCATACACCCAGTTCGTCAGCCCCATGTCCAGCGCCCGGTCGCTCGATATACGTTCGGGCAGGAACATCATCTCTCTGGCCCGCGCCGTCCCGACGAGCCGGGTGAGCAGATATCCGATGCCGAAATCCCCCGACAAAGCGACGCTCGCGAACGCCGTGAGCAGGAAAGCCGGGCGGGCCATGACCCTGAGGTCGCAAGCCAGCGCCAGCGCGAGACCCGCACCCGCAGCCGGGCCGTGGATGATGGCCATGGTGGGCTTGGCCATCGCGACCAGCCTGCCCGACGTCGCGCGCTGAATGGCGCATTGATACTCGACGCGATCGTCTAGTTTGGACGGCGTTATAGGGTTCTCTCCCATAGCCTTGACGTCGCCACCGGCGCAGAAGGCACGGCCACTTCCCTGAAGAACCACGCACCGCACTTCGTTACTGCCTTCGGCAAATGCGAGTTCGCGGTCCATAGCTTCCAGCATCGGATCGCTCATGGCATTGCGCGCTTCCGGCCGGTTGAGCGTCAGCGTCAAAATGCCTTGGTCCAGCGTCGACAGCAGATCAGGCGTTCCTGTATTCCGGCTTCCCAAGCCATCCTCCTCTTGATTATCTCGCATGCCTAACCGAGCCTTGTATCCCTAGACCGCGCGGATCTGCTCCGGCGTCGTGGTGAGGCAGGTGACGTCCAATGCATTCACCAGCCCCAGGTCGATCTGCGCGTGCGGCAGTTGGTAGCGGAAGAAATAGTCGCAGGTGGCGCGCTTGGCCTCATAAAAAGCCCTGTTGGTGGCACCGCCTTCTTCCATGCGAACGGCGACCATTGCCTGCCACAGCCACATCCAGCCGATGACGACCGTCCCGGTCGCATCGAGATAGAGCGTCGCGTTGGCAAGGCTGCGCTCCATTTCGGGCTCCGCCAGGGCCGCGGCGGTGGCGTCGGTGACCCAGACGAGAGCTTCTGTCAGCTTGGCCGCATGGCCGGACAGCGCGGGGATGTGCGCTGCTTCGCTGATCGTGGCCTTGATGCGCTCGATCAGGAGGGCAAGGCCGCGCCCCTCCCCCAGACGGACTTTCCGTCCCAGAAGGTCGATGCCCTGAATGCCGAACGTGCCTTCGTAGATATGGTTGAGCCGATTGTCGCGATAGAGGCGCTCTACCGGATGATCGCTGGTATATCCCGCGCCACCCAATATTTGCATCGCCCATTTGTTTGCCTCAAGGCAATGTTCCGACGGCCATGACTTGACGATCGGCGTCAACACTTCAAGCAGCAGGGCGACGTCAGCTTGATCCACCTCGCCCCCGCCATTTTGCTCGTCGACCAGCAGCGCGCAATAGGTGCACAGCGCCAGCGCGCCTTCGACCGCCGCCTTTTGCGCCAGCAGCATGCGCCGGATATCGACATGCTCGATCAGCGGAATCTGGGGCGAGCCGGGATTCTTCTGGCCGATGCGGCGGCCCTGAAGGCGTTCGTTCGCATATTCGAGCGAGTAGAGATAGCCCATCAGTCCCGACATTGTCGCGATATGCCCGACACCGATGCGCGCTTCGTTCATCATGTGGAACATCGCGTGCAGCCCCTGGTTGGGCTTGCCGATCAGATAGCCGACCGAAGCACCGTCCTCACCGAAATTGAGCTGGCAGTTGGTCGTTCCGCGCTGCCCCATCTTGTGCGCCAGACCGACCAGCGTCACATTATTGTCTTCCCCCGGCCGGCCTGCTTCGTCGAGGCGCTTTTGCGGGACGAGGAACAAGGAGATGCCCTTGACGCCGGCGGGCGCGTCGGGAAGCCGGGCAAGAACGAGATGAACGATATTCTCGCTCATGCGGTGGCCGCCGCCGGAGATCCATATCTTGGTGCCGCGCAGATGATAGGAGCCGTCGCCCACGGGATCGGCCCGCGTCGTGATGTCGGACAGCGACGAGCCCGCCTGCGGTTCGGACAGGCACATCGTACCCATCCAGCGCCCCGCGATCATATGTGACGCGTAGCGGGACTTCTGCTCCTCCGTGCCGAATGCCAGCAAGAGACGTGCCGCCGCCGCGGTCAGCAGGAAGTAATTGGCGATCGCGACATTGGCGGCACTGAACATGCCGTTGACGGTCATGCTGACCGTATGCGACATGCCCAGCCCTCCGACTTCCTCGGGAAAGCTCTGCGCCGAAAGACCTGCCTCGCTATAGGCATTCAGCGCACGGCCGACATAGGCCGGCATGACCGCTTCGCCATTCTCGAAGGTCGGTGGAACGGCGTCAAGCGTGGCGGCCGTAGGCAGATATTCGGCTTCAGCAATGCGCTGCGCCGTATCCAGAAGCTGTGAAATCAACTCCCTGTCCTGCCCTTCGAAGGGGCCGGACGCATGCGCCTTCTCCAAATCGAACATGTCAAACAGCAGAAAGTCGAGATTATGACGGTCGACGATGTAGCTCACGGTAACTCCTGGAAGCCAAGCGGTGCGCGAAAGAGGCGCGATTGGCATGCGCGCGGTTGTACCTTGGGGACTTTTGGGCGTGGCGGCTAGGACGGTTTGATGCAGCCGAAACATCGCAATCTCGCTCAAGCCGCGGGGCCCGCGTGAGCGCAGATTGAACAGGCTGATTGCAGGAGAGCGGAATGGGAATTCTAGGGCCAATCGACATTCAGATGATGACGTGCCGAAAATGGTGGTTTTTCGTGACCCTTGAAGCGAGTCACGTGCCTCGCTTCAACGCAGCGTACTAAAAGTACGTGAGCACCGGAAGCACGGAAAATCGCCATTTGCAGGCCGTCAGGGCTGAATGTCGATTGGCCCTAATATTCACACAGAGTTAGACCGACCACATCTGGCAAGGTGAACCTGGTGCCATGTGGGCGGGTGAATATATATGTCACCTTGTCCATGAGGGTATTGGTCATGGTCCCCGTTGGACCGGACGCATATTGCAGCGGGTAAGAATTGGGCGCTTGCCCGTTCATCATTCCTCCATGTGCTAAAGGAAATCGATTTGTCTGGGAATCTTGGTACAGCGATCGTAACCGGGGCTTCTTCGGGTATCGGCAAGCTTTTCGCCGATCGTCTTGCCTCGCGTGGCTATGATCTCTTGCTCGTCGCGCGGCGGGAAGACCGGCTTCGCGCTATCGCGGCTGATCTGGAAAGCCGGTTTTCGGTTCGCGCTGAAGTTCTGGTCGCCGACCTCTCCGATCCTGCGGGCGTCGGCTCCGTCTCGAAGCGCATTTCGGCCGATCCTTCGGTTTCGTTCCTGGTGAACAATGCCGGCTATTCCACGATCAAGACGCTGGCCGAAACGCCGGATGATGTCATCGCCAACATGATCGCCCTCAACGTCACGGCTTTGACGACCTTGTCGAAGGCCGCTCTCGTGCGCTTTACCGAGCGGGGTGCGGGCACGCTCATCAACATCGGCTCCGGCGCGGGTTTCGCGCCCTTCCCTGGCATCGGCATTCCTGTTTATGCGTCGACCAAGGCCTATGTGTATCTCCTGACGAAATATCTTCAGAACGAGGTCGAAGGCACTGGTGTGAATGTGCGGCTGATCCTGCCTGGCGCCGTGGTTTCCGAAGGATGGGACGTGGCGGGCGGCGCCGAGCTGGACCCGCTGCCGGACGCTATCGTCATGACGACCGAAGATTGCGTTGACTCGGTGATGTCGGGTCTGGAGCAGGGCGAGCCCGTCATCGCGCCGTCGCTGGCGGACCTGTCTCTCCTCGAAGCCTATGACAGCGCGAGCGGAACGCTCCTGCAATCGATGTTCAACGCCGAGCCTGCCGCGCGCTACGGCTTGAAGAAGTAAAGCCGCCTTCCACGCGCAAGGCATCGCAGGTTGGTCGATGCCTTGCGCGATCGGACGGTCCTCCGGTCCGCGACGATGTTTATCGTCCCCGGAAGCGCAGTCGATACTCTCCGGGAGTAAGGCCGACGATGCGCACGAACAGCTTTCGGAACGAAGACGTGTCGGCATAGCCCACATCCCACGCGATACGGTCAATCGGCAGCACGCTCGATCGCAGCAGTTCCTGAGCGTTCGCCACACGCAGGCGCTGGCAATAGTCGGTGCTCGTCAGGCCCGTCGCCTTAAGGAACCGGCGCAGCAACGTCCGTTCCTCCAGCCCGCTTATCTCGGCCAGCCGCGCCAGCCGGGCATCGGTCGCTCCGGTCGCCTGTAGCCAGTGCTGGACCTTCAGCACGGCCATGTCGCCATGGTCGAGCCTGGGCGAGAAATTGCTGTAATAGCGTTGCTCGCGGCCCGGTGGGTCGCACAGGAAGGAACGCGCAGTGTCCAGCATCACCGCGGACCCAAGAAAACGGTCGATCAGGCGCAGGCACAGGTCGGTCCAAGCCATCACCCCGCCTGCGGTCAATATATCGCTCTCGTCGATGAGCAGACGGTCGGTGTCGAGTTTCACGTCCGGGAAGCGCTGGCGAAAAGGCTCTGCAGCGTCCCAGTGCGTTGTCGCCCAACGCCCTGCCAGCAGCCCTGTTTCAGCGAGCAGGAACGCGCCTGCGCACACGGAGCCAAGCACGACTCCCGCCGCGTGGTGATCGCGCAGAAAGTCGATGAAGGGTGCCGATGTTTCCGCTGTTACCGGCCCGTCAAGAGCTGGCGGAAGCAGCAATACGGTCGGCTCCGCGTCACCGCACCCCGGAGCGCTGTCGAACACCCTTTCCGGCCCCCGCTCCCCATGTTGCCAATGGCTGATGCACAACGCCGGCTCGTCCGATCCGCCCTCCGTTCTGGCCCGACGGTCAGCGAATGTCAGAAAGTCGGTAATTCCCAGAACCGATGCGGCCTGTGCACCGGGATAGAGAAGGATGCCGATCTCCACCGGCGGTTTATCGGCCATTGTCGGTATCACCCCTCCGAATGTCGTTCACGCCGGTATCAGCATCATTCTTCCAGCGCTATCCAATCCATCTTTCCACCATTTCGAAAGGAATAGTTCATGGGCCAGCGCGCCATCGTGTCTGTCGATCTCCAGAATTTCTACCTGCCTTCGGGCCAGTTGCCGCTGACCGGCATTGACGAAGCCGTGGCCAACGCCGCTCGTGTGATTGGCGCAGCCCGCGATCAGAAAGACCCGGTCATCCATGTCCGCCACGAACTGCTCCCCGATACCCCTCTCTACGTTCCCAACAACCCGGCGGACGAGATCATCGCCGGCGTGACTCCGGTCGCGGGCGAAGAGGTTGTGGTGAAGCATTATGCGAACAGCTTCAGGGACACGCGGCTGAAGCAAGTCCTCGATGCGCACAATATCGACGCGCTGGTGGTCGTGGGCGCCATGAGCCATATGTGCGTCGAGGCGATTTCGCGCGCCGCTTCCGATCTGGGATACACTGTCACCATTGTCCATGACGCCTGCGCGACGAGGGATCTGGAGTTTGAAGGGACGTTGGTGCCGGCTGCGCAGGTCCATGCCGCAAGCATGGCCGCGCTGGCGTTCGGCTATGCCACCATCACTTCGACAGCGGAATGGCTGTCAACCGCCTCCGCTCTCGCATAAAGGGCCGGAGGCGCTGACGCGCCCTGCATCATATGACCGCGTAGCCAGGCCGGCATAACCAAGACGCGCGCGGGAGCCGGCGCCCCCCGCGCGTCCACTTGCGGCACCCCCTGCAAGACATGGGGAATATTGCCGCTGCAAGCGTTGCTTAAAGAGCAACCTTGAGCTTCCCCTTATGCCATTGGACGATTTTGGGATGGGTCATACAAAAATAACGAGATTTTCGTTCGGCTTCGCGAGCCGCGCCCCGTCGCTTGAGCGTCGCGCTAGATGGGGGATGCTTGCGCGGCTGAGAGAGGGTCGGCTCAGCTCTGCATTTGTCTTGCCGGCAAAGGCAGCGATGCGGTGGGCACAGACGAAAACCGAAGCAAAGCTCGCTCTTCAATAAGTGAGCAAATTAGGGACACACTCATGACAACAGACCTGCGCGCCCCCCGGACGGACTTGCCCGAGCTTGCACAGGGTCTGGGAAATTACATCGGCGGACGATGGGAAAACGACGAGGCCGAAACCTTCGCAGCGATCAATCCAGCCACCGGCGGCGAACTTGCCCGCCTGCCACTCAGCACGCGGGAAACAGCGCGCAGGGCGGTGGTGCAGGCAAAGGCCGCGCAGCGCGCCTGGGCGCGCCTTTCGACATGGGACCGGGCTACGCTGTGCGCGTCGATCAGCGACGCAATTGCGGCCGCGACCGATGACCTCGCCCGGATCCTGTCGATGGAACAGGGCAAGACTTTGGCAGAAGCCACCGCCGAAGTGACGGCGACGGCCCACGGTTTCCACATGAGCGCTGAATTGGCGCGCTACATGACCGGGGAAGTGCAGACCGGCCAGACCCCCGACCGCCAGTTCCTGACGCAGCGTCATCCACGCGGTGTCTATGCGGTGATTACGCCGTGGAATTATCCCGTCATGATCCCGGGCGAATATCTCGCACCCGCGATCGCGACTGGCAACACCGTGGTGTGGGTGCCTGCGCCCACCACCTCGCTGGTCGCGGCCGCGCTCATGCGCGTCATCGCCAGCGTCGGCCTGCCGGACGGATTGATCAACCTGGTGCTCGGACAGGGCGCAGTCGTGGGCGATGAAATCGTCGGCCATGAAGACGTGCAGGGCATCGGCTTCACCGGTTCGACCAGGACGGGTCGGAGCGTCGCGGAGCGCGGCGCCGGCAAGCCGATGCTGCTGGAACTGGGCGGCAACGGCCCCGTGATCGTCCGGCGCGACGCGGATCTCGATCTTGCGGCGCAGGCCGCGGCGGTGGGTGCCTTCATGAACTCGGGACAGATATGCGCCGCCACCGGCCGCGTTCTCGCCGATGCCGCGATTGCTGAGGAACTGGCCGAAAAGATTGCCGAGATCGCACGGTCGCACAAGCCGGGCGACCCTCTGCACCAGGGAACCACCATGGGGCCGCTCAACAATGCTGCGGTCGTGGATAAGACTCGTGAGCATGTCGATGAAGCGATCGCGGCAGGTGCGCGGTGCCTCACCGGCGGGCATCTATTGCCGGACCTCGGTAGCGATTTCTTTTACGCGCCGACGGTGCTGGCCGACGTCACCCCTGACATGCGGGTCGCGCGGGAAGAGACATTCGGGCCAGTGGTTCCCGTGATCGCGCTGGACGGCGACGACGAGCTTCTGCGGGTCGCGAATGATACCGAATACGGCCTCACCATGTCGATTTTTTCGCGGGATATGGAACGGGCGCTGGCAATGTCGACCGAGCTGTCGGCTGGCATCATCAACATCAACGCGCATACAGTGACATGGGAAACGCACATGCCGCTGGGCGGCGCTTCGGGCACGAAAAGCGGGATCGGACGGCTCGGTGGCCGTCACACGATCGAGGCGATGACCGAAATGCGGATGGTTACCATCCCGGCGCCCCGTTACGGCAGCGTTGCTCCCCATGGCAAAGACAGGGACTGAGGGCTTCGTCCGATGCGACAAGGGGGAGAAAATAGGCCCGCTCGATTGCGGAGCGGGGCGGCACCCATATCACCGGCCATCCCGGCATGACTGATATGTCGATACAGAATGAAGCGATGATCCGGCAGGCGAGGTCGGCGTTCAACGACGCCCTCGTCAGCAAGGATTTGCCGGCAATCGCTGCTCTTCTTCAGGACGACTATGCCGTCATGCCGAGCTTTTCGACCCACTGCTTCGACAAGCCCAGCATTCTGGACGTCTATCGCAATTACTTCACCGATCCCGGCTTCATCACCTTCGACCGCACGCCGGACAGCATCATTCTCGGCTCCGATGGCAAGCGATCTGCCGAACTGGGGCGGTGGCGCGGACTGTGGCGCGGGCAATCCGCCAGGGCCGGAATCTATCATGCCGCTTGGCTCCTCTCGGACCAGGGCTGGAAGCTGGCCAAAGAAAGTTACGTGCTTCTTGAGGGCTAGGACGCCGCCGATTGCGCCAGCCTTCCAAATATTTTCAAGGAACTACGATGAACAACGATCTGCACGACGGGCCATTCGATCTCATTTTCGATCAGGCCACCGTCGTCGACGGCACGGGCGAGCCATCCTATGTCGCGGATGTCGCCGTCAGCGGCGATCGGATCGGCATGGTCGGCGATCTGCGCCACCGTGCTGCTGTCCGCCGTGTCGATGCCAGCGGCCGAATTCTGTCGCCCGGTTTCATCGACGTTCATACCCATCAGGACAATGCATTGCTGGTCGGGCCGGAAATGGCGCCGAGCGTGTCGCAGGGCATCACCACTATCATCACTGGAAATTGCGGCATCAGCCTCGCGCCGCTGGTGCGCGATACGGTGCCCCCTCCCCTCGACCTGCTCGTCTCCGGCACGTCCGGTCCCTTCATATTTTCCACGTTCGCCGCCTATCTCGACGCCGTGCGTTCCGCCTCGCCCGCCGTCAATGCGGCTCCGCTCGTCGGGCATTCGACGCTGCGGGTCGCCGTGATGGACGACATCACCCAGCCCGCCACCGAGGCGGAGATCGACGCGATGAAACGCCTGCTCGACGAGTGCATGCGGTCGGGCGCGATAGGCATGAGTAGTGGGCTTTTCTATCCGGTCGCCCGCGGCAGCACGGCCCATGAAGTCGTCGCCCTGCTCGAAGTCGTATCCGCCTATGGCGGCGTCTACACGACGCATATGCGGGACGAAGCCGACGCGATCATGGACGCGCTCGATGAATCCTTCACCACTGCCCGCAGCGCCGACGTCCCGCTTATCATTTCGCACCATAAATGCATGGGCCACCGCAACTTCGGCCGGAGCGTCGACACGCTGGCGCGGATCAATGCGGCCGCCGAAGAGCAATCGGTCGCTCTCGATGCCTATCCTTACATCGCGGGATCGTCCTCCCTCCTGCACGATCTGGCTGCCAAATCCAGCTCCACCCAGATCACATGGTCGACGCCATATCCGGACCTTGCCGGGCGCACCGTCATCGACATCGCCACGGAATGGGGCATCAGTGAAGAAGCGACGATCGAGCGGCTGAAGCCGGGCGGCGCCATCTACCATATGATGAGCGAGGAGGATCTGGACCGGATCATCAGCCATCCCAAATGCATGATCGGCTCCGACGGACTTCCCCACGACAAGATGCCGCATCCTCGCCTGTGGGGCACGTTCCCGCGCGTTCTGGGCTATTTCTGCCGGGAGCGTGGCCTGTTCCCTCTGGAAGACATCGTTCGCCGCATGACCCAGTTGCCTGCCCAGGAATATGGGCTTGTCGACCGCGGAACCATTCGTGCCGGTGCGTTTGCCGACCTGGTTCTGTTCGACGCCGACCGCATCGGGGATCGCGCAACCTATGCAGAGCCGACTAACGCTGCCGACGGGATCGAGATGGTCGTCGTCAACGGTCAGCAGGTTGGAGGCACGCGTCGTTCTGGCCGGGTTCTGACGCGCCAAGCTTAATTAAGCGGCCTTAAGAGGCATCATCGATCCCGGCCGCCCCTCCCGTCTCAGCGGCGAGGCGCGCGGGCGCACAGATCAAAGCGCCGTCAGGCCCGCCAGCGCCATCTTCGCAACCACTCTCGCGCGCCGCGCGATCATGTCTCGCCACAGAGATGACTGCGGATAGAAAAAGTGCATCAGATCGCACCGTATCGCCTCGACCGCAGGGTCGTCGGGATTGCCCTGCGCCTCCGCCCAAGCGTCTTTTATCATCAGTTCGGTAAAGCGATCGGCATCATAGGTACCGAATTCCAGACTGATCGGGAGAAGCCGGGCAGCGGGAAGCATTTGCCGGACCCCCTGCGCGAGATCGCCCTGCAGCTCGTAGGGCAACCCTTTCCGGTCTTCGAGCAGCGCGACGAACGGTTCGTCATACCACGCCCGCAACGCGGAAATCTCCGGAGAACCGGGCGTCTCGGTGCAGATCAATGTGCCTACCCCGAAAGGCCCCAGGCCCGTGTGCAGATCGATCAATGCGACAAGGCTGGCCGGCTCGAGCATGTCTTCGACCACCTGCCGTAACACGTCATGCGACCAGCTCGCCGTGCTGCCGCCATAACCCAATCCTGTGGCGCTATCATATTGGCCCTGAAACACCGCCTGCGCATGGGCATCGTCGCCATGTTTCCGTCTGAACCGGGCCACGGCCTCCAATGCCTTGTCGGGCGTCGGCGCCCGCAGACAGTCGAGGAACCCATCGCGTATCAGCGCGGCATGCTCCACATTGGGCGGCAGCAGGACCGCCCGGTCGACGAAGCTGCGGTTGAGATCGATATTTTCATGCGTATGCCGACGTCGCCACGCCGCTCCCCAAGGATTGAGCATGTGAACGAGCACGACGCTCGTATCTGCGGGAAGCCCATCGCGCGCCAGGTCGTCCAGCGCGGCACCTGGGTTGGAAGCACCTGCTCGTCGCCACCGACAGATATGAACAGGCGCGGCTTGCGTTCGGCGGCGTCGAGCCTGGCCGCAAAAGCGGACAGCTCATCGAACAGCGCAAATCCGTTCCACCATAGCGAAGGGCTTGCAGGGAAGAAGGGAAGGCGTCCGGCCGGCTGAGCAGCGCATAGGCGGTGAACAGACCGCCAAGCGAATGGCCGAACAGGGCGCGGTTCGATGTGGAGG
This sequence comes from Sphingobium sp. 15-1, assembly GCF_013375535.1. Classification (GTDB taxonomy): domain Bacteria; phylum Pseudomonadota; class Alphaproteobacteria; order Sphingomonadales; family Sphingomonadaceae; genus Sphingobium; species Sphingobium aromaticivastans. The sequence goes on from NZ_JABXJG010000002.1 coordinate 946,403, forward strand.
CATCAGGATAGCGATGTGCGATTTCGGGGACGAGGGTTTCGATCAGGAACGTCAGCAGCGCTTCGGCGCCGCCATATCGCTCACCGATCAATGCGGTCAGACCGACCAGCGACTGGATATTTTCCGCCCTTATCGCAGGGGTGAGGTCAGATGTGCGCAATCGCGAGAAGGTCGAGAAATCGGTCGTGCCATAGCCGATGCCAACCACAATCGCTCCCGGCCTCGTGCCGCCCATGGAAGCCAGCCGGACAATCTCCGCAGCCACCGCGAATTCAAAATCGGCGTCCATCACGAAAAATACGGGCACATCTGCGATATCGGACGACAGCCCCGTGACCCGCGCCACGCTGATCTGGAAAGGACTTCCCTCGCCAGTATGAGGCAACTCGAACTGATCGATCAAGGCCTGGTTGGGCGCGCTCATCGGGCGCTCCAGCACCGCCGGATAGCGGGCGGCGCGATCATGCCGGATCTGCTTCGATCGCAATCGACCCCAGCCAAAGGCAGCGGTATATCAGACCAACGGGGCCAATCCAGCCCACAGAGGCCCGTCCGCCCCATGCGGTCAAGCCGTCCGGGCGAGGCGAATATGGCGCACCGGCCCGAAGTCGAGACGAAGCCCATTCCCATCGAAATCGAGAGTCATGATACCGCAGATGGGCGAAAAGCGGGTCTGCTCGATCCGCCAAATATCGGCGGCAATGGGCGTCAGCTTATAATCTGCCCAGCCATGGCGCCCCTGCAACGTTGCGCCGGCTCCGTTCCCGTCCTCGGTCAGGATCACGGTCAGGTCGAAATTGTCCGAACGATAGCTGCCGACCCGGTTCCCAAGCATTGCGCCATCATCGACCGCAATCTCGTCCAGACGATCCTCGTCGTCAAAATCGGTCAGCACGATCGCGTCACCGTCGACGCGGACCGAGCGCTGGAGGAACGCCGCCGGGGCGGGAAGCTGCAACACGCCTGTCTCGTCGGGCGTCACCGGAATGGCGGCACCGCCGTCGACCGTCAGCAGATGGTTGCCTTCCTTGTCCCCCAGGGTGACGACGCGCCCGTCGCGCTTCGACACGAAGGCGCCCGTTCGCTTTTCATATTCTGCCTTTTCCGCCACCGGCGCCAAGCCATTGACCATGGCATCGATAATCTGGAATGCCAGCACGCTGGCGCTCACATCCGACCGGTTGACCCCGATGCTGATGTCGAGCTTTGCGCTTGGAACCTTTATCATCTGCGAATTGCCGCTCATCACGTCGCCCGCATGGTGGACCACGTCGATGCCCCGATAGCTGTCGCAGAAAAGGCCGAAGCCATAACGGGTCGACCATCCGCTTGCGAGAAGCTGCGGCTCCCGCATGCGCCGCCAACTCTCCTGATTGCCGATGACCGGCGCATCCATATGTTTCAGCCAAACCAGCATGTCGGCCATCGTTGAGACCATGCCGCCCGCGCCGCTCAGTTCCATGCTCATATGCGTCTTGGAGAAAACACCGCGCGCGTCCCGGAAATGCAACGCCGCGCTGTTCGGCACGAAGTCGCTGTCCCATCGCCGCAGCATCGTGTCGTGCATCCCGGCGGGCATGAATATACGCTCGCGCAGCACTTGCTCCAGCGGCTGCCCGCTGATCTTTTCGATGGCGGCGCTGAGCAAGACATAACCGCCGTTATTATAGCTCCACCGCGTTCCCGGCTCGAAATCGACATCGTCGATCGTCTCGTAATAGGCGAGGATCTGCCGGTCGGTGACGGGGCGATCTACCCCGTGCATCGCCATGGTGAGCCAGAATGGATCGCGGATGCCGCTGATATGGCTCATCAACGAAGGGATTTTCGCGCAGGCAACAGCCGGCTTCAGGCCATCGACATAGCGGCCGATCTCGTCGTCGATCCCCGCCAGCCCCTCTTCGCAGAGAAGCAGGTAGGCAAGGCAGGCGAAATGCTTGGTGGTCGATCCGACCCGCATCCGGGTGTGCGGCGTCAGGAGGATCGGCAACTCCATGTTCGCAAGGCCGAAGCCCTTGGCATAGACGGGCACGCCGTCGATCGCGATGCCAACGGCCGCGCCTGGCAACCGGCCTTGGTCGACTTTCGCGAAAATCCTGTCGATTTCGGCTTCGTCAAAGCGGGTGCTGATCTCTTCGGCGGCCACGATCACACTCCTTTTGGCCTCATTCAGGATCCCGACAAGATCCGATGTTCGGCCGAACCTTGCCCAAGGCTCGCCCGGATCGGCAACATCTTTCTCAACAAGATGCCGGGGCACATGATGGTTTCACCCACCCGGCCCCCGGCTCCAACTCTTATCTCAGGACCCGTACCACGAGTCACCGGATCAATATTTGATGGTGAAGGTGCCGCCGAAGGTCCGCGGCGGACCATAGGACGCCAGCACGATGCCCAGACCCGGAAGGTCGTTGAGATAGGTCTTGTATACCGACTTGGTCAGGTTCTTCACCCAGGCGGTCAAAGCCCAGCGGTCATCGGATGCGGCTACGCCGACCTGCGCACCGACCACCCAATAGGAGCCGACCTTCGACACCGGCGAATTGCTCGCCTGAAGAAATTGCGAGGAGCGGTAGTTGCCGTTCATGGCCAGGTTGAGCTTCAGATCGCTGCCGATGTCGGTCGAGTAGGAAGCGTCACCCGTGAAGGTCCACTTTGGCGAGTTGACCGTAGAATTGCCCTGCAGGCTCCTGCCGCCCGCCGTGATGGCGCTGTCGATTTTGGAGTGCAGATAGCCACCGGCCGCGCCGAACTGAAGACCCTGAACAGGCTGCCACTGCACATCCAGCTCGACGCCATCGGTCTTCACACCGGCCGCGTTGGTCGTCACCGGGACGGGCGAGGTCGGGCTATCGACATTGATGAAGCCGTTCTTGAAATCATAGTGGAAAACGGCGCCGTTGACCTGCAACGTCCGACCGGCGAGGACCGACTTGAAACCGGCTTCATAGGCGGTGATCTTTTCCGGCGACAGCGACGTGAACGCCGCCTGCGAGTCAGCGAAAACGACATTGAACGCACCGGAACGGAAACCGCTCGAAACATTCGCATAGATCAGCAGCTTGTCGATGGCGTCACTGTTGATCTCGGGCTTCCACTCGGCGCCGAACTTGTAAGAGACATTCTTGTCGTTGCGCTTGCCGCCGCCGGGCACGGCGGACGAAGTCGACAGGGGGAAGATCAGAGAGGTGGGCTTCTCCTGACCCTTCACCGTCGACAGGCCATCGGCCAGCCACGTCCCGCCCTTGATCCGAAGGCTTTCATTGCTGTAGCGCAGACCCGCGATCAGCGACAGTTGATCGGTGATGGCGAAGTCGTTGTGGAAGAAGATGGCGCGGGCATTCACCTTCTGCGTGAAGTCGGTGTAGAGGTTCGTCGCACCATCGAGGATGATCAGGCCCGAATGCACGGCGAGATCGTCATGCTGATAATAAGCGCCGAGGACGTAGTTCCATCGGCTGGGCTTATTCTGCGAGATCCGGATTTCCTGCGAATACTGATTGATGTTGAACGCTTCGTACGAGTCGAGCGAGTTGACCGGCGACGAGTCCGAATCCTCGACGATGAAGCGGTTGAACTTCTGATAGCTCGAAATCGAGACCAGCTTGGTCCAGCCCAGATCGCGCTCGATGCGGGCGGTGAAGCCGACCTGCTTGGCGTGCATCTGGTGCGGAAGATTGTTGTTGGTCGTGTAAGGGTTCTGGTCGCCCGGATAGCCGCCATCGAGCGCCCGGACGCAATCGGCATCGGCGCCGTTCAGCGTGCCGTTCAGGTAAGGCTGGCAGAATTGCGGGTTGCCCGCCGCCAGCGATTCCGGCGTGAAGACGCCCGGAACGTCATAGGGAGCCAACTGGCTGTTGTCCCGCCCATAGTTGGCGGACAGTAGCACATCCGTCTTGCTGTCATGGAAGGCCAACTGACCGCGCAGCGCCCACTTCCGGTCGTAGCCCTCGGTCTTGCCGGTCAGGGTGTTGCGATAATAGCCCTGACCCTGATGGGTGGTGAAGCCGGACAGACGGGCAGACACCGTGTCGGACAGCGGACCGCTGACATAACCCTCGGCGCGCAGCGTCTCATAAGTGTCGTAACCCAGAGTGCCGCCGATGGTGAAGTGGTCGGTCGGCTTGCGGCTGTAGAAGTTGAGCGCACCGCCGGTGGTGTTGCGGCCGAACAGCGTTCCCTGCGGCCCCTTGAGCGCTTCGACACGGTCAAGGTCGAAGATCAACAACGGCGTCATGATGCTCTTCGAAAGATAGACGTCATCGATATGCGTCGCGACCGGCGGGTCGAAATTACCGGCGAAAACGTTGACGCCGATACCACGAATGTTGAACGAATTCTGCCCGACGCCGTAATTTATCTGGACGTTGGGAAGAACCGATGCGAGTTCGGTGACTTCGCGGATATTATGCTTCGAGAGCATGTCTGGCGTGACGACCGACATGGTGATGCCGACATCTTGCGCAGACTGCGAACGCTTCTGGGCGGTAACGACAATGTCCGCCAGTCCGCCGCCATCGCTCGCCTGCTCCTGCGCAAGGACAGGTGCGGCCCATCCCATCAGGCTGGTGGTCGCAAAAAGGGAGCCCATGGCCGCCCTCATGAAACCCGCTTTTGAAATCATCATCTTCAACCCCCCAATTCCTTTGCCGATCATATTGGGCGTACTCTCAGCACCTGATGCACGGAAAATCAGGCGGAGTCTCCGCCTGGACCCAGCAGTTCAATCCCGCGGCCGCCTTCTTGTCGGCTGTTCCGCATCGCGAAATTCCTCCGGTTGGACGATGGTTAAATGACTTTTCGATTACATCCAATGTCGCGGCCAACAGCCGTTGGTTGCTTTTTGAGCAACAATCCTTTCGGAGCGTGGTAGCCGCTGCTCTGAGGCTCGTCTACGACGCTGTCTGGCAGCCAAAAACCAATCAGGCCAGCCAGGCTAAGGGTGCCCGGCTGACCTGATACCATCGGTCAGCAATGCGATCGGCCGTCAGACCTGCGGCACGAAGCCTCCAACGCTGCGCAATGCGTCGCCGAACATGGCGTCGAAGGCCTTCAGCACATCGGGGGGAGCCGTCTCAGGCCGGCCCGCGTTGAAAGGCGGTTGGGGCGCATATTCGATAATCAGTTGCTGGGCCTGCGCCGTCGTTTCGCCAAAGACCTCCGCCGCCACGACAAGTGCAAAGTCGATACCCGATGTCACGCCGCCCCCGCTGAAAAAGCGGCCGTCGCGCACGACGCGGGCGTCGTCGGGAATGGCGCCATAATTGGAAAGCAGATGGCGGAAAGACCAATGGCATGCGCTGCGCCGTCCTTTCAGCAAGCCCGCCTGCGCGAGAACCAGCGAACCGTTGCAGACCGACGTGACATAACGCGCATCCGCGGCGAGCCGCTGGATGTGCCCCAGAACTTCCGGCGTCGTCATCGTGCTCTGGTCACCGCCGCCAGGAATGCAAATGAGATCGCATCGCTCAATGTCGGAAAGCTTCTCCATGCCCCTGTAAACCAGACCCGACTCTGTTTCGAGATCGCCGCCATCCGGACTCGCAAGCCGGATCCTGACGTTGGGAATCCGGAAAAAGACCTCATAAGGTCCGGCGAAGTCGAGCTGGTCGAACTTTGGATAGAGGACAAACAATATTTCAAATGGCTCGCTCAACATATGTCTCCAGTTGATCTACTGCCTTTTACCTCGCTGCCGCATTGACCTGAAGGTCGAATTTCCGGCAAATAAGGTCATATCCGGCGGTGATGCCGCCTTTTCCTGAAACGAGGAATTCTCAATGCGGATCGCCTGCCTTCTGTTTGAGGATTTTCTGCTGCTCGATGCGGCCGGCGCGCTGGGAGCGTTTGAACTGGCCGCTCGTACGGGCTGCACGGGCTATTCCATCGAGATGATCGCCGCAGCGCCCGGACCGGTACGCAGCAGTTCTGGAACGACGCTGCTTGCCGAGGATCTGCGGGACTGCGAGGACTTCCACACTCTGCTCATTCCCGGCGGGGATGGCGCGCATGACAGTGCGAAGTATCGCGATCTGATCCCCTTCATCCAACAGACGGCTCGGGCCGGGCGACGAATTGCAAGCGTATGTTCCGGCGCGTTCGTCCTGGCGGAGGCCGGCCTCCTGAACAATCGACGGGCAGCGACGCACTGGAACGGCGCGCTCGAGCTTAGCCAGCGATTTCCGAAGGTCATTGTCGATGCGGAAAGCCTCTTCGTCCGCGACCATAACGTCTGGACGTCGGCCGGCGTCGTGGCCGGGATAGACCTCGCCCTCGCGCTGATCGAAAACGACTATGGTTCGGAGATCGCGCGGCGCGTTTCGCAGTTGCTGGTTGTGCCTTTCCGCCGAGCCGGAACGCAGACGCAACACTCCGCCCTTCTCGACAATCTTGCGCCCAGCAACCGGTTCGGTGACTTGCTGGCATGGGCCCGCCAGAATTTGACCCAGCGCCTGGATGTGGAAGCGCTCGCCGACCGTGCCAGATTAAGCGCGCGGCAATTTTCGCGGTCCTTCAGGGCGTCGGTCGGCATGTCGCCGGCCAAGGCCATCGAGCAGTTGCGAGTCGAGAGCGCGCGGCCCGCGATCGAGAGCGATGCGAAATCGCTGGAGCAGATCGCGCGGGATTGCGGATTTGGCGACGCCGAAAGGATGACACGGTCGTTCCGGCGCCTGACCGGCGAAACCCCGCAGGCGCTGCGGCGGCGGGCACGCGAAAGGACGGGCAGCGCTTAGAGCCTGTTTGAGAATGCGCCTATTGGCGCATTGCGGCACCAGCCCTCTCCCCCACCCGGCCACCCAACGGCAGTATTTTATGGGTGGCCGGGTGGGGGAGAGGGCTGGTGCCGCCTCGGAAATCGCTCTTCCGCGATTTCTCAAACCGACTCTTAGAACTCTACTTATGGTCGGCACGCCTCCCCGGACTCTAGCCATCATGCATCCCGGTCAAGCAATGGCTCAATTCTGAAACCAACTGAGCGCGGCAAGCCTTTTGAGAACGGCGGTTTCAGCGATGGACTTGATGCGCCGCGGCGGGACGACCAGTTGCGCTTCGGCAGCTTCCAGCGAGGCGTTGCGGATACGAAGGGTTTTGACCAGACCCGTCTCAAGCTGACGCTGGACCAGGATTTTCGGCAATATCGTAAGGCCCAGGCCGGACGTCACGAAATGCCGCAGCGCCTCGAGCGAGTTGGTGATCATCGTTCGAGGCAAGTCCACCTGGGCCGTATGCTCGGCCGATTTGATGAGCTGGCCGATGCCGAATTCCGGAGGCACCAGACAGAGCGACTGGTTGAGCAGATTCTGCAGCGTCAAGGCGCCTTCCTGACGCGCCAGCGGGTGATCATGTCGCGCAATCACGTAAAGCGGGTGTCGCTTTCGCGCATGAATCTCGACTGCATTGTGGGGTGGTGGCGCAAAAGCGAGACCAATATTGATCCGCTCTTCAGCGATGAGGCGCATGACCGAAGCCACCGGCATCGAGTTCAACGTGATCTGGACATTCGGATATTTGACGCAAAAATCGTTGAGGACCGTTTCGATGACCGCTTCGATGAAACCTTCGCTACAGGCGATTTGGACGTCGCCCCGCTGTAGACCCTTCAGTTCCTCAAGTTGGGTGAGCATTGTCTTCTCGTCCGACACGCGGCGCCGATAAAAGTCGAGCACCAGCCGCGCGGCTTCGGTCGGCAGCACGCCTCGCCCGTGACGATCAAGCAGAACCGTATCCAGCTCCCGCTCCAGAAGTTGAATTTGCCTGCTGATAACGGACGGCTCGATGCTGAGCTTGTCTGCGGCTCCACGGATCGACTTCGCTTCCACCGCGGCATACAGATAGCCGAGCCGGCGTTCGCTCAGCCCGCCTCGAGAAACGGGTTCGAGTTCGTCCCTGATCACCATTGTCTCCGACGTGCGTTGCTCAAAAGGCAACTAATCCGAACCTAACGTCGCATTGATGGTCAGTTCTTGTCAATGTAGCGATTCAATGAACGCACAATGGCGGCCAGCCGGGGCGCGTCCCGTTTGCCCAAGCTTCCCCACGTCGCGCAAGGTGATCGAGAGGGCGAAAACACTGACTGCAAACGCGATGGCCAGCTTGCGGGCGGCCACCGCAGCGGTAGTCATGACTTTAAATCACCGAACAGTTTCAGTCCTCTACACCAAAAGGATCTTATAAATGCAAGCTTTCGGCGACGATGTTATCGGACCCACCGGCAAGGTCATCCCCATCACCCCAGCGGTTCAAGTCGGGAACCTCATCTTCCTGTCCGGACAGGTCGCGATGCGCGAAGGCAAGGTCATTGGCACCACGATCGAGGAACAGACCCATGTCGTACTTGACAATATTGCGGGTCTCCTCGCCCCGCTGGGAAAGTCTCTGGCCGATGTCGCCAAAGTAACCGTCTGGCTCGTGAACAGCGCTGATTTTGCCGGCTTCAACGCCATTTATGCCGAGCGTTTCGCCAAGCCTTATCCCGGACGATCGACCGTGGTTTCACAATTGCTGATCCCGAGCGCGCTCATCGAAATCGAGGTCATCGTGACAGCCGAATGACCGTTCCCTTCTGAGGCTCCTCCTCCATGTCAACACAATCGAAACAGATCATCGTGCTAGGGGCGGGAATGGTTGGCACCAGCGCCGCGCTTGCATTGCAGGCGCGGGGCTACGATGTCGCGCTGATCGATCGCGCCGCACCGGGCAGCGAAACGAGTTACGGGAACGCCGGAGTCATCCAGGGCGAAGCGCATGAACCCTATGCCCTGCCCCGCGATCTCGCTGACTTGCGGGGTATTGCCCTCAAACAGAACAATGCCGTCGACTGGGACTTTCGCGGCCTTTTGAAAGCAGCGCCTTCGCTACTCCCCTACTGGTATAATTCGGCGCCCAAGCGCCATCGGCGCATCAGTCAGATCTATTCGGCGCTGGTGCGGCGGGCGACCAGCGATCACGGCTCGCTAATCGCCGCCTCGGGCGCGGAAGCGCTGATCCGGCGTGACGGTTACCGTCTCATCTTCCGCGAGGCAGCGCCCTTCGATCTGATGGCGCGCAAGGCGGAGTCGTGGAAGGCCCGCTATGATATATGCTTTTCAGTCGAGGACGGCGATAGGCTGGCGGCTGCCGAACCGGCTCTTCGGCAACGGCTGGCAGGCGCGATCCGCTGGCATGATGCCTGGACTTGCAAGGATCCCGGCGGTCTGGTCAGAGCCTATGCGTCGCTGTTTCGCAAACGCGGCGGTGAGGAGGTCAGGGCCGACATTGTGGGGCTGGACACCGGCCCGGGATGGCGCGTGCGCACCAGCGTCGGCGTGTTCGAGGCGGAGCATCTGGTCGTCGCGCTCGGCCCATGGTCGCCGCAGGTGCTGGAGCCGCTCGGCTATCACTTCCCCATGATCCGCAAGCGCGGATATCATATGCATTTCACGCCGGCCGGCCCCCTCCCGAATGTGCCCATGATCGATGCGGAGGTCAGCGCAGTCTATGCGCCGATGCGCGCCGGCCTGCGGATCTGCACGGGGGCGGATCTGTCGATCGACCGCCGCGAGCCGATGCCACGGCAATTGCGGCGCGCTCATGCGGCGGCATCGGAATTGCTCGACCTCGGAGAACCGGTCGAGGCGTCCGCATGGCGCGGTGAGCGCCCATGCATGCCCGGTATGCTGCCCATCGTTGGCGCGGCCCAGCACCATCACGGGCTTTGGTTCGATTTCGGCCACGGCCATCAGGGCTTCACGCTAGGGCCGACGACCGGCGCACTGCTCGCCGGGCTGATTGCAGGCGAGCCGGATCCGATCGTTCACCCGCTCGGTCCTTCGAGGCCGACGCACCTCTGACCATGTCGCGGCCCCGATCTTTGATCGACTGACGCCGGCCTCGCAAGAGGCGCGCGCAACAGCTCTCCCACACAGCATGAAAAAACCGCCCACCGCCCCGACAGGCGGCGGGCGGCCCATTAGCCCCCGCGCTCTGACGGGGCGCGCCCGTCAGTTCTTCTTTTTCTTGCTGTCCTGATACTGCCAGAACCGGCGTGCCTCATGAGAGACGTAGCCGCGGATCGTTTCCGCTTCTGCGGGGCTCAGGCGATTGCTGAAACTGACCATCCCATTATCTTTCAGTGCGCCGTCGATGACGATCATGCGAAAGGTGTCGGCACTGGTCAGCGCGCCGGAATAGCGCAGATCGGGCAAGACCTGGTTACCGACCGCCGCTTCGCCATGGCAGCGCGAGCAGTTGGCAGAGAAGGCTTCCCGCCCCTGCTGGATTTGCGCGGCCGTCCAGGTCGATTCCGGCGACAGGTCGACGCGCTGCAACACTTCCTTTTCAAGCGGCGGCAATTTCCCGGTTCCCCCGAGGGTGAAGGTCAGCAGACGGCGCGGCGCGTTCCGCGAGCCCGCCTGTTCGTCACCGAAGCCGGTCGTCAGACCATAGCCCGATCCCCAGCCGACCAGCACGGACACATATTGCTGGCCATCGACCGAATAGGTGATGGGCGCGGCAAGAATGCCCATGCCCGTGGGAAATTCCCACAGCTTATGACCGTTGCGGCTGTCATAGGCCGTGAAGCGGCCATTCGCCAACCCCTGGAACACAACGTTGCCCGCCGTGCTGACGACACCGCCATTGACAGGATTGGCATGCTCCACACGCCAGACTTCGCGCTGGTGCACGGGATCCCAGGCGATCAACCGTCCCTTCTGCGTCTTCGCGAGCGCCTTGCGCGCGTCGAAATCGTCTGGAAGGCCCGCCTGGGCGAAGTTGACGCCCAGGTTCCATGCGCGCGGATGATATTTATACTTGGTGTCCGCCACATATTTCACCGGAACCTCAATCGTCGGGATGTAGACGAGGCCGGTCTTGTGGTTGAAGGACATCGGGTGCCAGTTGTGCGCGGCATAGGCGCCCGGCGACCCGATAAAGGGCTTGCCCGGCTTGTAGCGCGCTTCCGGCGTCTCGATCGGGCGGCCCGTCTTCATGTCGATGCCGGTCGCCCAGGTCTGCGACACGAAATTCTTTGCCGAGATCAGCTTGCCTGTCTGCCGGTCGAGGACATAGAAAAAGCCGTTCTTGGGTGCCTGCATCAGCACCTTGCGCACCTTGCCGTCGATCTTCAGATCAGCGAGCGTGATCTGCGCGGTCGCCGTGAAGTCCCAGTCGTCGCCGGGCGTCGTCTGATAGTGCCAGACATACTGGCCGGTATCGGGATTGATCGCGACGATCGATGACAGATAGAGATTGTCGCCGCCGCCGGGCGAGCGAATGTCCCGCGACCAGGGGCTGCCGTTACCCGTGCCGACATAGAGCAGGTTCAACTCGGGATCGTAGCTCATCGAATCCCAGGCCGTGCCGCCGCCGCCGGCCAGCCACCATTTGCCATGCCAAGTCTTGGCCGCGGCCTTCAGATAATCCCCTTCAAAGCCCTTGGACGGATCGCCCGGGACGGTGTAGAAACGCCAGGCCTGCTTGCCGGTCTCCGCATCATAGGCCGTCACATAGCCGCGCACGCCATATTCCGCGCCGCCATTGCCGATGATGACCTTGCCCTTCACAACGCGCGGCGCGCCCGTGATCGTATAGGGCTTGGACTGGTCGACCGTGACCACCGACCAGACCTTCTTGCCCGTCTTCCGATCGATCGCGATCAACCGACCGTCGAGCGAACCCACGAATATCTTGTCGCCCCACGCCGCCACGCCGCGATTGACGACATCGCAGCACGCCTTATCGCCCATGTCCCGCGGCACTTCGGGATCGTAGGTCCACAGATGCTTGCCCGTTTTCGCATCCAGAGCGACCACCTTGCTCCACGCGGTCGAGAAATAGAGGACGCCATCGATCATCAGCGGCGTCGCTTCCTGCGCCCGGTTGACGTCCAGGTCATAGGACCAGGCGAGGCCCATCTTGCCGACATTGTCGGCGTTGATCTGATCCAACAGGCTGTAGCGGTCTTCGCTGTAGGTCAGCCCCGTCGTCAGCCAGCTTCCGGGTTCATCTGTCTGGGACTGGACGATGCGCTTCTCGTCGACCGGCCGCTCGCCGCTGGCCGACGACGCCTGCTGCCCCGCGCTATGGCAGGCGGCGAGGGCAAAGGTGGCCAGCGAGACCATGAGCAGCGCGTTGCGACGATAGTGTGTCATCGTACCATATCCTGTTGAATAAACGATCATAATGTTTCGATCGCGGCTGATCCTGGGACCAGACCCAGCGGCAACATAGCATCGGCCAACGGCCGGAGAAGCCCATGCCGGCGGAGCGCCGGCATGGGAATAAAAGGCTTTAAGACGAGGACGGCCGGTGTCGTCACATCTTGAAGCCGACCGTGGCCCCGAACACGCGCGGCGGACCATAGACATTGAGCACCCAGCCGAACGCGGGGAGATCGTTGACGTAGATCCGATACTGGGACTTGGTCAGGTTCTTGACCCAGGCCGATATGGTCCAGCGGCTGTCGATCTCCGCGATGCCCACGCGGCCGTCCACGACCCAGTAACCCGGCTCGAGGTTCGACGGAGCGTTGACCGCCTCCATATATTGCGACGAGCGGTAATTGGCGTTGAGGGACAGGTCCAGCTTGACGCCGTCGGTGAGCGGATGCGTGTAGAAAACGCCGCCCGACGCCGTCCAGCGCGGCGAGTTGACCGGACGGTTGCCCTTCAGGCTCTGGCCGCCGGCGCTGATGTCGCTGCGGATCGATGAGTCCAGCCAGCCCACCGAACCCGTCAGTTCCAGCCCGGTCGTGACCAGCATGCGCGTGTCCAATTCGACGCCGTAGGTCTTGATATTGGCGGCGTTGATCGTGATCGGGATCGGCGAACTTGCGCTGTCGACATTGATGAAGCCATCACGGAAGTCATAGCGGAACACCGCGCCGTTAAGCTGTACGCGGCGGCCGCCCAGTTCGGTCTTGAAGCCCGCTTCATAGGCGGTGAGCGTTTCGGGCTTCAGCGACGTCAGCGCAAGCTGCGGCGACGCATATTCAGCGTTGAACGCACCCGACCGGAAGCCGGTGGACACGTTGCCATAGACCATCAGATTGTCGACAAAATCGCTGTTGATCTGCGGCTTCCACTGCACGCCCATCTTGAACGAGACATTCTCGTCCCGACGCTTGCCGCCATTTTCGGCAAGCGAAGCGAGAGAGAGCGGCCCGAGGATCGTGGTGGGATGCTGGTCCTCGCGGGACGACACGCCCGTGCCGGCATAGGTGCCACCGGACAGATGCAGCTTTTCGGAGGAATAGCGCACGCCTGCGATCAACGACAGCGTCGGCGCGACCTTGATTTCGTTGTGGAAGAACAGGGCTACCGCATCGAGCTTCTGGCCGAAGGGCGAATAAAGGCCCGGCGCCGCGCCACCCGCGATGGTCAGATAGTCGTTGTTCTTGAACTTGTCATGCTCGTAGAAGGCGCCGACGACATAGTTCCAGATGTCGTTGTTCTTGGACGCGATCCGCACTTCCTGCGTAAACTGCCCGATCTTGTTCCGATAATAGGTTTCGATCGACGCACCCGGATCGCCATCCGAATCCTCAGCGGAATCGCGCAGATAATATTGGTAGCTCGAAATCGAGGTGAGCGTGGCCCAGCCAAGATCGTGCTCAAGCCGCGCGGTTGCGCCATAGCCCTTGCTGTGGGCCTGATGCGTCAGGTTGCCGTGCGAGATATAGGGGTCCGACGAACCGGGATAGTGCCCGTCGCCGCGCACGCAGCCGGCATCCCCGCCAGTCACGGTCCCGTTCAGATAGGGCGCACAGAAGACCGGCGCACCTGCCGCCACCGATTCCGGCGTGAAGACGCCCGGCGTGTAATAGGGCGGCAGATTTGATTTATCCTCGCCATAGGTCGCGGAAACGAGCAAGGACGTATTCGCCCCCTTCCACTGGATCTGGCCGCGCAGAGCGAACTTCTTCTCGTAACCCTCGTCCCGACCAGTCGTGATATTCTTGTAAAAGCCCTGGCCCTGATCGACATACATGCCGGACAGCCGTGCGGACACCGTGTCCGACAGCGGCCCGCTCAGATAACCCTGGCCGCGAACCGTCTCATAACTGTCGTAGTTCACCGTTGCGCCGACGGAAAGCGTGTCGGTCGGCTTGCGGGTATAGAAGTTCATGGACCCGCCGGTGGTGTTCCGTCCGAACAAAGTGCCCTGCGGCCCCTTGAGCGCTTCGACGCGGTCGACATCGAACAGCAGCAGGTTCGACATGAAGTTCTTGGAAAGATAGACTTCGTCGACATGCATCGCGACGGGTGAGTCCAGATTGGAAGCGAACTCATTGACGCCGATGCCGCGGATGTTGAAGGCGTTCTGGCCGAGGCCATAGTTGATCTGGACGTTGGGGATCGCGCGGGCGACCTCGGCCACTTCCTGAACATTCTGACGGACCAGTGCGTCGCCGGTGACGACCGACATGGTGATGCCGACATCCTGTGCCGACTGGCTGCGCTTCTGGGCTGTGACGACGATATCCGACAGGCCGCCCGTGTCCTCGGCCCGGTCCTGCGCCATTGCCGGGCCGGCCACGACCATCATGCAACTGGTGGCGAGCAATCCTCGCACAAAGCCTGGCGTCCGCTTACTCGAAGCAGTCATATTACCCCCATATTGATTAACTTGACGATTGTCCCTGAACGGAAGGAGGATCATAGCCTTCTCCATTATTGTTGCTTCTTGCCGGCCATGGCCGACAGCCCGGACGAAATCTCCTTTCGGCTCTGTCGACCGGCCGAATGCATGAGGAGTAAGTAACCTTCCCCCATCATCCAATGCCGCCCCAGACAGTCATGCGTTGCTTTTTGGACAACTTGAGCAACCCGCCGCGCGGGCGAAAATAGCAGGGCCTTTCAGGAGGGCGTGATCCGCCTCACCCAAGCACGGCAGCCGCGCATCGCTGGAAAGATCTTCCTCTTTTCAAAGGCGTCGATCCCGTTTTAATTATGCCGGAGTCATAATAATCGGTTCCATTGTTGATGAACAAGCAACGGGCCTGTGGCTTGGCCATCCTTATTCCTTCACCTGCAAGATGATAAGGATGCATATCGAATATGAAGCTACGTGCGGGGAGATAGCGCATTTGGTCGACATATTGCCGCCTGTTTCCTGCGGTAAGGGGCGCAGCCCCGGCCGTGCCACGGCGACTTCGCCCTGCGCGCCGACCGCGCACGCTGCATCCTTTTCACCTGCGGCGGATTCCCCATCGGCGGGGCGGGCAGGCGCATGACGACATTGCCCCGCACACCCCGCGCCGTCATCGCGGTTCTCTTCACGACCTATCTCATCTGTTATCTCGACCGGCTCGTGATGGCGAGCGCTATCCCGTTCATCGCGAAAGACCTGCACTTTTCCGCGACCGAATCCGGCGCGGTCATGAGCGCCTTCTTTGCAGGCTATGCGCTCATGCAGATCCCCGGCGGCATCCTCACCGACCGTTTCGGACCACGGCGGATCTTGACCTGCGCCATATTGCTCTGGTCAGTCTTCACCGCGTTGACGGCGCTGGCAACGTCACTGGTCTCGCTGGTGGTGGTCAGGATATTGTTCGGAATCACCGAGGGCGCGGCTCCCTCGGCGGTTTCGAAGGCCGTCCGCATCTGGGCACCGGGACAGGTGGGACGGGTCAACGGCCTGCTTCTGGGCGCCACCCAGCTCGGCCCCGCCCTCGCTCCCCTGTTCGTCGCGGCGCTGATCAGCGACTGGGGCTGGCGGGGCGTATTCTTCTCCCTGCTCGTGCCGGGCCTTATCCTCGCAGCGCTGGTCTTCAGGGTGGTGAGAGACAGGCGTAACGACGGGGCCGCGCAGCCGGACCATGAGACCAGGGTAAAGCCCCTCCCCGCCGAAAGGTCCGGGCTGG
The DNA here is from genome assembly GCF_013375535.1 of Sphingobium sp. 15-1. GTDB lineage: Bacteria > Pseudomonadota > Alphaproteobacteria > Sphingomonadales > Sphingomonadaceae > Sphingobium > Sphingobium aromaticivastans. The sequence continues at coordinate 962,247 of NZ_JABXJG010000002.1, forward strand.
CCCATATCCTCCGCTGCCAGCCGATCCTGTGGTCCGTGGGCTGCGCCATTTTCGCCAGCGTCGCGAACTGGGGCATGATGAGCTGGATTCCGACCTATCTTCTCACCCGGTTCGGATTGAGCATCAAGGATATGGGCATCGCGGCCGCCATGCCCTTCTTGACGGCAGCGATCGGCTATTATCTGGGCGGTCATATCGGCGACCGGCTTTTCCCGAACCGCCGTGGCCTGCCGATCGCCATCGGCCTGTTCCTCGCGTCGCTCGCCACCCTGTCACTGACGGTCGCGTCGACCGTTTTTGCAGCGACGGCTGCCTTCATGCTGATCTACTTCTTCCTCTCGATCGCACTCTCCTGCCTCTTCTCGTTGCCGCTCGCTGTCATGCCGGCGCCGCTGGTCGCCACCTCGTTCAGCGTGGTGAACGGCGGCGCGCAGCTTGGCGCGTTTCTGGCGCCCATCAGCATCGGCGCGATTCTCGACGGCAGCCGGGGCAATTTCACGCTGGTGTTCGCCACGCTGATGATCGTCCTGGCAATCGGCGCGACGATGGCGCTTCTCATCAGGCCTGAACGGCAGGACGGCTCCCTGTTGTCCGGCGGAGCCACAGCTTCCTAGGCGCGGTTTCGCGACAAAGGTTCACACCCCGCCTACACGTCGATCGGCAATTCGGTAGTGGCCTTGATTTCCGACAGGGCGACCATCGAATTGACCTCCTGTACGCCCGGCACGCGCGAAAGCTTTTCGAAGAAGAAGCGTTCATAGGCTTCGATGTCCCTGGCGACGATCTTCAGCATAAAGTCCACCGTCCCCAGCAACACGAAACATTCCAGGACTTCGGGAAATTCCCGAATGGCCATGGTGAATTCCTCAAGGTTGGAACGGCCGGTCGCCGTCAGCTTCACCTGCGCAAAAATCTGGGCATTGAGGCCGATCTTCCGCCGGTCCAGTAATGCCACTTCACCCCGGATATATCCTGCATCCTTGAGCCGCTGAATGCGCCGCCAGCATGGCGCCTGCGACAGCCCTACCATAGCCGCGACATCGGCGGTGGAACGGCTCGAATCCTGTTGCACGACCGAAAGGATTTTTCTGTCAAAGCTATCAAGAAATTCGGGCATAAATTATTCTCTTTATATCTATAGATCGAATATATTTTTTTAATAGCCACGATGCGGGAGGATGAATAGCAATTTTTATCAGGACTAGCGGTGATAGGATTGCGGCAAGGGAGCAGCGCCATGATCCACATGTTCGAAAATGCCGATTTCCAGGAACGTCTCCACGTCATCAATGATGCGGAAACCGGAGTAACGGGGATCATCGCGATCCATTCCACGGCGATAGGACCCGCCGCCGGCGGCTGCCGCCTTTGGCATTATCAAACGCAGACCGACCTCATCACCGACGCGATCCGTCTGGCGCGCGGAATGAGTTACAAGAACGCGATGGCGGGCCTCCCCTTCGGCGGCGGCAAGGCCGTTCTCCAGCGCCCCGAAGGCGACTTCGATCGCGCCGCGATCTTCCGCGTGTTCGGCGAAGCGGTGGCGACGCTCAAGGGCGCATACATCACCGCCGAAGATGTGGGCACCACCATCGCGGACATGCGGGCGGTGCGGCGGCAGGCCCCCTATGTGGCCGGGCTGGAAGTGGCCGAGGGCATGGCCGGCGGCGACCCGTCGCCCTGGACCGCGCTGGGCGTATTCGAAAGCATGAAGGCCGCCGCGCGGGACGTTCTGAAGTTCGATCTCGCCGGTGCCACGGTTGCGGTTCAGGGCGTCGGCAATGTCGGCGCCCGCCTGTGCCGGCTGCTCCGGCAGGCTGGCGCAAACCTCATCGTCACCGATGTCGACGAAACGCGCGCCGCCACGCTCGCCGGTGAACTCGGCGCGAAGCATGTCGGCATCGACGAAATCCTTGGCGTCGACGCCGACATCCTCGCTCCCTGCGCGCTGGGCGGCGTCCTGAGCGCGGACACGATCCCCGATCTTCGCGTCCGGCTCGTCTGCGGCGGCGCGAACAACCAGTTGGCGACCGAAACGGACGGCCAGGCGCTGGTGGATCGCGGCATCCTTTATGCCCCGGACTATGTCGTGAACGCCGGTGGCATCATCAATGTGTCGGCCGAATATCTGGGCGAAACCAGCGGTCAGGTCGCGGACCGTGTCGGCCAGATCGCCGGCCGCCTGCTCAATGTCTTCCGGGCTTCGGCCGAAGAGCAGGTGCCCCCCGGCGTGATGGCCGACCGTCTGGCGCAGCAATTGATTGCCAAGGCGAGGAGGCGTCAGGCCGCGTGAAGCAGCTCATGCGCTTCGACATTGTCTCTCGTTCCGATCCTCAGGCACTGATCCGGCTGCTCAACCATTTCGCGCAGCGCAGCCTGCTTCCCAGCCACGTGGCGGCCACGGAAGAGGCCGGACGGCTGAAAGTGCGCATCGATCAGCCGGATGTGGAGGAGAAGCAGGCGAACATCATCGCGGAAAGAATGCGCAATTCCGTGCTCGTCGAAACCGTCCGCATCGAACGGGGCGCAGCGTCCTGACTTTGGCCGATCAAGGATAACAGATGACCTACCCACGCAACGATCATGGCATCCATGTTCCGATGCCGAACGCCAGACCCGGCGACAGCGCGGACTTTTCGCACCACGCGATCCCGCCTGCGGGCAGCGTGCCGATGCCGCCGCTGGACGTGGCGGCGGATCACATCCGCGATCACGCCTATACGCTGATCCGGGTGCTGGACGAGGAAGGCAAAGCCGTCGGCCCCTGGAACCCCGACCTGCCGGTCGAGACGTTGCGGCAGGGCTTGCGCAGCATGATGCTGACGCGCGCCTATGATTCCCGGATGGTCCGCGTCCAGCGTCAGGGCAAGACCAGCTTCTACATGAAATGCACGGGCGAAGAAGCCGTAGCGGTCGCCGCCGCAATGGCGCTCGATCCCGCCGACATGTGCTTTCCCACCTACCGCCAGCAGGGTCTTCTCGTCGCGCGCGGCTGGCCGCTCGTCGACATGATGAATCAGGTCTATTCCAACAGCCGCGACCGGCTCAAGGGACGGCAGATGCCGGTCTTCTATTCCAGCCGGGAAGCGGGATTTTTCTCGATCTCCGGCAATCTGGGGACGCAATATAGCCAGTCGGTCGGCTGGGCGATGGGCGCCGCGGCCGATGGCGACCCGCGCATCGCCGCCGCCTGGATCGGTGAGGGCGCCACGGCGGAAGGGGACTTCCATCACGCGCTGACCTTCGCCAGCGTCTATCAGGCGCCCGTCATCCTCAACATCGTCAACAACCAGTGGGCGATCTCCTCCTTCTCCGGCATCGCGGGGGGTCAGCGCACCACCTTCGCCGCCCGTGGCCTGGCCTTTGGCATCCCGGCCCTGCGCGCCGACGGCAATGATTTCCTCGCTGTCCATGCCGTGACCCGCTGGGCCGCCCAGCGCGCCCGGCAAGGTCTTGGCCCGACGCTCATCGAACTCTTCACCTACCGCGCCGAAGGCCATTCGACCTCCGATGATCCCAGCAAATACAGGCCGGGATCGGAAGCGCAGGCGTGGCCGCTCGGAGATCCCATCGAACGGCTGAAATCGCATCTCATCAAGCTGGGCGCGTGGACCGAAGCCGAACATGCCGATCTGGCAAAAGCGCTCGATGAAGAGGTGCGGGCAGCGGGCAAGGAATCCGAAAGCTACGGCACGCTGTCCCACGGCGACCGCCCCGCCCCCTCCACGATGTTCGACGATGTTTACAAGGACATGCCTGCGCACCTCGTGGCGCAGCGGTCGCAGGCGGGGTTCTGACGATGGCGGCCATGAACATGATCGAGGCGATCAACAGCGCCATGGACGTGGCGCTGGAGCGTGACCGCGCCGTCACCATCTTCGGCCAGGATGTCGGCTATTTCGGCGGCGTGTTCCGCGCGACTGATGGCCTTCAGAAAAAATATGGCGCATCGCGTGTGTTCGACGCCCCGATCACGGAAGGCGGCATCGTCGCGGTCGCCGTCGGGATGGGCGCCTATGGCAAGCGGCCTGTGGTCGAAATCCAGTTCGCTGACTATATCTATCCCGCGGCGGACCAGCTCATTTCCGAAGCCGCGCGCATGCGCTATCGCACCGGCGGGGAATGGTGGTCGCCAATCGCGGTGCGCAGCCCCTATGGCGGCGGCATTTACGGCGGCCAGACCCACAGCCAAAGCCCTGAGGGCATCTTCACCCATGTCGCCGGGCTGAAGACGGTGATCCCATCCAACCCCTATGACGCCAAGGGCCTGTTGCTGGCGGCGATCGAGGATGACGATCCCGTCCTCTTCTTCGAACCGAAGCGGCTCTATAACGGTCCCTTCGACGGCCATCATGACCGCCCCGTCCGCCCGTGGGCGAAGCACCCGGCGAGCGAGGTTCCCGAGGGTCACTATATCGTGCCGCTCGGAATGGCCGCCGTGGCGCGCGAAGGGTCGGCGGTGACGGTCCTCGCCTATGGCACGATGGTGCATGTCGCGCTCGCGGCTGCGGAGGACAGCGGCATCGACGCCGAAGTGATCGACCTGCGCACGCTGGTGCCGCTCGACCTGGAGGCGATCAAATCTTCGGTCCAGAAAACCGGGCGCTGCGTCGTCATCCATGAAGCGACCCGCACCTGCGGCTTCGGCGCGGAACTCGCCGCGCTGGTGCAGGAACATTGCTTCTTCGAACTGGAAGCGCCCGTTGAGCGCGTCACCGGCTGGGATACCCCCTATCCCCATGCCTTCGAATGGGAATATTTCCCCAGCCCCAAGCGCCTGGCCGAAGCCATGCGCCGCACCATCGAGATATAGGTCCATGAATATATACAGCTTCAAACTGCCCGACATCGGCGAAGGCATTGCGGAGGCGGAGATCGTCGGCTGGCATGTGGCGGTGGGCGACTTTGTCGAGGAGGACGCGCCGCTCGCCGACCTCATGACCGACAAGGCGACGGTCGAGATGACCGCGCCTGTTTCGGGCCGGATCGTGCGGCTGGCGGGCGAAGTGGGCGAGCAGATCGCGATCGGCTCCATTCTGGCGGAGTTCGAGAAGGAAGGCGCGGAGGCATTGCAGGAGGCTCCGGTCGTTCAGCCCGAACCGGCGGTGGCGGAGCCTGTGGCTGCCGCAGCGCCCGCCCACGCGCCTGCGCCGGTCGAGGAGACCAAAGCCGAACCCCCGCCCCCATCCGAACCGGTCGCTCATGCCCCGGCCAGCCGCGTGCTCGCGTCGCCCGCCGTTCGCCAGCGCGCCAAGGATCTGGGCCTCGACCTTGCGGACATCAAGCCAACCGAGGATGGCCGCATCCGCCATGCCGATCTCGATGCCTTCCTGAGCTACAATGGCGCCTACCGCACGGCGGGCGGCAAGCGCGCCGACGAACAGGTGAGGGTCATCGGCTTGCGGCGCCGCATCGCCGAGAATATGGCGGCGTCGAAACGCGCCATCCCCCACTTCACCTATGTCGAGGAAATCGACGTTACCAAGCTGGAGGCTCTGCGCGCCGACCTCAACGCGACGCGCGGGACGAAGCCCAAGCTGACGATGCTGCCGCTGCTGATCCTCGCGATCTGCAAGACCCTGCCCGATTTCCCCATGATAAACGCGCGTTACGATGATGAGGCGGGCATTGTCACCCGGTCAGGCGCGGTCCACCTTGGCATCGCGACGCAGACCGACACGGGCCTCATGGTTCCGGTGATCCGCAACGCCGAAACCCGCAATATCTGGCAGTTGGCGCTCGAAGTCGTCAGGCTTGCCGAAGCGGCGCGCAGCGGCAAGGCCAAATCGGAAGATCTGTCAGGCTCGACGCTCACGCTGACATCGCTCGGCCCGCTCGGCGGCATCGCGACGACGCCGGTCATCAACCGGCCGGAAGTTGCGATCATCGGCCCCAACAAGGTGATCGAACGTCCGGTGTTCAGGGACGGCCAGGTGGTCGCCGCCAAACTGATGAACCTGTCGATCAGTTGCGACCACCGGGTCGTCGATGGCTGGGATGCTGCCAGCTACGTTCAGGCCCTCAAGCGGTTGCTCGAAACGCCAGCGCTGCTTTTCGTCGATGAGGGATAAGGCATCGACCGATCGCGGGGGGAGAGAAGGCTTGACCCAGGACCATCCCCTGCGTGGGCAGCTTACCGAAGAGATGCACGCGCGGCGCCTGGGCAATGTACAGGCGCCCTGCGAAGTCACGCAACTGCTCGCCGTCTATTCCGAAGGCGAGCAACAGGCGGTGCGGCAGCATGCCCTGAAAATCGCGGGGCGGCCGGAGGAGGCATGCACGGATTTCAACCATCTTGCCGCCTCCATTGCCGGGTTCGAATTCACCTGGGAATGCCATGCTGAATTCGCCACCTACACCTTTATTCGCAGCCTTGATGCAACGGACGATCAGGCCGAGTTCGCACCTCTCCCTCCCCACTGGATGGCCGATCTCCCGGCCGTGATCCTGCGGGGAACACAACTGCGGCTTCTATCGGTTACCGATCCCGAGCCGACGACCCTGCTCGAAGATTTCCACCCCGGCGACCTTGTCACCTGCGACGTGTTCGACAAGGCGGCGACGATCTGGGCCGATTTCCGGCTGCACAATACCGGGTTCGGCAAGCTCGTGATCAAGGACCGTCACTTGTCGGACGGGGATGCCACGCGCTTGGTCCAGTGGCTTCAGGAACTCGGCAATTATCGCAAGATGGCTTTACTCGGCCTTCCGCTGGCGAAGGAACTTGGCGGCCGCCTCAAACGGCTCGAAGACGAGTTCGGGAGCTTAGTCAACGCGATCGCCATGCCCGACCGACAAAGCGACGCGGAACTCTTCCATGCGCTGTCCAGCATGACCGCGGAACTCAACCGGCTGGAATCCGACGCCAGCTACCGCATGAGCGCCACAATGGCGTATTCCCAGATCGTCCACGACCGGCTGACTTCCCTGCGCGAAAGCCGGGTTGCCGGTCATCAGACCTTATCGGAATTTACCGAGCGCCGGTTCATGCCCGCCATCCGGACATGCCAAACCTTCATGAACCGGGTGCAGCAGGTGTCGCGGCGCGCCGATTCCGCCAGCGGCTTGATGCGGACCAGCATCGACGTTGTGCTGCGGGGCCAAACCCGCGACCTGCTTGCGTCTATGGATCGCCGCTCCGGCATCCAGCTTCGGCTGCAACAAGCCGTCGAAGGCCTCTCTGTCACCGCCATCACTTATTATATGGCCGCGCTACTGCATTATGAGCTGGAAGCGCTTCATCATATAGCGCCCTATTTCAACCCCACCATCGTCCTTGCGTTTCTCATCCCATTACTGATCCTGATGATCTGGCGCGTGGTCCGATCGAAGAGACAGCAGGTGACTTAGAGTATGAGAAGGTAACCTTCCTCACGTCATCGGACACGAAAAACAAAATTGCTTTAGAAGGAGCAATTTTGGATGCAGCCGCGCTGCGGACCCCTTTTTGGGGTCTGCAGAGCTGGCAAGAGCCGGGATTTCTTCAAGCATTGCCAAGGGTTCGTGGAAGGCCGCCGTAAGGCGACCCTCGGCGCAGGAGTTGTCCAATCTGGACATGCAGGCCAGCCAGCGCGCCGCTCGGGCGCTATCGCGGGTCCGGCGCGGGGCGCGGCAGGACCAAGGCATCCTCCCGCTTTTCCGGACGGATGTAGATGGAGGTGAGTTCGGGAATCGCCCGCTTCATCTCGCTCTCCATCTCCTCGATCAGACTTTCCGCCCGGCCCATGCGCAGGTCGTCGGCAAAATCGGCGCTGATCGCCACGAACACCGCGTCGGGTGCGGTGTGGATGGTGCGGATGTGATTGACGGCGGTGATCTCCGGCCGCCGGTCGAGCAATCTCCAGACAGTCTCGATGATCGCCCGGTCGGCGCTCTCCCCGATCAGCAGGCCCTTGGCCTCCCGCGCCAGCAGCACCGCCACCGCGCCCAGCACCAGCCCGATGGCGATGGAGGCGGCCCCGTCCAGCCGCGCATCGTCGAGATGATGGCTGGCCCAGACGCCGATCCCCGCGATGACCAGTCCGATCAGGGCGGCGCTATCCTCGAACAGGACGATGAAGCCCGCCGGGTCCTTCGACCGGCGGATCGATTGCCACCAACTGCTCGGGCCGCGCTTGCGCCCGAATTCCCGCACGGCGATGGTCCAGGACGTGCCCTCCAGCAGGAAGGCAATGCCAAGGACGATGTAATTGACGGCCGGATCGCGCAGCGGCTCCGGCTGGCGGATATGGAGCCAGCCTTCATAGATGGACACCCCTGCGCCGACCGCGAATATCAGGATCGCGACGACGAAGGCCCAGAAATAGAGTTCCCGCCCATAGCCGAAGGGATGGACCGCGTCGGCGGGCTTCTTCGCCCTCGCCTGGCCGTAGAGCAGCAGCAACTGGTTGCCGCTGTCGACCAGCGAATGCACCCCCTCCGTCAGCATGGAGGAGGAGCCGGTCAGCGCGGAGGCGACGAATTTGGCCACAGCGATGCCGACATTGGCCAGCAGCGCGCCATAGAGGACGATATTTTCCCCGATAGGCGCGGCGCGACCAGTTTTCGCCACGGGGGACTCAGCCCGGATAGGGGGCGGACTGGAGCAAGCCGGCCAGATGCGCCGCATTGCCCGCCACCATCTTCGCGGTCTTCTCCACCTTCTCCGGTACCTCCTCCAGATCCTTGAAATCGGTCGAGGCCATGGCTTCCACCACCCAATAGCAGGCGGCGATGGCCGGGATTGTCCAGCCGACATCGTTCAGCACCTGAAACCATTGCGCGATGGAACAATGCGCCCCGTCTTCATTGCCGACTATCGCCGCGACCGCAACCTTGCCGTAGCTGGGCATGCGGCCCCCGTCGTCGGTTTCGCCTAGAAAGGCGTCCATCCGCTCCAGCACCCGCTTGGCGACGCTGCTGATCTGCCCCAGCCTGATGTCGAGCGCCGCGACCCGCACCATGCCGGTCAGTTCGACGCCATCGGCTGCAAAGGCCCTTTGCAGCACCGCGATCATCGCATCGGTCGAGCTGGATTCGCCGTCCTTCGCCTTGAGGCTGCAATTGAGGGCCAGGGCTTTCAAAACCATCGCATGTCTCCATCCGCTCCGGCGGTGCGTCGAACCGGGCTCGTCCCAATGAACTCCCCGGCGGGCGACGAGTTCTTCGGGAAAGGAGATTTGCGATGCCCGCGACCGAAGGGATGATCCATGAGGATGGCCTGCCCGGCCATGAAAGCCGGCTGGAGCCCAAGCCCGAGTGGGAACCGCGCTATCCCGGCTCCGGCAGGCTGGCGGGCAAGGTGGCGATCGTCACCGGCGGCGACAGCGGGATCGGGCGGGCGGTCGCGGCGCTCTATGCCCGCGAAGGGGCCGATGTCGCGATCTTCTACCTCTGCGAACATGACGACGCGGAAAAGACCGCCGGGATCGTCCGGGCGGAAGGACGGCGGGCGCTCACCATGGCGGGCGACCTGGGCGACCGGGACTTCTGCCGGCGGGCCGTGGCGCAGGTGGTCGAGCAATTCGGGCGGATCGACATCCTCGTCAACAATGCGGGCGAGCAGCATCCCGACAGCGACATCACCGACATCAGCGAGGAACAGCTACGCCGCACCTTCCAGACCAACATCTTCGCCATGTTCTTCCTGACGCAAGCAGTCCGCCCGCATCTGAAGCGCGGGGCGGCGATCGTCAACTGCACCTCCGTCACCATGTATCAGGGGTCGAAGGAACTGCTCGACTATTCCAGCACCAAGGGCGCGATCACCGCCTTCACCCGGTCGCTGTCCGAAAATCTGGTTGGCGACGGGATCAGGGTGAACGCCGTCGCGCCGGGGCCGATCTGGACCCCGCTCAACCCCAGCGGCGGGGCGAGCCCGGAGAAGCTGGAGCATTTCGGGGAGAATACGCCCATGGGGCGGCCCGGCCAGCCCAATGAGGTCGCCCCCTCCTTCCTCTTCCTGGCGTGCGACGACGCCAGCTACATGTCGGGGCAGGTGCTGCATCCCAATGGCGGGACGATTGTCGATGGATAGGAGGAGTAGGATTTAACCGGAAGGGTAATGATCGCACTTGGAAACCGTCATGCTGAACTTGTTTCAGCATGACGGGGCTTTGATCTCTGCCTCCCCTCAGGCGGTCAGCGAGTCCGTCCGGCCTTCGCCCCGCGCCCCGCGCAAGGGCCAGGACGCGGCGCGCCGGTTCAGGGTGACGATGGCGCTGTTCTCGTTCCAGGACTGGATCAGCGCGGGGATATTCTCCGAAGGCGCCGGCCTGCTGAAATAGAAGCCCTGGGCATAGTCGCAGCCCAGCGCCTTGAGCTTGATCGACTGGTCCGCTTCCTCGACCCCCTCGGCCACGACCTTCATGTTCAAGGCGCGTCCCAGCGTGATCAGCGCCGACACGATGGCGGCGTCGCTTTCCCGCGCCGTCACGCCGCTGACAAAGGAGCGGTCGATTTTCAACGTGCTGATCGGCAAGGACCGCAAATGGGACAGGGACGCAAAGCCGGTTCCGAAATCGTCCAGCGCCAGCGGAATGTCGCAACGGTGCAGCTCGTCGATCGATCTGCGCACGGTGTCCGATCCCGCGCCCAGGAAGACGCCCTCCGTGATCTCGATCTCGATCGAGGCGGGCTCGATCGAAAAGCGGTCCATCGTCTCGATCAGGCGCGCGGCGAAGCGTTCCCGGCGCAATTCGGCCGAAGACACGTTGATCGCGACATGCCCCAGAGGCAGGCCGCGCGCGCGCCAGGCGGCCATGTCGGCAAAGACCTGGCTGGTCATCGTCTGGCCGATCATGTCGGCTACGTCATGATCGTCGAAGGCCGCGTAGATTTCCGCCGGAGAGCGGATGGTGCCGCAACTGTCGCGCCAGCGCAGCAGCGCCTCGAACCCGACCAGCTCGCCGGTCTGCAACGACACTTTGGGCTGATAATAGCTGATGATCGTGCCGTCGCGCACGGCGGTGCGGGCCCGGTTGATCATGGCCACGCGTTCCTGCATGTCCTCCAGCAAGGATTGCTCGAACATCTGCATGCGCCCGCGCCCCAGCGACTTGGCGCGATAGAGCGCCAGGTCGGCGTGGCGGAGCAGCTCGGTCGCGACCCGCCCGTCATCGGGGAAGGCGGCGACGCCGATGCTGACCCGGCATTCGAGCGAACGGCCCGCCGCGAAGAAGGTCTCGCGGATGGTGAGGACGCGGTTGGCCAGGTCGGCAAGCTGCTGCCGGCTTTCGACATTCTCGATCAATATGGCGAATTCGTCGCCGCCCAGCCGGGCCACCACCGCATCCCCGGCGAAGATTTCCTTCAACCGCCCGGCGAAGCTCTTCAACAGCTCGTCGCCGGCATGATGCCCCATCAGGTCGTTGACGTCCTTGAAATTGTCGATGTCCAGCAGGAACACGCCGACCTTCTTGAAATTCGTCAGCGCGGCGGCCAGCGCCTTGTCCAGACAGGCATTGAACATCGCCCGGTTGGGCAGCTCCGTCAGGGAATCATGCTCGGCATTCCAGCGTATCTGCTCCTCGATCAGCACGCTTTCATGAATATCCTCGGTATAGCCGTACCATTGGATGATCCGCCCTTCCTCGTCGCGCCGGGGATAGGCCTGCGCCCGCATCCACCGATATTGGTCGTTGACCATCAGGCGCACGCGCACGTCGAAAGGTTCGCCGGTGGTGAGCGAATGGGTGATGCGCACGGTCAGCGGCCCGATGTCGTCCGGATGCGTCGCGGCAAGCCAGCCGCTGCCCTCCGCCTCCTCCCGGTCCAGGCCGGAACTTTCCAGCCAGCGGTCGGTGAAGTCGATGATCCGGCCGTCGGGGTCGGCAAGCCAGGGAAGCTGCGGATTATATTCGACGATCAGGCGCAGATTTTCCATGCTGCGGCGGAGCCGGCCGATTTCGGCATGCTCCGTCGTGACGTCGACCATCACCAGGTCGGCGGCCGGCCGGCCCGCGGAATCGCGCCGGACCGTCGCGGCGACCCGGATATTTTCCAGGACGCCCTTGCCATCCTCCAGCATCAGCGTCGCTTCGGCGCGCCCGGCGCGCAGCGCGGCGCGGATGAGATGGAAGACCGGTTTGCGGAACATAGGGCGGACGCCCCGGAGCCAGCCGAACAGGAGCTGTCCATCCTCCAGGCCGAAGCGGGACAGGGTGGCGGCATCGGGGCGGCACAGCCCATCCGCATCCACCGTGCACCGCAAAACCCCCGCCGACGCCAGAATTTGCTGGTCGCCATCCATCGGGTCCTGCCTGCCTTGCAATTCATCAGGTGACCGCGATGAAACTTGGTCCGCCATTCTACTCCTGCTGTCCGGCGCCGGGGCCTTAACGATGTTTCACCATATTGCCGGCTAAGATTTGATTAATGGCCGCCGCGACGGCCATCGCCCGCAAGTCCTTGAGCCCGACGCTCAAAATGCCGCAGACAGGGTGACTCCATAGGTGCGCGGCGGTCCATAGGCCGCCGTTCTGAAAACGCCCAGTCCCGACCGGTCGTCGGCATAGGTCTTATAGGTCCTGTCGGTCAGATTCTGGACCCAGGCGGCGATGTCCCACCGTCCGTGCCGCAGGCCGAGGCGGAGATTGACGAGCGTGCGCGGATCGGATTTGAAGGCGGCGGAATTGGTCGGCTCGAAATAGACGCTGGAACGATGATCCACGTCCGCCCGGGCGAAGACTGTGCCGAAGACCACCGGAACCTCATAGCTGACGGCGCCATAGCCGGTGAAATGGGGCGCCAGCACCAGGTCGTTGCCGGTGCAGTCGGTGCTGCCGCCGCCGAGCGACGCGGGCACGCCGCAATTGTCGAACGTCTTGTAATGCGCGTCGAGAATGGCGGCATTCCCCTCCAGCCGCAGCCGGGAGGAGAGTTGCAGCGACAGCTCGCCCTCCACGCCCTCCACCTGCGCCCGGCCGGCATTGGTCAGCGCCAACCCGCTGCCCAGCACCTGCGACACTTGCAACCGGTCATAATCGGTATGGAAGGCCGCTAGGTTCAGCCGCAGCCGCTTGTCCAGCGTCAGCGCCTTGAAGCCGATTTCATAGCTCGTCGCCTTTTCCGGGCTGGCGGTCAGGCCGCCGAGCGAGGAAGCGAGGTCGACATTATAGGCGGCGCTTTTGAACCCGCGGGAGAAGCGGGCATAGACATTGGCGTTCGGCACGACCTCATAGGAAATGGTTGCGCTGGGCGACAGGTCGTCGTCGGTCGAACGGCCGTCGAAAACCAGGTTGGGGAAGCCCAGAAAGCCGAAAATGCCCGTGCCGCTGGCATCATCCTGCACGAAATGGGCGCGCTTCTTCTCACTGGTGTAGCGCAACCCGGCAGACACGGAGAGGCGATCGGTCAGCGCATAGTCGAGCCGTCCGAACAGCGCGCCGCTTTCCGTCTTGACGCTGCCCCTGGTGGTCAGCATCGGCTCGCCCGGCACGCCCAGGCTGGCGCCCAGCGCCAGGCCCCGGTCGGTGTGCACCATCTGGTCGAAATAATAGGCGCCCAACAGATAGCGCAACTTGCCGGTCTCGCCGGCCAGCCGCAATTCCTGGCTGAAGAAATGCGAATCGTCGCTGAAATTATCGGCCGCGACGAAATCGACCTGCTCCTGATCGTCGTCCAGCGACGCCTTGTAGGAGGAATCGCGATAGGCGGTGATGGAGGTGAGCGTGATCGCGTCCGACACCCATTCCGCCGTCAACGAAATGCCCTGGCTGTCGCGGTGGAGCCGGTTCGGCCGGTTGTTGTTGATGTGCAGCGGCTGTCTGGACGGGAAGTCCGCCGGATAGCCGGCCAGCGCGTCCGCCTGGAAGAAGGCGGGCGTGCCCCGATCGCGCAACCCTTCCCAGCGGGCGATGAAGGACAGTTGATCGGTCGGCGCAAATTTGGCCGACAAGCGCCAGGTCAAAAGGTCGGTCGACCCGGCATCCTTGCCCCCGGAGAGATGCTTGTAGAAACCATCCTGCCGCGCATAGGCGACCGCGCCGCGCACCGACCATTGGTCGTTGAGGCGCGTGCCCACCACCGCCTCGCCCCGGCGGTAATCATAATTGCCCATGTCCAGCCGGACAGAGGCCCCCGGATCGGCATCGGGCTGCTTCGTCTGGACGTTGACGACGCCGGCGATGGTGTTCTTGCCATATTCGGTGCCCTGCGGCCCGCGCGCGATCTCCACCCGGTCGACGTCGAGCAGATGCTGGACGAAATTTTCCGGCCGGCCGATATAGACGCCGTCCACATAGATGCCGACGCCGGTTTCCAGGCCGATATTGCGGACCAGCGTGGAAATCCCGCGAATCGAGATCTGGCCCTGCAACTGGCCCGCGATGCCGCCGCTGATGTCGACATTGGGCGCCATGCGCGTCAGGTCGGTGATGGTCTGCAAGCCTGCCGCGACGATGGTGTCGCCCGAAATGCTGGTAACGGCCAGCGGCGCCTTCAGCAACGGTTCCGGCACCTTGCGCGCCGTCACGGTGATGTCGGCGGCCGAATCCCCTTCGTCCTGCGCCCAAGCGGCGCCGGAAGACGCCATTCCCATCATCGCAGACGCCAGAAGTGCCCACTTCCAGCGCCGCCTGTAACCCTTATTAGCCATGACCCTTGAACCCGTTATCTTTTGTCGGTCCGCCCTCTCTAGGCGCGCTTGGTAAACCGGTGGTTAAACCCTTGGAGATTCCGGCTCCGGATCGGACGAGCTTGGCGCGCCGGTCGTAACGGCGCCGGTTCGACCGCCCCGGCGAAGCGTCGTCTTGCCGCAAAGAAGAGGTAGGGCGCGCAAGCCACTGCTTAACCGCCTTTTAAGACCTGCGCGGCATGACGGCAGGCAGTTGCCGCGTGAGGAACCATGAGCGAATATATCCCCAGCACACAGCTTCGCGCCGGAAGTTCGACCACCGCGGCCGATTTCATTGCGGGCGTCGACACCACGCTCACCATCGACAGCCTGGTGACGCGCTTCAGCCAGGCACTTGGCCTGCAGGCCGCCAGCCACGCCTGTTATGCGGTCGAGGGCGAAACCCGCCGCTTCCTCTTCGGGGAAACCGGTTGGTCCGGCCCGGTCGCGCAGCCGGAAAAGCTGCCGCACCTCTGCTTTCCCATCATCGGCTGGGACGAGAAGCCATATGAGGTCGAAATCCGGCTGTTGACCGCGCTGGAAAGCCGGGAAGAGCGCGCCAACCTGCACGCCATGGCCACGCTGTACCTGTGCCGGGGCATCGCCCTGCTCGACGCGCAGGACGATCTGGCCGACGCATCCCTGACCGAGACCGAGCTTTTCTGCCTGGATCAGCGGCGGGCGGGATGGTGCGATCTGGACATTGCGGAGGCGCTGGACCGGTCCGTCCAGGCGGTGAAAGTCCATATCCAGCGCGCCCAGCGCAAGCAGGCGGCCTAAGCCCCCTTTACCGATTGGATTTTTTGCCGGGCGGATGGATTTCACCCCGCAACTTTCCGATGACCGCCCCGGTATAATATGCTAAAGGCGCTGCCGCTGCATGCGGGAGACGAATGAACTTGATTCATCTGATTTCGAAGAACAATTCCGCACTTTACCAGGACGAGATCAGAGATTTGCACCAAGCCCGCGCGGAGGTGTTCGTCAACCAGCTTGGCTGGGATCTCAGGGTCAAGGACGGGTTGGAATATGATGAATATGATGATGCGCGCGCGAGCAACATCATAGGGTTTTCGACCGAGAACCGGGTCGTCATGGGGCTGCGTTTCCGCCCCACCGACGATTGCTCCATGCTGCTCGACCATTTTTCGCACGTCCTGCCGGCTGGAATCCGCCCGATCGACGATGGGCGCACCTGGGAACTGAGCCGGGGCTTTTGCATTGAACGGGGCATGCGCCGCCACAATCTGCGACGGAAGGCCGCGTGCATGATCGCGCCGCTGGAACTGGCCCTAGAGGCGGGGATCGACCGTTGCGTCGGCTTTACCGACGTGCGCATGCTCAGCTTTTGTTACGGCGTCGGCTGGAAGCTGACCCTGCTTGGCTCCGCGATGGATTATGGCCAGGGGGAAGCGGTCGCCTATGAGGTGGAGGTGTCGCAGGCCGCGCTGGACGAGATGCGGCAGATGTGGGGCCTGCCCAGGCCGTCGCACATCACCGTCGAAGACCTCCTGCCGGGGGAGGAGAATGTGCATGTCGCGGCGGTCCGGCTGACCCGCGAAAATCCGGAACTGCAAAAGATCGCCGCCCAGCCGGAGGTCGGTTCCGTCACACATCCGCCCGCGACGACCGGGGCGGAGGTTTATTATGGCAGATTCGGGACAACCCGACAGGCTGCAGGGGGGCTTTGATGAATTCCGACCTTATTCGACAGGCGACAGCAGAGGAGATCGAAGCGTGGATCGTGGCGCAGATCGCGGACATCGTGAATGTGGCGCCCGGCGCGGTGTCCGCCGACGCGCCGTTCGACAGTTTCGGCATTGATTCCGCCAAGGCGATTTCGCTGATGGTGGAGCTGGAGAACTGGCTGAACCTGCCTGACGAACTGCCGCTGGAACTGCTGTTCGAGGCGGAGGCGATCCGCGACGCGGCCACCGGCATCGCCGCCGCAGTCGAAGAGATGGCGGCGCGGCAGGCTCAGGACTCCGCCGCGCAATGATGCAGGACGAACAGATCGAATTTGGCGGCTCGGCCGCCGCCATCCGCCACCATTATGATGTCGGCAACGACTTCTATTCGGCCTGGCTGGACCCCAGCATGACCTATTCCAGCGCGATGTGGGACGGACTGCCCAAGGATGCCCCGCTGGAGGAGGCGCAGCAGCGCAAGCTGGACTATCACGCCGAATCCGTCGGCGCGGGCAGCGGCATGCGCATATTGGACGTCGGCTGCGGCTGGGGCGGCATGATGCGCAACCTGCGCAACAAGCATGGCGTCGCTGAATGCGTCGGGCTGACGCTCAGCGAGGAACAGCTCGCCTATATCGAGCGGTTGGGCGATCCCGGCATCGGCGCGGTCCTGTCCAACTGGCATGATTATCGCCCCGACAGGCCGTTCGACGCGATCATTTCCGTCGGCGCCTTCGAGCATTTCGCCCATCCGCAACAGAGCGTGGACGAACGCCGCGGGGTGTATCGCGAATTCTTCCAGGCCTGCCGCGACTGGACCGCGGGCAAGGGGCGGCTGTCGCTGCAGACCATCGCCTATGGCAAGATGTCGCCGGAGGACGCCAATCCCTTCATCTCCAACGAAATCTTCCCAGCGGCGGAGCTGCCGACGCTGGAGGACATCGTGGTCGCGGCCAAGGGGCTGTTCCGGATCGAAAGGCTGCGCGACGACGGGCTGGACTATGCGCGCACCTGCGAAATGTGGAGCAACAGGCTGCGCGGCGCGGTGCGGAGCGGCGTGGTCGATCCGGACATCCATCCGGTCGAGAAATATTCCCGTTATCTGCGCATGTCGGCCGCCGGTTTCCGCATGCGCAAGATCGGATTGCTTCGAATAGCCCTAGCGGCGGAATGATAAATCGTCGGGTTCGCAAAAACTATGCAGATAGACTTTAGTCGATCGATAATCGACATTGTCCTGGACCATGAAAACCGCGTTCCGGATCGGCCCGCGCTGATATTCGACATGGGCGAAGGGCCGCAGGACAGCCTGAGCTATGCGCAGATGGCGGCGCGGGTCAGGGAGCTTGCGGGCGCCCTGTCGGCCAGGGGCCTGGCCGGTCGCCGGATCGCGCTGCTCTTTTCGGCGGGGACCGATTTCGCGCTCGCGCTGCTGGCCTGCCTCGCGGTGGGCGGGGTCGCCATCCCGCTGGCGCCGGTCGGGCGGCGGCGGGCAAGGCTTCAGAATATCCTGACCATGCTGGGCGACATCAGGCCCGATTGCGTGATGCTAGACGACGGCATGGCGGGCCAGTTCGGGCAGGAGCTGTCCGCCGCGCTCTCCGGCGCCATGAACTATTTGGAATTTTCCACCCTGGCCGGGGAGTCGCATCCCTTCACGCCGCTGCGGCTGGCCCCGGATCGGCTGGCCGTGCTCCAGTTCACGTCCGGCACCACGTCGAACCCCAAGGGGGTGATGATCACCCACGGCAACATCGTCGCCAATGAGACGATGATCAAGGCCGCCTTCGGCCATGACCGGGATTCCCATTTCGTCGGCTGGGTGCCGCATTATCACGACCAGGGGCTGTTCGGGAACATATTGCAGCCGCTGTTCCTGGGCTCGACCTGCGTGATCACCTCGCCCGCCGCGTTCATCAACAGGCCTATGTCCTGGCTGCACCTGATTTCCCGCTATCGCGCCCATACCAGCGGCGGTCCGAATTTCGGATATGACCTGTGCGTCGATTATGCGATGCGCCGGGGCATGCCGGAACTGGACCTGTCGAGTTGGCGGGTCGCGTTCAACGGCGCGGAGCGGGTGCGGCCCAGCACGCTCGACCGCTTTGCCGAATGCTTTGCCGGTGCGGGTTTCGACAGGCGCGCCTTCCTCCCCTGCTATGGGCTGGCGGAATCGACCCTGGTGACCATCGCCGTGCCGCCCCAAAGCGAGCCTGTCGTCAGGACTTATGACAGCCGCGCCCTGGCCGCCGGGCGGGCGGAGGAAAGCGCCGAGGGGCTGGATCTCGCCTGCTGCGGCCCGGCCATGGCGGGCGGCGATGCCCGGATCGTCGACCCCGAGACGGGCGCGCCGCTGCCCGACGGCGCGGTGGGCGAAATCTGGCTGCGCGGTCCGCATATCGCGGCGGGTTATATCGACAATCCAGCGGCGACCGAGGCGACCTTCGGCGGGCGGCTGGACGAGGGCGGACCGTTCCTTCGGACCGGCGACCTTGGCTTTTCCACGCCTGAGGGCTTTTTCATCGTCAGCCGCCTCAAGGACGTCATCATCGTGCGCGGCCGCAATTATGCGCCCAGCGATGTCGAGCATATCTGGTCGGAAATCTCCGGAACCGTCGGGCAGGCGAGCGCCGCCGCCGTGGAAGTGGAGGTCGACGGCGTGCAGCATATCGCCCTGATCGCGGAGATGAAGCGCGACGAGGCCCGCGCCCTGTCCGACGAGAGCCTTCAGGAAACCGCCGGGAAATTGCGCGCCATCGCCATGGAGCGGCTGGAACTGGGCATCACCGATCTGGTGATAGTGCCCGCCAGCGCGATTCCCCGCACGACCAGCGGCAAGGTGCAGCGGAAACAGGCCGGCAAGATGCTGATGGACGGGGAATTGACCATCCTCGGCATGGCCGGTCCCTTGGCGCACGCCTTCCAGCCTGTCCGGCACAAGGCCTCGGCCAGAGGGTGAACGTCGATCGCCGGATGCCGGACTCGTTCCTTGCTGACCGGCCCTTGGAAGCGTAAACTCGCGTCCGACCTGAACGGCCCGACCAACTGCACCAAGCGGAGAGGATGGCCCGATGATTCACATGGCTTTGCCGTTGCGCTGGACTGCGTCAGCTTCCCTGCTGCTTGCCGCGACCGCCGGTCCGGCCCTCGCCCAGTCGATGTTCCTTCCCGAAGGCATGGCCATCCAGTTGGAGACGCGTCAGGAGCTTTCCTCCAAATCGGCGCGCGTGGGCGACCCGGTCGAGCTGGCGGTGGCCAAGCCGGTGACGATCGGCGGCGTGACGCTGATTCCGGCGGGCAGCCCGGCGGTCGGTGAGGTCAGCCGGGCCAGGGACAATGGCCTGCTGGGCCGGTCGGGCAAGCTGGACATCAAGGTCAGCATGATCAAGGCGAACGGTATCGACGTGCCGGTTCGCGGCCAGCGCAGCGCGCAGGGCAAATCGGGCACGCTGGGGTCCGTGGGCGCGGGCATCCTCTTCCTGCCCCTTGCAGTGATCATCCGGGGCAAGGACGTCAAATTGCCCACCGGCACGTTGTTCGAGGTTTATGTCGACAAGGAGGTCGCGATCGGATCGGCTCCCGGCGTCGTGGGGCCCGACGTGGCGGCCCCCCTCGATGGGCGAGAGGCGCCCCATGGCATCAGGACCGTCGACCCCAATCAGGCATTGGGTTCCTGATCCTCATCGCCCTCCGGCCCCAGGCGGAGCGCGCTCGCCTGATCGAATATCGCATGGGTCACCGGATCATTGTCGGAAACCCGCTTCGCCACATGGAAATCGATGGGGGCCAGCGCCGGCATCCCCTCCAGCTCGACCAGGGCGCCGCTCGCCAAATCGGCGCGGGCCATGGGTTCGGGGAAAATGCCGATCCCGCCGCCTGCCTTGGCGATGTCGATCATCATCCGCGCATTGTTGCACAGGTTGAGCGATTTGCGCGCGATCCGCGAAGCGGCGATCGCGTCCCGCATGCGCCCGTAAATGGGCGAATGACTGGACAGCGACCAGATCGGGATCGTGCGGTCCCCCGCATCGCCATGGAAGGACGCAGCCACGGCCGGATTGGCGAGCCAGACCAGGCGAACCGCCCCAATCGGATGCGATTGGAGCGAGGGATGGGCGACAGGCCCGGCCGCGAAGGCAATGTCGGTGCGGCCGATCAGCAATTGCTGGATCAAATTGGCGGTGAGGTCGATTTCCAGTTCCAGGCTGACATGCGGCATATCCGCCTTCAACCGCGACACGAAGGGCGGAAGGCAGCTTGCGGCGGCGATTTCCCCCGCCCCGATGCGGACCACGCCGGTCGCCTCCTCCAACCCGCCGCAGCGCAGCAGCATGCTCTGCAGATCGCTCCACAGCGGGCCGCAATCGCGCACCAACTGGCGCCCGGCGGGGGTGAAGGACATGGTCCGGCCCTCCCGGCGGAACAGGCGGACGCCCAGATGCCCCTCCAGCTCCCGCACCCGCGCCGAAATGGCCGGCTGGGTGGTGTTGAGCCGCTCCGCGGCGGCGGCGAACGTGCCCAACCGGTCGATCCAGAGCATGGTTTCGAGATGAAAGAGGCCGATGCGATTGATAGACATTATTTTTGATTAGAGCAAAAAACAAATCATTAGAAATGATAAATTCTTTGCGCCAGAACTATGATCCGAAGGAGAGGCATGCTTATGGTCAAAAAGCTTTATTCGGATGCTGCGAGCGCGTTGGAGGGTTTGCTCTTCGACGGGATGCATCTGTGCGCGGGCGGTTTTGGGCTGTGCGGGATTCCCGAGCGGCTGATCGACGCGATCCGGGATTCGGGCGTCAAGGATCTGACCATCGCCTCCAACAATGCCGGGATCGACGGCGAGGGCCTGGGCAAGCTGCTGCGCACGCGGCAGGTGAAGAAGATGATCTCCTCCTATGTCGGGGAGAATAAAGAGTTCGAGCGGCAATATCTGGCGGGCGAGCTGGAGGTGGAGTTCTGCCCCCAGGGCACGCTGGCGGAGCGCTGCCGGGCGGGCGGCGCGGGCATTCCGGGCTTCTACACCAAGACCGGCGTCGGAACGGCCGTGGCCGAGGGCAAGGAAGTCAAGAATTTCGACGGGCAGGATTATATATTGGAGCGGGGCATCTTCGCGGACATCGCCATCATCAAGGGCTGGAAGGCCGATGAGAGCGGCAATCTGATCTTCCGCAAGACGGCGCGCAACTTCAACCAGCCCATGGCGACGGCGGCGAAGGTCTGCATCGCGGAAGTCGAGGAGGTGGTGCCGACCGGCAGCCTCGATCCCGATGCGATCCATCTGCCGGGCATTTACGTCAAGCGCATGATCATAGGCAGCCCCTATGAGAAGAAGATCGAATTCCGCACCGTTCGCCAGAGGGAGGCTGCATAATGGCCTGGACGAGAGATGAGATGGCCGCGCGTGCGGCGAAGGAATTGCAGGACGGTTTCTATGTGAACCTGGGCATCGGCATTCCGACGCTGGTGGCGAACCATATTCCGGCGGGCGTGGAAGTGACGCTCCAGTCGGAGAATGGCATGCTGGGCATCGGGCCCTTCCCTTATGAGGGCGAGGAGGATGCCGACCTGATCAACGCGGGCAAGCAGACGATCAGCGAATTGCCGCAGTCGGTCTATTTCTCCAGCGCCGACAGTTTCGCGATGATCCGGGGCGGGCATATCGACCTGACCGTGCTGGGCGCGATGGAGGTCGCGGAAAATGGCGACATCGCCAACTGGATGATCCCCGGCAAGATGATCAAGGGCATGGGCGGCGCGATGGACCTGGTCGCGGGCGTCAAGAAGATCATCGTCGTCATGGAGCATACGTCCAAGGACGGCAGCCCCAAGTTCATCCCCGCCTGCACCCTGCCGCTGACCGGCAAGAATGTGGTCGACATGATCGTCACCGACCTTTGCGTGTTCCAGCGGCCCGATCATGACAGCCCGTTCCGCCTCGTCGAACTCGCTCCGGGCGTGACGGCGGAGGAAGTCGCCGCTAAGACCAGTGCGCATTATCTGGTGGACGCCGTTCAAGCCGCTTGAAGGATGGAGCGGTTGATCTAACTGCATCAGAGCAACCGTTCCCTCTCCTGTGAGCCTGGTTTAACGCCCGATGCTCCAGAGTTTGTCCTGTTTAAGGTGAATCGTGTTCCTGCGCAGGCAGGAACCCAGTTGAGACGTTGGAACTGGGTTCCTGCCTGCGCAGGAACACGGTCCGCTTCCATCTCATCAGGACAAACTCGAGCTTTTTGCCGCGTCGCCCTTTGCGCGCAATGCTCCAACCTGATCTTCCGACTGGAAAAGTCAGGCCGCCTGCGCCCGCGCCGCCGCTATGCAGGCTTGCAGATGCTTGTGCCGGAACGGTTTGGACAAGCGGGTGATGTCCGGCGCGATCAGGTCGACCCCCTCATAACCCGATATGATGAGTAGGGCGATGTGCGGATGATCGACGCGCAGGCGCAGCGCCAGTTCCACCCCCGTCATGCCCGGCATGATATGGTCGGTGATGAGGATGTCGGGCCGGTCGCCGGACTCGATCATGCTGAGAGCGCGTTCGGCGCGATCGGTGTCGACCACCTCATAGCCCATATCCACCAGCATTTCGCGCGTGCTGTTTCGGACAAGATCATTGTCGTCGACCAGCAGAACCTTGCCCGAACGTGCCTTCAGGGCCTCGTCGATGACCGGGGGGGCCGCCTTCACGCTGGGCGCATGCTCGACCGGAAGCCAGAGCCGGACGCTGGTGCCCCGACCCACGGCGCTGTCGATTTCCACCATGCCGCCCAATTGGCCCGCAAGGCCATGGACCATGGACAAGCCCAGCCCCGTGCCATGGCCGGACGGCTTGGTCGTGAAGAAAGGCTCCATCGCCGCCGCCTTGACTGCGGGAGGCATGCCCGCGCCGCTGTCCGTCACGGTGAGGCAGACATATTGGCCGGGCGCGAGCGCGGCGGGCAACCGGCTCTGCCGGGCCTCCCCGGCTATGCTCAAAGTCCCGCCATCGGGCATGGCGTCGCGGCTGTTGACGGCCAGATTGAGAAGCGCGACCTCTAGCTGATGCGCATCAGCGCGCACCGGCGGCAACATCGCCTGAAGATCGATCGACAGCGCGATCCGCGGCCCCAGCGTACTGGCCAGCAGATCCTGCATCCCGCCGAGCAGGTCGGGCAGGTCGACCGCCTTGACGGCCAACGGCTGGCGGCGGGCGAAGGTCAGGAGCCGCTGGACCAGGGTCTGGGCGCTTTCCGCCGCCTGCATGGCGATGGAGGCGTGCCGGTCGATGGATTCGGGGGTTCTCTTCCCCGACAGGATCAGGTCCAGCCCGGCGACGATCGGCATCAGCAGATTGTTGAAGTCATGGGCGACATGGCCGGTCAACTGGCCCAGCATGTCCAGCTTCTGGACCTGGCGCAGACTGTCCTGCGACCGTTCCAGTTCCGTCGTGCGTTCGCGGACGCGATGTTCGAGATGGTCGTTCAGCGCTTCCAGCGATGCGAAAAGCCGCCCATTTTCCAGCGCGGTGGACGCGGCGCGGGCCAGCGCCTCCAGCAAGGCGATCTCATTGTCGGTCGGCTGGGCGAATTCCGACCAATAGGCGCCCAGGGCGGCGATGGGTTCGATCCGGCCGATCGGCACCATCGCCATGGACCGGACGAAGGTGGTGCGATACGCCTCCACCGGCACGCGCGGATCGTCGAAAACGTCCGGGATCACCACCGTCTGATGATGCTCCATGGCCCAGCCCGACACGCAGCTTGCGGCGGGGAAGCGCTGCCCCGCCCAAAGCGGCTCCATCGAATCTTCCGCGATATAATGGCACTGATCATCTTCGCGCAGGACGACCGCGATGCCGTCCGCCCCCACGGCGCGACGGGCAAAGGCGCGCAGCACATGGGTTATCGCCTCCAGGGACCGCGCCCCGGCCAAGGCCTCCATCGCTTCGGCGGCGATGCTCCACCGCGCCGCCAGCGCCTTTTGCTCGGCGCCCCGTTCGCTTGCCAATTTCCTATCCATCGACAACCTTTTGCATCGGAACCGCGCCTCTTCCTATCATTGGATAGAGCCGATCACAAAGCAATATGATCAATGGTTTAGGGGGTCGATTCGACCGATGACGATCAATTTTCCCTTAACCCTGTGCTTTCGAAATGACAGTCGGGCGGGGAAACGGGCTTTGGCTTTCCCGGTTGGGAGCCCCCGGATATGCGGGATGCTCCCGCGCAGGCGGGAACGCGGCGGACTTTCCCGCTTATCCCACGCGGCTTCGTATCAATTCCTCCACTATGGCGGGATCGGCCAGCGTCGATATGTCTCCCAGCGCCTGGGGCGACACCTCCCCTTCCGCGATCTTGCGCAGGATGCGGCGCATGATCTTGCCCGACCGGGTTTTGGGCAAGCCGGGCGAGAACTGGATCGCGTCGGGCGTCGCGATCGGCCCGATTTCCTGGCGCACCCAGGCCACCAGCGCCTTGCGCAGCGCGTCGGTGGCTTCCTCGCCGCTGTTCAGCGTCACATAGGCGTAGATGCCCTGCCCCTTGATGTCGTGGGGGAAGCCGACCACCGCCGCTTCCGCCACGCTCCCATGGCTCACCAGCGCGCTCTCGACCTCGGCCGTGCCCATGCGATGGCCAGACACGTTGATCACGTCATCCACGCGGCCCGTGATCCAATAATCCCCATCCGCATCGCGCCGACAGCCATCGCCGGTGAAATATAATCCCGGATAGGTGGTGAAATAGGTCTGGAAGAAGCGGTCATGATCGCCCCAGACCGTCCGCGCCTGCCCCGGCCAGCTCCGCGCGATGCAGAGATTGCCCTCGCCCGCGCCCTCCACGGCCACGCCATTGCCGTCGACCAGCAGCGGCTCGACCCCGAAAAAGGGCTTGGTCGCGGCCCCCGGCTTCAGGTCCGTAGCGCCCGGCAGCGGCGTGATCATGTGCCCGCCCGTCTCCGTCTGCCACCAGGTATCGACGATCGGGCAACGCCCTTCGCCCACCACCTCATGATACCAGCGCCACGCCTCCGGATTGATCGGTTCGCCCACCGTGCCCATCAGCCGCAGCGAAGCGCGGCTGGTGCGGGTCACATATTCGTCCCCCTCCTTCATCAACGATCGAAGCGCAGTCGGGGCGGTGTAGAGCGTCGTCACCTGATGCCGGTCGACCACTTCCCAAATGCGCGAAGGCGTCGGCCAGTTGGGCACGCCCTCGAACATCAGCGTCGTGCCGCCATTGGCGAGCGGCCCGTAGACGATATAGCTGTGCCCGGTGACCCAGCCGACATCGGCGGAGGACCAGAAGACCTCGCCCGGCCGATGGTCGAATGCAAGGTCGAAGGTCATCGCCGCCCAGAGCAGATAGCCGCCGGTCGAATGCAGCACGCCCTTGGGCTTGCCCGTGGAGCCGGAGGTGTAGAGCAGGAACAGCGGGTCTTCCGCCGCCATCGCCTCCGCCGGGCAGTCGGCGGAAACCTGCGCGGCCAGCTCGTCATAATAAGCGTCGCGGCCCGGCTCCATCGCCACCTCGCCGCCGGTCGCCCGGACGACGATCACGCGGTCCAGCATCGGCGCCATGGTGGCCGCCGCATCGACATTGCGCTTCAGGGGCACGGTCCTGCCGCCGCGCCGTCCCTCATCGGCAGTGATGACGATCCGGCTGTCGCAATCGGTGATGCGGCCCGCCAGCGCTTCGGGCGAAAAGCCGCCGAACACCACGCTATGGATCGCGCCGATCCGCGCGCAGGCGAGCATGGCGAAGGCCGCCTCCGCTATCATCGGCAGATAGAGCGTCACCCGGTCGCCGCGCGCGACGCCCGCGCCCTTCAGCACATTGGCGAAACGGCAGACTTCCCGGTGCAGCTCCGCATAGGTGAAGCGCCGCGCCGGTTCCCTGGGATCGTCCGGCTCCCAGATGATCGCCGCCTGATCGCCGCGTTCGGCCAGATGCCGGTCCAGGCAATTGGCCGACACGTTGAGCATGCCGTCGCTGAACCATTTGATGCCGAAATCGCCCTCCGCAAAGCTGCTTTCATCGGCGCGGGTCGGTTGACGCAGCCAGTTCAGCCGCTTCGCCTGCTCCAGCCAATAGGCCTCCGCATCTTCCATCGAGCGGCGGTAGCCTGCGGCATAGCCCGCCGCATCGACCTTCGCCTCGGCCGCCCATTGCGGCGGCACGGGGTAGAGGTCATCGCTTCCTGGCGCGGCAAGGGTCAGCATCGGCCCTGCCTCACTTCACTTTGGCGAGCGCGACGGTCATCCGCTTGGCGGCGAAGGGCGGCAGCTTGACCGCCCGGGCGGCGGCGAGATCGGCCGGGGCCACCTTGCCCACCTGCACCAGCGCGACCATGCCCATCGAATAATGCGGCATGCACTTGATGCCGTAGAGGCCGGGCTTGCTCACGGTCAGCACCGCTTCCTTGTTCATCGCGCCCTTCATCGGCGTGGCGCCGGCAGGCAGCATATTGGACATGGTTTCGGCATTGTGGCTGGGGTTGGTCGGCTGGAAACGGATGGTGTCGCCCACTGCCGCCTTCACGAAGGAGGGTTCGAACACCATGGCGCCGTCCGCGCCCTGATTCTTCATGTGGACGATGATGTCCTTGGCCTGCGCCGACAGCGGGGCCAGCGTCAGCAGCGCGGCGGCGGCGATGCCGCCCAGGGTGATGCGAATGTCGGTCAAGGCTCTCTCTCCAGCAAATTTGGCTTGGACGAAAGATGACGCGGCGCAGCGGATCGCCGCAATGGGCCTTTGGTCC
The DNA here is from genome assembly GCF_013375535.1 of Sphingobium sp. 15-1. GTDB lineage: Bacteria > Pseudomonadota > Alphaproteobacteria > Sphingomonadales > Sphingomonadaceae > Sphingobium > Sphingobium aromaticivastans. Next base: position 989,265 of record NZ_JABXJG010000002.1, read on the forward strand.
TAGGGCATGGCTCGCAAATGCACCATGGAACAGAGTTCAGACGGCGGGGCTGAAGGCGCGGATGCTGGCCCGCATCGACCAACCGGACTGAACGCCCCTGGAACCAAAAGCCGGATCGATCGTTCTGGCGCTGGAAAAAAGGGGGAGGATGCCATGCCCACATCCGAATTCTTCAGGGAGCAGGCGGAAATCTGGGAGCAGCGCGCCGGTGCGGAAATGTCCCGCCCTGCGCAGGAGGCGGCTCTGGCCGCGGCCCGCAAATGGCATGGCGACGCCAATTTCGCGGAGATGATGGCGATCGGCCTCGTCGCCACGGCGGTGCCGGAACCGCTGGCGAACCGGCCCGTCATCAAGGCCTGATCAAAACTTCACCTTCACCCCCGCCTGCCAGCGGCGCGGCGCGCCCGGCCCATAGGCGCGGGGGTTGGAGGCCCCCGGCGCCTCCGCCATTTCCACCTCCTCCGTGTCGGAGAAGGTGCCGAAAGTCGCATATTTCCGGTCGAACGCGTTGCGCACTTCCCCGAACAGCGTCACCCCCGGCATAAGGTCGATCCCGGCGCGCAGATTGAGCAGCGCATAGCCCTTCAACCGCGCCTGATCATTGCCCTCGTCGCCCACCAGATATTGCCCCGACCGCACCATCGCATCACCGCCGATCGACCATCCGCGCCCCGCATAATCCAGCGACAGCGTGGCGCTATGGCGCGGGATGCCGGGCAGCCGGTCGCCCGGCCGGACAAGGATCAACCCCTCCTCGTCCGCCGCCGGATTGGCGGGACTCGAAAGCGCCAGATCATGCCGGTAGGTCGCATCGGTGAAGGCATAGCTAAGGCCGCCGCTGAAACCGCCGCGCATCGCCTTCAGACTGAATTCCACGCCCTGCCGCCGGGTCGCGCCGATATTGCGGAACCAGGCCCGCCCGCGAATCTCCGAAGCGACATATTGGATGTCGTCGCGGTTGCGCGTGCGATAGGCCGACAGCAGCCATTCCAGCCGGAACCCGCCCCATTGGCCCTGCCCACCCGCGCCCGCTTCCCAGCTTTTGGCGACGACCTGCTTCAACGGCGGATCGGCAATGAAGAAATTGGCGAGGCTGCACGGCGCATTCTCATCCGCGCAGGACAGTTCGGCCGGGGTCGGCGCGCGGTTGCTCTCCGCATAGCCCGCCCGCAAGGTCAGCCCGTCCGACAGCCTGTAATCGAACTCCAGTCCGGGGTTCAGCCGCTCGAACCGATGGTCGCCGTTGAGTGCGGTGCCGATCCGGTCGCGCATCATGATCGAGACGCGATTGTAGCGCAGCCCGATTTCCGCCGAGAGCCGATCCGTCAGCGGCAACCGGTCCTGCGCGAACAGGCCCCAATAGCTGGCATGGGCGACCAGACCGACCGGCCGGATGGCGCCATCCGGCTGCGCGATGGCCGGCCCCAATCCCTCGACGCTGCGTTCCCCGGTCAGCGCGCCCAATTCGGTCGTGGCGCCGAAGCGGCTACGGCTGGTGTCATAGCTCATGCCGATGGCCAGATGGTTGCGCCCGCCCGGCAATGGCCGTTCGTCAACGATCTGCACCAGCGCGCCCATCGCCCGGCTGTCGAGCCGCCCCCGGTTGAGCAGGCCGTAACCCTCACCGCCCAGACTGTCGGCAATGGCATTGCCGTTCGCATCCGTCAGCGGCGCCTCTTTCCCGCCATCGACTGTCTCCAGGCAGAGCAGGCCTTCCGTACCTTCGGCCTCGCACCCCTCTATATCGGCGGCATCGCCATTCACCGTGCGCAGCTTCAATCGCTGCGCATAAAGCGTGCCCTCGATCCGCGTCCCCTCGCCCAGCGCGACCCAGGGATGCAGGCTGATCCGGCCATAGCGGGCCCTGGCCTTATCCGGCCAAGTGAAGACCGCCCGCCGGTCCGCCGCCAGCAATTCCACCGGCGCAACGCCATTGCCGGTCAGGTCGGTATCCGCGCCGATCCATTTCAGATGCAGCCCGCCGGTTGCCGTATCGAAGCCGAAATCGGCATAGCCGTTATAAAGCGTCGAGGGCGAATGGTCGCGCCAGCCATCCTCATGACGATATTGAAACGCCCCGAAGGCGCTGAAATCGCCCTTCTGGAAGCCGCCCGCCACGCTTGCCTCCCGCGTGCCGAAACGGCCTGCGCTCAGGCTCGCCTCCAGACCCGGATCGCTCGCCCCGGTCTTGGTGTCGATCACCATCGCCCCACCCAGCGCGTTCAGACCATAGACGGCGCTGCTGTCGAACAGGGTGAAGCTGCGGATCGCCGCCTCCGGCAGCAGGTCGAAGGCGACCGTGTCGCCAAAGGGCTGGTTGAAGCGCGCGCCGTCGAGATAGACCGCCAGCCCCTGCGCCTGCCCCTGCAGCGGCGAGGCGGTGAAGCCGCGATAGACCAGATTGGGCTGCCACGGATTGCCCTGCGCATCCTGCAAGGTGACGCCGGCGATGGACCGGGTGAGCGCGCCCAGCAGATCGGGCGACCCGGCGCGGCCAATATCCGCGCCGGTCAAACGGAGCGCATCGTCTGCATCGATCGCCCCGCCCGGCGCCGTGACGACGATCGGCTGCCGCTCCGCATCGGCTGCGGCGGTCTCAGCCCGCGCCTGCCCCGCCAGAAGCGCGCATGCGGCGCCCATCAGCCACAGGCCTTTCCTCATCCCCGATCCTTCTTATCCGCCCATGAAAATGGGGCCGCATCCTTGGTAGAATGCGGCCCCGCTCCGTGACATTGTTCCTTGGGTCGGGATCAGAAGAACAAAATCGCCCCCGCCGCGATGGCATCGGAACTCGCCTTATTCCCGTTATGCGCTTCCGACTTGCTATGGACATATTCGCTGAGCAATGTGACCCAGCTCGTCAGCCCATAGCGAACCTGCCCGACCCAGCTCGAATTCTTGTCCACCAGCGTGGGATTCGCCAGCGCGTCAGCGGCATTGGCATAGTCGAGATTGCTCTCGCCATAGCTGCCCCCGACCGAGAATTTCCCGAAGCTCGCCAGCCCCTGCAAATAGAAGCCATGGCTGTCGCGCTTGTTGCCCAGCCCATCGGTGTCGAACAAATTGAGCGCCGTCGTGCCAAGGCCCGAAGCGTCATAATAGGTGCCGACCAGCGTCAGCGGCCCCACCGTCACCTTCGCGCCCGCGTCCCAGCCCCAGCCGGTATAGTCCGGCCCGGCGATCACATTATGCTTCTGCCGGATGCCCGCGGCCCAGAGGCGCGTCGCCACGCCGCCGAACTTGCCGTCATAGACCAGCTTGCCCTGGAAGCCCGGCTCCTTATTGGACTCATCCGGCCCCGTCAGCGAGGAGAGCGGCTCAAAAATGCCGATGCTGGCGGTGAAGCCGCTAAGATTGGGCGTGGTATAGGTAATCTGAGGCTGGAAGTCGGTATAGATATAACCGACGCCGATCCGTCCCAGCGTCGTGTTCGACGGCGCGACATTGCCCGCCGGCGTGCCCGACGACAGTAGGGTGATGTCGTTCAGTATCTGCTCCGAAGCGAACAGGCCGATGTCGCGGCCGATCTTCACTTCGCCAAAGCCGGGGCGGCCAAAGGTCAGATAGGTCTGGCGGAAATCGATGCCCGCCGTCTGAAGCCCGCGCGGATTGCCGGGGCTGTTCGCGCCGCCGCCCGAATAGCTGACGGAGTTGATGCCCGGATACATGCCGAAATGCGCGCCCACGTCCCAGCCGCCCTGGTTGGTCGTGACCTCCACCTTCAGGAAACCGGGGAGCAAGCCGTTGCGGATGGCCGAACTGTTGCTGCCCACGGTCGCCACGCCGCCCACGACGCTGTTGGTGGCGCTGGGCGCCTCGCCATTGTCATGGACGTAGAAGCCGTTGACCGAGCCGGAAAATTTCAGCGTCACGCCGCCCATTTCGAAGCCCACGCCACTATCGGTCATGCGAACGGTCCGCCCGCCGCCTGACGCATCGGGCGTTACCGGAGGCGCCGCAGGGGCTGCCGCCGCCTCTGCGCTCTCATTCTTCAGCAGTTCCTGATATTCATCGTCGGAGAGAATACCCTTTTCATGCAGCCGCTTCAGCAGATCGGCCGTCGTTCCCGCCATGGCTGGCGTAGCAGTCGCGCAAAGCAGCCCCATGGCCGCGCTCGCGAGGAGCAGCGTCCTTTTCATAACATCCTCCCTCTTATGTGCCGGTCAAAGCCCCCGGCGAAGGGAAGAGTGGGGCGGACAGCCTCATACTGGAAATTGGACTTAGGGCTTCCTCCCTTGGGAGGAGGGAGTTGGAAGGAAGCGAGGCGCTTGTTCTCCCCTCCCGTTTACGGGAGGGGTCGGGGGTGGGCCGCCGCGCCAGCGGCGTTCCGGCCTCACGGATGGCTCAGAAGCTCGCTGCGCTCACGCCCTCCCCTAACCCCTCCCGCTTGCGGGAGGGGAATATCAAGGAACTACCACGATCCCCCAGGGCGCGGCGCCGACCGGAATCGTCCCCGTGACCCTGGCATTGGCCAGGTCGATCACGCTCACATTGTCCGAAAGACCATTGGCGGCATAGGCATGTCCGCCATCGCCACTCACCGCGACGTGCCACACCCGCTTGCCCACCGGCACAAAGGCCCGCACCTTGCGCGATGCCACGTCGACCAGCGCGACATGATCCGCCCGTCCCAACGCGATCACCGCCGTCCTGCCGTCGGGCGTGAAGCGGATACCGCAGGGCAGGATGCGATGCTCCGCCACACCCGGAATGGCGAAGTGCAACGTCTCCACCACCTTGTGCGAGGCGGTGTCGATGATCTGCACCGTGCCGCCCACCTCCGCCGCAACCCAGAGCTGTTTCCCGTCCGCTGTGAATTCTACATGGCGGGGGCGCAGGTCGACGGGCGTTGCATCGATCATCTCCTTCTTCGCCACGTCGATCCAGTTGACGACATTGTCTTCCTCGGACGTCACGGCCACCCATCGGCTGTCCGGGCTTTGCGCCACGCCCTCCGGCTCGCCGCCGACATCGACCTGGAAGGCGACGCTCCGGCTCGCCAGATCGATCGCGGTCAGCGCGGCATTATCCTCATTGGCGACGAACAGGGTCTTGCCGTCACGCGAGAGGAAGAATTGCTCGGGATCTTCACCAGAAGGCAGTTCCGCCACCACCTTGCCCGTCGCCCGCTCGATCACCTGCACCGCATGATCGGTCGACGCGCAGAGATAGATATATTTGCCGTCCTTCGACACGGTGATCCCGCGCGGCCGCCCGCCCACCGGCCATGTCGCCACCAGCTTCGCGCTCGCCGCGTCGATCACCGAGACGCTGTTGCCGCGCTCATTGGAGACATAAAGCGTCTCAGCCTGCGCGCTCATCGGGACCAGCATCAGCCCCGCCCATAGGATGCGCTTCATGTTCCTCTCCATCCTGCTCTCCTCCCAAGGCTCTATCGGGCGGGCGGCGGCTGCGGGATTGTACCAACGGCCAATAGGGGAGCAAAGCCCGTCGGCCTACACTCGCAGCCAATCAGGGGAATTACGGGTGAGGATTTCGAAGATGAATCTGGGACGCATTTCGCTGCTGGGCGCCATGGCTATCTTAGGCGCGACCACGGCAACCGGCCTGATGGCGCATGGCAATGTGACGCCGCAGGCCGTCGACACCTCTGCCCTCCCGGAAATCGGGGGGGAATGGCTTGCGAAAAACCCCTATAGCGGCAATGCTAAGGCGATCGAGATCGGCCAGTCGGCCTATGGCCAGAATTGCGCCCGCTGCCATGGGCTGGATGCGGAAAGCGGCGGCATCGCGCCCGATCTGCGCTATCTTGAGCAAGGCGAGACCGGCGATCAGTGGTTTGTGGAGCGTTTCCGCCACGGCTCCAGCCATGATGGGAAGGTCTATATGCCGCCGTTCGGGGATGTTCTGGGCCAGAAGGCCGGCTGGGCGATCCGCGCCTGGCTCGAAACCAAGTTCCAGGGCTGACGACATGATCAGCCGGCGAAGCCTTTTGGGCGCGGCGGTGGCGCTCGGGCTTTTGCCGGGGATGACCCATGCTGCGCCGCTGGGCAAGGTCAAGCAACTCGGCGTGTTGCGGGTGGTGGTCTATAAGGACAACCGCCCATGGTCGTGGGAGGAAGGTGGCAAGCTCGTCGGCCTCGACGTCGATCTCGCCAGGGCCATCGCCGCGAAGCTGGGCGTGCGCGCCGATATCGCTGAACTCGTGGCCGACGAAAGCGTGGACGACGATCTGCGCCATGGCGTGTGGAAAGGCGGATTGCTCGGCTTCGCGCCCGGCGACCTGATGCTGCACATTCCCTTCGACCGGACCTTCGCCGCGCGCAACGATCAGGTGGCGATCGTCGCGCCTTATTATCGCGAAAGCTTTCGTTTTGCGGGTACGCAAAATGCCATCGACCTCGAAGCGCCGCCGACCGGATGGCGCGGCCATCGCCTCGCGGCCGAGCTGGATTCCATTCCCGATTTCTACCTGATCGGCTCCTTCGGCGGGATATTGGCGAAGGATGTGGCGCACTATCCCAGCGGCTCCGACGCGGTGGCGGCAGTGGCGGCGGGCAAGGCCGATGCGGTCCTCGCCAGCCGGGCGCAGATCGAGGAAGGGCTGCACCGGGAGACTGCGGGCTTGACGGTGCGCAAAGGCCCGCTGCCTGCCTTCACCTCGCCCGGCTGGGACATCGGCATGGCGGTCAAGGAGAATAGCCGCACGCTGGGCGACGCGGTGGAGGAGATCATCTCCACCATGGCCGCGAGCGGCGAGATGAAGGCGCTGTTCGCGCCTTATGGGGTCGAGTGGACGCCCGCGCTGGCGGCGGGATGAACCTGCTCTTCCCCTCCCCTTCAGGGGAGGGGACCGAGGGGTGGGGGCGTGCCCCAAACGCCACCCCGGATAAATCGGCCAACCCCCACCCCAACCCTCCCCTGAAGGAGAGGGAGCCAAGAAAAAAGACCGACCCAAGGTCCAATTGCTGCGCACAATGGGTGCAATAATCTGATGATGTCGGGGGCGTGTCCAACGCTCCACAACAGAGGGAGGATGGAATGAGAGGACATATGATGCGTGGCCTGTCCGGCGCCGCAATATTGACGCTGGCGATCGCTGCCGCGCCGCTTCTGGCCGAGGGGCCGACCGACGCGGACCTGATGAACGATGCGGCAACGCCCGGCGACGTCCTGACCTATGGCATGGGTCCGCAGGCGCAGCGCTTCAGCCCCTTGAAAGCCATCAACGCCTCCAACGTGTCGAAGCTCGTCCCCGCCTTCGCCTCCTCGCTCGGCGGGGAGAAACAGCGCGGGCAGGAAGCCCAGCCGATCGTCTATGACGGCACCATCTACGTCACCGGCAGCTATTCGCGCGTCTTCGCCTTCGACGCGCGCACCGGCGAGGAAAAGTGGCAATATGACGCCCGCCTGCCCGAAGCGATCATGCCCTGCTGCGACGTGGTGAACCGCGGCGCGGCGATCTATGGCGACAAGATCATCTTCGCCACGCTCGACGCGCATATGGTGGCATTGAACCGCCACACCGGCAAGGTCATCTGGAACAAGCAGACCGCTGACTATCAGGCCGGCTATTCCGCCACCGCCGCGCCGATGGTGGTGAAGGGCAAGGTGATCTACGGCAACTCCGGCGGCGAGTTCGGCATTGTCGGCGCGGTGGAAGCGCGCGACGTCAACACCGGCGAACTGGTCTGGCGCCGCCCGACGATCGAGGGTCATATGGGCACGCTCGGCGGCAAGGATAACGGCATCACCGGCAAGACCAACGCAAGCTGGACCGGCGACCTGTGGAAGACCGGCGGCGGCGCAACCTGGCTGGGCGGCACATACGACCCGGAAACCAACCTGCTCTTCTTCGGCACCGGCAACCCGGCGCCCTGGAACAGCCATTTGCGCCCCGGCAACAATCTCTACACCAGTTCGACCCTTGCCATCGATCCCGACACCGGCGTCATCAAATGGCATTATCAGACCACGCCGCACGACGGCTGGGACTTCGATGGCGTGAACGAGTTCATCCCCTTCGACGCCACGATCAACGGCAAGCCGATGAAGCTGGGCGCGAAAGCCGACCGCAACGGCTATTTCTTCGTGCTCGACCGCACCAACGGCAAGTTCATCAGCGCCAACAAATTCGTCGCGCAGACGACTTGGGCCAATGGCTTCGACAAGAGCGGCAAGCCCAACACGATCGAGGCTGGCCGCCCCGGCGCGCCGACCACGGAAAAGGGAAAGCCGGTCTTCGCTTCCCCCAGCTTCCTGGGCGGCAAGAACTGGATGCCCATGGCCTACAGCCAGGACACCGGCCTGTTCTACGTGCCCAGCAACGACTGGGGCATGGACATCTGGAACGAGCCGATCGCCTACAAAAAGGGCGCGGCCTATCTGGGCGCGGGCTTCACCATCAAGCCGATTGCGCAGGATCATATCGGTGCGCTCCGCGCCATGGACCCCAAGACCGGCAAGATCGTCTGGGAATATAAGAACAAGGCGCCGCTCTGGGGCGGGGTGCTCTCGACGGCGGGGAACCTCGTCTTCACCGGCACGCCGGAGGGGTATCTGAAAGCCTTCGACGCCAAGACCGGACAGGAACTCTGGAAGTTCCAGACCGGCTCCGGCGTGGTGGGCAGCCCCGTCACCTGGGAACAGGATGGCGAGCAATATGTCGCGGTGATGTCCGGCTGGGGCGGCGCGGTACCGCTCTGGGGCGGGGAAGTCGCGAAAAGCTTCAAGGACATCAACCAGGGCGGTTCGCTCTGGGTGTTCAAGCTGCCGAAATAAGAGGACAGGCTAGATGATCGTCATGGGACGCGGGAACCATATCCACCAGCCTTCGGCCATGCCGCCAGGTGCGATGCGGCTTGCCACGGCCCATGACTTGTCCGATTATCCGGGGCGAGGGGTGGGCCAATATATGGGTGGCGAGGCAATCATGGAGCGGGTGCTGATCGTCGACGATCACCCCCTCGTGCGCGACGGGTTGCGCAGCGTGATCGCGATCAGCTTTGATAATTGCGACATCTTCGAAGCGGCGAGCATGGACGAGGCCGTCTCGCTGCTGGAAAAGCAGGATAATTTCGACCTGATCCTGCTCGACCTCAACATTCCCGATGTCCGCCGCCTGGATGGCCTGAAACTGCTGCGGGATCGTTTCCCCATCCTGCCCGTGGTGATGGTTTCGGGCGCCTTCGACCGCGCGATCGTACAGGAAGCGCTGGCCGCGGGCGCGGCGGGCTTCATCCCCAAGTCGCTGAAGCGCAGCGCCATCGTCGACGCGCTGCATCGGGTGGTGTCGGGCGAGATCTACCTGCCTGAAGCCATGGGCGAAAGCATCGCGCCTACGGCGGAGGAGGATGAGATCGCCCGGCGCATCGACAGCCTGACGCCGCAGCAGAAGACGGTGCTGGCGCATCTGGTGCGCGGGCGGCTGAACAAGCAGATCGCGCATGATCTGGGCGTGTCGATGACCACCATCAAGGCGCATGTGTCGGCCATCCTCCAGAAGCTGGGCGTGCTCAGCCGCACGCAGGCGGTGATCAAGGCCAATCAGGTGCATTTCCGGGCGGATTAGGGCGGATTCCCGACTAGATCTTGTAGCCGTTAAGCGATACGTGCTCCTGCGCAGGCAGGAGCCCAGTTCAGACGGCAGGCCTGGGCTTCTGCCTGCGCAGGAGCACGGAAATGTCCGGGCCGACATGCGCTCTACAATATTAAGCGCCAATCTCGCCTCGACAGAAAGTCCCGTTGCAGGACAGAAAAATCCCCGTCCCCGCTTTATCCTTGGTCATACCGAATATGGGTGATGTGCGAAAAGCCAAGGCCAATTAGTCCAGCGGCGAGTCTGTTGGGGGAATTTCGCTGTTGGTTTCCGGTCGTTGGTGGCGGGGTCTGTTGCTGGGCGCGTCGGTCTTGTCCGCGCCGGCAAAGGCCGAGACGTTCGAGCAGGTGCTTGAACGCATGGCCGCCGCGCATCCGCGGATCGTCGCCGCGCAGCAATTGACCCGCGCCGGGCGCGCCGATGTGCGCGCAGCGAAATCCAGCTACCGCCCGCAATTCGGGTTGGAAACCGATCTCGGCTGGGATGACGGCAATTCGACGCGCTCCTCCGGTTTCGCCCTGCTGCCCGAAGCGAAGGTCAGCCAGCTTGTCTATGACGGCGGCCGCACCCCGGCGGAAATAAGGCGGCGGCGGTTGCGGGTCGACCTGCTGGGGGTGCAGGAGCAGGCGGCATTGGCGGATCTGTCGCAGCAACTGGCGGCCGCCTGGATCGACCATGCGCGGGCGACAGAGTTGATCGACATCGGCACGCAGCAGGTCGCGGCGCTGGAGGCGCTGGACCGGCTGGTGGTGGAGATTGCCAGCTTCGACCGCGGCCGCGCTTCCGATGTGGTGATGGTGGAATCGCGGCTGGAGCAGGCGCGCACCGCGCTCCAGACGCGGGAGATCACGCTGGTCGAGGCGCGAGGACGCATTCGCGAAGTGTCTGCCCTGCCGGTCGAGCCGCAGGGCGGCGTGCCGGACATTGCCGGGGCGCTGCCGGAAACGGCGGACAGCGGCGAGGCGATGGCGGCGGGCAGTCCCGCGGTGCGGAGCGCCGACATCGAGGTTGCGGAAAATGAAGAGGCGGTGAAAGGCACGCGCAACTGGTGGCTTCCGCAACTCGCCCTGGAAGGGGCGCGCACGTCGGAGCGGACAGTGGAGGGCGATACGCGGCTGTTCAACGGCTTCGCGGTGCGGTTGCGCGCCTCCGCCCTGCCGTTCGACAGCGGCGGCGGGCGGGCGCGGCATGAAGCGGCCAAGGCAGAGCTGGACTCGGCGGAATCGAGCGCGGCGCTGACCCGCACTTCGCTGGCGGCGCAGGTGCGGCGGCTCTGGACATTCCAGGCGCAGCGGCAGGCGCGGCTACCCTCGCTGGCCGGGCTGATCGCTCGGGCCGACGATGCGCGCAACATCGTGTTCGAGCAGTTCCGGCTGGGACGGCGGACCATATTGGACCTGCTGGGCTACGAACTGGAGCGCTTCAACGTGCGGGCGCAACTGGTGAACGAGCGGTTCGACATCGCCCAGACGCAATATCAGCTCATGGGCGTGCTCGGGCGCATCTACCCGGCAGTCATGGGCGCGCCAATGATCGAAATGGGGGCAAGGCCGTGACCGACCTGACCGCCATCCCCTCGCTCCCCGACGCGCTGGCCCGCTGCCTTTCCCTGCGCGGCCATGGGGTGAGCGCGGCAGTGCTGCGCGCAGCCATCGGAACAAGCGGCAATCCGGACGACATGCTGCGCGGCCTCACCGAACTGGGCATCGGCGCCAGCCTGATCCCGGCGCGGGCGGTGAGCGACGATTTGCTGCCGGTGGTCGCCCTGCTGGCCGACGGTCTGCTGCTGGTGGCGGTGCGGCGCGACGGCGACGTCCTGATCGACGCGGCGGGGGTGAGCATCGGCGTGGACGAAGTGACGCGCTGCATCGCCTTCGCCCCGCCGGCCGCGATGGATGGGCGCGCCGACGATCTGGTGAAGGCGACGGGCAGCGGCTGGTTCTGGCCCGTGCTGTGGCGCCATCGCCGCTATTTTTACGAGGCGGCGGCGCTGTCGGCGGTGATCAACCTGCTCTCGCTGGCGGGGATCATCTTCATGATGACGGTCTATGACCGGATATTGCCCAATCTCGCCTTCGTGACGCTCTGGTCGTTGCTGGCGGGAGTCGCGATCGCCTGCCTGTTCGAATTCGTCTCGCGCACCATCCGCTCGCACGCGCTGGACGCGGCGGGGAAGAAGATCGACCTGATCCTGGGCGATGCGGTCTTTTCCCGCGTGCTCGCCACCCGGCTGGAGGCGCGGGCGCAATCCTCCGGCGCCTTCGCCAATGTGCTGAAGGAATTCGAGTCGGTCCGTTCCTTCGTCACAAGCGCGACGCTGACCACCATTGCCGACCTGCCCTTCGCGCTGCTGTTCCTGACGGTCTGCGCGCTGATCGGCGGGCCGCTGGTCGCGGTGCCCTTGCTGGCCTTCATCGCCGTGCTGGCTCTCTCGCTGCTCGTGCAGATCCCGATGGCGAAACTCGCCCGCGAAAATCTGCGCGAGGCGGCGGTGCGGCACGGCACGGTGATCGAAAGCCTGGAGGGGCTGGAGACGCTGAAGGCCCTGCGCGCCGAAGGGCGGATGCGGCGGCGGCATGAAATCTCCAGCGGCTTCATCGCGGATCGGGCGCTGATCAGCCAGCGCTGGTCCAATCTGGCGCTCAACATCACCATCGCTGTGCAGCAGATCGGCGCAGCAGTGCTGCTCGCCTGGGGGGTCTATCTCGCCAGCATCGGCCAGACCACGGCGGGGGCGCTGGTCGCCTGCGTGCAATTGAGCAGCCGGTCGCTGGCGCCGCTGGTGACGCTTTCCTCGCTGGCGGTGCGCTTCCAGCAGGTGCGCTCGGCGCTCGCCAGCCTGAACCAGATCATGGCCCTGCCGCTGGACCGCGACCCCAGCCGCCATCTTCTCTCCAACGATGCCTGGCGCGGCGACGTGGAACTGCGCCACGTCAGCTTCGCCTATGAACAGGGCGCGCAATCGGCGCTCAGCGACGTGTCGCTCAGCATCAGGCGGGGCGAAAAGGTCGCGATCCTCGGCCGCATCGGCAGCGGCAAGTCGACCCTGCTGCGGATGCTGGCCGCGCTCTACCGGCCGCAGGAGGGGCAGGTCTTTCTCGACGGCGTCGACATGACCGCCATCGAGCCTGCCGATATTCGCTCGACCCTGTTGCTGGTCGGGCAGGATGCGCGGCTGTTCCATGGGACTTTGCGCGACAATCTGCTGGTGGGGGCGCCGCAGGCGAGCGACCAGCGGCTGTTGCAGGTGGCGCAGGATACGGGGGTGACGGCGCTGGCGGGCGCGCATCCCTTGGGGTTCGACCGGGGGGTCGGTGAGCGCGGCGACACGCTGTCGGGCGGCCAACGCCAGACCGTGGCGGTCGCGCGCTCGCTCATGGCGGAGGCGGCTGTCTTTCTGTTCGACGAGCCGACCTCCGCCATGGATCAGCAATCGGAGGCGGAGGTGCTGCGCAGCATCGCCGCGCTGGCGGATCGCGGCGCGGGCTATGTGATCGTGACGCATAAGAACTCGATCCTGCCGTTGGTCGACCGGGTGATCATCATGGATGCGGGCCGGGTCATCGCGGACGGCCCACGCGACGCCGTGCTGAAGGCGCTCTCCGAAGGCAAGGTGAGGTCGGCGGCATGACTATGCTTTCCGCCCTGCGTTCGCCGCTGGCCGTGGCCGGGATGCGGGACCGGCATCCGGGTTGGCTGGTCTTTTCGCTGCTGCTGCTGGCTTTGCTGACCGCGTTGCTGGTGTGGTCGCGCTTCGCCGTGCTGGAGGAAGTGACCACCGGCGCGGCGCAGATCGTGCCGTCGGGCAAGGTGCAGACGATCCAGAGCCTGGAGGGCGGCATCGTCTCCGCGCTCAAGGTGCATGAGGGCGATCTGGTCGAGGCGGGCCAGCCGCTGATCGTGATCGACCCGACGCGGGCGGAATCCTCCTTCAACGAGATGGAGCGGCGGCGGCGGTCCCTGCTCGCTTCGGCGGCGCGGCTGCGGGCGGAGGCAAGCGGCCTCCCCCTCTCCTTCCCCAAGGACATATCCGGCGATGGCGATCTGATCCGCTACGAGACGGAGACCTATCGCGTGCGCAGGGCGGCGGTGGATCAATCGACCGCGGCGCTGTCCGGCTCCATCGCGCTGATGCGGCGCGAGCTGGGGATCACCGCGCCCATGGCCGCGCGCGGGCTGGTGCCGGAGGTCGACGTGCTGCGCCTGCGCCGCCAGATCAACGACGCCCAGACTCAGATCAGCGAGCGGACCAATCGCTATCGGGCGGACGCGGGCACGGAACTGTCCAAGGTGGAGAGCGAACTGGCGCAGGTGTCGGAGGTCGTGACTGGCCGCCGCGACGCGCTGGACCGCACGGTGCTGCGCGCGCCGGTGCGGGGCACGGTCAAGAATGTGCAGGTGACGACCATCGGCGGCGTGGTCCAGCCGGGCGCGGCGGTGCTGGAGATCGTGCCGTTCCGCGACGTGCTGCTGGTGGAGGCGAAAATACGGCCGTCCGACGTCGCCTTCATCCGGCCGGGGCAGGACGCGACGGTGAAGCTCGCCGCCTATAATTACCTCGTCTACGGGTCGCTGAAGGGCAAGGTCGAGACGATCAGCCCCGACACGCTGCGCGAGGACCGCAAGCCCAATGAGGAAGCCTTTTACCGCGTGCTGATCAGCACCGGGCAGTCCTCGCTCATTCACGACGGCAGGCCGCTGCCCATCATTCCCGGCATGACCGGCACGGTCGAGATACTGACCGGGCGGCGGACCGTGTGGGATTATTTCCTGCGGCCGGTGCTCAAGATCGAGGAAGCGTTCCGGGAACGCTGAAGAGACATTCACAGACGATGCAACAGGGGAGTTTCGCATGAAGATCGTGGCGAAGATTTCGACCAAGTCGGGGAAGCTGGTCCGCACGGTTGCGCTTGGCAAGGGCGCGAACCTGCTGACGGCGGACAAGGACGCCCTTGTCGCGATCGTCGATGAAGCGACCGGCAAGACGGTCGACGGCGCGCATTATGTCCGGCACGGCGGCGAAGTGACCGTGCAGGTGCCGGACGCCGCCTTTGCCGAGGCCGGAAACGGGATGGGCGAAGCGGCGGGCGCGGCGCAGGACGCTCCGGCCCCGGCGGAAACGCCCCCTGCCGCTCCGGCGGCCGGCGCGGGCGCGGGCGGCAATGGATTGGCCTTCGGCATATTGGGCGGACTGGCGGCGGTCGGCGGCATCGCCGCTGCGGCGGGCGGTGGCGGCGGCAAGGCCAAGGACACCAGCGCGCCTGTCGCGCCCACCGGCCTGGCGCTCGCGGCGGCGGACGATACGGGCAGCTCCAGCAGCGACCGGATCACGAAACAGACCAGCGCCCTCACCATCACGGGTTCGGCGGAGGCCGGGGCCACGGTGACGCTGCGCGACGGCAGCACGGTGCTGGGGACCGGAACGGCGGGCAGCAGCGGCGCCTTCAGCATCGACGTGTCGCTCAGCGAAGGCGCGCACAGCATCACCGCCACCGCGACCGATGCGGCGGGCAATGCCGGAACAGCCTCTTCGGCTCTGGCGATCACGGTCGATGCGACCGCGCCGACCGTGGCGATCAGCGCGACTCCGGCTGCCCTGGTGGCTGGCCAGACGGCGACGGTGACCTTCAGCTTCAGCGAGGCGCCGGCCGGGTTCGACGCAAGCGACATCAGCCTTTCGGGCGGGACGCTCAGCAATCTGACCGTTTCGCCCGGCAACGCCAATGTCTATACGGCGACGCTGACGCCGACGGGCGCGGTGACCATCTCGGTCGCGGGCGGCGCCTTTGCCGATGCGGCGGGCAATGCGAGCGGGGCGGCTTCGCTGGCCGTCGCCTTCGATCCCGGCGCGAGCGGTTCGGCCATTGACGGCTATATCGCGAACGCCCTGGTCTTCCGCGATGCCGATGGCGACGGCGTCTGGGATCATGAGAGCTTCACCGACAGCAACAATAATGGCGTGCGCGACGCGGGCGAGGCCTTTGTCGACGCCAATGGCGACGGCCAGTTCACCGCCGAATATCACACGACCACCGACGCGCAGGGCAATTTCAGCGGCCTGTTCGGCACCGGCCAGATCGTCCTGACGCCGCTGGTCGCGGGCGACGGCACCAACCTGTCGCGCGACATTTCGACCGGCATCGCCTTCACCGGCAAGCTGAGCGCGCCCGACGGATCGAGCGTCGTCACGCCGCTCACCACCATCGTCGCCGCGCTGGCGGGGACCGGGGCGAATGCCACGCAGATCGCCAGCGCGGAGGCGCAGGTGAAGGCGGCGCTGGGTCTTGACGCTTCGCTGAACCTCGCCAGCTATGATCCGATCGCCGTGGTGGCGGGATCGACCGATGCCGCCGCGCTCGCCAATGCGGTCGCGGTGCAGAAGGCGGCGATCCAGGTCGCCAACATCCTGTCCGTCATGGCCAGCGCGACCGAGGCGGCGGGCAGCGGCGCGGCGGCGGGGCTGAACGCCGCCGTCACCGCCATTGCGGGGCAGGTCGCGGGCGGCAGCGTCGATCTGACCAGCAGCGCGGCCATCGACCAGATCGTGCAGGCGGTCGCGGCGACCGGCGGGACCGGCATCACCGCGCAGGCGGCGGCGATCAGCAGCTCGCTCGCCAACGTCAATCTGACCATCGCGCAGGCCAGCGGCAGCAGCGCGATCGACACGCTGACGGCGGTCGCCACCTCGCAGATCGTGGCGCAGGAAACGCTGGCAACGGAAGTGAGTACAGCGGTCGGCGGCGGGACGGCGCTGAACGGCAGCGCCTATCAGGGCACGGCGCTGGCGGAGAAGATCGACGACGCGGCGGGCCAGGTGCAGGTGATCGTGCCGACCACGCCCCCGGCGGGCGCGCTGGGCGCGCCGGACCGGCCGGTGGTGGACGACGGCGCGCGCATCTCCGCGGCGGAGGCGGCGGACGGCGTAGTCGTATCGGTCGGTCTGGGCGCCAATAGCGGGGTCGCGGCGGGCGATACGCTGCGGCTGTCGATCGGCGGGGTCGAGGTCAAGGCGGTGACGTTGAGCGCAGGCGACATTGCCGCCGGCACCGTCGGCATTGCGTTGGCGGCGAGCGATCTGGGCGCGGACGGCGCCAAGTCGATCACGGCGGGCTTCGTGTCGGCGGCGGGCCTGGCAGGCGCGGTGTCGCTGCCCGCCGCGGTGACGCTCGACACCCTTCCCCCTGCCGCGCCGAGCGCGCTGGCGGTGACGGAAGGACCGCTGCTGACCGCGCGCGAAGCGGCGGACGGCACCAGCATCATCGGCACGGTCGAGGCGGGCAACAGCGTGACGCTGACCCTGACCAACGGCGCGCAGACGCTGGTCAAGCAGGCAGTGGTGACCGGCACGGCCTTCGCGGTCGTCCTGTCCGAAGCGGAGATCGCTGGGCTGGGCGAAGGCGCGGTGCGCTATTCGGCGGTGGCGACCGACGCGGCGGGCAACAGCAGCGCGCCGTCGCTGACCGGGCAATATTTCTACACGACGGAAACCATCGTCGACGCAAGCACACGGATCGACGGCGCCGAAGCGCGGTTGCTGGGCGATGAGGAGAATGCGCTGCGGCTGACCGCGCTGTCGGGCGGCGGCTTCGCGGTCAACTGGACGGTCGATACCAATGGCGACGGCGATGTCGACGGCCTTGCCATTCAGCGCTTCGCCGCCGATGGCAGCAAGGATGGCGGCATCATCCTGTTGCGGGGGATTTCCCAGCAACTGATCAACAGCGAAAATGACGAGCAGGCATTCGACCTGCAGGCGCTCGGCAATGGCGGCTATGCGCTGACCTATGCGCTGGAGCTGGAGGATGTCGGGCGGCCGATCGGTTTCAACCCGCAGGTGACCTCCACCATCCTGGTCGGCCAGCCGACCGACATCTTCATCCAGTCGGCGCCCGCCAACGCCGTCTTCATCCTGGCTGGCCTCGGCAATGACGGGCTGACCAAGACCATCACCCTGACGCCGGGCAACGGCCGCATCGAAATCACCCAGGCGATGCTGGACCAGTTCGCGACCGACAATCGCCTGACGCTGAACGTCGCCGGCCTCACCACCGGGCAGCAGGTCAACGTCTTCGTCAACGCGCTGGAGGATTGGCATTATGATCCGGCGGCGGCGCTGGAGCATCTGAGCGTCAGCCGCACGGTGGCGAACGGCGTCGGCGTGATCGCGACGCCGACCGGCCATCCGGAGGGCTTCCATATCGACGCCGCCGTCGGCACGCCGACCTTCGTCAACATGCAGATCACGCCCAACGGCGCGACCGGCATCGACATCAGCGGCGTGACCGGCGCCATGCAGCTTCCCAACGGCGCGATCCAGATCAACGGCGTGGTCGCGGACGCGAACGGCGTCTATCATGTGCCGCAGGCGCTGCTCGACCAGTTGGCCGGGCATGATTATCAGGCGATCCTGATCGTCGGCGGCCTCACCAACGGCAGCACCATCACCGGCACCGTCGACGTGCGGCAGCCAGTCGCCGCGCCGGAGGGCGTGTTCGTCCAGACCTTCGACGCGCAGGGCCTGTCGGTCAGCGAAAGCGCGCGGCTGGATGGAGCGGAATCGCGCTTCTACGGCGATGACGACGATAATGGCGTGCGCGTCACGCCGCTGTCGGGGGGCGGCTTCGTCGTCAACTGGGTGGTGGACGCCGATCATGACGACCAGGGCGATGGCTTTGCGGTGCAGCGCTTCGCCGCCGACGGCAGCAAGGTCGGCGGGGTCGTGCTGTTGCAGGGCATTGCCCAGCAATTGATCGACTATGCCGCCGATGAGGATGTTCCCTTCGACCTGCAGGCGCTGGAAAATGGCGGCTATGTGCTGGCCTATGCGCTGGCGCGGCCGGAGGTGGGGCAGTTCGTCACCTTCAGCCCGTCGCTGACCGGCGTGCCGATCATCGGGGAGCCCGCCAACATCTATCTGGGCAATCCACCCGCCAATGCCAGCTTCGCCCTGACCGGGCTTGGCATGGATGGGCTGACCAAGTCGGTGGCGGTGACCGTGGTCGACGGAGAGATCGCGATCACCCAGGCGATCCTCGATCAATTCTCCATCGACCATCGCCTGTCGCTGACGGTCACCGGCCTCACCAGCGGGCAGACCGTCCCGGTTTCCATCTATGCGGAGGAAATCCAGCAATATGATCCGGCGGCGGAGCTGATGCAGCAGACGTCCAGCCGCCAGGTCACGGGCAACGGCGCGGGCGTGGTGACGGCGCCCACGCTCCATGCCGAAAGCTTCCACATCGATTCCGCATCCGGCACGCCGACCAACGTCAATCTGCAGATCGCGCCCAGCGGCGGCGCGTTCCTCGATGTCAGCGGCATCGCCAATGCCACCCGCCTGCCCAACGGCGTGATCCTGATCAGCGGCGTCACGGCGGACGCGAACGGCAATTATGCCGTTCCGCAGGCGCTGCTCGCCCAGCTTGCAGGCCATGATTATCAGGCGATCCTGGTCGCCAACGGCCTGACCGCCGGGTCCACCATCACCGGCACGGTCACCGCGCGCACGCCGCATGTGCTGCCCGAGGGGCTGTTCGTCCAGACCTTCGACGCCAATGGCGTGGCGGGCGTCGATACCGGCCCGCGGCTGGACGGCCCGGACAGCCGTATCTCCGGCGATGACGAGGATAATGGGCTGCGCGTCACGCCGCTGACTGGCGGGGGCTTTGCCGTCAGTTGGGTGGTCGACGCCGATGGCGACGACCGGGCCGACGGGCTGGCGGTGCAGCGCTTCGCCGCCGACGGCAGCAAGTCGGGCGGCGTCGTGCATCTGCAGGGCATCGCATCGCAGCTTTCCGATGCAGATGGCGATTCCATCGCCTTCGATCTGCAGGCGCTCGACAATGGCGGCTATGCGCTGAGCTACGCGCTGGAACCCGAGGAGGTCGGACGGCAGATCGTCTTCACCCCGCAATTCACCAGCACGGCCATCGTCGGTCAGCCCGTCGGACTCTATGTCGGCTCGGCCCCTACCGGCGCCAGCTTCGCGCTGGTGGGCCAGGGCACGGACGGCCTGTCGAAGACGGTCGCCCTGACGGCGGTCGACGGCGCCATCCAGATCGACCGGACGATCCTCGACCAGTTCGCGCTGGACAATCGCCTGACGTTGACGGTCAGCGGCCTTGCCGCAGGGGAGAATGCGACCGTATCCGCCTATGTGCTGGAGGATCAGCGCTATGATCCGGCGGCAGGGCTGCATGAGGTGGGCAGCAGCCTTCAGGTCGGGCCGGGCGGCTTTGGCGTCATCGCCACCGGCGCGGGTCATGCCGAGGCGTTCCATATCGACTCCGCCGTCGGCACGCCGACCACGGTGCTGCTGCAAGTGACGCCCAACGGCGCGACGCAGATCGACCTGAGCGGCATCGCCAACGCGAACCCCCTGCCGACGGGCGCGATCAGCATCGGCGGACTGACGGCGGATGCCGACGGCTTCTACCATGTGCCGCAGGCGTTGCTCGACCAGTTGGCGGGGCATGATTATCAGGCCGTGCTGATCGTCGGCGGCCTCACCGCCGGGTCGACCGTCACCGGCACGATCAGCGTGCGGGAACCGGCGGAGGTGCCGGAGGGCGTGTTCGTCCAGACCTTCGACGCCAATGGCGTGGCGACCAGCGCCGACCTGCATCTGAACGGGACGGCGGGGAACGACCTGCTGCTGGGCGATGCCGGCAACGATGTGCTGAACGGGCTTGACGGCAATGACGTCATCGATGGCGGCGCGGGCACCGACACGCTGACCGGCGGGGCCGGGGCCGACCTGTTCATCCTGGAGGCGCCGCATGGCCAGACGCTGTCGGTGGCCGACCTGATCACCGACTTCCAGGCCGGGATCGATCATCTGCGGCTGCCCGACAGCGTGACCTTCGCCAGCCTCCAGATCGTGCAGGGCGATCCGGCGGCCAATGGCGGCAGCAGCAGCGAAAGCCTGATCATCGACAGCGGCAGCGGCGACATATTGGCGCGGCTGGCCAATGTGGATGCGGCGGCGATCACCCAGGCGTCGTTCGCCTGACCCTCTCTCGCTCCCCTCCCGCAAGCAGGAGGGGAGCGAGACTTGCAGCCAAACCCGCTATCTGGCGGGCCCGGCTGTAACCGCCATGGACAAGGATGGTCGGGGCAGCCGGGCCCAGAGATCGCGCCAAGGGGGTTGGAGCGATGCCGCAGCCTCCCCGAGCGGTCAGCGGCCCCCTCATCATAATGCCGCCGCCCCTGCATGGCATCTGCGCAACATGCTGATCCGGCGGCGATTCAGGACGATGGCGCATGCGCCTTTGGAGGCATTGACGAAAGCGCCGCATCCCGCATCTGCAATGGCCATGGCGATTGGTTATCGGCACGGAATCTGCTATTCCTTGTCCATTGGATGGCACTGGCCAGACCATCGCGCATGACGCCCGGCTGACCGTGCCGTCCCGGCATTTGGGCCGATGGAGGATGTCATGGCGATTTCCCAAAGATTGCGCGGCTATCTGGACCGTTGCGGCACGCGATTCGATGAATGGCCGCACGACCATTCCAGCGAGATGGCGCGGGCGGCGCAGGCGGCCCATGTTCCCGGCCGGCAGGTGGCGAAGGCGGTGCTGGTGCAAGCGGGCGACGAATATATGCTGGCGGTGCTGCCCTCCTCCAAGCATGTGAGCTTCAATTTCCTGCAGCAATGGCTGGCGCGCGACGTCACGCTGGCGGAAGAGCATACGACGGCGGCGCTCTTCCCCGATTGCGAATTGGGCGCGATCCCGCCGGTGGGCGCGGCCTATGGGCTGAAGACGATCATCGACGACGACATGCTGATGGATCAGGACGTCTGGTTCGAAGGCGGCGACCACAGCACGCTCGTCCATATGAATGCGGAGAATTGGCGGCGGCTGCAAAAGGGCGCCGGGCATTTCGCGTTCAGCATCTAGAGATGAAAAGATGTCCCCCTCCCGCAAGCGGGAGGGGTTAGGGGTGGGCGCGAGCAAAGCGAGCATCTGCCCTATCGGCTGGGGCAGAACGCCGCTGGCGCGGCGCCCACCCCCGACCCCTCCCGCCTGCGGGAGGGGAGTTATGTTCCCCCTCTCATGCAATTAATTCCACACTGTTATCGGAAAAATCCTCCACTTCCGATGTTCCCCCATCGCCGGGCATCGCCTAAAATCACGGTCCCGGAGAAGCTGAAAGGAATCATGCAATGGACGCAAAGACGAGCAATGATCCGCTGTCCTGTCCCGTGAAGGAGCCTGCCGCGCTGCGGTCCCTGCTGGGTCGCACCAATCGCGACTGGTGGCCGAACCAGCTTTCGCTCGACATCCTCCAGCAGAACGGCCTGTCCGGCAATCCGCTGGGCGACGATTTCGATTATGCGGCAGCCTTCAAGTCGCTCGATTACGAAGCGCTGAAGAAGGATCTGACCGCGCTCATGACCGACAGCCAGCCCTGGTGGCCGGCGGATTACGGCCATTACGGCCCCTTCTTCATCCGCATGGCCTGGCATTCGGCGGGCACCTACCGCACCGGCGACGGGCGCGGCGGCGCCTCCTCCGGCTCGCAGCGTTTCGCGCCGCTCAATAGCTGGCCGGACAATGCCAATCTGGACAAGGCGCGCCGTCTGCTCTGGCCGGTCAAGCAAAAATATGGGCAGGCGCTGAGCTGGGCCGACCTGATGATCCTGGCGGGCAATGTCGCCATCGAGTCGATGGGCGGCCCGGTCTTCGGCTTCGGCGGCGGCCGCGCCGACGTGTTCGAGCCGGAAAAGGATGTTTACTGGGGCACGGAGGAGCTTTGGGTCAACCAACCCGGCAACCAGACCCGCATCCAGCCCGACAAGAACATGGTGCTGGAAAGCCCGCTCGCCGCGATCCAGATGGGCCTCATCTACGTCAATCCGGAGGGGCCGGGCGGCAATCCCGACCCGCTGCAATCGGCGCGCGACATTCGCGAAACCTTCCTGCGCATGGGCATGAACGATGAGGAAACCGTCGCGCTGACGGCGGGCGGCCACACCTTCGGCAAGGCCCATGGCGCGGGCGACGCGTCCAAGATCGGCAAGGAACCGGAAGGCGCGGACATCGCGCAGCAGGGCCTGGGCTGGCAGAGCGGCTATGAAAGCGGCGTGGGCGATCACACCATCACCAGCGGCATAGAGGGCGCGTGGACGCCGACGCCCCGGACCTGGGACCACAGCTTCTTCCACATGCTGCTCGACTATGAATATGAACTCGTCAGGAGCCCGGCGGGCGCCCAGCAGTGGCAGCCGGTGAACCAGAAGCCGGAGGACATGGCGCCGGGCGCGCACAGCCCGGACAAGCGCGTGCCGACGATGATGACCACGGCCGACATGGCGTTCAAGATGGACCCGGAATATCGGAAAATCTCCGAGCGGTTCCGCAACGATCCGGCGGCGTTCGAAGATGCCTTCGCCCGCGCCTGGTTCAAGCTGTGCCATCGCGACATGGGGCCGAAGGCGCGCTATCTCGGCCCCGAAGTTCCGGCCGAAGACCTGATCTGGCAGGATCCTATCCCGCCCGTCGACCATGTGCTGGTCAATGCGGCGGACATCGCCTCGCTCAAGCAAAAGATATTGGCGTCCGGCCTCGGCGTCAGGGAACTGGTGCAGACGGCCTGGGCGTCGGCGTCGACCTATCGCGGTTCGGACCATCGCGGCGGCGCCAATGGCGCGCGCATTCGCCTCGCCCCGCAAAAGGACTGGGACGTGAACCAGCCCGAACAGCTCTCCCGCGTTCTGACCGCGCTGGAGAAGATCAAGGCCGAGTTCGACGGCGCGGGCGTGAAAAAGATCTCGTTGGCCGACCTCATCGTGCTGGCCGGATCGGCGGCGATCGAAAAGGCGGCGAAGGACGGCGGGCGCAGCATTGAGGTGCCCTTCACTCCGGGCCGCACCGACGCGACGCAGGAACAGACCGACGTGCAGAATTTCGAGCCGCTGGAGCCGAAAGTCGACGGCTTCCGCAACTATCTGCCCGTACCGTTCAACGTGCCGGTCGAGGAACTGCTGATCGACCGCGCCCAATTGCTGACGCTCAGCGCGCCGGAAATGACGGTGCTGGTCGGCGGCCTGCGCGTGCTGGGCGCCAACCATGGCGGGTCGCAGCATGGCGTGTTCACGGACAGGCCGGGGACTCTCAGCAACGACTTCTTCGTCAACCTGCTCGACATGGGCACGGCGTGGAAGGAAGTGGAGGGGCAGAAGGATCTGTTCACCGGCACCTGCCGCGATACCAACCAGCAGAAATGGACCGGCACGCGGGTCGATCTGGTCTTCGGATCGAACTCGCAGTTGCGCGCCTTGTCAGAGGTTTATGCCTCCGCCGATGCGGGCGACAAGTTCGTGAAGGACTTCGTCGCGGCCTGGACCAAGGTGATGAACGCCGACCGGTTCGATCTGGCGGCTTGATGGATGGGGTCGCTCCTTCGGGAGCGACCCTCCCCTGTTTGGACCAGAGCCAATCCCCATTCACGCCGACCACGGGTGAACACCACCCCAAAACCACCCGTCATGCTGAACTTGTTTCAGCATGACGAAGGAAGGATGGGTCAGCGCAGTGATCCTAAATACCGGGTGACCTACCAGTCGGACTAAAACTTTTCGCTTAATTGAGCTTGCGTAACTTTCATGCGACACTGGCCCTCGCAGGGATGCGGAGACTCGCCGTGCACGATCATCTGAAAGACGCTGCCGACGCGGCCAATCTGACGGACGAGCAGCTCGTCGCCATCCGCCGCAAGATCGGTGATCCCAAACGTCCGACCGGCTTCGAACAGGCCGTGCTGGACGAAATGGAAAGACGGCATCTGACCCCTTCCTGATCCTCCCATCATGAGATGGGGGAGGATTGAGAGCCTCGTGCGTTCATCGGGATCACCCCACCTATTTCAGCATCGTCCGCAACAGCGCCCGCAACTGCGCCGGCTTGACCGGCTTGCCCAGCAGCGGAATGCCCCAGCCATCCATCCGGGCCTTCAACGCCTCGCCCCGGTCGGCGGAGATCATCACCGACGGCACCGGACGCCCGAAATGGTCATGCAGCCGCTCAATCACGGCATCGCCCGTCTCGCCATCGTTCAGATGATAATCGACCAGGATGACGTCGGGCGCTTCGCCCTCGGCGAAGGCCGCCACCGCCTCCTCGAAACCCGCCGCCGTCGTCACCGCGCAGCCCCATCCGCCGAGCAGCGTCGCCATGCCGGTCTGGATCGCCCGCTCATTGTCGACGACCAGCACCTTCAGCCCGCGCATCGACCGGTCGCTGCGCGGCGCGCTGCCGCCCTCCCCTTCCTCCACCACCGCCTCGCCCGGCGGCACGCGGATGGAGAAGGTCGCGCCCTGCCCCGGCACCGATTCCAGCGTCACCTCATGGCGCAGCATGTCGCTCGCCCGGCGGACGATGGCGAGGCCCAGCCCCTTGCCGCCCGCCCCCCTGCCCCCAGGCGTGTCGAGACGGCGAAACTCCTCGAAGATCAGTTGCTGCTTGTCGAAGGGAATGCCGGGACCGCTGTCGGCCACGCTCAGCCTTATCCCGTCCGCCTCCGCGACGCAGGCGACGCGAACCGACCCGCGCTGGGTGTAGCGCAAGGCGTTGGACAGGAAATTCTGGAGAATCCGCCGCAGCAACCGGATGTCGGAGCGGACCCAGACCGGGGCCGTCTCCACCGCCAGCACCAACCCCGCCGAGCGCGCCATCGGCGCGAATTCCGTCCGCAGCGTATCAAGCAGCCGGTCGATGCGGAAATCGCTGATCTCCGGCTGGATCGCGCCCGCGTCGAGGCGGCTGATCTCCAGCAGCGCCTCCAGCAGATCCTCGACCGAATCCAGCGCAGTGGAAGTCTGGTTGACCAGCGCCCGCGTCGGCAGCGCCAGCCGCCGGTCGCCCAGCGCCGCGACGAACAGCCGCGCCGCATTCAATGGCTGCAACAGATCGTGGCTGGCAGCGGCGAGAAAGCTGGTCTTGGACAGGTTCGCCTTCTCCGCCGCCGTCTTGGCGTCCATCAACTGCGCCTCGATCTGGCGCCGCTCGGCCACCTCCGCCTCCAGTTCGGAGGTGCGTTCCGCCACGCGCCGCTCCAGCGTCTCCGCGGTCTCGCGCAGCGCCGCCTGCGCGCGCAGCATGTCGGTCACGTCGGTGAAACCGATCACCTGCCCGCCGCGCTGCATGGCGTTGCTGCGAATCTCGAAACTGCGCCCCCCGGCATGGACCAGTTCGCTGCGATGGCGCGCCCCGCCCCGGTCGAGGCAGCCCTTGTCGTCCATGCCCAGCGTGCCCCGGCACCAGTCCAGCAGCGCGGCATGGCTATCCCGCTCCTGCGCCCAGTCCTCCGGCAGTTCCAGCAGCCGTTGCAGCGCCTCGTTCCACGCCGCCAGCCGCCCCTCGGCATCGAACAGGCACACGCCTTCGGACAGATTGTCGAGCGTCGCCTGCAACACGATGTTGCGCTCGGCCAGTTCCCGCGCCCGGTCACGGGCATCCTCCGCCTTCACCTCGGTTATGTCGGTATAGATGCCGACGATGCCGCCCTCGCTGGTGCGCAGCTCGTTGATCTGCACCCAGCGCCCGTCGGACAGCGCCTGCACATGCCCGCCCTCCGCCACGCTATGGCGCGCCAGCCGGTCCGACACCCATCGGTCCTGCCCCACCGGGCGGTGATGGGCGGCGGCGAGCTTGGCGATCTCGTCGAAATTCATGCCCTCGCGGATATGATCCGCCAGTTCCGGCCAGAAACCCAGATAGGCTTCGTTATAAAGGACCAGCCGGTCCTCCGCGTCGAACAGGACGAACCCCTCATTGATCGAAGCGATCGCATCGCGCAGCCGCATCCGCGCCGCGTCCGCATGGCCATGGGCAGAGGCGAGGTCGGCATTGGCCTCCGCCAGCTTCGCCAGCGCGTCCTCCAACTGCACGGTCCGCTCCCGCACCATGGCTTCCAGCGAGATCGCCGTCTCGAACATCGAAAAGGCGTTGCCGGCCATGTCGCTCGACCGTTCGACCCGGTCGATCAGCGCCGCATTGATCTTGCGCAACTTGCGGTTCTCGTCCCGCAATGCCTCCAGTTCGGCGGAAGAAAGCGCCGCCTCGCTCATCGCCCGATAGCCAGCCCGCTGAAGGTCTGGTTGACGTGCAGCGCATGATATTGCTCGCCATAGGTGTTGAAGCCGATCACCCGATGCCGCCCGTACAGCTCCGACACGGCGCGGCTGATCTGCCGCTGCTCGGCATCGATGCGGTTCAATACGCAATCGAAGGCGATGATCCGGTCGACCGGCCCCACCTCCGCCGCGATGTCCGCGAACAGCGCGTCCATCCGCGCAATCCGGTCCACCGGCTCGCCCACGGTCATCACGATCCCCTCATCGATGGCACAGTAGAAGGTAAGGCTGCCGTCGGGGTTCGCACTCTGGATCGACCGCACATGATAATCGCCCCCCGCCCGCACCATCAGCGGATGCGCGGCATAGAAGGCGACGCCCAGCGCCTCGCCCGCATGGCCCGCCAGCCGCAGATATTCCTGCGCGGCGGGTTCCGCATTGATCTCGGTCACGATCCGGTCCTGCGGAATGGCGCCGGTGACGACCATCTTCGCCTCGCTCGGCCGGTAATGCTGCGCCTTGAACACATGCAGCGGGCGCGGCGTGGAGAGGATCGCCACCACCGCCGCATGGGCGTGGAAGCGCCCGCCATCGAAGATCGCCGTCTCGCGAAAGGCCATGCCGTCGCCCGACGACCCGCCGATCAGCGCGATGTCGCCCAGCCCGTCCTGGATCGTCATGGTCAGCAATTCTTCCCGGTGCGACAGCCCGTCGACCAGGAACAGCGCGACATGATTGACCTTCTCGCCCAGATGGCGGCTCTCCCGCTCGGCGCGGGCGGCAAGGCCGCGCACGGCTTGGCGGGCGGCGGCGGGATCGAAATTCTCAATGTCGTCGAAGCAGAGCGAGGTCATGTGAAAGGCCGAAGCCGGGAAGCCGATGACGCTCAGGCTGTCCTCGTCATAGCCATTTTCGGTCAGCTCGCCCGAACTTGTGCAGCCGATCGCCACCACCCCCTCCGTCCTGCGGTTGACCGCCCGGGCCAGCGCGTCCCGGTCGAAACGGTGCGAGCAGAACAGCAACATGCCGGCCAGCGGCTCCTCGCCCAATTGCCGGGCGACTTCAGCCATGGCCTTGGCCGGATCGCCCGCATGGCTCGACGCAAAGGCGATTTCCGATGCCAGCACCGTCATGTTCCTCTCCCCGCATTTTCTCCCTGTTCTGCTTGTCTAATGGGAATCAGCCGCCGCGCAAAGGCTCGCCCGCCGCGGCGAGCACTTCCGCCTCTTCATCGG
Organism: Sphingobium sp. 15-1; assembly: GCF_013375535.1. Taxonomy (GTDB): domain Bacteria; phylum Pseudomonadota; class Alphaproteobacteria; order Sphingomonadales; family Sphingomonadaceae; genus Sphingobium; species Sphingobium aromaticivastans. Next base: position 1,017,139 of record NZ_JABXJG010000002.1, read on the forward strand.
TGAAAACCCGCGAGCGGACGATGAAGCGCATCCCCTCCGGGCTTTCCAGCGACATGCCCGCGCCCCGGCCCGGCACGACGTCGACAGTGACCTGGGTATGCCGCCAATATTCGAACTGCGCCGCGCCGATCCACACCGGCACGTCGCCCGCGATATGGCCGAGGAGCACGTCCTGCCCCCCGACCCTGAACTCGCCGCGGGGGAAGCACATCGGCGCGGAGCCATCGCAACAACCGCCGGACTGATGGAACATCAAGGGGCCGTGGCGCGCGGTCAGCCGGGCGATCAAGGCTTCGGCTTCCGGCGTGGCGAGGATGCGGGGCGGAAGGTTCATCATCATCATCATCTCCAGTTCCCCTCCCGTAAACGGGAGGGGTTAGGGGTGGGCGCGAGCATAGCGAGCTTCCAGCTTAGCCATTGCAGAATGGCGCTAAGGTTGCGCCAGCCCACCCCCCGGCCCCCCTCCCGCTTGCGGGAGGGGGGAAGGAAAAAGGCGGGCGCCCATCCCCGGGCGCCCGCCGAAACCGAAGGCGTGAAAGAGGAGAGGCCCGCCTTCGGCATGCGACCCGCCGCTCGCCTCAGAAGAACCCAAGCGCCTTGGTCGAATAGCTCACCAGCAGGTTCTTCGTCTGCTGATAATGATCGAGCATCATCTTGTGCGTCTCGCGCCCGATGCCCGACTGCTTGTATCCGCCAAAGGCCGCATGCGCCGGATAGGCATGGTAGCAATTGGTCCACACCCGCCCGGCCTGGATATTCCGCCCCATGCGATAGGCGGTGTTGCCGTTGCGGCTCCATACGCCCGCGCCCAGCCCGTAAAGCGTGTCATTGGCGATGGCGAGCGCGTCCGCCTCATCCTTGAAGGTCGTGACCGACAGCACCGGTCCGAAAATCTCCTCCTGGAAGATGCGCATCTTGTTATGCCCTTCCAGCACGGTCGGCGTCACATAATAGCCCTGCTCCAGCTCGCCGCCCAGATGCGCACGCGTACCCCCGGTCAGCACCTTCGCGCCCTCATCCCGACCGATGTCGATATAGGAAAGTATCTTCTCCAACTGGTCGTTCGACGCCTGCGCGCCGATCATCGTTGCGGGATCGAGCGGGCTGCCCTGCACGATTTTCTGCACGCGGGCGACGGCGCGCTCGATGAACTTCTCGTAGATGCTCTCCTGCACCAGAGCGCGGCTCGGACAGGTGCAGACCTCGCCCTGGTTGAGCGCGAACATCGCAAAGCCTTCCAGGCACTTGTCGAAATAATCGTCGTCCGCGTCCATCACATCGGCAAAGAAGATATTGGGCGACTTGCCGCCCAGCTCCAGCGTCACCGGAATGAGATTCTCCGACGCATATTGCATGATCAGCCGCCCGGTCGTGGTTTCCCCGGTAAAGGCGATCTTCGAAATCCGCTTGTTGGTGGCGAGCGGCTTGCCCGCTTCCACGCCGAAGCCGTTGACGACGTTCAGCACGCCCTCCGGGATCAGGTCGCCCACCAGGTCCATCAGCACCATGATCGACATCGGCGTCTGCTCGGCGGGCTTCAGCACCACGCAATTGCCCGCCGCCAGCGCCGGGGCCAGCTTCCACGCCGCCATCAGGATCGGGAAGTTCCACGGGATGATCTGCCCCACCACGCCCAGCGGCTCATGGAAATGATAGGCGACCGTGTCATGGTCGATCTCCGCAATGGAGCCTTCCTGCGACCGCACGCAGGCCGCGAAGTAGCGGAAATGATCGATGGCGAGCGGAATGTCGGCGGCGGTCGTCTCGCGGATCGGCTTGCCGTTGTCGATGGTCTCGGCCATGGCGAGCAGGTCGAGATTCTCCTCCATCCGCTGCGCGATCTTGTTGAGGATATTGGCCCGCTCGGTCGCGGACCGCTGGCCCCAGCCTTCCTTGGCGCGATGTGCGGCGTCCAGCGCCAGCTCAATATCCTCGGCGGTCGAACGGGCGATCTTGCACACGCTCTGCCCCGTCACCGGCGAGATATTGTCGAAATAATCGCCCCGCGTCGGCGCCACCCACTGGCCGCCGATGAAATTGTCGTATTTCTCGCGGATCAGCGTGTGCCCTGAGAACCGCGCCATTGCCTGCTGTAACATCCATCCTCTCCCGGACTCGTCTGAAAGTTGGGGACAGGATGAACCTTTCGAGGGAATGGACAATTAGACCTTGGGTCGGCTTCAGGCTCTCGCTTCCGCCCCTCCGTTCGCGGCGCGGTGGCGCAAGGGTATCCGGGTATCGACATCCGCGACGCCCAGCCGTTCCTTCACGGATTTCCGCGCCCGCTGCAGGATTTTCTCGGCCGCCTTCCGGTCAGTCGTCATCCGCGCCATGACGAGCGCGCCCAGCGCTTCGGAAAAAGCGGCGTTCGCCGCCTCTTCCGGATCGTCACAACCGGCGCGCTCCAGCAGGCGGGTCATGCCGTCGATCAGCCCGCCCATGCCCCTGGTCAGCCGTTCCCGGCTGTCTTCGGACAAATGGCCCAGTTCGCTGGTGAGCGAGGGGATCGGGCATCCCGTCTCCGGATGGCCGCGATGCGCCATCGACAGATAGCCGTCGAAGAATTTCGCGAGCGCCGCGCGCGGATCACCAATGTCGAGCAGGGCCAGGAACCGCTCATAGCGCTCATGGAACATATGCTCGATCGCATGCGCCACCATATCGTCCTTGGACGCGAAATGCGCATAGAAGCCGCCGACCGTCAGCCCCGCGGCGGACATCACATTGGCCACGGCGACCTTGTCGATGCCCTGGCAACGGATCGCGCGCGACGCTTCCGTCAGGATCCGCTCCCGTGTGCGGGCCTTATGTTCACTCGGGTATCGCATTCCTCATTCCATAAGCGGCCGGTCGCAGCCCCTTATGACGAAAAAGACGGTTGTCCGCCATGGCTGCCACGGCGGAGATAATATTATAACCGTTCAGTTCAAGCGATTTCCGTTCGCGACGGCGCTGGACAAGGACCAACAGGCAAGGAAGCGGACGGGGCGAACCCCGTCCGGTTTTTTTCAGCATATCATTTGAACTTGACGCCCAGCGTGACGCCATAGGTCACTGGCATGCCGGCGAACCTCACGATCGCATCATAAGCGGTCTGCACATTGGTCGAATAATATTTGTTGGTGACGTTCTTGCCCCAGACGGACAGCTTCCAGGCGCCGTCCGCGGCTTCCACACCTGCGCGCAGATCGAGCACGCCGTAGGACTTGATCTTGAAAAGATCGTCGAACGCGTAATCGTTCCGGCTGTTCGCCGGCAGCACGATCCCCCGCGATCCGCCGATATTGGCGTTCTGATCGCTCCGCCAATTATAGCTTGCGCCGACGAAGGGCTTAACGTTGCCGACCTGCCATTTATAATCGGCCGACGCGTTGAGCTGCCATTTCGGCGTGTAGGGGATGGGCGATCCGGCGAAGTCGGTGAAGCTGTTCGTCCGGCTGAAGTTGGAGAACTCCAGGATCTTGCTGTCGATATAGCTGCCCGCCACGCCGATGCTGAGGCCGCGGATCGGATTGCCGCTGACTTCCAGTTCGACACCCTTCAGCTCGGAACGGGGCACGTTCACCAGCGCTTCGAGCAGGCCGAAGACCGGGTCGGGCACCTTGCCGCGAAGCTGCTTGTCGCTGTACTTGTAATAGAAGCCCGCGCCGGTCAGGTTGATGCGGCGGTCGAACAACTCCGCCTTGAAGCCCGCTTCGAAGCTCAGGATCGATTCCTGCGTGACCGCCCGGCTCTGCTCGAACGATGCGCCGGACAGGAAGGGGAAGCTGCCCGCCTTATACCCGCGCGCGACGTTGCCGTAGAATAGCAGTCCCTTGCGCGGCTTGAAATCCACGCCGACGCGCCAGGACACATTGTCCTCATTGAGCTTGGCGCGCAGCTCGCCCGGCAGATAGGTCGCAGGCGTGCCGTCGAAGGTCACATTGTCGAGCGCGGCGCATTGATCATTGGCTAGCGGCGCGACGGGCGTGAAAGTGGGCGTGAAGCCGGGGATCGGAATGGCCCCGAACTGGATGCCGTTGGCGATGCCGGTGAAGGTGGCGGCGAATGTGCCGTCGCCGCGATCATAGGTGCAGTTGGAGAAGGAACGATCCGCCTGGGTATAGCGGATGCCGCCCTTCAGCGTGATCTGGTCGATGACGTCGAATTCGACATTCGCGAAGCCCGCATAGTTGCGCATATTCTGCTGCGAACGCAACCGGTCGCCAGTGAAGCCGAAGATCGGCGCGGCGCTGATCTCGCTGAAGTTGAGCGTGCTCCGCTCCCGCGTATTGGTGCGCTCATAATTCGCGCCGACAACCCAGCGCACGCGCTGATTGCCGGAATTGGCGATGCGCAGTTCCTGGCTGAAGCTGTCGACCCGGCCGAAAGTCTCCCCATAATCGCCATTGGCGAGCGCAGTGCCGTCAAATTCGAACCGGCCATTGTCGCGCGAATAGGCGGAATAGGAGGTGATCGACGTCAGCGTGATGCTGTCCGTCAGGTCCAGATCGCCGCGCAGGACGGCCTGGCCCATCTTCTCCAGGATGTTCGGCTTGGAATAGGGTTCCCAATCGGCGGCGCGGGCATTGTGCGGCGCGAACGGCAGCGTCAGCAATTCGCCCGGAACGGTGGCCGGAAACTGCGGGATCAGGCCGACAAATTGGGGCGCCGCAGGATCGCTGGAATCGCGCCAGCCATTGAGGTTCAGGCGGAAGCGCAGGCTGGAGGTCGCATCCCAGTCCAGCAGGATACGCCCCGCAATATAGCCGACCTGGCCGTTGCGCTCATGGGGGCGGGTATAGCTATATTGCCAGTCGTCGCCCATGGCGCCGTTGATGGCGATGCGCCCCGTCAGGTTTTCGGCCAGCGGGCCGCTGATATAGGCATTGCCGTCGACGCGGGAGAAGCGGCTGTAGCTGAGATCGCCCCCAGCCTCGAAACTGTCGGTCGGCTTGGCAGCGATGAAGTTGATTGCGCCGCCGGTCGAATTGTTGCCGAACAGCGTGCCCTGCGGCCCCTTGAGCACTTCGATGCGCTCCAGGTCGAAGGCAGTGTGGGATGTCATGACCGGCAGCGGCTGCGGCGCTTCGTCCAGATAGACCGAGACGGTGGGATAGCTCGCCAGCGTGCTGTCGTAGAAACCCACGCCGCGCAGCGTGTAGACCGGCGTCGAATATTGGGTGGGCTGGAACGTCAGCGACGGCACGGCGCGCGACAGATCCGACAGGGACGTGACCTGCTGGTTCTTGAGCGCTTCGCCGGACAGGGCGGTGACGGCCAGGCCGACATCGTTCAGCGACTGTTCGCGCTTGTTGGCGGTGACGACGATGTCGGCGCTGTCCAGCGACGGCTCCTGCTCTTGCGACGCGGCGCCCGTCTGCGCGGCGGCGGCCGACGCGGCCAGCCCGACGATCGCGGCGGTTCCCAATAATATGGGCCTATAGATATTTACAAACGATTGCATTCGTCTCCCCTCCTCAAGCAAGCAATATGATAGTCCGGCTTGGCCGAAGGGACTTTCCGATCCTCTTCCGCCAAGAAAATCCCGCGAAGCCGTTTCACTGGCCGCCAGAGGCTTGGAAAGCGACTCTGGCCGGCTTCTGCAATCGTTTGTAGATGCCGCAGGACCAGGCTCAGGTCAAGAGGCGACATGCCTGTCCGGCCCAAATAGCGCGGACCGGCAAATCCGGCGGCGCGCGACGGACAGGGCTGGTCCGCTCTTCGGCCCGTCCAGTCCGGAGAAGGATGAGAGAATCCTGTTGCTTTTCCGGGATCGAGGTTCAGAAATCAGTTCAGGCTTTACGGCTTATGCAAACGATTGTAACAAGGCCTCCGCTCATATTCAGTCAGGAGAGTGCTCATGGTCGACGCAACATCAGCTAAGGGAAATGCGGGGCGCGGCGACATAGTGATTCGGAACGCCACGATCCTGACCATGGACCCGAAGCTGGGCGATCTGGCGGGCGCAGACATCCATATCCGCCATGGCGAGATCGTGGCGATCGGCCAGGCGCTCGACGCCCCCGGCGCGGAGGTGATCGACGGATCGCGCAATATCGTCCTGCCGGGCTTCATCGACACGCATTGGCACCTCTGGAACGGCCTCTTCCGCGGCCTGGTCAGCTATTACCGGCCCGATCTGGGCTATTTCCCGATGAAGAAGCTGCTGGGCAAGCTCTTCACCCCCGATGACATCCATTGGGCCGTGCAACGCGGTCTTGCCGAAGCCGTGCATGCGGGCATGACGACCGTCCACAACTGGGCGCACAATATCCAGAGCCCCGCCCATGCCGACGCCAATATCAAAAGCCATATCGCGACGGGCGTGCGCGGCCGCTTCAGCTATGGCTGGGCCGAGGGTCAGGCCGATGACCAGCCGATGGACCTTGCTGACCTGCCTCGCGTGAAGGAGGAATGGTTCGCGGACGGCCATGACCATCTGCTGCACCTGGGCATTTGCGTGCGCGGGCCGGAAACGCCGCAGCCGGAAATCCGGCGCGACGCCTATCTGAAGGAATGGGAAACGGCCCGCGCCCTGGGACTGCCCATCACCATGCACGCGGCGCAGATGCGCGCCGCCAGGTCAAGGGCGATCGAGCTGCTGGAGGCGGACGGCCTTCTGGGCACCGACGTCCAGCTCGTCCACTGCATCCATGCCTCCGCCGACGACCGCAAGCGCATGGCCGATTCGGGCACCAGCCTCAGCATCAGCCCCCTGATAGAGCTTCAGGTCGGCATGGGCTTTCCCCAGACCGGCGAAATGCTGGAGGCGGGGGTGCTGGTGTCGCTTTCCACCGATACCGTCGCCGTGACCGGCGCGAACATGTTCGCGATCATGAAGGCCACGCTCGACATCGAAAGAGGACGCGCCGAGAATATGGCGCTGTCGCCCCGGCGCGTGCTGGAAATGGCGACGATCGACGGCGCGCGCGACGTGGGCATTGCCGACAGGGTCGGATCGCTCGTTCCCGGCAAGCGCGCCGACCTGATCATGGTCCGTCTCGACCGGATCAACGTCTCCACCCTGCCGGCGGCGGACTGGGTCAGCCTGCTGATCCATCACGCGCAACCGTCCAATGTCGATCTCGTCATGGTCGACGGGCGGATATTGAAGAAGGACGGCAAGCTGACCACGCTCGACGAGGAACGCATCATCGCCCATTCGGAACAGGCGATCACCGGCCTCATGCAGCGCGGCGGCCTGCTGGCCAGCGCCTGACGCCCTTTTCCCGACATTTTCTTCATAGGCAGGTCCCATGCCAGGCTTTATCGCACAGCTTCTTGAATCCCGCTGGTTCCTGTTGGCCGCAAGGTTGCTGCTGACGTTCGTCTTCTGGACCGGCGGGCTCGCGGGGATATTCGATTTCCCCGGCCGGGTGGCCGAGATGCGCCACGCAGGCCTGGCTCCGGCGGAACTTTATGTCGTTGCCGTCACCCTCGTCGAACTGGGCGGGACGGCCCTGATCGTCGCCAACCGCTGGTCCTGGCTCGGGGCCGGCGCGCTGGGCGTGTTCCTTGCCCTGACGGTTCCGGTCGGTCATCCCTTCTGGACGATGGCGGAACCGCAGCGCACGATGTCCTTCTTCATTGTCCTCGAACATGTCTCGGTCATTGGCGGGCTGATGCTCGCCGCCTCGCTGGGACATCTGACCACAGGCGGGAAAGCGCGGTAAAATACGCGCCCCGACGCAAAAAGGGGGACGCCGGATCAGGTCCGGCGTCCCCCTTTTCGGTTCCTCACGCCAGCCGCAATGCCTTGCGCGCTTCGGCGGGGCTTGCGAGCTGCCCGCCCAGATCCTCGACGATGCGGCGCGCCTTCGTCACCAGTTCCGCATTGCTTTTCGCCAGCACGCCCTTGTCGAGATGGATCGTATCCTCCAGCCCGATCCTGACATGGCCGCCCGCCAGCAGCGATTGCGCGACCGTGGTGAAGGCGAAGCGCCCGATGCCGAACGCCCCCCATATGCTGCCAGCAGGAAGCTCGCCGCGCGCATAAAGGATGGTTTCCGGACTGGGCTGGAAGCCATATCGCACGCCCGTCACCAGCGAGCAGAGCGGAGCGGGATCGATCGTGCCGTCCTTCACCAGATCCGCCAGCATCGCGATGTCGCCGGAATCGAACAGCTCGATCTCCGGACGCGCTCCGGATTCCCGGATGATCGCCGCCATCTTCCGCACATTGACCGGCGTGTTGATGACGACCGCCGATCCGGAATTCATCGTGTTCAGGTCGAGCGTGCAGATTTCCGGCCGCAATATGCCGATATGCTCGACCCGCTGTTCCGGCGGCAGCAGCGTCGTGCCGGGGCCCGCCACGCTGGGGTCATCCTGCGAGGGAACGAAGCGGCCGCCCGGCCCGGTCGTGATATTCAGGATAAGGTCGGGATTGGCGTCGCGGATGCGGTCTACCGTCTCCTTATAATGGGCGATCGCCATCGACGGCTTGCCGCTTTCCGGATCGCGGACATGGAGGTGGACGACGGCCGCGCCCGCCTTCGCTGCCTCCAGCGCGGAGGCAGCGATCTCCGCCGGCGTCACCGGCAGGAAAGGCGTCTGCTCGCGGGTCGTGAGATTGCCCGTCACCGCGCAGGTCAGCACGAAGGGGGCCTGGATCGGATAGGTCGAGCTCACAGCGCGCGCCCTCCGTCGACCTGGATGATGTGTCCCGTGGAGTAAGTCAGGTGGGTCGCGCAGGCGGCGATGGCGCGGGCGATGTCGTCGGCGCTCGCGATCCGCTTGAGCGGCGTCGCGTCGGCCACTTTCTCCGAAAAATCCGCGCCTCGGCCCGGAACGAAGCTGGTATCCACGACGCCCGGCGAGACGGCCAGGATGCGGACTTCCGGCGCGAGCACGCGGGCAAGCGCCTTGGTCATCACGTCGATCCCGGCCTTCGCCGCGCAATAGGCGATGTTCGAACCGACGGCAGTGAAGCTGGCGATGGAGGACAGCGATACGACCAGCCCATCGCCCGATGCCTTGAGCAGCGGGGCAAGCTCGCGGATCGTGGCGAACTGAGCGCGCCAATTCACCTGGAACATCTCGTCGATGAACTCGTCCGTCAGCGCGTCCAGATCGCCATGGGGAATCGCCTTGGTGAAGCCGCTGGCGTTGATCAGCCCGTTCAGCGCCCCTCCGCATTGCGCGGAAAGCGAATCCCGCAATTGCTGCAACGATGCGGTGCTGGTGATGTCGACGGGGTGCAGGCCGCCGCCATGCGCAAGCGAGTCGAGCACCGCCGCGCCGCGCTCCGCGATCGTCGCCGCCCGGTCGGCAATATGCACGACAGCGCCTTCGGCCGACAGGGCGCGCGCGGCGGCCGAGCCAATGGCCCCCGTTCCGCCGACGACTAAGAAGCTTTTTCCCGTCAACGGGCTGTTGATGCGCATGCTGGCGTTCCTCCGCGGATGAGTGATTGCGAATTTCGCGAATAGCATTACAATCGATTGCAATGAATTTGCAAGCACGGAGACCAGGATGGAGGAATTCGGAACGGCCAGCGCCATCGCGGAAGCGGTCAGGGCGCGGCGCGTCAGCGCATTGGAAGTGGTGGACGCGGCGATCGCCAGGATCGAGGCGCGCGACCCGACGCTCAACGCCTTCGTGCATCGCGGGTTCGAACAAGCGCGCCAACGCGCTGCCGCCATCGATTCGAGGATAGGCGACGGGCAGGATGTCGGCCCGTTGGCAGGAGTGCCCACCGCGCAAAAGGATTTGTTCAATTTCTATCCCGGCTGGCCCAGCACGTTCGGCGGCATCCGCCCGCTCCGGCATTTCTCGCTGGACCTCAAGACCACCTACCCCCAACGCATGGAGGATGCCGGCGCCGTCGTGCTGGGCATCACCAACTCGCCAGTGATGGGATTTCGCGGGACATGCGACAATCCCCTGTTCGGCCCCAGCCGCAACCCCTTCAACCCGGACCATAATAGCGGCGGATCGTCCGGCGGCGCGGCGGCGGCGGTCGCGGACGGCATGTTGCCAATCGCGGGGGCCAGCGACGGCGGCGGATCGATCCGGATACCCTCCTCCTGGTGCGGGACGTTCGGCTTCCAGCCCTCTTATGGGCGGGTGCCGATGGTGATGCGGCCGAACGCCTTCGCTGGCGTGCTGCCTTTCGTCTATGAAGGCCCCATATCCCGGACCGTGCGGGACGGCGCGCTCGCCATGCTGGCGCTGGCCGGGCACAATCCCGCCGACCCCTTCAGCGTCGCGAACGACGTCGACTGGCTGGGCGCGCTCGACCGGCCGGTCAAGACTCTGAAGATCGGCCTTGCGACCAGCCTGGGCGGCTATCCGGTCGACCCCCGGGTGGCGGGGGCGATCGGTGCGGCGGCGCGGGGGCTGGAGGAAGCGGGCATGACCGTGGTCCCGCTGGATTTCGCGCTACCCTGCTCGCATGCGGAACTCACCAATCTCTGGTGCCGCATGATGGCCGGGATGATGATTTCGGTGTTCGACGGCTTCAAGGCGCAGGGCCTCGACATATTGGGCGACTTCCCGGATTCGATCCCCACTGAGCTGGCGCAATGGATCGACATCGCGCGCGGCCTCAGCCGCCGGGAGGTCGAGGCGGACCAGGAACTCCGGTCCCGCGCCTTCGACATGCTGCAGGGCGCGCTATACGGCGTCGACATGATCGCTTGCCCGACGACGGCCTGCCTGCCGGTGAAGAACGCGCTCGACGGCAACACCAAGGGCCCGTCCGAGATTGCGGGGGAACCAGTCAATCCGCTGATCGGCTTCTGCCTGACCTATCTCACCAATTTCTGCGGCAATCCGGCGGCTTCCTTGCCCGCCGGGCTGGTCGACGGGCTGCCTGTCGGCCTGCAACTGATCGGCCGGCGCTGGGCCGATGCCGATCTGCTGGCGGCCTGCGCCGCCTTCGAGGCGGCCCGGCCCTGGCAGGATAGCTACGCCATCTGCGCCGCCCGTCCGCTGGCGTGAAACGGAAAGGCCCCGGCCTGTGACGGCCGGGGCCTTGGCTCCGCTCAGTCGATCGGCGGCTTGGGAATATAGGCCTCGCCCGCATGCATCGCGAAGGTGCGCTCCATGCGATAACTGCCGTCGGCCTGCTTCTCATATTGGCCGATCAGGCCAGGCGTGACCCCGAAGACGACGTCGGTGTCGATATATTGATCGCCATTCACGAACACCTGCGAAATGCGGGTTTCGTAACCCGGCTTCCACAGCAGGAAATGGAGATGGGCGGGCCGGAAGGGGTGCCGCCCCTGCGCCCGGAGCAGACCGCCAACCGGACCATGGGTCGGCACCGGATAGCCCGCCGGCAGGACGGTGGTGAACCAGAAACGGCCTTCGGCGTCGGTGGTGAACTTGCCGCGCAGGTTCATGTCGACCTGATCTTCGTCCTGATTTTCGTACAGACCGACGGGGGAAGCATGCCATACGTCGACCTCCACCCCTGCAATCGGTTGCCGTTGCGCGTCGATCACCACCCCCTGCACTTCCAGCTTCGGACCGGGCGTGGCCGACCGGCAGATGGTGGCGCCATTTTCCGTCCGGGGCGAGTGCATGCGCCAGAACGGCCCCAGCAACGCCTCGGCCTCTTCCAAATGGTCGGGATCGCCGTCGCACAGCAATGTCGAAAAACCCAGCACGTCGGACAGCAGCACCGCTTCATTGTGCCGGTCGTTGGTCGCCTTGCCCACGGCGTTCAGGAAATCCAGGGCAATATCGAGTTCGGGCCGGGTGAGACGGGTCCGACGCGCAAAGTCGTGGAGATTCTCGACCAGCGCCTCCATGATCTGCCGGAGGCGCGGATCGGGCGTCCCGGACATGGCGCGAATCACCTCCTGCGTGATCGCTGTATCGGCTTTTGCTTGCATGTTTTGCTCTCCTACGCGGAATGCCGCGACGCCAGGGGCTGGTCCGTCGCGGAAGATGGCATTTGACATCCTCCGCTCACACCAACTACAATCGATTGCAAAGTTCAACCCCATTCTCACGCATTCCCCAAGAGCCGGCATGGTCCAGCCACTATTTTCTCCCTTGAACCAACAGGATAACAGGAATGAAGGATTCCCAGAACGGCGTTACCCGGCGGCTTCGCCTGATGGAAAAGGCGAATGACGCCGCCAGCATTCGCCTTCCCGTCGAGTCGAACGTGCGTTTTGAGGTCAAGCCGGATCAGGTGCTTGTCGAGATCGCCTGCGCGGCCGTGAACCCCAGCGACGTGAAGGCGGCGATCGGCATGATGCCCTATGCCGTCTGGCCCCGCACGCCGGGGCGCGATTTTTCCGGCCGCATCGTCGAAGGTCCAGGCCCGCTGATCGGCCGCGAGGTTTGGGGATCGAGCGGCGATTTCGGCATCCGGTGCGACGGCACCCATGCCTCGCATCTCGTGCTCGATCTCGATTGCGTCTCGCAAAAGCCGTCCAACATCTCGCTGCTGGAGGCGGGCGCGGCGGGCGTCCCGTTCGTGACCGCGTGGGAAGGTCTGCGCCGCGCCGGCTTTCCCAAGGAAGGCGAGACGGTCCTGGTTTTCGGCGCCAATGGCAAGGTGGGCCAGGCCACAATGCAGATCGTGACGCTGCTCGGCGCCCGCGCGATCGGCGTCACCCGCCGGGACGAACCCTATATCGGCCATGCCAACGCGCCGGTGGAGATGATCGACGCCAGCGCCGTCAACCTGGCCGAAGCCGTCCGCGACCTGACACAAGGCGAGGGCGCGAGCCTTATCTACAACACCGTCGGCAGCCCCTATTTCGAGGCGGCGTCGGACGCGCTGGCGAAACGCGGCAAGCAAATCCTGATCGGGACGATCGACCGCGTCATCCCCTTCGACATATTGAAATTCTATCGCGGCCAGCATGAATATATCGGCATCGACACGCTGTCGCTCAGCACCCGCGACACCGTGGCCATGCTGACGGCGATGACGCCGCATTTCGAAAGCGGTGCGCTGCGCCCCTTTGCGGTCGGTGAAGCCTCCATCCATGCGCTGGAGGACGCCGCATCCGCCTATGCGAAGGTGATGCAGTCGGATCGCGACCGCATCGTCCTGGTCCCGCGCTGACATGCACGTCACCCGTTTCGCGGAAGCGCCCGAATATAGCGCGCCCGGCCATGACGGCATGCGCTGCCTGCGCATGTTGGGGAAGGAAGCCTGCCCGTCCGGATTCGCCTGGATGGGCCTGTCGATCATCGAACCGGGCGGCTGCATCCAGCCGTCGGCCTCGCCCTATGAGAAGCTGTATCTTGTCGTCGAGGGCGAGCTGGAATTTTCCGGCGGCGGCGCTCCGACGACGCTGGGCCGGTGGGACGCATGCCGGTTCGCGCCGGGCGAAGAGCGAATGATCGCCAACAGGTCCGGCCGGCAGGCCACGGTCGTGCTCGCCATGGCCAACATGATCCTGGATTCCGACACGGGCGCCGCAAGAAGCGCGTAACCAATCATCCGCTGATGGAGAGGTCATATGTATGTACGCAATGCCTGGTATGTAGCGGGCTGGGCGCAGTCCCTGGCCCATGGGGAACTGCTCGCCCTCAAGATCCTCGGCAAGCCGATCGTCATCTATCGAAGCGGGACGGGAAGGCTGGCCGCGTTGGAAGACCGATGCCGGCACCGCGCCGCTCCTCTGTCCAAGGGCCGGGTCGAGGGCGAGGACATCCGGTGCATGTATCATGGCTTCAAATATGGAGCGACGGGCGTCTGCACGGAGATTCCGGGCGTCGTCGCCATCCCCTCCGCCGCCCGCGTCACCGCCTATCCGGTGGTCGAGCGGCATAGCTGGATCTGGATCTGGATGGGCGATGAAGCCAGCGCCGACCCCGCGCTGATCCCCACCGTCAGCGGGATCGACGAAGGCCGGTTCGTCCTGAAACCGGGCGTCATCGACTATCAGGCGGCGGCCGCCCTGATCTGCGACAATCTCCTCGATTTCAGCCATTTGAGCTATGTTCACCCCAACAGCTTCGGCGTAACGGACGAATGGGCCCGCACCCGCCCCCGGATCGAGACGCGCGAACGCGGCCTGCATCTGGAACGCTGGGTGCTCGACCAGCCGCCGCCCCATCACCAGCCGGAGCTGGGCCGGATCGACTATTGGAACGAATATGAGTTTTCGGTTCCGGGCATATTGAGCCTGACCTTCAAGATGTTCCCCGTCGGCACCGCCGAACGTCATGCGGGCCAGGCTCCGGGCGACGACCCGTCCCTGCTCTCGTTCAGCTATGCGCTGCAGGCCGTCACGCCCATGACGGACCGCACGGCGCGCTATTTCTTCGCCTATGGCCCCAGGGTCGAAGAGGATGTCGACGGCTATGCCGAGGCTTTCTCCGCCGTCGCGAACGCGGCCTTCCTGGAGGACAAGGAGATTATCGAGGCGCAGCAGGCGCGGCTGGCGGATGGCGAAGCCGACATGCTGATCGTCCGCGCGGACTCGGCCCTGGTGCAATATCGGCGGCTCATCGAACGCTTGTCGGCCGCCGAGACCGGCCTTGACGAAAAGCATTAATACGCAACTTGATCTGCAATCGATTGCAAGTTAGTTTTCATGCCGTGAGTCGCCGCTTCGACGGCGAAGCTGGATGGGTTCAAAACAGCGCTGAGAGGACCAGCCATGTCTGAAGGTAAGATTGTCGCCGGCTTTGTGGCGCCACACCCCCCGCATCTCGTCTATGCCGAAAACCCGCCCCAGAACGAAGCCCGATCGGAGGGCGGCTGGGAAATGCTCCGCTGGGGCTACGAGCATGTCCGCAAGAGCATCGAGGAATTGAAGCCGGACGTGCTGCTGGTGCATTCGCCGCACTGGATCACCCTGGTCGGCCACCATTTCCTCGGCGTGCCGCGCCTGACGGGCAAATCCGTCGATCCCATCTTCCCGAATCTTTTCCGCTACAATTTCGACATGCAGGTCGACGTCGAACTGGCGGAAGCCTGCTGCGCGGAGGCGCAGGCTGTGGGCCTTACCTCCCAGATGATGCGCAATCCCAATTTCCGCGTGGATTACGGCACCATCACCACCTTGCACATGGTCCGTCCGCAATGGGACATCCCGGTGGTGGGCATCTCCGCCAATAATTCCCCTTATTATCTGGAACTGGACGAGGGCATCGAGGAAATGCAGCGGCTGGGCGTCGCGACCCGGCGCGCCATCGAAAAGAGCGGCAAGCGCGCCGTCCTGCTCGCCTCCAACACCTTCTCGCACTTCCATTTCCATGAAGAGCCCGAGATTCCCGAGGATATGAGCCGGGAGCACCCGCAAAGCTACAAGGGCTACAAGTGGGACATGCGCATGATCAACCTCATGCGGCAGGGCAAGCTGCGCGAGGTGATGGACCTCTTCCCCGAATGGGTCGAGGAAGCCTTTGCCGAAGTGAAGTCCGGCGCCTTCCCCTGGATGGTGTCGGCCATGGACTATACCGACGTTCCGGCGCAACTTTACGGCTATGGCACCGTCATCGGCACGGGCAATGCCGTGATGGAATGGCGCCTCGCTTCCTGATCCCCGGCCTGGAGCGCGCCGCCGCGAACCCGGCGCGGCGTGCTCTTCGTTCTTCGTTACCGCATCGTCGTCACGCAAACCGATTCCTTTTTTGCGCGCGATGCTCTGGAATTGGAGTTCCACATGCCAATCGTTTCCGCATTTCTGATGCCGGGCAACCCGCTTCCTTTCCTCCGGCCCGACAATCCCGCCTGGCGTCCGCTCGCTGACGCCAGCCATGCGGCGGGCCGGGCGCTTGCCGCTTCCAGGCCCGACGTTCTGCTGATCTATTCGACGCAGTGGTTCGCGGTCTTGGACGAATTGTGGCAGGCGCGGCCCCACAGCACCGGTATCCATGTCGACGAGAATTGGTACGACTATGGCGACCTGCAAATGGACCTGCGCGCCGATGTCGAGCTGGCCCATGCTTGCGCCACTTCTACAAACGATTGCGGATATAAATCGAAGACTGTCGACTATGAGGATTTCCCGATCGATTCCGGCACGATCGTCGCCAACGCCTTTCTGAACCCCGGCGGCGTCATCCCCGCCGTGGTCGCCGCCAACAATCTCTATCAGGACTTCGCCACGACGGAGGCACTGGGCAAGCTGGCGGCGGCGCAGGCCGATCTGCAGGGCAAGCGCGCTGCCGTGATCGGCATCGGCGGCCTTTCGGGCCGCTATTTCGATCATGCCATCGACATAGCGGAGGACCGCATCGTCCGCGATGAAGATGATGCCGCGAACCGCGCCTTGCTCGACGCCATGCAGCGGGGCGACGAAGCCCTGCGCCATCAACTGCCCCACTATCTGGAGACGGCCAAGGGCGAGATGGGAATGAAGCATCTCGGCTGGATCTTGGGCGCCACCGGCGGCTTTAAGGGCGCGACCGTGCATGGCTATGGCGCGACCTACGGAGCCGGGGCGGCTGTCGTCGAATTCACCCTCAACTAACCGGCCAGCACGGCGCCTTCGGGGGCCGTGCCGCCTCGGAGCGAACATGCCACGAATTGACTATCGCAATTTCATCAACGGCCGTTTTGTCGAAAGCAAGCGGCGGTTCGAGGACATCAACCCAGCCACGGGCCAAGCGCACGCGATCGTCCATGAAGCGGACGAAAGCCTGGTCGAAGAGGCCGTCGCGGGCGGCCGGCGGGCGCTGGAAGGCGATTGGGGCAAATCGACGGTCGAGGAACGCGCCGATCTGCTCGACAGGATCGCCGCGGGCATCGATCGCCGGGCGCAGGATTTCCTGGCCGCCGAAGTCAATGACACGGGCAAACCGGCGGCGCTGGCGGGGTCGCTCGACATCCCGCGCGGCGCGGCCAATTTCCGCACCTTCGCCAACATCATCCGCACCGCGCCGGGCGAGGTCTATGAAAGCCCCACGCCCGACGGCGGCGGCGCGCTCAACTATACGCTGCGCCGTCCGCTGGGCGTGGTCGGGGTGATCTCGCCCTGGAACCTGCCGCTGCTGCTCTTTAGCTGGAAGGTCGCCCCTGCCCTCGCCTGCGGCAATGTCGTCATCGCCAAGCCGTCGGAAGAAACCCCCGGCACCGCGACGCTGCTGGCGGAGGTCATGGCGGAGGCGGGCGCGCCGGAGGGCGTGTTCAATCTTGTCCACGGCTTCGGCCCGAATTCCGCCGGAGAGGCGATCGTCAAGTCGAAGGGCGTCAACGCGATCACCTTCACCGGCGAATCGAAGACCGGCGCGACCATCATGCGCCAGGCGGCCGAAGGCGTGCGCCCGGTATCGTTCGAACTGGGCGGCAAGAATGCGGCGCTGGTCTTTGCCGACTGCGATTTCGACAAGGCGGTCGAAGGCGTGGCCCGCTCCACCTTCCTCAACACCGGCCAGGTCTGCCTCTGCACCGAGCGGGTCTATGTCCAGCGACCGATCTACGATCGCTTCGTCGCCGCCCTCGCCGCCAAGGCCAAGGCGATGCGGCTGGGCGATCCGTGGGATAGCCGGACCGAAATGGGTCCGCTCATCTCCTGCGGCCATCGCGACAAGGTGCTGTCCTATTACGACCTCGCCCGCGAAGAAGGCGCGGAGGTCGTCGCGGGCGGCGGGATCGCGGAGCTGCCCGGCGCGCAGGCGGGCGGTTGGTATATACAGCCCACGGTCTGGACCGGCCTGGCCCAGAATTCGCGCTGCATGCAGGAGGAGGTGTTCGGCCCTGTCTGCAACATCATCCCGTTCGATGACGAAGCCGAAGCCGTGCACCTGGCGAACGACAGCAAATATGGCCTGGCCTGCGCGGTCTGGACCAGCAATCTGATGCGCGCCCACCGCCTCGCCGGTCAGATCGAGGTCGGGCTGGTCTGGCTCAACACCTGGTTCCTTCGCGACCTGCGCACGCCGTTCGGCGGCGCCAAGCTGTCCGGCCTGGGGCGCGAGGGCGGCCGGCACTCGCTCGATTTCTACTCTGAACTCAAAAATGTGTGCATCAAGCTATGACCTCTCCTATCGAACAGGCTGCCCGGCAGCTCTTTTCCGCACAGGCCAGCGGCACCCCCTGCCCGCCCGTGCGCGGGCTGCTGCCTGACGGCGACCTTGCCGCCGCCTATGCGGTGCAGAACCTCAATGTCCAGCGCGCCGAGAAGGACGGTCGGCGCATCGTCGGGCGCAAGATCGGTCTCACGGCGAAAAGCGTGCAAAAGCAATTGGGCGTCGATCAGCCCGATTATGGCATTCTCTTCGCGGACATGGAGGTGCAGGACGGCGAGACCATCGCCTGGGATCGCGTGCTCCAGCCGAAGGGGGAGGCGGAAGTCGCCCTCGTCCTCGATCGGGATCTTGACCGCAAGGATACGACGCTGACCGAACTGGTCGCCGCGACCGCCTATCTGCTTCCGGCGATCGAAGTCGTCGGCAGCCGCGTCGCCAATTGGGACATTTCCATCCTCGATACGATCGCGGACAATGCGTCCAGCGGCGCCTATGTGCTGGGGGCGACCCCAAAGAAGCTGGCCGACGTCGATCTGCGCCTGTGCGGCATGGCAATGTTCCGATCAGGCGAGCCGGTGTCGGTCGGCGCGGGCGCGGCCTGCCTAGGCCATCCCCTCAACGCCGCCCTGTGGCTGGCGCGCACCATGGCGAAGGTCGGACGGCCCTTGCAGGCGGGCGATGTCGTCCTGACCGGCGCATTGGGACCGATGGTCGCCGCCCGGCCCGGCGACGTCCTCGAAGCGCGCATCGAAGGGCTGGGATCAGTCACGGCCGTCTTCGGACGGGAGGCCATATGAGCAAGACGAAGCCAGCGGCCGGCCATGCGCCCGGCCTTTTGAAACAGCGCGATGTCCAGGGAGCACGCCGATAATGACCGACATCGAACATTTTGCCGCGACGGTGGACGAAGCCGCCCGGACCGCCACCGCCATTCCCCAGTTCGGAGCAAGCTTGAGCGAGGCCGACGCCTATGCCGTTCAGGCTGCCTCCATCAACCGGCGCCTCAGCCGTGGCGAGCGCCGCATCGGCATGAAGCTGGGCTTCACCAGCCGCGCCAAGATGGTGCAGATGGGCGTGAGCGACCTGATCTGGGGCCGCCTCACCGACCGGATGCTGGTCGAGGAAGGCGCCCCGCTCGACCTCAAGCGCTTCATCCATCCGCGCGTAGAGCCGGAAATCGCCTTCCTCATCCGCAAGCCCCTGTCCGGCGTGGTCTCGATGCTACAGGCGCAGGACGCGATCGAAGCCGTCGCGCCCGCGATGGAGATCATCGACTCCCGCTATCGCGACTTCAAGTTCAGCCTGGGCGACGTCGTCGCGGACAACGCCTCCTCCTCGGGCCTGGTGGTGGGGCCGTGGCGGCGCGCCACGCAGGACATCGCCAATCTGGGGATAGTGATGCAGTTTGACGGACTGCCGGTCCAGATTGGCTCCAGCGCGGCCATCCTCGGCCATCCGCTCCGGGCGCTGGTGTCGGCGGCGCGCCTGGTGGCTGACGCGGGCGAGGAACTCAGCCCCGGCGACATCGTGCTGGCCGGTTCCGCGACCAATGCGGAGCCGCTGCGGCCCGGACTGCATGTCCGCCTCGACGTCCAGGCGCTCGGCGCCGCCGAATTCACGGTGGCGGCATGACGGAGGCAAAAGGCATCGTCGCCGGGAAAGCGAAGCCGCGTGGCCGCTTTCCCCACATCCGCCGCGCCGGCGATCTCTTGTTCGTGTCCGGAACGAGTTCGCGCCTGCCGGACAACAGCTTCGCGGGCGCCAAGGTCGACCCCATGGGCGTCACCGATCTCGACATCCGCGTGCAGACCCGCGCCGTGATCGAGAATATCCGCGACATCCTGCGCAGCGAAGGAGCCGATCTGCGCGATCTGGTGGAGGTCGGCTGCTTCCTCGTGAACATGAACGATTTCGGCAGCTTCAATGAGGTCTGGTCGGAATATTTCGATGAGACCGGCCCCACCCGCACCACGGTTGCCGTCCACCAGCTTCCCCACCCCCTCCTCCTTGTCGAAATGAAAGCGGTGGCCCATGCCCCGCGGAAAGGCCGCCAATGACCACGCCCGCCCAACAGGAAATCATCGTCCGCACTTATTTGAAGGCGATGGAGGCGGGCGACCTGGACGCCACCCTCGCCTGCTTCGATCCGGAAGGGGTCGTCCACTCGCCGGTCTATGGCGAGGTTCCGGTCGCGCCATTCTACCGCAAGCTGTTCGACGACACGATCAGCGCCAGCGTCCGCATCCACACCATCTACGCCGCCGCCGGTGACGCGGCGGGGCGCTGGGCCGCGCATTTCGCCTATGAATGGGTGCGCAAGGACGATGTCAGGATCGACACCGACCTTGTCGACCTGTTCGAGTTCAGCGGTACATCAGGCTTGATCAAAAGCCTGAAGATCATCTTCGATCGTTAGCGTTACGCATGCAACCGCCCAGATGCAGGACCATGGTCAACTTCCGTCGATGATCCAGAGATGCTATGATTTGCAGTCGAGTATTTCCGTGTATCCAGTCACATGTCCGTTACTGCGATGCATGACTTCAACCCCCGCATTTTCCATTAATCCACGCCGCAAGGAGTTATAATGCAACCGAATAATGAGAACCACGCCGCAGCGGCGGACTCGGCGCTGCACATTCGGCACAACATCGCCTTGTATCACCGCGACCATATGCGGTTCAATGCGACGCTGCTGCTGGAGATCGCCGCGGACATCAGCCGCGAGGCAAACCGGCTCAAGGTCTTTGGCGACTATTGGCAGCGGGAGGCGGAGCCGCTGGCGACGGCTCCCTTCGACACCTCTCATCCGCGCAGCACCGCCGCCGGTTGCGGCGACCTCAGTCCGCTGAGTGCCGTCGCGGGTGCAGGCATCCTCTTCATGGAAGGTCTGGGCGAGCCGGAAGAAATCCGGGTGCTGAAGGAGAAGCTGAGGTACCGGGGCGAGCAGTTCGTGGACAAGGGGCAGTGGCTGGTCGACATCATGGCGGTCATCTGGAAGCAGGATCTGGAGCTGCTCGATCCCGCCACCGTCGCCGCATGGCCATGGGTATCCGTGATCTCCAACACCTGGCGCGGCGCGAAGCAAAGGCTGACGGCGGGAAAGCTGCTTCTCACAGCGCGCGATTATCTGGAGAAGGTGGACTTCACGCCGGCCGCGATCCGCAAGAACCGCGCCGCATCGGGCAAGCTGCTCCTCTCCGCCGCATGGGCGATGGACGCGGCCGCCACGCTCTTCTGCGAGAACACCTCCAGCCTGACCTATGACGATCCCGAGATGATCAGATACCTGACCTTCTTCGAAAACGCCGCTTCCCGCTGATCCCCGCATTTACGGAGTATTCCATGTCAACGACAACCGATCTCAGGATCTATTCGAGGCAGCTTCTGCAGGCCGCGCAGCAGCTCGATGCCCTGATCGACCAGGTGGCGGCCCCTGCCCTGACCACCGACGAAATCGCCGCCGTCGCCGCCCATTCGCAAACGCTGCTGGAAGGGCTGACCGCAACGCGCTCGGGCCTGCAGTCGGCGGGCAAGGACGGGCTGGAGGCGGCGCTCGATCCCGCCAAGGTAAGGCGCGCAATGGCCGCTTCGATCGCGGAGCTTCCCCTGGAACCGGCGCTGTACGCGCTGCAGGCGGTGGCCCCGCTTGTCGAGAAAGCGAAGGCGCAACAGTCGGACCACGGGGTTCTGTCGGTGCCGTTGTGCCTGGCCTATCGTCACTGCGTTGAAGCGCTTCGGCCGCTGGCCGCGGCAATCGATCCGCAAGATCTTGTCCAGGCTCGTTGAGGACATCATGACCAACCAGAAATTCACCAAGACGAACGTCAATCACAACAAGGGCTGGGCCCGCGACCTGTTCAGCGACGTTTCCATCGTCGAGGCCGCAGCGGGGGCGAAGTTCCTTTTCCTCTCGGGCGTCTCCGCCGAGGACCCCGAAGCCACCGAGCTTCACGCGGTGACGATCCTGGGCGATGGCGACTTCCGCAAGCAGACGCACATTGCTTTCGGAAAGATCAAGTCCATGCTGGCCGCGCATGGCGCCACCCTTGCCGATGTCGTGCGCATGACGGCCTATGTCACCGATCGGGCCAATATCTGGACTTATTTCGAAGTCCAGGGGGAAGAGCTCGACGGCGCCCCTCGCCCACCTCACACCTTCCTGGAAGTCTCCTCGCTGGCGGTTCCTGAAATGCTTGTGGAGATCGAAGTAACCGCGATGATCGGCACCCAAAGCTGAACGGGTCTGGAGCGTTTCCGCATTGAGCGAACGAACCGCCGTTTCTGATCGACTCCGCCCCGTCTCAAACGGGGTCGGAGTCGATTTTTTATGCACGATCATGAGGCTGCGCCGAGACGCCGCCCTGCCGCCGGGCGTCGTTCGGGCCTGAAGACGCCGCCGACATGTGCATGATCATCGACAGATGACGCCCACGGTCTTTTCAATGGCCTGAAAATCCATTATTATTCAACGCTATAGCGGACGAATCCGCATCAACCATCTATGGACCCGCAACGGCGCCGGGGCAATCCGCCGTTCCGGGAAGGAGGTTCAACACAGGCGGCACGGGGCCGCTCAACAACAGGGGTCGTACCATGCGCATTTTCTCTCTACGCCCGCTTGCGGGCGTCTTGTTCGCGTGCGTGCTCATATTCTGCCTCAGCGAGTGGGGCCTGTCCCTCACCGCCGAAACTGAAAGAAGCGCTGCGCCCCCGCGCGCGGCGAAAGACCGGCCGGGCGTCGCCGCCATCCTCACCAACGGCTTTTTCGGCAAGGCGGCGAACCCGTCGCCGCAAATCGACTTCTCGCGACCGTCACCCAGTCCCTGGACCACGGCCCTGGACAGCAGCAATCCCGCCGCGCTGCTTCCCGCGACGGCAAATATGGGCCGGACCGGCAGCCCCGTCTGGGGCGCAACCGGGCAAATGGCGCTGACCAGCACCATGCTCTCGCTCGCCGCCACGTCCACCGCGCAGGCGGGCGATTTCGCCAATTTCGACTTCGCCGGCGGCACCCGCTATCCGGAACTGGCGACGGCGTCGGTCGGCCCCGCCTTCTACCGTCCCGGATCGACCGTCGCCTATGTGCCGATCTCGCTCGACCGGCCGACGCCCAACACCGTGATCGCGCGCGTGATGACGGAGGATGGGCCGGGCCTTGTCAGGGGCGTGGCGGGCGTCAACTATCAAAGCATCTACAAGGCGGTGATCTTCCGTCCGGGCGACCCGCTGACCAAGACCGTCTCGGTGCCGATCCTGCTGGGCGTGCCGCAGGCGGACTTCATCGTCCGCTTCGTCGAGGCGCCCTGGGGCGGCAAGATGGGCACGGACCGCGCCTTCGTGCAATGCGATTTCCAGCAGCCGCCAACCGCGGAACAGACCGAAGGCCGCGAACCACGCAGCTTCCAGCCTTCGGGCACGCTTCAGTGGAAGATGAGCCGCGAAACCATGAAATGGTCGGACGCCGGGCATGACAAGGCCTGGTCGACCAAGCTGCCCAATGGCCGTTCGCAGCCCGGCAATCAGGAAACCGGCATCTATCTCGACGGCTGGGTCTACCGCGACTATGGCATAGAAGCGCCGCTCCGCTACACGGACGAGGGGCTGGTCATGCACACGCAGAAGCTGACGGCACCCATAACCTGGGACGGCGTGCCCTATAATTACGGTTCGGTCGTGCTGAGCGGTCACAACACCCGGCCGCTGCAGATCGGCTATGGCCAATATGAATTCACCGCGAAGATGCCGAACCGGCGCGGGTCCTGGCCCGCCTTCTGGCTGATCTCAACCGCCGGTTGGCCGCCGGAGATCGACATATACGAAGGCTTCGGCTTCGAAAGCTGGTGGGATTTCGACCGCTACACCGCCAATACGCTGCATGGCGGCGCGAACATCACCCGGACATTTCAGCAGGGCATCTTCATGAACACCGACGAAATCTACGGCATCGGCGGATTCACTTCGGGCTTCCACAGTTTCGCGGTGGACATTCAGTCCGACTACATCACCTGGTTCATTGACGGGAAGGAGACCTATCAGGCGGTCAATCCCTTCGCCGGTTTCCGCTGGTATCCAATCATGGACGTCGCGGTGAAGACCAGCGGCGACTATATGGACGGCTCCGGCGACATGATCGTCAAGGACGTCAAAGTCTATTCGAACTATAGACCGGGCATGAAAATATATTGATTTCGAGTTGGTTGATGGGTATGATTGACCATGGAAACAGACGCCCGGAAATTGAGCGCATCAGCGCTTCACGAGCTTCGCCGGCAGGTGATCCGCCTTCACAAGTCGGGCCACAAGGTGATGCGGATTGTCGAGCTGACGGGCCTTTCGTGGCCGGCAGTTCGCAAAGCGATCGACAACTATGAAGCGGAAGGCAGCAAGGGTCTTAAGCCCAAGGAGCGTGGCCGGTCCCAAGGTGACGGACGGAGCCTGAGTCCAGAGCAGGAGTTGCACATTCGCCGGCTGATCAGCGAAAAGCGTCCCGAACAACTGAAGATGGAATTTGCGCTGTGGACCCGCGGCGCGGTGATGGAATTGATCGCGCGGGAATGTGGCATTCCCCTGAAAATCCGAGCGGTTGGGAATTATCTCAAGCGGTGGGGGTTCACACCGCAAAAGCCGATCCGTCGCGCCTATGAGCAAAACCCTCAGGCCGTGAGGGCCTGGCTGGAGACGAGTTATCCTGCGATCGAAAAGCGGGCAAAGGCCGAGGACGGCGAAATCCACTGGGGGGACGAGACCGCAGTCGTCAACACGGACGTGCGCGGTCGATCTTATGCTCCAAAGGGAGAAACTCCAGTGGCCTACGCGCCTGGGAGCCGTGCCAAGTTGTCGATGATCTCAACGGTCACCAATCAGGGCAAGACGCGCTGGATGATCATCGAGGACAACTTTGGCGCCGAACGGCTGATCGAGTTTCTCGAAGCCCTGATCAAGGACGCTGATCGCAAGATATTCCTGATCCTCGACAATCTTCGGGCCCACCACTCAAAACTGGTCAAAGCATGGCTCGAAACGCGCAAGGACAAAATCGAGATCTTCTATCTCCCCAGCTACTCGCCCGAATTGAACCCGGACGAGCGGCTCAATGCCAGCCTGAAGCATGCCATCAGCACCACCGTGCCGGAGAAAACCAAGGCCAAACTCAAAGCCGCGGCCCAAAACCACATGACTGGCCTCGCAAATTCTCCAGAAAAAGTCCGCGCTTTCTTCAGAGACCCCCGTTGCAAATATGCAGCCTAACTATCAACGTGCCGGATCAATAGGGTGCGTGGGCATTCAGCCCATGGCGGGCTGCAAATCGCGGCTTTCTGCGCTTCGGGTGCTCACGACCTTCATGGTCGCTGCGCGCCGGTTCTCGAAATCCATGATTTTCGTCTCACCCTGAACTGAATGCCCACACACCCTAATGCACCGTGCTCCTGCCTGCGTAGGAGCACGGCATCATTAAAAAGGCGAACCCTAAAAACCAATCGGGTCGAGAAGGTCGATCGCGACGGAACCCTGGGCGGGCGTCCGCACCTTGAACTTATATCCTTCCTGCCCCGCCTTGGCGAACAGGGTCGCGAGCCCATGCTTGTCCGCATCCCATGCGGGCGGCGCGGGCTTGTGCTTCGCCAGCTTCTCCGCCCTGGTCGCCGCCCGCTCCTTTTCCCGCAGCGCGTCGATGGCATCGACTTCGCCGGTCAGGTGGATGGTGTAGCGGTCCGTCTTCGGCCGGGCGTGGATCAGCATCTCGAACGTCTCGCGATCGGGGTTTTCATATTTGCCGCTGGCCGAAGCGACATAATGATCCGCCGTCACCGCCTTGAAGAAACCGCTCGCCGTGTTCCGGTCGCTGCCATGATGCTGCATCTTCAGGATGTCGACATGCAGCTTGCCGTTGTCGAGCAGCCCCGCATTGTCCAGACCATCAAGCATATAGTCGCCCCGCGCATCGCCGGTCAGCAGCATCGTCTTGCCCTTGTAGCCAGCCAGAATGACAATGCTGGACAGGTTCGGCACGGACTCGTCGACATAGGCAGCGAACGACGCGGCTGGCCCCTTCGGCAATTCCGCCGCGAACTTCTGCCGCAGTGCGTCGATCTGCGCGGGCAGCGGCCCCACGATATGCAGGCTCAGCCCGCTGCCGAAATCCACCGGATCGGCCGGATCGCTGCCCGGCTGGACCAGCCCGGCAAATCCCTGATTGGTCGGAATGCCCAGCAGTTCCGCATCGCTCCGCAGCTGCGCGCCCTGCCCCACGCTGGCGAAGATCTTCAACGCCGCGTGCCGATCCTCGTCATCGCCGTCCATTTCCGCGATTTCCGGGAAAGTCTGCGCGCCAAAGGAGGACAGGATGGAGGCGCGCACATCCTTGGGACTGCCCCCCGCGATCCGCTCGAAACTATTGTGCCAAAGCTGCCGGACGGGCCAGGCCCAGGGGCGATGATCGGTCTTGGCGTCGCGCCATTCCTCGGTGAAGTCGATGACCCCGCGAATATGATCGTCATCGATATGGCTGACGATCAGCAGGTCGATCGCAAAGGCGCCGCCCGGCCGGTTCTGCTGGAGCTGCTTGAGCCGAGGCTTCAGCGACTGGCCATAGACCTGCGAAGGCCCGCCGTCGATCAGGATCGTCCCCGGCGACCCCGCAGGGCCGAAATGCAGCAGCAGGCAATCGCCATGCCGTGCGGCCAGCGGTTCCAGCGTGAAATGCTCCATCATCATCTCTCCTAATAGGATTGAAGGGCACGCAGAATGTCGAGCAGGCCATGGCCCTGAAAGACGCGCTCCCGGCCAAGGTCGGTGGCGCTTTCGCACAGTAATTGCTTGATGCGACGCGGCTGGCCGATCAGTTCAGGGAAGCGCCCCATCAGGATCGCGGCGGCGGCGCTGACATGCGGCGCGGCCTGGCTGGTGCCGTCGAGCGGACCGTAATCGTCGCCGGGGATGGTACTGCGGATGCGCTCGCCCGGCGCGACCAGATCGGGCTTCAATCGTCCGTCGCCGGTCGGCCCCCGGCTGGAGAAATAGGAGACGCCATAATTATGCGGCTCGCGCTTGTGCGTCGACCCGACGGTGATCACTGATTCCGCATTGCCGGGGTCAGTGATGCTGAGCGTGGCATAGCCGTTATAGACCCCCTTGGCGGTTTCGAAGCCATGATAGCCGTTATTGCCCGCCGCCGCGACGACCGTGACCCCCGCCCCCACCAGCCTTTCGCATTCGTCACAGATCGGCGTGCGCCCGCAGGCGTAATTTTCCACTGCATGGGGGATGGAGAGGCTCAGATTGACGCCATGCACCGCGATATGTTCGTTCCGGCCGTTCAGATAGCGGACGAATTGCAGCGCGCTGATCACCGCGAATTCGGCCTGCTTGAGTTCCTCGTCTGGATCGCCCGCCGCCGGAACGAGGATGCGCAGGTCCATCAGCCGGATATTGGGGCACAGGCCGGCAACGATCGCCTCCCCATCGTCGCCGCGCCAATTGGCGCCGATGATCCCGGCGACATGGGTGCCGTGCCCGTCCTGGGGTCGCGGCGGCGTCTGGAGGCGGATCAGCGGCTCGATCGACGACCAGTCCATATTGTCGGTTTCCAGCGCGCGGTGGATCGCCGTCAGCAGCACGACGCCCTGCTCCATCGTCAGCCCAGCCCGGTCGCAGCAGCGCGCAAGCTCGGGATTCTGCCTCGGATTGCGCCGATAGGCAGCGTTGATCAGCGGGCGCAGGCTCGCCAGATCATAGCTGCCCACGACGCGCCGAACGCCGCCGTCGTTGAAGGCGGCATGGTTCGCGTCGATGCCGGAATCGATCACCGCCCAGATGATGTCGCTGCAATCGACCTCGAACACCCGCGCCGCCGCATCGGCCTTCACCGTGCTGCGCGACTGGCTGTCCGACAGATCAAGCGGCCGGTTCATGGACACGCGCCATATGCCCTTTGCCGGAGGAGCGCTCATGATCAGGGCCGCCATGTCGCCAACGGCAAAGCCCTCCACCAGATCCTCCGCATGGGCGATGGCCTGCTCCGCGAAAGCGTCGCCCGGATCGGCTGCTGCTGGTGCGCTCAGCCGCTCGCCCTCTACCGCTATGGCGCCGATGAGGAAGGCGATGCGGGCAACCTCGAACGCCGCCATGGCGGGACGCGGCCCTCGGGCGCGGGGCCCCGGCCGATCACGCGACAGGATGTCGGCCAGCCATCCGGCCTGCATATTGCCGTCAATCGCGAGCTGGACGGCATCCTTCGCCCATTGGGTGCGCGGCAATATCAGCCTGCAAAATTCCTCGAAGGTCAGCCGCATCGCGACGAACCCGCGCAGGGCGGCGGGAACCGCCTCGACCAGAGTGTCGTCGCCATGCGCGTCGAGCATCTCCCGCAGCAGGCGGTTGGCCGAATCCGTGTTGAGCGGCGTGATCAGCAGATCATGGCGGGCGTCCGGCGCCGCCGCATAGGCATACCAGACTTCGGGCAGGATCGGCGTATCCTGCGTGAAGCGCTGGCGCTCCCCCATGCCGAACAGGAGCGAATTGACCTCAGCCGGTGTCAAGGACGTAGCCCCCTTCTACGTTCGGAACGCCATTTATTATAGCGATGTCATAGCGTTCGCAAATGTCATTCTGGCGTCGGCGCCATCAGAACTGGTCGAAAATGGACCCCATGCGTGGACTGAAAAGCCGGTCATAGGCCTTGAGCAAAGCGCCGTCGGTCATCCCCGCAATATAGTCGCAGATCACCCTCGGCACCTCCTCCCCCGCCCGGACCAGCGCCAGTTGATCGGCGGGCAGCAAAGTCTCCGGCTCTGACGCCAGAGCCTCGAAGACCGAAACCACCATCTTCTGTCCCTTGAATTCCAGTTGCTGTACCCCCGCGCTCTGGATCACGGCCTGATAGATGGCGTCTTTGAGCGCGCCCAGGAACCGCGCCGGGCCTTCCTGCATCCCGGCCCGGTAGCGGATCAGCGGCTCCTCAAATTCCTCCAGCGTCTCGATCCGGCAATGGGTGACCAGATGATGGACCATCCGGCTGATGCAGCGCTTGCGTTCGCCGCCCTCCCCGAACAGCATCTCCACCAGCCGCTCATAGACATTATTCTCCGACTCGCCGGGATATTTCCGCTTCAGATGGACAAGGAAGGAGGCGCATTCCTCCTCCGGCACCAGCGATCGGAAAGCCTCCTCGCTGATCAGGCGCAGCGCCAGCGCATCCTCCAGATCATGGACGCCGAAGCCTATATCGTCGGCCACGTCCATGATGCTGCAATCGAAGGATTTGTGAATGGCCTTATGGTGCTTGCCGCTTTGCGGGCGCAGCGCGGTGAACCCCTCCCGGTCGGCGCTCGACAAGGGCGCCAATATCCATTGCACCGCCTGCCGCTCCGTATCGAGATAGCATTTGGGCGGCTTGGACGCGGCGCGGTCGATGATGCGGATGGCGGTGGGCCTGTCGTTCAGCCGGGGCGCGCAGGCGGGATTATAGGCCTGGGAAAAGGGAACCGGATATTTGAGGACGCCCAGCAGCGTCCGCCGCATCAGATTGGCCCCCGCCCCTGCCGAATATTTTTCCAGCCGGGACAGGATGCGCAGGGTCTGGCCATTGCCCTCGAACCCGCCCGCCTGCCGCATGCAATAATTCAGCGCGACCTCCCCGCCATGGCCGAAGGGCGGATGGCCCAGATCATGGGTGATGCCGATCGCCTGGATCAAGCTGTGGCCGGGCAGATGGGGAATGGCGGGATGGTCCGCGAAATCCTGCCGGAACTGGCGCGCGATGCCGCCCGCGATCTGCGCGACCTCCAGCGAATGGGTCAGCCGCGTGCGGTAGAAATCGCTGTCCCCCAGGTTGAGGATCTGGGTCTTGCCCTGCAGGCGGCGGAAGGATGCCGAATGGATGACCCGCGCATAGTCGACATCCGCCTCGTCGCGGGCATCCTCGCTCTGCGCTTGCCAATTTTCCTGCCGGTCGTACCAGCTCATCCGGGTTGTTCTCCGACGAATCTTAAGGTCGCCCTGTCGTGGATTCGGGCATAGCCTGAACCTGTTCCCCTGTCTCGGAAAACGGATTCATTATTCGGTGGCGGTGCCGCTTCGCATCTCAATTTCCCCTTATTTGCCAATTTGAAGGATTTATGCCACATCTGCCCCAAACAAGCTTCAACATCGCGCGCGAGGGCAGGAATGAACGCAGTGGTAACCCAGATCGGGGATCTGGCGGAGGCCGGCGAAAAGATGGTCGAACGCCTGCGCCGCAAGGCTTTTCTGCCGGATAGCCGCAAGGAACTCAACATCCGCTTCGGCATTGCCGAGGCGGCGCAACTGCTTGGCTGCTCGACGAATCGGATTCGCATGGCGGAGGAGGATGGCCGCCTGCCCCCTGCCCCGCCAACCGAAAATGGCCGCCGCCCCGGTTACAAGGTGGAAGAGCTGCTGAACATGCGGCAGGTGCTGGGCGCTTCGCCCGAACGCGCCCCGATGGACGTGCCCGCGATCATCGCGGTGCAGAATTTCAAGGGCGGCGTCGGCAAGTCGACCGTCACCACCCATCTCGCTCATTATTTCGCGGTCCAGGGCTATCGCGTGCTGGTGGTCGACTGCGACAGCCAGGCGACGACCACCACGCTGTTCGGCTTCAACCCGCATTTCAACATCCAGCGGGAAGAGACGCTCTACCCCTATCTGTCGATCGACCCGACACAGGTCGACCTGCTCTATGCGGTCAAGCACACCGCCTGGCCCAATGTCGACCTGATCCCGTCCAATCTGGAACTGTTCGACGTGGAATATGAGCTGGCGGCGGCGGGCAGCGACGGCGGCTCCGTGCTGGCGGCGCGATTCCGCAAGCTGAAAC
The DNA here is from genome assembly GCF_013375535.1 of Sphingobium sp. 15-1. GTDB lineage: Bacteria > Pseudomonadota > Alphaproteobacteria > Sphingomonadales > Sphingomonadaceae > Sphingobium > Sphingobium aromaticivastans. The sequence continues at coordinate 1,047,854 of NZ_JABXJG010000002.1, forward strand.
AGGGGTTGATGGATCTGGCGCGCCATTATGACGTGGTGCTGCTCGACCCGCCGCCAGCGCTGGGCACGATCAGCCTTGCGGTGATGCAGGCGGCCAATGCGCTGCTGGTGCCGCTGGCCGCGACCACGCCCGATTTCTGCTCCACCGTCCAGTTCCTGTCGATGATGGATCAGGTGATCGGCCAGCTCCAGCAGGCGGGGATCGAGGTCGACTATCATTTCGTGCGGCTGCTCTGCTCGAAATTCGACAGCAACGATCCCAGCCATTCGATGGTCCGCGCCATCATGGAACAGAGCTTCGGCCCTGCCCTCCTTCCCATCCCGATCCTTGACAGCGCGGAGATCAGCCATGCGGCGCTGCGCATGATGACGGTCTATGAGCTGGAAAAGCCGATCGGCACGCCGCGCACGCACAAGCGCTGCCGCGCCAATCTGGACGAAGCCATGGGCCAGATCGAGGCGCTGGTGCGCCAGGGCTGGGGCCGCGTCGCCCCAGCGCGGGAGGAGGACATTGTCAATGCGGCGTAAAACCCTCTCCCCCACGCATGTGTTCACAAAATGTTCCCTAATTGCGGAGGGGGAATATCATGGCGCGTAAGCAATCGGATTATCTGGCGGCCCTCCTGTCCGACGAAGCGGAGGCGGCGCCGCCCGTCGCGGCCGAGCCGGAGGAAGCCAGGACGCCCGCTCCACCCCTCTCGCCAGCCCCGGCCGCACCGCGCCAGGAACGCGCCCGCGGCACGACGCTGCTAGGCCGCGAATCCGCCCTTGCCCGTCTCGCCTCGGGGGAGGTGCGGCAGGTCACGCAATTGCTGCTCGATCCGGCCAAGGTGCGCATCTGGACGGGCAATGCCCGTCACTATGCCCATCTCAACGAGGAGAATTGCCGGGAACTGATCGACTCGATCATCGCGGAGGGCGGGCAGAAAGTGCCCGCCGTGGTCCGCCGGATCGAGGATGATCCCGATCACGACTATGAAGTGATCGCCGGCACCCGCCGCCACTGGTCGATCAGTTGGCTGCGCGCCAACAGCTATTCCGACATGATGTTCGTGGCGCAGGTCGCCCAGCTCGACGATGAAGCGGCCTTTCGTCTGGCCGACCTCGAAAACCGCGCGCGCAAGGACGTGTCGGACCTGGAACGCGCGCGCAACTATGCCGACGCGCTCAAGGCCCATTATGGCAGCCATCTGACCCGCATGGCCGAACGGCTGAAGCTCTCCAAGGGCTGGCTCAGCAAGATGATCAAGGTCGCGGGGATAGAGGATAGGATCATCGACGCCTTCGCCTCCCCGGCAGACGTGCAGTTGAAGCCTGCCTATGCCTTGGCCCAGGCTCTGGACGATCCGAAGGCGGCGCCTGCGATCAACGCGGAAGCGGGCCGCCTCGCCTCCGAGCAACGTGCCCTGCGGACCGCGGGCGCTTCCTCGATTCCCGCCGCCGAAGTGCTGAAGCGGCTGCTCGACGCGCCACGCGTCGCGCAAGCCGCGCCCAAGGAAGAACCCTTCACCTGGAGCACCCGTTATGGCCGCCCGGCGTTGACGGTGCAGTCGGTCAACCGACAGGGCGTCACCATCCGGTTCCATGCAGGCTCAGGCGCGGACATGGAAACGCTCGCCACGGCATTGCGCGACACGCTGGAACATCTCGAACGGCAAGGCATGGGGCTTCAGCGCTGATGGAATATGGGGGGCAGGGTGGATATGCAGGGGAAACGGGATGCCCGGCCGGGCTGACCCGCTTGCCCCTGCCCGCCGTTTCCCCGGGGAAACATCCCCTGCCCACACGATCCTCCGCAACGGCAATGCCATTCCCGTTTCCCCGGGGAAACACCCCTCCCTGCCCCGGCCCGCTTTCGCCCGACGACCACCCATCGCCCCCAATGGCGAAGCCTGCCCCCATGGCCGCGCCAACCCCCTCCCCTTTCCCTCGCGACATGGCTGTCCCGAACGGCGATCACCGCCCCCCGCCATCTTGCCCCTGCCCTGCCGACAGCCTCTCCACTTCACCACATCATTCACGGTTTCGCCGCCACGACGCGCCACCGCACTCCGCTGCACCACGCCATGGGCCGCCGCTCATCTTCAGGACCTGCCCATGACCCGCGCCGCCAAGACCGAGATCAACGACCAGTTCGAGCTGTTCCTCCCCTATATTGCGGACATGCCGCTGCGCGATCAGCGCGAGATGATGGAGCGCCCCTTCTTCAGCCTCGCCAAGTCGAAGCGGGTCAAGCCGATCGACTATACCTCCCCCGACGGCAAGGCCTGGGTGCATGTCTCGGCCAATCCCGACTATGGCATGGCGACCATCTGGGACGCCGACATATTGATCTATTGCGCCTCGGTCCTCGCGGACATGGCGCGCCGAGGCCTTAACGACATTCCGCGCAAGCTGCACCTCATGCCCTATGATCTGCTGCGCGCCATCCATCGCCCGACCACCGGCCGCGCTTATGAGCTGCTGGGCCAGTCGCTCGACCGCCTCGTCTCGACCACGATCAAGACCAATATCCGCGCCGAAAATCGCCGCGAAGCCACCTTCAGTTGGCTCGACGGCTGGACGCAGTTGGTCGACGAACGCACCGAACGCTCACGCGGCATGACCATTGAACTCAGCAACTGGTTCTATGAAGGCGTACTGATGCAGGGCGGCGTACTCAGCATCGACCGCGCTTATTTCGACCTGACCGGCGGCCGCGAACGCTGGCTCTACAAGGTGGCGCGCAAACATGCGGGCGGGGCAGGGGAGGGGGGCTTCGCCATCTCCATGCCGACGCTCTTCGAAAAATCCGGAGCCGAAGGCGCCTATCGCCGCTTCAAGTTCGAGATCGCCAAGATCGCTGAACGCGACCCCCTGCCCGGCTATACGGTGCAATTGGAGCAGCCGGACGGCAAGCGCGAGCCGTTCCTCCGCATGCGCCGCCGCCCGCAGGCCGATCCCTTGCCCGCCGCGACACCGCCGCGCACGACCGCAGAGCCGCGCTCCTCGAACAGCCGGGTTGCGACCGCTGCGGCCGCGCCCTCCTCTGCGGCCGCCGACAAGGAGATGCTGGTCGATGCCGGCGCCATGATCCGTCGGACCTTGGCCGGGCTTTCCGCCAAAGCCAGCGCTGGGGAAATCACCGACGCCACGCTCGCGACCCTGCGCGCCGAATATCCCGGATGGGACTATCAGACCCTCCATCAGGAATTCCGCGGCTGGCTGGAGGCCGATCCCGCCCGCACGCCGGTCAATTATCAGAAGGCGTTCATCGGCTTCGTACGCCGCTTCCACGAGAAAAACCGGCACCGGCTGTAAAGAGGCAATGCCTTGTGCATCGCATCGCCAGGGAACGAAGGACGCTCCCGAAAGCCATGCGAAAGAGGCAAGGGCAACTGGCCAAAATAGCGCACCGGCGGGCACGAACCATCGGTTGGAGGGCTTCCCTTCGTTGCTCTCGCGCAGCAGCGCCGGACAATCGAGGCGCCTCATGCGCCCTCTACGCTCTTCCTCCCATGCCCCGCCTGCAAGACAAATAAGGGGGAGGGCAAAGCCGTTCCCGAAGTGTCGGGTTGTCCTGCCAAATATGCAGGCCCCCGCACCAGCCAATTTCTCCGCCCTCCGTTTGCCGAGGATTTTGAACGTCCTTCCCGGCACCCCTGACGAATATGATTCAATCTCCCGCACCCAATCTACGGCAAATAGCGACCTTCGACATTCCGGGAACGCCATTCGCTCCTTCAGGAACGTTTTCCCGACATTTCGGGAACGCCGCCTTCGACATTATGGGAACAGACCATCGACCTTCCGGGAACGGCGGTCGAATGCCGACTCATGCGATTCTCGCGATTCGCGCATGGGCTTGGAGAGCCTTAACTCTTTAACTTCCTTAGAAACCTTGTAACAGCAGGGAGATTATAGGGTCTGAAAAGAACTGGATGGGCTCTTTGATGCCCGCTTTCCCTAACCCCGCTCCTTCAGCTTTTCGACCTGCGCCACAAGCTTCGTCGCGCCTTGATGGGAAATGCCCAGCAATCGGGCGACAGCCGTCTTGCTGAGGCCAGGATAGGCAAGCTCCAGCCGCATCAGCAAGGGCGCCCTGCTCCGCCGCGTCACGTCCAACGTCACCGGCAAGCGCGCCAGCTTCGCCTCCAGCCGGTCCAACTCTACCAACCCCTGACCCGCTTGCCGAGCGACCATGACAGCGATCTGTCCAGCCAGAAGCCCGGCATCGTCCGGCCAGAAGCGCGGCAAATCGACCAAAAGAGGCAAGCGGCGCAAACTCAGTCCCGTGGCCATGAGCGCGCCGGGCAGATGGCAGGCGAGAATCCACCCCATGTCGAACCGTCGCGGATCGATACGCCATTGCCGCCCATCGGCGGTGGTCACAAGCTGCCCCTCGGTGACGGGAGCGTCGAGGCTTGCCCGCGCATCGATCAGCCGTTGAGCGATCGCCTGGAAGGAAGCGGCAGGGTAGGGGGCCTCAAGCAGCATCTGCGCCATGCGCCAGGCAGGCCCAAAGCGCACCAGATCTTCCGACGCCCACAGATCGGCTTCCTTCCGGTCGTCGAGCAGGGTTCGGGAGATGTTGAGCGTCGCGCGGACGATGGGGTCGCCTGCCTCCGTCGCGGAAAGGGCAAAATGGAACAGGGCGGCGACGGATAGGGGATCGTTCAGCCCCTCGCTATGCCGGGGCGGCGGCGTCCGCCCGCAAATCCAGTTTTGAAGATCCGCAACCGAAACCGGGACCCCTGCAAAGCTCGCCAGGGCCGCGGCTCCCTTCAGCCTCGCTCTCGCCAGCCAAATATCGGCTGCGGGGCTGTTGCAAAGCCGTCCATCGAGTCGGCCCAGGAGAAGCAGGGCGTGATCCGAAGATGACGAAAAGTCGCGCATTTCCAAGGTATAGCGCAACAAGTCATACAACCAAATAGCATGGTTGGTTGTATTGGCTATGATATTATTTTGAGGATGGATGGTAGGGGAAATAGAGCGCCAAGCGACTAATCCGCCGGTAAGCCTATGCCATAATAAATCGGCGACCGCCAGTCTCTGAATGATGGTGATCAGGCACAGGAAGAGGAAGGTGCATATGGATTGTGTGCGAGTAAAAGGACCGCTTCAACGCGGTGGGCGATGGTGTCCCAACACGTTCTCTAATCGCCTTGGTCAAGTGCTGATCTCTCAGCGATCCATCCTGCGTGCCGGGCTCTTGGGTTCTCTCCGCGGTCACCGCGTCGGGTGCCGCACGTTTGCGTTCCAGGTCGGGTGGATCGAAGTGGTGTGCGCGGTCATTGCCGCTAACCTGGGAGCGATCTCACCCTCGCCGCGCGTCCCGGCTGGACGCATTCCGTTGTGCTGATGATCAGTGTCGTTTCAGTTGCGAGATCTATGCCATCGCCGGCTCCCGGAAGGGCGTGTTAGTGCGCCACATCGCATGCAATGTTACAGCAAGTTTCCGCGCCAGAGCCACCTTGGCTTTCCGGGGTCCTGTTCTTTCGGCGATAGCTTTGGCCCAGCTGCGTAGGCGTGGGCCACCAAGGTCCCGACAGACGATCGCATTCGCCGCCTCGAACAGGCATTTCCGCGTGAACCCATCCCCGCGTTTCGAGATGCGACCGTTCCGGCTAATCTCGCCAGACTCGTAGCGCCTTGGCGTCAGCCCGAGGTAGGCACCGGCGCCGGACGACCGTCGGAACCGGGCGGCATCATCGAAGGCTGCTACTACGGACATCGCTGTGATCGGTCCTACACCGGGGGCGGTCATTAACAATCTGACCGTCGCATGCCGCTTGGCGATCGCCCTGATCCGCTTGTCGAGTGTTGCTATGTGAGACAGAATGTCGCGGCGAGCCTGTATCAGCGTTTTAAAAATCGGGATGAGTTCTGGGGCAACCAGCAGTTCCTTGGCGATGATTTCGTCGGCCCGACGCTTGAATCCACCGACACGCTTGCCAAACATAACACCAAAGGTCTTCAAAAGCCCCCGGACCTCGTTCTCCAGCCGAACCCGCATGCCGACGAACGCTTCCCGGGCTGTCAGCATCGCCCGATTGACGTAGGCGTCGTGGCTCTTGATCTGCACAGCCTTGAACCAGCCGGTCCGTACGATCTGGGCCAGACCACGGGCATCATGACGATCGGTCTTGTTGGGCATCATTTTCAACACACCGTTGGCATGGCGCGCGTCCAGACAGATGATCGGCACCTCTCGCGCCACCAATTCGTTCCAAAGCCAGACAGCCAGAGGGCCAGTTTCCATGCCGACCCGCTCAAGGCCATCTGATCGCTCCGCGAGCCAATTGGCAATCGCCTCCGGGCAGGTCGGCACCTTGGCCTCCGCCAGCATCGCGCCGTCCTGGTCCACCATGCAAATCGCCGTCTGATCCTGCGACACATCCAGAGCTGCAAACACCGCCATTGCATCCTCCTTGTTCAAAGCTTCGGCATAAAGTGTCGAAGCGGAAGTCCCATTCTGCATCAGTTGTTGAGATATGGGGCGTGGCGATTACGCTAAGTGGTGTAGCTTCGCCGGCGTAGCCATGGCGATCTCCGGCTAGAGCCGGGTTGATCATGCTGCCATGGGTGGCAGCGTGACGAGCGGATCATCGCTGATTTGGGCGACGCTTTCCAGTGTCATGTAACGGGAACGCTGGACCGCCCATTCATCGTTCTGTTCCAGCAGGATAGCGCCTACGAGGCGGGTGATAGCCTCCTCGTTGGGGAAGATGCCGACCACCTCGGTGCGCCGCTTGATTTCGCCGTTGAGGCGTTCGAGCGGATTGGTTGAATGCAGCTTGGTACGGTGCTGGGGCGGGAATGACATGTAGGCCAGCACGTCCTGTTCGGCGTCGTCCATAAGCTTGGCCAGCTTGGGCACCGCCGGCCGGAGTTGATCAGCGACCTTGCGCCATTGGAGTTTGGCAGCCTCGGCGGTTTCTTGGGCATAGGCGGTGGCGATAAGCGCGGAGACGACCCGGTTTCGGCTCCGCCCGGCATGGGCAATGGCATTGCGGGCAAAATGCACCCGGCAGCGCTGCCAGGTGGCGTTGAAGACCCGGGACACGGCCGCCTTGATGCCTTCATGGGCATCGGAGATTACGAGTTTCACACCACGCAGACCTCGCCTCGCCAGATTGCGCAGGAAGTCGGTCCAGAAGGTTTCGGCCTCCGACGCGCCGATCGCCATGCCCAGCACCTCGCGGCGGCCATCGCTGTTCACGCCGACCGCGATGGTAACCGCCACGGAGACGATCCGCCCCGCCTGCCGCACCTTGAGGTAAGTGGCATCGACCCAGAGATAGGGCCAGTCGCCTTCAATGGGCCGATCGAGGAACGCCTTCACCCGCTGGTCGATCTCCTGGCACAGCCGGCTCACTTGGCTCTTGGAGATGCCGCTCATCCCCATCGCCTTGACCAGATCATCCACCGATCGGGTCGAGATGCCCTGAATATACGCCTCCTGGATCACCGCGGTCAGCGCCTTCTCCGCCAGCCGGCGAGGCTCCAGGAAACCGGGAAAATAGCTGCCGGTGCGCAGCTTGGGGATGCGCAATTCGACCGTACCTGCGCGCGTCTCCCAATCCCGATCGCGGTAGCCATTGCGCTGCGCCTGCCGCTCCGCGCTCTTCTCGCCATAAGCGGCGCCGGTCAGCCCACCGACCTCCAGTTCCATCAGGCGCTGCGCGGCAAAGCCGATCATCTCACGCGGAAAATCGCTGTCGGCACTCTTTCCCAGCAGCGCCTGAACGTCCATCATCTCCTTGGTCATCGGGATCTCCATGGCTTGAGTCTCGCAACCCAAATCTATCCGAGACCTCCGATGGCCACCCGCGAAACTGACCGGCCGCTACTGCGCTTGATCGATGAGCGCGCGTCCGGTCAGCTTCGCTACCCTCGAGCTACACTATCACCTGGGACACGACCCGGTGGGCGAGCGAGGGAGAGCGTGTTTCGCCTGAGCACCGGGAGAAAAAAGAGCGATGCCGCATATTTGGGCTCCGAAGGCCCGCCAGGCACCGATAGGGGATTTTGGTATTCTGCTATGGCAACCGTTCCTTTTCCCTCTCAGCGAGCTCCTGGCGCTGCCTAATTTTTGGGCATTTCGCCCGATGATGAGTGGTCTGCATATTGGCAGCGGGACCGCATCGCGTGGTGGAGCCAGCGGGTTCTATGTCGCCGTGCGTGCGCATCAAAGTTAAGCAGAGGAAAGGAGCGCGACGAACTTTCCGGACGGTGCGATTAAGGGCTGTGGTTTCCAGCCCCATTGCAGAGGAGTAGGACGGCAACGCTTAAATGTCTCGACCATGCTACTCGACCCGAAGTGAGAGCGCGCAATCGGGACTTCTGTCCATGCTCGATTGTCGATGCCTGGAAAGCACCGAAGCAACTGACCACTGCATCACTCAAATCCAAGCGTGGCATGGTCCATCTTGCGAACCTGAATTATGCATTGGAAAGCTGCGCTTCAGGTGCTTTGTCCTCCCTGGCCGATCTGTGTCCCGCACCAGCTCCACTCGCTACCGCGACTGACGGAGGTCAGGAGCGAAAGTGATGTTTGAACTCATCGACCAGAGGGGGAGGGCAGGATAGCAATATAGCCGGGTCGTAGCAAAGTTATGAGCGATAGCCTTTTATCGTCATGACGGAGGAGGAGGGCGCTGGATGAAATGAATGATCCAGCCAGACTTGGTTGTCCTTATCCTTGATCGGCAAGGCGCGGGGAATGGGTGCGATGATGGATGGGCCAAAGTTGCTTCACATCGTCGGCTATTCATGGGTCGTCCCCGCCTATCAGCTTGGGCAGCTAGGCCGAGCGCTGATCTATAGGCGGAAGGCGGTGACATTGGCACGACCTCATTTCCTCGCATTTCAGGCTCCAGAGTCTCGTATTGACGGGCGCTTCACCATCATCGATATGAGTTCACGCTTCTTCCGAGTTTAATTCCACGCGGCGCCGATTGGGGCTGGAGAACTGAAGACCGGACATGATGGCTCTATAGCCATAAGCCCATTGCACTCCTCTTATTTTGCATGACTTGGCTGCGCAGCGGTGGCTCGCACAAGTTGCGCTTTTACTGATCATCATGTCCCCGACAAGAAAGCGCCCCGACCGGCACTAGTCCGTCGGGGCGCGATCTTGATTGGCGCGTGAAAAAGGCGGCTTGGAGCCGCGGCGCTCAGGCCGTCTGGGGCGTGGGCGCTTTGGCGGCAGGCTTGGCAGCCGGTTTTTTCTTAGCGGCTTTGGCGGGTGCCTTGGCAGCGGCAGCGGGCTTATCCCCCGCCGGAGCCGCATCCTTCTTGGGAGCAGCCGGCGTAGCGATGGACAAGCGCTTGCGCGAGGCCGCAGGCTTTGCTGCCGGAGCCTTGGCGGGAGCGGCTTTGGCGGCAGGCGCCTTCGCCTCAGCGGGCTTCGCGGCGGACGCCTTCGTCTCGGCCGGCTTTGCTGCCGGGGCTTTGGTGTCTGCCGCCTTTGCGACGGGAGCCTTGGCGGGCGCCTTTGCCGCAGCGGGCTTGGCGGCCGGTGCCGGCTTCGTCACGGCGGGCTTCGGAGCCGCGGGCGCGGCGCTTGCCGGAGCGGCGGCCGGTTCGGGCGCCTTCTTAGCGCTCACCGGCTTGCGGCCAAGACCCAGCTTGGTGGCGACTGCACGCCGCGCTTCCGAATAGTTGGGCGCGACCAGCGGATAGGATTTCGGTAGGCCGTAGCGCTCGCGATAATCATTGGGCGACAGGCCGTGGCTGGCGAGGTGGCGCTTCAGCGTCTTGTACGGCTTGCCGTCAATCATGCTCAGAATATGTTCCGGCGAGGACAGGCTTTTGCGCACGGAAACGGCCGGCGTGTAAGTCGGCGTCGCCGCTTCGTCCGCCTTTGCCGCCAGATCATCAGTCAAGGCTAGGCGGGTGGTTCGAATGAGGTCGGCAAGACCTTCGCTCGCGACATTATTGTTGGAGACAAAGGCGCTCACCAGCTGAACAGTGAGCGTTGTGATGTCAGGCTGGTTGTTTTCAGACATTGGCCCCGCTTCCCATCTTTGAGTAATAGAAACGGCCTTTTGCGCGGTTTTGCGTGAAATGTAAATCCGAAACAATTGGGGCGTTGTTATTCACTGCTTTCGTAAAGGAACAAACAATCTCTTTGTTTCGGGATGGCACAGGTCAGCGGTCGAATTCCGCGTCCGGTGGCCGCCTGTTTTTCGGCCAATATCCGAGGATTTCGGCCGTCCGACGCGGCCGTTTGCGCGGAAATATGCCGGCCGCCGTTGATATTCGTTTCCGGGATGACAATGCTGGGATGTAGCGAGACAATATTCCGATGTCGTGAAGTCTGTTCAGGCCAGTTGAGGCGCTCAGCATAAAAAAAGGCCGGTCGAAAGACCGGCCTACTGAGTTAGGAGAGGATGCCTGAAAGGCACCCGCCAAATGGCGGCCAGCGCCTGCGATGGCAAATGCGAAGCGCGGCGATGTGATTGCGTTCGGCGCAATCCGGTTGACCCGATCGGTGATCGCAATCCTGGGAGGGCCTTGCCGCAACAGGGCAGGGCTCCGTAAGACGAGCCGCCTCACTTAGTCGGTCGCGCCAACAGGGATCAGGGGTTTTGCGATGGGGCAGCCATTCATCTGCTATGAGGAGGCGCGCCCCGCCGAAGCAGCAGGGGCGCGCCCTTCGATCAAGAATGGGATCCTGCCCGGTCATCTGGGCCGATCCTTCCGATCTTTCGACGGCGAACTCTTCATCGGCGGCCGGTGGCGACCGCCGAATATCGCTTTAGCCGTTCAACTGATCCTTCACGGCCTTCGCCGGGGTGAAGGTCAGCTTCTTGGAAGCGGCGATCTGGATCACGGCGCCGGTCGAAGGATTGCGGCCTTCGCGAGCGGGCTGATCCTTGACCTTGAACTTGCCAAATCCGTTCAGCGAAACTTCGTCGCCCTTCGCGGCGGCACCAGCGATCGCGGCGAAAACGCCGTCGACATATTTGCGCGCGTCGGCCTTGGTCAGGCCATGATCGGCGGCCAGTGCTTCGGCGAGTTCAGTATTGTTCATGATGATCTCCCTTTCGTGGACGGATGGTCTTAACCTGTCTCTTCGCCCTCAACTAGCCCCTTTGCGACCAGCAATCAGCGAAAATCAGCGTTAAAATCGCGTCATTCCGGCTTTTTGACCCTGAATCGGCGGTCGCCGGGCGTCGTTGGGGCGCTTTGCCCCTTCAATCGCGACTCCATCGCCCGCTTCGTTCCGGTTGAGGTCAGGGGCGTTTCCCCCCTTCAAGGCGCAGACTGGAGGGTGTCGATCCGGTCTCGCCAAAATGGTCGCAATTGTCGCGCGGGGCCGCTGATGCCGGCTTGCCTGGCAACCGCCAAATGCCCGGTTTCGCCTTTTACGAAAGCTTGCGAATATAACCGATCCGGTCCCGGTTGCAGGTGAAGACCGCGTCATTTTCTCTCATCCTTCTCTTGGGGCGGCCGCTTTGGCGCGCAGGGCAATATGGGACGATGTGGCAGCGGATCATGACGAGGAAGGCGCTGCACCGGCGCGCCGTGCGGGGGATCGCGATAGGGCTGGGCCTGATGCTGGCGGTGCCCGCCGCAGCCCAGCAGGGGCCGGGCCAAACAGAGACGGCCCCGATCATCGAGCGCGACCGGACGGATAGGCTGGAGCCGCAGATCGCGCATCCCACTGCCGCCGCGCCCCGTCCGGCGCCGTCGATCGAGATCGCGCCCGCAAGGACATCTGCCGCCCAGATATTGCTGGCGCGGCTTCATTATGCCGGGACCATGCTGCCCGCGGCGCGGCTGGATGCCGCCACGGCCGCTTATATTGGCCGGCCTCTGACTGGCGAGACGTTGCAGGCGATCGCCAATGCGATCGCCGCCGTTTACGCGAAGAGCGACATTGCCTTTTATTCCGTCGCCATCCCGCCGCAGGTGCCGACGGGCGGCGTTCTGACCGTCCGGCTGGTCGAAGGACGTGTAAGGGACTATCGGCTGGCGGGCATCTCGCCCAGCATGCCGACGGATCTGATCGCCGCGCATATGCGTCGGTTGATGCGCGACGCGCCGCTGCGCAAGAGCATGTTGGAAAGGACGCTGTCGTTGCTGCGCGACATTCCGGGGCAGACGGTCGATGCCCGGCTGCGGCAGTCGGGCGCGCCGGGCGACCTTCTGATCGACCTGATCGTCAAGCGCAGGCAGGTGCAGATCGGGCTGACGATCGATAATAGCGGCGTCAGCAATGTCGTGCAGGGCGTGCAGGCGCAGATGTCGGTCACGGTCAACGGCCTGGTCCGTGAAGGGGACAGCAGCCGGTTATCCGGCTACCTGCCCTTCTATCCCGACCGCTATCAATATTATTCGCTCAGCCACAGCACGCCGCTTGGCAGCAATGGCTTGACCCTGAGCGCGCAGGCCGCCCATGTGCAGACCCGGTCCCGCGACAGCAGGACGAAGGGGGAGGCGACACTGGCCGGTCTGACGCTCAGCTATCCGGTTGTGCGATCCACCAGGACCAATTTGTCGGTCACGGCGGCGGTCGATGGAATAAACAGCGACAATTATTTCCTGGACATCCGCTTTGGCGATTATAGGTCGAGAGCGCTGCGCCTGGGGGCGTCCTGGTCGCATGCCGATGCGACGGACGGTTACGCCCTGTCGGCAGTGGTCAGCCAGGGTTTGAATGCGCTGGGAGCCAGGCCCTTTGCCGGCTTTTCCGAAACCGGCTTCGCCAAGATCAATGTTCAGGCCGTGGCGGTGAAGGGGATCAGCCGGAAACTCAGCCTCAGGACTTCGATCAAGGGACAATATTCGAAGGATGATTTGCCGGTGACGGAACGCTTCCCGCTTGGCGGCCGGGGCGCGGGCATGGCTTTCCGCACAGGCACGCTGACGGCGGAGCAGGCGGTCGCGGGCAGCGCGGAGCTTGCATGGTCTCTGCCGGCGAAATCGCCTTTGCTGAAGGCGAGCGCCTTGTTCGTCGCAGCCGACGGCGCGCTGGCGCGCACGACCGCACGGCCTTTTTATGGGCTTGCCGCGCAGGATTACAGTCTTGCGTCGGTGGGGGGAGGGGTGCGGCTTGGTCTGGGTCCGAAATGGCGTGTCAGCGCCGAAGTCGCCGTGCCGGTGAAGCGGCCCGATCCAGCCTATAGCCGCAAGGCGCGCTTTTTCTTTGGAGTGGGTCGGGCGTTTTGATCCGTCCTTTTTGCGAACACGCAAAACAGATGCGCAGGATATAAGATGATGAATAATGTGTGGGAGGTGTGGCCGTCGGCCCTTACCGGTGCAGAATGCGATGCGATCGTCAAGCGGGCGGCGCTCTACACGCCGGAAAGCGCGACCGTCGGCTTCGCGCAGGGCGCGCGCAGCGATCATGCTTACCGATCATCCACCATAAGCTGGCTGGACGTTCATCGCGACAAGGATATTGTCGACCGGCTGATGCAGTTCGTCCACTCGTCGAACCGGACCAATTTCGGGATCGACATCATTGGCCCCTATGACCTGCAATATACCGAATATCATGGCCGGGCGCAGGGCAAATATGACTGGCATCACGATGTCTGGCTGGAATCGTCCCGCCCGTTTGATCGCAAGCTGTCGGTCGTGGTGCAACTGTCCGATCCCGGGGATTATGAGGGCGGCGCCTTCGAATTTTTCGGGCTCCAGCAGCCGGGCGCGAGTTTCGCGCCTCGGGGTAGCATGCTGATCTTTCCTTCCTTCCTCCAACACCGCGTCCTGCCAGTGACCAAGGGCGCGCGGCGCAGCCTGGTAAGCTGGATCGAAGGGCCGAGATGGCGATGAGCTGGCCGCCGACGGCCTGATCGCCCGCTTCCTGACATTTCTGGAAAACGGTTCCGGTGGTGGTCGATTGCGCCGCCGGAAATATTGGCGCGCGTTTCAACCGCTTGTTTGGACTGCCCAATCCGCTCTCATCAAAGAACGGGATGAAAATGAACCATTGTGGAAGAAAATCTGCTGGGCCGGACTTGCTGGCTGTACATGGCATTTTGCGAGGAACTGGGCCTTCATGGGCTGCAGAAATGGCGCCTGAGTAGGGGATTGCTTATATGCTGACGGGTTTTGCGCACGCCGTGCTTATCGTCTTGCGCGTCCCAATGAAAGCAATTCGGAGCATCTTCTCTATTATAACCAGACCGGTTTTTTCTTGACGAGGTGATAAGGGCTGTCCGGCTTAACTTGTCCCTGTTGCGATCTGCTCGCAGGGAAACAGGGAGTTTGCGATGTCACGTCAAGGATCGGTCCAATCGGGAAGGCGCTATTTATTGTGCGCCACTGCGATACCTCTTCTTTTGCTCAGCGCTTGTGCCGACGGAGTCGGGTTCGACATTGGGGCAGGGGGTGGTGGTCAATCACCGTCCGGCCCGTCGGGACCCAGTGGTCCGACCGGTCCCACGAGCCCCTCCGGCCCGGCAGGCCCTGGTGGTCCCACCGGCCCGAGCGGTCCAACCGGTCCTTCCGGTCCCTCTGGCCCTGGCGGTCCGGCTGGCCCTACCAGTCCGGCGGGTCCCGCAGGCCCCGCTGGTCCTGGCGGACCTACTGGACCTGCTGGTCCTACCGGACCGGGCGGTCCGACTGGTCCCTCGGGCCCAACTGGCCCCAGCAGTCCGACAGGCCCCACGGCTAGCGGATCGATCATTGGGGCATCGGTGGGCAATCTGCCGGTGGTCGGTCCCACCGGGCCAAACTCGCTGATCGGCGTCAATGTGCTGCCGGGGGAAACCCCCGCGGCGGGCAGCGTGGCGACGGTCGATCTATTGACGGGCGACGGCACTGTCGCGCAGGTCGCTTTGCCGACCACGGCGCAAAGTGTGCAGCAGGGCTTGGCGCCCGTGGGAACGCTCGCCGGGACGATACTCGGCGCTCCCACAGGGGCGGCCGTGACGCAGCTTACAGACGGCCTGTCACCCACAGTGGCGGCCGTTAGCTCGACCGTCGGCCAGATCACCGCACCCCTGCTCGGCACGGTCAATGGGGCATTGTCTCCGGTCACCGATCCGCTCGTCAGCGAAAATGGAGTGTTGGCTCCTGTAACGGGACTGGTCGAAAATGCGGTGGGCAGCCTGACCGGCGTGCTGGGCGGCGTTGGCGGCGATCCTTCGGCCGCGTTGGCCGGGCCGCTCGTCGGGGCGAATGTCGGCGGCAATGCGCTGACCGGGGCCTCCAACACGGATACGCTGGTCGGCGTCAATCTGCTGCCCTCCGAAAGCGGTGCGTTGGCCGGGCAACTGGCGACCGTGGGCGTCCTTTCGCAAGGCAATCTGGTCGACCTGGCCGTGCCGACAACGGCGGCCGGGGTGGAGGCTGGATTGCAGCCGCTTGGCAATCTTGCGGGCGGCATATTGGGTCCGCAGGCCGAAACGGCCGTCGATCAGGTGACCGGCGCCCTCGCTCCGGTGGTCGCGACCGTCACCAATACGGTCGATAGCGTCGCCGCGCCGTTGCTCGACACAGCCAACAGCCTGGCCCCCGCGTTGCCCGGCGGACAAAGCGGGTCGCCGCTTGCGCCGGTTACCGGTGTCGTTGGCGGCCTGCTCGGCGCGGGGGGAGGGGGCGGCGATGCCCTTGCCCCCGTCACGGGGCTTTTGAACGGCGCCCTCGCTCCGGCAACCGGATCGGGTCAGACGACCGCGCCTGTGACGGGCTTGCTGGGTGGCCTGCTGGGAGGCGCCAACTGACGCTGGGAGCGCGGCCCGGCATGGTCCTCATGCATGGCGGGTCGCACCCCGACGATGCTCTCCCCCATTAGCCCCCGGGGGAAGGGCGGGGGCGAGGAGGCAGTGGGCGCACTGCCTCCTCAAACCTTTGAGCGCCAGCATAGGGGCATCTTGCGTACACGCAAAAAATTCCGCCAAAAGGGGAAATCCGTCTTGTTCAACCGTCCTTTTTCGATCCGGCGTCTGGTTCAAGGCGCTACGGCACTTCTGTTGCTTGGCGCGCAGCCCGCCCTTGCTGGTCCCTATTCGCCCTATGCCGTGACGCCGGGCGAGGCGGCCGTTGGCGCGATGCTGGATGCAACGCCCAGCGCGTCCGCAGGCGATCGTGGAGCCATGCTTGCGTCGATCGACGCTCTGCCGACAGCGGCGGCGCGTGCCGACGCGTTGGGTCAGCTTTCGCCGCGCAGCTATTCCCTGCTGCCTCGCCTGTCGATCCAGTCGATGGACGCCGCGGACCGGGAAATCCGCTCCTGGCTTGCCGAAAGGCGGAGCATTGCCCTTGACGCTCCTGCCAGCGTTCCGACGAGCGGCGATCGCACCATCACGATGATGCTGACGGGCGGCGTCAAGCAAGCGACATATAAGGGCCGTACCGACCGGCCGGAGGCGGAGTCCGACAGCCGGTCGCTGCGCTTCGCCATCGATGTGAAGCCGGTCCGTGGTCTGATCGTCGGGGCGACATTAGGCATTGATGGCATCGATGCCCGGCTCGACCCGGCGCAGCGTCCGCGGATCAGCCAATTCAACAGCATGATCGGTCCCTATTTCAGCTACAGCAACGGCCGCTTCTACGCCGATGCGACGGCATCCTATACGCTGTCCGAATATAAGCTGCGGCGCCAGATCGGCTGGCCCGGCTTTACCGACAGGATGGTGGCGCCGGTCGACGGCGACGGCTGGGCGGCTTCGGGCGAAGCGGGCGCCATGGTTCGCGCAGGTGCGGTGCGGATACAACCCTTTGCCGGTCTGCATTACCGTTATGCCGATGTGAGCGGCTTTACGGAAAATGGCGCCGCCGCGGCGCTGCAGGTCGCCGCCTTCCGCACCAAATCGCTGCGCGGCGCTTTAGGCGCGCGGGCCTCCGTCAATGTGGCGAAGGGCGGCTGGATATTGCGCCCCTCGGTCGAGGCGCAATGGCAGCGCGAACTGCGCAGCCATGCCGACAGTCGGATCGAAGCGCGTTTCGCCACTCGCGATCTGCCGATCTTCACGCTGCGTCCCACGCGGTTGGCGCGCGATGCGGGATTGGTGAATGCCGGGGTCAGCGCAACCTGGAATAGCCGCACGACCGTTCGCCTTGGCTATGCAGGCGAGTTCAGTTCCGACCGCCACATTCACGCGGCGACGCTGACGGTAGGCCGCCGCTTTTAGGAAAGAAAATCCCTTCTCGCGAGCGGCAGGAAAGAAATGGATTGCTCCAAAACGAACCGGGTTTTCCGCCACAACCGGGCTTATCCGGCTATTGCGCCTCCATGCTACGCAAAATGGGAGTGATCCATGGCCCGCTTCATCCGCGATATATTGGCGACCCTGTCCCACGAACCCGCCGCCAAAGCCCCCGCCGATCAGGAGCAACTGAGCCGCCTCGACGAACGACTGGCTCATTTTGCGGAGAAGGGGGCGGGGCCACGCGGGACGATTTCGATCCAGCCGGACGAATGTTCGGTCTGGGACGGCAATCCGCGGGACCAGCCGGGATTGACCGCCGATAGTTGCCGCTCGCTGATCGATTCCATCGCCAGCGAGGGCGGCAACCGCATTCCCGTTCTGGTGCGCCTGAATTCGCCAGGTTCGGACCGGCCCTATCAACTTCTGGTCGGCAGCCGCCGACGCTTTGCGGTGGATTGGCTCAACCATAATGGGCGGCCGGAATTGCGGCTGGCGGCGCTGGTCGTCGACTTGTCCGACGAGGAAGCTTTCCGCCTGGCCGATATTGAAAATCGCGAACGGGCGGACATCAGCGAGATGGACCGGGCGCGCAGTTATCAGCATGCGGTCGACCGCTTCTATGGCGGGGTGCAGTCGCGCATGGCCGAGGCGCTGAATCTGTCGAACAGCCAGTTGAGCCGCCTGCTCGCCCTGGCGCAATTGCCCGATGAAGTGGTCAATGCCTTCGCCACCAAGGACGAACTGCGGGTGCGCTATTCGGAATTGCTGACCCCGCTGCTGCGCCGCCACGATCAGCGCGGACGGGTGATAGCCGAGGCGCAACGGATCGGAGAGCGGCAGCAGTCGCTTGCCCGCGACGGCGATCGCATGATCCCGCCCGCTACCGTGCTGGCGCGGTTGCGGGAAGCCGCCATGCCCCAAGCGCCAGAGGAAGCGCGCGACATCGCGATCATCGCGGGCGGCGCGCGCATAGGCCGCGCTAAACCCAGCCGCAGCGGCGGCCTGACGGTGGACCTCAGCATCGCGGATGACGCCGATCTGGACGAACTGCTGGCGCGGCTGCGCGAAACCATTGTCGCGGTACGCTCTGCTCCTATGGCGATCTAAACCGCACGGGGGACAGGGCCAAGGCGTCGACTGCCATCATCCGACCAGGATAGACATGCTTTTGCGTGTACGCAAAATCGATGAGGTCACATCTTCAAGGATTGGAACGGGGAGAGGGATCGGCGTCCTTCTGACCGTAGGTGGCAGCCAGATAAGCGGCGATGCGTGTCGCATCAGCGGGTTCGATTGGTGCGCCGTAGACCTTGACCATCTTGGTCACGCTGTCGCTCCAGAACTGTGCGCCCTTGCCGCGTGGCTGACTGGTTACATAGTCTAGCGAATGGCAGGCGGAACAAATCGCCGTCGCCAATTCCGCATCGGGACCGGGCAGGAGGGTGATGGGCCGCTCCGGGGGCAGGCGATAGCCGGCGGCCGTTGCGCTGGTGGCGGCGAGCAGGGCGATGGGGAGCAGCGCTTTCATAGGGCGACGATCTCCACGGCTTCGATGACGTTGCGCATATAGCCGGAGGGTTGCCAGCGGGGTTCCAGCGGCTGGACTTCTCCCGACCGGCTGGTGGCGCGGACCAGAATGCGGTGGCGGCCGGGCGGAAGGCTTTGCCGCAATTGCCATGACCGGAAGCTGTAGCGGCCCAGATCTTCGCCCAGCGTCGCCTGTTGCCAATTCCGGCCGCCATCGGTCGATATGGCGACGCTCGAAATCCCTGTCCCGCCGTCGAAAGCGATGCCGGACAGGAGCGTCGATCTCCCCGCGCTAAGCTGCGCTCCAGGCGCGTGGCTGGTGATGAAGGAGCGGATGTTGAGGCGACCGATCGGGCGGGTCTTGTCGGGTTTTCCGCCCGGTGCCACGCAGGCACAGTCATTGTCGGGAATGCGATAGGCGGTCTTCATCCAATAGCCGTCATAGTCGGCATCGACGACGGTGATCTCATTGAGATGCTTGACCCAATAGGTGCCATAATGCCCCGGAACGACCAACCGTAGCGGATAGCCGTTGAGAAAGGGCAGGTCTGCGTCGTTCATGGACCAGGCGACCATCACCTCGCCGTCGCGGGCATGGTCCACATCCAGCGCCTTGATGAAATCGGGAATGCCGTCGGCCTGCGGATTGTCGAGGCCGTTGAAGGTGACCTGCCGGGCGCTCGTCCGCACGCCTGCGCGGTCGAGCAGAGTCTGGAGCGGAACGCCGCGCCAGCGGGCATTGCCCATTGCGCCATTGCCAAGCTGACCACCGCCGACGCGCGGCTCGAAAAAGCCGCGTCCATTGCCGGAACATTGGTTGACTGCGACGATTTCCTGGACCGGGAAGTCGCGCTTCAATTCTCTCAGCGAAAGGGAGAGCGGCCTGTCGACATGCCCCCCGATCGCCAGCCGGAACTGCCGGGCATCGATGTCGAGTGGCAGGTCCGAAAGATGATAGCGGACGAAAAAGGCGTCATTGGGCGTGATCGATCCTTGGTTGAAGAGCGCCATGGGCGTCTCAAGCTGCGGCGGCCGGGTGGTGAGACGGATGAGCGGACGCTTCTGCGGATAGCGGGCCAGCGTCCGTTCCCCGTTGGCGAAGGGCAGGGCGATGCGCCCTTCGCCCGGCCGCGCCCAAAGGGGCGTCGGCAATAAGGCGCCCGCCATGGCCGTGAGGAGGTTGCGCCGATCAATGCCTTCCATGCTTTGTCCTCCCATGATGGCTGTCGCGTTGCGGACCCTTGTTCCTGTCGACGATTGGAAGTCGATGTTGCCGGTGGCACGGTGCGCAGGCTGGCCTCATCTCCTTGGAGCCTATCGAATTTGGCGGATCGTCGGCGCGGGCGCTTCGACAATGCTTCCCGGCGCAACATCCTGCCGGAGCCAGACATTGCCGCCGATGCGGGAGCCGGCGCCGATCGTCACCCGCCCGATGACGCTGGCATTGGCGTGGATGACGACATCGTCCCCGATGATGGGATGCCGCAAAATATCGTGGCGCCCTTCGACATCCGGATCGCCGCCCAGCGTGACGCCCTGGTAGAGCCGCACTCGGTCCCCGATAATCGTCGTTTCCCCGATCACGACGCCCGTTCCATGATCGATGAAGAAGCTGCGGCCAATGGTCGCGCCTGGATGGATGTCTATCCCCGTACGTTCATGCGCGATCTCCGCGATGACCCGTGCCACCAGCGGCGCGCCCAATTTGTAGAGAAGATGGGCGATGCGATGATGGATCACGGCAGTTAGCGACGGATAGGCGAGCAGCACCTCATCCACGCTGCGCGCTGCGGGATCGGCGGCGTAGCCGGCCTCCACATCAGTGTCGAGCAGGCGGCGGATGGCCGGCAGCCGGGCGGCGAATATGCCGATCGCCCGATCGACGCCGATTGCGATGGCCTGCTGATCGCTGTCCGGTTCATGATAGCCGCGTTCCAGCCGAATTTGCGCGGCGAGCTGCGACAGCGTGGATTCCAGCGCCGCCGCCACATAATTATTCTCATTCTGGGCGGTGAGTTCCGGCGGGCCAAAGCGCAGCGGGAAAAGGGCGATCGCCAGCTCGCGGGAGATGCGTTGAAGCGCCTGACGCGAGGGAAAATAGATGCCCTGTTCGGCGTGGCGCGCATGCCCGGCGCGCCAGTCCAGTCGCGCCTGATGCAGCCCTTCGACAACGAGGTCGATCTGCCGGGGGAATTCAACGCCTTGGTCAGCCAGGCCCTGTTCGAATGTGATGCTCATTTTGCTTCCGGATTAAAACCACGGCGGACTATATCTACCATTAAGATAGTAAAAAGGAGAGGGTTTATCCATCCCCGGGCAAAGCTATGGTTTCAGCCGATCATCGGATGCGGCGCTTTCGGCCATGGGCGCAGATTTCCGCCGCCCGAGTTGGCGAACCCAGCCGCATCAGAATCGCGATAATTATTACTCTGTAAGAAAATATGAATTGAGATTTTTTACTCTAGTGACCTGATCGGCAAGCATCTATGATCGAAAGGGAAAGGAGAACGCAGGTGCGCATGCCCGAACCAGACTCCGCCACCCTGTCGCGCAAGGCCGAGATCGTTGCCGCGCTTCGGTCGATCGTGCCGGGCGAAGGGGTGATCGATGACGCCGACGCCCTGCGACCCTATGAGTCGGATGGACTCACCGCCTATCGCCAGCCGCCGCTGGTCGTCGTCCTGCCCGAAACCACCGCCCAGGTCTCCGCCATTCTCGCATGGTGTCACGCCAATGAGGTCAAGGTGGTGCCGCGCGGGTCGGGAACGTCGCTGTCCGGTGGCGCGCTGCCGCTTGCCGACGCCGTGCTGCTTGGCATGGGAAAATTCAACCGGGTGCTCGACATCGATTATGCCGATCGCGTGGCCGTGGTTCAGCCCGGCGTCACCAATCTGGGCGTGACCCAAGCGGTGGAAGGGCGCGGCTTCTATTATGCACCCGATCCGTCGAGCCAGATCGCCTGCTCGATCGGCGGCAATGTCGCGGAGAATTCGGGCGGCGTCCATTGCCTGAAATACGGTCTCACGACGAACAACGTCATCGGCTGCGAAATGGTGCTGATGGACGGCGAAGTGGTGCGCATCGGCGGCCGTCATCTCGATCCGGCGGGCCTTGACCTTCTGGGCGTGATCGTCGGATCGGAAGGCCTGCTGGGCGTGGTGACGGAGGTCGTGGTCCGCATCCTGCCGCGTCCCGAGACCGCCCGCGCCCTGCTGATCGGCTTCCCGTCGGTGGAGGGCGCAGGCCAATGCGTGGCGGACGTGATCGCGGCCGGCATCATTCCCGCGGGCATGGAGATGATGGATCGCCCGGCCATTCACGCCGCCGAAGCCTTTGTCGGGGCAGGCTATCCCCTGGACGTCGAGGCGCTGCTGATCGTGGAGCTGGACGGCCCGGCGGCGGAGTGCGATCACCTGATCGTGGAAGTGGAGCGCATCGCGCATGCCAATGGCGCGGTTTCGGCGCGCTGCTCCGAAAGCGACGAGGAGCGGGCGGCATTCTGGGCGGGCCGCAAGGCGGCGTTCCCGGCGGTCGGCCGGCTTGCTCCCGACTATTATTGCATGGACGGCACGATTCCCCGGCGCTGTCTGCCCCAGGTTCTCGACCGGATGCGCGCGCTGTCGGAACGCTATGGCCTGGGCGTCGCCAATGTCTTTCACGCCGGGGACGGCAATCTGCATCCGCTCATTCTCTATGATGCGAACATCCCCGGTGAATTGGAGAAAGCCGAGCAATTCGG
This sequence comes from Sphingobium sp. 15-1, assembly GCF_013375535.1. Classification (GTDB taxonomy): domain Bacteria; phylum Pseudomonadota; class Alphaproteobacteria; order Sphingomonadales; family Sphingomonadaceae; genus Sphingobium; species Sphingobium aromaticivastans. Next base: position 1,070,212 of record NZ_JABXJG010000002.1, read on the forward strand.
CAACGACATCTTGCGCCTTTGCGTCGAAATGGGGGGCGTGCTGACGGGCGAGCATGGCGTCGGCGTGGAAAAGCGCGATCTGATGCCGGAGATGTTCAGTGAAACGGATCTGAACCAGCAGCAGCGCCTGAAATGCGCGTTCGACCCCAAATCCTTGTTGAATCCGGGCAAAGTCTATCCGCAGCTCCATCGATGCGCGGAACTTGGACGGATGCATGTTCATCATGGGGCCGTGCCCCATCCCGATCTGCCACGTTTCTAGAGACTGCATGATGATGACGCCCAATTGCGAGGCCGATGTGATGGCGTGCGTTGCCGACGCCGTGGCGCAGGACCGAAAACTGGCGATTGCCGGCGCGGGCAGCAAGGCGGCGTTCGGCGCCCCGGTGGAGAGCGACGGCCTCTCCCTTGCTGCGCTGTCCGGCGTGGTCGCCTATGATCCGGCCGAGCTCGTCCTGACCGTCAGACCGGGGACGCTCCTGAAGGACATACAGGCGCTCGTCGCGTCGGAGCGTCAGATGCTGGCGTTCGATCCGTTCGACCATGGCCCCATCTATGGCGCGCCCGTTGGAGCCGCCACGATCGGCGGCGTGATCGCGGCCGGAGCGGCCGGTTCGCGGCGGTTGTCGGCTGGAGGCGCGCGCGACCATTTGCTGGGCCTGCGCGCCGTGTCCGGACGGGCCGAGCTGTTCGTCGCCGGCGGGAAGGTCGTGAAGAATGTCACCGGCTTCGATCTGCCGAAACTGGCGGCGGGAAGCTGGGGCCGCCTTTTCGCCATGACCGAGCTGACGCTCAAGGTCCTGCCGCGTCCCGAAACAAGCGCAACCCTCGCCATCGCCGGTCTGGAGGGCGAGCGAGCCATCAGCGCCATGGCGGCGGCCATGGGAAGCCAGGCCGAGGTCGCGGCGGCCGCGCACCGCCCCGGCACCGGCAATGCTCCGTCGTTGACCGCCTTGCGGCTGGAGGGCTTCGAACCGTCGGTGGCGGCGCGGGTCCGGCTCCTGTCGCACCTCCTCGCCAGCCATGGCGCGGTTGATTGCCTTTCCGCCGAAGCGGCCGACAGCTTCTGGTCCGACATGCGAAACCTTGCGCCGCTGGGGGCTGATCGGGCGCTGTGGCGTATAAACATACCGCCAAGCGCGGGCGCGAAGCTGACGGCGGGGCTCGCGGCGCAGGGCGCAGACTGGATGCTCGACTGGGCCGGAGGATTGGCCTGGGTGGCGTTCGATGGCGATCCCGCTCTCGTCCGCGCCCATGCCGAAGGCGCAGGCGGCCACGCGACCTTGCTGCGCGCCTCTCCGCAAGCACGCCGCGCCGTGCCCGCCTTCCATCCGCCAGCGCCCGGCCTTGGCGCCCTCGAACAGCGGGTTCGCCGCGCCTTCGATCCGCTGGGCATTTTCGAGACGGGACGGTTCTGAGATGCAGACACGCTTCAAGCCAGAGGCCCTACGCGACCCCGCCATGGCCGCGTCGGAGGCCGTTATCCGCAAATGCGTGCATTGCGGCTTCTGCACCGCCACCTGTCCGACCTATGTGCTGCTTGGCGATGAGCTGGACAGTCCACGCGGGCGCATCTACTTGATGAAGGACATGCTGGAGAATGAGCGGGAGCCCAGCGCCGAAGTCGTCAAGCATATCGACCGCTGCCTGTCCTGCCTCTCCTGCATGACGACTTGCCCATCCGGTGTGAACTACATGCATCTTGTGGATCATGCCCGCGCCTATATTGCGGAGCGCTATCGCAGGCCGCTGAAGGACCGGTTATTCCGCGCTCTGCTGGCCTGGGTGCTGCCCCACCCCCGGCGCTTCCGTCTGGCCTTGCGGCTTGCGCGGCTGGCCAGGCCTGCCGCGCCCTTACTGCGGGGGACGAGCGCCTTGCAGCCGATGGCGGCGATGCTCGACCTGGCGCCCGCCGCCGTCGCGCCAACCGCCAGCGCCGACGATTCCATGATCGCGCAGGCGCGGGGGCGGGTCGCCTTGCTCGCTGGATGCGCCGAACCGGTCCTGCGGCCCGAATTTCGCGCCGCCGCCATTCGCCTGATCAACCGGACCGGTTATGACGTGATCTTCGCGCCGGACGAAGTCTGCTGCGGCGCGCTGGTGCATCATATGGGTCGCGAGGACGCCGCATTGGCCGCCGCCCGGCGCAATGTCGACGCCTGGACGCGGGAGATTGAGGGCAAGGGGCTGGCCGCGATCATCATAACGGCGTCCGGCTGCGGCACGACGATCAAGGATTACGGCTTCATGCTGCGCGAGGATGCGGCCTATGCGGAGAAAGCCGCGAGGGTCTCCGCCCTTGCCAAGGATGTCAGCGAATTTCTGGCCGACGCCGATCTGCCGCCCGGCGACGGCAGGGGTCTGACGATAGCCTATCATGCCGCCTGCTCGCTCCAGCATGGGCAAAAGGTGACGGATGCGCCCAAGCGCCTGCTGGCCAATGCGGGCTTCCTGGTCCGTACGCCGGCGGAACCGCATCTGTGCTGCGGGTCGGCTGGGACGTACAATATCCTGCAACCCGAAATCGCCGGTCAACTCGGTGCGCGCAAGGTCGCCAATATCGAACGTCTGGCGCCCGACGCGATCGCGACGGGCAATATCGGCTGCGCCATGCAGATCGGCCAGCGGACCGCCATTCCGATCGTCCACACGGTCGAGCTGCTTGACTGGGCCACGGGCGGTCCGGCGCCAGCGGCCCTCGCGATGTTCGAAAAGGTTGCGGAATAGCCATAGCGGCCTTGCCGGTCCCATAGACTGACTCATGTGTCACTTTACCCGATTTTCCTGGGTAAAGTGACACATGGGTTTTTTGTGCGGCGGGCTGGCGAAAGGGGGATTCACAGCGACTCGCTTCATGCTAGATTCCTGCTATGTTCCAGCAGCCCGACCTTTTCGAAACCAGCTTGCCAGCGCGGAAGGAACGCAAGAGCTCCGGTTCGCCCAGGCTCCCGGACCTCGTCGAACGGATTTCCGCCGTTACCCGAAGACCGCGCTATGCGCTCCTCGTGCTCAAGCTGATCGCTCAGGAAGCGGGCGCGAACGGCAGTCTTGGTCCCTATGTCCAGACCGAGGAGGGGAGGGTGCCCGTGCGGGATTGGCTGTGCGCCGCGCTCGCGCCCCTCGCCCGGCGCGATTGTCGTCGGTTGGCGATGGTCGAGGCGGTGAAATCGGAGGTCGCGGCGCGGGCCGATGCCTCGCTCGACCCCTCCGATCTTGCGCGGGAGTGCGACGAACATATCCAGGCGCGGATCATCCGGTCGGGTCGGACAAGCGTCAGCCGCGCCGTCTCCGATCTGGTGAAGGCGGGATTTTTGCGCAGGCATTATCAGGGATACCGGTTCGACCATCCAAACCGGGGCGCTCAGCGGGAGGCGGTGTACACGATCACGCACGAAGCGCGGGGGGCGCTGTCGCGGCACTGAGGTCGGCGGGGGGCTTCTTGTAAGGGGTGATGACTATCCATTCACCGACTGAATATTCACTGACTGTTGACTCATCGACATGCAAGGCCTAGCATGTCGATGCTTGCTGATGCCGGGGAGTCGGTTCGGGAGGCAAAGGGCCTTCGGGTTAAAAAGATAATTTCAGACATTCGTTCACAGGAGAGGATCGATCGAACAGGGAGAAGCCGCGCCATCGATCGCCCATGATGAAGGCCGCGGGGGGGCTGCGCGCCAGCGCCGCCGGCTGACCAGGGAAGAGCTGGCCCCCGAAGCGCGCGAAGCCATTCTGCGCGCCGCGATGCGCGTCGTCGGCCAATATGGATATGCGGATGCCACTATTGCGCGGGTGACGAAGGTAGCGGGCATCGCGCAGGGAACATTCTATCTCTATTTCGAATCGCGTCAGGCCCTGTTCGACGAACTCTTGCCCCATTGCGGGCAACAAATGCTGGAGTTCATCCGAAAGCGCGTCGCGGGCGCGACGGATATTTTCGAAAAGGAGGAGCGCGGCTTTCGGGCGTTCTTCGAATATATGGAAATAAACCCCGCCTTTTTTCGCATCCTGACCGAAGCGGCGGGCGCCGCGCCGGAAGCGCATGCAAGGCATTTCGCGCTGGTGACCGGGCCCTATGTCCACACGCTGCAGCGCGCTTTGGCCGCAGGCGAGATAAGGAATTTCGACGCCGGTGAGCTTGAGGCGGTGGCCTATATGCTCATGGCGATGCGGGAATATCTTTATCTGGGGCACCTCAAAAATGGCGGTGGCGACCGGTCGGCGCTGGAGGAGACCGTGCGGGTCTACATGAAATTCGTCCAAGGCGGGCTTGGGAGACAATAACGATCCCTCTTGGCCAGCCGGCCTCGGCATATTGGGAGATTGGACCTGTGAAGATCGGAGGCAGCGTACAGTTTCGGCAATCCGACATATCGGAGCTGGCCGTGCTTGAGATGGCTTCGCGACCCGCGCCGGAAGCCGCATCCCTCGACAGCACGGCCGATGCGGATCTTTCGGCGTTCCGGGAAGAGGTTAGAAGTTTCCTTCGCGAACGGTTGCCCGCCGATCTGGCCTATAGGCCGCGGATGATGATGTCGCTGCGCGAAGACATTGTGCGCTGGCAACGCATATTGGCGGAGCGGGGTTGGGGCGCGCCAAGCTGGGCGCGAGACCATGGCGGCGCGGGCTGGACCACCCAGCAATGCCTGATCTTCGAAGAAGAATGCGTCGCGGCGGGGACGCCGACCCAGGACATTGTTGGCCAGAAATTATTGGGGCCGGTGATCAACCAATTCGGCAGCGCCGAACAGAGGGCCGAGCATATCGCGCCCATATTGAACGGCGACCGCATCTGGTGCCAGGGCTTTTCGGAGCCGGAAGCAGGATCGGATCTGGCATCCATCCGCACCAGGGCCGAACGCGACGGCAATGTCTATATCGTCAACGGCCATAAGGCCTTGGTCAGCCATGCCCATCAGGCGGATTGGATTTTCCTGCTCGTGCGCACACATGGGGATGGGCACAGGCATGATGGCATCAGCCTGCTTCTGGCCGATCTGCGTTCACCTGGCATCACCGTTCGTCCGGTTCCCAGCCTGGCCGGCTTCCATCATCTCAATGAAGTGATCCTGGACAATGTGCGCGTGCCCGCCGGCAATCGGATCGGGGAAGAAAATGCAGGCTGGGCCATCGCCAGGGTGCTTCTGGACGGCGAGCATGCGGCAACCGCCGATCTGCCCGCGCTGCGCGCCTATATATGGCAGCTCAAGGAGCTTGGCGGCAGCGAGAAGGTCGGCGGCAGGCTGCTGATCGAACAGCATGCCTTCGCGGTTCGTCTGGCGCGGCTGGAGGCGGAGTTGGAAGCCGTCGCGATGATGGTCGCGCGCGTGGCGGCGCTGGAGCAGGCGCAGGATCATGGCCGGGCGGCCCGCGCTTTGGGGTCGATGCTGAAGCTGCGCAGCACCGATCTGCAACAGCGTCTTACCGAATTTCTGGTGGAAGCGCTGGGCGATTACGGAGCGGTTCGCGGCGCTTTCGACAATGCTGGCGAGGACCCCTTCGCGCCCTTGCCCTATTTCGCAAAGAATATCGCCTCGGAAATGTTCTTCCGGCGCGGCGCGACCATTTATGGCGGGAGCAGCGAGATACAGCGCGTCATCATTGCGAAGACCCTCTTCAATCTGTGATGGGGAAATCCCATGAACTTCGACCTGGACATGGAGCAAAAGAGGCTGCGCGACGATGCGCGCGACTTCACCGAGTGCCATTACGGCTTTGACGATCGCGAGATGCTGCCGGACGACAAGGCGGCGCATGAGCGGGACCATTGGCGGTTGTTCGCCGTCAGGGGCTGGCTGGCCACGGCGCTGCCGCGGGCCTATGGTGGCGGTGGCGGGTCTTCGTTCGAAACGACGCTGATCGCCCATGAATTCGGCCGGGCGCTGGTGCTGGAGCCTTATCTCGGCTGCGCCGTGATGGCGGCGCAGACCATCGTTGCGGCCGGGACGCCGCAACAGCTTGAGCGTTTCATTCCGGAATTGGCGAGCGGACGATGCAGGGTCGCGCTCGCCTATAGCGAAGCCCAGTCGCGGGGTATGCCGGAGCCGATCCTGCTGCGGGCGGAACGCGCGCCCGACGGCTTTATCCTGCATGGACGCAAGACGCTGGTGCTGGGCGGCGTCGGCGCCGACCGTTTCGTCGTGTCGGCGGTGGCGGGCGAACAGCCGGTGCTTCTGATGATTGATGCCGCTTCGCCCGGTCTGACGATCACCGCCCTGGAACTGCATGACGGGCGGCAGGCGGCGCAGCTTGCGTTCGACGGCGTCTTCGCGCCTGGCGAAGCCTTGCTGGGCGAGCCTGAAAAGGCGCTCGCCGCGCTGCGCCACGGCCTTGCCCATGGCACGGCGGCATTATGCGCGGAACTGGTCGGCATGATGGAGCGGGCCATCGAAATCACCGCCGACTATCTTCACGGTCGCGTGCAATTCGGCGCGCCCATCGGCAGGTTCCAGGCGCTTCAGCACCGGTTGGCCGATATGGCCGCAGAGATGGAACTCAGCCGTTCCATGCTTTTCGCGCTGGTGGCCGCGCTGGACGACGGCGACAGGGAGGCCATTCAGCGCGCCGTGTCGCAGACCAAATCGCTCGTCGGGCGCGCCGCCAAAAGCGTGTGCGGACAAGCGATACAGATGCATGGCGGGATCGGCATGACGGAGGCCTGCCCCATCGGCCATTATTTCAAGCGCGCTGTCGTCGCGGACAGCCTGTTGGGCAGCAGCGACAGCCATGACGGCGTCCGGGCCGATGCGCTGGAACATACGCTGAAGACTGCCGAGCTTCGTTGGTATGAACTGCTGCCCCTTTGGTGGACCGCCAGGCAAGGGGCATAGCACGCAACCATCGGGTGCCGGTCGATCCGGCGCGCCTTTCGCGGCTTCACGCGCAGGCGGAAATCTTCCTCGGCACATCTTCATAGAGTGTCGTGCGCTGGCGCAGCGGCCGTCCAGCGGCGGCGGCGGCCCGTTCCAGATCGGCAACCGTCAATTGCTGGCCATGCGCCGCTCCGGCAGCCCGGCTGATGGACTCGTTCATCAGCACGCCGCCCAGATCGTTCACCCCGGCATTCAGGCAGGCGGCGGCTCCATCGATGCCCAACTTGACCCAAGATGCCTGGATCGAGTCGATCGCGCCATGCAGCGCGATGCGCGACACCGCATGCATCAGGACGGTCTCGCGCCAGGTCGGCCCCTTGCGCGCCAGCCCCTTGGTATAGACCGGCGAAAGCATGTGGACGAAGGGGAGAGGAACGAATTCGGTGAATCCCCCGCTTTCCAATTGCTGCCGGCGAATGGCCAGCAAATGCCGTGCCCAATGGACCGGCTGTTCGACGCTGCCGAACATGATCGTGGCGGTCGTGGGCAGTCCGACCCGATGCGCCGCCGCCGCCACCTCCAGCCATTGGGCGCTGTCGAGCTTGTCGGGGCAAAGTATGGCGCGAACATCGTCGTCCAGGATTTCGGCGGCGGTTCCGGGCAGGGAACCGAGCCCTTCGTCTTTCAACTGACGCAGGAAATCGGTCACCGTCATGCCCGAAGTCGCTGCGCCCTGGCTGACCTCCAGCGGGGAGAAGGCGTGGACATGAATATCCGGCTGCGCGGTCTTCACGGCGCGAAGGATGGCAAGATAGGTCTCCCCAGTGTAGCGCGGATGGATGCCGCCTTGCAGGCAAACCTCCGTGGCGCCGCGTTCCCAGGCTTCCTTTACGCGACTGGCAATGTCCTCCAGTTCCAGATCATAGGGTTTGTCGCGTGCGCCGCTCTTGGCCGATGTCTTGGAAAAGGCGCAGAAACTGCAGCTAAATGTGCAGATATTGGTATAGTTGATGTTGCGGTTCACGACATAGGTCACAGGATCGCCAATCACGCAGCGCCGGAATTCGTCGGCAGCCGCGACCACCGTCTCCGCCGCGCTGCCGCGTGCCGCGAACAAGGCCGCCGTTTCGGCTTCCGTGAGGGTGTGGCGGGCGGCTGCGCGTGAGAGGATCGCATCGATCCGGGGCGCCGCGATGAAAGCGGGCGCCGATATGCCGAGCGGACGGTCCGGCGATCCGGGGGCGGCGAAGGCGAGGCCGGGACTCCAGACGCCGTCCCGCGCCAGTCCTTCGGCATCCGCATGACGCCGCATCGCCCGCGCAACATCCGGTTCCGCCCAGCGCTCAAGATTGTGCAGGAAGGCGGGATAGGCCGTCAGCCGTTCGACCAGCGGACGGCCGGATGCCGCGCACTCCGTCTCCAGCGCAGCGATGGCGGGCCAGGGCGCTTCCGGATTGACATGATCGATCGTGACCGGAGAGATGCCGCCCCAGTCGTCGATGCCCGCGTCGATCAGCGCGCCCGTTCGCTCCGGATTGAGATTGGGCGGCGATTGTATTCCGACCTGCGCGCCCATGATCAACCGCGCCGCCGCGATGGTCCACAGCAGTTCTTCTTCCGAGGGTTCCGGCGCCTGCGCCATCATTGTTCCAGGCTTTGCCCGGAAATTCTGGACGATGACCTCCTGAATATGCCCATGACGCCGATGGAGGTCGCGCAGGGCGAAGAGATCCTCGATCCGTTCCTCGCGGGTTTCGCCAATGCCGATCAACAGGCCGGTGGTGAAGGGAATGGCGGCCTCTCCCGCCGCGGCGATCGACGCGAGCCGCGCCGCCGGGCGCTTGTCGGGAGAGCCGAAATGCGGGCCGCCGCGCTGACAGAGCCGTTCGGCCCCGCTTTCCAGCATCAGGCCCATGGAGCCGGACACGCGTCGCAAGCGCGCATAGTCTTGCGGCGCCAGAACCCCGGCGTTGATATGGGGGATGAGGCCGGTCTCTTCGAGCACGCGGTCCGCAATATGTTCGAGATAGTCGATGGTGGTTTCGAAGCCGAGCGACGTCAGCGCCTGCCGCGCAGCGGCATAGCGCGTTTCGGGTTTGTCGCCCAGCGTGAAGAGCGCTTCCTTGCACCCGGCTTCGGCGCCGGCGCGCGCGATGGCCATCACCTCGTCCGGAGAGAGATAGGCGCCCGCAAGCCGTCGCGGCGCCTTTGCGAAGGTGCAATAATGGCAGACGTCGCGGCAGAGCTGGGTCAGGGGAATGAAGACCTTGCGGGAATAGGTCAGCCTTGCTGCGCCGGCGCTGTCGCGAACGGCCCGGCTTCGTTGCGTCAACTCCGCAAGCGGCGCGTTCAGCAGATATTGGCGCAGTCCGCGATCATCCTCCGCAACGACAGGTGGCGGAGCGGGGAATGGCGGCACCGGCAGACCTGTCCCGTCGTCCCTTTTCATCGGTCGGCGTCCTTCATCTTGCCCGTGATGCGGATGCCGGCCTGCACCAGCTTGTAGCGGCGGTTGAGCTGGATAAGAACCGAAGTCAGCGCTTCGGCCGCCGCCGAATTGGCCAGCGGACCCACATGCCAGCTCCGCATGCCTAGTTCGGACAGGAGGGCTTGGACGGCTTCCACCGCCCCGGCATCGTCGCCCGCGACGAGGACATCGGCGTCGATCTCCTCACCTGAGGCCAGCTTTTCCGCGCCGATATTCTGCAGCGCTGAAACCAGCCTGACATCCGGACCCAATATTCCGGCCGCTTCCAATGCGGCGCAACCCGCTTCCGGCAATTGCACGGTGCCGACCCTCGGCGGTCGCAGGGGCACTGTCGCGTCGACGACGATCTTCCCCTGCGCGGCGTCGCGGATTTGCGTCAGGGTTTCCCGATGCGCGGCATAAGGGACCGTGACGAAGATGATCTCAGCCTGGCTTGCCGCCCCGGCAAGGCTCGCGCCCGCGACGCGGTGGCCCGGCGCATCCTCGGACATCCGCCGTGCCACGGCATCCGCCTTGGCGGGATCGCGGGAACCGATGCATATGGCATGCCCGGCCTTCGCCAGCCGCCCCGCCAATGCGGCGCCAAGGGCGCCCGTGCCGCCCAGGATTGCGATTTTCGTCAAGTCCGTTCCCATATTTCGAGTGCAGGATAGCGCCCGTCCTTCAGGACTTGGCCATGTTCATGAAGGCGTCCAGCTCGCGCGGAACGTCGTCGACCGGCTGGAAGATCAGCTCCGTAACGCCACGCGCTTCATATTCGGCCAGCTTGTCCTTCCACGCGGCGCGATCCATCGTGTTGCCGTACAGGCCCAATACTTCCGGCGTCAGGAATGGACGGTCGATCTCGTTCACCAGTGCGGCATGCCCATCGTGGACCGCCATATGGCGGCGTTCGGCGGGGATGGCCTCATAGGCCGCCTTCCAGGCCTTGCCATTGGGCAGGGTTTCCGGGTCTTCGAATTCCAGCAGCATGTGCATGGCGACCGCCGCCATCGGCCCCCCGGCCCGCAACGCATGATCGGAACTCAACGGCTCGCCCTCGTCGAGCACAGTTCCGCTCATGATCGTGGCGTTCCATTCGAATTCGGGCTCGGAATTAGTGACGGTGATGACGCCCTTCCCATATTTCTTCGCGGCCGCGACACCCTTCGGTCCCTGGACCGCGATGAGGAACGGAATGTCGATCGGCCGCGGCGGCGCCCATTCGTCATAATGCATCATCTTCATGATCGCGCCTTCCCACAGCGTTTCCTCACCGCGGAGAAGGCCTTGCAGCACCTCCAGATATTCGCTGACATAGGCCCAGGTAAGCGGCCGTTGGCCCATGGTGATGCGGCCCGTGAAACCGGCGCCGACCGCCACGATCACCCGCTCCTGGCCCGCAATGGACGCCAATGTCGCGATGGCGGTCGCCGTCACCATCGGGTGGCGCAGCGAAGGCACCATCACGCCCGGACCCAATATGATGTTCGAAGTCCGCTCCGCGGCGCGGCAGAGTTGCACCCAGACATCGGCGGCGATGGCGGGCGTGTCATAGAAGAAGGCGCGCTTATAACCGAGTTGATCCGCGATGGCGGCATGTTCATGGCTCTTCAGGGAACTGTTGAAGCCGCAGGAAATCGTCAGGGACATCGGCTTGACCTTTCAGTTTCGATGGTGGGTGTCGATGGATTGCGAGCGAGAGCCGCAAACCTCCTTGTTTGGGGAACAGGCACTCAGTCCGGCTTTGGCAGGTCCAACCGATAGAGCGACAAGGCCGTATCGTGGAACAGCCTGGCCCGCTCGGGTTCGGTGAGGGAGGCGGTCATGCGCTTCACCATGTTCCAGAAGGCGACATAGGTGAAAAGCGGCGAATCCACGGGAAAGTTGCTCTCCACCACGCAGCGATCGGGCGTGAACGTCTCTATGGCGAAAAGCACTTCGGGGCCCCAATGGCCGGCCAGCCATTCGGATGAGCGCGGCTCCGCCCAGACATCGGGATGAACGGCGGGGAAGAGGCCCAATCCGCCGATCTTGAAATAGACATTGTCCAGTTCCGCCAGACGCCTGAGTCCGGCCCGCCATTCCTCCAGCACTTCGCTGCGCCTGTCCGCATAGGGACCGACGGCCAATGGGCAGCCCAGATGCTCCAGCACGAAGCGGCAATTGGGTTGCCGGGATGCAAGGCGCCGGAAATCGTCAAGCTGATGATGATAGACCCAGGCTTCGAATATCAGGTCGCGTCGGGCGACTTCGACCAGCGCGTCGGCCGCCGCGTCCGTGCGCAATATGCCGGGGATGATTTCATATACGCCGGGCGGGAAGCTGAAATGCTCGTCCCAGGCGGCGCGGCAGCGAATGCCCTTGAACGTTTCGCCGCCCGCCGCCTGATGGGCATCCAGCACCTCTCCTATGCCCGATCCGAGCCGCAGATCGGCATGTGCGATGATGCCGGCCAACTCGCCCCGGCCTTCCGGCCGCAATCCGGCCACCCATTCGGTCTCTCCGACCGGCGCCATATGTTTGGGGCCATGGGGTCGATAGGCGGCGGAACATTCCGCGAAAACGGTGCCGACGATATTGTGGCCCGCCGTCGTGTCCCGCATCAGCTCTTCAAGCAGATAAGGCGGATAGGGAACATCCGGAAAACCGCTTTCGAACCAGATATGGTGATGCGTGTCGATAATGGGAATGTGAGGTTCCAGAGCCTCTTCCCGGATTGGTGGGCTGCTCATCGCCAATATCTCTCCCGCGGCCACATTATGAATTATCCTATATGTTCACCGTCCGGTGAAGACGGGTTTACGTTTTTCGACGAAGGCGCGCATGGCTTCCTCGGCGTCCTGGGTGTTTCTGATGTCGAGGGTCATTTCCTGTTCGTACCGGTATCCGTCGCGCAGGCTCATATATTCGATGGTGTTGAGGGTACGCTTGAAGAGCTGGACGGCGAGCGGGCTTTTGGAAGCGATCTCGCGGGCCAGGTCCATGGCGGTGGGGATGAGCGCGTCGGGTTCGACGCAGGCCTCCACGATGCCGAGGCGGTAGAGCTCGGGCGCCGGGACGCGATAGCCGGTGAGCGCCATGCGCCGCAGCAGCGAATGGCTGAACAGGCGCTGGGCATGCCGCCCGCCGCCCATCAGGCCGACGTCGATCTCGGGCAGGCCGAGCGAGGCCGTCTGCGAGGCGATCAACAGGTCGCAGGACGCCGCGACGGTGAGGCCGGAACCCAGGGCGGGACCGTTGAGGGCGCCGATGACCGGCTTCCTGCACTCGACGATGGCGTGGAAACTCTCGCGGGCGCTGCGCAGATCGTCGCGGGTGACGGGCGCGGTGCGATGGAGGTCGGTGCCTGCGGAAAAGACCCGGCCCGCGCCGGTCAGCACGACGGCGCGCACGGCATCGTCGACCGAAAGCTGGTCGAAACAGGCCTTGACCTCTTCCTGGAAGGTGAAGTTCTGCGCGTTGACGGGCGGCTTGTCGAAGGTCACCAGAGCGATATGCTCATCAATCTCCACGCGCATCGCGGTCAGGTCATACATCGCGGCAAGCTCTCCCAGGGCCTTGTGTCCGTGCCGGAGGCAACCGCTTGCAGCATGCCGCAAGCCGATGCTCCGGCTTTCTTCCCCGCAACCCTAAAAGCCGCCCACTCATAACACTAGTGACATGCACCGTATTTCAGCTATGCATCCCATGATATGACTGGTGGCGGTCATCGCAAAAAAGGCCGTCGACCCGCCGGTCGACAGCCTCCTTTGAAAAGCGACGAAATTTTGGACGAACGCCGTCCGGAAACAATTTACGCCAGCGTATGCGCCCGGGCGCTCATGCCGCCTTCGCACGGGAGGATGGCCCCGGTCGTCCATCGGGCCTCTTCCGTCAGAAGAAACAGAGCTACCCGCGCCGGATCCTCAGGGTGGGCGATGTGGTTCATCGGGGATGCATCCGCAATGGCTTGCCGGGCCTCTTCCGTCGGCATCCACGCGTCGAACATCTCGGACCGTGTCGAACCCGGCGCGATGGCATTGATGCGGATGTTCCGCCGGGCATAGTCCAGCGCGGCGCATTTGGTCATGCCGTCCAGCCCCCATTTGCTGGCGCCATAGGCGGACATGTTCGCCATGCCGACCAGCCCGCCAATGGAGGAGGTGTTGACGATCGCCCCGCCTTGCCCATGCTCCAGCATCGCGGCGATCTCATATTTCATGCACAGGAACACGCCGCGCAGATTGACCGATATGACCTGATCGAAGTCCGCCGGATCGACTTCGTGCAACGGCCCATTGCCCGCATTGGCGCCCGCATTGTTGAAGGCCATGTCGAGCCGGCCGTAAAGTGCCTTGACCCGGCCCACCGCCGCTTCGACCGAAGCCGCATCGGTCACGTCGCAGGAAACCGCACTGACCTCCAACTGCCGCGAGCGCAGGTCCTGGACAAGCGCGGCCAGCTTGTCCTCGCGCCGCGCCGCCGCGACGACGTTCGCTCCTTCGGCGGCGAACAGGCGCACTGCGGCTTCCCCGATGCCGCTGGTGGCGCCCGTCACCAAAACCGTCTTGCCCTTGAGCCGGTCATAAGTCTTTTCGAGCCTTGGAGGGCTGAGATAAGACATATCAAATCTCCAATTCACGCAGGCCGATTAGAAATCGGCCTGCAATTCGACGAAGAAGGACCTGGGTTCGGCCCATCCCTGATAAAATACCGAGGGAAGACTGTAGTTGCGATAGCCCTTGTCGGTCAGGTTCTTGCCCGACACCACGAGCCTGTAGTTGCTCCAATTATAGGAAATCGATCCGTCCAGAAGTCCGTAGGAGGGCTGATAATCATATTCGCCCAGAAGCGTGCCCGTCCCCACGACATAGCGGCTTTGCCATTTATAGCCGATGTTCAATCCCAATTCGCCGGGGCCGACAGGCGCCTTGTAATCGGCCCGGATGCCGTAGGAATATTTCGGCGCGCGCTCGACGGGATCTCCGGTAATGTCGAAGGTGGAACCCGGCGTTCCCGCCTGGCCGCCCGGCCCGATGCCCGACAGAGCGCCGGGCAGGATACCGCCGGTAACCTTGGCATCGAGGTAGGAGAACTGGGCTTGCACGGTGAGGCCGTCGATCGCCTTTGGCCGCAGGCTCGTTTCGATTTCGACGCCCCTGTTCCTGATCTTGGGCACGTTGATGATATAGGTATTGCTGCCCGGACCATAGCCGGGCGCCACGACGAACGACACGATCTGATGGTCTTTCAAGACGGCGGTGAAAGCCGCGACATTGAGCGTTAGCTGACGGTCGAAAAGAACGCCCTTATAGCCGATCTCGTAACTCACGTTGGTTTCGGGCTCGAAGGTCGAATAATTGGCGCCGGGCGAATAATTGTTCTGCGACGGGTCCTGCTCCGACAGAGACCCGCGTGGCGAGAAACCGCCCGAGCGGAAGCCCTCCGAACGGCTGGCATAGACGACATTGTCCCGCGTCAGCTTGTAAGTGGCGGAAAAGCGGGTGAGCAGCGCATTCCATGACCTCTCGTCCTGGAATGCGACGAGGGCATTGTTGACTGGTCCTGAAGCGTCATAGATTTGCGCGAAACGGTTATGGAATTTCTTCTTCTCATATAGGTATCGCGCACCCATGGAGAACTGCAATTGTTCGGTGACATTGGCGTCTATATTCGCGAAGCCCGAAATGCTCTCATTCTTCTCGCCTGAAAACTGGCCCGTCTGATACTGATCGACGGCCACGCCGGGAATCTGATTGGCGGTGAGCTGGACGGCATCATTGTTGCTCTTCAGATAATATAGGCCGATCATGGCCTTGGCCGGGCCGAAATCCTTGCTCAGGCGCGTTTCCTGCGTGAACTGCCAGTAATTTTGCGGCCGGTTGAAATGCAGCACGGGCAGGAACGGATTGGGCAGAATGTTGCAGCCCAGACCCTGAACGTCGCTGCCGCAACTGGAATCGCCGTCATGGATCAGCCGGTCGTCCTGATCCAAATAAGCGGTGATGGAAGCCAGATCGCCAATGGGCGTTTCCCAGCCCAGTTCCAGACTGTACCGCTGCTGCGTCATGGTGAACGACGTCGGAAAATCAGTCGCCACCTGGTAGCGCTTCAAGGGCTGGGTCACGCCCGGCACATAGGGCACGCCGAATTCGTTGAACGACAGAGGGCCGCCCGCCAGCAATTTCGCGCCCAGCAGATTGCCGAACTGGTTGGGCGTGCCGTCGCCCTTCTGACGCACATAGTCGGCCGTCGCCTGTATGTTGAGTTCCGGGGTAACGTCCCAGGCCAGGGCGATCGTCCCGGTCGTCATCCGGTCGCCGCCGACATGCTTGTCGCCGGTATAGACATTTTCCAGATAGCCGTGATTGCGGCGATGCGATCCCGCGATCTTGATGCCCGCATTGTCCCCCAGCGGGGCGTTCGCGATGACGCGGCCTATGACCTGGCCGAAACTGCCCGTCCCTATGGATGCGCGCAGACCCCAATCCTTGGTGGGACGCGACCGGCGCACGCTGACGGAACCGCCAATGGTGTTCCGTCCCTGGAAAATGCCCTGGGGGCCGCGGTTGATTTCTACCTGGACGATGTCGAAGGCGTCGATCAATTGTCCGGTATTGGGACCGATGACGACATCGTCGATCAGCAAACCGACAGAGGGCGCCTGGCCTTTCTCTATGTCGGAATAGCCAAGGCCGCGGATGAATATGGCGGCGGCACTGGCGCCACCACCTGACGGCCCGATGTTGACGTTCGGCGCAACGCCCGTGAGGTCCTGCAAAGTTCTGGGCTGCTGCGCGACGAGCTGAGCCTCCGTAACGGCGGTGACCGCGACAGGAACATCCTGAAGACGCTCCGCCGATTTGCGCGCCGTGACGATGATGTCGTCCAGAGCCGCCGGGCTGCCCTCATTCTGCTGCGCGGATGCGGTCGTGGTCAAAGCGCCCAGGGCATAGAGCCCAAGAGCGCAGATGAGCGGACGCGCATGAAGCAATGATTTCACCTTAACCTCTCCCCGTACTTGTTTTCGCATATCGTACGGTGCCGGAGAGTAAGGGAAATGCCGTCATGCCGTAACTGGCAGGGAACATATTTCAGATATGCGTCATCAGGCATATCGACGGCGGAGGGACGGATGTTCAGGCGAAAATCGGCCGAAATGGAGCGCGCTATTTTGGAATGGCCTTGCGAAGAACGGCCTGGATGAAGGCGAAGATTTCCCGCGCCGCCGCGCCCAGCGGGCGGTGCAGCACCTGGCTGGCGACGATGATCCGGACCATGGGCGGATCGACGATGCGGACCGCCTTCAGCCGCCCTTCCGTCACGGCTTGTTCGACGGCAAAACGCGGCAGGATCGTATAATGCCCCTTCTGCTCCGCCACCAATGTTTGAAGAGACGAAGATGTCGGCTCGATCACGACGTTGAGGTCCACTTCCTGCCTGCTCGACACGAGGTCGAGAACGTTGCGGGTCGCGCTGGGACGGGGAGGCAAGGCGAGCGGCAGACCGTGCAACTGCCTGAAGGCGATCGTCTCGGCGTCCAGCAGCGGATCGTCGGCTCGGCCTATCAAGCAGGATTCGGCCGTGGCCAAGGGCGTTTCAAGCTGTTGGGGGCGGCCGTAGCGGTAGAAGATGGCAATGTCGAACCGGCCCTCGCCATGCCATTCCTCAATCTGTCCCGAATCCCCCTCGACGATTTCCACCCGCACATCGGATTGCCGCTCCCGGATATTGTCCAGCAGCGGCGGCACGATCAAGGCGGCGATGGACGGCAGCGTCGCGATCCGGACCACCCCGCTGGGCAGGGCCTTCGTTCTTGAAATCTGCGCCGCCAGCAGATCGGCCTGTTCCAGCAGTTCGCGGGCTTTGGGCAGGGCGCGTTCGCCCATCTCCGTCAGTACCACGCCCCGCCCCGTCCTGTGGAACAACTGCCCGCCCCATGCGCTCTCGACCGCCGCGATGCGGCGGCTGATGGCGGGTTGCGTCGTCTGGAGCATCTGGGCGGTTCTGGAAAGGCTTCCGCTTTCCGCGATACGAACGAAGAGTTCCAGCCCGGCGAGGTCGCGATTATTCTCAGTCATATCATAGGAAGCATAGCTGAAATACGGTGCATGTCACTAGTGTTATGAGTGGGCGGCTTTTAGGGTTGCTGTGAAGAGCGCCGGAGGATCGGTTTGCAGCATACTGCAAGCAGCACCTCCGGCACGGACACAAGGCCCTGGGAGAGCTTGCCGCGATGTACGACCTGACCGCGATGCGCGTGGAGATTGATGAGCATATCGCTCTGGTGACCTTCGACAAGCCACCCGTCAACGCGCAGAACTTCACCTTCCAGGAAGAGGTCAAGGCCTGTTTCGACCAGCTTTCGCTCGACGATGCCGTGCGCGTCGTCGTGCTGACCGGCGCGGGCCGGGTCTTTTCCGCCGGCACCGACCTCCATCGCACCGCGCCCGTCACCCGCGACGATTTGCGCAGCGCCCGCGAGAGCTTCCATGCCATTGTCGAGTGCAGGAAGCCGGTCATCGGCGCGCTCAACGGTCCCGCGTTAGGCTCAGGCCTCACCATCGCGGCGTCCTGCGACCTGTTGATCGCCTCGCGGACGGCTTCGCTCGGCCTGCCCGAGATCGACGTCGGCCTGATGGGCGGCGGGCGGCATGCCCAGCGCCTGTTCAGCCATTCACTGCTGCGGCGCATGGCGCTCACCGGCTATCGCGTCCCGGCGTCCGAACTCTACCGTCTCGGCATCGTGGAGGCCTGCGTCGAACCCGATGCGCTTCTCCCCGCCGCCATGGACCTGGCCCGCGAGATCGCTTCCAAGAGCCCGCTCGCCGTCCAGCTCTTCAAGCGCACCCTCAACACCATCGAATATATGAGCCTGCGCGACGGATACCGGTACGAACAGGAAATGACCCTCGACATCCGAAACACCCAAGACGCCGAGGAAGCCATGCGCGCCTTCGTCGAAAAACGTAAACCCGTCTTCACCGGACGGTGAACGGAAATAATCTTGAAGAGGCTGCGGTTATGGGCGAGCGAATAGACAGACAGGTCATGCTGGAACGCGCGAGGACTTTTCGGGGGGAGGTCCGGGACTTTTGCGAGAACGAACTTCCGGTCGCTCTGAAACGGAAGGTGGCTGACGGACAATTGCTGGAAAAGGAAGACTTTGTGAGCCATCTCGCGGCGCTTGCCAAGCGCGGCTGGGTCGCCGGTCACTGGCCTTCCGAATATGGCGGATGCGACTGGACGCCGCTGGAGCGCTTCATCTTCGAGGAAGAGTCGCAGCTTCGCGGCGCGCCCTGGCTTATTCCGACGGCGATCAATTATGTCGCCCCCGTCATCATCCATTTCGGCAATGAGGCCCAGAAGCGCCGTTTCCTGCCGCCTATCCTGGCGGGAGAGGAGTGGTGGACGCAGGGCTATTCGGAACCGGGCGCGGGTTCGGACCTGGCGGCGCTGAAGACGAAGGCCGTGCGGACCGGCGACAAATATATCGTCAACGGGCAGAAGATATGGACGTCCAACGCGCATTGGGCGGACTGGATGTTCGCCTTGGTCCGCACTGGCGACGGGACGCGCAAGCAGGAGGGAATTTCCTTCCTGTTGATCGACATGAAGACGCCGGGCATCACCGTTCGCCCGATCCTGACGATCGATGGCCATCATCACGTCAACGAAGTGTTCCTCGACAATGTAGAGGTGCCGGCGGAAAATCTGGTCGGTGAAGAGGGGCAGGGCTGGTCCTACGGCAAGTTCCTGCTGGGCGAGGAGCGGCTGGTGGTTGCCGATACCGGCATATCCAAGCGTCAGTTGCTCCGGATCAAGGCCATGCTCCAGGACGGACAAGTCTGGCGGCCGGTCGATGCCAGCGCGATGCGGAAGCGCCTTCATGAACTGGAATTGCGTCTGCACGGATTGCGCACATTCTGCATGGAGGCGGCGCTGCGCGGTCATCCGACCCCGACCGAAGGGTCGATGATCAAGATTCTGGCGACGGAACTCCAGCAGGCGATAGCGGAGCTGACGGTCGAACTCTTGGGGGGCGCGGCCACGGCCTATGATCCCGCGAACGCCATCGGCCCCCATGGCCGCTCGCCGGTCGGTCCGGCCAATGCGGCGGGCCTGACGACCGAATATCTGCATGGGCGGGCGAAGACCATCTACGGTGGCTCCAACGAAATCCAGCGCAACATCATAAGCAAGGCTGAGCTTGGACTATGACCGCCCGATTGATCGAAGATGAAATTGACGCCGCGCTCGATGACGTCGCGCGCAAATTCGCCGCCAATGATTATAATTTCGAGGAGAGGCACCGGCTAAAGGCCGAGCAGCGCCGCTTTTCACCAAGCGCATGGACCGCCATCGCTGACATGGGCTGGCTGGGCCTCGCAACGCCGGAGGAGTTCGGCGGTCTGGGATTGCGGCTTTCCTCCATCGCCGTGCTGGCCGAAGCGGCGGGCGCGATGTTTCTCAACGAACCGCTGACGGATACCGGATTTTGCGGCGGTTATCTCGTCAGCGAACTGGGTTCATCCGCGCAGAAGGCGGAGTTATGCCCGCAAATAGTGGATGGCTCGCTGCGTCTGGCGGTGGCGCTGGACCCCGCGGCATGGCTTGCGGCCGATGCCCGCGCGGTGGTTGTGGACGGCGATGGAAAGCTGACGGGCGCGCTTCCGCTTTTCCCGGGCGCGGATATTGCGGACAGATTATTGGTGCGGGCGACTGGTGCGTCGGGGAAGTCCAGCGTCCATATCGTCGATCCGAATGCTGAAGGCGTGACCATCGCTCCCTATTCGCTCATCGACGGGCGCGGAGCGGCATCCGTCACCCTTGGCGGATGCGCCTCTCAGCCGCTGGGCGAAGATGTTTCGGACGCGGAGGCTACCCTCGCCAATGCCCTGGCGATCGGGGCGCTCGCTACGGCGGCGGACTCGCTGGGCGTCATGGACCGGGCCGTGAAGGTCACGGTCGCCTATCTCAAGACCCGCGTTCAGTTCGGCCGGCCGATAGGCGACAATCAAGTGCTTCAGCACCGCGCCGTGGACATGCACATGCTGACGGAGGAATCGCGTGCAGTGGTCGCGGGGGCCGTCCTTGCCGGGGCGGCTGGCGATCCGGCCTTCCGTCACCATGTTCATGCGGCCAAGGCGATTGTGGACGCCCATGCGCGCAAGGTGGTTCATGGCATGATCCAGCTTCATGGCGGCATCGGCATGGCGGACGAGCATGTCGCCGGCCAATGCCTGGCGCGCGTCATGGTCAATGAGCAGCTTTTCGGCCAGTATCGCGATCATCTGGAGCTTTTCGGCTGCGGTTTGAGCGATGATTTCGGTGCCTGATGATGGTCCGGTGGATGTGAGACAGAAATGACGATGGATATAAGCGGCTGGAACACCAGGCTGACGGATGAGATGATAGCGCGCCATGTCTCCTCCGGCGCGTGGCCCAATCTCACGATCGCGGATCGCGCGCGGGATTGGGCAACGCACACGCCGGACGCCGTGGCGGTGATCGACGGCGATGTCAGCCTCTCCTACGCCGAGCTTTTCCGGCGCTCGCTCTTGCTGGCGCGGGCGTTTCTCGGCCATGGCCTCCGGCCCGGCGATGTCGTCAGCTTCCAACTGCCGAACTGGCATGAGGCGATGATCATCAACATCGCCGCGGCGATGACCGGCCTGGTGGTCAATCCGATCGTCCCCATCTATCGGGACGCCGAAGTGGGCTTCATCCTCGAAGACACGCAGGCGCGCCTGCTGTTCATTCCGGAAAGCCTGCGCAGCGCCCATTATGTCGAACTGATCGAGCGTCTGCGTCCCAAATTGCCGAAGCTGGAGCATGTGGTCCTCGTGCGGGCAAGCCGGGACGGCTATGCATCGTTCGACGACTGGATGGCGTTCGGGGAAGGGGAAGGTACGCCGGACGCGGCCGCGCTGCCTGCGGTCGATCCGAACGCGGTCAAGCTCGTCCTTTACACCTCGGGCACGACGGGCCAGCCGAAGGGCGTGCTGCACAGCCACAACAGCCTGGGCGCGGAGATCGACGCGATGGCGCGCCTGCGATCCCTGACGGCGGCGGATGTCGTTTTCATGCCCTCGCCGGTCACGCATATCGCGGGCTATCTCTATGGTATGGAGCTTCTCTTGACCTGCGGGATGAAGACGGTGTTCATGGAGCGGTGGAAGGCGGCCGAAGCGGTCGACCTCATCGCGGACCATCAGGCAAGCTTCACCGCCGCTGCGACGCCCTTCCTGGCGGAGCTGGTCGCGGAGCTGGAGCAGCGGGGCGTGACGCTCCCGTCGCTGCGCTTCTTCGGCTGCGGCGGCGCGCCCGTCGCGCCCGACATCGTCGAACGCGCCCGCCTGGTCCTGCCCCATTGCGAGACCACTCGCGCCTATGGGGCGACGGAGGCGCCGACGGTCAGCGTGGGCGTCGTGCCGGGCGATCCGGTGGAACTGGCCGCCATCACCGACGGCGCGGTCTTGAATCATGAGGTGCGCATCATCGATCCCGCGACGGGCAGACCGATGCCGCCGGGGCAGGAAGGCGAGATCGTCACGCGGGGGCCGGAGGTGATGCTGGGCTATACCAATCCCGACGCGACGGCGGAGGCGTTCGACGAGGAGGGATATTTCCATAGCGGTGATCTCGGCTTCCTGTCGCATGGCAGCTACATCACGGTCACTGGCCGCATGAAGGACATCATCATCCGTGGCGGCGAGAATATCGCTCCTAAGGAGATAGAGGACGTCCTACATTGCCACTCCGCCGTGCGGGAGGCGGCGGTGGTCGCCATGCCGCATGCCAGGCTGGGCGAGACGCCTTGCGCCTTCGTCGTGCTGAATGAAGGCGGCGCGCTGGATTTCGAAGAGATGACGGCTTTCCTGGAAAGCCATAAGGTGGCGAAGCAGAAATTTCCGGAGAAGCTCCTGATCGCTGAAGATCTGCCCCGCAATGCCGCCGGCAAGATATTGAAGCATCTGCTGAAGGCGCGGCTCAAGGACTAATCCCCTGAATCCGAAGTTCGCCGCATTAATTTCGTCACCCCGGGTCAAGCCCGGGATGACAGTAATGAAACGAACTTCGATTCCGCCAACTAGGGCCAATCGACATTCAGCCCTGACAGGTCGCCGCGAATAGCCGGAGAAACATGATGGAAGACTTCCGGACGAACCTCGTGCTCCATTCGACATTGCGGCCCAATGGCGATGTCGAACTCAGCATCGATCAGGAGGATATGCCGCCGCCCGCCGAGGATGAGATCATCGTCAGGATGCAGGCGGCGCCGGTCAACCCGACCGACCTGTTCCTGCTATGCGCCCTGGCCGACCCGGCCACTGCGCAGCGGGTGGAGCGGGACGGCGCGACCAAAACTGTCCTGCGCGCCGCGGATTGGGCCGCGAATGCGCTGTCCTCGCGCTGGGACAAGCCGATGGCGGTGGGCAGCGAAGGCGCCGGCCGTGTCGTCGCCGCAGGGCTGGGCAAGGCGGCGCAGGCGCTGATCGGGCGCACCGTCGCGCTTTGGGGCGCGGGCAGCTATGCCCGTTATTGCAAGGTTCGGACGGCAGACGCCATGCTGCTGCCGGACGATGTGTCGGCTGCCGAAGGCGCGTCCGCCTTCATCAATCCCATGACCGTGTTGAGCATGATCGAAACTATGCGGCGGGAGGGGTTCACGGCCCTGGTCCATACGGCGGCCGCGTCGAGCCTGGGACAGATGCTGGGCCGCCTGTGCCGGAAAGACGGCATCGGATTGGTCAATATCGTCCGCAGTCCCCAGCAGGTCGAATTGCTGCGGTCGGCGGGCGCCGAACATGTTTGCGACAGCAGCTCGGCCAGTTTCGATGAGGATTTGCAGGACGCCGTGCGGGTGACGGGCGCTCGCCTGGGCTTCGATGCGACTGGCGGCGGCACGCTTGCCAGCCGGATTCTCGCCGTGATGGAACGGGTGGAGATGGAGGGGAAGGGCAACCGGCAATATGGCTCCACCGGCAAGAAGAAGATTTATGTCTATGGCAAGCTGGATGCCGATCCGCTGCACTTGCTGGGCAATTATGGACTGTCCTGGGGAGTGGGCGGCTGGCTGGTTTATAATTTCATCGAAGAGGCCGGGAAAGATGTCGCGGAGCGCCTGAAAGCGCGAATAGCGACAGAAATCAAAACGACTTTCGCTACCCGGTACGGCAAGACCATCGACCTGGAGGAATTGTGCGATCCGGCCATGATAGCCTATGTGAGCCGGATGACGACAGGCGGGAAATGCCTTATCGACATGTCGCGATAATGGCCCCCGGCTTCTTCCATTCCTGAAATCATGCTGGGCGGCGGGACGGCTGACGGAAATCCGTCAGCCGTCCCGCCGGATCAGAGCAGTTCGATCGCCATCGCTGTCGCCTCTCCGCCGCCGATGCAGAGGCTGGCGACGCCGCGCTTGAGGCCGCGATTCTGGAGCGCCGCGATCAACGTCGCCAGGATGCGCGCGCCGCTGGCGCCGATGGGGTGGCCCAGCGCGGTGGCGCCGCCATTGACGTTCAGCTTGTCGTCGGGAATGCCCAATTCCCTGGCGGCGATCATCGCGACGACGGCGAAGGCTTCGTTGACTTCGAACAGGTCGACATCGTCGACCGACCAACCGGCCTTGCTCAACACCTTGCGCATGGCGGGCACGGGGGCGGTGGTGAATTTGGACGGCTCATGCGCATGGGCGGCGCACGCCACGACCCTGGCCACCATCTTCAGCCCCTGCCGCGCAGCGACGCTTTGGCGCGTCATCACCAGCGCCGCCGCCCCGTCCGAGATGGAGGAGGCGTTCGCGGCCGTGATCGTGCCGTCCTTCACGAAGGCGGGTTTCAGCGACGGGATCTTGTCCGGCTTCGCCTTGCCGGGCTGCTCGTCAGTGTCGACCAGCGTCTCGCCGCCGCGCCCCGGCACGGATACCGCCGCGATCTCCCGCACGAAGGCGCCGCCGGCGATGGCCGCATTGGCGCGCGCGAGCGACCGGATGGCATAATCATCCTGCTCGGCGCGGGTGAACTGATAATCCCGCACGGCTTCCTCCGCGAAGACGCCCATCGCCTTGCCGGGTTCATAGGCGTCCTCCAGCCCGTCCATCATCATCGTGTCGACGATGCGGTCATGGCCGATCCGGGCGCCCGAACGATGCTTGGGCAGGGCATAGGGCGCGTTGGTCATGCTTTCCATGCCGCCCGCCAGCACCACGTCCGCCGCGCCGGACGCCAATGCCTCATGCGCCATGATCGCCGCCTGCATGCCGGACCCGCACATCTTGTTGACCGTGGTCGCTTCGGTGTTGAGCCCAAGGCCCGCGCCCAGCGCCGCCTGCCGGGCGGGCGCCTGCCCCAGACCGGCGGGCAGCACGCAGCCCATATAGATGCGGTCGACGGCATCCGCGGCAACGCCGGCGCGCTCGACCGCGGCCTTGATCGCGGCGGCGCCCAGCTCGGTGGCTTTCAGCGGCGACAGCGCGCCCTGGAACCCGCCCATCGGGGTGCGTGCATAGCCGGCTATGATGATCGGATCGTCCTGCATCCACATTCTCCTTCAAAGCGCCCTTGCGATGACCATGCGCTGTATGTCCGACGTGCCTTCGTAAATCTGGCAGACGCGCACGTCGCGGTAGATTTTGGCGACGCCGAATTCCTCCAGATAGCCATAGCCGCCCAGCGTCTGCATGGCGCCGGAAACTATGGCCTCCGCCGCCTCCGCCGCGAACAGCTTCGCCATGGACGCTTCGGTCAGGCAGGGTGCGCCCGCATCCTTCACGCGCGCGGCGTTGAGCACCAATTGCCGTGCCGCCTCCAGCCGGGTCGCCAGGTCGGCCAGGCGGAAACCCACCGCCTGATGCTCGATGATCGGCTTGCCGAAGCTCTTGCGCTCCTTGGCATAGCCGACCGCGATCTCCAGCGCCGCCTGCGCCATGCCGACGCATTGGGCGGCGATGCCGATCCGCCCCGTCTCCAGATTGGCGAGCGCAAGCGCGTAACCCTGACCCGGCCGGCCGATCAGCAGATCGTCCTCCACGAACATATCCTCGAACCGCAGGGCGCAGGTGTCGGAGGCGCCCTGACCCATCTTATGCTCGACCTTGTCGACGATATAGCCGGGCCGGTCGGTCGGCGCGATGAAGGCGGACAGGCCCTTTTTCCCCGCCTCCGGATCGGTCACGGCGACGATCATGACCAGTCCGGCGATCCGGCCGGACGTGATGAACTGCTTGGCGCCGCTGATGCGCCAGCCGCCGTCGACCTTCACCGCGCGCGTGCGGATGGCCGAGGCGTCCGACCCCGCGTCCGCTTCGGTCAGGGCGAAGGCGCCGATGGTGCGTCCGCCGATCAGATCAGGCAGGAAGCGGCTTTTCTGCTCCGCGCTGCCATCCTTGAGCAGACCGGAGACGAGGATCGAGTTCTGGATCGACACGATGGTGGAAAGCGCGCCGTCGGCGGCCGCCAATTCCATGAGCGACAGGGCATAGGATACCGAATCCGCCTCCGCGCCGCCAAAGGCCTCCGGCGCGGTCATGCCCCAAAGGCCGAGGGCGGCCATCTGCTCGAACAAGGCGCGGGGATAGCCGCCTTCCGCCTCGAACCGGGCGGAATGGGGGCGGACCTCCTCCTGCGCGAAGGCGCGGACCGTGTCGCGGATCGCAAGCTGGGTTTCCGTCAGCATAGATATTCACCCATAAATTCCAGGCCGGACCGTCACGGCCGGACTCAGTGGCGCGGGTCGAGACCCTTGGTCAGAATGTCGACCAGTTTTTCCGCAATATCTTCGGCAGCGACGGCACCGCCGGGATCATGCCAGCGGGCCGGCCAGTTGAGCGCGCCGGCCAGGGCGAAGGCGGCCATCTTCACGTCGACCGGCGCGATCGAACCGTCCGCCATCGCCTCTTCGATCAGGGTGCGCAGCGCATTGTCGATCTCCCGCTTCAACTGGCGGTAACGCGGGCGGCTGGCGGGGGAGAGCGCCTCTTCCCCGGTGCGGACCACGCAGCGGCCGAAATCGTCCATATTGACCTCCGCATAGCGGCGCAGGAAGCGGATCAGGCGTTGGCGGCCGTCGCCTTCTTCCTCCCGCGCCCGCTCCGCAGCCGCGAGCAATTGCTGCAGGCCGATCGTGACGCATTCCAGCAGCACCTGATCCTTGTTGGCCAGATAATGATAGATGGTGCGTTTGGATATGCCCAGGCTGGCGGCGACATCGTCGAGCGACGTCGCGTGGAACCCCCGGTCGTTGAACATCCGCACGGCCGCGCGCAGCACCGCTTCGCGTTTCGCGGTGCGCTCCGCCTCCTTTTGGGCCGCGCTTCTGAAGGGGGAATGGGCGTCCATCGATCTCCTCTTTTCTCAGCCCGCAGCATTGACAGGAAACGCATAAATACGCAATGCACTTGAAAGTACATAACGCACTCATGGGTTTTTTGGAGAGTCGCATGGATATTGGCGGAGTCGCGGCCATCGTCACGGGGGGCGCTTCGGGTCTTGGCGGGGCCACGGCGGCGCGTCTGGCGAAGGCGGGCGCCAGGGTGACCCTGTTCGACCTCAACCCCGAACTGGGCATGGCCAAGGCCGAGGCGATCGGCGGGCAGTTCATCCAGGTCGACGTCGCGAACGAGGCGGCCGTGCAGGAAGCGGTGGAGGCCGCCGAGGCGCGTCACGGCATCGCCCGCATCCTCGTCAACTGCGCGGGCATCGCGCCGGCAGTGAAGACGGTGGGCAAGGACAATGCGCCGCATCCGCTCGACACGTTCCGCCGGACGATCGAAGTCAATCTGATCGGGACGTTCAACCTGATCGCCCGTTTCGCCGCCCGCGCGGCCGGCGCGGAGGAGGTGGACGGCGAGCGCGGCGTGATCGTCAACACGGCGTCGGTCGCCGCCTATGACGGGCAGATCGGCCAGGCGGCCTATAGCGCGTCGAAGGGCGGTGTCGTCGGCATGACCCTGCCGATCGCGCGCGATTTGGCCCAGCACAAGATCCGCGTGATGACCATCGCGCCCGGCATTTTCCTGACGCCGATGCTGGAGGCCTTTCCCCAGAATGTGCAGGATGCGCTGGGCGCGCAGGTGCCCCATCCCAGTCGCCTCGGAAAGCCGGACGAATATGCGCAACTGGTCGAAAGCATCATCGCCAATCCGATGCTGAATGGCGAGGTCATCCGCCTGGACGGCGCGATCCGCATGGCGCCGCGATGAGCGCCGCGTCCTCCGCCAATGCGGGAACGACCGCCGTCCGGGAAGCCCATCGCTTCGACGAGGCGCGGCTGGCGGCCTGGATGAGCGACCATGTGGCGGACTTCGCAGGGCCGCTGACGGTCGAGCAGTTCAAGGGCGGCCAGTCCAACCCGACCTACAAGCTGGTGACGCCCGCCCGGTCCTATGTACTGCGCCGCAAGCCGCCGGGGCAGGTGCTGAAGGGCGCCCATGCCGTCGAGCGGGAGGCGCGGGTGCTGTCGGCGCTGGGCAAGACCGGCTTTCCCGTCGCCCATGTCCATGGCCTGTGCACGGACGAGGAGGTCATCGGCAGTTGGTTCTATGTGATGGAGATGGTGGAAGGGCGCATTTTCTGGGACGCAACCTTTCCCGATGTCGGACGCGAGGAGCGGCCCGCCTATTTCGACGCGATGAACGGCACGATCGCGGCGCTTCACCGCCTCGATCCCAAAGCGGTCGGCCTGGGCGACTATGGCCGGCCCGGCAATTATTTCGAGCGGCAGATCGTCCGTTGGTCCAAACAATATCTGGAGGATGAGGCGGCGGGCCGCGATCCCGGCATGGACCGCCTGATCGAATGGCTGCCCACCGCCATTCCGGCCGGGGACGAGACGCGGGTCGTCCATGGCGATTTCCGCTGCGACAATATGATCTTCCACCCGACAGAGCCCCGCATTCTGGCCGTGCTGGACTGGGAATTGTCCACTCTGGGGCACCCGCTGGCCGATTTCGCCTATCATGCGATGATGTTCCGCATGCCGCCGGACATCGTGGCGGGGCTGGGCGGGGCCGACCTGCCCGCGCTGGGCATAGCCTCCGAGGAGGAATATCGCGCCGCCTATTGTCGCAATGCCGGTCGCCCGCTGATTTCGGACGCGGACTATGCCTTTTGCATCGCGTTCAACTTCTTCCGGCTGGCGGCGATCTTCCACGGCATCAAGGGGCGGGTGATCCGGGGCACGGCGGCGTCCGCCCATGCGAAGGAGCGGGTGGAAAGCCTGCCGCGCCTCATCGCCCTGGCGGTCGAGAGCATGGAGGCCTGCCGATAAGCGGCGCGCCGGTCGGCTTCCTCGCGAGGGACTGGCGCTCGATCCCGCCCGCTCAATAGTGGATCGCGCCGGGGGTGCCGCCGCCCGCCGCGATAGCGTCGCCGTTGATCGCGACGCTGCGCGGCGAGGCGAGGAAGGCCACGACGACCGCCACCTCCTCCGCCTCGATGATCCGGCCGGCCAGTGAATGGCCAAACAGCGCCTTTTCCGCCTGGGATTCGGAAATGCCCTCCGCCGCGGCCTTGCGCGCGACCGTTTCGGCCGTCTTTTCCGTGCGGGTGGCGCCGGGATGGACCACGGTGACGTTGATCCCCTTCGGGCCCAGCTCGTCCGCCAGATTTTTGGTGAGCGCGGCCACGGCGACATTGCGGGCCGACGCTGGAATGGTGAAGGCGCCGCGCGCCGCCAGCCCGCTGATGTTGATGATCCTGCCCCAGCCGTTCGCGACCAGATGGGGCGCTGCCGCCCGCGCCACCCGCAAATAGCCGACCAGCTTCGTGTCCAGCTCATCGAGCAGATAGCCCGATTCCACCCCGGCCACGCCCGGCATGGCGGGCGGCATGCCGGGGCGGGCGGCGTTGTTCACGACGATGTCCAGCCCGCCCAGCAAGGCGACGGCGTCCGCGATCAATGCGTCGACCTGCGCGTCGTCCCGCGTGTCTGCGGCCAGGGCATGAAGCTCGCCTCCGGTGTCGCGGGCCAGTTCGGCGGCCGTGGCGCGCCCGGCGTCGAGGTTGCGCGACGCGATGACCACGCGGACTCCTTCCTCCGCCAGCGCCCGCGCGATCGCCTTGCCGATGCCCCGGCTTCCGCCGGTGACGATCGCCCGCGTGCCCGACAATTGCAGATCCATCTTCCACCCCCATTTTCAAAAAGAGGCGGCAGTTTAGACGCGCTTCTGCGCGATCCGTTATGACGAGTTCCCATGAATAGATGATCTGTTGTCATGATAGGGGCTGGCCGCGCCGTCCCGCAGCCTCCCGTCCGCAAGTCAAAAAAGAAGCCCGCCACAAACGGGCGGGCTTCCTTTTCCCGGTCGGTGGGCGCACCCGATCAGTGCAGCCCTGATCCCCCGCCCGCCAGTTCCTTGGCGATGGTGCCGACCATGTCCTTGGCGTCCCCGAACAGCATCTGGGTGTTGCTGTTATAATAGATCGGATTGTCGATCCCGGCGAAGCCCGCGTTCATGGAGCGCTTGATCACGAACACCGACTTGGCCCGGTCCGCCTCGATGATCGGCATGCCCGCGATCGCGCTCTGCGGATCGTCGCGCGCCGACGGGTTGATCGTGTCGTTCGCGCCGATGATCAGCGCCACGTCCGTCTGCGGCAGTTCGGGGTTGATGTCGTCCAGCTCGATCAACTGCTCATAGGGCACGTTGGCCTCGGCCAGCAGCACGTTCATATGGCCGGGCATGCGGCCCGCGACCGGATGGATCGCGAACTTGACGTCGACGCCCTTCTTGGTGAGCGCCTGATAGAGTTCGCTGACCTTGTGCTGGGCCTGCGCCACGGCCATGCCATAGCCCGGAATGATGACGACGTTGCTGGCGTTCTCCAACTGCATCGCCGCTTCCTCGGCCGAAGCCGAACGGACCACGCGATCGTCCTTGCCGCCCGCCGCGCCCGCCACGACCTTGCCGAAGCCGCCGAACATGACGTTGGCGAAGCTGCGGTTCATCGCCTTGCACATGATGACCGCCAGGATGAAGCCCGACGCCCCGTCCAGCGCGCCCGCCACGATCAGCAGCTTGTTGCCCAGGGCAAAGCCCATGGCGCTCGCCGCCAGACCGGCATAGCTGTTGAGCAGCGCGATGACGGTCGGCATGTCCGCCCCGCCGATCGGGATCACCAGCAGGATACCGAACAGCAGCGCCAGCGCCACGAAGGCCGGGAACAGCCAGGTCTGCGTCGGATCGATCGCCAGCATGGCCCCGATCACCACCGTCGCCAGCGCCACGCCGCCGTTCAGCACGCGCTGACCGACGAAGGACACTGGCCGGCTGCCCATGATCTCCTGCAATTTGGCAAAGGCGATGACCGATGCGGTGCAGGTCAGGAAACCCAGCAGCATCTCGAACATCAGCGCCCACATGATGAAGCCGCCCGCATATTCGGCATGGGCGTGCTTGTAATATTCCGCCGCACCGATCAGGCCGACCGCCAGCGCGCCGAAGGCGTGACTGATCGCGGTCCGCTGCGGGATCGCGGTCATCGGCATCAGCAGCGCCATCGGAATGCCCGCCGCCGCGCCCGCGATCATCGCGATGATGATGAGATTATAGTCGACCACCTCATGCTGGACCAGCGCGCCGATAATGGCGACCAGCATGCCGATCTCACCGGCACGCACGCCACGGCGGGCTGTCGTGGGATGGCTCATCCACATCAGCGCCAGAATGAACAGCGACGATGCGATGATCGCCGCAAAGGGTACGAATGCGTTCATCTCACTTCCCCCGCGGCTTGAACATCTTGAGCATGCGGTCGGTGATCATGAAACCGCTGACCAGGTTCACCGTCGCGCAGAACACAGCGACGAAGCCCAGCGTCTTCGCCAGCGGCGTCGCGCCTTCCTCGCCCGTGATGCTGATCGCCCCCACGATCACCACCGCCGCGATCGCATTGGTCAGCGACATCAGCGGCGAATGCAGCAGCGGCGACACCTTCTTGATCAACTGGAAACCGACAAAGGCCGCCAGGATGAAGACGAACAGATAATCGGGATTAAGCGAACTCATTACAGTGCCCCCGTCAATTGAAGCAGCCTCTCGCTGACGACTTTCCCACCCTGCGTCACGCGGATGGCGTTGCCGATTTCCTCGTCCAGCACCGGCGCGTTCTGGTCCTTGTTCCAGAAGGCGGAGAGGAAGTTATAGAGGTTGCGCGCAAACAAGGCCGATGCGTCGGCGGCCAGGCGAGAGGGCACATTCTTGTGCCCGACGATCTTGACGCCGTGCCGCTCGACCACTTCGCCCAGCACCGCGCCCTCGACATTGCCGCCCTGCTCGACGGCGAGGTCGACGATCACGCTGCCCGGCTTCATCGACGCGATCTGCGCGTCGGTAATCAGGCGCGGCGCGGGCTTGCCAGGGATCAACGCCGTGGTGATGACGATGTCCTGCTTGGCGATATGGCCGGACACCAGTTCGGCCTGCGCCCTTTGATAATCCTCGGACATTTCGGTGGCATAGCCGCCCTTGCCCTCGCCCTCGATCCCGGCGACGCTCTCCACGAAGATCGCCTTGGCGCCCAGGCTCTCGATCTGCTCCTTGGTCGCGGAGCGCACGTCGGTCGCGGAGACCTGCGCGCCCAGGCGCCTGGCGGTCGCGATTGCCTGAAGGCCCGCGACGCCGACGCCCATGATGAAGGCCTTGGCCGGAGACACCGTGCCCGCCGCCGTCATCATCATCGGGAAGGAGCGGCCATATTCAGCTGCCGCGTCCAGCACCGCCTTGTAACCGGCAAGGTTGGACTGCGAGGAGAGGATGTCCATCGACTGCGCGCGGGTGATGCGCGGCATGAATTCCATCGCCAGCGCCTCGAACCCCGCAGCCGCATAGGCGTCGATCCGCGCCCGCTCGACGAAGGGATTAAGGCCCGCGACGATCCAGGCGCCGGGCTTGGCGCCCGGGATGCTGGCCACGTCCGGCCCCTGCACGCCCAGGATGATGTCGGCCCCCGCCACCGTCGCGGCGCGGTCCGCCACGGTCGCGCCCATGGCGGCATAGTCTGCGTCGGAAATGGCGGCGGTCAGGCCAGCGCCCGTCTCCACCGCGACCTCGGCCCCGAGAGCCTTGAACTTCTTGACTGTCTCCGGCGTGCCGGAAACGCGGCGCTCATCGGGCGCCATCTCTTTCAATATGCCGATCTTCACTCCATCCACCCTCGTCATGCGCTGACAAGGCCCTCGCTCGGCCGAAGCCGCCCGCTGTCCCTGCCTTTGCCTTAAATGTGCCCATTATCGACCGCTAGCCGTTCCAATAATGGCAAATGGGAAAGAATCAAACCATTAATATGCATGTTATATAAAAGATCGCGCCAGGAGTGCCCTTTGGCGCTCAAATTCGCTATGGGCGTCGGACGCCGAACGAGGAGCAAGATGAGCAGCCGCAAGCAAAATTCCCGTGAAGGATTGGTGACGGCTGCCGTGGCGAAGCTGCGCGACATGATCGTGGCGCAACCGCCCGAGGCGCAGATCGGATCGCTGCCGGACCTGGCGAAAGCTTTGGGGGTGGGCATCGTCACCGTGCAGCAGGCCGCGCGCGTGCTGGAGCATGAAGGCTTTCTGAAGGTCCGCCGCGGGCCCGGCGGAGGCTATTACGGGACGCGGCCCGATGCGGAGGGGTTGAGCCAGGCCATTTCGGGCTTCCTGGCGCTGCATCATTCGGCGCATCCCGAGGCGATCGACATCATCACCTTGCTCGATTGCGAACTCATGGCGGCGGCGGCGCGGGCGACAAATGACGAGCTCCGGCAGAAACTCGCGGCGCTCGTCAAATCCATCGACGGGCGCAACACGGCGCGTCAGCGCGGCGCCTTCGATCAAAGCATGCTCGACATTCTTTACCTGATGGTCGACCGCCCGCTCATGGAGCTGCTTTCCCGCGTGGCCGTGCACCATTATGCCGAATATCCCCGCGGGCCGGTCTATGGCGGAAGCGACGGCAAGCAGCGCTGGAAACGGGAAAGGCGGGCCATCATCGCCGCGATCCTCGATGGCGACCCGGAGCGTGCCCGGTTCGAAGCCCAAAGACGACGTCGCGAGATCATGCGCCAGCTCGACGCCGCGATCTGAGGCAGCCGCCATCATGAAAAAAAGGGCGGAACGGCCAAAAACCGTTCCGCCCGATCAACCGGGGGCATTGGAGGGGTAGGGCGGCGTGCAGTCCGCCCCGCCCCCGGATGAATAGCGTCAATATTTCACGCGGATGCTCGCACCGTAGAATTTGTCGTCGATGCGGATGTCGTGCGGGAAGGCGGGCGAGTCGAAATAGCTGTAATATTTGCCGCCGTTCACGTTCACGCCGTCCACCGTCACGGTAATGTTCGGGGTCACGTCATAGCCGACCGAGAAGTCGAGGCGGCCATTGGACTTGACCTTGTTGAACTGGCTGCTGAAGTCCGGACTTGTGAGGGTACCGGCACCGAACAGCGTCT
Organism: Sphingobium sp. 15-1; assembly: GCF_013375535.1. GTDB lineage: Bacteria > Pseudomonadota > Alphaproteobacteria > Sphingomonadales > Sphingomonadaceae > Sphingobium > Sphingobium aromaticivastans. Next base: position 1,103,904 of record NZ_JABXJG010000002.1, read on the forward strand.
CATTATAACCCGAGCGCCACGTATAGACGACGCGGGCGGTGATGCCGTACTTCTCGTAGAGCGCGCCGGCGGTGTAGCTATATTTGGAGACGCCGAGCAGTTCCTTGCCCTCCAGCAGATCGCCGGGGGTGGTGACTTCGCTGTCCGCCAGCGTGAAGGTGCCCATCACGCCGAAACCGTCGAAACCTTCAGGCAGGAAGTCGAAGAAGGCCTGGCCCGCCACTTCGATGCCCTTGAGCTTCGAGGAACCGAGATTGCGCGGCTGGACGATCTGATAGGTGTTGCCGTCGATGACCTGGATCGAGGTCGACGGCGCGACGCGGTCCTTGAGCTTGCGGTAATAGCCCGCGACCGACACATAGCTGGAACGTCCGAAATAATATTCCGCCGTCACGTCGAAATTGTCGGACATCTGCGCCTTAAGGTCCGGGTTGCCGCCCGAACCGGCCAGGATGACGTTCGGGTTGCCGCCCGGCGCCGCCAGCGACAGGCCAGGATTGAGATCGCCAAAGGTCGGACGCGCCACGGTCTTGGCATAGTTGGCGCGGAACTGCAGTTCCGGCGTGACGCGGAAGCGGATGCTGGCGTTCGGCAGGGCATAGAAGTCGCGGGTGTTGCGGCTGACCGGATCGAACAGGTCGGCGCCGCCCGGACCCGCGCCGATCAGGCGCGAGGTGCCGTCCAGCGTGCGCTTCGTGTCGACCAGTCGAACGCCGACAAGGCCGTCGATCAGTGACGAACCGCCCAGATCGATCTGATATTTGCCCTGGATATAAGCCGCCCAGGTCTTTTCCGAAGCGTCATAGTTGCGCGTCGGGTCCCAGGCCGGATCGCCCGCCGGGGCGCCGTAGAGCGCGCGCAGATCATCCGTGTTGCTCAGCAGATAGTCCGCGTTCGGCGTGTACCAGTGCGATCCGTTGTTGATGTACGGGATCGAGTCCGGCGAACGCACCATGAAGTCCGACGGCAGCCCCACCGAGGAGACCAGCGTGCCGCGGTTCGGCCCCGGGAAGCCCGGCCCGCCGGCAAAGGCCCGGAAGGAACCGGCGCGGTCGGAATAGCGCAGGCCTACCTGGAACTGACGCAGGAAATTGCTGTCGATGTCGAAGGCGGAATCGAGCTTGAAGGCATATTGGCGGCTGTTCGACTTGTTCAGATCCTGGAACAGCGAGTTCGCGAAGACGAAGCCGTCCGGATTGCCGAGCGGATCGCCCTGCATCACGGTGGTGCCATGGCCGTTGTCGTCGACGATGATATCCACCGACGCGCCATGCTTGGCAGTGTCGACGATGATCGCGCGGTTCGAATTCTTCGACTGGATATAGCTGCCGTCGAAGACCAGATGCACGACATCGCTGTCCCATTTGAGACCACCGCCGAAGACATATTGGTCGGTGCGCTGTTTCTTCGCCTGGGTGCTGGTGAGCACGTCGACGCCGTTGAAGGTGGCCGACTTGCCGATGCACAGATTCTCGACGTTGCCGCCGCCGGGGAAGCCGTTATCCGCCACATTGGCGGTGAAGCAATCGTCCCCTGCGACCGCATTGGTGATCGAGCTGCCGGCGAACAGGTCGGAGAAGATGAAGTTCGTCGCGAAGGTCGAGCGATAGCCGGTGTAGAGGCCATCGAGATAGAATTGCAGTTCCGGGGTGATCTGCCACTGGAAGGCGGCGTTGATCTGCGGGCGGGTGTTGTGGCCGGTATCGGTCAGGCCGCCGACGCAGGTGGGCAGGACGACATTGGCTGCGCCCGCCGGGCCATGATTGCTCGACCGCGGATCGCAGTTGAAGGAGATCGGCCGGCTGAAATTGTTGCGCCCATAGGAAACGTCGACCAGCAGGCCCATTTCGCCATCGCCCGCATCCCAGCGGTTCGACACGAGGATGCCGCCGGTATAGCTGGTCTTGTCCGAAACAGTGCCGCGATAGGCGCGGCCGGCCGAATCGGGTAAAATGGATGGGAGGCGAACATTTCTTCCGCTGATGACAGCAAGATCGAACCGGGCCCGAAGCTGCGCTCCCGCGCATGGTTCGACGATCCCAGCCATCCTGACATGACGGCGCTCTACCTGGAGCGCTATCTGAATTATGGCCTTTCGATCGAGGAGATGCAGTCGGGCCGCCCGATCATCGGCATCGCCCAGTCGGGCAGCGATCTGGTGCCGTGCAATCGCCATCATCTGGTTCTTGCCGAGCGGATCAAGGCGGGTATCCGGGACGCGGGCGGCATCCCGATCGAATTTCCGAGCCATCCGCTACAGGAAACCGGCAAGCGGCCGACCGCGGGCCTTGATCGCAACCTGGCCTATCTCAGTCTCGTCGAGCTGCTCTACGGCTATCCGATGGATGGCGTGGTGCTGACGATCGGCTGCGACAAGACCACGCCCTCCGCGCTGATGGCGGCGGCGACGGTGAACATTCCCGCGATCGCGCTGTCGGTCGGTCCGATGCTCAACGGCTGGCATGAGGGGAAGCGCACCGGCGCAGGCACCATCATCTGGAAAGCGCGCGAGATGCTGGCGAAGGGCGAGCTGGACTATCAGGGCTTCCTGAAGCTGGTCGCTTCGGGCTCGCCCTCGACCGGCTATTGCAACACGATGGGCACGGCGACGACGATGAACTCGCTGGCCGAAGCGCTGGGCATGTCGCTGCCCGGATCGGCGGCGATCCCCGCGCCCTATCGCGACCGCCAAGAATGCGCCTGGGAGACGGGGCGCGTCATTGTCGAGATGGTGAAGGCCGACCGCAAGCCCTCCGACATCCTCACCCGCACGGCTTTCCTCAATGCGATCCGGGTGAATTCGGCCATTGGCGGGTCGACCAATGCGCCGATCCACCTCAACGCCATCGCCCGCCATATCGGCGTCGAACTGACGCTGGAGGATTGGGAGGAGCAGGGGGCCGACGTGCCGCTGCTGGTGAACCTCCAGCCCGCCGGCGAATATCTGGGCGAGGATTATTACCGCGCGGGCGGCGTGCCCGCTGTGATGGGCGAATTGCTCAAGGCGGGTCTGATCGACGGCAATGCGCTCACCGCCAATGGCCGCACCGTCGCGGAGAATCTGGCGGGCGCGAAAATCCATGACGAGGATGTGATCCGGCCGTTCGAGCGCCCGCTGAAGCAGGCGGCCGGGCTGGCCGTCCTCAGCGGCAATCTGTTCGAGGGCGCCGTGATGAAGCTGTCGGTGATCTCGGAGGAGTTCCGTAGCCGCTATCTCTCCGATCCCGAGCATCCCGACAGGTTCGAAGGCCGCGTCGTCGTGTTCGACGGGCCGGAGGATTATCACCAGCGCATTGACGACCCGGGCCTTGGCATTGACGAGAATTGCATCCTCGTCATTCGCGGGGCGGGGCCGGTCGGCTATCCGGGCGGCGCCGAAGTGGTGAACATGCGTCCGCCCACAGCGTTGATCCGCGCTGGCATCCACGCCTTGCCCTGCATCGGTGACGGGCGGCAGTCCGGCACGTCGGGCAGCCCCTCCATCCTCAACGCCTCGCCGGAGGCGGCGGTCGGCGGTGGCCTCGCGCTGCTGCGCACTGGGGACCGGGTGCGCATCGACCTTAAGAACCGCAGCGCGGACATGCTGGTCGATGATGCGGAGATCGCCCGTCGGCGGGAGGAACTTGCGGAGATCGAACGCGCCGTCACGCCTGAATCGCAGACGCCCTGGCAGGAAATTCAGCGCAGCCTGGTCGGCCAGTTCGCGACCGGCGCGATCCTGGAAGGCTCCGAAAAATATCAGCGCATCGCCCAGACGCGCGGATTGCCGAGGGACAGCCACTGATGGATCACGTGCGCGTCATCGCCCGCGACCGCGTGGATATTCTGGGCGAGGGGCTGTTCTGGTCGGTCCGCGATGGCGTGCTGCTGTGGACCGATATTCTCGGCAAGCGGATCAACCGCCTGACGCCCGCCACCGGGCAGGTCGAGAGCTGGGAAACGCCGGATGTCGTCGGCTGGATCATCGGCCGGGCCAGCGGCGGCTTCGTGGCCGGGATCGGCCGTTCGGTCGCCAGCGTGTCGCTCGATCCCTTTTCCTGCGAGACGTTGGCAGCCATTCCCGGCGAGCCGGAGGCCAACCGCGTCAACGACGCTGCCGCTGATGCGCAGGGTCGCCTCTGGCTGGGCACGATGCCCTTCGCTTGCGATGTGCCGACAGGGGCTTTCCACCGCTTCGCGAAGGGCGCTTTCACTCGCGCCGACGCCACGCCCTATACGATTCCCAACGGCCCTACGATCGATCCCGAAGGGCGGTTCCTGCTGCACACCGACAGCGCGATGGGCGTGATCTTCCGCTATGCGCTGGAGGATGGGACGCTTGGCAAGCGCGAACCGTTCATCAGCTTCGAGGCGGGCTGGGGCGCGCCGGACGGCATGACCTTCGATGCCGAGGGGTATCTCTGGGTCGCGTGCTGGGGCGCCTCCTGCGTCACCCGCTTCGCGCCGGACGGCACGCCGGTCCGCCGCATCGCGCTGCCCGCAAGCCAGATCAGCAATTGCGTGTTCGGTGGCCCAAACCTCGACCGGATATATGTCACCAGCGCGGCCGATGGCGTCGAGGAAGCGCAGGGCGGCGCGCTGTTCGAGATCGATCCGGGTTGCCGCGGGCTTCCCCCATTCCTTTACCAAGACTGAAGTTTCGAGAGGAGAGACGATGCTCAGGACCATGACCGCCGTCGCCCTGCTGGGCGCGGTGTCGACTTCCGCGCTGGCGGCCGAGGCCCGGCGCGAGACCTTCGGCCGGATGCCCGACGGCACGGCGGTAGAGGCGGTGACGCTCACCAACGCCAAGGGCATGTCGGTGCGCGTGATGACGCTGGGCGCGTCGATCCAGTCGGTGATGATGCCGGGCCGCGACGGCAAGGCGGTGGACATCGCGGTCGGCTATGACGATCTGGCGGGCTATGCGAATGACGGCCAGTTCTTCGGTGCCACGGTGGGCCGGGTCGCCAACCGCATCGCCAAGGGCAAGTTCAGCTTCGATGGCAAGGCCTATGCAGTGCCCGTCAACAACGGTCCCAATTCGTTGCATGGCGGCACCAAGGGTTTCGACAAGGTCGTCTGGACGATCCGCGAGGTGAAGCAGGGCCAGAAAGCGGGCGGCGTAGTGAGCGTCACCATGCGCTATGTCAGCCCCGACGGCGATCAGGGCTATCCCGGCACGCTGACCACCGACGCGACCTATGCGCTGGACGAGCAGAATGTTCTGACGATCAGCTACACCGCGACCACGGACAGGCCGACCGTGGTCAACATTTCCAACCACGCCTATTGGAACCTCGCGGGGCCGGGCCGCACGGCGATGGACCATGTGCTGACCATCCCGGCGGATCGCTTCACGCCCACCGACGCGACTTCCATTCCGTTTGGTCAGCACCGCAGCGTCGCGGGCACCGTGTTCGATTTCCGCCAGCCTACCCCGGTCGGCGCGCGGGTGCGCGAAGGCGGCGACGAGCAGATCCGCTACGGACGCGGCTATGACCATAATTGGGTGGTCGGAAACGCCGTCACCAAAGACCAGCATCTGATGGCCCGCGTCACCGAACCCGCGTCCGGTCGCGGCTTCGAACTCTGGTCGAACCAGCCGGGCCTGCAATTTTATTCGGGCAATTTCATGGACGGCACGATCGTTGGCAAGGCCGGGCAAATCTACCGCGAGGGCGACTCGCTGGTGTTCGAGCCGCAGCTTTTCCCGGACAGCCCGAACCAGCCGCAATTTCCGTCGGTCCGCCTCGATCCGGGCAAGACCTACCGGAACGTCATGACCTACAAATTCTTCGTCGCACAATAAGAGGGGACTGTTCGTGAAAGCTCTCGCCATCTGCCTGCTGGCCTCTGTCGCCGCGCTGACCGCCATGCCTGCCGATGCCCGGCCGCAATGGACCCCTGCAGAAGCCAAGGCTTGGTACGCCAAGCAGCCCTGGCTGGTCGGCTCCAACTATGCGCCCGCCAACGCCATCAACCAGCTTGAGATGTGGCAGGCGGAGACGTGGGACCCTGCGCGAATCGACCATGAGCTGGGTCTTGCGGAGGGCATCGGCATGAACACCATGCGCGTGTTCCTGCACGATCAGCTCTGGCAGCAGGACCCGGAAGGCTTCAAGAAGCGCATCGACCAGTTCCTGACGATCGCGGCGAAGCACAAGATCAAGCCGCTGTTCGTGCTGTTCGATAGTTGCTGGGACCCCAATCCAGTGCTCGGCCCGCAGCGCCCGCCCATCCCCGGCGTCCATAATTCCGGCTGGGTCCAGAGCCCCGGCCTGCCCGCGCTGCGGGATCCGGCGCAGGAACCGCGCCTGAAGGCCTATGTGCAGGGCGTGATCGGCGCCTTCGCGAAGGACGACCGCGTGCTTGGCTGGGATCTGTGGAATGAGCCGGACAATGGCGCCGACCAGTATAAGGGCCAGGAAGGCAAGCAGCCTTTGGTCCTTGCCCTGCTCACCAAAGTCTATGGCTGGGCGCGTGACGTGGACCCGACGCAGCCGCTCACCTCGGGCGTGTGGCAGCATGACGACTGGAAGACCGAAAGCGCGCTGACGCCGATGGAGAAGCTGCAGCTCAGCCAGTCGGACGTGATCTCCTTCCACGACTATAACTGGCCGGAGAAATTCCAGGACCGCGTAAACCAGCTCAAAATCTATGGCCGTCCGATTCTGTGCACCGAATATATGGCGCGGGGCAATGGCTCGACCTTCGACGGCTCGCTGCCGATCGGCAAGCGCGAGAATGTGGCGATGATGAACTGGGGCTTCGTCGACGGCAGGACGCAGACCCGCCTGCCGTGGGATTCGTGGAAAAAGCCCTATACCCAGGACGAGCCGACCATCTGGTTCCATGAGGTCTTCCGCAATGACGGCACGCCCTATCGCCAGGCCGAAACCGACCTGATCCGCTCGCTGGCCAAGGCGCCCAAGGGCGTCGTGCCCGCGAAGAAATAAGCCGGTCAGCCGGTCCGAGGAGAGAGCTGCATGCGCACCGTCCCGCTATTAGCCGCTTTCTGCGGCCTTGCGCTATCCGTCCCTGCCCATGCCGCGCCGGTGTGGGCAGGGGCGTGGGGCTATGCTCCGGCCGATAGCGATGCGCGGGAGCCTGAACAGCCGCCCGGCACCTATCGGTACCGGGTGCGGCTGACGCAAGCGGGCGACGCGTTGCAGCTCAGTTTCAGCAATGCGGAAGGGGACAGGCCGCTGGCGATCGCGGCGGTCAGCATTGCCGATCCGTCGGCGGCCATGGGCACGGAGATCGGCGCCAATCCGCTCCGCCCGCTCACTTTCTCAGGCAAGTCCGGGATCGCGCTGCCCGAGGGACATACGGTCGTCAGCGATCCGCTGGCCGCGCCGTTCCGCGTCGGGCAGGACGTGATCGTCAGCGTCACCTTCACGACGCCGACGCGGCCTGCGCGCACCAACCTCGGACTGGAAATGGCGTTCGCGCCCGCCGGGGCCGAGCCGCAGTTCACGCCGATCAAGGTGCGCTCCTATCTCTCGCTCGCGTCGGTGCGGGCAAAGCGGGCGCCCTGCACCGTGGTCGCCTTCGGGGATTCGATCACCGACGGCTTCCTTGGCCTTTCGCCGCAGACCCGCGGCTGGCCGGGCCGTCTGGCCGAGCGTCTGGCGGCGCTGCCCTCTGCCCGGCGCTGCGGCGTCGTCAATATGGGCATCAGCGGCAATCGCGTGCTGCGCCGGGGCCGGGCGACCTCCGCGCTCGACCGCTTCTGGCGCGACGTGGCGAGCGTGCCCAATGTCACCCAAGTGATCTTCCTGGAGGGCATAAACGACATCGGTGCCGGCAAAGACAGCGGCCCGGAGGCGACGACGCCCGACCAGCTCGTCCAGGGCTATCGCCAGTTCGTGGCGCGGGCCCATGCGCTGGGGATCAGGGTGATCGGCGGGACCATGACGCCCGCGCTCCATGCGGGCTATATGTCGCCCGCCAAGGAGCAGACGCGGCAGGAGGTGAATACCGCGATCCGGAGCGGGGAGATTTTCGACGATGTGGTCGATTTCGACGCGGCGGTGCGCGATCCGGCGTCGCCTGCCGACTTGCGACCCGACTATGATCCGGGCGACCACCTCCACCCCAATGACGCGGGCCTGCGCGCCATGGGGGATGCGGTGAATCTTTCGGCGCTCCGCCCGGCAAATTGAAGCAGGCGAGGGCCGTCCGGGTCACGGCGCTGGGGCGGAGACCGGCTCGCCCGCGCGGGAGGGCACAGGGAAGATCGGCATCCCGTCCTGGCTCCATTCCATACGCTGCACGCGGGGGGAGCGCGCGGCGGTGCATTTCCGGTCCGCGCCGTCATTGGCGTGATAGACGATCCATGTCTGCCTGCCGCCCTCGGTCGTGAAGAAGCCGTTGTGGCCGGTCGCATAGACATTGTTCTGCGGCGCCTTGGCCAGCACCGGGCGCTGCGACTTGGTCCAGCTTGCCGGGTTCATGGGATCGCTGCCGGGCTTGGCGTGAAGCAGGCCGAGCGCATAATCGTCCGACCAGCAGGCGCTGGCCGAATAGGTGAGGAACAGGTCGCCCTTGGGGCCGGGCAGAAATTCCGGACCCTCCAATATCTGCCGTCCGCCCTGACGCTCGAACGGCTGGTCGGGGCGCGCGATCACCGTTTCGCCGGGGCCGAGCGTCCATGCATTGGTCATCGGCGCGATGGCGAGCACGCTGTCCGGCCCGTCATAGGCCGAATAAACAAAATAGCGCTGGCCGCCATGCTCGAACACGGTGCCGTCCAGACCCGTCATGCGCGTGTTGACGCGCCTTCGATCGATCCATTCGCCTTTCAGCGGATCGGCGTTCGCATTCTCCAGCACGAAGACGCCGCGATGGGCATCGTCATCATGCCCGGCCTCTGCGGCGGTGTAATAGACATACCATTTGCCGTCGAGCCGGTGCAGCTCCGGCGCCCAGATGGAGATCGCATTGGGGCCGCTGGCAGGCGGGGTCCAGATCACATGCTCGGGCGCGTCGGCCAGTTTCGCGAGATCATTGGTCTGGCGGATGGCGATGCGGTCGCCTTTGGTGCCCAGGAAATAGAAGGTCGCGCCATGATGGACGATCCACGGGTCAGGCCCGCTCGACAGCAGCGGATTGGCGAGCGTCGGGGCGGCCTGCTGCGTGCTGGCGGTGGCGCAGCCGCCAAGCGCCAGCATGGCGGCCAGAGTCAGGGGAGTCAGCGTCAGGGGAGCGAAGGCGCGGATCACGAGCGGTCCTCCCGTCCGGCCCAGCCTTGCGCGAAGGCGCGGGCGTTGGCGGCGATCTCTTCCGTGGTCGCGCCGACGCGATAAAGCGCCGATCCCAGCCCGAAACCGTCCGCGCCCGCCTGACGCCAGGGTTCCATATTGGTCGGCGTGATGCCGCCGACCACCAGCAGCGGCACCTCTTTGGGCAGCACCGCCCGCTGCGCCTTGACCACGGCGGGGGTCGCCGCCTCCGCCGGGAACAGCTTGAGCCCGCGCGCGCCCGCCGCGAGCGCGGCGAAGGCTTCGCTCGGCGTGAAATAGCCGGGCAGCGAGACCATGCCGCGCCGGGCGGTCTCGGCAATGACGGCGATGTCGGTGTTGGGCGAAACCACCATCGCGCCGCCGGCATCCTGCACCAGCGCCACCTGATCGACGGTCAGCACCGTGCCTGCGCCGACGATGGCGGCATCCTCGACGTGGCGCGCCAGCTTTTCGATGCTGAGCAACGGATCGGGCGAATTGAGCGGCACTTCGATCAGGCGAAAGCCCGCTTCAACCAGCGCGTCGGCGGCCGCCTCCACCTCATCGGGGCGGATGCCGCGCAGGATGGCGACGAGCGGAAGTTGCGAGAAGGCGTCGGAAAAATCGATCATGCTTTGATGTCCCAGATGCGGGTGATGCCGGCGACGAAGGAGGCGTGGCTGTCGACGACGACAGCTTGCCCTCCGGCGATGGCGATGGCGGCGGAATAAAGTCGCGCAAGCAGGCCGTCGGCAAGCAGATGGACCTGCTGCCCCGGCTGCGTGATCCGTGCCCGGCAGTCGCTGCCGAGCAGCAGGCCGCTGACATAGCCGGCCGCCGCGCCGGGCGCGCGTCTGCCCAGCACCGCCGCGGCGCGCACGCCGAACAGGGCGGAAAGCAAGTCCCGGTCGGCGCTGGCTTCGACGCCCTTGCGGAAATCCTCATCCGCGTCGACCTCGCCGGTCATTTCGCTGCCGATCAGCGCGTGACCCTTCAGCAGCGCGAACATCTCGCCGGTCATGGCGGTGGTGAAGTCGGCAAGCGCGCTGTCCTGCATCACTGCCCATTTGGCATGGGTGCCCGGCTGGCACAGCAGCGCGTCGCCGGGGGCCAGCCCCGCCGCGACCGCGCCCAGAAGCTGCACTTCCTCGCCGCGCATGACGTCCTGCCGCTCGTCGCCGTCGCGGCAGACGCCCGGCACGATGGCGACGCCTTCTTCGGGCGAGACGAGGCGCGCCGCAAGGTCCGCCAGCGAAGCCGGAGCGGGCACATAGCCCGCATCATGCCATCCCCGGTTGGAGCCGACCATGCCCGCGAGCAGCATGGGTAGCCCGCCATGGCGCTCGCGCAGTCCCGCCACGGCTGCGGGAAAGCCGCCCGCCGGAACCGAGAGGATGCCCATATCGTCGCGCTCGGTCGCGACGACCTCGCCACCCTCGATCAGATAGGCGCGGCGGTTGGTCGTGCCCCAATCGACCGCGATGAACGCCGCGCCGCTCACCAGAACACCGCGTAGAGGACGCAAAGCACCAGAATCACCGCGATCGCTCCTGCATTGAACCCGGTTGAGGTGGCATAGCGCACGTCCCCGGTCGCTATGCTGTCCTTGTCGCGCCGCGCCGGGGTGGCGAGGGAGACGGCGACCGCCAGCGCCAGCGCCGCGAGGAAGACCAGGCCCATGCGGTCGAGGAAGGGGACCTCCGGCGCCCAGAGCTTGAAGCCCCAGGACAGCGCCACCGATGCCACCGCCGCCGTGATCGCGCCCGGCTCATTGGCGCGCCGCCAGAACAGGCCGAGCAGGAAGATCACGGTGATGCCCGGCGTGAAGAAGCCCGTGAACTCCTGGATGAACTGGAATGCCTGCTCGCTGGAGCCGACCAGCGGCCGCGCCGTGAGGATGGCGATGACGATCGCGATCGCGGCGGCGACGCGGCCCACCAGCACCAGATGGCGTTCCCGCCTTTCGCCGGGTTCCTCCATCCTGCGGAACTTGGCCCAGACGTCGAGCGTGAAAATGGTGGCGATCGAGTTGATCTTCGAGGCGGTGGACGCGATGATCGCCGCCACCAGCGCCGCGAAGACGAGGCCCAGCAGGCCCGGCGGCAGCAGCCGCATCATCGTCGGATAGGCTTCGTCCGGCTTGGCGAGGTCGGGCGCCAGGACGACGGCGGCGATGCCCGGCAGCACGATGATGATCGGCATGATGAGCTTCAGGAAGGCCGCGAACAGCATGCCGCGCTGCGCCTCGTCCACTGACTTCGCCGCTAGGGCGCGCTGGATGATATATTGGTTGAAGCCCCAATAGCTGAGGTTCGCGATCCACATGCCGCCGACCAGCACCGAAAGGCCGGGCAGGTCCATATAATGCGGGTCGCCTTTCTGGAGGATCATGTGGAAATGGTCGGGCGCGCGTTCGACCAGGCGCGAGAAACCGGCGACGACGCCTGCGCCCCCGCCGATCTCGCCCAGCGTCAGCACGGCGATGATGAGCCCGCCCAGAACCAGCAGCGTCACCTGCACGATGTCGGTCAGCGCCACCGCCTTCAGCCCGCCGCGAAGCTGATAGAGCAAGGCGAAGACGCCGAGCGCGACCAGAGCCACGTCCTGGTTCACGCCCGCCACCTTCATCACCGCGACCGATCCGAGCCAGATGATGCTGGTCAGGTTCACGAAGATGTAGAGGACCAGCCAGAATATCGCCATCAGCGTGCGGATGCCGTTGCCGTAGCGCCGCTCCAGGAACTGCGGCATGGTGTAAATCTCGTTGCGCAGGAAGATCGGCAGGAAGAATTTGCCGACGATCAGCAGCGTTGCCGCCGCCATCCATTCATAGGAAGCGATGGCGAGGCCGATCGCATAGCCCGAACCGGACATGCCGACGATCTGCTCCGCCGAGATGTTCGCCGCGATCAGCGAGGCGCCGATGGCCCACCAGGGCAGGTTCTTCGACGCCAGGAAATAGTCGGTCGAGTTTTTCGGCCCGGCCCCCGCCTTGTCGCGGCTGACCCATTGCGCGAGGCCGAATATGCCGATCGCGTAGATCACGACCACGCTGATGTCGATCGTCGCCAGTCCCATCTCAACTCCCCAATCTTCCGACGTCAGTGGAACATGCCAGCCACTTGGCCCGAATCGCAATCCGGGTCCGCCGATCCTGTCTTCATAAAACGCATATTTATAATATCAATCTTGACAATGCACCTTCGCAGCGGTCTATCTCCCGCCGAACAATTTATGGGAGACGGAAATTGGCTCGGGGCAAATCGCTTCTCGCGTTCGCTGCGGCATCGGCCGCCATCACGCTTTCGCTGGTGCAGGTTCCCGCCGCGGCGCAGTCGCAACCGGCGCGCGCCGAAGTCGTGCCCGGCGCGCCGGAGACGCCCTATGTCGATCCGGACAAGGCCTATCTCTTCGCCCACATGACCAAGGAGCGCTATGGCGTGCTCTATTATTCGGTCAGCCGCGACGGGCTGCACTGGCAGCAGATCAACGGCGGCAGGCCGGTGTCGGAGGATTATCACGGCCACGCGTCGATCGCGCGCGGGGGCGACGGGCGCTATTATCTGGTCGGCAACAAGAGCGACGAAGACCCCTATATCCGATTCTGGGTCTCCGACGATCTCGTTGGCTGGAAACCCTATGGCACCTACCGCCCCGACCTGTCGAACATCCCCGGCCTGCCGCACGCCATGCAGCGGATCGGCGCGCCCAAGCTGTTCTTCGACAAGCCGTCGGGCCAGTTCCTGCTGAGCTGGCACACCGCCACCGTCCCCGGCGTTCCCGAAGACCCGGAGCGCTATTGGGCCAGCCAGCGCACGCTCTATGTCCTCTCGCCCGATCTCAAGCGCTTCGCGAAGCCGCCGCGCCGGCTGTTCGACTGGGACATGGCGACGATCGACACCTTCATCCGGCCAGAGGCGGACGGCAGTGCCTATTGCGCGATCGTGAAGGATGAGCGCTATCCCAGCTACAATTGGACCACCGGCAAGACGGTGCGCATTTCCTGCGCCAAGGATCTGCTCGGCCCCTATCCGCTGCCGGGACCGCCGGTCAGCCCCAATTTCCGCGAGGCGCCGACCGTGATCCGCGCGCCGAACGGCGAGGATTGGCTGATGTACTATGAACAATATGCGGGGACGAGCTATGGCTTGTCCAAGGCGCCGCGCCTGACGGGGCCGTGGTTCCAGGTTTCGGGCAATTCGGGCGTGCCGGAATGGAATCGCTTCGAGATGCCGGCCGGGCTGCGCCACGGCTCCATGGTCGAGATCAGCAAGGCGCAATATGACGCGCTGGTGAAGGCGTTTCCGAACAAGTGAGAAGTGACGGCCGACGGACGCGAAAGGCTTGACGCAGCCTCTGGTCACGGCAAGCCTGTCCGAATTATCATATGAATCGACTTATCATATGAAAGAACCTTGTCTGCGCCGGAGCGGGCATTACCATAGGTTGCCGGAAAACGGAGCGGATAAGGACAGCATCTTGACAGGGGCATCTCATCTCATCGTCGACGAACCGGCGGCGCAGCTTGGCCGCAATCTGACCTACGGTCTGCTCGACAGCATCGGCCGCGCCATCGTCACCGGCCGGTTCGACAATGTCGTCTTCCCCACCGAGGCGGAGCTTGCCAAGCAGCATGGCGTCAGCCGCTCCGTCACGCGGGAAGCGGTCAAGATGCTCACCGCCAAGGGCCTGTTGAGCGCCCGCCCGCGACAGGGCACGACGGTGCAGCCGACCTCCTCCTGGAATTTGTTCGACACCGACGTGCTGCGCTGGATGCTGGAACGCCAGCTTTCGGTGGACCTGCTGCGCCAGTTCAACGAGCTGCGCGTGGCGGTCGAGCCGGAGGCCGCAGCCCTCGCCGCGCGTGTGGCGGGAGAGGAAGACATCAAACGCATCGACGAGGGGCTTCAGCGCATGCAGGCGGCTGAAAACGGCCTCGACGACCCGCTGGAGGCGGACATCGCCTTCCATGTCGCCGTCCTGCGCGCCTCGAAAAATCCCTTCTATATCCAGCTTCGCGACGTGGTGAGCACCGCGCTGCGCACTTCGATCCGCTTCACCAACCGCATCAAGGGCCGCACCGCCGACGTCGTCGAGCATGCCAAGGTGCGCGACGCCATCGTCTCGCGCGATCCCGACGGGGCGCGGATAGCGATGCGACGGATCATCGGTGACGTGCTCCTGCTCATCGAGGATCGGCTACCCTAGGGTCAGGTTGCCCGGTCCGGTCGGTCGCGGCGCCCGCAAATATAAGAGGATTTATCGTGGAGCCTGTCCGATTGGGTCTCGTGGGCGTCGGCAAGATCGCCAGCGACCAGCATCTGCCCGCCATCGCCGCCGACGATCGCTTTCTCCTCGCCGCGACCGCCAGCCATCAGGGCCGGGTCGAGGGGGTGGACGGCTATCATGACATTGGTGCGATGATGGAGGCTTGCCGGCTTGACGCGGTTTCGCTGTGCACGCCGCCGGACGGGCGGTATGAGCAGGCTCTGGCCGCGATCGAGGCCGGGCTGCACGTCATGCTGGAAAAGCCGCCGGCGGTGACGCTCTCGCACGCCGAAGCGCTGGTGCGGGCGGCGCGCAAGGCGGAGGTGACGCTATTCGCCGCATGGCACTCCCGCGAGGCGGCAGGCGTGGCTCCGGCGCGTGCATGGCTCGCGGACAAGCGCATCCTGGCCGTCCGCATAGATTGGCGGGAAGATATACGCCGCTGGCATCCCGGCCAGGAGTGGATTCTCGGCCCCGGCGGCTTCGGCGTCTTCGATCCCGGCATCAACGCCCTGTCGATCGCGACGGAGATACTGCCCCACGAACTGCTGCTTGAGCATGCCAGGCTGGACGTGCCGGCGGGGCGCATGTCGCCCATTGCCGCCGATCTTGCGATGCGCTGCGGCGAGGCCCAGGTGCGCGCCGGGTTCGACTTTCTTCAGACCGGTGCGCAGAGCTGGTCGATAGAGGTCGACACCGACAGGGGCACTCTGCGCCTCGCCATGGGTGGCAGCGTCCTGCACCTTCCCGGCGAGCGGGAGCGAACCGAGCCGGATCGGGAATATCCGCGCCTCTATGCGCGCTTCGCGGCGTTGATCCAGGCGCGGAAAAGCGATGTGGATGTGCGTCCGCTTCGCCTGGTATCCGACGCTTTCCTGATCGCGGAGCGGCGGATCACCGCGCCTTTTGCCTTTTAGGGTGGGCGTATCCGTCCGTCAGCTTGGCTCTCCCGCTGCATGCGCCCTGTTCCACTTGCTGAGTTCCGCCCGTTCCAAACCCTTGCCGCAGGCCCATAGCGCGGCGAAGGCGAACGGAACCACCGCCAGGCTGCACAGGATGCCTGTCGCGAGATTGCCGGTCAGCACGGATATTTTGCCCACGAAATAAGGCCCCAGCCCGGAACCGATCATCGTCGACGCCAGAAAATAGGTCGTCGTCGCCGTCCCGCGCATGCGCGGCAAGACGAGTTCCTGGATCGTGGCGGCCCCCGCGGTGAGCCACAAATTGCCAAGGAACGCGACCGGCGCATTCGCGCAATAGAATATCCAAGGGGTGTGGGTGCTGCGCATGATGACGATGAAGGGCACGGGCAGCAGGGTCGCCGCCAGGCCGACCCAGATGCGTCCCAAGGGACTATATTTGAGCAGAAGATCGGAAAAGCGCCCGCCCATGATGACGCCCAGCACGCCGCTGACGGCGGTGGTGACGCCCAGGATCATGCCCGTCGTGCCCTTGTCGATGGGGAAGCTGCGAAGTGAGAGGGGCGCCGCCCAGAAACCGATGATCAGATTGATCATCGACACGCTTCCAAAGCCCAGCATCGCCAGCACGAAGGTCGGCGTGCCCCAGGTCAGGGCGAAGGTGGGCCGGTCCCGGTGCCGCATCGATTGCGCGGAAGAGAAGGCCGC
Organism: Sphingobium sp. 15-1; assembly: GCF_013375535.1. Taxonomy (GTDB): domain Bacteria; phylum Pseudomonadota; class Alphaproteobacteria; order Sphingomonadales; family Sphingomonadaceae; genus Sphingobium; species Sphingobium aromaticivastans. Next base: position 1,120,006 of record NZ_JABXJG010000002.1, read on the forward strand.
ATAATAGCCGATCCCCAGGATCGCCCATTGGAGTATGTCGCCGGTCAGCCGGATCATGGCCCATGCCGCCGCCCCCGTCAGCGCCGCCACCGCCAGATTCGCCAGGAGCGAACCCGGGCCGGCGCATGCCGCCTGCACGACCGTAAGGGGAGGAACGACACTCGCGACGTCGCTCAGAAACCGTCCCCAGATCCGCGTTTCGCCGGGGCGCGAGACGCCGTCGCTCAGGCCGCGCCGCGGCTCCCGCAAGGTGGCCACCCAGAAGGCAAGAAGAATGCCCGGTAATCCCACCGCCAGGAACGCGGCCTGCCAGCCCGCAAGTCCGAATGGCGGATCGGCTGGAAAGGCCTGGTCCCAATGCAGGGCCAAACTGCCGCCCACGGCGAGCGCCAGGCCCATGCCGAAATAGAGGCCACCGATGAAAAGGCCGAGCGCGGTCGCCCTTTTGCCCTTGGTGAACCAGTCGGACGTGAGCGAAAAGCCCGCCGGGCTGGCCGTCGCCTCGCCAATGCCGACGCTCATCCGTGCCGCCACCAACTGGAAGAGGGAGGAGGACAGGCCGCACGCAACCGTCGCGGCCGACCAGAGCGCGAGGCCGATCGCGAGCAGATGCGTCCGCCGCCAGCGATCCATCAGGCGGCCCATGGGATAGCCGAAAAGGGCGTAGACACCCCGAAGGCGGTTCCGTGCAGAAATCCGAGCTGGCTGTCGGAAAGCTGGAAGGCGCGTTTCAGATCCTCCGCGAGGATCGAGAGGATCGTGCGGTCCAGCGCGTTGAACATGTACATGACGATCAGCACGAACAGGACGTACCAGGCATAGGGACTGTCGGGCCGGTCGCCCCGCTCGTCCATCGGCCGGGGATGGGCAGGCTGGCGACCGTTTCACTGCTCATGACTTGCACGCCGGTGCCCCCTTCATTCCCAGCACCGCTGGACGGACGATAGCGGCATGCCCGCCATCGTCCGCGATCCTTGCATCAGAAACGGACATCCAGCGCGACGCCCCACGACGACAATGCTTCATAAGGCACGACCTGCATGAGTCCCGGATTGTTGGTCACGATGCGCGTGACGTAGCGTTTGTCGAAGATATTCTTGCCGATCACGCTCAGCTTCCATTGATTGTCCGCCGCCCTTATGCCCAGGGTGAGGTCGACCGTCTTATATCCGGGCGCGCGCGTCGCGGGATTCACGCCGACGCCATATTGCGCGGCGGATTGATAATAGAGATGGGCTTGCGCGAAGGCATTCAGCGACGGGGTGACGGCCATATCATAGGCGATGAAGCTGTTGTCTTCCATTCCGGATTGCCGACCGTGCGGAAGCCGTTGACCGACTGGACGGACGCGGTCGATCCCATTGACGGCGCCGCGCAGACGCCGGGCGTCGCGCTGCGCGGTTGCAGGGCATAGCATGGGGCGTTCGTGAAGTCGGAATATTTGGTGTCGTTCCATGTGAGGTCGCCGCTGATCGAAAAGCCGCCCAATGCCCCACGGGGATTGAAGGCGAACTCGGTCTCAATTCCCTTGGCATGGATGCCGCCGGCATTGATGATCGTGTAGGTCAGGCCGTTGCCGCCAGTGCCCGGAAGCGCGGCCGTGATCTGGAAATCCTTGTACGGCGCATAATAGCCGGTGACGTTGAATGTCACCTGGCGATCGAAGAATTGCGTGCGCAGTCCGACTTCGTAGGAATGCGCGATCTCCGGGTCCACGATCGATTGGGTCTGGGCGAAGACCGCGGGCGTCAGATCGGCGGCGAAATTGAAGCCCGGCCCCTTATAGGCGCGGTATGCGGTGGCGTAGATCATGATGTCGGGCGCGACATGATATTGCGCGCCCGCCCGCCAGGAGAAATGGTCATATTTCACGGACGAGGCGACAGACAGTGGCGTATAGCCGGCGATGGCCGAGCCGGGAAGGAAGAGGCTCATATCCGGCCCGCCCTCCGCCGGGGCGCCGTCGCGCGGCAACCCGCGCTCGAACGTGCCGCGGCTCTTTTCATGGGAAAGACGCGCGCCCGCGATAAGGGTCAGCGGACCGAGATCGTAATTGAGGTCCACGAACGCCGCATAATTCTTCGTGTTCATACAAGAAGGAGTGGCGATATCTATATGTTATATAAGGAAAATCTGAGAAACATCATTGTGGATGATGATTGGATATGCAGGATGCCTTTTGGATATGCTGCCTTTGCAGGAGCACAATCCTATATTCCTCAGGCAGCGCCCTTGGCGGGCGTATTGACGCCCATGGACTTGAGATATTGCTTGACGTTGCGGGCGGCTTGGCGGAGCCGCTGCTCATTCTCCACCATGGCGATGCGGACAAAGCCCTCGCCATCCTCGCCATAGCCGACGCCCGGCGCGACCGCGACCTTGGCATGGGTCAGGAGCTGCTTGGAGAATTCCAGGCTCCCCATCTCCTTGAGCGCAGGCGGCAGCGGCGCCCAGGCGAACATCGACGCCTTGGGCGCGGGAATGTCCCACCCGGCGCGGCCAAAGGCCTCCACCATCACGTCGCGTCGCTTGTGGTAAAGCTCGCGGTTCTTCTGCACGATGTCCTGCGGTCCGTTGAGCGCCGCGCAGGCCGCCGCCTGGATCGGCGTGAACGCGCCATAATCGAGATAGGACTTTACCCGCTTCAGGGCCGCGATCAACTGCTTGTTGCCGACCGCAAAGCCGATGCGCCAGCCCGCCATCGAATAGGTCTTGCTGAGCGAGGTGAATTCCACCGCCACATCCTTGGCGCCGGGCACCTGGAGGATGGAGGGCGTCGGATTGCCGTCATAATAAAGCTCGGAATAGGCAAGGTCGGACAGCACCCAGACCTTGTTCTCCTTCGCCCAGGCGACCAGCCGCTCATAGAAAGCGAGGTCCACCGTCTCGGCGGTCGGGTTGCTGGGATAGCCGACCACCAGGATCGAGGGGCGCGGCACGGTGAAGGCCATCGCCCGCTCCAGCGACTGCCAATAATGTTCGTCCGGCGTCGTCGGCACGGAGCGGATGGTCGCCCCCGCGATGATGAAGCCGAACATGTGGATCGGATAGCTGGGATTGGGCGCCAGCACGACGTCGCCCGGCGCGGTGATCGCGGTGGCGAGGCTGGCGAGACCCTCCTTCGACCCCATGGTCACGACCACCTCGGTCTCCGGGTCCAGATCGACGCCGAAGCGGCGGCCATAATAATTGGCCTGCGCCTTGCGCAGTCCGGGAATGCCCATCGACTGGGAATAGCCGTGCGCGCTTGGCTTTTGCGCGACTTCGCACAGCTTGGCGATGACATGGTCGGGCGGCGGCAGGTCGGGATTGCCCATGCCGAGGTCAATAATGTCCTCTCCCGCGGCGCGCGCGGCGGCCCGCATCGCGTTCACTTCAGCGATGACATAGGGCGGCAGACGCTTCATGCGGTAGAATTCTTCGGACATTTTTGGGGCTTTCCTGAAAGCTCGCGGTAAGGAATAGTGCGCAACACGCATTCAGCTTGTCACATCCAGGCTATAACCCGCCCAATTGCGACACGCCAGTGAAAGCCGCGAAACCGACCATGCTTTCGGCCGGGTCCACTATTGTCGATGCTCGGCCTCCCAAATTTTAGGCTGACCCGGCCCCACCGACCAGGCGAGTGCCCAACCTCCCCCTGCAGCCAGCCGGTCAGTTCTCCCGCGCCGACATGAACGCCTCAAAGGCCACCTTGTAATCGGGATGCCAGCGCGAGAGCGCAGGGCGGTTGGCGATGATGTCGTCCATGGCCCAGAGCATCCGCTTCTCATCGGTGGCCCGGTCAACGTCATTGTCGGGACACAGCATATAGAAGTCGCCGCGGCGAAGGCTTTCCAGCATGAAGTCAGCCACTTGTTCAGCCGTCCAGGCGGCTGCCGGCTTTTCCCCCCGACTGGTTATGCCTGTGTAGGTGAAACCCGGAATCAGCAGATAAGCGGAGACCCGGCCGCCTGTCGCCATGCGCAACTCATGCGCCAGGGATTCCGTGAAGTTGCGAACGCCGGCCTTGGACAGATTATAGGCGGGATTGCCGGGCGGACTCGTGATCCCCTGCTTGGAACCGGTATTGATGACGATCCCCGGTCCGTCCCCCGCCAGCATGGCCGGGACGAACGTCTGCACGCCGTACAGCACGCTCATCAGATTGGTGCTGAGAAGATCGCCCCAACCGTCGGCATTTTCCCATGGCTTGCCTGGGTTTCGGCCGGTCGCCGCGTTGTTCATCAGCAGCGACACGGAACCCCATTGCGCGACGACAGCGTCCCGCAGCCGCTCCACATCCGCGCGAGAGGAGACATCGGTCGGCACAGGCAGCACGTCGCCCAGTTCGGAGAGCGTCCGGCTCGCCATCTCCAGCCGCTCGCCGGCAAGATCAGCCAACGCGACCTTCATGCCAAGGCCGAGAAGCCGGGAAGCGACCGCAAAGCCGATGCCGCTGGCAGCGCCGGTCACGACGGCGACGGACGCTGGGGACAGCGCGGCGGGAAGATCGATTGTCATGAACTCTGTCCTTTTTGTGATCGGCTCTTTTTGGCGGTCAGGGCAGCGGTGCCGACAAATGACGGGACGCCAACGGCAGATATTTCTGCCCTATCTACCGCATCATAGCGCGCAGGATGGAGATTTCCACAAGGCGCCCGAGCGAATCAAGCGCAGAGAATCGGCACTGCGCGACGGCGGAAAGAGGCGCCGCCTGTCCGGCTTCGCGCCCATCCCCGTCATTCCCGACCGGGCAAAGCGCGGCGAAAGCAGAGGCGAAGACTCCGCCAAATGAATGTTTAGGAAGGATAAAAGGCGGATCGTTGAATGTCGCCCATGGGCTTGTCCTTCCGATTTTTGGAACAAATGGCTATTTATTGGGACGATGCCTTCCCCATCTATTGGGCAAATCCAGCGGACATGGACTTGAGTTGCGCGACGCATCCTGCATCGGTTCGTCGCACGATATGCTCCAATTGCCTTCACAATCACAAGGGGCACTCCCCCTGTTCATGTAGCAGAAAGGTTAATCTCAACAGGCAGAATATTGATGGCGCTCACCCGCGGCGCCATGCCGCAGTTCTTATGAAGGTAAATGGAGGGGGTTCTGACAGCCGAATACGCCATTACGCGAACGGCAGTCGGACGAAAAGCTGCGGTCACGCAGGCCCGACTGATCGAATTTGAAGGAGTAGCGTGATGAGTGTCAATTCCAAGAGCCCGAAATTTCTCCTGTTGCTCGCCCTGCTTGCCGGGGCATCGTCGGGCAGCGTCGCCGCGCAGACCCAGGACGCGCCCCCGCCGCCGCCCTCCGCCGACGTCTCGGCAACCGCCTATCTGCCCGCCGAGAAGACGGTGGGGCCGGAGATCAAGGGCATTATTTCCGCCCGCAGCGGCGACAAGATGCAGGTCACGGCCGCCGACGGCACCAAATCCGTCATCGTCATCAACGACGCCACCAAGATCAGCGCCAGCAAGGGCTTTTTCGGCCTCAACCGCAGCAGGCTCGCCGCGACCTCGCTGCTCAATGGCCTGCCGGTGACGGTCAAGACCCTGCAATCGGGCGAGGGCCTGGTGGCGAGCCAGATCAACCTGCAGAACAAGGATCTCAAGACCGCGTCGATGATCCACAACGGCACGGAGCAGGGCTTTGCCGAACAGACGGCGGCAACCCAGGCGCTGCGCGGCCGCATGGGCGAGATCGACCAATATAATGTCAAGAGCACGACGAACGTGAATTTCGACACGGGCAAGGCGGTGTTGTCCGAACAGGCGAAGAACGACCTCTGCGCGGCGGCGACCGCTGCCGATGGAATGCCTAATGCCCTGCTGCTCGTCGTGGGTTACACCGATTCCACGGGCGGCGATGAATTCAACCAGGTGCTGAGCGAAAAGCGGGCCGGTCGCGTCGTCAATTATCTTCAGCAGGCCTGCGGCTGGAAGCCCTATCGCATGCTGACGCCCACCGGCATGGCCGAAGCGGACCCCCTGGCGAGCAACGACACCATCGAAGGCAAGGCGCAGAATCGCCGCGTCGCGGTGAACATCCTGGTCAGCAAGGCCGTCGACGGCCTGTAAGATGCGCGGGGTGGGTTTCGCCCACCCCGGCTTTTCGCGTCCGATCCGCCGTTGCGAAGCGTGACCGTCATTCGCGCATGTTTGCGGTCAGAAGCAGATCGTCCAGTTGCTTGAACGTCTCGCTGAAGCCGCTTGTGCTGCCGGACGCGATCGCATCGTCCAAAGCTTCCTTCGAGGGATGGAGGTCGTGCATGACGACCAGCGTCCCGCTTCCTCTTTCCTCGAAGGTCACGGTGGTGATGGCTCCGCCTTCTCCGCCTTCTTCATTTGTCCAGACGAGTCGGGAATAGGGCGTTACCTCAATATATTTCCCGAAAAATTCCATCGGCTGTTCGGAAGCGGCGTGGCCGAATACGAAGCGGTAGGTGCCGCCTGCGCGAACATCGGCCTCGCAGGAAATGAAGAACACCCCAAATGACTTTGGCGCCCACCATTGTTTGAGCAATTCCGGCTTGGTCCAGGCATCGAACAGGATTTTGGCGGGGGCGTCAAAGGTCCGCGTGACGATCAGCTCACGCTCGGACTTTCGTTCCACCGTCGTGTGGTTCTTTCCCGAAACGGGATCACTCTGTCCCTTGGCGTCCATCGGTTTCTTCCTTCCGTTTCAGTTCCCCGACAAGCTTGTCCAACTCGTCGAAGCGTGAAGCCCAGAGCTGGCGATACCTCTCCATCCACGCCATTTCTTCGGTCAGTCCGCGTGGGCCGAGCTTGCAGTTCCTGACGCGACCGACCTTCTCCGTGGTCACGAACCCGGCCTGCTCCAATATGCTGACATGCTTCTTCATGCCGGTGAGCGTCATGTGGAACTTCCCGGCAAGGTCCGTGATCGACGAATCCGCCCGCCCGAGCTGTTCCAGGACGCCGCGTCGCGTGGCATCCGACAAAGCGGCGAAGGAGGCGTCAAGGCGGGCGGTGGAAAGATGAACCATATGGTTCACTATTATCGCAAGGATCGCCTCCGCGCAAGGGCAAGCCAGCATGATTGCGGCAAGGAGCGCTTATCGGCTTAACGCATCGCCATTGTTGGGATATGACCAATGGTCTGATATCGGGTAAGACGCCCCGGTTGAGAAGCGCTCCGGCAAAAGGAAATAAAACGGAAAATGGCGACGCGTACGGAACGAGCAGAGGCGGATCAGGACGGCCAGGGTTTCACGCCCCCCAGGTCGCCATTGCGTGTGATGAACATATTGGAGGAGCTGGCGGCCGAGCCGAGGGGCCTGCCGCTGGTCCGCCTTCTGGAAAGGATGGACCTTCCCAAGACCAACCTGGTAAGCCTGTTGAGAGCGCTTGAAGAGGCGCGTTATGTCGTCGGCACGGTCACCTGCTGACGGGCCTTAATGCGGAGCGCATCCTTGTCGCGGCCACCGCCGTGGGCATTGCCCGCCGCTCGCTCGAACGCGCCGTCCAATATGCCAAGGATCGCACGGTGTTCCAGCGCCCCATCGGCGCCAATCAGGGGGTCGCCTTCCCCCTCGCGGAAGGGTTCGCCCAATATTCGGTGGTGGCTCTGCTGCTCGACAAGGCGGCGGCGATGTATGACGCGGGCCAGGACTGCGGCGTCGAAGCGACGATGCTCAAATATCTCGCCGCGGAAATCGCCTACAAGCTGGCCGACCAGGCCGTGCAGACCCATGGCGGCAAGGGTTACGCCACGGAGTTCGATGTCGAACGCTACTGGCGCGAGGCGCGGATGTTGCGGCTGGCGCCGATCACGCAGGAACTGGCGCTCAATCATCTCGCCACCCACGGCCTGGGGTTGCCTCGCTCCTTCTGAGGCGAGGGCGGCTTTGCACTAGCCTTTCGGGTCGCGCCCATAGGTTTCCACCAGGGAAACGAAAGAATGAATGGCGATGTCCTTCAATTTGGGCATCAGCGGCTCGAAAGGCTTTTCGAACCCGGCAAATGGGGTCATCCCCTCGATCGAGGCGGAGATGAAAAGGGCGATCGCGGCGCGGTCGTCCGGCCGCAGGTCGGGGCGCATTTCCCCGATGATCTCAGCGAAAGGGGCGCGGGCGCGTTGATAGAGATCCTGCACGCGCCCCAGCACGAACGCGTCGTGATTGGACAAGGCCCATAGTTCGGGAAAGAGGCGGGTCGTCTTCTTGCTGCGAATGTCGTCGAGGATGAAGAGGCAGATGCGCCGCAACCTTTCGGCTGGCGCGCCCGGTTCGTGGATGATCTGGTCGAATTCGATCTCATAGCTGCGGATGACGGCTTCCAGCAATTCGCGGACCAGATCCTCGCGGCTGCGATAATGATAGGTGAGGTTGCCGAACTTGATGCCGCAGGCGGTGGCGACTCGGCGCATGCTCATTGCGCGATACCCCTCCTCGATTAGTATATCGAGCGCTGTCCGCAATATGAGTTCGCGCGTCTCATTGCCCTTGGAATAGCCGCCATCCCGTTCGGGTACGACCAGTTCGCCTGAAAATCCTTCACCCATATCCATAGGAAATTCCACAAATTTTCCAAAGTTCCGCGACACCATAGAGGTTCCTTGAAAATATGTCATCCGACAAATTTAGGTCACTTGACAGATTTGTTGCTGATTAGTCATATTTGCAGCGAGCGGACAAGAGCCGCCATCAGGAGAGGATCTCTATGCGGTCAGTTGGCCTCAGCCTGCTGCTATGCGCGGCCATGCCCTTGCCGGTCTCCGCCGGAACGGCGGAATTTCCCAAACCGTTGCCCGAGGAGCAGATTCCCAATGTCGCGGGATTGCCCGCGATATGGCCGAAAAGCTGGGTGCTAATCCACGATCTCAACTTCGCCTCCATCCTGGACGGGAAGCTGGCGTTGGTTGACACGGCGTCGGCGGACCGGCCGTTGAAGGGACATGTCCGGGCCGCCCAGTTCGGCAATGAGCTGGTCTCGCCCGAGCGGGGTGAGATTTACACGGCGGAAACATTCTACAGCCGCCTGACGCGGGGCGAGCGCACCGACGCGATAACCATATGGGATATGAAGACCCTCCAACCCAAGGGCGAGATCGTCCTGCCCGGCGGTAAGCGGCAATTGTCCGTGACCTATCCCAATGTCTTTCAGTTCACCCATGGCGGCAAATGGGCGCTGGTCGCCAATTTCACGCCGGCCCAGTCAGTGACGGTGGTCGATCTGGAAAATCGCAAGCTGTTGAGCGAGATCGATTTGCCTGGCTGCACCCAAATCTATCCCACCGGCGAGCGCGGCTTCAGCAGCCTGTGCGCCGATGGGTCGATCTTCAGCGTGACGCTGGATGACAAGGGGCAGGCGGCGGCGTCGAAGAGCGTCGCCAAGGTGCAGGACATCGACAAACAGCCCCTGTTCGGCACGCCCGCGATGGTCGGGCGGACGGCGTGGTTCGTCAGCTATTACGGCATGATCCAGGGCATCGATCTTTCGGGAACGGTGGCCAAACCTCTGCCCGGCATGTTCAGCGTCGGCAAGGCGGAAGGGGGCGCGCCGGAGTGGCGGCCGGGCGGCTGGCAGGTGATCCGCGCTGATGCCAAGGGGCTGCTCTATGTGCTGATGAGTCCCAACGGCAAGGAAGGCAGCCACAAGGATGGCGGCACCGAAGTCTGGGTCGTCGATCCGGTGAAGAAGGCTCGCGTATCGCGCATCAAGCTGCGCGGGCAGGGCTTGGCGATTGCGGTGACGCATGAGGACGCCCCCCATTTGATCGTGGCGCGGGCGGACGGCGTGATCGACGTGCATGACGCGGCGACGGGCGCCTTCGTGCGGACATTGGGGGCGACGGTCGCGGCCAATCCGATCGTGATCACGGTGCCGTGATGGCGGCGCTTTCCCTTTTCCTGGTGATGCTGCTGGGCGCTTCCGCGGTGCACAAGGCGGTCGGGCGCGAGCGGCTGGCGGTCGTGGCGGCGCGGCTGGCTGGAGCGCGGGCGCAGGTCGGGCCGCTGCTGCTGATCTTGGCGGGCGTGGTTGAGGCGGCGGCGGCCCTGTGCCTGCTGATCCCGCCCTTGCGGCCCGTCGGAGCGATGGTCGCGACGCTGCTTTGGCTGGTCTATGCGGTGGCGCTGTGGCGTCGGCGCGGCCAGTCGCTCGACTGCGGCTGTGATTGGGTGGCGCGGGAACGGCCGGTCGGCATGGCGCAGATTGCCCGGCCGGCGCTGCTCGCGCTGCTGGCCTTGCTGACCCTTGTCATGCCGTCCTTCGCCTTCACGTTCGACGCGCCCTTTGCCGCGGCAGGCCTGCTGGCCCTCTATCTCGCCGCCACCGAACTTCTCGCCATTCCCCAGCCTTCGTGGAGAAACCGCTGATGCTGACGTCACAGATTTTGCTTTGGGCGGCGGTGGTTGTCCAGGCTTTGCTCATCGCCGCGCTCGCCCGGCAGGTCGGCATATTGCATGAACGGATCGCGCCCGCTGGCGCGCTCACTCTCCATCAAGGCGTGAAGATCGGGGAGAGGGCGACGCCGCTCGAACTGCTCACCATCGACAATGAGCGGCTGACCATCGGCGGCCAGCGCGACGGGCGCAGCCAATTGCTCTTCTTCGCCTCGCCCGACTGTTCGGTGTGCAAGTCGCTGCTGCCGGTGCTGCGCTCGGCGGCGCGGGCGGAGGCGGACTGGATCGATGTGGTGATCGCGGGCGACGGGACGAAGACCGCCTATCGCGCCATGGCGGCGGAGCATGGGCTGGAGGGCTTGCCGCTGGTCCTGTCCGAAGCCCTGGGCCGCGCCTTCGGGGTTGCGAAGCTGCCTTATGCGGTGCTGCTGGACGAGGGCGGCAAGGTCGCCTCGCTCGGCCTCATCAACAGCCGCGAACATCTGGAAAGCCTGTTCGAAGCCAAGGAACATGGCGTCGCCTCGATCCAGGATTTCCTCGCTCGCCGGAAGGGGGCCTGAGCCATGGCGCAATTCGACAAATTCACTGAGAAACTGGCACGCGGGGTCGCCCGCAGCACATCGCGCCGATCGCTGCTCGCCTGGCTGGGCGCCGGGATGACGGGCAGCGCCCTGATCCCGGTCCTGCCGGTGGCGCGCGCCTCCACCCATCCCGACGCGGTGCGGCCGGAAATGACGTCCGGCACGCCGCAAGACCCCGGCAATCAGGCAAGCTGCGACTATTGGCGCTATTGCGCGATTGACGGCTTCCTCTGCTCCTGCTGCGGCGGGACGGTGAACAGTTGTCCGCCGGGGACGGAAATGTCCCCGATCACCTGGATTGGCACCTGCACCAATCCGGCCGATGGGCGCGCTTATATCATCAGTTACAACGACTGCTGCGGCGTATCCTCCTGCGGTCAATGCCTGTGCAACCGCAATGAAGGCGACCGGCCTCAGGTCCGGTCGCAGTCGAACAATGATTATAACTGGTGCCTGGGCACGGAGAGCAGCGTTTACAACTGTTCGGTCGCGGCGATCGTCGGCACGGCATTGGAACAGCCGAAATGAGGATGGCGTTCTCCATTCTCCCGCTCCTGATGCTGGGCATCGGAACCGCCGCCGCGCAGGACGGGGCGTCCATCTACAATCGCTGCGCCGCCTGCCATACCCGCACCGGCGCGGGCGTGCCGGGGGCTTATCCGCCCCTGGGCAGCGACTTCCGCGCGCTCGCCGCCAAGCCGGACGGGCGCCGCTATCTGGCGCTGGCGGTGATCAAGGGGCTGAACGGCCCGATTTCCGTCGAAGGCAAGCCCTATCGCGGCATGATGCCCGCGCAGGGTGGACTGGACGATGCCTCGGTCGCTGCGGTGCTGAACCATGTCGGCGGCGCCATTGCCAAGGCTGGCCCGGCTTTCAAAGCCTTCACCGACAAGGAGGTGGCGGGCTATCGCGCAGGGGCCAAGGCGCTGACCGCCGCCGATGTCGCCCGGCTGCATGAAGGGGCGGGCGGCAAATGAAGCTGGCGCCGTTCGTCCTGATCGCTTTTGCCGCGACGGCCGTCGCTCTGGCGGCGCGGGCGGGCGAGCGGCCGATGCCGGGCGTGACCAATGCGGCCCAGGCGCATCAGGATTATATATTGAAATGCCAGGGCTGCCATCGCCCGAATGGCGGCGGTGACGATCGTTCCAACCCGCCGATGAGCGGGATCGTCGCCCGCTTCCTTTCGGTGCCGGGCGGGCGGGCCTTTATCGGCCGGGTGCCGGGCGTCGCCACCGTCGATCTGGACGACCGGCGGTTGGCGGAGCTGGTGAACTGGACCCTTTACACATTCGACGCGGAGCATGTTCCAGCCGATTTCCGGCCCTATACGGCGGCGGAAATCGGCGCTTTGCGGCGCAATCCGCTGCGGCTGGAACGCGTGGCCACAAGGGCGCGGCTGGTCGCGGCATTCGAACAGGAAAAACAATGATAGGAGGGTAGGTTCATGGGGGAAGTATCTTTGCGCGCGCTGGCATTTGGCGCGCTTGCCCTGGCGCAACCGGCGCTGGCGCAGGAAATGCCGTCGGCCGATATTGTGGTGACCGCCGCCAAGCGGTCCGAAAATGTCCAGTCGGTGCCGATTTCCGTGTCCGCGATCGGTGGCGACAGTCTGGCGAAGTCGCGGATCAGCAATGTCGACAGTCTGGTCACCAAGGTGGCCAATCTTCAACTGACGTCGATCGTGGGCGACAATACGCCGATCTTCGCCCTGCGCGGCGTGTCCATGTCCGACTACAGCCTTAACCAGTCCAGCCCGGTCGCGACCTATTATGACGAAGTCTATAAGGGCAATTTCGCCTTTCTGGGCGTCGCCATGTACGATCTGGAGCGCGTCGAAGTGCTGCGCGGGCCGCAGGGCACGCTTTATGGCAAGAACACCACTGGCGGCGCGGTGAACATCATCAGCCGTGAGGCGAAGCTGGGCGAGACCAGCGGTTATATCAATCTCGGCTACGGCAATTATAACCGCTATGAAGCGAATGGCGCGGTCAACGTGCCGCTGGGCGAGAAGGCGGCGCTGCGCGTGGCGGGCACTTTCGCGCGGGCGGACGGCTGGTTCAAGAATGTCGTGCCGGGCATGCCGGACCTGGCCAGCACCCGCGAATATGCGGTGCGCGGCACGGTGAAGGCGGAGCCGGTGGAAGGGCTGACCTTCGTGCTGCGGGCGTCGACCAGCTATCAGAATCCGCGCAATTACGGCATCTATGCCCAGCCGGAGGCGCTCAACCGGCCCGGCCTGTCTCGCTGGCAGATCGCGTCGGATGTGCCCGACCGGCGGCGGGCGCGGACGACGTCGGTGGCGCTCACCACCAATCTCGACCTCACCGATGCGCTGGCGCTGACCAGCATCACCTCCTATGACCGGGGCAAGCTGTTCTTCCGGGAGGATACGGACGGCACGGCGACCAGGCTGCTGGAAATCCCCTATTATGACAAGGCGAACCAGTTCGCGCAGGATCTGCGGATCACCAGCGACACTGGCGGGCCGTTCGACTTCATATTGGGCGCTTATTTCAACCGGGAAAAAGTGTTCAATCGCACGGCCTTCGAAATCGCTACTGATGTCGACGTCAATGAAGACGGCGTGATCGACGCGCAGGACTGTGCCGACGGCTTGCCGGTCGCCTGCAAGGTCCAGAATCAGTTCGATCAGGTGAAAAAGAGCTATGCGATCTATTCCGACCTGAAATATAAGATTGGCGAAGCGGTGACGCTGCGCGGCGGTCTGCGCTACACCCATGATACGGGGCGGCAGAACGGCTTCATCTCCCAGGCGCTGGGTGTCGACAACAGCCTGGTCCAGACGCTCATTCCCCTGTCCAACCTGCGGTTCAAGAAGAATAATTTTTCCGGCAAGGTCGGCGTCGATTACAAGCTGGCGGACGGCAATCTTCTTTATGTCAGCGTCAGCCGGGGGTATCGCGCGCCCAGCTTCAACGCGCAGGCATTCTTCGATCCCTCGGAACTGTCGGTGGCGAAGGCGGAACAGGTCACCTCCTATGAAGTCGGCGCCAAGACGCAATTCTGGGATCGGCGCATCACGTTGAACATGGCTGGTTTCTATTATGATTATAAGAACCAGCAGTTCATCAACGTCGATCCGTCGAGCGCGGCGCAGACCTTGCTCAACATCCCCAAGTCGCGCATCTATGGCGGAGAGGCGGAATTGACCGTGCGGGCGGCCGATATGCTGACGTTGCGCGCGGGCATGGGTGTGCTGTCGGCCAAGATCAAGCAAGGGACGGTCAGCGGCGTCGATGTCGGCGGCAACCGCCTGTCCAACGCGCCGAGCCTGACGCTGAACGGCGGGATCGACTGGACGGCGGTGGAGGGCGGCTTCGGCGCTATCTCGATCCATCCGGAAATCGCCTATCAGTCGAGCCAATATTTTGAGGTGTTGAACATCCCTCGCCTTCGCCAAAAGGGCTATGCGCTGGTCAGCGGCCATATCGATTGGGAAAGCGCCGACGGGCGGTTCAACGCCTCGCTCTGGGCGAAGAACCTCACCAAGAAATTCTACTTCACCTCGCGGGTGGATCTGCTCGCGGGCTTTGGTTTCGACTATAATCACATCGGCAATCCACGCAGCTATGGCGTGAGCGTCGGCGCGAAATTCTAGAGCAGCCGATCCGATTGCATCAGTTCGGCTGCTCTAGGTCTTTGGTTGTTGCGTTTTCCGAGTCAGCAGCTGTTCCACCTGCTTCGAAAACGCTTTTGGAGGAGAGGATGATGGCTGACTATAAGCTGCTGATCGGCGGCGAACTGGTCGAGGGCGACCATGAGATGGCGGTCGTCAACCCCGCGACGGGCGAGTCCTTTACCACCGTCGCCCGCGCTTCGGCACGGCAGGCGGATGAGGCCATCGCGGCGGCCAAGGCGGCGCAGCCCGACTGGGCGGCGGTGCCCTTTGCGCAGCGGCAGGCGAAGCTGGTGGCGCTGGCCGACGCCGTGGCGGCCAATGCGCCGGAGCTGGCGCGGCTGCTGACGCTGGAGCAGGGCAAGCCGCTCCCCGAAGCGCAAGGAGAGGTGGCGTGGACAGAGGGTTTTCTGCGCCATTACGCGACGCTGGAACTGCCCGACCGGGTGATCCAGGATGACGCGGCGGGCTATATAGCGGTCAAGCACAAGCCGCTGGGCGTAGTCGTGGGCATCATCGCCTGGAACTTCCCGCTGCTGGTCGCCTGCTGGAAGATCGGCCCGGCGGTGCTGGCGGGCAACGCCATCGTGCTGAAGCCCGCGCCGACGACGCCTGCTACCGCTCTGGCGCTGGGCGCTTTGTGCCGGGAGATTTTCCCGGCTGGGGTGGTGAATATCATCACTGATGCCAATGATCTGGGGCCGCATCTCACCGCCCATCCCGATGTCGCCAAGATCGGCTTCACCGGCTCCACCGCCACGGGGAAGCGGATCGCCGCCAATGGCGCGGACAGCCTGAAGCGCGTGACGCTGGAACTGGGCGGCAACGATCCGGCGATCGTGCTGGAGGATGTCGATGTGCGCGAAACGGCGAAGGCGATCTTCGGCAATGCATTTCTGAATTGCGGGCAGGTGTGTCTCGCGGTGAAGCGCGCCTATGTCCATGCCGATATTTACGACGCCATGTGTGAGGAGCTGGCGGCGCTGGCGGAGGCCGCGATTGTCGGTGACGGTTTGGAACAGGGAACGCAGATCGGGCCGATCCAGAATGCGATGCAGTTCGAGAAGGTGAAGGGTTTCCTCGACGCCGCCAGGGCTGAAGGCAAGATCGTCGCCGGCGGGCAGGCGATGGAGCGGGCAGGCTATTTCATCCAGCCGACCATCGTGCGCGACGTGACCGACGGCATGACAATCGTGGATGAGGAGCAGTTCGGCCCGATCCTGCCGGTCGTGAAGTTCGACGATGTGGACGATGTGATCGCCCGCGCCAATGCGTCCGACTATGGGCTGGGCGGATCGGTCTGGTCGGCGGACGTCGGGCGGGCGTCGGAGATCGCCGCGCGGATCGAAAGCGGGCAGGTCTGGGTCAACCAGCATCTCGCCATCGGACCGCATATCCCGATGGCGGGCTTCAAGAATAGCGGCCTTGGCGTCGAGCAGGCCGAGGAGGGGCTTGCCGAATATACCCAATTGCAAGTCATCAACATCAAGCGATGAGCGGACTTTCGATCGCGCGGGGCGCCACCGACGTCCCTTTGCTGGAAACGACCATCGGGGAAGCGCTGCTGAAGGTCGCCGCCGAACATGGCGACGGCCTGGCGCTGGCGTCGCGGCATCAGGGCATCCGTTGGACCTGGGCGGAATTGCTGGAGCAGGTCGACAAGGCCGCGACCGGCCTGCTGGCGCTGGGCGTCGCGAAAGGCGACCGGGTCGGCATCTGGGCGCCCAATTGCGCCGAATGGACCGTCATCCAGTTCGCCACGGCGCGGATCGGCGCGATCCTGGTCAACATCAATCCGGCCTATCGCACTGCGGAGGTCGACTATGCGCTGAACAAGGTCGGATGCAGCCTGCTCGTCACCGCGCCGCGCTTCAAGAGCAGCGATTATGTCGCCATGCTGCGGGACATCGGCGCGGCGGCGCTGCCCGATCTTCGTCATGTCGTGACGCTCGGCACGGAGCGGCATCAGAGCCTGCCATGCTGGTCCGACATGCTGCATGAGCCGGACCCGCAGCGCCTCGCCGCCATAGAGGCGACGCTCGACCGCGACGATGCGATCAATATCCAGTTCACCAGCGGCACCACCGGCCATCCCAAGGGCGCGACCCTCACCCACCGCAATGTGCTCAACAACGGCTATTTCGCCGGTCGCGCGATGAAGCTGACCGCCGCCGACCGCCTGTGCATTCCCGTGCCGCTCTACCATTGTTTCGGCATGGTGCTGGGCAATATGGCGGCGCTGACCAGCGGCGCTGCGATGGTCTATCCGGGCGAGGCCTACGATCCCCGGCTGGTGCTGGAGGCCGTGCAGGCGGAGCGCTGCACCATGCTGCATGGCGTGCCGACCATGTTCATCACCCTGTTGAACCAGCCCGATCTGGCTGATTTCGACCTCTCCACCTTGCGCACCGGGATCATGGCGGGGTCGCCCTGCCCCGAAACGGTGATGCGGCAGGTGATGGACCGGCTGCACCTGACCGGGATCACCATCGGCTATGGCATGACCGAAACCAGCCCGCTCACCACCCAGACCGCCACCGACGATCCGCTGGAGGAACGGGTGGCGACGGTCGGACGGGTGCATCCCCATGCGGAGGCGAAGGTGGTCGGCCCGGACGGCGCGACCCTCCCGCTGGGCGAGCAGGGCGAATATTGTTCCCGCGGCTATGCGGTGATGCTGGGTTATTGGGGCGATCCCGAACGAACGGCGGAGGCCATCGACGCGGAGGGGTGGATGCATTCGGGCGATCTTGCGACGATGGACGCGCGCGGCTATGTCCGCATCACCGGCCGCATCAAGGACATGATCATCCGTGGCGGCGAGAATATCTATCCGCGTGAGATCGAGGAATATCTGCTCCGCCATCCCTCGGTTGCCGATGCGCAGGTCTTTGGCGTCGCGGATGAGAAATTCGGGGAGGCGGTCTGTAGCTGGATCATTCCCAAGCCGGGCGTCTGCCTGTCGGAGCAGGAGATATTCGATCACTGCCGGGGCCAGATCGCGCATTTCAAGATTCCGCGCTATGTGCGTATCGTGGAACGGTTCGAGATGACGGTGACGGGCAAGGCGCAGAAGTTCGAGATGCGGCGGATCATGGAGCGGGAATTGGGTCTTGGATCGTGACGTGAGCGGCCCGCAGGCCTATTTTCTGCGGACGGAGGATGGGCATTTCATGCCCACGCGGCATGTCGGCGGCGCCTGGAATCTGGCCGAACAGCATGTCGCGCCCGCGATGGGCCTGCTGATCGACGCGATCGAGTCGGATCACGCAGCGCGGCGGACGGACCGGTTGCAGGTTGCGCGCTTGTCCTATGATATTTGGGGCACGATTCCGATGGAGGCGGTCAGCATCGACGTGACGGTGCTTCGGCCAGGGCGGACCATCGAACTGGTGGAGGCGCGGCTTTGCCATGGCGGCCGCCCGGCCATCCTCCTGCGCGCATGGTTGACGCAAGCCTATGACAGCGCGGGAATCGCGGCGGTCCGTTTTCCTGCCATGCCGCCGCCGGACGCCATGCCCGCCTGGAGCCCCTCCAGCCTGTGGCCTGGCGGCTTCATCGCCAGCGTGGAGGTGCGGCGCGCTCAGGAACAGCCGGGCCGCGCCCGCTGCTGGGTCCGCTCGCCCCTGGCCCTGCTGCATGGGGAAGCCGTGTCGGAAACGGCGCGGACGATGGGCCTGGTCGACATCGCCAACGGCCTGACCCCGCTGGTTTCGCCGGCGGAGGTCGCCTTCCCCAATCTCGATCTCACCGCCCATTTCTTTCGGCAGCCGAAGGGCGAATGGATCGGTCTGGATATTTCCGTGTCGGGCGGCGCCCTGGGGATCGGCCTCACGCACAGCATTCTGCACGATGCGGATGGACCGGTGGGCGCCATCTCCCAATCGTTGACGATAAGGCCCTAAAGCCACCGAAACATACGCGTCACCAGGCGACCCAGACTGCTGCATGGGCGGGAAAAGCGTTCGACTAATGAATTCTAATAGTTCCCCCAGCATTGCTTGTGAGACTTATCTCTACCAATAAAATAGATAAACGGGAAATTTCTGCCGGAAGGACGAATATGAACCCGTTGCGTTTCCTGATCCTATGCTGGAGCCGCTTGCGCGATGCCGCCCGTCGCGAATTTCTGCGCGATCCCGATGTGATCCTGTTTGATCGGGCAGCGCCGGAGCGGGAAAGTCTCAGTGGTCGCTGAAGGCTGGTCGCGGCGCGGTTTTCTGGCGGCTGGGGCGGCATCCGGCCTGCTGCTGTCGGGATGCGGCGCGAGTCGGGATTCCCGGCCCCGGCTCCGCGTGTCGATCACCGGCAAGGGGGAAGGCGACACGCGGCTGCTGTTCAAGGCGGCCGGCATCGCGCCCAAGGGTTTCGACCTCGCCTATAGCGAATTCCAGTCCGGTCATCTGGTGGTGGAGGCGCTGAATGGCG
Organism: Sphingobium sp. 15-1; assembly: GCF_013375535.1. GTDB lineage: Bacteria > Pseudomonadota > Alphaproteobacteria > Sphingomonadales > Sphingomonadaceae > Sphingobium > Sphingobium aromaticivastans. Next base: position 1,139,001 of record NZ_JABXJG010000002.1, read on the forward strand.
GTTCGCTCGATTTTGGCGGGATGAGCGAGATACCGCCGATTTTCGCCGCCGCCTCGACGATCCAGAGCTTCCGGCAGATCGCCGTCGCCCATGGCGACGTCAACAACCAGGTGGTGCTGGTGCCGAGAGGCTCCAATGCGCGCTCCATTGCCGATCTCAAGGGCAAGCGAGTCGGCTATGTGCGGGCCACCACCTCCCAATATTTCCTGATCCGGATGCTGGAGGAGGCGGGGCTGGGCTGGGACGACATCACGCCCGTCGCCATGGGCGTTTCCGATGGCGCGGCGGCCTTTTCCCAAGGATCGCTGGATGGCTGGGCGATCTACGGCTTTCCCATCCAGCGGGCGGTGGCGACGGAGGGCGCCCGGATATTGCGCACCGCCTACGGCATATTGTCGGGCAATTATCTGGTGTCGGCCCATGTCGACGCGCTGGCCGATCCGCAATTGTCGGAGATCATCCGCGAATATCTGGCGCTGGTGCAGCAGGCCTATGGCTGGGCGGCGGCGAACAAGGATGAATGGGCAGGCATCATCGCCCAGGACATCGGCGTCCCCCGCGACTATGTGGCGGACCAGTTCAAGCGCCAGAGCGCGAGCTATGAGCTGCGTCCCGTGACCGATGCGGCCATCGCTTCGCAGCAGCAGGTGGCGGACCTCTTCTTCGCCCAGAAGCTGTTGCCCAAGCCCGTCGACGTGCGACCCCTCTGGGACAAGCGGTTCAACGATTCCATACCGAAAAGAGGCTGAAGATCATGGCCAGCCAGGCATTTGTTCCTGAAACCCCGTCCCTTGCGCCGATCGGCCCCGAACGGCTCGACCGCATCACCCGGCAACTGGCGGAAACCGCCGAAACCTATGACCGGAGCGCCGAATTTCCCCGCGCCAATTTCGACCTGTTGGGGCGGGAGGGGCTGATCGGGCTGACCGTGCCGGTCGAATATGGCGGGCGCGGCGCGTCCCTCTCCGAAGCGTTGCGCGTGCTCGGCGCCGTGGCCAAGGGGGAGCCGTCGACGGCGCTGATCCTGTTCTATTACCCAAGTAATAGGACCTAAAGTTTCATGTATTTGGGGAATAAGGGTTTCCTGCGGACATTCCAAAATTGTCACCCGATCGAATAGTCTAAGGGATATTGCCGTTTCTTCGGGGACATGGGGAGGAATGAGATCATAGTCGAAAGTTGACATTGAATTTACTTCTTTGATTATAATTGAATATATTATTTTATCAGATTATTTTCAATATAGAGCTAACGGTAACATTTTCTCCAATGTCATCTTTGCCTCAGTATCTCTCACGAGACAAAGTGGGCAATGCAAACTGGGAAACGTCGTTGCTGCCTCACGCAGATCATAGATTGTGCCCGATAAGCCGTAAATCGCGACAATATATTTCAGCACGACAGGCTGTCTCGAAAGCGCCAAAAAAGCTGGCTACCGGTTGGAGTGGTCACAGCGCGACGCTCGTAATGGGTGTTATCCTCTGTACCGCGGAGCGGTTCAACAGCTATGATCTGAACGCCAGTGTCGAAGGCGGCATCATCGCCGACAAGTTGTTCTTCCGCCTGAGCGGTCGCGCCTATCATACCGATGGCCAGTATCAGGACTCAGTCTATTCCGACGCGCGCCTCGGCCGCCGCAACACCAAGTCGATCAGCCTCAGCCTGCTCGCGGAGCCGACCGATAATCTCAAAATTCGGTTCTTCGGCGTTTACTGAAACGACAGCGATGGCCTGCCGGCCAATACAGCTGAGAGCAATAAATCGAGACGAGACGCATTTTGATCAGGCTTCGCACTTCTGTCTTTTCGTGACCGCAATGTCTCATGCCCAAGGCGCAGACTGGGCAGGCATCGTCACAATAGCAGGGTTCTGCTAAACAGGCTGCCAGCGATGATGCCGCGGAATCGTCGTGACCGCCTAGCGGTGCGAACATCGCCGGCAGTATGTGCCTGTCACCGGCGGCTCCTGCAGATGGGGGCCATCCCAATAGTGGCCCTGGCCCACCAATCCCAAGCGCTTCATTGCCGCCATGCTCGCATCGACTGCCATGGTCAAGGTCTTCGGTCAGGCTCAGTCCAACCTTTCCGGCCTTGCGCTCGCTGCGGCGGCGGGTTTCTTCACCAATGCCGGCGTCGCCGCTCTTTATTTCATCATTGCACTGTGCTTCCCGATCTCTGTCCGGGGCGGCAGCACCGGCGTCGTCATAGGCATCGCTCTTGGCGGGGCAGTATTGGGATCGATCATTCACGGTTTCCTGTTCAGCCTCAATCAATGGAAATCGTGACTGCGGATCCGCGCAATTTCGACTTGCTCCGTCGCTGTTCCGAAGAACGGTGAAGCCAGTGTCCGTGCTTTGGAAAAAGCGGGATCGCGCGGATCGGGACCGCCGCCATGGCTAGCCCCATCGCCGCGCCCCGGCACGACTGTGAAGTCCGCGCGTCCCACAGAGCGGAGCATCTCATCATGGTCGATGATCCGGTCGCAGATGATGTGGATGACTTCGCCCTCCTTCTGGAGTCGGCCTCGCATGGCGATCATGGAGGCGGACATGACCTGTCGCCGGTAGATTTCGAACCGGTCCGGCCAGAGTATATGCCCTGAGCGACCCCGGTCTCGTCCTCGATCGTCACGAACAGCACACCTTTCGCCGAGCCGGGCCGCTGGCGGACCAGGATAACGCCGGCGACTTCGATGTTGCGGCCGTCGCGGATCGACGTGAGATCGGCGCAGCGCACGATCCGCATGGCGTCGAGCTGGGGGCGCAGGAAGCTCAGCGGATGATTGCGGAGCGAGAGCTGCAGCGAGCGATAATCCTCCACCACCTCACGGTCTTCGGTCATCGGCTGGAGCGTGACCGACGCCTCTCTGCCTTCTGGCGAGAATTTCCCTTCACTTTCGTCGGCCGCAGCGAAGAGGGGGAGGGGCGCTTCGCCCAGACCCTTGACCTTCCAGAGACCTGTCGTCGATCCTGCGCGATACAGGCAAAGGCATCGGCCTCGGCGAGCCGCTCGATCGCGGCACCGTGAAGATTGGCGAGGCCGCGCACCTGCCGGAACCCCAGGCGCACGGCCCTGTATTGGCCGCGCGCCGGTTCGAGCGTGCAATCCCAATGGCTATGATTGATCGACACCGGACGGACCTCGACGCCATGCTGCCGCGTATCGCGCACGATCTGGGCGGGCGCGTAGAAGCCCATGGGCTGGGCGTTCAGGAGCGCGGCGCAGAAGACGTCGGGATGATGATGTTTCATCCAGCAGGAGGCATAGGCGATCTTGGCAAAACTCGCCGCATGGCTTTCGGGAAAGCCATAGCTGCCGAACCCTTCGATTTGCTTGAAGGTGCGTTCGGCAAAATCCTTGGGGTAGCCCCGTGCGATCATGCCGTTCACCAGCTTGTCGTAAAAATGGCTGACGCCGCCCGTCAACTTGAAGGTCGCCATGGCGCGCCGCAACTGGTCGGCTTCGGCCGGCGTGAAGCCGGCACCCACGATCGCGACCTTCATCGCCTGCTCCTGGAAGAGCGGTACGCCCAGCGTCTTCTTGAGGACCGCTTCGAGCTCAGGCTTGGGATATTCAGGCACCTCCTTGCCTTCCCGGCGGCGCAGATAGGGATGGACCATGTCGCCCTGGATCGGGCCGGGCCGGACGATCGCGACCTCGATCACGAGATCGTAGAATTCTTTCGGCTTGATCCGCGGCAGCATCGACATCTGCGCACGGCTCTCGATCTGGAAGACGCCCAGCGTATCTGCCCGCTGGATCATGGCGTAGACGGCCGGGTCGTCGTGGAGATCGGCCATCCCAACGCGTAGGCCCTTATGCTCATCCAGCAGGTTGAAGGCGCGGTTCATGCGACCCAGCATGCCAAGGCCCAGCACATCGACCTTCATGAACTTCAAGGCGTCGATATCGTCCTTGTCCCATTCAATAATCTGCCGGTCTTCCATCCGTGCAGGCTCGATCGGCACCAGATCATCGAGCCGGTCCTGGGTCAGGACGAAACCGCCGGGATGCTGCGAGAGATGGCGCGGTGTGCCGATGAGCTGGCGGGAAAGCTCAAGCGTCAGCTTCAGGCGATGATCGTCGGCATTGAGATTGACGCTCGTGATCTGCTCGTCGGTGATGCCATCCATCGACCAGCCCCAGACCAGACCGGCCAGCATTTTCGTCGAATCGCGCGGCAAGCCCAACGCCTTGCCCACCTCCGCGACCGCGCCACGGGTGCGATAGCGCGTCACCACAGCCGTCAGCGCAGAACGGGTGCGGCCATAGGTCTCATAGATCCACTGGATGATTTCTTCGCGCCGCTCATGTTCGAAATCAACGTCGATATCCGGCGGCTCCTTGCGCTCGCCCGAGACGAATCGCTCGAACAGCAGCTCATGCTTGATCGGATCGAGAGCATATAGCAGACGCAGCTGTTCGCCGCCGAGCCGCGCCCCTGGCAGAGAATGCCGCGCCTCCGGCTCTCGGGGACGATCGAATTTACCGTCAGAAAATAGGGTGCGTAACCGAGCTGGTCGATCAATCAGAGTTCATGAGCGATCTGCTTGGTGTAGGGCTCGGGTAGCCCATCGGGAAACATCCGCTTGGCAGCCGACTGGGTGAGCGCGGCGAGCGCCTGCTGCGCCGTGCGGCCCTCCATCACCTGCTCATAGGGATATTGATACTGGATTTCGTCCAGATCGAACTGGCACAGGCCGGCGATGTCGGCGCTGGCCTGGATCGCATCGGGAAAGGCGATAAAGCGCCGCTCCATTTCCACGGGTGATTTGAGGTTCCGGTCCATATAGCGCTCGCGCTTGAACCCGAGACCGTCGATCGTCGTCTTCTCCCGGATCGCTGTCATCATATCCTGGAGGGGCCGGCAGTAGGGTGAATGGTAGAGAATGTCGCCGGTCGCCACGCTGCGGACATTCGTCGATCGCGCCATCTCATCGAGCCTGTGGAGCCGCGACATGTCGTCGGGTCGGCGGCGCAGCGCGAGCGCCATATGGGCACGCGATCCGAACGCGGTTCGCAGATCAGCGAGATGAGCGCGCGTCACGCTGTCGGGCTCGTCTGGCACGAGGATGGCAATCTGTCCCTCAGTATGAGCGATGACATCGGCCCATTCGAGCAGGCAGCAGCCCTTGCCGCCGCGCGACGTGCCAACAGAAAGCAGCCGCGTCAGGCGCGACCAGGTGGGGCGGTCCGTTGGATAGACGAGCAGGGCGCGGCCATCGGTGAGATCGATGCGCGCGCCCGCAATCATTCGGACGCCCGTCGCCTTCTGCGCGTCCCATCCGCGCACCCCGCCCGCGACGCTGCCCCAGTCGACGAGGCCTAGCGCCTTGTGACCGAGCAGAGCGGCTGCCGCGAAAAGCTGCTCGGGCGAGGAGGCACCGCGCAGGAAGGAAAAGTGGCTCGTCACCTGGAGTTCGACATGGCGGGCCATCAACCGAAAACCCCATGCATGAACCAGTTGAGGTTTCCCGTCTGCTCATCGACCCCGTCGCCGCGGCGGAAGAGCCAGAAACGCTCGCCACTCGCTGCCTCGACCCGGAAATAGTCCCTGACCGCCGACATCTCCTGAGTGTTTCGCCACCATTCGCCGTGAATGCGCTCAGGGCCATCGCCAGCGACGACGCGATAGCGCGAACCCCGCCAGACGAAGCGTCTGGACGGATGATCGGGCAGCAGCGCCACGACATTGGACAGGAGTTCGGTCCGCTTCAGCAAGCGGACCGGCCGTTTCCAGCCCGGCCAGCCCTTCGGCTTTGCCAAGGGACTTACACGCCGCTCCGCGCGCTCGGGCACAGGCCGACGACATGGCAGATGATCTGCGCGCCGACGCCACAAGCCCGGACCCTGATGCCCGGCCGTTCGCGCAGCCGCGCTATTGGGGGGGCTTCATATTATACGGTGCATGATTGTGCCGCTAAAACCACCGAACCGGTGAAGTTCTTCATCCGGCTTTACCCAAAATTTACCATCAACTTTTACCCCCGATCTACCGATTGTTATGGGGGATAGGGGCGAATAATGGCGGCTGCTTCAAAGCAGAACCTTCGGCTTGGCCGAGGGAGCGGGCATTTGTGGGCGGTCGAACTTGCCGCGGCGATCGGGCTGGCGGCACCCTCTGTCGCCGTTGCTCAGCAGGCCCCTGTAACGCCGCCGACGCGGAGCGATCTGGAGCCGGTGCCCCAGGCCAAAACGGTCCCGCGTCCGCGATTGACGGTCGATGACGGTGTTGAGCGCGCGCCCTGTGCGCTGGAAGATCCAGCCTATTCCTCGATCAAGATCAGGATCACCACGGCCACCTTCCATAATCTGGGTCCGGTGCGCGCCAGCGAACTGAGCGACACCTATGCCGATCTCGTCGGCACCGAACAGCCGGTCAGCGTGGTTTGCCGCATTCGAGACGCGGCCGCGACCAGGTTGCGCAATCTGGGCTATATCGCCGCGGTTCAGGTCCCCGCCCAGCGGATAGAAAATGGCGCGGTCACTTTCGAGCTACTCTATGCCAAGGTCACTTCGATCCGCGTGGTGGGCAAGGTCGGCCGTAACGAGCGACTGATCGAGAGCTACCTTTCAAAGCTGGCCGACGGGCAGCTCTTCAACCGCTTCGAAGCCGAACGCTACCTGCTGCTGGCCCGCGACATACCGGGCTATCAGGTGCGCCTTTCGCTCAAGCCCGCAGGCACCGGGGCGGGGGAAATGATCGGTGAAGTGCGGATCGACTACACGCCCGTAACGGTCGATTTCAGCGCGCAGAACTATGCTGGCCCCAGCACCGGCCGCTATGGCGGGCAGTTGCGGGCGGTGTTCAACGGGCTCACCGGCATGGGCGATCGCACGACGCTCTCCTTTTATACGACGGCTGAGGTCCACGAGCAGAACATCCTGCAGGCGGGCCACGAAATGGCACTGGGCGGCAATGGCCTGCGGCTCGGCGGACGCGTGACCTATGCCTGGACCCGGCCCGATCTGGGGCCTGCGGTCCCCGATGTCTCGGCGCGCACGCTGTTCGCGAATTTCGAGACGATCTACCCGTTTGTCCGCAAGCAGGCTGTCACCATCCGCGCCGCCGCCGGGTTGGACTTCGTCAATCAGACAGTCGATTTCGGCGGGCTACCCCTCAGCGAAGATCGCCTGCGGGTGGGATATTTGCGGCTCGATTTCGATTCGATCGATCTCAAGGGCATGGGGCCGGGTGGCTCGATCCTATGGAAGTTGAACGGCTCGCTGGAAGCGCGCAAGGGACTCTCGATCTTCGGCGCCAGCCCCAACTGCATCACCCAGCAGGCGACCTGTCTTGCAGCGGGGTTCGTTGCGCCCAGCTTGCCCGGCGGCGATCCCAAGGCGGCGGTTTTCCGCTTCAACGCCAATATCGAACTGCATCCGCTGCGCCGATTTGCCGTGGCATTCTCTCCGCGTGCGCAGGTCAGCACCGCCGGACTGTTCTCCTTCGAGCGCTTCTCTCTGGGCAACTACACGGTCGGGCGCGGCTTCGATCCGGGCACGGTGACCGGAGGCGATGGCGTCGGCATCCAGACCGAGCTGCGGTACGAAGGCTTCCGGCTCAATCCGCGCAGCAAGCTTGAATTCCAGCCCTATCTGTTTGTCGACAACGCCTGGACCTGGGACCGGTCAGCGGCGACGGGCGGCGCGCAAAAGCTGCATTCGCTGGGTGGCGGACTGAGAAGCAGTTTCGGCGGCCGGGCTCGTCTCGACCTTGCCGTCGCATTCCCGCGAACGATCCTGCCCGGCGAGACCGGTCGTCGCGATCCACGCTTCCTCGCGACCTACTCGATGAACCTTCTGCCCTGGAGCACGCGCCGATGAGCCGCCGTTCGTCTCTCTCCCTGCTGCGCGACACGTCGCTTGTCGCGCTGCTGGTGGCCATGCCGCAAGTGGCGCAGGCGCAGGCTTTTCAGGGCGTCGGCGCGGTCGATTTCGGCAGTGCGACGATCGATTCCGCAACCCCGGGCGTCGACACCATCACCGTCAACACCGACAGGGCGACGATCACCTGGTCGCCCAGCGACACGGCGACGGGCGGCGGCCCGATCAATTTCCTTGCCAGCGGCGACACGGTAAACTTTGCGGCGAACGCCAGCCTGGGCACCAACTATGTCGTGCTGAACCGCATCGTGCCCACCGATCAGACCCGCGCGGTGCGGCTCGACGGCAACATCAACAGCGACGCGGCAGGCAGCGTCTGGTTCTACAGCCCCGGCGGCTTGCTCGTCGGCGGCACGGCGCGGATCAATGTCGGCAGTCTGCTGCTCAGCACCGGCGATCCAGTGATCGATGGCACGGGCAATTTCATGCCCACCCCCGGCCAGTTCAGCATCGCCGGGCAATCGGGGAGCAGTTCGGTCGTGGTGGTCGAGGCCGGAGCCGAGGTGCGTGCAGAAACCCTGGGGCAGAATAATTACATCGTCGCCATCGCGCCACGCATCCAGCAGGACGGCCTTGTCAGCGCGCGCGGCTCGGTCGCGCTCGTCGCGGCGGAAAGCGCCGACTTCGCGGTCGACAGCCTGGGCCTGTTCAACATCAGCGTCACCGCCGGAAGCGAGGTTTCGGCCAACAGTTTCACCCACACAGGTTCGACCGGCGGCCCTGATGCGGCCGGGGCGGGCGAGAAGCGCCGGGTCTATATGGTGGCGGTGCCCAAGAACAACGCGATAACGATGGCGATCGAATCGAGCGGCTCGATTGGCTTTGACATTGCGGGAGCGGCCAGCCTTGACGGCAACGCCATCGTGCTTTCGGCCGGGCACAATATCGTCGACAGCGGCTCCAGTAATCCGATTGCCGCTGGTGCCGCAGGGATTGGTCCGGCGGACCTGAACATCGCCCGGGGCAGCTACACGTCGAACAGCTATGCAAGCGCGGTCGGCAATGTCACCGTCACTGACACGAACCCGGGCGGCACGCCCGACATCGCCTTCGCCTCCAATCTCGCCATCCACGCCGACTCGACCGCAAAGCTGCGGGCCGAGCAAGGCATGATTTCGGTTGGCGGCGATCTTGTCCTGGAGGCCGATGCCGGGGGGACGAGCGCTGGCATGGCGTCGCTCGAGGCCGGTCTGGCCGGGACCGCGGTCAACGTTTCCGGCAATCTCCTCATCTCCGCCAGTGACCTCAGGATATCCGCCCCGACGACATTGGCCGGTATCGCCCAACTGCAAAGCGATGGCGGCACCGTCACGGTCGGAGGATCGGCGGCGGTTGTCGCCATGGCCGTCGGTTACGACACGACATTCGGCAGCGGCGGCAGCGCGTTCGGCGGTCAGGCCTATGTTACCACTACTGGCGGAGGGGGGCTTTTCGTCTCGGGCGGTCCTCTCACCGTCGATGCGTCCGCCAAGGGCGGGCTCGCGGGCGATTCTCCCGGCTCCATCGGTGGTGACGCCTTTGGCGGGACGGCGCAGGTCGCGACCGCAAGCGGTGGGATAACCGTATCGGGCGCCCTCACCATCAACGGCAGCGCTATCGCAGGCGATGCCGGGCCAACATATGGTCTGGGCGGCAATGCACAGGCCGGTACGGCAGAGCTGCTGATCCAGGGCGCGGTCATGACCGGGGGTGTTTCGCTGAACGCCAGGGGGCAAGGCGGCAGTGCCAGCTTTGGCGGCAACGCGAGTGCAGGCCCCGCCCGTGTGACCTTGAGTCCGGGAAGCGTTCTGGCGGCGACAGGCGCCTCCTTGTTCGACACATCGGCACGCGGCGGAGACGGCAGCATCGGGCTTGGAGGCCATGCCATCGCCGGCAAGGTTTCCGCCGGTGTCAGCGACAGCGCAACCACGATGGATCTGCGGTCGAGCGTCGCGTTCAATGCCTCGGCCATCGGCGGGAACAGTGGGAGCGGGCCCGGTGGAGACGCGACGAGCGGAACGGTGCTGCTCACTGCCGATGCCGGTACGCTCAAGCTGGCGAGTGCGGGCGGATCGCTTGCCTTCGATACCAGCGTGTTGGCGGGAAGCGGTTCCGTCAACGGCCTTGCCCTGAACGGGGCTGCGCTGCTCAGCGCCGCACCGGCCGCCACGACCATATTGGGAACGGCGGCAAGCGCGCCCATGGGCGACATCGCCATCGACGCGCCGATCGCGATCGGCGGCAACAGCCAATTCAGGATCACGGCCGCAGGGTCGATCGATCTGGCCGGACCAGCCACCGGCAGCGGCGCGAACGCCATGCTCACCCTGCGGGCGGATGCGGGTGGCAACGGTACCGGGACGGTCACGGCACAGCCCGGCACCTTCAATCTTACCGGCACGGGCAGCCAGATCGACCTCTACTATAATCCGGCCAGCTTCGGCACGCCCACCGATTTCTCCGGCAGCGTGGTCGCGGGCAACTGGACCGGCTACCAGTTGGTCAACAGCCTTACCGATCTCCAGGCGATCAACAATTTCCTTGGCCAGAGCTTTGCGCTCGGCCGCGACATCGATGCGACGCCGACAGCCGGATGGAACGGCGGCGCGGGCTTCGTGCCGCTCGGCGCGGGATCGTTATATTCGGGCAATTTCGATGGCCTCGGACATGTCATCACCAACCTCACCGTCAACATGCCGGGCGTGGCTCTGGCCGGTCTCTTCGCCACAGTCGGCGGTCCGGCGTCCCAGCCAGCCATTTCGATCCGCAACCTCGGCCTGATCGACGCCACCATCACAGGCGGCGACAATGTCGGCGGCCTGATCGCCCAGACCGCCAATTGCGGCTTCTGCGGCCCCGTCAAGCTATCGAACAGTTTCGTGACCGGGGTCGTGACCGGTCAGAACAATGTCGGCGGCCTGATCGGCAGCAGCAACATGAATACGTTCGTCGACGGTTCGCATTCGACCGCCTCTGTGACCGGTAGCGGCAACCGCATCGGCGGTCTGATCGGCAGCGCTTATCATGCCGTCGTCACCCGGTCCTTCGCGACAGGCGATGTCACCGCAGCGAACAACAGTAGCGAAGTCGGCGGCCTCATCGGCTGGCATGACTATGGCAGCATCGATCAGGCCTATGCCAGCGGCGACGTCGTGGCGGGAACCGGGGGGCAATTCGTCGGCGGGTTGACGGGCACCAACTGGGTTTCGGTGACCCGCTCCTACGCGCTGGGCGACGTAATAGCGGGATCTGGCAGCGACAGCGTGGGCGGCTTCGCGGGGCAGAATATCGGCCCCGGCTATGGCGCTATCGATACGAGCTATTCGACCGGCGCCGTCATCGCGCCAGGCGGCTCCAATGTCGGCGGTTTCGTCGGCAACAATGCCGGCGGCGTCATCACCAACGCCTATTGGGACGACTTCACCAGCGGCCAGTCGTCCGGCTTCGGCGCCGATACCGGCACGATCGCGAACCTGCTTTCCGTTACCAGCGATCCGGGCCAGTCGGGCGCGAGCAACTATGCCTTCGGCCCAGCGGCATACACTAACCTCAATCCCAATGACTGGATCTGGGCCGAGGATGTCACCCGGCCGATCGGCATATGGGAACAGCCCCGGTTCCAATCCGGCTTTGCATCGATCGGCAGCATCCACCAGATGCAGCTGATCAGCCTTGCGCTCGACGGCAATTACAGGCTGTCGCACGATATCGACGCCACCGAGACCGCGCGTCTGAGCGGTGTCTGGGGCATGGACGGCTTTATCCCGCTGGGCAATGGCGAGCCGCCATTTTTGGGCATTTTCGATGGCGCGGGGCATGTCATTTCCGGCCTGAGTTTCAACCAGCCCTCCACAAGCGAGATCGGTCTGTTCCGTTTCAATGAGGGCACCATCCGCAACCTTGGCCTTGCCAATGTCAACATCCTTGGCGGTCAAGGCTATGTCGGCGCGCTGGCCGCGAGCAATTCGGGAATGATTACAGGCTCCTTCGCGACAGGCTTCATCAACTCCGGCGGGTCGGACACGGGCGGTTTGGTCGGCCTGAACCAGAGCGGAGGCATCATCGATAACAGTTGGTCCGGCGTGACCGTCAACGGCACCAACTATGCCGGTGGGATTGCCGGTTCCAATGACGGTACGATTGCCTTCACCTTCGCCAATGGCGCCGTTGCAGCGCCCGGCGCAGGTGGCCTTGTCGGCGGGAACTCCCCGACCGGATCGATCCTCAACAGCTATTGGGACGGTGAAGCGTCGGGCGTGTCGGTGGCCTGCTCCATCGATGGCGGATCAAGCTGCGCGAACGCTGTCATGCTCAGCACTGCCCAGTCCAGAATGGCCTCCAGTTTTGCAGGCTGGTCGCTCGATACAACCGGCAGCGGGACCGCGATCTGGCGCATCTATGACGGGCTGTCGACGCCGCTGCTCAAGGCCTTCCTCCGCCCGCTCAAGGTCGGGCCAATGGACATGACACTCGCTTATGACGGCACCGTGCCGGTACTCAATGTCATCCCTGCTGGCACGGACCTGGCCCACATATTCGGCAGCGCGGGCATCAGCGGGATCAGCCGCAACGCCGGCAGTCATGCCGTGAGCTATTCGGGCGGCCTTTCGTCCGACCAGCTTGGCTATAATATCGTCGTCGTCCCCTCGGCCACGCTGACGATCACGCCGGCCGCGCTTGTTCTCAATGCCGCTGTCGATGTGCGCGCCTATGATGCCACCACTGTATCGAGCGGATCGGTCGGCATCGTCGGACTTCAGGCGGGCGACACCGTGAGCGGACTCACGCAATCGTTCAACAGCGCGAATGCGGGCGGGCACGCACTTGCCGTTGATCCCGGCTACACGATCAACGACGGCAATGGCGGCAACAACTACACCGTCTCCTTCAACATGGCCCCGGGGAGCATTACCCCTGCAACGCTCTCTCTTGCCGCAATGTCCGACAGCCGCAACTATGACGGCACCGCCGCTTCCGCTGGCACCGTCTCTGTGTCCGGACTGCAGGGCGGCGACACGGTGGGCGGGCTCACCCAGTCTTTCGATAGCGCGAATGCGGGCGCACGCACGCTTGGCGTCGATGCTGGCTACACGATCAACGATGGCAATGGCGGCAACAATTACACCGTCTCGCTCAACACGGCGTCAGGCAATATCGCGCCGGTGGCGCTTACCGTTGCCGCGAACAATGATGCGCGAACCTACAACGCCGCCGCATATTCCGGTGGCAATGGCATAACCTACAGCGGGTTCGTCAACGGAGAAACCGCAGCGGTCCTCGGTGGCTCGCTCAGCTACACCGGAAGTTCGCAGGGTGCAGTCAACGCCGGAGGCTACGTCATTGCGCCGGGCGGACTGACCTCGGGCAACTACACGATCGCCTATGTCAATGGCGCGCTCACGATTGCTCCAGCGTCGCTCGTCCTGAATGCTTCATCTGATACGCGGTCCTATGATTCCACGACCGGTTCGACCGGAACGGTTGGCATTACCGGCTTGCAGGGAGCCGACACCGTCACTGGCCTTGCCCAGTCCTTCGACAGCGCGAATGCCGGTGTTCGCACAGTTGCCGTCAACGCCGGATATGCGGTGAACGACGGCAATGGCGGAGCGAACTATACGGTCACGCTCAACTCGGCCTCCGGCAGCATCACGCCAGCGGCGCTGACCCTGTCCGCTGCGGTGGACACGCGGTCCTATGATGCGACCACGGCTTCGACAGCAACGGTCAGCGTGGTCGGCCTGCAAGGTGGCGATACGGTCACCGGGCTTGGCCAAAGCTTCGATAGCGCCAATGCCGGCGCACGCATTCTGGCCGTGAACGCTGGCTACTCGGTGAACGATGGCAATGGCGGGGCGAACTATGCAGTGACGCTCACCAACGCTGGCGGAAGCATAACGCCCGCCGCCGCGACAATCACCTATGCCGCGAACCCGGCGAGCAGCATTTATGGTAATGCGCCGGGTGGCCTGACGGGCACGGAAAGCGCAAGCGGGCTGTTCGGTGCGGACAGCCTGGCCACAGTAACGACCGGCACTGCGGTCTATTCCACTTCCGCCAACGCGTTGAGCGGCATCGGCAGTTATGCTGTTACCGGATCGGGACTCAGCGGCAATTCTGCGAACTACAGCTTTTCCTTTGTCCAGGCCCCCACGAACGCAACCGCTTTGTCGATCATTGCGCGCGCAGTCACCGTAACCGGCGACCTTCTCGACCGGCTCTATGGCGATGCGAACCCGGTCCTTACCTACACGGTCGGCGGCGCGGGGCTGGTCAACGGCGATATGCTGACCGGCTCGCTCGCAACCGCCGCCAACGGGCTGTCGGGCGTCGGTTCCTATGCCGTGACGCAGGGCACGCTCGCCGCCTCGCCCAATTATGCACTGACCTATGTCAACGGATTGCTTAACGTCGCGCCCCGGCCGCTGAGCATTACGGCCAATCCCGCGAGCCGCCTGCAATCGGATCCCAATCCGGCGCTGACTTATATTTTGGGCGGCAACGGTCTGGTCAATGGCGACAGCCTTTCCGGCGCGCTGGCCACCACCGCGACGGCAGCCTCGCCGGTCGGCGTTTATCCCATCACGCAGGGGACGCTGGCCGCTTCCGCCAACTATGCTGTGAGCTTTACAGGCAACGACCTGACGGTCCTTGCCTGCGGCCCGGCCAATGGCTGCGCGGGGCCAGCCGTGCCTGAAATCGCAAATCAGGTGAACAGTTCCGTGCAGCAGCAGGAGCAGAGCGAGACCAGGCAGCCGGAAGAGGAACAGAAGGAACAAGCCGCAGCAGAGAGCACGGGTAATCCCAAGGTGGTGGTCAACAGCGTGATCGACACCAGGAACGTCAGCCAGTCGCCGCCGGTGGACGAGCCGGTTTCCGGCACCGGCAATTCCACCCTCTGGATTCCGGGAGACGAATGATGAAGCGCATCGCCCAATATCTGGCCGTGGCGGCGTTCGCCCTTGCCCATGCGCCTGCCTTCGCATCGCCTGCGGCCGTCTCGGCGTCCGACAGCTTTCGCGTTGGCGATCGCGGCGTATTGTGCACCGCGCAGAGGCGCAGCGAGGACGCCCGGTTCGCCTCTATGTTCGACCGGGCCTACGACATTGTCTGCCGCGATGCAGCCACGCCGGTCGCGCGGCTTTATGCGCTTAAGGCCCGTGCGGGGGATCCGGAGGATCGCCATGCAGGCGAAAGGGACAAGGACCTGTCCTGCGCCCGTCCCGAGGAAGCCCCGATACCCGACCTTCGCGGCGTCGGGAAAGCCGAGTGCCGCAATGGCGCGGGCCTCAACTACACGATCTACACCTTGCGGCATGGCGACGAGTTGCTCAGCGCCGAAGGTCTTTCGGCCTATGATAGCGCCCTGCAGATCGGGCTGCGCGCCCTTGCGGCCGACCGTGCCGTCGGCGGCGAGATTTCGGTAGCGACCACCAATGCCGGAGATCCCGCTGCCTTTGCGCGGGTCCAGGCGGCCAGCCTCGATCCCGGCCAGGCGCTCGCCGCCGGTTATGGCCGCAATGTCGAAGGCAGCTACGCCGAGGCGTCGGAATTCTTCGAGGCGCTGGTCGGCCGGGTCCGCACCAAAAATGCCGAAACCAGCAAGACCGCCGAATATTACGCCAATGCAGCCATGCAACAGTCGAACCTCGGCAACATGGCCGAGGCCGATCGCCTGTTCGCTGAAGCGGCCAAGGTCGCTGACGGATCAGACCCTTTGTTCGGACGGCTGTTTCGTAACCTCAAGGCCACGCACAAGCTCAACAAGCGCGATGCCGACGGCGCCATTGCGGCGCTCGATACGGCAGTCCCGGCGATAGCCGAGGCGGCAGGATTGAGTTCACGGCTGGCCGAGGGTTTCATCGACAAGAAGCTTTCGCAGCGGCTCCAGATCGATGACGATGCCATGACTAGGCTCGGCGGAGGGGCCACGTACCTATCCGAAGCCGAGCGCGGCACATTGCTTGATGCCCAATCGCATTATCTGCGCGGCGTCGCTCTCCGTTTGAATCACGAACGCGATGCGGCCAGGTCCGAATTCGCCAAGGTGCTGGCCGATTATTCCTCGGTGCGTGGCGGCGCGGTGCGCTCGATGCACTGGATGGTCGCCAGTGTCTCCATCGAACTTGCCCAGATGGCCGAGGCCGATGGGAAGGGCGGCGTTGCCGAAAACCATCTGCGCGATGCGTTGCGGATTTATGAGGCCGACTATCCGGAATCGGCAACGGTGCTGGCCGTGAAGGCCAGGCTGGCCGGGCTGCAGGCAAAACATGGCGCCATGGGCGATGCCATCCCGGCCTATCGTCAACTGGTGCGCGACGCTGCGCGCATTCCGGGCGGCAGCGAGGCACTGCGCGCACTCATCAAGCCCTATTTCGATGCGCTCGCCGCGAAGGGGGATGTCCAGTCCGCGAGGGACTTCTTCGTTGCCAGCCAGGCGATGGTGCGGCCCGGTGTCGCCCAGACCCAGGCCGTGTTCGCGCGGGAGCTGTCGGGCGGCAGCGACGAGGCATCGGGCCTGTTTCGCCAGTCGATCAGCCTGACCCGCGATATCGTCGTCACCGACGTTGAAATCGCCCGCCTCGGCGCGATTGAATCGCGCACCCCTCAGGAAGACCAGGCGCTTGCCACGGCGCAAGCCCATCGCCAGCAGGCCGGCGCCGATCAGACCGCGCTGCTCGCCCGCCTGGCTGCGTTCCCCAAGTTCCGCGTCATGACCAACTCGGCCCTCGAACTCGAAGGCATGCAAGCCGAGCTCAAGCCCGAGGAAGGCTATTACAAGCTGCTCATCGTTGACGAGGCGGCCTATGGCATCCTCGTGCGCCGCGATAGCGCCCGGATTTTCAAGCTCCGCGCAACCCGCACCGAGCTGGAAAAGCTGACCGACACCATCCGCGATTCCATCGTTATCGAAGAATCGAACCAGCTCACCACCAATCCGTTCGACCTCTCCGCCTCGCATAAAATGTACGACCTTCTCTTCGGCGCGGTGGCTGGTGAGATTCCGTCGGTCAGGCATCTGGTGTTCGAACCGGATGGGCCGCTGCTCAAGCTGCCCGCCAATGTTCTGGTCATGGATCAGGCAAGCGTCGATGCCTATGCCGCGCGCCAGAAGGTGAAGAATCCGGACGAATTCGACTTCACCGGAACCGCCTGGCTGGGTCGCGACCGCATCATCTCCACCGCTGTTTCCGCGCAATCCTTCGTCGACGTCCGTCGCCTGCCTGCCTCGCGTGCCAAGCGGCATTATCTGGGCATGGGCCAGAATACGCCAACGGCCAAGCTGGAATGGGCGCCGCACAGCGAGGAAGGCCGCGATGCCTGCGACTGGACGCTCTCGCTTTGGAACAAGCCGATCTCTTCGGCTGAGCTCAAGCTCGCTTCGCAGCTTCTCGGCGGGTCCGGCAATGAGGTGGTGACGGAGGATGGCTTCTCCGACTCCGCCCTGCGCGAGCGCGACGATCTGAAGGATTTCCGCATCATCCAGTTCGCGACGCATGGCCTCGTCACCGCGCCGCGCCCCGGCTGCCCTGCGCGCCCCGCGCTGGTGACCTCCTATGGCAAACGCCAGTCGGACGGGCTTTTGAGCTTCAAGGAAATCTTCGACCTCAGGCTCGACGCCGATACGGTGATCCTCTCGGCCTGCGACACGGCGGGCGCGGCGACGGCGGCGGCGACACGCGAAGCGGGGATCGGCACCGGCGGGAATTTTGCGCTCGACGGCCTGGTGCGTGCATTTGTCGGCGCCGGGGCGCGCTCGGTCATCGCCAGCCACTGGCCGGTGCCCGATGACTATGACGCCACCAGAAAGCTGATGTCGCTCATCTACGAGGACAGCAGCACCCGTCCAGTCGGGGAATCGATGCGGCTTTCGCAGAACCGGTTGATGGACGATCCGCTGACGTCCCACCCCTATTATTGGGCAGCCTTCGCCATTGTCGGCGATGCCGCCAAGCCGCTGTCCGGCGACACCACAAGTCAGTTCGCCGGGGCAGAGAGTGCCGCGAACGAGAAGGAAGCACGGCAATGAGCGATACCCAAGGGAAAGCGGCCAAGGGCCTTGCCACGAGGCTAGGGAAACTGGCGACGCAGATCGGCCGGGGCCGGATCGCACTCTCGCTGCTCGGGCTGGTCTTGGCGGTGCTGGTCGCCCGATTGAGCTGGAATCTACCATTCGCCATCGATGCCGAACATGCTCTGTTCGATGCGCGGATCATCGCCACCGCGCCGACTGTCCAGCAAGATAATCGCGTCGTCATCGTCCCCTATACCGACGAGACCCTGATCAAGACCGGCAAGCGCTCGCCGCTGGACCGGACGACCTTGGCCAAAGCGCTCGCGCGGCTGGACGCCATGGGAGCCAAGGCGATCGGCATCGACATATTGATCGACCAGCCGCAGAGCGACGACGCGCTTCTCATCCAAACCTTCCAGGGGATGAAGACCCCCACTTTCCTCGCCCATGCCTCCATCGACACGGCAAGCGACAAGATCCTCTACGAGCAACAGATATTCCTGGAGACCTTCCAGAAGGAAATCGCCAAGGGCGGCCATGTCCATCCCACCAGCATCGTCATCCAGACCGATTCCGACAATGTCATGCGCAAATGGGCCGACATCATCCCCGGCGCTCCGCCACGCATGCCCAATGCGCTGAATCCCGGCGACAAGGCCTTCGCCCATTATACCGGCAGCCTGGCCTATCGCCGGCCGGCGCTCAAGGATCAGCCGATCTTCGCGGCCATTCCGATCGACACCTTCGCCAGCGACGAGCTGTTCCAGTCTCCCGAAGCGGCAGCGATGTTCGCGCAGCAGATCAAGGGCAAATATGTCCTCATCGGCGGCAATATTCAGGATATCGATATCTTCCAGACCCCGCTCACCCGCGGTGCGGGCAAGGGCGAAGCGAAGAATATCTGGGGAATGGAGCTGTTCGCCCACATGCTCGCCCAGATGATGGACGGTCGGCTGTTGAAACCGGTGCCGAACGCCGCGCTTTGGATGGCGGCCATCGCCGCCGTGCTCGCCGGGGCTTTTACCGCGTCCTTCAACCGCAAGCCGTTTCTCTCCGGTTCGCTTCTGGCGGTTCAGATCGCGGCGCTGGGTGGCATCCCGTTCCTGCTCGCCGCCAACGACATCGAGACCTACGGCCTCCCCGCGTTCGGCTGGATTGCCGGCTGGCTGGCCGCGTTCATCATTGCCGGCTCGGCGGCGCGGGCGCTGAGCGCCGAGCAGCGCAGGTTCGCGCAAGGCGCTCTGGGCAAATATCTGCCAGCCGACATTGCGGCGGAGATCATGAAGGATCCCGATTCGCTCCAGCTCGGCGGACAGAAGCGCGAGATATTCGTGATCTTTTCAGATCTTGAGGGCTTTACCAAGCTGAGCCACGCCATCGAGCCGGAGATGGTGGCCAGACTGCTCAACCGCTATCTCGACATGCTGAGCGAAGTCGTGCTCGCCCATGGCGGGACGATAGACAAATTCGTTGGTGATGCCGTGGTGGCCTTCTGGGGCGCGCCGATCAGCCGCCCGGATGACGGCGAACGCGCGGTAAAGGCCGCACTCGCAATGCACGCGGCGGGCGAGCTGTTCCGCAAGACCGTACCCGAAGGCGTCCCGCCCATCGGTATGACCCGGGTCGGCCTGCACCATGGCGAAGCGATCGTCGGCAATTTCGGTGGCGAGGGACGCATCCAGTATACGGCGCTTGGTGACAGCATGAACACCGCCGCGCGCCTTGAATCCGCGAACAAGCAGACCAAGTCCGCCGTCCTCGTCAGCGAGAGTGCGAAGGAACGCTCGGGCCTCGATATCTTCCGGCCGATGGGCAACGTCGTGCTGCGCGGCCGGGCTTCGTCGCTCAGCATTTTCGAGCCGGTTCCCGATATGCCCGAGGCCGAACGCAAGCAGTTTTGCGAGGTCGTCGGCAAGGCCATTGGCGGCTGTGCCGAGGCGCTGAGCGCGCTTGAAAAGAAATCGGAAACCATAGCGGATGACAAGGCCTTAACGCAGCTCGTCTACAGGCTGAAGCACCAGGAAACAGGAGGGTATTTTGTTCTCGACTAGGAAGTTGACGGCACTTGCGGGCGTAGTGATCGCCCTTGCCACCGCCGACGCGGCTCTCGCTGGAACCTTGGTGGTCCGTTCGACTGGCCCTTCGGCTGCCTCCTATCCGGTGGGCAAGACCCTCGCGGCTGACGCCAAGCTGGCGCTCAAGCCCGGTGACATGATCACCGTGCTCGACGCCGCAGGCACCCGCGTCCTCAAGGGGCCGGGCCAGGTTGCGGTTGCCGGCTCGGGCGCCGCGACGGGTTCCGGCTTCACCGCGTTGCTCGCCAATGCCGGCGCGCGCCAGTCACGCACCGGGGCCACCCGCAGCGCCATCGGCGGCGGTCCTGCCCGCAGCCCGAATGTCTGGTATGTCGATGCGTCGCGAGGCGGTCTCCAATGCATCGCTGACGCGGGTACAATGGCAATCTGGCGTCCCGACAACGCTGCCGAGGGTTCGGCTACCGTGACTCGCGAGGGCGATGGCAAGAGTGCGCTTGTGGACTTCCGCGCTGGCCAGTCGGTTCGCGCCTGGCCGGTCGAAGAGCTGCCTGCTGCCGAAGGTGCGCGATTCAAGATCGCGCTCGCCGGTGCCGCCGCGCCTGTCACGCTCAAGGTCACCATGGTGAGCCCGGCCAGCGCCGAGCTCGATGGCGTCGCTTCCGCACTGCTGGCCAAGGGCTGCAACAACCAGATGGACGTTCTGGTTGAAGGCTCAAAGCAGGAATCCGGATCGGCGCTGGCCGCGAAATGATGATGCACAGCGGTCGGGTGGGGCCCCGGCCGGTGCAACGCACCTGGGGAGGGGCAAGCGGTGTTGATAGCGCAAATCACCGACATCCATCTCGGCTTCGATCCCGGCAATCCCGGTGAGCTGAACCGGCAGCGGCTGGACATGGTGCTCGATCGTTTGACGGCCGGTCCAAACCGGCCGGACCTGCTGCTCGTCACCGGGGATCTTACCGACAAGGGCGATAGCGAGAGCTATGCACGCCTGGCGGAAGCGCTGGCGCCGTGCCGCTTCCCGGTGCATCTGTGTGTCGGCAATCATGACCTGCGCGATCCATTCCGCGCGCAGTTCCAGCATGTTCCTGACGCCTTTGGCTTCATCCAATATGCGATTGACCTCGACGGGCTGCGCATCCTTGTCCTCGATACGCTGGAGGAAGGGCGCCATGGCGGGGCGTTCTGCGCAATCCGCGCGGCATGGCTGCGCGCCAAGCTGGCGGAGAAGCCGGACTTGCCCACGATCATCGCCATGCACCACCCGCCGGTCGAGCTGGGGATCGACTGGATGGACACCGTATCTCAGGAACCCTGGGTCGCCCGCTTCACTCAGGCGATGTGCGGTGCCGATCAGGTGAAGGCGATTGTCTGCGGTCATGTCCACCGACCGGTCATGACGCTCTGGCAGGGCCGGCAGGTGACCGTCTGCGCCTCATCTTCTCCCGAAGTCGCGCTGGATTTCCGTCCGATAAATCCCGATGCGACCGACGACCGCGCGATGATCGTCGCGGAGTCTCCAGGATTGGCGTTTCACCGCTGGGACGGCGAACGGCTGGTCACTCATTTCGACGTTGCCGGGAAACGCCAGACCCTGGCACAATATGATGCAAACATGCAGGCACTGGTCCGCCATTTGCTCGAAGAGCGCCCTGCCGAAGCAGGAAATCCCGCTGCGGCCCTTCACTGGCAATACACCACCCAATCGCGCACCGCGTAGTATTCAATTTCATTTCAGCAGCGGGGCAGCAAACCACCGGCGATGGGCGGTCTTGCATTGCGTTTCATCCTGAATCATGCATTTTGCCTTCGATCCGGGGCCGGATTGCTTGGTTATATTGGTAGCTTTCTTCGACCTTTCGCCATAGTCGGACTATCGACCCATTCCTGTCATTCAGCCGCCGATTTTCGATCCCAGGTGCGGACCGTCCGCCGTTGAGAGGCTGAGCCAACCAACCGGCCACTATCTGTGCTCCGATAAACGTAGAGATCCGGTGCCGCTATCCATGCCAAGGCTATTTTCAACCTCGCCGGAAGAAGGTCCTCCTCTTTTCAAACGATCCCTTCTATATCTTTCGAATGCTCCGAATCCTCATCGATGCTGACGCTTGTCCGGTAAAAGACGAGACCTACAAGGTCGCGTGGCGATATGATGTGCCTGTCATCGTCGTCAGCAACAGTCCCATTCGGGTGCCCATGCATGCGCTCGTCTCACGCGTGGTGGTGAGTGACGGGTTCGATGCAGCGGATGACTGGATCGTCAAGCATGTGGAGGCACACTCCATCGTCATAACCGCCGACATATTGCTAGCCGACCGATGCCTGAAGTCTGGATGCGGGGCGGTGATCGCGCCGACTGGGAGGCCTTTTACCAATGCCTCTATCGGCAATGCCGTTGCAGTGCGGGCCATCATGGCGGATTTGCGCGCAGGCGCGGTCGGCGATGGCCTCGGTGGACCGGCCCCGTTTGGGAAGGCGGATCGGTCACACTTTTTGTCGGTGCTGGATGAGGCGGTAGTACGGCTTCGGCGGTAAGGAGTGGCGCGAAGCCTTTCCGCCCTCATTCCCCGAACGATGATCCTTCTCTGCCGGTCCTGGTCAAATTTCGCGTTTCAGAAAACGACTGTTCGTTCATCCACGCAATATGGCGGCGTCGCAGCATGCCTCATTCGTGCTGGGCTAGATGCTGTCACGCCGTCTGAACTCCATATCTACCGGTCGCATGATGCCGTCAGGCCTGATCCTGACCCGGACGAAGCCCCGTTGGCCGGGGTTGGCCAATTGGCGCGACAATGCCAGCGCCCGCGTTTGCGACACGAACAAGATGCCGGAATTCAGTCCCCGAACTTCCCGCCGGGCGTCCAGGGAGGCTCGAACAATGATGGCGCATCCCTTTACCTTCTCGGGATTGGTCCGTCCCAGAATGAAGGGCAATTCCCGAACCCTGGTGATGTCAGGGGCCGTCCCTTCGATGCATAGCTGGCTAACGAAGGATGCACTGAGTGGCACGTCATCGCTGCCCCGTTCTCCGGACGACGGGGCATCCACAGGCCAGTCATATTGATATTGGACATAATGTCCCCGCAACAGATCTCTCGGATCGTAACCGCGAATGGGGATCAGCCATTCCTGTCCTTGCTGGGCCAGACGATAGGTCGCAGCCCAGCTGATGCCAAGCACGACAAGGGGCAGCACAAGGGCAACCGCGAGCCAAGAACGGGGCGAAGCGATAATCTTCATCCCTCATTCCTCCCCTTCGGTGCATAGCGTCTGGATATTCGCACCGTCACCCAGGCTACCGCCATGGCAAAAGCGCCGGACAGGATGAGGCCCGCGCCATTGCCCAACAGGTCATCATTCAGTTCGAAGCTGAGGATGATGATGCGAAGGGCGAGCAATGCAATCGCCCCCTGGAACAGCAGCCGCCACCGGGCGAAAAGCGCTCCCGCAGCGACCGCGCCCCATAATGTCAGGAAGAAGAACGCTCCGATCCAGGGCCCCCGGATCGAACCATCAATACCCAAGAGCAGCGCCTGCGCGAAATGCATCACGGCCGCGACCACCAATATGCTTGCGGTCGCCTGACCGGAGCGTGTTTGCCTGACAGTCCAGATCACCGCCGCCGCACCGATCAACGCGAGGCTCTGGATCGCGGCGCCGATGATGCTGCGCCCTCTGCCGTCCCACTCGCCTGCGATGATGACGATGCTGAGGCCGATAAGGATGGTGGCGATGGCTAGCTGTTCGAGCAGACGCCAGAACACAGGGCGATCGCTGCGGTCGCGCATGAACGCGGCAAATGCGGTCACCGCCATGGGCGGGCAAGCGATCAGCCCCCAATAAAAAGTGGGATGGACAAGCTGTGGCGCGTGCTGACCCCACAACCAACTATGGCCATATTCATCGGCATGGGACCATGCGGTGCCAAGCACACCCGCCAGCCACAGGCCCGCAATCGGCCAGGCTCGCCCGAACAGCAGCAGCAGCGGCGAAAAAATGATCACCCATGCCAGCAGCGGCTGCCAGAGGGGGGAAGAGGTCTGATAGACCTGCCCGATATGGCCGAAAAGGCTGAGGCCAAGCACCGCCGCGACGAACAGCAGGCCATCGCTGAAATGACTGTTCTGCGCCGCCGCATCGGGCAAATAGCGCCAGAGCAGACCCGCAAAGCCGATCATCAGCGCAAAGTGGATAGCAAGGCGGGTTTCACCCGGTATCGCATCCCAGTTCGCGGCAACCACGGACACGATGCCCAGACCAATGGTCAGGGCGCCAAGCCCGATGATCGCCCACAGACCCAGTGGCCGGCTATGCGCGGCCTCCCAGGCACGGATGTGGTCAGCGATCTTGGCGTCGATCAGGCCCGCATCCTGCCACGCCTTGAGTTGCCGTTCCGACATGCCTCTTACTCCTCCCGCTCGGCGGATTGGAAACGCAGCTGGACGGCGCCATTCGCAGGCACAGTCATGGCCCAGACCCGTTTTCCCGGCTTATTCGTCAGCCGGCTTTGTTGCTTAGCGGCTATGGAGGAATTCAGCTTCGCTGTGGAGCTATTTCATCATGTCACAGACTTGCCGATGCAGGCAAGGTTTGCGGCAGAATGAACCCTATCGTCAGTCCCGGTGCATTGTCACCGATTTCCAATTGCCCATCATGCATTGCGACGATCGCCGCGACCAAATTAAGGCCCAGGCCATGGCCAGCCGTGGTTCTGCCGCGGTCCATGCGCACGAAACGGCGGAAAATGGCTTCATGCGCGTCGCCGGGCACGCCCGGTCCATTGTCACAGACCGCAACACGCACCTTGCCGTCACGGTTTTCGAGAAGCAGATGTACGGCCGTGCCGGGCTGCGTGTGCATCTGCGCGTTGTCGAGCAGGTTCACGATCGCCTGCGAGAGCAATTCCCGATCACCTTGCACCGTTGCGATAGCAGCCAAATTTGCGGTCAAGGTGCGACCGCCTTCTTCAACGGCGGGGAGATAGCTGTCGGCCATGTCGCGGGCGATTTCCGCCAGATCAACGGTCCGAAAACTCGCCTTGCGCCGTCCACCCTCGATTTCGCTGATACGTAAAATGGCCGCGAACAGGGCAAGTAGCTTGTCCGTCTGATCCAGCGCGGAAGCCAGCCTTTCCCTCAGGCGATCCGGATCCTCCCCGCCTTCCAGGCTCTCTTCCAGATGACTGCGCAGCCGGGCCAGTGGCGTGCGCAGGTCATGCGCGATATCCCCCGACAGTTGACGCAGATTTTCGAGCAGGACCGTGATCCGGTCCAGCATCCGGTTGAGCGAATGGGCCAGCGCGTCAAATTCGTCGCCGGTCCCGCTCTCAGGCACGCGGCGGTTAATATCGCCCGCCATGATCCGGTCGGCCGCACCACTGATGGCAGCCAGGCGACGGCGGAGATAGGCGCCAAGCAGGAGCGCGCCGGTCAGACTGAGCAGCAGCACGATGGCGAACGCCACCAGAAAAATGCCGCCTAGCGTCTGGTCGACACGCTCGACCACCGAACGATCCGCGCCTACGACCAGGCGAGAGCCATCATCCAGATCGACGGACCAGGCGCGGGCGACATCCGGCCCCTCCAGAACGTCCTGAAAATCAAGGTTGCTCCAGCCCGCCGGCGGGCGGCGGGCATGCAGGCCGCCCGCTATGCGCCGGCCGTCCCGCGCGAACACCGCATATAGGAGTTCATTGACGCTGTTACCTGCCTCTCGCTCGCCAATGGCAAAGGTGAGTCCTTCCTGCCCCTCCAGCCGATATTCGGCGATCAGGGCGCCGCTATCCTCGACGATCTGCGCTTCCAGTTGGCGCATGAAGGCGGCATGAGCGAAAAGGATCACCGCGACGCCCAGCAACGCCGTCGCCAGCGCAAAGCCCAGCGCATAAACCAGCGCGATGCGATAGGCCGCGCTGCGCAGCACCTTAGCCATGCATGGCCAGCCTGTAGCCGACACCGCGCACGGATTCGATGCTGGCGGGCACGCCGCTGTCGCTGAGTTTCGAGCGCAACCGGCTGATATGGGTTTCCACGATGCTGGTCTGCGGATTGAAGGTGAAGCCCCAGACCCGTTCCAGCAGCATGGCACGCGTCACCGGCTCGCCGGAATGGCGCATCAGTTCCTCCAGCAGCCGCATCTCGCGCGGCTGGAGGGCCACGAGCCGTCCCTTGTAGCGCAAATCCCGCCGCATCAGGTCAAGGACCAGTTCCCCCTCCTCGATCCGGGAACCGGGATCGGGCACATGGGCGCGGCGGGTGATTGCCTGAAGCCGCGCCAGCAGTTCGTTCATGGCGAACGGCTTGCCGACATGATCGTCCGCCCCGGCCTCCAGACCCTCCACCCGGTCATCGATGCCGTCGAGCGCGGTCAGCAGCAGCACCGGCACCCGCTCACCCTGTCTGCGCCATTGCCGCACCAGGTCCAGCCCGGTCATGCCCGGCAGCATCCGGTCGAGGACCACGGCATCGAAAGCCTGTTTCCCGACATCAGTTGCCGCCTGTTCGGCGCTCGTCACGCCATGCACCGCATGCCCGGCGCGGCGCAGCCCATTTTCGATGAACAGGCGCAGATCGGGATCGTCCTCTACCACCAGAATTTGCAATGCTCAGGCTCCCAATGCTCAGAGTCTGTTTCGAAATGCGCGGAAGAGCGCATTTCCAAATAGACTCTCAGCTCTCATGTCCGACCGTCGCCGCAAATGTAAGGGCGGCAGGCGGTGCTGGAAACCTTACATTTCCCCACACTTTGAACTGTTACCAAAGCGTCACCGATCCGTCATCACGCACCCATAGCCGGTCCCACGACGCCAAAATGGCTGAAAGGGGATTGTTTCATGACCATTACCACGCTTCGCCGGGCGCTGTTGCTTGGCACCATCGCGACCCTTCCCTGCATCGCCGGCCACGCGATGGCTGCGACGGAGGCCAGCGCTGCTGAGGATCAGGGCATTGCCGAGGGTTCCAACATCCTCGTGACCGCAACCAAGGTCAACGAGATCGCACCTGTCACCGCCTCGCTCCAGACGACGCAGCCGCAGGCGATCATCTCGCGCTCCTTCATCGAGGACTCGCTGCCCGCGACCGCCGATTTCAACCAGATCGCGCTGATTTCGCCCAGCGTTTCCAATTTTGGCGGCACCAACGGTGCGGGCCTTTCGGAATCCAAGGCGCAGATCCGCGGCTTTCAGGACGCCGAATATAATATCACCTATGACGGCGTTCCCTTTGGCGACACCAATGACCCGTCGCACCATAGCAACACCTTCTTCCCGTCGAACACGATCGAAACGCTGGTGGTGGACCGCGGCCCCGGCAACGCTTCCAATCTGGGCATCGCCACCTTTGGCGGCAGCATGAACCTCTTTTCCCGCGCCACCCGCGAGGATGCGAGCGCAGAACTGAAGGGCAGCTATGGCACATGGAACACGTGGCTGACCCGCGCCGTGCTGCAAAGCGGTGCCATCAAGCAGCTAGGCGGCACGGAAATCATGCTGTCGGGCCAGCATGTCGAATCGGACGGCGCCCGCAGCTACAGCCCCTTCCGGTCGAACAATATCTTCGGCAAGATAATGATCCCGATCAGCTCTGACGTGAAGCTGACGCTGCTTGGCACCTATAACGAAAACCGCTTCAACCAGCCGGACAAGGATGGCGCGACGCTGAGCCAGGTAGCGCTGTACGGCAAGAATTTCAGCCTGAACAACGACCCCAATAGCCAGACCTATTATGGCTATAACCACACCAACAAGACGACCGATTTCGAGATCGTCAAGCTGGAGGCGAATATCGCGCCCGGTTCGAGCTTCGAAAACCGGGCCTATACCTACAGTTATGACAATGAAACGCTGAGCGGCAACGACGTGACGCTCTATGCGACGGCTACGCCTGCGCAGATCGCGGCCGCCAATGTCGTCACGCTGACCCCCGGCGGTACGGCGGTCTCCGGCGTGCCGGGCTATACCAAGACCAACAAATATCGCGTCTGGGGCGACATCGCCAAGGCGCGCATCCAACTGACCGATTTTGCGACGGTCACGGCGGGTCTGTGGATCGAGCGGGCGAACACCTATCGCCAGCAGCGCGACGTGAACCTTCTCACCCAGGCGCCCAACTATATCGAGAAGAAGATCACGCTGGCCAACTATCCGGCGGGTACGGTCCAGCCGCCCGCCAACATCAAGTTCGATCAGGACAGCCACACCGATCACGCTGAACTGTTCACCGAACTGGAACTGCGTCCGCTGCCCGGCCTCACCGTCACGCCCGGCTTCAAACATGTCGATCTGGAACGGCAGATCAACGCCACCTATAACCAGACGACCCGCTTCGCGCAGAATATCAGCAAGGATTATCAAGCCGACCTGCCGTTCCTGACCGCCAATTATGCGGTGACGGAACAGCTATCGGCCTATGCGCAGTTCGCAAAAGGCTTCCTCGCCCCGCCGCTTAGCGTCCTGTATGTCGTCTACCCGAAATATTCGACCGCAACG
Source organism: Sphingobium sp. 15-1 (assembly GCF_013375535.1). Classification (GTDB taxonomy): domain Bacteria; phylum Pseudomonadota; class Alphaproteobacteria; order Sphingomonadales; family Sphingomonadaceae; genus Sphingobium; species Sphingobium aromaticivastans. Next base: position 1,167,405 of record NZ_JABXJG010000002.1, read on the forward strand.
CCGCAGAAATCGACCAATTATCAGGCCGGTTTCGTCTACCATGGCTCGCATCTCAGCCTTGACGCCGACCTCTATTATATCGACTTCCGCAACAAGGTTGCGGTCGACACCACCGCGCCCGCCAGTGAGGGGACCGTCTACATCAACCTCGGCCGGGCGGTGTATAAAGGCGTCGAGGGCCAGTTGACCTACGCCTTCGACAATGGCCTTGCAGTCTTTGCCAACGCCTCGCGCAACTATGCCAAGACCCATAATCCGGGCGTAGCGCACACGCAGATCGCCAATGCCCCGATGTGGACGGCGGCGGGCGGCGTGCTGTTCAAACAGGGGCCGGTCAAATTCTCGCTGATCGACAAATATACCGGCCCGCAATATGCGGCTGAGGGCGAACCTGCCGCCTATCGCATCGCCGGTTACAATAGCGCCATTCTGTCGGCCCGTTACGAAATCGGTCCGGTGCGGATCGGCGTCGAGGTGAACGACCTCTTCAACTCGACAAAAATCACCAATATCAACCAGGGCAAGACAGCGCCCTATGACCAATATTTCTACCAGCCCGGCCGCTCGGTCATGGGCGATGTGACGATCACCTTCTGACGAAAGCGGGACGATGACCGGCGGCGTGATGAAATGGGTATTTGCCGCCGGTCTGGCCTGTTGGGGCGCGACCGGGGCGGCGGCGGATCAACCGTCGCCGCTCTCAGCCTATATGGTAATGACGGGTGACGGACCGGTGGCCCGCACTGTGATGGCGGGGACGGATGCCTGCCCCCTTCTGTCCATCGACGGAAGGCGCGAGGCGATGAGCGTGCGCGCAGAGCCCGCTGACCTGCCGCAGCGCCCGACCAGATCGAGCGTTGAAAACAGCAAGGCTTCCCGCTTTCCAGTGCGGATATGTGAAGCGCGAATTCCGGCGAATGCGCGAACCGTCCATGTTGCTGACCGCCTTCTTCCGGCGCCCCATGCGTCCGCCCGCCGCATCGTGGTGATCGGCGATACGGGCTGCCGCATCAAGGCGTCGGACAATGCCTATCAGGCATGCGACGATCCAGAGGCATGGCCTTTCGCCCGGATCGCAGCGCAGGCAGCCGCCTGGAAGCCGGACCTTGTGCTGCATGTGGGCGATTATCTTTATCGCGAAAACCCCTGCGCCGATCATCCGGGCTGCGTGGGCAGTCCGTGGGGCTATGGCTGGGACGTATGGGACGCGGATTTCTTCACGCCGGCCGCGCCATTGCTGGCGGCTGCGCCCTGGGTGATGGTGCGCGGCAATCATGAAAGCTGCCTGCGCGCCGGGCAGGGTTGGTGGCGCCTGCCGGCCGCGCAGCCGTTCGTCGCGGGGCAAGACTGCAATGATGGAGAGAATGATGCGCGTGGCGACGAAAGTGCGCCCTTCGCCGTGCCGCTGGGCGGCGGCGCGCAGGTTATCGCCATCGACCTTGCCATCATGGGCGAGGACGCGATCCCGCCAGGCGATCCACGTTACGGGCAGATCCGGACGATCCAGCAAGCCGTTGCCGACATGGCGAAGGGTCATCGCTTCACCCTTGCAACCGATCACTATCCACTTCTGGGCCTTGCGGCCTCCAACAAGCGGGGCCTGCTGCGCATCCAGGCGGGCTATGCTTCGGTGCGGTCCACTTTCGGCGCCGCCGACCCATCCCTGACCCTTGCCGGTATCGACATGCTGGTCGCAGGCCATGTCCATGAATGGCAGCAGGCCGATCTTGGCCCCCGCCACCCCAGCCAGTTCATTTCCGGCATGGCCGGAACGCAGGAGGATGTGACGCAGGTGCCCGGCGCCAAGGTTTTTCGGTTCGACAGTTGGACGGACCATTTCGGCTTCATGACGCTGGAGCGGACGGGCAGGCGGCGCTGGCGGGTCGAGGTTCATGACCTTGCCGGACAGATCATCCGCCGCTGCGTCGTCAAGGGCCGGCGATCATCCTGCGCCGCCTAACCTTACCATATTGCAATTAGGCGCTTGTCCAGCGTGAGCCTAGAGCCCTCATCATGATGCGCAGGCCGGTTTTCTTCCTGTTTTTGTCGCTATGCGCCTGGCCGCTTGGCGGGTGCCAGTCCTACCACCCCGCGCCCATGGACGCGGCGGCGCTGGCCCTTGCGCGCCAGCAACGCTCCATCGACGCCGGAGCCGTGCAGGCCGAACAGGCACAGATAGCCCCGGCGGCACCCTATGACGCCACGCATTGGACCCGGCTTTCGGTGCTGGCGGCCTTGCTGGTCCACAATCCCGATGTCGCCGTGGCGCGGGCCGCCATGGTCACCGCAAGCGCGCAAGAGGCTGCCGCGCGCCAGGCCCCCGGCGCGACGCTGACGCTGAGCAGCGAATATGCGAACGACCCTACGACTCATTCGCCCTGGCTGCTCGGCGGCGCGATCGATGTGCCGCTCGATACGGGAGGACGCCGCGAAGCGCGCATCACCAGCGCAGCCATCGGCGTAGCCATTGCGCGCTATGACTTTGCCGATACGGTCTGGGCCGCACGGATGCAGGCACGCCGTGCGCTGGCCGACATGCTGGTCGCCATGCGCGAGGCCGATGCGGCGACCCGGCTCCTCGCCTTCCGCCATCAGCAGCAGGCGGCGATGGAAAGGCGTCTGAAGGCTGGCGCGGTGGCCCGCGCCGATTTGGAACGGGTGCGGGCCGATGTCGCGACCGCCGCAGCAACCGCCGATGATGCACGCGGCAGGACCGCCGGTGCGCGGCAGACGCTCGCCACCGCCATTGGGTTGTCCGTCGAAGCACTGGCCACCATCGCTTTCGATTGGGCGGATTTCGACGAACCGGCGCCGGAGCCGATACGGGCCATAGGGGATCGCATCGGCGCGACCGTGGCGCGGGCCGACATCCTCAAGGCCATCGCCGCCTATGATCAGGCGGAAAGCGACCTGCGCGGCGAAATCGCCAAACAATATCCGGCCATCTCCCTTTCGCCCGGCTATACCTGGGAACGGGGTCTCACCAAGCTGCCCCTGTCGATCGGCCTCGCCTTGCCGCCGCTCGACCTCAATCGCCATGCCATCGCCGCCGCGCAGGCGAAGCGGGCGGAGGCCGGGCGTAAATTGGAGGCGGTGGTCGCCGCCGCCAATGCCGCGCTGGACGCCGCGATCATGGAATGCCGCCTGGCCCGCGCGGCGCTGGCGCGGGTACGGAGCGCCGACCTGCCTATCGCCCGCCGCCTTGCGGCGCAGGCTGACGCGCAACTGCGCCAAGGCCAGATTGACCGCACCGACTGGGCCTCCGCGCAGGGCGGGGTGCCGCAAGCTGAACTGGCGGAATGGGCTGCATTGGCCCGGGTCCATGCCGCCGACGCGGCGCTGGAAGATGCGCTGCGTCGTCCCCTTGAAGGGCCTGAATTGATGCTGAAACCCGGTGCGCTGGAGCCTGCCGCATGAAACCGCTGTTCCTTGCGGCTGGCTCTGCCTTGTCGGGCGCGGCGCTTGCGTCGGCCTTGTTCCTTGCCTGGCCCGCGCTGACGCCAGACGCTGACGACGCGTCGCCATCCGCTATCGCACCGGCCACGCCCGAAGGCGTGGTGGCGCTCGACCCAGCGCAGGCGTCCCGAGCGGGCATTCATGCCGTAACGCTTCTCCCCGCGCAGACAAGCGCGGTCCGGCATGGCCTTGCCCGTGCGCTCGACATCAGCACCCTGTCCGCTATCCAGAGCGAGATCGTCAGCGCCCGGGCGGCCCTGACCGCCTCCCAGGCGGATGACGCCCGGCAACGCGCGCTCGCGGCCGCCGATCAGAGCGCCTCCACAAAAGCGGTGGAAATCGCCCGCGTGCAGGCCGTGGCCGATCGAGCGCGGCTGGCCGCCGCCACGCAGCGTGTGGGGCTGGAATATGGTCCCGGTCTGGCGCGGCTGTCATCCGCTGCGCTGGGCGATCTGGTCAGGGCCGTCGCCGCAGGGCAGGCCAGTCTGATCCGGGTGGACTTTGCCGATGGTGCGGCACCTGGGACCGGCGTGGCGCGGATCGGTGAGGGCGCGGTGGCGATGCCTGTCCGCCTGATCGGTCCCGCCGCTGCCGCCGATACCCGTCTGCAAAGCGCGGGTTCGCTCGCGATCATATATGGCGCTCTGGCGCGGGAACTGGGCACGGGCCGCGTGCTGCCGGCCAGCATGGCCCAAACGAAGGGCAAGGAAAGCGGCGTCATCGTGCCCCGTGCCGCTCTGTTGCGCTATCAGGGCGGACTTTGGGTCTATCGCGCCGAACCGGGCGGCGGCTATCGGCGGGTCGAGCTGACCGATGCGCGCGCGCAGGTCGATGGCTGGTTCGTGCGCGACGGCCTGAACAACGGTCTGAAACCGGGCGACCGCGTGGCGGCCGATGGCGCGGCTGTACTGCTTTCCATCGAGCGCGGTGGCGAAGCGGCGGGCGAGGACGACTGACGCCATGCTCGCCATCATCGTCCGCCAGAGCGTGCGCCATCCCTGGGCGGTGCTGACTGCCGCCTTGCTGCTCCTGCTGATCGGGGGGCTTGCGTTACGCGCCGCGCCCTATGACGTCTTCCCCGATTTCGTGCCGCCGCAGGCCACGATCCAGACCGAAGCGCCCGGCTATGTGCCCGAACAGGTCGAGGCGCTGGTCACCCGTCCGCTCGAAACCGTCGTCAACGGCGCCAATGGCGTGGAATCGGTGCGGTCGGAATCGATCCAGGGCTTGTCGGTCATTACCGTCACCTTCAAGGAAGGATCAGACCCCTATCGCGCGCGGCAGGTGGTGGCCGAAGCACTGGGCGATGCCGCCGCGCGCCTGCCCACAGGCGTGGGAACGCCGCAACTGACGCCGCTCACCTCCTCGACCATGGACCTGCTGAAGATCGGCTTCACTTCGCGGCGGATCAGCCCGCTGGCGCTGCGCGATCTGGTGCAATGGACGGTGCGTCCGCGCCTGCTGGCCGTGCCGGGCGTTGCGCGCGCCAATGTCTTTGGCGGGGCGCAGCGGCGCATCGAAATCCGCGTCCGTCCCGCCGACCTGATCGCCCGCAACCTGTCCATCAACGACCTGTCGAGTGCCATTCAGGCGAGCGCGGCTGTGCGCGGCGGCGGCTTTGCCGACACGCCCAATCAGCGCATATTGGTACAACCCGACAATGGCGCGGTGACGGCGCAAAGCCTTGCCCAATCGGTGCTGACGCCGATTAACGGCGGATCGCTGCGGCTGGGTGACGTCGCTGATGTGGTCGATGCGCCCGCGCCGCAATTTGGCGATGCGCTCATCATGGGGAAGCCGGGCGTGCTGCTCGCCCTGTCGAGCCAATATGGCGCCAATACACTCGACACCACGCTGGCGGTCGAGAAGGCGTTACAGGACATGCGACCGGCGCTCGCGGCGCAGGGGGTGACGCTCTATCCCGCGCTCCACCGCCCCGGCAATTTCATCGAGACGGCGCTGGCGGGCATTCGCCATGACCTGTTGATCGGCGGGCTGCTGATCGGTTTCGTGCTGATCGCCTTCATGCGCAGCCTGCGCGTGGCGCTGATCGCTTTCCTGTCGATCCCGCTGTCGCTGCTGGCGGCGATATTGGTGCTCGATCATTTCGGCCAGACGATCAACACGATGACGCTGGGCGGTCTGGCCGTGGCGCTGGGCGTGGTGATCGACGACGCCATTGTCGACATAGAGAATATCGCCCGCCGCCTGCGCCTCGCCCCGCCGGACATGCCGCGATCCGCCGTGGTGGAGGCCGCATCGGTCGAGGTGCGCGCGCCGGTGGTCTATGCAACTTATGTGCTGCTGCTGACCATGGCGCCGATCCTGATGCTGACCGGCCTGCATGGCGCCTTCTTCCGCCCGCTGGCGCTGGCCTTCGCGCTGGCCGTGACGGCGTCGCTGCTGGTGGCGGTCAGCGTGACGCCCGCGTTGGCCTATCTGCTGCTGCGCAATGTGGCGCACCGCGACGAGCCTCGCTTCATCACCCGCATCAAGGCGGGTCACGAACGGCTCGTGCGCCGCCTCTGCGCCCATCCGCGTCCGATTGCGCTCGTCGCCGCCCTGACCGGGATCGTCGGTAGCCTGCTGTTCCTGTCGCTGGGCAATGAACTGCTCCCCGCCTTTCGCGAGCGGCATTATGTGTTGCAGGTGATCGGCCCTACCGGCGCGTCGATGGACTGGATGCGCCGGACCGGCGCGCGCATCTCGCATGACCTGCTCGCCTTGCCGCAGGTCGCGACGGTCGAGCAGCAAATGGGCCGCGCCGAAGCGGGCGAGGACACATTCCTCCCCAATCACAGCGAGTTCCATGTCAAGCTGAAGCCCGTCAACGGCGCGGGCGAGGAAGCGGCGCAGACGGGCATCCGCGCCGTTCTGGCTCGCTATCCCGGCATCCAGACCGAGGTGCTGACCTTCCTGGGCGACCGTATCGGTGAAAGCCTGTCGGGCGAAACGGCGGCTGTGGCTATCAGCGTCTATGGCGCCGATCTCGACACGCTGGATCGCGTCGCCGCACAGATATCGCGGGTGGTGGGTCAGGTGCCGGACGCTGCCGATGTGCAGGTGAAGGCGCCTGCCGGAACGCCCGTGCTGCGCGTCCGCCTCGACCATGACCGCATGGCGCTGCACGGTATCACCGCCACCGACGCCTATGATGCCATAGAGATCGCCTTTCAGGGCCATGTCGTCGCGCAGACCAGCGATGCCAACCGCACCGTGGACATTGCGCTCGCTCTGCCGCCGTCACTGAGACAGGACCCGGAGGGCATCGGTGACATGCTGGTCCGCGCCGCTGACGGCACCGCGGCGCGCCTTGGCGACATTGCCACGATCCGGGAGGAGGAAGGCCGCTCCACCATCGCCCATGATGGCGGCCAGCGGCGGCAGGTTGTCACCGTGAACCCGACGCGCTCGGACGTCAGCGGCTTCGTCCGCGCCGCCAGCGCCCGCATCGCGGCACAGGTTCCTCTGCCGCCGGGCGTTTATGTGGAATTTGCCGGCGCGGCCGAAGGACAGGCAGCGGCTTCGAACCAATTGCTGCTGAACGTCGCCTTCGCCGCCATCGCCATGGTCGCGCTGCTGTCGCTCGCCTTTGGCGGGGCGCGGCCGGCTGGGCTGATCCTGTCCGGCGCGCCCTTCGCGCTGGCTGGCGGGGTTGTCGCCGTGCTGCTGACCGGCGGCACCCTGTCGCTAGGGGCGCTGGTGGGCTTTGTCACCCTGTTCGGCATTGCCGCGCGCAACGCCATATTGCTGCTGTCCCACACCGACCATCTGGTCCAGACGGAAGGCGCGCCCTGGTCGCTCGACACCGTGCTGCGGGCCACAAGGGAGCGGGTCACGCCGATCCTGATGACCGCGCTTGTCACCGCCCTTGGCCTTGCGCCGCTTGCGATCGATTCGGGCCAAGCCGGTCGCGAGATTCAGGGACCGATGGCAGTGGTGATCCTGGGCGGCCTGATCAGTTCGACCGTGATGAGCCTGCTGCTGCTGCCGGTCCTCATCCTGCGCTGGCGGCACGCTCAAAGATGAAGGGTGAAGCTCAACATGGCGCGGGCATCGGTGCGGATATCGCCATCCGCGGCCAGTCCCAGATCGCTCATCGGGCGCTGGAGGGAGGCCAGCGAAAAACGCCAATTACCTTGCCCGCTTTCCGTGCCTGAGCCCAGGGCGAAGGACAATTCCGGCCCACGCCCGGTCGCGGGCGCACCACCAAGAGCCTCAGCCATCCGCGTCAAATCATCCTGGTGCCTTGACCGCGCGACGGATATATAATCCAGCATCAGCCGGGCGTTCCCGCCGAACGAAAAGCCGCCGCCCAGCCGGGCCATCCCGGTTGCCAGCCGGTGCGGCGTCACCTCCAGAACCGACAATCTTCGGGCCATGCGCGCATATTCCGCGTCCAGGACGAAATCGACGCCGGACAGGAGAGACAAGGACGCGCTGGCACCGACGAATTTGAGTGTCCAGCGATCCACGGCATAGGGCATATCATAACGCTGAGCGAAATTGGCCGCCCTGCCTGCCGTCAGCGCCAGTTCCACAGGTCCGATGCCTAGCGTCTTTGAACGGACTTTCCTGTTTGCAAGGTCGAAGCGATCTTCGGCTCTCAGGCCGTTGCCCAGGGTCAATCCCGGCGGACGTTTCGATGCTGGCAAATCCTTGTCTGCAAGACGGGTCTCCAGTTGGGCCATCAGCACATTGTCCGCTCGCGGCACCAGGTCCGTTCCCGCCACAGCGGAAACCGGCCATGTCAGACCGAACCATCCAAGAGCAACCGCCGATAGAAAGGGTGCATGTCCCGACATCTGTCCAGCCTCCCCACTCATGAAGAAGACGGCGCGGAAGCGGCCAGCCTCAGTTGGCACGCAGAAATCGGTTCTGGCTTTAACAGGCTCTTGCCGTCCGGCGCGTTGCTTGCGAAACATGGCTCCACGCCCTTGGGACGGGCTTTGCAGAGGATGTCCAACCATGCAGGGGCGCGATGTCATCGCCGGGCTTTCGATTGCGGGCCTGATGCTGCCCGAAGCGATCGCCTATGCGGGCATAGCGGGCCTGCCGCCGCAGCGCGCCATATTGGCGGCCATCGCCGGTGCCTGTGCCTATCTGATCCTTGGCCGCAGCCGCTTTGCCATCATTTCCCCTACCTCTTCCTCGGCTGCGATACTGGCCGCGGCACTCGCCGCCCTTCCCATGCAGGCAGGCGCCAGCAGCGCTGCCGCAACGCTGATCGTCGCCATCGCCGGCATGATCTTCTGCGTCATGGCGGCGGCGCGGCTGGGCGGGCTGGCCAGTTTCATATCGCGTCCCGTCCTGCGTGGCTTCGCCTTTGGCCTGGCGATCACGATCATCATCAAGCAATTGCCGATCATCGTCGGCCTTCCACTGCATCGACCGGCCATCGGCACACTGCTGCTGGCCCTGCTCGACAATATGGGTGGCTGGCACATGGCGAGCATCGCCACCGCCCTTGCCGCCCTGGCAGCACTGCTGGTGCTGAAGCGGGTGCCGTCCCTGCCGGGCGCTCTCCTGGTCCTGGCGGGCGGGATCGGCGCGTCGGTGCTGTTCGACCTGCCAGGCCGGGGGGTGGCCAGCGTCGGGACGATCGACCTGATCCCCCGCTGGGAAGGGATCACTCTGCCGGACTGGCAACACTTGTCCCGGCTTGTCCAGCTGGCGGCCCCGATCGTCCTCATCCTCCTTGCCGAAAGCTGGGGTACGATGCGCAGCCTGGCGCTGCGCCATGGCGACCGGGTGGACCCCAATCGGGAAATGGCGGCGTTGGGCGTTGCCAATCTCGCCGCCGCCATGGTGCAAGGCATGCCGGTCGGCGCGGGCTTTTCCGCCGGATCGGCCGCGGAGGCAGCAGGCGTGCGCAGCCGCTGGACTGGGCTGGTGGCGGCAGGCGCGCTCGGGGCCTTGGTGATCTTCGCCATGCCGCTGGTCGCCCGGCTGCCGCAACCGGTGCTGGCGGCGGTGGTCATCGCGGCACTGCTCCATGCGCTCAACCCCGGCCCACTGCTGCGGCTCTGGCGCATCCGCCGGGATAGTCTGACGGCCTTTGGAGCGGCGGCTGGTGTGCTGATACTGGGCGTGCTGGACGGCATGCTCTTTGCCATAGCCCTGTCGCTCGCACTGCTGATCCAGCGCCTGGCGGCGCCGCAGCTCAGCCAACTCGGCCAGTTGGGGTCGGGGCATGACTATGTCGATCTGCTGCGCCACCCCGATGCGGTCAGCCCGGATGGGATGATGATCCTGCGCCCCGCCGAGCCGCTGTTCTTCGCCAATGCCGAGCGGGTATTGGGGCGTGTCGCGGACCTGCTGCGCGCGGAGCCCGACAGGCGCATGCTGATCCTCAGCCTGGAGGAAAGCTTCGACATCGACAGCACCGCGCTGGATGCCCTGACCGAATTCGACGCCATGATGCGGGCGAGCGGCATCACCGTGCAACTGGCGCGGGTACGTGACCATGTCCGCGACCTGATGCGCGCCGCGGGCACCACCGATCTGATCGCGCGCAGCAGCTATAGTGTGGACGATGCCGTGCAAGCACTGAAACGGGAAAAAGATGATGCCGCATGTCAGCCCTGAACCCCTGTTGCATTCGGTCGAACTGGCCGCACTGCGCCCCACGCAGATGACGGTCGGTCTGATCGAGGTGGCCCGCAAACGGCATGAATGGAGCATCCGCGCGGATCGCGACCGGCCTGATTTCCTCGGACGCCATATGATCCCCGTCGTGATCGGCCCCAAGGGCAAGCGTTGGATGGTCGATCACCACCACCTTGCCCGCGCCCTTCATGAAGAGGGGGTCGTCCATATCCTGGTCAGCGTGTTGGCCGACCTTGGCCATCTCAACAGGGCGGCCTTCCTCACCTATATGGACAATCGCAACTGGCTGCATCCCTTTGACGAAAAGGGACTGCGGCACGACTATGAAGCGCTGCCCAAACATATCGGCAGGCTTGCCGACGATCCCTATCGATCCCTGGCCGGAGCACTACGAAGGGCAGGGGGCTATGCAAAAGCCGACATTCTCTATGCCGAATTTCTCTGGGCCAATTTCCTTCGTCAAAGGATCAAGCTTGCCCGCCTGCGTGATGATTTCGATGCCTGCCTGCGCAAAGCGCTCGCTTTGGCGCGATCCAGGGAAGCAGCGCATCTCCCCGGCTGGGCGGGGTGCACCGAATAAGGATTTCCGGAAGACTGATGGCGCGTATACGCCATTCGGGAGCAGCGGTTTTGCCGAGATGCTTGCTCCAATCCGCACAAGTCGGAATACCCCAGCTTCGGCATCTCATGCCTATTGGCACGTCGTTCCGCGAAACGCAGCTTCCGGCATCGACAACCTCACCGCCGAGTAACGGGAATGGGCGCGCAGCAGCCGATTCCGCTGCCGACCCTTTGCTGTCATTCAGCGATTCAATTCACTTCTCCAGTAGCGGACCTTGCTTCCGGCTATAGGAAGGTCATGAGCAGGGGGCTTGGATGCGACATCGCCAGCAGGACAGACATGACGATCTCGTTGATCCCAGTAATCCGTGGCCTGAATTGGCATTGTTCGCGCTTCTGTCAGCTTTGGCCTTGAGCGGGCCAGTTATCAAAGCGGTTTGCTGGCTTTTTAGCCTCGTTTCCTGACGAGCAGGTGGTCTCCATTCCGGGCGTCCTCTCCATGGGTACCGCTGCGCTAGCAACGCGCGTCCCATAATTTAGAGTCCTCCATCGGGAGAAACCCCTCCGACTTCAGATCCCATGATGAGTGGATAGCAGCCGACACTGTGGCAAGGTGAGGTTGCTAAAAGACTTACCCTGGAGATCAACATGCCTGCTATGACATTGATCCGAGCCGAGTTGCCTGCCGCTATCCGTGTCGATCTTGGCGCAATTTTTGTCTCGTTGGAACTGAGTAAATCGACCTGGCTGGTGACGGTATTGGCGCCTGGTAGCGAAAAGATGTCGCGCTACACCGTTGTCGGTGGAGATCTGGCTGGTTTGTTTGGTTGCTTTGACGAACTGCGCCGGAAAGCACAGATGCGAACGGGCCAGCTCTATCCCCTGGTGGTGATCCAGGAGGCGGGTTTCGATGGGTTCTGGATCGATCGGGCGCTCAAGCGGGAAGAATGGATCGACAGCCATGTGGTCGACGCAGCTTCGATCGCGGTATCACGCCGAAACCGGCGCGCCAAAACGGATCGTCTCGACGGAGAGGTATTGGTGCGCACGCTCATGGCCTACAAACGTGGCGAACCGCGCGCGTGCTCGATGGTACGGGTGCCTTCTGTTGAGGACGAGGATCGGCGACGGATCTGCCGCGAACGCAAAGCGCTTGTCGCCGAGAGGGTGCTCCACGTTAATCGCATCAAAGGCTTGCTCTTCAGCCAAGGCATCCGCGATTATGAGTTGCTTCGGCGCGACCGTCGTTCCCAACTGGAGACCTTGCGAACCGGCGATGGCCGCCCGCTTCCGGGTCATCTCAAGGCCCAAATCTCCCGCGAAATTGATCGTCTCGAATTGCTGCTGGATCAAATCAAGGCGGTGGAAGCCAAGCGTGATGCCTTGATGAAGGAGGATGTCGCTAATCTTTCCTCGCCGGCAGTGTTGTTAAAGCAGCTCAAGGGGATCGGCCCGGAATTTGCCTCCGTGCTCGCCCACGAAGGCTTGTGTCGCCATTTTGACAACCGGCGACAACTGGCCGCATATGCTGGGCTGGCCGCCTCGCCATGGCGGAGCGGAAAGATCAATCGAGAACAGGGGATCTCCAAATCTGGTAACCCGCGCTTGCGTACAACGATGATCCAGCTTGCATGGTTGTGGATCCGCCACCAGCCGGTCTCGGCTCTGGCGCTCTGGTTTAAAGAGCGCGTTGCCCAGAGCAGTGGCACCGGCAAGAAGGTCGCGATTGTTGCGCTCGCCCGCAAGCTGCTAGTCGCCCTTTGGAAATTTGTGACCAGTGGCGTCGTCATCGAGGGTGCCGTGATGAGTCCGGCTTGATGCAATCCTTCGTTTCGAGTTTTACTTATCCTTCAGGGCCTGATCAGTCCTGACGGATCCAGGTGGGCGAACCGACATCCGACATGGCTCAAGAACCAAGAGCCGCACTTTAGAATGGTTTCGTTCTCCTGAGTCCTTGCCCGCCGGATGCGGGATTGTGGTGCAGCTGCTCGGTGCAGCGACCGGATGTGAGTTTGTACAGGCTCGTAGTCTGAGCCGGTACTGGTCAATCGGACTCAGACCTCGGATTCGCAGCTACAAAAAGGATAATGCTATGTCGCACTGATAAACTGCTTGACCCGATATTCATCATGTGAGTCGGATACTGGCTTCAGCCACAGACTCGGCCAGTAGCCTGTACCCTCGGAGAAAAATGAACAGCCCGAAGGGCGAGAGTTCATTTTTCTCCGAGGGTACAGGCTATGGGCTACAGCAGCGGTTGTCACACAACATTTCATCATCGCTACCATCTGGTCTGGGCGCCGAAACGAAGTTCAGCAAAGCTAAATATCGGTTCAAGGTGCTCCATGGTGAGGTACGCCTGCGGGTGCGCGAGATCATCCGACAGGTCTGCGCCGAGATGGGCGTGACCATTGTCCATGGCGTATTGTCTCGCGACCACGTCCACATGTTCGTCGAGATACCGCCCCACGTCTCGGTCAGCGACTTCGTGCGGCGCGCCAAGGGCAGGTCATCGCGCAAGATCCAGCAGGAGTTCGAGCATATCCGCAAGCGCTACTGGGGCCAACGCTTCTGGCAGCGGGGCTACTTCTCGACGACATCCGGCAACATCACCGATGACACCATCCTGCGTTATCTCGACAAGCATGGCCACAAAAATGGCTTCAGCCCCTCCGCATGATCCTACCGGCGTCAGCCGGTCAGATGGGGTGGTTGCCGCCCTCCCCAGACGGCATCGCGATGTGCCAAGATAGTGGTGTTGAGAGCCACTGAGCGGGAAGGACGGCATCCGTGACGAAGGATATTATGATTGGGGTGGACCTGGCAAAGAGTGTTTTCCAGATCCACGCAGCAAGCATGACGGGGCAGTTGAAGTTCCGCAAAAAACTCTCGCGGCAGAATTTCCCCAAGTTCATGGCCGACCAACCTCCAGCGGTAGTCGTGATGGAAGCTTGCGGCAGCGCGCATTATTGGGCGCGCGAGATGGTCAGGCTTGGCCATGAGGTGAAGCTGATCGCGCCGCATTATGTGAGGCCGTTCGTGAAGCGCCAGAAGAATGATGCAGCGGACGCGGAGGCTATCGTGATCGCTGCCCAGAGGCCGGAGATGCGCTTCGTCGAGCCCAAGTCTGCCGAACAACAAGGCAGGGCTATTCTGTTCCGCGCCCGGGAGCGGCTCGTCCATCAGCGCACCGAACTGGTCAATGCGCTCAGGGCCTATCTATATGAATATGGCCACGTTGTTCCCCAAGGCATCCACCAGATCAAACGAATCGAGACTATTCTGGAAGAACCACACAGCGACTTGCCTGGGTTGATGCGCGAGGAATGCCGCGATCTTCTGGATCAGATCGCAGCCCTAACGACGAGGATCGAGGCCAAAACTGTCAAGGTCAAGGCTCTGTCGACCAAGCGCGAGATGACACGCCGACTGCAGACAATGCCTGGAGTCGGTCCGCTGACTGCTCTGGCAATTGAAGCCTTTGCCCCTCCGATGGAGAACTTCCGTTGCGGACGTGACTTCGCCGCTTGGCTTGGACTGGTCCCGCGTCAGTTTTCCTCGGGCGGTAAGGAACGGCTCGGCCGTATGTCGAAGGCAGGGCAAGCCGATATCCGCAGGCTGCTGATTATAGGGGCGATGTCGCGCCTAAACTGGCGAGGCCGGAAGTCGCTCCCTGAAAAGTCATGGCTGGCGCGCATGATAGCGCGTAAACCGAGGATGCTTGTGGCAATTGCTTTAGCCAACAAGATGGCACGGACTATCTGGGCCATGCTGACGAAGAAAGAGGACTACCGGGTTCCGGTGCAGGCAAAGGCGGCGTGAGTCGTGCCGCAAAATCTACCTGACATCGGATGAGGGGGGTGTGAGCAGGCGACGACCCGAATGGGCAAAATGATCGAACAGATCTGGATTAGGAAAACCAGGTGAATGACATGAGCATTAAGCTCGACGGTCAGATTTGGACTTGATCCGCAGATCACCATACCGGCCAGCGGTCTCTGAAAATGCCGCTTTTACAGGCCTTACAGAAGACCGCACTCGATCACACGCGCTTCGGACTCGAAACCTCTTGCATCACGGGCGGCAACCACAGAAGTCATTCAGCCGGTGATCGCGCGGCTGTCTGTTCTCGGGCGACCACTAGACTCAGGACCTATTAAATTGCGTGCGGTGATGAGGAACGTCGAGGCCGCGAGGTGGATTTTCATATCGACCTTGGTTGTCACGCGGGATTATTGGACAGCAATTGGCGTGTACCACAGCCCGAACAAGGTACGGCAGTTGCGATATGTTGCTAAAGTTGCTGCTCATCTCAAGAAACGATACGGAAGCCAAGCCTTCAAAACGAAGTAGCATGGATGTCTCGCCCCGATCAGGGTGGATGGCCGATGAAATCGACTTGAGCTCGCAGCCGCAGGTCGCCCTTCGCACCCATTACGAAAGCGGTGCCGGTGGCGCTGTCGAAACCGAAACAGACAGTTTCATCTTCCCGTGTCGGCGCAATCATTCTGTATCGAAGCCGACTAATGGGCCGTTCATTCTCGATTTCACCGGCCAGGCTCGTCGCAAGCAATGGTGCATGAACGATCAGGCGTTCGTCGTGCATCACCTTCCGACAATAATCCCTGTCGAAATGGATGCGGTGACTGTTCAGCGTCAGTGCGGAATAGCGTTGCAGCGCGACGTCATCGAAACGCTCGGTCAACAGGATGTTACCGGGCGGAGGAGCGATCGGCCGGCGGTCGCGCGGCGTCATATCCGTGTAAACCAGATCCTGATCCTCAATGAGAACGGATGCGCCTTGTCTACGGTAATCATGTTTGATCGTCACAAACCATAATTTGCCGACGGAACCCTGCTTTGGATCGACCTTGGCGACATGGGAGTGCCGGGTGATCCTGTCGCCAACCTCAATGGGTTGGAGGAATCGAATGTCGCCGCCGGCCCACATGCGATTATGTGCGGGAAGATGCGGAATGAAATCGCCCAACTGTTCATGGCCATCCGGGCCGAGCTTGCTTCTGCGGATGGGCGAGATGCAAAATAGCCAATGCCATAGGGCTGGCAAAGCCTCTCCCTGGGTCGGTGGGTCCCGGTCCAGCAGCGCAGAAATATGATCCAGCCGACGCTGATCGATCCGGTCCGAGACGATCTGGATATTGTCAACACTTGCCATGATGGCCTTCAATGTCTGAACGTTGCCGGGCTGACCCGTGCGAGGATGATGCGGAACCGCAGCAGCATCCAGAAGCAATAGGCCATGCTTCCCAAGGCGAGTGCCGCGATGAGGAACAGGCTCAGGCTGAGCCACAGTCGCCGTTCCACCAATTGAACCATGACCGACAGCAGGAGGAAGCTTGCCATGACGTCCGAAAGGACAAACCGCCCCCACGGCATCGATACAAGCGACAGGGTTTCCTGTACGATGTCTCCCGTGGCCAGCGCCAATATGCACATGACAATGAGTGCCAGGGTCGTGACAGCGACGACGCCAATATAGGTTCTTTCCATTATTCCCCCTAACGAATGCGCGGCAGGCCAAGCCCCATCTGCGCCACGATATCGCGCATCACTTCATTGGCACCCACACCTATCCGGTTGATCGGCGCCCGGCGGTACAGGATTTCCGTTCCTCCGTGCATCGGCGCATCGCTTTCCTCATGACGCAGCAATCCGGGAAGGCCGAGCAACTGCATGCCGAAATCGGCGATCCGTGTCCGCAGTTCGGAAGTGTGAATTTTCAGCCCCAGTGCCTGGGCATCGATATTCTCACCCGCATCCTTGCGGCAGGCAATATCCCAGCCCATCATTTCCGCCAGTTCCAGGTCGACCATGAAATCGACCAGCGCCTCGCGAACGTCGGATCGGCTTGAGAGCAACTCGCCCTCATGCGCTGTGTCCCGGCAATATTCCACCAGTTCGTCGAGGATGAGCCGGAGCGATGGCGCGAGGCCCAGAAAGCTGCGCTCGCCCATCACCGCGTTCATGACGATCGACCATCCCTGGCCCTCTTCGCCGATCAGGCACTCGTCCGGTACGCGAACATCCGCGAAGAACACGTCGTTGAAAACATGGTCGCCCCAACTGTCCACGCGCTGGATTTGGACGCCCGGCGCGTTCAGCGGCACGATGAACACGGAAAGCCCCTTGTGGCGCCCTCCCGGTTCGCCGGTACGGGCAAGAAGCCAGACATGGGTGGCGATATGGCCCCGGCTGTTCCAGCATTTCATGCCATTGATCAACCAGCCGTCGTCATCGCGCTGAGCCCGTGTGCGCAGGTTCGCAAGATCGGTTCCCGCCTCGGGTTCGGAATAGCCGATGGATAGCGTCACCCGGCCATGCACGATGTCGTCCAGCCAGCGATCCTTGTTGGCCTTGGTCCCAACTCGCGCAAGGGTGGGGACCAGCGACGTCACGGTCGCTCGCATGAAGCGCGGCGCGTTGGCATAGTCGATTTCGCTGATCAACAGCATCTTGTCGATGGCCGACATCTGTTTGCCGCCATAATCGGCGGGCAGGTCGGGGATTTGCCATCCGCGCTCGACCATGGCGGCATCGAAGGCGAGCACATCGTCGTCCCAGACTTCCTCGCCGATCGCTTCGCCTTCGTGCAGCAGGCGCCGGAGACGTTCGGGAAGGCGTTCGGTCAGGAAGGAGCGAACCTCGGCGCGCAGCTGCTGTTCGTTTGCGTTCAGGGAAAAGTCCATGGCTGTTTCGCCTCAATATGCCAATTGCTTCAGCAGGGCCTGGCGGTGATAGCGCCGGGAACCGAATGTGGCGTCGGTGACCTTGGCCCGTTCGGACCAGAGGTAAAACCCGGTTTCGCGGGCGTAACCCATCGAACCCCACAGCTGATGAGCAGAGATGGTGGCATCGGTGTAGAGCTTCCCGGCGGCCAGCTTGGCTAGGGGGAGTGCTTTGCGGACATCTTCGCCCTTTGCTTTCATCGATAGCGCCCGCAACGCCGCGACGCGCGCACCTGCGAGCGTGATGAAGATGTTCGCCAGCATGTGTTGGGGCACCTGATTGGCGCCGACCGGCTTGCCGAACACGATGCGCTCCTTGGCATATTCCGTGGTGCGGTCGAGCACCGCCTGGACGCCGCCGATCATTTCCATGATCTGGAGACATGCGGCCGATTCCTGGATGTCGACAAATGCGGAAAGGGTGGTTGCTATCGCGTCCTGCCCGCCCAACAGCGCATCCTGGCCGATTTGGATATCCGTGAATTCCAGCTCGTAGAACTTCTCTCCGCCAAAGGTCGACTGGAGGCGCGGCTGTAATTTGTCCACCGGAACCGCGAATACGCCCCAGCCCGGAGTTTCCCATGCATCGCGGATCGCGCAGACGATCAGCACGGTCTGGCTGATCCCGGCGAAGGGAACAAAATATTTGCGCCCCGACAGGGACCATCCGGTCGACGTCCGACGTGCCGATGTCCGCCATAGTTCGGGCGTGTCCGAAGCCTGCGGTTCGGCACCGGCGACGCATGCCAGGCTGTTTCCGTTGAGCAAGGGGGGCAGTAATGCAGCCGCCTGTTCGTGCGTGGCGAGCCGGGCAATCAGGAGGGCGGCGTGGACCGACGCATAAAAGCTTGCGGGAAGCAGGCGATAGCCCGCCGCCCGGTAGACCAGCCCGAGTTCGACAAGCCCCATGCCGCCGCCACCAAATTCGACGGGCGACGCGAATCCGATCCAGCCGGCGGCGGCCAACATCCTGTGAAGGCGGTCGTCATGGCCCGTCCCGTCCGGGCCGAGGGTTCTGATCGCCTTGCCAATCGGCCATTCCTGTTCAAGGACTTTGGCGCAATGCTGTTCGAGCGCCAGATCATCGTTGCTGAGAAGTGTGTCCATATCCTGATCTCTGCCGTCATCCCTTTGTTTCGTAATACTCGCGGCATCGGGAAACCCATGCTTGAGATGGACCTTTCGACATGCGCCGTCCGGGAACAGGGCCGTCAGGAATGCCCAAGCAGGCGCATGGTGTCATGATCGACCATGGCGGCATGATATCGTTCCGCAAAGGCCGCAAGCGTCTCGACCGGCTGCATGTCGGATGGCGTCAGGAACCAGGAAACATATCCATGGATGACATCACGCCGATAGGCGAGCCATGCCTCGTCCCAACCGGGAACCGCGATGCCATGTCGGTGCAGTTCGGCCAGATAATGTTGCAGCAGATCGATTTCCCCGCATCGGCGGTCCTCGACGGAAAGCGCTCCGACGAGAAAATAGGCGACATCATGCGCCCAATGGCCTGCATGCACGACCTGCCAGTCCAGGAATCTGGGCTCGCCGTCGCGGGTGAAGTAGATATTGCCCAGATGAGGATCGCCATGGAGGATGCATGTGCCGGGGCCCTGCAAGCGCCACAGCCGTTCAAGCGCTTCGGCCACCTTCTCCCGGTCTGCCAGGATGCCGGATGGTTTTGTGCGCTTGTGCCTTTCGAACTGGGCGGACCAGTGATCGGCGAGGAGCCAGCGTCGGAGGACGACCCTGAGAGAATCCTTCCAGTCGAATTTCGTCAATTGCCGCACGTCATTCCACCAGCGCGCATGCAGCGCCGCGAGCGAAGACAGGGCTGAACGCGCCTGGTCGATGCTCATCGGTCGCGTTGCATCGCCGAAGCTGCATTGCGCAGCCTCGAGATCCTCCATCAGCACCAGTGCCTGATGGTTCGCGCGATCGATTCCCTCGAAATAGGTCCGGGGCAGGGCGATGGGAACGTCCTGCCCGAGTTGACCGTAGAACAGGGCTTCGGCGCGATAGGCCGCCCATACGCGCTTGCGCATCGCGGCGTTGAAACCGCCCTTGAGCAGCATTTTACGAGGCAAGGACGCCCCGGATGGCCGGGCCGAATATTCGAGCGCCAGCGACAGCTTCGTCGCCGTGCCCCAGTTAATCGTCGGCATTGTCACCGATGACACGACAACTCCGGGATACCGCATGCCGAGGACGTAGCTCAGCCATGCGGCGTCCACCCGCTCTATGTCGACCGGCAGGTGCTGGAATTGCAGTTCGGGCGCTACAATCTGTTCTACAGCCAGCCCCGCGGGCTTCGACGATCCGGCGTCCATATCGTTTCGAAACTCCATCTGGAAGCGGCTCCATGTCTGGACTTCCGTTGGTGCGTCTGTACCCGAAACAGGGCATGCTATCTCCGCAGGCAGCATGCCCGATCCCTGTTGATCAGCGGATTTGCAATTTTCCCCGGCGCTGAAGCCTTGTCAGTGGGTCAGCTTTCCAAAACTTTCCCGCTCTATCTGTATCTTCAATTCCCTCGGCGGCATTCCGAACCGGGCCTTGAACGCGCGGGAGAAGTGGCTGGGGCTGCTGAAGCCGCTGTCGAGCGCGATCTGGATGATGCTCTTGCAGTTTCTCGGGTCACGGCCCGCAAGCACAAGGTCTTCATAGGCGCGGGCAAGGCGCCGCTCCCAGATCCACTTTTCGATTCGCGTGCCGAGCAGACCGAAGCGCTCATCCAGATAGCGGCGGCTGACATTCTGCGCCTCCGCCACGCGTTCCGCAGTGAGCCAACCTTCCGCAAGATTATTCTCGATAAAGGCCATTGCGCGCCGCATGCGCACACATGGTTCGATGACGCCCCGAGCTTCGCGGAATGGCGAAGTCATGTGCGAAAGCGTCAGCAGGGAATTCAGCAAGGTGCCATATTCGTCCGGCCGGATGGAAGCCGCATTGTCCCAGATCTGCTGGATCATCTTGAAGAAGACGTCGTTGAAACTGTCGCCGACATTCGCCTTGGACAAAATGATCTTGTAAAAATCGGACCGGATGAAATTCGAATTCGGCATGCGGAAGAACAACTGCTTGAATTCTTCCGGATATGTCATCGTCAGGCGGTTGGCCGCGTCGAAAAAGGCGAACTCGCCCTCGTGAAGTTCAACCGTGCGATCATTTTGCGATAGCGAGAGCACGCCGTTGAGGTTGATGACCACCATCGGCGCAAATCGCTTGTTGCAAGGTGCCGGCCGGATGATCTCCTGCGCTTGCGAATGGAGGTAATAGAGCTTTGCTCCGCCCAGTTCGAAGGACAGGAATTCTCCGCCCATGTCGTGGCAGAGCGGACGCTGCTGAATGCCGGACACCGCATCGCACAGACCATTCTGCCAATGTATCGATGCTTCAGGATCCAGCGACGGATCCGGCACCCGCGCCAAGACATTCACGCCCATTCCCTACTCCTCGGTCTTTTATATTTGCTATCAGGATATGCCGGTTTTGCGTTCTGTCAACATTCCGGCAAGGCGCGCGAGCAGAGGCTATACGCGGCTTCCAGATCAGGACAGAAACTTCCGGTGCGCAGGTAAAGAAGCGGGCTTTGCGTAGA
The DNA here is from genome assembly GCF_013375535.1 of Sphingobium sp. 15-1. Lineage (GTDB taxonomy): Bacteria > Pseudomonadota > Alphaproteobacteria > Sphingomonadales > Sphingomonadaceae > Sphingobium > Sphingobium aromaticivastans. The sequence continues at coordinate 1,188,378 of NZ_JABXJG010000002.1, forward strand.
GTCGAAGAGGAATCCGAACAGCCATGGTTTCGCCAAGAATTGCTCTCGTTACCGGCGCTAGCCGGGGAATCGGCAAGGCCATCGCCATCGCGCTGGGGGAGGACGGCTACACCGTTTATCTGACCGGGCGGGCTGGATCGGCGGATGACGCCTCCATGCCACTCTTGTCGGCCGCGGATGAGGTGACGAACGTGGGCGGCAAAGGCATTCCGGTCATATGCGATCATGGCGACGATAGCCAGGTGCGTGCACTTTTTGATCGGATCGCAGCCGAGCAGAACGGACTCGACCTTCTGGTCAACAATGCGACCTGCCTGCCGCGCGCTCTGGTCGCGCAGGGCGGCTTCTGGGACCGCTCGCTGGAACTGGCCGACATGTTCGATGTCGGCCTTCGTTCGGCCTATGTCGCCAGCGCGATGGCCGTTCCGCTGATGCTGAACAGGCCGCAGGCCCTGATCGCGAGCGTTTCCTTCTTTGGCGCGGTCACCTATTTTCACGGTCCTGCCTATGGCGCGCAGAAAGCCGGGCTGGACAAGATGATGGCGGACATGGCGCTGGAACTGAAGCCGCACGGTGTTGCCGCGCTTTCAGTGTGGCCCGGGCTCGTCAAGACGGAAATGGTGCTGCAACGCTGGAGCGGAACGCCGGAGGGCGAGGAGCGGCTGAGGTCATATGAGACCCCGGCCTTGACCGGCCAGGTCGTGGCGGCTCTCGCCAGCGACCCGGACTTGATGACCTATTCCGGCCAGCAGGTCATTGTCGCCGAATATGCGGAACGTCACGACATTCGGGAGCCGGACGGCAGCCAGCCGGTGTCGCTTCGGGAGAAGATGGGCGATCCTCGGCCGTTTCACATGACGCATTCCATCTGAAGCAAGCCGCGCAGCGCGATGGAGGCCAAGATGTCATCCTGCCGCAAGTAAAAGGATGATAGCGCGATGGGAGTTCTGGACGATAAGGTTGTGCTCATTTCCGGCGGCGCCCGCGGGATGGGAAGCGAACATGTGCGCCGGATCGTGGCGGAAGGCGGCAAGGTCGTCTTCACCGACCTGCTGGAGGACGACGGCCTGACGCTGGCCGGCGAATTGGGCGAAAGCGCCGAGTTCGTAAGAGCCGACGTTTCCAGCGAGGAAGACTGGCAGAAGGTCGTGGCGCTGGCCGAGGCGCGCTTCGGAAAGCTTGATGGTCTGGTCAACAATGCCGGCATCGTGATCCGCGCGCCGTTCGAGACCTTTTCCGCCGATGATTATAGGAAGGTTATCGAGGTGAACCAGATCGGCACCTTCCTAGGCATGAAGGTGGTGATCCCCGCGATGCGTCGCGCCGGGGGCGGATCGATCGTCAATATCTCGTCGATTGCCGGGCTGGTTGGGCGCGTGCAGACGGTCGCCTATTCCTCCTCCAAATTTGCCGTCCGCGGGCTGACGAAGGTCGGCGCGAGCGAGCTTGGCGAATATGGCATCCGGGTCAATTCCATTCATCCCGGCGCGGTCATGACTCCGATGTTGAAGGGCATGGACAAGTCCGTTGTCGACTCCCTGACCGGCGCCGTTCCGCTGAACCGCATCTGCCAGCCCGAGGAAGTGAGCTCGTTGATCGCATTTCTCCTGTCGGACCAGTCCGCCTATTGTTCCGGCGCCGAAATCACGATCGACGGCGGAATGACCGCTCATTGACCGGAGGCAACCGCCATGCTGACCTCGCTGGACGAAAGCCTGTTGCATCAATGCGCGCTGCCGATGGCGCATGCGCAGACCAGCGACCACCGCTTCTTCGACCGTTTTGTCTTCGGATGCATCCATCCCGACGGCGATCTGGCGATCGTTGCCGGGATGGGCGTGTACAAGAATATGAACGTCATCGATGGCTTTGTCTTCGTGCAATATCAGGGTCAACAGCATAATATCCGCTTCTCTAGGGCGCTGCATCCGATTGCCGATCCCTATGGATCACGGATCGGGCCCCTGCGTCTCGATCCGCTGCGTCCTTTCGAGGCGGTTCGGCTGACGCTGGAGCAGGGGGATTTTCCCATCGCGTGCGAACTCGATTTCTCGGCGGTGCTGCCGGCGCGGATGGAAAAGCCGCATATTGCCCGTCTCGATGGCCGGATCACGAACGACTATCTGCGGTTTCACCAGCTTGGCAAATCATCGGGCTGGGTGGATCTGCATGGCGCCCGGCATCCGGTGGAAGGATGGTTCTCCTGGCGGGACCATAGCTGGGGCGTCAGGCCCAATGTGGGCGGGTTCGAACCGTTCACCGGGACGGGATCGGCCTCCGGATTGCCTTCCGCCTCGCGCGGGGGCGCCGGCACGCTGGTATGCTATGCCGGGTTCTGGAATGGCGAGCTTGGCGGGCATTTCCAGTTCATCGACAATGGCGAAGGGCTGCGCCTCTATACGGATGGCGAGATAGTCTATCCTGACGGCCGCCATGTCGAGATCACCGCGCTGACGCCGCACATACGCTTCCATGAAGGGACGCGCATCATGGACGTCATGGAGGTGGAGATGGGACTGGCAGATGGCAGCTCGATCGAGCTTGAGGTGGCCACGCTGGGGCGTCCGTTCGTCTACAAGGGGGGCGGATATAATGGGGGCTTCAGCGACGGTCGCGGTCATGGCGTGTTTCGCAGCGAAGCCCTGCTGATCGAGCAGGACGTCTACGATGTCCGCCATGTGGAGAATGTCGGCTTTGCCGATGATTCTGTGGGCAAGCCTGCCCATCGCGAGCAGTTCGCTCGTGCGCGATTGGGCGGCAAGCCGGGTTACGCCTACACCCCCTGCATCGTCGTGGGCAGCCACCCGCGCTTCGGTTTTGAATAGCACAGGAATTGTGATGCAATTTGATCGATATATGCTTTCGGTGGCCGCCGCCGTACACAATGATGTGGTCCCGGAAATCACGGAAAGCTACCCCCGGCACCGGGTCGAGTTGGTCGAAACCATGTTGTTGCGGCTGGCTGCCGATGCGGCGGGGGGATTTGGCCGGGAATTTGTCGCGGAACTTGCGAAAGTGCGCGGCGGGATGGCGGAAGCAGCGTTGCCGCAGGCGCTTGGCGAAGCCCTGGAACATCTGGCGCAACTTGATCCCGCGGACGACGCCGCAATCGGGCGGGGACGCGTCGTGCTGTCCCGGCTCCTTGCGGAAAACAGCAAGGCCATCGATCGCGCGTTCATTCTCAGCCTGACCGGGGCGATCGCGAAGGCCGAGGAGGCCAGCCGGACCGCCCGCGAGGCCGCGATTGCCCAAATGGCGTCCAGGCTGGGCCACAAGGCCGGATCGGCCGAGGAACTGGTCGTCAGTGCCGACCAGATGAGCGATTATCTGAGGCGGCGGTTCGGGCGGCAGGATTGCCTTGCCACGACGGTCAAGCCCATTCCGGGCGGGCGTTCGAAAGGCACCATCCTGCTGGATGCGCGGGTCGGCGAAGAAGCTCGATCCTTCGTCATCCGGAAGGATTTTTCGAAAAACTTCATGGGCAGCATGGTGAAGGATGAATATCCCGTGATCCGGGCGGCGTTCGACGCCGGGATCAAGGTTCCCGAACCGCTCTGGCTGGAGGAGGATGCCGGGATATTGAACGGCCAGTTCATCGTTTTCGAACGCATTGCGGGCGGACCGGCCGGCACGATGTTTGACATCATGGCCGGACCCGGCGTTATTCGCGACTATGCCCAGCAATTGGCCCGCATGCACCGGATCGACGTTGAAGCGACTGGCCTCGACCGGCAGCTCAAGTTCGGCGACAGCGAAGCGCCGGTCGCGGCGATGGTGCGGCAATCCTATTCCAAGCATCGCGCCAACACGCCTGACGAACTGCTGCTGGAGGTAGCGCACCAATGGCTGCTGGCCAATCTGGACTGCGTTTCGCAGCGGCGGGCGCTGGTCCATGGCGACGCGGGATTCCACAATGTGTTGTATGATGGCGACCGCATGACCGGCCTGCTCGACTGGGAACTTGCTCATGTCGGCGATGCGGCCGAAGACCTCATGAAATGCAGGGCTGCGGCCTCCCAGGTCATCCCCTGGGAAGAGTTCATGAATATCTATACCGATCATGGCGGCGAGCCGACCACGCCCCTGCGTGAGAAATTTTTCACGGTCTGGCGGCTGGTCGATTTCTCGCTCTACGCGGCGGACGCCCGCGCGATGTTCGAATCCGGCGAGGACAGCGACCTGCGCCTGGCAGCCGTCGGCTACAATACGTTCAGCCGATTGCAAAGTGCGCTTGCCGCCGCTCTCGCCCACGATTGATGGATGGATGCCTTGGCTGACGGTCATCGTGTCGCGGCGTTCGATCCTTCTTCGGCAACGCTGAGGATTGAACAGCGCGAGCGCCCGGCGCCGGGGCCGGGACAGATATTGGTCGCTGTCAAGCGGTGCGGCATTTGCAGTTCGGACCTGCAATGGGCGCGCTCGCCCGGTCGTCTTCCGCGCGGTGCGGTGCTGGGGCATGAACTGTCCGGATTGGTCGTTGCGATGGGCGAAGGCGTCGATCATCTGGCCATCGGCGACAAGGTCAGCTTCATGCCATTTGCCGGATGCGGACGTTGCGACTGGTGTTCCAGAGGGCTGTTCCTGCATTGCCCCGAAAAGCGATCCCAATGGGGCGGTTTCGGTGAATATGCCCTTGCCGATACCCGATCCTGCGTGAGGCTCGATGCTGCACTGCCCTTTGCGCAGGGGGCCATGATCGAGCCTTTCGCCTGCGGGTTACGCGCGGCTCGCCGGAGCGGCCTGGGCGCCGGTGACAGCGCCATGATCTTCGGGGCTGGGCCGATTGGTCTGGCCAGCTGCTACTGGCTCAGCGCCATGGGCGTCGACGTCTGGATGGTGGCGCGCAGCGATCGCCGCCGGGCTGTCGCGGAACGGATGGGAGCCAGCCGGTTCATCGCGGGAGAAGCGAAGGCGGAGGATGCCGGTTCGAGGACGATTTTCGAGTGCAGCGGCGCGCCCGGCATGCTGGAATATGCGTGCCGCATCGCTCCCCGGCTTTCGACGGTGATCGTCGCCGGCATGGCGGAGGGCGGGGCCAGCATCGATCCGGCGGTTTGCTTGGTGAAGGAAGTCACCCTTGCTTTTTGCGCGGCATATGGAATGCAGGATTTTGCCGACACGGCAGAGCATTTCGCTCGCGGAGATGCCCGGCCGCTGGAGCTTGTAGACCAGGAGGTGTTACTGGATAGGCTGCCCGATATCTTTGGACAGATGCTGACGAGCAATCCCTATTGCAAGGTGCAGCTTGTATTCCCGTGATATTCCCTCCCGGCCCGTACCATTATGATGCCAGAACTGAATTGAGTCCAAGTTCGATGTGGCCGATCCCAGTTCGACCCGTGCGCAGGTCCGTGATCGGGCAGAGATGCTCCATGATCTCGTAGACCGGTCCGCTTTCCCGCTTTTCCGATGTGAAGGGCATGATTGCAAAGCTCTTCGTCAGGTTCGCCTCGATCAGATAGCTGTCGTCGGCAACGCTCTCCAGCGTGAAGCGAACCGCGGAAAAGGCGTTGGCCGTGCGGGTGACGTCAACGGCGATCCCCGAGAGCACGCGGGGGCCTTGTGCGTCATCGACATAACCTTCCCGCGCTTCCACGCCCTGACGGCTAAGCATCCGGCTCGTCTTCACGCCGATCACCATGTCGTCGAACAGCAGCCCGCACCAGCTGTGGTTCGCGATCAGGCTGTCCGCGCGCATGCAATAGCTGTGGTCGCGATAGCCAAGCCCCTGGATTCTGCGTTCGCCCGTGCCACCGACAGCCAGCCTGCCCTGGACGGCAAGCGCCTGCTGATGGTGATCGTGCGGCAGGTTGGTTCCCAACGTCATCTGCTCGCGGAAAGTCACCTGATGGGGTGCGATGGCGCGGCATGCGGCGAAATCGAATGTCGGATGGGTGGCGGAAAATTCGAACTCCGCGTCGATCTCGTCCCCCCTGACGGCAAGTCTGAAGCGGCGGCCCGGCTCGACGAAGTCGATGCGCACGGCGCCGTCCGTCAGGCAGCGGTCGAACGCCGAAATGCCCTGAAAGGGACGCTCATTCGAATATTTGAACCGTTTCCCGTCAAGCACCATGCTGAAGGTGAAGCGGGCGCGGTCGAAAGCCGGCTCGGTGTTGACGTGGCACAGCGCATAGCAACCCTGTTCGGGCGCCATCACGACAAAAAGCCAATTCTCCTTCCATCGCAGCTTCGCAATGTCGGGGACGGGGTGGGGCAGGTCGTCAATGGGTAGCGCCACGTTCAATAGCCCTCGTCATGAATCTGTTCGATCCGTTCGTTGTCCGATGCGGAAAGAGCGCCCGCCTCCACGGCGGCCAGTGCGTCCTTCAGGTGCGCGACTTCGGAAAAGCCGCCGATGACGGTGGCGACGCGCGGCTGTTGCAGGATATATTGATAGGCCGCCAGGGCAATCGGCTGTTCGGGCGGGCGATTGAGAAACGCATAGCGCCTGGCAAGCCGGATCATGGGTTCGTGAACCTGCGGCATCATGCGGAAATAGCCGCGTGACAGTTGGTGGATGCCGTCCAGCCCATGTTCCAGAATCTGCCCGGCAAGCGCGCCGCCCGCGAGCGGGCGGACCACCGAAATCCAGGCGTCGTGCCGTTCCGCGGCCTCGAACAGGCCGCTGAAATCTATGGCGGCAGGCACCCCCGCGAACGGACGGACGGCTGATGGATTGGCAAGGTTATAAGTCAGGTTAATCATCGAAAATTCGCCGGTATCCAGCACCTGGATCACCTGATCAGCTTCGGATTCGTCGCAGGCCAGCCCCAGCATGCGGCATTTGCCGGCTTCCTTCGCCTTTACCAGCGCGGGCAGGGCCTGTTCGATGACTTCGGCCGGAGTGATCGCCCGGATCAGCGGGTTTTCGGGGTTGATCGCATGGCGGATGGGGTTGTGCAGCAACAGGATGTCCACATGGTCGCGGCGCAGCCGAAACAGGCTGTCTTCCAGACTTTCCGTGACCTTTTCGCCGATGCGGGCGAAATCATGCGGCGGAATGAAGGCCTTGGTCGTGACATGGGCGTCCCGCGCGCCCAGATCGGCAAGGACACGGCCTATGTTTACCTCGGCCGCACCCTTGCCATAGGCCGCAGACGTGTCGAACAGGTTGATGCCGTGTTCCAGAGCGAATTCGACCAGCGCGATCTGATCCCGCGAACTGCCGTGGACCATCGTTCCGGCATTGTCGCCGGTGCCAAAGGCGATCTCCGACAATTTGAGGGGGTCTTTTCCGATAGAACGATATCGCATGCGCAGGCTCGGTCCTTGTTGTTGCGCGCATATAGGTGCGCTCGCCTTCGGCGTGTGTCTTGACCAATCTAGAACCCCATTTGTCCGCCCGGCCTGTGGGCGGGGTTAAACCAAAGCATCCATGTCAGGCAGTAACGCGACGCCGTGCTGGGCTATTGATCTGACATCGAAGCGCGATGGCGTTTGGTGCCAACTGACGATGGATTTCATCATGCTCAATTCTGCCGACAATGAACTGATTACCCGAGTGGAAGGCGACGCTCCGATGGGACGCTTCCTGCGCGAAAATTACTGGTTCCCCGCCGGGCTGTCGGTCATGCTCAAGGCGGGAAAGGCCCCCCAGCGCGTGGAGTTGCTGGGCAAGCACTATGTCGCGTTCCGCAGCGATGACGGCCGCGTCGGATTCTTCAACGAAAACTGCCCGCACCGGGGCGCTTCGCTCGCGCTGGCGCGCAACGAGGACAATGCGCTCCGCTGTATTTTCCATGGCTGGAAATTCGGCGTCGATGGTGAAGTGAAGGAAGTGCCGACCCAACCGGAGAATCATAGCGAATTCTGCAAGCGTGTTCCGCTCAAGGCTTACCCGGTGCGGGAGGCTGCGGGGCTCTTCTGGGTCTGGCTCGGCGGCGGCCAGCCTGCGCGGTTCCCGGAGTTCGATTTCACCCAATATAAGGAACCGAATGTTCGAGCGATCCGGCAGGAACTGAAATTCAACTGGATCCAGAGCGTCGAGGGCCTAGTCGATTCGGCCCATGTGTCGATCCTGCACCAGGGCTGGTTGCAGACGGCGGGCGACAGCAAGAAGGGGCTGGCCTCCGCAGGGCAGGATACCGCCCCCGTCTACGAGTTCGAGGACCATAATGGCGGGTTCCGCTATGCGGCCATTCGCAAGCAGGAGGGTGACAACCGCTATATCCGCGTCACCAACTTTACGGCGCCCTTCTACTGCTTCGTCCCGTTCAACACGGGCAATTGCGTCATCTCGGTGCCGATAAACGACCGCCGCACCGCGCTCTACTTCGTCCATTACAATGCCGATGGCCCCATTCCGCCTTCCGCCTACGATCCGCCGAGCGAGCCGTGGAACTGGCCGCCTTATCTGAGCGGGGACGCCTCCACCCATTGGGGCCAGGATCGCGATGCGATGGAGAAGGGCAGCTTCACGGGCTTTACCGACCATTTCATGCTGGAGGATTTTGCGGTGGCGGCCAGCCAGGGCGAAATCGCCGATCGTTCGCAAGAATGGCTCAATGAGGGCGATCGCGCGATCATCAAGTTCCGCAAGCTGATGCTGGACAGCGTTAGGGCGTTCGAGCGCGGCGAGAAGCCCTCGATCGCGCAGCTCGATGAGGTTCCGTTCCCCAATATTCGGGCGGAGGCGGAAATTCTTCCTGAGAACACCGATTGGCGAAGCCACTTCGCCATGACGAAGTGACCGACGCAAAACTTATAGTGCAGGGGATGCTCTGAATGACGGAATTGGCATCATTGGGGTTTGGAAGAAAAATATTCCGGGACGACCACGAAGCATTTCGTGAGACGGCGCGTAATTTCTTCCGCAACGAGGTCGAGCCGAACGTCAAGGGGTGGGAAAAGGACGGCTTCTATCCAGCCGAACTGTTCAAGGTCGCTGCGAGATACGGCCTTCTGTGCGCCGGCATCCCCGAAGAATATGGCGGTGGGGGCGGCGATGTGCTGCACCACATGATCCTGCATGAGGAACATGGGTACAGCCCGGGCGGCGTATCGCTGGAGGCGGGGCTTGGCACCGACCTGACGGCCTATGTTCTGTTCAACGGCGGGACGGAAGAGCAGAAGCGCGAATGGCTGCCCTTCTTCGCGCAGGGTAACGGCATTGCCGAGGTCGGGCTGAGCGAGCCAGGAGCCGGCAGCGACGCCAGGGGGATCAAGACTTACGCCCGTCGCGACGGCGACGACTGGATCCTGAACGGGCAGAAGATGTGGATGTCGAACGGCCCGCTGATGACCGTTCTGTTCGTTGTGGCCAAGACGGATGAGGGGGGACGTGAAGGCACGACCATGTTCATCGTGCCCATGGACAGCAAGGGCATTACGCGGTCGCAGCCGACCGATCTCATGATGAAGAGCTGCGGCGGCGTATGCGAGGTCTTTTTCGATGATGTCCGCATCCCGGCCGGGAATGTTCTGGGTGGGGCCGACGGCGTGGGCCGGGGATTGCGCATCGCGCTGTCGACGCTGGACCTTGGCCGCGCCTCGGTCGGCGTGCGCGCCATCGCGGCGAGTGAACTCGCACTGGCAGTCACCACGGAATATACCAGGACACGGCAGGCCTTCGGCCAGCCGGTCTTCGATTTCCAGAACACGCAGTTCAAGTTGGCCTCGGTCGCCACCGAGATCGCTGCGGGCCGGGCCTTTGTCGATTCCTGTCTCGAAAAGCTCGTGGAGGGCGGATTGCGTCCACAGGACATGGCCATGCTGAAACTGTTTTGCAGCGAGGTCGAGGGCCGGGTTATGGATGAATGTCTGCAACTTCACGGCGGCGCTGGTTTCAGCAACGAATATCTGATCTCGAAGCTCTACGCCCATGCCCGAGTGCATCGAATCTATGTCGGAACATCTGAAATAATGAAGCAGATCATCGCGCGTTCTCTATAAATCGTCCTAGGAGTTTATATGTTCAAGCTGATCGGACTCCTGAAGAAAAGAAGTGACGTCGACTTCGAATATTTCAAGGATTATTACGAAAACCAACATGCGCCTTATGCTTCGGAAATACTGCCCGTTGGACGGGACTACCGACGAAACTATGTGAAGCGTTTGCGTGCCAACGGCGTCGAAGTGGATGATGCGTTCGAATATGACGTGGTTACGGAAATGTGGTTCGACGATGAAGTCGGCTATGAAAGATTCTCCGCAGCCATGGCGGACGCTGAAATTCGCAGAAAAATCATAGCGGACGAGGAGAAATTTCTCGACAGGTCCAAATCGGTAATCATGATCGTAGAAGAATGCATATCGAAATAAGTAATAATAACAATTAATGGAGGGGAAACATGGATTTTTATCATCGTTATTTGTGTGGGATGGTTTCTTCATTTGCAATGATGGCGGCATTTTCGTGCGCCAGCGCCCAGGTGGCGGGAGAGTCGCAGGCGGCTGGCGAAGCGCGCGATGCGCAGGGTTTGCATGACATCGTCGTGACCGCCCAGCGCCGCGAACAGAGGCTTCAGGACGTGCCGGTCGCCGTCTCGACCGTCAGTACGGAGACGCTGGCGGCCGGCGGCATCATCAGCACCGACGGCCTGGAACAGTCCGTGCCGGCGGTCAGCATGACCCGGCAGCTTTCCGGCGCGACCCCCTATATTCGCGGTGTCGGCACGCAGTCGGTATCGGCCGGCAATGAGCCCGCCGTAGCCTTCTATGTCGACGGCGTCTATTATGCTTCGCCTTATGCGAACATCTTCAATTTCAATAATATTGAGCAGGTCGAAGTCTTGCGCGGACCGCAGGGCACGCTGTTCGGCCGCAACGCGACCGGCGGGCTGGTGCATGTCCACACGCGCGATCCCCAGGCGGAGCCGACGATGCGGGCCAGTGTTTCCTACGGCAATTATGGGACGCTGCAATCTTCCGTCTATGCCTCCGCAGGCAGCGACAAGATCGCGTTCGATATCGCAGGTTCGATCGTTTATCAGAGCGACGGTTATGGCAAGAACCTGTTCACGGGCGATGACGTCAATTATCGTCGCGAACGCGGCATTCGATCCAAGATCAAGTTCACGCCGACCGACAATCTGACCATCCTGTTGTCCGGTGATTATTCGCTGCTCCAGTCCGATCTGGGCGTCATTCTTCAGCCGCAACCGAACACTGCGGTCAAGGCGTTGGGTGGCGGACGTTTCGACAGTATCGCCAATCTCGATCAAAGCGTTCACACGCAATATTATGGAGGCAGCGCATCCATCGAGCTAGACCTTGGTGGCGCCACGCTGAAGTCACTGACCGCCCTGCGCAAACTGGACACGCTTATCCGGTTTGACCAGGATGCGACGCCGATCGCTTATGCCGATATTTATCTCAATGAAACCGATCGTTATTTCCAGCAGGAAATAACCTTGCAGGGCAAGCTGGGCGATCTCGTCTATACGGCTGGCGTCTTCTATTTCGACGGCTATGGTCGATATGATCCGCTGGGCGTCCGCTCGATCTCGCCGGCATCCAATATCGACATCTATTCGCCACAGACGACGAAGTCGTTGGCCGGTTTCGTCCAGGGCGACTATAGTTTCGGCAACACCACGATCACCGCCGGGTTCCGTTACACGCGCGACAAGCGCACCAACACCCCAAAACTGGTGGCGCCCGGGGGTGATCAGAATGATCCCACCGATGTCATTGCGGCGTTCCCGACCAAGTCGGCAACCTTTTCCAAGCCGACTTGGCGTCTTGCCGTGGCACAGAAATTCGGTCCGGACGTGATGGTCTATGCGAGCTATAATCGCGGGTTCAAGAGCGGCGCCTATTCCGCATCCTCGCCTACGGCAGCCCCGGTCAAGCCTGAGACGCTGGACGCCTACGAAGCGGGTCTGCGTTCAGAACTGTTCGACCGGTCGCTGCGGTTCAACCTCACCGGCTTCTACTATACCTACAATAATATTCAACTGAACCGCATCGTCAACGGCGCGGGCCTGCTGTTCAATGCGGCCAAGGGTGAGCTCTACGGCGCTGAACTCGAAACGGCCTATGTCACGCGTATCGGTGCGGGTGAACTCAACCTGTCATCGAACCTCTCGTTCCTCCATGCCAATTACACGTCTTTCCCGAACGGCCCGATCCTGACGCCAATCGCAGGCGGGTTCAACGCGCTCACCGCCGGCGACCTCAGCGGACATCGCATGATCCATGCGCCGAAATTTTCCGGTTCCTTCGCGGCCAGTTACAAGGTGCCCGTTGGTGACACCACCAGCCTCGAACTGGGCGTGAACTATTTCCACAGTGCCAGCTTCTTCTGGGAGCCGGATAATCGCGTTTCCCAGCCATCGGTCGACGTGATCAACGCATCTGCGGGGCTGGGCTTCGCTGATGGCAAGTTCAAGTTACGCGCATTCGTCAAAAATCTGACGAATGCAAAATATTACGCATATTTCACGGAGAGCACGCTAGGCGACAAGGGCGGGCCGGCAGATCCTCGTACCTACGGCGTCGGTTTCGACGTTGCATTTTGAACCATGAGATAGGGGAGCAACCGATGAACCCTGAGATTGATTTCAGCAAGTTCGACATATTGGGGGATGACATCATTCCCCTCTTCAATGATCTTGCCAAGAAACCAGCCGTGCACTGGAATGAAAGCAGTCAAGTCTGGGTCGCGGGCCATCATGATGCCGTTGTCGAAGGGTTCAGCGGAAAGCTCCCGCTATCGGCCGAACGTCACCTGATAGCCATCGGGATATTCCCAGAGGAAGAGCGCGCTGCCAAAACAGGCAATATATTGAAATATTTTCCGCATTTTGTCACGAATGTTGAGCCGCCCGAACATTCGCGATTGCGCAAGCTGCTGATGGCGGCCTTTAGCAAGCGCATAGCGGAAGGCTATAGAGAGGTCGTCCGTGAAATCGTCGGGCGCACCATCGATCAGCTGGGCAATACCACGCAGATTGACTTCGTCGCGCAGTTTGCCAGACCCATAACGGTCAGCGCCATCCTGCATGTGATGGGCCTGGGCCCCGATTACTATGCCGACACGGAGCGATGGGCGCGGGCGCTCAATGAGGGGCTTGCCGGCATGCCGGACCCGGAGCGTATCCAGAAAGCCGATGAAGCGATTGGAGACATGGCCGCGCGCTTCATGCCAGTCATTTGCGAGCGGCGGGAAAGCGGGTCCCAGGAACGCGACTTTCTGGGAGAACTCATCCTTGCCGGGGAGGATGGCGATCGGCTGTCGGACGAAGAGATCGCGGCGCAGCTGATGCTTGTGATCGTCGCGGGTCACGATACGACCCTGAACACTATGGCGCTGACCGTCGCCAAATTGACCAGTCATCAGGACGTCGTCGAATATATACGGCAAAATCCCGACCATTTTGAGCAGTGTATCATGGAAATGATGCGCGTCGTGAACATGTCAACGCTCATGAGCCGTATCGTGACGGCCGACTTCACCTGGCATGGGCAGGATCTGAAGGCCGGCCAGATCGCGTTCCTCCTGATTGCCGGCGCGAATCGGGACCCGACGGTGTTCGCGCAACCGAACGAGATCGACTTCAGCCGTAATCAGCGCCGGAACATGACTTTCGCGCCAGGCAGGCATTTCTGCATCGGGCACTGGTTTGCCAAGATGATCATGTCCGAGGCGCTGCCAGCTTTCATGGAACGGTTCGAGGATTGGAAGGTCCCGGCGGACAGGCTGGAGTTCAGCAATTCCATCGGCTTTCGCGGGCTGGTGAAACTGCCGCTCCAGCTGATGCCGAGGGGGGTGGATGCGTAGCGCCCTTTCCTGGAGTTTCCGTATTTCGTCTGCCTGCGACGCGGTGGCGGGGCGACCCGGCATGTCATCGGCAACCGGATATCGGCAGACAAGCCGCGCCATCCAAGCCGGTAAAGCTGCTGCCGGCACGGTAGGATAAAGCGGCGGGAGGGGTTGATCGATTGGTCGCCGAACCGCATTTGGAGGCAAGCTTGATAAGCGAAGAAGAAGATCTCAAGCTGATGGACGGCGCATTCTTTGCGCAAGGCTACCCCTATGACCTGTTCAGGAAGATGCGGGATGAAGACCCGCTTCATTGGACCAAGGGCAAGTTCGGCCGGGATTACTGGTCCGTAACGCGGCACGCCGATGTTCAGAAGATCCTTGGCGACACCGAGCGCTTCAGTTCGCAGCGCTGGGGGGTTTCGCTGCCAACATCGGCCGAAATGGTCGATCCGAGCAAATCGGAACATGCAAGATTGCAGCAGGCGGGGGCCATGCTGCCGACGCTCGACCCACCGCGCCATACGGTAGCGCGCGGCAAGTTCACCGCGCGTTTTTCGCCCCGGGCGATCAATCAGCTGGAGGACAAGGTTCGGCAGGTCGCGTCGGAAATCTTGGATTCGGTGGACCCGTCCAAGCAGATCGATTTCGTGCTGGACGTCGCGGCCCGACTGCCTACGTCAATGATCTTTACGATCATGGATATCCCGCGCGAAGACTGGCCGATGCTGTTTCACTATACGAACATGCATACCTGCCCGGAAGAGCCGGAATTCTCGATCGGCACGCCGCTCGAAACCCGGCAGAAGGGGGTGCAGGGCAGCATCAACTATTGCCGGGAACTGGGGCTGCGGCGTCGCGGGGGCAGCGGGGCGGACCTGATCACCCAGATCGCGCAGATCGAGATCGACGGCAAGCTGCTGAGCAATGACGAACTGGGCTTCCTAGGCCATATGTTCATTGTCGGCGGGCAGGAGACGACGCGCAACTCGCTTTCGGCGGGCATGCTGGAACTGGCGCGCAATCCGGCGGAATATCAGAGGCTGCGCAACGACCGCTCCCTGCTCAAGACCCTGCCGGATGAATTCATCCGCTGGGCGACGCCCGTCGCGCATTTGATGCGCACCGCCAAATGCGATGTCGAAATGCACCGCAAAACCATCAGGGAGGGCGACTGGGTCGTTTCTTGGATGGCTTCGGCCAATCGCGATGAACGGGCTTTCCAGGAACCGGACATGTTCGATGTCGGCCGGCGGCAGAACCCTCATGTAAGCTTTGGTTATGGTCCGCATTTCTGCCTTGGGGCCTGGCTTGGCCGATTGCAGATCCGCACCATCATGGGTCTGATACTTGACCGGTTCGAAACTCTCGAATTGCGCGGGGAACCGGAAAGTGTAGCCTCCATCCAGTTCTGTGGCATGAAGCATCTGCCCTTTGCGCTGCATGAGCAGGCCTGAAGGGATGTCCGATGGCAACTGAAGCCGTTGTCGCCCTGCTGTCCGCCATTGGCGAACCGTTGCGCTTGACGGAAGCGCGGATCGCCGATCCGCGTTCGGACGAGTTGCTGGTCAAGATCGCCGGAACGGGCATATGCCACACCGATCTGACCGTTCAGCACGGCAAGTTTCCTTCGCCTGTCCCCATCATATTGGGTCATGAAGGCGCCGGCGTGGTCGTCGCGGCGGGCGACGATGTCGGTGACATAGCGGTCGGCGACAAGGTGGTGCTGACATTCATGTCCTGCGGTGCCTGTCCGTCCTGCCGATCGGATGCGCCGGCCTATTGCGAAAAGTTCGGCCGGCTCAACATGGGCGGCTATCGGGAGGACGGCAGCAGCGCGACCTCCTGCAACGGGCATGGGGTCGCCGGTCATTTTTTCGGCCAGTCGTCTTTCGCGACACATGCCTTGGTGAACCGGCGCAACGCGGTGAAGGTTCGCCCCGACGCGCCCATTCACATGCTGGGGCCGCTCGGGTGCGGATTGCAGACGGGGGCAGGGACCATCTTCAATGTCCTGAAACCGGAAAAGGGCAGCAGCTGCGTGATATTCGGCGGCGGCGGCGTCGGCCTGAGCGCCGTGATGGCTGCCCGGCTGGTCGGCTGCGATCCGATCATCTTGTGCGAACCGGTGGAAAGCCGCCGGACGCTGGGCCTGGAGCTGGGGGCGACGCTGGCTGTCGATCCCCGCGCGGGAGACGATATTGCCGCGCGACTGATCGAGCTATGCGGGGGCGGGGCGGATGTCATTTGCGACACGACCGGCATCCCCACCATGATCGAGGCGGCGGTCGAGGCGCTGGGCATCGGCGGCAAGCTTGGCCTGGTGGGCATGAATTCGATGGACGCCATGGCGAGACTGCCTGTCATTTCGATGCTGAGCAAGGGCGTGACGATCAAGGGCGTGATCGAGGGAGATAGTAATCCCAAGCGGTTCATTCCCTATCTGGTCGATCTCTTCATGGACGGCAAATTTCCGCTCGACCGGTTGATTTCCTTCTTTGACATCTCGCAGATCAATGAAGCCCTGGCAGCGCAGGAAAAGGGTGACGCGATCAAGCCGATCCTGACTTTCGGGCCGTGAACCGCTCCATCCGATGGCAATTTTCCGAAGGTTGGATATCGTCGCACGGAATGATCCAGTCTTGTTGGTGTGGACGGCCTCCAAACGGCATCACAATGTGCCAGGTTGAGGTTGTTGCAAATCTCAAGGAGGAGACCGTCCGTGGAACATCTTATCCGAGTTGGCATCGACACGTCAAAGCACGTTTACCAGCTTCATGGCGTCAACGCCGCCGAGAAGCCCATCCTGCGCAAAAAGCTGCGCCGTACCGAGATGATGGCGTTTTTCGAGAAGCTGCCGCCAACGGTGATTGCTATCGAGGCGTGTGGGGCGTCTCACCATTTGGCGCGGCTCCTGACGTCGTACGGCCATGAAGTGAAGCTGATCGCGCCGCAGTTGGTGAAGCCCTATGTAAAGCGCGGGAAGAACGATGCGGCTGATGCCGAAGCCCTGTGCGAAGCAATGAGCCGACCCACGATGCGCTTTGTGCCCATCAAGACTTCTGAGCAGCAGGCAGCGCTCATGCTGGTCGGCGTACGCGATCGGTTGATCCGCACCCGTACGCAGTTGGTCAACGCGATCCGTGGTTATGCTGCAGAGTTCGGGCTGATTGCTGCCCAGGGCAAGTGCCGGATCGTTCCGCTGCTCGACCGTATCGCGGTCGACCCTACTGTGCCGGCGCTTGCGCGAACCCTGTTTGCCGCGCAGGCGAAGGAATATTCTCGGCTTCAGGACCAAATCGAAGAGGTCGAAGCGGAGTTGGCGGCATGGCACCGCGCCAACGAATGCAGCCGACGCCTGGCGGAAATCCCCGGTGTCGGTCCAATCGGAGCGTCACTCCTCATGATGAAAACGCCAGCGCCCGAGCTGTTTGCCTCAGGGCGACAATTTGCCGCCTGGATGGGCCTGACACCAAAGGACCATTCTACCGGCGGCAAGGTCCGGCTTGGCATTATAACACGCGCCGGTGACGAACTGCTGCGAAGTGTGCTGGTGGCCGGTGCCACCGCGCTTCTACGGCATGTTCGAGCAGGAAAGGGCAACAATGCAAACGCCTGGCTACTTGAACTGCTCAAGCGCAAGCCGCCAAAGCTCGTTGCCGTGGCGGTTGCGAACAAGATTGCGCGCATTGCCTGGAAGCTCATGGTGACCGGCGAGCGCTACCGGGCAAACAGTATTCCGCTACGCGAGGTAGCGGCATAGAGCTTGGCGAACAGGGGGTGCTGATGTGCAAGCACTCGTGTTGAGCTGAGGCCTGAACTTGCAATAGAATGCGCAGATGGGATCGATCATTCCGGGCGTGAGACACTCCGTACGATGCAATGGCTACTACATGCCGGAAACTTGTTTGGAACTCATGTGGCGGAAACCATCTTGGCCCGCGGTCATTTGCGGCTGCACCTTTGAGGCCGGACATATGAACGCAAGCGATCGGTCATACTCTGCTAAATCTATTGTCAGGCGGGGGCCGTCCACATATGCATCGTGAAATTTTGAGGACACAGAGAGCAGCATCATGAAGTCTTCCCCATTCGCCGATCCTTCAAGAGCCATGGTCGACCATATGCTTGGCGACGACCGCATCGCGTACAGGCGTCGTCTCGACGAATGTCTTGAAAGCGCGGCGGCGGCCGGTTCCGGCAATGTGCTGCGACAGGTGGCGACGGAGGGCCTGCTCGCCGGTCAGGACGGCGATCTGGTGAAGCTGGCCCTTGGGGCGGAAGCGGCGGCGGGCCAGCCGGCGCTGCAATGCCTTGCCAGCGACAGATACAGCCTGCTGGCGAAGCTGTTGGGCAGCGCCGAGCAGAAGTCCGTCATTTTCGCACCCGTGCCGCCCGTGCAGGCGCTGTGCCTGGCCGATCGGGCGTTGACGATCGAAGCAGGCCCGGACCGGGTTGTCGTGAGCGGTACGATCCATTCCGTTCCTGTCGCCGCTGAGGCTGAATGGCTTTATCTTGTCATGTTCGGGGAAGGTGGGCGGGCCTGCTACCTTGTTCCCGCCGCTTCCAAGGGTGTGAACCGCAAGAATATAAGCGTTACCGGTTCGGCCGATGTGGAACTGGATCGGCTCTCGCTCACGGCCGATCAGCGTCTGACGGCGGAGCCGCAGGAGCTGGAGCGTCTTCTGGGTGTGATCGGCCTGATCGACGGGCTTGAGACCCTGGCCGCGGGCCAGCGCCTTTGCAACGAAAGCGTCGCCACGGCGAAGAGCAGGCCGGCAGGGTCGGCGACCGGGTTCGACGATCAGGACATACAGTTCCGCCTGGCGGCGGCGCAGGCGCGCCTGATGATCGCTTCGGGCTATCGCACCGCAATCTTCCGCGATCTCGCCTCGGAAAGGGTGGATCCCTTCAAGGGAGCGGTGGCAAAGCTGTGGCTGAGCGAATGTGCCGAGGAAGTGGCGCGCGCATCGACCATGGCGGGACTCAGCCCCCGAAACGGAACTTCGGAAGTCATTACCACAATGCTGGCGGACGCCATGCGGGGCAATATGCTTCGCGATCTGGTTTCCGGGCAGATTTGATCCCGCTCCAGAGACAGGCGGAAAAGGATAGCGTCATGCGTACAACTGCACGGCTGGAACTTGAAGGTCATGATTTCAATGAAGAAATCTTCAGCACCGAACATGAGATGTTTCGCGAAACCGCGCGTCGCTTCATCCAGAAGGAACTCGAACCCCACTATCTTGAGTGGGAGCATACGGAAATCGGATATCCGCGGGAAATCTGGCAGAAGGCGGCGGACGCCGGTCTGGTAGGGCTGGCCATTCCGGAGGCTTATGGCGGCCCGGGGGCCGACCTTCTCTTCAAGATGATCCTTGCCGAGGAAATGGGCAAATCGGTCGCGGGCGTGAGCACCGGCGCAACCCTGTTCAGCGCCGACCTGATGACCTCCATGCTGGTGGAGCATGGGACCGAGGAACAGAAGCAGCGCTATTGTCCGGGCATATTGGCCGGGACGACGATTTCATGCGCAGGCATATCGGAACCGGCGGCGGGCAGCGACGTCAACGCCATGCAGACCCGGGCGCGTCGCGACGGCAGCGATTATCTGATCAGCGGACAGAAGGTCTATATCAGCAACGGCATGCACGCCGACCTCTGCTATCTGGTCGCCCGGACCGATGAGGATATTGAGAGAGGGCGGGGGGCCCTTACGATGTTCCTGGTCGATATGAACACGCCGGGCATGGAAAGGCAGCGCATGTCGACGCTTGGCGAACGGGCGGGGTCCGTTGCCGAACTGTTCATGGAGGACATGCGCGTCCCTGAAACGGCGATATTGGGCAAGCCGGGGATGGCGTTGCGGGAAAATCTGGCCTTCCTGTTCACGGCGGATCGCGTCGGCCTAGCGCTGCGCGCCATTTCGGTCTGCCGCCTGGCCTATGACCTGACCGTTCAGCATACCAGCGAGCGCCGGGTCTTTGGCCGGCGCGTGATCGATTTCGGCAATAGCCGCGCCAAGCTGGCCTCCATCCGGGCCGATATAGAGGTGATGGAAGGTTTCAAGGACACGTTGCTGCGACAGTTCAAGGCGGGCCTGCTGGATCCGTTGACGTCGTCAAGCGCGAAATACTGGATCTGTTCGAAGGAATTCGAGATCGCCAATGAGTGCCTGCAATTGCATGGCGGCTATGGCTACATTACTGAATCCCCCATATCGCGGATTTTCACTTTCGCCCGGCTGGAAACAATTTACGCCGGAACGAACGAGATCCAGCTTGGCACGATAGGCCGGTTGATCTGAACGCGGCATGCGATCCGGCGTCTGTCGGGCACAGGTGCCGGATCGCTCATGACGGCCGGATGGGCTTGCCGAGCAGAACGTCCGCGATGATCCTCTGCTGGATTTCCGAGGTTCCCTCGAATATCCTGGTAAGCCGGGCGTCGCGCCAGTGGCGTTCGACGGCATGGAGCGTGGTGTAGCCCGCGCCGCCCAATATCTGCATCGCCTCGCTCGTCACCCGTTCGGACATTTCGGATGCGAAATATTTGACCATCGAGATTTCGGCCCGGGCCTGGCGTCCGGCGTCCAGTTCCGTGCATACATGATGCATAAGCTGGCGGGCGGCCTCGATCTCGGTCGCCATCGTCGCGATCTTGAACCGGATCGCCTGGAAGTTGGAAATGGGTTCGCCGAACTGGACGCGCTCCTTCGCATAGGCGATGGCGTCTTCCAGAGCGCCCTGGGCCAGGCCGATCGAACGGGCCGCAGTGTGGGCGCGCGCAACGCCAAGCGATGCGGCCGCCTCCTCGAAAGCCTTGCCCGATCCCCCCTCGTCCCGTGCCGGCACGCGCAGCCCTTCGAACCGCAGTTCCCAGGTTTTCCAGCCATGATAGCCGATCTTGGGGATCGGGCTTCCGCTCAACCCGTCCGGGAAGGTGCAGCGCAGCTTGTCGACGATCAGACTGATCGTGCGGGGACGGGCGGCCTGGTCGGCACCCGGTTCGTCGATCCGGCACAGGACGCTGATGAAATCGGCACGATCGGCGAAGGTGCACCAATATTTGTTGCCTGTTATCACCCATTCATCGCCATCGCGGCGCGCGCGACAGCTGATCCCGGAAAGGTCGGAGCCGGTGCCGGGTTCCGAAAGGGCGGCGGCGCCGAGATATTTGCCCGTAGCCATCGCGGCAATCTTTTCGCGCCGTTCCGCCTCGCTGCCGGGAATGGCGCGGTAGAATGCGTTTCCGCGCGCGAGCAGGCTGGCGACGCTCATCCAGGCGCGCGCCAGTTCCTCCGCGACGAGGCAATATTCGAAGACGCCGAGGCCAAGCCCGCCATATTCTTCCGGAATGAGGATGCCGAAAAAGCCCAGCGCGGCCATCTTCTCGATCAGCGCATCGGGAATGTCGCCCTTTTGGGGATCGAGTTCATTCGCGACCGGCAGCACTTCCGCGCGGGCGAAGTCGCGCGCGAGATCGCGGATCATCAACCGTTCGGGTGTGAGATAGGGGGAAATGACAGGGTCGGTCATGGCTGTTCCTGTTCGAACTGTTCACGGCGCACGGGCGGGGGGCTTCTATCGGGCTTGCCTGCCCGGCATATGAAAGGATTTGGCGGAGCACAGGACCAGCAGCATTGCGATCGGCGTGACGCCTGCGGTCACGGCGAAGACAGCTGGACCGATGGCCGCCGGTCCGTTGAAGAAGGTCGCGACATAGGGCGTGAGCACGCCTCCAAGGCCGGCGCCTATGATGTTGCTCAGCAGGAAATAGACAGCGACGAACTGCGCCCGCATCGACGCCGGGGCCAGATGCTGCGCGACGATCTGCGGGAGCGTGTAGGATCCCGCGACGAAGAAGAAGGCGAGGGAGGCCGCGACCATCGTCGCCATAAGCGAGTCCGACAGGAAGGCGACACCGGTCGCCGGGATCGCGCAGGTCATCATGGTGGCGGCAAGCAGCGGAATTCGGTCGATGCGGCCGCGCGTGATCAGTTTCGAGCCGAGAAAGGGCGTCGCGGCCGCACTCAACACCGCCGCCATTCCCGCTGTCGAGGGTATCAGCACGCCCGCCTTGCTGGGGGTAAAGGCGAATCCGCGCACGAGATAGGGAAGCGTCCACAGGGTGAAGGCGAAAAGCGGAATCTGGTAAATGGAGATGCCGAGGAAAAATTGCCCGAACAACCGGCCGCAGGAAAGAAAGTATCGAACCGTCTGGCCGAAAGCCGGATGATGGCCTGGCCCGGCATCGGCGCGGTTCGCGTACGAACAGGATGAAGGCGAGGCCGAGGATCACAGCGGGCAGGCCGACGATGGCAAAGGTCAGTTGCCATGGCGAATAGAGCGGGGGCACCGTTCCCGCCGCCAGCAGTGCGGCGTACCAAGCAAGGGCGCCGCCGCCCAGCGCGTGTGAAAGCGCGCCGCCCAGGATGCTCGATCCGAAGAAAAGGCTGAGCGGCGTGGCGCGCCGTTCGACCGGAAACATGTCCGCCAGCAGAGAGATTGCCGAGGGCACCAGAGCCGCCTCGCCAAGGCCGCCGCCCAGACGGAAGAAGAGCAGTATTTCGAAATTGGACGCGGTCGCGGACAGCGCCGTCATCATGCCCCACGACAGCGCGCCAAGGCCGATGAGCCATTTGCGGTTCCCGCCGTCGGCAATCCGCGCCAGCGGGATTCCGGCGGAGCAATAGAGCAGGATGAAGGTGAAGCCCGAAAGCAGGCCGATCTGGATGTCATTGACCCCCAGTTCGGCGCGAATTGGCTCTGCGAGCAGCGATATGATCGTCCGGTCGACATAGGAAATGATGGTCAGGAGGCAGAGCAGCGTGACAGCCAGCACGGGCTGGAACGGCGATGGCGCGCCGCGCACTTCGGCTTTACGGGCGAGGTGCCCGCGCCGATAAGCGTCATTCATGCTTGCCGCGCCAGCACGGCTGGGGCGAATTTGGCGCCCGCGGCGGTTTGCTTCATTTTGTCGAGCCTCGCATCGTCTCTCTCGGCGCGTGGGTTCGCGCCTGCTTTTGGACAAGAGCTTCACGTTCAAACGCATTATTGCAAGCTTTTCAGGCGATTGATTGCATCTGTGCTGAAATCGGCCCGCGCCGCATGCAATGGGCGAGAGGAACACACGGCCGACCCGTTCTGCGCCAGCGCGCGGAAGAGAGCAAAAATTCATCCTAGTGGATTGGTTCCAACGTTTGGAACCCTCGGTTTCGGGCTGCGATGATGTCGTCGGGATTGGCTTTCCAGATGAAGGGTTTGGGGTTTGCGGCGTTGTATTCGCGGATGAAGCGATTGATGGCGGCCTGGAGATCGACGAGGGAATGGAAGACCCCGTGTTTGAGCCGGCGTCGGGTCAGCTTGGCGAAGAAGCCCTCGACGGCATTGAGCCATGAGCTGGAGGTTGGCGTGAAATGGAAGGTCCAGCGCGGATGGCGGGCGAGCCATTGCTGGACCTTGTCCTTTTTGTGTGTCGCATAGTTGTCGAGGATCACGTGGATCGCTTTGTCCGCCGGCACTTCGCGCTCGATACGGTTGAGGAAACGGATGAACTCCTGATGACGATGGCGCTGCATGTTCTGCCCGATGACCGTTCCGTCCAGCACATTGAGAGCGGCAAACAGCGTGGTCGTGCCGTGCCGCTTGTAATCATGGGTCATGGTGCCTGCGCGGCCCTTCTTCATCGGCAGGCCGGGCTGGGTGCGGTCGAGCGCCTGGATTTGCGACTTCTCATCGACGGACAGCACCACCGCATGAGCCGGCGGATCGACATAGAGGCCGACGATTTCGGTGAGCTTCTCGGCAAACGCCGGGTCGTTCGACAGTTTGAAGCTGCGCCAGCGGTGCGGGCTGAGACCGTGCGCCTTCCAGATCGCCTGCACCGTCGAGGCGGCAACGCCAGCCACCTTCGCCATGGCGCGCAACGTCCAGTGGGTCGCCTCGTGCGGGGGCGGCTCATGCGTCAGGCGGACGATCTCGGCGACATGCGTGGGCGGGATCGGCGCCTTGCCGGGCGGACGGGATTTATCGCGAAGCAGACCCTCGACGCCTTCGTTCATGAAGCGTTCCTGCCATCGCCAGACGCAGGTCTTGGACTTGCCCGTCGCGGCCATGATCGCCGAGGTACCCAGACCATCGCCGCTCAGCAGCACAATACGGGCCCGCCAAACGTGCTTCTGCGGGCTCTGCGGGGCCGCTGTAATGTCGCACAATCGCTGACGGTCGGCGGCGGACAGGGTGAAAGTGATGCCATCGCGCATCCTCTCAGACTCGCACGCCAGCAAGCCGATGGGAATCCCCCATCGGACTCTTTTGTTCCGGTCAATCCACTAGCGTTCGGCTTATATTTTTGTACCGTCCCGATACCCGCGCAGATTGTTACGAAACTGAGTTCGACGAACTATATGACTTTTATCTGAAGGCTCTCAACAAAGCATTCAAGGGTGTTGGAAATTCCAGTCGCAACCGACGGTAGTGTGACCTGTCGCGCTGACACCGGACGCTTACCAGCAACAGAACGGCCGAGAGCATTACAGGTGCGATCAAATTGTTCGCTATTTGTTCCGGAATCGCCAATGTCATGCACCGATTCCGATTATTGCGGGGGCAGGGATAATCTGGGCCGAAGACGAAGAGAACAAGGTTCCAGTCCAGGCCAGATCATGATGCCTGCCAGACGCTTCTTTCATAGACGGACTTTCTGGTTCATGTAACCTGCAAACAGATTTCAGACGGGGAGAGGTTGACGCATGGCCGATGCCGGCAACCGCAGCGAAAATGCGCGGGTCAGGACCGCGTTTCACGACTTGCGTGTGGTCGACTTTGGCGCGGGCATGTCTGCGGCTCTTGTGGCGAAACAGCTCTCGGAGTTTGGCGCGCGCGTCGACCGTATCGAACCGCGGGCGGGCGATCCGTTTTACGATATTTATTCCGCCTATCGTTTCTGGCATCGCAATGCCGTTCTGGCCGACCCTGAGAGCGCGGTCGATCTGCTGGAGCGGGCCGACATCTGCATAGTGGGTGGAGAGGATTATCCGGGGTTCGACGCCGGTTGCCGGAGCGCGGAGGCGCTGAGCCGGGATTATCCTAAACTGATCGTCCTGAAACTGGTCGGCGATCCTGTGTCGTTTCATGGTCGCCACCCGGCCGTCGATCTTCTTGTTCAGGCGCGGCTGGGCATCGTTCATGAACAATATTCGGCCCGGCCGAATGTGCAGTCATTTCCCATGCCCAGTTACGGGGCCGCCCTGCTTGGATTGATTGGAACCCTGACCTGTCTGGTGGAGCGGGAAAAAAGCGGGTTCGGGCAAGTCGTCACGGCTTCGCTCGTGGCGGGTGGGGCGATGTTCTGGGGGCCGTTCTGGATGACGGCGGAAAGGCCGGATCACGGTTTCCGGAGCATCACTCCGCGAGACGTGCGACATCTGACGCTGCGCTGTGCCGACGCGGAGTTCGTCCAGATCACCATGGCGGTTCCCGGCGCCGTCGCGGGTGTGCACACAGCCCTGAAGATCGGCGGCAAGGTGTGCGATGCCGATCGGGGCATGCCTGACCAGTCGCGCGGGCCGGCTGCATTTTTCGGTGATGTCGAGCTTTACGACCGCCATGCTCGCGCATTCGACCGCGTGACGCTGGTTCAGGCATTTCGCGACAACGGGGTGCCGGTGGAGGCCGTTCTGGAACCCGGAGAATGCTGGGATGACGAACAGCTCAGGTTCAACGGTCTGATCCAGGTCGACCCGGACGGGTGGGAATATGTGGGCAACCCCATCCGCGTCGGCCTTGCTTCTGGATCGTCCCGACCGTCGCCAGCCGGGCCAGTCGACCACGATGCAAGCGGCCCCCCGCTCGCCGGTGTCCGCGTCATGGACTGCGGCATTTTCGTCGCCGGTCCCTATGCGGCAAAACTGTTGGGCGATTATGGCGCTGACATCATCCGGGTCGAGTCCCCGTCCGGTCCGGCGACCTTGAGCGGGGAACGGACGATCATTTCCGCGAATATCGGAAAGCGGTCGATCCGCATCGATGCGAAGTCGCCCGATGGACAGGCGGTCCTCGATCGGCTCTGCCGGACGGCCGACATCGCCCTGAACAACTTCCGGCCGGGAGTGAGCAGCCGTCTGGGGCTAGACCAGGAAACGCTGCGTGGCGTCAATCCGGACCTCATCACCCTGGAAACGACCGCCTATGGGCCGCAAGGACCAAAGGTTGCGATGCCGGGTTTCGACATGGTGATACAGGCGCATTGCGGCTTGCAGGTCCGGGCTGGCGGAACGGTCAATCCGCCGCTCTGTACCAGAACGCCGATCGTCGATTTCACGGCAGGCGCTGTCGGTGCCATCGCAGTGCTGGCCGGGCTTTACGAACGGGTGAAGACAGGTCGGACAATGTCAGTCGAAACCAATCTGCTCAACATCGGGGCCTGGATGATGTCGGAACTTGTCCGTTCGCCAACGGGCCAGAATATGGGAGCAGAAGTGCTGGACGGGAGCCAGACCGGCTTTCATCCATCAGAATGCCTGTATCGAACATCGGACGGCTGGATCGCCGTTGCTGCCCGCTCTGATGCGATGGCTGCGGAGTTCGCCGCAGTCCTTGGCGTTGAAGTTCCCGCGTGCAGGCGGGATTGGGGGGCAAGCGAACATGACAGGCTGGGCGCCCGGATCGTACAGGAGACTACGCAGCGGCAACTGGATCGGCTGCATGCCGCGGGCGTCTGGGCGGAGGCCTGTGTACGGGACGGTTGGCAGGAGGTCCTCAAGGCAAGTGACATCCTGCAGGAAGTGGACGATGCCGACTATGGACTGGTTCGACATTGCATCGGGCCGCTGGTCCGCTTTTCGCGCAGTAGGACGGCTTCGCACCAACGTCTGTCGAGGGCGGCCGGCGCGGACAGCGGTGAGATTCTTGCGGAGCTGGGTTTTTCACCGGAGGAGCGCGCCAGGATGTTCGGAAACGGAACCGTCATGTAGAGATCGGCGCGCCGTGCGAGCGCCCGGTCCTTAAAAAAACCGGGCCATCGTCTTTTTCTGGACTTCGCTCGTGCCGGCATAGATGGACGCCAGCCGCGTTGCGGTGAATATCTGCGAAATGGGCGCATCCGTCATATAGCCGTAGCCGCCATGCAGTTGCAGGCATTCGTTGGCTGCGTGAAAGGCGCGGTCGGCGAACCAGATCTTCGCGGCGGAGGCTGTCTCGTCGTCCAGCGTCCCATTGTCCAGCTTGTTGAGGACAGTATCGAGAAACGCTTCGCCTGCAAGGATGTCCGCGCGGATCTCGGCAAGCTTGAACTGGGTGTTCTGATATTGGATCAACGTCTTGTCCGAAATCTTCCGTTCTTTCGCGTGCGCGACGGTCAGGTCGAAGGCCAGTTGCATCGCCCCAAATGAACGGGCTGCGGAAATCGCGCGGTCCGGGGGAAATAGAAGGCGCAGATTGTCGGACAGGCCGCACCCCCGCTTTCCCACGATGGCCGTCGCCGGAACCCTTACATCGTCGAGGAAAAGTTCCGCCACGCCCTGAGCCTTCATGCCCAGCGTGTCCATGCGCCGCCGGGCAAAGCCCTTTGCGTCGCCCTCGACAAGGAACATTGTCATCGCATGGCGGGGACCGTCGCAATCCTCCTGGGTGCGCGCGAGAATGTAGAAAAGATCCGCATTGCAGCCATTGCTTATGTAGACCTTCTGGCCGCTGATCCGGTAATCGCCGCCATCCTTGCGCGCAATGCTGCGAAGAGACAAGACGTCCGATCCGGCGCTAGGTTCCGTCAGGCCAAGGGCCTGGTTGGTTTCGCCTGCCAGAATGGCTGGAAACCAGTGGTCCTTCTGTTCACGCGAACCGAATGCCACCAGCATTTCGGTCAGCATGTCGTTTTCGAAAATACCGCCTACCCACGCTCCGGCAACCGCTCGGCCCATTTCCTGGGCATGGATGATGTTGAAGAGCTGCGTACCGCCGGGGCCGCCCCAATCCTCCGGAACGAGCGTGCCGACAAGGCCGAGTCTGGCCGCCGTCTTCCAGATTTCCTGCGGCACGCCGCCGGCGCGAGGATCGCACCATGCGCGATAATGGGGATCGATTTCGTCGCGGATGAAGCGGCGCAGGGTATCACGGAAAAGATCATGTTCCAGTTTGAAGGGCGTGAATTGGGAAGAACCGTCTTGCCTCGTCGTCATCGCGCTTGTCCTCACATGATGCGTTCGCTCGGCAGGGTTCAGGATATGGCCAGGCATGGCTTGCCTGAACTGGATTATGGTTGTTGGACCATGACAATTAATCCTGTCCAATCCGGCATGGGCAGTTCATGTCCATGCCGGCAATCATATGGGTCGAACTTCTGCACGGAACGGAAATTGGCAACATTTTTGCTTGTTCATGGAGCATGTCACGGTGCCTGGGCGTGGGAGAAGGTGATGCCGCTCCTTGCAGCCAATGGACACAGGGTGTCGGCGCCCGACTTGCGCGACGCGCCGGCCAGGGCCGGGCTGGACGTCATGAGCGCCCGTGCCGAACATGTCGCCGCGCTGATCGAACGGCAGAAAGAAAAGGTCATTCTGGTCGGGCATAGCCTGGGCGGTGCGATCATCAGCCGCGTGGCGGAAATGGCGCCTGAACGCATAGCCAGGCTGGTCTACCTCGCGGCGCTGCTATCGCCGTCCGGTTCCGACATCGCATCCATGCCCGTGACGGAGGATGCGCCGCCGCTTGTGTTCCAGGCTGACGGTACGACCTTCATCTTCGATCCGGCCACCGCGCATGAAACGCTGTTCCACGATTGTCCGATGCCCGATGCCTTCGCGGCGATGAAGCGGCTGCATCCCGAACCTGTCGAAGTGCTCAGGGCGCAAATGCCCTTGCTGTCCGACCGATATGAATCGGTTGCGCGGGCTTATATCGTAACCGCGCTCGACCGGGCCATTGCGCCCGAACATCAACTGGCGATGATAGCGGCCATGCCTTGCGCGCAGGTTGAGACTGTCGAGAGCGGGCACTCGCCATTTTACAGCATGGCCGAAGGTCTGACCGATATGCTGGTTTCCCTTGCCTGATCGCCTGGAATTTTCGTGCGGTCGTGCAATGGTTAGAGCAATGAATTAAAATGAGAATCGATAGGTTAGATTACTTCTTCGACATTATAGTGCGCGATTTTCATCCAGTTGGGTCAATCGCCGGCACTGATAATTTGTGAAAGAAGGGGCATGATACACATGACGCTGGCGTCCGGAAAACCGGCAGCAGGATTAGTTCAGGGAGAGGGATATGAAATTGAAGTTTGCCATGCTGGCATCCTTGGTTGCGATGCTGCCAGCCCATGCCGCGATGGCGCAGCAAGCGGGCGATGTGGGCGAGGGACAGGGATCGGCTGTCGATAGCGGTGGTCTTTCCGACATCATCGTGACCGCGCAGCGGCGCTCGCAGAGCCAGCAGTCGGTGCCCATCACGATCACGACGATCAGTGCGGAAACTCTTGGAGCGACCGGCATATCGGCTACCGACGACCTGGTACAGATGACGCCAGGCCTTACCTTTACGCGGCAGCTGAAAGGCGCGACGCCCTATATTCGCGGTGTCGGCACGCAGTCGGTTGCGGCAGGTGTCGAAAGTCCGATCGCGACCTATATCGACGGCGTCTATTACATGTCGGCTGTCGGCAATGTATTCTCCTTCAACAATATCGAACGGGTCGAGGTGTTGAAGGGCCCGCAGGGCACATTGTTCGGACGCAATGCCACGGGCGGCTTGATAAATGTGATTACGCGCAAGCCAAGTTACGACACGTCGCTTGAGGGCAGCCTGTCTTTTGACAATTATGCGACGCTTGAAGGAAAGGCCTATGCGACGACGGGTCTATCGGACAATCTGGCGATAGATCTGGCCGTACAATATGAACGCCAATATGATGGCTTCGGCAGATATATCGCAACCGGTGACGATGCGCTCTATCGCAGAAGCGGGGGGCTGCGGTCGAAGATCCAGTGGGAACCGACATCCGAGGATCGCCTTACCCTGTCGGCCGACTGGTCGCGCGACAATAGCGATCTGGGCGCCACGCGCGATGTCGTGGCAGGCACTGTTTCGGCGCTGGGCATCAGACCCGCGGGTGGCTTCTATGATATGCAGGGGGACTATGAAACAAAGGTCCGCACCGATTATTGGGGTGTGAGCCTGCAATATGAACGTCAGTTGGGAAGCGGCTCCCTGACGATATTGAACGCCTTCAGACAGTTGAAGTCCCAGGTCAACATCGATCTGGATTCGACCGGGGCGCCCTTCCTCGTAGCGCAGATTCACGAAAGTAACCGGACCTGGCAGACTGAAATTCTTTACAACGGCTCGCTGCCGAATTTCGAATATACCGTGGGCGCATTCTATTTCAATGCGCGCTCCGCCTACGATCCTCTGACGATTACAAGCGCTTTCATACCTAGCCAGAATTATAGCACTTATCCTGTTCAGGATACCAGATCCTACGCCGGTTATGCGCAGGGAACCTACGATCTTGGGCAGAGCACGCAATTCACGGCCGGCCTGCGTTTCACGAACGACGCTCGCGAATTTTCGGCCGAACGATATGCGCTGGCGCCAAATCCGGCGGGCGCGGGGACCATATTGTTGACACGGGCCCGTACCAAGGCGAACTACAGCAAGCTGACCTGGCGTCTTGCGCTCGACCAGAAACTTGCCGATCACGTCATGGCCTATGTAAGCTACGACCGCGGTTTCAAGAGCGGCGTCTTTAACTCGGCGCAGGAGCTTCAGCCGCCTGTCAGGCCCGAAACGCTCGACGCCTATACGCTCGGCCTGAAGTCGGAACTGTTCGACAGGACGCTGCGCCTCAACATTGCCGGGTTCCATTATGATTATAAGGACATCCAACTCGCACGACTTGAAAACGGCACGCTGTTCCTGTTGAACGCGGCACAAGGGCGCATCAATGGCGCAGAGGTCGAGGGCGTATTCTCGCCTCGCCTCGCCAATGGTCGCCTGGACATCAACTTTGGCGCAACCTATCTCGATGCCAAGTACAAGTCGTTTCCCGATGGCCCGTCGCTCGTTCCCGCGCCTGGCGTTTGCACGCCGACGCCGCACTCGACCGGAACGCCGACGGGCGGCAACGTTTCCTGTTCGACCGATCTCAGCGGCAACCGCATGGTCCGTTCGCCGAAATTCGCCTTCAACATCGGTGGAACCTACGCCATTCCCGTGGGTCAGACCGAACTTGCGCTAACCATGAACTATGCCTGGACCGGCAAATATTTCTGGGAAGCGGACAATCGCATGGTGCAGGACAGCTACGATCTGTTGAACGCCACGGCGAGGCTTGGCTTCGGTCCGGATCAACGGTTCGGCATCAGCGTCTTCGGCAAGAACCTGACCAACAGCCATTACAGTTCCTACCAGACGCAAAGTGCGTTGGGCGATACGCAGTCGCCAGCTCCGCCCCGGACTTACGGTGCGGCCATCGATTTCAAGTTCTAAAATGAGATATGCCCCGTTTCAACGTGAAACGGGGCATATTGCGATGTTTTTTCAGAACTCCAGCGGCAATCCGATCACATCCTCGAAAATATGATCGCGATGTGCGATCAGGCGGTCGCTGAGTATGTCGGCGACCCGTGGTTCGCATGTATCGTACATCGCACGCTGATAGGCGGGAATCCGATCGGCCAGATGATCCGGTACATCGAACATGATCGAAAAGCTGGCCCAGTAGAGGTCGGCCGCTGACGGCCTGTCGCCCACCAGATAGCGGCGTCCGAGCGCATGTTGCGCGGCCAGCCTGTGGTCGAGCCCGGACAATATCTGGCGCAGCCGTTCGGGTGCGCTGGCGGCGGTGACCGGCGAATAGCCATATTGATCGCGCAATCCTTGCGAACCGCTGGTCTTGGCCGGACCGCTCAATGTCCACATCGAAATGCGCCGACACCATCCAAGGCCCCAGAAGCCGCAGATTTCCGCGCCGATGCCGAGGCAGATCTGGCGATCCTCCGGATCGGCGGGCAGGAGCGATGGTCCCTGTCCCAGCCG
The DNA here is from genome assembly GCF_013375535.1 of Sphingobium sp. 15-1. GTDB lineage: Bacteria > Pseudomonadota > Alphaproteobacteria > Sphingomonadales > Sphingomonadaceae > Sphingobium > Sphingobium aromaticivastans. The sequence goes on from NZ_JABXJG010000002.1 coordinate 1,220,115, forward strand.
TTCGGCGAGAAACAGGATTTCGAGCCACCCGCTGCAAGGCGGTTCGTCGTCAAGCACGGCGATGGGCGCGTTGCGCATCCCGGTCCAGTCGACAAGCTTGTTATTCGCCTCACCAGCCATCTGGGCGACGGGGAGATAGGCGACGGACCTGAAGCCAAGCACCGCCTTTGCCGCCTGCCCCCATGGACCGGGAACATGGGCCGTCAGCACCAGCCGCAGGCCCGGCTTGTCCCGTGCCTCATCCACCGACAGATATTCCATGGACGCTCCTCCCTGCTGCTTGCGCATTTGCTGTGTCCGGGTGGAAACTATTTCGGTGCATCCTGGCCCGCAATCCGGCCACCTGCCACGCATGCGTGAACAGCCATTTCGATCAAGCGTGCCGCGCTGAGAGAGGCCAATTTATCGCTAGTTGCGATTGGAGAGTTCCGTTGGGTAGATTGTCGGGAAAGGTGGCCGTGATAACCGGCGGGGCCAAGGGGCTGGGCGCCGCCGATGCGCGTCTGTTCGTGGCCGAGGGCGCATTTGTCGTCATCGCCGATACGGACGCGCAAGCCGGTGAGGCGCTGGTCGGGTCTCTTGGCGATATGTCGCAATTCCTTCGCACCGACGTCAGTATCGAGGCTGACGTGGCGCAGCTGGTCGATGGCGTGATGGCGCGCCATGGCCAACTGGACGTCTTCGTCAACAATGCGGGAATATCGATCCCTAGCACGCCCGCCAGCATTCTTGAGCCGGATTATCGAGCGGTCATGGCCGCGAGTATCGACGCGACCGTGTTCGGCTGCAAGCATGCCCTGCGCGTGATGCGGAGCGGCGCCATCGTCAACATGTCCTCGATAGCGTCGATCCAGGGCGTGCCCTATTCCGCCGCCTATTCCGCCGCCAAGGGAGCAATAGAGGCCTATACCCGCAGCGTTGCGGTCTATTGCAAGGTCAATTCGATACCCGTGCGCTGCAACTCGGTGCATCCCAGCGCATTTGACACGCCGATGTTCCAGGAAAGTCTGGATACGATGGGCAGGACGCTTGAACCGGAAGCGGCGGCGCAGTTCCGGGCGCGGGCGGCGAAAGGCGCCGGCGATCCCCGCGATGTGGCCAATCTGGTTCTGTTCCTGGCGTGCGATGAGTCCCGCTATGTCAACGGGCAACGGTTTGTGATCGACAATGGCGGCATTGTAACGCCGCTGGGAGTGGGCGGATGACGCAGGCCGGCAAAACTGACCGGGCCGACAATCTGGCGGCGCGGTCCGACGGAGCGACGATGGGGTGCCTGATCTGTACGTCCATCGCCCGACATGGCCCCCGCGTGGCGCTGGTCGATGACAGGGTCAGCTGGACATATGACGATCTGGGCCGGCAGATCGGCAAGGCCATGACCGTCTTGCGATCCAACGGACTGGAAAGGGGGCAGGGCATAGCCATACTCTCGGCGAACCGCTGCGAACTGGTGGCGGTCGAATATGCGGCGATGTTGCTGGGTCTCAGCTACACCGCGCTCCATCCGATGGCGGCGCAGGACACGCATGAATTCATTCTGGCGGACTCCGGCGTCAGCATGCTGCTGGTTGATGGGGGCGTACTGAAATGGCCGCTCCATGGGTTGCGGGAGCGCATCCCCTCGCTCCGCAGGATTTTCGCCCTAGGCGCGGTTGACGGCGCGGAGGATTTTGTCGAGGCCATGGCCGCCGCCACGGTCGCGCCCCTGCGTGACGAGGCGCAGGCGGAAGATGTCGTCCGCCTGTTCTACACCGGCGGCACCACGGGAAAACCCAAGGGCGTCATGTGGCCCCATCGCGTCATGCTGGCGGTGACGGTGCTTCAGGGCATCGATTGGGAATTGCCTCCGCAACCCCATTTCCTGGCCGTGACGCCTGTCAGCCATGCGAGTGGGGCCGTCATCCCGACGGTATTGAGCCGTGGCGGATCGGTGCGCCTGACCAAAGGGTTCGGGGTCGAAAGCTTCTGCGCGCTTATAAGCGACGAAGGTATCGACTGCACCTTCCTGGTGCCGACGATGATCTATGTCCTGCTCGATCATCTGGCGCGGACGGGCGAGCGGCTGGAGGGGCTGGGCACGATCATGTATGGTGCCGCACCCATGTCGCCTGACCGCCTCCGGGAGGGTATCGAACGGCTGGGGCCGATCTTTTGCCAGCTTTACGGCCAGACGGAAGCGCCGATGTGCATCACTACCCTGCGCAAGGGCGACCATGACCCGGACAATGCAAGAATACTCGCATCATGCGGTTATCCTACCCCGCTTGTCCGTATCGCCTTGCTGGACGAGGAAGGCAGGCCGGTTGAACCGGGGCGTCCGGGTGAACTGTGCGTGCGGGGGCCGCTTGTCTCGAACGGTTACTGGAACCGGCCCGATGCCAATGAGAAAAGCTTTGCCGGCGGCTGGTTGCATACCGGCGATGTCGCGGTGCAGTCGCCAGAGGGCTATTACACCATCGTCGACCGGACGAGCGATCTCATCATCACGGGCGGGTTCAATGTCTATCCGAGCGAAGTGGAGGATGTGCTGAATGCGCATCCGGCTGTCGCCCTTTCCGCCGTGATAGGCGTTCCCGACCCCAAATGGGGTGAGGCGGTCACCGCGTTTCTGGTCGTGAAGCCCAGCACAAGCGTGGACATAGAGGAATTGCGCGCCGGGATTCGCAGTGCGCGCGGCGCCATTTGGGTGCCAAAGGAATTTCACGTCGTCGATGAAATTCCGCTGACCGCGATCGGCAAGATCGATCGCAAGGCGCTGGGCAGCCTGTTGCCCTGCAGCAAGGACGAGATGCGGGGAGCGAGCGGTGACTGAACCCGATGAATTGCGGAGCATGGACGCCAACCTCTATTGCGCTCCCGAAATTTTCGAGCGCGAGCGGTCGTCGATTTTCCGGCGCTGCTGGCAATTGATATGCCTGCGCGATGCGGTCGATGGGCCAGGGGCCTGCCTGCCTGTTACCGTCGCCGGGGCCGCCCTTATCCTGATCCGGGGCGATGATGGCGTCCTGCGCGCCTTTCGCAATGCTTGCCCGCATCGCGGCGCCCGGCTGGTGGAAGAAGCGCGCGATTGCGTCGACGCTCTGCAATGCCCCTATCATGGCTGGAAATTCGACACATGCGGAAACCTGACGGACATGCCCTGGTTCGGGCAACCATCCCCGCTGGACCCGGCGCTCTACCCGCTGCAGGAAGTGTCCGTCGCCGAATGGCGTGGGCTGATCTTTGCCGCCATCGATCCCGTCGAGCCGCTTGAGCGCCAATTGGGCGACTTGCCCGATTTGCTGGCGTCCGTTCCCCTGGAAAGCATGAAGACGCTGGGGCACAGCACATTCGCGGCGGACGTCAACTGGAAATGCTATTTCGACCAGTTCACGGAGAATTATCACGTTCCCATCGTCCATGCGCCGGACAAGAGTGTCGCAATCTGGAATTACACGGTGACGGCCGGGGAGAACACGGTCACCCTGGCGGCGCCCGGCGACGGCATGCATTTCGGCGGGCGGTGGGTCTGGATCTGGCCGAACTGCACATTCTCGACTTTTCCGGGCGGCGCCAAGCTCAGTCGCGTCGAGCCCACGGGCCCGATGTCCTTCGAAATCCACTACCAATATCTGTTCGAACCCACCGCTCCGCTGGACGAGGATGCAAGGCAACGGGTCATCCAGGCCACCGAGGCTATCTTTCGCGATGACGTGATGGCCTGCAAGCTCGTTCAGGGCAATTATGCCAGCGGCAATTTCCAGTCCGGTCCGCTACGACCCGATCTTGAAAACGGAACCGCCTATTTCCAATCCCGTGTCCTGAACGCATTGGGAATGGCGTGACGGTACGCAGGTGAAGTGCGGCAATTGCACGCTTGATCGTCACGGACAGTCAAGCGCTCCCTTCACCTCTCCATGATCAGATTTGCTGCCCCAGATCGCGCCGCAATGCGACTTCGTCCACATTGTGCCAGCTTTCGACGATCCGGCCGTCGCTGAAGCGGAAGAAGTCCACGGCGCTGATCCGGACGCTTCGGCCACTGGCCGATATGCCCAGATAATCGCCCCTGTGGATGCCGCTCGTGATCGATCGGCAAACGACCAAATCATCCTTGCCGAACAACAGTTCGATTTCGACCGTGGCATCGGGAAAGGCAGCACGAAAGGCGGCGAGCGTCGCCTTTGCCTGCGTGCCGCCGGTGACCGCGCCATGCAGATGCCGCCTGCATGCGGGCGACAGAATCCGGTCGAGGACCTCGGGCCGGTTTCCGCCCCATCCCTTGACCAGATATTCCCTCGTCAGCGCCTCATTGCGCGAGACTTCCTCATTCATGTCCGTTCATCCCGCGACAGCATGGCGCGAACAGTTCAGTCGAGCTTCACGAAGACCGACTTTGTCGACAGATAGGGATCAAGCCCCTCTCGTCCCAGTTCGCCGCCCCAGCCCGACTGCTTGTGCCCGGCTATGGGAAGGGACGTGTCGGTTACAAAGGCGCAGTTCGCCCAGACCACGCCGGCGTCGATCCGCTTCGCCATCTTGTGAATTTTTCCGGCATCCCGCGACCAGATCGCGGACGCCAGGCCATATTCGGTGCTATTGGCGATCCGGGCGATATCCTCGATGTCATCGAACGGTGATGCGCATAGTACGGGGCCGAAAATCTCTTCCCGGACCACCCGCGCATCCGGGTTCGGATTGGCCAGCACTGTCGGTTCGTAATAGAAACCGGCGCCGGAAACCGCCCTGCCGCCGGTCACGATTTCCGCGCCGTCGCCAGGCCCGGTTTCGACCAATGACCTCACCCGCTGCAATTGCTTGTCAGAGATGATCGGGCCGATCTGCGTATCGGATGCGAACTGATCGCCGATTTTCATGCTGCTGGCGATGGCCGCGACCCCCTCGACCACCTTGTCGAAGGATTTGCGTTGGACATAGAGGCGCGAACCGGCCACGCAGACTTGGCCGCTGCGCACGAAGATGCCGGTCGCCACGCCCTGTATGGCGGCATCGAGGTCGCAATCATCGAAGACCACGACCGGGGACTTGCCGCCCAGTTCGAGTGTGACCCGCTTCAGATTTCCGGCCGCTGCCTTGACGATTTCCTTGCCCACTATTGTCGATCCGGTGAAGGCGACCTTGGCAATGCCGGGATGGGCGGCGATGGCCGCGCCGGCTTCGATGCCGTAGCCGGTCACGACGTTCAGCACGCCTTCGGGCAGGCCCGCTTCCAGAGCAAGTTCGGCGAGGCGCAGGGAAGAAAAGGGCGTCTCCTCCGACGGTTTGAGGACGCAGGAGCAACCGGCCGCGAGCGCCGGAGCGATCTTGATCATGGCGATCGACATGGGGAAATTCCATGGCGTCACGAAACCGCACACGCCGATAGGCTGTTTCAGCGTGTACGCATGAAATTCGCCGGTTTGCGCGTTCGATATTTCACTCGTCACGCCGTGGATCTTGGTCGCCCAGCCTTCATAGTAGCGCAGGTAGGAGACGACTTCGCCGACCATGTGCAGCGCCATGCCGTACAGCATGCCGCTGTTCAGGGATTCGAGGAAGGCCAGTTCCTCGGCATGTTGCTCGACCAGATCGGCATAGCGCGACATGATCCGGGCCCGGTCAGCGGCACTGGTCCTGGCCCACGGGCCGTCCATGAATGCGCGCCGCGCGGCATCGACCGCCACGTCGACATCCTCCGCCGCACCGCGTGGGGCCGATCCGATCGTCTCGCCCGTGCCGGGGTCCCGGATCGACATCGTGGCACCAGACTGAGCAGGTGCCCGCCGTCCTCCGATCAGCATCAGGCGTTCGCCAATAGTCCGTTGATTGAAGTCGATCATGTTCACGGCTTGCACCATCCCTTTCCCGAAATTCTTCATTATCGAAGCCTCTACAGAAGCATTGCGGCCATGCCGTGCAGACGCGCGGCATGGAGGTCCATTCTATGTCCTTTCGCGCTCCGCCCGGCCTTCGGCCCCGATTTGCAGATCTTCCAGCAGATAGTCATTGGCTTCGCCCAGTACCGGGACATGGCCCGTCGCGCGGATGTCATGGCCCTCGATCACGAAGCCGTGGCCGATGCCGCGGACATGGCGCAGGGCGCCGCGATCCTCGGCATAGTTCAGCCCCATGCCGCGCCGCACTTCGCTGTCGATGATGGGGCGGCCCCGCGTGTCGACCGGGGCGACTGCCTCGATGCCCGCGCCTTTCAGCCTTGCCAGCAGGTCGCGGGTAGCGATGGAGGTGGTCGCCGCCTCGATCTTTTCGACAATGGCCTGTGACCAGTCGTTCGGCTCGCCGAGAGCGAACATCGTTGCCAGCGTCTGCCTTTCTTCAGCGGTTCGCGCCGACAGGGCCACCCAGCCGTCCTCGGTCCGATAGACATGTTCGTTCGCCGTATAGCCGCGGCGGTCCCGCATCAGCTCCACCGGGCCGACAAGCGATCCGTCGGGCGCAAACACGATGTCGGACATGATCATCCAGGGCGCGTTGAGCAGCGGCACCTCCATGGCGGCGCCGCGACCCGTTCTTTCCCTGAAGATCAGCGCGAAGAGAATGGCTATTTCGCCCAACAGGCCGCCGACGGTGTCGACCGGCATCGTGCGGGTCAGGGCGGGAAGGTTGCCGGCGCCGCCGGCACGCAGTTCAAGCCCGCTCAACGCCTGCATCATCGGATCAAATGCTGGCAGGCCGGACATGGGACCGGTGGAGCCGAAGCCGGAATTGAACAGCACGATCTTGCCCGGGTCGGCATCGAGAAGGGTTACGCCGTCTATGCCCATGCGTTCGGCCACGCCGACCTTGAAATTGCTGCACACGATATCGGCGCTTTCGATGAGGCGCTGGGCCATGACCCGGCCCTGATCGTCCTTCATGTCGATGGTGGCGGAACGCATGCCCCGGTTGGCCGCAGCGAAGAATTTGGCCGACCCGCGCATCGGATCGCCTTTGCCGTTCTCGACCTTGAACGTCTCGGCTCCCAGGTCCTTGAGATGCACGGTCGCCGTCGGTCCTGCGACATAGGCGCCGAAATTGACTGCGCGAACACCGGCGAGGGCCTTATCGCCCGTCCGTCCGTCGCTTTCCTCGCGGTCGCTTTTCGTGGCTGCGGGGTCGAACCGGATCAGCAGGCCGGGCTGACGGTATCCTCCGTCATATTCGCGGATGATCCCGTTATGTTGCACTTGGGGCAAACGCGTCGCCTGCTCATAGGGCAGCACCGGACCGGCCACGATCTTTTCACTGCCCAAGGCTGCCAGCAGGTCGCCGCTGTTCCACCTGGCGATATGGTCCGAGATGAGGGGTATGTCCCCGAAATACTGGTCGCCCGGCATGGACGGATCAGGCAGGCCGGGGTCCGAAGGATCGAGATCGGCTTCGATGCCCAGCAATTTGTAAAGGCGGTATTTGGCGCCCAGCGATCCCAGCACGACATGCACGAACTTGCCGTCGCTGCAACGCGCTATGATAGGGCGGGCGGAGCGTGGAATGTTGAAACTGAACCACAAGGGTTCCTCCTCCGCCCAGCTCCAAAGCGGCGCAAATGTCGTCAGGGCGCTTTCAAGGAGGCCGACCCTGACGGAGGCGATCTTTCCAGCGCGCTCGCGCATGAACAGCGCGGTGCCGATCGCGATCAGCGCCTGAAGGCATCCGCCAAGACCTGAGGCCGAATATCCCAGCACCGCCGGTTCTGCGAGCCCGGTTTCGTACATCATGCCGCTGATGGCCTGGATGAGCAGGTCCGACGACGGCGGTGCCGACCCCTTGTCGAGGAACAGCCCGTCATCGCTGAGGCCGGGTTGCAATTCGACCAGGATATAATTGCGGCTCTGGTCCGAAACCGGAATTTCGATCGGCTGGAAGCCGGCCAGTTGCTCGCCACCGGCCAGGACGATATCGGCTGACGCGAGCGCGGCGGTGATCCGTTCCGGCGTTGCCGTCGCGACTTCGGCCACGGCGCTGCGCCAGGCGCGATAGGCCGGGTAGATCTCGTAAAAGGGATCACCCTGCACGGGTTCCAGGCGAACGACCCGCGCGCCGCAGTCGGCCAGAAACTTGGCGGTCAATGCGGCGGCGTGCCCAAGACCCAAATCGACCACTTCGATCCCGTGAAGCGGCAGTTCCTGTGCGTGCTGCATATGTTCATCCTGTTGCCGACATCAGCGCATCTTCAGCTGAAAATGCAAGGGGCCAGCATAGATGCCCGCAGGATCGTGACTGTTCTCATATGGAAAGGACGAATTGACACTGCCGGGCGTCCGCCGGGCGCCTCGATCATCCGCTGGCGGCCTGCGGAACGCCCGCTCATCCATGTCAAGCAAGCCAAACCTGCCCTGAACGCCTACCCGATGTCCACGCGCAATTCGCCATCAGTCAGCCATGCAGGTATCCGAATGATCATTGATTCCCATGCCCATCTCGTGACTCCGCTTTCGCTTCTGGGGATCAGGGCGGGGCTTGAGGTGTCGGGCGGCCAGCACTCGCTGAAATGGTTGCAGGCCATGCTGCCGCAGGCCGACCTCGATGCCGCGCTTGAAAAGAACATCGCCACGATGGACGATGTCGGTACGGACATGCAGATCATTTCGCCGCGTCCGTTCACGCTCATGCATTCGCATCACCGTTTCGACGATGTGAACCTGTGGGTCCGGCTCCAGAACGACATCATCCACGCCAATGTGGAGAAGTATCCCAAGCGTTTTCGCGGCATGGCCGCATTGCCCCAGGTCAACGGACTGCCGATCGAGACGGTGTTTGAGGAACTGGATCGCTGCATCAACGAACTGGGCTTCGTCGGCATCCTCCTCAACCCGGACCCGAGCGAAGGCAAGGGTGATTCCCCGCATATCGGCCAGGAATATTGGTATCCGCTGTGGGAGAAGCTCGCGGAGATGGACGTGCCGGCGCTGATCCACAGCGCCGGATGCTGCGGCCGGGAAACCTATGACGAGCATTTCGCGACCGAGGAAAGCATGGCGATCACGAAGCTGTCGCATACCGACATCTTCGAACGGCATCCTGGCCTGAAGATCATCGTTTCGCACGGCGGCGGCGCTATTCCCTACCAGATCGGCCGCTGGCGTTCGCACTGGCTGATGACTCAGGCTTCCGAAAACCCGTCCATTGCGGCCTTCTTCAAGGATCTTCAGGCGGCGGCGAAGGCTGGAAAGCCGCTGCCGCAGGCGCCCGACGAACTGGTGACCTTCGATGATGTGCTTAAGAAATTCTATTTCGACACGGATGTCCACGATCCGGAATCGATGAAGCTGCTGTTCGGGAAGGTCGGGGTGGATCGATGCCTGTTCGGCACTGAACGGCCGGGCAGCGGCGGCGGAATCGACCTCAAGACGGGACGCCCCATGGACGATCTGAAATTCACGATCGACAATCTGGACACGCTGACCGCCGAGGACCGGCGCAAGCTCTATCAGGACAATGCGCTCAAGGTGTTTACGCGGATTCCGCAGGATATCGTGGAAGGGCGCCTCGATGGCTGAGATCATACTCGGCATATGCACATCGCATTCGCCGCTTCTGACCTTCGATGCCGGGACTTGGCGCGAGCGCGCCGAGGATGACAAGCGCAATCCGGAGCTGACGCTGTCCGATGGGCGTTCGGTCACCTATGACCAGCTCCTGCTGGAGCGCGGTCCCCGTTATGCGGCGGAGGCGGGCGTCGCCAGTCTGGAAGCTCAGGCGGCGAAGACCGGCCCCGCCCTCGACCGGCTGGCGGCGGAGGTCCGGGCGGCTCGGCCGGATGTGGTGCTCATCGTCGGAGATGATCAGGAGGAGTTGTACAAGGCCGGGAATACGCCCGCCCTCGCCATCTATTATGGTGACGAAGTGGTCATGAGGCCCCTTGGCGAGATTGTGAGCCAGCCGCCGTCCTGGATGGAACAGGCCATCGGCGGCTATGCCATGGAAACGACGAACCGCTTCCCCGGCGCACCGGATTTCGCCTTGCGACTGGTGGAAGGGCTGATGGATGCGGGTGTCGATCTGGGCGTCGCATCCTCTGTGAATGACCCCAGGAAAGCGGCATTCGGGCATGCCTTCGGCTTTGTGGCCCGCCGTTTGCTCGACGAAGGCAAAGTGCCCGTCGTTCCCATCCTGCTCAACACCTATTATCCGCCTAATGTCATCCGGCCAGGCCGCTGCTATCTTATCGGCGAACTGATGCGGCAGGTCGTGGAGGCGATGCCGGATTCGTTGCGCGTCGCCGTGGTCGCGTCGGGTGGACTGAGCCATTTCGTCACGGACGAGGCGCTTGATCTGCAAGTGCTGGAGGCGCTCAAGCAGCATGATCGCGATGCGCTCGGTGCGGTGCCGATGGAGGCCCTGCGCGCGGGCTCGTCCGAGATTTTGTGCTGGATCATGGCAGGTGGGGCGTTCAGCCACCTTCGCTACAGCTGGTCGGAATATATGCCGGTGTACAGGACCGAAGCGGGCACCGGCATAGGGCTGGGTTTCGGAGTCTGGAAATGAGGCGCGGCGTTTGCATGGCCGAGGAGGCTGATCGTGGCTTTTGACTTTGAGTCCGCAGCCGGCCTTTCGAGCGCCACGGTGCATGAAGCGAGCGGCAAGATCGGCGCCTTGCCCTCGATCATCAAGCCGGTGGCGCCTGGTCTGAAACTCTGCGGCCCGGCTTACCCGGTCCAGTCGCCGCCGGGTGACAATCTGTTTCTCCACCATGCCATTTATGCAGCGCCCGCTGGGGCGGTGCTGGTGATCGACTGCGGGGATGCGGCCGAATTCGGCCATTGGGGGGAAGTCATGGCGGTTGCCGCCCAGTCGGTCGGAATCCGGGGGCTGGTCATTCATGGCGGCGTTCGCGACGCCGCGAGGATGGCCGAAATAGGCTTTCCGGTCTTCGCGTCGAACATATGCATCCGGGGCACGGGCAAGGACCCGCTGGGCAAGGGCCAGATCGGCGGCGCGGTCGCTATCGGCGGCATCACCGTTGAGGCCGGAGACCTCGTCATTGCCGATGATGACGGCGTCATGATCGTGCCCGCCGACAGGGCGGAGGCGACCGTCGCAGAAAGCCGCGCCCGCGACGCGGCGGAGCAGGATTATTTCCGCAGGCTGCGCGCAGGCGAGACGACGCTGGCCATATACGGCCTACCGGGTATTTTGAAGGAAGAACAATGACCCGGCAAAGCATTGAAGTGGAAGGGCTGGGCCATCCCGGCTTTCCGATCCCGGCTGCATCGCGGGTCGGCAATATCGTGGCGTCGGGCGGCATTCGGGGCGTCGACCGCGAGACCGGCGTGATGCCGGCCGATGCCGCAGGTCAGGTGAAGCTGATGTTCACGAATGTCATGGCGGTGGCGCAGGCCGCTAGTGTTTCGGCTGAACGCATCGTCAAGATGACATTCTGGGTAACCAGCCGTGAATGCACCCTGCATATCAACGAGCTGTGGCTTGCCCATTTCCCCGATCCCGCTTCCCGGCCTGCTCGGCACGTCATGACATATGACTTGCCTGGAGGGATGCTGGCGCAATGCGACTTTCTTGCCGTGGCGGAATGACATCCGGGACTTGGCCCGTGCCTGGCTTTGCTGAGACCAGAAGGTAAATTTGATGAGATTGAACATTACCTCTCGCAGTGGAGAGACGAAGGCGATCGAGGCCGAGGAAGGCGTTACGCTGATGGAGGCCATTCGCAACTCCGGCTTCGACGAGATGCTGGCGCTGTGTGGCGGATGCTGCTCATGCTCCACCTGCCAAGTCTATGTCGACGATGCGCAGATTTTATTGCTGGAGCCGATGAAGGGAGATGAGGACGATCTGCTCGACAGTTCCGCGCACCGGCAATCCAGTTCGCGCCTGGCCTGCCAGATCGTGCTGAATGCGGACCTGGCCGGTCTCCACGCCATTATCGCTCCCGAGGATTGAGGATATTCCCATGGCTGAAGATTCCCGTGCCGATCATCTGGAACGTCTGGCAAGGCTGGATTGCTGCGCCGTATCCGACGCCCTCGACGCCCTCGGCATTTCCGGACTGACGCAGGGGCTCCGCGCCTTCAGTGCGCCCGGGAAGGTGACGGGCAGGGTCATCACCGTGCAACTCGGCGAGGATGATGGCAGGGCCACCAAACGGCATCTGGGGACATCGGCGGTCGATGCCTCCGGACCCGATGATGTGATTGTCGTCGCACATGGCGGTCGTCTCGATGTCGCGGGCTGGGGGGGAATATTGTCTCTCGGCGCGAAGCGTCAGGGCGCGCGGGGCGTGGTGATCAATGGCGCGTGCCGTGACATTGACGAGGCGAGGGAGATGGGCCTGCCCATCTATGCGCTCGGAACGACCGCAAGAACCGCGCGGGGGCGGGTGATCGAACATGACTGGAATGTGCCGGTCGCCATTGCCGACGTGACGGTTTCGCCCGCCGATCTGGTCATCGCCGATGGCAGCGGCGTCGCCTTCATCCCCTCCGACCGGATCGAGGAGGTGCTGGAAAAGGCCGAGACGATCGTCCGCAAGGAGCAACTCATGGCCGATGCGGTGCGATCCGGAAAACCGCTCGTCGAGGTGATGGGCGCCAATTATGAAACAATGTTGAAGAAGGATTGAAGCACGTGGGTTCCTCTGTCGCACACCGCCTGGGATCGCTCAGCTGCACGGATTTGAGCGATGCTATGGACCGCCTTGGCATAGCCTGCCAATGCGCGGGGATCATGCCGCTCGATCGCAGCTTCAGCCTGGTGGGTCAGGCGTGGACATTGCGTTACGCCCCCATCGGCCATGAAGGCGGCACCGTCGGCGATTTCATCGACGATATCGAGGAAGGCTCGGTCGTCGTGATCGACAATGGAGGCCGGACCGATGTCACGGTCTGGGGCGACCTGTTGACGGCGACGGCGTCGCGCCGCAAGATTTCCGGCACGGTGATCGATGGCATTTGCCGCGACGTGGATCGCGCCTTGGCTCTTGGCTATCCCCTGTTCGCGCGCGGCAACTGGATGCGCACGGGCAAGGATCGCGTCCGGCTGGAAGCGACGCAGGAACCTGTCCAGATCGGCGGCATCCGTGTCCGCCCCGGCGACTGGTTGCGGGGCGATGGCGACGGGATCGTGGTCGTGCCCCAGGTTTCGCTAGAGGCCGTGCTGGAAGTGGCGAGCGAAATCCACGAGGCTGAGGAAGCGATCCGGGCCGCGGTGGAAAATGGCGCGGATCTTCGCGAAGCGAGGGCGCAATATAATTATCATGCGTTGCAGACGCGGCGCTGAAAATCGCCCGTCGTCACGGTACGCCGGCCTGACGATCTTTCTGGACGGCCTGCTGCAAGGGAGCGAATATTATGGCTGATCGTGCGGGAGATCAGTTGCGCGCGGACTTTTTCCTGCCCGATGAGGTCAAGGCAGTGCGCGGGGAAGTCCGGCAACTTTGCGAGCAGCTGTTGGGCCCCATTGCGCATGATCTGAACGGAGCGGTAGAGAGCCGCACCAACTTCCCCCGCGCGGTCCTCCAAACGTTCGCGAAGGCAGGTATATTGGGCATTCCCTTTGCGCGCGATGTGGGCGGACGCGGACTTGAGCACCCGACCTTGTCCCTGCTCGTCGCCATTGAGGAAGTGGCCTATTTCTCCTCCGGTATCGCTTCCGCCTTGCTGGATGCGCCGCTCATTCTGGTCGGACAGACGCTGGATCGCGCCAGCCCGGCTTTGCGGCAGCAATATCTGCCGCGCATGATCCGCGGCGAGATCGTGTGCAGCTTCGCCACGAGCGAACCCGCCGCGTCCACCGACCTGTCGCCCGGCGCCATGCAGACGGTGGCCCGCAAGGTCGATGGCGGATGGCGGATTAGCGGGACGAAGCGCTGGATAACCAATGCCGTCGCCGCCGACTACATGCTCGTGCTCGCCAGGACGGGGGACAAGTCTCAATCCCTGTTCCTGCTCGACATGCATGACAATGCCGTGTCGGTCGCCGATCCCGACCAGAAGATGGGCAATCGCCCCCAACTGACCTCGGACGTCAGGTTCGATGGCAGCTTCGTGGCGGATGACCATGTGGTCGGCGAGGTCGGTGGCGGCCTGCGCGCCGCCCTGGGCGCATTGATGCTCGGTAGAATGGGCATCGGCGCGGTGGGGATAGGCATGGCGCAAGCCGCGTTCGATATCGCGTCCGACCATATGCGGACGCGAGAGGTTTTCGGACAGAAGCTGGGTGGCTTCCAGCATTGGCAAATGACCTTTGCCGATCACGCCATTGCCATCGAGCAGGCGCGTTCACTCTATGAAAAGGCCGGCGCGATGTTCGACGCCGGAGAAAATGTCGAGATGCTGGCCGCGATGGCAAAGGTTGCCGGATCGCGTCTGGCCGTCGATGTCGTGCGTGATGCGATTCAGGTCAGCGGAGCCTATGGCTTCGTTCGGACCATGGGCGGCACCGGGGAAGAAAAACAGCTCGAGGCGATCTATCGCGACGCCAAGATCGGCGAAATCTACGAAGGCGCCAACGAGATTCAGAAATGGATCATCGCGCGGCGGTTCCTGGGCAGGCAGATCACCGGTTGAGGGGGAGGGCTGGCGCGGTCTTGCAATGCGCTCCCGGGGCGCATCGGCTTGGCCGCGCCAGCCTTTTTGGCATTCGACGGATTTCCGTCATTTCCGGTCGGAAGAGCTTTCATCCTTCGCTATGATATCGGCGGCTTTTTCGCCGATCATCATGCTGGCCGCGTTGGTGTTCCCGCTGACCATCGACGGAAATATCGATGCGTCGGCGACGCGCAGGTTCGCAATGCCATTGACGCGGAGCCGGGGGTCCACGACCGCATCGTCACCGCCCATGCGGCAGGTTCCCGCCGGATGATAGATGATGTTGGAATTGGCACGCAGAAACGCGCGCAGTTCGTCGTCTGTCTGTCCTTCGGCGGCGCTGTCCGATCCTGTAACGACGTCCTTGAACGAAGGCGTCGAGAATAGCCGTTCCGCCAAGCGCGTGCCGCGGAGCAGGGTTTCGAGGTCGGCGGGATCATCGAACATTTTCGGAAAAATGGCGGGCGCATCGAAAGGATCGGCAGAGCGTAGTTCGATATGGCCGCGGCTTTCGGGACGGCTGACATTGACGCACATCATAACGCCATCCGTGTCCGCAAGCCGCACCTTGCCGCCGGCAAATGTATAGGCGCTGCTGCTGAAGGTGATCTGTACGTCCGGATAGGGCGATGACGACAATGTCCGGGCGAACGCGAGTCCCTGGGAAGCGATGGCGGTGGCCGGGCCGGACCGGAATGCCATCCAGCGGGCGGCGTTCCAAAGCCGGCGAAGCCCCTTTCCTTCGCGGTTGAGGGAGCGCATGGTGACGTTGCGCGCGATGACGCAGGCCGGATGATCTATCAGGTTCATGCCGACATTGTGATTGTCATGGACAATCGGGATGCCATGCCGGGCAAGCGAGGCGGACGGGCCGATCCCCGAGAGCATGAGAAGGTGAGGGGAGCCGATAGCGCCGCAAGCTAAAACGACCTCGCGATTGCAATAGAGCCGATGGCGCGATCCGCCGGTCTGATATTCGACCCCGATCGCCTTTTTCCCGTCGAAGAGGATGCGTGTTGCCTGCGCTCGCTTCATCAGGCGCAGATTGCTGCGCCTGAGCGCGGGCCTCAAATAGGCGCGGGCCGCGCCGTCCCGGCGGCCGCGACGGACATTGGCCTGACAGGGGCCGACGCCTTCCTGACTGGCGCCGTTATAGTCCGGGGTCCTCATGATCTGGATGCTTTCGCACGCGTCGATGAACCGCTGGGTGGCTTCGGGAATGCGCCATGCTTCCACAATGTTCACCGGCCCGTCACGTCCTCTGGTCGCGTCGTCGCCCAACAGGGTTCGTTCCCCACGCTTGAAGAAGGGAAGAACGTCGCGATAGGACCAGCCTTGCGCGCCTGCCTTTTCCCAATCGTCGAAGTCCGCCTGCTGCCCGCGCACGAACACCATGCCGTTGATGGAGGTGCTGCCGCCGACCACCTTCCCTCTTGGCCAATGTTCGGTTCTGTCGCAGCGCGTGGGGTCAGGTTCGGAATGAAATCCCCAGTCGAATTTCGGTGTGGCAAGCGCATACATGACTGCGCCCGGCACGCTGATCCAGGGATGATGTTCCGCGCCGCCTGCCTCCAGCAGGACAACCTGCCGACGTGAATCCTCGCTCAGCCGAGCGGCGATCACGCATCCCGCCGCCCCGGCGCCGACGACAATATAGTCGGGTCTGTCCATGCACGCTCCATTTGCGAAGATTGTCCAATGACTTTCCGGGGTGGAAATCCTTGGATTCCCATCCCGGCACTCGCCCGGTCAGCCGAGTGAAGCGACGACGGACTTTGTTTCCAGATAGGCGTCGAGCCCCTCGCGGCCCAGTTCGCGACCCCAGCCCGATTGCTTGTAGCCGCCGGCGGGCAGGGACGGGTCGGAAACCATGGCGCAATTCAGCCAGACAAGGCCCGCCTCCAGCCTTTCCGCCGTCAGATGCGCCTTGGCGATGTCCCGTGTCCATACATAGCCGGCGAGGCCATATTGGCTCTGATTTGCATCGTGCAGCACATCGTCCAGTTCGTCGAAGGGAGACGCGACCAATACCGGTCCGAAAACCTCCTCCTTCAACAGGCGCGCTTCGTTGGGCAGATGCGTGACGATGGTGGGATCGACAAAATATCCGCCATTTTCGGAGGCATTGCCGCCCAGCACGACGTTGCCGCCCTGCGTCTTGCCGCTGGCGATCAGGTCGGCAACGCGCTCCTGCTGCCGCAGGGAAATGAGCGGCCCGATGTTTGCGTCGGGATCGAATGCCGACCCGACGCGCATCCCGGAGGCCGCTTCGGCAATCGCGCCCACGACGCGGTCGAAGGATTTGCGTTGGACATAAAGGCGCGAACCGGCCACGCAGACCTGGCCGGAACGCTGGAAAATGCCGGCGGCAATGCCAGCCGCGGATGCATCCAGATCGGCATCGTCCAAAACGATGACCGGGGACTTGCCGCCCAGCTCGAGCGTGACCTTCTTGAGGTTTCCGGCCGCCGCCCGTACAATCGCCTTGCCGACCGCGGTCGATCCGGTGAAGGCGACCTTCGCGACCTGATCATGCGCGGCGATGGCGGCGCCGACGGTTTCGCCATAGCCCGTCACGACGTTCAGAACGCCCGGCGGCAGACCGGCTTCTTCCAGGATCTCGGCAAGCCTCAGCGCGGTGAAGGGGGTTTCTTCCGAAGGTTTCAACACGCATGAACAGCCCACGGCCAATGCCGCGGCCAATTTGGTCGACGCCAGGGTCAGCGGGAAATTCCATGGTACGATCAATCCGCATACGCCGACGGGTTCCTTGAGCGTATAGGCGTGCAGGGGCATGCCGGGCAGCGATACGTTGGATGTGATCCCGTGGATCTTCGTCGCCCAACCCGCATAATAGCGAAAATATTCGGCCGATGCCGCCGGCATGTACCGCGCCATGCTGTGGAGCATGCCGCTGTTGAGCGCCTCGAGGCGGCCGATCTCGTCCGCATGGCTTTCGATCAGGTCGGCGGCGCGCCACAGGATTTTTGCGCGCTCGGCGGCGGGCATTTTCCGCCAGACCCCGGACTGGAAACTGCGCGATGCGGCCTGGACCGCGCTGTCGACATCGGCGGCGGAGCCATCTGGGGTCGTGCCGATGATCCGCCCGGTGCTGGGATCGTGAATGTCGATCGTCTTTCCCGACAGCGCCGGAACCGAGCGGCCGTTGATCCGCATGAGTTTGGCCCCGACATTCTGATCGATATCGTTTTCCAACTGTTGAGACATGACAATCTCCAATAAGTTATCGGTAATGCTGATCTGGTGGCCGCCTAAATCTTCAGGTCAGCGGCAATGAGGTCGGATGCCTTTTCGGCGATCATGATCGTGGGCGTATTGGTATTGCCCGATACCAGGGTCGGCATGATGCTCGCGTCGACGACGCGCAGCCCCTCCACCCCGCGCACGCGCAGCCGATGGTCCACCACATCGTCCGGGCCGGGACCCATCGCGCATGTGCCGACAGGATGGTAGACGGTGGACCCCGCCGTCCGGGCATAAGACAACAGCTCTTCATCCGTCCGCAGGGACAGGCCGGGCATGGTTTCGTTCCCCCTGAACGGCGCCAGCGCCGGTTGAGCCACGATTTCCCGGCAGATCTTCAGGGCGTCGACCGTCACCCGGCGATCCTCTTCGGCGGCCAGATAATTTGCCCTGATGATCGGCGCTGAGCCCGGATCGGCGGAGCGGATGTGAATGGACCCCCGACTTTCGGGACGCATCTGCAATGCGGCGCAGGTCATGCCCGGTTCCTTTTCAAGCGCATTGCTGTGCGGATTGCGCGATCCGGGGATGATGCCGATCTGGATGTCGGGACGGTATAGACCTGGTCGGGACTTCATGAAGGCCAGAAGCGCGCCGGGGGCGAGGGTGAGCAGCCCGTCCCGGAAGAGAAGGAATTTCGCAATTTCCTTGACCAGCGGCCAGCCCGATGCGCGCTGGTTGAGCGTTACTGGCTGACTTACGCGGTAGGTCGCGAAGGCCGCATAATGATCCTGCAGATTTTCGCCCACGCGGGTCGCGGGATGGACGGGATCGATGCCGTATCTGGCGAGGATCGCCGGATCGCCTATTCCCGAAAGTTCAAGCAGTTGGGGAGAATTGATCGCGCCGCCCGACAGGATGATTTCGCCGCGACATCGGATTGTGTGAACCGCGCCCTTCGACCGGCACAGGATGGCGCGCGCGCGTTTGCCTTCGAAAATGATCCTTTCCGCCAATGTGTCGGTGAAGACCGTCAGATTCTTGCGATGACGGACTGGTTTCAGATAGGCGACGGCGGACGATTGACGCAGGCCCGACCGTGTCGTCTTTTCGACATAGGCGTAGCCTTCCTGCTGGCCGGCATTGATGTCGCGCCCGGAAAGCCCCATGGACGACAGCGCGTCGCAAAATGCGTCCGAGATCAGGTCGGGCGGCGTCGTTTCGACATTTAGCGGCCCGCCCGTTCCGCGCGTTGGCGCGGCATGTCCATGATCCTCCAGCCGTTCGAAATAAGGCAGGACATCGTGCCAGCCCCAGCCATCGTTGCCGGTAGCCTTCCACCCGTCATAATCCTCTTGCTGGCCTCTGACGTGCATCAACCCGTTCAAGGCGGACGAGCCGCCCAGGACGCGGCCGCGCGGCCAGCCTATCCGGCGGCCCTCCAGTTCGGGCTCCGGCTCGGTTTCATATCGCCAGTCCAGCCGCTTGCTGCCGAGATTGATGACATAGCCGGCCGGGATGTGAATGAACGGATTTCTGTCCGGCGGCCCGGCCTCGATCAGTGCGACGGTGTGCCTCGTGTCCCGTGACAGCCGGTTGGCCAGCACACATCCCGCGCTGCCGCCCCCCACGATTATATAGTCGAATTCTGGACCCACTGGCTGCTCTCCTAGCCTGACCCTAGGGGAGCCGGGAGGCGTGCGCTAACCGGGAGTGCAAAGATCATGAACGTGATGGAAGTTTTGCTTTGATAGCATGTGTCTTGCTGATGATGCCCGCAGGAAAGTAAGTAATATCCCCTAAAAATGACCGCTGATTAACATAGCCAATTAGACGGTATTCCATAGGCGATTTTTGGATCGGCTTCGGAAAGGGGAGGATATATGGTAATTCACAAAACAAGTCTGCGCGCATTTCTGATGGGCACTGTGGTGTTTTCTGCGGCGGCCGTTCCGGCCCTGGCGCAGCAGGTGTCCGGTTCCGGCGACCGGGCGGCCATCGCCGATATTGTCGTGACCGCGCAGAAGCGGGAGCAGCGGCTTTCGGACGTTCCTGCCGCGATCCTGGCGACGGCGGGCGATGAACTGGCGCAGCGCAACATCACGACCAAGGACCAATTGATGGCGTTGGTGCCGGATTTGAGGGTGACGTCAGTCACGGGCGGCCTAGGGCAAAATCTGTCGATCAGGGGCATCGGTCCTGCGAACAACTATAATCTCAACGTGCTCGTCCCCGTAGGCCTGTATCAGGACGAAATATACCAGACGTTCACGACTTATCCGGGATCGCAGATGTTCGATCTCAGCCGCGTGGAAGTCCTCAAAGGTCCGCAGGGGACATTATATGGACGCAACACGACCGGCGGCGCGATAAACTTCATTTCCAACCAGCCAGGACTGCAAGGTGGACAGTATCATGGAAATATCAGTGTCGGATATGGAAATTACGACCGGTTGGAACTGCGCGGCGCGTCCGACCTGACGCTGATCGACGATGTTCTGGGGATCAGGGTGGCGTTTCTCCAGACCCAGAGAAACGGCTATGTCAAAAATGTGGGGGCGACCGGACCGGACACATTCGGATCCGACAACACAACCGCGGGCAGGTTCCTTCTGGCCTATAAACCCACTTCCAATTTCAAGGCCACATTGGGTCTCTACTATACGGATTTCAAAGGATCGATCCCAGCGGCCATTCCCGTTGGCGTGGCTCCGGGCGATGATGTGGGCTATTATTCCAGGGCTGGGCTTTCGAAATATGAAGCGGAACTGGATTTCTTCGCCCCGCATAGCGCCAGAAACTATTATGGCGGCCTGACCCTCAACTGGGACATGGGCGATGTGTCGCTGACGTCGATCAGTTCCTATGGAAAGGCCAAGGGACGGGTGTCGAACGATTGCGATTCAACCCCGGTCCAAATTTGCCGGTCGGACATTTTCCCGCGCACCGACCAGGCCAGTCAGGATCTTCGCATCTTCTATGACGCCGGGCCGCTTCAACTGACCACCGGCGTCAATTATGGATGGGACAAGTTCAAACAGATATTCAATGTCGGCTTCGGCACCACCTATTTGCGTAACAGTTATACGCAGATCCGTGATACCTATGGCATATTCGCCGACGTGACCTACGCGCTTTCCGATGCATTGGAACTGACCGGCGGCCTGCGCTACACGAAGGACAGCATCCAATTCAAGGATGCGCAGACGGAATTGGTGACCGGTTCTGTCAGCGGACCACCGACAGGATTCTTCACGATGCCGCTTCAGCCCACGGCGAAGCGCAAGACGGACGGCGTTACAGGCCGTTTCATCGTCACCTATGAATTCCTGCCGGACGTCCGCTTTTACGCCAGCTACAGCAAGGGCTATCGCGGCGGCGCATTCAACGGCGTGCAGCTTCTCAGCCCGATCGAGCTGAATTTCGTGGGTCCCGAAAAAACCCAGAATATCGAGGCGGGCATCAAGGGATCGCCCAATCCCATGATCCAGTTCGCGTTTGACGTCTTCTACATGAAATTGAAGAACCAGCAGGTGCAGAGCCTGATCAACATTCCGGCCTGTCCGACCTGCAACCCACCCACATCCGCAGCTGCCTATGCTGCGTTGGCGGGACTGAAGGGACGCAATTACGGGGCGGAGCTGGACCTTTCTATCAGGCCTTCGGACCGGTTGAAGCTCAGTCTTCAGGGAACATATTTGAATACGCGCTATGCGTCGGGGATCGACCAGCAGGTGTCCAATTTCAACGTGGGCGGAAACAGGTTCCCCTTCGCACCCAAATTGTCGATCCGCAGCGGCATCGACATTGTCGCGCTGGACGATAGCGATTCCAAGCTGACGCTGACCGCAAATGCCAGTTATACCAGCCGTTACTGGTTTGATCCGGCGAATGGGAAGAATTCATTCCCCGGATTCTTCGCGTCGCGCGATGGGCAGAAGCAATATACGACTGTCGATGCGCGCATCCTCTACGAAATAGGCGATTTTGAAATTTCTCTCTGGGCGAATAATATTTTCGACAAATTCTATCTCATCGGCGGAGCCAATACCCAGGCGTCGTTCGGATCGGACCAGGTTTCGCTTGGTGCACCAAGAACATTCGGCGGTTCGATCGGCATGAAGTTCTGAAGACTTCGTCATCGGACATGGGCAGTCGAAACGAAGAAAGTCGAAACCGATTGCGGTAGGAAGTCACGCCAGATTGACTATCACATGAGAAATGCAGCCGACAGGACATCCTGTCAGCTGCATTTGCCTTTTCACTGGTTCAATTTCACAAGATTGATTCAAGACAAAACCAAACGCAATTACGGATGTAATAACAGGATAGTCATGTGGCGAAGACGATTTGAAGATGCTGCAGATAATATATGCCTTCGCCAAGAACCAAACGGTCTTCAGGGGAGGACAGACATGTCGGCATTTCGAAACGCAATTCTTTTGGCCAGCGCGGCCTGGATCGTGCCATTTTCATCAGCGCAGGCTCAGGATAAGGTCGCTTCACCGGGGGAGATGGAAGCGGACATCATCGTCACCGCCCAACGCAAGGACACTAGCCTGTCCCGGACCCCGGTAACCGTGGCGGTGTTGTCGGCGGACAGGCTGGCCGATGCGCAGATTGTTTCCGAGGCGGATCTGCGTGTTTCCGTTCCGGGCCTGTCGGTGCGCGCCGGAACCAATTCCAACCAGCTCAACTATTCGATCCGCGGCAATTCGCAGGATGCCTTCAGCGGCACCCGGCCCGGCGTGCTGCCCTATATCAACGAAGTCCAGATCGGTGGATCGGGGGATCGACGGCATTTTATGACCTGGAATCGATTCAGGTGCTCAAAGGCCCGCAGGGCACGCTTTTCGGCCGAAGCGCGACGGGCGGAGCGGTCCTGTTCAGCACGGCCAAGCCGACCAATGCGTTCGAGGGATATGGCAGTGCGCTGGTGGGGGACCATGGGGCGCTGAAGTTCGAGGGGGCGGTGAACACGCCGCTGGTCTCGGACCAGTTGCTGCTGCGGGTTGCGGGCTTTTATGCCGAACGTCACGGCTTCCAGCATAATCTGTTGGATGGAGAGAGAGAAGGCGACGGCAAGCGTTATGGCCTTCGCGGCAGCCTGACGACGCAGTTCGGTCCGGCCGTTCGCAACGAATTGATGGTGGATTATTATAACGCACGGGGCGCTAGCATGCTGGGCGTTCTGAGCGGGCTGCTGCCGCTCGGCGCACCCGGTACGCCCCCCTTTATTCCGTCGACGCTGCTCTATGCGGGCGCCTCGACGCCGGCCGACCGGGCAACCGGCATCGCGACCCTGGCTGCGTTTACCGGTCAGTCGGAAGCGGTCGCCGCGCAATTTTACGATGCCTATTTCGCCGATCCCCGGCATCCCGATACGGGGCTTCAGGGCGAATTCGCGGCACAACGGGCCAGGGGGCCGTTCGTCGTCAATTCGGACGCCGCAAATGTGTACAATACCGACAATGTCATCCTGACCAACGCGACGACCATCGACGTGGCGCCGGACACTATCATCAAGAATATCTTCGGCTTTACGCGCCTGAAAGAAGTTTTCAGCCTTGAATCCGATGGCGTCCCTTATGCCCTGGGTGAAACCGGCCGCACTGTCGACGAAGCCTATCATACGCTGACGCAGCAATTGTCCGAAGAATTACAGCTTCAGGGGAAGGCAGTCGACGGGCGGTTGGACTATGTGCTGGGCTTCTATTATTCCCACGAACGCTATACCAGCCTCTCGAAGTCCGCCTTTTTCGACATATTGTTCGGCGGGGCGTTGTCGGTCGATCATTATCGCCTGACCAACCGTACCTATGCGGGCTATGGCCAGATTACCTATAAGCTGACGGACACTGGCCTCTCGGCGATGGTCGGTGCGCGCTATACGAGCGAGAAGGTCCGCAAGCAGAAATTGGCGGGCGACGACGACATCGTCATGCCCAACCCGGCCTTCGATCTCGATCAATCGGTAAAATATAATCGGCTGAGCTGGAATTTCGGCCTGCAATATCAGGCGTCGAACGAACTGTTCCTCTATGCGGCGACGCGCCGCGCCTACAAGAGCGGTGGCTTTGTCGGGACATCGCCATCGATCGTCGGCTTCGGCGACGTGGGCGGCGACCAGTTCCGGGCGGAAAAGGTGGACGACGTGGAAGTGGGCGCAAAATTCTTCGGCAATATGGCGGGCATGAGGACGCGCCTGAACGTTGCCGGCTATTATCAGTGGATATCGAACAGTCAGCGCACGGCCTATACGCTGCTGGCTTCCGGTGGCCCTGCGGCCGTCACCGTCAATGTTCCGAAGGGACGGGCGTTCGGGTTCGAACTGGATGGATCGATCGAACCGGCCTCCTGGCTTACACTGGGCGGCAGCGCCAATTATATCAATTCGAAATTCGGTTCGGAACCGGCCTCCGCCAATGGACAGAACCAGGTGTTCGACCAGGTTCCCGATACGCCGAAATGGACGGGCATCCTTTATGCTGACATCGCCATGCCCCTGTCCGGTTCGCTGACGGGGATTCTGCACGGCGACATCTATGCGCAGACCAAATCCTTTATCTCCCCCCGGTCGCAAAATAATGTCGGAACGGTCATAAGTGGCTATTCAGTCGCGAATTTCCGCGCGGGTATCGAGCATAAGGCCAGCGGCTGGTCCCTGATGGCCAATGTCAAGAACGCCTTTAACCGCACTTATTTCGTCGGCGGCCTGCCTGCTGGCGAGATCTATCAGATCAACGTGCAGATTCCGGGAGAGCCCCGCACGTTCACAGTCGAAGCCCGTCTCAAATTTTAGGGGCTCCAGGAAGGATTGAAGATGAAGACCCGCGCCGCGATATGTGTCGAACCCGGCAGGCCTCTGGTGGTGGATGAGGTGGATGTTCGCGGCCCGGGCCCTGGCGAAGTCCTGATAGAAATCCGCGCCACCGGGCTTTGCCATTCCGACTGGCACCAGATCAGCGGCGACCTTCCACTATTTCCCTATCCTACCATTGCGGGCCATGAAGGCGCGGGGGTGGTGCTGGAGGTCGGGCCGGGCGTGGACAGTGTCGCGCCCGGCGATCATGTCATGCCTGTCGCGGTGCCCGAATGCCGCCAGTGCGTAAACTGCAATTCAGGCCGCACCAATTTGTGCTCTGAAATGTACGCGAATTTCGAGCGGACTGACACGCCCTTCACCTGGCGTGGCAAGCCGGTATACATGCAATCGGGCACCAGCTCATTCGCCAACCATACGGTCGTGCGTGACATCGCGGTGGTCAAGATCCGCAAGGACGCGCCCTTCGACAGCATATGCTATGCCGCATGCGGGTACATGACCGGGGTGGGCGCGGTCTTCAAGACCGCCCAGGTCAGGCCGCAATCGAGCGTCATCATCTTCGGTCTGGGCGGCGTCGGGCTGAATGTGGTTCAGGCGGCGCGCATGGCTGGGGCGCGGCAGATTGTCGCCGTCGACATCAACGACAGGCGCGAAGCACTTGCGCGACAGTTCGGCGCGACGGATTTCGTCATGCCCCAGAATGCCGAAGGGGACCTTGTCGAATATCTACGAGCCATGACGGGCGGCGGCGCGGACTACAGCTTCGAATGTATCGGCAATCCGAAGGTCGGCGTGCAGGCGCTGGAAAGCGTCCGTCCCGGATGGGGGGTGAGCGTCGCGATCGGGGCCGGGGCTGCCGACGAGGCGCTGAGCATTCCGGCGATCACCATCCTGAACGGCCGGACATGGAAAGGGTCGATGCTTGGCGACGTCCGCCCGCGCAGCGAATTGCCGGGCCTTGTCGACCTTGTGATGGAAGGGCGATTGCAGCTCGAGCCGCTCATCACCCAGCGGCTGCCGCTGGAACGGATCAATGAAGGATTCGATGCGATGTTGCGGGGGGAATCCATCCGCACCGTCATCATTTTCTGAAAGCGCATGCCAGCGCCGGGCCAAAACTGAACAAAGGTGAACTGTGTCAATCGAAAATATCAAAAGCCGCCTTTCCCTGCCTGTCATCGCATCGCCCATGTTCATCGTGTCGCAGTTGGACTTGGTGCTCGCGCAGTGCAGGGCGGGTATTGTGGGTTCGTTCCCAACGCTGAACGCGCGTCCGGCCGGCGTGCTGGAACAATGGTTTGCGCGTCTCAAATCCGAAGTGGGTCCCGATGATGCACCTTTTGCCGCCAATCTGATCGTCCACCGCACGAACGAACGACTGGATGAGGATCTGGCCCTCTGCGTCAAATATGAAGTGCCGCTCGTCATCACCTCGCTGGGCGCCCGCTCGGACGTCAATGAGGCCATTCACAGCTATGGCGGACTGGTCCTGCACGACGTCACGACCAACGCTTTCGCGCGCAAGGCGATCGAGAAGGGGGCTGACGGTCTCATCGCGGTCGCCGCCGGCGCGGGTGGTCATGCGGGCGTCACGTCGCCCTTTGCTCTGGTCAGCGAGATACGACGCTGGTTTTCCGGGCCTTTGGCGCTGTCGGGATCGATCTCCAACGGCGCCTCCATATTGGCGGCGCGTGCTCTGGGCGCGGATTTCGCCTATATGGGTTCGGCGTTCATCGCCACGCACGAAGCTATCGCGGTAGACGACTATAAGCAGATGATCGTCGATTGCGATGCGACGGACATCGTCTATTCGAATCTCTTTACCGGTGTGCATGGCAATTATCTGAAGCCAAGCATCGTCCGTGCTGGCCTCGACCTTGAAGACCTGCCGCAATCAGATCCCTCCAAGATGGATTTTGCGGCTCTTGCAGACGGCCGCAAGGCCTGGAAGGATATCTGGGGATGTGGGCAGGGCATCGGGGCGATTGACGCCGTGCAACCGACCGCAGCGTTGATCGCCCAGCTGAAGCGAGAATATGATGCGGGGCTGGCGGCTTTGCTGCCAGCTGGTGGGCATAACGGCAGATGAACTGATTTTCTCTATATAGTTCGTGCTGTTATATGTTTCTTGCTGCAATACATGTGTAATGTCGGGAGCGTCAGATTCTTGGTGCTGGCAAGTCCGTCATGCCGATGTCTAGATGCAATCTGGGTCCGAAAGCCGCGCTGTTTCGGACGTACATCTGGTAGATTTGGGAGTAAAAGGTGAGCGACGATATCAGACAGCGGGCAAAGCTCTGGCCGAAGGGAAGATTGTTCGAAGATTTTGCCGTCGGTCAGCAATTCGACCATCATTGGGGGCGTACCGTCACCGAAACGGAAGCCACGACCTTCGCCAGCCTCACGCTTGCCTATAATCCGCTCTATTTCAATCGGGCGTTCGCACAGGCGGAGGGGCATCCCGAACTGGTTGTCTGTCCTCAGCTTGTCTTCAACATCGTGCTGGGGTTGAGCGTCGAGGATTGCAGCGAGATCGGCGGACCCTTTCTTGGCGTCTATGACCTGACCTATCATCGGGCGGTTTATCCTGGCACCACCATCCTGGCCCGGAGCGAAACGGTCGAGGCGCGACTGTCCGACAGCAATCCGGAAAATGGCATCGTCACATGGAAGACCGAAGGCTTCACCCCGGACGGCGAGACGCTGGTCACATTCCGTCGTTCCAACCTTATTCGACTGCGCAACCCGGGGAGCAAGATCTGATGGATATGAACAAGCTGACGGGGTCGAACAATTATTTCGAGGATTTCGAACCGGGCATGGTCATCCAGCATGCGCGCGGCAAGACCGTGACGGCGCTGGACAATGTGCTGATCACCAACATGGTGATGAACACCGCCGAAGGACATTTCAACGAAGACCTGATGGCGAAGCATCCGTTCGGCAAGATCGTTGTCTATGGCGGTGTCAATTTCTCCATGGTCTGCGGGCTCGCTTCGCAGGATTGTTGCGAAAATGCGGTGGCCGAACTGGGGCTGGACAATGTCAAGCTGACACGCCCGGTGACGCATGGCGACACGATCTACGCCTATTCGGAGGTGCTGGAGAAAAGGGATGCCGATCGTCCCGATGCCGGGCTCGTCATCTTCCGCCACTATGGCTACAACCAGCGCGACGAGTTGATAGCCAAGGTGGATCGCACGATATTGCTGAAGCGCCGGCCGGCCTGAACCGCCGCTATTTTATCCGCGGTTTCGGGAAAAGTCCCGGCAGGCTTCATGCCTTGCCGGGATTTTTCATGACCGTTTCATTCTCCTCGCCGAGCCGGACGCCGAGGCGCCAGAAGAAGACGGAGGCGATCAGGGAACCGGACAGCGCGAGGATGAGCGCCAGGCGCAGGGAAAGTTCCGCATTCCCAGTGATTGCGACGAACAGGTCGCTGCAACCGCCGGTCAGGAGCGGTCCGAGGCCAAGGCCGATCCCGGTGGGAAAGACGAGAAGAATGGCTGATGTCAGTCCGCGCAGGTTCGCCTGGACCATGGACTGGGCCAGCGCGTTGACCGGCGCGATGAAAAAGCTTGCCGCGATGAGGCTGAAAAAGCCCGCCGCCAGTGTGATGGACAGGGATGAAGCGAGATATTGCACGCCCGCGAAGGGCACCAGGATGAAGGTGGCGATGCCGGGCGCCCAAGCATAGGAGCGAATATCCCTTGTCACGAGGCGGTCGATGAGCTGGCCACCAGCGAGTGCTCCGATCCCTCCGCCCAGTCCCACCATGATCGCGCTCCATATGGCGATCTGCGTCATTGACAGATCGTGGCTGCGGGCCAGAAATGGCGGCATCCAGATCATGACCGCCTGGTAGGAATAGGAATGAAGCGTCGCCGCGATCACCAGCAGGCGAAAGGATTTCCTGTTCCAGAGATAGCGGCAGCCTGCCCGGAAGCTGATCGACAGCGGCGGTTCCGATCCGGCTTGACGTTCGAAGCGACCCCGCTGCGGTTCACGCAGGAACAGCAGCAGGGGAACCATGGCGAAGCCGGCTAGCCCGATGAACAGAAAGCTTTCGCGCCATTCCAGATGGTCTGAAAGCCAACCGCCTAATGCAATGCCGGCCGTGACCCCGACCGGGCTGGCCAGCGCCCAGATGGAAAACGCCCTGCCGCGCCGCTCGAACGGGAATTTGTCGGACAGCAGGGAATGGGTCGCGGGCACGCTCACCGCTTCGCCCAGCGCCACGCCCATGCGCAATATGGCCAGGCTGATAAAGCCGCCGGCAAGGCCGGTCAGTGCCGTCATGGTCGTCCATAGCGTTAGCCCGCCCGCCATCAGAAAGGTTCTTTTCTTCCGGTCGACCAGCATGGCGATTGGCACGGCGGCGCCCGCATAGAGAATGGCGAAGGAAAAGCCGGTCAACGCGCCCAGTTGCGTGTCGCTCAGACCCAGTTTCTGCTTGATCGGAATCTGGAGAATCGAGAGCAGCGACCGGTCGAGATAGTTGAAAAGCGCGACGATGAAGAGAATGGTCAGGGCGACATTAGGACTGTCGCGCAAACCGGCCAGGCCATGATGGCGGCTAACGTCCTGCTTCATCCGGCAATCCTCTCTCATAATTATTGTAAATTGCTATTTTATGCTTTCGATTCTGTTTGCGCTGGAGATAAAGGCGATCTCGCAGTGGAATTACAGGTGTAATACCGCGCCGCTGAATGGCGCTATTGGTTGCGATAAGCGATGGCGGCTTTCAATCAGGGTACAGGATCGAACGCATAGGGCTTCGGTCATGCGACTGGCTGGTTGAAAGATCATGGATACCATATCGAGCTTTGGTGCACTGTCGGATTTGCGGATCATCGATCTCACGCAAATGCTCGCGGGCCCCTATGCCACGATGATGCTTGCCGACCATGGGGCAACCGTTATCAAGATTGAAGGGCCGGAAGGGGACATGACCCGTGCTGGCGGCCCGTTTCGGAAGGATGATGAGGAAAAGCTGCTTGGCGGCTATTTCCAGAGCATCGACCGGAACAAGGAAAGCGTTTGCCTGGATCTCAAGAGCGAGGAAGGCAAAGCCGCCTTTAAGGCGCTCGTTCTCGACGCGGATGCCGTGGTGGAGAATTTCCGGTCTGGCGTGATGGAACGTCTGGGCCTGGGCTATGAGGTGCTGCAGGAGATCAATCCACGCTTGGTTTACGGGACGTTGCGCGGGTTTGGCGATGCGCGCACCGGCAAGTCGCCCTATAATGACTGGCCAGCTTTCGATGTAGTTGCGCAGGCGATGGGCGGGATCATGGCGATCACGGGGCCGGATCCCAACACACCTACGAAGGTCGGTCCCGGCGTTGGCGACATCATTCCCGGAATGATGTTGGGTTTCGGCGTCCTGTCAGCTATCCATCACGCCCGGCGAACGGGGCAGGGGCAGTTTGTCGATATTTCCATGGTCGATGCGGTTCTGGCCGTGTGCGAAAGGACGGTGTGGCAGAATTCCGTGCTGGGCCTGGTGCCCGGGCCGGAGGGTAACCATCATCCCTTCCTGTGCCCTTTCGGCATGTATCCCGCTGCGGATGGTTTCGTCACCATTGCGGCGCATCAGGATCGATTCTTCGAATTTCTGTGCCAGACCCTTGATGCTCCGGAATTGCCGCACGACCCGCGCTTTCTCGACCATGCCAAGAGAGGCGCGAACAAGGGCGCGCTGATCGAAGCATTGAGCGCGCGGACATGCGCTTTCACCAAGGATGAACTTTCGCGGATGCTGGGAGGCAAGATTCCGTTCGGTCCCGTTCTCAACATAAGCGAGATATTCGACGATCCGCACTTCGCTGCCCGCGAAATGCTGGTCGATGTCGAACAGCCGGGATTGGAACCCGTCAAGATTGTTGGCGTACCGATCAAGATGACTCGCACGCCCGGAAAGGTTGTCCGGCGCGGGCCTTATCTTGGCGAGCATACGGAATTGCGCCTGCGGGAGGCGGGACTGGATGAAGATGTCGTAGCCAGGGTGATGAGCGCGCTCGCGCAGCCCTGGAAAAAGGAAGAGAAGGGAATGGTTGAATCATGAGCAAACGTCCAGTTCGTCTGCGTCGCGTGCAGTTGTCCGTTCCGGGCAGCAGCGAGAAGATGTTGCAGAAGGCTGCCGCGTCCGCCGCGGATCATGTCTTCTGCGATCTTGAGGACGCAGTGGCGCCGGCGGCAAAGGTCGGTGCGCGCGACCTGATCGCCGATGCGCTCAATAACCTGGATTGGGGCAAGAAGACCCGTTGCGTGCGGATCAACGACGTCACCACCCAATATTGCCACGATGACATCATCACCATCGTGGAAAAGGCCGGTGAGAATGTCGACACGATCATGCTGACCAAGCCGTACAAAGCAGCGGACGTGATCTTTCTGGACCATATGCTGACCCAGCTTGAAAAGAAGCTGGGCCTCAAGAACCGGATCGGTATCGAAGTGCTGATCGAGGAAGTGCAGGCCTTGCAGAATGTCGAGGAAATCGCCCGTTCTTCCGACCGGCTCGAAGCCCTGATCTTCGGCATGGGCGACTATGCCGGTTCGCAGGGCATTGACACGGACGATATCGGCGCGACCGGCAGCTATCCGGGCGACATATTCCATTATGCGCGCTTCCGTATCGCCATGGCGGCCCGTTCGGTCGGCATTGACGCCGTCGATGGTCCCTTCGCCAATTTCAAGGATGAAACGGCCTATCGATCGGAAGCCATGCGCGCACGTTCGCTCGGCATGGTTGGAAAATGGGCCATCCATCCGTCGCAGATCGAACCGGCACTCGATGTGTTTTCGCCGTCCCAGGCCGATGTCGACCGCGCCCGGAGGATGGAGGCCGCCTATCGCGAGGCGGAGGCCAAGGGCTTGGGCGCCGCTCAGGTGGACGGCATCATGATCGACGTCGCGGTAGTGCGACTGGTGCAGAATACGCTGCGCAAGGCCGACCTGATCGGCATGTGACTATGACCGGGCAGTCCTCCTGATGGACCCGCCTTGTCTCGCGACGCATCCATCATCCATGGGATGAATGCGTCGCGAGGCGTAAAACCATTGGCCAGTCCGGCCGATCTCTGCTGCCTTTTCATTTCAGGTCAGGATGAAGGCAGCTAGGATGGGATCAACGCGAAGGGCAGTCATCACGGGTTCCGCTTCCGGAATAGGCAAGGCGACGGCCGAACGGCTGACTGATGCGGGATGGAGGGTGATCGGGATAGATCTCCGTGATGCGGAGGTGGTGGCTGATCTGTCCACAGCCGAAGGGCGCTCTGGCGCTTTGCGGTCGGTGTCCACCATCTGCCCGGACGGCATCGATACCCTCGTCACATGTGCGGGAATATACCGACCGATCGACTCGCCGGGCATCGTTTCCATCAATTATTTTGGCACTGTGGACATCATTCGGGGCCTACGGTCGCTGTTGCTGAAATCGGCGTCGCCGCGCGTTGCAGCGGTGTCGTCCATGGCGACGATCCTTGATGTGGATGAGGAGGTTGTTACGGCCTGCACAGCCGGCGACGAAGTGCATGCCTGTAGAGCCGCCGTCGCCGCGGCAGCGCGATGCCCGGAAGAGCCGATCATCTATTCCTCGACCAAGCGCGCCATCACGAACTGGATCAGGTCGCAATCGGTGGCCGACGACTGGGGTGGCTCGGGCATATTGCTCAATTGCGTGTGTCCCGGCGTCATACGGACACCTCTGACGCGGGACGACCTATCCGATCCCGCGCGCATGGAATGGCTGCTCAATTACAATCCGGCGGTCATCAAGGACATTCCCGGCCCGGATGTTGTGGCGAGTCTGCTCGCCTATCTCGTGAGCGCCGAAAACGCCTATATGGTGGGACAGGCGATTTTCGTCGATGGCGGCACCGAAGTCAGGCAGCGCATCTGACGCCCTCAAAGCCTAAACTTTGAGCGACCGCAGGATCAGTTCGGCGCCCCTTTCCCCGATCATCATCGACGGCGCATTGGTATTGCCGGACGTGATGCGCGGCATGATCGACGCGTCGATCACCCGCAAGCCGTCAATGCCCCGAACGCGGAGCTGGGGATCCAATACGGATTCGCCTTCCCGGCCCATGCGGCATGTTCCCACCGGATGGTAGCCAATGCCGACACGCTGGCGCAGATAGTCCAGCCAGCCCTCGTCCGACATGATCGGTTGGGGCGGCTCATTGCGCGCTTCGACGAAAGGCGCGAATGCCGGCGCGGCGAAGATCTGCTCGGCCAGGCGGCCGACCTTGGTCAAGGTGCGGATGTCCTCCGCATCCTCCAGCATGTTCAGCGCGATTTTCGGTGGGGCCAGATGATCGCGGCTCTGTAATGTGATCTTGCCCCGTGCGTTCGGGCGGCAAATCTGCCCCCCGATGGTCACGCCTGACCTGGCATGCAATTTGGGCTGGCCTGAAAGGTCCATCGCCAGAGGAATGAAGCTGAAACAGACATCGGGATCGGCCAGATGGGCCTCGGTTCTGGCATAGGCCATGGCCTGAACGGCGGGCGAGGTGAGCGGTCCTTTGCGGAACAACAGATAGTTCGCCACATGTCGGGGCAGGTTCGACAGCTTCGGCGCCATGTTGTAAGTGGGCATCGTCACGAGCTTGCTGACGGCCAGCACCGCATGTTCCTGAAGATTCTCGCCGACGGGAAGATCGGCGAGAATGTCGATGCCCAGTTCGCGCAAATGCGCCGCTGGCCCGATTCCCGACCGCATCAATATAGCCGGCGATCCGATCGTGCCTGCGCTGATGACGATCTCGCGCCGGGCGGCGGCGCAATAGGGTTCGCCATTGCGGCTTCCAACGACGCGAACCGCTCGGCCGTCTTCACATTCGATCCTGTCGATCGTGACGCCCGTGACGACGGCAAGATTGGGTCGATCAAGAAGCGGCGAGACAAAGGCGCTGAATGTGTTCGAACGCTGGCCCCCCGCCGTTGTCGTCCAGATGTGGAACGAACCGAATTCATGTCCGTCGCAATAATCGTCCCGGCGCGGTAGCCCGACCTCGTCGCAGGCGCTGACGAAATTTTCGGTCAGGGGATGTTGCGACCGGACCGGGGCAACGCCCAGCGGACCGGACGTCCCGTGATCCTGCGATGGCGGCCCGTGGAATTTTTCGGACTTCAGGAAAAGCGGCCATATGTCGTTAGCGGCCCAGCCGGTGCAGCCCATTGCCACCCAGTCGTCAAAATCCCGCTTTTCGCCCCGGCAATACACCATCCCGTTGATCGAACTCGACCCGCCCAGCATCTTTCCGCCCGACCAGACCTGCTCGATGTCGCCTCGCGTGGTGTCGGCCTCCACATGGTACATCCAGTCGGACGTGGCGTTCGCCATCAGCTTGAGCGTGCCCGCCGGCATGTCGACCAGCATGCGTCTGTTCGATCCGCCCGCTTCGATCAACAGCACGTTGATCGCGGGATTTTCCGCAAGCCTGGCGGCTACCACGGCCCCCGCGCTGCCGCTGCCGACTATGATATAATCGGCAGCGGTTTCGGTCTCGTTTCTCATGTTCATGAAGAAGCAGAATTCCAGAAGAGCAACAGGGACGGCGCTGGCCTCAGCGCAATTGTACGAACACCGATTTGGTCTCGAGGAAATTGTCGAGCGCCTCATCGCCGAGTTCGCGGCCCCAGCCGGATTCCTTGTATCCGCCAAAGGGCATGGTGATGTGGTTGACCCCGAAGCAGTTGACCCAGACGGTGCCGGCGCGGATGCGCGATGCGATCTGGTGCGTCCGGTTGACGTCCGACGTGAACAGACAGGCGGCCAGGCCATAATTGGTGTCGTTGGCGATGCGGATCATCTCGTCCACATCGTCGACGGGCGTCGCCGAAATGACGGGGCCGAAAATTTCCTCCCGCATGACGCGTGCATTGGCGTTGACGTTCGCCAGGACGGTCGGCTTGACGAAAAAGCCCTTTTCCAGATCGCTGGGGCCGCCCGCGACAATCTCCGCCCCTTCTTCCTGCCCGATCTCCATATAGCGGACGACCCGGTCCCTCTGCTTGGCCGAAATCAGGGGGCCAAGATTGGTCGACGGGTCGAAGCCATTGCCGACCTTCAAATTATTGGCGAAATCCGTGATGCCAGCGAGCACCTTGTCATAGGCCTTCTTCTCGATCAGCAGCCGTGAACCCGCCCAGCAGACCTGCCCGGAATTGAGAAAGGTGCTCATCGCCGCGCCGGGGATGGCCACGTCCATGTCGGCGTCACCGAACAGCAGGCATGGTGATTTCCCGCCCAGTTCCAGCGTGATGCGCTTCAGATTGCCGCTGGCGCTGTCGACGATCCGCTTGCCGACATCGGTCGATCCGGTGAAGGAAATCTTGTCCACCAGCGGGTGATCGACCAGCGCCTGCCCGGCGTCGCCATAGCCGGTGACGATGTTGATCACGCCATCGGGAACGCCGGCCTCGACCGCCAGCTGTCCCAGCCGCAATGCCGACAGCGGGGTGTTCTCGGCCGGTTTGACGACGACCGAACAGCCCGCCGCGAGCGCCGGCGCCACCTTGACCACGAAGACGCCGACAGGTCCGTTCCATGGCAGGATGAGGCCCGCGACGCCAATCGGCTCGCGCATGGTATAGGCGTGCATCTGCTGCCCGCCGCCGGAAATCGCGCCGCTCGCGTCCCGGCCGAATATCCGGGTTGCCGAACCTGCATAGAAGCGCATCC
Organism: Sphingobium sp. 15-1; assembly: GCF_013375535.1. Lineage (GTDB taxonomy): Bacteria > Pseudomonadota > Alphaproteobacteria > Sphingomonadales > Sphingomonadaceae > Sphingobium > Sphingobium aromaticivastans. Next base: position 1,255,357 of record NZ_JABXJG010000002.1, read on the forward strand.
AGTTCGCCGACGCCTTCACCATGCCGTCCGCCATGTAGCGGGGCATGCCGTTGTTGAGAATGTCGAGATCCGCGAGTTCGGTCGCATTCTTTTCGATCAGGTCGGCGAAACGCCACATGATCGCGGCGCGATCCTCCGCCTTCAGGCCACGCCACGAGGCGGTTTCGAAGCTCCGCCGGGCGGCCTTCACTGCGCGGTCGATGTCCTTCGCGGCGCCGCGTGGGACGATGGCGATGCGTTCCTCGGTCGCCGGATCGAACACGTCGATCGTTTCACCGCCCTCCGCCTCGACCCAGTGGCCGTCGATCAGGAGCTTGTGGGATGAAGCGGCAAAGGTCCGCACGCTGTTGACGGGCTGATGCGCGTTCAAGCTATATTCCTCTTTATCGATTTTATTGACGATTCCGTTGCGGGACACGGCAACGAAATTATTGAGCGGCTTCCATTTTTGCGTCGGCGCGCTGGTTCATGACGATCTCGCCGGGGGTGGCGCCCGTTTCCTTGCCGTTGGTGAAGGTTTCGACGCCGTTGACGAGGATGTGGCGGATGCCGATCGCGCGAGTGACTTTGCGCCAGTCGCCGCCCGGAAGATCGTGGACAACTTCATAGTGGCCACGGGGCTGATAATCCAGCTTGTCGGCGTCGTAGATCATGAGATCGGCCGCATAGCCGGGCTGCAGAAGGCCACGATCGGTCAGTCCGAAGGCGCGCGCATTGCGGTAGCTGAGCAGGGAATGAACCTGCTCCCGGCTGATCCGCGTACCTTCCTGCGTCAGCCACAGGATGAGGTCGGTCGACCAGTAGCCGCCATTGCCATGTTTCGAATGTGCGCCGCCGTCCGAAATGCCCGCCAGCACTCGCGGATGGCTGAGAATCTCTTCGATCGTCTCCACATTGCGCGTGCCATTGTCATTGTTGGAGAACATGACATGCATGTTGGATTCGATGAGCGTATCGAGGAACAGTTCCGCGACCGGCTTGCCCAGGTCGCGGGCGATGTCACCCAGCAATTGCCCTTCGCGCCCTTCCAGTGAGGCGGAGCCGGCTGGATCGACGATCATATAGGCTTCCAGTCGGCCACCTGCGGTCGACATTTCGCGCGGATCATAATTGTCGATGAAGGTCTTCCGATAGGCCGGGTCCTGCACCAGCGTCATCTTGGCCTCTGCCGTGGTCGCCATGGAAAGGCGGCGGAACGCGGCGACGGAATCCCAGACATTATAATGCAGCGGCGTGATTTCGAGCGGCTTGCGGAAGGAGAAGCATTGCGACCAGATGTCGAGCTTCTCTTCCTGCATCCGGTCCAGCCAGCGCATGATGCCGCGATGTTGTTCGGGATCGGTGTCGCTGCCCAGCAGGATATTGTGCAGAACCGGACGGCCGCTGATGCGGGCCAGTTCTTCCGCTGCATAACGGCGCGGTTCGTCCATGCCGGGCAGTTCGCACAGGATCTGGATCGTGCCTTCGCCGCGCTCGGCAAGGACCCGCGCCAGATTATAGGCTTCCTCCGCATCCATGGCGTCGGTCGGCATGGGCGACTGGTCGTGATCGAGATGATTGTTGCCGCCTTCGCCCATGAAGGATAGGGCAAAGCCGCTGGCGCCCGCGTCCATCGCCTCATGCAGCAGGTCGCGCATCTGCTTGCGTTCCTCGACCGTGCAGGGGCGCTTCTTCGCCTCGTCGGGGCCCACGACATAGGACAATAGCGGGTTCATGGGCAGATAGGTGGCGACATTCAGCCCCTTGGGCAGCGACTTGAGATGCGCGATCCAGTCGGGAAAGCTTTCCCAGGTCCAGTCCATGGTCGACGCCATAGCCTCGAAGGGAACTTGCTCGGTGTTTTCCATCATGCGCATGTAGCGCTCGCTCATGCCCTTCCGGACGGGAGCGAAGCTGAAGCCGCAATTGCCGATAACGACCGTCGTTGTGCCGTGCCACCCCGACGTTGTGCAATAGGGGTCCCAATGCAACTGGGCGTCATAATGGGTGTGAAGATCGATGATGCCGGGCGCGACGATCAGGCCCCGTGCGTCGATTTCCTTGGCGCCCTGGCCGGGAATCGCGCCGATCTCGACGACCTTTCCGTCGCGGATGCCGATATCTGCCAGTCGTGCGGGTTCGCCGGTTCCGTCGATTACAGTTCCGCCACGCACTACAACGTCAATATTCATCTAACCTCTCCGATCGCGATTGCCTATCGCTACCATCAAATGGGGTTTGGTGCGGGCTTGTTCGAGCTGTTTCGGGTATTATTACATGGGTAATGTGGGGTCCGCGCGAATTGCGGAAAATGGCTACCCGGCAGTAAGGTTCGAAAAGGAACACACAGATCATGTCCGATACCGCATCCGATATGGCGGAAGACCGCCTGAGCGACATCAGTCCATGGACTGTGGACAAGGCGAATTCGCAATGGCGATCCGTGAAATCCGCGGAGCGCACGCTGGCGCTTTTCGAACTATTTTCGCTTCATCAGCAGCCCATGTCGATCGGCGAAATGGCGCAGCGGTTGAACATTCCGCAGCCCAGCGTGAGCATGCTGGTGCGCAATCTCGTCCAGCTGGGCTATCTGGAGCATGATCGCACGAGCCGTAATTATCTGCCCACCATCCGCATCATGCTACTGGGCAGCTGGATTCATCGGCAGTATCGCCACCAGGGCGATGTGGAGACGCATCTGGACGACCTGATGAGTCAGGTGCAGGAAACCGTGTTCTTGGGCATTCAGAACGGGATATATTCGCAATATGTGAGCGCCCAGCTACCGGACGTGTCGCAACGGCTGGAGGTCCAGTCCGGTCTGTTGCGTCCCATCACTCGCACTGCGCTCGGCCGCGTCCTGCTATCGCTCAAGTCCAAAGAAGAGGTCGCGCTGATCGTCCGGCGTTCCAATGCTGAAACTCAGGATGAGGCCGAGCGGGTCGATCCCAGGGAGTTCGAGGCGCTTCTGGCGAACGTCCGTGAGAAGGGCTATGCTGAGACGAGCGGCGACATGTCGAAGAATTACAGCGCCTTCGCGGTGGCGATCAAGCCAACCATCGGCCAGATTCCCATGGCGATCGGCGTCGGTGGGCGTACCGACCGCATCATGGACAAGCGGGATTTGGTGATTGCCGCGCTTTTCGCGGCGAAAGCGAAGCTGGAGCCCAATATATCTGGGGATGACGGCCCGGACTGATTCTCATCACATCAATAGCAAGGAATTTGAATATGCGACCATTCCGCAGCGTCCTCTATCTGCCCGGCAACAAGGAAAGGGTTTTGGAAAAGGCCGCCAGCTTGCCCTGCGACGTCCTGATCATCGATCTGGAGGACGCCGTCGCGCCGGATGCGAAGGATGCTGCCCGCGACCTTGCGATCCACGCGATCAGGAATATCGACTATGGTGATCGTCTGGCGATGTTGCGCGTCAATGGGCCGGAAACGCCCTGGCATGAGGCGGACATGGCCGCCGCCGGGCATGCGCCGGCGATCCTGCTGCCCAAGGTTTCCGACGCGGGCATGCTCGCCGCCGCCCGCGCGCGCCTTGGGCCGGGCAAGCCGCTCTGGGCGATGATCGAGACCTGCCAAGCGATCCTGCGCATGGACTCCATCGCCGGCGCGGCGGACGAAACAGGGCTGGAGGGTCTGGTCGTGGGCACCAACGATCTGGCGAAGGAGTTGCGGTGCCAGGTCGATGACAATCGCACCGCATTGCAGAGCGCGCTCTTCACGGTGGTCGCCGCCGCCCGGGCCTATGGGCTGGTTGCGGTGGACGGGGTATGCAACCGGCTGAAGGATGAGGATTTTCTTGCGGCGGAATGCCGTCAGGGGGCCATGCTTGGCTTTGACGGGAAGAGCCTGATCCATCCCGAGCAGATTGATGTCGCGAACCGGATCTTCTCACCGGCGGAAGCGGACATCGTGCACGCCCGCGCCGTGGTCGAGGCCTTCGAGGACCCGGCGAATGCGGGCAAGGGCGTCCTGACCGTGAACGGCAAGATGGCCGAACTGCTTCATCTGGAGGAAGCCAGGAGGATCATCGCGGTGAAGGCGCGGATTGACGCACTGGCCGCTTGACCGATCATGCGCCGGAACGGGTCGCAGCTTCAGTGGGCTGTGGTCCATTCCGGCGCCTGCGCCGTGCGGGACAGACGCACCCGCAGCCCGTTGAACACCGCGTTGCCCGACGGCATGTCCAGCAGGGCTGCATCGGACAGAAGATTATAGTTGCTGCCGGGGCGCTGATGCGCCACCTCCATGCGGGTTCCCGCTTCGTGATGGCCCCAGCCATGCGGTAGGTTGAGATGCCCGCGCTGCACATCGGCGTTGCGCTCGACCGTCACGGTCACCTGACGGCCCCCGGCGTCCAGCGCCACGGTGTCACCATCCGCCAGACCCAGCAGGTCCGCATCGTCAGGGTGGACGTGGAGATGGCTGCGAGCCGGACCTTTCGCCAGATTCGGCAGATTATGGAGCCAGCTGTTCATGGAACGCAGATCCCTGCGCCCGGACAGGATGAAATAGCCCTTTGCTGGTTCCAGCTCTCCGAGCTTTCCGGCCGCGATCCATTGGTCGAGCCGCTCAAGGTCGGCCATGATGGGTGCGGGGGCGAGGTTCACCTTTCCATCCGGCGTGCGGATGAGGTCCATGAGCCTGCCCGACGGCGCATATCCGCGATCCACGCCATGGTCCGCGGCGCGCAGGTCAGTCAGGGTGATGCCGGCGGCCTGACCGAAGCCATCGCCGAAAGGCCCGGTGCGAATGAAGAAATCGCACAGCTTTTCGACGCCTGTTTCTCCGGTCAGCTGTTGCATGATGGCTTCGTGCGGCGGGTCTGTCATGCAGGCGCGCTGCATGCTCCACCCGACCAGCCCGGCGACATAGTGCCGGTCGTAGCACTCGGCATCCCGTCCCGTGAGCGCCGCGCCGAGACGCAGAAGGATCTCCCAATCCGCCAGACCGGGATCGGCAGCCGGCAGGGCCGGGGAAAAGCGGGCGTAGGAGCGGGGAGAGAAAGCCCCGAACATCAGCGTGCAATTGGGTTCGCCCAGAGGATCGCCCGGCGGAAGGATCAGGTCGGCGTGACGGCTCGTTTCATTGAGATACATGTCGATGGAGATCAGGAAATCGAGCTTTTCGACCGCCGCCTCTATGGCCCGGCTGTCGGGGAAGGAGCGTATAGGGTTTCCGGCCAGCGTGATCAGCGCCCGCACGCGGCCTTCGCCGGGCGTCGCGATTTCTTCCGCCAGTGCGGCGGCGGGCAGGCGGCCGCCCAGCTCGGGCAATTTGCGCACGCGCGTGTGAAAGCGGCCATAGGGCGCCTGGCCCTTGGAATAGGGGCTGGAAAAGAGGGCGGTGGACACGATAGGCATCGGGATCAGCATGCCTCCCTCGCGGTCCAGATTGCCCGTCAGCGCATTGATGGCTTCGATCAGCCATGACGCGATGGAACCGAAGGGCTGGCAACAGGTGCCTACCCGCCCATAGACGGCTGCCCTTGGTGCCGCCGCGAGGAATCGGGCCAGCGATCGGATCTTGTCCGCGTGGACCCCAATGATGGCGGCGACCTTTTCCGCCGGGTAGCGTGCGGCGACCTGTCGAAGCTGGTCGATGCCGGAAAAGCGCGTTTCCAGGTCCGGGCGGTCCGCCACGCCATCGCTGAACAGGCTCTCCACCAGGGCCAGCAGTAGCAGCGCGTCGGTCGATGGCTGTATCGCGAGATGATCGTCCGCCATTTCCGCCGTGCGCGTGCGGCGTGGATCGACAACGACGATCCGCCCGCCTCTTTCGCGCATCTGCGCAAGCTTTTTAGGCAGGCCCGGCAGGGTCAGCATGCTGCCGTTGCTGACCGCTGGGTTCGCGCCCAGGATCAGCAGGAAATCGCACCGTTCTATGTCGGGCACCGGATTGATCCCGATGTCGCCGAACATCAGGGCGTTGGCGAGCATGCGCGGATAGGCGTCGATGGATGCGGCCGTGTAGATCTGCCGGGACCCGATCGCCTGGGTGAGCGCGCCGGTGTAAAGGACGCTCCCGACATTGCCCGCCACCGGATTGCCGACATAGGTGGCGATGGCGTCGGGGCCGTGTTCCTGCCGGATCGCGCTCAGCTTTTCCGCGGCGAGCGCGAAGGCTTCGTCCCAGCCTATCGGTTCGAATCCGTCCTGCGTGCGCCGCAGCGGCTGACGAAGCCGATCGGGATCGCGCCCGATGCCGGCCATCGCCTGCGACTTCGGGCACACGAAGCCCTGGCTGACAGGGTCGTCCGCGTCACCCTTGATCGACCGCACCTGCCCGTTGGATGCGGTCTCGATCACCAGGCCGCAGCCGGCCTCGCAAATCGTGCAGGAACGATAGTGGCGATCGTGCGACATATTGTCTTCCGTCACGCCCCCATGATCGTCGCGCCGCCATCGACGACGATCGTCTGCCCGGTCACGAAGCTGGACGCGTCGGACGCAAGGAAAAGGGCTGCGCCCGCGATTTCGCGGGGTTGCCCCACGCGGCGCAGGGGCACCGGATCGACGAAGCGGGCCAGCGCCTTTTCATTGTTCATGATCGCGGAGGCGAAGTCCGTCTCGATTAGGCCCGGCGCGATGGCGTTCACCCGCACGCCGGAGGGGCCATATTCCGCCGCCAGATTGCGCGCCATCTGAAGGTCGGCGGCCTTGGACATGTTGTAGGCGCCGATCGACGTCGAGGAAAGCAGTCCACCGATGGAGGAGATCAAGATGATGGACCCGGCCTTGCGCTCGATCATCTCCGGTGCGACCATGCCGATCAGGGTCAGCGGCGAAAGGACGTTGTTGTCGAATATCTTTCGGAACATCTCCTCCGAAATCGACGTGAGTGGGCCGTAATGCGGATTGCTGGCCGCGTTGCAGACCAGGATGTCGATCCGGCCGAAGGCTTCGCGCGTGCGCTGGACCAGACGAGTCAGATCGTCCCTGGAACTCACATTGGCGGGAACGGAGACCGCCCGCCCGGGACCATGGCGCGCTTCGATTTCCGCCGTCGCCGCCTGACAGGCGTCCTCTTTCCGGCTGGAAATGACGACGCGCCCGCCATGTTCCACAATGGCCTCTGCGATCGCGCGCCCGATGCCGCGCGACGAACCCGTGACAATGGCGGTTTTCCCTGCCAGATCGAACATGCCTTCTCCTCTCCTCTCCTGTTTCTCCGTCAGTTGTCCGGCGACGATCCGCCGGCTGTCATAATTTGATCGTGACGCATTTGAGCTGCGTATAATGATGCAGCGCCTCAATCCCTTTTTCCCGGCCGTAGCCGCTGTTCTTGTAGCCCCCCAGCGGCGTTTCGACGCCGCCCGCCATATATTCGTTCACATAGATCTGACCTGCCTGGATGGCCGCCGAAACCCTGTGGGCGCGGGACAGAGACTGGGTCCAGATACCGGCGGCCAGGCCATATTCGGTATCGTTGGCGATGGCGATGGCCTCATCCTCGTCCTCGAACGGGATCACGACGAGCACGGGGCCGAAAATCTCCTCCCGCGCCAGTCGGCTGTTATTGCTGACATCGCCATAGACGGTCGGCGGCAGGAACCAGCCGCCGCCCCATCCTTCGCGGGTGACGGCGCTGCCGCCTGTCGCGGGTTCCAGCCCTTCGCTCCGGGCGATGTCGAAGAAGGATGCGACGCGGTCATATTGCGCCTTCGTCGTCAACGGACCCATCAGCGCGTCGACGTCCGGCCCGACCTTGAGTTGACCCACTGCCGCCGCCAGCTTTTCGACGAAGGCGGCATGGATGGACCGCTGTACGAGCAGGCGGCTGCCGGCCAGGCAGACTTGCCCGGCATTGCCGGCAAAGGCGCGGATCGCGCCCGGAATGGCGGCGGAGAGATCGGCGTCCTCAAAGACGATGTTGGGGGATTTGCCGCCCAGTTCCAGGGTCAGCGGGATGATGCGATCCGCCGCGATATGGGCGATGGCGCGGCCCGCACGCACGCTGCCGGTAAAGGCGATTTTGCGGATGTCGGGATGCGAGACCAGCGCGCTGCCCGCTTCGGTCCCTGACCCCAGCACTACGTTGAAGACCCCGGCGGGCATGCCGCATTCGACGGCGATCCGCGCCAGCAGCACTGTTGAACCGGACGTGAATTCGCTCGGCTTCGAAACGACGCAGTTGCCCGCTGCAAGGGCAGGGGCAATGCCGCGGGCGGCCTGGTTCAGCGGCGCGTTCCAAGGCGTGATGACCCCGACCACGCCAAAGGGTTCGCGCAGTGTGTAGCTGTGATATCCCTCGCCCAACCCGATGACCTCGCCATGGAACAGGTTGGTGAGGCCGCCGTAAAATTCGAAATATTGCGCCGCGACCTCGGTTTCAAAAGGCAGCTGCCATCCCGGCTTGCCGGTTTCGGCGCGTTCGATCGCGCCGAATTCATCCCGGCGGTCGCGGATGGCGCGGCCGATGTCGGTCAATATCCGGCCTCGGTCGAGCGGCCGCATCGCCTTCCATTGCGCGAATGCGGACGAACATGAGCGAACGGCCCGGTCCACATCCTCGCCTCTGCTGTCGGCCACCTTGGCGAAGGGCGCACCGATGGTCGGATCGAAGGAGTCCGTATAGGTGCCCGAGGCCGGCTCGGCATCGGCGCCAGCGATGAAATTGTTCCAGACGCGATCCATCGTTCTTTTCCTGTGATCAGTGGGGGAGGTCGAGCATCGCGTGAATGTCGGCGCGCGATGGGTTGGTTGATCCGGCCATGATATCGCCATGCCGTTTTCGGACAACCGCGCAGAGCGCGGCAAGCAGGGCCATCGGACCTGACCGCCAGCGATCCGGGCCGTCCAGCATGTGGACATTGCACAGGAATCCGCGCATCAGCCGGGGGGAATGAGGCAACGCGCGCTGTATCAGTGACAGCCGCCAATGTGCGGGCGAGGGGCGAGGGTCGGCCAATTCCGTGCCCGCCAGTGCCGCCGCCCGACGGGTCGCGGCGTCGTCCATGCGGCGCATGTCGTCGAAATAGGCTCTCAATTCCCGCTCAATGCCGCGTTCATAGGCATGGGCCGCCGCGCCGAAGCTGTCATGCGCGTCGATGGCATCCGCAAGGCGGCAGGCGGCGATGAGTGCGAATGTCAGGCCACGGCCATAAAGAGGGTTGGACGTCACCAGCGCATCGCCCACTGGCAGGAGATTGTCCACGACCGGCCGCCCATCCGCCATGTAGCTGCGCCATCGGCTCTTGAGATCAGCCATGCCAGCGACGCGCCCCAGCGGCCGGGAGATGGCTGGATCGACGAACGGCGCCAGCCCGGGCAAGCGCCGGCAGATGTCGGTAAAGCCCACATCGGTCGATGCCAGCCCACGCAGCGCCTTTTCCCGTTCAGGCAGGGCGAGCGTGATCGAAAAGCAGCGATTGTCCGCCGGGATCACGCCGAATTTGAGATAGCCAAGATCGCCGGTGCGTCCCTGCGGTGGTTCAGGTTCGGTCACGTCTTCCGCAAGGTTGTAGAAGCGGCTGTGATAGGTCAGGTCGCACGGCGCAATATCTTCGTGGGGCCCGACGCCCGCTTGCGCCAGCCAGCCGGGAATGGGTGAACGTCTGCCGCCGGCATCGATGATGAGGTCGGCATGGATCGCTTGCCCATCGACCGTCAGCCCCGTGGCGCGGGGCGGCTGTCCGGGCCGCTGGTCCAGCAGCAGGGCGCTGGCCTTCGATCCGTAGGCGACGGTCACGCCCGGCAATGTCGCGACATGATCGCGCAGCACCGCCTCGAACGTCGTGCGGCGCATGGCGATGGTGCGGAGCGCATCCTCACCGCTTCTCTCGCGCACCCTGGCGCGCAGGGTAGGGGAGAGGTTGTCGGCAAAGGACAGCTCGCGCGCACCGGCGGCCATCATGCGATCCAGCAAGGCGGGGTGACGCTGTTCGACGATCTGCTTGAAGCGCGCCCGAAAGGCGTGGGTATGGCGGATCTGGGCGACGCCCAGGCGCCGCCAGTCGTTGAACAGACGATCGGGATGGCCGGGCTCAGGCGAACGGTCGCGTTCGATCACGGTGACGCGATGCCCCGCATCCGCCAGCGCCAGCGCGCTGAGCAGGCCCGACACGCCCCCTCCCATGATCAATATGGTCAACTGTTCCAAACGCCTTCGCCCAACTCATCCTCGTTCTGCTAAAATGCCGCCTCCGCCAGCGTCATGAGCGGTGCGGGGCCGCTCTCTATCTGAGCAAGAAGCCCGCTGGCGCGGGGCAGCAGACGACGCATGTAAAAGTCCGCCGTTGTCAGTTTCGCCTGGCCGAAGGCTTCGCCATGCGCGCCCTTTTCCACCTGGCCGGGCACGGCCTTCGCCATTTTGAGCCAGAGCCAGCCGAGCATGGCGTAGCCCGTAAGCTCCAGGAAGGGATAGGCCGCCGCGCCGATCGCGTCGGGATCCTTCCTGGCATTCTTCATCATCCAGGCGATGGCGGCCTCCAGATCGTCCAGAACCGGACCAATCGGCCGGGCGAGGTGGGACAGGGCCTCGGGCGTTTCAGCGATCTCACGGCGCATCTGCGCCATCAGCGTGGCGAAGCCGCGCCCATCGTCCTGCCACAATTTCCGGCCGACCAGATCCATGGCCTGAACGCCATTAGCGCCTTCGTAGATCATGGTGATGCGCGCATCGCGGACAAGCTGCTCCACGCCGGTTTCGCGGATATAACCATGGCCGCCGAACACTTGCTGCGCCGTGACCGCGCATTCATGGCCGCGGTCGGTGACAAAGGCCTTCACGACCGGCGTGGCGATGCTTAGCAGGTCGGTTGCCTGCTGCCGCGCGTCGGCGTCGGGCGCATGGCGTGCCAGATCGGACTGGGCGGTGGCCCACAGGCACAGCGCCCGGCATCCTTGCACGAGCGAGCGGCATTCCATCAGCATGCGGCGCACGTCGGGATGGACGGTCAGGGGGTCAGCCGCCTGCTCGGGATCGGCGGCGCCAGTAAGCGCGCGGCCCTGCCGCCGTTCGCGCGCATAGGCGACAGCGGCCTGATAGGCGGCTTCCGCAACCGCCACGCCCTGAATGCCGACATGCAGCCTGGCGTCGTTCATCATCACGAACATGGCGTTGAGACCCTTGGTCTCCTCGCCGATCAGCCAGCCGGTGGCGCCATCATAATTCATCACGCAGGTCGCATTGCCGTGCAGACCCATCTTTTCCTCGATCGCGCCGCATGACAGGGCGTTGCGCTGGCCGGGGGTGCTTGGGCCGTCAGGCAGGAATTTGGGCACGATGAAGAGGGACAGTCCCTTCACATTGTCGGGCGCGCCCTCGGTCTTCGCCAGCACGAGATGGACGATGTTGTCGGACAGGTCATGTTCGCCGGCCGAGATGAAGATCTTGGTGCCGGTGATGGAGTAGGTTCCATCGCCCACCGGCCTTGCCCGCGTGCGGATGAGGTTGAGGTCGGTGCCGCATTGCGGTTCCGTCAGGTTCATCGTGCCCGTCCATGTGCCGGACACCATGGGCGGCAGATAAAGCGCCTTCTGCGCTTCATTGCCATGCGCCAGGATCGCGCTGACCGCGCCGGAGGTCAGTCCGGTATAGGCGCCAAAGCTCAGATTGGCCGAAAGCACGAATTCTTCCGTCGCCAGCCAGGCAAGATGGGGCAAGGCCTGCCCGCCATAGGCTTCCGGCGGGAACAGCGCCGTCCATCCCGCCTCCCGATATCGGGCATAGGCTTCACGGAAGCCATCGGGGGCGCGGACATTACCGTCCGCGTCCCTTCGGCAACCTTGCTTGTCGCCATTGGCGTTGAGCGGCGCGATCACCTCTGCCGCGAAGCGGCCGCTTTCCGACAGGATCGCGGAAAGCGTTTCGGTCTCCATATGGGAAAAGGCGGGCAGCGCAGCGATTGCGGGCAGCGCCGCCACCGTGTCGAGAACGAACAGGCTGTCTTCTACTGGAGCGGTATAGTTCATGGCCGTTGCTTCACGCTGCCCTGGTCATTTCGCTGGCGACCATCGCCGCCATGGCGTCGGTCACGCGGAAGCGTTCGCCATAGCGGTCGGCCAATGCGGCCGCCCGATTCAGGAACGCGGCGCGGCCGTACCAGTCGATGAACTGAAGCGCCCCGCCGGTGTGTGCGGGAAAGCCGAAAGCGAAGATGGAGCCGATATTGGCTTCGGCCTCGCTGCGCAGGACGCCTTCCTGGTAGCAGCGCAGCGTTTCGATGGACTGCCTGAAGAGCAGCCGGTCCCGAATATCCTGGCCCGGCACCGATCCGTCGCCCGATGCATAGGCGGACAGGCCTTCCCACAGCGATTTCGAGCCATCGTCATGATAGGTGTAGAAACCGCCGCCATATTGGCGCCCGCCACGGCCTTGCGCCAGAATGTCGAATGACACGGCGCGGGTCGCGTCCATGTCCGCCGGATAGCCGTTGGCGACGCCCAGCATCTCGTCGATACGGCCGTGGGTGCTCAACACCTTGCTCATCAGCAGGATGCTCGTTTCGTCGGCTACCGCGAGCGGGCCGACGGGCATGCCGGCTTTCCAGGCTTCACGCTCGATCTGAACAGGGGCAACGCCGTCGCGGATCAGCGCCGCGCCCTCGTCCGTGAAGGTGCCGAAGACGCGTGAGGTGAAGAAGCCGCGGCTGTCGTTGACGACGATCGGGATCTTGCCGATCTGCTTGACATAGTCATAGGCTGCGGCGGCGGTTGCGTCCGATGTCTGTTCGCCCCGGATGATCTCCACCAGCTGCATCTTGTCGACGGGCGAGAAGAAATGGATGCCGATGAAACGGCTGGGGTCCGGCACCGCCTTCGCCAGCAGTCCGACGGGGATGGTCGAAGTGTTCGTGCCGTAGATGCCGCGATCCGACAGGCTGCCGAAGGTTTCGGCGATGATCTTTTCCTTGAGCGCGATGTCCTCGAACACGGCCTCGATCACGATGTCGACACCCTGCATGTCGGCATAGTCGCCCGTGGGCGTGATCCGGCCGAGCAGGGCGCCCTTGTCGGCCTCGCTCATGCGTCCCTTGCGGATGCGGCCATCCGCGATCTTCGCCGAATAAGCCTTGCCCTTTTCAGCGGCCTCGACCGACAGGTCCTTGAGCGCCACGGGCAGATTGCGCGAAGCGTGCGCCCAGGCGATGCCCTGGCCCATCATGCCGGCGCCCAGAACGGCGGAGCTGGCGAATGTCGCCTGTTCGCCCTGCGGCCGGTTCGCGCCGTTCTTGATGCCGTTCATGTTCAAGAAGAAGGCGGTGATCTGCGCGCGCGCCTCCGGGCTGCGCACCAGCTTAACAAAGGCGCGGCTCTCCGTCTTGAGCGCGCTGTCGAAACCCATGCGCATCGAATTCACGGCGACGTCCAGGATGGCGGCAGGCGCGGGCATCAGCCCCCGCGTCTTCGCGATCAGCATCGTCGGCGCGATTGCGGCGATCTGGCGCACGGCATTGCTGTCGGCATTGCCGCCGGGATAGGCAAAACCCCTCCGGTCCCAGGGCTGGGTCGCGGCTTCGGGATTGGCCTTGATCCACTGCTTCGCGGCAGGGATCAATTCTTCGGCCGTGTCGACCAGCGCATCGACGATGCCGATCTTGTAAGCCTTGGCCGCCGGCATGGTGGTACCTTCGAGAAGCAGCGGCAGCGCCTTTTCAAGGCCCAGCAACGCCACCATGCGCACAACGCCGCCCGCGCCGGGAATAAGGCCGAGCGTGACTTCGGGCAGACCGACAAGCGTTTTGGGGCTGTTCAGCGCCACCCGATAATTGCAGGCGAGCGCGATTTCGAAGCCGCCGCCCAGCGCTGCGCCGTTGATCGCGGCGGCGACCGGCACGGGGAGCCGTTCCAGCCTGCGCAGGAAGGACTTTGCGGTCTGGACCTTTTCGAATTCCTGTTCCGGCGTCTTGCCGCCTTTCAGCATTTCCTTGAGGTCGCCGCCGGCGAAAAAGGTCTTCTTTGCGGACGCGAAAATGACGCCGGACAGTCCTGCCTCGCGCTCCAGCCGGTCGAGCGTCTCGGTCATGCCGACATTATAGGCCGCGCCCATCGTGTTGGCCGACTGGTCGAACATATCCATGGTGACGGTCACGATGCCGTCGGCGTCCTTTTCGTAGATAAAACCGTTCATTGTCGTCATTCCTTCGATCAGACGCGCTCGATGATGGAGGCGATGCCCATGCCGCCGCCCACGCACATGCACAGCAGGCCGCGCTTCAGCGAGCGCCGCTCAAGTTCGTCGAGAACGGTCGAGACCAGGCAGCCCCCCGTCGCGCCGAGCGGGTGACCCAATGCGATGGCGCCGCCGACGACGTTCAGCTTTTCGTCGGGAACATCCAGATCCTTCTGAAGCAGCAGCGCGACCGAGGCGAAGGCTTCGTTGATCTCGACCAGATCGATGTCGTTCATGGTGAGCCCGGCCTTTTCCAGCGCCTTTTTGGAAGCCGGACCCGGTCCGGTCAGCATGATGACGGGATCGGTCGCCAGCACGGCGGTCGAAACAACGCGACCGCGCGGGGTCAGGCCGATGTCCCTGCCGGCCTTCTCGCTGCCGAGCAGGACGAGGGAGGCGCCATCGACGATGCCCGAACTATTGCCGGGCGTATGCACATGGTTGACGCGTTCCAGCCCGACATATTTGGACAGGGCGATATCGTCATAGCCCATCTTGCCCATGCCGGCGAAGCTGGCCTTGAGTGCGCCCAGCGTCTGCATGTCCGTATGGGGCTTGATGAAATCGTCGCGTTCCAAAATGGTCAGGCCGCTTTCGTCGCGCACGGGCACCACCGAACGGTCGAACCAGCCATTGTCGCGGGCATAGGCGGCCTTGCGCTGGGAACCCACCGCGAACGCGTCGCAATCGTCGCGGGAAAAGCCGTTCATCGTGGCGATCAGATCGGCGCCTATGCCCTGCGGCACGAATCCGGTGGCGATGTTGGTGGCAGGGTCCTCGAACGCGCCGCCGTCGGCGCCCATAGGCGCCCGGCTCATGCTTTCAAAGCCGCCCGCGCAGACAAGATCTTCCCAGCCCGACGCGATCTTGGCCGCCGCCGTGTTGAAAGTGTCGAGACCCGATGCGCAAAATCTGTTGACCTGCGCGCCCGGCACGCTTTCGTCCCAGCCCGCCTTCATCAGCGCCAGCTTGGGTAGCACGGCACCCTGCTCCAGCGTGGGGGTGACGCATCCCAGAATAACGTCGTCGACCCGGGCGGTGTCCAGGTCGTGGCGTTGCTGCATTTCGTTCAACAGCGTCGTTACCAGGTCGATCGGCTTGCACTCGTTGAGCGAACCATC
Source organism: Sphingobium sp. 15-1 (assembly GCF_013375535.1). Taxonomy (GTDB): domain Bacteria; phylum Pseudomonadota; class Alphaproteobacteria; order Sphingomonadales; family Sphingomonadaceae; genus Sphingobium; species Sphingobium aromaticivastans. The sequence goes on from NZ_JABXJG010000002.1 coordinate 1,270,584, forward strand.
GCTCTTGCCCTTTGACCGGGGCGTGCGGATCGCGTCGTAGATGTAGGCGGTGTTGGCCATTTTCTCTCCGAGTGTAAGATAGTCTCTACGCGTCTTCTTCCGTTGGCAGGCAGTGTCATGCAAGACAGGCAAGGCGACATTACATACGCAATGGCTTTTCAGCCTCGCCGATGCGGATCAGGGTCGTGATGGATGATGGCAAGGTCATGATTTCGATTTTCGCTGGCATGGATCGAGGCCAGACTGAACTGGTTTCCGATCCTTCGGAATCGGTAAACATCAGAGCCATAGAGCCGGCAAGCGAGAGGAAAAACCGATGGGACGTGTTCAGGACAAGGTCGTCATCGTCACTGGCGCAGGCGGCGGATTGGGCGAAGCAAGCGCGCGTCTGCTCGCCCGGGAGGGGGGCAAAGTCATCCTCACGGATATCGATGAGGGCAGGGGAGCGCAGGTCGCCCGCGACATCGGCGAGCCGGCGCTGTTCCTGAAGCGCGACGTGCGCGATGAGGCCGGCTGGGAATCGTTGGTCGACGAAGTATGTGGTCGTTTCGGAAAACTGGACCTGCTGGTCAACAATGCCGGCGTCACGCGAATGGGCTTTCCCGACGACACATATGTGGACGGCCCCCGCCTGACAATAGATTTAGCAGAGTATGACCGATCGCTTGCGTTCATATGTCCGGCCTCAAAGGTGCAGCCGCAAATGACCGCGGGCCAAGATGGTTTCCGCCACATGAGTTCCAAACAAGTTTCCGGCATGTAGTAGCCATTGCATCGTACGGAGTGTCTCACGCCCGGAATGATCGATCCCATCTGCGCATTCTATTGCAAGTTCAGGCCTCAGCTCAACACGAGTGCTTGCACATCAGCACCCCCTGTTCGCCAAGCTCTATGCCGCTACCTCGCGTAGCGGAATACTGTTTGCCCGGTAGCGCTCGCCGGTCACCATGAGCTTCCAGGCAATGCGCGCAATCTTGTTCGCAACCGCCACGGCAACGAGCTTTGGCGGCTTGCGCTTGAGCAGTTCAAGTAGCCAGGCGTTTGCATTGTTGCCCTTTCCTGCTCGAACATGCCGTAGAAGCGCGGTGGCACCGGCCACCAGCACACTTCGCAGCAGTTCGTCACCGGCGCGTGTTATAATGCCAAGCCGGACCTTGCCGCCGGTAGAATGGTCCTTTGGTGTCAGGCCCATCCAGGCGGCAAATTGTCGCCCTGAGGCAAACAGCTCGGGCGCTGGCGTTTTCATCATGAGGAGTGACGCTCCGATTGGACCGACACCGGGGATTTCCGCCAGGCGTCGGCTGCATTCGTTGGCGCGGTGCCATGCCGCCAACTCCGCTTCGACCTCTTCGATTTGGTCCTGAAGCCGAGAATATTCCTTCGCCTGCGCGGCAAACAGGGTTCGCGCAAGCGCCGGCACAGTAGGGTCGACCGCGATACGGTCGAGCAGCGGAACGATCCGGCACTTGCCCTGGGCAGCAATCAGCCCGAACTCTGCAGCATAACCACGGATCGCGTTGACCAACTGCGTACGGGTGCGGATCAACCGATCGCGTACGCCGACCAGCATGAGCGCTGCCTGCTGCTCAGAAGTCTTGATGGGCACAAAGCGCATCGTGGGTCGGCTCATTGCTTCGCACAGGGCTTCGGCATCAGCCGCATCGTTCTTCCCGCGCTTTACATAGGGCTTCACCAACTGCGGCGCGATCAGCTTCACTTCATGGCCGTACGACGTCAGGAGCCGCGCCAAATGGTGAGACGCCCCACACGCCTCGATAGCAATCACCGTTGGCGGCAGCTTCTCGAAAAACGCCATCATCTCGGTACGGCGCAGCTTTTTGCGCAGGATGGGCTTCTCGGCGGCGTTGACGCCATGAAGCTGGTAAACGTGCTTTGACGTGTCGATGCCAACTCGGATAAGATGTTCCACGGACGGTCTCCTCCTTGAGATTTGCAACAACCTCAACCTGGCACATTGTGATGCCGTTTGGAGGCCGTCCACACCAACATGTTTGGAGGATTTTCGCTTCATCTACGCGGTCAATGTCGAGGGAACATTCCTCGGTTGCAAGCATGCGATCAGGGCGATGGCGCGATCTGAAGGAGGATCGATCATTAACATATCGTCCATCGGCGGATTGACCGGGACGTTCGGCACCACCGCCTACAGCGCCGCGAAAGGGGCCGTGCGCGCCCTTTCCAGATCTGTAGCCGCCCATTGCGCGCAGGCGCGGCGCGGTATCCGCTGCAATTCCATCTATCCCGCCGCGATGGACACGGACATGGTTCGGCGGGGGGCGCAGGAACTGGAGGAAAGGGGCATCGCCATGCCGCCCACCATCGCCACGACCCTGGGTACGCCCAACGACATCGGCCATGCCGTCGTCTATCTGGCTTCGGACGAATCCCGTTTCATGAACGGGGCGGAACTGGTCATCGACAATGGCATAACCTCGACGCCCGGGCAGGTGCCATAAACAACCAGCGAAGGGCGTCGGGATAGGCCGGGCGCTGCCGGGCCTATCCCGTGCATAGCCCGTCAGGATCGGGTGAAGCTTCCGCCGTTGCTCGCCTTTTCCCGCAGCAGGGCGGCCGGGGCAAAGGCTTCGCCATAGCGTTCGGCCATCTTGTCGAGTGCAGCGACGATCTTCGGCAAACCGACCATGTCGGCCCAGAACATGGGGCCCCCGGTGTAGACCGGCCAATTATATCCCAGGATGCAGGCGACATCGATGTCCGACGCGCGGATCGCGACGCCTTCTTCCAGGATGCGGGCGCCTTCGTTGACGACGGGATAGAGAAGGCGAGCGACGATCTCGTCCGCATCCAGCGGATCGGACTGTTCGATGCCCTTTGCCGCAGCCAGATCGGCAATGACCTTCGCCGCGACCGGGGATGGCGTCGGCCGACGCTTTTCGTCATAGTCGTAGAAGCCGCCATTCTTCTTTTGGCCGAGGCGATCGAGCGCCACCAGATCGCCCATCAAGGTCCGTTCCGACGAGCCGCGGCCCAGCACGTCCAGCCCGATCAGGTCGAGCATGGCGAAGGGCCCCATGGCAAAGCCATAGTCATAGATCGCCTTGTCCACGGCTTCGGGTGATGTGCCCTCAAGGATTACTGCGTCGGCCTGCCGTCCACGCGGCTCCATGATCCGGTTGGCGATGAAGCCATGGCATACCTTGCTGACGACCGGAACCTTGCCGATCGTCCTGGCCATCTTGACGGCGGTCGCCAGAATGACGTCGCGCGTCTGCTTGCCCCGCACGATTTCCAGCAGGCGCATCACATTGGCGGGCGAGAAGAAATGCAGGCCGATCACATCGCCCGGACGGGACGTCGCGGCGGCGATTTCGTCCAGATCCAGGAAGGACGTGTTGGAAGCGAGAATGGCGCCTTTTTTCGCGACCTGATCGAGCTTGGCAAAAATCTCCTTCTTGACGTCCATGCGCTCAAACACGGCTTCGATGACCAGATCCACGTCCGCCAGCGCGGCGATGTCGGTGGACGGCTGGATCAGGGCCATGCGCTGTTCGACCTGTTCCTGGGTCAGGCGGCCCTTCTTCGCGGTGTTTTCATAGTTGCGGCGAATGACGGAAATACCCCGGTCCAGCGCCTCCTGCGACATTTCCACCAGCGTCACCGGGATGCCGGCGTTGAGAAAATTCATCGAAATCCCGCCGCCCATCGTGCCGGCCCCGATCACGCCTACGCTCTTTATCGGGAGGGTAGCGATGTCATTGGCAAGATCGGGAATTTTCGACGTCTGCCGTTCCGCGAAGAAATAATAGCGTTGCGCGGCGCTTTCGGACGAATCGTGCAATTCGCGGAACAGCTCCCTTTCGCGCTTCAGCCCTTCCTCGAACGGCAGGTCTACCGCCGCCTGCACCGCGCGGACAATGTTGCCCGGCGCCTTGAAACCCCTGAAACCACGTGCATTCGCCTTGAGATAGTCGTCGAACAGTTCTGGCTTGCCCTTGAAGGGGTCGATCTTGTCCTGCCGGTCGCGAACGCGAGCGATGGCTTCGCCGCGCGCCAGGACGGTCCTTGCAAAGGCGACGGCGTCGGCGCGCAGTTCACCCTCCTGCGCCAGCGCATCGATCACGCCCAGCTCAAGGGCCTTTTTCGCATTGATCTGTCGGCCATTGGCGATCAGGTCGAGGGCGAGTTCGGGCCCCACGATCCGGGGAAGGCGCTGCGTCCCGCCTGCACCCGGCAGAAGGCCAAGATGCACCTCCGGCAAGCCAACCTTGGCGCTGGGCAAGGCAATGCGATAATTGCAGGTCAAGGCCACTTCCAGCCCGCCACCAAGCGCCGTGCCATGAATGGCGGCGAATACCGGCTTTCCGGCATCTTCTATGAGATGCAGAATATCGTGCAGGTCCGGCTTTTCCGGCGCCTTGCCGAATTCGGAAATGTCGGCACCGGCAAAGAAGGTGCGTCCGCCGCAGATTAGGACGATCGCGCGAATGTCGGCATCCGTTGAGAAACGGTCAAATCCCTCCGCAATCGCGCGGCGGACCGCAATCCCAAGGGCATTGACGGGCTTGGAATCGATCGTGACGATTCCGATTTCTCCGTCGCGATCATAGCTTGCGATCTCAGTCATTCATCCTCCAACAGCATCTTTGGCCCTGCGATGGGCGCAATATTCGGGTCGACGCCCGCATGGGCGCAATCGAGCCAAGGGAGTGGCGAGGGACGGCCGACCTGACAAGCGATTTGCCACAAGCCCCTGCGTCCCGCTCCATAAATTGCAGATGTGATGAATAGGTACTGGCATGCCCGTCGGCTCTGGCGACATCACGAGCATGATCTTTGGCGCAGGGCCATCAATAAAATTGGATTGTCGATGTATGACCAAAGAAAGCCATAAGTACAGGGGAGGTGGAATTGTCGATTTTCAAGGTCGGAACGAGCGTTATTGCCTTTGCAGCCATATTTTCTCCCGCGCTTTGTGGGACTGCACTGGCGGAGACCTCATCCGGTAATCCGAACGAAACGCCGCAGCGCGCCGACGGCGGGGCAGGGTTGGGGGATATCGTCGTCACCGCGCGGCGGCGCGCGGAACGGCTTCAGGATGTGCCGGTCGCCGTGTCGGCCATCAGTGAGCAGAGACTTGCGGCGCTGCATGTCGTGCAGGCCGACCAGCTTCCCCAACTGGTGCCCAATTTGCAGGTCGGTTCCTTCGCGGGGCAAAGCCAGCCGAACTTCACTCTGCGCGGCGTGGGCACCGCCAACCAGTTCAACGTGAATACCGCCCAGCCCATAGGCATTTATGTGGATGAGGTCTATCAGACCTTCCGCCCAACGCAGGGTGCGCAGATTTTCGACCTGGAGCGGCTGGAGGTCGTGCGCGGCCCTCAGGGCACATTGTTCGGCCGCAATACGACTGCAGGCGCGATCAGTTATATTACGCGCAAGCCGACGCTTGACGGCAATCCGGACGCTTATGTGAAGGCCGGCATAGGGCGGTTCAGCCGCTTCGCGTTTGAAGCGGCGAGCGATTTCGAACTTGGCAGCGACATGGCGGCGCGCGCGGCCGTCATCTACCGCAAGGGGAAGGGGTCGGTCGAAAATGTGGGTGATGGCCCCGATTTCGCATCCGTCGACAGTTTCGGTGGGCGCTTGACGCTGCGCTGGCAACCCTCTGCCGATGTCGATGTCAATCTCACCGGCTTTTACAATCGTGACAATCCCGTACCGCCTGCATCCTTCTCTGTCGGGCTAGGGCCTGGCGGCACCAATCCCTACGGCTATTCCCGCAATGGCCTAGGCGACTTTCAGGCGGAATCGGATCACACCGGCCGTGTGAAGACCCACGCTGGGGGCGTGACCCTCAACGTCAATGTCAAGCTTGACGACGCCCTGTCGCTGGTTTCGGTAACATCCTACAGCAAGGCGAAGTTGCGGCAGCGTTCCGATCCTGATGGGTCGCCCTCCTTCATCCTGGGTTTCCATGGCAATGTCGATGGCGATCAGATGAGCGAGGATCTGCGCCTGAACTATGAATCGCCGGGGTTCAATCTGGTCGCGGGCGTCTATTATGGCCGGGACTATCAGAAGATCCGCAATCAGGTCGAATTCTATCCCTACACGCCGGCTGGCGGGATATTCCGGTATAATTTCGACCAGAGAAGGCAATCCTACGCCCTATATTCCGAGGCCAGCTATGAACTGGTTCCGCGCCTGACATTGGCGTTGGGCGGTCGATATACGCGTGACCGCAATCAGTTTTTCGATGCGCAGGCCTATCTGGTGGACAAGGATGTCGGCGGAACGCCGATCGTCATGACCATTCCGGCGAGCCTCACATTCGATCCCAATCTGTACGCCAAGCCCCTTGACAAGAAGGACGGATATTTTTCCGGCCGCGCGATTCTCAGTTACAAGGTTACGAACGATATTCTGCTTTTCGGCAGCTATTCGCGCGGCTGGCGTAGCGGAAACTTCAACGGACAGCCGCTCTTTTCCGAAGCGGAAATCCTCTACATCAAACCGGAGCGGGTCGATGATTTCGAACTGGGCCTGAAATCTTCCCTTTTCGACAGACGGCTGACCTTCAACCTAACGGCCTTCTACATGAAATATAAGCGGCAGCAGGTTCAGGACCAGATCGCCGTTGGATCGTCGCTGCTGACTACACTGCGCGGCTTTGACGGCACCATCAAGGGGCTGGAGGTGGAGAGCAATCTCAGGATTTCCGATGGGTTGAGCGCTTACGCCAATCTTGGCCTGCTCGACAGCAAATATGATGACGGTCAGGCGACTTTCGCGGGGCCGATTGGCGGAAATCCGTTCCCCTATGCGCCCGACATCACCGTGCAGGGCGGGTTCGATGCGCGGCTTTATGCGCGCGACGAGAGCGAAATCCATCTCTACGGCAATGCGTTCCATTCCGGCAAGTTCGCCTATACGCCCGAAGGCGCCGGCGTCCTGGTCGGCAATACCGTCTATTCGCATGGCGGGCGGCCTTATTGGCTGTTCGACGCGCGTCTGGCGTTCACGGTTCAGCGCAATTTCGAATTTTCGCTATGGGGCAAGAATCTGTCCAACGAACGCTATTTCCCCTTCTTCAGCAACACGCAGGCGCTGGGTTTCGACTTCGGCATCATCGGGGAGCGGCGGACCTGGGGAGCGGAGGTGAAATATTCCTTCTAGGCTTTCTGGGCAATGAAAGCGGCGAACGGTTCAGTTAGGGCGTTCGCCGCTTTGAAATCCGTCCGGATCAGGCGGGGGCGACCGCGTTTCCGCTGGCTTCCCGAACCCCTGCGTCCGCCGCGACCGGCCGGATGGTCACGGCAATGCCGTTATACACGGCATTGCCGCTTGGCGCGTCCAGTTCGCCCTCATCGGTCAATATGTTGAAATTCGGGCCGGGACGGCTGCTGGCGACCTGCGTGCGGCTGCGCTCGGCATAATGACCCCATCCGTGAGGCAGGCTGACCGATCCGCTACGCACGGTATCGGACAGCTGGACCGATACCGTGATGCTGTTGCCGGCCGTCGACATGTCCGCGCGGTCCCCATCCCGGATGCCCAACACTGCCGCATCATCCGGGTGCATCAGCAACTGGAACCGCTCCGGTCCCTTGGCCAGCGTCTCCACATTATGGAGCCAGCTGTTCATCGACCGGCGATCGCGCCGTCCGAACAGCAGGAAACGTCCGGCCTGTGGCATGGGTGGCGCGAAACGTCCTTCACGGCGCCAGTCGTTCAAACGGCGCAGGTCGTCGGCGATGGCGGCGGGCGCGAGGTCGATCATCCTGTCCGGCGTGCGGATCAGGCCGGGCAGTCGGCCCGCGGGCGCCGCGCCCAGCATGATGCCATCGGGTTCCTGGCGCACCTTTGCCAGGGACAGTCCCTCAGGCCTCATGCCGAAACGGTCACCGAAATCACCCAGTCGCACGAGCAGGTCGAAAATCTTCTCGCTGCCCGTTGCACCGTCAAGCCGCGCAAAAATGACGTCGGGCGTCAATTCCCCATCATAGTCGAACATGGCCATAGCCTGCGTCACAAGCGCCATCAGATGCGCCTGTTCGACTTCGGCCCTCGGTTTGTCGAGCAGCCTTGCGGCCAGTTCGATCGCGATGTCGCCGTCGGACGGGCGGTCGTGGGGCTTGGGCAGCACGGGCTGCGCGTAACGGACGAAGCTGTGCGGCATGAAGGCGCTGAACAGGAAGGTGAAGCTTGGCTTGCACAGGGTGTCGAGCGGCGGAATGATGATGTCGGCGTGGCTGCTGGTTTCATTGAGATAGGGATCGATCGCGACCATGAAATCGAGCGAGGCCAGGGCGCCTTCAATGCGCGGGCTGTTGGGAAAGGAGCGGGCGGGATTGCCCGCGATGCAGATGAGCGCGCGAATGCGGCCTGTTTCATCCCCCTCTATCTCTTCCGCCAGGGCGGCGGCAGGAAGCTGGCCCCCGATCTCTTGAAGCTTGCGGACACGCGTGTGGTAGCGGCCATAGGGCGGCTGATCGCCGACGAAAGGCGCGGAATAGAAGAGGTTGGGCACCACTGGCTTGGAAAATATCAGCCCCCCTTCGCGGTCGAGATTGCCCGACAGAATGTTGAGACAGCCGATCAGCCAGGCGCAGACCGATCCGAAAGGCTGGCATGATGCGCCGATGCGGCCATAGACTGCGGCGCCCTGGGCGGTTGCGATCTCGCGGGCCAATTGCCTGATGCGGGCCGACTCTATCCCCGTCTCGACAGCGATGGATTCGGGGGGATAGCCGTTCGCCAACCGCTGAAGAGCATCAAGGTTCCTGACCATGGGCGTCAGGCGGCCGAGGGAGACGAGCCCCTCGTCGAAGAAAGTGTGGATGAGGGCCAGCAAAAGCAGCGCGTCGCTTGCCGGATGGATAGCGATATGCTCGTCCGCCTGCTCGGCCGTTTCTGTCTTGCGCGGATCGACCACAATCATGCGCCCGCCGCGCGCGCGCATCTTGCCCAGCACCTTGGGCAGCCCGGGGACGCTCCACAGGCTGCCGTTCGACACCATCGGATTGGCGCCGATGACGAGAAGGAAGGAAAGCCGGTCGATATCCGGAAGGGGATTGAGCCCGATGTCGCCCAGCATCGAGGCGTTGGCGAGCAGGCTTGGAAAGGCGTCGATGGAAGCGGCGGTGTAGAATTGCGTCGAACCGACGGCTGAGGCCAGAAGGCCGCCGAATATCAGCAGGTCGGGGCTGTGGCCGCCGGGATTGCCGAGATAGGTGGCGATCGCTTCGGCGCCGTGCTGGTTGCGAATACCGAGTAGTGCCTGACCGGCGATGTCGAACGCTTCCTGCCAGCTGATTTCCTCGAAGCGCGAGCCCGTACGCTTCAAAGGCATGCGCAGGACGTCGGGATCGCGGTTCAGGCCCAGCATCGCCTGTGACTTGGCGCAGACATAGCCGTGGCTATATTTGTCATCGCCATTGCCTTTTATGGCGATGACTTGATTGTCTTCGATCGTCGCCACGACGCCGCAATTCGCCTCGCAATATGGGCATGTCTTCTTGGCAAAGCTGATCAAAGCCGCTCTCCTGCGCAGAAGGGGCTGCCTTATGTCCCCTGTTTTGGACGGATGGTATCATTGCTATCGGTCAATGGCTGCGCGGACGACCTCTTGGTGTAAAAGCATCATCCATATGATGAAAGTCGTACCGATGGTCGATACGCCTTCGACTGCGCTATTCAGGCCTTAAGCTATATTTGAGATAGGAGATGTTATGCCCGACTATTTGAAATTCTACATCGACGGAGCCTGGGTCGATCCGGCCGAACCCAGAAAGCTGGATGTAATCAATCCGGCGACCGAAGAGCCGGTCGCAAGCATCTCCATAGGATCGGCGGCCGATGTCGATCGCGCCGCCGTCGCCGCCCGGCGTGCCTTCGGCGTCTTTTCGCAAAGCAGCATCGAAAGCCGTGTCGCGCTGCTGGGCCGGATTGTTGAGGAGTATGAAAAGCGGAAGGAAGAGATGGCCAAGGCGATCACGTCCGAAATGGGCGCGCCTTCCTGGCTGTCCAGCCAGTATCAGGTCGCATTGGGGCTGGCCCATATCAAGACCGCCCATGCGATGCTCCAGAATTTCGCGTTCGAGGAACTTCGCGGCACGACCATGATCGTCAAGGAACCCATTGGCGTTTGCGGTCTGATCACGCCATGGAACTGGCCCATCAACCAGATCACGTGCAAGGTCGCGCCGGCACTGGCAGTGGGCTGCACGATGGTGCTCAAGCCGTCCGAAGTCGCGCCGCTCTCCGCCATGATCTTCGCCGAGATCTGCGATGCCGCCGGTGTCCCGGCGGGCGTGTTCAACCTGGTTAACGGCGACGGACCAGGTGTCGGAACGGCGATTGCTGGCCATCCGGAAATCGACATGGTGTCGTTTACGGGGTCCACCCGCGCCGGCATTCAGGTCGCTCAGACGGCTGCGCAGACCGTCAAGCGGGTTGCGCAGGAACTGGGGGGCAAGTCGCCCAATATCCTGCTTGACGACGCGAATTTCGAGGAAGCGGTGGCGGGCGGGATCGTCCGTATGATGTTGAATTCCGGTCAGTCCTGCAATGCTCCGACGCGAATGCTGGTGCCGGCGAGCCGGCTCGACGAGGTAAAGGCCATCGCGAAGAAGACGGCGGAATCGCTGACCGTCGGAAATCCCGAAGAGGAGGTCCGGCTCGGCCCCGTCGTGTCCGAAGTGCAATGGAATCGTATCCAGCAACTCATCGAAAAGGGTGTCGAGGAAGGCGCGACGGTCGTGGCGGGCGGGCCCGGACGGCCGGACGGACTGAAGCGCGGCTATTTCGTGAAACCGACCATCTTTGCCGATGTGACGCCCGACATGACGGTGGTTCGGGAGGAGATTTTCGGGCCGGTGCTGGTGATCCAGGCCTATGTGGATGAAGCCGACGCCATCGCGCTGGCGAACGATACGCCCTATGGGCTGGCCGCCTATATCCAGAGCGGCGATCCCGCCCGCGCCAATCGGGTGGCGCGGCAATTGCGCGCCGGTCAGGTGACGCTCAATGCGGCGGGCCTGGACTTCACGGCGCCCTTTGGCGGCTATAAGCAGTCCGGCAATGGACGCGAATGGGGCGACCATGGCTTTGCCGAATATCTGGAAACCAAGGCCATGCTGGGCCACGGATAAAGGGGGCGCGGGGCAGGGCCAGCCGGTCCTGCCCCGATGCAGTGGGGATCAGCCGCCGCGTGTCACGGGAATGAGGGCGCCGCTGATCGCGCCCGCCTCTGCCGAGCACAGGAAGGCGATGACATCGGCAATCGCCCTGGGCTTCACCCATGTGCTGGTGTCGGCGTCCGGCATGTCGCGCCGATTGGTCGGCGTATCGATGATGCTGGGCAGGACGGCGTTGACGGTGATGTCGCGGTCGGCAAATTCGGCGGCAAGCGTCTCAGTCAACCGATGGACCGCCGATTTCGATGCGGCATAGGCGCCCATGCCGGTGTCCGCTCGAAGTGCGGCGAATGCGCCGACATTGACGATCCGCGCGGCCGATTGGTTCAGCAGGAAGGGAAGGGCGGCTTTGATCGCATTCGCCGTCGTCTGAAGGTTCAATGCGTAGAGTTTCAGCCAGCTGGCAGGATCGCCATCCTCGAACTTCTGCCAGACAAAGCCGCCGGCGACATTGATAAGGGCGTCGATCCCGCCAAGCCGCTCCGCGGCTTCGCGAAGCGCCTGTTCCGCGGATGAAGGATCGGCCAGGTCGACATCGCCTATCGCCACGCCGCCTTCGGGCCATCCGGCAGGAACCGGCGCATAATCGATGCACGCGACTTGCACCCCGAACGATTGGAAACAGGCTGTTACTGCCTGACCCAGTGCACCAAATGCGCCTGTCACGACTGCCGACTTCACCATAAAACCTCCATTCAAACGCGAAACAATATTACACTGCTCCGCTACAATTCCGGGCAGGGGATTTGCCAGTCATCCGATGGATAGTGGATCGTCGCAGCAGGAAATTGCGGATGCAATATTGCAATGTCGGACGGTGCGGGCCGAATGGCGCCGACGACCCGATATTCAGACCCCCTGGATGATGAAGGCGCGATAATCGGCGCCCAGATGCCGGTGCCGCTTCGCTTCCTGATATGCCGGGCTGTCATACCAGGCCCTGGCCGCTTCCACCGTCTTGAACTCTACGATGACCGCGCTGTCCGTCGGCGGGCCTTCCAGTGTTTCCGTCGCTCCATAGACGGCGCGGGGGATCGCTTCATGTCCGGCGAAGGTGGGGCCGGCCATCCTCGAATAGATTTTCATCTCCTCCTCGTCGCGGATATTTTCACGCATGAAGACAATATAGGCCGGCATGTAACACTCCCTTCTTTGACATGCTGAGAGGCGGTGATGCACGGCGGCGCGTGCGCAGTCCAGTGTCGGGCAGGCATGGATCGCGCCTGCCGCACGGCTTCACATTCCTGATGGATTGGCAGGCAATGACGGATTGCTCTTCGCTCGGCCTGCGGTTCATTCCATTCTTCCATCGATTGCGGGGCGGATGTGAGAGGATGGAAAGAAGGCATGACAGTCGAAGGAGAATTGCTGTGGCGTCCGTCGCAGGATTTTGCGTCCGGATCCAACCTTGCGCAATATATGGAATGGCTAAGGCCGCGGGGGCATGATTTCACAGACTATCCCGCCCTGTGGCGCTGGTCGGTTGACGAACCCGATGCGTTCTGGGCGTCCTTGTGGGACTATTTCCAGATATGGTCCGACCGGCCATATGAAGAGGTCTGCACCAAGGGGGCCATGATCGATGCGCGCTGGTTTACCGGATCGCGCGTCAATTATGCCGAACATGTGCTGCGAAACCTGGATTCCAGGGGCGGGGACGCAGTGGCCATCCACTATCGGTCCGAAATGCGGCCCGGCGGCACGGTCAGCTGGCAGGAACTCGAGGAGAAGGTCCGCCGGCTGGCGACCGCGATGCGCGATCTGGGGGTTGTGCCCGGCGATCGGGTCGTATCCTATATGCCCAATATTCCCGAAACGGCCATAGCGATGCTGGCGACCGTGGCGATTGGCGCCATCTGGTCGTCCGCGGCGCCGGAATTCGGGGTCGGCACCGTGACGGACCGTTTCGCGCAGATCGAGCCCAAGCTGATCTTTGCCGCCGATGGTTATCGGTTCGCGGGCAGGGATTTCGACCGGCGCGCGGATATCGCCGCCATCGTCGGGAAACTGCCCACGCTCGAACATCTGGTCTGGCTGGATTATGCCCATCCATCCGGCGCGCCGGTGGCCCATCGGGGCCTCCGCAAATGGGACGATCTGGTGGCGGGCGACGCGCCGCCGCGCGAGCAGTTCCGCTACGAACGGGTGCCGCACGATCATCCGCTCTGGATATTGTTCTCGTCGGGCACCACGGGTCTGCCCAAGCCCATTGTGCAGGGCCATGTCGGCGTGCTGATCCAGCATATGAAGGGCATGAGCTTTCATGTGAACATCCGGCCCGGAACCGTGCTGTTCATCTACAGCACGACCGGGTGGATGATGTGGAACTCAACTATGTCCGCGCTGTGCGTGGGCGGCGGCACCGTCCTGTACGACGGCAGCCCCTTCGCCGATGGCGTGGGAACGCTGTTCGCCGTCGCGCAGGATACCGGCGCGCATGTCCTGGGCGCCAGTCCGACGCTGGTGCAGGCCGCGGCCAAGGCCGGTTTCCGGCCGCGCGACCATTTCGCCCTCGATGCGCTGGAGGCGATCATATTGGGCGGCGCGCCCTCGACGCCCGAAACTTTCGCCTGGTTCTACGACGCTGTGAAACCCGATCTGTGGGTCACATCGCAATGCGGCGGCACGGAACTATGTTCGGGCATTGTCGGTGGCGTTCCCATCCAGCCCATATATGCGGGCGAGATACAGGGGCCGATGCTGGGCATCGACGTGGCCGCCTTTGACGATCAGGGCCGTCCCGTGATCGACGAGGTCGGCGAGATGGTCATCACAAAGCCCGTTCCGTCAATGCCGCTCTATTTCTGGAACGACCCCGACAAGTCCCGCTATCGGGCCAGCTATTTCGAGACCTTTCCGGAGGTCTGGCAGCAGGGCGACCTGTTCAAGATGAACGACAGGCTTGGCTGCTATGTCTACGGAAGGTCGGACGCGACGCTCAACCGTTTCGGCGTCCGCATCGGCACGGCTGAAATTTACCGCACGCTCGAAAAGGTGGACGGGGTTCAGGACGGGCTGGTGCTGTGCTGCAATCTTGCGGGCGGCGATTATTACATGCCCTTGTTCGTCAAGCTGAAGGAGGGCGTCGCGCCGGACGATGCGGTCAGGGCAGCAATTATTCGCCGATTGCGCGACGAGAACAGCCCGCGCCATGTGCCGGATGAAATCCTGTTCGTGCCGGATATTCCCTATACCATGACGGGCAAGCGGTTGGAAATTCCCGTACGCAAGATATTGCTGGGCGCGGAGGTCGCAAAGGTCGCGAGTAGGGAAACCATGGCCAATCCGGCGAGCCTGGACTGGTTCACCGACTTCGCCGCGTGCAAGGGGCTGGTCGGGCTGTGACATTCAGGCCCCACCCGGCGGAGGTTTGTATCAGAAGTCGATGGCGATCTTGCCGAAATGCGCGCCTTTTTCCTGAAGCAGAAATGCGGATTGCAGTTCTTCCAGAGGAAATTGATTGCCGATGACGGGGCGGATGCCCGTTGTCTCCAGCGCGCGGACGGTGTCGAGTTGGTGGCGGCGGCTGCCCACCGTGATGCCTGCTATCGTCAATTGCTTGCCGAATATCCGCGCGGTCGGCACCGGCCCCTGGATGCCGGCCAGCACGCCGACCAGTGAGATCGTTCCGCCATAGCGCGTCGCGGCGATGGATTGCTCCAGGGTCGCGGCGCCCCCCGTCTCGACGACGATATCGACGCCTTTGCCGGAAAGCCGGTTCGCAGTCGCGCCCCAAGCCGGATCGCTGCGATAGTTGATGACCTCGTCCGCGCCGAGCGCGCGTAGCCGCTCCAGCTTTTCGTCGGATGAGGATGTCGCGATGACGCGGGCGCCCATCGCCTTGGCCAGTTGCAGGGCGTAGACCGATACGCCGCCGCTGCCCATGACGAGGACCGTGTTGCCCGCCTTCAGTTGGCCCTTGGGGACAAGCGCGCGCCATGCGGTGACGCCAGCGCAGGTGATCGTGGCGGCTTCCCTGTGGCTGAAGCCGCGTGGCGCATGGGTGAAGGCGTGCCATGGCGCGCAAACCATGTCCCTGGCGAAACCGTCGATCCCGTCTCCGGGCACGTTGGACGGGCGCGCATCGGGTTCGCGCCCGTCGATCCAGTCAGGAAAGAAGGTGGAAACGACATGATCGCCAACGGCAAATTCCGTGACATCCGCGCCGACGGCAACGACCGTTCCCGCGCCGTCGGACAGGGGGACAATGCCGGAAACGGTCGGAATCCGGCCGGATACCACACCATAATCATGATAGTTTAGCGAGCTTGCGCTGATCCGGACAACGATTTCGCCTGTCGCCGGAGCCGGGGGTTCCGCCTCTTGGACCAACGCAAGGTTTCCGATTCCTGGTGCGGGCAAGCGAACGGCTCTCACATTTCTCTCCCTGTCGGTTTTTCGCTTTGGCCGCCTGGCGACGGTCAAGCGGCGTTTCTCCCTGTTTCCCCTGTCTTTCAGCCAACAATTTCGCGACCGAGGAAATGTCGCGCAATGATCCATTTCTGAATTTCGTTGGCGCCCTCGTATATCTCACCGATCTTGGAATCGCGATAGATCGCTTCCAAAGCTTTTTGCTCTCCCGTCGCTCCCATTTCCTTGACGAAACCATAGGCGCCGCTGACCTGAATGGCGTCGCGTGCGACATCGACTGCCGCCCGCGACCCAACGATCTTGGCCATGGCGGCTTCGACTTCGCACGATTCTCCCGCATCATAGATGGCGCCGGCCTTGTGGAACAGGGCGCGCGCCTGTTCGATGGCGATGGCATGGTCCGCGAAGGTCATCTGCCAATGCTGGAACCGGCCCAGTTCCTGGCCGAAGACCTTGCGCCGGCTCATATGATCGCTCGCTATGTCGAAGGCGGCCTGAGCCATGCCCACACCGACCGCGCCGATGCCCATGCGCCCGATCGTCAACGCACCCAGCGCGCCGCGCAGTCCCGCCCCCACTTCGCCGACGACATGGTCGTCTGCAACGAAGCTGTCCTCGAACAGTACGTCGGATGTCAGCTGCGGATGATTGCCCATTTTCCGGTCAGGGTCCGCGACGCTGACGCCATTGTCGCGCATGTTGACGAGCAGCAATGTCTGTGCCTTGTCGCCGGTGCGGCACAGCACCAGCATATGGTCGGCCGCCACGGCGTTGGTGATCCATCGCTTGCGCCCCGAAATGCGCCAGCCGCCCTCGACCTTGACCGCTCTGGTCTGCATGCGCGCCGGCGACAGGTCGGTGCTGGCGTCCGGCTCGCTGGTCGCGAAACTGCACACGATTTCGCCCCTGATGAGCCGGGGGAGATAGGATTGGCGCAGATGCGGCGCTGCCCGGTCGAGCGTCTGGCCCACAAGGATAAGCTGTGCGTCGAGAAGCGCGGACGCCACGCCCGATGAATAATAGGCGATCTCTTCCAGCGCCACGAGCAGCGAGAGCGTTGGATGCTTGAGGCCTCGCCCGCCCACATCGGCCGCGAAGGGGATCCCCAATATGCCCGCGGCGGCCATCTGTCCAAGCATGGCCCGAGGAAAGCTGTCTCGCGTTTCCGCGCGATTGTTCAGTTCATGCGCAACCAGGCGGAGATGGGTGTCGGCAAAATGCCTGACCTCCGCGCGGATGCCCTTCACTTCGTCGGGCAGATAATGATCCGACCACAATCGCGTGTCGCGCCTCTCCATGATAGCCTCTTGTCCCATATCATATTTGCCGTTTGAGCCGGTTTCGACCCATCCTGATGGTTTGGATATGCTCAAGTATCACGACATGGGCGCAAATCGCGGACAGACGACAGCTTTGCCAGGATGATTACAGGTGTAATAAGCCAGTTCGGACCAGCGGACTGACTTGAGAACTTCAGCATCGTCAACCAAAAACGTAGACCACAAGAGACATTCGCATTCACGTTTAAGCCGGGGAGCCAAAGGTGGCGTAATACCGGCCGGGGAGGATTTTATGAAATATCGGTTTTTGCTGGCTGCAAGCGTCGCCGCCCTCTCGCTCTCGCCTGCATATGCGCAGGAGTCGGCGGAAGCTCCGGCGGATCAGGGGGCGACCTCGCCACAGGCGGCCGTCGACGGCGGCGATATCATCGTCACGGCGCGGCGGCGCGCGGAAACCCTTCAGACCGTGCCCGTCGCCGTTACCGCGGTGAGCGGCGAAAATCTGAGGTCCTTGGGGGTGGTCAATGCCCTGGATCTTGCGCGCGTGACGCCGTCATTGACGCCGACCAGCGTTTTTTCTTCAAATCACCTCAATTTCACCATTCGCGGCCAGGCGCCGGAGAATAATAACTTCGGCAACAATCCGACCGTCGAGATCTATTTTGCAGATGTCGTTCAAATATATCCATCGCTGGCGGGTATTTATGACATGGATTCCGTCCAGGTCCTGCGCGGGCCCCAGGGTACGTTGTTCGGGCGTGCCGCAAATGGCGGCGCCGTTCTTTATTCTCCAAAGGCGCCGGGCAATGAATTCGAGGGATATATTTCTGGCCAGATCGGAAATTATAATGATCGAGAAGTCGAAGGCGCGCTGACCATTCCGGTCGTGCCTGATGTCTTGAGCATTCGCGTTACGGGCAATGTTGTCCGGCGTGACGGTTATACGAAGATCTTGAACCAGGATAATTTTGACCTGGACAACAAGCATTCTGACGCGTTTCGCATCACCGCGAAATTGACGCCGAATGAATGGCTGACCAATACGACCATATTCGATTATTCCAATGTGGATTCGCACCAGAGCTCATGGTATCTGCTGGCGGCACGGCCGAACGGATTGGCGTCGACCATTTTCTCGCCTACGTCGCCCTACCCCTTCTTCAACGCGTTCCTTGCTGCCAATCCGGATCTGGCGGCTATCCCGGGGGTCAGTCAGGGACTTCAGGGCTATCTGAACACGGTGCAACAACTGGGGCCGCGCAAGGTCTATTACAACACGCCGTCGGATTTGCTGATATACAAGAACAAGGTACAGAATTTCATCAACAAGCTTGAACTGGACTTTGATGCGGTCAAACTGAAATATGTGCTGGGCTACCAGCGCATGTATGTCGCGCTCGGCTATTCCGCGGACGCCTCACCCTTTCCGATACTTGACGGTTATCAGCCGACATTCGCTCCTACCGCGCGTGCGTCGCAGAAAAAGCAGTTCTCGCACGAGTTGCAGCTGTCCGGAATGGTCGGCAACAACCTCGACTGGATGGTCGGTGGATATTATGAAGAACGTGACGACATAGTTCCTGGCAACACGCTCTTTGGCCAGGCGTTTGGTGGCTTTTTTACTGGCTCTACGACCACTGTGCTCAATGGCATCGATACGCGAAGCAAGGCGATTTTCGGTCAGGCGACATATAAAGTCACGAACAAGCTGCGCGTCACGGGAGGTATTCGCTACACCTGGGATAACATCCATGCACAGAGTTATTCCGCTTTGACGCCCACGGGCCTTCCCAACGGTCAGGCAAGCGGCATCACTGTATGCCCGGGAACCAACACGCCTTTTTCAGTGTATGAGGCTGCTTGCCGAGGCGTTTTGACCAGGCAGTCTCCGAACGATGCAAACTGGACCGGCAGCATCGACTGGCGGCCGACGGACAATATGATGTTCTATGCGTCGGCAAAGCATGGCTACCGTCCAGGTGGTGTTTCGACGACTGTCGTTGTACCTGCACTTCGCGAATATAAGCCCGAATCCATCACCGAATATGAATTGGGCGCCAAACTGAACGGCTATATCGGAACGGTGCGGGGGCGGCTTGCGCTTTCGCTGTTCCAGCAGGAAATCCGCGACGCGCAACGCGGCGTCATCATCTTCAATCCTCTGACTTCGCAGGCGCAGGGCTTCACGACCAATGCCGCCAAGGCGCAGGTTCGTGGTGTCGAGGTTGAAGGCGAACTGATCTTCAACAAATGGTTCCGCATCTCGGGCTTTGCCGATTATACCGATGCCAAGTACAAGGCCTTTGACATTCCGGTCATCGGCCTGACCGGGGGCGAACTGGCGATCGTGGGCCATGATGAGGCCACCGCTAATCCCTTTCCCAATGTTCCCAAATATCACGCCAGCGTCAACGCGACGGTGACGCTGCCCGTGCCGGACGACTGGGGCAAGATCAGCGTCAACGCCAATTATCTCTACCAGTCGCGATTTGTCTTTGCCGTGCAGAGCGATCTTGAACCTGAGGCGGTTGCGCCGGGCTACGGGCTGGTGAACGGACGCATTGCGTGGAACGATGTGCTGGGCGCGCCGGTCGATGCGAGCTTCTTCGTGAACAACCTGACGAACAAGACCTATTTCCGTGGCGGTATCGGCCTTCAGACGCTGCTGGGCATCACGCACGCGTCGGTCGGCGAGCCGCGGACCTATGGGATGCAGTTGCGCTTTCGCTTCTGACCGTTCGCAATGGGCCGCCGGGCCGCCCTTTACATCTGTAATGGATGGTCCGGCGGGCGTGACCTTTGGTCCCCGATATACGATCATGGATGTGGAACAGGATGCGTCTGCATGTAGCGCGCGCCTTGTCATAAAGGGCGGCGGGTAAATCCGCCATCCGACCATAGGAGACAAGAATGACATACGATCTCATCGTCCGTAACGGTACCATTGTGGATGGGACGGGCGCCGGGCGCGTCGTTGCCGACCTCGCAGTGTCGGACGGCAGGATCGTGCGGATTGGCGACCTGGGGCAGCAAAAGGCGCTGAAGGAGATCGACGCCATGGGCCGGATCGTTGCTCCGGGGGTGATCGACCTGCACACCCATTATGACGCCCCGCTGCATTGGGATCCCTACGCCACGAGCTCTTCGTGGCATGGCACGACTTCCGTGGTGATGGGCAATTGCGGTTTTGGCTATGCGCCGTGCCGGCCGGAACATCGCGAACGCTACATGATGATGATGGTCAACACCGAACAGGTGCCCTATGAAGCGCAGCAGCAGGCCATCAACTGGGAATGGGAAAGCTTCCCTGAATGGCTGGCGCATCTTCGCGCCATGAAGAAGGGGATCAATGTCGGCATGTTCCTGCCGCTCAATCCCCTTCTGGTTTACGTCAAGGGCGACGAGGTGAAGTCGCGGCCGACGACCGACGCCGAGCGGGCGCGCATGAAACAATTGCTGAACGAAGCGATGGATGCAGGCGCGAGCGGCTTTAGCCTTTCGTTGCTCGGGAACGGCAATGGCCATGTCGATTTCGATGGCACGCCGGTGCCCACCGACGTCATGGACCCGGAAGACGCCTATTGCCTGGCGGAACTATTGCGGGAACGCGGCGACGGCATCATCCAGTCGCTGGTTCAGCTGCGGATGGAGTCGCGGCCGGACATTTCGGAAAAGCTTGCTCGCATTTCGGGGCGGCCCGTGATCCATAACGTCATCATGGCGGTGGAAGGCTCCGACAATCCGACGCCGGCGCAGCTGGAACTGATAAATCGCTGGAAGAACACGCTGGACTGGGTCGACCGGATGGAGAAGGAGGGTCTCGAAATCTACCTTCAGTCCGTTACTTTTCGCGGCTGGGCGGAGTTCAAGATCGAGGAATCGACCTTGTTCAACGCGGTGCCGGTGTTCGAGGAATTTTCCCGCTGCAAGACGACCAGCGAGCGCATGGCGCTGGCCCAGAATGCGGAGTGGCGCAAGGCTGCGCGGGAATCCTATCGCTACGAATATTTCATTCCCACAGGCGGCGGCTTCGAGAAATATATTCTGGGCTCGGCCATCGGAAGCGAAACCTATCAGCCCTATGAAGGCATGAAGGTCGGCGACATTGCCGCGAAGCTGGACCGGCATGTTGTGGACGTATTCTTCGATATCCTGGTCGACACGCATATGCAGGTCGATTTTGTTCTTGCGGAGGCGCAGTCGCGCGACGGCAACAAGATCGAGCAGATATTGCGCCATCCGCGCGTGATCGCCGGGACATCCGATGGGGGTGCGCATGTGAAGATGTTCGTGGGCGGGCAATATTCCACCGACCTCATCAACTGGATGGTCAAGGAAGACAAGCGCCTGACGCTGGAGGAAATGCACAATATCCTGAGTGCGCGCCCGGCGCGGATGTTTGGTTTCCATGACCGTGGCACGCTGGAGGAAGGCAAGGCGGCCGACATCGTGATCTACGATTTGGACACGCTTGGTTTCGAACGCAAATATGTCGTGGCGAATGATTTGCCCGGCGGAGATTGGCGCCGGACCGTACCAGCGCGCGGCGTCGATTATGTCATCGTCAACGGTCAGGTCGTCATGGACCATGGCAAGCCGAGCGGGCTGTTTCCCGGCCAGTACATGACTGGCGGCGATGTCGCTGTGGTCACGGATTTCGCAAACGCGGCGGAATGACGACGGCAGGAAGCCGAACGGTTCCATCCATCGGCTGATGTCGCTGCATCAGGCGACATCGGGAGGTTCTTATGGATTTCGACGAGACACCTGTTCCTGACTTCAGCGGTCTGGGCCGACTGGATGACCAGGTTTTCGTGGTTCTGGGGGCGGGCCAAGGCATAGGTCGTCAGGCGGCCCATGCCCTCGCCCAGGCGGGCGCGCATGTGGTTTGCGTCGGCCGGCGGGATGCTGCGACACAACATGTTGCTGACGAGGTCAAGGGCAGCGCCTTCATTGGCGATGCGCAGGACCGGCCGACAATGGTGCGGCTGTTCGCCGAGATCGAAGCGCGTCATGGAAAGCTGAACGGCATTGTCGACATTATCGCGATCGGCATTGCCGGCGGTATCCTGACCATGGGCGACGAGGATCTCCAGTGGCAGTTCGACAATGTGCTGCGCCATGCCTATCTGGCGTTGCAGATCGGCGCGCCATTGATGGCGAAATCCGGCGGCGGGAGCATCGTTCTCGTCAGTTCTGTAGCCGGGCACAGAGTGTGGACCAATCCGGCGTTCGGCTATGGCATCGCAAAGGCGGCGCTCAATCACATGGTCGCCACGGCGGCTGTCGAACTGGGGCCGCTCAACATCCGGGTCAATGCCGTCGCGCCGGGCCTTGTCACGACGCCGCGCTGGCAGAACCAGACCAGCGAATGGTATGAAGCGGTCGCGGAAAAATATCCGTTGCGGCGCATCGGCGCGCCGTCCGACATCGGCAGCGTCATCCTGTTTCTCGCGACGGATCTGTCGCGCAATATGACCGGGCAAAATCTGGTCGCCGATGGCGGGCTCACACTGCTCTCGCCAAAGCCGGTCTCCGACGATGCGTCGGGCTGGTCGAAGGACATGGCGTAGCCGCCGCTCCGCAAGCGAGCAGAATAATTACATAAGGGGAGGACAGACATGAATCAGTTTCACCTATTGCGCACCGCATTACTCTGCGCCTCGGCTCTGGCGAGCATTCCCGCCATGGCGCAGGCGGACTCACCGGAACCAGCGTCGTCTCAGTCCAACCCGGACGGCGCTTCCCGCGGCGGTGTGGACGACATCATCGTGACGGCGCAGCGTCGCGAGCAATCGCTCCAGAAGGTACCGGTCGCGGTCACCGCGCTGGACGCCACGGCACTGGCCGAACGCGGCATCGCCACAAGCGAGGACTTGCAGATATCGACGCCGAATCTGCTGCAAACCACCGTCAACGGTACCACCCAGACGTTCATTCGCGGCGTTGGGGCACAGTCGGCCATTATCGGCAATGAAAGCTCCATCGCCACCTATGTCGACGGCGTCTACATCGCATCGCTGACGGGCGCGGCGTTCGGATTGAACAATGTCGAACGGGTGGAGGTCCTGCGCGGGCCGCAGGGCACATTGTTCGGCCGCAATGCGACTGGCGGTGTCGTCCAGATCATCACGAAAACGCCGACGCAGAAGTCCGAATATGCTTTCGACCTGTCCTATGCCAATTATGAGACCGTGACCGCAATGGCTTATGCCGCAGGCGGGCTGAGCGACAAGGTCGCGGCCAGCGTGGCGCTGTACAGCACTTCGCAGGGCAAGGGGTTTGGCCATAACATCGCGACAGGCAGCGAGATCAACAAGCGGGACGAGCAGTCCATTCGCGTTAAGCTCGCCATCGATCTCACGGACAACCTCAATATTCTTTTGGCGGGCGATTATGATCGCCAGAAGAACGACCTTGGCACCAATCGCAACACTTATGAGGATAGTCGAACCGTGCTGGGCGGCCACCGGGTCGGTGGCGCTTTCGACGGCAATTACAGTTTCGACCCTCGCGCGAAAAGCAGCCAGTTCGGGTTCAGCCAGAATGCGACGCTCGATCTGGGCGATGTCACCTTGCGCAGCATAACGGCCTATCGCGAGTATAAATGGTACAATCATTACGACCAGGACGCCACGCCGGTCCCTATCGTCGGCGTGGTTCGTGACGAGAAGAACAAGACGTTCCAACAGGAATTCCTGCTGGAGGCGAAACTGGGTCCCGCAGATCTTACCACCGGGCTTTTCTATCTGAATTCAAAGGCGTCCATCAATCCGGTCTCGACGCAAAGCGTGAGCCTTGCCAGCTTCAACCTGAGCCGTATATCGGACCAGGATGTCAATTCCTACGCCGCCTTCGGGCAGGCCAATGTGGAGGTGCTGGACGGCCTCAACCTGACCGCCGGTTTGCGCTATACCTATGAAAAGGCGAAATTGAACGGCGAACTGATCGCCCTGCCCGGCAATAGCGCACCGGCCGGAACCGTGCTCGTTACCATCAATGACAAGCAGATTTCCGCACGCAAGCTGACATGGCGCTTTGGCGCCGACTATCAGGTCGCGCCCGATATCCTGCTCTATGCGTCCGGCAGCCGGGGTTTCAAGACCGGCGGTTTCAACCTGACATCGATCACGCAGTTGCCGACCCGTCCGGAAACGCTGGACGCCTATGAAATCGGATTGAAGACCGACCTTTTTGATCGCCAGTTACGCTTCAACGCCACGGCCTTCCATTACGACTATTCGGATATCCAATTGTCGACCGTGCTGCCGGGGGGCATCCAGACGCTCAACGCAGCCAGCGCGAAGTCCGATGGCCTGGAGTTCGAAGTCGTGGCGGCGCCGCGAATGCCGCTGGGGAATTTGCAGATTGGCGCGAATCTGACGGTGCTTGACGGGAAATACAATTCCTTCCCCAATGCGCCTTATTATCTTCCGCAGCCCTATAGCTCGGTTCCCGCGGGCCTGACCTGCCCTGCGTCTTCCTCCACATCGCCGGGCGGAAACGCCGCATGCACCTTCGATGCGAAGGGCAACAAGATGATCCATGCGCCCGATTGGACGGCCAATGTGAATATCTCCTATGTCGTGCCGGTGGGAATGGGCGACCTGGAACTGTCGGCCAATTATTTCCACAATGACGGTTTTTACTGGGAGCCGACCAACCGCATCAAGCAGGACGCCTATGATGTCGTGAATGCGCAGATCGCGTACAAGTTCGCCAATGATCTTCGCATCCGCCTGTTTGGACGCAATCTGACGAACAAGCTCTATTATTCGTCCGTGTCCGAACAATCGCTGGGCGATCTTGGAACGGCGGCGGCGCCCCGAACCTATGGCGCCGGCATCGATTTCCGGTTCTGATGATCTTAAAGGAGAGTGTTCGCGTTCCCAGGAACGCGAACACTTTATTTTTTCGTTCAGCCGCCGCCGTCGACGCGGATAAGCGTGCCCGTGGTGAAGCTGGAACAGGGGCTGGCCAGATAGAGGGCGGTCGTCACGATCTCTTCCGGCCTGCCCGGGCGTCCGAGGGCATTGTTCGCCGTCATCTGCCGATCGGCGGGCCAGGCCTTGGCAATGTCGGTCAGGAAAGGACCGGCGGCAATGGTGTTCACGCGAACCCGGGGCGCAAATTCATGGGCCAGCGAAAGCGACATGGCGTTGAGCGCCGCCTTGGCCCCGGAATATGCTACGGCGCCCGGCACTGCCTTCAGCGATCCGGTCGAGGATATGTTGATGATCGCGCCGCCGTCGCCCTTCGCCATGCGATGCCCGATCTGGCTGGCAAGTCGAAACGGCCCCTTGAAATTCAGGGACAGGATCTTGTCGAACAGCTCTTCGCCCATTTCCGCGCTTGGGATGGCCGGGGACATGCCCGCATTGTTGACGAGGACGTCGATGGCGCCGAAATGGTCATAGGCAGCCTCGATCAGCCCATCGATCTCGTTCCATTTCCCGACATGCGCCGCCACAGGGAGCGCGCGCATGCCCATTGCGCGGATGTCGGCGGCCACGGCTTCGCACGCTTCCAGCTTGCGGCTCGCTACGATGACATCGGCGCCATGGCGGGCGAAGGCGAGCGCCATTTCGCGCCCCAGACCCCTGCTGCCGCCCGTGACGAGAGCGACCTTGCCGTCGAGGCGGAAAAGGGGGTCCGTCATATGGATTGCTCCGATAAGAGTGGGCCGCCGGACCATCGCGCGAGCTGTAGCGCGCGTTCCAGCATGCGGGGAACGCCATATTCCATGCTGGCATGGCGTTCCAGCGTGGACTGGCCAGCGAGATATCGCTGATACCAGCCCTCAAGAATCACCGCGAGCTTGAACGAGGCCAGCGCCATATAATAGGGCAGGGCGCCCACATCGAGACCGGAAGCCTGCGCATAGCGGGCTGCCATGTCCGCGCGCGGCGGGAAACCGTTCCAGTCGAGATAGGGAGCGAAACTCTCCGGCTCGCCCTCGTCCCGCCAGCTGGCGAGAAGCCAGCCCAGATCGAGCATCGGATCGCCGATCGTCGCCAGTTCCCAATCGACGATCGCGCTCAAACGCGGCGGCGTCGCGGGCGCGAACATGACGTTCACGAACTGATAGTCCCCATGGATCAGGCTGATCTGACGGCTTTTGGGCATTTCATCGCGCAGCAGCCGTGCGAGGCGGACGAAACCGTCCAGCTTGCGGCCGCCGCTGCGGGCCAGCTGCTTTTCCCAGCGGTCGACCTGTCGCTCAAGGAAATTGTCGGGCCGCCCGAAATCCGACAGGCCAATGGCGCGCCAGTCGACAGCGTGCAGCATCGCCAGCGCATCGACGATCTCCTCGCCCATCCGCGTCTTGGCATCGTCGTCGCGAAAGGCAGGGGGCAGGGGACTCCTCGGCGCGAATCCATCCACCCATTCGAGCAGCGCGAAAGGCGCGCCGATCACCGAGCCGGTTTCCTCCGACGCAAGCAGACGGGCATGAGGCACGCTGGTCCGCCCCAATGCCTTGAGAAGGCGGATTTCCCGGCTGATGTCGTTGGAAGATGCGTCGACCGGGGTCATCGGTGGCCGCCTCAACGCAAGCCGCCGCGCACCATGATCGACCCGGAACAGCAGGTTGCTGAGGCCGCCACTGACCGGCGCGATGCCCAGTTCCGTCTCCCGCTCTTCAAAGACATCGTTCAGGAATGTCAGAAGGCGTGCCGGGTCGACTTTCGTGGCGGTGTCCGGGTCGATCATGGCACACCCGCTTCGGCTTCGAGACCGAATTTGGCGATCGCTCGCGCCTTTGCATGGCTACGCAGATAGTCGGGGAACATCGTCGCGCAGGGTTCGACGCCCTTCAATATCTCCCGCGCGACGGTGACTTTGTGCACCTCTGTAGGTCCGTCCGCCAGGCCCAGCGTGTAGGAGTGGATCAGCGCGTCCGCAAAGGGCGCCTCGTCGGTGACGCCCAGCGATCCGTGCAGATGCAGCGCCCGTTCGGCGATGTCGTGCAGGACCTTGGGCATCAGCACCTTCACCGCCGCGACATTCTTGCGCAACCTGCTCCAGTCGCTTTCCCTGTCGTGGAGCCAAGCGGTCTCCAGAATGAGAAGGCGAAACTGACGAAGCTGAATCCAGCTGTCGGCGAGCTTTTCCTGTACCATCTGCTTGCGGGCAAGCAGTTCGCCCTTCGTACTGCGGGATAGGACGCGCTCGCACATCTGTTCGAAACAGTGGGTGGCCTGCGCCAGCGCGCGCATGGCGTGATGCATGCGCCCGCCCGAAAGCCGGACCTGCGCAACCTCGAAAGCCTTTCCCCGGCCGCCGAGCATGGCGTCGGCAGGAACCCGGACATCGGTCCAGCGCAGATGGGCATGGGCCTTGTCCGGTTCGCCCAGATAGCCATAATCCTTGACGATCTCGATGCCGGGCGTGTCTGCCGGTACGATGAACATCGACATTTGCGCATGCGGCGCGGCGTCGGGATCAGTCACCGCCATGACGATGTAGAAGCTTGCGAAACGGGCGTTGGACGCGAACCATTTTTCGCCATTGATGACCCACTGGTCGCCATCCAGCATAGCGGATGTCGTCATGCCCAGAGGGTCCGCGCCGCCTTGCGGCTCGGTCATGGTGAAGCAGGATACGATCCGGTTGGCCAGCAGCGGTTCCAGATAGCTTTTCTTCTGTTCCTCCGTGCCGTAATGGGCGAGAATCTCGCTATTGCCCGTGTCGGGCGCCTGCGCGCCGAAGACGATCGGGCCGAAGCGCGCTCGTCCGAATTTTTCACTCATCAGCGCCAGCTTGAGCTGGCCCATGCCTGGACCACCCAGCTTGGGCGAAAGGTGACAGGCCCACAGGCCCCGTTGCTTCACCTCGGCCTGAAGTGGACGGACCAGCCGCTCGAACAACGGATGGGCAAGATCGTAGGGATTGTCGAGAACCAGCTCCAGCGGTTCCACCTCTTCCCTGACGAAACAGTCGATCCAGTCGAGCGTTTTCTGGAACTCCGGGTCCGTCTCAAATTGCCACATTGTCTGTCCTCTCCTGGCGCGGGCATGGGGAGATATCGGCCGGGACCGGGTTGCAGGCCTTGCCGGGAACATGCTCGCTTTTGGCGTGTCGCGGGCAAGCTTCTTCCGGTGGCCCGGCTTGTCAACGGCTTTGGCCATGCGCGTGCATGTTCAACACATGCTCGATATTTGTCGCCCGGCTCTGGCGATTGGAAGGTCGGCCGGTACAGTTGATGGGCTGTAAGGCCTGTTGGACAGACCGGCTGCGGCATGGGGGGAATGGGCGCCACGGGGAGTGTGGGCAATGCAGAAGCCATTTCAGACGATAGACTATCAATGCCCCGCTCCGCATGTCGTGCGGATCGTGCTGGATCGTCCCGCGCACCGCAATGCGCAGGACACGCGGATGCTCTACGAACTCAACGAGGCATTCGACCGTGCCGCGCAGGATGACGAGATCAAGGTCATCATCCTGGCTGCGACCAGTCCGCATTTTTCCGCCGGGCACGATCTGCGCGAACCGGACAAGGAGGAGGCGATCGGGCGTCACCGGACTGTCGGAACCTGGTGCGGCTTCGCCTGCGACGGTGCGGAAGGGCAGATGGCGCGTGAAAAGGAAATGTATCAGGGGCTGTCCGAACGATGGCGCAACATCGCGAAGCCGACGATCGCGGCCGTCCAGGGCCGCTGTATTTCCGGGGGACTCATGCTGGTCTGGCCATGCGACATCATCGTCGCGGCGCAGGATGCGCAGTTCATGGACAATACTGTCGCCATGGGCCTGAACGGCGCGGAATATTTCGCGCATCCATGGGAACTGGGATTCCGCAAGGCGAAGGAGATGCTGTTCACAGCCGATTTCCTCAGCGCCGACGATGCCCATCGGCTGGGAATGGTGAACCATGTCGTTCCCGTGGGGGAACTGGGAGGCTTCACGCTGAACCTGGCGCAAAGGATTGCCCGCAAGCCGCTATTCGCACTGAAGCTCGCCAAGGAAAGCGTCAACAATGCTCAGGATGCACAAGGCCGCAATGGTGTCATGAATGCGGCGTTCGGCCTACATCAGCTGGCGCACAGCCACAACAAGCTGAAATTCGGCGTGTCGATAGATCCTTCGGGAATCGATCCGGCCATGCGGGGAAAGGTGGTGCTGCCCGGTCTGGCGGATGTGCCGGACTGATCGTGGCCGTCGCGTTTTCATTATCTATGTGATGAAGATGCGCCAAGACGCCGGGAAGGGCTTAGTGGTCTTTCCTCGGGCGTCCAGGCGTGAAAAACTCCTCACAATTTCAACCGGCCTGGCAAAAGCCGCAATGAATGGGAAGCGGATGTCACTTGAGAAGCTGTTTGCGCCCTGTACGATCAAGGGGCTCGATCTGAAGAACCGCATCGTCATGGCGCCCATGACCCGGTACAAATCGCCCGGCGGCATATTGAGCGACGAGATGAAGGCCTATTATGGCCGCCGCGCGCGCGCCGATGTCGGCATGATCATATCCGAAGCCACCGGGATCGACCGCGCCTGTTCGCTCAATCATCCCGACGTGCCCCGATTTCATGGCGATGCGGCGCTGGCCGCCTGGGCCGATGCGGGCAGAGACGTTGCATTGGCGGGATGCGTGATGGCGCCTCAACTATGGCATGTCGGTGCGGTCAATGCGGGACAGCCCAAGGGATGGGCGCCCGAACGGCCCTATGAAAGCCCTTCCGGTTATCTGGACGCAAAGCACAAAAATGGCGTGGCGATGAGCGAGGAGGATATAGCGGACGCCGTGGCGGCTTATTCGCAGGCCGCCGTCGCCGCCCGGGATGCAGGCTTTCCGTGCCTGGAACTGCACGGCGCCCACGGCTATCTGATCGATCAGTTTTTCTGGGACGTCACCAATCGCCGGGAAGACGCCTATGGATCGAAGGACCTGCCCGGTCGGGCCCGTTTCGCTGCGGAGGTGTTGAAGGCGGTTCGCCAGGTCGTGGGTCCGGACTATCCGATCATCCTGCGCCTGTCGCAATGGAAGCAGCAGGATTATGGGGCCAAGCTTGCCGCCACGCCGGAGGCTTTGGACAAATGGCTCACGGTGCTGATGGATGCCGGCGCCGATATCTTCCATTGTTCCCAGCGCCGCTTCTGGGAGGCGGAATTCGAAGGGTCTCCGCTCAACTTCGCGGGCTGGGCGAAGAAGCTGACCGGCGCACCTTCCATCACCGTGGGCTCGATCGGCCTGCACGGCGACATGATCGCCACCATAACCCGTTTCGAGAGCGCTGCCTTGGCGTCGCTGGACGAACTGCTGGAACGTCTGGACCGGGACGAGTTCGACCTCGTGGCGGTCGGGCGGGCGCTGATCCAGGACCCGCTCTGGGCGACCAAGGTCAGGGAAGGGCGCGATTCGGAACTGCAACCGTTCGACGCCGCATCGCTCGCGTCGATATATTGAAGGCGTAGAACGGCGATGCTCGCGCAGGATTTGGCAGGCAAGACGATACTGGTGACGGGCGGCACGTCCGGCATCGGGCTTGCCATTGCCGCCCGGTTCGCCGATGCTGGCGCGCACGTGCATGTCACCGGCACACGCGCCGCCACCAGCGATTATGATGTCGACCTCAGCCGTTTCCGCTTCCATAGCTGCCGGCTGGAACGGCCGGAGGACCGGGAGGCGCTGTTCGACGGCGTCGGGTCGCTCGACGTGCTGGTCAACAATGCGGGAGGTTCATCGCCGGACGAATATCAGCTTGAAAATTTCGCGGCGACCCTGAACCTCAATCTGGTTGCCGTGATGGATCTGTGCGTTCGCGCGCATGCCGTTCTGACAAAGCCTGGTGGCGCCATCGTCAACATCGGTTCCATCGTGTCCTTTCTGGCGAATGACCGTTCGCCCGGTTACACCGCCGCGAAATCGGGATTGCTGGGGCTGACGAGGGCGGTGGGCGCGCGGTGGGCGCGCGATGGCGTGCGGGTCAATATGATTGCGCCCGGCTTCATCGCGACGGACCTGTTCGCGGCGCATTTCAAGGGGCAGCGTGCCGAGAAGGCGATGCAGCGCATCCCCTTCGGCCGTTGGGGCGAACCGCGCGAGATCGCCAGTGCGGTACTGTTCCTTGCCTCGGACGCAGCTTCCTATATTACCGGAACATCGCTGACGATCGATGGCGGGGCCATGTTGCGCTGACCTGGGGCGCGAAGCGTCAACGCGTGGCAGTCGCCCGCCCCAGCGCCGCGAAGCTGGCCAGCGTGTCCTGAATGCCATGCGCGCTGGCCGAAGCGGCATTGCCGCGGCGGAATCGGCCCAGCACCCCATGTGCAATGGCCGCGAACCGAAACATGTTGACGACAAGATAGGGCGTCAGGTCGGGGATCGCGGGACGACCCGTGGCGGCGCAATAGGCTTCCACATACTCCTCCTCGCGCATCAGGCCCATCGCCGCGAGGTCCTGCCCGGCAAGCCCCCAATGCACGGTCGGCGGCGCGCGGAACATCATGACGTGATTGGCGAGGTCCACCAGCGGATCGCCAAGCGTGGACAGTTCCCAGTCCAGAACGGCGCTGATGCGTGGTTCCACCGGGTCGAAGATCATATTGTCGCACCGATAGTCGCCATGGACGATTCGGGCCGGGCCGCCTTCGGGGATATTGTCGTGCAGCCAGTCGGCCAGATAATCCATGTCGACCAGACGCCCGGTTTCGGGATCGGCTCTGTATTGTTTTGACCAGAGCGCGACCTGCCGCTCGAAATAGCCGGTCGGGCGGCCATAGTCACCCAGCCCCACTGTTTCGGGATCGATCAGGTGCAGGCGCGCCAGCGTGTCGTTCATGGCCAGCATGTGATTGGCGCGGGCGGATCGACCGACATCGCGGAACATTCCGTCCCAGAAGATGCGGCCTTCCACCAGGTCCATCACATAGAACCAGCTGCCGATGACGGCGTCGTCGGTGCAAAGGGCGCGGACAGTGGGCACCGGGAAGTCGATGGCGCCCAATGCGCGCATCACTCGCGCCTCGCGATCCACGGCATGCGCGCCCTTGAGCAATGCTCCGGCTGGTTTCCGGCGCATGACGTAGCGGGCGGACGGCGTTTCCAGCCGGAAGGTCGGGTTGGATTGGCCGCCTGCAAATTGCGTGACGGTCAAAGGGCCCTGAAATTCCGGAACATGCGCGCCGAGCCAATGCGCCAGCGCCGCCTCGTCGAAACGGGCATTGCCGCGCACAGGGACGACGGGCGTGTTCATGACGGATCGTTGCCGGACTGTTCGGGGCTTTCGAGCGCGAAAGGCGGATCACGCCACCATGGATAGAAATCCGGCATGTCGCTCGACACCCGCATCGGGAAGTCGGCCGGCCGCTTTTCCATGAAGGATGCGACGCCCTCCCGCGCATTCGCGCTCTGGCTGAGATAGAGGGTCGCCCGGCTGTCTATCCGATGCGCCTCCATGGGATGCGCCATGCCCAGCCCGCGCCAGAGCATCTGGCGTGTGAGCGAGACAGAGACCGCCGCCGTGTTGTCGGCAATTTCGCGCGCGATCTTGCGCGCGGCGTCGAGCAGCTGCTCATCCGGGTGGATGCTCTGCACGAGGCCGCCTTCGAGCGCCTCCTGCGGGCCGAATATGCGGCCGCTATAGCACCATTGCAGCGCGCGGGAGATGCCGACTACGCGGGGGAGGAACCAGGAGGAGGCAGCCTCCGGCACGATGCCGCGCCGCGCGAAGACAAAGCCGAACCGCGCGCTCTCGCTCGCCAGGCGGATGTCCATGGGCAGGGTCATGGTGGACCCGATGCCGACAGCAGCGCCGTTGATGGCGGCGATGATCGGCTTTTGCAGGGCGAAGATGCGCAGGGTCAGCCGGCCGCCGCCGTCGCGCGCCGCCTCGCTGTCATAGTTGAAACTGCCATCGGCATGCCGCGCTTCACTCTTGCCGGAGGCCATGAAGCCATCAGCCCCTCCGGACAGGTCGGCGCCCGCGCAAAAAGCCTTGCCCGCGCCAGTGACGATCACCGCCCGCACGGCGTCGTCGGCATCGATCCGGTCGAACACCTCGATCATTTCCGACATCATCTGGCCGGTAAAGGCATTCATCCTGTCGGGCCGAGACAAGGTGATGATGGCGATGCCATCGGCGAGCGCATAACCTATCGTTTCGAACTGCATATCCTCTCCCATCGCTTCCCGGCGCCGTGACCGCGCGGCCCGGCCGTTCAGTCTTCGAATATCGGCATGCGCCCCGCCATTCCCGCCGCGACCGCCTCGCGATGGTGCGCACCCTCCAGCAACGCGATCTGTTCCGTTGTTTCCCGGCGCAGGACCCTTGCCGGATCGGAGCCAGTGCCAGGGGCTAGCAGCCGCTTGGCGGCGCGAACGGCGCTGGGGCTCATGCCTGCAATCTGCCCGGCCAGCGCCAGGGCGGCGTCGAGCGGATCGATCTCGCGGCGGGTGCAGATACCCAAACGCACGGCTTCATCGCCGTCGAATTCGCGCGCGCTGAACAGAAGCTCGGCAAGCCGGTCCCGTCCCGACATGGCCGGCAGCAGCAGCATGCCCGCCATGTCGGGCACCAGACCCCATTGTAGTTCCCTGATCGACAGTCGCGCCGCAGGCGCGACGAGGCGGATATCCGCACCCAGGGCGAGTTGCAGGCCGCCGCCAAAGGCGACCCCATGGATCGCGGCGATCACCGGCACGGGCAATCGGCGCCATTGCAGTACTGCTCGCTGGGGAAGGTTGGCGCCGTTGTCGTCGCGATCCTCCAGTCCCAATGATGTGGGACCGGCCTGTAATGCTTCAAGGTCGATCCCTGCGCAAAAGCCGCATCCTTCGCCGGACAGGACCACCGCCCGACAATCCGTGCGCCCTTCCAGTGCCTGGGCTGCGGCCACCAGTTCCTCAAGCAGCGGCGCCGTGATGGCATTCAGCCGGTCGGGGCGGTTCAGCGTCACATGCGCGACATGTCCGTCCCAGCGAGTGCGCACCAAAGTCACGGTCAGCCCTCCAGGCTGCGCGCGATCAACAG
Organism: Sphingobium sp. 15-1; assembly: GCF_013375535.1. GTDB lineage: Bacteria > Pseudomonadota > Alphaproteobacteria > Sphingomonadales > Sphingomonadaceae > Sphingobium > Sphingobium aromaticivastans. The sequence continues at coordinate 1,304,385 of NZ_JABXJG010000002.1, forward strand.
CTTCATGACTTCGCTGGTGCCGCCATAGATGCGCTTGACCCTAACATCCTTGTACATTTGAGCGATGGGATATTCGTTCATATATCCATAGCCGCCGAACATCTGCTGACAGGTGTCGACAATCTGCTGCGCGCGTTCCGACACCCAATATTTGGCCATGCTCGCGGTCGTCGCGTCCAAAGTGCCGTTCATATAGCGCGTGATGCAATCATCGACGAACGTCCTGGCGATCACGGCCTCGGTCTTGCACTCCGCCAGCTTGAACTGCGTGTTCTGGAAATCCAGCAGGCGCTGTCCGAAGGCCTTGCGCTCGCGCACATAATCCAGCGTGACAGAAAGGGCGGCTTCTATCGTCGCCAGGCTTTCAATGGCGATGATGAGCCGTTCCTTGGACAATTGCTGCATCAGCATGCGCATGCCCTTGCCTTCGCCGTCCGCGCCGCCGATCAGGTTGTCGGCCGGCACATGGACATCGTCGAAGAAGAGTTCGGACGTGTCGCCCATCTCCACGCCCACCTTGTCCAGATTGCGGCCGCGCCGGAAGCCCTCTGCATCGCGGGCTTCCACGACGAAGAGGGAGATCGCCTTGCCGCCGTCTTCCCGATCCGTTTTCGCGGCGACGATGATCAGGTCGGCATGCTGGCCATTGGTGATGAACGTCTTTTGGCCCGAAATCCGATATCCATTGCCGTCCTTTCGCGCTGTGGTGCGAATGCCCTGAAGATCGGACCCGGTGCCGGGCTCGGTCATGGCGATCGCGGCGATATATTCGCCCGACGCCAGTTTTGGCAGCCATCTGCGCTTCTGTTCCTCTGTGCCGTAGGTCGCGATATAGGGCGCGCAGATCGCATTGTGGAGCGGGATGCCGAAACCGTCCGCGCCGGCCCCCGTCATGCGGCGGATCAACACCGCCTCATGTCGGAAGTCGCCGCCAGCGCCCCCATAGCTGGCGTCGATGGAAATGCCGACTAAACCGGCCTGCGCGGCTTCGGACCATGCAGCGCGCGGCACGATGCCGTCCTCGCGCCATTGCGCCAGCCGTTCGGGCGCAAGCTTGTCTTCGACATAACGGCGTACGCTATCGTCGAACATGACGATTTCATCGTCCATCCAGGCTGCGGGTTCGGTGAATAAATCGGTCGGCATCGTCTTTTCCGCTATCCAGGCCTTGTTCGCCAGGGCGTTCCTCAGTCGACAAAATCTTCCACGCACTCGATGATGATCGCCGGGGCCATGCCGCCAGCCGCGCACATGGTGGCAAGGCCGTAGCGACCACCGGTGCGTTCCAACTCGTCGACCAGCGTCCCGATCAGGATCGCGCCCGTCGCTCCGATGGGATGGCCCAGCGCTATCGAGCCGCCATTGACATTGACCTTGGCGCGATCGAGGTCGAGGTCCCTGATGAACTTCTCGGCCACGATGGCGAACGCCTCATTGATTTCCCAAAGGGCGATATCGTCTTTCGTCAGTCCGGCCTTGGCGAGAACCTTCTTGGCGGCGGGGACCGGTGCGTTCAGCATCAGCGTGGGGTCATCCCCCATGTTCGCCGTCGCCACTACGCGGGCCCGAGGCTTCAGCCCGTTTTTGCGCGCATAGTCCTTCGAGGCGAGCAGGACGGCCGCCGCGCCGTCGACGACGCCCGAACTATTGCCCGCATGGTGGAAATTCTTCACTTCCACATCCGGATAGCGGCGATTGATCTGGGAGCGGAAGGTGTCGCCCTTTTCGTTGAAGGCATAGTCGATCAGCCCCTCAAAGGCGGGCTTCAGCTGCCCCAGCCCCTCGGCCGTCGTCTCGGGCCGCGGATATTCCTCCTTGTCCAATACGACATTGCCCGCGTCGTCCAGCACCGCCACGACAGACTTGTCGAACCGGCCTTCGGCGATGGCTTGCGCGGCGCGGCGCTGGCTTTCCGCTCCAAATGCGTCGAGCGCCTCGCGGCCGATGCCTTCGATGCTGGCGATGGCGTCGGCGCAAATGCCCTGATGCGATTGGGGATGGCGTGCGTCGAGACGCTCGTTATAGGAACCCATCAGCGTCATGGGCAGGCCGGCGGCGACCTCTTCCTTTTCGCGGGCGCCCGTGAAGCTCATCATCTCCGTGCCGCCGGCGATGACGCAATCTTCCATCCCGCTCATGATCTGGGCGGAAGCAAGGGCGACAGTGCTGATCCCGCCGCCGCAGAAACGGTCTAGCGTCATGCCCGAAGCCGATACGTCATAGCCCGCGTCCAGCGCGGCCATGCGGCCCAGATCGCCGCCCTGCTTGCCCTTCTGCGAGGAAGTGGACCAGATGATGTCATCGACCGTGCTGGTGTCCAGTCCGTTCCGTTCGGCAATCGCCTTGAGACAGGTGGCCGCCAGATGCTGCGGATGCAAATTGGCCAGCGCGCCCTTGCCAACCTTGCCGATCCCTCGCGGGGTGCGAACCGCGTCGATGATATATGCGTCAGTCATATCCGCTTCTCCATATCATGGGGCGCAGGCGCGGCATCCCATCGTCGCGTCAGGCCATTTGCAACAGAAGGCTCAGATGCTTCGTTCGCCGGCAACGCTAAAGAAACCGCGTCGGCATTCCGGAGCCTGTCGATACCAGCCTGTGGCAAGTGTTTGCGGCGTTGGATAGCCCTCCATGTATCGATCACCAGTATAATATCTTTCCCGACATCTTCACCTGGGGCCTTCTTCGCGAAACGTTACGCAGCGACACCCAGCCCAAAAATGGAGAGGAATCGGCAGGTATGAAGGCATTGGTTAGCAACTTGCCCGGCGGACCGGACACGCTTGAGATCGTCGATCTACCGGAGCCGTCGGTGGGACCGGGCGAATTGCGCGTGCGGGTGGTCGCCTGCGGCATCAATTATCCCGACGTCCTTGTCATCGAGGATAAATATCAGGCTCGGCCCACCCGGCCCTTTTCCCCCGGCGCGGAGTTTTCCGGCATTGTGGATGCTGTGGGCGAGGGCGTGGAAGGTTTCGCGCCAGGGGACCGAATCCTGGCGGCTGGCAGGTTCGGCGCTCTGGCCGAGCTTGTCGTCATCGACGCGGTGCGGTGCCATCATCTTCCCGACACGCTGTCGTTCGAGACCGGCGCGGCCATCCAGTTCACCTATGCGACATCCTATCATGCGCTCCAGGACCGGGCACGGCTTCAGCCGGGCGAGACGCTGTTCGTCATGGGCGCGGCCGGGGGCGTGGGGCTGACGGCGGTGGAGCTTGGCCGTATGATGGGCGCAACCGTGATCGCCGGAGTGTCCAGCGAGGAAAAGGCGCAGGCCGCGCGGGCGGCCGGGGCGCACGCGACATTGATATATCCGGCGGGTCCGCTCGACACCGAGGCGCAGCGCGCCTTCAGCAAGGCGATCCGGGAAACGGCGGGCGGCGACGTGGACGTCGTCTATGATCCGGTGGGCGGTAGCTTCGCCGAACCGGCGCTGCGCACGCTCGCCTGGGAAGGTCGCTATCTGGTAATCGGATTTCCTGCCGGGATTCCGAACATCCCGCTCAATCTGACACTGCTGAAGGGATGCCAGATCATCGGGGTCTTCGCAGGGGCCTACAGCGAACGCTTCCCGGATCGCTATCGGGCGATGGTCGATGAACTGATCGAAAAGGTCGCCAAAGGCGAATTGCGACCCGTGATTTCCAACGTGTTCCCGTTGGAGCAAGGAGGTGCGGCCATTGCCGAGCTTGCCGATCGGAAGGCGAAGGGCAAAGTGATCGTTCGCGTTGCAGCACAGCCATAGGATGTTCACGCGCAGGCGCAAGCGATGCCTTTCGTGTCGAATGGCCCGATGAAGCGACCTGTTTTGGAGAGGAAGAAATTGGACAAGAATCTTGATGATTTTCGCAGGGGCGCACGCGCCTGGCTGGAGGAAAACTGTCCGGCGTCGATGCGCGAGCCGGTGCGGGACGAACGCGATTTTTGCTGGGGTGGGCGCAACTGGCGCTTCTCCAGCCCGGATCAGGAAGTATGGCTCAGGCGGATGAGCGAAAGGGGCTGGACCGCGCCTGAATGGCCCAGCGCCTATGGCGGCGGCGGCCTGACGACGGCGCAGAGCAAGATCCTGCGCGAGGAGATGGCGCGGATCGGCGCACGATCGCCGCTTTTCTCCTTCGGCCTGTCGATGCTGGGGCCGGCCCTGCTGAAATATGGCACGGAAGATCAGAAACGGCGTTTCCTGCCGGAGATCGTGCGTGGAGAAATACGCTGGTGCCAGGGATATTCGGAACCGGGCGCTGGATCGGATCTGGCTTCGCTCAAGACGCAGGCGCGGCAGGAGGACGGGGCGTTCGTCGTCAATGGCCAGAAGGTCTGGACATCCTATGCCGACAAGGCCGACTGGATATTCTGTCTGGTCCGTACCGATCCTGATGCGCCCAAGCAGTTGGGCATCAGCTTCCTGCTGTTCGACATGACGATGCCGGGCGTATCCACGCGCCCCATCAAGCTGATTTCCGGACTGTCGCCATTTTGCGAGACGTTTTTCGACGATGTGCGGGTTCCGGGCGACCAACTCGTCGGGACGCTCAACCGGGGCTGGGACGTCGCCAAATATCTGTTGGCCCACGAGCGGGAAATGATTTCCAGTTCGTCTGTGCTCGGCAATATCCGGCCGGTCGGTCCGCAACTGGCGCCGCAACTGGCGCGCAATCCGGTGCGGCGTGCGCGCGCGGCGATGCTGGATGTCCGCATCCATGCCTATGCCGCCTGTTCGGAACTGTTTTCCGCCGAACTCAAGAGCGGCGCCGCCCATCCGGCCAAGCCGTCGCTGATGAAATATCTGGGGACCGAACTGAACAAGAGCCGTCAGGAGATGATCGTCTGGGCCGGGGGCATGGCCGCGCTGGAATGGGACAGCGTAGCATCCGATGGCGGCCATGCCGCGCGCCGATGGCTTCGGAGCAAAGGCAATTCCATCGAGGGCGGCACGAGCGAGATCCAGCTCAACATCGTGGCCAAACATATCCTCGCCCTGCCATCCAGCTAAGGAATTTTTGCATGTCATTACTTCTCAGCGAAGATCAGACTTTGCTGCGCGACAGTGCAGCGGGCTTTGTCGCGCAGCACTCCCCCGTTTCGAGGGTCCGTGCATTGCGAGACGATCTGGTTGGCTATGACAAGGCGCTCTGGAAGACGTTTGGCGACATGGGCTTTTCGGGTCTGCTGTTGCCGGTCGAGGCCGGTGGATCGGGTCTTGGCCATTCCGAGATCGCCATAATTCAGGAACAGATTGGCCGGAACCTTTGCGCATCGCCATTTCTGGCAACCGCTGTCGGCGGAGCGATGACCCTTGCCGCGGCGTCCGGCGCAGCGGCGGCCGGATGGCGCAGCGCGATTGCGGAGGGAAGCATCTGCATTGCGCTGGCGATCGATGAGGACGGTTCTGGCGATCCTGACGCCGTGCGGACCGTGGCGGTGAAATCGGGGGAAGGCGTGCGTCTTACCGGCCGCAAGACCGCTGTGATGTGGGGCGGCGATGCGGACCTTCTGCTGGTGCTCGCGCGGGATGGCGAGGGCGATCACCCGCGTTTCTACGCGGTCGATCCGGGTGCGAAAGGCGTCACCATCGGCAAGGCGCGCCTTGCCGATGGCGGCATGGCGGCGCATATCGACTTCGATACCGTCGACCTGTCCGGCGACGCCCGGATCGACGGCCAGCCGCCTGCGCAAGATATTCTTGACGCCTGCGCGCTGGCGGCTGCGGCGGAACTTTATGGGGTGGGCATGACGGCGTTCGAGATGACGCTGGGCTATCTGAAGGAACGCAAGCAGTTCGGCGCGACCATTGGCAGTTTCCAGGCCCTTCAGCACCGGGCGGCCCATCTGCACGGTGAACTGGAACTGGCGCGCGCGGCGCTACGCCGGGCGCAGTTACTGTTCGATGAGGGCGCGGAAATTGGCGTCGCAGCCAGCGTCGCCAAGGCGATGGCGGGTCTTGCGGCCGATCTTGCGGTTCGCGAAGGCGTGCAGATGCATGGCGGTATCGGCATGACCGACGAACATGACATGGGCTTGTTCATGAAACGCGCGCGCATCCTCAACACGCAGTTCGGCGATCCCGATTACCACGCCAATCGTTGCGCGCTGCTGAGCGGTTACTAGCGCGGTTTCGATTCAGTCGATGCGGCGGCCTGGAAGAGCGGCTGCCGCACCGTCGTGAAAAGCCCTGCCTCCTTATCGTCCGCTGAAGCGCGCCGGCCGTTTTTCCATGAAAGCATTGACGCCTTCGGAAAAGTCGTCGGTCTCGCCGGCGATCTTCTGAATACACCTTTCTTCCAGCAGGGCGGCTTCATAGTCGTCGTCGACGGCCTTCCATCCGAGCTTCCGGATATAGCCAAGCGAACGGGGGCCTTCCGCCAGCCTTTTCGCGAGCGAGATCGCTTCGGTCATCAGCACGTCCGGCGTGACGACGCGATTGACGAGACCCCAGGACAAGGCCTGCGCCGCACCGATCTTTTCGCCCAGAAGCATCATCTCCATCGCGCGCGTCCGGCCGATGGTGCGCATCAGAAGGTGGCTCGACCCGCCATCGGGCACCAGCCCGATTCTCGAAAATGCCTGAAGGAAATAGGCATCTTCGCTGGCGACGATCAGGTCGGCGGAAAGGGCGAACGCGCATCCGACACCCGCCGCGGGGCCATTGACCGCCGCAATCCACGGAATGTCGATGTCCCGCAGGCGCAGCAGCAGCGGATTGATGTGCGTTTCAAGGATAAGACCGGCATCGATCTTTTCTCCCGGCTTCACGCTGAGCGCGCTGCCAAGGCCCGCGCCGGAGCAGAAGGCCCGGCCTTCGCCCGTCAGGACGATGGCGCGCGCTTCCTTTTCCAGCCGATTGAAGGCCTGACCCAGGGTGGTGATGATATCGCCGGTAACGGCATTGAGCGTCGAGGGATCATTGAAACTGATGACGCCGACGCCATCGCGAATGTTCACGAGGATCTTGCTGTCGGACACATTATTCTCCTGTTTATTTGGCTTCGTTAAGCTGGTCGGCGCCGGCCCAGCACCAGAATGGGGCGTATCGAGCTTGTGGCGATCGTGCGCGTTCAAGATGGAATGTCAGGTTGCGAATTCTGTCGACGCCGAAGAACATCGCCTTCCCTAGGAAGAATGTCGGCGAGCCGAAGGCGCCGCGGGCAATCGCCTCGTCGGTGAGCGCGCGCAGTTCTTGCTTGACCCGTTCCTCGCCAAGCATGTCGCGAAAGGCCAGCGGGTCCATGCCGACGTCGGAGGCAAGATCGCCCAGAACCGCCGGGTCGGCAATGTCGCGCCAGTCGCGATGATAGGCTTCGAAGAGCTTGCGCGCATAGGGGATGAGCAGATTCTGGCGTGCCGCGACAATGCAGCTGCGCATCGCCTGAACCGAATTGACGGGATGGAAGGGCGGCGGAAAGCGGAACTCGATTCCGGTCATGTCCTGCCATTGTCGCAGATCTGCGCGTCCCCAGGTGACCTTGGCCGGCACATTTTCCCGAACATGATAGACGCTGGGATTGACGGCGTTGAATATTCCACCGGCAAGAACCGGCTTGTAATCGATTTGAACGCGATAATGCCGCGACACGGCCTCGATGGTTTCGAAAGCCAGATAGGTCCAGGGGCTGGCACAGTCGAAATAGAAGTCGATGTTGGTCATACCGGTCGCCTTGACGCTTCGATCAGTTTTTGGCGCGCGGCCTGGGCTTCAACGCTGTTGACACTGGCTATGCCGGCGCCAGCGGCGAGTCCGCGCTGCACGGCCTCGCGCTGGCGCACGAGCGCGAACCAACGGGCCACATGGGGGAAGCGATCCATTGGAATCTGTTGTTTCTTGTGGGTCATGATCCAGGGGAAACAGGCCATGTCGGCAATGGAATAGTCGCCGCAGATAAAGGGGCCAAGCCTTTCCAGCTGCGTGTCAAGAACGCCGTAAAGCCGGACGACCTCATTGAAGAAGCGTTCGGTGGCATAGGGCGCCGCGCCGGGCGCGTAGAGAAGGAAATGGCCATTCTGCCCGGCCATCGGACCAAGTCCGGCCATCTGCCACATCAGCCATTGCATCACCGCCGCGCGTTCGCTGACGCCAGTGGGGAGAAATCGCCCGATCTTGTCCGCGAGGTAGAACAGGATCGCGCCGCTTTCAAAAAGCGATATCGGATCGTCACCCTCGATCGGTGCATGGTCCACAATGGCCGGAATGCGTCCATTGGGATTGATCGACCGGAATGATGGGGAATCCTGGTCGCGCTCACCAAGGCGCATCGAAACGATATTATAGGGCAACTCCGCTTCTTCGAGAAAGATCGAGACCTTCCAGCCATTGGGCGTGGGGGCGTAATAAAGATCGATTGGATGCTCGCCTTGCCTGACAGGGCTTGGTCCGTTTCGCATGGGTCCTCTCTTGCGGATCGGTTTCCGGCGTCCAACTGAATGCCGTCTCTCGCTATTCTGTGTGATATTGAAGGTGCAGCTGCGCATGGTGGCTGTCCAGCGCGTGGAGGCTCTCGCCTATTGACAACGCATATGTGATGAATCTGGCATATGCATCATAAGTTCGATTGCGCGCATCGTACTGACGATGCAGGATGCGTGAAAATATAGGAGAGATGAGATGCTGGAGCAAAATGCGCTCGTTACAGCGTTGCCGGAAAGCCAGGTCGCCGGGGGCGCGACGGCGCTCTCGGACAAAGTCGTCAAATCCGCCGGTCGTGCGCTTCAGGTGCTGGAGTTGTTCGATATCCTGCAACGGCAGGCAAGCGTAACGGAAATCTCGCAGCTTTTGGGATATCCTCAGTCCAGCACATCCATGCTGCTTCGCAGCCTGGTCGAAATGGGCTATTTGCGATTTGACAGCAGCAACCGGAAATATATCACGTCCAGCCGAACCGCCATTCTCGGCAAATGGGCATCCAGCGAACTGGTCGGAGACGGCGGGCTGACCCGGTTGATGTCGCGCATCAACCAGCGGACCGGCCAGGCCGTCGTGCTCGCGATGCGCAATGGCCTGTATTCGCAATATGTTCATGTCATCCAGGCGACCGAGGCTGTCAGGCTGTTCGTCGTCCAGGGTTCCTTGCGCAAGCTGGTGCGATCCGGCACTGGCTATGTTCTTCTTGCCTCCCTGTCGGACCAGACCATCAAGGGTTTCGTGACGCGTTCCAATTCCGAACGCGCCGAAGGGGAGGAGCCGGTCGCCTATTCGGAATTGCTGGCGCGGATCGATGAGGTGCGCAAACGCGGCTATGCGATGACGAACAGCCTCGTGACGCCGGGCGCAGGCATGCTGGCGATGAAGCTGGGTAATCCCGAGCCGCTGGCCAATGATCTTCCCTATGTAATCGGCCTGGGTGCGGCCGAACATATTCTGCTTGAAAGGCGCGATGAGTTTCTTGCGATCATGCAGGAAGAGTTGAAGGCCGCAACGCATCGGTCCGACCTGCACTGAACTGGGAACTGTTGTGGCGGTGCGCCTTTCGACGCATCGCGCAACAAACGTTCAGCCGGGCAAATCCAGCCATTGCTTGGCAAGAATGTTGCGCTGAACCTCACTGGTGCCCCCGAAGATGCTGGCGGGCAGGGACATCATCAACATCTGCCGCACATCGATTGCGCCGTCGGCAGTTGCAATGACGCCATCCAGGGCGCGTTCATCGACCAGTTCAATGATCTGCGCGGTCAAATATTGTAACAACTCGGCCGCCGTGACCTTCAGGATCGAAAGATCGGCATCGACCGGGGCGCCGGAAATCATATTCGCGGTTGCAATGCGAAACAGACAAGTCAGTTCATGAATTCGCAGCGCGGCGTCGGCTTCGACATCATGATAATGCGGATCGTCTTGAAGCCCGAGCGTCGTTGCGAGGCGGCGAAGCGAGGCGAAGGCGAGGCGTGCCAGGGCAGGGCTTGCGACCGAAAGCCGCTCGAAGCCTAGCAGCGACTTGGCGATCGTCCAGCCCTTGCCTTCCTCGCCGACGCGATTGGCGACCGGAACGCGTACATCGTCGAAGAATAGTTCACAAAATTCGGCATAACCGACCAGCGTCTCGATAGGACGGATGCGGATGCCGGGGGTCGCCAGATCGATCAGCAGGAATGTGATGCCTTCCTGCTTCCGTCCCGCGTCGCTGGTGCGCACGAGCGCGAAACAATGGGTCGCGTGGTGCGCGATGGACGTCCATATCTTTTGCCCGTTGACGATATAATCGTCGCCGTCCCGGACCGCCCTGGTCCGCAGGCTCGCCAGATCGGAACCGGCATTGGGTTCGGAATAGCCCTGGCACCAGACATGTTCCGCGGAAAGAATGCGCGGCAGATAGAAATCCTGCTGTTCCTTCGTGCCATAGCGGATCAGCGTGGGCCCCAGCATGGTGACGCCCATGTCATAATATCGGGCAATCCGGTGACGTTCATATTCCTCGGCAAGGGCAATCTGTTGATCGACCGAAAGCCCCGCACCGCCAAATTCCTTGGGCCAGCCGGGCGCCGCGAGCCCCTGCGCATTCCGCAGCCGGTGCCAGGCCCGTGCCTCTTCCGCCACGATTCGGTCGAAAGGGCGGCGGATCGCCGGCGGACAACCCCGCTGAAGCCAGGCGCGTATTTCCTCGCGGAAAAGATCGTCAGGCAGCGCGGCCCAATCCCGTGCCATTTTCAGTCATCCTTTGTGAGTGCGAGGGTCGCAAAGCGGCGTCGCTGGTGGCGTTCGCCGCCAAGCCAAGGCGTCAGCCCGATCGCGGCGGTCAGGTAAAGGCCTGCATCCGCTTCCTGCGTGTAACCGATCGCGCCGAGTATCTGAATGGCCTTCCGGCTGACCAGAAATGCGGTGCCTGCACTGCTCGCCTTCGCCGCAGCGACCGCCGCGTCCGCCGAAGGCAGGTCGCGATCAAGCGCGCGCGTCGCATGATCGATGGTGGCGGTGGTCAGCCTGACCCGCATGGCAAGGTCGACCAGCTTGTGTTGCAGGGCCTGAAAACTGCCAATGACCCGGCCGAATTGCTCCCGGGTTCGGGCATAGTCGGTTGCGATCTCCAATATCTTCTCGCTCATGCCGGCAAGATAGGCCGACAGCAGCACCGTGCCTTCCGTTATCGCCTGATCGAGCGCCCTGTCCGCCGCTTCGCCGACGAGCAGCAGCGCATCGCCCGGGATCTCGACATCGACGAAGTCCAGCGACGCGAACCGTCCGCCTTCGCGATGGTCGTGCGGCGTGACGGTGATGCCCGCCGCACCGGCCTGCACGGCGACGATGGCTGTCGCACCGTCGCCGTGCAGGGCCGACACCAGCAATATGTCGCAAGTCGCGCCATGAGGGACATTGAGTTTCCGCCCGTTCAGGCGATAACCGTCTTGTGCGGACTCCAGCCGGGTGGTGGGAGGCGCAGGAGCGGTCTGGGCGATGCTTTCCTGCCAGGCCAGCGTGGCGAGGTGCTGGCCCGACATCAGGTCCGACAAGAGCGCATCACTCCCGCAAGAGGCCAGGATCGCGGAGGGCATGAAGGCGCAGGCGATCAGGGGCTCGGGCAAAAGCGCGCCGCCAAAAGCGCGCACCATCGAGGCGGTCGTCGTCAGGGACAGGCCAACGCCGCCGCTGCCTTCGGGTAAGCGCGCGGTCAGCCATCCCTCCTCGGCCATGTGCGTCCAGACCGCCCGGTCATAGCCGGTCGGGTCCTTCAGCAGCATCCTGACCCGTGCGGGCGAGTGCCGGGCTTCAATGAAGCCGGCTATCGCTCCGCCGATCATGGCCGCAATTTCGCTGTCCTGGTCTGTATCAGTCATGAAGGCGCTCTTCAGGGTCGGCGGCACCGGAGCGGCGATCCCATGCCATGGGATCGCCGCTCCGACTCATTTGCTTGACGCGATTTCCTGACCGGCGATCAATTCCGCCTGCCGAAATCGTCTTAAAGCAGGTCAGCGGGGGGCCATGCGGATGGCGCCATCCAACCGGACATCCTCACCGTTGAAATAGCTGTTCCGGCACATTTCCACCGCCAGGCTCGCATATTCCTCCGGTGCGCCGAGACGCTTGGGGAAGGGGACGCTTTCGCCCAGCGCGGCCCGCACCTTTTCGGGCGCCCTGGCGAGCAGGGGCGTGTCGAAGATGCCGGGCAGGATGGTGTTGACGCGAATGCCCTCCGACATCAGGTCGCGCGCGATGGGCAGCGTCATGCCGACGATTCCGGCCTTGGAGGCGGAATAGGCGACCTGACCCATCTGGCCATCCTCAGCGGCGACGGAGGCCGTGTTGATGATGACGCCGCGTTCGCCGCCGTCGAGCGGCGGCAGCGTCATCATCCCGGCTGCTGCGCGGGCGATGCAGCGGAAGGATCCGACCAGGTTGATCTGGAGGATCTGATTGAAATCTTCCGACCTGAAGATCTTGATCTCGCCCGTTTCACGATCCCGGCTCGCCGTCTTGCCGGCATTGCCGCGCCCGGCGCAGGCGATCAGGATGCGTTCCTGGCCGTGCGCGGCCCGGGCCTTGGCGAAGCCGGCATCGACGCTTTCATCGTCGGTGACGTCGACGCGGCAGAAGATGCCACCGATCCGCGCCGCAAGCTGTTCGCCCAGTTCCTCGTTCAGGTCAAAAATCGCGACCTTGACGCCTTGGGCGCTCAAGGCGGCTCCAGTTGCGGCTCCCAGCCCCGAAGCGCCCCCGGTGATGACCGCTGAACAACCCTTCAATTCCATGGATAACTCCTGTTCCTGATCTTGATCAAAGCGCTTCGACAATCGTCAGATTGGCCAGGCCGCCGCCTTCGCACATCGTTTGCAGGCCATATCGTTTACCACGGGCGCGTAGGGCGCAAACGAGCGTGCTCATCAACTTGGTCCCGGATGCGCCCAGCGGATGGCCGAGCGCGATGGCGCCGCCATTGACGTTCAGGCGGCCCGGATCGGCGCCGGTCGCCTTCAGCCAGGCGAGGGGGATCGGCGCAAAGGCTTCATTGACCTCGAATAGGTCGATGTCGTCGATTTTCAGGTCGGTCCGATCCAGCGCCTTGCGCGTCGCGCCGATGGGCGCTTCGAGCATGATGACGGGGTCTTCGCCGACCAGGGTCATATGATGGACGCGCGCCAGCGGTGTCAGGCCATGATCGCGGACCGCCCGCGCGCTGGCGATCATGACGCCCGAAGCACCGTCGCAAATCTGGCTGGATGTCGCGGGCGATACCATGCCGCCTTCCTCGATCAGCTTGACCGACCCAATGCTGTCGAGATTGGCGTCGAATCGGATCCCTTCATCGACAATATGTTCTTTGGTGGCGCCATCGACCTGAATCGTCACGGGCACGATTTCGCTGTCGAACCGGCGCTCATTGGTGGCCGCAATGGCCTTCAAGTGACTTTCATAGCCGAACCGGTCGAGGTCGTCGCGAGTGAAGCCATGCTTTCGCGCGATCATTTCCGCGCCCTTAAACTGGGAGAAGACGATGCCGGGATAGCGTTCCTCCATCCGGGGGCTCTTGGGTTTGCCGAACCCGTTTTCGGCGGGAAGCTTCACCGACAGGCTCATGGGCACGCGGGTCATCGATTCCACGCCTGCCGCGATGACGACGTCCATCTGGCCAGACATGACGGTAGCTGCGGCGAAATGCAGCGCCTGCTGTGACGATCCGCACTGGCGGTCGATGCTGACGCCCGGCACCGATTCCGGCAGGCGGGATGCGAGTACGGCGTTTCGGGCCACATTGGTCGATTGTTCGCCGACCTGACCCACGCATCCCATGATCACATCCTCGACGGCGGCCGGATCGATGCCGGAACGATCCACCAGCGCGTCGAGCACGGTCGCGGACAGATCGGCCGGATGATATCCGGACAGGGCGCCGCCCCGGCGGCCTCCCGCAGTACGGCCGACGCTGACGATATAGGCTTCAGTCATGAGAGATGCTTTCTTGGATCATTGCGGTGGATGAGGCGTCAGTTCAGGTCGATGATGCGCGCGTCGCCGATGCTGGTGGCAAGGCCGACGCCATAGGCCGAAGAGGGAGACTGCCAGCCGGGACGGAAATCCCCGGCCAAGACCCGTCGCGCCACCTCTACGCCCGATTGCTGCGTATAGGTATATCCCGATAGCGTATCGATCAGCGAACGCGCCACCTGGCCATCGGCGCCCGTGACTTCGATCTGCACCTTGGAGCGTCCGGCATCCCTTTCTTCCAGGGAAGGACCTTCGGGTAGGTCAGCCGGGTCGATATGATCTTGGATCGCGCCCAGTTCAAACTGGAAATATTCGGTAATGTTCGCGATGCCTGTGGACTTGTATCCGGTGATGAGATCGCCCATCGGCATGGGTATGCATGTTTCCGGGCCATCGCCGAAATCCACGGCGATCGGAGCGGGCGCTTCATGCAGTTTCACGATCTCGCCGTGGCGCCGCGCGAGCGGTCCCAGTTGGGCGATCTCGCCAGCGCTGATCGCCGAACCGCGCGAAACGCCGCCGAAATGCTTCAGGGCTATGCGCATGTGGACTGGCTGTTCGACGCGGCGCGACGTGTGCAGGCCCAGGCAATCGCTGGGAATGACATCCCACCCGACGCCGGGCATCAGCATCACGCCGGCGGCTTCCGCCCGGGCGGACATCGATTCGGCCAGGGCATAAACGCCGAATTCGCCGGTGATGTCGAGATAGTGGGTTTTGGTCGAAATGCAGCCGTCCAGCATCTGCAAAGCGGTCTTGCTGAAGGGACCCGCGGCGTGGATCACAACGTCGACATCGACCAGAGCCTGATGCACGGCCTCCCAACTATCGAGGGAAAAGTTGACGCCCTTCACCCCGAAGCGTTCGGCGGCGGCGTCGACTTTGCTCCGGTTTCTTCCGGCGACCACGAAGGGAATGCCCAGTTCCGCGCATCGCTCACTCAACAGATTGCCCGTATATCCGGTCGCGCCATAGATCATCAGTCGCGCTGACATCGCAGTCTTCCTTATGCGTTTTTGAGTCTGTGCCGGGCCATCAATCACTAACATCCGCCATGCGCAACCTTGGTCGCGCAGGCATCCCATATGTGTCGGATTGGTGGGGAGTGGACCAACCGGATGGAGCGCCGGGACGATGGCGCTCCATCCTTCGCGGCCTTAGCCTAC
This sequence comes from Sphingobium sp. 15-1, assembly GCF_013375535.1. Taxonomy (GTDB): domain Bacteria; phylum Pseudomonadota; class Alphaproteobacteria; order Sphingomonadales; family Sphingomonadaceae; genus Sphingobium; species Sphingobium aromaticivastans. The sequence goes on from NZ_JABXJG010000002.1 coordinate 1,319,454, forward strand.
GGCTCTGTCCTTCGGCCGATCTTGGGCATGGAGCGGGTTGGCTTCCGCATATTTGTCTGCGGCGCCGCCCTTTTCGAACAGGCTCTGGGAAGAAAGCGCCATCTGCTCTTCTTCGTTTTTCTGCTCGCCCTGCACCTCATAGAAGCGCTTGCCGAACGCCTTCGTGACCGGGATTTCATGGTCCGCCATCGGCGCTCGGGCCTGCTTGCGGGCAAGCGCAGCCTCGATATAGGGTGCGAGTTCGGCCTGTTTCTTCGCGTCACGCGCATCTGCCTCCGCCGCGAATTCCGGCATGACGTCCTGCGCGAAAAGTTCCATGCTTTCCGTGATATGCTCGTTGGAAAGGCGGCCGCTCTGTTGCAGGAAGATCACCTGATCGACGCCGATTTCCTGAAGCTTGCGGACATGATCCCGCAGGTCTTCGGGCGTGCCGATGCCATAGGTGTCGGCATCCTTCGGCAGTTTTTCCAGTTCTTCGTTGAAGCGGCCGGCAATGTCCGACCGGCCCGGCTTATGTTCGCCGAAGATATAATAATGACCGCTCGAAAAGCCAAAGAAGCGGAAATGGTCGAGCCCGCGCCGCACCGCTTCCTCGCGATCCTTGTGGATCGAGAAGGCGGAAACCAGCGCGATGTTCGCGTTGACGGTATGGCCGATCGGCACGCACTCCGTCCTGATCGTCTCATAATAGAGGTCGACCCACTTCTTGGCTTCCTCGTAACTGACGAAGGCGAAGGTCAGGGCGCCCATGCCCATCTTGGCCGCACGCACGATGGAATCCTTGTTCGAACAGGCGAGCCAAAGCGGCGGATGCGGCTTCTGAACGGGCTTCGGCACGACATTGCGTGCCGGCATCGAGAAGAATTCACCCTGATATCCCGGATAGGGGGTCATGGCCATCATGTTGGCCATTTCCGCCGTGCCCTCGCGCCAGGCTTCGCGCTTGTCGTCCGGCTTGATGTTGAACCCTTCCAGCTCGATCGCGGATGCCGATTCCCCGGTTCCCAGTTCCAGGCGGCCGTTGGAGATCAGATCGAGCGTCGCGCTGCGCTCTGCGACGCGGGCGGGATGGTTGTAGGCCGGCAGGGTCAGAACGACCGCGTGGCCCAGTCGAATGCGTTTGGTGTTGCGCGCAGCGGCGGCCAGGAAGACTTCGGGCGCCGAAGAATGCGCATATTCCTCCAGGAAATGATGTTCGTTCGCCCAAGCGTAGTCGAAGCCGAGACGGTCTGCCAGTTCAACCTGAGCCAGCGAGTTTTCGAACAGCTTTCGTTCGTCATCCTCGCTCCAGGGGCGAGGAAGTTGCTGCTCATAAATCAATCCGAACCGCATTTGCCTTCTCCATATCATTAATGTTTTCAATTTTTTCCATCACTGTGTCCTCACGCCATTTCACGAAGAAATCGCCGGGAAGATCCAGGGATTGGAAATCGTCAACTACCCCGGTGATCAAGGAACGATCCGGGTCGTATTTGTAGACTTTGCGAACACGATCAAATTCGTATCGCAAGATATCGGGATTATTCGCGAACCAGGATTCGATGAACAATTCAGCGAAGTCCTCGTCAGGCGCCGCCATGGCGATGAGCGCATTATATTCACCCGTCGTCTTCGAAATATAAGCGACAGGGGGTAGGACGCGCAGCCGCCTGGCCAGTGCCTCAAGTCTTGTCGGCCGTATCGCGGCCCGGATGAGATATGTCACCTCGATGCCCAGCATCGCGGCGTTCACCACGGCGCGAAAACGGATCACCCGCGCATCGAGCAGCCTTTTCACCCGTTGCCGGACGGCAGCCTCGGACAGGCCGACTTCCCGCGCAATCTCGCTATTGGATGCACGCCCGTTGCGACGCAGACAGGCGACGATGCGTTGGTTCAACCGATCGTCGATCATGACAATAGCCCGTAGGTCGTCGAATATTTATAGATGTCGCCCGCGATCTGGGCAGAAACGAAACAGATATGCGGACTGGACTCCTCCACCCGGCGCACGATTGCGTGGAAATCATCTACGTCGCGCGCAAAAAAGATCAGGGTCAGGACACCGGGCGTCACGGAACCGAACACGATATCAATCTCTGGTAACCGGCATATTGCCTCGGCAGCAGCATCTACTTCTTCGATGTCCGTTTCCACGCGCGCAAACGCCTGAATCTGAAACCCTTCAGCCCGGGCATCACGCTCGACAGTCAGTCGCAGGGTGTTTTCGGCCGTTAGCCTGTTGATTCGCGCTGCCACCGCAGACTCTGACAGTCCGACGCGTCGAGCAATGGCCGCGTTGGGAATGCGCGGCTCAGCCACCAATGTCTGAACGATCGCCTGATCGAGACTATCCAGCTTCACTTGGTCATCCTCTCGCGAACTGCGGCGCGCTTCTGTGGCATCCGCCAACGTTCTGATCATGATCATACGCCCAAAATCAGCGAAGGAACAGAAGATATCGTTGTAAAATACGCATGTAGGATTCGGAATCTGTTGTGAAAAAGCAACCGAATGACGGAAATCCGGGGATTTTTGGCTGTGGCGCATGGAGCAAGCGCTTTTCATCCATCACATATTTGATGCATGGGCGGGCAGGCCCGACGATGCGTCGAAAAGCACATTCCCAAGGCGCAGTCTGACGGTTGGCAGGATGACAAAGGCGACAGCGAATGGGGCGGAGAATGAAACATCATTCTCCGCCCCAAATTTCGACAGGCTTGGAAATATTATGGGTCAGTTCAGTTTATACGTCTTGCCGCACCTTCCCAATAGGGCTCCCTTATTTTCCGGCGCAGGATCTTGCCGGATGGGTTTTTGGGGATTTCATCGACGAAATCGACCGATCGGGGGCATTTGAATTTCGCGATTTTCTCACGCGCATAGGCAATGATGCCTTCGGCTGTCGGACTGCTGCCGGGACGCGCAACGACAACGGCTTTGACTGTCTCTCCCCATTTATCGTCCGGGATGCCGATCACGGCCACTTCGGCCACGTCGGGATGGCCGTAGACGGCGTTTTCAACCTCGGCCGGGTAGATATTTTCTCCTCCGGATACGATCATGTCCTTGATCCGGTCATGCAGGTACAGATAGCCGTCCGTGTCGAGATAGCCGGCGTCGCCAGTCCGCAGCCAGCCATTGCCGACGAACAGGTCGGCAGTGGCGTCCGGACGGTTCCAATAGCCCTGCGTCGCGAAGCTGCCGCGACAGACGATTTCACCAACCTCGTCAAACGGAAGGAATTGGCCGTCTTCGCCTATGATGGCGATTTCCGCGCCGGGCATGGGAATGCCAGCCGACCGCATCTTGCGATTGCCGGACGGATCATGGTCATTGGGCGGCAGATGGGTCACGCCGCCGGCGGTTTCCGTCAGGCCGTAGGACTGGATGAAGCCGCATCCAAAAGCGTCCATGCTTTCGCGCAGCAGGTCGAGCGGAATGGGCGAGGAGGAATAGAGAATGTAACGCAGGCGGGAAAAATCGACCTTCTTTATCCGTGGATCGCGAATGATGATCTGCATGGCCGATGGGACAAGGAAAATCTTGGAAACGACATGCTGTTCCATCTGGCTCAATATGGCGTCGGGCGAAAATTCGCGCGCGATCACATTTTTCGCGCCCGCATAAAGGCCGATGATGCCCCAGCCCGAACCGCCGATATGCCCCACTGGCGTCGCCACCAGGCAGACGTCATCCGCAGTCCAGTCGAACCATGGCCGTCCGGACAGGATCTGCGCGCGCCGGATGCCTAGGACATTTTCATGGGTGATGAGCACGCCCTTGGGAAAGCCGGTCGTTCCGGATGTGTAGAGTTGAAGGAAGACGTCATCCGGCCCGATGACCATGTCGGGATCGGAATCGTCTGCGGCATCGCGCCATGCCGGGAAGGCGGGATGCCCGCCATCGGCCCGTTCCATGGCTATGAGCTGGCGATCCCCCGTCGCCTCCAGCACTGTGGAGAGCGTTTCCGGCCCCGAAAACACCAGCAGCGATCCCGAATCCTCGATGATGAAGCGGATTTCCTCGCTGGCCAGGCGCCAGTTGATGGAAACCAGAACGACGCCGGCCTTGGCCGCCCCGAACATCAATTCGAAATAGAGGTCGCTGTTCTTGCCGACATAGGCGATGCGGTCCCCCTTGCCGAGGCCATGGGCCAGCAGGGCGTTCGCGACGCGGTTGGTGGAAAGGTCGAATTCCCCGTAGCTTTGCGTTCGCCCCTCGAACAGCAGCGCTTCCTTGTCACGCCGCTGTTTCGCATGATGCCGGGCAATGTCGGGCAATGTCCGCATGGCGGCGAGGTCGTGATGCAGATCAGGGGAAAGCGGTGGTTCGGCGGCGCCGCTATAGGCGGCATGATCCGGCAGATCGGCGGGCCTTGGTAGAAAATTCGTCGCCGCTTCGGCTGTGTCGGAATCCATCTTCATATTTCCTTGTCCTGCCATACGCCGCCCTGATCGATCATGCGGCCTGTATGCCGACGCCGGTCCGGCCAAGAATGATGTCGGCGGCCTTTTCCGCGATCATGACGACCGGCGCATTGGTATTGCCCGACACGAGTCGCGGCATGACGGACGCGTCGACGACACGAAGGCCATCGATACCCCGGACGCGCAATTGCGGATCGACCACGGCCAGATCGTCCCTTCCCATCTTGCAGGTTCCCACGGGATGAAAGATGGTCGTTCCGGCCGTTCGCGCATAATCCAGCAGTTGTTCATCGCTGGCTACCGCGGGGCCGGGCACGATTTCATGATCGATATGAGGGGCAAGCGCGGGCTGCTCCACGATCTTCCGGGTCCATTTCAGGCCAGCGACAGTCACGGCGCGATCCGTCTCGCTCGTCAGATAGTGGGGTTGGATGGACGGGTGCTGTGCCGGGTCCGACGATTTGAGGTGGATCGAGCCCCGGCTTTCGGGGCGAAGCTGGCAAACGCCGAATGTCAGGCCGGGCACCTTGTCCAGTGTCATGCGGCCTGTTTTGGCCATCGCTTCATAATCGGTTGAGGCGGGATGGATATGAAATTGCAGGTCCGGGCTGTCGAGGTCGGGGCTGGACTTGCAGAAGGCGGCGACATGGGATGGGACGTGGGACAGCAGGCCCCGCCGGGAAACCAGATACTTGCCCACTTCCCAGAAAAACCGGGCGCCATGCGCGGATCTGTTGAATGAATAAGTACTGTTTTTCAATCGATAGCGGGATGCAACCACGAAATGGTCCTGAAGATTTTCACCCACCCCGGGAAGGTCGGCGACAACCGAAATATCGAGCTCGCGCAACCGTGCCGCGTTTCCTACGCCCGACAGTTCGAGCAGTTGCGGGGAATTGATCGCGCCGCCGCACAGAATGACCTCCCGCCCGGCGTGGACGCGGTGCGTTACGTTCCCCTTGCGATAATCGATGCCTGTGGCGCGCTTGCCCTTGAAAACTATGCGGCTGGCCAGGGCCGACGTCACGACCTTCAGATTGGAGCGGCGCATTGCCGGGTGCAGATAGGCAACGGCGGTAGAGCAGCGGCGCCCCTTGCGCGTGGTCGCCTGATAGGGGCTGACGCCATGCTGGTCCCAGCCGTTGATGTCCGTGGAAATGGGCATGCCGGCCTGCACGCACGCCTCCATCACCGCGTCAGAGGTGGGATTGTCGGCGCGGATGTCGCTGACGGTCAGCGGCCCGCCCACGCCATGCAGATCGGACTCGCCCCGCTCCTGGTCCTGCGACCGGCGGAAATAGGGCAGCACGTCGGACCATCCCCATCCTTCGCATCCCAATTGGCGCCAGACATCGTAATCCTCGGCCTGCCCACGCACATAGAGCAATCCGTTGATGGAGGAGGACCCCCCCAGAACCTTGCCCCTGGGCCAGAAATGCGACCGGCCTTTCGTCTCTGGATCGGGTTCGGTCATGTACATCCAGTTCACGGCCGGATCGAGCATCGCCCGCGCAAAGCCTACCGGAATGTGGAGCATCAGTTTGTTGCGGAAGGTTGCGAGGTCCCGAAAAGGCCTGTCGTCGCCGCCTGCTTCGAGCAGAAGCACGGTCGACCGGCCGTCTGCCGACAGACGATCCGCAAGCACACAACCCGCCGAACCGGCGCCGACAATGATGTAATCGAAAGTTTCCATCTTTATATTCCTTCGCCCTGAAAGGATCGACTGCCAAAGGCCAAGTCAACGGAAAGTGTTGGTCGTGACACAGCCAGCAAGGATGTGATGCCTTGCCGTCATTGCGTTCATCCGTTGATGGCCTGAAACCAGCCTGCGGCCGGCGGCGTGTCGAGGCAGGCGACAAGGGCCTTGAGGGCATCGCGGGGCATTTGCGCGGATGCGGCTTCATGGGCGGCTCGATCGGCCCACCGTTCGATGAACAACACGGACCGGGGATCGTCGATATCGCCCATGGCCTCTGCGCCGGCGCATCCCGGCAGGTCGCGCACGACGTCCACCAACCGCTTCAGCACGTCACGTACCTCCACCTCCCGTCCATCAGCAACGGTCATGCGATAGACCCGCAAGATCATGTCCGCCTCTCCTTTTCAGCTTCTATCGGCGGGTTCCGACCCACTCCGATTGTTATATGTTTTCGATCTTCCGGGACCGGCCGTTTCAGCCCGCCCCGGAATGCGTCAAAGGGCGTTCGCTGTGCCCAGGATCGTCGTGACCTGGCTGGACAGCACGCCGCCATTGCCATGGCACAGGGCGATCTCGCTTCTGTCCTGCTGGCGTTCGCCGGCTTCGCGGCGCAGCTGCATCGTGGCCTCGACCAGCGTAAACAGGCCGTACATTCCCGGATGAACGCAGGAAAGTCCTCCGCCATTGGTGTTGACGGGTAACGACCCTCCCGGTGCGATGGCGCCGCTCGCTACAAATCGGCCGCCTTCGCCCTTGGGGCAGAAGCCCAGATCCTCCAGGAACAAGATCGTGTTGATCGTGAAGGCGTCGTAGAGTTGCACCACATCGACATCGGCTGGCGTCAGCCGGGCCTGTGCAAGGGCGCGGGGGCCCGACTGCGCGGCCCCGGTAACGGTAAGGTCGGGCATCTGCGCTATTTCGCGATGCGTCACCGCCGCCGCCGTTCCCAGCACATGGACGGGAGCCTTGCGGAGATGGGCAGCGCGATCGGCCCGCGTCATGACGATCGCGGCGGCGCCGTCGGTGACCAAGCAACAGTCCGAGACCCGTAACGGGGTGGCGACATATCGACTGGCAAGACAGTCTTCGATCGAGAGCGGGCCCTGGCGAAAGGCATCCGGGTTGAGATTGGCCCATTGGCGCGCAGAGACCGCCACCGACGCCAATTGCTCGGGCGTCGTGCCATAGACATGCATGTGGCGCGCCGCCGCGAGCCCATAGGCCATGACAGGCAGTCGCGGTTTGTAGGGCGCTTCGACAGGCGACGGACCGAATGCACTGACGAGGCCGCTGGACATGGTCCGCTGGTTGCTTCCATAAGCGATCAGGGCGACGTCGCAGGCGCCGGCGTCGAGCGCCAGGGCCGCATGTGCGACATGCGTCAGGAAGGCGGAGCCGCCGGTCCGGTTGTTTTCGGTCATCTTGGTCTGGATGCCCAGATATTCCGCGATCGTCAGGCCGGAATTGAAATCCTGCGGCAGTCCGGTGAACACCGCATCGACATCGCTGAGCTTGAGGCCCGCATCCTCGATGGCGAGCCGGCTGGCCATCGCGGCGAGATCGATGGCTTCATAGCCCGGCATTTCGCCGATGCCATAGGTCGCGGCGCCGACAATGGCGGTTCGGCCTCTTGGGAAAGCGTCGCTCATGCCTGTTTCTCCCGGCGGAACAGCAGGATCGGCTTTCCATCCTCCTCTCCGATAAATGCGGTTACCGGGTCGCCTATACAGCTTTCATGCGCAGGCGCATCCATGACCCGGCTCAGCAGGCGCGGTCCCTCTTCCAGTTCGATGATGGACAGGGTCTCGTCGGCCTCCGGCGGGCGTTTTGGAATGGTCGTGCTGGAATAGATCGTCCCCTTGCCGGACGCTTCCACCCATTCCAGATCCATGTCGCCGCTGCCCGGCGCGAACAGGCGCGGATAAAAGACATATTGCCCCGATGATCTGGACCTCTGGATCATGAAGTGGCCGGCGGCCAGTTGCTGAAAATAATAGGCGATCGGCGCCTGTTGTTGCGGCTCGCTCATACGCCGATCACCCATCCGCCATTCACGGACAGATGCTGTCCCGTTATATAGGCCGAGGCGTCCGACAGCAGGAAAGCGATGGAGCGCGCCGCCACATCCGGTTCCAGGAAATGGCCCAGCGGGATTTCCTCAAGATAACGCTCCCGGAAGCGTTCCTCCGTGCGCAGAGTCGTCGTCATCTCGGTGGCGACGACTCCGAACAATATGCTGTTCACCCGCACTTGATAGCGGGCGAGTTCGCGCGCGGCGCTCATCGTCAGGCCAAGGACGCCGGACTTGGCGGCGCCGTAATTGACCTGGCCCAACGTCCCCTTCCTGCCCGCGTCGGAGCTGATGTTCACGATGGCGCCCCCGATGCCGTTTTCCTTGAAACGCTGGACCATGTGCGTGGCGGCGGCCTGAAGGCAGACGAAACAGCCGGTCAGGTTGACGTCTATGACGTCGTCCCATTGCTGGCGGTCCATCTTCATCAACATGGCCGGGCGCGTGATGCCGGCATTGTTGACCAGCCCGTCGATCGCCCCGAACCGGTCGACGGTCGCCTGCATGGCCTGCTGGACGAAGGCTTCGTCGGAAACGCTGCCGGTCTGGACCAGGAGCCTGTCGGGATGCTGTTGCGCAAGCTCGTCAATGGGTTCGCGCCGCATGTCGATGACGGCGACGTTCGCGCCAAGGGACAGGGCTTTCCTGGCAACGGCCTGGCCGATTCCCTGTGCGCCGCCAGTGACCACGATGGTCCGGTTTTCCAGCGACATGTCGTTTGTCATGATATCTCTCCGTTGGTCCCGATTTACCTTATCCACACGCCGGAAGCGCGTGACCGATAGCCCAGGCATTTATAGGCGGCGTCGACCAGCGACTGGCCGCGTTCATTCAGCCATATCCCCGGCCCCATTTTGTTCATCGTGTAACCAAAGGACATGCCGGCGCCAGGATCGGCGAAACCGATGCTGCCGCCCGCGCCGACATGCCCGAAGGCGCGATCGCCCAGAACAGCGGACAGGATATGGCCGAGCGGCAGATGATGATTGTCCAGCGACTTCATGAAGCCCAGGGCAAAGCGTGTAGGGATTTGCAGGATGGCGTCGCGCTGGGTGGCCATCGACACCTGTCCCATCCGCGACACGAGATCGGCGGAATAGGGTCCGGCATCCGGCTGTGCCACCAGCGCGTAGAGGCGTGCAAGGCCGCGCGCATTGGTCACGCCGCCGGCTCCCCCCAGTTCGGCCCTGCGGGCGCGGGGCGTATCGGGGATGCAACGCCCCGTCTCCTCGTCGCGCAGCACAGGGCTGTAGCCTCCCGAATTGATCATGGCGCGCGCCGGCAGGCTTTCAGGCTGTTCAAGGCACATCCGCTCGAATTCGACGACGTTCGACATGTCGCGATGTTCAAACGGTTGGATATGCGCCACGCGATCCTCGTCCCCTTCCTTCTGCCCGATGGCGAAATCCAGCGCATAGGGTTCGGCAAGCTCCTCGCGGAAGAAGGCGCCCAGCGATTTGCCGGAAACCCGGCGCACCAGTTCGCCCACGGTCCATCCGAAGGTCAGCAGATGATATCCATTGCGCGTGCCGGGTTCCCAGAAGGGTTCTTCCCGCGCCAGCGCATCGACCATGAAATCCCAATCCTCGAACGCCCATTGGGACACGGGTTCGCGCAGGCCGGGCAGGCCCACGCTGTGGTTGAGCGCCATCAGGACGGTGGCGTCCTGCTTGCCGGCCTGAGCGAATTCGGGCCAGTAATGACTGATCGGCTTGTGCAGATCGAGTTCGCCGCGCTCGACAAGCATATGCGCGGCGAGGGCAGTCGCGCCCTTGGTTGCGGAAAAGACCAGCGAAACGGTATTTTCTTCCCAGGGCTTGGTTTCGCTCGCATTGCCGCCCCAAAGATCGACAACGGCGCGCCCCTGATGATGGATGCACAGACTGGCGCCGATTTCGCCCTTGTCCGTGAAATTTCGCATGAAGGCGTCTCGTATCGCCTCCCATCCGGGCGAGCAGATGCCAGAGACTAGGTGCGGTCGCAGCATGATCTTCCTCTCGTCATATCCTTTAGGGGTTCATAACTGACTCTGCATCGCAACGCGAAGGACGGGACCGGACATCACATATCTGGCGAAGGTCCAGCAGCCAGACGTGCCGTCCCACGGTCCAGCACGATGATATCGCGTTCGACGGATTTGCAGCGGAACCGGACATCTCGCCCCTGCCGCCATATTTCCGTCCTCAGCGTCTCGCCAGGATAGAAGGGCTTGCTGAAGCGCGCGGTGAAAAATTCAATCCGGTTGGCGTCTCCGTCCGCCGTCATGCGGGCCAGCGCCCGCCATGCATAGCCGTAGGTGGCAAGCCCGTGCAGGATCGGCCGGTCGAAACCCACTGTCCGTGCGGCCGCCGGGTCGGCGTGAAGCGGGTTGTAATCACCGTTAAGGCGATAGAGCAGGGCGGCCTGGTTCGGCACCGCCAGTTCCAGCTGGTCGTCCGGCGCGGTGGAGGGCAGGGCGGGGCCAGCCAGCGATGGCACGGTTTCATCGCCGCCAAAGCCGCCGTCTCCAGCAAGAAGCCAGGACATCACGGCTGTCGCGACAGGGTCCGGTTCACCCTGCGCAAATATATTCTTTGTGATATGGAGCATGGCGCCGCGATCCGGCCCCCGATCCTGAAGCCCGGTGAAGCTATATTCCGCCCGAATGTCGATATCCGCCTTTATCGGGCGGAAAACCCGCAGCGACTGTTCGGCATGCAGGATGCGACGCCAGTCGATTTCCAATTCGGGCGTGTTCGTCCATTGTTCGAAGCGCCCGAGCACGAGCGCCACGGCTGGATGGACCTTCAGCCTGCCCTCATAGACATAGTCCAGCTCTTCCGAGCGTTCCGGATCGCTGCCATAACCAAGTCCAAGGGCGTAGAGCATGGCATCACGCGCCGTAAACCGCTCCTGCGCTGATGGAATGCTGAAACGCCGGAAGGCTTCGATGTTCATGTTTCCGCCTGCTTGTACCTATTGTGCTCACGCCCCGCACTATCGGCATCGCACGCGCCGTAAAGCGAGGCTATTTCCTCTTCCGTCAGGTCAAAATACTCATGCAATATTTCGGCGGTGTGCTCCCCCGGTGCGGGCGGAGGCCGGCGATAGGATGCAGGAGATGAAGAAAAGCGCAGCGGGCTGGCGATCGTCCTGACCGGTATTCCGGCGTCGCGGTCCATGGAAACAAGGATTTCCCGGGCAATGACCTGCGGGTCCAGTTCCAGATCTTCCATCTTGTTTATCGGCCCGCATGACACGGTCGCTGCATTGAGAAGATCGGTCCATTCGGCGCGCGTCCGTCCTCGGAGGGCTTGTGTCACAAACTGCTTGAGCGTTTCGCGATTGGCTACCCGCGCCTCGTTCTGTGCGAAACGGGGGTCCTCTATCCATTCCTCATGCCCCAGAGCTTTTGCAAGGCGGACAAATTCGCGGTCGCTGAAAGTGGCGATGATAAGATGGCCATCGTCCACCTCGAATATCCCATAAGGCGCTGCGCTTGGATGATCGTTGGATGTCAGCCCGATCGAATGCTGGCTGTTCAACCAGGCCGATGTTGGGTTCAACATGCTCGCGATGGCGGATTCGAAGAGGGATATGTCGATATGCTGCCCTTCACCCGTCCGGTCCCTGTGCCGGATCGCAGCGATGATCGCGGTCGCCGCGTTCATGCCGGAGAGGATGTCGACCAGCGGGATGCCGACACGCATGGGGCCGCCGCCCGGCATGTCCTCCGGATGCCCGGTCACGGTCATTAGTCCGCTCATGCCTTGCGCGAGATAGTCATAGCCCGATCGGGAAGAATAGGGACCATCCTGGCCGAAGCCTGACAGGGAACAATAAATCAACCCGGGATTGAGCTGCTTCAGATTCTCATAGTCCAACCCATATTTGCGCAGGGTTCCCGGCCGGAAATTTTCGACAAACACGTCGCAACGCTTTGCCATTTCCCGCAGGATTTCGCACCATCTGGGATTGGAAAAATCCACGGTCATGGACCGTTTGTTGCGATTGACCGAATGATAGTAAGTCGAATCCTTCAGTTTCGCCTCTGCCCCGCCGGGCATCCATGGCGGGCCGATATGGCGGGAATCGTCGCCGCCATTGGGCCTTTCGATTTTCACTATGTCCGCGCCAAGATCGCCGATGATCTGGGTCGCCAGCGGACCGGCTATCACCCGGGTCAGATCGAGGACGCGAATATCCGCCAGCGGGCCGGGGCGTTCGATGTCGTGGGATGTTGCATTGCCAGCCATGAAAGCCTCACAGACGCTGATATGTCGGAGCAGGGGTATTACGGTGGCCCGTCGCCGCCGCCACGGGAATAGCCGTGGACGACAACGCGCAGGCGAGGCGGGGGAGGGGGATCATCAGAAATCGAGCTTGGCCGTGACGCCGATGGAGCGGGGACGCCCCCGCCAGTTCAGGTCGTTGCCGAAGGACTGTTCGGTATTCTGGCCCTGGCTGTAATAAAGCTTGTTGGCCAGATTCCGGACATAGGCGCCCAACGTGATGTGGCCGGTCGAATAGGTGAGGTTGGCGTCGACCAGCGCATAGGCCTTCTGCCCTTCCACCAGCAGCTTCCCTAAGCTCGTTTCACCATTTTCAGGATCGAAGAATATCTGGCTGCTGTAGGAAATATTCGTGTCGATGGTCAGCTTGCGGTCGCCCTCGTTGATCAGGGCATATTGCACGCCGCCGACGGCCGAGAATTTCGGCGCGGACGGGAAGCGGTTGCCGCCCACATTCCAGCTGTTGACGATCTGATCGGGTCCATTGTCATATCGCGAATTGAGTGCGCTGAGCGAGAACGACGCGTTTAGCCGCGAGGACAGCCGTGCATTGGCCTGGGCCTCCACCCCATAGACGCGCCCGTCGAGTCCGGTCAGGCCGGGATAGCTGATGCCCGGCGATGTCGGCGTGGCGGGAATGTTGAATTGAGTCAGGACCTGCTGGTTCTTGATCTTGGTATAATATCCCGTGATGTTCAGCTGGACGTCGCCGCCCGCCAGCCTCAGCTTCGTGCCGAGCTCGAAGTTGTCGACCTTTTCCGGGCCAACATAGCTCAGCTCGGCGGGGGAAAAGAACTGGACTCCATTGAATGCGCCATTGCGATAGCCATGGCTGTAGCTTGCATAGATCATGCTGCCGTTGAACTTGTAGGTGGCGATGGCGCGTCCGCTCAGCCCGTCGGACTTGCGAGTGACATCGGGATAGTAGCTGTTCGGCACATAGGGGCCGAAGCTCGGGATGGTCATGCCGATCGGGTCGCCATACAGGGCGTCCAGCAGCAGCGTGCGCATCTTCGAGATGCGGGTGCGATCCCATGTCTGGCGGACGCCGCCCGTCAGTTCGAAGCTGTCGGCGACCGCGATGGTGGCATCGGCAAAGGCGCCATAGGTCCTGCGATCCTGTTCGAAGCTGTTTTCCAGGAAGGTGGTGCCCGCAAAGCCGACATTGGACGTGAGATCGAAACTGTCCTTTGCGTAGAAGGCGCCCGCGGTAAGCGTCAGCAGGTCGTTCTTCAACTGGCCGCGAACGTCCTGACTGAACTGGTCCCCGCGAGAGGCGAAGTTCGCGATGCACAGATCGGACGGTGACCCGTCGCAATCGTTGCGCAGAATGGATTTGCTCTTCTGGTAGGACGTGATGGATGTCATCTTGACGTCGCCCAGTGTCTTGTTGATGGTCAGGCCGCTTTGCCAGGAACTGGCCTCCGGATCGCGATTATAGCTGAGTTCTGCTTCTCGATTGCTCAAGCCGCTCCGGGAATAGCCGCCGAAATTCGTGTGACCTGGCAAGATGCCGTCGCTGAACCCGGAGGATATGGTTCCATCGAAGTCGTTGGCGTAGAATTTGAGTTCGATATCCGTTGTGTCGTCGGGACGGAACAGCAGGGTAGCGCGGCCTTGGGTCGAGGTCGAATCGCCATAATAGCGTGGGCCGGAAGTGCCCACGTTCCGGATGAACCCATGCTGACTTTCGCGGAAAACGGCGAGGCGCAGGCCCAGCACATCGTCGATGACGGTGATGTCGCTGGCCGCTTCCGTCAGGAAACGGTTGAAGCTGCCATAACCCAACCGAACATAGCCGTTCATCTCGCCCTTCGCGAGCTTGGGGTCGTTGGAGATGAAGCTCACCGCGCCGCCTGTTGTGTTACGTCCGTAAAGCGTGCCCTGCGGCCCCTTGAGTACCTCGACGCGGGCAAGGTCGAACATCTGGACGCCCGGCGCGGGCAGATAGGTCTGATAGATTTCGTCCATATAGGTGCCGACCGGCTGTTGGACGTTGAGGTTGTACTGATTGGCCGGCCCGATGCCGCGAATGGTGAATGCTGACGCAAGCGTGGTCCCGTAGGAAGACGCCGCCTTCAGGTCCGGCACGAGCGCGCGGACTTCGTCCAGGGCCGTGATCTGGCGGTTCTGCAATTCCTCGCCGCCGACCGCCGAAATGGCCTGGGGAATGGAATTGATGTTTTCGGCGCGGCGTTGCGCGGTGACGATGATGTCGCCAACGCCGAGGGGCGCTGCCGATCCATCCTGTTCCGCTGCCGTCTGCCCATGGGCCAGGCCCGAAAGCGCGAAGGTCGAGGCCATCGAAATCGTGCCGAGCGCGCGAATGAGTACATGTTTCATCTAACATCCTCCCGAGATATTTATCGCGGCCTTAATCGGCCTGTAGGTCGGTCAGGACAATTCGAAATGCGGATGGTGCGCGATCCATCAAATATATGATGTCACCGAATTGGGCGCTTCACGGATGCCGCGCCATTCATCGACCATTACATCACAAATATATTGTTTGCCCGAATTTCTGGTCAAAGCGGATCGGCTGGCCTAATCGCAAAAGCATCCGGTCCCATGTTTCGGACGGCCGGTTCATTGATGCATGGACAGTCCAGAAAGCGAAAATGATGCTGCCGCGCGATTTCACTGAAGAACAGGGAATGTTCCGCCAGACCTACCGCCGTTTCCTGACGGAAGAGGTGGTCCCTCACATGGAGCAATGGAGGAAGGATGGCATCGTCGACCGCTCCCTCTTTCAGAAGGCGGGCGAGCAGGGCCTGCTCATGATCTGGCCGGACGAGAAATATGGCGGCATCGGTGATCGGGACTTCCGGTTCGAGCAGATCATCATCGAGGAAAACGCCTATGCGCGGACCGCCGATTGGTATTGTACGCTGCATTCGCGGCTGGTCGCGCCCTATTTCACGCGCTTCGGGACCGAGGCGCAGCTTGATCGGTTCCTGCCCGACTTCGTGTCGGGCAGGAAAATTCTTGCGATCGCCATGTCGGAACCTGCCGCCGGCAGCGACCTGGCCGCGATCAAGACGCGCGCGGTGGAGCATGACGATCATTGGGTGCTGAACGGCGCCAAAACCTATATCTCCAACGGGATCAACGCCGATGTCGTGGTCGTCGCCGCCAAGACGGGGGAGCCGGATCAGAAGCATCACATGACGCTGTTCGTTGTCGAGCGCGGCATGGACGGTTTCGAGCGGGGTCGCAAGCTGGCGAAGATGGGCAAGATGGCCCAGGACACGGCGGAACTCTATTTCAACGACGTGCGTGTGCCCAAGGAAAATGTCCTCGGCCGGGTCGGTGAAGGCTTCAAGCACCTTATGGTGGGCCTTGCCGAAGAGCGGCTGATCGGATCGACCGGCTATCTTGCGGCGGCGCAACTGTCGTGGGACCTGACCCGCGATTTTGTGCTGGATCGGCATGTCTTCGGGCGTCCGCTCGCGGACAAGCAGAATACGCAGTTCAAAATGGCGGAGATGCGTACCCGCCTTGATGTCGCTCAATGCTATCTGGACCAGTGTGTGCGGTCCTTCAACGCGGGCCAGTTGACCGCAGAGGACGCGGCGAGAGTTAAGCTGACGACCAGCGAACTCGCTATCGATGCGGCTGATCTGGGCGTGCAGTTGCATGGTGGCGCCGGCTATATGGATGAATATCCGATAAGCCGCCAATATACCGATGCGCGGATCGCGACCATCTATGCCGGCAGTTCCGAGATCATGAAGATGATCATCGCGCGCGAGATGCTGTCCGATCGCTATCAGCCGTTCAACATCCGCAATTTTTGATGGCCATGACAGCGAAGGATATGCAGCAGATGGGGCCGTTGACCGGATTCAGGATCGTGGAACTGGCAGGCATCGGCCCTGCGCCGATGGCGACGATGATGCTCGCCGACATGGGGGCGGAGGTGATCCGCATCGAACGGCCCGGTGCGCAACCGCTCAGCCAGAAAACCGACGTCAGCCTGCGGGGGAAGAAGTCGGTCGCGCTCGATATCAAGGATACCGCGCATCGCGAAGCTTTGATGCGCATCGTCGATGAGGCCGACGCCCTGATCGACCCCTATCGTCCCGGCGTGTGCGAAAAGCTGGGCATCGGTCCCGAAGCTTGTCTCGCGCGCAATCCACGCCTCGTTTTCGCGAGGATGACCGGATGGGGGCAGGAAGGCCCGCTTGCCCAGTCCGCCGGCCATGACATCAACTATATTGCGCTGTCCGGCGCGTTGCGCGCTTTTGCCAGGAAGGGGGAACGGCCGCTCGCACCGCTCAATCTGGTCGGCGACATGGGCGGTGGCGGCATGCTGGCGGCCATGGGCATATTGGCGGCGATGTTGGAGGCGCAGCGTTCGGGTGCGGGACAGGTCGTCGACTGCGCGATGGTGGATGGCGCCGCGCAGCAGCTCTGGTTGATGCACAGCCTGCGCGCAGGCGGCGCCTGGATCGATGAGCCTGAATCCAATCTGCTGGATGGCGGCGCCTATTTCTATGACAGCTTCACCTGCGCGGATGGCAAATATGTCGCCATCGGCGCTATCGAGCCTCAGTTTCACCGCCAGTTGATCGAGCGGCTTGGCCTCGATCCCGCTCAGTTCGATCAAAGCGACCGCGACGGCTGGCCGCGCCAGAAGGAATTGATCGCGGAGCGCATTGCGATGAAGAGCCGCGACGAATGGGCCGCGATCATGGAGGGTTCGGACGCCTGCCTGGCGCCCATTCTGGATTTTGAGGAATCCTTCGCCCATCCGGCGAATGTGGCGCGAAATGTGTTCGTGGAGGTCGATGGGGTCATGCAGGCCGCGCCAGCGCCGCGCTTTTCCCGCACGCCATCCCATATTGCGCACGGCTCCCGCCCGATTGGTGCCGACAGCGTCCAAGTGCTTCGTTCGATAGGATATGACGACCGGGCGATCGCTGCGCTCGGCATTGACTCCTTACAGGACTGACATCGCCCTTTTGGGGCAAATCGACCATCATGACGATAGAGTGAGACGATGGACTTCACACTGAACGACGATCAACAATCCCTGCAGGAAGCCGCCCGCAATTTCGCGCGCAACGAATTGCCCGATATCGCGCGCGATCTGGAGAACCGAAATGCGCCGCCATCGCAGGAGTTGATCCGGCGCTATGCTGAGCAGGGCTTTCTGGGCGTCAATGTCGCGCCTGAATATGGGGGCCTTGGCCTTGGCAATCTGGAAGCTCTCATCGTTGTAGAGGAGTTCGCCAAGATTTCCTCCGCCGTGGCCTTTCCGATCTTCGAATCCTGCGTGGGCCCGGTGCGCGCGATTGAGCATTTCGGCAGCGAAGCGCTCAAGCGCCGTGTGATTCCGAAAGTGTGTAGAGGCGAGATCGTCGTTGCTGTCTCCATGTCGGAACCCGATGCGGGCAGCGCGTTGACGGACCTCAAGACGCGGGCGGAGATTCGTGGCGACGAAGTGGTGTTGAACGGCACGAAACGTTGGTGCTCGGGTGGCGGCCATGCCGACGGCTATGTGGTTTATTGCCGCATGTCCGACGATCCCGGCGCCAAGGGGATCGGCGCGGTCTATGTGGAAAAGGACGCGCCGGGCCTGACATTCGGGCCGAATGAAACGCTGATGGGATTTCGCGGCGTTCCTTCCAGCGACCTTTATTTCGACGATGCCCGCGTGCCGCGCGAAAACATCATTGTTCCGGCCGGCGGCTTCCGCAAATTGATGGAAGCCTTCGATCTGGAACGCTGCGGCAATGCGACCATGTCGCTTGGCCAGGCATCGGGCGCGCTGGAGGATGTGCTGGCCTATGTCCAGGAACGCCGGCAGTTCGGAAAGCCGATCGTGGATTTCCAGGCCGTGCAGCTGCGCCTTGCGGAAATGCAGATGCGCGTCGATGCGGCTCGCCTGCTGATCTATCGCGCGGCGGCCAATTCGGAAAAGGGTCTGCCGTCGGTGTTGGAATCGTCGCTCGCCAAATGTTTCGCCAATGAAATTTCGCGCGAAGTGACGGGCCATGCGGTGCAGTTGATGGGCGCTTATGGCTATTCCAGCGAGTTTCCGATGGAACGGCGGTTGCGCGATGCCTGGGGTTGGGGGATCGCGGGCGGCGCTATCGACATACAAAAGACGAATATTACCAGCGCCATGATCGGCCGGCGTTTCGATCAGCGCGGCTGAACGCAATGACCGGCGCAGCGCGCAAATGATGCGACAACAAAAGGGGTGAGCATGCGTCTCCGTGCCCGATGAGTTCATCGGGCTCGGAGTCCCTCAACTTATACCGAAGCCGCCATCGACACGGAGCTCCGCGCCGGTGACATAGCTGCTTTCGTCGGACAGCAGGTACAGCGCCGCGCCGACGATTTCCCGCGTCGCGGCCGTCCGGCCGAGGGGCACCATTTGCGCGCCCATCTCCAGGCCATGTCCTCCCGATGCATCGTGCAGCAATTTGGTGTCGAAAAAGCCCGGATGGATCACATTGACCCGGATATTGTCCGGGGCAAGTTCTGCCGAAGCGGAACGCGACATGCCGACAATCGCGCCTTTCGTCGCCCCATAGACGGCCTGTTGTGGGATAGCCTTGACGAAACTGACGGAACCGATGTTGATGATCGAACCGCCACCCGCGGCTCGCATCGGCCCGACGACATGCTTCATTCCCAGCAAAGGACCCAGCTGGTTGACGCGGAACACGGCTTCGGCCGTATCCGCGCTGATAT
Source organism: Sphingobium sp. 15-1 (assembly GCF_013375535.1). Classification (GTDB taxonomy): domain Bacteria; phylum Pseudomonadota; class Alphaproteobacteria; order Sphingomonadales; family Sphingomonadaceae; genus Sphingobium; species Sphingobium aromaticivastans. The sequence goes on from NZ_JABXJG010000002.1 coordinate 1,338,609, forward strand.
TCTCTATGGCGGACAGTTCCGGACGGCCGGCATTGTTGACCAGCGATGTGATGGCGCCGAAGCGTTCCAGCGTGCCGCTGACAACCCGCTCCCAATCGCGTTCATCCGCCACGTCCATCGGCATGTAGATGGCATGGTCGTCCAGCGACGCGGCGATTGACCGGCCCGCCGCGCCGTCCCTGCCGCCGATGACGACCCGCGCGCCTTCCGCCACGCATGCACGCGCAATCGCTTCGCCCATGCCACGCGTGCCGCCGGTTACGATGACGACCTTGTCAGCCAGCCGGGACATGGTTCAGCACCTGCCGCCGATGGAGGCGAGATGATCGGTGCGCAATTCCGGCAATTGCGACACGCATTCTTCCGCGAGCAGGAAGCGATTGCGGCTGCGGTCGAAGAAATTCTCCTCATCCTCCTCGAACGCCTGTTTCAGGGCAGGCTCCGTCAGCAGGAGCATCGCCTCCTCGAAAGAGGCCCGGTCGTCATACCACATCTCGGTAATGACATCGAATTCGGGCTCGACCAGCTGGCCCGTGAACGGTTCGCGATAGGCCTCCAGATAGGTGCGGCTGTAACGGCGCAACTGCGGCACATAACGGGCCATCTGGCTGTGACGATTTTCATAATAGTCCCGGAAATCCTGCATCGACATGCCCGACTTGCGTTTGAACAGTCCTATGGTCTTGAACATCGATGCTCTCCTGGGCTTCCGGTGCGCGAGCCCGGCTTTGCCAGGTCCCGCAGCCAGCGATGGCGGTGCGGAACAAATCGACTGCATTTCGCGAGGATTGTCGACTGGCCGTTCAGTTCGACTTCCATTCATCATGCAGGTGATTTCGGCATGCGGACTTTGACGAAGTATGAAAGGCGGGCGGATAAACGCGCCGTTGCAGCATATCAGATGAAATTCGAAGGAGAAGGTCATGACGCGCATAAGCACCGTGGACAGTCCAGACCATCCGGTCGCGAACGTTCTGGACCATGTCGATGCCGTGCTGTCCCATCGGCCCGACGCGCTCGCCGCCATGAAGGGGCTGGCCGAAAAGATCCTGACGACCGGGACATTGCCGGGGCGCCTCATGGAACTGGTCCGCCTGCGCATCGGCTTTCACAATCAGTGCCGGACCTGCATGGCCGTCCGCTATCAGCCCGAAGATGTGGTGACGGAGGATCTGGTCTGCTCGCTCGAACGGCCGGAGGAGGCGGATGATCTGACGGATCACGAGCGTGCGGCGCTGCGTTTCGCCGACCTGCTGGCCGTCAATCATTTCGGGATCGACGACAGGGCATATGATGAGTTGCGGCGCTATTTCAGCGATGGCGAGATCGTCGAACTGGGCATGTATTGCGCCTATTGCGTCGGTTTCGGCCGCTTCTTCGCAACGCTCAAGGTCACGGAAATGCTGGTCGACACCTTCCGGGTACCCGGCGACGGTGAACGGGTCACGCCTTGGGGCCATGACCGGGTCGAGCGCCCTCTGGGCTGAGGGCGCTGGCCCGGCTTCAGCGCGGCGGCGGAATCTGGCCCTTGCGGGGGCCGAGATAGCCGAACAGATAGCTGGCGACCTTTCGCATCTGGATTTCCTCAGACCCTTCCGTGATGCGATAGCGGCGATGGTGGCGATAGATATGCTCGAAGGGCTTGTGGCGTGAATAGCCGATGCCGCCATGCACCTGCATGGCCCGGTCCGCCGCCTCGCAACAGAGGCGGTTTGCCCAATAATTGCACATGCTGACCTTGTCGGAGATGCGCTTTTCCACTTCGGGATGCGGCATCTGGTCCATTTCCCAGGCGGTCTTGCGGATCAACAGGCGCAGCATCTCGATCTGCGTCGCTAGTTCGACCAGCGGCCACTGGATCGCTTGGTTGCGGGCCAGTTCCTCGCCGAACGGCTTGCGCGCGCGGGCATAGCGCACAGATTCCTCGACGCAATAAGCGGCGGCGCCCAGAGAGGAGGCGGCCTGCCTGATGCGGTTTTCGTGCACGAATGCCTGGGCCAGCGCCAGGCCGCGATCAGGCGGACCGAAAATGCAGCTGTCGTCGACCCACAGGTTGGAAAAACTGACCCGGGGATGGTCTGTCGGCATGTTGAACGTCCAGAGATATTCCTCGACCGTGATGCCCGGCGTGTCGGTGGGGACAAGAAAGGCGGTTATGCCTTTCGCGTCGCCATCGTCGCCGGCGGTCCTGGCGAAGATGATGACATGCGTCGCGCTGTGCATGCCCGTGGTCCACATCTTGCCGCCGTCGATCCGCCATCCGGCCTTGCCGTCGCGCATTTCCGGAACGGCCCGCGTTTCCATGTGCGTCGCGTCAGAACCATGATCGGGCTCGGTCAGGCCGAACGCCAGGAACAGCTTGCGATCCAATATTCCGGGGATGAAGACGTCCTTTTGCTCGGGCGATCCGAAATCGCGCAGCATGATGACCGACGGGAAATTGCCGACGACCGAATGTTCGTTCTGAAGGTCGTTGTGCAAACCGAGCCCGCGCGAGGCCAGATGCTCGCGGATGACGGTCATCCACAGGTTCGATCCATTGCTGCCGCCATATTCGCTGGGCAGGGCGAAGCGCAGGAAGCCCGCCTTGTCGGCGCGCCGCTTGGCTTCCTCCAGTAACGCTTCCCACTCATGGCGGGGCAGGCCGCCTTCCTCGAAATTTGTCCGCGCCCATTCCCGGCGATGATCGAAGAAGCGGATATTGTCATCGGCTTCTTCGAGAGGCTCGATCTCGCTTTCGATGAAGGCGTCGATCTTCGCAAGATATTGGGTCAGTTCATCGGGAAGTGAGAAATCCATGCCATGCCTCTCCATCAGTCTTTGTCGTCGGACAATGTCCGTAAGGTGGGATAGTTGGGCTGGTCGATGCGGATCTTCTCCAGCGTCGTTTCCCAAAGATGCGCCGCGACCTGCGCGTTCATGCCGTCGGCGCCTTTTTCGCGCAGCTGGACGCAAAGCGCCTCGTTCAGCGCTTCCAGATCTCCGTCCATTTCCAGAAGCGCCTGAAGCCGGGCGCGTTCCCGGGTCTCGCTCACCTTGCCCAGCGACAATTCGCGCTGGACGAGGCCAAGCGCGTTGATCGCGACGCGGACCTCGAACTGCTTGCGGGCGGGCAGATGCTCGATCACGCCGCGCAGGGTAGCGATGACGGCGGTCAGGAAGTCGTCAGGACTGGGACGATCAAGCATGGGCCATGCCTCCGCCGTGCGGGCGCGGAACATTCAGCGCCATCAGAAGGTCCAGTTCCGTTTCGGATGCGCGTCGCGCGATCACATGACGCTCCAGCGAGCGATCCACGCCGTCCAGCACCCATTGCCCCATATCGGCGCACATCCCGCCCCATCGCAGCAATGAAACGATGCTCCAGAAACGAAAGCGCACCGGATCGATGCCGCGCCCGGATGCGGCGGTATAGGCGTTTTCCAGATCCGCGAACTGCCCGATCCCGCCGACCGGCTTGTCGAGGGCGCCGAACCGCCAGCTTGGCATGCAAAGCCAGGCAAGATCCTCGACCGGATCGCCGACATGGCAGACCTCCCAGTCAAGCACACCGGCGATAGAGTCTGGCCCGAGCATCAGGTTGCCGGTGCGAAAATCGCCGTGGACCAGTGCCGGTTGATCGACCGGCGGAGGCATGTTGTCGGCCAGCCAGCGGAAGGCATATTCGAACACGGGCCGCTGGATCGATGTCTGGCGATAGCGGCTTTCGAGGTCGGCGACCATCGTGGCCGGCTGATGCAGCGGCAGGCCGAGATTCTGCCAGTCGAGCGCGTGAATGGCGGCAAGAATATGCCCGGCGTCCTGGGCGTAATTTTCCCGCGCTGTGGCATGGGCAGGGTCGCGCATGATCTGCTGGGGAAGCGCCTCACCCTCGATGAAGGTCATGACCAATGCGGTGCCGATCCCGTCGTCAGGGGTGAATGTGTGGCGGATTTGGGGTACGGGCAGCTGCGCCTTGCCGGCGTGGGCGATGACGGCCGCCTCGCGCAGCAGGCCGATGCCGCGGCCGTCGGCGCTCCTGCCATCGGGTTCGCGGCGCAGGATCAGCCTTTCGCCCCGTCCGTCGCCCGTTATTTCGAAAAGCCACGTTTCCATGCTTGCGCCGCCGGACAATTGCCGCAGCCCCCCTATGGCCCCCCCGCCCGGAGCAAGCTGCTGCGCTTTCGCGGACAAGGCCGCAAGAATTGTCGCGCCGTCCATCAGCCGTTCCCGAAGCTGGATGCGTTGTGCCGGGAAAGCGCCAAAGCGCGGCGGGGACAGCGTATGGTCATTTTTCGATGAACAGGCTGGCCAGCCACATCTTCTCTCCTTCTTCCGCTTCGTTGTCGGCCCGTATCGCCGTTGAAGAAAAGGCTATACAGCGCGCACCTGCAACAGCACGCTAATAGATCATCACGGATGTAATGCCTTGTACTGGAAGGTCGGGCATCGCCCGATACCCATCTATCGGCGGCTATAACTTACCGGCAGATGCTCGATGGCGCGGAACATCCAGTTATGCGCGTAAGTCACCGACGATCCTGGCTGCACGCGGATGTCGCGCACGGTGTCGAGCAGGGCGCGAAAACCCCAATATAGCTCGCGTCTCGCCAGATAAGACCCAAGACAGGCGTGGGCGCCCGAGCCAAAGGACAGATGCGTCGCTGCATTGTCCCGCTCCAGATTCACAGATGCCGGGCAGGCGAAGTGGCCATCGTCCCGATTGGCCGCCGCCACGCGCAAGGCGACCAGCGCGCCCTGCGGAATGGTCGCGCCATGCAGCGAGATATCGCGTTTCGCCAGCCGATAAAGGCCGACCGCCGGCCCTTCCAGTCGCAGCACTTCCTCGGCAAAGCCGCGCAGCAGGTTGTCGGGATCGCTGGCAAGGCGATCCTGTAGCGCCCGGTCCTGACACAGCAGATAAATGCCGCTCGATAACGCCTTGGACGTCGTTTCACCCCCGGCCATGAACAAATCCAGCATGACATGCATCAGGATCTGCGCGTCGGTCATGCGGGCGCCGCTGGGCAGGTCGGCGTTCACGAATGCGCTGAGGATCGTGTCGTCGGGATGGGCGCGTTTGGATTCGATCAGCGCCATGAAATAATGTTGGGCCGCGATTTCCTTTCTGGCTCCCGCGATCTCCTCCTCTTCCGTTCCTACGAAACCCAGATTGGCCACCATCGCGTCCAGCGCGTCCTTGATGACCGGAAGGGCATCGGTTGGTGCGCCCAGCAGCCTGAAGATGATGCGCAGCGACATCTGTTCGCAGAATTGCGACACCATTTCAGCCTCGCCCTGATCTGCTATCGCTTCGGCAAGCGCATAGGCGATGTCCCTGATCTCATCCTCTTTCTCGCGAATCCTGCCGGCGCGCAGGAAACTTTCGAACAGGCGGCGCCTTTCGCGATAATCCTGGCCATCATAATGGCCGATCGCCCGTTCGCGCGGCCAGCCTTCATCCGCAAACAATTGGCGGATTCGCGCCGCCCGTGCAGGATCGGGATCGCCGCGCAGCCGTTCGCCGACATGTTCGGATGTCAGCGCCGTGTTGTCGCTCAACAGCGTCCGGCAATCCTCATAGCGGCTGACGACGTAGAAGCGCGCGACAGGATCGAAATAGATCGGCGCTTCGTTCAACAGATAGTCATGCGCCTGTTGCGGGCAGCGAATGACGTCGGCGTCCTTGAGCGAAATGGCCATCGATCTTCCTCGTCCTGTCTTCGTCCGGCTGTTCCCCGGCTATCCTTGATGAAGGAAGGGCGATGGAAGGCAGGTAGGCAAGACAGGTGGTCGATTATTACGGAGGTGATGGGAATGGTTGTCGCAGTGACGATTGCCATCAAGCATATGATGACTTTTTGCATAATTTGCTGGTCCGTGCACAGAATGATAATTCTGCAAGACCGACGTTCATAACCGGTCGTCCTCATTCCCCGGAAAGGGGAAGTGGTGCGTCTCCGGCAAGACTGATTCAGTTCATAGTCAGAACAGATAACAGATAGAGGAGAGGCCGTGCTCGATCTTGTCATCAGAAATGGGCTTGTGGTGGATGGCGGCGGGGGGCAGCCCTTTGCCGCCGACGTCGGCATCCGTGACGGGATCATCGTCGAGGTGGGAAGCATTGCCGCCAATGCTGCCGAGGAGATAGATGCGCGCGGGCATATCGTGACGCCCGGTTTCGTGGACATCCATACCCATTATGACGGCCAGGTCATCTGGGACACGCATCTGCGCGCATCGTCCGCCCATGGCGTGACGACTGTCGTCACGGGCAATTGCGGGGTCGGCTTCGCGCCGTGTCGCGCGACGGATCGCGAGCGGATGTATGCGCTGATGGAAGGGGTGGAGGATATTCCCGAAGTCGTGATGGCAAAGGGATTGAGTTGGGAATGGGAGAGCTTTCCCGAATATCTCGACGCCATCGAACGCCGGCCGCATGACATCGATGTCGCGGCCATGCTGCCGCATTCGCCGATGCGGGTCTATGTGATGGGAGAGCGCGGCTCCAATCGGGAGCCGGCGACGGATGACGACATGGCGCGCATGAAGGACATCACGCGCGAAGCGATGGAGGCGGGCGCGCTGGGTTTCGGGACATCGCGCCTCATTCTCCACCGCACGCGCGAAGGTTCGCTGATTCCGAGCTATGATGCAGGCGCGATGGAACTCAACGCTATCATGGCGGGCATCAGGGAATCGGGGTGCGGCGTCGTCCAGGCGGTTCTGAATCTGGGCGCTGGCGTGGACTTCGACCAGGAATTCGGCGTCTTCACGGATATGGTCGCTAACGCCGAACGACCCGCTTCCTATTCGCTTGCACAGACCTGGGACGCACCGCATCTTTGGAAACGGGCGCTCGAATTGACGGAAGAGGCGAATGACAAGGGGCTGGAAGTCCGGGCGCAGGTGATCGGCCGGCCGACCGGGCTGCTTTACGGGCTGGACCTATCCTTCCACCCCTTCTGTCGGCATCCGTCCTACATGGAAATTGCGGATTTGCCTCTGGTCGAGCGTGTGGCGCGCATGCGCACGCCGCAACTGCGCGAGCGGATATTGGCCGATGCTCAGCGACCCGATGATGATTTTCCGCTCCTGGTGCTGCTCAACAGGTTCGAATGGATGTTCCCCATGGGCGACCCGCCCGTATATGAGCCGGCGCCCGAACTCAGCATCGCTGCGCAGGCCCAGGCGCAGGGGCGCACGCCCTATGAAGTCGCCTATGACCTGTTGCTGGAGGATGATGGACACGCCATTATTTTCCAGGCCGTCGCTAATTATGTCGAAGGCAATCTGAACGTCGTGCGGGAAATGCTGTCGAACCGGCACACCTTGTTGGGTCTGGGCGATGGCGGCGCGCATTATGGGGTCATTTCGGATTCCAGCTATCCGACGTTCATGCTGACCTATTGGGGGCGGGACAGAAAGGACAGCGTTCTGAGCGTCCAGGAAATCGTGCGCAAACTTGCCGCCGATCCGGCCCATGCGGTCGGCCTTCACGATCGCGGCCGCATCGCGGTGGGTTATAAGGCGGACCTGAACGTCATCGATTTCGACAAGCTTCGGCTGGAGCCGCCGCAGGTTCATCACGATTTACCAGCGGGCGGTAAACGATTGATGCAGGGAGCAAGCGGCTTTCGCGCCACCATCGTCAGCGGCGTGATTATCCAGCGCGACGGTGGGCCGACGGATGCGCTACCAGGGCGCCTTGTACGCGGGGCGCAGTCGGTCCCCGCATAGTGGGCGATAGACCGATTTCCGAGCGATCGGGAATCGCTTCAGATTTATTGTGCCGCTTCCTTCCACAAGCGCTGGAAGGTTTGTTCTGGATTTTGAGAAGCGGTGCAATCCTCAAGGTAAATGCCTGAAAATAAAATATGTTAAAAAATCATCTTATACATGATCTAAATAGTAATCATATAAATATGATTGCAGAAAATATTCCATAAAATATTACTATTCATATAAATATTACATAGGAGGGTGAAGTTATGGGAGATTTTCGGGGGGGCGGACTGCGGCTGGCCTTGTGCGGATTTGCATTGATGATGCCGTTTGAAACTTTTGCACAGGGTGTCGATGAAATCATCGTGACGGCGCAGCGCCGGGAACAGGCTTTGCAAGATGTTCCCGTTTCGGTTTCGGTCGCGACGGGAGCGAGTCTGGCAAAGCAGGGCATCATCTCTCTGGCAGACCTCAGCACGCGGCAACCGAATCTGCGTATCGTTCAGGGATCGTCGGCGGATCAATTGCACATCCGAGGCACCGGGTCGGGTTATAATGGTGGTTTCGAACAATCTGTCGCGACTTTCGTGGATGGCGTCTATCGCAGCCGGGCTCGTTCCACACGTCTTGCATTGTTCGACATCGAGCGCGTCGAAGTGCTGAAGGGGCCGCAGACTACCTTCTTCGGGGCTAACGCCATCGCAGGTGCGCTCAATATCACTACCAAGCACCCTGCCGACCACTTTGAACTTAACGCGCTTGCTCTCTATTCGCCGAGCGATGGGGAATATAATACCGAACTGGGCGTGACGGTGCCGTTGTCGGACAGCTTGAGCCTACGCGCCGCCGGCCGGTTTTCCGGCATGGATGGTTATGTGAATTTCGATCGCGATGTCGATGGTCCACACCTTAATGATCGGCAGGGACGGATTTCGCTTGCCTGGAATCCCAGCGACAGGATCGAAATATTTGCGCGGTTTGATGCAGCGCGGATGCGCGACCGAGGCGCGTTTCCCATGGAAATCTACGGTTGCCCGCCAAAGGGACTGCCCGCAACGGGCATTTGCGCGGCTGCTATTGCGCAATTCGGACCCATTGATGACAAGATAGACTATCATTCCGATGGCGCTTTTTCCGGTCGATTCAACCTCAACATGCGTGAGGGGCTGATCAACAGCCGGATTGCCTTTGAAAGCTTCGACCTCATCCTGTCGACGGCCTATATCGACCAGAATCTGCGTGCGATCGTCGATACGGCGCCATTTCCCGGATTGTCGGTGACCGGAACCGGGACAAGGGTGCCCGTCAACACCGGTGAGGACTATCAGCAGTTCAGCCAGGAGATCAGGCTGCAATCGACCGCCGATGGCCCGTTACAATATATGATCGGCGCCTATTATGAGCATGGCGATCTATTTACCGACACCTATACGGGCCTCTATCTTGCCAACCTTGCGGCTGCGGCACCGGCCTTTTTCCCCAATCGGACGCCGATTGCGATTGATTGGAACTTTCATCAGAAATCCCAGACGATGTCCGGCTTTGCGTCGCTTACCTACAATCTGACGGACGCGCTGAGCATAAGCGGGGGTCTTCGTTATTCGCGCGTCAGGAAAAAAGCGAGCAGAAGTGCGCTAATGGGAACGGGCGGCCGGTTGTATGTCACGCCTGAAGACTTCGTCGCAGCGCCTGAAGCGGCGCAGCTTCTTCTGGCGCGCGCGGCGGCTGTCGATCGCTCGCAATTTGCGGCGCCGCGGCGGGTGGATTCGGAATGGATGCCGAGTGTCAACCTGCGTTATGAATTCTCTCCCGATGTCATGGCCTATGCCTCCTTTTCGAAAGGATTCAAGGCGGGCGGTTATGGCTTCGTTTCGCCGGACACCTTCGAACCGGAAACGGTCAAGGCCTATGAGGCGGGTCTGAAAGCCTATTGGTTCGGCCGTCGGCTGCTGACAAATATTGCCGTGTTCCGCAGCGACTATGACAATCTTCAGGAATCGCAGAACATCACCACCGTAGCAGGCATCCCCTCGCTGGTTATCGGCAATGCGGCGAAATCGCGGGCCGAAGGCGTCGAGTTCTCCGGGCAATGGAAGGTCAGTTCCGCGCTCAATCTGTTTACGGAAGTCGCCTATCTCGATTCCAAATATGTGAGTTTCCCGAACGCCTCCTGCAATCCCATCCAGGCGGCCGGGCTGACTTCCTGCGTCCAGGACCTATCAGGACGACCGCGACCATTTGCATCGAAATGGTCGGGCAGTGCAGGAGGTGACGTGACCCTTCCTCTTGGTAATAGTCTGCAATTCGAAGCAGGTGCCGTTGCCTACTTCACAAGCAGCTTCTATTCACAATCCGTCCTGGGCGCCCCCGTCCGCCAACCCGCTTACGGCAAACTCGACCTGCGCGCCGGGCTGGGCGCGCCCGACGGGAACTGGAAATTTTCGATTATTGCCAAGAATGTTCTGAACCAGAAGACAGCGTCCTTCAGAAACTATGCATCGGGGACGTCAGGCACCGGCAGTGTTATCGCGGATAGGCCGCGCTCCATCGCGCTTCAACTCAGCTATTCCATGTAGGCGCCGGGGCGAAGGCAAAGAGGGCGACTATTGTCTCGCGCTTTTTGCAGGCTCCCGGGAAAATTCTTTCTCTAGACGAACGAAGGAGAGTTAGGATGGATTTTCCAGTTATTTCCGCCGATTCCCATGTAACCGAACCACCTAATACCTATATCGACTATGCCGATCCCGATTTTCGTGATCGCGCGCCTCGTCTTGCTGAAGAGGAGGAGGGCGTGGCCTTCGATATCGAAGGTATGGGCAAGTTCCGTATCGCTGTGGCGGCGGGGGCAGGCATTCCGCCTGAACAGCGTACTGAACGCCTGAAGAACATGTCCGATCTGCATCGTAGCGGATGGGATTCCCGCTATCGCTTGGAGGACCAGAAAAAAGACGGCGTGGCCGCCGAAATAATCTATCCTACTGTCGGCATGATCCTGTGCAATCACCCGGATATCGATTTCAAGGTTGGCTGCTTCAACGCATATAATCGCTGGATCGCTGAATATTGCGCGTTTGCGCCCAATCACCTGCTTGGTGTCGGTCAGACAGCAATGCGAGCGCCACAGGAGGGGATCCGGGATATCGAGGCCATCAAGGCCGCCGGCCTGCGCGGCGTTATGATGCCGGGCGTGCCCGGCGTCGAAGATTATGATTCGCCGATCTACGATGATTTTTGGGCAGCTGCCGTCGAAAATGACGTTCCGCTCGCATTCCACATCCTCGCCGTCGGGGGGCATGAGTTCAAATATCGCGGCGAGAAGGTCAACATCTTTTCGATGGTGCTTCGCGGCGTGCAAGATGTCATTGGAATGATGATCTTTGGTGGCGTTTTTGAACGCCACCCAAAGCTCAAGATCGTCTGTGTCGAAGGCGATGCTGGATGGCTGCCCCATTGGGGTCATCGCTTGGATAGGGCCTACGTTGAGCATCGTCATCATCTTGGCAGTCGTGGGCTGACAAAGATGCCATCGGAGTATTTTTTCGAAAATATCTATTTCACATTTCAGGACGATCCGATTGCGTTTCGATGTGCGGACATGATGAATTGGAAGCGACTTATGTGGGCTAATGACTTCCCTCATTCGGACGCGACATGGCCGCACAGCCAGAAGATATTGGAAGAGCAAACACGATGTGTCACGGAAGAACAGAAGCGAGCCATTCTTTGTGAGAATGCGGCAGATCTTTACAAGATCGATCTTACTGTTTTTGATAAGGCAATCGCCGTGTAGAAGTGTATTGCCGGATAAATAATTCACCGGTACTTCGGAAGATTTAAGTATAGAAATGCAATCCAGATGGGTAAATATTACATTATAAAATTCAGGAAAAGAACGAATTTAATTATTGATACGATATAAAGGTGGTGTAAAGATCATTCATAAAATTAAAGCATGGTTCAATTAATTTGATTCGGAATGCGCTTATTATTGTGAATATCTATTGATAAATCTAAAATTTATATCGAAATTGCAACGTGTCAGTACGGGGATAACCGGATATAAAGGTATTAACCTGCTAGATTTCACGGAAATGAAGGCCATCTCTATAGTGTATTTTATTGAAGATATTCTTGATGTTTCCGGTGAGCGGTCAGGCTACCGTTCGATCTTCTACACCTGGACGGAAATTGGTGAGTGGACACCCTCTGTCATTGGGTGCCGATCTACCTTGTAGTCCGGCACCCAATGACAGAAGGTGTCCAGGTTAGTCGAGCGGCATTACTGGCGCCAGAGGTAGCGTCCGAGGTTAATTCCGTGAGCGAGTAATTAGAGGGGCCGGAATTCCAGAAATGGAGATCATGGCCTCTTTACAGGCTTGTCAGGTCCAGGCGGGTGCGCAACTCGGCCAATTTCTCCTGACAGAGTTCGTTTACGACGGTTCCAAGAAGCTCGATACGTTCGGAGAGGTAAGTGAATTCCTCTTCGGTCATCTTGAAGTGATCGGAGTGTCGGGCCTTCACGTAGGCGTCCTTGAGTTTTAGAAAGCGCGCCTCGACCTTTCGAATTTCTCGTGGCCAGACATCAATCAGGCGCGGTGAAATCCGTTCTGCCAGGGAGCGTAGATACTTTAGATTATGACTATATGGCGTGTAGAAGGTGAAAACGAGAAGGATGCAGTAGTACAGCCGTTCACAAGCTTGCTGGAGATTGTAGGCTGCATCTGGATACCTGCCGTTCTCGTGACAATACTGAAATATCATCTTGGACGATATCGCAAGATCAAACCATTGATCGAAATAACCTTGGGCCATGTCATAGGCTTGCTGCGGTGTTTTTGGCTTTGGCTTGTGAAGCTCACTATTGTCGGATTGGTAAAGCGCAATGCCATCGCGCGCTATATCCATGAAGAAATATCGGCCATGAGCCAGGCCGTCGTTCACTTCCTGAAGCGTGTGAACAATGAAATTGACCGGCGCGCGCAAGCGATTCAGGATCATGAATTCCCTATCAATGCGCTCGGCAGCCTTATCCCAATATTGGAGCCAATCCGTCAATTCCTTCTGGTTGACGATGACAAGGAGGTCGAAATCCGAGCGATAGCCTCTCTCGGTGTGGGGCTCATGCACCCAGCGTCCGGTAGCATATGATCCGTAGAGAATTATCTTGAGGATGCGCGTAACCGGGGCAGATTCCCGGGCGTTCAGGCTGGGGCGTGCCGGACGAGGTCTGGTAGCCATTGGACGTGTGGTGCGCCGGGGACAGCGAAGCGGTCGCCGAGGAATTGGTAGAAAGAGATGCGCAGCTTGGCGCATGTCTTGAGCAGGCCAATCATGGTGTCGCGGGCGATCCTTCCGGCCTGGCTGACGGTGCCGCCGGAGATTTTGCGCTTGGTGACGAAGGCGCGGATATCGTTTTCCGAACCATTGGTGTGCAGGGGGATTTCCGGGCGCTCGAGGACGCGAAGCAACTGTGCCTTCTGGCGATGGAGGCGCGTGAGCAGCCGGTCGAGCATCACGTAACCGGTGCGCCTGGTGAAGATACGGTCGAAGCGGACCCGCAGGGCTCTGGCCCGTTTGGGATCGGGATAGCGCTGCCATGCCTTGAGGTCGGCATAAAGCCACCAGATCAGGGTGCGTTTGAGCTCGACGGCGTCACGATCTTTCTTCGAGCTGGGCTGGAGCTTGTGCACCAGCCGCTCGCAATGGACCCAGCACAGAGCATGATTGTCTCCGACCCGGAACTGGCCGGCACCATCGGAGACGATCGCCGTGTCGCCCAGCAAGCCTTGTTCGCTGATGGCACCCCACAGGGCACTTTCGGTAGCGACCTTGACCGGATCGGGCTGGACGTTGAGCTTGTCGAAGTCCAGCGCCGCAAGGTGGGCAGCCCAGGCCTCGGCACAAGCGAAGCGCTTGTCACCATGGCTTGCAAGGGCATCGATCTGGGCCGCCGCCATGTTCATCTCGCGCATCCGGGCCACTGCCACGTCATTGACGACATGCTCGCTGCGCCCGGCCTGGAGCAGACCCAGAAAGGCGGCACGGGACTTGGACACGCCACTCCGGAACACCGCAAAGCGCTGGTCACCCAGTTGCGTGACATAGCCATTGCGCCGGGCATGGGGAGCGCTGGTGTCATCGACGCTGATCCACCGGGCGGTCTCCAGTCCTGTGCGCAAAACGGCCTGATCTTCAGCCACCAGGGCTTCAAGTCCCCTGCTCAGAAGACGGACAACTTGCCGCTTGGAGATTTGCAGGCCCATTCCGTTCAAGATGGCTGTCAGCCGTTCACTCGTCATCTGCCCCTGGAAGTGACCTGCGGCAATGAAGCGGCGAAGCTCGGAGCCAAAGCCACCCAGGATGCCCGGCGGCAGAGGCGCCAATATCCGCTCGCCCGTCGCCGCCTCCCAGCGTTCCCGGCGATAGCGGACCACCTCGACGCTGATCTTCAGATCCTGCACCAGCACGTCTTCGTAGCCGCGAAACCTCGATCCGGCAGGCGCATCCGCCTTCAGCTTCACTTCTGACGTTACAGCCAGCTTGTCACGCACCGATCCCCGGCCGCGTTTACGGCCTTTCTTGCTCTTCGGCTTCGATGTTGCCTGCTCCATCCCCGATGGCTTCGTCTTGAACTTCGGTCGCGGCGGCAGCCCTTTCAGCCGCGCGATCTCGTCCTTCAGGGCCGCAATCTCGGCATCTTTCAGTGCTACTACCGCAGCATGCTCGTCCTGAGAATCCTGAAGCGACTTCACCTGCGCCGCCAGCGCACCAACCACACGGCGTAAATCGGCAAAACCGCCATCGTCGTCAGGGCCAGATCCACCGGGAGTCATCCAAAGTGTGAATCACAAACCGTGAAGCTTGAAAAGACCCCTGCACGGAAATTTGCCCCGCTTACAGGATGCGCCCAAGCTTTCGCGGTCCCGTCGGTTCTCCGTGAGCGTCCTCGAATTCCTCGAAAAGGATCTGAACAACGCGATCCAATTCGCGGCGCTTGTTTGCGGGAAGATGATCGAGGTCCGTTTTCATAAGTCTTTATCGCGTCAATTAGGCAACCATGGCCTATTACGGCCTATGGCTCAACATAGATTTTGCCAAATTTCTGAGACAGTTTGGCGGCATCCGAGGGGAGGAAGGGGAGGTTGGTGTTGGGGCTCTCCGCGATTGACGAGGCGGCCCGATCAAAGATGGCGACGCAATGCTGATTGTCGAAGCGTGACGTGTAAAGGATGCCGTCCGCGCTGGTGGTGGCATGGATGCGGGCGCTCACGGCCCAGGTCTTTGCATAGGCATCGCCATGAAGATCGGTGAATGAAAGGCCAAGCTTGGAAACTCCGCTGTTAACAAGGGGGTAAAGACGCAGGTGGCTGGTCACCAGCAATTCGCTTCGAACGCGCGCGTTCACTGCGGTGGAGAGCACAAATGGAATGTGGGGCGATCGGACCAGCGTCTCTCCGAACGCTGTCTCAAGCTTCCGGGCCGCATAGAGGAGCTTGAAACTGCCGTCGGGTGCGTCAAATCGGCCGTTCGGGTCCACGTCCGTCGGCCCGAAAAAGAGAGGGTGCATTGCGGATCGAGGAGCGCGCTTTGTCGCTTGTTGATGAGGTTTCGTGATGGTGCAGATACATCTCCAAGCCCGGACCCCGCCTGTTGTGCGGGCGGAAATCGCCCGCTCGGCTGAGCCCGCCAGTGTCGTGGCCAGGCGCTATGGCATCAGCGACGAATGGTCCGCAGGTGGCGGAAACGTGGAGACCAGGCGGTCCTGGATCGCTCAAGCTCGCACCTTCGTCTGGCCTGGTCCTCTCAGATCTCTACAGAGAAGTCGGGGGCGAGCGGAGGCTACGAAGGTGGAGCTGGAAAGTCCGGTTGAGCATGTCTGAAAGGATGTGCTTTCGTTCATGTTGAACTAGTAGTAGCCATAAACTCGATTGGGAAAATGAGCAGCGTTGACGTCGCGGAGGCGCAGAGACGTCCTTGGGAATCGACTAGCTTCGCTTCTGAGAAAGCGACACGACGACCGAGCGTCACCAGTTTGCCCTCCGCACGCACCGGTCCGCTTTGCTCGCTCAAGGCACGATGATAGGCAACTTTCAATTCCAGCGTCGTGTAGCCTTGACCTGCCGGAAGGCTCGAATGCACCGCGCACCCGCAG
The DNA here is from genome assembly GCF_013375535.1 of Sphingobium sp. 15-1. Classification (GTDB taxonomy): domain Bacteria; phylum Pseudomonadota; class Alphaproteobacteria; order Sphingomonadales; family Sphingomonadaceae; genus Sphingobium; species Sphingobium aromaticivastans. The sequence goes on from NZ_JABXJG010000002.1 coordinate 1,354,465, forward strand.
GCGCTGTCAAGGAGCGTCGCCGCGTAACCACCATGCACCGAGCCGATGGGATTGAAGACCTTGCGCGTGGGCGCTCCCTCGAACACGACACGGCCGCGCTCCAGTTCGATGAGGGCGAAGTCAAGCGTTTCGCCAATCGGCGGTTGGATATTGGCTTTCATTAATGCTGCAAGCTGGTCGTGCCCGTCGAGGCCGGCCGCGCTTTCGAGAATATTCATGCCATGTGCTTCCCGTCCGCCGAAGTTTCCTGGCTTGACGCGTTCTTGCCGTCGATCCAGGCGCGCGTCTTGGTCAGCAATTCTTCCGATAGCACAGGATCGTCGATCGACCGCGCCAGGATGAGCGCACCGACCATTGCCGACCAGTTGCCGATCGCGCTCAGACGGCGCTGGTCCGCATCTTTCCCGGGCATGACATTTGCAAAGCTATCGATCTGCGTTGCGAGCACCTGCCCCATTGAAGCGCGGGCTTCAGGTGATTGTTGCCGCATCAACCCAGCCAAAGCGGCCGTCGGGCAGCCGAGGCCAGGATGATCACGGTGAGGAAGCGACAGATAGGTGTCCATCCAGGCAGCGATACCGTCAGGCGCTGACTGATTGCCGAGGGAATGGGTGATGGTGTGAGCGATCAGATCGTCCTTCGATTGGAAATGCCCATAGAAGCCGCCATGGGTAAGCCCCGAGGCCTTCATAACCTCCGCGACGCTTACCGCATCGAAGCCCTTCTCGCGAAACAGGCGTCCAGCTTCGGTCAGGATGCGACTGCGGTTATGCGCCATCTGCTCCCGGCTGACTTTCATGTCGAACTATCTCCACGCACTATTGACATTTTCATGATGACCATCATATAAGTCATTCATGATAATCGTCATGAATATAGTTCAATGTTGAAAAAGGGCAATCCCCATGACCGCCAAACCAACCGTTCTTGTTACCGGTGCCTCTACCGGCATTGGCGCGGCCTATGCTGAGCGATTCGCGCGACGTGGCCACGATCTGGTACTGGTCGCCCGCAATGTAGGGCGGATGGAGGCACTGGCGGATAGCCTGCGCGGCGAAACCGGCGTTGCGATCGATATCTTGCCCGCTGACCTGGCCGATCCTGGCGAGCGCGCCACGGTCGAGGCGCGGCTGCGCGAGGATGGGCGGATCGATATCCTCATCAACAATGCCGGTACGACCTTGCCTGGAAACTTCATCGGCCAATCGACGGATGATATCGAACGGCTGGTGAGCCTGAATACGACCGCGATGGTGCGGCTCGCCCACGCTATCGCCCCACGCCTCGCGCAGTCGGGCAAGGGAGCGATCGTCAACATCGGCTCGGTGGTGGGTTTCGCGCCGGAATTCGGAATGGCCGTCTATGGCGCCACCAAGGCCTTCGCCCTTCACCTCTCGCAGGCCCTGAACGTTCAGCTCGGACCCCAGGGCATATATGTTCAGGCGGTTCTGCCTGCCACGACCCGCACCGAAATCTGGGGTCATGCCGGCGTCGATGTCGACACCATGGGGGCTGTGATGGAAGTAGACGACCTGGTTAACGCCGCGCTCGCGGGCTTCGATCGCCGTGAGGCGGTTACTATCCCGCCGCTGCACGATGTCGCAAAATGGGACGCCTACGAGACGGCCCGACAGGCGATGCTGCCCGGCATTAGCCAGTCCCGCCCGGCCGATCGCTACCTGGCGACTGCCTGATCCGCCTCTCGGACTCCCCATCCAATACGGAAGATGGACCCATGACCAATACCGACCTGTTCAAACCCTATGATCTCGGCGACCTTACGCTTGCAAACCGCATCGTCATGGCACCACTGACCCGAAACCGCGCCGGCGCGGGGCTGGTCCCAAGCGATTTCGCAGCCGAATATTACGCCCAGCGTGCGAGCGCCGGATTGATCATCACCGAAGCGACGCAGGTCTCCAAGCAGGCGCAAGGCTATCAGGAGACGCCCGGCATCTACACACCCGAGCAGATTGCAGGCTGGCGGAAAGTGACCGATGCGGTACACGCCAAGGGCGGGCGCATCTTCGTCCAGCTCTGGCATGTCGGCCGCGTCAGCCATGTCGATCTGCATGGCGGACAATCGCCCGTCGCGCCATCTGCGATCCGTGCCGAAGCCAAGACGTTCGTGAACAACGGATTCGTGGATGTGTCGGAACCGCGCGCGCTCGAACTGGACGAGATACCTGTCATCGTGGAAGATTTCCGCCGCGCTTCCGCAAGTGCGATCGCGGCCGGGTTTGATGGCGTCGAGATACATGGCGCGAACGGTTATTTGCTGGACCAGTTTCTGCGGGAAACCGCCAATGTCCGCACCGACGCCTATGGCGGTTCGATCGAGAACCGCGCAAGGTTGCTGCTCGAAGTGACGGCGGCGGTGGCGAACGAGATCGGCGCGCAGCGCACAGGCGTGCGCCTTTCGCCGGTGTCGCCAGCAAGTGGCATCGTTCCTGCAGGCGACGAGCAGCCGCAGTTCAACCATGTTGTCGAAGCCTTCGACGGACTCGGAATCGCCTACATCCATATTGTTGAAGGCGCGACCGGCGGACCGCGCGATGCGGCACCGTTCGATTTCGATGCGCTGCGGCAGCGTTTCCGCAACAGCTACATCGCCAACAACGGCTATGATCTGGAACTGGCCAGATCCCGGCTCGCCGCAGGCAAGGCTGACCTGTTCGCCTTTGGCCACCATTACATCGCCAACCCCGATCTGGTCGAGCGGCTGGAGAACGGCGTCCCGCTCGCGCAGCTTAATCCGGCCACACTCTACGGCGGCGGTGCCGAGGGATATATCGATTATCCAAATGCCACTGTCGCGGCTGACGCCTGATTGGGAACATACGCCATGAAAGCCTTCATTTTGGACCGCTACGGCAAGACGCAGGCGCTGCGCCTTGGCGACTGGCCTGAACCTGACATCGGCCCTGACGACGTTCTGGTCGAGGTGGGGGCGGCAGGCCTCAATCTGCTCGATGCCAAGCTCCGCAATGGTGAGTTCAAACCAATCCTGTCATACAAGACCCCGCTTGTTCTGGGCCACGATCTGGCTGGCACGGTCGTTAAGGTCGGTGCCAACGTGCGGCGCTTCAAGGCGGGCGATGCGGTCTACGCCCGACCGCGCGACGGGCAGATCGGCACTTTCGCCGAGCGGATCGTCGTCAAGGAAGCCGATCTCGCTCCCAAGCCTGCCAATCTCTCGATGGTGGAAGCGGCATCGATCCCGCTGGTTGCGCTGACCGCCTGGCAAGTGCTGGTCGAGCGGGCGAATATTCGACCCGGGCAGAAGATACTGATCCATGCCGGATCGGGCGGCGTCGGCACGATCGCCATCCAGCTCGCCAAGCATCTCGGTGCGACGGTCGCGACCACGGCCAGCGCCGCCAACGCCGCGCTGGTGAGGGAACTGGGCGCGGATATCGTCATCGACTATCGTACCCAAAAGTTCGAGGAAGAACTGTCGGGCTATGACGTCGTCCTCAACAGTCTCGATGCCACGACGCTGGAAAAGTCGCTCAAGGTCTTGAAGCCGGGCGGCAAACTGATCTCCATCTCCGGCCCGCCCGATCCGGCATTTGCGCGCGCGCAGGGCTTGAATGGGGTGCTTTGGTTCGTGCTGCGACTGCTGAGCGGCGGCATCCGGCGCAAGGCAAAGGCTGTGGGCGTCGATTATTCCTTCCTCTTCATGCACGCCGACGGTCGGCAGCTCAAAGAGATCGGCAAGCTGATCGAGGACGGCACGATCCGTCCCGTGGTCGATCGCACCTTCCCGTTCGAAAAGCTGAACGAAGCCTTCGCTTATATCGAAACCGGCCGCGCCAAAGGCAAGGTCGTCGTCACGCTCAGGTGACGCCTTCAAGGAAATGCGATCATGGCACTCTATACCCGCAACGCCGACTGGAAGATCGCACCGACCCGTCATGTCGAAGCCGCTGGCACGCATATTGCGTATCGCCAGCTCGGGCCTCAGGCTCGCGTGCCGGTGGTGCTGCTCAACCACTGGGGCGCGAACCTCGACAATTTCGATCCGCGCATTGTCGAGGGACTGGCAACGGATCGGCCGGTCTACGCGCTCGACTATCGCGGAATCGGCACGTCGGGTGGTGAGGCTCCGCTAACCGTCAAGGACATGGCGGACGACATGGTCGCCGCGATCCGTGCGCTGGGGCTGGCCTCTGTCGACCTGATCGGCTTCTCGCTCGGCGGCTTTGTCGCGCAGCAGATCCTCATTGATGCGCCCGATCTTGTCCGCCGCGCCATCCTCGCGGGCACCGGTCCGGCGGGCGGAGCGGGTATCGAGCGGGTCGGCGCCGTCTCCTGGCCGCTGATCATCAAGGGGCTACTGACGTTCCGCGATCCCAAGACATATCTCTTCTTCACCTCCAGCACGGATAGCAGGCGCGCCGCCAAGGCGTTCCTCGCCCGATTGAGGGAACGGACCCGCGATCGCGACAAAGCCGTGCCGCCCAAGGCGTTTCTGCGACAGCTTGACGCCATCAAAGCCTGGGGCCTGCAAGCCGCGCAGCCCCTGGACGCTATCCACACACCCGTGCTCGTGGTCAATGGCGATCATGACATCATGGTGTTGACCGAAAACTCGATCGACATGGCGCACCGTATCCCGGGTGCCGAACTCGTCCTGTATCCCGACGCGGGGCATGGCGGCATCTTCCAGTATCATGAGGCCTTTCTGACAAGGGCCCGGACCTTCCTCGCCGCCTGACCCGCCGATACTGCACACATGAGGATCTAGATGATGAACTATGCATCTTTCGGCCGCACCGGGCTGCAGCTTTCGCGACTGGCGCTAGGCACCGGTAATTTCGGCACAGGCTGGGGCTATGGCGCAGACGCTGAAACGGCGATTGCCATATTGGACGCCTATGCCGCAGCAGGCGGCAATTTCATCGATTCCGCCGATGTCTATCAGTTCGGCCAATCTGAAGAGATTCTCGGTAAGGCGCTGGAAGGGCGGCGCGAGGATTTCCTGCTGGCAACCAAATTCAGCAGCGGTACCGCGCCGGACGCCAACCGGCTGGTGACGGGCAACAGCCGCAAGGCCATGGTCGCCTCGGTCGAAGCGAGCCTGAAACGGCTGAAGACGGACCGGATCGACCTTTACTGGGTGCACCATCCCGATGGCCAGACGCCGATGGAAGAGATTGTGCGCGGCCTCGACGACCTCGCGCGCGCCGGTAAAATTCTCTACGCTGGACTCTCGAACTTTCCGGCCTGGCGGCTGGCGCGCGCGGCCACGCTCGCGGAACTGATTCGCGCGGTGCCGATCGCCGCCGCGCAGTTTGAGCACAGCCTTGTCCATCGTGAACCGGAAGCCGATATGTTCCCCGCCTGCACCGCGCTGGGGATCGCCGCAGTGACATGGTCGCCGCTGGGCGGCGGCGTACTGACCGGCAAATATCGCAAGGGGGAAACAGGTCGCGCCGAAGGTTTTGGTGGTCGCGTCTTTCAGGCGGAAAACACACCGCTCCGCACGGCCACCGTCGATGCTGTGCTGCAGGTGGCCGAAGAAGCCGGCACCAGTGCCGATCGCGTCGCAATCGCCTGGGCCGCGACGCACGGTGCGGTGCCGATCATCGGGCCGCGCACGCTCGTCCAGCTCGAAAGCAATCTGGGCGCAGCAACACTGACCCTTTCGGCTGAGCAGGTTGCGCGTCTTGATGCCACCAGTGCGCCTGCGGGAGCGCCGCCCCGCGCGGCGATACACCCTGTCGCCTGATACTGGAGTCAGACCATGGCCTCGCTGATGAACCTTCTCGCACAACCCCTTACCTTACCCAACGGCGTCGTGCTTAAGAACCGCCTTGCCAAAGCGGCGATGAGCGAAACGCTGGGCACCTGGGCCAATCGGCCAACCGCTGGCCTTGCCACACTCTACGAGCGTTGGGCTGCTTCGGGACTGGGGCTGATCATCACCGGCAACGTCATGATCGACTGTCGCGCTCTGGGCGAGCCGGGCAACGTCGTCATCGAGGATACGGCCGACCTGCCCGTACTGCGCGATTGGGCAAGCGCGGCAACGGCACAGGGTGCCGCGATTTGGGCGCAGCTCAACCATCCCGGCAAGCAGGCGACCAAGGGCCTCAATGCCGAGACGATCGCACCCTCCGCTGTCCCGTTCCGCGAAGATATGCAGGGACTGTTCGCAACGCCCCGTGAAATGACCGCGGCGGAGGTCGAGGACGTGGTCCGTCGCTTCGGCGTGAGTGCGGCGGTGTGCAAGGCGGCTGGCTTTACCGGCGTGCAGATCCACGGCGCGCATGGCTATCTGATCAGCCAGTTCCTCTCACCGCATCATAACCGGCGAACCGATGACTGGGGTGGCACGCCCGAAAAGCGCCGTCGCTTCGTGCTGGCGGTCTATCAGGAGATACGGGGGCAGGTCGGTGCCGAATTTCCGGTCGCGATCAAGCTTAACTCGGCTGATTTTCAGCGCGGCGGCTTTAGCGAGGCAGAATCGCTGGACACGATCCGTGCGCTTGCGCAAGCCGGTGTCGACCTCATCGAGATTTCGGGCGGAACTTACGAGGCGCCGGCGATGAGCGGAGGGCTGGAGGATAGCAAAGCCTCGACACGCGAGCGGGAAGCCTATTTGCGGATTCCGGCGAAGCCGGCCACTAATTCCGACACGAAGTCGGCCACCGCACCGATTTGAAGCCGGCCACCATTCCGATCTGATGTCGGCCATCTGGATGGCTCGTGCGGGTCTTGTTAATTGATGTCCTGATCTGTCTTGTTTGGTCAAGTGTCGAGTGACGAGACGCGCCTTTTGCGGAGGCTCTCGCCGGTTAGATCGATGCGGTATGCGTTGTGAACGACGCGATCCTGCTTATTGACTTGCCAGGTCCAGGTGGGAGCGCAATTCGGCCAACTTCTCCTGACAGAGCTCATTTACAACGGTTCCAAGAAGCTCGACACGTTCGGAGAGGTAGGCGAATTCCTCTTCCGTCATCGTAAACTGATCCGAGTGCCGGGCCTTCACATAGGCATCCTTCAGCTTCAGAAAGCGCGCTTCCACCTTCCGAATTTCTCGCGGCCAGACATCAATCAGGCGTGGCGAAATCCGTTCTGCTAGGGAGCGTAAGTATTTAAGATTGTGACTATACGGGGTATAAAAAGTGAAAACGAGAAGTACGCTGTAGTACAACTGCTCACATGTCTGTTGGAGATTGTAGGCTGCATGGGAAAACTGCTTGTTGTCGTAGAAGAATTGAAACCCCATGCGCGACGCTACGGCAAGATTAAACCATTGGTCAAAATAAGCTTGGGCCATGTCATAGGCTTGCTGCGGTGTTTTCGGCTTGGGTGTATGTAGCTCACTGTTGTCCGACTGGTAAAGCGCGATGCCATCGCGCTTTATGTCCATGAAGAAATATCGGCCATGGGCCAGTCCATCGTTTACCTCTTGCAATGTGTGCACGATGAAATTGACGGGTGCGCGCAAGCGGTTCAGGATCATAAATTCCCGATCAATGCGCTCGGCAGCCTTATCCCAATATTTGAGCCAGTCCGTCAATTCCTTCTGGTTGACGATGACGAGGAGGTCGAAATCCGAGCGATAGCCTCTCTCGGTGTGAGGCTCATGTACCCAGCGTCCCGTGGCGTAGGAGCCGTAGAGAATTATCTTGAGTATGCGTCCCAGCTTGCGCCGGCCGGTGGGTTCTCCAAGCGCGTCCTCGAATTCCTCGAACAATATTTGAACAACGCGATCCAGTTCGCGACGTTTGTTCGAGGGAAGGTGGTCCAGATCCGTTTTCATATGCCTTTGTCGCTCTACCCGCTCACCATGGCCTAATGATGCCTAAGGCTCAACATAGATTTTCCCGAATTTTTCCGCCAACTTGGCGGCTTCTGAGGGGGATAGGGAACGCTTCACATTGGGACTTTCCGCGATGGATGATGCTGCGCGATCGAACAGGGCGACGCGGCGCTGATTGTCGAAGCGCGACGTATAGAGAATGCCATCCGCAGTGGTGGTGCCGTGGATATCCGAGTTGACCGGTCTCCAGCTCGACGATGTGAACCGCCCTACGGTCGATGCGGTCCATGTGCTGGGGAAAGGTCGCCGCGAACGCGTGCTCCCGCTCTGGAAGGAAACGCAGACGGTCTTGCGCGACTGGCTGCGGATACGACCGGCGGCCGACGATCAAGCTGTGTTCCTCAACGCCCGCGGCGAAGCAATGGGGAGGCACGGCTTCGCCAACCGCCTCGCGGCGCACGTCAAGACGGCTCAGCGATCCGCCCCGAGCTTGACCCGCAAAAGCGTAACGCCGCACGTTTTGCGGCACACCTGTGCGATCCATACCTTGGAGGCGACTGGCGATATCAGGCGGGTTGCGCTGTGGCTCGGTCATAGCAGCGTTACCAGCACTGAGATCTATCTCCGGATCGATCCGAGCGAGAAGCTCGACATCCTCGACGCGGGCGCTCCGCCGCAGATCAAGCGCGGCACCTTCAACGGCGTATCTGACCGGCTGCTGGCCATGCTGGAGGCAAGCCATGCGCGATAATTATGTGAAGCAATCCATGGCCGGTGCCGCGCAATGCGGCACCGGAGGGCAAGCCCTCAACATAACGCAGTGCTCGACATACTTCGGCCTTGCGGACCTTGGCTTTGGTTGCCCTGAACTGGGCTATTTCAGCCTGATGGAAATCACCGCGATCCGGCTTCCTTTCGGTCTCAGGGTCGAGCGGGACATTGCCTTCAACAGTCTGACGCCGATTTCCATCTGGTCCGATTGGTCGCGGCGCACTGGTTCGATCATCTCGGCGCAAGCGAAACTGGCCCAAGCGCCCCATCCGCTACCACCCGGCTTTGATCCCGACATGATCGGACAGGGCGGCCCGTCCCGTTGATCTGACACCCCATCGACGAAAGGCCGGGGTCGCCTCAGCGATCCTGACTTCTCCCCCAACCAATCCCAGAATCGGAGCATGACATGACCCAAAATCCCAACGGCACTACCGCCGATGGCGCAGACCCGCTTTCGACTCTCAGGGCACGGCTTGAACGCGCCGCCGCCGAGGCGCAGCGGGGTTGCGGCCTCTCCTATGACCTCCATGTCCGACGCTTCAGCGCCGAAGCCGAATCGCTTCTGGACACGGTTGATCCCGATCTGCGGAGTGAGGCCGCCGCGATTGCTGCCGCGCTCGGATATGGTGATGACGAGGCGGATGCCGACTATGGGCCGGGCGTCTGCTCGCTCACCGGCATCGATGAATATTGCTGTCCTTGCGGGCGGCATCCTTGAAGGAAGCGCCGCCCGGACCGGCTCGCTCGCGTGTCGCGCGACCCGGCCGGACCGCGCGGCGCGACGCCTCGACCGGCCCCAAGACAACACCACAACTCTCTCACAGACGTCCCATTGTGCCAGACCGCCTTCACCTGCCTCAAGGATCGGTGGTCCCCCCAATTTAGCCGCCGCCGCCGCCACGCTTCGCGCGGCAGCGGCGGCAACTAAATCGGTTCCCCCACCGCCCGCTGCGCGGTCGCCGGCTGCGCCGGCGCTCCTTGACCCAGGCTCGGCGGCCCGACGCGGGACCTCCCGTCTTTTCGACATCAAGGAGGCTCCCATGCACACGAACGCCGCTTACAATCACAGCGCCTTTCTTGCCGCAGTCCGCTCCGCCGAGCGCCGCGCCGCTTGCAGCTATTACGATCAGCATGTCCTGGAGGATGGCGAGCAGGGCTATGTCACCATCGACGAGGGGGATTATACCGAGCTACCTTCGATGCTCATCGAGCGGATCGTCCACACCGTACCGGGCGCGCTCATCGACGAACTCTGATCCTAAGGGGAGGGCCAGCACGGCCCTCCGGCCCTTCCCGGTTCGAGGCACGATCATGGGGGCGTCGAACCCCCATGATCGTCATGGCGAGGGGGACGTCCCGACTTCAGGATGGTCGGGACGGCAGCGCCTTGAGGGCCTGAAGCGAGGCCGTGGACCCGGCCTTGATCGCGAGGCTGATGAGGTCCCGAAAATCCCGCTCGGTCAGCAACTCCACCTCCAGTTCGGAGATGATGGCCGCATATTTGCCGCGTAGCGCAACGCGGGTCTGCTCTATCTCCTCGGCGATCTTGCGCTTGCGCTGCTCCAGCTCTGCCAGTCGTTCGCGGTCCGTCAATTTGGGCATGGTGACACCTTCTACACAGGAAGGTTGGTCCGCCGCTCATGGCCGTAGCAGGGGAGCCGGACGCGGCAAGAAGGATCGCGGCCAGAATGGCGGCTTTTGCCGATCAGGCGGGGAAGGGTCGGGCGTGAGGATGGGGCTTGCCTCTCACGAAGAGACCCGCGCCTTCCGGCACGAGGTCGGCGCAGCGGACAAGCGCGCTGCGAAGAGGGGACGCACGCCCTTGGGCGTTTGTAATGCACCGTACGCACGGGTGCTGCGGGCCAGAAACTCCAGCTTTTCTGCGGCTTTTCGTTGGCGCAAGATGGCAGCCGTTTTGGCACAGGTCGGCAGCCGGCGGCAGCCATCAGTTGAGCGGGGAACGGCTAAGCCCCTGATCTGGCTTGGCACTTTGTGGCTGCCACCGGCAGTTTTCATAAACTATTGAGTTTGAAGCATAATTGAGCTATCAGAACTGTGCTTCATCACAGTTTTCGCGTGTCGGATAAGGAGTCCGGCACGTGGCACGTATTACAATCCGAATAGACGACGACCTCTACGCGCGCCTTGTCAGTCAGGCGCGCGGCGCTGGCGGGGGTACGGCGAGTTATTGTCGCGACATATTGGACAGGTTCGATGGCGCCGACCCAACGGGCTATCATGGGCGCTTTGACGAACTCCACGCGACGGTCATCCAGGCCTTCGCCATCCTCGCGACATCGGTCGGTGAGCGGTCGCCCGAACTCCTCCAGAAAGGTCTGACCGAGGCCCGCCGTCTCCTCCGTGAAAGGGGATTGCTCGAAGCCGGGGAGGACCGGCCATGAGCATCTTCCGGCATGATACGCTCGGTTCCTGGACCAGGGGCGGGCAGGCCATCGTTCACAATGTGCGGATGACGACGCAGGTCTTCTACCAGACTTTCCTGGCAGGGTTCGTCATCTGGATCGGTGGTATCATCTGGTATGCCTGTGAGGCGTCCACCGATTATGAGCGGTTTATCCTTCTGAAGATCGGGCAGGCGACGATCATGGGGGACGCGGTCCCCGGCAATGTCACGCCGATCCTTTTCAGGACACCAGATGGGCAACAATATTGGACGAATCCCAAGGCTCTCATCGAGTCGGGCATCGCCCATAAAACGCTCGGCGCCTTCGAGACCTATCTGATCCATGGGGCGCTCATCTCTGGCGGCTTCGCCCTTCTCATGCTGTTCTGGGCCTGGTTCTATTTCACCCGGACGGGGAGGGGGCTGGGCTCCAACCAGTTCCTGCGCGGGGCGCGTTTCGGCACTGTCCGCCAGGTCCGCCGCGCGCTCTGGCGGCATGCCAAGGGCAGCTTCGATATCGGCGGTGTGAATGTGCCGGACATCTTCGAGCCGGAACATATTCTCATCTGCGGAGCCCCCGGGACGGGGAAGACGAACCTCATCGTAAAGATGCTTGAAGGGATCCGGCAGCGCAGGCGGCGAGCGATCGTCTATGACACCGCCGGCACCTTTGTAGAGAAGTTCTACCGGCCGGGGATCGACGTTCTCCTTAATCCGCTCGACGCCCGTTCTGACTGCTGGTCGCCCTGGGTCGATGTCCCGCGCGACTATCATTATGACCAGATTGCCGAGTCCACGATCCCCGACAAGGCGGGCGATCCCTTCTGGGCCAAGGCCGCGCGAGGCACGCTGGTCGCCGTTCTGCGCAAGCTCGCCAGGCAGGAGCGGCCCCTCATTTCCGTCCTCCTCGATATCCTGCTGCGCTCGAAGCTCAAGGATCTCGCCACCTTCGTCGACGGCACGGAGGCCGCTGCCTTCATTAGCCCGGAAGGGGAGCGCACGTCGGCCGGCGTCCAGGCCGAACTCGCCTCGGTGATGCGCAGCTTTTCCTATCTTGATGACACGGCGGATGGGCTTTCCATCCGTGACTGGGTGGCGCACGAGAAGGACGACAGCTGGCTGTTCATCACCGTGAAGTCGGATCAATTGCCATCGCTTCGGCCGCTCATCACCGTCTGGCTCGACATTGCGATCAGCGCGATCATGAGCATGACACCCGACCGCAACCGCCGACTCTATTGCGTGGTCGACGAGCTTCCAACGCTCCAGAAGCTGCCCTCGCTGTCGGACTTTCTTGCCCGCGCCCGGAAATATGGCGGCTGTGGTGTCCTCGGTTTCCAGAGCTCTCCCCAGCTGGAGGCGACCTACGGCATCCAGGATGCCGCTGCCATCACAGGCTATTGTTCCACCTGGGTCGCATTGCGCGCCAACGATACGCCGACAGCGAAGCATGTCAGCGAGAATCTTGGTCAGGTCGAACAGGTCGAGGCCAATGAGGGCATGTCCTACGGCGTCAATGACATGCGCGACGGGGTGAACCTCTCGCGCATGCAGGTGACCCGTCCGCTGGTGATGCACACGGAGGTGACGAACCTTCCCAATCTGGCCGGCTATCTGCGATTCGGGAGGAGCCTCCCGGTCGTGCGGTTCGAGGATCGGTTCAACAAGGTTGCCTCCATCGCCACCGCCTTCGAGGAACGAATCGCTCCACCCGTGAGGCTTGTCGAGGACGCGCCGGAGCCCGTTAGTGTCCCGCCCGTGCCACCAAGATCTCCCCGCCCGGCTCCGCCGAAAGCGAGATCCCGCAAGCCACAGGCCGCGTCCGACGAAGCGGAACTGCCACTCCTCCCGCATCCTGAACCGCATTCCGGGAAGAACAAGGATCAGGCAGGGCCGACGGCAAATGCCGGTGATGCCGGTCCGGGCGAACCGCCAGCAGTTCCCCAGCTTGAACTCTTCGGCAAACCTGCCGGCTTCCGTCTCCGGCAGCATGGCCGGCGCAATGGCCACCGTAACTCAGCGAGGCCGGCATGATCCATCCCCGCCGCCTCAAAGGCACACCCGCCAATATCGCCCGCTACTATACGGTGGGCGACTATTATACGAAGGGCGCTGACGAACATAGCGAGTGGGGAGGGGCCATCGCGCGTGACCTCGGCCTCGAAGGGAAGGTGGATGGCGCCATATTCGCCGCTCTGCTGGAAGGAAAGGTCGCGGGGCAGCAACTCGGCCGACATCGCGCCAACGGGGAAATCCAGCATCATCCCGGATGGGACTTTGCCGTGAACGCCCCCAAGTCGGTGTCGATCATGGCGCTCGTTGCCGGTGACCGGCGCATCATCGACGCTCATGAGCAGGCGGTGGGAACTGCCCTTTCCTGGATGGAAGAGCATGCCGCTACCAGGGCGCGCGTCAATGGCGAGATCACCGAGCGCACGACCGGACGCCTTCTCTTCGCGCGCTTCACCGAACATGCCTCGCGCGAACTCGACCCCCATCTCCATACCCATGTCGTGGTGATGAACCTCACCAATGATGCGGTAGGGCAGCGATTCACCAGCCTCGAAACCAGGGCCATGTACGCCGAGCAGATGGTGGCCGGGCAGATCTATCGCAACGAACTGGCGCATCTTCTGCGCGAACGCGGCTATGAGGTGGAGTTCGATCCGCGCAAGGGGCTGTTTGAGATTCGGGGCGTGCCCCGTGACCTGATGGCGGACATGTCGCAGCGCGCCCAGCAGATCGAGGCCCATGCCAAAGAGCACGGCCTCACCGGACAGGCGGCTCGCCGCGTTTCCTTCTACGCTACCCGGGGGGGCGAAGGAGAAAGTCTCGCTCGAGACCGTTCATGACCAGTGGCACGTCCGCCTCGGCAAACATGAGCAGGCGATCGAAGAGACGCGACTTGCGGCGGAGAAGATCGGTGACCGGACGCTTGCTGTTCCTACCCAGCTGGCGGCGCGCTCCATGCTGTTCGGTCTGCGGCAATCAGAGGGAAGGGAGGCGGTCAATAATCTGGGCCGGCTGCTCCGGGTTGCCCTAGCGTCCCATGTCGGGGAGGTTCGCCTGAGCGACATTCGTCCCCTAGCACATGAGCATGAAGCGCGGCGAAAGCTCCTGGCGACCCGGCACCAGACAGGAGATGAAATCCACACCCAAGGCCGCACGACTCGCCGAACCGCGCGGCTGGAGCTTGCCTTCTCGGATCACCTTGCCCTGGCCCTTGGTGACGCCAAGCCGCTCGCGACACAGGAGCGACTCGTCGAGCAGGCAAAGGCGCATGACCTCAATGCTGGGCAGCGCGTGGGCCTGCTGCATCTGGGGACCAGCGAGGATCGGGTGATCGGCGTGCATGGGGTCGCCGGCTCAGGTAAGTCGACGCTCGTTGCCGCCTTGCGGCACGCTGCCGATTCGGAAGCGATCCTGGTTGCCCTCGCTCCGACGTCGTCAGCGGCAGCTGAGCTGGGCAAGAAGGCGAAAATCGAATCGCGGACCGTCGCGAGCCTGATCGCTGGAGCCGGCCGTGGCCTGGATGACCGCCACACGCTCGTGGTCGACGAAGCGGGGCAGTTGGGTAACCGGCAGGCGATTCGCCTGTTGGAAATCAGTCGGCTCACTGGTTCCCGCATCATTCTGCTCGGTGACAATCGCCAGACCGGCGCCATCGAGCAGGGTAAGCCCTTCTGGCTGATGCAGCGTCTGGGGCTGCCAAAAGTGGAACTCACCGAACCGGTGCGCCAGCAGAACGACGCCATGCTGGCTGCGGTAGCTCAGGCCCGTCTTGGCAAATACGAAGAATCGATCGGGTATCTCGACAAGGTCGTGAGCGGCGCATCAAGCGACAAGCTTGCAGCGGGGCTGGTGGAGGAATGGACGCGGCTGAGTTCTCTAAGCAGGGACCGCACGAACATCCTCGTCCTGGAAAATGCCACCCGGCTGATCGTCAACTCCAAGGTCCGCGAGGCGCTCAAGACGGAGGGGGCGATCGCTGCTGAAGATGCCCGGCTCTCGATACTGGCCCCGTCTGGCATGACCGATCAGGAGAAGAATTTCGCCCGCTTCTATGCTCGCGGACAGGTGGTGACCTTTGCCCGTGATAATGTCGGCCTCGGGATAGGCCGCGATGCCCAATATAAGGTCGTCGGCCTGTCGCGCGACTCGCGTGGTCGGCAGAGGGTCAGCCTCACCGACGAGAATGGCAGGACGATCCAGTGGGATCCGCGACTCGGGCGAGCGTCGCAGATCAACGTGTTCAGGGAGGAAGACCGCGCTCTCGCAGCTGGCGACCGGATTCAGTGGCGTCTGGTGAACCACGAACTTGGTCTGAAGAACGCCGAACGGGGAACGGTCGAGCGCCTTGATGGGCCGATCGCCTCGATTCGTTGGGACCGCGACGGCAAAGTGCAGGAGGTCAACCTGTCCCAGCACCGGACCTGGGACCACGGCTATGCCGAGACCATTTATGCGGCCCAGTCTAAGACCTACGATCGGGTCTATGTCTTGGCGCCGGTCAATTCCCCGCTGGTCACCGGACAGAATTATTACACCGCCATCACCCGCGCGCAATTTGGTGTGAAACTCTGGACCGAGGACGCAAAGCGCCTCGCCGAGAAACTCACCCTGAAATCTGGCGAAAAGACGTCCTCTCTGGAGGGACTCGGGCGCCTTGACCGGAGTTCCGTCAAGGGACGAGCAGCGCAGCATGGTGAGCGACTGGAGCGGTTGCGCGAGCAGCAGCTTGGAGATCGCGAAGCCCGGAGGGCGCGGCTGGCAGCCGAGCGCGCGGAACGGAAGGCCAGGGAACCGGACGGCATTGCAGCGCTCCTTGCGGGCAGGGCTCAATCGGCGGCGCGCTTCCTGGATCAGTGGCTCGTTGCGCTTCTCGACCGCAACAGAAGCGATCAAGGGCAAGTGAATTTTCCCCATCAGTCGGCACCGGAAATCCCAGCAAATGTGCCGAGTCGAAACGAAGAACTCGAACGCGGAGGTGGGTATGACCGTTGATCGGCTTTGCGGCGGCACCACCTTCATGCTCCTGCTGTGCTTGACCCAGCCTGTTCATGCGAACCCCGTCCTTCCAGCGGACCATGAAAGCCGAGTGGGTCGTTGCATTCGACAGGCTTCCGATGGTCGGCTTTGGTTGGAGCGGACCCTTTGGGGCTTGCGTGACCAGGAGGCAGGGTGGGTCGGAGCTGAAATCCTCAACAGGGACGGCTCTCATGATCTGGGGCCGCTTCAGGTCAACAGTTTCTGGGTGCCCAAGCTTGCCGCCATGGTCGACCGACCGCCGGCTCAGGTCCGCGTCTGGCTTACCCATGATCCGTGCTTCAACGTCCAGGCCGCTCGATGGATATTCCTGTCCGCGCTATCGGCGACGCACGACTATTGGAAAGCCGTCGGCGTCTATCATAGCCCCGCCGAAAGGCGGCAACGACATTACGCAGGCCTGGTTGCGGCTAAGCTGGTCCAACGATTTGGTCCTTCCATCTTCCTGAAGGGCGATCATCGTGTCGGAGACTGATGGTGGCAATCCGCGCCGCGACGAGGATCGCGCGCTCAGAATGCTGCTTCGCCGCGTGCCCCGGACTGGGACGCTGCCGCAGCAGCTACCGCCACTTGCGGTTCCGATCGAGGTGGCGCCGTTTGAGGGAAGAACCGTAATGCAACCGCTTTGCGTTCGCATTACGGTCGCTGCGCAGATGCTCGGCATCGGTCGCACCAAGCTATATGCCCTGATAAAGCGCGGAGAGCTAAAAACTATCAAGCTGGGCGGCTCGGTACTCATCACGATGACCAGCCTTGAGGCATTCGTTCAAAGATGCGCTGACGCTGGTTTGTCAGGTCGGAGATAAAATCAATATGTTCAATGATGTGCCTGTCTAGTCACCTGGACTGAAGTAGGCATCATTGTATAGCTCTGTTGGAAGGCAGGTCCATATGGTGGCGGGCAGGCAGGCGGGTATGGTGATATTGAGCGATGATGATCGCTCATTTCTGGAGGGGCAGGTTCGGCGGCACAAAGCGCCGCGCTCTTTATCCGACCGGTGCCGGATGGTCCTTCTCTGTGCCGAAGGACTTCAGAGCAAGGAGGTCGCCGAACGCCTCGGCGTCCACGAGCATACGGTCGGCAAATGGCGGCGTCGGTTCATCCAGGATGGCATCGAGGGGCTGACCGACGAATATCGTGCGGGCCGACCACGCACAGTATCGGATGAGCAGGTAGCTCAGGTGATAGAGCGGACGCTGAACACCACGCCGAAGGATGCAACCCACTGGTCGATCCGTTCCATGGCAGCCGCGTCGGGGCTATCGCACACCAGCATCCGCCGGATCTGGGGCGCGTTTGGCTTGCAGCCGCATCGGTCAGAGACGTTCAAGCTGTCCGCCGATCCTCTGTTCGTCGACAAGGTTCAGGACATTGTCGGTCTCTACATGTTGCCGCCGAACCGGGCGATTGTGCTGTGCGTCGACGAAAAATCGCAAATCCAGGCGCTGGATCGCGAGCAGCCGGTCCTGCCCATGGCACCGGGCATGCCCGAGCGGCGCACGCATACTTACGTCCGCAATGGCACGACGTCTCTATTCGCAGCGCTCGACATCGCTACAGGCGCCGTGATCGGAAAATGCTACAAACGCCATCGGGCAACCGAGTTTCTCGACTTTCTCAAGCGGATCGACGCCGCGATGCCCAAAGGGCCGGACGTCCACCTCGTGATGGACAACTATGCCACCCACAAGACGCCGAAGATAAAGGCCTGGCTCGCGCGCCGCCCGCATTGGCATGTCCACTTCACCCCGACTTCGGCGTCTTGGATCAATCAGGTGGAACGGTGGTTTGCAGAACTGACACGCAAGCAGTTGCAACGCGGCGTCCATCGATCCACAGCCGAGCTTGAGGCAGACATCACTGCATTCATCGCGGCTCACAACGAAAATCCCAAGCCCTACAAATGGGTGAAATCCGCCGACGAAATCCTCGCCTCCGTCAAACGATTCTGTCAGAAAACAATGAACCGAACTTCGGATTCAGGTGACTAGAGCCTGCGCGGGGTCCGACGGCGTTTGATTTTAGAAATGCCTCCAACTCGTTGAGGTGGCGTCGGCCGAATCGAAAGAGGCGCAAGATATGAGAAGATCTGTCGGGTTCATCGATCGCGAGATATTGGCCGACCGTAAGGCTTGGCTCTTGGGCCAGGATATCGCGAGTCCGCCAGTTCAGCGGAAGCTCGAAAAGGGGCGTTTCCGATGTCACCTGGACAACGGGCGGCATTCGTTCGAGAGCCTCGACCGCCGCGGCGTGGAGTTGAGAGGCCCGGCCCGGAGAGATCCTGAGTTCTTGGCCGATTTTCGCGAAGCTTGCACCAGACTTCCGCCGAGTCAGAACGAACGCGCGCCGAGCTTGGACATCTACCATGTGAACCTCCAAGAGGCGGCTAACATAGCTAAAACGTTAGCAAATTTCTAGACTGGGTTGGCGGTGTTCTCCGGCTACATCAGGCTACCTCTTCCAGGATTTGCGCGCGAGCCTGTTGTCCGGCCGTTTCGAGATTTGGCGATCTTCCCTGAAGATAGTCGGTCGGCCATGACCGACTTCCGCTTTTCAAACGCATCCTTTCTGCGGTACGCACGGGTGACCGAGCTTCCCACCTGATGCGCCAATGCGTGCTCGATGACGGTCTCTGCGTGATCGGTTTCATCGCCCATGTAATCGCGAAAACTGCTGCGCATTCCATGGACTGTGAACTGCCCGAGGTTCATCCTTCGCATCAGCAATGGCATCGCCATCTGCGACAATGGGCTATCGGGTTTCTGACCCGGGAAAATATAGTCGCCGGGCTTGCAGGGTCTTCCTTCGGCAACCGCCCTGAGCACGGCGACGGCTGCGTACGACAAGGGTATCCGATGCTCGATCCGCATCTTCATCCGTTCAGCCGGGATGGTCCATATGCTCCGATCGAGGTCAACCTCGCTCCAGCGGGCGAGCAAGGTTTCGCTGGTCCGGGTCGCGCAAAGGACTGTCAATTCGAGTGCCCGGGCTGTCGGGGCTTCCCTCTTTTGCAGAGCTTCGAAGAACTCCGGCATGTCCTCATAGGGGATCGCGGCATGATGCCCGGTGACGAGCCTCTTCCGCTTTGGCAGGAGAAATTGGAGGTTGCCCTTCCATTTTGCTGGGTTTTCCCAAGGGCTCTGAATGTGCCCCTCGGCCTTGGCAGCGTCGAGAACGTTTTCTATCCGCCCCCTGACTCGACCGGCAGTTTCGGCGAACTTCGTCCAACTGGTCTTCAGTGCTTCCGCGACATCTTGCGGAGTGATCTTGTCAACGGGGATGTTGAGGATCCCCTTGGCGTGCTTCTCCAGCGAGTTGGTCCACTGCCAGATATGCTTCGCGTTGGACCAACCGCCCTCGTGGGCGGCAATGTATTTCTTGGCATAAGCGAGAAAGGTTGGACTTCCGGTAGCTGGCCGAGCCTCTTGCTCCTCTTTTTTGCGCTCGGCTCTTTCCTCCTCCTGTTCCGTCTGCCTCATCTCGATGGGATCATATCCCTCCTTCAGCAAATTCCTGGCCGCCGCCGCCATCTCCCTCGCGTCGTCAAGCGTGTAGGCATCGTACGAACCAAGTCCCATCTCACGCCGCACCTTGTCGCGGATCCAAATGAACTTCCAGCTTTTGGAGCCCGAGGGTTTGATCCGGAGCCAGAGGCCACCTCCATCACCATGCCAACCTGGCGTGCTCAGCGTTTCCAACCGCCGCGCCTTCAGTTTGTGAATTGTCCTGCTCATTCCTTGTCCACCTCACACACCCAGGGCCTAATTCAGGGCCAAACCTTTGAGTCCATCCGGGCCTAATTTGGGGCCAAATTTCAGCGCGTATCTGCGTGAACAGATTTGAACGAATTTGAACGTGCCTGAACGCATGGCCTGGAATTTATGTAGCAAAAACAAGGCTTTTTTGCAAGTTTTCTGGTGTTATTTCAAAGTGTTAAAAGGTCTAATTAGGGCGACCATGCATCCGCCGCGCCCACCCCGGCAGCAAGGCCACCGCAGCCTGCATCATCATCGCCTGCGCGGGCGCGAGCGCCATGGACGGCGCGGGCTGGCGCAGCAATATCCGCGCGACCTCCCGCGTCCGCTCCGTCACCGCCAGCTCCCCGCGAAAGCGCGCCATCAACAGCACCGCCTCCGCCCGGCTCTCCGGCACCGGATCGGCTCCCAAAGCCCGCGCCACCAACGCCGCCTCGGCAAAATAGCGGTCCTGCTCAATCAGCGGCATGAACGGCTCCGCATAGGCGATCCATGCGTCGAGAAAGCTCAAAGCCTCGCAGACATGCACCCAGGCCAGCAGGTGCGGCTCGCCCGCTGCATAAGCCGTGCCATCGGCCAAAGTCCCCCGCACATGTTCATGCACCGCCCGCACCCGGGCGATGGCCGCCTCCGCCTCTTCCCGCTCGGCATAGGTCTTCACCGCAATGAACCGCGCCGTCCGCCGCAGCCGCCCCAGCATATCGTCGCGGAAGCTGCTATGATCCCAAATCCCCGCCAAAGCCGCTGGATGCAGCATCTGGAGCAGCAGGGCGCTCACCCCGCCGATCATCATGCTGGTGACATCGCCATGCACCCGCCGGATCACCGACCCCGGCGGATAGAGCGCAAGGTCCGAAGCCTTGACCGGCGCTTCGCCCTTCGCGGAGTCGTGAAAGACGCTCCGCACCTGTCCCACAAGAAGACGCCGCACCATTTGCGAAGGACGATCCATCAGCCTATTTCTCCGCCTTCATTATCCCTCGCCCCTCTGGGGAGAGGGTGCGCAGACTTGGCAGCTTGCTGCCTAGTCATAGCTGGGAGAGGGGGAGATGCGGTGCCTTACCCCCTCTTCCAACTTCGCCTAGCTTCACTCTGTTCAGCAAGGCTCCGTACCCTTCTCCCCCAGGGGAGAAGGGGAAACAGTCCTACCCCGCCGCCATCTGGGTCATCGACGCATAATCCGTCTTCCCGGTTCCCAGCAGCGGTAGCGCGTCCAGCACCCGGATTTCCCGAGGCAGAGCCAGTTCCGCCACCCCATGCGCCTTCCCCCAGGCCTGAAGCGCCGCCGCCTTCGCGTCCCGCGCCGTGGTGAACAGCACCAACTGCTCCCCCTTGCGCGCATCGGGCCGCGTCACCACCGCATGCTCCGCCTCTGGCCACAGCGCCGAAGCATAGCCCTCCACCGCAGGCAGCGAAATCATCTCCCCGCCGATCTTGGCGAAGCGCTTTGCCCGCCCACGGATCGTCACGAAGCCCTGATCGTCGATGGTCACGATGTCGCCGGTATCGTGCCAGCCCCCATCTGGCGGTTGCAGCACGCCGGGGGCATTGGCCTTCATGTAACCGGCCATGATGTTCGGTCCCCGGATCGAGAGCCGCCCGCCCTCGTCGATCCCCGGCACTGCGTCCAGCCGCGCCTCGATCCCCGGCAGCAGTCGCCCGACCGATCCGGCGCGGAAATGCATCGGCGTGTTGACGGCGATCACCGGCCCCGCCTCGGTCGCGCCATAGCCTTCCAGGATGCGCAGTCCGAACTTCTCGGCATAGACTTTCCGCGTCTCGTCCCGCACCCGCTCGGCCCCCGCGAATATGTAGCGCAGCGAATAGAAGTCATAGCCATGCGCCATCCGCGCATAGCCCGACAGGAAAGTGTCGGTCCCGAACAGGATCGTCGCATTGGCGTCATAGGCGAGCGCAGGCACGATCCGGTAATGCAGCGGACTGGGATAGAGCAGCGTCTTCACCCCATGGAAGATCGGCAGCAACGTCCCGCCGGTCAGCCCGAAACTGTGGAATACCGGCAGGGCGTTCAGCACCACGTCGGCGGAGTTGAAGTCGATCCGCGCCGCCAACTGCCGGCAATTGGCCAGCAGATTGCGATGGGTCAGCACCACCCCCTTGGGCAGCCCCTCCGACCCGCTGGTGAAGAGGATGACCGCCGCATCGTCCGGCGACACGCCAAGCCGCCTGTGCGCCCGCCCGGCAAAGCGGCTGGCGATCAACCCGCGCAGCTTCGCCCCGGCCCCGATGCCGGCGGCCACATCCTCCAGCCAGAGAAAGCGGACGCCCTCCGCCTCCAGCCCGGCAACCACATTGCCCAGCTTGCCTTGCTCGACAAAGGCCCGCGCCGTCACGACCGTCCCGATCCGCGCCGCCGCGCAGGCCGCCTTCAAATTGGCCAGCCCCGCCGTGAAGTTCAGCATGGCGGGCACGCGCCCGCCCGCCTGCAACGCGAAGAAGGTCACCGCCACCCCTGCCACATTGGGCAGCAGCACGCCGACCGCTTCTCCCTGTCGCGTCGAGCGTCCCAGCGCCCGCCCCAGCACCAGCGCGCCCGTCACCAGCCGCCCGTAACTCAAAGGCTCGCGCTTCACATCCTCGACCACCGCCGCGCCCGCGCCATGGACATGCCGGGCTTCCAGCAAGGCCTCGAACAAGGTCCGGTCCGTGTCCGACGTGGCGAACATCATCTGGCTCATCTCGTCATAGAGCCGCCGCCCGGCAATCGCCCGTCGTGCCCGCGCCGTCATCTCGCCCTCTATGGCGAAGCGGCGGGGCGGAAGCACCGTCAGGTGAATCTTGGGGAAAGGCCGCAACCGCACCTTGCCCTTCAGGCGCGAGAAGGGCGTGTACTGCGCCCCGTCGATCCGCACCGGAATGATCGGCGCATCCGCCTTGTCAGCGACCATGCCGGGGCCGTCGAATATCTTCATCAGCGCGCCGGTCACAGTGATCCGGCCCTCCGGAAAGATCACCAAGGTCCGCCCCTCGCGAACCGCCTTCACCATCGCCTTGGCCGACAGGGGATTGGTCGGATCGACCGGAAAGGCATCAAACAGGGGAAGAAAAGGCTTCACCCACCAGGCCTTGGCGATCCGCGTATGCACCGCGAAGGTCGGCTTGCCCGGCAGGAAAGCCGCCAGCAGCAGGCCGTCCAGGAACGACACATGGTTCACCACCACGACGGCCGGTTCCCCGACTCCGGGCATATTCTCCGCCCCATGCACCTCCACCCGGTAGCAGAGCTTCAGCAGCCCCCGCACGATCGCCTTGATCAGCGTCTCCGGCAGCAACCAGCAACTGATCAGCGCCACCGCCAAAGTCGCAAAGCCCATCACCCCGATGACACCGGGCACGCTCTCGCCCCGCGCCAGCATCGCCGTCACCGCCGACACGACCGCCACCGTGGTCGCCGCATTGACGATATTGTTCGCCGCGATGGTCCGCGATCGCTCCTCGCGCGGGCTGTGCGTCTGGAGGATGGCGTAAAGCGGCACGATGAACATGCCCCCCGCAAAGGCGATGCCGAACAGATCGGCCATGATCCGCCAGCTCCCCGGCGACCCGACGAAGGCTGCGATGCCCGCCCCCGAATGGATGGGGGCATAGCTGCTGGTCGACAGCCACAGATCGATCATGAACCCGGCCAGCGCCAGCGCCGACACCGGCACGAACCGCGCCGACACATGCCCGCCCAGCAGCCGGTTCACGAGCATCGACCCCAGCGCCACGCTGACCGAGAAGATCAGCAGGAAGAAGGTCGCGACCTCCTGCCGCGCCTTCAACACGCCGCTCACCAAAGGCGCGAATTCCGCCAGCAACACCGCGCCCACGGCGAAGAACCAGCTTATCCCCAGGATCGACAGCCACACGCCCCGCCCATGCCGGGCCGCCTTCAAAATATGCCAGGTGCTCCTGAACACATTGCGCTCGATCCTGAGGCCCGGCACCACCGTGGGAGCTGACGGCACCGCCAGGCTGACCAGAAAGCCCAGCGTCGCCAGCGCCACCGCGACCACGCCCGCTTCCCAGGGCGGGATCACGCCCGCCAGCAACTGCCCGCTCAATATCGCCAGGAAAGTCCCCGCCTCGATCAGCCCGGTCCCGCCCATAATCTCCTCCGGCCGCAGATGCTGCGGCAGGATGGAAAATTTGACCGGGCCGAAGATCGTCGAATGCAGCCCCATCAGGAACAGGCAGGACAGCAGCAGCGGCACGGACTGAAGCCAGAAACCGGTCACGGCCAGGCTCATGATGACGACCTCCGCCGCCTTGACCGCCCGCACCAGCTTCGCCTTGTCCCAGGCGTCGGCCAATTGCCCGGCCAGTGCGGAAAAGAGGAAATAGGGCAGGATGAACAGGCCCGTGGCGATGGTCGCCAGCAGCTCCGCCTTGTCAGGTTCCGCCCGATACAGGCCGAAATTGGCCAGGAAAAGCAGCGCGAACTTCAGCAGATTGTCGTTGAACGCGCCCAGAAACTGCACCACGAACAAAGGTGCGAACCGGCGTTTGCCCAGCAAAGACAGATCAGGTGCGGACATTTTCTTACCCCCGTCCTTCACGCATTATGCCGCATTCGTCGCGGAGTTGTTAACCGGTTCCCGCAACACGCGATTGTAAAGCCATCCGATCCCGATCAGGCTGAACCCCAATGCCAGGAAGGAAGCGATCCGCAGCAGGCCGGTCAAGCCCGAAGCGTCGAACAGGAACACCTTCGCCACGGCGACAAGCATCAGCAGCAGCGAAGCGATCCGCCAGTCCCGCGCCTGCCTGTGGATGCCCCACAGCAGGAAGCCCACCGCCAGCCCCAGCGCGAGCACGGAGCGGAGAATATCCTCCGCCTGGCCGACCCCCGGCACCGTCAGCAAGGGGCCCGCAAAGGCTTGCCGGAGCAAGGCGACCCCGAACAGCGCCGTCAAGCCCATCCGCAGCCCATCCGCCATGCGCGGCCCCCAGGCCCCCACGACCCGAAGCGCCAGGAAGGAGAGGGCAAGAGCAACCGGCAGCAGATTGACGACCGGCCAGCGGCCGACCTCCTGCGGAAACCACAGCGGATCATGCAGCACGACGGTATAAACCAGCAAATGCGCCAATCCCGCACCGGCGAGCAATCCTCCGGCGGCCTGTCCTCCCATCCGCCAGATCAGGAATCCGGCCCCGATCAAAAGCCCTTCCCAAACCGTCCGCTCCGCCAGAGCCCAGCGCGTCACGTCGCCCCAATCCGCCAGCCCGAAAAGCTGCTTATACCCCACATGCACCGCGACCCCGCCCAGCAGCCCGGCGACAGCCCATCCCACCCGCCGCTCGACCAGCCCGACAACCGGAGCGGCGCGCCACAAGGCCACAGCCAGCAGCGCCGCTGGCACGGCCAGCCGCCGCGCCGCGTCCCCGATCCCCGGCAGATCCCGCGCCAGCACCGGCTCGCCCGCCAGCGACAGCAAGGCCCGGCCCAACCACATGCCCAAAGGCCAGCAAGCCCAAAGCGCCACCACCGCCAGGACCACGCCCAGCGCAGGCACCATCCGCCCCACCGGCAGCCGCCGCGCCCCCTCCGCCAGCAAGGCCAGCCCCAAAGCGGCCGCCACCGCCAGCCAGCCCCCCGGAACCAACTGCGTCACCGCGCCATAAGCCAGCAGCGCCGCCGCTCCCTGGGCCACCAACCGGCCCTCCGCAAAGCGCGCGCGCCAGGCGAAGAGCGCCGCCATCGCCGCTACGGCTGCCCAATGCGCCATGCACTGCGCAGGCGCGCCCGATGCCGCCTCGCCCCAGAGCCGGTCCATTCCGTTCGATCCCGCCAAAGCCAGGACCGCCATGCAGGCGAATCCCCAGCCGCTCCATTCGACCCGCCGATCCTCCGCGCGCTCCGCCAGCATCAGCATCCCCGCCGCCACCGCCGCGATCACCACCGGCAGCATCCACTCCGGCAGTCCCAGCCCGCCGGACAGCAGCATCAGCATCCCCGCCGCGCTCGCCAGCGTCACGAAACGCGCATCCCCGCGTCGTCCCTCGCAACCCCAGCCGGTCAGCATCGCCGCCCCCGGGAATCCCGCCGCCGCCAGCGCCAGCAGGGCAAATTCCCCGTCCAGCCCCACGCGCCAGAAATGCCCCAGCGCCACGAAAAACCCGCCCAGCGCCAGCCCGGCGATCTGCCCCGCCTCGACCAGTCCACCGACGCGCCAGAGCCGCCACAGGGCCGCCCCGCCATAGATCGCGACCATCCCCAGCATGACGAGCGTGAAGCGCCCCATCTCCGGATGCGGCCACACCGCCGCCAGCAGCAGGGCCACGGCCGCTCCGACCGCCGCCAGGGGCCGCAACGCCGCCTCCCGCCCCAGCCACAGCAGCGCGGCGGACAGCAGTCCGAACAGCCCCCAATGCAACAGCGCAAAGCCGCCCGTCGCCACCAGCGCCGCCATTTGCGCCGCCGCCACGACAGCCGCGCCGACCCGCAGCAGCACCGCCCGCGCTCCGGAAAAGGCGAACAGCGGCAAGATGATGCCCAGCATCAGCGCCAGCAGGCCAACCGACAGCGACGACGCCCATTCCAGCGCCCCGACCGCCAGCATGACCGCGCCCCAGCCAGCCCCGCCGATCAGCGCGCTCACGCCCAGCCACATCCACCGCTGCGTCCGCGACAGCAGCGTCAGGCCGCCGACCGCCAGGGCCAGATAGCAGCTCAGCAAGGGCACGTTGGGCTGCCCCGCCTGGACCAGCGCGGGTGCCGCCAACCCGCCGACCAGCCCCAGCAGGGCGCTCGGCGCCCCGAAGCGCAGCGCCAGCGCCATGGCCAGCCCAGTCACCCCCGCCAGCCCGGCAAAGGCGACGGCCGGTCCCACCAGCCCGTACAGCGTATGCGCCGCCAATATGCTGACATAGAGCGTCGCGAGACCTGCCCCGGACAGCGCCTGCCATACCCGCGCATCGCGCACCCGCTCCTCCAGCCGCAAGGCCGCCTCGGCGCCGCCGATCAGCCCGCCGCCGAACAGCAGCCCCAGCGCGACCCGCACCAGCGGCGACAACAGCCCTGCGTCGATCGAATATTTGACCAGCAGCACCCCCGCGACCGCCAGCGTCACCCCGCCCGCCCAGATCGGCAGGCGGTGGCCGAACAGCTCCTCGAAGCTGAAGGACGGACGGGAAGGGGCCGCGACGGGCGTTTCCGGTTCGGCGGGGATTTCTGCGATCGAGGGCGGGGGAGAGGCTTCTACACTATCCGTGCGCCGCTCCACGATCGCCGCAGGCTGTAATGGCCGCTCTGCCTCTTCCTTCTCCTCTCTGTCATTCCCGCGAAGGCGGGGCCCCATCTCCCGCACCTCACCCCAGGGGGAACGCTCATGAGATGGACCTCCGCCTTCGCGGGAGTGGCGGTCGAGGGCAAGAGGGGAGGGCGCAGTCATGTCCCCACCCTCCAGCACAGCCAATCGGCGCTCCGCAGCCTTCAGCCGCCCGCGCATATCGAACAGCATGATCCCGAAAACCACTAAAACGAGCGTCATGAACATGAGTCGAACCCCTGAAACCCGACCGACATGCTCCTGCTACCGAAAAATTTAACACCGTTCAATAAAATAATTAGACAGCGTTCAATTCATTCCCTATCGCTCATCCCATGGGCAGACGATCCGATCACAGCCGCGAGGAATTGGAGGCGTTCATCCTGGAGGAAGGCCACCGCCACATGGCCGAATCCGGTTTCGCCAAATTCTCCTCCCGCGAAGTGGCCAAGCGCATCGGCTACTCCGTCGGCACGCTCTACAATGTCTTCGGCAGCTATGACCGCCTGGTCGCCGCCATCAACACGCGCACCTTCGACCTGTGGGCCGCCTTTCTGGAGCAGCGTCTCGCCGGCGATCCGCAAGACCGCATCGCCGCGCTGGTGGAGGGATATTTCAGCTTCGCCCAGGAAAACCCGAATATCTGGATGGCGATCTACGACCACCGCCTGCCGCCCGGCGTTCCCATGCCGGAGGATTATGCCCGGCAGCGCGGCCGCCTTACCGAAGTCGTCGTGCGCGAAGTCGCCGCTGTCCTGCCGCCGGACGGCAGAGAGGGCGCCCCGCGCCTCGCCCGCTCGCTGGTGGCGACGGTCCACGGCCATTGCACTTTCGCGCTCAACGGCAGCTTCGCCCTTCTGGGGGAGACCGATCCGCTTGAGATGGCGACGGCCCGCGTCAAGGAAAGCTTGATCGCAGCCGGGGCGAAATTGTGACATGGGAGGGGCCGCATCGCATGATCCTGCGCGGAACAGGGAATCGCGACGCAGCCTCCTGAATCTGCTATAGTCCCCTCCGGCTGTCAGGGGAGTCGCATCATGGTCTACTGGATGCTCAAGGGCCGGGAATTCGCCAACTGCAACTGCGAATATGGCTGCAACTGCCAGTTTGGCGGCTTGCCCGACAAGGGCCATTGCCAGGCCGCCTTCGGCTTCGCCATCGATGAGGGGCGCCACGGCAATACCGACCTGTCCGGCCTGAACATCGCCGCCGTGTTCCGCTGGCCCGGCCCGATCCACGAAGGGCAGGGCGAATGCGTGACCTTTGTCGACGAACGCGCGAGCGAGGCGCAGCGCAACGCCCTGCTGACGATCATGACCGGCGGCGACACCGCTCCCATGGCGACGGTGTTCGCCGTCTTCGCCTCCACCATCGCCACCATGCATGAGCCGCGCTTCGTTCCCGTCAATTTCGAGGTCGACGTCGAAGGGCGCAAGGGCCGCCTGCGCATCCCCGGCCATCTGGAAATGGACGGCGAACCGATTCGCAGCCCGGTCGACGGATCGGAAATCCGCGCCCAGATCCACTTGCCCGACGGCTTTGAATATGAAGTGGCGGAGGTCGGCTCCGGCGCCAGCCGCGCCATTGCGCCGATGCAGCTCGACCATGCGTCCAGCTACGGCCAGTTCGCCTATCTTCACCTCGACAGCCACGGCGTCGTCAGGGGTTGACGATGCCGCCATGGAGCGCGGTGCTCGCCCGGCACCGCTTGATTTCGCTTGTCGCTTTGGCGGTGCTGATCGCGCTGGCCTGGGGCTGGCTGATCTCGGGCGCCGGCATGGGCATGGCTCCGGCCGCCTCGCTGTTCCCCGCCGGCCTGGCGGAAGACCCGATGCTGGCGATGATGATGCCCGGCGACGCGCCGTGGACGGCGGTGCAGTTCGCCGTGACGTTCGCCATGTGGTGGGTGATGATGGTCGCGATGATGCTTCCCTCCGCCGCGCCGATGGTCCTGCTCTACGCCCGCGCCGCGCCCGCCAATGTCCGCGCCGCGGCGGAGAGCTTCATCCTGGGCTATTTGCTGGCCTGGGGCCTCTTCTCCCTGATCGCCACGCTGATGCAATGGCGCCTGGCGACAATGGCGATGCTGTCCCCCATGGCGATGGCGACATCCAGCCGCCCGCTGGCCGCCGCGCTGCTGATCGCGGCGGGGGCCTATCAGATCAGCCCATGGAAGGATGCCTGCCTGCGTCAATGCCGCAATCCCGCGCAATTCCTCAGCCGCCATTACCGGCCGGGATGGATCGGCGCGCTGCGCATGGGAATGGTCCATGGCGCCTGGTGCGTGGGCTGCTGCTGGATGCTGATGGCGCTGCTGTTCGCGGGCGGGATCATGAACCTCGCCTGGATCGCGCTGCTGACGCTGCTGGTCGCGCTGGAGAAGCTGTTGTCTTGGGGCCGCGCGTTGTCTGTGGCGGCGGGTATAGGCTGTATCCTGTTGGGATGGGCGATATTGGTGGGGTGAGGGTTTTTGGCGGTAGGCGTGGATGATGTTCGGTCTGGGTAAACTGGGCTCCTGCGCAGGCAGGAGCCCAGTTCCGCCCTCAGTATGTCATCGCAGCGCTTGAACTATGCTCCTGCCTGCGCAGGAGCACGTACCGCGTAACGGCAGCAGCTAGCCAGACCAGCCCGCTGCCAGATTAAGCCTCGTCTTTCTCCACCCCTGCATGAAAGGCGATGCGCAGCGCTTCGGCCAGGCTCTTCACCTCCAGCTTCTGCATCAGGTTGGCGCGGTGGATCTCCACCGTGCGGGGGCTGATGCCCAGATCATAGGCGATGGTCTTGTTCGGCAGCCCTTCGACCAGCCCGTCCAGCACCTCGCGTTCCCGCTCGGTCAGGATGTTGAGCCGTGCCCGCGCGTCGTCCGCCCGCGCGCTCGCGCCGCGATCGGCCACCGCCACCCGCCGCGCCGCATCGACGCAGCCCAGCAGCGCCGCCTTTTCGAACGGTTTCTCGATAAAGTCGCTCGCCCCGGCCTTCATCGCGGTCACCGCCATGTCGATGTCGCCATGGCCGGTCATGATCACCACCGGCAGCATGACGCCCCGCTCCCGCAATTCCCGCTGCACCGCCAACCCGTCGATGTCGGGCATCCGCACGTCCAGCAGCACGCAGCCCGGCTCCAGCTCGGCGGCCTCCTTCAGAAAGGGCAAGCCGCCCTCGAACAGCTTCACGGCGAAACCGCTCGTCTTCAGCATGAAAGACAGCGACCGCCGGATCGCCTCGTCATCGTCCACGACATAGATGGGGAATGGCTCGCTCATGCTTTAGTCCTTCTTGTTGGCCGCATTTTGCGAGCCGTCAGCCGTGCCGGCTGACTTCAAAATGCTCTAATCCGCTGCGTCCAGGGTGAAGTGAAAGGCCGTGCCGCTCCATTGCGACGGTCCGGCCCAGATGCGTCCGCCATGACCCTCGACGATGGTCTGGCTGATCGACAGGCCGACGCCCATGCCGGAAGCCTTGGTGGTGGTGAAGGGGGTGAAGAGGGTGCGCGACATGTCCGGCGCCAGCCCCGGTCCGCTGTCCGCGACGATCACCTCGACCCGGCCGTTTTCTCCCGGAATGGCGGACAGGCGCAGGATGCGCGCCGGGCTGTCGGCCATCGCCTCCACAGCGTTCTTGGTGAGGTTGATGACGACCTGCTGCAACTGGACCCGGTTGACCAGCACCTTGTCGACGCGGGGATCGACGCTGATGTCCATGTCCAGCCCCCGGCTGTCGACGCCGATGAAGGCCAGCGCCGCCCCTTCCGCCAGCAGCACGCGCAGGGGTTCGGGCTGGCGCATGGTTTCGCCGCGCTTGATGAACTCGCGCAGCGACCGGATGATCTCGCCCGCGCGCAGCGCCTGGTTCGCGCTTTCCGCCATCGCCTCGCGCAGCAATTCCCGGTCCACCGGCCCCTCGGCGTCGAGCATGTCGCGCCCCGCCTCCAGATAATTGGCGATGGCCGTCAGGGGCTGGTTGAGCTCATGCGCCAGGGCGGAGGCCAGCGTTCCCATCGCCGTCACGCGGCCGACATGGGCCAGCTCCGCCTGCAAATCGGCCACGCGCCGCTCGGCCTGCTGGCTTTCGGTGAGGTCGCGGATGAAGCCGGTAAACAGCCGCCGCCCCTCATCCTGCACCTCGCCCACCGACAGTTCGATGGGAAAGGTCGACCCGTCCCGCCGCCGCGCGCTGGTCAGGCGGCCGACGCCGATGATCCGCTTTTCCCCGGTCGACAGATAATGATGGATATAACCGTCATGCCTTTCCCGGTCGGGGGAGGGCATCAGCATCGAGATATTCTCGCCCAGCACGTCGCTTTCGGCATATTGGAACATGCGCTGCGCCGCCGCGCTGAACGACACGATCTGTCCGCGCATGTCGATGACGATCAGCGCGTCCGGCACGGTCGCCAGGATGGAGCCGAGCAGAGCCTGTTCCAGACTATGCTCGCGCTGCGTCAATCCATCGGTTTCGTCGTCCGCTACCGCCATGCCCCTACCATGCCGTGGCTTCAGTGCGCCAGCAAGAGCGGAACATGCACTTCACGCAGCATGGCGCGGGTGACGCCGCCGAACACCATCTCGCGCAATCGGCTATGGCCAAAGGCGCCCATCACCATCCAGTCCGGCTTCAGCACGCCGATGGCGGCCTTCAGCGCCGCTTCGACGGTGCGGCCGTCCTGCGGCCAGGTGTGGAACTGGCATTTGATGCCGTGGCGGGCCAGATATTCCGGCGCATCGGTCGCCGGGAAGGGATATTTGCCCGCTTCCTCGACCGTCACGACATGCACTTCCTCCGCCAGCTTCAGCAGCGGCACGGACAGGCGCAGCGCGGCGGAGGCTTCCTGCGAACCCTCCCACGCCACGACTGCGCGGCCCGTCACCCGAAAGGACTTCGCCTCCTGCGGCACGGCGATCACCGGAACCCGCCCGGCCAGCGCCAGATCGGCGGCCAGGTGCAGCGGATCGGCAAATTCCTTGCGCGGGCCGGCCGGCAGGGTGACGATCATGCCGTCGGTCAGCGTCGCGGCGGACAGCAGGCCATGGACGACATCGCCCTCCACATGGCGCCAGTCCCAGCTCACATCCTCCCGGCGCAGCCGATCCTCTATGCGCGTCCGGGCCTTTTCGTCGATGTCGTAGAGTTCGGCCATCATCGCCGGCGCCATGGACGCTCCGCCATACATGTCCGCCGCGACGAAATCGGGCATGGCCGTCACCTGCGCGCAATGGATATGCGCGCCCGATGCGCGGGCCAGATCGCAAGCCGCCTGCAAGCGGCTTTCCGCGCCATGATCTTCGTGAATGTGCAGCAGGACCGATTTCATCGTCTATCTCCCGGCAAGCGTCTCTTCACCCTCTGGCTAGGACTGCCCCGGCGCGGTCGCCATCAGGAATAATCCTTATATCTCTTTTCGCGGCGGAATCCGATTGCAATGGTCATGAGCTGGACGACCATACGCCTCGAACTTGCCCGGACGCCGTCCTTTCCCAATGGATCGGCGGCCCGAAGCTATGTGCTGCGCCTGCCGCTGGGGATCGGCGGCCTGATCGACGAAAAGGAATATCGCATCCACCCCGAACTGGCGACGGCGCGGCGGTTCTGGCCCAATGAGCCCGACCGGCACGGCACGCTGCTGCACACCCGGCATGGCTGGGCGCTGTCCTATGAACCGGGGGAGGCGGATGACGAGAAGATCTACCGGCTGGACGCGCACGCCATCCAGCCGGGCGCCTATCTGACGCTGACCGATCCGGAGGGGGAATGCCTGCCCTTCGTGGTGAAGGCGCTCAGTTCCGCCTGACAAGGATTCTCCTTCATCACGGCCATTGGGGCGCAATGGCGTCATCAGGGTTAATCGATTTTACATCTTCCGCAAAAAGGCGCATCTTGCGGCCACTATGGGGCAGGGGGGTATGATGCCGCGCGTCAAGGGGCTGATCGCAAGGATGATGGCGGATGGTTCCGGCGCATCGGCGGCGGAATATGCGCTGCTGCTTGGCGTGCTGGCCAGTTCGGTGGCGATGGCCTCCTGGGCCTTGGGGCAATCGATCACCGGGGTCTTTAACGACAGCGCCGACCTAATCGTCCGTTATGCTTCGGCCTCGGGCGCCGATGGCGGCTCTTCCTCGACAGGAGCATCCTCCGCCACGCCGGGCGCAGGCGGCTCTTCCTCCTCTTCCACTCCACCCGGCAATTCAGGCAGTGCGCCGGGCCAGAATGGGACGACGCCGGGCCAATCCGGTTCCAATCCAGCCAGCGGCAACGCCCCGCCGGGTCAATCGGGCACCAATCCGGGGCAAAGCGGCGGCAATTTCGGTCAGTCGAAGAAGAATCCGTAGAGGCTTGGCGGCCGGGCGGCTCGCGCTAGGCGGGCTCCCTGGCCCGGTGCACGATGCTGTCCGCCAGCTTGGCGTTGACTTCCGCCAGATGGTCGAAATGCGCTTCATAATGCGCCATGCCCTGGCTCATCGACCGGATTTCCGCCTCCATCCCCCGCAGGCCCGCTTCCGGCAGGAGGACTTCCAGCACATCCCAATGGAACCAGCCGTCCAGCGTCGTCATGCGCAGCATCTGGCCCCGGCGGCTCGCCACGGCGGAGGTGATGCGGGAGGTCGCGGCGCCTGGGCTCATGATCGTCACATGGGCCACGGGCTCCAGCAGATAGGGCGCAGCCGCCGCCAAGGCATCGGACATGGCCATGCGCCCGGCGGTGCGGAAGGCCAGTTCCGAACTGTCGACGCTGTGGAATGATCCGTCCACCAGCACGGCAGCCACGTCAACCACCGCAAAGCCGAGCGGCCCCTTCGCCACGGCGTCGAGCATGCCCTTCTCGACCGCCGGAATATATTGCTTGGGCACGGCGCCGCCGGTGATCCGTTCCTCGAACCTGATGCCTTCCCCCCGGTCCAGCGGACGGACTTCCAGAACCACATCCCCGAACTGGCCATGGCCGCCGGACTGTTTCTTGTGCCGCCCCCGCTGCGTCACCGCCTTGCGGATCGATTCCCTGTAGGCGATCGTCGGGGCATGCACCGACACCGCAACGCCATAGCGGCGCTTCAGCCGGTCCAGCGCCACCGCCAGATGATCCTCGCTCATGCCGTGGAGCAGGGTTTCGCGCGACCCCTCATCCTGATCCCAGTGCAGCCCCGCATCCTCTTCGGCCAGCCGGTTGAGCGCGGTGGAGAGGCGCACCTCATCCTTGTGATCCTTGGCCGCGATGGCCAGCGCGCAATTCGCCGCCGCTTTCTCGACCGCATAGCCGGTCGCCGGAACCTGCGCCGTTATGCCGATCACATCGCCCGCCTGCACGCCCTCGATCTTCGCGATGCCGACGATCGCGCCCGCTCCGGCCGAAGGGATTTTCGTCGTGGCGGAGCCTTGAACGGCGAACAGGCCGCCCGGCCGGAGCGGCCGCCCCGCCGCGTCGACCATCTCCGCCCCATCGCCCAGCGCGCCGCCGAACAGGCGCGCCAGCGCCAGCCGTCCGACCGTCGCGGCATGGGAAATCTTGAAGAGCTGCGCCGCATCTCCCTGGATCGCGAGCCGTTCCGCCGTCTGCGCAGGCATCGGCGTGTCATGGCGCAGCATCTTCAGCAGCTGCCGAATGCCGAAGCCGTTGGAGGCGGAACCGAACAGCACCGGCACGATCAGCCCGCTGGCGGTCTCCCGCGCCAGGTCGGCAAAGACGGTGTCCAGACTCGGCTGTTCGTCCGACAGCAATTGTTCGAGCAACAGGTCGTCATGGTCGGCCAGTTGTTCCAGCATATGGAAACGCGCCGCACTTTCATCATCCTTCACATGCGGGGCGAGCGCGACCTGCTGCGATTTCTTGCCCGGCTCATAATGATAGCCCCGCTCCAGCGCGAGGTCGACGAAGCCCGCGACTCGCTCTCCTGCGCGGATCGGGATCTGGCGCGCCACCAGCGCGGCGGTGCTCATCGGCGCGAGCGCGGTCAGCAAATCCTCTATGCTGCCCCGCGCCTGATCGATCTTGTTGACGAACAATGCATGCGGAATGCCCGATCGCTCCAGCCTGCGCAGCACCGGCTGGGCTAGCGCGACTCGGTCCGGGTCGGGATCGATCACGACGATGGCGAGGTCGGCCATGTCGAGCGCGATGGACCCGTCAGCCGCAAAGCCCGGCCCGCCCGGCACGTCGATCAATGCGAACCGGTCGCCCATCCATTCGAAATGCATGAGGTTGAGCTCGGTCGAACTGCCGCGCTCTCGCGCTTCCGGGCTGGCGTCGCCCACGCTGCTTCCCGCCTGCACCGATCCCTGGCGCGGGACCGCGCCGGTTATGAACAATATGGCTTCCGCAAGGCTGGTCTTGCCCCCTCCGGCGGGCCCGACAAGCGCGATGGCCCGTGTACAACAGCCGCTCATCCTGCTCTCCTCCAATCCATCCGTCTTTCTGCGAAGCGGTCGCTTGGAAGGCGGGATGTTCGCCCCATATCGATCCGAACGCAAGGGCGAGATCGCCAATCCCATGTTTGGCCGTATCGACATTTGGAAGATGATGAGCCGCAGCCGCCTTCCCCCTTGGTTTGGAAGCTGCACCGGGTTATCCGCGCAGCATGAGCGGCGAGACGGCGACGACAGGACAGGCAGGGAAACGCTGGCAGGGCGGGCGGCTGCCGCGTGCGGAGGTGGACCGGCGCATCGACCGCCTGCTCGACATCGCGCTGGAGGAGTTCGCGCTGACCGGTTTCGGCGGCACCAGCCTCGACCGGCTGGTGGAGCGGTCGGGCGTCAGCAAGACCACCATTTACCGCCGCTTCGGCAGCAAGGAGGGGCTGTTCACCGCGCTGCTCCATCGCAGCATGGAAGCGGTGCGATCCGGCCTGCGGGCGCTGGAACTGGACGTGGATGATCCGCTCGGCACGGTCGAGCGGTTCGTCGCCACCTATACGCAGGTCGCGGTCTGCCATCCGATGGGGCCGACGCTGCTGCGGATCGCGGTCGCGGAAGGGCGCGACTTTCCCCATCTGGGCGCGATGCTGCTGGCCAATGCCTATGAGGGTTTCCGCCCGATCAGCGATTATTTCGAGCGGTTGATGGCGGACGGCGTGCTGCGTCCAGGCGATCCGCAGGAGGCCGCCTTCGACCTGCAAGGGCTGATCACGCAGGGGTTCCGGGTGATGGTGGACGACATGGCTTTCGTCCATCGGCCGGGCCGGGCGCGGGAAATCGCCGGACGGTTCCTGCGCGGCTGGTCCTGACGCCGCCCGGCGGCCCTTATGCCGGGCGATAGATCATAGCCATGATGCATGGCGATCATCGCTGATTTCTGCATGCAAAATCCTCTCTTCGCGGCAATAGCGAGGGCCGTGACCTTCGGGTCGGTTCGGCCGTCGCGCCGACAATCCAGATGAGAGGGGAGCTCATGACCAGATTCAGCCTTGTTCGACGTGACCGTCGACTATCTCAAGACCCGCCAGCAATTCGGCGTTGCCATCGGCAGCTTCCAGGCGCTCCAGCATCGGGCCGTCGAAATGTTGATGCAGCTCGAACTGTCGCGCAGCATGGCGATCCTTGCGGCGCTGTCGCTCGACATCGACGCCGATCAGCGGAGCCGCAACATTTCCGCCGCCAAGGCGCAGATCGGCAAGTCGGGCCGCATCATCGGGCAGGAAGCGGTGCAGATGCACGGCGCCATCGGCATCACCGCCGAATATAAGGTCGGGCATGCTTTCAAGCGGCTGACCGCCATCGATGCGCTGCTGGGCGACCGGGACTGGCATCTGGCTCGGCTGGTGGAAAAGCGCGGCGTCTATCCCGTCGCTGCCTGAGGGGCGTTGCTGATGTCGCTGACGGGGAGCGGCGCGTTCCCGTCAGCATAGGAGCGCAGGCTCTAGTCACCTGAATCCGAAGTTCGGTTCATTGTTTTCTGACAGAATCGTTTGACGGAGGCGAGGATTTCGTCGGCGGATTTCACCCATTTGTAGGGCTTGGGATTTTCGTTGTGAGCCGCGATGAATGCAGTGATGTCTGCCTCAAGCTCGGCTGTGGATCGATGGACGCCGCGTTGCAACTGCTTGCGTGTCAGTTCTGCAAACCACCGTTCCACCTGATTGATCCAAGACGCCGAAGTCGGGGTGAAGTGGACATGCCAATGCGGGCGGCGCGCGAGCCAGGCCTTTATCTTCGGCGTCTTGTGGGTGGCATAGTTGTCCATCACGAGGTGGACGTCCGGCCCTTTGGGCATCGCGGCGTCGATCCGCTTGAGAAAGTCGAGAAACTCGGTTGCCCGATGGCGTTTGTAGCATTTTCCGATCACGGCGCCTGTAGCGATGTCGAGCGCTGCGAATAGAGACGTCGTGCCATTGCGGACGTAAGTATGCGTGCGCCGCTCGGGCATGCCCGGTGCCATGGGCAGGACCGGCTGCTCGCGATCCAGCGCCTGGATTTGCGATTTTTCGTCGACGCACAGCACAATCGCCCGGTTCGGCGGCAACATGTAGAGACCGACAATGTCCTGAACCTTGTCGACGAACAGAGGATCGGCGGACAGCTTGAACGTCTCTGACCGATGCGGCTGCAAGCCAAACGCGCCCCAGATCCGGCGGATGCTGGTGTGCGATAGCCCCGACGCGGCTGCCATGGAACGGATCGACCAGTGGGTTGCATCCTTCGGCGTGGTGTTCAGCGTCCGCTCTATCACCTGAGCTACCTGCTCATCCGATACTGTGCGTGGTCGGCCCGCACGATATTCGTCGGTCAGCCCCTCGATGCCATCCTGGATGAACCGACGCCGCCATTTGCCGACCGTATGCTCGTGGACGCCGAGGCGTTCGGCGACCTCCTTGCTCTGAAGTCCTTCGGCACAGAGAAGGACCATCCGGCACCGGTCGGATAAAGAGCGCGGCGCTTTGTGCCGCCGAACCTGCCCCTCCAGAAATGAGCGATCATCATCGCTCAATATCACCATACCCGCCTGCCTGCCCGCCACCATATGGACCTGCCTTCCAACAGAGCTATACAATGATGCCTACTTCAGTCCAGGTGACTAGGGTGTGTGGGGATTCAGCCCATGGCGGGCTGCAAATGGCGGCCTTCTGCGCTTCCGGTGCTCACATACTTTGAGTACGCTGCGCGCCGGTTCTCCAAATCCACCATTTTCGCTCCACCCTGAACTGAATCCCCACACACCCTAGGCGGTTAGGCCGCGTGGGCAAATTCGGAATGTTGGGAAATGGCCATTGGCTGCCCTTAAGCGCCCCGTGTTCCTGCGCAGGAGCACGGTTTACTTCGAGGAAAGCGGGCGGGCCACTCTCCACCCAAATCACTCAATACTGCGAGTCTTGAATTTGTCCACGTCGCCTAAAACTTGAAACCGGCCGTGACGCCATAGGTGCGCGGATAGCCATAGGCGACGTCGAGACCGGTGAAACCTTCGATCAGGGAAGTCGTGTAGACCGTCTTGCCCAGATTCTTGCCCCACAATTTGACCGTGACATGCTCGCTCTTGTCGGTCCAGGCGATCGACGCATTGATCAGGTCATAGGCCTTCTGGAACGCGATGTTGTCCGCTGCCGCATAGACCTTGCTCTGGCGGAAATAGGTCGCATTCAGCGCGATTTTGCCGATGCCGGTGTCGATCGAATAATCGCCGCCGATGTTGAAGGAGAGGGTCGGCGTCTGGGCCAGCTTGTTGCCGGCCGCTTCGCACTGCACGACGCCCCCTGGCGGCGGCGTGGGGCAGCCGGGCCTCGGCGCGTTCGAGTCCGCCAGCGGGAAGGACTTGAACCGGTCATGGATGTAGGAAAGGCCGCCGTTCAGCGACAGGCCCTGCGCGATGATGATCTCTCCATCCAGGTCGACGCCGTACATCCGGGCCTTGGCGCCATTATAGATCAACTGGCTGCCGGCGTCGAACCGCTGCACCTGGATATTCTTGTAATCATAATGGAAGGCGGAGATGTTCAGCCGCATCCGGCGATCGAAAAGCTGGGTTTTCAGGCCCACTTCCGCCGCCTTGATGTCCTCCGGCTTGAACGGCTGTGCGTCGCGCTTCGCCAGCACGAAGCCGCCGCTCTTGAACCCCGTATTGTACGAGATATAGCCGAGAATATCCGGGCCGAACTTATGATCGAGCGCGATGCGATAGTTGAAGCGCTTGAAGGTCGCCTTGGTCGGCACGGAAGCCGGCGGCGACGTGTCGGGGAAAGGGACGCTTCCCGCAGGCGCGCCGAACGCCGTGTAGGATTCCGTTCCGCTGACGCTCTTATGCTCATAATTGTAGCGGCCGCCCAGCGTCAGATTCGTGGCAGGCAAAATCTCGTAGCTGGCCTGCGCATAGGCCGCTACCGCATCCGTCTTCTGGTAATTCTCATCGATGATGTGGAAGGGAACGCCCGGCGCCTGGGCGTTCACAAGCGGCCCGATGCCGATGTCGATCGGTTGCCAGCCATCCTTCGAATGGAAATAATAGAGACCGGCGACCCATTTCAGCGGACCGGAGTCGTTGGAGGAAAGTTGCAGTTCCTGGCTGAACTGGTTGAACTTGGCGATGCTGAAAGCGGTGAAGCCGTCGATTGGCAGCAAGTCCAGGTCGAGGTTGAACTGGAACTTCGATTTCCGGTAGGCGGTGATGCTCTTGAGCGTGGCGCTGCCCAGATCGTGGTCGACCTGAAGCGAAGCGCCGCCCGCCTTCAGCTTGTTGCGGAATTCGTAATTCTGGTTGACGTCATAGGTGCCGCCCAGTGGGAAGGGGCCGAAGCCGAGATAGAATGGGCTGAAGGGCTGCTGGGTCGTGTCCAGATGCTGGATGTCGCGGTCGCTGTCGCGGGATTCATAGTCGAGGGCGAGGCGGATTTGCGTCCTGTCGCCCGGTTCGATCAGCAGCTTCATCCGTCCGGCGAAATCATGGTCCAGCTTGCCGACTTCCTGGCCGTTGAACAAATTGGTGCCGAAGCCCTTGTCCTGATGTTCGTAGCGGACCGCCAAGTCGGCGGCGATGGTGTCGGAAAGCCCGCCGGTGACATAGGCGTCGGCAATGACCGTCTGATAATTGCCGTAGGAGAGGTTGACCGCCCCGCCAGCGTCATGCGCCGGGTCCTTGGTGACGATCTGGATCAGGCCGCCGGTCGCATTGCGCCCGAACAGGGTGCCCTGGGGGCCCTTGAGCACTTCCACCCGCTGAATATTGTTGAGTGTCAGCAGGGAACTGGGGGCGCTCGCGATATAGACGCCGTCGATATAGGTCGCGACGGGATTTTCGATGCCCGGCCCGTTCGACGACGTGCCCACGCCGCGAATGCGCGGCTGGGTATAGCCCGAAGTCTGCGGAATGGTGAGACCGGGAGTGATGACGCTCAGATCCTGGGAGGATTGAATGCCGACCGCGGCGAGCCGCTCGCCCGTGGCCGCGGTGACCGCGACGGGAACGTCCTGTAGGCGCTCCGAACGGCGCTGCGCCGTGACCACGATGTCCGCGATACCCAGATCGGCGCTTTTGACGTCGGCGGCGACTGCCTGATCCTGCGCATGGGCCGCTGACGACACGAAAGCGGCAATACAAACCGTTGTAAGAAATATGGGTTTCATTCAGGTCCTCCCGGCCTTTTTGTTTCTGTCGGTCATGAAATATCTGAAAAGATGGGTCCACCAATAATTTGTGCACAGTCATGCAAAATAACGGGCGCCCTCCAGCCGACGCACTCGCGTCGCCAGTTTTTGAAAAATTCGTTTGATCAGTCGAATGCCGTCGGTTCAAGTAGCGGCGCCCGGATAGACAGATCGACGGACAATGATCTTATCCGACGAATGTCAGAAAGCTACTTCCTGTCATTCATCCTCCCGTCGATGATTGCCGACTGTTCTTGCGGATGATGGTATCGTGAGAGACACGCTCTTGTCAGATATCAATAAAAACTTGGCGATACCTTAGGCGGTAGATCAAAGCGCCGACACGCCGCCATCGACGGAATAGCAGGCGCCGTTGACGAAGCTCGACGCGTCCGACAGCAGGAATGCAATCACTTCACCAATCTCCCTCGGCTGGGCGAAACGGCCCGAAGGATTCAGCGCCTTCCTGCTCTCCAGGCTGGGCCAGTTGGGGTCATTGGCATGTTGCGCATAGATGGCTTCCAGCATCCGGCCCTGCACCGGGCCGGGCGCCACGCAATTGACCCGGATGCCATAGCGCCCCCATTCCAGCGCGCCGCTCCGCGTCAGTCCCAGCACCGCATGTTTGCTCGCCACATAGGGGGCCATGCCCTCGACGCCCTTGATGCCGGCTGTGCTACAGGCGTTGACGATCGCTCCGCCGCCGCTTTGCTGGAGCAGGGGGATGCCATGCTTCATGCCCAGGAAAACGCCCTTTACGTTCACGGCCATCACGGCTTCGAACATTGCGGTCGCGCATTCGTGGATCGGGCCGCGCGCGCCTTCGATGCCCGCCGCGTTGACGATGCCGTGCACGCCGCCGAAATGGTTGTGCGCGTCGGCAAAACGGGATCGGACGTCTGCTTCATCGGTGACGTCGCACGATCCCACAAACAGCCTGTCGGAACCGCCCGCATCGGCGCGCAGCCTTTCCAGGGCTTCGGCCGAACGGTCGAACAGCGCGACCCTGGCGCCGCGCGACAACAACAACCGTGTCGTCGCCGTTCCTATATCGCCCCCGCCGCCCGTGAGGATAATGGTCTTGCCTGCCAGAATATCGCTGCTTGTGGCCATTCCGCTCTCCTGTCGAACCATCCCGCCCCGCTCGTTCAGTGGCGGAGCAGAAATCGCTCTATCGCTTCCGACGTCGCTTCGGGCTGGTCCACATTCACATGGTGGCCCGCATCCGGGATCGTCACCAGTTCCGCGCCCGGAATGGCGGCGGCCAGATCGGCGCCCATCGTCTTCCGCGCCTCCTCCGACGCCCAGATGATCAGGGTGGGGCAGGCGATTTCGCCCAGCCTGGGCGTGATGTCCACATAGCTCTCCGGCACGCAAGGAAGCAGCCTGACGCTGTCGCGGGGATGGGAGAGGATGACGTCGACTTCCTCCGCAAAGCGTTCCGGCTCGCGCTCCACGAAGCTGGGCGCGTGGAAATAACTGGCGGCGAATTCCACCACAGCCGCCCGGCGCACAGCTTCGTCCCGCTCCTCCGCGAAGCCCGCCGCCAGGTCGTAAAGACGCTGGATCGCCGCGGGAGGCGGACCGCCCGGTCCCCCACACATATTCACCAGCGCCCGCACCTTCTCCGGATATTTCAGTGCGACGCGCATGCCGATAGCGCCGCCTTGGGAAACGCCAGCGATCATCGCCCGTTTCTCGCCCAAAGCCTCTATGATCGCGGCGACATCCTCCACCAGATCGTCGGCCGTCCAGCCGCCGGGCGTGTAGCCCGACCCGCCATGCCCGCGCCAGTCCAGCGCGACGCAGCGAAAATGGCGGCTGAGATATTCGAACTGAGGGAACATGAGCCGCTTGCCCCCGAACGTGCCGTGGCAGAGCAGCAGCAGCGGTCCTTCCCCCGCCTCGACGCAGGCATAGTCGATACCGCCGATGTCGAGCGTATACGCCTTCATCAGACGTAACTCGCGGCGCCGCGCACGACGTCGACCAGATTGGCGCAATCGGCGGGCGCCTCATCACCGCGCCAGGCGACATGCTGATCGGGACGGATGAGCGTCAGCTTGCGCTCATATTGTTCGACGACGTCCGGCCGGTCCGACAGATCGAGGACCTTGAGCGGCAGGCCCACGGCGGCAGCGGCGCTTTCCAGCGGCGCGGTGTCGGCCTGCGCATCCAGCTTCAACAGGCAGAAGCCCCAGCCGAAATGATCGTAAAGGGAATCGTCCTCCCCCAGCCACACATGCGGCGCACGGCAGCCCGGCACCGAAGAGGGCACATAGTCGCCATAGGTCATCGGCGGCGGTTCGGCGCCGTCGCCCATGACGATGGGCGAACCGGTGTAGCGATAGCCGAACTGCGCGCCATGGCTGCGGAATTGCTGCGTCTTTTCCTCGACGATGAACTTGCGGATGTCCTCGCGTATCTGTTCGCCGCGTTCGCTATCCTCTTCCATATGCGGGCGCACGATCGCCTTGCCCCACACCGTATTATTGTGGGCCGATCCTTCGATGATGAACTTGCATACTGGATAGCGTTCCAGCGTGTAGCTTTCCAGCAGGCCCGGCCCGCCCCAGCCTTCCAGCATCGCGGCCATCTTCCACCCCAGGTCGGCGGCATCGCCCACGCCCATGTTCATGCCGAAGCCGCCGAACGGCGGGGTCAGATGCGCGGCGTCCCCGATCAGGAAGGCGCGGCCGAAATGGAAAGAGCGCGTCATGCGCGCATGGCTGCCCCAGACCCAGCCGCGCTCGTCGCTCGTCTCGAAGGGCTGGCCGACCGAGCGGAACATCATCTCACGGACCTTGGACCAGTCCATGGGATCGATGTCCTCCGGCATGGGCGAAACATAATAGCCCCAATAATCGTCGCCATAAGGCACCAATATATCGCCATAGGCGTCTTCGTTCAGGAAAAACGTCATCGAACAGAGATGCGTATCCTTGAACAGCGTCTTCAGTTCCGGGGCATGGAAGCGCCAGGAGATATTGTCGAACAACGTGCCGCCTTCCAGTCGCAGGTTGATCTTGCGGCGCTGCGGCGAATGGGGACCGTTGGCGATGATGAAATAGTCGCCGCCCGCCGTGATCCGCTCTCCGTCCTTTTCGTAGACGACTTCGACCCCATCGCCATTCTGCGTGAAGTCGATCACTTTGGAATGTTCGATGAAGGTCACCGTGTCGAGTTCACCGATCCTGTCGCGAAGCGTCTTCTCGATGGCCTCGAACGGCGCCCATTCCGGGGTTTCCGAAGCGATCGGCATGCGTTCGCGCCATTCATAGGCGCCCTCGGCTTTGAACAGGATCTTTCCGTTGGCTCGGGTGGAGAATACAAGGTCGCGGGCGACTTCGGAAGGCACCGGATCGTTGGCGCGGTGGCGATCTGCAATGCCCCAGCGACGGAAATGCTCCATCGAGCGGCCATTCACCAGGTTCACCTTGGCGATGCCATATTCGGTGAAGGCGCGAGGTTCGCAGATCAGCGTGCGGATGCCGCGCAAACCCAGCTCGATCGCCACCGCCATGCCGCAGGGCCCCGCGCCCGCGACGATAACCTGATATTCACTCGCTTTGCTGTCCACGATCACCCTCCACTGCAAATCCCGGTCTTGCTGTTTCGGAGCCGGGTTTCGCGCCATTTGTTCGGCGGCATAGGCTTTGAGCCGATGGCGTTGGGCTAACCGGCGCATGGGGCCGCCGCCAGATGACAAGACAAGTCCCGCGATACCCGCAACCGCTGCACGGGGAACATAAAACTCGCATTGCCTCTAGCGAATCGGTATCAAGGGCGAAAATGAC
The DNA here is from genome assembly GCF_013375535.1 of Sphingobium sp. 15-1. Classification (GTDB taxonomy): domain Bacteria; phylum Pseudomonadota; class Alphaproteobacteria; order Sphingomonadales; family Sphingomonadaceae; genus Sphingobium; species Sphingobium aromaticivastans. The sequence goes on from NZ_JABXJG010000002.1 coordinate 1,398,850, forward strand.
ATAGGGGAGGAAATATGAAGCTCACCCATTTCCGGGATCTGCTCGCCGTCGTCCAGACCGGCAGCCTCCGCGCCGCGAGCAGGCATCTCAACATCGCGCAGCCCGTCATAACCCGCAGCATCAGGGAACTGGAAAATGAGCTGGGCCAGGTCCTGCTGGAGCGTCACTCGAAGGGCGTGACGCTGACGCCGGTAGGCGAAAGGTTCGTGCGCCGGATCGAAAGCGTCCAGAGCGAGATTCAGCGCGCCAGGGAAGAAGTCTCGCAATGGGCGGGCGACAATAGGGGGCAGGTGTCGATCGGCCTGTCTCCCTTGACCTGCATGACATTGTGGCCGCCCGCGATTTCGACATTCAACCGCCAATATCCGGAGGCGGTGACCAAAATGCAGGTGACGCTGTTCAAGCCTGTCGAGCAGAGGCTGGCGGAAGGCACGCTCGATTTCTGGATCGGCTCGATACAGAAGGACAGCATTTCCCAGCGGTTTACGGTCGAAGTTCTCATGCAGCATAACCGGCGCATCGCCGCCCGCAGGGGCCATCCACTGCTGGATGCGAAGAGCTTCGACGATCTGGTCGGCGCCAATTGGGTGCGCCCCTCGCTCAACGATAGAAGCGCCGAAAGCGATCTGGAGGAAATGTTCACCGCGCGGGGATTGCCGCTGCCGAAAGTGGCCGTCGAATCCTCCTCGATGTTGTCGATCCTGCTGACCGTCGCCAACACGAATCTGCTGACCTTCCTGCCCGACCAGATGTTCCAGTTGATGCCGATCGCCCAGTTCTGCGCGCCGTTGGAAAATATCCCGCCGCAGCCTTCCGATCCGATCTGCCTCGTCCACCGACTGGGATTGCCCCTCACGCCGCTGGCGGAACGGTTGAGCGATCTCATCAGAAAGGCCGCGCATAACTATACGCTGAACATGCAAATGCAGGATCTCTAGCTTGCCGATTCGCATGCCAATGCCGGTAATCCGAACCGGCGCAGGTATCAGCCCGCCGACTTTATGATCGCCTCGTTATCGAGCGGAGCCGTTACAAACGGTTCGGACTCTGCAAGATAAGTGAGGAGAGCTTACCCATGAAACTGTTGCGCTTCGAGGCGGACGGGCGGCCAGTGATCGGCGTCGTGTCCGGTAACGGAATTGTCCGTATTTCGGACCTGCTGCCCGAATTCACCGAGATGCGGCAGCTCGCCGCCGCTGGGCCGGAGGCGCTCGCCAGGCTCAAGGACAAGCTGGCCACCGCCCAGCCCAAGGATGCGCTCGAAGGCGTGAAGCTGCTCGCCCCGATCGAGCGCCCCGGCCATTTCATGGCGCTTGGCATGAACTACAAGAAACATGCCGAGGAAGGCATGCGCCTGGGCGTGATGCCGCCCCGTTTCCAGGTCTGGTTCAACAAGGCGACCAACTGCGTGTCGCCGCCCAATGTCGACATCGATCCCGGCGTCACCAAGCAGCTCGACTATGAGGTGGAGCTTGGCTTCGTGATCGGCAAAGCTGCCCGCTATGTCTCGCCCGAAGAGGCGCCCGCCCATATTTTCGGCTATTTCGTGGCGAACGACGTGTCGGCCCGCGACTGGCAGTTGCACGCCAACACCTGGACGGTCGGCAAATCCTTCGAAACATTCGGCCCGATTGGGCCATGGATCGTGACGCCGGACGAAATCGGTGATCCGCACAAGCTGGAACTGCGCTGCTATGTGAACGGCGAACTGCGCCAGAAGAGCAATACCAGCGACATGATCTACAATATCTGGGAGCAGATCGAATATCTCTCGACCGCGTTCGAACTGGAGCCGGGCGATCTCTACCTGACCGGAACGCCTGAGGGTGTCGGCCATGCCATGAATCCTCAGACGCACCTCAAGCCGGGCGATATCGTGCGGTGCGAGATCGAGAATATCGGCGCGATCGAGAACAAGGTCATAGAGAGCCGGGCCAAGAGATTCCCTGATCTGGAGGAAAGCAGAATCCAGAAATTATTCTCAAGCGAACAAGTGTAACAAGAAGAGGCGCTGAATGGCGCCTCTTCCCATATCGGGAAAAGCGGGACGAGACTGGTGCCGGCGATCGCGGCGACAGCCGGTACCGGCAGGGAGACGGAAATGCGGGCGTTGAGGAATATCTGGTACATGGCTGCCTGGTCGGAGGAGATCGAGCAGGGAAAGCTGTTCCACCGCCAGATCGTCGGTGAGCATATACTCTTCTTCCGCGGCGAGCATGGGCAGGTCCATGCCATTGGCGATCGATGCCCGCACCGTTTCGCGCCGCTCCATATCGGCCAGCAGGTCGGCAATGCCGTCGAATGCAAATATCACGGCCTGCGTTTCGGCGCGGACGGCGCTTGTCTGTTCAATCCGCAGGGCAATGGCGCGATCCCCAGGGCGGCCAGGGTGCCCGCTTTTCCGACGACGGAGAAATATGGCATCATCTGGATCTGGATGGGCGATCCGGAAAAGGCGGACCCCGCCACCGTGCCCGATTTCCCGGTCCTGGAGCCGGAGGATTATGCCGTCGGCCACGGCTATCTCAAGGTCAACGCCCATTATGAGCTGGAGTCCGACAATATCATGGACCTCAGCCATATCGAATTCCTGCACCCGCTCTTTTCCACCGAAGCGGTCCGGCGGGGCAAGACCTCGTCGTCCCAGGAAGGCGATGTCGTCTGGTCGAAGCGGTTCATCAGCAATGACAGCCTGCCCTCCTTTCTGGAGGAGATATTCTTTCTGGAGCCGGGGACGGCGGCCGACCGCTGGCTCGACTGCCGCTGGCAGGCGCCGGCCCTGATCGAACTCTATAGCGGCGCGACGCCGGCCGGGCGGCCCCGCGAGGAGGGGCATGAAGCGCCCAGCGTCCATTTCTTCACGCCGGAAACGGAAAAGACGACGCATTATTTCTACGGCATGTGCTGCCCCAGAAGCATGGGCGAAGCGGCACAGCAGCGCGCCGATGAGCAGACCGAGGCCGTCCGCGGCCCGTTCCTCGAAGAGGATTTGCCGGTGATAGAGGCCCAGCAGGCCATGATCGGGGACGCCGACTTCATGTCGCTCCAGCCGATATTGTTGCCTGGAGATGCCGGCGGCGGACGCGCGCGTCAGGTGCTGGCGAGGATGATTGCCGCCGAAGAGGCTCAGGGCTGATCCCTCTGCCTTTGGACAAGCATAAGCGGGAGAAGAGCGGATGGCGGAGTGGCTCAGAAATTGCTGGTATATGGCGGCGTGGGCGGATGAGGTGCCGCGTGGTTCGAGCCTTACCCGAACGATCATCGACGTGCCGCTTCTTTTCTGGCGAGACGGGGAGGGGCAAGTGCGCGTGCTCGTCGACCGCTGCGCCCATCGCCTCGCGCCGCTCAGCTTGGGACGGATCGAGCGGGACATCGTGCGGTGCGGCTATCATGGCCTTGCATTTGACGGCAATACGGGGCGGTGCATCCACAATCCCCACGGGCCGATCACCTCATCCCTGGCGGTAAGGGCCTATCCCCTGGCGGAACGTCACAAGGCGCTCTGGATATGGATGGGGGCACCGGAAAAGGCCGACGAGGATGCCATTCCCGACCTGTCCTTTGCCGACGCCGCGCCGCAGCATGCCTTCAGCGAGGGATATATGCCGACGGCGGCGGACCACCGCTTGCTGGAGGATAATATTCTCGACCTCAGCCATGGCGATTATCTGCATGCCGAGACGCTTGGCGGGGGGTCGTTCACGCGCGCGGGCGTGAAGGTCGAGGAGAGGGGAGACACTGTTTTCGTCCGCTGGACCGCGAAGAACGAGAAGGCGATACCGATCTGGCAACCGGAACTGCCGGACCCGGACATGATGGTGGACATGACGACCGAGGTTCTTTGGCATCCGTCGGGCGTCATGCTGCTGGACGGCATATTGACCGCCGCCGAGGGCAGGGCGGATGTCGAGATCGTGACGCGCAACGCGCATGTCATGACGCCTGAAACATCCACGACAACCCATTATTTCTATTGCAACTCGCGCAATTACCGGACCGACGACGCGGAATATAACAAGGGCATCACCGCCGGACTGGCAATGGCGTTCGGCGGCGAGGACAAGCCGATGATCGAGGCGCAGCAGGCGCGGATCGGCGGCGCCGATCTGCTCGAATGCGGCCCGGCCTTGATGGCGATCGACAACGCCTCGACCCGCGCCCGCCGCATCTATCGCCGCCTTGTCGAAGCGGAGAAGGCAGCGCTGGCGCCCGCCTCGCAGTGAACCATCTCGCGGTGAAATCGCGCATGTCTCGCCCGGCAACGGGCGAGACATTTGGTCATGAGGCGCTTCTAACCCTTAGGTTGTGACCTGAGCCGCTTCCGCAAATGCATGGCCGGTGACCGCCGACATCAGCGTGTCGGGAACCACCGTTCCGCGCCAAGCGACATGCTGGTCGGGCCGCACCAGGGCAAGCGGCTGTTCATACAGGTCGATCACTGCCCGGTTCGACGTCTCGAAAATCTCGAAGGGTATATTGAGGCGCTGCGCCTGCTCTTTCGCTTTCCCGGCTTCGGCCCGTGCCTCGGGCGCGAGCACCAGCATGGTGAAGCCCTGGCCGAAATGATCGTAAAGCGAACTGCCGTCCTCCAGCCACTGATGCGGGGCAAGGCTGCCCGGCGCGGCTGACGGCATATAGTCGATCGCCTTGTTCCAGGGCTTCGGATGGGTCTCTTCGACGATGATGGGCGAGTCCATGTAGCGATAGCCCAGCACGACGCCCAGACTGTAGAATTCCGGCCGCTTGGTCGCCCAGATAAGCTCCGCCACTTCTTTGCGCACCTGCTCGCCGTGCGGGGAATCCTCTTCGATCCCTTCGCGCGCGAGTTGGTTGGGCGCCAGGCTGTGGTTCGCTTCCGCCTCGTCCAGCACATAATGGTGGATCGGCCTGCGCTCCATTTCATAGGTGTCGAGCAGCGCCGGATCGCCCCAGCCCTGCACTATGGCGGCCAGCTTCCAGCCCAGGTCGACGGAATCGCCTATGCCCATGTTCATCCCGAAGCCGCCGAAGGGCGGATGGAGATGGCAGGCGTCTCCAGTCAAGAACACCCGGCCGCTGGAATAGCGCTCAGCCAGCAGACGGTGGATCGTCCAGATTTCGTTGCTCAGAATTTTATAGGGCAGGTCGAGCCCGGTGGACCGCCGGATCATGCCCAGCACCTCCTCCTCGGAAAACACCGCATCCGGCGCGATGCCGGTCGGTGCGAAGAACCAGCGGTCGTCAGTGTCCATCGGCCCGATGAAGCTGGGCGCTTCGTCATTGCACTGCCATATCTGGATGCCGGGGCCATGGGGTTGCGCTTCCGCCAGGCCCGGCGCCTGGAAGATGGTCATGTTGTTTCGCGAAAGTCCGTAATCCCCGATCATGCGGATGCCGACCTGCTCGCGCACGGTGCTGCGCCCGCCATCCGCTCCCACCAGATATTGGGCCGAGAGTTCCCGCACGGCGCCGGTTTCCAGATTCCGGACCTGCGCGGAAACGCCTGCGTCGTCCTGCGCGACCGTCACCAGTTCCTGCCCGAACGCGACGGTGACGGAGGGCAGGGACCGCAGATGCGCCAGCAGCACGGCCTCGACCTTATATTGCGGAATCCACTGCGCATGTTCCGAATAGCGTTGGTCGCGCTTCCGGTTGCCATCGAAGGCATCCTCGAACCGGGTGATCAGATGGCCGCCCAGCCGCGTGACGAACAGCACATTGGCCGGATAATCGATGCCGAAAGGCGCCGCCTCCGCCAGCCGTTCGGCAATGCCCCAACGGCGGAAATGCTCCCGCGTGCGCACATTGCAGTTCTTGGCGCGGGGGGCGTAGCCGGTGCGATCATTCTTTTCGATGACCAGGCATGAGACGCCGCGGCTTCCAAGTTCCACCGCCAGCGAAAGCCCCGAAGGGCCTGCGCCGACGATGATGACCTCCGGGTTGGTTGCGCCACTCTTCACCGTCATGATCCTGTCCTGTTTTCTGTCGGGCGGTTCTACGATGGAACCGGGATATTAGGAGGATAGCAAAAAGGGTCGTCTGATCTTTGCAGGGTATCGTTTGCCGCTTTTCGGGTGCAGTGCCTTCCTCGGAACAGCGGGCGCATTCAGGAAAACTCTCCCGCATCGACGCCCCGCGTGAAGTCGAGAAGGGCATCCGCCACCTTCTCCGGCGCCTCCATCGCCGCATAATGGCCGACCCCTTCCAGCAAGAGAGAACGGATTTCCCGCCCCGGCACGGCGTTTGCCATGGTCTGCGCGGTGAACCCCCCGCCGCTGGCGCCAATGGCAAGGACAGGCGCGCTCAGCGTTCGCGATTGCGCCAGCGCCGCAATCTCCCCGCCTTCTTTCAGCATGGAGGAATAGAGGCCCGCCGCCCCGCGCCAGCCGCCCGGTCGCGCATAGGTGCGGGCGAACTCTTCGACATCCTCCTCGCGGATGGCATCCGGCGTCGCGCACATTGCGGGGAACATGAAACGGCCGAGGAAGGCCTTTTCGCGCCCTTCAAGCAGCATTTCCGGAATGCCGGGGGCGGCCATGACGCCGATATGCCATGCGCCGCCCTTGGCTACGTCCGCGAAATCCTCCAGCCCGAACCCGGCCAGGCCCATCTCGATCGCTGTGAAGCTCAGGAGATCGCCGGGGTAGGTTGCGGCAAAGCGGAAAGCGGCCCCGCCGGCAATATCCTGGGCAGTCAGATGAACGGGCCCAACGCCCAGCGCCTGCACCAATCCATGCAGATCCTCTGCGGCGACCCTGCTGTCATGCCCGGCCTCCGCGCAATCGGAGTCACCAAAGCCCCGCAGGTCGACGGCAAAGACGCGATGCCTTTCCTCCAGCAGGGGAAGACGCTTGTGAAACGCCCACCAGCTTTCGGGAAAGCCGTGGACCAGCAGGATGGGCGATCCGCTGCTCCCCGCCGAGACATAGTGCAGGCGCGTTCCGTTCACCGCGACGCGGTGATGCGTGACGCCGGGAAGTGTCTTGCCGATGGGTTCGATGTGCATGGATGCTTCTCCGCTATGGACAACATGGTTGTCTTTTTCGGATAGACAACCATATTGTCTTTGTCCATGGCTATTCGACAACTATATTGTCTTTTCCGGCGGCCGTCTTAAGCAGGGTGCCATGGCTAGATCAGGCGCAGACCTTGCATTGCTTCTTCTCGGCGGGTTTCGCTTCATGGCGGATGCCGCGACCGCTGAATTGTCCCGGCGCGGTTTCGACGATGTGCGGCCTGCCCATGAGTTCGCGCTGAGGGCGATCGCGGCGGGAGCGGGCAACGCTTCCGAACTTGGCCGCCGGCTTGCGGTGACCAAACAGGCGGCGGCCAAGACGGTCGCACTGCTGGAACAACGCGGCTATGTCTCGCTCGAAACCGCCGGGACATCGCGGCGCAAGCGCCTCCACGTCACCCCGCGCGGCCATGCCCTGATGGAGCAGGGCGAAGCGATTTTCGAGCAATTGCGGGCGCAATGGGAAAAGGAGATCGGCAGCGCCGACCTCCTGAAACTCGAAGCAATTCTGGCCCGGCTGCTAGGGTCCACGCCGATCCGGCTGGACGCCCCCGGCTGGATTGCGCAAGACGCGACTTAGGGCAAATCCGATCCGGTTCCACCTGCTTGGAAAATGCCTTAGCGCGCCTGGGCCGGATCACCGGAAAGCAGCGGATGCCGCATCCGCCAATTGTCCAGCAGCGTTTCGATTGCCGCGATTTCCTGAAAGGAGCCGGTCGGCGTCGCGGCCCAGTTGCAATGCGGGTGGGTCGCCCGGCTATAAAGCCGGATCGGCCCCACCAGCCTGCGCCAATGATGCTTGCTCCGCCCGTGGTCGCGCACCAGCCTCGCCACGATCAGGTCGACCAGTTTGTCAGCCGTCATTATCTTTCCCTTCGGTTGAAGACCATTGCCCCGGCAGGTCCAGATAGGCCTCTAATTCCCGCCAGTGCCGGTCCCATCCCGGTCCGCGCCGTTCCTGCGGCACATAAGCCTCGACCATCCGCCGCGCCCGCACCACGACGTTGCCCGAAGGTGCGCGCAGGCGATCCAGAATGTCCCGGATGCTGTCCGTCATGAAGATCGTCGCGCCATGCATGGCTGATAGGCAGAGGCATCCCAGCTTTCAACTTTTCTTCACGCCGGCAGGCAGGGCATGGATGCCGCCACCCGCTTCACCTTCGATGGTCGTGGGCGCACCCAGGCGCAAGCCGCAAAGCCTGCATCCGCCCGAGCGCTCTATGCACTCGTCAAACGTCCCGCAAAGCCCCACATGGGGACCATGACAGTCTCGACCTTCGCCAGCGCCGCTCCCGAAAGGCTGAACCGCCGCTTGCCCGATCCGGTTCGGGCGGTCATCTTCGACATGGACGGCACCCTGCTCGATACCGAGGCGGAGCATCGCCGCACCATGGCTGAGGCCGCCGCTGCCCTGGGATGGCCCTTCCCGGATGAGGTGCTGCTCGCCATGGTCGGCATTCACCGGGACGCGAACCGTGTGATGCTGAAGGAGCGGTTCGGCGCCGATTTCCCGATGGAGCAATTCTACCTCGACAGCGACCTGCTGTTCGAAGCGGCGCTGGACGCGGCCATCCCCATGCGCCCCGGCGTCGAGCCCATGCTGGCGCGGATCGCTTCGGCTGGCATTCCCATGGCGGTGGCGACCTCGACCGAAGCGCGCTATGCCCGCCAGCGGCTCGAAAAGGCGGGGCTGCTCGACTATTTCGACGTGGTCGTCACCCGCAACGATGTCGGTCGTCCCAAGCCGCATCCCGAACCCTATCAGCTCGCGGCGAAGCGGCTTGGCGTGGCCGTGACCGACGCGGTCGCGGTGGAGGACAGCTATGCCGGCGTCCGCTCCGCCGCGGGAGCGGGCATCGCGACGGTGATGGTGCCCGATCTGCTGCCCCCGACAGAGGCGGAGCGGGCGATGGTCGCGGCGGTGCTGCCCAGCCTGCATGACTTCGCCGCCCTGATCCTGCCTTGATCCGGGGCGTTCGTCCCACGGCTTCCCCCCTTCGTCGCAAACCCCGTTGCGTCCGCACCGCTCTTGGAATTGGGCAGCCGATGTGGGACAGCGGGGTCTGGATCGCTGACAGGAAGATACCGGGACGTTATGCCGCTGCCGAGCCGATTGAGGACCTTGCCCTGGACAGGCGGCGCGGCGGGCCTGACCCTGACGGTCTTGGCGTCGGGCGTGTCGGCGTTGGCCGCCGATCCTGCGCCTTTCGAGCTTGGCGGGCCGGGGCTGCGCATTACGGTCACGCGGGACGGGGAGGTGCTGCCCATCGCCCAGGTGCCCAGCCTGGCCGAAGGCGACCGACTGTCGATCAAGGCCGATCTGCCGGAGGATCAGGGCGCGCGCTTCCTGCTGCTGTCCACCTTCCTGCGCGGCGCCACCAATCCGCCGCCCAAGGATTGGATCAAGGCCGCCGAAACCTGGAAGAAGAAGGACAAGGATAACAGCCTCACCCTGACCGTGCCTAAGGGCGCCCGGCAGATGACCCTGTTCCTGGTTCCCGACACCGGCGGCGCGGAAGGCACGATCGTCGACGCCGTGCGCGGCAAGCCGGGCGAGTTCATCCGGGCGACGCAGGAACTCAACCAGGCCTCGCTCGACCGTTCCCGGCTGGACGCCTTCATGGCGGCGATCCGGGCGCAGGAAAACAGCCATCCCGAATATCTGCGCTCGGTCGCCCCGGCCCTGGCGCGCAGCCTGTCGATGAAGCTCAACGACGAATGCCTGTCCAGGGTGGTAGAGCTTCAGGCAAGCTGCCTGCTCGAAAATCGCGAGCAACTGGTGCTGGCCGACGTGCACAGCAGCTCCATCGCGGAAACGCTGACCGGCGCGCCAACCGACCTGGCGCTCCAGCTCAGTTCCACGCGGGAGGCGGGCTACGGCTTCTACAGCCCCTATATCGGCGTGGTGCGCGACGTGGCGAAGATTTTCGGCGCGTTCAGCAATCCGGAATTCGACTATCTGCCGACACTCAGCATCCGCCGCGATGAGGCGGCTGCGCTGCTGCTCAACAAGGCACCCTCTTTTCAGAAGCCCAAATCGGTGCTGGTCGTCGGCATGCCCGCGATCGAGGCCGACAGCCCGCCCCGCCTGCGCAGCGCCGCCAACGGCCCGATCTGCGCGGCGCGGCCGGGCGTGGTGCTGCCGGTCGAGGGCGCGCCGCTCATCTATTCGACTGCCTATGCGCGCAACATGATGGTGAAGCTGACGGCGTCCGGCGGGGAGACGCTGGACCTGCCGGTAGAGGCGCGGGCGGATCGCGGCGGCTATGTCGTCCGAAACAGTGACCCGCTGCCCCCCGCCTTCAAGGGCACGGTGAAGGGGCATCTCTACGGCCATTGGGGTTTCGAGCGGTTCGAGGGGCCGGACCTAGCCCTGCAATTGCCCGGCGATGCGCCCTGGAAAGTGGCGGGCGAGGTGCCCACGCTCGTGGTCGGACGCGACAATGCGCTGACGCTGACCGGGGAAGCGCCCGCCTGTGTCGAGGGCGTGCTGCTGCGGCAGGGCGACGGCCCGCTGCAATCCCTGCCCTGGAAGGTACAGGGGACGGACAGCCTGGCCCTGACCCTGCCGCTGGCCGACCGCAAGCCCGGCGACATCAGGGTAGAGGTCAAATATCAGGGCATGGCCGAACCATCCGTGCTGCCGCTCAAGGCCTATGCCCAGGCGAGCCGCCTGGACGGGCTCAGCCTGCATGCCGGGGACAATAGCGCGATCCTCTCCGGCCAGCGGCTGGATCAGGTCGCCAGCGTCGATCTGTCCGGCATGGCCCTGCAACCCGCCGAACTGACGCGCGACGGATCGGTGGACCGGCTATGGCTGGTGGCGAAGGGCGAGGGCGCCGCGCTCAAGCCCGGCGATCAGGCGACGGCGCGGATCAGGCTGAAGGACGGGCGCTCGGTCACTCTGGCCGCAACGGTCGAGCAGGCGCGGCCTCGCCTGACCCTGCTCAGCAAGAGCATCTCGCAACGGACGGGCGAGGGGCGCAGCCTGCAACTGCCGGGCGAGGATCTGCTGCCCGACGATGGACGGCTCGTTTTTTCGGTGCGCGCGGACCAGGGCGCCGCTTTCCGGCCGGACGATGCGCTGGAGGTCGCCACGGCGGACGGCGGGAAGTCCGTCACGCTGGGCAGTGCCAACGGGCTCAGGCTATCGGGGC
>NZ_JABXJG010000002.1:1415000-1487500 GCF_013375535.1 Sphingobium sp. 15-1
ATTCTCCGTGAAGATGCGGAGTACCCGCGGTTAGACGGAAAGACCCCGTGCACCTTTACTGCAGCTTCAGAGTGGCATTAGGAAAGAACTGTGTAGCATAGGTGGGAGGCTTTGAAGCGATGACGCCAGTTGTCGTGGAGCCATAGGTGAAATACCACCCTGTTGTTTTCTGATGTCTAACCTCGCACCGTTATCCGGTGCAGGGACCCTCTGTGGCGGGTAGTTTGACTGGGGCGGTCGCCTCCTAAAGAGTAACGGAGGCGCGCGATGGTGGGCTCAGGACGGTTGGAAACCGTCTGTTAGAGTGCAATGGCATAAGCCCGCCTGACTGCGAGACTGACAAGTCGAGCAGAGACGAAAGTCGGTCATAGTGATCCGGTGGTCCCTCGTGGAAGGGCCATCGCTCAACGGATAAAAGGTACGCCGGGGATAACAGGCTGATGATTCCCAAGAGCTCATATCGACGGAATCGTTTGGCACCTCGATGTCGGCTCATCACATCCTGGGGCTGGAGCAGGTCCCAAGGGTTTGGCTGTTCGCCAATTAAAGTGGTACGTGAGCTGGGTTCAGAACGTCGCGAGACAGTTTGGTCCCTATCTGCCGTGGGCGTCGAAATTTGAGAGGAGTTGACCCTAGTACGAGAGGACCGGGTTGAACATACCTCTGGTGTACCTGTCGTCCTGCCAAGGGCGCAGCAGGGTAGCTATGTATGGACGGGATAACCGCTGAAAGCATCTAAGCGGGAAGCCTCCCTCAAGATAAGATTTCTTCGAGCGGTCGTAGACCACGACCTTGATAGGCCGGATGTAGAAGTGTGGTAACATATGGAGCTAACCGGTCCTAATTGCTCTGATCGCGCCTGAGAGTCCCACCATCAATGACAACACTGGATAAACCCAGCGTCAGCCATTGAACGTGGTGATCAACCTCATGCCAGATAACAAACCAACTCATTTGTTGACGCGTTTCTCAAGTGAAACGCTCATATGTGCACGGCACCGATTAAAAAACAAAGCGCAAGCTCTATTGCTTGGTGACCATAGCGTCTGTGACCCACCCGATCCCATCCCGAACTCGGCCGTGAAACCAGTCTGCGCCGATGGTACTGTGGCTCAAGCCCCGGAAGAGTAGGGCGTCGCCAGGCATTATAGCTTACGCTTTGTTCAATACACACAAAACCCATTCGCAGTTCTGCGCATGCACGCCATGCGCCAAGCCCGCCTCCCCGGCGGGCTTTTTTGTGTCCTCACCACACACGCAAAACCAAGCAGCGCAAAACGGATCAAGAGCCTCTGCAACCGCGACGGGGCTCATCCCCACCATGACCCCGCCAGCGCGCCGAAACCTCCACAGGCTCCCACAAGCGCGAACCCATCGCCACAAGCCCAGCCCCAAAACTCGCGCTCAAAAACAACAGCAACCCAAGCAAAAAATCACATGCGCTTATCTCCGGCCTCGCCAACACCAACCGCCGCAAAAGCAGGCTCTCAGGCCATGCGGAAATAAGCAGAAAAATGCCCGCGATCCTCAGCCCGATCTTGGCCGCCAGATGGTCATACCAGCATATCATATCGCCCTCCTCCATTGGGAGGAGTTCCAATTACGCATTCCGGCATAGCTTCTCGAGAGGGAGAAGCGCTTGTTCCCGTTGAAAATGCATAGGATTTGGCGGAATTTTCCGGCATTCCTATGCGAATCCTATGCCGATCGCATAAAGCTCCACTGGAAATACTATGTGGCTCTGTGCAATGGGCGGCCCGGTAACAGCGAGTAACGGCACGGATGACGGATCGAGCGGTCGACGGGGTGGATCATGGCCATCCGCAGGGAAAGACGCCGCTGCTGGCGCTGGGTGCGCTGGGCGTGGTGTTCGGGGATATTGGCACCTCACCGCTCTACGCTCTTAAGGAAAGCTTTGTCGGCCATCATCCGCTGGCGGTCGATCCCGCGCATATCTATGGGGTGCTGTCGCTGGTCTTCTGGACGATGACGCTGATCGTCACGGTCAAATATGTGTTCATCATCATGCGGGCCGACAACCATGGCGAGGGCGGCAGCATGGCGCTTCTGGCGCTGATTTCCCGCAAATTGGGGGAGAGCCGCTGGACGCCGACCATCGCCATATTGGGCGTATTGGCCGCGGCTCTTTTCTACGGCGACGCCATCATCACTCCGGCCGTTTCCGTCCTTTCGGCGGTAGAGGGGCTGGAGACGGTGAATGACGGTTTGGCGCCCTTCGTCCTGCCCATCGCCATTATCATCCTGATCGGCCTGTTCCTGATCCAGAAACATGGCACGGCGCGCGTGGGCGCGCTGTTCGGGCCGATCATGGTGGTCTATTTCCTGGTGCTGGCGGCGCTGGGCATCCTCAACATCGTGCGGCATCCGGGGATCGTCGCCATCGTCAATCCGATGTGGGCGGTGCATTTCTTCGCGCTGGACGCCAAGCTCGCCTTCCTGGCCCTGGGGTCCGTCGTGCTGGCGGTGACGGGGGCGGAGGCGCTTTATGCCGATATGGGCCATTTCGGGCGCAAGGCGATCAGCATCGCCTGGCTCTATGCCGCCTTTCCCTGCCTGCTGCTCAATTATATGGGGCAGGGCGCGCTGCTGCTGGACCTTCCCGAAGCGGCGGAAAACCCCTTCTTCCTGCTGGCGCCGGACTGGGCGCGTCTGCCGCTGGTGATCCTGGCGACGGTGGCGACGGTCATCGCCAGTCAAGCGGTGATTTCCGGCGCCTTCTCGGTGACGCAGCAGGCGGTGCAGCTCGGCTTCCTGCCCCGGCTCAAGATCGCGCATACCAGCGCTTCGGCAGCCGGGCAGATCTATGTGCCGCTGGTCAATTGGGCGCTGCTTTTCCTGGTCGTGCTTCTGGTGCTGGGCTTCCAGTCTTCCAGCAATCTGGCGGCCGCCTATGGCATCGCCGTCACCGGCACGATGTTCATCACCACCTGCATGATGGCAGTGCTGACCTTCAGCGTATGGCGCTGGAACCGGTTGCTGGCCGCAATGGCAACGGGGTTGTTCCTGTTGGTCGACGGCACCTATTTCCTGTCCAACGCCACGAAGATTCCCGATGGCGGCTGGTTCCCGCTCTTGGTGGCGGCGGTGGTGTTCATCGTGCTGACCACCTGGTCGACGGGCCGGAAGATCATGAATTTCTATTTGATGGAAGGCGCGATGGAGGTGGAACTGTTCATCCAGTCCGTCTCCGGTTCCCTGAAGCGCGTGCCGGGAACGGCGATCTTCCTGAACTCCCGCGTCGAGGGGGTGCCGCCGGCGTTGCTCCATAATGTGAAGCATAACAAGGTGCTGCATGAACGCGTGATCATCCTGACCGTGCGGACGGAGGGCGTGCCGCATCTCCCGCTGCACGGGCGGTCCGAGGTGAGCGATCTGGGCGCGGGATTCTACCGCGTGGTGCTTCGCCACGGCTTCATGGAGGAGGTGGACATCCCGGCGGCGATGAAGGCGGTGGACGGCTGCGGTGGGCCGATCAACGTCAGCCAGACCAGCTATTTCCTCAGCCGCCAGACGCTGATCCCGTCCGAAAAGCCCGGCATGGCGATCTGGCGTGAGAAGCTGTTCGCCTGGATGATGCGCAATGCGGTGACGCCGATGGATTTCTTCAAGCTGCCGACGAACCGGGTGGTGGAGCTGGGATCGCAGGTGGAGATTTAATTCAGCTTCTTCATTCCCGTGGAGGCGGGAATATATCTCCTGAACGTGCCGCTTGGCGCTTCTGATGGGAGATAGATTCCCGCCTTCGCGGGAATGACGGTTGAGGTTAAGTTCCATCCCCCTCCTTCAGCCGATAGCCGATCCCCAATTCATTCGCGATGATCCGGGGCCTTTGCGGATCATCCTCCAGCTTCTGCCGCAGCGTCCGCACCAGCACGCGCAGATATTCGACATGATGCTCATGCTCCTTCGGCCAGACTTGCGCCATGATCTGCTGGTGCGTGATCACCCGCCCTGGATATTTCGCCAGTTGCGCCAGCACGCCATATTCCTTGGGAGTCAAGTGCACCTCTTGCCCGCCTTTCGTCACGATCCGCGCCATCAGGTCGATCGCCACGTCGCCCGCGCGCACCGCCGACATGCCGCCATCCTTGGTCATGCGATTGCGCAGCGCCACGCGCACCCGGGCGAGCAGTTCGTCGGTATCGAAGGGCTTGGTCAGATAATCGTCGGCGCCCAGGTCCAGCGCCGCCACCTTCTCCTCGGTCGCGTCGCGCGCCGATATGACGATCAGGCTGGTGTCCGAATGCTGCTTGATGATCGGCACCAGCTCCAGCCCGTCGCGATCGGGCAAGCCCAGGTCGAGCAGGCTGATGTCCGGCCGCTCCTCCCGCAATTTCTCCAGCGCCTCCCGCGCATCCGCCGCCTCCACCGTGGCGTAATCGGCGCGGGTCAGCGCCGCATGGATCAACCGGCGGATCTGCGGTTCGTCGTCTATAATCAGAACCTTGTGGCGGGTCGTCATGGCACATCCTCATGAGGAAGCGGAGGCAGGATCAGCGTCTGGGGAAAGCGCAGGGTGAAACAAGCGCCCAAGGGATCGGCCTGATTGGCGGCGGATACCGAAAGGCCCATCGCCTCGGCAAAGCCCTTGACGATGGCGAGGCCCAGGCCCGTTCCATGTTTGATCCGGTCCGATCCCTCCATGCGGGTGAACGTATCGAACAGGCGGCTTTCGCTGCCGGGCGGGATGCCGGGCCCCTGGTCGATCACCGACAAGGTGATGGCGTCGGGCTGGCGCTTACCCCTGATGGTGACGGGCGTGCCGGGGTCGGCGTAGCGCCCCGCATTGTCGAGCAGGTTGATGAGGATATGGTGCAGCAGCGTCGGATCGACGCGCACCAGTGGAATGTCGGGCAAAATGTCGACATGGACCGCATGGCGGGCCAGCGACTGCCGCGTGTCGTGCACCGCGCCCGCGACCGCGTCGAACAGGTCGAGCGGCTCGATCTTCAGGGGCAGCGCGCCTGCCTCCACCCGGGCCATGTCCAGCAGATTGGCAACGAAGCGCGTCAGCCGCTGCGCTTCCGCCTCAACCGTGTCGGCAAGCTCGGAGGGCTGCTGGCGCTTCAGTTCATGCACGGCGGAGATGATGGTGGTGAGCGGCGTGCGCAGATCATGGCCGACGGAGGAGAGCAAGGCGGACCGCAGCCGGTCGCGCTCGCGGATCTGGCGGGCATCCAGCATCTCCTCCTCCAGCGCCATGCGGTCGAAGGCGATGGAGGCCTGGTCGAGTAGGCTCATGAGCAACGGCACCTGATCGGAGCGCAACGGCTCCCCCGCATCCTCCCGCGCCAGGCCCAGCACGCCCAGTACCCCGCGTGTCGTCCGCAGCGGATGGAACAGCCAGTCCGACGCGGTGAGGGTGGAGGAGCCGCGCCCGGCGGGCTGCTCATTGTCCATCGCCCATTGCGCGGCGGCCTTTTCGATCTGCTCCAGCCGGTCCTCCGGCGGCACGGCGGCGCGCAGTTGCGGGCCGTCGGGCGAGGGGAGAAGCAGGACGGTGCGCACGTCGAACAGGCGGCCGACCTCCGCGCAGATGGCGTGCATCAGTTCATCCTGGCTGGCGGCGGCGGTGAGCTGGCGGGAGAAACCGGCGAGCGCCGCATTCTGGCGGGCGCTGCCATGGGCGAGGTCGGCCTGGGCGCGGACGCGGGCCGCGAACTGGCTGGTGACGATGGCGACGCCCAGCAGGACGAGGATGGAGATGACATTTTCCGGATTGGCGACGGTCAGCGTGCCGGTCGGCGGCAGGAAGAAGAAATTATAGGCAAGGCTGGAGAGCAGCCCCGCGAACAGCCCGGCGCGCAGGCCGAAGCTGGCGGCGGCGAACATCACCGGCACCAGATAGAGCAGGGCGATATTGCCGAGTGCGATGGTCTGGACCAGCAACCGCCCGATCGCGGTCATCAGCGCGATCATCAGCGCCGATCCAAGATAATCCGTCGCCTTGCCCCAAGGACCGATGCGTGCCGCGGCAATGCGGCGGTTGCGGGCGCTCTCGTCTCCCGGCAGGACGTGGATCGCGACGTCATCCATGTCGCGGACGAGCCGGTCCACCACCGACCCATGGCGCAGCTCGAACCACCAGCTTCGGGCGGCCTTGCCGATCACGATCTGGGTGGCGCGGGCGTCTGTCGCATATTGGCGCAATCCTTCGACCACGCCGGTCGCCGGAATGGTCGCGGTGGTCGCGCCCAGCCGCGACGCCAGCGCCATGGTGTCGGCCAGATGGGCGCGTTCCTCCGCCGTGAACGCAAGGCTGCGCCGGGTTTCGATGTGCACGGCGGTCCAGGGCGCCTTTAGCGCATCGGCCAGCCGCTTGGCGGCGCGGACCAGCCCCTGCGCGCTCGGCAGTTCGCTGATCGCCACGACGATCCGCTCGCCCGCCGCGAAGCTGCCGGCCAGGGCATGGGCGCGGACATAGTCCAGCATCTGCGCGTCGACCGCCTGCGCGGCCCGGCGCAGCGCCATTTCGCGCAGCGCCGTCAGGTTGGACTTGGAGAAGAAATGATTGAGCGCCCGGCTGGCTTCAGCGGGGATATAGACCTTGCCCTCCTTCAGCCGCTCGATCAGCTCGTCGGGCGGAATGTCGACGACCTGGATTTCCGCCATTTCGAGAATGGAGTCCGGCACCGTCTCGCGCACGCGGATGCGGGTGAAGGAGGCGACGATGTCGTTCAGGCTCTCGACATGCTGGATGTTGACCGTCGAATAAACGTCGATCCCGGCGTCCAGCAGCTCCTCTATATCCTGATAGCGTTTGGGATGACGGCTGCCGGGCGCGTTCGTATGGGCCAGTTCGTCGACCAGCACCAGCGCGGGGCGGCGGGCCAATATGGCGTCGATGTCCATCTCCGCCAGGCGATGGCCCTGATGCTCGACCTCCCGCCGAGGGATGACCTCATGGCCGGCGAGCAGCGCCTCGGTCTCGCGCCGGCCATGGGTTTCGACGACCCCCGCCACCACGTCGATGCCGGATTTGCGGCGCTGCATGCCATCGATCAGCATTTCATAGGTTTTGCCGACGCCCGGCGCCGCGCCGAGGAAGATTTTCAGGCGGCCACGGCCCTCCTGCGCCGCCTGACGCAGAAAGGCTTCGGGATCGCGGCGGTCCGGCTCGTTCATCGATCTTGATTAGCGCCGATCCGGTCCAGCCGTCGATTGATTTCGAGGACGTTGATGCGCGGCTCTCCCAGGAAACCGAGGAACGGTTGCTCAATGGCTTGTTCGACCAGAGCGCGGGCCCGGTCGCGGGCAAGGCCGCGTGTCCTGGCGATCCGGTCGACCTGATAAAAGGCCGCATCGGGGCTGATATGAGGGTCGAGCCCCGATGCGGAGGCTGTCACCAGATCGGACGGAACGGGGCGACCGGGTGAATGCAGGGCCTGAATGTCGTGGGCGACGCGATCGATCAGCGCCCTGCTGGTGGGGCCAAGGTTGGAACCGGAGGAGGCGAGTCCGTCATAACCCTTGCCCGCCGCCGATGGGCGGGAATGGAAATAGCGGTCGCTGGCGAAGCTCTGGCCGATCAGTGCGGAGCCGATGGGCTTGCCGTCCTGCTCGATCAGGCTGCCATTGGCTTGGAACGGGAAAAGCATCTGCCCCATGCCGGTCAGCGCCAGCGGATAGGCAATGCCCAACAACAGCGCGAAAAGCAGCGTCATGACGAGCGCCGGACGAAGGGATGTCTTGAGATCGTTGAACATTTTCATTCTCCGGTAAGATCAGGCCAGACCCAGTCCATTCACGGCAAGATCGATCAGCTTGATCCCGACGAACGGCGCCGCCAGCCCGCCCAGCCCATAAATGGCGAGGTTCCTTGCCAGCAGCGGCCCGGCGCCGATCGGCCGGTAGGTCACGCCCCTCAACGCCAGCGGCACGAGGCATGGAATGATCAGCGCATTGAAGATGATCGCGGAGAGGATTGCGCTTTCCGGGCTGGCGAGACCCATGACGTTGAGCACGCCCAGCCCCGGATAGAGCGCCACGAACATGGCCGGGATGATCGCGAAATATTTGGCGACGTCATTGGCGACGGAAAAGGTGGTGAGCGCGCCGCGGGTCATGAGGAGCTGCTTGCCGAGGCCGACCACCTCGATCAGCTTGGTGGGATCGCTGTCGAGGTCGACCATATTGCCCGCCTCCCGCGCCGCTTGCGTGCCGGTGTTCATCGCCACCCCGACATCGGCCTGTGCCAAGGCGGGCGCATCATTGGTGCCGTCTCCGCACATGGCGACCAGCCGGCCGCCTTGTTGTTCCTTGCGGATCAGGTCCAGCTTGTCCTCCGGCGTGGCTTGGGCCAGGAAATCGTCCACACCGGCTTCCGCAGCGATGGAGGCGGCGGTCAGCGGATTGTCGCCGGTGATCATCACCGTGCGAATCCCCATCTGCCGCAATTCCCCGAACCGCTCCCGGATGCCCGCTTTCACAATATCCTTCAGGAATATCGCCCCCAGCAGCCTGCCGTCCTTCGCCACGGCCAGCGGCGTGCCGCCAGCGCGGGCGATCTCATCGGTGATGCGGCGCAATTCCTGCGTCGGCGCTTCCCTGTCGAGGCCGGGATTGGCGCGCAATATGCTGTCCACCGCGCCTTTCTGGATGATGCTGCCATTCCATTGCACGCCGGAAATGCGCGTCTGGGCGGTGAAGGGAATGATCTCCGCGCCCTCCGGCAAAGCGGTCGCGGTCTGGCCGAATTGCTCGCGGGCGAGCAGGACGATGGACCGGCCCTCCGGCGTCTCGTCGGCCAGGCTGGCGAGCAGCGCGGCTTCGGCCAATTCCCCCTGCGACGCGCCGCCGACCGGGCGGAATTCCGTCGCCTGCCGGTCGCCCACGGTGATGGTGCCGGTCTTGTCGAGCAGCAGCGTGTCGATGTCGCCCGCCGCCTCCATCGCCCGTCCCGACTTGGCGAGGACGTTAAAGCGCACCAGCCGGTCCATGCCGGCTATGCCGATGGCCGACAGCAACGCCGCGATAGTGGTCGGGATCAGCGTGATCAGCAGCGCGGCCAGGATCGCCACCGGCACTGCGCCACCCGCATAGCTGGCGAAGCCCGGAATGGTCCCCACCGCGATCAGGAAGATGATGGTGAGGCCGACCAGCAGCAGGGTCAGCGCGATCTCATTGGGCGTCTTCTGCCGCTCGGCGCCTTCGACCAGCGCGATCATGCGGTCGAGGAAACCCTGACCCGGATTGACCGTCACCCGCACCCGGATCTGGTCGGAAATGACGCGGGTGCCTGCCGTCACCGCGCTCCGGTCGCCGCCCGCTTCCCGGATGACCGGCGCTGACTCCCCTGTGATCGCGGCTTCGTTGACCGAGGCGACTCCGGCGACGACCTCCCCATCCGAAGGGATCAAGTCGCCGGTTTCGACCAGCACCACGTCGCCCATTTTGAGCGCGCTGGCGGGAATGGTTTCGAAACCGTCGCCTTTCAGTCGCTTGGCGGTCAGCTCCGCCTTGGTGGCGCGCAGCGAGGCGGCCTGCGCCTTGCCGCGCCCTTCGGCCAGCGCTTCGGCAAAGGTGCCAAACAGCACCGTCAGCCAGAGCCAGACGACCAGTTGCAGCTTGAAGCCTGTGCCAAGCTGGTCCTGTCCGACCGCCAGCAGGACCGTCAGCAACAGCGCCACCACGGCGGTGGTGAACATCACCGGATTGCGGATCAGTTCCCCGGGGTTGAGTTTGCGGAAGGCGTCTCCAATCGCGGGAACGATCAGGTCGGCGGTGAAGAGCGATTTCTGGACGGATCGGGCCATGTGCATATGATCCTTAGAAAAGTTGGCCACGGATCATCGCGAGATGATCGGCTATGGGACCAAGGGCGAGGCTGGGCAGAAAGGTAAGGCCGCCGATTATGAGCACGATGCCGACCAGCAGTCCCGTCCAGAGCGGCCCAGTGGTGGGAAAGCTGCCCGCGCTCTCCGGCGTATATTTCTTCGCCGCCAGACTGCCCGCGATCGCCAGCATCGGAATGATGATGAAGAACCGCCCGATCCACATCGCGACGCCCAGCATGCCGTTGTAGAAGGGAGTGTTGGCGGTCAGGCCCGCAAAGGCCGAGCCGTTATTGCCCACGCCCGAGGTGAAGGCGTAGAGGATTTCGCTGAACCCATGCGGCCCCTTGTTGAGCGGCCCGGCAAGGCCCGCCGGCAGCACCGAGGCGATGGCGGTGAAGCCCAATATGATGAGCGGCAGCACGGCGATCGCCAGGACGGCGAGCTTGACCTCCCGGCTCTCGATCTTCTTGCCGACATATTCGGGCGTGCGGCCGACCATCAGCCCCGCGACGAACACGGCGAGGATGGCGAACAGCAGGAAGCCATATATGCCCGCGCCCACGCCACCGACCACGACTTCGCCCAACTGGATGTTGATGAGCGGGATCATGCCGCCCAGCGCGGTGAAGCTGTCATGCATGGCGTTGACCGCGCCGCAGCTCGCGGCCGTGGTGACGACCGAGAAGAGGGCGGAGGCGGCGATGCCGAAACGGACTTCCTTCCCCTCCATATTGCCGCCGGCAACGCCCAGATGGTGGAGGATGGGATTGCCCGCCGCTTCCTGCCAATAGGTCACGGTGACGCCGATCAGGAAGATGACGAGCATCGCCGCCAGGATCGCCCAGCCCTGCCGGACATTGCCGACCGCCTTGCCGAAGCAATATGTCAGGCCAAAGCCGATCAGGAAGATCGAGAGCATCTGCACGAAATTGCTGAGTGCGGTCGGATTTTCGAATGGATGGGCGCTGTTGGCGTTGAAGAAGCCGCCGCCGTTGGTGCCCAGCATCTTGATCGCTTCCTGCGAGGCGACTGGGCCGAGCGTCAGGGTCTGCTTCGCCCCCTCCAGCGTGGTCAGGTCGACCGATCCCGCCAGCGTCTGCGGCACGCCGCTGACGATCAGGAACAGCGCATAGACGATGCACAGTGGCAGCAGCAGATAGAGCGTCACCCGCGTCATGTCCGTCCAGAAATTGCCGATCGTGGCGGTGCTGCGCCGGGCAAAGCCCCGGAACAGCGCAAAGGCAAGCGCAATGCCGGTCGCGGCTGAGAGGAAATTATGGATCGTCAGCGCCAGCATCTGGCTGAGGTTCGACAGGGTCGATTCCCCTGCATAGCTTTGCCAATTGGTGTTGGTGGTGAAGCTGACCGCCGTGTTGAAGGCGAGATGTGCGTCGACCGCGCCCATGCCTCGCGGATTGAGCGGCAGCAGCCCCTGCATGCGCAGCAGCCCATAGGTGAGGAGCAGCAGCGCGGCGTTGAAGATCAGCATATGCACGGCATAGCGGCGCCAGCCTTGCTCCTCTTCGGGATCGATGCCGGAGAGGTGGTAGAAGCCCCGCTCGACCGGTCCCAGCACGGCATGAAGCGGGGTATGTTGCCCCTCGTAGAGCGCGAACAGCCAGAGGCCGACCGGCTTGGCAAGGGCCAGCAATATGCCGATAAAGGCCGCGATCAGCAGCCATCCCTGAAAGGTCATGGACCGCCCTTTCTAAAAGCGTTCGGGCCGCGCAAGGACGGCGACAAGATAGAGGAGAAGGCCAAGCGCGGTCAGCGCGGCGAGCCAGAGATCGATGGTCATGCCCGCTCCCCCTTCATGCCCGGCCGCAGAGCGCGGCATAGCCGAGGCTCGATGCCAACAGGATGAGGGTCAGGCCGATCCAGAAGATGTCCTGCATGTGAAAACTCCCGCAGCCGAGGATGTCGCGCGGGTGCGGGACGATTCGTCTGCCGTCGGTCAATTAAGACAGCGGCGCGTTTGAATTCGAGAGAGAGGGAATGGGCAAGACATAGAAATTGCGTATGAATATGGATTTTGCTGGCGTGGCGCGTTTGCTCTCGTCCCAGAAGAGAGCGGTTCGGGACTGTCAGGAATTTCGTGTGCGACGAGGCGGTTGACCATCAGGCCGTCATGGCCCTGATGAAACGTTCGCCGAAGAGCACGGCAAATTGCGCCTTCGCCATGTTCCACTCACGCGGCGGCATTTTCCACTCTTTTTCCGATCGGTTCAAGATCAGATAGAGCAGTTTGGTTGCAGCCTCATCGTTGGGGAAATGCCCCCGCGCACGAACAGCGCGGCGAAGCTTGGAGTTCAAGGCCTCTATCGAATTTGTCGTATAGACGATCCGCCTGACCTCGTCGGGAAAGGCGAAAAACGGGATGACTTCGGGCCATGCCCGGCGCCAGCTCTGGCCGATGGCGGGATAACGCTGACCCCAGAAGCTGGCTTCGAAGGCCGTCAGCGCTTCCTCGGCAGCTGCGGCATCGACGGCGCGGTAGATGGCCTTCAGGGCCGTTCCGAGCACCTTGCGGTCTTTCCACGCCACGAAATCCATCGAGTTGCGCAGCAGATGAACTATGCAGGTCTGGACCATCGCTTCGGGGAAAACGGCGGTGATGGCATCGGGGAAGCCCTTGAGGCCATCGACAACAGCCAGCATGATATCTTCGACGCCGCGGTTGCGCAGTTCGTTCATGACGCGCAGCCAGAATTTGGCACCTTCATTCTGTTCCAGCCACAGCCCGAGGACCACCTTGGTGCCGTCGGCCATGACGCCCAGGGCAATATGGATCGCCTTGTTGCGGACCATGCCCTCGTCGCGGATCTTGACCCGGATCGCGTCAAAGAAAACCAGCGGACAGGCAGGATCCAGGGGACGTTGCTGCCAGGCTGCGACTTCCTCAAGCACGGCGTCGGTGATCGTGCTGATCAGGTCGGGCGAGGCCTCAATGCCGTATAGTTCGCGCAGATGCCCGGTGATCTCCCGGGTGCTCATGCCGCGCGCATACATAGAGATGATCTTGTCGTCGAAGCCGGGGAAGCGTCGCTGATACTTGGCGATCAGCTGCGGATCGAAACTGCCGGCCCGATCGCGCGGCACCTCGATCTCGATCCGTCCCCCGTCGGTCGTCACCGTCTTGCGGCCATAGCCGTTCCGGCTGTTGTTCCCTTGCTCCTCCTGACCAAGATGGTGATCCATCTCCGCATTGAGCGCCCGTTCGGCAAAAGCCTTCTTCAATGTATCAAGCAGGCCGCCCTGGCTGAGCGCCGCCGCTGCGTCAGTGCCGGCAAGCAACTGATCGAGAATGTCGTTCGGTATCGAGGGGTCTTTGCGTCGTGACATACTGGGTCTCCTTGTTACCCATTATGCCTCGTCGCACACGAAATTCCTGACAGTCCCGAGCGGTTCCGGGTAGGAAGCGGACCGTCTGCTCGCCCTGCTTTCCATGCAGTGCACCGTGCTCCTGCGAAGGCAGGAGCCCAGTCCCGCCGTCCGTGTATCATCGCATCGCCCGAACAAGGCTCTCATGAACCCCTCGTCTCAGAATGCCTCCGCAGGAACACGCGCCACTCCTTGGCAACGGCCCGCCCAACAACCACGCATTAAAACCCCACGCCGCTTGAACCATTCGCACTTGCCAAGGCACTGAAACTCCACGAGCCACTGCATATGGAGGCTGAGGATCATTCCCCGGACCCGGAACGTTTCGTGAAAGACAGCAGACAAGGAACCCGATGACCAATACGCGCGCCCGCATCAACGCCATAGGCTGCGCCGTTCCCGTACAGGACATGCATGCTCCCTTCATCCAATGGGCGGCCCGGCAACTGGACGATCCGCGCGAAAGGCAGCTTTTCCTGCGCATGGCCGAGCGGTCCGGCATCGACCATCGCTGGTGCGTGCTGCCGCCGACCGCCGAGGGCGGGTCGCCGGTCGATCCGGGCGGCTTCTATGCCGGGGAGATGCCGCCGACGTCGCTCAGGATGCGGCGCTATGCCGACTATGCCCCGGCCCTGGCGCTGGAGGCGATCGCCCGCTTGCAGGAGCAGGCGGCGACCGACCGGATCAGCCATCTGGTGGTGGCGAGCTGCACCGGCTTCGTCGCGCCGGGGATCGACCAGATCATTGCCGAGCGGCTGGGGCTGGAGAATGTCGAGCGGACCCTGGTGGGCTTCATGGGCTGCTATGCGGCGGTCGCGGCCTTGCGCACGGCACGGCATATCGTGCGGTCGGAACCGGATGCGCGGGTGCTGGTGGTGACGGTGGAGCTGTCCTCCCTCCATTTCCAGCCCGAGCGGCGGATCGAACGCCTGCTGATGATGCTCCAGTTCGCGGATGGCGCGGCGGCGGCGCTGGTGACGGCGGAAGGGAGTGGGGTCGCGATCGACCGGCCCTTCTCCTTCAATCTGACGGATTCGGCGGAGCTGATCCGATGGGACATCGGTGACAGCGGCTTTGTGATGCACCTGTCGGGCGAAGTGCCGGCGCGCATCCAGGCGGCGCTGGTCGATCCGGAGATCAGGCGGCGCATGTGGGGCGGCGACGATCCGGGCCTGGTCGACGATTGGGCCGTGCATGCGGGCGGTCGGTCGATCCTGGATGCGGTCGAACATGGATTGGGACTGGACGAAGCGGCGCTGGCGCCGTCGCGGCGCGTGCTGGCGCGCTTCGGCAATATGTCCTCCTCCACGCTGATGTTCATCTTGGGCGATATGCTGCATCGGGCGCGGCGGGGCGTGGCGCTGGCCTTTGGGCCTGGGCTGGCGGCGGAAGGATTCCGGTTCGAAGGGATGGCCTGATGCGCAGTCTGCCTGCGCTGATCGTCGGCGGCGGGCCGGCCGGGGCGGCAGCGGCGATCACGCTTGCGCGGGCAGGCGTGAAGGCGCATCTGATCGATCGCCATGCAGGGGCGCATGACGCCGTCTGCGGCGGTTTTCTGGGCTGGGATGCGTTGGCGGAGCTGCGGGGTCTGGGCGTGGATGCCTTCGCCCTGGGTGCGCGGCCGATCGAGCGGCTGCGGTTGCTGGCGGGCGAGCATTGCGTCGAATTGCCTCTGCCCTATCCGGCTGCGGGGCTGTCGCGGCGAGCGCTGGACGAAGCGCTGATCGGGCTGGCGCAGGATGCCGGCGCGCTTCTCATGCGCGGGCGGGTGGTGCGCGCCGCCGATCCGGCGGGTCGGTCCGTTCGCTTCGACGATGGCGAGCTATGGTCGGGCGAGGCCCTGTTTCTCGCCACCGGCAAGCAGGAGCTGCGCGGGCTGGCCCGCGACCTTGGCGGGCGGAGGGAGGCGCCGTCAGCCGGACTTCGGGCGGTGTTGCCCGCTCATGCGGCCCGCGCCCGCGATCTGGCGGGCATGATCGAGCTTCATCTGTTCGACGGAGGCTATGCGGGGCTATTGCTGCAGGAGGACGGCACCGTCAATCTCTGCCTGTCGGTGGCCCGGCAGAGGCTGGCGCGGGGCGTGGCCGCGCTGATGGCGGAGATCAAGACCGAGGCGCCGCGTCTGGCCGAGCGGATATGGGACGAAATACCCGCCCATTTCGAGGCGGTCGCCGGAATACCCTATGGCTGGCGCGCCGGGAGGACATGGCCCGGCATCTTCCGCATCGGGGATCAGGGCGCGGTGATCGCCTCGCTCGCCGGGGACGGCATCGCCATTGCGCTCCACAGCGGGGCAAGCGCGGCGCAGGCCTGTCTCCGCGGCGGGCCGGAAGCGGCGATTGGCTGGCAGAGGCAGATGGATCGCCGGAGCCGCCGTCCACTCCATGTTGCAGAGGCGCTGCGGCGCGGCGCTGCGGGACCGTTGGGCCGGGGCCTGCTGATGCGGTTGCTGCACTGGATGCCGGGGCTTGGCGCGCAGGCGGCGCTGCTCACCCGCATATCCGCTCGACGCACAGGCGGAAGGAAAAGCGGCGCACGATCCGCACGTCCTTCAGGCTGATGCCCGCCTGCGGCAGCAGCGCCGCCCAATCGCCGGGGCGGAAGGCGCGGGCGATGGACAACTGGCCGTCTTCCCGCACGATGCGGTGAACGCGCAGCAGGCGGGCGAGCAGCGGAAAACCCCAATGGGCGAAGCCGTGGCGATGCAGGTCGCAGATCAGCCAGCCCATGTGCGCATTCGCCTCCATATGGCGCAGGAAAGTCATCAACTGCGCGTCCGTCATGTGGTGCGTCACCTGACTGGAGATGATGAAGTCGAAAGATTCCGGCTGATCGAGATAATCGCCCGCCCGATAGTCGATGCGCAGATCCGGCGGCGTGGCATGACGGGCGGCCGCAAGGCTTTTCTCGTTGAGGTCGACGCCGATCAGCTCGGCCTCGATCCCCCGCTTCCTGGCCCAGCGGGCGACCGCGCGCAAAATGTCGCCGTCCCCGAAACCGACGTCGAGCAGCCGGAAATGCCGGGCCGAACCGATGGCGCGGTTGAGGAAGGCGATGGTGGGCCAGGCGGTGAAGGTCCATCGATTGACGCGGGCGAGGTCATGCAGCACGCGCTCATAGACGGCCGGGTCCAGGTCCGGCGCGTCCATCTGTTCTTCCTGCCGCGATCGGATCGAAAGATCGGCCATGATGCGCTCTCTTCTTTTCCCGCCTCCTGGCATAGTCTCATGGTCGGGAGCCGGAGGGAAGGGCGCTATCCCGCCGCCGCCAGCAATTTGGCGCTGAGCGTGGGCCATTCCGCCATGTCCCAGCCTTCGGGGGTTTCGCGGGTCATGATCTGGTCCGCGCCGAAGCAGTTGGAAAGATCGATGTCCTCCGCCTTCACGAAGCTGCGGTCATTGAGGGAATAGAAGGGACGGACCACGGGCAGGGTCAGATCGTCCCTGTTCTGCTCGACCACGATCGCCAGCCGATGCGAACGCAGCCGCACCAGCGATCCGATCGGATAGATGCCGACCGCCCGCTGGAAGGCCTGGAAAATCTCCGGATCATAGAGCGTCTGCGCCTCGTCCAGCATCAGCAGGGCGCGGGACGGGTCTTCGCCATGGCGGTGGATGCGGTTGGAGGTCATCGCGTCATAGGTGTCGCAGATCGCCGCCATGCGCGCGAACAGGCCAATCTCCTCGCCCTTCAGCCCATGGGGATAGCCGCTGCCGTCCAGCCTTTCATGATGATGGAGGCACACGTCCAGCACCGCTTCGGGCATTTCGCCGCCCAGCGCCAGAAATTCATGCGCCAGCGTCGTGTGGCTCTTCACCACCTCCCATTCCTCGGGGGTGAGCGGGCTGTCCTTGTCCCAGGTTTCCTGCGGCACATGGCCCATGCCGACGTCCATCAGCAATCCGGCGAGCCCGGCCTGCTGCACCTCCTCCGGCGAGAGGCGGAGCTGCTGGGCCAGGCTGATCATCAGCGCGCAGACCGACAGGGCGTGGAGATAGAGATATTCATTCGTATTCTTGAGCCGCGTCACCGCCATGAAGGCATGGGGATTGCGCTGGATGGAGCTGGAAATCTCCTCGATCATCGGTTCCAGCTTCTTGAGCTTGATCGCGTTGCCCAAGCGGGAATCATCGAAGATCTTCTGCATCGCGCGCACGGATTTACGGGCCAGGCGGTTCGCATGCACCATCTCGGCCTTGGCCGGCAGCCTGTCCTTCGACAGCGGGTCGAACGGACGGCTGACGGGGGCGGGCGCCGCGCGCCGACCGATCGCGGCCCCGGCGCGGCCGAAGGGGCGGTCGCGCTGGTCCGGAGCCGGAGCGCGGGTCGGGGCAGGCGCATCCCTCGGTTTCAGATCGATGCCGCGCGACGTGTCGATCTGCACCCATTCGACCTTGCTGGCCTTCAGCGTCTCCAACTGATCGGCATCCTCCAGCAGCATCTTGCTTTTCCAGAAGGGATGGGAAAACCACGATCCTTCCATCTTGTGGAGGAACATGCCCAGCTCGACGTCCTGGGTACGGATTCTCTTCAACATAGCGCGGCCCCGAATTGAGGCTGCATCTCGCCTTTAAAGCCTTGCAAAACCGTTAAAAAGGGATTGCCGCTGCGCCTTATTGCCAGCCCAATCCCAAGGCCTTTTGCAAGGCGATATAGTCCGCCGTCATGGCCGCCGTCCCTTGCGTCAGCGCCAGCGCCGCCGACAGGCTCTGCCGTTCCGCGTCGAGGAGCTGGATGCGCGT
Organism: Sphingobium sp. 15-1; assembly: GCF_013375535.1. GTDB lineage: Bacteria > Pseudomonadota > Alphaproteobacteria > Sphingomonadales > Sphingomonadaceae > Sphingobium > Sphingobium aromaticivastans. Next base: position 1,432,921 of record NZ_JABXJG010000002.1, read on the forward strand.
GGCGGTGCCTGCGTCGAAGCGCTGGCGCATCAGCGCCGCGGTGCGGTCGGCCGAAGCCTTGGAGCGGGCCGCGCTGGCGACGCTCAGTCGCCGGGCGCCGAAACGGGATAGGGCGTCCTCGCTGTCGCGCAGGGCGTTGAGCACGGCCTGACGATAGTGCGCCGCCGCTTCGTCCCGCGCGCCTTCCGCCTGCCCGACGCGGGCGGCATTGCGGCCGAAGTCAAGGAAGCTCCAGCTCAGCCGGGGCATGGCGATAGCCGCCAGCTTGTCGAGGTCGACCAGATCGCCGGGGCTGGTGCCGCCGATGCCGATCAGGCCCATGAAGCTGAGGCTGGGGAAGCGCGCCGCCTCCGCCACGCCGATCTTCGCGGTGGCGGCGGCAAACTGCCGCTCCGCGGCGCGCACGTCGGGGCGGCGCTTGAGCAGTGCGGCGGGATCGCCCATAGCGACCTCGGCGGGCGGCAGCGGCACGGGCGTGGGCGCCGCCAGCATCGCGTCGAGCGCGCCCGGCGCTTCCCCGGCCAGCGTCGCCAGAGCGTTCAGATAGGCGTCGCGCTCGGCGCTGAGAGGCAAGAGGGCCGCGTCGCCCTGTTCCGCCAGATCGCGCTGCCGTTCCAGCTCCAGCGCGGAGGCGGTGCCCCGGGCGTGGCGCTGTTCGGTCAGGCGCAGCATTTCGCGCTGGCGAGCGAGCGCCTCCTGCGCCAGCGTGATGCGCTGCTGCCGGTCGCGCAGATTGACATAGGCCTGGGCGATTTCGGCGGTCAGGCTGACCTGTGCGTCCGCGACATTGGCCTGCGCCGCGCCTAATTGCGCTCGCGCCGCTTCGACCCCGCGTCGTTTGCCGCCCCACAGGTCGACCTCCCAACTGGCGTCGAAGCCCAGATTGTAGAAGTTGAGCGACTGACTGCCGCCGCCGGATTGGTCGCTCTCATCGGAATTGCCAAGGTCGACGCCGGGCACTGTCGCATGGAGGTAAATGGCAGAGGCATTGGCGCTGGGAAGGGCGCTGGCGCGCTCCGAACGCAGGGAGGCACGGGCCTGCCTGACTCTGGCCTCCGCCGCCGCCACGTCCGGATTGGCGGTGAGAGCGCGGGTTTCGAGCGCATCGAGCGTGGGATCGCCCAGCGCCGTCCACCATGCGGCTGCGGCAGGCGCTTCAGTGCGCGTGCCATCGGGTGCCCGCGCGAACTGCGTGCCGGGGCTGGCCGGCTTGGCGGCTTCCGGCCCATGATAATCCGGCCCGGCGGTGCAGGCGGCCAGACCAAGCAGGGGAAGGGCGATCAGGAGAAAACGCATAAAACCTGCCTCAATGCATCGCGACGGCTTGCCCATGGGGCAAGGGACGCAGGAACAGGACCAGCGGCAGCACGGCGAGGATGCCGACCGCCAGCATCGTGAAAATGTCGTTATAGGTCATCACCAGCGCCTCTTTCTGGATCGTGCCCGCCAGCGACCGAAGGGCGGCTTCATGACCGCCCAGCGAGTGACTGAGCCCCCCGATATAGTCCTGCACCTGGCCGCTATTGGCGCTCAGGCTTTCCTCCATGCGGCGGCTGTGAAGCCAGCTCCGCTGGTCCTGGATGGTGGCGATGCCCGCCAGCGCCAGCGATCCGCCCAGATTGCGGACGGCGTTGAACAGCCCGGCGGCGTCGCCTGCATCCTCTCGCGGGACCGACGCGATCGCGGCCTGGTTGAGAAAGAGGAAGCCGAACACGCTGCCGACGCCGCGCAGCAATTGCGATTCGATGAAATCATGGCCGACCGCCTGATTGGTCAGCACCGTGTCGATCCAGCAGCTCGTCGCCATCACGATCAACCCGGCGCCCACCGCGATGCGGATGTCGAGATGCCGGATCAGCAGCGGCGTCAGCGGCATCAGCATCAGGCTGGGAATGCCCGACAGCAACACGATCCGGCCGGATTGCAGCGCGTCATAACCGGCGATGGCGGCCAGGAACTGCGGGATGACGAAGGCGGTGCCATAGAGCATCATGCCGATCACCAGCCCCATCAGCGCGACCGCGCCGAACTGCCGGTCGAGCAGCAGCTTCAGCCGGATGACCGGCCTTTTCGCGAAATATTGCCCGGCGAACAGCAGGATGAAGCCGATGCCGGAAACGATCGACATCAGCACGATCTCGCGGCTCTGAAACCATTGTTCGCGCTGCCCTTCCTCCAGCACGATGGTAAGGCCGCCCAGTCCCAGCGCCATGCCGGCGATGCCCAGCCAGTCGGCCTGCCAGAACTCGCTCAGCAGCGGCTTCTGATGCGGCATCGTCACCAGCAACAGCGTGACCAGGACGATGCCGACCGGCAGGTTGAGGAAGAAGGCATAATGCCAACTGATATTCTCCGTCAGCCATCCGCCAACCAGCGGGCCCAGCACCGGCCCCAGGATCGCGGTGACGCCGAATAGCGCATTGCCGATCGGCTGCTGCGAGCGGGGCAGACGCGTGGCGATGATCGTCATCGCCGTGGGGATCAGCGCGCCGCCGGTAAAGCCCTGGCCGACCCGGCCGATGATCATGGTGGTCAGATTGTCGGCCACGCCGCACAGCATCGAAAAGCCGGTGAACAGGAAGGCGGCGGCGAGCAACAGGGTGCGCAGCCCCAGCAGCCGTTCCAGCCATGCCGCCAGTGGAATGATGATGATCTCCGCGACCAGATAGGATGTCGCGATCCAGGTGCCTTCCGTGCCGCTGGCGCCGATTTCGCCCTGGATGGTGGGCAAGGCGGAATTGACGATGGAAATGTCCAGCGTCGCCATCATCGCGCCCAGGCTGCCGGCCGCGACCGCCAGCCATGCGGCGGCGTCGGCGCGCTCGGGCACCGGCGCGGCCTGTGGAGCGACGGTAGCGGTCATTGATCGGTCCGCGCGTTATGCCGCTCCTGCTCCCGGCGGACCTGCGCGGCGGCGTCCTTGGCCGAGCGGGTGTCGACCGACACTTCGACCGACATGCCGGGAACCAGTAGCTTACGGGTTTCGGGACCGGCACTGACGGCGATGCGGACGGGGATGCGCTGGACGATCTTGGTGAAGTTGCCCGTGGCGTTTTGCGGCGGCAGGACGGAGAATTGGGCGCCGGTTCCGGGTGCGATGCTGGCCACCCGGCCGGGCAATTCGACGCCGGGCAGCGCGTCCACCTCGATCTTGACCGGCTGGCCGACGCGCATCAGGCCCAGTTGCGTTTCCTTGAAATTTGCCTCGACATAGAGGCTGGCCTTGGGAACCAGCGTCATCAGGCGGGTCGCCGCCTGCACGAACTGGCCCTGCCGCACGCTCCTGTCACCGATCCGGCCATCGGCGGCGGCGCGCAATATCGTCGCCTCCACATCGGTATTGGCGGCGGATAGTTGGGCGCGGGCGGCTTCGCCCTGCGCCTGCGCCTGCCTGACTTGCGCCTCCAGCGTGGCGACCCGTTTCTGCGCGCTGGTCAGCGTCGCTTGCGCGGCGGCGGCTCTGGCGCGGGCCTGAGTCGCCTGATTTTGCAGCTCCGACAGGCGTTCGCGCGTTTCCGCGCCGCTGGCGGCCAGCGGGCGATAACGTTCCACTTCGCTTGCTGCGAAGGCGGCATTGGCGGTGGCGGCGTCCCGTTCCGCCGCCGCCTGGGCGATGGCAGCGCGCTGTTCCGCGATCTGGGCGGCCACGCCGGCGGCGCTGGCCTTGGCGACGTCGATCTGCGCCAGCGACTGGGCCGCCTGCGCCCGGTAGTCGCGCGGGTCGATCTGAACCAGCGGCTGGCCCGCCTTCACATCCTGATTCTCATCGACGAAGACGCGGTCGACATAGCCGGACACTTTGGGCGCGACAGTGATCGAATCGGCCTGGATATAGGCGTCGTTGGTCGATTCCTGATATTTGCCGAAGCTTTCGAAGCGAATGAACCACAGCACGCCGACCACGATCAGCGCCAGCCCCACCAGCAGCAGGATCAGGCGGGCGCGGGGGCTTTTGAGCGGGGAGGAGCGGCGCTCGCCCGAGTCGTCGGCGGATGCGGAAGGGGATGCCGTTGTCGCTGAATTCATGAAGGAGTCCGTCAATTGATCCTGATCTCTATGCTCGCTCTTGCAGTATTGCGCAATACCATTTATTGAGGGCCCTCATGAATGTTTCCGACGAAGAGCTGCTGACGGACCTGTTCCGCACCATCACGCTGATGCGCAAATCCTTCGACCGGGCGATGACGGAGCAGGGCGCTTCGCTGGCCCAGACGAAGGTGCTGATGTGCATCAAGGCGCAGTCGGGACATGCGCGGGCCGTGGATATAGCTGAGGTTATGGGGATCGCGCCGCGTACCGCGACGGAATCGCTGGACGGGCTGGAGCGCGACGGGTTGATCCAGCGGATACCGGACAAGGAGGACAGGCGGGTCAAGCGGTTGACCCTCACCCCCGCCGGGGAAGCGGCGGTGGCCGTGAGCGAACCCCTGCGGCGCCAGCTCATGGCGAAGGTGCTGGCTATTCTAAGCCCGTCGGAACGGCAGCATTTCCATGCTGCGCTGCAAAAATTGATGGAGGGGCTGGCGGACGGCTGAACTTTTGATTCGCGCCCTTTTCTCTGTTATCATCCCCCGGTCGACCGGCATAAGCCTGGCGGCAGGGGAGAGTGTGATGGAGCGTATGCATTACAGCATGTGCCAATGCAGCGTCGGGCTGCTGAGCTTGTGCAGCGCGTCGGCGCTGGCGCTGACCGGCACGCTCTATATTCTGCTCCACTGACCGGACAGCGTGGCGGGCCACCGAACGGGCGCGCCGCATCACCGTGGATGAACCGCGCCCGCTGAAGATCAATCCTTTTCGATCTGGCTCACATCGCGCACCGCGCCGCGCGCGGCATTGGTGGTGAGCGCAGCATAGGCGCGCAGCGCGGGCGAGACATTGCGCTTGCGGCCGAAGGGCTTCCACGCCTTGACGCCGCGTGCCGCCATTTCCGCCTTGCGCTCCGCGATGACGGCGTCGTCCACGGCCAGCTTGATGATGCGGTTCGGAATGTCGATCAGGATCGGATCGCCGGTCGCGACCAGCGCGATCAGCCCGCCTTCCGCCGCTTCGGGCGAGACATGGCCGATCGACAGGCCCGAGGTGCCGCCGGAGAAACGCCCGTCGGTGATGAGCGCGCAGGCCTTGCCCAGCCCCTTCGACTTCAGATAGCTGGTCGGGTAGAGCATTTCCTGCATGCCCGGCCCGCCCTTCGGCCCTTCATAGCGGATGACGACCACGTCGCCCGCCTTCACTTCATTGCCCAATATGCCCGCGACCGCCGCGTCCTGACTCTCATAGACCCGCGCCGTGCCATGGAAGGTCAGGATCGATTCGTCCACGCCCGCCGTCTTCACGATGCAGCCTTCCGGCGCGATATTGCCGTAGAGGACGGCGAGGCCGCCATCCTTGGAGAAGGGATGCTCCGCGCTGCGGATGACGCCCGCCTCGCGGTCGGTGTCCAGCTCCTTCCAGCGGTTCGACTGGCTGAAGGCGACCGTCGTGCGCACGCCGCCGGGCGCCGCCTTGAAGAAATCCTGCACCGCCGCGCTGTTGGTGCGGCTGATGTCCCAGCGATCGAGGGCATCGCTCATGGTTGCGCTGTGGACGGTCGGCAGGCTCGCGTCGATCAGGCCCGCCCGGTCGAGCTGGCCCAGGATCGCCATGATGCCGCCGGCGCGGTGGACATCCTCCATATGCACGTCCTGCTTGGCGGGCGCGACTTTGCAGAGGCAGGGGACGCGGCGCGAGAGCCGGTCGATGTCGGCCATGGTGAAATCGACCCCGCCTTCATAGGCGGCGGCGAGCAGGTGCAGCACCGTGTTGGTGGACCCGCCCATGGCGATGTCGAGGCTCATGGCGTTCTCGAACGCGGCGAAGCTGGCAATGGAGCGGGGCAGGACGGCGGCGTCCTCCTGCTCATACCAGCGCTTGGCGAGGTCGACGATGGTGCGGCCCGCCTCCAGGAACAGTTTTTCGCGGTCGGCATGGGTGGCGAGCGTCGAGCCGTTGCCGGGGAGCGAGAGGCCGAGCGCTTCGGTCAGGCAGTTCATCGAATTGGCGGTGAACATGCCGGAGCAACTGCCGCAGGTCGGGCAGGCCGACCGTTCGATGACCTTCACTTCCTCGTCCGTGTAGCTTTCGTCGGCGGCGGCGACCATCGCGTCCACCAGGTCGAGCGCGATCGTCTGGCCATGAATGTCCGCCTTGCCCGCTTCCATCGGTCCGCCGGAGACGAAGATGGCGGGAATGTTGAGGCGCATCGCGGCCATCAGCATGCCGGGCGTGATCTTGTCGCAGTTGGAGATGCAGACCAGCGCGTCGGCGGTATGGGCGTTGACCATATATTCGACGCTGTCCGCGATCAGGTCGCGGCTGGGCAGCGAATAGAGCATGCCGTCATGGCCCATGGCGATGCCGTCATCGACCGCGATGGTGTTGAATTCCTTGGCGACGCCGCCCGCCGCCTCGATTTCGCGGGCGACGAGCTGGCCGAGATCCTTCAGATGGACATGGCCCGGCACGAACTGGGTGAAGCTGTTGGCGATGGCGATGATCGGCTTGCCGAAATCCTCGTCCTTCATGCCGGTGGCGCGCCACAGGCCGCGCGCGCCCGCCATGTTGCGGCCATGGGTGCTGGTGCGTGAACGATAATGGGGCATGGGCTTTTCCTCGGGTCCTTGTGGAGCGGCGCATTGGAATGGCCCGCCCTTATTTCCATCCGTCATGCTGAACTTGTTTAACTGCGTTGGTCTTCGGCTCAGCATCCATTGTGCCTCCATGCTCCTTGGTCGCCTGGGGAGAAATGGATGCTGAAACAAGTTCAGCATGACGGTTCCGGGATGGTTTAGCCTATCTCGCTAAGGTTGTGAAATATATTGAAGGTGCGTTATAAGGTCGCATGGTGAATGAGTGATGGATCTGCGGCAGCTCAATCATTTCCTGGCGGTGGCTGGGGAATTGCATTTCGGTCGCGCGGCGGAGCGGCTGGGCATGACCCAGCCCCCGCTCAGCCAGTCGATCATGGCGCTGGAGCGGGAATTGGGCGCGCCGCTCTTCACGCGGACCAAGCGTCATGTCGCGCTCACCCCCTTCGGCGCGCAATGGCTGGAGCATGTTCGCCCGGCGGTGGAGGCGGTCGCGGAACTGGGCCCGATGGCGCGGCGCCTGCGGGAAGGGACGGCGGGGCGCTTGGCCCTGTCCTTCGTCAGTCCCGCCGACTACAGCATCCTGCCGTCGCTGGTGCGGCGCTATTCCACCGCCTTTCCCGATGTCGAGATGACATTGGCCGAGGCCACCAGCGACGTCCAGATCGAGGCGCTGGCCGAAGGGCGGATCGATGCGGGCATATTGATCCCGCCCGCTTCTGGTCTGCCGTCGCAGATCGACTATCGGCCGCTGCTGCGGGAGCCTCTGGTCGCGGCGGTGCCAGAGGGGTGGGTCGGGAACGGGGCGCTCCATCTGGAACGGGGCAGGCTGGCGGGCGAGTACTGGCTGGACCAGCCGCTGCTGCTGTTCCCGCGCCATGTGTCGCCCACCTTCCACGACCTGATCATCGACCATTATCGGGCCAAGGGGCGGACGCCGCAAATTCGCCAGCGCGCGATCCAGATGCAGACCATCATCAGCCTGGTTTCGGCGGAGATGGGCATGGCGCTGGTGCCGGCCTCGCTCCAGAATCTGGCGCGGACCGGGGTGCGTTACCTGCCGCTGGCCGATGCCGCGCCGGTGCTGGAAACCGGATTGGCGTGGCGTCGGGCGGATGAGGCGCCGACGTTGCTTGCGCTGGTGGGGATTGCCTTGGGGATGGCTGGATAGTCGTTCCTGCGGAGGCGGGAACCCATCTCCCTTGCGTCGCTCTTGGCGGAACGCGCGGGAGATGGATTCCCGCTTTCGCGGGGATGACGGTCAGCTTGTCAGCGGACCACCGCCCGGGTGTAGAGATGCCAGGTCGCATAGCCCAGCACTGGCAGCACCACCGCAAGGCCGACCAGCGCGGGCAGCGCGCCCAGCACCAGCAACGCGATGACGATCAGGCCCCAGACCGCGACCGTCACCGGATTATGCCATGCCACGCGGCAGGATGTGCGCAGCGCCACGCCCCAGCTTACCGGCTTGTCCACCGCCATCGGGAAGGAGACGACGCTGACCGCCAGCGTCAGCAGGGCGAAGCAGAAGCCGACCAGATTGCCGAGCACGATCATCTGCCAACCCTGCGACGTGCCGAACACCGCCGAAAGGAAGGCGCCGACGGAGGAGGTCGACCCCGGCACATTTTCCAGCGTCACATGATAGATGAGCCAGGCCGTCGCCATCCATGCCATGAACAGCAGCGCCAGCACGCAGGTGAGGTCGAACAGGGCCGATCCGCCGGGCTTGCGGATCACGTCCAGGAAATGGCGCCAGCGCCCGTCCAATCCCGCTTCGCGTCGCCGCGCCAGCTCGTAGAAGCCGCTGGCGAATGCCGGTCCCAGCAGGATCGCGCCCGCCACCAGCGGGAAGATCAGCGGCAGGATCGACATCCGGCTGGCCGACATGATCGCCAGCGCGACGATGACCGGATAGATGAAGCCGAGGAACACCAGATCGCCCCGCTTGGCGAGGAAATCGTCCCAGCCCTGACGCAAGGCGATGCGCAGATCGTCGAAACCGATAGTGCGGATGGAAATCTCTTGCCCCGTGGACGCCTGGGACGAATGAGCAATTGCCATGGTTCGCTCTCCTGACCGAACGCCACAATGCGCCTTGCTCTGCTTTGGTCCTCTGTCGGGACATGCGCGCCTGTTCGGGGCGAGCATCTCTCGGCATGAGGGAGCGCCTCATGGCCAATAGCGGCATCCTACACTGGGAATGCGGGGGCCGCCAGCCCTTTGATGCGCGGTTCCCTAGGCCGCGTGGACGAATTCGGAACGTCGGGAAATGGACAATAGCGGACGTAAGCTGGCCTATCCCTCATTCGTCATGCTGAACTTGTTTCAGCATCCATTTCTCCCCACGAACCAAGGCTCAATCCGGAGGAATGGACCCTGAAACAAGTTCAGGGTGACGATTATGGAAACGGCAGGAAACCACCCAAATCGCTCAGTCCGGCGCGTCCTGAATTTGGCCACGCCGCCTAGCATGCGTCCTGGTTGTCAAGAATGTCATTTCGTTCAGCGATTCCGGCGCTATCTCATTCTAGGAGGATCGGAACAGACGTTCATCGCGCGGGCGACCGGAAGGATCATATGCGGATTTCATCGGCCAGGATTGCTTTGCTTGCTATTATGGCGTTTCAGGACGCATGAGCGGCGGCTGCGCGGTCGTCCCCCCAGCAGATCGGTCCCAGCCGGACAATTACCGCATCGTCGCGCTGATCGTAGCGAGCACCATGATCATGGAGCAGATCGACGCGACCGTGCTTACCACCGCGCTTCCCACCATAGCGCGGGATTTCCGGGAGCCGGTCAATGCGCTCGGTCTGTTGCTGACCGCCTATCTGCTGGCGGTGGCGGCGTTCATTCCCTTGAGCGGGCGTCTGGCCGACCGGTTCGGCGCGCGATCCGTCCTGCGCGCCGCGATCCTGGTCTTCATGGCGGGATCGCTGCTCTGCGCGCTGTCGACATCGGTCGCGGAAATGAGCGTGGCGCGTTTCGTGCAGGGGGCGGGCGGGGCGATGATGACCCCGGTTGGGCGGATCGCTCTGCTGCGGGTGGCGCGCAAGCATGAGCTGGTCTCGGCCACCGCCTGGCTGGTGACGCCGGCCCTGCTTGGGCCGATGCTGGGGCCGCCCATCGGGGGGCTGATCGTCACCCATCTGGACTGGCGCTGGATATTCTACATCAACCTGCCCATCGGGCTGGCGGGGATTGCCGCCATTTCCGCTTTCATCGACAATGGCCGCGCCGCCGCGCCGGGGAAGGCCGACATAGGCGGCTTCCTGATCTGCGCCATGGGCCTGGGCTGCCTGTTGCTCGGCTGCGAACGCGCCAGCCAGCCGGGGCGGTTGGGGGAGGCCTTCCTGCTGCTTGCCGTCGCGGCGGTCATGGCGGGCGTCTATGTCCGCCATGCGGCTCGCTGTCCCGATCCGCTGTTGGACCTTACCGTCCTGCGCGACCGGTCCTTCCGCCTGTCGCTGATCGGCGGATCGTTGACCCGCATCACCCAGGGCGCGCAGCCTTTCCTGCTGCCGTTGCTGTTCCAGGTGGGGTTCGGCTTCAGCGCCGCGGCCAGCGGGGCCATCATGCTCGCCACGGCGGTGGGATCGCTGGTGGCCAAGGCGATCGTCTCCCCGGTCCTGCGCCGTCTGGGTTTCCGGCGCAGCCTGATCCTGAATGGCCTGCTGTCCTCACTATTCTACGGGCTGGCGGCGGCGTTCCGGGCGGACTGGCCGGTTCCGCTGATGATGGCGGTGCTGGTGCTGGCGGGCTTTTTCATGTCCTTCCAGTTCTCGGTCTACAATACGGTGGCTTATGACAGCGTGGAGGCGGCGCGGATCAGCCGCGCGTCCAGCCTCTATTCGACATTCCAGCAATTGCTGCTGTCGCTGGGCATCTGCACGGCCTCCGTCGCGATTCAGGCCAGCATGGCGGTCCGGCATGCGGCCTTGCCCCGGACCGGGGATTTTTCCGCCGCGCTGATCGTGGTGGCGCTGATCTCGCTTCTGGCCTTTTTCGCGAACCGGCGCTTCGCCCCGGATGCCGGATCGGCCATGAGCGGCCATGTGCCGCGGGAGGATCGGTAGAAGCGCGCCGCTACAGGGCGCTCAGGCGATCCGCCGGGCGATGACCCGCGCCGGCGATCCGTCGCCGTCCGCGATCGGCAGGGCGCCGAACAGGAATTCCACCCGTTCGCCGGCAAGTGCGGCGTGGCCCGTCAGATGCTCGCAGATCAATATGCCGTTGGCGAGCAATGTCCGGTGGACCGGCCAGTCGAAGCCGGGCTGCCGCAGATGATAGACGAGGTCGGGTGTGGCGAAGTCGCAGGCCAGCATCTTGATGCGTTTTTCCAGCAGCCATGTGGCGGCTTCGGGGCTGAAGCTGGGATGCCGTTCATAGTCAGGCGTGCCGAACCGCGCCGCCCAGCCGGTATCCACAGCCAGAATATCGCCGGGCCGCAGCAGCGGACGGCATTGTTCGAGCTCCGCGACGGAGATGATCTCGTCCGAGCCCTGTTCCACGCGCCAGACGACGCCTTCGCCGCTCAGCCGTTCCGGCGGGATCGATGCCATGTCGGGCGCGTCCTGAAAATAATGCAGCGGCGCGTCCACATGCGTCCCGGCATGGGCGACCATGTGGATGTCGGTGACGTTGAACGGGTCTTTGGGCAGCGAACGCAGCTTGCCGAAGCTGGGCCTGGGGAAGATCGACGCGCAGGGCATGTCCGGCCCGACAGGGTGGGTCAGGTCGATCCAGGGACCGGCGGGCTGCACCGGCCTGCTGTCGGGCAGGTCAAGCCAGCCGATCCAGCCATCCGGCGCCTTGGGGCATTGCTCGCACATCGGGTCGTCCTCTTCCGCCGCTCAGGTCTGGACCTGGAACGGGTCCCGGTCGCTTTCCGACAGGTTGATCATCACATTCTTCGTTGTGAGGAATTCCTTCAACCCCTCTTCGCCGCGTTCACGGCCAAAGCCGCTGTCCTTCACGCCGCCGAAGGGCGTCTGCACGGCCACGGCGCGATAGGTGTTGACCCACACCATGCCGGCGCGCAGCGCGGCGGAAACGCGGTGCATGCGGTTGAGGCTCTGCGTCCAGATGCCCGAAGCCAGGCCGAAGCTCTGGTCGTTGGCGATGGCGATCGCCTCCTCCTCCGTGTCGAAGGGGATGATCGAGAGCACGGGACCGAAAATCTCTTCCCGCGCCACGCGCATCTGGTTGTGCACGTCCGCGAAGATGGTGGGCTTGACGAACAGCCCGTCGCGCAAAATGCCGTCGCGCGCCGCTTCCCCGCCGGTGATCAGCCGCGCGCCGTCCTGCTTGGCCGATTCGATGAAGGAAAGGATGCGGTCGAACTGCGGCTGGTTGGCCGCCGTGCCCATTTCGGTCGCGGGGTCGAGCGGATCGCCCAGCCGGATATTCTGGGCGCGGCGGGCCAGTTCCTCGACCACGCCCGCATAGACCGATCGCTGGACCAGCAGGCGCGACCCGGCGATGCAGGTCTGGCCCGTCGCGGCGAAGATGCCCGCCAGCGCGCCGACCGTCGCCTTGGGCAAGTCCGCATCCTCGAAGATGATGTTGGGCGATTTCCCGCCCAGCTCCAGGATGACGGGCGTCAGGTTGCGCCCGGCCGCCGCCGCGATCTCCCGCCCGCCATGGCTGCTGCCGGTGAAGCTGATCTTGTCGAGCCCGCCGCCCTCCACCAAAGCCCTGCCGGTGCGCACGTCGCCGGTGACGACGTTGAACACGCCCTTCGGGAAGCCCGCTTCCTCGACCAGCCGGGCGAACTCCAACGTGGTGACGGAGGCATGTTCGGACGGCTTGACCACGACGGTGTTGCCCGCCGCCAGCGCCGCCGGCACCTTGTTGGCGAGCAGCGCGATCGGGGAATTCCAGGCGGTGATGACGCCGATCACGCCCAGCGGTTCCATCGTCGCATAATCGAAGATTTCGGGCCGGTCGACCGGGATGACCTTGCCGAAAATCTTGTCGGCATAGCCCGCGAAGAAACGGAACACGCGCGCGCAGAAGCGCATTTGCGACCGGGTTTCCCGTATCACCTTGCCATTGTCGGTGGATTCCAGCGTGCCCAGCCGGTCGGCGTCGCGCTCGATCAGGTCGGCCAGACGATGCATCAGCCGGGCGCGCTCAATCCCCGGCACGCCGCGCCAGCGCCGTTCGAAGGCTTCGCGGGCGGCGGCGACGGCGGCGGCGACATCGTTCGGGCCGGCCTGCGCGATGGTTGCCCAGTCTTTCTGGTTGAACGGGTTGAAGGTGGGAAAGCGTTCGTTCGATTCCGGCGGCACCCATTCGCCGCCGATATAAAGGTCGTAATCCTGCCGCACAGCCAAAGTCATCCTCCCGCCTTTTGCCCAGTCCTAGCCTGCGGATGCCATGCCCTCCAATATGTTTCCGGTGGGCGAGAATAACGGAAGCTTATGGTGCCTTTTCCCTTTTCATCCGGATTGGCCGGAAAGCCGGACAAGGAAAGTCTCCGACGATGCCGGCATGCGATAACGATATGCTGCTCATCCGCGATTATATTGTAATGCATGCTAGGCGGCCATAATGTCGTTCCAACCAAAATATCGATAAGGGATGCAGCGTGAACGCAAGGGCTGGCCGGAACGAAGGGCCTTATGATTTCATCGTCGTGGGTGCGGGGTCGGCCGGATGCGCGGTTGCCAATCGTCTGTCGGAGGATGGCCGGGAACGGGTGCTGCTGATCGAGGCGGGCGGGCGCGACAGCAGCATCAACATCCACATACCGCTGATGGTCGTGAATCTGCTGAAGGACCCCAATCACACCTGGCCCTTCATCACCGAGCCGCAGACCGCGCTCAAGAACCGCACTCAATTATGGACGCGGGGGCGGGTGCTGGGCGGCTCCAGCTCGATCAACGGCAATGTCTATGTCCGGGGCGATCCGGCGGAGTTCGACAGTTGGGCGGAGATGGGCCTGCCCGGCTGGGGCTGGTCGGACATGCTGCCTTATTTCAAGCGGATGGAAAGCTATCGTCAGGGCGATCCGGCGGTGCGCGGGCATGACGGGCCGATCGGCGTCACCAGCCTCAAGCATTTTGACGCGTTGGCCGACGCCTTTGTCGAGGCGGGATGCCAGGCCGGGTTCGATTATGTCGAGGATTATAATGACGGCCATTATGAGGGCGCGTCCTATCTGCAATATTCGACCAAGCGCGGTTTCCGCTCCTCTTCGGCGGTTGGCTATCTGAAACCGGCGCGGGGCAGGGCGAATCTGGACGTGATGGTCGACGCGCTGGTGACTCGGGTGATCATCGAAAATGGTATCGCCACTGGTGTCGAGGTCCGGCGGGGCAATGAACTGACGCGGATCAGCGCCCGCAAGGAAGTGATCCTGTCGGCGGGGCCAGTGCAGTCGCCCAAGCTGCTTGAATTGTCAGGCATCGGCAACGCATCGCTGCTGCGCGAATATGGGATAGAGGTGGTGCGCGACATGCCTGCCGTGGGCGAGAATTTGCTCGACCATCCCAATACGCGGCTGACATTCGAATGCACCAAGCCGATCACCATCAACGACGCCTTGCAACGTCCCACGGTCAAGGTGAAGGAAGGCTTGAAATTCGCGCTGTTCGGCAAGGGGCTGCTGTCGATCTGCTCGGCGGTGGCGCATATCGTGATGCGCAGCTCCCCGGACGAGCCGCGGGCCGATCTCAAGCTTCAGCTTCAGCCCTTTTCGGGCAAGGATCGCTATGCGCGCAGGCCGCAGGACGGGTTGGATGCGCATTCGGGCTTCACCGTGGGCGTCATGGGGCTGCGGCCCCGGTCGCGCGGCTGGACGCATATCCAGTCGGCCGATCCGGTCGTCTATCCGAAGATCGACCCCAAATATTGCGACGATCCGCATGATGTCGGCGTGTTGCTGGCGGGCATCAAGGCAGTGCGGGACGTCGCCTCCCACCCCGCGATGCAGGCGATGATCGTGCGGGAGACGCGGCCCGGCGACGCCACCGTCACCGATGAGGAGATCATCGATTATATCCGGGAAACGACGCAGACCACCTGGCATATCGTCGGGAGCTGCAAGGCGGGGACCGATGCGGAAGCCGTGGTCGATCCGCAACTGCGTGTGCGCGGTGTCGGCAATTTGCGGGTGATCGATTCGTCGATCTTCCCGACCATCCCCTCCTCCAACACCAATGCGCCGACCATCGCATTGGGGGAACGCGGCGCCGACATCGTGTTGGCGCAATGGCGCAACGACAGCCGGGTGGCCGCATGATGCGTATCGAGAGAATAGAGCTTCACGTCACCGAGCTGCCCGTGCGGCTGAAGCGCACTTTTTCGAGCGGCAGTTACGATACCGGGCCTTCGGACCAGTTGCTGGGCAAGCCGGTGCTGCTCAAGATCCATGCGGAGGGCGTGACCGGCATCGCGCAGATACGCCCGATCAGTCCGGGGCATTTCGTGGCCGATACGGTGCATAGCGTGATCGGCGCGATCAAGGATATTTACGGGCCGTTGCTGATCGGCAAGCGGGTTTGCGATCTGGAGTCCATCGATGGTCTGCTGACGTCCCGGCTGGCGGGGAACCCGGCGGCGCGGGCGTTGATCGACATTGCGCTGCACGATGCGTTCGGCAAGGCGGTGGGCCTGCCCGTCCATGCGCTGATCGGTGGGCGGGCGAATGCCGTCATTCCGCTGGAATGGTCGGTCAGCCTCTATGACGATCCCGCGCAGATGGTCGCGGACGCCCGCCGCGCCGTCGAGGAATTCGGCATCAGGGTGTTGTGCCTGAAGGCGGCGGGCAAGGGCGGCTGGCGCACGGACGTCGCCAATTTCGAACGGGTGCGGGCAGCGATCGGGCCGGACATCATGATCGGCGTCGATCCCAATACCGGCTGGACGGCGGCGGATACGGTGTCGGCGCTTCATGCGCTGCGCGATCTGGATGTGGGCTATTGCGAGCAGCCGGTGGAGCGGGCCGATTTGCGGGCCATGGCCGCGATCCGGGCCAAGGCGGGCGGGGTTCCGATCATGGCGGACGAGAGCCTGTTCACGCTTCAGGATGCGGCGCGCATCGCGGATGCGGGGGCGGCGGACGTGTTCTGCATCAAGCTCTACAAGGTTGGCGGCTTGACGCCTGCGCGCAAGATCGCCGCATTGGGCGAGGCGCATGGGATTGGGATCAATTGCGGTGGGCTGGCTGTCGCGTCGCAGCTTGAGGCGGCGGCGGCGGCGCATTTCTGCGCTTCGGTTCCGGCGGCGCGGACGTTTGGCGCGGCGGAGTTCGTCTTTGGCGTGGGGGTGTTGGGCGACGATCCGCTGATCGCGGAGGGGGCCATGGAGATAGTGGACGGCGCTGTGACTGTGCCGACGGGGCCGGGGCTGGGGCTTGCCGTTGATGAAGCGGTGCTGGAGCGAATGACGCTTCAGAGGCTGGAGGTGACAGGGTAGATTGGCGTTGGTCTCCGCCGAGTTGGGTGGAGAGCGGACAGGCTGAGTGCTGCGCTCTCCTTAGGGGGCGTCGTGCTCCTGCGCAGGCAGGAGTCCAGTCCCGTCCTCAGTGTCACCGCACCGTCTGAACTGGGCTCCTGCCTGCGCAGGAGCACGGTGTGCGGAAGCAACTTTAATCCGACACCGTCTGGAACTCATGCACCGCGCGCCGCACCCGCAAAGGCGTCAGATTCGGCGCGACGGAGTGCACGAAGTCCAGCAGGAACGACCGCAAATAGGTGTTCCGCCGCAGCACAATCTTGATCGTACTCGAAGGCAGAAGATGGGACGCATCCCGCGCTCGAATACCGACGTCGCGATCCGGATCGTAAGTCATCGCGGCCAATATGCCAATTCCCAGCCCCATACCAACATAGGTCTTGCAGACATCTGCGTCGATGCCGCTCATCACGATCTTCGGTTCCAGCCCGGCGTCTGTGAAAGCCTTCATCACTTTCCAGCGCCCACTATAGCGGGTATCGTAGGTGATGATCGGATAGCGGGCGATCTCCTCGAGCGTCAGTTCCGGCACGTCCAGGATCGGGTGCCCGACCGGCGCGACGATGCAGCGGTGGAGGTCGAAACAGTCGAGCTTCACCAGATTGGGGAAGTCCCGGGTCGTTTCCGTGCCGATCGACAGGTCGGCGTCGCCCGCCTCCACCAGCGCGCAGATTTCCTCCGGGTCGCCCTGCTTCAGCACCAGCTTGACGTCGGGGTAGCGGGCCACGAATTTCTCCACCACCTTGGGCAGCACATAGCGGGCCTGGGTATGCGTCGTCGCGATGGTGAAGACGCCGCGATTGCCCGAATGCATATCCTCCTTCAGCGATTTGAGCGCGGCGATGTCCGTCGCGATCCGCTGCGCGATGGAGAAGACGACGCGGCCCGGCTCGGTCAGGTCGATGATGCGGTTGCGGGTGCGCATGAAGATTTCGAAGCCCAGTTCCTGCTCCAGCAACTGGATCTGGCGGCTCACCCCCGGCTGCGAGGTGTTGAGGGCATCCGCCGCCGCCGAGAGATGATTGTTATGCCGCACGATTTCAACGACATAGCGGAGCTGTTGCAGCTTCATCCGACCTTCCTCACCATGCATTTTTGATATGGCAGAATGCTATAATATTACGTGCGCGCATAAAGCAATCCCCTAAAAGTGGCTGGCATGACAGCGGCGGGGCAGCCTTGTGACCGGTCTCACCGGCGCATCCGCCCGCTTGCCTTGGAGGGGAGGGCGACAAGCGCTTTCCTGAGTCAGAATTGGCCCGAATCAAGAGGGACGGGAATGCCGGAACAGCAACAATCCGATTTCGACATTGTGGTCGTGGGCGGCGGCAATGCCGCGCTCTGCGCCGCGATCAGCGCCGCCAATGAAGGGAGCCGCGTGCTCCTGCTGGAACGCTCGCCCGTAGAGGAGCGGGGCGGGAACTCCGCCTATACCGACGGGCTGATGCGCACCGTTTATGACAGCGCCGACGACATCCGCGCCTATTGCCCCGACCTGACGGACGAAGAAGTGGCGGTCAGCGACTTCGGCACCTATACCGAGGAACAGTTTTTCGACGATATGGGCGAGATCACCCAATATCGCACCGATCCCGACCTGTGCGAGCTGCTGGTGAAGCGAAGCCGCGAGACGATCCTGTGGATGCGCGACCAGGGCGTGCGTTTCTTCCCCAATTTCGGGCGCCAGGCCTATCGCGTGAACGGCCGCTTCAAATTCTGGGGCGGCGCCACCATCGCCGTCGCGAGCGGCGGCCCCGGACTGGTCGACGCGCTGTACAATGCGGCGGAAAAGCGGGGCGTGGAGATACGCTACAATGCCTGGGTCCGCGATCTGCTGCGCGATGAAAGCGGGATTTCCGGCGTCACGCTGATCAACGATCAAGGCGAGATAGAGACCATCCATGCGGGAGCCGTCGTGCTGGCCTGCGGCGGGTTCGAGGCCAATGCGGAATGGCGCGCCCGCTATCTGGGGCCGGGCTGGGACTTGGCGAAGGTGCGCGGATCGCGCTTCAACACCGGCGACGGCCTGTCCATGGCGCTGGCCGCCGGGGCGCAGCCCTATGGCCACTGGTCGGGGTGTCATGCCGTGTCCTGGGAACGCAATGCGCAGGATTTCGGTGATCTCGCGCTGACGCCGCAATATCAGCGCCATTCCTATCCGCTCTGCATCATGGTCAATCGCGACGGCAAGCGCTTCGTCGACGAAGGCGCTGATTTCCGCAACTATACTTATGCCAAATATGGCCAGGCCGTATTGCAGCAGCCGGGGCAGTTGGCGTGGCAGGTCTATGACTCCAAGGTCAACCATTTGCTGCGCGACGAATATCGCACGCGGCAAGTCACCAAGGTCGTCGCCCAGACCATCG
Organism: Sphingobium sp. 15-1; assembly: GCF_013375535.1. Classification (GTDB taxonomy): domain Bacteria; phylum Pseudomonadota; class Alphaproteobacteria; order Sphingomonadales; family Sphingomonadaceae; genus Sphingobium; species Sphingobium aromaticivastans. The sequence continues at coordinate 1,451,375 of NZ_JABXJG010000002.1, forward strand.
AGGAACTGGCCGACAAGATCGGGGAGATCGACAAGGAGCAGTTCCTGGCGACGGTCGCGGAGTTCAACGCGTCGGTGAAGACGGATGTGCCGTTCGACCCGAACATCAAGGACGGGCGCGGCGCATCCAGCAACGGCGTCGTCCGCAGCAACTGGGCCAACAGCATCGATACCGGGCCGTTCGAAGCCTATGCGGTGACTTGCGGCGTCACCTTCACCTTCGGCGGCATCAAGATTTCGACGGAAGGCGAGGTCATCGACACCAACGGCCATGCCATCCCCGGCCTGTTCGCGGCCGGAGAGATGGTCGGCGGCATATTCTACTTCAACTATCCGGGGGCAAGCGGCCTGACGAGCGGAGCCGTGTTCGGCCGCCTCGCAGGCGGCAGCGCCGCCGCCTACGCCAAGACAGCCTCGCGGAAGCCCGCTCTGTCCGTCGCCTGATCTCTTATCGAGGAAAGATCCTTCATGAACGCACCCAGCAAATTCGTCGTCCCCGGCGCGACCCGCGACATCGCGGATTTCGCCGCGACTCTGCAATATCGCGACATTCCCGACGACCTGATCCTGAATGCCAAGCAGTGCATCCGCGACAGCCTGGGCTGCGCCGTGTTCGGCGCGCCGACCCCCTGGGTGCAGGCGGTGGTCCGCACCGTCGGCCTTCTCGGCCAGAAATCCAGCGCCAGCGCCTGGGGCATGAAGGTCAAGGCCGATCCGCTCGGCGCCGCCTTCATCAACGGCACGGCGGCGCAGGGTTATGAGCTGGACGACTGCCACGACCAGTCCATGTCGCATTATGGCGCGGGCGTCGTCCCCGCCGTGATCGCCTGTTCGGAGGGCGCATTCGGCGCCTTCACCGGCAAGGACATGATCCGCGCCACCGTCGCGGGCTATGAACTGGGCACGCGCATCGGCAACACGGTCAGCCCGTCGGCCTTCCATCGCGGGTTCCATCCCTGCGGTCTTACCAGCACCTTCGGTTCGGCGGCCGCCATCGCCAAGCTGCTGGACCTCGACACCGACCAATATGTGAGCGCGCTGGGTCTGGCGGGCAGCCAGGCGGCGGGGCTGATGGCGGCGCAATTCGGGGCGATGGCCAAGCGCTTCCATTCCGGCAAGGCGTCGCAGAACGGCATCATCGCCGCGCTCTGCGCCCGCGAGGGGCTGACCGGCGTGCGCGACGTGCTGGAGGCGCCCTATGGCGGCTTCTGCTCCACTTACTCCGCCGAATATGATCTGAGCTTCGCCACCGACGGCCTGGGCACCGATTGGGAGATGCGCCGCAACGGCTTCAAGCGCTATTCCTCGCTTGCCAGCAGCCAGACCTCCGTCGACGCCCTGCGCGCCATCCGCGAGAAAGCGGGCATCCGGGGCGAGGATGTGGAGAAGGTCCGCGTCGGCACGACGGACATGGTGTTCGTCCATTGCGGCTGGCCCTATGTCCCCAATGGCGAGACGATCAGCGCGCAGATGAACCTGCCCTATACCGGCGCGGTGACGCTGTTGGAGGGCAATGCCTTCATCGATCAATATACGGACGAAAAGCTGACCGATCCGAAGATCATCGACCTCGCCAACCGGATCGAAGTCTATGTCGATCCCGAACTCGACGCGCGCGAGAAGCACCAGATGCGCGCCGTCCGCGTCACCGTCACAATGAAGGACGGCACGGAGCATTTCCACGAGCAGACCTATCGCAGCGGCCATTGGCGCAATCCGATGTCGGACGAGGTGCTGAAGGAGAAGTTCCGCGATCTCGCCAGCCGTCAACTGACCGCGGAAGCCGTGGCCGAGATCGAACGCATCATCGACAATCTGGAAAATGAGGAAGCGCCCGCCATCGCCCTTGGCGCCGCGCTGCAACAGGTGCGCTGACATGACATTATCGCAGACATTCGGTGAATTCGCCGCGCATTTCCCTTCGGCCGACATGCCGCCCGCAGTGCGGGAGGCCGCGCGCTGGCACATGATCGACTCGATCGGCGTTTCCATCGCCGGGGCCAATCCCAAGGAAGAGAGCGGGGCAGCCTTCGGGCTTCTCGCGGCGCAATGGGCCAAGGGAAAGGGCGATGTGAAGGGCGCCTCCCTCTTCGGCTTCGACGGGCAGGCCCGCGCCGAACTGGCGGCGCTGGTCAACGGGTCGCTGGCCCAGGCGCTGGAGATGGACGACAAGCATGGCTCCTCGCTGGCCCGTCCCGGATCGACCGTCGTGCCCGCCGTGCTGGCGGCGGCGGAGGCGGAGGGCCTGTCCCTCGCGGCGGCCATCGACGCGGCCGTGGTCGGCTATGAGGTGATGATCCGGCTGGGCTTCGTGGCGGGCGACCGCTTCCTGGAGCGCGGCTATCATACCAGTTCGCTGATCGGCTCTTTTGGCGTGGCGGCGGCCATCGGGCGGCTGCGCGGCGCGACGCCGGCGCAGATCGCGGACGCCATGGGCATTGCGGGCACCTTCGCCTCCGGCATTCAGGAATCGACCCGCACCGGCTCGACCTCCAAGATATTGCACGGCGGCTGGGGCGCGCATGCGGGCATGTTGGCCATTGACCTCGCCATGGCGGGGATCACTGGTCCCGACACGGTGTTCGAGGGCAAGTTCGGTTTCTTCGAGACTCATTTGACCCCGATCACCGGTCAGCTCGACTTCGCCCGCGCAGCCGAGGGGCTGGGGACACGCTGGTACCTGCCGGAAACCGCCTACAAGCCCTATCCCTGCTGCCAGTTGCTGCATGCCTTCATCGAGGCGTCGAAGCAGGTGCTGACCGACTTCGCCCGAGACGGGGTGTCGGTGGAAGAGATCGAGAGCGTGCATTGCCAGCTTGCGGAGCCGGGCCTGACGCTCGTCACCGAACCCCGCGACCGCAAGAAAGCGCCGAAGACGCCGCATGAGGGCCGGTTCAGCCTGTTCTTCGGGGTCGCGGCGGCTTTGGTCGATGGCGATGTCGGGCTGGAGACCTTCCTGTCCGAGCGGCTGGACGATGATCGCATTCTGACGCTCGCGCAGAAGATCGAGGCGTCGGTCGATCCGGAGTCCGACTATCCGGCCCATTGCCCGGCGCGGCTGACCGTGCAGGCGGCGGGGCGCCGCTATTTCAAACATGTGCCCTATCATCCCGGATCGCCGGAAGCGGCCCTGTCCCGCGCCGACGTTCTGGCGAAGTTCGAGCGCAACACGCGCTGGCATTTCGGGGATGGCGCCGTGTCGGTGGCCGAAGCCATGGGGGAAACGCCCGAGGCGGAGTCCCTGTCGGACATGCTGCGTCCTATCCGGGCGGTCGAAACGCTGCGTCAGGCGTCATGAGCGTCGCGCAGTTCGACCGGCTGTTCATCGGTGGGGAATGGGTCGCGCCGCATGCGGCGGGCCGGATCGCGAGCATCGATCCCTCCACCGAGGATGTCTGGGCGGAAGTCGCGTCCGCCGATGCGACCGATGTCGAGGATGCGGTCGCCGCCGCCAGGGCCGCCATGGCGGGTTCCTGGGGCCGCACCGCGCCGACCGAACGCGGCGCGCTGATCGCCAGATTCGCTGACCTGGTCCGCCGGGACGCCGCCCGGCTGGCCGAGATTGAGAGCCGCGACAATGGCAAGCCGCTGCGCGACACGCTGGGTGAGGTGCAGCGGGCGGCGGACTGGCTGACCTTCTTCGCCGGGGCAGCGGACAAGGTGAATGGGGAGCAGATACCCTATCGGCCCGACGCGCTGGCTTACACTAGGCTGGAGCCGGTTGGCGTGGTGGCGGCGATCCTGCCGTGGAATTCCCCCATCTCCCTCGCCTCATGGAAGCTGGGGCCAGGCCTTGCCGCCGGCAACGCCATGATCCTGAAGCCCGCCGAACAGACCCCGGCCAGCATGCTCGCTTTGGCGGCGCTGGTCGAGGAGGCGGGCTTCCCGGCGGGCGTCGTCAATGTGCTGCCAGGCGATGGCGCGGTGGGTGCGGCGCTTTCCGCCCATCCCGGCGTGGCGAAGGTCAGCTTCACCGGCTCGCATGCGACTGCGATCCGCATCATGCAGAGCGCCAGCGCGGACCTGAAGCGCTGCTCCTTTGAATGCGGCGGCAAATCGCCGTTCATCGTCTTTGCCGATGCCGATTTCGACAAGGCGCTATCGGTCGCGACGCACAGCGCCTTCCGCTCCACCGGCCAATCCTGCTCCATGGCCTCCCGCATCTTCGTGGAGCGGCCGCTTTACGAACGGTTCGCGGCCGGACTGGCGGAGCGGGCGCAGAGGATACGCGCTGGCCTGCCCTTCGATCCCCGGACGCATATCGGCCCGCAAACCTCCGCCGAACAGCGGGACAAGACCGAAAGCTACATCGCTTTGGGCGTTGACGGCGGCGCGCGCTTGCTGGCGGGGGGAGGGCGGCCCGAGGGTCTCTCCAGGGGCTATTTCGTCCAGCCCACCGTCTTTGCCGATGCCGACAACCAGTCGCGGCTGGCGCAGGAGGAGATATTCGGCCCGGTGACGGCGGTTATGCCGTTCGATGGCGAGGAAGAGGCGATCGCCCTGGCCAACGACACGCGCTACGGGCTGGTCGGCGGCTTGTGGACCAGGGACGTGTCCCGCGCCCACCGCGTCGCCGCCCGGATCGAGAGCGGTCTCGTGTCGGTGAACACCTTCCGCCCCGTGCATTTCATGCTGCCCTATGGCGGTTACAAGATGAGCGGGATCGGGCGGGAGAATGGCTTCGACGCCATCAGGGCGTTCACTGAGACCAAGACGGTGGTCGTCGACCTTGCCGAAGCCATGCCGCCCGATCCGTTCGCGGATTGACGCCGCCGATCGCCCGGCATGGGTGGCGGTCTTCAAGTCTTTCCCGTTCGGCGGCACCAGCACCGGGAACCGGATTCCCGTCACGGCGCTTATCGCTTGGCTGATGGGAAGGAGCGTTCATGACGGAAGGCGGCAACGGCAAGCGATCACTCTGCGTCAATCCCGATCAACGCCGGGGCGCGCCGGCATGACGAAGCCGCTGGACTGTCTCGTCATCGGCGCTGGTCCGGCGGGCCTGACCGCCGCCATCTATCTGGCGCGGTTTCACCTCCATATCCGGATCGCGGATGCCGGCAACAGCCGCGCCGCGCTGATCCCCCGGACGCGCAATCATGCGGGCTATCCGGGGGGCATATCCGGGCGCGAACTGCTCGCCCGCATGCGCGAGCAGGCGGCGGAATATGGCGGCGAGGTCACCGAAGCGCTGGTGACGAAGCTGGAAAAACAGGGCGACCTCTTCCTCGCCCATGTGGGTGACGAGCAATGGCAGGCGCGCAGCGTGCTGCTGGCGACGGGCGTGGTCAACAATCCTCCCCCCATTTCGCCGGACATTCACGACGCCGCGCTCCGCCAGGGTCTGTTGCGCTATTGCCCGATCTGCGACGGCTATGAGGTCACGGACCGGCGCGTCGCCGTCATCGGAACGGGCGCGCGTGGGACGAATGAGGCCATGTTCCTGCGCACATATTCGGCCGACATCACCCTTGTCTCGCCGCAGGGCGCGCATGACCTGTCCGATGCGCAAAGGCGGCGGCTGAGCGAGGCCGGCATAGCATTGGCGGATGGTCCCTGCGATCCCCTGCGCATCGATGGCGACCATATACTCGTGCCGACGCCGGGGGGCGTGGCCGCCTATGACGCGGTCTATCCGGCGCTGGGTTCGATCATCCGGTCAGAGCTGGCGACGATGCTGGGGGCGGAGATGACCGAGGATGGCTGCCTGATCGTCGACGACCATCAGCGCACCACCGTTCCCGCCCTCTATGCCGCCGGAGACGTGGCCAAGGGGCTGGACCAGATCAGCCATGCGATGGGAGAGGGCGGGGTTGCCGCCACCACGATCCGCAACGATCTGGCGGAAAGAATATCGCTGCTGCGATGAGGGGCGATGGCCGCCTGCCTCAAAGGCGGGTGCTAGGCCGCTGACCGTTGTTCAGGCCACCGAGCCCAGATAGAAATCCTTGAGCGCATGAGCGTCGTGGAGGGCGTTGTGCGGCTTCTTGCTGTTGGCGGCCGCGCTGAACCCCGCCGCGTTGATCAGTTCCAGGTGAAGACCGTCCAGGTCGATCATCTCGCCCGGACCGGTGACGAGAAGGCTGCAGAAATGGGCGAGGTCGTCCGGCCAGTCCGCCACCACCATCGGATCGCGGTCGTTCGCCAGATAGGCCTCCAGATGCAGCGCCGCCTCGACACGGCTCAATTGATGGTCGACGCCCTGCGGCACGAATCGGAGATAGGGGATGACATTCTGCGCCACCCAGGGGTGGATTTCGGCCGGTAAGGGCAGCGAGACGTAGAAATCCTGGTCGCCATATTCCGGAACGAGCGCGAGGCTGATGAGTTCGCCGCCAAAGCCATTATATTCAGTGTCGAGGAAGTACCGCATGTTTCCTCCTTTGACGTGGCGCTCCCTTGCCGTAAACCCCCCGCCGGTTACGAATGGGCCTCTGGCCGAGGGAAGGTGATATGCAGCCGCGCGAATTTATCGGATCGGCCCAGGTGCCCGGTGGAGCGGAGCTCACCCTCTACCGCCGGGGCGGGGATTTCATGATCGTGCTCGACCGCAACGAGCTGATGAGCAGCCGGATGAGCGGGTCGGAGGAGGCGTTGGCCAATCTCACCTGCGACCGGCTGCGCGGGCGGGCGCGGCCGCATCTGCTGATCGGCGGCTATGGCATGGGCTTCACGCTGCGCGCTGCGCTGGCCGCGCTTGACGGCGACGGGCAGGTCACCGTCGCGGAGCTGGTGCCGGAGATTATCGACTGGGCGCGGGGGCCGATGGCGGAGCTGGCGGCCGGGTGCCTGGACGATCCGCGTGTGCGGTTGGTTCAGGCGGACGTGGCGGACGTGATCGCCGCGGGCAGGGGGACTTACGACGCGATCCTCCTTGATGTGGACAATGGGCCGGATGGGCTGGTGCGTCAGGCGAACGACCGCCTTTATTCGGCGCAGGGCATTGCAGCGGCCATCGCCGCGCTCAAGCTCGGCGGCATCGTGGCGATATGGTCGGCGGCGCTGGACGCGGCCTTCACGCGTCGCCTGGTGCGCGCCGGCCTGATCGTCGACGAGGTGGCTGTGCGGGCCCGCAGCAATGGCAAGGGGCCGCGGCACGTCATCTGGTTCGGCACGAAGCGGGCTTGATGATGGCCTAGGGTGTGTGGGGATTCAGTTCAGGGTGGAGCGAAAATGGTGGATTTCGAGAACCGGCGCGCAGCGTACTCAAAGTATGTGAGCACTGGAAGCGCAGAAAGCCGCCATTTGCAGCCCGCCATGGGCTGAATCCCCACACACCCTAGCCTGTTTCCGCTTCGCGCCATTGCCCCTGCGCGATGCCGTCCAGCGACCAGTCACCGATGCGCCATCGCACCAGCCGCAGCGTCGGATGGCCCACCGACGCCGTCATCCGCCGGACCTGGCGGTTGCGTCCTTCGCGGATCGTCAGCCGCAGCCAGCAATCCGGTACGCTTTTGCGGAACCGTACCGGCGGATCGCGTGGCCATAGCACCGGTTCGTCGATGCGCTCGACCTGTGCGGGCAGGGTCGGGCCGTCCTTGAGCTTCACGCCGCGCCGCAGCGCCTCCAGCGCCGCTTCGTCGGGTTCGCCCTCCACCTGCACGAGATAGGTTTTCGGCATCTTGAAGCGCGGATCGGCTATCCGCGCCTGCAACCGGCCGTCATCGGTCAGCAGCAACAGCCCTTCGCTGTCGAGGTCGAGCCGCCCGGCGGGGTAGACGCCAAGCCGGTCGATGAAAGCGGCCAGGGTCGGACGGGCAGGGCCGGTGCTTTCATCGGTGAACTGGCACAATACCCCAAAGGGCTTGTTGAACAGGATCAGCGTCATCGCGGCTCAATCCTCGTCTTCGAACGCCAGGCTGCCCTGGTCGATCAGCGTCTCGATCAGCGCGACGACAGGGGCGGATTCGGCAAGGCGCGGGTCTGCGACCATGGTCCGCTCCGCGCAGAGCCGTTCAGCCAGCAGCGCCGCATCGCCCATATTTTCGAAGCAATGACCGTCCACGAACAGCAGGACCGTGCCCTCCTGTCGCCGGATGAAGGAAAAGCGGCTTGCCGGGTTGCGGCTGAGCGGCACGCCTTGCGCCAGCAATGCGCAGACTTGCCGCGTCCCGATCGGTTCCTCCGGCCGCCAGTCCGCTTCGGCATATTTGGGCGCACTGGTGAAGAGGCCGAACCAGCGCGCAAAGGCGTCGCGGTCGGACAAGGCCTCCATCACCATCGCATGCAGCCGGTCGATCGCAGGCGCGGCGATTTCGCCGGGATTGGCCTGGATGGTCAGGTCAGGGTCTGCATAGCGATCCTCCTCCATCATTCCGTCGGCCTGATGCTCGCACCAATTTTGGATCAGCTCGGCGCGGGAGGGGGCGCGAAAACCGATCGAATAGGTCATGCAGCCATCCCCGACCGCCACCCCGTCATGCGCGAAGCAGGGCGGGACATAGAGGATGTCGCCCGGTTCCAGGAGCCAGTCGCCCGTCGCCTCGAAATCCGCGATCAGGCGCAGATCCTCATGGGGCAGCAGCGGCGTGGCAGAGTCGCATCGCGGCCCCACGCGCCAGCGCCGCTTGCCCAGGCCCTGCACCAGAAATACGTCATATTGGTCGAAATGCGGCCCGACTCCGCCTCCATCCGTGGCGTAGCTGACCATCACATCGTCGATGCGCCAGTCGGGCACGAACCGAAAGGGTTCTATGAGCGCTGCGACATCGGGCGCATGATGGTCGACCGCCTGTACCAGCAGCGTCCAGGGGCCGCTCCCCAATTCACCGAAGCGCTCCTCCGCCAGCGGGCCGTTTTCCATCGCCAGACGGTCACCGTCACGGGTGATGAGCCGCGATTCCACGCCTTCCTCGCAGGCCAGGCCCGCCAGTTCGTCGGGCTCCAGCGGGTTGCGCCATTCGTTCCACGGACTGCGGATCAGCAGGGGGCGTTTCTGCCAATAGTCGCGCAGGAACAGGGCGGGATCGAAGTCGGCAAATTTCATGTGTCGCCCATGCGCCCATGGAAGGCCGCTGTCAAAAGCGCAGCCAAGCTAGCGAACCGGCGAAATATACTCGCGTCGAACACTTGACCGACCGGCGTCCGGGCGTAATGGATAGAGACCATAAGGAGACGGCATGGCGGCGACAAAGGGAGGAAGCTGGGACCGGCTTTTGGATTCTGCGGAACAGATATTCGCGGACAAGGGATATGACGCGGCCACGACGCGTGAGATCGCGGCGCTCTCGGGCGATACGCTCGGAACGCTGAGCTATCATTTCAAGACGAAGGAAACGCTTCTTTTTGAAGTGTTGACGCGTCGTTTTGACGAGATGAACGAACAGCGCCGCGCGATGTACCGGGGCTTCATGGCGAAACGGGGCGGCGCCACGCCCGATCTTGACGAAGCGATCACGGCGATCGTTCTGCCGATGTTGAAATTGGCGCTGACGAGCGAACCGGGGTGGCGGCGCTATATCACCATTCTCTGCCGACTGATGTACGTCGCGACCGAGGATCACGGAAACCTTATCCCCAAATTGCTGGACCCGATCGGGATCGAGCTGATGGGCTGGCTTCAGGCGACATGCCCGCCGTCCACCCATGTCAATCTGGCCTATGCCTATCAGTTCATCATCGGCTGCATGCTCGACAGCGTGGTGCAAGCGCGGAATGACCGGCTGAAACGCATCTCGGGTGGCATTGGGAGCGCCACCGACTTCGCGGCGGTGAGCGAACGACTCATCCCGTTCGTCATTGCCGGCACAAAGGCGATTGTCGACTTTCCCGTCCGCTGACGCCGATTGACAATAAGCTTCGGCGGCCAAAGCGGCCGCCTTTTTTGAGCGTGCGAATGTCCGTCATCCGGCGGGCTGATTCCCAAAACGCCTCATTTCCCGGTCCTTAACCGTTGATCCTTGGGTGCTTTGGAGGCGCGCCTCGCCCTTATCCGCCTTTGGCCTTGACAGTCAGTCAGTCGTACGACTAACAAGGGAGCATAACGGTTGGGAGAGTCGATGCCATGGCGAAATGGGCGTATGAGCGCGGGTTGCAGCAGGTCGGGCCAGGGGCCTATGCCTATCTCCAGCCGGATGGTTCCTGGGGTTGGAGCAATGCCGGTTTGATTGCCGATGGCGATCAGAGCCTGCTGGTCGACACGCTTTTCCAACTGAGCCTGACCGAGCAAATGCTTGCGACGATGGCGGATGCGGTTCCGGCTGCGCGCAGCATCGACACGCTGGTCAACACCCATGCCGATGCCGACCACATCTTCGGCAACCAATTGGTGAAGAGCGCACACATTGTCGCATCTCAGGCGGCGGCGGGCGAATTCCTTAAGGTCACGCCCGAGGATTATGGCAGGATATTCGAAAACTGGCAGGAATTAGGCGCAGGCGCTCGTTACATCCATGATTGCCTTGGCAATGAGGGGTTCCAGTTCAACGACATCGTCTTGACCCAGCCGCATGAAACCTTCGTCAAGGAAAAGCGGCTCAAGGTTGGGGACAAAAATGTCGTCCTGACCGCCGTCGGACCGGCGCATACCAGCGGCGACGTCCTTGTCCACGCCGTGGAGGACCGGGTGGTCTATACCGGCGATCTGTTGTTCAGCGGCGCGCATCCGGTCCTGTGGGAAGGGTCGCTTGAAGGCTGGGTTGCGGCCTGCGATCATATTCTGTCTCTGGACATCGATGTCGTCGTTCCGGGCCATGGCCCGTTGACGGACAAGACGCGCGTTGCCGAATTCCGCGCCTATCTGCTCTGGTTCCGCGACGAGGTTCGCAAGCGCTTCGAGGCGGGCCTGGCGATCGAGGAAACGGCGCTGGAAATTGTCGAGCTTCCCGATCTGCCGGAATGGAACACGCCTGAGCGGATCATCGGCGCGGTGAACTTCCTCTACCGGAAATATGGCAGTCCTCAGGCGACCAGCAATTTCCTGGAGATTTTCGGGCTGTTCGACCGGTTTCTGGCCAAGCGGGCGGCGCGGACCGTGAAGCATGACGCCTGCAACCATGGCCATTGAACCGCGTGATTCCAGTGCATTTAGCTTGACAGTCAGTCGTTCGTACGACTAACATAGCACAGGAGGTGCCGGGGAATAATGGCATGATCGATGGCATATGGGTCGCTCGAAAATATCCGGATTGACCTGCCATCGATGAGATCCGTTCGGGTTGATCGGCCATGGATGCTGTAACGATGACATCTTCGGGCTCGATGCGGCACCAAACTCGGTCATACGACCGACTGAGAAATAAAAATGGATAGCATAGGCAGAGGATAGGGGAGGATATGAATAAATCTTTGCTGTTTCGCACGGCTGCTTGCATCGCCACTGCGGTCATGATCGGCGCGCCGGGCCTGTTGCACGCGCGCGACGTCGCACCTGTCGCGACGCCTCCCGCCGGAGGCGACGTTCCTGAGATGGGAGAAATCATTGTGACCGCGCAGAAGCGCGCCGAATCCGCCCAGAACGTTCCCATCGCAATATCCGCGGTCAGCGGCGAGGCCCTGGCGAAGAGTGGCATCAGCGGGCTGGAGGGACTGCAGACCAGCGTTCCCAATCTGTCGATCGGCCAGACGACCGGCACCGCCCGCATCGCCCTGCGCGGCGTCGGCAGCGAAAATCTCGGCACCGGGGCGGAGGGCAGCATCGCCTTCCATGTCAACGGCGTCTTCATTGCGCGCACCGCAGCGGCGCTCAGCAGCTTTTATGACATCGACCGGATCGAAGTGCTGCGCGGGCCGCAAGGAACGCTCTATGGCCGCAATGCGACCAGTGGCGCGATCAATGTCATCACGAGGAGGCCGACGCGGGCGCCCGAAGGTTATGTCAACTTCACTTACGGAAATTACGACAGTCTGAAAGTCGAGGGCGCGGTCAGCGGCCCGATCGTGGAAGACAGGATCCTCGCTCGATTTGCTTTCCTGAGCGACAATCATGATGGCTATGGCAGGAACATCGTCACGGGCAAGGATATCGACAATGCCCGGCGCATCTCCGCGCGCGGAGCGGTCGAGTTTCTGCCTACCGATCGGCTCAGCCTGCTTGTCACCGCCGATTATCATCATGAGAATGACCGCAACTATGCCTATCATTTTTTCGATTCCGTCGGGCAGGATGCGGCCGGCAATCCGATCACGCCGACAGGCATATTGGCAGGCGGCATAACCGCCCCGGACAGGAGGGACATCGCAAGTGAGCGCAATCCCAAGAATGTCCGGAATTTCTGGGGCGTGTCGGCAGAGTTGAGCTGGGATCTCGACTTCGGGCAAGTCCGGTCGCTGACGGCCTATCGGCGGACCAAATATCTGACCGAGACCGATCTGGACCAGACGAGCGTGGCGATCGCCTCGCCCCTCATCCAATCGGAGGATTCGCGGCAGTTCAGCCAGGAATTGCAGGTCAGCGGCAATACCGACCGGCTGAACTGGCTGCTTGGCGTCTATTATTTCCATGAAAAGGATGTGGCGTCGGTGGGCGGGCCGTTCAGCACCGTGACCGTCGGCGGCCCTCTTCCCGGCTATCTTGCCCAGGGCATTGAGGCGACCGGCCCGCTATTCACCGATGCGGCGGCGGCGTTCGGGCAGCTTACCTATGAAGTCCTGCCCGACCTGCGCGTCACTCTCGGCGCGCGCTATAGCTGGGAACAGAAGAAGGTCGACAATGTCATCCAGCTCGACTTCGTCAGGCCCTATGATCCGTCCAACCCGATCATCCCGGCGCTGATCCAGCAGGATTCCCAGACGTTCAAGGCGTTCACGCCCCGCGTCAGCGTGGATTACAAGCTGGACCCGAATACCTTGCTCTACGCCTCCTTCTCGAAGGGGTTCAAGAGCGGCAATTTCAACCTGGGCCTCGTCCAGCCAGCGCTCAAGCCGGAAAAGATCACCGCTTATGAAGCGGGGGTGAAGACGACCCTTGGCAACGGCCTGCTTCGGTTCAATCTGGCCGGTTTCTATTATGATTATACCGATCTTCAGGTCGGCAAGGTCATCGGCACGTTCCTGGGTCTCGAAAATGCGGCCACCGCATCCATTTACGGCATCGAAATCGAATCCCGGCTGCGGCCGGCCCGCAATCTTGAATTCGACGCCAACTTCTCCTGGCTGCACGCGCGGTTCGATGACTATATCAGCATAGACCCGGCCCGGCCCGGCGGCGACGGCGTGACGACGGATGGCGGCGTTCCCGCCTTCAACCTGAAGGGGAACAGGCTGTCCCAAGCCCCGGATTTCACGGCTTCCGGCGGGGCGCAATATCGCCTCGATATCGGGGATTACGCTCTGACGTTGCGCGGCGAGCTGAGTTGGACCGATCGCATCTATTTCTCGCCCTTCAACCAATTGGAAGTGTCGCAGGGTCCGAAGACGAAGGGCAATGCCTTCATCACCTTCGCGGCGGCGGACGACCGTTGGTCGCTGACGGCCTTCGCCAAGAATATCGGCGGCCGCCGCTATATCCAGAATGCCTACGTCAATAGCGGCCTGGTCGGATTCACCGTTACTGGCGGGCTGGAAGAGCCGCGGCTCTACGGCATGACCGCCCGGTTCAAATTCTGATCCGCCATTCCCATGAAGTTCAATAATCGGAGATGATATGAAGCTGGTTTCTTTTCGGTCCTCCGATCGCGATGGCATCGGCGCAATCCATCCCGATGGCTTCGTCGTCGATTTCTCAGGCCTTGGGTCGCGTTTTCCCGGATCGATGCAAGGCCTGATCGAAGCAGGCGACGAGGCCTTGGCCCAGGCCCGGCAGTGGACCGAGCGCGCATCTGCCGATGCGCGCCGGTCTCTGGACGAAGTTCAACTGCTGGCACCCTTGCCACAGCCTGTCCGGCTTCGCGACGCCTTCCTGTTCCTGGAGCATCTGGAGGTCGCGTTCAGGAAGATGGGACGGGAATTGCATCCCGAAATCCGGCGCCAGGTGATCTATGTGAACTCGGACAATGTCCATGTCTACGGGCCGGATGCCGACATAGCCTGGCCCCGCAACTCCGACTGGATCGATTATGAGCTGGAATGGGCCTGCGTGATCGGCAAGCCCGGCCTTGCCATCGAACGGGAAAAGGCGCGGGATCACATTTTCGGCTTCACGATCTTCAACGACTGGTCGGCCCGCGATCTGCAAATGCTGTTCATGGAAACGGGCGCGGGGCCGGGTACCGGCAAGGATTTCGCCAACAGCATCGGCCCCTGCATCGTGACCGCCGATGAGATCGAAGACCCCTATGATCTGCAAATGGCGGCCTATGTGAACGGCGAACAGTGGAGCAAGGGCACGACCGCCAGCATGGAGCACAAGTTCGAGGACGCCATTTATCATTTGAGCAAGGGCGCCTCGCTCGTGTCGGGCGAGATCATCGGTTCCGGCACGGTTCTTGGCGGCTGCGGCTTCGAACTCGACCGGCGGCTGAATATGGGCGACATCGTCACGCTTGAGGTCGAGGGGATCGGCTCGCTGACCAACAAAGTCGTCAGCCAGTCATAGAAGAAGTTGAAGGCGCCCACGGCGGCCTGCTCGAAATAAACGCCATGGTCTTGAAATCTGGCAGTTCCTTCGAAGGACACTCAAAATGTCGAAAGTCATCATAAGCTGCGCCGTGACAGGGTCGGTTCACACGCCGACCATGTCGCCCTATCTGCCCTGCACGCCCAATGAGATTGCCGAACAGGCGATCGAAGCGGCCGAAGCAGGCGCATCGATCCTGCATCTGCATGCCCGCGATCCGGATACCGGGAAACCGACCGCCGATCCGAACGTGTTCATGCAGTTCCTTCCACGCATCAAGCAAAGCACCGACGCGGTCGTCAACATCACCACCGGCGGCAGCCAGACCATGTCGATCGAGGAACGGCTCGCAGCGCCGCTCCGCGCTTCGCCGGAACTATGCTCGCTCAATATGGGATCGATGAATTTCGGCCTTTATCCGATGCTCGGAAAATACAAGTCGTTCAAACATGACTGGGAAGGAGCCTATCTCGAAGCCTCCCGCGACGGCATTTTCCGCAACACCTTTCGCGACATAGAGAATATAGTCGACAGGCTTGGAAACGGACATGGCACGAAATTCGAGTTCGAATGCTATGACACGGGACATCTCTACACGCTCGCGCATTTCCTGGACCGCAAGCTGGTGACGCCGCCTCTGTTCGTCCAGACCATTTTCGGAATTCTGGGCGGCACCGGGGCCGATACCGAAAATCTCCTTCATATGAAGCGTCTGGCCGACAAATTGTTCGGTGACCAATATCGCTGGTCGGTGATGGCGGCGGGCAGGCATCAGATGCCGTTCATCACCATGGGCGCGATCAACGGAGCGAGCGTCCGGGTGGGGCTGGAGGACTCGCTGTTTGCCGGGAAAGGACGTCTCGCCCAATCCAATGCCGAGCAGGTCCGGCTGATCCGGTCGATCCTCGAACCGCTCTCTCTGGAGATCGCCACCCCAGCGGAAGCCCGAGACTTGCTGGCGCTCAAGGGTGCGGACAACGTCGCTTTCTGATTTCCAACGGCCTTTGCCGGCCTGCATCCGGGCCAGCGATCATGAAAGGGTTCTAATATGGAGGGGACTATCAACCGCCAGTGGATCGTGAAAAAGCGACCGGAAGGGTTGCTTCGCCCCGGCGATCTCGCTCTTGTCGAAACTGCGATTCCCGAGCCGGACGACGGTGAGTTCGTCGTCCGCATTACGCACCTGGCCTTCGACCCGGCGCAACTCTACTGGCTGTCCTTCGACAGTTACAGACCGGCCATTCCCATCGGCGGCGTGGTCGAATCCTTCGCGGCGGGCAAGGTCGTCAGTTCCAGAACCGATCGCTTTCCTGTCGGGACGAAGGTTCAGGGCGTCTTCGGCTGGCAGGATTATGCCCTCGTCACCGACGATGCGGAGGTTTCGGTTCTGCGGACGGAATCGGAGGTCAAGGCGCTCAATGTCTGCGGCCTGACCGGCCTCACCGCCTATTTCGGCATGACGGAGATAGCGCGGCCGCAGAAGGACGACATCGTCGTCGTTTCGGCGGCGGCGGGTGCGACAGGGTCGATCGCGGGTCAGATCGCCAGGATCAGAGGCGCTCGCGTCATCGGCATCGCAGGCGGCCCGGAAAAATGCCGGTGGGTGACGGAATCGGCAGGCTTCGACGCCTGCATAGACTATAAATCCCAGAATATCAGCGAGCAGCTTGGGAAACTTGCGCCCGATGGCGTCAATATCGTCTTTGAAAATGTCGGTGGCCCCGTCCTCGACGCGGCGCTGGAAAATCTCGCCATCGGCGCAAGGGTGGCGCTTTGCGGCGGCATATCCTCCTATGTCCCGGTCGACGGCGCTCCCGTCGCCAGCATCAATAACTATATGATGTTGGGACTCAGGCGGTCGAGCATGACTGGATTTCTGGTGTTCGATTATCAGGACCGGTTCGATGAGGCGATCGGGCAGCTTGGGCAATGGCTGGATGACGGCAGCATCGTGTCGATCGAAGATGTGCAGGAGGGCCTCGAAAATGCGCCCGAGACGTTGAACAGAATATTTCGCGGCCTCAATTTCGGGAAGCAGCTTCTCGCGCTTTGAACGGGCCTCCATCGCGCCAAGGTCCAGAATGGAGAGGGTATATGGCAAGAACTTTGATCAAGAATGCGACGCTGGTGACGGTCGATCCCGCGACGAGCGATCTGCGGACCGGCGACATCCTCATTGTCGATGACCGGATTGCAGAGGTCGCCGCGCATATCGAGGCCGACGACGCGGAGGTGATCGACGCGACCGGCATGATCGCAAGCCCCGGCTTCGTCGACACCCATCGCCATGTCTGGCAGACCCAGTTACGCGGCGTCGCGACCGACTGGAGCCTGTTTCAATATCTGTCCGAAATCCGGACCATGTATTCGGTCTGCTATGAAGCGGAGGACGCCTATCTCGGCAATTATGTCGGCGCTCTGGAAGCGATCAACGCGGGCGTCACCACCATCGTCGATCACTCTCATCTCCAGATTTCGGAAGACCACTCCGACGCCTTGGTGAAGGGGCTGGTCGATGCGGGCATTCGCGGCGTCTTTTGCTACGGCGTGTATCGCAATCCGAAATATAAACCCGGACAGCAGATCGACGCCGCATCGATCATCGTCGACACTGCCGGAACGATCGAAGATTTCCAGAAGAAAAATGCGGAGCGCGTGCGGGAGAAATTCTTCCCATCGAACGATTCCGTACTTCGTTTCGGGATCGCGTCGAGCGAGTTCTTCACCTTCCCCAGCATCGAACCCGTGCTGGAGGAACTGGCATGGAGCCGCTCCCTTGAACCTGCGCGCATCACATTCCATGCCACGGCCGTCTATACTGATGCCGCCAGCCTTGTCGTGCAGCTTTCAAAGGCGGGGGCATTGGGCGACGACCTGCTGTTGTCGCACGGCAACCATCTGACCGACGACGATCTGGGCCTGTTGGCCCGCGAGGGGGGATGGTTGTCGGTGACGCCGGAAACCGAATTGCAGATGGGCCCCGGCTTTCCGATGCTGGAGCGGGTGATCGAATCCGGCAGGGCACCTTCGCTGGGGGTCGACATCGTTTCCGGCTTTTCCGGCGACATGTTCGGGCAAATGCGACTGATGCTGCAATCGATGCGCTTCCGCCGCGATGAACATGCCGCCCGCGGCAAACTGCCTTCCAGCCTCGGCTACACCCTGCCGAGCGATTTGCGCTATCCCGCCTCCAAGATGGTCGAGCATGCGACGCTTGGCGGAGCGGCCTGCGTCGGTCTGGAAAATCAGATCGGCAGCCTGACGCCCGGCAAGAAGGCCGATGTGGTGCTGACCCGGATGAATTCGATCAACATGGCTCCGGTGCGCGATCCCCATGCAGCGCTCGTGATCTATGCCAATGCGAGCGACGTCGATTCCGTGTGGGTCAACGGCGTTGCGCGCAAGCGTGGCGGCAGGCTGGTCGGTGAGGAGTGGCAGGGGATCGAACGCCGCATCCAGGCGTCGCGGGACGCCATTGACGAACGCTTCGCTAGGATCGACGCCGACGCGATGCGGAAGGCTTGGGCGCCCTTATGGGGCATGGAAGGAACCGCCGCATAGGTCGCAAAGCGGCGCGATCCGGGCAGGGGAGATGGCGGAGCTCATCCCCTTCCCGGCCGTCCCGGATAATTCACGCAAGGATCTTGAAGGGTTGTAGCTGCGCGAACAAGGCTTCGCGGCTTCTTACGCCTGTCTTCGAATAGATGCGGCGGATATGCGTTCTGACCGTCTCAAGGGAAATTTCCAGACTTCCGGAAATCTGTTCGGCATTCATGCCGCTCATCATGGCGCTCAATATTTTATGCTCGCCATTGGTCAGTCTATATATGTCCTTGACATCATCGGTTATGATCGACCGATCGATGAAATGCCGCGCGGAAAAGAACATGAGGCCGATCTGTTCGCCGCGCAGGCCGGTTTCGATCAGTCTTCCGCGAATGATGAGATAATCGTCCTTGACGGGCAGGATAACCATGGAGGATGCCGCGTCGGACCCCGCATGGTCCGCGAACAGCTTTAGGCGCGCTTGGTTGTCCGGCTGAAGGGCGACGAGGCGGTCTTCCTGCTCCTGCAATTCCAAGGAGCCTTCCAAAAGGGCGATGGCGGCCCTGTTGCGCCAATGCAGCCGCAAGCAGCGATCGATTATCGCATGTGGAATCGGATCGGCATCGACCCAGCTCGCAAACACCGACTCTCCATTCCCCATGGAGCCTTCAGCCACACATACCCCCCGGCAGCAGCCCTATCCTTGATCTATATCTATCGAATCAACATGTATAACTTGCGATATAGATCAATTTAACAAATGTCGTTAACAAATTAATCGGCTTCTGTCCCGATTTCGCACAGGCTGAGGCCGATTTAGTTGATAGGGCCGGAAATAGCCCGGGATCGCACCGAAATCGGCGATTTTCAACAATTCCAATTGGCTGTTGGCGCACCGCATTAACCATTAAAGCGGAGCCATACCCAATATTGAGTATTAACTTTCGTTAGATATATATTAATACTTTCGATCAGCTCCAGGGGTGGGGAAAGAGAGTCGCGCGCCCTCCCTGAAGTTACGGCCGGAAACAACCCCATTGGAGACGGGGGTGCTTCAGGCCGCTTTTTGTAACAGATGGGGAAGTATTCCATGAAGAAGATGATCCTTGCCTCCGCGGCAGCAATGCTTGTCGCGAGTCCGGCCTTTGCCGCCAACTCGGCCACCGACCAGTTCCAGATCAATGCTCAGATCCCCGAAACCTGCACGATGCAGAACGTCAACGACGTGAACCTCGGCGCGCTGAACATTTCCACGACGGCGGGCAACGGCGCCCTGCTGCTCAGCAGCGACGCGACGCAGAACACCAACCAGTTCTGGGTTAGCTGCAACAAGCAGAACCAGATGACCCTTTCCGGTCCCGCGACCCTTCAGGGCTCGCGCGCTTTCCAGGCGGGCGTCGACGACGCTGGCTTCACCGACAAGCTGAACTACCGCGTCGAGGCTCTGAACTATTTCACGAGCGGCTCGCAGCCCAGCTACTCCAGCGCGAACGGCGCGCAGAACCAGACCAGCCGTGGTCCCGTCCACCGCCAAGTGCGCCTGGCCGCCAAGGTGCTGTCGTCCGAAAACACGCTGCGCCCGCTGGCCGGCAACTATACGGGCACCATCACCGTCACCGTCCAGACCGCGCTCTGAGGCTCGGCCGGGATCAGGATGCGCAGGCTTCCTGACCATGACGCCGCTCTGATGCGCAACCCTTAGAAGATTTGAGGAAATCCTTATGAAGAAGCTCCTTATGGCCGCCACGGCCGCAGCAGTCCTGATGGCCGGCACGCCCGCTTTCGCGGCCAGCACCGACAGCGACACGTTCGACATCAACGCATCGGTCGCCAAGACCTGCACGATGGAGAATATCGGTGACATCCAGCTCGGCACGGTCAACGTCAACACCAATGCCGGCAGCAGCGCGCTGTTCATCAACGATGTCGCCAGCAACTCGACCAACTCCTTCTACGTGTCGTGCAACGACACGAACAGCATGACCATCTCGTCGGCCAATGCCGGTCGCCTGACCACCAGCACCCCGCTGACCGGCGCGGATGCGGGCTTCAAGAACACGATCAACTACTCGCTCGCCGCCGACAATTACCGCAATGGCGGCCTGCTGCAGCAGCCCGGTTTCCGCCGTTCGGCGCTTCTCGGCCTGATCCAGCTCAACAACGGCGCCTCGCGTGGCGCGCTGCATCGCCAGGTCAAGTTCGACGCGCTGGTCGACCCGCTGAACAACCTGGATGCCCGCCCCGTGGCCGGCACCTACAGCGACACCGTGACCGTGACGGTCACCGCCAGCTAATCGCGGCATCTGCACAGGAATTTGGGGGAGCATTCCATGGCTTCCCCGATTTCCGCCGTTCATGATCGAGGGGGAAGAGGACGATGTTCCTCAAATGGGTGAAATTCGTTCTGCCGCTGCTTTTGCTGACAGGCATGGCGACCGGCGCGCAGGCTGCGCGGGTCACGCCGATGTCGGTGGATCTGGAGCCTCAGGGTACACGTTCCACGGCGCGGATCGAGGTCGCCAACAATGAAGACCGCCAGTTGCCGATGGAAGTGCGCATGTATCGCGGGGTCATCGGGGAGCGCGGCGAACTGACGCTGGAGCCCGCGGACGACCGGTTCATGGTCTTCCCGCCCCAGACGCTGATCGCGCCCAATGGCAAGCAGGTATTCCGCATCCAATATCTGCCGGACGGTCCGCTGACGAAATCGGAAGTCTATTATGCGGCGGTCAGCCAGATTCCCGTCCAGCTTCCGGCCGAACAGTCGCGCATTCAGGTCGTGATGCGCTTCAACGTCCTCGTCAACGTCGTGCCCGACGGGACCGCGCCCGACCCGGTGGTGGCTCAGATCGCGCCGATTTCCCGCGAGGTCGAGCTCGGCCCGGATGAAAAGGCGCCGCAGGACAAGGATGTCCGCAAGACCAGGACCGAAAACGGTCTGGAAGTGCGCATCGAGAACAAAGGCAATCGCTATTTCCCGGCGGGTCGGTCCGGCTGGGCCGTCAGCGGAACGGACAGCACCGGCAAGCCCTATAGCGCGGAATATAATGCCGCTCAGATGAGCGAAATGATCGGGATGGGAATCGTCGCGCCTGGTCAGGCCCGCATCTTTTTCATCCCGACTCCGGAAAAAATGGCGGCCGGAGCGACTGTGACGCTGAAGCGCTGATCCTTTGAACATGCCCGAGGGGGGCAGGGTGAGACATTTACTCTTCAGCGTCGCCACAGGCGCACTGGCCGCGTCGTCGACGGTCGCGCTGGCCCAGCCGGCCGGGCAGGGGGCAGCCGGCGCGCAGCCGCCGGCCGCGCCCGGACCGGCTCGCCCCGGCGACAAGGGCCTCCAGATGACCCTGCCTCTTTTGCGGCAGGGCAATGTCTATGGGGATGTCGCCGCGACGGTCTATGTGGACGGGACGATCCTCTTCGATCGTCAGTCCTTGCTGGAGCATGTCGCGCCCCTGCTGTCGGAGAGTGGGCGGACCAAATTCGCGGCGGTGCTGCCCGCCACGCCTTCGGTTTCGGTTGCCGATGTGGAAAAGGCGGGCGTCACCCTCATCTATGATTCGGCCGAATTGCAGGTGCGCGTCGACCGCATCGACGGGACGATGGTCGCCGCTCAGGCGCTGGGCGAGGCGGTGCGCTTCTCGCTCCCCGCGACGACGCTCGAACCGGAGAAATTCAGCGCTTATCTGAACGTCATCGGGGACATGCGGGTCGCTGATTTCCGCGACTTCGAAAAGCCCGCCATGATCCTGCAGGGCGCGATGCGCTATCGCGGCGTCGTGCTGGAGTTTGACGGCGGTTATGATCAGGCGCTGACAGGGGGCGGCGGCTTCTACCGGCGTCAGGCGCGGCTGGTCTATGACGAATATGAAAAGCAGCGCCGCTGGACGGCGGGCGATCTTCAGCTCAATGGCCTGTCGATCACGTCCGGCACGCTGCTCGGCGGCATCGGCGTCGAAAAGGGCAGGCGGACCTTCACCGGCAGCACGCCGCTGATGGAGCTTGGCGGGCAGCAGGTTCTGCTCGACCGCGATTCCACGGTCGACGTGATGGTCGACGGCCAGCAGGTGGAGCGGTTCCAGCTCAATTCCGGCACCTATGACCTCTCCCGGCTCCAGACCCAATATGGCGGCCGCAACGCCCAGCTCTACGTCACCGATGTCAGCGGGCGGCGGCAGATCACTTCCTTCGATTCCTATTTCAACCCGTCCGATCTGGTCGCCGGGGAAAGCGAATATGGCGCGGCGGTGGGCTTCGTGCCGACGGACTTTCGCGCCCAGCCGATCTATGGTCACTCGCCCGCTCTGTCGGCCTATTATCGCCGGGGCGTCAGCAACCGGTTGCTGCTCGGCGGCGCGGTACAGGCGGGCGACGATGTGCAACTGGGGGCCATAGAGGTCATTTCCACGCCGCGCTCCATTCCCGGACGCTTCGAATTTTCCAGCGCGATCAGCACCGGGCGGGGGACCGGCTATTCGCTGCGCGGCGCCTATTCACTGCAATTCGGCTATGGCATCCAGGGCAAGCAATTGTCGGTCAGCGCCGATTATCGCAGCCGGAATTTCTCGACCTTGTCCGATGCCATCGGTTTCGGCCGTTTCCGGACCTTCACGCTGACCGCCAATTATGGCCAGCAATTGAGCGATCGTACCAGTCTGGTCGTAGGCGGCAACTGGTTCGAGCGGGAGGGGCTGAGAGGGACCAAGCTCGCCTTTGTCGACGTCATGCACCGGGCGTCGCGCTTCCGCCTGACCGGCGGCGTCGAATATGGCAAGGACGTGTTCGGGCGCAGCTTCGGCGCTCGCATCGCGCTGGTCGTGCCCTTCGGCCAGAAGACCAGGGCGGAGGCAGGCTATAACAGCCGCCGCGACGATGCGCGCCTTTCCCTGACGCGCAGCTATGACGATAGGGTCGGTTCCTTCGGCTACGACATCGCTGCGCGCAATTCGGACGGCATGGCCTCGGTCGACGGGTCGGCCACCTATATCGGCAACCGCTTCTATTCGCGCTTCACCACCATCTCTTCGGGCAACGGCTTCTCGCGGATAGACGACCGGCAGGACAGTCGCTTGCAAATCGGCACGTCGATCGCCGTGGCGGGGAACAGCGTCGCCATCGGCCGGCCGATTTCCGACAGTTTCCTGGTCGCGAAGGCGCATGAGGCGCTCAAGGACAAGCAGGTCGTGGTGGGGCAATCGGTGGACGACGGCAAGGTCGAGGCGGAAAGCGGCATCTGGGGGCCCGCGATGGACGGGCGGCTCAACAGCTATAACCGGCAGAGCATCCAATATGATCTGAAGAACGGGACGGAGGGCTATGACATCGGCCCGGGCGTCCATACCGTCAATCCGCCCTATAAGAGCGGCTATAAGCTCGTCGTCGGCAGCGACGCGAACATCAGCGCCTATGGCTTCCTTTATTATGAGGGCGAGAAGGTCAGCCTGCTGGGCGGCACCATTTCGGCGGTGGACGACCCAGCCTTCCCGTCGCAGCCCTTCTTCACCAACTCCGCAGGCCGCTTCGCGACGCAGGGGCTTCGTCCCGGTAAGAGCTATCGGGTGGAGCTGCGCGATCCGGACATGACGTTCATGATTCACGTCCCCGCCGACACGAAATCCTTGCTACAATTGGGCGATGTGACCGCCCGCCCCGCCACCGGGACACAGGAGTGATATGATGCGCCGATTTTGCCGCTACCTGGGTTTCGCCTCGCTCATGGTGCCGGGCCATGCCTGGGCGGACTGCCAGCCCTCCTTCGTCGACGGCCCCCGCGAGGTGCGCCTTGCCGCTGGGGACAGCATGGACCAGCGGCAGTTGACCGAGCCCTTCCGGATCATGGTGCGCAATGACGGCGACAGCGAATGCCGACTACGGCTGCGCGTGACGCGGGATCTGGGCGCGTCCGACGCCTCCTTCCCCAATTATATGCTGAACGGCCCCGGCGGGAATATTTCCGTGACCTCCGCTTCGCCCGCCGATGTGTCGAGCGGCGGCGGCGTGGTCATCCTCCAGCCGCATGGGCGGACGTCGGTCGGCTATACCGTCAACGTGCCGGTAAACTGGGGAATGCGGAGCGGCGATTATCGCCAGCAACTGGTCTTCGCCCTGTCGGAAGACAGCGGCAACGTTCCGCTGGATGAGGTGCAGCTACGCCTGAAGCTGGAAATCCCCGCGACCGCCCGTATCCGCTTCGCCGGCGTCGGCGGGGAAGGGGGCACGGCCCGGATCGACCTGGGCGAGCTGTCCACCACCATGCGGACGGTGTCGCAGCCCTTCGCGGTGCGCGTGCTCAGCACGTCGGGCTATCAACTGCGCTTCGCCTCGCAATATGGCGGCGTGCTCCGCCGCATCGATGGGCCGGAAGTCATCCCTTACCGGCTGTCCGTCGACGGCCGCGCCTTCAACATGGCGACGGGCGATCAGATCAACGTCGGTGAACACACCGGATCGCAGGGGGATGTCCATGGCATTTCCATCACCGTCGATCCGGACCCGACCTGGCATGCGGGCAAATATACCGACCGGGTGACGGTGGCCGTCACCCCGATCTGATCAGAAATAAGTGATGGTGAGGTTGATCGCCAGCGGCGCCTGAAGCGCGGCATATTGCACGCCGATGGGTCGCATGCCGAATTTGGCGCCGACGCGATTGGCCACCGGGGTCCAGCCCGAAGCGTTGAGCTGACGGGAAAAACCGGCATAGCTGAGCCGCACCTGTTCGCTGGGCGCAAGCTCGCGATAGGAGGCGACGACCTGGAATCCATCCGCGCTGTTGCACAGTTCCATCACGCTTCCCGACTGGAAGCCCGATCCTTCGCTCAGTACGACCGGATCGCTGTTGATTTCGCAATAGGCCGGAACGACCGCCCGGACGGCAAAGGAACCCTTGGCGGTTTCGGCCGCCATGGCCGGGCCGCCCAGCAACGCCGCCGATGCAAGGATGGTGGATGCAGCACATAGTCGAACGAATGTCATCTTCGGCCCCTTCTGTTGCCGTTCGTCTAACACCGCCGAATTAAAGAAAGCTTGATGCCTTATCCTTAACATTTCCGGTATTTGGCTGGAATGAAGGATGGGAAGGGAACCGGCTGAACGAAGGAGGGGAAGAGTTTGGAGACGTTCCCCGTCCCGCGTCCAGCCGAGCGAAAAGCGGGGAAGTATCCGGATTTCGCGCGTTTGATATATCACTTCGCCCGCCGGGATTCATCAGTCAAAAGCATGAACCATCCGTTACCGTGCATTTGAGCGACGCATATAGGCAGCGCGACGTCGCCAAAATTCGGTTCGTCCCAAGCCAGCAACGACAGTCCGCAAAAGGCTCGCAATCCCTATTGTCAATCATATCGATAGAGAATAAAAAGCGGGCAGGAGGTCCTGCCATGCATCCCTACGCCACCGAATCTGTTCCTTCCGCGACGATCCTGACCGTGCCCGGCCTGATGAACAGCGGACCCGGCCATTGGCAGAGCATATGGGAATCGGAACTTCCCAATTGCCATCGCGCCGAACTGGGCAGTTGGGATGCGCCGCACCGCAATAGCTGGGTCAGCAATCTCAGCCACGCCATCGGCAGGATCGACGGGCCGGTCATCCTCGCGGCGCACAGCCTGGGCTGTCATGCCGTGGCCTGGTGGGCCGCGTTCGAATGCAAGGAGTGGAGCGACAAGATCGCGGGCGCGCTGCTGGTCGCTCCGCCCGAACTCGAATCGGGGGCGGTCGACGCCCGGCTGCGCGGTTTCGCCCCGACGCCCAAGGCATTGCTGCCTTTCCCCTCGATCGTCGTCGCCAGCCGCAGCGATCCCTATATCGCGATCGGAAGGGCAAGGCTGTTGGCGCAATTCTGGGGCAGTCAGTTCGCGGACGCTGGCGAAGTGGGCCATATCAACGCCGATTCCGCCTTGGGCGACTGGGCATTTGGCCGTTTCCTGCTGTCCCGCCTGGGCCAGCCGCTGGAACAGGGCAATGATGGCCGTCAGATCGCCAGCGAACGGGAACGCAGCGCGGAGGCGACCCTGCTCTACGGGGTTTGAGCCCGTCTCGACATATCTGATCGGCATTGAACGATCGCTACGGGCGACAACCAACCCGCCATGCCGACTTCACCCGGCATGGCGGGTTTTCTGAGTTACCATTGCCTCTGCCGATCTGAATGCCGCTTGGGCCGGGAACCCCCGCCCGGTCTCCCGCCAATCCTCGTCATGGACGGGCGCTCACGCCCTTCAGCCCGGCGCGCCGCCTGGACAGGCCGTGGCCGGGTCGCGGTGAAATGAGGGTTAAAATGGCATTATCGATTGTTAAAAAAGGAAAATATTTGCAGTTGGAGCGTACGACTGAAGCGACAAGAGGACGGGAATAGTGGCGCATATCCTGGTTGCCGACGATGATGATCTGCTGGGCGAGCTGGTTCGATTCAAGCTGGAGGCGGCAGGCCATGACGTGACGATCCGCCAGGACGGCGCCTCCGCGCTGGAGGCGGCGCGCCAGGGCGATGTCGACCTGCTGGTGCTGGACGCGATGATGCCGGTCATGTCGGGCGCGGACGTGTTGCGCACGGTGGCGGAGGAATTGCCGGAGATTCCCGTGGTGATGCTGACGTCCCGCAAGGCGCAGGCGGATGTCATGGCCGCGCTGACCTCCGGCGCGCGCGACTATCTGACCAAGCCCTTCATTCCCGACGAGTTGGTGGTGCGGGTCAACGCGATCCTCAAATCGGCCCGGATGGCGCGGTGAGGGTGTCGCCCGCTCGTGCCATGGCCGCTTGCGTCACGGCCTGCATGACGTTGGCCATTCCCGCGCAGGCCGCGCCCGCCGCCTCTCGCGACGCGCAGATCGCCGCCGCCCGCGCCGCCTTGGCGCGCAAGGATGAGGGGGAGGCGATTGCCCTGCTGGAGCGGGCCGATGTCGATTTTCCCGGCGATCCGGAGATTGTGCGCCTGCTGGGCAGCGCCCACGCCTTTGCCGGCCATTATCCACAGGCGATCGCGACGCTGCGCCGCGCGCAGGAACTGGCGCCGGCGGACAATGACATCGCCGCCGCCCTGGCCCGCGCCTATCTCTGGTCGGGCGACCGCGCCGCCGCCGAACGCGAAGTCGCGGTGATCGAGCAGCGCGCGCCGGGCGATGCGGAGGCCGTCGCGATCCGCCGACAGCTTCTGACGGAACCATCCGCGAAGCCGTCCCACCGTTTCGGTTTGGCGGTGGCGCAGGGCTTCTCCCGCGTGTCGTTCGACAACCGGCCAAGCCGGACCTGGTCGACGACCACGCTGGCCGCTTATGGCCGCGTGGCGCCGGGTACGGTGCTGGCGCTCGCTGCCGAGCGGGAGGATCGCCAAAGCTTCACCGACACCCGTATCGAAGGCCGAATTGACCAGAGCTTCGGGCCGCATATCCGCGCCTATGCTGCGCTGGCGGCCACGCCTCATGCCGATTTTCGCGAAAAATGGGGCGTCAGCGGCGGGGTGGAGGCGGACGTCACCCCCTATGCGACCCTGCTCGCGGACCTGCGCCATGCCGAATATCGGGACGTGTCGGTGACGAGCTTTCTGCCGGGCGCTCGTCTGACGGCGGCGCGGCTGGGCGTCAGCGCCACGGTGCGGATGATCAACCTCTGGGACGAGCAGGGCACCCATCGCGCCGGCGTGACCGGGCGGATAGACGGCACGCTGCCCGGCGGGGCGACGCTCTATGCCGGCGCGGCGACCTATCCCGATACGGAAGCGGGCATCACGCGCCAGGTCCGTTCGCTCTTCGTCGGCGGCACGGTGCCGCTGGCGGACCGCGTCACCTTGCGCGCCGGGCTGGATTATGACCGCCGCCGGGCGACCTATACGCGCAAGGGCGGGTCGCTCGGCCTGCAAATCGGCTTCTGACCGCGATGCAGATGCCGATCCCCGACCATGTCGCGCAGATCGCCATTTTCATCTCCTTCTATGGCGCGCTGGGCATGGCGGCGCTGCTGCTGTTCCTGGTGATCCGCCGCGACCGGGCGGAGCGCGCCGATGCCCATGCATCCGCGATGATCAAGGCGCTGATCCGCGAGATCATGGGCGGCGGTCGGGAAGGGGGCGGCGAGGATGCGCTGTCCGGTCCCGCCTTCCGCAAGGCGCGGACCGCCGACAAGCTGGCCGCGATCGGCCGCATGATCCAGCTTCTGCGCGGGGAGGAGCGCGAAAGGCTGATCGCGCTGGTCGAACGCCACGGCCTGCTGAAGCAT
Organism: Sphingobium sp. 15-1; assembly: GCF_013375535.1. Classification (GTDB taxonomy): domain Bacteria; phylum Pseudomonadota; class Alphaproteobacteria; order Sphingomonadales; family Sphingomonadaceae; genus Sphingobium; species Sphingobium aromaticivastans. The sequence goes on from NZ_JABXJG010000002.1 coordinate 1,479,630, forward strand.
GCGCTCAGCAAGACCCGCAGTTCCCGCCGCCGGGCCCAGGTGGACGCCATGCGCATATTGGGCAGCATCGGCGGGGCGCATGCGGTCGACGCGCTGCTGTCGGTGCTGCATGAAGACCCGCTGATCGACACGAGGCTGGAGGCGGCGTCGCTGCTGGCGCAGCTTGATGCGCTACCCGCGCCGGAACGGCTGATCGAGGATCTGTCGCTTTACGAAACGCGAATCACGCCGCTGCATCGCAGCCTGTTCCGGCTGATCGCGGTCAGCCATCCAGCCGAACTCATGGCGCTGGGGCGATCCAACCAATTGCCGCCGGCCGCCCGCGCTCTCGTGATCGACGCGCTCGGCTGGACGGAGGATTTCGCCGCCCTGCCGCTGCTGGCGGCCGCCTCCGCCGATCCGCATCCTCCGGTGCGGCTCGCCGCGCTGGATTCCGCGACCCGGCTCGGCCATCCGGGCAGCGCCGGGTGGATCATCAGGATGCTGGAGGACCCGGAGCATCCGGTGCGTTCCCGCGCCATTCGCGCCTGCCAGATCATGCGGCTGACCGCTGCCCTGCCGCTGTTGGCGGCGCTGCGCAACGACCCGTCGCCCTGGGTCCGCCTGCGCGCGCAGCAGGCGGTGCAGATGTTGCAGGTGGCCGCATGACGCTGGACGGCATCCTCTCCGCCGCGGCCAGCATCGGCGTCGGCACGCTGGTCGCCATCGGCCTGCTCTGTTTCCTGGTCGTCAGCATCCGCAATCTGGTGTCGACCGTGCAGTTGCTGCTGGCGGCGCGGGTCTTCGTCACCCGGATCAAGCCCGCCAGCCGGTCATACGATCTTTGGACCCGCTATGCTGACCTTGCCTTGCCCGTCTCGGTCATCGCGCCCTGCTTCAACGAGGAGCTGTCGATAGCCGACAGCGTCCGGGCGCTGCTGGCGCTGGAATATCCCGATCATGAGGTGATATTGGTCAATGACGGTTCCAGCGACCGCACGCTGGAAGTGCTGATCCGCGAATTCGCCCTGCGCCCGATCGAACGGGAACAACTGGCCGAATTGCAGAAGACCAGGATTTTGGGCGTCTATGGATCGGCCCGCTATCCCAATCTGATCCTGATCGACAAGCAGAACGGGCGGAAGGCGGATGCGGTCAATGCGGGCCTGGGCTTCGCCGCCGCGCCGCTGGTGTGCGTGATCGACGCCGATTCGATCATCGAACCGGACGGGCTGCTGCGCGCCGCCGAACCCTTCATGGCTGACGACGGATCGCTGATGGCGGTGGGCGGCGCGATCCGCATCGTCAACGGATCGGTCGTCGCGGGCGGCCATGTGCGCGAAATCCGCCTGTCGGACAAATGGCTGCCGCGCTATCAGATATTGGAATATCTGCGCGCCTTCCTGACCGCGCGCATCGCCAATGCGCGGCTTGACATGCTGATGCTGATCTCCGGCGCGTTCGGCATGTTCCGTCGCGCCGCGCTGGTCGAGATCGGCGGCTACCGCCACGATACGGTGGGGGAGGATCTGGAGGTCGTCACCCGCATCCACCGCCGCATGCGGGAGGAGAAAAAGCCCTATCGCGTCGATTTCGTGCCTGAAATCGTCTGCTGGACCGACGCGCCGGAAAGCTGGAAGGGGCTGCGCAACCAGCGCGCGCGCTGGGAGCAGGGGGCGTTGGAAACCATCGTCGAGCATCGCCGGATGCTCGGCAATCCGCGCTATGGCCGGATCGGCCTCGTCAGCATGCCGCTGATCGTGATCGAAGATGTGCTGGGCCCGCCCTGCGAGCTGTTCGGCTATCTCCTGATCCCGCTGCTCTGGCTGATGGGGGTGACGAGCGGCGCGGTGGTGTTCGCCTTCTTCTCGCTGACGGTGCTGTTCGGCACAGCGCTCAGCCTGGGCACGCTGGCGCTGGAGGAGGTGCAGTTGCGCCGCACGCCCCGCGCCCGCGACCTGGCGATGATCGGCATCGCCGCCGTGGTGGAAAATCTGGGATACCGGCAGGCCAATCTGGCGTTCCGGCTTTACGGCATGTGGCGATTCTTCCGCAAGGACAACCGCTGGGCCGCCGCCGGCCGTTCGGCCTTCGTGCGCCAATGAGGGGAGGTGGCCTTGCGCTGCTGGCGGGATCGGCGCTGATCGGTTGGGCGGAGGCCGCCCCCGCCGAGGTGATCTGGAAAGGGCCTGCCGTGAAGGACTGGCGCGAGGTGGAGCAATGGACCCTGTCGGGCAGGATAGAGGCGGACCTGTTCCGCCCCGCAGCGCTTGCGCCGGAGCGGGAAGCCGCTGCGTCCGTTCCCTTGCTGGTGCCGCTCGGCGCGAATCTTCTGCCGCTGGCGGACATCCGGCCCTTCGGCACGGAGGTACGGGTGGCGGTGGAGCGTGCCGAAGAGGGCCTGCGTATCCGCTGCCGGGCTGGGAGGGCACCGGCCGGACTGGTGCTGCGCTGGCCGGATCGGCGCCTGCCCCGCGCTTATCGGGGGCAATGGCGGCTGGAAGGGCGGGCTGATGCGGCGATTGGTGTCGATGTTCTGCCGGTCGGGCGGGATGCTTCGACCACACAGGTTGCGCTTGGGGGCGATGGGGCCGCCGTTATTCCCTTTGCGGATCGGCGGGGGGAACAGATGCTGGTTCTGACCTGTCCCTCATCAAGCAGCTCGGCCTGGCTCGAAGCGGTTACTTTGGAGCCCGTCTTGTTCAAAGTACCACGTGCTCCTGCGAAGGCAGGAGTCCAGTCCCACCGTTCGAACTGGGCTCCTGCCTTCGCAGGAGCACGTAGCGCTTCAATCACAGGGCAGGGACCGGCGTCAGAGGGGGCGGTGAGCGAAGTGCGAGGCACATGGGTCTGGCGGGAGCGCGACTGGCATGGCGATCCGCTTGCCTTTGCCCGCCATGCCGCCATGGCGGGATGGACCGAACTCGCCATACAAGCGCCTGCCCAGCCGGATGCGGCGCTGGCCCGGCTCGCGGCGGCGCTGGCGGAGCGCAAGATCGGTTTCCGCCTGCTCGACGGCGATCCCGCCATGGCGACGGCGGAGGGGCGGGCCGAGGCCGTCCGCCGCTTCGCCCGCCTGCGCCGCTGGTGCGACGATCATCTCGCGGCAAGACCGCTGCTGGAACTCGACATCGAACCCTATGCTCTGCCCGGCTTTGCGGCGGACCCCGAGGCGGGCTGGCAGGATTGGGCGCGGACGGTGCAGGCCATCGCCGCTGCCTGGGGCGGGCCGGTGGCCGTCGATGTCCCCTGGTGGATGCGCCGCTCGCCGCAGGGCCATGCGGCGCTTGGCGATGCCCGCGCTTCGATCCGCGAAATCATCGTCATGGCTTATCGCACCGATCCGCAACTGATCCTCGACGCCGCCGAAAGCTGGCTGGCGGAGGCAGGACCGCCCGTCCGCATCGCCATTGAAACCGGTCCGGTGGCGCAGGAAGCCGAAAGACTGTACCGCCGCGCGCCCAGCGGAACGCTGAAGCTCAGCGATGCGGGCGCGGAACTGCTCGCCGCGCCCGAAGCCGCCGGCCCGGCCGCCTTTACTTTCGCCCTGGTGCGCGAGACGCGGACCGATCCCGCCCGCATCAGTTTCCATGGCGCGCCGTCTCGCGCCGCCGAGGCCGAACGCGCGCTCCTGCCGCTGCTGTCGGGCTGGCCGGGCTTTGCGGGCTTCCGCGTCCATGGCTGGGAGGTGCCGGTCCATGGCTGATCCGGACTCGCCCGGCTGGATGCAGGAGATGCTGGCGCTTCAGGCGGCGGTGACCGAAGCCTATGCCGATTTCCAGCAGATCATCGATGAGGTGGTGGCCCGCGCCCTGCGCATCATCCCGCTGGCGACCGGGGCCATCGTCGAGATGCGTGATGGCGAGGATGTCGTCTATCGCGCCGCCAGCGGCACCTCGATCAAGCAGATCGGCCTGCGCCTGGCGCTGAGCGGCAGCCTGTCGGGCGTGTGCATCGCGACGGGCGAGACCCAGTTCTGCCATGACAGCGAAACCGATCCCCGCGTCGACCGCGATGCCTGCCGGAAGGTCGGCGTCCGTTCGATGATGCTGGTGCCCTTGCCCTATCATGGGCAAAGCGTCGGCGTGCTGAAGGTCTATTCTGGTCAGGTCGCGGCCTTCAGCCGCGCCGACTTGGACATCGTCCGCCTGATGGCGGGGCCGATCGTCACCGGCTTCGCCAATGCGGCCCACAGCGACGCCGCCCGCCATTTCGCCGCGACCTTCGAACAGGCGGCCGTTGGGCTTGCCCATTGCTCGCCGGAAGGGCGCTTCCTGCTGGTCAACGACCGCTTCTGCGAGATTGCGGGCTATAGCCGGGACGAGCTGGTCGGCCTGGACTATCGCCAGATCACCCATCCCGCCGATTATGAGATCGACGCCCGGCTGGCCGGTCGCCTTCTGCTGGGGGAGATCAACGATTTCGCCTATGAGAAGCGCTATGTCCGCAAGGATGGCGGGCTGGTGTGGATCAACCTCACCGTCTCGCTGGTGCGCGATGCGGCGGGGGCGCCGGATTTCTTCGTCTGCGTGGTGGAGGATATTTCGGCGCGGCGCTCGGCCGAAATGGCGAGCGCGGCCAAGACCGGCTTCCTTGCCAATATGAGCCATGAGATCCGCACGCCGATGAACGGCATATTGGGCTTTGCCGACCTGCTGATGGGCGCGGGCCTGCCGCCCGAACAGCATCATCAGGTGAAGATGATCGCTGATTCCGGCCGCGCGATGATGCGCCTGCTGAACGACATATTGGATTTGTCCAAGGTCGAGGCCGGGCAGATGGAGATCGCCCACGAACCCTTCGACCTGGTCCATGCGCTGGACGCGTGCCTCAACCTCGTGCGGGCCAGCGCGGGGCAGAAGGGGATCGATCTGGTCCGCGACATGGCCGACGATCTGCCCCGGATGATGCTGGGCGACGGGCTGCGGCTGCGTCAGGTGGTGCTCAACCTGCTGGGCAATGCGGTCAAGTTCACGTCCGAAGGCCATGTCGCCCTGCATGCGCATCTCGACGGCGCGGACCGGCTGGTGATCGCGGTCGAGGATAGCGGCCCCGGCATCGCGCCCGAGCGGCAGGCCGCCATTTTCGAGAAATTCGTGCAGGCCGACGTCGGCACGGCCGCCCAGTTCGGCGGCAGCGGCCTGGGCCTGTCGATCAGCGCCCAACTGGTGACGCTGATGAACGGGGAGCTTTCCCTGGACAGCATGGTGGGGCAGGGGAGCCGCTTCACGCTGCGCCTGCCCTTCGAACGGGCGGATGCGTCGGCGCTTTCCCCGGCCGCCCCGCCGCCGCCCCGCGGCATCGCCCATCTGGCCGGTCTGCGCGTGTTGGTGGCGGAAGATCACGACGTCAATCAGGAGCTGGTCCGGGCGATATTGGAGCGGATCGGCTGCACCGCGACGATCGTCCCCGACGGCGCGCAGGCGATCGCCGCCGTGTTGCGCGCCAGGGCGGAGGGCACGCCCTATGATATCATGCTCATGGACATGCAGATGCCGGTAATGGGCGGGCTGGACGCGGCGCGGACCATCCGGGGGCGGGGCGTCACCGCGCATGAACTGCCGATCCTGGCGCTGACCGCCAATGCCTTTGGCGAGGATGTGCATGCTTCGTTGGCGGCCGGCATGCAGGCGCACCTTGCCAAGCCAGTCCGCCTGGCGGATTTGCAGCAGGCGTTGGCGACATGGCTGCCCGCCAAGGCCGTGACGGAGAGCGCCGAAACCTTCGACCCGGTGACGCGGCAGTTGAGCGAACGCTTCCGCGAGAAGACGGCGCTCTGGTCAGCCCTGTTCACGCGCTTGCTGGAGGACCCGGCCCCCGCGCCCGCGCTTCTGGAGGAAGCGCAGGGTGAGCTGCACAAGATAGCGGGAACGGCGGCGATGTTCGGCCAGGCCGCCTTGGGCAGCGCGGCCGAAGCGGCCGAACAGGCGCTGCGCGAGAGGAGCGGGATGGACAGGACGACCGCAGACCGGATCAGGACCGTGATCGGGCTGTGCGGAGGTGGTTGAGGCGTCCGCCTGGGGTTGAAAGAGGACATTGAAATCCTCCCCATCGGGAGATGGGGAGGGGGACCGGTCGCGAAGCGAGCGGTGGAGGGGAAGCTACGCAGGTCGTGCCATTTTCCCCTCCACCAGCCTTCGGCTGGTCCCCCTCCCCACGCTTCGCGCAGGGAGGATTTTGACCTCCGCTCCGGGCCAATCCCAAGCTTCAGAACCGCTAAAATTTGACCTTTGCCCCCAGCCGAACGGTCCGAGGCTCCACCACCCGGCTCAACCGCCCCTCCTGCGGTCCGCCCGTATCGAACCCCGGAACATAAGCCTCGTAAAAATAAGCGATGTCCTTGTCCCGGCTGTCGAAGATATTCAGCAACTCGCCATAAAGTTCGATCCGCTTGCCCTTCCACGCGCCCCGGGCATTGACCACCGTGCTCCCCTTGTCCCGCACGCTATTGTCCTCGATCAGCGGATAGGGCCCCAGATGCCGCACCCGCAGGCTCGTCTCCCAGCGCCCCAGCACGACCGCCACACCCCCGGAAGCGGCATTTTCAAAGGCGTTGGGAATCCGGTCCCCATTGTTGTAGCGCGAATGGCTGGCGGTATAATTGCCGTCCAGCGCCAGCCAGGGCAGCGGCCGCCAGAAGGCGACGATCTCATAGCCATGCCGCTTGCTGGCGCCGGTCGGCTCAACCGCGTTGCTATCCCCGACGAAGCGCAATTCGCTGCCCACATTCAGCCACCAATAGGTCGCGGTCAGGCTGGCCGAACCGATCTGGACCCGCCCGCCCAGCTCCTTGCCGGTACCGCGCACCAGCACCGGGACCGGCGTGTCGACATTCACCGCCCCGCGCACATCGTTGCTGTGGAAACCCCGGCCCCAATTGGCGTAGAGTTCCAGCGCGGGCGCGACCCGATAGGCGAGCGAGGCCTTGGGCGACAACAGGCTGTCCGATCCCTTGCCCTCGCCCAGAGCGGCGGCGGCGCCATCCCTTGCCCGCACCGCATAACGATAATGATCGCCGCGCAGCCCGCCCGTCACGCGCAGGCCGGGCAGCGGCCGCCACGTCACGTCGCCATAAAGCGCCAGCGACAGTTCCTCGACATGATAGCGGCCGAGCGAGGAGAGGAAGGCGCGATCGGCGGTGCGCGACACGCCGACATTGCCGATATGGTCGTAGCGATCCTCCGTCCCGACGCCGAAATCCAGCGTCGATCCCAGCGACCAGCGCTTCTCCGCCGTCGCGCCGATAATCCAGCGGTGGTCATATTGGCGGATCTGCGCGCTGCTGCCGTCCGGATCGGCATAGGTCGGGTTGGAATACATCGACCAGTCATAATATTGCGCATAGGCGTTGGCGCGCCAGTCCGCCTGCGTCACCGCGACATTGCCGACGAAGCGCGTCGTCTGACCCCGCGCCGAGGGATCGGGCGAGCAGAACATATCCGCGCAGACCGGCGATCCGACGATTCGCTCCGGAATCTGCTCGGTCGGCCGCCATGTCGCGCGATAGGCATGCAGCGTGGCCTCCACCGCTCCCGCCCGATATTTGGCGAAACCGGCATAATGGCGCAGATGCTCCGGCTCCTCCCACGGCCCGTCATAGGCCTTGGCCTGCGCCACCAGCGTCAGTTCGCCCGGCCCGAAGCCCTTGATCGTGCCCCCCGCCGCGATCCGCCGCGAACCGTAGGAGCCGCCTTCCACCGACATCCACGGCCGGTCGAACCCGTCGATCGTCTTCATATAGGCGGCGCCCGCCAGCGCGAAGTCGCCGCCATCGGCGCGATAGGGGCCTTTCCGGAAATCCTCCCGCGCGATGATCTCCGGGATCAGGCCGTTCAGGTCCAGATAGCCCTGCCCATGGCCGTGCGAGCGGAAATTCATCTGCACCCCGTCAA
>NZ_JABXJG010000002.1:1495000-1560927 GCF_013375535.1 Sphingobium sp. 15-1
GGAACTGCCGCGCTTCTATGCTGCGCTGAACGCGGACACCGGCTCACGGCTCAGCCATCTTGCCCTGCGGTGGACCATCCTCACTATGGTGCGGACCCAGGAAACCCGCCACGCCCAATGGAGCGAGTTCGAAGGGCTGGGCGGACCCAAGCCGTTGTGGCGCATTCCCGCGGCGCGGATGAAGATGCAGTTGGAACATCTGGTGCCGCTGCCGCTACAGGCCGTCGAACTGCTCCGCGAACTCAGGGAGCTCAACGTCTACGGCAAGTTCGGTAACGAGCGGTTCGGGCAATATCTTTTCCCGGTCATCGGCAACAATGATGACACGATCAGTTCGAGCCGGATGCTGGTCCTGCTGCGGCGCCTCGGCGTCGGGGACAAAGCGACCGTCCATGGCTTCCGCTCGGTTGCGAGCACGATCTTGAATGAGTCCGGCCTCTTCAACGCCGACTGGATCGAGATGCAGCTTGCCCATGTCCCCCAAGGGGTTCGGAGCGTTTACAATGCCGCGCTCTATCTCGATCCCCGCCGCAAGATGTTGAAATGGTGGGCGGACTATCTCGATGACGCCGAGCGCGCTTCGAAGGCTATCGTCATCGAGGACAAGACCCCGAAGAAGAAGCCGGTCGAAGCGCTGGGCTGGTTTCAGTCGTCTTGGTAATTGGCCGGAGATCGCATCCAACGCATGATCCGCGACAGGCGCCAGGCAACCGCCCTTGCGCCTATTTTTTCAGGCGCGGGAAAGGTACCAAGGTGGATGTCGCGATAGATGGAAGCTTTGGGCTTCCCTGTTTTCTGGATCACCGCCTTGAGGCGAAGAAATTGCTCACTCATATCGTCCATTGCAAACCAAGCTCCTGTCCCGGTCTGCCCGCGCCCATATTGTGCCGCTTTTACAATGGCCGATCAAGGGCATGTCGGCGCATAGGGGAGGCGTCCTGGCACGGTTTGAGCCGCCCGTCGTCGCTATGCCTGACAGCGCAAACCGCCTATCACCGATCGGAGATAATAAGGGATCGCTGTGTGAGGTCGATATTTGTGCGCGCGGGCCATTTGCTGGGAGCTGGCGTCGAAAGCGTGACGCAAATTTCCGGCGGCAGCCTTTCGTCGGTCAGCCGGCTTGGTCTGGTTGGTGGCGGGACCGCGATCGCGAAGACCGGTTCGCGGGTGACCGTGGAGGCCACGATGCTGGGGGCGCTCCGCAGCAAGGGGGTGCCGACGCCGGCGGTCCTTGCAGGGGAAGCCGAATTGCTGATCCTGGAGGATCTGCCGGCTGCGGGGCAGCTTGCACGGGCATGGGCGCAGCTCGCGGATGTGCTCGATCATCTGCATGTGCCGATCGACAACCCCTATGGTTGGGATCGTGATTATGCCTTCGGCAACGTGGCCATTCCGAATGGTCCGAGAAGCAGCTGGGTCGAATTTTGGGGCGACAATCGGCTGCGGTGTCATCTTCCCCATGTTGATCGCCATCTGGGCGATCGCCTTGAGGAACTGGTCCGGCGGTTGGGCGACTTCCTACCGGACCATCCGCCGGCCGCCCTGCTTCATGGCGATCTCTGGGGTGGCAACATCCTGGTCAACGACGTCAGCATTTCGGGCTTGATCGATCCGGCAGCCTATTACGGCCACCGGGAAGTCGATTTGGCGATGCTCAGCTTGTTCGACAATCCTCCGGTCGCATTCTACGAAGCCTGTGGTCTTGAAGAAGGGTGGCGTGAGCGGCAGCCCATATATCGCTTATGGCCGCTCCTCGTGCATGCACGCTTGTTCGGCGGTAGCTATGTCAGGCAGGCATCGGCCTGCCTGGGTGAGATTGGGTTTTAAGTCGACCCTTCTTTGCCGTAGAGGGACCAATTTTCGATCTCCAGGTCCGGATGGGCAGCTATGCAGTTCACGCACCTCAAAGTGGCCGTTAGCGGGCTGTCAACTGGTGGGTAGCATATGCCAAAAAGGGGACGTTGTTTCATGTCTTTCTCAGACCCACTGCGGCGGGCGTAATCGCGACCGCCGGTCAATAGAAACGGTCATAGTCACCGCCGAAATCACCCAGCGCGGCCAGCTCGGCCAGCACGGTGATGGTTAATTTGAGCAAGCGGCGCATGCGGGCCGGATCGTCCCACTGGTCGTGACCGTGTTTGCCGCCATGGAAAAGATTGTTCCGCACCGTCTTGGCGTAGGCCACGACCTTGTCGAGGTCGGCAGTGTTCGGAGAGAAGGGCAGATCCTCGAAGTCATGTTCCAGGTCGCCGACGATCTGGCGCCGGGGCTTTTCTGTAAGGAGCGCCTCGGCGGCAGGTGATACGACATAAGCGGTGCGATGCACTTTCACGAACTTGTCCCAACTGGGATCGGCACGCGCGCCGATGACCTCGTTCTTCAGGAAGCGCTTTTCCTTGAGCGCGAACTCGAAGCGGGAGAACCAGTAGAAGAAGTCAAAGGCTAGATTGCGCATGTCCTGATCGATATCATCGTGGCGCATTGCTTTTTCGGCTCCAAATGGTTGGTCCGGTCAGACCAAATTCCAGGGTAGGCAGATGGATGCGGACAGGGACCTAATGATCAGGTGGCTGACCCACACCAGCGGCGGACTTGACTATCGACAGACCGAGTTAACCGCTAGTCCTTCCCCTGCAGTATTGGAGGCATTGGACTGAATGGCGCGGATTCGTAAAATCGAAATCAGGAATTTCCGGTCGATTGCGCGGCTGGACTGGTTTCCCCTTGCCGGCATCAATTGCCTGGTGGGTCCAGGAGACAGCGGCAAATCGACGATTCTCGATGCGATCGACTTCTGCCTCGGCGCGCGGCGGAATCTCGCTTTTTGCGATGATGATTTCCACCGGCTCCAGCTTGAGCAGCCTATCCAGATCAGCGTGACGCTGGGGGAACTGGACAGCCATCTGCGTTCGATGGAGGCCTATGGCCTGTATCTGCGGGGCTTCAATTTCCAGAGCGGCGATATCGAGCCGGAACCCGGTTCGGGCCTCGATACGGTGCTGACCGTCGAGCTCGCGGTGGGCGACGATCTCGAGCCGCAATGGCGGCTTGTCTCCGATCGGGCAGCAGAGCTCGGGCAGTCGCGCAGCTTGAGCTGGGCGGATCGTGTGCGCCTTGCGCCCACCCGGCTGGGGCAATCGGGCGAGCATAATCTGAGCTGGAAGCGCGGCTCGATCCTCAACAAGGTCTCCGAGGAGCGGGCCAGCGCCGCTTCGGCGATTGCGCAGGCCGCGCGCGATGCGCGCATCGCCTTTGGCGACAAGGCCAAGGATCAGCTGGGCGAAGCCCTCGCCGCGGTCCAAATGACGGCCGGCAGGCTAGGCGTACCGATTGCCGGGCAGGTTCAGGCTCTGCTCGACGCTCATGGCGTGAACTTTACCGGTGGCACGATTTCGCTTCATGGCGGGGACGGCGTGCCGCTGCGCGGTCTCGGGCTGGGATCGGTCAGACTGCTCGTCGCCGGATTGCAGCGGCATGTCGCGGGCGATGCCCCTATGATCCTGATCGATGAACTGGAGCACGGCCTTGAGCCGCACCGGATCATTCGCCTTCTGACCGAGCTTGGTGCGAAGGAGACGACGCCGCCGTTGCAGGCTTTCGTGACCAGCCATTCGCCGGTCGCGGTGCGGGAATTGTCAGTACAACAACTCCATGTCGTGCGACCGGGGGCACTTGGGCATATAGTGTCCTGGATGGGCCGCGCGGGCGATGTGCAGGGCACAGTACGCAAATTCCCCGACGCGCTTCTTGCCCGGTCGGTCCTAGTTTGTGAGGGCGCGAGCGAGGTGGGGCTGATCCGGGGACTCGATCTCTATCGCCAGGCAACGAACCGGCCATCGCTGACCGCTCTCGGGGTGGCGCTGGTCGATGGCGGCGGTGACACGACGTTCGACCGCGCGATCGCTTTCCAGAAGATGGGCTATCGGACGGCGGTGTTGCGCGACAGCGACATCGCCGTACATGGCGATCTCGAGGCCGGCTTCCTTCAGGCGGGTGGGCAGGTCTTCAAATGGACCGACGGCCATGCGCTGGAGGATGAACTTTTCATGTCCCTGTCGGTAGGGGGAGCGAAGCTGCTTCTCGAACGGGCGATCGATCTCAAGGAAGAAAGCGTCGTTGGCGATCATATCCGATCGGTTTCCCAAAATGCCTATCAGCTGGAGAATGTGCGGAACCTGGCGGCCTTCGGCAGTCTCGACGCGCAGACGCGCGCCATGCTCGGCCGCGCCTCGCGGGTTCGAAAAGGATGGTTCAAGAGCGTCAGCGCCATGGAAGCGGTGGCGCTGGAGATCGTCGCGCCCGATCTGCATCAGACCATTGGTGGCCAATTGCTCCCGACCATCGACGCCCTCTTCACCTGGTTCGGCCATGTCTGACACCACGCCCGATTTGCTAACGATCGCGCTCGGTGCAATCGTTGCGCCTGCCGGCTGCGGGAAGACCGAATTGCTGAGCCGTGCGCTGGCGCATCATGGGGGAAGCAAGCCGATCTTGGTGCTCACCCATACCAATGCTGGACTTGTAACGGTTTTGTGCCGGTCACCTGAGAGTTTAAGGCTCATTCAAGGAGACCGACGAGATGATCAAGCATAGTGAAGAGTTCAAGCAGGAGGCGGTGCGTATTGCGCTGACCAGCGGGTTGTCGCGCGAACGGGTCGCGTCGGATTTGGGCGTAGGCAAGTCGACCTTGAACAAATGGGTGTCGCACTATCGGCCGTCGGACCTGGTGGCAGCGCCGCAGGCAGATCTGGCTCGAGAGAATGAGCGACTTCGCCTTGAGAACCGCGTGCTCCGGGAGGAGAGGGAAGTGCTAAAAAAGGCAACTCAGTTCTTCGCGGGCCAAAGGCCGTGAGGTTCGCCTTTGTGCACAGCTGGCGGCATCGTTGGCCGGTAGAGCTGATGTGCCGTGTCTTGCAGGTCAGCGAGCGTGGCTATCGTTCCTGGCGTTCGCGACCGATAAGCCACCGGGAGCGGACGGACATGAGGGTGCTGGCCCATATCCGGGAACAATATAGCCTGAGCCTTGGCAGCTATGGTCGTCCAAGAATGACGATGGAGTTGAAGGAGGCGGGGCTCGATGTCGGCGAGCGTCGTGTCGGCCGACTGATGCGGATCAACGGGATTAGGCCGGTCCGCACGCGCAAGCACAAGGTGACGACAGACAGCCACCATCGTTTGGGTGTCGCGGCGAACTGGATGGACGGCGACTTTGCGGCCGATGCGCCCAACCGCAAATGGGCGGGCGACATTACCTATATCTGGACGTCGGAAGGCTGGCTCTATCTTGCCGTCATCCTCGACCTGCATAGCCGTCGCGTCGTTGGCTGGGCGGTCAGCGACAGAATGAAGAAGGACCTGGCGATCCGGGCACTCGACATGGCGGTCCGGCTGCGAAGGCCACCACAGGGCTGCCTTTTCCATTCAGATCGCGGCAGCCAATATTGCTCCTATGATTATCAGAAGAAGCTGCAGGCCTACGGCCTGCTTCCATCGATGAGCGGCAAAGGCAATTGCTACGACAATTCCGCCGTCGAGACATTCTTCAAATCCCTGAAGGCGGAAATGATCTGGCGGCAGAGCTGGCCAACCCGGCGGCAAGCAGAGACCGCCATCTTCCAGTACATCAACGGCTTCTACAATTCCCGCCGGCGCCATTCATATCTGGGCGGCATCAGTCCGCTCGCATTCGAAGCCAAGGTGGCATAATGAGATAGGTGATCGGCGCAAAACCGTTACAAGTCCATAGCGGCGAATTTCGGCGATACGCGTACCGAACTCGAACTCCAGCCGAGCGGCAGCTACAAGCCGGTCACGCGCTTCTGCGAATTCGTGAACGTCGCCGACCTGATGGCGATGTACCGCTCCGTCGCCGACGTGGTGCTGAAGGACGATCTGCGCCAATATGTCCAGCTACCAACCATCAAGGGTGGGAAACGGCAGATCATCGTCGCAAAATCGGGAGCGCCCTTCAAAGCCTATCAGCGGGTTCTCGCCGGGCGCATCAAGGCGATCGAAAACCGCACTGGCCGACCGCAAAAGGGCGACGACATTCTCCTCTCTGTCATCACCGATGGCAGGCACTCCGCGATCGACCTGCGGTTCGTCGATACGGGTGTTGGAAACGAGGAGGGCAACAAGCTCAATCTCCTGATTGAGAACGCCTATCGCATCTGGGACGAGACGAGCGACCATCGCTACACCGACCCGGAAACCGGGAAACCCTATCCGCTGCCCGGCGCCGTTCAGATGATCTTCTCCGATCTCGGCACCGAAGCCGCGCTCGAGACGCGGGGCTTTTCCGCCTATGTCTGGATCCGCGATCGCCTGATCGAGATGGGCGTCCCCGCCGACCAGATCGCGTTCATGCAGCACTATAAGAAGAACAGCGCGAAGCAGCGCCTGTTCAACGACCTCAATCAGGGGCGCAAGCGCTTCGTTCTCGGCTCCACGGCGACCATGGGCACCGGAGTCAACGCGCAGCAGCGTTTGAAGGCTCTCCACCATCTCGATGTCCCCTGGATTCCCTCCGACATCGAGCAGCGCGAGGGCCGGATCGAGCGGCAGGGGAACCAGAATGAGGAAATCGAGCTCTACGGTTATGCTACCAGCGGCTCGATGGATGCCACCAACTGGCAAATGCTTGAGCGCAAGGCACGCTTCATCAACATGGCCATGTCGGGCGACCGCTCTATCCGGCGGATCGAGGACGTCGGTTCCAATGTGAACCAGTTCGCTCTCGCAAAGGCTCTCGCATCCGGCGACGAACGCCTGATGAAGAAGGCTGGTCTCGACGCCGAGGTTGCGAGGTTGCTGCGCCTGCGTGATGCGCATGTCGACGATCAGCTCAACATCCGCCGGACCATCAGGCGGACCACGGATAGCATCGAGGACTGCCACAGGCAGATCGCGAGGCTCGAATCCGACATTGCCCGGCGTATCCCGACGAACGGCGAAGAGGTCATATTCGATGCCGGTGCCGCGATCATCAGCGACCGCAAGGCTGTCGGCGAAAAAATCCTCCTGCGAGCGTACCAGATCCGGACGCATGGCGTGGCGGCGCGCGAGATGCTCGGCACCTTCAACGGCATCGACCTGGAAATCACGGGCCATGAGGCCATTGCCGATGAAGGAGATATCGTAATTTCCACCACGATCATCATGCTGCACCACGGGGAGCAACGCGGATTCGAGGTCACTGACAAGACGCGGTCGAGCACGGTCGTTGGCCGGATCGAGTCATCCATTCGCAACCTCGACACGGATCTCGCCAGTGTATGGGCGAACCTCGAAGCCAGCGAACGGCGCCTTCCCGCCTTCGAGGCACGTCTGGGCCAGACATTCCCCGACGCCGCATTGCTGGAAGATAAGCTCCAATTACTCGCCGAGCTCGAAGCGGAATTGGCGAATAGCAAGGGCGAGTTCGAACCGGGTAACGACGGCGAGGCCCCCGTGACCGATCGCGAAGGCATCGATGGCAAGCCGTTGTCGGAGGCGGCTTGACCGGCCCCAGGCGCCCTATCAGGCGGCAGGCCAGCGATACCAACAGCGTATCTCTACGGTGCAGCCTGCCTTCGATTGCCGGGTCTTGCTGAAAACCTGCGGAAATCCATAGTCCGGTCGGCTCCGAACCGTCCAAGCTCCAGGGCTATTCCGCCTCATAGCCCGACTGACTGGGACCTCGGTACGGTGGGATTGGGCTGTCGGACCGACAGCAACGGCGGGTAAAAATCGAACCCATTGGCATAATCTGCCATAAGATGTTATGACCTCACTGCCGGAGGAGATACCGTAAATGCCGACTCGCAATGTGGTGCTGACCGACCATCAGGCTGAACTCGTGGATTCGCTGGTTCGCTCTGGACGCTACCAGAATGCGAGCGAAGTCCTGCGTGAGGGGCTCCGGCTGGTCGAGCGAAACGCTGCTGAAGATGCCGCAAGGCTCGATGCCTTGCAAAAGGCGGCGCAAACCGGGTGGGATGACCTCGATGCAGGCCGCTTTGTCGATGTTGAAGAGCATCAACTCGGCGAATTCATTGCCGGCTTGGGTCGGCAAGCGAAGAAGCGGGCGCGCGTGGCGCAATAAATGGCGCGCTATCGGCTGTCCGCCTCGGCGCAAGCCGACATCATCGACATATTGGAATGGACGCAGGCCCGCTTCGGCGACGCAGCACGCGAGCGTTATGAGGTGCTGCTCGCCACCGCTATCCGGGATATCGCGACCCATCCTGATCGGCCCGGTGCGGTTGACCGCCCCGAATTGGGGAAGGATGCTCGCACTTGGCATCTGCGCCTTAGTCGTGAGCGGGCACGGACCGACGTCGGGGCCGTCCGTCGTCCGCGCCATTTCATCCTCTTTCGAGCTACCAATCCCGATGTCCTGGAGATTGGACGCGTCCTTTACGACGCAATGGAGCTGGCGCGCTATCGCTTGCGCGAAGAGGACTGGAACTGACCGCCGCCATATTGAATCGCGGCGGTCCAGGGTCAGCGAGGTCGCTATCGCGCGCCAACTAGGGAATTTGATCCCAGATTCCCTCCTTGCTTCTGGTTCTGGCCCTTGCAGTCTCTCTATCCCAAACCCGGCGGCAATGGCGTCCGCCCTGTCCTCGACAACATAATCGCAGAGCGGCAGCGATATCGCGTCTCTGACCGCGAGGTCCGTGCCGATTTCGCCGGCGCAGCAGCTTTCCTTCATCCCATCGCGATTGGAGGGAGGGGGAAGGGGGGGACGGCTGGATGGTGCTGATGGGCACGGGCTGGCCGATCTTGTAACCCACCTTCTCCGGAGAAACTCCCATGGCATCGCTTGCTCAAGCGCCCGCGCAAATTTCGCACGCCCCGTCCGGCGCCTATCACGTAGACGTCTCGCGCGGTACATCCAACACCCGCGTTTCCTCCGAATGGTTCTCCAGGCCGGACGACGAGCGCTTTCTCTCCCTTGGCGATCTTTACGTCAGCGTCCGGACCCGAGCGGAACAGTCGCATACCCGCATCATCGAGAGCCGCGCCATCAAGGTTGAAGCCCGTCGTGACGAGCCCGAGCGTCTCGCGCTGATCCTCCCCGACAACGACATGCCCGTTGCGCCCACCAACTGGTCATTCGGCCAGCTATGCAGTCTGGTGGGCGCGCCCGCCTCCTATATGCGCGAGCTGCCCGCGCCGCTTGCCGGCATCAATCTTCAATATGGTCTGCAAAATCACAGGAACGAGCATGTAAAGCTCCTCCAGACCAATATGGGACGCACGGAATTGCGCTCCGTGACCAGTGAATCGTACGGCCGGGTCTGGGACCACCGTCTCATCGAAGCGATCATGCGCTTTGCGGGCAACGGCACCGGCGACACGCGCTGGAAAGTGCCTGGCGTGCTGGACTGGCGAACGATGAACTATAATCCCCATGTCGATGTCACCAAGGAGACGACGACCTTCTATGCATCCGACCGCGATGTGTTCGTGTTCTTGGTCGATGATACGCACCCGATCGAGGCGGGTAAACTGCCGAATGGCGAACCGGATCTGTTCTTTCGCGGTTTCTATGCGTGGAACAGCGAGGTCGGCGCCAAAACCCTCGGCATCGCGACCTTCTACTTGCGCGCGGTGTGCGCCAACAGGATATTGTGGGGCGTTGAGAATTTCGAGGAGATCAAGATCCGGCACTCGAAATTCGCGGCCGGACGTTTCGCCCATCAGGCTGAACCGGCGCTCGCGCATTATGCCGACGCCTCACCTCGAACCTTCATCGACGGGATCAGGACCGCACGCGAACGGATCGTCGCGCGCAAGGACGAGGATCGCGTGGATTTCCTGCGCAGGCGCGGCTTCTCCAAGTCCGACACCTCCAAGGTGATCGAGGCCGTGCTGGCCGAAGAAGGAAGGCCCCCCGAGAGCGTCTTCGACTTCGTGAACGGCATCACCGCGCTGGCACGCGCCCGGCCGCACCAGGATGCGCGCATCGACCTCGAAAGCAAAGCCCGCGGGCTGCTTGAGCAGATCCACTGAGAGGAGATCGACCACGCCCGAATTCACGATCGAAACCACCTTCCGGCTGCCGGCCTATCGCCGGCGCACCTATCAGGCTGACACTGCCGAACAGGCTTGCGAGGCAGCACTGGAGGATGACGACTGGTCCGGCCAAAAGGAGGATTATGAGGTCCATGGGCCAGCCCATGTCAGAAGCCAACGAATGGCGCCTTCCCGCCTTTGAGGCACGGCTGGGCCAGACATTCCCTGACGCCGCATTGCTGGAAGACAAGCTCCAGTTACTCGCCGCGCTTGAGGAGGAACTGGCGAATAGCAAGGGTGAATTCGAACCGGGCAACGATGGCGAGGCCCCCGTGACCGATCGCGAAGGCATCGACGGCAAGCCGCTGTCGCAAGCGGCTTGACCGGCCGCCGGTCCCTATCAGGGGCCAGGCCGCCATCCCATCGCGATTGGAGGGAGGGGGAAGAGGGGGATCGGCTGAATGGTGCTGATGGGCACGAACCGGCCGATCTTGCAATCCACCTTCTACGGAGAAACTCCTATGGCATCGCTTGCTCAAGCGCCCGCCAGTCTTTTCGATTTCGTCCAGGGCATCACCGCCCATGCGCGGAAGAAATCCCATAAGGACAAACGCCTCGACGTCGAGGCCAAGGGGCGCAAGCTCCTGAAAAAGGCGCGCTGAGCGCCCGACGTAAACCCGCTTTTCCGAACCCCTTCGGCTCCGGCGCCCGCCGGGGCCGCAATTCTTCTTGCGAAAGGATTCCGCCATGAGCGCTTCCCCTCAAATGCAGACCTTCCTTGTCGAAGTCCAGTTCCTGAGCGGCGACGAGCAATATGGGATGGAACTCTACATGATCGACGCGCCGAACTGGTATCGCGCCGAGCAGCATGCGCTCGAACGCTCGGGCGAGAGCGTCTATGATAACCCGCTGATCCCTGATTTGCGTCGTCGCGTTGTTTCCAAGCAGGTCTGAGAAGCGGGAACCGATCTCCCGCGATCGGTCCCTCTTCTGCCTCTGCGTCGGACTCCTCAAATCCGGAGCATTTTCCATGTCCCGTTCCTCACGTGGGCTGGCATCCTTATTGTCAGCTTCTCCATCCTCAACCGGAACCCATCCAGAGCTGCGAAGTCCGAACGGCGAACTCCCAGCGCTGCCAGGGTCGGAAATCGGACGTTACTGCGTCCTTGCCACCACCCATCTTTCCATCGCAACAGCGGCCCTGCTCGACAGTTGGACCAATGGCCATGCGCATGAGGCGCCGATCATCGTTGCCCGAAACGCGCGTGGTTGGTTCGTGGCAACACGGCAGGCCGACGCCGCGCGCGAATTTTCGCTTCCCAACGATCTTCTGGAAGCGATCCGCCTGGCACGCAGCCGGGGTATCGGCCTGCTGCATTTCGACTGCGACGGTCCGGTGCTCGCGGAACTGCCCGTTCATGACGGGTAATCGGCTGATCCTGCCGATAGCGCTTTCAGGCGAGCGTTGAAATAGATCAAGCGGTCGGCGGCAAGCTCAGCCACATTCGCCTGGATCACATAGCCTTGCTGCCGCAGCACATCGCCAAGATCACGAACAATCGTGATCAGATCCCGTGTGGAAATTCCGCTGTCCAATATACGGAGTATCTCACGTTCGTCTTCGTCAAGTTCACGCATAAAGCCTCCCCGATCTGTGTCGATCCAGAGGGTGATTGAATTCCTGGAGCATGGCCGGGTCGGGCGCGATTGCCATCGGCGCCGAGTCCGCCATGCGCTGAGAATAGTATCTGATGCGCAAGACGACAACGGCGACTTCTGCCAGCGGTCAGTGATCATCTGATCGATCCGTCCTCGTCAGTCATTCGTGGCGTAGTCCCCCCCTTTCGCCGGAGGTTCAACTATGGACATTATCGTTACCCGCGTCCGGCTGCCGGGCGCGGCGCTCCTATTCGAATATCGCGCGCTGGTGCCATGGACGGCACTCTCAACTGACCGACAGGCTATCCTTCCTTCTGTCCTTGGCCCTCATATTGCGGGCCGGCCTCAATGTGTACGCCTTGCACCGCTGATCGCGCCCGATCCCTATTTCGCCATGCGGGAACCTGAGCGGTCCTATCTGGCTCGCCGCATTGGCCTGGTGGCCCGGCGGGTCGAGACGCTGCTCGTTCGAGCCGTCTTTCCCGAAATGACCGCTGATATGCTGCCGATCCATTATCGCGGCGATCATGAGACGGGCGATGCCTGCCATTGCGTTCCGATTATCGACCTCGCAACTGCGTTCGATCGGCTCGAGCCGGCTCTCGACGTGCTGATGGCAAGCGATCTCGGACTTTACCAGGGCTGCGCCCAAAATGCGGCCTGAGCTTCACACGAAAGGATCGGCATATGAACCAGAGTGATGAGTTCAGTCTTGAAACCGCGGCGTGCCTCTGGGATTTCGTGTCGGAGTGGATCGTTCGCCACATCGACTGGTCCGATCCCGCCCGTCCCACGATCAGAGCGCAGCCCCTGCCGAAGGGTGGCAAGCTGCTCACGGAGCCGGTCCTTCTGCCCGCTACGTCTCCTACCTCCGAAACGCCTATAAGCGAAGGAATTTGACCATGGGACGCTCGGTTTCCTATCCCAGCGGGGCGCATGTCGCGTACGCGCAATGGGACGCAGGCTGGATCGCCGACGACGATGACCCCGCCAGCGGCCATGTCGACGAACTTGTCGCACAGGACGACTGGCAGTTCATCGTCGAGGACTTCCGCGAGCAAATCCTCGTGCACTATCCTTCGGCCTGGATCGCGAACGGCTGGATCGGCCGCGAAGACCGGACTGTCGCCATGAACCGCTACGCCACCTTCGGCATCTCGGAATATTGCGGCTGCATCGCTTACTGGGTGGTGCTGCGCGAGGATATCGACGCTGATCATCAGGGACTGGCGGAGCGCTGGTTCGACCGGATCGCGGCGAAATTCGAGCAGCGGTTCGCAACGCTCGTCCGTCTCGGCACATTCTCCAACGGCGAGGCGATCTATCGGCGCATCGCCGCCTGACTGCGGGATCGGGCAATCGCAGTCGCCTCGCAAATCCATATCAGCCGGTCCTTTCATGCCGCCAGATCCCGGAGGCGAGTCCGGGCGATGGAGTGGAGGAAGGTCGCAGTGAAGGGCAACGAATAGGTTGCTGCAATCCCGGAGGCTTACATGACCTTTCCCACCATGATCCACACCTCGGTCAGCCAATCCCTGCTCACCAGGATCGGACGATTCCATAATGGCGGTGCCCTGGATATGCTCCTCGAAGCCATCCAGAACGGACGTAGAGCAGGCGCGACGCGCATCGATATCGGCCTGACTGTGACCGATCGAGGCCCCGTGCTGCATATCTGCGACGACGGCCGCGGCATCGCCGATCCCGCCAAGTTTCTGACGCTTGGGGATTCGGGTTGGGATGAGAATATCGCGCGCTCCGAAGACCCCGCGGGCATGGGTGTGTTCAGCCTCGCGGGCCGCCATGTGATCGTACACTCTCACGCTGCCGAACGCGGTGCAGCCTGGCAGGTCACCATCACGCCTGACGCATGGGAAAGCGGCCAGCCGCTCGATGTCACCCCTTCCGCCCTCGACAGGGGGACTGAAATCCAGATCGACTTGCCCGAAGCGTGGGCACAGCAGCTAGAACAGGCGGTGAAGGATGCTGCGCGTTTCTGCCCGGTACCGATCTGGTTCGGTGGAAAACTGTTGCCCCAGGAAAGCTTCCTTCGCGAAGCGAGACGGATAGAGGAATGGAACGGCTGTCGCATCGGCATTTTCGCCGACAAACATCATGTCTACCGCGAAAAGCCCCGGATCAACTTCCACGGCCTCACCGTGCCCTGCCGACTGCCGCATATCCAAGACGCGAATGGCGGTTGCGGATGGTATGTGAAGGTCGACATCGTCGATGCGCCTGACCTCAAGCTCGTGCTCCCCGCGCGCAAGGAGATGGTGCAGAACGCGGCGCTCGATGCGCTGCGCGAAGCCTGTGAAGCCGCGGTCTTTCGCACAATCGCCTGCGAGGGCCACCATCGGCTTTCCCATGCCCATTGGTTAAGGGCGCAGGCGCTCGGAATATTCCTGCCGGAAGCCGCGCCCTGGCTCTCGGCCTGGACGCCGCGCACCGCCGAGGCGAGCAGCGATCTTTTCGGTGACCGGGTGGCGGGCGAGCCGATGATCCTGATGCGAGTGGGCGAAGCCCATATCGAGCAATGTGTCGGTCGTGCCATCGCTTCGGGGCGACCGCTCGGCGCTACCCCTGTTGACCCCGTCGGTGAATTTGTGGGTTACAGCTGGTACGACGCCCTTCCGCGCATAGTAGGCTCCTCCTTTCGCATCGAACAAGGCGAAGGTAACATCGTCGATTATGCCGCGGGCAAGCCAGTGCCCCCGGGATTGATCACCGGACGGGTCGATAGGATATCGCTCGAACTTGCCGTGCAGATGCCGGACGTTCCCTGCGAAGCTGCGGAGGTGCTCGCACTACCCGCCGATGTCGTGATCATTCCGCCCGATTGCTGGACCGATCTCGATGACGTCATTGTTCTGCTCGGTGCCGATTGCGTGATCGAACCTGGCGATCTCGCTTCATTGCTGGCATCCGCCTATTTCTCTCCTAGCGAGGATTGCGAGGCCGACAGCTATCATAGCCAGCAAGCGGCGTTCGACATGCAGGCGCGTTTTGTCGCCAACATGCTGCTGCTCGGCGAGGACGCCGCGATCATCCAGCGGGTCCGCGAAGCGATGCGCGAGCATGTCTCTTGGCTGATCCCCCGGGATCGACCGATCACCGTGCGCGCCGTCAATTATCTGGTCGATGTCGCCTTCGCGGACAGTGACCAGACACCCGCGCCGGAAGCCGCCCAATAGGGCATGCGCCGGACCAGTCATTACCCGGACGGTGCCCTGTGCATCGCGCACGGACATAGCTTTCAAGGAGCGCTATATGAACGACGATCAATTCGACACGCTGGTCGACGACGCCACACATGCCGTCAACAACCTCATTCCCGACAAATATCTGGACCGCATGGGCGACGATGCGCGCAGTGGCTTGCTCGTCTCCATCAACGATGCCCTGACCGCCATCCTACGTGACGTGATCGGCCATGCCGACGTCAGCAACGGCAATCCAACCCGAGCCTGTACGATTGCCGCGATGATCGGTGAACTCATCGAGGTCCATATCGACAAGTGCGATAAGACCGAAGGCGGCGAGACTGACCATCCGCCCCATGTGATTTCGGAAGTTCACGGCACCAGAGCTAATATTGACAGCATAGCCAGCTGCGAGGTCGAGGCGGTAACGCAAATCTATCTGGTACTCGACGATGGCGCAGCGTTCCGCATCACCGTGGAGGCCGTGGCTCCATGATCGACATGCATTTGGCGCTCCGCGCGCTAAGACGACTCGCCCTTGCTTCGACGCAGGACGAGATCGACGCCGCAAGAATGGAAGCCGCCGACGTCCTCGACCAGGCCGGTTGGGAGAGGTCAGCGCGCATCGTCGTTGAAAGCATTGGCCGCTCGGTTGTTTCCGATTCTCGGGCCAGCTCCTCGCAAAGGGTCTGATCCCGGCAACCGATCCATCCGGCCGACCCCAAAGCTTCCTCACCGCAATCCCATGGAGGATATCATGCCAGCACTGTCTCCGCTCAGGGCACGTTTGGCTGGGGTCTCCCACAGCTACGCGATCGCCATCCGGCGCAGGGCAGCCACCGGCCGCAACCAGTTCGTCATCCGCACCGGCGACCCGATGCAGCCCTTCCGCGTAACCGAAACATGTCCCGCAAATGGGGAGGAACTGCTCCTGTGCGTCGTCTGACCCAAAGATACTGCCACTGCGGACGCCGCCGGTAGGATCAAATATGAGGCCTCCGGCCGGTCGCTGCTGTTCCCTTTCGGGCAACGGTTGCCCCGGCAGACTGCCCCTCAGGGGCGATTGGCATCCGCGTGGGTCCAGCGGTACGGTCCCCACGACATAGTGTGGATACCCGCCCTGAAAATGGCATCCCGGCATCGGTCGGGAGGCCATTTTTTTATGCTGCCAAGGTCTGAATCCGAAGGGGCGGCCAGCGATCGGCCCGCCCGATTTCTCTTCTATATGACGGTCGGTGCCAGGCTTTCGCGGGATGCGGGCACCCGCTTCGCGGAGCGTCCGCACCATCCGAGCGCCTCCATGGAGGAGATCGGTCAGCCATTCGAGATCCCGGAACGCGTCCATCACCATCCGCTCCGACAGGATATCGTCAAGCCGCCGCTGATAGGCGTCGCCTTTCCCGTGGCGGATAAGCGCGATGTCTCTGGCCTTGCCCAGATGGCATTGGTGATCGGCAAGGGTATGGCGCGGATTGGGAAGGATCGGCGCGTCGGGCGGGGCGGGGTGTGGCAGGGCAGAGGGAGGGAAGAAGGGACGGCGGATCCCGGCAAGCCGGGACCGGGCTCTATCTCCGCGAGCTACGCTCGCTCCGACCGGACCCGCGTTCCGCGGTTCCGTCCTTCGGTAACGATCCCTTCCGCGGCGCGCGCGGCGAGGGCGCCCATTCCCGCCGATATCACCACTGCGGCACCGGCACCGCAAGGCAGGCTTCGCCTGAGGAATCGCGCTGGCGCGCGATAGCGTCTTTGGAGCCCACAATCCCATCGCCCCCTTCGCCGCCTCCCAGTGTCCCTGGCGTGCCACACGGATTTTCGTCGCCAAGAATTGCGTCGGGGGGAAGCTCCGCTAGGCAAAATGGGGCCGGCGGCGTTTGTCTGTTTCAAGAGCAGCGCCGGCCCCATTTTACCAAGCTGCGCTAACATCCCCCCTCCCGTGCTTCTTGGCGACAAGAAATCCGCGCGGCCCTTGGGACCCTGCGAGGACGGCTCCGGGTGCGATGGGATCGAGGGCGCGCTTCGCTCCACGACGCGGTCGATCGAAAGAATTGCCCGCTGGCGCGGTCAATGCGTCTTTGTATTGGTTCCGCTTCGCGGAGATTTATGCTCGGACTCACCAAGTACGATGTAAATCTGTCAAAAAATCAATGCCCTGTAACGACAAGAGGGGAGGGGGTATAAAGAAGATGTCGGAAGGGAATGGTCCCAAAAGACAGGGTAATATACCCGGCATCTTGGAGTAATTGTTATGCAGATCGGTTCTTTCAAGCCTAATAATGGCACGCTGTTCGGTTCCATTGCGACCGCCAGCCTGCATCTACCGCGCCTTGGTCTCAAACCCGTTCAGAGCAACCATGAACGCGCCCCGTCCTTCGAAGTGATGGCGCTCAATCCCGCGCGGCGCTGGGTCCAGATCGGCGCACTTTGGGAGGCAACCGCCAATTCGACCGGCGAAACCTTCTACCAAGGACAGGTTGACGATCCGAGCTTCAACGCCCCCCTGTCGATCGCGCTTTTCGGCGACGGGGAAGATGGCTTCAACGTCGCTTGGAACCGTCGCCGCAAGCGTCAGGAAGACAACTTCAATGACGCCGAAGGCGGCCCAGAGGAAAGCGGAGGCGATCCGTTCGGTGCGGAACCCGGCAATGATCCGGCCCCCCGCCGTGCGCGTCGCGGCCGCAAAGCGGACAGCTTCGAGGGGAACGCCGACGATAGCGGCAACCTCACCGAACGGCAGGGGATCGACGACGAAATCCCGTTCTGATCGACCGTCCGACGGGCGGGGGAAGCGTTAGCCGCGCTCCCCCGACCCTGAGCCGAAACCCCCTCGATAGGTGCTGATACCATGAGCAAGGAAACGACCTCACGCCGCTATAGCAACTTTGCCGACATGCGCGAAGCCTTCAACCCATCCCAACCGTCCGCGACCGATGACCCGGCCCGCGAAGGCGATCCGCTGGACGATCTTCAACCCGACAATGCCGAAGCGACCCGCCAGCGTCTCGGCCATTTCAGCGATGTTGGCGAAGTCTATGCCGAGGAAACCGCCATCCCTGAAATCGAGGCCGCGTTTGGCGACGTCCAGCCGCTCGCCATCATCGAAGGCGCGCGCGATCCCGAAGAAGTCGACATGCCGCACCCGATGCAGGCGCAGCAGGATTGCGGGGCGATCATCGCAACCCTGTTCGACCTTTTCCGGGATTCAAGGATGGAGGCAACCGCCCAGCCAATCGCATGGGGCTTCGTCAACAGCTTCCATCATAAGGCGCGGAAGCTGGCGGGCATAGAGGATAGCCTAGCCTTCAAGCTGGGGGAGATGGTCCGCGATCCCGAAGCGGGCGAAGTCTGGAACAGCAATGTCGAGGAATTGCAGGCCCGTTGCTATACGGTCGCGGAACAGCGCGCCGCGATAGAGGCGATGCGCGATTATGCCGCCGCCGTCTATCGCGCCGAAACGGGTTACCCTTGGAGCGCGGCCCGCGGTTCCAGAGCGTCCAGCGTCACCACGGCAAGTCAAATCGCTGCCGCCGATTTTTTGCGCGAACGTGCCCTTGAAGCGCGCGAACGCTACAAGCCACAAGGTCCCATCGTCGTCTTTTCGGGCGGGCAGGAATGGCACGACTGGCGGATGATCTGGGACAAGCTCTATCAGATCAAAGCCCGCGTGCCGCACATGATCCTTGTGACCACCGGGCAGCGCAAGGGAGCCGACGCCATCGCCGCCGCATGGGCCGCAGCGGCAGGTGTCCCGCTTGTTGCCTTCACCCCCGAAAGCCGCCTTGGACGGCGCGCCGGGTTCGTCCGCAACGAGAAGATAGTGAATCTCCGTCCCCGCCCCGTCGAGGCGCTTGTCTGCCAAGGCTCCGGCATACAGGCGAACCTGCTCGACCTTCTCAAGGATGCGGGTATCCCGACCCATGCTTTCCGTGTGGATAGCCAGCGGCCCGATACCGAGGGGATCGACGCAATCCGTGCCGCCAAGCGCGAACGCCAGACTCTCCTCGCAGCCTAACCCACGGTCCGCCCTTCGGGGCGGGCCACCTTTTCCGGGAGAAGTTTCATGGTCAGAGTCTACGGAAGTTGTATCGAACCGGGCGGCATGGAACTGGACGACGAGAGCTTCGAGGCTCCATGCCCGACCTGTAGCAAGCCCGCCCGCCATCACTATTTTCAGCAACTCGACGGCGGTTGTATCAACCCCTATCACACCATCGATTGCGACCATTGCGGACACCAGAGCGGCTATGAATTTCTAGGGCCGCCATAGGCCGCTATTCCCATCTTTCACCTGGCGGGACCGGCGTGAACACACCCGCGCCGGTCCTTTGCCGTGCTGTTGCGTCAGGTGGGGGAAACCCGAACGGTTTCCCCCACGCCGCTCCTTTTGACGGACCTGGCGGCCCGTCAACGTCGCTCCCCTTTCCGCTATGGATGAAACGGATATGGGACCATCAACGGGCGTTCGGCAGGGGCTTGAGCGCGGCAAGCGCTGCGGCACCACCGACCCGCACCACCTGTCCCAGCACATCGCGAAACTCGCGCTCGCTCAACCCCTCGACGGGCAGTTCGCTAACGATCCGGGCATAGCGCTCGCGCAGCTTCTGCCGTGTCGCCTCTATCTCCGTATCCATCCGCTTTTGACGCTCGACCAGATCAGCGAGTTTCTCACGTTCCGATATTTTCGGCATGACCATCTTCCTTCGGCATGGTCTGCCCGCCACCGCTCCATTCTTCCCGGTCTGTCAGCGCGATGCAATCCCCACCAGCAGCAGAAAAGTGGCCCCGCCCGTGCCCGGACGTGGCTTCGCAGCGACGTTGTCGCTGCGCAAGGCAGGACGCACGGCCATGGCCGTTTGTAATGCACCCCACGCACGGGTGCTGCACGGCGTTTTCCCAGCATTTCTGCGGCTTTGCGGGCGTCATACGGGTGTTACCGATGCACTGCCGATTGTCATACTGGTATGACCGGACCATCGCATTTTCTCGATAAGATACTGAAATGACGCGGTATGATCCATATTACTTTGCCGCATCCTGACATTCTCAACGTGCTGTCCTCGAGGCGTTGAAAAATCCGGTTATTTCAACTATAAAGGCTGTGCTTCACCTCCCCGGCAGGGGCTCCGTATCATCGGAGCTTGTGCATGGTCACAGTTACTTTTCGTCTCGACGACGCCCTCCATCGGCGTCTGCTGCGTCGTGCCCATGGGGCCGATCTCAGTTTGTCCGCGTTCATCCGATCGGTTCTGACCCGGGCCGCCGATCCCGACCGTACCTATATTTACTCGTCAAAAGACGAGATCCTGGCCGTGGCAATCCAGACCTTCGCCATCCTCGTGACCGCGATCGGCGAACGATCGCCACAGGCCCTCGAAAAGGGGCAAGGCTATGCCCGCCAACTGCTCGATGAGCGGGGCCTGTTGGCCGAGGAGGGACGCTCATGAGCATCTTCCGCAATGATACGCTCGGCAGCTGGACGAGGGGTGGGCAGGCCATCGTTCACAATGTTCGCATGACCACCCAGGTCTTCTACCAGACATGCCTTGCAGGGATGGTGATCTGGATCGGCGGCATCATCTGGTATGCGCTCGAAAAATCCTCCGATTATGAGCGCTTTGTCCTGGTGAAGATCGGTCAGGCGACCTTCATGGGCGATACCGTTCCCGGCAACGTCACGCCGATCCTGTTCAGGACACCGGCGGGCCTGCAATATTGGACGACGCCCAAGGCCCTGCTCGACTCCAGGCTTGCCCATAACACCCTTGCCGCCTTTGAAAGCTACCTCCTGCACGGGGCTGCTCTGTCGGGTGTCTTCGCCCTCGCCATGCTGTTTTGGGCCTGGTTCTATTTCACCCGCACGGGGCGCGGCCTGGGCTCCAATCAATTCATGCGGGGCGCCCGCTTCGGCACCGTCGGTCAATTGAAGCGCGCACTGATCTGGCAGAAAAAGGGAGCGCTTACGATCGGCGGTGTACCCGTGCCGGAGGCTTTCGAGCCTGAGCATATCCTCCTCTGCGGAGCGCCCGGCACCGGCAAAACCAACCTCATCGTCAAGATGCTCGACGGCATTCGCGTCTCGGGTCGACGGGCGATCGTCTATGATACGGCCGGCACCTTCGTCGAGAAATTCTATCGGCCGCAATATGACACGCTGCTCAATCCCCTCGACCAGCGGACCGCTCGCTGGTCCCCCTGGGTCGATGTCCCGCGCGACTATCATTATGACCAGATCGCCGAGTCCACGATCCCGGACAAGGGCGGTGATCCCTTCTGGGCGAAGGCGGCGAGAGGGACTCTGGTAGCAGTCCTGCGAAAGCTCGCCCGGCAGAAGCACACCTATGTCTCCCTGCTCCTTGATCGGCTGCTCCGGTCCAAGCTCAAGGATCTTGTGGCGTTTGCGGCGGGCACCGATGCCGCAGCCTTCCTCAGCATGGAGGGAGACCGGACCTCGGCCGGCATCCAGGCGGAACTGGCCTCGGTCATGCGCAGCTTCTCTTATCTCGACGACACCGAGGACGGCTTCTCCATCCGCGACTGGGTCGAAAAAGGGAAGCCGGGAAGCTGGCTGTTTATCACCGTAAAAGCGGACCAGCTCCCCTCGCTCCGTCCCCTGATCACGGTCTGGCTCGACATCGCCATCAGCGCCATCATGAGCCTCATGCCGGATCGGGACCGGCGACTCTATTGCGTCATCGACGAACTTCCAACGCTCCAGAAGCTGCCCTCCTTGAGCGACTTCCTTGCCCGCGCGCGCAAATATGGCGGCTGCGGGATATTGGGATTTCAAAGCTACCCGCAGCTTGAGGCGACCTATGGCATTCAGGACGCCGCCGCCATCACAGGTTACTGTTCGACCTGGGTGGCGCTGCGCGCCAATGATACCCCGACCGCCAAGCATGTTTCGGAAAATCTTGGGCAGGTCGAACAGGTCGAAGCCAATGAAGGCATGAGCTATGGCGTCAACGACATGCGGGACGGCGTCAATCTCTCCCGGATACAGGTGACCCGGCCGCTTGTCATGCACACGGAGGTGACGAACCTTCCCAATCTTTCCGGTTTCCTCCGGTTCGGGCGTGATCTTCCGGTCGTCAAGTTCGCGGACCGGTACAATGTCGTCTCCTCTGACGAACCTGCATTTGTCGAACGTGTGGGTCCGCCGGCGCAGCTCAGCAAGGCGGACGAATTGGTAAAACTGGCCAAGGCCGAGGCCCGGGTGCGCGAGGCGCTCGATCGGGAAAGGGAGCAGGGTGATGATCTGCGTCCTCCCGCTAAGGAGGGGCAGGGCTCCAGTGCTTATGCCACCGGTGCGCCGAGCGTGGATGGGTCGCCTGCGGTCGAGAGTGAGGCGGCGCAGGTCGACGCCATTCTCGGCGCGGAGCAGGGTGAATTGCCGATCCCGCCGCGCGATGCCTGGACCTTGCTGGCGGCGCGACAGGGAAGCATCCAGTCGAACCTCGTCCAGCATGGCCGCGCCGATGGTCCCCGCGAAGAGGCGAGGCCGGCATGATCAATCCCGTGCGCCTGCATGGCAAACCCGGTAACATCGCGCGCTATTATGCGCTCGGCGATTATTACAAAAAAGGTTTCGATGAGCATTCCGAATGGGGAGGGTCCCTAGCCCGCGACCTTGGTCTGGAAGGAATGGTCGATCACGAGATATTCGAGCAACTGCTCTCCGGCCGTGTTGGGGAGCAGCAGCTTGGAAGACACCGCAAGGGCGGGGAGATCGAGCATCACCCCGGTTGGGATTTCGCGGTCAACGCACCCAAGTCGGTTTCCATCATGGCGCTGGTCGCGGGAGACGAGCGGATACTGGCTGTACATGAAAATGCCGTTGGGAGGGCGTTGGACTATCTGGAGGAACATGCCGCCCTGCGGCACCGCGTTGCAGGCGAGATCGTCCATGAGACGACCGGCCGACTGATTTTTGCTCGCTTCACCGAACATGCCAGCCGGGAACTCGACCCCCATCTCCACACCCATGTGGTTGTCATGAACATCACCGGCCGGGACGGTGAGGCGCAAATGGCAAGTCTGGAAACCCGCGCCATGTTTGCGGAGCAAATGACCGCGGGACAGGTGTATCGCAACGACCTGGCCCATGGCCTTCGGGAGCTGGGTTATGAAATCGAGTATGATCCGCGCACCGGCCTTTTTGAAATCAAAGATGTCCCGCAGGATCTGGTGAAGGCATTTTCCAGGCGTGCCGAACAGATCGATGTCCATGCGCGGGAAGAGGGGTTGACCGGGCAGGCCGGACGCCAGGCCTCCTTCTATGCGACCCGGCCTCCCAAGCAGAAGGTCGATATCGAGGCGCTGCGGGAGCAATGGCAGCAACGATCGGAACGGTATCGCGAAGGTCTTGACCTGTTGAGCCGAAAGGAGAGGAGGGAGATCGTTCCACGGACCGCTGACGTCGGCCGGGCCGCCCTGTTCGGCATGCGACAGGCGGAATCGCGCGAAGCGGTGAACAATCTGGGACGCATATTCCGTCTCGGCCTCGCTTCCCATGTTGGGGAAGTGCGCTTGTCTGACGTCCGCCCGATGATCGAAGCCCATGAGGCACGGCGCAAGCTCCTGGCAACGCACGAGCAAACGGGCGACCGGATACTGACCCGGGGGCGCACGACGAGAAAAACCGCCCGTCTTGAGCTGGCATTGACCCAGCATCTTGCCCTTGCGCTGAACGATGCTCGGCCCATCGCGTCTACGGACCGGCTGCTGGTCGCGCTCGACAAGGCAGGCTTGACGCCTGCCCAGGAACAGGCGCTGGTGGATGTCGCGATCTCGCGCGATCGGGTGAATGGCATCCATGGGGTGGCCGGTTCGGGGAAATCAACGCTGGTCAAGACGCTCAAAGAGGCTGCGGAGCCAGGGACCATCCTCATCGCGACCGCACCGACCTCGTCGGCGACATTGAAGCTCGGGCAGGATGCTGGCATAGAGTCCCGGACTGTTGCCAGCCTGCTTGCCGGGGGCGGGCATGGTATCAGTGACCGTCATGTGCTGGTGCTGGATGAGGCCGGGCAGCTCGGCAATCGGCAAGCTTCCCGTGTGCTGGGGATCAGCCGGAAAACGGGGGCTCGCCTTCTCCTCTTGGGTGACGATCACCAGACCGGTGCCATCGAGCAGGGCAAAACCTTCTGGTTGCTGCAACGACTGGGGTTGCCGACCGCGGAACTCAAGGAGTCGGTACGGCAGGAAACCAAGTCGATGAAGGCGGCGGTTACGTACGCGCGCGAGGCTGACTATCCCGCTTCGATCGCCGCTCTCGATAAGGTCGTAAGCGGGGAGAGCGTGGACATACTCGCCAAGGACATGGTGAGGGAGTGGACCCGGCTCAAACCGGAGCATCGCGCTGGCACGAACATTCTCGTGCTTGAAAATGCCACTCGTCTGGCTGTGAACGCCCAGATACGGGAAGCGCTCCAGAAGGAGGGGGGCATCGCCATCGAGGAGAGTCGTGTCCAGATTTTGTCGCCGGCGGGGATGACCGATGAAGAGAAGCGGTTCGCGCGCTTTTATTCGGGTGGGCAGGTCGTGAAATTTGGGCGTGACATTGCCGAGGCCGGTATCGCCCGGGACGCGGAATATCGCGTGGCAGGACTTGGCCGCAATGAGAACGGCCGGCAAATCGTTCGCCTTGCCGATGAGCAGGGACGGATTATCCGATGGGATCCCCGATCGACGCGACCCCGACAGATCAATGTCTTTGACCAAGGTGAGCGAGACTTGGCGTCCGGGGATCGCGTTCAATGGCGACTGGCCAACAAAGAGCTTGATCTGAAAAATGCAGAGCGGGGCACGGTCGAGAAGCTCCATGGATCAATTGCGACCATCAGGTGGGATCGGGATGCCAGAATCCAGACCGTTGATCTGTCCATCCACAAGACCTGGGACCATGGCTATGCCGAGACGGTGTATTCGTCGCAGTCGAAGACCTATGCGCGTGTCTATGTCTTGGCTCCGATAGGATCAAGTCTGGTCAATGGTCAGAATTTTTACACGGCGATTACCAGAGCGCGCCTGGGGGTGAAGCTCTGGACGGAAGACAGAGATAAGCTCGCGCAGAAATTGGAGCGGAACTCAGGCGAAAAGACATCGGCACTTGAAGGGCTTGGTCGCCTGGATCGAGATAGTCGAACCATTTTCATCGAGCGCCATGGGGAAGAACTGCGCCGTCAACGCATCGAACAGGAAATCCAGCGGCGGGAGAGGCGAGAACGTTTGAGTTCGGCAAATCCTCGATCGCGCGTGGACGGATTGAGTTTGCCTGAAAAGCTGGCAGGTCGCGCGCAATCGGCCACCGAGCAGATTGACTCATTCTTGCGTTCATTCATTGGGGGTGATCGGCCTACGCCGGAACCGACCCACAATCAGGGGCTTCATCGGACGAGGGGGCAGGATCGATGAGCAGGCTTTGGGGCCTGCTGACGGCAGCAATGATCGTTATGAGCGCGTCAATCGTGCATGCAACTCCCGCTAACGCCGCCCAGCTTGCCGGGGATGTCGAGGTGGCACGGTGCATTCGGCTTGCATCGAATGGCAACGGCTGGTTGGAAAAGACGCTCTGGGGGCTGCGAGATCAGGAAGCGGGGTGGATTGGAGCAAGGATCAGGAACGCTGACGGCAGCTATGATTTGGGTCCCTTGCAGATCAATAGTTGGTGGGTGCCGAGAATCTCGATCTTGGTCCATCGATCGGAATCTGAGGTATGGCATCGGCTTCAGCATGACGCTTGCTTCAATGTGTACGCCGCGCGCTGGATATTTCTGACCGAATTGCAGGGCGTGCGAAATTACTGGACAGCGATTGGTCGCTATCACAGCCGGGTTACATGGAGGAAAAATCTTTATATTCAGAATGTAGGGATGAGGCTTATTGCGCGCTTTGGAGCTGATACTTTCGGAAAAGAAAAATAACCTCTGATACCTATTCCTCTACATTCCTGCTCAAGCGGATGCAGACGTATGGGAGTCGCCGCCGTCTTCCCCCGCTAATATGCGTGACACCGGTTCGATTCCTTCGAGCATTCCTAACTTGAAGCGAACGGCGGATTGACCGCTCACGGCGGGATGGCTCTGGCAGGTTCAGACTATTTGCCAACTCGAGACAGATAGCATTGTTCAGGATATGTAAGCGACTTTTTGAAAAGCACAGTGCGCCCATTGGTATGTTCCTAGGCCAAATTCTGGTCAAACTTAAAAAGTGCGTTCTCTTTGAGGAATTGTTTCCCCATCTCAAGTTCATGGAGCTTACGGGAAACCCGCGACTGGTCGATGGCAATTTCATCGGCGGCTACAATTCATTCCCGATCCGCTTTTCCAAGATATGGTTACTGCCGTGAAGAGAAGGTTGCGGCTACATTCAAAGGGCGTCAGTGCATCTATCGATTGAGAATTGTTGGCATTATCGAGCCTTTCATGGCGGCCTGGACATTGGTCACAGCGGTGGCGAACAGAGCGCTCAGATTCTCGCTGGTATGAGCCACTTCGTGGTTGGTCAGGATGGCCCTTGGGTGCCCTCGGAGAGGGCTGTCACTCGGTAATGGTTCGTTTTCGAACACATCCAGCGCTATCCCTCCCAGGCGCGCCACGACCTCCGGATCACACAATGCGCCCTCGTCGATGATTGCGCCTCGCGAAAGATTTACAAGAATGGCGCCCTCCTTCATCGAAAGCAGTCTTTCTTTGGACAAAATGCCATGAGTTTCGGCGGTGAGGGGCGGGAGAGGGACGACGACGTCGCTTCGTTCAAGCAATGTCTCCAGATCGCATTGTTCCGCTACGGCGACTCCAACATGGCGGCGAGTGTGTATCAACATGTCGACATCCCAGCCTTCAAGTCGTTTCACGACAGCACGGGCTATGTTGCCGAATCCCAATATGCCGATGGTCTTACCCTTGAGCATACGAGCTCTGGGGGGGCCTACGCGCACGAGATCGCGTTTAAGGCGCACCTGTGTCGCCTCGATGTCGTACAGCGACATCAGGATGAACAGAATCGCTGCCTCCGCAACCGTTTCGAAATTTTCAGCGACATGTCCGTTTGCCACAGCAATACCTCTTCGGGTAGCGGCATCGACATCGATGCCTTCGAATCCGAGAGAGGGCAGAACGATCGCGCGCAAATGTGGAGCGCGCTGCATGTCTTCGTGATCGCAAGGCCTGGCGAAGGCGACAAGTATCTCCACCTCTTGCCAGTTCTCATAGTCGGATGGTCGCTCTAGATCATAACGGCAGACGATCTGCGCCGCCTGACTATCAATCGCGCGGGCGAGCTGCTCCAAAAATGCTTTGGAGCCCGCCGGCCCGGTGATGAGTATATGCATTTATCCTCGCCAACTGATTGTCAGGATGCGGCAACAATCGGTCGTTCCGCGTTTTCTCACCATGGCACGACGCGACACTCATTGGCGCATCACGCCAAAAATATGTGGCGCGCAGAAATTGTCCTGAAAGGTCATCACTTGTCACATCGCGCCGTTTGCCGCCGGCGCTGCCAGTGACAGACACGGAGGAAATGCAGCGTTACTTTTGGAGTGGGTGAGGATGCGAATAGACGGAAATGTTGCCGCTGTGGTGACAGGCGGTGCCTCGGGCCTGGGCGAAGCAAGCGCGCGAGCACTTGCGCAGGCGGGCGCGCGAGTAGCGATATTCGACATGAACGAGGCAACAGGCATAGCGGTTGCGCAGGAGATTGGTGGCATATTCTGCCAGGTCGACGTGACCTCCGACGAGCAGGTCGACGCGGCTTTTGCAAAGGCGCGCCATGCGCATGGGCAGGAACGCATCCTCGTCAACTGCGCCGGCATAGCCAACGGGATAAAGACCGCGTCAAGGAGCAAGGGAGGCGGCGGCACCGCCCGATTTCCGATGAAGGATTTCGAGCGGGTTGTGCAGATCAATCTGCTCGGCACCTTTCGCTGCATCGCTGCTTCCGCGCAGGGGATGTTGGATCTTGAGCCGCTGGCCGATGGCGAGCGAGGCGCCATCGTCTGTACGGCCAGCGTCGCGGCGCAGGA
Organism: Sphingobium sp. 15-1; assembly: GCF_013375535.1. Taxonomy (GTDB): domain Bacteria; phylum Pseudomonadota; class Alphaproteobacteria; order Sphingomonadales; family Sphingomonadaceae; genus Sphingobium; species Sphingobium aromaticivastans. The sequence goes on from NZ_JABXJG010000002.1 coordinate 1,522,886, forward strand.
CGGGCAGATGGGGCAGGCGGCCTATTCAGCATCCAAGGCGGGCGTCCTTGGCATGACGCTGCCAATTGCCCGCGACCTGATGGGTGAGGGTATCCGCATCAACACCATTCTGCCGGGTCTGTTCCTGACCCCGATGATGCGGGGCCTTCCTGAAAATGTGCAGGTTGCGCTGGGCGCTTCGGTGCCCTTCCCCAAACGTCTTGGCGCGCCGGAGGAATATGCCGCGCTGGCGCTGCACATGATCGGCAACAGCTATCTGAACGGTGAGTCCGTCCGCCTCGACGGCGCGATCCGGCTCGCGCCGCGCTGAACAGGGGATCATCATGGTTGAGGTCTATATTTACGATGCCGTGCGCACCCCGCGCGGCAAGGGGCGGCCGGACGGCGCGCTGCATGAGATCACCGCACTTTCGCTGGCGGCGCAGATGTTGCAGGCGGTCCGGGATCGCAATGGCCTCGACACCGCGCTGGTGGACGATGTCATCCTGGGTTGCGTCATGCCGGTGGGTGAGCAGGGCAGCGACATCGCCCGCATCGCCTCACTGGTCGCGGGTTATGACCAGCGCGTGCCGGGTGTGCAGGTCAACCGCTTCTGCGCCTCGGGTCTGGAGGCATGCAATATGGCGGCGGCCAAGGTTGCGCTGGGTGAAGCGCGCTTTGCCATTGCGGGGGGCGTGGAATCCATGTCTCGCGTCGCGCTGGCGGCCGATGGCGGCGCGATGATGGTCGACCCGACCTTCGCCTTCGATCATTATTACGCGCCGCAGGGGATTGGCGCAGACATGATCGCGACCATCCATGGCTTCGGCCGTGAGGATGTTGACGCCTATGCCGTCGAAAGCCAGCGGCGCGCTGCGCTGTCTTGGCAGGAGGGGCGGTTCGCGCGATCGATCGTGCCGGTGCTGGACCAAGCGGGAATCGTCATCCTCGACCATGACGAACATATGCGGCCGCAATCCGATCTTCAGTCGCTGGGCTCGCTGAAGCCCGCCTTCATTAAGATGGGCGAGTCGGGCTACGACGCGGTGGCGCAGGCGCGCTATCCCGAAATGGGGCCGATCAACCATGTCCATCATGGCGGCAATTCTTCCGGTATCGTCGATGGCGCGTCGGCCGTGCTGATCGGGTCCAAGGGAGCGGGCGAGGCCGCCGGACTCAAACCTCGGGCGCGCATCCTGGGCACTGCGTCGATCGGGTCGGACCCGACGATCATGCTCACCGGCCCCGAGTTCGTCACGCGCAGGCTGCTCGACCGGCTCGGCATGGAGCGCGGCGACATCGACCTGTTCGAGCTTAACGAAGCCTTCGCGGCGGTGGTGCTGCGCTACATCCAGGCGCTCGACATCGATCCAGCGAAGATCAACGTCAATGGCGGCGCGATCGCCATGGGTCATCCGCTGGGCGCGACTGGGGGCATGATCCTGGGGACGATGGTCGATGAACTGGAGCGATCGGGCAAGGCGACGGCGCTCATCAATCTCTGCGTCGGCGCAGGCATGGGCACCGCCACGGTCATCGAGCGCGTCTGACGGGAGGGACGAAACATGGAAAATTTCACATTGGACGTCGGCGCGGACGGCGTTGCCATCGTCACCTTCGACATGCCGGGTCGGTCGATGAACACCATCAGCCATGCTGTCCAGCATGATCTGGGCGAACTGGCGGAAATCATCCGGCAGGATGAGCGGATCATTGGCGCCATCCTCTGTTCGGGCAAGCCGAGCGGATTTTGCGCGGGTGCAGACCTCCATGAACTCCAGGCCGATATCGAGCGGTGGCGTGCGGCGGGCACACAGGAGGAGTTGCAGGCGGCCTTATTCGAGGCGGGCCATTTCAGCGGGCGCATTCGCGACCTGGAAAGGGTGGGCAAGCCCCTGGTCGTCGTGATTGCCGGCGTGGCGCTGGGCGGCGGGCTGGAACTGGCGCTGGGTTGCCACTATCGGATCGCGATAGAGGAGGAGGGGCTGCGCCTTGGCCTGCCGGAAGCGACGCTGGGCCTAATGCCGGGAGCAGGCGGCACGCAACGGCTCCTGCGGCTGGCTGGTCTGATGCCGTCATTGCCCTATCTGCTCGAAGGCAAAGCGATGAGCATTGAGGATGCGGTGGCTCTGGGCGTGATCGATGAGACTGCCAGCCGCGAGCAGGCGTTCGACCGTGCGCACCAGTGGATCGCCGCAGGCGGCCGAAGCAGCGCGCCATGGGACGAGAAGGGCTTCCGCCTTCCTGGAGGTGGTCCTCATATGCTGGCGGGCTATGCGCTTTTCGGCCCGGCAATCGCCGCGAGGCGCGGGGGTGAACGGACGAATGATGCGGACGGGAATATCCTGAAGGCGGTCTATGAAGGATCGCAGGTGCCGATCGACGCCGGGCTGAGGATCGAAAGCCGCTATTTCCTCAATACATTGCGCACACCGGTGGCGGCTGAACGTGTCTCGGCTTTTCTCAACCGCAAAACCAAGGCGCCCGCGGCATGAGCGGGATCAGGATCACGTCACGCCGGGGCGAGGTGCATGAAATTGCCATCGTCCCCGGCATGAACCTGATGGAGAGCATCCGGGACGCGGGGCTGGACGAGCTGCTGGCACTGTGCGGGGGATGCTGTTCCTGCGCGACCTGCCACGTTTATGTCTTGCCCGATCATGCCGGGCAGTTCGAGGCGATGAACGATGATGAGAATGATCTGCTCGACAGCAGCGACCACCGCACCGCGCGATCGCGGTTGGCCTGCCAGCTGGTGATCGGCGATGCGGTCGAACGGCTCGACATCACCATCGCGCCGGAGGACTGAGGGTTTAGCGCACGATAGGCAGCCGCATCAGCGCAATGCCTGATAGAATGAGGGCCAGTCCGGCAATTTGCGGGGTCGTGAGCGACTGGCGAAAGGCCAGCCAGCCTATCAGCGCCAGCAGCGCGATCCCGGCCCCGGACCAGATTGCATAAGCAAGGCCCAGCGGCACCGTCCGCAAGGCCATCGACAGGCAGATGAAGGCGACCACATAGCCCGGGATCGCGACGGCCGCCGGGGCAGCGCGGCTGAAGCCCGCGCTCGCATTGAGGGCGGAGGTGGCGATGACCTTCGCGATGATGGCAAGGCTGAGCCAGGTCCAGCCGGTCATGATCGAAGCTGCCGCAAGGAAAGGATGATCGCGGCGGCGCCCGCCACCAGCGCGACCGGAATGATGCCGCGCAGCACCGCGCCCATTCCCCCGCCGGAGGCTACGAGCAGGGCACCAAGCAAGGGCCCTGCAATCGAGCCGATGCGACCGGCGGCAACCGCTGCGCCGACGCCGACGCCGCGCGACGACGCGGGATAGAGGCGGGGCGCGAGCGCATAAAGATAGGATTGGGTAACAAGCACTGCTCCCCCCAGCAGGAACGCGAACAGGATCGCGGCACCTGCATCCTCGATAGCCGAGGCGCGCAAGAGCAGGATTGGGATGGCCGTGAAGGCCGCCAGCGCAACGAGCCACCCCCGACGCAGGTCCAGCAGGGGAGCAGTGACGGCGCACAGCACAAGCCCGCCGCAGTTGAAGGCAAGCTGCGCGAGGAAGGATGTCTGGCGGCTGAGGCCAAGCCCGGTCAGCAAGGTCGGCAGCCAGTTGAGCACCAGATAGAGGATGATGAGCGTGGCGAAAAAGCTGGTCCAGATCAGCAACGAAGCAATCAGCCGGCCCTGGCCGAAAAGCGCCTCCGCGATGCCCTGCGGCTCTTCGCGAGCCTGTGCCGGCGCCTGGCCGGGAGGCATGACACGCCATAGCAGGGCAGCCAGCAACAGCGGCAACAGGCCGCCGATCACGAAGGGTGTGCGCCAGTCCGTGCCCAGCGCCGCGCCGATCAGGCTGACCGAAGCGCCGCCAACAGGAACGCCGCAATAGAGCAGGGCGACGGCCCGCCGTTCCCGGCCCGGTGCCGCATGTTCCGAGGTGAAGGCGAGCAGATTGGGCAGTGCGCCGCCCAGGCCCAGGCCGGTGGCGATACGAGCGCCGATCAGCATTGCCGGGCTTTGCGAAAGGCCGGTGATGATCGATGCCGCGCCAAAGCCTGCGACGGACCAAAGCAGAACCCGCTCCCGGCCGATCCGGTCCGACAAATGGCCTCCCACAAGCGCGCCGATGAGCAGACCGATGGTGCTCGCGCTGAAGAACCATCCCAATGTTGCGGGATCGAGGGCGAACTGGAGCTTCAGATTGGGCGCGGCGATGCCTGCGACCTGCAGATCGAACCCTTCCAATATAGCGATGAGGAAGCAGAGGAAGGCCACGAGCGGAGAGCGCGGCGCGTGAGCCTGTCTATACGCCAGTGTCTGCGTCAATGCGGTCCCCTCCGGACGTCTACCCTTTGATTAGTTCTGGGCTGGCAATGAAGGAAAGGCAATTGTGAAGATCGACGAAATGGGGCTCGTCCGGCCGGACGTCCGCCAGGTAACGCGGCTCGGCAAAGGCTTCTTCGAGCGCTTCGGCATTGGCAAAGGTGATGGCCGCGACGCCGTCAAAATCACCGGAAGCGCCGAACATGGCACCCAGAGCCGCGGTCTGCGCCGTGCCGTGAAATTGCTCGTAGCGCAGAATGTGGCGGCTGAAATCGGTGCAGGCCAGCAGCAGAGGGGCGTGGACCTCGCGCCAGTAGCGGGAGAAGGCTTCCGGCACCATGCCCGGGCGGCGCTTGATAAAGACGATTAGCGTCGTCGCCATGCTCAATGCTCCTGCGGCCCGAAATCATGGGGAGGGAAGCGCGGAATATCAATCTGGTCGAACATGCCCGCATAGCCGAGTGCCATCGGCATGTCCCAGTTCAGCATCGAATAGGGATGGCCGGCGTCGAAGGCGCTGGCGGCGTTCAGGCGTGCTATCGCCGTTTCGGGCAGTTCCAGCGTCACCGCGGCCAGATTTTCCTTCATCTGCTCCACCCGGGTCGCACCGGCGACGGGGATCACATCGCGTGCGATGATCCAGGCAAGGGCGACCTGCGATGTCTTGACCCCCAGTTCGTTGGCAACCTCCTCGACCGCCACTGCGATTGTGCAGTTGCGGGCATTGAGCTGTTGCAACTGCATGGAGTCCATGCGCTTAGACGATCCGTCATCGGCCGTGCCGGGGCGGGTATATTTGCCGCTCAATATGCCGCCCGCCAGCGGCGACCAGGCGGTGATGCCGATGTCATGCGCCTGCGCGAGCGGTATATGCTCGCGTTCGATCGAGCGCTGCACCAGGCTATATTCGAGCTGCATGCAACTGATCGGCGCGAGGCCGCGCAGGTCGTGGAACGTTTGCGCGCGCGACACGACCCATGCGGGTACGTCGGAAAGACCGATGTGAAGAATCTTGCCTGCCGCGATGGCGTCGGTCAGTGCCCTCTGCACCTCCTCCACCGGCGTGGTGAAGTCCCACCAGTGAACGAAATAGAGATCGATATAGTCGGTTCCGAGCCGTTTCAGGCTGGCGTCCAGCGACCGGACGAGGCTTTTGCGATGGACCCCCGCTTCATTGGGATCGCTTCGGCCGGGGACGGCATTGGCATATTTGGTCGCAACGACGAAGCGGTCGCGATCGGACGCGATGAAACGTCCGATCATCTTCTCGCTCTCCCCGCCGGTATACATGTTCGCGGTGTCTATGAAATTGCCACCCGCCTCGACATAGGCGTCGAAGACGGGGCGGCATTCCTCTTCGGGACGCGACCAGTCGGCCGCTGTTCCGAAGGTCATGGTGCCCAAAGCGAGCTTCGAAACACGAAGCCCGCTGCGGCCTAGCAGGGAATAGCGCATAGCGTCCTGTCCAATCAGGCGTTGAGGCCCGGATTGTTGCGCCATGCTTCATCCGGCGGCGGAATGATGCCGAGCTGCATGGCGAATTCACGGAAATTCCAGTGGGTGCGGCAGCGGACGATCTTGCCGTTCTTGTACATCTGGGTGGTTGTACCGCGCGTCACCGTGGTCTTGCCGGCGGCGGGGATGCCGAAAAAGTCGCTGTTATGCGTCGCCTTCCACACCCATTGCATATAGCCCCACTCGTCATAGTCGAGGTCTGCGCCAAGATAGATATTGTTGGCAAAGCGGGCATAGTCGCCCTCAAGCCCGCCCTGCCATTCGGGCGGTGGGCCCTCGGTGCGGCGCACGCCGCGTGAGCGGCCGGCCGGGCCGCCATCATAGGTCAGAACCTCGAACTTGTGCACGCCGAACGGGCTTTCCGGACCGCTGTTGTTGAAAACGACGAAGGCCTTGTAGAGATCTTCCTTCGTGGTGATCGTCTGCATGAACTCGATATCTTCCCAGACGAAATCATCGGCATAATAGCCCAGCACCTCTTCGGCGCCCTTGTCGAAAAAGGCTGTGACCCAATCCTGGGCGGCCTCGAAGCTCTTATGCTCGCGCGCGCCGCCGCCCTGAGCGATCGGGGCGTCGGCCGTGATCGATGTGCCGCTCCGCAGCCGTTGCAGCACGTCCTGCTGCTCGGGCGACAGATGGGCGTCATTCACCAAGGGGGCGTACAAAATATGCATGGCTCTGGGCCTCTCCTGCTACCGGTCGTTATTGCCTGTCTGGATCGGAGTGTGTCGGTTGAACCGTAAGGAATCTACAGCCGATTGGGTCAGTTGAGGGCGAAACGTGACAGCAAGGGCATATCTGGCACATCCTGCCTTTGACTGGCACGAACCGCCCTTCGATCCCGGCCCGGAATAGCGCAGTCTCGCCCCAACAACAGCGCTGTCCCAACGGCTGGCGCGATAATGTGGAGTTGGATGACGATGACGGCGATCATGGAAGCCAATGCCGGCGGCGCAAGCGGAAAACTGGATTATGATCCGCTGAACCCGGATGTGAAGCATGAGCCTTATCCCTATTATGTCGAACTTCGCCGCAATGAGCCGGTGAAATGGCTGCCTGGCCTCCAGGCCTATGGCGTGGCGCGCTATGATGACATCGACGCGTTGCTGAAGGATGGACGAACGTTCAGTTCTGGCCAGTTCTGGCCGGCGCTGCTGGGCGAATATGATCCGGTGCCTGAGGAAGCGCCGATGATCTCCATGGACCCGCCCGGCCACATGCAGCTTCGCAGGATCGCCAACAAGGCGTTCGTGCCCTCCAAGGTGAATGGTCTTCGCGATCGTACCTATGAGATTGCCAACCTGCTGGTGGACGACATCATCGCTAAGCACGGGCCGGAAGGGGAGTTCGATTTCGCCTGGGAATTTACCGCCCTTTACCCGGTGACGGTCGTGGCCGAGGTTCTGGGTGTGCCAACCGAGCGCCGCGCGGAGTTCAAGGTCTGGGTCGATGATGTGCTGTCAGCGGCCAACCGGGCTGCCTATGGACCTGAAAAGCTCGCTCATATCGCAGCCAGCACCAAAAAGATGCGGGACTTTTTCGAGGATCTGTATGACGAGCGGGTGAAGAATCTGGGCGATGACCTGATCTCCACCTTCATCACCACCGAGGTTGACGGGCAGAAGCTGACGCGCAACCAAGTCCTCTCCATGGCGATATTGCTGCTGATCGGAGGCGTCGAGACGACGACCAACCTGCTTGGCACCACGCTGATCGAACTGAACCGGCATCGCGATGTGTTCGATCGTGTGCTGGCGGATCACAGCCTGATACCGGCCGTGCTGGAAGAAGTGCTGCGGTACAATCCGCCGGTCCAGATCATCTTCCGTCACACGACGATCGATACGGAAATCGCCGGCGTGAAAATCCCAGCCGGGTCGGCGATCATGCCTATCCTTGCTTCGGCCAACCGGGACGAGAGCAAGTTCGACAATCCTGAAGTGTTCGATATAGACCGCAAGATCGAGGTGCCGCTCATGTCCTTCGGGCAGGGGCCTCATTTTTGCCTCGGCAACTATCTCAGCCGGATGGAAGCCAAGTCGGCGCTGGAAGTCATCTTCTCGCGCTTCTCCCTGATCGAGCCGGTTTCGGATGAGGTTCATTGGCTAGATTCCTATTTCGCACGCGGACCGCATGTCCTTCCGGTGCGCTACAGGGTGCGGTGACTTTCTTAGCGCTGCGATGACAAGAAAAGGGCGCCCGAAGGGCGTCTGTTAGGGAGGCCTGACGGGCATGGCTCGAACCGGCAATTGCCATAATATCGCCGATTTCGAGCGGCTGGCGCGCAAACGCCTGCCTGCGCCGCTCTATCATTATATCGCCGGGGGCGCCGATGATGAGCGCACCATGCTGGCCAATGTTGAAGGATTTGACCGGTATAATCTGGCGCCTGACTATCTGAAGGACATACGTTCGGTCGATATGGGGCGAAGGGTGTTGGGGCGCGACCTTGCCTGGCCCCTTTTGCTTGCGCCCACCGGCATGACCCGCATGTTCCATCGTGATGGCGAGTTGGGCGTGGCGCGCGAGGCTGAGCGGAGCGGCGTCGGCTATGCGCTGTCGACCATGGCGACCTCCAGCATTGAGGATGTGGGCAGAAGCAGCGCGGGCCCCAAGATATTCCAGCTTTATCTGTTGAATGACGAGCAGCTGAATTTCGCGATGATCGACCGCTGCAAGGCAGCGGGATTCGACGCGCTTTGCCTGACGGTGGACACGATCGTTGCAGGCAATCGGGAAAGGGATTTGCGCACGGGCTTGACCGTGCCGCCCCGCCTGACAGCAGCCAGTATTCTGTCCTTCGCATTGCGTCCTCGCTGGTGCGTCAATTATCTGACGAGTCCTGCTTTCAGCTTGCCCAACGTCGGTCCGGCGAACGCGGAAAGCGGCGATCTTTCGACCCTTGCAACCTATTTCGCAGCGCGCATGGAACGGAACATCACCTGGGCTGCGGTAGAGCGTGTCGCGCAATATTGGGGTGGCCCGTTCGCCATCAAGGGCATCCAGTCCGTGCGCGACGCGCGCATGGCGGCAGCGGCCGGAGCAACGGCCGTCATCCTGTCCAATCATGGCGGTCGTCAGCTTGATGGCGTGCCGCCCACGATCGATCTGCTGGCGGACATAGTCGATGCGGTCGGCGACCGGTTGGAGGTGATCCTGGATGGCGGCATCCGGCGGGGCAGTCATATCGTCAAGGCTCTGGCGATGGGGGCGACGGCGTGCATGGCGGGGCGGCCTTATCTCTACGGCCTCAGCGCCTTCGGTGCTCCCGGTGTAGGGCGGGTGCTTGAATTGCTGCGAGCGGAGACGGAACGGACTTTGGCGTTGCTCGGTTGCGGCAGTCTCAGCGAACTTGGCCGCAACCATATCCGGCTCGCGAGCGAAGTGCCGGACTTCCTTCGCACGCAGGAGTCGGCTCGTTCGGCGACCCCTTTGCGCAATATCCTTTGATGACGGCGGGACGGACCATGAATCTGAGCTTCGAAAATTATATTGGCGGCGAATTCACGTCGGCGAACGGCGTGATCGATGTCCTCAATCCCGCTACGGGAGATGTGATCGGGCGGGCGCCTGATGCCGACAGGGGCGTGGTGGATGCCGCGCTGCGCGCTGCTGAAGCGGCGCAGGCCGACTGGGCGCGCCTGCCGGCGCATACGCGCGGATTGGCTCTGCGGGCGATCGCGACGAAGATCAGGGAAAAGCTGCCCGAACTGGCCAGGATCACCGCGCTCGAGCAGGGCAAGATACTGCCGCTTGCGGAGATGGAAGTCGCGCTGACGGCCGAATATCTCGACTATATGGCCGAATGGGGTCGGCGGATCGAGGGCGAGGTCATCTCAAGCGACCGGCCAGGCGAGACCATGCTGCTGTTCCGGCGGCCGATGGGCGTGGTGGCGGGCATATTGCCCTGGAACTTCCCCTTCTTCATGGTCGCGCGGAAGGTGGCGCCCGCGCTCGTCACCGGCAATACGATTGTCGTGAAGCCGTCTGAAGAAACGCCATTCGGCGCGGCGGCTTTCGCGAGGCTAGTCGCCGAGACGGACCTGCCGGTGGGCGTATTCAATCTTATCTGCGGGCGGGGTGAAACGACCGGGGCGGCGCTGGTGTCGCATCCCACCGTACAGATGATCAGCTTCACCGGCAGTTCGGCTGCCGGTTCTGCGATCATGGCCAGCGCCGCCCGAAATGTGACCAAGGTCAACCTGGAACTGGGCGGCAAGGCACCGGTGATTGTTCTTGATGACGCGGATGTGGATCTGGCCGTCCAGACGCTCACCATGTCCAAGACGATCAATACAGGGCAAGCGTGCAACTGCGCCGAGCGGGTCTATGTTCAGAAGGGTGTTGCGCAACAATTCCGGGACAAGCTGGCCGCGTCGGTCGGCGGGATCAGCCAGGGCGATCCTCTGGGCGGGGCGCAAGTGGCGATGGGGCCGGTCATCAATCGGGCAGCGGTACAGCGGATCGAGGCGCTCGTCGACAATGCGCGCTCGCTCGGCGCGGAAGTCCTGGCAGGTGGCGCTGTGCTGGAGGGGGCGGGCTGTCATTACCGGCCGACTGTGCTCGCCGGGACCACGCCGGATATGGACATCATGCACCGGGAGATTTTCGGACCCGTCATCGTGGTGAACGAGATCGACGATCTCGACCAGGGTATCGCGCTGGCCAATGCCAGCGACTATGGCCTGTCTTCCTCCATCTTCACCCGCAGCCTGTCGTCAGCGATGAAGGCGATTTCCGACCTTCGTTTCGGTGAAACCTATGTCAACCGGGAGCATTTCGAGGCGATCCAGGGCTTTCATGCCGGGGTGCGCAAGTCCGGTATAGGTGGCACGGACGGCAAGCATGGGCTTTACGAATATACGCACACGCAGGTCGCCTATATCCAGACCTGATCGATCGGAGGCGGCTTAGGCCGCCTTCTCTCCCGGCTCTTCGCTGAAGATGGTGCTCGGGCGGCGCCCCGTCCACTGTTTGAAGGCGCGAGAGAAAGTTCCGTTGTCGGAAAAACCCAGTTGATAGGCGACTTCGCTCAGACACATGCCGCGCTGAAGATATTGGAATGCCAGCTCTTCGCGCAACTTCTGAAGTACATCTGCGAAGGTCGTGCCTTCATTTTTCAGCCGTCGCAGCAAAGTCCTTTCCGTCATGCCGAGGCGCCTGGCAGTCTCGACTTTGGACGGTACTTCATCGGGCAACTGCGCCATCATCAGGTCCCGGACCCGGGTCGCGAAGCGCCCAGCCATGCGCTGTTCCAGATGGCGATTGGCCGCCCCGTCAAGCAGGGAAGCCAGTTCCTCATCCGACGATAGGATGCGGCGTTCCAGATCCCGCTTGCGAAAGATGATGCAGTTCTGCGCGTCCTCGAACCGCACCGGACAGCCGAAAAATTTAGAGAAATTGGCCGTCTGTTGCGGCACTTCATGGGCAAAGCGGACCTCGACCGGCACCAGCCGTTCGTTGATGATCCAGCGAAGATAGGACAGGACGCTGGCGACCACGGTATCCACGGTCTGATAGATCGGAGGCGCGCCGCCAGTATCGAAGTGGAACTCCAGCATGGCCTGATCCTGCGTTTCCGTCAGGGTCGCGGCGGCCGAATCCGATATCAATCGGCAATAATAGGCAAAGCGATGTAAGGCCTTTGACAGGGTCGAGGAGCAGCTCATCGAATAGCCGACCACATGAAAGGTCGCCGGACGCACTTCGGCCGCGACCTTGAAGCCGAAATCGGGATCACCCGTGAGTTCGACTGCGCGGCGCCACAATTTCCCTACATCGGCTTGGAAATAGCGGCTGAAGCCGCCTTCCAGAAGCGCCGGGTCCATTCCGATCTCAGACAGAACGGCGTCGGTGTCCACGCCTTCGGTTCGCATGGCGCGGATGATCGCCAGCACCCAGCCGGTTGATGCCGACCGCGAAACGCCCATTCCAGTCACGTCACTCTCCTGAAGCGACAGGGACATATTGTCCCTTTTTGCTGCTCGTAGCGTCGCGCTTTCCCCCCGGTGCGTCAACGAATTTGTGGCAAAAATGGGCGTCCTGTCACGTTTTGCTGTGACATGGCGCTGTCCGCCATGCCCCAACGTCGGGCATCAGGTTAGGCCGGAATAAGGGCCTAAATGGCGCAAGGAGAGCGGGCAGGATGCACAAGGTAGGAACCATGGCAGATCTGGAGGTCGGTCAGCCGATCCGGGCCTCTGTCGACGAAACCAAGCTGTTGGTATTTCTCGTCGACGGGGAGCCGGTTGCCACGGCGGCGCGCTGCCCGCATGCGCAGGGACCATTGCATCAGGGCGAAATCTGCAACGGTCAGTTGATCTGTCCCTGGCATGGCTGGACCTTCAATCTTCCCTCAGGCAGCTGTGAAGAGGATCCTGACCTGCTCTTGACGACCTATGCCGTCACGCGGGATGGCGACGATATATTGGTCTCGGTCAATGTCCCGGCCTGATGCCTTGCGGCTGCACGGCTATGCCGTGAGTAATTATTTCAATACGGTGCGCGCTGCGCTGATCGAGAAGGATGTGCCGTTCGAGATCGTCGTGGAGCGGGCGAGGCAGGATGACGCATTTCTCGCCCGCAGCGCGATGGGCAAGATCCCCTATCTGGAGACAGGGCAAGGTTGCATCGCGGAGACGGTGGCGATCCTCGACTATCTGGAGGAGGCGACAGGCGGCATTCCCCTTTTGCCGGACGAGCCGTTCGGGCGGGCGAAGGCGCGGCAGGTCACGAACATCGTGCAGCTCTATGTCGAGACGCCGCTGCGTTCGCTATTTCCCGGTGTGTTCATGGGTGGCTGCAATGCGCCCGGCACCACCGAAGCGGCGCGCCAAACCCTTGACCGAGCAATGCGCGCACTCAGCCATCTGGTGGAATTGAAGCCCTTTCTTATGGGCGAAGAGCTGACGACGGCGGACCTCTTCGCCTTCTACACCTTCGACATTGGGGAGCGGGTGGCGCGTTTCACCTGGGACATGTCCCTGCTGGATCAGGTCGACGGCCTGCGCAACTGGTTCAACCTGATCGCCGACCGGCCGAGTAGCCGGACGGTTCTCACCGATTTTGACACCGCCTTTGCTGCCTATCTCCGCGACAAGGCGGCCGCCTGGCATGAGCCGGAGCTGAAAGAGACCCATCATGCGTGACGTGAAACTGGACGATAAATATACGGTCGAAGAAGGCCGGGTGATCATGAGCGGCACCCATGCGCTGATCCGCGTGCCGCTGCTCCAGAAGGAGATCGATGCGCGGGCGGGGCTCAATACGGCGGGCTTCATCTCGGGCTATCGCGGATCGCCGCTTGGCACCTATGACCTGGAACTGTGGCGGGCCAAGGATCTGCTCAAGAGCCACGACATATTGTTCCAGCCCGGCGTGAACGAGGATCTGGCGGCGACGGCGGTCTGGGGCACGCAGATGCTGGCGACCACGCCGGGCGCCCATCGCGACGGCGTGTTCGCGATCTGGTACGGCAAGGGGCCGGGGGTGGATCGTTCGGGAGATCCCTTCAAGCATGGCAATATCGCGGGCACCCATCCCCATGGCGGCGTGCTGATCGTTGCCGGGGACGATCATTCGGGCAAATCGTCGACCGTCGCGCATCAGAGCGAGATGGCGCTGATGCATGCGGGCATGCCGATCCTGGCGCCGTCCGACGTGCAGGATGTGATCGATCTGGGCCTGCTGGGCTTTGCCATGTCGCGCTATACAGGCCTCTATACCGGCTTCAAGCTGACCAACGAGACGCTGGAGCAGACGATGACGGTTGACATCGAGATGCGGGACAATGGCCCCGTCTGTCCCGATCGCGGTCCGGCCCCGGCCAATGGCTTCCACAATTACCCCACCCATCTCGACCGCATTGGGTCGGAGATCGTGCTCAAGCGCTATCGCTGGCCGCTGGTCGGCAAGTTCGTGCGCGCCAACGGCATCGACCGGACGCTGATCGACGCGCCGCAGCGGCGTCTGGGCATCGTGTCGACCGGCAAGGCGGTGCAGGATGTGCGCCAGGCGCTCAAGATGCTGGAGCTGGACCGGGAAGCCGCGGCGGCGCTCGGCCTGTCCTTCTACAAGCTGGGCTGCATGTATCCGGTGGAGCGCGAAGGGCTGGTCGAGTTCGCCGCCGGCCAGAGCGAGTTGCTGTTCATCGAGGAGAAGGACCCGCTGGTCGAGAACCAGGCCAAGGCGATCCTCTACGGCCGGCCGGACATGCCGCGCATCGTCGGTAAGACCGATGAAGATGGCGTTGCCATGATTCCGGCGGACGAACAGCTGGAGCCGGTGCAACTGGCGATCGTCATTGCCGAGCGGCTGCAGCGTCTGGGCGTCGAGGATGCAGCGTTGGCGGAGCGCGCCGAACGCCTGTCGCGGCAAATGGCGACGGTTGCGGCGCTGAAGCCCGCCGATGCCGGGCGGTCGCCCTATTTCTGCTCAGGCTGTCCGCACAATACAGGCACCCGCTTTCCTGAAGGATCGATCGCCGCGGGCGGCATCGGCTGCCATGCGATGGCGATGTATTCCGGCCCGGAAATGCTGCCCAATACGCAGATGGGCGGGGAGGGCGCGCATTGGTACAGCCTCGCTTATTTCAGCGACATGAATCACATCTTCCAGAATATGGGGGATGGCACTTATTATCATAGCGGCCTGCTGGCGGTGCGGGGCGCCGTGGCGGCGAAGGTCAACATGACCTTCAAGATCCTGTTCAACGATGCCGTCGCCATGACCGGAGGTCAGCCGGTGGACGGACCGCTGACGCCCGGTGACATCACCCGGCAGGTGCTGGCCGAAGGAGCGACACGCTGCGTCGTCGTGACGGACAGGCCTGAACTTTATGGGTCGCATAGCGGCCTTGGCGCCGGGGTCACGGTCCATCATCGCGACAGCTATGACGCGGTTCAGAAGGAATTGCGCAACGTGCCGGGCGTCACGGTCATCGTCTATGAACAGACTTGCGCCGCGGAAAAGCGCCGTCGCCGTAAGCGGGGCAAGTTCCCCGATCCGGCCAAGCGCATGTTCATCAATGCGGCTGTTTGCGAGGGTTGCGGCGACTGCTCGGTCCAGTCCAATTGCGTCAGCGTCTGGCCCAAGGAAACCGAACTGGGGCGCAAGCGGCAAATCGACCAGTCGAACTGCAACAAGGATTATAGCTGCGTGAAGGGCTTCTGTCCGAGTTTCGTGACGGTGCTGGACGCCGAGCCGCGCAAGCCCAAAAAGGCGCAGCTGGCGAGTGAGACCGACATCGCTCTTCCGTCTCCGGCTCTCGTTTCCCTCGAGGACGGCGCCTATAACATCATGGTGTCGGGCATTGGCGGGACCGGCGTCGTCACCATCGGCGCGCTGCTCGCCATGGCGGCGCATCTGGAAGGCAAGTCGACATCGGTGTTCGACATGACCGGCCTTAGCCAGAAGAATGGCGCGGTATATAGCCATGTCCGCATCGCCGCGCATAATGAGGATCTGGGTGCGCAGAAACTGGGCATCGGCGAGGCGGATCTAGCGCTGGCCTTCGATGCCGTCGCGGCTCTCTCCAAGGAACCGGCGATCACCCTGGACGGCGAGCGGACGAAGACCGTCGTCAACGCCCGTGTCACGCCAACGCCGGCCTTCCAGCGCAATCCAGACCTGACCCTGGATCAGGGGCTGCTGGTTCGCCGCCTCGGTAAAATGTCCGCGCAGTTGCAAAGCGTCGACGCCACTGGCCTTGGCCTGGCATTGCTCGGAGATACCATCGCCGCCAATCTGTTCATGCTTGGCTATGCGAGCCAGCTTGGCCTGTTGCCGGTCTCTCCGCAAGCGATCGAGCGGGCGGTCGAGATCAACGGCGTGGCGATCCCATTCAACAAGGCAGCCTTCGCGCTCGGGCGCCTCCAGGCGGTCGACCCGCAGCGGATCGAACAGGCCGTGGTGAGTCATGTGCAGGAGATCGAGTTCCAGCCGCTGACCAAACTTGACGATATTGTCGCCCACCGCACTGGCCTGCTTACTGGCTATCAGAATGCAGCCTGGGCCCAGCGCTATCGCGACCTTGTCGACCTGGTGAGACATGCGGAACAGCAGGCCGCGCCGGGCAAGGATACTCTATCGGTCATGGTGGCTCGCAACTTCGCCAAGCTGATGAGCTACAAGGACGAGTATGAGGTGGCTCGCCTGCACGCGGACCCAGCGTTCCAGCAGCAGCTGAAGGAGACGTTCGAGAATGGCGCGAAGCTGCGTTATAATCTCGCGCCGCCGCTCTTCTCCAAGCGCGATGCGAATGGGCACCTGATCAAACGCGAGTTCGGTCCATGGATGGGCAAGGCTTTCGCTGTCCTCGCCCGCTTCAAGAGACTACGTGGGACCGCCTTCGACATCTTCGGCTATACCGAGGAGCGTCGGATGGAGCGGGGGCTGATCGACCATTATGAAGCGCAGATGCGCATGGTCGCAGACCGGCTGACCCCCGCCAACCACGCCGCCGCTGTAGAACTGGCCTCGTTGCCTGCGCAGATTCGCGGCTATGGACATGTCAAGCACGCCAATGTCGAACAGGTGAAAGCACTCGAACCGACCATATTGCGCAAGTTTGAAGAAACCCGTGCAGTCGCGGCACCTGAGCGGGAGGTCGCGGTCAGCTGACCCTTAGCGCGGCTTTCCTCCCAGATAGCCGGTGAGCAGATGTTGTATTGCAAGCCGGGTCTGCGCAACCGTGGACCCGGTGAAACGCATCTGCGCAATCATGTGCGCGAGGCCGACGACCACTTCTGCGGCCTCCTCGACCACCAAATCTTTGCTGATGGTGCCGTCAGCCTTTCCTTCTTTCAGCTTTTTTCCGACCACGGCGCAGGCAGCCTCGCGAAAGGCGATATAGCGGGGCCATGTGGGGTGACGCGTGGCCGTGCTCCAGTCGAGCCACGTGCGCACAACATCTTGATGCGTGTCGATCGAACGCGCCAGCGAGACGAGCATTTCCTCCAACGCGGCAAGCGGATCAACCTGTTCTGCGGCGGCTCGCGTGGCAATTCCGTGCAGAAGGAAATTCGCGACTTCGTTGAGAACATCCCGCACAAGATCGTCATGATCTGCATAATAATGCATCATGGTGGGCAATGACACGCCCGCACGCTTCGCGATCATCGTGTGGTTGGTATGACCAAGGCCGTGTTCGGCCAGGAGCTCCAGCGTTATAGCCCGCAACTGTGCCTGACGCGCGCCTGGTGAGAGGCGGGGCGCCCTTTCCTTTCGCGAGCGCTGATTTTCCGCGTTCATCTCAAAAATCCATATGGTGCTCAAATGGCGATGCAATTGCCAAAAGCGGCGCAGCATCGTTTTGTCATGATCTGCCTGGACATGGCCCGTTTCGCTCATACCATGTTATTGAAGGTAAGTTCAATAATATCTAATCCAGCGGCATAATTTCTGGAGAGAGTGGATGCAGGAAGCTGGTGAACGTGTCTCGCTGGCGGTTCGGCCCGATCATGTGCCGCCGTCGCTAGTGATTGATTTCAACATGTATAGTGTTCCCGGCGGTGCTTGGGATGCTCAAGCTGCTTTTCACACCGTCCAGCTGGCGAGCCCAGACATTTTCTGGACGCCGCACAATGGCGGACATTGGGTTGCGACCCGGGCCGAGGATGTGGAAATGATGTTGCGTGATCCCGCGCGCTTTTCCAGCAAGCGGGTCTTTCTGCCACGCGATGACAATGCGCCACGCTCATTGCCTCTGGAGACGGACCCACCACTCCACACGGAGTTGCGAAAGCCTTTGAGTCGCGCTCTTTTTCCCAAAATCGTGGACGACATGGAGCCACGCGTGCGTCAGCTGGTCGATGATCTGATCGATGAGCTGATCGGCCAGGGCGAATGTGATTTCGTGGCGGATTTTGCCAACATCATGCCCATGAACATCTTCCTCGACCTGGTCGATCTTCCTCGGGAAGAGCGGCACCGGCTTCTTCCGCTCGTGGAAAAGTTCATCAAGGGTGGCACGCTGGAAGCTCGCCAGGAAGCGCAGCAGGCGATTTTCGTGTATGTGACCGACATCGTGCGCGCCCGCCGTGCCAATCCGGGCAATGACCTTGCCTCGATCGTCGTCAATGCATCAGTCGGCGACGAGATGATCAGCGAAATGGACGCGATCTCCTACATGACCCTGATCCTGTTCGGGGGACTCGATACGATCGCAGCCATGCTGTCGTACATCACGCTGTTTCTCGCTACGCATCCGGAGCACCGTGCGACATTGATCGAACGGCTGGATGACGATCGCTTTGTTCGCGACGCGATGGAGGAGCTTTTTCGTCGGTTCGGGATCGTCCAGGCGGCGCGCGTGATCCAGGAAGATTTCGAATATAAAGGCGTGACCTTCCGGAAAAATGACACGATATTGCCCATCAACATGCTCTGCGGCCTGGATGATCGCCGCGTCGACAATCCGCTGGAAGTCCGGTTCGATCGAGAGCGGCCGGCGCGGCACCTTGCCTTTGGGGCTGGGCCGCACAGTTGCCCGGGCGCGACACTGGCGCGTCGTGAGATTGGCATATTCCTGCGGGAGTGGTTGAGGCGAATCCCGGACTTCTCACTGAAACCAGGGGCAAAACCGTTCAATCTGCTTGGCGTAACTTGCGGGTTGGAGACGCTGGAATTGGTTTGGCCGACCGCAGGAAATGGGGCCTCTTCATGAGGTAGTGTGGCACATGGGATGCCAATCGCTCAACCATGGCGCGTTTCGCCCCGAACTGGCACGGTGCGCCCTGTTATCATCCTCCATATGGTCTATCACAGGATGCACAGTAAAAATGCGGCTTCCATCGAGTAAAGCCGCACGTTCTGGAGGGGAATATGATGACGAAATTCTCGTCGAGACTTCTTGCGACTGCAGCCTCTGTGATTGCGATCACCCATGTTGCTTCAGCCTTTGCGCAGGAACAAACCGCGCCACCTGCGCAAGCGTCTGAAGAAACTCCCTCCGGCGGTGTTGCAGACATCATCGTTACTGCGCAGAAGCGTGCGCAGAATTTGAACGATGTCGGTTTGTCGATCACGGCGGCCTCTGCCGATCAATTGGCGTCGGCGGGTGTGGGTAGCGCGGGCGATCTGGCAAAGATCACGCCCGGCTTCACATTCACCAAGAGTCAGGACGGGACCCCGCTCTACACGCTCCGCGGCGTAGGGTTCAATGATTACACGCTGGGGGCCAGCCCCGCTGTGAGCGTCTATGTGGATCAGGTTCCACTGGCCTATGGCGCATTCACGCAGGGCGTGTCTCTAGACCTGGAGCGTGTTGAGGTCCTGAAAGGGCCTCAAGGTATTCTCTTCGGCCAGAACTCGACCGGTGGGGCGATCAACTATATCGCGGCCAAGCCGACCAAGTCTCTTGAGGCCGGTATAAGGGCATCTTATGGTCGTTTCGATACCTTCGATGGTGAAGCCTTCATTAGTGGTCCGATCAGCGATACGCTGTCCGTGCGTCTGGCGGGAGCTGCGACCATTTCTGGCCCGTGGCAATATAATTATAACCGCGATGCCAGCCTCGGGCGACAGGACCAGTTGCGCGGGCGTTTCCAGGCGGAATGGAAGCCCAGCGAGCGCCTGACTCTCTTGTTCAGCGCCAATGGCTGGCGGGACAAGTCCGACACGCAGGCGGGCCAGCTTCAGGGCCTTTTCCTCCAGCTGAACGAGACAACAGCGCCGTTCGCGGCAGCAGCTGGCGCTGCGGATCTGACCGAGACGCTGCGTCGGATCGCCGTGTTCCGCACTCTCAGCCCTGCGCCCGAGAACGCCCGGGCCGCAGACTGGGATTCCGATCGGGACCTGACGCGGGACGATGGCTTCTATCAACTGTCGCTACGCGGCGATTATGAACTGACGGATGATATAACGCTCACGTCCATCACGGCCTTCTCGCGTTATAATGAGAATTACTCGGTCGACCGCGATGGTACTTCACTGAAGAATGCCGGCGTCAATGCCGACGGGCGGGTCAAGAGTTTCAGTCAGGAACTGCGGCTTTCCGGCGATATGCATGGCATCAACTGGTTGCTCGGCGGCAACTATGCGAAGAACAAGGTGCGTAGCGCCAACGACATTCTAACTGGCGACTCAACCAATACGGCCATTCTTCCTGGTGGGCCATGGATTGCGGCTTCCACGACGACGATCACCCAGGATATCAAGGACTGGGCGATCTTCGGTAATGTCGAGGCGGAGGTGACGCGGGAGCTTACCCTGTTGGCGGGCGCTCGCTATGCGAAGAGCAAGAATGACTACACATCCTGCATGACCGGTGACATTGGCATGCAGACCACATTCAAGATACTCTCGGATGCGATCTCAGGTACGCCAGGCGCTCCGCTTGGCCCGACATCCTGCCTCAGCATGGATGCGACAACCTTCGAAAACACACGCACGCCCTATACCGACAGTCTGAAAGAAGATAATTTCTCCTGGCGTCTGGGCGTCAACTATAAGCCAAATCGGGACATTCTTCTCTATGCTCTGGCATCGCGGGGCTATAAATCGGGCAGCTTCCCGACACTGCCGGCGTCCACGACTGCGCAGCTCTCGCCCGTCACGCAGGAATCGGTGACGGCCTATGAAGTCGGCGCGAAGATTTCGGCGATGGACCGCGCGCTTCAGTTCAATCTGGCTGCCTTCCATTATATCTATAAGGACAAGCAGATCCGCGGTCTGGTGATCGACCCTGTGTTCAACCAGCTGGAGAAGCTGGTGAATGTGCCGAAGTCGAGGATCAACGGCGCAGAGGTGGAAATCACGGCACGTCCGGTTTCCGGCCTGATCTTGCGTGGCGCCGTCACCTATGTCGACTCAAAGGTTCTGAATTTCTCCGGTATCAATAATGAGCGCGTGTCAGGCGACTTCAGCGGATCGGCGCTGCCCTTCTCGCCGAAATGGCATGTGGTGGGTGACATCAATTATGAGTGGAATCTGAACGACAGTCTTGGTGCCTTTATGGGAGCAAATATGCTGTACAACAGCAAGACGAGCTCCACGCTGGGCGTCGCGCCTTCTTCCGTCATCGGCTCATTCAAGACTGTAGACATGCGTGCCGGCATCAAGGCGCTGGATGACAGGTGGAGCCTGTCGGTCTGGGGGCGCAATGTCTTCAATGAATATTATTGGAGCAATCAGTTCGTCACCCAGGATGTGGTCGTTCGCTACGCCGCCCGGCCGGCTACCTATGGCGTAACCCTGAAGTTCGGTTTCAGATAATCCTCGACGGGCAGTGGAGGGTCGCTGGATGTGCTGTCATCGCAAGGTGGCAGCACATTCTTTGTCAGAGAGGTGTTTGGAAATGCGCCTTTTTAGCGCATGCGGCACCAGCCTTCTCCCCCATCCGGCCACCAATATGATACTGCCGTTGGGTGGTCGTGTAAGGGAGAAGGCTCGTGCGGCATCGAAATGCGATCTTTCGCGCATTTCCAAAAGTCTCTCAGCCAATCTGAAAAGGGACTGACGTGCTCCCCTGATTGTTACCATTCAGAGGTAGAGTCCGGCTCCTTCATGATGATTGGTTGAGGTGATGGCAACCTGTCCGGGGGCATGCCCCCGGACAGGTTGGCCGGCTTTCTCGGCGGGGGTTCTCCCGCCCAGTTTCGAGTGTGGCCTGACGTGGTTGTAGTCGTACCGCCAGGCATCGAGCACGAAGCGGGCATGCGGCAGCGACGTGAACAGCGTCTCGTTGAGGCATTCGTCGCGCAGACGCCCGTTGAAGCTCTCGACGAAGCCGTTCTGCATCGGCTTGCCGGGTGCGATGTAATGCCACTCGACCCGCCGCTCCTGCGACCAGCGCAGGATAGCCGACGAGGTCAGTTCGGTGCCGTTGTCGCTGACTACCGTATGCGGCTTGCCGCGTATCCCGATCAGCCGCGTCAGCTCCCGCGCGACCCGCACGCCCGAGAGCGACGTGTCAGCCACCAGCGCCAGGCATTCCCGCGTGTAATCATCGACCACGCACAGGATGCGGAACCGCCGGCTGCACGTCAGGGTGTCGGAGACGAAGTCCAGCGACCAGCGCTGGTTCGGGCCGTCCGGCAGCACCATCGGTGCTCGCGTGCCCAGGGCACGCTTGCGGCCACCACGGCGGCGGACCCGCAGGTTCTCCTCGCGATAGACCCGCAGCAGCTTCTTATGGTTGGGCGTCATGCCCTCGCGAGCCAGCAGATAGCCAAGACGCCGGTAGCCGAACCGGCGACGTTCAGCGGCCAACTCGCGCAGGCGCTGCCGCAGCGGACCATCGTCTGGCCGCGACGATCGATACCGGATCACCCGCCGGCTCACGCCGACCAGGTTGCACGCCCGACGCTCGCTCAAGCCGTGATGCTCACGGGCATGGGCGACGGCATCCCGCTTGGCGCCGGGCGTCACCATTTTTTTGATGCCAGATCCTTCAGCACCACGTTGTCGAGCATGGCTTCGGCCAGCAGCTTCTTCAGCCGGCTGTTCTCTTCCTCGAGCGTGCGCAGGCGCCGGGCCTCGGACACCTCCAGACCGCCATATTTCGACTTCCACTTGTAGAACGTCGCCGAGCTGATCCCGTGGCGGCGGCACACATCCGCTGTCGCCATCCCAGCCTCCTGCTCCTTCAAGATCGCGATGATCTGCTCTTCGCTGAACCTGCTGCGCTTCATCTTCGTCCGACTCCTTCGCGTCGAACTCTACTCAAAATCGGTCACATTTCAGGGGAGCACGTCAGGACGCGAACCCGGCCGGATCCAAACCAGACGGATTATATATAGATCCATTGATAAGCAATACTTCCAAACGGCTCAACTCCTGACGATGATGACCTAAGAGACGGCAAGAGCGTGATCAGGAGTGGGTGTTGTTCGGGAAGCTGCATGTCAACAGTCGGCCGATTGGGGCTTTGTGGCTGGACATGCCCTCTTTGTTCCTGGGCGTGATCTTCTTTGTGGGTGCGTGCCAGGGCGGGCGCGGGCAGCAGCGCAGCCAAGCGGCTGAAGCCGAAGCGCCAACGGCCCAATTATTGAATGCGGGTTCACGGCCGCAAGACTGGCTGATGCACGGCGGGACCTACGCCGAGCAGCGTTTCAGCGCCCTGGACCAGATCGGTGCGGACAATGTCAGCGATCTGGGATTGGGCTGGTCGCTTGAGCTCGATACCAACCGCGGTCAGGAAACAACGCCGTTGGTGCTCGACGGGCGGATTTATCTGACGACGGCCTGGTCGAAGGTCGTTGCGATCGACGGGGCGAGCGGACGCAAGCTGTGGCAATTCGATCCCAAAGTGCCGGGCGATACGGCGGTGCGAGGCTGCTGCGACGTCGTCAATCGGGGTGCTGCCTATTATGACGGGAAAATCTATGTCGGGACCTTCGACGGCCGCCTGATCGCCCTGTCCGCTTCGGATGGAAGGCAGCTCTGGTCGGTGAACACGGTGGATCAGGGACGGCCCTACTCGATCACCGGCGCGCCGCGCATCGTGAAGGGCAAGGTGATCATCGGCAATGCCGGCGCGGAACTGGGCGTGCGGGGCTATGTTTCGGCCTATGATGCGCAGACGGGAAAGCCGGTCTGGCGTTTCTACACCGTCCCTAATGCTCAGGGCAAAGCTGATGGAGCCGCTTCGGATGAAGCCCTTCGTAAGCTCGCCAGTGGCACTTGGTTTGACGGCGAGTGGAAGAATACGGGCGGTGGCGGTACGGTCTGGGACGCCATCGTTTATGATACCGAGCTTGACCAACTCTATATCGGCGTCGGCAACGGCACTCCATGGAACCACAAGATCAGGTCGGGCGGGAAGGGGGACAATCTGTTCCTTTCCTCCATCGTCGCGCTAGACCCGGATAGCGGGAAATATCTCTGGCATTCTCAGGAGACGCCTGCGGAAACATGGGATTTCACGGCAACGCAGCCGATTATTCTTGCTACGCTGACGATCGATGGCCGCCCGCGCAAGGTGCTGATGCAGGCGCCCAAGAACGGCTTTTTCTATGTGTTGGACCGCACCGACGGGAAATTGATCTCGGCCAGGCCCTTCTCTCGAGTCAACTGGGCGAATGGCGTCGATCCGGCAACAGGACGGCCGCGCGAGGTTCCCGGCGCCCGCTATGAGAAGGCGCCGTTTCTGATGTCCCCTTCGGCCTATGGCGCTCATAACTGGTATCCGATGGCCTTCAGTCCCAAGACCGGGCTTGTTTATCTTCCTGTTCAAGACGTTCCCTTTTATTATCAGCAGGACAGTGGATATCGATATCGGTCGCAGACTTTCAACCTCGGAACCTATTCCGAGAAAAATGCGCTTCCCGACAGTGAAGCTGCGCGAAAAACGATCGGGGCGTCGCTCAAGGGCGCGCTGATTGCCTGGGATCCCGTCCGGCAGAAAGAGGTCTGGCGAGCGGAACAGCCCGGGCCTGCCGCAGCGGGTGTGCTGGCGACTGCCGGCGGACTGGTGTTCGAAGGTAATCCAACCGGCGCCTTTGAGGCCTTCGATGCGCAATCGGGCAAGCGCCTCTGGAAATTTCAGGCTGAGACCCAGGTGGTCGGCAGTCCCATGAGCTATGCGGTCAAGGGGCAGCAATATATTCTTGTCGTCTCCGGCGCAGGCGGCGGTTACGGGCTGACATCACCCTTCACCATCGACAAACGCCCCAAGCCGAATGGCCGGGTGTTGGCGTTCAGGCTGGGAGGGAAGGACAGCCTGAACGCCTATCAAGCGCCAGCATTAAGCCCAGCGGTCATTCCTGCGGAAAGCTTTACGGCTGCTGAGGTCGGACGTGGCGAGCGCATATATGAAACGACGTGCGGATGGTGTCACGGCCCTGGCGGGGTTTCAGGCGGTGTCTTGCCGGACCTTCGTCGTTCGCCTGCGCTGGCGGACGATGCAAGCTGGAACGCGGTTCTGCTGGAAGGTTTGTTGCAGGATCGCGGGATGGTGACCTTTTCAAAGACGCTGACCCGGCAGGATGCGACCGATGTTCGCGCCTATCTGGCATCGAAGGCCCGCCTTCTGCATGGGCAGGAATCAGCAAAATAGAGAAATCGGCCGCTTAGGAGCGTGCCAAGTGAATGGGAGGATTAGAGAATGTCTCATGTTTTTCAGCCTAGCAAAGCCCGTCTTATGCTAGGAGTCGCAGGTCTGGCGCTGGCAACGGCCATGCCGCACCTCGCTTTGGCGCAGTCCGCGCCGTCGGTGCAGGATACGGCGCCGCCCGTTGCAACCCCGTCGGCAGAGCAGGCGGTCGCCGGTGACAATCAGCCCAATGCCGCCGGAGGACCGCAGGCCGGCGACATTATCGTGACAGCCCAGCGCCGCGAACAAACGGCTCTCAAGACTCCGCTGTCGCTCACCGCGCTGGACGACAAGCTAATCGAACAGAAGCAGGTGACGGGCCTGGTCGATCTGCAATTCGTGTCGCCAGGCATTCGCAGCGGCCAGCAGCAGGGCGTCAACCGCGTATTCATCCGCGGTATCGGGCTTTCCTCCTTCGCGTCGGGCGCGGATTCCAGTGTCGCCTTCTATGCCGATGGAGTCTATGTCGGCCGTCCGGCTGCCCAGCTTTCGTCCTTCTTCGATATCGGCCGCATCGAGGTGCTCCGCGGTCCGCAGGGCGCGCTCTACGGCCGGAACGCGACCGGCGGTGCAATCAACCTGATCACCAACAATCCCGAGAGCGAGGCGGGCGGCTATGTCAATGTCGGCCTTGGCAATTATTCGCTGCATCAGGCGGAAGGGGCGCTTAACCTGCCGCTTCAGGGTACGGGCGGCGATCTTAACGCGCGTGTCGCGTTCAAGCTGCTGGACCGCAACGGCTATGGCTATGATTTCGGCACCGATCATCCGGTCAATGATGCCCATACGCAGGCGGTGCGCGCGACGTTGCGGTACAATCCGTCCAAGGACGTCGATATCCGCCTGATCGGTGAATATAATCATGAAGCAGACAATAACAATTATGCCACCAATTTCGGCGCCTATCCCGGCTACCAGCTCTCCGGCGTCGTCGACTTCGGCGGCACGCAGATTGCAGGACAGCAGGATGCCGCCACGGCGCTGCGTGGCAATACCAACCGGCGCGAAGGCTATGCTGTCACTCTGAATGGCACGGTGTCGCTGACCGACAGCCTCAGCATGACCTCCATCACCGGCTGGCGGAAGTTCGAGCGTCACAATGACGCCAGTTCCGACGGAACGACGGCCGGGCTTGGCAGCACCTTCTACAATGAATGGTCGAACCAAGTCAGTCAGGAACTGGTGTTCAACTGGGATGCCGACCGGCTCCAGGTAACGGGCGGGCTTTCCTATTATCATGAGAAGCTGCGCAACTATGTCCTGGTGCCGTTCATCCAGCTGGGTAATGTCAACTATATTCAGCAAGGCGCGCTGAAGATCGACGCTTATTCTGCTTATATCCAGGGCACTTACTCGCTGCTCGATTCCCTGAGACTGACGGTGGCAGGACGGTATAGTTCGGAGACACGAAAATCGTCCGGCACCTTCAGCTTCGTGACGGTCACGCCGCTGGATGACAGGCGGACCTGGAACGCTTTCAATCCGAAATTCGGGTTGGAATATGATGTCGCGCCCGGCGTCCTGGTCTATGCTTCGGCGACCAATGGGTTCAAGAGCGGCACCTTCAATGTGGGCCAGGTCAACCCGGCGATTAACCCGGAAAAGATCTGGGCCTATGAAATCGGCGCCAAGGCGCGGTTGCTGGACAATGCCGTCGATATTTCGGCGGCCGCCTTCAGATATGATTATAAAGACCTGCAGGTGAACAAGATTTTGGGCCTGGCGACACTGACGACGAACGCGGCGTCGGCGACCAACAAGGGTTTTGAAATTGCGATCAACGCGCGCCCGGCCGAGGGGCTGACGCTCAATGCCAATTACACCTATCTTGACGCGACGTTCAAGGATTTCACCTCGATCAACCCGCTCGTCCCCACTGCGCCCGCAGAGGATCTGAGCGGCAAGATGCTGCCCGGCGCCCCCAAGCACGCAGTCACGCTGGGCGGCAGCTATGTCATTCCGGTTGGCGGGGATTCCAGCCTGACGCTGTCAGGTGACGCTTCCTACCAGTCGCGCATTTATTTCAGCGAATTCAATGACAAGGTTCTCAGCCAAAAGGGCGTGACCAAGCTGAATGCGTCTGTCAAATACAGCTCCGGCGATGATTGGTCGCTGACATTCTGGGGCAAGAACCTGACGGACGAGACGATCGCGGGCAACAAGACGCTGGGCATCGCGCTGTGGGGTTATCCGATCTACGGCAATCTGGAGGCGCCCGCGACCTATGGCGCCACGTTAGCGGTCAATTTCTAAGGTGTGGCGGTGCAGGCCTGCTTTTTGGGCAGGCCTGTGCCTTTTAATGGAGAAAGACAAGCATGGTAGGACCGGCCAACGCGCGGGGCATTCTCAAGGCGCCGGATAAGCTGTTCATCGACGGCCAATGGGTGGCGCCGCAGGAAGGCGGCACCCTCACCGTTCGATCGCCAGCGACGGAGGAGATTTTCCTGACCGTGGCCGAGGCTGGAACGGCGGATATCGATCGCGCGGTTGACGCGGCCCGGCGCGCCTTCGACGCCGGGCCGTGGCCGCGCATGACACCGGCCGAGCGCGCGCCCTATCTGCTGGCGATCGCCGATCGTCTGGATGCCCGGGTTGACGACATCGCGACCATCTGGCCCAATGAGATGGGGATCTTGCATTCCATCGCTGCGGCATTCGGTGGCACGATCGGCGGCGTCTATCGCTATTATGCGGGGCTGGCGGAAAGCTTCGCCTTCGAGGAGCGGTTCGACGCGCCTCCGGGGGGTGGAGATCACGCCTTCATCAGCTATGAACCGGTTGGCGTGGTTGGAGCAATCATTCCCTGGAATGCGCCGGTCAACATCATGGCCTATAAGGTCGCCCCGGCACTTCTGGCTGGCTGCACTATCGTTCTGAAACTCTCGCCAGAGGCCCCCGGCACCGGATTGTTGCTGGCGGAGATCGCCGAAGAGATCGGCCTTCCCCCAGGGGTGCTCAACGTCCTGACGGCGGATCGCGATGCGTCAGAGCGGCTGGTGCGCCATCCCGATGTCGACAAGATCGGCTTTACCGGGTCGAGTGCGGTCGGCAAGAGGATCGCCTCCATCTGCGGAGAGCGCATTGCCCGCTGCACGCTGGAACTGGGCGGCAAGTCGGCTGCGGTGATCCTCGACGATTATGATGTGGAATTGGCCGCTCAATCTCTTGCCGGATCGGCCTGCGCCATGACTGGTCAAATCTGCTCCTCATTGACACGCTACATCGTCCCGCGCAACAGGCATGACCGCTTTGTTGAGGCGCTCAAGGCGCAATTCGATGCCGTCACAGTCGGCGATCCCTTCGACCCCGGGGTCGGAATGGGTCCGCTCGCCATGGCGCGGCAGCGGGATAAGGTCGAGGCCATGGTGCAGGAAGCGATCCGCGACGGCAATGTCCTCGTGTCCGGCGGGCGTCGTCCGGCGCATCTCAATCGAGGCTTTTTCTTCGAGCCGACACTGTTCGCCCATGTCGACAATCACGACATGATCGCGCGGGAGGAGGTTTTCGGCCCCGTCGTGACGGTGATCTCCGCCGATAGCGACGAACAGGCCATTGCGATTGCCAATGAAACGGTGTTTGGCCTCAATAATTCCGTCTTCACCAACGATGCGCCGCGTGGTTATGCCGTGGCGCGACGGCTGCGGTCCGGGACGGTTGGGCATAATGCGTGGCGAAGCGACATGGCGATAGGCTTCGGCGGCTTCAAGCAATCCGGCATCGGCCGGGAAGGCGGCGTTGACGGCCTGCGCGCCTATCTGGAAGCCAAGACCATCATCATGGATGCGTGAGAGAAAGAGGAAACGACGATGACGACTGTGGCGGAAGGGCAGAAAGTGACGATCACTGCGGAGATCAGCGCCCGCAATCCGACGGCACTGGCCAATCTGAAGGTGATCGAGGCTTTCTTCGCATCCTATCTGATCGACAAGGCGGGCTTTTATGGGCTCTGGGTAGATGACGAGCCGCAGGTGATCACGCCGTTCGTGACCGATGGGGTAGCGGTTTGCAAATCGGCGGTTCGCACTGGCTGGGACGAAATTCGCACTTTCTGGGATCCGATTCATGACGGGATGAAGGGAAAGTTCAACTGGATCATCGACGACGTGATGGTCGGGGAGGACCCCAATCTGATCATCACCAAGTCGAGCAGCGATATAGACGTGCAGACCAGTGAAATATGGGGCGGGAAGCCGCTCAAATATCAGGGGCGATATGTGCAGATCTTCAAGTTCGAGGATGGAAAGGTCAAGAGCTTCGAGGAATATTATGACACGGCGTTGCTCAATGCCGCCTATGCTTGAATCCTAGCGGTCCAGCTCCTTTCGCACGGCATCGCTGTCTTCCCCGATCGCGCGGGCGTCGATGAGTTTTCTCTCGGCGCCCGCGCCGAAGCGCACCGGCGCCCGCATGCCGACATATTCGCCTTCGGTCGGATGAGTGAGCTTTTCAAAAAAGCCCACCGCTCGCAGGTGAGGATCGTCGAACAGGTCATCAAGCCCATTGACCCGGCATGCGGGAATATCGTGCCGCTGCATCAGGTTGAGCCATTCGGCGCTGTCCTTTTCGACAAGTATCGCTTCCAGCGCCCGCTGCATCAGCGCGACATTCTGCAGCCGCAGAAGCGGCGTGGAGAGAGCCTCTTGCTCGAATAGGTCGGCCCGGCCCAACAGGGTGAACAGACGCAGCCAGCGTTCATCCGTGTAGGGCGCGATCACGATATGCCCGTCGCGGGTCGCCATG
The DNA here is from genome assembly GCF_013375535.1 of Sphingobium sp. 15-1. GTDB lineage: Bacteria > Pseudomonadota > Alphaproteobacteria > Sphingomonadales > Sphingomonadaceae > Sphingobium > Sphingobium aromaticivastans. The sequence goes on from NZ_JABXJG010000002.1 coordinate 1,552,483, forward strand.
GGCTGGCGATCGGGATCGAGCTGGCGTGGATAGCCGGCAGGTGCATTGGGGGGATCAAAGACGCGGCCGTACATATGTTCCTGAAGCAGGAAATGCGTGACCGTCTCGAACATCGGGACTTCGATCGTCTGGCCTTCACCGCTATGTTCGCGGTGATAAAGCGCCGCGAGCACGGCATAGGCCGCGTGCAGGCCGGACACCTTGTCCGCAAGGGCTGTGGGCAGGAAGCGGGGAGGGCCTTGGCCCGTTACCATCGGGTGGAGCGATGCCGTACCGGAAAGCGCCTGGATGATGTCGTCATAGGCGGGCCGGCCCGCATAGGGGCCATCCTTGCCGAAGCCCGTGCAATGGACATGGATGATGTCGGGGCGAAGCGCACGCACGGACTCATAGTTAAGACCAGCGCGGATCGCCGCCTGTTCGCGCAGATTATGGATGACGATGTCGCAGGTCGGGATCAGGGCGCGGAGATCGGCCGCGCCCTTCTCGCTCTTGATGTCCCAGTCGATCGACCGTTTGCCCCGGTTCATGGTGAGGTGGAGCGGCCCCATGCGCCTTGTCCGGCGGGGTTTCCCCACGCGCCGCGCCTCGTCGCCGCCGGACGGTTCCAGCTTGATCACCTCGGCGCCCATATTCGCCAATGTTTCGGTGCAATAGGGACCGAACATGACGGTCGTCATGTCCAGGATACGAACGTCGCTCAGAATAGCTTTCTTCACCATGATCAGCGCATGATAATGAGGTGGCGGCCCCGCGCAATGAAAACGGCCCGCCCGCCGGAGCGAGCGGGCCGCTTCCCACGAAAGAAGGTGCGGGCGAAAGGACTCAGGCGAAGGCCTGGGTCGGCGCGATGCTCTGCACGATATTGGCGTCGAGCGACTCATAATCATGGTAGGAAATGGTCCGGTACAGTTCTTCACGGGTCTGCATCCGGTCCAGCATGGACTTGGCGCTGCCATCCCGCGCCAGCGACGCGTAAAGCTCCTCCTGCGCCTTGTTGGCGACGCGCAGCGAGGATACCGGCCAGATCACGATACTATAGCCGATCGCCTGCAATTCGGTTGCGGTGAGCAGCGGCGAACGGCCAAATTCTGTCATGTTGGCGAGCAGCGGGGCCTTCACCTCCGACGTGAAGGCATGGAACATCTCAGGCGTGGTCAGCGCTTCGGAGAAGATCACGTCCGCACCGGCATCGACATACATGTTGGCGCGCTTGATGGCGCCTTCCACGCCTTCGCTCGCCGCGGCGTCGGTGCGCGCCACGATCAGCATTTCCTTGCGGGCCTTGGCGGCCGCAGCCACCTTGCGCGCCATGTCATCGGCGGTGGCGAGGCGCTTGTCGTTGAGGTGGCCGCATTTTTTCGGTAGGATCTGGTCTTCCAGCTGGATCGCCGCAGCGCCGGCCTCCTCGAAGGCGCGGACGGTCTGCATGACGTTGAGCACCTCGCCATATCCGGTATCGCCATCGACCAGAACGGGAAGGTCGGCCGCCCGGACGATCTGACGCACGAAGAAACAGACATCGTCGACCGAAATGATGCCGAGGTCCGGCAGACCCATGGAGGCGCTCATCGCCGCGCCGGATAGATAGAGCGCCTTGAAGCCGGCCGCCTGCGCCTGCAACGCTGCCTGTGCATTATGGGCGCCCGGCATCTGGACGATTTCGGGCTGCTCCACCAGCGCGCGCAGGCGCGCGGCGCGGCTGGACTTCTCGATATTGGCGGCAATCAGCGGGATCATGACAGTTCCTTCTTGTTCTGGTCGTCCTGCGCGGACCAGAGGCTGTCGAGCGACAGCTGTTCATTGTGCTGGCCAAGGACCGGCGGCGGCGAATGGATGCTCGTCGGCGTGGCGGAGAAGCGCAGCGGGTTGTTGATGACCTCGAAGCTCTTGCCCGAGGGGTGGGTCAGGGTGCGCAGCATGTCGCGCTGCGTCGCCGGATCTGCAAACACTTCCGGCCAGGTCCGCACCGGCCCGTAGATAGCGCCCGCTTCCTTCAGGATCGGGTCCCATTCCGCGAGCGTCCGGGTGCGGAAAAGCGCTGCCAGCCGGTTGTCCAGTTCCTGGCGGTTGGCGAGGCGCGCATCCTTGGTTGCATATTTGGGATCGGTAGCGAAGCCAGGGTCGCCCATCGCCTCGCAAAGGATCTTCCAGAACTTGTCGTTGATCGTGATGATCATGATGTCCTGGTCATCGGCGGTGCTGTAGACATTATTGGGCACGATGTCCCAATGCTCATTGCCCCAGCGCTCGGGCGTGCGGCCCGTCAGTGAGAAATAGACGTCGCGCGGCACATGGCTGAACAGCGAGGCATCCATCATGGAGAGGTCGACACGCTGTCCCAGCCCCGTATGGTTTCGCGCCTGCAGTGCCGTCAATATCCCAATCGTCCCGAACAGGGCAGTCACGAGATCGCTGAAGGGGAAACCGATCTTGAGTGGGCCGGAATCCCTTGTTCCCGTGACTTGCATGAGACCCGAATAGGCCTGGATCACCTGATCCAGCGCCGGCCGCGAGGCGTTGGCGCCTTCACGGCCGAAGCCGGTGATGGAACAATAGATGAGGCGCGGATTAAGCGCCTTGAGCTCCTCATAGCCAAGCCCGGCCTTTTCCGTGAAACCGGGCCGGAAATTCTCGACCAGAACATCAGCCTCCAGCGCGAGTTTGCGCGCCGTTGCCTGTCCTTCGGGTGTCTTGAGGTCCAGAACCACGCCGCGCTTGTTGCGGTTGACGCCCAGGAAGAAGGCGCCGTCTCCCTCAATGCCCGTTTCACCCGACTTGCGGAATGGATCGCCCGAGGGCTGCTCCACCTTGACCACGTCGGCGCCGACGTCGGCCAACAGCATCGTCGCCATCGGTCCCGTCATCATCTGGGTGAAGTCGAGAACCTTGATACCGTAGAGCGCCTTCATGCGTCGCCATCCTTTACGACATAGCGTGCTTCGCGTTCCTTGTTCGCGGCAGTGACGCCCTTGTCGCGTTTCTGTTTGAAGAAATTCACTTCGTCTTCCTCCCAGCGCATGTTGGAGGCGAGCGCGTGATAGACCGGCCCATAGGCGAACTGGGTGTTGACCCCGAGCGCGTTCATGGCGAGCAGGGTCGCGCTCTTGCCGATGGTGATGCCGTCGCGTGGCAGGCGGGCGATACGCTCGGCCCATTCCTCGCCCTTGGCGGTCAGTTCGTCATCCGATACCAGCTTGTTGATGAGACCGGCGGCGAAGGCTTCCTGCGCGTTCCAGACATCCGCCATCAACAGCAGCTCGCGCGCCTTGCGGATGCCGAGCGTCAACATTTCCCACGCGTCGAAATAGGCGGCGCCCGACAGACCAAGCTTCTGCTCGGGATGGCCCATTTTCGCGGTATCGGACGCGATCACCAGGTCGCAGGCTTCGGCAAGGTAGAGGCCGCCGCCCAGGCAATAGCCACGAACCAGCGCGATGGTCGGCGTCAGGCAGGTGAAGATGCGCTCGAACCGGGCCACATATTTCTTGTCGTAGCGCAGCCGGGCACGCTGGCTCGGGCGGCGCGGTCGGCCTTTGGCGTCGATCGTGGTCGGGCCATATTGGTTGCCGACCTCCGCCATGTCATGGCCAGTGCAAAAATCGGTGCCCGCGCCGGTGAGAACGATTACGCGGACATCATCATCCGCTTCGGCCCGGTCATAGGCCTCCATCAACGCGTCCCACATCGCGTCCGTCATCGCATTTTTCTTCGACGGATTGTTGAGCGTGATATAGGCGCGCCCGTCGCGGGCTTCATAGTCGATTGTGCCGGCGGGCCGGGCGATTTCTTCGGTCATCATTCTGCCCCTTTACTGCGCTGCGGCGTGCAGAAGCCGCCGTGCCACAATGATATGATGGATCTCGTTCGTACCCTCCAATATCTGGTTGAGCTTGGCATCGCGCATCAGCCTTTCGGCCGGATATTCCTTGGAATAACCATAGGAACCGAGAATCTGGACAGCCTCCAGTGCTGCATCCATGGCAACGTCGGAGATGAAGCATTTGCAGGTGGAAGCGAGATAGGGCAGGCGGGACAGGTCGCCGCTGTCGATCTCGCCGACGCTGGAATAGAGAAGGGCGCGCGATGCTTCCACATGCATGGCCATTTTCGCGAGCTTGAACTGGATGGCTTGCAGGTCGGCGATGGGCTTGCCGAACTGCACGCGCTCACGGGCATAGTTGACCGACAGATCGAGCGCCGACTGCGCCATCCCCAGCGCCGAGGCGGCGACCGTCGGACGGTTGAGGTCCATGATGCGCATGCAGGCCTTGAACCCCTTGCCCTCTTCCCCGATCATGCAGTCGGCATCGACCCGCATGTCCTCGAAGAACAGGCCGCAAGTGGGCGCGCCATGGCGCCCCAGCTTCTCCTCCTTGCGGCCGACCTGATAGCCGCGCGTCTTGGTATCCACCAGAAAGGCGCTGATCCCGTCATGGCCGCGCTCGCCGCTGGTGCGGGCGAACACCAGCGTGTAATGGGCGTCCGCGCCCCAGGTGATCCAGTTTTTCTGGCCATTGATGACATAGCTATCACCGTCCTTGCGGGCCGTGGTCCGCATGCTGGCGACGTCGGATCCGGCCTGCGGCTCGGTCATCGCTACCGCGGCGATCGTTTTACCTTTCGCCGCTTCCGTCAGATAGCGCCGCTTCTGGGCTTCCGTGCCGAAATGCAGCAACGGCAGGATGAGGCCGACCGAGTTGTTCGCGCAAAGCGTCGAGAGGGCCAGCGAGCTGCCTCTGGCAATCTCCTCCTTGGCGATGCACACAGTTGTCAGGTCGCCGCCGGGGCCGCCATATTCCTCTGGGATCCAGAGCTGCAACAGGCCCATCTCGCCGAGCAACTCGGCCGCCTCGCTGGGGAAGCGGTCTGTCTTTTCCAAGTCTTCCACCATCGGCGCCAGCTTGTCCTGGGTCAGCCGACGAATGGTTTCGCGAAAGAACTCCTTTTCTTCGCCCAGATTCAAATCAAAGCTCCTCTCGCTCGATAGCATTGGTCATGCGCGGCGGCAGCGCCATGCGATAACGATCATGCGGACCATAGGAGCGTGCCTCGCCCATCACCAATATGGAAATATAATTGATCAAAACCGATTGCCTCTCATCATGAGCTGAGCGCTTTCCGGTCTGAAACCATATGATTGCCATATCATGCGTTTTCGACGGTCGCGCCCCGGGCGGATTGCTGCCTATAGAAGAGAGCAGGAGAATGACGGTGAAGATCTGTATTTTCGGCGGGGGTGCGATCGGCGGCTATATTGCGGGCCATCTGGCGCGCGCGCGCAATTGCGATGTAAGCATGGTCGCGCGGGGGAGCAATCTGGCGGCGGTGCGGGATCAAGGTCTGGAGGTGCGGACGCCGACGGGCAGCTTCGTGGCGCGCCCGGCTGTTACCGATGATCCCGCGTCGCTGGGGCCGCAGGATGCGGTGCTGCTGACGCTCAAGGCGCACCAGCTTCCGTCAGCTCTGCGGCAGCTTGCGTCTTTGATCGGTCCGCAGACCATGATCCTTCCGCCGACCACCGGCATCCCGGCCGCGATGCTTTCCAGTTTGACGGGCAAGGTCGCGTCCGTTTCTCCACTTGATCCCGACGGTGCCCAGGGCCGGGCCATGCCGGTCGATCAGGTGCTGGGCATCGTCTACTGGATCGGCGCGCATCTGGAAGCGCCGGGTGTTGTGCATCAGGATGGCCCGGTGGCGACCTGCATGGTCGGAGAGCTGGACGGCACTCTGTCCGATCGCGCGCAGGCGCTGGCGGCCTGTCTTACCGATGCGGGCATCAAAACGCCGGTGCGGCCGAATATTCGCGCCGACATATGGATCAAGTTCGTCAACAGCCTCTGCTGGAACCCCGTGGCGGTGCTCACCGGGGCGACCAATGGCGCGATCGGAACGGATGGCGATGCTCTCAACACCGTCGCAGCCATGATGCGCGAGGCTGATGCCATTGCGGAGCGGCTTGGTCTGCACATCGCGGTTCCGATCGAAAAGCGGCTGTCGGTCACGCGCTCGGCGCCTGCCCATAAAATGTCGATGCTTCAGGATTTCGAGGCGGGGCGGCCGCTGGAGATCGAAATCCTGAAGCAATCCCTTCAGGCAGTGAAGGACATGGCCGGGATGGCCACGCCGACGCTGGACACGGTTCTTTCGCTGATGGCGCTGCGCGCCGCGCAACATAGATGACAGGAGATATTGGCGTGACCTCTTCCGACAGTTCGGCTTTCGTCCGGCCTCTGGACGGCATCAAGGTCGTCGAAATGGCGACCTATCTCGCAGGCCCCTTCAGCGCGAAGATGCTGAGCGATATGGGCGCCGATGTGGTGAAGGTGGAGATGCCGACCGGCGATCCCTATCGCGCCGTCGGGCCGATGCGCGATGGAACCAGCATTTATTGGCTCAACGGCAATAACGGCAAGCGTGCCGTCACGATCGATCTGAAGTCGGAGGAGGGGCTCGCGCAGCTCAAGGCCTTGCTTGCCGTTGCCGATATCTTCATCGAGAACAGCAAGCCGCAGGTCACGGCCAAGCTGGGCCTCGGCCATGATGTGATCAGCGCGATCAATCCCCGGCTGATCCGCCTGTCCATTACCGGCTATGGTCCTGATGGTCCGCTGTCGAGCGAGCCTGTCTATGACGCGTTGCTTCAGGGACGCAGCGGCCTGCTGGCGTTCGAGGCTGTGGACGGCGTGCCCCGCGCGACGAACCATTTTCTGGCCGACAAGATCGGCGCCCTCTTCGCCTGCCAGATGGCGCTCGCGGGTCTTGCGGGGCGGGAGCGGACGGGGAAAGGCATGCACCTCCAGAGTTCCATGCTCGACATGATGAGCTATTATAATTTCCCCGACATGCTTCAGCACCGGACCTTCACCGACGACAGCCGCGACTGGAACGCGCCGCCGCAGGTGGTGGTGGCGACGAAGGATGGTCACATGGTCCTGTCACCTGTCACCGGCAAGCAACTGAGTGCCACATTGCAGGTGGTCGGCTGCGAAGGGCGGAAGGATGAACTGCGCGCCATCACCGACGGGCGGGAGCGGACCTATCGTTTCTTCTCGATCATTGCCGAGCCGCTCAAGACAAGGACGACCGCGGAGTGGCTCCCTCTGTTCGGCGATGCGCAAGTGCCGGCGGCCCCGGTCAACAGCCCGGATGCGGGTCTTGAGGATGCGCAGGTTCTGCACAATCAGGTCTATGCGGAAATGGAAACGCCGCTCGGCACGGTGCGCGCGCCGCGCTATCCCATGACCGTCGATGGCCATGCCCTGCGCCCCAGGCTGCCTGCGCCCGCTCTGGGCCAGGATAATGATCTGCTCGCATGAGCAGGGGCGGGCAGGTCGGGCTGAAGTCCGTCTATATGCGCGGTGGGACGAGCCGCGCGCTCTTTTTCCATCTGGATGACCTGCCCGGCAGTATAGAGGACCGTGTATCATGGGGTCCGATCTTCGCCGCCGCGCTGGGCAGCCCTGACCCCGGCGGAAGGCAATTGGACGGTCTGGGCGGCGGCATTTCCTCCCTGTCGAAAATCGCGGTGATCGGGCCGCCGACGCACCCTGATGCCGATGTCGACTATATTTTCGCTCAGGTCGCAGTGAAGGACAGCAATGTCAGCTATCGCGGCAATTGCGGCAATATCTCGGCTGCGGTTGCCCCCTATGCGATTGATCAGGGCCTGGTGGAGGTTTCCGGCGACGAGGCGCTGGTGCGGATCCATCATGTCGCCTCGGGCAAGATCATCCACGCCCATGTTCATATTGAAGATGGCGGCGCGGCGGTTTCAGGTGATTTCGCGATCCAGGGGGTGGCGGGCACGGGATCTCCCATCCGGCTTGACTTTCTGGACCCCGGCGGCTCTGCGACCGGGAAACTGCTCCCGACCGGGCAGGCGCGAGAGATATTGACTGTCGGCGGGCGGGCGCTGGAGGTGTCGATGGTCGACGCGGCCAATCCGGTCGTCTTTGTCCGGGCTGATGCGGTCGGCCTGAACGGGAATGAGAAACCGGCCGATATCGATGCAGACGCTGTCGCGCTCGCTCTCTTCGAAGAATTGCGGGTCGCTGCCTCCCTGGCCATGGGCGTCACCGGCTCTGAGGACGAGGCGCGCAGGCTTGTGCCCAATCTCCCTCTTGTCGCCATCGTTTCTCCACCGCCGGAGGGCGCGGACGTTCAGGTGCGGATGATCTCGGCCGGGCAGCCCCACAAGGCGACGCCCTTGACCGGGGCAATGTGCCTGGCCGTTGCGGCCCGTCTGCCCGGTAGCGTCATTGTCGACGTCACTGGGCCAATTGCGCCGGGAACGCTAAGGATATCACACGCCTCGGGCATATTGCCGGTCGACGCGGTCGTGGATGATGGAGTTGCGCGCAGCGTCAGCGTCTTTCGCACGGCGCGCCGACTGATGGAAGGAAGCGTTCTGGTGCCCGCAACGGCGCTGGCTCGACAGCTGTC
>NZ_JABXJG010000003.1 GCF_013375535.1 Sphingobium sp. 15-1
TTGAAATTGGGGTGGATACCGTCGGCCATGTCGATCTGGCGGCTGCCATACTCGCCCAGCATCGTGAAATATCGGTTATAGGGCGAATTTACGGTCCCGTTGCCGAAGTCGATCCCGATCGGTTCGATCGTATTGGAATCGATTTTCGTCGGGTTGTCGGCCGTGCCCGGGGTGCTCAGACGCGGAACCTGGAAGGGGACGTTCTGATTAAATTGCGTACGATCGTTGATGTAGTGCGCCTGCGCAAAGATTTTGAGGCTATCGTCGTCGCTTTTATAGAGGAGGTTGGCGCGGATCTGGCCTCCATCGTCAGCGGTATAGCCGACATCCCGGATACCCTTTGAGAAGCGATAGAATCCGCCGACAGCGAAGGTCAGATTCTGATTGATCGGCCCGGACAGGAAGGCTTCGTTGCGGACCAGGCCATATTCGGTCAGTTCAAGACGATAGCCGCCTTCAAATTCCTGCTTGCCGGTTCGCGTGATGTGATTGACCGTCGCGCCAAGGCCATTGGAATAGAGAATGCCGCCGGTGCCGCCCTTGATGACTTCGACGCGTTCGGTCATGAGGTCATCGCGCACGGCGACGTCGTTGTTCATGAACTGGACTTCAGGCTCTTCATACCAGGGCAGGCCATCGATCAACTGCGGCGCGTAGCGATAGCCACCTGTCACCGGCAAGCCGCGCACGGTGATATTGTTGCTGGCTTCGCCTGCAGTGCTGCCTTCGGCATAGATGCCCGGCACATTCTGGAGGAGGTCCGCAGTGCTCATGGGCGCGAGCCGCTTTATGTCCTCCTGGGTGATGGTGTTGATCGTGTTGGTCGAGTCAATCTTGCGGGTGGCCCGCGTTACACCCGTGACGATGATCTCGGCATTCCCGTTTTCGCCACCATTTTGTTGAGGCTGCGACGAACCGTCCTGGGCATGGGCGGCCTCTGCCATCGCAAGCATGACCGCGCCTGATCCGATCGCCGTAGCTAAGGCTACAGCAGATACGACCGTCGTACGAATTGAACCTTTCATGATCTTCTCCTCCCGATGGCGTGCATTTTGTTACGCGCTCATAATTTATCGGCAGGCACCCCACCCCGCTCGACGCGACTAAATCTAATAAAGTGATTTAATAGCGTCAAGTGCAATTCCGCTATTGGCAAAGCTTTGCCACTCTTAAAAAAATAGCATATATTACAATGTCTTATTATAGATTGTGTGGCGAGGAGAGTAGCAGCTCGCGCTTGTTGATAGCTCGCCACAGCGACGGCGAACGGCCTGATTCGACAATGTGCGCTCAGGCGTCGGTATTTTTCAGCAGCGTTGCCAGATTGGGAGAGAAAGTCGCATACATCGGCAGCAATCCAGCGCCGATGGCAGGGGCCATGGCCTGCATCGTGCCAGCCACCATGTCGGGGGCGAAGAAGTCCAGCGGGGTTGACCGTCCGATATGTTGGTTAACTTCGGATATGATTTTCGCGATCAGCGCTTGGGGTAGATCTCCATCGACGATGATTGCCTGAAGATCGAGCAGGCTGTTAGCGCCGATAATGACAAAAGCCAACGCCCTGGCGCATTCCTCGATCCAGTCGGCAACATGCAGTGGCAGGGCCGACACTTTGTCGTCGAAGGACGCTTCGTCATTTGTGGAAGCGCTGAGCGTCCTTTCGAGCATGTAACGCGAGGCCTTGTGAAGCAGAAATTCAGTCTCTCCCCCGTGGGCGGAAGGCACAGGCATCGACGCGATGGCGCCTGCATTGCCGTGGCGGCCTTCTTCCAACTGTCCCCGCAATACCAGGCCACCGCCGATGAAGGTCCCGATATGCAGATATAGATAGCTTTCAAGCTGAAGGCCGACGCCTGTCAGCAATTCCGCAAGAGCACCCGCATTGCCGTCATTCTCGAAAAACACGGGACAGGCAAATCTGGACCGAAACATCTGTTCGACATCGGCTCTTTGCCACTCGCTTGCCTGTGACTGCGAAATGCCGATTTCCTGCCGCCATTCGCCGATAAACCAGGGCATGGCTATGCCGACCCCCAGGAACGACGCGCGCTTTTCCGCTGAAAGACATGCAAGCTGACGATCGAGGAACGCCGCCGTTTGATCGAGAACAAAAGCCGGAACCGGGAAATCGACGGGCTGGACATGGCGGTCCAGCACTTCCCCGCGATAGTTGAGCAGGACGAACGTCAGCCGTTCGCGACCGATTTCGACGCCGACCGTAAAACCGCCATCGCCGTTCACCTCATATATTATGGAAGGCTGACCGATGCCGCCCGTCCGTTTGCCGGTGCGCACGACAAGCCGCGATGCTTCCAGCGCATCGACAATTCTGACGGCAGCTTGCGCAGAAAGGCCAGTCGCGTTGGCTATGTCCGTCTTTGATGCGCCGTTGCGCCGTCGGATTGTGGCGAGCGCCAAGCGCTCATTATAACGTCGAACACCATTCAGATTGCTGCTTCTTTGCATGGACCTCGCTTATGCCGCCAATCATGCGATCCGCAACCATACAAATGCGCTTGATCAGTTCAGAAGGAAACATTGTGGCTCGACCTCCGGCAGGCGGGTGTGGATCGGCCTGGAGACGGGACCCGCTTAGATTTCGGCCAAGCCGCTGGAAGTGAACTAAAAATACTACGGCGCTGGGGTCCCGATCGGCGCCGGTTCGAACCCCAGCACCATCTCAATTTCGCACGTTATTTCAGATAGTTGCGCTGCGCAAGGACAGGGTTACGCATCGGCGCCGATCCACACCTCACCGGAGCGATACGTAGTATCGGATGCGCAGGTGGCTCAGGTGATCGAGCGCACGCCGAACACCACGCCGAAGGATGCCACCCACTGGTCGATCCGCTCCATAGCAGCCGAGTCTGGGCTGTCGCACACTACCATCCGCCGAATCTGGGGTGCATTCGGTCTGCAGCCACACCGGTCAGAGACATTCAAGCTGTCAATCGATCCGCAGTTCATCGACAAGGTTCAGGACATAGTTGGCCTGTACATGTCGCCACCGAACCGGGCGGTGCTGCTGTGTGTGGATGAAAAGTCGCAGATCCAGGCGCTGGATCGTGAGCAGCCGGTCTTGCGCATTGCGCCCGGCATACTCGAGCGGCGCACCCATACTTACATCCGCAAAGGTACGACATCACTATTCGCGGCGCTCGACATCGCCACTGGCGCGGTGATCGGCAAGTGCTACAAACGACACCGGGCAACCGAGTTCCTCGATTTCCTCAAGCGGATCGACGCCTAGATGCCCAAGGGGCCAGACGTGCACCTCGTGATGGACAACTATGCCACTCACAAGACACCGAAGGTCAAGGCCTGGTTGGCGCGCCGTCCGCATTGGCATGTTCATTTCACACCGACATCAGACAATCTGCTGCTAGACTAACGCCATCAGGCTGGCGTTGCCGCCGGCAGCTGGGCGGGGTCACCGCCGGCGAAGACCCGGCCGAGGGGACACGCCGCGCCCGCAAGGAGATGACCGTTGCCGAACTGTGCGATTGGCATCTGAGCGAGGCGCGTGCCGACCGCATCCTGGGGCGGCGGAACCGGCCGATCAAGGATGCCTCGCTGGCGATGGACCAGAGCGGTATCAAGACGCATATCAAGCCGCTGCTCGGCAACATCTCCAACCGGACCACCCGGTAGGGGCCGATCACAGCGAGCGGTGGCCAAGCGAGCGGCTAGACCGATTTGATGATTTGGGCCGGAACGGCGGTGAGGAATGGCCTATCGCGCTTCGTTGATGACATGAATCTGGGTGAACTCGTGGAATCCTTCTTCCGCGAATTCGACGCCGATACCGGACTGCTTGGCGCCCCCAAACGGAATCGTCGGGCCGAAATCCAGATGCCTGTTGATCCAGACGGTGCCCGCTTCCATACGGCTGGCGAGATCATAGGCGGCGGAGCGATCGTCCGACCAGATCGAACCGCCGAGCCCCATCGCGGATGCATTGGCGCGAGCAAGCGCATCTTCCGGATCATCGAAACGGATAATCGGAAGAACGGGCCCGAACTGCTCTTCGTCGACCAACCGCGTACCATCCTCGATGTCGCGGACGATCGTTGGACGGATGAATAATCCGGGCCGATCCGGCATTACGCCGCCGGTCACAATGGTGCCGGCGTTTTCGGCATCGTCCAGGAAAGTTTTCACTTTCTCGTATTGTGCCCGGTTCTGAAGGGGGCCGATCTGGGTACCCTGCTTCAGTCCGTCATCAACGACAGTCTCCTCGGCGAGACGGGCAAGTTCGGCGCACAACGCATCGTATACATCCGAATGGGCATAGACCCGCTTGATGGCCAGGCAGACCTGGCCCGCGTTGAGAAATGCGCCCTGGAAGATGCCCGACGCTACCTTCACAGGGTCCGCATCCGGGAGCACGATCGCGGCGTCGTTGCCGCCAAGCTCAAGGGTTACGCGCTTAATCGAGGCGGCGGCGCCGGCCATGACCTTGCGGCCCGTTTCGGTTGACCCGGTGAAGCTGATCTTCGCGACGTCGGGATGGCTGGTCAGGCGCGCGCCGAGATCGTTTTGGTCCGTCACGACGTTGACCACGCCCGCGGGGAAAATGTCCGCCATCAATTCGCCAATGCGCAATGTCGCCAGCGGCGTCGTCGGCGCCGGCTTTACCACGAGTGTGTTGCCCGCGAGCAGCGCGAAGGGCAGCTTGAAGGCGAGGATCAGCACCGGGAAGTTCCACGGAATGATCGCACCGACCACGCCCAGCGGGCGGCGCTGCACTTCCACGCGCCGATTGTTGTTGTCCTCCAGCACCCGCACCGGGAGTTCATGCGTCGCCATCTGGCGGATGAAGGCCTCGCTGTAGGCGATTTCAGCCTCGGCTTCTGGCAGCGGCTTGCCCTGTTCCTCTGTCAGCAGGCGGGCCAGCGGGCCGGCATCGGCATGGATCGCGTCGGCAAGGCGCAGGATCGCCTGGCGGCGTTGCTCGATCGGCGTCCGCGCCCACGCGGGAAAGGCGGCCTTGGCGGCGGCGACCGCTTGGTCGAGCTGCGCTTCGGATGCGTGCGGGCAGGACGCCAGCACCTCCTCGGTGGCGGGGTTGATGACGTCCATAGCCCCGGCACCATCGACCAGGCGACCATTGATGAGTAGCTTGTATTCAGGCATGAAATCCTCCTGTGCGCTGGGGCCGAATTCTCGAGGCGGCCCTCTTTCATGTTAATCGCGAAACCCCGCAGAGGGCCACGCGGCGAAGCTTCACGGGGATACGGTCAGGTCGCGCCTGCCTCCATATCACGCCAGAATGGCCACGATCCGAACGTGCCGACAAGGGGGCATCAGTCTGACTCAGGTCGTCGTATACCCGCCGTCCACCGAGATCGCGGCACCGGTCACATAAGAGGCCTGGTTTGAAAGCATCCAGATGACGCTGCCCGCCATTTCCTCGGGCTGTGCCAGCCGACCCATCGGAATTCGCGACTCAAGGAAGGCCTTGGTTTCCGGTGCCGATTCGAAAAGCCCTTCGAGCATCGGGGTCAACACTGTCCCCGGCATGACGCAGTTCACCCGAATGTTGTGCTGTGCGTAGTCGAGCGCAGCGGCGCGCGTCAGCCCCAATACCGCGTGCTTGCTGCTGACGTAATCGGCGGCGCGCGGGAAGGCGACGACGCTGCTCCCCGAGGCGGTGTTTACGATCGACCCGCCACCTGTGCGTAGAAGCTCCCTGATCTCATATTTCATACACAGGAACACGCCCTTCACGTTGACGGCGTAGACCTGCTCAATTTCATCCCAGGTGAGGTCATGGAGATCTTTGCCTACACTGAGGCGGCCGGCGTTGTTGAGCGCGCCGTCCAGCTGTCCGTACCGGGACACCGCAGCGGCAAACGAGCGCCTCGACATCGTCTTCCTGCGCCACATCGCACCGCACGAATTGCGCCGTTCCCCCGGCAGCTTCGATCTCATCGACGACGCTGGCCCCGGCTTCTTCGGTGCGGTCCCCCAACGTCAAATTCGCGCCAAGGCTGGCGGCGAGTATCGCGGTCGCACGCCCTATGCCGCTGGCTGCGCCGGTTATAATTACGGACTTGCCGGTGAGATCGATCATCTTTGTCTTCCTTGATTGCCGAAGTCGCTAAGATCGTCGCGGGACACTACAGCTTTCATTTTCATCGCGGACACTCCGAAAAAGCGCCGCGCGGATCTAGCTAGAGCACGTCTGCCCCCGCGACCTAGGGCCATTTCGGGCATTTTTTGACGGAGCCAGATCAGCCTACCAAGCTTGCCCGAAGATTTCCGCTAAGCGACCTGTCGCCGCTCTGCGCTCGCCTTTCGACAGTCCCCTTGGGACGGTCACCTGGACGATCAACCGCACATCAACGGCAATGCAGATCTCGAACGCTAATACCATTCGCGATTGTTGCGCGCAAATCGCGATACGTCCGTTACCGCGCCTGTCCGACCTCGCCGTGAAAGACCTCGCCAGCATCCGGCCGAAGACGGCGCGGGTAGTCCAAGCAGGGCACCAGAGCGAAGCATGCCCCCGGATTCCTCGGGGTCCCATCTACTGGGAGACTAACGGGGCTAAGGTGCAACGCGCGCCGCGGCAGGCGAAATGGCACCATCGAAAACATAAATCATGGTTCTAGGGCATGGCCCGCTTTTGCATCAATATTGCAACATGGGCTGGCGCCTCTCGTAGCCGCACGGCACTTAAAATCAGTGAAGGCGCAATTCCCAGTGAAGGCGCAATCCAAGGAGGCGAGAATATGGCCACCGGTTCATTGCACGACGTTCAGTCCGGCCCGCGTTATACGGTACACCGCGGTGTCCAGAATCCACCGGCGGACCAATGGGCGCCATTCGACTGGATTGAACCGAGCCTCGGTCGGCAGATCCACGGTGAAGTGACGATAGCCCGACCGGAAGGCACGTCGGGATCGCTGCAGGCCGGCTTCTGGCGGACCGGGCCGACCGCTCCCGGCGCGAATGCGGACGGATCGCACAAGTTTCTCTGTTCCGCGCCGCTTGGCGACGAGCTTGCCTGCGTGATCGACGGCAGCGCGACGCTGACCGTGACCTCCACCGGCCAGAGCTATCGGGTCGGGCCCGGCTCCGTCATCAACCTGCCCAAGGGCCTCGAAGTGCAATGGGAGATCGAGGCGCCGGCCTTCAAGAAATACTGGTGTATCTGGAATGGCACCGAGCCGACCGCAAATCCGCCGCGGGATCTCATGATCAGGCATGTCAGCGACAATCCAGCCGACTGGGACGTGTTTCATTTCGTCGAGCCCAAGGAGGGCGCGCTGGTCGCAGGCGAGTACTACGTCATCAGAGGCGGAGGCTCGACGGGCTCCTTCATGAGCTGCGTATGGCGGTCGGGCAAGGGGATCGCCGGCAGCGTTGTCGATGAAAACGGCACGCTCGTCACGCCCTATACCTGCACGAACGGCGACGAGACCATCCTGCTCCTCGAGGGCGAGGTAGACGTGGTCGAGACCGACAGCGGAAGGACGCAGTCGTTCAAGGCGGGCGACGTGATCGGCCTTTCGTCCGGCCAGCATATCACGTGGACGTCCAAGGGGCCGTTCTGCAAGAAATTGTCGGTCGTCTCCCGCGACGCGCTTCCGGAATAATCATGGCCTTCTGCCGACCGCGGCAATTCGCACGCCGCCGTCAGCACGCAAGGACCTTGGGAAGCGACAAGTACAATGAGGGTGATGGCGACCATATCCTATCAAGAGGTCTTCAGCCGTCTCGAAAATTTATAACAGGGAGTGAGTGGAATGAACATCATTACAAGGTCCGGCCTGCTTGCTTCTGCGGCTGTCGTCTTCACGGTCAGCGCCCCACCAGCCTGGGCACAAGCCGCCGACGCATCGTCCGCCGAGGCAAGCGCGGAATCGACCAGCGACATCATCGTCACGGCCAACAAGCGCAACGAAAACATCAACAAGGTCGGCGCCAGCATCGCAGCGTTCGACACCTCGCTCCTTGAAAAGCGCAACATCGGCAAGGCCGAAGATCTGGTCAAATACGTCCCGGGCATGGCGCTGGCGCCGTCAACCCACGGCACCCCGGTCTACACCCTGCGAGGCATCGGCTACAATGCCGACGCGCTGGGCGTCTATCCGGCGGTCAGCATCTCGATGGATCAAGCGCCGCTGACCTTCCCGGTCCTCGCCGGCCACTCGCTCTACGACCTTGAGCGCGTCGAAGTCCTGAAGGGTCCGCAGGGCACCCTGTTCGGCCAGAATTCGACCGGAGGTGCGATCAACTACGTCGCCGCCAAGCCAACCAAGGATCTCCAGGCCGGCTTTAACCTCGATTATGGCCGCTTTAACGAAATACACGGCAGCGGCTATATCAGCGGGCCGATCAGCGACACCGTGCAGATGCGCCTAGCGTTCGATGCCAAGCATCGCGACGCCTGGCAGTATAATTTTCTCGATCCCTCGCAGAAGAATGGGACAGAGAATTACTTTGCCGGCCGCCTGATTACCGCCTGGCAGGCCAGCGACCGGCTGAAGTTCGCGCTGAATATCAACGGATCGGTCGATCGCTCGCAGCCGCAGGCGCTGCAGCTAATCGCCTCTCTCCCGTCCACTACTTCGGCGCCGACCTTTGCGGAGCTGAATGCGGCGCTCGCGCCGCAAAACCTCCGCGCCGCGAGCTGGTCGACGGTTGCCCGCACCCCCGGTCCGCTGACCGGCGGGCTGCCTTTTCCGCTCAATCCCGCCCCGGGCTACACGCCGGGCTTCCAGTCTATTACGAAGCCCGCCGTGCCGACGGGTGACCGCAACCTGTTCCAGGCCACGCTGCGCGCTGACCTGGACTTGAGTGACAGCATCGCCATCACTTCGATCACCGGCTTCAGCCGGCTGACCCAGAATATGTCGTTCGACCTGGACGGCTCTCCCTATCAATTTGTCGACAATCCCCGCGACGAGGGCAAGATCAGCGACTTTTCGCAAGAACTACGGATCTCCAATGCCGCGGCTCCCGGCCAGCAGTTTCGTTGGACCGTCGGAGGCAATTACAACCACAGCAAGGTGGTTGAATCCCAGGACATTCCCTTCGGTGACAACGGGGTGTCCAATGCGGCAGTCGCCTGGGCTCATATCTCTACCATCGACAGTCGGGGCAAGATGGACAATGTCGCCGCGTTCGCCAACGGTGAATTTGATTTGACCGATCAGATCACGCTGAAAGGGGGCATCCGCTACACCCACTCGGTCAACCACGAGCGGTTGTGCAACAGCGACACTACGCCCGATCAGCGCGCTTCGGTAGCGTTCGGTCTCGGCATAAACAATCCGGGTGCCTGCTTCACGCTCTTCCCGGATTTCTCGAATGGCAAGCCTTACCTGGACCGCCTTTCCGAGGATAACGTCTCGTGGAAGGTGGGTATTGACTTCAAGCCGACGCGTGACCTGCTGTTCTACGCCAACGTTTCGCGGGGCTTCAAGGCGGGCAGCTTCCCGGTACTCACCGCCACCACGACCGACACTTTCAGGCCTGCCAAACAGGAACAGGTCACCTCGTACGAAGGCGGCTTCAAGGCCAAGTTCCTGGGCAACGTGGTACAATGGACCGGAGCGATCTTCTATCAAGACTACCGGGACAAGCAGATCCAGGGCACGTTCGTGGACGTGAACTTCGGCCTGCTCCAGCGCCTCGACAACGTGCCGAAGTCGCATATCTTCGGCGTTGAAACCGACCTTGTGGTCCGGCCCGTGTCTGGCCTCACCCTGACGGGCTCGGCCAGCTACTTAAAGACCAAGGTGGACGAATACACAGCCACCACGGTGTTCGGGAACATCGGCGGTCCGAACCACAATCAGCCGTTCAACTTCGCCGGCAACCGTCTGCCCTTCGCCCCGAGCTGGAGCTTGACCGGAGACGTCGATTACCGGATCGCGACGGGCAATGGTGGATCAGTCTTCGTCGGCGGTTCGGTGAACTATCGCTCTGATGTTGATGCCTATATTGGCGGCAGCATCCTGCGCATTCCCGGCGCGCCCGCTCGGTCGATCAAGCCGTATCCGTTCCGGATCGATGGCTACACCCTGGTCGACGCCCGTATCGGCTACGATTTCCCCGGTGACCGGCTCACCATATCGGCCTGGGGCAAGAACATCTTCAACCAATTCAACGTCCAGAACGTCATCTCGTACAACGATATCATCACGCAGGCCACCGGCATGCCGACCACTTACGGTGTGTCGCTGAAGGTCCGCTTCAAGTAACCCCCGCCTCGGCGCTGGCGCGGACGGGCGAAAGCCTGCCGCGCCAGCGTCCTTTCTGGCCGTAAGTCTTACCTGAGCCGACCCTGGCTGGAATCCGCCCATCGTCCCGGCCAGCGAAGGGCATAGGCTTCGAACCATCGGGCAGACAGGCCCGGGCGTAAGCGGACAAAGTCCGTGGCCCTCTTAGTTGTAGCATATAAAAATGCCGGGTGACCACTCAGTGGGGGCCGGTCACGGAATGCATTCAAGCACTTGAGCTGTTGCGAGCGCTTCTCAAAGATTCGCTTTGAACGTCAACTATAATGTCCGCATTCCAGCACCTGAACAAGCTAGCACATCGCTTCGAGTTGATTCTATTGGACGGGTACGCCTATGACGTCGCAAGCAAAGATCGCAAGCCGCCCGCCTAATTTGGCCGACGGCTCACTCCTGCGCAGCGCCTGCTTTATCGCCGGCGCCTGGACGCTGGCTGACAGTGGTGCCACTTTAGCGGTCACAAACCCCGCAACCGGCGAACTGTTGGCGACCGTGCCCGACATGGGGGCGGCCGAAGCCAACCGTGCAATTGCCGCCGCCGACGCTGCTTGGCCAGCTTGGCGTGCGCTGACGGCAAAGGAGCGGGCCGCGCTGCTCCGCAAATGGTTCGATTTGATCGTCGCCAACCAAGAAGACCTTGCAACGATCATGACGGCCGAGCAAGGCAAGCCGCTGGCGGAAAGTCGCGGCGAAATCATGTATGCAGCTTCTTACGTCGAGTGGTTCGCCGAGGAAGGAAAGCGCATCTACGGCGATACCGTTCCCAGCTTCGCCTCCGACCGGCGTATCGTCGTCCTGAAGCAGCCGATTGGAGTCTGCGCTGCCATCACGCCGTGGAACTTCCCTGCGGCAATGATCACCCGGAAGGCTGGCCCGGCGCTGGCCGCCGGTTGCACGATGGTGGTCAAGCCGTCCGAAGAAACGCCGCTTTCGGCCTTGGCGCTTGCGGTGCTGGCCGAGCGGGCGGGCATTCCGGGCGGCGTCTTCTCGGTCTTGACCGGATCGGCGACAGAAATCGGCGGAGTAATAACCTCGAGCCCAATCGTACGAAAGGTGACTTTCACGGGATCGACGGCCGTGGGCAAGAAGATCATCGTGCAGGCGGCATCGACCGTGAAACGCACGTCGATGGAGTTGGGCGGCAACGCGCCTTTCATCGTATTCGACGACGCGGACATCGATGCGGCCGTGAAGGGAGCGCTCGCTTCCAAATACCGCAATGCCGGGCAGACCTGCGTTTGCGCCAATCGACTGTTTGCGCAAGACAAAATCTACGACGCCTTCGTCGCGAAATTGACCGAGGCTGTCAATGGCATGAAGGTGGGGAACGGATTTGAGGCTGGCGTGACCATCGGCCCGCTCATCAACGGCAAGGCGGTCGAGAAGGTCAGCGAGCACGTCTCCGACGCCGTGAGCAAAGGTGCGCGCGTTCTGACCGGCGGCGGACGCCATGCATTGGGACGGACATACTACCTGCCGACGGTTCTGGCCGATGCGACGCCGGACATGCTGATCTTCAGAGAAGAGACCTTCGGTCCCGTCGCGCCAGTTTTTCGCTTCAGCACCGAGAGGGAAGTCGTCAATCTCGCGAATGCCACCGAGTTCGGATTGGCTGCCTATTTCTACGGTCGCGATATCGGACGAATCTTCCGTGTGGCCGAGGCGCTCGAATACGGCATCATCGGCATCAACGAAGGCATCATTTCGAGCGAGGTCGCTCCCTTCGGAGGGATGAAGGAAAGCGGCAATGGGCGAGAGGGATCGAAGTACGGAATCGAGGACTACCTCGAGATCAAATATTTATGCCTGGGCGGAATAGAGTCGTAGTCAGACGAATTAAGGACAGACAGAAGATCTTATGTATTAACAGCATAATGCAATCCGCCCTCTATCGGGCGTATCTCGTTGTATCTGCAAGCATAGTTGCAGGACATATGGTATCGCAGCCATGGGAATTATTTGCGGCGACGATTTGAAGCACCGGAACCACTTTGGCTTGGGGGCTGGGTGGTGACTCATACTCACATGCTTCGCAGCCAGCAGGCTGGGTGAAAACACCGTCTGGCTCCAGAAAATTGTCGCCAATTGGACCTATTGGATCGGGATGCCGACGCATATGATGTTTGCCGAGGCCCACATTCGGGCTCGCATCACTTGCCGTGCTGCCTTGCCGTTCAGGTAAGCCAAGCCAGGACAAGGTACATTAGGTGTTCGACGCCCGCAGTGGCCGTTGATAGCTAACGAGGACGATAGCCATGAACAGACAGATGCATTGGCGCGGTCCAGAGGCCGGGGATTTCAGCGGTGTTCTCTCAGCCCTGCGATCATATTTCGATGGCTTCTACAATTCCGATGCCGACTTGCTGTCGAAGGCGTTTCACGCTTCCGCACACTTGTACTCGGTGGAAAAGGGTGGCCCACGACCTCTCGCGATTGCCTCATATCTCGATATGGTGCGGACCCGCAAGCCGATCGAGATATCCAATCGATTGGAAGAGGTAAGGTCGCTTTCTTTCATCGATCACAATCTGGCCATCGCTCGGGTCATCGTCGAGAACGCCGCCTCCTATTTTGAAGATACGCTTATCTTCGCCAAGGATGCGGCAACCTGGAAGATACTTTCGAAGACTTATGTCACACGGCTCAAGGATTAGCCGTCGCGCCTTCGCTGGCAGTCTTCAACCTGAGAGCCACGAAGGGCAAATCACCAGACTCGATTGGTCATGGGGTGACTGCAGCAGCTAGCTCACCTCCAAAGCGGATCGATGCGCGACCGAGGCGGCCGATGCGTTGTCGAAGCATTGTCGATCAACTGGGAGTGGAGGGCACCGATTTTGACGAAGTGGTTCTTACGTTCAACCGCAGGGCGGGATTAATCTAACGACAAACGCACACGACGTTATGCAGGTCGTGCCAACACTAGATAAACTTCATGGAAGGCGATCGCTATGCAAGACATCACAACTCCCCCGAAGACGGACCGTGTGCGGGCGCGTCGGATGCATGAGCGCGGGAAGTACGACAAGCAGTCGCTTTATGACGTCATCGACGCTGGCTTCCTTTGCCACGTTGGCTATGTGATCGACGGCGCCCCATTCGTTACGCCTACTCTGTATTGGCGCGAGGGGAATTACATCTATTGGCACGGCTCCGCAGCCAGTCGGATGCTGGAATCCGTGGAAGGCCGTCCGGTCTGCATAACGATTTCGCACTTTGATGGCTTCGTGATGGCCCGCTCGGCCTTCAATCACTCGGTAAATTACCGTTCGGTGATGTTGTTGGGCAATGCCGAACTGGTGGCCGAGCCCGATGAGAAGGCCGAAAGCTTGAAGCATTTCCTCGACAGCCTGTTCCCCGGGCGTTGGGATATGATGCGTCCGATGACCGCACAGGAGTTGAAGGCGACGTCCGTGCTGCGGATGGAGATCGACGAAGCGTCGGCCAAGTCGCGATCGGGGCCTCCTGGCGATCAGGAAGACGCCGGTGTTCCGGTCTGGGCCGGC
Organism: Sphingobium sp. 15-1; assembly: GCF_013375535.1. Classification (GTDB taxonomy): domain Bacteria; phylum Pseudomonadota; class Alphaproteobacteria; order Sphingomonadales; family Sphingomonadaceae; genus Sphingobium; species Sphingobium aromaticivastans. The sequence goes on from NZ_JABXJG010000003.1 coordinate 13,757, forward strand.
GTCCTGCCGATGTCTTTGATGAGCGGAGTTCCACAACGCGACGTACTCGTTCCGGAAGGTGTGACGGCGCCTGAGCACGTCACGGGCTTTGACGCCAGCCGCCCCTACAAGGGCTCGGCTGACTGATTGGACACTCCCCGGGAAACCGGGGTCAATTTGCCAGCGACCGAGTGGCCCAATTCTGGCAAGCTGCGCGGTCGGCAAAGTCCCTAGAAGGGCTTGTCCGTTGGGTAGGGCGTCACCCATAAAGTGCCGTTGAAATCGTCCGGGGCCGTTGCTGAGCCTCATCGGATGGCCATATCCCTTTCGATCAGCCTGCGGCCGATGCCCTCTCTCAAAGTGTCTCGCGCGGAGATCTGAGAAATGCTCGATAGTCTCGAAGCCGTTATTGCAAAGGTCGAACCCATCTGGCTAGGAGTCGATCCGTTTGATCTTCCGGCTCCGTGCCGTGATAGACAAAGGCATAGCGACAGATCAAGCCGCTACGCAAGCATGTCAGGTCGCTTGTAAGAGCGGCACTCCATCGCGTTGGCCCTATAGGATTTCATCCCATTTGTTCTGTCATGGGTGTCAGAACTGAGTGGGAAGCTTGCGCTTCTCCCATGACTGTGCCAACCGGTTCCGGTCGTCCCTTCCCCTCTGCATGGCCGGAATGACGCGAAAACCGGCGCGGCCAGAGTAGCGGCGTCCGGCCTCAAAGCATTTCAGAGCGACGCGGGTCGCCAGTTCCGTTCGCCATCTTCCGACAAAGGTCAATCAGCGACGATCGTCGCTGATTGACCTTTAGCGTCGCACGACCAATAAGCGCATCCCACCAATCTCGGCAGCGGCGTCGCAGCCGCCGTCGGTGATATTGGGACAATGCCCCTTCAATATCCGGGTGGCACCGAAGCACCGTTGCGGCGCACAAGTGGTATGGAATTTTGTCCTTTGTAAGTCGCCGATTAGGGCCATTTTTGTTGACGACTATCCAAACGGCGTGCATTCTTCGTTGCTGTGGGAGGACCATGCTTCGTACCTAGGATCTTTGATGGGGCCATTTCGATGCTGCTGAAGACGGACGGAATCGGAGCGCGGTATCAGCAGATTTATCGAGCTCTTCGAGATCAAATTCTCACCGGCGTTCTTCCCGAAAAGGCTCGCCTCCCGTCTACGCGCGATCTGTCCCGAGAAGCTGGTGTCTCTCGCAATACGATTTTATTGGCATACGAGCAGTTGCTCGCCGAAGGATACATCGTAGGCGAGGTCGGAGCGGGAACATTCGTCAGCCCGCACTTGCCCGACACCCCCTTGGTCAGTTTGGTTGCCCCCGAAGAAAGCGAGAACAGTGGCCATTTCGGCTTGTCGGCCTATGCGATCCGAGCGCAAGTCATTCCGACCCCTTTGAACACGCAGCGAACCACTCGATTGGACTACAATTTCCGTTATGGATTGCCCAGCGTTGCTGATTTTCCTTTCGATCTGTGGCGGAAGTTGCTGACACGCCATGCGCGCAATTCGGCCATCGAGTCTCTGATATACGGCACGGCGGCGGGACAACCCCGGCTTCGTTCCGCTATTGCCGACTATCTCCGTCGATCGCGTGGCGTCAATTGCACCGATGAGCAAGTCGTGATCGTCAACGGGTCTCAACAGGCGCTCGACCTTATCGTTCGCGCACTGATAGACCCGAACGATATAGTCGTTGCCGAAGACCCGCACTACCCTGGTGCGAGAGAAGTCTTTCTTGCCGCCGGCGCGCGTCTCGTTCTCGGCCGTGTCGACGAGCACGGACTTTGCGTCCGCAATTTGCCGCACGCAGCGCGGCGCGCACGTCTCGCCTACGTTACGCCATCGCATCAGTTTCCAACGGGAGCGGTCATGCCACTGGCTCGGCGCCTCGAACTTCTCGCATGGGCGCGCGAGACAGGCGCCTATATCCTAGAGGACGATTACGACAGCGAGTACCGCTATGACAGTCGGCCGGTGGAAGCCGTTCAAGGCCTGGATCGACACGGGCACGTCATCTACGCAGGCACCATGTCGAAGACCTTCTTTCCCGGGCTTCGCGTGGGCTATCTCGTGCTTCCTCCCGCATTGATCGACGTCGTCAAGACTCTCAAGCATATCGCCGACAGGCACACCTCCAGCCTGCAACAAGATGCGCTTACCGACTTTATCGTCGAGGGGCATTTCGAACGGCACCTCCGGCGAGTCCGAAAGCGCAATGGGGAGCGCCGGAGTACGCTACTTCGATGCCTGACCGAGGAATTTGGCAAAGAAATCTCGGTTACGGGCGCCAACGCAGGACTTCACATGCTCGTCTGGTTCGCGAACCGGCGCAACGATGAAAGCCATATGATGGTCAAGCGTGCCGAAGACGTTGGCGTCGGCATCTATCCCGTTACGCCTTACTATTCGGCTCCGCCCATCCGGGCAGGATTCGTAATGGGATATTCGGCTTTGGAAGAGCCTCAAATTATCAAAGGCGTCAAGCTCTTGGCCGGCGCATTGAAATGATAGAGCAGGGCCGAATTCGGTCCATCCTTAAGATTTCCCGGCCGCCGTCTCGCAGCTTTGTAAAGCGGGCGGCGGATCGCGCAAGCCGCGACGCGCTTCATCGGGAATGCCGCCCCTCCGCGCTCACAGTTAACGATTGCAGGTCGGCTGGCCGTGGCGGGCGCGTGGTTTGCGCCCAACGATTGGCCAATGCAACCAAATTTATAGCAGTGGCCCTATCAACTGCGCGAAAACTGGACCTTTCTCTTTATCGGCACGAGGTCAGACTGCATCACAGGTTTTGGGCAGATCAACATTATCTGCGGAGAAGCGAGTGGTACGCGGCCAGACGAACGACGATATCCGGCTCGGTCGGGATAAAATGCCGTCAATGCATGGCCGGTGCATCGGGATGCTCCACCCATCCCGATCAGCGTCATGCTGGCGGCAACCTTGCAGAAAGTGTCCTTCGCGGGCAGCGCGTCCCGTACAAGTCGCCCGCGCTTATCGAACGGCGACATCATTGTGTTTCGACGCAACAGGGGTGATTCGAGCAGAAAGTCTCACGAACTGGAACGTAACATTTTCATCAATTCGATAGGCCCCAACGCAGTCGGCTCGTCTCTCTAGACTTCCATCGACGTTGGCTGGTTTCGCAAACACGGAGGCTTAATATGTGGCGAGTTGGCGTGGACGTTGGAGGTACTTTTACAGATTTGTTCGCTTGGAATGAAGCAACGCAGGAGTACCGGACGGGAAAGGTGCTAACGACCAAAGACGACAGGTCGCGCGGAGTGATCGAGGCTGTCGAGAAGGCAGGCGTGCCCTTTGGCGAGATCAATTTCTTCATGCACGGGACGACCACCGGCACCAATTCGCTGATTGAGCGAAACTATCCCGATGCGGCATTCATAACCACCGAAGGCTTCCGCGATACCATCGAGATCGCCAGGCAACATCGCAAGTCGCTCTACGATCCCTACCAGACCAAGCCCTTGCCCCTCATCAAGCGCCGCAATCGGTTCACCCTTGCCGAACGCGTTTCAGCGAAAGGCGAAATCCGCCGGCCGCTTGAGGCCGGGGACGTCAAGAAGATCGCGCGGATCATCGCCGAGCGTGAGATGCCGGCCGTCGGCGTCGCCCTCATCAATTCTTATGCGAATCCGGTCCACGAGGAGCGCGTGCGGGACATCCTTCTGAAGGAGAATCCAAACGTTCACGTCGCGATCTCCGCGGAAACCCGACCGGTTTTCCGAGAGCACGCCCGCTTCGTCACGACGGCCATCCGTGCCTGCCTCATGCCGGTCATGACGACCTACTTTGACCAGCTCGTAGAAGCGCTGCGCGCCAGGGGTTTTGCCGGATCTCTGCTGATCCTCAAGAGCAATGGCGGCGCCATGGGCATTGAAAACGCGAAGAAACGCCCGGAAGAACTGATCGAATCCGGTCCCGCCGGAGGCGTCGCCTACGCATCCTACCTCTCGCGTACGACCCAGATCGCGAACATCATTCATACCGACGTCGGTGGTACGAGCTTCGATGCTTCGATCGTCGAGCACGGGCAAGGGCTGATCACGCGGAACTACGAGATCGAATGGGAAACTCCGGTCAGCGTTCCCATGCTCGACATCCACAGTGTCGGCGCCGGCGGCGGTTCGATCGGTTGGGTCGACGAAGGCGGTTCGCTCCGCGTGGGGCCGGCGAGTGCGGGCTCCGAACCGGGGCCTGCCTGCTACGGACGCGGCGGAACGACGCCGACCATCACCGACGCCAATCTGATCCTGGGCCGTCTGCATCCTTCGCTGAGCGACAAGTTCACGCTGGATGTGGAGGCCGCGGAACGGGCGATCGATTCGGTTGCTGACCAGGTCGGCATGTCGCGGCTCGAGGTCGCCGAAGGCATGATCCGCATCAACTGCGAAAAGATGGGGCAGGCATTAAAAGGCGTCGTCGTTGCGCGAGCCCGGGACCCGAGAGACTTCACTCTCGCGAGCTTCGGCGGCGCAGGTCCGATGCACGCCTGTTTCGTCGCCCGCGCCATGAACATTCCCAAGGTCATCATCCCGGCGCAAGCCGGCGTGGCTTCGGCGCTGGGTGCAACCGCCATGAACCTGCGGCACGACCTGGAGGCGTTCATCTACGCGACGATCGAAGAGATCGATCTCGAACATCTCAACCAGATACTCAGCGATCTCGACACGAAAGCCCGCGAACGTCTCGCGGAAGATGGCATCAACGGCGAGGGGATAACGCTCAAGCGCACCGCACAAATGCGCTACGTCGGTCAGACCTACGAAGTCGACACCGATCTTCCGAACGGTGTCATCACAAAGTCGGATCTCCCGGCCATCGCGACTGCGTTTCATGCGGCCCACCAGCACGAATATGGCGTTAGCTCGACCGACTTCCAGATCGCCTTCGTGGCAGTCGGCGTCACGGCGGTGGGCGAGCTTAAGCAGCCGCCGGAGTTCAACTTCACCAAACCGAAGCCGGACGCCAATCCGGGCGCCCGTGCGGTCTACTTCGACGGCAAGTGGGTCGATACTGCGATCTATAGTTGGCGCGACCTTGCACCTTCATCTAAAGTCGAAGGTCCGGCGGTCGTCGAATACAGCGACTCGATCGCAATCGTACCCCCTCTTTGCGAGGGACTTGTTGACGCTTGTGGCAACCTGATCATTTCGATCAATTAAGATGTACCGGAGGTAATTATGACGGTTCAGTACGCAAGCGGCCAGATAGTCGCGAGCAAGGAAATCGACCTCGTGACATTCGAGGTGCTGCGCAACATGTTCGAATACGCCTGCTCGCGTATGACCACCGTGCTTCAGAGGACTTCCTTTTCGTCGATCCTCGCGGATATGATGGACTTCTCCAACGCAATCTATGATCCTGAGCTGCGGCTGCTGGCCCAGGCGGCCAACTGCCCGGTCCATCTTGCGGCGATGCAATACAGCGCCGATGCCTCGATGAAGCGCTTTCCGATTGAGACGCTCAAGCCGGGCGACATCATCGCGCTCAACGACCCGTATTGCGGCGGAACGCATATCAACGACGTCAATTTCACGATGCCCATCTTCTACGAGGATGAGCTGATCGGGTTCGCCGGCAGCCGCGGGCACTGGATGGACCTGGGCGGCGGCGCGGCGGGTGGACAATCGTTCAGCACGCACGTCGCGGCCGAAGGTCTGCGCCTCCCGCCGATCAAGATCTACGAGAACTACCAGGTCAACGAGGACTTCCTCGCGATCATCATGAACAACACCCGCACGCCGCACTTCATCAAGGGCGACCTGCAGGCCCATCTCGGCGCCTTGAAGGCGGCGGAAAGCGAGCTGCAACGGGCCGCCGCCCGCTACGGCACCAAGACCCTCAAGGCGGCGATGCGCGAACTGATCAGCTACACGGAGCGGATCACCCGCAAGGCGATCGAGGACATTCCGGACGGCGTCTACGAAGCCGAGGATTTCGCGGATACCGATGGCTTCTCCGACGATCCGGTCAAGGTCAAGGTCACGCTCACCGTCAAGGACTCCGACATCACGGTCGATTTCGCGGGGTCCGATCCAATCTGCAAAGGCGCGATCAACTCGCCCTTCGCCAACACCGCGTCTGCCGCATTCTACTCGGTGCAGTTCTTCCTCGCACCGCATGCCGCGTCGAATGCCGGCATGTTCGCGCCGATCAAAATCGTCCTGCCCGACGATTGCTGGCTCAACGCCAAATGGCCGGCACCGACGATCGGTTGTACGACCCTTACTTCGTCAAAGATCACGAGTGCCGTCTGGCAGGCTCTGGCCAAGGCGATTCCGGACCGCGTGACCGGATCAACTTGCTCCGAGTGCAACTGGTTCGTGGCTTCCGTGGTGGATCCGCAGGGGCGCTCGGACGTGTTCTCCGACCTGCCAGCCGGAGGTTGGGGTGGTACTCCGTTCAACGACGGCATGAACGTCACGATGGATCCACTCGGAAACTGCATGAACTTGCCGGCAGAGGCGGCCGAACTGCTATTTCCGATCGAATACGAGGCGTTCGAGTTGCGGCAGGATTCGGCTGGCGCGGGAAAAAACCGTGGAGGCCTGGGGGCGTTCTTCAAGGTGCGCTTCCTGTGCGACGCGGAACTCAGCATGGAAACGTCGCGTACGCGAGAGGGTAGCCCAGGCGTGAACGGAGGAGGTCGCAGCGCCGTTCAGCGATCGACACAGATCGACGCCGACGGGCGCGAGCTGGTCATCGGCGGCCTGTCCCCTAACGGCGCGTGGACCAGCCCGCTACTGGCCGGCCATCCGTTCGGCTATGACCAGGCCTTCAAGTTCGAGAGCACCGGCGGAGGCGGCTGGGGCAAGGCGACCGATCGTCCCGCGGCTCGCGTTCTCGACGACGTTCTCGACGAATACGTTTCGATTGAGGCGGCGAAGGAGCTCTATGGCGTCGTGATCGATCCCAAGCGCATGACGGTCGACGAGGCCGCAACAGCGCGCCTGCGGGAGATGAGGTAAGGACGATTGCCGCGCCGACCTGTGCCGGCGCGGCAATCACTGACGAAACGGGCTGCTTGGTGGCGTTGTCAGAGCAAATGCACCAGCTGGCACCCCGGACCGAGTAATAGTTGCCGCCGACGCTCACTATGCCTCGCAGCTGATGCGGCGATCGAGATTCAGAACCGCGTCGAACTGAATTAGAGACAACAGCAGCAGCATCGGCTTTCCTCGTCGAACGCGTCGTCGACGATCCGGGCCGTCGAGGCGTAACACGAGGGTTCATCGCGGGCATTACACAACAGCTTCAGGGTGAGCATTATGGGGACTTCGTCATCGCACGCAACTGGCCGATCTGTTTCTTACGCAGAGGCCGCCGCCACATTCGACACGTCGCGGGCTATGGCGATTCTGTCGATGGATTGTGGAGGGCATGGGAACGCGGCAGAAATCTGTAATGAACGGTTCGCCAGCGACCGGGAGCGCATTGCACTGCGGCACCGGGGCCTGTCCGGGGAGACGCGCGATTGGACTTTCGCCGATCTCAAACTCCGATCCTCACAATTTGCTCATGTTCTGGCGGACCTGGGGGTTGGTAAAGGTGACCGTGTTGCGGGCTTGCTGCCTCGCACGCCGGAACTGCTGATCACCATGCTTGCCGCCTGGAAATTGGGCGCCGTATACCAGCCGCTGTTTACCGCTTTCGGCCCCAAAGCCATTGAATACCGCTTGAAAACCGGCGAAACAAAGGCCCTCGTCACCGATACTGTTAATCGTCCCAAGCTGACCGGCCTCGCCGTCGATACGGCGATCGTAACCGTTGGTGCCGGCGAAGATGCGCAAGAACCAGATTTTTGGGACGCATTGAATGTAATGAGCGATGTATTCGCGCCGGTGCCCTGCGACTTCGAAGATCCATTTCTGCTGATGTTCACGTCAGGCACGACGGGTCTTCCGAAGCCCTTGTTCGTGCCGATTCGCGCGATTGCCGCTTTTGTCGGCTACATGCGCGATGCCGTGGGACTGCGCGAGGGCGACCGATTCTGGAACTTGGCGGACCCGGGATGGGCCTATGGTCTCTATTATGCAGTCGTCGGACCATTGGCCATGGGCATCACGACGGTGTTCCAGGAGGCCAGCTTCACTGTCGATTCCACATACGACGTGATCGCGGAATGCGGAATCACGAACCTGGCGGGATCGCCTACAGCCTATCGCCTGATGGTAGGCGACGGCCCCGAAAAGGCCAATCGCGTCAAGGGCCAGCTAAAGAGGGTCAGCAGCGCCGGCGAACCGCTGAATCCGGAAATTATTCGCTGGTTCGAGAAGCATCTCGAAGTAGCGATATATGATCATTACGGGCAAACCGAACTTGGCATGGTCCTTTGCAATCATCATGGCTTGAGACATTCCGTACATATGGGAGCAGCAGGCTATTCGGTGCCCGGGCACCGAGTCATTGTGCTGTCGCCAGAGGGATGCGAATTAGGGCGAAACGAACCCGGAGAGTTGGCTCTCGATGTGGCCAACTCTCCGCTTATGTGGTTCAAAGGCTATCACCAACTCGAGACTCCCGCCTTTCAGGGGAGTTACTTTCTGACCGGGGACACAGCGGAATTAAATGATGATGGCAGTATATCTTTCGTTGGTAGGGCTGATGACGTCATCACAACATCAGGCTATCGGGTCGGACCCTTCGATGTGGAAAGCGCACTGCTAGAGCATTCCGCCGTGCTGGAGTCGGCAGTAATTGGGAAACCCGACCCTGAGCGAACCGAAATCATTAAGGCCTTTGTGGTCCTGAAAGCGGGCTTGAAGGCTGATGAGGCACTGTCGGAAGAATTGCGGCAACATGTGAAGGGTCGACTGTCAGCTCATGCTTATCCGCGGGAAATCGAATTCGTCGATGCTTTACCCAAAACTCCGAGCGGCAAAGTACAGCGTTTTCTCCTGCGTAGTCAGGAACGGGCGAAAAGTAGCGGGCCTGCCTGATTACTCGCTGCAGACCATGCAATAAATGCAAACTCCAAAAAGGGACGAAACATGAATGTGAAGGACGTACCCGTGATCGTGACTGGAGCCACTTCAGGAATGGGTCACGCTTCAGCACGCGCACTTGCTGCGGCTTGAGCAGGTCGACCGACGGAGAAAGTACTCGGCAGCCATCTTGGTGCCGCGACAGGCTTGATCGCGCCCGTACCGCCCCTGTCGTCTGACCCAGGGCTCGCGACAGCATCAATGCGCGCAACTGACGACCCCAGGAGTCCAAGGTCTCGAGGGGACACTATTTGTCGTTTGCGTTTGCCGAAGCATCGCAAAAGCGGCGATGTAACGATCAGACTTTCAATTTCGAAATGCAGAGGAAATGACGATGTCCATCACCCCGCTCATGCCCGTCTATGGAAGGTGCGAGTTCCGGCCGGTGCGCGGCGATCACTGCCACCTGATCGGCGAGGACGGCCGGCGCTATCTCGATTTCGCCGCGGGCGTCGCGGTCAATGCGCTCGGCTACTCGCATGTCGGCTTGATCGGCGCGATCCAGCGCCAGGCGGGTGAGCTGATGCACGTCTCGAACCTCTATGGCAGTCCGCAGGGTGAGCGCCTGGCTCAGCGGCTGGTCGACCTGACTTTCGCCGACACCGTGTTCTTCACCAATTCGGGTGCCGAAGCTGTCGAATGCGCGATCAAGACAGCGCGCTCCTATCACCAGCACGGCGGCGACGACCGCAAGTTCGAGCTGATCACCTTCAACCAGGCCTTCCACGGAAGGACCCTGGCGACGATAAGCGCCTCGAGCCAGGAGAAGATGCACAAGGGCTTCCTGCCGCTAATGCCGGGCTTCAAATATGTCGAGTTCGACGATCTCGAAGCGGTGAAAGCGGCGATCGGGCCCAACACCGCCGGCTTCCTGATCGAGCCGATCCAGGGCGAAGGCGGCATCCGCGCGGCGTCCGATGCCTTCATGATGGGCCTACGCGCGCTGGCGGACGAGCACGACCTGATGCTCGTGCTCGACGAGGTCCAGTGCGGCTACGGCCGTAGCGGCACCTTCTTCGCCTATGAGCAGTATGGCATCACGCCTGACATCGTCGCCACGGCTAAGGGCATCGGCGGGGGCTTCCCGCTCGGCGCCTGCCTCGCCACCGAAGAGGCGGCGCGCGGCATGGTCGTGGGCGCGCATGGCTCCACCTATGGCGGCAATCCGCTGGCCATGGCCGCCGGCGAAGCGGTGCTCGACGCCTTCTGGTCCGAGGACATCCTTGCCAACGTCTGCGACAAAGGTGCCAAGATAGCGGGCCGGCTCGAGCAATTCATCGGTAATTATCCCGAACTTTTCGAGGAAGTCCGCGGCCGCGGGCTGCTGATCGGCATCAAGCTGAAGGTCGAACCACGCGGCTTCGTTGCTCATCTGCGCGACAACCACGGCCTGCTGACCGTCTCGGGCGGCAACAATACGATCCGAATCGTACCCCCGCTCGTCATCGACGACAGCCATGTTGACGAATTCATGGAAAAGCTTTCGGCCGGCGCCGCGAGCTATCGGGCAGAGCCTGCAGGAAAATGACCCGGCATTTCATCGATCTCACCGACGCGGGCGACGATGCTGGGCGACGCGCTCGACCGTAAGGCCGCGCGCCAGGACTCTGCCGGGATTTCCTGGACCAAGGGCCGGCCCGATGCCGACGCGCCTCTCACCGGCGATGTCTTGGCGATGGTAGTGATCTCGCCAGTGTTCGAGATTAATCCGTCCGGAGGACTCAACGGAGATGTGCTCGACGTTGAAACCATGTGAGACGAGCCACGCGGCTCACTCGAGAACTGCTTTGTGTTCGACAGCGGAGATAAGAATTGTTCGCCGTGCAGGCTGACGATCGCCCTGGCTGTTCGCGACACCGAGGAACGCGAGATTATTGGCTTCCGTGGCCCCCGAGGTGAAAAGAATCTCGGGCGCGGCTTCCCCGATCAGCGCGGCTACAGTGGCGCGTCCCTCCTCGACTAAGCGAGCTGCGCGCTCGCCGCTGCCATTCGGCTGGCCGATCCCACTCACTCACTTCGCAAACTCGAATGGCGATCCCGGGTTGAAGACGCGCAGCTGGTTCTCGGTCTCCGATCGGTCAATGCTCGCCTGGGCGGGCTTCTGCCGCAATGTCCCGGATTATGGACCCGTCTATGCCGGCATGACGATGACGGCCAATGCGGCGGTCGAGCCCTATAAGAAGGTTTCGTAACATATGCGCAAAAAGTGACGCTAAGCAAGCCATTGAATATGCGCGATAAATTCAGACTTTTGTGGCGTAACATACTGATATTGCGCAACATCCTGTTATTTTCACGTCGCTCCGGCGTTTTGGGCCCGAACGGTTGCCTGTGAGGGTCGATCGAGCAAGGCGGCGCGGTAAAGCTCGATACTGAACTGGACTGTCCCGCGCATGTTGATGTGGGCGTGTGCAATCGGCGCGATGCGCGCCAAATGCGCATGCGGATATTTGTCAGGGCCATCGGCGATGACAGAATCGATCTTTGCGGCATTCCAGAAAATAACCAGATTGGTGAGCAGCGTCAGCCCTCCGGAAATCGCGGTCAGCTCTTCGCCGGTTCGGCCATGCGTGCCATCGATCTGGCCGTCATGGATCGCGCGTTGCAACCGGTGCACGGCCTCGCCCTGAGCCAACAGCGCATAGATGCCGCCGGAATTCGGCGTTGGAAAGGTAGTCGGCGAGGTAGATCGTGCGCAGCAGCTTGCCGATTGTCTCGCCGGTCTGATGGATGGCCGCGCCAGTAGCGGCGACCCCAAATCGCTCGATCGCCCAGGTAGCGGGACACCAACCATGCCGGATCGAGGCCGCTACGTGCAGGAAGCCATCATAGCCCTTGGAGATTGTCCGGGCCGACACACAAGGGCAGGCAATTGGCGCAAGGATTTCGGGCACCGCAAAGCCGCGTGGGAGATAGAGCTTGCGCTCACCCAGATCGGCCAGGCGCGGGCACAGATCAAGACCGACCGCCTTGGCGATAGCCATCGCAAAATGGGTGAACCCGTGCGTGTCGACCGCGACGCGTTCGATTTCCGGACGGTGCAGTGCACCTTCGATTGCCGCACCAGCCTGGCGGTGGTTCACCAGGATTGGGCGATCGTAGAGGATCGGCCATTGATCGAGCACGTGGGTGTAGGTCCCGATCGAAGGCGTGCGGCGGCGGGGATCGTGGCGGGCGGCCCACAGGCGCCGGCTTGTCTCGACGCTCATCATGTCGGATGACGCCGAAAGCCCGTCTCCCCACAAGCGGGCGGCGGGGAGCCGGGAGAAGGCGCCGAGGATGACATCGTTGGCAACCCTGAATCGCTTCTGCGCGACGAGCCGGCGCATCATCACCCCGGTCGCCTCGGCGCTGAACGGCGGGACCATCCGCGCCATATCGGCGGCGGTCATGTCAGAGCCGAGCGCCAGAATGGGAGCATAGACGAGGGCAAGCTCGGTTTCGCCATGGGGCGGGCGGCCGAGCAGCGTCCGTGAGAACTGGGCCCTGCTGTCGGCTTCGACCATGAGGTCTGCCATCTGGACGCTGCCAATCTGTGCAAACAGCTGGCGGCGCGACGCCGCGAGTTCGGGCGGCTCCGGGTCGACCTTGATCCGGGGCACAACGAGACGGTTGTTGGTAATGCGCAGCTCGCCCGCCTTCACCGCTTCGGCGAGCGCTTCCAGGCTGATGCCAAGCTGCGCCCTGATCCGGGACAACATGCGTTCAGGGCCGCCGGGCAGGGACAGCGAGCGTGAGAGCAGTTTGTGACTGCGGCGCCACAGCTGCGCCGGGAGCAGGCGATCTTCAGGCGAGCGATGCTCGATGCTGGCGCCGCAGGACGCCTGCCCGTTGCGCAGCGAGCGTTTGACCAGCAGCAAAGTGGCGGCGTTGAACGCGCCGAGGGCGGCCTTGCGATCCTGCGATACCAGCAAATCCCGCCAGGTCGAGCCGAAGGGATTGCCGGTGCCGGCGGCCAGTTCGCTCGGCGCTTTTGCCAATGTGCCGATCGCCGCGGAGAGGTTCGGGTTTGCCGATGTATCAAGCTCGAACTCGGCCAGGGCCGCGAGTGTCTCGGTCACCTGCCGTTCCTGCGCGGCGAGCTCTGCCCGCACCGCGGCAACCCGGCTACGGGGTACAAACAGCACGTTCCCGACGAACGGCTCAAGCATCGCCAGCGCTGCGCTGCGGAACGCATCATCACCCGGGCTTTCGTCACGGCCGAGCGCCGCCAGGTCAATTGGCAGATGCCGCAACCGGCGCAGGGCCTGCGCGTCATTGGCCTCCGCGCGTCCACGCGCCTGACGCCACAGGTCCGCGAACCGGTGATCGAGCAACGTCAGGCCCTGATCATTGAGGCGCAAGAAGGTCAGCCGCCGGAAGCAGGCCAGTGCGAGCATATTGGCAGACCCGAGCCGGCCAAGCGTTGCGGCCTTCCGAGCTGATATCGGCATCGCAAGTGCAACCAGCACCGTCTCCGTCAGCCCCAGATCAAGCTGTTGCGCACCAAGCTCCTTGAGAAACCGGATCTTGGCGAGGTGGTCTTCAATCCCCTGCGGCCTCTTCGAGCGGAGCCCGGCACGCAGCCATTCGAGGCGTGTAATACCCTCCCGATTCTCCGCCAGGCGGCCACCCCATTCGCTGGCCGGAATGTTCGCGAGGAGCGGCGTGAGGCGGGCCTGCAGCCCTGCCTCGAACTCCCGCCGGATCTCGCGCGCCGCTTCCTGATGTTCATGGAGGGTGCGCCGACGGCGATAGAGCGCCCGGATCGACGTGAGCTGCGGAGGGGTTTGCAGTTCGCCGGCGACATGCACCAGCACCGCCGAAGGGATCATTTCCACTGAATTGAGCGCCATGCCGATCATGCGCATGTAACCAATCTGGATGGCTATCGCGAGGCGGTTCATGTCGCGGCGATGGCTCTGGATTGCCGCAGGTTCGTCGCCCACAAGCGTGAAGAAGGTGTCGATCTCCAGCGCCTCGAGCATGGCGGGAAAGTGATCCCAGCCAAGGTAGCGCTTCGCCCAGTCGCCCACGACTCGTCCTCTGCCGGCCCAATCAGCCTTCCAATCTAACCGCCGGGCATCGATTTGCATCAGCCACGCGAAAATAACAGGATGTTGTTTTATATCAGCATGTTACGGCGCTTATGACTGGAATTCATGCGCAATTTCAATAGCTTGCTTAGCGTCACTTTTTGCACAAATGTTACGAGGACCCCATCGTGGCGTTACGATGGACTGGTTCGGCCCGAAGAATCTTCGAAAATTTGAGCCGCAGATCGCAGCCATTGCGAAAAAATTTGTCGATCGCATGGATGATCTCGGCAATGCATGTGACTTTTCTTCCGATATCGCCTATTGGTTTCCCCTTCGCGTTGTGATGACCCTCATGGGTTCTGTCGCAAATTTTCGCTGAGTGTGAGAAGGTTGGCCTGACGAGGCTGTCAGGGATGGGATTGTTGTTCAAAGGCCGTCATTTCGAAGGGTCGCTGATCCTGCTGTGCGTACGCTGGTACCTGGGCTACGCCTTGAGCCTGCGGGATTTGGAGGAGATGATCGCCGAGCGGGGCGTTCGCGTCGATCATTCGACGATCCACCGCCGGATGGTGCGCTACACGCCGCAACTGCTCGATGCTTTCAACGCCCGCAAGCGCCCTGTGACTGGCAAGTGGTACGTCGACGAGACCTACATCAAGGTCAGGGGCGAGTGGACCTACCTGTATCGGGCGATCGATAAGAGCGGCGCCACGGTCGCCTTCCTGTTTTCGCCCACGCGCAACCTCAAGGACGCGAAGCGTTTCTTCCGCAGGGCCTATGCGCGCCATGGCCTGCCCGTGCAGGTAACCATCGACGGCAGCCAGACCAACCTGGAAGCGGCCCGGAAATGCCACGCTGAAGTGCGGATGCGGAACCGGCCGGACACAAAGCCGCTCAAGGTCCGGCAGAGCCGGTACATGAACAACCGGATCGAGCAGGACCATCGGCGCATCAAGCGCCGGATCCGCCCGATGCTCGGCTTCAAGTCCGAGCGCGCGGCCGCCATCATCCTCGGCGGCATCGAACTCGTCCACATGATCCGCAAGGGCCAGATGATCGCCGCCAACGACACCCGAAATCTGTCCCTCGCCGAGCAGTTCGACCACCTCGCGGCATAATCCACTATGTCAAAGAGCCAAACTGCGTCCCGCGCCAAAGTTTGCGACAGAGCCACTTTTTGAGGCTTCAGAAGCACTCCAGTGCGGGTGCACGTGCAGCTCTATTGGAGCTTCACGTTCAGGCTCTTCACGCCGGGAATCATTAGGTTGTTTTGGTATTTCAAATCACTTTGCCCGGGGGCCAACTGAAGGTTCGGGAAGCGGTCCATCAAGCATTCGAGTGCGACTTTCGCTTCGAGTCGGGCGAGTGAAGCACCCAAACAGGTATGGGCGCCGTGCCCGAATCCTATATGGCCGCGCACGTTTTTCCGGTCGATGAGGAACTTGTCCGGGTCAGAAATTACGGCGCCGTCTCTATTGGCAGAGGTGAGATTGAAAAGTACGAAATCGCCGGCAGGAATGTCGATGCCGCCAAGGGTCACTTCTCGAGTCACTTTGCGCACAAGCGATCGCACAACACCGCGATAGCGGAGCGACTCCTCCAGGGCTGCGGGGATAAGTGCCCGATTTTGAGCCACACGATCCCATTCGCGGTCGCCGGACAACAGGCAGTAAAGTGTTACCGTCAGCCACTGACCTGTCGTGTCGGCACCTGCTCCCGCGATGTTAAAAACATTGTGCAACAATTCTTGGTCGTCGAGCGCCGCTTCACCTTCATCGCCCTTGGCTTCGATTAGGTAGGAGACGACGTCTTCACCAAGATTATTGCGACGTAGAGCAACAAGCCCGCGCACATAGTCCTCGAACTCGCGGATACCTCTCCAGCAGGAAATGGTCTCTTCTTCGCTCAACTGCCAGGTACCGGCAAGAACGACGATGTTTCCAACCCATTTACCGAACTTCAGCGCGTCCTCGGCGGGCACCCCCATCAGCCTCCCGATGACGAGCGGGGGAAGCGCGGCGGTGAACCGTTCGATAATGTCACACTCTTCAACGCCGTCCAGTCCGTCGAGCAGGTCCTCGACGATCTCGCGGATCCACGGCTCGAACTTGAGGATGCGGCCTGGTGTGAACGCCTTCATCATAAGGCGCTTTAACCGGGTATGATCCGGCGGATCGGTCATCACGACCTCTTTGTCGAGCGGTGGACGCCAATCGCCAAATTCCGCTACAATCGTCGCAGGTAATTCCGTTCGCGATGTGAGCACCGCCGAATTGGAGAAAATTTCCGGATTTTCGTAGATATTCCGAACATCGGCATATCGTGTGACCACCCACATACCTAGTTCTTCAGAAAAGAAGACAGGAGCGTTTTCCCGCGCTTCGGCCAGGATCGGGAATGGGTCATCAATCTGGTCCGCTGAAAAAGGCGAATACTTTTCAAAAGTGGGTTGGCGGTGCATCTTTGGATCCTCTCGCTTAATGTTATGAAATGTTGGCCCGCAAGCGCCATCTTGATGCGAACTGCCTGTGCGCCGCGCAGATTCTGTCCCGGGCTGTTCCCAGGCTCGCCTTCTTGGCGGCACGCCATCACAAGGTGACGGCGAAGTTCTCGGCAGGCAAGCCTTGGTCCGACAACGCTCCAATTTCCGGCGGTTCACCCCACTCGGCATCAAGCGCGTCGTAAAGATTCTTCAATCGCCGGCTCCCGATGCGGGCCATCAGTTCTCGTTCGATTGCCTGGAAAATTCGCGAGCAAATCTCGTCTCCTTCGCCCAATCCCGACTTCAAAACTATGATTCGCACCCGCCGATCCTGCGGATCCTCGCGAACATCGATAAAGTCTCGCTCGACCAGTTCCGCGATAATCTGACTTACTGCCTGGCGAGAGATGCCCAGGTTGCGAGCGATGTCTGCAGCTCTCTTTTCTCCCGCAGCGACGTTCGCGATGACGAAAAGCTGTCCGCGTGTGAGCGACGACACGCCATTTGCATCCAGCGCACTCTGGATGGCGTCCTGAACCCAGTTGGTACGCTTGGTGAGCATGGAAATCAGATGCAACTGCCGGGATCCTTTTGGCCGATGTCTGCCCTATACAGGTTTACCGCCGGCTATCAGAAGGAGTGGAGAGATGCAAGAGTGCGGGTCACTATCTGTCAATTAATGAGATTATCTAGTCCCTCTTTGAAAAGAGCTGACAAACCGAAGGTAACAAACAAGCACTTGATATCAATGGATCTTACTACGGATTTGTAGGGGTGGCCCCGTCTTACGGCCTAATGTAAACTTCCATAAATGGAAAGCTGCTTGACAAGATAAATCGACCGGATTTATCTCTTGCATATTCGTTGGAGAGGCGTTTGACATGAATGATCAACAATCTGACGGTGCGGGTGAAAGCGACGCACTGGTGTCTCGTTCGGGCGGCCAAGCCGTAGTTGAGGCGCTGCATGCGTCCGGCGTGGACCTTGTGGTCGGGTACTCTGGTGGCGGTACTGGAGCCATCATCCACCATATTGCCACGAGCGGCATGGCAAACATGAATGCCCGCACAGAGTTGTCTGGCGCCTGGATTTCATATGGCTATAACCGGGTGAAGGGACGGGCTGCGTCAGCCTGCCTCTTCCACTGTGTCGGAGCGCTGCACGCTGCTCCGGTGGTCTATGCGTCGAAGGTCGACAGCACGCCCTTCTTCATGATGGACGTCAACCTCGACAGTTCGCTCGATTTTCGCGAAGGTCTGCAGGACTCGGCCGAATTGCTGTCTGCCCTGAAGCCCATCGCCAAGCATGCCCGCAAAGCTGTCCTGGCTGATGACCTCCCGCTTGCGGTTCGCCAAGCTGTGCTTGCAGCAAGTACTGGGCGGCCGGGCTCCAGCGTCCTTGACCTGACGCTCCAGTCTGTCACGCACGAGACGGCTTGCCTCGTGGAGCCCCTGGCGCTGCCCGAGCCACCGGCCGCTTCGGAGGCGACCATTGCCCGCGCTCTCAGCATGATCGCCAGTGCCAAGTCGCCGATCCTGTTCGTAGGTGGTGGCGTCCACCTGGCGCAGGCCACGGCGGAGCTGCAAGCGTTCGCCGAGTCGCTCGGGATACCTATGGTATCCACTTCCTGGGGCGGTCGCGGCGCGGTTTCCGACGATCACCCCCTGTTTGCTGGTGTCGTTGGGTCATTCGGTTGGGAAAGTGCCAACAGCATCATCCAGCAGTCCGACCTGTGGATTGCGGTCGGCACGACCTTCTCCCAGATGACAACCGGCGCTTGGAACATCGACAAGCCCAGCAACGTGATCCAGATCGACGTGGACCCGAATCAGCTCGGCAAGATTTTTCAGCCGACGCTTGGCATCACTGGCGACGCTAAGGTCGTCCTGCGGCAGCTTCTCGACGGTGCCAAGAAGAACAACGTGACACCGGCGTCGGGTGGTGCCGAGGTCAATGCGATCGCCGCGTCAAAGGAAGAGTGGTTCAAGTACCACGACGAGCTTTGCCGCGATCCAGGCTCGGACAAGAAGGTTAACCAA
This sequence comes from Sphingobium sp. 15-1, assembly GCF_013375535.1. GTDB lineage: Bacteria > Pseudomonadota > Alphaproteobacteria > Sphingomonadales > Sphingomonadaceae > Sphingobium > Sphingobium aromaticivastans. Next base: position 32,289 of record NZ_JABXJG010000003.1, read on the forward strand.
TACTATCTGATCGACCAGATGGCCAAGGCGCTGCCGGAAGGGTCTATCGTTGTAGGGGACAGCGGCGGTCAAGCGTTCATGCTGTATCGGTCGTTCCACTACAAGCAAGTGACGCCGATGCCGCTCGGCTCGCGCTACATGTCGCTCGGCGCTGGTCTGCCTGTCGCAATGGGGGCGAAGCTGGCCGCGCCGGAGCGGACAGTCGTAAGCTACCATGGTGATGGTGGGTTCTACTATGACTGCATGGAGCTTTCGACGCTTGCCGAGCGTAACATGAAGGTCATCATCGTCATCGACAATAACCACTGCCTGTACGCCAACCGGCAAGGCATGAGCCTCTGGGGCATTCAAAACCCTTGGGTGGACCTGCCGGAGAGCACCGACTTCGTCGCCTTGGCAAAAGCACAGGGCGTCGACGGCGAGCGAGTGACGGATCCAGCCGACCTGCCGACCGCACTTGAGCGGGCCATGGCTGCTGAAGGTAGCTATCTGCTGGACGTTTGGACTGACCCTGACACGCGCATTCGTCGCGCGATCCGTGACGTTATCCCGATCTTGTCCGACCGGAAGCCGCAGCAAGGGGCAGGCGCCCATATGGGGCCGCCGTTAGAAGGTAGCTGGCCGGCTTGATCGAAATGCGGTTTTTCCGGCGGCGGGGGACTGCGTTTCAAACGGATCTGTGCCGCCGGTGAAACTGAAAAGTTGCTGTAGCGGGACTGGCGTCGATGTCAGAGGAACTCCAGGGCCGATGATGACGCGCCGATGGCGTAGATCGACAGTCTTTGCATGGCTGCGGTGAGAGGATCGGATGAAAACGGCACAACATGTCGAAGAGTGTGACTATCTGATTCTGGGAGGAGGGTCGGCTGGCTGTGTGATGGCCAGTCGCCTCAGCGAGGATCCGTCCGTCCGTGTAATCCTTGTCGAAGCCGGGAACTCGCCTTCAGAGGGGCCGGATGCCGACATCGTCCGAGACGCGCGGTTCCGCACTTACGGTAATCCTCGCCTTGTCTGGTCGACCGTCACTGCCAAATATACCGGATCGGGGCCCACTCTACCGTTCAGCCAGGCTAAGGTACTCGGAGGCGGGTCGGCCATCAACGGGATGCATTGCCAGCGAGGCCTTCCCACCGATTACGACGAATGGAGCCAACTGGGCGTCACTGGCTGGAACTGGGAGCAGGTCCTTCCCTATTTCAAAAAGGTCGAAGCGGATCAAGATTTCCCGGGTGGCGATCATGGCAGCGATGGCCCTTTGAAGATCGGTCGTATCGGTCCCGAAAAGTGGAGCGGTTTGACGCGCGGGATCGCCGAGGCCTTGAGGCAACAGGGCTTAAAAGAACTGCGTGACTTGAATATCGACGTAGGGGATGGATACGGCGCGGTCCCGCTCAATCTGAACAATGGCGCCCGCCACTCTACTGCCGACGCCTATTTGTCCGCGGCAGTAAGGGCGCGCCCTAATCTTTCGATTCGAACAGGCGTGACCGCGCAGCGGCTGATGATCGAAGCGTCGAGCGTCGCTGGGGCTGAAGTGGATGACCGAGGGCGCAACGTCGCAATTCGTGCCGGTGAGACGATCCTCTGCATGGGAGCGATCCATTCCCCGGCATTCCTGCTGCGATCTGGAATTGGGCCCGCGGCTGACCTGGCCGCTGCCGGTTTGCCCACGGTGGCCGATCGCCCAGGCGTCGGCGCGAACCTGGCCAACCATCCGCTCCTGACGTTGGGCGCTCATTTGAAACGGGCAGGCCGCCAGTCGCGGGCTGTGGCGCATCCGTGCCCGATGCTCGTTCGATACTCTTCGGGCGTTCCGGGCTGTCCTTCCACCGACATGACGATCGACGTGTGGGAGCGGACACCCAACCAGTTGAACTGGGATCCCATCGCGGCCCAGATTGCCAACCTGATGCTGATCCTGAACAAGGTGTACTCGACAGGTGTCATAAAGCTGCAGGCCTCCCGAGAACTCGATGTCAGCTTCAATCTTCTGAGCGACTACCGGGACCTGGAGCGCATGATGGGCGGGGTATTGTTTCTTGGGCAGTTCCTGTCGCAACCATCCGTAAGAAAGCTCGTCAACCGCGCCTTCTTCCCGGCATACTTCTCACCGCTCGTCTACAAGCTCATGCAGAACGATATGCAAGCGCAGCTGCTTAGCATTGCTGGTGCGATCGGACTGTCCACTCCTGCATTCGTGCGTGATCGTTTCCTCGATCGGGCGGGCCGGAACCTGAGCGATGTATTGGCCGATTCCGACGCGCTTCGGGAAGAGGTGCTGCGATCCGTATTGCCGGGCGGCCATGTCGCAGGAACCTGTCGGATGGGGAATCCCGCGCAGAAAGCCACTGTGGTGGATTCACGCTGCCGCGTGGTGGGGGTCGATGGACTGCGCGTCGTTGATGCGTCAATCTTCCCGACCCTCATGGCCGCGGGGACCAACCTGCCGGTGATGATGGCTGCGGAAAAGGTTTCAGACATGATGACGAAGGATCGGCGCTCGTGACCCACGGTGGCCCCATTCGCTTTGCGCCTCATTTGGGCTATCTGTCGCTGGAGCAGCCGTTGTTCCTGCGCAGCGTCGGGACTCCTGATCCAATAGCCCAGATCCGTTTCATCGCGGAACAGGGCTTCGCTGGGGTCTTCGATCCTTGGTTGATCAGCCGTCCTGCAACGCAGATCGAAAGCATCATCGCGGCGATGCGTGAACATGGGCTGGAGAGTGGCGGGATAGCCTATGCGTCCTTCCAGACCATGTTCACTCCGCTATTTGCCCGGACGGGCAGGACTGCTTGTGACGAGCTGAAGCAGCAATTCGACAGCGCCATCGATTTGGCTGGCAAGGTCGGGGCGAAGGTTCTGGCCGTCGTTCTGCAGGGCACGCCGGAGCTTTCCATCTCCAAACAGTTGGCTGCCGCCTCCGAGCATCTTCGCAGAGCCGGTGATCGGGCCGCGGCTGCGGGCCTCACCATCGGTATCGAGCCTATGATCGCATTGCCGGATCTGATGCTGACGTCCACTGGCAGTGCGCTTGAATTCTTGGCCGCGACTAATCACGCGGCTGTCCGCCTGATCTTTGACACAGGACACGTTCAGGCCATGGACGGCGACATTCATGCGGCCTGGGAAAAGTCTCGTGACCATATCTGCGTGGTCCAGTTAGCTGATATGCCTGGTCGCGTTCAGCCGGGCGGAGGCACCTTGGATCTCACGTGCTTTCTAGCCGAAGCGCTCAAGAGCGACACGTTCACTCACCTTGTCGAGCTTGAGCATGGGTGGACTGCAGATTCACGGGCCATCGAACAGGCTGCCATATTCGAACTTAACAACATCGCCCATGCGGTCGGAGCGATAAGGCAAGGGAGAGATCGGCATGACGCGCCTTGATGGCGAGGTAGCCTTCGTGACCCGTGGCAGTCGTGGTCGATGCGGCCATAGCCCGTTGGGGCCTTCTTCGCTCACAATGCCTGCCTTGATCACTCCCAAGGATACTCGCTTTGATCGACCTTAATGGCAAATCGGCCATCGTGCTTGGTGTCGGCGCTGGAAATATTGGCCTTGCAATCGCTCGGCGATTTCGGGATCTGGGAGCTGACGTCGTCATCGCTGGGCGCAATCGTCACGCGAATTCAAAGATCGGCTCCGAACTCGGCGTTCCAGCTGTTCGCTGCGATATCACCGAAAAGGACGACCTTGCCGCACTTATTGACAGCACGAAGGGCCGATACGGCAAGGTTGATATAGCGGTCAACGCTGTGGGCGTGAACTTGGTCGCACCCTTCCTGGAAGTGACGATAGAAGAGTTAAAAAGGGTTATCGACGTTCAGTTTACGGGAACCTTCCTATTTCTGCAGTCAATGCTTGGAGCGATGACCGCGGGCGGATCGATAATTCAAATCTCTTCGGTGACATCGCAAGCCCTACTCCCGGACCATGCGGCCTATATGGCAACAAAGGCGGCCGGCGACGTGCTCGTGAGATCGGCCGCCTTTGATTTCGGGCATCGCGGCATAAGGGTAAACAGCTTGTCTCCCGGCGCTACGTTGGATGCACCAATGGCTGGCGGCATAATGCGGGATTCGCTTGCTCGGGAAGAAGTCCGGAAGCTCATCCCAATGGGCCGGATTGGCACGGTGCAGGATGTCGCAGACGCAGCAGCCTGGCTGGCCAGCGATACCTGTTTCGTAACTGGCGAGAACATCCAGATAAATGGTGGAATCGCCCTCCAAGCCCTTAGCACACCACCTCGCTGATCTCTGAGAATGGGCATGTAGTTGGATTTCATGTCATCGTTTATAGGAGAGCCTAAAAAGAGTGGACGGTTGGCAGGTAAAGTCGCAGTCGTCACAGGTTTTGGTAGCGGAAGCGGTCGGTCGGGGCTGCGCGCTGATGTTCGCCCGCGAAGGGACTCAGGTGATTGGCTGTGAGATCAGTACTGCAGCTGCCGATGAGACGCTGGTGTAGAGGGCGGTGACAAACCAGGCCAATGGAACGCCAGCGATTTGCTGAGCGTGGCGGTTTAAAAACCAGCCATTGGATAGGTTGCTCCTTTTAAGGGGGGTGGCCGGGGATGTTTGCCGTGGAGAGCTACGCCGCCGTTCGGCACTTTGTTTTTGTTGAAGGTAACAGCCAGCGCGAGGCCGCGAAGGTCTTTGGACTGAGCCGCGAGACGATATCGAAGATGTGCCGGTTTTCTCTGCCGCCCGGCTACACGCGGACCAAGCCTGTGGCGAAGCCGAAGTTGGGGCCGCTGCTGCCAGTGATTGACGCGATCCTGGCAGCGGATCGCATTGCGCCTGTGAAGCAGCGGCACAGCGCCAAACGGATATTTGAACGTCTGCGCGACGAGCATGGCTTTGGCGGGGGCTACACTGTCGTAAAAGATTATGTCCGGCTGTGCCGGGCGCGTGGACGCGAGACGTTCGTGCCGCTGGCGCACCCGCCAGGACATGCACAGGTGGATTTTGGCGAAGCGGTGGGCGTGATCGATGGTGTCCGCCGGAAGATGCACTTCTTCTGCATGGACCTGCCGCAATCGGATGCCTGCTTTGTGAAGGCCTATCCAGCGGAGACAACCGAGGCCTTTCTAGACGGGCATGTATCGGCGTTCGCCTTCTTCGGCGGTGTGCCGCTGTCGATCTTTTATGATAACACGAAGATCGCGGTTGCCAGGATCTGCGGGGATGGGAAGCGCGAACGAACACGCGCGTTCACCGGGCTCGTCAGCCATTACCTTTTTACCGATCGCTTTGGTCGGCCTGGAAAGGGGAACGACAAGGGGAAGGTCGAAGGACTGGTCAAGCACGCCCGATCGCACTTCATGGTGCCGATCCCACATGCACCCAGCTTCGATGACTTCAATGATGAGCTGTTGGGTCGCTGCCGGGCCCGTCAGGAAGAGCGGGCTGGCCGGCACAGCGAGACGATCGGCACACGGCTTCTGACCGATCTGGCGACGATGCGGGCATTGCCAGCAGGGCAGTTCGAACCGTGCGAGACCAGGGCCGCTCGCGTATCATCGACCGCCCTGGTGCGCTACCGGACCAACGACTACTCGGTGCCGACCCGCTACGGCTTCCAAGATGTCATGGTGAAAGGTTTTGTCGACACGGTGGTCATCCTATGTGGCAATGAGGAGATCGCCAGACATCCGCGCTGTTATGGTGAGGCCATGTTTGTGGCGAACCCGCTGCATTATCTGGCGCTGATCGAGACCAAGCCCAATGCGCTCGATCAGGCCGCCGCGCTGCAGGACTGGGCTCTGCCGCAAGCGTTCCAGCATATGCGTCACCTCCTTGAGGCGCGCATGGGCAACAAGGGCAAGCGCGAGTTCATCCAGATCCTGCGCCTGTTGGAGGCGATACCGATGGAGATCGTCACCTTCGCGGTGAACGAGGCGATCTGTATCGGCGCAATCGGCTTCGATGCGGTCAAGCAGATCGCGCTGGCGCGCATCGAACGGCGGCCCGCCCGCCTGGACCTGGCAGCCTATCCCCATCTGCCGAAAATGGACGTGAAGACGACGCGTGCCGCCGACTATGCCGCGCTCGTGCCCCAAACATCTCAGGAGTTGGCGGCATGAACCAGGTTGCAGAGGACAAGATGCCCACCGGCACCATGGCGGGGACGCCGCAGGTCCTGCTCGCGCATCATCTCAAGCAACTCAAACTCCCCACTGTGCTGCGGGAATATGAGAAGCTGGCGCGTGAATGTGCACGCGACGGGGTCGATCATAGCCGATACCTGCTTCGCCTCATCGAACTTGAGCTGATCGATCGTGAGCGCCGCACTATGGAGCGCCGGATCCGGGCTGCGCGGTTCCCGGCGGTAAAAAGCTTCGACACGTTCGACTTCACGGCCATTCCAGGCCTCAACAAAATGCTCGTGCTGGAGCTGGCCCGCTGCGAATACATCCTGCGGCGGGAAAATATCATCGCGCTGGGCAATAGCGGCACCGGCAAAACACATGTAGCGCTCGCGCTGGGACTGGCGGCTTGCCAGAAAGGCTTCACGGTCGCGTTCACGACCGCCGCTGCCCTGGTCAACCAGCTGATGGAGGCGAGGGACGAAAAGCGACTGCTCAAGATGCAGCGCGATCTTGCGGCGGTGAAGCTGCTGATCGTCGATGAACTGGGCTATGTTCCCCTCTCGCCCACAGGCGCTGAACTGCTGTTCGAGACCTTCTCGCAGCGCTATGAGCGGGGATCAACGATCGTCACATCCAACCTGCCGTTCGAGGACTGGACGCAGGTCCTGGGATCCGAGCGGCTCACAGGCGCGCTGCTCGATCGGCTCACGCACCACGTCAGCATCCTGGCGATGAACGGCGATAGCTACCGCCTTAAGCAGTCCGCCCGCCGCCGTGCTGCCAGGGCGGAGCAAAACCAGGCCACTCCGGTCGTCGACCCGGACACTGGCGAGATCACCGCCACCTGATCAATGACGACAACGATATGAAGAGGGCCCCGATCGGGGCCCTCTTCATATCGTCAGGCCCGCATCACAGTGGCCTGCTTTTACTCCGCCCCGATGGCCTGGAATCTGACCGCCGTTGACACGCTGGAGCTGGCCAAGGCAGAAGGACTTTCCATTGACGGTCGCGTGCCGGTCGACCTGCTGGATGAAGCGCAGACGGCGGCATTTATGGAGGATGTCACCCAGGTCCATTGAACCGCCCCGGCATTGCCGGAGACCCCAACTCCTGAGAGGAAGGGTCAATGAGCAAGACGACGAACAAGTTTGCGCCCGAGGTTCGTGAGCGGGCCGTGAGGATGGTTCTCGATCACGAGAAGGAGCATCCGTCTCGCTGGGCGGCAGCGACAGCGATTGCCGAGAAGATCGGCTGTTCGGCCTACACGCTACTGGAGTGGGTGAAGAAGGCCGAGGTGAACAGCGGCGTTCGTGCCGGGGTTCCGACCGAAGATGTATCGCAACCAAACAGTTAGACATCGTCTTCCTCCCCGTACGGGCCGCTTGGCCCCACCTGGTTGCACGTGGCGGAGGATCGATCATCAACTTCGCATCAGTAGCCGCCAGGGGTGGCGTGAAAGTGCTGCCGCAGATTGCCCATGCCACAGGCAAGGGTGGTGTGCTGGCCATGACCCGGCGGATGGCCGTGGAAGGAGCGCCGCACAAGATCCGCGCCAACTCGCTCTCGCCGGGACTGATCGTCACCCCGGCGACAAGGATGGCCTTTGACGCCGTACCTGGATTTGAAGAGGCGATCCGCGAGAAGACCCTCCTGGATCGCTTCGGCGAGCCGGATGATGTCGCTTATGCGGCGCGGTATCTCGCGTCTGACGAGTCACAGTGGGTGACGGGCGTGGACATCCGGATCGACGGGGGGGCTACCGCTTGGTGATGACCTGGTTGCTCGTACTTGTACTAAGTTACATATGCAAACAGCGTTCAATCAGTCATCATTGTGTGGAAAATGGGCACGGGAGCGGAACCCCATCAGAATTGCGTCAAGTGTTACGAGACCGCTACAGCAACATTTTTTCTATGAGGGGCGGGATCAATCGCTAAGCTTAGCAAAGCCCCCCTTAAAATCGTCGAACAGCCGCCCCATGTCCGCCGCGCACCGCTTGAGCGCGCGCGCGGCGTTTTTTCCGAGTTCTTCGGTGTAACGGGCGGCGGGGATCGCAAAGTTGATCGATCCGATCGGGAAGTCGTCTGGACCGAGTACAGCGACCCCCACCCCCACGATTCCAGAAGTCCATTCCTCGAACGAATAAGCAACACCGGTTTTTCTAATTTCCTCGAGCTGTTTTTCCAGAGCGGCACGCTGAACGATCGTGGATTCCGTTGACCGTTCCAGCTGCACCCGCTTGTGATACTCGTTCCTGTAATCCTCTGGCATCATCGCGAGCATGGCCTTGCCACCCGACGTGGCATAAAGGGGCGCGACCTCGCCGACCTTCATATGGGTGGTCAGGCGATGACGGCCCGTGACCGTCGCTACGACTTCCTGCTGATCATCGTGGAGCTGGTTGAAAGCGCTGGTTTCTCCGATCTCGCGGGTCGCCTGCTGGAGAAACGATGTCGCTTCCTTCGCCAGATCGCTTGCGATGCGACCGATACGGACGAGCTTCAGTAGCTGCGGGCCGAGTTGATAGGAGCGTCCATCCGCGCCAAGGATAACATAACCGCGCAGGACCATGTTGCGGAGCAGGGGGGTAAGGCTGCTTTTTGGGATGCCAAGTCTGTCCGCGATGTTGCTGTGGGACACCCCCCGGCTGGACCTCGATAGAAGCTCGAAAAGGTCGAGCACTCGATCGGCCGACTTAACCTGAGTATTATGTTCTGCTGTCATTCTGTTCGTCTCGTCGTCTCGCATGAGTTCGCGACCCTTGTATATGAGGGGAAGGGCATCTCACAATCCCGGTCGTACAACAGCAGCCTGCATCTTTGACAAATTCTCGCGGCGGCTTGACAGCTCCTAAATGAAGTGTACATATGAGAACAAGTTTCTAAGAAGGAATTTGTGACCTCATGACTTCCAGTAATGTTCCGCAGGACGACGGGATCGTGTCGACCGTCAACCGGGAAGCCGAAGCGGGTCGGATGCCGTTTTACGAGAAGGCTATCGCGCAGAATCTCGCGCCCTTATGGCGCGTTCTTCACGGCCTCGTAACCGATCAACCCCGGCCGAACGCGCTTCCTGCGCATTGGAGCTATGCCGCCATCAAGCCCTATTTGATGGAGGCGTGTGACATCATTTCGACCGAGGAGGCCGAGCGCAGGGTGTTGGTCCTGGAGAATCCGGGATTGCGGGGCCAGTCGCGTATCACCCCCAGCCTGTTTGCCGGCCTGCAGATCATCCTGCCTGGCGAGATCGCGCCGGCGCATCGTCATGTCGCATCCGCACTACGTTTTATCGTTGAAGGAAGCGGGGCCTACACTGCGGTCGCTGGAGAAAAGACAATGATGGAGCCGGGCGATTTCGTCATTACGCCGTCGTGGACGTGGCATGATCATGGCAACCCGTCGCCAAATCCAATGGTGTGGCTCGACGGGCTGGACATGCACGTGGTCAACATTTTGAGCGCCAGTTTCCGTGAGTCCTATGACGGTAAGGAGCAGGCGATCACGCGGGAGCAGGGCGCATCCTTCGCCGAAGCGGGATGCAACCTTCTGCCTGTCGATTATAAGCAGGAAACGCTGACGTCGCCGCTTTTCAACTATCCCTATCGGATCAGCCGGGACGCGCTCGACCGTATGTCCCGCTCACGCGATCCCGACCTCCATCACGCGTATAAGATGCTGTATATCAATCCCGTTAACGGCGGTCCGGCGATGCCAACGCTCACGACGGCCATCCAGCTTGTTCCCAAGGGATTCACGACCTCCCCGTACAAATCCACCGCAGGAACTGTCTTCTCGGTCGTAGAAGGTGCGGGCAGCGTGGTGATCGGCGACGCGTGCTTCGATTTTGAACCAAGGGATCATTTTGTCGTGCCGAGCTGGGTTCCTTTCACCCTTTCGGCCGATCAGGATGCGGTGTTGTTCAGCTATTCTGATCGGGTCATTCAGGAAAAACTAGATATCTTTCGGGAGATGCGCGGCAATGCGTAATGACGAGTATATTTTTGACGCCCCGCCGGTGGTCAGCGTCGCCATTCAGGGTGAAGACAAACGTTTTCCCGTGCGTCGTATCTATTGCGTTGGCCGGAATTATGCCGAGCATATTCGCGAGATGGGGGCCGATGAACGCGAAAACCCTTTCTTCTTTCAGAAGCCTGCGGATGCGATTGTTGAGGATGGCGCTGCCGTTGCCTATCCGCCGTTTACGAAGGATTTCCAGTATGAGATCGAGCTGGTCCTGGCCATTGGCAAGGGCGGCGTAGAAATCGCAGTCGAGGATGCGGCGAACCATATCTTCGGCATCGCTGCCGGGATCGACCTGACCCGTCGCGACGTGCAGATCCAGGCCCGCAAGACCGGCCGCCCGTGGGAGATCGGAAAGTCGTTCGACGCATCGGCTCCGATCGGCGCAATTGTTCCGTTGAAGGAAGGGTTTTTGCCGGACAAGGGCGCCTTGTCGCTCCGCGTCAACGACGAAATCCGCCAGAAGGCTGACATCTCCGACATGATCTGGAACTCGGCCGAAATCGTTTCTCAGCTTTCGAGGCAATATGCCCTCGTTGCGGGTGACCTGATCTACACCGGCACTCCCGCTGGCGTCGGGCCGGTCGTTCCTGGCGACGAGGTCGTCGGGGAGATCAAGGGAGTCGGAACGATCCGCGTGACCATCACCGATCCGCGTTAAGGCGGGCTGAACGGAGGATCTGATCGTGAAGTCAGGATGCGTAGTGCGGGATATTCGACGCGCGGAGGCAGCCGTGATCGACGGGCTTGCTGCGGCCGGGGTCTCCACGGTTCATGAAGCGCAGGGCCGTACCGGCCTGTTGGCGAGCACCATCCGGCCCATCTACGCCGGGGCGCGGATCGCCGGGTCGGCCGTCACAATTTCGGCCCCGCCTGGCGATAACTGGATGCTTCATGTGGCGATCGAGCTATTGCAGCCAGGCGACATATTGGTTCTGCAGCCCACCAGCCCCTGCGATGATGGATATTTCGGCGACCTGCTGGCGACGTCGGCGTTGGCGCGGGGATGTCGCGGCCTGGTGATCAACGCCGGGGTCAGAGACGTTCGCGACCTTACCGCGATGGGATTCCCGGTCTGGTCTAAGACAATCTGCGCGCAAGGCACTGTCAAGGCCACATTGGGATCGGTCAATATTCCCATCGTCTGTGCCGGCGCAGCGATCGAGCCGGGCGATGTCATCGTCGCGGATGATGATGGCGTATGCGTTGTCAAGCGCGGGGAGGCCGCGTCGGTGCTAGTCGCCGCCCAAACTCGCGAGAAGAATGAGGAGACCAAGCGTGCCCGGCTGGCGGCCGGTGAACTGGGGCTCGACATCTATCAGATGCGGGAGACGCTGGCGGCAAAAGGACTCAGCTACGAATAGGGTGCGAGCCGATGATTGCGCGGGGGGCGGACGATATTGGCAACAGCAATTCTGGGATCTGGAGCCCATCATTCCGCCGACGTCGGGATAACCGCCGCGCCTCACCATTCCAGCGGCACTGATGTCGTGAACCGCAGCGGAAGGCCGGGCGCATAGGTGACTGGCTGAGACGGCGTCAGGCGGAAATCGGGCAGACGGATGAGCAGTTCGCTGAGCGCGACACGGGCCTGCATTCTCGCCAACTGGCTGCCGATGCAATTGTGACGACCAAAGCCGAAGGCGAGATGCTGACCGGCATTTGCCCGGGACAGATCGAACGTGCCTGGATTGTCGAACTGGTCGGCATCCATCCCTGCGCCGTTTAACATTGCGTAGACGATCGATCCGGCAGGGATGTCGATCCCCCTGATGACCACATCCTGTTTTACGCGGCGAAGCAGGCCCAGCGCGGAGCCCCTCATGCGAAGGGTTTCCTCGATCAACTGCGATATCAGCGACGGATCGTCCTGGAGCCGGCGCCGCTGCTCTGGATTATCATTCAGCAGAATGATCGCCTGACTGATGATGTTGGCGGTCGTATCATGCCCGGCCGCGATCAAATTCGGAATGTTGACAACGGCGGTGGCATCGGAAACCTGGTAGTCGCCGTTGGCATCCTTTAGTGCCAGCAGCGTCGAAAAAACGTCGGTTCCGGGCGCCTGCCGCAGCCTGGACACATATTCCTTGAAATAGCTTTTGGCCTTCAACAGGTTTGTCCAGTGCTTGCGCAGGTCTTCCGGCGACATTGGGTGCGCAGCCGCAGGCTCTTCTTGCGGAGAGCGGCGAACCGACAGCATAGTCATGAAGTCGTCGCTCCATCCACGAAACAGAGCACTATGCTCGTCTGGAACGCCGAAAGTCTTGACAATGATTGATAGTGCGAGCGGGTAGCTATACTCGCTCATCAGCTCACACCGACCATTGGCGATGAAGCCATCGATCAGCCGGCGCGCTTGCTCCCGGACTGCGGGTTCCAGATCCGACACCATTTTGTGCGTGAATACACTGGCAAGCGGCTGGCGCAGCACGTTATGTTCGGGCCGATCCATGCTCAAAAGCAGTTCGTGATCGGTAAAGTCTCGTACGTGCGGGGCGAGGTCAGCCGGGGGTGGCAAGAAGCCAAAAACCTTGCTCGAAAATGTGTCGGCGTCCTTCAGCACAGTCTTGACGTCGTTATATTTGCTGACGATCCAAAGCGCCAATGGCTCGTAGAAAAATACAGGCGCTGTGGCATGGATCCGCTTCACCGTCGGATAGGGATCGTGGATGTATGATGTATCGAACGGGTTGAACCAGCTAAAGTCGGTTGCTTCAAAACTTACGTCGTGCATCGCACATCCTCTTTACGATTTATCCCGATGCAAAGCATCGTCATTGCCGCCACTCATGCGGAGGCGAGCATTTTGCATTGTAAGAACCGATTGACCTATAAGCAAAACCGCCAGATATTTGTTATTTTGCGCCAGGCGAGGATTATATGCGGCGGGAGACCTATCACAAGATCAGCCTGTCCAATGTCAGCGTCAGGATCATGGCGGATATTCTCCGTAGCGCCGGCCTGGACAGCGCCGCCGCGTTTCGCGCGGCCGATCTTTCGCCGGAGGTTGCTGAAACTCTGGACGCCACTCTTTCCGGCGGTCAGGAGTTGCGATTCCAGCGTGCGTTCGCGACGATGACGGTAGACCGGCCCGAATTATGGATCGCCGCCGGATCGCGGTATAACCTCCTGACACTGGACAATATCGGGCTGGCGATGCTCAGCGCTCCCTGTCTGAAGGATATGCTCGATATCGTTCATCTGAGCGAATTGGAATTCACCTTCTCCACCTTTGCTTCGGTGCGAGTAGAGCGGGGGCAGGCGGGGATGGAAATGTCCCTGGACGAGGTGCCGGATGATCTGAAGCATTTCACCGTTTGCCGCGATGTAGCCCTCGCGACCCGGTCGCTTGATCACATTTGGGGCGGGGCATTCCCCTTGACGGCCGTCGAACTTGAATTTCCGCAAGCCTATTCAGGCTTATTCTCCTTCATCCGGGCACCACTTACGTTCGGTGCGCCAAAGACGCGCTGGCTCTGGGCTCCCGAGTTGTTGAATCGGCCCTTGCCCCACGCCAATGAACTTCTTTACCGGTCCTATCTGGCCAGAACCCGCGAAAGCATTGCACAATTGGAGCTGGACGAGGATATCGGAGGGCATGTTGCGCGCATTCTCGTTGCGTCCTTCCCCGATATGCTTGCTCTTCCCGCGGTCGCAAAACGTCTGGGCAAGTCACCCCGGGCTCTGCAACGGGCATTGCAAGAGCGCCATTTGCAATTTCGCGACCTCGCCAATGAGGCGCGGATTGATCGCGCGCGGCAGCTTTTGCGCACGACTGCGCTTCCGGTGTCGGAGGTATCGTTGCAGGTCGGCTATGGCGATGTGTCGAGCTTCAGCCATGCGTTCAGGCGCGTGACAGGCAGGACGCCCCGGGAGTATCGGATGCACATGCCTGGCGCATCCTGATGCTGTGCGGTCGTCACCAGGCGCTTGCGCCGCCGTCCACGGTCAGGTCGGTGCCAGTGACCCAACTTGCCTCGTCCGAGCAAAGATAGACGAGCGCCCAGGCGACGTCCTCGGCCGTTCCATGCCTCCGGATCATGGATTTGTTCAGGGCTGCATCCTTGAAGCCGGGCACATGATCGAAGGCCAGCTGCGCCGATGCGGTTTGAATGGCGCCGGGGGAGACGGTGTTGGCACGGATGCCATGCGGGGCTCCTTCAAGGGCGAGCTGTCGTGTGAAGGACAGGATGCCGCCCTTGCCCGCGGCGTGAGCGGCGGCCCCCAGGGAGGGCGTGGCGTTCCAGGCCGCCAACGAAGCGAAATTGACAATGGCACCGCCGCCCTGCGCCACCATGTGCGGCCAGGCTGCCGTCACCGGCAAGAAGACGATGTCCAGTTCGCCTTTCATCGTCCTTTGCCATTGGGAAAGGGACATGTCGCCGACTGGAGCGAATTCGACGAAGCCGGCCGCGGTGACGAGGCTGTCGATGCGCCCATGCCTGGCTATGACAGCGTCCATCAAGGCCTTTGCGCCTGCTTCACCGGTCAGATCGATGCTGACAGCCTCTATGGTCGTGCCATCGGCCTTTGCGCGCTTAACCGTCTCCCCCAGGCCCGCCTGGTCCAAGTCGGTGGCCACGACCGTCGCTCCTTCCCTGGCGAAGAGCAAGGCGGCGCCTTGTCCCAATCCTGTTGCCGCGCCGGTTATGACCGCAACTTTCCCTGCCAGCCGGTCCGCCATGTTCGTCCTCCCTTTTGCCTTGTTTGCGCGGGTTCAATGCAGCTCGGCGAGCGCTTCCCCCAAAGCAGCACCAATGACCTTCTGGCCATAGGCGCTGTCGAAATATTCCGCTATGCGCACGATCTTCGAGTCCGACAGGGCTATCCAGTGGGAGATGGTGTTCTTATATTCGTCGCCATTATGCAGCCTACAGTCGGTCAGGGACTCAACCGCGACATAATCGCCCTCACCGATCAAGCGCAGCGGCGTGATGACCATCCCGCGTCCGTCGAAGATCTTTTGAAAGGCGGCGCTCAAATGGGGGAGCTGCGGCGTTACGTCGCCCATGCCGCAGATCCACCAGCAAAAATCATCGCTTCCATATTCGCGGACAGCTTCCATCATGCCTTTGGCGGAAACAGCCGCCAGGAAGGCGGTGACGACCGCTTTGTTGTCGTTCATACTTGCCTCGCTCATTGCAGGAATGTGCCTTGGGGAATAATATCAGGCGCTGACCGCTTCCTGCCATTGCGCGGCGCATTCCGCGACATAGTCGACATGGCTGCGGGGAGGGCGGCCGAGCAATTGGGTGAGGATTTCCAGCTCCTCCGCATTGCCAAGCATACCGTGAATCTTGATTTCCTCGAACATGGCGCCCAGATCATCGACCACCCATGGCGCGAGATAGGGCTTTACGACCGCCTGCCACTGGCTGGTGTCGTCTTCATATCTTATGGGCCGGCCCAGCGCCCGCGCCCAGGTTTCGGCGCATTGCGGACCGTTGAGATTCTCAGGGCCGATGAGGGCGTAATTTTTTCCGCCATGGCCGTCCGATGTGAGGATCTTCGCCGCAGCATCTGCGATGTCGCGTACGTCGACGCGCCAGCAGCCCACATCGCCGATGGGGTTCAGGTAGATGCTGTGGTTCATCAGTGCATAGCGCGAATATTCGTCATTCTGAAAAAAGTGATTGGGACTGATGATGGTGTGGATCAATCCCGACGTTTTGACCGCCGCCTCAATCGCCAGCTTGGAACCCAGATGGGGAAGGTGGTGCAGATGTCCGATACTATGCGTCGATTGATAGACGAAACGCTGCACGCCGGCGGCTTTCGCCATGGCGACCACCAACAGGCCTTCGACAGTTTCATAAGTCGTCGCAGCGTTCAACATGAACACCGCTTCTATGCCGTTGAACACAGTGCGAGCGCCATCGGGATCGCCGACGACATCGGCCACCACCGCTTCGGCGTCAGCTGGCACAAGGCTGGCGCGATCCGCGTTGCGCACCAGTACCCGAACCGACTGTCCCTGATCGAGCAGATTCCTTACCAGATGACTGCCGACATTTCCGGTGCCGCCAAGAACGAGAATGGTCATAGGCTTGATTCCTGATGGTTGGATGGTTGGTCTAAAAGAAATTGCAGCATCAGCGCCGCAATCTCTTCGGGCTGCTCGATGTTCGGACAATGGCCTCCATCTTCCAAGAGGGCGAGTTGGGCGCCGGGGATCTGGTTGACAAGTTCATCGGCGTAGCCGGGCAGGCGCAGCTTGTCGCGCGCGCCGGCGATAATGAGCGTCGGCGCGGTGATGTTGCTGTAGGGAGTCGTGTCCACATTGCCGAAATCGCTGCGCGGAGGCGCGGCGGGCGACCGGAAACGGGCTGCGGCGACGCTTTCCCATGCGCCTGGCGCGATGCTGATCGCGTGACGCCGCTTGATATAGGCCGGATCGCGATACCAGACCGGATTTTCGAAAATGGCCTCCAGCACCTCCGCCATCGACGCTTCGCTGCCGTCATAGTCGAGCAGTCGCTGGCGATACGCATTGGCGGGCACGAAGCCGCCGCCGCTGATGGAAACCATGCGATCAATGGGAAGGCGGCATGGCTGTTCGCTTGCCATTTGCAGCAGGAATGTGCCGCCCATCGAGTTCCCCACAAAATGCGCCTTATCGAGCGCCATCACTTCGACGAAGCGAGCGATATGCCAGAACATCCGCGCGCGCTTGCTTTCAAAGTCGTGGACCTTCGCCGTTTCGCCGAATCCGAGCCAGTCTGGTGCGATGATTCGGAAATGCGGCGCAAGGAGCGGGATCAGATATTCCCAGCATAGTTCGGCGTTGCCGCCAAATTCCCCGCTGTGAAGCATCACCAATGGCGGACCGTCGCCAGCGTCCAGATAATGAGTGCGGATGCCATCGATCTCGATAAAGCGGCTATGATACTGACGCATGACCGCTGGCACGGTGTAGGAAGTCATCGCTTCAAGTCCCTGTTTCTGTAAAGCAGGGCACCGCCCCGCTACATTGATTTTTGAGGAAAGATATGCCCCGGAACCATAAGTTGTGCGTCAGATAGTCGAGGCGGCGTTCCCAGCCAACTCACCGGCCAAGTTGATTTTAAGCGTCGCTTTCATCTTGTGTGCTTGGTCGATTGCAAGCCATCTCCATCGGCCAGATTTTTGCTGGCTTCATCAATTTATATTGCGTGAGCGGTCAGGTCTCTTGCGGGTCAACGGCATCGACGGAAAGGTTGCAATTTGTCCCACTCATCACCCATTGCAAATGTTCCTAAGCTAGAATACAATCCCATATGTGTACAGAATAGTCTGTGAGCCTCAGTTGCGCAAGCTCAAAACATGCTGGCAGTCGCGGGCGGCATGCCATGCAAGTCTATAGCCCTGGTTACTATATGACGGTGCAACCGTCTGGAGATTTGAATCACTCACCACAGCGCCTTTAATTTAACCGCTTGTGCGATGGCGCTCGGCTGCAACACGCTGGGCCATATCGATGGCGCACAGGCGCGGGAGATTGTGTTTACTGCCCTCGATCGGGGCGTAACGCTGTTTGACACGGCTGCCAGCTATGCGGGTGGCCGTTCCGAGGAAGAGCTTGGACGTTGGCTGCCGCCCGACCCGAAGTCGAGCAGGATCATCACTAAATTCGGCCATCCGTCATTGGCAAACGCGGGAACCGGCGCCGCTTCAGCCGCGCTCGCCGACATCGTACTGGATCAGAGCCTGCGACGGCTGCGCCGGGAACAGATCGATATCTGGCTGATCCATTTTCCTGATGAAGCCACACCGCTAGCGGAGACGCTGGGCGTGATCGAACGGGCCATGCGGGCGGGAAAGGTCGGCGGCTACGGCGTATCGAACCACGCGCCATCGCAACTGCGCGCACTTCTGGCTACCGCTGCTTCAATGGCTGTTGCCGGCCCGATGCTGGTGCAAGCGGAATATAATCTGCTGGAGCGCGCCGTCGAGGAGGAGATGCTTCCAATGATCGCGCTGGAAAAGGGCATGGCCTTCGCGCCGTTCTTTCCGCTGGCCGGCGGCCTGCTTACGGGCAAATATACGGCCGAGCTGCCGGTCGCGGGCAGTTTGCGGAGCAAGGCCGTTAATCGCTTCGAACAGCGGTTCTTCACGGCGCGCAACTGGGCACGGCTGGAGCGACTGAAGATGCTTTGCGCGGAACATGATGTCTCGTTGCCGCATCTGGCGCTGCAATGGCTAGCCAGCCGGCCTGGTGTGACCTTGCCCATCGTGGGCGCATCGTCGGCATCGCAGGTCAACGAGAATTGCGACATGATGGCGGTGCCTTTGGCCGAGCAGCTGCTAAGGGCGGCTTCCGCAATCGTATCATCGGCGGAATGATGGCCGCGGAATGTTCCCATATGATTGCTTCGCGCGGAAACCAATTGGGCGGATTGGCCGCTAGACCGGACCAATTTTCGTCCTTCCACCCATCAAGAGAGGTGATCTAATGTCGAATGGCGCAGAGCTTCATCCCATCACTGAAAGTGACGCGTTCATCGCCGACGCATTGCGCGACGCGTCGATCCCCGCGCTCATGGCTTCCATGTCGCATTTGGTCGGGGATTTACGATTGTGGGACAGCGGAATTCGCCCTGCCGCTGCACCTTTTGGGCCGGTCGATAATGATGGCCTGACAGAGGAGCAGCGAGAAGCCGTGCGCGCCCAGGCGCTCGAGCTGCTCAAGGACTATCGTGACCGCGGGTCGCCGGCCTTGCCGCCGTTCGATAGCGACGCCCTCCTGAAGATGATGCGCCTGGTGGCGGGCGACGCGGTGCCCGATTCCTATCTACCGATGCTGCTGGCCGATGCCCGGATCGACGATCGCCCGATCGCGCTGCGCGAATGGCCCGCTGCGCTGAAGGAAAAGGCGGGGGATTTCCATGCCCTAGTTGTCGGTGCAGGCATGTCAGGGATGCTGATGGCGATCCGCCTGCAGGAAGCGGGCATTCCCTATGTTATCATCGAGAAGAACAGCGATGTCGGGGGGACTTGGCTGCTGAACAGCTATCCCGGCTGTCGGTGCGACGTGCCCAATTATTTCTACAGCTATTCCTTCGAAAGACGGTCTGACTGGCCGCACCATTTTTCCGAGCGCGACCGCATTTTGGAGTATTTTCAGGGCATCGCGCAGAAATACAACATCCTCAGCAAAGTTCAGTTCAACAGCGAAGTCACTGAAGCCGTCTGGTCGGAGGAGGAGTCGACCTGGCATGTCAGCGTGTGTCGGGAGGATGGATCGGTTGATATGATCGTCACCAAGGCGTTCATTCCTGCCGTTGGCCAACTCAGCCGGCCCAAAATCCCTGACTTGCCCGGTGCTGAGCGCTTCGGGGGCATCGCTTGCCATACCGGCGCCTACGACCGTTCCATTTCCTATGAAGGCAAGCGGGTCGCGGTCGTCGGCACTGCCGCGAGTGCGATCCAGGCCATCCCGGAAATTGCGGAAAAGGCGGATCAGCTTTTTGTAGTGCAGCGGACCGCCCATTGGCTGCTGCCATCGCCCAATCATCTGGCGGAAATCGCGCCGGGTATGAAGTGGCTGCTTGGACATGTACCTTTCTACTCGCATTGGTATCGCGCGCGCTATTCGTCCCGCTCGCTGTACGGTCTGAAGATCGCCGCCGCGATCGACCCCTCCTGGCCGCATCAGGAGCGATCAGTCAGCGCGCTAAACGACCAGGTACGCGAGCGGCTGACAGATTATCTGAAAGGCGAACTTGACGATCGCCCTGATCTGCTGGAAAAGCTCACGCCCAAATATCCGCCATTCGCCACGCGCATCATGCCCAATAATGGCAGCTATCTGCGTAGCCTGAAGAGGGATAACTCAGAGCTCGTGACCGGGAACCTCGCGGCGCTTGACGAAACGGGCATCGTCATGGCCGACGGGCGTCACCTCGATGTCGACATCATTATTTACGCGACGGGCTTCCAGGCGACGCGCTTCATGTACCCGATGCGGATCGTGGGCAAGGGCGGCGTGGTGCTGAGCGACTTCTGGGGTGAGGATGCGCGTGCCTATCTCGGCATAGCAGTACCCAATTTCCCTAATATGTTCATGGTCTTTGGACCAGGCACTGCCGTATTCAACGTCATATTTCTGGCTGAATGCAACAGCCGCTATATCATGGACGCGGTACAAGGCATGATCGAGAATGGCTGGGATACGATCGAGTGCCGTCCTGAAATCTATACCGAATATGTCGAGCGGTATCGCAGAGAGGCCGCCGGGTTAGCGATTGCCAGCCCGCATGTGACGAGCTGGTACAAGAGCGCCAGCGGGAACGTCGTATCGAATCTTCCATTTGAGGTGTCGGATTATTGGAACTGGACGCGAAAAGCGAACTTCGAAGATTACCTGACCAGCTGTGAGAACGAGCGCGGTGAGTCTTTGTCAGACCTGATCAACTGTTAAGAAGACCAACATGTCATTGCTTAACGACATTTTCGGACTGACGCATCAGGTCGCGGTCGTGACTGGCGCCGGCAGCGGACTGGGCCGGATCTCTTCCTACGCTCTAGCGGAGGCCGGGGCTGATGTCGTACTTGTCGATATCAATCCCACCGGAATGGAAGAAACAGCGGCGCATGTCCGCTCGCTCGGTCGCCAAGCCCATTCGTTCACTGCAGATGTTGCAGATGAGGGGCAAGTCGCCGCCATATTTGCAGAGATGGAAAGGACTGTCGGTCCCATCGATATCCTGGTGAATAATGCGGGTATTGGCGAGCCATTCCGGGGGATGATTCACGAGTATCCGACAGAGGATTGGCAGCGGATGCTTAATATCAATCTGAACAGCGTATTCTACTGCTCCCGTGAAGTACTGAAGGGAATGCATTCCCGACGCAAGGGTAAGATCATCAACATCTCGTCCATATGGGGACTGGTAGGTGGCGGCTTCCTGAATGCGGGCGGCTATACCACCACCAAGGGCGCCGTTGTCAATCTGACCCGCGAAATGGCGCTTGAATATGCTTCGCATAATGTTCAGATCAATGTGATCTGCCCAGGCTTTCACCGGACCGGATTGGGCACGAACGATCCCCATTTTGTGCGCCTGATGGAAAGCCACACGCCGGCTGGACGCATCGCCGAGCCCAGCGAACTGCAGGGCACGATACTCTATTTGGCCTCATCGGCGTCAGATTTTATGAACGGTTCGATCATCGCCGTCGACGGCGGGTTTGTGGCGCAGTAGCGCCGACTGGTGAAGAAACCGGTCAATGGCACAAGTACAAAATCTGACCTGGATGGTGGGCTATGTAGTCATCATCCTTATTGTCGACGGCGCGTGGAATATCACGAACGAGAAGGGATCGGTCGCACTTCATGGCTCATCGCCGTAAGCATGCGAGCCCAGTAGTCAGCGGTACCGCAAGCCTCCACCGCGATCAGCCAAGCCGTCAACTTCGAGAAGAAACGATATCTTTTACCCGGCTTGCGCTTCAGCCTCGCGAAGGGCTCGCTGCGGACCATGCGGCCAAGCGTAGTTGAAGCCGGGATTCTCCAGAGTCGAAAAATGTACAACCTGGAGAACATGGTCGAATGTATGAACAGATAATTGTTGTGCAGCAGGGCGATGTTGGGCTATCGGTCCCGATATCATGGGGGCGCTCACGCCGCGCGTCAACCTGCCGCCACAGCTGAAATATGGTGATGACACGTAATTGGGAGATAGCAGTGAGCTTTAGCAGCAAATTTGTGCACATCGACGGTATCCGCACGCATTATTACGATGAGGGTAAGGGGTCGCCCGTACTTTTGCTGCATAGCGGCGAGTTTGGGGCTTGTGCGGAGCTTAGCTGGGAATTCACAATTTCCAGGCTCGCGGAGCATTATAGGGTGATTGCGCCGGACTGGCTTGGTTATGGCGAAACGGACAAATTATATGATTTCTGCGGGGGGCAGGCACGAATGATGGCGCATATGCGCCGCTTCATGCAAATCATGGAACTGGAAGAAAGCCACGTCATTGGCAATTCAATGGGCGCAGGCCTCTTTTCCCGAACGGTAGCCAGCGATCCAGGCGCTTATCGCATATCTTCCTTGACCCTGATCGCAGGCGGGGGGTTCAATCCCGATAATGAACATCGCCGCGCAATGATGAGCTATGATGGCACGGCGGATAGCATGAAATTAATGCTTCGAGCGATGTTCAACGATCCCAAATGGAGTGAGGACTCTGAATATTTGAGGCGAAGGGTAGAATTGAGCCTCCGGCCTGGGGCTTGGGAAACCATTGCGGCAGCCCGCTTCAAAAATCCGACTGTCCCAGTACGGGAGTTTTTCGGTCGCGCTGATGACACCCCATACGAACGTCTCAATATGCCCACCCTGGTTATCGCCGGGGACGAGGACAGACTTCGTCTTCCGGGCTGGGAAAAGGAGCTTGCGGATAAAATCCCCGACTCAGAGCTCCACATAGTGCATGGGACCGGCCATTGCCCGCATATCGAGCGTCCAGATGAAGTGAATGAGGTGATACTGAATTTCCTGTCTAGGGTTTCCGCCTGACAAGGGATGTTCAGCGCGGACGGCGGATCAACGGCGCAGACCTCTGCTGGTTTCCAGAGGGCGCCGTCTGGCGACGCGATAAAGGTCGGCGGGTTCGCCGGACCTTCCGGACGAAATCGTCGCCGGGAGGACCGCTGGTACCCATAGTCACGCGCACATAGGCTTGGCGAGCATGCCCATTGCTCGCGTCGTCTTCGAACCGACCGGGCCATACCATCACCGCATCGGCGAGGCCGATCTACCGAGTGTAAAGGTCAACCTCGACAAGCGCGGCGTTTTGGCCAGGCCGCCGGCGCGCACGCAAGACCGATGCGATCGACGCCGCCATGCTCGCCCGCATGGGCGCGCTGCTGACCCTGCCAGTGCGAGCGATCATCAGCTAAGCCATCAACGAGATGAAGGAACTTCACATCGCCCGGCTCGCCCTGGTCAAGAATCGCACCGCCGCCAAGAACTGCCAATGCGCCTGCCGCGCCCCATTGCTCAAGCGTCACGCCGCCCAACGCTTCGCCCAATCGACCGACAGACCGCTGCCATGGATTCAGCCCTGAAAACCCGCCTGCATAACGATCCCGAACTGGTCGCACGCTTCGACATCCTCGTCTCGATCCCCGGTATCGGCGCACTCATCGCCATCAACATTCTTCGCAAAATGCCCGAACTCGGGCACCTTGACAGCAAGCAGGTCGCCGGCCTCGCCGGGCTCACCCCGCAGGCCAGCAACAGCGGCCAGCACCGTGGACGCGGACACATCCGCAGCGGACACGCGATCCTGTGCCCAAGCACGCTACATGCCAGCCATCGTCGCCACCCGCTTCGACGCCGATATGAACAATAATATCAAGCCCTCGTCACCGCCGGAAAACCCGCCAAAGTGGCCATCACGGCGGTCATGCGAAAACTTATCATCCTCGCCAACGCTCTCCTCAAAGCCAACCACAAGGGGGGTGTCAACACGGGCTTGGTCACAACGGATACTCTAAATGCGGTAGTCCAAAATGACGCCAAGTGCTGATGGCGCTTGCTCATCAAGGAGCTTATAGGCTTCGGGCGCTTCACTGAACGGAAAACGATGGGTGATAAGCGTCTCGATATCGATCTGCTTCAGGAAAAGATCGGCGACCGCCATTCGTCGCTCCCAGTTCCAGTCCAAGCCAGTATCAACGTGGAGAACCTGTATACTAATCAGCTTCTGGCTCCGCAGGTGAAATTCTGAAGAGAGTGATAGATTCACGCTTTCGGACCCGTACCAAGCGGGAACGGCGATTGTCCCAAGAACACATGTGTTCTCGATCGCCGTCTGTAAAGCTGCGGGTGCTCCGCTCGTTTCGACATATAGATCGGCACCACGGCCATCACTGCACTGGGCGATCGCCTCGGCGGCGTCCTCAGGATCGACGATCGCGTCAGCACCGATCCATTTGGCGATATCTGTCTTTACGCCAGGCGGTGCGACAAGAACCAGCTTGCCCGCCGATTTTCGTGCAATAAATGCGGCGAGCTGGCCTATGATGCCAAGACCCGACACAACCACGCATTCACCGGGCCGCACCGGACATTGTAGAAAACTGTGCATCGCTACCAGGAATAAACCATAGAAAGCTGCCCTTAATGGATCAGAGCCTCTTGGAATTCTGGTGACGAAAGGAGAGATAGCCTCGATATTGAACAGATCCTGATGCGGCTGCATGGTATAAACCAGATCTCCGACAGCGAAGTCCGTTGCAGCCCCTGCCTCGATAACTTCGCCGACAACCTGATAGCCAAATTTTATCGGGAAGGGCCGCGTCCCCTCGTTGGTGGGGATCATCTCAATCGGGAGGTCGCCTTTGCCCGTATAGAGACTAAGTTCGGTGCCCGCGCTCACGAGCGAGTGCAAGGCACGTACTTGTATCTGATTGGCGGTTGGCGCGAGCAGCGGCTCCGTCCGCAACGCCGCAACACGTTTAGCCTCGAACCAGAGCGCGCGCGCCGTGCGGGACGAGCCCGGAGGGCTGTTGGCAGCTTGCGAACTTGACATGGGCATTCCTTTTTATGTTGCTGGGCTTACTGGGCTTACTGGGCTTACTGGGCTTACTGGGCTTACTGGGCTTACTGGGCTTACTGGGCTTAGGGGCGATCTCTGCTGTTCGTCGCGCCTACCGGACTGAGCCCTAAAAAACGAGGCAATCTCCGCCGCCGCTCCGCGAACTTCGATCCGACAATATCGAATGGCGCGCTTAATTAATGTCTGGTGGCCGCATTAATCACGCGAACGCCCGGGAACGTTAGCAAATCCTCACCTAGAACCGCTGAATGATGCTTCTCAAAGATAAAATCGATGTAGCCACGCTCCGTCTGAAGTAGATCGCCGTCGAACTCGATTATGACGAAAAGCCGTGCGCGATGGTACTCGCCCGATTCGAGAGGGATCAGAAACTCGAATTCCGCCGCGCAACTGGTATCGTTGGTCCAGAAATCAAGCTGTTTCGCATTTGCGAGCAATTGAACATAGCCGGGCAACGCGGTACGATATAGTTCCCTCACAGCTTCGACCGTATCGAGAGTGATCCCGGCGGGATGGAACTCGTAAAATGGGTTGGGTGACACAGTTGCCATAACGGCATCCAGGTCTCCCCTTGCCTCAGCAGCGTCGTGCCGCAATAGAATGTCGAGCATCTGCTCTTTAGTCAGGTTTGCCATCTGTCACCTTCCCGAGTTCGCGCCTTGAAAGAAAGGCCAGGCTACGGATTCGGGCCCTTCTACTTGCCCAGTTTTTCAACGCCCGGCAGTGCCAGAACATCATTGCCAAGCGCTTCTCGCAGCAGATCCGAATAGGCCCCGTCCATGAACAATCGCTTCGATATGATGAGCCCGTCCAAAAACTCAAATATAGTTACTCGTTTGGCCCTGACCCGCGTCCCGGATGCTTGCGTCAGCGTGTATTCCCACTCTGCGCTAAGCCCTCCCTTCTTGTACCATTCGTGCGTTTTTCTTGGTTCGGACACCCTTTGGGAAAACAGCGCAAACATTCGGCGGTGCAGTTCCATGATCGTTTCCATGGAGGAAATGTGCAATGTAAAGGTCTGCAAAGCGAATGTGGCGCTCGGATGAAATGTCGATCCCACCCCCTCCAGATCCAGAGAATTTTCGGCTCTAAAATGCTGATCAGCCGCTTCAATGATAATCTCATGAGCCAAGGCACATACCTCTCGGATGCTCTTTTTATCTGTTCCGATACAGCTTCCCGCTCGGGCGATAGCTATCGCGCCAGCGAGCAGAAATATTCCGCACGTAGAACCTGTTCGTACTTATGGACTTCGAGCGGATGATGTGTCAAGTTATCAGCTAGCGAGGATCAGTGCGAAGGGGGCACAGCATAGCAAGCGTACGCACAGCCAGCGCCTCGCCACCATATAGTGCCTTATTGGCCCGATGGTGGAGTGCTCCGACCGTCGCCGCGCTAACATTCTTCACGACCGGCGTGAGCCGCCACTCCATTTGTCAAGCCGGCATCAGTTCGGCCCACGCCCCAAACGCATAGAAAGCTGGAGAAGATATGGAACAAAACCTCGCTGGAAAGATCGCTGTCGTCACGGGCGCGGCCAAGGGGATAGGCCGCGCAATTGCCGTTAAACTTTCGGCGCACGGAGCCACGGTCGTCTTGGCGGACTTGGAGCCGTCGACGGAAACGGCGGCATTGATTAGCGGCGATTCCTTGATACGCACATTGGACGTATCAAGCTATGATCAGTGGCGCGAACTCGCGAAGGTGATGGACACCACCTATGGGCGTGCGGATATTATCGTCAACAACGCGGGGATATATCCTTTCGCCGGAATTGATGAGGTTGACGACGTACTTTGGCGAAAGACGATGTCGGTCAACCTTGATTCCCACTTCTACAGCGCCAAAGCGTTCCTGCCGCTCATGCGTCGGCATAGTTGGGGTCGCTTCATCAATATCTCGTCCAACTCGATTGGCTTGGTCGCTCCGGGCCTAAGTCATTATATCGCGAGCAAGATGGGCGTGATCGGTTTTGTACGGGGACTGGCGAATGACGTCGCGGCTGACGGCATCACAGTGAACGCCGTTCTTCCGGCGCTGACCGAAACGCCGGGTACAGCCGGCATGCCCCTGGATCGGAAGACGGAGGGCTGGCAGATGCAGGCAATCAAGCGCTTTGCCCAGCCCAACGATATTGCCGCGCCGGTCGTCTTCCTTGCGGGAGAAGATGCCGGGTTCATCACGGGACAATCCATCGTGGTCGACGGCGGATTGTATAAAATATCCTGACGCAAGCAGTTATACATCGGCTTCCAGCCCAGGTAGAGGACGCTCGTTTGGCCGTGAAGATCCGATGACCGTTGCCATCCCGCCGAGGCTTGGGCGTACGCTTTCGCACCGACAAGATCACCCCGTCCATTGGACGCCGGCTGTGGAAGTCTGGGTCGTGCCCATCGTGCAACCGGTCATGTCTATGGTCCTGCGCCAGTCCTACGTAGCGCTCGACTAGGACCGAGTTCTTCGATTGGGCCACCAGAGGACCCTAGCCTTTGCCGACAACCGAATAGCCGAAGGAGGGAAAAAATCGATGCACACCACGCTGGAGAAAGCGAACCGCGCGATTGCCGCTGCATTGCAAACAGGGTCAGAACTTGGCGTTAAGCCTCTGACAGTAGCGATATTAGACCCAGGAGGCCATCTGATCTCCCTCCAACGACAGGATGGCTCCTCGACGCTGCGCCCACAAATTGCGATCGCCAAGGCAAGCGGGGCACTGGCAATGGGTGTTTCAAGCCGCTTAATCGGTGAAATGGCTGGGGAGCGCCCCACTTTCATTGCCTCGCTGGGGCCGATCTCCCCTCACGGCATTGTGCCTGCCGCAGGTGGGGTTATCATTGCCGCTGAAGACGGAACGGCATTGGGCGCGATCGGTGTGACGGGAGACACCAGCGACAATGACGAGATATGCGCGTTCGCAGGGATTGCCGCGATTAAATGAGCCAAATGCGCCAAGACTGACGATCGTCGTGCTGTCCTTGACAGCGAGCTCACGGTGAGTACATTTATGCGAACATGTTCCTATAAGGGAATAACGTCATTTTCTGAACGGAACCCAGTTTGCGCCAGCGCCAACTACCAATGCAAGGAGTGGGATTATGAAATTTCAGCACTGTTCGATGCCGGCCGATGATCCGAAGAAGGCGGCGGAAACACTGAGTCGCATCTTCGGCGGTCAACTGACGCGCTTTCCGCCCGGTGGGCCAGATGCCTGGATGGTTTGGTCGAAAGACGAGTCGATACAGCTCGAATGCACGCCCCGCGGGACTGTCCTGACCCCCGACGATGACCAAGTGATCCTTGGGGCGCGTGCGGAGCCCCCCACCCGGCACTCCGAGGTTCACATCGGCGTGTGTGTCGATATGCCGAAAGAAGAGATACTAGAGATTGCTAAGGAGGTGGGCTGGCCCGCATATCCCAGCGTCCGTATTCCAGGTGAAGAAGGGTTCAGCGTTATTGAACTTTGGGTAGAGGGTAAATTTCTCCTCGAACTTACCGATCCCTCCGACACTGCGCGACTTGAACGTAGCGTTACGGTTGAGGGTTGGAAGGCCGCGTTCGCCCTCTAATCTGGATGCGGAGAGCGGTAATCGGCGTGCGCTCCTCTTCAGGCCCTGCGCCGCCGATTTTTCCGCAACGATGTAGGCTCTAAGAGATTGCGACGGACTGTCACCGTCATTCTGTCGTCTGAACTTGGTTGAATAATGGCGAACAAGGTAGCGAAGCTTATGTTTGAACGCCTGTGCGGAGTTGTCGAGTGACAGTAACAAGGACAGCGATCATAGTTGGCGGCGCTAACGGCATCGGCAAAAGCGTTTCCGAGCGACTGGCAGCAGATGGTTACAGGATCATGCTGGCGGACCTGGACGATGTGAGCGCGCAGAATGTGGTCCGCGCGCTGCCGGGTGATGGCCATCAGGCGTTCGCCATCGATGTCACACAAGACACACAGGTCGAATCGCTCATGGACCGCGTTGAGCAAATCTCTCCCGCAGCCATTCTGGTAGTGGTTGCAGGCGCGATTTTCGTCGATCCTGCGAATGTTCCGAACATAGCACAGTTTCCGACGGCCATCTGGAACAAGACATTTGCGCTCAACATCACGGGTACGTTCTTTTGCGTACGCAAATTCGCTAGCCAGCGGCTGGTGAACCCTTTGTCGCATACACGGATCGTAACCTTTGCCTCTGGATCAGGCCAGCAGGCAGGCGACCCCACCGGCGTGGCCTATGCCGCTACCAAGGCAGCAGTTTTGGGGCTGACACGCGTGGCCGCCTATGAACTTGCAGCTCATAACATTACGGTGAACGCTTTGTCACCCGGCGCTGTAGGCACACCGATATTTTTTGAGAAGACGAGCGAGGAGGCGCGCGCGGCCCTGGCCGACGGTACGCCAATGGGACGATTTGCAGATCCGAAGGAAATCGCCGCCGGCGTCTCCTTCCTCGTTTCACAGGACGCATCCTATGTCACGGGGACTACGCTCGACATCAATGGCGGATTGCACATGCATTGACCTAGGTCGTTGCTAACGAAGGACTAAACAATGAAGATCGCTTATCAGGTTCCGGTCGATTATGATGTCGACGATCCTCATTTCAGCCAAGTAATGGCGCGAATTCGTAAAGTTATCACCGACGTCAAGCGGCCGGAGACGGAATTCGACATGTATCCGGCCGTGAAGGGCTTGCGAGACACCGATCTTATCGCGAACCTATCGGATCGGTTCAACAATGACGACGTGATCTTTGAGAATATGAAGACCGTTGTCGCTGGCGGAGTGGATGGATTGGTCAGCGCCTGCTTTTTCGACAGCGCGCTCTGGCCCGCCCGCCAGAAGCTCGATATTCCTGTTGTCGGACTGGCGGAAAGCTCACTGGCTCTTGCAAAATTTGTGGGACGCCGCATTGCCGTCATGACCATCGGGCAGCGCCATGTCCCGATCATTGAGGATATGATACGGTCCTACGGCTTCGAGGATAGTGTCATATCCTCGGCTCCGGCACGCGCCATCCCGACGACCGAGAATGAGGCCGTCAGCTGGTTTCTGGAAGGCCGGATCGAACGGCTGATGGAGGTCGTTGAGCCTGTCGCGCAGAGCTGCATCCGCGACGGCGCGGACGTCCTGATCATCAGTTGCGGGCTGGTTTCCGTATTGGTGGGTGAGGCCGCGGGGGTCAGAGAGATCGATGGGGTACCGTTGATCCTGCCCCTAGCCGCAGCGACGAAGGCGATTGAAACACTGATTGACCTCAAGGCGGCAGGACAGCCTGTCAAAACCACTCGCGGCCTCTGGGGCCGTCGTTAGGAAGCGGCGCCGGGGACTTGTCCCCGGCGTCGTGGTAGGGCGCGCGCCTCGGACTGCCGCTTATTCCGCATCCGGCTGATTTTCTGGGGCCGCGTTTCTGAATGCCGCCAGCGCAAGGCATGCCTTCTCTACCTCGGCCAGTCGCGGCCAACGGATGTCCACGCCGAAGCGTCGGGCGTTAACCAATTGTGGCACCAAGCAGATGTCGGCCAGCGTGACCTGATCGCCAAAGCAATAAGGACCGCTCTCCCCGGCGATTAGCTTATCGAAGGCGTCGAGGCCCTCCTCGATCAGCTCCCGCGCCCACTCGTTCACCTGTTCACCCGACAGTCCCAACCCGCGCAGCCGGTCAAGGATTTTGAGATTTTGCACCGGATGAATGTCACAGGCGATGACCAGCGCTGCCGCCCGAATCTTGGCTCGCCGCTGCGCATTGTCTGGCAACAGCTTAGGCCCTGCCACCGTTTCGTCGAGATATTCGCATATCGCGAGGCTCTGCGTCAGAACCGTGCCATCCACTTCAAGGGCGGGCAGCAGCCCCTGCGGATTTAGCGCCAGATATTCAGGCGCGCGTTGCTCGCCCTTGCGCAGATGGTGGAATGCGTCGGCATAGGTGACCTCCTTCAGGTTCAGCGTAATCCGTACGCGATAGGAAGCGGTCGACCGGAAATATCCGTGCAGTACTGGGTCAGCCATGAGAAACGCAATTCGCTTTAAGGGTGAAATTTGGTAGCATCGGCGCGGATCTTCCTACCCGGTCAGGCAGCGACGAGAAGTTCGCGATCCCCGTTCTGCTCGCTCGTGACCAGATCGCTCTTGATGAGGAGAGCGGTCAAGCGAGAGTAGAAGCGCGACATGGTGAAGGTGCCGCCCGCCACAAAAAACCCGGGCTGTCCAGTACGAGCCCACATCCCCATCATTTCATTGTCCTGGCCAAGTCCCCAGATCGGACCGACCTTTTGAGCGACTTTCGGGCCGAACATCGAACCTACTGCATCCTGGAGCGGGCGATAGCCTGTACCCAGGACCACCAGATCAGCCTCCAATTGCGTGCCGTCGGAGAGGATCGCGCTATTTGCGCCAAGGCTCGCGAGCCCAACTCCGGCCCTCAGCCCTATCTTGCCTTCGATGATCAGATCGGAGGCGCCGACGTTCAAATAGTAGCCGCTCAAGCTGCGTACCAGCTTCATGAAGAAGCCGGTATCGTCTTCGCCATTATCCAGCAGGAAACCGACATCTTCCAGATTCCGCAACAGTTCGGCGTCCCCCTCCGCCATGACTTTGCTCAAGACGCCATGCACCCGCCGGACCAGATCAAACGGGTTTGCGACCATCAGGTCGGTTTCCTCGATCGACTGCTGCCCTTCGAACCGACGGAATGCGCCATACGCCAGACCTGATTGCTCAACGCTCACGACCGTCACCGGCGAGCGCTGCACAAGCACCGGCTTGCCACCGCGAAGATATACATCCTGGGCGATGTCATGCGCGCTGGTGCCCGCACCCACGACCACGACCGCCTTGCCCGCGACGTCGACATCGCTGTTGAAGGCGCTGGAATGGAGTATCTGGCCGCGGAAGTCTTCCTGGCCGGGAATGGTCGGAATGTTAGGAATGCCGCTCACACCGATCGCCATGATGATATGGGAGGGATGCATGGTACGGACCGAGCCGTCCGGCATCTCAACACGCGCCGTCCAGCGGCTCGCGGCTTCGTCATAATCGCCGCTCAAGAATATTGTCCTGTTCCAGACATTCAATTCCATCGCTTCAGCATAATATTCCAGCCACCCTGCTAGTTTGTCCTTTGGAAGAAACACCGGCCAGCTTTCCGGGAACGGCATGTAGGGTAGGTGATTGCAGCAAATCTCGTTATGAAGTGTCAGCGAGTGATAGCGTGAACGCCAATTGTCGCCGACCCGCTCCGATCGATCGATGATCAGCGCGTCGACGCCAAGATGTTGCAGGCGCGCCGCCACCGTCAGACCGGCATGTCCGGCGCCGACAACCAGCACTTGGGGATCACGATCCTTGTAAGCCCGGTGCTCGATCCGCTTGTCCAGCCAGTTTTTAACGGCCTCCTCGCCCGACCGATGTGACGCTTTATCGCGGTGGGTAAGCGACTTTTCGGGAAATCCCTTCAACTCACGTACAGCGGTCACCAGCGTGAACGCATGCTGCAAACCTGGCTTCAGGCGAAGGTAGCCATGCCCACAAACAGTGTCCGTTTCGTACCGGATAAACTTGCCTTGGAAATCGCCGACACCGGGAACTGACTCCTTCTTGACATCGCCCACCGTCGAAAGACGTAGGGGCGTTGCAGACTTGTCGCGGTCGGCGAACATGGCGGCAATGGCAGCAGGACCGTGGGCTGTCTGGATGCGCTCGTTGAGCGTGAGCATGTCCCGCCAATAGCTGTCTTGGGCAAACAGCGCGCCAAGCGCGGCACTATCATCTGTGGCCACCGCCGCGTTGAAATCGGTGCACCATTTGTCGAACATGTCCGGTGCCTTATCCGTTGAAACGGCCTCGTTGATCATCTTCTACCTCAATCGTTCATCTGACCCGGCGACGAGCCGGCCATTGAAAGCCGCTCATCCTTGCGTCCATGCTCATGCGCGCCCTGCACCCTCGCGGCTCTCAGGCGGACAGGATGGCGCGCCCAAGGCTGCATCTCTTTTGGCCGCAGTACCGCTTTCAATCCGTATAGACGGTGTCCATCGGTTCGACGCCCGCCAATTGCAGCTTCTGAAGGCGGTTCTGCAGGGCCTCGTTGACGCTGCTCCATACATTGGTGTGGCGGTCATCGAGGATCTCTGGCATATGTTCGTTCACGTCCTCCAGCGTCAGGTTGGGGTTGGTGTAACCTTCCGTCGTCGAAAGAATGTGCCGGAACGTGTGGCCCGCGCCGGTGTCGAGCATGTCGCCGTTCAGATAACAGCTTTCATGGACCAGCCATGCCGCAACTGGCGCGACTTGCTCGCACCGAAGGTTTCGCTGCCACCAGCGCTCGCCCTCCATTTTTTCCAGCCCCGTGTCCTTGTCGGATTCCGGTTTGAAAAAGCCATCGATCAGTAATCGTGTATAGCCGAACACGCCAAGCGCGTTGGACTTGATGTCGGCCGAGCCGCCCTCGAATGAAAGCATGCGCGACAGGCCAGCCGCCGCCCATTTCGCCGATCCGTAGTGGGCGCCATGCGGCATTCCAGCAAGACCAACGTGCGAGGTGATGAACAGGATGCGGCCGTAATTCTGCTTCACCATGTGCGGCCAGGCCGCCTGCGTAATCAGCCACGGTCCGTCATAATGAACCTGCCTCATCTCCTGAAATTCGCTGTAAGATATCTCAGGAAACGGTGCCCAGTTACAGATGCCGGCATTGTTGATCAAAATGTCGACGCGACCATAGGTGTCGATCGCGGTCTGGACGATCGCTGCGGCGCCCTCGGGCGTGGCGACGCTGTCATTGGAGGCTACCGCGCTCCCTCCGGCCGCTATAATCTCCTGCACGACATCGTCCGCCGGTGAAGCGCTGCCCTCGTTTGCGGGGTGAGGCGAGCGGATGTCGTTGACCACGATGCGTGCGCCGCGCGAAGCAAGCAAAAGAGCATGCGCCCTGCCAAGACCACGCCCCGCGCCGGTGACGATCGCCACACGGCCGTCGAACCTTAGTTCTTCCATTCCTTCACCCTATCCTCTTGACCATTTAATCCATTTCCTGTTCTACAACAGGAACTAGTTCGTTATCTGGGACAAAGGTAGCCGCTAGGCTCGACCGGCGCAAGAGATTCTTGCGGGGCCTCATTGGCGGGTCCACCGGACAATTTAGAGTCGCGGCGGTTATGATCGCCCTGGTTGGCTGACCGGAGCGGAGCATAGGGCAGAGCAGCAGAGCGAGGCACTATGGTTTCCGGGGCCGGCGGGGGATACACGCTTGTCGCTGTTCACCTCCGCCTTCTTCACTCCAGCAACGTGTGCCCCGAGTAACCGATCTTCCCGGCAATGGAAGTGATCGCAGCCCAGCAAGATGGATAATCACCCTCATGGTCCAGCACCATGCCGACAGCCCGCTCACGAACCTCCAGTGCAATCTTGTGCGTCGCCTTGCTTTTCGTAGACCCTTCCTCTCAGGAGTTACGGTCTCCGGCAATACCGGGGCGGTTCAGTTACCAGACGCAGACAATATCATAGGATTGACGAAGCGGGGCGTAAGCACTTTCCGCCTATAAACTGCGCCACGCATTTATCTGATCCGCAGCCTTGGCCTCGACACATGTCGCGGGCCAAGGCTGTGCATCGAGCATTCCTGTCCTATCACGCATCGACAGTGGAGAGATCCATTCTCCCTAAATAGTCATTAATCACGTCATGGATACTTTTCTCAAGCGGAACCATTGGACCGCCGCGATAATTCGCCGACAGGGTGGCCGCCTGGAGGGATTCGACCGCCAGGATATCTTCGGCAGCAATGTCATGCACATACTTAATGTGAGTCTGCACATCAGCTTCGAAATTCGGCAGGTTGATAACCTCCTCCGGGAACAGAAGATATGCTGTCAGATGGCACTTATCCACTGAATCGGGCCAGATTGTGATGATCAGCACTTGGTCGATCCGGGCGAATAGATGCATGTTTGGAGGAATGCGGCAGGATGTCGCGAAATCGTCGCCTAAGCCCTCCAACCACGGCAATCGTGGGAAGCGGCTCTGGCCATCGGGGGTCAAAGGAGCTCCCCGGTAGCTTGCCTCAATCCATCCAGCTTCGGACTGGATATCGTCTCCATTGAAGTCGAACTTCTTGCCCAAAGTGTCCAAGTGCAGCACCTGCACATGATAGAAATCCAGTAGGTTCTCGACACCGAACTTCCAGTTGCAGCCCTGAGGAACAGTCTCCTTCCCCCCTATGCGGAGGCGGTCCAGATGAAGATGTCCGAAGCGCTTCTCGAGAGACGCGGCAAAATCCTCGAAGGGCGGCGGGTCTTTCGCAAAGTTGACGAATATATTGCCGGCCCAGATATTCATGTGAATGCTCGGCAATCGGCAAGTTTTCTTGTCGAAGCCCACATTTTCCGAAACAGTGGAAGCCCCGAGCAGGGTCCCGTCCAGGCGGTAAGTCCATCCGTGATAAGGGCAGGTGAACAACTTGGCGTTGCCAGTCCCGAAAGCAACTTCGACGCCACGATGGCGGCAGACGTTGGCGAAAGCACGGAGAACACCGTCCTTGTCGCGAGACAGCAACAATGGTTCATCGAAGATCCGGATCGCCTTATAATCCCCCGGATTGGCGAGTTCCTCCTCGCGTCCGACCATTAGCCATTCCGAATGGAATATCTTCTTCTGCTCTTCTTTGTAGTTTTCCGGACAGCTATAAATCCATCCAGGAGCATGAAAGGCGCTTGAAATCGGCTTTTGCACGGGGCGAAGATCGCCATCCGCAGAGTTAAGATCGGTCATCACTCTCTCCTACTGGACCGCGCAATGCAGTGGCTACGTCCGCGGAATCAGGTACTGTACTCTAGGGTACAGTATTCACAATGGCGGCCTTCCATATCCTTGTCAATAGTAAATGAACCTGATAGTACACCCTGATGAATGAGCAAAAAGGTGGCATCGACCCACGCGAGCAGCGTCGCCTCGATAAGCGGCAAGCGATAGTTGACGCCGCGCGCGATTCCTTCCTTCGGAATGGCTACGCCTCTACTTCGATGTCGGGCCTTCTGAAGACGGTGGGAGGTTCGAAGGCCACGCTGTGGGCCTATTTTCGCTCCAAAGAAGAGTTGTTCGAGGCCATATTGGAGCCTGCAATGGCTTTCATGCAGGTTGATGTGGAGCATTCGCTCCAAACGCGTGGCTCGATCGAGGCGGTTGTGACGAATTTCTGTCGGCGCTTTATGAAAGCGAACGAGCAACCCGAGTCTCTTGATCTGTGGCGACTCATTGCCGCGGAGAGCGGCCGTTTTCCGGAGGTAGCGCGAGTTTTCCGTGAACGCGTCGTATCGGTCACCGAAGATGCACTAGCGGCTTATTTCGAGAAGGGCGTTCAGAGTGGACTGCTGCGCCAGGAAGACTGCCTTAGCATGGCCCGGGTCCTGCTCTCGCTATGCATTAATAGGCTCGACCGCAAGCTCTGGAGTGACCCCGACGTCGAGTCCCAGGTCCCCGTCGAAGCCGAGGCCTCTTGGCTCGCATCAATTTTCCTGCGCGCCTTCGCTACTTAGAACGCCAGAACAGCATCTCCGCGCAGAGCTGGAACGCTTGTGAGTGAGGATTCGGTTCCGCCCGCCAAGCGGGGCGGCCAACGCTCATTTCTGATCCGCGCAGCCGCCACCGGCTGCTCTGTGTGATCGACAGTCGGTCCGTCAAGAGCACGGACATGTCCGTCCTTGAGGATTCGACGCGGACAAGACAGCGAGGCCCCCAAGCGTCATGTCATTGCCGACACATTGAGCCATCAAGATCAGCAAGCAATCAGAAGCGCCCAAGCTGGGCTCTTGGGTACGGCACTTGACGTAAACTCTTCAGTTGTCCATATAGGAGAACTAGTTTGCATAAGAGAAGTGGGGAGGAGAGTTGTCATGATTGCTAAGAAACATTTGGCTCTGCTGGCATCAGGCGTTGCGCTGTCATCGCTGTTACCGACGGCTGCGCTGGCCCAACAAACTGGTCCGGCAGGCGGCGGTAAGGCTGCGGCTGAACAAGAGGCCGGTCTCGAGGATATCGTTGTCACGGCGCAACGTCGGTCCGAGTCAGCACAGTCGGTTCCAATAGCCGTGGCTGCATTTACGGCAGAGGGGCTGTCCGCTTCGCGCACTCTGTCGTCGGACGACCTGCCTGGTCTGGTTTCCGGTCTGACACTTGCGCCTAATGGTCCGCGTACACCATTGTATCTGCGCGGTGTCGGCAACAACAACGCCGCGTCGTCACCTGCGGTGTTGACGTTCATTGACGGCGTCTACATGCCGTTCAACATCGGCGCGCAAGGGTTCAACGATGTCGCGTCGATGGAAATCGCCAAGGGACCGCAGGGCACGCTCTTTGGCCGCAATGCAACCGGCGGTGTGATTCAGATCACCACGAAGGATCCGACTTCTACCCCGTCGGCCGACTTGGAACTGGGCTATGCGAACTATGAAACTGTCTCGGCCAAAGCATATATCGCAACGGGCCTGGCCCCGAACTTGCGCGTCGGCATTTCTGCCTTTTATGAGAACCAGATGAAGGGTTGGGGCGAGAATGAATTCAACGGCGCCGATATCTACCGGACTAAGAAATATGGTGGGCGCGTCAAGTTCGTCTATGACGTTTCGGACGTCACGACAATCAAGTTGGCTGCAGATTATAGCTATGGCTACGGAAACAATGGATCGGGCATTACCCCACCCGCCGGCCAAAATTCCTTGTACAACTCCATCACCGGGACAAGGATGTTTTTTGCGAACGACTTTAACGTCAACGCTGATGTCTCGCCTTATTTCACAACGAAAGAAGGTGGCGCCAGCCTGACCGTTAATTCAGCGATTGGCGAGCTGAACTTGTTGAGTGTCACTTCTTGGAGAAAGAACAAGAACTTCCTCCAGATCGATTATGACGGAACTCCGACCAACTTCCTGAATATCAACCGCTTCGCCGAAGACGAAGCATATACTCAGGAATTCCAGATCAGTTCGCCGTCCGACGGGCCATTTAAATGGGTGGCCGGGCTTTTCTACTTCAGCGAGCGCCCGAAGGTGAATCCGTTTATCTTCTATGGCCCAGGCTTGCCGTTTGTGTTTGGAACGCCCCCCGGCCAGGCGCTGAGTTCGTGGGCGTTCGACAAGGTGAATGCCTATGCAGGCTACGGACAGGCTTCACTTGAGGTGCTCCCTGGCACTACGTTGACGCTGGGCGCCCGTTACACGATCGAAAAGCGTAAGCAGCGCGGCTTCAACGATGTGGGTGGTACTGTAATTCCCGGCAGCGCCGGCGAACAGTCCAAGACGTTTAAGAAACCTACCTTCCGTGTGTCGATCGACCATAAATTCTCGCCCGATCTGATGGTATATGCTTCGTTCAATCGCGGCTTTAATTCGGGCTGGTTCAACACCCTAGCTCTTGGCGGCTTTTCTGCTGCTGCCAATCCGGTCATTCTTCCCGAAACCATCGATGCCTATGAAGTGGGTTTCAAGAGCCAGCTGTTCGATCGGAAGCTGCGCATCAACGTGTCGGCATTCCAATATGATTATACGAATTTGCAGCAGCAGTTCTTCGAGTTCGGTGGGCTGGTGACGAAGAACGCAGCGGCGGCAAGGATCCGGGGCGTTGATGTGGATATACAGGCACGGCCGGTGCGCAATCTCGATCTCTCGGTTTCTGCTGAATATCTCGATCCTAAGTTTACAAGCTATCTGAATGCGCCATTTTATCAGACGCTGCCCAGCGGGGAATTGGTCGCAGGCGTGGCTGATGCCAGCGGATCCTCGACGCCTCAGGCGCCGCATTTCAGCATGAATGCGAACGCCACCTATTCACTGGAGACTGCAATCGGCACTTTCCAGTCGACTGCTGCGGTGAATTTCAGGGGTAAAACCTATGCCGACACTCTCGAACAGTTTCCACTCAAAAAGCGCACCCTCGTCAATCTGACCGAGCGTTGGGAGTCCATCGATCAGCAGCTTTCGGTGTCATTGTGGGTGAAGAACCTCTTGAACGAAAGATATGATGATTCGTTGAACCTTCTGGCTCCCGTCGGCCCCGCGGCACAAGTAGGTGCACCACGTACATACGGCATTACGCTGGGCTACAAATTCGGTAGTTAATTTTGATGAGCAGGCGGGGCAATGTTTCTCCGCCTGCCATTCTTCGAATTATTAGCAGCTGGTGCGAACACAGATATGTTGGTCATGCGTTATGCTTAACTGATGTAAATTTAGGCTTGGTGATCGGCGTGAATAACGGAACAGTGCAATCTGATATTTTCATTAAGTCGTAACTAAATATTCAACTTATCCTGGACGCAGCAAGAGGCCCGCAATGTCTTATTTCTTGACCGAAGAGCAGGAAGCAATCCGTGATGTCGCCCGGCGCTTCACTGAAAAAGAGGTGAGGCCGCGCGCACTAGAAATTTACGGGCCTAAAGGTCATGAGATCATCCGGGACTTGGGAAAGAAGATGGGTGACCTGGGCTTCTACAGGCTTTCCCTGCCCGAAAGCGAGGGGGGAATGGCTGCGCCCAAGACGACCGTCCTCCTGATATATGAGGAGCTTGCCAAGGAAAGCGCTGCGCTCGCTATCCATCTCGTGCTCAACGGCGCCTTTTCAAGCGTGCTGCTCGGCCTGCCGGCGGCCAAAGAAAAATGGTTCGAAAAGGTGATGTCTGGAGACGCCTCAATGTCGGCGTCGGGCACTGATCCGCGGGGTGCCGCAAACTACACCGAATGGAGCGATCTGGCAGTCAAGGACGGCAATCACTTCATACTGAACGGCTCCAAAAACTATTGTTCGGGCGCTCCTTACGCCGATCTAATCGTGGTATTCGGCTTGTATCAGGGGACAATGTGGGCGTTTCCGATAGAATGCGGCAGTCCCGGCTTTACGGTCGCAGAAGACAGAAAGATGGGGCTCGGTACGACCTTTGGCGCCCTGACATTATCGGATGTCAAAGTACCGGTTTCAGCATGCTTGGAAGTAGCCGACTGGGTTAGGGACCGCAAACTCGTCGGACCGACCGGGCAATCCGCCTACACTGTGCTTGACATATCCGCCATGGCCCTAGGATTAGCTGAAGGTGTCTTCGAAAAGGCACTGGAGTACGCGCGGGAGCGCACGAATGCCGGTAGCCCAATCTTGTCCCTCGGCGCCATCCAACTCAAGTTTGCGAAGATGAAGGCCCAGATCGAAGCTGTTCGCCACATGCTCTATAATGCCGTTCGCCTGCTCGACGAAGGACGCGTGGACAAAATGCTGAACCATATGGTCAAACCACTGGCCACTGAGATGGCCGTGGATGTCGCGCGCGATTGCATGCAGATCTATGGCGGCAGCGGATACTGCATCGATACGGGCATCGAACGCTATCTTCGCGACGCTATGGGCTTGACGATCGGCGAAGGCTCCAACGATATGCACTGGTCTACCGTTTCAGCCATGATGGACATGCCAGGAGCACGACCCGGCTCATTTTAACGCATGGGCGCACGCGATTGAAGCCATGCTCGACGATCAAACGCTTACGCTCGGCGTCGCTGAGCAGACGGTGTTCAAATGGCTGAAACGCGGTAAGCTTCAGGGCCGGCAAATCACGAAAGGCAGCCGTGGCAGGTGGACCTGACCGACCAGCAAATAAAGGCGCTCACAGCGCAAAAATACAGTATGATCCCATCCAGGAAAGCAGCATCATGAAACGTTCGGCGATCCGAACACCGATGTCCATTCATCGAACGGCAGATTGCTGGTAATCAACGCTCTGTTGTGGTCGTAGCGCTGGCCGAGCACCTCGAATAGCAGTTCGCCGCCGATGGCGGTGAACGGGACATACTGGGCGGCAGGTGGGCCGCCGCCCTTTTCACAACGCGTGCCGCCTTGCCGTCCGACTTAGGTGTAGCACGTCTGCCAGCGGCGGCGCGCTTTGGTAGTGATCAGGTCTGGGGTGTGTGCAACACCGAAAGTTTTTGGAAGGCGGCGAGATCGAAATAATCGCGCCATTCAGTAATCCTGCCGTCGGGGACACGAAAGCTTCCCATTATCGGAATGCCCTCGCGCCGCCCGTCTGACCGGTGGTAGAACATATCGATCCGCTCAGTTAGTACGATGTCACCCTCGACAGCGAGCGCGAGAATTTCCCATTCGGTCAGCAGCGAGTTTCCCAGATCGAACTTGACCATGAACGCCGGTGTTGCTTCGCGCCCAATAATGGGGTCGAGTGGGACATTGTGATAAAAGACATCCTTAGCCAGGTGGTCGAGGGCATCCTGCATCCGGTTGTCGTTGAAGCACTGGATGAACGATCTGATTATATCGGCCGGAGAGAACGGCTCTTGCACTTATAACGTCCTGTATATTGAAGGCGACCCAACGTCGCAGCCCGGTTAGGCCAGCCCGTGAATGGAAACGGCTCTAACTCGAATATGCCCAGTGCGGATCGAGGGCTACGACACGGGGCTCACCTTGCGCTGCGCTGCTCTCCAGACCAATTTTTTCAGGGCCGTGGAGCACCAACCCCATCAGATCGGCCTTTATATATAGAGCCGTAAACTTCGAATAGAATCTCGCCGTGGGGAAGCCGCCGCCGAGAACATAGAAGTTTTCCTGTGCTGTTGGCGCGTACATGTTCCGCATCTCGCCTCCTTCGTCGAGCCCCCAGATCGGCCCCACCTTGTCGGCCAGCTCGCTGCCGAACAACTTGCGCACTTGCTCCTGAAGCGACTGGTAGCCGGTCGCGAGCACGACGATGTCGGCATCCAAAGCGGTGCCGTCGTCCAGGATTACCCGTGTCGCGGTGAGACGCGCGACGCCCAGGCCGGACCGGACCTTGATCTTACCGTCGACGATCAAATCCGATGCGCCGACATTGAGGTAATAGCCGGCGTGATATCGCACCAGCTTCATGTAGAAGCCGCTATCGTCCTCGCCATTATCCAGCAGGAATCCAACCTTGCGCAAGCCGTCCAGCAATTCACGATCCTGCTCCTGGATCGACCGGCTCAATGGCTGATGAAGCTTGGCGAGTAGCGGGAAGGGTATCGCGGCCCCGGTCATGTCCGTATCATTGATAGGCCTGACGCCGTCATTGTCCCGATATAGCTGGTAAACCCGCTGCGCGCCGGGCTCCAGGCTCAGCACCGTGATCGACGAGCGCTGGATCATCGTCACATCGCCGCCACGCGTGCAGAAGTTCTGCGCGATGTCGTGTGCGCTCGTGCCGGCGCCGACGACGACCACCTTTTTCCCCTCGACATCAATGTCATCAAACGGCTGACTGGAATGAAGAAGGGTTCCGCGGAACCCGTCGAGTCCGGGAATCTGGGGTATGCGCGGCAGACCCGCCACGCCCATCGCGCTCACGATGTGTCGCGTCTTCAGCATTCGGGTGGCGCCGTTTGCCAGCGTCAGGTTCACCGTCCAAACCCGCTCCACGGGATCGAATTTCGCGTCCTCGAAAATGGTGCTGGTCCAGACGTCAAGATCCATTGCGTGGGCGTAGAACTCTAACCAGTCTGCGACCTTGTCCTTCGGCAAGTAGGTTGGCCAGTTTTCCGGAAATGGCAGATACGGGAAGTGGTTCATCGCTATATCGTTGTGAAGCTTCAGCGTGCGATATCGCTTCCGCCAAGTTTCGCCCACCTTGGCGCCACGCTCGACGATCAACGTCTTGACATCGAGTTGGCGCAAGCGTGCGCCGAGCATCAGGCCTGCTTGCCCGGCACCAACGATGATTACATCGGGATCGACGGCCTCGCTGGCGCTTGCCGCAAGCGTGCATTCCGGAAAATCCCGGAGCCGGGTGCGGCCGACGGATTCCGGGAAGTCTTTGAGTTCGTTCATCGTCGTGAGTACGGTGTAAGCCACCGATCGACCGGATGTGCCCTCATCGCGGATCAGCCGGACGTGACCGCGACCGAGCGCGATCTCGGTCTCGAAGGTGAAGAAGAAATCGAGCGTCTGTGCGATATTGCCCAGCATGCTCACATAGGGCGTGCCCTCGACACGGAAGCTTCGCGGCAAACTATGCTGCACAGCCCCGCTAAGCATGGCGCGTATCTCATCCGCCCCATGGGCGGTTGTGAATTCCCACTTGAAGGTCAGAAGATCTCGCCAGTAACCGTCTGGCTTCAGCAGGGTCGTTGCAAGACCTATATCGTTCTCGGCCAGTGCCTCTTCGATAGATCCCAACCAGCATTCAGCAACATGCTGAAGCGCCGACGGTGCCAATTCATCCCAACGTGCCAATGACTACTCCCTTATGCGATCTACGGCGGGCTGCTCCGCACCTAGAGCGATCGCCCAAGTTTGCCTCGGATGGCTGATCCAGACATCGCGTGCGACTAATCTGTTCACCGCCGCCCTCAAAAGTGGAGGGCATCTGCCTATTCGATACAAGAGTACGCAATGGTTGGCAACGCAATTCGTTAAGCAGCTTTCATAATACGGTTCGTGGCACCCGGATCGAGTAGCACGTGGTCCAAACAAAAATTTACAATTCGCTGGGTGTTATCGGCTTCTTGTAAAGCTTGGAAGAGACGGTTAAGTTAAGGAAGTTGACAGAAGTCTTAAGATTGTCGGGCCTCGCGAGCCAGACTGGTTGTTAGCTCCTGACCCGGTAGGACCTCGCTAGGACCACCTTTCAGACTCCCGTGCAATGCGTAGCCTCCAGATGGCACCAGATCGCCGAAAACCGTGGAGCACGGCATGGTCGTTCATTCTGCAGGCTCGCCCACGGTGATGGTCAGTGGCGAAAGTCCTTCGATTTCAACTACCATGATATCGCCCGGCGATACCGCGCCGACCCCGGCGGGTGTTCCGGTGTAGATAAGATCGCCTGGCTCAAGGCAATAGAGGCCAGAGAGGAATTCGATCAGCCGGTCGACAGGGTTGACTAGTGCCGACAGGTCGCCCTTTTGCCGCACTTCGCCGTTCATTGTCAGGGTGATGGCGCCTTTGCTGGCATCGCCCAGCGCGGCGGTAGGATGAATTAGGCCAAAAGGCGAAGATTGTTCGACGTTCTTACCGGCTCCAGGAAACCAGGACAATAGCTCCCTGTGCGTAG
Organism: Sphingobium sp. 15-1; assembly: GCF_013375535.1. GTDB lineage: Bacteria > Pseudomonadota > Alphaproteobacteria > Sphingomonadales > Sphingomonadaceae > Sphingobium > Sphingobium aromaticivastans. Next base: position 75,991 of record NZ_JABXJG010000003.1, read on the forward strand.
CTTAGGGATGCGCAGCTCGACCGTGCCCGCGCGCGTCTCCCAGTCCGATCGCGGTAGCCATTGCGCTGCGCCTGCCGCTCCGCGCTCTTCTCGCCATAGGCGGCACCGGTCAGTCCACCAACCTCCAGCTCCATCAGCCGTTGCGCGGCAAAGCCGATCATCTCACGCAGAAAATCGCTGTCGGCACTCTTTCCCAGCAGGGCCTGAACGTCCATCATCTCTTGGTCATCGGGATCTCCATAGATTGAGTCTCGCAACCCAAATCTATCCGAGATCTCCGATGGCCACCCGCGAAACTGACCGGCCGCTACTGCGCTTGATCGATGAGGGCGTCCGGTCAGCTCCGCTACCGTCGAGCTACACCGCGCCTCGGGGCACGACCCGTCAGGATACGGCGGCGCAGCTGGATGCGCTGCGCGCGGCCGGGTGCGCCGCCATTTTCGAGGATAAGGCCAGCGGCGCGAGCCGGGAGCGCCCACAGCTGGCGCGGGCGATCGCGAGCAGGGGAGGGCCATACGCTGCTGGTGGTCCGGATCGATCGCTTGGCCCGTTCGCCGAGTTCGAACGCGCTAAGATACGCGAGCGTACGCGGGCCGGACTCGAAGCGGCGGTTGCGCGAGGTGCCAAGCCGGGAAGCCCCAGAATGCGCGCCCGTGATGCCCACGCGATTGCGGATATCTGCTATGGCCACCGCGAGCGCTGGCGGATTGCCGCCGCGAAGGCGGCCACATCCTTGATCACATGATCGCTCGGCATGACGAGCAGCAGCGCGTCGGTCCTCAGCGCTTCGAGCGCGGCATGGCGATCGCCGCCGCCGTGTTCCGGCTGCCGGGTTCTAGGATCAGCTTGCCCGGCGCTTTCCGACCTGGTCGAGATCGTTCATGATAACCTCCAGATGCAAAACGTGGATAGGATAAGCCTGGCGTCCATTGGAACGACAGGTTCCGCGGAACTTGGAAGCCCCATTTTTTCCTTCAAGAGGGAAAACGAAAAAAATTGGCACTCAATGATGGTGAGCGCCAATACTCCCTTATCAGGGGCTTAGGCCGTAAAATTCCCTCTTGACGCGACTCGCCGTCGCACCAAAATCTGAAGGGCACGCGGTCATTTCCGCGCATGAAAAAGGAGCGACAAAAGGAAAGGAGGCAAGGCCATGTCGCAGCCATTTTCCCGTTTTCTTCATCCCTTCGACGTTGCACGTCATCCGAGCCTGGAGCCGGAGGTGAAACGCGCCATCCTCGCATCCTGGGCATCTGATCGATCTGCAGTGCGGGACCAGCCAGCCATGAAGAAGCCGCCCGGCGCCAAGCGTGTGGTCTCGATCGACGACGTACTGACGGCGATGCGCGACCTCGACGAAGGTTAGGGTCCCGCGCAGTCGCTGCAATGATCGAGCTATGCTTCAATGCACAGCTGCAGGGCTATGGCATTACGACGGCGGAAATCCATTTCTACCGGCCTGATGCGCCCTCGTTCCTGCAGTTGTTCGTGTGGCAGGAATACGATCTCGCGCCCGATTTTCCGGTGCTGTTCGAGTTTCTCGACCACTGGCGGCGTGAGATCGAGGCCGCTCTCCATTCCGTCCGGATCGTGCATGACTGGCTGATCCGTCCGACCGAGTGGCGCGCGGTCAATGGCGTGATCTCGATCCAGTGAAAAGCGACCTGTTCAGGCGATCGCATTCTCGCAAGGATGACGTGCGGCTGCGGCTGCCCTTTGATGACATCATGGAATTTGCCATTGCGCTTCTGTCGATCAGCCCGCACGGGCTTGAAGCGCTTGGCTGGAGCTTCGTCGATCGCAAGCGGTTCCTGGATCACTTTTTCGTATTGGGCCGTGCCGCGCAAGGCGTGGAGCCCGAGCGTCTCGGGAAGATGCCAATCGAGATCGTCGTTCCGAAGGCCGATCTCTCCCGTCTCCAGCAGTTCGCGGTTCGGGAATTGCCCAGGGCCGCTTACCGCTTGGACTTGTCGGCCGCTTCTGTGGCCGTTTCCACCCAATAAGGGGCCGCGGTGAGAAGATCTTGTAGGACTATCGATGGTTTCTAGCGCAGCAGTGAGAACGAAGTGGCCCCGCATGACGAACGCCAAGCAGCCAACGCCCACCACGCCCGTTTCGTTCGCGTAACCTTGTGTTCGCCGGAATAAATCCAAGACGGCCAATTGCGCGCGCACTGCAGAGCGAGGCGAGCGAAGTACCTCTTGAAAGCGGTGGATGACCTCCTAAATTCCTAGTCGCCGGACGCCGAACCGGGTCCGGTGGGACACATGAGAGCGCCGGCTCTCTCCGGCGTCGCTCATGCCCAGATCGCTTCGTAGGAGGATTTGGAAATGAGAAATAACTTCGACTTCACACCCTATCGGCGTTCGACCGTGGGCTTTGATCGACTCTTCAACCTGCTTGAAGCAGGTGCGCGGGAGGACGAAGGTTACCCACCCTTTGACATCCTCAAAGATGGCGAGGACAGTTATCGCATCACGCTGGCGGTCGCTGGTTTCCGCCCTAACGACATTGAGGTGGTGGCACAGCAGAATTTGCTCACCGTCACCGGCAGGCATGCCGAAGACGACGGCAAGGGCGAGTATCTCCATCGCGGGGTCGCCATGCGCCCATTTGAACGACGCTTCCAGCTTGCCGACTTCATCGAAGCAGGAGAAGCCAGCTTCGAGAACGGCTTGCTCAGCATCGCGCTCAAGCGCGTCGTGCCTGAGGCGATGAAGCCACGCCGGATCGCCATCAGCCCTGGCGTGGCCGCTAGTGATCGCATTGGCGGAGGCGATACAGTCGGCGAGGCTGCCTAACCCACTTCCCACCCGGCCTGCCGGCACCGCCGCCTGCAACCCAGCGGGCGGCGCCCGGCAGGTTATGCCCGTCTTCAAAGAAAGGAGATTACCTGTGGCCATTCGTGACTTCATTCCTTGGAACCGGCATGAGAACCGGCTTCCCGTCCCGGTCAGCGCTGAGCGCGACCGCGACAATGAGACCCACCCGCTGCTCTCGCTCCACCGCGACGTGAACCGGCTGTTCGACGACGTCTTTCGGGGTTTCGGTGTGCCGTCGCTTGCCGGGTTCGACTGCAGTCTGTCGTGGCCGAACCTCGAACTGGCTGAGACCGATAAGGATACGCCTACAGTCGGATCTTCAAACAGCCGCCCGCAGAAGCCGACATGCGGCGGCATTTCAATGTGACCGCCCCTCTGTTCACCAGGCGGTACTTACGCTCGGAAAAGCCGGCCTCATCAAGCGCGAACCCGGCTCCGCTAGAAGCATTCAACTCATCCTCCCTCCAGAGGACCCGCCCATCTTGCGATGAGCCAAACCGTCATAATTTCTGTGGCGCGACGCCGGCGGGCTTACCTGTAAAAACTCAGTGCACGAGTGCCCAGGATGGCGGCTCGCGGCCATCTTATCGCACCTGCCACTGGGAATGGGGCTTTCCGCACCTGAGGCGACCCGCCGATCGAGTCCGTCCACTCACGGCATGTCCATAATCAGCCTCGATGAGCGCAATGCCGAGCTTTTCGCCCAGTGGCGGATGCCTCCCTGTCGCCAGCATCGCCCGGACCTGACCGAGGCCATCAAGGGCCCGTGCTGCATCTTTGAACATGATGTTGGCTCTGAAGAAAGAGTGTCAGACGTCTCCGGGGATGACTTGCGGTTCCCAGCCGCCGCCCAGCGCGCGGAAGGATGCGATCGCGCCTCGGGTTGCTGCGGCGCGCGCCTGGATCGCCCCATCGCGGGTTTCAAGTAGGCGCCGGTCGGCATCGAGCACCTCGATCAGGCTCGCAACCCCGCCCTTGTAGGCGGCCATGGAGGCGTCTCGCGCACGCGATAGCGAAGCCTCACCCTGTAGGAGCGACGTCGCGCGTGCTTCTTGCTGCACCAACGTCGAGAAGGCGTCTTCGACATCTTGCGAGGCGCGCAGCACCGTCAGGCGATAGGCCGCCAGAGCTTCCGCATTGCGCCCCTTGGCAGCCTTGATTTCAGCATCAACCCGGCCGAAGTCGAACAGGCGCCAACGCAGACCGAGTATCCCGTTGGCTTGGGCCGCATTGCCCGTAAAAAGGCCTCCGGCAGCCGTTGTTGCCGTTCCCAGCAGGCCGCTGAACGAAAATTTCGGATAATATTCGGCAATCGCTACACCGATCCGGGCATTGGATGCGGCAAGGGTCCGCTCTGCCGCGATGACGTCAGGGCGACGGCGCAGCAAGGCGGCCGGTCCCCCGGCAGTCGAGATCGCCGGCGGCGCGGGGATCGGCGCTTGCGGAGCCAACTCCACCCGCGTGGTGCCGGGCTGAACGCTAATCAGCACGTCGAGTGCATTCATCGCCATGTCGAGTTCGTTTTGTAGCGCCGGCACGGAAGCACGGACCTGCGCCAGCGCGCCTTCCGCCTGCCTGAGTTGCAATTCTGCGGCCACGCCTTTTCGATATTGAAGCGACACGAGGTCGACGAGGCGCTGCTGGGTGTCGAGTTGCGAACGGGCGACATCGAGACGGGCCTGCAACATTCGGATGGCAACGTAGGTATCGGCGATCTGCGCCGCGACTGCGAGTCGCGCCGCAACCGCCCCAGCCCCCGATGCCTGCCAATCGGCGCGCGCAGCGTCACGTCCAGCATCGCGGCCGCCGAACAGGTCGAGTTCCCAACTGGCGCCGAGGTTCAGCTCATAGGTTTCGGTCGACCGCTCGAACTGCGGAAAGGCGCTGCCGATCCGGCCGATCGGGGTTTCCGTCGATTGATAGACCTCCCCCATCTGCCCACTAACCTGCCCCGACGGAAGCAGCGCGGCGTTGGCGCCCTTAAGCGCCGCGCGCGCCTGAACGACACGGGCGCTCGCCTGCTGCAGATCGAGATTTTGCGCCAACCCCCGCTCGACGAGGCTGGTAAGCATTGGGTCGTTGAACGAGCGCCACCAGGATATCAGATCGGCTGCTTCCGCCGAAGAGCTTCGCGCTTCCACCGCCGCCCCTGCATGGAAAGCTGGAGGCAACGACGATATAGGGGGCGCATACTCCGGGCCCACGGCACAGCCTGCGAGCAAAAGAGGCACGCCAAGGGTAGACATGATCAAAGGCAAGGGCCGCATCTTTATCCTCGAGGGTCATTGAAGGATAATATGACTAATAAGTAGTTTGGTCACTTGTTGTCAATGGCGGCAGTCGGAACTATGGTCGAAGGATGACCAATGCCAATTTGAATGCCCCGACGCGCGGCCCCGCCGAACATGCCGTGCGAGACCAGATTATCGCGGCGGCGCAAGAATGTTTTGCACGCTACGGCTATGGCAAGACGACTGTTTCCGACCTTGCCAAGGAGATCGGCTTCTCCAAGGCCTATATCTATCGGTTCTTCGAGTCGAAGCAGGAAATCGGCGAAGCGATCTGCAGCTCACGTCTGGAGCGAATCATATCCGAGGCGCGCGCAACAATCGACGAAGGAGGCAGCGCCACGGAACGATTTCGCCGCATGTTCAAGAGCCTGACGACACTCAGCGTCGAACTCTTTTTTCATGATCGGAAGATCTACGACATCACGGCTCATTCGGCCGCCGAGCAATGGGGCTCTTCCATCGCGTACAAGGAGACGCTCAGGGCGATGATCCTGGAAATTGTCAAAAGTGGGCGGGAAAGCGGCGAGTTCGAGCGCAAGACGCCGATCGATGAGACCTGTCGCGCGATATTCTACGCCATGATGCCATTCGTCGACCCGCTTCACCTTGAGCGCAACCTAGACCTGCTTCCCGATGCTCAGACCGAGGTCGCTAGCCTGATCCTGCGTAGCCTCGCCCCCTAAACGAGACTGTGACCTATTGACATATTAGTCACAAGGCAACACATGATCCTTCAAAGTTTGGAGGATCCAGCCTTGTCGATTCGATTTATCGGAGCGGGATTATCCGCCCTTGCATTCTCGCTTCCTTTGGCAGCCTGCCATCAGGCAGAGGCGGACCCGCGTACGCAGTCGCCGCTCGTCCGGGTTATGCAGCCTGCGGCCGAAGGGGAAGTGAACCGGGAATTTACCGGCGTGGTCGCCGCGCAGGTTAAGAGCGATCTTGGTTTCAGAGTCGGAGGCAAGGTTATCGAGCGCCTCGTCAACGCGGGTGATATAGTCCGACGGGGTCAGCCTTTGATGCGAATCGATCAGACGGACCTGGTACTCGCCACACGCGCCACGCTCGGTACCGTCGACGCGGCGCGCGCGCGCGCCCGGCAGACGGCTGCGGACGAAAGGCGGTTCCGCGATCTGGTTGGCGCGGGCGCGGTATCGGCGTCTGCCTATGATCAGGCGAAGGCCGCGGCTGACTCGGCCCGTGCCCAGTTGTCAGCGGCCGAGGCACAGGCGCGTGTGGCTCGCAATGAAGCAAATTACAGTGTCCTCGTGGCGGATGCCGACGGGACGGTCGTCGAAACTTTGGCCGAGCCGGGGCAAGTGGTGAGCGCGGGCCAGATTGTCGTGCGTGTGGCCCGATCAGGCCCGCGCGAGGCGCTGGTGCAACTGCCCGAGACGCTGCGTCCCGCCATCGGATCGGCCGCGCAGGCGCGCACCTACGAGGGTGCAAGCGGAACCGCCACCCTGAGACAGTTGTCCGATGCCGCCAACCCCGAATCCCGGACTTTCGAGGCGCGCTATGTCCTGAGCGGCACCCCCGCCCGCGCGCCGTTGGGATCGACTGTCACGGTGATGTTGGCGCTGCCCGGCGATGTCCGCGCAATCCAGGTGCCGCTCGGCGCGATCCGCGATGTCGGCAAGGGCCCGGGTGTGTGGGTCATTCGTAAGGGATCACAACCGACCGTGACATGGCGTCCGGTACGTATCGTATCCCTTGGCCAAGAAAGCGCGACACTCGCTGCCGGGCTGAACTCTGATGATCGCTTCGTGGCCATGGGTGCACACATGCTGCACGAAGGTCAGCAAGTCCGGGTGTCGGCACGATGAGTGGCGGTTCGGAAACACCCGGACCGTTCAACTTGTCCGCCCTTGCCGTTCGAGAACGGTCTGTCACCCTGTTCTTTCTGATCGCGATCATCCTCGCGGGCATCTTCGCCTTCCTGAAGCTGGGCCGCGCCGAGGATCCCAGTTTCACCATCAAGGTCATGACGGTGGTTACCGCCTGGCCGGGCGCAACCGCGCAGGAGATGCAGGATCAGGTCGCAGAGCCGCTCGAAAAGCGTCTTCAGGAACTGCGCTGGTACGATCGCAGCGAAACCTTCACGCGGCCGGGCCTCGCCTTCACCACCGTGACGTTGCGCGATCGGACGCCGCCCAAGGAAGTGCCGGAGCAATTCTACCAGGCACGCAAGAAGATGTCGGACGAGGCGCTAAAGCTACCGCGCGGCGTCGTCGGTCCTTTCGTCGATGATGAATATGGCGACGTCAGCTTCGCCCTCTATGCCTTGAAGGCCAAGGGTGAGCCTCAGCGCAACCTAGCTCGGGATGCCGAACGACTGCGCCAGCGGCTGCTCCATGTGCCGGGCGTCAACAAGATCAAGATCGTGGGCGAACGGCCCGAGCGTATCTATGTGGAATTTGCCCAGGAGCGGCTCGCTACGCTCGGCATCTCGCCACGTGCCATCTTCGATGCGCTCGCCAAGCAGAATCTCATCACGCCCGCCGGGTCGATCGAAACGAAAGGCCAGCAGGTCGTCGTCCGCCTCGATGGCGCCTTCGACGATCTGTCCACGATTCGCGACCTGCCTATCGCGATGAATGGCAATACGATCCGCTTGTCGGAAATCGCGAACGTTGAGCGCGGTTACGAGGATCCCGCGTCCTTCCTGATCCGCGGCGAGGGTGAGCCGGCACTGCTGCTGAGCGTCGTGATGCGTGATGGGTGGAACGGCCTCGATCTCGGTAAGGCGCTCAATGCCGAGATCGACAAGGTCCGGGCAGAACTGCCGCTCGGAATGACGCTTACGGCCGTCACTGACCAATCGGTGAACATCAGCGAGGCCGTCGACCAGTTCATGCATACCTTCATGGAAGCGCTCGCGATTGTGATGATCGTCAGCCTCATCAGCTTGGGATGGCGCGTGGGCATCGTCGTGGCCGCAGCCGTTCCGCTCACGCTGGCGGTCACTCTGGTCATCATGTGGGCAACGGACCGCGTGCTGGATCGCATCACGCTTGGCGCCCTGATCCTCGCCCTCGGGCTGCTGGTCGACGACGCCATCATCGCCATCGAGATGATGGTGGTGAAAATGGAGGAGGGCTATGATCGCATCCGCGCGTCGGCCTATGCCTGGAGCCATACGGCAGCCCCCATGCTGGCCGGCACCCTTGTCACCGTCATTGGCCTGATGCCGGTCGGCTTCGCGCAATCGACCGCCGGCGAATATGCCGGCAACATCTTCTGGGTGGTCGGATTCGCGCTGATCGCGTCCTGGTTCGTCGCTGTGATCTTCACCCCCTATATGGGCGTCAAGATGCTGCCCATGATTAAGCCCGTCGAAGGTGGTCATGAAGCCATCTACCAGACACCGCGTTACGAAAAGGTCCGTGGAATCATCGGCTGGGCGGTACAGCGCAAGAAGTTGGTCGTGCTGACGACAGTGGGCGCGTTCCTGATCGCTGGTGTCGGCATAGGGGCGGTGAAGAAGCAGTTCTTTCCCACGTCCGATCGGCCCGAACTGCTGGTCGAGGTGCAGATGCCCAAGGGCACGGCCATCGTGAACACCAGCGAGTCCGCCCGACAGGTGGAAGACTGGCTCCGTAAGCAACCCGAGGCGAAAATCGTCACCGCCTATATCGGCCAAGGCGCCCCCCGCTTCTTCATGGCCCTGTCGCCCGAACTACCCGATCCCTCCTTCGCCAAGATCGTCGTGCGCACCGACGAGGAAGAAGATCGCGACGCCCTTAAACAGCGTCTGCGGCAGGCCGTGGCCGACGGTCTCGCGCCGGCGGCACGCGTGCGGGCGACGCAGCTGGTCTTCGGACCGCCCTCGCCCTTCCCCGTCGCATTCCGTGTCAGTGGCCCCGATCTCGCCACCGTCCGTAGCATCGCTTTCCGCGTGCAGGATCTGATGCAGACCGACCCGATGATGCGCACGGTCAATATCGATTGGGGCGAGCGCGCACCGGCACTGCACTTCGTTCTCGACCAGGATCGTCTGCGTGCACTGGGACTGACCTCGAGCGATGCCGCCGAGCAGTTGCAGTTCCTGCTGACCGGCGTCACCGTCAGCCAGGCACGGGAAGACATCCGTACCGTCGATGTCGTTGCCCGTTCCGCCGGCAATGACCGGCTCGACCCGGCGCGCATCGGTGATTACACGCTGACGGGCGCCGACGGCGAGCGCGTGCCGGTCAGTCAGATCGGCAAGCTCGAGGTGCGGATGGAGGATCCGATCCTCCAACGCCGCGACCGCCTGCCGACCATCACCGTGCGGGGCGACATTGCCGACGGTCTTCAGCCACCCGATGTCTCGACCGCGATATTCGATAAGCTGCAGCCGATCATCAGGGAGCTGCCGAGCGAATATCATATCGACACGGCGGGCTCGATCGAGGAGGCCAGCAAGGCCAACGCCGCGCTCGCTCCAATCTTCCCGATCATGATCGGGCTGATGATGATCGTCATCATCCTCCAGGTCCGCAGTCTGTCCGCCATGGGAATCGTACTCTCGACCGCCCCGCTCGGCCTGATCGGCGTGGTACCCACCCTGCTGGTGACCGGTCAGCCATTCGGATTCAACGCGATTCTCGGCCTCATCGCATTGGCGGGCATCCTGATGCGCAACACGCTCATCCTGATCGGCCAGATCCACGACAATGAACGTGCCGGGCTGTCCCCCTTCGACGCGGTGGTCGAAGCGACGGTCCAGCGCTCCAGGCCGGTCATCCTGACAGCGTTAGCCGCGGTGCTGGCGTTTGTGCCCCTGATCAGCTCGGTGTTCTGGGGCTCGATGGCGATCACGCTGATCGGCGGCACGCTGGGCGGCACCGTTATCACGCTGTTGTTCCTGCCGGCCCTCTATGCGCTCTGGTTCCGCATCAGACCACCTTCGAGCGATGATCAACCCAAAACTCCGTTCGCCACAACGGCATTGGCCTCCTAGAAGCGCAGAGCTCGGCAAGGGGTTCTGTCGGGCGGCGGCGCGATCGTTGCGACCGGATCGGTCGCAAGCACGATCGGCGTCGCTGGACTGGCGGCCTACACCGCCAACAAGCATGCGATCGCCGGCCTGGTCAAGGACGCTGCCATCGAACTTGCTGCGGCCAATATTCGCGTCAACGCCGTCGCCCCAGCGCCCATCGACAACGAGATGATGCGATCAATCGAACGCCAGGCGATTCCCGACGCGGATCCAGCGGCTCCGAAGGCATATTTCGTCGCGCTCAACCCCATGCAACGCTACGGCCGCAACGAAGAAGTGGCGAGTGCGATCGCTTTCCTTGCGAGCGACGAGGCCAGCTTCATAGCGGGTGTCGTCCTGTCTGTGGATGGCGGCCTCGTCATTCAAGGAAGAGGGCCTTTCTGTAATCTTGATCTCGATGCGTGCCTGCTTGATCGGCCCCCGCCTTATGGATGGGGTCGCCGCAGTAGCCGCCTCTTATGCAAGAGGCCTGCCTGGAAAAACATGTGCGGTAAATCGATGCGAACTCAAATGGTTGATCAGTGATGTCGGGATTTTCTTTTGACTTGGCCGGACGGACGGCCCTCGTGACGGGAGCGTCGTCAGGTATTGGCCGGCGGTTCGCGCGGATTCTCGCTGCCTCTGGCGCGAACGTTGTCGTCGGCGCCCGCCGGGCGTCGCTTCTGGACGAGCTATGCGCCGAGATCCGGGGCGAGGGCGGCCAGGTCCTGGGTGTGGTGATGGACGTCGGTGACGAACAGTCGACGATCGCCGCCTTCGATGCGGCTGAAGCGGAATTTGGCCCTGTCGATACGGTTGTCGTAAATGCCGGGGTCAGTCTGGCGGGAAGTGCCCTCGGGCTGTCGGTCGACGATTTTGATGCGACCATGGCCATCAACCTGCGCGGCGCCTTCCTCAGCGCGCGGGAGGGCGCACGACGAATGGTTGCCGACGGTACCACGGAGACGGGCCGCGGCCGGATCGTTCTTATCGGTTCCGTGACCGGCCAGCACGGCTTTCCGGGGATCGTCGCCTATGGCGCCTCCAAGGCGGCGGTGGCGCAAATGGGCCGGCTATTGGCGAAGGACTGGGCCGGCAAGGGCATCAACGTGAATGTCCTTGCTCCTGGCTATATGGCGACGGACATGACGCATTCGCTTTGGGAGGTCGAGAAGGGTCGCAAGCTTCTCGAGGGATTTGCCCGTCAGCGCCTCATGGGTGTCGATGCGCTCGATCCCATGCTCCTTTACCTCTGCTCAGATGCCAGCGCGCCGGTCACCGGCGGCCTTTTCACTATCGACGACGGCCAGACGCTTTGATCGGCCTCTCAAGCAAGGACTTATAGTTATGGATTTAGCAGGCGTAGCCGCAATCGTTACAGGAGGGGCATCGGGCCTGGGCGGCGCAACGGCGACGCAACTGGCAAAAGCCGGAGCAAAGGTCACAATCTTCGACCTCAATGCCGAACTTGGTACGGCACATGCGAACGAGATTGGCGGCCTGTTCCTGCCGGTCAACGTCGCGGACGAAGACCAGGTGCGCGACGCTGTGGCAAGGGCGGAAGCGAGCCACGGCACCGCACGGGTGCTGGTGAACTGCGCCGGCATCGGAACCCCAGCCAAGGTGATTGATCGCGAGGGCAATGCTCTGGCGCTCACCGACTTCACCCGCACCGTGTCGGTGAACCTCATCGGGACGTTCAACGTGCTTTCCAAATTTGCCGAACGCCTCCATGCCGTCGATCCGATCGGCGAAGAGCGCGGTGTTATCATCAACACCGCGAGTGTAGCGGCATTTGACGGCCAGATCGCACAAGCGGCTTATTCTGCGTCGAAAGGCGGCATTGTCGGCATGACCTTGCCGATCGCGCGCGAGTTCGCGCGATATGGTATCCGGGTGATGACGATCGCTCCCGGCATCTTCTGGACGCCTCTGCTCGCCGCGCTGCCGCAGGAAGCACTGGATTCCCTGGGCAGGCAGGTTCCATTCCCGAGCCGACTCGGTCAGCCCGACGAATATGCCCAACTGGTCGAGAGCATCGTCACCAATCCGATGCTGAACGGTGAGACTATCCGCCTTGATGGCGCTATCCGGATGGCTCCGAAGTGACCGGCGTCGGCATCGAAAAGGCGCGCGAGATCGCCGCACGGGTAGAGGCGTTCGTCCGCGCCGAGATCATCCCTTACGAGAAAGACGAGCGGCGCGACCATCATGGCGCGCCGACCGACGAGCTTGTCGTCGAGATGCGGGCCAAGGCCAGGGCTGCGGGCGTGCTCACGCCCCATATCCTTGCCGATGGCGCCCATCTTTCGCAACGCGAGACTGCGCTGATTCTGATCAAGTCCGGTCTCTCACCACTCGGCCCGCTCGCGGTCAACACGATGGCGCCCGATGAGGGCAATATGTACCTGATCGGGCAGGTCGGAACGGCAGAACAGATGGCGCACTTCCTTGCGCCGATGATCGCTGGAGATGCCCGGTCGGCCTTCCTGATGACCGAGCCGTGGGAGGATGGCGGTGCTGGCTCCGACCCTTCGATGATGAAGACGTCGTGTCGCCTCGATGGCAATCACTGGGTCATCAATGGACGCAAGCGCTTCATCACGGGGGCTCAGGGGGCTTTGGTCGGGATCGTGATGGCAAAATCGGAGGACGGTGCGTGCATGTTCCTCGTCGACCTGCCGGATCCTGCGATCCGGATCGAGCGCGTGCCGAACACCATCGACACCTCCATGCCCGGCGGTCATGCCGAAATCGCGATTGAGGACCTGCGCGTTCCCTCTGACCAGATGCTGGGACAGTCAGGCGAAGGCTTCAAATATGCTCAGATCCGGCTGTCGCCAGCGCGTCTATCGCACTGCATGCGCTGGCTCGGGTCGTGCATCCGCGCGCACGAGATCGCCACCGACTATGCCTGTCGCCGCCAAGCCTTCGGCAAAACGCTGATCGATCATGAGGGCGTCGGCTTCATGCTCGCTGAAAACAGGATCGACCTCCAGCAGGCCGAACTCATGATCCTGTGGTGCGCCGACATTCTCGATAGCGGATCGCTCGGTACGGTCGAAAGCTCGATGGCGAAGGTGGCAGTGTCCGAGGCTCTCATGCGCGTGGCGGATCGGAGCGTCCAGGTCATGGGCGGCAGCGGCGTCAGCGGCGACACCATCGTCGAGCAGGTGTTTCGTGAAATCCGCGCTTTCCGGATCTATGACGGCCCGACGGAAGTCCATAAATGGTCGCTGGCCAAGACGATCAAGCGCGAATGGGGCAAGGGTCAGTCATGAGCGGGGCCGGGCAGGATGCCAATATCGGGACGACGGCGGTGCGCGCGGGCTACGCCTTCGATGAGCAGGCGCTCGCCAGTTGGATGGAAGCCAATATCGCGGGTTTCGCTGGCCCCATCAGCGTAGAGCAGTTCAAGGGCGGGCAATCCAACCCGACGTACAAGATACGGTCGAGTTCGGGGACCTATGTCCTGCGTCGCAAGCCCCCAGGTCAGCTTCTGAAGGGTGCGCACGCCATCGAGCGGGAAGCAAAGATACTCCAGGCTCTCGGTAAGGCGGGCTTTCCTGTAGCGCGAGTCCATGGCCTGTGCACCGATGATAGCGTCATCGGAACCTGGTTCTACGTGATGGCTATGGTCGAGGGCCGGATATTCTGGGACGCAACGATCCCGGAGGTCGGCGCGTCCGAACGTCCGCTCTATTTTGATGTGATGAACGCGACCATCGCGCAACTCCACAGCTTCGATCCCGTCGCTATCGGGCTTGGTGACTATGGGAGGCCCGGGAATTATTTTGCCCGACAGATTGCGCGCTGGTCGCAACAATATCTCGACGATACCGACGCGGGCCGGGATCCAAACATGGATCGCCTGCTGCACTGGCTCCCGGCCAACATTCCCATGGATGAGGGCGAGGAAAGCAGCGTCGTCCATGGCGACTTCCGCATCGATAACATGATCTTTCACCCGACGGAGCCCAAGGTGCTGGCGGTGCTCGACTGGGAGTTCTCGACCCTCGGGCATCCGCTCGCCGATTTTGCCTATCATGCGATGATGTACCACATGCCGTCGCATATTGTGGCTGGGCTGGCGGGCGCCGACGTCGAGGCGCTGAACATTCCGAGCGAAGCCGATTATGTGGCTGCTTATTGTCGTCGCACCGGCGGCGACTCCATCCCCGGCTATCGCTTCGCGCTGGCGTTCAACTTTTTCCGCCTTGCGGCGATTTTTCACGGCATCAAGGGGCGCGCGATCCGGGGTACGGCTGCATCGGCGCAGGCTCATGAGCGCGCTGCGGCATTTCCAGAACTCGCAGCTCTCGCGGTTGCTCAAATTCCTGAAGGATCATGACCATGGCACAAGCCTATATCGTCGATGCAGTGCGTACCGCTGGCGGGCGTCGCAACGGCCGCCTGTCCGGAGTTCACCCCGCTGATCTCGCCGGCGACGTCCTGTCCAGCCTCGTTGCACGTACGGGCATCGATCCGGCGTCGATCGAGGATGTTGTGCTGGGTTGCGTGACCCAGGCAGGAGAGCAATCCTTCGCTTTCGCACGCAATGCAGTTCTCGCCTCCAACTTGCCGACGTCGGTGCCGGCGGTAACGGTCGATCGGCAATGCGGCAGTTCGCAACAGGCTGTCCAGTTCGCCGCCCAGGCCATCATGTCAGGCACCCAGGACGTGGTGATCGCTGCAGGCGCTGAAAGCATGTCGCGCGTTCCGATGTTCTCGAACCAGGCAGGTGGAGGCGTTCCGGTCAGCGACAGGATCCGTCAGCGGTTCGGCGTCGAAGGCTTCAGCCAGTTTGAGGGCGCCGAGATGATGGCGCGCAAATATGGCTATTCCCGCGAAACGCTGGATCGCTTTGCGCTTCACAGTCATCAACGCGCCGCTGCCGCGATCGACGCCGGCGCTTTCGAGCAGGAGATCGTTCCGATCAGGATTAAGACCTCGGATGGCACCGCTGTCCATCAGATCGACGAGGGCGTGAGAGCCGATTCGACGCTTGAGAAGATCGGGTCTTTGAAAACCCTTGTTGAGGGCGGCGTCATCACCGCAGGCAATGCCAGCCAGATTTGCGATGGCGCTTCTGCCTTGCTCGTGGTGAGCGAACGCGCGCTCAGAGCGCACGGTCTCACGCCCATCGCGCGCATCCACGCGATGGCAGTCACCGCCGGGGATCCGGTCATCATGCTGGAGGAGCCTCTTGCGGCGACGCAGAAGCTACTCGAGCGTGCGGGCATGTCCATCGACGAGATCGATCTCTACGAGGTGAACGAGGCTTTCGCGCCGGTTCCACTCGCATGGCTGGAGGTGATCAAGGCCGACCCTGCTCGCCTGAACATTCATGGCGGGTCCATAGCACTTGGTCATCCGCTTGGCTCTTCGGGCACCAAGCTGATGGCGACCCTTGTCCACGCCCTTCGACGCCACGGCAAGCGCTATGGCCTGCAGACGATGTGCGAGGCAGGCGGCATCGCCAACGCCATGATCATCGAAGCACTTTAAGGCGCTGGGGGAGAGTCTGGAAATGCCCAAAATTGCTGTCATTTTCCGCGATGGAGACCGACAAGAGGTCGATGGGGCCGTGGGCATATCGGTCATGGAAGCCATTCGCGACGCCGGCATTGATGAAATGCTGGCGCTTTGCGGCGGCTGTTGTTCATGTGCAACATGCCACGTGATGGTGGAAAGTTCGGCAGACGTCTTTCCGCCGATCGGCGAGGATGAGAACGACCTGCTCGATTCCTCGGATCATCGTACCGGTTGCTCGCGCCTCTCCTGTCAATTGATCGTCGGGGCTTCGCACGACGGCGTCGTCGTGCGGATCGCCCCTGAAGACTAACAGCGGCCTGGCGCATTGTGCTGCCATCAAGAAGGGAAGGGGTCTCCAATGCATACCGTAAAGCCATTGGCCGGAAGCTGCCTTTGTGGACAGATACACTACGAATTGACGGCGCCGCCGCTGTTGACCGCGATTTGTCACTGCGCCCATTGCCAGAAGCAAAGCGGGAGCGCCTTTTCGGTCAATCTCGTGGTGCAGCGATCGGATCTGGCCGTCTCTGGAGACCTGGCGTCTTACACGGATCGCGGAGAGAGCGGTACGGTCATCTACAGGCGGTTCTGTGCAGCCTGCGGCTCGCCCATCATGACAGAACCCTCGGACAAGCCCGAGATCGCCTACCTCAAAGCCGGCACGCTGGACGACAAGGGCGGCATCGACCCGAAAGTGCAAATCTGGTGCAGCAGCGCGCAGCCCTGGTGGTCGTCACAGTTCGAGATCCCCGCGTTCGACAGAAACCTCTCCCAGTAAGTCCTTGCTAAACCCCATTGCCCGCAACGGGCAGGCATTCTGCTAGGGTCATCGTGTAATTTGTGGCTGCTTCCCTCGGACCTCGGTTGAGGCGCACACTTCTGGTTGTCGAAGCCTGAAGGAAGGAAGCAACCATGGAGCACTATGCCGGATTAGACCTGTCGATGGAAACGACGCATGTGTGTGTCGTCGATGCTGATGGACGCAAGATCGGCGCGCCGTGCGTCGACAGCACGCCGGAGGCGATCGCCACGGCGCTGGAGCAATATGAGCCGGTCGAACGCGCAGTGATCGAGACGGGCCGGATGACCCCATCGATCGCGCTGGGCCTGCGCGAGCTGGGCGTTACGATCGTCTGCATCGACGCCCGTCAGGCGCACCAGAGCCTGAAGGCGATGAAGGCCAACAAGACCGATCCGCACGACGCCGCTGGCTTAGCGCAGCTGGCGCGCACGGGGTTCTACAAGGAGGTGCACGTCAAGTCGCCGGCGGCACACGGCGTGCGCTCGGTCATTACTGCCCGCAGGCATCTGGTCGAGGCGCGCGTCCGGCTCGACAACACCATCCGTGGTCTCTGCGCCACCTTCGGAATCCGGCTCGGCATCGGCCAGGTCGTGCCCCCGGTGATGGTGTAGCTCGGCGGTTAGCGAAGCTGACCGGACGCGCGCTCATCGATCAAGCGCAGTAGCGGCCGGTCAGTTTCGCGGGTGGCCATCGGAGATCTCGGATAGATTTGGGTTGCGAGACTCAAGCTATGGAGATCCCGATGACCAAGGAGATGATGGACGTTCAGGCGCTGCTGGGAAAGAGCGCCGACAGCGATTTTCTACGCGAGATGATCGGCTTTGCGGCGCAGCGGCTGATGGAACTCGAGGTCGGTGGGCTGACGGGTGCCGCTTATGGCGAGAAGAGCGCGGAGCGGCAGGCCCAGCGCAATGGCTACCGCGATCGGGATTGGGAGACGCGCGCGGGCACGGTCGAGCTGCGCATCCCCAAGCTGCGCACCGGCAGCTATTTCCCTGGCTTCCTGGAGCCCCGCCGGCTGGCCGAGAAGGCGCTGACGGCGGTGATCCAAGAGGCGTATATCCAGGGCATCTCGACGCGCTCGGTCGATGATCTGGTCAAGGCGCTTGGCATGAGCGGCATCTCCAAGAGCCAAGTCAGCCGCCTTTGTCAGGAGATCGACCAGCGGGTGAAGGCGTTCCTCGATCGGCCCATCGAAGGCGACTGGCCCTATCTCTGGGTCGACGCCACCTACCTTAAGGTCCGGCAGGCGGGGCGGATCGTCTCGGTGGCGGTCACCATCGCGGTCGGCGTCAACAGCGATGGTCGCCGCGAGGTGCTGGGCATGGCGATCGGTGCATCGGAAGCCGAAACTTTCTGGACCGACTTCCTGCGCAATCTGGCGCGGCGAGGCCTGCGCGGCGTGAAGCTCGTCATCTCCGACGCGCATGAGGGTATCAAGGCGGCGGTGTCGCGCGTCTTCAACGCCACCTGGCAGCGCTGCCGCGTGCATTTTGCCCGCAATGCCATCGCTCATGCCGGGCGGAGCCGGAACCGTGTCGTCTCCGCGCTGATCGCCACCGCGTACGCCCAGGACACCGCCGAGGCCGCCAAGCTCCAGTGGCGCAAGGTCGCTGATCAACTCCGACCGGCGGTGCCCAAGCTGGCCAAACTGATGGACGACGCCGAACAGGACGTGCTGGCTTACATGTCCTTCCCGCCGCAGCATCGCACGAAGTTGCATTCGACCAACCCGCTCGAGCGCCTCAATGGCGAAATCAAGCGGCGCACAGAGGTGGTCGGCATCTTCCCCAACGAAGACGCCATCACCCGCTTAGTCGGGGCTATCCTGCTGGAACAAAATGACGAATGGGCGGTCCAGCGCGCCCGCTACATGACACTGGAAAGCGTCGCCCAAATCGGCGATGATCCGTACGTCACGCTGCCGCCCATGGGTGCGTGATCAACCCGGCTCTAGCCGGAGATCGCCATGGCTACGCCGGCGAACCTACACCATGCGTTGGGACACGATCATCGGCCAGGGCGAACGGTTCCTCGCGCGGATGCAAGTGGCCGCCTCTGTCCCGGGTCTCGGCGAAGCGGTCGCATCGCTGCTCCGTGCCCGCGAGCGCCTCGTCGTGGAGATCGGGCAGCTGGATCGTCACCTGAAGGCGATCAGTACCACATCGCCGGTCTGCCAGGCCTTGATGAGCATCCCCGGCGTCGGTGTGCAGACCTCGGCCGCGTTCGCCGCAGCGGTTGACGACGCGAGCCGGTTCAAGCGATCCAGAACGGCCGGTGCTTACTTCGGCTTGGTCCCGCGCCGACATCAGATCCGGCGAACTCGACTGGACAGGACGGATCACCAAACAGGACGACGGCACAGTCCGCAAGTTGCTCTATGAGGCGGCCAACTCGATC
Organism: Sphingobium sp. 15-1; assembly: GCF_013375535.1. GTDB lineage: Bacteria > Pseudomonadota > Alphaproteobacteria > Sphingomonadales > Sphingomonadaceae > Sphingobium > Sphingobium aromaticivastans. The sequence goes on from NZ_JABXJG010000003.1 coordinate 94,804, forward strand.
CTGACGCGCACCAAGCAGAGCTTCGCGCTGAAGACCTGGGCGCTGAAGATCGCGAAGCGGCGCGGCCTTCGAAAGGCCAGGGTCGCGCTCGCCCGCCGCCTCGCCGTCATCATGCACGCCATGCTGCGCGATGGTACTTTTTTCGAGGCCTAAGATACTGTAGAACCAGTTCGCCAGCGGTGATGCTCGCAAGCTGACCCGAGGGCGGTGTCCCGCGAGGGAACGCAGGGACGGACGATCTGCGAAGGTGATCAGATGGGCTGCCAAGCCCGCTTCGAGTCAATGCAACGTCCGGCCTTGTGAGACCCGATACAGCACCACCGATCTCCGGATCGGCGAGTGCGGACAGATCCTTGAAACCCTCAAGGGACAACCGCCAAGCAACTGCAAATTACAGATCCTGATCTTAGTCGACTGGCCGGCTTCGTTGGTGGCCGACCACGTTTTCCGATCAATTTTCCCAAGATATCGGGCGATCCTGTCATCGAAAGACGAAGGCAGTGGCGCCTTGAAGGCTTTAGCAGTATCCGGTCCGAATGCATCGGACCGGATTTATGGTTGGACGCGTTTTCGTCAGTCCGCAGGTGACTGGCTGTGTCGAACTACGTTTTTACCTGCTTCTAAAGCCTTCTAGAGAAGGTGGTTCGGCATCGTGAGAACCGCCTTTACGATCTTTCCGTCGTGCTGATCCTGCACCGCCTGATTGAGCTGGTCGAAGCGGTACAGGCTGATGAGCTTGTCGAAGGGAAACCGGCCCTCGAGATAGTAAGAGATGAGTTCGGGGATGAAGCTGTCCGGCTGGCTATCTCCCTCGATGATCCCCTTGATCGTGTAGCCGAACATGAGCACTGTTGAAGCGAGGCCAGGCAGGCGCTGCTCGGGGTTCGACGGCACGCCGAGCAGTCCGAGCGTACCGTGCGGACGCAGGCATCCAAGCGCGCTGTCCATCACAGGCCCTGCGCCGGTGGTATCCAGAGCGAAGTCTGAGCCAGCACCTGTGAGGCGTCGAACGACCTTGTTCACCTTCTCGACCGTCGGGTCGATGACATGCGTGGCGCCGAGCTCGCGCGCCAGCGCACGACGTTCCGCCTTGGGGTCAGAGACGATGATGGTTGTGCATCCGGCAATCACGGCACCGAGAACTGCGCTGAGCCCTACCGAGCCTCCCCCCAAGATGACGATCGAGGATCCTTTGGGGCAGGCCAGTGCCCGCAGCACGGCGCCGGCACCAGTTTGTACGCCGCAACCTAGCGGTCCTAAAAGTTCGAGCGGGACTGACGGATCGATCTTCACCACGTTGGATTCGTAAGCGAGCGCATAGGTCGCGAAAGACGATTGGCCAAAGAAGTTGCTCGACACGGGCGCGCCATGATTGTGGATCGCCGTCGAGCCATCCGGACGGCAGCCCGTGTAGTTCAGGGCCAGTGCCTGCTCGCAATAGGTCGGCTCTCCCGTGAGGCAGCGGGTGCAGACACCGCATGAGCGGAATGTCAGAACCACATGATCGCCTTGGGCGACTTTCGAGACGTTCGCACCAACCCGAGCGACGATACCGGCCCCTTCATGCCCCAAAATGGCCGGTAGCGGTACAGGAAGGATCTGATCCCGCGCGACAAGATCGGTGTGGCAGAGCCCCACAGCAGCGATACGCACCAATATCTCGTCGTCACGTGGTTCCTCCAGTTCGAGTTCGGCGAATTCGAAATCGGCTTTCGGGAATTTGGCGACTGCCGCAGTTATCTTCATCGATCGCATACCTTAAAAGTGGCCCTCCTGTTGCTTGCCATGTGGGCCCCTTCGTCGCCCTAGCCAAAAGGAGGGTGAAATCACTTGCCAGAGTTTATCTATACGCATAAATAAACACATGGAGAGAGGATTCGTATGGCTAGGATAGGCGTCCGCGTCGATGAGAATGGCCGCGTAGCAGCGCGGGAGCGTTTGCTGGACGCAACCAGCGCATTGCTGAGCGAGCGTGATACGCTGGACATTTCTCTCAGCGAGATCGCCGTTCGGTCTGGGCTCAATCACGGGCTGGTGAATTATTATTTCCGGGGTAAGGAGGGGCTATTGCTGGCTCTCCTCGAGCGCGACGCTGCCAAAGCCCTGCACAACCTCGAATATCTTGTTGTCCAGGATGTGGCGCCGCTTAAAAAGCTCGAGCTGCACATCCGTGGTGTCATCAACGTCTACTTCCGTTATCCCTATATCAACCGACTGATCAATGTTCTTCAGTCCGGCAATGCCGAAACCGCTCGCGAATTAGCCAGGATTTTCATAGCGCCACTTCAACAGTATCAGGCACGCATCCTCGACGAATGTCGCCAGGCCGGCGATATAACCTCTGTCGACACCAACCTTTTCTATTATACCGTGATCGGCGCGTGCGAGTTTCTGTTCCATTCGCGCAGCACCCTGCCATTTCTATCGGGCCCCCCGGAAATTACACCAGCCCTCAAGGACGCCTACGCCGATCATCTGGTGCGCTTCCTTCTCGACGGGCTGAAGACCAGAAGCGAGCGTCTCGGCTAGAGAACGCCCAAGGAGTAGGATCAATGCTCAGGACCCACGCACGAAGTGCAGAGACGGTTTCCTCTGCAGTCCAGTCTCAGGCCGTGCCCGAGGCACGCAATGTGGCGAGCAGGGCTGTCCCCACAAGGGCGTTCGAGCGATTGCGCCAGAGCAAGTCCAGCGTGATCCTCATCTCCGCGCCGCCAGGCTATGGCAAGACGACCCTTTTGCGGGGCTATTCCGACGCGATTGAATATGCTGGCGGACAAGTCGCGTGGTGCCAACTGGATCGCATCGTCAGCGACGGGCAACCCGGCGGAAACGCTGACGTCATCTTCATCGACGATGCCCACGATGCCGATTCGCGCAAATTTGCCCGGCTGATCCGAACCATCACCTCCAATGATGCGACACAGTGTTTTGTGATCGCTACGCGGATGCTTCCCGACATGGACTGGATCAGTCTCGTGGCAAGGGGGCGGGTTGAAATACTAGATGTGGAACTCCTCGCCCTTGATGAAAATGAAGTCGGTGCGCTCCTTGGTTTCTATGCCGGCCAGATGCCGAGCGCGGGACAGACTCGGAAAGTATCGCAATGGATCGAAGGCTGGCCGATCGCCGCGCAATGCTATGGCATGCTGGCAAGGCGACGTGGAGGATGGTCAAAGGTAGATATTCGTGAAGTCTATCCCCGCGATGATCTCGGTCAGTATCTCAACGAAAGCATATATTCAGAGCTTGATGACGCAATGCGTCGCTTTCTGTTTGATCTGGCGGATTTGGAGCGTTTTTCGCCGGCAATGCTGCGAGAGGTGATCAATCCCTCGTCCGAGCTCCTTCTCCAGCGCGCCCGACTTGAAAATGTCATGATCGTTCCTGCCACAGGCGGCGGCGATTGGCTGCGACTTCACGGGATATTTCAGCAGTTTCTGGACGCGAAAAAGCGACAGGCTGGCGCGACAAAAAGTATTGAGCTTCTGCGCGCTGCCAGTGATTGGTGCGAGTGGCGGGAGGCCTATTGCGATGCTGTCGACTACGCCCTTGGGGCAGGTGACCTCCAACGTGCGCAAGACCTTATCGTCACAAATGCGGCCAATATCGCCCATGGTCTAGGCGAATTGCCGCGAATGCTGGCTTGGACCGAACAGCTCGAGCAAGCCGGTCAACCAATCTCCATTCCACTCAGGCTCTGGAAGACATGGGCACTGGTGCTGGCCCTGCAAGTTGATCCGGCGCTGGCCGAGCTCGACATTCTCGACCGTGAGATGCCCGAAGACGCGCCCAGGCTCTGGCTGGCGCATCGCGACAGGCTGAGGGTTAGCGTCGCCGCGCGGGGCGATGACATGCTGGCACTGGTCGATCTGGCGGACAACTGGATGACGCGCTGGGAACAGCTCGATTCGTTTCACACCGCCGCAATCTGTGTCACGCGATCTCTGGGGCATTATCAGTTGGGAGACAGGCATGCGGCCCGACGTGACCTGCTGGTTGCCCGTCAACGGGCTGGAGAAGGGGGCGGAAAATACGGCCAGCTTTGGGTCGCGAAGGCGGAAGCCTATCTCGAGCTTCAATCTGGTCGTGCGACCCGGGCTCGAGAAATCATTCTTTCCGCGCTCGAACGCGCCCACGCATCCGACGAGATCGCGGCATCGATGATCGGAACCATCCACCTGCTCGCCGCGAGAATTCTTGTCGAGACGGGCGAGGTTGCCCTCGCTCGCGAACATCTCTCCGCAGGGCATCTCCATGTCGGCGATAATGGGCTGATCGAAGCGCACATTGCTGCGCTCGAAGCCGCAACACTGCTTGCCGAGGAATCTGATGGTGTCGATGCGGCGCTGTGTGAGACCCAGCATCGGTTGGTCAGGGGGCTGCGCTACGGCGTAAGCGCCGACCTGCTGGCGGTGGCCCTTCAACTTAGGCACGGTCGCGCCGCGGATGCATCGGACAATTTCAATGCAGCATTTGTCGGCCTTGCCGAAGGGTGGCGGCATGTTGCGACGGGGCAGTTGATCCCTCAATATATGGCCCATGATGTCGAACAGACCCATGCCTGGGTGGCGCTCAGCGAGGGAAAGGTCACTGAGGCATCGGCAATTGCCACCAGGTTGCTACCGGCTGCCGAGAAGGCAGGGCGTGCGCGCGATCATGTCCAGCTCCTGATGCTTTCGGCGACCTGCTCGGCGGGCGCTGGAAAAATGGGGGACGCCAAACGCAGCTTCGAACGCGCCATCCGCATGGCCAGCGAGCGAGGATTTCACCGCACGATCTTGGACTTTGGATGGGGCTTGACCTCGTTGCTCGCGGAGACCGACCTGTCTTCGACTGTGACAGGAGCGAGCGGAGTTCTCATCGAAGCGCTGCGTTCGCGCTATCGTATACAGGCTGAAGGAAGTAACGAGCAGGCCCCGGTCGACCGGCTGACGGCGCGCGAGCATGAGGTGTTGGTTCTGCTGGATACCGGCCTAACCAGCCAGGCCATCGCTGACCATATCGACCTGGGCCTTTCCACGACGAAGTGGCACATTCAGAATATCTACAACAAGCTTGGAGTGCGTAATCGGTCGGGCGCCCTCGCGCGCGCCCGCCGATTGGCCATGCTGTAGGGATCAGGCAGCCTTGGCAGCCTTTACGGTGATCGTTTGGGGCATGGTATATTCGAGCAGGCCGCCCAAGCTATTCTCGACACCGAGGCCTGACTGCTTGTGACCGGCAAATGCCTGGAATGGCGAAAGATGTTGAACTTCATTGACCCAGACGGTTCCGGTCTCTAGCCGCGCGGCGATTGCCAGCGCTGCGTCGGTGTCCGACGACCAGACTGAACCTGCCAGCCCAAATTCAGAGGCATTGGCGCGAGAAATCACATCCTCGAGTTCGCTGAACTTTATGAGGGGCAAGATGGGGCCGAAAGCCTCTTCCTGAACAACGCGCGAATCTTCAGGCGGGTTGTCGATGATGGTCACGGGAATGAAATAGCCTGAGCCATCCTGCGGGACGTTACCGCCAGTGAGAAAGCGAAGCCCCTTGTCCTTGCAATCGTCGATGATCTCCACGACCCGGTCGAACTGTTGCTTATTCTGCACAGGGCCAAGTTCGGTGCCTTGTTCGGAACCGTCACCCATTTTCACCGATTGCGCATAGTCTGTCAGGGCCGCGGCAAGCCGATCATAAATCGCTTCATGGACGTACATCCGCTTGGTTGCGATGCAGATCTGGGCCGAGTTCCGGAAAGCAGCCCAGAACAGGTCCTTGGCAACAGCATCGACATCGACATCGGGCATGATGATCGCCGCATCATTGCCCCCAAGCTCGAGCGTCACGCGCTTGAGGTCGGCGGCAGCCGACGCCATCACGCGCTTGCCCGTGGCGGTCGAGCCGGTAAAGCTGACCTTGTCGATTCCCGGGTGAGCCGTCACTTTCGGGCCGAGCGCGTCACCTCCGGTGATGATGTTGAGTACGCCATCGGGGATGACGCCGCGCAGCAGTTCGCCGATCCGTAGCATCGTCAGCGGTGTGAAGGGAGACGGCTTCAGGATCATGGTGTTGCCCGCTCGCAACGCCGGGGCGATCTTCCAGAAGGACAGCAGGACCGGGAAGTTCCAGGGCGAGATACCGGCGACGACGCCTATAGGAACGTGCCGTGTCTCGGACCGCCGCTCGACGCTATCCTCGTTCACTTCGACGGGTATCTCCATCCCCGCCAGCGACGATAGCCAATAAGCTGCGCCCATTATCTCGAAACGGGCTTCGTCATGAGGCTTGCCCTGTTCGCTCGTCAGCAGGCGCATGAGTTCGTCTGCATTCGCGGCCAGCACAGCGGCGGCGGCCTTGAGGACACGACCACGGTCCATATCCGACGTGGCCCGCCAGGCCGGAAAGGCTGCACGTGCGCTTGCGACGGCCTGTTCGAGTTGCTCGGTCGAGCAATCGGGAGCGGTTGCGAGCGGCTTCCCGGTTGCCGGATTTATGACAGTGATCACGTCGGTACTCTCGACTGCCTTGCCGGCGATTGTCATCGTAAAATTTTTCATTGTCAGTTTCCCTTAGCGACCTGTCCAACGCGGTGCGCGTTTCTCGATGAAAGCGCGCGGACCTTCCTTATAATCGTCGGTGAGCGCGAGCCTCTTGCCCATGGCAGCGGCTGCGGCTTCAAGATCTTCTTCGGGCCGATTATACGCGTCACGCGCTATTACCAAGCTTTCTCTGACGGCTATCGGCGCATTCGCCGCGATGAGTTCGGCCAGCGCGAGAGCCTCTGCGGCAACATCGGTTTTCGCGACGACCCTGTTCACCAGACCGAAGGCGTGTGCGCGAGCGGCGGAGATCGGCTCGCCCGTTGCGATAAGTTCAAGGGCGATTGCACGGGGCAGTGCCCTGGGGAGCCGGAAGAGGCCGCTCGCTAACGCGGCCAGGCCTCGCTTGACCTCCGGTAGCCCAAGCTTCGCGTCATCTGAGACGACCGACATGTCGCAAGAAAGAACAATCTCCGTACCACCGGCCAGGGCGACGCCGTTTACTGCCGCGATCCAGGGCTTCTGGCGCGGCGCTCGGACGAACCCCGCAAACCCGCCGTTACGGGTAACGAGGTCGCCAATTCTGCCTGCTGAAATCTCTTTCAAGTCCGCGCCGGCGCAGAATGCACGATCTCCGGCGCCAGTGAGGATGACACAGCGAATCTCGTCGTCGGCCTCGGTTTCGATGACCGCCTGTTCCAGCGCGCGCGCTACCGCTCCATTGATCGCGTTCCGCGCATCAGGGCGGTTGATGGTGACCCGCGCGACGTGAGGGACGGGGCGGTCAACGAGGATTTCGGTCATTAAAGTCTCCATTCCAGCAGGCCGTCATCCCCGGTCGTCACGGTTCCGTTCTCGCCGATCGGCGAACGCGACATGTCGGTCAGACGCGCAATTGTATGTGTATCGGCAGGAGGGACGCGCGCCATGGTGCGCCGACCGTCGAGCGTCCGCAGAATCACGATCCCGCGATCGATAGCGTTGTCACGACCGTACAGGACGGTGAAACTCTCAATGGCCGCGCGTCCCTCGTAGCAGTCTATTACAAGTGGCACAGCGCCCCGTATCGCATCGGCTTTGTTGTCGACGCGGTAGTCCATGGCCGGACGCATCTGCGGCCTATAACTCGAGAGCACGACGGCGTGATGCTTGGTCACGAAATCACCCTGGCCGTAAAGCAGGCCGTTGCCCGCTTGCGCCCTGAGCTGGCGTGTCATCGCACATGTCGCGTGCAGCATATAATCGTTGAACGGTCCGCCGAAGAAAGTGAGCCCGCCCGTAACGGTTGGTACGACATCTTCGCCCAGACCAAGCGTGCGCCGCGCCATCTTGGGCACGCAGGGGAAGCAGCTGTAAAGTTCGAGATGGTCGAACGGAGCCTCATTCAGGGCGCCGACCGCTTCGAGTACCGCCTGCTGAGAGGGGGACGTGTGATAACAGTCCCGATCAAGATAATCCTCGGGCTCCTTCGATGCGGCGCCGCCAATGAGATAGATCATGCGGGCTGGATCGACGCCCAGGTCACGTGCCGTTTCTTCCGCCATGATGATAGCGGCCGCGCCCTGATTCACCGTTGGATTGGCCACCATAAGCTTGGGATAGGGCCACGCGACCAGCGGGTTTTGCGGTGTGACCGTCGCAATTTCCGAGGGCGCAACGGCGCGTTGCAGCCAGGCGGTAGGGTTGATCGAGGCGACGGCGGCGTAGCGCGACCACAGGTCCGCCGATTCGGCCTGCGCTTCGGCCGGGGTCATGCCCCATGCCTGCAGCGTGGCATTCTCGAACAAGGGATAGATGTAGGTCGGTTGCGCGATGCCATGGGCGCGGCCCATCGGGGAAATCATTTCCTCGACCCGCCACGGTTGCTCCATGACCTTCGCTTTGGCGACCCATGGTAGATCAACGCCCGCCTTGCGCGCCTTCTGTATGGTACTGCGCGCCTCTCCACCGCAGATAAGCGCGATCCTGGACTGCCCGTCGATGATACGCAGGGCAGCGTCGTGCAACACCCTCAGTGGACTTTCGCCGCCGCCAGCATGATAGGTGGCGCGCGCGGGCGCAAGCCCCAGCCGCTCGCATAATTTGCGTGCGGTATCCTCGTAACGCCATGAGATCTGATGTATCACCTCGACAGCGTCGATCCTGTCCAACAGGGCGACGCCGCTATCGACCTCTGCATTCCTCGCAGCGGCTGCCATAAGATCCAGGGGATCGAGGCCCAGGAAAGGCTCCGGCGGCCGATCCTTGATTTCGCCAACACCGACAATGACCACATTGGTCATGCGGCGGCATCCGGTGCTCTACCCAGTCCGACGTCTGCGAGGATTTCCTGGGTGTGCTCGCCAAGACGGGGCGGATCACGGCGGACAGAAGCCGGCGTTGCACTGAATCGAACCGGATGCCGCAACGAGATATACGTACCTTCGGATGGGTGCTCGCGCTTCTCGAAAAAGCCGATGGCGTTCAGATGCTCGTCGTTGAGAACTTCGTCCAGACGGTTGACCTTCATGCAGGGCACGTTGCGTTGGGTCAGGGCATTGACCCACTCGCGCGTTGTCTTCGTCTTGGCGACTTCCTCGATCATCGCATAGATTTCGCTGATATTCTCGGTCCGGAGCGCATAGGTCGCGTAGCGGGGATTCTTCGTGAACGTACCCGGCGGCAGCCCGCCGATCTCGAAGAAATCGTCCCACTGCGAATCTGAGTAGGGGAGGATCGCGAGGTAGCCGTCCTTGGTCGGATAGGGCTTGCGGTTGGGATTGAACACGCGACTGTAACCAAAACTGCCAGTCGGGGGCTCAAAAGTATGGCCGTAAAGATTCTCCGTCATGTTGAAATAGCTGAAGCATTCGAACATCGGCACTTCGACAAACTGACCCTGGCCGCTACGCTGCCGATGGAACAGCGCTGCCATCGTCGCATAAGCGCCGAACAGGCCAGATGACTTGTCGGCAATCAGCGATGGCTGGTATCGCGGAGCCGGGTTTCCATCGACCCGGCTCATCAGGTCCGTGCCGCCCGCAGCAGCCTGGATCAGGTCGTCATAAGCCTGCTTCTTGGCATAGGGACCCTCCGAGCCGTATCCCGAGCAATGGACATAGACGATATCGTTCTTCAGCGCTTTTACCGCCTCATAACCAAAGCCGAGCTTTTCGAGCCCCCCCATTCGGACATTGGTGATGAAGATATCGGCGCCCGCGATCAGCCGCCGCAGTGCCTCGCGGGCGTCTTCCTGCTTGAGATCCAGCAGCACGGACCGCTTGTTGCGGTTGTAGTGCATGAAGATCGGCCCCATCGCCTGGGTCCTGGCGGACTTGCCCGTATAACGGAAGATATCGCCCCCATTGTCGGCGCGGGTTCCCGGCGCCTCGACCTTGATGACATCGGCGCCCAGGTCGCCGAGGATCTGCGAGGTATAGGCACCGAAAAGGACGCTGGTCATGTCGACGACTTTTATGCCGTCGAGTGCACCGGGCGAAGCAATGGGGACGTTCACGTTGACCTCTATTCGGTTAATATTTGAAGGAAGCGACCAAACCGTAGGTCCGCACCATTCCGGGAACCCGGATGGACGTGTCGGTCAGAATATCGGTCGCGGTATAATAATTCTCGTTGAAGAGGTTGCGGGCATAGAGGCCGATGCTCCAGCGATCGTCCTGCCGATGCAACGCGATGTTCGCGTTGACGATCGTATAGGCCTTCACGTCAAACACCGGATCCTCGTCGAGCGAACCGACGGTCTTGCCCTGGTAGTTGCCGTTGGCGCCGAACTGGATCGCAAGATCGTCATTGATCGGTAGATCGTAGGAGACCAGCGCGTTGAGCTGATACTTCGGCGTGAACGGGAATGCCGAACCGGCAAAGTCCTGCGCTTGGCCGAAGCGGTTGAAGCCGGTGAACTCTGTGACCTTGGTGTGGGTGTATGACGCGCCGAATTTGAGCAGCAGCTCGCGTGTTGGCGAGATGGTGATGTCGGTCTCCGCGCCGTACACTTCGGACTTGGGGATATTCACGATGCGGGTCAGCGAAACGAAGATCGGATCGAGTATTTCGCCGAACACCTGCTTGTCGCGATAGTCATAGAAGAAACCGGCGGCGTTGAACTGCACCAGGCGGTCAAGCAGTCCCAGCTTCACACCCGCCTCATAGGCGGTAACCTTCTCCTGGCGCGCTGGAACGAGCTGGGTGGCTACGTTGGCGGCGACCACCGGGAAGGCGCCCGACTTGTAGCCGCGGCTGACCGATGCATAGGCCAGGGTGCGGTTGTTGGGAGTCCAGGTGAGGGCGAGGCGCCCTGACACATTATCCTGCTTGAGCTGGCTGCTGACAAGGCCGGCCGGACCTGAAAAATCGGCCTTATAGGTCAGGCACTGATTGGGGCCGATTCCGGGGTTGGCAAACGGACGGCCTGTCCTTGCGGCAACGATTGCCGCCACGCCCGTATTCCATACCGGCGCGGTGTTGTTGTCATGGTCGGCCGAGCAACCTTTGAAGTCGAGCTTGTCGTCCGAATAGCGTACGCCCCCGCTGATCTTCAGCTGGTCGGAGATCGCCCAGTCCGCGTTTGCAAATGCGGACAGCGAGCGGCTGACTTGGCTGGACAGATTTCGGAACGTGTTGAAACCGTTTGCGATCTGCGTGGGAGTGTAGGTCGTTTGCGGAACCGTCTGGCCCAGGAAGGCCAATGTATTGAGGATCGAGGAGTCGCGATAATAGCCGATCTGGTCGTCGCGAATTTTGTCGCGCGAAAAATAGCCACCCACGATCCAGTTTACGGGGCCAGTCTCGCCCGTCAGGCGCAACTCTTGCGAAAAGGATCGGATGCGGCCGTCCGAGAGATATTCCGATGGTTCGAAGGTCGTGCCATCCACGTCGTTCATGTCATGACGCTTGACGTCGGAATAGCCTGAAAGCGATGTAAAAGTCAGGGCGTCATTCAGTTCATAATCTATCCGGCCAGTGGCAGACCAGAAGCTGGAGTCTGCCTTGTAGGCTGGCTTGCCCGCATAGCTCGGACCCCAACTCGCCTCGCCGGCCTTCCAGTTCGTACGGATCTGCGATGCAAGCCCTGGCGCGACAAATGGCGCAGAGTCGGGATTGAAGGCGACCGCCTGGACCGCGATCGTGTCGGAATTATCTTTCCAGAAGGAACCGCCGAGCGTGACGGTCAGGCGATCTGTGGGTTCCCACAGCAGGGTGACGCGCCCACCCATCCGGTCTTTTTCACCGAGACGCTGTCCGGGCACATTGACGTTCCGCTGCCAGCCCTTGTCGGAGGTGTCCCAGCGTCCCGCGACGCGGATGCTCAGCGTGTCCGTCAACGGCCCGCTGACGAAACCTTCGAAGTTGATCGTCTCGTAATTGCCCAACTCTGTCGTCAGACCGGTATGGAAATCCCTGGTGGGCTTCGCGGTGATGAAATTCACCAGGCCACCAGTGGTGTTCCGGCCATAGAGCGTGCCTTGTGGCCCCTTGAGTACCTCCACCCGCTCGATGTCGTAGGAGGGACCGTTGCTCATATAGGGATAGGCGTAGGCGACCTCGTCGATATAGATGCCGACGGGCGAAGTTGCCGACAGATTGGGCGTGTTGAAGCCGATGCCGCGCACCGTATAAATGGGCGTATTGGCGCTCGAACGGCTGAAGTTGAACGCGGGAACCAGTTGCGAGATACCCGCTGCGTCGGTCACGCCGGCCTTCACGAGGGTGTCGCCACCAAATGCCTGTATCGAGAGAGGCACCTTGTTGATGCTTTCCGATCGGCGCTGCGCCGTCACCACGATATCACCGACCCCGCCATCAGCATCCTGATCGGCGGTTGGGGCCTGCTGTGCAGACGAGGCAGCTTGTTCCTGCGCCTGCGCTACAGTCGACAGAGCTGCTATTGCGATCGCCACGCACGACACCGTCATCAGATACTTAGTTCCAGGCATGTCCATCCCTCCCTCTTATTGAATTGGCCCGAGCGGCCTTGCTTCATCTTGACTAAGTGCATCCCAAGCGTCGCAACCCCGTAAAAAGGACGGGCACTCATCATTCGGGCTCGAGGCTCGATCAGGACGGCCCCTCCTTTCGAGTGGGCACGCCCATGATGAGATCGCGCCATACCGCGTTCAGAGAATTGCGATCGGAGAGCGATGAATGGCGGGAGCCTCTACAGCGGAAGAAATCAGAGCGGCGTTCGCAGAGATTGGGACTGCCGATTTGCCGGGTGTCAGCGTTTATGATGCGATCCGAAGGAAAGCGGAGCTCTATCCCGACAAGCAGGCTGTCATCGACCTTCCCAGCGCACAGCTCCATGCGATGGCGGTTACGGTCACCTACAGAGAACTGCATAGTTCAATCGTACGAGCGGCGAACTATCTGCTCGGGCGAGGCCTGCTGCAGGGCGACAGAATCTTGTATATCGCACCCAACGGGCTTGCGGGTCTGACGGGGTTTTGGACTGCCCAGCTTCTGGGCGCGGTCGTGCCGGTCAATCCCTTCCTCGATCTGAGTGCCATCGCCGAAATCGCACGAGCTGTTGGCGCGCGCGCTATCATGTCCGCGGGACACGGCAGCCCGTGTGGCAGTTATCAACTGGCCCGCACTTTGATGGCAATCAATCCTGATCTCGTTTTGCACCTGACGCTGGGCAGCGGCGGCGATGGTGATGCCATTGACCTCTTTCGCGCATCGGCATCTGCTCCAGCCGAAAAATATCTTGGACGCGAACCGGGCCTTGACGATATCGCGGCATATTTCCCGACAGGCGGAACGACGGGCACCCCTAAAGTGGCGCGATTGTCGAATTGCAATCTGTTGGTGGGAGCCTATAGCAGCGCTCTGGCAAGCAGCGCCGATGCCGAGCATGTGGTGCCGTTGGGCTTGCCCATGTTTCATGTCGGTGGTGGCGTTATTGCCTCGACCCGGACTTTGATACTCGGGCAAACGCTGGTGATATTGACGCCTGCCGGGTTCAGAACGGCAGACCTGGCAGTGAATTTCTGGGCGCTGGCCGAGAAATACGGACTCACCCAGTTCATATCGGTGCCCACTGTGTTCTCCGACCTGCTCGCGACCTACACGGGCGGGGAGACCAGCATTCGCTATTTTATCGCGGGTGCCAGCAAGCTGCCATCCAGTCTGTGCCGCGCCTATGAGAGAATTTTCGGCCATGGCATCTACGAAGGCTATGGCATGACCGAGACAGCGGGTTTCTGCTGCGTCAACCCAACCGCGTTGCCGCCGAGACCCGGGAGCGGCGGGATCGTAGCGCCATTATATGATGTGAAGGTCGTAATGCTCGACGAAGCCGGTCGCTTCGTGCGGGAATGCGAAGCGGGCGAAACGGGCAACATCGCGGTCTCCGGGCCAGCGGTATTTCAAGGCTATGTCGATTCCGCGCAGGACGCAGGTAAGTTCATCTCTGGAATCTCGGGCGCGCGATGGATCGATGCAGGCGATCTTGGGCACTTCGACACCGACGGGTATCTTTGGATCACGGGACGCGAAAAGGACCTGATCATTCGCGGCGGCCACAATATCGATCCTGCCCCGATTGAAGAGACACTTCTGGACCATCCCGATATCGTCGACGCCGCTGCGGTTGGAATGCCAGATGCGCGGGTTGGAGAATTGCCGGTGGCGTTCGTTCAACTTGCCGAGGGCGCACGGCTTGACGAGGCTGGGCTACGTGCCTTTTGCCAGGAGCGCCTTCCCGAACGCGCTGGAACACCGGTGCGCATCTTCGCTTTGGAAGCACTCCCTCGAACCGCGATGCGCAAGGTCTTCAAACCGGAATTACGCCGTCTTGCGGCCAGCGCTGCGGTCGAAAGCCGGTTAGCCGAGGTCGCTGTCCCCGATCGTCTGACGTGGCAGGTCGTCTGCGACGACAAGGGCTGCCTTGCTGTGGAAATTTGCGGTGACGCGGAGGATCGCGCGCTTTGCGATCCTATCGACGAACAGCTCAGCTACCTCAATTTACACGTCACATTCTGCGAGACACATTCATGATCGAGCCTCTCACCCCCGAATCATTGGCGCGCGCCTCGACCTTCTCAAAGCCGGATGAGGTCTATGATCTTTACGCCCGGCTGAGGCGGGATGCACCGGTGGTGAAGGCAGAGCCGCGCGGCTATCGTCCATTTTGGGTTATGACTCGCCATGACGACATCATGGCGGTCGAGCGCGATCCCGCGACCTACGCAGCCGGAGACCGCACTGTCCTGCTGCCCGAGAAGGTCGAAGCGATTTATGAAGCCAAATATGGAGACCGCAACGGCGTCAAGCCGTTGACCCATATGGATGGCCCTTATCACCGCGCACATCGCGGCGTCACGATGGACTGGTTTGGTCCGAAAAATCTTCGGAAGTTTGAACCGCAGATCGCGGCGATCGCGAAAGAGTTCGTCGATCGCATGGAGGATCTCGGCGATGCGTGCGACTTCTCGGCCGACATCGCTTATTGGTTTCCCCTTCGGGTGGTCATGACCCTCATGGGGGTGCCAAAAGAGGATGAAGCCCAGGTTCTTCGTTTGACGCAGCGCCTGTTCAGCCCCGCCGACAAGGATCTTAAGACGCAGAACGGCGAAAGGCCCGCCTCCGCACCTGGCGGCGTGCGCGACGTTTTTGCTGAATTTGGCGATTATTATCGGACCCTGACTGAGGATCGACGCAAGAATCCGAAGGATGACATCATTTCCACGATCGCTAATGGCGTGATCAACGGCTGTCCCATGGCTGAACGCGAGATGACGTCCTACTATGTCATTGCATCGACAGCGGGCCATGACACGACGGCTGCATCCATCGGAGGAGGCTTGCTGGGGCTCCTGCAATTCCCCGATCAGCTCGGTATGCTTCGAGCCGATCTGGGGCTTCTGAACTCCGCGGCTGAAGAGTTTGTCCGATGGACGGCGCCGGTGAAGCACTTCATGCGCACTCCACAGCAGGACGTCACCTGGCACGGCACGACCATCGCGGCCGGCGAGGCCATCATGCTGTGCTACGCTTCAGCGTGCCGAGACGAATCCGTTTTCCCGGACGGTGATCAGTTTCGCGTCGACCGCAAGAGCAACCCCGCGCACCTCGCCTTCGGCTATGGCCCGCATTTCTGTCTCGGGAAATTCCTGGCTACCATGGAAATCCGCGCATTTTATGCCGAATTGCTTCCTCGCCTGAAACATGTCGAACTGGCGGGTGACCCCACCTATATCGAGTCTACCTTTGTCAGCGGGCTGAAAAGCCTTCCTATCCGGTTCAGCTTTTGATGAGGGACAGGCCAAAACTCTACCATAGCGCGAATTCCCGCTCCTTCCGCGTTCTTTGGGCGCTGGAGGAGGTAGGGATTCCGTATGACCTCGAGCTTCTGGAGTTTCCACCGCGAACGGCCAAGCCAGCCTATTTACGCGAAAACCCGCTCGGGACAGTCCCGCTATTTATCGACGCGGATGTGCGAATGACCGAGTCCGCCGCTATTTGCCATTATCTAGGGGCAAAATATCCGTCCATGGGCTTGGTGCCTGGTCCCCAGGCCTCAAATTTTGGCGCGTTCCTCAACTATCTTCATTTCGGGGAAGCGACCCTCACTTTTCCACAAGCGATCGTCCTCCGCTATGGCAACCTCGAGCCCGAAGAACGCCGCAGCAAGCAAATGGTGGAAGACTATTCCCGCTGGTTTCTAGCGCGCGCGCGGGGGGTTGATGCATTCCTGAAGCTTGGAGATTATGCTGCTGGCCCCGCGTTCACCATGGCTGATATATCCGTAGGATATGCGATCATGTTGTCCCAGTTCACCGGCCTGTTTGATCAGCTGAGCGAGCCCATCCACCAATATTGGCTGCGCTTGCAAGCGAGGCAAGCTTTCCTGCGGGCCGTAGCAGTGCAAACGCAAGGTTGAGGTCCATTGAACGGGGGAGGGCGCAGGAGCCGGTGCGGATAAGGCATATCACTCGAAGCCGCGGGAAGGCTATAGTACCGCAATGATCGATCAGCGCGCGATTGAAGAGCGACTCGCCCGAGGCCATAACGCCACGATCGGCTTGCGGTATGCGGCCCATGGTGGTGACTGGGCGGAGCTCGTCCTTGATTACGACATCGGGCTGACAGCGGACTGGGACGAAGGCACTCTGGCTTCGGGGCCGATTATCACGATGATGGACCTTGCGACGAGTTTTGCCGTCTGGATACGGAAAGGTCATTTTACCAATCAGGCCACACTCGATCTGCGGGTCGACTATATGCGTCCAGCCTTTCCAAGACAGCTCGTTTTCGGGCGAGGGGAATGTTACCGTCTCACCCGCAGCATCGCATTTGTGAGAGGGGTTGCGCATCAGGGCGACGTTGCCGATCCTGTAGCGCACGTCGCGGGCACATTCATGCTCCTCGACGGAGCAACGCTGTGAGGCTTCCCCCCTATGCCGAACGATTGCAGGCTGTTCTCGAGCTAGAACAAGGACGGCATCGTGTGATCATGGCTGCCGGCCCCCATGTAACTGGTCGGCCGGGCTTTCTTCATGGTGGAGCGATTTCTGGTTTGCTCGAGCTGGCTGCGTTTGTCGCACTGTACGAAGCGATCGGTGAACCCGGCACGATCCGGGTAAAACCTATCAACTGTCCGCCGTCAGCGCCGATGGCACAGATTTGAGGTTGTGAATTAAGGAGGGTTGGGGCTTCGTCGTAGTGACGAAGGAACGAAGATGAAGCCCCAACCCTCCTTGAAAAAATCGCCGCCGAAGGCCCCTGCTGATCGGGTGGTGAAGGACATCCGGCGGGCGACCCGGCGGCACTTCTCCGCCGAGGACAAAATCCGCATCGTGCTTGAAGGCCTGCGCGGCGATGACAGCATTGCCGAGTTGTGCCGCAAGGAAGGCATCGCGCAGAGCCTGTATTACACTTGGTCGAAGGAGTTCATGGAAGCGGGCAAGCGCCGGTTGGCCGGTGACACCACCCGGGCCGCGACCACTGGCGAGGTGCAGGACCTGCGCCGCGAAGCCCGCGCCCTGAAAGAATGCGTTGCCGACCTGACGCTCGAAAACCGTCTGCTGAAAAAAAGCATGATCGCGGATGGGGGCGACGACGAATGAGGTATCCCGCATCCGAAAAGCTGGAGATCATCCGGATCGTCGAGCAGTCGCACCTGCCCGCCAAGCGGACGCTGGACCAGCTCGGTATCCCGCGCCGGACCTTCTACCGCTGGTATGATCGCTATCTCGAAGGCGGACCGGAGGCGTTGGAGGATCGACTATCGGCGCCGAGCCGGGTGTGGAACCGCATTGGCGACGATATCCAGGACCAGATCGTCGAGATGGCGTGGATTACAGCGAGCTGTCACCGCGCGAACTGGCGGTGCGCTTCACCGACGAGAAGCGCTACTTCGTGTCGGAGGCCACGGTTTACCGCCTGTTGAGGGACTGTCAGGAATTTCGTGTGCGGCGAGGCGGTTGACCATCAGGCCGTCATGGCCCTGATGAAGCGTTCGCCGAAGAGAACGGCAAATTGAGCCTTCGCCATGTTCCACTCGCGCGGCGGCATTTTCCACTCTTTTTCCGATCGGTTCAAGATCAGATAGAGCAGCTTGGTGGCCGCCTCATCATTGGGGAAATGGCCCCGCGCACGAACAGCGCGACGAAGCTTGGAGTTCAAGGCCTCGATGGCATTGGTGGTGTAGACGATCCGCCTGACTTCGTCGGGGAAGGCGAAAAATGGGATGACCTCGGGCCATGCCCGACGCCAGCTCTGGCCGATGGCAGGATAGCGCTGCCCCCAGAAGCTCGCTTCGAAGGCCGTCAGCGCTTCCTCGGCGGCCGCGGCATCGACAGCACGGTAGATGGCCTTCAGGGCCGTTCCGAGCGCCTTACGGTCTTTCCACGCCACGAAATCCATCGAGTTCCGCAGCAGATGGACGATGCATATGTGGACGGCCCCCGCCTGACAATAGATTTAGCAGAGTATGACCGATCGCTTGCGTTCATATGTCCGGCCTCAAAGGTGCAGCCGCAAATGACCGCGGGCCAAGATGGTTTCCGCCACATGAGTTCCAAACAAGTTTCCGGCATGTAGTAGCCATTGCATCGTACGGAGTGTCTCACGCCCGGAATGATCGATCCCATCTGCGCATTCTATTGCAAGTTCAGGCCTCAGCTCAACACGAGTGCTTGCACATCAGCACCCCCTGTTCGCCAAGCTCTATGCCGCTACCTCGCGTAGCGGAATACTGTTTGCCCGGTAGCGCTCGCCGGTCACCATGAGCTTCCAGGCAATGCGCGCAATCTTGTTCGCAACCGCCACGGCAACGAGCTTTGGCGGCTTGCGCTTGAGCAGTTCAAGTAGCCAGGCGTTTGCATTGTTGCCCTTTCCTGCTCGAACATGCCGTAGAAGCGCGGTGGCACCGGCCACCAGCACACTTCGCAGCAGTTCGTCACCGGCGCGTGTTATAATGCCAAGCCGGACCTTGCCGCCGGTAGAATGGTCCTTTGGTGTCAGGCCCATCCAGGCGGCAAATTGTCGCCCTGAGGCAAACAGCTCGGGCGCTGGCGTTTTCATCATGAGGAGTGACGCTCCGATTGGACCGACACCGGGGATTTCCGCCAGGCGTCGGCTGCATTCGTTGGCGCGGTGCCATGCCGCCAACTCCGCTTCGACCTCTTCGATTTGGTCCTGAAGCCGAGAATATTCCTTCGCCTGCGCGGCAAACAGGGTTCGCGCAAGCGCCGGCACAGTAGGGTCGACCGCGATACGGTCGAGCAGCGGAACGATCCGGCACTTGCCCTGGGCAGCAATCAGCCCGAACTCTGCAGCATAACCACGGATCGCGTTGACCAACTGCGTACGGGTGCGGATCAACCGATCGCGTACGCCGACCAGCATGAGCGCTGCCTGCTGCTCAGAAGTCTTGATGGGCACAAAGCGCATCGTGGGTCGGCTCATTGCTTCGCACAGGGCTTCGGCATCAGCCGCATCGTTCTTCCCGCGCTTTACATAGGGCTTCACCAACTGCGGCGCGATCAGCTTCACTTCATGGCCGTACGACGTCAGGAGCCGCGCCAAATGGTGAGACGCCCCACACGCCTCGATAGCAATCACCGTTGGCGGCAGCTTCTCGAAAAACGCCATCATCTCGGTACGGCGCAGCTTTTTGCGCAGGATGGGCTTCTCGGCGGCGTTGACGCCATGAAGCTGGTAAACGTGCTTTGACGTGTCGATGCCAACTCGGATAAGATGTTCCACGGACGGTCTCCTCCTTGAGATTTGCAACAACCTCAACCTGGCACATTGTGATGCCGTTTGGAGGCCGTCCACACCAACATGTTTGAACCATCGCTTCGGGGAAGACGGCGGTGATGGCGTCGGGAAAACCCTTCAGGCCATCGACGACGGCCAGCATGATATCCTCGACACCGCGGTTGCGCAGTTCGTTCATGACGCGCAGCCAGAATTTGGCGCCTTCATTCTGCTCCAGCCACAAGCCAAGGACCACCTTGGTGCCGTCGGCCATGACGCCCAGGGCAATATGGATCGCCTTGTTGCGAACCATGCCCTCGTCGCGGATCTTAACCCGGATCGCATCGAAGAAAACCAGCGGATAGGCTGGGTCCAGCGGGCGTTGTTGCCAGGCCGTGACCTCCTCCAGCACAGCGTCCGTGATCGTGCTGATCAGGTCGGGTGAGGCCTCGATGCCGTACAGTTCGCGCAGATGCCCGGTGATCTCACGGGTACTCATGCCGCGCGCGTACATCGAGATGATCTTGTCGTCGAAGCCAGGGAAGCGTCGCTGGTATTTGGCGATCAGCTGCGGATCGAAACTGCCCGCTCGATCGCGCGGCACCTCGATCTCGATCCGTCCCCCATCGGTCGTCACCGTCTTGCGGCCATAGCCGTTCCGGCTGTTGGTCCCTTGCTCCTCCTGGCCAAGATGGTGATCCATCTCCGCATTGAGCGCCCGTTCGGCAAATGCCTTCTTCAATGTATCGAGCAGGCCGCCCTGGCTGAGCGCTGCTGCTGCGTCAGTGCCGGCCAGCAGTTGGTCGAGAATGTCGTTCGGTATCGAGGGTTCTTTGCGTCGTGACATACTGGGTCTCCTTGTTGCCCATTATGCCTCGCCGCACACGAAATTCCTGACAGTCCCCCTGTTGAAGGTCCGCGATCTGATTACCAGTCCGGCCTATGTGGTGATCAAGGCCGCCGATCAGTTCCATACCAAGACCACCCGGCCGAACGAGATGTGGCAAACCGACTTCACCTACTTCAAGATCATCGGGTGGGGCTGGATGTATCTGTCGACCGTGCTCGACGACTTCTCACGCTATATCATCGCCTGGAAACTGTGCACCAACATGCGAGCCGAGGACGTCACCGATACGCTGGACCTCGCCCTCAAAGCCTCGGGTTGTGACAGCGCCACGGTGCTGCACAAGCCCAGGCTGCTCAGCGATAACGGCCCCAGCTACATCGCGGGCGAACTGGCGGAATACATCGATGCGCAGAAGATGAGCCATGTGCGCGGCGCGCCGATGCATCCCCAGACCCAGGGCAAGATCGAACGCTGGCATCAGACCCTGAAAAACCGCATCCTGCTGGAAAACTACTTCCTGCCCGGCGATCTCGAAGCTCAAATCGAGGCCTTCGTCGAGCACTATAACCACCAGCGTTACCACGAGAGCCTGCACAATGTGACGCCCGCCGACGCCTACTTCGGCAGGGCTTCCGCCATCATCAAACAGGGAGAAAGGATCAAAAAGCAGACCATCGAATATCGGCGCTTGCAGCACCGCAAGCTCGCCGCTTAACATCAACCCCCAGACGAGGCCCGCACTCCGCTAATCTACGCCCCGAGTTGTGCCGAATGTTCTGACGACGGACAAGCTTCCCTTCATTCTCCTTCCGGCACCATGAGCGGAGAAAGCCATTTCGCTCCCGGAGACACTGCCTATGGCCAAGTGATCTATCTTTCACTTGGAATCCTTTCCTGACCGGCTGTAATCAGGCAGAATATGACCCCCGAGGCATCAGGCATGATGAGACGCTCCTTTCCATCAGCGCAACGGGTCAGGCGCACACCAGTCCTGACCAGGCGCAGTTCCAGGCGGGCGTCAACAGCCGGAGCAGGACGGAGCCAGCGGCGAGCGACGCCAATTTTTGAGCCCGCTCCTGGTCTCGGAAAAAACAGACTTGTCACCTGCGCGCGGGCCTTTATTGCAGTGGCACCACTTTACCAGGATTGAGGGTTGAACGCGGATCCAGGGCTCTCTTGAGCCTCACCATGGTGTCGATTTCTGCTCCGGATCTGCTGCAATGCAAATAGGAGCGCTTTTCCAGGCCGATACCATGTTCGGCGGAAACGCTCCCGCCCACCATCTGTAGCGGCAAATACACCAGATCATCGATAGCACGATGATGCCCGTCCTCGCCTGGTCGAATGACAAGATGCAGATTACCGTCGGCAACATGGCCGAATACGGCCATTTCTGCATCTTTCAAGTAAGCATGCAGATTGTCTTGAAGATCATTGACGTATTTTTCCATGTGGATTTGTGGAAGGCTGATATCATACAGTAAAAGTGGATCGGGTCCGGCGCACAACGTGTCGATGTCGTCTCGGATCGACCAGAATGCGTTGGCCTGGCCGATACTTTGGGCAATGGAGGCATCGTCAATCAGCCCTCGTTCCCAACCCGAGGCGATTGCTTGGTTGATCATCGCGTCGGCATGATGTGATGCGATCTCGATCAAGACGTAAAAAGCGTGGGAATCTTCCAGTGGAGACCGATGATTTCCTCGCGTCGTCACGGTATCGATAAAAGAAGGCCACATCACTTCGTAACTCGAGAGCGCTCCATCTACCGCAGCTGCGGCCAGCGCGAACAGTTGCAGGACGGCATCGAAACTGGAAAGGCCGATGAAAGCGGTTGCCTTGAGGCCGGCATTCGGCCTTAGCCGGAGCACCGCCCGGGTAATGATTCCCAACGTTCCTTCGGACCCGACGAACATCTGCTTCAGATCGAAACCCGCGTTGTTCTTGATCAGCCGATTCATTGAACTCAACACGGTTCCATCGGCGAGGACAACCTCAAGCCCGAGAACCTGATCGCGGGTCATCCCGTAACGAAGGACGCAGTTGCCGCCGGCATTGGTCGCGATCGTACCGCCGATGGTCGCCGATCCCCGCGCTCCCAGATCGACGGGATAGAGCAGATCCGCAGCATTCGCCGCCTCCTGCACGGCTTGAAGCGTGGCTCCCGCTTCCACCTCAACTGTCAGCCCTGACCGCTCCACAGGTGCGATTGCGGTCATGCGTTCGAGCGACAGGGCGATATCTCCGGGTTTCGTATAGGCTCCTCCGGCAAGCCCCGTGCGGCCGCCTTGGGGGACCAGCGTCAGGCCGTGGCGGTCGCAATAGGCGGCGATCATGGAAACCTGTTCGGTCGTTTCGGGGCGAACGATGCACAAGGCTTCCATCGCATGGACCGGAAGGTAACAGTCCGATCGCTGGGTCACCTCTTCGCCGGTTAGAACATTCTTGACGCCGACGATTTTCGCCAGGTCCTCGATAATGGTCATTTCGCTCAATTCCGAAATATGAGGGGTCATGGAGCCACCTTGTTGGCCAAGTTGAAGATCTCGCGGGAGGGGCGCGTGGTCAGAACGTGCGGCACAACTCGCGGCGTCATTAGCGGAGCGCGGGGTCTTATGTTTCTCGGCAATGTCTCACGCACGCTCGGCGCCCAAAAGCCGATCGGCAAAGTAGCGCGTCGGCGTGGTTCCAAGCGCCTTCCTGAACATGACGATGAAGGCCGTCGTGGATTCATACCCCAAATCGCCTGCTACCTGCTGGACCGTCGCGCCGGCAGCGAGTTCCCGCAGCGCGATGACCAGATGGAGCTGACGCCGCCAACGGCCGAAGCTCAATCCTGTCTGCTGGACCATAAGCCTCTTCAACGACCGCTCACTGACGGCGACATGCTCAGCCCATTGGCCGAGGGTCCGGCGGTTGCCCGGGTCCGCCAAAAGAGCCGCAGCGATCGCAGCGATCTTTGGATGGTCGGACACGGGCAGTTCCAGCCCCTCCCGCGGCATCAGCGCAAGCTCATCGAGCATGACCCGCACGAGGCGATCGACATGAGCGTCGCCTGCATCACTTGCCGATAGCTCCGCCACGCGGAGTATCATCTCCCGAAGCATTGGCGATACCGAAAGCGTGCAGCATTCCGCTGGAAGCATGGCCGCGCCCGGTTCGACAAACAGATATGTCAGACGAGCGTTGGACGTGACCTGATTGCTGTGAGGAACGCTGCCCGGTATCCAGATTCCGCAGTCGGGCGGAACGATCCAGACCCCACTGTCCACTTTGCAGGTAACCGCGCCATGAAGCGCAAGGATCAGTTGACCCTGCCGGTGCTGATGCTGCGGCCCCTCGGCTTCATAATCGGCGAAGTCAACCTTGATCGCCAGCGCCGGTCCATGGGAAAGGTTCAGATCGATGGCGGTGCTGCACGGACGTTGCTTGTTCGAAGGTTGGCCCGATTTCGAGATCATATGGCATTATCTCCACTTTTACTCGCAATGCAATTCATTAGAATCTCGGGTCAGCAACTTTAGGAGATGAGCCATGCGTATCGCCGTGGTTGGCGCGACCGGCAGGATCGGCGCCAAACTTACCGAGAATCTTCTGGCCAAAGGCCATTCCGTCAAAGCTCTTTCGAGGGGAGGACCAGCCCTCGATGCACTTGTCGCGAAAGGGGCGGAGCCGTTCTCCGGCAGCTTCGACACGGGCGATGGTGAGCTTGGCAAGTTCTTCGAGGACGCCGATGCCGCGTTCCTGATGGTCAAGACCCTGTGGGAATCCGAGGATTTTCATGGGCAATATCCTGCCGTAGCGCTTCGTTTTTTCGACGCGCTGCGGGATTCCCCTGTGAAACTGGCCGTGAGCCTGACCGCGATGGGATCCGAGGTCAGCGGAAACACGGGCCATTTCCAGCCCTTCCACATCCTGGATCAGATCCTCAACCGGCTGCGTGACATCAATCTGGTGCACCTGCAGGGCGGCTTCTTCATGGAGGATCTGGGCAGGTGGAGCGACTCGATCGCGCAGCACGACAGGATCGCATGGTCGCTTGACCCTGACGTCAAAATTCCTTGGGTTGCGATCCAGGACATTGCGGATCTTGCCGCGAAGGAATTCGACGCGCCGTCCGGCCAGCACCGGGCCATAAGGCAACTCGGCATCGATTATTCGATCAGCGAGATCGCCGCGATCATCGGCCGGGCAATCGGCAAAGAGGTGGGCTATCGCTTCGTCGACAGGGACGATCGCGCGGTCGAGACGGTATTCCGGGAGAAGTTCGGAACACTCGATCGGTGGGTCTATGACAACAACACCATGGCTGCTCTCAACGACGGGCGTGTCAAATTTCGCGATGATCGTCCTGCGCTGCCCACGACAATGGAAGAATTCGCGAAGGACACTCTCAAGCCCCTGATCGAGAAGGCCCGGGCGGATGGCGCCAAACCCGAGACATTCATGACGTGGAGTTCAAAGGGATAATCGCCGTGTGGGCGACATCCGCGTGATGGTGCCTATACCGACCATATACCCTAAAGGGCGTTGACGCTTTCAACCAGGCGACAGCGCGCGGCTGGCAACAGGTATAGGGTGGCCGGAGCGAGGGGTAAGCGAGAGGGAAGAATGAGCGGGTGGCACAACATTGAGGCGTTGAGGAAAGGCGCTCGAAGCGCCCTCCCGCGTCCTATATTCGATTATATGGATGGCGGCGCCGAGGATGAACTGGCGCTGGATCGGTCGAGTTCCGCCTTCGACCGGTATGAGTTGCTGCCCCGGATGCTGGTGGACGTTTCGCATACCAGCGCGGAAACCGAAATCTTCGGCCGCCGCATTCCCTTTCCCCTCATGCTCTCGCCTACGGGATTGACACGGCTCTTTCACAAGGATGCGGAACTTGCGGTCGCCCGAGCGGCCTCCGCTGCCGGATTACCCTATTGCCTGTCCACCCTCGGCACCACGACGATCGAAGAATTCGGGCGCGTGCTTTCCGCCCCGAAATTGTTCCAGATCTATATCTTCAAGGACCGGGGGCTAACCGAGGAATTTATCGAGCGTGCCCGCGCCGAAGGGTATGACGGGCTGGTCCTGACCGTCGATACGCTCGTGGCCGGTAAGCGGGAGCGCGATATTGTAAATGGCCTTTCGCTTCCTCCCCGACTGACTCCCCGCGGGTTCCTGGGATTTGCCATGCGGCCCGGCTGGTCCATTCCGGCGCTGTTCGGGCGGAAGTTCGACTTCGTCAATGTGGCGCATCGCGCTGCAGCACTGTCCGGCCAATCCATCTCACTTCAGGATTATGTGGCCGGTCAGTTCGACCGCTCACTGACATGGAAGGACGTGGAGTGGCTGGCGGCCCGGTGGGGCGGTCCGTTGGCGGTAAAGGGTATCTTGCGTGTGGATGACGCAAAAAGGGCGGCGGATGCGGGCGCCGACACTGTCATGGTGTCAAACCACGGAGGACGGCAGTTGGAGTCAGCCGCCGCGCCCATCGATCAGATCGCTCCCATCGCCGATGGTCTGGCCGGACGCATGAAGATCATCTGCGATGGCGGCATTCGGCGCGGCTCGCATATCTTCAAGGCGCTGGCTCTGGGAGCCGACGCGGTTTCGGTCGGCCGTCCCTATTTATACGGCCTCGCTGCGGGAGGTAGTCAGGGAGTGGAACGCGCCATCTCCGTCCTGCGGGAGGAATTTGAGCGGTGCATGATTCTGGGCGGCGTAAGCAGCCTGGAGGACATCAATCGGGACATAATCAGGCAGTTCGCCTTCCCTTCGTAGATTCGACTGTGGTCCAGCCGCCCACCGAGGGCTGCAAGTGGAGTTTCCATGACGATATCCACGACGCGCCATGGCGCCGTCATCCTGCTCACGATGGAGAACGGGCCGCTCAACAGGCTGGGGGCGTCGGGCGGGCACCTGCGCGCCTTGAACGACGCGCTCGAAGCGGCGTCGAATGATATTTCCTGTCGTGCAATCGTGTTGACAGGCGCAGGCAGTGTCTTTTCAGGCGGAGCCGATCTTCAGGGGGCCGGAAACGTAAACACAGCAGTGGAGCTTCGGGAGGCTGTCGCCAGAGTCGAGGCGTTCACCAAGCCAGTGATCATGGCGATCCATGGCGCGGCATTTGGTGGCGGTCTGGAATTCGCGCTGGCGGGCCATTACCGGATCGCACACAAAGACGCGCTTTTCCGGCTGCACGAAGTCAATTTTGGCGTGATGCCAGGTGCAGGCGGCTCCCAGCGTTTGCCGCGGCTGGTCGGGGCCGGGCCGGCGCTCGAGATGATGCTGACGGGCAATTCGATTTCCGCCGGGAAGGCGGCGGCATTGGGACTGATCGACGAAATCATCGAGGATGATGTCGTCGCCGCCGCCATGGCGTTCATTCCTGATGTTGACGTATCCATGCGCCGGACGGGGAGCCTTCCGCCCCCAGCGGACCTCGCCGATGCGGTGAGCGCCGCGCGGGCAGCGTTACGTCCCTCCCGGTCCGGTTCCGCCGAAGCAATCATCGGCTGCGTCGCTCAAATCACCGGCGATCTTGCCGCCGGGCTCGCGCATGAAGCGCTTGAATTTGACAGGCTGCTGGCGAGCGAGGCTTCCCGCGGATTGCGTCATGCCTTTTCTGGCGAGCAGGCGGTGGCGCACATCCCCGGCATCCCGAGCGATGTCGTCCCCCGCCGGATCGAGCGGGTGGCGGTCATCGGCGGGGGCACGATGGGGACAGGAATCGCCATCGCCCTGCTGAACTCGGGCCTTCACGTCAGCATGATAGAGTTGCGCGAGGACAGCCTGTCCCGAGCCATGGCGACGATCAGCAAGAGCATGGCCCGCGACGTAGACAAGGGACGCATCGATCGGACCGAGGCCGACGCCCGGATCGCTCGCCTCACGGGAGCGACGGCCTATGCGGAGCGGGCTGACGCCGACCTCGTCATCGAGGCCGTGTTTGAAGATCTGTCGATCAAGCATCAGCTATTCAAGGCGGTCGAATCTCTGGTGCGGCCGGAGACCATATTGGCCACCAACACATCGACGCTCAACGTCGACGAGATCGCTCGGGCTGTCGCCGACCCTTCGCGTGTAGTGGGACTGCATTTCTTTTCGCCGGCGAACATCATGCGCCTGCTGGAAGTGGTGCGGGGCGAGCATACGGCGCCCGACGTGCTAGCGACGGCGATGGCGCTGGGCAAGACGCTGGACAAGGTCGCGGTGGTTTCGGGCGTGTGCGACGGCTTCATCGGCAACCGCATGTTCGAGGAATATCTGCGCCAGGTCTGGTTCATGCTCGAGGAGGGCGCGCTTCCGCAGCAAATCTACGCCGCGCTGGAGCGCTGGGGGTTTGCCATGGGGCCGTGCCGAACGATGGATCTTGCAGGGCAGGATATCGGCTGGGCGATCCGCAAGCGCCGCGCGGTGGAGCAACCGGATCGTCCCTATTCGACGGTCATCGATCGGATCTGCGAGCGAGGCCGGTTTGGTCAGAAGACCGGCAAGGGGATTTACCTCTACCAAGATGGGCGGACAGCGACGCCCGATCCCGAGATCGAGGTGCTCATCATGGCCCATTCCGCGGAGATGGGCCTCACCCGCCGCGAGATCACAGATGATGAGATCGTCGAGCGGTGCCTTCTGGCGCTCATCAACGAGGGGCTGCGCATCGTGGGGGAGGGGATCGCCTATCGGCCGGTCGATGTCGATATGGTCTACCTGCACGGCTATGGCTTCGCGCGCGATCGCGGCGGGCCGCTGTTCCAGGCCGACGAGATCGGCGCGCGGGCGCTTTTGACGCGGCTGAAGAGGCTTGCCGCAGGGCGTCATGGCTGGGCCTGGGCGCCCGCGCCGCTTATCGAAGAAAGGGCCGTTACCGGAGAGGCCTTCAGCAAGCTCAACGCCTGAGCCACCTGAAGTCACGCCGCTACCGGGGCGTCCGCCTTTACGATACCGTTCTGACAGTTGTTGAGCCCGTCGATTGCAAGGGAAGGCGTTGTCCCGGGGGCATGGCGTTGGACCGGCCGCATCCGTCTCAAAAAAATTTCCGCCGGACCGGATATTTCGGCGGTCGGGTTCTCCGGCACGTCAAAAAACCGCGAATGACCCCATATTTGTTCTATTGACTTTGAAGTCAATATAAGGGAATGGAAGTTCATAAGGGGCCAGAGGCCGCTTACGAAAAGGGGAGGAATTCATGCGTTCCAAATTGAATTTGATGAGCGTCGGACAGCACGCGCTTTGGTGCGCCATTCTTGTATCGTCTGGCCTCTCGGTCGCCGCTCACGCGCAGGGCGCGGCTCCTGCTGCGGCAGATGGTGCGGCGCGGGCTGCGGTCCTGGACGATATCGTGGTCACGGCGCAGAAAAAGTCGCGCGGTGAAAAGTTGCAGGATGTTCCGATCGCCGTTACGGCCCTCGGGTCGGTGCAGCTCGCCGAAACCCATTTTCAGAGCCTTCCGGACATTGCAACCCGTGCGCCGGGCGTGATGCTGGGGACAAATGGTCTGGCTGTCGGCTTCGCCTCGTTCAGCCTGCGTGGTCTCGGGACCAGCTCCGGCAACCCCAGCAGCGAAACGGCAACCGGCGTATTCATCGACGGCGTCTATGTCGGTTCCCAATATGGCACCAACCTTGAGACCTTCGATCTTGAGGGCGTTGAAATTCTCCGCGGTCCGCAGGGAACCCTTCAGGGTCGGAACGTTACCGGTGGTGCAGTGCTGATCCGCACCCGGCGCCCGACCGACAAGTTCGAGGTGAACGCTCAGGCAAGCATTCAGACCGGCCCCGAATATAATATAGCCGCCAGCGTGGGCGGACCTATCCTTGGCGATGCGGTTAAGGCCAAGATCGCTGGTTATTACAACAAGGACGAAGGCTGGTATCACAACTCCTTCCTGAACCGTAAGGTCGGAAAACTGCGCACATGGTTTGTGCGTCCCACGCTGGTCATTGAGCCTTCGAGTGAAATTACCCAGACTTTCATCGGAGAAATCGGCAAGACCCGCGGTGACAGCGCCGTGTTTCAGCAGGTGCCGGTTGGGTCTGGCGTAGAATCGCAAGGTTACAGGATCACTGCCAATGAACCCGGCTTTACGATCCTGGATTGGGAGAGTGCGACGTCCGAGACAAACATCAATGTCCCGTTTGGCGATGGCGTCATCACCAATATCGCGGGCTACCGTCATGTGTTCAATGAGTCCCTGACAGACATCGACGGAGGGCCGACCACCTTCTTCAACAGCCATATCGGCCTTCGCCAGAAGCAGTTCAGCGAAGAACTTCGCTATGCCGGGACGTTCGGCAACGTGGAAGCAACGGTAGGTCTCTTTTATTTCTGGCAAAAATATCTCTATATCGAGGCGCGTGACTTTAACGGTCGCCACCGTGAATATGGCGGCACGATCAAGCAGAGCGCTTACGCGATCTTCAGCCAGCTCGAATATCATGCATCCGATAAGCTGTCATTTGTCCTGGGCGGTCGTTATTCTTCGGAAAAGAAGGATGCCACCCTGTCTTATCAGGTCGCAACCGGTCCCGGCGGCAACTGCAACATCGCAATTTTCCAGTGCGTCAATCCCGACTTTGTGGGAAGCAAAAGCTGGCCTTCGTTCACGCCTAAATTTGGCGTCAACTACAAGCCGGATGACGATGTCCTGATTTATGCGACAGCCAGCAAGGGCGTCCGCAGCGGCGGATACAATGTGCGGCAACAGGCAAATCGCGACGGCTCGCCTTCGATTCCTCAGTATGATCCCGAAGTGCAGTGGTCATATGAAGCGGGTTTGAAATCGGATCTGTTCGATCGCAAGGTGCGGTTCAATTTTGCGGCCTTCTTCAGCGACGTTAAGAAGCTTCAGCGCGACATTGTTCTCACCCAGCTTGTTGGCGTGACGCAGTTCACGAAGAATGCGACAGACGCAAATATCTACGGCTTTGAGTCTGAACTGACGCTGATACTCAACAGCCATTTCCGCATTAATGCCAACGTCGGCTATGTCGGGATCGACTATAAAAACGTTCAGTACGACCTGAATAACGATGGTGCGATCAACGGCCTCGATTATGCGTTGAAGCCGACCCGAGCGGCTCCCTGGAACTATAATATCGGCGGCACCTACACGACTGATGTTACGGATAACGCGCGTCTGACGGGCACGGTGAACTTCTCGTATCGCGACAGGAATTTCAGCGATGACGCGAACCTGAATCCGACTTCGACCATCAATAATCTTACGGCCAACTTCACCTTGTCTTTGCCCAATACGGGACTCGATGTTTCGGTATACGGCAAGAATATTTTGAACGACGGTCAGGAACCCTTCATCCTGCCGGTCACGGCGCAGAACAGGGGCCGGGCGATGGCGGAAGGCCGCACGATCGGTGCTCAGCTAAGATATCAGTTCTAAATGGAGCTTCCTCCAATGACGAAGCCGGGGACATGTTCCCCGGCTTCTCTTTTTGGATCTGCATGTGGGGCCACCCCCTGACTGGTCGATGCAAAAGCCAGATAAAGTGAGCGAGCAGTAATAATGTAAATTGATGAGGGTGTATGGCCGGGATGCAGACAAATGCCGCGAATGCTATGGAAGATCCTGCTAAGCGCGGCGGCAATCGCTTTGCGCTGTTTCTGCTTTTCCTGTGTTTCGCGGTCAATCAACTCGACAGGACGATCATCGCCTTCCTGGCTGTGCCGCTGAAAATCGATCTTGATCTCTCGGACTCGGAATTCGCAATCATCACCGGCCCGGTCTTTTCCGTGACCTATGGCGTTTTCACGCTCTTCTTCGCTTATTTTTCCGACCGGGGAGATCGTGCAAAGCTGCTCTTTCTGGTCCTGATGATCTGGAGCGTGGCGAGCGGGGCTTGCGGCCTCGCGACATCCTTCGTCCAGTTGCTCATTTTCAGGCTTGTTGTTGGCATGGGAGAGGCGGGCGGATCGCCGACCAGCATGGCTCTGGTGACCGACTATTCGATGAAGCAGCAACGATCCATGGCCTATGCGATCTATGTGCTTGGCGCTCCCTTCGGCGTCTTTTCGGCAGCCGTTGCCGGATCCTACATCGCCGCGCAGTTTGGCTGGCGCTTCACTTTCATTCTATGCGGCGCGCTGGGGCTTGTGCTTGCCGCACTGATGCGATGGAAGCTGCGTGACCCGCGCCCTACATCGACTGTTAGCCAGCACATCAGACCGATTTCGCTTTCCGTCGATATTTTCGCCGGCGTCTTTTCAGCGTTCAGGGTGATGCGGACATCCCGCTCCACGATACCAATTCTCCTGGCATTTTCCTTTTCCTATTTTCTGGGCGGGGGAATGGTGAATTGGGCACCCATTTTTTTCAACCGCTACCATCTGCTCAGCGTTCAGGACGCCGCAACTTCCATCGGCATTGCATACTGCCTAGGCATCGTGCCGGGGATCCTGCTAGGGGGGATCGTCACGGACAGGCTGGCCAAATCCAACCCGATGTGGCCGATATATATATCGCAACTCGGGTTGCTTCTCTCGCTCCCGATGTATTTCTTTGCTTATTATTTGGCGGATTCGACGGCGGCCATCATCGCATTTGGTCTTGGCATCTTTTTCTCGCAGATGACCGTCGGTCCGATTTTCGTAGCATTCAACGCGACGCTTCCATCCGATATCCGGTCGATGGCCAATGCCTGCATATTGCTGGGCGCGGTCGTCATCAGCGGCGGTGTGGCAAACTTGCTTGTGGGTCTGTTCAGCGACCAGTTCAGCGGCCTGCTGGGCCTTGCCAGCCTGCGCGTCAGCCTCATTCTGGTCGTGGTTTCCATGACGGTCATATCTCTAGCCCGTCTTATTCATCAGGCTGGACATGAAGGGTTGGCGTGAGTGGCCTAAGCCCTTGGCTTGCTGTAGGAAATTGGATGTCTAGACCAACCTGCAGCGAGGCAAAAAATGCCACAGGCCACTCCCGCCAAGAGCCACGATAGCGCGGCGGTGATTTCGTTTCCAGCAGTGTCGCGCAAGAAAGTGGCAGGGGCATTCGATGGAGGGCGATTGACCTCGGACGGTGGTGTTCTGCTGCTGGCTCAGGCCGAGCGTGCAATGGGTGTCTGCCGGCAACTCGCGGCCTGCATTGCCGACCCGCGCGATCCTTCGCGGGTCACCCATAAGCTTGATGATATCCTGCGGGCGCGGATCCTGGCGATCGCCTGCGGCTACGAAGACGCTAACGACCTTGATGCCCTGCGCGACGATCCTGGCTTTCGCCTGGCGCTGGGCAAGCTGCTGGATTCAGGCGCGGGTCTGGCGAGCCAACCGACAATGAGCAGGTGGGAGAATGCGCCGACGACGCGCCAATTGGCGCGGATGATGGTCGCGATGGTTCGCATCTATTGCGCCAGCTACCCCGAACCGCCCAAGGTAGTGACGCTGGATATCGATGATACCTGCGACGTCGTGCACGGCTATCAGCAGCTGTCGTTCTGGAACGGCCACCACGGCGAGCGCTGCTTCCTGCCGATCCATGTCTATGACACGGCAACGGGGCGACCCGTTGCCATGCTGCTGCGTACCGGCAAGACGCCGTCGGGTGCGGAGGCTGCAGGGCACA
Source organism: Sphingobium sp. 15-1 (assembly GCF_013375535.1). Taxonomy (GTDB): domain Bacteria; phylum Pseudomonadota; class Alphaproteobacteria; order Sphingomonadales; family Sphingomonadaceae; genus Sphingobium; species Sphingobium aromaticivastans. The sequence continues at coordinate 127,934 of NZ_JABXJG010000003.1, forward strand.
TCCGTCGCCTTATTCGGCATATCCGTCGGCATTGGCCCCAAACGCACATCACCATCCGCGGCGATGGGCATTATGGCCGGCCAGAGGTCATGGCCTTTTGTAAGGCGCACGGTATCGACTATGTCTTTGGCCTTCCCACCAATGCCGCCCTGCGCGCTAACCCTGACATCGCCGCCGCCGCCGATGCCTGCGCGGTCAAGCGTGCCGAGAAACAGCGCGTGGTCCTGCGTAGCTATGCCGAGATCCGCTATGGGGCGAAAAGCTGGAAATGCGAGCGCCGCGTCGTCGCCCGGATTGAAGCCAGCACCCTGGGCATGGATATCCGTTACGTCGTCACTTCCCTGGCGAACGGCTCCGCCGAACATATCTACGACAGCCTTTATTGCGCCCGGGGCCAGGCCGAAAACCTGATCAAGCGGCACAAGAGCCAGCTCAGCAGCGATCGCACCTCGTGCCGATCGGCCAACGCCAACCAGATGCGGCTCATTCTGCACACCGCTGCCTACTGGTTGATGTGGCGCATCCAGCAGGCTGTCCCCAAAGCAGCAGCCATTGCCGATGCCGAGTTCGCCACCCTGCGCCTGCGGCTTCTCAAGGTCGCCGCCCGCGTGATCGAAACTGCAACCCGAATCCGCGTCGCCTTCGCATCCGCCTGTCCCGACGCCAACACGTTCCGAACCGTCGCCGCCGCGCTCAGGACCGCACCCACCTAGACCACGCGGCCATGCCGCTGAACCGTACCCCGTCCTTCAATCTCGCAAACCTCTCGAACATCCGCGGTGAAAAAGACGCAGCGCGATCACTCGTCCTGATCACCAAGCAGATGACTCCTGAACCCGGCGATCGGCGGAACGGACATCGTCACGAATAAGACGGGCTAGTCTGCCTCGCCCGATCGAAACGGCATTATGCGGGAGACTTGATGGCCTATTCCGGATCCTGAGATCGAGGTCTTTGCGGAAAGCCGCTGAATTCACTATCTCGCACGGAGAAAATATATGGATGGCTCGTGCCTATGTGGTAAAATTACCTTGAGATTGACCGGTGAGCCAGAATTACGGCTGGTGTGTCATTGCACCAATTGCAAGAAGCACACCGGTTCGGCATTTTCCCTGCTCTATGCATATCCGCGTGAGCATGTTCAAATTGACGGCCTGTTTCACAGTTACCCGGATCTGGGGGACAGTGGGAAGCGGGTAGATCGGCGCTTCTGTCCGGACTGCGGATCCTCTATCGCAGCGGACGCGCACATCGTGCCTGAACTGCTGTTTTATACGGCGGTGCCTTGAATGATGGCGCCACTCTCTCGCCCGCGCGGGAAATCTTTTGTGATCGCGCCTTGCCTTGGGTCCATCTGGCGGGCCTGGAGCGCTTCGCCCGCTTGCCGACCGAAGCGGAACAGTAAAATCGCAGGAAAATAGGGCCCCGCAAAACGTAGCAACTCGCAGTCGCCAGCGGCGATCAATCAAGGCCCGCGACACCCTTGATGCCGCCACGACATCAGCCCCGTTGGGCACGGCCAGCTAGAGCGGTGAGCGATTAGTTGGACGCATATCCGGCAGCCTTGAGGTATGCAGCACATTCCTCGGGGGAGTAGAGATCGCAGATATGCCCGAGAGCCTTCCATAGCTCGTCGATTGTCCGAGCCCCGATCCGCCGCAGGTGCGATTTCAACTTGGCGAAGGCCATTTCAATTGGGTTCAAGTCTGGCGAATACGGGGGGAGAAAGAGGAACCAGGCCCCCCGTTTTTTAAGGATTGCGGCGGCCTTTTCACTTTTGTGGCTGGGCAGATTGTCGAGGATCACAACATCGCCCGGACTGAGTGTCGGCGCCAATTGGGTTTCGACGTAGGTTTCGAACAGGAGCCGGTTCATTGGCTGATCGATGACCCAAGGGGCAACGAGACGATCGCAGCGCAGCCCGGCAATGAATGTCTGCGTTTTCCAATGACCGAACGGGGCGCGTGCCTTAAGCCGCTCGCCTCGCGGCGCCCGGCCCCGGGTCCTGGTCATCTTCGTGGTCGTCGCCGTCTCGTCCAGAAAGACCAGCCGCTGGGGATTTTCACGCATGCGTGGCTGTCGATCAAGTCGCCAGCGGAGGCGCGCATGGGCGACATCATCGCGTCCGCACTCGCTGGCCAGCAGGGTTTTTTTTAACCCGATATCCAGCTTGGATCAGCACCCTCGAGAGGGATGCCGGGTGGGCGACCATGCCCGTCTCCTTGGTCAGCTTGCTGGACAACTCCGACATCGTGATGCCGGGCTCCCGATCAACCCAGGCCGTCAGCCGGGCCATATATGGCGCCAACTTCCCGGCACCGCGTGGGCGCCCAATTTGTGAGGGAGCAGCCGAACCCGTCCGATCCACTCGCTGCAACAACTTCACCGCACAACTGGCACTCACGCCAAAATGACGGGCCGTCGCACGGCGTGAGTGGCCAGCCGCTACGTGCGCCGATATCCGTTCCCGCAAATCACCCGAATAAGCTCTGCCCATGGTCCACCTCCACAAGAAGGTGAATCATAAATTTCGGCCGATGGGAATCGCTCGCGATTCTTTCTTCGCGCTCACCGCTCTAATCGGAATGTCGGTGGGCATTCGGGAGCGCGCGTGATCCCAATTTCCAGCAGATAAGTCGATGCCGTCAGGAGATGGCACAGACCGCCAGATCCGATCCCCTAGGTGTCGGCGCGGCTACTCCGTGCTTTGCGTTTTGATGGCGAGGCTACCGTTTTGCGGGAGGCGGTCGCCCCCTTTCTGGGGCTGGCGGGCTTCTCGACACGTGCCATCGCGGCCGGGCCGGGACTGAAAAATCCGGAGGGGGCCACCTGCATCGGATAGGCTGGGACCGGCGGATAAGGCGCCAGCTTTTCCGGATGCGTCGCGAGCGAGCGAGTTAACAGATCCAGCATCTCGTCCGCGATCGCCTCGATGCTCATGCGGCCATCGGGAGAATACCAGGACGAGATGCCATTGATCGCGCTCATGATCGCATAGACTGTGATTTTGGCATCGCAGGGGCGGATGCTGCCGTCTTCGGCGCTTTCCTTCAATAGGCCGACGAGATTGGCCTCCATCCCGTCGCGCCGGGCCACCACAATGGCGCGATCCTCCGGGCGAAGTGCATTCACATCGAAGGTGAGGCCGCCGACCCCCGCCTGCCCATACATCCAAATGATGAAACATCTCAGTAGGAGACGGAGCCTGTCGATCCCCAGACCCCCGGCTTCGCTGGCGACCCGCACCGCGTGCTCCCCAAGATCGAGTGAGATCTTGTGGCATTCGAACAGGATTTCCTGCTTGTCCTTGACGTAATTGTAGAGCGTTCCCTTCGAGATGCCCAGCACCTTGGCCACCGCATCGAGGGACGTATTGTGGAAGCCCTGTCGCGATATGATCCGCGCCGCCTCACGGATCACCGCGTAGCGCTTGTATCTCTGAATTTCTTCGTTTGTCTGGAAACCGTTTTCCCAGCGAGGCATGGGCCACCTTTCGATTGCAAATATGCTGACTATCAGGTTCGGTAAATATGTGATGCTTTCACGTCAATAACACAGCCCGATCGGGATAGGGTCGTGCGACGGGGCGTGATGCCGAACACCCCCCTTCAGGCAGGCCGTCGATGTCTGTGCGGGCGAAAATCCGGTCATCCCTTTGAGAGAACAAGCGTCGTAGTTTTAAGTCCCTTGGATCCCCGCGCTCGTGAAGATGGATCGGTTGAGCATATGCGGGCGCCCCATGAAGCGTGTCGATTCGACCTATTGACGACATAGTCAGTAGAATGTATTTCATAGTCAACATCGACAGGGCGCGCATCGTTGTGGGGCATCCGCCATCGGATCAACCTCAGGCCAGGATCGGTCAAAATACTTGAGTTGAACGTCAGAGTTTTGAATTTACGCCCATAATTTCTGAGCGATCTCAAATGCTGCCGGATCGCATAACACTTAATTGTCGCTGGGGAGAGAAATGGATCTGCAACTACTGGGAAAATCGGCGGTCGTTAACGGGGCGAGCCAGGGCATAGGCTTTGCCATCGCGCATCGACTGGCGGCAGAGGGGGCGGATGTCCTTATCAGCGCGCGAAAGGAAGATGCGTTGGCGAGCGCGGCCGAGCGCATCGCCACGGAGACAGGCCGGAAGGTTCGAACAGTCGTCGGTGACATTCGGATGCTGGACGGGATCAACAATATTCTTGCGGCCGTTGAGGAAATGGGCGGCGTGGACATATTGGTCAACAATGACGGCGCTCCTCCGCTTGGGCCGGCGCTGGATTTCGATGACCTGCGCTGGAGCCGGGCGTTCGAGCAGAATCTGATGAGCGTCGTGCGGATGTCGCGCGGGGTTGTTCCCGGGATGGAGGCGCGGGGCGGCGGAAGCATCGTCAACATAACCGCCCTGTGCACAATCCAGCCGATGCCGAGCTTTGGGCTGTCCGTTTCGACATGGGCGGGAGTGATCGGGCTTGCCAAGACACTGTCGCTGGAACTCGGACCCAAGAATATCCGGATAAACACGCTTTGCCCCGGTCTGGTGGAAACCGCCCGTGCAAATCTCGTCGACGGGCCAGTCAGCAGCGGACCCGGCAACAGCGAATTACAAGAAGCTCTGAAATCGATTCCGCTCGGCCGAATGGGCGACCCCGCGGAGATCGCTGCCGTGGCTACCTTCCTGGCGTCGCCGCTTGCCTCCTATGTGACGGGAACGACGCTGGCCGTCGACGGCGGCGTGAGCAAGAATCTGCTTTAGGGTTTGTTTTCAGGAACTTGATTGCCAGCGGCTCCATCGCAGCCAAAGGTTCTGATGTAGAGGATTATGAAATGGCAGACGAAAAGTTCACATCAGTGGGTCTTCGCACATTGATTACCCCGGAGGGCGAACTGTTTCTCACGTTGGAGGAAGAGTCTATCGAAAACCTTTCGCCCGACGAGGTCGTCATCCGGGTCGAGGCAAGCTCGATGAATCCAACGGACATCGGTCTCCTTCTGGGGCCGGCCGATCTGTCAGGACTGGCCGTGTTCTCGCAGAATGGGCGTCCGGGGTTGCGCGCGACAATCCCTGCGGAGCAGATGAGCTCCGTCGATTTGCAGCCGAGGATCGGCAAGTCGTTGCCCGTCGGAACGGAAGGGGCCGGCACGGTCGTCGCGGCGGGGGCGAATGCCGTCGATCTGATCGGCAAGACCGTCAGCACCATGAGCGGGGGAATGTATGCCAGCTTCCGACGTGTGAACGCCGCCGCGTGCACCGTTCTTCCCGCCGGCATGAGCGCTGAGGCTGCCGCCTCGATGTATGTGAACCCGCTGACCGCCCTGTCCATGGTCGAGACCATGCGTCGTGAGGGGCACAGCGCTCTTGTTCACACGGCGGCGGCGTCGAATTTGGGCCAGATGCTCAACCGCATCTGCATCAACGACGATATCCCGCTCGTGAATGTGGTCCGGTCCGAGGAGCAGGTCAAAACCCTGCATTCGATCGGAGCCAAATATGTCGTCAACTCAAGTGCTGAATCCTTCTTTGAGGATCTGACGGCGGCCATCACGGCAACGGGAGCGACATTGGCATTTGACGCCACGGGCGGAGGATTCATGACGGACAGCATCCTCCGCGCCATGGAAGCGGCCTTGGGTGCAAATCAGACCGCATTCAGTCGCTACGGCACGTCGACCCTGAAGCAAGTTTACATCTATGGGTCGCTAAATCCCGAGCCGACAATGCTTACGCGGACCTATGGAAGTTCGTGGGCGGTGGCCAGATATCTGGTGTTGAACGCCTTGCAGAAGTTCGGGAACGAAACGACGCTTTTATTGAAGGGCAGGATCGTTCGAGAATTGTCGACGACCTTCGCCAGCAGTTACAAGGCAACATTGTCGCTCGTCGATGTCATCAACCCCGAGTTCGTCAAAGAATATGCGAAAAAGTCCACGGGCAGCAAGTTTTTGGTCAACCCGTCACTTTGATCGTCGTCTTCGCGACGCGCTCCGGCATGGCGTTGCGCGAATATGGAGGCCGGTCCATCCAATTCAGGCCGGCCATGGTTCTGGCGAATTGGCGGGGCTTGGCTTCCGGGTGACGACGATCCTGGGCGAAGCGGTCCTGAGCATAGTGGAGCGCTTTCACCCGGTGGGAAAGCGCTCCGGTGACTGCATGGTCATGTGAATGGTTGTGCACGTCACCATTCTAAACCAACGTCCCTACGGAGGATTTGGCTGGTTTGACGAGCCAAGAATCGAGATCAAGTCCGCCCGAGAAGAGCGGTTTCAGTGCTGGCGAGCCGGCGCCAGATGAAAATCTGGTCCCCGCAGCGTCGCTTGATCGGCGGGAAATCAAAGGAGAGGTTACTGATGACGATCACCCGTAACGACACGATCCTCAAGCCAGAATTGATCGAGAAATACACTGCCGCTGGCTATTGGACCGACAAAACGCTGGCCGATGTGTTTCAGCAAAATGCGAATGAGATTCCGGACAAGGTCGCCTACAGCGATAGCCGGTCACACGTCACATGGAGCGAGCTGTGGCGGATCAGCGGCGAAATCGCGTCCGGGCTGTCGCGCCGCGGGGTGGGGCCGGGAGATGTGGTCTCCGTTCAGCTTCCGAACCGGATCGAGTTCGTATTCATGCTGGCCGCAGTTGCGCGCCTGGGTGCTGTCTTCTGCCAATATCCGCCAGACTATCGCGCTGGCGAGGTCGAGTTCATTCTCCGCTTCTCGGAAGCGCACACGCTTGTGGTGCCGGATCATTTCCGAGATTTCGACTTTCTCGAGATGATCGACGGCATTCGGGATCGCCTTCCTCATTTGGTCAACACGGTCGTCGTTCCGTTGGGCATAGCGCCGCCAAAGCCTGTCGGAGAAGGCTGGGTTAGCGTCGATCAACTCCGCGAGGACCGCGACCCGGCCGACCCCGAACCCAACCATCCCAGAGATGCCAATGAGGTCATGCGCATAGCGTTCACCTCGGGCACCACGGGCGAGCCCAAGGCTGTGATGCATACGACAAACACTACGCTGTTTTGTCTCCAGCACGCCGCGGAGGTGCTCAAGATCGACCGCAATGCCAATGTTCTGGTGCTGATGCCCGTTGGCTTGAATATGGGGCTTTCTGCGGTGGTCTGCGCTGCTCTCGCTGGCGCGCATGGCGTCCTTATGGACCGTTTCAATCCCGCTGCGACCCTGGATCTCATTGAAAAATACAAGATCACGACATTCACGACGCCGCCGACCGCCCTCGTTGCGATCCTCAATGAAAAGAGCCTCAATGACAGGGATCTGTCCAGTTTGCGCCTGGTGCAGACCGGAGGACAATCGACGCTCGTGAAAGTGCTCAGGGAGGCCAATGAGCGGTTAGGCTGTCCGGTTATCGATATTTACGGGATGCTCGAGGTGGGTTTGACTTCGAGCACGGATGAAACGGAGCCATATGAGGAGTGGGTCGGCACCGTCGGCCGGCCTTACCCCTTCATGAATGTCCGGATTCTTGGTCCCGACGACCGCGACGTGCCGGTCGGAACGGAGGGCGAGATCGTCAAATCCAGTCCCACCATCATGGTCGGTTATTATCGCAATCCCGCCAAGACCGCCGAGAGCTGGACCCCGGATGGCTGGTTCCGGTCGGGAGACCGCGGTTACATCGATAAGGCAGGCAGGCTTACGATCTCGGGCCGATCCAAGGACATGATCATTCACGGGGGGGCGAACATATGGCCCCGCGAACTCGAAGAAATACTCATCAAGCATCCGCAGGTTGCCGACGTCGCGATGATAGGCATTGAAGACGATTATTATGGCGAGAATGTCTGTGCCTGCGTCATACCAAAGGATGGCGCTCACATCGCATTGCAGGATGTCATCGATTTCATGAAGGGTGAGGTCGCAAAGTATAAACTTCCGCAACACCTTGAAATCTTCTCGGTATTTCCGATCGGCCCCACCGGCAAGGTGGTTAAACGAGAACTGGCCATCGAGGTGGAGCGTCGCCGCAAGGCGGCCGCGAACGGTGAAGAAGCGCACGTCTGATCATCCGGGCAGCGACAAGCGTCAGTCCCAGGGATCGCGCCAGAACATCGCCTCGCCACGCATTTGCCGGGACGGGATCGAAGGCCATCCCGGCGGTAGATAAATGAAGGAACCACCCATGAGCACCACGGCTCCGCGCGTTTTCGATTTCCACTCCCACTGGGGAACCGAGCAGGGCTGGAAAGGAAGCCCGTTCGACAATCCAGAAGCTCGAGAGGGCACGCGCAGCTATTTCAAGTGGGACATGAAGTTTGTCAGCGAAGAGGAGCAGGCAGCGCAGTTTCGGCAGGCCAATGCCCGAGTGATGCTGGATTTTGCCTACACCTACAAGATGGATGTCGGCGCCGTCCGGGATCAGCACGACTATGCATTCGAATATGCCCGCAACTATCCGGACGTCGTTCTCGGCAACTGGATCACCATCGATCCGACGCTGCCGGGTCATGAGAAGGAACTGGAACGCTGTCTGAGCGAAGGGCCAGGCTTGATCGGTATGGGGCTTCATCCCTTCTCCAAAGCCGGGCTTCCGGACAGCCCGGAGTGGGAGAAGTGCATCAATTTGTGCATCGAGGCCAATCGGCCGGTATTGATGCTTACAGGCATGTCGGCCAGCGGTGTCGGTGTCCGGGGCGGCGGGGGGCTTGAGCTTGAGAATTGCCATCCCCGCCACGTCGATCACATCGCCGCCCGATACCCTGCCCTGAACGTGATCGCTGCTCGGGTGTCCTGGCCATGGCAATCAGAGATGATTGCGATTGCATTGCACAAGGCTAACGTCTGGATGGAGCTTCACGGCTGGTCGCCACGCTATTATTCGGACGAACTCAAGCGTGAAATTGCCAAACGGCTGCGCAAAAAAATATTCTTTGCCGTCGATTATCCGATGCTCTCCCACGAGCGGCTCGTCAATGAGTGGCGCGAACTGGGCCTCTCTTCGGAGGTTCTGGACGACGTATTTTCGGGGAACGCTGACTCGTTTCTCGCGTCTCTCGGGATCGGTTGAGGAAGCGGAATGACCGAGGGGGCGTTATTCCCCGGATGTCAATTTGGTTCGCAGGTCGTGCGGAAATCCGATTGTCCCCCGGCAAGGGGACGGGTGGATTGCGCGAGATAAGCAGCTCGGCCACGGCCGCCAGAACTGCCTCGTGCTTCAATTGCCGTGTAACGATGAGCGCCAGCTATTCCCTGCTGGCCTCATCGATAAAGGGCGAGCCGCGGAACTTGCGGCCGTCATGCCGCCGTTATCGACGCATCCTTCGCCAGCATGATCTCAATTTCACGCCGCTCGCCGATGATGTCTCCCGGCTTGTGTTCCAGACTATTATAGCTCTGGGTCTTGAGCGGAGGGCAGACCAATTGAGCGAGGGTTCCGACCGGCATGTGACCGGTTCCAAAATAGGTAATCGACAATGAAGCTTGTGCGTTTCCAGACCGCAGCAGGAGTCCACATCGGAGCAGTCGTGGGAGAGGAGATCGTCGACCTGTCGGCATCGGGTCTGCCCTATGCAACGATGCTGGAGCTGGTCGCCGCCGGCGATGCCGGGCTCGACCAGGCCAGAGCTGCCCTTGATCGGGCCGAAACGCGAGTGGCGTTCAGTCGATCACCCATCCTCTGCCCGATCGAGAAACCGGGCAAGTATCTGGCAATCGGCATGAATTACGCCAAGTATCTGGAAGAAGCTGACAAGCTCGGGGTCGCGCGATCGAACAATCAGGTCTGGTTCAACAAGCAAACCACATGCCTCAGCGGGCCGTTCGACGAGATCGACCCTGGGGTCACGGAGAAGCTGGACTATGAAGTCGAACTTGGCCTCGTGATCGGCAAGCCGGCCAAGCATGTGAGGGTGGAAGACGCCTACGCTCATATTTTTGGCTATTTTGTCGCCAACGACGTTTCCGCGCGCGATTGGCAGTTTCATTCGTGGACCTTTACCATGGGCAAGTCGTTCGATACGCACGGACCAATCGGCCCCTGGATTGTCACGGCAGACGAAATCGCGGATCCGCAGAAGCTTGACTTGCGCTGCTTCGTCAACGGTGAATTGTGCCAATCGAGCAATACCGCCCAGATGATCCATCGGGTGGCGGAGCAGATTTCCTATCTATCGACTGCATTTACACTCGAATCCGGGGATTTGATCGCGACCGGCACCCCCGAGGGAGTCGGGGTCAGCATGGAGCCGCAGTGTTTCCTCAAGAGCGGCGATGTCGTTCGTTGCGAGATCGACGGCATCGGCGCGATCGAAAGCACCGTGAAGTAAGAAGGTGGCTGACAACGGCAAAGCGTTTCTTGGCCTCGCCCGCGCTGAGGATCACTCAGGCGACAGCATCGATCGCAATCGATCCGTCGAAAGGACGATCAGCTGGCCGCCGTTCAGATGGACCAGCCCATCGGCCTGAAACTGCTGAAGCACCTTGTTGACCGTCTGACGTGATCCTCCCACCATAAGCGCTAACTCGCTTTGCGTCAGCGGGACGGACAGCGCGATGCCGGCGGGAGTCGGGCGGCCGAAACTGCGCGCCGTGGTGAGGATCCGACTGGCCACACGGGCGGAAATGGCCTCAAGATGGGCATCTGCGAACAACCCGCTCAAGAGTCGCATGTGACGCGTAACCAAGCGGATGAGGGCGTCATCAAATGCCCTGTGTATGCTTCGCAGGTGGTCAAACCCTGTCCGATCGAGCACCTCAACCTCGCACGCTTCATGGGCCTCTGCCGTTTGCGGGCGCATCTCCCCGTCGACGAGGCTGCTCGTGCCGAAGCAATCGCCTGGCTGGAAAAGCAGATACAGGAGTTCACGCCCGTCCGAGCGGGCGACCGATAGTCTTACCGCGCCAGACACCAGTCGATACATCTGGTTTCCAGCATCCCCTTGGTTGTAAATCAGTTCGCCCTGACCGAAATGTCGGTTCCGGGCTGCCGCATGAAATGCTTCGCGCGCGCTCTCGGGGAGCCACTGCAATAGATCAAAGGGTGACGCAGACATTCTTTTCTCCTAAATCACTGCCGGTCCCATCCAAGCATATATAATTTTGCTTCCTTGTCGCCTAGGCGACAGCGATGGGGCGGGCGCCTCGACTATGCTATCTCGGAAAAATTGGGAGAGATCTTTTGACGCGTTCAATCGACTCCGCCGAGTTGCGAGCGGCCAGCCTGGACGACAAATGGACGGTCGAGAACGGCCCGGTTGTCCTGAATGGCAACCAGGCCATCGCAAGGGTTTTGCTTGCACAGGCGGCGCTCGATCGTCGGGCGGGGCTTCGCATAGCTGGCTACATCACCGGCTATCGAGGCTCGCCGCTCGGCAATGTTGATACGACGCTCTGGTCGATCGGAGACAGGTTGAAGGCGGCTGGCATTATGTTCCAGCCGGGCGTGAATGAGGATCTCGCTGCGACGGCGGTTCGCGGCACACAACAGTTCGATCAGGTGCCCGGCCCCAAGGTCGACGGCGTATTCGCCGCCTGGTACAGTAAAGGCCCGGGCGTCGACCGCTCGGGCGATGCCTTGAAACACGGCAATTTCGCCGGCGCGCACCGCAATGGGGGCGTGCTGTTATTCTATGGCGATGACCATGCCGGCAAATCGTCCACCGTCGCCCATCATAGCGAGCAGGCGATGGCGGCGAGCCTCATCCCTTCGCTCTACCCCGCCGACGTCTCCGAGCTAATCGAATTCGGCCTGCTCGGCTTCGCGCTCTCGCGCTATTCGGGCAGTTGGGTGGCCATGAAGTGCGTCAACGATGTCGCGGAACAGACCGCGACCGTCGATCTGGCGCTGGGTGATTTCGCGCCGGTGCTGCCGCCGCTAGGCGAGGATGAGATCGCGGCGGTGCATAGCCGCCAGGGGGCATTCGACCCGTTGGGCGAGGAGCGCGTGGTGGTGGAGCGGCGGCTGCCGCTGGTGCACGCGTTCGTGCGCGCAAATGGCATCGACCGTCCCATGATCGCCGCCGAAACGCGCGGGCTCGGCATCGTCACAGCGGGCAAGGCCTATGGCGACACGCGCGCAGCGCTCGCGCTCCTTGGGCTGGACGACCATGCGGCTGCGGCCACCGGCATCTCACTCTACAAGATCGGATGTATCTGGCCGCTGGAACCCGATGGCCTCGCCGCCTTCGCGCGTGGGCACGAAACCCTGCTCGTCGTGGAGGAGAAGCGCCCCTTCCTGGAGGAACAGATCGCCGCTCTCCTCATCAACGAGGCCGAGCGCCCGCTGGTGATCGGCAAGCGCGACGAAAGCAAGGCGCCGCTCCTTTCGGCCACCGATCCGCTCGATTCGGTAAGCATCGCCCGCGCGATCGCCGGGCGGCTGGAGCGGCTCGGTCGGCTGGATGACGCTGTGCGCCTGGCACGCGACGCGTTGGCCGGAGGCAGCGACAATGGCTCGCCCACGCTCCGGCGCACACCTTATTTCTGCTCGGGCTGTCCGCACAACCGGTCTACCCGGTTGCCCGACGGCAGCATCAGCATGACTGGCATCGGCTGCCACACGATGGTCAGTTTCGTGCGGCCGGAGCAGGCTCTGTTGCCGACCCAGATGGGCGGCGAGGGGGGCAACTGGCTCGGGGTGGCGCCCTTTACCGAGACGCCGCACATTTTCCAGAACATGGGCGACGGCACCTATTATCATTCGGGGCTGCTCGCCATCCGCGCCGCCGTCGCCGCCAGGGTCAACATCACCTACAAGATCCTATACAACGACGCGGTCGCGATGACGGGCGGCCAGCCCGTGGACGGACCGATCTCGGTGGCCCAGATCGCGCGTCAGGTGCGCGATGAAGGCGTCGAGCGGATCGCCGTCGCGAGCGACGAGCCATCACGCCATCAGGGCGACGCCGGCTTCCCCCGGAATGTCGAAATCCTCCACCGCGATCGGCTGGACGACATTCAGCGCGAGCTGCGCGAAACGCCCGGATGCACCGTGCTGATCTACGAGCAGACCTGCGCGGCGGAAAAACGGCGCCGGCGCAAGCGCGGCACTTTTCCCGATCCGGCGCAGCGCCTGTTCATCTCCAGGGAGGTTTGCGAGGGATGCGGCGACTGCTCGGTTCAGTCGACTTGCGTCAGCCTGGTGCCGGTCGAGACGCCATTCGGTCGCAAGCGCGCGATCGACCAGTCGAGCTGCAACAAGGATTTTAGCTGCCTCAACGGCTTTTGCCCGTCCTTCATCACCGTTCGCGGAGCGGAGCCGCGCAAGCCCGACGCGCTGGCGATCGACGAATCGATACTGGAGACCCTGCCGGAACCCGAGGTTGCGCGGCGCGGCCGGGACTTCAATCTGATGGTGGCGGGCATTGGCGGCACCGGCGTGGTCACTGTCGGCGCACTGATCGGCATGGCCGCGCATCTGGAAGGCAAGGCCATGTCGCTGTTTGACATGACCGGCCTCAGTCAAAAGAATGGCGCGGTCTACAGCCACGTCCGCATCGGCAGCGATCCCAAGGCCATCGCCACCCAAAGGGTCGGGCGCGGCGAGGCCGACCTGATCCTCGCGTTCGATGTGGTCGCGGCGGTGGCGCCCGAATCAGCCGACACGATCGGCGCGGGCCGCACGCGGGTGATCGCCAACGCCGACGTCGAGCCCACCGTCGCCTTCCAGTTCGACCGCGATGCGACAGCAGACCCGACGCTGCTGCTCGGCCGGTTGAGACGTGCGGCGGGCGAGGGGAACGTTATGCTCGTTCCGGGTTCCGAGCTTGCGCTCGCCTTCCTCGGCGACAGGATTGGAACCAACCTGTTCCTGCTCGGCATCGCCGCGCAGCAGGGGTTGTTGCCGCTCGGCATCGCCGCGATCGAGCGAGCGATTGCCCTCAACGGCGTCGCGGTCGACTTCAATCTGAAGGCGTTCCGGCTCGGCCGGCTCCACGCGGTCGATCCGAGCCGCCTGACCGAGCTTATCGCCGCAAGCCGCAGCAATTCCGCGGCCCCGCCGCAGACGCTGGCTGAAATCATGGTGCATCGTGCCACCCATCTGGAGGCCTATCAGGATCGGGCGCTGGCCGAACGCTACCGCGCTTTCGTCGCGCGCGTCGCGGCGGCCGAGCACGCGATCCGGCCGGGGGAGGAAGCCATCGCCCGCACCTTCGCGCGCAGCTACGCAAAGCTGCTCGCCTACAAGGACGAGTATGAGGTCGCGCGCCTGCTGACTCGGCCAGAACTGCATGCCGAGATCGCGCGCACGTTCCAGGACGGCGCGAAGATCAGTTTCAACCTTGCGCCGCCGATCTTCACGCGGCCCGGCGTGGGCGGCCGCCCCGCCAAGCGCGAATTCGGGCGCTGGATGCTGACGGCGATGCGCGTGCTGGCGCGCATGAAGCGTCTGCGCGGCACTTGGCTCGATCCGTTTGCCCGCACCGGCGAGCGGCGTGACGAGCGCGCGCTGATCGAGGAATATGAAGCGTTGGCCGAGCGCATGCTCTCGATTCTCGCGCTTGGAAACCACGCAGCTTTTGTGCGCCTGCTCGCAATGGTTGACGAGGTTCGCGGCTACGGCCCGGTCAAGGCGGGCGCGATCGAGCGCTACCGCCGTGATGTGGCGGCGGCGGAAGCCGCGTTGTCGGACGTGCAGGATAGGGACACGGGGGCTGGCCGTCGCAGCGCAGCAACCTGAACGGAGCCGGCGCTTGCCGCAAAGTGACTTGGGAGACCAAGGCGTCGATTGATTATGGCCCAGCCGTGTCGTGTAACTTCGCCTATAGCTGCAACATGGCGGAAAAGGGTTGCAGCCTAAGTTCGATCTCGATTGCCGCCGCGCGTAGACGGGCGAAATAGGCCTGGGGACGCACGGGGCCTCCCTTGTGCGTCACGACCAACGAGATCGCCGCGATCACGCGCCCTTCCAGTTGGATTGGCACGGCTATGCACACCAAACCCGGCAAGATTTCCTGCTCGTCCAGTGCATAACCGGATCGTCGGATGCGATCGAACTCCGCCGAAAGCGCCTCAGGCGTTGTCAGCGTGTGAGGCGTGAGAGCGACGAAAGTCCCGGATGAAAGATAATCATTGCGCTGGGTTTCGGGCAT
Source organism: Sphingobium sp. 15-1 (assembly GCF_013375535.1). GTDB lineage: Bacteria > Pseudomonadota > Alphaproteobacteria > Sphingomonadales > Sphingomonadaceae > Sphingobium > Sphingobium aromaticivastans. The sequence goes on from NZ_JABXJG010000003.1 coordinate 142,975, forward strand.
ATGAGCAAGCAGTGCTTTTCCCAAGCCGGTGCAATATGCCTCCAGTTGCATGCCTTGGCGCGACAAGGCGTGATCCTCGGCATCGCCCTCCTTGATGAGATAGGTCATCATGCCATCTTCCAGCACGCCCAGGTGACAGATGCGACTGGTGCGACGCGATAGCTTTGCCAGGATCGGGGCAGCGATCTGCACGAGGATCCTGTTCGTTTCGTTCTCGGGGCGGGCCAGCCGCCGCAACGTCGGGCCGCTGATATAACGACCGCGGCTGACGGGCACGATGAAGCCCGCCTGTTGAAGACCCGTCAAAAGCCGATGCGCCGTTGAAAGAGGTAGCCCCGCGGCGGACGCCAAGGCTGACATCGATGCAAAGTCGCCCTCGAGAACATGGACGAGCAGGGCAAGGGACTTGTCGAGGGATAAGGGCGGCGATGTCCGGCTAACGCTCATGCAGCTTTATTCCGCATCGTGGGAAGTTTTGGCAAGGCGAGATTGCCCTTGTCTCACTGTGCTGCATAGTGATTTTCCTATGAACAGAAACCTTGACCTCGTGGCACGGATGCTGCGCGATGCGTATCACGGCCCTCCAATCGCCCCCCTGCGGGATTTCCTCGACCCTCTTGATGCCGAGGGCGCTTATGCCGTGCAGGCCATAAACACCAAATATTGGGAGGCTCAGGGGCGAAGGCTGGTCGGCCGCAAGATCGGCCTGACGGCCGATTCGGTCCGCCGCCAGCTTGGTGTCGATCAACCCGATTTCGGCGCTTTGTTCGCGGACATGGAAATTCCTGACGGAGGCGTACTCGATCCGGCGCAGGTGATCCACCCCAAGGCCGAGGCGGAAATTGCCTTCATCATGGGCCGCGATCTTGAGGATCCCGACGCATCGCTGGAGACGGTCATCGCCGCCATCGACAAGGCCGTTCCCTCTATCGAGATCGTCGATAGCCGTATAGCGGATTGGCAGATCACCTTCGCCGATACCGTGGCGGACAACGGCTCCTCGGCCTTTTTCGTGCTTGGAACCGATCCGCTCCCGCATGCCGAACTCGATCTCTACAGCTGCGGCATGGTGACGGAAGTCAACGGCTCCGTCGCGTCCGTGGGCTCTGGCGCAGCCTGCCTCGGCCACCCCTATAATTCGGTGCACTGGATCGCTCGGATGCTGGCGAAGCTCGGCGAGCCGCTGCGGGCGGGCGATGTCCTGCTGTCGGGCGCGCTTGGCCCGATGGTCACGCTCGCACCGGGAGATCATGTGCGGATCCACATCGGTGGCATCGGCAGTTGCGCTCTCACTTATGGAACTGAATCATGACCGACAGAATCAAGGCGGCGATCATCGGATCGGGCAATATCGGCACCGACCTGATGATCAAGATGATCAAATACCCCCAGAATATGGAACTTGTCGCGGTAGTCGGCATCGATGCGTCTTCCGAGGGGCTGGCGATGGCACGCGAACGTGGCATCGCGACCACGCATGAGGGGATCGAAGGGCTGAAGAAGCTTCCCTTCTATTCGGAGATCGGCGTCGTGTTCGACGCGACGTCCGCTTATGCCCACAAGGTGCATGACGAAGCGTTGCGCGCCGACGGGAAGCTGGTGGTCGATCTGACCCCGGCGGCAATCGGCCCCTTCACCATCCCGCCGGTCAACATGGATGCGAATCTGGACGCGACCAACGTCAACATGGTGACGTGCGGCGGTCAGGCGACCATTCCGATGGTGGCTGCGGTGAGCCAGGTCGCCAAGGTTCATTATGCGGAGATCGTCGCATCGGTGTCGTCGCGCTCGGCCGGTCCCGGCACGCGCGCCAATATCGATGAGTTCACCCGCACCACCGCGCGCGCGATCGAACAGGTCGGCGGCGCGGAAAAGGGCAAGGCGATCATCATCCTCAATCCCGCCGAACCCCCCATGATCATGCGCGACACGGTCTTCACCCTGTCCGAAGGCGCCGACGAGGAAGCCATCCGCGCCTCGGTCAAGGCGATGGTCGCCAAGGTGCAGGCCTATGTGCCGGGCTACCGCCTCAAGCAGGAGGTGCAGTTCGAACGCTATGGCGACAACAACAAGCTCAAGCTTCCGGGGCGCGGCGAATTCACCGGCATCAAGACCTCGATCTTTCTCGAGGTCGAAGGCGCCGGCGATTATCTGCCGAGCTATTCAGGCAATCTCGACATCATGACGGCCGCGGCCAAGGCGACCGGAGAACTGCTCGCCCAGCGCATTCAGGCGGGGAGGGTCGCGGCATGAGCTTCGACGTCAACACGCAGAAACTCTACATCCAGGACGTGACGCTGCGCGACGGCATGCACGCGATCCGGCACATGTATGGCCTCGATCATGTCGCCGCGATCGCCAGGGCGCTCGACGAGGCAGGTGTAGATGCCATCGAGGTTGCGCACGGCGACGGCCTGTCCGGAACGAGCTTCAACTATGGGTTCGGCGCGCATACCGACTGGGAATGGCTGGAAGCGGTGGCGGAGGTGCTGAACAAATCGGTGCTGACGACGCTGATCCTTCCCGGCCTCGGGACGGTCGAGGAGTTGCGCCGCGCCTATGATCTCGGGGTTCGCTCGGTCCGCGTCGCCACCCACTGCACCGAGGCCGACGTGTCGAAGCAGCATATCGGCATCGCTCGCGATCTCGGCATGGATGTGTCGGGTTTCCTGATGATGAGCCACATGATCGAGCCCGAGGCGCTGGCGCAGCAGGCATTGCTGATGGAAAGCTACGGCGCACATTGCGTCTATGTGACCGACAGTGGCGGAGCGCTCGACATGGATGGCGTCCGCGCGCGTTTTCAGGCCTATGATCGTGTGCTGAAGCCCGAAACGCAACGCGGCATGCACGCGCACCACAATCTGGGGCTGGGCGTCGCCAATTCGATCGTTGCGGCGCAGGAAGGCGCGGTGCGGATCGACGCCAGTCTGGCCGGTATGGGCGCTGGCGCGGGGAATGCGCCGCTCGAAGTGTTCATCGCCGCGGTCGATCGCAAGGGCTGGAACCACGGTTGCGATGTGATGAAGCTGATGGATGTGGCCGAGGATCTCGTCCGTCCGCTTCAGGACAGGCCGGTGCGCGTTGACCGTGAGACGCTGGCGCTCGGTTATGCCGGTGTCTATTCCTCCTTCCTTCGCCATGCGGAAAAGGCGGCGGATGATTATGGCCTTGATACCCGTGCGATCCTTGTCGAACTGGGCCGACGCAAGATGGTCGGCGGTCAGGAAGACATGATCGTCGATGTCGCTCTCGACATGCTGAAGGCTTAGGCGAGCGTTATAGTGCGCAGAAGAGCCCTGATCCGATCTGGTCAGGGCTTTTTTGTGCGATGATGTAGTGGCGGATGTCCGCAACAGCGCCAGCCGCTGAAAGATCGACAGACCGGACAGCCTGTGACCAAGGCCAACATATAAGCGGCGGTTGCCGGCAGGGGCGCTAGGTGACAGATCATTGTTCGTCTCCCGCCGAACTGCTAACAATCGAGGCAGCGCCAACGGAGGCCGCGGCTGTGGTTGGCGAGAAGCATTCTAGGGGACCGGCAACGGTATCAAACCAGAACGCTTCGAGGGATGGGGAATTGCTGTGGAAGGCGGGTCTAGATCGACCCGGCAGGCTATGGGATGGATCTGAGGCAACTTCGTTATTTCGTCTCGGTCGCCGAATTGCGCAGCTTCACGGATGCTGCCAGCCGGCTGAATATCGTTCAGTCGGCTCTCAGCCGACAAATCTCCAGATTACAGGAAGATCTGGGTGTGGCACTGTTTGCGCGAGACGGCCGGCGCGTCCGTTTGACGAGAGCCGGAACGCGCCTGCTGGATGCTGCAACTCAACTCCTTCTCGACGCCGAAGCGCTCCGTTCGCTCGTTCGGGATGCCGCCGACGAGGTGGTCGGAACCGTCAACTTCGGAACCCATCCGTCAGACGGAAATATCCTCTTTCCGCTCTTGTTCAAGAAAACGCGGGAGTTGTATCCGGGCGTGCACATCGATCCGGTGCAGTCCATGACTGCCGAACTCCAGGAACTGCTGGTGAAAGGTCGGCTCGACCTGGCCATCATCACCTTTCCCGATCCGATCCCCGGAATAGATGTTCAGCCGCTCGCACGGGAGAAATTTTACCTCGTGGCGCCAGCCGACATGCATCCGCTGCCTCATGGAACATGTAGCACGCAGCAGGCGCTGGGCGTGCCGCTCATTTTGTCTCATCTTCCGCAGCGGGAGCGCTGTCACATCGAAACTTTGGCCAAGAAGAGCGGCATCACCCTTAACGTAAGCGTAGAAGCGGACTCGCTTTCCCTGATGAAATCGCTTTCGACGCTGGGCTACGGATCGCTGCTCCTGCCGGAAACCGCGGTGCTGGAGGAAAGGCGTGACCCGGCCTGGCACGCAACCGTGCTCAGCGATCTTACGCTTACACGCTATATCGCCCGGCGCGTCACACCCACTCCGAGCAACGCCGTCACGTGCGTCTACGAGATTCTCATGGAGGAAATCGAAAATCTCAAAAGCATCGGTGTGATGTTTTGATGCCGCGTGCCACGTCGTCGCGGTCCAGCGGACCGGCGCAGTTTTATCTTGAGATGAGATGAGTCTGTTGCCGGGCAGGCACTCGATAAAGGCAAGGTTGGCCGATAAATCCTTAAGCACGCCAACGCCGCGCCGATGTGCAGCCGGTCGGGTGGCTCAGGAGAGATGCATGTTCCCACAGACAGAGGCAATCAGCTGGAATATTGATCAGATCGGATATGCCGATCTTGATGGAAAAGCTGGCTTTAAGATGGCGATCCACCGGGTCGGGGAACGCTGGTACCTATATACTGCCTTGCTCTGGGAGCCGGGCTTCGTGATCCTGGACATCACCGATCCCCATTCGCATCGCTATATCAAGCATGTTCCCGGTCCAGCGGATACGATGACGTTCCAGATTCAGATCGCGGACGGCAAGATGATCACCGCGATGGAGGCAATCCCGGATTTTCTCGGCGGCCATGAGGGGCCATGGGAGCATGAGGGCTTTGCGATTTGGGATTTGGAGGATCCCGAAAATCCTCAACAATTGGGCGTTTTCAAGACGGGCGGATCGGGAACGCATCGCAATTATTATGACGGTGGCCAATATGTCTACGCAACGGGCCTGCCCGATGGGTATGATGGTCACATCTTGCAGATCGTCGACATTTCCGATCCTGCAAATCCCACGGAAATCTCCCGCTGGTGGCGCGAAGGGCAGTGGCTTGCCGGTGGGGAAGGGGGCGTTTCGGCAGGAACGCTTCTGCATGGCGGGGCTTATGTAAAGGGCGATCGCGCCTATTTGCCCTATAGCGCGGGCGGCTTTGTCATTCTGGACATATCGGACAAGAAAGCGCCGAAGCTGGTGAGCGATCTTCCTTTCTCGCCGCCGTTCGAGCATTATATTGCCGTTCATACGGCTCTTCCGTTGCAGGACCGGCCTTTGGTGATCGTCAATTCCGAGGCGATTCTGGAGAATGGAGCCGGATCGCTGGGCTATGCCGGCATCGTAGATGTCAGCGATGAGACAAAACCCCGCCTGATCTCCCTGTTCCCTCTGCCGGAGCCGCCCCCGGGTGCTCCCTATAAAAACTTCGTCGAGCGAGGCGCCAGGTTCGGGCCGCATAACCAGCACCAGTGGCAATATCAGGATGTCCTCCTGAATGATGAAAATATCTGCTTCCTGACATATTTCAACGCCGGGCTGCGGGTATATGATGTCTCCGATGAACGTCTGCCCAAGGAAATTGCCTATTTCATGCCGCCAGACCCAACGGATCGGCGCGGTCCCTGGCCGACTACGGGTTTGATTACCCAAACCGAAGACGTGCTGGTCGACTCGCGCGGATATATATTCATCAGCGACAAGAATCAGGGTCTGTACATACTTCGTCTTTCTGAAACTCGGACTCCGCGTACAACTTGATCCAGTAATGCTCGGCAAGCGTTGCCACTTTTTCCGTATTGGTGCAGAATTGAGGTGACGCCGCTGTTGGCGCGCCCAGCATTTCCCGAATGTTCCAAACCCGAGGTGAGGTAAAGTCATGGTTTCTGTTGATCGCGATGCACCGGTTCTGTGTATTCATGAACTCGAAATCAACGCTTCGCCGGATCAGGTGTGGGCGGTCTTCATCGATGTCGCCGGTTGGGTCGACTGGATGGAGCCGATAACCGCGGCGCGACTGGACGGCCCTCTGGCTTCCGGTTCCATCATTCACTGGAGTGTCGCCGGGGTGGATATGAGTGTTTCGGAGATCGATATTCCCTCGAAGATCGCTGAAGTCGAGCCCGGCCGGCGGTTGGCCTGGACGGGTGACGCCGGCGGCCTTACCGGCACACATGTGTGGGACTTCGAGCCGAGCGGCACCGGGACCAGGCTGACGAACTCGGAATCGATATTTGGCGCGGAAGATCCTGCTCAGGTCACGAAAGAGTTAGGCGTTTTTCTCCAGCTCTGGAATGCCCGGCTCAAGGCTACTGTAGAGCAACGCTATGGCGGCGCCGATTCGTGAGATAAGACGGGCGTTGCCACAGGACTAGCGCGTATCGGCGGTAGTCGATCCGCGCTTCAGCTACCCCGGTGACGCGCCCAACCCGTCACAGCGACCGAGGCCAGCGAACTCCGACCCGCCAGGGCGTGGAGAATGATGTCGGATCAATCTATTTGCAGGCCCGGCATCCGAAAGGGGCGCTTCCGGGATCAGGTCCGGCACGGCCGCCATCGGCCTGAACAATCTCGATATCAGATAGATAACATCTAGGATCGCTGCTCGATAAAATGGCGAGGGCTGGGTAGAATTCAGGCCACAACAAAAGACCCCTCCCGGAAAGCCGCTGGGGGTCGGGAACAGTTATTTTGGAGGGGGAATATGCAATCACGGTTTCTTGCATCGGCTGCTGCGCTCGTCGTGCCCATCGTTTTGCCTGCCGCTGCCTCGGCTCAGACATCAGTCGCGTCGACTTCGTCCACGGAAGCTGGAGTGCCGCAAAAAGCGGCCCAGCCCGCTCCTGCGGAACTCGGTGAAATCATTGTCACTGCCAACCGACGCTCAGAAAACGTCCAGAAAGTGGCGGCAACCATCAGTGTGATAGGCGGCGAGTCGCTGACCAGCTCGGGCATTACCAGAAGCAACGAGATTTCCCAGGTCGTGCCGAACGTCACAATTTCGTCGACATACAGCAATACCAACCCCCGCATTTTCATCCGCGGTGTCGGCACAGCGGACTTCAATCCGAATGCCGCCAGTCCGGTCGGCGTCTATGTTGACGATGTCTACATCGCTTCGACAAATGCGATCGCATTCAACCTCTTCGACATTCAGCGGGTTGAGGTATTGAGCGGGCCACAGGGGACGCTTTACGGGCGAAATACGACTGCCGGCGCGATAAAATATTTCTCCAAAATGCCGACCGATCGCCTCTCGGGCGATATTACGGTTCGCGGAGGCAATCTCGGCGACGCCTTTGTTGAAGCGGCGCTGTCGGGGCCTTTGGCGGGTGACGCCCTGACGGGCCGCGTGGCGTTCACGGCGGAGCGTCGGGATGGCTATATGGTCAATCGACTGACGGGTAAAAGCACCGGAAACGACATCAGGACCTGGGCCGGGCGCGGTATATTGAAGTGGGAGCCGTCCAGCGACTGGCGTTTCGTCCTGAACGTGCACGGCGGTAGATCGAACCCGCATACCGCAACCTTCAAGTCGCGCGGAACATTGACTGCGACCGGACAAACCTGTTCGCTGGAGGCGCAGCGCGCTTATGCATGTTATGACGTGCTGGGCTATAGAGACACGCCTGACCTGCGCTCGAATGCCATCAATCGCGTCGGGCGGGAGGTTATCGAAAATTATGGCGGCTCCCTGTCGATCGACAAGGATTTCGATTGGGCAAAGCTGAGCAGCATCACGGCCTATAACAGGGTCCATCTCACCCGTGTCGAGGATACGGACAGCTCACCCAACGAAAGCCTTGAATTCACTTACGATCAAACCAGTTATCAGGTCACCCAGGAGCTGCGGCTTGCATCTCCCGGGGGTGATAGACTGAACTGGATCATCGGGGCGTATTATTTTTTCGAGAATGTGGATTACAACAATCAGTATGACAGCCTCCGGGCGCTCCGGCCGAGTTTCGGATTTGACCCATCGTTCGGCATCCTGTTCGCCGATCACTTCTTTCACCAGAAAAATTGGGCATATGCCGCATTCGGACGAGCCGATTATGCCATAACGGACAAGCTGAAGCTTACGGCTGGCCTGCGCTATACCTATGAGCGCAAGACCTATAGCGAGAACATAGCCCTCGTAGAGCCGACTTTTTCGGTTCCCGTTGTGGACGTCGCTGGAAAGATATCGAACGGCAACGTCAGCGGAGACATCATAGCGAATTATCAGATCACGCCCGACGCGATGGTCTACGCCTCGGTTTCTCGCGGCTTCAAGAGCGGCGGCGTCAACGGCGGAGTCGTGTTCGACCCCGCAGAGGTGACCACGTTTACGCCGGAAACGATCACGAGCTACGAGGCGGGCGTGAAATATCAGACGCCGGATCATCGGCTGACACTGAACGTGTCGGGCTTCTATTATGACTATAAGGATCTTCAGGTTTATTCGCTGTTGCAGCCCGCCGGTGGGGGCATCCCCAAGCAGTTGCTTGATAATGCTGCTACCGCAAGGGTTTATGGTCTGGAAGGAAGTTCGGCTCTGGCCATCACGAAGAACATCAGGTTCAGAGGTTCCTTGGGCCTGCTCAGCGCCAAGTTCACCGATTATCAGTCGGAGTCGGCGGCAAATGACTATACCGGCAATACGCTGGCCCGTGCGCCGAAACTGACCGCATCCCTTGGTCTTGACGCAAGCACGCCAATTTCATCAAATCTTGCCCTGTTCGGAAGCTTTGACGCTTCCTATCGCACGAAGGTGTTCTTCTACCCGAATAATGACCCACGGTTCGAGCAGCCCGGATATTGGCTGTCAAATGCCAGGATCGCGATCGGATCGCAGGCGAAGACGTGGCAGGTGGCGCTGTGGGGCAAGAATATTTTCAATAAGAAATATTATCGCGATATCGTCGATTTCACTAACTATGGTTTCACGGAACCCGCCGTTGGCGAACCGGCAACTTATGGCGTTGAAGCAACGTTCCACTTCTGAGAGCGGGGCCAGTCCGATCCTCCTCCCGACCACCATATTCTGGTTGGATGGTCGGGAGGAGGATTGGACGCATGAGGCAATGGCATCCAGGCCCGATGGGCGGGGGAGTTACATGACGATAGCAGGCATCGAAACACTTGTGCGCGACATTGAGAACGCGCCCCAAATGGCGCGCTTCTTCAAGGATGGCGAGCCGGGACGGTCGCTTGGCCGTGTCGCGCGCGAGCAAGCGCCAGCCAAAGCCGCGATGGGACACCACTGATGGCAAAAGTGGTTATATCCTGCGCTGTTACCGGTTCGGCGCACACGCCAACGATGTCCGATGCCTTGCCCATAACGCCGGAGGAGATTGCCGCGCAGGCGATCGAGGCCGCAGAAGCCGGCGCCGCCATTCTTCACCTGCACGCCCGCGTGCCGGAGGATGGCCGTCCGACCGGTGATCCCGACATATACCAGCGCTTTCTGCCCGTCATCAAGCAGGCCACCGATGCCGTTGTGAACATCACCACCGGCGGGGCAGCGACGATGAGCGTGAAGGAGCGCCTTGCCGCCGCTGCCAAATTCCAGCCGGAAATGTGCTCGCTCAACATGGGCTCGCTGAATTTCGCCTTTTTCCCCGCCGCAAAGCGGATCAGCGAATGGAAATATCCTTGGGAAAAGGATTATGTCGTTAATTCAGACGATTACATCTTCCGCAACACCTTCCGCGACATGGCCTATATCCTGGAGACGATGAGCGATGCCGGAACCCGGTTTGAGCATGAATGCTATGACGTCGGGCATCTTTACAACCTTGCCCATTTTCTCGATCGGGGCCTGATCAAGCCCAGCTTTTTCGTGCAGATGATATTCGGCATCCTGGGCGGCATCGGACCCGATCTCGATAATCTCATGTTCATGAAGCAGACTGCGGACCGGCTCTTCGGCCGCGACACCTTTCAATGGTCGGTCTTGGCGGCGGGCCGGCACCAGATGCCTTTCCTCACTCAGGCTGCGCTGATGGGCGGCCATGTGCGCGTGGGCCTGGAAGACAGCCTGTTCATCGAGCGTGGCAAGCTCGCGGTCTCCAACGCCGAGCAGGTGGGCAAGATCGTGCGTATCCTGCGCGAAATGGGGCATGAGCCGGCCAGCCCCGCCGAAGCGCGGGAGATTTTGGCGCTGAAGGGCGGCGACCGGGTCGCCTACTGAGTGGTTGAGAGAGCGACGAATAAGGTGGCAAAACCTCTTTCGTGATCGGCCCTTCCCCTTGGATACTAGGAAGATCGCATGACGCTTATACGAACGGGTAAGGGGGCTAACCCCCTTCATGGGTGGCAGTTCGATCCGGAACAGGCCCGCTTTGTCGGTCACGATCTTCAGCGCCCGGAATGCATTCTTGCCGAACGCGACGGCACATTGTGGGCAGCGGACGCTCGCGGTGGGGTCATGAAGATTGTGCCCGGAAATGGCCAGGAGTTGATCCTTCAGTCGGTTGACGGGCATTTCGATTTGCAGGCCGACGCCGCTGCAAGCTTGCTCGGCGGCACTTTGCCCAACGGCCTCGCGTTTGCGCCCAATGGCGACATATTGATCGCCAATTTCGGCACCGACCGGCTCGAACGCATGACCCGCGAGGGCAGGACGCGGGTGCTTTGCGACAGCATCGACGGCCAGCCGATGGGCAAGGTCAATTTCGTCCTGAGCGACAGCCGCGGCCGCATCTGGCTGACCATTTCCACCCGAACCAATCCCTGGAACGATGCGCTCCGTCCCGATCTCGCGGACGGCTACATCGCGCTGATGGACGAGCACGGCTTCAGGATCGTCGCCGACGGTTTCGCCTTTACCAACGAGATCCGGTTCGACGAGCAGGAGGAATGGCTCTATGTGGCGGAAACCGCGCGTCGCCGCGTAACCCGGCTACGGGTCGGGGCGGATGGATCATTGTCGGGACGGGAAACCTATGGTCCCGACAATCTTGGGCCCGGCTTTATCGACGGCATCACTTTCGATGCCTATGGAAATCTCTGGGCCACCATGATCTTTGCCGATCGGTTGATCGCGATCACGCCGCAGGGAGATGTGCTCACTCTGCTGGAGGACGGCAACCCCGAGGGTCTCGCAGAGATGGAGGCCGCGGTCGCCGGGGGCGATGCGCCGCCCTTCGATGTGCTGATGAAGACCGGCGGCAAGCTGTGTCCGTGGCTGGCATCGGTGACATTCGGTGGGCCCAATTTGGATCAGGTGTATCTCGGCGGCCTGCGCGCGAACAGGATTCCTGTCTTCACCAGCCCGGTCGCGGGCCTGCCCATGGCCCATTGGAACGCGTGATGATGGAAGAAACGCAGTTGTCGCCGGAATGGCTCTCTGGCAAGCGGATTGTGGTCACTGGTGCGGCCAGCGGCATTGGTCTGGGTGCGGCGCAACTGTTCCAAAGGCTGGGCGCGGAACTCGTCTTGTCTGATCGCGATCATTCGGCGCTGATCCAGGCGTGGCCTGCATTGGCGCCAGCCCGTTGCCAACAGGTCGATGTGGTGGATGAGGCGGCCTGTGAAGCACTGATGGCCAGTGCCAACGCCCTCCTTGGCGGTATCGACGGTGTGTTCAACAGCGCGGGCGTCAGCGATGTCGTCGCGCCGGCGCTGGAAGTCGATATAGCCGACTGGCAGCGCGTAACCGATATCAACCTGCGCGGCACTTTCCTTGTTTGCCGGGCGGCCGGCAGGATCATGCTGAGGCAAGGGTCTGGATCGATCGTCACCATATCTTCGGTCAATGGCGTGACTGGCATACCCAGGCGACATGCCTATGGCCCGGCCAAGGCCGCGATCGCACAATTGACGCGAACGCTTGCCTGCGAATGGGCAGGCGCGGGCGTGCGCGTCAATTCGCTCGCCCCTACCTATATCCGCACGCCCATGATTGATCGGCTGAGAGCAGAGGGCAAGGTCGATCTCGGCCGACTTGAGCGACGAACACCGATGGGACGGCTCGGCGAGGTAGAGGAAGTCGGCGCAGCGGCCGCCTTTCTGTTGTCGGACTGGAGCCGCTTTCTCACAGGCGTATTGCTACCGGTCGATGGCGGGTGGCTGGCTTATGGCGGACCCGGTGATGTCGAGACCGCTTAAGTTCGCCGGTCATGGACACGATCGGGCAAATCACGTCTGTCGATGTTCTCTAATCGCCTTGGTCAAGTGCTGATCTCTCAGCGATCCATCCTGCGTGCCGGGCTCTTGGGTTCTCTCCGGGGTCACCGCGTCGGGTGCCGCACGTTTGCGTTCCAGGTCGGGTGGATCGAAGTGGTGTGCGCGGTCATTGCCGCTAACCTGGGAGCGATCTCACCCTCGCCGCGCGTCCCGGCTGGACGCATTCCGTTGTGCTGATGATCAGTGTCGTTTCAGTTGCGAGATCTATGCCATCGCCGGCTCCCGGAAGGGCGTGTTAGTGCGCCACATCGCATGCAATGTTACAGCAAGTTTCCGCGCCAGAGCCACCTTGGCTTTCCGGGGTCCTGTTCTTTCGGCGATAGCTTTGGCCCAGCTGCGTAAGCGTGGGCCACCAAGGTCCCGACAGACGATCGCATTCGCCGCCTCGAACAGGCATTTCCGCGTGAACCCATCCCCGCGTTTCGAGATGCGACCGTTCCGGCTAATCTCGCCAGACTCGTAGCGCCTTGGCGTCAGCCCGAGGTAGGCACCGGCGCCGGACGACCGTCGGAACCGGGCGGCATCATCGAAGGCTGCTACTACGGACATCGCTGTGATCGGTCCTACACCGGGGGCGGTCATTAACAATCTGACCGTCGCATGCCGCTTGGCGATCGCCCTGATCCGCTTGTCGAGTGTTGCTATGTGAGACAGAATGTCGCGGCGAGCCTGTATCAGCGTTTTAAAAATCGGGATGAGTTCTGGGGCAACCAGCAGTTCCTTGGCGATGATTTCGTCGGCCCGACGCTTGAATCCACCGACACGCTTGCCAAACATAACACCAAAGGTCTTCAAAAGCCCCCGGACCTCGTTCTCCAGCCGAACCCGCATTCCGACGAACGCTTCCCGGGCTGTCAGCATCGCCCGATTGACGTAGGCGTCGTGGCTCTTGATCTGCACAGCCTTGAACCAGCCGGTCCGTACGATCTGGGCCAGACCACGGGCATCATGACGATCGGTCTTGTTGGGCATCATTTTCAACACACCGTTGGCATGGCGCGCGTCCAGACAGATGATCGGCACCTCTCGCGCCACCAATTCGTTCCAAAGCCAGACAGCCAGAGGGCCAGTTTCCATGCCGACCCGCTCAAGGCCATCTGATCGCTCCGCGAGCCAATTGGCAATCGCCTCCGGGCAGGTCGGCACCTTGGCCTCCGCCAGCATCGCGCCGTCCTGGTCCACCATGCAAATCGCCGTCTGATCCTGCGACACATCCAGAGCTGCAAACACCGCCATTGCATCCTCCTTGTTCAAAGCTTCGGCATAAAGTGTCGAAGCGGAAGTCCCATTCTGCATCAGTTGTTGAGATATGGGGCGTGGCGATTACGCTAAGTGGTGTAATTGGGGTTGTGAGACTGGCGGGGGGCAAGCTCGCGAGGAACCATGAGCTTGACCGTTCGCTGTCATCTGCTGCGCCGGCGCTATGCTGAACCAGCCGCTGGATGCGGCGGAAATTCTCACCGCCCGGTTGCTGGGTTCGGTCGCCTATGACCGGGCGCGCGAACTGCTCGGCGAAGAAATAAGGGCAATGGTTTTCGTTCCCCTCAGTCCGCGCCAGGTCGAGTGCATCGCGCTTGTGGCCCAGGGTAAGGGGGCGTTTGCGGGAGGGGGCGAAATCCTACGCTAAGGATTTTGGCCAGCGATATTCGCCGGTCAGGTTGATGTGCTGCCATCACAGCGGCGAGACATGGTCGAGGAGGTCGGGCGGGACGGCAGCGCAGCAGCGGCCCGATCAAATCCCATTCTTCCTCCGAAAGACCAATCCGCTCGCCCAACGCTCCCTCCAAATAGCAGCCTTGAATCAAGCCCGCGTCACCCAGTCAAGCTTTGTCCACGAAACCTCGGTTCCAAGGGTATCTACATACTCGCGATCGATCAGAACAATCGCGCTTTACCGATCAATCTGACCGATGCGAACAAAGGGCAGATTGGGAGCGGCGGCACGTCGATCCTGGTAGGCATCCTTGTCCGCGCGGGGAAGGAGGTCGCCTGCAAAGCCTCGGAGAGGTCCGTCTGATCAAGCCATCCTAGTCGGAACTGAAAAGTGTCCTCTGCGACGGACAAATGCAGATAGAAGACTTACATAGAGGCATGCCAGAAGGGGCGGGAGGATTCCTGCCTCGACCCTTTGTTGTCGCTCAGCGGGCCAAAATCGTTCGCCGGCAGCGGACCTTCCGCTCAGACCTTACCGGCAAATGTTCGAGCATCGAAATCAGCCTGTGGCTCCCAAGAACAGGATCAGGGAGCGGAGCCTTGGAAATGCTATGCCTTGCAACGCCAGGGAGTCGGCGACAGCCTATCTCTCAGTGACTGTAGGAAGGCATTCGTCCGGCCACTTCGCCCTTGCCGAGCGTGAAGAAGAGCCACAACGTCAGCGGCAGACAGCGACCAATGCGGCAGGACTTCCGTCAGTCGTCCAGCGGCGAGGTCTTCGGCCACATCCCATTCGCTCCGCACGATCACGCCCAGCCCGGCCAGCGCCCAATCACGAATGATTTCGCCGTCATTGCTCGATAGGCTGGGCTTTATCCGGACCGTTACCTTGCCATGTCTGGCGTGGCTGAAGCGCCACAGCGTGACATCCTCATTATTCTCCCGAAGTGCCAGGCAACGATGCGCGGCAAGGTCCATCGGATTTTCGAGCGGACCGGCACTCGCCAGATAGGCTGGAGCCGCGCAGAGGATGCGCCGATTGGGGGCAAGCGTCGTGACCAGCCGGTCGCTTTCCGGCAGGGCGCCGATATGGACGATGATGTCCCAGCTTTCCGACATCTGCCGGATCGGGCTGTCCGACAGTTCCAGCGTGGCCGAAGCTGCGGGGTGATCCACGGCGAATTGCTGCACGATCGGCGCGACGTGGCGTCGGCCGAAACCATAGGGCGCGGCAACGCGCAAATGGCCGCGTGCCTGGCTGGTCCGGCTGGCCAATCGCTCGGAGAGGTCGTCGATCGCTCCGATGATCGTGGCCCCTTCCGAGGCGACGAGTTCGCCTTCATCCGTGAGGCTGAGGCCGCGCGAGGTGCGGTCGATGAGCTTGACGCCGACCTTTGCCTCCAGCGCGCGCAGGCGCTGGGTGACGGCGGGCGGCGTCACATTGAGCCTGCGCGCGGCCTCGGCCAGTGAGGGGGAGCTTGCGATCATGTGGAAGAAGGTCAGATCGTCGGTCGAGATCATTAGGTCGTACCTTAATTCAACATAAAGATCAGATTAATTGCAGCATTCACGATTTGGCATATCCTGCGCGTCGGAACAACGGCCCATGACCGCAAAAGCGCTGCCCGCCTGACCCTGAAAGATTGGATGAATGACCGTGCTGTCTTGCGATCAAATCTATGTCGATGGCTGCTGGCGGGCACCGGCAGGAGGCCTGCCGTCCATCGCCGTGACCAGTCCAGTGACCGAGGAGATCATCGGATCGGTCGCGGCCGGCAGCGCGCCGGATGTGGACATGGCGGTCGCGGCGGCTCGCAAGGCTTTCGCTTCCTTCCCGCTGACATCGCCCGCTGAGCGATCGGCCCTGCTGCACACTATCCTGACGTTGATGGACGAACGGTTCGAGGAACTTGCGCAGGCGATCACCCTCGAAATGGGCTGCGCCATCGCCTTTTCGCGCGCATCGCAGGTCCCGTTCGGCATCGCGCATGTCCGCGCCGCGATCGCGGTGCTGGGCGAATATGCCTTCATCCGCCAGCAGGGGACGACGGCCATCGCAAAGGAGGCGATCGGCGTCTGCGGCCTCATCACCCCCTGGAACTGGCCGCTCTACCAGATCACGGCCAAGGTCGCGCCGGCCATCGCGGCGGGCTGTACCATCGTCCTCAAGCCCAGCGAATTGTCGCCCTTCAGCGCCCATCTGTTCGCGCAGATCATGCATGATGCCGGGACGCCGCCGGGCGTCTTCAACATGGTGAGCGGAACCGGCCCGGAGGTTGGCGCGGCCATCGCGTCGCATCCCGATATCGACATGATCTCCATCACCGGATCGACCCGGGCCGGCGTGCTGGTCGCGCAGGCGGCCGCGCCGACCGTCAAAAGGGTCACGCAGGAACTGGGCGGCAAATCGCCCAATATCCTGCTGGACGATGCCGATTTCGCGCAGGTCGTGCCACTCGGCGTGGCGGCGGCGTTCCGCAATGTCGGGCAGTCGTGCAGCGCACCGACGCGGATGCTCGTGCCTGCCGGACGACTGTTGGAAGTCGAAGCGCTGGCCGTTGCCGCTGCGGCATCGATGACGGTGGGCGATCCGCTGGCGGAAGACACGGTTCTCGGCCCCCTCGCCAACCGCGGCCAGTTCGACAAGGTGCAGGCCATGATCGGCGTCGGCATCGCGGAAGGCGCGAAGCTGCTATACGGTGGGCCGGATCGACCCGAAGGCCTGTCGCGCGGCTATTTCGCCAGACCGACGATCTTCTCCGAAGTCCGGCCGGATATGCGGATCGCCCAGGAGGAAATCTTCGGCCCGGTCCTTTGCCTGATCCCTTATCAGGATGAAGAGGACGCCATCTGTATCGCCAACGACACCATCTATGGCCTGGGTTCCCATGTCCAATCGGGCGATCTTGACCGTGCGCGCCGCGTCGCCGCCCGGATCAGGGCCGGACAGGTGCATATCAACCATCCCGCCTGGGACGGCTTTGCCGCGTTCGGCGGCTACAGGCAGTCCGGCAATGGCCGCGAATATGGCGTCTTCGGTCTGGAGGAATATCTCGAAACCAAGGCGATATTGGGCTATTTCCCGGCATGAGCGATCCGCTTTTCAGCCGGCGCGACCTGCTCGGAACGGGCTTGGCGATGAGCGCGGGCGGCATCCTCCTGCCAGGCGCCGCCGCCAGTGCAAGTCGCCCACGCACCGGCGGGCGCATCCGTGTCGCCAGTACGTCGACCTCGACGGCGGACACGCTCGATCCCGCCAAGGGCGCGCTCAACACCGACTATGTCCGGCACTTCATGCTCTATAGCGGCCTCACGGAACTGGATCGAGCGCTCAATCCCCGGCCGGCACTGGCCGAAACCATGGTCAGCCGGGACCAGACAGTCTGGCATGTGCGGCTGCGCAAAGGCGTGACCTTCCACAATGGCAAGAGCCTGACATCGGCCGATGTGGTCTTTTCCCTGCTCCGCCATAAAGACCCGCGCGTCGGCTCGAAAATGGCCGACATCGCCCGGCAGTTTGCACAGATCAGGGCGACCGGGCCGCTGGAATTACAGATCAGACTGGTCGGTCCCAACGCCGATCTGCCCGCAATCCTCGCCCAATCCCATTTCCTGATCGTCGCGGACGGGCAAAAGGATTTCCGCTCGGCAAACGGGACCGGCCCTTTCAGACTGGCCCAGTTCCGCCCCGGCATCCGCACACTGGTCCGGCGCAACCCCAATTTCTGGAAGCCCGGCAAACCCTATCTGGACGAGATCGAACTGATCGGCATCCCGGACGAGGTCAGCCGGGTCAACGCGCTGCTTTCGGGCGACGTGCACCTCATCAACGCGGTCAATCCCCGGTCGACCCGGCGCATCCTCGCGTCGCCTGCCCACGGCATCATCGAAACCAAATCCGGCCTCTACACCAATCTCATCATCCGGCAGGACCGGCTGCCGACATCCAACCCGCATTTCAACGCGGCGATCAAATATCTGCTCGACCGGCCGCTGATCAACCGCGCGCTGTTCCGCAACTATGCGACCATCGCCAATGATCATCCCATTCCGCCTTCCCATCCCTATTTCCGCACCGACTTGCCCCAGACCAAACTCGATCTGGATCGGGCAAAATGGCACCTGCAAAGGTCGGGCATCGCCGGTATGCGCCTGCCACTCTATGCCTCCCCGGCGGCCGAAGGGTCGGTCGATATGGCATCGGTCCTTCAGGAATATGGCTCGCGCGCGGGCTTGAACCTTGCCGTCAACCGCGTGCCGGCAGACGGTTACTGGTCGACGCACTGGATGAAGCATCCGCTCGGCTTCGGGAACAGCAATCCCCGCCCCACCGCCGACATGATCTTCAGCCTGTTCTACAAGTCGGATGCGACCTGGAATGAATCGGGCTGGAAGAACCCCCGGTTCGACCGTCTGCTGCTGGAAGCGCGGGGAGAGTCGGATCAGGCGAAGCGCAGGCAGCTTTACGGGGAGATGCAGGGCCTTGTGCGCCAATATTGCGGCAGCGCCATCCCCGTTTTCATCAGCCTGCTCGATGGCCATGATCGCCGGGTGAGGGGCCTCTATCCCGTGCCTTTGGGCGGTTTCATGGGATATACATTTGCCGAACATGTCTGGTGGGACGGGTAAGGGGTTAAGCCTGACCTTATCCAGACATGCATGAACCGTTAATTGCGTGATTGCACAGCGTCATGCAGCATCGCCTTCAAGATCAGCAAGGACATAGACCGTGAGCGCAGCAGAGACTTTGGAAAATGTTCAGAACCCGGACACCGGCACGCGCCTTGGCGATCTGGAAACGCCCTGCCTTGTTCTGGACGCGGACCGCATGGACCGCAATATCGCCCGGCTGCGGGAACGGCTCGTCCCGTTGGACGTGACCCTGCGACCGCACCTCAAGACGGCGAAATCGGTGGAGGTCGCCCAGCGCGTCATGGCCACGCCCCAGGGGCCGGCCACGGTATCGACCCTCAAGGAGGCGGAATTTTTTGCAGCGGCGGGCGTTCGCGACATCATCTATGCCGTCGGCATCGCTCCGTGGAAGCTGGCCAAGGTCATTGCGCTGCGCAGGCAAGGGGTCGATCTGGCCGTCGTGCTCGATACCGTCGAGCAGGCTCAGGCAGTCGCGGCAGCCTCGCGGGAAGCGGGCGACCCCATTCCCGCGCTGATCGAGATCGATTGCGACGGCCATCGCTCCGGTGTCCTGCCGGGGGAAGGGGATCGTCTTGTCGCGATCGGCAAGGCGCTGGTCGAAGGCGGCGAACTCCGCGGCGTGCTGACGCATGCCGGGGGGAGCTATGCCGCGCGCGGCGAAGAAGCACTGCGCCGCTGCGCTGAGGAAGAGCGCCGCAGCGTCGTGGACGCGGCCACGATCCTGCGCGACGCGGGCTTGCCCTGTCCGGTGGTCAGCGTGGGGTCCACGCCGACCGCGCATCACGCCACGGACCTGACGGGCGTGACGGAAGTGCGCGCGGGCGTCTTCGTCTTTTTCGATCTGGTCATGGCCGGGGTCGGCATCTGCGGGGTCGAGGACATTGCGCTTTCCGTTCTCGCGACCGTGATCGGCCATCAGCGGGAAAAGGGCTGGATCTTGATCGATGCGGGCTGGATGGCGATGTCGCAGGATCGCGGCACGGCAAAGCAGGAGATCAATCAGGGCTATGGCATCGTCTGCGACAGCAGCGGACAGCCCTATGACGATCTGATCCTGGCTGACGCCAATCAGGAACATGGCATCATCATGGTGCGTCCCGGAACGGACGCTTCGCTGCCGGACCTCAAGATCGGCGACCGGGTCCGCATCCTCCCCAATCATGCCTGCGCCACCGGCGCGCAGCACCGCAGCTATCATGTCGTCCATGGCGCCTCGGACATCGTCCATGGCGAGTGGCAGCGCTTTGGAGGATGGTGATGAACGACAGGCCACAACCGATCCTGACCGAAGCCGCACCGGCGCCGGCGGGCCATTATTCCCAGGCCATGCGTTCGGGTGACGATCTTTATATTTCGGGTCAGTTGCCCATCCGCGCCGACAAGGCTCCGCTGCCCGACATGGGCTTTGAGACGCAGGCACGGCAGGCACTCGCCAACATGCTGGCGATCCTGGAGGCGGCGGGCGGCCAGCCGGATGATCTGTGCCGGGTCACCGCTTATATCGTGGGCGTGGAGAATTGGCCGGAATTCAACCGCATCTACGCCGACATGCTCGGCGATGCCCGGCCCGCCCGCACGGTCGTTCCGGTTCCTCAGCTGCATTACGGCTTTCTGGTCGAGGTGGACGCCATCGCTCGCCTTCAGGCCTAGACCTTTCCCCTCGTCAACCGGAGGCGCCCATGGCTACCCTCGCTTACCCGTCCGCACCGACCGCGCACAGTCCGGCAGTCAGCGGATCACGGCTGCAAAGCATCGATGCCCTGCGCGGGCTGGTCATGGTCATCATGCTGCTCGACCATGTGCGGGAAACCTGGTTCCTCTACATGCCCGTGGGCGACCCGGTGGACGCGCGGACGATCGTGCCTGCGCTGTTCTTCACCCGGATCACCAGCACGCTTTGCGCGCCGATCTTCGTCGCTCTGACCGGCCTGTCGGCCTATCTCTACGGCCAGCGCCACAGTCCGGCCGAAACCAGCCGTTTCCTGCTCAGCCGTGGCGCTTTCCTCGTGCTGCTGGAACTGACGCTGGTGAATTTTTCCTGGCGTGCCGAGCTGTTTCCGCACTTCGTCTTTTTACAGGTGATCTGGGCCATCGGCCTCTGCATGATCATATTGGCGGCGCTCATTCATCTGCCCGCGCGCGTCATCCTGCTACTGGGGATTGCGCTGGTCGCGGGACACAATCTGCTCGATGACATCGTCTTTCCGCCCGGCCATCCGCTATTCGTGCCCTGGGCCATCATCCACGAACGCTCTCAGATTGAACTGGCAGGCACGGTCATCAAGTTCAACTATCCCATCCTGCCCTGGATCGGCGTGATCTGCCTGGGATGGTCGGCCGGCGGCTGGTTTTCGACATTGACCGCCGGGGAACGTCGCCCCACGTTGCTGGCGAACGGCGCAGCCATGATCGTCGGCTTCCTGATCCTGCGCGCACTCAACATCTATGGCGACGCGCCCTGGTTCGTCGTGCCCGGCGAGCCGCTCCGTACAGTCATGAGCTTTCTTGCGCTCACCAAATATCCCCCGTCGCTGCTGTTCCTGCTGCCGACGCTGGGCATCGGCCTCATCCTGCTCGCCGCCTTCGAGCGGGCGAATGACACCCGACTGACGCACTGGCTGTCCGTCATGGGCGGTGCGCCCATGTTCTTCTATCTCTTCCACCTCTATCTGCTGCGCGTCCTCTACCTGACCGCGCGGGCGATCTGGGGCACCAACCACGGCGACATTTTCGGCGTGGACTCGCTCGGCTGGGTGTGGGTCTGGTATCTGGGTCTGATCGTGCCGCTCTATTTTCCGACGCGCTGGTTCTCGAACCTCAAGAAACGGCGCAAGGACATCTGGTGGCTCAAATATCTGTAATGCGCCGATAACGGCTCGCCCCGCCCATCGATAGAGGTTCCCCGAATGTATCCTGCCGTTCGTCCTGTCCCGAGCAACGAGAGCCTGCCTGATGCCGTGGACGTCGTCATCATCGGCGGTGGCATCGTCGGGGCCGCATCGGCCTATTATCTGGCGAAGCGGGGCCTGTCCGTCGCTCTGCTCGAAAAGGGTCATATCGCCTGCGAGCAGTCCAGCCGCACTTGGGGCTGGTGCCGCCTGCAGAACCGCGACCCGCGCGAGATGCCCCTGTCGCTTCTCTCCATGTCGCTGTGGGACAGTCTGGCCGGTGAAATCGGGCAGGATCTGGGATTTCGCCGCACCGGCCTTGTCTATACGACCGACGATGCCGCGATGCTCGCGGGTTGGGAAGCCTGGCGCCCGACAGCCCGCGAGTTCGGCGTCGAAACCCATATGCTGAGCGCCGCGCAGGCCGCCGCGAGCATCCCGGAAACCCGCCGCAAATGGGTCGGCGGTCTGCACTCCGTCGCGGATGGCAAAGCCGAACCGGCCCTCGCTGCGCCGATTCTCGCCGAAGGCGCCCGAGCGTTCGGCGCAACCCTTCACCAGAATTGCGCCGTACGGAGCCTGGACATCAGCAATGGGAAGGTCACAGGCGTCCACAGCGAAAAGGGCTTCATCAGGGCCGACGCAGTCCTTTGTGCGGCGGGTGCCTGGGCTTCCGGCTTTCTGCGTCGCCATGGGGTCACCTTTCCGCAGGCGAGCGTACGGCAGACCGCCATCCGCACCAAGCCGACGGTGAATGTTGGCGAAGTTCTTTACTGCCCCGATCTGGCGATGACCCGCCGCCTCGACGGAAGCTACACCTTGGCGATCAGCGGGCGCGCCGCGCTGGAACTGACCCCCCAAGGCATTGCCTTTGCGCGCGCATTCATGCCGCAATTCATCCAGCGGCTGAAGGCCGTCAGGATGCAGGTCGGCCGCTCCTTCATCGAAGGCCCGGAATCGCTGGCCGCCCTTTTCGGCAGCGACCGCATTTTCGAGCGCAACCGCATCCTTGATCCCGCCCCGAGCCGTCGGTTGGTCAACGCGATCTTGGACAATGTGCGCGGCACCTTTCCTCAGTTGAACGAAATCGAGATCGACCATGCCTGGGGTGCTTATGTCGATTGCACACCCGATGCCATACCGGTTATCTCCGCCACCGGCACGGTGGGCGGCTTATATTTGGCAGCAGGCTGCTCGGGCCATGGATTTGGACTGGGCCCCGGCATCGGTTATCTGGCAGCACAATTGGTCGCTCAGGACAAACCGGCGGTAGATCCGTCGCACTTCCGGCTCAGTCGGCTTCTCGATGGATCAAAGATCAAGGTCGGATCGCTCTAACCCTTGCAATAGCAGAAAAATCACTGTTTGCCGTGACCGACCCTCTGCCGCCATCCATCCGTCTAATTGGTGTCCGAGCAGCAGACGTTCCGTTTTGGCAGTCCGTGTCCAACTCAGGCGATACGCGCGGTGATCTTGACAACATCGGAGGAGCGCATAATTTTCCCTTCTGGCCGCTATCGGCCGTAAAAGGAAGAGGATAGGAAGAAAGGAGGCAATGCAATGTCCCTCTCCCATTTTCAACATCCCTTGGACGTTGTTCATCATCCTCAATTCGAGCCAGAGGTGAAGCGATCCATTCTGGCCTCTTGGGCCTCGGATGCTCATGCGGTTGATGGCCAACCCGCCCTGAGGAAGCCACCCAATGTAAGGCGTCCATTCTCGGTCGACGATGTGATGGATGCGCTGCGCGACCTAGACGCAAGTCCGCATTGAGCCATGTCAAACCGATTTCTGGCTTATCTTTGCGGGGAGCGTGACCGGCTGAACCGGGTGCTGGCCGCGCTGACGGCCGCCGGAAAGGATGACGGCGCCGAGATTGCGCGCTTGCGCATACTAACGCTGGCGGTCGAACGGCAGATGGATCTGTGGGCATCGGATCTCGTGCTATAAAGAGAGGCAGCCTAATATCGGATCCGAATTGAAATGGCAGGCGGGGCGAAGGCGGAGAACGCGCCTCGCCTGCCACTCCCGGTCACCTTTTCGATGCGCTGAATTCGCGCATTTTGCATGATGATCGAGGGGCTTGAAAAACCACCAGAGCATACCGGATAAACCGCTGCCGGATGCCGGCAGGATCCGGCATGGAGAGCGCCCGCTCTCTTGGACGCATCTTCATAAACTTGTTGCTCAAAGGAGGACTTGGATATGAGGACAAACTTCGACTTTACCCGTTCCGAATGTCGACCGTTGGGTTCGATCGCCTGTTCGACCTGCCATACTCCGCCAAGTGGCCACGGATCGCGTTGATGAGCTGCGTACGCTGGCGCACCACCAGAACGCGCGTGCGGAACGCCAGCCCTGCTGCCTGCTGTGCCTCGGTTTTCACCGCCACGAAGCGCATGCCGGGGCGCTGCGCTGCCTCGCAGATCGCCTCCGCATCAATCGCGTCGTTTTTGTGCCTCTTCATGAACGGCTTGACGTAAGCCGGAGGGATCAGCCGGACCTCGTACCCCATCGCCTGCAGTTGGCGCGCCCAGTGATGTGCTCCGCCGCACGCTTCTAGTGGATTGACCGGAACAAAAGAGTCCGATGGGGGATTCCCATCGGCTTGCTGGCGTGCGAGTCTGAGAGGATGCGCGATGGCATCACTTTCACCCTGTCCGCCGCCGACCGTCAGCGATTGTGCGACATTACAGCGGCCCCGCAGAGCCCGCAGAAGCACGTTTGGCGGGCCCGTATTGTGCTGCTGAGCGGCGATGGTCTGGGTACCTCGGCGATCATGGCCGCGACGGGCAAGTCCAAGACCTGCGTCTGGCGATGGCAGGAACGCTTCATGAACGAAGGCGTCGAGGGTCTGCTTCGCGATAAATCCCGTCCGCCCGGCAAGGCGCCGATCCCGCCCACGCATGTCGCCGAGATCGTCCGCCTGACGCATGAGCCGCCCCCGCACGAGGCGACCCACTGGACGTTGCGCGCCATGGCGAAGGTGGCTGGCGTTGCCGCCTCGACGGTGCAGGCGATCTGGAAGGCGCACGGTCTCAGCCCGCACCGCTGGCGCAGCTTCAAACTGTCGAACGACCCGGCGTTTGCCGAGAAGCTCACCGAAATCGTCGGCCTCTATGTCGATCCGCCGGCTCATGCGGTGGTGCTGTCCGTCGATGAGAAGTCGCAAATCCAGGCGCTCGACCGCACCCAGCCCGGCCTGCCGATGAAGAAGGGCCGCGCAGGCACCATGACCCATGATTACAAGCGGCACGGCACGACCACGCTGTTTGCCGCTCTCAATGTGCTGGACGGAACGGTCATCGGGCAGAACATGCAGCGCCATCGTCATCAGGAGTTCATCCGTTTCCTCAACCGTATCGAGCGCGAAGTGCCGGCGGACAAAGCGATCCACGTGATCCTCGACAACTATGCGACACACAAAAAGGACAAGGTCCAGCAATGGCTCGCCCGCCATCCGCGCTGGACCTTCCATTTCACGCCAACCTCCAGCTCATGGCTCAATGCCGTCGAGGGCTTCTTCGCCAAGCTGACCCGACGCCGGCTCAAACACGGGGTCTTCCATTCCCTCGTCGATCTCCAGGCCGCCATCAATCGCTTCATCCGCGAATACAACGCCGCAAACCCCAAACCCTTCATCTGGAAAGCCAATCCCGACGACATCATCGCAGCCCGAAACCGAGGGTTCCAAACGTTGGAATCAATCCACTAGCGCGACAACGCATCTTGGCTGGCCCGCGAAGAAGTCGAGCAGCTTCCCTCGCGTCAGCCTCCTGCTGAACACCATTGCACCGCGCTCGTCCGCGCCGTGTGCGTGAAAACAGTCTTGGCGATATCCAAACCGATTGTGGTAACCTGGGACACGGACGCCTCCCTCAGTGGTGTTTCAACACCTCCACTTTGGCACAATGATGCCGTCGGGGGGGCGTGCACCCCATCAGCTATTCAAAATAGGCGCGTCAAATGGCCACTTCCGGAATGGTGGGTCGGCAGCGGGTGACTCGGCAAAGCTGCCAATCCCATCGCCGAGGAACCTGCCGCACCGCATTCGACCATCTGGGGATGTAAGACTGTCACCCTTCCTCCAGCATGACGTCGATCATGGTCTGCCAAACATGTTTCGCCGTTGCACGAGGGTCGGTACTCTCCTCGTAGATGGCTGCGTCTATCATCTGCTCAGAGGGTTCTCGCAAGGAGGTGACGACGGATCGGACCAACGCTGTAGCGCTCAAATGAAAGTCACCTTCAGGATCATAGAAAGCCTGGCGGGTTGCGGATTGCCTTTGAACCTCAGCGACGAGGGCATTGGCGGCTTGTTCAATGGGAGGTGGAGCCATAAAGGCTATAACACCGCTCAGCATCCATTGTTCATATACCGGGAGGAATCGATGGGGCTGTCAGGCAACCGAGGCCATGTGTTGTACACTCTGCCATCGCGGCTTCGATCTCACTGCTCGCCGGCAGCGAGAGACAATCGCGCTCGCGCACTTGAGGAGTGGCCATGTTCTCCCCTCTGCTAACCGGTCACGCGGTCGAGTGATTTAATGGCCCATTTTCCTGCATCGCCGGAGGACAAGTCCGTTAGCTTCCTGATGCACTATGTGGTATACTGCTGTATCCCAGCTCTAATTTCCAAACATGCTGTGACTGAGAAAGACTTATGCTCCCGTTTGGCGAGGAGAGCGACATGTCTATCTCAATATATTCTCCCTCTCCATCATTGCGAGAACGTGATTTGCATACCAACGTCGAACGACAGGGACTCGCCCTGGGCGTGGCGCGGGAGCGGACACGTTGCGCGGCTTCCCTTTCATGGGAGCGTGAACGGAGACTGGAGTCAGCGATCGATGATTGGGAAAACGAAGGTGGCGCAGTCGCCGGAGTCCCCCCGGTATCAAGGCCTAACCTTCTACGAAAGCTCAGCACATTGCAACTATCTGCCAACCTGTTTCGGGACGACACCTTTTTCCGTGTGGTAATTCTGAATAGCCTGTTCCTTCTGATTGCGGGGGCCGGACTGGCTGTTTTGCTGAACGATTAAGGCCAAGCCCACAGCAATCCAAATCAGAGTGGAGCAATAATGAACGCGGCGCGAGGCGGACTAAGCTCAAGATTTTTCGTTCCAAGGTCCGGTCCATCCGCTTCCTGTGCGGACACCCGATTCTGGCGCCGAACGGATTAGCCACGGGATGTCGCCGGTTCATCGTTAGCCGCCGACCTCAATCGCCCTTGGATGCCAGCCAGATCGTGTGAGACGCCATGTCCGAGGTGGTTTCAGGTGGCTCGCCTCGAACATGTCGGTATCGAGGGTTAGTATTGCGACCAGAGCCTCAGACATGGGAGACGAGCCATGGAACGGAATACAACATTTATCGGGCTGGATGTAAGTAAGGAAACGATCGCGGTCGCGATCGCCGACGGTGGTCGCCGTGGCGAGGTGCGGTTTTACGGAACCATTTCGAGCAAACCGGAGGCGGTAGCCAAGCTGGTCAAGACGCTGACGGCAAAGCACGGGTCGCTGGCCTTCGCTTACGAAGCAGGACCAACCGGGTATGGTCTGTATCGGCAACTGATCGAACTGGGCTATACGTGTCATGTAGTGGCGCCTTCGATGACGCCGGCCCGGCCCGGCAGCCAGGTCAAAACCGACCGCCGCGATGCCGTCGTTCTGGCCAGCCTGTTTCGCGCCGGTGAACTCACATCGATCTGGGTGCCCGACACGGAGCACGAAGCCATGCGTGATCTCGTTCGAGCGCGGATTTCCGCGGTGGAAACGGTGCGCCGGGCACGACAACAACTGCTGTCATTCCTCCTGCGCCACGGCCGGATCTATAAGGATGGCATCAAGCATTGGAGCAAAAAACACCGCCGCTGGCTCGGCGACCAGCGTTTCGATCATCCGGCTCAGCAGATAGCGTTCGAGGAGTATAACCGGGCCATCGAGCAGGCTGAGGATCGCCGTTCGCGACTTGAGAAGCAAGTCGAAGCACTGCTTCCCAGCTGGTCTCTCCATCCAGTGGTGGCGGCTATCCAGGCATTGCGTGGCGTATCGCTCATCGCGGCGGTAACCATCATCGCGGAAGTGGGTGATTTCCGGCGCTTCGCCAATCCGCGTCAGCTTATGGGATGGCTCGGACTTGTGCCACGCGAACGGTCGTCGGGGTCAACCCGCTCACAGGGCAAAATCACCAAGGCAGGCAATAGCCGGGCCCGCCGCATGTTGGTGGAGAGCGCCTGGACGTATCGGCTCCCGGCGCGGATCGCCGGAGACCTCCTCCGTCGCAGTGCCAATCTCTCCCAGGAAGCGCGGGACATCGCGTGGAAGGCGCAGGTTCGCCTCTGCGCGCGCTACCGTCGATTGCTGCGGTCAGGACGGCCCAAGAATGTCGTGACAGTCGCCATCGCACGCGAACTCGCCGCCTTCGTCTGGGCGATAGCCATCCAGACTCCCGCTCCGGCGCAAACCGCTTGAACCCCCGCAACCAGGCAAAAAGGAGCAGCAAATTTCTCATCATGCTGTGCAGCGTCGGGCGCGGTGGCCGGTCAGGGCAACCCTCGATGTGATTCGGCGATCTTCAGTTCGCGCGACGTGAGACAGAGGAAGGCCCGAGACGAACCACGGTCCTGCGGTATCCAACCCGCGTATCAGAGTCTGAGCAACCGTCGTCTTACTGCCGCCGCGTCCGACCCTGCACAGCCAATATCCTCTCACGCCAAAAGAGGCGGTTGGAAGCCCGCGACCTCACTCTTGAATTCGGACATGAGAATCACATGTTCCTCGCCGGCCAGCGCAGGGATGCT
Organism: Sphingobium sp. 15-1; assembly: GCF_013375535.1. Taxonomy (GTDB): domain Bacteria; phylum Pseudomonadota; class Alphaproteobacteria; order Sphingomonadales; family Sphingomonadaceae; genus Sphingobium; species Sphingobium aromaticivastans. Next base: position 171,321 of record NZ_JABXJG010000003.1, read on the forward strand.
CACCTCCTCCACATGGAAATCGGCGTTCTCCAGACGATCGACAAAGTCATCATCCGTGTAGGCCGACCATATGGCGAGGACGCCACCCGGCCTCAGTGCGTCACGCGCCGCCCGCAATCCCCAGCTGCAGTAGAGCCGCTCGTTGGCAAGGTGGATCATCCCGTCAGGACCATTATCGACGTCCAGAAGAATAGCGTCGAATGCGGCCTCCTGCCCGACGATCACGTCATGGACATCGGTTATCTCAAGTGACAGTCGGGGATCGACGAGATGGTCCTGAAACAGATGCGCCAGCGGCCCCCTTGCCCATTTGACGACCTCAGGCACAAGTTCGGCAACAATGACCTCAGCGGCGGGTGAAAGGGAGGAGAGTGCAGCCCCCAGCGTGAAGCCCATGCCGAGCCCACCGATGAGGATGCGGGCGCTCGGGTGGGAAAGCCGCTTGCACACCAGTCTGGCCAGCGCTTCTTCCGAATGGCGAACCTGATTGCCCATAAGTTCATCTTCGCCGAACCGGATCGAATAATCGTCTCCTCGACGCCACAGGAGCAATTCACCCCCGTCGGGAAGTTGTGCGGTGTCAACCAGCTCTACCGGGATTGCCCGGTCATCCTTCGGCGCCAGGATGGTCATTCCGTGTTAAGACCGCGACTTCGTCTGATCATATTGGCCAGGTTCGGCCTTGAACACGTCGCGAGCGAAGGTGCGGACTGCGGCTGCGGATTTGAATGTCTCCTCCCGCATATGCGATGTGACCAGCGGATAGCCTTGGGAATTGTAGCGGGTCTCGCGTACCGTGAGCCGGAAATTCCCATCATCATCCTTTAAGATGAGATATGGACGAATTACTTTTCGGCTCATGGAGATTCCTCACTGTAACTTGGATGGTCGGCAGGGCAAATGCTCTGCCGGGGATGAAGTCAGCCCACCATCGCTATGACAACGCGCTTCAGTTCACTGCTCGACAGGGTCGTCGGGCGGCCAATGCCGGAGGCGCATGCCTCCGGCCTGCGGAAGGATGAGGAGCGGGTTGCGCGTTTATCGGGTTTGGAAAATATATTCATAGATGGTCCTCGCGGCGCGAGCCGCATTTATTTTTGTTCCTCGCTGCACGGCGCGGCCTTTGATCGGGCGCTTGCGACGATGGCGGCGACAGATATGGGGTTGTATCTGCAAGTGTGCCGCACCAGCCAAAAGGCTTTGCAGCATCCCGCTCAAGACGATAGGCGGTTTTTGCGGGCGAGATATCGCGCATCGCGGGCTGACTTGCGTTCAGCCTCACTGAGTTCGGGCTTATGCTGGACCTTCGCCGCGGCCATTCCATTGGCCTGCGCACGTCTGGCAGCTTTTTGCTCTTTCGTCACGAGCAGGGCCTCCTGGCGCTTTTTCCGCGCCACAGCTTCCTTTGTCAGACGGCGTTCTGTTTGATCGGGGGTAACGGCCCGAACCACGGGCACTTTCGTCCGCAGTCGCTCGAGAACCTCTGTCCGGGCGCTCGCCGCAGCGGCTATGCGCTCCTGGAAGTGCGGTTCCTTATATCTTTTCATTAAGAGGAAAGTCCTGTTTCAAATTCGAGTGGGGGGCGGTCGAAACCGCCCGACCCTCCTTCAGGCAGGCTGAAGGTTGGTTGCCGAGGCCTTGCCGCGCTGATCCGTTTCCAGTGTGTAGGACACGCGCTGATCCTTCTCGAGCGTGCGCATGCCTGCGCGTTCAATCGCGGTTATGTGCACGAAGGCGTCGCCGCCGCCGCTTTCCGGCGCGATGAAGCCATAGCCTTTGTCGGCATTGAAGAATTTGACTGTTCCGATGACCATATTGGGGCTCCTTGTCCAAATTTCATGGGTGCACGCGACAATGCGGGCATCCCGGCTTCGAGAGGCAAATGTGGGACAAGGGAGAGCCAAAGCGGCCCGATATCCGTCTAAGCGCGACGTTCAGCGAGGCGTTGATAGCACAAATCGATGGAAATACAAAAACCAATCCGGCGACCGAGCGACTATTTTTCCATCTGCCGGTAAATCCGTCTTCAGATTTCTTCGATTTCGCACCTGTGATACGACCAAATGTCGCGGCGCGCTAATCACTTCGAGCGCGCCGCCTCATCGCGCCTGGCTTGAGCAAGTACATCGTCCAAGGTCGAATATCGCCAGTCACGATAATGGTAGCGATATGCCGGCACCTTGATGATGCCATAGCGAGCCATGAGTTCCGTTTCGTCTGTCGGGACAACGGTCATCTTTTGTCCAATCTGGTGAGCACGGGTTGACGAGCAAGATTACTGCCGGCCGCCGGCTGCGGGGCGGGCAAGGAGCTGGACCGCACCTTCCACCCTTGAATATCCCGCTGCATCGGCAATTGCCAGATCGAGGGGCCGGGCGCCCAGCGAGGCATTGTGGGTGTTTAGAAAGCGGATTGCCTCCTCCTGCCCCAGAAGCACGAAAGCAAGATGGGTGATCAAACCCTGCCGTCTCGCCTGATCAGGAGAGATCCGTGGCTCGCGGCTAACGAACGCTCGTCTTCGCGGGCGCCCCGGTGTGGTCGCGTCCGCGGTCATGCCGACCCAACCAAGCCTGCTCCCAGGCGAGACTGATCCGTCCAGGGCAGCCAGTTCACCGATGCAGCCGCTTCTTTCGAGGAAAGCAGGTCGAAGATCTTACCGCCGATAATGCCCGCTGCCGCCAAATGCTGGCGGCGTGCTGGCTCACTGATCGCATCGGCGGCGTGCATGAGCGAAATCTGATGCTCGGAATAAAGCTGATTGATATCCATGTACGACTCCCTTGGTAAGCGGGAGCGCGATGGTCTCTCAGTCAAGAACGCCTACATTGCTGTGCACTTGATGATTTGTTATATAGGCTTAATCGACAATCATACAACATTGCCGCGTCCTCAAAAATTCGAGAGAAAAAATATCCTCACGTGAGTGCCTGTTATTCCACCTTCGACACACCATTTCCGCTCATGGCCTGCAACGGGGCCACCCCGTTCTAAGGGATCGTTGATCGGCACCGACATATTGCGTCCAGCTTGTCTTTGGTTGCCGCAGAGCGCATATCAGGTTCATCGGCGGTCCGTTCTAGGACTGCCAGCTCGCAATTTGGCAGCGCTGGCTTCCGCTTGTGAAAGCGACATTCCGTCGCAGACCAGCGCCAGGAAAATCGGACCCAAACCATGACTGCCAAGGACCTGAAATTCGCGCACGAGGCCCGCGAAGGCATTGCGCGCGGCGTCGATATTCTCGCCAACGCCGTGCGCGTGACCTTGGGTCCCAAGGGGCGCAATGTCCTCATTGACAGGAGCTTTGGGGCGCCCCGGATCACAAAAGACGGCGTCACCGTCGCAAGGGAAATCGAATTCAAGGACAAGTTCGAGAATATGGGCGCGCAGATGATCCGCGCGGTAGCGTCCAGAGCGCATGATCACGCCGGAGACGGCACCACTACGGCGACCGTCCTTGCGCAGGCGATCGTTCGGGAAGGGATGAAGTCGGTATCGGCGGGCATCGATCCGATGGATCTCAAGCGCGGCATCGACCTCGCCGTTGCCGCCGTGGTCACCGAACTTAAGGCACGGTCCAAGCCGGTATCGAACAATCAGGAAATAGCCCAGGTCGGTATCGTTTCGTCCAATGGTGACGAGGTGGTGGGCAACCGGATCGCCGAGGCGATGGAGAAGGTTGGCAAAGAAGGCGTCATCACCATCGAGGAGGGAGCGAGCGTCGAGTTCGAGCTGGAGTTGGTCGAGGGCATGCAGTTCGATCGCGGCTATCTGTCGCCCTATTTCGTCACGGACAGCGAGAAGATGACGGTCGAGTTGGAGGACCCGGTCATCCTGATCCATGAGAAGAAGATGGGCAATGTGCAGGCCATGCTACCCTTATTGGAAGCGGTCGCCAAAGCGCACCGTTCGCTGCTCATCATCGCCGAAGATATCGAGGGGGACGCGCTGTCGACGCTGGTCGTCAACAAGCTGCGCGGCGGGCTGAAGGTCGCCGCCGTGAAGGCACCGGGCTTTGGTGATCGCCGCAAGGCGATGCTGGAGGATATCGCCATATTGACGGCAAGCGATGTCGTTACGGAGGATCTTGGCATCAAATTGGAGGATGTCACGCTGGACAGGCTCGGCACCGCCAAGCGCGTGACGATCACGAAGGACAATAGCACGATTATCCACGGTGCCGGCATCGCGGAAGCCATCAAGGCGCGCATCGCGGAGCTCCAGGCGCAGATCGAGGCCAGCAGCAGCGACTATGATCGCGAGAAGCTCCAGGAACGTCGTGCCAAGCTATCCGGCGGCGTAGCCGTCATCAAGGTCGGCGGATCTTCGGAGCTGGAGGTCAAGGAACGCAAGGATCGGGTGGAGGACGCTCTCCATGCGACCCGGGCGGCGGTGGAGGAAGGCATCCTGCCGGGCGGCGGCACGGCCCTTCTTTATGCGTCGAAGGCGCTGGATAGCCTTGATCCCGTCAAGGACGACCAGCGGCGCGGCATCGACATCGTCCGCCGGGCACTTCAGGCGCCTCTCCGCCAGATCGCGGAGAATGCAGGATATGATGGTGCCGTGGTTGCCGGTCGTTTGTTGGACGAGAGAGACGAAAATCTGGGATTTAACGCGCAGAACGGGCAATATGAAAACCTCTTCCAGTCCGGCGTCATCGATCCTACCAAGGTTGTCCGCGCGGCTTTGCAGGATGCGGCCTCCATCGCCGGGTTGCTGATTACGACCGAAGTGGCAGTTGCAGAATGGGTCGCCAACAGCGACGGCCCGCGGATGAAAGCTTCCGGCGGAGGATTTTGAGGACTTCTCAAGCCCGGTCGCTCACCGTTCACCATGCTTGACGAATTGATGCATGTGTCCGGGCGTTTCGTGTTACACTCCCTCATCACCCCGATCATACCGCAGGCATGTTGTGACAGAGAGACCATCGTGCTCCCGCCTGCAATCGGGAGCAGCCTATGCCTGACCACCTGACCCGAAGCCACCCCGCCAGTGCGAAGCTGTCGTGACCATACGCTCGACACGGAAGCCGGTGACATTTTCGGCCCCTTTCCGCCTGACTGGTTTCCAGAAGCTTCTGTCTGCGGGCACCTATATGGTGGAAACGGAGGAAGAAGCTCTGGAAGCTCAATCCCATACAGGCTTCCGTCGGATTGCGACGACCATAGGTATCCGAACAGGCGCGATCATCGAGCATCACCAGATCGATCCTCGGGAATTAGAGGCCGCATTGCAGCGGGATCAGGATGCGGCTCGAGACAGGCCCGGTCGATTTGAACAGCCAGCTGAGCCGTCCGGACGCTCCGATGATCGCCCGACGACCGATTGGCGTTGGGTGCCTTTGTGGGTCCGCAACACGCCCTCCCACCGCCGTCGCTAGACCAGCCATGTTCAACAGCTCAGCCATGTGCAGGCAACAGGCAGCTCATCATCGGCAGGTGGCTGCCGTCTCTGACCTTGAAAAGGTACGGAGGATCGCGCTCGCGGCGGCGAAGGCATGGGACATTCAGGCCAGGGAGGCTGAGGCACGCGAAGCGGGAAAGCGGCGCATCCTCAGCGCCGAAGACGCAGCGATCGCTCGGGAATTTACGCGGGAGGATGAGGAGGAGACGCAGATGCTTGCCGGCGACAAGTCCGACCCAGTCGATTCCGCCCGCGATGAACCATTGTGATGGATCAACATATGGAGTTTCAGATCGAACAATTTGGCAGTTGGTTAATAGGTCAGCAAAGCCGACCGGGATGGGTTGGATATCTTGCGCGGGCAGCGGCGGCCGATCGGACATTTCCTCGCTCAGGAAATCCCGAGGCAGTGCGTGGTCATCTCAATCGGATGCACGCGGAAGCAGACATGTTCGAGGCATTGGAGGACGCCGAATCTCTCTGGTTTGGATTTGGGCGGAACTGATCGCAGCCCCAGCGGCTTCGGCCAATCCGGATTGATGCACATGCCCTGTAGTGCACAACCCATGTAGCGTCACAAAATCACAGCGAATTTATTCGAAGGAATATTCAAATGGCTAAAAGTCAGAAAAGATCCAACCGCGAATTTCGTAAGCCCAAGGCGGAAAAGCCGAAAAAGCAAAATGTCTCCAATCCTTCACAAAAGCCTGGAGGAGTGAACCTGGCCACTTTGAAGAGCTGAATACTTGAATGATCTTACAAGTGAAAACAATCATGGTAGCTCGAATTTTCAACTCTATTCGCATGCCCCATCGCACTAGCTGGTAGCAGCCCTATAATGAGAGCCTGAGCACCCTTGCTCGCGGAGAGTCCCGCGTCCCCGACAGGACGCGGGGCTGTTCCTATGTTCACCCAAGGGGCTGACATTTAGAGCGGTTAGCGATTAGTTGGACGCATATCCGGCAGCCTTGAGGTATGCGGGGCATTTCTCTGGGGAGTAGAGGTCGCATATGTGTCCGAGAGCCATCCACAGCTCGTCGATTGTCCGAGCTCCGATGCGCGGCAGGTGCGATTTCAATTTGGCAAAGGCCATTTCAATCGGATTGATATCGGGCGAATAAGGGGGAAGGAAAAGGATCCATGCGCCCCGCTCCTTAAGGCAGGCTTTGACATTTTCGCTCTTATGGCTGGGCAGGTTGTCGAGGATAACGACATCACCCGGGCTGAGCGTCGGCGCCAACTGGGTTTCGATGTAGGTCTCGCACAGGAGGCGATTCATTGGCTGGTCGATCACCCAAGGGGCGACCAGGCGATCGCAACGCAGACGCGCAGGAGCAACGTCATCGCGTCCGCACTCGCTGGCCAGCAGCGTTTTTTTTGTCCGGTATCCGGCTAGGATCAGCACCCGAGAGAGCGATGCCGGGTGGGCGACTATACCCATCTTCGCTGCAAGCTTGCTCGACAACTCCGACATCGTGATGTCGGCTTCCCTATCCACCCAGGCCGTCAGTTGAGCCATATAAGGCGCCAACTTCCCGGCGCCACGTGGCCATCCGATTTGTGACGGAGCAGCGGAACCCGTGCGCTTCACCCGCTGCAACAACTTCACCGCGCAACTCGCGCTAACGCCAAAATGACGGGCCGCCGCCCGGTGTGAATGTCCGGCCGCTACGTGCGCCGATATCCGTTCCCGCAAATCACCCGAATATGCTCTGCCCATGGTCCACCTCCACAAGAAGGCGAATCATAAATTTCAGCCAAAGGGAAGCGTACACGATTCCTTCTTCGCGCTCACCGCTCTAGCCCTGCCGCTCGCGGAAGTCGGGCGCCGGCTGGCCTGACGAGCTGGGCCTGGGACTTTCTGCTCTGTCTGCTTGGGAGGAGGCAACTGGCTGTAGCTACTTGCCTTGAGTTTTTCGTGAGCGGCATAGCTGGTCGTTTTCGGTGGGGGTTTGCGTAACCCGAAACCGGTCATTTCAGGTTGCTCGAACGATGCGAACTCGGTCCACCCTGTTGGGGGTGAGCCGAGTTCCTGTAATCAGATTTCCACTCCCTCAGCCATATCGAAGCACTTTTTGGTCGTCGACTTAGGCATTGGGGAATCGTGTCAGTTAAACGGAAACGTTATGGATCGCTGCCGGAATATAATCAGAACTTCATCGTAACTTCGGCGCCGAAGGTCTGAGGTTCACCAGGGATGACTGTGTTCATGCCACCCGAGGCGCCGAGGACATAGCCTGACTGATAATATTGACGATCGAATAGGTTCTTCGCATAGATGCCCAAGGAAAGTGGGCTGCCCATGATTTCGTTCCAGCTCAGGCGCGCGGCAATGGTCGTATATCCCTTGATCTTGGTGCCCGGCGTGATCGAATAATTATTATTCGAGAAATAAGATGAGGTTTGGGAGAAACTGTCGACCCGGAAATGCATCTCGCCCCACTGTGCCGGTGCCGGCAGGGTCAGATCGGCATAGAGAGACCCCGACCATTTGGGTGCATCGGGATAGGAATCGAACGGGACGACGAAGCCCGGTGTGCCGGTCTGCACAGACAGGTCGACAATGTTCTTGGTGTATTTCGCGTCCGTATAGGCGCCAGAGAAGCCCAGTTTCAACCAATCGGCCGGCATGATGTCGCCGTCCATTTCGACGCCCTTCACTTGCGCTTCGGGCACGTTGACGGTGAAGGCGGACGGCGCGCCGGCCACCACGGCGTAGAGCGAATGCTGCGCATTCTTCACGATCTGCTTATAGGCGGCCACGTTGAAATGAGCACGCTGACCGAGCAGCATCCCGCTGAACTTGTAGCCCAGTTCGAAATCATGGGTATATTCATTCTTGAAGAAATTCGCGAGACCATAGGGCACCACGGCGCCGTTGAAGTTGCCGGCCCGGAAGCTGCCGCGTTGCGTGAAGTAGAATTGGCTCGCCGGACTGGCCTGCCATTGCAGGGTGCCGACCCAGCTTGGCGCTTTAAGTGTCGCCTTTTCACGGGGGAAGCCGACGAAGAAAGCATGATCGTCATAGGAAGTCATGCCGACCGTTTCCCAGGTGTAGCGGGCGCCAGCCGTGAACTTCAGCCCTTCCAGCACGGCGTCCGACAGGTCGTAGGTAGCCTGTCCGTAAACCGCGCGCGAACGCGTGGTGCCGTGGGTATGGTACAGAACCTCGCCTGCCGGGGTCGGGAGTTCGGCCCCGACGATGACGGGGATGGCTTCTTCCTTCGTGGCGTAATTGTAGAAGCCGCCGATGATATATTCGAGCTTGCCGTCGGCTGATTTTCCCTGAAGCTGGAGTTCTTCGGAAATGCTCTTGTTGCGGAAAACCTGCCCGCCCGGAGGGCCGGTATAGTTACCAGAGCTGTTATAGAGGTCGAGCGAGGCGAAGGGCGATCCGCTCAATATGCCTGCGGTCCGGGCGAAGGTCTTCTGAAAGCCGAAGATATTCTTGACCGTGAGATTGTCGTTCAACTCGAACGTTGTGGTGTTCGACAGGAAATAGCTGCTCGCCTTGTGGGGCAGGTCGTAGGACAGATAGGTTTCGTAGGGATGGGCCTTCTGCCAGGCGAGATAGCCGGCGACCGCGCCGGGAAATGTGCCGGGTCCGGGCGGGCCGTCGCCTACGCCGGGGAAGAAGCCGTTGCCGTAGAGTGCGTCCAGCGTCGCCGTCAGATTATAGGTGATGCCGGTCTGGCTGGAAGTGTTGGTCGAGCCGAGCGGATAATAGGAATAGAGCTGGCCGTTGGATTCCGTACCGCGAAACCGGCTATATTGGAAGACGGTCGTGTTCTCGATCGTGTCGGTCGGGCGCAGGACTGCCGTGATGCGGCCTGAACGGTTGTCGACGTCGCCCAGCGTATTGCCCGTCAACAGGTTGTGGACATAGCCGTCCTGCTTCTGATAATCGCCGGCGACACGGAGCAGAATCTTGCCCGGTATGACCGGAATGTCGACCGCGCCCTGCAGCTGGATGAGATCGCGTTCGCCCGCGCGGATTGTGCCGAAACCGCCGAAATCCTCGCCCGGCTTGGCCGATGCATAGAGAACCGCGCCCCCGGTCGCGTTGCGGCCGAACAGCGTGCCTTGCGGCCCCTTGAGCACCTGCACCGACGAGAAGTCGTAAAAAGCCGTAGCCGAATTGCCGCCGGTGAAGGGGACTTCGTTCAGATAGGTGAGCACGGCCGGGCTGGCGCCGGAGAAGGGGTCCAGCGTCTGGCCCCGCATGGTGAAGCTCAACTGGTTCTGGTTCTGGCCGTTCTTGACGATCAGGCCGGGGACGAGCGCCGCCAGATCCTGCTCCTTCGTGACCACCCGGTTCTGCAAGGTTTCGGAGCTGAGCGCCGCGACGGAGAGCGGGACCTTCGACAGCGATTCCTCGCGCCGTTGCGCGGTCACGACGATGTCGGACATGTCGGCGGGCTGTGGTGCACTTTCGGTTACCTGCGGGGCGCTGGATGCGGACTGGGCAATGGCGACATTGCCGGCCAGTCCGAACAGGGCGATGGCGGCCGATCCCGCCGATGCCATCAATATCCGACGATAGAGAGGGGAAACGGCCTGGCCGACATCATAGGCCCGAAGTTCGTCTTGCCTCATATTCTACTCCTCACCTGATTATTGTTCGTTGATCGCCGCTGGGCGCGATGATTGCCGTGGACAGGATGGGCATGGTGCAAAGATGTCGTGATTTTCATTCATCCTTATCTCCATGGCCGCGATTGTCTCGACAGGTTCATCGACCGGCGCTCTGCGACGCCTACAGGCTTTGCCTAATCTAAATTAGGGCAGTGTGCAAGAGGGATAATGCGGCACATGTTGCGTTCGTTCCGCTGTTCCTTTTTGTCGCAATCGGAGCGGAATGCGCTGATCTATGCGAAAGAATTACTGGAAACATGGCATTATTAGGGAATTATCCGCCCGGCGCACATAATGCTGACCGCGATAGGAAAATTGGGGACCGCACTTTTTCAGGAAAGGATTTTCTGCTTTTAGCAAAAAATTTCGAATTTAAATTAGGATTCCGATTCTATCGCCCAAGCCATTGGGGCGCCCGCCGTTCCTTCCATGCGACCGCCGCTTCTGCACGATCCTGTGTCGCCTGATAGCTTTTGATCTGAGGGTAGGAAGCGGACAAAGCGTCAGGCAGTGAATGCCTCAGCCCGTCCAGCGCTGCCTCTTTGCCCGCTTGTGACACCAGTGGCGAGCATTCCAGCAGTCTTGCGATCCAGCGGCTTGTCTCTGCGGGCAATGCGTTGCGGTCGACGCAGGCATTGATCAGGCCAAATCGCAACGCCTCCTGCGCGGTCAGCGGTTCGCTGGCGATGATCATGGCCATGGCGACATGATGCGGAAGCTGCCGGATGGCGCGGTGGACGACGCCGCAATGGTCGATGATGCCGGCTCGCGCCTCGGGCAGACGGAACACAGCATCCTCGGCGGCGATGATGATGTCCGCGCACATCGCCAGCTCGAAACCGAGTCCGAGGACATGGCCCTGGACTGTGCAGACCAGGGGTTTGCGCAAGGGGTTGAGCCGCCCCCCTATGCCCGTCAGTCCGCCGCCGAAGGAAAGGCCGTCATGGCCCAGCGGTGGGTTCGCCATGTCTGCCCCGGCGCAAAAGGCCCTGTCGCCGGTGCCGGAGAGAACAGCGACCCGGATATCCGGATCGCCGTCCACCCGTTCCCAGGCATCCGCGAGCGCCCGGTCCATCTCATCGTCAATGGCGTTGAGCGAGGCAGGCCGGTTGAGCCGTATCTCGGCAACATGGCCGCTGCGGTGAAACTCGACCGTTGGCACGGCGCCTCCCTCCCGGTCAGTGCGCCAGCATGCCCGCGTCGACCAGATGTTCCGATGCGGTGATGTAGGATGATTCATCCGAAGCCAGGAACAGCACGAGGTTCGACACCTCGGACGGATCGGCGATGCGGCCCAACGGGATTTGGGCCAGCGCCTCGCCGCCGACCTCGTCGGTCGCCTCGACCATCATCGGGGTCTGGATGAAGCCGGGATGCACGGAGTTCACACGGATATTATTCTTCCCATATTCCATGGCCGTGGCCTTGGTCATGCCGCGCACGGCGAACTTGCTCGCGACATAGGCCAGGCTTGGGAAGCCATAGTTCGCCGCCATGCCGGCGATGGAGGAGATGTTCACGATCGAGCCCTTATTGGCCTTGACCATGGTCGGCAGCACGGCCTGCATGCCGTAAAAGACCGAATGCTGGTTGACCGCGCAGACGAGCTGATAACCCTCTTCCGTCAGGTCGACCGTATTGGCCATCGGGCCGAGGATGCCGGCATTGTTGACGAGGATGTCGATCGTTCCGAAGGTTTCGACCGCCTTGGCGACGATGCGCGCCCAGTCGTCGGCCTTGGTCACATCATGCGCCAGGAATATCGCCGCTTCGCCGATTTCCTTGGCCAAGGCCGCGCCCTTTTCGACGTTGAGGTCGGTGAGGACGAGTTTGGCGCCTTCACGCGCGAACATGCGGGCGTGGGATTCCCCCATGCCGCGAGCGGCCCCTGTGATGATGGCCACTTTGCCTGCCAGACGACCCATATGCTCTCCTTCGCGATTCTGCATTTGCCTAATTTTGGTTATTGAATATTTCTGGCGCGTGAATGTCAATAGGGTGGGCTTAAGGCGGCTGCCTGAGCGCCCGCGACTCAATTCAAATACTCGGAAAATATCATGTAAAAACAGATATTTGAGAAGAAATACATGGTATCTTTGCGGGTTGTCACTTGATGCCGCCTGCAATCGGCTCTTGCATCGATGGGCTAATTTTGATTAGTTTAATTTCAATAGCGGGGACGTCGACCCCGCAAGTGAGTTAAAGTCGTTCGAACGCCGGAGCGACGGCTACGAAGGTAAAGCTGAGAGGATGAGGGATGCAGGGCAGAGCTGCGGTGATGGTGGAGAAGAACCGCCTCGAAACGTGGGACGTGGATATCCATGCGCCCGAAGCGGGCGGCGCGCTGGTGCGCACGATATTGGGCGGCGTGTGCGGCAGCGACGTCCACATATTGAGCGGAGAGGCGGGCGAGATGCCCTTTCCGATCATCCTGGGCCATGAGGGCGTCGGGCAGATCGAGCAGCTCGGCGCCGGTGTGTCGACCGACTATGCGGGCGTGCCGGTCAAGCCCGGCGACCTTGTCATCTGGTCGCCCATTGCGCTCTGCCATCGCTGCTATTCCTGCACCGTCCTTGAACAGACGCCGTGCGAGAACAGCCAATATTTCGAGGATGCGGCCAAGCCCAATTGGGGCAGCTATGCCGATTATGCCTGGTTGCCCAATAACATGCCCTTCTATCGCCTGCCGGACCATGCGCGGCCGGAGGCGGTCGCGGCGCTGGGATGCGCCTTGCCGACGGTATTGCGCGGCTTCGACCGCTGCGGTCCGGTGCGGTTCGGTGACTCCGTCGTCGTTCAGGGGGCAGGACCGGTGGGCCTGTCCGCCGTGCTGGTGGCGGCGCAGGCGGGGGCGCGCGAAGTGATCGTGATCGACGGCGCCCCGGCACGGCTGGAGGCCGCCAAGTCGCTCGGCGCGACGGCGACGGTGTCGCTCGACCTGCCCGCCGAGGAGCGCAAGCGGATGATTTACGACCGTGTCGGCCGTCAGGGTCCGGACATCGTCATCGAAGCGGCCGGCGCCCTGCCCGCCTTTCCCGAAGGCGTCGATCTTAGCGGCATTCACAGCCGCTACATCATATTGGGCCTGTGGGGCGCGATCGGCACGCAGCCGATTTCCCCGCGCGATCTGACGCTGAAGAACCTGACGGTCGGCGGCGCGTCCTTCCCGGCGCCCAAAAATTATTATCAGGCGATGCAGTTTGCGGCGCGCGTTCAGGATGCGGTGCCGCTGGGTCAGCTCGTCAGCCATCGCTTCGGCATCCATCAGGCGGCCGAGGCTCTCCATGTCACGAAAACCGGCGTCGCCACCAAAGCGGTGATCGACCCGACCATCCGTTGAAAAGGAATGCGGCCATGAACACCGATCTGCTGACCCCGGCCCCCGCGAAACCACGCGTTCCCATGCCCGACCATGTGCCGTCGGCACTGGTCCGGGACATCGATATTTACGGACTGGACGGTATAGAGGAAGGCTTTCACGAGGCATGGAAGCGCGTGCAGCAGCCCGGCACGCCGCCGCTGGTCTGGACGCCGCTGACCGGTGGCCATTGGGTCGCGACGCGCGGTGTAGTGATCGACGAGGTCTATCGCAGCCCCGACCGCTTCTCCAGCCGCGTCATCTGGGTGCCGCGTGAGGCGGGCGAGGCCTATGAGATGGTCCCGACCAAGATGGACCCGCCCGAGCATACGCCCTATCGCAAGGCGATCGACAAGGGGCTGAACCTGGCCCAGATTCGCAAGCTGGAGGCGGATGTGCGCGCCGTCGCGGTCGACCTGATCGAAGGGTTCGCAGACAAGGGCGAGTGCGATTTCGCGCGGGATTATGCCGGGGTCTTTCCGGTCAAGGTGTTCCTGGCGCTTGCTGGCCTGCCGATGGACGATGCACCGATGCTGAACGCCCTGGCCAAGGAGATGACGCGTCCTTCGGGCAACACGCCCGAGGAGCAGGGCCGGTCGCTGGAGGCCGCGAACAAGGGCTTTTTCGCCTATGTCGCGCCGATCATCGAGGAACGGCGCGGCGGCACCGGGACCGACCTCATCACCATGATGGTGAATAGCGAGATCAACGGCCAGCCGATGCCGGAGGACAAGATGCTGGGTCTTGTCTCGCTGCTGCTGCTGGGCGGTCTCGACACGGTGGTCAATCTCCTCAGCTTCATGATGATCTATCTGGCTCGCCATCCCGAGACGGTGGAGGAATTGCGGTCCGACCCGATGAAGCTGCAACGCGGCGTCGAGGAGATGTTCCGCCGTTTCGCCGTCGTTTCCGACGCGCGCTATGTCGTGTCCGACATGGAATTTCACGGAACCCGATTGAAGGCCGGCGACCTGATCCTGCTGCCCACTGCGCTGCACGGGCTGGATGACAGCGAGCATGCCGATCCGATGAAGGTCGACCTGTCGCGCCGCAACGTCGGCGCGCATTCCACCTTCGCCCAGGGACCGCATCGCTGCGCCGGCATGCATCTGGCCCGGATGGAGGTGATCGTGACCTTGCAGGAATGGCTGGCCCGGGTTCCAAGCTTCTCGATGAAGGATGGAGCGAATCCGACCTATCATGCAGGGATTGTCGCTGCTGTCGAAAACATCCCTCTCGTCTGGAAAGTCTGATTCTCCATGACCGTCACGATCGACCCGCACGACTTTCGTCGCATATTGGGCCACTATCCGACCGGCGTCTGCGCTATCACCGCGGTTCAGCCGGACGGCGTTCCCGCCGCCATGATCGTCGGCTCCTTCACCTCGGTATCGCTCGATCCGCCGCTGGTCGCCTTCTTTCCTGACAAGGGATCGTCGAGCTGGCCCAAGATCGAAGCGGCGGGGGGCTTCTGCGTCAATGTGCTGGGGGACGGGCAGGAGGGACTCTGCCGTATCCTTGCGTCCAAGGACCCGAACAAGTTCGAGGGCGTGCCGCATCACCTCTCGGTGCTCGGATCACCGGTGCTGGACGGCGCGCTCGCCTGGATCGATTGCACCATCCAGGCCGTGCATGAAGCGGGCGACCATTATATCGTGCTCGGCGCGGTCCATTCACTCGACGCCCACCATCCCGGCGCACCCTTGTTGTTCCACAAGGGCGCCTATGGCCGGGTCATGCCGCTTTGAGCGGATCTGCGAGCAGGGACTGACGCAAAATATGGCGAATTTGATTATAGTCGACCGCCTCGGTCGCGAACATGCGCTTGAGGTTCAGGGAGGGCTCTCGGTTATGGAGGCCATCCGCGACCACGGGTTGGACGAGCTGCTTGCCCTTTGCGGGGGATGCTGTTCGTGCGCGACCTGTCATGTCTATGTCGCGGAGGAACATGCCGATCTCTTTCCGCCGCTGACGGAAGATGAAAACGACCTGCTGGACAGTTCGGATCACCGCACGCCGGCAAGCCGGCTGTCGTGCCAGCTCGTCGTCGATGGCTCGGCTCAAAATATCAGGATCGCCATCGCGCCAGAAGATTGAAGGATAGGGCGGAGCTTGCGCGCCGCCCTTTCACTTCATGCTTGCGAGGCTGAGTCCCGCAGCGGAACGCGTCCCACAACCGTCAGTCCGAATCCCTCCAGTGCCGCCAGTTTTGCCTTGCTGGATGTCAGCAGGGTCATCTGACACACGCCCAGATCAAGCAAGATTTGGGCGCCAATCCCATAATCCCGCGTTGCGTTGGTATCATGATAGGTCTTGCGGCCCCCCTCGATCCGCTTGGAGATGGAATCGGGGCTTGGGTCGCGAACGAAGACCGCTACGGCCTGTCCTTCATGGGCGGCGATGGTCTGGAGCGCCTGGGGTACATATTCCGGATGGGCTTGCGACCAGCCCAGCAGGTCAGCCGTCAGGTCCACCTGATGCACGCGGACCAAAGTCTCGCGATCGGATCGTATTTCTCCCTTTACCAGCGCGACATGTTCCCCGCCGTCGATCTGGTTGCGATAGACATGGATGGTGAGGTTGCCGCCGTAGAAACTGTGGAACGGAGCGCTGGCGACGCATTGCACCAGCTTTTCCGACCGGCGGCGATAGGCGATGAGGTCTGCGATGGTGCCGACCTTGAGGCCATGCTCTTTCGCAAAAACCAACAGCTCCGGCAGGCGCGCCATGGTTCCATCGTCGTTCATCACCTCGCAGATGACGCCTGCTGGCGTGAGGCCCGCGAGGCGCGAGATGTCGACCGCCGCCTCCGTGTGGCCAGCCCTGACCAGCACGCCGCCGTCGCGCGCCGTCAGCGGGAAGATATGGCCGGGCGAGACGATGTCGGCGGCGGTCTTGGTGGGATCGACGGCGACGGCGACGGTGTGGGCGCGATCCTGCGCCGAAATGCCGGTGGTCACGCCTTCGCGGGCTTCGATCGATACGGTGAAGGCCGTGCCATGGCCGGACTGGTTGTTGACCGTCATCGGCGGCAGTTTCAGATGCTCCGCCCGCGCCTGCGTCATGGCGAGGCAGATGAGGCCGCGCGCATGTTTCGCCATGAAATTGATTTGGCGCGGCGTCGCGAACTGGGCCGGGATGATGACGTCGCCCTCATTTTCGCGGTCGTCGGCGTCAACCAATATATAGGGGAGTCCGTCGATGGCATCCTGGATGATGTCTTCGATCGATGAGATGCCTTCGGTGCTCATTGCTTTTCTTTCCATTTGCCTGTCGGTTCAGGCTGCGCCCTTCGCCGCAGCGAGCTGTGCCAATGCCATGTCCTTGAGGATATTCTTCTGCACCTTGCCAGTGCCGGTCTTGGGCAGTTCATTGTCGGCAATGAACCATATGTCGCGCGGCAGCTTGTAGCCCGCCACTTGCGGAGCGAGCCAGGCGAGCAGTTCTTCGGCGGTGAAGGACTGGCCGTCGGCCAGCACGATCCACGCACAACCGCATTCGCCCCATCGGTCATCGGGCATGCCGATGAAAAAGGCCTGTGCGATGGCTGGATGGGCAGTGACGAGTTGCTCCAGCTCCTTGGGGGAAACCAGTTCGCCCTTGCTCTTGTAGAGTTCCTTCGACCGCCCGGTGAGGAACAGATTGCCGTCGGGCCTGAATTGTCCAAGGTCGCCCGTGCGAATCCAGCCACCCGGAAGGAACAGCTTCGCGCTTTCCTCCGGACGGCGGAAATAGCCGAGGCTGTTCATCGGCCCGCGGGTGCAGAGTTCGCCCGCCGCGCCGTGCGGCAGATCCTCCCCGGTTTCCGGGTCGATCGTCTTGAACTCGCAAATCCTGCCGCCCAGCGCGGGGATTCCGGCAATACCGGCCTCGACGATGCAGCCCTGCGTTTCCGCGACGATCTCGATCGGATCGCCCGGCTTTGTGCACACGATGGTCGCGGTCACTTCGGTCTGGCCGTAGCTGGTGAAAATCTCCTCGCAGCCGAAGACCCGCTGTATCTCGCGCCAGACCCAGCTCGGCGTCGGCGCTGCGGCGCTGTGCACGGCGGTCAGGGAGGACAGATCGTAACTTTGCGTCTTCGCCTGCTCCATCATGGCGATCGTCATGGTCGGAACGCCCATGAGGTAAGTCGCGCTGTGGCGCTCGGTCGCGCTCAGCAGGGCGTGCGGATCGAAGCGGAGCAGGGGGATGATGGCGCCGCCCACGATCATCCCCGACAGCAGGCCCACGACAAGGCCGAAGGAATGATAGAGCGGCAGCGAGAAGACCGCGCGCCGACCGTCCTTGAACGCCTGATGATAGGCGCCGGCATAAGCGGCCCGCAGCAGATTGTCATGGGTCTGCATCACCCCCTTGGGCGATCCGGTCGTGCCGGAGGTGAACATGATGACGGCCGGATCATGGGCTTCGGCGCCCTGTTCGGGCAGTTCCCCGGCCGGTAGCGCATCGAAAAAATGCTGGGGCGCGTTGATGTCGTACACCAAGCCCCGGCGCAATTCCGGCAGGGGGGCATAGTCGCCGGTCCGCCATCCCGGCATGCGCTCGTCCAGTTCCCGATCGAAGCGGCGGGAACCGAAGCCGGCCATGCTGACGAGCAGCGCGCATCCGGCTTCGCGGATGACATATTCCAGCTCCTTGGGGCCGTAGAGCGTGTTGATCGCCACGGCCACGGCCCCGGTGCGCCAGATCGCGAAGAGCAGGGACACAGTGACGGGATAATTGGCCATCATCAGGCCCACCCGTTCGCCGCGCTGGATGCCGAGGGCCACGAGGCCCGCCGCGATCTGCCGGGATTGCGCCTCCACCGTGGCATAATCGAGCGTTTCGCCATCGGTGATGACGAGCGGGCGCGTGCCATAATCTTCGGCGGCGCGTCTGAGATAAGCGTCCAGCGTCATCTCCTGCCAGACAGGATGCCGGTCTGCCATGGCCTGGCGCCGCGCTGCGATGGACTCACTCACAGGTCGAAATCTCCTCTGCCTAATTTCTGTTATGATGCAAATTTACGCCATGTTCGTCAAGGGCGACAGTTTTTCGCTGTCGTTTCCTGTCTCTGCCTTCGATTTTTAAGGGAAAGAGAAATATCATTTAAATAACAGAAATATATGGATAAAATTATGGCAGAAAACCGAGTTTCGAGCTTTTTCAATGGCTGAAAATGGCCGCGTGGGCAGCTTTGCCGTGCGAAGGGGCTTGCCAAATCAACCTAATTGTAATTAGTTTAATTCCAAGAGATGCGATTTGGAGGCGAATATGGAAGTGGGATTGGGGCTGACGTTCCAGAATCTGAACGACAAGGTCAGCGATATCGACGTGTTCCGTCACGAACTCTCGCTGGCGGCGCGCGCCGAAGATCAGGGCTTCGATTCCGTCTGGACGCCGGAGCATCATTTCACCGGCTATATGATGACGCCCAACGTGCCCCAGTTCCTGTCCTGGGTGGCGGGCCAGACCAAGCGGATCAAGCTCGGCACGACCGTCACCGTGCTGCCGTGGCAGAACCCGGTTCGCATCGCGGAAAGCTTCCTCCTGCTCGACCAGTTCTCCGAAGGGCGCGCGATCCTGGGTATCGGCCGGGGTCTGGGCAAGGAGGAGTTTGACGGCTTCGGCGTGCCCATGGGCGAGGCGCGCAAGCGTTTCCGCGAATATGCCGAGGCGTTGCTGGAAGCGCTGGAAACCGGCGTCATGGAATATGACGGCGACTATCTGAAGCAGCCCCGCGTCGAGCTGCGCCCGCGCCCCTATGCCAGCTATCGGGGTCGTGTGTTCGCCTCCGCCGTGTCGCCGGAATCGGTCAAGCTGATGGCCAATCTGGACGTCGGGTTGATGATCATCGCGCAGAAGCCCTGGGACCGGGTCCAGGAGGATATCACCAGCTATCGCGAGCGTTTTTTCGCGATGCAGGGGCGTCCTGCACCCAAGCCGGTGGTCGTCGCTTTCGTCGCCGTCAATGAGGATGCGGCGAAGGCGCAGGAAATGCGCGACAAATATCTGCTTGAATATGCCCGCTCGACTTCCTCCTTCTATCAGTTCGGCAACAAGGAATTCGCCTCGATCGAAGGCTATGAATATTATGGCGCGCTGGCGGCCAGCGTGGAGAAGAACGGCATCGAGAAATTCAACAACTTCCTCGCCGATCTCCAGATATGGGGCCGCCCGGAAGAGGTGCTGGAGAAGCTGAAGGCGATGGTCGATCGCTTCGACGTGGGCAGCTTCATCATCTATACCCAGTTCGGCGACATGCCCTTTGAGGTGGGCCGGGAGAATTACGAGCTTTTCGCGCGCAAGGTTCTGCCCCATCTCAAGGACATCGATGTGTCCGCGCCGGTCGCTCCGGTCGGCGTGCAGACTTTGGCGTGATGCGGCGGCCGATCAGGATCGGCGCCTTTTGAGAGGATGAGGACAGGATGAGCGAGCCATTGCTCCTGTACGATGTGCGTGACGGCACCGCGTGGATCACGCTGAACCGGCCAGAAAAGCGCAACGCGCTAAGTGAGGAGTTGCAGGAGCAGCTGAATGCGATGCTGTGGGACGCCGATGAGGATGTTCGCGTCCATGCGGTGGTCCTCAAGGCGGCGGGTCCGGATTTCTGTTCGGGTTATGACCTTCAGAAATATGACCAGCCGATCCCCGGACAGGTGGATCACCGGCGCGGCCGGGCGAAGTTCGACGATGACAGTTGGCATCAGGAACGCGCCCAGCGGCTGCGCATGGCGCTGTTCGACATGCACAAGCCGGTGATCGCGCAGGTCCATGGCCGTTGTCTGGCGGGAGGGACCGATCTGGCCCTGCTCTGCGACATGGTGATCTGCGCGGACGATGCGATCTTTGGCTTTCCGCCCGCGCGGTCGCAGGGGTCGCTGCCGAGTCATATGTGGCTCTATCTGGCCGGGCCGCAATGGGCGAAGCGGCTGCTGCTGACCGGGGATTCCATTCGGGGCGAGGATGCGGCCCGGATCGGCCTGGCGCTCAAGGCCGTTCCCGCCGACCAGTTGGAGGCGGAGGTCAAAGCGCTCGCGGCACGGCTGGCGCTGATCGACCCCGATCTGCTGAGCGCCAACAAGCGGATCGTCAATATCGGCCTCGAACTGATGGGCGCGCGGACCTTGCAGCGCATGGCGGCGGAAATGGACGCGCGCGGGCATCTGGCGGCCAGCCGGACGCGCTTCAACGAAACCGTGCGGACGCAGGGCCTCAAGGAAGCCGTGCGGCAACGCGACGAACCCTTTGGCGATCCGATCGTAAAGCTCTGATAGAAGGACGGGATGAGGCTATGATGGAAGGCGAAGGCTGGCGCTGCCTGTGGGACGCGAAGGCGATCCTGGGTGAAAGCACCATCTGGGACGATCGGGACGGCTGCATCTATTGGGTCGACATCGAAGCGCCGAGCGTCAACTGGTATCATCTGGAGAGCGGCGAGAAGGGCCGGTGGGACGCGCCAGCCTGGATCAGCGCCATCGCGCCGCGGGCCAGCGGCGGCTTCGTCGCCTCCTGCGCCGACGGTTTCGCCCATGTCGATCCCCGGCGGGGGATTTACCAGCCCTTCATCCATCCCATCCCCAATCCGAAAGTTGCGCGCCTGAATGACGGCGTCACCGATCGCAAGGGGCGCTACTGGTCAGGGTCCTGCGATTCCAGCCAGTGGGATGAAAGCACCACGGCTGAGGACAAGGAAAGCACGCTCGGCAATTTCGAGGTCCGCAGCACCGGCGAACTCTACCGGCTCGATGCCGATGGAACGGTTAGCACGCAGGAACGGAATATCGTCACCGCCAATGGCCCGGCCTTCAGCCCCGATGGCAGGATCGCTTATGTGAACGATTCCATGCCGCTGGTAAGCTGGGCCTATGATGTGGCGGAGGATGGCACCCTGTCCAACCGCCGCGATTTCCTGACGTTCAAGCCCGAGGATGGCTATCCCGACGGCA
Organism: Sphingobium sp. 15-1; assembly: GCF_013375535.1. Taxonomy (GTDB): domain Bacteria; phylum Pseudomonadota; class Alphaproteobacteria; order Sphingomonadales; family Sphingomonadaceae; genus Sphingobium; species Sphingobium aromaticivastans. The sequence continues at coordinate 192,645 of NZ_JABXJG010000003.1, forward strand.
TGGCCGTCGATGTCGAAGGCTGCATCTGGATGGCCTTTTACGAAAGCTGGATGTTGCGTCGCTTTGCGCCGGATGCCACCTTGCTGGAGGAACGGCGCCTGCCGATCCGGCGCGGTCTTCGCCCGGCCTTTGGCGGTACAGATTATAGTCGGCTGTTCCTGATCACCGGCTCGCAGGGCTTCACGCCCGAAATCTTCGCGGAGCAGCCGCTCGCGGGCGGTCTGTTCGAGATTCTCGATCCGCCGGCCGCAGGCGTCCCCAACACGCCTTTCGCCGGATAGGCTCGCCATAGGCGAAAGGGCTGTATTTCGCTGAAATAGCGGTTAAGAGGGCGCATGGCACAAGCAGATAATGGCCGAACGCGCATTCTGGATTCCGCCGCCGCGATCCTGCGGCAAAAGGGGCTGGCCGGCGCCAAGCTGAGCGACATTGCAAAGGGGGCCGGCATGCTGGCCCCCAGCATCTATCATCATTTTCCGTCCAAGGACCATCTGGTCGAGGAAGTGATGATGGAGGGCATCTATCATAACAACCGCCACATCATGGCGCGCGTCGAGGGGCTGGGGTCGGGGGCATCGCCCATGGTGCGGCTGCGCGCGGCCATCGTCGCGCATGTCGACTTCCTGTTGACCGGAGACGATTATTCGTCCGCCGTCTCCCGCGTGTTCGATGACTTGCCCGATGAGATGCGTCAGCGCGTGCTGGCGGCCTATTCCAGCTTCGACAATTATTGGCGCGATTTGATCGTCGCGGCTCAGGCCGACGGTAGCGGCGCCAAGGCTCTGGACGCCACTGTCGTTCGCAAGTTCCTGATTGCGATGCTCGATTCCTGTTCGTCCTGGTATCGACCGGGAAAGCTGGGGCCTGCGCAGATTGCCGAACAGGCGGCCGATCTGCTTCTCTACGGGTTCGCGGTCGAACATCCCTGATCTTTAGTGGTGCGCACGGCGCGTATCACGCTTTCGGACATAAAAAAGGGGTGAGAGATCGATGATCTCCCACCCCTTTTTGCGTTGCGATCCGAAGATCAGGCGACCGCCGCCTCACTCACCGCTTCGCGCGTGCCCGGCAGCTTCACGCGGGGGGCGACTTCCTTGGCGAGCAGTTCGAGCGAATAGAACCAGGGCGACGGATCGTCATAATAGTCATGGGCTTCGACCTGGAGCGTGCCCCAACCGCCACATTGTTCGAACAGGGTGTTGAGTTTGTCGACGACGGTGTCGGGCGAGCCGACGACGAAGACATTGTCGACCAGAAATTCGAGGTCGGCGTCCTTGGGATCGATGCCGGCGTCCTTGGCGAAGCCATCCATCATGCCGAAGCGGTGCCAGATCGGGATCAGATATTTGTTGAAGCAATAACCGATCGGCCCCTCCATCACGAGCCGCTTGGCCTCTGCGTCGGTGTCCGCGCAGAAGACGGTCTGCGAGACGGCATGGCGCTGGCGGTTCGGCGTGAAGCCCGCCTTGATATTGGCTTCGGAATAGATTTCCCAGTGACGCTTGAGCGCGTCGAGGCCGGAGAAGATCGATACCGGCTTGAAGTTGCGCTCACCTGCGAGCTTCATCGATGGCGAATTCTGGCTGAACCCGGTGACGGCGAATTCGGGAAAGGCGCCGTTCCAGGGCGAGAAATCGGCGAGCATATGCTGTTCGTCTTCCTCGGTTTCCGCCGGGGTTTCCTCGGGGAAGCCAGCGTCCCAATATTTGCCCTCGTAGAAAAAGGGCTCGCGCTTCCAGATCTTCTCCATGATGGTGAGGGATTCACGCACCATGTCGTTCAGCATCTGCGGCTCCGCTTCCCTGATGCCGTGCATGTAGGACGCCTGCGGATAGGCGCCGGCGCCGATGCCCATGAAATAGCGGCCTTCCAGAATCTGCGACAGCCAGCCGACCATGATGGCGAGCTTGGCGGGATGCTGGTGGGGCAGGATGTGCGCCATCGGAGCGAATTTGATCTGGCTGGTCTGCAACGCGGCGGCGGCCATGATGAGTTCGGGGTTGGGGATATTCTCCCAGATCTGCGAGGCATGCTCGGAGATCATCATCGAGGTGAAGCCTGCCTTGTCGCAGGCCACGCTGTTCTGAACGCCCCATTCGAAGGTCTGCCGCGCCGTTCGGCCCGGGCGCATATAGGGGTGGAAGATGAGGCCGGTTTCCATCGCCATGAAAGTCTCTCCTTGAGCGTAATCGCAACGAGCCGATGGCTGCCGTCTTTGGGCGGCATATGGGCCAGGGCTGTCTAACGGTGATTAGGGATAATCCAGCGCGGGAATTTAAGTCAAGTGTAATTTCGCGTCTGGGCTAGGGTTTTGGCCCAGCGCGCAGAGGTTGTGAGCGCGGTGCGTCGACATATTGTGCCGAAATACCGCTAAAATTCTTGCAATATGCCCACTTTTCTGCGATCGGTTTCGGCGGTTGGGAAGAGGTGGTTTCTGGAAATATATTTTTCGGCTCGCCTTCAATGCCGGGTATTTCTAAAACAGATGTAATAAGGAATGTGGGTGGCGGGCATGGATAACCAGCTGGAGGATGGGGCGGCGACCGAAAGTCTCGACGGCAAGACCCGCCTCATCCTCGCCGGTGAGCGGCTGTTTGCGAAGGGCGGCATCCATGGTGCCTCGATGCGCGAGATTGCCGCACAGGCCGGGCAGGGCAATCACGCGGCGGTGCAATATCATTTCGGATCGCGTGAGGGTCTGGTGCGCGCCATCTTCGACTTTCGCATGGATCAGATGGAGGACGCGCGCGGCGCCCTGTTGCGCCGGGCAGAAGCAAGCGGGCGGCTGAAGGATGCGCGCACCATATTGGAGATCATCCTGCTGCCGCAGCTCGACCTTCAGGACGCCGATGGCAACCATAGCTATGCCAGCTTCCTCAGCCAGTATCTGCTGCAAAGCCGGTCTCCGGAATTTGGCGATTTCAGCGGATCGGAGCCGCCCCATCTGACCCGCGCGCTCCATCTGCTGCGCGATCGGGTCGATTATCTGCCGCCGCATGTGGCCCAACGGCGGCTCATCAGCATCAGCCTCATGTTCCTCAACATACTGGTCCGCCATCATGGCACGGACGGGGAGATGTTCGGGGAGACGTTCGAGGAAGCGCTGGAGGACACGATGGAGCAGATCGTGGCCGTCATGTGCATGCCGCTGAGGCTTGGGCCGGCACAGGCCTGAAGCCATATCCACAGGAGAGAGAAAATGCGGATCAAGGACTTGCCCGCCGTCGTGACCGGCGGAGCATCGGGATTGGGTGAGGCGACGGCGCGGGCGCTGCGGGGCGCCGGGGCAAGAGTCGCGATCTTCGACGTGAATGTCGAGCGCGGCGAAGCGCTGGCGGCCGAGATTGGCGCCCTGTTTTGCGCCGTCGATGTGACCGACGAGGCATCGGTCGACGCTGCCTTTGCCAAGGCGCGGGATGCGCAGGGGCAGGAGCGCATTCTCGTCAACTGCGCGGGCATCGCGTCGGGCGAAAAGACGGCCAGCCGCGACAGGGAAAGCGGCGCGCCCGTCGCCCATCGCATCGCGGCCTTCATGCGCACTGTGAACATCAATCTGGTGGGAACCTTCGCCTGCATCGCCAAATCGGCGGCGGGCATGCTGACGCTCGATCCGCTGGAGGATGGCGAGCGGGGCGTCATCATCAACACCGCTTCGGTCGCCGCCGAAGATGGGCAGATCGGACAGGCGGCCTATGCCGCCTCGAAGGCCGGGGTGAAGGGCATGACCCTGCCGATCGCCCGCGATCTCATGGGCGACGGTATTCGCTGCAACGTCATCCTGCCGGGGATATTGGGCACCCCGATGCTGGCCGGGCTACCGCAGAATGTACAGGATTCGCTGGCCGCGACGGTGCCCTTTCCCAAGCGTCTGGGAAAGCCGGAGGAATATGCCGAAACAGTGCTGTTCCTGATCGGCAATGGCTACATGAACGGCGCTTCGGTGCGCCTTGACGGCGCGCTGCGCATGGCGCCGCGGTGAAAGGAGAGACTATGGAACCGATTTACATATTGTCAGGTGTTCGTACCGCCATCGGCGATTTCGGCGGCAGCCTGAAGGACATTCCGCCCGCTCGCCTCGGCACACTGGTCATTGCAGAGGCCGTGCGGCGCGCCGGACTGGCGCCCGATGCCGTGCAGCATGTCGTCATGGGCAATGTCATTCTCAGTGAGCCCAAGGACGCCTATCTCGCCCGCGTCGCTGCGGTCGAGGCGGGCGTGCCTGTCGAAGCGCCCGCGCTGACGCTCAATCGGCTGTGCGGATCGGGTGTTCAGGCCATTATTTCCGCCGCGCAGATGATCGCGCTTGGGGAATGCGGCATTGCCGTGGCGGGGGGCGCCGAATCGATGACGCGTTCGCCCTATCATGTGGCTGCGGCGCGCTTTGGGCAGAAAATGGGCGATGCTGTCATGGTCGACGCGCTGACGGCTGTGCTGTCCGACCCGTTCGAAGGCATGCATATGGGCGTGACGGCGGAGAATGTAGCGGCCGACCATCACATCACGCGCGAGATGCAGGATGAACTGGCGGTGCTGAGCCACCAGCGCGCGGCGACCGCGCAGGTGGAAGGTCGCTTCAAGGAGCAGATCCTGCCCGTCGAGATCAGGAGCCGCAAGGGCGTGCAACTGTTCGATACGGACGAGCATGTCCGCGCCGAAGCGAATGTGGAGGATATGGGCAAGCTTCGCGCCGTGTTCCAGAAGGACGGCACGGTGACGGCAGGCAATGCGTCCGGCATCAATGACGGTGCGGCGGCGCTGGTCCTTGCCTCACAGGCGGCGGTCAGGGAAAAGGGGCTGATGCCCAGGGCCAGAATATTGGGTTGGGGCCATGCCGGGGTCCAGCCCGATCGCATGGGCATCGGGCCGGTCAAGGCCGTGCCGATCGCGCTGGAGCGGGCTGGCGTGACGCTCGATCAGGTCGATGTCATCGAATCGAACGAAGCCTTCGCGGCGCAGGCCTGCGCCGTCGCCAATTTGCTGGGCTTCGATCCGGAGAAGGTCAATCCCAACGGGTCCGGCATTGCGCTCGGCCATCCGGTTGGTGCGACGGGCGCGATATTGACGGTCAAGACCCTCTATGAGCTGGAACGGATTGCGGGGCGCTATGGCCTTATCACCATGTGCATCGGCGGCGGGCAGGGGATCGCCTTGGTCATCGAGCGAGTGGACGACTAAGACGGTTTGGAATATTTTCGGACAATAGGTTTAGCAGGTCAATGGCGTGGCGGGAATCCGCCATGCCTGATCTGCCCCAACCGAGTGGACCGATAAGTTTGTTAGTGGATTAAGCCCTTGAAGCGCTTGGGATTGGTGGACCAGGCCCAGCGTTAGTTTCCGGCTTGGCCTGCCCCGCTCGGGGCAGGCCAAATTCCTGATCCGGCAAGATATTCCGCCGGCGTCAGATTGCCAAGAGCCGAGTGAGGACGGCTCTCATTATACAACACGGCGACGCAACGCCCACGGGACCGATATCCGGGAAGTTATCTATCCATGGCACCCCTGGAGGGGTCGGCAGATCCACGTGCATCAAGCCGTGGAACGCGCCGGGGCGATTGTTTTTCGGTGCAACCTCACAGGTACGACGTCCGATCGCTTGCTTGAGATTCCGGCGTGGATGTTTGACCGCGCTGTTTGCACCATGACGTGCCTTGAAGCTGCATCTCGCGTGGATATCGGCGCGCTGAGCGCGCTGTCCAGACTCCTGCAGGTGGCAGCCAAGAAGATTTCGGCTTCATCGGTTTCGAGCGCAGCATTCAGCCCTCACGACTCGTATTCGGGAGGTCTTGATGGCACGCAAGCCGATGACAGTGCAGCTCGATCTGTTCTCCAGCCCCAGCGGTTCCGGGATCGCGCAGCTTCCGCGATGGCAGACCCTGCCGCCGCCGACACGCCAAGCGTTGATGCCGCTGATCGTACGCCTGCTACTCGAGCATATCGACAGCGATCCCGTCGCGGAACCACGGGAGACGTACGATGAACTTTGAGAAGATCGGCCCGCAGCATCTCGAGCGCAAGGCGATCCTGTATGTGCGGCAGTCCTCCCCCATCAGGTGCTTCACAACCGGGAGAGCAGCGCTCTGCAATACGCAATGCGCGATCGCCTGGTCACTCTGGGATGGTCTCGCATCGAGACCGTCGACGAAGATCTTGGCCGATCAGCCGCAGGAGGTGTGACACGCGCCGGTTTCGACCGGATGGTTGCCGAGGTCTGCCTTGGCAAAGTCGGTGCAGTCGCTGCACGGGAAGTTTCGCGCTTCGCCCGCAACAGCCGTGACTGGCAACAGCTTATCGAGATGTGCCGGGTCGTCGACACGGTGTTGATCGACCAAGAGACCGTGTACGCCCCGCGCCAGGGCAATGACCGACTGCTGCTGGGCCTGAAGGGCAGCCTCAAAGAGTATGAACTGGATCTTCTGCGCCAGCGTTCGCTCTCGGCCCGCTACGAGAAGGCTCGACGCGGCGAACTGATCGTTGCGGCCCCGGTCGGCTTCGTGAAGGTCGGCGACCGGATCGAGAAGGATCCTGATCGTCGGGTCCAAGAAGCCATTGCCCTGGTGTTTGACAAGGTCGCCGAGCTCGGCAGTGCACGGCAAGCGCTGCTCTGGTTTATCGAGCATGGGCTGGACCTTCCCGCCAAGCGCAACAACGGCGATGTCGAGTGGCGCAAGCCGAACTACGGTAAGCGCCGACGGAAGCTTTCAATTACCCACAAGTGCGCCCGGCGAGATCGATTCCAAGTTTCATGTCCATCAGGCGGGACCAGCCGCGCCATATGACGGTGTTGCCGGGAGGCGGGTCGCGCTCGCGACTGCACCAATTCCAAATGCGCCGAGCAGAAGGTCGAACACGATTGGTCCTCCTTCGAGCAGGCGCGCCAGAAGCTCATGGGGAAAGCGAGATGGGTAACAAGCCTCTGCCTCGGCATTCGCGAACAGCAGGGTCCAACTAACGCGGAACATCCCTCCAGCCTTGGTTCTGGAGTGATATGAGCTCGTCAAGCTGTTTGCCCCCCATCTACGACGAGTTCCGATCCGCTCATGAACGCCGCCTTGTCGGATGCCAGGAATACCACGGCGTGCGCGATGTCGGCTGGCGATCCGGCGCCGGCCAGTGGTTCACCTGCATTGATCTGGGCAGAGATGCCGAGGTCGCCGCCGTCGCGCTGTGCAACTTCGGATACAAGCTGTCGCCCCATGGCGGTTTCGATCAGGCCGGGATGGACCGAGTTCACCCGGATCCTGCGATCCGCAAGTTCCAACGCAAGACACTTTGTCATCAGGCGCACAGCGCCTTTGGACGCCGCATAAGCGGTAAACCCCGGGCTCCCTCGCAAGCCTCCTATCGAGGACATGTTGACGATCGAGGCACCCCCATCCCAGCGGGTGGCGCCCTCAGACAGCAGCGGCACGGCGTGCTTGCACCCCAAGAAGACGCCTTCCACATTGACGGCTTGCATCTGCCTCCAGTTCCCGAGTGTCATCTCGATGACGGGGCTAATCGCAAAAACGCCCGCATTGTTGACAAGTATGTCGAGCCTTCCGGCCTCTTCTCGGGCAAAGATCATCACTTCGATCCAGGCGCTTTCCTGCGTCACGTCGAGCGCCCTCGACAGGCCACCGATCTCCGCCGCCAGCGCATCAGGCGCCACGATATCGGTGGCAATAACTCTGGCACCGGCGGCGGCAAGCGCGCGCGCCGTAGCGAACCCGATGCCACGTGCGCTGCCCGTAACGAGAGCCACCCGTCCTTTGAGCTTGGCCATCAGACGTCCTCTTCGCGGGCGAGAACGAAGTTCCAGTCGACCCTCCAAAAAGGTGTGGCGAAGCCAAGCTGTTCGGCTTCTACTGGATCGTCGACTTGGCGGAAATCGGCGATGAGTGAGTCCTTGACGCCGAACACAGTATCTTCCGCCAGGTACTGGCAGTCAGGCGTGAATATGTGGGTGACGACCGTGTCGTAGCCGGGCGCCTTCACGATGAAGTGGAGGTGGGCGGCACGGTTGGGATGGCGGCCAAGCGAAGCCAGGAGTTTGCCAACCGTGCCATCGTCAGGGATGGGGTAGTAGCGGGGCTTCACCGTTCGGAACCAATATTCGCCGTTGCTGTCCGTGGTGAAGACGCCACGGAGATTGTGGTCCGGCTGGATCCCCCGTTGCTGCACATCGTAGAAACCGTCGTCGTTCGTCGCCCAGACATCGACGATCGCGCCAGCGACCGGACTGCCCTCATTATCGGTCACGCATCCGCGAACGACCAGCGGTTCGCCCTTGCCATCGAGACAGATATTCGCGCCGTTCTCGTAACGCGGCGCGCCCGCCACATAGAAAGGCCCGAGCACCGTATTCTCAGTCGAACCTTCTGGACGATCGTGGTTGAGTGCGTCGACGAGCATCGACACGCCAAGCACGTCTGAGAGAAGAATGAACTCTTGGCGCCAGTCGGAGCACATCTGCCCGGTTTTGGTCAGAAATTCTATGCCAGCCATCCATTCTTCGGAGGTCAGCCCCGCCTCTTTTACGGCCGCGTGGAGATGGTTGACGATGATCGTCATGATCTCGCGGAAGCGTGGGGAGATATCCGGACCCGCGCGGGCGTTCACGACGTCCGCCGATCGCTCGGCGTCAAAAAAGGCGAGGTGGCGTTCCGATCCCATGATCTCGATCATATCTTTGCTCTCCATCCTGTCTTGTCGGTACGTCAGCGGTCTCGCGGCGGACCGCCTGCCCATGCCGCAGCGATACAGGCCCGCACGGCCTCACGTTCGAGCGGGCGGGGGTTCCAGTAAGCATTGGACAGCGCCAGGTCGGTCGCCCGGTCGATCCCATTCTCCGGCATACCGAGGTCTTTCAGCGCGCGAGGTGCGCCAAGGGCGCCGCCAAGATCGTAGAGAGCTCGGGCTGGATCGTGATCGTCAAACACGCGCGCGAGTGCGGCTATCGCGCTTGGCACCGCCGGCGCATTGTACCGCAGCGCGTGAGGCAGAACGATCGTGTGCGTCTCCGCATGCGGAAGGTTGAATGTGCCGGCCAAGGTATGGCACAGCTTGTGGTGGAGCGACATGCCGACCGATCCCAGGCAAGTCCCGCATAGCCAAGCGCCGTATTGCGCAGCGGATCTGGCCTCCAAAATGCCGGGGTCTTCGAAGATCTGCGGCAGGCTGTGGATGAGGGCCCTCACTCCCTCCTCCGCCATCATGTCGATTATCGGGTTGCCGTCCTTGGCATAGAGCGCCTCGACAGCATGAGCGATAGCGTTGAACCCGCTCGTAATCGACAATCCGACGGGCAAGCCGAGGGTCAGGTCGACATCGTAAATCACGACTTCGGGCAGAACTTTGTGCGTTGTTTGCGTGGTCTTCAACCCATCCCTGGTCTCGCCGATGATGGGTGTAACTTCCGATCCCGCATAGGTCGTCGGAATGACCATCTGTGGCATGTCGCTGCGCAATGCTATCGCCTTGCCTAAGCCGATGGTCGAACCGCCGCCGATCGAGACGATGCCGTCGATGTTCTTGACGGCCACAACCCCCATCGCTTCTTCGGTCACGGCGACCGGGGTGTGCATCACCGCGTCGGCAAACACATCGGCGCACAGCCCGCCGAGCAAGTCTGCGGCACGCTCCGCAGATCGCCTCTGCCCGGGTGTCGAGAGCACCAGAACGCGTTTCATGCCAAGGCGCTGCGCTTCATCCTGAACACGACCAAACGAGCCGGGGCCGAAGATCACGCGGGCAGGTTGTGCAGTGTAAACGAACTCACGCATTGCCTGCGTCTCCATGCATGATCTGATGGCATCTGGCCAATAACTCGGCATCATGTTCGTCCGTCCTGCCGATGACACCCCAAGATGGAGCCATTTGCCGCGACTTCGGGCGAAATGCTTTGACAGGCCTAAGCTTCGCAAGCGACACGAGTAGCGAGTAATCTTCGAGATGGTGCAGGGGCACGTCGTCGGCTGAGGCAGCGAGAGCGGTCACGGGCTGAGCCCAACAAGCGCAAGCCTCAGCTCATCTTGCTCGGCGTCCGATTTTTGGCGGACAGCCTCAAGTATTCCCACCGCATCGTCTCCTATCGGAGCCAAACTGGCCGGAGGGTCTTCCTCGGCAGCTTTGACAACTGCGCGCGCGGCGCTGAGAGAGTCAAGGCCGTTCCCTTGCATACTATTGAGAACACGTGTGAAAGTGGCGAATTCGTCGCCATACAAAGCACGTTCTGCAGCGCTCATGCCGTCGGCCACATGCGCGAGCGCCGCTGCGGTCTTGGCCGGGCCTCCAGTCTGCATATTACCGGCCGGCACGAGCACGACATCGATACCGAACTTTTTCAACTCGGCCCGATAGACCATGGCGAACACATCCATTGCCGCCTTCGACGCGCCGGACGGCCCATTGAAAGGCAAAGGCAGTCGCGCCGACCAGGTGCTGATGTGCATGATACGGCCGCGCGCATTTCGCAGCGCTGGCAGGAAGCCATTGATAACAGATAGTGGACCGAACGTGTTCACTTCGAATTCGTGCCGGATAGCATCGAGCGGCACAACTTCCAGCGGTCCCGGCGTCAGGATTCCGGCGTTGCTGACAAGAAGATCAAGGCCATGATCGCCCAGCGCCTGAGATACACTCGAAGTCCAGCTCTTTACAGCCTGCTCATCAGTGATGTCACAAACCGTCAGGATTATATGCCCGTTCGATTGCTCTGTCAGCGCCGCACAAGTGGACTCGGACATCGCGGTGCCGAAGACGGTGTAACCCTTGGCTGCTAGTTCGAGTGCAATATCACGCCCGAGGCCTTCCGCCGCGCCCGTGATTGCCGCCGAGCGTGAATGATGGGACGATGGAGCGATCATATCGAGTTTCCCTTAGACGGACGCTTCTCTGCATGTTCCTTCGGTAGCCTCGAGGGCACGACCGCCTGCCAACAGGTCCCTGGTCGCGCATCGCAAGTCCCGCTCGTTTCCGATCCGCATAATAAAGCATCACGTGTGGTCGTTCGGCTATTATTCTCATCCAAGGCTAGAGTGGCCGTAGCCGCGCGAAATCGCCGTCGATCCAACCCAATGGGTCTGCGGGCCGATCGCTGCCCCGAACATCGAACACCTCTGTTATGAATATTTCATGTGTCCCGAACATCACTGTCGTGCGGGTCCGACAGAAGATATTGCTGCATGAAGACAGCAAATATGGTATACCCTCACTATCCGACCAGAGCGTTCCGGAGAACCTCTGATCCCTTTGAAGAGGATCAGTGAATAATTTAACGAGCTCGGCCTGTTCGATCGACAGAAGATTGATGCAAAGCTTTCCAGCCCGCGCTATGAATTGGTGAGCGCTGGCGCTGCGATTGATCGAGATCAGCATTGATGGTGGATCCATCGCAACGGGAATGACGGCTGATGCTATCAACCCCGCAGAGAGCCCCGTGCCTGGATCGCGTGTGCTGATCAGTGCGACGGCGCTTGGCATTCGTCGCATGGCGCTTTTGAGGCAATCGGCCATTTGCAACGTGCCCGCGGGCATGGTGGCGTCGCTATCACATGCGACATCAGGTGCTTGGCGTATCATCGTGTGACTGGCTCGTCACGGTTGTTTTCGACATGAACACGGATGGCTCCCATACTATCTACCCAACCCTTTCCGCTGGCATAATCCTTCATTCCTTGGAACAAGTTCAGCCATTCAGTGGCGTCGGCACATGGCTGCGCCAGGAACCACGACTCCCTAACCCACACATGGTCGCCTTCGACCCGGCCAAGCTGATCTTCAACCGTGCTATTTGGCAGGGGCGCCCCCGCGACCAGCTTCATCTCTCTGAAGTTGTTCGGATCGACCAGTTCGAACCGCTCGTCGGCCAACATTATAATCACTCTACCGATCCTTTCGATACATGGACGGCGGCAACTTCTATCCCACGCTGCTATCCGCAACCGGCGCATTGGATCACCGGATCTCACTCTACCTGCCTCTGCCTAGACCAGTATGGCGCGGCACGCTCCGAATCTCAGTGCAGGATCATTTCGATTTTCGAAAACCCTCGAAGCCCCAAGTTATTGCTACGATCGACGGACACCAGTTCGAGACGGTCGATTTGCTTCACGAGCTCTTCAAGGACGGTCGCGAGTTCCAGCATCGCAAGATTACCGCCGGCGCAGCGGTGAATGCCTGCGCCAAATGCCAAGTGGTCCCGCGCGTCGCGCTGAATATCGAAAAGATCGGGATTTTCGTACCGTCGTTCATCCCGATTAGCCGCTCCGAGTAGCACCATCAGCCGCGCGCCCTCGGGAATGGCGATGCCGCTGACTTCCACATCTCGCGTTGCTTGCCTTACAAATCCCAGCACAGGCGACTCGAGACGCAATGCTTCATTGATGCAGCGCGGCACAAGGGCAGGCTGCGATTTCAGCAGCGACCACTGGTCAGGATTACTTGCGAGCAACCAGATGAGGTTTCCCATACCGTAAATGGTCGTGTCGAGCGAGGGCATGACATAGGCTTGGACGACGGATGAGTAGTCATCGGGGCTAATCTCGCCCCTTTCTACCTCAGACCATAGAGCGGCTGCCCAGCTTCCCGGCCTTAACTTGCTCGGCAGTGACGGATCGGTCAGATATTTCACCATCCCTTGGATAACCGAAAATGCGGCATCTGCTTGGGGGTGTCCCACGGGCGCTACTGTGTTGAAGGAGGCGGCAGCCCAGTCGAGCATGCTTTCGCGGCCCTCTTCGGGAAGGCCGACCAGCTCCGATACCACACTTACCGGCAGCAAGGTCGTCAGGTGGCGAACTGCGTCTACTGGCCCCTTGCCCTTTAGCTGCGAAATCCGCTCGCGCGTAAGTTCGGTAAGCCGCCCTCTCAGGCCACTCAGTTGCGTTGGCGCCAGGGGCCGCATGACGACCTTGCGCATTTTGGTATGAACTGGCGGATCACTCTGAAGCAACGACCCCTTCATCACGTCATTCGTGATGCTGTTCATGGTAACACCACTTGCGGAACTGAAGTCCGCCCAGTTCTCCAAGACTGATTTCGCCTCGGCATGCCGCGCCACGCAGAACACGCCATGGCGCGTCAGGGCGCAGAGTGGGCCGCTGTCCCGGATCTCTTGGTAAATTGGAAACGGGTCCGCTCGTATAGCGTCATCGAATATGTCGTAATCGACCGGCGTAACGCCTAGGGGGTTTCCGGCCGATAAGGTATCGAGGTCGGTCATTGGAATTTCTCCAAAGGAGCCTGTGAAAGGATCGAAGGCCGGCGTGCCGCACTTCCTGGGCGGTCCCCACCGTTGCAAATGGATTGTTCGAGGGCCACGTCGTTAGCTCCCAAGTTTCGGCACTTGATCATCAGTAGCGGTAGCTTAGCGTGATGCCGTACGTTGCCGGCATGCCGGTGGTCCGGGCGACGGTGTCGATCACGCGCGATACGTGAATCAGGTGAAACTTGTCGAAGACGTTCCTGCCCCAGATCTGGGCCCGCCAATTCTTGTCGGCGCTTTCAATGCCGGCGCGCAGATCGACGATCGCATAACCGGGAATATCAAACGCCTGCACCCTGCCAAAGGCGGCCGTCGATTTCGACCGATAGCGCGCATTGCCTCCGAGAAACGCATTAACGCTGCCGGAAAGCGCAAACTCATATCCCGCGTCGCCAGAAATCTGGAATTTCGGTGTGCTGGGAAATGCTTCTCCCTTCACATCGATGACCGCGCCAAGAGGGTCGTTCGTCGCAAAGCTGCTGTCCACCCGCGATTTGATGTAGGTCGCGCCGCCATTGAACGTGAAGCCGGCCACCGGTCGCCAGTTGATGCCGATTTCGGCGCCGCGCACACTCGACTTCGGGATGTTCACAAGCCCTGGCAAATTACCGAAGGCGCTCGGGATATAGCCGAGAATCTGCTTGTTCTTATAATCGTAATAAAATGCGGCTCCGGTTAGCTGCATGGCGCGGTCAAACAACGATATTTTGAAACCCGCTTCATATGCGACCACCGATTCCTGCGGAGCGGGATCAAACTGGATCGGTGTAAGGCCAGGTACCGTCGGGAAACTCCCCGCCTTATAGCCCTTGGTGACGTTCGCATAGATCAAGGTGTCGCGGTCAGGCTTCCAGTTCAGCCCGGCGCGCCAGGAGACATTGTCCTCCTTCAAACTCTTCTGGACGATGGGCACAGGCACACCGAGCGCGCCTGTTGTGCCATCGCCGAGGGTGACGCACGAGCCAGGAGCCAGCGCCACGACCGGTGGCGTGAAGCCGCGCGAAACATTTGACAGGAAGCTGAAGGCGTTCGCCAAGGCGCCATCGCCCGGATCATAGAGACATCCGGTAAAGTCCCGGGTCTCCTTGTTGTACCGAATAGATCCTTGCGCCGTAATGGTATCGGTCAAGCCATAATCTAAACTGGCGAAGATCGCTTTGCCTTCGATTTTTTGATGATTGCTGTTGAGGAATGCGTTCCACCGGAACGGGCCAATCCCATTATTTGAGGAGGTATAACGACCTAGCTGATCGTCTTTGCTGTTATAATGGCTATAGTTCCCTCCAACCATCCATTTGATCCTGTCGTCCCCCGATTGTCCGGCCAGCCGGAGTTCCTGCGAAACGCCGTCGATCTTGGCATCGACCGTATAGAGGAGGTTGTTCTCATCGACGCCGTCACTGTCCGTCGGGGCAAGCTGCTTGAGACGCGAATAGGCGCTGATCGACGTCAGCGTGACGGCATCTGAGAGATCGAGGTCTGCCCGCAGCGAAAGCTGATAGAAATTGTCGTCGCGACGTAGACTGGTGTTCGGATCCCAGTCCGCAGCCCTGTTGTTGCTTGGTGCCGGCCTGTCGGCCAATATCGCAGCCTGCAAATCGGTATAACCACCATCCGCCGGCAGCTTCGTCGGAGCATAGGACACATATTGCGCCGCTTGGGTGTCGCTCTTGTCGATCCAGCCATTAGCATTGAATTCGAAGCGCAATGTGTCGCTCGGTTCCCAATCAAGGAGCAGGCGCCCGGAGGTGAAGTCGCGTGTTCCGAGCCGATCGTTCGGGCGGGACTGGTTGACCTGCCAGCCGTCCCGATATTCATGGCGTACCGCTACTCGACCGGTCAGTGTGTTGGTGATCGGACCGCTTACATAGGCTTGCCCGTCGATTTGGTTGAAGCGACCGTAGGTCAAGTCGAAGCCCATTTTGGGGTCTTTGGTGGGCTTGGCCGCGATATAGTTGATGGCGCCACCAGTCGAGTTCTGCCCGAACAACGTGCCCTGCGGGCCTTTGAGCGCTTCCACGCGCTCAACGTCGAGTGACGCTCCGGGCGTCATCGCGAGGAAGGGCAGTGGCACCTGATCGACATAGACGCTCACGGCTGGAGCCACGGCCACGGCCGTGTCGAAGAACCCAATTCCACGGATCGTGAAGACCGGCGTGCCGTAGGTGCTTGGTTGATAGGTGAAGCCCGGCACGATCTTTTCGAGATCGGCCGGACCGTTGACGCCAGCCTTGGCCAGTTGCTCTCCCGTCGCTGCGGTTATTGATAGTGGCACGTCGTTCAGTCGCTCGCTGCGCTTCTGCGCGGTGACAATGATATCCCCGAGTTCCGACGGCGCTGATGCCGAGCTGCTCGAGGAAGCCGCCTCCTGGCCATACGCCGCCGAAGAAACGATAGCCGAGGTTGTCATCAGCACTGATAGGATTGCGATGTTCTTCATAACCTCTCCCAGTATTTCGTATTATTGTATAAGTTGTGGATGCGTACTTCTTGAATGCCAGAATATACCAAAACAACTAGAGAGTTAACGCGGCGCCGCCGCCTCAGATACTTCGGCCGTCGCAAGCCGCGTGCCAATCCTTGAAATCGCACCGTTTCGTCTGACCCAGCTACCCTCAAAAAAACCTGGGCGGTTTTCGGACCCAGAGATAGCAACGTCTATGTTTCGTGTCAAATTAAACTTTACAAATGTGCTGAATAGATGGCTGAGAGGAATGTTGGCAGCTTAAACACTGTCCCAAAGTCGCGATGGGGGCGCCATGTTGGTACAAGAAACTATACGGGAATTAAGAAACGCGATCGCAACACTCCTCGCCGTCTGCAAAGCACTCTGGATGCTCTCCCGACTTTTCCACCCTATTGTGCGAGAAAGCCGCCATCGACGGCGACGATTGACCCGCACATGAAACTGGATGCCGACGAAGCCAGATAAATCACCGTTCCCCGCAATTCATCAGCGTCCGCAATGCGGCCGGCTGGCGTATGGCTGGTCATGAGCCGCGCAAATTCCGGGTCATCGAAATTGCCCAATCCTGTCCTGTGAAAGCCGGGACAGATGGCGTTGATCTGAATACCGTATGGCGCATATTCGAGTGCCATTTCACGCGTAAGATTGACCACCGCGCCTTTCGTGGTGGCGTATCCTGCCGCAGCGACGAAACCACCTCCTACGAGCCCCCAAATCGAGGAAATGTTGATGATTTTTCCTTTACGCCGCGCGACCATCTGCTTGAGCGCCTCGCGTGAGCAGTAGAAGACGCTATTCAAGTTGACGTCGATCAGCCTATGCCATTCACTCGAAGGGTATTCATGGATCATCCCTTGATAGGCCTGACCGACGCCGGCGTTGTTCACGAGAATGTCGATATGCTCCACGGTCTTTTCTAATTCGGCAAACGCGGCCACGACCTGAATTTCGTCCGCGACATCAACGGTATATGTATAGGCGTTGCGTCCCAGCGATCGGACATGCTCAGCCGTTTCATTCAATCCCCTCGCGTTGATGTCGAAAAGCGCGACATCCGTCCCGGCGCCGGCTAGTGCATAGGCGAAGACGCGACCCAAGCCGCCAGCGGCCCCTGTCACCACCGCGACCTGGTCCGCCAAACTGAAGACATCTTCCAGTACCGGCATGACCATCTTTCCTTCTAAGGCAATTTGACGAGTGAATTGATGCCCCAGACTTCATCGGTCGCGAGGCCCGCTAACTGGCGGCCGCAGGATTGCATGACAGTCGCCGAAGATGTGATATGCTGGCTACCGGAATGTATGTCCCGATAAACGCGTTGCATCGTGCTTTGCCGCAATGATTCACCGCCCGCGATGCGGTAGGCAAACTCACCGGCCTCGACAGCGGCATAAGTCATATTGCTGAGTGCCAGTCGAATCATCGTGATATCGCGCGTAGACAGAGGCTCGAGCGAAGCTCTTTTGGCTTCGATATCCGCCCATATCTTGTAGAGAAATGCGCGCGCCGAAAGAGTCCGAGCTTGCGCCTCTCCAAACCGTTCGGCGAACGAGTCGCTCGACGCAAGCGATCCCGCGCGCATCCCCTTCGTCCGAACGTAGTTGGCGAGTTCATCGAGGATGCGGCGAGCAACACCGGCTGCCCAAGCGGCATGCCCGATCGTTACAATCGGCATCATTCCGATCCCGAAAATCTCGGGTCGACTTGCTATAGTGGGATTCGATGGCGAATATGTATGCGCATGTGGCACAAAGACGTCCGAAATTGCGTAGTCGACGCTTCCAGTCGCCCGCAGCCCGAGAACGTCCCAGTTTCCACTCAGCTCAACATCGGCAATCGGCACATGGAGTATGATGTGTTCAGGCCCACCATTTTGATCAAGGCGCATCTTGCCGTTTTCATGCACAAACGCGCCTGAGTGGGACCAGTCCGCATGCAACAAGCCGCTGCCGTAACTCCATTTTCCGGTCAGCAAATAGCCACCGTCCACCACTGTAGCTACGCCGGTCGGGCCCCCCGCGCCCGCGACGAACCCGCGTGCGTCTGAAGCAAGGATATGATTTGCCGCAGTCGTGCTCAGATATCCGGCAGCTGTCGCGGTTGAGACCCCGCTGGCAAATACGACCCATCCCGTCGAAGCATCGGCATAAGACAATTTTTCGATGATATCGATATGCTCCGTAATCGAGGCCCCGATCCCGCCTAAGCTTTTTGGCACTAGTAGTTTATGCAGGCGAAGTTGTTCGATCTTTTCGAACACCTCTGGAATAAGCATGCGCGCCTTCTCGTTTTCGGCGCCCTTCTCCATGAAGAACGGTAGAAGGTCATCAACCTTCATATTTATTTCTGAAAGAGTCGGTGCTTCTTTCGGTATGACCTGAAATTCAGCTGAGACATTGTGTTGCACCATGTCACTCCCCATAGGATCTAGATTGATAGCCTAGTGCGGCACTTCGGCCTTCTCATCCAGTTGGCCGGCTGCGAGTGCGCGGACACGCCCTGGCATGTTCCATGCAGCGGAAAGCCCCGCACTCCGCCCATTGACCTCAGTCCTGTGAGCTTGGTGGTGACTTGATTACGCTCGACCGGTACGGCCCGCGTGCCACGTGCCTGCAACTGAAGGGCGGTCACAAGACCGGCCAGCCCTTCACCGACTACTATGCTCGGTACGTCCACCAATGCACCTCTCCGGAAGCGTTAGCCTGCGCCATCTTGTTAAGTGGAGCGGTATCACCTCGATCGGAGGCTGTCCATAAAAACTCCACGTTCGTAGAACTTATTCCCAAAATTGGTTGGCCCGAGGACTGATATGGGCTTATGCCGCGAGTAAAGCCGCATGAGCTTCGCGGCTGGCGGTCGTCAGCGTCGGCATGATCTCGCGTGTGAAAAGAGCTATGGAAGATCGCGCTTCGTCGAGCGACATATCCCCATAGACAAATGTCGCGCTGAGGAAGTTGGCACCGCTGATCTGAATTTGCTCAGTGAGCTTGGCGCAAACGGTGTCCGGCGATCCAACTACGGCTGCGCCGGCAGCCAGCATCTGATGGAAATCTTCAGGTAGCTTATTATCCGGCGTTCCCCCGTGGCGGCGCCACAGCTTGATGAAGTTGGCGTAGAATATGGTCCAGGCTCTGTGCGCGATCGCCTCCGCCTCCGCGTCGGTCTCCGCCACGACGATCCAGCGATTGAGACCCATCAGGGGCGTGGCATTGCCATGATCGGGCGCCCTGACGCGCTCATTCAAATAATGTTGAAACACCGCGCGTGCCGGGGTGGCGGGCGCTCCGCAGATGATGTTCGCCCCATGGCGGGCCGGCCAAGTGGCCGATTGCGGCGATCCGCCCATCGCCACCCACAAGCGCGGGTAGGGAGCCTGAATCGGACGAACCGAAAGCTCCACTCCGGAATAGCGCCAATACTGCCCTTGATAGTCGAGCGTTCCTTCAGAAAGCCCGGAAAGAATTATATCAAGCGCTTCCTGGTACATAGGCTGCATGTCTTCAGGCGCGATACCTAGATAGCCCATCTCGTGCGGAGAGGCGCCGCGCCCAGCTCCGAACTCGAAGCGTCCGCGACTCAGATTGTCGAGCATCGCGATCTCTTCGATCAGGCGCAGTGGATTATAGCCCGGGAGCAGGTAAACCAATGGCCCGAAACGCAAACGCGTTGTCCGCTGCGACATCGCCGCCAGGAACACACTCGGAGACGGGGTGGTGCTGAGCGGCGTGCCATGATGCTCGCTCATATGATAGCAATAGAAACCGCTTTCCTCATAAAGAGCGGCCAAACTGAGCCGTTCTTCATATTGCTCTACAATGGGTCGACCACTCCAGTCGTTTTGATCGAACGCGCCAAACTGCATAGTCTTTCTCCCATAGGTCGAAGGCACGTCTTTTTTCTCGCTTGAGCGATGGAGCAGAGCTGCGTGCCGACCGGTGGCAGCGTGCGAAGGTCCGCCGCCACCCGCAGCCAATCAACCATCGAATAGCGCTGGAGTCAATATTAAACCATACGGATGTGCTGATTTATTTCAGCGGCTCGCTACCGAAGATGAGCCGGGAGAAGATATCCTCATAATCCTTTGCGACCGCGGGTGTTTCCGCGAGAAAGTTGGTCATGATATTCAGCTGGGGTCGCAGGGTGGATAATGCCGATGTGGCGCCGATCAGCATAAAAACAATCAGAATGGGGCTCCCTTCAGGCAGATCCCCCGCTTGCTGCGCGGCACGGATCTGGTTCAGCAGACGGGAGACTATAGGCGAGACTACGGCCTCGACCAGCCACGGCAACCGCGGGTTGTTCGGCCTGTTCTCGCGCAACATGAAATTATGAAAGTCCGGATGTTCCATCGTAAATCGAAAGAAGGCACGAAATTCCTCGTGGACCCTTTCCTTGGCACTCATTTGGCACGTGTCTGGAATGTTCCGATCCCATTTGTCCTGTATCTCTGCGAAAAAGTGTTCCGCAACCGCGCGCCACAGCACCTCCTTGTTTCGATAATGATAAGTGATCCGCGGATGCTGGATATTCGCACGTTGAGCTATGCCACGGGTGGTGGCAGCGTCGAATCCCTTTTCCGCGAACTCGCTGAGCGCGGCCTGAAGAATGACTTCGCGGGTCTCGATGGCGCGCTGCTGCTCCTTACGTTTCTGAAATTCGCGGCGCGGTTTTTTATCGCCGGGTACCCGACCAGAGGAAGAAGATTTCGGAGCGGGGATCATTTCCTTAGACATATCCTGCCCATAACATATGCGCTGCCACAATCCATAGCGTCGATAGGGATGACGGCGGTCAGCACGGCATCGCAATTGATTAATTGCCCGCATGGGCGCCAAAGACGGATTGAGGCCCGCATGCCTTGTCAGGTCGGCCGCCCATTACTTTGTGACGGTGGGCGACAGTTCTTTCACCATGGCATCGCGCATCGCGAACTTCTGTATTTTACCGGTAACGGTCATCGGAAAATCAGTCACGAACCGAATGTGACGCGGAATTTTATAGTGGGCGATTCGTCCGCGGCAGAACATCCGCAATTCCTCTTCGTCAAGCGAAGCGCCGTCATGACACCTGATCCACGCGCACACCTCTTCCCCATAGTGATCGTCGGGAACACCGATCACCTGCACGTCCTGGATAGCCGGATGAGTGTAGAGGAACTCTTCGATCTCGCGCGGGTAGACATTCTCACCGCCACGGATGATCATGTCTTTCGACCGACCGACGATTTGACAGTAACCCTCTTCGTCCAGAATGGCGGTGTCGCCCGAGTGCATCCACCCCTCTGCATCGATCGCGGCGGCTGTTTGCTCGGGATCACCCCAGTAACCGATCATGACGGAATAGCCCCGGGTGCACAGTTCGCCCGGCTGTCCTCGCGGTACGATCTTCCCGGTTTCATCGATGATCTTGGATTCCAGATGCGGCTGTATCCGCCCGACCGTGCTTACGCGGCGCTCGATCGTGTCGGCGGTGTCGCTCTGGAAGCTTACCGGGCTGGTTTCCGTCATGCCGTAGGCGATGGTGATCCCGGTCATGTGCATTCTCTCGATTGCCTCGCGCATAACCTCGACCGGACAGGGCGAGCCGGCCATGATTCCGCCGCGCAACGTGCTGAGGTCAAATCGCGCGAATTCCGGATGGCCGAGAGCGGCGATGAACATCGTCGGCACGCCATAGAGGAAATTACAGCGCTCGGCCTCGATCGACGATAGCACCGCGCCAGGATCGAAAGCCTCGCTGGGGTAGACCATGGTGGCCTGGTGGGTGAGGCAAGCCATGTTACCCATCACCATGCCGAAACAATGATAAAGCGGCACCGGAATGCACACCCGATCGCCTGCTCCGATACCGGCCGCCCGGCCGACTTCATAGCCGTTATTCGTGATGTTTCGGTGGGAAAGGGTCGCCGCCTTTGGCAATCCCGTCGTGCCGCTGGTGAACTGAATATTGACTGGATCGCTCGCACGCGCCGCGTCCTGCGCCTGACGCACGAGACGGCGATGCTCCGCAGTCCCGAGCGTCGCCACCTCGGCGAACGGCAAGCAACCAGGATGCCTGGCGTCGCCGATTGTGATGATCGTTCGCAACTCCGGCAACCGCTCCAAACGCAAGCGTCCGGCTGGCTGTTCGCCGAGTGTCGGCTCGATGATTTGCAACATGGCGACATAGTCGCTGGACTTGAAGTGCTGGGCGGTGATCAGGGCAACGCAGCCAACCTTGTTGAGCGCATGTTCGAGTTCGGAGGTCCGGTAGGCGGGATTTACGTTGACGAGGACCAGCCCGGCCTTTGCGGCAGCAAGCTGGGTGATCGTCCACTCGGCATTATTAGGTGACCAGATGGCAATACGGTCTCCGGGTCGTATGCCGAGCGCGAAGAGGCCTGCGGCAAAGGCCTCCGCCTGATCCCTCAGTTCCGCGAAGCTGAGGCGAACGCCCTGATCACAGACGACGAGTGCCTCGCGCTCGCCGGCCTGCTTCGCTGCCTGGTCAAGCAGCGCGCCGATCGTTTCCTCGATCAGCGGACGATCGGTCGCACCTTTTACGATACTCAGCATTGTCATGCCGCGGCCTTTGGCGCGGTGCTATTCAGGGTTGTATCCAAAAACCGGCTGAAGTCAGCGATTAGCTCACGAGAATGTCGGAGACCGCCATCAAGTTCGAAAAACCCGTGAAAGGTGCCGAGATAGCGCTTGGCCTCGCTGGAAACCCCGGCTGCGGCGAGCCGCTCCGCATATTGCTCCCCCTGATCGCGCAGCGCGTCGTACTCGGCCGTCGCGACGAAAGCAGGCGGCAGACCTCCCAAATCTTTCTGCTCAAGCGGCGCAAAGCGCGGGTCGGATCGCATTTTCTGATCGGGAACATACTGATCGAAAAACCAGCCAATCGCTCCCGGCGGCGGAAAAGGAGACTCGATACTGCGCATGGATGGTGAATCGGTATAGGATGCCACGCAGGGGCAGGCCAGCAGCTGCGCCGATATATCGAGTCCAACGCTCCGCGCCAGCTGACTGACCACCGCTGCCAGATTACCGCCCGCGCTCTCTCCGCCTACCAGCAGGGGAGCGTCCCAGCCGGCAAGCTCCTCGCGGTGCCCCGATGCCCAGCGCGCGGCAGCGAGCGCGTCCTCTACGGCAGCCGGGAAGACGTGTTCGGGTGCGAGCCGGTAATCAACCGACAATACTGCCAGGCCGCTTTCTTTGACGAGGCGCCGTATCGCGCCGTCGATGAGGGCGATTCCGCCGAGCGTCCAGCCTCCGCCGTGATAGTAGACCATGAGCGCGCGTGGCTTGGGGCTGTCGCGGTAGAGACGAGCTGCAATAGGGGCAGCGTCGG
Source organism: Sphingobium sp. 15-1 (assembly GCF_013375535.1). Classification (GTDB taxonomy): domain Bacteria; phylum Pseudomonadota; class Alphaproteobacteria; order Sphingomonadales; family Sphingomonadaceae; genus Sphingobium; species Sphingobium aromaticivastans. The sequence goes on from NZ_JABXJG010000003.1 coordinate 215,687, forward strand.
ATGGGATCGCGATGTCGCGCACGACCTCCAACGTGGGACCTGACGGCATCTGCTCGGCCATCGCGGCCTCAACGGCACGTATCTCCGCGGCGGAGACCTCTCCTAGCCGAGGCCCGGGGACCGCAGCCATCGCGGCGAGTAGCTTTTCAACTTCATTATCAAGCGGCATCGTCTCTCTCCGGCGATCTTATAACTTCGGGCGGCTGCTTAGGATCAATATAAACGGTACATTTGTAAAGTGTTTTATTCGCTTCCTGGAGGCAATCGGCGGCCACCTCGCGAAAACGAACCACTGCGCCGAACGAAGGCGCTCGACCGCACCCCGGCCGGACGAAATCTGGGGCAAAGCGACTTGCGCTCAAGCCTTATAACTGCGGCGATGTGCAGCCTTGTAATGCCGTAAGAGCCGCGAGAGAGCGTGAAAGGAAGGAGACGAGACGCGCGCCGCCGTCGGGTTCGTTACAGCCGGGCAGCTTCTCTAGCGGCGAAAGGTCCTTCGCCCACGCTCCGGAAACGGGCAACCATTGTGCATCGGTGCACCTCTGGGGGACGGAACTGCTAGGGCTCGAACCCGCCGATCGTCAGCCCGCCATCTACGACGACCATCTGCCCTGTGACATAGCTCGCGGCGGGCGAGCACAACCAAACCGCGGCAGCAGCCACCTCATCGGGTTGCGCCGCCCGCTTCATCGGAACCGCCGTCCGCGCCATATTATCGAAAGCCGCATTTTCGACGCGGGTCGTAGCCACCATCGGCGTGTCAGTCAGCCCAGGCGCCAGCGCGTTTACGCGAACACCCTTGGAAGCATTCTCCATGGCGGCAACCCTGGTCAGTCCATGAACGCCGCTTTTGGATGCCGCATATGCTGACAAGCCGCCAGGACCTGTCAGCGCGGCGACGGAGGCTGTGTTGCAGATTGCGCCTCCGTTTCTGCGCATCAACGGTATCTGATGTTTCATACATAAAAAGATGCTGAAAAGATTTATCGAAATCACCTGTGCGAACAGGTCCGAAGGATAGTCCTCCAGGCGATGGTTGCCACCAGCAATTCCCGCATTGTTGAATGCCGCATCGAGGCGGCCCGCCTTGTTGTCGATCGTCTGCATGAGTTCGGCAATGGCAGACTCGTTGGACACATCGACTTTCACCGCATCGAAGCGATGGCCGGATGCGGACACCGCCTCGCTCGTCTCGGTCAGGCCGGCTTCGTCGCGGTCAGCCCCGAACACCCAGCCGCCCTCTTTGGCGAAATGTATCGCTGCAGCTCGTCCGATACCCGACCCTGCCCCCGTGACCAGGATCACCTTATCGTCAAACAACATCTTTCACCTCATTTTCTTGTTGGAGGGCATCAACTCACGCCATCTGCCTCTAGCGGTTATATCCTTTACTATTGTAAAGGTTATTTGCCTTCTTGCAAAAGGTTTGAGCGGCCTATCGCGGGTCGCGCCTACTGGCCCGCGTCCTGCCCGGACGCTATGGAAGCCCGGCCACGAAAGATCGCAACGCGCCATCGGCCCTGCGCTTAGAAAGCGACGTTGTCGCCGCCCTTAAGTGCGAGGAGCTCGCGTGCTTCTGCGGGCGTGGCGATTTCCAGTGACAGCGGCTCGAGGATCGATCGGATCAGGCGCACCTGCTCGGCATTAGAGGCGGCGAGGCGCCCCTTGCCGGCGAACAGCGAGTCCTCCAACCCGACGCGGACATTGGCGCCATTGATCGCGCCCAATGTAATAAAGGGCATCTGATGTTTGCCGGCTGCCATCACCGACCAGCTATATTGATCGCCAAACAGCTTATCGGCGATCCGCTTGGCGTGAAGCAGGTTCTCGGTGTCTGCGCCGGCTCCGCCCAAAATGCCGAAGATCGATTGCACGAAAAGCGGCGGTGTCACCAGTTTGCGATCGAGGAAATGCGCCAGTGTGTAGAGATGGGCGGTGTCATAGCACTCAAATTCGAATTTTGTGCCATGGCCCTTGCCTAACCGTTCGAGGATTTCCTCAATATCCTTGAAAGTGTTACGGAAAATCCAGTCGCGCGACACCTCCAGATGTTCGGCCTCCCACGAATGCTGGAAGCTCTTATACTTGTTCAGCATCGGATACATACCGAAGTTCATCGATCCCATATTCAGCGAGCACAGCTCGGGCGATGCGCGGAGGGGAGCCGCGAGCCGTTCGTCGATCGACATACCCTGCCCGCCGCCCGTGGTGATGTTCACGATCGCATCGGTCGACTGTTTGATACGGGGAAGGAACTGCATGAACACGTCGGGATCGGGCGTCGGCCTGCCCGTTTCCGGATCGCGTGCATGGAGGTGCAATATCGATGCGCCAGCCTCCGCGGCCTCGATCGCCTGCATGGCGATCTGGTCCGGCGTTATCGGTAGGTGCGGGCTCATCGTAGGCGTGTGAACTGCGCCTGTGACCGCGCAACTGATGATAACCTTCGACATGGGATCAATCCTGTGCTGCGGGAAGGCGGATAAGGAGCTTGCCCGTGCTCTTACCCGAGTAGAGGTAGGCGATTGCGCCAGGGACCGAGCCGAGCCCATCGAGGATGTCTTCGCGGTAACGCAGGCTGCCCTCGTCCACCCAGGCAGATAGCCTACTGACGATCTCTGCATGGCGGTCGTGGTAGTCGGTGGCGAGGAAGCCGCGCATCATTGCCCGCTTGATGAGCAGGTGACGGTTCGGTCGTTCGCCAAGGGGCCACGGGGTCCAGCTCTCTATCGCCGCCGTGCCACAGATCGCGATCCGAGCGCCGATGCGGATATGCCGCAGCACCGCATCGCTAATCCCGCCCGACGTATTGTCGAAATAAACGTCGACCCCGTCTGTACAGGCGCGCGTGATCGCGGCGTCGAGATCCCCTTCGCTCCGATAATCGATCGCCACATCATAGCCGAACTCGTCGATGCATTGGCGCGTCTTCTCCGGGCCGCCCGCGATGCCAATCGTGCGACCACCGAACCGCTTGGCGATCCGGCCGACACAAGAACCGACCGATCCCGCTGCCGTTGAGACAACGACGGTGTCGCCGCGCTGGGTCCGGCACACGTCTGTCGTCCCGAAATAAGCGGTGATGCCGTTGAGCCCAAGGACGCCCAGATAGGGCGACAGGCACCGCGCGTCAGCGTCGATGCGCAGCATCACGGCCTCGGGTACGACGATCGCCTCCTCCTGCCAGCCGAAGAGGCCCATCACGGGGTCACCCTCGTGGAAGGCAGGCGCGCGCGAACGGACGACCACGCCCACGGCGAACGCGCGTATCACGTCGCCGATCCCGATCCGGTCGGCATAGCCTTTGGCATCGCTCAGCCAGCGGCGCATCGCCGGATCGACAGAGAGATAGTGGTTGCGGACGTGGATCTGCACCTCGGCAAGGTCCGGCAATGTCACCGTGCGAACGGCAAAATCCTCCGCCTGCGGGATCGCGACCGGACGCCGGGCGACCGTCACCGCGAGATGTGTCGACTGGCTCAAGCCGAGATGATCCGCGAATATTGTCCGCCCAGATCGCTATCTGCGCCCGCATCCCTCATTCGCAGGCTCAGGACCTCGCCGGGCTGCAGGAAATTGGCGAGCCGCTTCATCTCGAACCGCATCTCATCGCGGCGGCGGATATCATCGAGCAGGAACGTTTTCAGCGATTCGATCAGCTTCGGCGTTCCTTGCACCACGACGCCGCCCGGCGTGCCGGTGAGTACCATGTCGCCGGGCTTCAGATCCATGATCTGGCCCAGCTGGGTCAATGTTTCGGCAGGGCCATAGATGAGATCCGCCGTGCTGGCCGACTGACGGACCTTTCCTTCGTAGGTCAGCTTGATCTCCAACTGGCGGAGCGCCGCCGCTGCGTCCGCAGCGTCGAACAAATAGAGAACCGGGCCGGTCGGGCAGAAGCCGCGATAACTCTTGCCCTGATACCATTGCATGAAGGACGCGCCGAACATGATGTCGCGTGCCGAGATGTCGTTGCACAGCACCGCACCGGCGACATAGGAGCCGATCGTCTCGGACGTCACCACCTCGCCGGCCTTGATGGCCCGGCGCAACACGATGCCGACCTCGATCTCATAGTCGAGCAGTTCGACGCCAGCGGGGCGGACGATGTCGGCATAAGGGCCGGTCAGGCTCGAGCTGGCCTTGGCGAAGAACAGATTGGCCTTGCGCTCGTGATGGCCGGCCTCGGCGGCATGTTCGCGATAGTTGAGACCCTGGCAAACCAGGGTGGCGTCGCTGGTCACCGGGCTCAGCAGGGTGGCGGCTGCGATACGGACGGGCTCTTCGCGCGTAGGCAGGGCGGGATCGGCGTCGATGGCGGCGATCAGGCCGGCTGTCGTCGTCGCATCGGTCGCGATCGGTACGACCTCGATGATGTCCTCCGGTCGGCCAGGCGCGGTTGATGTCAGCGCTCCCCAGCGGGGAGCGGCGGCATCCTGGAAGCGGACGATGAGGTTGGGCATGGATTATCCTTTTTGCGCAGTTCGATGTCAGGAAAGCCAGGGGCGGGCTGGAACGAGCAGCGCGTCCACTATGCCGCGGGCTGTTAGCGGCGCATCGACAGGCAACGGGCCTGGCGGACGCATCGAATCCGGAAGATCATCACCCCACACCCAGAGACCGGCACGCGACAGGCGGTCGTGGCCGGTCGGATAATCGGCGGTCATCAGGTCGCCATCGGCGTAATGCTCCCACTCGTCGCCGACGGGGTCTTTCCAATAATCGAAGATCTGGCTGCCCAGCAGATGGCGACCTATGCCCCAATGATGAGCCCAGCCACGCGCCCGAAGATATTGGTGCCCCTGTCCAATGGCGTCCAGATCGATCGTCTCGGTCGAAATGTGGAGCATCGCCGGGCTGGAGCCGGCGAGGAGGGCGAGGCTGTGATGATCGGTGGGTTCCTGCCCTCGATCGAGCCGGAAGAAACCGAGGGCCGGGCTGCCGTCCTCGATCGATAGGACATCCGTCCGCAGCAAACCCAAGTGATGTGCATACCAGGATGATGTCGTTTCAAAGCTGGTTGATTGCAGCACCACATGGCCGATCCTGAACACCGGCGCGGGCGCGAGCTCGGTGCGCAACGGCGCGTTGACGCGCCGGGCGGTCGTCGGCGTATTCACCGCAGACAGAGCCTCCCGCACAGGGAGGGGCGCGACCGGCGCGGCACCGTGTATGACGTCAACGCGGACGCCATCCGGATCGTGGAGCAGAACCCGCTGCCCCCCGCCCGGCGCGTCCACCGGCTCGATGGCAGCACCCGTCGCCTCTGCCAAGCGCTCGAGATCATCCGCAGAATGCGCGGCGAACCCGAAGCCGATGAACCTGTCCCGTCCAGCCGCGATCAGTTCGACACAATAGGGGCGGCTGCCATGCCCGCGGAAGAACCGCCGCCGATCGAGCGAGATGCCCGTATCAACGAAGCCGAAATCCTCAAGGTACTGCGCCATCGCCTCAATTTCGCGCCGTTCGAAGACAACATGGGTGATGGCATCGGCCCGGATGATCGGTTCAGTCATGGTCAGGCTCCCCGGATTCGATCGATGACCGCAAGCGGATCGGCGGGCATATCATTGCCGCGCCAGGCGACGTGCTGGTCCGGGCGGACGAGCACGAAGTCGCGCTCGTAGATGGCGCGGGCATGAGGGTCGTCGATCCGTACTACTGTCAGCGGGACACCGCGCTGACGCGCTGCGTCGACTAAGGGCTGATCCTCGGCGTCGGTAAAAGCGAGCAGTGTGAACCATGGGCCAAGGCGATCGAAGATCGCAATGCCGTCAGCTAAGAAGAGGTGCGGCGCACGCACCCCCGGCCATGTGCTTGGTACATATTCCAACAGCCGCCATTCGGGCTCGTCGTCCTCGTGGCAGATGATCGGCGAGTCGCGATAGCGATAGCCGAGCTCGATGCCCTGCGCCTCGTTCTCAGCATTGCCGAGGTCGCGGATCAGCTTGCCATAGACCGCCCTAGCCTCCGCTCCAGCGGGGCTGTCCTCGTGGATGATCGGGTCATAGGCGGCAACGATCTTGAAGCGCACGTCCATGTGTGTGCCCGACGCCTCGACGACGCGCGCCGCGACCGGACGGCGTTCGGCCTCGATACTGGGCAGCAGGCGGGGACCACCCCAGCCTTGCAGCACTGCGGCAAACTTCCAGCTCAGGTCGGCAGCGTCCCCGATTCCTGTGTTCATGCCGTAGCCGCCTGTGGGAATGACCTGATGCACCGAATCTCCGGCCATCCAGACGCGCCCTCGGCCATAGCCGGTCGCCAGCACCAAATGGGGCGACCACGGATTGGCCTCGATCACCTCAATCGGAAACTCGCGGCCAAGCGCGTCGAACACAAGGCGCTCGGGGTCGATCGTGGCGGCGTCGGTCTCGGGCGCCACAAGGCAATGCAGGGTCCACGTCTTTTCATCGTCCTGCGCGATCAGGGTACTGCCGGCTGGCGACTGATAGTGCCAGGCGATGCCAAATCGTTCGAGGAACTCCTTCGCCGTCGACTGAAAGTGGACCATGTAGTGACGCACAACGTCGTAGTTTCCTTCACAGCGATAACCCAGGATGTGGCGAACGAGGCTGCCGCCGCCGTCGCAACCGGCCATCAAGGTGCAGGTCTTACGCTCGATATTGCCGGTGGCAACTTCGCGAAGCACGACTGTGACCTTGTCCTGGTTCTGCTCAAAGCCTTCGAAGGACCAGCCGAAGCGGACATCGACCAGCGGCGATTGTTCCAGGATTGCGCGCAGCGTTGGCTCGAGCACCACTTGGCTCATCCGCATGTTCGGCTCGAGCGGCTGAGTGCCGTCGTTCTTTGCCCGGATGCGTGCGCGCCATTCATCCACGTTCGGATAGCGGAAGCGGGCAAGCTCCCATTCGTTCAGCCGTGATACCCAGGACACGTCCATCGGGCTGGTCCGCGGCACCGCGACGTCGCGCAGGACCTCGGCGACATTCCAGCGACGGAAGAGTTCCATGCTGCGGCCATTGGTGACGTCCATTTTGGGATGGCGGGTGGTCGTCGGCTTGCGCTCAACCAGCAGAGTTTCGATGCCGCGCGCCTGCAGCTCAAATGCGGTCGCGAGGCCCACGGGCGCACCACCCACAACTATGACCGGTACGTCGACCAGTGTTCCCCTCCCTCAACGGCGCACAGCGCTATCTTGTTGAGCGGAGAGGTATCACTTCGACCGAAGGTTGTCCATTAAAACTCCACATGCGTAGAGTTTATTTGAAGATAGATCGCTCAATCAGTTGCCAGTATTCCTCGATGCGGTCTGCATCCATCAGGGAAAACCCGATCGTCCTGGCCATTTCGCCGTGCAGCGAGGATGGGGCGGAGGTCATGCCGATCAACATGTAATAGACCAAATCGGGATCGGCCTGGATCAACTCACCGTCCGCCTGTGCCGCGCGGATGTGCGGCATGACCCGGTCGCGGGTCAGCGAAACGACGTTTTCTATCAGCCACCCAAGGCGCGGGCTGTTCACCTGATTCTCGCGCAGCATGAAATGGTGAAAGGCGCTGTGATTGGTGGTGAATTGCAGAAAGGCCCGAAACTCGGCGCGTAACCGCTGCGCCGGCGTCATGTTCGCTTCAGGCCGCACCGCGTCCTCCCAGGCCGCCATGATCTGGTCGAACGCATATTCCGCGACCGCGCGCCAGAGCGCATCCTTGTTGCGATAATGATAGGTGATCAGGGTATATTCGAGTCCAGCGCGTTCGCCGATGCGGCGGGTGCTGGCGCCGTCGAAGCCGCGTTCGGCAAATTCGATCAGCGCGGCTTCCAAGATGGTGCGGCGCGTCTCAATCGCACGCTGCTGCTCTCGGCGATTGGTCTTGCGCCGCTTGCCTAGCTGGGAAGGAACGGAAGGCTCGTCGCCCAATGCTGATACGTTCATGCTGTCGGTCATCGCTATGTGCTAAAAGCTCATGCCGTCCATATCACGTAGTTTTGTTGGAAATAACAAAATAACACGGTCGTGGAGTTTTATTGGCCGACGCGATCGCTACGTGATAGCCGAATTGTGGGGCCTGCCCCCGACATCGGCAAAAGGCTCGGAATATGCTCGATAAACTTCTCGTGCGGACCGAAGAGTTCATCCGCGAACAGGTTATCCCCTATGCCCCCTAAGACGCATCTCGTTCAATATGGGGTGCAGCAATGTCGCCACCCGCGACGCCAATGCGTGACCGAGCGAAATGCCCGAACTCCGGGTTACGCCCGACCTCGCTGCACACAACGCAGGGCTTCACCCACAACGCTCCGCTCAATCTCGATATGAGGCTCTCTCTTCAATGCCGATATGGGGTCCGGTTTGCGCACCGTTTGATAAGCTACCGGCCCGATACTGAGCGAGATGCTCGGCGAACCATTGGTCGAGCACTGACCTGAGTATGTCGAGGGACTCGCCGAGCTCAGTGAGCCGATATTCCACATGCGGCGGCACCGTCTGCATGTCGTGCCTGACCACGATGCCTTCGGCAGCGAGCCGTTGAAGCGTTCGCGTCAGCATCTTTTGCGAAATCCCCTCAACGAGGCGCAAAAGCTCCCCGTTACGCCGCGGGCCGGAATGCAATGCCCATAGCACCAGCATTGTCCATTTATCTCCGATGAGTTCTATCAGCTGCCGTGAGCCACAGTCGCGTCGCAAAGGGTTTGGGCCGTCCGGATGCATAAATACCTATAGGGACAAAAAGGTGCGTACTGTTCATTCTGCAACCAGTCGCTACCACTGATTCGGCAAATGGCCAACAAACAGGAGGAACGACATGGCAACCATCGGAATCATTGGAAGCGGCATGCTCGGGTCGGCGCTTGCCGAGACATTAACGCGAGCGGGGCACAGTGTGATCATCGCGAACAGCCGGGGACCACAGTCGCTTGCGGATCTTACGGCGGCCATCGGGGCGAACGCTGCTGGGGGATCGCTCGAGCAGGCGGCCAGCCATGATATCGTTATCTACGCCTCGCGGTGGGTAAACCGCGAAGAGATCCTTGGCGCGTTCCCATCATGGGGCCGTCGCATCTTTGTTGATGCGAGCAACCACTACCTCACTCATGCGCCCGATTTCATTAAGGACGATCTAGGCGGAGAGACGTCCAGCGAGATCATGTCGCGGCTCGTCCCTGGGGCCCGAGTTGTAAAGGCGTTCAACAGCGTCTTTTCCGGGACGTTGCGAGCGGGAGGAACGGTTGAGGCTGGCAGGCGGGTGCTCTTCATGTCGGGGGACGATGCCGACGCCAAGGCCACGGTTGGCTCCTTAATCGCCGACATCGGCTTTCATGCGATGGATCTAGGCTCCTTGAGAGATGGCGGGCGTATGCAACAGCTCGGGAGCCCGATAGTTGGGATGTCTGTCGATCTTGTACAGGTGGGCTGAGCGATCTGCGAGCCTGCGCTAAACGTTTCCGGTGAAGCGCTGACGGAGGTCCGCTGGCGTCGCCAACATCGACGGCGAGGTGCTCGGCGAACTGCTGGCGTGCGCGGACTGCTAGGCGGTCGATTTTAGTCGTCGACCGCGCTCGCGCAAACCGTCTTTCGGGCCGTTTCAGAGCCGCGCGCTGCACCGGTTCGCCGCTACATCGTCGATATGCTGGGCCTCGAGATCGAGTAAGCCTCGGGCACGTTCTTGCTATGCTGTCGCGCTACATCGCTGCCGCTGGCTTTACGGGGTAGCCCTCAACGTGCGACTTTTTATCTCAACACGAAATAGTTGGTCGGATCGACGGTCGTAACACGAACTGCAATCTTGACGTCGGCGACTGTCATCGGTCCTGCAATTCTCCGCAAAAGTGGGCTTTGAAAATTCCCTATTTGGTGGCCCCTTCATCTCATTCTGCCGGGGCTAGTGGATTGACCGGAACAAAAGAGTCCGATGGGGGATTCCCATCGGCTTGCTGGCGTGCGAGTCTGAGAGGATGCGCGATGGCATCACTTTCACCCTGTCCGCCGCCGACCGTCAGCGATTGTGCGACATTACAGCGGCCCCGCAGAGCCCGCAGAAGCACGTTTGGCGGGCCCGTATTGTGCTGCTGAGCGGCGATGGTCTGGGTACCTCGGCGATCATGGCCGCGACGGGCAAGTCCAAGACCTGCGTCTGGCGATGGCAGGAACGCTTCATGAACGAAGGCGTCGAGGGTCTGCTTCGCGATAAATCCCGTCCGCCCGGCAAGGCGCCGATCCCGCCCACGCATGTCGCCGAGATCGTCCGCCTGACGCATGAGCCGCCCCCGCACGAGGCGACCCACTGGACGTTGCGCGCCATGGCGAAGGTGGCTGGCGTTGCCGCCTCGACGGTGCAGGCGATCTGGAAGGCGCACGGTCTCAGCCCGCACCGCTGGCGCAGCTTCAAACTGTCGAACGACCCGGCGTTTGCCGAGAAGCTCACCGAAATCGTCGGCCTCTATGTCGATCCGCCGGCTCATGCGGTGGTGCTGTCCGTCGATGAGAAGTCGCAAATCCAGGCGCTCGACCGCACCCAGCCCGGCCTGCCGATGAAGAAGGGCCGCGCAGGCACCATGACCCATGATTACAAGCGGCACGGCACGACCACGCTGTTTGCCGCTCTCAATGTGCTGGACGGAACGGTCATCGGGCAGAACATGCAGCGCCATCGTCATCAGGAGTTCATCCGTTTCCTCAACCGTATCGAGCGCGAAGTGCCGGCGGACAAAGCGATCCACGTGATCCTCGACAACTATGCGACACACAAAAAGGACAAGGTCCAGCAATGGCTCGCCCGCCATCCGCGCTGGACCTTCCATTTCACGCCAACCTCCAGCTCATGGCTCAATGCCGTCGAGGGCTTCTTCGCCAAGCTGACCCGACGCCGGCTCAAACACGGGGTCTTCCATTCCCTCGTCGATCTCCAGGCCGCCATCAATCGCTTCATCCGCGAATACAACGCCGCAAACCCCAAACCCTTCATCTGGAAAGCCAATCCCGACGACATCATCGCAGCCCGAAACCGAGGGTTCCAAACGTTGGAATCAATCCACTAGCCCCGGCAGAATGAGATGGGCCGACATCGTCCTCATCTCCTTTGCAGACTCGGAGACGGGGCCGATGATCCGACTTGGAGAATTGATGATGATCCTCGAGCTACATCGGCAGGGCGTATCGATATCCGCCATTGCCCGACGCACTGGCCGCGACCCCAAGACCATCCGCAAATATATTGAGCGGGGTATCGAGGCCCCGGTTTACGGCCCGCGTATGTTGGGGCGGCCGAATAAGCTGGCGCCCTATCTGGAATTTCTGCGCGAGCGGGTGACAGCCTTTCCCGATCTGACAGCGGCGCGCCTGACGCGGGAAATCCGTGAGCTGGGTTATATGGGCGCCTATACCGCCGTGAAGCGGTTCCTGGCGGCGATCCGACCGGAAAACGGCCCCAAGCCCTTCGAGGTGCGGTTCGAGACGCCGCCTGGTGTGCAGGCGCAGGTCGACTTCGCCCGGTTCGTCGTCGATTTTACCGATGAGCCCGGCGTCAGCCGGATCGTCTGGCTGTTCAGCCTGGTGCTGGGGCATTCGCGCTTCCTGTTTGCACGCTATGTCATGCACCAGGATCTCCAAACCCTGTTGCGCTGTCATATGCAGGCCTTCGAAGCGATCGGCGGCGTCCCGATCGAGATCCTCTACGATCGCATGAAAACCGCCGTGACGGGGGAGGATGATCAGGGCCATATCATCTACAATCGATCATTGCTGGCCCTGGCGCGGCATTACCGCTTCGTACCACGCGCCTGCCGCCCCTATCGGGCCAAGACCAAGGGAAAGGTGGAGCGCCCCTTCAGCTATATCCGCAAGGACTTCTTCCTGGGCCGGAGTTTCCGCAATCTGCAAGATCTCAATGTCCAGCTGATCGACTGGCTCGATACCGTCGCCAACGTCCGTGTCCACGGCACGACGCAGCGGATCATTATCGAAGCCTTTGCCGCCGAGCAGCCTGAGTTGCAAATGCTCCCAGCAGGGCGCTTCGATGCCGTGCTGAAGCTGGAGCGCCGCGTCAGCCACGACGGCATGGTCTCCGTCGGCGGCAATTACTACAGCGTTCCCGATCGCACCCGCCGCGTCGTCGAAATCCAGCAGTTGCCCGACAAGATCCGGATCATCGACCTGGGCAATGTCATTGCCGAGCATCCTGTCCTGGAGGGGCGCCGACAGTACAGGATCGATCCTGCGCATCGAACCGGAGGCAGCGGCGCCAAACGACGTCACCATGGGAAAGAGGATATCGCCATTGGTCGTATCGGCGAGCATGTCGCTGTGCGCTCCCTGGCGATCTATCAAGCGATCGGCAGCCAACTGGCCCGAGGAGAACGGCCATGAGCCATGGGGGTACCGCGTCTCGCGTTGATAATATCCGCCGCAGTCTGGTCCATCTCAAAATGCCGCGCGCCCTGGAAATGCTCGACGCCACCCTGCGCGGGATCGAGCAGGGCAAGATCGATGGCGTTGAGGCGATCGACATTTTGCTGAACGAAGAACTGTCGCTGCGGGAGAACCGCAGGATCAAGGCGGCCCTGCGCATGGCCAGGCTGCCGATCATCAAGACGCTGGACGGATATGACTTCTCCTTCCAGCCATCGCTCGACCGCAACCGGATCCTGGCGCTGGCCGGCCTCGACTTCATCAACCGGGCCGAGGTCGTGCATCTGCTGGGACCGCCGGGCACCGGGAAAAGCCACATCGCGACCGCCCTCGCAGTCGAAGCCGTGAAGGCAGGCAAGAGCGTCTACTTCATCCCGCTTGCCGATCTGATCGCTGCGCTGGCCAAGGCTGAACGCGAGGGCACGTTGCGCGAAAGGATCCGCTTCCTGTGCCGCTCCTCCCTGCTCGTCGTCGACGAGATCGGATATCTCCCTGTCACGCCGGGCGGCGGCAACCTGTTCTTCCAGCTCGTCAACGCCCGATACGAAAAGGGTGCCATGATCCTTACATCCAACCGCGGCTTTGCCGAATGGGGCGAGGTCTTTGGCGATCCTGTAGTGGCGACCGCCTTGTTGGACCGCCTCCTTCACCATGCTGTAGTCGTCCAGATCGAGGGTTCCAGCTATCGCATGCGACAGCACGCCGACTTGCTGCCTGAGCATGCCCGCGCTGCTCCGTCCATCAATCCGCCGCCCTTGCCGAAACGGCGCGGTCGCCCACCAGCAAAGGAAAAGCTTGATCTTCATCACGGCTGATCACCGGCAAAAACCGTCCCGCCAAACTAGGGAATTTTAGATGCCCACTTTTGCGGAAACTTCGGTGCCCGTTGACAGCGACCGCCTGCAAGGCCTCGCGAAGGGCTTCGCACACGGTAACCAGATGCTCTCGTGTCCGTTCCGGCTTGGGCAGGATTTGCATTTCGACGGCAAGGAGCGCCTGATCGGCTAGCCGCCGGTGAACCCGCGCTCGTCACGAAGCCGATCAAACACCCGTTTGGCCGTATGGCGCTGCTTGCGCGGCACCTTCAATCGTCGCCGCACTCATTGTCCTCAGCTTTGTCTTCACCTCCAAGTCCAGGTTCAGATGCCCATGGCGCTCCATGGCCTCCAGGAGAATGGGGATGAGTGGTCGGAGCCGTTTGCCGCACAACCGATCAGACGATTCCCATAAGATGATCAGGGCCATGCGGACCGCTTCGTCATATACGCCAAGATGCTGCGCGCGCTGTCGCGCGCATCTTTGCTCATTATAGATGACTGGGGCCCTGAAGCCCTCAACGCCGACCGCCGCCAAATCGTCGAGGACCGCTATGATCGCGGCTCTATCCTCATCACGAGCCAAATCCCCGTGGACCGCTGGTATGAAATAATTGGAAATCCCACTCTGGCCGATGCCATCTTGGATCGCGTCGTTCACAACGCATACCGCATCGATCTGACCGGCGAGAGCCTCCGCAAAAGGCGTGCCGCCTCATTCGACACTTGACCAAATAAGACAGATCAGGACATCAACAAACAAGATCCACACGAGCCACTCAAATGGCCGACATCAGATCGGAATGGTGGCCGGCTTCGTCGGAATACGCACCCAAACAGGCGCGGAAATGCCCAAAGCGGCACTTCAGTGCCTCATCCTTGCGAGGCGGGATCGTTTGACGCAGGCTGATCACTGGCGGGCAGACCTTCACGATTTGAAGGAATTGCCATGAACGAATCGACCTGAACCATTTGCCCGGTCGCTCGAATCGCGACCTCGGGAAACGTTGAGCGCTGTGTCCTTGGGACGCGGTGGGAAAAAATCTGCGTCGGCCGCAGGGCGCGGTTGGTCTTACGCCGATTTCCACCCTGTTCCGCCAAGGACCGCCGAAGCCCGCCAGCGTTTGCCGTCCTGTACCCCAGGGATCCCAATTGATCCGTTCAGCCCTCTTGCCGGGAGAACGGAGCCGTTCAATGCTGATCTTTGGGAGCGTGTGCAGCAACATGAATTGAAAGAACTGCCCCATGAACAATCCTGATCGTATCATTCGTATGAAGACCGTTCTGGCCCGCACCGTTCCACCCTCTATCGCAAGATCGCGGAGGGGACATTCCCCAGGCAGATACTGATCAGCGTCCACGGCGCTGGCTGGCACGAATCTGTCGTCAATCGCTGGATCGCCAATCCGGTCGCCTACCGGGAGGAGGGCTGTACCTCGGGATGATTGGTCTGAAATCTCGACAACTCGCACGCGTCCGACGGACGATCGCCGATCCGCGTCGCATCGCCGCGGCTACCGCCGTCGTAAATTTCCGCCAATGCCAGGAGCCGACATTCCTGGTTCGCACTGTTCGTCGTCCGCGCCAGTGGCCTTAATTCGCTGCGTTGGAAATCCGCCGTGTGATTCAGCATCACTGGAAATTTATCACAATATATAACTAAAGACATGCATCGATTATATCTTTAAGGATGAGTAATTTTGCGAATTAATAAACAGAAAAGTTCAACTGAAATCGAATTCAAGTTGGCAGAATCACTTTTTTGGTTCAGAATAGGGAGCATAGCGTATGTGGGTTTTTTATTACCTAGATGGCTATTAGGTTAGCATCGCTTAGAAAAATTTCATTAAAAATGCATGCCTGTGATGGGAATGGTTGTTAATAACAAAAGTCGGAGTCGCACTCTGGCGAGAGTGCCTAATAAATAGGCGCGATGGCCAAAATTTCACCGGCGTATGTGCGCCCAGTGGAGAGGAAGTGCCATGGTAGAACCTCTGGAAAAACTGTCCTCTGGTGAGGATGATCGTCGGGACTTTCTGAAATCTTGTGGACGTTTCGCACTGACAGTGCCGCCCGCGATGACTATTCTTTTGTCCACGTCGCTCAGTTCGCCAGCGATCGCCAAATCGACAGGTGGCCGGATCAAGGGCAATAACGGGGTCGGCAATGGCCTTGATCCACAGCCCCCAGGCAATCCGCCGATCAATGATGGGCTGGGCAGTGGGCCTGGCCATCCGGGCAACCGCGACGGAGCGCACAAAAAACCGTAGCGGGGCGCGCGGGGGGATGATCAACGGACAGGACATAGGCTTGCCCTCCTCGCCCGTCATGCCGGTTTGGAATGAAGCGCCGTCCATGGCGGACGATCTGGCTGTGTGCCTTTGCCTGGCTGACGACGCGGCGCTTGTTTCGATCGGCGGACGCGTGGCTGCCTTTTCTGGCAAGAGGCAGAGGCTCTTCGAGTTCAACGAGACCGCTGTCTGGCTCGCGCGCCGGCTCGAAGCAGGGACGCGCTGGCCAGCGCTGCGCGACAAGCTCGTCGATCAAGGCCTACCTCCCGTGATCGCTGGAACCTATGCGCGGGATTCGCTGCTGATGTGGTCGCGAGAAGGAATCGTCGCCGCGACACTCGTCGCGGCACCTGGGCAGGAGGCGGCGCGTCAGACCATAGAGATTGCGGGTCTCCGCCGCACGCTCTGCTACGGCACTCATGCGCTGATGGAGCGGATAGCACCGGTTTTCGCACATCTGGAGACCGGGGATGACAGAGGATCGACGTGCTACGATATCGTCGACGGATGCGACCTCGTCTTTATCGGCAGGCGTGGTCAGCCCATGCTGATCGTCACCCCGTTGCAAGCCGCGCCTTCGCTCAAGGGCCTACTGATAGAGGAAATCCTCAACGTGCCAAGCGTGTCCGTCGCGCTTCATACTGCTTGCCTGATACGCGACGGCGGGGCGTTGCTGCTCGCCGGATCGCCGGGCGCGGGCAAGAGTACAATAACGGTGGCTCTGATGGCGGCGGGCTTTGGTTATGGAGGCGACGACATTGCGCTCGTCGACCATGCTGGGCGCGTACAGGGCCTGCGTTTCGCGCCAGCGATCAAGACCGGAGCATGGCGGCTGATCACGGATCTCCGCGACGATCTGGCATGTGCGCGCGTGCACCACCGGCTCGACGGCAAGCGTATTCGCTTCCTCTCACCGGGGCGCGGCTGCGACGGTGCGTTGCCCGTGCGCTGGATTATATCATTGCAGCGGCGCAAGAGCGCGCCGGCAATGCTCGTTCGCGAGGATCCTGCGGATGCGCTCGCGGCACTGATCCGTGAGGCTTATTCGAGCCGGGGAGGGGCCTCTGCAGCGGATATCCGAATGCTGGTCGACCTCGTTTCAGGCGCGGAGTGCCACACGCTCGTCTATTCCGAACTCGATGAAGCAGTGCGGACGCTCGCCGGACTCCGCGGTGATGCATAGCGGTGTGCCATTCGCGCAACTCATGGCGTGCCTGGACGGCCGTCCGCCAGTGAATGTTGACTGGGCCGGGGTCATCGCCGCTGCGAACCAAACACTGACCACGGGGACGCTCGCTCAGCGCCAGCGGATCAGCGGATCGATCGCGCTTCCAGAGGATGTCAGAAGCTTCCTCGCAGCGGTCCAGGCACGTGCACTCGAGCGCGACCGGCGTATGCGCGACCAACTCGCCGAGGCAGTCACCTGCCTCAATCGCGTGGATATCATGCCGATGCTCATCAAGGGCGCTGCGCTCCTCGCCATGCCCGGCGTCGACTCGCGAGGCCGACTACTTTCGGATCTGGATCTCATAGTGCCAGCTTCGGCTTTGGCTTATGCGGGCGAAGCGCTAGTTACGATTGGTTATGTCCAGCAGACTGGGTCGAGCGATCCAACGGTGGCCCATATATTTGCACGTTCGTGCGATGCTGGGACGATCGACCTGCACTGCCGCCTCAAAACATCGCGTCCGCGCTTCGACTTCGCGCGGCTTGCCGCGAACTGCGTCCGCGTTGGCGTTGGCTCGGGTGAGGCTTTGCTGCCCTCGCCAACCGCCCAAGCGCTGATACTGATCCTCCATGATCAACTTAAGGACCGCGATTATTGGCGGGGGCTTGTCGATTTGCGGCACGTACTCGACATCGTTGCACTTGCCCGGACGCCCGAGGGCATCGACTGGGACTTGCTTAGCTCATGGTTCCCTGAGCGCCAGCCACAGACGGCGCTCCGGACCCAGCTTGTAACGATCGAGGCGCTGCTAGGTATCGGGGTGCCGCCCCGGCTGATCAGGGGCTGGTGGCCGCGTCTGCAGCATCGGCGCAGGATGGTGCAGGCGAACTGGTCTGTGCTTGGACCCGTATTCACTTTGCTCACGCTTGCCCTCGATCCGCCACGATACTGCTGGGAGGCTGCGGACGGAAATGCACATGCCCTGCGGGGATGGGGGCTGGGACCTGGCATCTTTACGCGCGCCTTCTCGGGGCTGCAGCGAATTCATCGGCGCAAGGCACCGGGCAAGCTCTAGGCGGCACCTTTATGGTCCGACCACTTTGGAGGAGGCAACGGGCTATAGCTGCCGTTGCCGGATGCGATGGGATTTTGCCTTTCCGGGTAACGATCGAGCATGAAATTACTTTGCCTTGATGTAGCGGCTCCAAATATATGCCACTGAAAGACATAGAAGCGTGCTCAGATATACCGGCAGCCAGACGATCGTCAGCAGCCTATCGAAAATCGTGACTGTGACCATGTCTCTCGACTTTGACTGCAGGTGCCAGAACCAAGGTATGCAAACGATCCACAGGAGCATTATGGCTGCCAATAGCAAAGGAAGCATAAATCCGTCTATCTGGTTCACTGGAGACCTCGTCGGTTCAGTGGGCTGCTAAAAGATATTGGGTTGATCGCCCCGAAAACTGAGCCGGGCTCTTCAACGAGAAGTTTCCCGTCTGACAATTATGTTTCGAATGTCATAGACGGGTCAAGACGGGTTTCCTCCTTCCGGTTTCGGCCGGTCGGGCCAAGCAGATTTGGACTGGAAGCTATCGTTGCCAGTCTGAGTTTCCGTTCTAGAGCTCGCTGCGTTGGATCAGGCGCAGATCGCGCGCTCCAACTTTTATTGTCGCATCATTTTAAGCGGAAATCCAGTTCCCACTTTTCCGCACGATGCTCTAAACCCTAATAGTCGTTTTCGCTAAGTTGCTGGACTGAAAAGCCATTGATCGTCTTGACCTTGGCTAATCTTAATATCTAGATCATCGCTTCTGACACCTCAATTTGGTAGAATATAAGTGGACCCAGCCACACGATTCTCTGCCAATGCGGGGATGGAAAATGGTAAGTGCGGACGCGCCTCGTCTACGAGCAGATGACCAGTCCTGGCGGATTGCTTGCGAGCGCGAGCCGGTAATCCGCGCGCTATCCGAGCTGCCGACGCTCAATCGAGCAGCGGTCATGGAGGCTTCCAACCGATTGGGCATCAGTCGCGCTTGGGTATTCAAGCTGGTGACCCGCTATCGAGCAGATCCGGTCACCAGTTCGCTACTGGGCAGGCCCACCGGATTTCCCAAGGGCCGCCATCGGCTAAACCCCGATGTGGAAGCGGTGGTCACGTCAGAAATCGAGCAGTTCTTTTTGACACGCCCGAAGGCGAAATTTTCCCAGCTCACACGCAGGATAAAACTGGCCTGCGCGGACCAAGGGCTTGCCCCGCCTGCATTTCAAACAATCCGGAGCCGCGTGGGTGAAATGAAGCGTGATCGCGTCGCTGCCCGCGAAGGAAAGAAAGCTGCAAATTGATCGGTAGGATCCCGTAACGCGCGCCCCCATCCCAGATTGCTACTGGTCAAAAAGTTTCGACGGGCGCATGATGCGGCTTGATCGACCGCTTTGGGAAAAGGGGGCGTTTGTGCGGTCAAAGCCCATTTTTCGGTTCGGAAAAGGCCGCCTCCTCTGCGCGTTGGCTACGTTGGCGGCTGGTGGAGCAACGACCGCGTTGCTTCCTGCTTCGATGCGCAAAATGTCCGGCTATCGCGATGACACGCACGGTGCTCTCCAATCAGCACGTCGGATCGTCAGTCTTCGTGGTGAACAACCACTTGAGCGGTTGAAATTCATGCCGCCGGCTGGAGTGAGCGGCGCGGCTCTCGATGCCCGGCGCGCCAGCTTCATGGTCGCCAATAGTCGCAATCCGAAGCCAACCGCTGACCAGGATTGTAACCATGGAAACTTGCCGCTCAACAAATATCCCCTGCTGATAGAGCAGCAAGACCGGACCGCTATCGTAGGCGGCCTGTTTCTTAGTCGCGTGCCGCAATCGGCGGAATGGCGGGCCACCTACTGCAACAGCTCGGTGATCACGTTCGAGGGAGCGCCCAACGGCGTCGTCGATGGAGTACGGATTACCGGCGCGTGGGATGCGATCCGCATGGGCCGCGGCTCCCCCGGACTATTGATCGACAACAGTTGGATCAGCGATGCACGCGACGATGCGGTCGAGAACGACTTTCTCCAGGCTGGGACGGTCCGCGATACTCTGATCGATGGCGCGTTCCAGGGCATCAGCGTCAAGCCGCGAAAAGACAGTGCCATGGGTGATGCGAGCAACCAGACGGTGACGCTTTCAGGAGTCCTGCTTCGCCTGCAGGAATATTCCTACAAGGAGGGACGCCGGTTTGGCGCGTTGACGAAGAGCGATCAGCGCGCTCCGCGGTTCCGGGTGGTCAATTCGGTTGTCGCGGTGGATTATGCCGGTGGCACTTCCTACCCGCAATTCTGGTCGACCAGTTGGTCGAAGCTGACAGAATCGTCCAATAACCTGTTCCTGTGGCTTTCGGACGCGCCAATCCCCGATTTCGTTCCACTCCCGCCGTCCAGCTTCCACCTGCTCAAAGGGCAGGCCGCGAGAGACGCCTGGACCCGCGCGAAGAACAACTGGATCAATTGCCATCCGAAGCTTACCCGGTTGCCAACCGATCCGCGCTCGAACCCCGATGCATGCGTTCCGAACAGTTGGGGCGGCTTTACAAACTGATGGCTGCCGAATGCTGGCTGAGCCTCGCCTGATTTACCAATTGAAAAACCAGTCATTGCCCAGGTGGATTTCGTACAATCGGCCGTCATTCTGTTGGTCGGAACCATAGTCGGACACATACAGGCTTAAGGCGTTGCCATCGTTCGGATCGCTGCTGGGCGCCAGTTCCATGCCCTTGATCTTGGCGGTCGGGCTATAGGAAGACAGCACGTCTATGGTCCCCAGTATGTTGGCTTGCGGATCGATGGCCCAGATCTTGGATGAGGCTCCCGAGGCGACAAAATATACATCATGCGTGGGATCATAGGCGAGCGCCTCCGCATCCTTCATCACGGATGGGAGAGAAACCGAGTTCACGAACACACCTTGGTCGGTAAGTTCGATCATCTGCTTCAATACGCCGTCGAGCATATGGATATGCCCTGTCACTGGATCGACCTTCAGGTCCTCCGTGTCGAGAAGGCCGAGATAGCCAGTATCGAAGGAGCCGAGCTTGACTGACGGATTCGCAGGCGAGACCCAGAACACCTCCTGTTGGTCGTCGTCCGGGATGTACAGATAACCGTTGTTCGAGTTGTAAGCGAGGCCGGTAGGCTCCTTTGAGAAGGAAGTGAGGCTGTAGTTGCCGACGTAAGACCCGTCGAGTTGCAGGGAGAACAGGTTGATGTTGCTGTTAAACGGGCTCTCGTCATGTTCGGAGTCCGCTATCAGGAGCTTGCCCAGGCTTGGAATATAGGCAATCCCTGATGGATCGCTTATCCCGTAACCAGGGCCTCCATTATATTGGGTAGCGTCTGAAATATTATGTACGGAGACTACGCTTGCATTGATGGCCGGCATGGGCGGAACAGTGACATCGTCATCGGTGATCTTGCCAGTGGCGACGGCCTTGTCGATCGTGGCGTTGGTCGCAGAGTTGATCTGGACCTTGAAGGATTCCAGCCGTTCGGCGGCGGCATCGTTCAATAGGCTGACATCGAACGTCTTGGTCAATTCCCCCGGCGAGAAGGTTATGGAACTGGTTGCGGCAATATAGTCGGCCCCCGACTTCGCCGTGAAATCGCTGGTGCCGAGGTTGATCGTGATATCCTGTGTCGAAGCCTGGCTGAGGGACAGGCTGAACGTGATTGTGCCGTCATTCTCGTGCGCCGTAGCGACTGTCCCGATCGAAACTGCCGGCAGGGCTGGGGGAGGAACCCCGGCCAGCGTGTAGGTTACGGACAGCACCGGCTTTACGGCGCCTTGCGCCGAATTGAAGTCCCAACTGTCGATGTTCGTCGGCTTGAATACCCAGCCGAAGTTCGCCGCGTTCTGCCCGGCGGAAGTCGAAGCCGAATCATTCCAGGCGGCGAGGCTTTCCGTCACGTTGAATGCATGGCTGCCCTTCGAAATCGATCCGACGTTGATGGCGCCGGTCGACGTCGCCTCGATCCCATTGATCTGCACGCCGCTGCCCAGGCTGTTCCAGGTCGATGCGGAATTCCAACCCACCAGCATGCGGTTGATCGAACCGCCGGAGGCGGACCCGTCAGTGACCTCCAGGGTGAGAGACGCCGAGATGATCGTCGCGCCAAGCGGAATCTGCCCCGGCCCGGATCCGAACACATTGCCGAACTTCAGAAGCGGCTGCGATTCCTTTCCCGATTCCAGGATCGATCGGAAAAAAGGCGCGTCGGCGAAGGGGATAGATGACCTGTTCTGCCTCAGCATCGTATCGATGGCATCGCTGTATCCGTTGGCGCCTTGGCTGAAGGTGACGCTGACAGCGGTGGGACCGCCTGACTGATTAGGAGCGATGGTAACATTCACATTCCCCTGATCAAAGCCGCCGAAACCGTCCGAAACGGTGTAGGTGAACGCGTCGGTGCCGGTATAGCCCGCCGTGGGTGTGTAAAGGACCTTCCCGTTCTGGACTTGAACGGTTCCGTGACCGGCGCTGCCCAGGGCCGAAATGGACAAGGGATCGCCATCGATGTCCGTATCGTTCGCCAGGACGTCGATCAGGACCGGCGTGTCTGCATAGGTGCCCGCACTATCGGTGTGGGCGACAGGCGGCCCGTCGTTGACCGAAGCGATGGCGATTGTGACCGTGGCTGGGGCGGAGGTCAGGCTCCCATCGCTGGCGGTGAATTTGAAGGAAGCCGTGCCGTTGAAGTTGGCGGCGGGGGTGAAGCTGTAATTGCCGGTCGTCGCATCGACCGTCACCGATCCGCCGACCGCGGAATTCGCCACAAGCTTATAAGTCAGCGTGCTGCTGTCGACGTCGGTGGCCGTTACCTGGCCGGTGACAGGCGGACCATCTTCAGTGCCCGAAGCGTTGGAGGCCTGAGCGACCGGCGCGTCGTTGACGTCGGTGACGGTGATGGAGGCCGTCGCGGTGCCGGTGGAGAAGGCGGTCTGGCCGCCATTGGTTGACGCATCGACCTTGGCGCCTGCCGATCCGCTCGTCTGGTCCCAGGCATGATAGGTGAAGTTCGCCGTCGTACCGTTGGAGCCATTCGGGACAAAGCGGATATAGTCCGATGAGCGCAGAAGTAGCGCGGAGCCATCGTTGACCGTGCCTATGTTGGACCAGGTCGCGCGGCTATCGGTCGAATATTGCCACTGGCCATTGCCGGATGCGAGGTCCGTGATCGCAATCCCTCGCAGGGCACTGGAATCGATATCGGTCGAACTCAGAAACGACGATACCGAATGGCCGCTATTGGTGACCTGATCTTCGGTGATCGTGTTCAAGGTTACGGGAGTTGAAGACAGTACAGGTGCATCGTTGACGCCCGTCACGGTGAATTTCAGAGTGGTGGTGCCGGAACCGGTGCTGCCTATGGCAGCGTAGGTAAAGGTATCGCTGGCGGTCGAGCCTGCCTTGAGTCGCTCCGCAGCGTCGGTCGATGCGGTGTAGGAATAGCTGCCGTCGGGCATGATGGTGAGGAATCCGTAGATGCCCTGAATTGTAATGCCTCCGACCGGAACTGTCTCAAAAATGCCGCTGCCGGCCTTGATCTGCGTCACCTGATCGGCAAGGCTATCATTCAGAAGAACATTACCGGCAGTGCCGCTGTTCTCACGGACGGTATTGGTGTCGGACCGTAATTTGAAGGTCGCCATGGTATCGCTCCGTCCCTTTCGGGTAATCGGACTGACGGGGAATCTTGTGGCCTTGGAGCCGTTGGAAAACCAGATTCCGGGCTGTGGCCGGTCAAGTCAAATTAACCATGGGTGTAGACCGTTTTAGAGAATCGCGCAGAAAAGCGGGCGCCGATTTTCTACAAAAATGATCCAATAACAAATAATTATATCGCGACCCCTGCGTCAGATCTAACGCAGTGCGTTCTAGACCTCCAAGCCGCGTGATCAGGGCTGGTACAGCATCGTTCATGGAGTAAGATGCAAGTCGATCACGACACTTGCTTTTTACGCGGAGAGGCATGGGAGGGCTGATGCGGTGGGGCACAAAGGTTATTCCTCCAGCGATCGTGCGCCAGCCGAAAATCTGGTCGCTCATGGCGCAACCCTTCTATTGGCGCCGACGACCGGCAGGGACGGAACCGATCTGCAACCCAGTTCGATCGGGCTGATGCTGTTCGCCGCATTGGAGCGTGACGGCATCCGTTACTGCCATTGGAAGAGCAATATACGACTGGACAAGACGCTGTGCGGGCGGGAGGACATCGACCTTCTGGTTCATCCTTCCGATGCGGATGCCTTTCAGCGCGTCATTAACGAGTGCGGGTTCAAGCTTGCCGTTTCCCGCATGGGCGCTGGACATGCCGGCGTTTTTCATGCCTTGGCCTGGGACCCGGACGCCGGCCGCCTGCTGGATCTGCACGCCTATCATCAACTGGTGAGCGGCGACAGCTTCGTGAAGTCATTCAGATTTCCGGTCGAGGAAGAGCTCCTCGCACGGACCTCCTCCCTGATGGATGTACGAATCCCTGATCCCACGTCGGAACTGGTGCTGTTTCTACTCAGGATGTTGCTGAAGCACATCAGCATCGTCGAAATCCTCAAGGTGAATGCTCATTATGACGAGTGTCGGGAAGAGCTTTCCTGGCTCCTTCAAAGGAGCGACGTGAACGAGGCGGCTGCTCTCTGCGAGGACTGGTTCCCATCGGTTCGGATTCCCGTGCGGCAAATGATAGATTGCATCGCAAAGGGTACGGTGCCTATGCGAGTGGCAATGGGAATGCGCGTGGCCTGGGCGCTGCGACATCACAGACGGCTCGGCCATGTCGCTGCCGGATTTTCGCGCATCATGCGCGTCGGCAAGCACTTCGGCATGCGCGTGCGTTCCAGACGCAATCTGTCGCTGCTGACGGGGGGGGCGTGGATCGCGCTGGTCGGCCCAAAAGGGACGGGGAAATCCACGCTGGCAAAACTCGTGGCTGAGAAGCTGGGGAAAAATCTCGACGTGAAGACGATTCACCTCGGCAAGCCACCGGCGAGTTGGCTGTCTTTTCTGCCCAGATTGTTCGTGCCCACTGTTCGGAAGGCGTTGCCGGATGAACGCCTTAGCGAGTATGAAAAGCCGGAACGACGTGCCGAACGACGATATTCTACCGTTTTTGTCATTGGCAAGTTGCTCGTCGCCCATGATCGCCGGCGACTTCTGACCCGCAGCATGCGGGAGATGTCATCGGGAACGATCGTGATTTCGGATCGGTGCCCGGCAACCAATGCAACGGGTCTGGATGGCAGCGCTTTCGACGATCTTGCAATCACCCAAGCGCGTTCGCCGTTTCAACGCTGGCTGATGGAGCAGGAACGTTCAATCTATCGACGTCTCCCTAAGCCCAGACTCGTCCTTAAACTGAGTGTGCCGATCGCGACGGCGCTCAAGCGGGATCTCGCACGATGCAAGCCCGGGGGACCAGATCCCGATGCCGTCCTGCGCCGGTGGACACTCGAAAGCGAAGCCGAGTTCGCAAAATCTATCGTTTGCCCGATCGACACCGACGGTGAACTCGAGGAAACCGTGCGGAAAGCAGCTACGCGCGTGTGGCAATCGATCTGACAGAATATCGAACTGCTATCCTCGTCTCAGAATTTCTACACCTATCGCCATAGATGATTCCTACAGGTGTAAAAGCGATTGGGAGTTGGAGGATGTCGAGGACAAAGCAGGTCTTGATCGAATTATCGCGCGACGAAAGGGAAGCACTTGAACGGCTGGTGCGGCGTCAGAGCATCGCTCGGCGCGATGCGCAACGCGCAGAAATCGTGCTGAGGGCTGCCGGTGGCGCGAACAATTGCGAAATTGCCGCAGCCCTTGGCGTCACGCGTAAGACGGTTCGGGCATGGCGCACGCGCTTTGTCGAACAACGCTTGGATGGCCTTTCGGACGAGCCACGTTGCGGCGCGCACCGCATTGACGATGATCGGATCGCGGCGATCATCGCAAAGATGCTCGAAGACACGCCAATCAACGCTACGCAGAGGAACATTCGCGAAATTGCTAAGGCTGTGGGCGTTTCCACTTCCTCCGTATATCGCATTTGGCGAGCGTTTTCGCCCCAGCCCCATCCGGCAAAAACGTTCAACTTGTCCAGCGACCCGCAATTCATCGAGAAGGTGCGCGACATTGTCGGCCTCTATCTCGATCCGCCTGACAAGGCGCTGGCGATCTGCGTCGATGAAAGGGGCCAAATTCAGGCTCTCGATCATAAACAACCGATGTTACCCATTCGGCCGGGACAAATTGCACGGCACACCCGCGATTATGAACGTCGGGAAACGGCGACGCTGTTCGCCGGCTTCAAAGCCTCGGTAAGAGTCCAGGCGATGGACCGTCCCGACGAAGTGAGGGATATTTGCGGCTCTCGCGATCAATCGAGCGATTTTCTCGACTTTCTCGAAGATGTCGAACGCAATGTTCCGACCGATTTTGATATCTATGTCGTTATGGATAATATTGTAAGTCAAAAGACAAAATTGATTGGGAACCAGTTTGCCAAACGGTCGCGCTGGCATATGCGCTTCACGCCGAAATCATCACCATGGATCAAAAATGTCGAGCGCTTCTTCGACTTATTGTACGAAAAACAGATCAAACGCGGTGATCATAGGTCGATGAAGGACTTGATTGAGGTCATCGAAATCTTCATCGATAACCATAACACCAATCCCAAACCGCTGCGCTGGGCCAAATCTGCCAATGCTATCCTCGGATCCGTCGGACGTTTCCATCGCCATCCTCGCGATGCTCGGCCCAAAGGTGGATAGACCCTTACGAAGCAGCCACTATCTAGCCCCCGAGCTATCTCCAATCAATGCTCCTTGAACGAGCGTTCGATAGCACCCATGAGCGGTTCGAACGCGTATTGCAGCGCGGTGCGCTTGCGCAGCGGTATTTCGATGCTGACCGGTATTCCGGCTTTGAGAGCGCCGGGTCCGCGGAGTTCCTCTATCTTATGGAGTTCGGATAGCGGTATCTGCACCGAAGCCGTGTAGTAGGCCTCGCCCGTCCGCTGCTCCGTGAATGCATCCGCGGATATGCGTGTGACGCTGCCTTCCAGCGCCGGAAGCGACCGATCATGGAGCGTGTAAAAGCGAACGAAGGCTAGTTGTCCCGCTTCCACGTCGTCGGCGTCGTTGGGCGACACCCGCGCTTCGATGGTCAGCGGCATGCGATCCGGAATGATGTCCATGAGCTTCTCGCCGGCCCCAATCACTCCTCCGGGGGTGAACACAGTCAACCCCACCACCGTTCCCGTAGCGGGCGCTCGGATGTCGGCGCGGTTTAGCTGGTCTCGTGCCGCCTCCCATTTCGGTAGAACGTCAGCCAAGGAGTTATTGACGTCGCGAATTTCCGAGGCGACCCGTTCCTGGTAGCTACTCTTCGCTTGCAGTATCTCCAGTCGGCTCTGCCCGACCTGGCTGCGGCTTGCGGTCGCCGTCGCGCGATCCTGGGCAAGCTGCCCCTGGAGGTCGGCCCTGGCCCGTTCGAGGGCCCGGATCCGGGTCTTCGGCACGAAGCCCTTTTCCGCGAGTCCGCGAAGGCCCGAAAGCTCTTCGTTCAAAAGGTCGATCTGTTCCTGGATGGTCCCGGCGCGCTGGTTGTAGCCACGGCCCTGGCTGGTCGCCTGGCTTGCTTGTTCGCCAAGCACGCGCTGCTGGGTGGAAAGCACCGCCGAGCGAGTACGGATTTGAGTCGACTGGATGCTCAAGGCGCGATCCGCATCGATCCGGTCCTGACCCTTCAGCCGGGCGAACTCGGGCGGCGGAATGATGGTTGGCGAACCCGCTTCCTCAGCCTGCAGCCTTGCCCGTTGCGCGAGCAGGGAGATGGCCTGGCCTGCAAGTGCGCGCTCCTGCCCGCGGGCTTCCGCCGCGGAAAGGCTGATCAATATATCGCCGCGTTGCACCTTGGCGCCTTCGCGGACATGGATGCTGGCGACGACCCCGCCCGTCGGGTGCTGCACCGACTGGCGTTGTCCGGAGACGACCAGGTGCCCTTGCGCTACTGCGGCTGCATCGAGCGGCGCCACGGCCGTCCAGCCGAGAAACAGCAGGAAGAAAAGGATCAGAAGAGCCAGCCCGACCCGGATGTCAAAGTCCGGGTTCGAGGCACGTCCCGGCTCTGATCCAGGCAGTGCCAATGCTGATCTCCCGGTCGGCAACCAGGGCGGCATGATTCGCTGCAATATATTCATTGGATTATCCATTGGATGCCGTCCGGGGCGCATGCGGTGCGACCTTGCGCATCACCTCGTCGCGCGGACCGATCCAGGCGAGCTGGCCCTCGCGGATGACCATGATCCGGTCGACCACAGGCAGTACGCTCAGCCGATGCGCGGCCACTAGGATCGTTTTTCCCGCAGCCTTGAGCTGCTCCAGCGTGCGGATGAGCTGCGTGTCGCCTTCTGCATCCAGGCTGGCGTTCGGCTCGTCCAATATGATGTAGCGCGGTGACCGGAACAGGGCTCGCGCAAGGGCGATACGTTGCGCCTGGCCGGCCGACAGGCCACGGCCGCCAAGCTGGAGCGGGTGGTCGTATCCGTCGTCCAGCGACAGGATCATCTCGTGCGCACCGGCCAGTTTGGCTGCGGCGATCGCGTCTTTGTCGATGCGATCGGCACTCTCACCATTCCAGGCCCGGAAGCGGGAGATGTTGTCCTTGATCGTTCCGGCAAGAAGCACGGTTTCCTGGGGCATGAAGCCAATGTGCGCCGCCAGTTGCTCCGGGTCCCAGTGCCGTTGGTCGGCACTATCGAATCTGACCTCACCGACCGTCGGGCGTACCGCTCCGGCAAGCGCGCGGACGAGGGTCGACTTGCCCGCGCCGCTGGGACCGACAATGGCGACCACTTCCCCTGGTTCGATGCGGAAATTGATGTTGGCTAGGATCACTTTTTTGTCGGGCGCAGCGACGCCCAGATTGTGAACCTCGAGGCGGCCCTGCGGTTCGGGCAGTTGGGTGCGGACCATCTCTGGCGGCGTGCCGGCGAGGAGTTCGTCGAGCAGGGTGATCGCACCCCGCGCCTGGACGATCGAGCGCCAGCCGTTGACCAACTGGTCGATTGGCGAAAGGGCGCGGCCCACAATGAACATGGACGCAAAGATCGAGCCGGGGCTGATAGAGGCCGTGATCGCCAGCAGAGCGGCCACGCCCAGAGCCAGGGACTGTAGCAGCAGGCGGACGAATTTGGATTCCGCGCCCAGCCGCGCCGACGCGATGCCCGCCTCGGTTTGCAGCGCCAACGCATGCTCCCGGTCGGTGCTCTGGCCATGAATCAGGGCTTCGCGCAATCCGAGCGCGCGGACAATGTCGGATGAGGACACGGCCGTATCATAATTGGCATATGCCCGGGCAGAGGCAATGTTCGCCTGCTGCAGCGGCTCCCGCGTGGCATTTTCGTTGCGCCAGGCAAGAAAGGTGATCAGCGCCGCACCAACGACGGTCAGCACCCCGACCCAGAAGTGGATCAGGAAAGCGAGCAGGACGTAGATCGGGATCCAGGGCGCATCGAGCACACCAAGCATGGCTGGACCGGTCAGCAGGTTGCGCAACTGGTCGAATTCGCGCAGCGCCTGGCGGGCAAGCCGCGGACGAGCTTCCCCCTGTAGGAAGGTGGCCCGCATGATTCGGCCGGCCATATTCTCATTGAGGCACGCACCGGCCCGGACCAGCAGCCGCGACCGGATGGCATCAAGGGCCGCCAGGGTCACCAGCGCAAAAATCAGAACCACGGTCAGGAACAGGAGGGTGATCCGTCCCTTCGTGGGCACGACCCGGTCGTAGACCTGCAGCATGTACAGCATGGGTGCGATGAACAGCAGGTTGGTTCCGGCGCTGAACAAAGCCGCATAGGTGAAATGACGGCGGCAGGAGGACAGGGCCGCCTTGACGGTCAGGCTGTTTCGAAGGGCCTGGGGCAGGATCAGCACAGTAGTTTCCCTCATATAGGGAGGGCTCTGGAGCGCAGCAGTTCGCAGGCTCACAC
Source organism: Sphingobium sp. 15-1 (assembly GCF_013375535.1). Classification (GTDB taxonomy): domain Bacteria; phylum Pseudomonadota; class Alphaproteobacteria; order Sphingomonadales; family Sphingomonadaceae; genus Sphingobium; species Sphingobium aromaticivastans. The sequence continues at coordinate 245,358 of NZ_JABXJG010000003.1, forward strand.
GCCTTGAAGAACAGGGCACCCGGAAACTAGAGTCTGTTTCGATTAGATTGAATCGAAACAGACTCTGGTTTCCTTTGTTTTCCGTGATTTCCCAGCCGTGAAATGTTCCATTTCACTCGAAATCACTCTGGGAGCACCCTGCACCTTACGCCTAATTGAAATCAACTGCCACCGATGGACTAAGTCCAGCGGAGAACAGCCGTCACAATGTCAGACAACGAAAATGTCGTATTTGGTGAGGTCCAAATGAGCCGACAGATGCGCGATGGGAATGGGCGCGCCCGAACCATTGCCGTCGGCATCGTAAGACAGAATGCCGGTGTGGCTGTCGTACAGGACATGATCGTTCGAGTCGTTGGCCACCACGCCGTCCCCATGCTCGAAATAGGCGCCGGACAGACGCACCGGGCTGCCCAGCGATCCGGAGCCGAGCTTCGTGAAGACTGCATTGTCGAGATAGACGGAGTCCTCGGACGTATTGAAGTCGGTTATCGTGGCGGCGCCGCCGCCGAGCGACGTGTCGAAGACGAACTTGTCATGCCCGCGGCCGCCGGTCAGCATGTCGGCGCCACCCTTGCCGAAGATCGTGTCGGTTCCGGCAAGCCCGTCAATGTGGTCTACGCCCGCGGTGCCGGTCAGCTTTTCGCCGCTGCTGGTGCCGGTGATCGTGTTGAAGGAGCCCGAACTGGTTGTTGTGGTCGGCGTCGTCGGCGTTGGGCTCGATGTCGTCGGTGCCGGGCTCGAAGTGGACGGGGCTGTGATCGATGAGGACGTGCCACCACCCGGAAGCGGCGGAAGCGGCGTCACCTCCGCATAGGGCGTGCCGTCATGATTATCGAGCCACGCCGCCTTGCTCGCTGCCCAATAATCGCGAGCCTCCTGACCTTGCAATATGGTGAAGCCGGCCGGGGGCTTCGGATAGGTGGACGGCAATGGCGTGTCCGACAGGTTCAGGAAGACATTGCCGTGCGATTCGACAACATGGTCCCACGCGATCTTGAGCCGGGCCTGACTTTCGTGGTTGGGGTCCTCGATCGCGATCACCGTGTTGACGATCCGGATGTCGGGCGTCGTCTGCGGCGCGCCCGTATCCGTCTTGAACGGGGAAACGTGCGTCATTTCGCCATGGAAAAGGTAGGACTCCATGCGCATGAACACGCCATCGAGCTTAATCGTGTTCATCGAACCATCATAATGGTCGCTGTCGCCAAGGCTGATGCCCGAAAAGACGCCGTCGAACAGAGTGTCGCGAATGGTTCCGCCCATCACATAGTCATTCTCGACGGCATCGTCGCGCGCGTTGCTGACGTAAGTATCATCGATCAGGAAGTTGCTGCTGCCGTTGGCGATCCGGATCGCATCCCATGTCTTGTCGAGGCGCCAGTCCTCGATGACCACGTTCGGTGCGTTCTCGACACGGATCGCGGCCGAATTGGTATAGGTATATTCCCAGTCGGACTGCTGCGGCACCTGACCCCAGATTTCGCCGCCCTTGATCACCAGGCCCGTACCGGCATTGGTGACCTTGAACGGGTAGGTATTCAGCGCGCCCGTACCCCATGTCGAGAGGTGCGTGGCGTCGGGATTATCATTGCGACTATTGTCGACGATCCAGGAGGCGTTGGTTGCATCGATCACCGAGCCTGCGGCAAGATTCGAAACGCTGTAAGGAGTATAGCCGTAATCCTGTGAAAGAGTGATGTACGTCATCTATTAAATTCCTTTTTGCGACCCAAACACTTCTTGCACATGTTCTCTTTTTATTGTTGAGTAACAGTTGCCGAAGTGTTTTTATTATATTTACAAAACTGCCTTATTCACCGTAAATAAATCTAGTAATTCCGAAAATATTTCGGCATTATCAGTGGCTTGCGATCAAGGTGATGCAGGACGCATCGACTTGATCGCACGTGGACCGACACCACATGGGGGGTAGTTGCCCAACACGAAGCGAGCGGTCCCCGAGCCGCTGTTCGCACCTGGATGATCATCGGTGCGGAGCCACCGGGAGATCATTGAAGATGGACTGTTTCTATTTGTCACATGACAGCATGACAAGGTAAGTGGGCGCTGCTACAGCACCGTTCGTCTTATAATGGCGCGTGATTGGATGATTCAATTCAACTTATACTTTCAACAAATTCAACAGGTTATTTGCAACGATTGATCTTGTGCTTTGAAAGATAAAGGGATTCTTCGACGAATCGAAGCTGTGTTGATCGCCGCTGAGAGTTGATCGGGGATTTTCGCCGGGAAATGACCCGCTTTATTGTTATGTTCTGGGTGTCATTTGGCAGGTCAAGATGCGGATTTCTTTCTGCTTTTAGAGTCCGTTTGAGAAATCGCGGAAGAGCGATTTCCGAGGCTGGTGCCGCAATGCGCCAATAGGCGCATTCTCAAACAGGCTTTTAGCCTGCCGAGCCAGCGGTCGGCACGCGCGGCAGACGATTGCCGCACAGATCATCGCTATGAATAATGCGGTTTGAGCCGGGGGAGAACCAACGGACGGACCACGATCGCATAGGCTGAGACGGCCAGGACCAGGACGATGAGCGAGTGCCAGGAGCCGACCAGCAACGCGATGGCGGTCATCAGGCCACTGCCCAGCAGGGGGCGCTGCAGGGCGCGGAACAGATCAGCCAAGGGAAGGTGGATCAGCCGCCAGAGGGCCACTCCATAGGCGATGCGTGACACGCAATAATGGCCAAGGACAGCCAATGCCGCGCCGGGCAGGCCGGCCCAGGTGATCCCGATCCACAGCGCCGGCAGGGCGACCAGAATGGAAACGGCCAGGTTGATGCGGAAATCGAGGTCGGGCCGACCGATCCCCCTTAACACCTCGCCCGGCGTGCCTGCCGAGGCGGCGACCATGCTCGCCGCCGCAAGTATCTGGATCGGGACGATGGCGGCGTCCCATTTGGGGGTGAACAGGGCCGGGACGATGTAGTTCGCGAACAGGATCAATACCGTGGCTGCCGGAAATATCGTTACCGACATGTACCGAACCGTTCCCAGATAAACCGTGCGAATATCCGCGTCCCGTCCGATCGCCCTGCTGTAGAAGGGAAAAACGGCCTTGCTGACCAGCCAGTAAGCCTTGCCCCGCAGTGTTTCCGTCAGCAGAAATGCGATGGAATAGATGCCGAGCGCATGAGCGCCTACAAGCTTGCCGATCAGCAGATAATCGAGATTCTGCTGAAAGGAGATCAGCACCCGGGAACCGACGATGAATTTGCTGTAGGAACCGAGATCGCGCAGAATGGCCAGGTTCAGCCGGACGTGCGGACGCCATCCGGAAAAGGCGAAGGTGATGACACATGTGCCGGCGGTGGCGACCAGCGTTTGCGCCACCAGACTCCACACATTCGCGCCGGCAAGTGCAAGCAGGAGGGCGGCGGCGCATCCGGCCAGCGTGCCTAATATATCGGCCAGGGCGATCTGCTTGAACCGCATGCTGCGCGCCAGCCGCGCTTCTGGCACCACCTGCAGATTCTGGAACACGATCCCCGCGCTCATTGCCAGCGCGATCGGGGCGAGGCGCGGTTCCCCGTAGAACCAGACCAGAAATGGAACGCCGATCAGCCACATGACCACGATCATCACGAATGACGACAGGAACAGCAGCCAGAACGCGCTATCGTACAGCAATTTGGTGCGGTGATCCCGCTGGCGCTGAATGAGGCCAAGGCGAAAGCCAAGATCGGCAACGATCGCGATGATGGCGGAGAACACCAGCACCATGTTGTAGAAGCCGAAATGTTCGGGCAGCAGGAGCCGGGCGAGAACCACTTTGGCAAGGATGCTCGAACCCTTGCCGATCATCATCCCGACCGCGTTCCAGGCAACGCCTTTGCGGATCAGCCGCTTTTCCGACTGCAATCGCCGTTGGGGAGCAGGTGTGTCGGTGGAGGCCAAGGCGTTCAGTACCCGGTGCCGAGAAGAACCACCGGAATGGTCCGCAGGATGATCAGAACATCCTGGCTGACGGATTTGGTACGCGCATATTCGCAATCCAGTTGCGCCCGGCCCTCGAAGCTGATCTGGTTGCGGCCGCTGACTTGCCATGGGCCAGTGATGCCGGGCTTCAAAGAGCAATAAATGGGAAAGGCATCCGCGTAGAAATGGGCTTCGTCCGTGGCGAGTGGCCGTGGTCCGACAATGCTCATCTCACCCCTTACCACGTTGAAAAGCTGCGGTAACTCGTCAATACTGTAACGCCGGAGAAATCGTCCGAAATATGTGATGCGCGGATCGTCGAGAAGCTTTCGGTCCCGCTGCCAGATCGCGCTGATGGCGGGGGAGGATTCCAGTAGTTCGCGAAGCCGCCGATCGGCATCGGCCTGCATCGTCCGGAATTTGAAACAGCGGAAAATCTTGCCGTCATGGCCGAACCGGCGCTGACTGTAGAAGACAGGGCCTGAGCCACTGAACAGCACGAGGATGGTGGCGACCAGCATCACCGGCCACAGAACCAACAGGCACAGCATGGCAAGTGTGAGGTCCATGCAGCGTTGTAGCACCAATGCGGAGGCGTGTCGCGGAGTGGATTCGGTTGTGCGCGCCGCCGCGACAGGCGGTTCCCCACGGGCCGGACCGATCGGCCGGGCTGGGGAGGGAAGCACAGTCGTGCCAGCGAGATTTGCGGCGGCCCGGGTCCGTTGCCGCCGTCTGCGTTGCAGCGGTTTTGGCTTTAGCGGTCTGGGTGCCATTTCATCGATGCGAGTAGCCATGCTCAACTCTCCGACAGCAAGCCGCATCGTCGGTTTTGGACCGGCGATGGGCCACGCAAAGCCGATCGCCGGTCACGTTGTGATCCGGCGTCGAAATCTGCCATCAACTTCTGGTGCCGTCCGAAACATCTGATTAGCCGCACGAAAACGGCAAATATCAAAAGCAACGGACAAGGACCGAACAGCGCCCGCAACGTGTGAGGATGGACAACTGATCCCGACTTTTGAATTCTGTTTTCGGGCTAGCCCTTGGGGTCTAGACCTTCGCAAAGATTGTTTAAATACAAGCGTGCGAGCACAACTTTGGCTGCGGCGGGCAGTACGAGACCCGCTGGCCTGCCTGTTCGTGCGCCCCGGCAGCGCGAGCGTGCAGCTCAAGTTGAGAGGTGTGCGGCATGAACAAGCGTTTCCTGCTGATCCTTCCGGCGCTGAGCGTCGTCGCCGCTTGCGCAAGCAACCATGTAGGCGCTGGCCTGCCCCGTGGCGGAACGGCATATAGCCTCGTCCCTGCGGTGAGCAGCAATGTCGCGCCCGAAGAATATCGCATCGGACCGCTGGACGCCCTCGACATCACCGTATTGCAGGAGCCGGATCTTTCACCCAAAGCGGCGCCCGTCGACGCGTTCGGCAATGTCAACCTGACACTGATCGGCGATGTTCGGGCGAGTGGCAAGACCGCCAGCGAACTGGCGAAGGAAATCGCCGACCGTTACGGCCGGAAATACCTCAAGAACCCCCAGGTTTCTGTCGTCGTCGCCAAGCCGGTGGCGCAGAAGGTTGCGGTGCAGGGCGAGGTAGCCCAGCCCGGTGTTTATCCGATCGAAGGGCCGACGACCTTGCTTGGCGCACTTTCGCTGGCGAAGGGCGAAACGGAGTACGCCGCGCTCAATGACGTGGTCGTGCTCCGTCAGGTCAACGGACAGCGGACGGGCGCGGTTTTCGACATCCGCCAGATTCGCAATGGCCAGGCGGCTGACCCCCAGATCAGGTCCAACGACACGATCATCGTCGGTTATTCGGGAGGCCGGAGAGCATGGCGTGACCTCATGAGCGGGTTCCCGATTTTCAACATCTTCCGGGCCTTCTAGCGACAGGGGATACCTATGCACGGCCAAAATTTCGCGCTGACGCCCCAAGGCGACCGGTTGGTCAGGGTGGACGATGATCGGCTGGTGCAGGGCTATGCCGAGTATGATCTAGAAGTTCCCACGCGTGGGATCGACCTTCAGGCTCTTTGGTGGATGCTTGTCCGCAATCGCGTGATGATGCTCGCCATCTTGCTGGTTGCGCTTGTCATCGGCGCGGCAAGCATCTGGCTGCCCAAACCGGTCTATACCGCGCAGGCAACCATCCAGATCGAACCGCAGACCGCACGGATTCTGGGCACGGAGAATATCACTCCCGACCCTGGAAGTACGGAGAACAACAGGATCCTCCAGACCCAGGTGGACCTGCTGGGCAGCCGCTCCACCGCGCAGCACGTCGCGCAACAACTCAAACTGGCCAACGACCCGCAATTTCTTCGGGACGCGGGACTGGAGAATGAACCGGCCGGCGATCTCCGCACCGCAATGGTGGCGAGCGCGCTGCAGGAAAAGCTGAACCTTTCCTCACCGCGGGACACCCGGCTGATCGCCGTGCAATATGACAGTCACGATCCGGCGCTTGCCGCACGTATCGCCAACAGCTTCGCTGAGATGTTCATCAACGACACCCTGCAACGGCGACTCGACACCTTCACCTATTCGCGCAACTTCCTTCACCGGCAGTTGGGCGAGACCAAGGGGCGGCTCGAGAAGTCGGAGAGCAAGCTTGTCAGCTACGCCCTGTCCGCGGGACTCGTCGATGCCGGCAATGCTGCGGGATTAGCCGGGGGTGATGGCGAGCGGCGGTCAATCACCACCGCGAGCCTGGTAGACCTCAATACCGCTTATTCGCAGGCGCAGACAAACCGGATGCAGGCGCAGCAGCGCTGGGAGCAGGCAATGGCGACTCCAGTCATGAGCCTTCCGGAAGTGCTCAGCAACCCCGCGATCCAGAACCTTACCCGTCAACGTGCCGAACTGGAAGCGACGCTGCAGCAGGAGCGGGAACGTCGCCAGGACAATCATCCGGGGATCATCCAGGCCAGAGCGCAGATTACCGAGCTGGACCGCCAGATCGGCGCCATCGCCTCTGGTGTCCGCGCGTCCATCGGCAATCAATTTCGCGTGGCCGCCGGACAAGAGGCGGCGCTCAGGGGCAGCGTCAGCGCGCTGAAAGCCGCGACCTTCGCCGAGCAGGGCAAGGATGTGCGCTACAATATCCTGAAGCGCGAGGTGGATACCAACCGCAATCTCTACAACACCTTGCTGCAACGGTATAACGAGGTGAGCACGCAGGTGGCGAATACGACCAATCCGATCTCGATCATCGACCGGGCGCAGATGCCGGTGTCGCCATCCTATCCGCGGCCGGCGCTGAACATGGCGCTAGCGAGCCTGGCCGGTGTCGCGTTGGCGCTCATGGCGGGCTTCGTGCGCACCCGGATGGACGACAAGGTGCACGGTCCGACAGATGTGGAAGGCGACTTCCATACGCCTCTGCTGGGCGTCATACCGTTGATCAAGGGTGGCGAGACCATCGCCGAAGCGATGGATGATCCGCTTTCCTCAGTGACGGAGGCGCATCACGCCATTTGCCTCGCGCTCGATCCTGTCGTCCAGACTCCCGAGCGTAGCGTGTTGTTGTTGACCAGCAGCAGTTCGAACGAGGGCAAATCGACCATTGCCGTCAAGATTGCGTCGAGTCTTGCCGCCACTGGCAAGAATGTGCTGGTCATCGACGGCGATATGCGCCGCGGGTCCCTTCACCGCCTACTCGGCCTTTCCAATGATTTTGGCCTTGCCGACCTGCTATCGAAGGGGAGTGGCGAAGGTTTGATGGACGCGGTGCAATATTGCGAGCATCACGGCTTCTCGGTGCTGTCGCGCGGCGGCCGGTCGTCGGCCAATCCCGCCGAGCTTCTGGCGAACAGCCGTTTTGCGGCCCTGCTGGATGAAGCTGTCGGCCTGTTCGACGCGATAGTCCTTGACGGTCCGCCGGTCCTGGGCCTTGCCGATGCCCCGCGCATCAGCGGGATGGCAGATGCGACACTGTTCATCGTCGAGGCCAACCGCACATCCAAGGCGGATGTAAAGATTGCGTTGAAACGGCTGGGTGACGCCGGTGCCGGCCAGATCGGTCTGGTCATCAGCAAATATGATCCGGCCAAGGACACCGGAGCGTACGGCTACGCCTATCGCTACGACTATCCCTTGGATGGAGATGGGATCGCTGGCGAGATGCCGCCTCGTCAACTGCAACAGGAGGTGTGACGACAATGTCGCCGAACGAACGGCGCTCGTCGAGGCGATCTCCACAGATTTCGGCGCCTATCCTTGCAGGCCCGTCGGCACATCTGCCGGCACAGACAAAGAGCTGCTTTGGCGTTCTGGCCGCGGTGACGATATTCCTGCCGCTTTGGATTCCCCGACCGCTGATGATCGGCGAATTGTCATTTGCCTTCATCGTGCCGTTCATACTCGCGTTCTGGGCTTTGACACAGCTCGCATGGCCCGGAAGTTTCCGGCGGGCATTACACGGTCGCTATGGCCGCGGGCTGTGGCTGGAAGCGCTCTGCGTTGGCGTGGTCATGCTGATGGCTTTCATGTCCATGTTGGTTTCTCCGGATCCGCTACGGGCATTTCGAGTCATACTGCCGATGACCTACGGGCTCTTCGCGCTGATCCTCCTTTCCCGGATGCCGTCGCGCCTGCAGCGTCGAATTGTCTTCGCCCTGCTATACTCTGGGGTACTGATTTTCGGCCTTGCCATCGGTCTTTCGCAGACCGGCTGGGGCCGTGCGATCGTGATGCGCGACTATCGCTTCCTCGCATTTTTCGAAAAGCCAAATCAGTTGGGTGTCGCGGTGTTGGCAGTCTGGCCCTTGGCCGTCGCGTTGCTCCTGAACGCCCGAACGACTGTTCTTCGCCTGTCGTCCGCACTGATGGTCCTGGTCCTGGCAACCGCGATCTTCATGAGCGGAACCAAGACCGCGTTGGCACTGGGGTTCGTCTCAGCGGCGCTGATCTGGCTCTATCATGGAAGTCGCAGCGGCAGCGTTGACAAGACGCTATTCAAATTGTCCGTCATTCTGTGCGGGATCGCGTTAGCCGTGCCTGTGACACTGTGGGTGCTGAGCTGGGCAAGCCCGGATTTCTTCAGGCGGGTAAACAGCATCTTGACCTATGGCATGTGGGAATTTCCCAGCATGCAAACGCGCGACGTCGTATGGAAGGAGTCGATCCGGATCGGCCTGGACCATCCACTGCTCGGGGAGGGGGCTGGGACGCGCGTTTACCGCTACGCCCACTCGCACAATATGTTTCTCGATTATTTTCGTGGAATGGGTGTCTTTGGCCTGGCGGCTGCCGTTGGGCTGGTGCTGAGTGCCGTCGGCCGCGGAGCCAACTTCCTTCTTTCCACCTTACCCAAGGGGCAGGTCGATCGGACGTCGGATACAATCGTGGCCGGCATGTATTTGGGTGCGATCTTTTACTTGATTGGGAATCAACTCAGCGATTCTTTCTCGCCTACGACGGCGTTTCTGTTCTGGATCATGTACCTCGGTGCTTATTTTACCGCCCCGCCCCTGAATTCGGTCGCGCGAAGGTCCATGACTTCGGTCGCGCGCCCGGTTGGTCCGCCGTCGACCTCGGCTTGGGTGCCCCGCACGCAGCGCGTCAGTTCGAAGCCGAAGACGGCTGTCCATGCGATCTGAGAAACGTTCCAAGGGTGCGTGCCGGGTTGAGTTATGATCTCAACCCATTGCGATCTTCTCGCTCGAGCTGGCAGAGATAGTCGCTGATATGTTGGGCGCGGTCCAACGGCGTATCACCGCCGTCGCCCGAAATGCGAAGCAGTCGGCCCGGAAGGTGTCGGCGCTCGAGTTCACCTTCGATCTCATCGGCAATATGCTCGATGGCCTCCTCACCGCGTGCCCAGAGAGCGAGGTTCGCGATGGATTCTGCGTTCTGGAAACGCGATGTGTGCCGCCGCCGACGCGCAAGCCGTTGCCGTGCCACGGCGGTAGGGGCCTCAACATGGATGAAAAGGGTCTCGCCTATCCAGCCGTCCAATTGATTGAACACCGGTTCAGCCGGGGCGGCGTCGCGCCCATGGTGGATGCGCGCCGTCCAGATCGCTTGCGCTAATCCCTGATCCGCGATCAGAAGGCCGTTATGTCCTTGTCGCAAGTGCATCGCCAACACCGACAGGAAGTTCCACCGAGTCTTCACTGCATCCTTGCCGCCGCGCTGATGGGGGGTAAGCCCCTGCGAGGCGAGGAACATTGCATGAGGGCTGCGAAGAAAGGCCCGGGTGAGGAGGGCGAGGCGTCGCAACGACCTGCGCAGGAAGGGCAGTTCATCGCCCATCGCATCACGGCTGAAGCGCACCGGCGCCCGTTGCTCACGTAACAGGCAGAGGAGCTTACGCGCGACCGTCGTCTTGCCCGACCCCGGAAGCCCGAGAAACTCGACGGTCGTGATGGGTCGCTGCTGTGCGACACTGCTCGCCAACGCACTGGCATAGGCGCGGTCGATCCGCTCTCCCATCATCTCCTCGCGCCAGGACGAAACGTTCGTTGATCGGGCACCGTGCTGTAGTTGGGCAAGGCGGTGGGGCGAGTCCAAAAGGGCGAATATCTGTGCCGCAGTCACCGCGAGGTCATCGGCATCGGTGATGATCCCGTTGATATTGTCTGCAACGATCTCCTCGATTCCCGGCAGCCGTGCCACCACCAGCGGCTTGCCCCCTGCGATTGCCTGAACGGCCGTGCGCGGCAGCCCCTCTCGCTCGGCCGCATGTACGCACAGGTCAGCGAGCGCGATCAGTTCCCACGGCGCAGGATCGTGGCCGAGGAAGCGGACCTTGTCCGCAATCCCGAGGACGCGAACCTCTTCCTCGCACCGGAGGCGTTCCGGCCCATCGCCGGCAAAAAGCAGACATGCATTGCTACGCTCGCGCAGGCCTGCCGCCATTGCGCGAAGCAACGGCAGTTGACGCTTCCGCTCCTCAAATGCGGCTATCTTGAGAATGAAATGTGGCCGTTCCTTTCCGTTCCAACCGCCGATGCGGTTTCGCCAGTCGAGAGGAGGCACTGCGGACGTAAAGCGATCGAGCGGCATTCCGCTGTGGATTACCTGAATTGGGACATCCCCGCCGATGCCCGCATCGAGATAGGCTTGCTGCATCCCACGACTGACGGCGATCAGCAGGTGGGTGAAGTGCGCGCAGGCCCGCTCCGCATCGACATAGAGCAGACGTTGCCCGCCGCTCACCGCAACGAACGGGGCAATGTGAATGGTGTGCACGATCAGCGGTACTCGGGCAGCGGCGGCGGCCACCCTTCCGACGATTCCCGCCTTGCTCTCGTGCGTGTGCACAATGTCCGGCTGAAGTTGTCGGTAGAGCTGGCGCAAGTCACGTAATGCCACAAGGTCTGCAACAGGGCTTATGGGGTGGACGAGGGCGTCCATACTGATAAGCCGGAAACGGTCGCCGATGCGCTCGGCCCAGATCGGATTAGCGCCAGGGCCATGGATCAGGGTCACGTGGTGGCCGCACGCCGCCTGGTGAAGACAGGTTGCGATCGTATTCTCCTCTGCCCCGCCAAGAACGAGCCGAGTGATGACGTGGACGATGTTGAGAGGCCGAACCGTGGGTTCCCCTGCTGGGCAGGGCATAAGAGCGGGTTGGATTGCGCTCCAATTGGCCGCTTCGTGCGATCGAAGAAACAGCATGGCGGAGAATCCTGCTGATCATGCTTCGGTTGAGGTGCTCCGCGTGAGGCGAAGCGCCGCCAAGGCGGCGAGCCGGCTGTGGACCCCAAGTGTGCGGAACGCCGCATGAACATGCACCTTGACGGTGCTCGGCGAAATCCCGAGTTCGCGCGCTATCACCTTGTTGGTGTGACCTGCCAAGAGGAGTCTGATCACCTGCTGCTCCCTCTCTGTCAGCATGGCAAGCGCCTGGAGGTTTAGCGACACATCATCCGGCTTCTCGTCCTCCCTCAAGAACTGCGATTCGAACAGGTCGGAGGGAACAAAGATGCCATCTTCCTCCACGGTTTGAAGTGCTCGGAGCAGTTCCGCGCCGTGCCCGATCTGCTTGGGGATAAAGCCGTGTGCGCCAGCGGAAAGAATGGATAGAGCCTCACGCAGATCTTTGCGTTCGGAAAAGACCGCCATGCGCATCGCTGGTCGTGCCTTGTGAAGTTCGCGGATCGTGTCCAGTCCCGAAGATCCTGGTAAGTCAAAATCGAGCGCAAGAAAATCTACTGCGGATTCCATGGATAGTATTTCTGTAAGACCGCTGTGGTCATGAACGCGGATTACTTTAGAAAATCCGACATCCCGCTGGAGCATCGCTGCGAGACCTGCATTATAAAACACATGGCGTTCCGCAACGACGGCGATCGTTCCAGTCTCGCGATGGGGCAGCTCAACCCTCTCGTTGCCGACGAGAAACATATCCAACCTCCACTATGAATCTACAGTATACATAAAAATCCTATGGTTAAAATTGGCGCATTGTACTTATCACATTTGCTATAATCAAAAGATATATTCAAAATATTGATTGATATAACTTACTGCCTATCACTAAAATGGCGTCAATAAATTATGACGTAGAATCAATATCATCTGCCAACATTTATGATGAATTTAGCTGAATTTGAGTCATGGATCTAATATCTGAAATCGAAATTCGCCTCATGCGCCGATGATAATATTTACTCCGAATGAAAGGCGGTAATTTCTGGCTGGTTCGCTGCCTGGGCTGTAGATATCCGTCCATGAAACGCAGGTCATTGTTAAATTTAGAATCGGACGGCTATATTCCGAAGTATAAAGATCTTAATGTTTCACCTGATCTAACGAAAATCTTGCGATTGCGCGCGCAAATGATCAGCTCAAGATCGTCGTTCCCGACACGCTAACCGTCGCCTCCCGTTGTATCTTAAAATTCCGGCGCCTCGATGAAGCGATGTTCATCATGCGCACCATGGCTTTCGCGCGCACCGGTGGTTTCTGGATTCTTTTCCGACTGGACTATCGTTAGGTTTCGTGCACAAAGGGCGGCCATAGCAATGTTGATGCGATGCTGATGAAGCCGGCGAGGAGCGCACGGTTTTGTCATAGCGTAGGGCGATGCGTCAGAACTGCTTGGGCTTTCCGAACATGTGCGTAGCTGGGGTGCGTCCCTCTGTAATAGAGGACATAGATGCTCGCGCCCTCGAACGATTGAATATCGGCGAGTGGCTGAACCGGCCGCGCCAGTGGCGCGTCCGCCACTGATTTACCGATATTGACCTTGTCTAGCGGGTTATAGACTTCCGTCATCAGGCCCGACCGACCTTGCTTGCCACCGCTTTAAGGTGGGGCACGACAGATTGGGCTATGGCGTGGGACAAATCGACGGGTGCGGCGTTGCCCAATTGGCGCGTCGTTTCCCACCAGGAGCCATGGAAGACGATTCATTCGGGAAAGTCTGGAATCTGGTGCTTTCGCGGATCGTGAAGTAGCGGACCGAGCCACGTTACATCGCCGATATGCCGCCGTCGAGTTTGAGCTCCGCGCCCGTTACCATCCGACTTTCGTCCGAGGCGAGATATAGCACGGCGTAGGCCACATCGTCGGGTGTCGCGATCCGGCCGAGGGGAATTTGCCGCGACAGCTTCTGGTCACGCTCGTCACTTGCGCCAGGGACTAACCCTTCCAGGAGCGGCGTGTCGGCGAATGTGGGATGGACGGAATTGCACCGTATATCCCAGCCTTGCTTCGCACAGTGCAGGGCTATCGACTTGGTGAGCATCCACAATGCTGCCTTCGACGTGTTGTAGGCCGCGAAGGCGTGGCTGGCTATCAAGCCCGCGATCGACGAGATGTTGACGATGGAGCCGGGCTGGCTCTCTCGCATAAGGGCGAGCGCCGCGCGCGTCCCATGGAACGCGCCGTCGACGTTAATCGCCATGGTCCGCTGCCAGGTTTCGAAATCGAGGCTCTCAACTGTCCCGATCGGCGCAATTCCCGCGTTGTTCACCAGTATGGACAGCCCACCCATCGCTGCGCCCGCTTGCGCGATTCCGGTTGCCCACTCGTCCGGTCGGGTGACGTCGAGCCGGAGTGCGACGGTTTTGGCGTAGGGGAATTCGGCCGCAATCGTCTCCGCCACGAGGCTGGCGCCTTCGAGATTGATGTCGGCGATCGCGACGCTCGCCCCGTGCTGCGCCAGCATGCGGGCCATAGCCGCGCCAAGCCCCTGGGCACCGCCGGTGACGAGCGCCTTCTTGCCCTCAAGCCGCATGGTCACGCCTTATCTCCGCATCTCCGCTCGCCACGATTGCCGCACGGACATGATCGACATGCGAAGCCGCGGCCGCTTCAGCTTGGCGGGCATCGCGACCTTTCACGGCAGCAGCGATCTCGGCATAATCGCGCTGCCTGATCTCGCGTAAAGACTGCAGGGGATATTGTGCGTGGATCACATGCATTCCGATCGCTGGGAATAAGCGCTGCAATTCGCGGTTGCCACCGATCAGCAGGAGCGTCCGGTAAAACCGCCGGCGCGCACTGGAGAAGTCGACGGTTTCGCGTGCCGCCCAGAGCGCACTCACCGCCGCGTCCAGATCCGATGCATGTTCTTCACGATAGGCCTTGGCCGCACCCCCCGCGGCCATTCCCAGCATAGCGGATGCAACGTCAAGGACCTCATGCGCCTCGGAAAGGTCCAGCTTGCGAATTGCAGGTGATTTGTTGCGTGAGAAATCAACGACGCCGCGCGTGGCGAGAACCTGGAGCGCCTCGCGCACGGCGTTGCGACCTACGGCGTAATGGGTCGCGAGTTCGGTTTCCACAATCCGCTGGCCGGGGACAAGGCGTCCGGCTTCGAGCTCTCCGAGCATGCCGAGATAGACGCGCCGACCGGCGCCATGTGGCTCCGGACCCAGCCAATGCAGCTCGCTGCTCGGATCGATCATGTTCATGGCTCTTGATTGTTCCACAATCTTGTATCAAAGACAAGAGCCAGGAGGTGCCTCTTGTTCGATCTCAAAGGAAAAACCGCGCTCGTTACCGGCGCCTCGAGCGGCCTTGGCCGCCACTTCGCGCGAACACTGGCTCGTCAGGGTGCGACGGTCATTCTCGCTGCCCGCCGAGTCGATATGCTGGAAGACTTGGTCGCCGAGATCGGTGGAGGCGCTTCCCTGCGTCTCGATGTCGCTGACCCGGCAAGCATTGCGTCCGCCGCCGCCACGCTCGAAAAGGTCGATATCCTTGTCAACAATGCCGGCATCACGCGCGAGGCGCCTTTTCTGGCCATGTCGGAACCGGACTGGAACGCGGTGATCGACACCAATGTCAAAGGCATGTTCCTGCTGACGCAACAGGTCGCGGGATGCCTGCGCGCCCGCGGCAAAAGTGGGTCGGTTATCAACGTGGCGTCGATTCTCGGCCTTCGACAGGCCGGCGGGATTGCCTCCTACGTCGTTTCAAAGGCTGCAGTGATTCAGCTCACCAAGGTTGCGGCGCTCGAGCTCGCGCGCTTCAACATTCGCGTCAACGCTCTGGCACCCGGTTACATTGCGACCGACATCAACGCTGATTTCTTTGCAAGCGAACCTGGCAAGGCGCTGATCAGGCGCATTCCGCAACGCCGGCTGGGCCAGCCGGGCGATCTCGACGGACCATTGCTGCTGCTCGCCTCGGATGCCTCCGCTTATATGACGGGCTCCGTAATCGCGGTCGACGGCGGCCACCTTGTCAGCAGCCTTTGAGGAACCCCATGACCGTTCATGAACTCGCAACACGTATAGAGAGCTTCGTCCGGGAAGTCGTCATACCTTTCGAAACCGATCCCCGTTACCCGGTACATGGTCATGGACCAGACGAGAGTCTCGTCACGGAATTGAGGGCCCTGGCGCGTGCAGCGGGTCTGCTCACGCCCCACATTCGCGACGACGGTTCGCATCTTACTCAAAGGGAGACGGCGCTCCTCCTGCGCAAGTCGGGTCTGTCGCCGCTCGGCCCGCTCGCCCTCAACACAAACGCACCCGATGAAGGCAATATGTTCCTGATCGGCAAGACCGGTACGGCCGAGCAGAAGGCGCGCTTTTTAGCGCCGCTCGTCGCCGGCAACGCCCGATCAGCCTTCTTCATGACGGAGCCGTCTGCCGAAGGGGGTGCTGGGTCTGATCCATCCATGCTGCAAACGACCTGCCGCCGCGACGGCGATAGCTGGGTGATTAATGGGCGAAAGGCTTTCATCACGGGTGCAGAAGGCGCGAAAATCGGCATCCTGATGGCCAAGTCCATCGACGGCGCATGCATGTTCCTCGTCGACCTGCCGGATCCTGCCATTCGCATCGAGCGCGTGCTCGACACGATCGACAGTTCCATGCCGGGCGGCCATGCGGTCATCGCGATCGATGGTCTTCGCGTACCGGACGGGCAGCTTCTGGGAGCGAGCGGTGACGGCTTCAAATATGCGCAGGTGCGTCTCAGCCCGGCGCGCCTTTCGCATTGCATGCGTTGGCTTGGCGCCTGCATCCGGGCGCAGGAGATCGCGACCCAATATGCCTGCCGCCGCCATGCCTTCGGCAAGCCTCTGATCGATCATGAGGGGGTCGGCTTCATGCTTGCCGAGAACGCCATCGACCTCAAGCAGGCGGAGTTGATGATCGACTGGTGCGCCGATGTCCTCGACAGCGGGTCGCTCGGGACGTCTGAGAGCTCCATGACGAAGGTCGCGGTATCGGAGGCATTGATGCGGGTCATCGACCGCTGTGTGCAGACGATGGGAGGGAAGGGGGTTTCCGGGGACACGATTGTCGAACGGATCTTTCGCGACATACGCGCTTTCCGGATTTATGACGGCCCCACAGAGGTGCATAAATGGAGCCTCGCCAAGAAGATCAAACGCGACGCTTCTGCGCAGGTTTCGGCATGACCCGAAACGCGCCCGACAATTCGACGACATAACGGAGCCTGGGTTGATCCCACCGATATCGATCAACGGTTCGAAGTGGAAATCCAGTCCCGTATCCTGCGATCAGGCCGGAGCAATGTCAGCCGGGTAGTATCGGATCGTGTCCGGGCTGGACTCCTGTACCGGCATTATCAGGAGTACCGCGTCGATCATCCTAATCGTGGCGCGCAAAGGGAGGCGGTTTATACAATCACGCCCGAAGTCAAACGTGCCCTTCAACGCCATTGAGGGGCGTTGGATTGGACTCCGTTGCGAAGCGGCTCCGCGGCCGCGTGGTCAGTGAAAATTGGAGGGCGGGCGCATGGTGGCCATGGCGCGCGCAACGGCGGATGACCAAATCTCTTTGGATGGTGATGGAATCCGGGCTTTCCCGAACCAGGGTGTCGATCGCGGTTCGCGTCTCGTGTGGCGGCGGTAGTAGATAGCCGGCGTCGTCGGATGTTCTCATTACGACCTCTCTTGCGAGTCGTTGGGCAGCCAACCTACCTTTCCGCAAGCGCACTGGGAAGAAAATGTGATGAAGGATGTCAATCGGAACCGGATATTCACCCTCGATTGGAGTGGGCCCCTGGGGTCGGACAGGTATCAGGCCGCGGATTTGACCATAGTTTTGGCGTGTAACGCCTCGACCTTGAGCGTTTTCATGAAGCTTTCCGCCTTGGCGTTATCGTAAGGATTTCCGCGCCGGCTCATCGATCCGGTAATGCCATTGGCTGCCAGCAGCGCACGGTAGGAAGCGGCTGCGTACTGGGATCCACGGTCCGAATGATGAATGAGGCCCGGTGAGGGCTGCCGACTTGCGATAGCAGTTTCAAGCGCGGCAATGGCGAGGCGGGCATCGATCGACCGACCGATGGCATAGCCAACCACCCGCCTTGACCATGCGTCGAGGATGATCGCCACATAAGCAAAGCCACTCGCGATCGCGACATAGGTCAGGTCTGCGACCCAGAGCTGATCCGCACCTGTCAGAGCGACGTCCTTCGCCAGGTCCGGGAAGATCGGCAGATCGTGATCACTGTCCGTCGTTGCGACATATCTCCGCCGTCTCCGCGGCTGAAGGCTGTGTTCGCGCATCAAACGCTTGATGCGCTTATGATTTGCGCAGATGCCCTGGTGCTGAAGGGCCGCCCGTACGCGCCGCCAGCCATAAGCCTCAAACTCATCGCAGATCGCCATGATTGCGGCCAGCAGATCTGCTTCGTCAACCCGCTTCACCCGCCCATGATAATAGGTTGAACGTGCGATACCCATCAGTCTGCACCCCTGGGAGACGGAGATGCCAAGGGGCCGGTGATGACGGATGTAGTCCCGTTTCTCGGCCGCGGTGCGCTTTGCAGAGCCCCCTTTAGAAACTCCAGTTCGAGGGCCTGCTTGCCGACCAGGCGTTCCAGCGCGGCGATGCGGGCCTCATATTGCTGGATGAGATCAGCCGCTTGCGCGTCATCGTCGAACTCGCCCGCCTCATACTTCTCAATCCAGACCCGGATCAATTGGCGAGAAACGTCATGACGCTTGGCCAGCCCATGCGATGTTTCGCCGCCCAGATATTCCTGAACGACCTGACGTTTGAACTCCATGCTGTGGGAACGGTGTCGCATTGGCTTTTCTCCAAAAGCCAAACCCACGGTCAATCATTATGGTCCCACCTGTCCGACCCCAGGGGCCCACTCCAGATAAGCGCCCAACATTGACCCCCATGCCGATGGAGTTTCTTCCGGGGTTTCAGGCAGCTTCGCGGTTCTTGAGCGCCAGCTCTCATTGCCAGTTTCGATGATGTCGCAATGGTGCGTGAGCCGGTCGAGCAGCGCAGTGGTCATTTTGGCGTCGCCGAACGTTTCATGATGCCTTCCTCCTCGATGGGCTGATACGCGGATCTGCGACCCGGTACTGTGTGATTTGTTCCTCTGTAAGATAGATCTGCCAAGGTTGGCCCTTCGTGAGCTGTCGCCCTTGGAGCCGGCCTTTCTTAAGCCATTTGAATACCGTTTGGGCAGTAATTCCGAGCTCAACGGCTGCCCCTTGGATCGAGTAGGTTCCGTCGGTCCAACGATTTGGGTTGTAATCGACCCCATTGATCTTGACGGTTTTGATTTTCCACCGCTGCCTGAGCAAGTGGATGGTTTGGTTCGTGAATGCTTCGCCGCGACAGTTGGCGAGACCTTCAGCATTGAGCATTCTGGCGATCTGGGCATCCATGAAGCCGGCGGCATTGAGTTCGCGAATGCGCTGCTCGATTAGTTGGACTTGGGCGGCTTCGGTGTAAGATGCCGTTCGCCGCCTGATCCAATGCTCTGTCGTAGCGCCAGTTTGCCATATGACCCGCATCCATACCATTCCTTTGACACGGCGCTGGTCGAGTACCACCTGATCTATTACCAGTCGTAGCATCCCCTTGCGATCGGCGTTTCCAAGGGTTGTCCATAATTCGGGCAGGTCGATGCCCATTTCGGTGATGCGGGCGCGATCATCCGCACTCAGCGTGACGACCTGTCCGGCCTTCCAACGTTCATGCTCTTGCTCGACCTTCTCGGCTTCGCGCAGCTTATCTTCCCATAAAGCCTCAAGTGAGCGTGCAACCAAACGGTTCTCAGGCTCGACAGCGTTATACTGGCGCCGAGCGCGCTCGACTTCATATGCAGCACGTTCCCGCTTCAGAGCCCATTGCCGGTCAAGCGAACGAACGTCGGCGTTTATCTCATCCAGTGCAGCGAGCGTCAGCGCTAGCTGATCGGGCGCAAGGGCGGCTAGGAACAGGCGCTCGATCTCGTCCTCGACGGCCGGGGCGCGAACTTCCTGGCAATATTGCTTGGTGCACGAGACTGTTTCGGAGTGACAGCGGTAGAGCGGATATTCGCTTTTGTGGCCTGAATAATTCAGCGCCATGCGCCTCCCACACGTACCACAAATGGCGATTCCTTGAAGAAGCCCTTGGCCGCGGCGGGGCGCCCCGCGATGACCAGCGCGGAAGTTCCCGACATTATCCGCAAGACGGTCGCTGATCTCCATGTACTCCTCCCAGCTGACGTAGCCCGGATGTGCATCTCTGATGCATACTTCCCATTCCTCGGGTGGAACTGCCCGGGTCGGATTACGACTTTGCGGTCCTCGTTGCTCAGGGGCCGCGCGACGCCGTCCATAGACATAGGCGCCAGCATATGCCGGATTCTTGAGAATGGAACGAACTCTTGCATCACTGGCTTCACGCCACAACGTCTCATGGGGAGTTGGTCCTCGCAATGGCCGAACTGGCAGCAGGAGATTGGATCGCCGCAGATAACGCACAACCGCCTTTGCGCTGCCCAAAGTGGCAAACCGCTCGAACACAAGGCTAAGGCGAGCCTGTACCTCTGCATCGGGATTGAGCATGATTCCCCCACCAGGCACCGCGGCGAGCCCTGCCGGGAGCGGAATGCGCAATTCTCCACGTGCCGCTTTCTGCCGCTCGGCTTGATGCTGGCGGACTCGGATTTGATGGAGTTCCGCTTCGCTCATGATCCCTGATAGTCCCAGCAGCAGCCGGTCGTGGTACAACCCTGGATCGTAGAGCCGCTCGCAATCTGCAAGCAAAACGCCGAACATCGAGCACAGCTGGAGGAGTTGATGCCAATCGGCGTTGTTACGGGCCAGACGAGACGCATCAAAGCGCAGGACCAAGCCAGCATGCCCCAAGCCGACCTCTGCGATCAGCCGCTGGAAGCCGAAGCGCAAATGGGATTCGGCACCCGGTTTACCAAGGTCTTCGTCGATGATCGTGACACGCTCGCGAGGCCAACCCAGCGCCAGCGCACGCTCGACCAGACGATACTGAAGCGCTGTGCTTTCCCGGTGATGAAGAAGTTGGCCTGGGCTGGACTGACGAATGTAAACGTAGGCGAGCTTCGCCCGATGGCGCGTACTGACCTGTTCGTCAGCAGGCAGTTTGGCCAGAATCGACATCATTTT
Organism: Sphingobium sp. 15-1; assembly: GCF_013375535.1. Taxonomy (GTDB): domain Bacteria; phylum Pseudomonadota; class Alphaproteobacteria; order Sphingomonadales; family Sphingomonadaceae; genus Sphingobium; species Sphingobium aromaticivastans. The sequence continues at coordinate 266,102 of NZ_JABXJG010000003.1, forward strand.
CGCCTCGACCGCGCAGCCTTGCGCGCAGAGCGGGAACAAGATGTATCGCTAATTGTCGTCGGGTTTGTTCCGGCAGCTTCGACCACAGTAATGGCGGACTGACTGGCTTTATCTGAACCATGCTCCTGCTCATTCCTGCTCTCCTCTTCGGTGCGTCGCGAGAGCATGGTTATAAAGCATGCGACTCGCAGCAAAACGGACGCTGAGACGATCAGGGTAGAATTTGAGTCGGGCAGAGGGCTTGCCAGATCCGTCGACCCACGCTTGATGTTGCGGCGAGTTCCGTTGGGAATACGAACAGTAACCCAGTTCGCGCCGCGATCCGATACCAGCTGAATGACTTCAAGCTGTTGGCCAAAAAGCGCGTCTCGAGGTGCGGTCACGGTGACGTACCGTATGAGCCCTTCTATCTCTGGGGTATTGCCCGATGTGGGGCTCGCCGAACACGGTGGGCCATTCCCCGAACGCCAGGTTGGTCGTGATGATGACGCTGGTTTGCTCATAAAGTTTGCTGACCAGATGGAAGCGCAACTGCCCGCCTATTGTACATAATAGGCTGCGCCCTCAATTTTGGCTGTATTCCCCGCTGGCGGGCTTGGCCGTTGACGTGAACTCTGGCAGCCGACGTGTGTCCGGTCACAACACCCCGTTTTCAGGCCACGTCTCACCATCGCCTGGCCGCGCACAGACCCCATTAGTAACGAATGGTTGACTTTTGCGCAGAACAAATCACGAAATCGTTATTATCCTATGTAGCAAGGCACGGCCTCGTTTCTTGTCTCCATAACCGAACAGCAGGTTGCCATGACGAAACGAACCACAGGCGAATATGAAAACGTGATAGCGGGCGGGGAGGAGGTCCTGGCGTTTTTGCCTTACGCGTTGCCGCCACGCGATCCAGCTTTTGACATGTCCAAGGCACTCAGCAGGCGTCTGCGGGCCGCAGATCAAGCCTTGGTGCGGCTTGATCTCGCAACCGAAATGGTCCCATCGCTCGATTGGTTTCTGTACGGGTTCGTCCGGAAGGAAGCCGTGATCTCATCACAGATAGAGGGAACGCAGGCGACGCTGCTCGATCTGCTAAGCTTTGAGGCGGAAGAGGTAAAAGCACCCGATGCCGATGTGGAGGAGGTCTGCAATTATCTCGACGCCTTGAACCACGTCCAGCAGGAGTTGGCGGACCCGTCGGGTATTCCAATTTCCATACGTCTCCTGAATGACGCGCATCGCCGTTTGATGGATGGGGTTATGGACCACCCCTACCATGCAAGGCTTTTCGACAAAGATTGACGAGCTCGGATCTTGCGGTCGTGTATCCGGCCTTGTCGCGCGGCTTCACACGCCGCAGGCCCCTATGGTTTCCGCGGATCGACGGCCAGACAAATGGACGATCTCAATCGGATCGCATCGTTCGATGACCTTTGTCGAACCCCGGTGTGACCGGTTCGCCATACTCTGTCGTTCGCCTCGCAAATCAGCCCTTGAGTGGGCTGAACCGATTAGGCCGCCATCAACTGGGCTGGATGCCGGCGATATAGCTCCTCTCTGGTGAGCATTGCCCAAAGCGAACGCGCAGTCTTATGCGCGACCGCCGTCGCTGCGACGTTCGTTGGCCTTCTGGCAACCAGCGCTGCGAGCCATGGCCCAAGTTGAACACCTGATGCGGAACGGATGCCGAACGATCATCGGCAAGTCATTGAAATACAGTAGGCCGCATTTCCGCGCGAAAAATATGTGGTGCTAAATAATTTTGCCATATGTCCTTATTTTGTTGACTCTGTGCCGATAATTGCGGTGCTATTCGCTCATGTTCGTGCGCGAGAAGACCATCAAGGGCTACACCTATCTCTACCTGGTGGAGAATGTCCGCGAAGGCGGGCGCACGAAGCAACATATCATCCGCAACCTTGGTCGCAAGGACGCCGTCCTTGCCGCTGGTGATCTCGATCGCCTGATTGCCTCGATCGGCCGTTTCAGCGAGCGGGCCATGGTCCTGAGCGCGCTCGACAACAATCCTACGGATCTTGACGCCCGACGTATTGGCGGTCCGCTCCTGTTTGGCCGACTGTGGGAGCGGCTTGGGATTGCGGAGGTGCTGGAGGATCTGCTCCAGGACCGCCAGTTCGGCTTTGCTGTCGAACGGGCGGTGTTCGTGGCGACGCTGCACCAGCTGTTCGTCTCGGGTTCGGACCGCTCCTGTCTCGACTGGATGCAGAGTTACCAGATCGATGGCGCACAAGGTCTTGCCCTGCACCAGTTCTACCGCGCCATGGCCTGGCTGGGCGAGGAACTCGAGGAGAAGGCGCAAGGCGCGCTGGCACCGCGCTGCGTGAAGGATGAGATCGAGGAGAGGCTGTTCGCTCGGCGGCGCGATCTGTTCACCGACCTCAGCCTCGTCTTCATGGACACCACCTCGCTGTCCTTCTACGGCGTTGGTGGCGAGACGCTGGGCAAGCGAGGCTATTCCAAAGACTATCGGCCTGACCTGGCGCAGATGATCCTGGCGCTGGTGGTCGATGCGCAAGGCTGCCCGATCTGCACGGAGATGGTGCCCGGCAACACCGCCGACGTGACCGTGCTGCTGCCCATTGTCGAGCGTCTGCGCTCCCGCTTTGGTGTCACGCGTGCCTGCGTCGTTGCTGACCGGGGCATGATCAGCAAGGAGACCATTGCCGCGCTCGAGGCGCAGGGCATGGAATATATCCTGGGCGCCCGTGAGCGGTCGGACAGCATGGTGCGCGACATCGTTCTCAATGACGCCGCGCCGATGGTGCCGCTGGCGCTCGACCGGCAGGCTGGCGAGACACAACTTCTGATCAAGGAAGTGCGCATCGGGAAAGGGAGCGACGCTCCGCGCTACATCGTCACCCTCAACGAAAAAGAGGCGAAGAAAGACAAGGCCGATCGACAGGCGATCATCGATGCCCTCCAGGTCCAGCTCAAGAAGGGGGACAAGGCGCTGGTCGGAAACTCGGCCTACCGCCGGTATCTGCGCAAAAGCGGCAAGGACAAGGGCGCCAGCTTCGAGGTCGATGTCGGCAAGCTGGCCGATGAGGCGCGCTTCGACGGCATCAGCGTGATCCGCACCAATACCAAAATCACGCCCTTGCAGGCGGTGATCCGCTATCGTGACCTGCTTCAGGTCGAAAACCTGTTCTACAAGGCCAAGGCTACCTACGACACGCGGCCCGTGTTCCATCAATCCGACGCAGCCATCCGCGGCCATGTCTTCTGCTCGTTCATGGCCTTGCTACTATCCCATGAATTGTCCCGGCTCTGCGCGGCCCGCGACCTGAAGCCGGAATGGCAGCCGCTGCTCAACGATCTCGACCGTCTGCAGAAAGTGACCCTCCACAAGGACGGCAAGGACATCACAATCCGGACACCTACGGCCGGCATGGTCGGCGCGGTGTTCCAGGCCGCCGGCGTCGCTCTGCCAGCCAACATCCACGAAAATCCAACCGCATAAGCTGCCCTCACGCGCAAAGCTCCCATGTGGTGCTAAGGACCGCGCGCGACCGCACAACATATTGATTAAAAATATCTTTTTGAAATGCGGTGTTCAAGTTGGGCATGGCCGAGGCGCCACATCCTTCCAGAATGTCGTCCCCACGACGGCGCGGGCGCTATGGATGAGCAGCGTTCGGAGATAGCTGTCGACCGACAGACGCACGCCGCTGGGCAGGTCGATCCCGATCTCGCCGGGGCGTGCACCGGGATGTGGGCGGGCCAACTCTTCCATCACCGGCATCGTCGGAACAGGATCAGGACGTACCGGCGGCTGTGCAGCAGGAACAGTGGCGATGGCCCCTCTGGCACGGTTCCATATGAGATGAAGGTCAGCGGTTCGCTGGCGATCTTCTCGGCCTGACGCCGCGCCGTCCGCCAGCTGTAGATCAGGCTCTCGGCTATATCGTGCCGCTTCGCCACCTCGCGCACAGTGACATCCGGCGCATCCGCCTCCCGCATGATGGCATCCCGCTCGGCAGGAGAATATTTACGGCGGCGCTCCGTGCGGGTGATGACCTCGATCCGGCCCATCTCCTGATCTCCTTATGGAGTCCAGAAGGAGACTCCTATCGATCACTCCCTCGCCAACGGGGCAGAACTACGCAACACGCCGAAGACCGGACGCTTACGAACAAATTGGATTTCCGGCCGCCGCCGGAATGACCGACCGTGCGCGCTCACGCGCGGCTAAACCCCTATTAGAAAATGGTTTTCTTAACAAGAACATCGAGTTTCTGACCGCCTCCGAAGTGCCCAAAAACGCTGTCTATTGACAGCACCCCCCAAGCATCAAAAAGTAGATACAATGTTGACACAGGCTCGCGCCATGATAATGTATTATTGATGTCGATACATTGGAGGTGGTCATGCGTGTGCAAGTGAAAAAGTGGGGCAACAGTGCTTCGGTCAGGATTCCTACCTCGATTATGGCCGCTGCTGCGCTGCATATCGATCAGGAGGTGGACGTTAGGGAAGAAGAGGGCCGGGTCATCATCGAGCCGATCACCGCGCCTGCCTTCACCCTTGAGGGGCTGCTGGCTGGGATGAAGCCTGAAAACTTTCCTGAAAACGTAGATTTTGGCGCGCCTGTTGGGAATGAGGTTTGGTAATGGCGAAATATATCCCCAATATGGGCGATATCGTCTGGCTAAACTTTGATCCTCAAGCGGGACATGAGCAAGCCGGTCATCGACCCGCCCTTGTCCTGTCACCAGCAGCCTACAATCGCGTGCGCGGGATGATGATTTGTTGTCCTATGACTAGCAAAATCAAAGGCTATCCCTTTGAGGTATTAATCAGTCAAAATCCGCCAAGTGCGGTATTGGCAGATCAGCTTAAAAGCGTTGACTGGATAGCACGGAAGGCAGCAAAAAAAGGAACGGTATCGCAAGTAGCGTTGCTAGAAGTTCAGGCAAAAATCCGCGCTCTATTAGTGGTTTAAGGTAAGTCGATTCGCGCGCTTTTTCAGCCCGATCGGCAGCGTTCCCCCGCAAAATCTCGGGGGGGGGTTAGCTTTTTGTTAAGCCGAAGCCGTCTCCCATAAATTATATTGAGCGTATGCAAGAGGGGCCTTCTTCGAGCAATGTCAAGGGTTCGAACCCTTCGAGCATGTTGAACCGCCCCGGGATTGCCGGAGGCCCTAACTCCTGAGAGGAAGGGTCTACGATGAGCAAGACGACGAACAAGTTTGCACCGGAGGTTCGTGAGCGGGCCGTCCGCATGGTGCTGGACCACGAAGGCGACCATCCGTCCCGCTGGGCGGCGATCATATCCATTGCCGAGAAGATCGGCTGTTCGGGGCACACGCTGCTAGAGTGGGTAAAGAAGGCTGAGGTGAACAGCGGCAAACGTCCTGGCGTTCCCACCGAACTGGCAGACCGTTTGAAGGCGCTGGAGCGCGAGAACCGTGAGCTTCGCCAGGCCAACGAGATTCTGCGCAAGGCGTCGGCATATTTTGCCCAGGCGGAGCTCGACCGCCCGTTCAAGCGATGACTGCCTTCATTGACGAGCATCGGGATGAGTATGGGGTCGAGCCGATCTGCCGGGTTCTGCCGATCGCCCCATCCACCTATCATGAACGTGTGGCATCGCGACGCGATCCCTCGCGCCTGTCACCACGTGTCCAGCGTGATGAGGCCATGAAGCCCGAGGTTCGGCGCGTGTTCGATGCCAACTTCAAGGTCTACGGCGTGCGCAAGGTGTGGCGGCAGATGCAGCGGGAGGGCTTTGATATTGCCCGCTGCACAGTGGAGCGGTTGATGCGTGATTTGGGCCTGCAGGGCGTGATCCGGGGCAAGCCGGTGAAGACGACGATCAGCGACAAGGCGGCTCCGTGTCCGCTCGATCAGGTCAACCGTCAGTTCCATGCGCCGGCACCGAACATGCTGTGGGTGTCGGACTTCACCTATGTCGCGACGTGGTCGGGGTTCGTCTACGTGGCCTTCGTGATCGACGTATACGCCCGCTATATTGTGGGCTGGCGGGTGAGCAGGACGGCCCATGCCAGCTTTGTGCTCGACGCCCTGGAGCAGGCAATCCATGATCGGCGACCAGTTCATCATGGCGGCCTGATCCACCACAGCGACCGCGGCAGCCAATATGTCTCGATCAAGTATACCGAGCGCCTTGCCGAGGCTGGGATCGAGCCATCGGTCGGGAGTGTGGGCGACAGTTATGACAACGCCTTGGCGGAGACCATCAACGGCCTTTACAAGGCCGAGGTGATCCACCGGCGAGGACCGTGGCGATCCTTTGAAGCCGTTGAATACGCCACTCTCGAATGGGTAGACTGGTTCAACAACCGGCGGTTGCTCGCGCCCATTGGCAACATCCCGCCTGCCGAAGCCGAGGAGCGCTACTACGCCATGCTGGACGAAACACCCATGGCCGCATAATTTAAACCAAATGGCCTCCGGCAATCCCGGGGCGGTTCATGTCTGAACAGAACCGCTGGACCACAATGGGCGCGCGGATACTCATTTCACTCCCATCGGACGACGGATCACGTATCTTCCATAAGCGCAGGTTATGGCATTAACAGAGGGCTAAAATCGACAGGGCAGGGGGCGCTTTCGGTGGTGTCGGTTTTACCAATCTACTAACTCTCTGAGGGTTTCTGCGGTTTCTGCGGCGCCGCCATCACCAAACCCGTAGACTCCCGACAGAATACCAGTGGACTCGTTCCCACACCCGCAAAGCGGCTGAATTCCGCCATTCCGGCAACATATGGCGCAGCAAATCAGTTGACCGCCGGCTGTTCGGGCGCCGCCGCCACCCAGGTCAGTCTCGGAGCCGTAGAGCGTTGACGTAATGCGATTCCCGTTGCCTTCGACGCCGTAACAGCGACCATTGAGATTTTGATTGTACGGGGGCAACCGCCAGTGTCAGCGTCTGTCGCGGCGCGGGCATCGGCAATCAACAGACTGGCCAGGTCGCGCGTCTTGCAATGGCCGACGGAAGCGGGCGATGCTCAGCGCGGGCGGGCCGCAGCGCGGGAGTCATGGATCGGCGAAACGAGGCCGGTAAAGGTCACGGTGCCTTCATAGATTGCACGCACGGCGTCGATCTCCCCGGCCCGCTTCGCACCACCGATGATCTCATAGCCGATCTTCACCCGATCCAGCTCGGCTGCCAGAGCGAGGTTCGATTCCTGCCCCGCGCACAGCACGATCGTATCGGCGGGAATGATCCGCTGCTCTCCTGCAACGCTGACATGCAGCCCTTGATCGTCGATCCTATCATAGCTGACGTCGGACCACATATGGACACCGCGCTCCTTCATGAGTTCGCGTCTGATCCATCCTGTGGTCCGTGCCAGCGACATTCCAAGCGTCGCGGTCGATCGCTGCAGCAGCCATACCTCACACTCCGTCCTTGACGGCCTGCGTTGCGTCAGCCCGCCCGAACTTTCCCCGCTGATGTCCACGCCCCATTCTTCGTAGAAGCGTGAAGTCTTTGTCTCGCCCGGATCCAACGCCCGCGAAGTCACGAATTTTGCGACGTCGAAACCGATGCCGCCCGCTCCTATGATGGCGATGCGTCGACCAGGGAGGCGCTTGCGGGCGATCAGTTCCGCGTAGGTCATGACTGAGCCGTGTCCGATCCCCGCGATGTCGGGGATCCTGGGGATCACTCCTGCAGCAATGAGGATCCTGTCATAGGCCTCGCTCTGGATTTGGTCGACCGAAGCGCGCGTGTTCAACCGCAGATCGACCCCCAGCAACTCAATCTGCTTCTTGTAGTAGCGGATCGTCTGCGAGAACTCCTCTTTGCCGGGAATGGCACTTGCATAATTGAACTGTCCTCCAACGTCCGCGTCCGCTTCGAACAACGTCACACGATGGCCGCATTGTGCCGCGGTCACCGCCGCAGCGAGACCCGCAGGCCCCGCGCCGACAATGGCGACGCGCTGGGAAACAGCCTGAGGCCGGACCAGGATCTCACCTTCGCGGCAAGCGGCGGGATTGACCAGGCATGACGCGTGACGACCGGCAAGAGCCTCGTCCAGGCATGCCTGATTGCATGCGATGCACGTATTGATCTGATCGGCCTGCCCTGCGGCAGCCTTGTTGACGAAGTCCGCGTCAGCCAGAAATGGCCTGGCCATGGAAATCAGATCAACGGCCCCTGAAGCGAGTACCTCTTCGGCGACCGTCGGGTCATTGATGCGATTGCTTCCGATCACTGGAATGTTGACGAATTCCTTCAGCCGGGCGGCGACGGAAATCCAGGCTCCGCGCGGTACAAGGGTCGCGATCGTCGGTACACGCGCCTCGTGCCATCCCACATAGACGTTCAACGCAGTGGCGCCCGCTGCCTCGACCGCTTTGGCCAGGCGGATGACCTCCCGCCACTCACTCCCCCCCTCAACCAGGTCCAGACCGGAAATGCGATAGATGATCGGATAGCCCGGTCCCACGGCTTTGCGGACACGCTCGACCAGTTCGATCGCGAACCGTTGTCGGTTCTCGACAGTGCCGCCCCACCGGTCGCTTCTCTGATTGCTGCGCAGGGCCGAGAACTGGTTTGGAAGATAGCCTTCCGCACCCATTAGCTCGACGGCATCGTAGCCAGCTTCAACACCCAGCAAGGTCGCATTCGCATAATCCTGCAACGTGCGCTGGATATCCTCCTCGCTCATTTCGCGAGAGACGACCGGTGAGATACGCGACTTCAACGCGGATGGTGCGAGTGCGGCGTCATGGCGAGCATAGCGCCCGGCGTGCAACAACTGCAACGCAATGCGCGAGCGGGCGTCGTGAACGGCGTTCGTCACCGCAAGGTGCTCGGGGATATGATCCCTCGAGTTGAGAAAGCCCGTATGCCTGCCGCTGTGCATCATTCCCTCGGGATTGGGGGAGATGCCGCCGGCAACGATCAAGCCGACGCCGCCGCGCGCTCGCGCGGCGTAGAAGGCAGCCAGCCCCTGCCGCCCTGACGGGGAGTCCTCGAGACCGGTGTGCATGGACCCCATGATGACGCGGTTCGCCAGCTCGAGTGAGCCCAGCTTGATCGGTGAAAGCATATTCGGAAAATGGACGGCCATCGATAATCCCTCTGCTGCCGGAAATCGGGCGGCAGCAAAGCGGTACAAATCCGCGACAGGGATCACGCCCTTCTTTAGGAGGGTCGCAAGTCAGGCAGGGTGCTCGCGCGCGAATTGCTCGCGCAAGAAGGGCTTTGCCACTTTTCCGGATGCGGTCAGCGGCAAGGCATCCACTATTCGAACGAAGCCTGAACGCTTGAAACGGGCCAGCCGCCCTTCACAATAAGACAGGATCGCATCTTCCGCGATCACAGATCCCGGCTTGGTGCGCCCCTTAACGGTGATTTCGGGGCCGGAGCGGCGACGGGCGTGGACTGCGGAGCAGAAGGAAGCGCTGGTGTTGGCGGCTTGTGCTCCCGGGGCGGTGGTAGCGGATATTGCGCGGGCGGCGGACGTGCACCCGAGGCTGATCCACCGCTGGCGGCGGGAGGTAACGCAGAGGGTTGGTCCGTCGGGATCCGGAACGAACTTTGTGCCGGTGGTGATGAAGGATGATGCCTCCGCTAAGGATTGCCGATGGTCATCGCCATCGCATGCTCGACGGCCGTGTCCAGGCCATGCTAGGTGATGAGGTCTGGCTTGCTGGAGAGCGACGTTCGACCGGTGAGCAAAAATACTACGTCTCAAATTTACCCGCTGACGCCACCCTCAAAATGCTAGCTGCGACGATCAAGCGAGATGGATCTGCGAGCAAACACATCAGCAGCTCAAGGAAGAACTGGGCCTCGATCATTTCGAACGCCGCTCCTGGATTGGATTACATCGACACGCATTGATGACAATGATTGCCTACGCCTTCCTTCAATCCCGCCGCCTCAAAGCAGCGGGGCGGAAAAAAGAGTCGGGGGACCGCCCCCACAACCAAGCATGCCAGCGATCCGACAGGCGATTTTGGACATCTTCGTAAGACCTCCGCCTCTGCGGTGCCCCCATTGTGAGAAGCTCCTCGTGGAAAAGCCCGAGCAAAAAATGCCAAAGTAGTTCGGCACCAGCCTTTGGCTGACCCCCTTAACTGAAACTGGTCGGGCTGCGCTCCGCGCGATATTATGTCGACGTCGTCAGCACGGAGGTTGCTTTTTGCTATGGTGCTGGAGAGCCCGTAAAGTAGTTTGGACCCGGGGCGCCTCGATCACCCCCATTGGCGCCAGGGAGCAGCCATGTTCCTGGAGCGCGTTCCTTAGAGTTCTTTTCGGTGAGGTCCCCACGCTGGCGGCACTGGTGAGAGGAGAGTCTCGATGGAGATCATGCACGAACGTGTCGCTGGTCTGGATGTACACAAAGCGATGATCGTGGGCTGTGTACGCCTGGCGTCGGAGGGCAAGACAAGCCGGGAATGCCAGTCCTTCGAGACCACGACGGCGGGCCTGTCGTCCTTGCTGGCGTGGCTGACGGACTCAGGCTGTAGCCATGTCGCGATGGAGGCGACCGGGGTCTACTGGAAGCCGGTGTGGAATATCCTGAGCGAGGGCCCCTTCGATCTGATCCTGGCCAATGCCGCGCACATCAAGAATGTTCCGGGCCGCAAGACCGACGTCAATGACGCGACCTGGATTGCCGATCTGGTCGCCTGTGGCCTGATCCGGGCGAGCTTCGTTCCCGACCAGGCGACGCAGGAGCTGCGTTCGCTGATGCGCATGCGCAAGCAGCTGATCCAGGAGCAGACCCGCCACACCCAGCGGATCCAGAAGACGTTGGAAGAGGCCAATATCAAACTGGATTCGGTAATCAGCGACATCATGGGCGTGTCGGGCCGCCGGATGATCGAAGCGATGATCGCCGGGATCCGCAATCCGGCCAGGCTGGCGGCCCTGGCCGATGGACGGGTCAAGGCCACTCCCAAACATCTGTATGATGCGCTGCATGGGCGGCTGACCGATCATCACTGTTTCATGCTCAGGCTCTACCTCGAGCAGTATGACGCGCTGGACAAGGCGATCATCGAGATCGATCGGGCAGTTGATGCCGCAATCGCTGCCATGGACCAGCAGGTGGCGCCCGGGCGAGCCACCTTTCGATCCCTGATCCATCTTCTCAACACGATGCCGGGCATCAGCACCCTGTCGGCCACCAGCATCCTGGCGGAAACCGGCACCGACATGAGCCGCTTTGCCACCGCCGGGCATTTTGTCGCCTGGGCCGGGCTGTGTCCGGGGCAGAATGAGAGCGCCGGCAAGCGCAAATCCTCGCACCTGCGCAAGGGCGGGCGCTGGCTCAAGACCGTGCTGGTCCAATGCGCCTGGTCTGCCGTGAAAAAGAAAGACAGCTATTACAAGGCGCAGTTCAACCGCTTGCGCAGCCGGCGGGGTCCCAAGAAAGCGATCTGTGCGGTCGCCGCCGCCATGCTCACCGCGATCTGGCACATGCTCACAAACGGCGTCGTACATCAGGATCTTGGCATCGACCACTTCGACCGTCGCTCCGCCGAATGCAAAGCCAGGCGTCTGGTCGCCCAGCTCACCAAGCTTGGCTTCCAGGTCGAGCTTCAACCAATCGCAGAGGCCCCATGATCCACAGACAATCGGTTTTGTTTCTCCTTAGTGTTAGCTGCTTCACGCGCCGCAACTCGCCGACGCCCAGCCCGCCGTACACCTTTTTCCAACGGTTGAGCGTCTGCTCCAATATACCCATCGGAGGATCACCTTCGCCACCGGCGTGCCCGTCTCCGCCTGCTTCAATGCGAAGGCGACCTGCTCCTGAATGTACCTCGGCTTCTTCATGTCCCAACTCCTCGCCCGCAAGCTTTATAGCCCGCATTATTCGCGACGCGGGCTTTTCCGGCGATCCTCGATCTCGAGCCTCCACTTCGGCGTCATGAGGACGAGCGATCGCGGTGCGTCTTTTGCATCGCGGTAGTTCGATAGGTTTGCGAGATTGAAGGACGGGGTTGATCGGCTCAGCGGCACGGCCGCAACGGTTATGTTGGGGCTTGTCTGAATGCGGCTGCGACGGCCCGGAACGTGTTGGCATCAGGGCAGGCTGACGCAAAGGCGATGCGGATGCGGGTGGTGGTCTCGATGACGCGGGCGGCGACCTTGAGAAGCCGCAGGCGCAGCGTGGCGAACTCGGCGACGGCGAGCGCGCTTGTCTTGGGGATGGCCTGCTGCATCCGCCAAATGAGCCAGTAGGCAGCGGTGTGGAGGATGAGCCGCATCTGATTGGCGTTGGCCGATCGGCACGAGGTGCGATCGCTGCTGAGCTGGGTCTTGTGCCGTTTGATCAGATTCTCGGCCTGGCCGCGGGCGCAGTAGAGCGTGTCGTAGATGTGCTCGGCGGAGCCCCCCGGCAGGGACGTGACGACATAGCGGATATCCATGCCCATGGTACTGGCTTCGATCCGGGCGACGACGCGGCGCTTACACTTCCAGCTTTTCGCCCCATAGCGAATCTCGGCATAGCTGCGCAGGATAACCCGGTCTTGCTCGGCGCGCTTGACGGCGCAGGCATCAGCGGCAGCGACAATGTCCGTATTGGCGCGCGCAGGGCGGCATTGGTGGGAAGGCCAAAGACATAATCGATGCCATGCGCCTCGCAGAAGGCCATGACCTCGGGCCGGCCATAATGCCCGTCGCCCCGGATGGTGATGTGCGTTTCGGGCCAATGGCGGCGGATATGCCGCACGAGACGCCGGATGTGCTCCGCAGCCTCCGCACCCGACGGCGTTTTGCCGGTGCGCAGCAGCATGGCGACCGGGCGTCCCGTTGCCGTATCGTAGACATGGATCGGCAGGAAACAGCGCTCGCCATGATGACCATTCCAGAAGGATATTTGCTGATAGCCATGCACGACATCACATGTGTCGTCTATGTCCAGCGTCACCGCCGCGGGCACCTCAGCATACGCACGGGTTTCCACGGACGAACAGAATACTGCGGCACAGAAGGATTCGCTGCGCGCTGCTGGCTGCGTCACCATTTTCGAGGGCAAGGCGAGCGGAGCGAGTCGGGAGCGACCACAGCTTGCGCGGGCGATTGCGCGGGCAGGGGAGGGCGACACGCTTCTGGTAGTCCGGATTGATCGCCTCGCGCGTTCGCTATCCCATCTGCTTGAGATTGTGGAGACGCTGCGAAAGAAGGGAGCCTATTTCCGTTCAATCAATGATCCGATCGACACCGCCAGCGCGCAAGGGATGCTCATGACACAGATGCTCGGTGCCTTCGCCGAGTTTGAGCGCGCGCTCGTCAGAGAGCGCACCCGAGCTGGCCTGAAGGCCGCGGTTGCCCGGGGAGCCAAGCTGGGTAATCCCAGAAAGCGCGCCCGTGATGCTCGCGCCATCGCTGATATTCGCTATGGCCACCGCGAACGCTACCTTAATGAACTGCTTGATGGCCGTCATCGCTGGCTACCAACGGTCGAGCGCCTGCGCCCGCATTTGCCCTGGAAGCTGGTGGTGCGGCAGTTGCAGGCGCTGCCGCCGCCAATGCGGTCCTTTTCCGAGCGGACGCTGGTGAAGGCGTGCCGGACCTTGGTGAAGGTCGGCTATGCCGATGCGGCCATCCTCGACAAGGCGGGCCGATTGCCGCCGGACACGCGGGTGGCGAGGCTGATCGAGGACCGGGTTCGCACGCATCCCGATGCGACTTTGCGGGAACTCGCGACATGGCTTTCGCGCGATCTCCGGGAGCCCACGGCCCGCGGTGGTCTGTCATGGGCACCCGAAGGCGTACGCCGGGAGAAGGAACGCGCGCGGCTCCTTGGGCTGTTGGAGTAGCGATAGAAACGGTGGGTCTGATGAGAGCGAAGTTACAGGAGGGGAGGGAAGATGCCTTCTTATCGTTTGCTTTCACGATCAGTCCCGGTCTGTGGTGGAGTGTCAGCAATTGCTTGGAGACCAATTGGCAGAGCCGGCCAAGGGATCGGCCAAAAGACCGGCCAAATTTTTCTTACCCTATAGCTGTAACTACGGAAAATCAGATGATTGCGTAAATGTGTTTTTGCGCTAAGATCGGCCAATGAAGGCCAGAATTGAAGAAATGCCATCCCGCATTGAACCAGCCCGTATCGACACGCTGGGTGGTGATTTACCTGATCTCGTCGCAGAGGTTGCGGCAAAGGCTGAGCGACTGGGGCATTCGTTGCATCCAAAAACCGCGGCGAACCTGTCGGATCTCGTTCGACTGATGAATACTTATTACAGTAATCTCATCGAAGGCCACAATACGAGGCCGCGCGACATAGAGCGGGCGCTTGCCGGCGCTAGAGACGAGGGGCAGCGAGACCTGCAGCAGGAAGCGGTGGCGCATTATCGATTACAGGAACGCATCGATCGGCAGGCTGCGTCAGGTGAACTTCCCGATCCCGCTGACCCGGATTTTATCCGGCAATTGCATCGCGACTTCTATGCAGGCGCGTCGGTCGAGATGCTGACGATCAGAAGCGGTGATCGGTCTTTCACCATGCAACCGGGTGAATGGCGATCCGTCGCTGAGCAGGATGTGGAAGTTGGCAGGCATTTGCCCCCGACAAGTGCGTGCGTCCCTGCGTTCATGGACTATTTCCACCTTCGATTTGCGTTCGATCCTGCTCCCGGCCGCGTGCTTCAGGGAGTGGGAAAGGGCAAGGCAAAGCGTCTTCTTGCCACGGCGACTGCCCATCATCGCTTCAACTGGATCCATCCCTTTTCCGATGGCAACGGTCGTGTCAGTCGCTTGATGAGCCATGCGATGGCGCATGCCAGCGGCATAGGCGCGCATGGCCTTTGGTCGATATCTCGTGGACTGGCGCGCGGTCTTCAGCCTGGCCTAGACGGGCGTGGTGAGTATAAGCAGCATATGGCCTGGGCGGATGAAGTTAGACAGGGTGACCGCGATGGTCGCGGCCATTTGTCGCTCAAGGGGCTGGAACTTTTCACCGGCTGGTTCCTGCGCGTGTGCATCGATCAACTGACCTATATGTCGGACCTGTTCGAACTCGATGCCCTGTCCAAGCGTCTGGATCGCCATGTCGCCTTGAGCGAAACGCTGCCCAAGGAGAGCGCGCGCCTCCTTCAGGAAGCGTTGATGCGCGGCGAGATTGATCGTGGGGAAGCCGAACGGATCACGCAGATGCCGGAACGATCGGCCCGTCGTGTGCTCAAGCAACTGATCGACGAAGGACTTCTTGCCTCCGATACGCCGAAAGGGCCAGTTTCCCTAAGATTTCCCAGTGCGACCCTCGATACGTTGTTTCCGCGCCTGTACGCTTAGCGCCTTACGGACTAACGGCGGCAAGAGGATTTTGGGCAGATCAGCAGAACGCTTTCGCCAAAAGTGAAAGCACCTCTGCCGTCCGTTTTTCGTCAAGGATTGGGACTTTTGCGAAGGGCGGCTTGAGAATCGTCGACTCGAGAAAGCCGACATTCGTAGTACCCAGATCGACGTATATGCGGCGACGGCAACGCCACTTTTTGCCGTTCCAAAGACACAATGATGATCCTGAAACCTGATTGCCTGCTTTTTGAGGCGATGCCCAGGCGACATGGTAATTGGTCATAGAGACAGTAGTCAGGATGCAGATTGTGGCACGGTTCAACGGTAGTGCATCAATCGATACTGCGAATGACAAGGCCCCAAGTATGTGTTTATCGTCGGCGCTCATTCGCGGTTACATCACATACCAATCCTCGGCAAGTTCCCGTTTGTCAGGTGGGAATCCAGTTTGATGCTTTATGGTCAGTCCTCACCGTCGACGCAAGCTTGAGATATGCTAGAGACTCAAGCGATTTCCGACTATGATAGGCCGATGGGATATCGCGTCGCCGAAAAAACAAAGCTCAATCTGATCATTGCGGCGGAGGAATTGGTCGCCATTCATGGACTAGGTGGTGTTTCCGCCAGGGAGATAGCCAGACGCAGCGGCAAGAAGAATAATGTAGTTGTCCAGTATCATTTCAACTCAATCGACCAGCTTTACGACGAGGTCGTCAAGTTCAGAATGGCACAACTGGAGGCCATTCGAGCTGCCCGCGTGATCGGCTGCGATCTCGATGATCTTGGCATCGACGAGTTGGTCGCGCTGGTTTGCCTGCCCCATCTTCAGATCCGCGATAGCGATGGCCGTTATTCCTACGCGGCGTTCCTGTGCCATTATCTGAGTTTCAGCCAGCCCGCGGCGCCCGATCAGCGCCACACGCAGGTGTTCGAGATGATGCAGAATATGGGCATCTATCGTGATGGCTGGATGGCGGGCACCGCGCCCGCGGCGGCGCCATGGGACATCACCAAAGCGCAGAAGATTGACCTGACAAAGCGGAAATGGGAACTTTATCAGGTCTCAAAGGACTTTTCGCAGTCGAAGGATCTGGCGGCGGCCCAACCCGACAAGCTCAGGGAAATGCAGGCCCTGTTCTATGCAGAGGCGGAAAAGGCGAAGATCCTGCCGATCCATGGCATCATGGACGGTGCACAGGGCCGCCCCTCTCTGGCGGAAGGGCGGACCAGCTTCACCTATCATGCGGGGCTGACGAGGGTGCCGGAAAATACCGCGCCGCATGTCATCGGCCGGTCCTTCGACATTACCGCCGACATGGAGATTCCGGCGGGCGGCACGACCAACGGCGTCATCGTCACGCAGGGCGGCCGGTTCGGCGGCTACGCCCTCTATGTGAAGGATGGAAAGCCCGTATTCCACTATAACATGACCAATGACATGCAATATCGAATCGCGTCGCAGACCGACCTGACGCCGGGCAGGCATCAACTGGTCATGCACCTTGTGCTCGACAAACCCGAACGCGGATCGGGTGGCGTGGTGACGCTGCTGCTGGATGGTGAGGCGATCGGCAACGGCCGGGTGGAGCATACGCACCGCGCCTGGATATCGAACGCCGAAGGTTTCGATGTGGGTGAGGCCCAACTTGAACACCGCATTTCAAAAAGATATTTTTAATCAATATGTTGTGCGGTCGCGCGCGGTCCTTAGCACCACATGGGAGCTTTGCGCGTGAGGGCAGCTTATGCGGTTGGATTTTCGTGGATGTTGGCTGGCAGAGCGACGCCGGCGGCCTGGAACACCGCGCCGACCATGCCGGCCGTAGGTGTCCGGATTGTGATGTCCTTGCCGTCCTTGTGGAGGGTCACTTTCTGCAGACGGTCGAGATCGTTGAGCAGCGGCTGCCATTCCGGCTTCAGGTCGCGGGCCGCGCAGAGCCGGGACAATTCATGGGATAGTAGCAAGGCCATGAACGAGCAGAAGACATGGCCGCGGATGGCTGCGTCGGATTGATGGAACACGGGCCGCGTGTCGTAGGTAGCCTTGGCCTTGTAGAACAGGTTTTCGACCTGAAGCAGGTCACGATAGCGGATCACCGCCTGCAAGGGCGTGATTTTGGTATTGGTGCGGATCACGCTGATGCCGTCGAAGCGCGCCTCATCGGCCAGCTTGCCGACATCGACCTCGAAGCTGGCGCCCTTGTCCTTGCCGCTTTTGCGCAGATACCGGCGGTAGGCCGAGTTTCCGACCAGCGCCTTGTCCCCCTTCTTGAGCTGGACCTGGAGGGCATCGATGATCGCCTGTCGATCGGCCTTGTCTTTCTTCGCCTCTTTTTCGTTGAGGGTGACGATGTAGCGCGGAGCGTCGCTCCCTTTCCCGATGCGCACTTCCTTGATCAGAAGTTGTGTCTCGCCAGCCTGCCGGTCGAGCGCCAGCGGCACCATCGGCGCGGCGTCATTGAGAACGATGTCGCGCACCATGCTGTCCGACCGCTCACGGGCGCCCAGGATATATTCCATGCCCTGCGCCTCGAGCGCGGCAATGGTCTCCTTGCTGATCATGCCCCGGTCAGCAACGACGCAGGCACGCGTGACACCAAAGCGGGAGCGCAGACGCTCGACAATGGGCAGCAGCACGGTCACGTCGGCGGTGTTGCCGGGCACCATCTCCGTGCAGATCGGGCAGCCTTGCGCATCGACCACCAGCGCCAGGATCATCTGCGCCAGGTCAGGCCGATAGTCTTTGGAATAGCCTCGCTTGCCCAGCGTCTCGCCACCAACGCCGTAGAAGGACAGCGAGGTGGTGTCCATGAAGACGAGGCTGAGGTCGGTGAACAGATCGCGCCGCCGAGCGAACAGCCTCTCCTCGATCTCATCCTTCACGCAGCGCGGTGCCAGCGCGCCTTGCGCCTTCTCCTCGAGTTCCTCGCCCAGCCAGGCCATGGCGCGGTAGAACTGGTGCAGGGCAAGACCTTGTGCGCCATCGATCTGGTAACTCTGCATCCAGTCGAGACAGGAGCGGTCCGAACCCGAGACGAACAGCTGGTGCAGCGTCGCCACGAACACCGCCCGTTCGACAGCAAAGCCGAACTGGCGGTCCTGGAGCAGATCCTCCAGCACCTCCGCAATCCCAAGCCGCTCCCACAGTCGGCCAAACAGGAGCGGACCGCCAATACGTCGGGCGTCAAGATCCGTAGGATTGTTGTCGAGCGCGCTCAGGACCATGGCCCGCTCGCTGAAACGGCCGATCGAGGCAATCAGGCGATCGAGATCACCAGCGGCAAGGACGGCGTCCTTGCGACCAAGGTTGCGGATGATATGTTGCTTCGTGCGCCCGCCTTCGCGGACATTCTCCACCAGGTAGAGATAGGTGTAGCCCTTGATGGTCTTCTCGCGCACGAACATGAGCGAATAGCACCGCAATTATCGGCACAGAGTCAACAAAATAAGGACATATGGCAAAATTATTTAGCACCACATATTTTTCGCGCGGAAATGCGGCCTACTGTATTTCAATGACTTGCCGATGATCGTTCGGCATCCGTTCCGCATCAGGTGTTCAACTTGGGTGAGGATACGCTGACGCCGATAAACGACGACTACAAGATTTCGGAGAGTCGCTTCAACGCAAGGCTTGAAAGCGTGCGCATCGATCTCAAATGACCAATTGGGGGAGGGGCTTGCTTGAAGCAACGCCTCCCCCCTATAGATCTAATATATAGACCTAATATGAGGTGCTAATCTTCGGGGGCGATCGTAAACGATAATCCCTCCATATGCCTGTCCACGATCAATTGGCATGCGAGCCGTGACGCCGAAAGGCGGGATGAAGAACTCTCAAGCAATTCATCCTCGTCCGCAGATGGTGGCGTGAAATGATCCGACCAGTCGTCCTGGACATAGATGTGGCAGGTCGCGCAAGAACAGCATCCGCCGCACAGCGCGAGCAATTCATCGACGCCGGCGCTGGGGATGCCTTCCATAATGCTCAGCCCTTCCTCGACATTGATGGAAGAGATTCGGCCGTCGCGCAGCGCGATATGGATCATCGGCATGATCGCAACCTCACGCCGGCCAGACGAGGGGAACATTGTCGACGGCAGCGACAATACCGGAATGATAGGCCGGACTTTCCCCGTCCTTGAAGCCGAAACTCGGTATCCGCTCGAGCCATTCCTCAAGGGTCACGATCACCTCCATGCGGGCGAGATGCAGACCTGCGCAGCGATGGGGGCCGCCGCCGAACGTGCTGTGTGAAATGCCACGCCTTTCGAGATTGATCCGCCAGGGATCAGGATTTAGCGTTTCGTCCAGGCCGTGCAAGGCGGTGGGCAGCAGGATCATGTCCCCGCGCTTGAGGGAAAGTCCCTTATATTCCTGATCCTTCGCCACCATGCGCGCTTCCGACACGACCGGGAAGCGGCGGAACATCTCCTCCGCGCTGCGCATCAGGGCGAGACTGTCCTGGCGCAATTCATCCACCAACGCGGGGTTCTTCGCCAGGTGGATCATCATGAAGCTGAGGAAATTAACGACGGTGTCCAGCCCGCCCAGAAGAAGCAGCGAGATCAGTCCCAACGCCTTGTCATGGCTGATCGGTGCGCCGTTGATCTCGGCATTCACCATGATGGTGATGAGGTCTTCGCGGTCGCTTCCCCGTCGCGCATGGATGATCGGTTCGACATAGGCGAAGAAGCCGTCATTGCCCGCTTGCAGGTCCGTCGCCATTTCTTCGGGCGTATGGCCTTCGGGCCGCGTCATCATGCGGGCATAGCGGCTGAGTGTCGGCACATCCTCCATCGGAAGATCAGCGAGCGCCATGAACACCTTGACCGGAAAAACATTGGCATAGTCGGCCGCAAAGTCGCACTCGCCCTGCGCGACGAAGCCTTCGATCAGTTCGACCGCGATGGCGCGGACCTTGTCCTCCACCTTGCGAATCTGGGCCAGGCTGAGGCCCTTGTCGAGCGCCTTCCGATAAGGCGTGTGCTCGGGCGGGTCCATGCGGGTGGGCACCATCTGATATTTCTCGCCGGCTTCTTTCGGCAGGAAAATCACTTCGCTCGAAAAGCGTGAGGGATCGCTATAGACGTCACGCACAGTGTCGCCGTTGGTCGCGATCCAGTGGCCGCCGGTAAAAGGTGTCCAGACAAGGTCGGGGACGCGCGGCTTCTGGATGCTCTTCCAGGCCTCGTGATAGCCCTGCTCGATCCCGTCCAGCGCATACATGTCGATTTCATACACATGATCGTCGGGCACATGGGCCGGTTTTGCCGCGCGGCTGCGTGGGGGAGGGGCGGTGCGGTCGTCGGATATCGTTGCCAAGGCTGCTCTCCTGTCGCTGGCCGATATGGCAATATCAGCGTTGTGCGTGTAAGTTACACGCATGAACGGGCGCCTGCAATGATTCTTTCAACGCATACGTTGATATGCAATGGCGGTGTTGAGGGAGATGCTTTGCGGATGAAGATGCGCGAACTGGAAGAGCGGACGGGCGTGGACCGGGAGGTGATCCGCATACTCATCCGCGAAGGGCTGCTGCCGCAGCCGGAGCGCCCCGCCCGGAACGCGGCCGAATATGATGAAAACCATGTGAGAGGCATTGCCGCGGTCCGCGAGCTTCAGAAAGGCGCGCGGCTGACGATCAAGCAGATCAAGGCGCTAATGAATGGGGATGGGGGTCAGCCGCTTGCTCCAAGTTCGCCCTATGCGCATCTTGAACAACTGCTCTCACACCGCTTCGGACTCGATACTGCGCCGACCGTATCTCTGGCGTCGCTCCAGCAACGCCATTCCGCCGCCGAGCGTGACGCCCAGGCCTTTGCGCAGATGGATATGCTCGACATGCGGGAAGGAGCGGATGGCCCCGAACTCAGCCTGCCCGATGCGCGCCTTGTCGAGATATGGGGCCGCATCCGTGAAGCCGGTTTTGTGGATGAGAATGGCTTCCCGCCGGAGAATATTGCCTTCTACAAGGCGTTGGCCGAACAGGTCGCGGCGCATGAAGCAGCGATCTTCTTCAATGCCAGCGATGGCCGGATCGAAGAGGAGAAGGCGGCGGCGATGCTGCACACCGCTCTTCCCCTGATGCTCGATTTTTTCGGTCTGCTGCGTATCAAGGCGTTCATGCGGCTGGTCAATGCCGCAACCAGCCCCGATGCGGCGGCCTAGGACACCAGCCGCACGCCATTTTCAACCAGCGGGCGCTTGGCGACGACGGTCAGCCCGAACCCTTCGAGCGCGGTCAGCTTGCCGGTGCTGGAGGTCAGCAGCACCATCTCGCCGACGCCCAGATCCTGCAGGATTTGCGCGCCGATGCCATAGTCGCGATAGCCGTGCGTGTCGGCATAGGCCTTTCGGTTGCCCTTGATCCGTTCCGAGATCGAGGTCGGACTGGGATCCCGCACAAAGACGGCCACGGCCGGGCCATCATAATTGGCCAGTTCCCTGAGCGCGGCGGGCACATAGTCGCGATGAGCGGCCCGCCAGCCAAGGACGTCGGCGGTAAGGTCGAGTTGATGGACGCGCACCAGCGTGGGACGGTCTTTGCTGGGCGTGCCGCGCACCAGCGCGACATGCTCACCGCCATCGATGACGTTGCGATAGACGATGATGCGAAAGTCGCCATACCAGCTTTCGAACGGCGCTTCGGCGACCCGTTCGACCAGCGATTCGAACCGCCGCCGATAAGCGATGAGGTCGGCGATGGTGCCGATATTCAGATCATGTTCCTTGGCGAATGCGATCAACTCGGGCAGCCGGCTCATCGATCCGTCATCGTTCATGACCTCGCAAATGACGCCGGCCGGCGTCAGGCCCGCGAGGCGCGAGATGTCGACCGCCGCCTCCGTATGGCCCGCGCGCACCAACACGCCGCCGTCGCGCGCGGTCAGGGGAAAGACGTGGCCGGGCGACACCACGTCCCGCGCGCCCTTGGTGGGATCGACGGCGACCGCGATCGTGTGGGCGCGATCATGGGCGGAAATGCCGGTGGTCACGCCCTCGCGCGCTTCGATGGAGACGGTGAACGCCGTTCCATGGCCGCTTTCGTTGCGCGGTGCCATGGGCGACAGGCTGAGCGTGCGGGCGCGCTCCTGCGTCATGGCAAGGCAGATCAGGCCGCGCGCATGCTTGGCCATGAAGTTGATGATGCGCGGCGTTGCAAACTGCGCGGGAATGATGACGTCGCCCTCATTCTCGCGGTCCGGCGCATCGATGAGAATATAGGGCAATCCGTTGCGGGCGTCCTCGATGATGCGCTCGATCGGTGCGATGCCGTCAACTCGGGTCATGGTCATATCCTGATAACAAGCGGGAAATATGGTCGGGAAGCGGATGCGGGAGGATGCCGTCCGTGACATCCCGCACATAGCCGACATGGCTGGTCGCGGTACGCCATTGCTCGCCGGCATAGCTGTAGCAGGCGTCCTCCATGTCTTCATAGGTGGTCAGGGGGACAGGGGCGGCATCGACGATATGGCGCCGGCCCCGCGCGACCCAGATACCGCGCTGGAGCATGATGGCGGCTTCGAGGTCGTCACCCTGGAAATGGGTCCGAGCGCTCGCCATGAAACCCCGCATCAAGGGCATGCCCGCCAGAGGCTCCGGCGCGATGACGGTGGAGCCTGATACCAGCCAATTGTGGATCGGCTTCCCTGCCTTCGCGATTTCGATCCGGAAAGGGGTTCCGTCATCGTCCTCGACGCGGATTTGATATTCGACACGACGGCCCACATTTCCGCTATGTGCGACCCGCAGGCTCCATGCGGCAAGGTCGGAAAGATGGGTGCAGTTCTGGACGCGGTCGAGAGTGGCGATCGCGGCCTGGCTTTCGGCCTGAAGAGGCAGGCCGACCAGTTTGCGCAAGCCGGCCGCCGATCCACGGCAACTGGTTGCGGGGCCTCGGCTGATGTCCGCTTCGACCGCCTCGATCCGCTGTCCATCATGACGCAGAAGGATCCACATGGCATGATGGCTGTCATCGATCGTGCCCAGAACGGCGCCGGGCAGCGCATAAAAGCGCAGCAGGCGACGATAGCAGCCCGACCCATAGTCCGGGTTCAAGGGGAAGCGTGCAAGTGTCATTCATCCTCTCCAGCCCCATCATATCGAAGCCTGTCTATTTTATCAACATCTACGTTGACGTTGTAACGTTGTTGAAAGTCGTACCCTTTCCATGCATCGTGCGCCCATGACGCAAACGAGCAATATTTCGCGCCGCCGGCGCACCAAGCAGGCCAAGGGTGGCGCAGATTATGAAGCCAAGCGCGCGGAACTGCTGCGAATCGCCGCCGAACTGTTCAAGGAACAGGGGTTTCAATCCACCCGGCTTCTGGACATCGCCCAGGCGGCGGGTCTGGACCGGGCGACGGTCTATTATTATGTCGGCAGCAAGGAAGAACTGTTCCACGAGACGGTGGAAGGGGTGCTCGACGCCAATATAGCGGTCGCCCAACAGTTGATCGAGGACGACAGTCTAAGAGCGATTGAACGGCTGAAA
This sequence comes from Sphingobium sp. 15-1, assembly GCF_013375535.1. Taxonomy (GTDB): domain Bacteria; phylum Pseudomonadota; class Alphaproteobacteria; order Sphingomonadales; family Sphingomonadaceae; genus Sphingobium; species Sphingobium aromaticivastans. The sequence goes on from NZ_JABXJG010000003.1 coordinate 289,842, forward strand.
AAAATCTTCGTCTCCCTGATGGTCAGCTATGAGGAAAATTATCCCGCGACCTTCGTCTATATTCAGGAGCAGATGCATCAGGTTGCGGACGACGAAACCGCTTGGGCGCAGGACATCATGAAGAAGACCAGACAGTTCGATCAGATGCTGATCGGCTTTATCGGCGATGCCATCGCGCAGGGCGATCTGCGTGGCGATATCCCGGTCCGGCTGGTGGAGAATGCCCTGTTCGGGATGCTGAACTGGACCCACCGCTGGTTCGTCCCCGGCAAGGGCATGACCGGGCAGCAGGTCGCCGAAGCCTTCTGGTCGATCTTCATCGGCGGCATGGTGCCTGCCGCCGCCAAGGTCTGACCTTTCGGATCATTTCAGCCTTTCGCGCAGCGCGCGTTTGTCGATCTTGGTTGCCGACATCGGCCAGTCGGTCGCCTGCATGAAATATATGGCTCTTGGCACCTTGTAGCTGGCGATCCGTCCGCGACAATGCGTGATCAGCGCCTCCTCGCTCGCTTCGATCCCCGCTTCCAGTTCGATGAAGGCGACCGGGACTTCGTCCAGTCGAGGGTCGGGGCGACCGACAACTTCCGCGGTCTTGACGGCAGGGTGGGTGCAGAGAAAGGTTTCGATCTCGATGGCGGCGACATTTTCGCCGCCGACCTTCAGCATATCCTTGTGGCGTCCGCCGAACACCAGGCTGCCGCCCGGCAGACGCGTGTAGAGATCGCCGGTTTTGAGCCAGCCGTCGGGCGTAAAGGCTTCTGCCGTCTTTTCCGGCGCCCCCCAATATTCGTCCATGACATTGAAGCCGCGCACCAGGATTTCGCCGAGCGTGCCGTCGGGAAGATCCTCTCCGGTTTCCGGATCGACGATCCGCACCTCGACTCCTGGACAGGCCTTGCCATGGGTCGCGGATCGCGATTCGCGGCTTTCGTCAGGATCGCACATGGCAAAAAGTCCGGCGGTTTCCGTCATGCCGCACCCCTGAATCACCTCGGTATGGGGCAGTGCTGACTGTACCGCGTCGACGAGCGTGGGCGGCGCGATGATGAAAAGCTGGTTGAGCGCACCCAGGCGGGCAGGGTCGAAATCGGGATGGCCCATCAGTCCCTGCACGATGGCAGGAAACCACGGCCATGCGAGGGTCGCGCCCTCCTGATACATGAGTTTTAGACTGCGTCCCGGTTCGAAATAACTGTCGGTCAGAAATGTCCCCGCCACGCCAACCGTGCCGATGAAGGGAGCAAGGGTGCCGATATGGAACAGCGGGCCGCAGCCCCAGACGACATCGCGCCCCGCAGCCTTCAACCGATGGCGCGACCGCTCGACAGGGCCGCGGGTCACGGCTTCGTGACTGAGCACGCAGCCCTTGGGATGGGCGGTCGTGCCGGAGGTGTAGATGATGATGGCGGGGTCCCGCACGCGGACCTGACGGCGCAGCGTTTCGATGGTGTCCGCAGGAACTTGGTCGGCCGGGCGGGCGAACGACTCGAACGATTCGAATTCGGCATCGCCCTCGCCGCGCATCAAAATGCGGTGCTGTAGATGAGGCGCCGCTTCACCGGTGAGCGCTTCGCGCAGCACTGCCGGGAAATCGACGGGATCGCTCGCATGCCGGCTGGTGAGCAAGGCGACCGCTTGCGCATTGCGGATGATATATCCCAGTTCAGTTGCCTTGTGCCGCGCATTGAGCGGCACGGCGACGGCGCCGATCAGGGCGATGGCGAACAGGCTGATCGCATATTCGCAGCTATTGGGAATCAGGATCGCGACATGATTGCCGCGCTTTACATCCTTTGCGATCAACGCCTTCGCAACGGTTTGCGCTCGATCGAGCAACCCTTTGTAGCTGATGCGTTCGTCCGGCAGAACCAGAACATCGCGCGCCGGATGCGTTTCGGCGGCGCGCAGCAGGAGGTCGCCCAGCGTAGATACCTCGGTGACGATGGAGCCCGTCATATCATTCCTCTTCCCGTTCTTCTGCTGTGCCGCACGGCATCCGACAACGCTTATGGGAAAAAATTTCGCCATTCGTCAACACGTGAGTTGACAACTTGCCCGGAAAGGGTTTGGATTAGGGCGTCGACACAAGATCAACCTGATGTCGCGGTAGGGACCGCGACCCCATTTTTGGGGCGGAGAGGCTATGAAGTTCCATCTTATGCAAACCGGCGTCGTCGGACGCCGCAAGGAAATCGAGGCCGGCATGGCCGGCCAGCGGCCCGAACTGTACCAGCGTTTCCTTGAGGAAGTGCGCGGCTATGTAAGGCTGGCCGATGACCTGGGTTATTACGGCTATTGCCAGCCCGAACATCACCTTCAGATCGAGGGTTTCGAGGCGAACAACCATCCCGGCATGTTCAGCCTGTTCGTCGGGCAGAACAGCAAGCGACTGCACGCGGGAACGATGGGCTATACGATGACGACCCATAATCCGGTCCGAGTCGCGGAGGAACTCGCGACGCTGGATCATATGTTGCAGGGACGGCTCTATTGCGGCTTCACGCGCGGCTACCATGCCCGCTGGGTCGACGCCTATGGCGCCAAGGAGGGCGTGAGCGCGACCACGCCGGACAATGTCAAGGCACGCGACCAACAGGATGCCCGCAACCGCTCGCTCTTCGAAGAAGGCGTGCGTGTCGTGAAGAAGGCGTGGACGAGCGACGTTTTCAGCCACAAGGGTGAAAACTGGCAGTTCCCGCCGGAAGGGGGCTCCACCGGGCATCCGGCCTATGCCAAGTTCGGCAAGGGGCAGGATGAAAACGGCATCGTGCGGGAAATCGGTATCGCGCCCCGCTGCTATCAGGCTCCGCACCCGCCGATCTATGGCGGCTTCGCGGCTTCGGGCCGGACGATCGACTTCTGGGCTGAGGAGGGCGGCAAACTGATTGTCCTGTCGGATAATCTCGATTTCTGCGAATCGCTCAACAATCGTTATATCGCGACGGCTGCGAAGAATGGCCGTGAAGTGACTTCGACCGACGCGTCGGCATGGGGCGGTTTCCTGATGCTGACCGACAGCAAGGATCGCGCGGCCGAACTGATGCGGGAACATATGTGGTTCTGGGACGAATGGTTCATCCCGCTCGGCCAGCGACCGCCCAACGTCCTGATCGGCACCGCCGACGAAATTGCCGACCGGATCGGCGAGGCGCATGATCGCCTCGGCTTCAACGAGCTGTTCCTGATGTTTGGCCAGGGCCATCTGGAACCGGAAGCCAATCAGGAAGAGCTGGAACAGTTCATCAGCAAGGTCGCCCCGCGCTTCTCGACCAAGAATGAGAATGGTGTGTTCATCTGATCGAACCGCGCGATAAATATTCAAGGAGAGTTATATCATGGCGATGCAGTGCGGGATCTTCATGACCCCTTATAACCCGCCGAGCCGCACGGCGCGGCAGGTGTTCGACTGGGCGCTCGACATCGCCCGGATCGCGGACGAGGCGGGCTATGCCGACTTCATGATCGGCGAACATTATACGCTGGGCTGGGAGAATATCCCGGTTCCCGAAGCCATCATCGCGGCGTGCGCGCAGACGACGAAGCAGATCCGTTTCGCGCCTATGGCGCACTTGCTGCCCTATCATGACCCGGCGACGCTGGCGGTCCGTATCGGCTGGCTGAGCCAGGTGATGGAGGGGCGCTATTTTCTGGGCGTGGCCCCGGGTGGCCACCATACCGACGCGATCCTGCATGGCTTCGACAATATCTTCGAGCTGCCGCCGCGCCAGATCGAGGCGCTGCACATGATGGAACGGGTGTGGGAGGGGAAACCCTTCCTGGAAAAGGGCAAATATTATCAGGCCGGTTTCCCCGGCCCGGACACCATGCCCGAATATGACGTCATCATTGCCGACAACAGCCCCTATGGCGGTCGCGACAAGCTGGAAATCGCTGTGACCGGCCTGTCGCAAAGCTCGTCGTCGATGAAATTCGCGGGCGAACGCGACTATTCCCCCATCTCCTTCTTCGGCGGCACGCCGCAGATGAAGGCCCATTGGGAAACCTGGGCGAACGCGATGGAATCGCAGGGGCGCAGGCCCGATCGCAAGCGGTACAGGGTATGTCGCGACGTCTTCATCGCCGACACCGATGCGGAGGCCAAGCGGCTGTTCCTCAAGAGCGGCCTGATGCAGACATGGAAACATTATCTGAAGGAAATCTACATCAAGTTCGGCCTGTTCAACGGCATCATTGCAGATTCCGGCAAGGACGTGACGCCCGAGACGATCGATGAGGATTTCCTGGCCGAGCATGTCGTCTTGTGCGGATCGCCGGAAACCTGCATCGAAAAGCTGGAGTCGCTGGCCGACAAGGTCGGTGGCTGGGGCCAGATCGTCTACAACCAGCATGACAGCATCGATGATCCCAAGCCGTGGGAAGAGTCGATCCGTCGGCTGGCGACCGAGGTGTGTCCCAAGGTCCGCATGCCGAACTGAGGATGATCGGGGGCAGGCGCCCGGTCAAGGCGCCGCCCCCCTGCTTGCAGGAGAGAAGGCATGGCGACGGGCCGCGCGACCGTGTTGGTCGAACCCAACAGACTGGAAACCTGGGACGTCCCCGTGGTCGATCCGGAACCGGGTGGTGCGCTGGTGCGCATCGTCCTGGGCGGGGTATGCGGCAGCGACGTCCATATTACCACGGGCGAAGCCGGGATCATGCCTTTTCCGATCATCCTGGGGCATGAAGGGATCGGCCGGATCGAGAAGCTGGGCGGGGTTGAGACGGATTATGCCGGCGTGCCGGTCAAGCCCGGCGACCTCGTCTACTGGTCGCCCATTTCCATCTGCAATCGCTGCTATAGCTGCAATGTGATCGATGAGACGCCCTGCGAGAATTCGCAATTTTTCGAGCATGCGGAAAAGCCGAACTGGGGCAGCTACGCCGATTATGCCTGGCTGCCCAATGGCCTGGCCTTCTTCCGTCTGCCCGACGGGGCGGACCCGCTGGCGATTGCGGCGCTCGGCTGCGCCCTGCCGACCGTACTGCGCGGATTCGATCGCTGCGGGCCGGTGAAGATGGGCGAGGCCGTCGTGGTGCAGGGGGCAGGGCCGGTCGGCCTGTCCGCCGTGCTGGTCGCAGCACAGGCGGGTGCGCGTGAAGTGATCGTCATCGACGGGTTTGACAAGCGGCTGGACGTGGCCCGGTCGCTGGGCGCGACGGCCACCATTTCCCTGCGCGACAGCGCGGAGGAAAGGCGTCGCAATATCTATGATCTTACTGGTCCGGCCGGGCCTTCGCTGGTGGTCGAGGCGGCGGGTGTGTTGCCGGCCTTCCCCGAAGGCGTCGATCTGGCCGGAATCCATGCGCGCTACGTCATATTGGGCCTGTGGGGGGCGATCGGCACGCAGCCTATTTCGCCGCGCGACCTGACGACCAAGAATCTGACCCTCGCGGGCGCGACCTTCCCCAAACCCAAACATTATTATGAGGCCATGCATCTGGCCGCGCGGCTGCAGGACAGGGTGCCACTCGCCGCGCTGGTCAGCCATCGGTTTGCGATCGAGGATGCGTCCGCCGCGCTGGATGCAGTGCACAAGGGCGACGTCATCAAGGCGGTCATCGATCCGGAATGCCGCGCATCGGCGCGATAGGCGGTCTGCAAGGCAACGATCAGCAAGACAGGAGAAGAGATTTGGGCAATCGGCTGGACGGAAAGGTCTGCATCGTCACCGGCAGTGGCAGCGGCATGGGCCGCGCCTGCGCAATCGAGATGGCGGCGCAGGGCGGGCGGGTGATGGTCACCGACGTCAACGAGGCATCGGCGCGCGAGACGGTGGACAGCATCGTCGCTGCGGGCGGCGACGCGGACATGTTCGTCTGCAACCTACGCAAGGGCGACGAGATCAAGGCGCTGATGGGCTTCACGGCGGAGCGCTTCGGCGGGATCGACGTGCTGCACAATAATGCGGCGGTGCATGAGACGGACCTGACCGAGAAGACCTCGATCGAGGAGCTGCCCGAAGAGATTTGGGACATCGTCTATGAGATCAACCTCAAGGCGCTCTGGCTGACGACCCGCTATGCCGCGCCCTATCTCAAACAGTCCAAGCTTGGCCCCGCCATCGTCAATGTCGCCTCGACGGGCTCGTTCGTATCCTATCCGCAGGCAGGGGCCTATTGCGCGACCAAGGGCGGGGTTCTGCTGCTGACCAAGGCGACGGCAGTGGATCTCGCGCCCTATGGCATCCGCTGCAACTGCTATTGCCCCGGCGCCATCGACACGCCCATGCTGCAAAAATATTATGAGGCGGCGCCCGATAAGGATGCGATCATGTCGGTGCTGACCGGCGCGCACCTCATCCCGCGTCTGGGCAAGGTCGAGGAAATTGCGAAGCTGGCCTGTTTCCTGGCGTCCGAGGACAGCTCATTCATCAATGGCGCATCCTATGTGATCGACGGCGGGACGCTCGCCTGGCGCGGGATGCGCGCCGCCGATTGAGGTGGGGGGCGCTCAGGCGACGCCGGCATGGGCCGGTGTCGCCTGAGCCAGTGCCACGCATTCCCTGATCGCCTTCCTGCCGGCACCCAATGTGACGGCATTCTTCAGGTGCAACCGCAGGCCCGGCATGAAGATGTGGGTCGGCATCGCATCGGTCGCCAGCGCGACCAGTTCCTTGACCTTTGCGCGAACCGTGCGGCTTTTCCAGGGAACGCTGCAATAGTCGAAGAAGGCTTCGAACTGGTCTGTGGACAGCAGCAGCATCGAGCGAAGGAAGCCGGGCAATTCCGCCTCCATCGCCAGCCAGAACGGATCGTCGCCGACACGGGCGTCCCAGATGGTCTGTTGCTCTGGCGTCAAGACCTTCTCCAGACCATGTCCCGCAAGCTCGGCCTGCTTCACGATGATGGCAGAGCTGACCATCAGGGAGTGAACGCCGAGTCCGGAGACAAGAGAGACGATCTCCTGCACCTGCGTCGGAGAGGCGCCCGTGCGGAAGGCGCCCTTGACCGCAGCCTCTATGTCCATCTGGTTGAGGCAGGGTAGGGAGGTGGCCAGTCCCAGCGACACAAAGGCGCGCTCCTGGGCGGACAATGAATCGCCTTCGGGCGCATTGAGCGCATCCAGCAGGGCTTCCAGACCATCTTCACGAAACAACGACAATCTCCTCTCCATTTATCGTCAACTTATGTGTTGACACTCCATATTTCGTATGTCAACTCATGCGTTGACAAGAGGCCATTCTGAGTCTCGGTTGCAAGAAGGAGGAGGATATCATGAGGGCAATTGGAATGCGCCGCATCCACGCGGTTTCACTGTTACTGGCAAGCACATTCATCGGCGGATCGCTCTGGTCGGTAAAGGCAAATGCGCAGGAAGAGGCGCCCCAGGAGGGGGTTGCGAGAACCAGCCTGGACGATATCGTCGTGACGGCGCGTCGTACTTCGGAACGTCTGTCCGATGTCCCGGTTTCGGTCGCCGCGCTGAGCGGTGAGCAATTAGCCGAGCGCCGCATCCTGAGCGACGCCGACCTCCAGTCCGCCACACCGGGCCTCACCATCCGCCAGACCAATTCTTCGAACCAGATCAGCTATTCGCTGCGTGGTCAGTCGGTCGATGCCTTCTCCTTCGCAGCACCGGCGGTGTTGAACTATGTCAACGAATTCAACGCGCAGTCGACATCGTCGAGCGCCTTTTTCGATCTTCAGTCGATCCAGGTTCTGAAAGGGCCGCAGGGCACGCTGTTCGGCCGCAATGCCACGGGTGGCGCGGTGCTCTACGAAACCCAGAAGCCCGAGGATGATTTCGGCGGCTATCTGCGCCTGAGCTACGGCAATTACGACAACAAGCTGGCGGAAGGCGCGATCAACATTCCGGGCGAGGTTGTCGCTGGACGCCTCGCCATGCAATATCAGAAGCGCGACGGCTATCAGCACAATCTGCTGCTGGGCACGCGTAACGCCTCGGTCGACAATTTCAGCATTCGCCCGACCATCCGGATCAAGACCGGCGGCTTCACCAACACGACCGTCTATCAGTATAATTTCTCCGGCGGCGTCAGCGCCGGTCTGCGTGCGACCAACTATTATGGCGTCAACGGCAGCACGGGTGCGGCCGGCAATCCGCTGAACAATTATGTCAATGGCCAGCCCGTTTCCAACAATCTCAATTACGGCCTGCCTTCCGCGACCCTCTATCCTGACGGCATTGCGTCGTCGCTGGATGGCGGCGCGGCGTTTGCGCAATTCGGCTTCTCCGGCCTTCCCAGCTTCATCGACGCGCAGAAGAATTACGGCTTCTACGATATTTTCAACAACCAGACCGGCCGGCATCGCGCCCGCCAGCACATGGTCACCAATACGACGACCTATGAATTCGACAGCGGTATCCAGATCAAGAATGTCTTCGGGTTCAACCATAGCCGCTCGCGCGACAATACCGATGTCGACGGAACGCCGTTCGAGCCGCTGAACATCGGCTTCGGCGGGGGCACTGGTCCGAACAATCCGGGCAATCCCAATGTCGGCGGTCCCACGATCGAAGGCTATACCTATGTCCAGCGCCAATTGTCGGACGAATTGCAACTGTCTGGTAAAGCTGGCCGACTCAAATATATTGCCGGTCTCTATTATTTCAAAGGTAAGGACTATCAGCGGCTGCCCTTGGCCTTTGCACCCGATTATAGTCCAGCGCTGGGCGACAATCTGGGCTTCTTCCTGCGTGAATATACCAACCGCACGGTATCGAAGGGCGCCTATGCCCAGATCACCTATGCGCTGACCGACGCCCTGAACGTCACGGCAGGTGGTCGCTACACTTGGGAAAAGTCGATCTACAAACCCGCCGATCGCGTCGCGGGCAGTTACGACCCCTATTATGACGACTTCAACACCAGCCTGGGCGTCACCGGCGGCACGCTGAAGGCGAGCAAGCCGAGCTGGCAGGTCTCTCTGGACTATAAGGTCACGCCCGAACTGATGCTCTATGCCGTCCATCGCGGCTCGTGGCGCACTGGCGGCTTCAATGGCACGGCCGTCAGCGCCGACGCCAATGGCAATATCATTCCCAACTCGTTCAAGCCTGAAACCACCTATGATTTTGAGGTGGGCGCCAAATATAATGGCGATCTGGGCGGCATGCGGACGACCTTCAACATTGCCGTCTACGATCAATATATCAAGAACGTGATCCGGGCGATCTATCTGGGCGTGGCGGCGGTCAGCGGCAATGTGGAGCGCGCCCGCGTCTCCGGTGTCGAGGCCGATGCCTCCATCCGTCCCACCGACTGGCTCCAGATCGGTGCGACGCTCGCCTATACCGATGCGCGCTACACGCGGAATACGGCGACGGTTGGCAACACCGTCGTGCTGTTCGGCCCCTATGGCGACACGCCAAAATGGACCGGATCGGCCTTTGCCAAGGTGGAACATGAGCTGGGCGACGCCGGCACCGTATCGCTGCGCGGGGATGTCTACCGCCAGAGCAGATTCTTCTACTCGAACGCGGCCAACACGATTTTGCCGGGCACCGACATCAAGGGGTACACGCTGGTCGATCTGCGCGCCGAATGGGCGAATTTCTCGGGCACCGGCCTTGGCGTCGCGGCCTATGTGAAGAACCTGACCGACAGGAAATATAATGTCGGCGGCTTCGCGCTGGGCGCGGTCAACGCGATCAATTCCGTCCTGCCGGGCCTGCCGCGCATGTACGGGCTCGAACTCAACTATAAATTCTAAGAAATCCGGGCGCCGGGCGCAGGCCCGGCCCCACGCTTTACATGGGGTTGGAATATGGATGACGTAAGCAAGGTCGTGGAACAGCAGGCCATCGAACGCATGATGTTCGACTATTCCTACCATCTGGACATGAACCATCCCGATCAACTGGCGGCGCTGTTCGTGGAGGATTGCGAGGTCAGCTACGCGCCCAATTTCGGCGCGACCGGCATGGAAGCCTATAAGAAGACGCTCGAAGGCATCGGCGCCTTCTTCAGCGGCACGAGCCATCACAATAGCAACATCACGGTCGATTTCATCAGCCCGACCGAAGCGGACGTCCGCTCGATCGTGCTGGCGATCCACCGCTATGTGAAGGAACGCCCGGACGGCATCCTCTATGGCCAGTATTTCGACCGCGTCGTGAAGGTCGACGGCCAATGGAAGTTCAAGCGCCGCGAACTGCGCACGACGATGACCACCGACTATCATGTGCGAGCGTCCAATCCGATCGGCCGGGCGGCCTAGTGCCATGACCGATTACCAGACCATCAGGTTGGAGCATGAGGCGTCGGTCAGTTGGATCGTGCTGAACCGGCCGGATGCCGCCAATGCCCTGTCGCCGCAACTGCTCGACGAATTTTCCGACGCGCTCGAACGGCTGAAGGGCGAGGGCGCGCCGGTCATCGCGATCCGGGCGGAAGGGCGGGGTTTCTGTGCCGGCATGGATCTGGGCAATTATGGCGGCGATGACAGCGGGCCGCCAGACATCATATCCGACCGCGACCGCCTGCACCGCAATGTCGAGCGCTGGCTGGCGATGTGGGACCATCCCAAGCCGGTGATCGCCGCCGTGCATGGCTATTGCCTGGGCGTGGCGGCGCAGATGTGCGTCTTCACCGACATCACCATCGTCGCTGACGATGCCCGCATCGGTGAGCCGACCATTCCGATCGGCGGCGGCTATGTCGCGCCGACCTGGGTCAGCCTGGTCGGCGCGAAGCGGGCCAAGGAACTCGCCTTCGTGCCCGGGAACTGGATCGACGGGCCGACGGCGGTGGAATGGGGCTGGGCCAATCATTGCGTGCCGCTGGCGGACCTCGTCCCCTCGGTGCGCAGCCTTGCCGAACGGATCGCCTTGATCCCGCCAGAAGTGCTGCGCATCAAGAAGCTGTCGATCAATCGCGCGGCGGAGGCGGCGGGTTTCCGCCAGGCTCTGTCCGGCATCGCGGAGATGGACTCGCTGCTCCATCTGGCGCCCGCCGTGCTGGAGGTACGCGCCCGCATCAAGGAACGCGGCCTCAAGGCCGTGATCCAGGAGTATAAGGTGCCGCCAACGACACCGCTGACCATCACCGAGGAGCAATAATGGCAGACGTCGAATTTTCGCGCGAGGGCAATGTCGCCCACGTTCATCTCAACCGGCCGCAGGGACTGAATGCCATCACGCAGGAGATGGACGATCTCCTGCTCGACGCCTGGACGACGATCAACGAAGACCCGGATATCTGGTGTGCGATCCTCTCGGCCGAAGGGGAGAAGGGCTTCTGCATCGGCGCCGACGTATCGGGTGGTGCGGAGCGCAAGACGCGCATGGCGCTCGGCGGCGGGCTGACCGGCATCGGCGGTCCCTGGGTGCAGCTCAGGAAGCCGTTGATCGCCGCGGTGCAGGGCTTCTGCGTCGGCGGCGGCTTTGAGCTGGCCATGTGTGCCGACATCATCGTGGCGGCGGACACGGCGCAATTCGGCCTGCCGGAAACCAAGGTCGGCATCATCGGCGAATGTGGCGTCGTTCATCGTGCGGTGCGCCAGTTGCCCCATCATATCGCCATGGCGATGATCCTGACCGGGGAACGGATCAAGGCGGACGTCGCCGAGCGTTTCGGCCTGGTGAACGAAGTCGTGCCCTATGCTGATCTCGCCGCCGCGGCGCAGAAATGGGCGGGCAAGATCACGGCTGCCTCGCCACTGGCCAACCAGGCGGCAAAGGCGGCGGCACTTGGTCGCCTCGGCCATCCGCTCGAGGTGGCGTTGATGACCCGCTTCGAGGAAATCGAGCAATATGCCGAAAGCGCCGACAAGCGCGAGGGCGAGGTCGCCGCGGGCGAGAGGCGCAAGCCCGTCTGGACCGGCCGCTGAGCTGTATGCGGCAGGGCAGGGACATGCCCTGCCGCACCGGCATTATCACAGCGTGAGAAGGCATCATGTCAGATAGTCAAACAGTCGATCCCAAGCTCTATCGGCAGGTGCTGGGCCAATATCCCACCGGCGTGTGCGTCATCACGGCCATCGGTGAGGATGGTGTGCCGATCGCCATGGTCGTGGGGTCCTTCACATCGGTGTCGCTCTCGCCGCCGCTGGTCGGCTTCTTCCCCGACAAAGCGTCCAGTAGCTGGGCCAAGTTGCGCTCGAGCAGCCATTTCTGCGTGAACATGCTGGCGGCGACGCAGGAGCATGTGTGCCGGAAGCTCGCGTCGAAAGACCCGGACAAATTTTCCGGCACCGCGCACAGCCTGTCCGACAAGGGCATTCCCTTGTTGCATGATGTCGTCGCCCGGATTGAATGCGACATGCACGACATTACCGACGCAGGCGATCATGAGCTGGCTCTTGGGTTGGTCCGCTCGCTGGAAATCGTATCGGACGCGCCTCCGCTCCTCTTCTGCCAAGGTGGCTATGGGAGCTTTTTGCAAGCGTCGCCTCACGCGCAACAAGGAGTGAAGTGCATTGGCTGAACCCGCCTATATCGTCGATGTCGTGCGTACAGCCGGAGGACGGCGCAAGGGCATGTTCGCGTCGCTACATCCCGCCGATCTGGGCGCCGCCAGTGTGGACGCCCTTCTGGCCCGAACGGGGATCGCTCCGCAGACAGTGGATGATCTCATCTTCGGGTGCGTCAGTCAGATTGGCGAACAATCCAACCATCTCGCCCGTCATGTCGTGCTGGCGTCCAAACTGCCTCAGTCGGTGCCGGCAGTGACGATCGATCGCCAATGCGGGTCTTCGCAGCAAGCGCTGCATTTCGCCGCGCAGGCTGTCATGTCCGGAACGCAGGACGTGGTGATCGCGGGTGGGGTCGAACATATGACCCGCGTGCCGATGGGCTCGCCCTTTCGTCTGCCGGCCGAAGCGGGACTGGGCGTCGGTCCCCTGAGCGAGCGGATCCAGCAGCGCTATGGGGTAAAGGCCTTCAGCCAGTTCATCGGCGCGCAGAGGATCGCGGACAAATATGGCCTCGACAGGGATGCAATGGATCGCTTCGCGCTGGAGAGCCACAGAAAGGCGGCGCAGGCACGTGCGTCGGGTGCCTTCGAGCATGAAATCGTCCCGCTGAGCATCGACCTGCCGGACGGACAAAACCTGTCGTGCGATCGCGACGAAGGAATACGCGAGGACGCTTCGCTGGAGGCGATGGCTGCCGTCGCGCCGATCCTGGAGGGCGGAACGGTTACGGCGGCGAATGCGAGCCAAATGACCGACGGCTCCTCGGCGGCTTTGATCGTCAATGAAAGCGCGCTGCGCCGCCACGGCCTGACGCCAATCGCCCGCATCCACGCCATGGCGGTGACAGCGGGCGACCCCGTCGTCATGCTGGAGGAACCCATCCCGGCGACGCGCAAGGTGCTGGAGCGGGCAGGGTTGTCGCTCGCGGACATCGATCTGTTCGAAGTCAATGAAGCGTTCGCGTCCATTCCCATGGCCTGGCTGGCGGGTATCGGCGCGGATCCTGCGAAAATGAACGTGAACGGCGGAGCGATTGCGCTGGGCCATCCGCTCGGCGCGACGGGAACCAAGCTGATGGCGACCCTGGTTCATGCCTTGCGCGCTCGCGGCAGGAAATGGGGGCTCCAGACCATGTGCGAGGGCGGCGGCATCGCCAATGCGACGATTGTCGAGGCATATTAAGGACAAAAGGGGCAAAATGGATATTCACGGCATTACGGCCATCGTCACGGGCGGCGCGTCGGGGCTTGGCGGCGCGACGGCCGCACGGCTGGCGGAGCGGGGCGCCAAGGTCGCCATTTTCGATCTCAACGAAGCGGCAGGCCGCGCGCATGCGGAGGCCATTGGAGCGTCCTTCCATAGCGTGAGCGTGGCCGATGATCAGGGCGTCGCCAATGCCATCGCCAGCGTGCGGTCCGAACTGGGCGTCCCCCGGTTGCTGGTGAACTGTGCCGGCATCGCCCCGGCGATCAGGACGGTCGGCAAGGATGGTGCGCCCCATCCACTGGATACCTTCCGCAAGGCTATCGAGATCAATCTGGTCGGTACCTTCAACATGATCTCCAAATTTGCGGTCGCACTGATTTCTGCCGATCCGATTGGCGAAGAGCGCGGCATCATCGTTAACACGGCGAGCGTCGCCGCCTATGATGGCCAGATCGGACAGGTCGCCTACGCGGCGTCTAAGGGCGGGGTTGTCGGAATGACGCTGCCGGTGGCGCGCGACCTTGCCCAGCACAGGATACGGGTGGTCACTATTGCACCCGGCATCTTCCTCACGCCTATGCTGATGGGCCTGCCTCAACCCGCACAGGATTCGCTGGGACAGCAAGTTCCGCATCCAAGCCGGCTAGGCAAGCCGGCAGAATATGCGCAACTTGTCGAAAGCATCGTGACCAATCCGATGCTGAATGGCGAGACGATTAGGCTGGACGGAGCGATCCGCATGGCGCCGCGATAGACAGGAGACGATGATGAGCGATCTGGAACTGCGTATCCGACGGCTGGAGGATCGGGCCGCGCTGGACGATCTCAACGTCCGCTATTTCCTAGCCTGCGACAACGATGATTATGCTGGGATTGGAGATATCTTCTCCCGGGAAGCGATTTTTGCGACCTCCGGTAAAGTGGCTGCCACTGGACGGGACACGATTGTTGAGTTCATCCGGGTTTCGCGAAGTCATATGGGGTTAACCGTACATACGCCTCATTATGGACTCTATACCTTCATTGACGATGATCATGTCCAAGGTTTGGTTGGAGTTCATCTGGAACTCGTCCTTGGGGAAGAGACTCTTTTTGGGGCCGTGCGGTACCAGGACGAGTATCGCCGCACTGAGGACGGTTGGCGTGTCGCCAGCCGCAATATGCGAACCATTCATATCGCGCCTTGGTCGCAGGTGGGGCAGTCTCTGCTGTCTGACACGCCCGTCCGCTGGCCGGGCGTGCAACCCCTGCCAAGCGACTATCCGCGGCAGCGTTAAGCATCCCGCTTTTCCTGCGATCGTTGAAGATTCTTTTCGCAATCCGCAGTGGTTGAAAGGCAGCTATCCACCGTTTGCATCTTAAAGGAGACTGACCGGAATCGGCCAGCTTTGAGGTGCGTGGACTGGATAGCTGCCCTTCCGGATCTGGAGATCGAAAATGGGTCCCTGTACGGCAAAGAAGGGTCGACGGTCGCTAGGTAGCGCATCCCCCATTGACCGAACCGGGCACCTCCGCGAAGAAACGCCATGGCTTCTTCCAAGACCCTGAATGTGGAGAATCTTGCGGCATTGGGTGCCGCTAGGCTGGCTGAGTTGCTTATCGACTTGGCAGAGGGCGACGCGGCAATGAAGCGGCGCTTGCGGCTTGAACTCGCCAGCCAAGGCGGCGGTGCCGACGTCGCGGCGGAAATTCGCAAGCGTCTTATCTCGATCGCTAGATCGAGATCATTTGTGGATTGGCAGAAGGTTAAGCCGCTCGCTCGGGATTTGGATACGCAACGGTCGGCGATCATTGCCCATGTTGCGCCAACCCAACCGATGGAAGCCTTCGAACTGTTGTGGCGGCTGCTGGATATGGCGTCATCGATCTATGAGAGATGCGACGATAGCAACGGCACCATCGGCAGCGTCATGGGACAGGCTCTAGACGATATGGGTACCGTGGCTAGCCAGACCGGGCATGATGCTGCTTGGCTAGCGGATCGTGTCTATGACGGCGTGCGTTCGAACGATTACGGCCAGTTCGATGGACTGATCCCTCTGGTCGCACCGGCGTTGGGCTCCGACGGGCTGGCGATTCTGAAGGCAAAGTTTGAAACGCTGGGTTCCGAGCCGCCAACCACGCCAACCGAGGATGATCGCAAGATCATAGGCATTAGTTCACGCGGTCCCATCTTCCAGGATGATTATGCTTCGCAGCGCCACGCCCTACTGGTGCAAAGCGCGCTTGCCGAAATTGCCGACGCATTGGGTGATGTTGATGGCTATGCCTCGCTTCATTCTGAGGAGGAACGTGCCAATCCGGCAATCGCCGCAAGGATCGCCGAGCGCCTGTTAGCCGCCGGTCGTCCGGCAGAGGCGTTGGCTGCACTGAAGCGAGCCAGCCCCCAAAATCGCGGCGGTGGTCGCTGGCCCGATTGGCAAAGGGTCAGGATAGACGCTCTGGAGGCCTCAGCCATGCTCGAAGATGCCCAACGCGAACGATGGCAGGTCTTTGAGCAGAGCCTGCATTCAGATTATCTCAAGGCCTTTATCAAGCGCTTGCCGGATTTTGACGATGTGGAGGCGGAACGCCGGGCGCTGGACTATGCTCGTCAGTTTCCCGATTTTCACCAGGCGCTGTCCTTTCTGATCGAATGGCCTGCCCTTGGCCAGGCGGCCGAATTGATCCTTACACGCCATCAAGAACTGGATGGGGACCATTATTGGCTTCTCTCGCCGGCGGCAGAGGCGTTGGAGCAACGTCATCCGTTGGCGGCAACGCTGCTCTTACGCGCAATGATCGGCTTTGCGCTCGATAAGGCCAGATATAAGCGATATCCCCACGCCGCACGGCATCTTCAGACATGCGAACACCTCGCCAGGAAGATTGATGTATTTGACGATCACGAGGATCATGAAGCCTATGTAGCATCGCTCAAGGCTCGACACGGGCGAAAAAGCGGCTTCTGGAATACGTGACCGGATTTGGGAAGATCGGCTTTGCCACGCGGTCGCGTTTCTGACTTGGATGACAGGTTCCCTGTTTTCGTGCTCATATTAACGGCCGCTTTGAAGAAAAACAAATCGCATTTGAGTAGCTGGAATGGGTCGATATTTGTGGATCGGCGTCGAAGCTGAACCCCAGCTCCAGTCGGCGCAACTATCTGAAAAAACTCCGGAATTAGGAATACTGGCGGGGTCCCAATCGGCGCCTATCAGGACCCCACCTCTGGATATTTCTTGTTGCAATACAAAGGTGTGGATGAAATTCGACGGGGTCCCGCTTCGGCACCGATCCACATTGTAGCGACAGAATCCAGAAGCTGCCGGTCCGCACTTGGGAGCGAAAAGTTGCCGTTGTACGACCGGAAAGGGTCGACGGCAGAAGCGGTAACCATGCGCCAATTCCGAATGCAGCGCCACGGGGGATGTCTCGCGGCGATGACCGCTGCACATTTCAGGAGTTTTGAAGAATCGGTGCCAGGTCGCGAAACGCGTTGATGACGCGCTGAATGGTGACGACCTTCCCGTCCATGTTATAAGCGATCAATAAGCGACGCTCAAATGTCAGCGTCCGCAGACCTGCGACCAGGTCATCGCGGGGGGAACCGGCACACGGGCGATGTCGAGCCGATCGAGTGGCTGCGAAAAGGCCGGATCGATGCGGTCGTTCGAGTGGCGGAAGGCGCGTTCGATTATCTGTGAAGTTCGAATTCACTGATGCTGCATTTTGCGCGTTGAGGTTCGCGCAAGAATCTGCGGCAAAAATGAGTTTAGTTGCGCGAAACGGGGAATAATTGCGCATTGACTTGTTTAGTTGCGCGGTTCAGGTTTTCGCGCAACTAAGGAGTGATTATGGCGCGGCCGATACCCGAGGCGGATCTCAATGAAATTCTGGCGATTGTCGCGCGCCGTGACGGCGGAGCTTCGGTTGCACAGATCGCACAAGCGCTTGCCACGCCCGGCGCCCGCCGCACCCTTCAATATCGCCTTCGGACATTAGTCGATACCGGCCGATTGCGCTTGAGCGGCGAAGGGCGCACGGCTCGCTATCATGTTGTGGAACACAGCAGCGTCACCGAACCAGTCATCACCGACATTGTTCCGCTATCGCCAGAAGGAGAGGCGCTCCTGGCCTATGTGCGCCAGCCCGTGGCCGCAAGAAAACCGGTTGGATATGCTCGTGCCTTCCTTGACGGTTACCGCCCGAACGAAACATTCTATCTGACGGAAGAGCAGCGTGCGCATTTGGCAAGTCTCGGAAAGCCGCGCGTCGAGGCGGCTCCGGCAGGTACTTATGCCAAGCAGATCCTCAGCAGGCTGCTGATTGACCTCGCGTGGAATTCGAGCCGGCTCGAAGGAAACACCTATTCACTGCTGGACACACGGCGACTGCTCGATTTTGGCGAGGCTGCTGCTGGCCACGGCCAACGCGAAGCCCAGATGATCCTCAATCACAAGGACGCCATTGAATTCCTGGTCGCGGCGGCCGACGATATCGGGTTCAATCGCTACACCATTCTCAACCTGCATGCGCTCCTTGCGAACAACCTGTTGACCGATCCCGTTGCAGTCGGGCGATTGCGGCATATCGTTGTTGGCATTGATGGCTCGACCTTTCATCCGCTCGAAGTGCCCGGGATGATCGAAGAATGCTTTGATCAGCTCCTGGCCACGGCTGAAGCGATCAACGACCCGTTCGAACAATCGTTCTTCTTCATGGTGCAGCTGCCATATCTTCAGCCTTTTGATGACGTGAACAAGCGTGTTTCGCGTCTGGCCGCGAATATCCCGATGATCAGGGCTAACCTTGCTCCACTATCATTCACCGATGTGCCGGGTGATCTATACATCACGGCAACGCTGGGCGTTTATGAACGCACCGATATTGCGCTGTTACGCGATGTCTATCTCTGGGCCTATGAACGCTCGGCCGCACGTTATGCAGCGGTTCGTCAGTCCCTTGGCGACCCTGACCCATTCCGATTACGCTACCGCGACACTTTGCGCCAGATCATCCGGAATATCATTCGTGAGGCGAGCGGCAGACCGGCGGCGCGCACGCATCTCACGTCCTTCGTGAGCAATCAGATACCGACCGAAGACCAGGAACAGTTTGTCGAGGTGGCGGAAACGGAGTTGTTGGGCCTGCATGAAGGCAATTTTGCCCGTTATCAGGTGCGCCCGTCTGAATTCGCACGGTGGCAAGCAGCCTGGGCGCAAAATTGACCGTTCGAACCATTCAAGCGCCAATCATCTGATGGCTTGCCGGCGGTCGCCAGGGTGGGAGTGCCATAAATTCGTTCATATCGCTGAGGCATGCCGCGTTGTGTGATCGAGCGGGCTAATTTTTGACTGGCGGCTCGCCCCTGAGAGCCATCACGATATAACGCGTGGAATGTCCTCTCACATTCGCAGAGGGGAATTCTCGTATGGTACTGAACAAACGTCGCGTGACGATGGTCGCGCTTCCATTTGCACTTTCGGCAGCGGCGCCTGGGCCGATGCAGGCACAGGGAGTTTCAAACAGACCGGCCTATGGTGCGTTCGGCTTCGACGGCGAGGGCATGGACCCACAAGCACGGCCGGGAGATGATTTCTACCTCTATGCGAACGGACATTGGGCGGCGACCACAGACGTTCCTGCCGATCGATCCAGCTACGGGGCGTTCGCGATACTGGAAGATCTGTCGCGGGAGCGAACCCGCGCCATTCTGGAAGCCGCCGCGAAAGATTCATCAACCAAGATCGGCGCTGCGTACGCAAGTTTCATGGCCAGCTCTGCCGTCGAAGAAAAGGGGATGACGCCGATCCAGCCCTGGCTCATGGAAATCGCGGCGATCAAAAACAGGGAGAGCTATGCTAGGGTCGCCGCTCAGGCAAGCCGCGCCGGAGTTGCCGGACCTTTCCGCATCTACATCAGCCAGGATGACAAGGACCCCGATCGCTATATCCTGAAATTAAGCCAGGGCGGTCTGGGGCTCCCGGATCGTGACTATTATCTGGACCCGTCCGAGAAGATGGCTGCGATCAGGACGGCCTATGTCAGGTACCTGGAGAAAATGCTGACGCTGGCCGGGCAGACCCACGCGAGGGGCAGGGCAGAGGCTCTGCTGGGATTGGAAACCGAGATCGCCAGAACCCATTGGTCGCGCGTCGACAGCCGGGACGTCGAGAAAATCTACAATAAGATGACCCTGGTCGAACTGATAAAGACCGCACCCGGTTTCAACTATCGCGCCTTCTTCGCGGCGAACAAGATCGACGCCACGTCTCTCATCGTTGCCCAGCCCAGCGCAATTGTTGGCGAGGCAGCGGTGATCGGCAATGCGCAGCTCGATGTCCTCAAGGATGCACTGTTGGTGCGCAGCCTTCACGCCCTTGCTGATGTTCTGCCCGACCGAATCGGCGCGGAGGATTTCGCATTTTACGGGACGGTGCTGACCGGTGCTCCGACCCGGCCAGAGCGCTGGAAACGGGGCTTCGATTTTATGAAGGGCGCGCTTGGCGAGGAGGTTGGCAAGACCTATGTCGCCCAATATTTCCCGCCGCAGACCAAGTCCGCGATGGACCAGTTGGTGAAGAATGTGATCGCCGCCATGGGCCGGCGCATTGATCGTCTGAAGTGGATGAGCGAGCCGGCCAAGCTCCGGGCGCAAGCAAAGCTCGCCGCGTTCACGGCGAAGATCGGCTACCCTGACAGATGGCGTGATTATTCCGGCCTTATGATCAAGCCGGACGACCTCTTTGGCAACGCGGCCCGGGCCAACCAGTTCGCATTCGACTATAATGTCGGAAAGCTCGGCAAGCCGATCTATCGGTGGGAATGGGGCATGACCCCCATGGAGATCAACGCCTATGCCAGCTTCAGCAAGGTCGAGATCGTGTTCCCCGCGGCGATCCTGCAACCGCCCTTTTTTGATCCCCATGCCGATCCGGCGATCAATTATGGCGGCATTGGCGCGGTCATCGGCCATGAGCTCAGCCATCATTTCGATGATCAGGGCGCCAAATATGACGAATCCGGCAAGCTCGCCCAATGGTGGACCGAAGCGGACGTCGCCGCTTTCAGGAAATTGAGCCAGCAGTTGGTCCGGCAGTACGATGACTATGAGCCTTTCCCAGGCAGCCATGTCAAAGGCGTCCTCACTCTCGGCGAGAATATCGGCGATCTCGCTGGCTTGGCCGTCGCGCTCGACGCCTATCACACCTCGCTTGGTGGAAAGCCGGCCCCGGTCATCAATGGCACGACGGGCGATCAACGCTTCTTCCTGGGCTGGGCACAGGTCTGGCGAATGAAATATCGGGAAGCGATTGCTCGTCAGCGGCTCGTCACCGACCCGCATTCTCCCGCGCAATATCGCGCTGCCACGGTGCGAAACTTCGATGCGTGGTACGCAGCGTTTCAGGCGAAGCCGACTGACAGGCTGTATCTGCCCCCTCAGGATCGCATCAGGATCTGGTGATGATCGGGAGCGGCAGGGCTGGACTTCGTGTCGCCCTGCCAAATATTGCGGCGATTAGTCTGCGAGCCGTTCCTCGCAGATTTCCTTCACAAGCACCTGGAGATGGCTGATGCGTTCGCAGAGCCAGTCCAGTTCTTCCGCGGTGATTTTGTAATGATCGGAATAACGCGCATTGACATAGGCGCTGCGGAGCAGTTCGAAACAGCGTTGAGCGAAGCGCGTATCACGAGGCCAAGCTGAAATTAGGCGAGCATCCTGCCCTTCGCACTGCGAACGAAGGAAATTCAGCTTGTGAGATTTTGGCGAGTAAAGCGTCAAAACCAGAAGAAAGCAATGATACAGCCTTTCGGTCGCCTGATGCAGAGCGAAAGCCGCTTCATTCGAATGGCCTTCGCTCATGGCGTGTCGCGCCATGCTCAAGAATCCCACTGAACTGGGAAACCATTTGTCGAAATACTTTTGCGCTTCCTCTAGCGCCTCGTTTAGCGGGAGTTTGCTCGGCTGATTAAACGGATGGTCCGGCGCCTCGTAGAGAGCGATGCCATCCCGGACGATATCGACAAAGAAGGGCCGGCCTTTCTTGAGCTGCGCATTGACGTCGGTCAGGCTGTGGTAGATCGGGTTGACCGGGGTTTTGATCTTTTTGGAGATCGTCTGCGCCCGCATCAAATGGTCTTCGGCCTGCGTCCAATATTCGACCGGATCGGCCAGTTCCTCGTGGTTGACGACCACCAAAATGTCATAGTCCGAGAAGTAACCACCGACAGGATCTTCGACCCAGCCGCCACGCGCATAGGAGCCGAAAAGGATCACCTTGAGGATCTTGCCCGCTTTCCGATGCGGCGCGTTGCGCCCGGCCAATGCATCCTCGAACTCGGCAAAGAGGATGCGGACAACCTCGTCCAGTTCGGCACGCTTGCGGGGAGGCAGATGATCAAGAGCGGTCTTCATGGTGCCCAGAGTCGTTCCTCGGCGCGGAAAAGCCAAGAAAAATATGCACCTCGCGAAGAGGCCGGGGGCGGGGACTGGCATGGCTCTGCCCGTCGACAGCCCCGCCAGCACGAGCGTTTGCTCCCGTTCTCTTCACGGATCAGTTCAAACGTAAAATGCGACGCCCTTCTCGCGTCCGAAGATTCGCTGCGGGATTTGCGAAAGAAATTGCCGAATCTCGGCAGCAATTTTTCGTAAAACGCGCAATTTTCTTCGTAACCACCGGAAAGTGGATATTTTTTTCGCCTTTGGTGACCTCCAGTTAGACAGAAGCGATCACTGCGCTATGGAGACAATGTCGGGTGCCGTGAAACAGGACGCGCGTCCCATGGGCCGGGGGATCGGCGGGCTTTTGGCCTGGTCGGTCGGCAGCGGCGTGAACCGCCCCGGGATTGCCGGAGGCCATTTGGTTTAAATTATGCGGCCATGGGTGTTTCGTCCAGCATGGCGTAGTAGCGCTCCTCGGCTTCGGCAGGCGGGATGTTGCCAATGGGCGCGAGCAACCGCCGGTTGTTGAACCAGTCTACCCATTCGAGAGTGGCGTATTCAACGGCTTCAAAGGATCGCCACGGTCCTCGCCGGTGGATCACCTCGGCCTTGTAAAGGCCGTTGATGGTCTCCGCCAAGGCGTTGTCATAACTGTCGCCCACACTCCCGACCGATGGCTCGATCCCAGCCTCGGCAAGGCGCTCGGTATACTTGATCGAGACATATTGGCTGCCGCGGTCGCTGTGGTGGATCAGGCCGCCATGATGAACTGGTCGCCGATCATGGATTGCCTGCTCCAGGGCGTCGAGCACAAAGCTGGCATGGGCCGTCCTGCTCACCCGCCAGCCCACAATATAGCGGGCGTATACGTCGATCACGAAGGCCACGTAGACGAACCCCGACCACGTCGCGACATAGGTGAAGTCCGACACCCACAGCATGTTCGGTGCCGGCGCATGGAACTGACGGTTGACCTGATCGAGCGGACACGGAGCCGCCTTGTCGCTGATCGTCGTCTTCACCGGCTTGCCCCGGATCACGCCCTGCAGGCCCAAATCACGCATCAACCGCTCCACTGTGCAGCGGGCAATATCAAAGCCCTCCCGCTGCATCTGCCGCCACACCTTGCGCACGCCGTAGACCTTGAAGTTGGCATCGAACACGCGCCGAACCTCGGGCTTCATGGCCTCATCACGCTGGACACGTGGTGACAGGCGCGAGGGATCGCGTCGCGATGCCACACGTTCATGATAGGTGGATGGGGCGATCGGCAGAACCCGGCAGATCGGCTCGACCCCATACTCATCCCGATGCTCGTCAATGAAGGCAGTCATCGCTTGAACGGGCGGTCGAGCTCCGCCTGGGCAAAATATGCCGACGCCTTGCGCAGAATCTCGTTGGCCTGGCGAAGCTCACGGTTCTCGCGCTCCAGCGCCTTCAAACGGTCTGCCAGTTCGGTGGGAACGCCAGGACGTTTGCCGCTGTTCACCTCAGCCTTCTTTACCCACTCTAGCAGCGTGTGCCCCGAACAGCCGATCTTCTCGGCAATGGATATGATCGCCGCCCAGCGGGACGGATGGTCGCCTTCGTGGTCCAGCACCATGCGGACGGCCCGCTCACGAACCTCCGGTGCAAACTTGTTCGTCGTCTTGCTCATCGTAGACCCTTCCTCTCAGGAGTTAGGGCCTCCGGCAATCCCGGGGCGGTTCAGCGCGATGTTCAAATAGCGGGTCTCAACAGGGATTTCCAACACCCGACCCCTTTTTCCAAACACTTGCAGCCGGAGTCCTGATGCGGGACTTTCCTGTCTGCCATCGGGAGGCCGGTGGCGGGGCGTGGAAACCCCTGTACCGAGATCGGGCGCGCTCAGTCGATAGGACTGTCGTGTCTGATCATTAGCGCGCGCCCTTGCGTGCCGCGCCGGCATGGAGCCTTTCCTCCGCCGTCCCTTTGGGGCGGCGCGCCCGCAATATGTCGAGGAAAGGCGCGGGTCATGACCGGTGAGCGAGGAAAGAAGCCGTGGCTGTCCGGGGACAGGCGGCAAGATGGGATGATCGATCGGCTCTACCGCAGTCATGCCGGTTGGCTGCTGGGAAGGCTGCAACGCCGGTTTGCGGGCATGGGCCTGGAAGCGGAGGATCTGGTGCAGGACACCTATATGCGGGTGGCGCGCTACAGCGAGGAAGCGACGCAGCACCATCCCCGCGCGCTGCTGTTGCGGATCGGCGTCAATCTCGCCCGCGACCAGATGCGGCGGAACAAGATCCGGCCGGCGCCCGTGGCGGCGAACGACCCTGATCCGTCCTGGGAAATTCCGGTCGGCGCCGACCAGGAATATCTGCTGGGCCTCAAGCACGCTATCCTTTCATTGCCGCCGGACCTGCGCAGCGTCTTTCTTTTGTCGCGCTTCACGCCCATGACGAATGCGGATATTGCAAAACGGCTCGGGATCTCGGTCAAGACCGTGGAATGGCGGATGAGCAAGGCACTGGCACATTGTGCGCAAAGGCTTTCTGACTGAGGGCGAGGATGACGATGGGCAGGGAAGAGGAAGAAAAGATAGAGGCAGAGGCGGCCCGCTGGGTTGCGCGCTTCAATTCGCCCGTAGCGGACACGAGCGAGATCCACGAGTTCTTCGCCTGGAAGAAAGACCCGCGCCATGCGGCCGCGTATGAGCGGATCGACCAGCATTGGCGCTCAGCGCAGGCGCTGGGAAAAGATCCCGATATCGCCACACTTGTCGGGGAAACCCTGGAGCAATCGGCCTCGCGTACACGTAGCAGGCGGCCGCTATTGTGGTTGGCAGGCGGGGTCATTGCCGGGGCACTCGCGCTGGGCGCCTTCTTCCTCTGGCCACTTTCAGTCCATTATGAAACCGGCATCGGTGAGCAGCGGCTTGTGCGGCTGGAAGATGGGTCGACCCTTCATCTCGATAGCGCGAGCGCCGTCGACGTCCGTTTTACTGATGGCCACCGTCGGCTGACCCTGATCAGTGGCCGCGCGCTGTTCGATGTCGCGCATGACAAGAGCCGCCCGTTCGATGTCGATGCGGGCGCGGCAACGGTGCGCGCGCTCGGCACACGCTTCGAAATCGATCGCCAACAGTTCGACGCCAGGATTCTGCTGATTGAAGGCAAGGTGCGGGTGGATTCCACCGATTGCTCCACGGACGCATGCAGCGACCATTTGCTGCCCGGTGACATGATGATGGCGGGACAGGGCGGGCTTGGTCCCAAGGAGCGCGGGAACATCCAGGCGGTCACATCCTGGACAAGCGGTCGGCTTCTCTTTGAAGGCCGTGCGCTCGCCGACGCTGTGGACGAGGTCAATCGCTATTGTGAGGCGCCGATCATCCTGGAAGCGCCGGAATTTGCTGAAGAGCATGTGAATGGTGGATTTGCGGTGGGCGATCGCGATGCCTTCATCCGTGCGGTGATCGCGCTTTATCCCCTGCGCGCCCAGCCTGAACCCAATGGTGCGATCCGTCTGGTGCTTGACCCCGCGCGCTCCTGACATAAAAATTTAACATGTCTGCCAGGGTTACCCCCAATCCCTTGCGTTGCAGGGATAGGCGACAGGGGAAGGTGCGAGCCCGCCCCTCAGTCCGCCGGACCAGCAGGGGAAGGGGAACCATGAAAGTCAAGATCGTCCATCGAGATAAGCGAGGGAAGCGTAGCGCGGTCGGATTCTGCCGCAGTGGACTGCTGACCTGCGCGGCCTGGGCGCTGGCAACCGTTCCCGTCGCTGCGCCTATCGTGCGCGCGCAGGAAGCCCGGCAAAATTTCGACATCGCGGCCGGATCGCTCGACCAGGCTCTGCAGCGTTATATGGCGCTGACGGGACGGCAGCTGCTTTATCGCAGCCAGTTGGTCGAAGGGCGCCGCGCGCATGCGGTCATGGGATCGATGGATGCTGACAAGGCACTGCGCAAGCTGATTGGCGGCTATCCCATTGCGGTCAGCCATCAGGGGCGCAATGTCTATATACTCTCGCCGCAGGCTTCGCCGCCACCCCGTGCCTCGACGCAAACCCCGGCTCGCACCCAGCGCGCGCCGCAGTTGGTCGCACCGCGACCAAAGCCGGTCCGGGCACCGGACATGGCGGCGTCGGAGGTCACCGTCACCGTCACCGGCACCAATATCCGCTCGGCAGCCCCGCCATCCTCTCCGGTGATCAACATGACGGCGACAGACATCGCGCGATCGGGGGCCGGCACGGTCGCTGAGGCTTTGGCGCTGCTACCGCAGAATTTCGGGGGCATGGCCAATGAGGACACCAGTCTCACCGGCTCGGACCGGGTGAGTATCAATCCGGGCCTGGGCTCCAGCATCAATCTGCGCGGCCTCGGCTCCGACGCCACACTGACGCTCGTCAACGGCCGCCGCGCGGCGGGCGCGGGCGGCAAAGGGGACTTCACTGATCTCTCAAGCATCCCGGCGGTCGCGGTCGAGCGGGTCGAGGTGCTGGCTGACGGCGCCTCCGCGCTCTACGGTTCGGATGCGATCGGCGGCGTGGTGAACATCCTGCTCCGCAAGGACTTCGAAGGAGCGGAAAGCCGGATGCGGCTGGGAACGGTGACGCGTGGCGGCAGCGAGGACATTATTGCAGGCCAGGTCGTGGGCGCGCGCTGGTCGACCGGCCATATCCTCGCTGCTTATGAATATCAGCATCGCGGCCGCTTGCCCGGCTCCGCGCGCAAATATACGCGCTCGGCGGACCTGCGGCCGCTGGGCGGGCATGATTATCGCCAATATTTCTCGGTGCCGGGCACGATCGTCGTGCTGGACCCGGTCACCCGCACCTATGTCCCGGCCTATGCGATTCCCGATGGGCAGGACGGGACGGACCTTGCTCCCGGCGACTTCATCCCCGGAGCAAGCCTCTCCAGCCCGCGGGCCCATGTCGATCTGCTCTCGAAGCAGGACCGACACAGCCTGTTCGTGAGTGGTGAGCAGGAGCTGACCGATGGCCTGACCTTCTATGTCGAGGGCCGCTATTCGGATCGCAAGTTCGATGCGAAATCGCAGCCTTCGCTCACGATCATGAGCGTGACCCGCTCCAATCCGTGGTTTGTCTCGCCCACTGGCGGTTCGTCGGTTGCGATTGCTTATGATTTCGGTCGGGACATTGGCCCGATCGTCAGCAGCGGACGGGTGCGCAGCCACTCGGTGACCGCCGGGGTCCGAGCGGAGCTGGGCGGTGACTGGCAAGTCGACGCCTATCTGTCTCATGCCCGGCAGGTCGACCGCCAGTTGAGCGACCATCTGCTCAACAGCACCGCGCTCAACGAAGCGCTGGGCCTCACCGCTGATAATCCGGCAACGCCTTTCAGTGCGGCACGGGATGGCTATTTCAATCCCTTTGGCGACGGCAGCAGCAATAGCTCCGTCATCACGGACTTCATCGGCAGCGGCTTCATTCGCCAGCACTACCGCAGCGAATTGCTGAACGGGAGTTTGATCGCTGACGGCACGATCTTCGATCTGCCAGGCGGCCCGGTGAAGCTCGCCTTCGGGACGCAGGCACGGGAGGAGGATTTCAGCCGCTCGATCCAGACCTTTGCCTCTGGCGTGACCCCGCCTGCGCCGGTCGCGGCCAAGGCCAACCGGACGATCGTGGCGGTCTTTGGCGAACTGGCCGTTCCGCTCGTGGGCTCAGGCAATGCGCGACCTGGCCTGCAACGGCTCGACCTGTCGTTGGCGGTCCGGCATGAGCGCTATTCCGATTTCGGCTCGACCACCAACCCCAAGATCGGGCTGGTCTGGGAGCCGACCGACGGCCTGCAATTGCGGGGAAGCTGGGGCACCTCCTTCCGGGCGCCGGCTCTACCGGAGATCTTCGATCCTTTCCGCGTCTCCTATACCCAGCTCCCGACGACTGGTGGAGGCAATTTGCCCGTCCTGTCGCTTCGGGGTGGCAACCGCGATCTGGAACCGGAAAAGGCGAAGTCGCTTTCCCTGGGGTTCAAGGTTCAGCCCAAGGCGGTGCCGGGCTTTGGCTTTGAGGCCAATTATTTTCAGACCCGCTTCTCCAACCGGATCGGCCAGCCGGTCACCGAGAATATCCTGCAAGCGCTCACCAATCCGATCTATGCGCCCTATGTGACCCTGATCGACCCTGCGCATAATGCCGCCGATCTGGCGCGGGTCCTGGCGCTGCTGGCCGTGCCGGGGTCGAGCGTGCCGACGACATTCGCGCCTGAATCCTTCCGTGCGATCATCGATGGGCGTTATGTCAATTCCGCGCGGGTCGATGTGCGGGGCGTCGATCTGCTGGTGCGCCAGAGTCTCACCCTCGGATCGAACCGGCTGAACCTCTCGATCAACAGCACGATCCTCATCGACTATAAGGATCAATTGACGCCTGCCTCGCCCGTGATCGAACGGGTGGGCACGCTCGGCAATCCGGTCGACTTCCGCGCGCGTGGCACCCTGGACTGGGCGCGCGGCGATGTCGGCGCCACGCTCTTGGTCAACCATGTCGGGTCTTATACTGACAATATCAGCATGCCGGCGCGGCCAATCTCCTCATGGACGGGAGTCGACCTGCAACTGCGCTACGAGCCGCGAGCGACAGAGGGTTGGCGCAAGGGCCTCAGCCTCGCGCTCACCGCGCAGAATCTCTTCGACCGCGACCCGCCCTTTGTCGATCGCAATCTTGGCTTTGCCTATGATCCGGCCAACGCCGATGTGCTTAGCCGCTTCCTGTCGATGCAGGTAAAAAAGCGATGGTAGCGCGGTTCGGCTGAGTCGCCCTTCGCACCCCTCCCAAGATCAGGACTCTTACCCATGCGTTACCCATGGCTGGCGGCGCTATGCCTGGCCGCGGCCGGCATCGCCGAGGCACGCCCTTATGACGTGGACGATATGCTGCGCGTTGAAAGCTACGGGCAGGCGCTGGTCGATCCGGGCGGTCAATGGGCTGTGATCGATCGCTACCGCCGCTATGACGGCGGTACGAGCTACCGCTATGATGGCTTCAACCGCCGTGGCCTAGGCGTCGTCATGCGCCTCGACCTTCAGCATGGCCGCCGTCTCGAGCCGCTATTCCCGCAGGACGATGGCGCGGGCTACTGGATTGCAAGCCTCTCACCCTCGGGTAAGCGCCTCGCGGTGTTCCGGCTGAAGGATGAAACCCTGTCATTGGGGATCGTCGACATGGCGGCGCGGGAAGTGAAGTGGCTTCCGCAGCATCCCGCGACCTCGGTTCTGCATCCGGCGCCCGACTGGCTGGACGATCGTCACCTGCTGCTGGTCGAAGCGGACAGCCCAGCTCTGCCCTGGCCGCTCGCTGCCGGCAGCCGCTTCCAGGCGGAGGTCGCGCCGCTCTGGGCGCGAACGGCGCTTGGGGCGCAGCCGGGTGTTTCGGTCATCGGCGGAAAGGGCGAGGCGGCGCCGGACCCGCAACGCAAACTCCTGCTGGTGAACGCTGATACGAAGGACACGCGGCAGATTGCGACTGGGCCGATCGTCGATGTTGCGATCTCGGCGGATCGGGCCTGGCTTGCCCTGCTGCGCGAGGGGCCGGAAACGGTCATCCCCCAGAATGTGCCCGTGCGGTCGAGTGACCAGAACCGGCAATATCGGCTGTCGGTCTTGCCGATTAATGGTGGACTGGAGCATCAGGCCTGTTCGAACTGCGACATCCAGCCCGGGTTCCTCGAATGGGCGCCCAAAGGGAGCAAGCTCTTATTCTTCGCGCGCAAGCCCGGCGACGATTGGGCGATGGGCGCGCTTCGGGTCTTCAATACAGGGAGCGGGCAAAGCAGCGCTGCGTTCGAGCAGGTCACGCCGTATCTGCCGCCCGATGACAGCGGCGTCCGTCTGGCGCGCGCGGGGTGGTGGGGTGAAGTTCCGCTTCTCTATGGCCGACGCGGGGCGGGGCAAGATCGCTGGACGGCTCCGCGCGCGGCACAAACTATCGATAAGGCGCTGGCCCGGCTGCCCTGCCAGCCGCCGGCGCTGCAGGCGGGGAGCACCCGACTGCTCCTCGCCTGCCCGGATGGGCTTTGGTCGATCGATCGGGCGGGCAACGTCGAGCGGATCATAGCGGGCGGACCGCTACTGATAACTCGCCCGGCCAGCGAGAGTTTCGACGTCGGCATTCGTGCTAACCATCGCTCGATCACGCCGATCAACGACAACACCCCCGTTGCCCTCTTGCAGGGGAGGGTAGCGCAGCTGGATTGGCCCGGCACGCCGTCTCGGGCAATCGAGACAGGAGACTCTCCCATTACCCGTCTGCTCGCAGGCAACGGGCGGCACGGCATCGCGCTTTGGGTCGCGCGCGATATAAGGGGTGTCGGCCGGCTCATGGTCTCAGGGCCGGTCGGCATTCGCGAGATCGACCGGATCAATGGCCATCTGGCCGACATTGACCTGCCGACTATGCGTCCCCTGATAAATCCTGCCTCCGGGCTGACCGATTGGCTGATCCTGCCAACGGGACATAGCCCCACGCCGCACCCTCTGGTCGTGATCCCCTATCCGGGGACGACCTTCACCAACACTCGTCCTCCCGTGCTCGCACCGGACGTTGTTGCCTCACCGGTCAATCCGCTCCTCCTTACCAGCATGGGCTATGCGGTGCTCATGCCCAGCCTCGTTGACGCGCACGATGGCATGGACCGCGGCGCCGGCTTGACCGCGCAGGTCGAGCAGGCGGTCGACCGGGTCCTCGCCACGGGCCTGGTCGATAGCAAGCGCATGGCGGTCTATGGCCACAGTTTCGGCGGCTACACGAGCCTCAAGATCGCATCCCAAAGCCACCGCTTCCGCGCCTATATTGCCAGCGCCGCGCCCGCGGACCTTGCGATCCAGCATGGCGCGCTGCCGCCGCCCGACCGCGTGGCCATGAAGGAAGGATTTCCACTGACGTCGGGTTTCGGATGGGCCGAGGGCGGGCAGGGGCACATGCTGACGGGGCCGCAGGCGGCGCCCGAACGCTATTGGCGGAGCAGCCCCTATTATCAGGCCGAGGGCATCCGCGATCCCGTGCTGCTGATCCATGGCGACATCGACGCGGTGCTTGCGATCAATGCCGAGCGCATGTTTGCGCTGCTGCACCGCGCCGGGCGGGACGTCACCTTGCTGCGCTATTGGGGCGAGGCGCATAGCGTGCGCAGCCCCGGCAATATCCGCGACATGTGGCAGCGCATATCTGCCTGGCTCACCGATCGGCTATCGGTTGACCGGATTGCTACACCCATCGCTGCGCCCATAATTCCATTGCCACAAGCGTTGCCAGCAGCGAATGGTCGCCACGCCAGAGCAGCGCTTCCGCGTCCAGCATCGGTTCCAGCGCCGCGCGGTCGATGATGCCTTGCCGAACCAGATGACCTTCGCGCAGCAGCGGTCCCAACCGATCGAGTTGGAGCGCGATAGCACGGCTATAGAAGCCGGTCGCCTCTCCCTTGGTGCGACGCTCACGCACGGCCTGCGGCAGCCATTGAGCCAACACATCGCGCGCACCGCCCCGGTCGCGCTCGTCGGGCACCAATTCCCAGACCGGCACGCGCAGGCAATGCTCGACCACCGGCTGCGACAGCATGGGATGGGCGAGCCGATGGCCAGCGGCCGTCAGGGTTGGGGCGTGAAAGATCTGGCAGTTGGAGAGCATGGCGATCTGAAGCCGCTTGCCTGGTGGCAGGCGCCGCGCTTCCTCCATCCAGGGATGAAGCGGCGGCCCAGCTTCAAGCTGCGCGCTCAGCCTTGGCCCGGCGAGAGCCCGCTGGAAATTGGGCGCGACGCGGATTGGCGCTGGCCGCAGGGATCGCCAGAGAGCAGACCAGATCGACCTGTCGGTGGACGCGGCGGCCGACCCAAGCAACCGCCAATAGGTCGGGCCGGGCCCCTTGGCGCGCAGCCGGTCGGCAGCGACATGAGGGCCACGCGGCTGGAACAGCACCGCGTCGCCGCCCTGGCCACTCAATATCCGCGCCGCGCCAATACTGTCCGCAATGTTCGCAGATATTCGATCGGCGGTGAGGTCCAGGCCATAGACCAAGGGCTGTTCCGGGCGGGATCGCTCAGCGTGCGCGAGATAGTCGATCTCTTCGGGTTCAATGCCCACTTCGACCAGGGGAACGCGCCAATGATCAGTTACCGCGCGGGCAAAGCGGCTTTCTCCGCCGCCTGCCGAACGCGGAATGAGATTGAGCGCCTGGAGCGCCGGCCGCTGCTTCCGCCGGGCGAGCCCACCCAACACGAGCGAGGAATCGAGGCCTCCGGATAGTTCAATGGCGACCTGGTCGCATCCATGTGCCCATCCGGAAATGCAATTGGCAAGAGTGCGGGGGAGATCGGAGAGGGACGTCGGGCTTTGCCTGGCGAACGCGGCCGGCGACCAGATGGACTGGGTGGTGATGCCGCCATTACCAATATGATAGATCGTGCCGGGCAGCGGAATTGTCACGTCGGTAAGGGCGCTCAGGCTTCCGACCCGTTCGGGAAGCGCCGTGAGCGTCCCGAGCGCGGACCAATCGATGGTGGGTCGAACGCCGACACTTTCGAGGAGCGCGTCCGGTAAGCCGCTGACGACCAGGGTGAGGCCATCGACCTTCCAGATATAGGCGCGGAGCGCCCCGGACGGATCGCGCAGGAAGCTGGTTTGCTGGCGCTCCGCGTCATGAACGAAGGTGACATAACGGCCCCAGCACAGGCGGGTAAGGGCGGTCATCGCCTCGATGGGATCGGTGGATGTCTCCAGAGCTGCGGGAAGGGAGTCGGCAGGCAGCGTTCCCGGCAGCAGTGCGCCGAGGACATGGGTAGCATTCTTCCGCGCAGCATGCATTTCCCAGCCGGTATGCTGAGGCTCGGCGAGCAACAGGAAGCCGGGATGGTCCGCCTGGACGATGAGACCGGACATTCGCGCGCGCAGCGCCCCGGCAATGGTCCGGGCGCGGGCCTCGGCCGATGAACCGGATGGCGCGATCAAGGCACAGAAGGATAAGGAATCAGAACTGGGCAATGGGTTCGTACCAGCGGACATGATCGGCCCAATCATTGAGAACGCGGCCCCGCCACTCGACCCAGCAATGGGCTTCGAAGGGGTAGGTGCGCACGCCAAATATCCATTCCGCGGCGATGCCGCGCTTGCGCAGGAGTCTGAGCAGCAGCCAGGACTGGACGAAGCAACGGCCGCTGCGCGGCATGAGGATCCGCAATTGCCGGAAGCGCCGGACCAGGCGAATAACCTCTGCGTCATCCAGCGTTTTTCTTGTTGCCGTGCGGACGGGGCGGCGAAGCAGGGCTTTGCGCCTGAGCTGATAGTGGATGAGCCCTGCCAGGATGGCGGGGAGGAGCGTCACGCTTGCCAATGTGCTGCTGCGAGGCGGCATCCCATCCTCGGGCATCGGCCGCTCGAGGAAGGCCGGGATGAGGTCGTCGACTGCGCGCAGGAGACCCGCATCGAGAAGTTCAGCGATCACCGGACATTCCGGATCCTGTTCGTCCCCTCGAAGAGCCAGGATGACTTCGTCTGCTTCTTCGCCTGAGAGACAGAAATAGCTGTCGTCGGACAGATCGAGCAGGATGAGGTCATTATCGACATCAGCGACACGGACATGAGGGGAGGGGGTGAGTGGCATAGAACGGTTCCCATGAAAAAAGGGAGCGGCGCCCGGTTGGAACCGCTCCCGCAGGCGTCAGGGCCAGCAGAGCACCGGCATGAATTCTTCGCTGTCGCCCATCTGGGTGATCGCATGCGTGTCGCGGGAGACGCTGCCGAGGCGTCGCAGGCAAGCGGATTTCGTCTTGGTCATGATTGAACCTCGTTCGTTGGATGCACCGGGGTTGGCCAACTCATGTGGCGGGGGTCGCACATGCTTTGGGTTCGATTTCCCCGGTGCGGTGGTGATGGGTTTTCAGGTGATAGGGGAGGGAGCGACCTCCTTGAAGGCCGCTCCCGGGTGGGGTCAGGCGTAAGACAGGACGGGAATGAATTCCTCCTGCTCGCCCGTCTGGACGATCGCCTTGGTGTCGCGGGAGACGCTGCCGAGGCGCCGCAGGCGAACGGTTTTCACTTTGGTCATCACGAACCTCCTTCATTGGAATGTGCCGAACATCGGCATGCCCATGAGGCACCCTCTGACTTCGCTATTCAAATGATATTGCGTCTATTTTCTCTCTCTTTTCATTCTGTTGCCGCTTTTCGCGCTGCCGTCATGTCGGCGGGCAATCTCGAGGGCGGCCTTGCGCCGTCTGCCGTAATAGCCGTTCGTGAAGCGTTGAAGCAGCCGGCGGTCGCTCCCTGCGAGCAGCGCGAGGAATTCTGTGGACTCGGCGGCCAGGTCGAACATCTGCGCTTCGGCCGCCTGCACGGGAGCAAGTCTCGCATCGAGATTGGCCGCAAGCTGGCAAAGGAGCGAGTTCGCGGTCTGTCCGGCCAGCGTCACGAGGATCGTGCCACTGTCGAATTTTGTTTGCTCAGCGCGATTGGCGGTGACCTTGACGGGGAGCATGACAGGTTCATTCACCAGCATGGCCGCCGTGCTTTGGGCCACGGTGTAAAGTTCGCTCAATTCCACCGGACCGAGGCGAGGAACAAAATAGCCCATGCCGCGCCGCTCTTCGAGCAGGCCTTCGCCCGCTAGCCGCGCCATGGCCTCGCGCACGGGTGTCGGGCTAAATTGATAGGTTTTGGCGCACTGGTTGGCGGAAACATGCTGGCCTTCCGCCCAATGGCGTTCGCGCAGTGCCAGACGGATTGCTTTATACGCTTGCAGATAAGCCCTGTCGTCAGAAGTACCCATGAACATGCCGTGTCCCTTCCAGATCCGAATCATGGAGGTCGCGGCGGTGCTGGGCGTTGGCGAGTAAAAATTGATCCAGGCTGGGGTGGAGGGTGTGTTTTCCCACATTTGCGGTACGACCATCACAAAAGAGCCCCAATTTGCTGCAGCAATTTTGCGCAATTGCGCGGTAAAGCTGCCGAATTGGCGCAAATTTTTTGCGCGTCAACAAAATCAAAGGTTTATCTGGAGGCGCTTTTCTGGTTTTATTGTGAAACTGACGCTGGCTGGTTCGGCGTTGGTCTGCCTGGAAACCCGACGGAATGATGTGGAGATGAGCAGCAAGACGCCTGAGGAAACGAACGATGGAGCTCTGATCGGAGAGGCCATGCGCCTGGTCCGTAAGATGCGTCGAATGAGCGTTGCCGAAGTAGCCAAGGCGATGGGCATGTCGGCTCGCTCCTACGACTATCTGGAGTCAGGCCAGGGTCGCATCAGTAATGACCGGATAACGCGTTTCGCGGAAGCAACCAATTCCGATCCTCATGCGCTCGCGGCAGTCGTGCAGCTTGGTTCACCGGAGTTTGCCGTGCGCTGCGCTGACAATAAGCTCATGACGATCGTGATGATCCATATGGGGGAGCTCAACGACGAGCTGGGCAACGATATCGGATATCTTGAGCTGGGAGTGATCCTCGGCGCGATGAAGAAGGTCAATAAAGACCTGACTGGATGGGTTCGTACCCGCGACACTTATGCCGAGAACTGGCTCCAGGAACGGCAGCCGCAATCGCGCAAGTCGGCGTCCGTGCCTGTGAATGTGCGCAAACCGCGTCTTGCCAAAGGTTGAAGGATCGGCACTTCATCCGGTGGGCAGCGATGTTCGCGCATGTCCTTCGGTGCTGGTTTACGAAATTTTCTATTGTGGGCTGACGAGGCCCGTTGAGTCCCATGAACGAACCCGTTGACGAGCGCCAGGAACATTTCCGTTCCGCTGAATTGGGCCAGGCTCAGCTCGAGGACTTGCGCAAGACGATTGATGCGTCGATTGCCCTTGGCGGAGAGCATGATGCTGATGACATAAGGCTGTATCTTTTGGCAGTATCAGCAGACCTCGTTTAACCGAAAGCCCGGTTTGCCTGTGTGATTGCCTGAAAAAGCATTGGCCGATCCAGTAGCAACTGAATGGGCCGATGATCATAAAAAACAGCCCCGCCGGAGCGGGGCTGTCCTGAAATCAGGGCATTGAAAAGCGACTGATCGCTCAGGCGCTGGCTGGCGCGGTGTCAGCCTTGGGCTTGGCGTCGCCATTCACAACCGCCTTGGCCGCCTTTTCAGGCTTCTTTGCAGCCGCTGCGGGCTTCGCCGCCTTCGGCGCGGCTGCCGGCTTGGCCTTGGGAGCAGCGGCCTTCACTTCCGGCTTGGCGGCAGCTTCGACCTTCGCGGCGGGCTTTTCGTCCTTCGGCGCGGCAATCGACAGGCGCTTGCGGGGTTCGGCCTTCGCCTTCGCCGGCGCAGCCTTTGTATCGGCAACTGGAGCCGTCTTTGCTGCGGCAGGCGCCTTGGGAGCTGCCTTGGCGGGAGCGGTAGGAGCTGCGGCCTTGACCGATTTCGCCTTGGCGTCGCCATTCACAGCCTTCTTGGGCGTGGCGGGCTTGGCAGGGACCTTGGCCTTTGCGGGCGCCGGTGCGCTCGGCGCAGCAGCAGCTGCGGGCTTGGCTTCAACGGCTGGAGCTGCCGGCGTGACGGGCTTGCGGCCAAGACCGATCTTTGAAGCGACCGCGCGGCGCGCATCCGAATAGCTGGCCGCGACCAGCGGATAGCTTTTCGGCAGATTGTAGCGCGAACGATATTCCTCGGGGTTCAGGCCGTGCGAAGCCAGGTGACGCTTCAAGGTCTTGTAGGGCTTGCCGTCAATGAGGCTGAGGATATGGTCCGGCGATGACAGGCTCTTACGGACCGAAACCGCAGGCGTGTAAGTGGGCGCCTCGGGCGCGGCAGGCGTGGGATTGAGTTCGTTGGTCAGCGCGGCGCGCGTTGACTGAATCAGGCCGGCAAGGTCGCCACTCGCCACCGTATTGTTGGAAACGAAAGCGCTCACCAACTGGACGGTCAGAACGGTTATGTCGGGAGCATTGTTGTCGGCCATGATCGCGGACCCATCTTCGAGGAACGTTCTGCGCCTCATGCGCGCAATCGAGCAAAATGTAAATCACCATTTGTGCGAGCCAAGACGAGACGAGTTAAAGACTTTCATCACACCATGGTTCCGTGAGGTCATGCCCTGTAATTTTGATGAATCAGATCAAGGTCATGACAGGATAGTCTCCACCACCATTGAACCTATTCGTCGGCTGTCCGCGTCCCTCGGCGTCACGGCAAGGACCGGAGCGATTTGCCGCATCCGGGGCAGCGTCACGGCTTTCGCGGCGCGGTAGCTTTCGTCGTCAAACCCCATCGCCTCGATGATCAATAGTCGGATTTCGCCGGTCTCTCTTGAGCGCGCTTCGACGAGGAAGTCTGGTCTGCAGGGCCCCAGGTCCGTCAATCGATCGAAGATCGGCTTTTCGATGGCGAGATCAATATTGAGACGGTCGAGGTTATTCTGGGCTTCGAGAAGCTGGCGTAACACCAGGCGTTCAAATTCACTATCGATTGGAACAAAGCGCCGTCCTGAATAGATGGGCTGCGCATAGGCGCGCAGCGGAGCGAAGCCACGAGACTCCGGATATTCACCGACAACGACAAGGACGAGATAGGGGCCTTTGATGATATTGGTCCGCACCGATGGCGACTGCACTCGATTGGCGACCTGCACCGGTTCGCAGCCCGGTACCTCGATCGAGCTGCCCTGGAAGGCGGGCGCGAACAGAGCAAGAAAAGCCTGGGGTACATGGCCGCGCGGCCATTTCTCGGAAAGCCGCCGGAGCGACGCATAGACCTGTTTGCTGTGAAGAGGTTGGGCGTGGGTCCAGAGCGCGCTCGCCAATTCCATGCCCGGCGCGATCTCAATCTTCGCGGCAGCCCGACCCAGGGTCTTGAACTCTTGCCTGATGGAAGGGGAGAGGGACGCGTGGCGAAGAGGAGGGAGGCGGTTCAGGTCCGCGGCATCGATCAGGCGCCAGAGCAGCCGGGCGAGGCGCGGGATCGACGCATTGCGGGTTCGGTCGTCGGTCAGATCCTCTTCGGGCCGCTGCGCGAGATTTTCAGGCGCAGGCCGCAGCACTTCGAAGAAGCCCGCCGGAGGTTCCGCCGGATTGAGAGGACTGCGCACCTCTGTGATGCGATTGGTCGCCTGGTCGCGAAAGAAGGGACAGTCGGTGCGATGCTCGGGTCGCTTGG
The DNA here is from genome assembly GCF_013375535.1 of Sphingobium sp. 15-1. GTDB lineage: Bacteria > Pseudomonadota > Alphaproteobacteria > Sphingomonadales > Sphingomonadaceae > Sphingobium > Sphingobium aromaticivastans. The sequence goes on from NZ_JABXJG010000003.1 coordinate 327,923, forward strand.
CGCTGGTGAGCCGGCGCAGATAATAGGTTTCCGCTTCGCTCAAGTAAGCGGGCGTCAGGATTGGCGGCGCCTCGCTCTCTTCCAGGCAGTCGCAGGCAATCCATTTCTCGCCGATGCGGGCCTGCTGGACGAGCAAGATACCCGCTTCCTCATCATGATGGTCGCCATATCCTTCATACCAGCGGACCAGTGCCTCGCGCACCGGCCGGGGGAGAGGGATGCGCCGGGTCTGGAGCCCATCGCTATGCCGATCGATCAACCACATGGGAGCCTCGCGGGAGAGGGACGAGGGGAGGCGGAGTCTGGCGCCGCGGGGTTGACAGCCTCCGTCGCGCTGATTTCCACTTGGGCCTTAACGCTCAGGAGAATGTTATGCGCAGAGCCTTTCTGCTCGCCGGAATGATGGTCGTCGGAACATGCATGGCACATGCCGTTGCGGCGCAGACCTTGCGAACGGTGCAATTGATCACGATGGGCGCTGTCCCGTCCGCTGACGGACCGGCCGATCCTTCCGCACCGGCAGACGGCGCGGCGCCTCGGCTTGCGGACCAGGCAGACGCATTCGCTGGCGGCCCCACTCGCCGGTCGGTCGAAATCCAGATGGCGAACAGTTTCGCGCAGGGGGAGGCATCGAGCGAGGAGCCCTGGAGCATCGCCAGCCCCGTCGATCCTGGACGCTTCTCGCCCTCGACACATGTGATCGCCATCCCGCCCTGGATGACCGGCGGTCCGCTCTATGGGTTGCCGTCCCCGCGCTGGGTGCCGGGCTGCTTGTCCGTTGCCTACCGTCCGACCGGATTCCTGCGGGCAGACGTCGAGGACCGGCGCCAGGGTTATTACGGCCTGATGAGTCAGATCGCCTGCGAATTTGGCATTCCGGTCGGTTTGTTCGATGCGATGATCATCCAGGAGAGCGGCTATCGTCATCATGTCTTCTCGTCCAAAAATGCCTATGGATTGACCCAACTCATGCCCGGCACCGCTGCGGAACTGGGTGTCGATCGCTATGCCGTTGACCAGAATTTGCGGGGCGGCGCCCGCTATCTGCGCCAGCAGCTCGATCGCTTCGGCCAGATCCATCTGGCGCTCGCCGCCTATAATGCGGGACCGGGCCGGATACGAAAAGCGATGGTCCCCCGCATCCGGCAGGCCCGCCTCTATGTCGACGACATATTGCGCAACTGGTCTCGGCTGAGCGGGTTTGCGATACCGGGCGGGGGGCCGGAAACACGGGCAAGTGCGGGCGATCGGCAGACCATGGCCCCGTATCGCCTGGCACAGGTTTCGACATTTTAGGAACGGTTCAAAAGCGCAGATCGGTCAGCGCGTTGCGCCGCTCTATGACCCGCATGATCTCATGGGCCATGCGCCTGGCGACGGCGTTGGCGAGCGGCCCCGACCATTCGCGGCGCAGTTCCGTGCCATCGGCGCCGTCGATCTCCGCCATGGCGGCGAGCAACTTGCGCGGCAGATCGAGATAAAATTCGGAAAGCAGGGGAAAGAGCCGGTTTAGTCGGCCGTCGCTGTGCGACCCCATATGATGGAGCGCCTCGCCCTTGAGCCATGCGTGGAGGACATGGATATCGAGCGCTTCGAGCAACATCTGAAGCTCGGGAACGGTCAGCGGCGGCCGCTTGGCCTCGTTGCTGTGTAGAACGGCGCCGAGCCGGCTTTTGCCGATGCCACTGGCGCCGGCGAGATCGCGGAGGCTCAGGCGCTTGTGCGCCATGGCGTCGAGGATAACGGCGAGAAAGCCCGCCTGCACATCCGCCCTGCCAGGTTTGGAGTTGCCTGGAACATCACCATCCGATTGCCACACCATGAAAATCTCCCTGTTGGTAACTTAGGTCCTTTCCCCCCGGAGAGTGCGTCACTGGCGCTTTGAAGCGGGCTGCCCGACCCAACTTCGTCACCCGCCTATGGGAAGCTGTTTGTCCTGCTTTCGAGAGAGGCACAGGCTTTCCGCAACGCAACATGCGGCCTCGTGGATTCGATATTCAAACAATTTTCATGTAATTGAGGGAACCCCTTCATATTCCCGTCGTGACGGGCTTTTGCGAGGCGAATGATCGTCAAATTCCTGCCATGTCCCGACAATCGTGCAACTACACCCCGCTACAAGATTCCAGTCATTTTGGCGCTATCCCGAATGGAACGAATCGGGTGATGACTTTCACGAATCATCCCTGTTGCAATATTCGCCTGTCCGCGATCACGGACAGCAATCCGCGAAACGGGACAGTTGCCCGCGAACACGGACAATTTTGCGCCCTTGCCAGTCGCCAATGTCGAATAACAGCATTTATTTGATGGTTTGAGAACCCTGTTCGCTCTTCCTCCTTGGTGAAAGCGCCCAAACGCACCCAGCCTTTCTCTCGAGCACGGATTTTCCGCGCTTCGAAAAGACAAGGAAGCCTCTCATGCAGTCTGCTCTGAAACAGGCAGGGCGGGTGGAACTGGCGGTGCTTGGGCTCGCCATAGTCGCATTCGCTCTGTTGCTGATGGTTGGCCCCGCCTTTGCTGGCGCCGACACGACCTTTGATACGGCGGAAAATACGTTCAGCGCCTTCCTCGAAGGCTCGGGCGGGCGGATCATCACCATCCTCTCGCTGGTGGGCGGTGTGGTGGGCCTCGCCTCCGGTCGCTTCTCGCTGGGCCAGATCGCCATTCCCGTTGGCGTCGGCGTGGGCGCGGGCACCGGCATCCCGATCGTCACCTCCACCGTCACCGCGACGATCTGAAGCTTTTTGTGGCCCAAGGGCTTTGAGCCGCCGGGCCGACAAGAGGGTGGTGTATGGCACAGGACAAATATGTGGTCCCGGCTCATCTGGATGATCCTGAATTGATAGGGCTCTGGACGCTGGACGAGTTCCTGGCGATGGTCATTCCCTTCGCCTGGGGTATCCTGTCTCAGCATATTCTCATTGGCATAGCGCTTGCGGGCGCGGGCTGGTGGGGTCTGCGGAAAGCAAAGGCAGGACGCGCGGGCTCATGGCTTTTGCACCTGGCCTATTGGCATCTTCCGGCCGGCTTTACCGGCCTCAGGGCCACGCCACCTTCCTATCTCCGACTGATGGCAGGCTGATATGGATCTTTCCTACCAACATTCGCAGCACCAGCGGATTTTGAAGCAGCGCAATTTGCTGTTCACGGTGACTGGTGCGCTGGGGATTGCCAGCGTCGTGCTACTGGGCGTCACGCTCTCGCGGGACCGAGAAGTGGTGTTGCAGCCGGTGTTGCGATCGCCGCTCACCGTATCGAGCGCCGGCGTCAGCCGGGACTATCTCGAAATGATCACCCGCGACGTCGTGCTGCTGACCCTCGATCGCAACCCGCAAAATCTCGAATATTGGATGGAGAGCGTCCTCGCCATTTCCTCGCCGCGGGCACAGGGGAGGCTCAAGGCCGATCTCATGAAGATCGTCGAGGAACAGCGGGGATCGTCGATCGCGCAATTCTTCACGATCCAGTCGATGACCATCGACCCGGACCGGCTGACCTCGGAAGTGACGGGCGAGCTGCACACCATCGTCGGCAGCAAGGTCGTCTCCAAGCAACTGCGCACCTTCCGCTACCGCTGGGAATATGCGGGCCTGACCCTGAAGCTGATCGGCTTTGGCATGGTCGAGGACGAGAAGGGGAAGAAGCCATGATGACGGCCCCCATCATCGTCACCATCATTGGCAGCGCCGCCGGCGGCGCGGCCTTCGCCAGCCGACCGCTGTGCCTGGCCAGTCGCCTCATTGGCCTTGGACTGCTTGGGGTTGCGATATTGCTGCTCAGCGCGCCGGCCTGGGCTGACCAGACCATCATGGCGGCGGACAGTGCGCAGGTCGATTGCCAAGCATCGGCCAAGGACCTGACCCGTATCAGCCTCGTCGAGGATGAATTTGCCAGCGTCTCGAAAATCGCATCCGGCAATCCGGCGGAGGATTTCTCGGTCGTCAACGAGCCGGTCCGCGGGGACATCTATCTCTCGGTGCCCGATGGCTTTGCCAAGCCTGCGCTTTCCTTCTTTGGCACCAGCAAGCGTGGCTATGTCTATAAGTTCGTCTGCCGCATCGGCGGTGATCAGGCCGCGCAGATATTCGTCTCCAACCCTGCTATCGCCAAAGACAAGGCGGAAGCAGAGGCGCCGCAGCAAAGGCAAGGCCCGCAGGAAGCCGCCGTCGAACTCATGCAGGCCATGGTCGTCAATGGCGCGGCCCCGGGCTATGACATGCGCCAGCGCTCGCTGCGCCCAGTCCAGGTGGGCGACCTCAAGGTCCAGATGATCGCGGAATATCGCGGGTCAGACCTTACCGGCAAGGTCTTGCGTATCGAGAATAAGGGCGCGAAACCCGTCGACCTCAATGAGGAGACGGTTGCGCCCAGCAACACGCTCGCCGTCTCGATCTCGCAGTCCCGGCTGGAACCGGGCAAGATCACGACCGCCTATCTCATCTCGCAAAATGGGAGGCCCTGATGCCCCTGCCTGATCTCTTTTCGCGCAAGCGCAAGGCACCCGACAGTATCGAGGCGGAGGGCGAGGAGGTGTCCCCGATCAGCGCCGACCTCGCCGGCAATGAGGCGGTGCGCCGCAAGCAGCGGCTGCTCCTCGCCGGTGCCGCAGGCGTAGGTCTGGTCGCCTCGTCCTTCTGGATCTTCAGCGGCGACAACAAGAAGCCGCAGGTCGAGGCCGAAAGCGGCGAGCAGGTCGATGTGTCGACCAAGGATCTGGTGAACCGCAACCTCTCCCAGCAGGAGTGGATGGCCATGTCGGAAAACCAGTTCCAGGCGCAGGAAAATCAGTTGAAGGCCGTGGGCGGCCAGCAGCGGCGTATGGACCAGCTGGCAGCGCAGGTCGAGGCGCTGAAAGCCCAGAACCAGGCCATGCAATCCGACGGCCAGCGCGTCCTCACCGCCTATCAGGCCGAGAATGAGCAATTGAAGCGCCAGATCTCCGATCGGCGCATCACGCCACCACCCACCCCAGGTCCTTCCGCGCTCTATGGGACCAATGGCCCGCAAAGCTATCAGCGCCCCGACGGGCCGGCAGGGACGGGTACGCCGCGGACCGCAGAAGCGCTGCCACGCGGCAACGAGGTCAAGATGGTGAGCTTCACCAGCAGCGATACGGGCACCGCCTCGAAAATCGCCAAGGGCAGCACCGTCTATACCGACAGCCCCAATTATCTCCCGCCCAACAGCTTTGCGCGGGCGCGGGTGATCGTGGGTGTCGATGCCAGTGCCGGGGTCAACAGCCAGACCGATCCGCTTCCGGTAGTGCTGCGCATCACGGGCCCGGCGCGCTCGGTCTTCGCCAATGGCAAGCTCCTCACCACCCGGATCGAGGGCTGCCTCATCAATGGCGCGGCGCGCGGCGATCTCTCAGCTGAGAAGGTCTATGTGAAGCTCCAGAAGATGACCTGCCCGCAGCCTGGCGGACGCTATGCCGTCTCGGAGGTGAAGGGCTTCATCGCCTTTGGCGGCAAGACCGGCGTGCGCGGCAGGGTGGTGTCGCGCGAGGGATCGCTGGTCACCCAGGCCTTCATGGCGGGCCTGGTTGGTGGGTTCGGCCGGGGCTTCTCGGCCAATGCCAACAGCGTGTTCCAGGGCACCAATATCAGCACCAACGGCAAGCGCGACAAGCTTTCGACCGGGGACATCCTGGAAGGGGGCCTGGGAGAAGGCGTCGCGCAGACCGGCGACATGGTGTCCAAATATCTGATCGAACGCGCCGAGCAATATCAGCCGGTGATCGAGATGCCGACCGGCATCGATGTCGAAATCGTCTTCCTGGAGGGTGTCTATGTCCGCAATTGATTGGGCTCGCCGTGTGGGCGGCGCGGTTCGCCCCTCGCGCATCGTGATAGCCGCTGCCTGCTCGGTTGGCCTGGCGAGCCTCAGCCTCGCGGCCGACGTGCCGGCGGCGGACATGGCGGTGCGTGAGGCGTTGAAAGCCCGTCTGCCAAAAACGCCGGTCCGCGCGATTGATTGCGCGAAGGTGAGGGGGCTGTGCGAAATCACCGCCGGCGCCAATCTCTTCTATGTCGATCCCGCCGCGCGCTATCTCATCATTGGCCGCATCTACGACATGCAGACACGCCAGGACCTGACCGCGGCGCGGTTGCTGGAAATGAACCCGGACATGCTGGTCGGCGCGGCGGCCTCCGCCAATGCAGCGGCGAATGTCACGGGCCAGGACGCGCAGCGGGCGGTTGGTGCGGCCGCTGCTGGCAAGGCCGATCTGAGGCCGACGCCCGCCGCGCCGCTCCTACGCAAACTCTCGCTCGATGGGCTGGGCAAGGAAGGCGCGATCATCTGGGGCAATCCGCAGGGACAGGCCATCACTATCTTCACCGATTTCCGCTGCGGCTATTGCCGCGCTCTCTCCAATGTCCTGCGCTCGATGAACGTGAAGGTGATCGAGCGGCCGATCTCGGTGCTTGGCAGCCGCGATATTGCCGATCGCGTCTATTGCGCGAAGGACCGGGAGCAGGCGGTGCATGCTGCCTATGCGGGCGAGCCGATGAGGGGTGGCGCGACCTGCGATACCACCGGGCTCGATGCCAATGAGGCTTTTGCCCGGAGCCATGGCCTCAACGGCACCCCCGTCATCGTGCGGAGCGATGGCGCGGTGCTCGAAGGCTATCGGCCGCGCGAGTTTCTCGAGCAATGGCTGAAGGAGGGGCGGTCGTGAGCCGGACGATCGCCGCGCGGATGTGGGTCCGATGCGGGTGCGGCCTCCTTGGCCTTGTTGCGCTTGGCGGCTGCGCGGGCTTCGGCGGTAACATCAAGGGCAGCTTCGCCTGCGCCGCGCCTGACGGCATCTGTGCGCCCAGCGCTGTGATCGATGACCGCGCGCTGGCGATGATCACCGCCGATCCCTCGGCAGAGCCCATCTATCAGGAGCAGCGCGGACATCCGCCTCCAGGTCGCACTGCCCATGCCCAGCCTGCTGGCGCGCCGGTCACCGCCGATGCGACACGAACCCGCGAGCGCGTGATGCGGATTGTCTTTCCGGCCTATATCGACGAGCGCGGGCGCCTGCACGAGGCGAGCGCCATTCACGCCGTCGTCGCGCAAGGGGAGTGGCAAAGCGCAGTGGGGGCAGGGGAACCGGTTCCAACCCGCAACGCGCTGGCCGCCGCGCCGGAAATGCCAGGTCTCGCGGAAGCGGGCGATCGAGCGGACGGGCGCCAAGCGGTCGATCCCACCTTGCCAACGCCCGCCGCGGTGGAGGCTGTGCGCGCGCGAAAGGCCGATCCGGTCGCCACCATCAAATCGGACGTGGCGCGCCGCCTTGCCGCCACCCGGCGCGATGGGTCGGCATCCCTGGCAGCAAGCGCCATCGGTAAAGCAACCGCGACGCCGGCACGGGTCCAGGAGGGGGCGGGGACGCCTGCCCCGAATGCGAAGCCGATCGTCGAGACGCCCCTTGCGCCGCCTCCCGCGCCCACCATGCGCGCAGCCGCCTTTCCCGGTGCCGTTGCGGAGGACCAATAATGGCTAAGCCCGCCTTTCTCGACCGCCTGATGGGTGCCCTGCTGGGCGATACCAAACAGCCCGACGCCGCCAGGCCGAACCTTGGCGTGCCGATGCTCGCCCACTGGCTCCCCTATCGCAGCTATGACGCGAAAACCGGCATCTTCTACAACAGCGCCTCGCGCGGCTTCGTGCTGGAAGTGGCGCCCATGGTGGGCGCGGATGAGCGCAGCGGCGAAATATTGGCCCAATTTCTGTCCGAGGCGATTCCGACGCCGGGCTGTCTGCAATTCCACCAATGGATGAGCCCGCGCGTCGGCGAACTCCTCTCCAAATGGTATGTGCCGCGATACCAGGCGCATGGCATTTATGAGCGCATGGCCAGGCACCGGGTCGAATGCATGACCGATGGCGTCTGGACCTCGCTCTCGGTCGACGCGCCCTTTTGTCTTCGCAACCACCGCGTCGCCATCTCCTATTCCACCCCTGAAAGCTCGCGCGTCTCCAATGAGGAGATTGCAGGCGTGATGGACGGTCTCATCTCCGCGCTCGCCTCGATCAATGTGTCGGCGCGCAGGATGGGCCCGGAAGCGCTCATCGCCTGGATCGACGACATCACCTCGCCGACCACCGCGCCGGGAGACGACGCCGTCAGCTATAATCCCCTCGACAGCATCGCCGACCAGGCGATCCGCCGCGATATCGAGATGCGGGTCGAAGCCGATCGCATCTTGCTGCGGACCGAACGCTTCCGCCCGACCGGGCGCGAGGTCGACGGCACACCCGAGATCGGCGAGATTTACCCGGACCTTTTCGATGTGCGCTCCTTCTCGGTCCGCAATCTGCCCCAGCGCTGGGCGCCCTGGGATGTGGCGCGACTGATTGGCGACATGTTTACCGACAAGCTGCGCATGCCCTGTCCGGTCGCGACCAATCTCTGCATCGACTTTCCCGACGTGGAAGCGGCCAGCAGCAAGGCGGGCTTTAAATATATGCGCACGACCAGCCTTGCCGACAGCAAGTCGGCGCGCTTCCTGCCGCAACTCAAGGAGCAGAGCCAGGAATGGCGCTACGTCAATGACGAGATGAAGCAGGGGCGCAAACTCGTCCGGCTTTTCTATTCGGTCACTGCCTTCTCGCCCAAGGGAAAGGGCGACACCAATGAGCGGGTCCTGAAATCCGTCTATCGCGCCGCCGGCTGGGATCTGCTCGACGATCGCTACCTCCAGGTCATGGGCCTGCTCTGCGCCATGCCGATGACCATGGCGAACGGCCTAGCCCGCGATCTCGAGCGCATGAAGCGGATGCGCACCATGTTGACGACGACCGCCGCCAATCTCGCGCCGCTCCAGGGTGAATATCTGGGCGGCCCAATCCCGCATTTGCTGCTGGTCGGCAGGCGGGGTCAGCCTTTCTTCTGGAGCCCGTTCGAGAATAGCGCGGGCAATCATAATGTCGCGGTGTTCGGTAAATCTGGGTCGGGCAAATCGGTTGCGCTCCAGGAACTGTGCGCCTCGCTTTGCGGCGCCGGCGCCCGTGTGGTGGTGATCGATGATGGCCGCTCGTTCGAGCACTCGGCCAAGCTCCAGGGCGGCGCCTTTGTCGAGTTCACCATGGCGTCGGGTTTCTGCCTCAACCCGTTCAGCATGATCGACGCGGATCTCGCGGCGAGCGACCAGGATTATCGGCTGGATTGCCTCGCGATGCTCAAGGCCATCGTGAACCAGATGGCACGCCATATCGACACCCTCAACGATACCGAGCGCGGGCTGATCGATGGCGCGGTCAATGAGGTTTGGGAAGAGAAAGGCCGGGCTGGCGCCATCGACGATGTCATCGCCGCGCTGGATCGGACCGGCAATGGACTAGCGGTCGCGCTTGGCATCGCCATGCGGCCCTTCTCGTCTCGCGGCACCTTCGGCAGCTTTTTCGTGGGGGAGGTGTCGTTCGAGCTTTCGACCAATCTGACCGTCTTCGAGCTTTCCGACCTCTCCTCGCGCGAGGAATTGCGCAGTGTGGTGCTGACCGCGATCATGTTCATGGCGCAGCAGATGATGCGCAAGCTCGACCGGTCCATTCCCAAGGCGCTGCTGCTGGACGAAGCCTGGCAGATGCTGCGCGGCGGGGCGATGGCCGACTTCATCGAAACCTATGCGCGCACCTGTCGCAAATATGGCGCGTCTCTGGTGACCGCGACCCAGTCACTCAACGACTATTATAAGTCCGCAGGATCCATCGCCGCGCTGGAGAATAGTGACTGGTTCGTCATCCTCCAGCACAAATCGGAAACCATCGCCGACTTCAAGAAGCATGATCGCTTCGAAATGGACGATTACACCGATGCGTTGCTGCGTTCCTTGAAACGTAACGGTTTTGAATATTCCGACATCCTGATCAAGGGGCCTGAGACATTGGCCGTGGGCCGCCTCGTCCTCGATTCCTATTCGGCAACGCTCTTCTCATCAAGCCCCCGGACCTTTGCCGCGATTGAGCAAATGGTTGGGCAAGGGATGCCGATGAGCCAGGCGATCGAACGGATCGCTTTCCCCGATCGGCCAGACAAATGGACGGCGAGTCCCGATGACCTCGCCGCAGCAGCGGAGTGAGCGCCATGCAGCTGAGCCCAATAGCCCGTCATGGTCATCCCGCGAGGCAGCGGCGGCGCCGACGCCTCGACTGGACGACGATCGCCTATGCCAGCCTGCGTTTGACCGGCTTTTGCGCGGGCGTCCTGCTCATGAGCTGGGGGATGTTCGTCCTCTTCTTCCTTGCGATCGGCGGATTCTCGATCGAGGGTCTGATGCACCAGCTGGGCAATCTGACTAGCCGCTACCTCGCGGCAGGCCCGGATCGCGCCGCCTCCTTCCACCACCAACTGCTCGCGGCCCACGCCTTTTTCACCCTCTCCATCCTCTTTTTCCGGCGGCACCACATTCTTGCCCGGACAGCCGGGTCAGGGAGCGCGCGCCGTGGCTGAGCAGCAGGAACTCGATCTCCCCACGCTCCCCTCCGCGACTGTTCCGGCCGCGCCCCGCCGCACCGGCCTCTTTGCCGGGTTCACGCGCGGCCAGCTTGTCGCCGGTGCGGCCCTCACGGCGGGCCTTGTCTGGGGCATGTGGGTTACAAAGACATTGGTGACGCCGGCCCGGGATCGGATCGTTTCGGCCCGCCTGTCGACGATCGTTGGCGACTATGTGCAGGCGCAGGCCCATAGCGTTTCACCGCAGCCTCAAGTGGAAGCGGACATGCGCCGCTTCATGGCTGCGCTCGACCGGGAATTGCAGCGCCGCTCGCAAAAGGGCGAGATCGTCATGGTGGGCGAGGCGGTGCTGTCGAAGAATGTGCCCGACATTACCGAGAGCCTCAAAAAGGCGGTCTATGCCTCGGGCATAGCCCGCCCCAGGCAGGCCAGCGCGCAGGAGATGCAATCGCTGCAGCGGCGCGCCATGGCGCAGTTCCAGGCCGCACCGTTGGCGCAGCCTGATGCAGCGACCGATCCGATGGCACTGCCGGCGCGTCAGCCGATCGAGGGGACAGAGCCCTTTGCCGGTGGACCTGATCCCGCTCCGGGGATCCCTTATCCGGGTGCGTCCGTCTCGACCTTTGGAGGCTCTGATGGCGCAAGTGGTCAGTGAGGCGCCAGCGCTGCGCAGGCGCCCGCACAAAAGGCTCTGGGTGATGCTGGGCGTCGGGCTGCTCGGATGGGCAGCCTATGGCGCGATCCGTGATTGGCGGGATCGCCATGCCTTCCTCATCAACCGGACAGACTCGCTGCCCAATTGGGCTTTCCTGATCCACCGTAGCCAATTGCCGGCGCGGGGCGATTATGTCTTCTTCAACGCGCCGGCCAATGCGCTGGTCAAGCGGCACTTCGGCGCCGCGCCGCCGATGTTCGGCAAGCAGGTCTATGGCATGCCCGGCGATGTCGTCGCGCATGAGGGCGCGCTGGTCCACGTCAATGGCAGGCTCGTTGCGCGGATGAAGGTGCGCACGCGTCGCGGCGAGAAACTGACCCCTGGCCCAACGGGCGTCATCCCGCGCGGCTGTTATTATGTGGGCACCCCGCACAAGGATGGGTTCGACAGCCGCTATGCGGAAATCGGCCTCATCTGCACCCGGCAGATCATCGGCACCGGGGAGCCGGTGCTATGAGGCGGCTGGCGTGCGGCATCATGGCAGGCGCCGCGCTGGGCGCGGTGTTGCTTGTAGCGGGCTCGATGCGCGGTGAAGCGAAGGATTATGGCCAGGCCGGTCAGACCTTCCCGGTGATCGAACCCGATCTGCTCGCGACGATCGAAGCGCGCCTCAGCCAAGCGGAGGCGAGCGGGGAACTGGCGCGCATGAATGCGGCCTTCGCCAGGCGCGTCGAGGCCAAGGTCCGGCGACCCGACCCGGTGAGCGGGATTACGCCTGCACAGGAGCCGCGGAACTGGCAGTTCGATCCGACGGTTACCGTCGAACAGGATATTCGCGATCCCAAGGGGCAGCTGATCGCGGCGGCCGGGCAGAGGATCAATCCGCTCGATTTCGTGACCATCCACCAGGATCTGGTGTTCGTCGATGGCGATGATCCTCAGCAAATGGCATGGGCGACCGGGCGCTACAGCGATCTGAAGGCCAAGATCATCCTGGTCAGCGGCTCGCCCATCGAAGAGATGACCAATCGGAAGCGCCGCTTCTATTTCGACCAGGAAGGGCGGCTTACCGGCAAATTCGGTATCCAGCACACGCCGGCCGTGGTGAGTCCTGCCGGCAAGGTCATGCAGGTGAGCGAACTCGTCCTCATGTCTAGGAGGGCGGGCTAATGCCGCTCTGGCTCGATCTCCTGCGCACGCCGATGGCGGCGCCGGAAACCCGGTTCCTTAGACTGATGCGCCATGTCTGGCAGGGCTTATGTCTGGCGCTGGCCGCCGCAACCCTGTTCTTCGCATCCATGCGGGCGCTGGTGGGATCAGTCGCGGTGCGGCTTGTGGCCGGACTCATCCTGCTGACCCTCGTCCACACCCTCATCTATTTCCGCGCCAAAGGCCGCGCCGACAATGCCCATCTTGAGGCTGCGGGGAAGAGCGAATGATGCGGCTGCTGCGTTCCCATCTTCTGGCCTTTCTCTGGCTCGCTTTGGCCTTCGCCATCACGCCCCAGCGCGCGGAGGCCGCCGGCCCTGCCTGCCACGGCAAGTTCGTCAATCCCATTACCGATGTTTGCTGGTCTTGTCTGTTCCCGCTGTCGGTGGGGGGATTGAAGATCTGGCCCGGCAACCGGCCTGACCCTAGCAACCCCGCCTCGCCAATTTGCGCCTGCACCGATCCCCTCCCGCGCATCGGCATCTCGGTCGGTTTCTGGGAACCGGCGCGCCTCGCCGACGTGACGATGAAGCCCTGGTGCTTCCCCAATCTTGGCGGAATTCGCGTGGCGCCGGGGTTGGACATCGGCCAGGGCTATATGGCAGGCCCGTCCATGGTCGGCGGCCGGTCGCAAAGCACGGCCAAATGGCATGTCCACTGGTATGTCTATCCGCTGCTCTACTGGATGGAACTGCTGACCGATTTCGTCTGCTTCGAACAGGCCAGTTTCGACATCGCCTATATGACCGAGGTCGATCCGCTCTGGCAGGATGACGCGCTGTCAGGCCTTATCAACCCTGAAGCCATCGTCTTTGCCAATCCGATCGCCCAGGCCGCATGCGCTGCTGACTGCGTCGCGGGGACTGCGGGCCTGCCGCTCGATCCGCTCTTCTGGTGCGCGGGCTGCCAAGGCTCGATGTATCCCATGAATGGGAACATCCCGTCGTCCATCGGCCATGTGCAGTCTTCGCGCCTCGCTCTGTCGCGCTTTGCCTACAAGATGCACCGGCAGGGCCTCGCATGGGGCACCATGGGCTCGAAAGGCCTTTGTGAAAAATATCTGATGCCGATCATGCGCAAGCAGCAATATCGCTTCCAGATGGTGAACCCGATCCCGACCGTCTCGGGGCGCTTCGCATGCTCCGCCATCGGTGCATCGACTTTCCCGCCCGACGCTGGCCGCGCCTACCCCGCTGCGGGCGAGGATATGGGCTATCTGGTCTGGCGCAAGCGCAACTGCTGCGTTTTTTAGGGGGATTACGCATGCGCTCCTCCGCTTTTGGGCTTGCCCTCATCCTCGCCACGGCCGGCATTTCCGCGCTGCTCGCCCAGAATGTCGAGGGTCTGGACGTTCAGGCGATCAAGCGTCGCGCGGCCGAAACCCAGGCCGAAGCTGAGGCCTTTGTCGCGGAGGTGAAGGATCGGGGTGACGCCTTTCGCCAAGAGGCGGTTGCCGCGCATCAGGGTGGGACCGAGAATATGAAGCGGATCGCGGCGACCGATTTGCCGACCGGTCCTGCTGGCCCGATCGATTTCGATGCGATCGTGGATGGCGCGGCACAGAATCTGAACGCCAAGCCGGGCGAGGCGCCGCAGTTCATAGCCTTTGCCAGCCTTTCGATGCCGCCCACGTCGCTCAGGCAACTCATCCGCGACACCGCGGCGGCAGGCGGCATCGTCGTGTTTCGGGGGTTCCCCGATAACAGCATGAAGGCCTTTGCCACCCGACTTGGCGCATTGGTGGATAGCCAAGACTTTGCCAATATCGGCATCGATCCCCGGCTGTTCCGCGCCTTCGATGTGCAGGCGGTGCCGACCTATGTCGCGGTGTCGTCGGATTTTGATCTCTGCGCCGGCCTCGAATGCCAGACCCGTGTGCCGCCGCATGACCGCATGACCGGAAATGTGACAGTGCGCTATGCGCTCGACAGTTTAGCAGATGGCTACGGCCCCGGTGCAAGGGTGGCCGCGGTCGCGCGGGCCAATCTCGATCGGCGCCACCCGTGAAGCGGCTCGCCTTCCTTCTGTCTTTGGTCCTGCTGGGAGTGGCGATCCCGACGCCGGCGCAGATGACGAGCCAACAGGCGCGCGAGGAAGGGAAGGCGCTGGGATCTGCCATGCGCAGTGACAGCAACTGGGTGCCCAAGGACGACGCGCAGGCCGTGATCGTGCCTTACCAGGGCAGCGAGTTGCCGGAAGCGGATTATTTCAACAATCCCGATAAACTCGCCAATGACGGCAATGCGCTCAAAGGCAGCAGTGAGGTCTATCAGATCACGACCGACGTCAAGAAGACGCGGCCGACCTTTGCGAGCGATGAGATCAAGGCGGTGACCGCCAGTGCGATGGCCATCGAGAATGATCCTTCCACCCAGCTTGGCGGGGAAACCATCAGCGGCGGCAGCGGCGAGTGCCAGCCCCTGCCGGCGGAGAACGCGCAGATCTATTATGATGCGACCTGCGATACCGGCGTCGTCGTGAATTCGGTGCCTTCGGAAACCATCTACAGCTGCCCGCCGGGATGGACGCTGGGCGGCACCAACTGTTCCATGACCGAGACGGTTCCGGCCAGCATCAGCTATAGCTGCGATGCTGGCTGGACCTTGAACGGGTCGCAATGCGCGCAGACCCAGCCCGCCAATGTGAGCGCCTATAGCTGTCCTGCCGGGTGGACGCTCAACGGCAGCCGGTGCAGCCGCACCCTGACCCATGGCGCCGACCAGACCGGTTACAGCTGCCCCAGTGGCTATAGCCTCGCAGGCTCGGTCTGCCAGATGACGGTTACCATCGGCGCCACGCCCAATTTTAGCTGCCCCGCCGACTTCTCGCTGTCGGGCACGACCTGCGTGCGCAATTTCAGCTATGACGTCACGGCAAGCTACAGCTGCGAGCCGGGCTGGACGCTGAACGGTGCGACCTGCACCCGGCAAGTGTCGCAGCCGGCCACGGCAAGCTACGCCTGCCCGCCCGGCTATAGCTTCGATAATGGCACATGCTCGCAAAGTGCCAATTATGAAGCGACCGCGACCTATAGCTGCCCCAATGGCGGCAGCGTCCAGGGCAGCCAGTGCGTGACGACCAACATGACCTCCGCCACACCCGCTTACGCCTGCCCCTATTATTATTATAATGACAAGGCCGACGGCCAGGGCGGTTATGCAGGCGGTCCCTGGTGCGTCATGCGCAAGGCCGAATTTGCCACCAGGAAATGCGCGCCGACGGGCACCAATCCCGGCAGCATCGAGTTCGTCCAGGAGGTCAAGAAATATGGCGACACCTGGTGTCTCTATCGGCCGCTGACCACCTATACCTGCCCCAGCGCCGCCTGGAATTTCGACCCAGCCTATAATCAGTGCGTCTCGAACGTCGTGCAGAACGGCGTCGTCACCTACACTTGTCCGCAAGGCGGGGATTTGCAGGGCACCACCTGCTACCGCACCAATGTGACGGGCGCGAGCGTCACCTATGCCTGCCCCGCCGACTATGCCCTGTCCGGGCAGACATGCGTGAAGTCTGAATATAAACCCGCCAACGTCCAGTATAGCTGCCCGAGCGGCGGCACCCTGTCGGGCAGCTCCTGCCAGGTGAACGAGCAGATCGCCGCGTCAGTCAGCTATTCGTGCCCGACCGGCTATAGCCTCAACGGCATGACCTGCTCCCGCACCGACAGCGTTCCCGGAACGCCTGTCTACGGCTGCCCCACCGGCTATTTGCTGAGCGGTACGACGTGCACCGCCCAGGAGGATGAAGCGGCCAACCCGATCTACTCCTGCCCCACGGACTTCGTACTTTCGGGAACGCAATGTGCGGGGACCGTCGCGGCTCAGCCCATCTATTACTGCCCGGCCGATTTCACGCTGTCGGGGCAACAATGTTCGCAAACCCATAGCCAGCCCGCGACCTCGCACCAGATATGTCCGGCAGGTTCGAACAGCAAGCCCGACGACACTTGCTATACCGAAGATCCGCAGAGCGATTGCGGCACGCTCGAAGCCAATCCCCAATGCAGCTGGAAATATGACAATTGCCTCGACGAAAATCCGTCGGGCGATGGCTGCAAGATGATGGAAAAGGTCTATCGCTGCCCCGTGCCGGGGGGAACGGTCGAACAGCCTCCCAAATATGTGTGCAGCGACGATGTCTATTGCATCAACGGCGATTGCGAGGCGATCCACCGCGAGGCGTCGAGCGAGTTCAAGGATGCGCTGACCGCCCTGCACGCGATCGACACGGCTGGCAAGGATTTCGATCCCGACGACATGCATGTGTTCCCCGGCGCGCGCGACACCTGCCACAAGCCGATCTTCGGCGTCGTCAATTGCTGCGCGGGCAAGGTGTCGGGGCTGCTACCGCTGGGTATCGGCGGCGCGGCGCTGACTGGCGCGCTCAATGGCAATGTCGCCGCGCTGGCCGGCGTCGCGACGCAATTTCTGACCACCTTCCTATGTTCGACTGAAGAGAAGATGCTCGATGTGAAGGACCGCATGGGCTTTTGCACCTTTGTCGGCAGCTATTGCTCCTCCAGCGTGCTGGGCGTCTGCACGACGAAGCGCAAGGCCTATTGCTGCTTTGAAAGCAAGCTTTCGCGCATTCTCCAGGAGCAGGGCCGGCCGCAGATCAACAAGCCCTTCGGCAAGCCGAAGAATGAGCAGTGCGAGGGCTTCACGGTCGACGAGTTCTCACACCTTGACCTGTCGGTGATGGATTTCACCGACGTCTATTCGGACTTCATGGACGCGGCAAAGCTGCCCGACGAGGTGCAAACCGTGGCGGACATCCAGCAGAAGATACAAGGATATTATGATCTCCATGCCCAATGAGATGGTGGGACCCGGCGGTCCTTTTGGCTGGGACATGACGGCGTTCGAGCTGGCGATCTTCGTCTGCGTTTTTCGCAGCCGCTCGCCGATGCTGGTCGAAGAGATCCGCCGCGCCGTTGGCCGGTGGTTTGAACGGTTGATCCCCCGCGACATCATGGCCGAGACCATCGGCCACATGATCGGGCGGGGGTGGCTCATCAAAAACAAGGATCGGATCCGCGCCAGCGTTCAGGGGCGTGAGGTCGCCCGGCCGCTCATGAACGGCATCATCCGCATGCTCGACCAGGGCACGCGGCTGCTGGATGTCGCGCTGATGATGTCGCTGCTGCAGCTCACCAAGGGAGAATTGGACAGCGCGCCCGGCGGGCACTGAACGCGTGGTGTGCCCCCAGGGCGCAAGGAGGAGTTTCGATGGAGAAGGGAAGGATGCGCGCGCTCGCCATGCTCGTGCTGGCAGCTTTGGCGCTGCCAGTCCTGGGGGGGCCAGTTTATGCGCAGGACGTCTCGGCGGGTGTCGATGGCGCAGAAGAACAATCGCAAGGCGATGATTTCTATTGCGGCGAGCGCAAGCTCGGACAGTGGTTCTATTGCACCCGGCCCAAACCCGCGCCGCGACCGAACGCTGAAGTCCCCCAGCCCAGCGCCGCGGAGAAGATGGCGGCTATCACCAGCCAGCTCAATGAGCTGAAGGCCAGGGCGATCCTGGAGCCGAGCGAAGAGAATATCATCGCCTATGTCCGCTTCCAGCGCGAGCAGCTCGATCGGGCCTCCACCTTCTCCGACACCTGGCAGCGCGCGCTCTGGCAGAACCCCGATCTCGACTATACGCTTCAGCGCCCGGTCAGCACGGTGGGCAAGCGCGCCTGGCTCGACAATCGCAAGGCCGATCGCGACGCGGTGCTCGAAAGCCTTAGCCAAAGATATGGCCTCTTCTATTTCTACGCCCAGAGCTGCGGCGCCTGCGATATATTCGGGCCGATCCTGCGGTCGGTCGCCGACAGCCATGGCATGGCGGTGATGGCCGTATCCATGGACGGAGGCCCCAATCGTGATTTCCCCAATTATGTGGTCGATGCCGGGCAGCGTGCGCGCATGGGTGTCCCCGGCAACGAAACGCCGGCGCTCGTCCTCTTCGATACCGCAACCCGGCGAACGATCCCGGTCGGGTTCGGCATGCTGAGCGCCGACGAGATCATGGATCGCATCTTCACGCTTACCAACACCAGGGTCGGGAGTGATTATTGATGGAGCAGGATAGCACGCGGGGCCCGGTGCGCCGCCTTCTCCGCGGTGCCGCATCGACGGTGACGATGCTCGCGGCCGCGCATTTCGCATTTATCGGCGTTGCCGACGCCAATGTCGCCTCGGAGATGAACAATTTCTTCAGCGAGGCGGGTGGCGCGGCGAATGTGACCGGCCCGTCGGCTTTCCAGGGCCAGTCCGCTGGCTATTATTCGCTGGGCAATGTCTGGACGCGCTTTCCGCAGAAAAGCGTCTCGCCGTTCAACCTGCAACTGCCCAGCGCCCGCGCGGGCTGCGGCGGTATCGACCTCTTCTCCGGCTCCTTCTCCTTCATCAATGCCTCGGAGATCGTGGCCATGTTGAAGGCTACCGCCAACAATGCGCTGGGATTTGCCTTCAAGCTGGCGATCGATTCCGTCTCGCCGGAAATCGGCAAGGTGATGGACGAGTTCAGCCAGAAAGCGCAGCTCTTGAACCAAATGAACATCTCCAGTTGCGAGACGGCGCAGGCGCTGGTCGGCGGCATCTGGCCTTCGATCGACACGGCGCGCGCGACGATCTGCGAGGCGGTCGGCAATTCCCAAGGCGTTTTTTCCGACTGGGCCGCCTCTCGTCAGGGCTGCAATAATGGCGGCAGCCGCGACAGCACGATTGCGGGCAATAGCGACGCAGCGATGAAGGATCAGCTGGTCGGCCAGGACCATAATTATACATGGGAGGCCCTCCAGAAATCCGCCAAATTTGGCGCGTTCGACCAGGATTTCTCGGAATATATCATGACGCTGGTGGGAACGATCGTCACTCGCGCGCCCACGGGCTCCAACAATGGCGGGAGCGTCGTCATGGTTGGGCCGGCAGAAGAGGCGGTCATCACCGCGTTGCTGGATGGCACGGCGGATGCACCGCCTGTGAAGGTCCTCAAATGCAATGACAGCAATTGCTATGATATCGGGGAAACGACGCTCAGCATCCCGGCGTCCGCGGCTTTGCGCCCGCGCATCCGGGACATGATCAGCGACATGAGCGCAAAGGCCCGGACCAACAGTGCGCTGACGGCGGCCGAGAAGCAGTTGCTCAATCTCGCAACCATCCCGCTCTACAAGATCCTGACCGTCCAGGCATTTGCCCATTATTCGTTGACGCAAGGGGAGATCGAGGCGCTCTCCGAGATCGTGGCGGTCGATATCCTGAACGCGATGCTCGACAATATTCTCGACCGGGTCGAGCAGGCGAAGGTCCATTATCAGACTGCCGACCAGGCCACCGCTGAGCAGTGGAAGGCGCAGATCGCCGCCACACGGCAAAAATTTGGCCAGCGCGAGGTGAAGCTCAGCAACAAGCTCCAACTCACCTATCAGGTCATCAACCGGAGCGTATTCCTGGAATCGACGCTGCAAAACTCCATGTCGCCGGGCATGGCGGCAGCCCTCAACTTCTCGCGCGGCCTTGGCGCGCAGGGCCTGAACTAGGAAAGGGCGCCGGCGATGCTGGAGGTCTTTACGGTCGGCGGCGGCGAATATCTCGTCAACAGCTTCAACGCCGTGGCCGCCTGGTCGGGGGGAGGGGGCTATCGCTCCATGATCCGCGTGGTCATGGTGATGGGGCTCATCTACTCCCTGTTCGTGGTCGCCTTCACCTTGAATTACAAGGCTTGGCTGAACTGGTTCCTTCAGTCGACGCTCATCTATATGTGCCTGATGGTGCCGACCGTCGACATCAAGGTGACGGACCGGATCAATCCCAGCCTGGCGCCGGCCACGGTCGCGAACGTCCCGCTCGGGCTTGGCATTCTCGCCAGTTTCACGACCCAGTTGGGAGACTATCTTACGCGGACGGCGGAAACCGTCTTCGTGATGCCCAGCGAACTCAATTACAGTAGCAACGGGATGGTCTACGGCGCGCGACTGTTCGATTCGACGCGCAATTTCAATATCCGCGATGCCGAATTCTCCGCCAATCTCGACCAATATATGAAGCAGTGCGTCTTCGGTGATATCTTGCTCAATCAGAAATCGCTGACGGATCTCGCCGAAGCCAGGGACCTTTGGGCGGCGATCGCCTCGGACGCGGAATCCCGGTCGCAGGAATATCTGGAGCGCAATGGCGGGACGGTCACTCCCTATATCGTGACGTGTAGCCAAGCCTACGCGCTGCTGGATAGCCAATGGACCATGATGATCAACGCCAACGCGAAGCTGTGGGGGCTGGAGCTGTATCCCAAGCTCAGCGATACGCTGGCCGAGGCCAAGCTCCGCCACGACATTCCCATCGTCAATCAGGCTTTCACCCAATCGAGCGACGGCTTTGTCGAAACGATGCGGCAGAATAGCGCGATCAATGCCTTCATGCAGGCCCGGAACAATATGAGCGGGAGCGCGATCGACGCCTTCGCGCAGACCCGCGCCGATATCCAGGCGCGCAACACCTATAACAGCATCGCGCAACAGGCGATGACTTGGGTGCCGATCCTGAACGTCGTGCTGACGGTCGTCTTCTTCGCGATGTTCCCGGTCATCTTTCCGCTCTTCCTGATGCCGCAGACCGGTGTGTCGGCGCTCAAGGGCTATGCGACGGGATTTTTCTATCTGGCCGCTTGGGGGCCGCTTTATGTGATCCTCCACATGATCTGCATGACGCGGGCCGAGGTGGCCGCCACAGGAGTTGCCAGGGGCGGGATGTCGCTTGGCACCTATGCGGGGATCGGCGCGGTGAATGCCGAAACCGCGACCATTGCCGGGTTTATGCTGATGAGCGTGCCGTTCCTGGCGGCAGGGCTCGCGAAGGGAGCGATGTCGATCGCGGGGCAGTCCATGTCGATGCTGGCTCCCGCGCAAAATGCTGCCGAGGCGGCGGCGCTGGAACAAACGACGGGCAATTATGCCTTCGGCAATGTAAGCTGGGCGAACCAGACATCGAACATGCGGCAGACGGGACAATGGAATATGGCGCCCAGCTATCAAGATGGGAGCGCATCCTTTGGCTGGCGGCATGACAATGGTGCGTCGGTCTCAAGTTTCGGCAACGGGGCCGAGGTGATCGACATGCATCAGGCCCTTTCCCGGCTGGATGTCGAGCCTCGTGCGAACGCCGGCTTTGTGTCTGAATTGCGCCAGCAGGCGAGTGTCGCGGAGAGGCAAGCCAAGGCTTTTGAAGCGGCGGCGTCGGACATACTCACCAGCACGCACACCAATCGCGGTGCGTTCGGCACGTCGAGCGAGCGCAGTTCCGGTTGGGACAGTGGCCGGGGACAAACGTCAGGAACGTCGATTGAGCGGTACGACCGCACCTCTGCGTCGAGTTCGCAAGGGATCGAGGAGAAATCATCGACGGGTCAGTCCCAAAGCCTGTCGCAGGGTCAGGAGCGATCCGCGAATATAATTGATAGCGTCAGCGGTCATGCAGGTTTGGGTGCAAGTGGCCCAGCGGGTGGCGGAAATGGCGGCCGCAGCTTTGGTTCGGGTAATTGCGGTATCACCGTGGGTCGTAATGGGCAGCAGGAAGAACGCCTTCGCTATGGGACGACGGATTAGCGGTCGTCAGATAATAGAAATTCTTCATCCGCCAGCTTCCGTGACGAACATTCTAATGGTGAGAATGCAAACGAAACCGATGGCACCTACGGCAAAAGCGGTGTCTTTGAACGCGCCTCGGCAACCACCTCCTCGTCGCAGAGCACCGAAGATGCTCTTTCACGAGCCCATTCGTATCAGGAGACGGCGCGAAAGCTTCATGAACTCTCGGAGCAACTCAGTCGCGATGCGAGTTATGCGGAAACCCACGGCATGCAGCTGAGTGCGAACCTCTCGCAGGAGCTCTCGGAATGGTACCGCGCGGAACAGACGCGTAACCCAGGCATGGGCGCCCCCGAATTGTGGGCTACGACCATGACAGACCAGCAACGCGATGCCAGAGGCGCGCTGATCAATGCATGGATGCAACATAAGCGGGCGGAAATTGGTAGCGAGGTGCGGGACTTCATTGACCGTCCTGATCTCGTCGATGTGCCGCACCGATCAATCGGCAGTTATGACGATGTGCGTTCGACCTATCATCCCCGCGGCGTGGCTCCCTTGGTGGATGGGCCGGGTTTAGGCGATCCCGATGCCGCTGGGCGGATCATAGATGAGGGTAAGGAAGTGATCGAAGTGGATCGTAAACGCGCCGAGACAAACCGCAATTCTGCTGTTCAAGGGTCTGTTGATGTCCAATCCGCCGTGAATGCTGGCATGGACAAAGGATTCTTCCACGACCCAGACTTGCGGAAGTAGCCTCGCTTCAAATTGCGAGCATCAGGTAAGCAAACAGCCCCGCGATTGCGACGATGGTGATCGAGTAACTGACCGCGCTGGCAAGGGTCACATTCCCGTTTTCGTCAATTGGGAGAGACATGGGCTCGATGCCATCATCGACATATTGGATGATGGGGCCACCGAGCCGATCCCTCGTCAGGGCGTACATGTCCATGTCTATCTTAAACATCGGCGCCTCCGAGTTTGACCTATAGGACATTCAGTGTTTAATTTCAATTTGATAGATCTGAACCGGACAGAAAAGTCTTTACGCCGCGTAAGCTCAGGGTCCTTCTATCCGGACTAGGTTTGATGCCGGGTTCGGGTGGTCAGTTTGACTTCCGCTGGCCTTTGCGGGGATTGACCTTGCTAATCTCTGCGTAAGATGCGGGGAATATCCCGCGAATGTCGATCATGACCCATATTCACTTGGCGAGATGAGCGGCCCAGTATCGAGGAAGAAGCCGGAGTGTGGACTGCCGAGGCAGCGGCTAACACGAAGCCGGGGGACGGCTTTGGCGCCCCCGAGCGGTGATTTTCTGGACCGGAAAGGAGAACGATCGATAAGATGGTATGCGAGCTGTTGCAGTCAAACTGCAGGGGCTGTGTACCCGGCTATAGGTGCAAGCGGATGAGAAGCAAGGCAGAGATGTTTTTTGTGGAGCGCTACCAGAGACGCTGGACGGCGAAGCTGTCGAACAAGGCCTCGTTAGAAACCAGCACCATGCCTTCGGCCAGCGCCTGCGCGATTAAGAAGCGATCGAAAGGGTCTTTGTGGGTGATGTTCATTTCGCCAGCGAGTCGGGCATGGTGGACGCTGATGGGCAATTCGGTGAACCCCTGTCCGGCGACGATGGCCTCAAAGTCCTGCGCCAGCAGCGCGGGACTGTCAGGAATTTCGTGTGCGACGAGGCGGTTGACCATCAGGCCGTCATGGCCCTGATGAAACGTTCGCCGAAGAGCACGGCAAATTGCGCCTTCGCCATGTTCCACTCACGCGGCGGCATTTTCCACTCTTTTTCCGATCGGTTCAAGATCAGATAGAGCAGTTTGGTTGCAGCCTCATCGTTGGGGAAATGCCCCCGCGCACGAACAGCGCGGCGAAGCTTGGAGTTCAAGGCCTCTATCGAATTTGTCGTATAGACGATCCGCCTGACCTCGTCGGGAAAGGCGAAAAACGGGATGACTTCGGGCCATGCCCGGCGCCAGCTCTGGCCGATGGCGGGATACCGCTGGCCCCAGAAGCTGGCTTCGAAGGCCGTCAGCGCTTCCTCGGCAGCTGCGGCATCGACGGCGCGGTAGATGGCCTTCAGGGCCGTTCCGAGCACCTTGCGGTCTTTCCACGCCACGAAATCCATCGAGTTGCGCAGCAGATGAACTATGCAGGTCTGGACCATCGCTTCGGGGAAAACGGCGGTGATGGCATCGGGGAAGCCCTTGAGGCCATCGACAACAGCCAGCATGATATCTTCGACGCCGCGGTTGCGCAGTTCGTTCATGACGCGCAGCCAGAATTTGGCACCTTCATTCTGTTCCAGCCACAGCCCGAGGACCACCTTGGTGCCGTCGGCCATGACGCCCAGGGCAATATGGATCGCCTTGTTGCGGACCATGCCCTCGTCGCGGATCTTGACCCGGATCGCGTCAAAGAAAACCAGCGGATAGGCAGGATCCAGGGGACGTTGCTGCCAGGCTGCGACTTCCTCAAGCACGGCGTCGGTGATCGTGCTGATCAGGTCGGGCGAGGCCTCAATGCCGTATAGTTCGCGCAGATGCCCGGTGATCTCCCGGGTGCTCATGCCGCGCGCATACATAGAGATGATCTTGTCGTCGAAGCCGGGGAAGCGTCGCTGATACTTGGCGATCAGCTGCGGATCGAAACTGCCGGCCCGATCGCGCGGCACTTCGATCTCGATCCGTCCCCCGTCGGTCGTCACCGTCTTGCGGCCATAGCCGTTCCGGCTGTTGTTCCCTTGCTCCTCCTGACCAAGATGGTGATCCATCTCCGCATTGAGCGCCCGTTCGGCAAAAGCCTTCTTCAATGTATCAAGCAGGCCGCCCTGGCTGAGCGCCGCCGCTGCGTCAGTGCCGGCAAGCAACTGATCGAGAATGTCGTTCGGTATCGAGGGTTCTTTGCGTCGTGACATACGGGGTCTCCTTGTTACCCATTATGCCTCGTCGCACACGAAATTCCTGACAGTCCCCAGCAGCGCCGCACCTGGCAGCTTGCCGATACGGAACTTGGTGGCAACTTCCATCGCCGAGGACGCGCTCACCGCAACAGAGTTGGTTTCATCGGCTATGGCTTCGCGGGCGCGGCGGCTCAATGCCTCGTCCCCTGCAAGCCACCAGATCAGCGCATGTGTATCAAGCAACAGCCTCAAGCGAGATTCCAGCCGCCCAGTTCATCGTCAGGCAGCGGCTCGTTGAAGCGTGCATCCATAGCGATCTTGCCTTTCATCGCCCCAAACACACGGCGGCCTTGCGGTTTCACAGGCACGAGGCGCACAACCGGGACAGAGCCTCGCGCGATCACCACCTCGCCGCCAGCCAAAGCATCAGCGATCAGGCGGGACAGGTTGGTCTTGGCATCGTGAACCGAAAACTGAGCCATGGGTATCTCCTTGGCTAACCGTATAGCTAACCACGCAGCTTTCGGCAAGAACCAACCCTCGCGTGCGGCGGGCAAGGGGATTGCGATGCTGTCGCATCGAGCCTGTAATAGCACACCCCACGCACCATATGGTGCATTTATGGAAAAAAGTACTGTAAAATCAAATTCTAACTCCATTTTTCTGCTCGGGAGTTCGACTGTTCCCGATGGTGATTGGGTCCCCCAAAACGCCCTGTTTCCCGAGGCTTTGGAGGCAAATGCGCCTAGCGATGATGGCCTTATGGTCCCCAATCGGCAAAACGCCGTTAAACGGACTTATCTCGACGGAAATTTTGCGCGGCGAAAGCTGCCGCTCCGCACGAGGGACTATTGCATCTGGGATGCAGAGTTGCCCGGCTTTGGCCTGCGTGTCCGGCCGACGGGTCGCTATTATTGGTGTGTCCGCCTCCGGCATCGCGGAACCCGAAAACGCGTTTCGCTGGGGCGCACCAGCGAAGTGGACGCGGAGACGGCTCGGGCCAAGGCGCGGCGCTTGCTGGCGGACGCAGCGTTGGACGGATTGCCCAAGCGGGCGGTGATCAAGGCCAGTCCCACAATGGCGGACTTTGTTGCCACCTATTGGTGCGACATGATCCGGCTTTGGAAGCCTTCCACCACCAAACGCAATCACGCTGCCTGGCGTCGGGATCTCGCACCCCATTTCGGGAAGATGCACCTAGTCACCTGGAACTGAAGTAAGTTATATTGTAGATTGATCCTGTCGGAACGACGGGAGCGAGCGAGATGGTGCGAGGTCGGCCTGTTGAGGCCCTGATTTTGACGGCGGACGAGCGTAGCTATTTGGAACGGCAAGTGCGGCGTCATCGGGTGGCGCGCTCGCTGTCGGAGCGTTGCCGTATTGTCTTGCGCTGCGCCGATGGCATGCAAAGCAAGCAGGTGGCCGGCGATCTTGGCGTGAGCGAGCGCACGGTCGGCAAGTGGCGCGCGCGGTTTTTGCACGATCGCATCGACGGTTTACTCGACGAGCCACGCTCCGGTCGTCCGCGCTCGATCGACGACGATGCAATGGCAGCGGTGATCGAACGAACGCTGCGAACGCTCCCTGCTGATGCGACCCACTGGTCGATCCGTTCGATGGCACCGGAAAATGCATCGCCGCCATAATCGGCGCTCACCAGCGCCGCCAGGGCATCAGGCCCTTTGCGAAAATCCACCGGGCGTGTCGCCACCATGACCCGCGTGCCCGGCCCGATCCCGATCACGGCTGTACCTGCAACGCCTGGATCACCGCCGCCACCAGATCGGCCTTAGCAGAACGTCCAATCCGAACGACGGCGCCTCCTACCTCAACCTCTATTGCGACATCGCTCGACAATGGCTTGGGACTGTCGGCCATGACCGGCACAAACTTCGGTTCCGCATTGCTGGTGGCCCGACCCGCTTCCAACGCATAGCGCAGCTCCCGGCGCCAAGTGTAGAGCAGCGACGTGCGAATATCGTGCTGGCGGGAGAACTCAGCGATGTTGCCGCAACGCGCCATCTCCCCGACTATCGCCAGCTTCTGCTCCAGCGTCCAGATCCGTCGCCGACCTGCCATGCTGCGGAGCACTTCAGGGCGGCGGATAGGCTCCAGATCAACTCCAGTGTGGGTGTCCAGTGCGCTCGTAAGGCTGTGGGCTTCCATACCGCCCACCGTCTGCCTCAATCACCACGCCGTGCAAGGTGGGTGGGAAACAGCGCTCTGATGTCCGCTGTCAACGCTTGAGGCGAGCGCCATGGGCCGCCGGATAGCGGGGCCTTGCAGATGATCGCGCATAGGTGGGGACAGGACCTGAAGGACGTCGGTGAACAAGCTCTGATGCGCGGGTTGGATACCGCAGTACCGATTGTGCGTCTTGGGGCCGTCCCAGTCTTACTGCGGGCGTCAGCCAATGGCTGGCCACAAAGCGTCTGACGGGCATTCCCCTGCCGTGGCCCTGCCCCCGCCTGTGCGCGCGGATGTTGAATCATTCAGGTTGGCTGCGCAGCCCGCCCAACTGACCACATGAAGGCGGCCAGTTCTCGCGCGACGGCCGTGCACACGACCGTTGTCCGCTTACCTCGGGCGCTCAACTTCCGATATCGTGATGTCAGCCGCGACTGTGCTTTCCAGGCGATCTCGCGCACCGCTGGCGAGAGCTGCTCATGGATGTAGAGTTTCTTCACGCCAATCTTCGGGGGGTGGCGATAGGTCCATGCACTTTCGACGAGCATGTGGCGGACGCGGCTGTTGCCGGCCTTGGTGATGCCGCCTCGCTTTACGGATGCTCCGGTCGATCGCTCGCTGGGCACCAGGCCGAGATAACCCATAAGCTGGCGTGGGTTTTC
Organism: Sphingobium sp. 15-1; assembly: GCF_013375535.1. GTDB lineage: Bacteria > Pseudomonadota > Alphaproteobacteria > Sphingomonadales > Sphingomonadaceae > Sphingobium > Sphingobium aromaticivastans. The sequence continues at coordinate 355,566 of NZ_JABXJG010000003.1, forward strand.
GAAACGCGTGATATCGCCCACTTCCGCAGCGAAGGTCACGGCAACGACGAGGTCAACGCCGCGCAACGCCTGTAAAGCCCGGACGAGTTGCTGAAGAGACCAACTCGGCAGAAATTCCTCGATCGCCTTCTCGATACGCCGGATGCGTTCGCCGGCGATCCGCACGGCATCGACCATCTTCTGCAATGCGATCTGATGGGCAGGATGATCGAATTGCTGTTCCTGAAGCCAGCGCATGTAGCGCATCGTCCAATGTGTCTTGCGCGGGTAAGTCCGGCCATGCTTGAGCATGAAAGAGGTGATGTGCTGGCGATGGACCCGGAGCGTCTCCACCGCCGCGGTTCGCGCTCGAACGAGATCCCGCATCGCCTCATGGTCCTCGTCAGGAACCCAGACCGCCGTAAGCTCGCCGGCGCGCAGCAATTTTGCAAGGCCGATCGCGTCGCGGCGGTTCGTCTTCACCTGGTCGCCAGGGCGGCGGGGAATCAGCGAGGGGGCCACGACCGTGCACTTATATCCCATCGAACGGATCAGGCGATAGAGACCGTAGCCGGTCGGACCCGCCTCATAGCAGAAATGTACGCAATCATGCTTGGCCGCGAGCCTCTTCACGACGCGGCGCATCGTCGCTTCACTGGCGTCAAACTCGCCCAGATAACGTACCTCGCCACAACGTGCACCGTCGGCGACGGCAATTGCGTTCCGCGCCTTTGCCACATCTATTCCGACGAAAACTTCTGTAGAATGCTCCACGGCTCGTCCTCCTGCGATGAGGATCGGCTCGGCCTCTCCGAGCAACCCTCGCCACCACAGTGTAGGGCGAGCCACCCTCAGCCAAAGAGCGGACATACGGTCTTACCTTCAGGGTCGTGTCCGCGGTGATTCTCTAATCGCCAAAGTCAAGTCTTCGATGAGTTTTGCGCGGTAGAGGTCGAGGAGGTCACGCGCTTCGCGGCGGCGGACTTCTAAGGGCGAGGCGACCTCGCGCTCCAGCGCCTTCACTTCATCAGCCACTCGGCCGGGACGCCAGCGCTTTAGCATAGACGTTTAAATCATGCCACACAATCGAAACGCCAGTACCCAGCGCCTTAATTTCGCTTTCCGCCTGTGGTCCGGATGCCGCTCGACCTATGGGGTCGAACGGCATCCGGACCAATCAAGAACGGTCAACGATGGCTGCGCTTCCGGTTCGATTGGCTCCGCATCCCCGTCAACGCACCGGCTTTATCATCCTACCGCCGACAAAGCAGGTTGTTTTGCGTCGCCTTCTGGTCCGTTACCGAAATACTCATGCAGCGACTCATGAAGGTGCTGCACTCCGATTTCATTACGGCCGATTACGAAATATTCCTGGCCTGGAGCCCTCAAATTATCCTGGGTGGTCTGAACCATGGGATAATCTTCAGTCCGGACTAGATTATGGGAATTGGCCGACCAGTTCCGGATTTCCTCTTCAAGCGGCGTGCCGACGAACTCGACATCGATCAGCGTGCGAGAGATTGTGATCGACTTGTCAGGGGCGTCACCTGGCCAGACCTGATTGGAGAAAATGCGCGTATGAGGCTCTCGACCCTCTGGACCGGAGGAAAATGCGGTGTCGCTGGCGAAGCTTATCTCCGTGCTGGGGAATAACGTAACCGCAATCTGCACATTGCGCCGCAGGTCCTCAATGGACGACGGATCGCACTCCCGGATGCCCAGCGCCGGCGTGTAAAAGCGCGTGTGAAGACCCATTTTCTCGAACTTCATGATCGATGGATACATGAAGGACGACAAGGTGGTGGGGTGCAAAGGCCCCAGATGATAGGATTCGCGGAACCCCTCGTCGGTCAGCTTCCAGTTCGCGGCGGGCATTTCTACGCGGCTGGCGAGCCTGTATCTGCCGTAATCGGCCTTTTCAATCGCTTCACTCATTTCAGGCCCGAGGAATTCATCGAGATCGAGCTTGACTCCGGGTGTCAATATTCCCCAGATGAGGCCCGCCCGCTCTTCGACGGGCAGCGCGATAAGTCCGAGGCAGTTTTTGTCGACCTCGCCAAAATTCTCCCTTTCCGCGATCGCTAGCAATTTGCCGTCCAGCCCGAAGGTCCAGGCATGGTAAGGACAGGTCATGCGCGGCCCGCTGCCGGAGCCATCTGGAACCACCTTGGCGCCACGATGCCGGCATGCATTGATGAACATCCGCACCTCGCCGGTTTTGAGTCGCGTTAGGACCACGGACACGCCCGCCCGCGTGATTGCCAAATAGCTTCCCGGTTCCGGCAGTTCACCCGAAAATGCCAGCATGGCTGGCGTCGTGCGGAACATCTCGACTTCCCGCTGCCAAAGATCGGGGTCGGTATATTCCTTCACCGGTATCTTCATCACGTCGTGTGCCAGCGTCGGCCCCTTCCGGTCCAGCAACTCAATAAGATTATCGTAATATGTACGGAGTTCCGAAAGTTCGTAACCGCGCATGATGTTTCTCCTTTCAGAAATTGAATTCCACTAACCAACAGACTTACGATGCGGAGCGTGCATGTCGTAAGTCTCCAACGTCAGGAGCCGAAGAGGACACGCGACCTTGGCCCCCATCGGCAACTTCAGGAATAAAGCTGTCAAGGCTTTCGAGATCATCGACAGCTGTCGCCAGACGGCCAAGGAAGCAAGCAATGCGGTGGTTCGCCGACGTGCTCTCGGGAATGTTTGGCGACGGGGTGACCTGGACCGTCCAATAGGCGAGAGCTGAGAGCATCTGTTGACGATACCAGAGGAATGCATCGTCCAGGGAGGGCACGGACGCCACGCCTCTCTCCCGCAACCGGTCGAGATAGCCGATCAGCAGGTCCCGTTCCCAAGCCCGTCGATTTTCTGGCGTCAGCCAAGTCCCAAAGCCATAGGCGAGGTCGCGAGACCAATGGCCAAGATTGGTGCCGCCCCAGTCGGTCAGCCCGACGCGATCGTCCGATGTGATATACCAGTTTCCTAGCTGAGTATCGCCATGGCAGAAGGTCGCCGGAAGCTGGTGATGCATTTCAACCGAGTCGAGCGTCCGCGGCCAGACTTCGGCAGCGCGTTTGAACAGCCGCGATGGGATCAGGTCCTGGGCGGCCAGAAATCCCTTATCGCAATAGGTTTCAAACTCGCTGGCGCGCAGCATGTCCCACATATCCGGCCAGCGAACGAAGCGGCCCTCCAGAATTTTGAAGGCGTCGGGATCTGAAAATGTCGCGTGCATGTTGGCGAGCAGCCGGGTCATGTCCTGCGCTCGTGAAAACGATATGTCCGTGTCCTCGGACATGAACGTGACTTGGCCTTGGACATCTTCGAACAAATTGATCGAATTGCCGCTTTCCATATCATAATTGCTGAACAGAGCTTCTATCACTTCAACGTCGAGACGAGGCCGAACGAAGTCATAGAAGTCCCCCTCCCGGTTGATGCTTTGATTGAGCGCATAGCTGATCCGATGGATCAGATGCTGAGACGCTTTGGCGAAGATGGAAGGAGGCAGGCCCAAGGCGCGACCCTGCTCGTTATATTCCAAGAAGATGCGGCGACGGTTGCTCGTTCCGTCGTCATTCTCGGACAGGCTGAAGCTCGTGACCGCCACCCCTGGCCGATCGGTATAGAGCACTTCGGTCAGCCATTCGGGCGTCATATGTTCGTAGCTGATCGGGATATCGTCGCGATGCACGGCCTTGCGATCGGCCGCCATGTCTTCCTCGTAGATCCGCGTCACACGAGCAACGATGTCTTCCCTTATCTTATCGAAATCTTTCACCTTCGGTCCTCTACACTCTCGGGAATATGGTCAGCCCGCGATCACACGAAACTGGGCAGAAATTGTCGAGGGCCGTGTATGGCTTGGCGCTGTCAGCAATTTCGGGGACGAGCCCGACCTAGCCCATGCAGCCCGCGATGCCGGCTTTGAGTGTGTATTGTTGGTCGAGCATATCGGTAAATTCCTAATACATGCGGGCCGGCAGTATATCGCCGGCCGAAAAATCGATCGGCTTCGCTTCGAGCAGCCGCACAGCGCGAGCCCCTCTGGCGTCGACGACATACCCCTCCCTCGCCTCAAGCCCGGAACGGCTCACTCTACTCAGTAGTTGGCCTCCTTGCTAATCGAGAGAGCAATTAACCTACACACATCATTCTGCTATAGGCGTGACATCAAACCGCATGAGCGATGTTTGCCGATCGCCGTGTGATTCGCTCCGATTTTAGCTACAACGTAACCCACCAAACCGTCAACTTATAAATGAACATTCATTTTATGTTGACGGTCGGTTGCGCTGCGTCCCCCGTATGATATGGCGAACTGCGAATTGATAAAGGTAGACAGCAGTGTCAGGGTTAGGTGTTTAATGGCTCGGTCTGCACAGGCAGAGTTGCGGAGCGAACAACGGGCAGCGCGTCGGCGAGCACAGATCCTCGATGCGGCTAGAGCTTGCGTCCGCGCTGAGGGCTTTCACGCGGCGAGTATGAGCCGCATCGCGGCAGCAGCAGGAATGACGGCTGGGCATATTTATCAATATTTCAAGAACAAGGAGGCGGTGATGTTTGCCCTCTCCGAGCTAGACTTTGAACAACTTATGCTCCACATCCGCCGAGCGGAGCCGCCCTCCGGCTGGAATGAAGATGTCATCATCGAGACGATCGTTGCTGAAATTCCTACGCTTCTTGACTATCACAGCGGTGCGATTGCGCTAGAAATTCAGGCGGAGGCGGGGCGCAACCCTAAGGTTGCAGACCTCGTCTCGCGCATCGACAGTCAGTTTAGAGACGAACTCCGTCGGATGCTGGCGCCTGTCATGGTGGGTCTATCAGACGAAGAAATTGTCGCGCGGACTGAGACCCTTCTGATCATGCTGAAAGCGACAGCGCTTTACGCGGTTACCCATCCCGTTGTCGATGTAGGTGCCGTGTCCTTAGGGTATAAACGCGCCTTACGAGGGCTGTTGTCACCGGCGACGTTGCCCCCGCCGATTGATAAATGACGCATCAGACCGTCTGGACATGGATCATCCGGCAGTTGCGAGCGTCCAAAACACTCTGACATTGGGCGCAGAAATAATTCACCTTCGGCCGCAACGTTCTATCCATCGTTACACGAGGCGCTCGTCGCGGTCTGGACGGAAAAGGCAGATAGGGTGCTGGGGGCGGCGACACGACGCCGCGCGGTCATCGCTGACCAATACCATGGACAATGCCAAGCGTTCTAAGGCTGCACGCCTTCTGTGATGGCGAGCATCCATGAGGGACCGGAAAATCCTGTCGTCGCCGGAGCGTGCCCGCAGGAAAAGCGTTCGAGGGGCGGAACGCTGGTCCGTGGTCCAGGCGATCAACGACATAGCCGGAATCATCGTCCGTGAACCTGAGGCTCAGTCTCTAAGTCTGAGAGAGACGAATTTCCATGGAAACTAGATTGCGCGCAATTAAATTGGTTACTATGTGGATCACGGAAGGAGTCTTACCATGAGCAAACTATACTCGACCACCGTCACCGCCGTCGGCGGCCGCACTGGCACTGTCAAAAGCGACGATGGCGTACTCGATCTGCAGCTCGCCCTACCTCAGGAACTCGGTGGCAAAGGTGGCGCGACCAACCCCGAACAGCTTTTCGCCGCTGGCTATGCGGCCTGTTTCGAAAATGCCGTAATCCACGTATCGCGCGGGCAGCAGGATAAGGTGAAGGACGACGATATCGAGGTGATCGGCACTGTCGGTATGGGGCAAAATGCTGAAGGCGGCTTTGAATTGTCGGTCGCGCTTGATGTCACGATCACAGGCATGAGCCAGGATGCCGCGCAGGCCGTGGTTGATGCGGCGCACAAAATGTGCCCCTATTCAAACGCCGTCCGTGGGAATGTCGATGTCGCCATCAGCGTGCATGTGAAATGACCGATCGCGGCATGAATGGTCCGGACGACGATGGTGACATGTTGCGTCTCGATCGTCAGGTCTGCTTTCCCATTTATGCCGCGTCGAACATGCTCAACCGGTTGTATCGGCCGGTGCTCGCCAAGCTGGAACTGACCTATCCGCAATATCTGGTCATGCTGGTATTGTGGCAGGATAATCCCCAGTCGGTGGGCTCGTTGGGTAATGCTCTGTATCTCGACAGCGGTACGCTCACGCCCTTGCTCAAGCGGATGGAGCAGGCGGGGCTGATCACCCGCACGCGCGATACCATGGATGAGCGGCGGGTGGCGATCGGACTGACCCGCAAGGGCCACGACCTGCGCGCCCGCGCCCTTGATGTTCCAGCGACACTGGCCGAAGGCCTTCATCTGTCGCTGGAAGATGCCCATATTCTTCGGGAAAGAGTGTCCGCTCTCATCGCGGCACTCAACGGCAAGGCGGCTTTGCCCCGCTCTCGCGCCCCTTCGCAAGCCAAGAGGGAAAAGTGATGCTGACGGTACATCATTTAGGAATTTCGCAGTCCGATCGCATTGTCTGGCTTTGCGAGGAACTGGGCCTGCCGTACGAGCTCATTCGATATGATCGTGATCCGGTCACCAAGATGGCGCCCCCAGCTTACAAGGCGCTTCACCCCTCGGGCACCGCTCCGGTCATCACCGATGGCGATGTGGTCCTGGCGGAATCAGCGGCGATCATCGACTATATCGTGGCGAAATTCGGCGACAATCGCCTCACCTTGTCGGCGCACGATCCAGAGTTTGCGCATTTTGTCTATTGGTATCATTTTGCTAACGGGTCGCTGATGCCGGCGATCATGGGTATGGCGTCGCCAGGCCCGATAGCCGATGTCATGAAAGCGCGAACCGATTGCGCTCTGGCCATGCTCGATGCGCATCTTGCCGATCGCATCTGGCTTGCCGGGGACAGCTTCACTGTCGCGGACATCATGATTGCTTTCCCGCTTACAACCATGCGTGAATTCATGCCGTACGATCTGTCGCCTTATCCGAACATCCTGGCCTATCTTGCGCGCTTAGGCGCACGTCCGGCGTTCAAGTCCGCCATAGCGAAGGCCGATCCTGGGCTGGAGATAAAGCTGAACTGATCGCATCGGCCGGATAAAGACGACGGGGCGGAACGATAGCGATCGTTCCGCCCCGCGTCATTCTGGCGAGAATCCTCGCCGAACGATTTACGAGCGCGGCACGGTATCTTGGTGCGGCGGACGGGCGGTCAGTGGGCTTCCAGACCAATCCTGATAGATTGGGTCGTCCGGATAACGCGCGCCCCAATTCGACATTTCGGGAACGCCGGAAATGGTCCAGTCCGTGGCGAATTTCCGCACGTCGCTCCAGTCCCAGATGCAGGTCCTGCGCAGGATTTTCCACACGCCGTCCCGCTTCTCGCACAGGTCACGATATCGGCCGCCGTGCATGAATGTGACATCCGGGTCCTTGAATGCGGAAACGCACAGGAACATGCTTTCCCGCTTCGCCATGTTGCCATCGATCTCGCACAGCACGTTGCTGGTGTGATGGCTGCAGGAATAGATCTTGTCGCGATACTGGCCCACCGCATCGGCCCATCCTGGACCATCGCCCATATAGCCGCCATGGTCATCGAAAGAATCCGGCCAATATGTGTCGCGAATACCTTCAATATCCATCCGGTCGGCTGCACGGCAATAAAGCATTAGATTGTCGTGCAGGCCTTTTTCGTCGTAAAGTTCCATCAACTGCGCGTCGGTGAGTGGCATGTTCCACCTCCTCAATATTAGTGTAAACGCTGCTAAAAGCGCGACAGGTCGCAACCTGTCGGCGGCCGGAATTTTCAGCCGGCCGCTTTCTTCTTCAGGCCGTCATCGACCGGTTGATTGCGATGATATCGTCATGCGACAATTCGGCATAGCGGGGGAAGACCTCCTGAAGAATCGCTTCTCGATTGACCGGCGCCTTGGCCTTGTCCGCCGACGCCAGGGCGGGTTCCAGTTCGTTGAGTGTCAATTCGGTGCAATATACCGGCGTTCCGGGCTGCTGCCGCCAGGAATCGGCCAGCGATCCCGAATCCACCGCGTCGAACCCGGTGTCATTCACCAGTTCGATGGCGACGCGCTTTGCCGCTGCGTCGTCGCCTGCGACTGGCAGGGCGATCCGCCCTTCCGCGCCCGCCGGTTTGCCCTTGTCAACAAGTGTCCCTGCTAGCACCGCGTTCCAGGCTTTGACGATCGGGCGGCCGATTTGCTTTGTCACCCAGACGCTCTCCGCGTCGCCCCCGTCAATCCCCTCCATCTGGCCGTCGCGGAACGGATAATAGTTTGAGGTGTCGATCACGACGACGTTGGCGGGAACGTCGGCGAGCACGGTCTTGAGGCTGGGATAGCTGAGGAAGGGGATGGACAGGATGATGACTTCGACATCCTTTACCGCATCTTCCTTGACGACCGTTTCGATGCCATCCACCTGCGCCAGCTCTGCAAGCGTCTCGGGACCCTTCGAATTGGCGACCTTCACGGCATGGCCTGCGCCGGCCAGCTTGCGAGCGAGCGTCGCGCCGATGCTGCCTGCACCGATAATTCCTATCTTCATGTCGGTTCCTTTAATGGCTACGGATGAATGTGATTGTTTTTTGCAATTGCCATGCAGTGCATCGCCATGATGACGCTATGCGCAGGCTCGAGTTTTTAAAGATCGCGGAACAGGCTATCTACTTCTGCTTTGAACCACAGGGGAATGTCGATCCTCGGTCGTGCAGAGCAAATATAAGGTCATGGGACCGATCCTCTGAATCGGCCCGTCATCGGGCCGATTTATCTATCTTGTTTTTCCGACATTTGAAAACCGCCGGTCCCTTGGACGCTTGTGCGAACAACAGCAGGGCAATCATCGGTCGTCGGTTAATAGTCGTACCTAAATCCTAGATCGGTTCCGCAATGTCAACATGAAAGGCTAGAGCACCTGGAGGAGGAACGCTCTAAGGCCGGAAACCGTGCATTTTCATGCCCAGGGGCGCCGTCTCCGCTGCCGCATCCCTGCCGCCCGCGATTAAATAAATGAGCAATCATTCATTGTTGACGTCCGTACGGGTAGAGCATACCAATGGGTCTAGCCAGCCGCGGTGATGAATCTCGGAGGGTGTAAATGCATCCACTATCCTTTCAGTTTCTGCCGGCGTTGCCAGCGCGAAACCGCCGATCGAACGAACGCGCGCTCTTCGCGAAACTGTGGCGCCAAGACCCCGTGAATGTCCTAAATCGGCAACTATTCGCACGGAATATTGCGCGAGAAACGGCAGGCGCAAGAGGGTCGGTGGAGATGCAATTATAGATTACCCGCGGGCGGCGGAGTTTTTGATGGCCGAAGTAAGCGGAAAGCCTTTCGGAACGTTGAAAAGGGAGAGGATTGATGAGGAAGGCTTTTGATGCGGTGCCTGCAACATCGATGCGCTGCGCGCGGATGGCTCTCATAGCCACGGGTGTGACCGGCATGAGTGGCCTTCGAGTAGAGCGCCACCGTGCCGGCGGGGCAGGCGACATCCTCTCATGGAAATGCGCCCGCGTCGGCGTCGGTCGGTGATACTATCATGATCGCTCAGCGTCGTTCGGTACGGCTTCAGGACGTGCCGGTCTCCATACCGCCGTCAGCCGAGAAGTCGCGCAGCGACCGGAGCTGCGCAACGTGCGCGATATCAAGGTGAGCTTCGGTGGGGGAGGGGGTCGGACCATTCTCGCTGCACCGGCCAACGCCGTCGCTTTCACGACTTGGCGCAAGCCATATAAGAATGATGTCCCTGCTGATGAATGTCAGACAGAAACGCTTTACTGAAAGGGTATGACATGACCACAATCCATGACGATCTTCCTCGTCCCGTTCCGCCGATCGCTCAGTTGCGGTACAAGGAAAATTTTTTCTTCATCATCACATGCCCCGAAGTAGGCGTATTCGGCGGAATGCATTTCAACACCGAACCGCTGTTTGGCCGGACGAAATTCCACTTTGATTTCCTGATCAACGGCGAACGCGTGACATATCATAATGTCGCTCCCATTTCCCCGTCCTTCGGCGAAGAACCGTTCGTGTCGGACGGCGTGGCGACGATGACTGTGCATGAATCGCACAAGCTGTTCACTATCGTCATGAAGACGCAAGACCTCACGCTCGACCTGAAGTTCGAAGGCCGCTTCCCTACCTTCGACTTCCACGTCTGCAAATTCGCCGCGCCTGAATTGACATCCTTCCGGGACGTTATGTCATTCGGCACCAACCTGCCGTACGATCATACCGAACAATCGATGCTGGTCAGCGGAACGGTGCAGCGTGGCGGGGACGATGCGATCGCGGTGAACGGCTTGGGCTATCGCGACCATAGTTGGGGGATGCGGGGCGACAACACCGTCGCGTGGCACACCTGGTCGGTCATCAACTTCCCCGATTATACGATTGCGCTCATGAACCAGCGCGCCTTGTACCGTTCGGGGCTTGAGGCCAAGGAAGGCTTCATCGTCGACGCGGCAGGCGCTCGGGTCCTGCGCAAGATCGAGATCACCGCGGCAGATTATTCGGCTGGGAATGTCCTTCCCGACCGCCTGCTGCTTGAAGGGACTGACGTGCTCGGCCAGGAATACCAGCTCGAGGCTGACGTCGCCGGGCGAATGGGTCATGTCGGCCTCATCCCCGAAGTGACGAACAGTAGCGCGCCCTATTCGGTCACGGACAATTTTTGCAACGTCAAGGATATCAAGACCGGTGCCTTGGGCCTCGGCCTGATCGAATTCGGCTTCAAGCCGGGCTGGGCTGACCCCTTCAAATAGACGGAGCGGGTCATGGATGAGGGATCGGCAGTTGCGCACCACCACCCTGCCGTTCCTTCCCGACCGATAAAGGATGGCCCTATGACGACCGACCTGTCGGGCAGGAGGACTAAGGTGCCGAGCGCGGATCACTCGATCGTCACGCGGCCCAACCCGCCTCGCGTGATCGTTAGGGTCGGCGACTTGAATCGCGGACACATTCGACGCCATTACCCTGATGGAAGCTTCCTATCCGCCAATGCAGTATATCCCGCGCCACGACGTGGATATGACGGCGCTTCGTTGATACGCAACGCTCAGCTACTGCCCCTATAAGGGCGAGGCGTCCTATTTCAGCATCCCCAGTGGCGGCGATCGCTTGATCGACGCGGCTTGGATATACGGGTTGCCCTATCCGGCGGTCCAATCGATCCAGGATCATCTGGCCTTCTACGCTGATCGCGTGGGCATGACGCGGCTGGCCGTTCCGATCGGCTGACAAGTGGAAGGGCAATGAGGCGCAGCTTTGTGAGAGGCGCGTGAACATGGTCGATATTTCGACCCGAAGACGGATCAGATCACCCTGGTTGCCCGCCGGTGGACTGGCTGAATAGCAAAAGAGCGGATATTTTTTTCAGTTGACTACCTTTGTCCGAATCCCTAGTACACGCCGATAGGATATGGGTACTAATAACTGGAGTTGTGCTGCGATGAGGGTGGCAGACCGTGACTGATGGAGTGTACGATGAGTGATCTTACCTATGCCGAAATGCGGTCGCTCTACGATGACCTCATGGAACTGGTCCGGCTGAAGCAGCCGACGATGGCGCCCGATGTCAAGCGACTGCCGGTCACGGAATATACGGACCCTGATCGCTGGCAGCGTGAAGTCAAACTGTTCCGGACGACGCCTCTCGTCATAGCGTTTTCTACCGAATTGTCGGAGCCTGGCAGCTATTGGGCGCGCACCATGGTCGGCGTGCCGATCTTGCTCACGCGGCAGAAGAACGGCGAAGTGCGCATGTTCCTGAACGCGTGTCGCCATCGCGGGGCGAAGGTCGCGGCCGAGGGGCAGGGCACGGCGGCGCGGCTCACCTGTATCTATCATGCTTGGAGCTACGGCCTGGACGGCAAGCTCCTATCCATTGCGGAACGCAATCTCTTCGGCGACGTGGACAAAGCCTGCCTTGGCCTTACGGAACTGGCTGTCGAGGAACGGGACGGCTTGATCTGGGGTATGCTGACACCCGGGCTTGCGCTGGATCTCGATGATTTTCTGGGTCCCGACATGGACGCCATGATCAGGAAGAGCCGCTTCGATCGCTTCCACATCGTCGATCGCATGGATTTGTCCGCCGCCAATTGGAAGCTTGCGTCCGAAGGCTATGCGGAATCCTATCATTTTATCAGTCTGCACGCGAAGAGCTTCGGGACGTTCGTATATCCCAACATCTTGAAATTTGATAGCTTCGGCCTGCATACGCGCTATCTGACGCCGGCGTTGGGAATCGAGAATTGTGATCCGACGTCAATGGACGATCTCAAGCGGTTTGTGCAGATCGCCTATACGCTGTTCCCCAGCATGGAGTTCGCGTTTGCCAGCGACACGGCCTTCACCGACCATGGCGGCGGCGACCGAGCGATCACCGAACGGCTGTTCGTCAATCAGGTTCTGCCCGGCGACAGCCCGGACAAGTCGATCACCTTGTCACGCACCATGGTCACGGAAGGCGGCCTTGCGCCTGACCGGGAAGCGGAAACCAGGAACTGGGCCAAGATGACGCACCAGACGGTCCGTGACGAAGATTATCCGGTCGTGCAAAGCAGCCAGGACACGCTCGATTGCGGCGCGCAGGAATATTTCACGTTCGGCCGTAACGAAATCGCGCTCCATCATTTCCACGATACGCTCCACCGTCTTCTGGACGAGGAAAGCGAAACCCCGCTGCAAGCGGCCGAATAAGTCAGCAAGCCGCGTTGCATCGTAACGAACGCCGCGGTCGCCCAGCGATCGCGGCGGAAATCATAATGCCTGAACGAATCGTTCGGCAATAAACGGGCGCCGGGGAGGCGCCGCCAATCAGCAAAATGGATAGGTTTATGACACACATTATGCGGGTGGCGCTTGCGCTCGGCACTTATCTCTCGACCGCAGCCTATGCGCAGGTCGTGCCTGACGCAGCGGCGGTCGAACCGGCAGCGTCAGGCACCGATACGGCCGTCCCCGGAGAAATCGTCGTAACGGCACAGCGCCGTACGGAACGGCTGCAGGACACCCCGATCGCGGTCACGGCCGTGACGGCCCAGGTGGTTCAGAGCCTTGGCCTCACCAACGTCATCGACATTGCGGCGGTTACCCCCGGCGCCAGCTTCAACTCTTCCAGCGGCGGCTTCTTCGCACCCCGCATCCGTGGCATCGGCGTGGATACCGTGTCGGTCGGCCTGGAAATGCCGGTCGCCATCTATGAAGACGGCGCATATCTCACCCGCAATCTGGCGCTGAACGAAATTCTCGAGAACTTCGACATCGGCAGCGTTCAGGTGCTGCGCGGGCCGCAGGGAACGTTGTACGGGCGCAATGCCACCGGCGGCGTGATCATCGTCAACAGCGCCGATCCGACCCCCCGCTTCGAAGGCCGCGTGCGGGCGGAATATGGCAATTATGATCATCAGCAGCTGAACGCGATGATCAACGTCCCCTTGGGCGAGGATCTTGCATTCCGCGCGACCGGCAGCTACAAGAAGGACGATGGGTTCGTTCACAACCTGAACACTGGCCAGGATGCGGGCGGTGGCCGCGCCTACAGCGTGCGGGCCAAGCTGCGCTGGCAACCGGGCAACGCCGACATCACGCTTGGCGGCCAATATTATAACACGAAATATGCGCTCGGTCCTTTGTCGACCCTCGGCCGCAAGGATTCGACCTGCTACGCATGCGTCCTTTCGCCGGGCATCGTTCGCCCCTCGACCGGTTTTTTTGAAACCGAAAACCGGACGTTCGTGCAGCCGCTTCGCACGGAATATATCGGCGTGAACCTCAACATGGTTTTCGATTTCGACACGTTCAAACTGTCGAGCACAACGACCTATCGCCGTCAGAAGTCCCGCGACAGCGGCGGCGACTCCGACGCGACGCCGCTGCCGCTGTTCGAATTCGCCGTTCCGGACTCGGGCGGCACGTCCTACACGCAGGACGTACAGGTCACCTCGACGCTCGATGGCCCGTTCAACTACCTGTTCGGCCTCAGCTATCTCCATGACAAGGGCTATCTCAACCCGAACTTCCTCGGTCTGGCATTCGGCGGTAGCGTCGATCCGGCGACGGCGCCCGGTTTCGATAACACGGCCACTACCAGCTCCTATGCGGCGTTCCTGGAGGGCTATTATCAGCTGACCGATCGCCTAAAGGTCACCGTCGGCGGGCGCTACACCTATGAAGAGCGCGGTGCGCACGGCTTTACCGACGCCGCGTTCGCCGCGGTTCTCGGCCTGCCGAGCAGCTTCTCGTTCGACCTCCAGACGTCACAGCGTGCGTTTACGCCGCGCTTCGTGCTGGCGTGGGACAATGGCCCGACCAACCTCTATTACAGCTTCACGCGCGGCTTCAAGGCGGGCGGCTTCCCGGGACCCTATATCTTCCCGGTCGCGCCGGTGCTGCCGGAAAAGATCTTCAGCCATGAAGTCGGCATCAAGCAGTCGCTGCTGGACAACCGGGTTCGCTTCAACGCAGCCGCCTTCTATTTCAAGAACAAGAACCAGCAGAGCCAGACGATCGACCTCAATTCCGGCGGGATCATCACCGCAAATGCGGGCGCGCTCGAAAATTACGGCATCGAGATCGAAGCGCAGGCGACGCCTATGGAGGGTCTCAACCTGGGCCTGAGCGGCGCATGGCAACATGCTCGCTACCAACCCTTCCGTGCGGCATCGCTGGTCTGTTTCGATCCCACCGGTCAATCCAATCTGGCCGCGCCAGGCGCCACTCTCTATCCCTGCACGATCGATATCACGGGCACGACGCCCCCTCAGGCGCCTGACTGGACCGGATCGTTCAACGCGAGCTATACATTCGCTGTTGGCTCTTGGAGCGCGTCGGTTTCTGGCCTCGCCCAGTATCGCTCGTCGATCAACTTCCTGCCGGCGGCAGGTGGAGAGTTGGGCTATGACCGCGACGGCGAGCGGTTCCTGGTCAATGCTTCGGGCTATGTCAGCCCTCCGGGCGACAATCTCCGCCTGGGCTTCTACGTGAACAATATCTTCGACAAGCATTACGCGACCCTGCGGTCTACCGCACAGCCTTATGGCACCTACTATGTCGCGGCTCGTCCGCGCACTTATGGGCTGCGTCTTGAATATAGCTTCTGATGAATGCTACGGTCTGCCCGGGATGCCCCTGCATCCTACGCAGACCGTACTGCCGTGATACGATCGGAGACTGTCGCTGCGGCGCGAGTCCACTACAACAACCATGCCGCGTCGTCCGATCGAGGAATCGCATAGGGAGATAAGCGAGCAGGGACAGGCACTGTGAGAGGATTTCATATGCAAGATGTCGGGCAGGTAAATAATTCGCTGAGCGATATTCAGGCGATAACCGACATCCTGCATCGCTATTGCCGGTCGATGGACCGGATTGATCGCCCAATGGGATACAGCATCTGGAGCGATGACAGTTTCGCCGATTATGGCGAAATTTTCCGCGGTTCCGGCCCGGAGTTCATCGATTGGGCCTGCGACCATCACAGCACTTTGGTGTCTACGTCGCATCAGATCTGCAACCCGATCATCAAGCTGATGGGCCAGCGGGCGGCCAGTGAATCCTACGTCACCGCAGGTCTGCTGGGTCAGGCCGACGGCGGCTATGTCCTAAGCACGGCGCGCGCCCGCTATCTCGACGAATGGATCTGCCAAGACGGCCGTTGGGGCATCAAGCGCCGCCGGTTCATGCTGGATTTCGTCTATACCCACGGCGTGGACCAACTCGTGATCGGCCCCGACAGCCGAAACCGTTCGGATCCGTCCTATGATCTGCTCGGCGATATATTCGAGGCTTGAGCGATATGCGGTCATATTGATCGCGAGCGTCATAATGATGCAGCGGCAACAAGAAGCCCGCGGCACATTCTGCCTGAAGTCCGCCTGGCCAGGCTACCCGCTGCAAAGCGGGAATATAGTCAAGCGCTCTCGTCGTCATCCCGACCCCGGTCGGGTGCGTGCTCACGTTCAGCATGTGACGCGCCTCGCGCCGGCGCATGATCCCCTCCGTCCGCGATAGGTGCGGGGAAGCGGCCATGAGGTTACGACCGCCCTTTAGAGCATTTTTGAGTTGCACCGAGTCATAGGTTCTGATTCGAAGATGTCGTTTAATCGGCGAGGCTGAAATGACGGCACCTTTGTCCCAGGATTTGCGCAAACGGCTTGTCGCGGCTGTGGCGGAAGGGAGTTCAGCCCGCGCAGCAGCGGCCCGGTTTCAAGTGAGTCCGGCAGCGGCGGTGAGCATCGTGCGTCGAGCACGGGAGACCGGTAGTACGGAGCCTGCACGGATCGGCGGTTATCGACGACCGCTTCTGGCGGATCATGAAGCCTTGTTGCGTGAGTTGATGTCCACCCGGAAGGGCATCACGCTGGCCGAGATCAGGGCAGAACTGGTGCCATAGCGCAGGATGAAGGCGGACAGGACGGGCCGCGTCGTGGCGGCGGGCCCGTCCTGTCAGCAACGCGCTGGAGCGCTTAACCGCGCAACAGCACCGGCGCCAGTTCGGTCAGGCTATCCAGGTCGGCGTCGGCATCCCATTCGGACCCTTCGATCTTCCCTTTGGACGCCCGGATCGGGTTGAGGACCAGGCGGGTCGCGCCGGCCGCGACATATTCGTCCGCGCGCGCCTTGATCTTTTCGGGGCTGCCCCAAGCGACGATGGCGTCGATCATGCGGTCGCTGCCGCCATTCTCGAAATCGGCGGTTTCGAACCCGATCTTGGAATAGGCCGCGCGATAATAGTCGATCTGGAGATAGGTCGCCAGGAACTCACGCGCGACGCTTCGCGCGGCATCCGCATCCTCGTTCAGCACGCAGGGGAAATTGGCGGTGATCTCGAAATCCGGTCCGACATGCGCTCGCGCCGTGCGGATGCTGTCGACTGGCAGGATCCATGTGATGATGCCGCTGGCATGTTGCAGGGCCAGGTTCTGAAGACCCGGCGCGTGCGCGGCGATGTGCAGCGGAGCCATCTGCTCGGGACGCGGATGGGCCAGTTTGACGTTGGCCATCGCCTCCAGATATTGCGTCATCTTCTTGACCGGCGGCACCCATGTCCCGCCGCGCATGTTGACGATCCATTCGTTGGAAGCGCCCAGTCCCATCAGGAACCGCCCGGGAAAATATTCCGACAGCGTTTCGCGCGCCTGCACTGCGGCCATGGCGTCGCGACTGTGGACGGTGGCGATACCGGTGCCGACATGCAGCGTCTGGGTGTTTGCCAGGATGAACGAGGCGGCGAGAAACGGATCGCGACTGAACGAGTCGAGCAGCCATACGCTCTCAAAGCCGAGCTTCTCAACGAATTTCGCGACGTCCGCCAATGCGGCAGGACTCAGATTATAAGCGTGCTGATCCAGAAGGACCCCGAACTGCGTCATTTTTGATCTCCAAATGGGTGGGGAATGTATGAGAATGCGGGCGACGGCTGCGTGATCAGCAGCTATCCGATTATGCCGTTGCCGAAAGACTCCGCCGCGCTTCCTTCCAACGTCGCAGCGCGGTCGCAAAATCTTTCTTCATCCTCGGTGATGAGGCGCTGAAATTCCGGGTCCGGCCCGATCCTGACAAGTTCCTCAAACGCCGCTGCATCCTTGACCGTGTAGATCGCAACCGCGTCATAGGGCGTACCATTGTCCACGCCCAACGCCGCGTCAGCGCGTCCATGGTAAAGATTGTTCAGATTCTCTGGGTAGTAGCGGCGATAATCCTGGATCAAGTGCCCCATATAGCGCGCGCACAGGGGAACATGTACCTCCTCATAATGACGGCGAAAGTCGGCGAAGGGCATATCCGCCTTTTTCTTGAGCAGCACGATCATCTTGTTCATGATGTCTCCTGTCCTCGTCGCTACAGATCGTTGGCATCCCCTGTGGTGCGCCGACGGCGTCAGCCATAGCCGAGTCCCCGCGTCGCACGGCAGTATCAGCCGGACGGTTTCGGGCACAGCACCCTAGAGCCTAGAATCCTGCAAAGTGTCAAGCTGCAGTTGACAAGCGCTATCTCGCCCGACTAGCTGAATAGTAGAAAAATCCTAACCAGCGGGTTGAACTTCACTGCGTGATGCGGCGCGCTTCCGAAGCGGAGTCGGTCAGCAGGACCGGGCGGTGGATCGGCGGCACTGGATGAGGAGAAGGCAATGCGGTAGCAGGATCGGGACGGATGGTGCACGCGGGCGGCATGTGGCAGCTGCTGGGCGAGCCAACGCTATCGTGCGGGCGGCCGCATCAATGAAGAACGGGCCGCCATGCTGATCCGTGCCCCGCATGTTCGTCGTTATTGCCAAATCAAGGATGCCCGGGCAGGCGGAGTCCGCAAACTGTGCATTGTGGGCGGTGCCAATGCGTTCCGCCGGCGCCACCCGCGATGGTGGCCCCCGACGATCAATGTCGCGGCTCGTCAGATCGCAACATCCGCCGTTCCTACGGCGCACGCCGATGACATTTCCACTCAATACCGAAAGGAACATTCCAATGTCCACAGAAGATCGTCAGCAAATTGAAGAACTTACCAATCTCTATGCCCTGCATATCGACCTGTTCGAAGTGGACGAATGGGCGAACGTCTTCTCGCCCAACGCGTTCTTCGACGAGCGGGAATTCGGCAACGGCCTATATGAAGGGCGCGAAGCCATCCGTGCCTACGGCCAGCTGCTTTCCGAAACCGTGCAACATGTCGTTCACCTGATGAGCAACCTGGTTATCAGGGACCTCACAGCCACCACCGCGACAGGGATCGTATTCTGCTTATGCGAGGCGGAGATGAAGACCGGTGAGCGGGAGCGGAACCATGTTCGGTACGAAGATGAGTATGTGAAGATTGACGGGGAGTGGAAGATCGACCGCCGTATCCTGCGCAAGACTCTGGCAGCCGAAAAGGTCGTCGTCGCATAAAGGAGCGCTGGGATGGCGGCGGGTGCATGCGCCCGCCGCCTCCCGCCATGAACGCTCATGGCGTCATGCGCGCCGCTCGATGAAGGAAGGAAGCAGCCTGGATCACCTTTTCTCCGCGTCTGCGCCACTTGCGGGCGGTTTTGTCGCGGATGGCAGAGCGCATTGGGAGGGCACTGGCGGGCTCGGTAGAACGGGCGATTGCCGCCCGCACAACAGGCGTGCTTCGGGCCTAGGATGTATCTGCACCATCACGAAACCTCATCAGGAAGAGCGGCAAAGCGCCACGCGTGATCCCAGATGGCGCTACTTACCATGTCCCAATGATGTGTCGCAACCAGACATGTAGTGAATGGCAATATCGACGCATTGTGGGACGTGTTCATGGATTGGGGCGACATCTCCTGGCTCGACCTTGGTGACCATGACGGCCCGGCTCTTGCCAAATCCTTTCCGGAAGGAGAGCCGGACGCTATTCTGCGGACCCGAGTCATGACTCGCCCCAACGCCGTGGATGCCGGTCTGCCGCTGAAAAATTGCGAAGTTGTCCTGCTGGCCGACCGGACAGGCTACAGGCTTTATTACAATGCGGATGATGGCATGATTGCAGGAAGCCGCAACTATATCGCCAGCGGGACGCTCGATCCCATTTCAGCGGACAACTGCAAGATGACCATCCAATCGAACTATGATGTCGACGAAACCGGATCGATGGAAGTGGCTAAGGGCTGGCTCGACGCCGTCTTTGAAATGATCGTGTGCGGCCTTGACAAGCACATGCTAAGGCTCAGGCAGGCGTCACCAGCCTGAACTTGTGCTCGCACCGCGTTTCCGGCGCTCCCGATCAATGACCGAGGGGCGCGCCGGAAGGGATTGTTGTGGACGCCGCAATCAGGGCCTGCCGCCGTCGACCTGGATAAGGGCGCCGGTGGTGAAGCTGGAATGTTCCGAGGCCAGATACATGACCGTTGAGACGATCTCTTCCGGCTCGCCATAGCGTTTGATCGCCGACTTGATGTTCTTTTCCTTTTCCGGCGACCATGCTTTGGCGATGTCTGTTCTGAAGCTGCCGGGAAGGATGGCGTTGACGCGCACCTTGGGCGCATATTCGAACGCATGGGCGATCGTCAGCGAGTTGAGCGCCGCCTTCGCGCCGGAATAGGGCGCATATTCGGGCTGTGGCCGGATCGACCCGATCGAGGAAATGTTGATGATGCTGCCGCCGTCGCCCTCGACCATGCGGCTCGCCACCAGCGACGTGGCCCGGAACGGACCCTTGAAGTTCACGCCGATCACCTTGTCGAACAAGGCTTCGGGCGTCGCGAGCGAACTGTCGGAAATCGGCGACATGCCGGCATTGTTGACCAAAATGTCGACCTTGCCGAAATGCGCATAGGCCGCGTCCACCATCCGGTCGATGTCGTCCCAGCGGCCCAGATGCGCGCCGATGCCCAGCGCCTTCACGCCGAACGTCGCCTCGATCTCGCTCGCAAGCTGCTCACAATTTTCCGCATTGCGGCTGGCGATCACCACATTGGCGCCCTGTTCGGCGAACGCACGGCAAATCGCCGCGCCCAGACCGCGGCTACCGCCGGTAACCAGCACGACCTTGCCGCTGAAATCGAAATATTGTTTCATGATCGTACCTTGTCAGGATTCTGTGAGGGTCTTGCGGGCGAGGGCGGCGATGGCAAAGACGCGGTCCTGCGTGTGCCTCACGTTCCGGTTCACGCCCGTGCCTATGCTCGCCCGCTTCAAAATGCCCTGGATCATCACCGCGTAGCGGAATTGCACGAAGCCGAAATAGAAGCCGAGATGCGGAATGGCGCTGATGCCCAAGCGCTGGCAATAGCGGTCGACATAGGAATCCAGGCTGGGGATGCCGAGGGCATCCAGATCATGGCCAAGGAGCGTCGTGGCGCTGCCCTCGGCGAAGCCCAACGGTTCCCACCAAGCGCGCGTATTGTGGGCCAGGTCGATATAGGGGTTGCCGAGCGTGGACATTTCCCAGTCCAGGGCTGACACGACCTTCGGTTCCGTCCGGTGGACCATGGCGTTATACAGGCCAAAGTCGCCGTGAAGGATGGCTTTGGGTTCGCTGTCGGGAAGACGGTCGTGCAGCGCCTGCATCAGCCAATCGATATCGGGCACGTCGACCAGCTTGGACTGTTCGTAATTGCTGCACCAGCGCTTGAGGTTACGCGCGGTGAAGCCCGTTTCCTTGCCGAAGCCTTCGAGGCCGACCGCCTTGTAGTCCAGCTTGTGCAAGTCGGCCAGATAGGCGTTCATCGAATCATAGATGGCCGTGCGGTCGGCCTTCTTTATGCCAGGCAGATCGGCGTTCCAGAACACGCGGCCGTCGATGAATTCAGTAATATAGAAAGCCGAACCGATGATGCTTTCATCGTCGCAATAAAGTGCGGGGCTCGGGACAGGGAAGCCCGCATCGGCCAGCGCCTTGGTCACGCGATATTCGCGATCAATCGCGTGCGCCGACGCGAGCAGCTGGCCTGGCGGCTTGCGGCGCAACACGTAGCTCTTGCCCTGGCCGACGAGCTTGTAGGTAGGGTTCGACTGCCCACCCTTGAACTTCTCGACGCGGAAATCGCTGCCCAGCCCCTCGACGCGCGATGCGAGGTAGGCACCGAGCTTTTGCGTGTCGAGCGCAAGATGTTCGGGCGGCGCTTCCGTCCCGGTGAGCAGTTCCTGCCGATCAGCCATTGGTTGCGACCTCGTTTTTGGGCGGAAGATATTTCTTGAGTTCATTGCGGGCGATGACGCGGTTGTGGACCTCGTCCGGTCCGTCGCCGATGCGCATCACGCGCAGGCGGGCGAAGGCATAGGCGAGGCCAAAATCATCGCACATGCCGGCCGCGCCATAGGCCTGCTGCACCACGTCGCACAGCTGCTGTGCGAGTTCAGGCACGATGACCTTGATCTGCGAAATCTCGCTGCGCGCGTTCTTGACGCCGACCGTGTCCATCAGCCACGCGGTCTTGTAGACCAGCAGGCGGCTCATTTCGATATTGATGCGTGCGCGGGCGATCCGCTCCTTCCAGACGCTTTCGTCCGACAGCCGCTTGCCAAAGGCGACGCGGGTGGTGAGGCGCGTGCACAGCTTTTCGAGCAGCCGCTCGGACACGCCGATGATGCGCATGGCGTGGTGGATGCGGCCCGGTCCGAGGCGCCCTTGCGCGATCTCGAATCCGCGCCCTTCGCCCAGGATCACGTTTTCAGTCGGCACGCGGACATTTTCGAACAGGATTTCGGCATGGCCGTGCGGACGGTCGTGATAGCCGAAGATGGGGAGCGAGCGCACGAGCGTAACGCCCGGCGTGCTGGGCTCCACCAGGATCTGCGTCTGCTGGAGGTGAAGAGGGGCCGTCGGATCGGTCTTGCCCATCACGATGAAGATTTTCGTGCGCGGGTTATAGGCGTTGGTGATCCACCATTTGCGCCCGTTGATGACATAATGGTCGCCATCGCGCTCGATGCGGGTTTCGACATTGGTCGCGTCGGAGGAAGCCACCGCCGGCTCGGTCATGGCGAAGCTCGACTTGATCTCGCCGGCCAGCATCGGCTTGAGCCATTTTTCCTGCTGCTCCGGGCTGCCGTAGAGCGAGAGCACGTCCATATTGCCGCTGTCGGGCGCGTTGCAGTTGAACACTTCCGACGCCCAGTGCACGCGGCCCAACGCCTCTGCGATGGGCGCATAGTCCAGGTTGCTCAGGCCCGGTCCATGGCGCGTGTCATGCATGTGCATGTTCCACAATCCCGCATCGCGCGCCTTCTGCTGCAATTCCAGCATCAGCGGCGGGACGCGCCACAGATCGTTGGTCTCGTCGCCAAGCTGCTCTTCATAGAGCGCCTCGTTCGGATAGACATTATCTTCCAGGAACCGTTGAACACGGGCCAGCCACTCCTGTCCCCGTGGACTGATCGCAAAATCCATACAAAGTTCCTTTTAGACATCATGTAAGCAGGTGGGCTGTGAAGGCCATTCAGCAGGTCGCCGCGTCTGTTTAAAGGGGGCGATCGTCCAGACAGTCGCCGCGTGCCCTGAAGCCGCGGGCGAACCCTGTTTGTGACCATGCGCCAGCTCTTGCCCTAAACTCGTCCGGCAGCACGCCACGCTCCCCCTTCCATCACTGCTAAATAGGTTGTAGGACCTAAAGGAGAAAGTCAAACATTTTCGATTTGGCGCCCCTCGCGCCAGAGCCGGGGCAGGCGGTGGAGGCAGCGATTTGGCGCATATATTGGTAACGGGCGGCACCGGCAACATCGGGATGTACGCGGTCGCCCAGTTCATCGATCGCGGTCATGATGTCGTCGTCTACGACCGGGCGGGCGACACGGAAATGCTGAACGCCGTCGCTCCCGGCGCCACCGTGATCGAAGGCGACATCGTCGATGCGGCCCATATCGATGACGTCGTTGCGTCGCACCACATCGACCATATCCTCCATCTGGCGGCGTTTTTGGGTCCGGCCTCCATGTCCGACCCGATCAAGGCGCTGGATGTGAATTGCCTCGGCACGGCCAACATCTTCGACGCGGCGCTGCGCCATGGGGTCAGCAGCGTCTGCTGGACCAGCTCAATCGCCGCCATCGGCACCATGCCCGACTATGATGGCCGCCTGCTCGATGAAGATTACCGCATCGCGCCGACCACGCCTTATGGCGCCAGCAAATATTATGGCGAGTTGATGAGCGGCATCTATCGCGAACGGGGCTTGGACATCCGCTGCATCCGGCCGGCCTTCGCCTTTGGGCTCGGCAAGCTGACGGGCAGCTGGGGCGCGAATTATAACCGGATCATCTATCAGGCTGCGCTGGGCCAGCCGTCCAGCTTTCCTGCCTGGTCGAAAAACGGCCTCCAGATCATATACAACAGGGACCAGGCGAAACTGTGCGTCGACGCCACCTTGTCGCCGCCCGGCGAACGGTGGCTTTACAACACCCCTACCGAAGCGGTCTTTTCGGAAGCGGATTTCATCGCCTTGATCGAAGATGTCGTGCCCGACGCGCGGATCGTCCGGGATCCTCGGCCGCCTTTCGGCTCGGCCTTTCCGCCGAATGTGGATGGCGCGCGCGCGCTTGAAGATTTGCGCTTCATACCCGATTATGGCGTACGTGCGGGGATCGCGGAGATGGTCGCCTATTATCGGGAGCACCCCGACCAGCCGCTTTAGCATGGGGTCCGCGCCGGTCGGTTGCGTGTCAGCCCGGCCCGGCTCGGCCAGATCCCGGTCAAATTTATTTCTATCGAGCAGGTTTGCGATCCGGCTCGTCCGGTACAGGAGAACAGCATGTCGGCCGCCACTATTTTCGATCCCGTCCCCCTGGCGCGTGGGCCCGCGCTCAAGAACCGGCTCATGCTGGCCCCGGTCACCAATCAGGAAAGCCATGCCGACGGCCGTCTTTCGGACACGGAGATCGCCTGGCTGACGATGCGGGCGGCAGGCGGTTTCGCCCTCGTCATGACGGCCGCCGCGCCGGTCCAGCTGGTCGGAACGGGCTATACCGGGCAATTGGGCATTTTCGGCGACGAACATATCGACGGTCTCACCCACTTGGCCCGCAGCCTGCGCGAACAGGGCGCCTTATCGGCGGTTCAACTCTATCATGGGGGAGAACGCGCCGACCGCGCTCTGATCGGCACGCCCGTCGCTCCGTCCGACAGCGAACGCAATGGCGCCCGCGCCTTGACGCTGGAAGAGGTGGAGCAGCTGCGGGAGGATTTCATCTCCGCCGCGCTGCGGGCGGAAAAGGCCGGCTTCGACGGCGTCCAGATCCATGGCGCGCATGGCTACATCCTTGCCCAGTTCCTTTCGCCCACCATCAACCGGCGTGACGATCGCTACGGCGGCAGTTTCGAGAACCGCTCACGCCTCATGCTCGAAGTCATCGACGGCATCCGCCGCCGCTGCCGGCCCGACTTCCAGGTTGGCCTGCGCCTGTCGCCGGAACGGTTCGGGATGCGGCTGGCAGAGGTGCGCGATCTTGCCGTCGACATCATGCAGAAGGGGCAGATCGACTATCTTGACATGTCGCTGTGGGACGTGACGAAGGAACCGCATGAGGGGGCCTATCAAGGGCGCTCGCTGCTCAGCTACTTCACCGATCTGCCGCGCGGCAACGTCAGGCTTGGCGCGGCGGGGAAGATCATGGACGCCGCCACCGCCGCCAGCGTGATCGAAGCGGGTTGCGATTTCGTGACCATCGGCCGCGCCGCCATCCTGCGCCATGACTTTCCCGAACGCGTGCGGCGGGACCCTGCCTATGTCTCTCCGCCGCAGCCGGTGGGCGTCGCGCATCTGCGCCAGGAAGGAACGGGGGACGAGTTTCTGGGCTATCTGCGCACATTTCCCGGCCTGGTCGCCGATGCAGAGGATGATGAATGAGGCGGCCCCGACGCACATTCGCAGGGTAGGACGGTGCCGCGGAAGAGGCGCATCGAAACTGCTGCACGCGCGGCGTTGACCGGCGAAGGTTTAGGGGGCAGGATACTACGTCCTACCCGCAGGCGGCGGCTCGTCCGTTCCTCCGTTCCTCGTCCAGGGGATCGGCGGTGTGGCGATCGCCTGCCACTGCAGTTGTGATTGCATTCCCCCGACAGGATAGGGAAAACTTGGAACGGCTGCGCCGTCCACCAGCATTGAAGAAGGAGAGCTTGTCCCATGACCGAAAAATCCCCCTTTACCCGCGATCGCAATCTGTTCGGCGTCCACTGGAAGGTCGATCCCGCCCGCCGCGAGGAATTCCTCCAGCTGTTCGAACAGGTTTGCGAAGAGGCAAAGCCCTTCTACTATCGCGGCTGCACCTTTGCCTTTCAGGGCTGGGCGCGTGATCCCAATGAGTTCGTCGTTTTCGCCTCCTGGGATGAAGAGGTGGCGCAGGAACTGCGCAACGTACCGGAATTCCAGGAAAACAACCGCAAGCTGCTGGAATGCTGCACTGAGCCCGTCCAGATGGAATGGTATAGCGGCATGAACAAGGATCGCGCTATTTTCGACGCCTTCCCTGTGGGCACATCGTCTGCCCATAAATTTGGCGACACCAACCCGTTCATCACCCGCTGAACCAGACGAGGCGCAGCCGCACATCGCGGCTGCGCCACTTAGCGCGGCTTCGGGATGCTCCGCCGGTATCGGTGGGCCGGTCCGGCTACCAGCTCATCGCACAAAGGTCAGGAATGGATGCGGCCATTCCCGTGAGCGGATCTCCCCGCGCCGGCAGGCGCGCCAACGTCACGGCGTCAGGACGCCGTTTCGGCCTCGGTGAACAGCTTCACCAATTCGAACTTCTGGATCTTGCCCGAAGGCGTGCGCGGGAATTCGTCCACGAGCCGCCATAGTTTGGGCACTTTGTGGCGGGCGATCCGGTCGAGCAGGAAGGCGCGGGCCTCTTCGACGTCGATCGTCGTGCCGGCATGGCAGCGGATCGCGACCGCGACCTCTTCGCCCCATCGTTCGTTGGGCACGCCGATCACGGCGCATTCGGCTATACCGGCAAAATCGCCCAACCGGTCCTCGATCTCGCGCGGATAGATATTCTCGCCGCCGCGGATGATCATTTCTTTGAGCCGTCCAGTCACCCGGACATACCCTTCCTCGTCCTGCGTTCCCAGGTCTCCGGTCCGCAAGAAGCCCTCCTGGTCGAACGCCGCCTCGGTCGCGACCGGATTGTCGAAATAGCCCTTGGTCATATAGGGACTGCGGATGCGGATCTCGCCGATCTGACCCGCGCCCAGCGTCTCACCGGTCACGGCGTCGGAGATTTTCAGTTCGGTATAGGGGTAGGGTTTACCCACGGTCTCGGCCACGATCTCGACCGGCGCGCCGCGCAGCGACTTGCACATCACGCCGCCGGCCTCGGTCTGGCCGAACATGACCTGGACATCCGCGTGGAAACTGTCCCGCAGCCGCCGGATGAATTCCGGTGCGACGGTAGTGCCGCCGGTCTGGATGACTTCCAGCGATGACAGGTCGGTGGTGGCGAAATCGGCATGTTCCAACATCGCGATCGCCATGGTGGGCACGCACGGGAACCAGGCGACCTGTTCCTTTTGGATCAGGCGCAGCACCTCGCCGGGCTCGAACGCGCGCAATATGACGTGGGTGCCGAACCGGGATATGCAGCCCAGGATCGTGGTCACCGAACCGCCGATGTGGAAAAACGGCATCAGGCCCAGCCAGCGCGCGCCATCCTCCAGCTGGTACAGTTCCGATCCGATCAACGCATTGTTGACAATGCCGCGATGGTGCAGCTTGACGCCCTTGGGCAACCCCGTAGTGCCTGATGTGTAGAGGATGAGCGCCGTATCGTCCGGCGTCACGTTCACGCCTGCGATCGCGCTGCCGTCGTCATCCATATGATCGCGCCAGTCGGCGGTATGCAGCACCGTATGCAGCGTGGGGAGTGAGGGGCGAACCATCTCGATGATGGCCGTCAGCGACGTGCCGCGATGTTCGCAGTCGGCGATCAAGCCGACCGACTGGCTCTGCCGCAACAGCGATTCGATCTCGGCATTGCGCAGGGCGGGATTGAGCGTCACGAGGATGAGGCCGGCCTGCGCGGCGGCCATCTGGTAGAAGACCCAGGGCGCGCTGTTCGAAGCCCAGATTGCGATATGGTCGCCCTGCTTGAAGTGGCGCAGGAGGAACCGGGCCATCCGTCGCGAATCGGTGCGCAGCTGCGAATAGGTCCAGGCCAGGTCGCCGTCCTTAATTGCGATGGCGTCCCCGGCTTCCTGCACCGCCCGGTCCAACAGCTGCCCGACAGTCCAATCCTGGATCTCCGATCGATGACTGACCGAAGTTTGTGCCTCGTTCATGTGATTTCCTCGTCTTCCATTCAGCCAAGGCGCCCATTGCAGCCGTTTGCGCTTGCCGCACGATTCCGCCGCTAGGGCCTAAGTCCTCTGAACGAGCGACTACATCAGTCGCGACCACATATCCAGCCGTCCGCGCACCAAAATCCTCGACTCCCGGAAAAAGCCGTAGCTCCCGGGGATCGCGAGAGGCAGGATCGATTGACTTCTCTTCACTTTCACTAGTATCTAGACTGCTA
Organism: Sphingobium sp. 15-1; assembly: GCF_013375535.1. Taxonomy (GTDB): domain Bacteria; phylum Pseudomonadota; class Alphaproteobacteria; order Sphingomonadales; family Sphingomonadaceae; genus Sphingobium; species Sphingobium aromaticivastans. The sequence goes on from NZ_JABXJG010000003.1 coordinate 383,476, forward strand.
GATATTCGTGGACCACAGGCCGGTCGCGATCTGGCGTCCGGGCGCAATGCCGCACCGCGTTTACGGAGAGCGCCGGTCGCCGCATGGCTCTGCAAAGGGGGGCGCGCTGCCTCTCCCCGGCCGTGATCCGGCCGGAATATCACCTGTTATAGTGAAGGAGCATTTGGATGAAGATCGGCATTTTAGGTACGGGCCATATCGGCAAGACGCTGGTTTTGACTTTGAGCGCGGCCGGTCATGACGTGAAGGTCGCCAATTCGCGCGGCCCGCAGTCGATCGAGGCGGACATATTGGCGCATGGCGGACGGGCGGTCACCACGGAAGAGGCCCTGCAGGACGTGGACGTCGTCATCCTGTCCATACCCCTGCTGCGCCTGCCCGACATCGCGGCGCAAGTCGCGGCCCTGCCGGCCGACACGGTCGTGATCGACACGTCCAATTATTATCCCGTGCGCGACGGCCGCATCGCCGCCATCGACAACGGCCAGGTGGAAAGCCTGTGGGTGGCCGAAACGCTGGGCCGCACGGTCGTCAAGGCGTGGAACGCCATCGGTTCCGATTCCTTTGCCCGCTTTGGCAAGCCCGCCGGCAGTCCGGGCCGCATCGCGATCCCCGTCGCCGGGGATAATGATCGGGACCGCGCGATCGGCATGCAACTGGTGGAGGATAGCGGACTCGACGCGGTCGATGCTGGCCCCCTGAAGGACAGCTGGCGGCAGCAGCCCGGAGCGCCGGCCTATTGCACCGATCTCACGCGCGAAGAAATGCCCGCAGCGCTCGCCGCCGCAGAGGTCGAACGCCTGCCCAAGCGGCGCGATATCGCCTTCGCCGCCGCCATGGAAAGGATGAGCGGGACGGGCGAGCGCGATCCCAGCACCGACTATCTGGTTCGCCTGAACCGGGCGCTCTACACCTGATCGTCCGATCACCTCGGCCCACGCTCCGGCTCAACCAGGTCGTTTCGGTATCGAAACAGTGTTTTTCGCTGTTTATTCTATGCTTCGTTCATGCTTTTGCCTCGCGACGCGTGCGGCTCAGCCATCATGCCTACGCGCCTGCACTGGAACGGAGCTTTGTCGCGGCATGAAATTGATAGGCTCCAGATCCTGATCCAGCGACACCAGGCGCCCGGAAAAGCTGTCGCTATCCTGTTCGCCCGAAACCAACGGCTCGCCCCATCCATGACTCATGGAAATGACGCCGGGCTGCAACCCCCTGTCCTTGCGCACGCGTCCTATGACCACGCCACCGTTCCGGGCGGTCAGCCTGACGAGACCCCCTTCCGCCACATCTAACCCGGCCATGTCCGCCTCGTTCATATAAATGGGGTTGGTCGGAAAGCGCCGCCGAGTCTTCGACGCTTGCGTATATGCGCTGTTCAACGTGTCGATCAGGCGGCGCGTGATCACTCGATAGGGATAGCCGGTGACGTCGTCCCGATCCCCCAGCATCGCGGCGATTTCGGCTTCGACATCGACCGGACACAGATCGAGCCGGGCGCCGTCATCATCCCCGGCAGGCTCGACCGTGGCGACCGCGTCGGTGAAGTGTATGCCGCCTGGATGGGCCCGCAGCGTATCATAGTTGCTACGCCCGCCCTCCGCCAGCCAGCGCATCAGGTCCTCGCCGGTCATGTCGCCGGTGATGGTCAGTTCCGGGCCGGGAATGTCGCGATGCGCCATGCCGTAGATCGGGCGGCGCATCGGCAGCGTCATGCCCATGCGCTGCGCTAGGCCGCGAAAAAACTCCCAGTCGTCGATCACCCCGGCCGGCCGCTGCATGAACGGCTCTGCAACCTGAGCAAAGGTCGTCGTCAACATATATTCGAGGGCCAGGTTGAAATCATGATGCTCATAGGGGGCGGTCGTGGCGATCTGGTAGTCGGCCAGCCGGCCCGTCGCGTTCTCGCGCACGTCCAGGGACACGAACAGGTCGAGGTCGCGCAGCATCGGGATCGTGCGATCGGGTTCCGGCAGCGCCTTGACCAGATTGCCGCCGACATGGATCAGCGCGCGGATGCGCCCGTCCGGCCCGCCCGCAATCTCGGCCGGCAGGCGCGAGGTGGGATATTCGCCACCCAGCGGTCCGATGTCGACCGACCGCAATTTAGGTCCCGATTCCCAGCTGCGCCGCGGCGGGACGACGGTTTCACGGGTCGCCATATTGCCATAATAGCCGGTGTTGCCCAGCGGTTCTCCCGCCGTGCGGTAACCGCCGCACAGGGCATTCATCGCCTCGATCAGATGCTCCGACAGGTTGGAGTTCAGCGCCATTGCCGAACCGGTCCCGGTCAGAACCGACTGCCGTTTGGCTTGCGCGAACAGGCGAGCGGCGCGATGAAGCGCTTCAACGGAAATACCCGTTCGGCCGGCGACATGGTCGGGCGTGAATGGCTCTACCGCAGCACGTAGCCGGTCGACCGACGTCGTGAACCGAGCGCAAAAGGCTTTATTCTCCAGCCCTTCACTCAATATGATCCGAATCAATCCGGCGAACAGCGCCGAATCCTGTCCCGGCCGCACCGCCAAGTGAAGATCGGCCGCACGCGCCAGTTCGGTCGCGCGGGGGTCCACGACGATGAAGGTCGTGCCGTTGCGCTGCGCATCCCGGACCTGCTTGATGGGGTTGGCCGAGGGCATCCCGTAGCAGGCGTGGGATGCTGCGGGATTTGACCCGACGATCATCAGCACGTCGGCGTGGGGAAGTTTGTGCTTGCCGGTGGGAAACATGCCCATCCGTCCTGCCGTCACCCATTTGGCCGACTGATCCACGGTCATGCTGGAAAAGAAATAGGGAGAGCCGAGCGCGCTCAGCCAGCCCTTCGCCGCCGGAAGCGTCAGGACGTTGCAACTGGCTCCGGTGCCGCAATAGACCGCGACTGCTTCAGCCCCATATTCCGCGATAATTCCGCTAAGCTTGTGCCCGATCTCGTCCAGCGCCACCTCCGTGTCGATGGGGTCGAATGTTCCCTCGTCATTGCGGCGCAGGCTTCCATGCAGCCGATCCTCGCCATTGTGAAGATCCCGCGTTGCCATCCCCTTGATGCAAAAATAGCCTTGCGACACCGGATGCGCCTTGTCACCCCGGATGTCCTGGATCACGCCTGCCTCTTCGGCTACCAGCAGGCCGCAGGCTGCGGCGCAGTTACGGCAATAGGTCTGATGCGTCGCCATGATAGCTCTCCTGTCGAACTCATTTGTCGCAGCGGCTTCTCCTTAATCCCATTCGTGTCCCAAGGCTGGGCGAAGCGGACGGTCACAAAGGGCGCTCTATTCTTGTACCTAAATCCTAGATGGTATAAGCCAAGTCAACATCGAAGGTAGCGGGGAGAATGACGACGTGAACCTGGACATTTTGCAGCAATTCAAACTCGACGACAAAAGCCATGATTATGACGCAAAAGACACCATTCTTTATGCGCTGGGGCTCGGCTACGGCAGCGATCCGGTGAATGAGGACCAGCTTGCGTTCGTGTATGAAAAGGGGCTCAAGGCCGTCCCCTCGATGTGCAACACCATCGCGCATCCCGGCTTCTGGATCGATCGGCCTGAACTCGGCATCGACTGGGTGAAGGTGCTGCATGCGGAACAGGCGTTCGAGATCCATTCCCCCATCCCAGCCGAGGGCCAGATGCGCGGGGAATATGCGGTCGTCAGCGTGGAGGATAAAGGCGCGGAAAAGGGCGCGATCATGAAGATGCAGAAGCGTCTTTTCGATCGCGATACCGGTACGCTCTACGCGACCGTGAAGCAGACTCTGTTCCTTCGCGGCGACGGCGGGCAGGGCGGCTTCGGCGATGCGGGTCCTCCGCTCGCGCCGCTTCCCGAAGGCGAACCCGCGTCCGTGACGGATATTGCGACGATGCCCCAGATCGCTCTTGTCTATCGCCTCAGCGGCGACCTCAATCCCATCCATGCAAGTCCTTCGGTGGCGCGCAAGGCGGGGTTCGATCGGCCCATCCTGCATGGCCTATGCACCATGGGACTGGCGGCGCGTGCAGTCATCAGCGCGATGTGCGGCGGCGATCCGGCACGTCTACGCGCCATGAACGTGCGGTTCAGCAAGCCGGTCTACCCGGGGGAAACCATCCGTGTCGAATTTTTTCCTGACGGTGACGTGGTGCGTTTCAGGTGCCGCTCGGTTGAGCGCGACCTGATCGTCATCGACCGTGCGGTCGCCAATATTACTGCCGCTGACGCAAAATAGTATATTGACACTATCTACTGAAACTGTATTCGGTAAGGCTTGGAATTTGGACAGGGTGAAAATGGCTCAATCAGAGATTCTGGCCGGCAAGGTCGTCATCGTCACCGGCGCCGGCAATGGCGTCGGGGCGGAAATCGCGAAGCTGGCGGCGGCCAGCGGCGCCAGCGTGCTGGTTAACGATCTTGGCGGCAGTGCTGCCGGCGGCGGCGCGGACAGCGCGCCGGCGCAGCGCGTGGTGGACGAGATCACGGCAGCGGGCGGCATCGCTGCGCCCAGCTTCCATTCGATCGCCGGATGGGAAAGCGCCGAAGAAATCATCCAGGACGCAATCAAGGCATTCGGTCGCATTGACGCGGTCGTCAATAACGCCGGAATCCTCCGTGACGTCATCTTCCACAAGATGACTAAGGAAGACTGGGATCTGGTTCGCTCGGTTAACCTGGACGGCTATTTCTACGTATCACGCGCTGCCGCGCCTTATTTCAAGGAGCAGGGCAGCGGCGCATTCGTGCACATGACATCCACCAGCGGCCTGATCGGAAATATGGGCCAGGCGAACTATTCCGCCGCCAAGCTGGGTGTTGCTGGCTTGTCCAAGTCGATCGCTATCGACATGAAGCGGTTCAACGTGCGTTCGAACTGCATTGCGCCCTTCGCCTTCACCCGTATGGTTGGAACGATTCCGGCTAATGACGAAGCGAACCGCAAGCGGCTGGAAATTGCCAAGCGCATGACGCCGGATAAGATCGCGCCGCTGGTTTGCGGCCTGATCAGCGATGGCGCCGCCGACGTCACCGGGCAGATTTTCTCTTCTCGGATGAACGAGACGATTCTGTTCAGCCAGCCCCGGCCGATCCGCACAGCGCAGGCATCCGAAGGCTGGACACCTGAAACCATCGTCAGTCATGCGCTGCCTGCGATGAAGCCGAACTTCTACCCCCTTGATATCTCGTCGCACGTATTCACTTGGGACCCCTTCTGATCCCATGAGCGACGCCGCGCCCTATCTCGTCGACCGGGACGATGGAGTTCTCACGCTGAGATTCAATCGGCCCGCGCAGGGCAATGCCATTCCGCAGGCGGCCGTGCCGACCTTGACGGAGCTTTTCGCCTCGATCTCTGGCAATCCTTCGATAAGGGCCCTGCTGGTACGAGGCGAAGGCGCGCATTTCTCGGCGGGCGGAGATGTGCAGAGTTTTATGCGCTCTCTGGAGCAGCCTGTCGGCGCTCGGCGAACCGATTTTTCGGGACGCCTCAATGCGGTCCGGTCGATGGTGGAAGCCTATCTGGCGGTGCCGGTGCCGGTCGTGGCGGCATGTCAGGGCGCGGTCGCTGGCGCAGGACTGATGTTCGCCCTGGGCGCGGATTATGTGCTGGTTGATGAAACGGTGAATTTCCTCTTCTCGCATCAGCGGGTCGGCTTGCCGCCTGACGGCGGAGTCAGTCTGTTGCTGCCGCGTGTGGTGGGTCATCGCCGCGCCGCTGAGTTGATCCTGACGGCAGCGCGTGTCGGATCGGAAGAGGCTCTGCGGATAGGTCTCGCTTCAAGGGTTGTGGCTGCGGCTGATCTGGCGACGGAGGCGGACGCTCAGGCCCGCCGGTTTGCACGTGCGCCGGCGGGTGCTGTGCGTCAGGCCAAGCAACTGCTCGCTACGAGCGGATTGCAGTCGGATGCGCTTCAGTTGCAGGCGGAACGCGACGCCATCGTAGAGGCGGTCGGCACCGCGGATTTCGAGGAAGGAGTTCGCGCCTTCATCGAAAAACGCCCGGCCAAATTCCCCTCGGCGTCCCCTGATGCGTGATTGCACGCCGCGCCATCCGGCTTTGTCGGATGCGCATTGTTCCAGCGTTTCAAACGAAGCGGCCTGTGCGATCCTCACGACGCAGGAAATCGCGCGCACGCTCGGCATGAAGGATCTCGTCACGGTCAAGTCGATCCAGCTCTTGATCAGTTCCGGCATCGGGTCGCAGATTAACGTCTGGGATGGTAGTCATGTGCGTAACACCCGCAACGCTGTGGTGCGCGCCAATAAGGAAGCCGGCATCACCGATCCCACGACTCAGCTGGGTCTGATCGAAGTGCATGATTGCTTTTCGGTCACAGAACTCGCCACGATGGGGGACCTGTTCATCTTCGAAGAGGGGCGGGCCGTCAAAGATGTGCTCGACGGGTTCTATGATGCCGGCGGGCAGGTTCCATGTCAGATCGCTGCCGGTCTCAACTGTTTTGGACATCCCATCGCCGCAATCTCGATCCCGGGGCTTGGCTCATGAACCGGACGCTGTTTTCTACCGATCATGAAATGTTTCGCGATATGGTGCGGAGCTTCGTCGAGACTGAAATGATTCCCTATCATGCCGATTGGGAGAAGGCGCAGCGGGTTCCGCGCGAGGTGTGGCTTAAGGCCGGCGCGGCGGGGATACTTTGCTGCGACGTGCCGGAAAGCTATGGCGGCCCGGGTGCGGACTGGCTCTTCAACGTTGTTGTCATTGAGGAACTGGCTAAAGCGGGCATGTCGGGTCCTGGCTTCATGGTGCATTCCGAAATGGTCGCGCCTTATATTCTGGCTTGGGGATCGGAAGAACTCAAGCAGACATGGTTGCCGCGTATGGTCACTGGAGAGGCTATCGGTGCTGTCGCCATGACCGAGCCAAACGCAGGAAGCGATCTAAAGGCGCTCCGCACACGCGCGGCTCACGTGGAAGATGACCAGGGCGAAGCTTATCTGATTAATGGTCAGAAAACCTATATTTCGAACGGCCAGAATTGCGACTTTGCGCTGGTGGCGTGTAAGACGGACGTTTCAGCGGGGGCGAGGGGGGTAAGCATCATTCTGTCGCCTGCCGACACCCCTGGGTTTGAGCGCGGCCGAAATCTTGAAAAGATCGGCTTGAAAGCGCAGGATACGTCCGAACTTTTCTTTTCCGACATGCGCGTGCCGATCGCCAACCGTCTTGGTAACGAAGGCGCAGGGTTTTCGATGCTGATGACGAAATTGTCGCAAGAACGCCTGACACAGGCGATCCGCAGCATTTGCGTCTGTGAAGCGGCGATTCAGTGGACGGTCGATTATACGGCCGAACGCAGGGCCTTTGGGCATACTATATCGGACTTCCAGAATACCCAGTTTGTGCTCGCGCAGCTGTCAGCGGAAACCACGGCGTTGCGTGTATTCACTGACTGGTGCATTGCCAGCCACCTAAAGGGCGAACTCAGCCCCGTCGATGCCGCCAAGGTGAAGCTGCTGGTGACCGACCTCCACAACAAGGTCGTAAACGAGTGCCTGCAATTCTTCGGTGGCTACGGCTATATGACGGAATATCCAATTGCGCGCGCTTTCATCGATGCGCGCATTGCACGCATTGCCGGTGGCGCGGCAGAAGTTATGAAGCAGATTATCGGCCGAGACCTTTTCGCGTGCAAGCGATAAGCAAGGAGGACGGGATGTCAAACCTACCTAAAGCAGACGCGGCAACGCTGCTCGCCATCTACTGCAAGGCTTCGCTCATTCGCCATAATGATCTTCGGGTCATCAAAGCGATGAAAGCGGGCCTGCTGGTTACGCCCTATTATTCGCCTGCCGGACAGGAGATTATACCGTCTGCACTGTCGGTGAACCTGAACGATGGCGATACGATCTGCACAATCTACCGCGGCACGCATGATATGCTAGCCAAAGGCTTTCCGCTTGAGCCGCTCTGGGCGGAACTGGCCGGTCGCGTGACCGGCAGCTGCAAGGGGAAGGGCGGCACAATGCACCTTACGCATCCGGAAAGCGGCTGCATGGTGACAACGGGCGTGGTGGGATCGTCCATGCCGATCGCCACCGGGCTTGGCTGGGCCGCCAAGCTGGATGGCAAAGGACATGTCGCGGTCGCGAATTTCGGCGACGGCGCAGCCAACATCGGCGCGTTCCACGAATCGCTCAACCTGGCCGCTCTGTGGAAACTGCCGGTTATCTTCGTGTGTCAGAACAACCGCTATGCTGAACACACGAGCTTTGCCAATTCGACGGCGGTCGATCAGCTGTCGAAGCGGGCGGCAGGTTATGGCATGGCTGGCGTGACAGTAAACGGCAATGACGTTGATGAGATGTACGGCGCGGCCAAGATCGCTGTGGATCGTGCACGCGCGGGGGAGGGGCCAACGCTGATCGAAGCGCTTACTTTCCGATTCAATGGCCATCTCATCGGCGATGCCGCCGGCTATATCCCCAAGGAAGAACTGGTCGCGGCCAAGGAGAAGGACCCTTTCAAGACGCTGCGGAAGCGCGTGCTGGACGATGCGGCCGCGAGTGAGGCCGAACTGGGCGCGATCGACGCTGACATCAAGGCGCGGATCGAGGTCGCGGTCGAGGCTGCGTTCAAGGCCGATCTTCCAGACATAGCCGAGCTGAAGCGCGACGTCTTCGCGTATGAACTGACCTGAGGAATCAAGACGATGTCAGAACAGACCTTGAACACCATCCAGGCCGTAAATCTCGCGCTCCACGATGCGCTTGCCGCCGATCCGAAGATCATCGTTCTCGGCGAGGATGTCGCCGATCTCGAGGAAGGCGGCGTCGTCGGCGCGACCAAGGGGCTTTCGACCGCTTTCGGTGATGATCGCGTCAAATCGACCCCGATCGCCGAGCAGGCGATCATCGGTGCAGCGATCGGCGCGTCATTGGGCGGTTATCGCGTGGTGGCTGAGATCATGCTGATGAACTTCACCACGGTGGCGATGGACATGATTGTCAATCATGCCGCCAAGCTGCGCTTCATGTCGGGCGGACAGACCCATGTTCCAATCGTCATCCGCACGATGACGGGATCGGGTATGTCCAACGGCGGCCAGCACAGCGACTATCTGGAAGCTTGGTTCGCGCATACGCCAGGGATCAAGGTGGTCGCGCCGTCGAACCCGGCGGATGCCTATGGCTTGCTACGCGGCGCGATCGAGGACGAAGATCCGGTGATTTTCATCGAAAATCTGCCGACTTACTGGAATCCTGGTCCGGTGGAACGCGAAGTCATTCCCTTGGGCAAGGCAAAGGTCGTGCGCGAGGGCGCGGACGTCACCATCGTCTCCTACGCCTCAATGGTTGCGCCAGCGCTCGCTGCGGCAGAAAAGCTCTCAGGCGAAGGCGTTGATGTCGAGATCGTCGATCTGCGCACGATCGCACCGTGGGACCGGGAGACTGTACACGCTTCGGTCCAGAAGACTGGCCGCGCCCTGATCGTCCACGAAGCGGTGAAGCAGTTCGGCGTCGGAGCTGAAATCGCCGCCGATCTCAACGAGCATCTTTTCCGCAAACTCAAGGCGCCGGTGAAGCGTCTGGGCGGTGCTTTTTGTCCTGTGCCCTATTCGAAGCCGCTCGAAGTCGCGTTCGCGCCGTCGGTCGCGGGTATCGAAGACGCGGTGCGCGGCCTGCTGTCTGACAAGGAGTCTTGAAATGGCGACTGAAATACTGCTTCCCAAGCTCGGCTTCTCCATGACCGAAGGCCAGCTTTCCGAATGGCTGGTGGCCGATGGTGGCCAGGCTGTTGAGGGCGAGCCGCTCTTTTCGCTGGAAAGCGACAAGTCCGTAAATGAGGTCGAAGCGCCTGCGTCGGGCACCTTGCGGATCATCAAGGAGGCCGGCGAGACGTATGATGTCGGCACCGTTTTGGGCATGATTGAATAATCATGAGCCTGGAAAGCCTGATCGCCTCGTTGCCGCCATGGCCGGCCGCCGACTTTTCCGAATTTGGAGAGGTCGAGGTCAAGAAGCTTACCCCCATCCAAAAATTGACGGGCAAGTTTCTTGGCCGCAACTGGCTGGCGATCCCGCATGTGACTCATCATGATGAGGTCGATGTGACGGACGCAGAGGTGAACAGGGCTGCTTGGAACAGGGAAAATCCACAGGCCAAGCTGACGCCGGTTTCGCTGCTCGTCAAAGCGCTGGCGTCAGCCTTGTCCGAATATCCTCAGTTCAACGCGTCGCTTGGCAATGATGGACAATCCATCGTCTTGAAGAAATATTTCAACATCGGCGTTGCTGTGGATACGCCGGGGGGATTGCTCGTGCCGGTGATCCGCGGCGTAGATCGAATGAGCCTGCCAAATATCGCCGCGGCGGTGACGGCGGTGGCACACAAGGCGCGTACTAAGGGGCTGTCCGCGGCGGAAATGTCCGGCAGTTCAATCTCGCTGACATCGCTGGGCCATATCGGCGGTACGGCCTTTACGCCGATCATCAACGCGCCCGATGTCGCCATTCTGGGGGCGACGGCGATTCAGCTTCGTCCGGCGCCAGCTGCTGAAGGATCGATTACTTGGCGCAAAATGCTGCCGCTTTCGCTCAGCTATGACCATCGCGTCATTAACGGCGCCGATGCGGCCCGGTTCGTTCGGGCAGTTGGCGCCGCCTTGAGCAACAAGGCACTGTTTTCCTAATCTATCAGCTTATCGCATCCGGTGCGATTGAAGAGGCCTCCGATTATGACTTTCGCCAGGACGGACACGCAACAGATGTTCGGCGACATGCTGAGCAGGCTTCTCGACGCGGAGAATGACTTCGAGGAGCGTCGCCGTCGGCTATCTGGAGCCGAACCGGACCGTCTCGCACTTTGGCCCGCGCTTGCGGAACAGGGCATCATCGGTGCAACGCTTCCTGAAGACGCGGGCGGCTTTGGCGGCACGATGCGGGACCTGGCTGTGGTGATGGAAGATGTCGGCCGTAAGCTTGTCGTGGAGCCTGTCCTGGCGAGCGCCCTGTCGGGTGCCATTCTCCACGCGGCGGGCGACGATCCGGCGGGGCTGATCGCCGGTGAGACGCTGGTTGTCTTTGCGCATGAGGAAGGGTTTGATCCCTTTGCGCCCCCAGCCACGAGCGCGACCCGGGCGGGGGATGGGTTCGTCCTGTCCGGAAGCAAGCTGGCCGTACGTCATGCCGACTTGGCGGATCAATTTCTCGTGACGGCGACGTGCGACGGCGATTCAGGGATTTATCAGGTGGAGCGGGGCGCGCAGGGGCTGGCGCTCGACAGTTTCCGAATGATCGACGGTTCGTCTGCGGCGACGCTTGAAATGGCCGGTGTTCCCGCGCGCTATCTGGGCGGTGGCGACCTGATCCTTGAGACGATCGGACGGGGGATCATCGCGCTTGCCGCCGAAACGGTCGGCATCATCTCCGCGCTGAATGCCGCCACCTATGCCTATCTGAGTACGCGCAAGCAGTTCGGCGTATCTCTCGCGAGCTTTCAAGCTCTCCAGCACCGTGCCGCAGATATGTTCGCGGCCGCCGAAGAGGCGCAAGTGCTGACCGAACGCGCGATCGAGGCATTTGACGAAGACATGGCGGATCGGTCCGGCTTGGTATCGGCGCTTAAGGCGCTGGTCGACGATGCCGGGCGCCGCGTCGGGCATGAAGCTGTCCAAATGCACGGCGGCATGGGCGTCAGCGATGAACTGGACGTCAGCCATTATATGAAGAGGCTGGCGGCGATCCGCGCCGAATTCGGCAGCGCCGACCTGCATCGTGCGCGCTATGCCGGGCTTGGCGTCAATTTCGTGCGGGAATCGCCCTTCAGGGCCGAGGTCCGGGACTTTGTGCGTCAACATCTGCCCGCTGACATTGCCCGGAAGGGTGCGCTGGGCCTTGAAATTGACAAGGATGACTATGTCTGCTGGCAGAAGATTCTGCGCGACAAAGGCTGGTTCGGCGCCGGCTGGCCGGTCGAACATGGCGGTGCAGGCTGGACCATCGACCAGCAACTGATTTTCCTGCAGGAATCGGCGTTGAACAACGCCCCGATGATCATCCCCTATGGCGTCAACATGATAGGGCCGGTGTTGCAGGAATTCGGCACCGAAGCTCAACGGGCGCGATATCTGCCCGGCATATTGTCGAGCGATACATGGTGGTGCCAGGGATATTCGGAACCCAATTCCGGCTCCGACCTGGCCTCTCTGAAGACCACAGCCGTACGCGATGGCGACCATTATATCGTGAACGGCACGAAGATGTGGACGACCGAGGCGCACTGGGCGGACATGATGCATTGCCTCGTGCGGACCGATCGGGAGGTGAAGGCGCAGCGGGGAATTTCGATGCTGCTGATCGATATGGATAGCCCCGGCATTGAAGTCCGGCCGATCGTCACGATCGACGGTCAGCATCACACGAACCAGCTTTTCCTCGACAATGTCCGCGTTCCGGTTGAAAATCTGGTCGGCGGCGAAGGCCAGGGATGGACTATCGCGAAGTTCCTGCTTTCTCACGAACGGGTTGCGATTGCCGATACAGGGCCGAAGCTTCGCCTGTTGCAAAATATCAAGGCAATGTTCGCAGATGTTCGCCCCTCTCCCTCGCGCGATCGGCTGGCGGAAAAACTAGCGGGGGCAGAGATCGAGCTGCTGACGCTGTGCGCTCTGGAGCAGAGCTACATCTCCGGTTGGGCGCAGGGCGCATCCCGGGACGGACCGGAAGCATCGGTGCTGAAAATCCGCAGCACAGAGATATTGCAGAAGCTTTCGGAAATCGCGCTGGAGATCGAAGGCCCGCTAGGCGGAGCCCACGATCCCCACGATCTTCATCTGGAGCCGCATGGGCAATTTAGTGCGGCCCAACGCGCTAGCCTGATGGCGCATCAATATCTATATGGGCGTTGCTGGTCGATTTTCGGCGGAACGAATGAAATCCAACGGAACTTGATCGCACGGACATTGATGACGGCGTGATATGAACATTTTGGTCGGAAATATCGCGATGCATGACTATCATCACGGCCTCGACCAGCAGACCCGAACAGCGATTGACGGCCCCCTGGCGGACCTCCTGGCCCGGGCGCAGGCGATGACGCTTGACCGGTTCGGTCCGGTCGTGACCTATTCGCGCAAAATATTCATTCCGTTGACGAAACTGTGTCGCGACGTCTGTCATTATTGTACGTTTGCCTCGACGCCTGCGGGGGTTGGTTCGGCCTATCTGTCGCGGGACGAGGTTCTCGCGATCGCGCGGGCGGGCGTTGCGGCCGGGTGTCGGGAGGCGCTCTTCACGCTGGGCGACCGGCCGGAGGCGCGCTACTCCGCGGCGCGCGCCGCGCTTGACGCGGTGGGCCATGACAGCACCCTGTCCTATCTTGCGGACATGGCCGGCGCGGTCCTCAGCGAAACTGGCCTGTTGCCGCATCTCAATCCTGGGCTGATGGACGACGCCGATTATGCGGCGCTGCGCCCCGTCTCCGCCTCGATGGGGCTGATGCTGGAAACAGTGTCGAAACGATTGTCGGAAAAGGGCGGCCCCCATTACGGATCCCCCGATAAATGGCCCGCAAAAAGGCTCGCGGCGATCGAAGCGGCAGGCAGGGCGTCCGTTCCTTTCACGACCGGCCTGCTCATTGGCATCGGCGAAACGCGTGCTGAACGGGTGGACGCGCTGCTCGCGATCCGGGACCTCCACCGCCGCTTCGGGCATATCCAGGAAGTCATCATCCAGAATTTTCGTGCCAAACCCGGCACGAGGATGGTCAATCATCCCGAACCGTCGCTCGACGAGCATCTTTGGACTATTGCGACGGCACGATTGATCCTGGGCGCTGACATGGTAATTCAGGCGCCGCCGAACCTTCATGAGCCCCACGAGCTGGCAGCATTGCTCGGAGCGGGAGTGAACGACTGGGGCGGTGTGTCGCCGGTTACCCCCGATCATGTCAATCCCGAAGCGCCATGGCCGCACCTTGCCTTGCTCGATGAAGCTACGTCCGCAGCCGGCCGGGTGCTGCGAGAACGGCTGGCGGTCGGGCCGGCTTATGCTCTGAACGCCGAAAAATGGACGGACCCAGTTGTTGCAAAGACCGTGCGCCGATCGATCGACGGACGGGGGCTGCCTGTCACTGACGGATGGCATGCGGGCGCCGATGCTATCGCGCCGCGCTTGGCGGTGACCGGCGCGGCGGATGGATCCGCGCAGATCGAGGAGATCATCGCAGCGGCCCGGGTGGGCGAACGGCTGGATGAACAGTCGATCGTCAGACTGTTCCAAGCCGATGGATCGCATTTGGGGCAGTTGATCGATGCCGCCGATGCGCTGCGGCAGCAGGTGTCAGGCGACGCCGTCACCTATGTTGTCAACCGCAACATCAATTATACCAATATCTGCCTCTACAGATGCGGGTTCTGCGCTTTTTCGAAAGGCAGCACCAAGGCGATGCGCGGCCCGGCATACCGGCTTGATCTTGAAGAAGTCGGCCGCCGTGCGGCAGAAGCTTGGGACCGGGGCGCGACGGAAGTCTGCCTTCAAGGCGGTATTCATCCTGAATATGACGGCGACACCTATCTGTCTGTGCTGGCTGCGGTGCGGGCGGCGGCGCCTGACATCCACATCCATGCCTTCTCACCACTCGAAGTCACGCATGGCGCGTCGACGCTGCGCCTCCCGCTGAAGGATTATCTGATCCGCCTGCGCGACGCCGGGCTTTCGACGCTTCCGGGTACGGCCGCTGAGATATTGCATGATGACATTCGCGCCATCATCTGTCCGGACAAGCTCGACACGCGCGAATGGCTCAATGTGATGCGCACTGCACACGGCGTTGGCCTCCGGACAACTGCGACGATGATGTTCGGGCATGTGGAAGGGTATAAACATTGGGCTCGCCACCTCCTACATATCCGTGACCTGCAGGTGGAAACGGGCGGCTTCACTGAATTCGTACCGCTGCCTTTCGTGCATATGGAAGCGCCGATCTGGAGAAAAGGGCAGGCACGCTCAGGCCCCAGTTTCCGCGAAACCATGCTGATGTACGCCATTTCCCGCCTCGTGCTGCATCCGATAATTCCCAACATACAGGCTAGTTGGGTAAAACTGGGCGCGACCGGCGTAGCAGCGGCCCTCCGCGCAGGCGTGAACGATCTCGGCGGAACGCTGATGGACGAATCCATCACCCGGGCCGCAGGCGGTTTGAACGGCCAACTCTGCGACCCGGCGCAAATGGCGGCTTACGCCATGGAAGCGGGACGCTGTGCTGTCCAGCGCACAACATTATATGGAACGGTCACCGCGCGCGAATTGCAGGCGGCGGAATAACTTAATCGAAGGATTTCTAACATGGTCGAAACGATCGCCGTCGTCGGCGGGACCGGCAATCTGGGCGCAGCCATCGCCCGCCGTCTGGCAAAGGCGGGACATCCTGTCATCATTGGATCCCGCTCGGCTGAGAGCGCCGAGCGCGCTGCTGCCGAACTCGGCTTCGGCCTGACCGGCCAATCCAATGCGGAAGCGGCGCAGGCGGCGGACATCGTCATCATCACCGTGCCTTTTGCTGCACAAGACGCCACACTTGCAGACATTGCCCCCTATTGTGCCGGTAAGATCGTCGTCGATACAACCGTTCCGCTGGTTCCGCCCAAGGTCATGCGGGTACAACTTCCGGCAGAGGGCAGCGCGGCGCAGCGGACTCAGGATCGGCTGGGCGAGGGTGTGACCGTCGTGTCGGCTTTCCATAACGTGGCCGCCCACAAACTGGCGACCGATCTCGACGTCGACTGCGACGTCTTGGTCTTCGGAGACGATAAGTCAGCGAGGGAAAAAATTGTGCAGCTTTCCGAGGCGATGGATCTGCGGGCATTTCATGCAGGCGCGCTCTGCAATTCGGCAGCGGCCGAGGCGTTGACGTCGATCCTCATCTTCATCAACAAAAATTACGACGTCGGGAATGCCGCGGGCATTCGCCTGACGGGGCCATCATCCTGAGCGCTATGGCGGCTCAGCACATGGGGTAAACCGCGAGGCGCCCGTTCGGGATCATGCCCTCTCGCAAGTGGCTCCGACGCCGCCAAGACTGCCGCCCTGAAGGCGGCAGACGAAGACGCCTACGCTGAAGCGCAAAATATCCTTGAAACGCTGGTAAGACCGTATGTCCGCTCTTTGGCTGAGGGTGGCTCGCCCTACACTGTGGTGGCGAGGGTTGCTCGGAGAGGCCGAGCCGATCCTCATCGCAGGAGGACGAGCCGTGGAGCATTCTACAGAAGTTTTCGTCGGAATAGATGTGGCAAAGGCGCGGAACGCAATTGCCGTCGCCGACGGTGCACGTTGTGGCGAGGTACGTTATCTGGGCGAGTTTGACGCCAGTGAAGCGACGATGCGCCGCGTCGTGAAGAGGCTCGCGGCCAAGCATGATTGCGTACATTTCTGCTATGAGGCGGGTCCGACCGGCTACGGTCTCTATCGCCTGATCCGTTCGATGGGATATAAGTGCACGGTCGTGGCCCCCTCGCTGATTCCCCGCCGCCCTGGCGACCAGGTGAAGACGAACCGCCGCGACGCGATCGGCCTTGCAAAATTGCTGCGCGCCGGCGAGCTTACGGCGGTCTGGGTTCCTGACGAGGACCATGAGGCGATGCGGGATCTCGTTCGAGCGCGAACCGCGGCGGTGGAGACGCTCCGGGTCCATCGCCAGCACATCACCTCTTTCATGCTCAAGCATGGCCGGACTTACCCGCGCAAGACACATTGGACGATGCGCTACATGCGCTGGCTTCAGGAACAGCAATTCGATCATCCTGCCCATCAGATCGCATTGCAGAAGATGGTCGATGCCGTGCGGATCGCCGGCGAACGCATCCGGCGTATCGAGAAGGCGATCGAGGAATTTCTGCCGAGTTGGTCTCTTCAGCAACTCGTCCGGGCTTTACAGGCGTTGCGCGGCGTTGACCTCGTCGTTGCCGTGACCTTCGCTGCGGAAGTGGGCGATATCACGCGTTTCGAAAACCCACGCCAGCTTATGGGTTATCTCGGCCTGGTGCCCAGCGAGCGATCGACCGGAGCATCCGTAAAGCGAGGCGGCATCACCAAGGCCGGCAACAGCCGCGTCCGCCACATGCTCGTCGAAAGTGCATGGACCTATCGCCACCCCCCGAAGATTGGCGTGAAGAAACTCTACATCCATGAGCAGCTCTCGCCAGCGGTGCGCGAGATCGCCTGGAAAGCACAGTCGCGGCTGACATCACGATATCGGAAGTTGAGCGCCCGAGGTAAGCGGACAACGGTCGTGTGCACGGCCGTCGCGCGAGAACTGGCCGCCTTCATGTGGTCAGTTGGGCGGGCTGCGCAGCCAACCTGAATGATTCAACATCCGCGCGCACAGGCGGGGGCAGGGCCACGGCAGGGGAATGCCCGTCAGACGCTTTGTGGCCAGCCATTGGCTGACGCCCGCAGTAAGACTGGGACGGCCCCAAGACGCACAATCGGTACTGCGGTATCCAACCCGCGCATCAGAGCTTGTTCACCGACGTCCTTCAGGTCCTGTCCCCACCTATGCGCGATCATCTGCAAGGCCCCGCTATCCGGCGGCCCATGGCGCTCGCCTCAAGCGTTGACAGCGGACATCAGAGCGGGGCTGCGGCCCCACCTTGCGGACGTAAAGTGTAGCCGTGAGTCTGCGCCTCCTGATCAGGATGGAGGACGCTGGTGCTATGACGATGCCATGTGACGATGCTGGCACCAGCAAGGTTCAGCGGTTCGAGGTTTTCACCGGTGCAGGCCAGCGGCGGGACTGGGCGCCCGAAGTGAAGGCCGCGATCATCGCGGAGAGCTATTCTGAGCAGGAGACGGTCTGCGCCGTTGCCCGTCGGCATGGCCTTAGCCCGTCGCAGCTGTTCACCTGGCGGCGGCAGCTGCGCAAGCAGATGGAGGCCCGCGGCGTTGCGCTGCCAGTCGCCCCTACGATGGCGCCCGCGTTCGTCCCCGCGATTATCGAGGAGCCGCCGTCGATCCAACCGGCTCCGGCGAAGCGCCTGCGCAAGCAGGCGCGTGCAAAGGACAGCGCGGTCGAGCTGGAGATCGACGGAGTGGCAGTGAAGATAGGCCGCGGTGCCGATGCCAACATCATCGCCGCAGTAATCGAAGCCCTTAGGGCGACGCGATGATCGGACCAGGAGTTGGTGCCCGCGTCATGGTAGCGACCCGCCCTGTGGATTTTCGCAAAGGGCCGGACGCCTTGGCCGCATTGGTGAGCGCGCAATATGGCGGCGATGCATTTTCTGGCGTGATCTACGTCTTCCGGGCCAAGCGTGCTGACCGGATCAAGCTGATCTGGTGGGATGGGACCGGCCTGTGCCTGATGGCGAAGCGTCTGGAGCAGGGCGGCTTCAAGTGGCCCGGCATTCAGGACGGCGTAATGCGTCTTTCCGCCGCCCAGTTGGGTGCGCTTCTGGAGGGATTGGACTGGCGCCGGGTCCATGGCGGTCGCCGACCACAGGCGCCGCAGATTGCCGGTTGACGGGGCTTTGCTCCACTGATTCACTCTTTCCATGCTTACGCAAGCGGACCTGCCTGACGATATCGACGCGCTCCGCGCGCTCGTGCTGGAGCAGTCCCGGATTTTGGCGGAAGAGCGGGCCGCAGCTGAAGTCAGACTGGCGGACCTGAACGTCGCCAAGGGCGAGGCGGACGCCGAGATCGAGCGTCTTCAGTCGATTATCGACGCCTTCATGCGGCACCGTTTTGGCCGCCGGTCCGAACAGCTCGATGCCGATCAGCTCCAACTGGGGCTGGAAGATGTCGAGATTGCCGTTGGGCACGCCCGTGCTGCCAGAGAGGCTGTTGCGCCGCGGTCCCGCGGCGATCAGCCCCGCAAGACCAACCGTGGCTCATTGCCTGCGCACCTCGAGCGGATCGAACAGATTGTCGATCTCGACGACAAGGCCTGCCCTTGCTGCAAGGGGCCGCTCCATCAGATCGGCGAAGATGTCGCCGAGCGCCTGGACGCCGTGCCCACCACCTTCCGCGTGCTGGTGACGCGCCGCCCGCGCTATGGCTGTCGCTCCTGTGAAGGCGCGATCGTCCAGGTACCCGCTCCGGCGCGGATAATTGAAGGCGGGATTCCGACCGAAGCGCTGATCGCCCAGGTGCTGGTGTCGAAGTATGCCGATCATGTTCCGCTATACCGGCAGGCTCAGATCTACGCCCGGCAGGATATAAGGCTCGATCGCTCCACCCTGGCGGACTGGGTGGGCCGGGCAGCGTGGTATCTGCGGCCGCTGCGCGACCGGACCCTTGAGGAACTGCGTTGCTCCGAACGCCTGTTTGCCGACGAGACCACCGCGCCGGTGCTCGATCCCGGGCGAGGCAGAACGAAGACCGGCCAGCTATGGGCCTATGCCCGCGATGATCGACCATGGGGTGGCGCAGGTCCACCGATGGTCGCCTATGTCTATGCGGCCGATCGGAAGGCTGAGCGGCCCGACATCCACCTCGGAGACTTTGCAGGCATCCTGCAGGTCGATGGCTATAGCGGCTATACAGCTCTTGCAAAGCGGCGCGGGCAGCAGCTCAGCCTCGCCTTCTGCTGGTCCCATGTCCGGCGCAAATTCTATGATCTAGCAGCCAGTTCTCCGGTCGCGACCGAGATATTGCGTCGGATTGCCATGCTCTATGCCGTTGAAGAGGAGGTCCGCGGCTCGGCCGCTGAACAGCGCCGCCTTCAGCGCGTCGAACGCAGCCGCATCATCGTCGAGGATCTCAAGCTCTATCTTGATGGCCGACTCCGCCAGATCAGCGCCAAGAGCAAGTTGGCTGAAGCCATTCGCTATGCGACAAGCCGCTGGGACGGCCTCGTCCGCTTCATCGACGACGGCCGCATCGAACTCGACACCAACACCGTCGAGCGCTCAATCCGCCCCTTGGCCATCTCGCAGACATTCTGCCCATGTCGGACACGACGTCGTCGTCTGGTATCGGTGGCACCCCTATTTCGGACGCACGGTACGGTGCGAGTACACCGAGGAACGGGCGACTGGGAGCGTCGCCCACATTGTCGTGCGTCTCGGCGAAGTCATCGTCGTCCCGGCCTGGATGTTGGATCGGGAGGTCTGCGACGCATTCAGCTTGGGTAACCCTCAGGTTACCGTGGACGCGTTGACCAATCTTCACAGGCTCTTGATCGACTCGAGCCTTCGTAATGCCTTGCTGAACGGTTTAAACGCTCAGGAGGTAATTGATGAAGGCTTTGTCCCCACCAATGCGGCTGCCGGCGCTTCGCCAGTTGATCATGCCGCTGGACACGCAAGCTCTGGACGGTCTGACGAGGGGCCAACGCGTTGCCGCGGTGGCCAGCCTCGCCAAGCTGTTGATGGCAGCCTCCGGCGTCTCGGACGAGGAGATGTCCAATGACCGGCGGTAACCTCCTCCCCGTAGCGCTGCTGAGGCGCAAGGCGGTTGTTTACGTGCGGCAGTCGACGAGCCAGCAAGTCACCGCGAACCTGGAGAGCCAGCGCCGGCAGTACGAACTAGTTGAGCTCGCGCGGCGTTGGGGTTTCCGGGACGTCGAGGTGATCGACGAGGACTTGGGACGCAGCGCGAGCGGTGCTGTGGATCGTCCGGGCTTCGAGCGTCTCGTGGAGGATCTATGTACGGGGCGCGTTGGCGCAGTGTTATGCCTTGAAGCCTCCCGCCTTTCTCGCAACGGACCTGACTGGCACCGGCTTCTCGAACTTTGCGGTCAGGTCGATGCCCGTGTCATTGACGTCGATGGCATCTACGATCCCGCCAAACCAAACGACCGGCTCCTGCTCGGCATGAAGGGTAGCATCAGCGAGTTCGAGCTTTCTGTGATTCGTGGGCGGATGTACGAGGCTGCGCGGCAAAAAGCTCAGCGCGGCGAACTGCGTATCAGCGTTCCGATCGGCTACATTTGGCATCGTGATTACGGGCTGAGTTTTGACCCTGACCTTCGCGTTCAGGAGGCCATCAGGCACATATTCGCGCGGTTCCGCGAGATCGGCAGCGCCCGTCAGGTACTGATCGCCTTGAGCGCTGAAGGCATGCATTTCCCGCGTCCGTCGGACGGCAAGATGATGGTCTCCTTCGATTGGGTTCCGATCCGATATCGCAACGTGGTCAGCGTGCTGAAGAACCCGTTCTACGCCGGTGTGTATGTCTATGGAAAAACTGAAAAGCGAACTGAGATTGTCGATGGCCGGGTGCGCAAAAGTTATGGGCACCGCAAGTCATATGGCGACTGGGGCGTCATGCTCAAGGAGCATCATGACGCCTATGTCAGCTGGGATGAGTTTGAGCGGAATCAGAAGGTCTTGGCTATCAACGCCTATGGGAAAGGCGGCGGCGTAAAGTCCGGTCGCGGCGGGAAAGCTCTCCTCGCAGGAATGCTCACTTGCGGGCATTGCGGTCGCCGCCTGTGCGTCGTTTATGTCGGTCGCGGTATCGGTTACCATGTCTACCGCTGTGACCGTTCAAACCATATGCTGGCCCGGCCCCGATGCATGACCACGAATGGTGCTCGAACCGATGCAGCGATTGCGGAGGAATTGTTGCGCGCCGTGGCGCCTCTGGCAATCGACGCGGCTTTGGAGGCAGAGCGTATGTATCTGGAAGGCGAAGCCCAGAGGCGACAAATGGTTGAGCTGGATTTGCAGCAAGCCCGGTATGAAGCCTCGCTTGCCGAGCGGCGTTACGCTGCCTGCGACCCTGATAACCGGCTGATCGCCGCTCAGTTGGAAAAGAGCTGGGAAGCGACCCTGCGCCGTGTCGAGGCTTGCGAGGCCCGGCTCAACGACCGTCAGGTGCGTGATGACGCCATCAGACCAGAATACGCCAGCCTGGCTCACGACCTCAAGGCAGCATGGGATGATCCAGCCGTTGATATGCGATTCCGCCAGCGCCTGCTGAGATCCTTGGTTAAGGATATAATCGCGACCGAGGACAAGGAAGGGAGGGAAGTAGAACTTACTATTCACTGGCAAGGCGGGCAGCACTCCCAGGTCCGGATTAGAAAGCCCAAGCCGGGCGAACACACCAAAAGCACACCCGCAGAAGCGATGGCGATCATCCGATTGATGGCGACACGCTGGTCCGATGCTGATGTCGCAGCCACCCTCAATCGCATGGGTATGCGAACAGGTCAGGGCAAGACATGGACCGGGCATCGTGTCAGCTCGCTACGTCAGGTCCATAAAATCGAGGGCTATCGCGCGGCAGGCAACACCGACGGTGAATGGCTCACCATGTCGCAAGCCGCTACGAAGTTCGGCGTCACCAATCACAAGATTCGCCGTGTCGTCGAAGCCGGCTTGCTCCACACCAAGCAGATTATGCCCGGTGCGCCTCACCAAATCCGCGCCACGGACCTTGAAAAGCCCGATGTGAAGGCAGCGATCTCGCAAAAAGGCCCGTGTCGCACTCAGGACCAGAACCAGGAATCCCTGTTTTCCGCCATATAAAAGGAGCAGCATAATGAATCAGGCATTGCCCGCGGAAGGAAGAGTTGGCTGTTCGTGGGATCGGATCGGGGAGGAGACCGCGCCGCGATGATGTTCAGCCTCATCGGCTCCTGTCGGCTCAACGACGTCGATCCGCTCGCCTGGCTGACCGATGTCCTCACCCGCATCGCCGACCTCCCCCAGAACCAGCTGCATGAACTCCTGCCCTGGCACTGGAAAACCCTCCTGAACAGCGACCGGGCCAAATAGCCGCCTGACCAAACCGTGCCGTCGCTAGCCACAGTGCAAACTACGGTGCTTGCACTGCCGCTAACTCGCGCGACTGCTCCTCTCTCGCAAGGCGGCCGCTATCGGATGCGTACTTCCCAAAGAGATGAATTTCTGAATCTATGGCTGCTAGTTGGAGGGCAATGCCAAGGGTGCAGCTATCGGATTGCAGGACGACTTCGACGCGGCGGGCTTGAGGCGATTGGCGCGGTGACGCTGCAGATCGTGCGCGACCGGGTCGTGCGGTTCAATGATCGGCGTCCTGGTGGACTCCTCGACGGCAAGGTGCCGGGTATCGCTGGACACTGGCTGTCGGTATGGCGGGAATGGATAGCCGATGTGCGATCGCCGTCAATAAAAAATAAACAATCATTTATTATTGATGCCTACGGGGCACTCCTTGATATCGATTGCGGTGTGACGTCGGCTGTCCCTGCGGCCAGCCAGCATTGGCGCTGCTTGTGGTCCTGGCCACAGGTATTCAACATGCTTCGGTCCGCGGGCGGTTCGCTCTTCGTCTCGAGCCTTTGCACTCATTCGAAAGCGACAGCAGGAACATTGGTTGGATTCGAGTTCCAAAGCCCGCCACGCTGAAGCTACATCGTTGCGATCGGACCGGCGTTTGACAAAGGAGCAGGCATGACAGCAGATGATCTTCAACACGAGCGTACAGTGATGCTTGAGGGCGGCTCTAACGTCCGCGAGCTGGGCGGCTATCGCACCGAAAGCGGTCGGCTAGTGCGCTGGGGCACATTGTATCGGTCGGGCTCGTTATGGAAGCTGACGGCCGCAGATTGGCAGTGGATAGCAGAACGGCGCATCGCTACCGTCTGTGATCTGCGCACGCATGAGGAGCGGGAAATTTCGCCGACCTTCTGGCAAGGTGGTGATCATACGCGTCACGTCGGCGATCCCTATCCAGCCGATCACCGGCTGTTCAATCCCGTTGAATATCAGCCCCCAGAGGGGCTGGAGCAGACTGGCGCCAACGACCGAGGTGCCGGACCAGAAGGAAAGGAAGGAGGGGTCTATGGACTGCTGGCCGATTTGCTCGCGCCCTCGTTCCGCATGTATTTCGATGCCATAGCCGAAGGGCATGTGCCGGTAATCGTCCACTGTACGGCGGGGCAGGACCGCACCGGGCTCGTGGTAGGCATCCTGCTGACCATCCTGGGCGTGCCCCGCGAAACCATCCTCCACGATTACAGCCTGTCGACGATGCTGCGCAGCACAGAGAATGAGATCGACCATGACGCGATCGAGCGGCTCAAGGACAGCAATTTCGTCGCGGGTTTCTACACTGACCTGGTCGCGCAGAGGGGGTCGGAGGTGCTCAAGCCGCGTCCGCTCTTGAACAGCCGGGGCGAACTCCTACTGCTCGATGCTTTCCGGGCAATTGAAAGGCGCCGGGGGAGCATCGGAAACTATGTTCGAGATGTCTTGGGGATCGATGATCAGGCTGTAGCTCGTCTCCGGGAAGTTTGTCTGGAGGACGAGCCTGCCTGAATCTGGGGATGTCAGAGTGTCAGATTAGCATCCCCGCTTCGTCGGCCCTTCATGATGGGAATGGGCCGTGGGAAGGCGGGTCGTCTGGCCGAACTGGGATCTGCTCGTCGCAACCAGGGGGCGAACGAGACAGGCGCTGTCCCTGTGCCGATGCGATCATGGAATAACCTGGCCTATGTCAGAGCGGTTTCCACAGGAAATGGATCGCTGGGGATTCCTTTTTCGGTGGTTTTGTAATTCTCATGTGCGCATTCAAGAGTGAGGTCGCGAGATTCCGGCCGCCTCTTTTGGCGTGAGGGGGGAATTGGCTGTGCAGGGTCGGACGCGGCGGCAGTAAGACGACGGTTGCTCAGACTCTGATACGCGGGTTGGATACCGCAGGACCGTGGTTCGTCTTGGGCCTTCCTCTGTCTCACGTCGCGCGAACTGAAGATCGCCGAATCACATCGAGGGTTACCCTGACCGGCCATCGCGCCCGACGCTGCACAGCATGGATAAGAAATTTGCTGCTCCTTTTTGCCTGGTTGGGGGGGCTCAAGCGGTTTCAAGCGGTTTGCACTGGGGCGGGATTCTGGATGGCTATCGCCCAGACGAAGGCGGCGAGTTCGCGTGCGATGGCGACTGTCACGACATTCTTAGGCCGCCCTGGCCGCAGCAATCGGCGGTAGCGCGCGCAGAGGCGAACCTGTGCCTTCCACGCGATGTCCCGCGCTTCCTGGGAGAGATTGGCGCTGCGACGGAGGAGGTCTCCGGCGACCCGCGCCGGGAGCCGATAGGTCCAGGCGCTCTCCACCAACATGCGTCGGGCCCGGCTATTGCCTGCCTTGGTGATTTTTCCTTGCGAGCGGGTTGACCCCGACGACCGTTCGCGTGGCACAAGTCCGAGCCATCCCATCAGTTGCCGGGGATTGGCGAAGCGCCGGAAATCACCCACTTCCGCGATGATGGTTACCGCCGCGATGAGTGATACGCCACGCAATGCCTGGATAGCCGCCACCACCGGATGGAGAGACCAACAGGGCAGCAGTGCTCCGATTTGCTCAAGTCGCGAACGGCGATCCTCGGCCTGCTCGATGGCGCGATTATATTCCTCGAACGCAATCTGCTGAGCCGGGTGATCGAAACGCTGGTCGCCGAGCCAGCGACGGTGCTTCTTGCTCCAATGTTTGATGCCATCCTTATAGATCCGGCCATGGCGTAGAAGGAAGGACAGCAGTTGTTGTCGTGCCCGGCGCACCATTTCCACCGCCGAAATCCGCGCCCGAACGAGATCACGCATGGCTTCATGCTCCGTGTCGGGTACCCAGATCGATGTCAGTTCACCGGCTCGAAACAGGCTGGCGAGAACGACGGCATCGCGGCGGTCAGTCTTGACCTGGCTGCCAGGCCGGGCCGGCGTCATCGAAGGCGCTACTACGTGGCAAGCATAGCCCAGTTTGTTGATTATGGGATGGCTCGCTCCTTTCCTCTTCAGCACCGACATCATATCCGATGTCAGGGAAAAGGGGCGAGCTATCCCATACTCAGCAGTTCGCGAATGGCGTCGTGCAGGCGGGAAATATAAGTCGGGCTGGCATAAGGCTGGATCAGGCTGATATGGTGGATGCAGCAGTCGTAGATGGCCAGGCTCCCGTCGCATCCCTCGTCGCTACTCGATCGTGCAGCGCTCAAGCGATTGACCCACACTGCCCACATATTCTCACCGAGGATTTGGGGACTGTTGGGCGGAGAAATCGGAGCGATGTCGCCAACGGCGATCGCACTCTCGATCCGCTGGATGGAGACGCCCATCGCGATCTTCATGATCCGCTGATAGCTTTCCGCAAGATGGGCATCGGTCGCAGTAAAATATGTGAGCGATTCGAAAAAGAAATGGTAGCGCCACATCAGGCCGAAAAGATTGACCATATACTCGGCCAGATGTTTGGCACTCGGGTTGCGCGGACTGCCCAAAACCTGTGCGGCCTCCGCCTCAAGTCGGTCGATTAGCGAATAAATGATGTCCTGCTTCCGGGCGAAATGGTAAGTCAGATTGCCTGGACTTATACCCAATTCTGATGCGATCTTGTAGATAGCAACCCGATCGACGCCATTGCTGTTGAATAGTTTCAACGCTGACGACAAAATCCTTTCAGGCGTGGATTCGCTGCCCAATGCGCAAGCCTTTGTCAATTAGTAATTAGTAATCACGCATAGCAGCATGCTTGCCGCCGTCAAGCTCGGCAGAGCGTGCGACGACCATGCCCGTTTCTGATCCGTGACAAACCAGCAACAATGCCCGGTTGGCCAAGCGCAGCGGCAATGCGCCTACATCTTGGATCGAGGCGCCTTCCCAGCCAGGGATACCATCGCGCACCTTGGAGGGGCCGATGGGCAACTACGCCCAGCTCAGCGAAATCTGAATGGGAGCGATCAAGAATTTTCATAGGCACTAGCTAAAAAAAAAGATAGGCACTATGCTCCTAAATATTGGTGTATCCGACATGCCGGCAGGGCCGCAATCATGTCGACTGCTGGCCCGCGGATACTCTCAGGCTGATGAGCGAGGACAGGATGTCGGACAAGAAGACGATCGCAGTGACATGCGCAAGCAGCAGGATGGGGCAGGCAGCCGTACGGCAATTGATCGAGAGCGGTTTCGCCCCTCGCGCGATCTCCAGGAGTGTCGGCGTTTTCGGGCGCGAAGAATTCAGCGGCACGGCCGTTGTAGACGGCGATTTCAGCAGCGTTGACAGCCTACAGGCTGCATTCACCGGCAGCGCCGCCATTCTGAGCGCTATCCCGTCGCTGGCAGCCGAAAAGTCCCCGCAATATGCCCAGAACCTCGTGGACGCCGCAAAAAGGGCAGGGGTGCGCCGGATTGTGCATAATTCCATGATGTGGGCGCCTGACGAACCCTGCGGACAGCCTTATTATGACGCCGTTCTCGACCTCGAAAACATCATCGTCGGATCGGGATTGGAGGTCACTATCTTTCGCCCAGTTCTGTTCATGGACAATCTCCTGACGCGCTTTGCCAAACCCAACCTCGTCGAACATGGCCTTTACCGCTATTGTCAGAAGCCCGGAATGCTAGCCAATTGGATCGCGATGGACGATGTAGCCAAATTCATGGTTGCAGCGATCGATCGTGACGACCTGGTCGGCCGGCGCATTGCGATCGGCGGGCCGGAAACCTTGCCGGTGGAAGCGGTGGTCAGCACCTTGGCCAACGCTATTGGTCGGCCGATCACCTACGAATATGAAGATCCCTATGATTGGGGTTACCGCGTCCATGGCGAAGTGGGTCTTGGCGACCTAATGCCGCGTGACGTTTATGCCCAGGCGATGGGCGCTTTTTACACCTTCAACAATGAATCCCCGTTTCGGCCATTTCAGGTCGACATGGCTCCTGTGCTCAAGGACATTCCGGTAAAGCTGGTTTCCTTGCGCGCCTGGGCGTCGGCCCAGGATTGGTCGCCGGAGGAGGACGGTGCGGGGAAGGTGGGGTCGGTAACGGCCTAAGAACGCCATTCAGGATGATGACGGCGCGACAAGCGCCGCATCGGCGACCGGCGCCATGGGTGAATCGGAGTAGATCGATGGAAAGTGCGAAGAAGCAGGCCATCCACCAATATTGCGACGCGGTGGGAAGAGGGGATGTAGAGCAGATCCGCAGTCTGGTGACCGAGGATTATACTCACACCTTTCTGGGTTCGACAAACTTTGCCGGCACGCGCACGCTCCCGGAACTCATCGCGGTGCTTGAGTCATTCTCCGCTGCCCTGGCTTCGCCTGGTACGTTCACCTTTCATGAAATGGCGGAAGAGGGCGATCTCGTCATAGCGATCTTTTCGGGCAAGTGCGAGCTTGCGAACGGCAACAGGTTCGACGGCGACTATGGTGCAGCGTTTCGGTTCCGTGGCGACAAAATCCTGTCGCTGCGGGAACTGGTCGACACTAAATTGGCCGACAGCGCATTCGGCTAACCGCCTCAGTTGACTGCTAGCATAGTCATGCGGCGAGCAACTTGCCCACGCATGGCATAAGCTGCCGGCGGATGGGAGCATGATAGGTTATGGAGCGGCCGCACTGACGGGAGCAGCAATATGGACGGCTTTAAAAAACAGGTTGTGCAACAGTTTTTCGACGCCGTTGCGGCAGGGGATGCAGCCCGGTTGCGAAGCCTCGTCACCGATGATTTTACACACCGCTTTTTGGGTACGACGGCGCTCGCCGGCACGCGCAATTTTGCCGAACTTTCGGCGATGCAGACCGCATTTTCCGCAGCCCTGGCAGGACCCGGCGCATTCACGATTGACGAAATAGCGGAGGAGGGCAATCTGGTGCTGGCGGTCTTGTCAGGCAGTTTCGCTCTCAAAAACGGTAAGAGATATGACGGCGATTATGTTGCCTCGATCGGATTTCGTGGTGACCATATTCTCTACATGCATGAACTTGGCGACACCAAATTGGCTGATGACGTCTTCGGATGATCATAAGCCGTCCATCATCGATGCAGATAGATATTGAAAAGGATGACTCATGTTTGATCTTCACGGCAAGGTAGCGATCATAACTGGCGGCGCCAGCGGCATCGGCGCGGCTGCGGTGCGGATGTTTCAGGAATTGGGCGCCAGCGTTACAATTGGAGACATTCAGGAAGAAGCCGGGAATGCGCTGGCGCAGGAATTAGGTGATAAGGTGCGCTTCTCGCGGCTTGATGTCACGAAGCCGGGCGACTGGGAGCGTACGGTAGCAGATACTGAAGCCGCCTTCGGCCCGGTGAACGTGCTCGTCAACAATGCAGGTCATTCCGGCCACTGGAAACCGATGTCGGAGATGACTTTGGAAGAATATCGCCTGGTTTGCGCAATCAACCAGGATGGCGTGTTTCTCGGCACGAAGCTGGTCCTGCCATCAATGAAGCGGGCCGGCGGCGGCTCTATTGTCAACAACTCGTCGGGCTACGGATTGGTCGGCGCTGCGAACAATATGGATTATTGCGCATCCAAATTCGCGGTTACGGGAATGACCAAGGCTGCGGCGGTCGAGCTCGCGCAGTTTAAAATCCGCGTCAACTCGGTTCATGCCGGCGTCGTGCTGACGCCAATGGTGAAAAGTACGATGGCGCAGCTTGGGTCGGACGCCGACGTCTACATCGCGCGGATGCCGCTGAACCGTGGTGCGCAACCGTCCGAAATCGCCAGTGTCTTCGCATTTCTCGCGTCGGAAGCGTCCAGCTTTGTCACGGGCGCAGCGCTTCCTGCAGATGGCGGGCTTACGGCGCAATAGCGCGCAAGCCCCGGGGAAGGCGTGATTGGAATAGCCATACTGTAGCCGTATTCGGTGCCCGGGAACATGAGGTGGCGGAGCTGTCCGCCGTCAGCGCCCATGGCACAGATTCGAGGCTGTGATTTAAGGAGGATTGGGGCTTCGTCGTAGTGACGAAGGAACGAAGATGAAGCTCCAATCCTCCTTGAAAAAATCGCCGGTGAAGGCCCCTGCGGAGCAGGTGGTGAAGGACATCCGGCGGCAGACCCGGCGCCATTTCTCGGCTGAACACAAGATCCGCATCGTACTGGAAGGCCTGCGCGGTGACGACAGCATCGCCGAACTGTGCCGCAAGGAAGGCATCGCCCAGAGCCTGTAATACACATGGTCGAAGGAATTCATGGAGGCGGGCAAGCGGCGCCTGGCGGGCGACACCGCCCGCGCTGCGACTACCGGCGAGGTGCAGGATCTGCGCCGCGAAGCCCGCGCCCTGAAGGAATGCGTCGCTGACCTGACGCTGGAAAACCGCCTGCTCAAAAAAAGCATGATCGCGGATGGGGGCGACGACGAATGAGGTATCCCGCATCCGAAAAGCTGGAGATCATCCGGATCGTTGAGCAGTCGCACCTGCCGGCCATGCGCACGCTGGACCAACTCGGCATCCCCCGCCGGACGTTCTACCGCTGGTATGATCGCTTCCTCGAAGGCGGGCCGGAGGCGCTGGAAGATCGGCCATCAGCGCCGAGCCGAGTGTGGAACGGCATCGGCGATGATATCCAGGACCAAATCGTCGAGATGGCGTGGATTACAGCGAGCTGTCACCGCGCGAACTGGCGGTGCGCTTTACCGACGAGAAGCGCTACTTCGTGTCGGAGGCCACGGTTTACCGCCTGTTGAAGGCCCATGATCTGATAACCAGCCCGGCCTATGTCGTGATCAAGGCCGCCGATCACTTCCACACCAAGACCACGCGCCCGAACGAGATGTGGCAGACCGACTTCACCTACTTCAAGATCATCGGCTGGGGCTGGATGTACCTCTCGACCGTGCTCGATGACTTCTCACGCTAGATCATCGCCTGGAAGCTGTGCCCCAACATGCGGGCCGAGGACGTCACCGACACGCTGGACCTCGCCCTCAAGGCTTCGGGCTGCGACAGCGCCACCGCGCTGCACAAGCCCCGGCTGCTGTCGGATAATGGCCCCAGCTACATCGCCGGCGAACTGGCGGAATACATCGAGGCCCAGAAGATGAGCCATGTGCGCAGCGCCCCGTGTCACCCGCAAACACAGGGCAAGATCGAACGCTGGCACCAGACCCTGAAGAACCGCATCCTGCTGGAAAACTACTTCCTGCCCGGCGACCTTGAGACCCAGATCGAGGCCTTCGTCGAGCACTACAACCACCAGCGTTACCATGAGAGCCTGAACAACGTGACGCCTGCCGACGCCTACTTCGGCAGGGCCCCGGCCATCATCAAGCAGCGCGAAAGGATCAAGCGGCAGACCATCGAGCATCGGCGCTTGCAGCACCGCAAGCTCGCCGCCTAACATCAAACCCCAGACGAGGCCCGCACTCCGCTAATTTACGCCGCGATCTGCGCCAAATGTTCTGACGACGGACATGCCAGTACGATCTCCGCTTCACGCAGCTTGCCGATAATCTCCTCCGGCTTGTGCTTCTTGAATGGCATTCCTTGTCTCCTTCATTGACCTGCTCCCTAGAAACTGGTCCGAAATTGGTGAGAAATTCCCGGTTAGGTTTGAGCGATGCTGGACAAGGGAATCTGTAGATGAAGACGTCGAGATTTAGTGAGCAGCAGATAGCGTTCATTCTCAAGCAGGCGGAGGATGGGACGACGGTTGAGGAGTGACCGGCGCTCGATGTGCGAATGAGTTATACCAGCGCGCGCTGGTATTAGTCTGGCCGCGACGTTGCCAAATCGCTTCGAATTATGCGTGGCTGGCGCGGTTGGTCAATTGGCGTCGGCAGGCGCGACCGAAGGCGGCGCTCAAAGGGTTTCGCGCGGGGGCGGCTTCTCAACAGCTTTGGGATTCAACTATTTCTAGATTGCAGCTACGCCAAAGATCGCTTCACCATGCGAGGAGCTGCCAAGGAAAGGCGGCTGTGTCCCCCTGCATCGTCATCGACCAATCAACGGCGACTGCGTCTGCGGTTCGATCATTGGTGCAAAGGGGGCCACCGGGCGCAGCTGGACCTGCCAATTGCGCGGAGCGTGGCCGATTACGATTCGATCTTGTCCTGCGTCCTCGTATCGAAATCGCTCGCATTATGCCGCTCGTGCAATTGCCCGGAGGGGTCGCCAAAGTTGCGGTTCACCATACATCCGCGCTGAACCGCAGGCCGCTCGGCGATCTGCGCGCACCAGCGCATGACATGCCTGTACTCTT
Source organism: Sphingobium sp. 15-1 (assembly GCF_013375535.1). Classification (GTDB taxonomy): domain Bacteria; phylum Pseudomonadota; class Alphaproteobacteria; order Sphingomonadales; family Sphingomonadaceae; genus Sphingobium; species Sphingobium aromaticivastans. Next base: position 415,324 of record NZ_JABXJG010000003.1, read on the forward strand.
CCATGCCCAAAAATCCGCTCGCTTCATAAATATTTCCGTTAATCAGGCCATTATACCAGGGCCAAACCGCAATATCCGCGATCGTGAAATCGGCGCCGGCCAGATACTCGTTTTGACCAAGCCGCTGGTCAATCACGTCCGTCTGCCGTTTGACCTCCAGCGCGAAGCGGTTGATCGCATATTCAATCTTGACGGGGGCATAGGCATAGAAATGACCGAAGCCGCCGCCCAACGACGGCGCGGCTGCGACCTGCCAGAACAGCCATGACAGGCATTCGGCTCGTGACGGGCCGTCGGCCGGAATGAACGCGCCGAACTTTTCAGCCAGATACAGGAGAATGGCGCCGGACTCGAAGATACGGACCGGCTTCCCACTGCTGCGGTCGACCAGCGCGGGAATCTTCGAATTCGGATTGACCGCTACAAAGCCACTGGTGAACTGGTCGCCTTCGCCGATGTTGATGAGCCAAGCGTCATATTCCGCCTTGCTGATGCCGAGGCTCAGCAATTCCTCCAACAGGATCGTTACCTTTTGCCCGTTGGGGCTGGCCAGTGAATAAAGCTGCAACGGATGCTTTCCGACCGGCAAGGACGCTTCGCTGATCGCTCCAGCAAACGGCCGGTTGAACCGGTTTATATTATTGAACGTGCCGCTGCTTGCCGAGTCCCAAACCCATTTCGCCGGGGGAACATACTCATCGTCAGCCATCGTTCACTCCTGTTCGTCGCGGAAACCACCGCCTGGCCTGCCTACCATAGACATGATGTCGCGGGCGCTAGAGCGATATCGGGGTGCGAAAATATCGGCTCGCAATATGATCGCGGTGGTCGAGCAGGATTTGCGGCACCGGTGCCTCGAGATAAAGCTCGAGCAATGGACCGAAGGTCCGGAAATAATCGGGCATCGTGCACAATTCCGCCCGCATCGGCGAAAATAGGTTGCTGAAAGCGGTCCAGTAAAGATCAGCTGCGGTAACAGTGTCGCCCATGAAATATCGCCGGCCCTTCGCATATTGCGCTTCGAGTTTCCGGATCATCAGGTCGAGGATCGACCACACCCGCCTGCGGGCGTAGTCATTGTCGACCGGCGAGTTGTATTTTTGCCGCAACAGCCGATTGCCGTCTTCCTCATCATTAGGCCCGCGCTCGCCGGACAAAAGCATCAGGCGTACATTCCAGCCCAGCCCGTCTTCTCCGCATATTTCATGGCACAGCCCCATCAGTCCCACGCGCTCATCCTCATCGACCGGGATTAGACGCGGCTCGGGTTGCAACTGCTCGGCCAGCACCAGCATCTCGGACCAATGGGTGCGTGGTCGGTCCTGGCCGAACATCAGTGCGGGCGCAGATGTCTGGCCCGTCCACTCCTTGAGCATCTCGTTGGTCCCGCCTGGCTCCTGCGGAACCGCGATATACTCCAGGCCCTTTATGTCGAGGATCGCCTTGACCGCGACGCTCCAAGCGCCAGGCACCCCGCGCGTAAAGGCGACCCGGAGTCCCGGCATATCTCTTGCCTCTTCGACAGCCACATAGTCGAATCGCCCGTTCCCCATGATGTCAGCCTCCACATTGGCGCATCGCGCCTTCCTCGCCAGTGACAATAGCCCCCACGGCCACCGCTGCCATCGCGTTGGCAAGGCTTATCAGCGGCCAGCGGAGCAACGGCGACCCCTCCCGGTAGGTGGGTGGTCCAAAATAGCCGGATCGATGATCATAAAGAAACAGCTTTGCTCAGGCGTGGGCAATGATAGCCTCCCAATGTCGAGCGCGCGGCTACTACAGATGCGATTACACCATGCTAAACCGTCTGTGGGATGCCTATACTAAAATATTGTCCGAGCAAGGGGCGCTGGCCGAATTCCGCGTTGGGTTGGCCCTCGTCTGATAAGATTTTCAGTCACGCCGATAGACGGGGTCCTCGCGATCACGCGAGGAACGGTGCTGCAGCAACTCATATTGGCCGCCCGTGGAAATTCCGGTATAGAGAGCGACGCGGTTCCATTCGGGTACGATCTTGCGACGCAAAATACGCCACTCGCCGTCTCGCCGTGCGAACACGTCGATGTAGCGTCCACCCAAGGTGAATTCGATTGTGTCGTTCGACTTGAAGTTCAGGGCACGCGCATTGTCTTCGCCGATAAGGGCGGCACGGCTCGCATGGGTCCCATGAGACACATGAATCGCCGTCAGATATGTCTCGACATAGGCCCTCTGTTCACCTTCGAACTCGATCAGGATGTTCGACACTATATGTTGGCTCGCCAACCACATTTCGGGCAGGACTGCTTCGAACAGCGTCGGAATGATCTCCAGGATCGGCCCTTCGGCCGGTCCTCCGTCGAAAGCGCCATCTTCCCAAAATGCCGTCTTGATAAGTTCCAGGTCTAGTCGATCGGCAGCGCGGCAGTAGCGATAGATGAGATCGATGATCTGCTGCCTGTCTAACAGTCTCGCGAGGCTGCTCTGCGCCGAACCCTCAGGCAGGGGCGCAGTCATTGCGCGGTCATCCCGCCATCGACAACGATCGCGCAGCCATTGCAATAGGCAGCATCGTCCGACGCCAGAAATGCGATTGCTGCCGCCATTTCCGTGGGCTGGCCCAGTCGACCGGCGGGAACGACCGCCGCCATCTGAGCGATGCTTGCCGCAGGATCTTCGGCGGAATCGGTAAACATCTGCGTCTCAGTATAGCCGGGGTTTACCGAATTGACCCTGATGCCGAATTTGGCATTCTCGATGGCCAACACTTTCGTAAGCATCTGCACGGCGCCCTTACTCGCACAATAGGCGCCACCATATTCGCCCGCAACGATCGCCGCGATCGACGCGACATTTACGATCGCTCCACCGCGACCTGCGGCCTGCATCTCGCGCGCCGCCATCCGGCACCCCAGAAAGGTCATGCTGCCATTGACGTCCAGCTGACGCCGCCAGTCCGCCAAAGACATATCGATCAGATGCGACGTAATGCAGATCGCCGCGTTGTTCACCACGATGTCCAGTTGGCCGAACTGCGCCTTGGTCGCCCGCAGCACCTCGTCCCATTCCGTTTCCCGGGTCGCATCATGGCCCAGCCCGATCGCCTGATAACCCGCGTGCCGCAAAGCCTCCGCGCGGTCCGCGACGGCGGCCGCGTTGATGTCTGTTAGCACGACGCGTGCGCCTTCTTCGGCAAGCCGGCTGGCTGCGGCAAAGCCGATCCCGACGGGAGACGCTGCACCTGTTATAACAGCGACCTTTTCGCTTAATCCTCTCATGACATACCCTCCCGTAGTTGCTATTAGGACGTTGGCACTAGTATCACTGATTCGAAGCTAAGCGTATTCACTTGGGGAATGCCAGCGCAAAAGACCGACACCTCAGCATGGTTGGCGTTTCGCCCAGCCAACACTTACAGTCGGGAAGCGCGAAACATAAGACGGTCCGACAGGGATGGTCATGCGGGCCTGAGAAAGCGCGACGTCGATCGCAGCCGTGCAGTTGAACGAAGTTTTCGAGAGGATTGGAATCTCATGGGTCAGGCGGCCGAACTGGCTAATATTGAAGCAAGTCGCCATAGGAAGGTGCCTGCCACCTGCAAGGTCTGTCATGGGGCGTGCGGAACAATTCTCACCCTCGATGAAAATGACCAAATCCTTCAGATAGCGCCCGACCGGGAAAATCCGCTGACGCAAGGCTATGCGTGCTTCAAGGGTTTGCAGACCGACCTCCATTCGCATCCGGGCCGTCTGCTTCATCCACTCAAGCGTCTGCCCGATGGCTCATTTCAGAAGATCAGCGCCGAGCGGGCGCTGGATGAGATTGCCGATAGGCTTGGCGAATTGCTACAGAGCGACGGCCCGTCGTCGATCGCCGGATATTACGGAACCGGCAGCACGTCTAATATTCTGGCTCGTCCTATCCTGTTGTCCTGGCTAACAGCATTGGGATCTCACCTGCTGTTTTCGAGCATGACCGTAGACCAGCCAGCAAAGTGGGTGACGCCATTGCGTCTAGGCACCTGGAGTGCGGGGAAGCATCGCCTACCCGACTCGGATGTCTATCTGATCGCAGGCTCCAACCCGATCACAAGCCATCTTCTTTACTTCGGACTGTTCGTCAATCCGATCGCGGAGCTTAAGGCTGCCAAGGCGCGCGGCATGAAGCTGATCGTGATCGATCCCCGGCGGTCCGAGACTGCCCATTATGCCGATATTCTGCTGCAGCCTTATCCGGGAGAGGACCCTACGGTTGTCGCGGGTTTGATTCGGATAATTCTGGACGAAGGACTGGAGGACAAGGCGTTTTGCGCTCGCTATACGGAAGGTCTTGATGCCTTGCGCAAGGGTGTCGAGCGTTTCACGCCCTCCTACGTGCAAAAGCGCGCCGGCGTCCCCGTCGACCAGTTGCACGCCGCCGCGCTGATGTTCGCGAAGGCGCGACGGGGTGCGGCCTACACCGGGACCGGGCCAAACATGGCACCCCATGCCAATTTGGCGGAGCACCTCTATGAATGTCTGAATGTCATTTGCGGCCGCTATTATCGGGAGGGTGACCCGATCATTAATCCGGGAGTGCTGGTTCCGCGGACTACGATGCGAGCCGAGGTCGTGCCGCCCACGCGGCCGTGGGAATCGGGCAAAATGAGCCGCGTGCACAATGTCGGCATGATGAACGACGAAATGATGTCGGCTGTCTTGCCCGACGAAATACTCGCCCCTGGGCCAGGCAGGATAAAATCGCTATTCATTCTCGGCGGCAATCCCGTCAACGCCTTGCCTGATACTCACAAGGTGATCAAAGCTCTTGAGGCGTTGGATCTCCTTGTGGTGATTGATCCCAACCTATCCACAACGGCGCGCTACGCTCACTATATCCTGCCGCCCAAACTCAATTATGAGTATCCAACTATTCCGCATTACGAGGTCGCCCGGTTCTTCGAGCCCTTCTCCCAGTTCTCGCCAGCGGCCGCAAAGGTGCCCGCGGGTTCAGACGTTCTTGATGAACACCATATTTTCTGGGCGCTTGCCAGCAGATTAGGGAAGAAGATGCACCTGAATGGCGTCGCATTGGATATGGAAGTTGCGGCGACGGTCGACGACATGCTCGACATCCTTACAACCGGGTCTCAGGTACCGCTGTCTGATGTAAAGAAATATCCGCACGGCCATATATTTGATGTAGAAGCGCAGTTCGTTGAACCCGGAACGAGCGGGAATAGATTTGACGTCTTTCCGACCGATGTCGAAGCCGATCTGAACGAGGTGGCGGCAGAACCGTTCGATGAATCGGGCCAGCAGGTTGACCATGGTGCCACGTTTACTCATCGCCTGACTTGCCGTCGGATGCGAAACGTAATGAATTCGGTGACCTATCTCCCAACTACGCGCAAGAGGCACCCGTTCAATGCGGCGTTTCTCCATCCCGATGACATTGCGATGCTGGATGTTTCACCGGGTGCTGAAATAGATATTGAATCTGCCCACGGCAGCATAACCGGTATCGTGATGCCCGACGATAGATTGCGACCCGGCACCTTGTCCATGACACATGGATTTGGCGGGCTTCCTGGTGACGGCACCACGCCTAACGATGGGGGAGCCAATGTCGGTTTGCTGATCAGCCTCGAACAGGATCTGGACAAGATTACGGCTATGCCCCGGCTATCTGCAATTCCGGTCAACCTGCGCAGGAAAGTAGATGTGAAGGCGGAAATAGTCGATCGCTGAGGCGGATGAGGTCAACTGCCTTCCCGGCCGAGCGTTGTGAAGCGAGGAAACGGCGTCGACAGTATCGAGCTCCGTGTTCGGCTAAGCCCTTGATGCCGTGCGGCCGCGCTAGCGACGAGAGCAGCGGGGCCGCCCTAGGGCAGCGGTATCTACTCAGCAGGGTCAAGCGTGAGGAGGACGCAAAATGCGTGCACCATCGCCAACTTTTTCCGGCTGCCGCCCGGCGCAGCAGGCGTGCTGGGAACGCTCTGACCTAGAGAACGAGCCAGTTCACGATGTTGAAAGGGGTGTAGGCGGAGCAGCGTCTAGGATTTTATGCCAAAATGGTGTTGCAAATTGATTATGCTTTGATCATGTCTAGGATGCGTTGACAAATTTCGTGTCTGTAGGGGAAACTTAGATCCGAGGCGGCGTCTACTATTCAGATGTAGCCTGGGAGGAATATGGTTATTCCGCGCACGAAGGCGCGCACGATATCGTCAACGTTATACTCATCGCAAAATGGACGGGCAGTATGCACAACAAAAAAATGAGGGGATTGAAGCGCTTTTCTCTGGCGCTCGGGGCTCTACTTTCGTCCGCTTCCTATGCGCAATCGCCAGCCGCTCAGGCGCGCACGGCGTCACCCGTCATCGACGGCGCAGCTGATACGGGCACGGAAATCATTGTCACGGCACAGCGGAGATCGGAGCGGCTGCAAGACACGCCCATCGCCGTGACCGCCGTAACAGCAGAGGTGGCGCAAAATCTTGGGCTGAATCAGATCCAGGATATCGCCGCGATCGCGCCTAGCGCGAGTTTCACGACGAGCAACAATTTCTTTTCGCCCTATATTCGGGGAATTGGCACTGCCTATGTCTCCATCGGTATCGAAGCGCCAGTCGCTATCTATGAGGATGGTGCTTATTTGACTCGCACCCTTTCGGCCAACGAGGTCCTAGGAAATTTCGACGTAGGAAGCATTCAGGTGCTGCGCGGGCCGCAGGGAACGCTATACGGGCGCAACGCGACCGGCGGCGTGGTTATTATCAATAGTGCTGATCCCGTCGACGAGATCCAAGGTCGAGTGCGGGGCGAGTTCGGCAATATTGATCATCGCCGCTTGGACGCCATGGTCAACGTGCCGCTTGGTCAAGACCTCGCTCTTCGCGTTACCGGGGGATACAGGCACGAAGGCGATTATATGCACAGCATCGTCCCCAACGCCCGGGACATCGGCGGCGGGCGAGCCTATAATGCTCGCGCGAAACTGCGTTGGAGCCCAGGTCGGGCCAATATCGTGCTTGGTGGGCAATATTATAACACGGCGTTTCGCCTGGGACTTGCTTCTTTAGGCCGAAATGATTCTACCTGTTACGCCTGTACGTTGGGTCCTGGGGTAGTGCCAGAGCCGCGTGACTTCTACGACTATACGGGAAACCAGACGGTGGCGCCCCTTCGAACCGAATTTTACGGCGCTAACCTGAACATGACGTTCGATTTTGATCAATTTGATGTATCAAGCGTCACGACCTATCGTCGCCAGAAAATCAGGGACAGCGTGGGGGATTCTGACAACACGCCAGCACTCATCTTCGAATTTGGCGTGCCGGAGTCTGGTGGTAAGTCAATTACGCAGGATTTACAGGTATCTTCAAAGCTTGAAGGCCGTTTTAATTATCTTTTCGGCCTTAGTTATCTGAACGACAATGCCTACTTCGATCCTTGCTTCTTAGGCGCGGCCTTTGGTGGGTTCAGCACCCCAGAAACCGGCGGCTGCTTTACTAATACGGCGAAGACTGTGTCTTATGCCGCGTTTCTCGAGACCTATTATGAGGTTTCGGATCAGCTGAAGGTGACGCTTGGCGGGCGTTACACCTATGAGGAGCGCAGTGCTTCCGGGAACACGAATGCAGTGCTCGGGACCCTGTTCGGCGCTGGAGGTGCTTTTTCATTCAAGCTGAGGGAGGCACAGCGTGCTTTCACACCTCGGTTTGTGTTGGCTTGGGACAATGGCCCCACCAACATCTACTACAGCTATACCCGTGGATTCAAAGCCGGCGGGTTTTCGGGACCGTTGGTGTTCCCGGCGGCCGCAATCAAGCCGGAGAAGATTTTTAGCCACGAAGTCGGTATCAAGCAGTCCATGTGGGATCACCGACTGCGCCTGAACGTCGCCGCCTTCTATTTCAAAAACAAGAATCAGCAGGTGCAGACACTCGATCCCCAGACGAGCAGTGCAACGGCGGAGAATGCAGGCGCTTTGGAAAATTACGGTGTCGAAGTCGAAGCGCAGGCGACACCGCTGGATGGGTTGAACATCGGTCTTAGTGGCGCATGGCAGCACGCGCGCTACAAACCATTCAGGAACGCCGCGGTCATCTGTTTCGATCCTACCGGCACGGCTGACCCCACCACACCCGGCTCCACGCTCTATTCTTGCTCTCGCGACCTGACGGGAACTGCGCCACCGCATGCACCTAACTGGTCGGGATCTTTCCACGCCAGTTATAAATTTGCTGTAGCGTCCTGGATCGCATCACTTTCGGGCATTGCGGAGTATCGCGGTCCGATCAACTATTTCTCGGGCGCAGGCGGCGATCTGGGATATGATCGGTCTGGAAGGCGAATACTGGTTAATGCTTCCGGTTATGTCAGCCCTCCCGGCGAAAATCTGAAGATCGGCTTCTACGCGAACAACCTCTTCAACAAAAAATATGCGGACTATCGGCAGACGGCCGCGCCGTGGGGTACAAGCTACACCCCTGGCCGTCCGCGCTCCTACGGCCTGCGGTTGGAGTATAGCTACTGAAGATAGCGAAGGAGGGAGCGTCGACTTGCCGACGGTCCCTCCTCGCACCTATGGCACATCTAGGGCGTTATCTCTTGGGGCCAGACTTCGGCGTAGTGCCAAGAAATTAGAATAGGCCAAGCGACAACGACAGTGAGCTTCGGCACGGTCGGCGCTTCTGTGCCGGAATAATGAGACCTGTGCGCGGGTGGGCGTAGAGCTATGAAATCGCGTAGATATTTGGTGATTTATCGATCCGGCCTGCGATCTGCGGTCGGAGGCGATATCATGCTGGAGCCGAGAGAATATTCATCGTGCGCTTGAGGTTGTAGGCGATGGCGGTGAGGTGGACTTGGACGGCGGCTTTGGCGAGACCTCGCCATCGCATTCGACGCAGGCCATAGCATCGCTTCCATGTACCGAAGATCTTCTCGATGCGGGCGCGCATGCGATGGATCGGTTGATTCCATTCATGGAGCTTGCGCAGCGTTTCAGCTTCGTCGCGGCCCCACATGCCGGTGGCGACGATCCGGGGAGTGCCGCCCTTTGCCAGCACGGCATCACAAAAGTGATTGCCGCGATAGGCGCTGTCGGCAAACACCTCACCGGGATTGTCGGGCAAGGCTTGGGGACCTGCTTTGCCGTCATTGATATTTGCCGGTGTGATGGACACTTCCTCGACCAACGCGGTAGCGGCATCGGCGCCCACGTGGGCCTTGAAGCCGTGAACAGCCCGTTTTCTTTTGTGCTTCATCCAGCGCGCATCATCATCGTCTTCACTGGCCGAGGCAATGATGGTGGCATCGACCAGTGTACCGGTCTTGACCGTCACCGCTTTGGCCTTGAGCTGCATGGTCACGGTTTCAAACAGCGATCGGTCCAGTTGGTGCGCGACCAGCAGCCGACGGAATCTGACAAACGCGGTACGCTCGGGCGTCGCCTCATTCGCGGAAAACCCACAGAAGCGGCGAAAAGAGGCCCGGTCGTCCAAGGCCTCAGCCAGCTTCACATCGGACAGATCATACCAGATCGACAACAGGAGCGCTTTGAATATTGCCAGAGGCGGCCAGGCGGGTTCACCTTTGGAGGCCGGATAAAGCGGATCGAGAAGAACCGTGACCGCGCGCCAATCAATCAGCGATACAAGCGCGTCCAGGGATGACGTCGTCCTCTCGGACCCTGAAAACCCAAACCGCTCCTGCCCAATTGAACGCTGCGCCACGGCCACTCTCCTCATTGGAAAGCCCATAGAATCAGCAATTCACGCGCCTGTCTACGCCCACCCGCGCACAGGTCTCCATAATACCAGCGCGCGCTGAGGCTGACTCACATGAAGGATTCCCAAACGGCTGATGATCTGATTCGATGTTGCAGGCACATGGAGGCTTGCAATGGCGGCAGCGATAGGCGTTCGATCTGACTATACATCGGAGGATTTGCGTCGGTTTGCACGACAAAGTGGTGATGTTGATCAGGTTCGGCGGCTGTTGGCGGTGGCCGTGATCCTGGACGGCGGGAGCCGGAGCGAAGCGGCGAAGGTTGCCGGCGTCACTCTGCAGATCGTGCGCGACTGGGTACTACGGTTCAACGCGCGTGGTCCCGATGGTCTGGCGACGCGCAAGGCGCCGGGGCGGGCCTCGATCCTGAACGACGAGCAGCGCGCCCGGCTTGCAGCACAAGTCGAAACCGGGCCGATCCCTGCCGCGCATGGCGTGGTGCGCTGGCGACTGTGCGACCTGGCGCAGTGGATCCGGGACGAGTTCGAACTGTCGGTTACGCGCCACACCCTTGGCCGTGAACTTCGCGCGATGGGCTACCGCAAGCTCTCGGCGCGGCCACGCCATCGGGGCCAGAATGGCGATGACATTGCCGATTTTAAAAAAGCTTTGCCGCCCGTCTGGCGCAGATCAGGCGGCGGCTCCCGAGAGGAACGTCGATAGAGCTGTGGTGGCAGGACGAGGCCCGCGTCGGCCAGCAAACCAAGCTCACCCGGCGTTGGGCCAGGCGCGGCACCCGCCCCTCGGCGCCCAAGGATCAGCGACGAGCCTCGGCTTGGCTCTTCGGCGCGATCCGCCCCGCTGAAGGCAAGGCCGCCGGCATCGTCATGCCCCGCTGTAACAGCGAGGCCATGAGCATGCACCTCGAGGAAATCGCCTTCCATGTCGCGCCGGGCGCGCATGCCGTGCTCATCCTTGATCAGGCCGGATGGCACGGCTCCGCCGAACTGGTCGTGCCTCCCAACATCACCCTGATGCCGCTGCCCCCCAGGCGCCCCGAGCTCAACCCAGTCGAGAACGTATGGCAGTTCATGCGCGACAACTGGCTGTCGAACCGCATCTCCATCGCGCGCTGCCAGTTTCAGATTTTGTTTCTGTTCTTCACGGTGGCGGAGCAAAATGGCCAAACCCTTGCGCGGGTCGTCGCCTCGGTGGAGCGATACGGTGGCTGTGAGGGACGGGGGGCACCAGCGTTCCGCCGGCGATCTGAAGCTTGGCCGGCCTTGCCGCGAAAGCCTGGGCAACGCCTAGTTTGGCAATGTCACCCGATCTCCAACGAGCGGTATATTACTGGGAAGATCTGATCGATGGCTTCGATACGATGGGCATCCACCGGACCCGCCGTGCCGGCAGCGCTCGAGACATAAGCAGCTCAGGCTGCACATAGCTCGCGACGGGCTAGCAGCAGCTCTCCAGATAGGGGTCCAATGATACCAGGCTTATTTTAGCCATGCTGAGAGAGGGTAGAACAGCAAGGGATATTGTCTCGTCTGTTTCGAGAAGCCCGTCTACGTTTCCTGGGGAAGCCGTGCGACAAACTCACTTGACTTGCCGCTGGAAATGCTGATAATAGGACCTATTACCTACATGCGAATTGGTATAAAGATACTATCTGCCGCCGCGTATCGACCTTTTTAACAGGTCGCCGCGCTCCACGCGCAGCAATGGGACTAGCGGGAATTTACCCGACCAGGAGGATTGTTTTGGAAAGGCGAAGCGAATTGCGATCGGATTGGGCGCCGTGCTTTCCGGGATTTACGCAGGGTTCGCACCAACCTTAGCAGCTGGCCCTCTTGTAAGCCGGGTTATCTGCGCAGGGGCTGTCTCCGCCTCTGGGGTCAGGCGACCCCAGCTGCCACGGTGGAAGCGGTTCCGCGAAAACTGTTAGCGAAGAGGCGTGGTGCGAGGTTGAGCAGCGAACTTCGGAGTGGACGCAAAGAGAGCCGACATGACGCGCGTAGCACGGAGTTTTGTTGTTGAGCCGTTAACATGGCTCACTGTTGCAAGTGATGCGGAGGCGTCAACGCCACGCGAAGCAGCCATAATCCTGCACTATGCTTGGGTTACTATCAACTAACTGCGACATCGGAATATAAAGGGGAGTGATAATATGAAAAGCAACTTGAAATTCGCGCTTCTGGTTTGTGCATCGGGCCTCGTTTTTGCGGCCAGCGCCTTGCCTGCTTACGCACAAGGGGTCGCTTCGGCGGAAGGCTCCGGGGCAGAAAATGCGGCGCCCTCAACGGGCGACATCATCGTCACGGCCCAGCGCCGGTCCGAACGCCTCCGGGATGTTCCCATTGCTATAACGGCTATATCGGCGGAATCAGCGACGCAACTTGGCCTCCGCAACTTACGAGATCTCAAGCTAGTGGTTCCCAACGTGGATTTCGGGATCACAAGTGGATTTCTTGCACTGTCCATGCGCGGTATCGGTTCCCCTGTAGCCAATCCCGGACTCGAAGCACCCGTGTCGATCTATGTCGATAACGTCTATCTGGCGCGGACTGGAGGCCTTAACCAGCTGCTCGATGTCGTCGACGCCGGCACGTTAGAGGTTCTTCGTGGTCCCCAGGGTACCCTTTACGGCAGAAACGCAACGGGAGGTGTCCTCCGTATATCCAGCGCCCAGCCGACCAACAATTTCGAAGGCCGCATTCTTGGCGAATATGGCCGTTTTGATCACAAGCAACTGGAAGCCATGCTGAACGTCCCCTTGACGGATACTTTGGCTGTGCGCTTCGCGGGTCGCTATGCGAAAGAAGACGGCTATGTGACCAACATCTTCAACGGGAACAAGCTTGGCGCAACCAATAACTACACGGCCCGCGCCCGGCTCAAATGGGATCCAAGCGAGACCGTCAGCGTTACGGGGGGCGTTGAGTGGCAGCGCAGCAGAGCTCGGACCTTCGTAGGAGCGCTGGCTGAAGGCGCGCCCACCTGCTATGTTTGCCTGCGAAGTCCGGTTACCGTGCCGGGTCCCTTTGAGGCAAATCAGGATACGGATATTCCTTATTACAACCGGATGTTCCGGGCCGACCTGCGTATCAACGTTGAGCTTGGTAACTTCGACCTGACCAGCACGACCGGCTACTTCAATAATTTCAGCCGTCAGTTGGCCGAAGCCGACACGACGCCCGTCGCTGCTTTCAACTTCCTCGTATCTGGCAATGGTGGCAAAAGTTATTCACAGGAACTTCAGCTCGCCTCGAACCTGGACGGCCCGCTAAATTTCGTGGTCGGCGGGAACTATTACGTCGATAAGCCTTACATCAACATCGCCTTGGCTGGTTCTGATTATGGTGTTGGTCCTCTCGATGAGTTCACCTTCCGCAACAGCAACTCCGTGAAGACGACCTCGAAATCGGCGTTCCTCGAGGCGTACTATAAGTTCAACGATCGGATAAAAGCGACGGTTGGCGGCCGCTATACCAGTGATCGGCGCGTACTGAACGTGAGCAATGGTCCCGGCTTCATAGGTTTTGGTGCCGCCCCAAGTTATACGCGCAGCGCAACCTTCAACGCCTTTACGCCCCGCTTTGTCCTCGCTTGGGAGAATGGTGACACCAACGTATATTACAGTTACACTCGCGGTTTCAAAGCCGGTGGTTTCAACACTCCGGCGCCTTTTCCTCCCGCTCCCATCCGTCCCGAGAAGGTATTCAGCCACGAAATTGGCGTGAAGAATAGTGCTTTTGATGGAAAGCTGCGATCCAGTCTCGCGGTCTTCTACTATAAGAACAAGGGCCTGCAGCAATCGGTGATCGATGCCCAGAGCGGCGGCACAAGCACGACAAATGCCGGCTCGGCCGAAGGCTATGGCGTGGAATTGGAGCTCAATGCTACGCCGATGGATGGCCTCAACCTCGGCGGGTCGGCAGCGTATCTCCATGCCACCTATTCGGATTACAGGAACGCATCGATCATCTGTTTCGATCCTACCGGTACGTCCAATCCTGCAGCTCCCGGCGCAACGCTCTACAGCTGCTCGACTGACCTGACCGGCACCACTTTGCCACATGCGCCCCGCTTCACGGCGTCGCTCAATGCCAGCTACACCTTCGCGGTGGCCGACTGGACCGCGAACTTGGCGGGCGTGATGCAGTACCGCTCCAAGTTCCTGTTCTATCCGGGGGCTAGTGGCGAGGCGCAGTTCGACAAGGAAGCGGGATATGCGGTCGTCAACTTCTCGGGCTATGTCAGCCCGCCTAGCATGGACAAGTTGCGTGTGGGCTTCTACTTGGACAACGCATTCAACAAGGATTACGCAATTCTGAAAACCACTTTCCAGCCCTATGCCTTGATACGCGATGCGGCCAAGCCGCGCACTTACGGTATTCGTGCCGAGTATAGCTTCTAATTCTAGACGGGAGCCGCCAGCGTTTTAGCGCCGGCGGCTCTCCTTTTACGCATTGGAAGCTTTCAGAACAAAGCGGGCAAGGCGATGTCCGACGCATCGACGATCCGGTTAGCTCGCCTTGAAAGATGTCGAATACCATGCCTACCGCTGGGCGCGGCCAAGAGTCAGGCTATAATTGCGAGGGATCGATGACGTTTGACGGAACTACTGGATCGGCTTCCTCATCAGGCCAGGTCAATGGGACCGTTGCTCCGGGCTACGATGCTGTGCGTGCCGCTTTCGAAGATAATCTCGCGTCCGGCCTCGAAATCGGGGCCTCCTTTGCGGTCTATCGCGGGGGCAGGGCGGTGGTGGATTTATGGGGTGGCCAGGCAGTCGGAGGTGCTGGCAATATCGCCGAGGACACGCTCTACGGCATTTTCTCTGCGACCAAGGGGGCGACCGCGATTTGCATCGCAATGCTGGTGGACCGGGGCAAGCTTGATTACGAAGCGCCGTTATCGTCCTACTGGCCTGAATTCGCAGCGGGCGGCAAAGCTGCGATTACCGTGGGCGAAATGATGTCGCACCAAGCCGGGCTGACCGGTCCGCATGCGCCCGTGACGTTGCAGGACTTTATCGATCATGACTCGGTAGCCGAGCTGCTGGCGGCGCAAACCCCCTGCTTCCGGCCGGGGCTTTTTGGCTATCACGCACTGACCTTCGGCGTCCTTGCGGACGAGCTAGTCCGGCGGGTGGACGGACGCGCCTTGGGGCACTTCTTCGAAGAGGAGGTGAGGAGCGAATTAGAGATCGACGTTTTCCTCGGCCTGCCGCTCGAGCAGGACCACCGCTATACGACCATCGTGTCGGCCATGGACGATAGCACGATGTTCTACGATTGTCCCAATCCGAGTGCTTTGCAGGCTATGGGGAACCCCCCCATCATTCCCGAATGGCCCAACGATCGGATCTGGCGGGAAGGAGGCATACCTGCTGGCGGCGGGGTAGCCAGCGCACGTGGCCTCGCTGCTCTTTATGACGCGCTTTTGAGCGATAACGGGCCCAAGCTTATCAGCCCATCCGCGCTGAAACAGGCCACGCGCGAGCGGGTCGCAGGAATCGACCAGTGCTTTGGCGGCGTCAACCGATATGCCGCGGGCTTCAGCTTGAATGTCGGGACCATGGGATCGAACCCGGCGTCGTTTGGGCATGCGGGCTTTGGCGGAAGTATGGCCTTTGCCGATCCGACCCGCAGACTTGGCGTCGGCTACACGACGAATCAGATGTTGAATCCCGACTGGCAGGCGGCCGATCCGCGTCTCACATCGCTCTTGCGAGCGCTATACAAAGCGGAGGCAGTTATCGGTAGCAGCCGGGTATAGTCGACGGTGACGGAAAGTCAGCCTGTGGCAGATATTTACTCTCCTGCGCTTATCAACAGCTCCTGGGCGAGGCAATTTGGTGTGCGGGTCGGACCGCGTGCGACCGTCGAGCTAGGCAGCGGGAATCTGCGCATTTACAAGTGAGGAAAGTGCTCGCCGCTAGCGTGGGACGGAGCCAAGCCCTCAGCCCACCGATGCCGAATAACAGCTGATAAGGTTGACAACGAATATCTGGAGAGAATCGATGTTGTTCCCGCAACGGCCCGATGATATCACGCCCGCTCTGCTGAATGCGTTGGCGGCGAAACAACATCGCGGCGTGACCGTCGAGAATGTCGAGATCGTTGACGTCAAGGATAGCGGCTCCACGGCCGCCTCAAGCTCTGCTCTCGTTACGATTAAGGTCGACTATGCAGGCACCGGTCATGGACTGCCTGAGAACCTTTTGATCAAGACGACACAAAGTGATTCGTCTCTTTGGTATAGTAACCTGCGTGCTCTATATGTGAATGAACTCGATTTTTATAGCAAGCTGAGGCCGGAACTTCATTTCGAGGCGCCAGTGTCGCTTGGCGGTGCCATGCGCGAGGATGGGCTCTACGTTCTGGCAATCGAAGACGTTCGCAAGCGCGGCGCGAAGTTTCACACGGTTCTCACCGATGACGTCACCGCTGAACATGCCTTTAATGTGCTGGACACGCTCGCCCGGCTTCATGCCCGCTACTGGGATACGCCGCGGTTCAAAAGCGACCTATGCTGGCTGCAGACCCATGTTGGCGGCGAACTCGAGACTTTCCTTCGTCAGCAGACCAGCCAGAGCAATGAGCTTAAAATCAGCCGGTACAAGCGCGAGCTTCTGAGTATTTTGAAGTTAACTGAAGCCCAGCTTCACACATATTCGATTGCCGTCAATGAGCATCAGTCCAGCCAGCCGAACACGATCGTGCACGGCGATCCGCATTTAGGCAATATTTACTTTCTTCCCGATCGCAAGGCGGGACTGGTCGACTTTCAGTGCGTTGTGAAAGGGCATGCCGCACATGATCTTGGCTATTTTATCAATGTCGCCCTGCCGGTGGAAGTGCGCCGTCGTGAAGAGCGTCACCTCCTCGACTTTTACCGCGAAAAGCTCATCGAATATGGCGTCAGAAACGCCCCGGATCGGGACACGCTGTGGCTTGAATATCGGCGGGCGCTTATCTGGGGGATATATCCAGCCTGGCTGCCTGTTCCGGCGGAGAATTACGGTATGGAACATACGGCGGTGGTCCTCCTCCGGTTGGTTGCCGCATTCCAAGATCACGAAGGTGTGAAGTTGCTGGAAGAGTTAGTCGCTTAATGAGACGCCTTTGTCACAATGATCGTCGCTTTCGCTCGTCCTTCACGAGCTGGGCGATTACGAACCGTCAACGCCAAGGCGCTGTGGCTCGGCAAGCTTTTCTGGAAGCTATGGGGTCGGCCGTTTGCTCGTCGGCAGAAGATCTCCGGCGCAGGTCTCTCATCTCCAGCGCGCGCGAGAGCGCAGGACTGTGGCACATCTCGCTAACGGTCGGACGACCGACCTTGCCGATGCGCCGCTTGCCATTCCGGCAAGCGAATATACTGATCCGTCGAGGTTCGAAGCGGAGCGCCAGAAGATTTTCGGCAGTCTTCCACTCCTTGCCTGCCTGTCGGGTGATGTGGCTGAACCCGGCGACAAATTCATTTTCGATGCAGTGGGTCCCTCGATCCTCATTATGCGCGGCAAGGATCGTAAGGTCCGTGCCTTCCTCAATATGTGTACGCATCGCGGCGCGCGGCTCGTCGCGACGTGCGAACGGCGCAAGCTTGTGGTCTGCCCGTTCCACGCCTGGAGCTTCAATTTGGAAGGCAAGCTTGTCCGTATACCGAAGAAGGACTGCTTTGACGAAGGTGGCCGCATCAGCCGGGATCTGATTTCGGTACCGATCGGTGAATGGGGCGGCATGATATTCGTCAAGGCCCACGCAGGCGAAGAAGAGATCGACATCGAGGAATGGCTCGGGGACCTTGGCCCGCAGTTGCTCGCCCTCGACCTGGGAAGGGCCAAGCCAGTTATTTGTCAGCAGGTCGATACCGCGGCTAACTGGAAATATTGCCTCGATACCTTTGGAGAAGCCTATCACTTCAAAGTCTTGCACGCGACGACAATTGCTCAGATGTCGGTCCCGGACGTCGCGATATTCGACGCTTTCGGGCCGCACCACCGCGTCTGTTTCACCGACAATCATTATAAAGACTGTGTCGGACAGCCAGAGGCGAAGTGGCCTGAGGTGCCGTATACCGGCAGCCACCTGATTTTTCCCAACACTATCCTATATCCGGCGGCGCATCAGGGAGGGGTGGGCATGTACCGACTCTTTCCCGGAGAAAGCGTTGGAAAATGTTTCACGCATATGTCGGTATATCGCACGTCGGATGCGGCGGAGACGGTGACCGATCAATCGCTTATTGAGGGCCATAACTGGAACGTCGAGATCGTGGCGGGCGAAGATTATAGTGTGTCCGAAAGCGGCCAGCGGAATCTCGAACACGCACCGAAGGACTTCGAGCTGATATTGGGGCGCAACGAGATAGCGTTGCAAAATATGCACCGCCATATCGACGCCATCGTCGGGCCGTCCGAGCGTTAAACCTGACTACGGCGCCTGCGGGTCCGGCGCCGTCTGCCCAGGAGGCAGACGCAGGCTGCTCAAACAAAGAATATGTGGGAGAATTTTGGATGAAGCGTTTTTCTGGCAAAGCCGTCATCGTAACCGGTGCGGGTTCGGGAATCGGCCGGGCGACAGCACTTGCTTTCGCACGCGAAGGTGCGCGGGTGCTCATCGCTGACATACGGGAGGACCGCATTGCCGAAACGGTCGACCTTATTCACCAAGAGGGCGGCACAGCCAAGCCATTTCGCGTCGACGTTTCAGTGGCAGCGGAAGTCAACGCCATGGTCGATGCGGCTGTGAAGGCCTTCGGGCAGCTTGACGTCCTCTTCAGCAATGCTGCGATCGTGGACAAGGGCGCAGCATGTGCTGATATCGACGACGATTTGTGGGCAAGGATTATGGACGTAAATGTGGCAGGAACATTCTACGCGATCCGCGCCGCCCTGCCGTATCTGGTTAAAAGCAAAGGCAATGTTGTAGTGACAGCGTCCATCGCGAGTTTTGGAGGGTTGGGGGGCGGTGCGGCCTATACTGCGTCGAAATTTGGCGTGGTCGGCCTGGTGAATCAGCTTGCCGTCGAGACTGCGGCAGACGGCGTTCGGATCAATGCGGTGGCTCCTGGCGGTGTCCGCACGAACATCTTTGACTTCGACAGCGTTGAGGACATGGTGGTCGCTGTGACGCCCCTGGGACGATTTGCCGCGCCTGAAGAAATAGCGGCGCCCGTTCTGTTTCTGGCGTCGGACGCCGCTAGTTATATCACGGGTACGGTGTTGCGCGTCGATGGGGGCTGGCGCTCTAAATAAATAGAGTTTGCGGGCCACAGGTCCATTTAAGGCTCGGAAGATCGAAAATGCCCATGCCCCTGATATATAACGGGTTTTCCCAACGATTCAGCGCGTTGAGCGGTGTCTTGGTGCGCTTGCCAACATTGCAAAGCTGCCGGGTATATGCGACCTGGCTTGACGTCGAGCTTGTCGGACGAGTGGGGATGTGATCGATCCTGCTGCTGATGCCCGCTGAGGTGGTCCCGCTTATTTGGACAGGTTTGCGGCGAATTTAAGCTCATCCGTGTTGTCGTTCATGCCGCCATTTGGGTGACCAGATCATGGGGGGCATGCCCCCCATGATCTGAAGCGTCGATTTGCCCATATGCCTCGGCCGGGGTTTTGCCCGCAAGGCGCTAATGAGGGCGGTGATGATTGTACAACACGGCGACGCAACGCCCACGGGACCGATATCCGGGAAGTTATCTATCAATGGCACCCCTGGAGGGGTCGGCCGATCCACGTGCATCAAGCCGTGGAACGCGCCGGGGGGATTGTTTTTCGGTGCAACCTCACAGGTACGACGTCCGATCGCTTGCTTGAGATTCCGGCGTGGATGTTTGACCGCGCTGTTTGTACCATGACGTGCCTTGAAGCTGCATCTCGCGTGGATATCGGCGCGCTGAGCGCGCTGTCCAGACTCCTGCAGGTGGCAGCCAAGAAGATTTCGGCTTCATCGGTTTCGAGCGCAGCATTCAGCCCTCACGACTCGTATTCGGGAGGTCTTGATGGCACGCAAGCCGATGACAGTGCAGCTCGATCTGTTCTCCAGCCCCAGCGGTTCCGGGATCGCGCAGCTTCCGCGATGGCAGACCCTGCCGCCGCCGACACGCCAAGCGTTGATGCCGCTGATCGTACGCCTGCTACTCGAGCATATCGACAGCGATCCCGTCGCGGAACCACGGGAGACGTACGATGAACTTTGAGAAGATCGGCCCGCAGCATCTCGAGCGCAAGGCGATCCTGTATGTGCGGCAGTCCTCCCCCATCAGGTGCTTCACAACCGGGAGAGCAGCGCTCTGCAATACGCAATGCGCGATCGCCTGGTCACTTTGGGATGGTCTCGCATCGAGACCGTCGACGAAGATCTTGGCCGATCAGCCGCAGGAGGTGTGACACGCGCTGGTTTCGACCGGATGGTTGCCAAGGTCTGCCTTGGCAAAGTCGGTGCAGTCGCTGCACGGGAAGTTTCGCGCTTCGCCCGCAACAGCCGTGACTGGCAACAGCTTATCGAGATGTGCCGGGTCGTCGACACGGTTTTGATCGACCAAGAGACCGTGTACGCCCCGCGCCAAGGTAATGACCGACTGCTGCTGGGCCTGAAGGGAAGCCTCAAAGAGTATGAACTGGATCTTCTGCGCCAGCGTTCGCTCTCGGCCCGCTACGAGAAGGCTCGACGCGGCGAACTAATCGTTGCGGCCCCGGTCGGCTTCGTGAAGGTCGGCGACCGGATCGAGAAGGATCCTGATCGTCGGGTCCAAGAAGCCATCGCCCTGGTGTTTGACAAGGTCGCCGAGCTCGGCAGTGCACGGCAAGCGCTGCTCTGGTTTATCGAGCATGGGCTGGACCTTCCCGCCAAGCGCAACAACGGCGATGTCGAGTGGCGCAAGCCGAACTACGCAACCATTCACCGGATGATCGAGAACCCGATTTACGGTGGCGCCTATGCCTATGGTAAAAGCCGCACCGCCACCGGATATAATGGCGGCGGTATGCGATCGCAGAGTCGCCGCAAGGCGCGGGACGAGTGGCTGGCGCTCATCCCTGGTTCGCACGAAGGCTATGTCAGTTGGGAGCGATCGGAGATTATCCGCAAGATGGTGAGCGACAATGTTCCCACTAGTCGGCATCATGGGGCGCCCAAGCATGGCGATGCACTGCTCACCGGGCTCGTCCGATGCCGGCGGTGCGGCCGCAAGCTGACCGTGCGTTACACTGGTGCCAGGCATGATATTCCCCGCTATTCCTGCTGGCGGGGCCTGCTCGACAATGGCGAGCCGCGTTGTATCGCATTCGGCGGATTACGCGTCGATGATGCGATCGAGCAGGCGCTCATTCCGGTCCTCGAACCCGGAGCGATTGCGGCCGCGGTTGAAGCCGAAGCACAAGCAGCCAGTCGCCGCGATCAGGTCCGCGACGCGCTGATGCGCGATTTCGAAGCGGCCCGTTACGAGGCCGATCGGGCCTTCCGACAATATGATGCGGCCGATCCTCAGAACCGGTTGGTAACGGCGGAACTGGAAGCCCGATGGAACCGCGCACTCACGCGCGTCAGTGAAGTGGAAGCCAGGATCGCCGCGCATGATGCCGCGATGCCGCAACCAGCGTCGACGTCCCTGAAGGAGATCGACGGCCTTGCCGCCGATCTCAAAGCCGTCTGGAAAGACCCGCAGACCGATGCGCGCTTGAAGAAGCGCATCGTGCGCACTCTCATCCAAGAGATAATCGCTGACATCGACGGCGACGCATCCGAGATCGTGTTGCTGATCCATTGGGCGGGCGGCGTCCATACCGAGTTACGACTGCCCAAGCGCCGCAAGGGACAGCGTAACAGCACCCCGGCCGACGTCATTGTCGCCGTGCGCCAACTCGTGCTCATCGCCAATGACGACCTGATCGCTGGGATCCTCAACCGGAACGGGCTGATGACCGGGCACGGCAACCGCTGGACGCGTGAACGGGTCACCGCGCTGAGGTCGCATCACAAGATTCCGGTCTTCCGCGCAGGAACCGATGGCGATGTTCCATGGCTGAACTTGAGCCAGGCGGCCCGCCAAATCGGCGTGACCCCGAAGACGCTCCGGGTCGCAGCGGAAGCCGGCGAGATCGAAGGCATCCATCCTCTACCAGAAGGACCATGGATATTCAGCCGGGCCGAACTTGGTGGATCTGCCGCCCATCAACTCGTAAACCGCGCCCGGGAAAACCCAAAATACCCCACGGGATCGCATCCCGATCAGCAAAGCCTATTTACTTCAACAACATAGACAGATGGGTGTTATGAAGCAGGATTGTAATAGACAAACCACCGCTCCAGGCCGCGCCGTAGTTCGGAACCCGTCTCGAAGGCGTGCAGGTAGACGCATTCATATTTCACCGATCGCCACAGCCGCTCGATGAAGACGTTGTTCATCCAACGCCGCTTGCCGTCCATGCTGATCTTGGTCCGCCGCGCGCAGCACGCCGGTGAAGGCATAGCTGGTGAACTGGCTGCCCTGATCGGTATTAAAGATCTCGGACTTGCCGAAACGGGCCAGCGCATCCTCCAGGGCCTCGACGCAAAAGCCCGCGTCCATGGTGTTCGATAGCCGCCAGGCCAGCACCTTGCGGCTCGCCCAGTCCATGATGGCGACCAGATAAAGGAAGCCGCGCCGCATCGGCAAATAGGTCACGTCCGCGCACCAGACGTGGTTGGGCCGCGTGATTTCCAGATCGCGCAACAGATAGGGATAGTCTCATCTGCCGCTATCCGCTCGAGGAGCGGCTCGATCCGGCACATCCCGGTTGCTGCGGTGATTCCGAACTCTGCCGCAAAACCGCGGATTGCATTAGCAAGCTGCGTTCGCCTCTGAACAAGTCTGGTCCGCATTCCCACGAGCATCAAGGCTGCCTGTTGCTCTGCGCTTTTCGTCGGGACGAACCGCATTGATGGGCGGCTCATCGCTTCACACAGCCCTTCGGCGTCTGCAGCATCATTCTTGCCGCGCTTGACGTACGGTTTTGCTAACTGTGGTGCGATCAATTTAACGTCGTGGCCGAGCGAACCGAGAAAACGCGCTCAGTGATGGGCACTGCCGCAGGCCTCAATGCCGACAACCGTCGGAGGCAGCTTCTCGAAGAATTTGATCATTTCCCGGCGTGCCAGCCTTCGGCGCAGGACCGGCTGCTCAGCAGCGTCAACGCCGTGCAGCTGAAAAACGTTCTTTGACGTGTCCATCCCTATGCGGATAATCTGGTCCATGGGCGGCTCCCTCATGTGAGTCCTACAACGACATCACCTTGGCACATCGCGATGCCGTTGGGAGCCGTCCAACCCAACACCTCAGTGCCGAAGGGTCTGACGACGGACAGGTGCCAGGATAAACTGCGTATGACTACCGCGTCGAACGCGACCCTCAACATGCTGTACGCAATCTCAAGATCGAGGAGCGCTGCCGGGGCGACCGTGCGGTCGTAGTTGCGCTCTGTTCCGGAACATTTAGTAGTGCAGGAGGAAGGTGCCCGCAGCACGTCGCTGATTTCCGGTGCAGCACGTGCCGAAATCGATGAACGCGGCGTCGCCGAAAAGAAGAAGAGCCTGCCGCGCAAAGATATGGAGCGATCGACCGTGGCATTGACTTCGGCCGTATCGCTGACGCCGACCCGGTAGTCATGCGCCGTTCCATGAGCATCGGCGATGATGCGCATGGCTCCCTCCGCACGATCCTCAATTGGTGTCGGCGACCCGAACATATGCGCCGGTGGCCAAGGGCCGCGCGGTGGCGCAACCAATGCCCGAGCGGCCGCGATCATAACGGGGTCGCGCGTCGGACGTCGACCGGTTCCGCCGCCAACGCTTCTACTCGCTCCATCCGTTCTCGGCGCGCGCGATGCGAAAGGACGAAGAGAACTGCCAGGAGCTGACCGCAGGTGACCAGTGCGATCAGCATGGGCCGTTGCCCGCCCACCAGCTGCGCAAAGGGAATGGCGACGAGCGGGAATAGGATCATCGCCCCGTAAAGCAATGCATTAACCAGTCCAAGCGCAGATGCCGGACTACCGGGCGACGCCTTGATTGCGGAGGAATAGAGAAGCGGCGCGAGCAACCCGCTCCCGATGCCGGCCAGCAAGCTGCTGGCGCCCACGCCCCACACTGAATGGCTCAGCGCAATCCCCACAAGCCCGGCACCCTCCACCACCAGCGTTAGCGCGAAGGCATAGGAGCTTCTGAGGCGATTGGACAAGGGTACGAACAGCCAGGAGCCGATCGCGCTGCCCACGACGGTCGCGGTTGGCGGGATGGATAGGAGCTGCGCATTGGTCACGCCCAGTTGCACCAGAAAGAGCGGCGCGAACATCGCGATGGTGAAGACAACCATACCGCCGAAAATGGCGGCAGATCCCGTCAACGGTCCGACATATTTGAGCGCGGCACGCAGAACGACCTTGTCTTCGGCATTCTCGGAGGCGGGGCGCGAGGGCGGCAGCATCAGCACCAATGGAATGAACAGGATGGCGATCAGATGGCCGGCAAAGGCAAGGCGCCAGCTTATGCCTGACAGAGCGCCGATCGCAGGAAAGAGTCCGATGGCCGCACAGCTGCCAATGAGACCCTGGAGCCCAAGGGCGCGGGTCTGCCCTTTCCCGCTCAACAGGCGATTGATACCGACGAGGGAGGCATTGACGATACCGGCGCAACCCAGGCCGACGACCCCGCGGGTCAGGATGATGGCATAAAGATCGTCCAGAAGCGCGGCGGTGGGACCGACGACGCCCAGCAACAGCAGCGAAATCAGATAGACCGAGCGGTAGCCGAGGCGATCGATGGCGCGGCTGCTGAACAGACAACCCAGGGCAAAGGTGAACGCCGCTGCGGCCCCTACCACCTGTGTCAGCACATCAGCATTTGCGACGGCTTGGAAATGTTGGCGGACACCCGGCAGCGCAGGCGCGAGCGAAAATAATCCGAGGAAAATCAGTATGCCCGCGCCGGGCAGGGACAGATAGGCGAGCGGGCTCAACCTTGGCGGTGCGGATGCATCGAGTGATGACCGTGCTGAGTCATGCGCCATCAGATCAGGCCCTGACCGGATATTTCGTCGACCAGAACTTGCCGCGATCTTGCGCGATCGGCGAAGTTCGCCTCGTCATCGGTTACGGCACGGGTGAACGCCGGATCGCTGGACACACGCATGATGCCTTCCAACGCAGCTTCATCCCTGATCGTGTAAATCGACACTGCGTCATAATCGACGCCGCCGTCATTCTCCGGCGCTTCGTCCGCGTCAGGGCGGCCGACGTAGAGATTGATTGCGTTTTGCGGATAATAACGTTTGAAGTCGGTCATAAATGGTCCAACCCATTTGGCGACCATGGGGATGTGGACATTCTCATAATGCTGACGGAAGTCTTCGAAGGAAATGCCTTCCTTCCGCTTCATGAACATCATCAATTTCTGCACGTCATCCATCCTCTCTCAATTGGCGGGCGCGGTGATGGACCATCACACATGCCATGAAGGCGCACGGGTGTTGGGGGGCGTTGAGCGCTGCGGCGAGGGCTCCGTCGCGACCATTCACTGCACCGTCGCGCATCGCATTGATTACCTTCGCACCGGCGGTTGGCAGAAAAGACGGAGGCACGGCTTTCACACGGCATCCGAGCGCAGGATCCGGGTCGCATAAAGGCAACCGCTGGATGAATCCGTCCACTCATGACTCTCTCCATTGCCGCCAACCAAGCGATTTCTACGATCGCCTCATAGTCCAACGGTCCTACCTACTAACCCAGGGGCTCGCGCGTCAAGGAGTTGTTGGCGAGCAAAGGATGATGCCGAAGCAGCCCCTAGCCGGGCACGGCATTGCGTACCGGCATGTCCATCCTCATGCGCAAGCGCGGCGCGTCATTGCCACGCGTCTGGGACAATCATGGTCCCTGCCGGACAAAAGGATTAGGGTCACCGAACTTCGTCGCCTGCACCTCGATCCGGCCCGAAAGCACACGCACCGGGAACCGACGTAGCGGATCGACCGCGGGGCCAGCGGTGGCTTTGCCCGTCCGAATGTCGAAACGCGCGCCATGTTTGCGGCAAATGATGTCTGATCCGATCTGTCGCCCGCCATCGAGGGGAAAATCGAGATGGGTGCAGCGATTCTCCAGCGCATGAACCTCCTCGCCCAGGCGAAAAATCAGGATCGACCAGCCGCCGATGGTAAACGCGCGGTGCTTGCCGTTAGGTATATCTTCCAACGCGCAAACATCGACATAAGGGATCATACAGGCGGAGCGCCGGCGGCCTGAATGAACTGGATGATGTCCTCCGTCTTGGACCCTGCGCCGAACAGACCCGCGACGCCCATCGCCTTGAGTTCGGGAATGTCGTCGGGATGAATGATGCCCCCTAGGATTACGGGAACATGGCCTACGCCCTTTGCCTTCATAGCCTCTATCAGCTGCCGCGTATATTCGACATAGGCTGCCGACGAGAAGCTGACGCCGACGATGTCGGCCTTGCCCGCCGCCACCGCGTCGGCCATTCCTTCGACGCTGTTATGTTCGCCCAGATAGTTGACGTCGATGCCGCCCGCTTCGTCTAGCAAGCGCGCCAATGTGCGGATCCCCTTCGAATGTACGTCGGTGCCCAGCATCCCCAGGATGCAGTGTACTGTGTTGGATTTGCTCATGTGTAGCTCAAAGGCGCCTTGATGTGACCATAAGGATCGAATGCATGACCATAAGCGACGCGCACCGTTCCCCATATTTCGCCGATACTCGCATCGGCGATGAAAGCGTCGATCATCGCCTGCATCGGGTTGTTGCCGTCGCGCACCACATTGTGAACCGCCTTGAGCGCCGCGGACCAGTTGCCCTGATCGCGCTGCTGCTTCAGTTCCGAGAAGCGACGAATATGCGCATAGGTGTTAGTCCGGTCGAACTTGAAGCGAGTAGGTGCGGGCTCGTCTTCCGGTACGAACCGGTTGACGCCGACCATGATACGTTCATCGCTGTCCAGTTCGCGTTGGAAGTCGAAATTGAAGTCATCCATCATGCCTTCGATCTCGCCGCTGGCGATCGCATCGATCAGGCCTTTTTGCTCGATCCGGGCCAGCATCGCTGCGGCGGCCGCTTCCACCTGATCGGTCAATGCCTCGATATAGTAGCTGCCGCCAAACGGATCGGCGACGCGCGCCGCGCCGACTTCGTTCGCCAGAATTTGCTGCTGCCGCGTGGCGAGTTCCCGCGCCTCATGAGTTGGAACGCAGACAGGCTCGTCGAAAGTGCACGCCTCCAGCGACTGAACGCCGCCGCAAAGCGCCGCCAAGCCCTGTATGGCAGTACGGGTCAGATTGTTGAGCGGCTGCTTGTACACGAGCGACTTGCCCGAAGTGTGACAAGCGATCCTCAGCCGTTGCGCGCGCATGTCCTTTGAGCCGAACCGTTCCTTCATCGTGCGCGCCCAGTAGCGGCGCAGCGCCCGGAACTTGGCGACTTCTTCGAAGAAGTCGATGTCCGAGGTGGAAACCCATGCAAGGCTGGGAGCCACTTCATCGACGGTCAGGCCGCGATCAATCAAGTCTTCCATCGTCTTGTTGATGATAGCCATGCCGAGCGCGATTTCGCCGGCCGGCGACAGGCCGCGTTCACGCAGATCATAGGCCTGCGGCATTCCAAGCGCCCAGCGCGGGCTGTTGCGCACGCTGAATTCGATTTCATCCACCGCAATCCGATGTCCGAAATCGGCCGGAACAAGATGCTTACCCCAGCCGCATAGTGTTTGTTGCAACATGTCGGGCATGTTGGAGCCCTGCAACGTCGCCAGTGGCTGACCGCGTTTGACATGCAGCGAGGCGACCAGCGGATAGGCCATGGCCGCCCAGTGCCAGGCCGTGTCGACCTTTGCCAAGTCGACCTCGTTAAGCAGACGCTCCATGTCTCGCGTCGTCGGGAGCGAGCAACCTTCCAGCCCGACCTCTGGTCCGAAGGCGGGGTGATCCGGGTCGATGCTTTGCGTCGTCAGCGGATCGGGCACGATGCTGACGCCAGTTCCGCCCGATGCAAGGACCATTTCCAGCCCTTGGCGTGTGTCCTCCGGCGCGCCATAGCCCACGATGTTGCGCAGCGTCCACATCCGGCTGCGATACATGCTCGGATAAGCGCCGCGAGTGAACGGGTAAGCGCCGGGATCGCCGATATTCTGCTGGTAGGCCTCATCACGTTCACGCGGAAAATAGGCCACGTCGGTTTCCAAGCCGCTCCAAGTCTTGGTGCGACTAAGCTTGATCTCGACGTTCTCAACGCTTTCGAACAGGTTGGTTGTTTCGGTCATTATTATATATATCCGCTCAGGTCCGGCCAATCAGCCGGTCGATTTCGGCAAGGTAGTGGCGGATACGATTTTCTGATTCCGACAAGACATAGCCGTCGAAAGCGGACGATTCGATCCCCTTCTGAACTTCAGGAACGCGGACGGCGTCCTGCGCTAGAACCGAACCAAATTCCTCTAGCGTCTGCGGGACGATGATGGGCGGGCGGATCGACCCGTCCCAACCCGGTTCCGAAACCGCCGCTGGGCCGAACTGGCCGGGGTCCATCACCATGTCCTGCGTTCCGCCAACGGGCAGACACAGCGAAATAGCGCGGTAGTAGCTTTTGCTAGGGTTGGTCGGGTGTGGGCTGAACACCTGGATCAATAACGCATCGCTGAACGCGTTGATCGTGATGTTGGGGAACACGAAGTAGTTCCAGTCGTCATTGACCTGCTCGTCGGTCAGGTTGTCGAAATGATCATAATTGTGGCGCTTGGCCCATTTGCGCCGCGTTTCGGCGATCGCAGAGCTATATTGATGGCCCTTAAGATGGGTGAAGTCGTCCGGGTTGCCACCGTAGAACTGAAGGAAGCCCTTCAGCGCTTCGGTCACTGTATCCCGGTCTTCGTTGCGGCTGGTGACATAACCGACCGGAATGATCATCCGGCTGTTGCCATTGCCATACAGATCATATTGGCATTCGAGCGTCTCGGTAAAGCCCAGCAGCTGCGGATGCACGTCATCGGCATGGTAAAATTCGATGAAGGCGTCGAGCGCAGTTTTCCAGTTCGCATCCCAAGGCGTGTAGATGTCGCGAATGACCCGGTATTTTTCAAACGGATAGGGCGCGAGATGGGAGGGAATGACGTCGAGATGCTCGAGCAGCGACTTGCAGTCCGGGTCCATGTTGATGAACACGAAACTGTTCCAGACGCTGCACCGCACCGCCTTCAGCCCGGGACGATGTGCGACCGCTTCGGGACGGAAAATCATTTCATCGCGGATTTCGGCATTCTTGCCGTCGAGCCCGTACTTCCAGCCGTGGAAATCGCAGGTAAATACGCAGGCGCCGCCATCGGCGGCCGCGCCCGCGCTGCCGAAATCGGTGTGGACCAAGCGGTTGCCGCGATGCGGGCAGACGTTGTAATAGGCAGCGACGCCCTCATCACCTTCCCCATTGCGCACGATGACAAAGGATTCCTTGCCATACTCCGCCTTGAACCAGTCGCCGATTTCGGCAAGATCCTGGGTTAGGCCGACGAACAGCCAGCTTTTCGTCCACATCTTGTCCCATTCGAGTGCAGCCTCTTCCGGGCTGTAGAAACGCTTGGGGTCGATTCGAGCGGTGCCGTGATCGATATAAGGGGCCTTCGCGCCCGGACTATCGGGTGCGGCATCGGGGTATGCTACGAAACCCCTCCGGTAATCGTAATCCATGGCATCCTCGTCAATTCGGCAAAAAACAGTATGTAGGACCTAATCGTTTGCACAGTCGAATGCAATGGGTTTATGGAGCAATAGAAACGGGCGATGGGGCGTCATTCACGCCGGATTGGGCCCTTTGCGAGGTAACACGTGACCCATGCTGGCTTCAACATTGCGGTATTGGCTGGCGAGCATGGAAAGCGTGCGAATGCGCGATGCCAAAACCTCCAAGCCTGGATAACGGCCTGGGATTTCTCATATAACAGACACAGGAGCGAAAAGGAACGCATATGAACGCCTATATCGTGTCCGCTGTTCGGACCGCTGGCGGCCGGCGCAACGGGCGACTCGCGGGAAAGCATCCCGTCGAACTCGCCGCGCAGGTCCTGAACGCGGTAGTTGCCCAATCGGGCGTGCCGGGCGAGGCGATCGACGACGTCATCCTGGGCTGCGTCACGCAATATGGCGAACAATCGCGCCAGATCGCGCGGTTCGCCGTGCTGGCCTCCGACCTTCCTGAATCCGTCCCTTCGGTGACCATCGACCGCCAGTGCGGATCGTCCCAGCAGGCGGTCCAGTTCGCCGCTCAGGCGATCATGTCCGGAACGCAGGACATTGTGATAGCGGCCGGGGTCGAAAGCATGAGCCGCGTGCCGCTGGGTTCGGCGACTAACAGCGCGCAAGGCGCGACGCCGATGATTCAGTCCATCCGTGACCGCTACGGCATCGAGGATTTCAGCCAGTTCAACGGCGCCGAAATGATCGCGAAAAAATGGGGCTTTACGCGCGATGACCTCGACTCATTCGGCCTGGAAAGCCATCGCCGTGCGATAGCCGCCACCAATTCGGGCGCCTTCGACGGCGAGATCGTGCCGATCGCCATCACCCTGCCCGACGGCACGGGCGACATGCATGTGAAGGATGAGGGCATTCGTTGGGACGCCTCGCTGGAATCGATGGCGGGCGTTAAGACGATCATCGAAAACGGTCTTATCACGGCGGCGACTGCGAGCCAGATCACCGATGGTGCGGCTGCGGTCATGATCGTGTCCGAAAAGGCGCTGAAGGAATATGGACTGACCCCGATCGCACGGATCGCCAGTTTCATGGTGACGGCCGGCGACCCGATCCTGATGCTGGAAGAACCGCTATATGCGACCGACAAGGCGTTGAAGCGGGCGGGTATGACGCTGGATGACATCGACCTGTTCGAAGTGAACGAGGCGTTTGCGCCGGTGCCCTTGGCATGGCTGAAGCATACTGGCGTGGATCCGGCGAAGGTGAACGTCAACGGCGGAGCGATCGCCTTGGGTCATCCGGTCGGCGCGTCGGGTGCGAAGCTGATGTCGACGCTGATCCATGGCCTGCGTGCGCGTGGCGCCAGATACGGCTTGCAGACGATGTGCGAAGGAGGCGGCCAGGCCAATGTTACTATTTTGGAGGCGCTGTAATGACGACTAATGGACAAAGGGCGGCTTTTCCCTTCATCGTTATAGACGATGAAGGCCTGCGGCTGACGGCGCTGCGCTGCTCCGCCTGTGGCGCCAGCTTCGCCGAAGCGGAGCGGCTTGCCTGCGCCCGGTGTGGCGCGGACGCGGGCGCACTCGACGCGTTCACGCCGGCCGTCAGCGGAAAACTTCATGCCGCCTCAATCGTTCGCCGCGGCTATCCGGGCGTGGCCGTTCCCTTCATTTCCGCGATCGTGGATCTGGATGGCGGACCGACGTTGAAGGGTGTGCTGCGGTCCGCAACATTCGAGCCACATGAGATCGTCCATGGCCGCAGGGTCCGCGTGGTCTTCGACGATTCGGGGCATGCCGACGCGGAGGGCAACCGCTTCATCAGCCATTTCTTCGAGCCCGCTGACCAGGAGCCTGCGCAATGAGCGAAGATGTTTATATCGTTGGGATCGAAATGACCCATTTCGGCCGCTATCCCGAAAAATCGGCAGCGCAGATCGGTGCCGAAGCGGCGCTGGGTGCACTAAAGGAAAGTGGCCTCACCATTCACGACATCCAGGCGGTCTATGGCGGAAGCCGTTTCACCGGAATGATCGGCCAGAAGATCCTGCAGCAGATCGGGCAGACCGGCGTCCAGGTGGTCAATGTCGTCAACGCCTGCGCCACCGGCGCGACGACCATCCGTGAAGGGTGGACGGCGATCCGCGCGGGCGAATATGATACCGTGCTATGTGTCGGCACCGAAAAGATGACGGGCATGGGAATGCTGGGCGACCCCGCCGCCGGTCTGGTGCCGACCGAAGGCCTGCTGGGTTCCGCGTCGATGCCCGCGATCTTTGGCGAGGCGGGCATGGAATACGCGGCCAAGCACGGCGCAACCTTCGCCGATTTCGCGCAGGTGGCAGTCAAGAACCATCATCATGCGACGATGAATCCCAAGGCGTTCCTGCGCAAGGAGACGCCGCTCGACATGGTGATGGAGGCGGAGATCATCGCCTATCCCATCACCAAGCTGATGTGTTCGATCAACGTCGACGGCGCGGCCGCAGCGGTGTTGATGTCCGAACGCAAAGTGCGCGAGCTCGGCCTGATGGATCGTGCGATCCGAATCCGTGCCACCGCCATCGCGTCGGATCCCTGGCAGGAACGCGACCCGACGATGCCGGACATTAACAGCGCGTCGCGCCTTGCCGTCGACAAGGCCTATGCCATGGCGGGACTGACGCCGGACGCGATCGACCTGGTGGAGTTGCACGACTGTTTCGCTCCGGCCGAACTTCTCCATTATGAAAATTTGCGTTTGTGCGGCGAAGGTGAGGCCGTGCGGATGCTGTATGATGGTGAAACCACGCTCGGCGGGCGCATCCCGGTTAATATGTCCGGCGGACTGCTGTCTAAGGGGCATCCGATCGGTGGAACGGGGGTCGCCAACCTTTACGAGATCGTCAGTCACCTACGTGGGCAGGCCGGTGCACGACAAGTCGAGGGCGCACGCATCGGCATGACCCACGTCGTGGGACTGGGAACGGCGTGCGCGGTTCATATCCTCGAAAAAGCCTGATCGCTTCCAGGGCAGCCTTCGTGCTTCGCTCGATAGCTGCCCTGGACGATGGAAATGGTGAGGCCGCTTGGCCGTTCAATGCGGCTGCGCGTCGACATCGCCTTCTTTGATCGGAAGCCTGATGTTGAGCATCCTCTTCGGGAAGCTAGGCCAAATCACCCGATCCGGTACGGGCGATACGAGTTGCGTTCCTCCCCGACGCGACTTCATCCTAATCCGATGCGGGTTGATCCAGATTCTTGTTCATGACACCATCCTTCCTCGTCGACCGGGCCGGCCTTCAAGCAGCTGGTTTCGCGTCTAAAGCTGCAGGCCGCCATCGACGGCAAGCGACTGGCCGGTGACATATTTTGCCCGGTCTGAGAGCAGGAACAGCACAGCGTCGGCAATATCCTGTGCAACGCCGAACTTCTTCATCGGCAGCATCCGGCGGATGCCGTCGACCCATTCTTCTATACCCGGCTTTGCGATCAATTCATGACCAAGGCCCGCATCGATGAAGCCGGGCGCAACGCAGTTCGCGCGAATCCCGAATCGTCCTTCCTCTAAGGCGATGCCGCGGAACAGCATTTCGATCGCGGCCTTGGGCGCTGCCGAACACAGGTCGCGCATGGGCACTTTTTCAACAGCAGCGGTGATCACGGCGATCAACGACCCGCCGCCACCCGCCTTCAGATGCGGGAGCGTCGCCCATACCAGATTGAACGCCCCATTTACGTCAACGTCGAATACCTGCTTCCATTCCGCAGGCGTAATTGCGTTCAGGAATTTCATCGGGATATGTGGGCCAGCGGCGTACACAACCGAATGGACACGGCCGAAACGTTCCGCTGCTGCATCGACAAAGCGCTTCATCGCGTCCGGATCGGTGTGATCCACCGACATAGCGAGCGCGTTGCGTCCCGCTGCCTCCACCGACGCCACGACGGCGTCGGCCGCGTCCTTGCGCGAACGATAGGTGAATGCGACATTCGCACCGGCAGCCGCCAGCGACGCGCAAATCGCCGAACCAATGCCGCCGCTGCCACCAGCGACAATCGCCACGCCGTCCGTGAAATGCTGTTCCATCCGTCCTCCTTCTTTCCCACTTAGTGTCTTGCAGCTTGCGCGAATATCGGGCACGGCTGGTTTAGTTCGAGCATACTATACGATGGATATTGCAATGCCCAACCCCGAAATACTCATTTCCGAAAATGACGGCATCATCCAAGTGACGTTCAATCGTCCCGAGAAGTATAACGCGATCAGCGTGAAGATGCTTGAAGGGCTGCGCGATGCGACTGCGCGACTGCGAGATCGCGACGATCTGCGCGTGATGCTGCTCACTGCCAATGGAAAGTATTTTTCTGCCGGGATCGATCTCAACGGTGGTCTCGCGCCCGACAAGAATTTGAAGGGCCCCAGCGCTTTCCGCCGGTGGTATCGGCAGGGCGCGGGCAGCCTGCACGGCTTGGGTGATGAATGGGAAGCGATCGAAAAGCCGATTGTCGTCGCTTTTCAGGGACCATGCCTGGGCGGCGCTCTGGAACTGTCGCTGTGCGCGGATTTTCGCTTGGCGAACGCGGATGCGCGGTTCGGTCTGCCCGAAATCGCGTTGGGCATGTTGCCGGGATCAGGCGGCACCAGCCGGCTGGTTCGACTGGCAGGTTCACACTGGGCGCGATGGCTGGTGCTGGCCAATCGCCAGGTCGACGCGGAACGCGCCCTGACGATCGGCATCATCCACGATATATTGGAGCAGGATGCGTTCACGGACAAGGCGCTGGAATTCTGCCGGTCCTTGGCTGTGCTTCCGCCTGAGGCCTTTGGCGCTGGCAAGATAGCGCTCGAATTGGCGGCCGATCTCGACCGCAATCAGGGTCGCAATGTCGAGCGGCTGGCGGTCAGCGGGCTGTTCTTCGGCGACGAATTGCAGGACCGGATGCGCGCCATGCAGGAGAAGCTGGCGGCGAAAAAACGCTGAGCGCGGAGCGCGTCAGCTTTTTTCCATAAACGCCTGCCATGCGGCCGTCAGTTCGGCGCGGTGAGCCGGGGCGGCGACGGCGATGATCGACGCGGCGCGGTCGGCGTGGCTCGCGGCGCGCAGGTCCGCCAC
Source organism: Sphingobium sp. 15-1 (assembly GCF_013375535.1). Taxonomy (GTDB): domain Bacteria; phylum Pseudomonadota; class Alphaproteobacteria; order Sphingomonadales; family Sphingomonadaceae; genus Sphingobium; species Sphingobium aromaticivastans. The sequence goes on from NZ_JABXJG010000003.1 coordinate 449,851, forward strand.
GCCATGTTCCGTTACGACAAGGTCGATATCCGTGCGGCTGAGCGACACCGGACCGGCGCCGGCATTGGGTGGCACGATCCGGCTGATCGTCCCCCGTGCCGCACTGGCCGCGAGCGCAACGATGCGCAGGCCGCCCGCCAGCCGCGCGGCGCGCGCGAAGTCGATAGCGCCTCCGGGGCCGGACATGAAGCCTTTGGGTCCGACTTCCGCATAGGCTTGGCCGAACAGATCGACTTCGGTCGCCGAATTCACTGCGACAAAGTCTGATATCGCGCCGATCACCCCGGCGTCATGCGTAACCGAGACTGGCGCAAAGCGATAGGAAGCGCCGCCGATCGCACGGTATAGCCTCTCTGAACCGATAGCCACACCGGCAGTGACCGGCACGCCCGAAGCCAGTGCCCCCGCCTCTTCCAGATCGACGACAGGGTCCCCGATGAGGCCGGAATGAATACGCAGGTTCCGCCGGTTGGTCAGGGCCCGGAGAACGGCCCCCGGAACCTTGCCCAGCCCGGTTTGCAAGGTCGCGCCATCCTGCACGAACGGGGCGATGTGGCGTCCGATTGCATCGGCGACCGCGTCGCCGCCGCTGTCGGCCATCCCCAGCAAAGGCTGCGGCGCGTAGGTGACGGCACTGATTTCGGCGAAGGGGATGACGGCCTGTCCGCGCGTGCGGGGCATCATCGGATTGACATGGGCCAGCCGCACCGAAATGCGCGGCCATAGCTCTGCCAAAAAATCCACCGTCGGGCCGAAACTGCACAATCCGTCTTCGTCGGGGGGCGACACCATCATCAAGGCGGCGTCCGGCGGGTTTTCCAACAGGCGTTGCCGGATATCCGCATAGCAGAGCGGAAGGAAACGGACCCGGTCCCCTGCAGCCTTCAGTTCGGGCGTGAGGAAAAAGGTTTCGGTGGTAGCTGAGGCGCTAGCCAGATAGGTGCGCTGGTTCAAGCCTGGCACAAATATTCCGGTGAACGTCATCCCAACCAGGCCGTCGCCAGCCCGTTCGGTAGCGTCAGCCAGCACCAGCGATTCGGACGAGCAGCCCGACACCAGCACCCGCCCGCCCGCAGGCAGCATCGCCATGAGCGCATCCGCATCCAATATCATCGGCATTTAAGAAGTCCCCGCAGCAGCTGAAATACCCGCCGATAAATGGATTATTTACAAGCGGAGCACATGCTGTCAATCAGCATCTAGTATATAGACACTAGACAGGACCATGGCAAATGGCAGGCTTGTATTTCGACGCCTTCGAGGTGGGCCAGGTATTTCAGCATGAAATCCGCCGCACGGTGACGGACATGGACAATATGCTGTTTTCGTCGATGACGTACAATCCCGCGTCCATCCACATCGATCACGCCTATGCAGCGGGCACGGAGTTTGGCAAGCCGCTCGTCAATTCGATTTTTACGCTCGGCCTCGTGATCGGTCTTTCGGTGCAGGATACCACTTTGGGCACCACCGTTGGCAACCTCGGTATGACCGATACCGTATTCCCCAAGCCCGTATTCGCAGGCGATACGATACGCGCCGAAACCCGCGTCGATGCGGTGCGGCCCAGCAAGTCGCGCCCCGGCCAAGGAATTGTAACTTTCGAGCATATCGGCTTTAACCAACATGGGGATGTCGTCTGTTCGACGAAGCGCAATGCCTTGATGATGGGACGTCCCGCATGAGATTGCGGTCGATGCTGTTCGTCCCGGGCGACAGCGAACGCAAGTTCGCCAAGGGCGCGTCTGTGGGAGCAGACGCTCTCATCCTGGATCTGGAAGATGCCGTGGCGCCCTCGATGAAGGCTGCCGCACGGGCGCACGTGTCGGAGCTGCTGGACGACCGGAGTGAGCGTTCCTGGCGCTTTTTCGTGCGCGTCAACCCGTTCGACACGGGCATGACCTTTGACGACATGGCTGCTGTGGTCAAACCCGGGCTTGACGGCCTGCTCATTCCCAAGGCGCATTCCGCCCAGGATGTGGCGCGCGTCGCCGCCGAGCTGGACATGCTGGAGCAGCGGGCGGGGATAACGCACGGCACGGTTAAGCTCGCCGTCGTGGCCACCGAAACAGCGCACGCCATGTTCAATCTTGGCAGCTATGCGCCGCCGCCGCCCCGCCTGATCGCAATGACCTGGGGGGCGGAGGATCTGGCAGCCGCGATCGGCGCGACCGACAACAAGGACGAGGACGGCAGATGGACTTTCCCCTATCAGGTCGCACGGGCGCAGTGCCTGTTCGCCGCGACGGCAGCCGAGGTCCTCCCACTGGACACACTTTACGCCGATTTCCGCGACATGCAGGGGCTGGAGCAAGACTGCAAGCGTGCGCGCCGTGATGGCTTTGTGGGACGGATCGCCATTCATCCCGACCAAGTCGGCGTCATCAACAGGGCTTTTTCGCCCACTCCCGAACAAATCGCAGAGGCGCAGGCCATAGTTGCCGCCTTTGCCGCTTCGCCGGACGCCGGTACGCTCGGCATCAACGGCAAAATGTACGACATCCCTCACCTTAAGGCCGCACGCAGAACGCTGGCAGGAGCATGACCATGTCCACCCCTCGACCCCTACCCACTCAGGAAGAACGCGACGCCATCCGCGAGGGCGTACGCGCCGTCGTATCGCGCTTCGATGATGAATATTGGCTCACCCGCGACGAAGACGGTGTATTTCCGTTCGAATTCCACAAGGCGATGGCGGATGGCGGGTGGTTGGGCATCACCATGCCCGAGGAATATGGCGGGGCCGGACTTGGCGTTACCGAAGCGGCGATCATGATGAACGAGGTGGCAAGCCACGGCGGCGGCATGACATCGGCATCGGCCGTCCACATTAACCTGTTCGGCCCTCATCCGATTGTGGTGAAGGGTACGCCGGAGCAGAAGGCGCGCTGGGTTCCCCGGCTGATTTCGGGTCAAGACCAGGTCGCTTTCGGCGTGACCGAGCCTGATGCGGGGCTGAACACGACGCGGATCAAGACCTTCGCCGAAAAGGTGCCGGGTGGATATGTCGTCCACGGCCAGAAGGTGTGGACATCGACCGCGCAGGTGGCAAGCAAGATCCTGCTGCTCACCCGCACGACGCGGTTCGAGGATTGTGCCCGGCCCACGGACGGCATCACCATATTTTACACGGACCTAGATCGATCCAAGATCGACGTACACAAGATCCCAAAGATGGGCCGCAAGGCGGTGGATTCCAACGCGATTTTCATAGACGGACTGTTCATTCCCGAAGAGGACCGAATCGGCGAGGAAGGCAAGGGGTTCTCCTATCTGCTGCACAGCCTGAACCCCGAACGCGTGCTGATCGCCGCCGAAGCCATCGGCCTCGGGAACGACGCCATACGCCGCGCCTCTAAATATGCGCGGGAGCGTGTGGTGTTCGATCGGCCGATCGGGCAGAACCAAGGCATCCAGCATCCGCTCGCAGAACGCTGGATGTATCTGGAAAGCGCCTGGCAGATGGTGATGCGGGCCGCCGAACTATATGACAGCGGATTGCCGTGCGGGGCCGAAGCGAACACCGCCAAATTCCTGGGTGCCCGCGCCGGGCAGGAAGCCTGTTGGCAGGCGATGGCGACGCATGGCGGCTTCGGCTATGCCAAGGAATACCATGTAGAGCGCCTGTATCGCGAGGTTGCGATCACCCGGCTCGCGCCGATCACCGAGCAACTCATCATGAGCTTCATCGCGGAGAAGGTTCTTGATCTGCCAAAAAGCTATTGACCGCCAAGGCCAGCCCCGCAGCGGCGCTGGCCTTGACACTGATAGATAGTAGATCGATACTATTCGCCGCTTGGCAAGATGCTGAAGACCGCTGTGCCTCGCAATACAGTATCGCTTGATGCTTTGCAGAGGTCGCGGAATTGGACCGTCGCGCACGAGGAAAACTGGAGGCACCAATTATGCAAGATTATAAAAGAGGCCATGCGGAGTTTCGCGGCATCGTCAACGCGCCTCTTGACGATGTCTGGGAATTGCTCACGGACTGGGGCGGGTTCGAACGCTGGTGGGTGAAGCCCGAAGATGGCGGGCGCCCCGGTCCGGAAATCGCTAGCGTGGAATTGATCGGAGAGCCTGATTCCGTGCCTCGCACGCGTGTAGTGCGGCATGTGACAGGATCTGCGGTTGATGAAAAATTGTGGCTGCAGGATAATGAGACCAAGCGTATCGTCTATGACATGAAGCCGCGTCCCAATCCGGGCGGTGCTGTCTTGCGCAGCGAGTTCCGAAATTATCTTGCGACGACGATGCTGGACAGCCTGCCCACGGGCGAAACGCTCATGACGTTCAAGTCGGAATTCGACATCGTCGGAGATGCCGACCTCAACTATATGATATCGCTGATCGAACGCACCTATTCTGACGCCATCCTCAAGGGATTTCGGCGTTATTTCGAAAAGCGGCAGGCAGCTGACGCTGTTCCAGCTTGAGGATCGTGACCGGGCGGACGTTGTGCTTCGCCCGGTCGGGTCCCACCGGCCACCGTTGAGAAACTACGGCGCGCAATTCGCGCGCGCGGGTCGTCACAGCCATCCGCGCCCAAGAAAAAAGAACATGAAGTAGGGAGATGAGGGGATGAAGTACGCCATCAATTGTAGCGCCATCCTGGGTCATACGCCTGATCCTGGTGACATCATTCGGCTGGCTCAGGAAGCCGAACGGATCGGTTATCATTCGATTCTGGTAGGCGATCATGTCCTTACCCCGCCTAGTTTCGATGATTCCAACTATCCTGCCGGTTTGTTCGATTCGCTGACGCCTTGGTATGATCCCTTCATACTGCTTGCGACGATGGCCGGCGCGACAAGCCGGATACGGCTTGGCACGGGGATCGCCGTGGTCCCCTATCGCTCGCCGGTCCAACAGGCGCAAGCAATCTCAACGCTCGATTTTCTCAGCAACGGTCGCTTCGTCTATGGTGCGGGGATCGGCTGGATGCGTGAAGAGTTCCACGCGCTGGGTGTGCCCTTCGGCGAGCGCGGGCAGCGGGCGGACGAATATCTGGAAGTGATGAAGCTGTTGTTTTCAGGTTCGGGCGATGCCTATCGCGGGAAGTTCATTGATTTCCCAGGCGGACGCCTAAACCCTCTGCCAATCCAGCGACCGGGCCCGCCAATCATCGTGGGGGGCGAAACTCCGCCTGCGATGCGCCGAATCGCGAAATATGGCGACGGCTTCCACATCAATTGGAAAACGCCATCGGAATTTCAGCGGTTTCTTGACGAACTCGCGCCACATATGGCGAACAACGGGAAAGAGATATCGAGCCTCTACAAGCAACTGGCTGCGATGGACGTCGCGCTCGTGCGTGCCCAGAAGGACCGCCTTCCGGACTATGAGGCTTTGGGTGTGGATGAACTCGTCTTTAGTCCCAAATGTGACACGCCCCAGCAGGGGTTGGACACGATTCAGGAGTTTGCCGACGAATTTTTCGCGCTGTGACCAGCATATGACAGCGACTTGCCCAATTGTCCGGCGCAGCGGGGATGATGTCTGGGCGTAGCAGCGAAATGGAATCGTTTTATCTTGCGTGCTTTGCCAAAGCGCCATGATGCCCTGTGCGACGTTTGCAATATAAGCATGCCTATGTTGGCGGCAGCTTGTGCCTCAGCGGCAACACGAATGTGGGATCGCCGCCCGGACTCGGTCACGGGGAAGCCATGATTCCGATCGAATGATAAGAGAAATGGCGACGCGGGAGCTCCCGTGTCGCCGCTTTCCCCACGTCATCATTGGGCGATGATCGGTAACTGCGATCACTCGTCGATGCGCACATTCTCAAACGGGAAGGATTTACGCAGTGTTTTGTTAGCGATCAGCCAAGAATCGCCGACTTTGACAAATTGATCCTCATATTTGACGTGGAAACGGATGCGTTCGCCATTTTTGCGCATGGTCTCCACCAGGCAAAACGCAAGACCCCGTGCTCTGGTCGGCGTTAACTCCAGCAGCAACTGGTTGCTGATGAGATGGACGATATTGTCGACTGTTTCGCTGATCTTGACGCCATAAGCGCGGATGGCGTCGCGCCCTTCGAAAAGAGCGTCGGGAAAGAAGTCGCTTTCATTCAAGATGCCATCAGGTGTGAACAGTTGCGCCCAAGCGTCAGGCTGAAAACTATCTACATAATAAGCATATTTATAGTTCAGCTCCTGCAAAGCAAGGCGATCGTCTGCGCTCATGGCATATCTCCTTTGATGTCCGCGCCTTGCCCATCGGCGCTCTCCTCAGCATTCGGGCCTTAAAATCCACATGCCGGTCAGGCAAGGCTGATCTCGGCGGCGGAACAGCTTGCAGCGCGACGCGGAATATCGCGATAGCTCAATCACAGATTGAAAGTCTAGTATGGATCGACTAAACTCTGCCGGTGTTTTAGCGATGGAGGGATGCTGTGTCCGATGTTTACCGAGTAACTGGATATTACCAAGGAAAGATCGGCGCGAACATAGAGGATGTATGGGCCCTGATCACCGACTGGGGCTCGCTGGCCTGGTTCGATGACGGCTCTAATACCGAGGGCATGAAGATGATGGAAAGCTGGCTCGAAGGCGAGCCGAACGCCATTCCGCGCACGCGGGTCATGTCGCGCGGAGACGGCGCCGTGAAGAACGGTGCCCCTCTGGAAAATCGTGAAGTGTTATTGCTGGCCGATCCTGTGGCGCATCGCCTATATTACGACGCCACAGACGATTTTGCAGCCGGTATTCGCAATTATATCGCGAGCTGGTGCCTGGACGAAACTGATGACGGCGGCTGCTTGATGACGATCTCTTCCAACTTCGACTGCGTCCCGGCCAGCGTCGGCGAGCAGCAGAGCGCGATGTTGCACGGTGTCTATATCGCGATTGTCTCCAGCCTCGATAAGCATTTTGCAAAGATTAAGCAAAGTAAGAAGACAGACTGATCGAACCTAATGGTGCCCCAACGGCATGCCCAGATGGTATGAGGTTAAATCTGCAATGTGGCTGAGCCTTTGGTGGACCGCCTTTGCCTTAGATAGGTAGGGTGGGAGATGGGGCGAATGGAGGTTATCACTCGAACGGAGCGGCGGCGGATCTACAGCGATGCGGAGAAGGCGGCTGTAGTCGCGGAAGCGTCTGCGCCGGGTGTGACAGTGCGCGAGGTATCGCGGCGGCTCGGCATAGCGGAAAGCCTCATTTACAACTGGCGCTCGGCGCAGCGGAAGGGGTCGAACGTCGCCAGCGAGCCATTGCAGTTCATTCCCTATGGCATGGTGTCGGACTCGCCGCCGCCTGAGCCCAGCATGGCGCCGACGCCGGCATCGCTCGAGCGATCACCCGCGAACCCTTCGTCATCTGCCGGACCGATGGAGGATCTGGTCCGTCCCCATCCAGGAGCGCGTCCCGGTGGCATAGACATCGACTTGCCGAGCGGCATTCGCCTGTCGGTGGACAGCTATGTCAACGAAAGGGCGCTGGCCCGCGTGCTGCGGGCGCTGCGGGAAACGGCATGATCTCGCTCCCACCCGGCACCAAGGTGTACCTGGCCAGCAAGCCGGTGAGCATGCGGCTCGGCTTCGATGGCCTGGCGGCGCAGGTGCGTCCGCTGTTCGTCCAGGAGCCATATGGCGGGCACGTCTTCCTCTTCCGCAGCCGGAAGGCCAGCTATCTCAAGGCGCTCTATTGGGACGGCACCGGCCTCTGCCTGTTCTCCAAGCGCCTTGAGCGTCATCGCTTTGTCTGGCCGCCGCTGGTGAATGGCGGCGTGGTCCTGAGCGCGGCGCAGTTCGCCCTGCTGATCGAGGCGATGGACTGGCGTCGCACGGTCGCCCCGGAGGCACCTCGATCGCCCGTCCAGATGTAGCGGAAAACTGCAGAAAACCGCGCATTTCGCTTGGGCGAGAGTCGCTGTTCTGGTATGGAAAATCATGTCTTCCGATGCGCTGGACATCCCCGACAATCCTGATGCGGTGAAGGCGCTTTTGGCGGCGATGCAGGCCAAACTTGCTGCATCCGAGCAGGCGCTGGCGGCCGAGCGATCTGCGCATCAGGACACACGGCAGCAGCTCGCCGCAGCCGAAAATGCCATCAAGCTCACGACGCTGCAGATCGAGAAGCTGAAGGTCCAGCTTGCCCGCCTGCGCCGGATGAAGTTCGGCCAGTCCTCGGAGCGGCTGTTGCTGCTGGCGGATCAGCTGGAGTTGTCGCTGGAGGATCTGGAGGCCGCACAGGCGCATGCCACCTGCGTGGTCGCTGGCAGGACGGCAGAGGAACCTGCCTCAGAAAGCAGTCAGCCTAGCCGTAAGCCGCTCCCTGCGCATCTCCGCCGCGAAGAGGTGCTGCACCCGGCGCCGGCAGCGGACGATTGCACCAGCTGCGGCGGCGCCATGGCGCGGTTGGGCGAAGACGTGAGCGAGGTGCTGGAATATGTTCCGGGACGCTTCCACGTCGTGCGGCACGTTCGGCCGAAGCTGGCCTGCAAACGCTGCGATGCGATCAGCCAGGCACCGGCACCTTCGCTGCCGGTCCCCCGCGGCCGAGCCGGACCGGGTCTGCTGGCCCATGTGGTGGTTTCGAAATTCGCGGACCATCTGCCGCTCTACCGCCAATCGCAGATCTTCGCGCGGGAGGGGGTCGAGATCAGCCGATCGACGCTGGCAGACTGGATGGGCCAGGTCAGCTGGCTGCTCCAGCCATTGGTCGATCGTATCGCCGAGCATGTGATGGCAAGCCCCAAGCTTCACGCCGACGACACGCCGGTTCCGGTGCTGTCGCCGGGTAGCGGCAAGACGGCGACGGGGCGACTCTGGGTGTATTTGCGCGACAATCGACGATGGCGGCCCAGCGACAAACCCGCAGCGCTCTACCGCTACAGGCGTTTACGGATGATCGTATCTGTGTATTTCATCCGATGCAGCGTCACGTATCGCTTCATCCCGCGGTCATAAGCCCGTTGATCAGGATCGGAGCGGTTTACCGTTTCTCTTGATATGTGGATCGGCGCCGAAGCTGCGCCGTGTCGGCTTTCTGTTCTCCGCTGTTTTAAAACGAGAAATGTCCAGAGCCGGGGTAAGGATAAGCGCTGATTGGAACCCTTCCAATACACGTCATTCCAAAACTTTAAAGATGGTTGCGCCGGGTTGAGGTGGGTTCGACTTGGACGGCGATACACATATCCTCGCGTTATGGCGCCGCCGATCATGCGCCAATGCGCACCGGGAGCGCAGTTCTGTAGACGACCGGCCGCAGCGCGAAGCTGGTAGTTACCTGCGAGACGCCGACGATCTTGGTTAGTTTATGCCGCAGGAAATCCTCGAACTCCCCCAGAGAGCTGACGAGAACGCGAAGTTGATAATCGGCTTCCCCGGTCATCAGATAGCATTCCATAACCTCGGGAAACTTGGCCAAGGCGGTTTCAAAAAGGGTTAGGTGCGTATCATCCTGTTGGTCAAGGCGTATACGAACGAACGCAGTGACGCCGAGTCCGACCGCCTCGGGTTTTACGAGCGCCACATAGCCCTGGATGACCTCCCTCTCCTCCAAGAGGCGAACTCTTCGCAAGCAAGGGCTCGGTGACAGGCCAACGGCCTCGGAGAGCTGCTGGTTGGTGACTCGGCCATCTGCCTGCAGCCGTCCAAGGATTCTTACATCTATTTCATCTAACGGCTGAATTGGCATAAAATCACCATCAAAGGCCCCACGAAATTATAATATGCTAATATGTGCCCTAAATTGGGCAATGTCCGCAAGGATTTCTCGTGCAATCGCCGTTACAAGGCATGCACTAGCCCGTCTTATTCATCAGGCTGGACATGAAGGGTTGGCGTGAGTGGCCTAAGCCCTTGACTTGCTGTAGGAAATTGGATGTCTAGACCAACCTGCAGCGAGGCAAAAAATGCCACAGGCCACTCCCGCCAAGAGCCACGATAGCGCGGCGGTGATTTCGTTTCCAGCAGTGTCGCGCAAGAAAGTGGCAGGGGCATTCGATGGAGGGCGATTGACCTCGGACGGTGGTGTTCTGCTGCTGGCTCAGGCCGAGCGTGCAATGGGTGTCTGCCGGCAACTCGCGGCCTGCATTGCCGACCCGCGCGATCCTTCGCGGGTCACCCATAAGCTTGATGATATCCTGCGGGCGCGGATCCTGGCGATCGCCTGCGGCTACGAAGACGCTAACGACCTTGATGCCCTGCGCGACGATCCTGGCTTTCGCCTGGCGCGTAACCGGGGCAGATTCCCGGGCGTTCAGGCTGGGGCGTGCCGGACGAGGTCTGGTAGCCATTGGACGTGTGGTGCGCCGGGGACAGCGAAGCGGTCGCCGAGGAATTGGTAGAAAGAGATGCGCAGCTTGGCGCATGTCTTGAGCAGGCCAATCATGGTGTCGCGGGCGATCCTTCCGGCCTGGCTGACGGTGCCGCCGGAGATTTTGCGCTTGGTGACGAAGGCGCGGATATCGTTTTCCGAACCATTGGTGTGCAGGGGGATTTCCGGGCGCTCGAGGACGCGAAGCAACTGTGCCTTCTGGCGATGGAGGCGCGTGAGCAGCCGGTCGAGCATCACGTAACCGGTGCGCCTGGTGAAGATACGGTCGAAGCGGACCCGCAGGGCTCTGGCCCGTTTGGGATCGGGATAGCGCTGCCATGCCTTGAGGTCGGCATAAAGCCACCAGATCAGGGTGCGTTTGAGCTCGACGGCGTCACGATCTTTCTTCGAGCTGGGCTGGAGCTTGTGCACCAGCCGCTCGCAATGGACCCAGCACAGAGCATGATTGTCTCCGACCCGGAACTGGCCGGCACCATCGGAGACGATCGCCGTGTCGCCCAGCAAGCCTTGTTCGCTGATGGCACCCCACAGGGCACTTTCGGTAGCGACCTTGACCGGATCGGGCTGGACGTTGAGCTTGTCGAAGTCCAGCGCCGCAAGGTGGGCAGCCCAGGCCTCGGCACAAGCGAAGCGCTTGTCACCATGGCTTGCAAGGGCATCGATCTGGGCCGCCGCCATGTTCATCTCGCGCATCCGGGCCACTGCCACGTCATTGACGACATGCTCGCTGCGCCCGGCCTGGAGCAGACCCAGAAAGGCGGCACGGGACTTGGACACGCCACTCCGGAACACCGCAAAGCGCTGGTCACCCAGTTGCGTGACATAGCCATTGCGCCGGGCATGGGGAGCGCTGGTGTCATCGACGCTGATCCACCGGGCGGTCTCCAGTCCTGTGCGCAAAACGGCCTGATCTTCAGCCACCAGGGCTTCAAGTCCCCTGCTCAGAAGACGGACAACTTGCCGCTTGGAGATTTGCAGGCCCATTCCGTTCAAGATGGCTGTCAGCCGTTCACTCGTCATCTGCCCCTGGAAGTGACCTGCGGCAATGAAGCGGCGAAGCTCGGAGCCAAAGCCACCCAGGATGCCCGGCGGCAGAGGCGCCAATATCCGCTCGCCCGTCGCCGCCTCCCAGCGTTCCCGGCGATAGCGGACCACCTCGACGCTGATCTTCAGATCCTGCACCAGCACGTCTTCGTAGCCGCGAAACCTCGATCCGGCAGGCGCATCCGCCTTCAGCTTCACTTCTGACGTTACAGCCAGCTTGTCACGCACCGATCCCCGGCCGCGTTTACGGCCTTTCTTGCTCTTCGGCTTCGATGTTGCCTGCTCCATCCCCGATGGCTTCGTCTTGAACTTCGGTCGCGGCGGCAGCCCTTTCAGCCGCGCGATCTCGTCCTTCAGGGCCGCAATCTCGGCATCTTTCAGTGCTACTACCGCAGCATGCTCGTCCTGAGAATCCTGAAGCGACTTCACCTGCGCCGCCAGCGCACCAACCACACGGCGTAAATCGGCAAAACCGCCATCGTCGTCAGGGCCAGATCCACCGGGAGTCATCCAAAGTGTGAATCACAAACCGTGAAGCTTGAAAAGACCCCTGCACGGAAATTTGCCCCGCTTACGCCTGGCGCTGGGCAAGCTGCTGGATTCAGGCGCGGGTCTGGCGAGCCAACCGACAATGAGCAGGTGGGAGAATGCGCCGACGACGCGCCAATTGGCGCGGATGATGGTCGCGATGGTTCGCATCTATTGCGCCAGCTACCCCGAACCGCCCAAGGTAGTGACGCTGGATATCGATGATACCTGCGACGTCGTGCACGGCTATCAGCAGCTGTCGTTCTGGAACGGCCACCACGGCGAGCGCTGCTTCCTGCCGATCCATGTCTATGACACGGCAACGGGGCGACCCGTTGCCATGCTGCTGCGTACCGGCAAGACGCCGTCGGGTGCGGAGGCTGCAGGGCACATCCGTCGCCTTATTCGGCATATCCGTCGGCATTGGCCCCAAACGCACATCACCATCCGCGGCGATGGGCATTATGGCCGGCCAGAGGTCATGGCCTTTTGTAAGGCGCACGGTATCGACTATGTCTTTGGCCTTCCCACCAATGCCGCCCTGCGCGCTAACCCTGACATCGCCGCCGCCGCCGATGCCTGCGCGGTCAAGCGTGCCGAGAAACAGCGCGTGGTCCTGCGTAGCTATGCCGAGATCCGCTATGGGGCGAAAAGCTGGAAATGCGAGCGCCGCGTCGTCGCCCGGATTGAAGCCAGCACCCTGGGCATGGATATCCGTTACGTCGTCACTTCCCTGGCGAACGGCTCCGCCGAACATATCTACGACAGCCTTTATTGCGCCCGGGGCCAGGCCGAAAACCTGATCAAGCGGCACAAGAGCCAGCTCAGCAGCGATCGCACCTCGTGCCGATCGGCCAACGCCAACCAGATGCGGCTCATTCTGCACACCGCTGCCTACTGGTTGATGTGGCGCATCCAGCAGGCTGTCCCCAAAGCAGCAGCCATTGCCGATGCCGAGTTCGCCACCCTGCGCCTGCGGCTTCTCAAGGTCGCCGCCCGCGTGATCGAAACTGCAACCCGAATCCGCGTCGCCTTCGCATCCGCCTGTCCCGACGCCAACACGTTCCGAACCGTCGCCGCCGCGCTCAGGACCGCACCCACCTAGTGGATTGATTCCAACGTTTGGAACCCTCGGTTTCGGGCTGCGATGATGTCGTCGGGATTGGCTTTCCAGATGAAGGGTTTGGGGTTTGCGGCGTTGTATTCGCGGATGAAGCGATTGATGGCGGCCTGGAGATCGACGAGGGAATGGAAGACCCCGTGTTTGAGCCGGCGTCGGGTCAGCTTGGCGAAGAAGCCCTCGACGGCATTGAGCCATGAGCTGGAGGTTGGCGTGAAATGGAAGGTCCAGCGCGGATGGCGGGCGAGCCATTGCTGGACCTTGTCCTTTTTGTGTGTCGCATAGTTGTCGAGGATCACGTGGATCGCTTTGTCCGCCGGCACTTCGCGCTCGATACGGTTGAGGAAACGGATGAACTCCTGATGACGATGGCGCTGCATGTTCTGCCCGATGACCGTTCCGTCCAGCACATTGAGAGCGGCAAACAGCGTGGTCGTGCCGTGCCGCTTGTAATCATGGGTCATGGTGCCTGCGCGGCCCTTCTTCATCGGCAGGCCGGGCTGGGTGCGGTCGAGCGCCTGGATTTGCGACTTCTCATCGACGGACAGCACCACCGCATGAGCCGGCGGATCGACATAGAGGCCGACGATTTCGGTGAGCTTCTCGGCAAACGCCGGGTCGTTCGACAGTTTGAAGCTGCGCCAGCGGTGCGGGCTGAGACCGTGCGCCTTCCAGATCGCCTGCACCGTCGAGGCGGCAACGCCAGCCACCTTCGCCATGGCGCGCAACGTCCAGTGGGTCGCCTCGTGCGGGGGCGGCTCATGCGTCAGGCGGACGATCTCGGCGACATGCGTGGGCGGGATCGGCGCCTTGCCGGGCGGACGGGATTTATCGCGAAGCAGACCCTCGACGCCTTCGTTCATGAAGCGTTCCTGCCATCGCCAGACGCAGGTCTTGGACTTGCCCGTCGCGGCCATGATCGCCGAGGTACCCAGACCATCGCCGCTCAGCAGCACAATACGGGCCCGCCAAACGTGCTTCTGCGGGCTCTGCGGGGCCGCTGTAATGTCGCACAATCGCTGACGGTCGGCGGCGGACAGGGTGAAAGTGATGCCATCGCGCATCCTCTCAGACTCGCACGCCAGCAAGCCGATGGGAATCCCCCATCGGACTCTTTTGTTCCGGTCAATCCACTAGACCACGCGGCCATGCCGCTGAACCGTACCCCGTCCTTCAATCTCGCAAACCTCTCGAACATCCGCGGTGAAAAAGACGCAGCGCGATCACTCGTCCTGATCACCAAGCAGATGACTCCTGAACCCGGCGATCGGCGGAACGGACATCGTCACGAATAAGACGGGCTAGGGCGTAGACTCATTACGCATTGCACCACAGTCGCACGCAGATGAGCTTGATGGCAGCGAGATAGTTGGCGGCGTCCTTTTCGTATCGAGTGGCGATGCCGCGGAACTGCTTGATGCGATTGAAGAAACGTTCGACGAGGTTGCGCTGGCGGTAGAGCCACGACGAGAACCCGAAGCGTTGCTTGCGGTTAGAACGGTTGGGAATGTTTGCCCAGATGTTCCTGGCCGCAGCTGCCTCGCGGATGACGATGCTGTCATAACCCTTGTCGCCCAGAAGGGTAGCGCCCTCGGGAATGGCCTCGATCAGCGCTTCAGCTTCGCAAGCATCGTGGACCTGGCCGCCCGTCAGTCTCAGGCTGACAGGACGTCCATTAGCGTCGACAAGAGCATGGAGCTTGGTCGTAAGACCGCCCCGGGAACGTCCCATGCCATGATCTCCAGGCCCCCTTTTTTGCCCGACGCACCATGCTGGTGGACGCGCATGCAGGTGGAATCAATCATCACCAATTCGCCGTTGAAGCCGACGGAAACCGCCGCCAACAGCCGGTCCCACACACCAGCCTTCCGCCAGCGGACGAACCGGTTGTAGCAGGTGGTCGATGGGCCATAGCGTTCCGGGATTTCCGCCCAAGGCGCACCAGAGCGGAAACGCCAGAGAATACCGTTTAGGACACGACGGTCGTCAACCCGAGGAATGAAGCGCCCCGGCTTTTCAGGAGGCTCCAACTTGTGAGAAGGAGCATCCGTGATGAGCAAGACGACGAACAAATTTTCTCCTGAAGTCCGCGAGCGCGCGGTCCGTATGGTCGCGGAGCAGCGTGCTGAATATGGCTCGGAATGGGAAGTGATGAAGTCGATCGCGGCGAAGATCGGCTGCTCGCTGGAGACGCTGCGCCGCTGGTGCCGCGAGGAGGCGAGCCGACGAGCGGGACCAGCGGCGCTGGCTGCCGATGACCGCGAGCGGCTGAGGTTGCTTGAGCGCGAAGTGAAGGAGTTGCGCCGGGCCAACGAGATTTTGCGCAAGGCATCAGCATATTTTGCGATGGCGGAGCTCGACCGCCCCGGGAGATGATGATGGCGTTCATCGACGCCCATCGCGAGGATTTGGGGATCGAGCCGATCTGCCGCGAACTGGCGATCGCCCCTTCCTCATACCATGAACATGCTGCACGCCGTGCCGATTCCGGGAGGCGTCCGGCACGTACCCGGCGCGATGAGGAGATCAGGGAGCAGATCAAGCGAGTCCATGAGGCCAGCTTCGGCCTCTATGGCGCACGCAAGGTCTGGCACCAGATGCGGCGGGACGGCATCATGGTGGCGAAATGCACGGTGGAACGATTGATGCGGGCCATGGGACTGGCGGGCGTCCGGCGTGGAAAGAAGACAGTCACCACTGTCAGCAACCCGAAGGCGCCGTGTCCGCTGGACAAGGTCAATCGGGAGTTTCGCGTCAGCCGGCCCAACGCTCTGTGGGTTGTCGATTTCACCTACGTGCATACCTGGGCGGGCTTCGTCTACGTCGCCTTTGTGATTGACGCTTTTGCTCGGCGGATTGTGGGGTGGAAGGTCAGCACGTCAGCCACTGCAGGCTTCGTTCTGGATGCCCTGGAGCAGGCGATTCATGCCCGCAGGCCAGGTCCCGATGATGGGCTGATCCACCATAGCGACAGGGGAGTTCAATACCTTGCGATGAACTATACCCAGCGCTTGGCCGAGGCCAAGCTCGTTCCCTCGGTTGGTAGCGTCGGCGACAGCTACGACAACGCCTTGGCCGAGACGATCAACGGCCTTTACAAGGCCGAGGTCATCTGGCGGCAGCGGTCATGGCCAAGTGTTTCGGCCGTGGAAATGGCAACGCTGCGCTGGGTCGATTGGTACAACAATCACCGGCTCTTCGGCCCTATCGGGCACATCCCGCCCGCTGAGGCCGAAGACAATTACTATGCAGCCCTCGAGAACCTCGATATGGCTGCATAGCCCAATGAAAACTGCCTCCTGAAAAGCCGGGGCGCTTCAGAACGCCGCGCGGCTTGTTGGGCAGCAATGGCTCGATGATCAGCCATTCCTTGTCCGTCAGTTCGTATCGCCGTCGCGTCATGCATCCTCCATTTCCGAAGGCCACCTGAATCACGCCAATGCCGACAGCTCAACCCAATTTATGAGTTCGCGCCCTAGTGAGCGTATTGCGAAAGCTGCCCTGCAGCTTCGTGATCTCGGCGGAACCGCTTTATGAGACCTGTGCGCGGGTGGGCGTAGAGCTATGAAATCGCGTAGATATTTGGTGATTTATCGATCCGGCCTGCGATCTGCGGTCGGAGGCGATATCATGCTGGAGCCGAGAGAATATTCATCGTGCGCTTGAGGTTGTAGGCGATGGCGGTGAGGTGGACTTGGACGGCGGCTTTGGCGAGACCTCGCCATCGCATTCGACGCAGGCCATAGCATCGCTTCCATGTACCGAAGATCTTCTCGATGCGGGCGCGCATGCGATGGATCGGTTGATTCCATTCATGGAGCTTGCGCAGCGTTTCAGCTTCGTCGCGGCCCCACATGCCGGTGGCGACGATCCGGGGAGTGCCGCCCTTTGCCAGCACGGCATCACAAAAGTGATTGCCGCGATAGGCGCTGTCGGCAAACACCTCACCGGGATTGTCGGGCAAGGCTTGGGGACCTGCTTTGCCGTCATTGATATTTGCCGGTGTGATGGACACTTCCTCGACCAACGCGGTAGCGGCATCGGCGCCCACGTGGGCCTTGAAGCCGTGAACAGCCCGTTTTCTTTTGTGCTTCACCCAGCGCGCATCATCATCGTCTTCACTGGCCGAGGCAATGATGGTGGCATCGACCAGTGTACCGGTCTTGACCGTCACCGCTTTGGCCTTGAGCTGCATGGTCACGGTTTCAAACAGCGATCGGTCCAGTTGGTGCGCGACCAGCAGCCGACGGAATCTGACAAACGCGGTACGCTCGGGCGTCGCCTCATTCGCGGAAAACCCACAGAAGCGGCGAAAAGAGGCCCGGTCGTCCAAGGCCTCAGCCAGCTTCACATCGGACAGATCATACCAGATCGACAACAGGAGCGCTTTGAATATTGCCAGAGGCGGCCAGGCGGGTTCACCTTTGGAGGCCGGATAAAGCGGATCGAGAAGAACCGTGACCGCGCGCCAATCAATCAGCGATACAAGCGCGTCCAGGGATGACGTCGTCCTCTCGGACCCTGAAAACCCAAACCGCTCCTGCCCAATTGAACCCTGCGCCACGGCCACTCTCCTCATTGGAAAGCCCATAGAATCAGCAATTCACGCGCCTGTCTACGCCCACCCGCGCACAGGTCTCATTAGATGTTCCGGAGATGCCACAAATCATCCCTCCCTGCGCAGCAAAAGGTAGATCCTGAAGTAGCCGTACCGCGTCCGCGCCGCCGCAAGATCGCGGATGCGCATTACAAGCGGCGTTTAGTCGGGGCGGTACGACACGTAGCGCACCGAAGACCACTCGACGGAGCCGCGGCGGGAGGCGGCTGTCAGTCGACGCCACCCGCTTTATCTTCGATCAGTTGAAAGACTTGCTGATCGGGGCCATGCGCCCCATCCGTATTTGCTCGGACCGTAGGCTGACGCTTGAGATATCGAAGACTCGTGCCAGACGGGCGTTCGTGCTGATTACAGGAACTCTCCGTTGACTCGGACTGGGGGGCATTGTAGTGCTGATCTATTGACAAGTTATAGGGTTGACCTTGTATGGAGCACAGAATGCCCACGGCGACTAAGCAAACGGAGGATGGGCGGCAGGAGCGAAAGATCGTGCCGGTTCGGCTTGCACATTTCGTAATCCGTACGAAGAATGTGCGCGCCCTCATTGACTGGTACAAAAAGGTTTTTCACGCCGAGCCGATCTACGACAATGGCAATCTGGCGTTTTTGTATTTTGATGATGAACATCATCGGATCGCGATCGGGAAGATTCCGGGTCTCGAAGAACCCAATCACAAAGCTTCCGGAATCGACCACGTCGCCTTTTCCTATGGCTCTATAGAGGATCTTCTCCATACTTATGCCCGATTGAAGGAGATCGATATCTTGCCTTATTGGAAGATCGATCATGGCCTGACGACGTCCCTATATTATAACGATCCGGACGGGAATCAGATCGAGCTGCAGGTCGATAATTTCGAAACATTGCAGGAGGCTCATGATTATTTCCGCTCGGATGCCTTCGCAAAAAACCCGATTGGCGTTGAGATCGACCCTGACTTGTTGATCGCGCGGCTTCAGGCCGGGGAAGCTCCGCATCTGCTCTTGAGTTCGGGCACTCGCCCGGCCTGACCGAACCTGGGAAATTACTGTGGCTCAGCGCCCATCTCGCGATCCGTGATATGGGCGAAAGCTCAGGCTGGCCGGTCTGCGCGCCGGACCAATGGCAGGATGTGGACGCAGCTTGGGACGCAGGCGTGGCCGCGTTTGCGTTGCACCCGTAGCTCTATTCGCGTGTCAGGCAGCATACGCGCTGAGCCGACGATCTACGATCTATATGACATCGTCTCGGCCCAGCATGCAGCGCTGAAATGATGCCGCGAAGTAGGTCCGACAAGTTTCTTATTGGGCGACGAGCATTTGCGCAGGCGCCGTCACGCTGCGGCCAAGTTGGAATCCTGACCCAATCCTGCAGCCATCGCAAATATGCTTGTCCAACTGTCGGGCGCGGCGGTTCCGAGCCACGCAACATGTTGATCCGGTCGGACCAGCAGCAGGCGGGCGCCCAAATTATTCAGAATTTCTTCGGACTGCAAAATGATCGTCGTCAGGGGGATGCTCATCTCGGCGGCGGCGCGAACGGCTGGATCAACATCCTGATGGCCGATCACGATCAGGCTGAATTCACGTCCCAATCGGTCGAAAAGCGCGCTGCCATCGGCGAGATAATAGTGCGGCAGCCTGCCCCCTGCGACGGCGAAACTGGGGCAACGTACGGGGTCGAACGCTGGCAGGTCGGCACTTGGCTGCACGACGGGAGAAGGTTGGTAGCGGTAGCCATGCTCAATCCCCCAGCTTTCGTTCTCCGCATTGCCAAGCTTTGCGATTTTCCGGCCGACTTCGATGCGGACGGTCGAGAGATCGGAAGTGTTCAGGTCGCCCAGCGCTTCACCGCCTGCTATCGCGTCGGCGATGGCAAGGCGTACTTCAAGATTCTGAAGGGCCGTCGCGGCATTTTGCTCGGCAATGGGCCTCCGTTCAGCTTCATAGCTGTTCAGGAGGGTCTCGCCCCCCCAGCCATTTACGAATGCAGCCAGCTTCCAGCCTAGATCGACGGCGTCTCCAACACCCGTGTTCATGCCGTAACCGCCGGTTGGGATCACCTGATGCGCTGAGTCTCCGGCCAGGAAAACGCGCTCAGACCGGTAGCTGTCAGCCGTCACCAGATGGGGCGTCCAGGGGTTGGCCACCAATATCTCATATTCGAAGTCGCGGCCGACAAAGGCGCGTAGCAGTTCGTCAGGATCGGAATCGGGCGGCGCCAGCGTCTGCAAGGTCCAGATATCCTTGCCATTCTGCGCGATGATGGTACCCCGTGCCGTCTGCAAATGATAGCTAATGCCAAATTTCGCCAGGACGTCGTAAGCGGTGGACCGGAAATGCACCATATAGGCTTCCGCCACGGCATGTTGGCCTGTGAGCGTGATCGCAGCGTCTCTGCGAACCGCGCTGCCGCCACCGTCGCATCCTGCGAGGAAATGGCTACGGATCAGCTGCGTTTCGCCGCTCCCAGCGTTGCGGACAGTTGTCGTAACGCCATCCGCATCCTGTTCGAACGCTTCATAAGCGCACCCAAATCGCACATCCACATAGCGTGAGGCATCGATCTGGGCCTTAAGCACCGGTTCGAGAACGATCTGGGACACCCGCATTGAGGGTTCGAGCGTACCCGTCCCGTCGTTGCATACGCGGACGCGATCCCGATAACCGTCGGCGCTGGGATAGGCAAAGCGATGCAACACATATCCTGTTGCCGAAGTCGCCCAGACGACATCGTGCGGTTCGGACGGTGGTACGCCGGCGGCACGCAGGGCCTGAACGACTCCCAGCCGCCGGAAATGCTCCATGCTGCGGCCATTGGTGAGGTCCATCTTGGGATGACGTGTCGTGGATGCGTTTCGCTCAAGAAGGATCGAATGAACGCCATGGTGAGCTAGTTCCAGAGCCAGGGTCATGCCCACCGGCCCCCCTCCGGCGATTACGACCTGCGTCGTGTCATGTGCCATTCGAACCTTCTCCTTCACACACCCACGCCGTTCTGCGACGGTATTCGCCACTCCGTGGAAGCAACTTCGATCATCTGGAGGGGAGCAAAGATATCGCAATGGCGCTAAATTGCCCGACCACTATCCTTCAATTACGGCAGGCAAAGTCCTTGTCAACTGAAAAGCTGAATAACTGACCGGCTGACGCCGGTAGGATCATGCGGAGGGGCTGAAGCCATTTTTGTGGCCATGCTTGTCGAGATAACGCAGGATGGTGTCATCGGTGATGTTGCCGGATGTCGTCGAGAAGTAGCCCCGCTGCCAGAAGCGTTGGCCCCAGTAGCGCTTGCGGATATGCTCGAACTCCTGCTGGATCTTGCGCGATGACCTGCCCTTGGCGCGCCGCACGAAGTCGCTGACCGAGACGTGGGGCGGTATCTCGACGAACATGTGGACGTGGTCGCGAGACAATACGCCATGGACAATGGTCACGCCCATCTCGGCGCAGACCTGTCGGATGATCTCGCGCACCCGCAGGCGTACCTCACCATGGAGCACCTTGAACCGATATTTCGGCGCCCAGACCAGATGGTAGCGATGATGAAATGTTGTGTGACAACCGCTGCTGTAGCCCATAGCCTGTACCCTCGGAGAAAAATGAACTCTCGCCCTTCGGGCTGTTCATTTTTCTCCGAGGGTACAGGCTACTGGCCGAGTCTGTGGCTGAAGCCAGTATCCGACTGAAGTCGGAGGGGTTTCTCCCGATGGAGGACTCTAAATGGCTATGATGCCATTCCTCGTCACGGTTTGCGGTGGCATCCCGACTCAGGCCGGAGTTTCGAGGATAGTTGCTGGTCGGGCAGGTATCTGAACGGCTGCAACTTCGCGTCACCGGCGCGACAGTGCTTTGCTCGCCATATTATCAGGAGCATTGCTTATGCAGGACGGCAACTCGATGAAGGGTCGCGTGGTGGCCGTAACCGGCGCCGGCCGTGGCCTGGGGAGGGCATATGCACTGCAGCTTGCTGCCGAGGGCGCGGCGGTGCTGGTCAATGATCTTGGCTCCCAAGTCGATGGAAAGGGGGCCGATGCCAGCGTGGCGCAGGCTGTCGCAAGCGAGATCGTCGCGCGGGGCGGCAGGGCAGTGACCAATCTTGGCGACATTTCAGACCCGTCTGCCGCTGCTGAGATTATTACGCAGGCGATGCACGAGTTTGGGCGATTGGACGCGATCATCAATAACGCGGGAACGTTTGAGGTGAAGAGCTTCCAGGAGACAGAGGCCGCCGACTTTGAGCGCCTCTGGCGCGTTCATTTTCTGGGCCACTACCATGTCACCAAAGCAGCGTGGCCCATCTTCGTTTCCCAGAATTTCGGCCAGGTGGTCATGACCGGGTCGGGAGCAAGCTTATTCGGCGCCAACGGCACTGCCAGCTATTCGGCCGCCAAGGGAGCGGTCCAGGGACTCATGCGCGTCCTGGCGATCGAGGGGCTGGCCAACAACGTTTTCGTCAACACTATTGCACCCGGAGCTTTCAGCAGAATGCATTTGGCGGATGGTTTGTCACCGGAACAGCTGAAACAGATCGATCTGACCAAGAAATCAATGCTGCCTGAGCTTGTCGCTCCGCTTGTTACATGGCTTGCGAGCGAAAGGTGCGACGTGACGGGCCAGACCTTCTCCGCATGGTCCGGTCGTGTGGCGCGGGTTGCGCTGGGAACGGGCCGGGGCATGATAGATCGCGAGCTTTCTGTAGAGGCGATTGACGCCGGCTACAGCACGATCGCCGGGATGGATCAGTTTTACGAGCCGACCAGCGTAGGTGACGAAATCGAGCATTGGCTTCCATTTTGTCTCTAAGTTTTCGCGCTTGGTCCAAAGGAAGGCAAGCTGCTTGCGGGAAGCCTGAGTTTTCCGCGCGTCTCAATAACTTGCTGCCCCCGCCGTCTGCGTGACATTCTCAACCACAGCCCATCAGCCCCCCGTCAACGGGAATATGAGCGCCCGTTATGTAGCTGCCGCCGCGCGATGAAAGATATATGATGGCCGCCGCGATGTCGTCTGGCCGGCCTAGGCGATGTAAGGGAATATGGGCGAGCGTCGCTGGATCGACCTGTTCGTCATCACGCAGATGCGCGGTCATCTTGGTCGGAAAATAGCCGGGAATGATCGCATTGACCGTTATATTGTCGACGGCCAGATCGGCCGCCAGTTCTCGCGTCAACATGTGGATGGCGGCTTTGCTAGCGGTGTAGCTGTACGAGTTGAGCCGTTCCACCTTTGCACCGGCCACCGAGCCGATATTAATGATCCGCGCCGGATCATCGGGCGTGCCGCTCGCGCGCAGCAGGGGCAGTAATTCGCGGATCATGGTGAACGGGGTCTGGACATTGACCGTCATCACGCTGGACCAGGCCTTGTCTGGAAAGCTGTCGATCGATGCGCCCCAGGTCTTGCCCGCATTGTTCACCAATATGTCGCATCTGCCAACATCCGCGGAAAAGCGCGCAACCAATTCGACAGCAGCCTCGGCCGTTGAAAGGTCGGCCCCGTAGCCGGTGCAAGGACCGAGCGCCGACATTTCGGCGGCGTTCGCTTGGGCCAAATCGGCCTTGCGCGACGTGATGGCGACGGCAGCACCCGCCCGCAGCAGTCCCTCCGCGATCATTCTGCCCAGTCCCTGCGCGCCGCCGGTCACCAGACACTGCTTTCCACTCAAATCGAATAGGCCTGCCATAAACACGTTCCCTTGAAAGCCACGCCCGTAGCGCTATCAGCGATATTGATCGATTGACAAGTAAAAACGAACATGGTCAGTATGGGCTGCCGAGAGAATTGGAAAGGTCGAGAGAGGAAATGCAATCCAAGATGATGGACTTGCGCGAGCGCATGGCGATTGAAACCGAATGCGGGCGGCTGGTGGCAGGCTATGTCTTTCTCGTGGACCGCCGGAGATATGACGAACTGGTCGATCTTTTCACCGACGATTGCGTCTTTGAGCGGCCCGACGCCAGGGTCGAAGGGGCGGCCGCGCTCCGCGACCTGATGGCCGCTCGCCCGGCTCATATCGCGACCAGGCACCTGTGCGGCTTGCCGTTTTTTGAGAAGGTCGAGGCTGATGAGGCTGTCGCAGTGACCTATACGGTCATGTTCCTTGGAGAAGGGACCGACGAGGGCCCCAACGAGGTCGCCGGAGCAGCGGGCCTTGCCGAGTTTCATGACCTGTTCCGTCGTACGGCGGATGGTTGGCGGATCGCGCAACGTACGGCGAAACCTGCCATGATCGTGAAGAAATAAGCTATGTTGGCCGAAGGAGAGATTTGCTGGAATCCACCTGCCGAGCAATTCGATGCATCCTGCATGGCAGATTTCATGCGTTGGCTCGAAACGGCGCGTGACTTGCACTTCGACGACTTTGAAGCGTTGTGGCGTTGGTCGGCCGATGATGTCGAGGGTTTCTGGGCTGCGCTATGGGCCTATCTCGATATTCTCAGCGACGGTCCTTACGAAAGCGTGATGAGCGGAACGGAGATGATCTCCACCCGATGGTTCGTCGGCGCCAGGATCAACTATGCCGAACATGCGTTGCGGCATGAGGCGAGGGCCGCGCCTGACGAGATCGCGCTGTGCCACAGCAGTGAAATTCGCCCGCTCGACACCATGACCTGGTCTGCGCTGGGGGATGCGGTTCGCAATGTGGCGACGGCGCTGCGGGCCCTCGGCATAAAGCCGGGCGACCGGATCGTGTCCTACATGCCGAACGTTCCCGAAGCTGCCATCGCGATGCTCGCAACGACCGCGATTGGAGCAGTGTGGTCGGCGGCCGCGCCGGAGTTTGGGGTCAAGACGGTCGTTGATCGCTTTTCACAGATCGAGCCAAAATTGATCTTCGCCGCTGACGGGTACAGCTTCGCTGGCAAGCGTTTCGACCGTCGGAGCGAAGTGGCGGCGATCGTTGCACAGCTGCCAAGTGTTCAGGATGTCATCTGGCTGTCCTATCTCGGAATGGACCGACCGGAAGATCTAGGGCGCAGGATGCTTGTCTGGGAAGAGCTGCTCTCGCAGCCGGGGCCGTCGCGGGAGGCTTTCGTCTTTGAACGCGTGACCGCCGATCATCCGCTCTGGATATTATTCTCATCCGGCACCACCGGTTTGCCGAAGGCGATCGTCCACAGCCATGTCGGCATGGTCCTTGACCAGTCGAAAGCGATGCGGCTGCATTTCGATCTGAAACCCGGCCAGTCCATGTTCTTCTACACGACCACCGGATGGATGATGTGGAACTCGGTCATGGGATCGCTGCTCGCAGGCGCCACCGCCATACTTTATGATGGCAGTCCGACCTGGCCTCGTCTCGACAAACTCTGGGATCTGGCCGAAGAATGCAGCGCAACGATGTTCGGCGCCAGCCCGACTTTGATCGGTATGATGAAAGAAGCCGGCATCCAGCCGCGTGGTGCCCGGAATTTGGCCTGTCTCAATAAGGTCGTTCTCGGCGGTGCGCCTTCGACGCCATTGACTTTCGAATGGCTTTACGACCAGTTGGGGCCTGACATATGGGTCATGAACACGTCGGGTGGAACGGACCTGTGCGGCGGCCTCCTCGGCCCCGTGCCGTCCAAACCTGTCCGCGCGGCGGAGATGCAGGGGCGAATGCTGGGCATCGCGGTGGAGGCATGGGATGATTCCGGCGCAGCGGTGATCGACGAGATCGGCGAGTTGGTCGTTGTCCGTCCTTTTCCCTCGCAGCCCCTGTTTTTTTGGGGGGATGAAGGAAACGCCCGTTACGATAGTACATATTTCGACACCTATCCAGGGGTGTGGCGCCATGGCGACTTCATCAAGATCACCCCAACCGGCGGCGGCTATATCTATGGGCGGGCGGACGCAACGCTGAACCGTTTCGGAATCAGGATCGGTACATCCGAGATTTACGACGTTCTTGCGGGGATCAGCCGGATCGCCGACAGCGTGATCATCTGCTGCGAGACGGCGGACGGCGGGTACTATATGCCCCTGTTCGTCCAGCTTCGCGCCGGCGACGTTCTTGACGACAAGCTGGCCGATGAGATCAAGCTCAGCTTACGGAATCAGACAAGTCCGCGTCATGTACCCGACGTGATCCTCCAGGTTCCGAAGGTCCCTTATACCCTCACCGGCAAGAAGATGGAGGTTCCGGTCCGCAAGCTTGTGATGGGGACTCCGGTTGGGAAGGTCACGACATCAGATGCGATGGCGGACCCGGGCGCCATGGACTGGTATGTGCAATTCGCCGCTGATCCTGAGATCCGGTCGAAATTCCATCGATGCGCGGCGGCGACATGAAGTCGCGAGCGACCTAGAAGGACATGACGTTGAAAATTCTCCACGACAAAGTCGCGCTGATATCTGGTTCCGGACGAGGCATTGGCAGGGCTATAGCGCTCAAACTGGCTGAGGCGGGCGCCAATGTCCTGATCAATGATCTGGACGAGGATTTCGCTCAGAAAACGGCGCAGGAGATAGAGGCTTTGGGCGCCCGGGCCGCCCTTTACGTCGGCGATGTTACTGCGCCCGATTTCGGGGAAAAATTCGTCGCCGCCGCAATAGATGCCTTCGGAACGATCGACATCATCGTCAACAACGCCGGCTATGCCTGGGATAGTGTGATTCAGAAGATGGGCGACGAGCAATGGATGGCGATGCTTGACGTCCATCTAACCGCGCCCTTCCGGATACTCCGCGCGGCTCAGCCCGTTCTAGCGGCTCTCGCCAAGGGTGAAATGGCTGAGGGAGGCCGTGCGGTGCGGCGCACGGTCATCAACATTTCTTCAGTGGCAGGGCTGGGTGGCAATGCCGGCCAAGCCGGCTACGCCGCGGGAAAGGCGGGCATAGTCGGCTTGACCAAGACGTTAATGAAGGAGTGGGGGCGATACAATATCACGGTCAATGCCGTCGCCTTCGGTGCGATAGCCACGCGCATGACAACCGGCGAGCCAGGCCGTGGGACGATCTCGATGAAGGGCAGGGAAATTAGGGCCGGCGTCAGCCTGGAGATCATGGAGGCCATGGAAAATGGCATCCCATTGGGCCGGGCCGGAACGCCGGAAGAGGCGGCGGGGGCGGTTTACCTGCTTTGTCTGCCGGAGGCTGATTATATCAGCGGCCAGGTCATCGTTGCGGGCGGTGGCTGGTCGCTTTAGAACATAGCCGGATCAAGGAGGAAAATATGAAGCTGCTGCGCTTTTCCGTGGGAGGTGAACTTCCGAAGCTGGGTGTCCTGGAAGGGGATGCTGTCGCGGACCTGACTTCCCGGATTGCAGCGATCGGCGATCGGATGGAACTGCTGATCGCGGACTGGGAAATCCACCGTTCCGCGTGCGAAGCGGCTCGCGGCACCGTCGATTATCGTCTTTCCGATGTGCAGCCCTGCGCTCCAATCGCAAGGCCCGGCAAGATTTTCGGCATCGGCCTGAACTATGCCGACCACGTTGCCGAGGCGAACATGGAATTGCCGGCCGGGCAGCTTTGGTTCAGTAAGGCGGCGACGGCTGCAAACGGTCCCTACGACCCGATCCAATTGCCAAAGGTGTCCAGCGCGCTCGATTATGAGGCCGAACTCGTTTTTGTGATCGGCAAGCGTTGCCGTCACGTTTCGAAGGAACGGGCCAAGGATGTGATCTTCGGTTATTGCGTCGGCAATGATGTGAGCGTGCGCGATTGGCAATTCCGCTCGTCACAATTCGTGCTCGGTAAATCCTTCGATAGCCATGCGCCCTTTGGCCCCTGGATCGTGACGTCCGATGAACTGGATCCCGTCAGTCTAGGAATTCGTACCTTCGTTAATGGCGAAAAGCGGCAAGATTCGAATACGCGGCATCTCATCTTCGATTGTGCTGCGCAGGTAGAGGAGCTCAGCAAGGCTATGACGTTGGAACCGGGCGATGTCATCTTTACCGGCACACCCGGCGGGGTAGGGGGCGCCATGACGCCGCCCTGCTTCCTTAAGGCCGGCGATCGGGTGCGCGTGGAAATCGACGGGATTGGTCATATTGAGAATCCCGTCGAGACGGAGCGGTAATGCTCCGTTTATCCGACAGCGCCCTCCTCCTGTAGGGCGGCGATCTCCGTCTCGGAAAACCCGACGTCGGCCAGGATGGTGCTATTGTCCTGCCCCGCCCTTGGGATCGGCGCAGGTCCCGAAGCGATGCTGCGGCTGAACCGCGGTGCCGATACAGGGTGCCAAACGCCGTCTACTTGCCTGAACAGGCCCCGGCTTTGGACATGCGGATGATGTCGCGCCTCATCCATCGTCAGCACGGGAGTCACGCAACAGTCCGTGCCTTCGAGCAGTTCGATCCATTCCTTCTGGCTGCGAGACTTGAAGATTTCCGTCATGGCCCTACGAATGTCCGGCCAGCGTGATCGGTCCAGCTGGGCAGCGACCAGAGCGGGATCAAGGCCGATCTTCTCGCCGAGCTGACGGAAGAATTTCGGCTCGATTGGTGCCACCGCCATGTAGCGGCCATCGCTCGTTTCATAGCTGTCGTAGAACGGTGCGCCCCCGTCCAGATAATTATCGCCGCGCTGAAGGCTCCACGCGTCGCCGGCGCGAAGGCCATAGAAGACAGACATCAATGAAATTGCGCCATCCAGAATTGCCGAGTCGACTACCTGTCCGAGGCCGGAACTTGCACGTTCGACCAACGCGGCAAGGACGCCCATCACCAGATACAGCGATCCCGCGGCGTAATCGCCGACAAGATTGAGCGGCGGCAGCGGTTTTCCATCCCTTTCGCCGATCGCCTCAAGGGCCCCGGTGAGTGAGATGAAATTCAGGTCGTGGCCGGCCGCCTTCGCGAGCGGACCGGTCTGGCCAAAACCGGTTATACGGGCATAGATCAAGCCGGGATTGCGGGCGCATAGTTCGTCCGGTCCAAATCCCAGCCCTTCCATTACGCCGGGGCGAAAGCCCTCGATCAATATGTCGGCCCGATCCACGAGCCGAAACAGGATTTCCGCGCTGGACGAATTCTTCAGATCCAGTGCGATGGATCGCCGTCCGCGCGCATGAACGTCGAAGCGCGCATCGAACGGTACACCAAGGTTCGCTGGTTCAAGCCGATCGACGCGAATAATCGTCGCGCCAAGATCGGCGAGCAGCATTCCGGCCATCGGCCCGGGTCCGACACCAGCGAGCTCGACGACAGTCATGCCGGACAGCGGACCCATAATCTTCTCCTTGCTCTCGAACAGGCGACCTTGTTCGCCGATGGTCGCGATGTATCTCACTATTGACCATTTGCAAAGTAGCTGTATGTCAGGGGTGAGGAGATACAATGATGACGGACGTATATATTTACGACCATGCCCGCACACCCCGGGGCAAGGGCAGGCCCGACGGAGCGCTGCACGAAATTCCCGCCGTCCAGCTGGCGACCCAGGTGCTGGAGGCGTTGCGCGACCGCAACGGTCTCGATACTTCCCTTCTGGATGACGTCGTGATCGGCTGCGCTCAGCCAGTGGCGGAGCAGGGCGGCGTACTCGCACGGGCTGCGGTTCTGAACGCGGGCTATGCCCAGTCAGTGGCGGGACAGCAGGTGCATCGTTTCTGCGCTTCGGGGCTGGAAGCCGTCAACAATGTTGCCGGCCAGATCGCGTCCGGCATGAGCCAGGCCGGCATTGGCGGCGGCGTCGAATCGATGAGCCGCGTGATTATGGGCTATGACAGCGGGGCCTGGTCGGCCGATCCGCGTGTCGCCCATCATAATTATTTCGCGCCGCAGGGCATAGGTGCTGACCTGATCGCGACGCTTGATGGCTATAGCCGCACCGATGTCGATGCCTACGCCGTTGAAAGCCAGCGCCGCGCGGCTTTGGCCTGGGACGAGGGGCGCTTCGATAGGTCTGTCGTTCCGGTAAGGGACGTGATTGGCGAAGTCATACTGACGCATGACGAACATCGCCGGCCAGGCTCCACTGTCGAAAGCCTTGCGGCGCTGAAGCCTGCCTTTCCGGGCATGGCCGCGTTGGGTTTCGATCGTGTCGCGCGCGAACGTTATCCAGAGATCGAGGATATGGAATTTGTCCATACGGGCGGCAACAGCTCCGGCATAGTCGATGGTTCCGGCGCGATTCTGCTGGGCAGTGCCGATTTCGGTAAGGCCGCCGGACTGACGCCCCGTGCCAGAATCCGTGCGTGGGCTTCTATCGGTTCGGAGCCGACGATCATGCTGACGGCGCCCGCCGACGTCGCGAACAAGGCACTGAAAAATGCCGGCATGACGAAGGATGAGATTGATCTGTACGAGCTGAACGAAGCCTTCGCGAGCGTCGTTCTGCGGTTCATGAACCGCATGGAGATCGACCATGCGAAGGTGAATGTGAACGGGGGCGCGATTGCTCTGGGCCATCCGCTCGGCGCCACCGGCGCGATGATCCTGGGCACGGCCCTCGATGAACTGGAACGCACCGGGAAGGGCACCGCGATGGCGCTGCTGTGCGCGGGCAATGGGCTCGGTACTGCCACCATCATCGAACGCGTTTAACTCCTCCTATTTTCAAGAAAGCAATCAACATGCGTCACATTCGACTGGACCGTTGCGACGACGGCATGGCCATCCTCACCCTCGACAATGCCGATGAGAGCATGAACGTCGTGTCGCAAGCCTGGCTTGACGAGATGAATGAGGCGATCGCAGCGGTGAAGGCCGACGACGCAATCAAGGGTCTCGTCATAACATCGAGCAAGAAGGTGTTCATGGCCGGCGCGGATCTTAAGTTCCTTGTCAATTGCTATGGGAAAATGACTGCTGCGGAAGCTTATGAATTCAGCCAAGCCGCGACCCGTATGCATCGCGCTCTGGAGACGATGGGAAAGCCGGTTGCGGCTGCAATAAACGGCACGTGCCTGGGCGGCGGGTTCGAACTCGCGCTCGCTTGCCATTATCGGGTAGCGGTTGACGATCCAAAGCTGGTCGTCGGATTGCCGGAGGTTAATGTCGGACTCCTGCCAGGGTCGGGCGGCACCCAGCGGCTACCACGCGTGACCGGCGTGAAGGTCGCGCTCGACCTGCTGCTGTCCGGCCGCGCGGTGAGATCCGCCGAGGCGTTGAAACTGAAGATGGTGGATGCTGTCGTCCCCGCAGACGAACTGATCGCCAAGGCAAAGCAGCTGATCGAGGCCGCTCCCGATATGCTGCGTGACTGGGACCGCAAGGGTTTTGCGCTGTCCGAGTCCCGCGGCATGGTGCTGCCGGAAACCGCGGCCATGTTCACGATGGCGACTGCCGGGGCCGTTAGGAAGGCAGGCTATAACCTGCCCGCGCCCACGGCGATCCTCTCTTGCGTGTTTGAAGGAGTGCAGCTGCCATTCGACCGGGCCCTGTCGATCGAAAGCAAGTATTTCGCGAAGCTTCTGACGCATCCATCGGCGCGCAACATAATCCGCACCAGCTTCATTTCGAAGCAGGCGGTAGAGAAGGGAGCGCGGCGTCCCGAGGGTTTTGAGAAGGTGGCGGTCAAGAAAGTCGGGATCCTCGGCGCAGGAATGATGGGTGCGGGCATCGCGCTGGTCGCCGCGCAGGCCGGAATCGACGTGGTGTTGATTGATCGCGATGCCGCTACTGCAGAAAAGGGCAAGAGCTATGCTGCAAAGGTTCTCGGCAAAGCGCTGGAGAGGGGCAGCACGACCCAGGAAGCGGTCGATGCAGTGCGCGCGCGCATTCTCCCCACGCCGGATTATGGGCCGCTGGCTGACGTCGACCTTGTGATTGAGGCGGTGTTCGAGGATGTGGCAATCAAGGCGGACGTGACCCGCCGGGCGGAGGCGGTCATTCCGGCGACAGCCATTTTCGCGACAAACACGTCGACGTTGCCGATCAGCAACCTGTCCCAGGCCTCGACGCGGCCCGACCAGTTCATCGGCATGCATTTCTTTTCTCCGGTGGATCGCATGGCCCTGGTCGAGGTGATCCGCGGCAAGCGGACTTCGGATGAGACTCTGGCGAAAGGCCTCGATTTCATCGCGCAAATCCGCAAGACTCCGATTGTCGTCAACGATAGCCGCGGCTTCTACACCAGCCGCGTCTATCAGACGCTCATCAACGAGGGCGCCGCGATGCTGGCTGACGGCGTGAAACCTGCGCTCATCGAAAATGCCGCACGTTCGGCAGGCTTCCCGGTGGGGCCGCTCGCCTTGCTCGATGAGACCTCCATGGACCTGCCGATCAAGATTGTGGAACAGGCCATCGAGCAGGAGGGTCCGCAGTTCGTGCCCCCACCGGGCATGCCCGTCATGTATCGGATGCGCGATATCGGGCGCACCAGCCGAAAATCGGGCAAGGGTTTTTACGATTATCCGGATAGCGGCAAAAAGCGACTTTGGCCGGGGCTAGCCGAAGTTTTCCCGCCGTCCGACCAGCAGCCATCGGTGGAGCAACTCAAGACCCGGCTCTTCTACGCGCAAGCTATCGAAACGGCGCGGTGCATCGAGGAA
Organism: Sphingobium sp. 15-1; assembly: GCF_013375535.1. Lineage (GTDB taxonomy): Bacteria > Pseudomonadota > Alphaproteobacteria > Sphingomonadales > Sphingomonadaceae > Sphingobium > Sphingobium aromaticivastans. The sequence continues at coordinate 481,845 of NZ_JABXJG010000003.1, forward strand.
GGCGTGATCGAGACGCCCGAGGATGCCGACATCGGGGCGGTCTATGGCTGGGGCTTCCCGCTCTGGACTGGTGGTCCGATCAGTTATATCGATACGGTCGGCATCGAGCATTTCGTGCGTGAGGCTGATCGGTTGGCGCAACGCTATGGCGCCCGGTTTGCGCCCTCTGCTTGGCTGCGGGAAAAGGCGGCTTCGGGAACGGGTTTTTATGCGGATGCCAAGGAGAAGCAGGCATGCGCCGCTTGATCTTCGAATCTGAGCACGAGCAGTTTCGCGACAGCGTCATCCGCTTCATGCAGAATGAAGTCGGACCTCATGCCGACCGCTGGCGCGAGGCGGGAATCGTCGACCGCGAAATATACCGAAAGGCAGGCGCGCAAGGGTTGCTGTGCACCTGGGCGGACGAGAAATATGGCGGCGCCGGCATTGATGATTTCCGCTTCGAGCAGATCATAATAGAGGAGAACATGCGCCACGGAGACATTGGCTTCTACATAAACCTGCACAGTAACCTGGTGGCCCCTTATATCGCCAAGCTTGGCAATGAAGAGCAGAAGAGCCGACTGATGCCGGGAATCATCAGCGGGGAGGCGATCCTCGCAGTGGCAATGACGGAACCGAGCACTGGCAGCGACTTGGCGGGTATCAAGACCAGCGCCCAGGACAGGGGCGACCATTGGCTTCTGAACGGCGCCAAGACCTATATTTCAAACGGAATATTGGGCGACGTCATCGTGGTCGCAGCACGCACGGATCCAAAATCACGTCATGGTCTGGGGCTATTCCTGGTGGAACGCGGCATGGAAGGCTTCGAACGGGGGCGCAAGCTCGCCAAGATGGGCCTGAAAGCGCAGGATACAGCCGAACTTTTCTTCAGCGATGTCAAAGTGCCGAAGGCCAATGTGCTTGGCGAACCGACGCAAGGCTTCGCTTATCTCGCGCGTTTTCTCGCGCAGGAACGGCTGGTCGGCGCGATCGGCTTCATGGCGACGGCACAGACTGCCTTCGACCTGACACTGGACTATGTGAAGCAGCGCAAGGCGTTCGGGAAGCCGATCGGCGCATTTCAGAACAGCCGCTTTGTCATGGCGCAGATGCGAGCAGAACTCGACGCGCTGCAAACCTACGTCGATCAGCTTGTCCTGCTTCACAATGCCGGACAACTCACAGCGGAAGACGCGTCATCGGCGAAACTGCTGTGCAGCGAACTGGAGGGACGCGTCATGGATGCTTGCGTGCAACTTCACGGCGGCGCTGGTTATATGGAAGAATATCGTATCAGCCGCATGTATACGGATGCCCGCATAAGCCGAATCTTCGCAGGAACGTCGGAGATCATGAAGGAAATCATCGGCCGGAGCCTGGGACTGGACGAGCGCAAGCTGAGCTGAACTCTGCTTGCTATCTCCGGCTGAACCTCAGTCTTCGAACACCATATGTAAAATCAGGTTGATCGTCTGCTCGATTTCACCCCGGGAGAACGGGTCCTTCCCGGTGAAATACTCATACTCTGCGGATACGGAGAAGGGAACCGACGCCATCGCGACGACAGCGAAACGCAGGCGTTCGGGCTGTATGTCGCTTCGAATGGACCCTTCTCGCTGCGCTTGTGCTGCCAATGCTACAAATTCTTCATAAGCCGGACGCGTAAACTTCTCGCTGAGCCAGGCAAGCCTTGGTGATGGTTGCGCACCTTCCTGTGTCATGATCCGGTGGAGCTTGGGTTCGCTGGCGCTATATCGCACAATATCCGCGATCAGGCGACGAAGACGAGCAGAGGCGCTGGCGTCTTGCGGCAGCGTCTTTGTATCCGTGCGGAACAGTTCGTAGTGAGCGAGCATATGCTCCATCACCATTTCCCACAGCCGCTCCTTGTTCTTCACATGATAGGTCAGCAATTGTATGGTAATGCCGGCATCGCTCGCGATCGAGCGCATGCGGGCGCCTTTAAAGCCGTCACGGGTGAAGGCTGCCGTGGCTGCCTCCATAATGCGGGCCAATACCTCCTGCGGCCTTCTTTTGTGAGGTGCGCGTGGCGCCTTCGCAGGCGCGGCGCCAGCGCCACTTTCCTCCGCAGTTTTCGCAATGTCGGCGGGCTGGCTTGAGGTTCGAGGCATGATTCATCCGTAACTTTTCAGAGACTCAGTACGTTAAATGATCTGTAAAGCCAAGCCTCGCCAAGGGTGCGGCGTCCGCCAAAGTCGCAACATCACGCCACGCGGCGGCTGGCGCCATCGGGTTCGATCTATCAAGAGATGATCGGCGTCAGGCGGTCCAATGCGATCTCCGTCACTTGTGTCGAGGTCGTGCCCCCGGTGATGGTGTAGCTCGGCGGTTAGCGAAGCTGACCGGACGCGCGCTCATCGATCAAGCGCAGTAGCGGCCGGTCAGTTTCGCGGGTGGCCATCGGAGATCTCGGATAGATTTGGGTTGCGAGACTCAAGCTATGGAGATCCCGATGACCAAGGAGATGATGGACGTTCAGGCGCTGCTGGGAAAGAGCGCCGACAGCGATTTTCTACGCGAGATGATCGGCTTTGCGGCGCAGCGGCTGATGGAACTCGAGGTCGGTGGGCTGACGGGTGCCGCTTATGGCGAGAAGAGCGCGGAGCGGCAGGCCCAGCGCAATGGCTACCGCGATCGGGATTGGGAGACGCGCGCGGGCACGGTCGAGCGCCTCAATGGCGAAATCAAGCGGCGCACAGAGGTGGTCGGCATCTTCCCCAACGAGGACGCCATCACCCGCCTCGTGGGGGCTATCCTGCTGGAACAGAATGACGAATGGGCGGTCCAGCGCGCCCGCAACATGACACTGGAAAGCGTCGCTCAAATCGGCGATGATCCGTACGTCACGCTGCCGCCCATGGGTGCGTGATCAACCCGGCTCTAGCCGGAGATCGCCATGGCTACGCCGGCGAACCTACACCATGCGTTGGGACACGATCTGTTGTCGACATGGCGAAGGGCACTCACTCCGGAAATCCGGCTCGCCGCCGAGCGGTGCAGCAGCTTCAAGGGGTGCCTCAAAAGAGAGCCCGGGCTCAATCGACGTAATCAGCAAAAATGTGATGCGTTGTCGTTTCTGCGCGGATCCGCCCTCGGTGACGGACCCGAATGGCTCGCACGATCTGCAAGGCACACCTGCAGGACGCCAGGGACAACCAAGCCCTTGACTCGTCGTTGATGCACCATTACTGTTCAATCGACAAGGATGTTGATACGGTCACGCAACCGCGGCCCGGCTTATAGCCGGATCAGAATGAGAGCGGCGCCTATATCGGCAATCAGAATTAGACGTCGGAGGATGAGATGCACGAGTTGAGCGTTGATGAGCTTGAAAAGAAGTTCGCTCATGAGCGTGCACGTACTTCGGCGCCGCCGGACTTCCATTTGCCAAAAGAGCTTCCCGCCGGTCGTTATACAGACCAGCGTTTCTGGGATCTGGAGCAGAAATATTTCTGGCCCAAGACCTGGGTATGCGCGGGCCGGGAAGAGCAGGTGCGCACGCCCGGCGATTATCTCCAGTTCCAGAAATTGGGCCGAGACATCGTCATTGTGCGTGGGCAGGATGGCAATCTCCGTGCTTTCTACAATACATGCCAGCATCGCGGCGGGCCTGTCGTTCCTGAGAAATGCGGCCATGCCAATCGGCTGACTTGTGGCTACCATGCCTGGACCTATGATCTTGAAGGCTCTTTGGTTGTCGTTCCCAATGAGCGTGAGTTTCCGGGCCTTGACAAAAAAAAGAAGTCGTTGAAGCGGGTCCGGGTGGAGTGCTGGGGCGGGTGGATCTTCATTAATGAGGATTTGTCGGCTCCTTCACTTCTGGAGTATCTCGATCCAATCCCGGCCGAACTGGCGGTGATGAAGAGCGAAAATCTTCGTTTGGTATATGAATATTCTTTCGAGGTTCCTTGTAATTGGAAGGTGAACTCAGACGCCTTTCTCGAGGTTTACCATATCAAGACAATACATCCGCGCACCATCACGCCGATGGTCGACACAGATGCCACTGTGGTCGAGATGTACCGGAACGGTCATGGCATGTTCGCGATGCCATACAAGAACGGAATGTCCGATCCCTACCGGGATCGCACGGATCAGACAGACCGCGCGCCCACCCTCGCGGCAGACAATGATCTCCGTACTATCGCTTCTTTGACATATGTCGCATTTCCGAATTTTCACGCTCCGCTCACGTTGGACGGCTATCATATTCTCCTCATGTGGCCGATCTCTCCCGACCGAACGGAGCTTCAGGTTTATCAGCTCGGCGCCGACTGGGGTAACGGCCCCCCCCCTGCTCACTGGGAGCAGTCCAAGGCCGGACTTGAGGTAGTAGTCGGCGAAGATGTGTCGCTATTCGGAAAGCTCCAGCGTTCGCTGGGAGATCATGGTGTCTCCAGCACCCCTTTGGGATATCTCGAGCGGCGCATCCATCACTTCCACGTCCAACTTGACGAGTTCATCGGCCGGGACAGGATTCCCCCTGAACTCCTCGCGAGCTAACGGAATAGAATAATCATCAACGACAATAATCTACACATCGAAAAGGGGTGCGGCATAATTATCGTCTAATGCTGTACGCCCGACGATCTATGCCATGGAGAGGGTTATGCTCAACTATGAAAGCAGCAGGGAGTCGTGCCTCGATATCTCTCGCTTTTTGTCGGAAGCATTTTCGAAAAAGGACGTCAGCTCGATCGAGGCGCTCTACGGCGACGGCATTATAGTGTGGCATAATCACACCAATTCATATGAGAACAAGAGCGAGAATATTGCATCTCTTGAGCAATTCTTTGGCCTGTTCTCAGAGATATCCTACCAGGACATCCGGTTTACCTGGACGGAAGAGGGGTTCATCCAGCGCCATGTCATCACAGGCAAGCTGGAGTCCAATGGCGCCATTGTCGAAATCCCTGCCTGCTTGGTCTTCTCTGTCCGGGACGGCAAAATAGTCAGACTGGATGAATTTGGTGATCCGGCTCCGCTTGTCGCGGCGCTTGGCGTTCCCGCGGCAAGGCGGTGCAGTGACGGGTGAGCAAATCTTCGGCGTAGCTGGGCTAGCTGCGCTCTTATTTTAGAGGAAATGAATAATGATCGGTCGTATCGAGCGGGAGTTGGACTTCGACTGGCTGGCGAAGAACGCCGTTGGTCCTGACTTTATCCCGAAGCTCCTCAAGATACAGGAAGCTACGCCGGTTTTCTGGAGCGACTGCCAGCGAGGGTGGGTTTTAACCCGGTATCCAGATGTCGAAGCTGGCCTGCGCGATCCTCGTCTCTCGAACAAACGGACAGAACCCTATCTGGAGCGGGCGCTGGGCGCGTCCATCTGGGAGCGTTATCCGGCGTTCATGGACAATATCGGGCGCTGGGTGTTTAATATTGACGCGCCCGAACATACCAGGATCAGGCGTTTGCTCATCAAGCCTTTCAACAAGGGTTCGATTGAACGCCACCGCGGCAAAGCGCAGGCAGTGCTGGACAAATTGATAGAGGAAGTGGCCGAGCGCGAAACCTTCGATTTCCAGAAAGATTTCGCCTTGCGTTACACGGCGACAGTCCTTCTTCACACACTGAATCTGGGCGGCATCATCGATGTCGATCGCGTGCTCAATTGGGGTGACATTTTTGCAAGCGCCGTAGCTACCGCGGATCCTGCACAGTTGGATCTGGCTGAACGGGCAACTCTCGAGATGACCGATCTGTTGGCACATCAGATCGACCTGCGGCGCGCTGATCCCGGGGATGATCTGCTGAGTGAGCTGGCGACGGCGTCAGATGAAGGAAAGATGTTAACCGTTGCGGAAATTGTTTCGCTTTTCCAGCTGATGTTGATCGGCGGATTCGAGACAACTGCTAACACGCTGACTTTGGCAGTATCGGCGTTGCAGGATAAGCCTGCTCATCAAAAGTACATTGCGTCCAATCCTTCAGCGCTTCCACGAGTTGTCGAAGAACTGAATCGTTATACGGCAATGCTGGGAACAATGTTCCGGATAGTGAAAGAGGATCATGTTCTGCATGGCCAAAGCATAAGTGCAGGCGACTTTGTTTTTCTCATGATCGGTGCGGCTAACTGGGACCGCCGTGTTTTTGAGAACCCGGGCCAGATAGATTTCGATCGTAAAGGGCCACAGGCGCTGTCATTTGCGCCGGGGATCCACATGTGCATCGGTCATAACCTCGCCCGTTTGCAGCTCGAAGTCGCCTATAGCACATTATATTCGCGCTCAAGAGCTGTAGAAATCGAAGACCAGCAATTTCAGTATATGGCTAATTTTACAGCGAGAACGCCGATCGATGTCAGAGCGAAAATAGTAAATGTGGATAGGTAGTGATATCGTTAGACTATATCTCCACGTGTAATTGTTAATTGATGTTTATTGCTTTGCGTTATCCAAAGCTTATGGCGTTCCATGACACTGAATTACCTAATGAAAGTTGCCAGGGCGCACACACGCAGCTCGGCACGACAATGGGAGAGTATTTATGAAAGCCTATTTTCTAAAGATGTATCGTTTGGGTCTGTTGGCGACCGGCATGACCGTCATGGCGAGTCCGACATTTGCTCAAGATGCTGGAAAAACCGAGCAGAACGCTGACGGAATGGGCTTTCGGGAAATCATCGTCACGGCGCAGCGGCGCGATGAAAGCCTGCAGAAAGTGCCTGTTTCTGTTTCGGTCTTGACGGCCGATGCCCTCGTGAAACAGGCCGTCACCTCCGAACAGGATCTCCGCGTGAACACTGCGGGCTTGACGGTTCGGGCCACCGGTGGATCGAATCAGCTCAACTACGCGATCCGCGGACAGTCGCTCGACGCCTTTAGCGACGCGCGACCGGGTGTTCTTCCCTATTTCAATGAAATCCAGATCGCTGGAGACGCCGGTTCCTCCGCGTTTTACGACTTGCAATCCGTTCAGGTCCTGAAGGGCCCTCAGGGTACGCTGTTCGGGCGCAGCGCCACGGGCGGGGCCGTCCTGTTCACCACCGTCAAGCCCAAAGAGGACTTCGGCGGCTATGTGAGCGGGGCGCTGGGCAATTATGATCTTCGCAAGATGGAAGGCGCGATAAATGTGCCGGTCGTCAAGGATGTTCTGCTCGCCCGTGTCGCCGGATTCTACCAGAAGCGGGACGGCTACCAGTACAATATCCTGACCGACAGCCGGCTGGGCGGCTTTGAACGTTTTGGATTGCGCGGCAGCCTGGAGTTTCGGCTGGGCGACAGCTTCACGAACAATCTGGTGGTGGATTATGCGCACTTCGACGGCCAGAGCATGACAGGCCTGATCGCGGGCCTCAAGCCGGACGCCGCGACGCCCGCTGCCTCCGCGCTGATCTATTCACCGCTGCTCGATACGATTTTCAATTTCCCGGGGGCCTTCGCCACCGTTAACGCCGCCAATCCGGGGACCAGCCCGAGCGGCCTGGCGGGCGATCTGGCGGACCAGCAAGCCCGCGGGCCCTTCGTCACGAACGTGGACTACCTGCCGCTGTTCAATGCCAAGAACGTGGTCGTGACAAACAGTTCCGTTTACGACATCAGCGATAGTCTGCAGATCAAGAATCTGTTCGGCTATGCCCATATCAAAAGCTCGCGCCAGTTCGATGTCGATGGAACGGCCTATGCGATAGACAACACGTTCAATGCCAGCACCACCGCCCAATATACGAACGAACTGCAGCTGCTGGGTGATGCCGGTCCGTTGAAGTATGTCGTTGGCGGGTATTTTTCGAGCGAACGGACGCAGACCTTCATCGAAGGGGCTTTCTTTGATCTGCTGCCGCTCGCACCGCCGGCCAATGTGGTCTTCGATTATACGAAGAAGAACCGCACGCTGGCCGCATATGCCCAGGGCACGCTGGACCTGAGTGAAATCACGGGCCTGGAGGGCCTGGGATTCACCGCAGGCATTCGCTACACCAATGAAAAGGCGGAGATCGCGCTGGATCCGGCCCACGGTTCATTCGGATGTGCTACGGATGGCTGCGGTACGGGCCTCCCCCCCTCCAGCTTCAGTAACAATCAGTCGACGACCAGCAAGAATCTGAGCTGGACCGTCGGTCTTCAGTATCAGGTGAACTCTCAGCTCCTGCTGTACGTCACATCGCGCCGGGCCTTCAAGGGCGCAGGCTTTAACGGCGGCCTCGCCCCGCTCATCGGGACCGGTAGCGTCGGTGGGAACCGCTATGAAGAGGAGCGCCTGACCGATGTTGAAGCCGGGTTCAAGTTCCAGGGGCGCGTGGGCAGCATTCCCTTCAGATTCAATGCTGACGTGTATCAGAACTGGGTGAAGAACGGCCAGCGCGTCGCCTTCGCCTTCGTCAGTGGTGGTGCGCCGGGGGCGATTACCGTCAACGTACCGAAGTCGCGCGTGCGTGGCCTGGAAGCAGACATGGTAGTCAACCCGACCGAGTGGCTTTCGATCGGCGGAACATTTGTCTATACCGACGCCAAATTCCTGAGCCAGACCGTCTCGATTCAGGGCACTCCCACGCTGTTCGGTCCCTATCCAGACACGCCGAAAACGTCTGGATCAATCTTTGCGCAGGTCGAGGCGCCCCTGAGTGGTGGCCTCAAAGCCGTTGCCCGGGGCGATTACTTCTCGCAATCGGCAACGGTTTATACCTCGACGCAAAGGACCAATACAGGCGCCAGGATTCCTGGCTACGGCATTGCAAATTTCCGGCTTGGCCTAGAGGATGAGGATGCCGGGTGGTCGGTGAGCGCCTATCTGAAAAATGCGTTCAAAAAGACCTATTATGTCGGCGGCCTCGCGACAGCTGAACTCCTCCAGATCAATACGATCGTCCCCGGCGATCCGCGTACTTTCATGGTGGAAGCCCGATTTAAGTTTTGATCCCTCGGCGGGGCCGCGGTAATTTCAGGATCGCCGCGGCCTGATCGACTGGCCTGCTCCTGCGGGAGCGGGCCAGTCTCGCCTCGCTAACACTGATTTTGCTGCTGCGGGACGGCGACAGGAAAAAGGAAACAATGATGCAGGTTTTGCGGGGAAGGCGCGCTGTCATTACTGGAGCGGCGCGCGGAATAGGCGAAGCCATTGCAAGGCGGTTCGCTGCGGAAGGGGCTGAACTGGTTCTTATCGATCGTGACGGTGAGGCCCTCCACGCCGCAACCGCGAAAATCGTCAGTTCGGGGGCAAAGGCCGTAGCCTTGACTGCAGACCTGGGAGACATCCAGTCGATCCCCCGGCTCGCGGCCGACATCCTTTCGAGTTATGGCGGCGTCGATATCGTAGTGAGCAACGCCGGCATCGCCGGACCGTTTGCTCCGCTTCAAAATCTCGCCTTCGACGAATGGCGGCATGTGCAATCGGTTAATCTCGAAGGCCCCCTTGTTCTTTTGCAACAGCTGGCGCCGACCCTCTTCGAGGCCACAGATGCGGCCGTGATTATGATTTCAAGCATCCGCAGTCTGAACGGTGTGCCGGTGGGCGCCCCCTATGCCGCCGCCAAAGCAGCGATCAACAGCGTGACAAAATCGCTGGCTTGTGAATGGGGCGTTGCGGGCGTACGTGTGAACGCCATCCTGCCGGGTCCTGTTGAAACTGACATTATCCGTGAGTCCATTGGCGACGATCCTGCACCCAGGCAGATCCTGCGCGACATGTCTCCGTTGAAGCGCTGGGCGGTCCCGGACGATATCGCCGGTCCAGCACTTTTCCTGGCCAGCGGAGATGCCAAACATGTTACCGGGCATCTTCTCGTTGTCGATGGCGGTCTTACCATTCAGTCGCCAGAACATTATGCCGTCTGACGCGCAGCGGAGGTCTTATGAAGAATAGCAATGGTGGCAGCGTGAATATCAAGCACCAAATGTTATGCGCATGGAGCGGCGTGTTGGCCATGGTCTTGTTCGTGTTGGCCCTGTGGCCGCTGGCATCATTCATTCCACCATTGTCGCCCACGATGACGCCTGCCGAGGTTGCGACCTTTTATCAAGAGCATACCAATGGCATCCGTATCGCAGCCGTAATCATTCTCATGGTGGCTGGTTTGAACGGTGCGTTCGCGGCTGTGATATCGGTACAAATGAAGCGCATAGAGAAAGTGAATCCGGCGCTGACCTATACGCAGATGATCAATGGTTGCGTGGGCAGTGTGATCTTCATCATTCCTGCAATGGTGTGGACTATCACTGCATTTCGTCCTGACCGCCCCGTTGAAATTACGTACGTTCTTAACGACATGGCTTGGTTGTTTTTTATCATGCCGTTCGGACAACTGGTGGTGCAATGCCTATCCATCGGCTTGGCCATTCTGAGCGACACAGCAGCAATTCCTGTGTTCCCGCGCTGGATAGGTTTCTTCAATTTCTGGATTGCGTTACTGGTTCTTCCGGCGGGGGTGGTGACTTTCTTCAAGACGGGGCCTTTTGCCTGGAGCGGCATTGTGTCCTTCTGGGTGCCGGCAATTGTTTTCGGAATCTGGTTCATTGTCATGTTCGTCGCGCTTCGCAAGGCGATCATGCAACAAAGCGAATAGGGTGCCGGGAGGACGAGCGGTGGCGAAAAATCGAATGACTGCCGGCGCTGTAACCCATAGTCTGTATCTTCGAGGCAACGGTCGAAGCCTCTTCCCGAAGTTGGGGGGGCTCCAACAGCGGGACACTAAACGGATTAGCCGAAGCTCAACCAAAATAATAGGGGAGAGAGCTTCCTTCTATGAAGAGGCGGTACTTCATGAATGATTCCGCATTTCATTCTTTGAAGAGAAACAACCATAGCCATCTCCGTCTCCCCGGCGAGCCAGGCATCTGGGTATTTATCTTCGGGGATTTATTAATTTTTTCCCTGTTTTTCGGTACTTTTCTGTTTTACCGCGCCGAGGATGTTGCCCAGTTCACATCATCCCAGGCTATGCTGAGCAAATCATTTGGGGTATTCAATACTGCCCTGATGCTGTCCAGCTCCTGGTTTGTCGCCATGGGGGTGAATGCGGTCAAAGAAAACCGGGTAAAGGTGCCGACAGCCCTCTTCAGTCTCGCTTTTCTCTGCGGGGCTGGATTTGGGGTGGTCAAGGTATTCGAATACAGTGAGAAGATCAGTCTCGGGATCACGCTCAACACCACCGAATTCTACATGTACTACTATATGTTCACCGGTATCCATATGGTCCACGTGATTATCGGCATGGGGGTGCTGGCCTTCTTGGCGTTCAGCTGCAATGCTCGGAAAGGAGTCTACGCGGAAAAGGATATTCGCAACATTGAAAGTGGTGCCTGCTTCTGGCACGTAGTGGACCTATTGTGGATTGTACTTTTTCCCATACTTTATATGGTGAAATGATGAAATCCCTAATTCTCTCCCGCGTTACCCTAACCTGGATTGTTCTACTCGGTGCCACCCTGTTGTCTTGGGAGATGGGCCATGGCATGGGCTTTGAGTCCATCGAGCACGCCAGTATGGCGATCATCTTGGTATCATTCGTCAAAGTCCGTTTTGTGATGCATGAATTTATGGAATTGCGCCACGCACCGCTGTTCATGCGCCTACTGGCGGACGGGTGGATTGTGGTGGTGACCCTGCTGTTACTAGGACTGTATCTCCGGGTCGGGGGGTGATGCATGGCTGATAGCTGTAGTTTGGAATGGTCGACCACGTTACGGCATCTAGCCCGCATTATTCGCGACGCGGGCTTTTCCGGCGATCCTCGGTCTCGAGCCTCCACTTCGGCGTCATGAGGACGAGCGATCGCGGTGCGTCTTTTGCATCGCGGTAGTTCGATAGGTTTGCGAGATTGAAGGACGGGGTTGATCGGCTCAGCGGCACGGCCGCAACGGTTATGTTGGGGCTTGTCTGAATGCGGCTGCGACGGCCCGGAACGTGTTGGCATCAGGGCAGGCTGACGCAAAGGCTATGCGGATGCGGGTGGTGGTCTCGATGACGCGGGCGGCGACCTTGAGAAGCCGCAGGCGCAGCGTGGCGAACTCGGCGACGGCGAGCGCGCTTGTCTTGGGGATGGCCTGCTGCATCCGCCAAATGAGCCAGTAGGCAGCGGTGTGGAGGATGAGCCGCATCTGATTGGCGTTGGCCGATCGGCATGAGGTGCGGTCGCTGTTGAGCTGGGTTTTATGCCGTTTGATCAGATTCTCGGCCTGGCCGCGGGCGCAGTAGAGCGTGTCGTAGATGTGCTCGGCGGAGCCCCCCGGCAGGGACGTGACGACATAGCGGATATCCATGCCCATGGTACTGGCTTCGATCCGGGCGACGACGCGGCGCTTACACTTCCAGCTTTTCGCCCCATAGCGAATCTCGGCATAGCTGCGCAGGCTATCCGTCCGACTTGGGGGGCAGGGTTCGCAAGGGCCTGATTTTCAGATCCGAAGCTATATCTTCGCCGAACGATCAAGATGATCAAGCGCTTGAGGAGCTGAAAATCGCCTTGATATGCGATCTCAGGAGCCTGAATGAACGAGAGCGCATTCCCAACTCTTATTGGGTCAGCAGGGGCGTCGAGCTTCTCAATCTCGATATTCTTGCGGATGTTCGGGAGTCGCACGAGGCTTGGGAGAAGTTGCGCGTGGACCCGTCCGCTCAGGGCGGGCGAGACATCATGGTCAGCATATATCGCACCCTGCCATTCGCCGCCGCCGCGCATCTCAAGACGATCTGCGAGAGTGTGGCGGCGGGCCATGCACCCTTGCTGATCCACTGTGCGGCAGGCAAGGACCGAACCGGATTTGTGTGTGCGGCTCTTCTCCGGTAATTGCTCACGGGGTTGGCAAAAAGGGGTTGCGTATAACCGCACGCTCTGATTCATCCTGTACATGGCGACGCCACCGCGCATAGGGCTGAGTGAGGCCGAGAAGGACGCCCTGCTGGTGCAACAGCAGAAGATGATTGAGCGTCTGGTTTCGCGGATATCGGAGCTCGAGGCGCTGGTAGGCAAGCCGCGCAAGACATCGTCCAACTCGCATATTCCGCCTTCGAAGGATGGCTTTGGTAAGAAGAAGTCGCGCAAGCGCACAACGGGCAGGCGTCCGTCGCGGGAAGGCAAAGCGCGGCCGCTTGCCGAGACGCCGGACAAGACCGAGCGGGTCATCGCCGCCGCCTGCGGCCATTGCGGAACGGACGTATCTGGTCAGGCGCAGCGATGCCGCCATCGCTACGATCATATCGATCTGCCGCCGATCCGCCCGATCGTGACGCGCGTAGAACTGTTCGGCGGCCGTTGCGGGGGATGTGGCAAGCGCTATCGAGCCGCAGCCCCGGCAGGCATGGAGCCGGGGACGCCATTCGGCCCCGGCATTCGTTCCTTGCTGACCTATCTGCATCATAGCCATCATGTCGGTTTCGAGCGCCTGTCGCGTATCTCTGCGGAGTTGTTCGGCCTGACCATCTCCGAAGGCGCCATCGCCAATATCTTCAGGCGCATGGGCCAGAGCATGGCCGCGGCTACCGGGGCGATCCGGGACAAGCTGCTCTCGGGCACGGTCATCGCATCGGACGAGACCACTACCCGCACCAATGGCGTCACTCAGTGGCAATGGGTGTTCATCTCGGACCAGGCAGTGCTTCACAAGATCGCCCCGCGCCGGGCCCGCAGCGTTGCCGAAGAGGTGCTGGGAGACCACCAGCCCAAGGTGTGGGTGTCGGATCGCTATGCCGGCCAGCAGGAACTGGGCAAAGAGCATCAGGTCTGCCTCGCCCATGTCCTGCGCGACGTTCAATACGCCATCGACTGCGGCGATACGATCTTTGCACCGAAGATCCGCGATCACCTGCGATGGGCGATCCGGGTCGGAAAACGACGACACGAACTGAAGGACACGACCCTGGCGACATACGCCGCCAAGGCCGATCACAAGCTGACCACCCTCATGCGGGCGCCTGTCGCGCACCCTGCCGGCAAGACCCTTCTCAAGCAGATCAAGGCGTGGCGGGCGAAGTTCTTCGTCTTCCTCACCAACCGCAGCGTCCCGGCAACCAACAACATATCCGAGCGTGAAATCCGTTCCTCCGTCGTGTTCCGCAAGGTCACCAACGGCTTCCGATCAGACTGGGGCGCTCAGATCCATGCCGGATATCGATCCGTCACCGGCACCGCTCGCCTCAACGGAAAATCAGCACTCGCTGCAATCCGCGAGCTCGTCGACGGAACATTCGCCGTCGCCTGAGCAGCCCTCCACCGGCCAACCCGGTGAGCAATTACCTTCTCCGGATGGTGGGCGTCCCTTATGCGATGATTATGCAGGATTATCTTTCCAGCATGGGGAATATCGGGTCCGAAATAGTGGAGGCCACACGCCTGTTGATGAGAGATCGTGTGGGGCAGGAGATAAGTAGCGGAGCATTGAATGCAATCATAAGCGTTGAGCCAGATTATATCGACGCAAGTTTTACGGCTGTCGAAAGGCAATATGGATCATTCGAAAATATAGTTCATGCTGCATCGGACTAAAGGAAGATGAGCTTGCTGAGTTTCAGCAGAACTTGATTTCATATGAGAAATTATAACTTTTGTGGAAAAGCGGCATCAATGTTTTGCTGTCGAAGAGATTTAATGATCTTAGCTTGGCTTTGCACGTTTTTGGTTAGGTCCAGGTCCAGAAAATGCCGTTGTTAGCGATATGGTTGAGGGCCTGATCGAGGGGTCGAACGCATCCGCCCATGTCGTCGATATCTTCCCATTTTCGTCGATGTGACCAGTAGGCGATTCTGACGTCGTCCCCTGTGCCGGTTGGCATGAGGCGAGCGATCGGTGCTTCGGTTGCCAACAAGTAAAGGTGGTAAGCGCCTTTGTCTTCGTACCATCCCACGCCGCCGCCATTGGCTTCGTCAAACGCTTCGATGCGCAGTGCGATCTTGTCCATTTCCATGCCGTAGCCATAGCCGCCTTCGAGTCACGGCGGAACTGATTCACTTCGCCGCACGGTCAAGGCGATTGTCTTGCAACCTGTGTTGGTCGGGATTCGAAGCATGGGATGGTGCACCATCCCAGGGCCACTTTCGGCGATCCCGTTCCCCAGATACTGCGGCAGTAGCTGCAACCATGGCGTACTTGCTTCACGGCGCCCAGTTGGGAGCATGTGCTCGTTCTGGTGATGGGGGCCCTGCTGGCCCCAGGCAAGCGAACCGTCAGTTCCTGTCTGCGCATGACGGGCCGGGCCGAAGCCACCAACTTTGCGAGCTATCATCAGATCCTAAGTCGGGCCCGCTGGAGCCCCCGGGCCGTCGCCAGACGATTGCTGGGTGTTGTCGTCGAACGGCTCGTGCCAGATGGCCCTGTCGTCATCGGTATGGACGACACCATCGAACGCCGATGGGGACGTCGCATCACTGCACGGGGAATATACCGGGACCCGGTCCGTTCGAGTCACGGCCATTTCGTCAAAGCCAGCGGGCTGCGTTGGTTGAGCTTCATGGTGCTCACCCCGGTGCCATGGGCCAGCCTGATCAAGGCCTTACCGGTCCTGACCCTGCTCGCCCCTTCGGAGCGATCCGACCTTCAACGTGGCCGCCGACACAAGCTACTGACTGAATGGGCTCGGCAGGGCGCCTTACAGTTGTGCCGCTGGCTGCCAGGCCGTCGGATCATCTTCGTGGGCGACAGCGGCGCGCAACACTCATCAGCCGACTGCGGTTGGATGCCAGCCTATTCGCACCGTCCGCGGAACGAACATCACGCTCCATGGGGCGGCCAGCGCAAAAAGGCCCGGCGCTGCCGAAGCTGAAAACCCTGCTCTCCAACCCCGCTACGACCTGGACAAGGATCATCGTCTCCGCCTGGTATGGCCATGTCGATGGCAAGGCCCTCGATATCACATCCGACATCGCCTTGTGGTACAGGCCCGGGCAATGCCGACGCTATCTTCACCCGCGGCGAAGAATTCTTGCGTAAGACCGTCGATCGGTCGTCGAAAAGCGGCGTCGGGAATGAGGGCCATGCAGGAAGCTACCCGATGACAATTTCGCGCTCGAATGTCCGGTTCCAGGACGGCTCCGTAGATAATAGAATATTAGTTTTGTTTATGGATTAACATAATGCGGATTATCAAACTTTTATCGTGTAAGCGCCGGATAGAAATGACACCCCTCTGCTGAATAGAAATGACACCCTCGGGCGTCCTTAGCAGAGCTCGGTGGCATGGTCCTCCTGGCAGTTCGGGAGGACACGCTTATGACGGTGGTGGCGATGAGCCATGGCGAGCTTTCGCGGTTTGATACATTGTCGCGTGCGGATCGCGGCGAACTGCGGGTCGAGGATGCTGCGCAACTGCTGGGCTTGAAGCGCCGGCAGATTTTCCGGTTGCTTGACCGACTGCGAACCGAAGGCGCTTCAGGCCTGGTGTCGCGCAAGCGTGGTCGGCCGAGCAACCGGCGTCACAGCGATGCCTTTCGCGAGCGCGTCCTTACGATCGTCCGCACGCATTATGCGGATCGGTGGGCTGTGAGACGCTGCGACAGATGATGATCGCGGCGGGAATCTGGCAGGATCGCGCCGCGCGTCGTTCTCGCCCCTATCAACCGCGTCACCGGCGGGACTGTCGTGGGGAGCTGGTCCAGATTGACGGTTCGAAGCATGACTGGTTCGAGGAGCGTGGCCCGAAATGCACGCTGCTCGTCTACATTGACGACGCGACCAGCGAGCTGCTGCATCTCCAGATGGTCGAGAGCGAAAGCACCTTTTCCTACATGGAAGCGACGCGCGAATATATTGAGCGGCACGGCAAGCCGGTGGCCTTCTATTCCGACAAGCACTCGGTCTTCCGCAATGCCAAGGCGACGGCCAAGGGCGATGGCATGACGCATTTCGGCCGCGCGCTTGATGCGCTGAACATCGAGATCATCTGCGCCAACTCGCCACAGGCCAAAGGCCGGGTCGAACGAGCCAACGGCACATTGCAGGACCGGCTGGTCAAGGCGATGCGGCTGGAAGGTATCTCGTCGATCGAAGAAGCGAACGCCTTTCTGCCAAGCTATATGGTTCGGCACAATCGGCGCTTTGCTCGCCCAGCGGCAGACAGTCGTGATCTGCATCGCCCTCTGGCACCGCAGGACGATCTACGTGCGATCATGGTCTGGCGCGAAAAGCGGAAGATTTCAAAGGCACTGACGCTGCATTACAACAAGGTGTTGTTCATTCTGGAGCCTACTGCGATGAGCAAGGCTCTGGTAGGTAAGCGTGTCCACATCTGCAAATATCCTGACGGCAAGATCGAGATCCGTCATGAGGGGCAGGTGCTGCCCTATCGCCTGTTCGACAAGATGCCCCGGATCAACCAGCCCGCGATTGTCGACAACAAGCATCTGGACCGGCACTGATGCTGGCAAAGCAGATCCAGGCGATTGCGCCACATCACCGGCAGCGCAACAACAATGCCCCTGCCCGCCGTGATCAGCCCGCCCATCTCTTTCCCGAGCCCGAAGCGCTGGTAAAGGTTGATCGCCGTCGCTTGGGCGGTCCCAAGCTCAAGCGCGGCCCACGGCTCAGCCAGGCTGAGTTGCGGGCGCGCGGCACGCTGGAGTTTGTGAAGGCCCGCTGAGACTGTTCGAACGGCTCTGACCGAGCCCGCTGCCTGCGCAGCGGGTCCACGTCCCTCCCCTCCATGTTGCGCCCTCAGCAGGCTCTGCGCTGCGCTAGGCCGATGGCTCCGCGCAGCCCCTGCTGTCCTCAAAGAGTGTCATTTCTATCGGGGACAGAAAGTGTCTTCTCTATCCGGCAGGAACATATCGTTTTAAATCAATAGCTTAAAATTTTTGGTGTTGCTTGCTTGGATCGCCATCCGATCCCGTAGCGGGCATCACCCTCATCATGTAAGCGTCAAAAAGCGGCACTGTGAACGCAGTGTCTCCATGTGCCGGACTGTAGAGCATGCCTTTTGCTATGAGGCTGTTGCGAGTTGGCGCGAGGGTCGTGACTTTCGCGCCCATGGCTTCGGCAATGTCACCAGATCGATGGGGACCAGGTCCGAGGCTCGCCATAGCGCGCAGATAGCGCTTCTCTGCTGGCGTCAGCCGGTCGAACCGCACGCGGAAGAAGCTGGCGTCCAATTCAGCCAAGGCACTTGCTGTTGCCGCCGTCACATCTGCTGCGGTTATCGGCGACGCATCTGCACAGTCCCAGCTATGTTTTCCCCACTCCTGTAGAAAATATGGATATCCTTGGGTCTGTTGGAGGATCGCGCGCAGTGCCGCATCTTCGATGGATTCTTCCTCGCGCTCGACCGGTAATCGAATGGCATCTTTGGCAGCAACGTCGTCCAGGGGCCCCACAGCAACGAATTCAAACAGTCGCTCCGCATAAGATTTGGCTCGACCCATCTGCCCCAGCAACTGCGGGAGGCCCGCCGCAAGCATTGTGACCGGAAGCTGCTTTTGACTGGCCCGATGAAGTGCGCTTATCAGCGCGGCGAGCTGCTCTTCTGGCACATATTGGAGTTCGTCGATCACCAACACAACGGCGCTTTTTCGCTCCTTGGCTGCCTCCCCGACTGCGACAATCAGATCCGCGAGATCTGCCTCAAGATCGCCGCTATCGGCAAGTCCTGGTTCCGGCTCAAAGTCGAGTGCCACTTCAAGATCGTCATATTTGACCTTCAGCTTCGCAAAACCCGCCAACGCTTGCAGCGCGCGCTTTACACCTGCCGACGCCTGTTTAAGTCGATCCAACCGCAACAAGGCCGCCCGCAACGCGGGCACGAGAATTCCAGGCAAGGATCTGTTTTCAGGCGCCTCGATGGTGACGATCGTCATCCCCTCTCCCTCTGCGGTATCCCGCATGGTGGAAAGAAGAACGGTTTTCCCAACACCGCGCAGCCCATAGAGGATACTTGGGCGCGCAGCTCGGCCCATACGAATACGATCAAGCGCTACGGCATTGCGCTCAAGCAAAGCACTGCGGCCAGCAAGCTCGGGAGGGGGCGTCCCCGCACCAGGGGCAAAAGGGTTTCGACGGGCATCCATAGAGAGTTTATGCCAGTTTATAACTTTCCTGTAAACTCGATAAATTCCCTATACTCGCCTACAGCGCATGAGAGATTCGATGTGCCACAAAGGCCAAAAGCGTACAGCAAAGACACCCTCTAGAGGACTTCTCTGCACCATAGATCAGTTCCATCAAGGTGACCGTACTGATGCACATTTGGCCGTGGTGCCGTTTGAAAGCCGCTCGGACCTCTTGAGGGCGATTTTTGATGGTGAATATGCAGATGTTGGTGTCGAGCATGAACTTGAGCATCAGAAAGCCTCGCGCTCCTGATCATCGGGCTGTTCACGCTCCGACATGAAGTCAGCAGTCACACCCTCGACATCGAACCAGCTATCCCAAGACTCGCCAGCAGGGGTGATGATTCGGACTCGACCTAGGGCGACCACATCAACCCGCTTTACGTCATCAGGAAGCGCAACCGCCTTAGGCAACCGCACCGCCTGACTGCGATTGCTCTGAAATACAGCACCTTGTTCCATGGCCCGCCTCACGGGATATGTCAATGGGATATGCCAAACTGTGTGTTAAGGGGGCGTCCTCTTCAGTTAAGATAAGCGATATTTTCCTCGAGAAGATCGGCAGAGTGTGGCGGACAATCCGCACAATTCCTCACTCAAGACCGCTACCCAACCGAACCTCACGGAGATCGGTGCCCAGTTTTTCAGCGAGCGCCGAACCGATCGCGCACAACGGCTTGCGCCATGCTCGTAGAAAGGCCCTTTGCCATGTAAAGAAGCTGGAACCCGTTTGTGGAACTGGCAAAGCACGTCATCCCATAGCCCATCCCAAGCGGAATGACGCGATGGGCCAAGCGCGTGCAGCGCAGATAGGCGCTCGGCTGAAACCGCCGGATCAGCGAAGCAAGATTCCTCCCTCTCAAAAACCATTCATCAGTAGAAATCGCCATCGGCAGACCACTCCCCCAGCTTGAAGCGTTCCACTGATTGCCCGGTCTCGGTTTTTCGGAACAGCAATACTGGGCTCACCCCAGAAGAAACGCGATGTCGTCGTCATCGAGCCCAGGCCCGCCCGTGTTCGCCTGTTCGCTCCAGAGCATGTCAGCAAGGCCCTGCTTACGCTCCTGGAGGACCAGGATCTTTTCCTCGATGCTGCCCGTCGCGATCATGCGATGGACGAACACCGCCTTTGTCTGACCAATGCGGTGGGCGCGGTCTATCGCCTGCGCTTCGACCGCCGGATTCCACCAGGGGTCATAGAGGATGACGGTGTCCGCGGCAGTGAGATTGACCCCTGCCCCGCCTGCCTTGAGGCTGACGAGGATCAGGGGAACCTCGCCTTGCTGGAAGCGGCGGACCGGACGCGCGCGATCGCGGGTGCTGCCGCGCAACTGCTCATAGGGGATGCCTATCGCGTCGAGGTCGGCGGCGATGCGGTCAAGCATGGCAGTGAACTGGCTGAAGAGAATGACCCGTCGCCCTTCTTCGACAAGCTCGGGTAGCATTTCAAGAAGCCGCGCGCGCTTCGCAGACGCAACGCCTTCGCCAAGCCCGCGCGGCAGCAGGGAAGGATCACAGCAGATCTGGCGCAATTTGAGCATGGCGTCGAGCACGATGATCTGCGATCGCATCAGCCCGACACGATCAATCTCGTCGCGCACCCGCGCCTGCATCAGCAGCCGCTGACTTTCATACAGCCGCATCTGCGCCTCGCTGAGTTCGATGCGTTCAGGGATGATCGTCTTGGCGGGCAGATCGGCTGCGACCTCATCCTTGGTCCGGCGCAGCATGAACGGCCGCAACCGGCGCCCAAGCGCTGCCTTGGCCGCCGGATCCCCCTGTTTCTCGATCGGCGTTCGATAGCCGTTCCGGAAGGCTTCGAATGATCCGAGCAGGCCAGGATTGGCAAGACTGGCCAGCGCCCAGAGGTCATTCAGCCGATTTTCGATCGGCGTGCCCGAGAGCGCGACGACCTGCCGCGCCTTGAGGGTGGCCGCCGCCTTGAAGCCTGCAGTCTTGGGATTTTTAAGGACATGGGCCTCGTCGAGCACGATCAGCGCATAATCCTGCTTCCCGAGCAAATCCTTATCGCGTGCAAGCAAGGCATAGCTGGTGAGCAGAATCGCGCTCCGGCCAAGCTCATCGGATCGCCCCTGGCGGTCGGCGCCGTGCCACAGCAGGCACTCAAGCCCAGGCGCGAAGCGCGCCAGTTCGGCCTGCCAGTTAGGAAGGACAGATGTGGGCGCGACAATGAGGATCGGATGAAACGCCCCTGCGTCCGCAGTCTGCCTGACATGCAGGATGTGCGTGATCGCCTGCAACGTCTTGCCAAGGCCCATATCGTCCGCGAGAATGCCGCCAAACCCCGCGTCATGGAGCGCCTGCAACCAGGCGACGCCGGTTTCCTGATAGGGACGCAACTGGGCCTGGAGACCATCGGGCGCGATATAGCCGGCGCGATCGGGTTGGTGAAGCGCGCCTGCAAGCTGGCGTAAATTCGCTTCTCCGGTCCAGGCCAGGCCGCTGCCGGCGATTTCATAGATGGTGCCAAGATCATAGCGGTTGAGCCGCAGTGGTCCCGCGCTCCGGTCGGCTACCGCAAGGCGCAGCAAGGTCTCGAGCAGCGGACGTACGAGCCCCAGGCGAATAGCCGTGAACCGCCCGTTCCCCAGCATCAAGGGTAGGCGGTGGTCATCATCGCGTGCGAGCAGATCCCCGCCGTCCTCGGCGATTAGGCGACGCAGCGCGGGAAGGATGTTCACGCGCTGGCCGTCCACCAGCGCGGCAAGCTCGACGTCGAACCAGTCGATCGGCTCCCCGGATGCAGCGGAAGGTGCCGCCTGAGGCGCCAGCGCCAGGCTGGTATCCTCGCTATCAAGCGGAACAAAAGCGTGGTACCAGTCGGGGGCGTATTCGATGAGCCAGCCCTCGGCTTCGAGAGCGGTCTTCTCATTGATAAGAAAGTCAGGATAGTTGTCTGCGGCCGTGTCCTCCAGTTCGCGGCTCATGAGGACATGATCCCATGCCTGATGATCCTTGGGCTGGAAATCTTCGAGCAGGGAAATGGGCAGGAGCAGCGTCTCGGCAAGGCGATCGGCGGCCGCCTGCTCGGCCTCGAGATCGCGTGGAAAGCATATCAGCCCTTCCTCTGTCCGTACCACCACCTCGCGCGCGGGCATGTTCGCGCGGACGCGATGCCCCTCATAATCGAACTCAAGCCGGGCGAGCTCGACGGGGGTCGGGCGAGCCTGGGTGCGGCCCCAGCTCAAAAAGCTGTCGACATAGGGTATCTTGTCGGTGAGGAAATGCAGTACTGGCCGCGGAGTTATCGGCTTGAACCGCTGAGGCATCATGATCTGGGGCAGGTGCAACGCGCCCCCGGCAATCTCTTCCCAGCGCGCGGCAAGCGCCGGGAGCTGGGCAGGCTCGATCGGCGGCATCGCAAGCAGGCGACCGGCAATCAACGGGGCTATGCCGGTATCGACAAGGCCGAGCATGTACCGGTCCTCATCGAAAAACAGGGGAGGATCGCCGGCAAAAATCTTGAGCGTCTCGTCAATGTCCTCCAGCACCAGCATCTGCCTGCCATCCTCGAGCAGCCGCCAGGCAAGACGCGCCTTCAAAGGGTCCTGCGTGACAGTGACCGCCGGTCCATCGGGGCGCTTCCACCGCAGCAAACCGGCTTTGGCGGCCTCGAACAGCCATTGCCAGCCATGCTGGCCGATGGGCGTACCCTTGGCCGCGAAATCGCCGCCCAGTTCCTTGGCATTCATTCGCGCGAGGAGGCGCAAGCCACCCGGTTCGAAATGGGTGGATCTGTGTTGCAGCACATAGGGCTGTATGATCTGCCAATCCCCGCCCTGTGCACGGCGTTGCCTCGCACGGACCTGAAGGATGAAGCGCGATGGCTCAGTTCCGGTCGCGGTCTTGGCGCCCTTGGGACCCTTCGCCTGCCGGAAAGCTCGCGCCGGTTCGATGACAAAACATAGTTGATCAGCAACAATGCGCGCGGCGAGATTATCGATGCTGACCCCTTCGAGCCATTCGCCCAGAGGACCCGAAACCATGGATGGCGCTGCGGACGCAGCCGTAATCCTGAGGCCTGAACCTTCAGGCGAGCCGAACCGGCGCAGCGCATGGAGCAAAGCTGCGGCATGCTTGCAGCCATAGCCCACTGGACAGGTGCAATCGCTTTCGGCAAGATTTTTGGGCAATTCCGGATCGAAGATGATGGTGGTCACATAGCTGTTTCGACCGCTACCCTCGACGATCGCGGATACCGAGTTGAATTGCGGATCGAACGCGAGATCCCCCACCCTGTCCTCCAGAAAATAATCGAGGCCCGCGCGAATCATGCGCTCGTTCTGGATGGAATTGGTCAGGAGATGATCGGTGATGGCGGGGATCATCCAGCACTCTTCGCCGCAATTCACGGCCTCCGCAATGGTTTCTGCTGGGATACATGCTCGCTGCTGACATGTCGGCGCGGGGCGGCAGAAGATAGCCGCCTGTGTCGACGCACGCCTGGTCGTAGTGAGGGGCATCGCGGAGACGCGGATGACTGTGATGGACGCCTGGTGATCTTGGGAAAACGACAGACCCCGAGGGACGTTATCCGATTGATCGCGATGAGGTCTCCTCCATCGCCAATATGGCTTGCGTGCCCCCGTCATTGCGGACCTGGAGGTCAGCATGGATGGATTGAGCGAGCATCTGTATAAGCCGTGATCCACGTCCACCGGCTCCCTCGACATTCGCCCCGATGCCATCGTCGGCCACCATCAGTTCAAGTCGATCACCTGCCCGAGCCAGCCGGATGTCAATCGATCCAAACCCCTCTGGGAACGCATATTTAACGGCGTTGGTGATCCATTCGTTCATGATGAGCCCGATGTTCACCGCGCGGCGAGCGTCCATGACTGTCGGGTCGCCGGAAAATGTCAGGACAATGCCTCCCGGTAGCAGCCCATCGCGCAGTTGCGCGCAGATCTCCCCCAGATACTCATCAAGCCTCACCTCTGAGATCGACTGGCTGGAACCGGAAAGATGACTGTAGGTGGCCGCGATCATCATCAGCCTTGCCGCGGCATTTTTCAACTCCCCTGCCACCTCCGGTTGTGCCTGCGACGCCTGCGCCGTGAGAAGCGAAGCGGCGATCATGAAATTATTCTTCGTGCGATGATCCAACTCGTTGAGCGCAAGCCGGAAAAACTCGGCTTGCGCAGCCGCGTCGCGATGGGTCCTCTCGCTGGCCTCGCGATATTTGACGACAACGGCAAGCGCAATGAGCTGAGATACCGTTGACACCGCCAGGCTGACGGCATCGCTCGGAGCAAGGGGTGTGAAGGAACGAACCGGCGGGATAACAAAATACCATATCAGCAGTTCGCATCCTGCGATGCTGATCAAACCGGCTTCCCAGCCGCCGAGCAATCCAGCCAGGATGATGGCCGGATAGGTGAGCGAAAACGGCACGACGCCGGGAACCAGGCTTTGGATCAGCAGCCTGCCGACGATCGCAAAACCGATGGCCGCGAAGGCGATCACGATGCCGCGAAACATGGAGGGCAGCCTTGATAAGGAATCCCAGCCCTCAACCACCTCTCGCCTCCCAAGGCCGTGCAGCCGATCCGATCGACGACCCCGCTGCCACTGACCGCTGCACGGCACTCTTCTGAACGGACGTCGTAGTCGCAGGATCAGCTGAATCGTCGCGCGGCATATTCATGATGTCGCCTTGTCGACATTCAGCCTCTCGCGCATTTCCTTGCCCGGCTTGAAATAGGGTACGCGCTTCGCCGTCACGACGACCGCTTCCCCGGTCCGAGGGTTTCGACCGGTGTGCGCTTCCCGCGCTCGGGTCGTGAACGAACCAAATCCACGCAGTTCCACCCGGCCACCGGTCGATAAGCGGTCAACAATCTCCTTGAAAAAGAGCTCGACGATCCTCTCGACATCCTCCTGCGAGAGGGATGGATTTTCCTCAGCCAATTTTGCGCTCAATTCCGAACGGATCATCTACCCCTCCCCCTTTGTTTACCCACCGTTCCAATCTCTGCCAGAAATGCAATGGGCGACACAATCCTTAGGTGTACCGCTAGCCTGCCCGCTTATTCGGAACGTTTGGAGCCTCTTCAACCAACATGGACGCACCGTTGAGGAAATCGCCAGTCGCCTGGGCGTAAGCAGACGTGCGGCGAGACGACGGATCGACAGTTGGAACCTATACCGTTTGCGGGTCGCGCATCTCTTTCCTGGCATCCTGGCTGTCCTTCAGCATCAAGTGTCGGTGGAAGCGGCGACGAGGGCAGCACTGGAGCGCCGTTGATCTTTCGCACATAGTGCAGTCGTGGGGGAAAGCCGCTATGGTATGTCAGCAGGCCGATTGAACGGCTATGGTGAGATTCTGGCTATGCGGCTCCGCGAAGTAAGGATTGGAAGGATGGACCTCCGTTCAATCGCTCCTCGCGTCGCGCATGAGCGTTCATTTTGTTGCCTTTCTGCCGCCTGCGTTTCCGAATGCCCCCTTTGATAGGCGAGGCGTGCCTATGAAACCGGAAACTGGTCAGGCCGCGCCCCTACTCCTTAGCGACCTCATCGAGGCGCTCGAGTTTGTCAGCGCGTCACAATATGACGAACATCAGGCCTATATTTGCAGGCAATCGGGCCGCATTCTCTTTGTGTCCGACAACCTGGACATGGACGATGCTGAGGAATTGTCTGACGATCCGGAGGGGACACGATATTTTGTCGTACCCCATCGACGCGATCTCCATCTTGGAAAAAAGCTCGCGCTCGCATTCGTCGCCGAAGAGTTGCCAGAAATGTGGGAGGAAGCACGGGACATTTTCAGCCGGAAAGGCGCCTATAGGCGTTTCAAGCATCTGCTCGCGGCGCAGGGCGCGCTCGAGAAATGGTATGCTTATGAGGAACGCGCGGTCAAGGCAGCCCTATGCCAATGGTGCGACGATGTTGGATTGACCTGGACCCGCGACACCCATTCAGCTGCGACAGACAGGAATTGAGCGGAGAACCATGGCGGACATTGCATGCGACCAGTGCCATATAGGCGTTCCAGACTTCGAGATCACGCACTTCGGAAGCATCGAGACGGGTTACCGGGATCTTTGCAGCCGCTGCTATAATGAGGAGGTCGCCCGCCGGAGCGGGGTAAGGTTCAGCCATGTCGGCTTCCAGCCAATGGAATTGCCCGATGCGAACGGGGACAGCCATTGGTTCCACTTTGTGCTACGGCACCTCGGCACGACGCTGACGCTTGAGGCCCGTGAGGTCAGAGCCGACGAACGGGAGGGCTACGCATTCCAGGTCCATGGCGGCGTAGACGCCGATCCGTTTGCGCTTATGATGCGCCTTCTCGAACGGATGCGACATGATCTTGCCACGAACCATCTGGTCGAAGGAGATTTGGGGCTGGCCATTTCGGGGAGGGCAGTCCGTGGTCACATCACCTGCGACCTTGAATCCCCCGATTATCTGCCCCTGCTGGTCATCGATGGGCGTGAGGTGAGTTGGGAGGAATTTGGTCGCATGCTCATCACCTTCGAGGGATGGCGGATCCACCTTGAGATCCAGGACCCCAGCGAGGAAGTCTGAGAACCTCCCAATGGTCGATGCCTATCCCTTCCCAGTACGCTTGGGGAGGAATATGGTCGCTGTCCAACGACTCGAAGGAGAGGTCGTAATGAGGACATCCGACGGCGCCGGCTATCTGCTACCGCCACCTCACGAGACGCGAAACGCGATCGATACCCTGGTTCGGGAAGGCCCGGAGTCCATCACCATTCAAAGAGATCTGGTCATCCGCCGTTGCGCACGCGCCATGGCGACCATGCGTCCCCCCTCCAATTTCCACTGACCAGCCCGTCTGCTGAGCCGCTTCGCAACAGGACACTCCAACGCCCTTCAATGGCGTTGGAGCGCCCGCTTAACTTCGGGCGTGATCGTATAAACCGCCTCCCGTTGCGCACCGCGATTGGGATGGTCGATCCGGTATCCCTGATAGTGACGACGAAGGAGACCCGCCCGGACCAGATCCGAGACAACCCGGCTCACATTGCTCCGGCCTGATCGCAGGATACGCGACTGGACTTCCGCTTCGAGCCGTTGCTCGATGTCGCGGGGATCAGCCCCCTGTCCTGCCGTAGTCTCCAATCCCGCCCTGACGGTTTTGATCATCGCCCGACGCCGGCAATCTCGTTGCGCCAGCGGCGCCAGCGCCTGGCACAGCCAGTCCCGTACCGGCACTCTCCCCTTCGCGCTGCGAACATAGGGTCCGACGCTCCCGTTGCTCCCGGCTTCCTGCGCAATCAGTTTCAGGACCAGCAACGCGTAGCGCGGGCGCCGGGAAACGGTCGATATTCGTTCCACGAGATCCGGCAACTCAGCCGCCATCATCGGCGATGGCGGTGACGCCGGCGCTATCTGTGGTTGCTCGAAAAGGTCAGGCTGATAGAACATATCAGGAATCTAGCACATGCTGAGTCAGTGTGAATCCCCCTTTGCAACCGCGCCAAACAAAAAGCATGGATGACACTTTACCGGCCCAGACCCCCTGTTTTCGGGCAAATCCCTCTTCCGGCCGGAGATTTTCCATCCTATGCACGCAACTCCACCAGAGGGAGCCTGCACATGAACAACACCGATCTCGCTGAAGCCCTGGCCGCCGATCATGGCCTCACCAAGGCTGATGCCCGCAAATATGTTGACTCGGTCTTCACGTCGATCGCCGCCGCTGCCGTCGAGGGCAACGAGGTCTCGCTGAACGGATTCGGCAAGTTCAAGGTCAAGGACAGCCCGGCCCGGGAAGGCCGCAACCCCTCGACCGGCGCGACCATCCAGATCGCTGCTTCGAAGAAGCTGACCTTCACGCCCGGCAAGGCGGTGAAGGACCAGCTCAACGGCTGAAGCATGGAGCGCCGCCGATTCCGGTCGGTGGCGCCCCTTCGCTCATAAAGAGTCATCCATGACAGTTTACCGCGCAGCATCTCAAAGCCGGTAAAGTGTCACAAGTGCCATTTCTCCATTATAGATCCAGCCCCATGCTGCGTTCCGGCAATGGCGGCAGGATCTCCGCACGATCAATCTTGTCGGGCGCCTGGCCCGCTGCGCTGGATGGGACAGCCGCGGCCGCATTGCTGTCAGGCAGCGGCGGCAGATCTGGCGGCAGGCCAGACGGATCGCTCCCTCCCGGTAAAGTGTCACCATCTATTGGCCCTGGATTGAAAGGCTCGCGCGGCGCACCGGGTTTCTTCCCGTCGATATCGAGACGCCCCAGGGTTTCCAGAGACGAGGTCTTGTTGCCCGAGTTGTGATCCAGCTGGCGGGCCAGCTCCTCCTTGTCATCTACGATCATGGTGAGGTCTTCACGCACGCGGGTGACGCCGACATTGAACAGCCGCTGGTTGGAGAGATTCCGCTCCTGGCTGGACATGACCGTGATCGCCTTGTCGGTGGTGATTCCCTGCGCCATGTGCATGTTGAGGCTGTAGGCCAGGTCGAGCCGGGACAACATGGGATCGCCGACCGGCAGCGTCAGCCGCTTGTCACCCCCCAGATCGACGGTCACGCCATGGGCATCGACACCAGCCACGCGCGCGATGGCGGCGTTGAGCAAATCCCGCGGCTTGTCATTGGCGGTCCAGCGGATCACATCGCCCTCGCGCAGGGTCAAGATTTTCGTCTCGGAAAGCTGGAGCCGATCGCGCGTCTCGGTGGGCGAGAGCTGCTGCGGATGGAAACGGATCTTTGATCGGCCGCGCAGCAGGTCGACCCGTCCGTTGGTATGGACCTTGGCCACCTGGTAGCGCCCACCCTTGAGGCCGACATCGCGAGCTCCGCCGCGCCCGACCTCCAGCGTCTGCCCTCGTCGGTAGTTGGCTGAATAACGTAGTTCCTCGCGCGTCATGTTGACGCGCTCATAGACGAGGAGACGAATAGCCTCGCCTTTGAGCGTCCCTTCACTCGCCAGTCCCAACTGGATGCGCTCGTTGATGAGCGTCCGCGCTTCGCGGCCCGAAGCGAACACTGCCGTGACATCGCGCTCTTCCGGCGATAACCCAAGCCAACGATCGGCCGCTTCCTCGGCCGGTGCATCGGACTCGATGACCTTGTTGCCAAGCACCCGCATCGCCTCGCTGGACTCGCCCCGGCTGGCAAGCTTGGCGACGACCAGCAGTTTCTCCTCCTGGGATGTGAGCGGCTGGCCCGGTTTACCGATGCGGACATTCTGGTCCATACGCGCCATGGTGCCGCCTCCCGCCTGGATCATGGCAAAAGCCTTGCCGGCATCGATGGACGATAGCTGCTGACGATCGCCAACCAGCGCCAGCTTGTCGATGCCGAGCGCGTCAACGATCTGGTGGACCTTCAGCATATCGTTCGACGACACCATGGAGGATTCATCGACCAACAGGGTCGCACCGGCGAGCCTGGCGCGTGCCTCCTCATAGGCAGGGCCCTCCCGCCAGGTCACGAACCGGTGGTTGGCAAGGACGAAGGAGGCGATGGTCTGCGCCTCGATGCCGGCACCCGCCTTCATGTCGGCAACCATCTTGTTCTGGAAGGCGAGGCCCAGGATCGTCCGGCCCTCGGCTTCTGCCACCCGTGCCACAGCGGACAGCATCGTCGACTTGCCCGCACCGGCATCGCCCTGCACGGACACCGTGCGATCGGAGGAGGCGATGATCAGCGTGGCCGATGCCAGCTGCCCGGGATTGAGTGGCTTCTCGCTGACTTCCTGGAGCCGGGCCGGCGCGGCGGCGGAATCGAGCATCGGGATCGCCTTGCCATTGCCCGCTTCCATGAGAGCGAGGATCTTTTCCTCTGTCTGGAGCGCATCACGGGTGGTCACCATATCGGAGGCACGGCCCACGCCGCGCAGGAGCAGACCCTTGTCGACCAATTCCTCGATCCGCCGCTCGACATGCTCGATGGTGACACCCTTCAGCCCCAGATCGAGCGCGGTCTTGGCGATCTTATGCTGTTCGAACGCCGCCTCGCGCTCGGAATGGATGCGCGCGGCCGAGGCGACCACAAGCTGAGCGCGACCGGCGGCCGGGGTCTGCACGATCCGCGCGATCCGATGATCGACGAGCGGATCGTCGTGGCCAAGAAGTGCCCCAAGCTTGATCATGGCATTTTCGACGGCGTCCTTGACCGCCCGATAGCCCCGCTCCAGCGGTCCCTCCGCCTGAATGACGCCGGCCCGGGCAAGGGCGGCATCGACCAGTTCCTTGCCGGTGAAGCCAAGGCCCTCAGCCTTGTCCTTCCAGCCTTTTACAAGCGCCGGCCGGTCTGCGACATTAAGCTTGGGGTCGCGGCTGTTGATGGTGATCTGGTCCCGCGCCTTGTGCGAAGTGACGCCCAGTTCCGCGGCCTTCTCCCGAATATGAGCGCTGCGCTGGCTGAAGGCCTCCAGCACCGCCTTCGGTACCCCCGCTATCTCGAAGGTGCCATGCTTGCCCTTCAGATCGAGGCTATAGCCAAGCTTCTCGATCTCGCCGCGCAGAAAGGCATGGTAGATGGCGCCGATCACGCTGTTGTGGCTCCAGATCTTGTCGGCATGGAGCGCCTGCCATTTGCCGTCCGGCATCTTCGTCAGATTGGCGATGACGGCATGGATATGACCCTGCGGATCAAGCGCCCGGCTGGTGTCATGTTCGAACAGGGCATAGACAAGGTTGCCCGTCGCAACCGGCACCTTCCGTCCCTCCACATCCTTGCGACCCTCCGCGAGGTTCTTCTCCACCCACGCCATGCTCGCCTGCACCGCGGTCATGTTGGCGGCGAGGATGCGTCGATCGCGCGCGACATAGGCCATGACCGAAGCAGACTTGGGCATGGAGAAGGTGAGGTCGATACCAGCCCGCCGGTTCTCATGCCTCGCCACGTTCTCGCCGCTCGGCAATTCCCCATTGAGGATGGCCTCGAAACTCTCCTTGCCGACGTCGCCGGCGAGACCTAGGTTCCGCGCGCCCTCACCGGCCCAGAGGCTGACCTCGGACGAACCCTCCACCGTGTAAAAATTGTCCTGCGCGAAATAGCTGGCGGCGCCTGACGCGGAGCGGACCGGAGCGACCGAGAGCATCGATCAGATGCCCATGTCCGGGTTGTCGTCGATCCCTCCGGAGAAATCCTGTCGCAGCTCGACCAGCGATTGATCCTCCACTGAAGCCGACTGCGGAATATTGGATTCGGCGAGGTCCGCAGTCCGGTCGCGCTGTTGGAGATCGGCCTGCTGCGTGCCACCGTGCTGCGCATGCGAACCCACATCCTGTCCGTCGCCCACCAGCGCAGACGGTGCGGCCGGGCTGACCCGATCACCATGCCCCTCCCCTGCCCTGTCCGCCGCGCGGCTATGTTCGTCCTCCACCCCATCGATGAGGATGCGGGCAGCCAGTTCCTTCGCGAGATTATAGGCTGGATCGCGCGCCTCCTCAGCGACCTGCGCGGCGCCATCCCGACCGCCCGCCTCCTCTTCCTCCTCCGCGAAATAATCCTCGGCAACCTTTGAGCGAACCGGCTCGACATGGGCGCGGCGGAGGAAGCCTTCGGCCACCTTGGGATAGGCTTTCCACTGGAGCAGAATGCGCGCGGCAGGAAAGCCCTCGGGGAATTTCACAAAACCATGAAGCGCGGGCAGATTGGTGATGTCATCGGGCAGAACAAGGGGCTCGACCTGCTTGCGCGCGGTGAGCGTCGAGGCGTCGCGGGTCTGGTTGTAGCCATAGCTGTATGCCTCATCCATCTGCCGGACTTCGCGGCTGCCGATATAGTGCGAACATTCCTCGGCGGTCTTGATGTCGCCTGTCGCAAGGATGAGCTTGGTGCGCGCAAGCGACGACAGATTGCGCGCGCCTTCCTCGCCATAGACCTCGACCAGCTTCTGGAAGCTGTGCAAGCCAAGGATCATGGCGCCGCCGAAATTGCGCGCCGTCTGCAACCCCTTTTCGATCGCGGGCAAGCGGTGCAACGCGCCGACCTCGTCGAACAGGAACCAGGTGCGCAGCGAGCGCGTGCGCGGCAGCGTCATCAGGCTGTTGATGGCGATGTTTATCCACAGCGTCAGCAGCGGCTTATTCATCTCCAGATCGTCATAGTCGGAGGTGACAAAGAGGATCGACCCAGGCGCCTTATCCGTCGTCATCCACTGCCGGATCGAAAAGGGTTCGCCCTCATCGGGGAGGAAGCGCAGCACCTGCGCATTGGTGTTGAACACCGCCCGGATGGACTCGGCCATGCGGGCGGCTTCCGGCGCGGTCAGCGGATCGGCGATGGTGTTGGCAAGGGTGCGATGAACCCGCTTCAGATCGGCGGTCATCAGGTTCTCGGCCAGCGCCAGATTGCTGGTCTGGCCGCGCTCGATGAGGCGCATGCACATTTCGATGAACAGGGTCCGGGCGGCGAGCGCCCAGAAGGGTTCTGACGATCCCCCGTCGGACGGGATCAGCGCCACGGCGGCCGAGGTGAAATGGCTGTAGGTCGAGCAGTCATTGAAGATCGACCAGGCCGGACAGCGCACGTCCATGGGATTGAGGATCGTGTCGCGGTCGGGATCGTAGAAGGCCTCGACATAGGCGCCGGTCAGGTCGAAAACGACCGCCGTATCGTGGCGCTGGCGCATCTGCGTGATGAGGCTGCGCAACTGCGTGGTTTTACCCGCGCCGGTGGTGCCAAGCAGCATGGCGTGGGATTGCTCCATCCGATGCGGATAGGAGATACCGGCGAGCGAATAGGGATGATGAATTCCCCTCGCCTTCCGCTCGCCAAAGGGAAGGTTCAAAACCTGCTCCGGCGTCATGCCGGGACAAAGCTCGGCGACATCCTCTTCGAATGCGGCATGGTTATGCTGGTCGACCTCCGAACGCAGCAGTTCGACATCGACCAGCATGGCGCCGCGCTCATGGCGCTCCTCCAATATGGTCTTGCCGCGCCGGCGCGACATATCGACGAACCAGATGGCGATTGGCACGGCAAGGAACAGAGAGATGAGGACCGAGCCGAACAGCCCCCGCATCGCCTCGGCCCAGGCCTGCTTCACCTCCGGGATCGCGGGCACGACCGCCATGATCGTGCGCAGGATCTGACCGCTGGGCAGGGTCACATTGACCCGCTTGATGGGGCTCAGACCCACCCAGTTCCAAAGCTCGGCATAGAGCTTCATGCAGATCATCTGAAAACCATGCTCGTCGAGCTTGATCGACATGATGGCGAACCACGACCCGACGAACAGCAGGAACCACAGGATGATGGGCAATTTGACGCCCGAAAACCACATCAGTATCTCATGGGTGACGAGCTGGCTGCCGCGGGTAAAATTACCCGAGTTGCGCTGCACTTTCCCGCGTGCCGAATGATGGGTCAGGGGCACGGCCTGGCCGTTGGAGCGGATGTCCTTACGCGCCATGATATTGCACCAGGCGCTTGTCGGTTTCCGCGATGATGCGGTCCCGCAACTGGGGATATTGTTCGCGGACAATGACGTCCAGGGCGAGGTGCTGAAACTCGGCGATGCGGGCCAGCCGCCGCTGCGAAAGACTGCCCTGTTTATGACTGGCGAGATAGGCCTCGACCGCGCTCCGCAGGACTTCGGCGGGCGTCATATTGCTGGTGCCGGCAAGGGCACGAATTGCTGCCCATTGCGCGTGGTTCAGCCGGATCGTTGCCGGGTGATAATCTCTGCTCAAAGCCCAAGCCTCCTTGATGGAGACTGGTGGGAAATGCGGAAAGCACGTCGGCTATAGCATGGGCATGACGACACAACAAGGAAAGCGCGCGCGCCAACTTGCGCGGTGCCGCGAGCACCGCTCGAAATCGCTGAAATCCGGCAATCTCGAAGTCCCCAATGGGAAGGTGCTATGCGCACCGCAAATTATGGCGATATGAATTACGCTATTTCAATAGCTTAACTGCACCCCTTGGTGCGTGGGGTGTGCTGTCAATAGACAGCGTTTTTGGGCACTTCGAGGACGGACAGAAACTGGTCGTTCAGGGCAAGAAAACCCTTTTACAATAGTGGTTTAGCCGCGCGTTAGCGCGCACGATCCGTCTTCCCGGCGTCGGCCCAAAATCCCTTTTGTTCTTCCTTTGGACCGAATTGGGGACCAAATAGCCATCACGACACCCCGAACTGTCCAAAGCCCTTACGCGTCCGAAAAACGCGCAAAGAAAATGCCGAAATCTAGACACATGCGGTCACGACGCAGGCTCAGAACTGGTCGAAAATCGACGCCATCCTTGGGCCGAAAAGCCGATCATTGGTCTTGAGCAAAGCATCGTTCGTCATGCCCGCGATATAGTCGCAGATGACCCTCGGACATCCTCCTCACTCCCACCAACGCAAGCTGGTGACCAGGCAAAAATATGTCCGGTTCGGAGGCTAAAGCTTGGAAAACCAGGACCACCATTTTCCGCGCCTTGAACTCCAGTTGCTGTACCCCCGCGCTCTGAATGACTGCCTAATAATCTGGGTCTTCCCCGCAAGCGCTGGAAGGACGCGGAGTGGATGACGCGGACATAGTCGATGTGCGCCTCATTCCACGCTTCCTCGTTCTGCGCTTGCCAAGTTTCTTGTTGTGCGTACCCACTCATTCCTCGCCTAACCGCCTTCCAATCGACCCGTCACAAACCCTCGTCGCCGGCAGTAGCCAACGGCCGGTCGCAACGTCTGATCAGGCGTGCACCTTCGCAGCACCCCGCACATTCGGTGACATCCGGGGGAACACGCCATAGGCCAACCGATGAACGAGAGTATCACATCAACTATACTCCAGGTGCTGGAGCGTGCCCCGCAATGGCTGCGCCATGACCTTCAGGGGAAGGATGCAGTGGCACGCACCCGTGCCGAAGAAACCCTGGCGACAATGATTGCAACGGCGCTGGCTGAACAACCGGCACAAGACCAGGCGACTTACCACCAGCTGCGTGAGGAGCTTCCCCGGGGAATTTCAACCTTGGGCCACAAGCCTCCGGTTTCTCAAGCTTTCCAATTCAGAACCAACGGATTATCGTGAATACGGAGTGATTGGCAGGCTGACCGACTCTGCATCCCATCCATGTTGATGCCAGTTGACATTGCGTCTTCATCGACCCGGCCTAGAAAATTTCCGTCCCTCTTCCCCCTCAAGCGCCGCCCCTAACCGAACTCCGCCCCGTCGTTGAGCTTGCTCCGGCGGGGCGATTTTCCTTCCGGCACACACGTAATGGTGATGCCCGCATGCCGATCTGCGTTCCGCCTGAATGGGAGCGGTCCGGCGAGTTTTAACTGGGTCTGGGACATTTGTGCTCGGTTCAGTCTTGAGGTTTCGTTCGCGAAAAACGGTCGTTCCTGGGAAAACCCTACGGCGGCTTTGGGGCAGAGACGGGAATATTCTGCTTGGTCTGTTCAACATTTCCACCCGGTTTGCTTTGCAAATTGGAATCCCGACTAAAAACAACACTCCCAGGCCGACACCAACAAGATCTTTCCCAGTGCGCTGGTCGGACGGATGATCTGCCTTGTTGGTTTGTGCAATCGTTTCTAAAGCAGATCGGTATGGGAGCGAATGTCGATCTAAAATTAACTCTGATTCCGAGACAAAAAACTGTCGATCCAGATCGTTACAAATGTTAGGGCCAACGTGGGGGGTAAGCTTGAAGTCGACCAAGTTGCGATACTATGAATTCTTCGCCGGCGTCGGTATGGCCCGTTTGGGCCTCGGCGGTGGATGGACTTGCCTGTTTGCCAACGACTGCGACAAGCTTAAACTGACTTCCTACGCGGACAATTGGGACGGTGGCCACTTGGACAGCCGCGACGTGGCAGAAGTGTCTGCGACGGAATTGAACGAATTCGCGGATCTGGCTTGGGCTTCGTTCCCCTGTCAGGATCTCTCGCAGGCGGGCTCCAAAGCCGGGATCGGCGATGCCGGAGGTATCGCACTTACGCGATCGGGCGCGGTCTGGCCGTTTCTGAACATTATCAGAGGACTCGCCGAGGAGGGCCGGCATCCGACGATTCTTGCCCTCGAGAACGTGGTGGGTCTGCTAACCTCGAATGGTGGTGCGGATTTCCGCGCAATCTGCGCCGCCCTGAGCGACATCGGATACCGCTTCGGCGCGGTCATCGCGGATGCGGCGCACTTCGTCCCCCAGTCGCGACCACGCGTCTTCGTAATCGCGGTGCGACAGGAGGTCCCCATCCCGGCGTCTCTCCAGACCGACATGGGCAAGGGGCCTTGGCATTCCCAGGTGCTTCTCCGCACGCGGGCGGCGCTCCCCGTGGAAGACGCGGAAAACTGGGTCTGGTGGTCCCCAGGGGATCCGCCGGCGGCTAAGGAGTTCGAGCTGGAAGACATAATCGACCTGAGCGACGACGCCGATTGGAATAGCGATGAGGCGACCGAACGGCTTCTCGGCATGATGAGTGAGGCCCATCGGGAGCGCCTTGCCGCCGCGAAGGTCGCAGGCCATCCGATGATCGGTAGCCTGTACCTGCGGATGCGGCCGAACGGCACGACAGGAAACATCCAGCGTGCCGAGATCGCCTTCGGTCGGACGCTCGGATGTCTTCGGACTCCAAAGGGTGGGGCTTCGCGCCCGCGTATCATCGTAGTCGAGGGCGAGCGGGTTAGGACGCGCCTCCTCTCGATCCATGAGGCTGCACGCCTCATGGGTCTCGACGACTTCATCCTTCCGCCGACCTACAACGAATGCTTCCGCCTAATTGGCGATGGCGTGGTTCCCGCCGTCGTGCGGTTCCTTGCCGACCGGCTCCTCGAACCGTTGGCGAAGCATGCGAAGGTGTTCATCACCGCTCCTGCGGATCGGAAGGCCTCTGCGTGACGAGCGGCGTGCAGGTGGCGACGTCGATTCCGACGACCCTGCATGATTGGGAGCGAACGCTTTCCGCCGCGCTGCTCCGTGCCAATGAGGGGAATAGCGATCCGATCCGCTCGTTCGAGATCACTCCTGAGACTTTGGCCCTCCATTGCGGCCTTGGACCGGAGCACGCAGTAGATGCCGAAGCGGCCTTCAGGAAGGCACTGCGGTTGGACCCGCATCTGAACTGGTGCCTCCAGCACGGGACGTGGAGGGCGCACGGTAGGGACCAGCCCAACTGCCTAGCGATGCTGGTGCTCAGCCTGCTGGTCGATAGCCTGCTTGATGGCATCTACGAGGACAAGGGCCAGTATAGGGCCAAACTGTCCGAATGGCTCGGCGTTGAACGGTCGTTCACGGACCTTCGCGGCATCGCGACAATGTGGAAGGAGTTGGTGGCGTGGCTCGATAGTCGGATCGCCGAGGGTGCGCCGTTCCGACGTTTGGTTCTCCCCGAGATCCCGGTCACCTGGACGCACATCGGATACACACGGTATCTGTCCTTTCCCACGAGGCGGGACGTTCGCCTGCTCGTGAAGCATATTGAGCGGATCCCACGCGCCGGCTTCGACCCGCATTCGCTCATTGTCCAGCTTGAACCGGTCATCCGCGCATCGTCGGCCTCGCACGGAATGAAGATCGCATTTGACGACTTCAAGACAGCGCTGCGCTCGGGCGCGGCCTCGATCGATCACCGCTTCTGGCGCCTGGTGCTCAGGGCGCGCGAGCAGTGCGGGCATTCGATCCCGTCTTCGGTGTCCTTGGTCATGGAATTCGATGAGGATGGTGGCCGTCGCTACCGAGTGGGCCAGGCTGCTGATGAGGTCGATGCGACGTCCGCCGTCCTAGGCGATGCGGTGGCATTCCGATCCGTCACCGAAAGTTCGAACATCGGGGCCGCCGTCCGGCGGGGGGTGATCTTCTTTCGATCCAGCGGCATGGCGAGTTGGAGCGCAATTGGCGAACCACCACCCGGCAACGGCCTGTTCCACATGGGAATCGCCGGCCGCCACGCCCGTCAAGCCGCTGGTGCCATCGTCAAATTTGTGCCCACTGGAACCTGGCTGGTATCATTGGAGCCAGTGGCGATCGGCGTGATCAACGACGTGCTTCGCCGGCTCGGCATCAGCGACGCCCGGCAGACGGTCCGTTCTATCGGTCTGGTGGATGGCATTCGTGTTGGATCTGCATGGCTCGGCCAACCCAGATACCTGCCTTACCTCGAGGGAGCATCGGGGCAGGTCGAGGTGACCGCCCTCGATGGTGGCGGTGGAAACCTAGCCTGGGCGAATGGGGATCTGTGGTCGGATGCGCCGGTCGATGGCCGGTTCATGCTATCCGATGCCGATTTGCGCTGGTCACGCCGCGCGACGTTCGTTCCGGTGGCGGACCTACATCCCACCAAGGAAATCGCCTCCTACTCCATCCCCGTTCAGGAGGAATGCAGAACGACATCCGGTCATGCACCGTCTCGGACCATGGCCGTGGCCGCAGGATGGGATCCCGTATCTGATCCCAATCAGGATGTGATCGAGGCCCTCTACGCCTCTTCCCGTTCGGGCATCGGAGAGGGTGAGGCGGTCGCGATCATCGGACGCGCGCACGGACGGCGCGAATGGGATGTTCTCCGGTCACTCCAGGAAGCGGGCTTCTTCGATGCACGCCCGCGGGAGCGTTGGAAGGGGCGGGTCTTCACGCTTAGGCGGCCGACGCTCACGCCGCTGCGGCTGGGGTCGGTAGACGGCGTCCTCGTGTCCGGTGCCATTCCAGCTAGGTTGGAGGCTGACTTCCGCGCAACCGTTGAGCTGCAGGGCGGGAAAGCATTCCGGCATCGTGTCGAGGACGCGCTTGCGCCACCGACTCTCGGAGCCACCGGATTGGATCCGGTCGGCTTGGCCAAAGCGCTCGGATGGGGTCTCGTCGCTCCGGTCGTCGAACCTGCTGGATCCGCCGTCAAGCGTTTGATCGAGACCAAGATCCGGGGAGACGGATACATCGCGAATTCGGTTTGGGATTGGAGCCTGGGGCGATTCCGCCTCGGTGCTACAACCACCGGGGCGGTGTCGCTGATGCGCCTCGTCCATCCTGATGGTCGTGATCACGACGTTTACAGGGTGATGGGACGTGCGGTGAGGTCCTTCCACTCGCGGCACGCGGCGATCCTTGATGCCCATGCCGAGGCTGGCATTCCGTTGTTCCGGTATGCGTCCGGCAGAATCGAACGCATCGCGCATGAGGGCGCACTGCCGTTGGAGGTTTCGGCGGCTTTGAGGCAGCGGACGCTCCTGAATTCTGGAGCGATGGTTGGGGGCTGGAGCTACGCCGCTTCCGCTCCCGACGCGCGCTGGCTGAGCAATCTCCTACCCGGATTGATCGCTGACGCTCCAGGTGGAGCGGATGGAGACCCCTCAATGACCATCAGACGTGGCCGTGGAAGCCGACGTCCGATGTGGATCAACGGTGGAATAGCAGCATGAAGGCCAGCGTGGAGACCGAATCAACAAACCCTTCCGACGCAGAAACAAAGCTCCTTGTCGGGCACTTCGTCCGCCGACAAGGCACGTTCGGGACCGTGGCGGTGGTGGGTTGGCTGGGTGCCGAGGGCGTGCAGCTCATTCCCGACCCGAAGCGACTATTCCCCCGCGACGGACAGGTGGAAAGCCATGGCGTTGCTCAGCATACCGGGATCAATCCAGGCGACTGGGTCGAGTTCGACGTCGCGAAGAACCAGCGCCCGCGCGCTCCCGAATACAAGGTGATCCAGATCAGGCGCATGCCGCGCTATGCTGCGCTGCCGGAAGCGACCATGCAGCATTATAGCGTCCTGCTGACTCGGGAAGGCTGGAGCGGGGATTCGCGGCCTGGTCTCTGGGCATTCCGCATATCCGGCGACAAGATTCTGGTCGCCGAGATGGAGCTGGTCGGGAAGACGAAGCGGCTACGTGTGACGCGGGCGTCGGCCCGGGATTTGAGATGCTACGATTATCAGGATGAGCGCGTTGTCCAGCTCTCGAACGGCAAGTCATCGGATTTTGTGTTCCTCATGCCCGAGGGGAATCCGCAGACTTCGTTCGATTGGTCGGACGAGGCAGATTTCATCGCGCGCGTGATCCGATCCCTCGCCGATGCGAACGATCCGCGCATTCCCGAGATCATTACCTGGCTCGATCTTCATTATGAGGAGGGCATTGGGAAGATCTCGGCCTCTTCGGGCGATACCGGCCCTGCCCTCGAGGCGCTTCGTTCCGGTGCGCTCGCGGCCCGCCTCCGTGCGGATCGCGAGCTGATGAAGCAGTATCTCGACGCGGCGCTTGAGAATGAGGCGGTGCGCGAGGCGGTCGCCGCTTACGCGCGGGAGGGGCAGGGTGCTGAGTGGGACCGGTTGCGGGCCGAACTGGCGGAGGAGATCGCCGCCGAACGCACCGAGCTTCGCAACGCCCTCGACAATGAGATGCAGATCGAGCGCAAGGCAGGCGAAGCCCGGATCGAACAGCATCTCGCGCAGCATGAGGATCAGAGGCGCAAGGAGCAGGCTGCCCGGATCGAGAAGGCCGAGCTTGAGGCGACCGCGCGCGTTGAAGCGCTGGATGCGGGTGTGACGGTTCGCCGCGAGGAGATTGAGCAGCAGATCGCGGAGCAGGGACGAATCATCGACGCTTCGAAGTCGGAGGCGGTCGCGGCCGAGGCAGCGCTTCAGCAGTTGCGCGACGAGACTGATGTCGCTCGCGGACGCCTTGATGAAGTGAGGACGGAAATTGACCGCCTGCTTGCGATCGCCGAGAAGCTCGAGCCCACCAACCGGCCGGCTGTCGGCACCGTAGTGGCCCGCGGTGGAGGAATCTCACGGGCCTTCCCGCAAAACCCGCTCGTCAATATTGCTGCGAAGGGCGACCTGATCTCGCGAAGCATTCTGCTGTCGGACGCCGGCAAAGCTCATCTTCGGGGTCTGCTGGTGATGTTCCTCGCTGGGGAGCTGCCGATCCTGACCGGAGATGGGGTCGGTGATCTCCTGCGCGTCGCGGAAGCCACGATCTGTCCGGGGCGGTGCGTCACGATCGAGGCGGATCCCACCCTGATCTCCCTGGACGATCTGTGGTCGCGACCCGGTTCCGGGATGCCTACGCTCTTCGCGTCGGCCGCTGAGGCCGCGAAGGATCACGGGGCGGTAATCGTCGTCATTAGGGGTATCGAACGTTCCGGAGCGCGCTTCTGGATGCCGTCGCTCGTCGATGCGCTGCGCTCGGGCGGGCTACCGCGCGGATTATTCGTGTGCTGCACCGTGAATGACGGCGAGCACGAGGAAGTTGATTTCGTTCCTGACGGAGCGCCGTGGTTCGAGATCTCCGATGTGCTTCGACCAGAGGCATTCGCGGTCGCTGCAGCGATTCTCAGCAGTGCGCGTGTTGCCCAGGAGACACTTGATCCGGGTCCGATGCCCACGGATCTGTCCGGAGTAACCGCCATGGCGCTCGGGTTAGAGCAGCACCGAAGCCTAGAACTGATGATGCGGGCAGCCCGCCTGTTCGTAGAGGCGAAGTGCCTCTTGGGCGACGAGCAGGAAGCTGCCCGACTTGTCCTCAACATAGTGAGTCCGCTGGCGAGCCAGTCCGATCAATAGGGAAAAACAGGGAAATACCATGCTGGATCCGATCGGCGGCTTCAACCGCATCCGCGACTTTTTCATATCCTACGTGGAGACGAGCTTCCGTATCGCTGATCAGGCGGTCACTGCCCAGCGCCGGCACCTCCTCGAGACGACAAACATCTTCGCTACGGCGTCGTTCGTCGAGCCGGTCCTCCGCTACAAGACTCACGACCTCAAGATCGACGAGATGGTCGGTGTCCCTGGCGGCCCCCTGCAAGGCCTTCCGCACGACGTCCAGGTTGCGTTCGCGGAATTGACCCTTTCTGGCCTGTTCGACGGCGACGACGCAACGGGCGAGGTCAAGCGTGCTGGACGCTACGCGCCATACAAGCACCAGATCGAGATGCTCCAGCGGGGCATTCAGCCCGGCAAGCCCGGCATCGTGACTTCTGGCACTGGCTCCGGCAAGACCGAGAGCTTCATGCTTCCAATCATGGCTGCACTCTCGCGCGAGGCGGTGGGCTGGGCCAAGCCGACGTCGGGTTATCTGCAGTCGCCCTGGTGGCAGGCCCAGCGATCTCCTTGGAGCCCGCAACGTAACGGGGAACGGCGACCGGCTGCGGTCCGCGCCCTCGTGCTCTATCCTATGAACGCGCTCGTCGAGGACCAGATGGTCCGTCTGCGTCGGACGCTGGACTCCGATGCGGCGCGGGCAGTGATGGACGACCGGTTCGCGGGCAACCGGCTCTTCTTTGGCCAGTACACGTCGTCCACGCCGGTCACCGGTTATGAGAGCCATCCGCGCATCGCCGGCGGGGATGTCGAGAAGAAGCGCCGCCAGCGTCGTCAGCGAGAGCTGCGGACGGCGATGAAGAAGGCGGACCGCGAGCAGATCGATGCGCGCGCGCATGATGCTGCTGAGCTGAAGAAGGCGCAAGAGGAGGGCACGAAGGCCCCGGATTCGACCCGCTTCATCTTCCCTTCACTCGACGGGGGCGAAATGTTGTCGCGCTGGGACATGCAGGCGACGCCACCAGACCTCCTCGTCACCAACGCTTCAATGCTTGGTGCTATGCTGTCACGCGAAGTCGAGGAACCGATCTTCGAGAAGACCCGGCAGTGGCTGCAGGACAACGACGACGCCTATTTCTACCTCGTCTTCGACGAGCTCCACTTGATCCGAGGATCCGCTGGCACCGAGGTGTCGTATCTCATCAAATCTTTGATCCAGCGTCTGGGCCTTGATCAACCAGCCCATCGCCACAAGCTGCGCATCCTTGCGTCCTCCGCGTCCCTTCCGATGGATGGAGAGCCCGGCGTCCAGTCCCGCCGCTATCTGCGCGACCTTTTCGCCCCGTTCGGAACCAGTCCGAAGCCCGGCGATGCGGGTTCAATCGAAGAGGATTTCTGGTCGGATTGCGTGGTGAAGGGCGAAGCGGACCTGCCGTCATGGACGAGTGAAGCACTGCCCCCAGAGCCTTTTGTCCGTCTTTTGAAGGCGGCGCGACCAGCGGGCCGGGACTTCATCGCAAAGATCGCCAGGTCGGACGATCTTGATGCGGTGATTGCGGATGTTGCCGATGTGCTCGGGGTGATCGCGACCGGTGACGACCGGATTGGGGCTGTAGCGGAGGCCGCAGCCACCGTGTTGA
Source organism: Sphingobium sp. 15-1 (assembly GCF_013375535.1). GTDB lineage: Bacteria > Pseudomonadota > Alphaproteobacteria > Sphingomonadales > Sphingomonadaceae > Sphingobium > Sphingobium aromaticivastans. The sequence continues at coordinate 524,871 of NZ_JABXJG010000003.1, forward strand.
CGAACGCGTGCCGAGAAGGCGACGGCGTCCGGGCAACGAGCATCGCCGAACTGGCCCAACGCCTCTTTGACGACGCAGCAGAGGCCGAGACCGCAGTCCAAGGGCTTATGCTCGCCCGCGCCTTACCCGAGAGTGGACAATGGCAGGCTCGGGTCGCTCAGGGGACGCCGTCCTTCAGGATCCACGCCTTCGTCCGGAACGTCGAGGGATTGTTCGGCGCGCCCACTGTCGTGGACGAGAAAGTTACGTTCACTGACTTGAGCGTCGAGCGTGGCCTATCACATGGCCAGCCGGCACCTGGCGAGGTCCGGGGACGCCGCCTCTTCGAGATGCTCTACTGCGAGGCGTGCGGTGATTTGCTTCTGGGTGGGCAGCGCGGCCGGCGGGTCGGCACCGGATCGTCGACCGAACTGCTTCCCTCGACTGCGGAGCTGGAGAACCTGCCGGAGCGGGCGGCGTCGGAATATTACGACCGGATGTCGTTCGACCAGTTCGCCGTCTTCTGGCCGAGCCGCCGCCCTCCGATCACTGACGGCAGGAACTGGGATTCTTGGGAGGCCGCACACCTAGACCCGGGATCCGGCGTGGTCGCGCTCGGCGAGGACGTGCCGGACGGGCGTATCGCAGGACGGCTGTACTTCCAATCCACATCGGTGAACTCGAACGGCTATCGTACCGCGCAACCGTTCTGCTGTCCGAACTGTGGCACCGACTATTCGAATAGGCCCTCGTCATCGCGATCGCGATCGCCAATCCGTGCGTTCCGCACCGGTGTCAGCAAGGCTTCGCAGCTTGTCGCGACCGAGTTGTTCGAACTCCTTCACGCGGTCGGTGCGGAAGCCAAGAGTATAGTGTTCTCCGACAGCCGCCAGGATGCCGCCAATCAATCGCTCGAGATCGAGCGGCTCCACCTACGGGATCTTCGACGCGAAATACTCGTGACCGTTGCCCGCGATTACATCCAGCGAGCTAAGGACGCGAAGGTCGATACGAAGGAGGCTTTGGATAAGGCGAACGAGCTCTACGAGATTGGATCGGAGGAATGGGCGAAGGCGGTCAACGCCATCGCCCAGCAGGCGCATGATCCGCAGATGTCGCTTGAGGCGCGAAAGGTCCAGATCAGCAGGCTGTTCGATTACAAGGATGCAACCGAAGGTGTCGGTGCCCTGATCGCGGAATATGTAAATCTCGGTATCCACCCGTTCGACGAGGTGGGCCTCAAGCCATACAAGAAGCGTCCGTGGTTCGAGGCGTTCGAGAAATCTGGCGATCTCGTTAAGTATGCTTCGTGGCTTGAAGACAATGAGCAGCAGCAGCTCGGTATCTATATCCGTGATCAGCTGATGGAACTGGTGGACGACGTAATCTTCGCGAACACGTTCTTTGCACTTGAGGAGACGGGATTGGCGTATCCTTCGATCAGCCGGACTGAGGGGGCGGAGATCGACCGATGGGATGCCTGGCTCCGCGTCTTCGCGAGCGCGACGCGCGTCCAGGAGAACAAGTTCTTCGACAAGAGTCCGAAAACCGAGTGGGATCAGGCGAGTAAGATCAGGCCCTCCAGTCGGGTCTTCAAGTTCGCGGACGCCATAGACGGCGATACGCAGGCTCATCTGCGTGAAGTGTTGGATGCATTGAACAAGCACGGCCACGTGAACGGCGTCGTCCGCGTGGGCAAGATCTTCCTGCGCATCGCGGCCGCTGGTGATCCGTTCTGGCGGTGCCAGTCGTGCGAGCGCGTTCACCTCCACAAAGGTGTGGGTCAGTGCACCCGCTGCTATGCTTATTTGCCTCTTGAACCGACCGGAAACGTCGAAGAACTGTGGGAGACGAACTTCCTCGGTAGGCGCATCGTCCGCGGTCAGGAGGACGATGTCGCCCGTTTCCGCCTACGATGTGAGGAACTGACCGGGCAGACGGATGACTTCTCCGACCGCCTTCGCAAGTTCAAGAGTATCTTCGTCGACAAACTCGGCGAGGTCGCGAGACTCGCTCGCGAGATCGACATGCTCTCGGTAACGACGACGATGGAGGTAGGAATCGACATCGGCTCCCTTCAAACCGTTTATCAGGCAAACATGCCGCCACAGCGATTTAATTATCAGCAGCGAGTAGGCCGAGCGGGGCGTCGCGGCCAAGCATTTTCCTTCGTCATCACCTTCTGTCGCGGTCGCAGTCATGACGCGTACTATTTCGCGCATCCGGCTGCGATCACGGGTGACCCACCGCCGCCGCCGTTCCTGGCGACTGGTCACAATCCGATTCCGCAGCGATTGCTCACCAAGGTGTGGCTGCGCTCTGCGTTTCAGCGTGTGCGCGAGGAGATCGTGAATGAGGGCGCGACCTATCCGGGTGACCTGCTAGTGCCCCCCGATGTGCACGGAGAATACGTGCCGACCGACGAGTTCTATGACGATCCGCAAAACATCGACTGGCGCAAGCGGCTGATCGCTGCGCTCGAGGCGACGATCGATATACGCGACGCCTATATCGATGCCGCGTGCATCGACCCTGTTCAGCGTGAGCAGTTGCGCGCGGACACATCAGTGGAGAAGCTGATCGCACGGATTGACAAGCTGAAGGCTGACAAACCCGTCAATCCGCAGGGGCTCGCCCAGTTCCTTGCTGAACGGGGCCTCCTCCCGATGTATGGGATGCCTACCCGCGTGAAACAGCTATATTTGGGCGTTCGCGCGGACTCCGAGGACAAGAACCCGGACTATTCTTGGTCCACGATGGACCGTGACCTTGACACGGCTGTCTTCGAGTTCGCACCCGGCGCGGTTCTTACGAAGGACAAGCAGCGGCACAAGGTGATCGGTTTTAGCGGTACTTTATCGCCGCCAGAACGTCGCGGTGCCGATGTCATCATTCAAAGCCTGTCCCGCTGGGGCGAGTCCGAACATCAGGTCGCGCTATGCCCGACTTGCGGATCCGCGCGCTACAGCATGGGAACGCCGCAAAGCGCTTGCGAATGCGAGGACTGTGGCAGCGACATCGAGCCCGAGCAGTTTCAGGACTACATCACTCCGGCAGCGTTCCGGACTGATTTCAAGGCGGCCGACACCGACCTGGACACGGTTGGCCGGATGGCCGTCCGGACCGTCGCCACGGTTCTTCATGCGGGAGAGAAGGCGTTGGCGGGAAACCTCAGCATTCGTCGCGGTGCCGGTGTCACGATCATGCAACTGAATGACGGCGCGGACGACGATCTGGGCCAGCCAAGCCGCTTTTCTGTAAGGGAAGCCGAGGATAGCTATGTCCGCATCCCGCGGTCGGCACCGACGGTACTGCCGAACGACCAGGCGATCGAGACGTCCGAGCTGGCGGCACCTTCGAGCCGCTGGACGGAGAAGCCGGGCACTGATCGCACCTTCGGCCTGATCGCCAAGAAGGAGACCGACGCGCTATACCTCGAACTCATGGAGTTCGATGACCGGCTGACGCTTAATTATGTAGCCCGCAAGGGGGCGTTCGATCATTTGCCGACGAGGTCGGCGGCGATCAGCGCTACGCAGATACTGGTTCAGAAGGCAGCGCTCGATCTCGACGTCTCTTCGGATGAGTTCGAGGCCCTCGAACCGCGTCTGCGCAAGGGAAGGCCGATGCTCCAGATCGCGGATTCACTCATAAACGGCTCCGGATTGTGCCGCCGGCTCGGCGATGACCGCAGTGATGGAACGCCACATATTGTGCATCTAATTGGAGAGATTCTGAAGGATGAAGCCAAGTGGCCGCTAATTGATTTCCTGCGATCCGAAGGTGACGACGATCACGCCGCGCGTTGCCAGAGCTCGTGCTATCGCTGCATTCAGCGGTATGGCAACCGCTCCTACCATGGGCTCCTCGATTGGCGACTGGGGCTAGCATATCTGCGAGCGCTTGTAACGCCCGGCTATTCTGCCGGCCTGGATACCAAGGACCAGGATTTTCCGGAGACCCGCGGTTGGCACGATCGGGCGTTCGCGTTGGCGAAGGCCATTGCGGGGATGCGACCCGACTCGCTCATCGCCGAGATCAATGTGCCGTCGAAGCTGCCGTCTCTCAGAGAAAGACGTGCAGATGGGGATATCTTCCTGATCGTCCATCCGCTTTGGCGCACGGATGGGGCTTTCGGAAGGAATTTGAGCGGCGGCGCTGACGTAACGTTTCTCGACACGTTTAATCTTGAGCGACGCCCGCTTAGAGCGATCGAGTTGGCGCAAGCGAGGACGGCGCAGCCATGAACGCTACGGGATGAACACGCTCGTGCGATGATGATGAAGGTAGGCCCGGCTGTCGTCACCTAGGGGACGTGGCGACGGTCGCTGCACGTGGTGCATGCCCAACTTGTCGGCATCCGCGTTGGTTAGTTGCGAAGAGAATAACGCTCGTCCGTCGTCCTCGAAACCGAGGAGTCCGCGATCGAACAGGAAATCGGCATGAGGTGCCATCATCAGGCCATTAGCCCCGTCTAGCCGTTCGGCAACCGTCGCGCACGCACGCCACGGCTTGATGTGGCTGGCTATGAGAAGGTTCGGTTTGTCGACTCCGGTGATTCGACAGACCGGCTCGATGTCGAGCACCCGCTTCCGGAAAATGCCTTGGCCACGCCGAGCCCTGACGAGTTGTTCCCGGATCGTCTGGTCCAACGAAGCGTCATGCTGAATGCCGCGCTCGACGATGTCATCGAGCCGGGTTGCGAAGTCGGCAACCGTGAGATCGGTCTTAGAGATCAGCGCCGCTGCGGGCAGATGCGCTGCTTCCAGGATGAGGTCTACGACCGCCTCATCAACCTCGGCGAGATAAGCTTTCTGATTGCCGTTGCCCGTGGTTGGCTGGATGGGTGAGTGCCTCGCAGGCAGAAGCGGAGATAGTCGAGACAATATTTCCTTTGGACGTACCGCCAACTGGCCGTCGAGCCAATCAACTGGCAGTAGCCATCCGGACGAGTTCCAATAGGCACCGATAGAACCGAATTCCTCTGGTTTCGGAGCGCTGATGGCGAAGTCGGCAACAATGCCCACCCGCCCGACCCGGCCCTCTGCATACGAAAGCACCACATCGCCAGGAGAGGTTCGACGCATGTTGTCGTAGAATCTACTTCGTGAACCATTCGCCTCGGTCACCGGGGACCATAGGTAGCCACCCATCACCTCTTGGCGCATCGTCTGCGCATGGTTGACCCACCAGTATCGCACTGCTGTATTGTGACACATCGCCAGCCGAATTAAACTGAAATCGTTTCGAGGTCAGGGGCGCTCATTCATGTCATTCCAGCGCCGAAGTGAGTGGGCGGATTGCTAAAAAGAAGCGTCGGTCGATGAGAATGGTTAAACGCAATGGGACCGGTTTAGTAGAGTAGCACGATCTTTATCACCGAGAAGAAGTTGGGATTGGACAGCAGGTGGTGTATGGGCAAGAAAATTTGGTGACGAAAATCTCGCTATCCTATTGACAACGCTACGAACGCAATGGAATGCCCTGGCGCGACGGGCTAAGGGGGGATTCAGTGGCAGCGACGATTAAGTCGATTCACATCGAGAATTTTCGTTCAATCAAGTCGATCGATGCTAATCTCGCACAGCTTGCCGTCTTCGTGGGAAGGAACGACTGCGGTAAATCCAACATTCTGCGAGCGCTCAATCTCTTCTTCAACGACCAGACAAATCCGGGCGTCGAGTTCGCCTTTGCAGAGGACTACAACTTTTTTGCCCCGGTGCGCGCGCGCAAGGCAAGGGAAGTCGTCGTTCGCTTGGAGATCGCGTTGCCCGAAACCTACCACGCGACCAACGGGCACGTGATCATCTGGACCAAGCGCTGGCGAGAGGACGGGCTGTGGAGTGAGGAGTACGACTATTACGGTCAGCGCATTAAGAAAGGGAAGCGCGGTCAGGAGATCCGCGAGGATGTAAAAATCCCAGAAAAGTCGAACGTCCACACGCTTCTTCGCAAGATAGAATTCGAGTATGTACCAGCCATCAAGGATTCGGACTATTTCGATGACCTGCGGGGCAGGATCTACGGGATCATCTCGGAGGTCGCATCACGTACTTTCCACGAATCCAGCACGGCGTTCGAGCAGTCAATCGGAAATCACTTGAATGAACTGACTGCCAGCATCTCGGCTTCTTTGGGCTTCACCACCCGGTTAGCCCTACCGAGGGATCTTTATCACATCTTCGAGCGGCTCGACTTTCTCAGCGGTGAGAAGTCGGTGTCGCTGAACAACCGCGGGGACGGCATCAAGGCGCGCCACATTCCGTTGATCCTTCGCTTCATGGCGGAGAAGAAGGCCGCGCTGCAGAAGCGCGGTGGCCAACCGATAAGCAGCATCTGGGCTTATGAAGAGCCTGAGAATAATCTTGAGATTGGAAGTGCGGTGCAACTCGCCGATGAGCTGCACGCCCTGGCAGAGGCGGGGACGGCGCAGATCCTCCTCACGACGCATTCGCCTGCCTTCTACGATCTCGGCCAGCGAGAGAAGGCGATCGCCTTGAACTTTGTGACACGAACCACGGATGTTGAGGGTACCGTCTGCAAGACAGATGCAAAGGGTATCGATGAAAGCTTGGGTACTCTGGCCATGCTGGCACCGCGAATCTCAGAAATGGTTGCGCAGGTCCGCCAGCAGGAGGAGGCGAAGGCAGCCGCTGCACAGCTAGCGCAGGAGAGCTGTCCACGAATCTTCGTCGAGGGCGAAAGTGACAGGCTCATCCTCAATCGGGCACTCGGAGTATTCTTTCCAGCAGCCGTCGACCAAGTGCGCTTCGAGACCAAGCGAGAAGGTGCTGGGCACAGTTATGTGATCGACATGCTGGTCGGCTGGCGCTCGCAGCACAAGCATCATCCGGAACGGCCAAAGGCAGTCGGCATCGTCGATGGTGACGCTGACAAGGCGAAGGAAGATTTCAACAAGCTTCCTGACAATATAAAATCAGCGAAGTGCTTCAGCTATCCTGAACCCCCTAATCTTCGTGCAGCCCGGGCCGCGCACTTCAACGTTCACGCATCCCTGGAGACTTTATATCCAGCGGCTGTTTGGACTGATGCAAGTGCCAAGAACCGCCTAACCAGACGTAATCCGATTAAGGTGTGTCACCCAAAATTGGTCAATCGGATCCTGCTTGGCGAGACGACTTTTGATGAGCAACTCCACCCAGATTGGGCTTATCTTGTGACAGATGATTTTGCGCCAGTTCACAAGATTTCGACTGCTCAACGTCTCTGCCAGCAGCCCGACCAGGCGTGCAGGGAGACATTGGCCAACTTCGAACCTCTCCTTCGTGACGCACTGAAATTCCTCGGGATCGAACCGGTGCCCGAAAGCGCGGACTAAACCCGCGGATTAGTTGCAGAGCTTGGAAATTATCTGCTTCTCAATTCGAGGTACCTTATCCCTCGAGCCACCGCTCGCAAACAAGCTTGACCAACTCTTTGAGGCGCGAGACTCGCTCACCGAGCCAGTGCAATTCTTCGTCCGTCACCTTGTAATGCGGAGAGTAGCGGGCATTCACATAGGCTTGGCGCAACAGCTCGAAACAACGGCGGCTGAACTTGTCATCGCGTGGCCACGCCTCGATCAGATCGGGAGCGATTTCTTCGGCATGGCCGCGCAGGAAATTGAGCTTGTGGGATTTGGGCGAGTACAGCGTCAGGGTAAGCATCACGCAATGGTATAAACGTTCACATGCTTGGTGCAGCGTAAATGCTGCGTCGTTCATCCAAGTTTGCGTCATCCCTTCGGATCTCTGCAGTTCGAACGTCCGATAAGACTGCTGAGCGAGAGTGAACCATTGATCGAAATTCGCCTGCGCCTCGGCTCGTGCCTCTGCCGGCGGAAGCTTTTGAGGCGTAGCCAGTCCGAAACCCTCAGCCTCATATAGCGCGATGCCTTGTTTGACGATGTCGACGAAAAAGGGCCGGCCCTGCTCGAGCTTCTTGTTCACGTCCTTGAAGCAATGAACGATAAAGCCGACCGGCGCACTGAGGCTGCCCGTTATCGTGACCTCGCGCATGAGCCGGTCTTCGGCGCTTGCCCAATAATCCACCACATCCGTCAGCCGCTCGTCATTCACGACAACCAGAATGTCATAGTCGGATTTATAGCTGTCAACCGGCGCGCAAAGTTGACCCCCTATCGGCGCCCAACATTGACCCCCTTTTTGTGAGTGCCGGCGGTTATCCCGGTAGTCCATAGGAGGGACCCGCGGACGCCGCCGCGCGCCGTCAGGAGCGCTGGCGGCGGCGTCCGCGGGAGGTGCCTGTGGACCCACCGGGGTAACCGCCGGGGATGGGGGTCCGGGGGAAGGGGTTTTTCCTCGTCTCAGCTTCGGTTTTTGAACCGCCAGCTATCGTTGCCGGTCTCGATAATGTCGCAGTGGTGGGTGACGCGGTCCAGCAGCGCCGTTGTCATTTTGGCATCCTGGAAGACGCTCGGCCATTCGCCGAAGGCGAGATTGGTGGTGATGATCACCGAGGTCTTTTCATAGAGTTTGCTGATCAGATGGAACAGCATCTGCCCTCCTGAACGGGCGAACGGCAGATACCCGAGTTCGTCCAGCACCACGACGTCCAGGCGGGCCATCTGGGCGGCCAGGTTGCCAGCCTTGGCCTGCCGGGTTTCCTCCTCCAGACGATTGACCAGGTCGACAGTATTGAAGAACCGTCCTCTCGACCCGGCACGAACCACGGCAGCGGCGATGGCAAGCGCGAGATGTGTCTTGCCGGTGCCGGTGCCACCAACCAGTACGATATTGCGCCTTTCCGGCAGGAATGAACCGGCATGGAGTGAACGCACCAGGCTTTCGTTGATCGGTGTATCGGCGAACACAAAGCCGTCGAGATCCTTGATGGCCGGCAGCCTGGCCGCAGTCATGCGGTATCGGATCGAAGCGGCTTCTCGATGCGCGCCTTCAGCGCGGAGCAGGTCGCCGAGCATCTCCATGGCGGTCCGGTCACGACGGACGCCGTTGGTAACGGCATCGTCGAACGCGGCGATCATGCCCTTTAGGCCCAGCCCCTTCAGGGCTGCCAACATCTCATGCCGCTGCATCGAGGCCTCGCACCATGTCATAACGCGCGCAGTCGGCGATGGGCGGATGCTTGAGCTTCAGATCGACCAGGACGCTGATGGCCTGGGTGGGCTGGGGTTCGCGTCGGCGCGACAGGATGTTGAGGATCACTTCGTCATTGGCCGTACCCGCCATCATAGCTTCGCGGACGGCAGCTTCGACCGCCTCCAGCCCATCTTCGGGCACTGCTGCCAGCACCCGGACGAAGCGCCGATCTGCGTCATCGCTTTTGCCCAGCTTGCGGCGCAGTTGGGCCAGGGCCGGCGGAAGATCCCAGTCCTGGAAGGGAGCGCCGTTGCGCAATGCTCCCGGCTTGCGGATCAGGACCGGCAGATAATGCCAAGGGTTGAACGCCGTCTGGTTGCGGCCGAACACGCGAGCATGCTCGGCAACCGCTTGGCCTGCACAACGGATGACGATCCTGTCGGCATAGGCGCGCAGTTGCACCGCCTCCCGGGCCGCACTCGCCATGACCGAGTATCGGTTGCGATCGAAGCTCACCAGGCAGGTTGCGCTCGCCACATGTTCGCTCTCGAAGAAGCCGTCAAAGGGCGTGGCCAATGACTGCAGCGAGGATCGTTCCATCTCCAGCGCCTGCGCAATGGTCATGTCTTCCAGATCTGGATGGGCATAACGCTCGGCCCACCGTCGGCACTCGGCCTCCAGCCAGGCGTTCAGCTCTTCGAGGCTGGCAAAGCGCAACCGGGGCTTGAACAGCCGCTCCCGGCTGGTCTGGACCTGGTTCTCGACCTGTCCCTTCTCCCAGCCTGCCGCCGGGCTGCAAGCCACAGGCTCGACGCCATAATGATCCGTCATGATCAGGAAGCGCCGGTTGAACACCCGCTCCTTGCCGGTGAACACGCTCGTCACCGCGGTCTTCATGTTGTCGTAAATGCCGCGCGTCGGCACCCCGCCAAAAAAGGCAAAGCCCCGGGCATGCGCGTCAAAGAGCATCTCCTGGGTCTCGCGCGGATAGGCCCGCACATACGGCGCCCGCGACCAGCACAACCGCATATGAGCTACCTTCACCCGCATCGGCTTGCCGGCGATCTCCACGTCCTCGTGGCTCCAGTCGAACTGATAGGCCTCACCCGGCCGGAACATGAGCGGGATGAACACCTTGCTCATATCGCCGCCGTCGGTCCGGCGTTCGCGCTTCCAGCGTGCCGCATAGCGCCGAACCGCATCGTAGGAGCCGGTGAAACCCTCACGCTCCAGAAGATCGTGTATCCGTGTCAGCCGTAGCCGATCACGCCGGGGCCGTTCCTCGTTCTGCACCAACAACTCGTCCAGCCGTTCGCGAAATGGCCCGGTCTGCGGTCGAGGCTGCTCCTTGCGTTCGTAGCTGAAATCCGCCTCCGGCGCACGGATCGCCTTGCGCACCGTGTTGCGCGACAACCGTAAATCACGCGCGATCTCTTTGATCGGCTTACCTTCCCTGTGCTCCCTGCGAATCTTGGCAATAGTCTCCACAATCAACATCCCCATCCTCGCCGCCTGGAAGTCCAAGCCGCGACGCCTCACACTCTGGAATGATGGGGGTCAATTTTAGACGCCGATCACCCCGCTAAGGGGGTCAATTTTGCACGCCGCTCCACATTATAGCCGCCGATCGGGTCATCCACCCAATCGCCGCGCGCATAGGAGCCATAGAGGATGACCTTGAGTATGCGCGCCTGCTTCTTCCAGGGCGCGGTGCTCTCGCCAATAGCGGCGGCAAATTCCTCAAACAGGATACGCACGACCTCTTGCAGCTCCTGCTGTTTGGGTGCCGGAAGATGGTCAAGGTCGGTTCGCATCACATTTTCACACTGTCGGGGGAAGCGCTGCAAAGCAAGGGGTTACGCGTCAGACTGACGTATGCGGCTCCACCGGCTTGCCCTTGAACGGCATGACCTTGATTTCGCCCTCACGCTTGCGGGCCTGCGCAATGTCATAGCTGTTCTGCATCCGCATGAGCGTGTCCATCGACACGCCGAACGCTTTCTCGATGCGCAGCGCCATTTCCGACGAAAGGCTTGCACGCTCGTTGAGCAGGGTCGAAAGGGTCGCCCGCGTCACACCCAACACTTCGGCCGCCGCCGTGACCGTCAGGTCCAGCGGCTCGATGATTTCATGCTTGATAAAACCGCCGGGATGGGCCGGGTTCTTCAAGCGCATGCCTGCAATCGCACTCATGGCCACCTCCTAGTGGTAATCCTCATAATCGAGGTCGATGATCTCGATCTCATCACGGTCGATCCGAAACGTCATCCGCCAATTCTTCGTGACGAACAGGCTCCATGTTCCCTTGCGGTCGCCAGTCAGCATGTGCGCCTTCCAGCTCGGCACGGTGCGCAGTTCATCCTCCCTCTCCATATCCTGGAGGAAGGACAACATGCGCCGGACCTTGCCGATGACCACGGGTTGCAGCCCGCTTTCATCGTCGTCCTCCATGAGCCGGCGCAATCCCTTGTGGATCACGTTTCTGATCTTCATATCGACCTCTACTCTTCAAATCCGTTCGGTGTCAAGTGACGCCATACAGTGCAGGCCGCGCATTATGGCCGGTTCAACCCAACATCCGCTCAATAGCAGCACCAATCTGCTCCGCAGCATCGAGCAGATGGGCATCGTCAAGATGAGCATAGCGCGCGGTCGACTGGATCTCGCTATGACCGAGCAGGCGGCCGATCATGGGCAGGGTTTCCTGGCTCATGGCCGCATGGCTGGCGAATGTGTGCCGCAGGTCATGCAGGCGAACGCGGCGAAGACCTGCTTCGGCCTGGAATTCCGTCCAATAATAATCGACGGCCTTTAACCGACGACCATAGTTCCGGTTCCAGAACAGCCATGGACTCCTCATGTAGCGCGGCAAGCCGTCGATCAGCGCCCTCGCCTCATCCCCCAGCCAGACCGTGCGCGGCCCCGTCTTGCTATCCCGGAGCTTGAGCCTGTTCCCCCGAACATCTCGCCATTGCAGGTCCATGATCTCGCCGGCCCGGCAACCCGTCAGCAGCATGAGCGTGATCGCGGTCGCCGCGATGGGCCGGACCGCCTCGTCACAGGCCCTTACCCTGGCGAGAACTGCGCCGACCCTCTGCAACTCCGCATGGCTGAGGAAGCGATCGCACTTCCGCTTACGGTTCAGCCGGATCGCCTTGCAAGGGTTGCTGTTCTCCAGCCGATAGCCCCATGCCTCAGCCTTGTTCATCATGCTGCTGAGGATCGTCATCACCCGGTTCGCCCCACCGGGACCAAGGCGGTTGTTGAGATCGGAAAACCAGTTGGCGACATCGGCCTCATCCAGTCCATCGATGGTCCGGTCCGGAAACGCACGATCGAGATACAGCCGGCGATATTTATTGTGGGTGTCGAGGGTGGATGGCTTCCAGCGCGGAGACCAGCGTGTCCAATATTCCTCAAGGAAATCGGCAAAGCCCGGCGCTGCCCTGATCCTCTTGCGTTCCGCTGCCGCATCAAGGCCAAGCTGCGCATAGGCGATAACCCGCCGTGCCACCGTGGTGGCCTGGTGGCGGGACAAGACCGTGGCCGGACCGATGGTGACCGTGCGCAGGCGGCCCGCCATCCGGGCCTGGACGATATAGACGTTGCGGCCGGATGGATAATGGCGGATGCCAAACCCCTGCCCGCCAAGCCAGGTCGTTGTCCGCGCCTTGCCCCTTGGCAGGCGGGTGAAGTCGAATGCGACGCCCACCTCCGCCAATGCCTCGCGGACCACCTGCTTGAGTGCAAGCGCGGTCATGGGCGAAGCCCGATCGCCTGGGCAAGATTGCCGGAAATCCGCTGTGCCGCATCGGCTATGACATCATCGGAGAGATGGGCATATTTGGCGGTGGTTTCCGGCAGAAGATGACCGAGCAACGCGCCGATCGTCGCCAGCGGAACATTATCCATGATGGCTGTCGAAGCAAAGCTGTGGCGCAGGTCATGGAGGCGAACATCGGGCAAGGCACAGATCCGCCGAAATTTGAACCACCAACTGTTAGGGTCCAGCGGACCCGAGCCATCCCGGTTGGGAAAAACATAGGGGCAATCTTCCCGCCGAGGCTGCGAATCCAGGATCGCACGTGCCTGCCTGTTCAGCCAGATCGTCTTTGGGCCGGTCTTACTGTCGGGCAGCGCCAAATGCGGCGTTCGCACCCATAGCCATTGCAGATCGCGAATCTCGCTAATCCGCGCCCCGGTATAGAGCAGCAGGCGAACGATGGCGACCTCGGCGGGATTGTCCGCCTCGGCTTCTCGCAATGCCGCCCCCATGCGACGATATTCCAGCGGCGACAAATAGCGCTCACAAGGTTGCCGCTTGTATCGCGGCAGGCCGCGCGCAGGGTTCGAGCCCGTGCGCCGCAGATGCAGCGCTTCGGCATAGTCGAGCAGCGCTGAAAGGACTGGGACAGCGCGATTGTAACTCGCCTCTCGGCTCCCTGCGCACTCATCCCGCCAACGCCTGACATCCGCCGACACAATGTCGGCTAGGTGCATTTTCCCGAAATGGGGTGCGAGATCCCGACGCCAGGCAGCGTGATTGCGTTTGGCGGTGGACGGCTTCCAAAGCCGGATCATGTCGCACCAATAGGTGGCAACGAAGTCCGCCATCGTCGGACTGGCCTTGATCACCGCTCGTTTGGGCAAACCGTCCAGCGCCACGTCCGCCAGCAACCGCCGCGCCTTCGCCCTTGCCGTTTCCGCATCCACTCCATTGGTACGCCCCAACGAGACGCGCTTGTGGGTTCCGCGATGCCTGACGCGGACACACCAATAATAGCGGCCCGTCGGCCTGACACGCAGGCCAAAGCCCGGCAATTCCGTATCCCAGATGCAATAGTCCGTCGTACGGAGCGGTAGCTTTCGCCGCACGAAATTGCCGTCGAGATAGGCCCGGCGACCAGGCTTTTGCCGGTTGGGGACCGTAAAGCCATCATCGATAGCCGAATGCGCCTCAAAAGTCTCCGGAAACAGGGCGTTTTGGGGGACCCAATCGCCAGCGGGAGCTGCCGGACTCTCGGGCAGGTCCAGGAACTCAAATGGCGGTTTTACTGCATTTTTTTCCATACATGCACCATATGGTGCGTGGGGTGTGCGCATGCAAAATGCCCCTGTAGCTGGAGTGCGGCGAGAGACCTGCCATCGCCAAAAACTGGCCGGAAACCGCGCTTCCGGCGGGGATTCCATAGTCCATCCGGCGCCTGAGAAGCAAGCCCGTTCCGGCCCGAAATCAGCAATCCGTCAGCAAATAGCCATCATCTAGGGCGAAACTCCCTGTGGCCCGAAGGACATCGCTGGCTGCGCCAATTTCTAACGAAAGGAAGGACGATTTCATGGCTGTGATCCATTCCCGCGAGGAACTGTATGATCTCGTCTGGCGGACCCGTGTCCGCGATCTGGTGAAGCCCTTCGGGCTATCGGAACCGACGATCAAAAAGCGTTGTAGCGAGAAGGACATTCCCCTACCCAGTGCCCGCTATTGGACGCAGCGGGACAAAGGGAATCAGCCCCCTATTCCTCACCTCCCTCCGCGCGGTCCCGGCATGGACGAACTGGTCAGCATCGCACCAAATCCGCAACGCCCCGTGCCCCTATATTTGACGGAGGAAGAGTTATTGGGGCCGGTGCCCGATCCACCTGTTTTTATCGAGCCGCTGGAGGATATCCGGCAACGCTACCTGACCGTCGTGGGAGACCCAGACGTGCCCCGCGACCTCACTGGACCGCATCATAAAATCCGTGCGCTGTTGGCCGAAGACGCCGAACGTAAGAGGCTTCAAATCGAACGGGGTTACGCCTACGGTTCCGACGCCCCACGCTTTGAAAGCGCCTTCGAACGACGCCGCCTGCGCGTCCTCAATGCGCTTATGATGTCGACCGCCAAGGCGGGCGGGTTGATCAAGATTTGGGACCATTATGCCCGGTCGACCATGCTCCATATCCACGACATAACCATGCACCTGCATCTCGATGATGCGGCCGTGTGCGAGAAGCGTCAGGAGCGACTTTATTCAGGCGATCCAGCTAAGACGGGCGTCCTTCAACTTGACCTTCAACGAAGCTGGGACCAGCGCACGCCCGACGCCTGTTGGTCGGACGACAAGGGCGGGCCGATGGAAGAAAAAATCGGCGCGATCGTCGCGGAATTTTTCGTCCAGGCAGAGACCGCCTATCGTGCGTTCCGCATCTCGGAGAACAGCCATCGCGCATACCGCAAGGCCGCCCATATCGAATGGATCGCAAAGGCCAAGGAGAAAGCAGAAAAGGAGAGGATCGAACGGACCGAAAGGTTACAAAAGGAACGGATCGATCATCTCATGGGAATGTCGGCCGACCATCAGCGGGCACAGACCATCCGCGCCTTCGTCCACAGCGCGGCGGACACTCTTTCCCCTTCCCCGCAATTGGAGAATTGGGCAGCTTGGGCGCTCTCAGTCGCAGCTGATCTGGACCCCATCAGCAACGGCCAGTTCTCCGCAACGTTGCCGAATATTGCCACGACGAAGCCCGGCTGATCGTCTCTGAATGGGCAGGCACGGCTAGCCGAAAACGCCGCGCCTGCCGATCAACTTATGCCGCTTCCCAAACCCGGTTGAGTATCTGGGCGGCCATCGCCGCCTTGTCCTGTGGGAGAAAGCGCCCGTAATGTTTGGCGACCATTTCCGGCGTATCCTGGATGGCGTAGCTCGCCTGTTCGTAGGAGCCGGTCTGCTTCAAGATATGGGTCGCCAGCACATCCCGCACATTGTGCGGCCCATGAGGGAGCAAGCCCTTGATTGCTCCCCGCCCGGTGTATGGATTGAATACACCATAGCGTTGGATCACGAGCCGCCATGCCTCATAGAAAGTGTTCTGGTCATAGGGGGCTTCCCGGCTGTTGCTCTTCATGCTTTCCACGAAAAATGTGCCGGGATCGGCAGCGCCGTTCAGCAAGATCGCCCGATCCCGCTCGATATAGGCGTCGATGTGGTCGTACAGCCCTCCCAGGTCGGGCAGGAGCAGGCGGAAAGGTTGCCCGGCAAAGAAGGAAGAGTGCGCGTTCTTGAACGCGACGGAGGGCACAAAGACCTCCCATCCCTGGTTCCGGTTGCTCCATCGGATTTCACCGCGCTTCCATGCCTCAAGCTGCCGTTCCGGTCGGGGAACCTCCCCGCGTGGGCATACCATGAGCTGGCGCAGATTTTTCTGTCTCAGGCCCAGATGAAGACCCAGGCGAAGGAGCAGATAGGACCGCACGGTTTCGGCGGCGGCACGGGGATAGCGTCGCGCGTCGGGCCGGTATTTCAGGACCTCCTCCGCGATCTTCAGATATTCGGACACCGGACTTGGCGCTTCGAGAATGGGCAATATCGGCTCGAATGGATCACGGTGAATCCGTGCCACCCGTGCGATCTGCTTGACCCGCGCGGCTGCGTGCGCGTGCATGGTATCGCAGGCCTGATGCCAGTCCGACTGGACGGCCACCACATCCTCTTCTGTCACCAGCCCGTTGATCGGCGTCAGCCGCTTGGCCAACTCCGGGTGCTGGCGGAGCCAACCCGTCTCGGCGCGGACCAGTGCCATGCAATTTTGGAGCATGTCGCACTCCCAGCGCGTGAAAAATCCCCGCCTCTGTTCGCGCCATTGTACATACCAATCCCACACACGCGGCAAGATCAGCATCGCAAAGCTCAGGTCGCGGAGCGGCACGCCCAGGCCCGCGACCAATCCCTTGCGCCTGAAAGCGCCGGTACTCGGTCGCGCCGGAAATCACCACGGTCTGGACCCAATCAAGAATTTCCTTCTGCTCCTTCAAGGATCGCGTGTTGAAATCGTCTGGAAGATGCCAGGCCAGCCGCCGCTGCTCGGCTGGCGACACACCTTTCACTTCGAGGCCCGATGCCGCGCGGGCGGGATGGGGGAGTTTGGATTTGAAATACCCGGCCGGGAGGCAGTAGCGGGTTTCTATGCGTGCGAGAATTTGCAGGCTGACCGCGCCATGTGGTGTACGGCGCTCATTCACCCAAGACTTGAGCGTCGCGCCGTTGAACGTTTCGCCCGGTCGGACAACAGCCTTGTGGAGTTGATAGTAGCTTTCCGAAAAGCGGCCCAGATGGAGGATAAGGGCTTCACGGAAACCAGGCGGGTCAATCCATTCGGCTGAATTGGGAATTGGCTTTTCCACGATCAGGGTGGGCTTCGGTCCACGCCTGGAGGGAAGGCAGTCATTCGCATCGCGACAAGCGCGGCGTGACTCAATTGGCATTGCTGATCTTTTCCATTTTCTGATGTGAGTGGCCGGGCCGGATGGCACGGCTGCGAGCTAGCGCCTGCGCCACATCATATTAAAATGTTGTCATTTCAATATTTTATAGAATCCATGCAAAGGCGGCCCGGTTCGGCCCCACCGCCTTGCTTGGTTCGGGAGGTCTTCCGAAATGGTGGGCGGCGCCATTGCGCCGCCCAGATCGTTCAGAAGAAATCCATCTTGTCGGCGATGATCTCGCAACCGTAGCGGGTCTTGCCGTCCTTGAGCTTCACCCGGTCGGTGGCAACGATCAGGGTGGTGACGTTGTTGCGGATTTCGGGGTCTTTGGCGACGCGGCCGGTCAGGTTGACGACGTTCATGATGCTGTCTCCTTCGTTGGTTCCGGCAGCCTTCCCGCCGGTGACACCGAAAGAGCGGCGTGCGTTGACGGATCACACCGGAGCGCAGCGCAGGGAAACCCCTGGAGGGTGCTGGCGCGGGCCGCGAAGCGGCAACACGGGCGCACGCAGGGGGTTGTGATCCGTCGGCGTCTCGCCGCAGGTGTCACGTCAAAGGCGGAAAGGTTGTTGGAACCAAGGGAGGCTCAAGACTGATCGCGGCCGATCACGCTGACCTAGCTTTGGCACACGGTATCAGGATGAATCTTCCACCTCGCCCCTGCCCGTCTCCCCAAGGAGAGCGATGTTTCCAGCTTTGGGTCAATTGGGACCAGATAACAATCACCCCATTGCAAACACACACACCTTTTGCATGTCCAACCGACATGCAAAGAAAGTTAGAAAATCTTTACATATTGAGCGGACGTGCTAAGCATCAGGCGTTTTCTTTACACAAGGCGATCTGCGTGCTTCAACCAACCTACGACCTCCCTGATCTCCCCCCTCCGGGAGTAATCGAGACGGCCGCAGTTCTAAAAGCCTTGGCGCGCGCCCACCGTTATCTCGCGGAATTAAAAGGGCGGGCCGCAACCATCCCTAATCAAGGCATCCTGATCGACACGTTATCACTCCAAGAGGCGAAGGCCAGCTCCGAAATCGAGAATATCGTAACCACCCAGGACGAGCTATTCCAGATAAACGCCTTCCCTGAAAATCCGGGTCCGCCTGCCGCCAAGGAGGTGGCCCGCTATCGGGATGCACTGCATTATGGTTTCAACGAACTACGCCGGCTCGACGGCCTGCTGACCAACAATATGATGATCGCGATGTTTCGCATCCTTAAAGGGACCGATGGCGGCTTCCGTGAAACCCCCGGTACGGCGCTCAAGAATGAGGGCACCGGGGCGCTGGTGTATGTACCACCACAAGATGCCAATGCTGTGCGCGATCTGATGACTGCGCTGGAGCGCTTCATCCATATTGAGGACGTCGAAACCGACCTCGATCCACTCACACGCATGGCCATCATCCATCACCAATTCGAAAGCATCCACCCCTTCCCCGATGGCAATGGACGACTGGGCCGGATCATTAATGTGCTGTTCCTGACCCGGTGCGCTCTGCTCGACATTCCAATCCTTTATCTCAGCGGCTTTATTACCCAGCACAAAGCAGACTATTATCGCCTATTACAGACCGTCCGCGACACCGGTGAGTGGGAGCCTTGGCTGCTCTACATACTGCGCGGCGTGGAGGAAACGGCGATTGAAACTCTGCGCTTGGTCGAAGGTATCCGCACGCTCATGGCAAATACCAAGAAGCGGCTGCGCGAAGAGCATCCGAAGCTCTATTCGCAGGACCTATTAAACAACCTTTTCCGCCATCCGTATACCCGGATCGAGTTCGTCCAACAGGAACTGAATGTGTCGCGGCCCACTGCCACCAAGTACCTCGACGAACTAGCAGAAAGTGGGATGCTCCTCAAACATCGCGCGGGGCGAAATAACTATTATATCAATCAGCCGCTGGTGGAGCTGTTCGTGGAACGCGAAGCAGCAAAATGATAACGGACTACCATTCCAAATATCTGGCCACCGATCTTGTGAGGCGGCGGTCATCGGACAGCAATGAGAAGCTTGCTGTTGCCGTAGCAGGTGCCCAGGTGGATATGAATCCCCATCAGGTCGATGCTGCGCTTTTTGCATTCGCTTCGCCTTTATCCAAGGGGGCGTTGCTGGCCGATGAAGTCGGTTTAGGAAAGACCATTGAGGCCGGGTTGGATGGTTCGCGCTTCCGGCGGGGCAAGGTTCCGCCCGTCGGGCGGAACGAAATAAGGCCTGCTGACAGGCGAATGGCGAGGCCATTGACGCGCAAAAAAGCGCTGGGAGCGAAGCCCCAGCGCGGGTCATCCGTCGGGCCTTCAGGACCGACGGTCCGGCAGGGGATCGACACCAGGCAGGGCGGAGACAAGGCATCGCCTTGGCTCCGTGAGCCTGGGTCGACGGCGTCCCTGAAAGGGGCGTCGGAGGCCCAAGCGAATAGAGCCCCGGTCGGCGGTGAGGAACGAACTGCCGAGCCACCAGCCTTTCCCTTTGATCAGCTCGATTAGCGAGCGCCGAGGCGGCAATCCCCATCGCCACAGCAACGCCCGGTTCGTGGCGGATGGACAGTGGGAGATTTTGGTGGTCGAGAAGCCGATGCCGTGGACTTGGCATGGAGCTCGATCGTGGGTTATAGAGGGGGTGTCCGGAGCCCTATCTCATGGACAAGGAACGCCAACATGGCACGCACATTGGAACAGGAACGCGCCGCGATCGAGGAGGAGCAGCAGAAGCTGGCTGGTCGCATGAAGGCGCTTGAAGACAAGGAGCGTGAGGTCGCGATTGCGACCGTCGAGAGGTCGGGATTGCTGAAGGTCGAGGGGAAGACGCTGACCGGCCTGATGGACCGGATCAGGACGCTCGGAATCGACGAAGTCCAGAAGCGATTGGGAAGCTGAAGCCACCACGGCGCGGCATCGGGCCGCGCCTGGTCATGGCGGGCTCGATGCCCGTCATGACCACATGTCCGACAGCAAAAAAAGGGAGAGCCGCAGCCCTCCCCTGTCGTTCAATAATCATCCAGCAGTTTGCCGGTGACGGTATAGACGATCCGGTCGATGACGGTCATCGGCAGCGGATCATGATCGCCCTCGTCGAGGACGATATAGCCCACTTCCTCATCGACGATCACATGCTGGTCGAAGAAGCTGTGCAGGGCGCGGCGTTCGGCATTGGCGCACGCGGCGAAGTAGGCGGCGTGATCGGCGCGGAACTGGTTCGTGATCGTCTGCATCATGATCCTCCTGTCTTGAAATGACAGGGTCAGTGCGCGCGGGCGGAGCGGGGTCGGGTCAAGGACGCGGGCCACCGGCCCGCGCCGCGAAGCGGGGAGTGGGGGAACCGATTTTCTCATGGGTGGAACGGAGCAAAGCGCAGTGGAGGCCCTGTGAAAATTGGGGGTACCGCTCCTCCTTGAGGCGGCCCCGCTCCGCCTGGCACAATGGGAAGTCAGTGAGATTTTCTCTCTCGTCGGGAGACCTCCGGCAAGGCGTAGCTAGCCAAGCGGACCGAATGGTCCGTGCGGCACGCGAGCGAGCCATTCAGCTTTCGACCTCGCGGCAAAGTCGATTGATCGAAGACGACTGTTACCGGCTGGACGAGTCCTTGAGCCCGATCATGGCGTCAATCTGATCCATGACCTCGTCATGAGGGATAGTCCGCCCGGCATCGACATCAGCCAGTCCCTGCTGAACAGCCTCAAAGATACGGATTTCTCTGTCGACATAGGCGGTCAGGACATCTGCTGCGAGAGAAACCCTGTCTCGTCGCATCACCCGTGCGATCCGCTCCAGCTTTTCGGCGGATTCATCGCTTATGCTGATGGTCATGGTTGTGGCAGCAGTCATACACATTTCCCTTGGGGTCCACTGAATTGCATAGCTGCGTCAGCCTGTCTTGTCCTGCAAGTTAAGCCCATTCGAGGCGGGAAGACGCATCGGCGTTACCCAGTTGGAGAAGCCGGTCGAGCCGCCCAAGATAATCGGCGACGCCCGTCTCCTGACCGCGGCGTTTGACGGCAGGGTTGGTGATCCGGGCGCGGATGTCCGCGATAGCGATTTCCCCGACGCTATGGGGACGCAGACCGAGGCTTTCGAACAGCGCATAGGCATTGCCATTTGCCAGGTTGAGTTCCAGCCCCTGGTCCGACGCGAGTGCGACGCGCATCCGGATGCTGCGATCGGCATCGACACGGTAGACCATGACGCGCCAGCCACGGAACTGGGCCTCTTCAATGACTGCAAGGGCATCTGCATCATGGTCAAAGACTCTCGCCACACTGGCAAGTGCAAGCGGGCAAATGCGCGCTTCGAAATGATAGCAGAGATAATCATCGCCCAGCGCGTCTGGATCGAGCAGCGCGATGCCCAGCCGGTCGCCCTCGGCGCGCAGATAGCGTTGGAATGCTCCGAGTTGGGGCGCCGTGATCTTGGCCATTGGACCTGACCGGTCATCGGCGTCGGTGGCGATGCGGAATGTGATGGACATGGGCTTTGCCTTCCCTTGTTGAGCCGGAAGGCCACTCCCCTCTTTCCTTTTTGTCTCCGTCGCAGCGGTGCCGACATGGGAGGGGAGGCTTCGCGGCGCGACGGGGATCGATGCCCCCGAGCGCCGCATTTCCAGCGCAAAGAAAGAGGAGAAACCCCGGCGGCTGCCGGGGCTTCTCCGATGGGCTCACGCCCGGCGTTCGGCGCGCTGTGCCGTGCTGCCGCCGTTGTTCTTGACGACGTGCAGCGGCACGCCGGCCGCGCGGAGCTTCTGGGCGAGATTGGCCTGGATGCCGGTGCCTTCGCAGATCACCGCCTCGACGGGCTTCAATGCCAGCATCCGGTCGTTGCGGACGAAGGCAGCGCGATTGCCAAGGTTCCGGTCGAGACGGAACTGGATGACCTTGACGCCGCGTGATGCGGCCCATGCCTGCGCGATCGCGTCGCACCCTTTGGTCTGGGCCGTGGTGGCGAGGATCATCTCGGGGATGCGGGTCTTGATCGCGTCGAGCCCGCCCCAGAGCCGGTCGCTGTCGTCCCAGTTCGAGCCGCCGGAAAAGACGACCACCGGGCCTTCAGGGGTGAACTGCTCGCGGCGTTCGCGGGCGCGTGCGGCGAGATAATCGCGCGCATCAATCATGGAGGCGGTGGTCGCACCAGACACCTTGCTGCCCCGCACCGGCGAGAAGGGCCTTCCCGTTTCCACGCGATAGACTTCGCCGGCATGGTCGCGCATGCATTCCATCGCTTCCCGGCAGCCCTGGAGCGTCTGGCAGAGGATCTGGGTTTCCTCCAGCTCGACGGCATAGATTTCGGACGGATCATATTCGCGGGCCAGTTCGCCGAGCTTCTTGGCGGTGTCATCCTCACGGCCTTCGATCCGCTTGGCGACGACATGGAAGCTGTTCGCGAAGCCCCAGGCAAGGTCGGCGGCATATGGCTCCATCCGGGTGTCGCGCAGCACGTCGAACAGCGTCTGCATCACCATCTCGACGGCGGCGCGCGCCTGATCGGGATCGGGCATGTCGCGCTGCTCGGGCTCGTCGACGATGCTGAGCTTGGCCATGTCCGAGTGTTCGATGAAGGCCTGTCCGTAGGTGGAGGAGAGATCGGTATTGGCCGTCTGCGAGGCGATGAAGCTGGCGAGATCGGAGAAGTTGGTGAAGCTGGTCATGAAAACCTCCAATGATTGCTCTCTCACCTGCGGATCAGATGAAAGATGATCGTCATCAGGAGGATCGGGCGTGCTTTAGTCAGGGACGCCGGGCGTTCGCGCCCGGCGCCGCGCAGCGGGGAGCGGGGGAACCGATTTTGTCGGGGTTGGAACGAAGCGCAGCGCAGTGAAGGCCCCGGCAAAATTGGGGGGACCGCTCATCCTTGACGAAAGGGCGCGGAGATCCTCACACTTTGGCGATGAAGCTTGTCTGATGCCGAGATGTGAGAGAGTATTCGATTTGCCCCGCGCTCGTGCGGGTTAACAGCAAATCGGCCGCAGTCTGTTGGGCGTTATGAGCAACATCCCGTTCGCCATTCCAGATGGCGGACATAAGTGGTGATCTCGAATATATTGCAGGCAAGTTCTTCGTCATTCAACGCGGCCTGTCTCGTGAATTCCAACGTCATGGCGGACCAGTCGAGGCCTTCGAGCAACTGATCGCGGCGGAAGACGAAGCGTTCGAGCGAGACGAGTTCGCGATAGGCGCTGGTAAACAGCGGGCTGATGTCAGTTGGCATGACCAAGGCTCCGATCTGATAGACAGGCATAAAAAAGACAGGGCCCGCTTCGCGACTGAGGAGAGCGAAGCGGACCCTGTAGGGCCGCGCATGAAGGGCAGGTCATGCGCGGTGGAGAGGCGGTAAATTCAGGCAGCGACGGATTGGTCGGCATCCGCCCCTTGACGGCGCTTGCCGCGGCCGGGCTGGGACGAATCTTCGCCGAAGGCCGCGGGCGCGGTGCTCTCGCCCAGGCCATCACCGCTTGCGGGTGCTGCTTCGCCACCGGGCAACGGCGGCAGGCCGGAATCGGTCTGGCGCGGCGCCATCGCGCTATCCACGTCACGCTTGCGATTGGGGCGCGACCAGACGATGTTGTACGAGCCGTCTTCCTGACGGAAGGCCGAGACGTAGAGGGGCTTGTCGAGGCTGGGATCCTCGATCTTCCCGTTCAGGAACATCTCGCCCGTGCCATTGGCCGGCAGTTCGAAGAGCGCACCGACCTGGACCCATTCCTTGGCGGCCGAGAGCGCGAACACTTCATATTTGGGCGCCTTGGGATTGGCCGAGTGCAGTTCGCGCAACGCGATCGTCAGGCTGACGCTGAGGGTCGAGATCTTGCCGAGGAAGGTGCCACTGGCGTTCTGCTTGATCGAACCGATATTCATGGGACTTCTCCTTGAGGTGATGCTCCCGAACCCCTTGTCCGGGACACCATCCTCTCTCCCCCTCCCCTCCTCGGCCGTTCGGCCGAGCAGGCGCGCCAGCGCCCCTCCGTCAGCGGCGACGCGCTGACGGGATGTCCTGGAGCGCAGGAAAGGCTTGAGGCGAGCGAAGGCAGATTGAGCCGGTTAGCCGGTGCCCAGGTTCAGCCCGCCATCAGCTTATTTCGTTTGAAGAAGTGGCAATAGCGCCGCCGGCAGCGCCGGTGCGAACCGATCGATGCTCAGACCGCCTTGTCCTCAAAATTGCGCCAGCGCTCGATCAGCTCCTACTTCCTGCCGAAGGCGTCCGGATAGATGGCGCCCTCATGTTGGCCGAGAAAACCGATGATCGTGGTAATATGGGTGGCGATCGTGCAGTCGAGCCCAAACAGATCGGCGATCGGGAAATGGCCGCAATCCTCGCCGTTCCACCATGCAAGCAGGAAGTTCGCGACGCGACGCGCCTGACCCGTTTCTGATCGGGCAACGGCAATTAAGCGATCAAGGGCTTTTTCTGCCACCACCCGGCTAAATGGGGTCACGTCCATGATCGGCCTCTCTGCTTATCACACGATAACGGGACTGGCGCGCATGCAAGCTCGCCGGGGCTGTCTGGAAAGTAAGCGCGGCCTGGGAACCGCAGATTTAGGCATGAGAGGTCTACGTGTCGTGCTCTCTCAGTGCACGAATTATAAATCACGCTGGTGTCACCACCTCGTCAATGAGATGAAATTCCTCCGACCAATCGCTTAGGTGGTCACGCACACTTTCGTCTGCTTCTGCTGCCCCAATTGCGTCTTCAAGCGTATCAGCCTCCACACTAACGATCGCCGTTCGTTCAAAGCGAAACCGTTGTGTAACTTTCATCTCAAACTTTGGCATTGGACGTTCCTTAAATCATACGACTCGTCAGCTACGCGGCTTTATCATATCCTAAGTCAATGGATGCCATCTCCCTGGCATAACTTCCTCCCATCGCGAGGCGGGCTAGGCGCCAGCGATCTTCTCGATGACATCGGCGATGCAGGCTTGCGGTTCGAGGCCGTTGAGTTTAGCTGTCTCGATCGACGGAATAGATGGCGGCTGGGCGTTCACCTGACGCGCGGCCAGGATTTCGATCGCGACCGCACTCATTTGCTTCAGATAGGGAAGGTCGGTTTCCGGGCACGAACTGCCTGAGGTGAGCAGAGGCCGCGAAATCCCATGCGGCCTGCATGATATCCGCAAGATCAATGTCACGCCGAAAATCGTTCATGAATGGGAAGCCAATTGAAGATACTCTTTAACTGTCTTCGTCGAGATCAGTGCTGAATTGTGCGGTCAGTATCGCGTCCAGCACTCAATTCACTGGGCGCGATGGCGATGTGGTCGAAGTTCATTGGTTCCGCTGGCGTTCGGTCCCTTGCATTTTCGATTACTCGGCTTCTCCTTTAGTAAGCCCATCTACGCCCCAAATTTCGACAAGCGCTGCGCCCGTGAGGTGTCGACTTTCCAGTGTAACCGCCTGCTCCAGAATTGAACGAACCTCTGTTTCCAGGCTGGGTCTATGCCGGTCGGCGCTTTCAGGCAATGCCCGATGAACCTCATCAACAATGTCCCAAACAGTGATAGTCGCCATTGCTTTTTAAACTCCCAAAATAACCGAGATGCAATGACGCCGTGGACTATGCGGCGGACCGACCTTTATGACCCCCGGACCGTCAGTTTTCGGGCTCGAAACTGCGATTCTCCCGGCAATGCCACAGCCGCAGAATTAAGATGGTATCCGCCGCGATCTCATAGCGCATCTCGTAGTTGCCCACGATCAGTCGCCGGATTTCGCGCGGCTCATATGCGTCGAGACGCTCACCCAGCCTGGGGAAATCGAGAAGCCTGCTCGGTGCGCGCACCAACTGCTGGATTACCCGCGCTGCGGCCTCGGGTGCGACTGGCTTCAGATGATCGTAGAGACGGACCAGGCCTGACGAGCCCTTGCTCGTCCACTGAATCTTCATCGGGTCGGCGGAGGCAGCGGATTATCAGTCGACAGGCTATCAGCCCAGGCCAGGACACTTCTGTGATCGATCACCCGGCC
This sequence comes from Sphingobium sp. 15-1, assembly GCF_013375535.1. Lineage (GTDB taxonomy): Bacteria > Pseudomonadota > Alphaproteobacteria > Sphingomonadales > Sphingomonadaceae > Sphingobium > Sphingobium aromaticivastans. The sequence continues at coordinate 551,115 of NZ_JABXJG010000003.1, forward strand.
GGCATCGACATCGTCCATGGCCTCAAGCGTTAGCTTGTGCCGTTCTTCTTCTTGGTCGATCCAGGCAGATAGTGCCTGTTTCATGATCCAGCCCCGCGACCGGTCCATGCGCTGCGCCAGCACATCAATCTTGTCCGCAAGACCGATCGGCACATGCGCGGTAAGCACTCTCGTATCGGCCATGTGATTAACTCCTAATCGGTTCGATTAGTGTATAATCACTGTTGCAGCGAGCCGCAAGCTGCAACGGAGCAGCAATCGGGAACGTCCGTGCATTCTTCTGATCAAGCCAGCCCAATTTTTTCTGCCGACACCGCCTGAAGCATCCAGCGTTGCCCTTTCAGGCGACGCAACAGGTCGGAAGCAGCGGGCAGGGGAAGGCGCCATAGCGAGAGGTTGCAACGAAACCCGCACTGTCGAGATGGCGTGCAGGCACCCGACGAGCATGACGCAATTGCCCCTTTCGCCAGCCGGTCCATTCTCGCCAGCCCCGCCGGTTCGACCAGCGCGACATACAGTTGGCGGAAATGAGCGCGGGCTGCCTCAGTTGCGCGACCCGCTCGAGGATCGGTCCGTTGTTGAGATGTGGCAGGCCCACGATGATCTCGATCGTCATGGCACAGGCACAGCGCCGATCGCAGAAAAGCTGTTGACGATCTGGCCATCGTCATAGCGGTCGGCATCAACCAGCGCCCGATGGTCGATCTGCTCATAAGTCGCACGGCCGAGATGATCGACGCTGAGAACACGCCGACCGATCACGCCGGTCTTGCCGTCCGGCACCCAGTTCGCATGAGAACCGAATGCAGCAATGACGACGATCTCGCCTATCATGGCCTCATAAGCGGCGATGGACCGCAAGACATGGCTCTCCCGTGACGTGACGTCCGTGCCGGTGAAAGCGCCGTACGCCTGCGGGCGCCAGGCGCGGGCGGTGTCATGGGCAAGCAGGACCGCCGCGCCCATGCCCGGCCGATCGACCCGCCTCAGTTCGGCCTCGAACGCGATGTACACAAGGGACCAGTTGACGTCCTCTTCATAATAGACCTCGTCGCGCCGAAGGATCGGCGGCATCGCTGCCTGCCGCTCATCGGACAGGATGATGCCGCCGTGGCTGGCCGTCGATACATGCCAGATGCCGGCCAGAATCTGATCCGCGCTGATGATCGCGCCCCAAATGCTCGTTGCCGGCTGGGGTGAAGGCAGAAAGGCCATGATATTTCTCCTATATTGGGTCAGCAACCCTGCCCCCTATCCCCTTTCACGCCCCAGATGCTGGGAGTTGACGGAGCGCATTGTTCACTATATGTTCTTATCGAAGGAGATTTTTCCGTGAGCCACGAGAAGGAAATCCGTCGCTTTTTCGATCTCGACATCATGCTGCGCGACGCGGCGCTTGATCCCGAGAACCATCCAACGCGCCGGATGATCGCCAATGCCTGCATCGGCATGCCGGCCAACGATGCCTATTATTCCGTGCGCGAGCTGCGCGAAGCCGCGCATTGGGTCCATGAAGGCGAGGCCGCCGGCAAGACGAAACTGATCTCGGTGTTGTCCAACGACAATTGCGACGATTTCCAGCGCTGCATCTATTTCTGCCTGGCGGGGCGCGGCATTGTCGAGATGCTCGACGATCTCGAATGGCTGGAGGAACTGCTGGAACATCGAGGCCGCATCGCGGGCGAACAGCTTCGCATGAAGATCCCGACCATGCCGGTAAAGCATCCCTATGTCGCGGATGAACCCGATGGCCCGATGATTGCGATGGATCGCGACTTCAGGCAGGGATCATCCTGGTGGTTGGATGAAGCGCTGAGGGGCTGAGGCGAAGCTTGGAGAGCTTGATGGATTGGATCACGGAAATAACTCCTGCTGGCATCCGGATCAGCCCGGACACCAGCCCCGCTCCCCCTCCCCTTTCTTCTGTGCGCTGGACGAATTCACACAGCTGAGGGCGCTTCAATCCGTCATCCGGTTGCCCTACGATCCGCGCCATGTCAGCAGGTGAACATTGGCGCGCCGGTTTCGAAATCGAGGTCATTCTCGGAGACCTGGACGAATCGTCTTTTGCAAAACAGCTGAGCATGTACGGTCCGATGGACGAGGCCTCTCCGGCCTTCTGCAAGGCCGTCGCGGCAAAGCTTCGCGCGCAGACGGGCCGTCCATGGTCCGCGCCGATCCGATCGCCGAGGAAGCCCGGCTTTTATGTGATCGCGGAATATGGACTCGATCCGCTGGTCTGGCCTGACGACCGCCTTGCCGGGGTCGAACTGCTTACCCCGCCCCTGCCTTTCGATGAAGCCGAAGCCGTCCGGCGCGAGATCATCGAAGCCATCGACGTGATGGACGGGGACTATAATTTCACAGGCGACGAATCCACCAGCGATTGCGGTTGGCACATCAATATCGATGCAGGTGACAGGCATCGGCTGGACGCCAGCCGGTTCATCACCGGTGTCGACGAACTGTTGCTGCTGGCGCGCAACGATCGGCTCTTTTCGCCCTATACAGGACTTCAGCGACACGCTGTCGGGATAGCGTTGCTGCGCCATCTGGCCCATGATCCAACGGCCAAGCTTCTGGCCGGCGGGTCCCTCGACAATCTGCTCAACCAACGCGCCGGCCGGGATAAAGGCTATGCCGCCAATTTTGCAAAGACACTGAACGGCTATGTGGAATTGCGCCATTTCAGCGCGGACGCCTTCTTCAATGGCCCGCATCTCGTCGAGCAACTTGACAGGATTCCGGCGGCCTTCGAGATAGGACATAATCGCAGTGCTACCTTCGACACGGCATATCTGCGCAAATTTGCGATACTGTCGAACTGGCTGGCCGGCATTCGGGACAAGCTCTCATGGAATGTGAGCCGGGGCATCATCTGCGCCGAAGGCGAAATCTGCCTTGAAGGCCATCCGATCGGACGTCTGCTGGCCAATGGCCTAGTCGAGCTGAGCCTGTATCGCGGCGGCGTGCCTGACGCGCTCGCGGAAATCCGCAATGTCGGGCTGGCCGACATTCCCGAGGCCGTTGCCCTACTGGCGCTCGATCTCGCCGAATTGCGCAACCTTGGGTTCACGTCGCGAACCATTGAGAACAAGGCGTTCCAGCGGAGCATCGTCCAATTGGCCAATCGGCTGAGGCGAGAACCAATGCTTTCGAGTGAAGCCCAACTCTCGGCGCTTGCCGCGGCTCGCGAGAATCCGCCGTGGCAATTTAGCGAATAATCACGACCTCGACGCCCACTTGTCTGGCAATGGACGCCCACTGCCGGTCCGCAGTCCAGGCAGGCAAGCCCTCCCGCTTCGCGAGCGCCAGGCAGAAGCGATCGCCAAGCGATAGTCCGGCCTTGGCGGTTACAGCCCGCAGGTGGCCGGCCGATCGCGCGAGCTCAGCGTCGACGTCCACCAGCATCACCGGCAGGGGATGCAGCATGGCGTCTACTTCCGATGGCGGCATGTCGTTATGCACAAAGTGGCTCGTCACCTCCGCAAGGTTGACCACGCACATGTGCGATCCGGTCAGGACCTCCGCCACCTTGTCGCCGCCCGCTTCCGCGCGCAGCATGGCCAGCAGAGCTGATGCATCAAGGACGACAGACGTCATTCGCCGCTTTCAACACGCCGATTGGCGAGAAACGCATCGACCGAAGCCTCAGCCTTGTTGGCCGTATATTTGCTCGCGAGCGCGCGGGCATGGGCGATCGACTGCTCAACCGTCCGCAGGATGATACCGTCCGGCGTTTCCTCGACCAGCAGGGAGCCTCCGCGAGAAAGGCCTAGGCGCTTGCGAAGGTCGGCAGGTAGGCTCATCCTGCCGCTGGGGGTGATATTTACCTGTACAGTCATATCCTTCCCTTTCGAATTCGATTTTTCTGAATGGGTCACATAGATCATCTTATGCCACAAATTTAGCCCTATGTCACTAAACTGAACATGGGGCATCGCGTACCAGATCAGGTTCCATCTCTCCGGCGAGCCGGCCAGTTCCTCGAAGGGAGCAAATTGGTCAGTCTCGCAGGTCCGGACAATCTGGTTACTATCCGTCGATCAGCCGTCCAATGATTGCTTCGGCCTCCGTCACTGGAAGAAAGGCGCGCGTGCGAAAACCGATGATCTCGGTAAATGCGCCAAGCGATTTGAGCCAGGGCAGTTGCGCCGCAGGGCAACCGACCAGTTCGATGCGCGGCTTCCCGTTAACGATCGCGCGCTTGACCGTCATCGGGAATGGTCGGGTCAGATCGATGCTGCGGCCCGACAGCGCTGACTGGGCGATCTGGTCGGCAGGCAACGTCTCTGCCTTGGCGACACCCAGCTTGGTGTAGAGATGGGCGACATGCTCGTCGTAGACGAGACGCCCGAGCCAGGATCGCCCATCGGCGGTTGCGATCCAGTTGACGGCCAGATGGTCGCTCGGCAGCGCCGACCAGATCGGCAGCAGCAAGCCTGTCGCCTGGCGGATGGTCTCGCGCTCGAGGGTGTCCGCCACCTCCTGGGCCTCGGCAGCCCATTTCTCGCCAAATTCCTCCTGTTCGATCGGTTTCCAGGCCGTTTCGAACATATCCGCCTCACGATGATATTCATTGCGGATCGGCCGCATGAGCTCGACGCGCGGGATCGGCGCCCCGTCTTCCTCTCCCATCAGCGAGCGGGCATGGACCAGGAGCGCGACCTTCCCGGATTTGCCGTTGATCATATACTGTGCTGACGGGTCGGCCTCGGCGATCCGCAGGATGCGTTCGAGAGAAACCGGATGCCGGCGGCGCCCGATCTCGATGGTCAGCAGATGGGAGGTTGCGCCGCTGACCGGATCGGTGCGCAGCAATGTGTCATCGATGATGGTTGCGTCCTCCACCATGATGGTCTCGACCCCGATATCGAGCCTTCCGGCCTCACGAGCGGCGGAAATGCGCGTTTCCACCAGCGAGAGAAATTCCTCGAAAATCTGGTTCTGGAGGTGGATGGGCAAAGCCAGCAGCCGATTGAGCCAGCGCTGGATCGGCGGAAGTTCGTCTTTCAGCACCGCGTCGTTGTCGAGTAGCTCAAGTCCGGTTCGCTCTTCGAACTCGGAAAGTGTCACGCTGCTGAGCTTGCCGTCGACCAGAAGATGGAACCAGCTGTTGAGCGCAGCGCAGGCATATTCGCTTTCGAGATTGTCGGCCGGGTCGAACATATTTTGGCCGCCGGTCTGCCGCTGTCCCCGCGTCAGCGCGCCGAGGCTGTCGAGCCGCCGCGCGATCGTGCTGGTGAAGCGCAATTCGCCCTTGCAGTTGGTGGTGACCGGTCGGAACAGCGGGGAACTCGCCTGGTGCGTGCGATGGGTTCGACCCAGGCCCTGGATTGCCCGATCGGCGCGCCAGCCCGGTTCCAGAAGGAAATGGACGCGCTGCTCCTGGTTCACCGCATCGAGCGACGCATGATAGGAGCGACCGGTGCCGCCGGCGTCAGAGAAGATCAGGATACGCTTGCGGCCCGCCATGAAGGCTGCGACGTCTGCCTGGGACGATCGGAGGGAGCGGGTCTCCAGCTTCTGCGCACCCGAACTGTCGGACACTAGACGTCTGGTTCGGCCGGTGACCTCGGCGACATTGTCATGGCCGAAATGCTCCAGCAGCCCATCCAGCGCCGACATGATAGGCGGCAGGGCGCAGATATGCTCGATCATCGAGGCTCGGGCCGCTTCGGCTTCCGGATTGTAAACCGGGTTCCCGGCCTCGTCGGACATGGGCTCGGATCGCACATGGCCGGTGTCGTCCGTGAAAACGCGCATCTGGCGCGTCGGGAAAGCGCGCTCCAGATAGTCCAGCATGTAATCGACGGGACTGAGATCAATCTCCAGCATCGCCCGTTGGTCGGGAGCCAATGCATCGAGGCGACGGTTGAGGATGGATTCAGCCGTCGTGACCAGTTGGAGGACGACAGACTGTCCCAGTTGCAGATGGGCTTCGACGGCAGCAATGACGGTCGGCAATTTCATGGCCAGGAGAACCTGGCCGAAGAATCTCTGTACCGTTGATTGCAGGCGTGACCGCGCGGCGGCCTTTGCTCCACTGTTGAGTGTCGCGTTTTCCAGGGCATCGACGACATTGGTTGCTTCAAGAGCACGCTCCATGTTCCGATGAATCACGGACCAGGCCTCAGAGTAAGTGTCGTAGATCTCGATCTGCGCGGGCGTCAGTTCGTGCTTGAGGATCTCATATTCGACGCCGGCAAAACTGAGCGCGCGGGCGTGGTAGAGACCCATGGCTTTGAGGTCGCGCGCCACCAGTTCCATGGCCGCGATCCCGCCGGTGCGGATTTCGCTGATGAACTGCTCGCGATCGGCAAAGGATGTCTCTGGTCCCCAGAGGCCCAGGCGCACGGCATAGGCGAGATTATTGATCTCGGACGCGCCAGTGGCGGAGGCATAGAGGACGCGCGCGCGCGGAAGATGATTTTGCAAGCGAACGCCGCAAATGCCCTGTTGGGAGCCTGACTTTGCGCCAAGGGCGCCCTCCCCGCCTGCAACGCCGCCCATTTCATGGGCTTCGTCGAACGCGATGACACCTTCGAAATCAACGCCCGCCCAATCGATAATCTGCTGCAATCGGCTGTGATCGCCGCGCATCGAGCGCAGCGTCGGATAGGTGACGAACAGAACTCCATCCTGAAGCGTGATGGGTTCGTTGATCTTCCAGTTGTTGACCGGCTGGATATCGGCGGCGACGCCTCCAAGCGCGGTCCAGTCCCGGCGCGCATCTTCGAGCAGGGGTTCGTTCTTCGTCACCCAGATATTGCGGCGGCGGCCTTGCAGCCAATTGTCGAGAATGCAGGCGGCGACCTGACGCCCCTTCCCCGCCCCAGTGCCGTCCCCTAAGAAGAAGCCCTTCCGATAGGCAGCGCCATCGGGCGAGATGTCGAGGCCGACGCCCTCCTTGCTGGGGACAAAGCGGCCGGCAAGATCCTGCGACCAGGCATGTCCGGCATAGACCACCGTTTCGAGCTGGGAGGCGGAGAGCAGGCGCTCGATGACGGTCCGGTCCGGCAGGTGGGGCACATAAGTCGGGATCGGTGCCGGGATCGAGCCCATGGCGATCGATTCCACCAGCGCGGTCGGATGCTCGCCTGCTTTGGAAAAGACGATCCGGCTTGGTCGATAGGGAAGATAGATGCCGACCTGGTCGAGCAGCGGCGCAGGAATTTGCAGCGCGTCATATTCGACTGGCAGAACCTCGTTTTTGACCGGCGCATGCCATGTGCGCGGCGCTGGTCGGCTGCTTTTGACTGCACGAAAGAGGGAAATGCTCGAGCCGCGTTTGGATGTAGGCAGTGCTGACGGAGCTCTCGCCTGTGCGCGGGGGTGGACGGTGACGCAGTCGAGGAAGTCGGTAAGGCTGGTTCGCGAGATAGTGGCCGGGATCGTTCCACCAGGCACCTTGTCGATGACGAACAGGCGGACCGCGATCGAGGTGCCATGCTTGGTGTAGCATTTTTCCAGCCGCAGCGAGGTCAGCACGCTGACGTCGCGCAGCGTGGTTTCGAATGTGTCGCGCATCCGCGCGGTGGGACCGAACCAGTCCGGCATGATCGCGACCAGACGGCCGCCCTGTTCGAGCCGCCGCAAGGCTGCCTGCAAATGGCGTACAGCGGCAAAGTCATCCGCACCGCGACCGAGCGATCGGGCGAAGGGCGGATTCATCAGCACCAGGGTGGGACGCGGAAGATGTGAGAGGGTTGAATTAAGCGCCGCGCCGTCATGGCCGGTGATCACGGCCTCGGGAAATGCAGCGGCGAGGCGGTTGCGGCGGCGCTCGTCGATTTCATTGAGGTGGAGGGAAGTGTGCGGACCACAGTGGGCGATCAACAGTCCGTTACCGGCGCTCGGTTCGAGGATATGGTCCTCCGGTTGGACATTGCCGAGAAGGACGGCCAGTGCGGCAATGTCGATGGGCGTCGAAAATTGCTGCCATTCAATCTGTTCCTCGCTTCGAACGGTTTGTGTGGGCAGGCGATTGGCGAGATCTATCGCGCGTTGGATGTCTGCTGTGTGCAGCAGTCCGATAGGCGTCGCCCGCAGGTGAAGCGCCAGCGCATGTTCGAGAGCCTCGAAACTGTCGCGCTGCGTCCAGCGGCCATCGGCATCGCTGCCGCCGAAGGCTGCGATCATGGCGGCGTTGATGTGGGCTCTCGCAACAGGGTCACTTCCAGCTAAGGACTGGCGGATCTGCTCGGCTGCTAAGGTGAAAGGACGCGCGGCCGCTTCGAAAAGGTCGGTCATCTGGGAATCTCCGGGGTTTGGCTGCTCCGATCGGCAGCTCCACCCCTTCGATCCCCCTCCCCTCTTGCCCTGGGTCAGCGGTCGCGGACATCTTCGGCGATACTCAAACGCACGCGGTGCGCCAGGATATTGGCCCAGTCGTCGAACGGTGGTGCGGGAGGGTGGCGCACTATCTGGAGGCCTGGTCGGCGATAACGTTCCTCGGCCTTATTCCCTGCCAGGAGGCCTGGACCGTCATTATCCTCGGCGAGGATGAGCTTCTCTACGGTGTCGGGGATGAGCAACTGGTCAAGTCGATCGGCTCCCAGGCTTGCCCAACACGGGATGTCGTGAAGGAGGGTATAGGCCCAGGCGGTTTCGAAGCCCTCGGCAATAGCAAGGGTATCGGAAACGCGGCTGCCCTGCCATGCGCCTCTCGCTGGCACGCCGATCATGCGCTTGTGGGTGTAGCATCCGGTCTTTGGGTCGAGGAAAATCCGTTGCACTGCGGTCAGCCGCCGACCCTCCCGGACTGCGACAAGCAGCGCGGGCAGATAGACGGTATGCGGCCTCGGGCGATAGGGGCAGCGTGGATGATACCGGATGTCGGGTGGCAGAACATGGAAGTTGCGGATGCCGCAATAGGTCGCTGCCAGGGTGTCGCGAACATCGAGGGCTTCAGCCCAGAGGCGAGAAGGATTGCCTGAGAGGGCGGACATTTTCGCCTCAGGTGGTCGGCCGCGCTCGAAAATCCGGACCCGTTGCAGTTCGCGCAGCACATTCTCAGCCGAGCAACCGGCAAAACAGTGGACGATAATGCCGCGTTCGCCCTGGCGCAGCGAAAGGCTCGGACTGCTGTCATCATGAGCGGGGCATAGGCACATGGCTCTCCACCCGGACCAGTGCCCGCGCAGGGCGTGAACGAGGTCGATGAGTTCCTGTGTGGGTTGTTTGGCGACGAGTGGCATAAGCTTACCTCCGGCTTATGCTTCCTCTCCCCCTCCCCTTTTTGTCGGTTCGACTGTGAACGCCTACTTCATAAGCTTTAATATGGAGCCTCCCTGGCGGTTCATATTAAGGCTTTTTGGTCTGCTCATCGAATTTGGGCTGCCCCGAAGCACGATGCCGAGCGCTTGGGTCGGTAATGGAATGGCGACGGCTTCCGGGAACGCGGCTTATGAGAAGCAGTTCATTCCTGCTCTACCCGGAATACCTACTGGCTAGTCTGGCACAGGGGATCTACCTCTTTGCCGTCAGCAGCATTTCAACGAAGCTTAAGCGATGGCATAGCTACCATGCAGGATTGGGACTTCACTCTGACCCCGACACCCAGTCTTCAGCCCGCAATCCGGGCACGCGATCGAACTCCCGCAGATTGTTGGTGACGACTATCAGTCCGCACGATCGCGCATGGCCGGCGATCATTTGGTCATACGGACCAATCGGTGTGCCAGCACGTGCGAGCTCCGCACGAAGCTGGCCAGTGTGCGCAGCTGCTTCCCGGCCGTAGTCGAGCACATCGAGACGTGCGGCGAAGCCTTCCACGTCTGCAAGATTGCGCTCGGGATTGCCAGACTTCTCCGCACCATAGATCAATTCCATCAGGGTGATGGAGCTGATGCACATCTGGCCGTGGTGCCGCTTGAATGCTACGCGCACTTCTTGAGGCCTGTTCTTGATCGTGAAAATGCAGATATTTGTGTCAAGCATGAACTTGAGCATCAGAAAGCCTCTCGCTCCTGATGGGCCGGCTGCTCACGCTCCGACATGAAATCGGCCGTCACACCTTCTCCATCAAACCAGCTGTCCCAAGCCTCGCCCGCAGGGGTGATGATGCGAACCCGGCCCAAGGCGATCACATCGACGCGCTTCACCTCATCGGGAAGGGCGACCGCCTTGGGCAGCCTCACTGCTTGGCTACGATTGCTCTGAAATACTGATCCTTGTTCCACAACATTCTCCCGGGATACACCTTGCGTATATCCCAATTTATGACATGCCTGGGATATGTCAACTGTATATACATATTGATTGAGGTGGTCGGTTTCTCCTGGACAGCGGATCAGTCGTTATAAGTGAGCCACTGGCCTATCCTCGTATGGGTGCCGAAGCCAGACCGGCGGCGAAAAATTCATGCGGCCAGAGCCATCGGTTCGGGTCCGAAATAGACCTGATCGGGCGTTCGTCCCTGATGGGAAGAATGAGGCCGTTGCCATTGTAGAAGATGAAATAAGCGGCGAGCGAAGCCCGCTCTGCGCTGACTGTATCGTATGCCCGGAGATAAACCTCTTCGTATTTGACCGAGCGCCAGAGCCGCTCAACGAAGACATTGTCGCGCCAAGCGCCTTTGCCATCCATGCTGATTTCGATCTTGTGGCTCTTGAGCAACTCGGTGAAGTCGCTGCTGGTGAATTGGCTGCCTTGATCGGTGTTGAAAATATCGGGCTTGCCGTAACGCGCGATGGCCTCCTCGACGGCCTCCAGGCAGAAGGCGGTATCCATCGTGATCGACAAACGCCACGACAACACGCGGCGGGTGAACCAGTCCACGACGGCGGCGAGATAGACAAAGCCGCGCGCCATGGGGATGTACGTAATGTCCATCGCCCAAACCTGGTTCGGCCGATCGACCACGAGGTTACGCAACAGATACGGGTAAATCCGGTGACCTGTTGCCGGCTTGGATGTGTTCGGGCGCCGATAAATCGCTTCCACGCCCATGCGCTTCATCATCGTGCGAACCGCGTCTCGCCCAATCTCGAAGCCTTCACCACGCAACAGATCGCGCAGCATCCTGCTGCCCGCAAACGGATGCTCGAGATGCAGGGCGTCAATCCGGCGCATGATCACCAGATCCCCTGCCGATACCCCGCAGGACTGGTAATAGAAACTGCTGCGGCTGATACCCAGGATCTTCGCTTGTCGCGTCACCGACAAGGCATGACTGCGGTCGCTCATTTCTTTGCGCACAGCAGGCCGGCCTTGCCGAGCGCGCCGGATAAAAAGATCCTATGAGGGCGGTTGGGAATTATCTCAAGCGGTGGGGGTTCACACCGCAAAAGCCGATCCGTCGCGCCTATGAGCAAAACCCTCAGGCCGTGAAGGCCTGGCTGGAGACAAGTTATCCTGCGATCGAAAAGCGGGCAAAGGCCGAGGACGGCGAAATCCACTGGGGGGACGAGACCGCTGTCGTCAACACGGACGTGCGCGGTCGATCTTATGCTCCAAAGGGAGAAACTCCAGTGGCCTACGCGCCTGGGAGCCGTGCCAAGTTGTCGATGATCTCAACGGTCACCAATCAGGGCAAGACGCGTTGGATGATCATCGAGGAGAACTTTGGCGCCGAACGGCTGATCGAGTTTCTCGAAGCCCTGATCAAGGACGCTGATCGCAAGATATTCCTGATCCTCGACAATCTTCGGGCCCACCACTCAAAACTGGTCAAAGCATGGCTCGAAACGCGCAAGGAAAAAATCGAGATCTTCTATCTCCCCAGCTACTCGCCCGAATTGAACCCGGACGAGCGGCTCAATGCCAGCCTGAAGCATGCCATCAGCACCACCGTGCCGGAAAAAACCAAGGCCAAACTCAAAGCCGCTGCGCAAAAGCATATGACTGGCCTCGCGAATTCTCCAGAAAAAGTCTGCGCTTTCTTCAGGGACCCCCGTTGCAAATATGCCGCCTAACTATCAACGTGCCGGATCAATAGTCAAGCCTGACTCACAGTTCCCTCACCACCGTGAATCGGTGCAGGATATGCAAGCTGTTTGCTTATCGCTATGCTGCGGCGATAGGGGTGTCGCGGAGGTTGATGATCTGACCCAGTCGTTTGATGACCTTCTCATATCGGCCGAGTCCTGACCCGTCTGGAGACGATCAGCAGTTCCTTTATCAAGGGGACCAACTCCACAGTGGAAGACTACCGAGTCTTGAGGAACAGATCGAGTTCGCACCGCTCCGTGGCGCTTCAGTTCCCTGACCATGCCGCCGATCTCGAGCAAGTCGAGCCGGTGGCGCGTGATACTCGGTCTCAGGTTGGTTTCGAATAACGGCAGAACCGGGTCTTCGGTGCACATGAAACCTTACGGATCATGAAACGTCCGTTTGGCACGGTCACCCCATGAGCAATATGGACACTCTGTCGCGACCTTTTGGTCACTGCTTTCTGATTTTTTTCGGCAGGCGCCGTCAAACGGTGGTACCCCGCACGGCGCAGCAGCGAAGTTGGGCTGGAACTGGTCGAGGTTGCCCTTGACGATCAAGGCGCGATCATCGTTGACGAGTACAACAAATCGAGCGTCGACAGCATCTACGCTGTTGGCGACGTTACCAACTGGATTCAACTGACGCCTGTCGCAATCCGTGAGGGTCATGCCTTCGCTGACTCGCTGTTCGGCGGCAATCCGCGCACGGTTGACTATGCCTTCATCCCATCGGCCGTATTCAGCCACCCACCACTCGCGGGCGTCGGCCTGACCGAAAGTCAAGCGCGAGAGCAATATGGCGCCGTGAAGGTCTACATGTCCGACTTCCGGCCGATGAAGAACGTGCTGGCAAATCGCAATGAACGCGCACTCTACAAGATGATCACCGATCCGGTAACGGACAAAGTGCTGGGCCTTCACATGATTGGCCCCGATGCGCCGGAAATTCTCCAGGCAGCGGCAGTCGCTGTCAGGGCGGGACTCACGAAGCAGGATTTCGACGATACCGTCGCATTGCATCCAAGCATGGCCGAAGAACTTGTGCTGCTCAAATAGATCCTTTTCAACAAGATCCTGAATGTCGCGAAGCACCGTATCGGTCGACGGGTCCCCTCATCCCGTTATCAACGATGTGATGTCATTCATGAATCACACATGGAGCGCTCTTCCGTTGGAGGCGAGCAAGCTTTCATGCAGCATTTCCGATAGGGTCGGGTGCGGGAAAATCGTTGCAGCCAGTTTCCTGTCGGTTGCGCCCAACTCTCTTCCAATCACATAGCCGTGGATCAGTTCGGTAACTTCCGCGCCCACCATATGGGCGCCCAGCAGCTCGCCCGTCTCGACGTCCACCACTGTCTTGATGAAGCCTTCTGCCTGGCCAAGTGCGATGGCCTTGCCATTTCCAGCGAAGGGGAAGGTGCCGACCCTTATGGAATAGCCGTCTTCCCTCGCCTTGGCTTCGGTCAGTCCGACCGATGCGACCTGCGGATGACAATAGGTGCAGCTCGGGATGTTGCGCTTGTCCATCGCATGGGGCGCTTCCGCTTCCGCCTCCAGCTCATATGCGATCATTTCGGCGGCAATCACACCTTCATGGCTCGCCTTGTGCGCCAACCATGGCCCTGCGGTAACATCGCCAATAGCCCATATGCCAGGAATATTTGTCCGCCCGAAACCATCGACCTCGATGATCCCGCGGTCGATTTTTACGCCAAGCTCCTCCAACCCGATATTCTCCGTATTGGGCAGGATTCCAATCGCGACGATGACATGACTGAATTCGGTTTCCTTGACCTTCCCTTCCCTGTCCTTGATCTTCGCAAAGACGCCCTCTTCGTCGACGTCCAGCGCCTCGACGCGCGCTCCGGTCATAACAGTGACGCCCTGTTTCTCGAGCGCCTTTTCAAGGAAATCAGAAATGTCGACATCCTCAAGGGGCATGATGCGGTCCATCATCTCAACGACCGTAACGTTCGCGCCCATGTCGTTGTAGAAGCTGGCAAACTCAATACCGATCGCACCTGATCCGATCACAAGCAGATCTTCGGGCATTTCGCCTGGCGTTAAGGCATGGCGATAAGTCCAGACCCGGTGGCCGTCCGCCTGTGCGGAAGGAAGGCCCCGCGCGCGCGCGCCGGTCGCCACAATGACATGCTCCGCCTTCAGTATATTCGATCCTTGGTCGCTTTTCACCTCGATCTCGCCGGGAGCGACCAGCCGCCCCTCGCCCATGTGCACGGCAATGCGGTTCTTCTTCATCAGGAAGGAAACACCCCGACTCAACCGGTCCGCGACCCCGCGCGAGCGATTCACCACCTCGTCGAGATCCGCCGTGATGTCCTTGGCGGCCAGGCCATAGTCCGCCGCGTGCTTCATGATGTTATAGACTTCGGCGGATCGCAGCAGTGCCTTGGTCGGGATACAGCCCCAGTTCAGGCAGATGCCGCCGAGATTTTCGCGCTCGACAATAGCCGTGTGCAGGCCGAGCTGGGCGCAGCGGATCGCCGCGACATACCCACCCGGGCCGGACCCCAGGATGACGACATCATAGTTCCCAGAAATAACGTCCTCCTTCAATTTCAGTGACCATATGGGAAGGAGCCAGACTGGCCACCCACCCGGATGCCTTCTCTTTCAAGGGCGAACAATCATGCCCTGAGAAGGATGAATTTTACCCGCGACCAGCTTGCCATATGTCGCCAAGGTAGCTTCTGCGCCATCGACATAGGCAACATCCATCCACTGGCTGCTGCCGGCCACGAAGTCTGTCGAAGCCCGGTCGACACGCTCCTGGAACACTTCCTGTCCCCATGCTCCGACACGGTCACGGACATAGTCCGGTCCAAAGGCGAATTGCGGTTTCGGTCCGGGCATGGAGGCGGCCTCTTCACCCTCCGCCACGTCGCCAGGAACCGCCGACAGCATCCGGCCGCCCCAATGCGTTATGCCAACCAGAAAGCTGCGCTTGAGCTTGTCGCCAAGCACTTCGTGAACCTGTCGCAGAATATCCTCATTGCCGGACATGTCGACCGAAACCACGGATTCCAGCGCCGCCAACGCACCGATCTCATCATAGGAAACGACTCTGTCGTAAAAGCCAGTCGACCGGGTGAACTCGACATTTGCCGCGCCGGTAAGGCCAACCACTTCCCCTGCATTCCTCCGCTTCAGAAGATAGGCAAGGCCGAGAGAGGTTTTGCTCGAAGCGCTGATGATGAGGATCGACTTTGCACCATATTCGCCATGCTCCTTTATGTCGTCATCCATGACAAACGACATGAGGAAGACCGGCTCCAGCAGCGACCGGCGATTGCGCTGGTCTTCGTTCCGCAAAGGATCGCGATGGTAGAGATTGTAAACCGCCGGCAAATGCGCCCGGTGCCGCGAGCCGTCCGATACGGTTTTGGCGGAAGGTGCGCTCACGGTGATGACCAGATGACTCGACATCGGCATATAGCCGAAAATGCGTTCGCCGGCCTTGAACTCCGGGTGAAGGCTTTCAACGACTTCGGCATAGCCCCAGCTCGGCACCCGCCCCCAGCCATCGGGTGCAGGGAAAAATTCCCAGAAGCCAAGTTGATCCGCAGATGCCGCATAGCTCAGCGTGTTCCCGGTCATTGCATAACGCTCGATCCGCAAGAGCGCCTGACCAGGCTGCAATTGCGGAATCTCAGCACCCGCCACCATGGCACTTGATAGATCGTCGCGGCGAACCAGGAAATTATAAGCTCCCGTCACTGTCGCGGATTTCTCTGCCACCTGCATGGTTCGTCCTCTCTCGGTATCGAGTTGTAGCGATTATTCACATCATTGCGCGCGCCGATATTAAGACCGCAATCGACCGGCCCGCCCTGCCGCCAAACGTCAGCTTTTTGTCCTTGCGCGACATTCCTCCACACAAAGTTTGAACCCATTCGATCGCGACAGCGTCCCCGACGACGCCGACGCGCATAATCACCAGTGCGCGGCATCCGGCTCCTGACGCGATGACCTCGCCGCCGGATTGACGAACCGCCAGCGATGATCATGTTCTTCATCATTGCCTTGCGCAACAAAGCGGTTGTGGCCCGCCCATGACAAATGGCGCACGTCAAGCTATGGAACGCTTCGAGCAAGCCTTGATCGGCATAGCAGCCAGATCGTCAGCCGCAAATGAAAGCCGATGTTTCATCAGTCCCTTCTTAACCTGTGTCCGCTTCAGAGCTGGCAGAACTCCTTACCCCTGTCGGCAAGGTTACAGAGCAGCTTAGACGGCTGAAAGTCCTCACCATGGATCGCGGCATAGTGGGAAAGGCGGTTGCGAATCTTCTCCAGGCCGACCGTGTCCCCAAAAAACATCGGCCCACCGCGATAGGCCGGCCAGCCATAACCATGGACCCACACGACATCGATGTCGGATGCGCGAAGGGCAATGCCTTCGTCCAGGATTTTTGCGCCCTCGTTGATCATCGGATAGACGCAGCGCTCCAATATCTCCTCGTCGCTGACCGCGCGCCGCTTTATGCCCTGCTGTGCCGACATCATCAGGATCATCTCCTCGACCACCGGAGAGGGCGTCGGCCGGCATTTCTCGTCATAGTCGTAGAAGCCCGCGTGGGTCTTCTGTCCACGCCGGTCAATCTCGCACAAACGCTCGCGGATAGTCTCGCCCCTGGAGCTTTCCTTGCTCCACCCGAGATCCAGTCCAGCAAGATCGCTGATCTGGAATGGCCCCATCGGCATGCCGAACTCATAATTCACGCGATCGACATCCCACGGCATCGCGCCTTCCAATATCAACCTATCCGCCTGACGCCGCCGCTGCGCCAACATGCGGTTGCCGATAAAGCCATGACAGACGCCGGAAACCACGGCCACCTTGTCGATCGTCTTCGCAAGCTTCATTGCCGTTGCAAGTACGGCGGGATCAGTCTTTGCGCCGCGTACGACCTCCAGAAGCCGCATGACATTGGCGGGCGAGAAGAAATGGAGACCCACGACCGATTCCGGTCGTGAAGTCGCTGCCGCGATTTCATCGAGGTCGAGATAGCTGGTATTGCTGGCAAGGATCGCGGATGGCTTGCAAATGCTGTCGAGCTTACCGAAAATATCGCACTTTACATCCATATTCTCGTAGACCGCCTCGATCACCAAGTCGCAGTCGGCCAGCTTTCCAAGGTCGAGCGCCGGGTCCAGCCGGGCCATGCTGGCATTGAGGGCTTCCGCCGTGATCCGTCCTTTCCTCGCACTCGCCTCATAATTGTCGCGGATTATGGTCATACCCCGATCGAGCGCATGTTGCGCCGTCTCGACGATGGTCACCGGAATACCCGCGGACAGGAAATTCATGGCGATGCCACTACCCATCGTACCGGCGCCGATGACCCCGACCTTCGCAATGGGGCGTGGCTGGATATTCGACGACAAGCCCGCAATCTTGGCGGCTTCCCGCTCGGCAAAGAAAATGTGGCGTTGCGCTTTAGACTGCGTGCCTGTCCGCAATTCCTCAAACAGCCGGCGTTCAAGCTTCATGCCTTCGTCGAAGGAAAGACTGGATGCCGCCTCTATAGCCTGAATATTAGCTTCCGGCGCCTCAAACCCGCGGAATTTCTTCCCATTTGCCTTTCGGAACTCGGAGAAGAGTTCGGGCGTCACACCTTCGACGTGCAAATCCCGCACGCGCCGGAGCGGCCAATTTTCGGCCATGACTTTTCCGGCAAATGCAACCGCTACCTCGCGCAGCCTTCCGGCAGGCGCCAGTTCATCGACCAGCCCAGCGACCAGCGCGGCTTTCGCGCTGATGGGCAACCCGCTCGTCACCATTTCCAGCGACCGGGCGGCACCGACAAGCCGCGGAAGCCGCTGTGTCCCCCCCGCGCCCGGCAGGAGGCCAAGCTTGACTTCGGGCAGTCCAAGTTTCGCCGACTGATCGATCACGCGATAATGGCACACCAGAGCGGTTTCCAGGCCTCCTCCCAGGGCCGTGCCGTGGATGGCGGCGATCACCGCTTTGGGTGCGTTCTCGATTTTGCAGAGTAAATCAACCAGGCTGGGTTCCTGCATCACCTTGCCAAATTCGGAAATATCGGCCCCGGCAAAAAAGGTGCGGCCTTCGCAGATGAGGATGATCGCCTGGACATTATCGTCCGCGAATGCCGTTTCAAAAGCCTGCCACAATCCCTGGCGAACCGCGAAAGATAGCGCATTTACCGGCGGGGCATTGACGCTGATCACGGCAATGCCACCATCGATTGTCAGGGACAGGATATTCGACTCACTCACTTTGTTTCCCCGTATCAAATCATCATTTACCGCGCTTCACCGTTTCCCGCGCGATCACGATCTGCTGAATCTGACTGGTGCCCTCATAGATGCGAAGAGGCCGGACATCGCGATAGAAGCGCTCGATCCCCGGCCCGGCGATATAGCCCGCCCCGCCGTGAATCTGCACTGCACGGTCCGCGACGCGCCCCACCATTTCGGAAGCGAACAGCTTCGCCGCGGACGACTCCAGCGTCACGTCCACGTCCGCATCGCGCTGACGCGCGGTCTCCAGAACGAGCGCACGCGCAGCCAAGGTTTCTGTCTTGGAATCCGCGATCATCGCCTGGACCATTTGATGCTCGGCAAGCGGCTTTCCGAATTGATGTCTGCTCGCCGCATGCGTGACGCTGTCGACGATCAGCCGCTCCGCGATACCCACGCACAGCGCCGCAATATGCAGGCGGCTGCGGTCCAATATCCGCATCGCGATCTTGAAACCCTCCCCCTCCTTCCCAAGCAGATTTGCCGCAGGAACCCTGGCATCCTCGAAATGAACGTTGGCAATGGCCGTACCACGCTGGCCCATTTTCTTCGCGGGCGCGCCCACCCGCACGCCCGGTAAATCGCGCGGCACGAGGAAGGCCGAGATGCCGCGGGTGCCCGGCGCGTCGCTGGTCCGGGCCATCACCGTGAAAAGACCTGCCTTGTCGGCGTTGGTAATATAGATCTTGGTCCCGTTCAGCCGATAAACATCCGCTTCCCGAACAGCTCGGGTCTTGACATTGCCAGGATCCGATCCAGCTTCAGCTTCGGTCAAGGCAAAGCTGGTCAGGATTTCGCCTCGGGCGATCCTTGGCAACCAATAGCTCCTTTGCTCGTCGGTCCCCGCCAAAATGAGACCCTGGCTGCCGATCCCCACATTCGTGCCGAAAGTCGCCCGGAACGAGGGCGACGTCTTTCCCATTTCGAACAAGATGTGGGCTTCCTGCTCCATGTTGAAGTTGAGTCCGCCATATTCCGTCGGGATCGATAAGCCGAAAAGCCCGAGATTGCGCATCTTGTCCACAAGATGCTGCGGGACTTCATCCTGCTCCTCGACCTGCGTTTCGGCGGGCCTCAAGCAATCCGTCACCAGATTCCGGACATCCTCAAGGAAGAGGGCGAATATCGCTCCAGGAGGAACCACGTCATTCTCCAGCACATGTTTCCTTCAGGCTAAAAAGGGGGAGCAGCCTGGTATCTTGGCGACCGCTTGCCTAATCCACCAAAAAGTCGGCAACCAATATGTTGACTGCAGCGGCATCTTCGAGATGCGGCATGTGCCCCGAGCTCGGAAGAATTTTGACTTTACCGCCGAATCCGTCGACATTGCTGCCGGTGACGATCTGGTCCTTTGCACCGAAAACAACCAGTGTAGGAGCCGTTATGCCCAGGACTTTGCTGCGCAGGTCAGCCAGTGCGGCATCGCTCAAGCCATTCTCCGCTATTTTACGCAACGCGTCGTTCGCCCCATCGACGCGCTTGGCAGCGATAAGGTCGTCAAGCATTTCGCGAGTCACCAGAGCAGGATCAGCGAACAACATCTCCACGAAAGGCTGAATGGCCTTGCGACGTTGCGCTGAAACGAAGCCCTCAATATAGTCTTGATTCAGCGCCTGCGCAAATGCCGGCGGACAAAGCAGAGCCAGCGATTTGACGCGGCCTGGCGCCTTCAACGCCACCAACTGAGCAACCGCCGAACCCATCGAGTGGCCGACGACATGGAAAGAGTCGAGGCCAACCGCATCCGCCCAAGCCAAAACGGTATCGGCAAGCGTATCGAGCGTGCCGTCACCGACATCCTTCGAAGAACCGCCATGGCCGAGCAGATCGACCGCATAGGTATCACGCGTCCCCGCCAGATCAGCCTGATTGAACATCCAGTTCGCGTAATCCCCGCCAAAGCCATGGAGTAGAACCATCGGGGTTTCGGCATCTTCCGAAGCCGACGCAACCTTCATAAAACGGATACGCTTGCCTCCGGCATCAACGGTTTCCGGTTCCGGTGCAGCAACAGTGTTGGCTGCCTCCAGGGCTTCGCGGTTCTTATATTCGGCAATGAACGCCTCTACGGCGGCGTCATCCTCATCGGCATCGGAAACGACGGCGATCAGATTGCCGACACGCTTAACTTCGCCTTCGTCCGCCGTCAGCACACGCAACGTACCCGATACCGTGGCTTCCAAAACATTGGCGATCTTGCTCGTTTCGATGTCGACGACTTCCATGCCTGGCCTGATCTCCGCGCCAGGCTGGACTTGCCATTTTGCAATCGTCCCCTCTTCCATGGCAAGGCCCCATTTCGGAACCAATATAGCGTGAAGGCTCATTTCATCACCTTTTTGACAGCAGCAATAACCTTGTCGACCGAAGGCATGTAGAGATCCTCCAGCGACGGAGAGAAAGGCACTGGTGTATGCGGGGCTGTCACAGTCGCGATCGGCGCCTTCAAATCATGGAAGGCATGCTCCGCCACCAATGCCGCAATGTCGGCGGCCATGGAACACCGCGGGGGGCTTTCATCGACCACCACGAGGCGTCCGGTCTTTTCCACGCTTTCAAGGATGGTGTCGACGTCCAACGGACTGGTGGTCCGCGGGTCGATAACCTCGACGGAAATCCCGTCCTTGGCCAGCACGTCCGCTGCCTTGGCGGCGCGTTTGGCCATCATGGAGAAGGCCACGATAGTCACGTCGGTTCCGTCACGGGTTACCGCGGCTTCACCAAAGGGAATGACATATGGTTCGTCCGGAACTTCCCCGGTCATGTCGTACATCGCCTTGTGCTCCAGGAAGATGACCGGATCATCGTCACGGATCGCCTGGATCATGAGGCCCTTCGCATCATAGGGGTTGGACGGCATCACGACCTTCAAACCCGGCACCATGGTGAACATCGGATGCAGCGTCTGGCTGTGCTGGGCCGCCGCGCGGAAGCCACCGCCGATCATCGCGCGAACGACGAGCGGAGTGCGAGCCGTTCCGCCGAACATGTACCGGAACTTCGCCGCCTGATTATAGATCATGTCGAAACACACACCCAGGAAGTCGACGAACATCATTTCGGCCACCGGGCGCAAGCCTGTCAGCGCCGCACCCGCGGCGGTGCCCATGATGGCGCTTTCGGTAATCGGCGTGTCGATGACGCGTCGGCGGCCATATTTGCCCACCAGACCCTTGGTGACGCCCAGAACGCCACCATAGGCGTCTTCCGCATCGGGGCCTTCGCAGCCCGCGCCACCTGACACATCCTCGCCGATGACGATGACATTCTCATCGCGCGCCATCTCGTGGTCGATCGCTTCATTGATCGCCTCACGGTAAGATTTGGTTGGCATGTCTGCCTACTCCTTCAGTAATAAGATACGTAGACGTCAGTCTCGAGTTC
Organism: Sphingobium sp. 15-1; assembly: GCF_013375535.1. GTDB lineage: Bacteria > Pseudomonadota > Alphaproteobacteria > Sphingomonadales > Sphingomonadaceae > Sphingobium > Sphingobium aromaticivastans. Next base: position 572,720 of record NZ_JABXJG010000003.1, read on the forward strand.
TTTGGGGTCGGGGAACGCTGCCGCCGCTGCGCTGTCCGCAGCGTCCTCGATCGTCTTCACGGCTTCCCTGTCGATCTCGTCGAGCTGCGCTTCCTCCAGCAGTTTCGCGTCGAGCACCTTCTTCCGAAAGATCTTGATCGGGTCCATGAACTCCCGCGTATGTTCACGCTCATCTGGGGTGCGGTATAGCATCGGATCACCCACAAAATGCCCCCCGAAACGACGGTTGACGGATTCGACGACCGATGGGCCGCCACCAGTCCGGCCGCGCTCGACGGCTTCCCTCATCGCATCATGCATGGCGAAAAAGTCCGTTCCGTCTACCTTTACGTGTGGCAGGCCAAACGCACCGGCACGGCCGGCAATGTCCTTGGACCCCACCGCATAATCGTGCGACGTACCCTCGCCCCATCCATTATTCTCGTAAAGGAAGATGACCGGCAGTTGCAGAACCACGGCCATATTCAACGCTTCGAAGACCAGCCCCTGGTTCGAGGCGCCATCGCCCATGGAACAAACTGAAACGCCGTCTTCGCCGCGCGTCTTGATTGTCAGCGCCGCGCCGACCGCCAGCGGCGCGGTCCCACCGACGATGCCGTTAGCTCCGAGCATTCCGCGCGAAAGATCAGCGATGTGCATCGACCCACCCTTGCCGCCGCAAAGGCCCGTGCTCTTGCCATAGAGTTCCTGCATCATGGAATTGATGTCGCAACCCTTGGCGATCGAGTGTCCGTGGCCACGATGGGTAATGCTCAGCTTGTCGCGATCGGTCAGGTTCATGCCCGTGGCGACGGCCGTCGCTTCCTGACCATAGCATAGATGGACAAAGCCGGGCACGTTGCCATTCTCGAACTCTATGAACACCCGTTCCTCGAACTCGCGGATAATCCGCATCAAGCGGTAAGCCCGCAACATGTCTTCGCGACTGAGCTGCATTTCATATTCTCCCTTACATCGGTCAACGCCGTTCCTTGCGGGCCGGCGCCTCCCCAACATTTGTCAGGCCCGCGCAACACAAAGGACGTGCGCCGTGGAGTCCCCGGAATTTTTAGCTATCTGGAGGCGTAACGCTCCGGACCCGGCATCATTGACGGAACTTGTATCCGATCGAGATGCCCCACCAGCGCGGCGGCGCGAACTGCTCGTTCACCGTGCTGAAGGATGTCGTCAGGTCAAAAGCGCTGACGCGATATTTGCTGTTGAGCAAATTCTTGCAGAACAGCGCGATGCGATAGCTGTCACCTGGACCGCGATATTCGATACGACCGTTAAACACCTCATAAGAGGGGATGACGGTCGCCGGATTGTTAAGAATATCCGTCTGATATTTGGACGTCGCCTTGAAATCGCCCTGGACCGCCATCGTGCCGCTTCCCAGACCGAATTCATAGCGCACAAGACCATTCAAGCTCCACGCCGGCGCCAAAGCCATTTCGCGCGTATGATAGGTCACATTGGACGGAGCCGGCGTGGTGACGTCGTAAATGGTCGAGTCGAGCAGACCCAGGCCGATATTCGCCATCAGCCCGTCGAAAGGACGTGCCGAAAGCTCCAGCTCAGCGCCATAGAGGCGGGCCTTCTTGTTGGTGATGAACCCACCAATAACCCCGAAACCGAAGGCGTGGTAATTCTTGTAGTCATAGTAGAAGACCGACCCGTTCAGAGTCAGCTTGCGGTCCAGAAGATCGGTCTTGACACCAGCTTCATACACATAGGCAAGTTCCGCCTTATAGGGCACGGCGCTCGGCGCTGCACTGATTTCAATGAAGCCGTTGTTGAAACCGGCGCCTTTCGTGCCCCTGCTGACCGAAGCATAAACAAGGCTATTATCGGTCGGCTTGTAGTTCAACTGTGCCTTCGCTGAGAGGCTGCCCTTCTTCAGCCTGGTCAAATCACCGACAGCCGCATCGGTAAAGATGTTCGACGCGAACACACCAGTGACGCTAGATCCGAAGGGATTATCAGGCCAGAAATCGGTGAGGTTATCGTCCGTGAAATTATAGAAAAGATCTTGCTGGAAATGCTTGTTGTCCTTGGTCCAACGGGCGCCGACCGCAACCGATAACTGGTCTGTCAGATGATGTTCAAGGTTGCCGAACAGGCCGTAAGAGCGAAGCTGAAGCGTTCCTTGCGCATCGGCAACGAAGAATGGCGGACCAGCCAATCCTCCACCCAGATCGGCTGCAAAAACGGGTGCCGCATAATGGATCGAACCATTTTGATGAAGATAATAAAGCCCCATCGTCCAGTCCGTTGTCGGCCCGGTCTTGGAAAGACGCAGTTCCTGCGAATAATGCTCGCTCCGCGACTGATAGCGGGCCTGACCGTCATAGGGACCGAATGTATAATCCTCAATGCTGTCACGGCCATAATGATTGAAGCCGGTAACGGAAGTCAGCGTTACATCACCGAAATCATAGCTCATATTGAGCGCGCCATTGTAGGAGCTGGCACCGATCAGCTCCTGCACGGTGTTGTTGTTGCAACGCCTCCAGGGATTCAGCTTGTTGCTTGGAGCTGGCGTTTCAGCGAGACCAGTCACCGGATCGCGGAAAGATTGGACATGGTGGTAACAACTGGCGGGCCCTTCGGCATGACCATATTCGAACTTGGCTATCGCCTTGAAGGGGCCACCGTTATCGAAACCGAGTTGGCTGCGAACGGCATATGTCTCGACCGCCCCTGAATCCGGCTGTCCAAAATCATTTTTGATCCAAGGATCGTTGTTCTGATAGATGCCGGCAAACCGGACGGCGATGCCATCGCCCAAGGGGGCGTTGATTACCCCAGTGAAGCGGCGGGACTCAAAGCGGCCATATTCGGCTTCTGCGTCGATCAACAGCTCATTGGAAGTCGGCTTGTTGCTGATAAAATGCACAATTCCGCCGGTGGTATTCCGGCCGAACAGGGTACCCTGCGGGCCGCGCAAAACCTCCACGCGGTTAAGGTCGAACGCCGGGAAGCTGCCAGCGCCGTTGGCCACCAAATAGATTTCGTCATTATAGGTCGAAACCGAGGATTCGGTGAAGTCGTTGAAATCGGGAAGCGACACACCGCGAATGGAAAAGTTCGGATTCATGCCAGGACCATAAACCGAAATATTCTGCACGTTGGGCACCTGAGCGACCACGTCGACGCTCTCTCGCACACCCATCGACTGCAGCATATCGCCACCCAAAGCGGTGATTGAAAGGCCGACATCCTGCAGCTTCTGCTCACGCTTTTGCGCTGTAACGATGATGTCGCCAAAGGTCATAGCAGTTTCGCCGGATTCTCCGGTCGCCTGGGCAAATGCCTGCGAGGACAGAAGCGCGATGGCAGAAACCATTCCAACGGCTAGACATCTGTATATCACAGAACCACGCATGGACGTGGAGAGCGGTTTATCAAAATTGTGGGCCATTTCTTATCCTTCCCCTCCATTTTATTTACTTTAAATCTGCATTCAAATTTTCTTCGGCTATATTTGGAAAAAAGCTCTATCAGCCATATTGAAACCCGCCATCCACCGGCACCCCGGCACCGGTCACAAATGATGCGTAGTCCGAGCACAGGAACATCGTGACCTTCGCCACATCCTCCGGCTTGCCAAAGCGGCCCAATGGCGTCTTGGCCGCGAGCCAGGAACGGCACTCATCCGCTTCTCCAAACCAGCCCAGTTCAACACATTCGGTGATCAAATGATCGATCATGTCCGTCTGAATGATGCCGGGATAAAGGCAATTGACACGGATATTATATCTTCCCTTGCCGGCTTCCACTGCGGCAACCTTGGTGGCCCTTTCCACCGCCGCTTTCGATCCCGCATAAGCAGCCATGCCGCCTGCGGCAGCCTGAGACGAAATCGACGAAAGGTTGACGATCGCACCGCCTTTCCCCGCGATTCCTCCTGGTCGCATCGCGCGAAAGGCCCACTTCATCCCAAGGAGAACGCCAACCACATTTATATCCAACAGTTCACGCGTTAATTCGGCATCAAAATCGATAACCGGCATGGCGGCTTCTATGCCCGCGTTGTTGATCAGCACGTCAAGGCCGCCACCCCATTCGACGCAGTGTTCGACAACTTCCTGCCAGCGCTGCTCGTCGCGAACGTCATGATGCAAAAACAACGCGCTGCCGCCAAATTCCTTTACGAATTCCGTACCTTCACGATCCAAAACATCTGACACAATGATATTCGCGCCAGCCGAATGAAACGCCCGCGCAATGCCCGCGCCGATACCGCGCGCTCCACCGGTGATCAGTACAGTTTTCTCCGCGAAGTCCATCCGGCTCCCCATCATTATTGGCACATCCGCTGTTGCGGCGCACTTACAATTGCAGGTCAGCGAAAGATCGCATGTACAGAGCAGATAGATAACCTGTTCTGGTTACCTTCTTATTTTCCCACTCTAACACACTGTTTCGCTCAAGCCCGTCACGGCTTCATAAGTCTGTTATTATTGTGCTGGCGAAAAAAGCTCTTGCTGAGGCCCGCCGGGAATTTGTCTTTGGACGCCAATTTCGTTGAGCAGTTGAAACCGCCTTTATTTTTTTGGAAAAAGCGGCTTATCTAATGGGGGTCCGGCTTGACTGCCTGCTCAGCCCACTTCACCCTGACGCCGACTCTGGGGAGCTCCGGCAGAGGGGCTAAAGCCGCTGCAGAAGGCTACCGGCCTGCGAGAACCCGCTGAACCTGATCCGGTTTGCACCGGTGCAGGGAACGGAACTGGACTGGTTCGAATCTCCGTCCCGCTCTTCCGTCACACAAGTGGAGATCAGGCGGTCTGCTGCAAAGGGCGCCGTCGGAACGCAGTTCATGATTGGAGAATTCGTATGGCGGATATAACCGAAGAAGCTGGGATCGGCGTCACCACTGGTCCGATCCTTGGTTCGCGCAAGATCCATGTCGGCCCGCTCAAGGTCGCGATGCGCGAGATCGACCTGGAGCCGGGCAGCGGCGAGCCGCCCGTCCGCGTCTACGACACGTCCGGCCCTTACACCGACCCCAATGCCCGCATCGACATCATGGCAGGCCTGCCGCAACTGCGCCGCGACTGGATCATCGGTCGGGGCGATGTCGAGGAATATGACGCCCGCGCCATCCAGCCCGAGGATAACGGCATCAAAGGCCCCGACCGCAGCGGTGGCGTCCAGCCCTTCCCCAACACGGTCAAGCGGCCTCTGCGCGCCAAGGCCGGCGCCAACGTCTCCCAGATGCACTATGCCCGCCGCGGCATCATCACGCCGGAGATGGAATATGTGGCCGAGCGCGAGAATCTCGGTCGTGCCCGCCTCGCGGAATATGTCCGCGACGGGCAGGACTGGGGCGCGTCGATCCCCGACTATGTGACGCCCGAATTCGTCCGCGAGGAAATCGCCCGCGGCCGCGCCATCATCCCATCGAACATCAACCACCCGGAATCGGAGCCGATGGCCATCGGCCGCAACTTCCTGGTCAAGATCAACGCCAATATCGGCAATTCGGCCGTCGCCTCCGATGTGGCGAGCGAGGTCGACAAGCTGGTCTGGTCGATCCGCTGGGGCGCCGACACGGTGATGGACCTGTCGACCGGCCGCAACATCCACGACACCCGTGAGTGGATCATGCGCAACTCGCCGGTCCCGATCGGCACCGTGCCCATCTATCAGGCGCTGGAGAAGGTCGGCGGCATTGCCGAGGAACTGACCTGGGAAATCTTCCGCGACACGCTGATCGAGCAGGCCGAGCAGGGCGTCGACTATTTCACCATCCATGCGGGCGTGCGCCTGCCCTATATCCCGATGACCGCCAAGCGCGTCACCGGCATCGTCTCGCGCGGCGGGTCGATCATGGCGAAATGGTGCCTCGCCCATCACAAGGAAAGCTTCCTCTACGAGCATTTCGACGAGATCACGCAGATCATGAAGGCCTATGACATCGCCTATTCGCTGGGCGATGGCCTGCGTCCCGGCTCGATCGCGGACGCCAATGACGAAGCGCAGTTCGCGGAGCTCTACACGCTGGGCGAACTCACCAAGCGCGCCTGGGAACAGGATGTGCAGGTGATGATCGAAGGGCCGGGCCATGTCCCGATGCACAAGATCAAGCAGAATATGGACAAGCAGCTAGAGGCCTGCGGCGAGGCGCCTTTCTATACGCTTGGGCCGCTCACCACCGACATCGCGCCGGGTTATGACCATATCACCAGCGGGATCGGCGCGGCGATGATCGGCTGGTACGGCACGGCGATGCTTTGCTATGTCACGCCCAAGGAGCATCTGGGCCTGCCCGACCGCGACGATGTGAAGGTGGGTGTCGTCACCTACAAGCTTGCCGCCCACGCCGCCGACCTGGCCAAGGGCCATCCCGCCGCCAAGGTCCGCGACGACGCGCTCTCCCGCGCCCGTTTCGAATTCCGCTGGCGCGACCAGTTCAACCTGTCGCTCGACCCCGACACGGCCGAGAAATATCACGACCAGACCCTCCCGGCCGAGGGCGCCAAGAGCGCGCATTTCTGCTCCATGTGCGGGCCCAAATTCTGCTCCATGAAAATTACCCAAGAGGTGCGCGACTTCGCGGCGCAACACCCCCGGAACACTGATACCTTGTTCGCCGTCGAAGACGTGGAGGCGGGCATGGAGAGGATGCGCGACAAGTTCAAGCAGGAAGGTGGCGAGCTTTATCTGCCAGCAGCCGAATGACCGAAACCGTCTCCATCCTCCTCAACGGCGAGCATTGCCGCGTCCGCCCTGGGCTCAGCATTGCGGAGCTGGCGTTCGAGCTGGGTTTCGTATCGACGAAGATCGCCGTCGAACGGAATCGTGTGGTCGTCCCACGCTCCACGCTCAGGCAGGTGATGGTGAAGGATGGCGATGAGTTGGAGGTCGTCCATTTCGTCGGCGGCGGCGATCATTCCGCCTCGGTGACGGCAGACGATGCCTGGAGCGTTGCGGGGAAAAATTTTACCTCGCGCCTGATCGTCGGCACCGGCAAGTACAGGAATTTCGAGCAGAATGCGGCGGCGGTCGCGGCGTCGGGGGCGGAGATCGTCACCGTGGCGGTGCGGCGGGTCAATGTGTCGGACCCCAAGGCGCCGATGCTGACGGATTTCATCGATCCCAAGAAGATCACCTATCTGCCCAATACGGCGGGGTGCTTTACGGGTGAGGAGGCGATCCGCACGCTGCGTCTGGCGCGTGAGGCGGGCGGCTGGGATCTGGTGAAGCTGGAGGTGCTGGGCGAGGCGCGGACGCTCTATCCCGACATGGTGGAGACGCTGCGGGCGACCGAGGTGCTGGCCAAGGAAGGCTTCAAGCCGATGGTCTATTGCGTCGATGATCCGATCGCCGCCAGGCGGCTCGAAGATGCGGGCGCGGTGGCCATCATGCCACTGGGCGCGCCGATCGGATCGGGCCTCGGGATCCAGAACAGGGTGACGATTCGCCTAATCGTCGAGGGCACGCGGCTCCCCGTGCTGGTCGACGCGGGCGTCGGCACCGCGTCGGAAGCAGCGGAGGCGATGGAACTGGGATGCACCGGCGTCCTCATGAATACCGCCATCGCTGAATCCAAAAATCCCCTATTAATGGCACGCGCGATGAGGGCGGGTGTCGAAGCCGGTCGCATGGCCTATCTCGCCGGACGCATGGGCAAGCGCCTCTATGCGGACCCCTCGAGTCCGCTTGCCGGGCTCATATGAATTTTGCCATCCACACGAACCCGAGGAAGCTGCTCATCCCAATATCGGCGGACGCGGGACGCAGAAGTACGTAGCGGTGACGATTTCGGGAGAGACGAAGCGCGCTGACTAATCCATAGGATGGTCGACCGCGTTTACCGTTGATCGAATATGTGATAGGCTTTAGCGCTGAAAGAAATAGAATATATGCCGGCAGGAGTGGGCTGTAATGGACACACAGGTAGTGCGAGCAGCAGGGGTCGCCGGCTATCGATCCCTGGTGGACACAGTAGGTGATCGGAGAAACGCACCTCGATTGTCTGACATGGGCGTTTCCAATGAAGCCGAAGGCGATCACTATATCGGCTACCTCAAGGTCATCGAAACGCTCGAAGCGGCGGCGCAGCGGTTGAATTGCCCCGATTTCGGTATGAGGCTGGCGCAACAGCAGGATTTCGATGTGTTTGGGGCACTGGGCGTAATCATGCGGCATGAGAAGACCATCAGGTCGAGCTATAACAAAGCCGAGCAATATCTCGCTTATCATAGCCCGGCGATTACATCAGGCCTGCGCGAATTGCCCAGCGACAAATACGAATTTCTGGCCTTCGACGTCGATATTTCGCAGACCTCCTATGCCAGCCAGCATTATGAACTCAGCATCAGCCTGATCCATCGCTGCCTTCAGCATCTGTCCGGCGGCATTTATCAACCGCATGAAGTGTTGTTCAGACACATGCCGGTTGCTCCGCTTTCAACTTATCGCCGGGTATTTGGGATCACACCCAAATTTGGTGCGGCTACACCTGGAATCATTCTGGCTAAACAATATCTGGATTGCGCCATCGCCAATCACAGCCAGGTGCTTTCCGAACTGGCGGAATATTTCCTGAAGGACAAATGTCCGGTGAATGGCGAATATTATTCCGCAAAGACGCGTGAAATCATTCGCCACCAGATCGCGGATCAAGACTGTACTCAGGCCGATGCTGCACGGATGATGGGCGTTAGTGCGCGTACACTTCAGCGACGGTTGCAGGACGAAAATACGAATTTCGACAGCCTGCGCGATGAGATCAGGCGCGCCATGGCCGAGTTCTTGCTCAAATCCACTGACCTCAGCATCACGCAAGTGTCAGAGCGGCTGCATTATGGCGAATCTTCCGCGCTTACCCGCAGCTGTTATCGCTGGTTCGGTATGTCGCCTCGGAAATTGCGTCAGCAAGCGAGAAATGACCGGGTGGATTATCATTGACCGCCGGCGAGGTGCATCCTGCACCGTCATCGATCTAGTCGATTTCACCGCACTGAAAAGGGCCACCAGGGATAGAATGCGGGCATCCCATTCGAGACCCGATCTCTGAACCGGGGAGGACGCTTTTCCAAGAAGCTTGCGATCCCTTCCTTCACATCATCGCTGCGGGAGCGGGCGAACATGCCCATACTGTCCAGGCGATGCGCCTCCGCAGGGTGATCAGCCTCCAGCATCTTCCACAGAAGCTGCCGCGTGAGCGCTACGGAAACCGGCGCTGCGTTTTCTCGAATCTCCCGCGCCAAGGCATTGGCCGCAGGCAGCAAGTCTTCCGGTTCATGTAGCGATTGGACTAGCCCGCCTTCCAGCGCCTCGGTCGCGGGAAATGTCCTTCCGGTAAGCATCCAGTCGAGAGCCCGGCTGATTCCGACTATACGGGGCAGGAACCAGGAGGATGCGGACTCCGGAACGATGCCTCTGCGAACAAAAGGAAAGGCGAATTTCGCCGCAGTTGAGGCAAGCCGGAAATCGGCGGCCAGCGTCAGCGTCGCGCCCATTCCCACAGCCGCACCGTTGATCGCGCAGATAACGGGCTTTGTGAAGTCGAACATCCGCACCGTGAGATAGCCACCGCTGTCCCGCATGCGCGGGTCGCTCCAATCGGGCGTCGCACTTTCTTCCCTATCCGACCCGACGATGAAAACATCGCCGGCGGTCAGATCTGCGCCCGCGCTAAAGGCACGACCCGCGCCGGTGATCAGCACGCAGCGCACAGCGTCATCGGCATCCGCCCGATCCAATACGTCCAGCAGCTCAAAGATCATCGGAGTGGTAAAGGCGTTAAGTTTTTCGGGCCGGTTCAGCGTAATGCGGGCTACCGCATCATCAACCTGATACAGAATATCGGCGCTGTTCATGCTTCTCTCCCCCTAATATTAGAGCATCGTGCGCAAAAGTGGGAACCGGTTTTGCGCTTAAAACAATGCGACAACAAAAGTTTAGAGCGCACGGCCTGCGTCCGATTTAACGCAGCGCGCTCTAGAGCGCCGCCGAAGCCGACTTCGGAAGGGTCGCAGCCATAAGAGGCGAAAACTTCAGGCTACCATTTCGCCCAGCCGTTGCCGGATGATCTGGTCCGCTTGGCCCATGATCCGTGCGAATAATATCGCAACGGTCGGAATATCGTTGATGAGGCCAGCCACCATTCCGCAGCTCCAAGCACCCGCCTCAAGATCACCTTCAACCATCACCTTTGGATAGATACCCGCAACCTGCTCCATAAGATCGTCGATGGTCAGCGCATCACCCTTTTGACGTTCGATCTCGATGATGCGTTCAACGCCTGCATTGTTCAATACGCGCTCGGTATTGCGCAACGAACGCATGATAAGCCGCGTGTCGAGTTCGCTCGCCGCGACCAACGCTTGTTTGACTTTGTCATGAACCGGCGCTTCCTGTGTAGCGATGAAGCGCGTTCCCATATTCATGCCTTCCGCGCCCAGCGCAAGAGCCGCCACCAAGCTGCGCCCATCGGCCATGCCGCCGGATGCCACGAAAGGTATCGTCAATTCCTCTGCCGCGCGCGGCAGCAGGATCATATTCGGAATATCGTCTTCACCAGGATGCCCACCGCATTCGAAACCGTCGATGCTGACGGCGTCGCAACCGATTTTCTCCGCCTTCAATGCGTGACGTACCGACGTGCATTTGTGAATGACCTTTATGCCGGCTGCTTTGAGCGCGGGCATATGCTCTTCAGGGTTGCGCCCCGCGGTTTCGACGATACGCACGCCGCCTTCGATTATTGCGTGAATATATTCGGCATAAGGCGGTTTGGCGAATGTCGGGAGGAAAGTGAGATTCACGCCGAACGGCTTGTCCGTGGAGTCGCTGCAGCGGGCAATCTCCTTTGCCAGCGCTTCAGGCGTTCGCTGGGTTAGGCCGGTAATGATGCCAAGCCCGCCCGCGTTCGAAACCGCGGAGGCCAGCTCGGTGAGGCCAACAAAATGCATCCCGCCCTGGATGATCGGGTGTTCGATGCCGAAAAGGTCCGTAATCCGTGTGCGCATTCATGACTCCAAAAAAAGCGCGACGTCCTCTGGTTTCAACCCAATCCCTGAACGAGCAGCATTACGCCTTCCGTACCCGCCCGGCGCCGCACCGATATGCGCTGATACTCATCGGACAGCATAAAGGCTTCATAGGCCGCTTTGTTCGCGAATTCGAGGATGACCACCTTGCGGCCGTCCCATTTCCCTTCCAGTGCGACAGTATCTTCGTCAGCGGCGAGTATTCTCACGCCCTGTGAGCGCTGGAAGAGATTGATGAATCCTTGGGAATAGCGATCATATTCGCCGCGATCGATGATCTTGATCAGCGCCAGAACATAGAGTGACATATCGTCATCTTCCCATCACAGGAATAAAAGCGGCCCGTCCAGCCGAACGGGCCGCTTCGCGCTTAAAGGTCGACAACAACCCGCCCGCGCACTTTGCCGGCCAGAATGTCGGTGCAGAGCTGCGGTACGTCATCCAGCGTGGCACGGGAGGTCATCTGCTCCAGCTTCGACAGATCGAGATCTTCGGCAAGACGCTGCCATGCCTTTTCGCGTTGGGCGTAAAGTGCGTGGACGGAATCGATGCCTGCAAGCGTCACTCCACGCAGAATGAACGGCAGGATATTGGTTGGCAAATCCACGCCGGAAGCGACACCGCAGGCAGCGACAGCGCCATTATATTTTATCTGAGTGAGCACGGTTGCCAGCGTCTGGCTCGATACGGTATCGACCGCGCCCGCCCAACGCTCCGCATTGAGCATCTCGCCTGCCTTTGAGAATTCTGCCGCGTCGACGATCTCGTCTGCGCCCAATCCGCGCAGATAATCCGCCTCTTCGTTGAACCGGCGGGACGATGCGACAACATGATAGGCAAGTTTCTTCAGGATCGCGATGGCAACCGAACCTACACCTCCCGCTGACCCAGTGATAAGAATCGAACCCTTGTCGGGGGTTACTCCCGCATGTTCGAGCGCGAGCACGCAAAGCATCGCAGTATATCCGGCGGTGCCGATCGCCGCGGCTTGCGATGTCGAAATGGAATCGGGCAGCGGCACCAGCCATTCGGATTTCACGCGAGCCTTGCCGGCGTATCCGCCATGATGCCCTTCACCGACCCCATAGCCATTGAGCACCACGCGATCCCCTTCCTTGAAGCGGGCGCTGCTCGACTCGATCACGGTGCCTGCGAAATCGATACCCGGTACCAGCGGATAGTTCTTGATCATCGGCGCGGCATTGGTGACGGTCAGGCCATCCTTGTAGTTGACGGTCGAATGCTCCACCTTGACCGTGACGTCGCCCGCCATCAGGTCGCTATCCGACATTTCCGTAAAAATCACCTTATGGCCATCCCCCCCTTGGTTGGTGGCAAGAAGCGCGCGAAAACTCTCCGACATATCTGTTCTCCTTTCGACAGCCGCATCGCGGCAAGCCCCCCCTCGCCTCAATTCCAGCGAAGGCTTGTTAACTCCGATCGTGACCGATTACGCGGGCCGCGGTTCGAATCCGATCGCCGCCTTGGTTTCCAGAAATTCCTGGAATGCCAGCTCACCCCATTCCCGCCCGTTGCCCGACATCTTGTAACCGCCGAAGGGAGCGTTGAAGTCCGGCGGAGCATCATTGATGTATATCTGTCCGGCGCGGATCTGGCGCATCACCTTGCGCGCATGGTTGAGATCGCCGCTCTGCACATAGCCGGCGAGCCCATAGGGGGTGTCGTTGGCGATCCTGATCGCCTCGGCTTCATCATCATAGTTCATGATCGCGAGCACCGGGCCGAAAATTTCTTCGCGGGCAATGGTCATATCAGGTGTCACATCGGCAAATACCGTTGGCTTGACATAATAACCCTGGTCAAGACCTTCGGGGCGTCCGATGCCGCCGGCGACCAGCGAAGCGCCCTCGTCCATGCCGATCTGAATGAGGGATTGTATCTTATCCCACTGCGCTTTGGAAACGACGGGTCCGATCGTCGCATTGCTGCCCGGCGGGCCGGCAACGATCTCCTCAACCGCCGCCCTGGCGAGTTGTTTCACTTCTTCAGCCATCGAACTTGGCACAAGCATGCGCGTCGGAGCCGTGCAGGTCTGGCCCGAATTGGTCATGATGCTCTTGACGCCGCGCTTCACAGCGTCTTGCAGATCAGCGTCGGCCAGAATGATATTCGGGGATTTGCCACCCAGTTCCTGATGCACGCGCTTCACAGTGGCCGCCGCATCCCGGGCCACTTCGATGCCGGCGCGGGTCGAGCCGGTAAAGCTGACTAGATCGACGTCGGGATGACGGGAAAGAGCAGAGCCCACCGTCGGCCCATCGCCGTTGACCAGATTGAACACGCCTGCCGGTACACCGGCTGCATCGAGAATTTCGGTCCAAAGCCGCGCCGAGAAAGGCGCGATCTCGGAGGGTTTCAATACCATTGTGCATCCCACGGCAAGCGCAGGCACCACCTTGCAGGCGATCTGGTTGATCGGCCAGTTCCAGGGCGTTATGAGAGCGCAAACGCCGATCGGCTCTTTCGTGATCAGGGTCGTGCCCTTGAGTTCCTCGAACGGGAAATTTTCCAGCGCCTTGATCGCCGTCGCCAAGTGAGCCGCGCCGATGGGCGCCTGAGCCGAGGCCGCCAGCCAGTCCGGCGCACCCATTTCTTCGGTGATGGCGGCGGCGACTTCATCGATCCGCCGCTTATATTCCGCCGCAATCGCCTTTAACAGTGCAAGCCGCTCTTCACGCGTGGTTGACGAGAAGGACGGAAAAGCTTGGCGTGCGGCCGCGACCGCGGCGTCCACATCCGCCTCGCTGCCGAGATTGATTACGCCTGCGACTTTTTCGGTCGCCGGGTTGATGACGTCCAGAACCTTCGGGGCGACTGGATCTACCCATTCGCCATTTATGTAGAATTTACGATAGTCGCGCACTGCTTTCTCCCGATATTTCAGAAATCGGAAGCAAACCCGCCGCGCGGGCCGCTTCTCTCAAATTCAGTGGCAAAGCGTTCCGCCGTCCACCACCAGTTCGGCGCCAGTCATGAATCTGGACTCGTCGGACGCAAGGAACACAACCGCACCTGTAACATCTTCCGGTTCACCGATACGGCCCATCGGTATCCGATTGACGGTGCGCGAATTATATATCTCCGCGTCCTCAGGAGGCAGCGCGCCAGTCCCCGCCTCGACCATGGGCGTCCGCACGAAACCCGGGTGAACCGAATTGACCCGGATACCGGTGTTTTGGGTGGCGCAGTGCAGCGCCGCAGATTTGGTCAACCCACGTACGCCAGCCTTGCTGGCGCAATAGGCGGCGACCGCTTGATCGGCCGCGATACCCCAGATCGATGAAATGTTGATGATCGATCCACCGCCAACCTCCCTCATGAGGGGGATAGCCTGTCTGCAGCCCAGAAATACGCCCGTCAGGTTGACTGCGAGCACCTTGTTCCACCATTTGAGCGTGCAATCCTCAACTGTCGCGCCTGGCGCGATGCCTGCATTGTTGACCAGAATATCGAGGCGACCGAACGCCTGCCTGGTCTTGTCCATGAGAGCAGACCAAGATTCCTCACTGGTAACGTCATGTTGAACGTAGAGCACGTGCGCTCCGGCGCTTCGCAGCAGCTCGGCCGCCTCTTCGCCCTTGTCCTCCGCAATGTCGCTGATCACGACGCGCGCGCCCTCCGCCGCGAGAGCCATGGCAAAGGCCCTGCCCATGCCCATCGCACCGCCGGTTACAATGGCCACTTTGTCCTTGAGTCGCATCTCGTTCTTACACCCTCTCTAAAGCCAGCGCGCTCAACAGCGCGAACCACGAATGCTCAGCCGACCGGGCTCTGGCTGGAATCCATTATATGCCCTTACGCTGCTTTATGCAGCATTGAAGCAAAAGCCCTGAAATCGCATTTTACTGTCACAATATGATCGGAGAACATTTTAATAAATACATCATAATTCATATTAAATTCAAAAAATACTGTGGCAATATTTGCGAATTGTTGATTTTTTATTTGACACTTTCGAAATCGGAGCCAATGTAGAGGCAATCTAGCGCGATTCCCTGCGCCAGACTTGGCAGCGCGCGCCGCAATTTTAACATCATACGCCGGAGAGAGTGGTTTGACGTCCAATTCCTATGCAGAAACCTATGGGCGTTCTGTTTCCATGCCGGAGGAATTCTGGCTCGAAGCGGCTGGTGCGGGCTGGTGGCAGGACGTGCCGCGCACTGCCCTCGACATGGACGGCGCGCCCGCGGGTGCGTGGTTTCCCGACGCCACCACCAATATGTGTGTGGCCGCACTCGATCGGCATATTGACGAAGGTCGGGGAAACGACGTCGCACTGATCCACGAGTCTGCGTATGAGCATAGAAACGAAACGTTCAGCTTCTCCCAACTCCGCGATCGGGTGGCGAAATTCGCCGGAGCGCTGATCGGTCAGGGCGTCAAAAAGGGCGATCCCGTCGTCATCTATATGCCGATGATCCCTGACGCGGTGGTCGCGATGCTCGCCTGCGCTCGCATAGGCGCACCACACTCGGTTGTATTTGGGGGCTTTGCCGGTTTCGAGCTTGCGTCACGCATTGACGATTGCCGGCCCAAGGCGATCGTGGCCAGCTCCTGCGGCCTCGAACCCGGTCGCGTCGTGCCATATGCACCGATGCTGTCAGAGGCGCTCTCAATCGCCAAACATGCCCCTGCCGTGGTCGTGGTCAAACAGCGCGAAGTTTGCCGCATGGACATGGCGGACGCCCGCTTCGTCGATTTCGACGCATTGGTCGAGGCGGCCGCCCCGGCAGAAGCTGTGATTGTTCCCTCCACCCATCCACTCTATATCCTTTATACCTCGGGCACCACCGGCAACCCCAAAGGCCTGGTTCGGGACACTGGCGGCTATATGACCGCGCTGACCTGGTCGATGCGCAACATCTATGGCGCGAAAGCGGGCGACGTCTTCTGGGCGGCTTCGGATATCGGCTGGGTCGTGGGCCACAGCTACATCGTCTATGGGCCCCTCCTCAGCGGCTGCGCGACGATACTCTATGAGGGCAAGCCAGTCGGCACCCCCGATGCCGGCGCCTATTGGCGGCTGGTCGAAAAGCACGGCGTGTCGATATTATTTACCGCTCCCACGGCTTTGCGCGCGATCAAGCGTGATGACTTTGAAGGCGAATGGGTCCGGCGTTCCAATCTCGGGTCTTTGCGCGCTCTGTTCCTCGCAGGCGAACGCGCAGACCCGGACACGGTGAAATGGGCTACGCACATTCTCGGCAAGCCGGTCATAGACCATTGGTGGCAGACCGAACTCGGCTGGCCTGCTCTTTCTTCTTTCCCCGGACTGGGAGACCACAGCACAAAGCTCGGCAGCGCGGGTCGCGCGGTCCCTGGATTCATATTCCATATCGTTGATGATGAGGGTTCGCCTGTTCGCGAGGGCAGCGAAGGGACATTGCTGATCAAGCAACCGCTGCCCCCCGGTTGCTCGCCCACCCTCTGGAATGCGGATGACCGCTTTCGTTCGGTTTATCTCGATGATTATCCGGGATATTATCTTACCGGCGATGCCGCCATGCGCGATGCCGATGGCTTCATCCATGTTATGGGGCGGACCGACGATGTCATCAATGTCGCCGGTCATCGGCTTTCCACAGGTGCAATGGAAGAGATATTGGCGGAGGATGCCGATGTCGCGGAGTGCGCGGTTGTCGGCGCGGCGGATAAGCTGAAGGGGCAGGCGCCGATTGGCCTCATCGTGCTTAAGGCCGGACGCGCGCCCGATCCCGCCGAAATCGAAGCGCGGCTGGTAAAGGCCGTGCGTGACCGCATCGGTCCGGTCGCTGCGTTCAAGCAGGTGACGATCGTGTTGCGCCTGCCCAAGACGCGTTCCGGCAAGGTGTTGCGCAGAACGATGCGCGCAATAGCCGACGGTCGACCTTATTCCATTCCGCCGACGATCGATGATCCCGCTGCGCTGGACGAGATCAAACAAGCGCTGACGCAGCCATCGACCGTCCGGGAATGAGTTAAATCACAGGATAGAGAATATGATGACCGGTTCCATGACGATGATGCCGTTCAGGATTATCGACCTGTTGCGACATGCAGCAACCAATCATTCAGATGCGCAGATCGTTTCACGCCGTGTGGAAGGAGACATACATCGCTATACTTACAGCGATGCCTACAAGCGCGTGTGCAAACTGGCGCGCGCGCTCGAAGCGCTTGGCGCGAAAACCGGAACGCGCGTCGCGACATTGGCCTGGAACACCCACCGCCATTTTGAGCTTTATTACGGCGTTGCCGGGATAGGCGCCATCTGCCACACGCTCAATCCCCGCCTTTACGCCGAACAGATAGCGTGGATCGCAAATCACGCCCAGGACGAAATCCTGTTCTTCGACATAAGCTTCGTGGATCTGATCAAGGAATTGCTGCCGCAGTTCAAGACCATCAAAACGCTCGTTATCATGGGCGATGCGCAAGCGGCTCGAGATGCCGGCATTCAAGGCCTGCTCAGCTATGAAGAACTGCTGGCCACGCAATCGGACGCGCCGATCGAATGGCCTGCAATCGATGAAAACAGCCTTAGCGGCCTGTGCTACACCTCCGGTACCACCGGCAATCCCAAGGGCGTTGCCTACACGCACCGGGCAGTGGTGATCTGCGCCTATGCCAGCGCGCTCCCCGATCATCTCAATCTATCGGCGCGGGAAACCGTGATGCCGATCGTGCCAATGTTCCATGTCAACGCGTGGGGATTTCCCTATACGCTCGCCATGGTCGGCGCGAAAATCGTGTTCCCGGGACCCAACCTTGATGCGGCGAGCCTTTATGAACTGTGCGAAACGGAAAAGGTGACGCTCGCGGCCGGCGTGCCCACAATCTGGATGAACATGGTCGAACATTTGAGGAAGACGAACAGCGAACTAAGCACGCTCAAACGCATTTCCACGGGTGGCGCCCAGGTCAGCCCCGCCCTGATCCGCGCGTATCAGGCTGATCGCGGCATCGAAATGCTGCAGGGCTGGGGCATGACCGAAACCGCTGCTATCGGAACATTTTGCCGGCTGAAGCCCAAGCATGACACATGGTCCGACGAGGACAGGATCGCCTATCAGACGAAGCAGGGCCGCGCCGTCTATGGGGTTGAGCTGCAAATCGAGGACGATGAAGGCAATATATTGCCGAATGACGGCGAAACCTATGGCCATCTGTTCATTCGCGGTCACTGGGTCATCGACCAATATGTGGGCGGCAAGGCCGGCGCGCGTGCCGACGGGTGGTTCGACACCGGCGACATTGCTACGATCGATGTTGACGGATATATGCACATCGTCGACCGCGCCAAGGATGTCATCAAGTCGGGCGGCGAGTGGATCAGTTCGGTCGACCTTGAAAATGCCGCCATGGATCACAAGGCTATTGCAGAGGCGGCGGTGATCGGAATTCCTCATCCCAAATGGGACGAGCGGCCATTGCTGATATGCGTGCGCCGTACCGGTTTCATCGTGTCGGCGGAGGAGCTTCGCGATTTTCTCGCCAATAAGGTTGCGAAATGGTGGCTGCCTGAAAAAATCGAGTTCGTCGAAGAGCTGCCGCACGGGCCGACGGGGAAGCTGTTGAAAACGACGCTGCGTGCCCAATTTGCCGTGCTGCAGGAGTGAATAATCTGCTTTGCCCTGGGGGTGCGGCGGTCTCGTTCCGCCCCCTTCAACGTTTCACGCGTGATGGCGAGCTGTTGGGTCTGTTTCATCCCTCGATGGAGGCGGACGTCGCTATAGAGCCGCTCTAGGCGGCGTAGACAAATTCAAGACCGCCGGACTGAGTGATTTGGGTGGGAAGCGGACGTTAAAATCCTCCCCATCGGTAGATGGGGAGGATTAAGAACGTCAGCTATTGACCATTTCCCGACATTCCGAATTTGTCCAGGCGGCCTAGAAGCACATCCTGGAAGTGGGGTTGGACTAATTTTCGGTGGTCTGGGCATCTCCCAGCCCCGGCCTTCGGCCTTTCAACCGGCCGAGCCGTTTGCGAGAGTCGATGTCGCTCAATTCATCTTCTCCGACATGGCGATGAGCGGCGGTTCAAGGATCGGCAATTCCACCGCCCCCCGAATCTCCCCGCTAGGCATTTTCGATAGCGCGCCCCCCGCCCCGGACGAGGAACAGCATGGCAAAACCGATTGCCAACAGCAGCAATAGCATTACGAAGCCGCCCTGCTGCGTTCCCGATATCCGGGTACCCATATTGACGAGTGTGGGCGCAAGCCAGGCAGTCGCCACGCCCGAGAGCGCGTATATGCCAAAGAATGTGCCCGTCTGTTCGGGCGGCGTCAGTCTCGTCAGCAAGGTTCGGCTGGAGGCATATTGCCCGGTGATGAACATCGCATTGGAAAAATTCACAAGCAAATAGAATAGGTCGGGCCATGTATTGAAGAACGGAACATCCCAGAGAGGCGAGTGGGTGGAAGGATCATAGGACCAGAAAAAGAAAATCCGGTCAGGCCGCATCCCGATCATCGATCCAAGACCAAGCATCGCCACGAAGATAGAAATCCGTAGCGAGGTTTTTGGCCCGAATGCCGCATCCATCCACCGCGCGACAAAGCCGCCAAGCACGGCCACAGTGCTCAGGAGTATACCGAATAGCAGCATTTCCATCGCACTCCATTTCATCACACCAACGGCAAAGAGACCCCCATAGATCAACACGCCATTCATTCCGTCGACAAAGAACATGCGCGCGCCCATGAAGATGGCCGCATTCTTGAAATGGCTGATCGTCTTCACCATCCGGAAAAGCTCTAGCGCCCCCTCCTTGAGCGCCTGCATGGGCCGCACGCCCGTCGATGGCGCATCGGGCGCCAGAAGGAAGAAGGGTATGGACCCGCACAGCAACAATCCGGCCGACATGAGCGCCACCACCCGCTCATGTTCATGCATGGCGGTATCGAGCCCGAACAATGGGACGGAGGGTACCCAGCCCCACTCTACAGTCCCAGGCAGCGCGAAGGCCCAGGCCGTAAAACCGAGCGCGAGAACCGCAAACAGATTACCCATTGAAAGCGCGAGGCTCGATGCCCGGTGCGCCCCTTGGAGTCCAGCAGCGCGAACGAGCAGGGAATTGTGGAGAATTTCGGTATAGTTGAAGAGCACTTGCGCCAGGGAGGCGAACAGCATCACCGTGGACACCGAAAGGCCGGACCCGTCGGGCTTGCCCCACCATAGGGCGGCCGTGGACCCGAACATCAAACTGATGACGATGCCCAGCAGCCGCTTGCGCGCACCGAGGCGATCGATCGACGCCCCCAGAAATGGGGCCGTCGCCATGACAACCCAACCGATGATCTGCTGCCAGTGGGAAATGACTTCCTGCCCCTTCACCGGATCACCGACGAGCGTCCGGGAGACGTAGGGCATGTAGATATAAATGGTGATCAGGATGAGGAAAGGCGTGCGTCCTCCTTCGAAGAAGGCCCAAGCAACGCCGCCGCGATTCAACTTCCCTTTATTGCCGATGTCGACCGTTCCATGGGAAACGGGCTGCGCCGCTACCATTGCTTCCATGACACACACTCTCCACAGTCGGCAGAGACACCATTCTCGCCATTTTCTTCATTTCGCCGGTTGTTCGGCCCTCACGCCGGCAAAACATGTGAGCCAAAGCAGATTCCGTGTGATTGAGTTTGAGCCCGGCCGGTGAAAAGAAATTGCTGCGGAACGTCGGCTAATTGGCTTTTCACGCCAATGAACGATGCAACCGGCGTTATACATGGTTGCCTGAAGCAAAAATCTAGAACGACTTATCAAACCCACAAAAAGGGGAAGTCTGGAAAAGAACTCTGATCAGCCAATCCTGATCAACATCTTGCCCACATTGCCGCCCGTGAAGAGCTGGAGGAAACCATCAAGAGCATTTTCAATGCCCTCTATCACCGTCTCTTCCCACCTGATTCGACCTTCGGCAATCCATTGGAGCATGTCGCGCAGGAAAGCTTCTTTCAATCCCGGCGTACGTGCCGCAAGCGTCGAGTTGATATATCCTTCCATGCGGATGCTCTTCAGGACGATATTGATGATGTTGCAGGGGCCAGGCCGGCGTCCGACATCGTTATAGGTGGCAATCATCCCGCATTCGACGAAACGCGCGAATTGATTGGCCGTTTCCAACGCCACCTCCAGATGTTCTGCGCCAACATTATCGAAATAGATATCGATCCCCCTCGGCGCGGCCGCCTGCACAGCTTCCAGTAGGTTGGGGACCGTCTTGTAGTTGATCGCATGATCGACGCCACGACCGAGCACCCATGCGCATTTTTCTTCGGATCCCACTGAAGCCACGACATTCAGGCCCTTGATCTTAGCTATTTGGCATACATAGGAACCCACTGCGCCTGCCGCGCCGGATACGAATATGGTTTCGCCCGGCACCGGCTGGCCCAAATGAAGAAGACCGGAATAGGCTGTTAATCCCGGCATGCCCAGCACACCCAGAAAGGCTTGCTCGTCTATTCCCGGCGGACAATCGATCTTTTCGAGTTGATCGGCAGGCGCAGTGAATGCCTCGCGCCAACCCATGAAAGAAAGCACCAGGTCGCCCCGACTGAAAGCCGGATCGGCCGACTCGAGCACCTCGCCCACGGCGGTGCCGTCCATCGCTTCCCCCAGACTGAACGGCGGAATATAGCTGTCTTCCATCCCGATCATTCGCGGGCGCATATAGGGATCGACCGACATCCAGCGGTTGCGCACCAGAACCTCGCCGGGACCGGGGCCACCAACGTCAACCGTTCGCATCTCAAAATTCTCGGGCGTGGGCATGCCATTTGGACGCGACATCAGGTGCATTTGACGAGACTTGAGACTCATGGAAGAAACTCCGGGATATTTTTCTTCTCGAAATGCCGCTCCGCCGGGCCGCGGGCCGCTTGGACATTTTAATAGCAGGCCGGCCGGTAAACTTGATAAGGCACGCCAGAGATTTACCCTTGGATGCCGCTTCTATCAGGACAAAGCTTGCTACCCATGCAGCGCTGGCGCAGAAGATTATGAACCCAATAGCTGGGGCGCGGAACAGGGCGGACCGCGCCAAGACCCAGTTCGCGGCTTCCGCAGCTTCTCCGAGAGCGCGGACGGCCCGAAGCAGCGCGTACGCTCGGACAGCTTCGCCGATCATTATAGCCAGGCCCGGCAATTCTTCATCGGTCAGACACCTATCGAGCAGAAACATATCAGCGACGCGCTGGCATTGGACCGGTTCCGAGCGGAACATGGCTCCCTCATCAGGGGTTTCATAATCACCCAGAATAGAAGACAGCGGCGCGCAATCATGGCCGTCACTGGATGGAAGTTGGATCGAAAGGATGGCGCAACACTGATCCGACATGCGTCGCGGTCATTGCAAGCATGGCCATCGACGAGCACAATGTTACGGCGGAAAGACTTATGGTCTATGACCAGCGCCGTCCCGCATGGCTATGGGCAGAAACGCTCGGTATATTCATCCCTCATGAGGACGCAGCCGATGTCCAAGGTAGCTACGCAGGTTTGGCGTCCTGCCCGGGCTCCCCGACAGCAATTCAGGCAGGAGGTTCACTTGACTGATTTCATCAAGCTGCGCGAGAGGATGGTGAGGCTGCACCTGAAGCGCCGGGGCATCCGGGACAAGCGCGTGCTCGCCGCGATGCTCGCCGTGCCACGCGAACGGTTTGTGCGCGAAGGACTGGAAGAATTTGCCTATGAGGATTCCGCGCTGCCCATCGAGCAGGAGCAGACGATTTCCCAGCCCTACATCGTGGCCGCCATGGTCGAGGCCGCCGAAGTGCGACCAGGAGACCATGTTCTCGAAGTCGGCGCGGGATCAGGCTATTCCGCCGCGGTGCTGGGACAGATCGCCAAACAGGTCATAGCCATCGAGCGCCACTCTGCGCTGGCGAAACTTGCGGCCGCGCGGATGGCAACGCTTGGTTATCACAATGTCGATGTCCGCGCAGGCGACGGCACGCGTGGCGCCCCGGAGGACGCGCCCTTTGACGCGATCCTTGTGGCGGCGGGCGGGCCCTACATTCCCGGCACGCTCAAGGAGCAATTGAAAATCGGCGGCATTCTGATTATTCCGGTGGGCGATCCGGGCGAGCAGAAGCTGTGCAAGGTCATGCGCATTGGCCAGGACCGCTATTATGAAGAGAATCTGGGCGCCGTTATGTTCGTGCCGCTGATCGGCGCGCATGGCTGGCAGGAGGATGGCAGCCGTGCGGCGAGCGGGGGCGGCGCCTCGAAATAAACTCTGCGCGCCGGAGCAGCCGGCCCAGACTCGGTGCGATCAAGCAACACGCGACGGAGACGCTGGCGATGCTGGCTGCAACTGCATTTGCCGGGTAGAGCATCGTGAATGTCCAGCCTACTCGCTAAGCTCCCGGACCAGTCAGGCGGCAGGGCCCAGAGCCGCCTGATGATCATAGCTATCGCCGGTCCTCGCCGTCATGCCAAGGAAGGTCGATTGACGGCATATTGATAGAATGTCGATGCACCATATCCTCGAACGAAATGGCTCGCCTACTCGGTTATATGGAAGTCAGATCTACGCAACCATGCCATGCCGCAGTCGTTGGCGCTACTCGTCTTAACCTGTGTAATATCTAATTTACAATTTCCGAGATTACAGGCATTAGGCGCGCAATATTCCTCGAAGATGGGTCCGCAATCATGGCCGACAACAATTCTCCTGACATCACCGCCCTTACCGTACAGTTGGTTAGCGCCTTCGTTTCCAACAACTCAGTCGCGAGTGATGATCTGGCTGGCCTGATCAAGTCGACCCGCGCCGCTCTGACCAACGAGCTCAATCCGGTGATCGCCGCGCCGGAAACCCCTGCCTACACGCCTGCGGTTTCGGTGCGCAAGAGCGTGTCGTCGCCCGACCACATCCTCAGCCTTATCGACGGCAAGCCATATAAGACACTGAAGCGCCACCTGGCCGCCAACGGTCTCACCGCCGATGAATATCGTGCGAGATACAAACTTCCCAAAAGCTATCCAATGGTGGCGGCAAGCTACTCGGATACGCGCCGTGCGGTCGCTGCAAAGATCGGCTTGGGTCGCAAACCGGTGACATCGGCTGTCCCGGCTGCGGAGAGCCGGCCTGCCGCTGCTGCCGCACCGAGCGCATCTGCTCCGGCAAAGGCGCCTTCCAAGTCGGCAACACCCAAGAACGGCTCCACTGCTCCTGCCTCCCCTGCCAAGATCGAGAGCGTTGCCAAGAAGGCGAAGGCGGCGCCCAAGTCCAAGTCGGCGGCGACTTCCAAGGTTGTGCGCCCTAAGGCGGAGAAGAAACCCGTGAAGTCTGCTGAGACGATCGCTCCCGCAGTGATTGGCGACGCGAAGCCGAAAGCCGAAGCGGTCCTGGCAAAAGCCTGAACTATCGATCGCTTGGTGACGTCGTGACTTTCAGATCAGCCCCGCTCCGGCGGGGCTTATTTTTGCGTCCGCCAATGCCATTAAAGAGAACCGATCACCGCCCGCGCATAGCAAAGTCCAGACCAGGTTGCGGACACTCGTGTCCTCAACCGCTTCCGAATGCTAGCCGGTCACATCCAGGCGAAAGCCATGCGGATCGCGTATCGACGCATTGTTAACAACCCACATGGAGGACGACAGCGGTCAGCCGGGCGGTTTTCTAGTCACCGGCTTGAGGGTAGCATCCGTTGGCATCATCGCCGCGCGGCTGCTCTTTAAATTAGACGGCGTGTTGCTGGCGGGATTTCCACGAACATATGGACGTGGTCGCGAAACAATATGCCATGAACGATGGTCAGGCCCATTTCCACACATAGCTGACAGATGATCTCGCGAACATGCAGCCGTACCTCGCCATGGGGTATCTTGAACCGATATTTCGGCGCCCAGGCGAGATGTAGCGATGATGAAATGTCGTATGGCAAGCGCTGCTGTAGTCCGTAGCCTACTCGCCAAGGGAGCCTGA
This sequence comes from Sphingobium sp. 15-1, assembly GCF_013375535.1. Taxonomy (GTDB): domain Bacteria; phylum Pseudomonadota; class Alphaproteobacteria; order Sphingomonadales; family Sphingomonadaceae; genus Sphingobium; species Sphingobium aromaticivastans. The sequence continues at coordinate 597,640 of NZ_JABXJG010000003.1, forward strand.
TGAGCAGGGTCAGGGAGGCTTTTGCCTTTTCCTACCGGGTCAGCTTCCAATGCCAACTGATGTTGAAGCGCCAGTCGCCCACGCCGGCGAAGGGGGGATCAATGACCCGCGCGCCCTCCAGACCCAGCGACGCTTTCGACGCATAGGCCAGCCTCACTCCGCCGCCGGCCGAAGCGAGGCCATAGTCGCTGGCCGCGAAACCGGCGCGGCTGTTGATCCGGACCTTGGCCCCGTCGATGAAGCCGTAGATTTCCGTACCCTTGAGCCATGAAGTCAGTTCCGGGCGGAAGGCAAGTTCGAAGGAGCCGGCGACGCCCCGGTCGCCGCTGAGCAGCGCGGTGTCGAAGGCGCGGCCATAGTCCGGCCCGCCAACCGCCAGCCGCTCATTGCCCGAAAGCCGGTCCGCGCTATATTGCCCCGTCATGCGCAGGCGGCCCACGAAGCGCTTGCCCAGCATCCGGTCATAGCCTGCGCGGGCCGCGACCTTGGTGAAGACCGTATCGGTAAAGCCCGGTGTCCCGCGCGCATCCAATATGTCGAGGCCCCGACTGACGGTGAGGCCGGCCGTCAGCACATCCTTGTCGCCAACCATGGAATAGCCGACCGCTGCCCGCGCGGCGCGGATATGGTCGGAAGAAAGTACTGCCCCGAGCAGCGCCGCGTCGCTGTCCAGGCCGTCGAACCCGGCACTCACCGTCAGATTGCGCTTATAGCCGCGAATGACGGGGTAGCTGAGCGAAAGCCCGGCGGTCTTCGCCTCGCCCGTGACCGGGAAATTCTTGAGCCGGGTGCGCAACCACGATCCCGACAGGCCCAGCGTGAGGCCATCGGACCCCAGCGGCGTCTGGTGGCTGAGCCCGACATATTGGTAGCGCTTGAGGTCCGTCGCGCCGAGCAGCACCAGATCGGTCCGGTCGCCGTCGCGCAACAGACTGTTGGCTTGGGCCGTGGCCCGCAGTTGCCCGCTGCCAAGGCCGCTCTGCGTACGGTTGTCGACGCCGAAGCTGGCGTCGAAGCGCTTGCGCATCGGCGTGATCGCCAGCCTGACGCCACCGGGCTTCGTGCCGCGTTCCAGCGCGACCTCTGCCTTCACTCCAGGAATGTCGCGGATCAGCGAAAGATAACGCTCCAGCGCGTGTCGGCTGAGCGGCTTTTCCGCCCGCATCCGCTTGGCATAGGCGCGGATCAGCGGGCTCGCGCCCTTGGGATAGACGATGTCCTCGACAAAGCCCTCGACCAGCAACACCTTGACCTGTCCCGTGGACAGATCCTGCTGGGGAATGGCGATGGTATAGAGGGCGATGTCGCTCTCGGCATAAGCATCGGAGATCGCCCTGGCGAGCGCGGCGAGCGTCTGGCGCGATGCGGGACGGCCGAGAAAATGGCGCGCGGCCTGTGCGACCCGCTCGGGCGCGTCCACGCCGACAAAGTCGATGCCGCGAATGGCCGCGCCGCTATCCTCAGCGTCCACGGCGATGGCGCGTTGAACCGGTGCGCCGGGGGGATTTTCGTTGAGGTTCGGCGCGGCAGGCTGCTCGCTCTGTTGGATCAGCGGCGGCGACAGTGTCGAAGGCGGCTGCGCGGCCGCGAGCGCCGGAAGTGCGGCGAGGACTAGGAGCATGAAGCGTTCCTGCGATAAAAAGCGGCGAAGCCGGCGCGCGCCGGCGGTGGCGCGCCCCGGCCAGTGATTCAGCGGCTCAGGTTGAGCGCGCCCGTCAGCGTGTTCACCGTATTGCTGACCGTTCCCGTCACCGGCGCCAGCAGTCCGCCCGGATTTGCCGTGGCGGTGGCTCCAGCACCAGCGTTGGCAGTCGTCCCGGCCGTCGCCGTCGTGCCGGCGCTCACGCCCAGGGGCGAAAGGGCGCTGCCGGTTACGCCCTGCACGGTCGAGGCGACGCCCGTGCCGACCGTCTCCACGGCGGATGTCACGGGGGCGAGCACGCCTGTGGCGTTGCCCGCGCCGGTAGAGCTGATGCCATTGGGCAGCAGGTTGGCGTTCACCAACGCCGGGTCGCCACTGCCCAGAAGCTGGTTGCCGCCGAGCGCGACATTCAGCAGATGGTCGGCAATGCCACCGGTCGAGGAGGTGACGTTGGTCACGCGCACATCGGCTATGCCATTGACCGTCGCCAGCGCCGTATTGCCGGCATCGAGCACGCCGAGGCTGGCGAGAGTGCCGGTCGGCGGCGTATCGCCCAGCACGCCGATTCCGATCGCGCCGGTCGTGCCGTCAAGCCCATTGGTGACCGTCCGGCCACCGATGTCGATCGAGACGAGATCGCCCACGACACCCTGCGCGCCCTGAAGGAGAAGGGTTCGCCCGGCACCCGCATCCACCAGCACGGTGCCGGTGTCGTTCAGGAGACGCGTGATCGTGCCGGTGACCGGCTGCGCGACGGGAAGCGCGGTGGCGATGGGGGTCGTCACATTGCCTTGACCGTCGGAGACGCCCAGCACCGCATTCCCGGCGGTGGTGAGCACCGGCGAGACCTGCTGGAAGAGGCCGGCCGTGGTCGCTGTGCCGCCAGTGCCAGAACCGGTACCGCCAGTGCCAGAGCCAGTGCCGCCGCTGGTCGAACCGCCACTGGTGTCGGTGCCTGATCCGCTGCCCGAGCCGCTACCGGCGCCCGGCATGCCAGATCCGACACTGGCGACGCGCAGGCCGCCGCTGCTTTCACAGGCGCTCAGCAGAAGGGCAAGTGTCGAGCAGGCGGATAGGGCCAGCAACCTGCCGCGAGATGATTTCCGATCGAACGAAAACACAGGCTTTCTCCTAACTTGTCCCAGCGCACAGGCGCACGGCAAGAGGGCTGCCCAGCGGCAGGGTCGGAGGGTTGCGCAATGTTTTGCAAGACGGGGCGCTTTTCCATCGAACCATGGTCCTTCGGCAGCCCCGCTACCTTGCCACCAAGGCCGGAGGCTTTGCGTCCCGGCGTCACCGCCGGTTTGCCATTATCGGGATCTTCCTGATCCTTCGCCTGTAACGGGCGACAAAGGAAAACGTTTCAATGGGATAGGTTCGGAATAGGAGAATAATGGTTAAGTAACAATTAGTTGATCCATTTCCGTGCCCTCTGCTCAGCGCCTCCTCCACATCCATCCCGAAATATCCCGCTCCGCCCCGGATGCCCGAGATCACCATTCGGTCATCTACCCTCGGTTTACCTGGCGTGGTAGATGCGGTTCGATCGCATCCCATGCTTCATCCGAAAGCCAGAAAAGATGCCGCGACATATCCGATCCGCCCAAACACACAAAAACCAGATACTTAGGTTCCCAACTTACACGGGGCGCCGGACTCGCCGCGTCATTGTAACAAGGATGGCTTATGCGCGCTTCAGAGCCACTTGACCGACGATCGCTTGCCCTTGCGGCGCTATCCACCGTGGTCGAATGGTATGACTTCACCTTGTTCCTCTACTTGGCGACGGTACTCGCACGCCTGTTCTTCGTGGGTGAGAATGCGATGCTCACGACGCTCGCGGGATTTGCGGTCGCTTATCTGATGCGGCCGCTGGGCGCGATGGCGTTCGGTCATTTCGGTGATAGGCATGGACGAAGAGCGACGCTGCTCCTGTCCATGGCGTTGATGACTGTGGCTATGCTGTTGAGTGCCCTGCTGCCGACGGTGGCGCAGATCGGCCCACTCGCCGGGATATTGCTGTTGGTCCTGCGTTGCGTGATGGGCTTTGCGGTGGGAGGCGAATATACCGGGGTCATTGCGTATCTGCTGGAAGGCGCGCCTTCGCATCGTCGCGCGCTCGTCACTTCGATGGCGGCGGCAACCAGCGAGATCGGAGGGTTGCTGGCCGCAGGCGCATCGGCGCTGGCCGTGAGCCTCCTCCCCGCTCCGGTGCTGGAAAGCTGGGGCTGGCGGTTCCCCTTCCTGTTTGGCGCGGCGATGGCGGGCACGATCCTGGTGGCTCGCATGGCGATGCGCGAATCGCCCGAGTTCGAGGTTCACCGCGCCGCAGGGACGCTGGTGAGCAGGCCGCTTGGCCATGCGATCTCGCGCTATGGAACGGGCGTAGCAAGAGGATTCGCTATCTCGGCCCTTGGATCGATCACCTATTATGTGGGCATCACCTACCTGCCGATCCATCTGGTGTCGGCGGGCGGGCTCAGCGAAGCGGACGCGCTCAAACTGGCGACCATCGCAGCAGTCGCGGTGATTGCCGTGACGCCGTTGGCGGGCTTGGCTGCCGACCGGTTCGGGCGGCGCCCGGTACTCATAGCCCTTGCCGTGCTGGCGGCCATGCTACCCTATCTGTCCTTTCGGCTGCTTGCTGGAATGGGCGCGCTTTCGGCACTGATCGGCGCCGTGATACTCGCTGCCGTGGCCGGCGGCGTTAGTGCCGTGGGCGCGGTGGCGACGGCTGAACAGGTTCCCGCCGAGGGACGGCTGAGCGGGCTGGCCCTTGGCGCCACGACGGCAACCGCATTGTTCGGTGGCCTGACGCCGTGGCTTGCACAATTGCTGACGGAGCGAACAGGCTCGACCACAGCGCCCGGCATCATGATCACTCTGGTGGCGCTGGCGGTGCTTCCCGTGCTGCTGACGCTTCCTGAGACGCGTCCCCCAGGAAGCTGAGATCGGCTCGGCTGCCTCAGTGGTGGCGCCTCGCAGAAAGAAGCTGGGCACGCGCCCCGCTTCCGGGGCTGGCGAGAGGGTGAGAGGCGAGTGATGTCGGAGATTTCCAGCATTAACGGCAATTGTGCCGCGGGGACGATTCATCGATGCCCCTTGAATGCAGAGATTCTGACAGCCACGACGCCAGACCGGCCATTGCAACTTATCTTTGCTGACAGGAGCGATCCGCCGGCTGGCGAAGCGAGCGTCGACCGGTCGCCAAGCGCTAAGCCAAGGCACAAGACGAGAAGACCAAGTTTGCGGCGGCCACTAACATGGCGACCCGACTATATGAGGCGTGATAATTTCAGCCGGCGGCGTTCCCCACATCCGGGACCGGCAGTCTCGACAGAAGGGAATTGATTTACTTCTCGGGAAGTGCGCCGACAATGGTGCAAAGGGGTTATGACGCCGGTTGTACGGAAAATCCCCTGTTCTATTCTATCGGATAGATAGGCGACTCACGAACCCAAGCGCATAATGCCCGTTCCTCCCCCTTGGAGGAGCCCGACAGTCCCGCCTCGCCCCCCTTCGAGGCGGGGCTGACTCGGCGGGTACAAGCAGCCATCGTTAAGATGAAGCGTTCGAAACCGGCCGCTTCAGTTGATGCGTCTAACATCTATCTGACTGTGGAAATTGCTCGACCCGTGCGCCGCTTGGGCTGCGCGCTGTAAAAAAGGGCCGGCTTAGTAGCCGGCCCAAGGGGGAGTTTCTCCATGAAAAACTCCGGGTCGCTCCGTTACGTTCGAGAAACCCGACGCAATAAAATCGCTCATGACGAATTTTGAGAATTGCTCAACACTATCTCGAACGAATGATGATCCAAAGATAACCAATCAATACATGGGCTGACCTTCGGCTGGCGATACACTGCCGGAGCCTCGGGCCCTGACCGATCCGCCAACCAGATCTAGCAGGTTAGATGTCGTCCACGAGATGGCCCGCACTATATTCGATGCGGTATTTGCATAACTGCTCAATATTTCTGTCTGCACTGTCATGATTTGAGCGGGTGCATCGCTGGGCAGAAAACCAGTCAATACTTTCGAACAGCTTTCCAACAGCTTCATTGAACAATCCAAACCATGCGACATGAGAGCCAACGCACTGTCGGAAGGCGCACGTCCTGCGAAGACGCACCATTGACGCTCCAAATGCATCATCTGGAAATTCGCGGCGGCCGCGACATGGGGTTCAAAGATATACTCCGCCTCGTCATCCGCCGCCATGCGTTGCGCTGTCAAGGTGCGGCTCTCAGGTGACGGCCGTCGTGAATGCCTCTGGTCGATCATTTGGCGGGTGTCGCATAGGCATGGATCATGCGCGAAATTCTGCATCAACTCGACGAATGTTGCGAGACGATCGGCACTCGGTCGTCACATCGGCACTTGATCCTATCGGTTCACCCGAGTTGGAAAGCCTAAATCCATATATGGCTTCAACTGCGCAGAGCAGCGACGGCGAATAATGTTTCAAAGAAATATGTTTCGCCATGGGAATCATTTACTCCATTGACCATGTGTCATTTGGTCCGCGATCGAGCTAACGACCGCGACCATCCTCATCAAAGTATTAAATAAATTGATCTTAACGGCGCAGTTGAACGAAATGATGATGATCGATAGGATGTCGATAAAATATTACCATCATCCGATGATATAAATTACAATATCTTCAGAAATTTTGCCGTTCATCCGCCTTGGTAGATTTCGATTTTTCTCACTTTCCGTAAGAGAAATTCCTTGAGAAAGGCATTAGAGTCAACGAATAAAAAAGCAAAATTTCGAGGAAGTTTATTATAATTTGTTAAAAGGAATTTATAATTTACAGACGTTAAATCTTATTTCAGAAGTAAAACTTTGAAATATGAGGACTTTCGCGGGACTTTGACGCCTTGTTCCGATTCCGATGGCTGCGGGCCAGGGCCGATTGAAAAAACCGGTCCGCCATGACGAATGCCATCATCCAACGGGAAGATGAAGATATGCCGAAGAGAAGCCGCCGACTTCCGCCAGATGATCCCAGTCCGGTATCAGGATGGTCCGCTTGTGCCGCTGGATAAGTCCACCAGATTCCAGCATTTTCACGGTGCGATTGATATGAACGGTCGTAAGGCCCAGCGCATCGCCCAGTTGCTCCTGCGTCAAGGGAAGCTCGATCTTGCAGCGGTTCCCCAGTCCGGCATGTTCCTGGCGCAAACCCAATTCGCAAAGGAGATGAGCGATCCTTGAACGCGCGTTCCGACGACCAATGCTCACGATCCATTCCTGAATGATGGATGCATCGGCCAACGAATCAATCCATATGGCTTCCGCCACCGCGGGCCGGGAACGCATCAGTTCAATGACCGAACTTGTAGGGATGTCAGCGACCTTGGCGGGCGTAAGCAACTGCACATTCTGGGCGGCACGCCGCAGCATCGAAAAATGAAGGTCCACAAAGTCCCCTTCAACATGAAAACCGATGATCTGCCGTCCGCCGTCCGCCAAAAGCCTGTACCGCTGCGCGAAGCCGCTCAGAAGAAGAGTGCAATGAGTGGGAATTTCGCCTACCCGAATAAGATGCTGACCAGCAGACGGCGCCCTTATGGAAAAGGGTAAGGAGAGGATTGCGCGCCGGTCCTCATCCGTGAGAGGAGCCCTGTCCCTCAGCTTGAGGAACAGGCGCTGAAGCGTGTGCTTCTCGTCAGCCATCTCTGCCTTCCTCTGGAATGCGCCAACAGGAAGCGGAAGAAACGGTATCACAACAATTTCGAAGCGATCCGGTTCCGATCCGACATGCCTGTTTTCGGCCGTACACGCCCCGTCCCCGATATTGAATAGGCGGGGCTTATGGCTATAATCCCAAGTTCCCCAGCCCGGTTTAGCCAAGCGACAGGACTATGCTCCATTCTCTCCTTTATATCAGCGAGAGTCGCCTTTCGATCCCGGCGGAGGAATGGCAGATCGACGCGATCGTCGATGTATCGCGCAGCAGGAATTTCATCCTCGAGGTGACGGGCGCCTTGATGTTCACCCACTCCAACTTCGTTCAGGTTCTGGAAGGGCGGCAAACCGCCATTAAGGAGTTGATGGCCAGCATCAAGCTGGATCCCCGACACTGCAAGGTGAGGGTTTTGGAGGTGGAGCCTATCGCATCCCGACGGTTTGCCACCTGGTCCATGGCCTATGTGGGCCCAGCAGCTCTCGTCGAATCCAGCCTCAAGCCGCTGCTGACGACCGGCGCGGAGGGTCTCGATCCATTTGCGACGCAGGACATGATCACATTGCTACGGTCGCTCGCTTCTCTTGGTCAGTGATGCCCGTTCGCAGCCGTAGAACGCCGACCGGTGCCGATTGCCGTCTGGAAGAGACTATATGCTGTGCCATGGCATATGATTGTTCTGATTTTCGTTTGCCAGGCAGGATTCATCCTCATCGTCCGGCGGACCTTTCCGTTGCCGCGACCGTTAGGGATCTTTCCATGATAGGAGCAAGCCATGAACACGCAGAGCACGATCAGCGCCTTGAACAGCCTCATCAAAACCACGCTCGATAGCATGAAGGGCTTCAGGGACGCCGCAAAGGATGCGGAGAGCACGCAATTCTCCGCCTTGTTCGCTGACTTCGCGCGCGAACGGAGCGAAGTTGCAACCGCGCTTCAAACCGAAGTCAGGCGCTTGGGCGGCGACCCCGAAAATGACAGCAGTTTCCTTGCCGCTGCCCATCGCAGCTTCATGGATTTGAAGCAGGCATTTGCCGGCAAGGACGACAAAGCGATCATCGAGGAAGTCGAGCGAGGCGAAGATTATATCAAAGGCAAATATGAAGCGGCCCTTCGCGATACCAACCTTGAGACATCGGCGCGAACGGTCATCGAACGGGCGTTTCAATCGATAAAGGCCGGCCATGATCGTGCCAGCGCGTTAAAGCACAGCATCGCGTAAGGGGATAGGGCCGCTCATGACGAGTGGCCCCTTCATCTTTGTCATCAGCGCCGTGCCTTGCAGCGATGTCCGTGATTTCAGTCGAGATGCGGTTCGACCGAGACGGATTGCGCTATCAGCCTTGCATCGCCAAAAGCCGTCAGGAACGCCACGTCCGCTGCGTCCCTGCCAATACCGATCTTCGCCATGGCGGCTTCACGCGCCATCCCCGTCGCGTCGATCAAATGCCATTCGCCGCCCAGGAACACTTCGGCTACGGCATGGAAATCGGGAGGGTCTACGCCCAGGGCATAGACGCTCGCCATCCGCGCGGGAATGCCCGCCGCGCGTGCCAGGGTGATCAGCAGATGCGCATAGTCGCGGCAGATGCCCTGACGCGCGATGAAGGTATCGGCCGCCGTCGTTGTGACATCGCTTGAGCCTGGCACATAGTTTAGATGGCCGTGGATCCAATCCCGCATCGCCATGATCAGAACCCCGCCCTGGATTTTTCCAAACTCGGCATCGACGAAGGGTTTGAAGCGATCGGACTCGCAGTAGCGCGAGGAAAGCAGATAGGGCACGGTCTCGCCCGGAAGTTGATGCAGCGGCACCTTGGAAAGCGTCCGGCAGTCCGCCAGGATGCGGTTGACGGTCACGGTGGCCTGATAGTCCACAACCATCTCGCCTTGGAGGCGCAGCCAGATGCGGTCCCCGATACAATCCTGCGCCGGAACTCGGGCGACATGATCCGCCTCGGGCAGCGCCAAGGCCGTCCAGTCTATCGTCTGTTCGGGGATATCGGCTGCCTCGATCTGCAGCAGCAGATCGGTTGGCTCATCCAGCGCATAATGTAATTGGGCGTGGATGTTCAGCTTCATGTTCACCTAAACCCGCCAAGTTCGAAATGGTGCCCCAAAGACAATAACGGGAGAAGATTTGGTGAACTTGCCGGATTACGGCGCAGGGCATTTGGCTGGCGACGGTTGTTTGAGGACAACCGCCGCAACGCCTCGGGGGGTGGAAGGTCAAAACCAGCACCTCGAGAACGCGGGGCGGCTGAACGTGGCCACCTCCGATTACGGCCTGGCATTTCCGGGCGGCCGGGTGCGAATTTCCTATAACCCTCACGCCTCCTCAAGGCTTGAGGGCGCAAAAGCGATTAAGAAACCGTAGATCGGTACTGCAGGAGTAAGCTGTTCGATATCATCTTTTCGAAAAACTCGTCCTTTTTACTAACATAGTTTAAATGCTGATTATATTAGTTATGATCTGCGCTAACTTCGGCAATATACGAAATTTATCGTGCATTTTCCAAATACATCACTTTAACTTCAATTGGGGGAAACTGGATCGCATCCTATTTGGTTAAATCGCTGCAGCCAGGAGAGCAGCGATGGAAAACCACAATGAAGAACGGGCGACCTGCGTTCCGATTTACGCGACGATGCCATCGCGCGCAACCTGACCTCGCAGCGGGTTTCGGACGCCAGTTCGACCTGTTGAAGCACCAGCGCCGGATCGCTGCGGCTGGCAAAGGTCGTGACGCGAGCGGGAAGAGGGTTGGACGGTGAAGCCATAAGGCTGAAAGCCGCGGCGAAACGGTTGGTTCCCGCTGCCCCGTGTCGGAAGCGGGAGCGCCTCCCCGCGGACGCCCAGCCCCTGATCACGAGTTTCCCATGCTTACCATCCACTTTTTCAACTCGCAGTGGAACGTGGCGCTTCCGCCGGGTTCACGCCGCGTCAGGAAAGTCCGTGGAGCGCGTCAAGTCCTCCCACGCGTCCATCTCCTCAATGACGGCATCCATTTTCTCTCGCGCGCGACGGAGGGCGTCGCTGCCAAGGAGGAGATGCAGGGGCGGCTTTTCCGCATCAGCGATCTTCAGTATGGCCATGGCCGCGCGCGCCGGATCACCGAGTTGGCGCCCGGCCATCGCGTCGAGATGGGCGACCGACTTGCCCACGCTTTGGTCATAGACGCTCGCGACCTGGCTGCGACGGATGCTGTGGTCGCTCAGGAAATCAGTGCGAAATCCGCCAGGCGCGATCGCAGTGGCCTTGAGCCCCAGCGGCGCGATCTCCTGCGCAAGGCTTTGCGTCATGCCTTCCATTGCGGACTTCGCCGCAGCGTAGAGGCCCGAGGACGCCGTAGGAGCGCGTCCCGCAATGGATGTGATGTTGATGATGTGGCCCGCGCCCTGATTACGCAAGCAAGGTAAGGCCGCCCGAATGACGGCGAATGGGCCAAAGACGTTGACCGCAAACAACCGTTCCAGTTCCGCGTCCGATACCTGCTCCAGCGCGCCCAGCAATCCATAGCCTGCATTATTGACGATCAAGTCAATATGACCGCCTTTCTCGAAGGCCTTTGCGACGATGGGCGCGACCGATCCGGTGTTGGCGATGTCCAACGTCAGCACGTGTAACGTTCCGTTGCCGGGCGCGATGTCCGGGCTGCCCTTACGTACTGTTCCAATGACCGTGTCGCCGCGCGTCAGCGCTGCCTCCGCCAGTGCTTTGCCCAGCCCGCGCGAGATGCCGGTGATGAACCATGTCTTCATATGCTTTCTCCTTCGGCCGCCCATATGGCGCGGCATCCCCGCGGAAATAATCGCCTGATTTCTTTGCGAGCTTGTAAGCCTGGCTTAACAATGCTGAAATGCACCCATGATCCACCCCAGCGAGTTTGGTGCCTTGAGAGCGTTCGCCACCGTCGCCGGGCAGCGCAGTTTCACGCGCGCAGCCGAGAGTCTGGGCGTGTCCGCCTCCGCGCTTAGCCAGATGGTCCGTGGGCTGGAGGAGCGACTGGGCATCCGACTCCTCCACCGCACCACACGCAGCGTCTCTCCGACCGAGGCTGGCAGCGCGCTGTTGGCAGAAGCGGCACCGGCATTGGCGAGCCTGTCGGATGCGTTCGAACAAGCGCGCCATGCGGGCCGTCGCCCGGCAGGGACGGTGCGGCTCCACTGCTTCCACGCGGCGGCCGAGATGTTCGTGGCGCCGATCCTGCCCGGCTTCACGCGCGCCTATCCGGATGTGCTGCTGGATCTCACGATCGACGACACCGTCATCGACATCGTGGCAAACGGCTATGATGCCGGCATCCATATCGGGGAGGTGGTCGCACGCGACATGGTTGCGTTGCGGCTAGGCGGCGACATCCGCCAACTAGCCGTGGCGGCGCCGGGCTATCTGGCCGAGCATGGCACCCCGCAAAATCCCCGCGACCTGCTCAACCATCGCTGCATCCGCTGGCGCTGGCCGGGTCGCGAGACGCCCTATGCCTGGGAGTTCTTTGAAGATGGGCGCTGGTTCTCCGTTGCCGTCGAAGGGCCGCTGATCACCAGCAGTCGCGCCTTCACCCTCGAAGCGGCCCTTAGCGGCGTCGGCATCGCCTTCCTCAAGGAGGAGGCTGTAGCGGGGGCCATCGCAGAAGGGCGACTGGTCCCGCTGCTCGAACGCTGGTCGGCGCCCTTCCCGGGTTTCTATCTCTGCTACCCACGACAGCGGCAGATGGCGCCGGCGCTCAGAGTGTTGCTGGACGCTATCGTAGCACCCTTCGCCGGCCAGAACTGAGGAGGGCGCCGGTTGGGGGAGCCGACACCAATCAGGAAAGAATTGCCCGAGAAGAATGTGATCAATAACCTGTTTGGATGGTGAACGCGTTACGCAGCCTTCTCGAAATCGATCCCTCGATCCGAAGGGTCGATGCCTATGAGGGCGTTTTCGATGACTTCATTGCTTTCAGCGGCGGCTGCCGGGTCACGGATATCGCGCAAATCGCCAAAGGGGTGAAGAATGCCGACTATGTGCTGGAAGCCGATGAGGCCCGCCTGATCATCGAGCTGAAGCAAATCAGCAAATACGACCGGGTCAAATCGGTTGACGAGTATTTCAGCGATTTGCTGCGACAAGGCAGGATTATCTCGCCGCCGCCGATGGGATCCCGCAAGCTCCATATCGGACCGGGTTCGCTCAGTCCCTCAGAGTGGACGCGTTTCCATCGTGAATTTCGTCCCCGTATCCCTAAATCTCTCGACACGGCAGCGCGGCAAATCAAAGCGACCCCAAAAATCCTGCCGCTCACGACAAAGCGCACGATCGGCGTCGCCATACTCGTCAACACGGGCGATTATAACTTGCCTGTCGATCTCATGTTCCGAATCGTTGAGCGCCACGCGAAAGCGAAATGGAAAGTCGGTCGGTTCAGCTCGCTCGACGCCATTCTCTGCCTGTCGATGGATATGCTGAAAAATGGTCAGCATCCATTACATGGTCGAGCGATCGCCCGCGATGCCGCGGACAAGCAGGTCGCAGGGAGCGCTTATTATCTTTTCGACCGGTGGGTGCACTATGGCGCTGCCGCTGTCGGCGCCTCTGTGCAGTTCACGCCAGGCCTGCTGACCGCTGATCCCTTCCAGCTGGGTGGTGGGATCGACGGCAAGATCCGTCTTACTTAAGCAACCTGACCCGCGAACCCTGTTTCATGGATCATGTATGCGTGGGGTGGGCGTTGCCGTTCTTCCTACGCCGACGCTGGACGCAGACAGAGATATCGTCAATTCGGGCCTTTCCCTCTGCTTTACGCCAGCCGTGCAACACCGCTTGATCAGGCGGAAGAACGCTATGGTTGAACCTCATGGCAATTTTTGCCATAAAGGATTTTGGAGGTAATGCCGATGGCGACCATGAATGTTTCCCTGCCCGATCCCCTCCGGGATTATGTGCAGAGCCGTATCGACAGCGGCCAATATGCCAGCGTCAGCGACTATGTGCGCGATCTGATCCGCCGCGACCAGACCATTGTCGCGGACGAGGAACGATGGCTGAAGGACCTTGATGCCTCTATCGAGGAAAGCCTGACAGAGATGGCAGCCGGAGGCGGCCGCGACCTCGATGAGGTTTGCGACGAAATCATTGCCGATATTCGGACAGCCGCCGACAGCCAGCAGCATTAATGCGGGTTCGGTTATCAACGCAGGCCATCCGGGATCTGCAAGCCATCAGAGAGTGGATCGCGCCAGACAATCTGGGACGAGCGGTGACTTTCATCCAGGAACTGCGCGATGTGATTGCCCGTATCGGAACAATGCCGCACGCTTTCCCGCTGATTCCGCGCTATGAGCGGCATGGCATCCGTCGTCGCTCCTACAAGGGCTATGGCATCTTATATTCGGTGCAACCCGATCGCCTGTTCGTTCATCGCATCATTGGTCCCGGCCAGGACCATGACCGTGCCTTGCGCCTGAACTGAACGCGCAGCGGAAGATCGGGCGCGGGACGCGCGCGCTCATTCTTTGTGGTCGCATCATGTGTGCAGAAAACCCGATCCAGCGAAACGGGACGGCATGACGCGGAACCCCGGTATCTGAGGTTCCGCGCAAGCCCATCAATCCTTCTTGGGCGACGCCTTCCGTCCCTTGGATCCCTGCCCCTTCCGCTTCTGACCGAGGCCGATCGTCAAGGCGAGATCGCGCCGCGTGGCAGCATAGCTTGGCGCGACCATCGGATAATCGGCGGGCAGGTTCCACTTCCGGCGATAATCGTCCGGCGTCATCTGATAGTGGGTCATCAGGTGGCGCTTGAGCATCTTGAGCTTCTTACCGTCCTCCAGACAGATTATGTGGTCGGGCTTAACCGATGAGCGGACCGGCACGGCGGGCTTCAGTTCTTCCTGCGCCGGGGCGGCGGGCGTGCCGAGACCGGAAAGCGCGCCATGCACCTGGGCGATAAGCCCCGCCACCTCGGGCACCGGCACCATATTGTTCGACAGATGCGCCGACACAATGTCCGCTGTCAGGGTGATCAGGTTATTCTGCGCTGCCAGCAATTCGTCCGTCATCAAGCACTCCAAACAGGATCAATGCGGCCCCCTTGGCATATCGGCCAGCCAATACCAAACCGCCATCGCCCTCGATCGCAATATCCGCGCCCGCGTCAGGAATCGTCGCCGAATGGTCGAGACGGCAAATCCGGCTCGACGGAGCGGCACGCGGATCAGGCCCGCCCCCGCAGGGGAGACGCCCTGCTTTCCCTCTCTGCATGACGGGTATCAGAGCAACAGATGCCGAAGACCAGGAGGAGAAGGACCAGGTCCGAGGAACTCCATCTCCGCCACCATGCCATGAGACCGACGGACCGTTGCCGTTTCAGCCGGGCGAACCTTTCAGGATGAGATGGGCCGAACGCATGTAGAGGCCCAACTCCTTGTCACTTCGCAGCAGCCGGTCCAACAGATCCTTCATGTCGGCCAGGTCCGAATCGGGCCGGAACGGTCCTTCGGGTTGCTCCCCCATGACGAGCACGCTCAAGCAGAGCGCCTTCTTGACGAGATGGAGATCGCGCTGTTCGAACAGGGCCATAAGGCTTCTCCCGGCGTGGCATGGCGATGTAGCATGATCCGGGCCGATTGTTGATCGGCAGCTCTCGACAGACCCCCTGACGGATAGGAAATTGGGTGAAGGACGGCCGATTCACGGACGATCAGCGGCGTCATTCCGCCCGCCCAAAACAAAGCCGCCGAACCCGAATGACAAAAGCCCCGCCTCCCAAGGGAAGAGGCGGGGCCGGTTCAGAGGCGGCCATTATGCTCAGCCCGGGTCGTCCCTGCACTGGCTATTATGGACTATGACGGACGGCATAAGGCCGGACGCCTGCTTGCCGCCGTCACGACAAGATATATGTGCCTTCCCCCGGCGTCCGGGCGGGCATATGGTCCTCGCCCCACGACTCGCAGAAGAGGTCGTCATGAGAACGTCCAATGACGCCGACTTGTTGTCCCAGCCGCCGCACGAGACACGGGATGCGATAGTTCCAGAGGAACGGTCTGAACTCATCACCGTCCAAAGAGAATTTCTCATTCGGAGTTACGCCCGGGCCATGGCGACGATGCGCCCTCCTTCCATTTTCCACTGATCATTCAAGGCCGGCACAAGAGGCCTGGAACTCATTGCATTCCAGAAAAGTCATGCGCCGCTTCGTCAAGCCTGGGAGGCAAGGGCGTCGCTATCCGGCCGCCATTGCCATGAACGACGGTCTCACGGGATAGCCCATCAGGTTGGCGGGAGGATCGGAGGTCTCAACGGCGGTCGTTCAGCGCCACGGTCAGTGCGACCGCCGACATGCCGCGGCGGCTCTCCCCTGCTGCGAAATGTGCCAAAAGCACCGCCGAACCTCCCGGTCGACCAGGACTGGCCGCTTGGCCTGCCCCATAGCTGGCGGGTCAGTGCGAAATGCTCGGCCCTGAGCCGAAATCGGCTTAGGAGCCGAAGGCTGAAATTCCGGGACGCTTGCCTTAAAGCACAGCCTACCCTATCTTACCTTCGTCTTACTTTGGAGGGCGCCATGGGCGTGCAGGAACGGATTACGACGACGGTGTCGACCAAGGGACAGGTCATCTTGCCCAAGGCGATCCGCGAGCAGCGGCATTGGCCTGCCGGTACGAAGCTGATCGTCGAAGAAACGCCGGAGGGCGTCCTCCTAAAACCTATGCCGATCTTCGCACCAACCGACATTGATGCCGTTTTCGGTTCGCTGCGGTCGACTAAGCCTGCACTGTCCATCGATGCCATGAACGCGGTCATCGCCAGGGAAGCGAAACGACGTGCGCGGGATTGATACCAATATCGTTGTACGGCTGCTGACCGCCGACGATGCGGAACAGGCGCAAGCCGCCCGACGAGCCATTGAAGGCAAGGAGATTTTTCTCGGCGTGACGGTGCTGCTGGAGGCGGAGTGGGTTTTGCGCGCGGGTTATGATTTTAAACCCGCCCAGATTGCCGGCGCCTTGCGCGGGCTCGCCGGCCTGCCGGGTATGACCGTGGAGGAACCGGCTCAACTGGCGCTGGCGCTGGAGTGGATGGAAGGCGGCATGGATTTCGCCGACGCCCTTCATCTGGCGCGATCGGACCATTGCACGGAATTTCTGACCTTCGACCGCAAATTGGCCAAACGTGCCAAGGCTCTGAACACGATGCCGGTCGTCATTCCCTGATTCTCCATCTGGCGATCGGCATTCCCCCGAGGTTCCGAATGGGGCGCTTCCATGACGGAAGCGCCCATTTCATAAATCAGGACAAGAGCCCCATGCGACTGCTCGCCGTGCGGAAATGCTCGCCGTCCAGTTCGACTCCAAGAAAAACGCGCCCACATGTCCGAGCCGCTTCCAGCGTCGAT
Source organism: Sphingobium sp. 15-1 (assembly GCF_013375535.1). Taxonomy (GTDB): domain Bacteria; phylum Pseudomonadota; class Alphaproteobacteria; order Sphingomonadales; family Sphingomonadaceae; genus Sphingobium; species Sphingobium aromaticivastans. The sequence continues at coordinate 614,349 of NZ_JABXJG010000003.1, forward strand.
CCCGAGCCACAAAAGGGATCAAGCACGATGTCGCCAGGCGCGCTGAATGTCTCGACCAATGGCCGCAAAATTTCCACCGGCTTCTCGGTGGGATGGCGCCTGTTGCCGGTATAACGCGGCCAGTCGATCACGTCAGGCAAAGCATGCGCCGGCTGCGCTGGCCGCCCCTTCGCCAGCAGGAAAGCCTGCTCATGCTCGTAGCGCAGGAAGCGCGTCGATGAGGCATAATGTTTGCGGAAGACGATATGACCGACCGGGACAAGCCCGACCGAACGCCAGGCCAGCACAAATTTTTCGACCGCGCTCCAGCCGTAGAAGCTGATGGCGAAGCTGCCTGGCTTCATCACGCGCGCGATCTCCGCAAAGGCGGGGCGAAGCCAGTCGGAATTATCGTCGTTGGCGACCGTGCGTCCGTCACGCGAACGGTATCGGCAGATATAGGGCGGATCGGTCACGACAAGATCGACCGCGCCATTGGGTAGCGCTCTCAATTTTTCGATACAGTTGCCATGAGCAATACGGTTGCGGGGAATGGGCCACCTCTTGGCCTGAGAATCGGTTGATGGCGCCTTCTCATGCGGTGTCTTTTCCATCTCAAAGCTCCTGATGCTGGGTCAGGCACCGTCATCGGCGCTTGGCCCCTGCCTCGCGGCGAGCAGCAGGAGAGAGGGGGGCAACGACAATCTGCCGGGGTGGTGCGGGCGCAGGCGCCGCCGAGCCACGGCCCGGCCGATTGTCGTTGCGGGGGAGAGAGGACGGCGTTCTCGTTCCCTATTCAAGATCAGGAAACGGCGCGGATCGCGCCGCAAGGAACGAGGAAATCAAGGCATTTGGCACCTTTGCCCGTGGTTCTCGGCGCCTGAGTGGAAGGTTACCAATCTCCCCCCTGCCCGACAATTTCGAGCCGCAAGCGCCACTATGCCTGCGATCCTTCTTGCCGCGTCCGACGCCCATGCTATCGCCGCGACTGGCGAACCTACCTCCTATTGAAATGGTCGCCCCCAGCCTGCCGGCCACTCAGAGATGGAAATCCTGTTCCGCCAAGCCGACGTTCATCATCGTCTATTTTTTGGAGGCGGGATGACATTTGGCTTCTCCAAAAGAAGCCAAACATCCTATCAGTGGTTGCTGGAGAGTGCCGAACCTAGAGGTGAAAACATGGATCGAACGGTAATCCTGACGGTGGTCGGCAGCGACCGACCCGGCCTCACTCGCGCGATAGCCGATGCGGTATATGCGGCAGGCGGCAACTGGCTGGAGAGCCATCTTTCGCGGCTCGGCGGAAAATATGTCGGCTCGGTGTTGGTCGAACTGCCTGAAGAGCGCCTGGATGAACTTGCAAAGGCCGCACGCGGGATCGATGCGTTCGGGATCAAAGTCGACATCATCGGGTCTGCCAAAACGGACGAGCGAACAGGACAATCGCTGACAATCGAAATCGTCGGGCAGGATCGCCCCGGGATCGTTCGTGAAGTGACCACCGTACTCGCTGGGCTGGAAGTCAATATCGAGGATTTTGCTACTGCCATTGAAGGCAGCGCATGGTCCGGCGCGCCGCTGTTTAAGGGGAAAATGAAGCTGTTGGTTCCGGAGAATCTCTCCACCGACATAGTATGCGAGGCACTCGAAGGCATATCGGGAGAGATCATGGTCGATTTCGCTACCGCTGCGAACTGAACTAAGGTCTAACGGGCGGGATCGCGGTTCTGCAACGCCGACGTGCTCGGTAGAGTCAGGAAGTGGCGCGGTGTCGTGCGGCGCGCCTGTGGGGCTTGCCAGACGGTCCGTTTCCACTCCCTGCTCATCGAACCGGACGTGCAGATCTCCCGCATCCGGCTCTCGGACAAGACATCACGCCTTCACCCACGGCGGGCTGCGGCCAAGTCCGCCAGACGCACGAGCCCGAAGCGCTCGTACAGCTCAGGGCCGTGATAGGCTCCCTCTCGCTTTTCCATGCTGCTGAAAGAGAAAGGAGCCCCGGCGGCTGGCTCGGGGCTCCCCTTTCCATCCTCACGAGCTTCCCCGAACGAGGCCGACGATCATGCAACGCAGATGGGCGCCCTCAGGTTTCCGGCAAACGCTCGTTGCCGAAAAGTTACGGGCAAATGCGCAAATCGTCCGCACCGAACTCTCGCTCAGGCGGCTTCGCGCTCGGCCTCGTGCCCCGAGCAGGCCGCCATCTGGTCCTTGACCGCGAGCTTCAGCTTCTTGAGCCGGCCGATCAGGAAATGGCGCGGAAGGGGACGCTTCTCCTCCTCGCGAATTTCGGCTTCGAGACGCGCATGTTCGCGCTCGAGGTAGCGCAGATAGTGGTCATTCATCGTCGAGTTCCTCATGTTCGATGATGGGACCCGGCTGCAGCCGGGCCCTTGGTGTGTCAGTACTCCAGCTCCGGCATCGCGGCCTTTGCGCCCTTGTCATCCTTGGGCGCTTCGGCGACGAGCGCCTCGGTCGTGATCAGCAGCGAGGCCACCGAAGCGGCATCCTGAAGCGCGGTGCGGACCACCTTGGCGGGATCGATCACCCCGGAGCCGACCAGATCTTCATATTGGCCGGTGGCGGCGTTGAAGCCCCAATTGTAGTCCTCGCTCTCCAGGAGCTTGCCGACGATGAAGGCACCATCCTCACCGGCGTTGTCAGCGATCTGCCGTGCCGGCGCGCGAAGTGCGCGGCGGACAATATCGATGCCTGACTGCTGGTCGTCGTTCGCCGCCTTGAGGCCGCCAAGCGCCTTGAGCGCGCGCAGCAGCGAAATACCGCCTCCCGGCAGAATGCCTTCCTCGACCGCGGCGCGGGTGGCGTGGAGTGCGTCATCGACGCGATCCTTCTTCTCCTTCACCTCGACCTCGGTCGCGCCGCCGACGCGGATCACCGCGACACCGCCCGCGAGCTTGGCCACGCGTTCCTGCAGCTTCTCGCGATCGTAGTCGCTCGTCGTGGTCTCGATCTGTGCGCGGATCTGGGCGACGCGGGCATCGATGTCTGAGCGGGCTCCGGCACCATCGACGACGGTCGTATTGTCCTTGTCGATGATGACCTTCTTGGCTCGGCCGAGCATCCCGATCGTGACGTTCTCGAGCTTGGTGCCGAGTTCCTCGCTGACGACGTTGCCGGCAGTTAGGATCGCGATGTCTTCCAGCATGGCTTTGCGGCGATCGCCGAAGCCCGGCGCTTTGACCGCTGCAACCTTGAGGCCGCCGCGCAGCTTGTTGACGACCAGCGTCGCCAGCGCCTCGCCCTCCACGTCCTCGGCGATGATAAGGAGCGGCCGGCCCGACTGCACTACCTGCTCGAGCAGCGGGATCATCGCCTGCAGGTTCGACAGCTTCTTCTCGTGGATGAGAATGTAGGGATCGTCGAGCTCGACCTTGAGCTTCTCCGCGTTGGTCACGAAGTAAGGCGACAGATAGCCGCGATCGAACTGCATACCCTCGACGGTTTCAAGCTCTGTCGCGAGGCTCTTGGCCTCTTCGACCGTGATGACGCCCTCGTTGCCGACCTTCTCCATCGCCTCGGCGAGAATGCGGCCGACTTCCTCGTCGCCGTTCGCCGAGATGGTCGCGACCTGCGCGATCTCGCTGTTGGCGCTGACCTTCCGCGCGTGGGCTTCGAGGTCCTTGACCACGGCGCCGACGGCGAGGTCGATGCCGCGTTTCAGGTCCATCGGGTTCATGCCTGCCGAGACGGCCTTTGTGCCTTCGCGCACGATCGCCTGGGCGAGCACGGTCGCGGTGGTGGTGCCGTCGCCGGCCTTGTCGTTCTGCTTCGACGCGACCTCGCGCAGCATTTGCGCGCCCATGTTCTCGAACTTGTCCTTGAGTTCGATTTCCTTGGCGACGGTTACGCCGTCCTTGGTGATGCGCGGCGCGCCGAACGATTTCTCGATGACCACGTTGCGGCCCTTGGGCCCCAGGGTCACCTTCACTGCGTTGGCCAGCGTATCCACGCCGCGCAGCATGCGATCACGCGCGTCGGACGCAAACTTCACTTCCTTGGCAGCCATTGCCTCGTCTCCTTTCTTCGATTTCCTTCCACGTGTCAGAGGATGCAGGTCGCTGTCAGGCGGCCTGCTTGAGCTGGGCCGCGGCCTCGATTACGCCGAGGATGTCGCTCTCCTTCATGATGAGCAAATCCTCGCCGTCGATCTTGACCTCGGTTCCCGACCATTTGCCGAAAAGCACGCGGTCGCCCGCCTTAACGGCGAGTTCAACGAGCTTGCCGCTATCGTCGCGCAGGCCCGCGCCGACGGCGACCACTTCCCCTTCCTGCGGCTTTTCCTTGGCGGTGTCGGGGATGATGATGCCGCCCGAGGTCTTCTCCTCGGCTTCGATGCGGCGGACGACCACACGGTCGTGCAAGGGGCGGAAATGCATGCATAACCTCCAGATGCAAAACTGAGATGTGATAGACCTGCCGATCCTTCGAACGACAGGTGACGCGGAATTAGGAAAGGTCATTTTTTGCGTCAAGATGGTGCGCGAAAAAATTTGGCACTCGTAAGCGCTGAGTGCCAATGCCAGCGTTATCGGCTTGCTGTTGGACCAATTTCCCCTCTTGACTCGACTCGCCGGCGTTCCAAAATTCGCAGCGTGGGCCCGCTGCGCCCGCAGATGAAAAAGGAGCGACACAAAGGAAGGAGGCACAGCCATGTCGCAGCCATTTTCGCGTTATCTTCATCCCTTCGACGTTGCGCACAACCCGAGCCTCGAGCCGGAAGTGAAGCGCGCCATTCTGGCATCCTGGGCGTCCGACCGCGCCGCGGTGCGCGACCATCCCGGCCTGCGCAAGCCGCCCGGCGCCAGGCGCGCGGTGCCGATCGATGACATCCTTGCCGCCATGCATTCGATCGACAGGCCCTTGGAAGGTCACCGCCCTTCGCCATGAGCCGCCGGGATTTTATCGTGCAGCTAGAGGGCCGTCGGCTGACGACGGCTCAGATCCACTACTACCGTCCCGATGCGCCTTCGCTGCTGCAACTGTTCGTCTGGCAGGAGTACGATCTCGCGCCCGATTTTCCAGTGCTGTTCGAGTTTCTCGAGCATTGGCGGCGCGAGATCGAGGCCGCGCTGCACTCAGTGTGCATATCGCACGAGGGGATGATCCGCCCCACCAAGTGGCGTGCGGTCGATGGCGTGATCGATATCCGGTGACGCGCAGTCTGCTCAAGCGGTGGCGCAAGCCGAAGCCGGACGACGTGCCGGTACGTCTGCCGTTTAGCAACATCATGGAGTTCGCGATCGCGCTTCTGTCGATCACCCCTCGCGAACTGCGAGCGCTGGGGTGGACCTTTGCCCAACGCAAAAGGCTGCTCCATCACATGCTGGCTTGTGGCCGAGCCGCCGAACAAACTGGCCACCAAGCAGATCGAACTGCGCTTGCCCAAGAAAGACCTTGCCCGCTTGCAGCATTTCGCGGTGCGCGAACTGCCCAAGGCGGCGAGCAACACGGCCGTTATCGACCGCGTGCTCACCGCCCTCGACCAGGCATGGCATCGACACGAGCGTCCATCGCACGCTGCAAGCTCTGGCAAGCAGTCCTCGCCCACATGAAGCGCGCCCCAGGTTATGCAGACCTGCGATCATCGTCCTCATTGGCGGCCGCGCTGGCACAAGGGAAATTGCCGCAGCACAAGGCATGCGGGCCCGTGGGCCAGCAGGAAAGCTCGGGACCCAGGGCATCGGGGAGAGCGGGACGGATTTGGCCTGGCGATCGTGCCGTCCGGCATTCGAAGATGAGACCCTGCCTCTGACAATATCGCTCGGCCGAGGCGCGGTCGGGAAAGCGTAGCTCGATCGTCGCGAGGGGATCGCCTCCGCCGGTCCAACCAATCAGCGGGTCGGCGACCGGGCCCCAGCGCGGCGCGAACCTGACCCGCCATCGATTTTGGCGGCGCCGGCCGCCGTTTGTCGTCAAGGCCAGCGGCTCGATGATCGCATTGGCGCCGTGCGGGAACGAGGTCGCACGCGCGACGGCAACTGCATGGTTGTCGTTGGCCGAAGGCCCGGACTCGAAAGTCCGGGCCCGGCCCTCAGCGGGCGCCGCCATTGACGGGAATCCGGCGGATGTTCTGTTCCGCCGCCTCCGTTCTGGGCAACGTCACCGTGAGGACGCCGTTCTTGAAGGTGGCCGCAACCTTGTCGCGGTCGATGCCTCTGGGCAGGCCGATGCGGCGCTCGAAGCGGCCGTAGCTGCGCTCCGAGTAGCCGCGATCCTTGTCGTCGACTTCGGACTTCTTTTCGCCGCGCAGGGTCAAGGCGCCGTCTTCGACGAAAATCTCCACGTCCTGCTCGTCCATACCCGGTAGTTCCGCCGTCACACGAATTTCCTCGTCGGTCTCGCCGAGCTCGAGGTGGGGCCATCCCGACAAGCGGTCGAAACCGGCAAAGGCGGGCATGCCGAAGTTGCGGAAGACATCGTCGAAGAGACGGTTCACGTCGCGGTGGAGCGACTGCAGTGGATGGGTGTCCCTTTCCCGTTCGGCGCTCACCGGAACGGGCAGCCGGTTTTCCTGCCGGCTCCAGGGAATGAGATCACGAATTGCCATGATGACATCTCCTTTTCTGGCTGGATGAAAGGCTGAACCTGCCGGCCGCCGCGCGCGGGGGTGTGTCGGGAGGCGGCGCCGGCAGGCCAGTGGACGCGGCTTAGGCAGGCTCGCTCGCTCTTTCCTTCACCTCGCCGAGTCGCTTGCTGTCGGACGCATTGCCGCCGATCTCGATCCGACGCGGCTTCATCGCCTCCGGCACGACGCGCGTCAGTTCGATCGACAGGAGGCCGTGCTCGAAGTTCGCGTTGCCGACCTCGATGAAATCGGCGAGCTGGAAGCGCCGCTCGAAGGCCCGGGCCGCGATACCGCGATGCAGGTATTCGCCCTTGTCGGCGTCATCGGCTCGCTTGCCGGTCACCGAGAGCAGGTTCTGATGCGCGACGATCTCGATATCCTCCGGCTTGAAGCCGGCGACCGCGACGGTGATGCGAAAATTGTCGTCGTCGAGCCGCTGGATGTCGAAAGGCGGATAGCCATCGTCCTCGCGCGCGCCCGCCTCGAGCAGGTTGAACAGCCGGTCGAAACCGACCGTCGATCGGCGATAGGGGGTAAAGTCAAAGTTCGGTCTCATTTCCAAATCCTCCAAACGAAGCAATTTGGGCATGAGATGCGCCGGTAACCAAGAGCCGGCGCTCTCGATGTCCAACCGGACCCGGTTTGGCGTCCGGTATCATTGAGCTAATTTCAGTCTCGCGGCTTTCAAGATGTTTCGGCCAAAAAAATGAGCAGGGAGCGGACACTGCGCTGCCGAGGCGATCCAAGAGGAAATTGCCGATCTATTAGGGCTGACCGCTGTCCACGTCAACCGCATGCTCCACGAGCTTGAAGGCCGTTCGCTTCTTCGACGTACCGGCAGAGACTTCATGCTTGACCTGCCAGGGATGGAGGCGATGAACATGATCGCATCGCGGACCTATGTACAAAAACCGCCATGGCTTCCTTCAGCATAAGCATGAACCGCAATTGACTAAATGGCGGTAGCCCTCATCGACCCTTCTCCGTCGCTCAGCGGCCGAGTTGCTCTTCTCAGTAGCGGACACCTCACTACCGCGCTGAGGCCGGGCATTATGTCCGCTATGTCGATGGGTTTCGGGCGCCGGCAGGCGTACGAAAGCCTGACATGTACGACCCGCGGTGGCTTGTCGAAGGTCTATGAGGATTTCGCTTTTCGGACAGCCCTGGGGAGCCATTGATCTGTTATGAAGCCGCCGTCGTTGGATGCTGACGGGTGATATCGCCACCAGTTGCGACGCCTTTTTGGGCAAGAGTCAGCGGCGAACAGCTTCGATAGGGACACGGCGTAGGTAGACAGCGCGAGGAGGCTTTTGACCCGGAGCACGGTGCCCACGAGCATTGTTACCGCCTTGCCATGCCGGGTCATGGCGCAATCTCCCGGGTTAGTAATGCAGAGAACGGCGGCGGCCGGGGCTGTCGCCAGCGCTCGAAGGCCTCGATGATGATCATGCGCCCACCGCAGCAGGGACAGGGTGGACGCAGGTCGATGGGTCTTCCCGTTTCGTTCTGTTCGGGTGTCGGCGGGACGACGTCGAGCAGTTCGCGGGCACGCGCGAGACTGGTTTTGCGCGAGGAACTGGCGAGCAGGCCATAGTGGCGGATGCGGTGGAAGCCGCGTGGCAGGACGTGAAGTAGGAAGCGGCGGATAAATTCGTCGGCACTGATCGTCATGATGCTCTGCCGTTCGTCGCCGGCGTGCCGATAATCCTTATAACGGAACGTGACGTCCTGACGGTCGAACGCGACCAGGCGTCGATTCGAGATGGCAACCCGATGGGTGTAGCGCGAGAGATAGGCCAGTACGGCCTCGGGACCGGAGAAGGGCGGCTTGGCATAGACCACCCAGCGCTTCTTTCTGACCGGTGCCAGATGACGCAGGAAGGCTCGCTTATTGGCGAGGCCGACCATGGATCCGAAGAAGGCGAGCTTGCCGGTGCGGTGCAACTGGATCAGCCGGGCGAGGAAGAGACGGCGGAACAGTGCGCCCAGAACCCGCACCGGCAAGAGAAAGGCGGGGCGCGAGGATATCCATCGCGTCCCGTCCAGCGCAATACCACCGCCCGGCACGATCATGTGAACATGCGGATGGTGTGTCATGGCCGATCCCCATGTGTGAAGTACGGCCGTAATGCCGATGCGGGCGCCGAGATGTTTCGGATCGGCCGCGATCGTCAGTATCGTTTCCGAGGCCGTGCGGAACAGCAGATCATAGACGATCGCCTTGTTCTGGAACGCGATATCGGCGACCTCTGCCGGCAGCGTGAAGACCACGTGGAAGTAGCCGACCGGTAACAGGTCAGCCTTACGCTCTGCCAGCCAGGTAAATCCGATCACCATTTCGGCTCATGGGCAGGAAAGCCCCCGGTTGCAGGCACGGCGGAAGAAATCGCGCGTGACCTTGCGCCTCATGCGTGGCAGCGCTTGTCCGCTGGCGAGGGGACCAAGGGCGCACGGCTTCATGACTGGGCTTACTGTGAACTCGCCGATCTCGAAGCCGATGAATATGATGAGACGAAATCGGGCCTTTGGACCCGCGGTCTTCTGATCCGCCGCAATATCAGCGACGGCGATCTCGCTTTCTTCACAACCTGGTGTCCCGCCGGGACAGACATCCAGGCGCTTGTGTCCGTCGAAGGCCATCGCTGGGCAATCGAAGACGGCTTCGAAACCGCCAAGAACGAACTCGGCCTTGACCACAACGAAACGCGATCATGGCATGGCTGGCACCGCCACGCCACTAGGTCGTCGAGCGCTCATTCGCACGGGCTACTCGTTCCCCCGACTCGTCAAAGACTATGAGCGTTACGTCCAAACTCTCGCCGGACTGCATGTCGCCGCCATCGCCCGCATCATGATGAAACAGGCTACCACAATCCGGCAGGTGCATAACAGCTCCGGGCGCGGCCCCTCATGCAGCGCCCAGCATAATCATTCGGGCTGGACGGACAACTGTATCAGATGGCCCTTGAAAGCGAAGGGCGTTCCATATTCCGCAGAAACCGGTGTGCCGGTGTCCGATCCGACGTCGAAGGTCTCGCTTAGCGAAATGATCATTGGGATCGTGCGGGGGATGCGACCCTCACCGACCTGGATTCCGTCAGCCAACAGGTCGGCTGACCCAGCCTTTCCGGCTCCGCCGCCATCGTAGCGAAAGCGCAGATTGATGTCATGCTGACCCGGGGTCAACGACACAGCGCCCTTGATTTCCGTCGTCTCCAAGCCAAGCATATTGTAGGCGAACGTTGGTATCCCGTTCCTGATAAATAGCGAATAACCGCCGAAGCGGCCACCCTGGGCAACAAGCACGCCATCGCCGCCGCTGGTCGGGATGTCGACCTTGGCGGCGATCTCGAATGAGCGGTTCAGGATATTGGGTGCCTGCGCAGATGGAACGCGGTTGACCGGCATGGTGTAGGTGAAGACGTCCCGCGAGACCTCCGCCCACGGCGGACGTCCGCCCTGAGGAATAAGCGGATAGACCTGATTGCGATAAGCTTCCCGATCGAACATGGCCTGCAGTTCGCGCAGCTTTCCGGGGTACTGCGTGGCGACATCTGTCGATTGACTGAAGTCGGCGTTGAGATCGTAGAGTTCCCAGTGCATCGCAGCCGGGTCGAACGGTCGCCAAGGGGCTATTTCCCAAGGCATCCTCACTGGTGTGACCGAGGCCAACCAACCTTCGTGGTAGATTGCGCGGCCATGGCAAAGTGCAGCGCATGAGCCTGCATGTCGGTGAAAAGGCCGCGACCAATTTCCGCATCGAAGCGACCAATCCCGGAGGCCACAGTTCGGCTCCGGTGCGTGACAATGCGATTTACGAACTGGCCGACGCACTCGTCCGCATCCGCGACCTTGAATTCCCAATGATGCTGAACGACACCACCCGCGCCTTCTTCTCTCGCCTTGCCCGACGCTATCCCCCAACAGGAGTCTGGCGTCTCCGATTCTGCGGTCTCCCAGTGCTAACTGGTAAGTTCAAGACACTAGGCTAGCCCATCGTCGAAGGTGAGCAATGCCTCGCAACATCATCGCTCCCAATCGATCGGCAGCAGGATCTCCCCCGGTGTCCGTCATCTGCATCTCACGCGATCATCACGATCCCACATCAACCTTGGAAAATTGGAGCTGGCGGGTATGATAATTGGAAGTCCAAGGCCGTGAAGCGACAGCCCCCCTGAGCCTCTGATCGGAGGGTAAGTCTTGGCAAATTTCGGCTTTCAACGAGTGCGACCTTCGTATGGCGAGGGATTATTCCTCCCCGCAGTTCGCAGAAGTCAGAATATGTTCGCCATGCGCGAACATATCGAACAATCCATAAACCGTCTCTTGCTTTCAGTTTATTTTTCTATAGAAATGTTCGCTATGAGCGAACAAAATCGGCAACCTCTTCAGCGCCTTCTAACCAGCCTGCCGGCTGGACCGCTGGTTGATGCCGCATGGCTGAAGGCGCAGGGAATCTCCCGGACATCGATCCATGACTATGTACAACGCGGCTGGCTCGAACGTGTAGCGCCTCGCGTTTATCGCCGGCCGACTGCCGCTAGCGCAGCGAAGCCTCCTCGCTGGGACATGGCTGTAATGTCGGCCCAGAGAACTGCAACATCGACGTTCCATGTCGGCGGTCTGACGGCGCTCGAGTTGCTGGGCCAAGGACATTATGCCCGCCTTGGCGGAGAGCGCTCGGTCCACCTTTACGATCCCCAAGGCACGGCTCCGTCCTGGCTATTGAGGCTTACGACAGACGCGACCCTCGTCATGCATAAACGCGCCTTGTTCAGCGATCCACTGGCTGGCCTGGAATGGCGCCGGTTCGATCTTGGCACGGAGCGGTTGGGCGTCGCGATGCCCTCGCCAGACGCCAACGAACCCTGGGACTATTTCCTGCGCGTCGCGGGCGCCGAACGCGCCGCAGTTGAGTTGGTCGATGATGTCCCTCAGGGCGTTGGCTTCGAACATGCTGACACGATTTTTCAGGGTCTGACGACCCTGCGACCACGGCTCGTCACCGCACTTCTCGAAGGTTGCGCCAGCATCAGGGCGAAGCGCCTCTTCCTTTTCTTTGCCGATCGTCATGATCATAGCTGGGTCAAGCATATTGATCGCCGGAACATCGATCTGGGCCGGGGCAAACGCCAACTCGTGCCCGGCGGACGATTGGACCCCCAATACCAGATCACCGTCCCGCAGAGCTTTGCCGAAAAGCCAGCGGACTCAGTGCAATGACCGCTCAGCGCTACGCTGATCAGGTCAGCCTGTTGGTGCGGGCCATCCCCGAGATCGCGCGTGAGGAGATGTTTGCGTTGAAGGGCGGCACCGCCATCAACCTGTTCATCCGGGATCTCCCACGCCTGTCAGTGGATATCGACCTCGTCTATCTTCCGATCGCCGATCGCGCGACATCGCTGGCTTCCGTCCGCGAAGGCCTCGAACGCATAGCATCGCGTCTCGAGCGCAGCGGACACATGACCGTCGAGCGTCGGCTGCTACCTGACGGGAAGCGCCTGATCGTTCAATCAGACCGCGTCATGATCAAAATCGAGGTTTCTCCAGTGCTGCGTGGCACAGTCTTCCCGCCTGTGGTTCGCGCGGTGTCTCCGGCCGTTGAGGAGCGTTTCGGCTTTGCAGAGATGCAACTGGTATCCGACGCCGACCTTTACGCAGGGAAGATCGCCGCCGCGCTCGACCGCCAGCACCCGCGCGACCTCTTCGACATCCATTTCCTCTTTGCGAACGGGGGCATCAGCGACGAACTGTTCCAAGCGTTCCTGGTCTATCTCGTCAGCCATCCGCGCCCCGCGCACGAACTGCTCTGCCCTCACCGGCTCAACATCAGTGAGCAATATGGGGCCGAGTTTATCGGCATGACCGTCGCCGACCTCCCGCTCGATGCGCTTCTGGATGCGCGCGAGCGCCTCGTGCAGGAAATCCACGCACGCGCACTCCAGCCGGCCATGCGCAAGTTCCTTATTTCGTTTCACAGGCTTACCCCGGACTGGAACGCGGCTGGCTTCGACCCCGGGATTGCAGAGCTTCCGGCGTTACGCTGGAAGGCCGTCAATCTCGAACGACTCCAGCGCGAAAATCCGGTCAAGTTCGCAGAACAGCTACAGGCGCTCGAAAGCTGCCTTGGGTCAGGCCCGACCAGCGCAGAGGGTATGTCGAATGCATGACACGACGACTGACCTTGAAGCGCTTGCGGTACAGCTCGTCGCCAGCGGCCGCTACAAAGTGCAGCGCCGGCTGGACAGGCGCACGGTCATCACGGCGCCTGATGGCACGCCGACGAGACTTGGTCTGTTCGTTGACGTGGAAACAACTGGGCTCGATCCCAAGAAAGACGAAATCATCGAACTGGCGATGGTACCCTTCACCTATGGGCTGGATGGCCGCATTTTTGAAATACGTCCATCGTACCAGCATTTCCAGGAACCCTCTGCGCCGATCTCTTCCGCAATAACGGCGATCACCGGCATTACCGACGAAATGGTCGCAGGTCAGCGCATCGATCCTGCGGAAGTTGCATCCTTCGCGAGCGCAGCCGCTTTGGTTATTGCCCATAATGCCGAATTCGACCGGAAGTTTGTCGAGCGGCTGAGCGAGACATTCATTACCAAGCCATGGGCCTGCTCGATGACGCAGGTGGATTGGTCGAACGAAGGTCATGAAGGGACCAAGCTTGCGTATCTCGCGTTGGGTGCGGGCTTTTTCTACGACCGCCACCGTGCCGAGAATGACTGTCTCGCCGCCATCGAGCTGCTGGCAACGCCTCTCCCAAGGTCTGGCATTACCGGCATGGCGCGCCTGCTAGAGCGCGCACGGCAACCGAGTTGGCGGATCTGGGCCGAGGGCGCGCTTTTCGATCTCAAGGACATACTGAAATCACGCGGCTACCGATGGAATGGCGAGAACAACCCGAACCCGCGCGCCTGGTATATCGATGTCGAAGAGGTCCAACGCGAGGCGGAAATCGAATATCTGCGCAAGGAAATCTACCTGCGGGAAGTTGATCTGCTGGTTCACAAGATGGATGCGTACAACAGATATTCAGATCGCTGCTAACGCCAAGAATGGCCGTTTCCCGAATGGCGGCTCGGCGATAAATGGTTCAGGAAAGCTGCCAAGAGAAGTTTAAGAAAACCTAATGGTAAGGTATTAGGTCGAAGTAGTCATTTCACCAATTTGCGACATTCCTACGGTCGAGAGATTACATGAAAGCGTGACATGGAGCGATATCGTCCAGTAAGCTCAAATTTTTCTCCTTTATGCCTGTAGACTGTTGCTTGCCCCAGTCGCATAGTGCCAGCCCGTTGCGAACCCGTACGGCGTGATATCTCCAGCAGCGTCCACGATTTGAAATCCATTGATGTGTACGCTTTTGGCTTTCCCGATGGCTCCATATGGGCCGGTGACAATTCGACTGACTTTTCTAATTCTGGTCATGGTAGCAACGTCCAATCGTTGAACCTTTTCGTCCGGAACGGTCGGTTGGCTCTGGATGTCCGAATGGACCGGTATGAATCATCAGTGCCATCGGATAGGCCGACGCAATACATAAGATGAAGACCGCTTCGTCGTTCCGCTGAGCAGCTTGTCCCTCATCAGTTCACGCACGGTATCGGCATCTGCTGGATCTGCCAGGACGACTCGTGTGCCTCCAGACAGAAGCGGCTCAATCGTCGAAATACGAATGGATTGCCGCTTACATAGCGATTTTATTGCGGTCTCGGATGTGTCGATATTCACTACGCGGGTCATGACTGCCTACCTCCCCCTCCAAAAGGATTGGGATCGAAAGAACGATGGCCGCTGATTGCGACAGAACGATAGGGGAGTCGGTGATTTTGAATCCGCTGGGCATAGCTATGGGCAAGTCCCTCGTGAACTTGACGGGTGACGCCACAGGCTGATGCTTTGGCGCGCATGATTTCTTCCTGCTCCCGCTTCAGCAAATGATTGAGATCTTCCATGAGACGTCTCCGGCCAGCAAGCGAGAGTATATGAATCTCTCAGTCGAAACGAGCGCCTGCAGGAACTTTCGTGCGATACGGCCTGTATATCATAATTACCTCAAGATAATTAATTAATTTTCTTCTTTATTGGTAATCCATTATTATCCAAAGATGAAAATTATTTACATAATAGAATCAGATATTCCCGGCTTGATAATTTTATTTTTTACTGATGATTATTGATAGTCACGAGCAAGATCAAAATCATTGTCATAATATTGCACTGGGGTGGGGAGACTTCGTGGGCATGTAAATGTTTCGTATCTGAAATGATATGCGCGGCCGCGCATATTCATTGACTGGGAAGCCTATTTAAGTCGGCTATCCCACCCGTATATGATATAGTTACCTATCACTCGATTTCGACCGCAAGCGTCCTGTGACAGAGAGACTTGGCCACTCCCGCTTGCCTGACGGGAGTTACGCCCATGATCACTATGAACAAAGTCAAAGCAAGGACTGTTGATTGGGTGGACGACATCGTCGGCGCAGTGGCACGGATCGCTTACGCCGGATCAATTCACGGCTTTGAGAAAATCGTCGCTGCCAGGATTTGGCTAGCCACCCATATTCAGCGAGAGGCGAAGCTCACAGAAGGAGAAAATGCTTCACAACGGTGGAGCGCTGCACGGAATAATGAACTTACCTGCGCTCTCGACGATTGGGAAAATGAGGGCGGTCGTTGCTAGGCGAACGTCACCTGCGCTGCGCGCCCGGCATCAGTATCGACGGAATTCAGTATGATCAGATCGCGACCTTACCCGGAAGCATTTAGACCTGCCCCCTGCGAAAGCCACCGTCCGTTGAAGGGCTTATTTCTTGCTTTTTTTCCTTTGCTCTGGTTGGCGGGATGCGAAGGCCCCGCAGAGCAGGCGGGAGAAAGGCGAGATGAGGCTGCTGCTAACGCATCGGGCGTAGCTTATGAGGGTTCCGGCCCTGCAGAAAGAGCAGGTAAGGTACAGGATCGAGCAAATAATGCCGCTCGGAAAGCCAGGCAGGCTTCTGCAGCAGCGCTGGAGGCCGAGGGAGAAAACTACCAGCGGCAAGCCGATGTTGAGGCCGAGGACCTCGAAGCGAAGGCAGCTCAGTTACGCGATGCGGCACGTGACCGGGCCAAAGCTCTTGATAAAGAAGCTGCCGCGATTAACCCGTGAGCGAAGTTCGCTATTCAAGCCCCACTTGAACAGTAGGTTCAGAAAGATCTCGTTATAACAATGAGATGCACGCGTGCGCAGCTTTGTTAGCACCACGTTTTGGGAGGTTGGCCGTGCCTATATCAGGCGGCGGCGAGATCGCGGATATTGGGCGGCAGCGCGACACCGGCGGCCTTGAAGATGCTGCCCACCTGACCGGAGACGGGTGTCCGCACGATAATGGACTTGCCGTCCTTGGTCAGCGTTGCGACCTGGAGGCGGTCGAGATCGCGCAGCAGCGGTTGCCATTCCGGCTTGATGTTTGCCGCTTCACAGTCGCGCGCGAGCTCCTTCTGTAGCACAAGTGCGAGGAACGAGCAGAACACATGGCCGCGGATGGCAGCGTCCGAGCTGTGGTAAATGGGGCGGGTATCGAGCGTTGCCTTGGCCTGGCGGAACAATGTTTCCACCTGGAGGAGGTCGCGATAGCGCAACACCGCCTGCAGGGGGGTGATCTTCGCATTGGTGCGTAGCACGAAGATGCCGTCATAGCGGGCTTCCTCGGCCAGCTTGCCGACATCGATCTCGAACGCCTTCTTGCCCGTGGCGCGCAGATAACGGCGGTAGGCGGAGTTTCCGACCAGCGCCTTGTCGCCCTTCTTCAGTTGCGCTTCGAGGCCGGCGATGATCTGCTGGCGCTCCGCCTTGTCCCTGGCTGCTTCAGCCTCGTTGCGACAGACAATGTAGCGCTGCTTGTCGACCCGGACTTCCTTGATGAACAGTTGGGTCTCCCCGCGCTGCCGGTCGATGGCAAGCGGGGTAAAGGGCGTGTCGTCATTGAGCACGACATCGCGCACGATCGCGCTGCTGCGCTCCCGCGCACCGAGGATATATTCAAGCCCACGCTCCTCGAGCGCGGTGATGGTGGCAGCCGAGATCATGCCCCGATCGGCGACCACGCAAACCCGGCCGATACCAAAGCGCGAGCGCAGCCGGTCGATGATGGGCACCAGCACGGCCACGTCGGCGGTATTGCCCGGCATCATCTCTGTGCAGATCGGCCGCCCCTCGGTGTCGATGACGAGCGCCACGATCATTTGCTTGAGGTCAGGGCGATAGTCCTTCGAATGACCACGCGCGCCCAGCGTTTCGCCTCCCTCACCATAGAAGGACAGCGAGGTTGTATCCATGAATACGAGGCTGAGATCCGTGAAGAGGTCGCGCCGGCGGTCGAACAGCTTTTCCTCTATGACATCCTTCACGGTGCGCGGTGCAAAAGGCGTGGCATCGGCTTGCTCGTGATCGGGCAGTTCCTCGCCGAGCCAGGCCATGGCACGGTAGAAGTGATGGAGTGCGAGATCGGCGTTGCCGGGAATGTCGTAATCGCCCATCCAGCTGACACAATCGCGATCCGAGCCCGAGACGAACAGCCGGTGCAGCGTGGCCACCAGCACCGCGCGCTCGACAGCGAACTCGAAACCGCGCGCTTCCAGCAGATCATCGATGACCTCGCGGATCCCGGTCCGCTCCCAGAGGCGACCGAACAGCAAGGGCCCCCCGATCCGCAAGGGCGTGAAATCCGCAGAGCCTGCTTCGATCGCATCGAGCACCATGGTACGTTCGGCGTGCCGCCCGACAGATGCCGCCAGCCGGTCCATCTCACCTGATGCCAACACCGCTTCCTTGCGGCCCAGGTTCTTGATAATGCGCTGCTTTGCTCGGCCATTCTCGCGGACACTCTCTACAAGGTAGAGATAGGTATATCCCTTGATGGTCTTTTCGCGGACGAACATGGCGACCAATTAGCACTCAAAAAATGCTCAATAGTCAAGAATAACCGTCAATTTATACGCAGAATTTAGCACTACACCTTTTTTCACGCCAAAATCGATCCCAGCCAAATCAACGACTTATGGCGCGGCGTACCGCTTCCGTTCGCATTCGACTGTTCAAGTTGGGTCTAAGCGTTCGCGACGAGCGCTATCTTGCCACTCCCGCCCGTAGACCGACGCCTCCTGAGCGGCCACTACTGAGGCATGACGCGCAACAACGTCCATTGTCAGGAATGTGGGCATGTCTGTGGGTTTCGCGCACCGGTAGATCTTCAAGTCTCGAGCCCAGCCCGTCCGTCCAGTCGACGTCCGACTTCCACGAATAGCATCTGTGGACGCCTCTTCGGATGCAAGCGGTAAATCGGGGTATGCTCGCACGTAGTCGGATGCTGTCATCTGTCCGGCCTCGATGAGCAGCGCCATAGCTGCGGGCCAGTATGGGAGTTCACGGACGGATCCATTACAGGTTTGCGCGCTTGGATAGCGCTCTGCCATTTCACTGGTTCTTCCGGTCCCGTCTCGCCGACTGTTGTGCCATACCCTCCTTCGACCGCCTACGTCCCCGACGCCTCTGACCGCGACCTCAGCTTATGCCGTGACCGCAGCCGGAGCTCTGTAATCTTCGTTCTTTGTCAGCAACGCCCACACCATGTGTGCCATCTTGTTAGCGAGCGCCACTGAGACGAGCATGCGGGGCTTGCGCGCCAACATTCGTTCCAACCATGAACCAGCCGGTGCACCGTGGCGGCACGCACTACGAACCATCGAGCTCCCGCCGATGATGAGCAGCCGCCTGATGGTGCGCTCACCCATCTTCGAGATGCTGCCGAGCTTCTGTTTACCGCCGGTGGAATGCTGTCGCGGTGCAAGTCCGAGCCAGGCGGCAAAGTCACGGCCTTTGGTGAACGTCTCGATGGGTGGAGCCAGAGCGATGATGGCGGTGGCAGCGATCGGGCCAATGCCCGGCATGGTCATCAGCCGCCGTGGGGCTTCATCTTCTTTCGCGCGGCGTGCAATCTCGCGGTCGAGTACGCTGATGCGCTTTTCCAGTTCCCCGAGCATATCGACCATGAGCGCGAACATCGGTCGAGCTGCCTCGGGCAGGCTTGATGCCATCTCCTCCTCATCGAGCAGGTCTGCAAGCATCGCCATATGCGCCGTTCCGCGCGGTGCTACCCAACCATATTCTGCCAGATGCCCACGGATTGCATTGATAAGTTGAGTTCGCTGGCGCACCGCCAGATCGCGGGTGCGGAATACGAGACCCGCCGCCTGCTGCTCTTCACTCTTCACCGCCACGAAGCGCATGCCAGGACGCTGCGCCGCCTCGCATATTGCCTCGGCATCGATCGCATCATTCTTGTGCCGCTTCACAAACGGCTTCACGTAGGCTGGCGGAATTAGGCGGACCTTGTACCCCATCGCCTGCAGTTCGCGCGCCCAGTGGGTGTGCTCCACCGCATGCCTCGAGTGCCACTGTGCATCGAGGGTGTCGCGTAAAGAAATCCAACAGCTTGCCGCGTGTCAGCTTGCGGCTGAACACCATCGCGCCGCGCGCATCAGCGCCATGGGCGTGAAAAGCATTCTTAGCAATATCCAGACCGATCGTGATAACCTCTGACACGGACGCCTCCCTCAAGTGGTGCTTCAACACCTCCACCTTGGCACATCGATGCCGTCGGGGGGCGTCCACCCGATCAGGTTTCGAGATCGACAACCGAAACGGTTTAGACCGGAATTGGCACGTAGCAGCCGCTTCCGACCTTTATAGGACGATCAAGAGCAAATTTTTTGCTCCGAGGTCCGCTCGGTCCGCTTTCTCATTTTTCAGAGCCTAGAATTGGTCGTTCCCGAACGACCGATCAGCGGCAAGCGACTCGGGAAAGCTGCCTTTTACTCTTTTGAAAACGTCAAAATTGCCAGTTCAGGCCGGCCTGAAGCTGATGATTTTGCCCGCTGCGCGCAATTGCGACCTGATAACCGAGATTGATCTGCAACCGGTCACGGATCGCGCCATGCAACCGCAATTCGCTTACCAGACTGTCGCGTGCGATCGGCAGGCCGCTGACCGCAAAACGCTGGCCGTCAAGGGCAGCCTGAACCACCGGCAGTTGATCCCCGAAAACATGCTGCCAGCCTGCCGACGCGCGCACCGTGAGCCGAGCGCCTGCTACGGCGAGATCAAGGTCGCCGCGCGTGCCTGCGGTCGCGTAGCTGGTGCGCAGGGAATCCGCTTCCAGTTGCAGAGCCGCCGACGCGCCGCTTTCCTGCCCGCGACCGACATCCAGCCGCACATGCGCGATGCTGGCGAAGGGTTCGATTGATCCCGCCACCGTCTCGATGCGATAAGCGGTCTCCCCGAACATCTGCGCGGTCGTTGCGCGATACCGCGTCGCGACGCCGTCCGCAAAACCGGAAAAGCGCACGGAACGCTGGACCGCGACATCCTGCCAGGCAAAGGCCAGACCGCCGCGCAACGCCACCCGGCCTAGCGTCCCGCCGCCATAGAGCCCGGCATGGTAGCTGTCCACATCCGCCAGCCCCTCTCCCCTCATGCGATCACGGTTGTGACCGCCGATCATGCCAAGGCGAAAGCTGCTGTCGGATGCCTGAGCCTCAATGCCTATCAGTCCGCCCGACGAACTTTGGTCGAACCGCGCGGCATTGCCGTCGCTGCGCCAATGGCTCCAGGCGTCGAGCGTCTGTCCCCAATAGGTCAGCCCCGGACGGCCCGAAACCGTCCCACGCAATCGGTCCAGCGCCGCATCGCGCGACAGGCTGCTATTCTGGATCAACGCGGCACGCAGCGATGCGTGAAATTCACCGGACAGTTGATCGAAGGCTTTCCGCGCCGTCTCGGCGTCACTCATCAACACAGCGTCCTGTACTTTGCTGCCCGCCGCCATCCTCTCCAGCGCCGCGCCGGTCGCCTGCTGGTTCGAGGATATGGCGACATCGCTGAACCGGACATCATTGCGATCCAGCCTCAACCTCACGCTGTCATGGCCGTAGCGGAGCTGAGGCGTCAGGAAGGCATAGGTGGACGTAACCGCGTCGAACCGGCCCTGCACTCCGCCCTCTGCGAGCAGAATGACATAGGTAGAACTCGGCCGGTAAATGCCGCTGGCGCCGATATGGGCGACTGTGCCGCCGAGCGTCGCAACGCCGGTCACTATGATCGCATCCGCCGACGTGCCGAATGGATCGACCTCCACCTCATAGCGGCTTCCCGGCGCGAAGGTCAGATTTCCCTCGACGTGAAGAGTTGCGATCCCTGGGCCGGGCGCGATCTTGCCGCCCGTAGCGACCCGGACGGACCCTAATGTCCCCTGGCCGGCCAGCAGCGTGTTCGCCTCCACCGCAATCTGGCCACCCAGCTTTCCGTCCACGATCAGGCGCCCGAACTGAAGCTGGGTGCTGCCGGTAAAGCCGGAGGAATCGCCGCTGAGGGTCAATGCGCCGCCGCCCGCCTTGATGAACCGACCGCTGCCGCCGATCCGACCGGAATAGTGGCTGGCGCCGGTCTCTGCGAACTGGAGTTCCGCGCCCGGCCGCAAGTCGGCATTGCCGGTAAAGCGGCTCGCGGCGGTCGCCAGCCGCCCCTCTTCCAATCGCCAGTCGAGCGTGCTGAGACCGGTGAGCGTCAGCACGCCGCTGCCCCTTTTCACCATTGTTCCGGCGTTTCCATCGAGCGCCCGGATCGCGCCGGAGAAACTGCCATTGTCCCGCTGGTCGAACACCATTGTCGCCGCATTGCGGACATTGCCGCGAAGCGCACGGCTATTGCCGACCAGCGTGCCCGCCTCGACTTCAGTATCGCCCGTGTAGCTGTTGGTGCCGGACAGGATGAGCGTGCCTGCATCGCGCTTGACCAAGGTCGTGGCTCCAGACAGGGGCGCGGCGATTTCGGCGGTCAGGCTGGCATCCCAGACGCTGCCCGCGCCGACGCGGACAACCGTGCGATCCCCTCCCGCCAATGTCAGCGTGCCTCCCGACAGGACATAGCCGCCGGTCGCGAACTGCAATCCATCGGTTTTTACCGCCCCGGCGCCGTTGTCTATCAGCACCTGCCCGCTATCGCCGGTGAAGATCGCAAAGCCATTGGCCTTTCCGGCCTCGTTGACGATCCCGTCCTGCCCGGTCCAACTGAGCGCTCCGTTGCGCCAGACGCCGGGGCCACCGTCCACCCGGCCATTTCCATAGCGGGCCGGGTCGCTGCCGTCCCAGAATTGCAAGGGCCGCGCCGCCGTGCCGGAAAGAAGATTCACTTGCCCCACGGTCGCGGTCTGGATCGAAAGGCCGTCGGCAACTTGACCGGGTGGCAGCGCCCCGAGCTCCAACCCCCTGTCGGTGAGCTTGCCGCCATAGCTGAAGAGCCGATAAAGCCCTTCGCCCAGCGGCGCGCCGTTGGCGACATGCAGCGTACCGTCCAGCGTCAGGTCGCCCGCCACATCGAACAGCGCCGGATCTTGCGTCGCCCCGAAAGTGGCATCGGTAATCGAACCGGCGCCAAGTGCAAGACTTTCCATATGAAGTGTCGCGCCGGCTCTGCCCGTCAAGCGCCCGCCAGTGGCGATCTCCACGGCGCCGACCTGCCCACCGCCGCTCAACATGCCGTTCGAGGCAACATAGAGCTTGCCGCCCAGTGCACCATCGACCCGCAGCGCGCTGTCGGAAACCTCTGTTCGGCCGGAGAAGGTGGACTGGCCGGTCAGGACGAGCATGTTGGCTCCCTTGACGTCGAAACGGCCATTGCCTGAAAGAGCGTAGGGATAGACGGTTTCCGCCCCCGACCCCTCGCCCGCATCGAAGGTCAGCCGTCCCGTCCCACCGATCTCGACATTGCCGCCAAAGCCGGCCGCGTGGGCCACCAGAGCGCCTTCCTCCACGCGCCAGTCCAGATTGCTGCTGCTGCCAAGGGTAAGCGTGCCCTCCCCCCGTTTGATCATGAAGCCCCAGAAGCTGAACAGGCCACTGACGCTCCCGGCGAAGATTCCGTCCTTATCCTGATCGAAAATGACGGTGCTGCCATTTTCCAGATTGCCGCGGATCGAATCCGTGTTGCCGATCACCGTGCCGCCATCGACGCGCATATTGCCTTGATAGCTGTTCGCGCCGGTCAGAATGACCGTGCCGAAATCATTGAAGAACGCGCCTCCGTTGCCGGTCAGTTCAGCATCGATCCGCGTGGTCGCCCCCGCCGTTGAACGAATCGAGGTATAGGCGCCGCCATCGAGTTTCAGTTGCCCGCCGGAAAGGCGATAACCGTCCGTTAGAAAATGCATGCCGGTGACCGCCGGCACCCCGTTCCTGTCGTCGATCGTTATCGTGCCGGCCTGGCCCTGAAAAACGGTGAAGGCAGGCACAGGCCGCATCGGACCATTCACCGTGCCGCTGCTGTCGGTCCAGCTCGGGTCGGCGCCACTCCAGACGCCCGAACCACCGTCGATGACGCCATTCTCACGCTCGGCTGGATCGCTGCCATCCCAAAAGCGCAGCGCCGGTTGCGCTTCCGCATTGTCGGGCAGCACCATCAATCCACCGACAACCAGCGCCGCGATACTGTCGCTCGCCAGTCGTCCTGCTTTCGATACGGATTGCGCCACCGCTCCGCGCCGTCCTTCATCTCGCATCGGCATAACCCCTTTATTAAGAAGGCATTTTTACAGCCTCCTGAAGAGATGAAATGACGCAATCGCTTTGCGCCATTGCGTTATCCATCTGCGGGGGACCGATGGGGCGATCGCCGAACTTGCCGCCAAGGCTGTTATACCCGCCTCATCGCGGAGCGGAGAGGCGAAGAATTTGAAGGAGTTCGGACATAGCCCAATCGATCTTCTGAGCGCCGACCTCATAGCTGGAATGCTCTTTGGTCGATTCCAGAATGACGGGTTGGCGGCAGGCGACTCGGCAAAGCTGCCGCTCCCATCGCCGAGAAATCTGCCGCACCCCCGACGACCCATCGCCATTAAGCGGCCAATTTTCGATGCCGAATTCCGGACGGTCAGCTCTCTTATGCTGTATGCGCAAGCCTCGCCGCTTTCGATTTGGCAGCTTTGGAACTATGGTGCGTTGGTTCCAGTGCCGTCGTCCTTTCTCAATGACCTTCTGCATGGGGCCGCATGACTGCCGCACCCAAAGCACCGAAACGCCCTATTGATTCGTAATCTTTGGATTGGGCGGATCATTCGCGGCAGGGCATTTCTGTCCGGAGGCAGTGGGCGGCAGCTTCACGCCATCCAGAGCGTCATCCAAGAGAGCGTGCCGACCTTGCCAGGATTCCCCGCGCGCCGTCCGCCAGAGTGTCGCCAAGCTCGTCAGGATCGCCGCTATGCCGATCAGGAATGAACCATCGATATTGACCATTATCGACTCCTTTCATAAGCATGTTCCATATTTGTTCTCATGTAGGAAAGGGTGATTCTGCGATGGGAGTGACGATCGAGGCAATTCCAGAGAGTGTGCGGCTGCGTGTCACGGGGGACATTGAAACCGTGCTGGTCGTCCCATATGAGGATGATGATCGGTTTCTGGTCGGCTTCAGCGATGGCAGCTTTTGATCGGTGCTTATGATGAAGAGCTGAACTGCAGATGGGAGGTGGCTCGCGAGGGCGCGGGGATTGTTCGGGTCACCCCTGGAGGCGTGCGACTGGACTGGTGCGTGGAATGGGCCACGGTGTCGGTCTATGATCCTAATGTTGCGGAGCCACCGCTGCCGGAAGCCTTGCCGCTCTTTCCG
The DNA here is from genome assembly GCF_013375535.1 of Sphingobium sp. 15-1. GTDB lineage: Bacteria > Pseudomonadota > Alphaproteobacteria > Sphingomonadales > Sphingomonadaceae > Sphingobium > Sphingobium aromaticivastans. The sequence goes on from NZ_JABXJG010000003.1 coordinate 638,624, forward strand.
ATGCTGGATCGCTGGGCGGCTTAATTTCTGTCGTTGCGGCGTCGAACTGTCATTGCGTCCAGCCGATGGGCAACCTCTTGCCACAAGGCGATACCGTCCGATTCTCCCAGCGTCGCCAATTCTCCTATACGCTCAGCGACTTTCAATGGGGCAAAGTCGCCATGTTGGCGCAACAGCATCGAGGCTATGCCCCATAGCTCCAGATCCCGGGTCACGCTGCTTCGATTCTGTCGACGGCGAGCAGGTCGAACCCATTGCGGGTTCCGTTCACTTTGACTCGCATGCCGAACAGATGCCTGTGACGCTTCAATATTTCCAGCCGCCATTCACCGCCGCCAGGCATACGCAATATAGGATAGAGGCCATTCTCAAGCAGAATGCCAATCAGTTCATGCCGTGTCGATCGATGCACTACTCACCTCTAAGCCTGCCATTCTCGTTACAGGGGCGGTATAAAAGCTGGCTCCGACTTATAAAAGCGGGAAGAGGCAGCTTCGCCCACGGATCGCGATTATTTTCCATGTACCTCAAGCGAAGGACGACCCGGTCAGTTTCTTGCCACCTTCCCAATGCGCGACAGGCCGTGTCCGCGTGCACTTCCTCTCCCAAATGGCGCGCGTCAGTACCAAATGAATCGCCTTAGCGGCTTCCTGGCCCGGAATGAAGCATCCGACAGGTCTTTCGCTCCACAACGGACGCCATTGCCGATCTTGTTGTTCTTCTGCCACAACCCCATGAGGTCTAGTCACCCAGGTCAGGAGCGCCAGATATGCCTGATCTTGATATATTGCCAACGATGGACGAATGCGTGACTGCAATCGCCGAAATACTGAACGCATGTCTCATCCAGCTTGATGAACTGTGCATGTGGCAAGCGGGCGCACATGTCAGCCAGGCGATCGCGGCCTTGCCCGGTCAAGCCACCGTACTTCCCCTGGAATTCCAGGACGCCAGCAACTTATCCACCCTGGAATACCATTCGGTTGAAAGCTCAACGAACACCCGCCGGCTATCCAGCGGATCGGCGCGTCGCGTTATCATTCCGTGACTTTCCATGACCCTCATTTGCCGCAATGCCGTAGTTTGCGGTACTGCCGAGGCAAGGCAGAGACTGGAGACGCTGACCCGTCGACGAATGCTGGCATGAGCGAACAAATCCAGCAGCATGTCCCAGATCGGCTCGCCGAACAGACTGCCTCCCAGCAGCCTGTCTCGTTCCCTTCGTGCCTTGAGGATTGCCAGGGCGACGTCAGAGGTGGATGGGCAATGCGCACCCCAACGACTATCCGAAAGCTGATTTACCCGGCGCGCCTGCGCTCTGATCTTCAAGAATATCTCGTCAACCAATTGCTCGAGTGGCTCTTCTTCGGACGAGGGGCTGAAGGGAAACTCCTTACCCATAAATTCGCTCTCCATTGAGAAGGGCCTCAATGTCGGTCACACGGCCTTCCCGATACGCAGTGATCAATTCAACCTGCTCGGGCCGTAAGGAATCGATGGCATTTAGATTTTCCGGCACTACCTCCTGAAGGAGCACCGAGGGGCATTGTCCTTCATAATTTCCCAGGTTCGGACGATGTTGCTGATAGCCGACCAGCGCTGCAAGGGTGGGAGAAAATTGCCTTGCAATCGAGGGCGGATAAGCCAGCCACTGATTCTCATAAGGTTTGAGCCATCCGAGCGAATAGCTGATAATCAAGCCACGCCGAATTTCTCTGCTTCGATTGTGCCCGGCGCCATGCAGTGTCGATCCCAGGAACAGCAACGCCGATCCGGGCGACATTTCCGCATCGATCGCCTCTTCCTTTGACAGAATCATCTGTTCCTGCTTTCGATGGCTTTCCGGCCAAATAACCGTTGCCCCCGTTTCCCGTGTGTAGCTGGTCGTGGGCCACATGACATTGACGAGATATTCCACCTCGCCCTTGGGGCCCTGCCACATATCCTGGTCGCGATGGGGAACCTGGGCGGGCGATCCGGGATAAACCTCGACCGCCTGTGTCAGGTTGAGCTGGATCACGTCGCACCAAGGGTGCAACAACTCCCGGACAACACCAAGGATGACCTCATTCTGGACCAGCGACGTCGCATGTTTCGAGCGGACCAACAGCCGACCAAATCGCTTGGTGCGAGATCCGTAAAAAGGACCTTCACAGAAAGGGGTCTGGGAGAAACGTTCTCTCAGGTCGCCATCCAGCTCGGACATAAGCTGGCGATCCATGAGGTTGGGAATGATGACATAACCATTGGAACGCAAAGCCGATGCGTAAACGGAGATCAGGTCTTCTAGACGCGCGCCATCAGCCGCGCCAATCGATATTGGCGTGTACATTGTGATTTCCTTTTTGGAGAGGCTTAGGCGACTAGTGGGCGATGTCCGAGCTTCAGCTCAGAACTTGCATAGGTGCCGGCCTTGCGAAGCAAATTAATGGTATCGGTTGCGACATGGATCTGTAGAGCACCCAGCAGGGACTTACCGATCGGTTTGGGGATGCCGAGGGGATCACAGCGCCAGCCCAGAGCGAGAATCTGGTTCAGCCAGCCCAACTCCGCTACCCCCGTGTAGCTGGTAATGCCGGTCAGCAGGGCATATTCGACGAGCGCCGTTGCCAGGCGATTGCGGACCTGCAATCTTTCCGAGGCACACAATCGGGGCGACAGGCAAAGCCGCGTGATTTCGCGGATATCGGGCCCAGTCGGGATCGGCATATCGCAGAGCTGCGGAAAAAGATTGCCGAGAATATGCGGGCGATCTGTACGCAAAAGCCTAACCGACCCCATATGTATTTTCGTTTTGCTATCATAAACGATCAGATATTCCGCAAAATCATCATCGAATTGATCGATTTCCTTTCCATCAACTGAGACGATTTCCCATTTCAATATATCGATAAATACCTTTTTTCTTTCGCGAAACATGGAATCCATTACATACCCATTCTGGGTTTTATTTCCACTGTTCACCAGATGAACCATCGGACACCTCCACTTTGGAGGTTTCATTTTGTCCGATATGGATCATTGCTCAATTTCCCCCTTAAGGGGGATGTTTTCACAGCAGGTCAGTCAGGGCTATCTTTCCATCATGCACTGCACGGATGATCATCTGCACTCGCCGGGCCACGCCATAGCGCTCCCGTGCCATATCGAGATGTTGCGTAACCGTATCCTCCGCGATCCCCAAAATTTTGGCGATCTCCCAATCGCTTTTCCCGCGGCCCGCCAGCACCAAGCAATCAAGCTGCCTTGGACTGAGATGTATCGGACTGGAGGGAGAAGAAGAAACCGTCATCGCCTTTGCCGAAAGCTCGCGCGCCGTATTGAATGCAATGGAGCCAATCAGTTGAACGGCATTCAGATGCTTTCTTGGAAGGCTCTTTCCAGCCCGGACAGCGAAACTAAAGGAGCCGTTGGCTTCGCCAGGAAGATTCGCGGGAACGGTGATGCCATCACCCAGGCCTTCCCGCATAGCGCTGCTCAAGACATCTTTATGCTTCTTGGTAAGATGGATCATGTCGGGCACATCCGACCAGGCGAATGCAAGGTTGGTCCCATAGCTGGCCATATGAATGGGATCCCATGAATATAGCTTCTGCTCCAGAAACTTCTCTACCCATGAAGCAGGATAATTTTCGAGGCGGATGGTCCGCCCTTTGGCCCCAATGCGATGATCGACATGGTGGATCAGGGCAAAATAATCGAATCCTAGCTCCGCGGCGGTCTGTAGGAGCAGGCGTTCAAGGTCGGCAAGGCCTTCGGTCCGCCGCGCCGCGTCTGCAAATTCCTGCGCGACACGAAAGCAATCCAGTTCCTCAGCCCTGGATATAAATTCGGTTGTTAACGCCGCATTCCCCATGCAACGACTCCCCCCATTACCCATCTTTGGATATAGGAGGATTCCTATAGGAATTGCCACAAGCTTTTGTTAACCTTCATAAGCTTTTTGCTCATTGGCAGATTATAGCGCTACCTTGTGATAAGGGGAATCAGAAGCGGTCTTCCAGCTTTCGTCCGACCCAGACTACGCGGCCCACAATCTTCATCAACTCGGGCTCAAGATTGTCCCACTGCGGATAAGCGGGATTGTCACTTCTCACGGTGAATTGCCCCTTGCGGGGTCCCAGTGCGACACGCTTGACGAAGAGGACGCCATCCAGAAGCAAGACATAGATACCATCGCGGAGGCGGATTTCCGCATCGTCATGGTTGACCATGATTTCATCGCCATCGATCAATGTCGGCGCCATGGATTCGCCCTTCACCTGGATGATGGAAATCCGATCGGGCCTGAGGCCCATTTTCCTCAACCACGTGCCGCTGAACCGGATGCTGGAATTCTTTCTTTCCTCCTCGACCCGCGCGCCATGGCCTGCGGACGCACCGACGGCGATAACGGAGACCGCCTCTAGTTGACCCACCCGGGAACATCCGCCGCTCTTCCCCAGCTCCTCCTCGGACACGCCAAAATATTGCGCGAGGATGCTGCGGTCCTCCTCCTTCAAGCGGCGAGGAACGCCTCTCCTGATGAATTGCTGGACATAAGCGGGATTGCGCCCGAGCAACGCGGAGATGCCGGCATAGGATGAACCCCGCTCCTCAATGAGTTGCTCAAGCCTCGCGCGAACTGCATCCATAACTGCCATAGCTGCCTCTAAGCTGCTTTCGTGCAGATTAACAGTTCAGCAAAATTCTGCGGTTTGCTGAGATATTCCGACAGATTCATTCGATGAACGGTGGTTGGATATCATCCCATAGAGGCCCTTGGCCCTGCCATGCCCCTGCGCGCACGCGACTTATTCGCAGGCGATGCCATCGCCATCCCGATCAAGCCGCCGGGAATATCCACGATCGCCTTCCCTGATCGGGGCCGCGCCCGCTGCGCGCGCCTCGCTGCAATTTGCATAGAGGGAGCGACCGCCACCTCCATAAGCGCGAGCGGATGAAGCGGCACCATAATAGGATCGCCGCCGGTAACCATATGGCTTCGAACCGCGCCTGCGGGCATCTGCGTCGCTGCCAGCCAAGCCCAGAAACGACACAGCCATCAGTAAAAAGGACCGTCGGTCCATCTCACCTCCCTCTTGATATCTGGCGGCGGCGAACATGGAGCGAATTCAACACCATCTCGCCGCCTACAGCGTGCGATCAATAGGTGATCGCCTCGGCGGTGAAGGCGTTCACGAACTGGCCGGGCAGCATTGTCGCGGACCGCCCGCTCACCAACCAGGTCGCGAAGACCGCGGCCACCGTGTTTCCCTTGCCTTCCTGCCGATGCGTCCCCCGCAGTGCGAAGTCATGTCCCCGAACGTTGATCTTATCGAAATTGACCTCGAACTTTCCTGACTTGCCACCGACGGCCTTGCCTGTCTTCCAGGAAATCGTTCCCTCGACCGCCGCGCCCCGTGGGATAACGACGATGCCATTTTCGGTAACGTCGTTGACCACGGCAAAGGCAACCTTCTGACCCACTTCGACGTGCTTGGAGGAAATTTCACTTAGCGGGGTAACGGAGATCAGCGTACTCGCCGGTAGTGTCCGTGAAGCCACGGAAACCGCTGAAGGAGCGGTAACACCCGTGCCGGGCGCATCGGTCTGCGCAAATGCAACAGAAGAAGCAGCCATAGCGGCTGCGCAAAACAGATAACGAATCATGTACCCCCCGATAATCCACAGAATGTGGACGGCGCAGAGAGCATGGTTCGTGCTAATTTTCTATGATGAATACGACACTGACATCCAATTCGGGTCATTCTCATGAGGCGTGCGGTATGCTCTCGGTTGGCCGGTTCTCGTCACTCTCGACCCCTAGTAGTCGTTCAGGCGTCAAATTCCAGTTCTCGGAAGCGGACATAGCTATGCGCCAGGAACACCGGCTGTATCAGCTCGGTCTCGCCCTTCGGTCCAGAAACTGCTTGAGAGGATTGGGTTTGCCGGGCGCCACACGCCTGAGGGTATTTGTATCGTGATGGTCGAACGGGTCAGGCCTGCCGTGGATGGTAAGGGTGGTGCGGATATCATAGCTCCAGCTATCGTTGCCATCGAAGCGGATATCGATGCGGTATGAATCCGTTCGAAAACCATATTCAAGGAAAGCGGTCGAGCATATCCCATCCTGCGTCTGTCCGCGTGTCGCGACCAGGGATAGACTATCGTCGCCGGCCTTGGCATGGCCTGCGGCCAACGCCACTTGCCCACGCGGGATCGCCAATGTCTGCAGGATCAGTCCGGTCGCCGGTTCCCAGAGCCAGTAACCAACCTGATCGTGGAAAGTGATATCCTCTTCCTTGGTGGTGATATGGGTGTGGTAGCGCAGCCCATAGAAAAGCTGCGGGCCGTTGGTTTGCGGATCGATCGCGTCGAACGAAACACGCTCCATGAACACACGCCGCTCGGGAGCATTTGCCTTTGGGTTGATATCAATGCCCTTGTGGGCCTCCCAGCGACCGGCAAACCTCGCAAGCGGCCCCAGATTAGCGAGCGTGTCAGGGTCGACGGCGGTCGGCTCGGTAAAAATATCGTGAGGAAACGGGTTCATAGACTCTCCCTTGGGAACGGTTGAGATTCGGAGCATAGGGCTTGACCATGATCCACCCAAGGCAATCTCGCCTAGATCGCGTCCCGGGACGTTCTCTAATCGCCTTGGTCAAGTGCTGATCTCTCAGCGATCCATCCTGCGTGCCGGGCTCTTGGGTTCTCTCCGGGGTCACCGCGTCGGGTGCCGCACGTTTGCGTTCCAGGTCGGGTGGATCGAAGTGGTGTGCGCGGTCATTGCCGCTAACCTGGGAGCGATCTCACCCTCGCCGCGCGTCCCGGCTGGACGCATTCCGTTGTGCTGATGATCAGTGTCGTTTCAGTTGCGAGATCTATGCCATCGCCGGCTCCCGGAAGGGCGTGTTAGTGCGCCACATCGCATGCAATGTTACAGCAAGTTTCCGCGCCAGAGCCACCTTGGCTTTCCGGGGTCCTGTTCTTTCGGCGATAGCTTTGGCCCAGCTGCGTAAGCGTGGGCCACCAAGGTCCCGACAGACGATCGCATTCGCCGCCTCGAACAGGCATTTCCGCGTGAACCCATCCCCGCGTTTCGAGATGCGACCGTTCCGGCTAATCTCGCCAGACTCGTAGCGCCTTGGCGTCAGCCCGAGGTAGGCACCGGCGCCGGACGACCGTCGGAACCGGGCGGCATCATCGAAGGCTGCTACTACGGACATCGCTGTGATCGGTCCTACACCGGGGGCGGTCATTAACAATCTGACCGTCGCATGCCGCTTGGCGATCGCCCTGATCCGCTTGTCGAGTGTTGCTATGTGAGACAGAATGTCGCGGCGAGCCTGTATCAGCGTTTTAAAAATCGGGATGAGTTCTGGGGCAACCAGCAGTTCCTTGGCAATGATTTCGTCGGCCCGACGCTTGAATCCACCGACACGCTTGCCAAACATAACACCAAAGGTCTTCAAAAGCCCCCGGACCTCGTTCTCCAGCCGAACCCGCATGCCGACGAACGCTTCCCGGGCTGTCAGCATCGCCCGATTGACGTAGGCGTCGTGGCTCTTGATCTGCACAGCCTTGAACCAGCCGGTCCGTACGATCTGGGCCAGACCACGGGCATCATGACGATCGGTCTTGTTGGGCATCATTTTCAACACACCGTTGGCATGGCGCGCGTCCAGACAGATGATCGGCACCTCTCGCGCCACCAATTCGTTCCAAAGCCAGACAGCCAGAGGGCCAGTTTCCATGCCGACCCGCTCAAGGCCATCTGATCGCTCCGCGAGCCAATTGGCAATCGCCTCCGGGCAGGTCGGCACCTTGGCCTCCGCCAGCATCGCGCCGTCCTGGTCCACCATGCAAATCGCCGTCTGATCCTGCGACACATCCAGAGCTGCAAACACCGCCATTGCATCCTCCTTGTTCAAAGCTTCGGCATAAAGTGTCGAAGCGGAAGTCCCATTCTGCATCAGTTGTTGAGATATGGGGCGTGGCGATTACACTAAGTGGTGTAGGTGGTGTAGGTTTTCCTAGCCACCGCTCATTTCGGCATCGGGATGAGCCGATCATGCGCCCGGTACAGCCGAGAGCATGACGATCGGATTGTCGCTGACGGGAGCCATGGTTTAGCTGCGCTGGCCTTCGGCTCAAGCGTCATGTAGCGGGCGCGCTGGACAGCCCATTCGTCACTCTGTTCCATGAGGATGGCGCCGATCAGGCGCGTGATCGCGGCCTCATTGGGGAAGATGCCGACGACCTCGGTGCGGCGCTTGATCTCGCCGTTGAGGCGCTCGAGAGGATTCGTAACCGGTATGAGGATTGGCGGTGCCGATGTCCCTGCCGCGATTCGATGTTGTGGCATATGGTACGACCATCCGGGACAGAGGCACCGGGAGCACGAATGTGCGGGCAGGCCGATCTTATAGCATGAGCTACGAGCTCGAGTTAGTAGCTGGCCGCCTCTGCGACTCACCCGGTTGCGCTGCGAGCGCGGATCCGTAGTTGTCGTGTCGCCCGCCGCTCCCGTCACTTTGACTGACAGGAGGCGTTTATGCGGCGCGTCGTTGGCATTGATATCCACCGGACCTTTGGCGAGGTGGTGATTTGGGAGGAAGGTCGGCTCAGGAATTCCGGACGGGTCGATATGACCCGGACGGCGCTGGAGGGTTTCGGCAAAAGACTGCGATCGAGCGACGAAGTGGTCATTGAGGCGACCGGCAACTGCATGGCCGTTTCGCGGGTCCTCTCGCCGTTCGTGGCACGCGTGGTGATCGCCAATCCACTTCAGGTAAAGGCGATCGCCCACGCTCATGTGAAGACCGACAAGATCGATGCGGGTACGCTGGCGAGCTTGTATGCAGCTGGCTATCTACCGGAAATCTGGACGCCGGATGCAGCGACTGAGCGGATGCGCAGGCTTGCTGCCCGGCGATTTCAAATTGTCCGGCACCGCACGCGGATCAAGAACGAGGTGCATTCCATCCTGCATGCTCATCTGATCCCGCGCTGTCCGCATGCCGATCTGTTCAGCGGCGTGGGCCGTGCCTGGCTTCTGCGCCAGGCCGTGCCGGAAGATGAGCGTGGCGCTATCGAACGGCACATCCGCGAGCTTGATCGGTTTGGCAGCCATCGACAAGGAAATTGCCACTGATGCGCTCAACGATGATGCGATTGCCAGGCTGCTGACCATCACAGGGATCAACCTAACCGTAGCGGCGGGGATCGTGGCGGCGATCGGCGACATCAATCGCTTCTCGAGCCCGCAAAAGCTGGTGAGCTACTTCGGCCTCAACCCGCGGATGCGCCAGTCGGGGCTTGGAGCAGCCCACCATGGGCGGATCAGCAAGGCCGGCCGCAGTCACGCCAGGGCGATGCTGGTCGAAGCGGCATGGGCAGCCGCCAAGACGCCTGGGCCGTTACACGCCTTCTTTGTCCGTATCCGGGCGAAGCGCGGCCATCAGGTGGCGGCAGTCGCCTTGGCTCGCAAGCTGACAGTTCTGTGCTGGCACCTGCTGACCAAGCAGACCGACTATCGCTGGGCGCGCCCCGCGCTGGTCGCCAACAAGCGACGGGCAATGGAACTCAAGGCCGGAAAACCGCAGAAGAAGGGCAACAAACCCGGCCCAGCCCATGCGTACAACGTCAAGGCCTCGCGCGATCAGGAAATGGACATCGCCCGCCATGCCGAGCAGGCCTATGAGCAATTCGTTGCCCAGTGGGAGACAAGGCCAAAGGTGCGCGGACGCTCCAAACCGGCAGGGCTGTGACAAGGCGGCCTGACGGAACTTACAGCCGGAGTTCCGCTCTTCGCCACGGAGTCGCCCGCGCACCACCTGCATAGCACAATTTTCTGAGGCCGGTCTTGTCCATCTCATCCGTGCTAAAGAACGGCTCGGTGGCGCGTTGGCGAACCTCGGCGCTCATGCCATGGCCTTCGTCGCGGATGCTCAACACGACATAATCCCCTTCGGGAAGGCCATGCGCCGCCGCGTTGCCGTTCAGCTTCCAAAGCTCGGTCGCGATCGTCACGGTGCCGCCGCCCGGCATCGCGTCGCGAGCGTTGATCAGGATGTTGAGCACCGCCATCTCAAGATGCGTGGGGTCGATCTGCACCACCGGGAGCCGACGCTCCAGCGCGGTGACCAGCCTGATCTGCGGCCCCACAGTATTGTCGATCAAATCGCCAAATTCGTGGATCAGCTCGTTCATATTGATCCGGCGCGGCTCGAGCCGGGTCTTGCGCGCGAAGGCAAGCAACTGGCGAGTCAGCCTCGCGCCGCGCTCGGCAGCCCGAGCAGCATTGCCCAGCATCGGTCGCTGGGCATCGTTCAGATCGTCTCCGAGCACGATGTCGAGATTGCCTGTCACCACCTGCAGCAGGTTGTTGAAATCATGCGCCAGGCCGGCAGTCAGTTGTCCGATCGCCTCCATTTTTTGCGCCTGACGAAAGGCTTGTTCAGAGGAGCGTCTTCAGAGGAGCGTCGACGCGTGACATCAAGCTGACTGGCGAAGAAATAGATGAGCGTGCCGTCGTCATCATAGACTGGCGCCACGAACACCGCGTTCCAGAAGGGACTGCCGTCGCGACGATAGTTCAGGATTTCGGTCGAAATCGCTTCCTGCGCCCCTACGGCTTCGCGAAGGGCGCGGACGGTTTCCCTGTCGGTGTCGGCCCCCTGCAGGAAACCGCAATTGCGGCCGACGACTTCGCTTTCCTCATAGCCTGTCAGATCAAGAAACGCTTTGTTGGCGAAGACGATTGGATTGTCGTCCTGGCGCGGATCGGTAAGGATCATCGGCATCCGTGTCATCTGCAAGGCAGCAAAGAACACCGTACCGCGCTGGTCGAGCCCAGGCTCCGCCACGGTTGATCGCTTCCAGTGACGCGTCGGTCGGGTGCCTGTCGGACTATAGGAACTGGTGTCTTCCAGATCGCCGGCTGGCTCGCCGGTCGCTTCGTTGGGATTGACGGGCGCTTCTGCGCCATCCTTGTCGGCCACGGGCTACCTCAAATCAGTTTCAACATCGCAATAAATCTTCATCAGCGATCTGGTTGCCATGAGTCTTCACTCGAGATTATCAGCCTGGCCTGACCATCCCGTCTGCAACCAGTTCAAGCGTTTTGCGTTTGCGTCCAGCATCAGAAGAATTTTTCCCCGGGGGATCGATGAAAAAGCCAGAACCGGCGCGCGCGATCAGCGCTGACGAATGGCGCCAGATCGTCGATGGCGCGGTTGGCACGGCGATCATCACCACCGATCTCGAAGGCCGGGTGACGAGTTGGAACGAGGGCGCGTCCCGGATGCTGGGCTGGACCGCCTCTGACGTTCTGGGCGAGACGCTGGAGCGCCTGTTCCCCCCCGGAGAGGGTGCCTTGGCGCTCCGACAAGAGATGACCGACGCGCTGACCGTCGGCCGTGGCGGCGGAACGGAAGGTTGGCGCATTCGCCGCGGCGGCTCTCAGATATGGGCCGTAGGCGAAATGTCGCCGATCCGCAATCGGACCGGTGCCGTGGTCGGATTCACGAAGATTTTGCACGATCGCACGAGAAGCAGGGAAGCGCAGGAGGCGATCTCTGAAGAGCGCCGTGCGCTCGAGATACTTAATCGGGCCGGCTCCGCCCTGGCGGCCAAGACCGATCTTCAGGAACTCGTCCAGATCGTCACCGATGCGGGCGTTGAGCTGACCGGTGCCGAATTCGGCGCCTTCTTCTACAATGTCGAGAATGAGGCCGGGGAGAGCTACATGCTCTACACCCTGTCCGGTGCACCAGCCGAAGCCTTCTCCAAATTTCCGATGCCGCGCAACACATCGGTGTTCGCGCCGACCTTCTCCGGCGAAGGGATCGTTCGCTCCGACGATATAACCAGGGACCCGCGTTACGGGCAGAATGCGCCCCGCAAAGGCATGCCCGAGGGACATCTGCCCGTTCGCAGCTATCTGGCTGTGCCGGTCATTTCGCGTATCGGAGAGGTGATCGGGGGCCTGTTCTTCGGCCATGCCGATATCGGCGTCTTCGACGATCGGTCGGAACGGGGCCTGGAAGGCCTGACGGCCGAGGCGGCCGTCGCAATCGATAATGCGAGGCTGTTTCAGGCACTCGAACGCGAACTCACACAACGGCGGAAAGCGGAGAGCGAGCTCGCCGACAGCGAAGCGCGCTTGCGACTGGCCACTGAAGCGGCTGAAATCGGGACCTGGGACTACGACCCCGCATCGAACGAACTTCAATGGGACGTTAGGTGCAAGCAACTCTTCGGTTTATCCCCGGAGGCGGCAGTCACCTACGAGGGCTCCTTCATCGCAGGAATTCATCCGGACGACCGTGAGCGCGCGGATGAGGCCGTCCGACGAGCAATCGATCCCGCGGGCTTGGGCCGCTACGACATAGAATATCGCACCATCGGTATCGAGGACGGACGGCAGCGGTGGATTTCCGCGAACGGACGCGCGCTCTTCGATACCGACCAGGGAACGCGGTTTGTCGGGACCGTGATCGACATTACCGAGCGGAGGGCGACCGAGGACAGGTTGCACCAGCTTAACGAGCGGCTGGAAGAACAGGTCGAGGCCGAGATCCGCAAACGCGCGGAAGCGGAAGAGGCGCTGCGCCAGTCGCAGAAGATGGAGGCGATAGGACAACTCACCGGCGGGATCGCCCACGATTTCAATAACCTGTTGGCAGGCATCATCGGCAGCCTGGAAATCATCGAAAGGCGTCTTTCCGAAGGCCGAACGGAGGGTATTGAGCGCTTCATCAACGGTGCGCAGACCTCCGCCCGGCGCGCCGCGGCGCTGACCCAGCGGCTCCTCGCCTTCTCTCGTCGCCAGACCCTCGATCCCAAACCGACCGACGTGAACCGGTTGGCCTTCGGTATGGAAGACCTCATCGCCCGCACCGTCGGCCCGGCCATCAAGGTCGAGGTCGTCGGCGCCGCAGGCCTCTGGCCAACCAGGATCGACACCGTCCAGCTTGAAAGCGCGCTCCTCAATCTCGCCATCAACGCTCGCGACGCCATGCCCGACGGCGGCAAACTGACGATCGAGACCGCGAACAAATGGCTGGACAATCGCGCCGGGCGGGAACGCGACCTGCCGCCAGGACAGTATATCTCGGTATGCGTCACCGACACGGGGACAGGCATACCGAAAGACATCGCCGACCGAATCTTCGATCCGTTCTTCACGACCAAGCCAATCGGTCAGGGCACGGGTCTGGGTCTTTCCATGATCCATGGTTTCGTGCGGCAGTCGGGCGGCCAGGTTCGCGTCTACAGCGAGTCCGGGCAGGGAACGACGATGTGCCTCTATCTGCCCCGCTACTCCGGCGATGTCACGGACGATGCCACGGCGGTGGAATCACCGATCCCGGAAACGGGCGCCGGGGAAACCGTGCTCGTGATCGACGACGAACCGACCGTTCGCATGCTGATAGTGGAGGTGCTCGAAGAGGCTGGATATGTCGCACTTGAAGCCGAAGATGGCCCTTCAGGGTTAAAAATCCTACAGTCCGACGTCCGGGTCGATCTGCTCATCACCGATGTCGGGTTACCCGGAGGCATGAACGGCCGACAGATCGCCGACGCGGCCCGCGTTGCTCGCCCGGACCTGAAGGTGCTTTTCGTTACCGGCTTCGCGGAGAATGCCGCTGTCGGCAATGGTCATCTTGAGAGGGGCATGGAGGTTATCACCAAACCATTTGTGATGACCGAACTCGCGAACAAGATCACCGACATGGTCGAACATCGGCACCCCGGGGCCTGATTGACGTCGATTCCCGGTCGCGCTTGCCAAAGGTCATCTTGAGGTGCGTAGAATGAATAGCTGACCGTCCGAACCCGAGGGGCGAAAATGTGCCTCCGAGCGTCGTGGAAAGGTCGTCCCCGCAGCGCGCCAGCACGAACTCACAGCATTCTGGTCTCTTTTCAGTCGGATTTGCGCCTACAGAATAAAGTCGGCGGCTGCGAATTTCACACTGCCAAGGATCTCGATCTGAAAGTCAGCAATTCCGTCGCCATTCACATCGCCATACACGGATGTGCTTCCGCCTGCCTGATCGTATCGAAGCTGGCCCGCTTCTCTGCTGAACGTTTTGGTTCCGATGAATTTGAAGGCCTCGTTGGCGCTTGTTGCCACTTTTGCATCGATGCTTGCCAGCGAAATGATGTCGCCCTGCTGCCGGCTGAAATCGGTGATCCTGTCAGATGTACCAGCCCGGCTGTCACCAGCCGCGCCGAATTCGAATATGTCGGTGCCCAGACCGCCGGTCAGAATGTCGGCGCCCGCTTCGCCGGCAAGGCGATCATTGCCCGCCCCGCCGTCCAGACTGTCATTCCCTGCGCCGCCGGAGATCGTATCGGCGCCGCCGCGTCCTTCGATCCGGTCGTTGTAGATCGTGGCAAATGACTGCCCCGCGACCGTTCTGCTGGTCGAGATTATGTCGTTGCCCGCGGTCCCTATGATGGTAGCGGCTTCTGGGACGTCACTGACGGTGACGGCCAGCGTCTGGCTATCGCTCAAATGTCCGTCGCTCGCCGAGATCACGACATCGTAAACATTGTTCAGCCCCGCATCGGCAGGCGCTTCAAAATCCGGCGCGGAGTTGAAGCGAAGCGCACCGGTCGCGGGATCGATGGAAAACAGCGCAGCGTCCGCGCCGCCCGTCACGGCGTAGCTAATGGCGTCACCATCAGGATCAGCGGCGGCGATCAAAGCAGCGGCCTGCTGATTTTCATTGACGATCAGCGAGACCGCGTCTGTCCCACCAAAAGAGGTGATGCGGGCAACCTCATTGTCATTCTGCACAGCGATGGCGAAGCGTTGCGTCGCCGATAGCGATCCGTCGCTGGCCGAGACGATGACGTCATAGCTGTTGTTCCGGTCGACATCGGAGGGCGCTTCGAAGTCCGGCGCAGATTTGAAGCGAAGCGCGCCGGTCGCGGCGTCGATCGCAAACAGAGCGGCGTCCGCACCGCCCGTCACGGTATAGCTAATGGCATCGCCGTCGGGGTCGTTGGCGCGGACGTCGGCTGCCGCCTGGCCGTTTTCCTGGATGGCGAGCGAGACCGTTTCGGTGCCACCATAAGATGTGATGCGTACCGCTTCGTTCACATCCTCGACGACGATCTCTACCCGCTGCATCGCCGACAGCGTGCCGTCGCTGGCCGAAACGATGACGGTATAGAAATTGTCCTCGGCAAAATCGACCGGTGCTTCGAAATCGGGGGCGTTGACGAAAGACAGGACGCCGCTTTGCGCATCGATCGCGAACAGAGCCGCGTCGGGACCGCCGGTGATGGCGAAATGGACGGCGTCGCCGTCGACGTCGGTGGCCGTGATGGTGGTGACCGCCAGCGCATTTTCCGGGCGGGATAGCGCGACACTGGTTGAACCGCCATGCGAGGAAATGACCGGCGCTTCGTTGACATTTGTGACGCTGACGGAGAGCGTCTGCACATCGCCATACACAGCATTGCCGGCTCGTACCCGAACGCTGTAGAGATTGTCTCCGTCTCCGCCCGGATATTCGTGGTCCGGCGCGTTCGCGAAGCTGAGAATGCCGGAAAGCGGATCGATCGTGAACAGAGCGGCATCGTCGCCGCCGTCGATTGAGTAACGAATATCGGCTGGCGACCCATCGGTGGTCGCGACGACCTGCGTGACGATGGACTGATTTTCCGCCGCCATGACCGATGCAACGTCACCGCCGCCATCCGATGTGATGGTGACGGGATATTGCGGCGTGAAGACGCGTGCCTTCACCTGATCGTCATCCGCCCCCGCACCGCCGAGGTCGGTCCAGCTGACGATGAAGCCGCCCGATCCCAAGGCCGTGATGGAGGGATCAAACTGGTCTCCCGACGCCTGATTATTGACGAGCCTGGCGTCGCCTGCCGCCTGTCCGCCCGCGTCGAAGACCTGCACGAATACCGCCCTTCCCGATCCATCGCTGAGCGGGGTGCTGTTTGCCGTCCATGCTATCGCGAAGCCGCCGTCGGCGAGGCTCGCCACCTTCGGTCCGACCTGCGTGCCCGAAAAGCCGCTGGGCACTGTGATCTGGGAACCGATGCGATCGCCGCTTGCCGAAAAGAGCTGGATCCGATGGCCGCTGCCGAGCACGGCGTCGCTCTCATACCAGGCCACCGCGAAACCGCCATTGGCGAGCGTCGTCACGGAGGACTCGACCGAGGATACGCCGCTCGTTGCGGTGCTGACGATGAATTCGGACCCGACCGCGGCCCCAGAGGCGTCATAGATGCGGCCCTTGATCAGCCAGCCCGCGCCGCGATCGGTGAAGGTGACGACATAGCCGCCTCCCGACAGTGCGGTGATGGCGCTGTCCGCCTGATTGCCGTTCGACACCACATTGACCAGGCTTTCGGGCGCGATGGCGGCGCCATTCGCATCGTAGCTTCTGACATGCACGGAGAAGCCCGATATATCGCCGCCGCTCGTCCTTGTATCATGCCAGCTGATGGCGAAGCCACCGCCGTCCAGCGCGGTGACATCCGGCCGATCTGCGGAAATTCCCGCGGGACTGACGGTAAACGCGGGCGCGACGGGGGCGCCGGTTGCATCGAAGACCTGAGCCTGGACCGAGGTGAGACCTTCCCAGGTGAGGACGAACCGCCCGTCTTCGAGCCCCGTCACCGCCGGATTGATGAAGCTGGACCCGGCGACCAGCGTCATTTCCGTTCCCAGCCGCGCGCCATCGGCGCCATAGATCTGCGCCTTGAGAAAGCGGCCGGCCGTGGTGTTGAAATCGGCGTCCACCCAGACGAGAATCGCGCCGCCGCCGGCAAGGCTGGCGGCATCCGACTGCGCTTGCGTTCTGGAATAAGTCGAATTGACGTCGAACTCCGTCCCCGAAGCACCATAGATCGTCATGCCACCCCCGCCTCAGCGCATTTGTCCTTCGTCCAAATTGCACCAAGATGATCCGGGAGTCGATCCGCTACGGTTCCCCATAAGGATATGCGCCATAAAGAGACAATCCAGCGTGGATCGTATCAGCAGGTCATGGGCAAAGACGTTTCGGTCAACGGCTGCCTTTAGGCGTCAGGGCAAAATCGACCTGAATGGCGACCGCGCTTGTCGTCTCACCTGGCATCAACCGGGCCGACGCGTTGTTCACTGCCGATTGCTCGACAACCGGTGGGGGCGCAACCGGCACTGCACCGGGAAGATAGCGGTTGCCCTGCGTGCCGCCAGCATCGCGGATCGAGAGAATGCGCGCGATGGTCATTCCCGCTGCGTCGGCATAGGCCTGCGCCCGGCTATGAGCCGCCTTATACGCAGCCGTGTACGCCGAGTTGGCCGCCTTTTCCGGATCGGACATTCGAAGGTCAGGACCACTCAGCACATTGGCCCCAGCGCCTGTCACCGCGTCTATCGCAGCTGATGCACGATCAACATCGCGCACCGTGACGTTGACCACATTGCTCGCCTGATACTGGCCCTTGCGATCGCCCCAGTCCACGCGTTGAACGCTGAGCGAGCGGGTCTGGATATCCTTTTCCGCGATCCCGACCTGGTTCAGCGCGCTCACAATTTTCTCGATCATCTGGCGGTTGGCCGCGCTCGCCGCTAGCGCAGTCTTGCTCCAGCTGTTGATCCCCGCCTGGAACTGCGCCTGGTCCGGACGCGTATCGGCCTGACCTGTCGCGCTGACGGAAAGCAGCGTCTCTTCATGCCTTATGCCGCGGGGATCATATTCTCCCTGACCGCCGCAGCCGGTCAGGAAAAGGGCTCCTAACACTATATGCATTCTGGCCATGAGCAGAGTCTCCGCGGGCGAAAGGGCTTCCCGTCGCTCATGATGCGGGGGCGGAAATGAAGGAAAGCTGACGCAAACGGACGACCGGCCTGAAAAGCTCTCGTTGCATGTCTGCCGACGAGGATAGTCGACAGAGGCGCGCCGCGCAGTTCGACAGCAACCTTGGAGCGGATGCCGCGTTCTTTTTGTTTCTGGAGGACGATGGAAGAATGCGAAGCGCGGACACCTATGGCAGGCGCTTGACTATCCTCGCCCGGATCGGCTTTGCGGCACGTGGGCTGGTTTATCTGATGGTCGGTTGGTTGGCGATCGACGCGGCGTTTCATGGCGGCGAGCCCAGTGACAATCAGGGCGTGCTCGGGTCATTCGCGGACAACGCCATGGGCCGTGTCCTGCTCATTCTCTGCGCCATCGGCTTTGCCGGCTATGCCTTGTGGCGGCTTACCGAAGCGCTACTCGATCCGGAACGGAGGAGCCGCAATTTGAAGGGGAAGCTCGAACGGGCAGGATACGCGCTGAGCGGGATTGTCCATGCCATGCTTTCGATCGCGGCCGTCAATCTCGCTCTTCGCACCCCTCATTCCTCCAGCCGCAGTCCCGGCGACAGGACGGCGCAAAGCTGGTCCTCCTGGTTGCTCGATCAGCCGGGCGGGCAGGTAGTGCTGGCGGCCGCCGGGGTGGTTCTTCTCGTCGTCGCGCTCGCCCAGGCAATCAAGGCCTATCAGGGGCGTTTCGATGAGCTTGCGGGGGATGTTCCCGCGCCGCGCGAGGTGCGCTGGGCTGGCCGGCTTGGATATG
The DNA here is from genome assembly GCF_013375535.1 of Sphingobium sp. 15-1. Lineage (GTDB taxonomy): Bacteria > Pseudomonadota > Alphaproteobacteria > Sphingomonadales > Sphingomonadaceae > Sphingobium > Sphingobium aromaticivastans. Next base: position 657,184 of record NZ_JABXJG010000003.1, read on the forward strand.
CGGCGCGGGGGGTGGTCTTTACGCTAATGGCATGGTTCGTCTTTAACGCCGCGATTCACGAAAATGCGCGGGAGGCTGGCGGCCTGGGCGCGGCCCTTCGCCAATTGCGGGATCAGGAACAGGGGCCGCTGCTGCTGGGGGTCGTAGCTGCCGGACTGGTCCTGTTCGGCATCTTCAGCCTGGTCGAGGCGGCCTATCGGCATCTCAAGATCGACCTGTCGGAATGGCGCGCCGCCGCGCATACGTTGAGACGGTGACAGACGGGAAGATGCAGGGCACTGGGCATGTCACCGCCGAGCCCTAAACCTTAACCTACTTTGTCGCGCCGCATTGGACTCTCTGTAATCTGGTCGGAAAATAGAGGGGCGCGGAATGGGGGACGATGGACGGGAGGCGATCCGACACGCAATCACGGCGCAGGTGAAGATGCGGCGCAGGATGGAGCATTCGGTCGCGTCCTCGGTGTCCGATCTTTCGCTGAGCGGCTTTCGGCTTCGTACCCACATGAAATTGGCGGCAGGCTGCGACATCGCGCTCACCCTGCCGGGGCTTGAAGCCCGCTGGGCGAAAATCGTCTGGGTTCGGGGGTTCGAGGCAGGATGCCGCTTTCATGAGCCCTTGCACCCGGCAATCCTGGACGATCTCATCCGGCGGTCCATGAGAAAAGCATGATGGTGGCGGACTTTGCGGCAATGGGAACGGCAGCCGGTCAATCGGGGAGAAAGGGAGCCGCCCATGATGAGCGGCCCGATGTCTCAGGCGAGGCTATGCTTCAAGGCACTGGCGCGATCGTGGCCGGCCTTGACCGACTGGTACGCCCGTTCGACCACCGTTCGCGCGTTGGCATCCAGGCCCGCATCGCGAAGGGCGGCTTCATATTTGCCCTTGATATAATCTTCACCCCGCTCGACTTCCTGGACGATCGCCTTGTCGTCCTTGCCGGTGAATGCCTGCTTCAGATCCATGAAGCTATGGTGGGCGGCGGCGAGAAAACTGCTGTCATCTTCAGGATTGCCGCCCAGGCGCCTGACTTCCCCCTGAAGCGCGGTTGCAACTTCGCTCCGTTATCGCGCGAAGTCAGCGAACAAGGTCGAAAATTGCGTGCTCTCCGCGTCCTCCGCTACGTCCTTGAAGCCCTTCATACTGTCAAGCGTGGTTTTAATAAGGCTGTTCAAGATGCTGATCGTGCTTTCCGCGCTCATGGCCTGCTCCTTCTATGGAAAGCTTCGTAACGGTCGCCGCAACGGAAAGGTCCGCCGCACGTTGAGAATGAGCCAACGGAGATGCATCGGCCTGGAAAACCGGAGCGAGGAAGAAATCGAAGCCTTGCGCGCCGACGAACAGTGCGCGGTCGACCGAAACGCAATCGCCAGCAGCGGCGCTAAATCGAGGTAAACCTCACATATGCTCCGCAGTCATCCGAATGTCTGCCGCGTACCTGCTGCGCCAGCTCAAGCCAATCAGCGGCCGTCGGCAGAACGCCATAGCTAGTCGGATTCTCAGACAAGCGGAAGGTCCGCTGCCCGAGAGGTGAATCTGGGCGATGAAAGGCCACATAGGGCCGTTCAAAATGGCAGAGGAGCTGATGCCTCATTCAGCCGAGCGCCACCGGCGGGTCCTCAATGGGGTCAGCTAAGCTAGGACAGCAATGGTTTCTGAACGAAGCGGGGCATGCTTCAATCGCCTCGCGCTCGGCTTCAGCCCCCAGCAAACCGGCGCTGCCATAGCTTGCTTTGCAGAAGGTCCAGCAGTTCGTTTAAAGGCCGATCGTCAGGATTTTGAACCACAATGAATTATCGCCATTCCTTCCATGCTGGCAATAGCGCCGATGTCGTGAAGCACAGCCTCCTGATTGCCCTGGTGCGAGCCTTGCAGCACAAGCCGGGCGCGCTGACTCTGATCGACACCCATGCTGGCTGCGGGCTGTACGACCTTGGCGGTGACGAAGCTCAACGCACCGGCGAGGCTACGGGGGGCGTGCTGCGGGCCTTTGCCGACCCGAACCCCTTTCTGGACGACTACCGCGCCGCCGTGCAGGCGGTAAATGTGGGTGGCGAACCGCACCTTTACCCCGGCTCGCCGCAGATTCTGGCGCAGCTTTTGCGCCCGCAGGATTTTCTGATCCTCAACGAAAAGCACCCGGAAGACGCTTACACCCTCCGCGGCGTGATGCGGGGCACCAGCGCGGCCGTGCATGAACGCGACGCCTACGAGCTTTGGCTGGCTATATTGCCGCCCCGCACCGCGCGCGGCGTGGTGGTGGTCGACCCGCCCTACGAGCAGCCGGACGAACGCGCGCGCATCACCGCCACCCTCGCCGCCGCTCACCGCAAATGGGCGCATGGCGTGACGGTGATCTGGTATCCACTGAAAGACCGCGCCACGCATTTGCAGTGGAAGAAGCACTTACGCAAGCTCGGCATCCCGAAATTGCTGCTGGTGGAGCATTGGCTATACGATAGCGAGCAACCCGGCATTTATAACGGCGCGGGCCTCTATATCGTTAATCCACCCTACGCTTTCACGCAGACACTGCCGCCACTGTTGGAAGCTTTGCGCGCGGCGTTAGCGCCCGAAGCGGTCCGCACCTCGGGAACGCAAATTCGGTGATGAACGGCTGAGATGGGTCGCGTGCAGCCTGCCGGTTCTACGACATCAGGATGATAGGTGCCTGCAGCGCGGCGATCATTGAGAGAATCAGGTTCAGGAAGATAAAAGGATATGGGTCGAAAGCTGGACCGTAATATATCAGCACCAGCGTGTTGGGTCCGACCCACGCACCCAGCGCCACTATGAAAATGATGATGAAGGTCCAGGAACCCCCAAAGCGCGCGACCCGGTCCGCGACATGGTCACCAATGGTCTGGTCATCGTCTACCGCGCGATTGACGCTGCGCGTGACATGATGCCGATCGGCAATTGTGGAGATGACGCGCTGTTCGCGCACCGAAGCTCGGACAGCCTCCCTTCTGCAGTCGCTGCGCAAGATCTGCAACGCGTGCGTATGGTTTGCCTTCACTCATCCTATGCCACCCTGCCCATCACCCAGCGCAACCAAATCCTGTTGCAATTCATCGGAGACGCCTTGCGATCTTTCGGGTGAAACGGCAAGACGGCAGCTTTGTTTCATCGCTTATCGCGGGGATCAGGCCGCACTTCACGTCCTCAATCCCTCCGCTGTTCGAGCGGGCTGGTTTCATAAATTCCTGTTGCGCGCTGTCACTTTGCATCCTGCGCGGTTTGCTCAACAGCTCTACCAGCCGATTGCGCATCTTTTCCGGCGCCTTCGACAGTGTTGCAACTCGCAACGGCCAAGCCGCCTAGCAAAATTGCAAATCGAATATAATGTGAAATTCTCACAATAGCTCTCCATATTCATTCAGGAGGGGGTGTGCATCTTCGACGGTGCGGATCGTTATTGCCGGTTATTCCGCATATTTTCGGCCTCGGCTTTTCTCCTGGCCCGCTCTTCGGCATCGCCATGCTTCGCGGCAGCGGAGTCATTCCTTCCTTGCGCACGGGGCGTGGCTTCCCAAGGCCGCTGATCACGATTTCGCATCGCACCGGGGCTGACATTGGGGCGGTCGGGCGTCGGCACCGCCTGAGGGGTCGCGTCGCGGCGGTAAGAATTTGCCGGCTGATCCCTGTACCCGGACTCACGCCTGCCCGGCGCCATTTGCGGACGCTGCCGGTCGTTCCCCCGGCGATACCGATCCGGGGTGGTGGGCCGGGGTCCCCATTCAGGCCTGTAATTGTCGTAATAGTGGCTCTCCCAACGAGAGCGATCGGAATAGAATGGACGGCTGCGATAATGATTGTCCCAATAGTCGTCGAACCGGAACGACAACACAAGGATGCTCATATAGGGCGCAATCATGATAATCGACTGTCGCCGCCCCCGGTAATCGGCGCCCAGAAGGCGGCCGGCAACCCAGCCGCGATCCGAACGGTAGCCCACATCGCACCAACTCCAGTTATTCAGGCAGCCGTAAATATCGACCCGGCGGTTACCGGGGATGAAGCGTATGACAGGATAATCCGTGTCTGGCCCGGCCCACATCCTGACCTGCCTCAAGGTATAGCCGGTCGATGTCCGGCCATGCCGCGACCATCCTGACTGGGCTTGGGCCGCAGGAGCAAGCGACACGAGCGGCACTGCCAGTGCGGCTACAGACGCCATGAGCATGAATGCGCGCATGAAAAATATCCTTTGATGCTGGTCTGTTATCATCAATGAAGCTGAAGGCCCTCACCCTTGCGGGCTCGCCGGGAACTGTATTCACAGCCGACCGGTCAGAAACAGCAGGGCAACGATGATCAGAATAACACCGATCACCCCTATTCCGCCGTGACCAAAGCCATAGCCATAGCCGCCGAAGCGGCCACTGAAACCGCCCAGCAACAGGATGACGAGGATGATGACGAGGATAAGCCCGATGGTCATAATCTATCTCCTGCCGATCCATCCCCTCACTGCGGAGGAATCGTCAATGTTCGATCCCATGCGGTTGCTGCCTCAGCGGCAGCGGGTATCGCGATCGATCTCGCGGCCAGCAAGCGCGCCCGCACCGGCGCCAAGGATTGTACCGAGCGTTTCCGATCCACCTGGCGCGATCATATTGCCGAGTACGCCACCTGCGATTGCGCCGACGACCAGCCCTGTGCTGCCGTCCGAACGGCGGCAATAATAGCGTCCGTCCTGACCGCGATAGATGCGGTCATTCTGCGCCAGGCGGCGCTCGCCGTAGCGACGGTCCTCGCGATAATATCGATCGGCATGATATCCGCTATAATTTGGATCTGGCCGGTTATAGTCATATTGCCGCCATTCCGCGCGCGGACGACGATCATTGCCGTCGCTCATACAGCCCGTAAGCATAGCCGCAGCCATTGCCCCTGCTATGAAGATGCGCATATTTTCTCTCCAGCCTTTATTGTCTTAATCATTAGAGATGATCATATAGGACTTAAGGATATATCGTGAGTATCGGAAACTACTCACTTCATAGAGTAACGGATCAGTCCGGTGACTGACTGGAAAGTTCGATGGCACAGATGAGATCATGGAGTTTGAATGGCTTGCGCAGGATGACCGCGCCTGGTGCCAACTCCTGCACCTGATAGGGATCGCCTGTCATGAATATATGTGGCACGAAGCCCGCAAGGAGGATTTGGGCAACAGCTGAGATGCCGCTGCCTTCATACAGGTTAGCATCGACGATCATCAGATCGGGCCTGCATCGAACGGCGGCGGCTACCGCTTCCGCCTCGGTCTCGGCAAACGCGCAGACTGCGTGCCCCATGCCGCTTAGCAGATCTGCAAGGGACATTGCGATGACCGCGTCGTCTTCAACGAGCATTATCTGGAGCGGCTTCACGATGCAGCCTCCTCCCATGCGCCGCCTTCGTTGACCCATCTGGCGATATCCGCCCGCAATGCCAAAGGGCCATTGTTCGTGTCGATGGACGTGGGACGCGCTTGCCCCGCCGGGGGTTCTGCCCGACCGCATTTCACGCCATTTGGCGGGGGCCGACGATCGGCTTCAGCGTGCGGCGGAACAATCGGGGGCATTGTTCGGTCCTCCAAGCGGGCGCCTCTGGACGATCTTTGGGTCTACCAGATGTACTGCGCGCGCACGAGCGGTCCAATTCAGAGGCTTGCTACCGATCTTACAGAGATATCACCAGACCGATCAGGGTCGGAAATTACTCAAATCTCACATATGCCATATCGATTGGGCGTAAAGGGTTGCGCTGGCCGCCGTGCTATAATCCGATCCATGGCAGCATTTACTCCCGAGTCGGGTGTCGACCAACGACACCGCGGCATCTCGGTCGAAGGGCATGCGACTCCGTCAGTCACCGAACGGCCTTCGCCAGCGCGCGCGCTGCTGAGTAGCCCCTGTTTTCCCATCGTCGCCATAGGGGCCTCGGCCGGTGGGCTCGAAGCCGCCACCAAACTCGTCGCCGGATTGCCCGCCCATTCCGGCATGGCATTCATTCTGGTCCAGCACCTCGCCCCGACGCATGAGAGCATGATGGTAGAACTGCTCGCCGAACATAGCGCGATGAACGTCGTCCAGGCGAGCGACGGCGCGCTGCTTGAGCCCGATTGCCTCTATGTCATTCCGCCTGGGCGCTATCTTTCGGTACGCTCCGGTGCGCTTCATCTGTCTTTGCCCCAGGCTCGGCACGGCGCGCGTCTTCCCTTCGATTTCCTGATCAAATCGCTGGCGCAGGATTGCGGTCCACGCACCGCCTGTCTGATCCTTTCCGGCACGGGCGCGGACGGAAGCGTCGGCCTGCCTGTACTCAAGGAAAAGGGCGGCTTCATCATCGCGCAGGACCCGGACGAAGCGGACTATGACGGTATGCCGCGCAGTGCCATTCTCACGGGCAAGGTCGATGCGGTGCTTCCTGTGGGGCGGATGCCGGAGGCGCTTGCGAAATTCGGCCAACGGGTCGCCGCTTTGCCCGATCGGCTGGGATCGGCGGACCGGCAACCGGAATCGGCCAGCTTGCCCGATGTCATCGACTTTCTCCGGCAGACGACCGCGCATGATTTCCGGCTGTACAAGCGTGGCACGCTGGAACGGCGGATCGAGCGGCGGATCGGCCTTGCCCCGATCGAGGCGAAGAATATGCACAGCTATTTGCAGCTGTTGCGGAATGACCCGCGGGAGCGGGACCAACTCGCCAAGGACCTGCTTATCAACGTCACCCGCTTCTTTCGTGATCCGCAGGTCTTCACGACCTTGGGCAGGACGATCATTCCAGACCTCATCCGGGGATTGAAAGAGCATCAGGCGCTGCGAATATGGGTGCCGGGTTGCAGCACGGGGGAGGAAGCCTATTCCATTGCAATGGTTTGCCGTGACGCCATCACGGCTGCCAAGCGCGATATCAAGCTCCAGCTATTTGCCTCCGACGTTGAGCCGGATGCCATCGCTGCGGCCCGCGAAGCGCTTTATCCCGAAACCATCGCGGAGGACGTGCCGCCCGACCAGTTGGCCCGATTTTTCAAAAAGGAGGATGGCGGCGGCTATCGCGTCGTTCCCGACCTGCGGGGCGACGTCATATTCACGGTCCAGGATCTGCTGGCAGACCCGCCTTTTTCGCGGATCGACCTGATATCGTGCCGGAACCTGCTGATCTATTTGAACCCCGAAGCGCAGTCGAAGGCCGTCGCGCTGTTTCATTTCGCCCTGCGCGAACAGGGGATATTGTTCCTCGGGCCTTCGGATGCCGCCGGCAATATCGACGACCGCTTCGAACTGATCGCGAAGACCGAGAAAATCTATCGGCATATCGCGCGGAGCCGACCCGGCGATGCGGGCTTTCCGTTGAGTTTCGACGAGAGCATTCCCACATTTTCTGCGTCAATCGGTCCCCCACTGACGTCGCGGCAAACCACGCTTGCTGATCTATGTCGTCAGGCCGTGCTCAAAACGCATGCGCCGGCCGCCGTGCTGATCAATCGTCAACGCCAATGCCTTTATTCGCTTGGCCCCACGGACCGTTATCTGCGCGTGGCGCCTGGTTATCCCTCGCATGACCTGCTGGCGATGGCGACGCCGGCCTTACGGACGAAGCTGAGGCTCGCGATTGAACAGACCGGGAATGATAGGCCGCGGGTCAGCGCCGGACGCAGCAGACTGAACCGCGATGGCGCGACGATCTGGTTTGACATCGATGTCCAGTTTTTGACGCATGAGGGTGAGGAGCTGTTGCTCGTCTGCTTCATCGAAGAGACCAGCCGGGACCGCATGCCGGGTTCGACCCTGGCGCGTGTCGATCGGTCCCGCATCGCCGATCTGGAACGCGAACTGGAAGAAACCCAGGCCGAATTGCAGAATGCGCTTCAGAATCTGGAAATGTCGACCCAGGAACAGAAAGCCATCAATGAGGAGGCCTTGTCCGTCAACGAGGAGTTCCAGTCGACCAACGAAGAATTGCTGACATCCAAGGAGGAGTTGCAATCCCTTAACGAGGAGTTGACAGCGCTGAACTCCCAGCTCCAGGAAACGCTTGACCGTCAGCGGACGACCGCCGACGATTTGCAGAACGTGCTTTACAGTACGAATGTGGCGACACTGTTCCTTGATCGTGAACTCAGGATTCGCTTTTTCACGCCCGCAACCAGATCCATTTTCAATGTCATCCCCGGCGACGTTGGCCGCCCGCTCGCTGACCTCCATGCGCTCGCGACGGATGAAGATCTGCTCCCCGATGCCCAGGCGGTCCTGGCGGGCAAGGATGCCATTGAACGCGAAATCGGCGCGAAGAACGGTGTCTGGTTCGTGCGGCGCATTCTTCCCTATCTTGCCCATGACAATCGGGTCGAAGGCGTCGTCATTACCTTCGTCGATATCACCGAGCGCAAGCTGGCCGTATCGGCCGTGGACACGGCGAGGCAGGAGGCTGAACGGGCGAACCTCGCAAAATCGAGCTTTCTGGCGGCGGCAAGCCACGACCTGCGGCAGCCGCTGCAATCGCTGACACTGCTACAGGCGCTTCTGGCGCAGATGGTTGAAGGAGAGGATGCCCAGAAACTGATCGCCCGGTTCGATCAGACCGTCGGCGCGATGTCGGGCATGCTCAACGCTTTGCTCGACATCAACCAGATCGAAGCTGGCGTCATCACGGCGAGGCCCGTCGCCTTCCCGATCATGGAATTGCTCGACCGGCTTCGGGACGAATTCACCTATCTGGCGGAGGCAAGGCACTTGTCTCTGCGTGTCCAGCCGAGTTCTGCAATAATCGAAAGCGACCCACGCCTGCTGGAACAGATGCTTCGAAATCTACTTGCCAATGCCATAAAATATACCAAGCGAGGTCGCATAGTGCTGGGCTGCCGGCGGAATGGCGGTGGGCTGCGCATAGAAGTCTGGGATAGCGGGATCGGTATACCGGGGGACCAGCTCCATGCGATCTTCGATGAATTTCATCAGGTCGGCAATGCCGCGCGGGAGCGCAGTCATGGCCTCGGCCTCGGCCTGTCGATTGTCCAGCGCCTTTCGGCATTGCTGGGCCATGAGGTGCAAGTCCGGTCAATGCCGGGCAAAGGGTCCTTTTTTTCGATCGGTGTCAGGCAAGGTACCGGCAGGTCGCACCCCGCGCTGATCCCCGAAAGGGACGGGCATGATGCCGAACAAACGGCCCGATCGGGTTGCGCGATCATCCTTGTTGAAGATGATCCCGACGTCCTCGACCTGCTCGCACAACTGCTCAAGGCTGAAGGGCATATCGTCAGGATCGCATCGGACGGAAACGCCGCCGTGAAGCTGGTGTCTGGCGGAGCGATTCGGCCAGACATCATCCTGGCCGACTATAATCTTCCAAACGGCATGAACGGTCTGCAATTACTGGCGAAGCTTCGCAATCTGCTTCATCATCCCGTGCCCGGTATCATCCTGACCGGCGACATATCGACGGCTTCCCTTGCGGAGATCGCGCTTCAGGATTGTGTGCAACTGAGCAAGCCGGTGCAGGCGCGCGAACTTGCTGCGGTGATTGAGCAGCTCTTGCCGGACAGTGCGCCACATGGCGCCTCGATAGACGGGATTCCTGGCGCCGATCCGGTTTCCACGGTGTTCGTCGTGGATGACGACCCGGAAATTTGTACGTCCCTTCGCGACGTACTAGAAGCCGACGGCCACCATGTCGAGGCTTTTGGAAGCCCGGAGGCGTTTCTCGCCGGATATCTGCCGGGAGGCGAGGGATGCCTGCTGATCGACGCCAACCTGCCCGGGATGAGCGGTATCGCACTTTTGGAAAAGCTTCGGGACGGGGGCGACCGATTGCCGGCGATCATCATTACGGGCAGCGGCGAAATCGGACTGGCGGTCCAGGCGATGAAAGCGGGTGCCTGCGATTTCATCGAAAAGCCGGTCGGACGCGCGGCACTGCTCGCCAGCATTGGCGGGGCGCTCGAACAGTCTCATGATGCCGGAAAATCATCCGGGGTCCAGGAAGCCACGTCACGCCGGATCGCTGCTCTGACCAAGCGGCAGCATCAAATAATGGACATGGTGCTTTTAGGGCATCCGAGCAAGAATATCGCGGCGGATTTGGGCATCAGCCAGCGTACCGTAGAAAATCACCGGGCATCGATCATGCGCAAAATGGGGGCAAGGTCGCTTCCTGAACTGGCCCGTCTGGCATTTGCGTTGCCATCGGTAGTTTCCTGATCTGACCGGGCGTGCGGCCAAGGAACTGCTTGATTTCCCTGATGGAATGAGACTGGTCATAAAAACTGTCGTAGCAAAGCCCGTTCCGGTCCTGACCATCGCGTGCGATCTGCGCGGCAAAGCGGAGTGCCCGATATTTGCGCGCCAGATATTGGGGCGGTGCACCATAGAGGCGGTTGGTCAGCCGCGCCACTTGCCGTTCCGACAGACCGGTCGCGTCCCGAAGATTCCGCACTTGCGGCGATGTCTCGCTGGTCAGCCAGTCATCAACCGCAGCGACAAACGCCCTTATCGCGGGACGCACCGCTGCGGTTGCGGGCAGCGGTTTAGTTCCCGGTTTGGGAATGAGGCGCGGCCACGGGTTTCGATTCCGGTGACTCGCGTTGACGTAGAAAGACCGAAAGTATGACGAGGACGGCGGTGGACAAGAACTCACTCTGCCAGTTCTGGAAGGATTCAAACCAAAGCTGCGGATCAGCGAGATGATTGAATGCCGTCGGGGCGATTTCGCCATGTTCGGCGGCATCCCGCGCGGCGGCATGCGCGCTCTGGAGCCAGTGACCAAAGAAGGACAAAAGGAACAGCAGGGTAAGAGCGATCCCTAAGGAGCGCGCATAAAGAGCACGCCACAATCGCCCCCACCGCAAAATCCCCGGGGCGCCAGGCTTGCGCGCGTGAAGGTCGAGATCGGCATCGCGTGGCGGGCTGCCGGGGTCCATTGATTCTGCCGACCCGCGTTGATAGAATACCGCCGTCAGAATGACATAGGCAGACATTTGCAGGAATTCGCTTTCCCAATTCTCAAAGACGCTGGACAGGAATTCGGGGCTGCCTGCATATGCGAGCAGGCTCTCAGCCAAGGAGCCATGTCGCGCTGCATCCTCCATCTCCACGCGCCATCCCGTCAGCCATTGGCCGAGGATACTGAGGGAGAAGCAAAGCAGCAGCAGCAGGGTTAGGCCATTGTTTCGCAGCCAGCGCATGAGCATATCCTCGATTTGTTTAGCGGCGAAACGCACGCGGCTGCCTTCGTGCTCCGACTGTGGCGCCGTTAATGAATTTCCGGTGCGCGCTGAGCCGCGCGTGGGCTCATTGATTGCGTGCCTTCTGCGATATCGCTCGGCTGGCTCGCCCGACCGTCATGATTCGGTGGCTCTCGCCGTTGTGCATCGCAGCTTTCAGGCTCGGTCGGCGGCCTACGTCTGCGCAGCGCGGCCGTCAAAGCGGTAGGGATCGAAGGCGTCCCGATCCGGGTCGGCCTCGCCGGCCAATTCCCGCTCCAGTATCTCTGCCGCCAACGAGGCGAAGGCGATGCCATTGCCGCCATAGCCCGCCGCGATCCAGACATGGCGCATGAGCGAACTAGCGCCGATGGCGGGCAGGCCGTCGGGCGACGCGCCGAAGGTCGCCGCCCATCTTCCACCGTTCATCGACCGCGTCTACAATCCTGCTTCATAACACCCATCTGTCTATGTTGTTGAAGTAAATAGGCTTTGCTGATCGGGATGCGATCCCGTGGGGTATTTTGGGTTTTTCCGGGCGCGGTTTACGAGTTGATGGGCGGAAGAGCCACCAAGTTCGGCCCGGCTGAATATCCATGGTCCTTCTGGTAGAGGATGGATGCCTTCGATCTCGCCGGCTTCCGCTGCGACCCGGAGCGTCTTCGGGGTCACGCCGATTTGGCGGGCCGCCTGGCTCAAGTTCAGCCATGGAACATCGCCATCGGTTCCTGCGCGGAAGACCGGAATCTTGTGATGCGACCTCAGCGCGGTGACCCGTTCACGCGTCCAGCGGTTGCCGTGCCCGGTCATCAGCCCGTTCCGGTTGAGGATCCCAGCGATCAGGTCGTCATTGGCGATGAGCACGAGTTGGCGCACGGCGACAATGACGTCGGCCGGGGTGCTGTTACGCTGTCCCTTGCGGCGCTTGGGCAGTCGTAACTCGGTATGGACGCCGCCCGCCCAATGGATCAGCAACACGATCTCGGATGCGTCGCCGTCGATGTCAGCGATTATCTCTTGGATGAGAGTGCGCACGATGCGCTTCTTCAAGCGCGCATCGGTCTGCGGGTCTTTCCAGACGGCTTTGAGATCGGCGGCAAGGCCGTCGATCTCCTTCAGGGACGTCGACGCTGGTTGCGGCATCGCGGCATCATGCGCGGCGATCCTGGCTTCCACTTCACTGACGCGCGTGAGTGCGCGGTTCCATCGGGCTTCCAGTTCCGCCGTTACCAACCGGTTCTGAGGATCGGCCGCATCATATTGTCGGAAGGCCCGATCGGCCTCGTAACGGGCCGCTTCGAAATCGCGCATCAGCGCGTCGCGGACCTGATCGCGGCGACTGGCTGCTTGTGCTTCGGCTTCAACCGCGGCCGCAATCGCTCCGGGTTCGAGGACCGGAATGAGCGCCTGCTCGATCGCATCATCGACACGTAATCCGCCGAATGCGATACAACGCGGCTCGCCATTGTCGAGCAGGCCCCGCCAGCAGGAATAGCGGGGAATATCATGCCTGGCACCAGTGTAACGCACGGTCAGCTTGCGGCCGCACCGCCGGCATCGGACGAGCCCGGTGAGCAGTGCATCGCCATGCTTGGGCGCCCCATGATGCCGACTAGTGGGAACATTGTCGCTCACCATCTTGCGGATAATCTCCGATCGCTCCCAACTGACATAGCCTTCGTGCGAACCAGGGATGAGCGCCAGCCACTCGTCCCGCGCCTTGCGGCGACTCTGCGATCGCATACCGCCGCCATTATATCCGGTGGCGGTGCGGCTTTTACCATAGGCATAGGCGCCACCGTAAATCGGGTTCTCGATCATCCGGTGAATGGTTGCGTAGTTCGGCTTGCGCCACTCGACATCGCCGTTGTTGCGCTTGGCGGGAAGGTCCAGCCCATGCTCGATAAACCAGAGCAGCGCTTGCCGTGCACTGCCGAGCTCGGCGACCTTGTCAAACACCAGGGCAATGGCTTCTTGGACTCGACGATCAGGATCCTTCTCGATCCGGTCGCCGACCTTCACGAAGCCGACCGGGGCCGCAACGATTAGTTCGCCGCGTCGAGCCTTCTCGTAGCGGGCCGAGAGCGAACGCTGGCGCAGAAGATCCAGTTCATACTCTTTGAGGCTTCCCTTCAGGCCCAGCAGCAGTCGGTCATTACCTTGGCGCGGGGCGTACACGGTCTCTTGGTCGATCAAAACCGTGTCGACGACCCGGCACATCTCGATAAGCTGTTGCCAGTCACGGCTGTTGCGGGCGAAGCGCGAAACTTCCCGTGCAGCGACTGCACCGACTTTGCCAAGGCAGACCTTGGCAACCATCCGGTCGAAACCAGCGCGTGTCACACCTCCTGCGGCTGATCGGCCAAGATCTTCGTCGACGGTCTCGATGCGAGACCATCCCAAAGTGACCAGGCGATCGCGCATTGCGTATTGCAGAGCGCTGCTCTCCCGGTTGTGAAGCACCTGATGGGGGAGGACTGCCGCACATACAGGATCGCCTTGCGCTCGAGATGCTGCGGGCCGATCTTCTCAAAGTTCATCGTACGTCTCCCGTGGTTCCGCGACGGGATCGCTGTCGATATGCTCAAGTAGCAGGCGTACGATCAGCGGCATCAACGCTTGGCGTGTCGGCGGCGGCAGGGTCTGCCATCGCGGAAGCTGCGCGATCCCGGAACCGCTGGGGCTGGAGAACAGATCGAGCTGCACTGTCATCGGCTTGCGTGCCATCAAGACCTCCCGAATACGAGTCGTGAGGGCTGAATGCTGCGCTCGAAACCGATGAAGCCGAAATCTTCTTGGCTGCCACCTGCAGGAGTCTGGACAGCGCGCTCAGCGCGCCGATATCCACGCGAGATGCAGCTTCAAGGCACGTCATGGTACAAACAGCGCGGTCAAACATCCACGCCGGAATCTCAAGCAAGCGATCGGACGTCGTACCTGTGAGGTTGCACCGAAAAACAATCCCCCCGGCGCGTTCCACGGCTTGATGCACGTGGATCGGCCGACCCCTCCAGGGGTGCCATTGATAGATAACTTCCCGGATATCGGTCCCGTGGGCGTTGCGTCGCCGTGTTGTACAATGAACGCCGACTGCATTCCGCTCTGGGCTATTTGAGCCCGGTGCAGTTTGAGGAGTTACACGCCAAAACTATGGTCAAATCCGCGGCCTGATACCTGTCCGACCCCAGGGGCCCACTCCATAACGGGGTCCTTTTTGCACGCCGATCCACAGTGGCGAACCACTTCGGGCCGGCGACATCCTCCTGACAGGCGCGCTCGGTCCCCTGGTGCCGCTCCGGATAGGGGATCATGTTCACGCGGTCGTAGGCGGGATCGGCGAAGGCAGCTTCACCTATCAGACCTGAGCGCATTGAGCTCGCTGCCACAGGGACCGATCGCGTCAGCCCAACCCGAGCCTGCGCGATAGGAGTGCGCGTCCCGGACCTGCATCTCCACATCTGCACCCGCGCATGCCGGGTTCACATCGGCTTGCTTCCCTACCCGCCTACATCCCTCCGCGCTTTGGGAAGCGAGGAGCAGTCCGTTGCCATCCCGCAGCAAATTGATAAGCTGCTCCGGCATGGTTTGCCCAAATATGCTCGGGCATTTTTGCCCTATCCCCAACTAGACTGAGAAGGCCTATTCGGGATAGATTAAGCCATGCCTCACGCCATATCCGACCTGTCTCAGCCTGAATGGGACACAAGCCTTGTGCAGCTCCTAGTTGATACCTCGACTTCCATAGCCCGGCTGGACGAGCGCATTTCCGCTAGTTCTGTCACTGTCGCATGGCAGCTACGCGCGAGTTGGAGCGGATATGGGCGAGCCTTTGAGGCGCACGGAGTGGAAATTGAAGAAATCGACATTTTTTCGAGGGAATGTGGCGTCCCCCTCCCCTCTCGCGCCCCAATTTCGACGATCAGCGATCCGTTCGATGTCCTTGTTCGCTGGCAGAATCGGTTTACTGGCAACGAACGTCTTCATTGGAGCGATAATCTCAAGTTCAGCTTTTCGGCACCGCCGGACTGGGCAGAACGTCCTGCCCTCTTGCGCGCCCTGGAGCTACAGGCCCGCAGCGCCCGCGCGGATGCTGGGTTTTCAGTGTGGCTGGAGTTGCCGCTTCTGTTGCAACGACTGGGCTTTACCCGCTCGCTTCTCCCCATATTGGTGGCGGGGGATAAGGCCTATCGAATTGCCCCGAACGACCGCTCCATCACGCGCCGCTTTCTTCGCAGACTGAATGCGGCGGCCATGGATGGCATGGCGCTTCTCGACGCGATGGAGGCCGATCGCCTTAGGTTCAGCGAGGCGATTGCAAAGACCCATCGCCCGGGCAGCTTGGCCGCTCTGGTAGCGCTGCTCATGCGGCATCCCGTCGCGAGCCCCACTCGGGTTGCCCAGGAACTCGGTTTGAGTATTTCCGGAGCCGGCAAGCTTCTCAAGCGCGCCGTGGGCTTGGGATTACTGGTCGAGGCAGAGGCGCGCCACAATTGGCAGCTCTATCTGACGGGCGACCTTGCTGTTCGCTTCGGGTTTAAATCAGCGCCGCGTGGCCGGCCCGTCTCCCCTTCCCCACCGTCCCCCGAGCTTGATACAGCACTGATGGCGTTCGATGCCGAGCTTGCCGCTTTTGAACGAAAGATCGAGGCTCTCGGATCAAAGTCAAAGTCAGACCCAGAAATCGCGAACAAGGGCTAGGACCGCCTGCTCCGCTTCTTCGCGGGTACCGCCTCCTTTGGGCAGCAGCGTCAGCGTCACGGCCTTCGGGGATCGTTTCTCAATCTTGAGCAGCGGCTTGTCATCCGTTCCGGTGATCGTTTCGGTCAATCCTGACTTCCTGGGGGATCCTGACCTCTTGGGGGGGTCCGCTGCGAGAGTCAGCGCACGGACGATGTCCGGCGCCGCAAACGCCCCCCCTCCCCTGCCCCATTGAGCCGCCAGCTCGGCAGCCCTGGCAAATACCCGATCCTTGCGTTCTTCCGGTTTGAGTAGCGGCTTCAGCATCGTCACATGCTTGATCCTGAGCGCGTGGATGTCGGGAAATGCCGCCGTGAGTTCGGCAGGCAGGCGCGCAAGGTCAAGATAGCGGCTGAGCCAGCTTTGCGAAACGTTGAGTCGCTCCGCCATGCGGCCCTGGTGCCCCTCATAATAGCCGGCAAGCGCCTTCAGATAATCCCGCGCCCGCTCCATATCCGTAATGTCTTCACGCGCACGGTTTTCAAGGTCTGCCAGGCGAAACGCCTCTTCATCTGTAAGCTCGCGAGCTTCGACGAGGAACCGGAAGTCGGGATAATTATGCGCCCGCAGCCAGGACACCGACCAATGGCGGCGCGCGCCGCAGATGACCTCGAAATCATAATCCGCGTCGCCACGGACCCGTCGCACAATCGCCGGCACTTCCTGTCGCCCCTGCGCCTTCAAACTCTCGATCAGGTCGGCGCAGCGATCTTCATTCAGCAGGTCATAGTCCCGGTTATGCCCCGCCCACATGCGGCAACGAGCGGGATCGACAAGCTCATGCGTGCGCTGCGTTATAGCACCCGACGCGAGCGCCGCGATCCGATTTTCGCGCGACGACAAAATCGACCCCATCTGGCTTCGCGCCCTGGGCGTTTCCGACGGAGCGGGCACCAGCCCGGCTGCGAGGCCTTCTGCGAAACTCTTATTTTTACCGCTCATATACTGGTCCCTTTTTGGCGGATTTCTGCGCCGTTCGCGCTAGCAAATGCCTGATTTTGCACCGGTGCAAAATCAGGCATGGCCCTCCTGCCTGAGCCTGGCGGCATGGCTTGGCCAGGTCGATCGGATGTCAATCTCCACCTCTGAATTGACGCCGTCGAGATAAGTCAGGCAGCGCTCGCGCACCGAGCGGCTGGTGAGAGGTCCATCCAGTTCGTAAACGCTCATCAACCGAGCCGTTGCATTGTCGATTTCGGCCGAGTCCTTGAGCGGCGTGCGCACGATGTAATGACCGAAAAGCGAGCGCATGAGGTTCAACATTTCCTTCTGCATCGACTTTCCTTCGTCCACCTTGGAAGCCACGAAGCGAAGGAAATTGAGGCCCGTGGGGAAACCCAGCCTGTGCAGCTCAGCCATCGTTTCCTCAAGCATGCTGAGAAATGCGGCTGTCGAGGAAAAGTCCATTACCGTCGGAGGCACCGGCACGACAAGCGAATTTGCTGCGCGCAGCACCGAAAGCGAAATCGCGCCCAGCGCTGGCGGCGGATCGATAACGATCACGTCAAATCGATCGGCAATCGAATGGATGCCTTCCGCCAGCCGGTTGAGCAACGCCGACTCGCCGCGCGCCATCCGCCCTGCCAGCTCATATTCCGACTGGAACAGCCGGAGGTTGGCGGGGATCAATTCGAGCTGATCGAAATGCGTCTTACGCAGGGCATAATCCAACGATCCAATATCGTCATGCCGCAAGAACGGATAAAGCGTGTCGTCCTCGGTAAGATCCAGGTCAGGAACATAGCCGAAAAGGGTCGTTGCCGACCCCTGGCTGTCGCAGTCGATAAGCGCCACCCGATAGCCCTGGATTGCGAGATATTGCGCAAGATGGACGGAGATGGTCGATTTGCCGACCCCCCCCTTGAAGTTCTGGACCGCGATGACGGCACAGGGGTCGTCCGCCGTGCGCCACGGGCGTGTGCCGAACAATCCGCGCATATCGTTGAGCTGAGCCAGGGTGTAACCCACCCGGCGCCCCGTGTCCGTCCGCGGCGGCTCAGGCAGACGCCCATCGCGTTCGGCTTCGCGAATGGCCTGCGTCGTGCGGCCGATCAGTTCTGCCGCCCGCCCGATCGTGAAGGTTGGCTCTCGCCTTGCATTGGCACGCGCCGCCTGCGCATTGTCCCGCAGCCTTTCCAGAACTGTATTGGAACGCGCTGCAAGGTCGGTTACGGCGGCGAAGCTTGAGTCTATTTCGTCGGCCGGAAGGCTTGCCATAATCACTACCCTTTTCGAAGATGGATCGACTATGCTCCAGCTTGTGATTTTATGTCAATGGCGGGCATATTTTCGCAAGCTGACGCTTGCATGCTTATCCAGTGAAAACCCCAGCGCCATCCTGACCGAATGGGGGCCGTCCATGCCGGCGGAGGGAGATTTTGCACCGGTGCAAAATGAATGGCCGTCAACAGAAAATCCCGCAAACTTGGGTAATATCCGTTTCTCCCACCCCCCAATTTGCCGGGACCGGCTTTAGCGCCGCCCTACCGTGACTCACTTAAGCGCCGTCTTTCGAATTCCAGCCTCTGTGGCGGATAATTTTGAAGATGTAAGGAATCTGATGCTTCCTCAGCAATTCATACGTTCAAACCTGACCAGTTGGGGGCGCCGAACTGAATTAGATCAACCGAACGCTTCAGTTTTGCCCTCCCAACTTCGCTGCGCTGGATGGTAAGCAAGCGGTCCTGTCCGATTGGGGGGCGGACTTCTGCACAATCCGCTTGGGTGAAATTTGGCGATGTGCCACCGTTCCCCTTAGCGTCCATTCAGTCGATGAGCTTATGCGTCAGCCGCGACATTCAAACGCGGTTCGACAGCCATTTTGCACCGGTGCAAAATCTTCTACGGCCGACCCCGACGCGACGCGTAGCTCTCGCAAAATCCGGTCCAGGATTGCCTCAGCTTGTTACCGCTCAGATTGGCCAGCCGCGCTCCCATATATTCTCTATAGGCGGTGGCAATGAGATCGATATCCCACCCCCCGCCGATGGAGCGGGCGATATCGCGAAATGCCGGCGAGGACGCATAGTGGAGGCTTCCTGAAGGGAAGGCCGCAAAGGCATCGCCCTCCCCTCCACTGTTCGCGCCTGCCGACTTCTTCTTTTCCACGGCCGGGCCGGCCGTCACCGCCGGAGCCGCCGGCACAATGGTTTCCACCCGTCCGTCCCGCCGAGCCTTACGCCCGGTAGAATGGCGTTCGAGTTCATCAACCGTGTTGATTTGCTCGGGTGCGTCCTTCGCAAGGAAACGCATCTCGATCTCTGCAACCGCACGGCCCTTGCGGACCTCCTTCCACTCGATGGTGAAATGGGCCAGTTGATCGATCTCTGATTTTGCCGTCTGCAGGACCTTGCGGCGAAGTTGAGCGAAATCCTTGTACACATCGGGATCGATCCCCAATGCCGCTCGCAAGGCCGTGACGTCTCCCTTCCAGGTCGACTGGCGTCGATGGATGCGCAAGGCGCCCATCTCATAAAGCCGCAGCGCATATGTTGAACGAAAGCCCAGAACCGCCTGCCGATTGAGGACGGCGTAGGTCTCTGATTCCTTGATCAGCCGGCGCGCGTCCGGCGTGAATTCCCATTCGATCCACCCCGCCTCCTGGCCATCCTCGTCCACCTCTTCCCTGGACATCTGGATAAGCGGAAAGCGGCGTGTTGCCCGGCGACCCCGCCAGGAAGTATCATCTTCCGCGAACAAGGTCCGATGCAATTCTTCAAGCATGTCGGCAATGCGTTCATTGCCCTTATGACCCCGCCGTATCTCCGCCTTGCGGATTCGATGGGGGATGTCGCGCCATGCGTCCCCACCAGCGGTCAGGATCATGAGGGCGAGAAGACGGGAGGCCGTCAAACTCAGAGACTGCCCCTTGATGAACCTTACCTCGACGAGCTTGCCTGGCTTTGCAAATTCGTCATTATCCCGATTGGCAAGCGCTGCCGCGACACGCATGGCGCGATTCGTGGCGACAAGCGCCTCATCTTGTGTTCGGGTCTGATCCGCCTCTTCCATAGCGAGCGAGAGATTTGCCTGACCTGACCGGAAACGTCAAGTCAGGTCAGGATACAGCCCATTCCCCCAATCGGACAGGATTCGCAAATATCCGGCGGGATCAGAAGATCAAGGTGCGCCCGCGCGAAGAACGGCGGAACGCGGTTCAGTGGGCGCCCTGTCGGACCCAAGGCGGGATGGGGGAGGGCATATTGGTATCGATCCACCGCCTCCTCCTCCAACCGGTCAGGCGAACGCCCCCGCAAGGTCAGCCCCACGCCCCCAAACAGACAGGTTAACTCCCCCAACCAGTCAGGATAGGGGCTCGCGACTCATGTTTTCCCCGCGATTCGCAAATCCTGAATCAGAATCTTTAGAATCAGAATTTCTCCGACCATTCTGGTCGGCGTGTCTCATAAAATATTTGGAAGGGGCTCTAAACTTACGAAGGAAAGTGCTGGCGCTTCAATGTCGCCTCAGCGCGCAGGCGTCTGCTGACTTTGAGTGGGTTTCCCGAGATCGGTTTGGTCGCGGCCGGAGCAAAACCGGATACGTTCCTGCACGGGGGGAGATGTCCGCTGCCAAAAAGAAGAAAGTGAACCTGTAACGCCGCGCTACGTCCGAGGCAGCCTCCCGCAAACTCGTCAACGAGTGGCTCGCTGGCATGTGCCGACTTGGTTTGCTGCAAATGACAAGAGCGTTAAGAACCGGCTGGATGGCGATCTTATTCGCAATTTGGCAGCCTTCGGTCGGCAATGAACAGCGATCCCACACGCGCTGCGATGAATGGAGCCGAGAGGATCGATCGAGAGAGCCAACCAAGTGTGCGGTTAGGCTCACGCTACGAAAAGAAAGCGAGATCAAACAGCGATAATCATGGCGTCGCATGGACGTCGTCCCCTCGTCCGATGATTTAAGAGAGGATCTACCCGCTATGCCCGGTCCGATTCTGATGAAATAACCTTGCAAATCGGGAATGGTATTCCAATAATGCAAGGATGATTGACCGTCGAATTGCAGCGCGCCTGTTTGAACGCTTGAGCGAAGTCCCCGCTGTGGCGCTGCTCGGACCACGGCAGGTCGGCAAGACGACCCTTGCCCTGGAGATTGGCGAGACGGTCCCCTCCATCTATCTCGACCTCGAATCCGAGACAGACCGGGCCAAGCTGAGCGATCCGGAACTCTATCTTTCGGGGCACCAGGACAAGCTGGTGATCCTGGACGAGGTTCATCGCCTGCCGGGTCTTTTCCAGATATTGCGCGGCCTTATCGACAAGGGCAGGCGCGCTGGCTTCAAGGCCGGCCGCTTCCTACTCCTTGGCTCTGCATCGATCGATCTGCTCGCTCAATCGGGCGAGAGCTTTGCCGGGCGGGTCAGCTATCTTGAAATGGGACCGCTCGATGCGCTTGAGATCGAGGCGCAGGCGGCAAGCCGCCTCTGGGTGCGGGGCGGTTTCCCGGACAGCTTTCTCAGTGCGAGCGATCCCTCGAGCCTGCGCTGGCGGCAGGATTTCATCCGCACCTATCTGGAGCGGGATGTTCCGATGCTGGGCCCCAGGATCGCGGCGGAAACGCTGCGACGCTTCTGGACGATGCTGGCGCATCATCAGTCGGGGCTGCTCAATGCCGCGGATTTCGCGCGCGCTCTTGGCCTCGATTCCAAGACCGTCGCCAACTATCTCGATCTTCTCGTCGACCTGCTGCTCGTCCGTCGGCTCGAACCATGGCACAGCAACAGTGCGAAGAGGCTCGTCAAATCGCCGCGCATTTATGTCAGGGACAGTGGGCTGGTCCATGCCCTGCTTGGTCTGGGCGATGAAGAAGCGATCCTTGGTCATCCCGTCGCGGGCGGAAGCTGGGAAGGCTTCGTCATCGAGAATCTGATTGCCGCGGCGCCTGAGGGCAGCGTCGCCAATTTCTACCGGACGGCGGCAGGCGCCGAGATCGATCTGCTCATCACTCTGCCGGGTGGAGAACTCTGGGTCTATGAGATCAAGCGGAGCCTGGCGCCGAAGGTGGAACGCGGCTTCCATCATGCCTGTGCAGACCTGAACCCAGCGCGCCGCAGCGTCATTTATCCCGGTGGCGAAGCCTATCCCATGTCGGCTGACATCATGGTCATGCCGCTCGTTGCTGCGGCCGCGGATCTGTTCGAGCGCCACTGAGGCGGGCCTCCAGATCGGCCTCATCGCATGGGATCGCTGGAATTGCGGTTACTGACAACGCCCGTGAATTTCGCCATGGCGCGTACGCCGACGGCGGCCCGGACGCCCGTCTGCATCTTGACCCCGAGATAGAATCGGTGTCGCCCGCGGGCTTTAGCCAGGCGACCGGGTGACCGATCAAGGGCAGGCCTAGCCGTCCTGATCGGAGCATCGCTTCGCTCTCGCCGATGATGCGGACGGAGATGCGGTAGCGGACCTTCAATTGGCCGAGCTTTGCCCAGAGATCGCCGCAGGGAATGCAGCCGGGGCACTGCTCGTCTCGACGACGAAAGCTGCCCCCTGACCGCGCAGCGTTTCCTCAAAATCGGGCGGATGATCGATGGTCTGCGGAACGCGATCGAGCCCGGATAGGCGCTGCGGGCGCTGTGTCACGCCGGCGAAGGCACGCGCCTTGCAGCGGGCAAAGTCCTGGAGACGCCAGAAATTCGCGACGGCGTCCACCGTCAGAACCGTGGCCGCATAATCGCGCTGCTCGGTGATCAGCCTGGCAATGCGCGGCGGGCTCCAGCGCGCAAGCTCCGCCATCGGCGGGATCAGGGGCGGTTTTGGAAGCTCTTCTGCGTCCTGAGGGGCGGGCAGGGGCGGCGGTGCATGCCACTCGGCCCCGGTGAGACTGTGACCGAGCTTTGTCTGGAGGGGTTCTCACGTCCCGCTTCCGTACTTTCACCGGAAGCAAGGCTAACTTTGACGCATCGGATGGAGGACGCACCCCAAAAGAACGAAATTCATGACATTTTGGTAAAGCCTGTCGGCGTCCGGATGTGGCTTCCCGTGGCACATGCGTCTCACCCGGTCTCCTCGGCTTGCTTCTTTTCCGGGAAACCTCCCGCTCCACAGCATCTCTGCCGTATGGCGTGACCGTCGTTGCTGCGGTCGGCGGACGCGCCGCCTCCCTTCAAATGGGAACCCGATTGTGCGGCGACAGTTTGGCTCCGCCTCAGGACGCGGCGGGAATGAGGGAGGGAAGGGGGAGGGGGTTGTTGCGCCTCAGCCGGGGCGTTGACCACCTGTGATCCGGAGTATTTGCGCCATAATGTCTGCGGCCCCCAGATAAGCAAGTGTTTGATGAAGCTGACCATCACCGTTTCACCACGGGATTTTTAATCGATAGCGCGTGCATCAAGCCCTTCGTAGGAAGCTAACCAGTGCGTCGGCTGTTCCGGTTAACGGGTGGCCTCTGACCGCTGCCGATCGTCCAACTTGACCGAAGCTGCTTTCCATCCGAGACTGTTGTAGCCGAGCGCGTCGCCAATTGGTCAGGCGGACCATTTCGGCGGGAGACCGAGACATGCACGAGCTTGCCCTGCTGGTGGCGACGCGAAAGGGTGCCTGGATCTATCGCAGCGATGTCGGACGGCGGGAATGGCAGGCAGATGGTCCGCACTTCCTGGGCCATATCATCCATCATCTGGTACTCGATCCGCGCGATGGTCGCACATTGCTGGCCGCCGCCAAGACCGGGCACCTGGGTCCGACGATCTTCCGCTCGACCGACCTGGGGAAGAGTTGGAACGAGGCGAGCCGTCCGCCAGCCTTTCCCAAGGCGCGGGAAGGAGAGGCTGGCCGCGCCGTCGATCATAGTTTCTGGTTGACCCCCGGCCACGCCAGCGAGCCGGGCCTGTGGTACGCCGGCACCTCACCGCAAGCGCTCTTCCGCAGCGAGGATGGCGGTGTGACCTGGGAAGGCGTTGCTGGTTTCAACGATAACCCCGCCTATCGCGATCGTTTGGGTGGCGCACAGGACGGAACCCCCGATGGTCCGAAGTTGCATTCGTTGCTGGTCGACCCGCGCGACGCGGCCCATCTCTACCTTGGCATGTCGGGTGGGGGCGTGCACGAATCGCATGATGCCGGCCAGACCTGGATACCGTTGATCGAAGGGCTGGAGGTGGTCGCCGGGTTCGATGCCAGCCAATGGGCCTTTCACGACCCACATTGCCTGGCGCTGTGCCCTTCGAACCCCGACCGGCTCTATCAGCAGAACCATTGCGGTATTTACCGGATCGACCGGCCGTCGAACCAATGGCGACGGATCGGACGCGCCATGCCGGCGGAGGTCGGAGACATTGGCTTTCCCATCATAGCCCACCCACGCGACGACCGGACCGCCTGGGTATTTCCGATGGACGGCACCGACGTTTGGCCGCGCACCAGCCCGGGGGGCAAGCCTGCAGCCTACATCACTCGCGATGGCGGCGAGTCCTGGTCGCGACAGGATGCCGGCCTGCCTCAGAACGGCGCCTGGTGGACGGTCTATCGCCAGGCGATGGCCAACGATGTCTGCGATCCGGTCGGCATCTATGTTGGTACGGCCAGCGGCAGCCTGTGGATGAGCGCGGATGAAGGCGAGCAATGGTCGATGATCGCGCAGCATCTACCGCCAGTCTATGCCGTGGAAACGGCCGTCCTGGCCTGAGGAGAAGTGGGATGAATGTGTCGATTCCCAGCGCGCTGCAATCCTATACCGGCGCATCGCAGGTTGAGGCGTCGGGCACGAACCTTACCGATTTGTTCGCTACGCTTGACGCGCGCTATCCCGGCATCCGCTTTCGCATGATTGACGAGCAGGACCGCTTTCGCCGCAATATGCGCTGCTTCGTCAACGGTGAACAGGTTTTCGAACTAGGCAGGCCGCTGTCCGACTGGGACGAAGTCATCATCCTCCAGGCTCTCAGCGGGGGATGACGATCGTTGGCGCGGGCGTGCTGCAGGTTCGCAAACTGCGCGATTTTGCTTTAGCGTGTCTCGCGCCGATGTCCCGCTACAATTGCGCCCTTGCCCATGCGACGATGGCTGGTTGCGGCATCGCACCCGATTGCCGGGCCACTTCGCGCCCGTTCGAGAACAGGATCATCGTGGGGATCGAGCGTATGCCGTAGCGCGCGGCGATGCCCTGCTCGGCTTCCGTATCGAGCTTGCCCAAGCGCATATAGGGTTCAAGGTCGCGCGCCGCCCCGGCAAAAGCAGGCGCCATCTGACGGCAGGGGCCACACCAGGACGTCCAAAAATCAACAAGTAGAGGCACGCCGCTGCGACCGGCATGCGCATCGAAATTGGCGGCAGTCAGCGACACCGGCTCGCCTGCGAAGAGTGGCTGCTTGCACCGCCCGCATATGCCACCAGCCTTCAATTTATCAGGTGGGACGCGGTTGGCGGCGCTGCAATGTGGGCAAACGATGATTAGAACTTTATCTTGGGTCATGAAACTGCCTTGCGCCCTCACGCTCGCGGAAGCGAGAGCCATAACCCTCCGGTCGCGATGGCCATTGAATAGCGGCCTGTCCGCACCTGGGGAGTATATATATATGCCGGCTGACGACTGCAAAGGGTCGACCTTGGAAGCGGCGTCAAAACGATGACCTTCAAACATCGCGGCCAGCTTCAAGAAAGGCCTTCAGGCGGCCGGCAACTTCGAGATTCGCGGGGTTGTAGACCATCATAACCAGATCCCGCCGTCCTTCGACGGAGAAAGTGGAAAATTCCAACTCGATTGGCCCTATCTCAGGATGTTGCAGACGCTTCACGCCTTCGCCGTGCCCGACAACCTCATTGTCACGCCACATTGCCGCGAATTCGGGGCTCATGAGGGATAGCTCATCGACGAGTTGACGGATTTCTGCGCCAGCGCCCGCTCGTGCGGCATCTGCCCGGAATGCACCGACCACAAAACGCGCAACGCTATACCAATCCTCCTGTGCCGTCTTCACCCGGGAGTCGGAGAACATCAGGCGCAAGATGTTGCGTTCCTGCCGCGAAAGGCTGGAATAGTCGGTCAAGATTGTTGCGGCAGCTCTGTTCCATGCCACGACGTCCCAAGTCGCCGTCCGGATGATCGCTGGACTGACGGGGATGGCATCGAGCACGCGCTGTAACCGCGGCGAGATGCCTTCCGGCTCACTATAGCGCGATTCCGGTGGATGACCGAATGCAAGAATATGAAGATGTTCCCGTTCCGGCTCGGTCAGCATCATTCCCGTCGCGATGCGCTCGATCACATCTGCGGAAGGCGCTCCGCCACGGCCCTGTTCGAGCCAAGTGTACCAGGTCGCGCTGATATTGGCGCGTTGCGCCACTTCTTCCCGGCGAAGGCCCGGCGTCCGGCGGCGATTGGTCGAAAAGCCGAACGTTGCCGGATCAAGCCGCATACGGCGGTCGCGCAGGAATAGGCCGAGGGCGTTGTCGATCTCCACCAGAGGTCCAGCCTGTTTGGATTTATACTATGATAAGATCACTACTTTAACAGGAAAATGTGCGGGCGGATAGAGGCTCCGAACAATGTCGGAGTATCGATGATGCGTATTTTCCTCACGGGTGCGACCGGTTTCATAGGGTCGCGCATAGTGCCTGACCTGCTGGCCGCTGGGCATGAGGTGCTCGGCCTAACGCGATCCGAAACGGGAGCAGCGTTTCTCGTTGCGGCGGGTGCAGAGGTGCATCGCGGTACGCTGGAGGATCTGGACAGTATCCGCGCCGGTGCCGCCAACGCCGACGCTGTGATACACACCGCCTTCGATCATGATTTCTCCAACTTCATCGCAAATTGTGAGAAGGATCGGCGTGTGATCGAGGCGCTGGGGGCAGTGCTAAAAGGGAGCGACCGTCCGCTTCTCATCACCTCGGGAACGGGCATCGGGGCACCAGGCGACGGCACGCCTGCTGTGGAGGATGTGGTGAACCTTCATCATCCCAACCCGCGCATCGCTTCGGAACTAGCTGGACAGGCATTACTGGAGAAAGGCGTCAATGTCTCGGTCATGCGACTGCCGCAGGTACATGATGCAGTTAAGCAGGGCCTCATCACACCCTATATCCAGATGGCGCGGGAGAAAGGAGGCGTGGCCTATATTGGCGAAGGCGGCAACCGCTGGCCTGCCGCCCACGTCCTCGACGTGGCCAAGCTCTATGTGCTTGCTATCGACCGTAGGCAGGCTGGCGCACGCTATCATGCTGTCGCTGAGGAAGGCATATCCGCTCGCGCGATTGCGGAGGTCGTGGGGGTGGGCCTGGGCCTGCCGGTCATCTCCTTGCCTCCGGAAGCGGCACCGGACCACTTCGGTTGGTTTGCCATGTTCGCTGGACTCGACATGCCTGCGTCGAGCGAGAAGACGCGCGCGTTACTGGATTGGCAACCCGTCGGTCCCGATATGCTCACCGATCTCAGGGCGATGGATTACGCCGCGATACCGGCTTGAGGGACTGGATGGGAGTGAGTTGGATCGGCGGACACCCTCCAATTCTTGCATTGCGCTGTCTGACGAGCGTCTGTTTTGGGGAAACAGGATTTGACAGCTCTATGGCTTCTTGGGTCGACGCCAGCGCGCTGTCCGTGCTGCTGCTGCTAATGTATGCCACCTTGCTTCTGTCCTCATTATTCCTTATCTTGTGGACAGGAGACTGGTCTTATGTCTAAACCCATGACTTTAAATGTACGCGTCAGCGGCTCTCTCAGCGATTTTGTGTCCGCTAACATCGGCGAGGCAGGGGCCTATGAAAATGTGAGCGAGTATGTTCGAGACCTGATTCGTCGGGACAAGGAACGGGTCGAGAGCGAACGGTTGGCGCTCTTGAAGGCCGAGTTGACCGCCGCATTTGCCGTACCAGAGAGCGAATATCTGCCGCTTGATGCGGACGCAATTATTGCCCGTAACGCTCGCAACTAAGCCTCATGATCAGTTATCGCGTGCAGCGCGCCGCCGGCCGCCGGATAGATGACATTTACAACTATACACGCGAGCAATGGGGACAGGATCAGGCTGACCGTTATATTCGCGGCCTTTTTGCTCGCTTTGAAGATATTGCCGAACGCCGCATTGCCTGGCGGGATGTCCCCCGGGGACTCGGCGTCGAAGGCTTCTATTGCCGGTATGAGCATCATTATGTCTATTGGCGTGTCTTGTCCGATGGTGCCGTTGGTATTGTCACCGTTTTGCATGAGCGCATGCATCAGATCGAGCGTTTCCGAGAGGATGCGCCGAATTGATCCCTTGCCGTGTCGAGTTGGATTCCAGTGATCTTCCGATGATCGCAGCCTAAACCGTCGGTCCTCTGCTGGGATCGCAATTTACCTCCTTCGATGTCGCCTTCGGGTCGTTCTAGTGGGGGGATTTTAGGGTGTTGCCCACCGAGATTGGATCGCTGCCAGTTGGCGCAACAATCTTGCCAAATTGCTTATGCAGTTGGCCATGAGCACGATGAACATCTCATTGCCTGATACGCTCAAAGCTTTCGTGGTGCTTCGTTGAATCGCTCGAAGCGGTTTATCGCGTGATTACGGAGCATCCCGGCGCTGGCTCGCTGCGCTACGCGCACGAGTTGAGCTTGCCGGATTTGCGTCATCGCCGGCTCGCCCGCTGGACTTTGGAAAACAGCTTTCGTGCCGCTCTACACCGAGGCCGCACATGCTCTTGGGCCGTCTCCGGGCCGGACAAAGCGCAGGGCTGTTGCATTTAATTAATTGATCGATTAGTGTTCTGTCATAGGCAAGGGTTGAACCCTACTGTGTGGGCGAGGCAGATGAATTTCGAATTTGACAGCGCGCAGCGGCAATTGGGGGAGGAGGCACGGCGGTTTCTTGTCTCGCGCTCGCCGTCGGCGGATGTCCGTTGCGTGCTGGAGGGGGAGCAGCCCTATCAGACGGAGCTTTGGCGCGAGCTGGGCGAAATGGGTTTCACCGGGGCGGCCATCGCGGAGGAATATGGCGGCTCCGGATTCGGCTATCTCGAGCTGTGCGTACTTGCGCAGGAAATAGGTCGGGCGATGGCCGCAGTGCCTTTCAGTTCGACTGTTTACCTGTTCGCGGAACTCATCAAGGCGGCAGGAACCGAGGCGCAAAAGCAGGCCTGGCTGCCACGGGTGGCGGGTGCCGGTCTGATCGGGACAGTTGCCTGGGCGGAAGGGCCGGGCGCATTCACGCCGGAATGCGTGACGACCGTGGCGATCGGCGGTCACCTGAATGGCTCGAAGACGCCCGTGCTTGATGGCTCCATCGCCGGCGCGGCGATCGTGATCGCCCGGGAACATGACGATCCTGCGGAGCTGTCGCTCTTCCTGGTAGAGCTCGCCTCTTCCGGCGTGTCGAGAACCGCGCTGGAGTCCATTGACCCGACGAGGGGCCTTGCCGCGCTGACGTTCGATCATGTGCCGGCGGAACGGCTGGGCGCGCGCGGAGCCGGGCTCAGCCTGTTGGCGGACGTGTTCGACAGGGCGGCCGTCCTTGTCGCCTTCGAGCAGATCGGCGGTGCGGAGCGCGCGCTCGAGATGGCGTGCGAGTTCTCACGCATGCGATTCGCCTTCGGTCGCGCGATCGGTTCGTTCCAGGCGCTGAAGCACCTGATGGCTGACATGTATGTCAGTACCGTGCTGGCCCGTGCCAACGCCTATTATGGCGCCTGGGCGCTGTCGGCCAACGCGTCGGTGCTGCCGGAGGCGGCGGCGTTCGCGCGGGTGGCGGCGACGCAATCCTACCAGCAGTGCGCAAAGGACAATATCCAGGTCCATGGCGGCATGGGCTTCACCTGGGAAGCCGACTGCCATCTCCATTATCGCCGGTCGAACCTCCTCGCCCTGATGCTTGGTGGCGCGAGCGAGTGGGAGGGCAAACTCATTGCCAAGCTGAGGGCGGAGCCCGCCTCGGTCGAGAAAATTCCAGCATAGAAGAGGGATCGCGGTGAGGACCGAATATGATACTTTGTATATCGACCGCGTTGGCACGGAAGGTCGTGTCGCCCGGATCACGCTGAACCGACCCGAGAAGCTTAACGCGATTTCCCCCCACATGATGGGGGAGCTGGACGCAGCGCTCCACGACCTTGAACTGGACCGAACGGCGCGAGTGGTGATTTTGCGGGGGGCAGGGCGCTGCTTCAGCACTGGCCACGACATTTCGGGCCCGGGTCAAAATGCGGCATCGCCCCGCAACCCTGAAATGAGCGGCACCAAATACACAGAGGACGGGCGTCCGCTGACGATGAACTTTCGCACGATGCTGCACGCGGGCACGGACATTCAGATGTACATGTGGCGCATGGCGAAGGTCACAATCGTCCAGGCGCACGGTTTTTGCCTGGCCGGAGGGATGGAGTTCGCGATGATGGCGGACCTCGTCACGGCGTCGGAGGACTGCCTGTTCGGGCATCCGGGCCACCGGGCCATCGGCGTTGCGCGCAATGGCAATATCCTTCCGCTGGTGATCGGCATGCGCAAGGCGAAGGAGCTTTTCTTCACCGGCGATGCGATCGATGGCCGGGCCGCCGAGGAGCTTGGAATGATCAACTATGCCTGGCCAGAAGCCGAGTTGGAGGATCGCACCATCGCGTTTGCAGACAGAATCGCGAATCTCAGCGCCGACTTCCTGGCCGGTTTGAAGACAGCGGCCAATGCCTTCTACGAAAATATGGGCATTCAGTCGTCCGTCTCGACCTGCACTCTGACGGATGCGGCCCTGGCCAACAGCGAATCCGCCTATGAATGGTGGAGCAAGCTCGATGAATTGGGCGTGCGGGAAGCGGTGCGATGGCGCGATACGGGGTATGGGGACTATTCTGCCGGCAGCAGCAAGAAGTGATCCCCGGTTATCGGGATCAACGACAATAACGACTTGGATGGGGTGTTAGATGGAACGGATGGCCACTTTGAACTCGGGACATGCAGCATGAACACGACCGAGTTGCGCGAAGCGCTCGATTACGCAAATGTGCCGACATTGCTGCTCTTGCTCTATCAACTGACGGGCGAAAGCCGCTGGCTGGAGGCGCCCTATCTGCCCACGCCGATGCTTGGCTTCACCGATCATGACACGGGTGGCTTGTCGGACGACATTCAAGCGGAGGTGCGGGCCGCGGCGCTGGAGGCGATCGAGGCGTGGAAGGACGGCAAGCCCATAGCCGTGCCGCAGCCCTCGGCAGAAACGATCAACAGGATGCTGAGCGTGTCCACTGGCGACCCCATCCCTGAGCGCTATTCGGAAATGGTCGACGATACACTGCGTCTCGCTTCGCGGCTGGCGCAGGCGAAGACTCCAGCGACGTCGGACACGGGCTTCAAAGCCATCGTCATCGGGGCGGGAGCCTCGGGCCTTGCCGCCGCCATCCGGCTGCAGGATCTGGGCATAGCCTATACGATTCTGGAAAAGACCGGGAAGGTAGGCGGCACCTGGGTGGCGAACCGCTATCCTGGGGTGGGCGTGGATACCCCGAACCACCATTATTCGTTCAGTTTCTCCAATCATGACTGGACCCGCTATTTCTGTCATGGCGCGGAACTGCGCGACTATCTTCAGAAGGTCGCCCGGGATTTCAACATCCAAAGCCAGATTCAGTTCGACACCGAGGTGTTGGAACTTGAGTGGCAGGATGCGGACCAGGAGTGGGAGGTTCAGGTCCGGCGAGCCGGTTCGGACGCGGTCGAGGTGATGCGCGCAAATGTCGTCATCAGTGCCGTCGGTATCTTCAGCCCCGCCAGGCTACCGGCGATCAAGGGGCTGGACGTTTTCAAGGGCGTCATGGCGCACACGGCGGAATGGCCCGAACATCTGGATCTGGATGGCAAGGATGTCGTGGTTGTCGGTAGCGGGGCCAGCGCCATGCAACTGGTTCCGGCCATCGTTGACAAGGTCAAGTCGCTGACGCTGATCCAGCGCACGCCGCAATGGTCGGCGCCCATGGACGAGAAGTTCCGGGGGGTGATTGCTGAACCGCTGCGCCGCCTGTTTCAAGAGGTGCCGCTCTACACCACTCTCTACCGCATGCGTATCGGCTGGATGGTCAACGACCGCTTCTATGCCCAGATTCACAAGGATCCGAACTGGGGTCATCCGGAGCGCTCACTCAATGCGGAAAATGATGCCATCAGGCAGCAGCTCGCGGACTACACCATCGCCCAGTTGGGCGACCGTAGGGATCTGATCGACAAGCTGGTCCCGAATTACCCGCCCTTTGGCAAGCGGTTGCTGGTCGATCATGGCTGGGTGCCGGCGCTGATCAAGCCCAATGTCACGGTCGTGAACGAGGGCGTCGCTGAATTGCGGGAGGATCGCGTCGTGACCACTTCCGGCCAGGAGATCGTTGCGGATGCGGTCCTCTTCGCGACCGGTTACGATGTGCAGCGCTTCCTTTCGACGCTCACTGTCGTGGGGCGGTCCGGAACCACATTGCGGGCGCTGTGGGGCGATGACGATGGCAAGGCTTTCCTTGGCGCCGCCATTCCGGATTTCCCCAACTTTTTCTGTATTTACGGTCCGAACACCCAAACCGGCCACGGTGGAAGCCTGATCGGACTGGTCGAGCACCAGATGAATTTCATCGCCAGTGCGATCGAACAGATGGTTGAGAATGATATCGGAACGCTTGAGATCAAGCGCGACGCTCTCGACGGCTTCATCAATATGATCGACAGCATGCACGAAAAGCTGGTTTGGACCCATCCCGGCGTCGATAGCTATTATCGCAATTCGAAGGGCAGGGTGGTCATCACCACGCCTTTCTCGACCTTCGAATTCTGGAACCGCACCAAGGCGGCCGATCTCAGCCTGTTCGACTGCGAAAAGCGGAAAGCCTCGGGAAAACAAGTCTCTCCGGCGATCGCGGAACAGTCATAATATGCGAACGTCCTGTTTGACGGGTGGGAAAAAAAATGAATTTTGAGGATTCAGCGGAGGAAGCCGCTTTCCGCGCCCGGGTACGAGCATGGATCGAGGCAAATGCGCCCGTCGGGCTGAAGCGGGAACTGGAGCAGACTCCGTTCGGGCAACTGGGTCTGAAGTCGGTGGACAGTCTTCAGGCCGCGAAGGACTGGCAGCGCAAGAAGGCGGAGGGCGGCTGGGCCTGTCTGTCATGGCCAAGGGAATATGGCGGGGCGGGCGCGTCGCCCATCGAAACCCTCATCTGGCACCAGGAGGAGGGGGTGTACAAGCCGCTGGGCATGCCTTTCATCGTTGGTCTTGGCGTATGCGGCCCCGCGATCCTGGCCTGGGGCACAGCGGAGCAGAAGGCCAGATTGCTGCCGCCGATGATCGTCGGTGACGAGATCTGGTGTCAGTTGTTTTCGGAGCCGGCGGCGGGGTCCGACCTCGCCGGCGTTCGGACGCGAGCCCAGCGCAGCGGGGATGACTGGATCATCAACGGCAGCAAAATCTGGTCCAGCGGCGCGCGCGATTCCCAAAAAGGGTTGTTGATCGCGCGGACGGACCCCAGCCTTCCCAAGCATGCCGGCCTGACGATGTTCTACATCGACACCGACACGCCCGGCGTCGACATCCGGCCAATCAAGCAGATCAACGGCCATTCGCACTTCAACGAGGTGTTTTTTACCGATGCCCGGATTCCCGATAGCCATCGGATCGGGCCTGTCGGAGCCGGCTGGAAGGTCACGCTGACCGCCCTGCTGAACGAGCGCGCGTCCGTCGGCGCCGAAATGCAGACGGGGTTCGACGATCTGCTCCCATTCATCATGCGAAACACCAAGCGCGGGGGGGCTCTTCTGGATAGCGGGCTCGTGTCGCGGCTGGCGAGCATTGCAGTTCGGGACAACGGCCTGAAGTTCACCAACTATCGCGTGATGACCGCCATTTCCGAGACCGGCGAGCCGGGTCCGGAGAATTCGGTGATGAAGCTGGTTGCCGGAGCCACCAGCCAGGAGGTCGCGATGCTGGGCATGGACCTTCAGGGCCTTGCCGGTGCGGTGATGGGCGGCGACGTGAACGAGGATGGCGAGCTGTTCCAGATGATGCTGCTGCGTTCGGCCGGCAGGCGCATCGAGGGCGGCACGGACGAGATCATGCGCGGGATCATAGCCGATCGCGTGCTTGGACTGCCGGCGGATATCCGCGTTGACAAGAATGTGCCCTTCAACCTTATCCCGCATTCATAGATCC
The DNA here is from genome assembly GCF_013375535.1 of Sphingobium sp. 15-1. Taxonomy (GTDB): domain Bacteria; phylum Pseudomonadota; class Alphaproteobacteria; order Sphingomonadales; family Sphingomonadaceae; genus Sphingobium; species Sphingobium aromaticivastans. The sequence goes on from NZ_JABXJG010000003.1 coordinate 691,196, forward strand.
AGCCGGGAGCGCTGGCGCACGGCATGGAGAAGGGGCCCGATGGAGGCACAAATGTCAGTAGAACCCTATTCGACCTGTCTGGCGCGCTTCAGGGCGGTTGTGTCCGCCAGGGGAGCGTCGGTTGCGCTGCGCTATTTTGATGGCGCGCTCAGCTATGACGCGCTGGACGACCTCAGCAACCGATTTGCGGCGTACCTGCGCCGCCACGGCCTCGTCTCCGGCGACCGTGTCGCGTTGATCCTGCAGAATGTGCCTGCCTTCATCGCTGCGGTCCTGGGCGTCTGGAAGGCGGGAGGCACCGTCGTGCCCGCCAATCCGATGTATCGGACCCGTGAGATCGAACTGATCTTTGGGGACTGCAAGCCGAAGATCGCAATCACGACCAAGGACTTTTACGACGACGTTCTGGCGAAGATGGCTGCCAACCTGGCGCCGGGCCATGTCATGTTCGTCGACGCGCGCGCATTTCAGTCCGCGGACGATCCCCGCGCCTTTTCCTCAAGGATATTGGAACTGCCGCGCGGCGGCCTGGACGACCTTCCCGCCGCAGATGGGGATTTGGTCATCGACCCGCAGCCCGACGACCTCGCCTACATCGTTTACACATCGGGGACATCAGGCGTGCCCAAGGGGGTGCGGCTGCTGCACAGGAACATCCTGGCCGGAGTCGAGACGAGCATAGCGACCTTCGGGGTCACCTCCGACAGCGTCATCCTGGCGATGGCGCCGCTGTTCCATGTAAGCGGTCTGATGCAGCATCTGGGCATCGCGACCTGCTCGGGGGCGGCCCTGGTCCTGCTGCACCGGTTCGAACCCAGCCTCGCGGTCGAGGCGATCAGGCAGCACCGCGTCACGCACGTCAGCGGGGCGTCGACCGCGTTCATCGCGATGATGAATGTTCCGGGCACGAGCCGTGCGGATGTTGCGAGCGTGGGTACCATCGTCACCGGCGGCGCGCCGACAGCGCCGGCCATATTGCATCAGATCGAGGACTTTTTCGGCGCCAAGCCGAGAAATGCCTACGGTCTTACCGAGACGGGCATCGCCAGCCACCTGACCCCCCGTGACGCGGACATTCCAGTCGACCGGGAAACGGGCGCTATCTCGGTCGGGCGTCCCAATGTGGGTTTCCAATCGCTCATTGTCGATGAGGAGGGCAAGCCGGTTCCAGCGGGCGAAGCTGGCGAGATCGTGGTGAAGGGCCCGACGGTGGCGGATGGCTATTGGGGGAAGGCTGAGGAAACCGCCGCGGCGTTCCGTGAGACGGGCTTTCACACCGGCGATATTGGACGGGTCGACGCGGACGGCTGGTATTATATCATCGACCGCAAGAAGGACATGATCAGCGCGAGCGGCTTCAAGGTCTGGCCGCGCGAAGTCGAGGACGTTCTTTACAGCCACCCAGCGGTCAGGGAGGCTGCGGTCGTCGGTGTTCCCGACAGCTATCGCGGCGAAACGGTGAAGGCGGTGGTGAGCCTGAAGGAAGGGCATCACGTTACCGATGGGGAGCTGATCGGTCATTGCCGCGAGCGGCTGGCCGCCTACAAAACGCCGCGCCTGATCGAAATCATTGCCGAACTGCCCAAGAATCCCGCAGGCAAGATCCTGCGCCGCGAGCTCAAATCATGACGTTGCGATACGTTCGATGAAGAACGAGAATTTGAAAAGAGCGGCCGGTCTATCCCTACTTAATGACGGGCGGGTTGGATGACATCCGGCGCGCGTACCGAATGGAGAAACGCCTGACCGATCCCTTTCGCCGGGGCCATCTGCTATGCCATCGCCTCGATATATTTCTATTCGATGGGGATGTTCATCGCGCCGATCGAAAAGGAACTGGGCTGGAGCCGTGCGCAGATTTCCTCCGCCTTCGTGATCCTGTCCGTCGTGGGTGTTTTCGCCAACCCGCTGATGGGCCGGGTGCTTGACCGCTACGGCTCGCGTCGCGTCGCCCTGTTCGGCATGTCGGTTCACTGCGCCGCGTTCAGCGCAATGAGTCTGGTCGAAAGCCTATGGATGTGGTGGTTCCTGTGGGGGCTGGCGGCCGTCGGTGGCGCGGCCGTGAGCGCGATGGTCTGGGTCGCGGCGACTGTGTCGCGGTTCGATAAGGCGCGGGGCCTCGCGCTGGCGATTACCCTGTGCGGAGCGGGCATCGGCGCGTCCGCCGCCCCGCTTCTGGCGAGTGGATTCATTGCCGACTATGGTTGGCGGGGCGCTTATGCAAGACTGGGCGCGGGAATGGCGGCGGTGGCGTTGCCGCTTATCCTGCTGCTGTTCTATGACGCTTCGGATCTGCGCCGCCGTTCTGGAGAACCGGTCCATGCGCCCGCGCAGCGGGCCTTAGTGGGCGGCTCATCCTATCTGGAAGCCCTGTGGTCGATGCAGTTCATCAAGCTCGCGCTATCGACCCTCCTGCTTTCGGTCCCGATGTTTGCGATCAGCGCCAACTTGATACCGATATTGGCCAGCTTGGGCATCGACAATGTCGTCGCCGCCAGCGCCGCCGCAGCCTTCGGCATGGGGTCGCTTGCCGGGCGCGCGGGGACGGGACTGCTGCTCGACCGCGTCAATCCGACGATATTGGGCGCCGTCATCTTCGCCCTGCCGATCGCCGGCCTGGTCCTGTTGATGAGTGGCGCTGCAATCGCCCCCGCCGTCATCATCGGCGCCGCGACACTCGGTCTGGCGCTTGGGGGCGAGATAGACATAGTCGCCTATCTGACGAGCCGGTATATGGCGGAGACCGAGTTCGCTTCACTATTTGGCATCATTGTGACGATGCAGATACTCGCGCTCGGAATCGGCCCCTTCGCCGTCAACTATGGGTTCGACCTGACCGGATCGTACAGCAGCTTCCTGGTCGCGGCGCTGCCCTGCTTTGCGCTGGCGTCGATGATGATCCTGTCGCTGGGCAAGCCCCGCATAACTGTCGGGCAGCCCGCTGAAGCGGCCTGACATCGCCGCCTGCTTGAACGGCAGCGGTTCAGATCAGGACGGTGACGCCGACCGACTTCAACCTGGCCGCTGTCACATTGCACCGGTCGAGCAATTGGACAGCCTCCACATCCAGCGCTGCCAAGATCTGCGCGATCTTGCTGAAATCGTGCGCGTGCGGGCCGTTCTTGGCGGGGTGCATGAACGAGGCTGGCGTGTTGGCAGCACTTCGGGATGCCGACGCGATGATGATGACGCCCGCGCCGCGCGCGCTGATCGCTTCCATCGCCCGCGCCAGATCATTTTCTCCGCCCGCTTCCGCGATGAGGCTGGTCAGCGGCGAGGCCGGTCTGAGAACCAGCGGGACCGCACGCAAAGCGTCCGCTTTTCCCTTTTGCAGCACGATCGTCTCCGACTTGTCGAGATCGGACGTGACGATCTTCATCTGCCACGTTCCGCCATGTCGGCTTTCGAACGCCGTCACCGTTGAGCAATCTATGTAGCTGTCCTGTTTCTGGCGGAAAACAAAGAGATCTTTGATGCATCCCAGCTTGAGATCCAGGCGGCAGGCCAGCCGCGCAAGATCGCTAAGATCGGCATCCTCGCCGGCATCGTTGATGATGCTGCATATCACGCCGGAGGGGTTCATCCCGGCCAGACGTGCGAGGTCGGTCGCGGCTTCAACTTGGCCGATCCGCCCCAGCACCCCGCCATCCGCGGCGCGGAGCGGGAAAATGTGGCCGGGGGTCACGATCTCCAGGGATGGATCGGTGGCATAGATTGCCGTGGCGATGGTCCTGGCGCGGTCGGCTACCGAAATGCCGGTACTGACGCCATGCCTTGCCTCGATAGATACCGTGAAGGCGTGTCCGTCATGCTGGTCCGGCGTGCCCGTCATCATCGGCAGGCCCAGTTCTTCGATGCGTTGCCGGGTCAATGCCAGGCAGATCACGCCCTTGCCATGGCGCGCCATGGCATTGATCATCGCCGGTGTCGCCATCTGCGCCGCGCCGAGCAGGAAACCCCGATTGGCGCCATGGTCATAGACGATGACCATTCGCCCGTTCCGAAGCTCGTCGAGCAGATCTTCAACTGGGCTGAAGCGTGGAAGCGCGGTTTCGTCGCTGTCCGCGTCAAAATAGAGTGCCTTCGCCAACATAGCTTACCTCACGCAGCCGGACGGCTGCCTTGTCATTGGAATGGGATGACCGAATGGATGAGCCCGTTGCAATAAACACCGGGTTCTGATGCACAGTCCTCTTCCCAGAGGTCCGTAACTTCGCCCACGAAAATCGTGTGACTGCCGAACCCGTGGCTCATGGCGATGCGGCACTCGAACGCCGTTATCGCGCTGAGGAGGACCGGGACATCGCTGTTGCCGTCTCGCCAGTGATCCGATGCGAAGCGTTCATGCCCCTGCAAACCGCGTTGGTTGGAGAAGATGGCGACGATTTCGCCATGGTCGCTGCGGAGTTGGTTGACGCTGAACCGGCCGTTCTCGAGGATGAGATCATGCGCGCTCGCGCTCTTGTTCACCGCCACGATAAGCGAGGGAGGGTCGGCGCTGAGCGAGCACCACGCCGTTGCGACAAGGCCGCGCCGCTGGTCGCCCGTTCCTGTTGCGATGACCGCCATCGCGCCCGGAACCTTGCGCATCTGTTGGATGAACGCGGTCCTGATCAGGCTGATGGCATCGGCGGATGGCTCGACAATTTCGCTCACCTTATGGGCTCCATCTCGTTTGAGGGGCGGGATTTCCCCGGCCTTGTTCCGCTGGGTGAGACCGGCCATCGGTGTCATCTGCGGTGTTGTTCCTGCAAGATGACAGGCGCTTGGCATTAGTTCAAATAATGGTATGTGATGATCTTCATATGATTACGATATGGGGTGCGTGATGGATGTTCGGGCGCTCACCGTCTTTGTGGCGGCCTATGAGGAAGGGAATTTCAGCCGGGCGGCCGAGCGCCTCAATGCCACGCAGCCGGGGGTCAGCGTGCAGATGTCCGCTCTTGAGGCTGAGCTGGGCGTATCTCTGTTCGAGCGGACGGCGCGCGGCGTGGTGCCTACCGGTCCCGGCAAGCGGCTCTATCCACAGGCGTTGCAGCTCATCCATGATCTCCGCAAGACCGAACATGACATAAAAAGTCTGTCCGGCGTGATAACCGGACAGATTACCGTCGGCATTCCGCCGACTCTGAGCATGGCCATATTAGCGCCGGTGTTGACCGCTTATGTCAACGCCTATCCCGATGTCGATATCCGGATATTCGAAGCCTATAGCGACACGCTGATTTCGCTCATTGAAAGTGGTCAGATCGATTTCGCGTTGGTCGCGCCGCTGCCCAATCATTCCGCCATTACCTATACGAAGATCTTTACCGATCATTTTGTCCTTGCTTCAAACCGCGAGCTGGGTCTGGCGGAGGACACCGCCGTATCCTTGAGCGAGCCGCCCCTATTCAAATATGTTGTCCCCTCCGTGCTGCGCCGCAGCCTCTCGGTCTTGCTGGAGGAGCCATTGAGAACCGGGCGCATCGTGCCCGCCCGGATGATAGAGATAGACGGCCTTGCCGGCATGCTCGAGTTCATCGCGTCAAGCGACTGGGTGGGGCTGCTCCCTTCGGCCACAGCGCACAGCCGGTTTGGCACCGACAATATCCGGTTCAGCCCGATCACGGAAGAAATCCACATCAATTATTTCGTCGCGCATCTGCGGACCAGGCCGCTCGACACCGCCTGTGAGAAATTCGTTGAGCTTATCCATGCAAATCTCTCGCTCGTCGAGCATGGCAGTTCGCGATTCCGCATCACGCGGCGCGGTTTGGAGGAGGGCTGACAGCGGCGCCAAGCATCTGCCTTGCATTAATTTAGTTGATCAACTAGATACGATTCATATCGTAACAGGAGAGGGATGTTCCAATGGATAGCGGAAATGAACCTGCGGAATCCGGGATTCCCGAAGCCTATCGATCGTTAAGTCTGCGCGATCGTGTCATCGTCGTGACCGGTGGGGGCGGGGGAATTGGCGGAAGCGCCGCGAAACTGTTTGCCGCACGCGGCGCTTCGGTCGTTGTCTCCGACAAGAATGGCGCGGCCGCAAAGGGGGTCGCTGACGCAATCATCGCATCCGGCGGACAGGCGACCTCGATCGAGACCGATGTGTCGGTGGAGGCTGATGTAGAGGCGATGGTTGCTCTTGCGGTATCGACCTTCGGCAAGCTCGACGGGGCGTTCAACAATGCCGGCATCGGATCGAAAGGCGGAGCGCTTACCGACTATGCGCTTGATGATTGGCGCAACACCTTCTCGGTCAACATCAACGGCATGTTCCTGTGTTTGAAGCATGAGGTGCGGGCCATGCTGGAGGTCGGGCGGGGCGCGATCGTGAATACCGGTTCCATCTCGTCCGTCATCGGCCTGCCCGGCAATTATGATTATGACGCAACCAAGCATGCCGTGCTGGGTCTCACCCGCACCAGCGCGCTCGACTATAGTAGCCGGGGTATCCGCATCAACGCGGTCCTGCCCGCCGCGATCGATACGGCGCTGATGCGCAAGCATATCGGTACGCGGGAAGACCTCGCTGCGGCCATGGCGGCCAGCCATCCGATCGGGCGCTATGGCGAGGCCATTGAGGTGGCGGAGGCGGCGGCCTGGCTGCTCTCCGACGCGGCCTCCTTCGTAACTGGTGCCGGTATCGCGGTCGACGGGGGCTATACCGCCGCTTGATGTGGAAGCTGGCCGGCATCCCAAACCGTTCCAACCGCAGGCAGCGCTTTATCTTCCCGCCGTGGCTTTACCGCCAGCGCAGCCTTGTCGAGCGCTGCTTCAACGGATCGTCGCCTTACCAGTGCACCATCGGCAGCCCGGCGACCGGGCAACGGAAATAGGGGATAGTCGAACCCTTCAATGATCCAAGATACGCGGTGCGGAGGTCTGGGCCGCCAAATGTGACGCTTGCCAACCACGGCGCGATGGTTCCGCCAGTGGCGGCCATCGTCTCGAAACGGACGGGCTTGCCGCTGTCAAGTTCCGTATCGAAGCGGGCAGTGGCGGATGCGTCGCCGTCTTCCAGCAGCGTCAGCGCCTCTCCCTCCGGTGTAATGGCGATCAGCCGATCTGCAAAGATCATCGTGGCCCAGAGGTTGCCATAGGAATCGAAGGCGATTCCGTCGACCGCTCCGGGGCCGAGCGAAGAGGGGCCGAAAATCTCGCGATCCGTCAATGAGCCGTCCGGCAGCACGCGCAACCTTGTGACCCTGCGCGCTGCGGTCTCCGCGACGTAGAGCCACTCTTCCTGTGCATCGAAGCGGATCTCATTGGTAAAGGCGAAGCCGTCCGCCACAATGCGCATGCCGCGGTCGTCGATCAGGGCGATGTAGCCGTCGGCTAGAGTGCTGCAAATAGCGTCGCTCCAGGGATTGACCTTGGTTGACACGGTGATCCAGATTCGGTCGCGCGAATCCCTCAGCACGAAGTTGACCTTGCCGAGCGGCTGTCCGTCGATGTTGTCGAAGAGGGTGCGGCTCTTGCCGTCGCGGGTCATGATCTCCAGCGCATCAGTGCCGAAATTGGCGATGAGCACATCGCCGTTGCGTGCGAAGGCAAGGCCGTTTGGCAGCGTGCCGCCCAGCAGGCTGTTGGCTTCGTTGGCCTCAAGGTTGAAGTGATCGCTGGCTGACTGGACGACGAGATGCTGAATCCCGTCCGGGCGGATGTGCATCACGCCGCCGCGCGCGTCAGCCGCCCACAGTGAGCCGTCGCGCTCCGCCAGGATGCACTCCGGCCGGGCCAGCCCGGTGCCGATGGTCCTGATCGCCACGGGATTAACCTGCCATCCCTTCAGGGGGTTGGGCGCATGGGATCGAAGGAGCGTCACCGGTCAGATCCTGACGTTCGCCTTGCCCTTCAGGCGTAGCAGCTCGCGGGCCTCATCCGGGGTTGCCACCTCAAGCGACAAGGCTTCGAGGATGGTGCGAATGCGCCGCACCTGCGCGGCGTTGCTCTCCGCGAACTTGCCCGGACTGTCCCACAGCGAATCTTCCAGCCCGACGCGCACATTTCCGCCCATGGCGGCGGCCATCGTGCCGATGCCCATCTGGAACCGGCCGGTTCCGATCACGGACCACATATAGTCATCGCCAAACAGCCGGTCCGCCGTGGCCTTCATATGCGCGACATCGGTGTAATGGATGCCGATGCCGCCGCGAATGCCGAAGACCGACTGAATGAACAGGGGCGGCTTGATGAAGCCCCGGTCGAGAAAATGGGCCGCAGTGTACAGATGGCCGATATCATAACACTCTATCTCGAACTTCGTACCGGCATCGCCGCAGGACTGCAATATGCGCCCGATGTCGCGGAACGTGTTGCGGAATACGAAGTCGTCGCTGTTTTCGAGATAAGGTCGTTCCCAGTCATAGGTGAACTCCTTGAACCTGCCGAGCAACTCATACAGCCCGAAGTTCATCGACCCCATGTTGAGCGATGCGATTTCCGGCTGGAAGCGCGCGGCCGGCGCCAGCCTTTCTTCCAACGTCAGGATTGGCGAGCCGCCGGTAGTCAGGTTGATGATCACGTCCGACCGCTCGTGGATCACCGGCAGGAACTGCCCATATACCTCCGGATCCTGGGTAGGGCGCCCCGTTTCCGGGTCGCGCGCGTGCATATGCACGATGGCCGCGCCTGCCTCGGCCGCCTCGATAGCGGAATTGGCAATCTGCTCGGGCGTCCTGGGCAGGTGGGGCGACATCGACGGAGTGTGAATCGAACCCGTGATGGCGCAGGTGATGATGACTTTCTTGGGCACGCTCCTGGTTCCTTGTTCTGAACTGGGGCGGAACGTCTTTTGCGCCTCGCCCGATATGTCTGTCATGCGGTCTGCACGGCACCGGGCCCGCCATAGGCGGTCCAGCCGCCGTCGACGGGAACGATGGCGCCGGTAACGTAGGTCGCGGCGTCGGAGAGCAGAAAGGCCGCCACACGAGCGACTTCCGGAGGCTGGCCGAGCCGCGCCAGCGGTGTTCGGTCCTCCAGACGCTTGATGTCGAGCTTGCCCTCAGCGGCGAGGCTCTCGATCATCGGCGTCGCGAGATAGCCCGGCGCGACCGCGTTCACGCGGATGCCCGCCGCTCCCCACTCGCAAGCGAGGTTGCGCGTGATCTGGGCAACTGCCGCTTTCCCTGGCGCGTAGGAATTTCGGCGCGGTATGCCGGTAAAGCCGTTGACGGAGCCGACATTGACGATCGATCCGCGACCCGCCGCCATCATCACGCGCCCGGCGGCGCGACATATCAGCATCGTGCCGCGCACATTGACATCGAAACCGCGCTGCCAGTCCGCCATGTCAAGATCCAGCGCCCGCTCCACGCGATCGCTGATCCCCGCGCAGTGAAAGACGCCGTCAAGATTTCCCATGCTGGCTACCGCCTGCGCGACGATAGCGTCGCAGCCAGCTTCGTCCGCGACGTCAACGGTTCCGTGCCCGCAACCGCCCAGTTGCGCCGCGATCTCCGCAAGGGCCGGCGCGTTGAGGTCCGCGAGGAACAGTCTCGCGCCTAGCTCATGAAACAGCTTCGCAGCGGCGAGGCCAAGCCCGCTCGCGGCGCCAGTGATCAGAATATGGCGACCGGTCAGATCACCGAGTTGGTTAGTCATTTCCGACCTTTCGCCGATGTCGGCAGCCGCGTCAGCGCCGCCGGAAATTCCGGCGATCCCGACGCGGCCATGACATGCCACTGCCCCCTTTCGACCGGGTTAGGCTGCTGCAAGGCTGGTGACATGGGGTTGGACCGCGGAGTCGTCATATTCCAGGTGCGGCCAGATCTCGGTCATGAACCGGGAGATCGTGTTGATGCAATCTTCCTTCGGTTGCTGCGCAAAATGGAAGATGAGCGTGATGAATTCGCACGGCACCTTGTTGTAGATGTCGATCCATTCTTGCCTGACCTGCTCGGCGGTGCCCCCGATATAGATGCCGGATTTCTTGATATTCTCGATCATCTCATCGTCATTGACGTCACCCGTCGGAAATTGCGGAAAGAACGGGCCGTAGAAATTCTTATAGATATCCAGATCATAGTCACGGAGCTTGCGGTTATACTCCTCTTCGGACTCGCAAATATGCACCCAGCGCACGATGTTCTGGCGCTCTCCGGTGCGGTAGGTTTTGCCGACCTTCTTCGCTTCTTCGATATAGATCTCGTTGCCCCGCATCACCTTGTCGAAACTGGTGAAGTGCAAGGGGTAGAAGCCCATCCGCGCACAGTAGCGGATCGATTCCTCGCTCTTGCTCGTGGCGACGAACACCGGCGGGTAGGGGCGCTGATAAGGGGAGGGGACGACGCTGATCGCGCGGACCGCGCCATTCTCGTCAATCTCACCCTCCGCACCCGCATCCCGGGCGATCTTCCAGGCGGGATAGCCCTCCACGCCCGTCTCCAGAGGATAGGGGGCCTGATAATATTTACCCGAAAGCTGCAGCGATTCATTCGTCCAGCAATCGATCACCATCTGGACGCGCTCTTCGAAAATCTCCCGGTTCTTTTGGTCGGAGGAACTGCCATCCGAAATGGTCGCAACGCTTTCCGTGAACTGACCCAGGATATTCGCCCATCGCGACTGGTACCCACGCGCGAAGCCGACAAAGAAGCGGCCATTGCTGAGATGGTCGATAATCGCGGTTTCCTCGGCGACGCGGATCGGATCCTGGGTCGCCATGACATAGCCCATCGCGCCTACGTGCATCTTATCGAGCTTAGCCGCCCAATAGGCATTCAGCGCACCTGGATTGGGGCCGACCTCATAGCCTTCGGAGTGGAGGTGATGTTCGATCGTGGCTGCACCCCACACACCCATAGCTTCGGCTGCTTTCAGCACATCCGTCCACTCATGAATGATCTTGTTATACAAAGCTCCGTCGCGGCCGACTGGCTTCGCCGCTTTACGGCCTTCCTCGCCGTCGGTGGGGATGACGGGATATACTTGGAGAATCACCTTAGGACGCGCCATTGCTACACCTATTTTCTGTCAGGATCTGACGCAGTTCATGGGCTAGCTCTCATCATTATGTCCAATAATGGATTATCATTATATTCATATGAAACTTTTATCTCTGTTCCACGCCGGTTGGGGCACGTGAATATAGGCCCCCAGCCATAGGGAAGCGGCGATATACGGTGTTGCATGCACTGCTGCCTGATGTCATTAATCAACTAAGTATAAACCTGCTCTTTCGAGCCGCAGCCAATGGGAGATGATGTATGGAATTCACGGAGCTGGCGTCCGGGCTCGCTTTTCCGGAAGGCCCAGTGGTCATGCCCGATGGCTCGATTATCGTGACGGAGATCGTATCCGGTCATGTCACGCGGATCTGGGGGGAGGGCAAGCGCGAACTGGTCGCGGACACGGGGGGCGGTCCGGCCGGCGCCGCGGTGGGGCCAGATGGCGCGCTTTACATCTGCAATCTCGGCGGCTTCGACCTGAAGTCGATGTGTTTCGGTCAAGGGCCGGGCTATGAAGGCCGGATCGAACGGATCGACCTTTCAACCGGAAAGATCGAGCGCCTCTACGAACGCTGCGGCAACAAGCTTCTGCAGGCGCCCGACGACATCGTGTTCGACCGGCAAGGGAACATGTGGTTCACCGACCTTGGCAAGGACTTTCTCAACGACCGGACCTATGGCGGCCTTTATTACGCAAGCATTGACGGGAGTTCGATCAGCGAGGTCTATGGCCGGGGCCTGTCGTTCAATGGCGTCGGCCTGACGGCGGGGGAGGACATGCTCTACGTCACCGACACCTATAGCGCCCGGGTGTGGCGCCTTGAGATCGAGTCGCCGGGCCAGGCCAGGCCGGGGCCGTCCGGCCATCCGGGGCACCTCCATGCGACGATCCCGACCGGCGGTGCTATCGACAGCATGGCAGTGCTGGAGTCAGGAAAGATTTGCGTCGCGGCCATCCATCCTGGCGGAATGGCCGTGGTGACCGAAGAAGGCGCTGTCGAACTTATCGACCTGCCAGACGATGTCGTCACCAACATCGCCTTCGGCGGAAGCGACATGCGGGATGCCTACATCACTCTGTCGGGAACGGGGAAATTGCTTCATTGCCGGTGGCCCGAGCCGGGGCTCAAGCTGAACTTCAGTGATTGAGCTGGCCTGCCTGTAGCGCGCACGCCATGATCACTTGGCGTGTGAGCGCACCCGGACCCTCGTCGCACGACGTTTCGCTGTTGGTGGCTGCCGCGCGTGAAGCGGCGATAGCGACGCTGGTCCGATCGTCCGCCCCGGCTGCTGCCCGGCTCCTAAGGTTCAGGCCCTGCTGCTGATCCCGTACATCAGCATGTTCACCACCTCATGCGTATATTCCAGCCGGGCTGGCTGCGACATGCCCCTGACACGATAGGCGTTCCCCATCTGCTGGCTGGCATCGATCAGGGAGTCGCATGCGCCGCGCATGATGTAAAAGGTCATTTCGGGGTCGACGTTGCGGAACTCCCCCAATTCTATGCCTTCACGGATGATCCTGTTCTGCAGCTCAATAAAGGGCTGCATGATCTTTTGATCGATGGCATCCTTATATTTTTGTTCGCTATGCCGCAGGATATATTGGCATAGAACATTGATATACGGATGGTGCCAGTAAAGTTGCATCAAGCCGGTCAGATGGATTTCCATCTTCTTCCTTGGTGAGATGCGCGCCTCGACCAGTTCGCTCAGAGCCTCCATGTTTTTCTCGGCTGCATGGAGCGCAACGGCCGTCAGCAGACCGTCCTTGTTGCCGAAATGATATTTGATGAGCGCGCTGTTCAATTTTGCGCGTGCTGCGATTTGCAGCAACGTGACGTCAATGGAGTTCATCTCCACCATGAGTTCGCTGGTGCTTTGGATAAAGCGCAGGCGAGTATCCCCGCGCGTGTTCTGCGGTGCCTCCGCTACTGCCAGAGCTGCCGGAAGATTTTTTGGCATTGGGGAATCCACCTCGATTATCCGATTTGTCGGAGACCTAACTGCCATCAGAGCGTTAGTTAATCAACTCAGCATAGCTCAAATTACTGAGGAAATGCGTGTTCCGGCGCAGGGCAGGATGGGAAAGGGCCCGCATGATAGGCAGTCCTGATCTCTCGCTGCTTTCGAACGGCCGGTCGGCCCAAAATGTGGATTATGCTGTTCAAGGCCGCGCGCTGCGGGATGGCGGCTCCCTTCCAAACCAATGGGACAGCCTTGGGCAAGCCCGGTCGGAGGGCTAGATAGTTTATCGATTAATTCATATTGACCGGCTTCAGCTTCTTGAATTAGGGAAGATACGCCACGCAAATACCCGTGCGCCCCAATATATTGTGGACCATCAAGAAATGTCGAGGAATGGCGGATGCTGAGACAGATTTCACAACTCGAACTGATCGACGGTCGCGCTGCCGAGTTTGAGGAGGCATCGAAGCCCGCCTTCGCCCTTGTGCGGGCGGGCGATGGATGTCGTGATGTAAAATTGCTGCGCTCGATTGAGAAGCCGAACAATTATTATGTGCTGATTGAATGGGACAGCCTGGAGCATCATCGCCGGTTTGAAGCGGCGAATGCGCCGAAGGTGCTCGCCCATATCGGCCATCTTGCCGTGCATGTGCTGAGCCAGCATTTCGACCTGGTCGATCTGGGTCTGAAACCCTGAGGGAAAGCGGCTCACCCACCCAGGGCTGGCAGGGAATGCCCAAGGATCCGGGCGAGGTTCCGGCCGCACTTTGCCGGTAGGATGCGAGCCAGCACAGATGCTGATGTTCGTTCGATCCCGACATGAGATAGAGGATGACGCCGATTATGCCGCATGTTGATCCAAGACCGGTTCTGGTTACCGGTGCCACGGGGGGGCAGGGGGGCAGCGCCGCGCGCCATGCCCTCGGCGCGGGCATGTCTGTGCGGGCCCTTGTTCGCGACCCCGACAGCGCGGCGGCGCAGGCACTGTCCGCAGCCGGCGCGCAGATCGTCAAGGGCAGCTTTGACGACAAGGCGGCGCTGGCCGCGGCAATGGACGGTGTCCGCGCTATTTTCTCGATGCAGCAGGATGGCGCGCCCCTGACGGAGTTCGAGACGCTGGTCGAGGCGGCGGTCGCGGCCGGTGTTGAGCAATATGTCCATAGCACGGTGTCGGGGGTGCGGCAGCAGGAAGCGGCCCAAGGCGATTTGGTCGATGCCGTGAAGGGCGACTATTGGCCCACGAAGATAGCGCAGGAACGACTGGTTCGGAACGCGCCCTTTCGCTTCCGTACATTTCTGCGTCCCGGTCTGATCCTGGACAATCTCATGCTGCGGGCGGCATTCTTGTACCCGCGCCTGGCGACGCAGGGTGATTTCCTGATCGCTATGCCCGTCGATCAACCCCTATCCTTCATTTCCTATGACACCATTGGCTGTGTCGCGGCCGAAGCGTTTACCGATCCGATCCGCTTTGATGGCGCGGAGATCGAGTTGGCTGACGCCTATGCCTCCTACGCCGATCTGGCGGCGGCTCTTGAGCAGGTCAGCGGGAAGCGCGTCACCGTTACCTCGGCGCCCATCGAGGATGCGATACGCCTCGGCCTGTTGCCGCGCGTTGCCCATTCGCATGTCTGGCTCACCGATATAGGTTATCCCGCGCGTCCGGAAATGCTGAAGCCTTTCGGGATTGAGCCGCTGGCGTTGGTGGATTGGGTTCGTCAGAATATCGCCGGCATTGATATCGGGACTGCAGCCTAGCTGTCGTTGCGATTCAGATCAGGCGGAGCCAGGGGCGAAAGCGACCATAGGGCAAAAGGCCGATTTTCCGGCATCGGAACGCAGCCTACTCAGCGTAGGTGAGCAGCGGAAGCGCAGAGAGCCGCCATTCGCCAGCCGCCAGGGCTGAATGGCGATCTGCGCCCGAGGGCTTCTGAACATTTCCGAGGTAACGACCGGGGCGTTGCCGCGTGATCAGTCTTCTTCCGCGATGCGCAGTGCGAGTTGTTCCGCCGCTTCAGGGAGGCGCAACTGACAGGAGAGGCGCGAATCCGGGGTTCGATGAGACGAGGTAGCCAGCAACTCATTTTCGTCATCGTTCATCGGTTCGAACAGATGTGCATAGGCTGGATCGATATGGACATGGCAGGTCGCGCAGGCGCAATTGCCGCCACAGATTGCAGCAAGGTCGTCCAGTCCGCTGTCGCGGATCATTTCCATCAGCGAGCCGCTTGGCGCCGCATCAATCTCGCGAATATCTCTGCTGCGTGTCGTGATAATTAGCTTCGGCATCATTTGTCCCGCTCGGCGGCCGGGGAACGGCCGGCCATGTGAAGCCGTCCATATCGAAATAAATTATTCAGTCAATTAAATTCCGGTTGACCTGCCAAGCCGGGGCGCGATAGCGATGCGATCGCCCGCAGCAAGGCAGGCATTGTCAGCGTGGGCGCGCAAGCGCCAATCGTCTGAGCCGTGCCAGGCAAGCGGAGGAGAGAGTGAGGATGTCGATGGACTTCGCTGGCAGAGTGGCGATCGTAACCGGGGCCGGGCGGGGCTTGGGACGCTCCCACGCGCTGATGTTGGCCGCAAAGGGTGCGCGTGTCGTGGTCAACGACCTGGCGCCCGAAAGCGGGTCGGAAAATGTCGCCGCCGCTGTAGTCGAGGACATTCGGAGGCAGGGCGGCGTTGCAGTCGCTGACCACCACGATGTTGCCACATATGCCGATGCCGTCGTCCAGACCGCGATCGACAGTTTCGGCCGGCTCGATATCCTCGTCAACAACGCCGGGATCGTGCGCAGCGCAAATTTCGCTGACGCGGCCCCCGGTGAATGGAACAAGATATTTGCGGTCCATTTCGAAGGAACTGTCGCCATGTGCCGGGCCGCCTGGCCCCACCTGGCATCGTCGGGCGCCGGGCGGATCATCAACACGTCGTCCAGCGGCATGCTGGGCAACGCGGCCTTCAGCGCCTACGGTTCGGCAAAGGCGGCGATATTTGGCCTGACCCGCTGCCTGGCGATGGAGGGCGAGGCGGTCGGAATGACGTCGAACGCCATCTTGCCGAGCGCCTGGACCAGAATGGCTGATGTGATTAAGGATGCCGCCATTCTCGAGACGATACGCAACCATTTCCAGCCGGAACATGTCTCCGCGCTGGTCGTCTGGCTGGCCCATCAGGACACTGTCGTGAACAATGAGGCGTTTCAGGTCAGCGGCGGCCGGGCTGCGCGCCTGACGATGGCTGCTTATCCATCCGTCAAGGTGAGCGAAAGCACGCCCGAAGCCTGGGCCGCGCAATCGCAGGAGCTGTTCGCGGCAACGAACCTGTGTCCTGTCGGGTCCACCGTCGAGCTGTTTGTCAGCGAGTTGATGGCTGCGGACCCTTCCATCCTCTCGAAGATGGCCGGGCATGGGCGCGGCGGTCTGGATTTGAACGCCACGGTTTCGGATGCACGCAGCGACCTATGATGGCGCGCTGCGCGCTGTGCGACACGGATTTGACCGCTTTCGGAAACGACGGGAGACATGATGCCAAGGCTCGCTGGAAAAATTGCCCTCGTGCTGGGCGGCGCGTCCGGCATCGGTGAGGCGATTGCGCGTCGATTTGTCGTGGAAGGCGCGCGGGTCGTCGTCGGGGACCGGGATGAGCGGCGCGGCAGGGCGGTGGTGCACGACATCGGCCAGGCTGCGCGCTTCGTCCTTATCGATGTGTCCGACCCGGATGCCTGGCCTGGCCTTGATGATGACATCAGAAGCGCGGAGGGAACTATCGATATTCTTGTCAATTCCGTCGGCGTGGTACGGATGGGATCGATTGAGGACGGAACTTTCGAGGACCTCAAATTCATCCAGTCGGTGAATTCCGATTCGATTTTTCTCGCATGTCAATTCGCGATCGGCATCATGAAGGACAGGAGCCGCGCAGGCTCCATCGTCAACATTCTGTCGGACTCTGCGATCCGGCCCAACCATCATGCCGCCGCTTATGGGGCGTCCAAGGGGGCGGCGCTAAACCTCAACCGTGTGGTGGCGCTGCACTGCGCTGAAAAGGGCTATCCCATTCGCTGCAATGCTGTCCTGCCGGGCCTCATCGACACGCCCATGACGCACGCGGTTTTCGCGCGGATGCCGGATCCGGACGCGGCGATCCGGGATCTGCTGGCGCGGCATTTCCCGATGGGGCGCATGGGCACCGCGGATGAAGTCGCGTCCGCCGCGCTGTTCCTCGCTTCCGACGAGGCGAGCTTCATCACCGGCGCCAGCCTGGCGGTCGATGGCGGGCGGACGGCGGCATAGCCATAACGCCGGACAATCCACACTGACATGGCGGGAGGAAAAAGCGGATGAAGAGCTGGCTTATCACGGGCATCAGTGCTGGCTTCGGCAGGTTGATGGCGGAGAAGCTCCTGGCGGCGGGCGACAGGGTCGCGGGCACGGTCCGCAAGCTATCGTCGGTCGATGATCTCAAGGCGACATATGGCGACCGATTTTGGGTGGCCCAACTGGACCTGACCCACAGCGAAGCGATCAAGGGAGCGGTCGACGACGCCTGGGCGGCGCTGGAGCGGATCGACGTGGTCGTCAGCAACGCCGGCTACGGCCTGCTCGGCGCGGCGGAGGAGGTGACCGATGCGCAGATCCGGCACCAGATCGACACCAACCTGCTCGGCTCCATCCTGCTCGTCAGGGCAGCGCTTGCGCATATGCGCGCGCAGGGCGGCGGCCGAATCCTGCAACTGTCGAGCCTCGGGGGCCAGATCGCGATCGCCGGCGGATCGCTCTATCACGCGACGAAATGGGGCATCGAGGGCTTTATGGAAGCGGTGGCTCAGGAGGTCGCGCCGTTCGGGATCGGCTGTACGATCATCGAGCCCGGAAGCTCCCGCACTGGATTTCGCGCGCAGGGGTCGGTCGTCGGGCCGCCTATCGCCGCCTATGACGCTTCGCCTTCCCGCAAGATGAATCACGTTGTCGACGACCGGACCATCCAGTCACCCGGCGATCCGGCCAAGGTGGTCGACGCGATGATCGCCTGCGCCGACGCAAACCCCGCGCCGCTGCGCCTCGTTCTGGGGAGCGATAGCTACACTCACATGAAGCACGCTCTCTCCACCCGCCTGGCCGCGCTGGAGGCGCAGCGCGACCTCGCCTGCTTTACCGACCATGACGAAAAAGGGGACGGTCTGCCCCTTTATTGACCAAATCGCCTCGAAGAGAAGGGGATATATGCCGCCGTAGCCCACCGTTCACATGACGGTTCGAGTCCTTGGTGGATGCAGGCCCAGAATCGACACGGCCTATTGCGAAGCCTCTTCCGAGATGCTAATTAGTTGAACAGTTAAATTGAACGAACACCGAATCGGGGACGGATGATGCAGATCGGCATGCTGTTGATTTTTCAAAACTATGAGAAGCAGCTATCGGATGCTGAGGCATGGAGCCGCGATCTCGCGCTGGCGGACCTTGCCGAACCTCTCGGCTATGAAATCTTGAGCTGCGTCGAGCATCATTTTTTCGATTATTCGACGTCCAGTTCGAACATCCAGTTGCTGTCCTACTGGGCGGCACGGACAAAGCGGATCAAGCTGCTTACTGGTGTCGTGATTCTGCCATGGAATGACCCCCGCCGCGTGATGGAGCAGATGTCTGTTCTCGACCATCTGAGCGGCGGGCGTGCGCTGTTCGGAATTGGCCGCGGACTGGCGCGCCGCGAATATGACGTGTTCGGCATAGACATGAATGAGTCGCGGGACCGCTTCGATCAGTCGGCCCGCATCATTCTCGATGGTCTTGAGAGCGGCTACATGGAGGCGGATACCCCGCTCTACAAGATTCCGCGCACGGAAATCCGTCCGCAGCCGCGCGCCGGGTTTCGCGACCGCCTTTCGGCGGTGGCGATGTCGACCGACTCCATCCCGTCCTGCGCCGAACTGGGCGCGCAGATGGTCTGTTTCTCGCAGAAGCCCTGGGCGGAGATGGTGCCGCATTTCGAAACCTATCGTGAGCTGTTCCTCCAGCACCATGGACGGCAGGCGCCGAGCCCGTTGATCGCGGATTTCATGGTGTGTTCGGAGAGTGCGGATGAGGCCGAGGAACTGGCGCGCACGTATATGGCGAATACATTCTATTCGGTCATGGAACATTACGAAATTATGGGCGGCCATTTCAAGACGATGAAGGGCTACGGTGCTTATGCCCAGGCGGCGGAGGAGGCTGCCGAGCAGCTCAAGTCGACCGCTCTAGAGCAAATGGCAACGGGTTTTGCCGACATCAATACGTTCGGTACGCCCCAGCAGGTTCTTGACCGGCTTGAGGCCCGCCGTGCCCTGATCGGTGACTATGACTATCTTATCCAGCCCAGTTTCGGCGGCTTGCCACGCAGTAACGCCGAACGGAGCGTGCGCCTGTTTGCCGACAAGGTGATGCCGGAACTGCGCGCCCTGAAGAAAGCGTCCTGAGGCATGGCCCGGCAGAAGGGCCGTTTGGATTAACTTTGGCGTAAGGGCGCAACCCGAGCTGACTGATGTCTCGCGCGTTGCCCAAAACGCTGTTCGAGGAGAAGATGTGATGACAGACGTAAATCCGTATCCCGATGAGCTGAAGCCATATTGGGGCGAGCTTATGGACGTCGACGCTCATGAGCAGCTTCCGGCTCAGGTTTGGGAGCAGGAAATGGGGCCGGCGCTGAAAGACCTCGCCACCTACTGGTTGAACATGGAAGATGATGGCCGCGACCGCCATCATCCCAATGTGCCCGGATATGTCAAGGATGACGCTCCCATTAGCCCGGATACCATCTGGAAGCAGAAGGGGCCGCCGGCGCCAGCCGCGGCAGATCTTTCGCGGCGGCCGCAAGTGATGGACCTTATGGGGATCAAGCGGCAGTTGATCTTCCCGACCATGGGCATCCAGTGCGCGGCGATGATTTATCTTCCACCCGAGCATCGTTTCGGCAAGAAGATCCGCGCGACCTATGAGGAACGGCGCGCCTACGGTTTCGAGCTGCTGAAGGCCTATAACGACTGGGGCATCAGGGTTGCGAAACACAGCGACCGCGTGCGCCCGGTGCTTCCGATCTACAGCGAAACGGTCGAAGGCATGATGACCGAGGCGCGCAGGTTGATCGACAACGGCATTCGCGCGATCTGGTTGCTGAGTGGCGAGATGCCCGGCGGCCGCTCGCCCGCCCATCCCGATCTCGATCCGTTCTGGTCGCTGATGGAGGACAATAACGTCGCGGTCTGCCTGCACGTGTCGTCGCGTGGTCGCGTGTTCGTCGAGGATTGGGCAGACGCGCCCGCATTCAAGGGCTTCACCTTCCTTGGCGAGTTCGATGTCGATCCCTGGTCAACCGCGCACTTCCACACGCTGGCGGAGAATTTCCTGCTGACGATGGTGCTGGGCGGGGTTTTTGTGCGTCATCCGATGCTGCGCTTCGGGTGCATCGAGCTTGGCGCCGGCTGGATCGGTCCGCTCTGCGAGCGTCTCGACATGTGGTATGGTCTAGATATTGCCCGAGTGAACAAGAACGGCGCGGGTCTTCCGCACCCGCCCTCATTCTACGTCAAGCGGAATGTTCGCGTGACCGGTTTCGATTTCGAGCCGTTCGGTCGGTACCTGAAGAACTATGATCTTGAGGATGT
The DNA here is from genome assembly GCF_013375535.1 of Sphingobium sp. 15-1. Taxonomy (GTDB): domain Bacteria; phylum Pseudomonadota; class Alphaproteobacteria; order Sphingomonadales; family Sphingomonadaceae; genus Sphingobium; species Sphingobium aromaticivastans. The sequence continues at coordinate 711,743 of NZ_JABXJG010000003.1, forward strand.
TCTTTGCTTCGCGTCCGACTATCCTCATGTCGAGGGAGGAGAAAAGCCGCTCGTCAAAATGTATGAGGAAATTGCGCCGTTGGGCGAGCATGTCGTGAAGAAGTTTTTCGTGGACAACGGGAAGTGGCTGCTTCCGGACTGATTTAACAATCACCGACTAGATCTATTCATATTGAATATGCCGTTTTAGGAGCGTTTATGGAAGCGGTTGAGCATAAGAATTTGGGCACGATAACCTCTCCCGAGGTTCGGGCTTGCCCGCTTCCGTTTCTCAAAAGGCTGCAAGCCGAGCAGCCGGTATATTATGATGCCGTCGCGGGTGGCTATGTCGTGACGCGTTATGCCGATTGCACCTATGTTTATGACAATTGGGAAATATTCAGCAATCAGGCGGATGTTCTGACGGGGCGCGCTACATCTCCGGTTGCGGAAGAGGCGCGCTGCCGATTTGCTCAGCGGGGTTTTCCGGAAGTTCACACCGTTGCAACATCGGATCCACCGATCCATAGCCGGTACCGGGGCCTTGTCGACAAGGTGTTCACGCCGAGCTACGTGAAGGAAATCGAGCCGGAAATCCGTGCCATAGCCAATGGTCTCATCGACAATTTCATTGGCAAGGGTCAGGCGAATTTCTTTGAGGAGTTCGCGGTTCTCTTCCCAATGTATGTGATTTGCGATCAGTTGGGCATCCCGCGTGAGGACTGGCGGCGGATCAAGCGTTGGTCCGACGTGATGGTCGAGCGCATCGATCCGGTCCTGTCGCCGGAACGCGAGCTTCAGCTCGTCGATGAAATTATCGAGATGCAGAATTACTGCTTCGGATTCCTCAAGAAATATCGCGCCGAGCCACAGAAGAATCTGCTTACCAAATATGCGACGATCGAGGTCGACGGCGCACCGCTTCGCGATGAAGAGGCGGTTTCGCTGGCCTATCTGACGATGGTCGGCGGCAATGAGACGTCGACCAACGCGATCCTTTCCGCCTTCAACATTCTGCTGACGCATGATGGCATGATTGACGCGCTTCGGAACAACCCCCAACGGATCACCGCGTTCGTCGAGGAGACGATGCGTTCGCACTCGCCGGTTCCTGTCATGTATCGCCGCGCCAAGCGCGACGCCAAGATCGGTGACGTTGAGATACCCAAGGGCAGCCTGGTCATGATCTCCAACATCGGGGCCAATCATGACCCGGAGCGGTGGCAGGATCCCGAGGCGTTCGAGATGGATCGAAAGGGTGGCCGCAATCACCTCACTTTTGGTCGCGGGCTTCATTTCTGCCCAGGCGCTCTGTTGGCGAAGGCGGAGCTGCGGATCGCGATCGAGCAGATCATGGAGCGTATCCCAAGCATGCGGCTGTCACCTTCTTATCCGGCGCCGAAATATATGTCTCATGCCTTCGTGCACGGGCTGGACTCGATGCATGTCGTCTTCGATCCCGCGTAACGACAAATGATTCGGGTGAAATGAATATCGGGAGGGGCAAGATGGAATTGCCAGGGTCGGCGGCCCGGCAGCCGGGTCCATCAAATGTCCTTCCCGTCGTCCCCACGGTCGCGCACGGCGTTAGCGTGGGTATCGGGGAATTCGCCGTGGGCTGGCCCTTGCTGATCGGCTGCTTCGCCGGGATCACGATCGGTATCAGCTCTCTCTATTTCTACTCCCTCGGACTGTTCATAAAGCCGCTCGCCGTCGAGTTTGGCTGGAGCAGGGGCGAGGCGTCGTTAGGCGGACTGGCGGGTACGGCCGGCATCGCGTTGATGTCGATTCCGGTGGGCAGGATCTTGGACTTTGTCGGCAGTGTGCCGGTGGCGATCATCTCCCTGCTCCTTTTGGCGCTGGGTTTCTTCGCTCTTGGCACGTGGGTCGATGGTCTAGGGAGCTTCGTGATCGTCAATGGCCTCTTGGCCGTCGCTGCAGCCGGGAGCAACCCGCTCCCTTTCACCCGCCTGATCGTTGGGCGGTTCGAACGCAGCCGGGGGTTGGCGTTGGGGCTGGCGCTGTCGGGAACCGGCCTGGGCGCCATATTGATCCCCATGCTGGTCGGGCCGTACATTGCCGAGTTCGGCTGGCGCGCCGGTTACAGGCTGCTTGCCGTGGTTGTCGCTCTTGCCACTCCATTCATATGGTTGATCCTGCGGCGCTATTCGACCGGCCGGCCGAAATGGGATGCTCCGCAGCCGCTCCGCCTTCTTCTTGCCGACCCAGCTTTGCGGCTGCTGGCGGGGATATTTTTCCTCGCCGCCGTCGCCGTCCTCAGCGCGGTCGTTCAATTCGTTCCCATGCTGTCTGACGCCGGGCTGGATGCCGCGCAGGCGGGCCGTGTGGCGGCGCTCATTGGCTTCTCAGCGATCATCGGCCGTTTGGGTGCGGGCTTTCTGATCGATCGAATCCCGCCCCACAAGGTGGCCACGGCCTTGATGCTGGCGGCCGGACTGGGATTGGCGGGCCTCGCCATCGGGGGAGCGAGCGTCGCGGTGGCGGGAGCGTTGATCGTTGGCCTGGCGGTGGGGGCAGAAGTGGACCTGATATCCTTCTTCGCCGGGCGGCTGTTCAAGCGTGCCGGCTACGGCCAGGCTTACGGCGCGATCTACGCAGCGTTTTTCGTAGGTGGTGCGATCGGACCCGCGCTGTCAGGATATCTCAGGGACTGGTCGGGGGATTATTCAATTGCACTTGGTCTGTCGGCGGCGCTGCTGTTCATTGCTGGAGCGTTGGCTTGGCGGATAGGCGTGCTGCCGGTTAGAAGTTCCAACGAGAATAAGGACTAAGGCTATGGAGAGACCGCTTTACATCCGCGAGTCCGTCGTCGACAAGGCACCGCTGATCGGAACCTGGGCCAGCTTGCCTGCGCCGGCAATTGTCGAGCTGGTGGGCGACGCCGGGTTCGATTTCGTCGTGATCGAAGGCGAGCATGCCGCTTTCGGACGGAGCCAGATCGAGGATCTTGTCCGCGCGGCCGACGCCGCAGGCATACCATCGATCGTGAGAGTGCCGATGGAAGGCAACTGGATCAGCACTGCGCTCGATGCCGGCACGGGAGGCATCATGATCCCGCACGTGGACAATGCCGACCAGGCCCGCGCCATCGTGCACGCCGCACGTTTTCCGCCGATGGGCGATCGTGGGGTCGGCGCCGGCCGCGCCAGTCGCTACGGCATGAACATTGGCCCTTATCTCAAAAGCGCGAATGACGGAATCCTTGTCGCGTTGATGATCGAGTCGGTCGAGGGCGTCCGCAACGCGAAGGAGATCGCGTCGGTGCCCGGCGTTGACGTGCTGTTCATCGGCACCGGCGATCTGGGGCTGTCCATCGCGCATACTCCTGATGCCAGCTTCGACGTCGACGGTGCGATCGAACAGGTGGTCGACGCGTGCCAGTCCGTCGGCTGCACCGTCGGCATGATGGCGACGGACCTTGCGATCTTCGAGAAATGGAAGTCGCGCGGCATGACGTTCATGATGGTCGGCCTTGATGTCATGATGCTCGGCGCGGCCCTGAAGCAGCTCGAGCGTGATGCCCGTGCGATCGGTTGAGCGAAGCGCGGTAATCCTCGCCAATTGATACGATCTTAGATGTCGAGAGGATGAAGTGATGACAAAAGTCAGGCGTGTTGTAACTGCCCATAACCAAAATGGCCGGGCCATTGTCGCGAGCGACGATGAATTGTCCTTCGTGCAGATGCCGGGCATGGCGGGCTGGGGCTGGCTGGACATATGGTCCGCGGACAATCCCCATTTTCCTGATGATGGGAGCCGCAAGCCGGTTTCCTGGATGTTTCCGCCGGTCGGCGCAATGCGTTTCGGCCAAGCGACCATCGCGCCAAGAACCAAGGCGGGGTTTGAGCGGGCTTCGGCAGATGATGCCGCAGAGGACATGCAGAGTTCCATGTCGGATCGGGGCTTCCACCGGTCTGCGACGATAGACGTCATCTTCATCGTGAAGGGCAGTTGCGTCTGTGAGCTGGACGATGGCGAGACGGTCCAGCTCAACGAAGGTGACACTCTCATCCAGAACGGGACAATCCATGCGTGGAGCAATCCCTTCGATGTCGAATGCCAGATGTCCTCGGTGATGATCGGCGCGCGCAACGACCTCGTCGAAGGGCATTGAGCAGTTATAGTCGGGACGGACGCGCAGCCCGTCAGGAGCGGATATGGCCAGACTGGCGAGGCAAAATCGCGCTTGTCACCGACGGCGCGTTTGGGATGGGCGCAGCCATCATCGAAAGGTTCGCGTGGGAGGGCGCCCGGTCGATCGTAGCCGACGTCAATGACGTGGGTGGGTCGGCCGCCGCCGCCGCGATAGGCGACGCGGCGCGCTTCGCCAGATTGGACGTTACCGATCCGGACGTTGGGAATGCTCTGGGCGCCGACATTCGTGAATGGGAAGGCCGACTCGACATCCTGTCATCCTCGTCCGTTCGACCGAATCCGTAACAAGAGCCTATAGTGCCTCCAAGGGAGCGGTCCCTCAACCTTACGCGGGTTGTCCTCTCTACTGCGCGGAGAGGGCCTATCCCATCCGCTGCAACGCCATTCTCCCGGGATTGATCGACACACCATGGTGCGGACTGCGCTCGGCGCGGATGGGGAATTGTCCGAATCTATCCAATCGCTGCTTGAAGAGATCGCTTCGGCTGCGCTGTTTCTGGCGTCCGATGAGGCCAACTACATAACCTGGCCGTGAATAGGGGCAGCATCGCCGCTTAGTTCCATCGACACGGAGCAAGAATGCACAGCGTCACTTGACTTACTTAGCCAATTGACTAAAAATATCCTGGTTGATGGCTAGCGCCTCGGTGGCGCGGCGCGGTAATGATGGCTGCATCCCAGCCGTCCGCTCCACCAAGGGCATATTGCAGGGGGATGTCCGCCCTCTGATCGCATAGTGTGAACGAGGGTCTTTGGCCCTGGCGAGACCAAGAAACGTCGGAGAGAATGATGAAAGAATATGTGTATGTCGTCCACACGAGGCCGCTGCCCGGTCGCGAAGATGACTTCAACAAATGGTATTCTGATGTCCACCTCGCGGACGTTGTCGCGTTGCCCGGATTCGTGGCCGCTCAGCGGTTTCGTATCGCTGATCCGTCCGATCCGAAGTCGCCTGAACGCATTTATTTGTCGACTTATACGATGCGTACCGATGACCCGCAGGCCGCGCTGGATCATATGCATAAGCTCGTTGCGTCAGGCGAGATGTACGTCACCGATGCCGTCGAGATAACCGACGCCGTCGCCCATCTTTATGAAGTCATCACGCCGGTCGTCACGGAAAAATAAGATCGTTCCTAGTTGTCCGGTTAATGAGCTGGCGGACATGTCCGCTGCGGAACGCTTAAGCAAATCAGGAGAGGAGGGGGCTTGAAATGAACAAAATTTCGGTATGCGGATCAATACTCGCCATAACGATGGTGCTGGCCAGCCAGCCCGTGGCCGCGCAAGAACCGTCGGGTGCCGCTTCAGCGACATCCGGCGCCGACCAAGCCGGGGGGCGTGCCCTGGAAGAGATCGTCGTCACAGCGCGCAGAAAAGAGGAATCGGCGCTGAAGGTGCCTGTAGCCGTGACCGCGATCAGCGCCGCCGCGATACAGCGCGCAAACGCGGCGGATCTGACCAGGATTGCGCAGATCACTCCTCAGGTCCAGGTGGTCAATTCCTCAACCGCGGTTGCTTCGTTCATCTCCATCCGGGGCATTGGCGCCGCGTCGAACGACCAGTTCATCGAGCAGAGCGTTCTGATCGACCTCGACGGCATGCAGCTTGGTCGCGGCCGTATCACCGGCTTGGCGATGTTCGACCTTCAACGGGTCGAGGTCATGAAGGGCCCCCAGTCGCTGTATTTCGGCAAGAACAGCCCTCAAGGCGTGATTTCGATCAAGTCGGCCGGCCCGGGTGACAGCTTGTCCGGATATGCGCGGGCCGGCTATGAGTTCTACGCGCGCGAACGGTTTATCGAAGGCGCGATCGGCGGCCCGCTGAGCGACACCCTCGGCGTTCGCGTGGCGGTTCGCGGCGACCAAACCGATGGCTGGCTCAGAAACGCCGCGCCCAGTGGTCCAATCCGCAATCCTCTTGATGCCGTATTCCCGATCGTGCCGGGCGAATATAAGAGCCGTCGGCCGGGGGGTAGCAATGTGGCGGGGCGCCTGACGGTCGCATGGAAACCGTCTTCGCAATTTGACGCGCAGTTTAAGCTGCTGGTGACAGATAGCCATAACGATGGCGATGCGGGTTCGCGAGAGCTCTACTGCGCGCCGGGTGTGACGGCTATCACGGACTATGGCGTGGTCGACCCCTACAGCGACTGCAAACTTAACGGTGTTGTTGCAGTTGGCGGCTTGAGCCCGGACCGCGCCCGGCAAATGACCGGTAATGAAACGCGGGCTTTCGGTAAGGGTAAAAATACGCTTGCAACTCTTACCGCGAACTACACAACCGACCAGTTTACTATAACATCGACCACAGGTTATTATCATTACATCTACAAGGGGATCGATAATAACAATCTGACCACCAACCCGACGGTAAGTGGTCGAAACAACGCTGATAATACGAGCGCCACGCAGGAATTGCGCGTGTCGACCAATTTCGAGAGTCCGTTCAACTTTGTCGTCGGCGGCTTTTACGAATATGGAGATCGGAAGCAGGACAGCATCGCGATGCTGCGGCCGATCGCCGCGGACCCGACTACCGGATTCTACTATCAGATCGCGAACCTGTCTTACGATCGGACCGATGCCTATTCGGCATTCGGCACGGTGAAGTGGGCAATTTCCGACCAGTTCGAACTTTCGGGCGGTGCGCGCTATACCAAGGAAGTCAAAAAATCGAATCGCCAAACGCCTTATCTTGCGGCCGCGTTTGCGGGGCGGTTCGCGCCGGCCGGGACCAATCTGAACGGGCGTTACAAGGATGACGATGTGTCGCCGGAGGCGACATTGAGCTGGAAGCCGGATGCGGGGCAGCTCCTCTATGCAACCTACCGCCATGGTTACCACTCCGGTGGGTTTGCCGCGCCTACGACCTTGTCTCCGGGCGTGAATATGGGGCCGATCGGTTCCCCTCTGACGCTTCAGTACGGCCCGGAAAAAACCAAGGGTGGTGAAATAGGCTACAAGGCGTCGTTGCTGGGCCGGTCGTTGCGCGTCGAACTGGCGGCCTTCCGCTACGATGTGCTGGGTCTTCAGATCACGTCCTTTGACCCTCGCGCTTTCGCCTACTCCATCAACAATGCGGGTAAGGCGCGTACACAGGGGTTCGAGGCATCGGCGGAATGGCGCGCTACGTCCGCGCTCACTCTGCGCGGCGCATTCGGTTATGTTGACGCAAAATATATCGATTACGCCAATGCGCCCTGCACGGCGTTCCAACTGTTGGCCACGCCCACCGGTTGCACCCAGGATTTGAGCGGCCGTCAGTTACCGAGGGCGCCGAAGGTGTCTGCCACCGGCGGTGTGGACTATGTCTTCGAACTGCCCGGCGGTCTGAAGCTGGGCGTCGTTGGCGGCTTCAAATATGCCAGTTCGTCCAACCAGCAGGAAAATCAGGACCCCAATGCCCGACAGAAGGCATATTGGCTGTTTGACGCCGGTATCCGGCTGTTCCAGGATAACAGCGGGTGGACCCTCGAATTGCAGGGACGGAACCTCACCGACGAGCATGTTTCGACCTATTCGCTCGACAAGACCGCCGGCGCTGTCGGGCAATATCAATCGATCCCGCTTCGCACTCGCGAAGTTGCTCTTCAGGTGGGATATAAGTTCTAAGATGACGTTTGGCGCCTTCGGGGGCTGGACGTAACTTCGGGCGTTGCAACGGAGATCCCAGGGCTGACGCCCAAGATCGGAATGATCGGGAAATGAGATGCAGCTCCTTTTGATAAGATGCTACGATAGAATGAAGTGCATGAGTTAATATCGCTATCAGTTAAGGCAGGGGCGAGGTGTTGGATCAAGGTGATCGTTGATACAGCCTCGTCCCCATCCTGTTGTGGCCCCAGTATCGAAGAGGTCTATGAGCAATGCAGTCACAGAGAATGAGCCGAGCCATTGTCCAAACAGGTTCTCGGCAGCTTGAAATGCGTGAATTCCCTTTGCCTCAAATCGGGGAAGATGACGCGCTGCTGAAGGTGGAGGGCTGCGGCATCTGTGGCAGCGACTGGTCGCAATATATCGGTGAATCGGAAGGCTATATTCGCTATCCTATCGTGCCTGGCCACGAGCCGGTCGGCATCATCGCAGAGATCGGCAGCAAGGCGGCGAAGCGGTGGGGCGTTAAGGAAGGCGACAGGGTAGTCATCGACCCGGCGGTCCCCTGTGGATATTGCCGCAATTGCCTCCACGGCGATTACAACGTCTGCAACGGCAAGGATCACATCCCCTATCTTGGCCACGTGCCTGTCGGGGTCAGCGGCACTGCGCTTTGGGGCGGCTATGCCGATTACATGTATCTCGACCCGCATAGTCTGGTGCACAAGATCAGCTCGTCGATACCGGCTGAGCTTGCTTCGCTGTATAATCCGCTGGGTTCGGGCATTTCCTGGGCGGTTCAGCGCCCCGGCACCTCGATGGGTGACACGCTCGTCATTCTCGGTTGCGGGCAAAGGGGGCTGTGCTCGGTCATCGCGGCCAAGAATATCGGCGTATCGTGCATCATCATCACCGGGCTGAGGCGCGATGCGGCCAAGCTGGCGCTTGCCAAGGAGTTCGGCGCCGATCACGTCATCATCGCCGATGAGACCGATGTGGTGGAAGAGGTCCGCAAAATCCTGCCCAAAGGCGCCGACGTGGTGCTCGACACGACGCCGAACTACTCGAAGTCGGTCAACCATGCGGTTGCGATCGTCCGGCCCAATGGGACAATTGGTCTGGCGGGGACGCATGGCTCGGACTTGGTGTCAGGCCTCAAGTCCGACCTTATCGTCCGCAACAATCTGACGATCATCGGGATGGCGGCCGTTCCATTCCGGACGACGGAAATCGCCGTGCAGCTCATCGAGTCGAGGCGTTTCCCGCTGGAAAAGATGCATACGCATACCATCCCGCTCGAACAGACCGAATATGCGCTTCAGTTGCTCGCCGGGAAAATCCCCGGGGAGTCGGCGATCCACATCATGATCGAGCCTTAGGCTGAGGATCGATTGATTGGTTGGCGAGGGCGTGACTCAGGCTCCGTGAGGAGACTGATGATGAGCGACCGATACTGGCTGACGGATGAGCAGATGGCCCGGCTTGCGCCTTATTTTCGCAAGAGCCACGGCAAGCCCCGAGTTGATGACCGATGCGTGCTAAGCGGGATCAGCTTCGTCAATCGCAATGGGTTGCGCTGGCGGGATGCACCGCGAGAATATGGGCCGTACAAGACATGTATAATGGTTGGAAACGAGCGGGTGAAATGGGCGTTGTGGATCGGCCCGGAGACGGGACTCGCTTAGATTTCGGCCAAGCCGCTGGAAGTGAACGAAAAATGCCACGGCGCTGGGGTCCCGATCGGTGCCGGTCGAACCCCAGCAATATCTCTTTTTCGCACGTTATTTCAGATAGTTGTGCTGTACAAAGGCAGGGCTGCGCTTCGGCGCCGATCCACGATCCAGACACTCCGGGAGGCCATGGCCGCCATGCAGGGTAGAGGGGGAACCGGTGCGGCAGGAAGGTTGCCCTGCCAGTTGCCGACGATTGTGTTTCACGGTGACAAGAACCGGGCCGTCCATCCTTCCAACGCAGCCGGATTTTTGGGCAATCTGGAGTGTGCAGGCGTCGGCCCGCTAACCTCTCGGTCCACCAGTGGACGTTCGGAGGGAGGCCGGCACCTCACACAAAGAACCTGTCAAAATCGCACCGGCACGATTCTTCTGAAGGACTGGACGGTCCATGGCAGCGGCCATGACTGGTCGGGTGGTAGCGCTCTGGCCACTCATACAGATCCCGCAGGTCCGGACGCCTCATGTGAAATGCTCTGTTTCTTCCTCCAACGGCGCCGCGTTGGATAGGTGCGGATACCAGTCGTCTTTTCGCAAGCGGATTGAACAACCGCACCCCATCGCGATGGCCATTCACCAAGGCTTCTATAAATCATGGGAGAGGCTGATGCTGATGGCTCTCAATAATGTCACAGCATAGCATGGTCCGTCGGAAGGTAGCCCATTCTCGGCAGTGATATCGGCCTTTACCTGCGCTGCATCATCAATGATTTCGATGGCTTCCGCGGTGCTGAGGCCTCCTTTTGCGATAAGGCCATGGATCAGGCTTTCGACCAGAAGGATTGCTGCTTCACCATGCGCGCCCATGGCAGGCAGGCGCCCTGTTTCTCGCGCGCGATCTTGATCGCTTCTATCGTCGGCCACGACTCATCTCCGTCAGGCGAGAGTATTGCTCCCCCAGCCGCCGGAGCCTGAAATAGGGGCCGACGATCCTTTCATATTAGCGGGAATAGCAAAAAAAACCATTATCGATATTAACTTTCGACTATAATATTGAACAATATCATTTTTGACAGTCCTGTGGGACGGTGTCGGATGAGCAACCGCTTTATCGACAAATTGCGCGGGTTTGTTCCGCTGAGCCAGAATGATGTGGATGTCCTTGCTGGGGCCACCTCACGCTCCAAGGATATTCCTGCCCGACGCGACCTCATTCGGGAGGGGGACCGGCCCGGTCCCGTATTCGTCGTACTTGAAGGTTGGGCATGCCGGTACAAGGTCTTGCCCAGCGGTACCCGGCAGATCCTAGCCTTTCTGATGCCCGGAGACTCATGCGATCTCCACGTTGGCCTGTTGGCCCAGATGGATCACAGCATCCAGACTGTTGGACCGGCCCGTGTCGCCACGATCGAGCGCGGCGAGATGGATGCGATCATGGACCAGCATCCACGCGTCGCCAAAGCCATGTACCTCGCCCAGCTCATCGATGAGGGGACGATGCGCGCCTGGATTACCAGCATGGGCCGCCGCACGAGTATCGAACGGGTGGCGCATCTGATGTGCGAACTTTATCTGCGCGCCCGCAACATCGGCTTGACCAGCGAGCGTCATCTGACACTACCCCTGTCGCAGATATTGCTGGCGGATTCGCTCGGCATGACTCCCGTTCATCTCAATCGGGTGCTGAAGGAATTACGGCTCAGGGGGGCCATGTTACTTCAGCGCGGAAGCCTGCATATCGCTGACCCAGACAAATTGGTCGAAATAGCCGGCTTCGATGAAAATTATCTCCATCGGCATTTGCGAGAATCAATCATGTCGATGGAGAAGACGGGCAGCCGATGACCAAGATCATTCAAACCGATAAAGGGTCTTGGCGCAGGCAATTTGTTGTTTAAATGGAATATTGATCAAAAAGACTCGGACTATCAGCTCATTCTGAAATTTTTAAAAAGTGGCTACAGTCTTATTGGTGGCTGTAACAATATAATTTTCACCATTCTTTTTAATGATTAAATAGTTTTTTCTAATATAGATCAATTTTGATTGGAAATTAAAGCAATCCTTCCTGCAAAATGTCAGCTATACGAGTCGAGCGACCCGAAGGCTCAATTAGATGCCTTCCCCTGGACCCAGTCATTTGCGTGGCTGGGTCTTTTTTACGCATTTATCAATATTGGCATCGAAACCGAAACTATTGGCAGCAGGCGCGGGCTACTGATGAGCGAAATTTTGCAGCCGCGTTGGAGGGCGGCTCACCCCAAAAGGTCGCGAAGCCAAAAATCACCCTCGGCCTTTGATGACCGAGGGTTATGGGTGCGGGGATGGCGGCGCTGTGACTTATGACAGACCAGCGGGCGCACGATATAGTGACCGCTCGCGTTCGATCTCCTCGGTCGTGTAGGCGGGAGCATTCTCATCGAAACTATCCCAGCCGCTTTGCCGGTACGCTTGACCGCGCGCGGCTGCATCGACAGAGCGATGGCGCTGGAGAATGGCTTCGGCCTGGGCAGCCCGATCATCGGGCACCTTCGCGCTGACCAACGTGCCGCCGCGCCGGACACCTTCCGAATAGACCTGCGCTTCCTCGTCACTATGGCCGGTATGCTTGAGGGCCCCGACGATACCGCCGGTTACAGCGCCGCCCGCTGCCCCAATACCGGCACCTGCCGCAGTGGAGGCAAGCCACCCCGCCGCAACGATCGGACCAAGGCCCGGAATAGCAAGCAGGCCCAGGCCCGCGAGAAGACCTCCTGCACCTCCCAGAACTGCACCTGTCGATGCGCCCCGCGTGACATCGCCATCGTCATTGACGCCTTCATGATCATGCTCTGAATGGCTTCCGTCAGCGTTGTTGGCAACGATGCTTAAATCGTCGTGGGGAATGCCCAGTTCTTCCAGATCGCGCACGGCGTTCGATGCATCATTATAATTATCGAACAGACGAGTGATGGTCTTTGACATGATTTCTCTCCTTGTGAGGCTTCAACGCGTGGTTATGTTGCCCTTGTAATCGAGCATGACCATCTTCTTCTTTCCGTTCTTGACAGCCGCCCCGTGCCAAAGTCCATTTTGCTTGGTGAGCTTTCCAACCTTTACATAACCCGCTTTCCCCAACCGCCCGCGAGCCTGGCTTTCGGTGAAGGAATTGGCTCCCTCCGCAGGTGCCGTAAGCGTGTGAGGTGAGCCATCCTTGATGGCTGGATTATGGGACCCTGCTTGCGGGCTTTGTGCGCCCGCGCCGGTCGCAAGAAGCGCAGCCGCGGAAATGGCGGCAAATTGTCGCATCATTGAATCTCTCCTGATGATTGTAAGGAGCGCAACGGTTCAGGACGAACAACGGACCCATAGGTTACTAAATTTAATGTTCCCTAGCGTGGGGGGCGGGGATTCAAAATCTTAATGATCCAGATTAACATCGGTGATTATCCGCAACCATGAATGATTGCAGGAGTTCTTGCCTGCGACTAGCCGGCGTTGGGATAGTAGTGGCCGAAACAATCCGGTCCGCTTTCCTCATGCCGGCGGGGGAAAATACCATATGATAAGGATGACCTCATGGCCAAGAAATCCACTCTGCCTCCGTCCTCCGCAGCTTTGCCGGGGAAAGTGGCACCGTCCGGCATAGCGGGCGCCGATAGCGGCGGAGAATCGCTCCAAAAGGCCTCATTCCTGCCCGATGATGCGGCTATTTCCTTCTCCTATGGCGAACAGCAGGGCCATGGCGGTGAAACCCACCAGCTTGCCGACGGCGACATCCCAAGCCTGACGACGCAACAGGGCGCGCCGGTCGCGGACGACCAGAACAGCCTGAAGCAAGGCGCTCGTGGCCCGACGCTGCTCGAGGATTTCCATTTCCGCGAAAAAATCTTCCATTTCGATCATGAGCGCATTCCCGAACGCGTTGTTCACGCGCGCGGCTATGGCGCGCACGGCTTTTTCGAGCTGACCGACAGTCTCGCCGACGTCACCCGCGCCGACATCTTCCAGCGCGTGGGTGAACGCACGCCGGCCTTTGCGCGCTTCTCGACCGTGGCGGGGTCGAAGGGTTCGTTCGATCTCGCCCGAGATGTGCGCGGCTTTGCCGTCAAACTCTACACGCAAGAGGGCAATTGGGATCTGGTCGGCAACAATATCCCGGTCTTCTTCATTCAGGACGCGATCAAATTCCCCGATCTGGTCCATTCGGTGAAGCCCGAGCCGGACCGGGAATTTCCGCAGGCAGCATCAGCGCACGACAATTTCTGGGACTTCATCAGCCTCACGCCGGAGAGTTTCCACATGATCATGTGGACTATGTCCGACCGGGCGATCCCCCGTTCCTTCCGGACGATGGAGGGCTTTGGCGTCCACACCTTCCGGCTGCTGGATGCAGAGGGACGGTCGACTTTCGTCAAATTCCACTGGAAGCCCAAACAAGGGTTGCAATCGGTCGTCTGGAACGAGGCGGTCAAGATCAACGGCGCCGACCCCGATTTCCACCGCCGCGACCTGTGGGATGCGATCAACGGCGGCGATTTTCCCGAATGGGAATTGGGCGTGCAACTGTTCGACGATGATTTTGCCGACAGCTTCGCCTTCGATGTGCTCGACGCGACCAAGATCATCCCGGAAGAACTGGTGCCGATCCGTGTCGTCGGCCGGCTGGTGCTCAACCGGGTGGTCGATAATTTCTTCGCGGAGACCGAACAGGTCGCCTTCTGCACCCAGAATGTGCCGCCGGGCATCGATTTTTCCAACGATCCGCTGCTGCAGGGCCGCAACTTCTCCTATCTCGACACCCAAATCAAAAGGCTGGGCGGACCGAACTTCACCCATATCCCGATCAATGCCCCCCAATGTCCGATGGCCCATTTCCAGCAGGATGGACATATGGCGATGCGCAATCCCAAGGGCCGCGTGAACTATGAGCCCAACAGCTGGGGCGCGGCGCAGGGCGGTCCGCGCGAGGACGCAGTTCGCGGCTTTACCAGCTTTGCCGAAATTGCCGACGGCCCCAAGCAGCGCGTTCGCTCCGACAGCTTTGCCGACCATTATAGTCAAGCGCGACAGTTCTTCGTCAGCCAGACGCCGATCGAGCAGAAGCATATCGGCGACGCGCTGGTGTTCGAGCTATCCAAGGTCGAGCGGCCGGACATCCGCTCGCGCGTGGTGTCGCATCTGCTCAACATTGATGCACCCCTGGCCGCGACGGTGGCCGATGGGTTGGGGCTTCCTCTACCCGATCCGGCGGTCGCCGCGCGCCAGCCGATCATGGACCTGCCCGCATCCGCTCCGCTCAGCATCGTCAAAAATGGTCCCGACAGCTTCAAGGGGCGTAAGCTGGGCCTGTTGCTGAGCGATGGCGCCGACGCCGCGATCTTCCAGGCGCTGCTGGAGGCGCTCGAGGCCGAGGGCGCGGTCTATGAGGTGATTGCGCCCAAGATCGGCGGCGTGACATTGACCGATGGCCAGAAGGTGGCAGCCAAGCACAAGATCGACGGCGGCCCCTCTGTCCTGTTCGACGCCGTCGCGGTTCTGGTGTCTGCTGATAGTGCCGCGCTGCTGGCGCGGGATGCCGCGGCCAGAGATTTCGTCACCGATGCCTTTGCGCATTGCAAATATATCGGCATCGGCGCGGAAGCCGAAGCGATCTTCTCCGCCGCAGGGATCGCGGACAATCTGGACGACGCTTGCCTCCCGCTCGGTAAGGCAGGCGATGCCGGGACTTTCGTCAAGGCTTGCCGGGCGCTGCGGTTCTGGCCGCGCGAGTTGGAAGTCGATCTCGACGCGTGACTTAGCGCCGGAGCGGCGTTCGCTGGGCCAGATCGTTCCGGATAGTGGTCGCGGCGACGCCGCCTTCGCCCATCGCGTGACTGATCTGGCCCAGACCCAGCACGACGTCACCGGCCGCGTAAAGACCCGGAACATCCGTCCGCTGATGCGTGTCCACCATGCGACAGCCCTCCGCTGAAAAATCGGAGCCGACCTGGGCCGCCAGCTCCGAATGAATATCCGACCCCACTGCGCAACGAACCCGGCGTCACGTCGCTCCGCTAGGCAATCTGTCCGTCCTGCGGGCGGGCGCTATGGCGGGCGGCCTGATCGCGCATCCGCGCCAAGAGACCAGGGCCGAAATCTCTTCGGGAAACCGGGATGATCGCGGGTAAGCGGAATCATCCCCGCACGACTGTCGCCAATCCAAAATGTTCAGCGGGCCTGCGCCATCAATTCGGCCTTGCGTTCGGCTAGTTTCACGCCCAGCGCCTCGAGGTCGAGATCGCTGGACCGGCTTTCCGGGAACATCTCCTTTTCCTCTTCCTCGACATGATGGTCGATATATTCGCCGAGCACGGTCACCTTGGCATCGAACAGCCGATCGGCAGCCTTCATGGCCTGAATTTCGGCGATCAGTTGCTTGGCACTGGCATGTTCGACTTCCGCCTCATCGAGCAGGTCGTCGTCGTCGATCGCGACGCGAGCGGCGGGATAGTAGATTTCCTCCTCGATCTGGGCATGAATCGTCAGCGCCCGGCAAATCTTGTCGGCCAACGCCTGCTTCTCGGTCTCATCCTTCAGACCTTCATATTGCTTGAAATAGGTTTTTACTTCCTTGTGATCGGCTTTTAGCAGGCTGATCGCATCGGTGGGGGGCGCCACAGCCCGTTCCGATTTGCGGGCCGGCTTAGAGCCGGGCTTGGTTTGGCGCGATTTCGTCGCGGTCTGGGGTGAAGCCATATTCATTCTCCTGAGACAGGCGGCGCGAGTGCGCGTCTGTTAGATTTACGAACTCGTGACCATCGAACGAAGATCCGAACGAACCGCAAAATTAACTTCGCTCAGTATGATTGTGCAGAACCTCCCTCACGCTTTTCCGATGAGTGGAGAAAGGCAGCCTTGCCAATGGAGAATGAAAGCCTAATTATTGTGCAGTGCAGCAAGATGGTCATAGCCACGCCTGTGCAGGCCTCCACCATCAAAGGATACTGCAATGCGTACCCTCTCGGACACGATCTCCCGTCTCGCGGCGCTTCGCCTCGCCTCCAGCCACGTGCCCGACGACCATGGACGCCTGAGCGAACTGACGGATTTCGGATCCAACCCCGGCGATCTTCGGGCGCGGACATATATTCCCGAACATCTGGATGACGATGCCGCACTGGTGGTCGTTCTACATGGCTGCACGCAGACGGCGGCAGGATATGATATCGGATCGGGCTGGTCGCAGGTCGCTGATCGCCATGGATTTGCGCTTCTTTTCCCTGAGCAGCAGCGGCAGAACAATCCCAACCTGTGCTTCAACTGGTTCTCCCCGGAGGATAGCCGGCGGGACTCTGGCGAAGCGCTCTCGATCCGGCAGATGATCGCGACGATGGCGCGGCGGCATCGGATAGACCCCACGCGGATATTCGTGACAGGCCTGTCAGCAGGCGGCGCCATGACGGCCGTCATGCTGGCGACCTATCCCGAACTGTTCGCGGGCGGAGCGATCATCGCCGGACTGCCCTATGGCTGTGCCCGCACCATTCCAGAAGCGTTCGACCGTATGCGCGGCCATGGCGTCCCTCCCGAAGCCAAGCTTGCCGCGCTGGTCCGGGGCGCCTCCGACCACGCCGGTCCCTGGCCGACCCTTTCCATTTGGCACGGAAGCGCGGACGCAACCGTGAATCCGTCCAATGCCGGAGCGATCGCCGCCCAATGGCGCGCCTTGCATGATGTTGAAGCCGACCCGGGCCAGGTCGAGCGGAGGGATGATTATGTCCGGCGTGCCTGGTCAGATGCAGAGGGTCGCGATGTGATCGAGGAATATCGTATCGCGGGCATGGGCCATGGCACGCCGCTCGACACCGCGGGCGAGGATGGCTGTGGAAGGAGCGGCGCTTATATGCTCGAAACCGGCATTTCTTCGACCCACCGCATTTGCGCGTTCTGGGGTCTGATAGGGGATGCCGTTGAGCGGGATCGTGGGGTCACAACACCGCCTGCGACGCGAGCGCCTGTCCCGTCGCTTGCATCCGCGCAGGCTTCGTCACCCCCGCGCAGCCATGAAGAGCGCATCCATGTCCGACCCACGGTCGCGACCGGCGTGCGCAAGGTGATCGAGGATGCGCTGCGCGCCGCCGGGTTGATGCGTTAAGGCATCATGCAGCTTCGCATCCGCCACCTCACCACCTACCGCTATCGCGATGCGGTGATGCTGCAACCGCATCACCTCATGCTGGTGCCACGGGGAACCCATGATCTGAGGGTTCTCAAAAGCGCGATCCATCTTACGCCGGCCGCGGAACTGGAATGGGCGCAGGATGTGTTTGGCAATCTCGTCGCGACGGCGAGCTTCTCGACGGCCGCGGACAAGCTCAGCATTTCGGCCGACATGGTGGTCGAGCAGTTCGCTGCACCCTGGCCTATATATCGGATTGCGCCGGGCGCCCATTCCTACCCCTTCAGCTATTCGGAGGAAGATGTTGCCGATCTTGGCGCCCTGCTCCGCCCCCAGCATGCCGACGATGAAGGCCGACTGGGCAACTGGGCTCGCGGCTTCGTCGCGGGGGCGCCAACAGACACGCTGTCGCTGCTCAAGGACATCAACGCCGGCATCTGCGATGCGATAAGCTATCGCCTGCGGGACGAGGAGGGGACGCAGTCGCCGTTGGAGACGCTGGCGATGGCAAGCGGGTCATGTCGCGACATTGCGGCGCTGTTCATCGAGGGGATTCGCCATCTGGGCTTTGGAGCCAGAGCGGTTTCGGGGTATCTGTTTGATCCCGATGTTGGTGTGCACGATCCTGGATCGACACATGCCTGGGCAGAAGTCTATCTTCCGACGGCAGGTTGGATCGCGTTTGATCCCACACACCGCCGCGTCGGCTCGTCTAACCTGATTGCCGTGGCCGTTGGCCGGTGCAACAGTCAGATCATGCCTATCCGCGGCGGCTTCTCTGGCGCCCCGGACGATTTCCTTGACATGGGCGTTCGCGTGAGCGTCGTGCCGCTCTGAAGGGGCGCAGGAAGGATCCATGCCCAACGCCGCTCTTTACATCCAGATACTGGCGGGCCTCGGTGCGATCATATTGATGACGGCCTGGGTTCCGATGATCATGCGGAAAATGCCGCTCTCGCTGCCAATCTTCTGTGTCGGGTCCGGCGCAGCCTTGTTCACGCTGCCAGCGTTGCACCCCTTTGCCGTTCATCCGCTACAATACCCGATCGCTGTCGAACGCCTGAGCGAACTGGTCGTGGTGGTTTCACTGATGGGCGCCGGCCTGAAGATCGACCGGCTCATCGGGCTTCAGCGCTGGGCACTCACCTGGCGTCTTCTTGCAATTGCGATGCCGATCACGATCCTGCTGGTCGCGGCGCTCGCCTCGTCCCTTCTGGGTCTGGGAATTGCCGCGGCAGTGTTGATAGGATCAAGTCTCGCGCCGACCGACCCCGTGCTGGCCAGCGACGTTCAGGTCGGCGCGCCCGGCGAGGGTGAGGAAGGCGAAGCCCGCTTCGCGCTCACATCCGAAGCGGGACTGAACGACGGGTTGGCCTTCCCCTTCGTCAATCTGGCGATTGCCCTGACAGGCCTGTCGTTCGGGGCCGAAGAGTTCGGGCGCTGGCTGCTGATCGACCTGTTCTGGAAACTTCTGGTCGGGATCGGCATGGGCTATGTCATTGGCAGGGTGCTCGGTCACCTGACCTTCCACCTTCCCAATGTGGCCAAGCTGTCGCGAACCGGCGATGGTTTCGTCGCCCTCGGCGCCGCGCTGTTTGCCTACGGGCTGACACAGATGGCTGGCGGCTACGGCTTTCTTGCTGTGTTCGTCGCAGCGCTCGGCCTTCGTCATGCCAGCCGTGACCACAGCTACCAGCATCGGCTGCATGCGTTCGCGGAGGAAACCGAACGCCTGCTCATGATGATGCTGCTCGTCCTGTTCGGCGGCATGGTCATGCATGCCGGCTTGCTGGCAAGGCTGGATGCCCGGATCATTCTTTTCACCTCCCTCACCATCCTTGTCGCGCGTCCGCTCGCCGGCTTCATCAGCCTCAGCGGATCGCAGATACCCAGGCGGGAAAAAGTCGTGATCTCTTTCTTTGGAATTAGAGGAATGGGCACGATCTATTATCTCGCCTTCGCACTCAATCAGGCTGATTTCCCCGACCCGGCGAAGCTTTGGAGCATCGCTGCCCTGACGGTGCTTGTTTCGATCCTGCTGCATGGCATCACCGTCACCCCCGCCCTGCAGTTCCTTGATAAATGGCAGGCGCGGCCGAAGGCCGATGCTGGAAGGCCACCCTCAATGTGAGGAAGCAAGCTTCTCCGAGGACATTCCGGCATTGCTGGAATGGAGGCTTCTTCCAAACAAGTCGTTAGGTGGCCTGACCGTTACATGCTACCATGGCGTATTACGGCTCAAATCATCCAGACAGGCCGTGGCTGAGAGACAAGAGCGCTCCCGTTTGGTGAGGAGAGCGAAATGTCCACATCGCAAGATCATTCATCTTTGTCCTTTCGACAGCGCGCAAGACAGGCCGACGTAGAGCGACAGGGGCTTGCCCTCGGGGCAGAGCGAGAACGCGCACGTTGCGCGGCTTCGGTTTCGCAAGACCGCGAACGCCAACTGGAGGGCGCGATAGACGACTGGGAAAATGAGGGAGGCACGGCATTCGGTATGCCTCCGTCAAGGCCCCGTCTCCTGCGCAAACTTACCACTCTCCAACTGTCCGCCGACCTGTTTCGCGACGACACGTTGATGCGGGCCGTCACTCTGAACGGCCTGCTGGTCCTGATCGCGGGAGGAGCGGTGATTTTGTGGCTGAACAATTGACGCCAGCGCCCTCAAGCGCCGCATTTGGATCATGGAAAGAGGCATCATGAATATATCCCAGAACAGCGTTGGCCTGGCGGTTTCACTGATACAGGCACAATCTCGCCTGCCGTCTGTGCCGGCAAGCGAACTGATAAAATTACAGCGGCTGGAATGTCTGCTCACGACTGCTCGCGACAAGCTTGCGCGCGGGGGAGCGCTGTCCCGGGCCGATATGCAACGCCTCAACGGCGCCCTCGACGACCTGCAAGCCACGTGAGCGTCGCTGGCGGGTCGCGTGGTGAAGAAGGACCGGCGGCGGCGTTCCTTTCCGCCCTTTCCCGTCCACCTCGATTAGGTGCAGCCCTGAGCCATATCTGTGCTACAATGCGCGATCACCCGGATTTTTGCCCCAGGCATGTCGTGACAGAGAGACCATCGTGCTCCCGCCTGCAAATGGGAGATAATCGATGTCAGACGCTTTGCCGCCTACATGCCCCTCTAACGAGCAGCCGTCATGATCAGCCAGACCACCCACAAATCGGTGATATTTTCCGAGCCATTCCAACTGCCGGAATTCGAAACGCCTCTTCCCGCCGGCACCTATGATGTGGAAACGGAAGAGGAGGTGCTTGAGGGCAATGTCCATACGGCCTTACGCCGGATAGCTACAACGCTGCGCATCAGAAATGGCGCGGCCATCGAGCGTCACCCGGTCGACCCTGAGCAACTGGATGCGGCCTGGGAACGCGATCAAAAGGCTGCGCGAGCGGGCGGCGGGGGCCTGCCCGCGAAACGGCCTTGGACGCCGCTCTGGGTCCAAAACATACCCGCCGACGACTGCCGATAGGTCAGCCATGCTCAACAATTCAGCCATGTGCAGGCGGCAGGCAGCGTATCATCGGCAGGTCGCGGCGGCCTCACCCCTTGAGAAGGTGCGCAGGATCGCACTTGCCGCCGCCAACGCCTGGGAGGTCCAGGCCATGGAGGCGGAGGCACAGGAAAGCGGAGAGCGGGGCATGTTAAGCGCACAAGACGCAGCGATCGCTCTGGAATTGCACCGGGAGGACGAGGAAAAGGAACGCGCCCACATGAAGCGCGCCGCGGGCAAGACCGCGTTCGGTCCTCTGCAACGCCCAATAGACGATTGAAAGACGCACCTGCCCAGCACCGATGACGTAATCAGCTTTTCAGCGTCACGATGCTCAATGTACCCCGCCTCTGCGAAGCGCTGGAGGCATTATGCTTTCGGGGCTTTGCAGTCTTGGGTTTACGAACTTCGCGGGTCGATCTTTTTTGACTTTTGGCCTGTGGATCGGCCTGGAGACGGGACCCGCTTAGATTTCGGCCAAGCCGCTGGAAGTGAATTAAAAATGCTACCGCGCTGGGGTCCCGATCGGCGCCGGTTCGAACCCCTGCACTATCTCAATTTCGCACGTTATTTCAGATATTTGCGCTGCACAAGGGCAGGGTTACGCATCGGCGCCGATCCACAATCGGGACCTGGCCTGCGGGCATGAATCGCCTGCTCCAGGGCATCCAGAACGAAGCCTGCAGTGGCTGACGTGCTGACCTTCCACCCCACAATCCGCCGAGCAAAAGCGTCAATCACAAAGGCGACGTAGACGAAGCCCGCCCAGGTATGCACGTAGGTGAAATCGACAACCCACAGAGCGTTGGGCCGGCTGACGCGAAACTCCCGATTGACCTTGTCCAGCGGACACGGCGCCTTCGGGTTGCTGACAGTGGTGACTGTCTTCTTTCCACGCCGGACGCCCGCCAGTCCCATGGCCCGCATCAATCGTTCCACCGTGCATTTCGCCACCATGATGCCGTCCCGCCGCATCTGGTGCCAGACCTTGCGTGCGCCATAGAGGCCGAAGCTGGCCTCATGGACTCGCTTGATCTGCTCCCTGATCTCCTCATCGCGCCGGGTACGTGCCGGACGCCTCCCGGAATCGGCACGGCGTGCAGCATGTTCATGGTATGAGGAAGGGGCGATCGCCAGTTCGCGGCAGATCGGCTCGATCCCCAAATCCTCGCGATGGGCGTCGATGAACGCCATCATCATCTCCCGGGGCGGTCGAGCTCCGCCATCGCAAAATATGCTGATGCCTTGCGCAAAATCTCGTTGGCCCGGCGCAACTCCTTCACTTCGCGCTCAAGCAACCTCAGCCGCTCGCGGTCATCGGCAGCCAGCGCCGCTGGTCCCGCTCGTCGGCTCGCCTCCTCGCGGCACCAGCGGCGCAGCGTCTCCAGCGAGCAGCCGATCTTCGCCGCGATCGACTTCATCACTTCCCATTCCGAGCCATATTCAGCACGCTGCTCCGCGACCATACGGACCGCGCGCTCGCGGACTTCAGGAGAAAATTTGTTCGTCGTCTTGCTCATCACGGATGCTCCTTCTCACAAGTTGGAGCCTCCTGAAAAGCCGGGGCGCTTCACCCCAGGCCTTAAGCAGTGGTAGGATGATGCGCGCCAAATTGTCTTCGCCTTCCAGAAGCGTAACGACGTTGCGCTCAAAGACGCTGCCTGCGCCTTTGGGTATTACGAGACCGAACGTCTTCATCAGCCCGCGGATCTGGTTCGACATCTGCACCCGCATCTTCATAAGTTGGCGTCGTGCTGCAATCAGCGTCCTCATCAACATGCTGTCGAAGCCTTTGACGCGGATCTCCCGAAAGAAACCTACCTCGGCCAAATGCGCCAGACCGTCAGCGTCGTTCGCGTCGGTCTTGTTCGCAGCCATGTCGAGAGCCGCCTTGGCATGGCGCGCGTCTATGCAGATCGCTGGCAAACCCTCCGCAGTCAGTGCATGAAAAAACCAAACCGAAAGAGGCCCTGTCTCGAACACCACGCGCTTTGCATTCGGCGCGCGTTTGCGGATCACTTCTGCGAGCAGCTTCGGATCCGACGGGCACTTGCCACGCCAAACGCGCTTGCCATCCTGACGAACCGAAATCGAAGTGTCTTTCAGGGAAACATCGAGTCCTATATGCTGGTCCACGGTTGTCCTCCATCTGATGCTGGGCCCGGTCCAAAATCGTGAGCCCGTTCTTCATCTAGCGGGGGGCAACCAACCTTCCAGTAATCTCGAGCCCGTTGCCCATGGCCGGCGCTCCCGCGATTACGTCATGTTCGTGCTTTGGTCGGAACCGGACATAATGGCTCGAAGGATTGGGGGGTCGCGGCCTCTTACCGCCACCACCTGGCGAGTCCCAGACCTGCGAGATAGGCTCCGGCGTCCTGACCATTTACCGAGACACGCGCGAGAGTGCGGATTTCAGAAATCAGCCTCGAAGACGTAAACGGCAGTTCTGTCGGTGTTTTAATCGCCTACATCGGCCAACCAAGCTGGCATGTCCCGCTTGGCATGAAGCACGCGCCAGGCATCCGCATGGGTCTCCAATTCAAGGTAGAAAACAAGCCAAGGAAATCCTTTCAGCCCTATGGTCCTCAACCCGGGTAAGTTCAGCTCATGAGAGCATCGCGGAGATCCTGCCGCCGGCCTTTCCCCTGTAAAGGTATAGGCCTGTTCAAGCGCATCAATGAAACTGAAAGCCACATCCGCGCCAGCTTCGGCCGCGTAATGCTCGACCGCAAGGTCGACATCCGCCCGCGCTTTGGCGCGCGGTATGACCGGTTTTCCAGTCACGACCTCGTGCGTTGCGTCACACGGTCACGAAGGCCTTGGAAATATCCGGCGTCGGCTGGCGCTGTGGCTGCAGAACTGGCGCCGTCCAGGAGCATTTCGCGAAGGCGCTGAATGTCCTGATCCTTGCGGATTAATTCCCGCACATACTCGCTGCTCGTGCCGTAACCACGCACGTTAACCTGCTGATCCACAAACGCCTTGAGCGCATCCGGAAGCGAGATGTTCATCGTCGACATGGACTGTGATATAACGGGTTTGGCAAAATTTGGCAAGATGTCACCGGGGGGCAAATCGCCGTACACGGCACCGTTGCGATATCCTCCGATCGGCCAATTCTGGCCATCGGAGAACTATCATGGGACATTCGGACCTCGACCCCGCCATACACGATCGGCGCCCTTGGAATGCAGGGCAGAATATAGGGCCGAAGCGCCTACTCAAGCCGAGAGATATCTGGGCAATCCGTTTTTATCTCGACGAACACACCCGCGCTGCTGGCCGGCCGCTACAGCGCTTCAGTGCGTCCGTCCAGCAGCGCTACCGTCCAAACCTATCCCACCCCTCGGGGCACGACCGATAAATGCGCAATTGATAGTCGGTGGCTAAGATAGCCCCTGTCCGCGCATGGCGTGCAGACTACACGCGGACAGGGACCGTCCGGCTTCAAGCCGGAAGGCGTTGCAGGCTCTTTTCGCCGAGGCAATTGAGGGTATCATTTGGCCGCCTGGACGGGATCGCCCAATCGCCAGGCATTGAGAGAGCGGATCGTCGCCTTGCCATTGCGGGCATAGGCGCTCCAGCGCAGCTTGCCTCCAGCGGGAAAAAAGCGGTCAGTGATCGTGGTTTCGCCATTGTCGGCATAGACCTCGACGATCGATTGATCGACCAGCAGGCGCAGTGTGAAATGTCCCCGCTCGATCTTGATCGGAGCGTTATGCCGATCTGGAAAGGCGTCGTGGAAATGCGGACCTGACCGCGTCCGATCGACGAACAACTCCTTCGCTGTCGGATTGACGCCGATCAGCGTGCGATATCCCTGATCGTCGGACAGGGCGAATATGATCTGGTCCGCGCTACCCGCGTCGATATCCAGTTGCAGTTCGACCGAGCCGCCGTCGACGGGAAGGGCAATCTCTTTTTCCCCCAAAGCCAGTCTGTCCAGACGCACGGGATCGCGACGCAGGGATGCGACCTCCCGCACCGGCGCTTGCGCGATCCGGTATCCGGTCGGCGTCTGGCGCAGGGACACGGTGCGCGGCAGGGACATTAGGCCGCGGCTGGGGAATGTCGGAATGGCGTTGGCATAACGCCAGTCATTGGCCCAGCCGATCCAGATCCGTCGGCCATCCTTGACCGGAATGTCGTTCCATGACACCGCCGCGTAGAAATCCGCGCCATAGTCCATCCATAGCGGGGTCGTGCCCGATGTCGGGTCAGGCGTGAAGCGGCGGCCGTCGAAATCGCCGACGAAATACTGGCCGCCCGATCCGCCGCCGATGGCATTGTCACCCAGATTGATGCCCAGCACCCAGCGGGACCGGTCCGGCTGCCCTTCGACCGGCAATTCGAAAAGATCGGGACATTCCCAATTCTTGCCGCGCGCGCCAGCCGGACCGAACTCGCTGGCCTTGTCCCATTGATTGAGGTCTTTCGACGTATAGATGGCGAGCTTGTTTTCCACCGCCAGCACGACCAGCATGACCCAGCTTTTCGTTTCCGCATGCCAGAAGACCTTGGGATCGCGAAACTCGGTCGAACCGACATCAAGGACGGGCCTGTCGCCGGCGCGGGTCCATGTCCGCCCGCGATCATTGCTATAGGCCGCATATTGGGCCTGGATCTTCGTCCTGGGATTGTAGCCGGTAAAGAATGCGACCAGCGGCGGCTTGCCGTTTTTGCCAAAGCCGCTGCTGTTCGTCCAATCGACGACGGCGCTGCCGGAAAAGGCCATGACATCGGTTTCGGGAATGGCGACCGGCAGTTCGGTCCAGTGCACCAGATCGGGGCTGACGGCATGGCCCCAGCTCATATGACCCCAGCGATCGCCGAACGGATTATACTGGTAGAAGAGATGATATTCGCCGTCGTAGTAAACCAGCCCGTTGGGATCGTTCATCCAGTTGGCGGCCGGAGCAAAATGATAGACCGGCCGACCTGTTTTCGATGCATCCTGCGCTGACACCGCAATGGGCATCGCCAATGCAAGCGCAGCCGCCGCTTTTACGATGTCCATCATGTCCTTGCTCATTGTGCTGCTGCCGCCAACCCGGCGCGATTTGACGCAGTATGGCCAAGGTCCATGTCTTCCAGAGCGATGCCATTGGTTTCGGGCATCAACTTCCAGACGAACAGCAGTTGAAGCACCATCATCGCGCCGAAGAAGGCGAACACCCACCCGCCCAGGCTGGCGGCAAAGACCGGGAACACCCAGGTGATCGCTGCGGCCATCACCCAATGGGTGGTGCTGCCGAGCGCCTGCCCTTTGCCGCGTACGGTGCTGGGAAACACTTCGGAGATGAACACCCAGATGACCGCACCCTGTGAGATGGCAAAGGCCGCTATGAAGCCCAGCAGGCCCAGCAAGACCAAAGTTCCGTTCGGCTGCGCGGATTCCAGTTGTGCAGCGACGAGGAACAGAGCTGCGGCGGTCGCGACCGATCCGAAATAGAGCAGGGGCTTGCGGCCGAAGCGGTCGATCAAAAACAGCGCCAGGATCGTGAAGAGGAGGTTGGTGCCGCCCACGGCCACCGATTGCAGCAGGGCCGTGTCCGCGCCTGCTCCGCCCAGTTCGAAAATACGCGGCGCATAATAGAGGAGGGCGTTGATGCCGGACAGCTGATTGAACATTGCGATCAGGATGGCGCAGGCGACGGGCAGGCTATGTGCAGCCTGGAACAAGCGCGGCTTTTCGCCATGTTTGTCCCGCGCTGCCGCCTCCAGCATCTTGTCGACTTCAGCGTCGGGATCTGCAAAACCGAGCCGAGCCATGACCAGTCGCGCAGCATCGCTGCGTCCCTGAACCGTCAGCCAGCGCGGGCTGTCGGGCAACAGGAAGGTTATCGCCAGGAAAAAGGCCGACGGCACCGCGATGATGCCCAGCATCCAGCGCCAGGCGGTATCTTCAGGCGCGAGATTGGCAATGATGAAGTTGGACAGAAAGGCCAGCAAGATGCCCAGAACGATATTGAGCTGATTAAGCGCCACCAGTCGGCCGCGATAGGCGGCGGGGGAGACTTCTGCGATATAGATGGGCGTCACGACCGATGCCGCACCGATGGCAAGCCCGCCGAGGAAACGAAACGCGACCAGCGTGTACCAGCCCGCCGCGAAGGCGCAGCCAAGGGAGGAGACGACATAGCATAGCGCGATGGCGATCAGCATCGCCCGGCGACCGAAGCGGTCGGCAGGAGCGCCGGCCGTCAGCGCCCCGATTACCGTCCCGATCAGTGCGGACGCGACCGTAAAGCCGAGCGCTGAATCGCTGAGCGCGAAGCGCGCCTGAAGCGCCGAGGTGGTCCCGGAAATGACGGCGGTATCGACACCGAAAAGCAGGCCGCCAAGGGCTGCGCCCGCCGCCGCTAATATCATCGGGCGGCTTACTGCGCCGTCGCGTAACCTTTTGCCGTCAGCCATGCGCCTTCTCCTTCTGTACGGTCGACATGTCGTGCGCGTCCTGTTGCAGCACGCCCATGCGCCAATGAGCGGGCCATTGCCGCGTCACCTCATGATAGGCGATAGCGAGCGCGCCGCAGAGACCTGCCGACGCGCCCGCCGTTGGCTGGGCAATATAGTCGTTTAGATCCAGATCCTTGATACTCGCATCATAGCCGGCGAGCTTGTCTGCCAGTGCTTTGCGTATCAGGCCGTAAATAGGGGACCGCTGCATGACGCCGCCGCCCAGAATGATCCTGTCAGGCCGCATGATGTAGGTCAGATTGGCGCACAGGCCCGCAATATAGTCCGCCTCGATTGCCCAGGCGGGATGATCGTCGGGTAATTCCGGCGGGCGAACGCCCCAGCGCGCCATCATCGCCGGACCGCAGGCCAGCCCTTCCAGGCAGTCGCCATGGAAGGGGCAATGTCCGGCAAAATCGTCGTCGCCGGGCGCCCTTGGTAGGCGGATATGGCCTGCTTCGGGATGATTGGCGCCGCCATAGGGCGCACCGTTCACGATCATGCCGACGCCGATGCCCGTGCCGACGGTTACATAGCAGAAACTGTCCAAGCCCCTGCCACTGCCGAACAGTCGCTCTCCCACGGCGGAACAATTGACGTCCGTGTCGATCGCCACCGGCACGCCCAGCGCCTCCTTGAAATAGCCCACCAGATCAGTCCCGCTCCAACCGGGCTTGGGCGTGCTGGTGATAGACCCGAAGTCGGGGGCGGCGGGGCGCAACGACAGCGGACCGAAGCTGCCGATCGACAGGGCGGCAAGCGGTCCATGGCGCTCTATCGCGGTCTGGAAAAAGCGGGCCACGGCCGCCAAAGTCTGTGCGGGTTCTTCTGTCGGTATGCGGGCCGTGTCGAGGATCACCCCGTCACGGTCCGCGATCCCGCAGATGAACTTTGTGCCGCCCGCTTCGATGCCACCTAAAAGGCCGGTCTGTACCATGATGTTCATAAGAGCCTTTCGGGCGGAAGTGGATGCGGATGCGTCAGAAGCTGTAGGTCAGGCTGCCGCGAATGATCCGGCCGAACAACGGCCGGCCGACCCCGCGATTGGTATCGCCGTTGGGACCAAGCAGATCGAAGAAGATCGGATCGCCTTCCGTGAAGGACAGCTGATTGGTGATGTTCGACACATGGAATTGTGCGGAAAGGCGGCTGCTGACATCGACCATCACACCGGCGTCGATATGATAATAGGACGGATAGAGCGTGACGTTGAAGTCCGCCGATTCCGAGTAGCGATTGCCGAAATAGGTGAATTTGGCATAGGGTCGCACCGGCAGGCCGGTGAGCGGCTTGAGGTCCCAGCTCGGCTGGATATTGACCATGATGTTGGCCAAACGGCGCGGACGACGACCATTTTCGCCAACCTCTACGAAATTATAGGCGGTCACCACGCCATCGGGGTTCGTCGATGCATTGACGATGGTATAGTTGGCGTCCGTCACCTTGGGATCTTGCAGCACCAGGCTTCCGCGAAGCTCGAAGCCGGGGATCGCGTTGGGGCGCATCGCCATCGACAGTTCCATGCCCTTGTTCTTGATGCCGCGCTGATAGAGTTGGCGGACAAGCGGGCAGGCGTTGATATTGGGTACGCCGGGCGCCGGCACCGCGCAGGACGGGTCGGCAAAATTGCGATATTCGTTGATCTGCTGGCGAGGGTCGAACTTGTTGTAGAACAATGCCAGTTGGGCATCGAACTGACGGTCGTAATAGCGCAGGCCACCTTCATATTGCATGATATGCTCGACCTGCTTGCCAGGGGCAGCCGAGCTCACGCGGAACTCGTTGAGATCCTCCATCGAAGGCAGGCGGAAGGAACGCGATACAAGGCCATAAGCCGCGAATTTGTTGGAGAAGGAGTAATTCGCCCCGACAGACCAGCCAAAGCCATGGAAATCGTCCGAAAGATCACGGCGATTGCCGGGCAGCGACACTTCATTGTCGGCCGTGGTATCATTGGCTGAGCCGACCACGATATTGGCCGGCGTCAGGTCCGTGTTCACCACCCGGTCGTAGCGGGTGACGCTCGCGCTCTGCGTCTGATAGCGGATGCCGGCATCGACCTTCAGCTTGCCGCCCAGCGTTTCCCAATGGTCCAGCGCATAAATCGCCCGGCCATCGGCATCGGCATCGCTGACATAGCCAAAGAAGCCCGGCAATATGGCGCCATCGAGAGTGAGCGAGGGACCCACCGGGTTGCCGTTGGCATCGAGGCCGCGCAAATCCACAAGGGATGAATCCTTTTCCATCGTAGAGACAAGCAAGCTCGCCTGGAAATTCTGCTTGCTCGAATAGGCCGAAGCATAGCCGCCGATGGTCAGGTCGTGCCTGCCCAGCGCCTCGAAGGATTTGCTGATCTTGAGATCGATCGATGTGCTCCGCGCCTTGGCCTCATTGATGAAAGGCAGCAGGAAGTTGAGATAGGTGCCGTCCGGGACAGGCTGGCCATTTTTGAGATAGGTGGCGCCCACCGATCTGGCGCGGGCGAAGCTGTTGACGAAATTCTCACGTGTGCCCGCATAGGGCACGCACGTGCCGGACGTGCGATAGTTGAAGAAGCCGATCAGCTTTGCATAGGCGGCCGTATTCGTTTCGCATGAGACAGCGGCGTTGAACGCCGGCGAGACGACATCATTCTGGTAGCGCGCATTGTTGAACATCGACGCGTAAGCCGTGTCGTTTCCGGTGAACATCGCGTTGAAGTTGCTGGTGCCGCCGGTAT
Organism: Sphingobium sp. 15-1; assembly: GCF_013375535.1. Lineage (GTDB taxonomy): Bacteria > Pseudomonadota > Alphaproteobacteria > Sphingomonadales > Sphingomonadaceae > Sphingobium > Sphingobium aromaticivastans. Next base: position 741,985 of record NZ_JABXJG010000003.1, read on the forward strand.
GGCGGATGCCGCCGCTGACCGCCCAGCCGTCGCCGAACGTCTTGTCGATCTTGAACGTGAATATCTTGAAATGGCTCTGTTGCAAAAATCGTGAAGCTTGAGCATGCTTGGCGGAGATTGAACGGATGGAGCGATGACGGATTTCAAGTGGCGCCATTTCCAGGGTGATGTGATCCTGTGGGCGGTGCGCTGGTATTGTCGCTATCCGATCAGCTATCGCGACCTTGAGGAAATGCTGGCGGAACGCGGCATTTCGGTCGACCATACGACGATCTATCGCTGGGTCCAGCGCTACGCCCCGGAGATGGAGAAGCGGCTGCGCTGGTTCTGGCGGCGTGGCTTTGATCCGAGCTGGCGCCTGGATGAAACCTACGTCAAGGTGCGGGGCAAGTGGACCTACCTGTACCGGGCAGTCGACAAGCGGGGCGACACGATCGATTTCTACCTGTCGCCGACCCGCAGCGCCAAGGCAGCGAAGCGGTTCCTGGGCAAGGCCCTGCGAGGCCTGAAGCACTGGGAAAAGCCGGCCACGCTCAATACTGACAAAGCGCCGAGCTATGGTGCAGCGATCACCGAATTGAAGCGCGAAGGAAAGCTGGACCAGGAGACGGCCCACCGGCAGGTGAAGTATCTCAATAACGTGATCGAGGCCGATCACGGAAAGCTCAAGATGCTGATCAAGCCGGTGCGCGGTTTCAAATCGATCCCACGGCCTATGCCACGATCAAGGGATTCGAAGTCATGCGAGCCCTGCGCAAAGGACAGGCTCGTCCCTGGTGCCTGCAGCCCGGCATCAGGGGAGAGGTGCGCCTTGTGGAGAGAGCTTTCGGCATTGGGCCCTCGGCACTGACGGAGGCCATGGACATGCTCAACCACCATTTCGCAGCAGCCGCCTGATCGGCGCAGAGCGACAGCCTACCTGTGACTGCCGCCAATCTTTGCAACAGAGCCGATGATCTCGATATCCGAAGGTTCGAAGGTGTAGAGCCGTGCCAGGCGGTCGCGATCGGTCGGGATGGCGAGGATCTGATCGCGCTCGCGCTCGGTCAGGAGTTGATGCTTGCGCTTCGTCATGCCGGTTCCCGTCCACAAAAGGTCATCTGCGCCTATGGACAACCATGAGTAAAGAGACATAGTATGTGGACGGATGTCGATGGGGCGAAGCGGCTGTCCTCCATAGCGTCCACAGAACGACCGTTTGGGAGACGTGCGGCATGGGTGATATTCTGGGCTATGCCCGCGTCAGCACCGGCGATCAGGACGTTGCGGGCCAGACCATGCGTCTGGAGAAGGCTGGCGCCATCAAAATCTTCACCGATGTCATTTCAGGTAAGAGCATGGAACGGCCCGGTCTGGCTGAGCTAATCGCCTATGCCCGCAAGGGTGACACGCTGGCGGTGGTCCGCCTCGATCGGCTTGGGCGCTCGCTTGCCGAACTTCTCACCACGGTTGAGACGCTACGCGGTCAGGGCATCGCGCTCCTGAGCCTTGAAGAAAAGATCGACACTTCGTCAGCTGCCGGCGAGCTCATCTTCCATGTGTTTGGGGCCATCGCCCATTTTGAGCGACGGCTGATTTCTGAGCGAACCAGAGATGGTATTGCCGCCGCCCGTGCTAGGGCAAACAGCCTGGCCGTCAGCCGCTGGACATGTCCAAAGTGGATGCGGCCATCAAGCTGGTCGAAGCTCGTATCTCGCCTACCGAAGCAGCGCGGCAACTCGGCATCGGCCGATCGACCATTTATCGCGAAATGCGTAGGATGGGAATCGAACGGCCCGCCTGATTAAGCGCCCGTCCGTTCGCATCGAGCGTTCGCCATGCGTTCTCGCTTAGCGTTGTTTAGCGTACTTTCCACGCTATGCCCTCTATCGGTAATGCGCCCGCCGAACGCATCGAGCAGAATTTGCCCGACGCCCCGCGCCGTTACCTGTCCATAGGGTCGCCCGCACGATCGGCGGAGCCGATCTCGCCGGGAAAGGCGCATTGCCGACCGCCGCGCGGCATAGACACGCCCGACATAGCCGTTGCTCAGCCCGCGGACACGCGAGCCGGTATTATATTCGCTGATCGCGGCTTGGAGCGGATAGGCATGGCCGGCGGCGCTGGCGCGGCTGTAATTGTCGGTCAGCACCCGAGCGCCTGCCCGCAGATTGGTGCAGGGGTCGAATACCGTCTCCGCCGTCAGGCCGAGGTGCGCGAAGTTCGCGCTGTTGATCTGCATCAGCCCGGCATCGAAATTGGCGCCGCGCTGCAGGAGTCCCCTGGCCGTCGCGATCGCATCGGCGGCATTGCCGGGCTGGCGACGCAAGGCCCCACCCGAATTGACCCGATGCGGAACGGATCGCCCTCGGATTCGACGCGGATCACCGCCACCATCGTCTCGGGCGCGACGGAGGCGCAACAGGCTTGCGCAGCAACGCCGCCAGAACCGGCCCCTCTAGCCCCATTGCAAGCCCTTCTCCCGTGAGTCTGATAATAGGATATATTACAAAGCCGAATTTGCGGCAATACGCATTGATGATCGGGGGGCTGGCGGAGCGCACCGCGTTCAGCCGGAATCGGTGGCGTCGCTTGCTGCCGACTTGATGCAGCAAGGGCGATTGCCTAGTTCAGTTCGGTCTCAGCGTCCGACGCGGCGTTCGGCATCATTCCACGACAAGCAGAGCGGACCCTTGGCCAATACTTTCCTGTTTCTCGCAGAAACGAACCTGTCGCCGTCGATAGCCGAGCAACGGAAAGCGTGCGAAGCCGCCGGCGACGTGATCGTGGAAGCCGGCAGGATCAGCTTTCTCGATTTGCCCAAGAAGCTGGAACAGAGCGGTTTCGAGCTGGGGCACGGCGACAGGATCAAGATCTACGATTTCACCTGTCTGCCGGTGAACACGGCCACGCTCGTCCGCATGTTGGTGAAGTTGCTAGGCAAGGGCGTCGCGATCGAGTTCAGCGCCGCCCTCATCGTTCTGGACCCCGACGGCGATAATGATGAGGCGTTGCGCCTGCTGGTCGCCCTCGACAGCCATTGGCGGCGCGTTCACGGCATGAAAACGCATCCGCCGCACATCAAGACCGGACGCAAGCCCAGGCTGAAGGCCGATCAGCTCCCGAAGATACAGGCGATGCTCGCGGCCGAGGGTGCCACCTACAACAGCGTGGCTTCCGAGCTTGGCCTGGCGCGATCGACGGTGTTCGAGTTCGTGAAGCGGCACAAGCCCGTCGCGGCCGAGGCGTCATAGCGGCGAAAGCAGGTCCGTTATCGGTATTTCGAGCGCCATCGAGAGCGCCGCCAGCTCGCGCAGCGTGATCTCCCGCGCCCGCCCGTGGAAAATGGCCTGCAATCGTTCTTCGGGTAAAGTGCTCGCGGCGGCCAGGTCACCAATTGTGAGATTCTTCTTATCCGCTTCTGCTTTCGCGCGAATATGAAGACTTGCGTAAACGTCGTTTACGCGCTCCTCCCTCTTATGACCTGTCATGGCCTTGTTACCCGAACCTTATCTTGGCACTTGCCAGACCAATTGGCGCGATGGCCCTGTCTAGCGAAGATTGCACAATTCTAGGGGTTTGTATGAGCGGCCAACAGAGCAACGACAGTGGTTTGCAACCCTTTGGCCATATCCTCCAGAACCTCCAGAGTCGGGTTGGCCTTGGCTTGTTCGATAAGCGAGATATGCGAGGCTGCGATGCCGGTCCGCTCCGCAAGTTCGGCCTGTGAGATGGCCAGATCGGCACGGCGACGCTTGCAATTTTCTGCCAACAGTTTCGCTAGCTCTGACGCTGCCTCATCCAACCTCAAATATCGCGCCATAGGGTTGTCCCGTCCGTCGTTCGCTAAGCATCCGCCCAATCCGGCGGCGGAAATTATAGCGACCTGCACGGCCTATGCGATATTATCTAATTAACTACCTTTTTTTGCATAACTTTGACAACAAAATCCAAACGCCATATCGTGACGAGAATGGCACGTCGCAGTCGATCAAACCTAAGCCCGATCACTCCCGCTACCTGTATGCAGCGCAAGCGGCAAGTAATGGCTGCCGCAGGCTTTGTGCAATGTAAGCTACAGATACCAATCAGCTTCGGTCAGCGTCTAAATCATCTCAAATTCCTCCATAATATGCGTGGCCTCGACAGTGTGGTTTCCGCGATGATCCGCAAGGCAATGGCAAATTACTCCGCCGATGAACTGGTGGCGCCACCTCCGCCATGCGATCATGACAGGTTAAAACAAGTCGCGCTTCACATACCTCGAGAGCATTACGCTTTCCTTGTAGCGGTAGCGGAACGCAACCGGGGCATCAATCTCGGCATCGCTCTTGAAACCGTTGGAAGCTATGTCACCAATCTGACAATGACGCCTTTGCAACTTTCCCTGTTCTAACATTCGGAACGGGAACCGTATGATTGCACCAACTTCCTATCTAGTCACCTGTTCCTGCGACAAATAGGATTATTTGAAAGACAAAATCTGAAGTATCGAGAGTGTCGCCATGATGACTTGTGTTTTTCATCAGCATAGCTGATCCAAGTAACTGGCGAGCGGTTTTGCCTGTGCAAACCAAACAAATAACGCTGCTTCTCAATCTGTGAGGTGCCGAATCTCTCTGTCCTCTTGCTATTAATCGAATTTCGAAATTGTCACAGCAGAAAGATCTACCTTGCGAGCTTAGAGTAACAATCTCAATCCAGTGCAGGATACGACAGTGAATGTTGCACAATTTGGGCAATGTAATCTGGTTAGAAAACCTATATATTATTTATATGATCTTCATCATGCCAGATAAGAATGACTCAAAATATGGAGGAATTATCTAATTGTTGTTAATCGTCTCAAGTGGTGCCATCCCAATTTCGCGGAGGATTTCGCTGGAATGTTCGCCATTACGGGGAACGGAGGGCGGATCGGGAACTTCCTCACCGACGAAACGTGGCGCCGCACGTGCTTGCAGCACGCCATGAGCACGCGAGTAAATCTCGCGCGCGGCCATATGCGGATGTTCTGCGGACTGCGTGGGCGTCAGGACCGGCGCAAAGCATATGTCTGTTCCCTCCAGCAATACACGCCACTCAGCGGCGGTCCGAGTGGCAAACAAGCGTTCCAGCCTCGCTCCAAGTGTCGGCCAGACCACTGGATCATATTGGGCGGCGAAGGCCGGATCGTCCGCCAGTCCGAGCTTTTCCATCAGCAAGCTGTAGAATTTCGGCTCGACCGGACCAATCGTCACATATTCGCTATCGGCACAGCGGTAGGCGCGATACCAGTGCGGGCCATCCAACAGAGTCTGCCCTCGTTCGAATGCGCGCGGATTGTCGGCATTCAGCGAGAGCAATAAATTCATCATGTGCGCTGAGCCATCGACGATCGCAGCGTCGACCACGCGCCCCTTGCCATCCGAGCGGGCCGCGAGAACCGCAGCCAGGATGCCGACAGCAAGGTAGAGCGCTCCACCGCCTATGTCGCCGACGAGGGTTGGCGGAGAGAAGGGGGGACGCCCTGCTTCTCCTGAATAGAACAAGGCTCCAGAGAGGCCGATATAGTTTATGTCGTGGCCAGCCACATGTGCCAGCGGCCCGTCTTGTCCCCACCCGCGTCATCCGTCCGTAAACCAGGGCACTGTTACGACTATGGCACTGTTCGGGTCCGATGCCCAGGCGTTCGGCTACTCCTGGCCGCATTCCCTCGATAAGTGCGTCAGAGCGCTCGACGAGACGTAGGACCGTCTCTACACCCTCCGGTTGTTTCAGGTCGATCGCTATCGACCGTTTCCCGCGATTGACGATCATGGCGCTCCCGGTGTTGGTGACGGAAGCTTCAGCCTCTGGACGTTCGACGAGAATGACATCTGCACCCAGATCGGCCAGCAGCATACCGGCAAAAGGCCCCGGCCCCAGTCCCGCAAGCTCGACGATGCGCAGTCCTGTCAGTACTCCCATGGTGCCTACTCCGCCGCTACCCTGCGTCCAATGACCAGACGCTGGATGTCGCTCGTCCCCTCGTAGATCCGGCAAACCCGAACATCGCGGTAGATCCGCTCCACTGGATAATCTGCAAGATAGCCGTAACCGCCATGTATCTGGATCGCATCCGAACAGACCTTTTCCGCCATATCGGACGCGAAGAGCTTGGCCATTGAGGCCTCCTTCAGGCATGGTTTACCCGCATCGCGAAGGTCGGCGGCGTGGAAGACAAGCTGTTCTGCCGCAGCGATCTGCGTCGCCATGTCGGCAAGTCGGAACGAGACCGCCTGATGCTCGACGATCGGTTTGCCGAACTGTCGACGCTCTTTGGCGTAGCTGAGCGCTGCTTCAAACGCAGCGCGGGCCATGCCGACCGACTGGGCAGCGATCCCGATGCGCCCTCCTTCTAGATTCGCGAGCGCGATCTTCAGCCCCATGCCCTCCGAGCCGAGCAGTTGATCGGCAGACACGCGCATGTCTTCAAACGCGAGCTGACAGGTGTCAGATGCGTGCTGGCCCAGTTTTTCCTCGACGCGCACGACATGGTAGCCGACCGTATTCGTAGGAACGATGAAAGCGGAGAGCCCGTTTTTGCCCTTCGCCGGATCGGTCACGGCGAACACAATGGCAATGTGGCCGTTCTTGCCTGTTGTTATGAATTGCTTGGCCCCGTCGAGGACATAGTGATCGCCGTCACGGCGGGCCTGCGTTCGCAACGATGCGGGATCAGAGCCGGCCTCGGGTTCGGTCAGACAGAAGCAACCCAGCTTCTCGCCGCGCGCCATCGGCTTAAGGAACCTTTCGCGCTGCGCGTCATTGCCGTAGGCCATGATTGGCGCGCAGCCGACGCCGTTATGCACCGCCATGATCGTCGATACGGCGCCACAACCCGCCGCGATCTCGATCAGCGCCGCTGCATAGGAGACATAGTCCATCCCGGCGCCGCCCCAAGCCTCATCGATGGTCATGCCCATAAAGCCGAGCTCGGCCATCTTCGCCAGCGCCTCGGCGGGGAAGTGGTGCTCGTGGTCCCACTTCTCCGCGAAGGGAGCCAGCTCGCTCTGGGCGAAGGTACGGGCCATGTCGCGCACCATCTGCTGCTCATCGTTGAGGATCATAGGATTTCTACCGCCAGCGCCGTGGCCTCGCCGCCACCGATACACAAAGTCGCAATGCCCCTTTTAAGGCCGTGCTTGCGAAGCGCTTCCGTCAGCGTCACGACCACCCTGGCACCGGAAGCACCGATCGGATGGCCGAGCGCGCAGGCGCCGCCATGAACATTGACCTTTTCGTGCGGCAGTCCCAGTTCTCGCATCACGATCAGCGCGACGATGGCGAAGGCTTCGTTGATCTCCCACAGATCGACGTCGTCGACGGCCCAGCCGACCTTGCCGAGCAGCCTGCGGATGGCCCCGACCGGCGCTGACGCAAACTGCGAGGGCGTCGATGCCCATGTCGCATGGCCGACGACCCTCGCCAACGGGGCCGATCCGCGCTTCTCGGCTTCGCATAGCGCCATCATCACCACGGCGGCCGCTCCATCCGATATCGACGATGAATTGGCGGCGGTAACCGTTCCGCCGTCCCGGAAGGCGGGTTTGAGCGTCGGGATGTTTTCCGGTCTGGCCTTTCCCGGCTGCTCGTCGACCGAGATTACGACTCGTCCCTTGCGGGTCTCGACCGCCACCGGCGTGATTTCGGCAGTGAAGCTGCCGTCTCGCGTGGCGTTCAGCGCCCGCTCCAGCGAGGCAAGCGCATAGCTATCCTGTTCCGCACGAGTGAAGCCATAGACCTGCGCCGCGTCCTCGGCGAAGGTGCCCATCAGACGCCCTCGATCATAGGCGTCTTCCAGACCATCGAGGAACATGTGGTCGACGACCGCGCCGTGGCCGAGTCGAAGACCGGCACGCGCCTTGGGCAGCAGATAAGGCGAGTTGGTCATGCTTTCCATGCCGCCCGCAACAAGGACCTGCGCGTTATCGGCAACCAGCATGTCATAGGCGAACATGATCGCCTGCATGCCTGAACCGCACATCTTGTTGACGGTGGAGCATCCGGCACTTTCGGGCAATCCGGCACCGAGCGCGGCCTGCCTGGCAGGGGCCTGCCCTTGGCCTGCTGGCAGGACGCATCCCATTATCGCGCCCTCGACATCGCCGGCAGGAACGCCGGCGCGGCCAACCGCGGCGCGAATCGCTTCGGCTCCGAGCTGGTACGCTGATAGGCTTGCAAAATCGCCCTGCAGCCCGGCCATCGGAGTTCGCGCGGCCCCGACAATGACAATCTGGTCATTCATGGCAAATCCTGTCCCCCAATCACTTCGGCGGCATGCGCAGCGCGCCATCAAGCCGGATCACCTCGCCGTTGAGCATGGAGTTCTCGACGATATGCTGCGCCAGCGCCGCATACTCCTCCGGGCGGCCTAAACGGGACGGAAAGGGAACACCCTTGCCCAGCGCGTCTTGCACCTCCTGAGGCATGGCCGCCATCATCGGGGTGCCGAAGATGCCTGGCGCGATGGTCACGACCCTGATGCCGTGGCCCGCCAGTTCGCGCGCGGCCGGGAGAGTCAGTGCTGCCACGCCGCCCTTAGAGGTGGCATAGGCCGCTTGCCCGATCTGCCCATCGAACGCAGCGATCGACGCTGTGTTGACGACCACCCCGCGTTCTCCGTCCGGGCCTGGTTCTTCCCTCGCGATAGCCTCGGCACAGAGGCGGAGCATGTTGAACGTACCCACAAGGTTGACCGAGATCACCCGGGCAAAGCTATCGAGCCGATGGATCTCCTTCTTGCCAAGAATCTTCTCTCCCGGCGCGACACCCGCACAGTTCACCAACCCGTGTAGATGACCGAAGCTGTCGAGCGCCAGCTTCACTGCCGCCCGGCCGTGTTCCTCGCTGGTCACATCTCCGGAGATGACGCAGGCTTCACCCTCGACATTGGCCCGTTCGGCCTCCGCGGCCATGCCGTTGAGGTCGAACAGCACCAGCCGCGCGCCCGCCTTCGCAAATCCACGCGCAACTGCCGAACCGAGGCCGGATCCAGCCCCCGTCACGATGAAAACCTTATTCTCTAACTGCAAAACAGAACTCCCATGAACTCGTCATCCAACGAGGTGGCTGGCCGGAACGCTCACGCTGCAGCCGTGATCTCCGCGTTGCGCAGAACAAAGCGCTGGATTTTCCCGCTGGGCGTCTTCGGCAGCGAAGCGACGAAGGCGAATTCGCGGGGATAGGCATGGGCAGACAGGCGATTGCGTACATGGCGGCGTAATTCTTCCTCCAATTCCGGCGTTGCCTCGTAGGCCGCATTCAACACGACGAAGGCTTTCACGATTTCGGTGCGTTCGGGATCGGGCTTGCCAATCACTGCGGCCTCGACAACCGCGGGATGCTCGATCAGTGCACTCTCGACGTCGAACGGCCCGATCCGGTATCCCGAGGAGGTAATGACATCGTCAGCGCGGCCGACGAAAGAGATATGGCCGGTCGGCTCCAGTTCGACTGTGTCGCCCGTACGATAGTAGCCGCCATACACGGACGGCGTCGCTTCGTTGAGATAGCCCGCAAACCACATAATCGGAGATTTCTCAACGTGGACAGCCAGTATGCCGGGCTGGTTGGGGCCGAGGACGTGATCTTCCTCGTCGAGCACAACAACATGGTAGCCCGGCATGGCAAAACCCGCTGACCCAATGCGAATATCGTGATCGAGCCCGTGGTGATTGTTGACGCACATACCCAATTCCGTCTGCCCATAATGGTCAGCGATCGGGACATCGAGATGCTCGGCAAACCAGCGGACGACTTCCGGATTCAGCGGCTCACCTGCGGAAGAAACGCGCCGCAAGCACCCCTTCACGGTAGCCGCCACGTCCGGACCGGCGGCGATCATCAAGCGATAGGCGGTGGGTGCGCCGGCGAGGTTGGTGATGCCCGCGTTCTGGATCAATTGGTACGTGGTTTCAACCGAGAACGGCCCGTCGAAGAATGTGGTCGAATGGCCAAGCAGGAGTGGACCGATCACGGCATAGTACAACCCATAGGCCCAGCCGGGATCGGCGATGTTCCAGTAGATATCGCCTTTGCGCAGGTCGATCGCATATTCCATGTACGCACGGAACGAGACCAGCGCTTTCAGCGGCACCGGCACACCCTTGGGTAAGCCGGTCGTCCCCGACGTCGACATCAAAAGGAAGATGTCGTCCCCGGCACGTGCAACAGGTTCGAATTCTGCACTCTGGCATGCTAGTTCGGCGGCCAGATCAAGATCGCCCTCACGGATCTGCTCGCCGCCGTAAGCGGGCGTTGTCACGGCAATCAAGGGGGCATTGTCGACATCATCGAATTTAGGCCGGTTGGCCGGATCGGTGACGACGAGCTTTGCTTGGCTGGTGCCCAGCCTTTGCTCAATCGCCTTCGATCCAAAAGCCGTGAACATCGGCTGATAGACCGCTCCTGACCGCCACACACCAAGAGCGGCGATGATCAGGTCAGGTACGCGAGGCAACATCACCGCAAACGCGGTCTCCCGGAACGATGCCACGGCCGGCGAGGAAATTTGCGAAACGGGCCGATGCATCGCGCAATTCCCCAAAAGTCAAGTCAAGCTTCCGTCCCGTTGCGTCTTCCCAGTGGACAGCCACCTTGGACGGGTCTTCGGCCCATCGATCGCAGCATTCGACGCAGGCGTTGATGCCAGTTGAAAGGCTGCCAAATAGCTTACCGGCTTCGGTATCCAGATCGAAGGATCGATAGACACCCCGATAGCAGGCGGACTCAGATTCTTGTGCGCCGGAAGTCATCATGGCTGCTTTGATCTCCAGTAATTTTGCGGGGCAATGCGATCGACCGGGTCGTCACTATCGCCAGATTCATTCCGAACCTCCTCCACACCGTGATTCAAACGAGGGGATAGCGAGATATCCTGCCCTCTGTCAACGGCGGAGTAAAAGTCGGCCATTGGGCGGCGCAAAATCAGGCCGGGTGATCCGTGTGCTGGCGAGCGCCGCGAGGGCGTAGCCCGAGTGGGGGTCGCCAACACACGGATGGTCTTTTCTGTCAGGGGTTGGAGCGTGCCTTGCGCGCCTGGCTTTGGGCCAGACGATAGCTCTCTCCGTTCATCTCGAGTATGGAGACGTGGTGGGTAAGCCGGTCGAGGAGCGCGCCTGTCAGGCGCTCGGAGCCGAACGTTTCGGTCCACTCGTCGAACGGCAAGTTGCTGGTGATCAGCGTCGAGCCGCGCTCGTAACGCTGCGAGATCAGCTCGAACAGCAGTTCCGCGCCGGTTTTCGAGAGCGGCACGAACCCCAGTTCATCGATGATGAGGAGCTTGTATCCGGCCATTTGCTTGTGGAGGCGCAGAAGGCGGCGTTCGTCGCGTGCCTCCATCATCGCGCTGACCAGCGCGGACGCGGTGGTGAAGCCGACCGTCAGGCCCTTCTGGCAGGCGGCAAGGCCGAGGCCGATCGCCACATGGGTCTTGCCGGTTCCCGAGGGACCAAGGGCTATGACGTTCTCGCGGCGGTGATCCAGTCGCAGCGTGCCAGTTCCAGCACCTGCATCTTGTTGAGCTTGGGGATCGCGGCAAAGTCGAAGCTGTCGAGGCTCTTGGCGGCCGGGAACTTCGCAGCCTTGATCCGGCGCTCGACCATCCGGCCGGGCGTTCCCGGTCGATCAGCTCCAGTTCGACAAGCCGGGCAAGGTAGCGGACGTGATCTGCGCCCTCGGCCGCGCATCGCCGGGCCAGCTTGTCATGCTCGCGCAGGAAGGTTGGTAGCTTGAGCGTCTTGAGGTGGCTGGCCAGTAACAGCTCGGGGACGGACTGCTCATGCCGCATCCTTCGCATCGCCCGAGAGCAACTGCATGTAGGAGCGCGCCGATGTCGTCTCCACCCTGGCTCTGGGCAGATAGGGATAGATCGCCATGTCCAATCGGGGTGGTCGGCGCTCCACCCGGCACAGCAGGAGATGCTTCACGGCATCAAAGCCGATCGCCCCGATATCGAGAGCCTGCTTTACGGCCGCATGCAGATCGGCAAGCGTGAAGCTCTCCAGCAGACGCAGCACCTGCCATACTCGCGCCGACCATGCTTGCCCATACGAGCTTCCATGAGGCGGCGCAGCGTTGCAAACGCTTCGGGCAGGTGCCAGCCTTGCAGGGGCGCTGCCTGATCGAGCGCATTGATCTTCTGTTCGATCAGGGGAAGGTAATGGATGGGATCGAAGATCACGTCCCTCGCTCGTAGCTGCGCACATGACGGGCAATGACCTCGCCCCGGCAGCCGATCACCACCTCGCCGACATAGCCCCGGATCCATACCTCCTGATGGCCGAAGCGCACCGGCACCGAGTAATCATTGGTCCGGTAACGCACCAGCGCCTGCGACGAGACCTGGCCGCTGGTCTGGTCACAAGCCTCGAACGGGGCAGCCGGCAGTTCCTGCATCGCCGCCAGATCGCGCTTCAGCCTCTCGCCGATCGTCTCGCTCTCGCCCCGCAGCCGGTCGTTCTGACGCTTGCGGCATTGCTCCTCGAGCCACAGGTTGAACGCCTCCCACGTCGCGAACCGGGGGATCGGCACCATGAAGTTGCGGCGAGCATAACCGACCAGCCCTTCAACACTGCCTTTGTCGTTCCCCCTGCCGGGACGGCCGTAACGATCGCGGATCAGGTAATGCGACAGGAAGCCGCTGAACAGCCGGGCGCGCTGCCTCGTGCCGTCGGGCAGGATCTTCGAGACCAGGCAGCGGTCGTTATCGTAGACGATCGACAGCGGCACCGCGCCGAAAAACGCGAAGGCGTGCACGTGGCCGTCCATCCATGCCTCGGCAACGGCAGCGGGATAGGCGCGCACGTAGCAGGCGTCGCTGTGCGGTAGATCGAGCACGAAGAAATGCGCCTTCTGCACAACACCGCCGATCTCGACCATGGCCTCACCAAAATCTGCCTGGGCATGGCCGGGCGCATGCGCCAGCGGCACGAACATCTCCCGGCTGCGCTGCTCGCGCTGTCGGATGTAATCCTTGATGATCGTGTAGCCGCCGGTGAAACCGTGCTCTTCGCGAAGGCGGTCAAATACCCGCTTCGCCGTATGACGCTGCTTGCGCGGAACCTGACGGTCACCATCAAGCCATGCATCGATGATCGGAACGAACGCTTCCAGCTTGGGCCGCCGCACCGCCGCCGTCCGGCGGTAACCGGGGGGCTCCGAATACGACAGCATCTTGCGGACCGTGTCGCGCGATACGTTGAAATGCTTCGCCGCCTCACGCTGGCTCATGCCGCCCGCGCAAGCAAGACGCACCTTCAGGTAAAGATCCACGGTATATATCTCCACGCCCTCCCTGCTCGCGCAAAGAAGGCAAAGTGGACGACTTTTACGCCGCCCGCAGCAGCACTTCGCCGCCGCCACCGTGGTCTAATTTTGCACCGCCGTTCTCAGGCGCCGCCGAGGTCAAGCTGGTCAGTTTCCAGACCGCAGATGCCGGCAATGCCACGCGCGTCGCTAAGGGAACGACCACCTTCAGCGACAGCATCAACTATCTGCCGCCCAACAGCTTCGCCAGTGCCAAGGTCATAGTCGGCGTTGACGCGAGCGCCGGCGTCAACAGCCAGACCGACCCCTTGCCGGTCGTGCTTCGCGTCACTGGCCCGGCCCGTTCCGTCTATCAGAACGGGCGCCTCCTAACGACCAAGATCGAAGGCTGCCTCGTGAACGGTGCCGCCCGCGGCGAGCTCTCGAGCGAGAAGGTCTACGTCAAACTGCAAAAGATGACGTGCCCGCAGCCTGGCGGGCGCTACGCCGTCTCCGAGGTCAAGGGGTTCATCGCCTTTGGCGGCAAGACAGGGGTGCGCGGCCGAGTGGTCAGCCGGGAAGGCTCGCTTGCCATGCAGGCGTTTCTGGCCGGTCTGGTCAGTGGTGGCGGCAACGCTCTCAACACCGCTTTCAATCAGCCGCTCGCCAGCATCAGCACCGACGGGGAGGGGGGCGTCAACCGCACGCCCAACTTCGGCAGCGTCGGCCTGCGCGCGCTCGGCGGCGGTGCCGCGGAATCGGGCAAGGACGTCTCGAAATATCTGATCGAGCGGGCCGAGCAATATCAGCCCGTGATCGAGATGCCGACCGGCATCGATGTCGAAATCGTTTTCCTGGAGGGTGTCTATGTCCGCAATTGATCGTCTGCGAAAGCTGCGCGCGTTCGCTCGCCCGGCGCCGATTGTAGCGGCCGCTGCCGCGCTCGGCGTTGCCGGAATCGCTCTTGCAGCCGATGTCGCCGGCAAGGATGACGCCAAGGTCAGCCTGCTCCTGAAGACCAGGCTTCCGAAGACGCCGATCAACAAGCTCGATTGCGATAAGATCGACGGGCTGTGCGAAGTCACCTCGGGCGCGAACCTCTTCTACGTCAATCATGGCGCGCGCTATCTGATCATCGGTCGTGTCTACGATATGGAGACGCGTCAAGACCTGACCGCGGCGCGGCTGCTCGAGATCAATCCGGACATGCTGGTGGGCGGGGCCGCCAAGGCGAACGCCGCGGTATCCGATGACGGCGAGGCTGGCGAAATCGCAGCGACGGCGCGCGGTGTCGGCAAGACATCCGCGCCGGTCCGCCCCGTCTCGCTCAACCTGTCTGGGCTTCCGGCCGACGGGGCCATTGTCTGGGGCAACCGGTCGGCCAAACAGAGCATCACCATCTTCACGGACTTCCGTTGCGGTTATTGCAGGGCGCTCGCCAGCGTCTTGCGCGGCATGGATGTGAAGGTGGTCGAGCGTCCGATCTCGGTCCTCGGTAGCCGCGACATCGCCGACCGCGTCTATTGCTCCAAAAACCAGGAACAGGCGCTGCATGCCGCCTATGCCGGTGAGCCATTCAAAGCGCCGGCGAGCTGCGACACCAAGGGGCTCGATGCAAACGAGCGCTTCGCGCGCGAGCATGGGCTTAATGCGACGCCAATCATCGTTCGGGGTGATGGCGCCGTCCTGGAAGGATATCGGCCCAAGGAGTTTCTCGAGGCCTGGCTGCAGGGGACGCGGTCGTGACGGCGCGGCACGCCCTGTCGCTGCGCGGCTGCGCGATCGCCGCTCTGTCCCTGCTTGGCGGGTGCGCCACGTTCGGCAGCAATGTGAAGGGAAGTTTTTCCTGTAAAGCGCCCGATGGCATCTGCGCGCCATCGTCCTCGATCGACGATCGAGCACTCGCGATGATCACCGGAGAGGGCACTGTCGAGCGTTCATCGCCGGCCAGCAGCGGGCCGGCCAGGCAGTCTGCACCCAGATCCTCGCACATCGCCTTTTTAGGACAAGCGCCGGCACCTCAGATCGATGCGCGCCGTACCCAGGAGCGCGTGCTGCGCATTGTCTTTCAGCCATATATCGATGAGCGTGGCCGCCTTCATGAGGTGACGGCAGTCCATGCCGTGGTGCAAAGCGGGGAATGGCAACAACAATTCCTCGTCAATGCAACAGCGATACCGGACCGAGATGCGATTGTCGCTGCTGAGCAGCCGGAATCGCTCGCCGAAGCGGTCGATCGAGCGGAACTGGCAAGCCGAGCGACGGGCGGCGTCGACCCCAATCTACCCGATCCTGCGGCCGTCGCGGCAGCCCGCGCCCGTGCAGCCGACCCGGTCAAAGCGATCAAGGACGATGTTGCGACCCGTCTAGCCCCCAAGGCGGGCCGCACACCGACGCCCCCGGCCACTAACGTCTCCTCCAGGCGCGCGGAATCGCGCAGCGTCGAGGGAGCAGTGCCGGGGGCGCCGACTATCGAAGCGAAGGTGCCGCCGCTCGCAACGGCAGACAAAGCCTCGGCCGGGACCGCCCCGGCGCCGGAGGGCGCAGACAGTGCGACCGCGATCGGCGAAGCAATCACGCGGGTGAGAGGCTCTACCGAATACCAGGCGCGCTCGGCTCAGGCAGCGAGCGACGCGAAGGCAGCAGCTCTGACCGGATCGACGCCGACACCCGAGCCCAAGACGAAGCCCACCGTGCGCGCGGCGAACTTCCCGGCCGCTGCTCCAGAGGAAAATTGAGATGGCGAGCGGCTTCCTCGATGAGTTGCTGTCCGGTATCTTCGGCGACAGCAAGCGACCGGACACCCAGCGGCCGGACCTGGTGGTCCCGATGCTTGCGCATTGGCTCCCTTATCGAAGCTTCGACCCGAAGACCGGTATCTTCTACAATAGCGCCTCGCGCGGCTTCGTGATCGAGGCCGCGCCGCTGGTCGGCGCGGACGAGCGGACGGGTGAGATCCTGGCGCAGTTCCTGTCCGAAGGCATTCCCGCGCCCGGCTGCCTTCAGATTCACCAATGGATGTCGCCGCGCATCGGCGAGCAGCTCTCGAAATGGTATCTGCCCCGCTACTCGGCGCGCGGCGTTTACGAACGGATGGCCAAGCACCGGGTCGACTTCCTGACGGACGGCGTCTGGAATTCGCTTTCAGCCGACGCGCCGTTTTGCCTTCGCCATCATCGGGTCGCGATATCCTACTCGACGCCGGAGTCCTCAAACATCACGATCGAGCAGATCGTATCGCTCATGGACGGGCTGATCTCGGCTCTTCAATCGGTGAACGTATCCGCCCGCAAGATGGACCCGGTCGCGCTCATCGGCTGGATCGACGATATCACGTCGCCGACCACCGCCGCTGGCGACGATGCGGTGAGCTACAACCCTCTCGACCCGATCGCCGATCAGGCGATCCGAAGGGATATCGAGCTGCATATCGAGCCGGACCGCATGTTGCTGCGGACCGAGCGCTTCCGGCCGACCGGAAAAACGCTGAAGGGCGCGCCGGAGATCGGGGAGATCTACCCCGACGTGTTCGATGTGCGCTCCTTCTCGGTGCGCAACCTGCCCACGCGCTGGGCGCCATGGGACGTAACCCGGCTGATCGGCGACATCTTTACCGACAAGCTGCGCATGCCATGCCCCGTATCGACCAACCTGTGCATCGAGTTCCCGGACCCGCAGGCGTCGACCAACAAGGCCAGCTACAAGTTCATGCGAACGACCAGCCTGGCCGATTCCAAATCGTCCCGCTTCCTGCCGCAGCTCCGCGAGCAGTCGCAGGAGTGGCGACACGTCAATGAAGAGATCCGGCAGGGCAGGAAGCTCGTGCGCGTGTTCTTCAGCGTCACGTCGTTCTCGCCGAAAGGGCAGGGCGACAGCAACGAGCGAGTGCTGAAGTCGGTCTACCGTGCGGCGGGCTGGGATCTTCTCGATGACCGCTACCTGCAGGTGATGGGTCTGTTGTGCGCGATGCCCATGACGATGGCCAATGGCCTGTCAAAGGATCTCGAGCGCATGAAGCGGATGCGCACTCTGCTCACGACGACGGCCGCAAATCTCGCGCCGCTGCAGGGGGAATATCTCGGCGGAAGCATTCCCCACCTGCTGCTGATCGGCCGGCGCGGACAGCCCTTCTTCTGGAGCCCCTTCGAGAATGCCGCCGGCAATCACAACGTCGCCGTGTTCGGCAAATCGGGCTCCGGCAAGTCGGTCGCGCTGCAGGAATTATGCGGCTCGCTCTGCGGTGCCGGCGCGCGAGTGGTCGTGATCGACGACGGGCGTTCGTTCGAGCATTCGGCCAAACTTCAGGGCGGCGCCTTTGTCGAGTTCACCATGAGCTCGGGCTTCTGTCTCAATCCCTTCTCGATGATCGACGAGGCCCAGGCCGCCGAAGACGAGGACTATCTCCTCGACTGCATGGCAATGCTGAAGGCCATCATCAATCAGATGTCCCGGCATATCAACCTGCTCGACGACACCGAGCGCGGGCTGATCGACGGTGCCGTGAACCAGGTCTGGGAGGCGCACGGCAGCCGCGGCTCGATCGATCTTGTCATCGAGGCGCTCGAGGCAACCGGAAACGGGCTGGCCGCGAACCTTGCGATCGCGATGCGGCCCTTCTCGTCGGGCGGCACCTACGGCCGCTTCTTTCAGGGCGAGGTCTCGTTCGAACTTTCGGCCCAGCTCACGGTCTTCGAGCTCTCCGATCTGTCTGCCCGTGAGGAGCTGCGCAGCGTCGTCCTGACGGCGATCATGTTCATGTCGCAGCAGATGATGCGCAAGCTGGATCGTTCGATCCCGAAAGCGCTACTCCTCGACGAAGCATGGCAGATGCTCCGCGGCGGGGCGATGGCCGATTTCATCGAGACCTACGCGCGTACCTGCCGGAAATATGGCGCATCGCTGGTCACGGCGACGCAATCGCTGAACGACTATTACAAATCGGCCGGATCGGTCGCGGCGCTCGAAAATTCCGACTGGTTCGTGATCCTCCAGCAAAAGCCGGAGACGATCGCAGACTTCAAGAAGCATGACCGCTTCGAGATGGACGATCACACCGATGCGCTGTTGCGATCCTTGAAGCGCAACGGCTTCGAATATTCGGACATCATGATCAAAGGGCCCGACACCCTCGCTGTCGGCCGCCTGGTCCTCGACCCCTATTCCGCAGCGCTGTTCTCCTCGAGTCCGAAGACTTTTGCGGCGATCGACGCTCTGATCGCCGAGGGCCTCAGCATGGACGAGGCGATCGAGCGGATCGCGTTTCCGAACAATCCCGAAAAGTGGGTCAGCAATCTCGTCCCGGAGGACGAGATCGCGATCGCGGCGGAGTAGCAGGGATGGCGACGCATCCGGTCCCGACCACCGCCCGGCGATACATCGGGTTCACGCGCCATGAATGGCAGACCATGCTTCATTTCCTGCTGCATGGGCTCGGCTTTGTCGCGTCGACGATGCTCATCACCTGGGGCCTCTTCTGCCTCTTCTTCCTCGCGATCGGCGGCTTCTCGTTCGATGGTTTCGTCCATCAGCTCAATAATTTCACGACGCGCTACGTTGCCGCGGACCCGGCGCGCACCGCCGCCTTCCTCAACATGTTCGCGATCGCGCACATGATCCTTTCCACCGCCGTCGTCGCTCTTCGCGCCAATCGCATCCTTCCGCAGCGTGCGGATGAGGGAGTTCCGCCTCATGGCTGACCAACCCCAACTCGACCTTCCTCCCCCTTCCGCGCCTGAGACCCGAGCAGCGAAGCGCAGGGTCGGTTTTGGCGGCTTCACGCGCGTCCAGATGCTGATCCTGTTGCTGCTCGTCGCTGCGATCATCTGGGGAATGTGGGTGACGCGGGCACTGACCCAGTCGAAACAAGACCATATCGTTTCGGCACGGTTGTCGGCGCTGGTCGGCGACTATGTCGAGGCACAGCGCTTCTCAGGCTCGCCGCCCGACCGCGTGCGCGCCGAGATGCAGGCGTTCATGTCCTCGCTCGACAAGGAACTGCAGCGCAGGAGCCAAGACGGCCAGATCGTGCTTGTCGGTGAAGCCGTGCTCACCAAGAACGTGCCGGACATCACCGACAGCCTGAAAAAGGCGGTCTTTGCCTCGGGCGTTCCCGAACCCAAGCGTATGTCCGTCGAGGAATTGCAGCGGATGCAGGAGCTCTCGGCTGCCCAATCGGCGCTGGCCGCCTCGCGTGCAGCACCGCTGGCGGCGCCGGGGGCAACCATCGATCCGATGGCTGGCGTCCCCGGCGCCAGCCCTCAGGTGCCCGCGGGCCAGGCTTTTCCGGCCCAGCCAATCCCGCCGCAGATTCCCGGTGCGTCCGTCTCGACGTTCGGAGGACCTGATGGCAACGGCGGCCAATAGGGTGGAAGCCCTGCGTTGGCGTCCCCGCACGCGCATGTGGGGGATGCTGGCGGTGGCCGTCGCCGGGACGCTTGGCTTCGGCGCGATCGGCGAATGGCGTGATGGCCACGCCCTTTTGATCAACACGACGGACTCGCTCCCGAATTGGGCGTTTCTCATCCAGCGCCACAAGCTGCCGGCACGCGGCGACTATGTGTTCTTCGATCCGCCGCCCGGCGAGCTCCTCCGCCGCCATTTCGGCGCGAAGCCACAGATGTTCGGGAAGATCGCCTACGGCGTGCCCGGCGACATCATCAGCCATATCGGCCGGACGGTCGCCGTGAATGGTCACCCGGTCGCGCAGATGAAGCCCTTCACACGCTTCGGCGAGCCGCTGACTCCTGGCGCCACCGGACGGGTGCCGGCCGGATGCTATTTCGCGGCGACGCCTCACAAGGACGGCTTCGACAGCCGTTACGGCGAAATTGGCTTCGTCTGCGGGCGCCAGATCATTGGGACAGGGGAGCCAATCCTATGAGGATGCTTGTCACGAGCTGCGTGTGCGCGGTTGCGGCGCTAGGCGCGGCGCTCGTCTTTCCCCCGATGCGGTCGGAAGCGAAGGATTATGGCCAGGCGGCACAGGCATTTCCGGTGATCGAGCCGGATCTGCTTTCGACGATCGAAGCCCGACTGCGCAGGGCCGAGGCGAGTGGCGAACTCGCGCGCACCAATGAGATGTTTGCCAAGCGCGTCGAGGCGAAGGTTCGGCGTCCTGATCCCGTGGCGGGGATAACCGCGGCGCGAGCGGCCCGAAGCTGGGACTTCGATCCTTCGGTCATGATGGAGCGCGACATTCGCGATCAGAAAGGAAACCTGATCGCCGCGGCCGGCCAGCGTATCAATCCGCTCGACTTCGTCTCGGTCCGACAGGACCTCGTCTTCATCGATGGTGACGACCCCGCGCAGACGGCGTGGGCCATCGAGCATTACTCCGACATCAAGGCCAAGATCATCCTGGTCAATGGCTCGCCGGTCGAGCTGATGACCGCGAAAAAGCGGCGTTTCTATTTCGACCAGGCAGGCAAGCTCACGACCCGGTTCGGCATCGAGCACACACCGGCAATCGTCACCCAGGCCGGCAGGGTGATGCGCGTGTCCGAAGTCGCGCTCAAGCCCGGAAAAACAGGCTGATGCCACCTTGGCTAGACATGCTTCGCACGCCGATGGCGGCCCCCGAGACCGGCGCGCTGCGACGTCTGCGCCTGATTTGGCAGATGCTTTGTCTGATGCTCGGCGCCGCGATTATTGGCCTGCAGCCGCTATCGCTCGCCTTCGGGCGGGCGGCGCCATGCGCGATCGCAGTACTTCTGCTTGCCAATATCTGCACGACCGCCGTCTACCTCGCGCGGAAGCATCGCGCCGACACCTCATTTCTGGAAGCAAGCGGGGAGGAGCAATGATGCATAGCGCGCGATGGGCTCTGCGGCTCCTCCTGACGATGATCGCCGCCTTCATTCTCGCGCCGAGCGCTCAGGCCGCGGGACCGACCTGTCACGGGAAGTTCGTCAACCCGATCACCGATGTCTGTTGGTCGTGCCTCTTCCCGCTGTCGGTGGGCGGCCTCAAGATCTGGCCGAGCGGCCGGCCGGATACAGCCAATCCGGCTTCGCCTATTTGCGCCTGCGGCAGCCCCATTCCTCGGATCGGTATCTCCGTCGGTTTCTGGGAACCAGCGCGCCTCGCGGACGTGACCATGAAGCCTTGGTGCTTTCCGAACCTTGGTGGTATCCGCATCGCACCCGGCTTCGACATCGGACAGGGCTATTTGGCCGGCCCGTCGATGGTGGGCGGCCGCTCCCAGAGCACGGCCAAATGGCACGTCCATTGGTATGTGTACCCGCTCCTCTACTGGATGGAAATCCTGACCGACTTCGTCTGCTTCGAGCAGGCAAGTTTCGATATCGCGTACATGACCGAGATCGACCCGCTCTGGCAGGACGACTCGCTGACAGCACTCATCAACCCGGAAGCCATCGTTTTTGCCAATCCGATCGCCCAGGTTGCCTGCGCCGGAGACTGCATCGCCGGCACCGCCCATTTGCCGCTCGATCCGCTATTCTGGTGCGCTGGCTGCCAGGGCAGCATGTATCCGCTCAATGGAAACGTGCCGTCGTCGATCGGCCACGTTCAGTCCTCGCGGCTCGCGCTGTCGCGCTTTGCGTACAAGATGCACCGCGAGGCGCTGGCGTGGGGAACGATGGGGTCGGCGGGCCTCTGCAAGAAGTACCTCATGCCGATCATGCGGAAGCAGCAATACCGCTTTCAGATGGTCAATCCGATCCCGACCGTGAGCGGTCGCTTCGCTTGCTCCGCGATCGGGGCATCCACCATGCCGCCCGACGCAGGCCGCGCCTATCCCGCCGGTGGCGAGGACATGGGCTACCTGGTCTGGCGCAAACGCAACTGCTGCGTTCTCTAGGGGGGCCTTTCGATGCGCGGATATCTTTGGGCTTCTACTGCTGTTCTCGGCATCGCCAGCATATCGGCGGTGCTTGCGCAGAGCGTCGATGGGATCGACGTTCAGGCGATCAAGAAGCGCTCAGCCGAGCTTCAGGCTGATGCCGAGGCGTTCGTCAATCAGGTGAAGGACAGGGGTGATGCGTTCCGCGAGGAGGCGGCCAATGTGAATGACGGTGGCATGGCCAACATGCAGCGCGTTGCGAAGACCGATCTGCCCAAGGGGCCCGCTGGTCCGGTCGACTTCGACGAAATCGTAGCGGGCGCCGCGTCGAACGCGACGGTGGGGAAGGGCGAAGCACCCCAGTTCATAGTGTTTGCCAGCCTGTCGATGCCGCCACAGGCGCTCAAGCAATTGATCGGCGATACCGCGCGCGCGGGCGGTGTGGTCGTCTTCCGGGGCTTTCCGAACAATTCGATGAAGGAGTTTTCGTCCGCCCTCGGGAAGATCGTGACCCGGCAGGACGATTTCGCCAATGTCGGTATTGATCCGCGCCTCTTCCGCGCTTTCGACGTCCAAGCTGTTCCGACCTATATCGCCGTCTCGTCCGATTTCGACCTTTGCGCCGGTTTCTCGTGCCAGACCAAGGTTCCGCCCCACGACCGTCTCATTGGCAACGTCTCGGTTGAATATGCGCTCGAGCAGTTTGCCGAGGGGAATGGCCCGGGTGCCCGCGTCGCCGCCGTTGGGCTCTCCAACATGCGCAAGGTCAATCGGTGAGGTCGATCCCCGCCTCGGCTGCGCTCGTTGTCGCGCTGATGGTCGTAACGCCGGCGCTGGCGCAAACGACCGTCGAGGAGGCGCGGGAGCAGGGCAAGGAGCTCGGCACCCAGAAGCGCAACGATCCGACGCTCGTACCGTCGAGTGACGCCCAGGCGGCAGCGGTCCCCGGCTATTCCGGCCCGAGCCTGCCCGAAGGTTCCTATTTCGACGATCCCGAGCGACTTGAGGCGGCCGGTCAATCGGCGAAGTCCTCGAACGAGCAATATCGCATCACGACGGACGCCGATCGGACGCGCGCGACGTTCAGCAATTCGGAGATCTTGGCGGCCACGCAGAGGGCGACGTCGGTTGAGAACGATCCATCCACCTATCTGGCCGGTGAAGATTATAGCGGCGGTGGCGGGTCTTGTGTGCCGTTGCCACCGGCGGTTGGGAACGCAGGCTACTACGAAGCGACCTGCAATCAGGGCACGAAGATCGAGGACCAGCCGCGCTCCTGCTCGATCACGATGGTGCCGGAGACGACGACGGTCGACGCCTTCAAATTCTTTGTGGTTCCCAACAGCGCCTACGGCACCCCGTTCGCACGGTACGATTCGATGGCGCCGCATATAACGGCCGGGACATGCCGTCCGACTGGCGTGGTGATGCAGGCGTGCGCCGCCCATCGCATCTACGGCGTTTCGACGAACAAATTTTGCGACGATTACAACGCCACCGAATATGTTTGCTCCCAGGACCTGACGGGAATTGCCTTCCTCCCTAGCCCGATTACCGGACGGGATTGGCATGCCAAAACGACCGACACGCAGGTCACCGTCAAGAGGGCCGACGGCTGTGGACATCTTACAGCGGATGCCATGTGCACGGCCGATCCTGCGGGGGAGATTTGCACCGAGGGCCCGGAGACCCGCGTCATCAATGGGGTGCCGATAACCCAGGCATGCTGGGCGTGGAAAAGAGACTTCACCTGCCACACGCTGACTCCCGCCAGCGACTGCGGCGACCTCGAGAGCAATCGGGCCTGCACCTATTTGCGGACCGAATGCCTTGATGACGAACCGAACGGCGGCGCATGTCAGGTCGAAAACCGGGTTTATAAATGCCCGACGCCCTTGAGTGGGACCAGCGACGCACCGCAATATATTTGCGGCGACGATGTCTACTGCATCAACGGTGATTGCGAGCCGATCGTTCGCGAGGCGTCGACCGAATTCAAGGATGCGCTCGTCGCCTTGCATTCGATCGACCAGGCCGGTGAGGAGTTCGACGAGACCAATTTCACGGTCTTCAAGGGCAATCGCGAGACCTGTCACAAGCCGGTGTTCGGGCTCATCAACTGCTGCGCCGGCAAAACGTCAGGCCTGCTGACGGTCGGTGCAGGCGCAGCCGCACTGGCCGGCGGGCCTGCGGCGATCGCCGCGTTGGCGACGCCCTTCCTGACCCTGTTCGCTTGTTCGCAGGACGAGATGAAGCTCGACATCAAGGATCGGATGGGTCTGTGCCACAATCTCGGAACCTATTGCTCATCGAAGATCCTCGGCATCTGCACAACGAAGCGGACCGCCTATTGCTGCTTTGAAAGCAAGCTCAGCCGCGTGCTTCAGGAACAGGGCCGGCCACAGCTCGGCAAGCCTTGGGGGAGCGCCAAAAAGGAAACGTGTCAGGGCTTCACCGTCGACGAATTTGCCCGCCTCGACCTCTCCGTCATGAATTTCACCGAGGTGTATGCGGACTTCATGGATGCGGCGAAGCTGCCTGACGAAGTCCAGACGATGACGGACATCCAGGCGAAAATTCAGTCCTACTACGACCTCCACGGAAAATGAGGCGGGTCAGATGTGCACCACGCCGGGGGGAGGCCGTCCGAAGCCAGAAAGTCAGGGAGAATGATCATGTCGATGCCGCTTCTTGAGCTGCCCGTCATCGCGGCAGCGCTGCTGCTTCAGCCAGCGCACGAGAGCCCGTCGCCGCGCCCGCCGTGCGCCTCCCGGCACGCCGCAACGGTGGCCGATTGCTGTGTTCATTTACCGGATTGGGAAGCGCGCAAAGAAAGCCCGCCCCGCGAACGCCCTGCACAGTCGCCCGGTAAGGCCGAGGGAGGGACGGAACATGGCAATTCTTGACCGGACGGTGATCCTTGCGGCAGCTCTCTCGGCGGCGATTTGGGCGCCCGCGCTTGCCCAGGACGCGCCCGCGGCCCGAAATGATACCATCGAGCAGGATCGGCCGGACGAATTCTACTGCGGCGAGCGCAGGCTGGGGCAGTGGTTCTATTGCGCGAAGCCAAAGCCGATGGACAACGCCAAGCCGGCGACGCCTGTCGAAGCGGATCGCGCCACGGATCGGATCGCCGCGATCGCCAAGCAACTCGACGAGCTGAAGGCCAAGGCCATCCTCGAGCCGACGGAAGCGAACGTCATCAACTATATCCGCTTCCAGCGCGAACAGCTCGATCGCGCGTCGACATTCTCGGACACCTGGCAACGCGCGCTCTGGCAGAACCCGGACCTCGACTATACGCTGCAACGCCCGGTTTCGACGGTCGGCAAGCGTCTGTGGCTCGATAATCGGAAGGCCGACCGCGATGCTGTCCTCACCAGCCTCGGCCAGCGCTACGGGCTGTTCTATTTCTATGCCCAAAGTTGCGGCGCGTGCGAGGTGTTCGCGCCGATCCTGCGATCGGTCACCGATAGTCATCGGATGACGGTGATGGCCGTATCCATGGACGGCGGGCCGAGCAGGGATTTTCCGAATTACGTCGTCGATTCCGGGCAGCGGGCACGAATGGGTGTGCCGGGCAATGAAACGCCTGCGCTGGTCCTGTTCGATACCCAGACCAAGCGGACGATTCCGGTCGGCTACGGCGTGCTCAGCGCCGACGAAATCATGGACCGCATCTTCATGCTGACCAACACCAAGGTCGGGAGCGACTATTGATGACACAGGCAAAAAAGGGCGTCCTGCGCCGGAAGTTCGGCTCTGGTCTGGCGTTAATCGCAGCTTCCCATTTCGCGATCGTCGGCGTCGCGCACGCTGATGTCGCGTCTGAGATGAACGGCTTCTTCAACGATGCCGGTGGCGCCGCAAATGTCACCGGGCCGACGGCATTCCAGGGTCAGTCCGCGGGCTATTACTCGCTTGGCAACGTGTGGACCCGCTTTCCGCAGAAGAGCGTCTCGCCGTTCAATCTGCAGCTTCCGAGCGCGCGGGCGGGCTGCGGCGGCATCGACCTGTTCGCAGGCAGCTTCTCCTTCATCAACGCCTCGGAAATCGTGGCGATGTTGAAGGCGACCGCCAACAATGCCCTTGGTTTCGCCTTCAAGCTCGCGATCGATTCCGTTTCGCCAGAGATCGGGAAGGTAATGGATGAGTTCAGCCAGAAGGCGCAGCTTCTCAACCAGATGAATATATCGAGCTGCGAGACGGCGCAGGCGCTGGTCGGTGGAATCTGGCCGCAGATGGAAACCACCCGCTCGACGATCTGCGAGGCGGTCGGCAACAGCCAGGGCATATTCTCCGATTGGGCCGCTTCACGGCAAGGCTGCAACAACGGCAACCGCCGGGACAGCACAATCGCTGGCAATACCGATGCGAGCATGAAGGACCAGCTCGTCGGCGAGCCACACAACTACACTTGGGAGGCGCTGAAGAAGTCCGCCAAATTCGGGGCGTTCGACCAGTCATTCTCCGAATATATCATGACGCTCGTCGGCACGGTGATCACCACGCCATCAACCGATCCGAGCGTAGGCGGGAAGGTCATCATGTTCGGGCCCGCCGAGGAGGCGGTGGTTACGGCGCTGCTCGACGGCACGGCGAACGCACCGGCGGTGAAGATGCTCAAGTGCAACGACACGGATTGCTACGATGTCGGTGAGCAGACCCTGACGGTGCCGGCCTCGTCGGCGTTGCGGCCGCGGATCGCAGGGATGATCCGCTCGATGAGCAGCAAGATCAGGACGGACACCGCGCTCGACGGTTCGGAGAAGCAGCTCCTCAACCTCGCGACCGTACCGCTCTACAAGATCCTGTCAGTCCAGGCCTATGCGCATTACGCGCTGACCGACGGCGAAATCGAAACGCTCTCAGAGATCGTCGCAGTCGATCTGCTGGCCGCGATGCTCGATAACATGCTCGATCGCGTCGAGCAGGCGCAGACTCACTATCAGACGTTCGACCAGGCCACCGCGACGCAGTGGAAACAGCAAATCGCTGCGACGCGGCAGAAATTCGCGCAGCGTGACGTGAAGCTCTCCAACAAGCTGCAGGTGACGATGCAGATCATCGATCGCAGCATCATGCTCGAATCCACGCTCCAGAATTCGATGACGCCGGGCATGGCGTCCGCGCTCAATTTCTCGCGCGGGTTGAACGCACAAGGGCTGAATTAGGGCAGGGGAGCCGGCGCGATGCTCGAGGTCTTTACGGTCGGGGGCGGGGAATATCTCGTCAACACCTTCAATGCCGTCGCTGCCTGGTCCGGGGGAGGTGGATACCGCTCGCTCCTCCGCGTCGTGATGGTGATGGGGCTCATCTACTCTCTGCTCGTCGTCGCCTTCACGATGAACTTTCGCGTGTGGATGAACTGGTTTCTGCAATCGACGGCGATCTATCTCTGCCTCATGGTGCCGACCATCGACGTGAAGGTCACCGACCGGATCAATCCGTCACTGGCACCGGCAACGGTCGCGAACGTGCCGCTCGGGCTTGGTGTTCTGGCAAGTTTCACCACGCAGATTGGCGACTGGCTGACGCGGACGGCCGAGACCGTTTTCGTGATGCCGAGCGAGCTCAACTATTCGACCAACGGCATGGTCTATGGCGCGCGCCTGTTCGACGCCACTCGCAACTTCGTGATCCGCGATGCCGAGTTCTCGACCAATCTTGAGGAGCATTTCAAGAAATGCGTCTTCGGGGACGTGATGCTCTACCGGAAGTCGCTGACCGTCCTGGCGCAATCGAAGGATCTCTGGGCGGAAATCGGTCCCGGCTCGGAAGCCCGATCGCAGGAATGGCTCGAACGGCAGGGCGATGGGACCGTCACCAGCGCGATCGTCACCTGCCGGCAGGCTTACGACATGCTAAATGCGCGGTGGGCGCCGATGATCGAGGCGAACACGCCGTTCTGGGGGAAGGAGCTTTACCCGAAGCTGAGCAACGCGCTGGCGGCCGACAAGCTGAGGCACGATCTGCCGATCGCCAATGCCGCGTTCACCGGCTCGGGCAGCAACTACAGCGATTCCATGCGGCAGAACACGGCGATCAACGCCTTCATGCAAGCCCGCAACAGCATGGCGGGCGGATCGGGCGCGGCGACGATCGACACCTTCGCGCAGACCCGCGCCGACATTCAGGCACGCAACACTTATAATTCGATCGCACAGCAGGCGATGGCCTGGGTGCCCATCCTCAACATCGTGCTGACCGTGGTCTTCTTCGCGATGTTCCCGGTGATATTCCCATTGTTCCTGATGCCGCAAACGGGTCTCGCGACCCTGAAGGGCTATGCGATGGGCTTCTTCTATCTCGCAGCCTGGGGGCCTCTCTATGTCATCCTGCACATGATCTGCATGACAAGAGCCGAGGCCGCCGCCGCGGGGGTCGCGCCCGGCGGCGTCACGCTGGGCACCTATGCCGGCATCGGCGCCGTGAATGGAGAGACTGCGACGATCGCCGGCTTCATGCTGATGAGCATCCCATTTCTCGCCGCGGGTCTTGCACGGGGCGCGATGTCGATCGCGGGCCAGGCGACCTCGATGCTTGCGCCGGCACAGAACGCCGCCGAGGCTGCCGCGCTGGAACAGACCACGGGAAACTATTCTTACGGCAATGTGAGCTGGGCGAATGCGACGTCGAACATGCGCCAGAGCGACCAATGGTCGATTGCGCCGAGTTTCACGGGCGGTGCGACCAGCGTGGGTTGGCGCCAGGACAACGGCGCCGTGGTGTCGGGCTTCGGCAATGGACAAGATGTCATCGACATGTCGGGCGCGATCTCGCGGCTGGGGTTCACGCCAACCATGAACAGCGGCACCGTCGCGGAATGGCGGGAAATGTCGAGCGCGGCGCATCGCCAAGCGCAAGCGTGGGAGAATGCCGCGCAGGATATTCTGACCAGCACACACACGAACCGAAGTGCGTTTGGGGTCTCGTCCGAGCGATCCAGAGGCTTTGAATCTGGAAGCGGGTCCACCGCAAATACAAATGTCGAGAAGTTCGATCGTGTTACCGGGTCGAGCTCGCAGGGCCTAGAGGAGCGCTCCTCGACCGGGTTGACCGATCGGATCTCGATGGGCCGTGATCGGTCAGCCGGCACGCTCGATCAGGTGACCGGCGGGATCAATGGCGGCATCGGCGGCGGCGGAGGTCGTAAGGGTGGCGGTGGGCGGGCAGGCGGCGGGGGACTTCTTCCCAATGTCGGCGGTTCCCTTGGGGTCAGCAAGACCGGGCAACAGGTCGACAATCTTCGCTATGGCACGGATCAAACGCGTTCCTCCGACAGCTCCAGCTCGTCTTCAAGCGGTGTGCGCGACGAGCACTCCAACGGCAGCGGAGCTAGCACATCCGACGGCACTTATGTTCGTTCAGGCTCGTTCAGCCGGTCATCGGTGACGTCATCGTCCTCGGTGAGCACCGAGGACGCCCTTTCGCGGGCACGATCCTATTCCGAGGCCGCGCGGCGTATGGAAGAGCTATCGCAATCCCTCGCGCGCGATGCGAGCTTCGCCGAATCGCACGGGATGCAGCTCAGCGAGAATATGAGCCAGGATCTTGCGCAATGGTACAGGCTGCAACAGGCCCTTCATCCCAACCTTGATGCGCCCGAGCTTTGGGCGACCGACTTAACGCCGCAGAAGCGCGCGGTCCGTGACCAATTGATTCAACAGTGGGCACAGGAAAAACGAGACGCGCTTTGGTCCGAGATCAGCGGCGATATCAAGGACCCGTCGCTGGTCGACGTGTCGCGGATCGATCTCGACGCCGGCGATGTGCGCGGCTCCTATAATCCGCGCGGGGTTAGCGGGATCGGTAGCGGTGGGGGAGGCGGCGACCCTGGCGCCGCTGCCCGCATGATCGCTGATGGACAGGCGAAGCTGGACGGTGATCGGGCGGCAGCGGAAGCCGCCCGTAACAATCGCGGTGGCGCGAATGTTGATCTACAATCCGAGGTCGGCCGCGAACTCAATCGCGGTTTCTTCACCGATCCGAACTTGCGGAAGTAAAGGACCGGTCAGAGCGTCAGGTAAAGATAGGCACCCGTCGCCACGAGCAGGACAAGCGAAATCACGCCACCGATCAGGCGGCCACGCGAAAGCTCGTTAGTATCGTCATCGCTCTCGTCGGAATTGATCTCATGCGGCATCGGATCGGCCGGCCTATAGATTGGGCCGCCGGGTAGATCTTTGGTGAATGCGTATGTGATCGTATCAAACATGGGCGACTTTCTACCGCCGACATCATATCATTGAGTAACTTCGCATTCAAACCGGAATAGGCCGATGCGGACACGTGCCACAATCGCAAATTCTTAGAGCGATAATAAGTATTATGTTAAATATCAATATCTTATAAGAATATCAGTCCCGATACAACGCGGAGACCTTTCATGGAAGTCCGATTGAGCGCGACACCTAAAGGCAACGGATTTCAGGCAACGGTCGCATTGCCCGATGGGGTATCGATCAGCTCGGCCGAATCCTATCCCACCGAAGCCGAAGCGATCACCGCGGCGGCCGTGAAGTTGTTGGAGATGCCCGATCGCCTGATGCGCGCGACCGCAGTAGAAGCCGATCTTGCGATCAGCGGCAGCTCATCGCCGGCGTAGCGCCGCCAAGGTGTCCGGCATGATCGTGTAGACTGCCTCGCGCTGGGCGCCGCGATTTTGATGATCCACCCGATAGCCCTGATAGTGGCGTCGCAGGAGGCCGCCCCGACATAGATCCGACACTGCGCGGCTGACATTGCAGCGGCCCGATTGGCGAACCCGCTCACGGACCCTTTCTTCAATGACACGGTCAGCCTGTGTCGGATCGGCCGGTAGTTCGTCAGCCTGCTCAAGTGCCGACCGCACGGTTTCGATCGTCGAACGGCGCCAGGGTGTACGCTGCGCGATCGGAGCCAGCGCATCGCACAGCCAGTCGCGGACAGGCACGGCGTCGCCGTTCACCATCACGCTCGGTCCAGCCCTGCCCTTTTCGTCAGCGACTTCCTCCAGGAGCTGGAGGAGCATGTAGGAGAATTTTGGCCGCGGCGAAGCTGCGGCGATCGCCGCCAAAAGCCCCGGCGTGTCCATCCCTCGCGCGGGTTCGACGGATGCTTCGAATAGGTCTGCCTGATGGAACATAGCATGAATCTACTATGCACTTTGGTGGATGTGAATCCCACAAAGGACCGAAGGCGCTTTTTTTCTGGCGGATTCCACAGGCTTCGGAAGCGGTGCATTTGAGCTGCTTGACTCATCGCCGGGAACAGGAACAAATAAGGAACGAATCAACGAGTCCCGAGTCTCCTGAATGCCATGCGTCAATCAACCGTCCTTGAAGATTTGCGAGCGCGTATCGAGGGCGTAGGCGTTCAGCGCGAAGCGATCCCGTTCGGCATCGACGCGATTGCCGGGCGGAGGCATTGCTGCAGGTGCTCTCCATGAAATGATGGGCAGTCCCGATCTCGCGGACTAGGCGAGTGCGACGGTCTTTCTGGCGGGAATCCTGGCGCGAATGGAAGGTCCCGTCTTCTGGTGCCTGCGCTGGCGCGACCTGTTTGCCCCTGCCCTTCATCTCGCCGGTCTTCATCCAGATCGGGTCATCTATGTCGAGGCCGGCAGCGACACCAATGTCCTGCTCGCGATGGAGGAGTGCCTGCATCACCCTGGCATCGCCGGTGTGGTTGGCGAAGTCGGGAAATATTCGACTACTGCATCGAAGCGCCTGCAATTGGCGGCGGAAAGCTCGGGTGTAGCGGCCTTCGTGTTTCGTCGCGCGGCGAAGGCCGAACAGGTCGCCGAAGGGACGGCAGCGATGACACGCTGGCGGATCACCGCTTCACCAAGCGAAGATCTCGGTCTGCCGAGCCTGGGTCGCCCTCGCTGGCATGTGGATTTGGAACGTGTGCGCGGTGGTAATCCGCACGCCTGGATCGTGGAGGCGTGCGATGCGACGGGTCGTATCGCTCTTCCTGCCGCACTGGTCGACCGACCGGCTGCGGCGGAAGATCGCAAAATTGTCGCCTGAGTGCCGTGACGGCCTGGTCCTTGATCTTCCGCTGGTGACCGCGGTGCCCGATCACGGCAGGAAAGTCATTGCTGCCGTCGATGCCGAGGCTAAGGCGCTCGGTGTCCGCGTCGGCATGACCGTGACGAAGGCCCGAGCGTTTGCCCCTGAATTGCAGGTCGTCGATGCCGACCCGGAGGGCGACCTGCAGGGACTTCGCGATCTCGCGCTATGGGCGGGCCGCCGATACTCACCCTTCGTATCACCGGATGCGCCCGACGGAATCTGGCTCGACATCACCGGCTGCGCGGGTCTCTTTGGCACCGAGAAGGCGCTGCTCAAGGATCTCCATCGCCGTGTTGCCGCGTCGGGGCTGGCTCTGCAGATCGCTGTGGCCGACACTGCAGGCTGCGCCCATGCCGTTGCGCGGCATGTACCCGCCGGCCGGCCGGTCACGATCGAGCCGGGCGGACACCGCACTGCCATTTCCATCCTGCCGATATCGGCGTTGCGATTGCCAGGACGCGAGGTCGAAGGTTTGCGCAAGCTCGGATTTGAGCGGATCGAACAGCTCATCGGTGCGCCGCGCGGCCCTCTCGCCAAACGGTTCGGCCGCGAATTGCATCGGCGGCTGGATCAGGCGCTCGGCTTCGTGCCCGAGCCGATCGAGCCGATCTACCCTGAACATCTGCCGCGGGCCCGTCGAGGTTTCATGGAGCCGATCGCGACACCTGAAGCCTTCGCCCAGGTGATCGGCGATCTCGTTGCCGATGTGGTGGGGCAGCTCACCTGTATCGGCAAGGGTGCTCGCCGATTGGATTGCTATTTCCACCGTGTGGACGGCCACAATCAGGCGATCCGCATCGGGACCGCAACCGCATCCCGCGACGCAGGCCATCTCGCGAAATTGCTGTGCGCTAAGATCGAGACGGTCGAGCCAGGGCTTGGCATTGAGGCAATGACCCTCGTGACGCCGCTGGCTGACGCGCTCGCGGCCCAACAGGATGAAGGGTTGGAAAGCCCGCGACGCGGGCCGAACCTCGCCTCTCTGGTCGATGCGCTCGCCAACCGTTTTGGTCCACGGAGCCTGCATCGGGCGGCACCGCACGCGAGCAGTATGCCTGAGCGCTCGATCACCACGATGCCCGCCCTTGCGAAAGATAGCGGCGCCCAGTGGGACGATGACCTCCCTCGCCCCGCCCGCATGTTGGATCGACCCGAGCCAATCGACGTGGTCGCCCTGCTGCCAGACGATGCCCCTCGCCTCTTCGTGTGGCGTCGAAAGCGCTATCGGGTGACCCGAGGCGATGGTCCGGAACGCTTGCACGGCGAATGGTGGCGCGAGAGCGGCAATGAGGCCGACAAGGCGCTGATCGTCCGGGATTATTATCAGGTCGAGACCGAGACAGGCGGTCGGTACTGGCTGTTCCGGCTCGGTGACGGCGTAAATCCGGCTACGGGCACCATGCGCTGGTTCATCCACGGTGCGTTCGCATGAGCGAGGTCGACGCCAACTATGTCGAGCTGCAGGTTACGACGCACTTCAGCTTCCTGAGGGGCGCATCATCCCCCGAGGAGCTGTTCGCCGCGGCCGCATTGCTCGGATTGCCTGCTCTCGGCGTCGTTGATCGAGGATCGGTCGCCGGCATCGTCCGGGCCTGGGATGCCGAACGGACCACCGGCGTTCGTGCCATCATCGGATGCAGGATCGATCTGAGCGACGGCACGGCGCTACTGCTCTATCCGACGGATCGCGCAGCCTATGGCCGAATGTGCCGACTGCTCAGCATCGGCAAAGAACGCGGCGGCAAGGGAGCCTGTCATCTCGACTGGTCGGATGTCGAACAATGGAATGACGGGCTCATCGCGATCCTGAGTCCTGACCGGGCAGACGTCGGCACCGAGGCCGCCCTTGCGCGGACGAAACGGATTTTCGCCGACCGTGCCTATCTGGCTCTGACGATCCGGCGGCGACCGAAAGATGCGATCCGGCTGCGTGATCTCGCGAACCTGGCGGCTGCGGCTCGCGTTCCTACGGTCGCGACCAATGACGTGCTCTACCACGCGGCGGAGCGCCACATGCTGCAGGATGTTGTCACTTGCATCCGGGAGAAATGCACGATCGACGAATTGGGCGCTCGGCGCGAGCGGTTCGCCGATCGGCATCTCAAGACCGGCCAGGAAATGGAGCGGCTGTTCCGTCGCTATCTCAAGGATGCGTCGCCCGTCTCTCGCACGCTCGAGATCGCAGCGCGGTGCAGTTTCAGCCTTGAGGAGCTCCGTTACCAATATCCGGATGAGATCAATGTGCCCGGCCGGACGCCGCAGGAGGAGCTGGAGCGGCTGACCTGGGAGAAAGCCCCCGACCGCTATCCCGAGGGGGTCGATGACAAGGTGCGCTCGCAACTGGTGCACGAACTGAAGCTCATCGCGGACCTTGAGTATGCGCCCTATTTCCTGACCGTCCATTCCATCGTGACCGAAGCGCGGCGGCGCGAGATTATCTGCCAGGGACGTGGGTCGGCCGCGAACAGTGCCGTTTGCTACGTGCTGGGCATCACCTCGATCGATCCGGTGCGCTCGGAATTGCTGTTCGAGCGTTTCGTGTCGGCCGAGCGGCGCGAGCCGCCCGATATCGACGTCGATTTCGAGCATGAGCGCCGGGAGGAAGTGATCCAGTGGATTTATGAGACTTATGGGCGGACGCACTCGGCGCTGACGGCCGTCGTGACCCGCTATCGCGCGCGGGGCGCGGTCCGCGAAGTCGGCAAGGCGCTCGGCCTGAGCGAGGACATGACGGCGGGTCTGGCCGGGTCCGTCTGGGGATGGAGCCAGGATGGCGTCGAGGAAAAACACGCGGAAGAGCTCAATCTGGACCTCGCCGACCGGCGCCTGGTGCTGACCCTGGAATTGGCCCGTCAGCTCATCAATACGCCGCGCCATTTGTCGCAGCATCCTGGCGGATTCGTGCTGACGCGCGATCGGCTTGACGAACTGGTGCCCATCGAGCCGGCTGCGATGGAAGATCGACAGGTGATCGAATGGGACAAAGACGATATCGATCTCCTGGGCTTCATGAAGGTCGATGTCCTGGCGCTGGGCATGTTGTCGTGCATGCGGCGGGCGTTCGAGTTCATGGAGAATGACAAGGGCCTGAAGCTCGATCTCGCGACCATCCCCGCCGAGGATCCGGCGACCTACGCGATGATCCGCAAGGCCGATACCTTGGGTGTCTTCCAGATCGAGAGCCGCGCACAGATGGCGTCCATTCCGTTGATGGCGCCGCGCACCTTCTATGATCTGGTCATTCAGGTGGCGATCGTGCGCCCCGGGCCGATCCAGGGCGATATGGTCCACCCTTATCGTCGCCGGCGCAACGGCGAGGAGGCCGTCACCTATCCGACCGAGGAACTGCGGCGCGTGCTCGAGAAGACCTTGGGGGTGCCGCTGTTTCAGGAGCAGGCGATGCGCGTGGCCATCGAATGCGCTGGCTTCACACCGAGCGAAGCGGATCTGCTTCGGCGCGCGATGGCGACGTTCAAGCTGACAGGCGGCGTCTCACATTTTCGGGACAAGCTGATCGATGGCATGGTCGCGCGCGGATACGATCAGGAATTCGCGGAGCGCACCTTCAAACAGATCGAGGGCTTCGGCTCCTATGGTTTCCCGGAAAGCCACGCCGCGAGCTTTGCGCTGATCGCCTACGCCAGCAGTTGGGTGAAATGCCATCATCCAGATGTGTTTTGCGCCGCGCTGCTAAATGCCCAGCCCATGGGCTTTTATGCCCCGGCCCAAATCGTCCGCGACGCGCGTCAGCATGGCGTCGAGATCCGCCCGATCGACGTCAATCACAGCC
The DNA here is from genome assembly GCF_013375535.1 of Sphingobium sp. 15-1. Classification (GTDB taxonomy): domain Bacteria; phylum Pseudomonadota; class Alphaproteobacteria; order Sphingomonadales; family Sphingomonadaceae; genus Sphingobium; species Sphingobium aromaticivastans. The sequence continues at coordinate 777,884 of NZ_JABXJG010000003.1, forward strand.
GCTGGGATTGCACCCTTGAGCCAACGGGCGGCCGCTATCTCGCCGTTCGGCTGGGCCTTCGCATGGTGAATGAGCTCGCCAACCGCGATGCCGCGGCGATCGTCACGGCGCGCGCCGATCAACACTATGAGAGCGTCGAGGAAATCCAGCGGCGTGCCGGCGTGGGGCGCGGCGCTCTGGATCGGATCGGCGAAGCCGATGGGTTCGGCTCATTGGGGAACAATCGGCGTGAGGGACTGTGGAGCGTTAAGGGGCTCGGCAATGCAGCATTGCCCTTGTTCGCTGCGGCGGACGAACGTGAAGGCAAGCTACGCCAGGAAGCGATCGAGCCGACGGTCATCCTTGCGCCTATGGGCGCCGGCGCGGAAGTGGTCGAGGATTATCGGGCCTCTGGCCTGTCGCTGCGGGCTCATCCGCTGGCGTTCCTGCGCGACGAATTGCGCAATCGCAAGATGATCACCTGCGATGAGCTGCAGTCCATGAAAGACGGCCGCTGGATCAATCTCGCGGGGATCGTGCTGGTCAGACAGAAGCCGGGCTCCGCCAAGGGCGTCATGTTCATCACGCTGGAGGACGAAACGAACGTCGCCAACCTGGTGGTATGGACCAACGTGTTCGAGAAGCATCGGCGCGCCGTCCTGGGTGCGTCGATGATGGGCGTGCGAGGCCAGGTGCAGCGCGAGGGCGAGGTTATCCATGTGGTCGCCCAGCGGCTCGATGATTTGTCGCCGCTCCTTGCCAGCGTTGGCACACGCACGGATGTCGCCGATATCTACCGGGTTAGTCGCGCTGACGTGGCCAAACATCCGCTGCGGTGCGATCCCCGTGATCTGGTATCGTGGGATCGCAGATCGCTGACGCCACCGCCTGATCCCGGCATAAGGGTCCGTTCGCGTGATTTCCGCTGATCCTGTCCAAACTCGCCGGCTCGCAGCTCCGGGGGAAAACGAGAGAAGTTCGGCGCAGTGGGAGCTTGTCATTAGACTAGCCGGTCGGTGCATAGGTATTCGGGCGAGAGACATCATTCCAGCTCATGGCAGGGAGCCTGGACCATTCCTATATCGCCTTCGGGGGCCAGCTTACGGCCAACGCGTCACAGTGTTTCTGTTCACGCCATTGACGTGTGAGCGGGTGAACGAGGCGCGCCAGCAACAGCCGGAGCAGGAAAGCAGCGTTTCATGGTATCTTCGTCCGCCGCGACAGTTGAAGCCCTCATCGCGACACTGCTTGCGACACGGAATCAGACCGACATGATTGCCAAGCTGGGCCAATCGCCGCGGCCTGCGATGTCCAAGGCGATCGGCGCCGAGATCCGGTCCGCAATCGAGACGCTCGGCGGTCATATCGAAGCAAAACGCCGCCGCGAGGCGACCGTGACGCTCCTCGCGCTGTTGTACATCGATGCCGCCTATGTGGTGCCCCGCCTGCGCCGGGCAGGTGTGCTGCGTGCTTCGCGTTACGGCTACGCCGGCAATCTGATCGGCACCCTCGCCAAGACCGCACTCCAGATACGGCCGTTGTTGAACGCTCCAGAACGCGCTCGCTATTTCGAGTCCGTGATTGCGCTCAGCAAATTGGCCTCCAACGCGCGCGCGATCTACGACGAAATCGTCAAAATCCTCGGGAGCCGGCGAGATTGCGTTCTCAAGACCCTGCTCGTGATTCTCAATAACCAGTTCTACCAGGGCTGGGTCGCCGACCCTTCGCAGCCGTCCTGGTCGCCTCGCCGCTACACCACGGAAGAATATGTAGACGGCGCCTCGCTGATCTTCTCGATCTATGCCTCGCTGTTCCCGATCACCGACGAATGCTGCAATCACGTCGATATTGCTGCCATCACGACGGACGCGGTGGTCTATGAACGACTGCTCCTCGCGGCCGTGCGCCTCACAAAATTCAAGGACGCGGAAACCCAGATTGATGGGTTGCCCTATCAAGCGACGCTCGAAGGCGAGACCGTCACAATCTCATCGATCGACCCGGACATAGAGCGCTCCGTCCGCTTGGGCTACATTCAGAGCGACAATCAAGCGATCATCCGGATCCACCGTTTCCGGAACTCAAACCCGCCGATGTCCATGAGTGACTTTCTCGACATGGGCTTTGAACGTGACGCCTTTCCCGGCTTGCTCGAACTCGCGGAAAAGCCGGTCAGACGCTATCGAATGATGCTGCCGACGGCGCCGGAAATCTTCTCGATCTTCGCTGGGGACCAGATGTTTCGCGAGGAGGTGGAGAGCCTCCTCCTCCTCGATGTCAACAACTTTGGGAACGTCAGCGATCTGATCGCCGATGTGAATGAGCATGTCACCACCACCGACATCTTCAAATTTCAGAGGTACTTCACCTTCCTGAGCGGTGTGTACCAAAGGGCCTTGGCGCGGATTGAGGACGAGGCCGAGCGCACATTCCTCACCTTCACGTCGACCGTCTTTGTGATGTCTCACGACAATCTCTTCATGCAGATGATGTTGATTTTTAGGAGCGAAGCAAAGGTGCGCTCCCTGATTGAGAACGGCGGTGCAAAATTAGACCACGGTGGCGGCGGCGAAGTGCTGCTGCGGGCGGCGTAAAAGTCGTCCACTTTGCCTTCTTTGCGCGAGCAGGGAGGGCGTGGAGATATATACCGTGGATCTTTACCTGAAGGTGCGTCTTGCTTGCGCGGGCGGCATGAGCCAGCGTGAGGCGGCGAAGCATTTCAACGTATCGCGCGACACGGTCCGCAAGATGCTGTCGTATTCGGAGCCCCCCGGTTACCGCCGGACGGCGGCGGTGCGGCGGCCCAAGCTGGAAGCGTTCGTTCCGATCATCGATGCATGGCTTGATGGTGACCGTCAGGTTCCGCGCAAGCAGCGTCATACGGCGAAGCGGGTATTTGACCGCCTTCGCGAAGAGCACGGTTTCACCGGCGGCTACACGATCATCAAGGATTACATCCGACAGCGCGAGCAGCGCAGCCGGGAGATGTTCGTGCCGCTGGCGCATGCGCCCGGCCATGCCCAGGCAGATTTTGGTGAGGCCATGGTCGAGATCGGCGGTGTTGTGCAGAAGGCGCATTTCTTCGTGCTCGATCTACCGCACAGCGACGCCTGCTACGTGCGCGCCTATCCCGCTGCCGTTGCCGAGGCATGGATGGACGGCCACGTGCACGCCTTCGCGTTTTTCGGCGCGGTGCCGCTGTCGATCGTCTACGATAACGACCGCTGCCTGGTCTCGAAGATCCTGCCCGACGGCACGAGGCAGCGCGCCCGGCTGTTCAGCGGCTTCCTGTCGCATTACCTGATCCGCGATCGTTACGGCCGTCCCGGCAGGGGGAACGACAAAGGCAGTGTTGAAGGGCTGGTCGGTTATGCTCGCCGCAACTTCATGGTGCCGATCCCCCGGTTCGCGACGTGGGAGGCGTTCAACCTGTGGCTCGAGGAGCAATGCCGCAAGCGTCAGAACGACCGGCTGCGGGGCGAGAGCGAGACGATCGGCGAGAGGCTGAAGCGCGATCTGGCGGCGATGCAGGAACTGCCGGCTGCCCCGTTCGAGGCTTGTGACCAGACCAGCGGCCAGGTCTCGTCGCAGGCGCTGGTGCGTTACCGGACCAATGATTACTCGGTGCCGGTGCGCTTCGGCCATCAGGAGGTATGGATCCGGGGCTATGTCGGCGAGGTGGTGATCGGCTGCCGGGGCGAGGTCATTGCCCGTCATGTGCGCAGCTACGAGCGCGAGGACGTGATCTTCGATCCCATCCATTACCTTCCCCTGATCGAACAGAAGATCAATGCGCTCGATCAGGCAGCGCCCCTGCAAGGCTGGCACCTGCCCGAAGCGTTTGCAACGCTGCGCCGCCTCATGGAAGCTCGTATGGGCAAGCATGGTCGGCGCGAGTATGTGCAGGTGCTGCGTCTGCTGGAGAGCTTCACGCTTGCCGATCTGCATGCGGCCGTAAAGCAGGCTCTCGATATCGGGGCGATCGGCTTTGATGCCGTGAAGCATCTCCTGCTGTGCCGGGTGGAGCGCCGACCACCCCGATTGGACATGGCGATCTATCCCTATCTGCCCAGAGCCAGGGTGGAGACGACATCGGCGCGCTCCTACATGCAGTTGCTCTCGGGCGATGCGAAGGATGCGGCATGAGCAGTCCGTCCCCCGAGCTGTTACTGGCCAGCCACCTCAAGACGCTCAAGCTACCAACCTTCCTGCGCGAGCATGACAAGCTGGCCCGGCGATGCGCGGCCGAGGGCGCAGATCACGTCCGCTACCTTGCCCGGCTTGTCGAACTGGAGCTGATCGACCGGGAACGCCGGATGGTCGAGCGCCGGATCAAGGCTGCGAAGTTCCCGGCCGCCAAGAGCCTCGACAGCTTCGACTTTGCCGCGATCCCCAAGCTCAACAAGATGCAGGTGCTGGAACTGGCACGCTGCGACTGGATCAACCGCCGCGAGAACGTCATAGCCCTTGGTCCCTCGGGAACCGGCAAGACCCATGTGGCGATCGGCCTCGGCCTTGCCGCCTGCCAGAAGGGCCTGACGGTCGGCTTCACCACCGCGTCCGCGCTGGTCAGCGCGATGATGGAGGCACGCGACGAACGCCGCCTTCTGCGCCTCCACAAGCAAATGGCCGGATACAAGCTCCTCATCATCGATGAACTGGGGTTCGTGCCGCTCTCGAAAACCGGCGCGGAACTGCTGTTCGAGCTGATCTCGCAGCGTTACGAGCGCGGCTCGACGCTGATCACCAGCAACTTGCCGTTCGACGAGTGGACCGAAACGTTCGGCTCCGAGCGCCTGACAGGCGCGCTCCTCGACCGGCTTACCCACCACGTCTCCATACTCGAGATGAACGGAGAGAGCTATCGTCTGGCCCAAAGCCAGGCGCGCAAGGCACGCTCCAACCCCTGACAGAAAAGACCATCCGTGTGTTGGCGACCCCCACTCGGGCTACGCCCTCGCGGCGCTCGCCAGCACACGGATCACCCGGCCTGATTTTGCGCCGCCCAATGGCCGACTTTTACTCCGCCGTTGACAGGCAGGATCTTCGAGACCAGGCAGCGGTCGTTATCGTAGACGATCGACAGCGGCACCGCGCCGAAAAACGCGAAGGCGTGCACGTGGCCGTCCATCCATGCCTCGGCAACGGCAGCGGGATAGGCGCGCACGTAGCAGGCGTCGCTGTGCGGTAGATCGAGCACGAAGAAATGCGCCTTCTGCACAACACCGCCGATCTCGACCATGGCCTCACCAAAATCTGCCTGGGCATGGCCGGGCGCATGCGCCAGCGGCACGAACATCTCCCGGCTGCGCTGCTCGCGCTGTCGGATGTAATCCTTGATGATCGTGTAGCCGCCGGTGAAACCGTGCTCTTCGCGAAGGCGGTCAAATACCCGCTTCGCCGTATGACGCTGCTTGCGCGGAACCTGACGGTCACCATCAAGCCATGCATCGATGATCGGAACGAACGCTTCCAGCTTGGGCCGCCGCACCGCCGCCGTCCGGCGGTAACCGGGGGGCTCCGAATACGACAGCATCTTGCGGACCGTGTCGCGCGATACGTTGAAATGCTTCGCCGCCTCACGCTGGCTCATGCCGCCCGCGCAAGCAAGACGCACCTTCAGGTAAAGATCCACGGTATATATCTCCACGCCCTCCCTGCTCGCGCAAAGAAGGCAAAGTGGACGACTTTTACGCCGCCCGCAGCAGCACTTCGCCGCCGCCACCGTGGTCTAATTTTGCACCGCCGTTCTCAAATTTCTCGTCATCGATCCTTTTCCGCAACAGCCGCAGGAGGATGTCGTGGTCGATGTTCTCGAAGAACCCCGCGACATCCACATCTACGAGCCATTTCACCCCCGTCCATACGGCTTTGACGTGTTCAAGCGCCGTATGACACGACCGGCCCGGCCGGAATCCATGGGAGGCGTTCGAGAACACCGGTTCATAGATCCGTTCGAGCAGTTGCCGCGCCACTTCCTGAACGAGGCGGTCGTCGCGCGTGGGAATGCCCAGCGGACGCCGTTTGCCCTTGCCTTTCGGGATAAACACCCGACGCACTGGTTTGGGATCATAGGTCCCTGCCGTCACGCTGGCGATAATCGGGTCGAGGTCTTCCGGTCCGAAGTCCGCGAAGGTCTCGCCGTCAATACCCGGCGTCATCGCACCCTTGTTGGATCCGATCTTCTGGAGCCCCTCCTCCCAAAGGAGGCGAGACCCCATCAGACGATAGAGTCCATTCACCCTTTTGCCCGACGCAACGAGCGCCGGAATGGCCTCCAACCGGCCTTTCACAGTTTCTGGCAGCATCAGCACACCCCATGATCGGTGGTTGAAGAATCACAGCTGCCGCCCTTCCCCCGGTCTTCCCCGCTTTCGGCCCGATCGCTCGAGACCTTATACAGTTGCACCGCCGCCTCCGAAGAGGTCGATGTCCCGGGCATTACCCCGGGCATTTGAGTAATATGGCGGCTCCGTACCCATGCAGGCCGGCAGAAGCCGCCTGTTTAGGGCATCCCGTAGTTACGCTGAATGGAGATGCGGCGCGGTTAGGTGTCCCGTTCGTCCACTAAACCCCTCGACGAGAGGCGCACCGGATGGGCTGAGAAACAGGCGGCCAAGACATGAGACCGCTGTCATCATCCGGACCTGGCGTGACAGTCGCTTTCGCCAGTATCGCTATATAGATTGCTGCAGACTGGGATTTAAGCAGTGTAGCCTTCACCATACGCACCTTGCCCTGACCGTCATCGCCTCCATTTGCGACTAAGACGCATCTGGCCTTTTCCGAACATGCTATTGTTCCCCGTCCCTTTCGGGATTTCAGACCTTGTGAGGCCCGAGGTTAGTCCGGCGAGCAGAGGCATTCTCAACTTACCTCATCATCACTGATACTCCATTTCAGCGCCGCAACGGCGCACTATCCTTGTAGCCGAAATGCTCGCCGGACTTGCTTTTGGGATTCCACATCACCTTGCAGACGATCGCGAAAACCTCCTTGCCGACGCCGTCGATCATCACCTGAGCCGCAGCATAATAGGTGCGATTCTGGGGGCAGGATGAGGCGAGCACCTTCAGTCCCTTGATCGTCCCGTCCGCCTCGCGGCTATAGGTGAATTGCGCGTCCAGATAATCCTTGGCGGTCTTGTGTCCGCCCATGTGGAAACGGGACATGGTGAGCCAGCCCATCGGTATCTCCTGTGATGTCGGGGAAAATTCGGATTAGCGGCGGTCAGGCCGCCTCGAGGATCTGCCTGACCCCCTCGGCCGATGACGCCGTGTCGTCGCTGTCGCCAAACGCCAGAAGGTAGTTGAAGGCCTGCTCAGCTTTCGAGGCGGCGTGAATGATTGCGGTCTTGTCCGCGCGCAAAATGCCGAGCCAGTGGGCGACGTAGCTCGCATGATTGTCGTGCAGTTCGTTCGGCAGATCCAAATGCGCGCAAATCAGGCCGCTTCCGATCTCCGCCACATATCCTGACAGTCCAGCCAAAAATGGCGGTTGGAAGGTAAAAACCATCGGTGCCTCCAGCACTGCCCAAAACCCCATGGCTCCCCCGAGGCGGGGTTGGCGGCGAGAACGACCGGAGAGGCCCGCGCAAGCGGCGGGCCGCACCCGGAGGGGCGAAATGAAATGGAGCAGTTCGGCGAAGCCGGGCTTGCGGCGCGCCGTGGCGGGCCTAGCAGGGAGCGCCGACCAGACCCGCATCGAGGGAGGCCAAAGAAATCAGCGCCGCCGCGCCAGCGGCGTCCGCTGGTGAGCGGGCGAAGCCCGCGCATCGGCATGCGCGACGAAGCGGCCGAGCCCGCGAGGGATCGGCCGCTCAGCCTTGGTCGCTGCTGGATCATGGCTGCTGGGCGTGCATCCAGTCGGCTGCCGCTTGCGCCTTGCTCGCCGCGGTGAAGATCGCCCGGGGCTCGTCCTTGAGCAGTTGCAGCCAGGAAGCGATATAGGCCGCGTGATCGGGTCGCGGTTCGTGCGCGATCCCGAGATCGGCGAGCAGGAACGATGCGGTCAACTCGGCGGTCGCTTCCTCCATGGCGAGCGCGTGCCTGGTCCACTTGGCGCTGAAATCCCGGTCGAGCCGATGGGCTGCGCCACTGGCGTGGGCTGCCTCATGAATATGGGTGGCGTAGAAGCCGTGGGCATCGTGGAAGGCGCTGAAATCCGGCATGTGGATGTGGTCTTCGGCGATATGATAATAGGCGCTGGCCGAGCCGTAGACGGTATCGATGCCGAGGGCGGCGATGAAGGCTTCGGCGGCGGCGAGGCGTTCGCTCTCGGGCAGATCCGGCCCCGGTTCGGGCGCATAGCCATCGACCTGGTCGGCGTTGAACAGGCTGAACACCTTGGCGAAAAGCCGTCGGTGTTCGTCATCGTCGCCGGCGTCGTCGCTCTTCGCGCGAAACTCCTTCCAGAGGACGCCGAGGCTGGCGTGCTCGCCCTTGCGGACCTGCGCGCCGAGCGCCTGCCACTGGCGATAAGTGCCCCAGACGCCGCTCGCATAGCCGCTGCCATAGGCGGCGGCCCAGAGCGAGACCGTATTTATGCCGCGATAAGGCTTGCCGCTGGCGATGTTGGTCGGGCGGGTGACGTCGGCGCCGGAATGATGCCACGGCATGCGCCAAGTGCCGGTGCCGGCTTCGATGGCATCGACGATCGCTTGCGTGACGCGAGCGTAGATGTCGACACGTGGTGAGGCTGACATGATCTGTTCTCCGTTCTCGCGCCGGGGACCATCCCCGGCGGCGGAGGCCTGTTCGCGCCGGGCACAGGGGGGCTCGCGCACCCGTCAGGGCCGCAGCGAAGCGAAGGACGGCGAAGCCATTGCGCGGGCGCGCCGACCGGCGCAGGACTCCGCCAACAGCCGGGGTGGTCTACGGCGCGGGAGGATCGATCCCGGCAATCACCGCGGTCAGACGATCCAGCTCGCCCTGGAGCGCCTGACGCTGGAGATCGGAAATGCGCCGTTCGCGTAAATGCGCCCTGGCATCGGCAGCCGCGCGGTCCCAGGCCGGCCTGTGGCGAGCGGTGATGCAGGCGTTGGGACAGCGGGTCGGCTCGCACAGGGCAGTGAGCGGCTGCGCGGGATCGGGGGTCGTCACGCGCTTGAGGCAGAGCGCGGTCGCGGGATCGAAGAAGCAATCCGCGAGCGGGCCGACATGGAAGGTGCGCGCGACGCTGGCGAGCATGACGCGCAGGCGGGCGCGATCGGCGATCATGGCGGGCAAAGGCCCTTGTCTGACGGCGGCATCGTCGAGCGTCCGCGCGATACGCGGTCCCGCCGGACCGCCGAGCGATGCGCCGCCCTGCCGCCGGTCGAAATAGTCCAGCAGGTCGTCAATCTGACCGAGCCGGCGCTGCGCCTCGACCTCGGCGCGGAACCCCGATGCGCTGGTCCCGGCATAGCCCTCGAACGCGGCGACGGACGCATGCTTGTACTGGATCATGCCGGCGATGGTGCCGAACGGTCGGTTGGCGATGTGCCACGCGATCGTGCGCCGAAACTGCCGCGTCGTGATGCGCCACGGCTCGCCATCGGGTCCGGGTGGGATGACCGGCGCATCGGGACTGCCGAAGGCGGTGTTGAGGTGATCGCGGAAAGCGTTGAGCTGGCGCACCACCTCGCTCGACAGATGCGTCTTGGTGACGGCGCTCGTGCGCAGCACCGGCCAGAGCGTATCGCTGCCGCTCGCGCGCGCCGGTCGTGCCGACAGGCGTTCGAGCACCGCGATCGCGGCTGCGACCGGCTCGATCGTCACCCAGCTCGCCGCCTCGCCCATGGCCGCCCGGCGCTTGTATATGGTCGACCGGATGCGATGCCGCTCGATCAGGCCATTCTCACTGCGCACAATCGAGAGGCACCCGCGCTGCATCGCCTGCACCTCGCAGTCGCGCATGCCGGTCAGGTAGGCACACACGATATAGGCGGCCGCCTGGAGCATCCGTTCCTCATGTGCGAGGGTCTTCGCATCGAAACGTGCGCGCCATGGCTGACCGCTCTCGGGATCGATCGAGATCGGCGTGTCCATGCCGCCGACCTCCACCCCCAGCTCGGCCGCCACTGCGTCGATCAACCTCGCTTCACCGCCGGTCAGCATGAAATGCGCGCCTGGTTCGGCCTGCACGTCGATCCCGGCATGGAGATGCAGGAGATGGGCGTTGATCGGTGGGGTCACGGCGCCGGTGTTGGGGTCGATGCGCAGCTTGCCGTTATGAGCGGTGCCCCAGATCGGTGCGCCGCGCCCCTCGCGGCGTCGGCGACCGAAATAGGCCTTCAGGCGGGTGCGGCGACGTTGCCGGCGATCAGCGTCCGGAAGGCCGGCGTCGGCGGCGGCAAGGCGATCCCGGCGCGCTTCGAGCCGCGCAAGCTCGCGGCGGGCGGCCAGAATATCGTCTGCGAACATGGTGACATAGCGCAACGACCAAGCGAGTAGCGCGGCGATGACCTCTTCCGGGAAGCGCGGCGTGCGGTTCTCCAGGACATGGCGGTAGCCCGCAACGCGGGCGGGCGCCTGTCCGGCCCAAGGCTCGAATGCAAGGCCTCCGCCAGCGAGGTGGTCACGATAGTAATAGAGATCGGAAACCACTTCGAGGAGGTGGCCGACGATGACGGGTCGTCGGGCAGGATCGTCACGAAGATGACGGGCATAGGCATCGACCAATGCCTGATCGATACGGCAAACGTCGAGCCGTCCGAGCCGCTCACGGGCGAAGGCGAGGAACCGGCGGGCACGGTTGAATACTTGGCGGATGCTCGCCGGTGGTAACTTCGTTCGATAGCCCGGAAGATCGACGTTGAGGCGCGCGTAGAGATAGGCGCGCATCGCCGCCTGCACATCGGCATGTTCGAGCACGTCGAAATGCACGGTGACGTGGCAGCGCCGGGCGTTCTCGCGGAAGACGGCGGGACCGAGATCCCAGCTCGGGTCGCCGACGCGTGATAGCTCCTCACGGATATGGCCTTCCTTGAGCGGCGCGCTCGCCAGCACGGGGCGATCGTCGAAGGCCGGTGCCTGGGCATGGGCGGGCATGGTCATGCGCGGACCTCCGGCGGCAGATAAAGCCGCTCGCTCTCCATCTGCCGGCGCGCATCGGCAATGACGGCATCGGAGAAGGCCGGCACGACCTGGGCGGTGATGCGAGCATGGACGCGGCCGAACTTGGCCGCCCAGTCGGTCGCGGACAGACTCAACCGCTGCTCTTCGACGAATGCGAGGAAGGCGAGGATCGCGGGGAGCTTGCGCACGGTGATGACGGCGTTGGAACAATCAAGGCAACCCCAGAAGGGCTGCGCGCAGGGTGATCCGGCCTCGGCGAAGGGACTGTTGTGGAAGCCCGCGCAGGCGGCGAGCCAGACATCCTGTTCGCCGTCGAGCAACGGACCCACGGTATCGGGCGGCAGCAACGGCGCGGCCTGTTCGGGTGCTTCGCGCAGCGCCTGCTCGGCGGTGGGCGGAAGCACGGTCGGTATCGCGGCGGCGACTGCTGCGCGAAAAGCATCGGCGACGGCCATCTCGTGCAGGGGCCGGAGCGACGGCAGATCGGCGTAGTGGCGCGCCGCCACCTCGCGCGAGTGGCCGACCGCGAAGCGGGTCATATGCCCCTCGGTCTTGATGTACCATAGCGCCTTGTGGGTCTTGCGGAGCCGGGAGAGCAGCAGGTGGAGGGGCTTGCCGTCGTCATCGACAATATCGTGCTGAGCTACCCAGGCATCGATCCGTTCCGTCGGGTGGCGGATACCTGCCCGCAGGGCGCCAGCGTTGTGATAAGCCCAAAGACGATCGTCGTTCAGATGCTTGCGGGTAGTCGCCGTGACCTCGATCAGGCGACGAATAAGACCGCCAGGCGTGCCGCCCCCGCCGTCGCGGATGCGCATGCTCTTGTGCTCGGCGCCGCGGGCGCGGCGCTTGAGATAGCGCAGCTCCACCGTGCCGGCATGCGGGTTGGTGAGACAATCTATGGTCAGCGCCTTCAGGCACTCGGGCTCGAGGCCGGTATCGAGCGTGAGCAGCACGAGCAGTGCCGGCAGGTCGCTCGCGAGCAGATGGTGCCGGCCATGGAGGTCATCGACCAGCGTGCTGATCGGCAGACCGCGCCGCATGCGCATGAAATAGAGGCTCTTCAGCGCCGGATGGTCTGCAACGATAAAGCCCTGCCGCGCGATGATCGCTTCGGCATCGGCGCGCGCCCTGGCGATGACCGGATCGCCCTCATCGGTGCGGTCGTCGGCGCCGAGACGGCGGAACATCGCCTCGACATCGGTCCTCGCGGCGTCGCGCAACGCGCGGGCGACGAAGGGGCTATAAGCATCGCGCGGGGTCGAGCGGCCCGCCGATGTGGCCAGCGTGTAGCGCACCCTCTCATGCAGGTCGGGCGCGATCCGATCGGGCCGGTCTGCCTCGATCGCGCGCAATGTGTTGACGATCTTGCCGACCGATATGTGCCGGTGGATCGCGCCCATCCCGCGCTGTTCGAGCGCGGAGGCGAACCCATCGATATGGACTGCGCGCAGATCGCTGACGCCGGTCACCTCGGGCGCACCATCGCCAAGCCAGGCGAAGAAGTGACGATAGACCTGCACATACTGCTTGATGACGCTGGCCGCACCGATGGGGCCGCCGAGCGCTGCTGATCGACGCAGCGCGCCGGCGAAGGCGATAGCGAGCGGGCGAGGATCGAGTGCGGCCATATCAACCTGGACCGTTCCGCCATGCCGGGCCTCGATGGTGAACTTGAGGCCGAGCACCGGATCGGGCTTCTGCGGCTCCGGCGTGATCGGCGCGAAGGCGACAGGCCGGCCCTTACGGGGATGACCGCTCATACGCTTTGCGGCCCCGGCAGCAACGCCAGCAGTTCCTCAACGGCTGCGTCCACCGTATCGGCGCGGGTCGCGATATGGTCGAGGTAGATATAGGTGGTGGCGAGGCTGGCGTGGCCGAGCAGGCGTTGCACCTGTTGCAGCGGGTCGCCGAGGATCAGCCGATAGCTCTCCACCGGTCCCGCCGGCAATGCTGCTTCGCGCAGCCGCTGCTGGATCAGCAAGGCGAGCATATGGACTGCGAAGGTGTGGCGAAGCTGGTGCGGGCTGATCGACAGCGGGAAGCCGTTCTCCTCGCACCGGTTGCAGGCACGGGTGAAGATCACCTCCCACGAGTTGGGGCGGACAGGCTGCCCGACCTCGGTCAGCCATAGCGCCGCCGGCTCGCGGGGCGTTGCATCCTCGTCGCACAGGATCAGGCGGCATCGTTCCTCCGGGGTGCAGACATCGCGCATACGGTCGAGACCGGCGCGGGGGACAGGGATCGGTCGCTCGAAGCTGGCCGCCCCATCGCGCGCGGCGAACTTGGCCACGCCCGCTGCTCGCTCGACGGCGACATAGGCGGCGATCTGGCGAAGCAGCCGACGCGGGAGCAGAACGCTACGTCCCCGGTCGCCCTTGGTGAGCGGCGGCGGGAGAGGCAGCCAAAGTTGTCGGGCATCGCCGTCCGCGCGGTCGATCGCCGCGAGCTCGGCGGTGAGCAAGCCCGACGCCTCTTCGAGGCGCAGGCCGGTGGTGACGAGAAGATCGGCGAACAGTGCGTTGCGCAGCCCGTTACGGTCGCGAGCGCCGGGGCGTTCGGTGCCGTCAGGGGTGAGCCCGCGCAGGCCGACCTCGCGGAAAATGCGGTAGTCGTCCATCGTGACGAACCGCACATCCGATCGCCTGGCGACACGTTCATAGGCATCGTTGCGCGCCGCGATCATGCCGCGACCGCCGCCATGCGCCGGGCGCCATACAGCACGCCGACTGAACGGCGCCTCGGCGATCAGTCCCTGTTGCTCACCCCAACGGTAGAGACGATCGAGGCTCGCGACCGCCCTGTTCCAGCTTGCAGCGCTGATCCGCTGGGCGGCTTCGTCGCGTCGACGCGCACGATGATAGGCGGTCACGTCATCGCGCTCCGCGGTCCACATCGTCTTGCCGCAGGCATCGAGAAAGCGGAGCCAGACCGCAACATCATAGGCGTAGGCGCGCAGCGAATGGCGCGAACGGACACCCGACAACGGTAGGTCGAGAAAGAAGCGGTCGAGGTCAGCGTCATAGAGCGCGCCATCTCGAAGGATCCGCGGCACATGCGCATCGAGGCCAGAGATCTCCCGCCCCTCGGAAACGACGATGACAGACACCGACGTGAAACCCTCCCCCTGCCCCCCCTCCCGGAAGGTGGACCGGCCCATGCGTGGTTGACTCGGCAGTCATCAGGCTGGCCTCCGCCAGCTCTTGGGTCAGCGCTACGGCCAGCCAGATAACTGCCCGCCGTCGATGTACATTGCGGATTTTACCGCACGGTTGCATCCGGCGCAGACTGTCCAGATAAAGCCACAAGCTCCTCGAAACTATAAGCTTTGTCGCCGAACCGCTTGCCGAAGGTCCGGGCAAGGCGCGAGCTGCCGCCTGACCAATGAACGGTCTCGTGTGCCCTCACCGAGGCGTAATGATCCATCGTTGTGAATGACCGCCGGTGCGGCATCTGGATGAAATCAAATGTCGGGTGGAAGAAGGCGCGATCGCCGCCATGTCGAACATCTGCCGGCACATGATCGAAGAACTCGTCGATGGCAGCTTGCCGCGCAGATGGATCGATCGGCGCAGGGGTCGCGTCGTCCGGATAGAAATAGGCGGGCAGCCCATCGATCTGATCGGCGTTGAACACGAGATAATGGCGAAGGAAACGAATGCTGCGTTCGCTCTCGGCACCGGTCACCCGGTCCGACTCGGTCTTTTTGAAGCTCGAATAATAGACCGAGAGCGAGCCGTGCTCCCCCCGGCGAACATGGCCGCCGAGCGCTTCGGCCTGGCGATACGTCATCCAGTAGCGCGAGCGATAGCCGTTCGCGTCTGCGATCGCCCAAAGATAGACCGTGTTGATCCCGGTATAGGGCGTGCCGCAGTGTCGGAGCGGACGGCCACCGGCGCCGGCAACCCGCCAGGGCCGAGTCCAGGGCGGGACGCCTTCTTCCAGCTTTCTGATGATGAGGTTGGTGATTTCGGCCGCGACGTCGCGGCTCGGACGGGCTTTCGCAGGCATGGCTGATGCTCCAGCGGGATGACGATGGGGTTCGGGAGAGGCAAGCGTGCGGGAGGGGACGATCGCGCAAGTGGCGCCGACCGCCCCCCTGTCCTGCTGGGTCAGGCTTCGACCGGCTCGATCACCGTATCGTCCGCGACCGAAGCGCCTTCCGCCATGTGATCATCCGACAACGCAGAGCGATCCGGCTCGCCACCGAGACGATCGGTCGGGCACGGGGCCGCAGCACCAAAGCGCATCGCGTCCGGCACCCATGCGAGCACAGCGTCCTTCGTCTCGGGCTCGACAATGGCCGCCCCGGCGAAGAGTTTTTCACAGCTCTCCGAGATCTCCGCCTTCTTCAGGGTGGCGTGCCGAGCCGTCAGCGCGCCGCCGCCGACGTCATGAAGCAGGCTCAAAATGCTGCCCTTGTTGACCCGATCGAAGAAGTTTTCCGCGGTCGGACGCCACCAGCTCGCAACGTCGATCTCGAGGATCGAGGCCAATCGATTGTGGATCGCGACCTGGCCGCTGGCCCCGCGCGGCTTGGCCTCGATCGACATGGCAACGATATAGGCCAGCCACTGCGCCTTGCTGTCGTCATCGAGCGCGCGAAACCCTTCGAACCGATCGATTTCGTGATCGTGGTCGCACCATCCGGCATCAAGGCCATCATGCGCTTCGGCCAGGTAGGACCGGGCGCGTGAGCCGGGCAAATCCGCCGTGACGGGATCCTGCGGGGCATCAGCGCAGATGGTGGTGCCATATTGAACGATCTCGTCGGCAGAACCGCCGCCGGCGAAAACCCGGGCGTCGATCATGACGAACAGCGCGTAATCGAGCGCGAGCGCCGGCTGAGCGAGCAGACAGGATGCGAGAATATCGCGGCGTTGTATGGCAAGCTCGTCGTAGAGCCGATTGCTGAGCGGCTTGCCGCCAGGTGCCACAGCTTCGGGTCGGCGAGCTGGCTCGGGCGAATCCTTCACGCCGACGCGAAACCTGCCCGCCCCGCCCTCGTCGGGTTCGCCGGGATTTCCGCCGCCCGCATCATCGATCGCGTCGGGTTCTTCGACGATGAGCTCCTGCTCGCTATAAAATTGGGTGTCGAGACGCATCTCGCCCTGCGGCGTCAGAAGCAGAAACGCGCCGACATGCGGCCGCAGCTCATCTGGCAGCACGGGCGCGCGATGCTCGATCGCCTCGGCCTCGGCGATCAGTCGGTCATCCTCCTGGTCCAGGGCCTTGTAGGCATCGGGCGAGATGGATTCGTCCTGCATTTCGGCCTCGAGCTCGGCGCGGCGCGCCTCGATCTCGCCAAGGCGGGCGGATTGCTCCTCGGTGAGCGCGGGCGGCTGCAGGATGGCACGGTAGAGGCCGTGGGCGGCGTTGTGGGCGTAGTTGCTGGCGATCGGCCTGATCCAGGCAAGGCCCGTCTCCTCACCGATGCGTCTCGCTTCGGCCTCCATGATGTCGCCGGCGAGACGGTGCGCGATCTCGGGATTGTTCCAGCGGTCGTTGCCGTCGGTGAAGAGGTCGCCATCGACCTTGCCGCCTGCCGCGCGATACCGCTCCTCGCCGACCAGAATCGCGATCGGATCGCTGGCCTTGAGCGTCTCATTGGCGATGACGCGGCGGATGGTGTCGGCCGTTACGTGGCCATTCTGGTAGCTGTTCCAGACCAGAAGCTGCTTGTCGTGGCTTTCGGTCGACGCATAGGCTTTGGCGATGTCGAGCGTGATCTCGCTTTTGCTCAAGGCGTCGAAGATCGGCGCTGCCAGCGAGGCGAGGCGCAGGCGCCCCTCGACGAAGCGACGTGTCACGCCGAAACGCTTTGCGACAGCATCGAGATCGCCGGTCGAGCCGATGAAGTGCTGAAAGGCGCGGCATTCCTCGGCGGGGGTCATCTTGAGCTGATGGAAGTTGGTCGCCGTGGACGTTTCGGACAATTCGGCATCGTCGCCGGTAAGGATCATGACGGGGACATCGAAATCGGCTTCCGAGATCGTACCGCGCTCGGCGAGCAGGCGAAGCGCGCGCCAACGGCGTCCGCCATCGAAGACCTCGAAGGTGCCGCGCGGCTTTTTGGCGGGCGTGACGAGCAGATTCTGAAGGACGCCCTTGGCCTCGATACTGGCGGCCATGGGTTCAATCTGAAGCTGTTCGTCCGGTGCGGTACGGACGTTGATCGGCGAGAGCCGCAGCTTGGCGAGTTTGATGGTCTGGATCACCGGGGTCACTCCTCTTGGCGTCCGGCAATTCCCGGACACCACCCCGTTCCCCCTTCCCTCTTTCCCAAGAGCGGCCTCGGTCGTTTGACCAAGGGCGACCCGCGCTCACCCAGGATCGGCGAGAATGCGCCCAAGGATGTCGGCGGCGATGCTCACCGGAAGGAACACCCGTGTCCGGTACTGAATGATCTCGGTGAAGCAGCCCAAGGATTTCAGCCAGGCGAGCTGATCCGACGGCGCCCCGACTATCTCGATGCGATGATTTCGGTTCACCATCGCGCGGCGGATCGTCATGGGGAATGGGCGGGCAACATCAACGCTTCGACCGGAATGGGCCGATTTGATGATGTCCGAGGGCGGCAGGTTCTCGGCGCGATCGATGCCGAGCTTGGTGAAAAGCTGGACAACGTGCTCGTCGAAAACGAGGCGGCCGAGCCAGCTATTTCCCGCTTTGTCAGCGATGCGGTTGACCACCAGATGATCGCTGGGCAGCGCCGACCAGATCGGCAGAAGCAAGCCGGTCGCGAGGCGGATCGTCTCGGTGTCGACCTTGTTCGCCGCTTCATCGGCTTCGGCCTGCCATTTCGCGCAGAAGGCGTCCCGATCGACTATTTTCCAGGCGCTCTCGAAGAGCTCATGCTCGCGGATATATTCCCGCCGGGTCGGCCTCGTCAGCTCGAAGCGCGGGATCGGCGTTCCGTCCTTCTCCTCCATGAGCGCTCGGGCGCGGGTCTGCAGCGCGACCATCCCCGACTTGGCGTTGAGCAGAAATACGGCGGTGCTATCGCTGTCGGCGATACGCAGCACGCGCTCCAAGGTGACAGGGGTCCGCCGCCGCGCGATCTCGATGGTCAGCAAGTGCGACGTCGCCCCGCTGACCGGGTCGGTCCGGAGCAGTGTGTCGTCGATCAAGGTGGCGGAATCGACGAGGATCGTCTCGACACCGACATCGAGCCGGCCAGCCTCCCTCGCCGCCGATACCCGTGTCTCGACCAGGGACAGAAACTCATCGAAGATGCTGTTCTGCAGGCCGATGGGAAGCGCGAGGATGCGATTTAGCCATCGCTGGATGGGCGGCAGTTCCTCTTTCAGGACGCCGTCCTTGTCGCAGAGCTCGAGACCGGTCCGATCCTCGAATTCCGAATGCGAGATGCTCTTGAGCTTGCCATCGACCAGCAAGTGGAACCACGTCACCAGCGCAGCGCAAGCATATTCGCTCTCCAGATTATCAGCCGGGTCGAAGAGATTCTGACCGCCGGTCTGGCGCTGACCCCGTGTGAGTGCGCCGAGGCTGTCGAGCCGCCTCGCAATCGTGCTGGTGAAGCGGAGTTCGCCTTTGCAGTCGGTCGTGACGGGCCGGAACAGTGGCGTGCTCGCCTGATGGGTCCGATGGGTTCGGCCAAGGCCCTGAATGGCGCGGTCCGCGCGCCAGCCCGGCTCGAGCAACAGATGGACGCGTTGCTCCTGGTTCGGCACGTCCATTGATGCGTGATAGGATCGCCCCGTCCCGCCGGCGTCCGAGAAAATGAGGACGCGCTTCAGCCCCTGCATGAAGGCCGCGGCCTCGGCCTGACTGGTACGGGTCGAACGGGTTTCCAGCTTCTGCCGGCCGTCGCCCGTCGAGATTAGGCGTTTTGTCCGCCCAGTGACTTCCGCGACACGATCATGCCCGAAATGCTCCAGGATGCCGTCGAGCGCCGACATGATCGGCGGCAATGCGCAAAGATGCTCGATCATCAGCGCGCGGGCAGCTTCGGCTTCGGGATTGTAGACGGGATTACCCGTCTCGTCCGTCATCGGCTCGGAGCGCTGCGTGCCTGTGTCGTCGGTGAAGACGCGCATTTGGCGAGTAGGGAAAGCGCGCTCGAGATAATCGATGACATATTCACGAGGGCTGAGGTCGATTTCGAGGTCGACGCGCTCATCCGGGCTGAGCATGCCCAATCGCCGGTCGAGGATGGACTCGGCCGTCGTCACCAGTTGAAGCACCACCGACTGGCCCGCCATAAGATGCTCGCCGACCGCGGCGATGACCGTTGGCAGCTTCATCGAAAGCAGCACCTGGCCGAAGAAACGCTGCTTGGTGGACTCGAAGCGCGAGCGGGCCGATGCCTTCGCCCCGCTATTCAAAGTGGTGTTCTCGAGACCATCGACGACGCCGGTGAGTTCCAGGGCTTTTTCCATGTTCCGGTGGATGATGGACCAGGCATTGGCGTAAGTGTCGTAGATCTCGATCTGCGCGGGCGTCAGTTCGTGCCGCAGGATCTCATATTCGACACCGGCGAAGCTCAGCGCTCGCGCCATGTAGAGCCCAGTCGCCTTGAGATCGCGTGCGACCAATTCCATGGCGGCGATCCCGCCCTGGCGAATGCTGGAGATGAATTGCTCGCGATTGGCGAACGCCGTCTCCGGTCCCCAGAGCCCGAGCCGCACGGCATAGGCAAGGTTGTTGACCTCGGACGCCCCCGTCGCAGAGGCGTAGAGGATCCGCGCGGCGGGCAGATGGTTCTGGAGCCGAACGCCGCTGATGCCCTGTTGCGATCCCTCCTTGGCTCCGAGTGCGCCCTCGCCTCCTGCGACACCGCCCATCTCGTGCGCTTCGTCGAAGGCGATGACGCCGTCGAAATCGGCGCCGGCCCAGTCGATGATCTGCTTCAGCCGGCTATGTTCCCCGCGCATCGATCGAAGGGTCGGATAGGTGACCAGAAGGACGCCCTGGTCAAGCCTGATGGGTTCGTCGATCTTCCAGTTCGATATGGGCTGAATGTCACCGGCGAGCCCGCCGAGGGCCGTCCAATCACGGCGAGCATCTTCGAGGAGGGGCGCGTTCTTGGTGACCCAGATATTGCGACGCCGCCCCTGAAGCCAGTTGTCAAGAATGGCGGCCGCGATTTGGCGACCCTTGCCTGCCCCGGTTCCGTCCCCGAGGAAGAAACCCTTTCGGTAGCCGCGGCCCTCCTCCGAGATAACGAGGCCGACACCATCCTTGTCCGGTGCGAAGCGCCCAGGGATCGTCTGAGCCCAGGCATGGCCGGCGTAAACGACGGTTTCGAGCTGGGAGGCCGAGAGCAAACGCTCTGTGACAGTCCGCTCCGGCAGCGAAGGGACGTAATCGGGGATCGGCGCTGGGATTGATCCCATGGCAACGGATTCGACGAGCGCAGTCGGGTGTTCGCCGGCTTTGTCGAAAACCAGGCGGCTTGGCCGATAGGGCAGATAGACGCCGGTCTGTTCGAGCAGCGGCGCCGGGGTTTCGAGCCTGGTGTAAGCAACCGGCAAGACATGGTTGCGCACGGCAGCGTGAAAGGCCCGGGGCATGGGCTTGGCGCTTTTGACCGCTCTGAAGAGCGAGATGCCTCCGCCCCGCTTCGGCGCGGGTGCCGGCTGATCTGCGACAAGGGACAGGCGAGGTGTCACGGTGAGAACGTCGAGCAGTTCCGCGATTGATCCACCCTGGATGACTTCTGGTGCGAGCCTGCCGGCGACCTTGTCGATGACGAAGATTCGCACGTCGATAGACGTGCCGTGTTTGAGATAGCAGCCTTCAAGTCGAACAGAGGCTTGCACTGTCGATCCGCGAAGGACGGTCTCGTAGTGGTCGCGCATTCGGGTGGTCGGTCCGAACCAGTCGGGCATGATGGCAACGAGGCGGCCCCCAGTCTGCAATCGGCGAAGTGCAGCCTGAAGATGCCGAACGGCCGCAAGATCATCGACGCCGCGGCCGAGCGACCGCGAAAACGGCGGATTCATGAGGATCAGGGAAGGACGCGGTGCGTCGCCAAGAGCAGCATCAAGAATCGCCCCATCATGGCCGGTGATCGTTGCGCCGGGGAAAACGCCGTGCAGGCGATCGCGGCGGATCGGATCGAGCTCGTTGAGATGCAGCGATCGATGAGCCCCAAGCTGTGCAACGAGCAAACCGTTGCCGGCGCTGGGCTCGAGAATGACGTCATCCTGCCGGACATCTGCGAGCAGAATCGCGACGGCCGCAATGTCGACAGGAGTCGAGAATTGCTGCCATTCGATCTGGTCTTCGCTCCGCACGGTCTGAGTGGGGAGGCGCTGCGCGAGGTCAATCCGCGCGGCGACATCGGCGAGGCTGGCCAGAGGCGCCAATGATCCACGGAGATGAAGGGCGAGTGCGTGCTCTAGCACCTCGAAGCTTGAGCGCTGCGTCCAGCGTCCTTCGGCATCGGTTCCGCCGAACGCCTGCACCATCGCCCGATTGAGATGTTGACGGGTGACCGGCTCGCCTGACGCCAGTTGGGATAGAAGGATGTGCGCAGCGGCACGGTCGCCGCGCTCGGCGGTCTGAAAAAGGTCGGTCATTTGGGAATCTCCTGCGCGGCTGCATCTGTCGCAGCGACACACCCTCGATCCCCCTCCCCTCTCTCCGCCCCGGGATCAGGTCCGGCAGTGCGCGTCGAGGAACTTTGCCCAATCCTTGAAAGCCGGCGGCGGCGGGTCGCGGCGGATGATGAGCCCGGGACGGGCATATTTCGCTTCGGCGGACGCCGCGCCGCGACGCCCTTCTGGATCATTGTCCTCTGCGATCAGCAGGGTCGTAATGCCGGGTGGAATGACCAGTTGATCGAGCCGCCTGGCGCCAAGTGAGGCCCAGCAGGGGATGTCCTTGATGCGGGTGTAGGCGCCGGCAGTCTCGAAACCTTCGGCGATCGCCAGCGTCTCGCCCCCTGCCCGGCCCCGCCATGCGCCTGTCCCAGGCACGCCGAGCATGACTTTTCGGAGGCACTTCGCTGTCGCAGGGTCGAGAAAGTTGCGCTGGATCGCGACGAGCTGCCGGATCTCGCGAACAGCAATCAGCAAAGCCGGTCGATAAACGGTTTTCGGCTTCGGGAGGTATGGGCAGCGCGAATGGAAGCGCACGTCGGCAGGCGCTGGCAACAAGTTGCGTCGCTCAAGATAGCGCTCGGCCAGCGTCCCTTTGACGCCAACGGCCTGCTCCCAGATGCGCGAGACATTGGCGCTGCCTTGCGGTCGATCCTGTTCCGGTATTGCATAATGTTGGCCGGTTCGAACCCGACGCAATTCCCGCAGAACATCATCGCGTGCGCAACCCGCGAAGCACGTCACCAGAATGCCGCGGTCACCTTGGCGGATCGAAAGACTTGGATCGTTGTCGCCATGTGCCGGGCAACGGGCCATAGCCCTGTAGCCGGTCCAGGTGCCGCCAAGAGCGCCTACGAGGTCAACAAGTTCCTGGGTCGGTCGTTTGGCCGTGAGTGGCATAGGACTACCTCCTGCTCGGTAGCCACATCCCCCCTTCCCTCTTTCAGCGCATGGCGCTGTGACCCGGACCTATGAACGATGAGGGTCGGCGCGCTCACGTTGATCGCTTCATCGGGCACGACTCGGGCTCGTTCGCAGGCGACGAACGGCTCGGACATCATCGGTCAATCGTCAGGCCGGTTCTTCCGCCGATCCGCATATTTGATCACGAAGGCCTCCCAGAGCCGCATCCATTCGGTGTCGGTCCGGGGCCTCTTGATATCGGCGAATCCCTTGCGGAATGCGTTGGCCATATCGTCGACTGACCAAGGATGGCCCTTAGTGAGACCGACACTCCGAAACGCCTGTTCGCGGTCGCCATAGGAAAGCGTTCCCGGCGGGAATGCGTGAAGCGGTTCGTCTGATTTCGCTGCGGGTTTCGTTGCCTGCGGAACGGTGCGAACCGATGATCTCGGTGCCGTTTCGACGCCTGGCGCCCCAACAAGTCGCAAATGGGGTCCGACCAATTTACGCTCCATCGGCGCTGGAGACGGATGAAGGACCACCTTCCTGCCGGAGAGATCGACGTTCGCGTTGGGATAAACCGCCGAGACGAGCTGCATCGTCTCCCGCACCGTTTGACGAAAGCGCTTGCTGTCAGCCTCGTTGCCGAGGTGCTTTGCCAGTTGATCCCAAGAAATGATCTGCCCCTTGTCGGAGCCGATCCGTGGGAGGCGATAGGCAAGATAGGTATAGAGATCGAGCGCCGTTGGCGTCCCTTTAAGCTCCCGGATCGCTACTTCGTTTAATGGGACAGCGTGCTCGATAAGGTGACTGTAGAAGACCTCCGACATACGGATTTCCCGCGCGAAGGTGCCGTTCTTGTCGAGTGAACCAGCATATTCATTTGAGATCTTCACATCGCGGACCGCAAAGGCGTTGTCGTCCGTTTCGGTGCCATCCCAGCGAATCTGCCACTCGCACGCCAGCAAGCGGTCGACCTGTTCGCGCATCAGATTTGCGGTGCCACGGGGGCCATAGGACACCGTTTGATAGCCAAGCCGCCGCATCCATTCCGTGAAGTTGCGGCCGAGATAGACGTCGCGCGAACGCTTCATTACCGCCTGTGAAAGCAGATAGATGAGCGCAACCCTGGGATAGGCCCCATATGGAACACCCAGGCTTCTCATGACCGACTTGCCATCGATATTTTGAAGAACCGGCCGAGGGTTGATTGCCAGCGCGTACTTGCCGTCTTCCCGGATAATCGGGAGCGTGTCGTCCTTCGGGCGCTTGGTCGGGAGCGACATGGCGCAAAGCGCGGAATGGAGAAATGCCGGGACAGGCTCTTCGTCGTGGACTCGCAGGAAGGCGTCGAGCGTCAATTGGGTTCCGGCAGTGGAGGCAAGCTTCCGGACATTCTCTGCACCGCCATCGATCATGGCGAGTGCATATTGGTGCCCAATCGGCCTATGCTGATCTCCGTTCATTGTTCCGCCCTTCCCCGAATCTCCGGGGTCTGTGATGGCGCTGTCTCAACAGGTTTGGGTTTCGAAATCAACCCTGTTGGCAGTTTTGGCGGGAAATCAGGGGTGAGAGTTGCAATTCGACCGATGATCTCGGTGCCGCTTTTGCCGAATCGCCCCTTCCCACTTTCAAAAATCGAAATTTTGAAGCCGATTCGCGAATCGGATTGATTCAGGGATTCATGTAATAGGTATGCGCTCCGAGATCATCGGTCTGTTGGCACCGAGATCATTGGTAGGACGCACCGAGATCATCGGAAGGTACTGAGATCATCGGTGCGCCTCTACCAGGGCGCATTGGCATTACCTTGAAATCCGAAACGGCTCGGAGATCATCGGTAAAGTTGTAAGTTCGATGGCCAAATCGTTGCTCGAAACTGCCAACGTCGCTATTGTGGGCCATCAAACCCACAAAAGCGGAATCTCATGGCCACTGATCCCACAAATGTCCCCGCCGATGACCTTCTGGAAGGTGGCCTGGATGTGCTTCACCGTAAAGCGCTCACGATCCTCAAGCGGATCCGCGACAGCGCGGTCGATCCAGAGACAGGGCAGAAGCGAGCCCCCACCTTCCCTATCTCCAAGGCTGCATCACTTGTCGGACGCACCGCGTCGGCGATCCGAGAAGCTGAACGCGACGGGCGTTTGCCGGAGCGTGGGCGGACGGCTTCCGGTCATCGCGTCCAATATACGCTCGAAGAACTCGATCATATGCGTGAGGTGTTCGGAACGCGTCCGTGGCGCAGCCCGGAAGATCCACCCGCCATTCTCTCGGTCTGCAATTTCAAGGGCGGTGTCGGCAAGTCCACGATCGCGCTGCACCTGGCTCAGCACTTCGCGATCAACGGCTATCGTGTGCTGTTTATCGACTGCGACAGCCAAGCTTCATCGACAATGATGTTCGGCTACCGACCAGACGTCGATCTGGAGGAGGACGACACGCTCTATGGGCATTTCCATAACCCGGAATTGCTGGGTGTGCGAAAGATCATTCGGAAGACCCACTTCCATGGGCTCGATCTGATCCCTGCGAATTTGCGGCTCTACAATCTCGAATACGAGATCGCCGGCTACCTCGCGCGCAATCAGAACCTGAACATCATCGACCTGATCGCCGAGGCCATCGACTCGGTGGTAGAAGATTACGATGTGGTGATCATGGATCCGCCTCCAGCACTCGGCATGGTCTCCATGGCGGTCCTTCAAGCAGCCAATGCGATGGTGATCCCCGTGCCGCCAAGCCTGGTCGACTTCGCATCGACGGTGTCGTTTATCGACATGGCGAAGACCACGATGAAGCAGCTCGAGCAGCTCGCGGGGAGGGGGCGCCCGGCTTACAATTTCATCCGTCTCGTCGGCAGCCGGGTCGACGACAGCAAGTCGATGCATCGTGAGATACTTTCGATGATGCGGAGCGTTTTCGGAGGCTCAATGTCTTCTTCGGTGATGGTCACCAGTGCGGAGATCGACAATGCCAGCTCGCGGATGAAGACGGTCTTTGAACTGGAAAAGCCCGTCACTTCGCACGAGGTTTACAACCGGTGCATGAGGCATCTGAATGAGGTTTGCCGAGACATCGAAGAAGACGTTTTGCGGACCTGGCCGAGCCGGGCAGGGGGGCAGCTTTGAGCAGCAGTTGCCACGTGGCAACTGCGGGCAATTGTTCGCCGTCTATGGGGCTGAAATCTGCTAAGAATGATGCGTTGTTGCCACGTGGCAACCGAGCAAGGAAAGCGTTTATAAACAGTATCATGAGCCAAATTCCAGGATCAGTTTTCCCTCAGAAAAGGGGAGCCGAAGGCGAGGCGAATTTCGGTTTGTTGCCACGTGGCAACAGACCAACAAATCGGGTCTCCAAGATGCCGGAAATTCGAGTAGGAGCGAGCCGATGACAAAAGGAAATAAGGGCTTCGGCTCGATGTTCACCGAAGGCCTGGATAATGAGGCCGAGCTTGACAATGCGAGCCCCTCGGAAGGGATCATGGCGAGCCGAAGCCAGACCCTGGCGCGGATAGCGAGCGGCAAGACGGTTACCGATCGAACGGAGTGGGTGGACCCGGCTCGTTGCCGTCCCTGGCGGATGCACAATCGCGACCTGGACCATTTGTCCGAAGAGAGCTGTCGCGATCTGATCGACTCCTTTCTCGCGGCGAAGCGGCAGCGCATCCCGGCGATCGTGCGTCGTCTGAAGGACGATCCTGACTACGATTATGAGATCATCGCTGGCGTTCGCCGGTGGTGGACCGTCCAGTGGCTCCGCGAACATCATCATCCAGAATTTGATTATCTCGTCACGATCCAGACCGTCACGGATGAAGAGGCATTCCGGGTTTCGGACGTTGAAAATCGGTCGCGAAAGGACATTTCAGACTGGGAGCGTGCAAAGGAATATGCGCGAGCGCTGTCGGAGTTTTACGAGAACTCCCAGTCCCAGATGGCGGAGCATCTCAACCTCTCGCGGTCATGGCTGAGCCGCCTGCTGGATGTTGCGAGGCTTCCTGAGGAGATCGTGGCGGCATTTTCGGACACCCACGACATTACCGTTCGAGTGGCGCGCGATATCAAACCGCTGACCAGCGAACCGAAAACTCTGAAGCGAATGCGAGACGAGGCCGAGCGCATCGAGGCCGAGCGTAGGAATGGTGGTTCCAGTCTGACCGGACCCGAGGTGGCGAAGCGACTTGTTCGTGCGACCGTTGAGGCAAAGAAGAAGGAGACTGGCGAGCGAGAGATCACGGGCAAAGGCGGAAAGACGATTCTGCGCTATGCCAGTGCCAGAGGTGGGGGGATCACGATCAAGATCGTGCCCCGGACCGGCGCCACGAAGGCCGAGCTCATGAAAGCGATCGAAGAACTGTTGCCGGCGAGCTGAGCAAAACAAGCGAGACGGCGTTTCAGTACGGAGGGCGTCCCGGTCGCTATTCGGCCCGCAGCCGGCGCTGCGCGGCAGGCGTGGTGGGCAGCGCCGCGAGGAGCTTTCGGGCACCCTGAGGTGTCACAGACAGCAGCTTCGAAACGGAGGATGCCTGGAGCCCTGGATAGGCGATCAATAGGCGCCCGAGAAGCGGCAGGCGACTTCGCTGAGTTGCACCTAAATTGGTGAGCTTGGCGACGTCATGCTCAATTGCGGAAAGCTCGCGGAGCCCCGCCGCGCTGATCTGCCCGATCTCCTTAGCGAGGAACCCGGTCAGCGCGGCAGGGGAAGGGGGCATGAACTTGGGGAGCGGCACCAGTGAGGGGATGATGCGGCTCGTGAAGCCAGCGCGGTAGAGCATGCGAGGAAGAGCGGTCGCGACGAGCCAGTTGCGATCGCGGCAGCGGGGAGGAAGCTCCAACGAGCGTCCGTCGATCGCAACAACCTCCGAGGCGCCGACCGGAAGACGCTCGGTCATTTCGGCAAGAGCGAACACGCGCTCGGCGATGGACCGGAGATCGGCGACGGGGAAGGGTGCATCCGCCGCAGACTTCACCTGACGCCAGAGCGGGCCGAAGTGTGCGAGATCGTCTCCACCATAGCGCTCAGCCTCTGCACGGTCGTCGAGGATGGTTCGGAGAGCATTGAGGGATGCGCGGCCAACCGGGTCTCTGACATCCTCGTCCCGACTTAGTGCGAGGTGGAAAATGGACGCCACCGATATCGGATCGTTGAGACCTTCGGAGGCGCGGGGAGGGGCGCTTCGCCCCGCGATCCAATCCTGCAGGTCGCCGACAGCGATCGGCACGCCGGCGAGACCTGCTAACGCCGCGGCGCCGTGAAGGCGCGATCGCGCAAGGAAAATGTCGGCGCTTGTACTATGATGAAGCCGGCCGTCGAGCCGGCCGAGCAGCAACATTGGGTCATTTGCGCGGCGGTCGACGATCTCCTGCATCGCTCTTACGCTTAGCGCGTGAGGAAACCAAAGTCAGCAGTTGGTTTCGCCTCATGCTATCGTCGAAAAGTTCATATGCGATAATTGCACTTATCACATAAGCAGATTTGACCGTTCTTTATAAGGTGGGCTACAAGCGCGGCTGAGGAGCGAGGCGCGTCGTGAGCACCGAAACCGCCCGGGAAGGGCCAGAAATCCCCGTAGCGCCGCCTGAGGCTGTCCTGCCGGCCGTCAGGGCGCCGGCCGACCTTGCGTGGACGATCGTGCAGATGCGCGCCGGCGAGCGCATCACCGTCAACGAGGGCCTGATCGCCGCCTATCAGGCCGCTTCATCGCCCCATAGCATCCGTGCGCTCAAGTCCGACGTCGAGGCGTTCGATGCGTGGTGTAGGCGCAACAACCGGATCGCGCTGCCGGCCACGCCCGAGACCGTGGCCGATTATCTCGACGCGCGGGCCGGGAAGGGGAGCCGGCCGGCCTCGCTATCCCGCTACAAGGCGTCGATCGCCAAGATCCACCAGCTGCTCGAGCTCAAGGATCCGACGCCGGCGCCGCTGGTGAAGCTGCGGCTCCAGACGGTGCGCCGCGAGAAGGGGGCTGCGCAGAAGCAGGCGCGGCCGCTGCGGTTCAAGGGCCCGGTGCGCGACGTCGAGCGCGACAAGGCGCGGGGGCTCAACATCCGCGCGCTGCTCGAGAGTTGTGGCGAGGATCTGCCGGGGCTGCGTGATCGGGCGCTGCTATCGGCCGCTTATGACACCGGGCTGCGCGCCTCCGAACTGGTGGCGGTCGCCATTGAGCATATTGAGGAGGCGATCGATCCCGAAGCGCGGCTGCTGCAGATTCTGCGTCATAAGGGCGATCAAGACGGGGAGGGGGCGACCGCCTACCTCAGCCCGCGCACCGTCGCGGCGATCGCGGCGTGGACCGAAGCGGCGGGGATCACGACAGGGCCGCTGTTCCGGCGGGTGCAGGTGCGGCGCTACAAGGCGCGGGCAGCCGTGCGCGGTCGGCCGATCGACAGCATCTCGGGCCGGGAGACGTGGGATCTGCGCAAGACGCTGTCCAAGCCGGCGGTGAAGGCGCGCGTCGAATATGACATCGGCACCGTGGCGCTGCACCCGGGCTCGATCGGACCAATCTTTCGGTCGATCATCGGCCGCGCGTTCGACCGTGGCGCGCTGCCCGATTTGACGGCGGACGATCTGGCGCGGTTGCTGAAGGGGATCAGTGCGCACTCGACGCGGATCGGGCTCAATCAGGACCTGTTCGCCAGCGGGGAGGATTTGGCCGGCATCATGGACGCGCTGCGGTGGAAGTCGCCGCGGATGCCGCTCGCTTATAATCGCAATCTCGCGGCAGAGCAGGGGGCGGCGGGGCGCCTTATGGCGAAGATTGGCTAGTCATGACGGCCTAAATAGGTCTTTGGATGATGCCGTGCGACCACACGACGGCGGCAGGTAGATCGAGGGATTTGCGCAGCGGCAAGAACCGGAGAAGGGAGGCTGAGCCCCCGGGGTCTTGAGCTACAACGTTAAGCCTAAGAAACGGGCAGGGGCCTGGTAGCGCGTAGTGTATGAGCGAAGCCACCATCGCTCAAACTCATCAGCACAGTCCAATTTCGAAGAGGAAACAAGAAAGTGGTTCCGGAAACGGTATGGATCTTATCCTGTGTAAACGCTCGCGCTAAATGGCGGCGTTCTGATCGCGCTATTTGTCAGTTGCCGGGTCCGATGACGAGGCAATCGCGCGCGGCCTGAACGATGTCAGCGGTGACCTCCTCGACGCGGTTGAGGGTCATGATCCGCCGCATCTGCGCGAACAGGCGCTCCATGAGCCGGAAGTTGCCGCGCGTGATGCGGATCACGGCTGCCTGCGCTTCGATCGCGTCGAGTTGGGCCGGGTCGAAGCTGATCCCGAAATCGCCGGCGTGGGTCGCGAGCAGCAGCCGCATTTCGGTCTCGGTAAGCGGTTTGAACTCGTGGACGAAGCCGATCCGCGAGTAGAGCTGGGCATAGCGGGCGAGGCGCTTCTCCAAGCCCGGCATACCCATCAGGATCAGCCCGAAGCCGTGGCGATCGGCCATGTCGCGGAGATGTTCGAGCGACTTTATGGTCAGGCGGTCGGCCTCGTCGACGATGACGAGGGGGCAGGCGATGCGGGCGGCGTCATGGGTGATTTCGTCCTGCGAGCCGCCCGCGACCGTCAGCCGGGCATAGCCCAGCTTAATGAGGTTGAGGCCCAACACCGCGTCGATCGTCTTGGGCGTGTTGCTGACCGACACGGTGTAGAAGACGGCGCGGCAGCGAGCGACCTTTTCGCCAAGGAGCGCGGCAATGGGACGGAGCGCGGCATATTCCCCCAGGTCGGGGAAGCTGGAAAACTCGCGCGCCGATCGCGTCTTTCCGACGCCCGGCCGGCCATGACACACGCCGATATAGCGGTAGTGCGCGCAGGCTTCGGCAAACTCGACGAACCGGGCATGTTCGCGGGTCGCCAGGAACGGCTGCTCGACCAGGAACTCAATCGTCAGCGGCGTAGAGCCGGAGCCCTCGGTAGGTGGTGGGCCGGGAAGCCGTATCCTCTTGGTCGCCATCGAAGGTCTCCGTGGGGGCAGGCACCTGCTTGTCGCGCTCCTTCGCGCCGCGCCGGGCGCGCTGGATCGCGCGCAACGACGGGTGCCCAGCGTGCTCGGAGCTGAGCGCACGGCAGACGAACCGGCCCTGGTGGTAGACGTGGATCTCGGTCAGGTCGCGGGGGTCATAGACCGCCTCGACCTGCTCGCCGACGAAGGCCGCGAGCGTGGGTTCGACATAGCGCCTGCCCATCAGACGGATGCCGTCGCGCAGCACTTTACGGGGCTTGGGCACGTGCACGAGCAGCATGTCGAGCTGTTCAAGGCTGTCGGGCATTGCGGGCAGGAACCCGCCCTTCTGCCAGCGCGTGATCGGCGGTTCGCCGGTGCTGCCATGCGGGCGACGATGATAGACGCCGCACACGAACGCCTCGAAGCGGGCGCGCAGCTCGTCGAGCGTGAGCACTGGCGCCGACAGCGGCTTGCCCGCGATCAGGTGGCCGGGCAGGTCGGGCAGGAACATGTCGTTGATGGTGCGGAACAGCCGCTCGATCTTGCCGCGCCCGCGAGGACGCCCCGGCAGCGAATGGATGAGGCGGATTTTGAGGGCGATGCACGCCTGCTCGATATGCTCGGAGATGAAATCCGAGCCGTTGTCGACGTAAAGCTGTTCGGGAATGCCGCTGACGATCCATTCGGGATTGGGCTTGCGCCAGATCGCCTGCCGCAAGGCGAGCGCCGTGTTGAGGGCACTGGGGGCATCGAGGCTGAGGAAGTAACCGGCGATGGCTCGGCTGTGATCGTCAACGATGACGGTCAGCCAAGGACGCACCGGGGTTCCGGCATCATCGAGCACGAGAATGTCGAGAACGGTATGATCGGCCTGCCACATCTCGTTCGAGGTCGCGGCTTCGCGCCGATGCACTAGCTCGTGCTGGTCGCGGTAGACGGCCGGATCGGAGGCTGCGGCGATCTGGCTTGCCGGTATCGCCCTGACGACACGCGCGACGGCCGCATAGCTGGGGGTTCGGTGTCCATGCGCGATGGCGAGTTCCTGCACCTTTCGGTGAATGGCGGCGACCGGGGGTCGCGGGCGCTTGGTGGCGAGAGTGCGGGTCAGTTCGACCAGATGTTCCGGCAGGTGCAGCCTGCCCCGATCGTTGCGCGGCAGACGCGCGAGACCGGCAAGTCCTTCGGCACGGTAGCGCCCGAGCCAGCGCTGCAACGTCCGCTCGCTCAGCGTGCCGGTGCGGGCGAGGTCCGCGAGCGGGATGCCATCGGCGAGGTGCGGTTCAAGGACGCGGTAGCGCTCGATCGCCAGCGGCGGGACAAGCGCCGGATGCGTCACCGCCGACGGTCCGTGTCGCAGGTAAGGAAAACGGAGATTTGCCTGCCCATCGCCATGCGAGTCCGCTCGCGTTGCCAAACCGGCCTGTTCGACGTAAATCTACCCGGTAAAGAAAACTAGGGCAACATAGACCTGCCGATGACGACTTTCTTCCCAAACCGCGCCCGATCGGGGCGCCACCGGCCCTACGCATGAAAATCGGTTACGCCCGCGTATCGACCGCCGAGCAGAACCTGGACCTCCAGCGTGATGCGCTGAAGGCTGCCGGCTGCGAGAAGGTCATCACCGACAAGGCCTCCGGGGCGACTGCCGCTCGCCCTGGATTGGAAAAGGTGAAGGAGCTGCTTCGCGCCGGCGACACACTGGTGGTCTGGCGCCTCGACAGGCTCGGCCGCTCGCTCCGTGATCTGATCGGATGGATGACCTACCTCGACGAGGAAAAGGTCGGGCTGCTGAGCCTGCACGAGGCGATCGACACGACCACCACGTCGGGCAAGCTTACCTTCCACCTGTTCGGGGCATTGGCGGAGTTCGAGCGCAACCTGATCCGCGAGCGGACCCAGGCCGGTCTCACCGCAGCCCGCGCTCGCGGCAAGAAGGGTGGCCGGCCGGCCGCACTCGGCAAGGACAAGCGCGACCTGCCCGTCAGGCTCTACCACGAGAACACGATGCCGATCGCCAAGATTTGCTCGATGCTCGGCATCTCCAAGCCAAAACTCTACGCCTATGTGCGATCGGCCGAGACCAAGCCGGTAGCCGCGTAGCGACGCTCGCCGACAAATAGCGCGATCAGAATGCCGCCACTTAGCGCGAGCGTTTACACCGTTCGCGGTCCCGATCGGCCCAGCGTCCCCCGGAACCGTTCGTTATCGGGAAGGCATCTAAGCGGTCTGCACCATCCTTCATCTAAAGTTCTCCAAGCGCTTCTGAGGATTTTCGGGCGCACCAAAAGCACTTGCTCCTCCAGTGGCTGGAGCATGTAACCGCAATTTGCTCTCCTGCGGACGGGGGGCTGGAGGTGGCTTTTTGACGGCCCGTGTTGAAGCAATCGGTATGTCTCGACGCTCATTAGTGGCGCGGCTGGTGGCCTGTGGAACCGGCTTGGTGCTCGGTTCTCCAACGCTCGCGCGACAGACTTCCCGGTCTGCGGGCTCGTGGAACTTCGGTGCGGCTCACCTCGAATGGGAGCCGCTGGAAGTCGGCACGGGTGATACCCTCCTTGTTTCGGCACAAGTGCGCGGAGTGCCGGTGCGGGCGGTGCTCGACAGTGGCAGCGGCGCGTCGATCATGAGCACGGCGCTCGCGGCGAAGCTCGGCTTGAACGATGGTGAGCGGCGCATGATTAGCGGGCTGAGCGCCAAGGCCCCGGTGCTGCTGGTCCGCGACATCGACGTACAGCTCGCCCGCGAAACCCGTCGCTTACCCTTTGCCGTCGTTGGTGATCTGAGTTCAGTGTCGGCGGCCTTCGGACGACCGATCGATATCCTCCTCGGTGCCGATATGTTCACGGGTAGCTGCATCGCGCTCGATTTCGCGAAAAGGCGTATGGCGGTCGTCAAGTCAGGCACGTTTCTCGCCGGTCCCGACTGGCGCGCTGTCGCGCTCGGGCGCGGTGCCAAGCAGGAGCTGTTCATTCGAGCTTCCGTCTCGGGTTTGCCTCCCGTGCCCTTGATGATCGATCTTGGCAGCTCGGCCGCGCTGATGCTCTCGTCGGCTATGCCCGCGATCAAGGGCTGTTGAACGGGAAGCTCGTCTCGACCGCGGCGATCGGCGGCGTCGATGGTGTGCGTATCAACGATGCTTTCACGATCCAGAACATCAACATCGAAGGGCTTGGCGTCTCGAACGTCCCCACACTCGGGATGAGAGCTTGGCTCTCCACCAGCACGGTTGGCAATGTCGGCCTACCGCTGATCGCTCAATTCGACGTGGTGTTCGACGTGACCGCCGGATTCGTGTGGCTCCGGCCACTCGGTCCTCGTCGTCGCCTGCCGATGCTGAAGGACCGTAGCGGCCTTGGCCTCGCAGCCTCACCAACGGCGCTCACCGTTGTTCATGTGGCGGCGAACAGTCCCGCGGAAAAGGCTGGCTGGGCGGTCGGCGACCGGATCGTGGCGGTGAACGGCCATTCGATCGATGCGAACTATACGCGTGGGGAGCTCTGGCAAGTGCGCTCCCGGCCTGCTGGCACCCTCGTAAAGCTGACGATGGCCTCGGGTGATGTGCGCGAGCTCAGGCTGGCCGATTATTATTGATCGGCTTGAGGGTGGCCTTTGCCGATCGCCTTCATGATCCGACAATCGGCCATGCGCGCCTTGGTGCAGCTCTGGCTGAGCATTGCCAACTCATCCCGCAACACCGCGAGTTGCGCCAGTCTCTCCTCCACATCCTTGAGGTGCTGAGCAGCGATAGCTGAGGCGGCACCACAATCCTGGTCCGGGTTCTGCGCCAGCCCCATCAACGAACGGATCTCGTCGACGGAGAAGCCAAGCCGGCGACCGTTGCGGATGAAGTGCAAACGCTCAATGTCACTGGCATCGTAGGTTCTGCGACCCGACGCCGTGCGAGGGGCGGATCGGAGCAACCCGATCGACTCATAAAAGCGGATCGTCGTCACCTTCGTCGAGGTCTCGCTGGCGAGCTGCCCAATCATCACCGGCTTCATCATGCCATCCTTGCTTATGCGAACGTGTCGCACATTTCGCTTGCTTCTACAGCGACTGGAGGTGGTAAGGAAGGCCGCATGAATGCTTCTACCGAAAGCTGCGGGTGCCACGGGGAGCCCGCGCGCGCGCAAACCGATCCGGCCTATCGCCGTGCGCTGCTGACCGTCGTGGTGCTCAACCTCGGCTTCGGAGTCGCCGAGCTGTTCGGCGGGTTCATCGCCGATAGCCAAGCGCTGAAAGCGGATTCCCTCGATTTTCTCGGGGACGGGTCGATCAGCCTTATCGGTCTTCTCGCGCTTGCCTGGTCCGCACGGGCGAGGGCAAAGGTCGCGCTGACGCAGGGGTTGTTTCTCGGTGCGCTTGGCGTGGGCGTAATCGGTTTCGCGATTTGGCGCGTCCTGAACGCAACCGCGCCCGATGCCGAACTGATGGGCACAATCGGCGTTGTCGCGCTCGCGATCAATGTCGTGTCCGCCTTGGTGCTTGCGCGTTTCCGGGAAGGGGACGCCAATGTTCGCGCGATCTGGCTGTTCAGCCGCAACGACGCGCTCGCCAACGTGGCGGTGATCGCCGCGGCCGGTCTGGTGGCGTGGACAGGAAGCGCCTGGCCGGACCTCGCCGTCGCCGGCCTCATCGCCCTCCTGTTCCTCCACTCCGCTTATGAAATCGTCACTGGCGCTCGGCGCGAATTGGGAGAGCGGTAGTGCGTCTGCTCGCGTTGATCCGGGCAATGCTCTCGTTGCGGCTGCTCTCCGCGCTCGCGGCGCTGCTGATCCCTGCTGCGGCAATCGCCGAACCCGGCGACGTGCAAACCGCATGGCGGCTGCTCGACTATATGGCCGTCGATTATGGCGGCGCGGTCGCCAACGGTCGGATCAAGAGCACGTCGGAATATGCCGAGATGACGGAGTTCGCCGCGTCGGTCTCGACACGGCTTCAGGGCCTGCCGGCGAAGCCGGAGCGTCAAGCCCTCATCCAGCGGGCTGCCAACCTCCAGGCGGTGATCGCGGAAAAGGGACCGACTGAACAGGTGGCAACATTGGCGCACGGGCTCGCGGCCGATCTGTTGCGCGCCTACCCGGTGCCGCTCGCGCCCGATAAGGCTCCGAACCTCGTCTCCAGCGATGCACTGTTCCGACAATCCTGCGCGTCCTGCCACGGGATGACGGGCAACGGCCGTGGCCCTGACGCCGCCAAGCTCGCTACGCCCCCGATTGCTTTCACCGATGCCGAGCGCGCGCGCCAGCGCAGCGTGTTCGCGCTCTATCAGGTGGTGACGCAAGGCATCGACGGGACCGCGATGCAGAGCTTCGCCGATCTGCCCAACGATCAGCGCTGGGCGTTAGCATTCCGAGCCGGGAGCTTCGCCTTCACGGATGCGCAGGCGCGCGAAGGCGAGCGGCTTTGGAAATCCGACCCGACCCTTCGCCGGCGCATTCCGGACCTGAAAACCCTGGTCGCGCTCACCCCGGCCGCGCTCGGCGCGGCGATCGGCGACGCCAAGGCTGACCCAGTGCTCGCGTTCCTGCGTCGTCATCCCGAACAGGTGATACAACAGGCTCCCGGCTCGCTCGCGGTCGCCCGCGCCAAACTCGCCGAAAGCGTGGCGGCTGCGCGGCGCGGCGATGCGCGCATGGCGAAAGAGCTGGCGCTGTCGGCCTATCTCGATGGGTTCGAGCCGATCGAGCCAACACTCACCGCGCGCGACGCGACGCTGATGGGTCGAATCGAGGGCGCGATGGGGGAGTTCCGCGCCTCGATCGACCGGGGCGCGTCGCCCGATGATCTCGCGGAGAAGGTCGCAGTACTGGGCGGCCTTTTCGACGATGCGGAAGCGGCGCTCGCGCCTGATGCCGCCACCGAAGCGTCCACGTTCCTGGGCGCGTTCACGATCCTGCTGCGTGAAGGGCTCGAAGCCCTGCTCATCGTTGTCGCCATGATCGCGTTCCTGCGTAAAGCCGAGCGCGGCGAGGCGCTGCGGTACGTGCATGGCGGCTGGGTCAGCGCGATCATCGCGGGCGGGATCACCTGGGCGGTCGCCACCTATGCGATCGGGATCAGCGGTGCGAGCCGGGAGCTGACGGAAGGGTTTGGCTCGCTGTTCGCCGCGGTCGTGCTGCTCTCGGTCGGGATTTGGATGCACGGCAAGGCGCAGGCCGATCAGTGGCAGCGCTATATTCGCGAGAAGATGTCGCGGGCGCTCTCGGGCGGGTCGGGCTGGTTCCTGTTCGGGCTGGCGTTCGTCGTAGTTTATCGCGAGGTCTTCGAGACGATCCTGTTCTATGCCGCGCTTTCGGCGCAAGGTGACAACGGGATGCTTCTCGCGGGGGCCGGGTCGGCGATTGGACTGCTCAGCCTGATCGCTTGGGCCATGCTTCGCTACAGTCGCAAGCTGCCGATCGCGCAGTTCTTCCGCTATAGCTCCTGGCTCATGGCGGTCCTGACCGTCGTGCTGGCGGGTAAAGGCGTCGCCGGGCTCCAGGAAGCCGGCCTTATCAACATCGCACCGCTCGCGGACGTGCCACGGCTGTCGATGCTCGGCGTGTTTCCCACTTGGCAATCGGTGCTGGCGCAACTCCTGATGGCGGTCGCCATTGCGGTCGGGTTCGCCTGGAACGGGCGCGACCGATCCCGCTCGGGTTCCGGCTCAGTGACCCTTGGTTCGAATTAGTGCAATGACATGAAAACCCTTCCGTGATAGAGGCAAGCTAGTGCGAGCCTTTTTGCCTTTCCTGACATGCCTGATGCTGGTCCTGACCAGCTTCTCCGGCATGGCCCATGCCGCCGATCTGGCGGGGGGAAGCATCGCGGGCGTTGAGTTCACGGTCCATACCGCCGGTGACATCGATCAGGTGCCATCGGACTCGGACAAGAATGTCCCGCATCATCACAATTATTGTCACGGACACGACGTCGGCGCGCCTGCGCGCACGACGATGGAATATACCCCCGTCCTCACAGTGCCCAAGCCGACAATCTCCGCCTCTGCGTCGCTCGACGGCCGCACCGGCATGGTCCATTTGAGGCCCCCCCAAGCCTGACGTCCGATTTGGGCGTGCGTTGGCGCGCCCCTGTCGATCATCGTCAGGAGTCCTATTTTCATGAATCGTATCCTCGCGGCCATGCTGGCCGCAGCGTCTTGCGCCACGATGGCGCAGGCGCAGGTCGGACCGTCCGCGCCTGTTGCGCAGGATGCGCCGGTCTACACGCTTGACCAAGCGGTCAGTGCAGCGGGCGGTTCGGCCCCTGCTGCGGAAGCGGCGACAGCTGGAATCGACGCGGCCCGTGCAGGTCGCACAGTCGCCGGCTTGCGGCCCAATCCGGTGGTTCAAGGCCAAGTCGAGAATGTCATCGGCTCCGGGCCGTATCGGGGGGTCCGCAGCGCGGAAACCACGGTCGGCTTTGCGATCCCGATCGAGCTAGGCGGCAAGCGCGGCGCCCGCGTCGCGGTCGCCAATGCGCAATTGTCCCGGGCCGAGATCCAGGCCGCGATCATCGCGGCGGATGTCCGGCTTCAGGTAACGCAGCTCTATGTCGAAGCGGTCGCGGCCGATCGCCGGGTAATGACAGCCCGCGATCAGGCCCGGATCGCCAGCGATGCGCTGCGGGCCGCGAGCGTTCGCGTGCAGGCAGGGCGGGCATCGCCACTCGAGCAACAGCGCGCGGATGTCGCGCGTATCAATGCCGACGCCAATGTGGAGCGGCAGCTTCGCTTGGCCGAGGCGGCCCGCGCCAATCTGGCGCGTCGGATCGGACGGCCGATCGACGGCCTGCTCGATGACACGCTGCTCGATCGCCTTCCCGATGTGAACGTCTATGGGCCGTTGGCACCGGTCAACACGACCGGCACACTCGCGCTGGCGGCAGCCAACGCGGATTTCTCCATTGCCGAAGCCGGCGTGCGGCTCGCGCGCGCCAATCGCGTGCCTGACCTGAACGTCGGGCCGTCGATCCGCCGCCTGGAAGCGACCAACGACATGGCGGCGGTGTTCAGCGTGTCGATCCCGATCCCGGTGTTCAACAATGGTCGCGCCGCGATTGCGCAGGCGACCGCGCAGCGGACCCAGGCGGATGCGCAGCGCCGCGTGACCGCGCTCGACATCGAACAGGCGATCACGGACGCGCAGGCGCAGGCGGCCAATGCCGCAACGACGGCTCGTGCGGCGTCGGGGCCGGCGCTGGCGGCTGCACAGGAGGCCGCCCGCATCGCGCGGATCGGCTATCGCGAGGGCAAGTTCGGCCAGCTCGAATTGCTCGATGCTGAACGCACGCTCGCCGAAACGCGGGTCGCCGCGATCGACGCGCTTGCCAATTAGGCCCAGTCGGCCCGAAGCTGCGATTTTGGCCAGGTTGAAGAACGAACACTGAACGCTTGATTGATTCTACCAGGACCGTTGCTGACCACCGACCTCGTAGATATCGGCTTCCATGGAGCAATTGTAGCTCTCTGCGATGTTGAACATCTCGGAGAGGAGGCTTTGGATTTCCTCATCAAGGGAAATGCCATCCGGATCGGGGTCATAGGCGACGGTCAGTTTGTAATCACAATTGCCGTTTTTTACCATGGCGTAGTCGCGTTCCAGCATCGCCTCAATCCGCTCCCGAGCGGGTTTTCTACCTCTTCCACGCTTGTTGAAGTTCTCGATAATCAGATGCAGGGCGATGCTGGCAGTGGGCGGCTTTTCCGGCAGTTTGGTCTGTGACGGAATAATGTCGAGCGCCCGATAGACGGTCATTCGTGAGACCTTCAGGTCGCGGGCAACGCGGGCCTTGCTGGCGCCGGCGGCAAGGCGACGGCGGATTTCATCGTCATCGACGTTCTTCTTCCGGCCTTTGTAAACGCCTTCGGCGCGCGCCGCTTCGATCCCGGCGCGCTGACGATCCTTGATGAACTTCAGCTCCATATCGGCGACCATGCCGAGTATGGTGATGACCATTCGCCCCATGTCGCCCGCCGTCGTCACCTCTGGCTCAAGGATGCGCAGCGAAGCTCCCTTTTCATCAAGCTCATGCACCAGGTTCAGGACATCGCGCGTGGAGCGGCCGAGCCGGTCGAGCCGCAGCACGACCAGCTCGTCGCCGGTGTGCATAAACTGCATGATCGTTTCCAGTTCCGTGCGCCCGCTCCGCGAGGCCCCCGATCCGGTCTCGGAACGGATAATTTCGCAACCTGCATTCTTGAGGCGGCCAATCTGGATATCCAGATCCTGGTCCGTGGTGCTGACGCGGGCATATCCGATACGAGCCAAGTGCAAAATCCGTCACATTAGGGTGGCTCTTGCAGTGTATCGTCACATTGAGCGCAAACCCACCCTTTTGTGACAGACGAATGGTGTCACTCGGCCCTATCACTCTGGGGTGTACCCAAATGTTATAGGCCGATCAGCCGCCTCACGCTGCAAGCCGTCCAAAATCAATCCGGTCGTTCAGGTCGAGGTCGAAGCGGCCATAAGGGTTCACATGACTGTAGATCAACGGCGTGAGACCACGATAATCTTCCGGCGTCATCCGCCCCGCCCACTTCGGCTCAACCAGTACGGTCTGAAGCATGCGGGTGTTCACATACACCAGCGACGCTTGCAGGAGGTGTAGCGCCAGAACGGAGATTTCCTGCTCATGGATGCGGTTGGTGGCGATCTCGCCGCCCTTGCCGAAGAACACGAAACCATTAGCGCCGTTCCAGTTCTCAACCACATTCAGCCCTTCGTGGATCTCGCGGCGGAATGCCTCCTGACGCAAATACCGGCATAGGAAGATTGTTTTGACCGCGCGGCCGAGTTCACTCAGCGCCTTGTAGGTCGGGTGCATCACTTCGGCTCTGGCAAACCGGAGCAGGATCGCTTCCGGATCGGCGGTGCGCGATTGCATGGCAGCGGCATATTTGACCATTTCGTCATATTGTTGCTCGATCTCGTCCCAGTCGATCGGGCTGGAGAGGATCGGCAGTAAATTGGAAAGCCGCGTGCGCATGCCGGCTTGGGGAAGGGCCAGTTTCTGGCGTGCCACTGCTTTCAGCCGCGGGGCAAGCTCAAATCCAAGGAGTCGGCAGAACGCAAAGCCGACTGCGCTCTGGCCGTGGCTATCGACGTACTGGCGCTGGATTTCCATGTCGGTGCAATGGCGTAGCACGCCTTCGATCATGGAGGCGACCTCCGAGGAAGAGCACCGCTTGAGCTGGGAATAAACGCAGGTCGCGCGCTTCTCCACATGCCAGTAGATCATGACGCCACGGCCGCCATAGCGGGCGTGCCATTCCGTCATCAGGTTGCGGTCCCACGCGCCGAACTTCGTTGAATCGGACGCGCATGCCGTGCCCGCATCTCCCCATACTGCGGCATTGCGGATTGCCAGTGTCGCGTTTGCTACCCGCGCGCACGCCTCCCTCAGCGCTGGCGCGTGGATGAAACGGCGATGGACATGCAGCAATTCCTCGTAACTGACATCGGGTGTTGCGCCAGCGACCCGCTTGAGCCCGGCGTTCGTGCCCAAGCCATAGAGACACAGCAAAAGACGCTGAGCCAAGGCTGCTTTCGACAGGGTAACCCGCGAGGCCGACGTTTCGAAAGCATCCATCAATCCCGTGTCCAGAGCAGCCTCTTTCAACACGTCCAGCAGTCCGGTCATCGGCCAGCGCTGACCGATCTCGCTTTTGATCGAAGCGAGACCCTTCGGTTCGGGCAAGGGCTTGAACGGTGTAATCGATATCCGGTTGTCGCCGCGCCACAGGAGCCGGACCTTGTCGTTTTGTGGAATATTGGCATTGAGGAGCAACAGTTCCCGTTCAAGCTCCTCCCGGATCGAGGCGCAAAACGCCTGCGCATCTGGCGTCAGGCTGAGGCCGGAATAGTACGCATCTCGCCTGATCTCGAAGTCCTTGGGAAGATCGTCATCGGGATTGCGATAGCGATCCGCCCCGACCACCCAGATTTCTTTGGAGCGGATGCGGTCGCGCAGTTGCGTCAGGACGCAAAGCTCATAGCCGATCCGGTTTACCCGCCCATCGTCATCAATGACGGAACTGCGCCATCGCGCTGGAATCACCTCATCGATCGGAACATCCTGCAATGGCACGAAGCGGCATCCGCCATCCACCTTGCTCCTGATCCAGTCGAGGGCCGCCAGGACCGGCCGCCACACCGCGTTGTTCGACCGGAACTCAAGTACGGAAAGCAGGCTTGGCAGCATGCGCCGGTAATGATTGGCCCAGGAACCACGCATCACCTTGTAGATGCGCCGGTCCAGAGCGCCCTTCGCATGGCTCTCCTTGACGATCGCCGCCAGCTTGGCCTTACCGGCGATCGGGAAAATGACATCGCAGATGCGCCCCGATGGTTCATTGATCGAGGCGCTGGCGATCTCGACCAGCAGGCGCTCCTTTCCATAGACCCGCTCGATGTCTTTCGCGATATCGCCCACCACCTTGCGTTTCGAGCGCGTTCCGATCTTGTGAACGGTTTCGATCAGCAGGTCGATCATCGCGTCAGTGAGTTGCGCCTCCCGCGACATTAGATAAATCGCATAAAGGCCGAGCTGTCGCGCCGGCGCATGCCGGCGCATCTCCGAGGCCTTTTCACCGGCAACGCGGCGAACAATCTGATCGACCCATGGCTTGCCCGTAGCCGTCAGGAGATCATGGGGAAGATCAAGTCTCTGGATAAAGGCGAGTTTCTCGGTCACGTCGAGAATGTTGTCGAGCGTTGCCTGTCCGGCGTCACCCTTCATCCTGTTGAATCCGGTCGAGCTGTCCGGATCGGCAAGCGAGGCGGCTCTGTTGCAAAGATTGGCGGCAGTCACAGGTAGGCTGTCGCTCTGCGCCGATCAGGCGGCTGCTGCGAAATGGTGGTTGAGCATGTCCATGGCCTCCGTCAGTGCCGAGGGCCCAATGCCGAAAGCTCTCTCCACAAGGCGCACCTCTCCCCTGATGCCGGGCTGCAGGCACCAGGGACGAGCCTGTCCTTTGCGCAGGGCTCGCATGACTTCGAATCCCTTGATCGTGGCATAGGCCGTGGGGATCGATTTGAAACCGCGCACCGGCTTGATCAGCATCTTGAGCTTTCCGTGATCGGCCTCGATCACGTTATTGAGATACTTCACCTGCCGGTGGGCCGTCTCCTGGTCCAGCTTTCCTTCGCGCTTCAATTCGGTGATCGCTGCACCATAGCTCGGCGCTTTGTCAGTATTGAGCGTGGCCGGCTTTTCCCAGTGCTTCAGGCCTCGCAGGGCCTTGCCCAGGAACCGCTTCGCTGCCTTGGCGCTGCGGGTCGGC
Organism: Sphingobium sp. 15-1; assembly: GCF_013375535.1. Taxonomy (GTDB): domain Bacteria; phylum Pseudomonadota; class Alphaproteobacteria; order Sphingomonadales; family Sphingomonadaceae; genus Sphingobium; species Sphingobium aromaticivastans. Next base: position 820,614 of record NZ_JABXJG010000003.1, read on the forward strand.
GACAGGTAGAAATCGATCGTGTCGCCCCGCTTGTCGACTGCCCGGTACAGGTAGGTCCACTTGCCCCGCACCTTGACGTAGGTTTCATCCAGGCGCCAGCTCGGATCAAAGCCACGCCGCCAGAACCAGCGCAGCCGCTTCTCCATCTCCGGGGCGTAGCGCTGGACCCAGCGATAGATCGTCGTATGGTCGACCGAAATGCCGCGTTCCGCCAGCATTTCCTCAAGGTCGCGATAGCTGATCGGATAGCGACAATACCAGCGCACCGCCCACAGGATCACATCACCCTGGAAATGGCGCCACTTGAAATCCGTCATCGCTCCATCCGTTCAATCTCCGCCAAGCATGCTCAAGCTTCACGATTTTTGCAACAGAGCCATCTCGCCTGCTATGCCACCTTTTGCGCACGCGCGGGCGGGATCGGCCTGCCCGCGAACGAGGCACGGATCGTCGCCTACCTCGAGGATTGTGAACGGCGCGAGCTCAAGCCGGCGACGGTCGGGCGGCGTCTTGCCAGTCTGGCGGCGGTGCATGGCCTGCTCGGGGTGGCGACACCTACCCAGGGGAGCATCGTGCGCGACGCGCTGCGTGGGTTTCGGCGCCGGGTCGATGTCACGCAGCGTCAGGCCGGGCCGCTGCGGTTTGGAGAGGGGCTGGGCAGCGCTCCGGCAAAAGGGTTTACCCTGAGCGCGCTGTTGCAGGCATGCCCTGGAACATTGCCTGGTTTGCGCGATGGGGCGCTGCTCAGCCTCGCCTACGACACCGGGTTGCGCGTGTCCGAACTGGTGCGGGTGGCGTGCGACCATATCACAGTCGAACGCGATGGTTCGGCAGTCCTGACCGTTCCGCGCTCGAAGACCGATCAGGAAGGGCAGGGGGCCTATGCCTGGCTCTCGCCCGACACGATGCGGCGCGTGTCTGCATGGCGGACAAGCGGCGGGATTGCCGAAGGCCCGCTGTTTCGCCGAATCGGCGTGGTGCGGACCAAGGCTCGCGCTGCCGAGGCCCCTGCCGCCTTGCCTGCCCCGCCGGGGTTCAGGTGGCGGCTGCCCGCAGGATCGCCATCGCCTGCCGAAGCTAAACCCGTGCTGGCATCGACGACCTATGTCATCGGCGAAGAACCGCTGACACCGGCGGCGGTGCGACTGATCATCAAACAAACCGCCCGGCGCGCGGCAGACGAACACATGGTCAATCTGTTCGGAAAGGAGCTCGATGCGGCGATTTCAGCGCTCAGCACGCATTCGCTGAGAGTAGGTCTAACGCAGGATCTGTTCGCCAGCGGAGAAGACGCCGGGCCGATTGCGCAGGCTCTGCGTTGGTCCTCGACATCGACCGCGCTGCGCTATGGCCGCAAGCTGGCCCCGTCGTCCAATGCCACCGCGCGCATGCTGCGCGAAGTGCGGGGATAGAGGAGGTGCTCTTGGCCAGGAGTGTGCGGAAACCGGGAAAACCCGTTGCCATCAATTATGGCAGAGCGGCATCAGTTCGTCTTCGGCGGTGACACTAACTTTGGCAGCCGACAGAAAACGGATCCCCCACCGTTTCGAGGCGAGGCCGCCCGGCCAGATGGAGACCGCATTGCCAGGAAATAATATCGATTTCCTCGATTTCGTAATTCTGTAGGCGTAGCGCGGCGGCGTAACCTGTCCAGCTCGCCCGCAGATTCCAGGCTGGGGCAAAGGAAGTCGCACAAATCCGCGCATCAAGCCGCCCAATCGCCGCGCCAGCATCGGCGATCGCGGCCACCAGATCGGGCGTCCAAGCGATGCCGGTAAGGGGCGGGGGAGGGTGCTTCACGGACAAATTATAGCCTGACGAGTGATGTTTAGTCCATATGCCGGTTGATTAAGTGTTGATAATGGCTGCTTATCGTAACTACGCAAAACTCAGATTAGCGATTGCATGATTGCATTTTACTAGTTTCCGATGTGAATTGCCGCTATATTAGCGGCGATGGCCACCTCGGCCGCCAACATGGAGTCCGCGCATGGCCAGCGTCACGATCCGCAACCTGTCTGAAGAAACCAAGGGTCTGCTTGCCCAGCGTGCTTCACGTAGGCGCCATAGTCTCGAGGAAGAACTGCGCCAGATTCTCGATGAAGCTGCGCGCGCAGAAGTGGGCAACCCCGATGCGCTCGAGCCGCTCGGCAGCTTCATCGTGCGCATCACGCGGCCAGGCTATGACGATGTCGCCGCCGCGATCGATGCGCAGCGCCAGCGCCCTGATCGAGCGTTGCCGGTCTTCGAATGATCTACCTGATCGATTCCAACGTGGTTTCCGAGTCGATGCGGCCAGCACCCTCGGCTCGTGTGGTGACATGGCTCGATCGCCATGCTGGCAACTGTGCTATGCCGACTGTTGCGATCTTCGAGGTACGTGCCGGGATCAACTCCATGCCACCCGGGCGCCGCCGCGACGAACTGATGGGGGCGTTCGAGCGTATCGTTGCCCGATTTGGTCCGCGCGTCGTGTCCTTCGACCGGCCTTCGGCGGAAATGGCGGCCGAACTGGCCAGCGTCAGTGCCAGCGCTGGACGGACCATGACGACTGGCGACGTCCAGATTGCCGGTATCGCAGGGGCTTACGGGCTCACATTGGTGACCCGGAACGTGAAGGATTTTGCAGCTACCGGCATCGACCTGGTCAATCCTTGGGGCGATTGATGCGGCGACCGATCATCGCACCGCCAGCCCGGCTGCTTGCGGCCCAAGCACCCGACGAGAAAAGTCCTGACATGCGCGAACCCGTCCGCCCTCAAAAATCATCGGTCCGTACCCGAAAGATCGTTCCTTTATCTGTCGAACCAGCAGATCTGATCGGAGATGTGCGCGCACTGGCAGGTGCAGGCATTCGCATCGACGAGGCGCTGCTCGATGCAGCCATGCGTGGCTGGTCCGAAAACACACGCCGCGCCTTCCGCTCTGACCTGACCTTGTGGGGGCAATGGTGCCGATTGCGCCGCGTTGAGCCTGCCGTTGCAAGGCCTGCCGACGTTGCTGCCTGGATCCGAGCCCTTTCCGGTACTGAGACTTGTGACCTCAAAACCCGCGCAATGGCGACGATCGAGCGCTACCTCGTCCATGTGGGCTGGGCTTACCGCATGGCGGGTCTCACCGATCCAACGTCGGACCCCTTGGTCAAGTTCGAGCGCAAGGCGGCCCGTAATCATCTAGGCGTGCGGCAGCGGCAGGCGCATGCCATTCGCTTCAAAGGCGACATTGCCGATCTCGACAGCCCTGCCTCGGGGGTGTGCCTCGCGCACCTGCTCAAGGCCTGCCGCCGCGACGAGCTGGGTTTGCGCGATGCCGCGTTGTTACGCATTGCCTATGATACGGCGGCGCGGCGATCTGAACTGGTGGCGATCAATGTTGCGCACATTGAAGGCCCTGATAGTGAGGGCGCAGGGATCCTTCACATTCCCTCGAGCAAGACTGACCGTAAGCAAGCTGGTGCGCAGGCTTACCTTTCTCCAGCAACCATGATGGCCATCACGCGTTGGTGCAAAGCTTCTGAAATCGACCAGGGGCCGCTGCTGCGCCGGGTCACGACGCATTTTGACGGATCAATCGATGGTATCGGTGCAGAGCCGCTACACCCCAACAGTATCACGCTCATTTACAAGCGGCTTATTCGCCAAGCCTGGGAGAAGGGCTTGCTGGGGCAGATGAGCGAGGCCGAGCTTAGTCGCTGGTGCAAGGCGATTTCGTCGCATTCCATTCGTGTCGGCGTAGCGCAGGATAACTTTGCCGCAGGTGAGGGGCTACCAGCGATCATGCAGGCTTACCGCTGGCGCGATGCACGCACGGTGTTGCGCTATGGCTCAAAACTTGCTGCCAAAAGTGGCGCGAGCGCCAGACTGGCAAAGCGGTTCTCCGATCAGTAGCGCGAACAACACGCCGAATGCCGTGCAGATTGAATGCAGCCCAATATGGCGCGACGATTGGAGTTCAGTGCACGCAATTGCGCTCTACTTTGGCGCCCGACAGTTGTCCCCGGCGTGGTCTATACCACCTTTCACCACCCCGAAACGCAGGCCAATCTCGTCACGACCGAGTTCTCCGACTGGGCGACCAATTGCCCGGAATACAAGGTGACCGCAGTGCAGGTATCGGCGTCCAACGGGCCAAGTGACTGGCAGGAAAACTATGCTGCGCTCACCACCCGCGCGCGCCGCATCGAGGCGATCTGATGGACGAACAGCGGCTTGTAAGCATGGCCAACCAGATTGCCCGCAATCTGGCGGCGCAAGGTGAGGATGCCGCCGTTTCGGCAATGGTCCAGCATATCGTGGATTTCTGGGATCCGCGCATGAAAGCTGCGATATTGCTCGCTGACCCGCAGGGCTTGGATCCGATAACTGCGACGGCGATTTCAAGACTGGGTGTTGATTGTGAAGCAGCGTTGGAGTGGGACCCGCTCTGACGGGAGGTAATGCATTGATTTCTATCCTTATACTGGCGCATGCCGGGGTCCCGATCGGCGCCGATCGGGACCCCGGTCAAAACCAACTTTTTACGGCAATTCAAAATGATAGATCGTGAAGTAGGAGGGGCCCGTTCCAGCGCCGATCCACAGGTTTGTGCGAGCGACAGCGTTACCAACTAGTTTGGGGGCCGGCTATCAAGTTGACCAAGCTGTGGAGCGCAGGAATCGCGCCAACCGTGGGTCGTAAGTGCTACCGCCGCACGTACAAGCCATAGCGAGTGGTCTTGTTCGGGTGAGCGTCATATGGCTGCCAACTCGGTCCCGTCTTCTCGGCCTTCACGGCGGCCAATGCCACCTTGGCCTTGAATATGGGGCTGTCGTTCCGGCGCGGTCGTCTGCTCTCCTGTCACGCGGCATGATGGCCGCCATCAGACAGAAAATCCACTAATCGCCCTGTCCAGAATCGCCGCCCAGCATAAGATTACTCGGCTTGCCATTTCTTGAGTCGATAATCGATTTGCGCGCGTGTGACACCGAGCAGCTTTGCTGCCCGAGCCACATTGTCGTTTGTCGCGGCAAGAGCTGCCTTGATCGCCGCGCGCTCCAAGCCTTCAAGGTTGAGGCCTTGAGAGTTCAGTGCGTCTAGGATTGTCGCGGGCAGACCATCCAGATCATCTGAGCTGTGGGCCAGATTGCCTGCTTCATCCAGTTGCATCAGTCTTTTGGCAGCTTCTGCCAATTGGCTTTGGGGGAAATGGCCAACTTCGATCATTTCCCCTCGCTGGCACATGATAACTGCGCGTTCGATGACATTTTCAAGTTCTCGGATGTTCCCGGGCCAGTTGTGTGCCAGCAGCATCCGGTAGGCTTGCCCCGAAATCCCGGAGACATTTCGATCGTGACGTGTGCTGAACATCTTTAGAAAATGATCGATCAGCACCGGTAGATCATCCGTGCGCTGGCGCAGAGACGGAATCTGTATCGGAAATACGTTCAATCGATAATAGAGGTCGGCGCGGAATCGTTTTTCCTGGACTGCTACTTCAAGATCTTCGTTTGTAGCGGCAATAACTCTGACATCGGCTTGAAGTGTCTTGTTGCTGCCAAGCCGCTCGAATTTATGATTCTGGAGAACCCTAAGAAGCTTGCCCTGCGATGATAGCGAAAGCGTGCCGATTTCGTCGAGAAAGATGGAACCGCCATTCGCTTCTTCAAACCTGCCGGGCCGCGTGGCACCTGCGCCCGTAAAAGCCCCCTTTTCCACGCCAAACAATTCGGCTTCAAGGAGATTTTCTGGAATGGCGGCGCAATTGATCTCCACGAACGGATTCCCGCTACGAGGGCTTCGATCATGGATCTGTCTCGCAAAAACGCTTTTCCCGACGCCGCTTTCACCCAGCAGGAGTACGGTCGCGCGTGTGTCGGCTACCTGATTGACGTTATGCTGGACGGCATTGAACGCGGTGGACCGACCTACAACGATTCCACTTGCATTATGGGCTTGCAGTAAGAGTTCAGGCTGTAAGGAAATCGGACCGGTGGCGGTTGTGGCATCATCTTCGCTCATTTGGAGCGCGGAGTAATAGACCATGTCTTCAGTACTATCACTCCACTGATCGGCAAATTTTGCGATGCCGCTGCAATGATCATGGCCGCCCGAACAGCATGCAAGCTCTCGGAAATGTACTGGCGCGCCATAACATGTGGTCAAAAAACCAGCAGCATAGCCAACTGTCATCCAGCAGCCCGATTCCGAGTTATGGAAGCGCCGCTCGTCATCGCCGATGCGTTCGATACTGTTCTTCCAAACGAACTCGATGTGGCAGCGCCGCCTATTTTCATCGAGGTCGATGTTGATCACGGCAACGGCAACCATACCGTGGAGGGTATGCATTTGCCCACCGGTCAGCAGCATTTCCTCCCACGATTGTGCCGGATTTCTCTCAAGTGAGGCCTTGGCGTCGCGACAGCCGGCTGAATAACCGAGCCGCGTTATTAGCGCCCGTGCCTGATGGTAGCCAAGCAACGGCAAAAGTTCGGATCGGAGCTGCGCAAGCCAACTGGCGTGCAAGAGGGTGACCCGGCTCTGGTCCAGCCAGATCAATCCCTCGGGAAGATCAAAGTGCAGCCGTTCGATGAGGCCGGCAATATCGCGCTTCGTAGCCGTCAGGCTCACATTCGGAGTCCATTTCACCGATTCTGAATGGTCCACACGATGCTGGTTCAAGACACCCTCCTCGATGTCGGAATATTCCGAGATTGTGATTATTTGACATCGGAATATTCACAGTTTTTGCGATGCCTGCAAGCTGAAACGACCAATGTCAGACGCAGCCGCGACCGTCGGTGTGCAGCAGGATGGCGAATAGCGCCCATCAAACAGCCATTTTCTGTGATCAAGCCAAGCGGCTGAAAGCACGCTGGCGAAATTGGCACGGTCCTTGCTGATCTCGGTCGGGACAGCGCCCAAGTTTCTACCTGGCGCTAAAAAAGAACAATCACTGGGAGAGATCTGATGGAAAATAAGAACGTACGTTCCGGTTGTCAGGCTGCAGGTTTGGCCCTCGCGGTAGGATTGCTATATGCACCTGTCGCATCTGCCCAGGAAGCTAGCACCACAGATCAAGCACCCGATGGAGGCATCGGGGAAATTATCGTCACGGCGCAGAAGCGCAGTGAACGGCTGTCGGATGTGCCTCTTTCCATCACCGCCGCGACGGGAGAACAGTTGCGTTCGCGGGGTGTTACGTCAACGTTCGATTTGGAGCGGGTTGTGCCAGGCTTCACGGCCCAGCAAAGCGCCTATGGCCCACCAGTCTTCACCATTCGCGGCATTGGGTTCTATGACACCTCGACGGGGGTCAGTCCGACCGTCAGTGTCTATGTCGACCAGGTTCCGCTGCCCTATTCGGTAATGACGCCTGGCGCCTCACTCGACCTTGAGCGGGTGGAAGTGCTGAAGGGCCCCCAAGGCACACTTTTCGGGCAAAACTCCACCGGCGGGGCAATCAACTACATTGCTGCGCGGCCGACCGATGAATTCCGCTTCGGCGGAAGCGCCACGTATGGCCGCTTCAATCAGTTCGACGTCGATGGCTATGTGAGCGGCCCGTTGGCGGAAGGTGTCAAGGCCCGGCTTGCTGTTCGCCATGAAGACCGGGGGGACTGGCAGTATAGCCAGACACGCAATGACACGCTCGGTCGCCGTAACTTTACCACGGGGCGCCTGCTGCTCGATGTCGAGCCCAGCGACAAGCTGAAGCTTCAGTTCAACCTGAATGGCTGGATCGACAAGTCCGACAGCCAGGCCGCGCAGTACATTGCCTATGCGCCGACCAACCCGGTGGGCTTTCCCGAAGAAAAGGCCTTTTTCGCCACAGCGGTAAGAGCGCCCAACAACGCACGCGTTGCGGATTGGGACCCCGGTGTCGATTTCCGGCATGACGACCGGTTCTATCAGGGGTCATTGCGGGCGGATCTCGAATTGTCGCCAAGTGTGACGCTAACTTCGATCACGGCTTACACTGACTTCCGCGGTCGTAACCCCAATGATTCCGACGGCGTGGCGTTCAATGATCTGTTTTTCCTGATCAAGTCTGACATCAGCTCCTTTTCGCAGGAACTGCGCCTTTCGGGTGATACGCCCGGCCTGAAATGGATGGTTGGCGGTAATTATCAGCGCGATACTGCGGACGAAGATCAGCTCGGCACAGTTTCGGGCAGCAACTCCGGCATCGCCACGCCGGCGTTTGTCAACCGCTACCGTAACTTCGACATCCGTAACGATCAGAAGATCAAGACTGCCGCCGTGTTCGCGAGCGTCGACTACGAGATCGCACCAAAGGTTACGCTGCAGGGTTCCGTCCGTTATACGGATCAGCGTCGCAGCGCCAATGGCTGCCTGTTGGATGCGGGCGACGGGTCTTTCGGAACAGCCTTCGGCAACCTCTACAGTCTTCTTCAGACGATCGGATCGGGGGTCCCGACCACAATCACCATTCCGAAGGGCGGATGCGTTACTTCCGACGCGAACTTCCTGCCCGTGACCAACGTTCCGGGGACGCTCAACGAGGACAATCTCTCATGGCGCGCGGGGCTGAGCTGGAAGCCCAACAGCGATCTGCTGCTTTATGCCAACGCAACGAAGGGTTTCAAGGCGGGGAGCTTTGCCGGTGTGCCGTCGTCCTCGGTCACCCAGTATATTCCCGTAACGCAAGAGTCCGTCTTGGCTTATGAAGCCGGGTTCAAAACGTCACTGCTTGATCGCCGTGTCACGCTGGAAGGCGCGGCCTTCTACTACGATTATCAGGACAAACAGATCCTGGGCTTCATTAATACCGGCTTCCCCCTGGGCACATTGCCAAAGCTGGTGAACATTCCCAAGTCGCGGGTAGCGGGCTTCGAATTGTCGACGACCATCCGCCCGGTTGCTGGGCTGAGCCTGCGCGGCGCAGCTTCCTACATCAACTCCAAGGTGACGCGGAACTACCAGACACCCGATTCTGGCGGCACCCTTGTCGATCTCAAGGGCGAAGGGTTCCCTAACACGCCCAAGTGGCAGATTTCGGGCGGCTTCGATTACGAGGTGCCTGTCTCAAGCGCGATCAATGGCTTTATTGGGGCGGATGTGAACTATCGTTCCAAGACGGTCGCGGCCTTCGGCAGCGATCCGCGGTTCGCGATTGATAGCTATGCGCTCCTCAACATGCGTGCGGGCATCAAGAGCAACAACGATAGCTGGCGTGCGGAAGTCTGGGGACGCAACATCACCAACAAGTATTATTGGAACGGCGTTTCGCACGTCATCGATTCCTTCTCCAAGGTTGCGGGCATGCCGGCAACCTACGGAGTAACGGTGTCGTTCCGATACTAATGTCCCGGTGAAGGCGGCCCTTGGGTGACCCTCTCCACACCCAGGGGCTGCGCTTTCCCATCCGATGCACACCATTGTTGCTGCGCGGAATAGATTTCTCCTGATCGAGGATTGCATGATGTCAACGGAAGCACAAACCAGCCAATACATCGATACGCCGCGTTGGCGATTGCACTACCACGTGGCTGGCGAGGGGCACCCGCTGATCATGCTGCACGGTTCTGGCCCAGGAGCCAGTGGCTGGAGCAACTTCAATCCCAATTTCGCGAAGCTGGCCCAGCGCTACAAAGTCTATCTGCTCGACTTTCCGGGCTGGGGAAAATCGTCCGAATATGACCCAACCGGGGAGAACCGCTTTCTCGCCAATGTCGAGGCGACCCGCTTGTTCATGGACGGTCTTGGTATCGAAAAAGCAGCGCTAGTCGGCAATTCGATGGGCGGGCTTGCTGCAGTGATGATGACCGCACTGCACAACGACCGGGTCACTCATTGCATTACCATGGGCGCACCGGCACCCGGCGGCCCGCAACTGTTCTTTCAACCCGGTGGCCCGACAGAGGGGCTCAAGATTCTCTTCGCGACATATGCTGATCCAAGCCCCGAGAATTTTCGCAGGCTGGTCAATGTAATGGTCTTCGACCCGGCCTATGCGACCGATGAACTGGTGAACCAGCGCTCCGCAAATGCCCTCGCGAACCCTGCGCATTTGTCCAATTTTCTTAAGGGCGCGGCCGCCATGAATATCGATGGTCTGGGCCAGGACGAGGTTTTCGCGGGCCTTGCACGCACAACTACGCCCTCGTTGCTGATCCATGGCCGCGACGATCGGACCGTGGGCGTGGAGCACAGCATGCGCCTGGCGGGTGTCATGCCAAATTCCAGCCTCATCGTCTTCAACCGCTGTGGCCATTGGGCGCAGCTTGAACATGCAGATCGGTTCAATGCCATGCTTGCAGCGTTTATCGACGCCTGACCGGGCCGATTGGCGCCGCTTCAGGACCTGCGTTCCAAACGCTGACCATCCGTGAAGCACTCCGCCTGCCCTAGGCCGATTACCGGACAAGCAATCCAACTTTGAAGGGTAACCCAAGATGACTTCAGCAGTTCAAAAACCGGCGTATGAAACCGAGGTTCTGATCATCGGCACCGGGCCGGCAGGCGGCACCATGGCCTTGGCTCTGGCCAAAGCGGGCATTCGCACGGTGATCGCCAACCGCTATGGCTGGACCTGCCGGACACCCCGCGCTCATATCACCAACCCTCGGGCGATGGAAATTTTTCATGACCTCGGTGTGATCGATGACGTCAATCTCTACGCGTCGCCTAACGAGTTGATGGGCGAAAACGTGATGTGCCAGAGCCTTGCGGGCGAAGAGTTCGGCCGCCTGCGTACCTGGGGCCATGAGCCCGGCCGCCGCTTCAACTATGCCCTTGGGACCCCGGAAGTCTTCGTCGATCTGCCGCAGAACTATCTGGAAAAAATTCTACTGGGTGCCGCTGCACACAAGGGTGCGGAGGTGTTGCTTCACACCGAATTCGTCAAGTTTGATCAGGATGATGAGGGCGTTACCTCGGTCCTGCGCAATCGGCTGACGGGTGAAGAGTACTCGGTGCGATCAAAGTATCTCGTCGGCGCTGACGGCGCGCGGTCGGCGATCGCGAAACAGCTGAATCTGCCCTTCAAGGGCGATATGGATAAGCTGGGCGCGACCAATATCGTTTTCACGGCCGATCTGACTAAGTATGTCGAGCATCGCCCAAGCTCGCTCTACTGGATGTTCACACCCGGAGAAGCACCGGGCGGGTTGATGATGGGGGCCCTGCGGATGGTTCGCCCATGGACCCGCTGGCTGGCAACGACGTTTTTCGACATCAACAATCCGCCCGTGATTGATCATGTCGAAGCACGCCGACTCATGCACAGGTTGATCGGTGACGACAGCATCGACGTTCAGATTGAATCGGTGTCGTTGTGGGCATTCAATGAATGCTGGGCGACCCGGTTTCACCAGGGCCGTGTGTTCTGTGCCGGAGACGCGGTACACCGCCACCCGCCACTGAAGGGTCTGGGTTCGAACACCTCGGTTCAGGACAGCTACAATTTGGCTTGGAAACTCGTCCATGTCCTTAAGGGAATGGCCACTCCGGCGCTGCTGGAAAGCTATTCGCAGGAACGCGTGCCCGTGGCCGAAGAGTTTGTTCCTGCCGCCTTTGGCGCGATGAAATATTACGACCAGGTTGTAGCCGCACTCAATCCTACCTTGTCCGACGATCCCGCCGTGTCCTCTGCCAGCTTTGAAATGCTCAAGGGCGAAAGTGCTGACCTGTCTGCGCGCCGACAACTGCTTCGGGAGGCTGTCGCCGACACCTACCGGACGTATGACTGCCCTGGAATCGAGATGAACCAGCGGTATCAGAGCTGCGCAGTGGTGACGCCTGAAGGCGAGACTGCGCCGCCCTTCTCGCAAGATGCCGAGATTTACTATCAGCCCACCAGCTTCCCGGGCGCTCGCTTGCCCCATGCATGGCTGTTCAAGGACGGATCGAAGATCTCGTCACTCTATGTATGCGGTGGCGGTGAATTTACGTTGCTCACTGGCAACAGCGGGGCCGGATGGCGTGCAATTGCCAAAGCTGTGTCAGACAAACTGGGCGTGCCCATCAAGGTTGTGACCATTGGTCTGGGGCAGGATTATCAGGACCACTATGGCGATTATGCCCGCATCAGCGAGGTCGATGAAAGCGGCGCGCTGCTGGTACGGCCCGACGTCTATATCGGGTGGCGCGCTGGTTCGCTGACGGAAACGGCAGCAGTTGACCTTGAAGCCGCTTTTTCCACCATTCTGGGGCGAGGGGCATCCGGACATGGAGAGCTGAAGGCCAGTGGAGCTATCCAACCCTCGAAGAAATTCGATGAAATGGACAATGCCCTCACGGCAAAATTCACGCCGGCTTCTTAAGGCAATGAGATGAGCGCGAAAGGTGTTGTGGCACGGCAGGTGCCGCGACGCAGGGGCCGGCAATTTTACGCGGCTAGATCAAGACGGGCTTCGGCTTCGGTCAGTTTCTAACAACCCGGCCGCCCCGCGCAACTGTGGCGCAATGCGGGGCGGTCGAGGCTGGATCGAACAGCTGATCGGCGTGGTTCTTCGAAAGGGCCAGCGGTCGATACGCCAAGCAAGCTGAACAACGGGAACTGAAATGCGGACTGCACAGTATGGCGAAATCGGCGAAGCGGCGGATGTCCTCGATATTGTGGACTGCCCGCATCCTGTAACGGGCCCTGGCGAAGTTCGGGTCAGGGTAAAGGCGTCCGGGGTAAATCCGTCCGACGTCAAAATCAGAAGCGGACATATTCCTTCGCCTTGGGGATTTCCACGCACCCCACACAGCGACGGCGCTGGCGTGATTGATGCTGTCGGCGAAGGCGTCGATCCTGCCCGGATTGGCGAGCGTGTGTGGATTTTCAATGCTGCGTGGGGCCGCACCACTGGAACCGCAGGCGAATATGTCGTTGTGCCGGAGAATTTCACCGCACCGCTGCACGACGATATCTCGTTCGAAATCGGCGCTTGCCTAGGCATCCCTGCATCGACAGCTCTGCACGCACTCACCTTAAATGGGGATATTCGGGGGAAAACCGTTCTGGTCGCGGGTGGCGCCGGCGCCGTTGGCCATTACGCCGTCCAGTTTGCGCGGCAACTCGGCGCAGCCAGGATATTGGCCACGGTCAGCAGTTCGGAGAAGGCCGAATTGGCGAGGCTGGCCGGAGCGGATCGGGTTATAAACTATCGCACAGAAGGCACCTTGCAGGTCATCATGGACGCCACAAGCGGCGCGGGTGTTGACCTGATTGTCGAGGTCGATCTCTCGGTCAACGTCGATCTCGATGTTGCGGCATTGGCAAAAGAGGGGCGCCTTGTCGCGTATGGCAGCTCGGAACGGGAGTTCAAGATGCCGTTCTCGAAGTCCATCCTGAAGAATATCGGGTTTGATTTCTTCATCCTCTATCATTTGCCGCAAGCGCGACGTCACGAGATTTGCCAGGGCGTGAATGACCTCATCGCTCAGGGAAATATCGTCCACAATATCGCCGAAGTGTTGCCACTGCATTCGATCGTCAAAGCGCACGAACGGGTCGAGTCTGGCAGTGCCATCGGCAATATCGTTCTTGCGGTCTGAGGGCGGGAGCGCGAGCATGTCAAACTATCGCACAACCTATGATGAGTGGATGGCCGATCCCCTGAGCTTCTGGGCGGCGGCTGCCACTGCAGTGGATTGGATCGCAACGCCAACAGAGAGCGTCGTTGATCCACAAGGATTGGCCAGTTGGTTTGCCGATGGAACGTGCAACGTCTGCTGGAATGCGGTCGATCGGCACGTCGTTGCCGGGCGGGGTGACGAAGCCGCGCTGATTTATGACAGCGCCATTCTCGGCATCAGCAAGACACTGACCTTTTCGCAGTTGCTGGACGCGGTCGAACTGTTTTCGTCGGTGCTGCGCAGCCATGGCGTAGCGAAGGGCGACCGGGTCATCATCTATATGCCGATGATCCCCGAAGCAGTCATCGCGATGCTGGCTTGCGCGCGTCTGGGAGCGGTCCATTCGGTTGTCTTCGGCGGCTTTGCTGCGCACGAATTGACAGTTCGCATCGATGATGCCGAACCCAAAGTTGTCGTTTCGGCATCGTGCGGATTGGAGCCGAACCGGATAATTGCGTACAAACCACTGCTCGACGAAGCCATAGCAAATAGTCGCCATAAGCCCGAGGCGGTAATCGTCCTCCAGCGGCCGCAGCTTTTTTGCGAACTACGCCCTGAACGTGATTACGATTGGAATGCCGAGTGGAGTGCCGCGATTACTCGTGGCGACAGGCCGGAATGTGTCGAAGTGCGAAGCACCGATCCGCTCTATATCCTCTACACGTCCGGTACGACCGGCAAGCCAAAGGGCGTTGTTAGGCAACAGGGCGGCTATATGGTCGCCCTGGTTTGGTCGATGAAGAATGTCTTCGGCATCGGTGCAGGCGATGTCTACTGGGCCGCATCCGATCTCGGCTGGGTCGTGGGACATTCCTATATTACCTACGGCCCGTTGCTTGCCGGATGCGCCACCGTCATCTTTGAAGGAAAGCCTGTCGGCACGCCCGATGCGAGCACCTTCTGGCGCGTGATATCGCAGCACAAGGTGAATTTGCTGTTCACGGCCCCAACGGCCCTGCGCGCAATTCGCAAGGAAGACGCAGGCGGCGTGCTGCCACAGAAATTCGATCTGTCTTCGCTGCGTGCGATTTATATCGGCGGAGAGCGGGGCGATCCAAGCGTCATCAAATGGGCAGAATCTGCGCTGGACGTTCCGGTGCTGGATAACTGGTGGCAGACCGAGACCGGTTGGCCGATGACTGCCAATCCGACCGGATTGGGAACAATCGAAGTCAAGTACGGATCGGCGGCCGTGCCGATGCCTGGCTATGATATCCAGATACTCGATGCAGAAGGCGAACCCGCTCCTATTGGAGAAACCGGATCGATTGCTGTCAAACTGCCCCTGCCGCCTGGTGCCCTGCAGACACTCTGGAACAACCATGGCGGCTTTGAGGAATCATACCTCACTGAATTTCCCGGATATTACAAGACAGGCGATGCTGGTTACATCGATCAAGACGGCTATGTCTTCATCATGAGCCGGACCGACGACATCATCAATGTCGCGGGCCATCGGCTGTCGACCGGTTCGATCGAAGAAGCGATTTCGACGGTCGATCAAATCGCGGAATGTGCTGTTGTCGGAGTTGCCGACGGCATCAAAGGCGAAGTTCCGCTTGTACTCTTCGTTGTTTCAGATGGCGCTTCTGCGAAATCAGCCGAAATTTCCGCCATGGCAACATCTGCTGTTCGAAGCCGAATTGGATCAATCGCTACTCCGAAGATCATTCTGTCGATTTCGCGACTGCCCAAGACCAGATCGGGCAAGATTCTGCGCAGCACGATCCGGAAAATCGCGAATGGCGAACCATGGACCATGCCTCCGACAATCGAGGATCCGTCGGTCCTCGATGAGGTTTCTGCGGCCCTGGCCGGAGTGGGATTGCCAGAGAAATTGGGAACTGAGGGAGAAATCTGATGACTGTTGATCGCCTTGGCTATCTTGGCTTCGACGCGTCCGATGTCGATGCGTGGAGCAGATATGCGAACAATACGCTCGGCATGATGACGGCGGCGAAGGGCAAGGACTCCGACCGCTACAGGCTGGATTCGCGCGCGTGGCGGCTTGCTGTGCACCGCGGTGAAGCGGATGACATTTCCTATGCCGGGTTCGAAGCTGCCGATGCCGCAGCATTCAATTCCACTGCAGAGCGCTTGCGGCAGATGGGCTATCAAGTGACGAACGAACCTGACGATCTCAAAGCGGATCGCGGCGTGATCGACCTGGTGTCGGTCATCGATCCATCGGGTGTAAGGATCGAGGTCTATTATGGCGCCACGGAATTGTTCGAAGTTCCGTTTGTGTCTCCCGTCGGTGTTTCGTCATTTGTTACCGGTGAGCAGGGATTTGGCCATATCGTTCTAGCCACGCCCGACCTCGAAAAATCGATGGAATTCTACGTTGCTGGTCTCGGGATGGAGCTTTCCGACATCATCGACTGGGATCTCGGACCCGGCGGTAAGCACAAGCTTCACTTCTTCAACTGCAACCGACGGCATCACAGCCTGGCTTTGCTGCCTGCCCCGGCCCCCAAACACATTCATCATTTCATGATCGAGTCTGCTTCGCTTGATGATGTTGGTCGAGCGATTGACCGTATGGAGCGCGACTCTCGAATTCTCCTGACATTTGGTCGTCATACGAACGATCACATGTATTCCTTCTATGGGATCACCCCTTCCGGTTTCGCGGTCGAGTTCGGCTGCGGACCGCGCGACGTTGATCGCTCCTGGTCGGTCGTTCGATATGACAGCATCAGCATGTGGGGTCACAAGTTCATTTCCCCTGAGTGACTGTTCCAAACCAAACACATGAATTTTGAGGAATAAATCTCATGGGAAGCATTGCAACTGCAGGGACTGATAACCCTGAAATATCCAAGTCAGTGATCGCCGCTGGCATTCGCACCAATTATCACGATGTGGGAGAAGGCTCTCCGGTCGTATTCATCCACGGGTCTGGTCCGGGTGTTTCTGCCTGGGCAAACTGGCGGATGATATTGCCAAAAATCTCGCAGCAGAACCGTGCAATCGCCCCGGACATGGTCGGCTTCGGCTTCACGGATCGTCCGGAAAACTTCAAATACGGTGTTGAAGCTTGGGTTCAACATCTTCTGGGCTTTCTCGACGCCCTCGGCCTCGATCAGGTTGATCTTGTCGGCAACTCGTTTGGCGGCGCACTATCGCTGGCTGCAGCGATCCGTCATCCTGATCGGTTCCGGCGCTTGGTGCTGATGGGCAGCGGCGGCATCAAAGGGTCAATCTTGCCAGGGCTCGATGAAGTGTGGGGCTACACGCCCTCGCTTGAGAACATGCGCCGCATGCTCGACATTTTCGCATACAACCGCGATCTTGTAACCGACGAACTCGCCCAGATCCGCTATGAGGCGAGTATTCGGCCCGGTTTCCAGGAATCCTACAGTCAGATGTTCCCGGCCCCACGCCAACGCTGGTTTGACTCGTTGGCATGTCAGGAAGACGACCTGCGCAAACTTCCCCATCAGACCCTGATTGTTCACGGCCGTGAGGATCGGGTCATCCGTGTGGAGGATGCCTATCGCATGGCAAGCCTGATCCGGCGCGCGCAACTGCATGTCTTCGGGGAATGCGGCCATTGGACTCAGATCGAGCAGTCCAGTCGATTTGTTCAACTGGTTGGCAATTTCCTGGCCGAAGCTGCCCCAAGCGAACCCATTCCGCTGAGCTAAGGCGCGATAGTTCGTTCAATCGGAGACGCCTCAAGGCGGCGTCTCCGATTGAATATGCAGCCTTACGCGCGGCCCGAACGAGACCAGCATCATTGCGGATCGGCACAGCCAGGCAGGCCAGACCGTTGGCGACTAGAAAGAGAGAACCATGCTCAAGCCAGATTATGAAGAGCTCGCAAGGCGACTGCGCGACGCCTACACCGGCGAGACGCTACCGCCGCTGCGCGAGTGGCTGGAGCCGACCGATGCGGCCGGGGCCTATGCGATCCAGGCGATCAACACCCGTTTCTGGGAAAGCCAGGGCCGCCGCATCGTTGGTCGCAAGGCTGGCCTGACTGCCGAGGCCGTGCAGAAGCAGCTTGGTGTCGACCAGCCCGATTTCGGCGTCCTGTTTGACGACATGCAGATTGCGGACGGCGGTAATCTTGATCCGGCGCGCTGCATCCAGGCCAAGGCCGAAGCGGAAATAGCCTTTGTTCTGGGCGCGGACCTGCCATCGGCTGACACCACGGCAGAGCAGGTCGCGGCGGCGGTCGCCTCGGTCCATGCGGCGATCGAGATTGTCGACAGCCGCATTGCCGACTGGAAGATCACCTTTGCCGATACCGTCGCCGACAACGGCTCTTCGGCGTTCTTCGTCCTGTCCGATCAGGGCCTACCTCTGGCTGGCCTCGATTTGGAGGGTGCGGCCATGACCATGACGCTCAACGGCAACGTGGCCTCGTCCGGGATCGGTTCGGCGGCGCTGGGCAATCCGCTCAACGCGGCGGCCTGGCTGGCCCGCACTCTGGCAGCAGGCGGCGACCCGCTGAAGGCTGGCGACATTCTGCTGGCCGGCGCCCTCGGCCCGATGGTGGTGCTGAACGCCGGAGACGAGGTTCGCACTGATGTCGCCGGCATCGGCACCTGTTCCTTCTCGTTCAACGGAGCCTGATTATGGCCAAGACCAAGGTAGCCATCATCGGTTCGGGCAATATCGGCACCGACCTGATGATCAAGATAATGCGCCTTTCCGGCGTACTGGAAATGGGCGTGATGGTCGGGATCGACCCGGCCTCCGATGGCCTCGCCCGCGCGCAGCGACTGGGTGTTGCGACGACGGCGGAAGGGATCGACGGCCTTATTAAGATGCCCGAGTTTGCGGACGTCGGGATCGTGTTCGACGCTACTTCGGCCGGGGCGCACAAGCGCAACAGCGAACTGGTGCTCGCCGCTGGCAAGCGCATGGTCGACCTAACACCTGCCGCGATCGGGCCTTACGTGGTGCCGCCGGTCAATGGCGAAGCGTGCCTCGACGCCAAGAACGTCAACATGGTCACTTGCGGCGGTCAGGCTACCATCCCGATCGTGGCGGCGGTGAACCGCGTGGCCAAGGTCCACTATGGCGAGATTGTTGCCTCGATTGCCTCGAAGAGTGCTGGCCCGGGCACCCGCGCCAACATCGACGAGTTCACCGAGACCACCAGCCAGGCGATCATGGACGTCGGCGGCGCGACGCGCGGCAAGGCGATCATTATCCTCAACCCCGCCGAACCGCCCTTGATCATGCGCGATACAGTCTATTGTCTGTGCGAAGATGCCGATCAGGATGCGATCCGCAAGTCGGTGGAAGACATGGTCGCCGAAGTGCAGAGCTATGTCCCCGGCTACCGCATGAAGCAGGCCGTACAGTTTGAGCATATCGGCTCCAACCGTCCGCTGCGCATCCCGGAAATGGACGGCGAATTCACCGGGCTCAAGGTCTCCGTCTTCCTCGAAGTGGAAGGCGCGGCCCATTACCTGCCGGCCTATGCCGGCAACCTCGACATCATGACCTCTGCCGCGCTCAAGACGGCCGAGAAGATCGCGAACCGCATGCACGACAACGAAATACAAGGGGGAGCGGCAGCATGACTTTCGACCCGACCCAGCAAAAGCTCTACATTCAGGACGTCACTCTGCGTGACGGAATGCACGCTATCCGTCACCAGTATGGTCTGGACCACGTCCAGGCGATTGCCCGCGCACTTGACCGGGCCAAGGTCGACGCGATCGAAGTCGCCCACGGTGACGGCCTGCAAGGCTCCAGCTTCAACTACGGCTTTGGCGCCTACACCGATTGGGACTGGATCGGCGCCGTGGCCGAAGTGCTGGAACACTCGGTGCTGACCACCCTCCTTCTGCCCGGCATCGGCACAGTCCACGACCTGAAGCACGCTTATGAGTTGGGTGTGCGTTCGGTGCGCATCGCGACCCACTGCACCGAAGCGGACGTCAGCAAGCAGCACATCGAGGCGGCGCGCAACTTGGGCATGGACGTCTCGGGCTTCCTGATGATGAGCCACATGACCAGCCCGGAAGCGCTGGCCCAACAGGCCCAGCTGATGGAGAGTTACGGCGCGCATTGCGTCTACGTCACCGACAGTGGTGGCGCGATGAGCATGGATGACTACGCGGCGCGCGTTGCGGCCTACGACAAGGTACTGAAGCCCGAAACGCAGCGCGGCGTGCACGCGCACCACAACCTCAGCCTTGGTGTCGCCAACTCCATCGTCGCGGTGCAGAATGGTGCGGTCCGGGTCGATGCGAGCCTTGCCGGCATGGGCGCGGGGGCAGGCAACGCTCCGCTCGAAGTGTTCATCGCCGCTGCCGACCGCATGGGCTGGAACCATGGCTGCGACCTTTATGCCCTGATGGATGCCGCCGAGGATCTGGTGCGTCCGCTGCAGGACCGCCCGGTACGCGTTGACCGCGAAACGCTGACGCTGGGCTATGCCGGTGTCTATTCCTCCTTCCTGCGCCACGCTGAAAAGGCTGCCGGGGAACATGGCATAGATACCCGCGCCATCCTTGTGGAACTGGGTCGCCGCAAGATGGTCGGAGGCCAGGAGGACATGATCGTCGATGTCGCGCTCGAT
Organism: Sphingobium sp. 15-1; assembly: GCF_013375535.1. Lineage (GTDB taxonomy): Bacteria > Pseudomonadota > Alphaproteobacteria > Sphingomonadales > Sphingomonadaceae > Sphingobium > Sphingobium aromaticivastans. The sequence goes on from NZ_JABXJG010000003.1 coordinate 840,726, forward strand.
ATGATCAAGCAAAGGTCGGCAGCCGATGGGCAATGACTTTGAGAACCTTGCGCAGCAGCGGAGCTCCGCGCGATGAGAAAGATTCTTGTCGCCAACCGCTCCGAGATCGCGATCCGTGTCTTTCGTGCTGCTACGGAACTAGGGATACGAACGGTTGCAATATATGCAGAGGAGGACAAGCTTTCTCTCCATCGGTTCAAGGCGGATGAGGCCTATCATCTGGGTGAGGGTCTTGGACCGATTGCAGCCTATCTGGATGGCCCGCGGATCATCGAAATCGCGAAGGCCGCTGGCGTAGATGCAATCCATCCTGGTTATGGATTTCTGTCCGAGAACCCTGATTTCGCAAAAGCCTGTGCCGACGCAGGTATTACCTTCATTGGTCCGAGCCCTGCGACAATGCACAGCCTGGGCGATAAGGTATCAGCGCGTAACATAGCGGTTAGCGTCAGTGTGCCGGTTATCCCGGCGAGTGAACCGCTGCCCGACGATGAAACTGCGATCAAAATGATCGCGGCAGATATCGGTTATCCTTTGATGCTCAAGGCGAGTTGGGGCGGCGGTGGACGCGGCATGCGCCCGATCGAGGATGAGAGTGGTCTCATTGAGGCCGTGGGCTCTGTTGCAAAGATTGGCGGCAGTCAGAGGTAGGCTGTCGCTCTGCGCCGATCAGGCGGCTGCTGCGAAATGGGGCTCTGTTGCAAAAATCGTGAAGCTTGAGCATGCTTGGCGGAGATTGAACGGATGGAGCGATGACGGATTTCAAGTGGCGCCATTTCCAGGGTGATGTGATCCTGTGGGCGGTGCGCTGGTATTGTCGCTATCCGATCAGCTATCGCGACCTTGAGGAAATGCTGGCGGAACGCGGCATTTCGGTCGACCATACGACGATCTATCGCTGGGTCCAGCGCTACGCCCCGGAGATGGAGAAGCGGCTGCGCTGGTTCTGGCGGCGTGGCTTTGATCCGAGCTGGCGCCTGGATGAAACCTACGTCAAGGTGCGGGGCAAGTGGACCTACCTGTACCGGGCAGTCGACAAGCGGGGCGACACGATCGATTTCTACCTGTCGCCGACCCGCAGCGCCAAGGCAGCGAAGCGGTTCCTGGGCAAGGCCCTGCGAGGCCTGAAGCACTGGGAAAAGCCGGCCACGCTCAATACTGACAAAGCGCCGAGCTATGGTGCAGCGATCACCGAATTGAAGCGCGAAGGAAAGCTGGACCAGGAGACGGCCCACCGGCAGGTGAAGTATCTCAATAACGTGATCGAGGCCGATCACGGAAAGCTCAAGATGCTGATCAAGCCGGTGCGCGGTTTCAAATCGATCCCCACGGCCTATGCCACGATCAAGGGATTCGAAGTCATGCGAGCCCTGCGCAAAGGACAGGCTCGTCCCTGGTGCCTGCAGCCCGGCATCAGGGGAGAGGTGCGCCTTGTGGAGAGAGCTTTCGGCATTGGGCCCTCGGCACTGACGGAGGCCATGGACATGCTCAACCACCATTTCGCAGCAGCCGCCTGATCGGCGCAGAGCGACAGCCTACCTGTGACTGCCGCCAATCTTTGCAACAGAGCCCCGCATGAAGCGGGTGGATCGCGCGCAATTGACGGAATGGATTGCTGGCGAGCTGTGCCCGGGCGGCCAGTCGATCAATGCCATGCTTGAGCATGTTTTCCTGTGGTGCCGGGACCGGCGTATTTATGGGCCGTCGCGCAAGGAGCTTGAACGTGTCGTTCGCTCACAACGGCAAGATTATCTGGACACCTGGCTGATCGGAACCAGTGATCGGCTTTCGTCAGATGCGGTGGCGTTATTGGAAGCCTCGCTGGCTCTGTTGCAAAAATCGTGAAGCTTGAGCATGCTTGGCGGAGATTGAACGGATGGAGCGATGACGGATTTCAAGTGGCGCCATTTCCAGGGTGATGTGATCCTGTGGGCGGTGCGCTGGTATTGTCGCTATCCGATCAGCTATCGCGACCTTGAGGAAATGCTGGCGGAACGCGGCATTTCGGTCGACCATACGACGATCTATCGCTGGGTCCAGCGCTACGCCCCGGAGATGGAGAAGCGGCTGCGCTGGTTCTGGCGGCGTGGCTTTGATCCGAGCTGGCGCCTGGATGAAACCTACGTCAAGGTGCGGGGCAAGTGGACCTACCTGTACCGGGCAGTCGACAAGCGGGGCGACACGATCGATTTCTACCTGTCGCCGACCCGCAGCGCCAAGGCAGCGAAGCGGTTCCTGGGCAAGGCCCTGCGAGGCCTGAAGCACTGGGAAAAGCCGGCCACGCTCAATACTGACAAAGCGCCGAGCTATGGTGCAGCGATCACCGAATTGAAGCGCGAAGGAAAGCTGGACCAGGAGACGGCCCACCGGCAGGTGAAGTATCTCAATAACGTGATCGAGGCCGATCACGGAAAGCTCAAGATGCTGATCAAGCCGGTGCGCGGTTTCAAATCGATCCCCACGGCCTATGCCACGATCAAGGGATTCGAAGTCATGCGAGCCCTGCGCAAAGGACAGGCTCGTCCCTGGTGCCTGCAGCCCGGCATCAGGGGAGAGGTGCGCCTTGTGGAGAGAGCTTTCGGCATTGGGCCCTCGGCACTGACGGAGGCCATGGACATGCTCAACCACCATTTCGCAGCAGCCGCCTGATCGGCGCAGAGCGACAGCCTACCTGTGACTGCCGCCAATCTTTGCAACAGAGC